>CBDBMZ010000003.1:0-5767500 GCA_965207615.1 Vicinamibacterales bacterium
ACCCTCGAGCGCATCGCCCGCCTCTACGGGGCGACCATAGCCGCCCTGCGGCGTGCGAACGGCCTCCGCTCGTCTCTCATCCATCCGGGTCAGTCGCTCCGGGTTCCCCTGACGCGTTAGCAGTCCGCACCGTGGAACGGCGCGGACCCCTGGCCGTTTGGTTGGGCGCCCAGCGGAGCCGAAGGCGACGATCGGCGGGGCAGGAGTCCGCACCGTGGAACGGCGCGGACCCCTGGCCGTTTGGTTGGGCGCCCAGCGGAGCCGAAGGCGACGATCGGCGGGCTGGTCGATTCCCGCATCGCCCGCGGACTGCGCGAGTCAACGCTGTGTCGATGCCGCGGGGGCCGGTTAGAATAGCCCGTGCCGCACGACCCCTCGCCGTGCGTGGCGTGACGGGCGGCGGCGTTCCCTGGAGTGGTGACGAGATGAAGATGACGTCCGTTGCACTGACGGTGGTCCTGGGACTGTTCGGCGTGGCGGCGCCGGTTCAGGCGCAGGATGGCATACCGCGGCTCTCGAACGGCCTTCCCGACATGAACGGCATCTGGCAGGTGCTGAACGAGGCCAACTACGACCTCGAGCCGCACATGGCCCGGCACTCGATGCAGATGCGCCCGGGGCCGGTGAACCCGGTGCCGGCGATTCCGACCCTGCGCCTCGGGGCGGTCGGGGCGGTGCCGGGGAGCCTCGGGGTCATCGTCGGCGGCGGCCGGATTCCCTACACCGAGGAGGCGCGCGCCCTCAAGGAGGAGAACCGCGCCAACTGGATCGACCGCGACCCCGAGGTCAAGTGCTACCTGCCGGGGGTCCCGCGCGCCACCTACCTCCCCATGCCGTTCCGGATCGCCCAGAGCGAGGAGGACTTCTTCATCGCCTACCAGTTCGCGGGGGCGGTGCGCGACATCTACCTGGACAACCCCGGGCCCTCGCAGCTCGATTCGTGGATGGGGTGGTCGGTCGGCCACTGGGACGGCGATACGCTGGTCGTCGAGGTGACCGGGCTCCACGACGGCACCTGGCTCGACCGGGCGGGCAGCCACCACAGCAACCAGCTCCGCGTGGTGGAGCGCTACACGATGCTGGGGCCGAACCACATCGACTACGAGGCGACGATCGAGGACCCGGTGGTGCTGACCGAGCCGTTCACGATCAAGATGCCGATCTATCGCCGCATCGAGGAGAACGCCCGGCTGATGGACTTTCGCTGCGTCGAGTTCGTCGAGGAGCTCCTGTTCGGCGAGTGGCGCCGCGAGCCGCTGCCGCGCTAGTGCGAGACTGCTGCGGCGCAGGTGTCCCGACGGGTCTGCGCCGCATGAGCGGCGCGTACGGCCCGGGGGCACTCGGACGCGAGACGGAGGCCGTAGCGCGACCTTGCGGTCGCGTGGAGGGGTTTCGCGGGCGCGAGACTCCTGCGGCGACGATTGGGGGAGGTTGATATGGGTGGTCGAATCGCAGTCGGTCTCGGTGTGCTCGCGGCAATCGGACTGGCGTCGCTGCCGGCGGCGGCGCAGAGCGCCGACATTCCCCGCACCCCGAGCGGTCGTCCGGACCTGTCGGGCACCTACGACGTGTCGACGCTGACGCCCATGCAGCGGCCCGTCGAGCTCGGCGAGACGATGTCGCTGACCGACGAGGAGGCGGCGGCCGTCGCGGCCGCGGAGGCGCAGCGGATGGCCGAGCGCAACGCCCCCAGCGACCCCAACCGCGGGGCGCCGCCCGAGGGCGGTGACGGGTCGCGGGGCGCCGCGGGCAACGTCGGCGGCTACAACTCGTTCTGGATCGACCGCGGCACCGGCGCGTTCCAGATCGACGGCGAGTGGCGGACATCGATCCTCATCGACCCGCCGAACGGCCGCTTCCCGCCGATGACCGACGAGCGGCAGGCGGCGCTGCGCGCGGCCTTCGAGGCCGGTCCGCCGCGGCGCGCGCAGAACGACGGGACCGCGTACTGGCTAGAGGCGGGCCTCGACGCCCCCGGCCCCTACGACAACATGGAGCAGCGGCCCTACGCCGAGCGTTGCATCCTCAGCTTCGGCTCGACGTCGGGGCCGCCGATGCTGCCCGCCCTGTACAACAACCACAAGCGGATCGTGCAGGGCGAGGACACCATCGTCATCCTGATCGAGATGGTCCACGACGCCCGCATCGTCCGCATGAACGCCGAGCACGATCCGCCCGAGATCAAGAAGTGGCTGGGCGACTCGATCGGCTGGTGGGAGGGCGACACCCTCGTCGTCGAGACCACGAACTTCGTCGACCGGCCCGCGTTCCGCCAGGGGACCGGCAACATGAAGGTGACCGAGCGCTTCCGCCTGGAGGACGCCGACACCCTCGTCTACACCTTCACCGTCGAGGACCCGACGGTGTGGACGGTGCCGTTCACCGGCGAGTACGCGTGGCCGCGGAGCGACAACAGGGTTTTCGAGTACGCCTGCCACGAGGCCAACTACGCGCTGGAGGGCATCATGAAGGGCGCCCGCCTGCTGGAGGCGGAGTTCCGCGGCGAGGATCCCGAGGGCGTCGCCAACCCCACCCGGTAGAGAATCCGGATTCGACATTCAGGAGAACGACGATGCGCAAGGAGACCGGTGTTTGGTTCGGTATCGGTGCCGCCACCACGCTCGTGCTGGGGGCGCTGGCGGTGACCGGCGGCATTCCGGCGCAGGCCCATCATGCCTTCGGCGCCGAGTTCGACCCCAACCGCCCCGTCGTGCTGCGGGGGCCGGTGGTCCGCGTGGAGTGGGTGAACCCTCACACGTGGATTCACATGGAGGTTACGACCGACGACGGCGGCACGCAGGTCTGGATGGTCGAGGGGGGTACGCCCAACACCCTGCTGCGGCGCGGGCTGACCCGGAACTCGATTCTCCCGGGCACGATGATCGTCGTCGACGGTTACCAGAGCAAGGACCGCAGCGCCCGCGCCAACGGCCGCGACGTGACGTTCGAGGACGGCAGCAAGTTCTTCATGGGCTCGTCCGGCACCGGCGCGCCCCTCGACGGACGCGACCCGACCGAGCGACGGCGCTGACGCCCCCGCGCGACCCGCGGGCGTGTTGGGAGTTGCGCTGGTGCGGGACTCCGCGGGCGCGACCCCGGGGTATGGCCGGCACCGGCGGGTCCGCCCGGAGAACGCATTGAGGGCGCCGTCGACCTCACGCGCGATGGCTGGCCGGCAGGCCGGTCGGATGCCCGGCGTCGGGAGCGTTCGATTGGCTCTGCGTCCGGGGGGCGCCCGGAAGCACCGTCGTGCGCTCGAGGAGCCAGACGACGTTGACGGCCACCGGGGCGCCCCCGGCGCGGGCCGGCACGAAGCGGACATGCGACGCGAGGCGCGACAGCGCCCGCCGAAGCTCCGCGTCCGGTGCGCCACCGCCGGCGGCATCGCGGCCCTCTGCCGCACCCCTCGCGTTCCTGCCGCCGACGCCCCGAGCGGCGCCGTTCGGCGGCTGGCCGAGCACCTCGACCGACGCGAGCTCGCCCTCGCGAGTCACCACCGCGGCGAGCGCCAGGTTCTCCAGCACGAGCGGCGGAAGCGGCCGAATCAGCATGGCCGCGCCCTGCGTGTCCGGCGACACGTGCGGCAGGCTGACGCCGGTCTCGAACCCGCGTAGCGGGTTGGCGTTCGACCCGAGGCGGTTCGCCCCCTGCAGGAATCCGGATAGCGAATGCGGATGGACCGGGGGCGAGAGGCTCAGGGCCATGGCCGCGAACAGGCCCGCCACGAGCATCGAGACGATCGCGCCGCCCACCACGCACAGGCGCTGTCCGTCGGCGGCGGCCTCGCGGAGCCGGCGGGGCAGGGGCCGGCAGGACCCCGAGGGCAGGGATTCGAGCACGCTCGACACCATGCCGGCGGACTCCAGGTCGTTCGGGCGGTGCTCGGTGGCGTACTCGCGCAGAGCGCCGCTGATGGTGCCCAGGTCCTGCCGGACGCGGCGGCAGTCGGGGCAGGCGTCCAGGTGCGCATCGAGCGCCACCTGCCGTGCCACCGGGAGCTCGCCATCGTGGGACGCGGTCAGCCATTGACGCGCGGTGCGGCAACGGAGCGATCTCGTGCCAGTCATCGGACGTGCCTCAGTTCTGCGCGCAGGGTCTGACGTGCGCGCGCCAGTCGTGATTTCACCGCGGCGGTCGAGACGCCGAGCGAGAAGGCAATCTCGGCGTACCGCATGCCGTGCAGCTCGCGAAGCACGACGGCCGATCGCTGCTCGAACGGCAGCCGGCTCATGGCGCCCCACAGCCGCCGGCGCAGCTCCTTCCGGTCGAGCGCGCGCTCGGGCGACGCCGTCGCCGCCGGCGCCGGCGGGTCCACGAAGACCGCCTCCAGCGACACCTGGTCGGCCCGCTTGCGGCGGCGCCACCAGCGCTGCTGGTTGCGGGCCTGGTTGACCACGATGCGGTAGATCCAGGTCTGCAGGGCGGAGTCGCCGCGGAACCGGTGCAGCGAGCGGAATACCGTGAGGAACACGTCCTGCGACAGGTCGCGGGCGTCCTCGGGGTTGCCGAGCAGGTGCAGCGCCAGGTGATACACCATCCGCTGGTGGCCCTGGACCAGCTCTCGGCAGGCCTGGGCGTCACCGGCCCCGCACCGCTCCGCCAGCTCGCTCTCGGAGGTCGTCGTTTCAGCCCAGTCGATGGCTCGAACCGGTTTCACCCTGCCTCCCGTGCTGGAGTCTGCTCGATCGGAGCTGTCAGCCCGACGGGCGCCGCGAGGTGGCCACGCGCCGGAGCTGTGTCATCCGGGCCGCCGCGGGACGCCGCGTCTCGTGGACGGTTCGGTACCGGCCGACCATCGTGGAGCGCGGATTCTCCGACAAGGCCTCCCCATAGTTGGAGGCCGTCAGGCGAAAAAAGTTCCTCTCGTGGCTTCGGGGGTGGAATCCCGCGCGCGCGTCCCCGCGTCCCGGGCCCTCATGGCCTCGGCTCGTGGTGCCGCGGACAAACCCGGGCGCGCGCCTCCGCGTCTCATCGTTGAATTGCGGGCCTCCGCAAGGTAGGATACACGGATCGCACGGGGCAATAAGGCCCCGTGGTCCCGGCGCGAGGGTGCGGGGACGCGTTCAGCAGACGGGGGACGGACATGCTCAGTCGCAGTCGCGTGACGGTCGGCATCGCCGGCTTGATGGTGGCGCTCATCGCCGCGCCGGTCGCGGCGCAAACCGAATCGGTACAGCGGACGCCGCACGGCGATCCGGACATCTCCGGGGTCTTCACCTTCCGCACCATCACGCCGCTCGAGCGGCCGGCGGCGCTGGCCGGCAGGGCGACCCTGGGTGCCGAGGAGGCCGCCGCCTTCGAGGCCTCCGAGCGCACCCGGCAGAACCGCGACCTGTTCGACCCCGAGACCGGCGCGCCGAACGCCGGCTACCAGTCGCGCGCCGAGGGCGGGGTGCTGTCCTACAACGAGTTCTGGTACGAGCGCGGGGTCGAGCTGACCGCCGACAAGCGGACCTCGCTCATCGTCGACCCGCCGGACGGCCGGCTGCCCTGGCGCGAGGAGAGCCGGCAGGCCCGCGCCATCACCCGGCTGAACCTGCGCAACGGCTTCGCCGACCACTACACCGACCGCAGCCTCGCGGACCGCTGCCTCCTCGGCTTCAACTCGGGACCGCCGATGACCTCGGCCGCGTACAACAACAACGTGCTGATCGTGCAGACTCCCGACCACGTCGTGCTCCTCAACGAGATGGTGCACAACGCGCGCATCATCCCCCTCGACGGAGGCCCCCACGGCGAGCTCCGCCAGTGGGTCGGCGACTCGCGCGGACACTGGGAGGGCGGCACCCTGGTCGTCGAGACCACCAACTTCCGGGGAGAGACCGCCGCTCGCGGGTCGAGCCGGGACACGCATCTCATCGAGCGGTTCACGCGGATCGATCCCGACACGTTGATGTACGAGTTCACCTTCACCGACGAGAACCACTTCACGCGTCCGTGGACCGCGGCCATCCCGTTCCGCCGGACCGACGAGCCCCTGTTCGAGTACGCCTGTCACGAGGGCAACATCGGCATGCACGGCATCATGGCCGGGGCCCGCGAGCTCGACACGCAGCCGGTCGAGGGGACCCCCCGCTAGCGCGTTGGCCGGGGCACGAGACGCCGAGAGCAAGGACGGATTGCCTGGTCGGCGGCACGCCGGCGGCCGGGCGGTCCGGTAAGTCATGGACTGGACCTCGCTCTCGGGCGTTCTCCGCATCCGCGCGCAGGAGCTGCTGGGGACCGACCTCGCCCAGGTCCGGTTCACCGACATCGGCCTCACCTGGTCGCTGTCGGCGGTCGTCCTTCTGATCGGTCTCGCGACCCTCGCCCGCCTGTGGGGGCTCGCCCGCATCCACCACCGGCAGCACTCCGGACACCACATCGAGGCGCGCTTCCGGCGCGGGGCGCTGGGCCGCACCCTGTACCACCTGCCCAAGGTCCTGCTGGGCCTCGCCCTCGCGATCATGCTCGTGGCGATGGCCGACCCCTATCTCGCCTCGACCGAGGAGGTCGCGGGCGAGATGGAGTCGCGCATCCGCATCGACCTCGTCGACACGTCGCTCTCGATGTCGTGGGAGCTGCCGGGGACGGGCAGGTCGCGGGCCGAGGTCGCGCGCGAGGCGCACCTGGAGTTCCTCGACATGCGCCGCGCCAAGAACGACCGCGTGGCCCTGTGGCTCTTCTCGTCGTTCCCGTACATGGTCGACGACTTCGTCATCGACGACGAGCTGTACTTCTTCCAGGTCATGGACGCGCCGTATGCCATCGTGCGCATCCTCGCCGCCCAGTCGGGGACGCCCATCGACCGGTACTACGTGCCGCCGGACAAGGTGCGCATCGTCGAGCGCGAGGGCAACACCAACATCGTGCGCGCCCTGCAGTCGGTGGTGCGCCACTTCGACCGCGACGTCGCCCTCCTCGGCCGTGGCGCCACACCCCACCGGGCCGTGCTCATCGTCACCGACGCCGACGTCGACGAGATTCCCGAGGCGGAGTTCGTGCAGCTCGCGCAACGGAACATCGTCCCCTACATGATCTTCATCAACGCCGCCGACGCCCGGCCCGCCCGCGCCGGCCGTGGCGCCGTGCGCCAGCCCGCCAACAACACCCAGGGGCTCATCGACATGATCCGGGCCTTCGGCGGCGACTACTTCGACGTGGCCGACGCCGACGGCCTCGCCCGCGCCTACGAGGCCATCGACAACGCCGAGACGGTGCCCGTCGAGCTCGCCCACCGCGCCGTCAGGGTGCCCATCTACGGGCGGTTCCTGCTGATCAGCATGGCCCTCTTCGTGGTGGGGATCCCCGCCGGGTTCCTGGCCGAGCTGTTGTGGGGGACGAGTCCCTGACGCCGGCACGCCGGATGCGCCGACGGGGCCGCCCTCCGCCGCGCGGCGGGCTCGGGAAACGGCGGAAGGCGGACCGGCTGGACCCTGTCCGATCCTCGTGTCGACCGTTGTCCTGACGGTGGCGCCCTTGACCGGCGGTCGCCGGAAACCATGGCGAACGGGCGGGCGGGGCTTCGGTGGGCTTCCGGGAAGGAAACCGGCGGCCGAGGCGGCGGGGCTCGGAGCGTCCGGCCGATGCGGACGCCCCGGCCCGGCTCTCGCTCAGTCGTTCGTCGACTCGAACTGCGCCTCGAGGGGCATCAGGGCCGCCTTGATGGTCGACCCCCAGATGCGGTTGCCCTTCTCGTTCAGGTGCAGGCCGTCGTCTATGAAGATGTCGCCCATGACCGTCCCGTCCGCCTTCAGGAACGGGGTGGCGACGTCGATGTAGTGCACGCGCTCGTCGGCCGCCGCGACCTTCCGGTACAGCGCGTTGGTCTCCTGCGCCTTGTCCCAGACCGCCGCCCTGGCCAGGCTCGGCTTCACCGACATCGCGTAGACGCGGGTCTCGGGCAACTCGGCGTGGACGGCCGCGATGATCTGCTCGAGCTCGGCCGCGATCTTGGCCGGAGGCACCATGAACCGCCCGGTGTCGTTGTCGCCCTCGTAGATCACCACCGCGCGCGGCTGGTACGCGATGACGACGCGGTCGACGAAGTGCAGCACGTCGGCCATGGCGCTGCCCCCGAACCCGCGCGGGATGACCGTCAGGGGGGCGAGAGCCGCGGGCATCGCGCCGTTCCACCGGGCGATGCTGGAGCTGCCGGTGACGACTATCGCGCCCGGCGGCGGCATGTTCTCGCGGTCCGCCGCCTCGAACGCCTGGATGGCGCCCTCGTAGCGGGTCGGGTCGATGGGCTGGGCCTGCGCCGCCGCCAGCGTCGCGACGCCCGCCACGAGCAGGGCCGCCGCCGTTGCGGATCTCCACCACGCCAACTTCTTCACCTTCATCTGCATCCTCCCGGTTCCATTTGCGTCCTGACTCGCCAGTCGTCGCCCCGCCTCCGCGCGGCGCCCAACCGACCCTCCAGGGGTCCGGGCCGTGCTACGGCGCGGACTCCCGGGTTCGATGTTGTCGATTATAGGCCGCGCCGAGTCGGCCGACTTCGTCGCCCCCGACGATGTTCCGACGGATCCCGCAACATCGTCGATCCGGGCCGGCCGCTCCGACGGCCCACTGCGGGGCCGCGGTCACGGCGCTTCCGGCACGTAGATGATCTCGCCGCCGCTTCGTCGATCCTCCGCCCCCACGGCGTTCCCTCCACGAATCGGGCCGGCGGGCACGTAATCTCGCGGCCGTTACGTCGATCCGGACCGGCCGCGCCGACGGGCCGGCGCGGGGGCCGCGGTCACGGCCCTTCCGGCACGTAGATGATCTCACCGCTCTCGAGCTGGTACGCGATGCCCACCCGACGGCCGCGCCGCCCCGCCGCGTCGTCCACGTCCTCGGCCCGGTAGCGGGTGATCTCGCCCGCCTCCTGCGTGATGATCTCCATCTCGGCCGTGCCGGGGTTCTTGACCATCGTGAAGTCCTCCTGCGTGAGGAACTCCGTCAACTGCCAGCGGCTGACCATCGCCACCATGAGCGCCACCGCGAAGACCATGGCGACGTCGAACAGGTTCGCGATGGCGCCGAGGGGGTCGCTGTCGTCATGCCGCAAGGCGCCGATTCTGCGCCGCCGTCTCCTGCCGGCCATCCGGTCCTCCTTCGGCGGGCCAGCCCGCCAATCGTCGCCGTAGGCGTCTCGCGCAAGCGAACTCCCGACGGGACGGCAAGGTCGCGTCGCGGCATCCGCCTGCCGCCCCAACCCAAACCCTTCAGGACTCGGCGCCGTTCCATGGCGCAGACTCCTCGCCCGCCAATCTTCGCCCTCGGCTCCGCTTGGCGCCCAACCAATCCTGCAGGAGTCCGCGCCGTGCTACGGCGCGGACTCCTGGCCCGCCCGCTCGCCGACGAGTCCGCTCACGAACTCGAGATCGTTGAGCGCCTCGGTGTGCCAGCGCTGCTTCGCCTGCTGGACGGCGAAGCCGATGCCCCCGACGAAGAGCCCCACGACGGTGGTCGAGAAGGCCACCTGCAGGTTCTCGGCCATCGTCACGATGTCGCCGGCGGCGAGGCCGACGAGGGCCGGCCCCATGGGGATGAGGGTCCCCATCAGGCCGAGCATCGGGCCCAGCCGCGCCATGGTCCGCGCCGGCGCGAGATCGGTCTCGCAGCCCGCCTCGAAGTCGGCGAGTACCTTCTCCCGCTGCGCCGCCGACCCGCCGTGGTCGAGCAGGCGCCCGATGGCCGGCGCCCACCGCGGCTCGGGGGGCAGGTCGGCGTCGCGCAGCACCGCCTCCACGTTGCCCCCGTCGAGCCGGTCGAGCAGGGGCCGCAGCGCGGCCCGGAACCGGAGCCGCGACAGCCACGCGCCGTAGGTGCGTCCGACGAGCAGCAGCGACCGACCGAAGAGAATCAGCAGCAGGACGATGACCGGCACCAGCAGACCGGTCGAGAGCAGGTACAGCGTGCGTGTCAGCAGCTCCATGGCTCAGGGATGTCGACGGAGGTCATCTTGTCGGGCGCCAGGCGCGCCAAGCCGCGGAAACAGGCTGGGCTCGGGTGAAGTCGGCAATCCCATATCGGTCACTGTTCCAACGACGCTCGACGGAAGCTGCCTGCCACACCTCGTCGCATTCCAACCGACGCGTGAACTGCGCCTGTCCCAAGGACGCTCGACGGAAGCTGCCTGCCACGCCAAGCGCGGGAATCCGCAGAATTCCGGCCGCGGGTGGGCGAAGTCGGTGACCTTGTCTCGATCATCGTCTCAAATCCGCGAGGCGGCGCAGGCGCCGGCGATGGCTCCAGTAGCCGACGAGGAAACCGAGAAGCGCCGCGCCGGCGATGACGGCGAGGGGTCCGGCCTCGACCGCCGCTCCCGTGCTCCGCACGCCCCCCCGCAGCGCGAACCCGGTCAGGCCGATCGCCAGCACCACCTGGCCCACGTGCACGAGCAGGCGCAACTCGGCCCGGAGATCCCGGTCCGGAAGCAGCCGCCGGATGGCCTCGCTCCCCCCCAGGCCCGCGACGACGACGGCGAGGCACAGCACCAGCGCCGTCGTCGAGAAGCTCCATCCCGATGCCGCGTGGAACGCCTTCACCTCCACGTAGAACAGCGCCGGCGCGGGGATGATACCGACGTGGTGCGCCGCCAGCCGCTCGAACCAGCGCAGCCGCCGGCCGTGCTGCGCGCCGAGCAGCAGGGCGACGCCGCCGCAGCCGAGGGCGCCGTCGAAGGCGAGCAGCGCCGCCAGCGTCTGGATGTCGCCGCTGTCGAGCCCGCCAACGAACGCGGTCAGGCTCTGGCGCACCGCGAGCGGGTGCAGGGCGTAGACGGCGGCGGCGGCCGCGGCCACGACCAGCCCCCGGGCCCAGCGCCGATCGATGGACGTCGCCGCCAGGAGGAACAGGACGACACCGGTTCCCGCGACGACGTCGAGCACTGCCTCCATGGCTTCTACGCGTCAGGTCGTGCTCAGCCGTCGCGGCAGGGCGAGCAGCATCTTCACGAACAGGGCCCGCGACGAGGATGGCTACCATGCGTCAGGTCGAGCCCCGCCGCCTCCGCAGGACGAGTACCCGAGCACGAAACGTGCGGCCACCGCGATCGCGCCCATGACTTCCACGCGTCAGGTCGTGCTCCGCCGCCTGCGCATGACGAGCACTCGAGCACGAACGTGCGGCCACCGCGGTCGCGCCCATGACTTCCACGCGTCAGGTCGTGCTCCGCCGCCTGCGCAGGACGAGCATCGCGAGCGGGAACAGGACGACGCCGGTCCCCGCGACGACGTCGGGCACCGCCTTCATGGCTCCCCGCGTCAGGTCGTGCTCCGCCGCCTGCGCAGGGCGATCAGCGCGAGCACGAAGAGGCCGGTGGCGATGATCGCGCCCAGCCACGCCAGGCGCGCCGGGGTCGGCCGGGCCGCCGCCGCGTCCGCGGGCCGCGGCTCCGCCTCCTGCTGGGCCAGCACCACGCTCGCCTCCGTCAGCTCCACGCTCGTCGTCAGCGCCCGTTGCAGCTCGCTGCGGTAGCTCGCCGCGAGGTCCGCCGGCGCCTGCTCGGCGATGAACGACGCCAGGGCCGCATTGTCGCAGACGAAGCCGCTGCAGCCCGCCTCGAACTCCTCCACCAGCCGGGTGTGGAGCTCCGCGAGCACCGCCACCTGCTGCGCGGTGGCCTCCCAGAGGCCCTTGCGCGCCGTCTCCAGCATCACCGCCGTCATCTCCTGCAGGGCATAGGGGTTCTCGCGCCGGAAGAAGTCGTGGACCCCGAGATCGTGGCGGTCGTCGACGTACACCTCGTACAGCTCGTTCCAGAGGGTGTCGTCGATGGCGGCCGGCTTCATCACGTTCCACCCGTAGGTGTTGCGGAACGTCTCGGCGAAGTGCTCGGCCGACGTGGCGCCGCCCTCCTGCATCTCGCCGATGTAGGCCGGGTTGAGCAGCGTCGACCGCGCCTCGGTCCAGATCGTCTCCTCCAGGTCCGTCACCCGCGGCCGGTTCATGTTGCGGAAGTCGTTGAAGTAGGCGTCGGCGTCGCGGCCGGTGACGTGGCGGACGGCCGCGCTGAGCCCGCCCATGAACTCGTAGACGTGGTCGAGGCTCAGGGCGCCCCAGGTGTGGCTCTGCCGCGGCTGCACGACGACCTCGGTGCCGGCGAGGGCCGCCTCGAAGAGGCCGTCGGCGTAGAAGCTCCACAGCTCGCCCTCGTCGTAGACGGCGCCCATGTTGCGGATGTACTGGTCGGCGACCTCGGCGTCCTCCTCCCAGCGGTCGCCGCTCTCGACCATCCCCATGATGGCGGTGCCGTAGTTGCCGTTCACGCCGCCGAAGACCCGCAGGGTCGAGTAGCGCCGCGCGTCGGCGGGCGAGAGGCCCCTCGCCATCATCACCTCCTCGGCGCGCAGCCTGCCCTCCTGGACGAAGTTGGCCTCGGCGTCGCGCGCCTCGGCGGCCATGGCGACGGCGCGGTTGATGAGGGCGAGGCGCGACGCGGCGAGGTCGCGGAGCTGGCCGGCGGTCTGCACGACGACGTCGATGCGGGGCCGGCCGAGGTCGGCCGAGGGAATGAGGCGCAGCTCCCCGACCCGCCCGCGCGGGTCCCAGACCGGCTCGACCCCGAGCAGGTAGAAGATCTCGCCGATGGTGGCGCCCTCGGTGCCGATGAAGTCGGTGGGCCAGAGGGTGAACGCGACCTTTTTAGGATAGGCGCCGTGCCGGCGGCGGTGCTCGTCGACGAGCGACTCGGCCAGCCTGCGCCCCACCGTCCACGCCTCCCGGGAGGGGGTCTGCTCGGCGTCGATGGAGAAGAGGTTGCGCCCGGTGGGGACGGCGTCGGGGTTGACGATGGGGTCGCCCCCGGGCGACGGCTCCACGTAGCCCCCGCCGAGGCCGCGCACCACGCTCTCGAGCTCGAGGGCCGAGCTGTCGCGCAGGCCCTTCCGGTGCCGGTCGACGCCGGCGACGCCCGCCTTCAGCACGAGAAGCGGTTGGGCGAGCTTCGATTCCCCGTGCGCCTGCTCGAGGTCGACCGGGGAGACGAGGTCCGACAGCACCGCCTCGACGCTCTCTCCCCCCGCCCGCCGCGCGTAGGCGCGCCGCGCCGTCTGCCGGTAGCGGCGCTCGAAGCGCGCGGCGTCGTCGAGGATGTCGCTCTCGACCACCCCCTTGGCGATGTCGATGCCGGCGAGGCCGTAGGCGATGGGGTCGATCGCCATCAGCTCCGCCGTCCCGTGGACCTCCCCGTCGGAGAACGCGTTGCCCAGCGTGTAGAAGCCCTGCACGACCTTCGCCCCGTCGATCGTCTCGACGTGGTTGCTCAGCCGGAAGTAGTCGTCGTCCGACCACGCCTTCTCGGGGTCGAGGCCGAGGTCCACGTGGAGGTCCATGTCCACGGCCATACGCCGTATGGTCCGGGCGTGCTCCGCCCTCACCGGGCCGTCCGCCGAGTTGCGGTAGCGGTCGAGCCGGTCGCCCAGCGGGCGCAGCCCCTCGTAGAGGCCGCCCTCCATGAAGGGCGGCGTGAGGTGGGTGACGGTGGCCGCATAGGCGCGGCGCTTGGCGATGATGCCTTCACCGACGTTGCTCATGATGTAGAGGTAGACGTGCGGCAGCCCGCCGATGAGCGCGTCCGACCAGTCGAACGACGACAGCGCTATCTGCTTCCAGGGCCTGAACTCCAGGCTCCCGTGGGTGCCGAAGTGCATCACCGCGTCGGCCTCGAACCCGCGCCGCGTCCATAGGTACGACGCCACGTAGGGATGCGGCGGCGGGTCCAGGGTCCCGTGCACGAGGCGGAACGTGTCGTCGCCGACCCCCGGCATCGGCTGCGGGAGGACGACCACGTTGCCGAACTGCACGCGGGCGACCGCGATGGCGGCGTCGTCGCCGCTGCCCACCGTCATGTACTCGCCCGGGGCGGGTCCGTACGCCGCGGCCACCGCCTCGCGCATCGCCGGCTCGAGGTGCTCGCCGGTCCATTCCGCGTACTGGGCGGCGGACACCAGGGCCGGGTCCCCCTTGGCCACGTACTCCTCGAACGCCCCGCGCGCATACGGTCCCATCACCGGCCCCTTCGCCTGGATGAGCTCCCAGAAGGCGTCCTCGGTCTCGGGCAGCCCCTCGACCGTGTACCCGGCGTCGCGCATCGCGCGCAGCAGGTTCAGGAGGCTCGGCACCACCTCCATGTTGCTCGCGGTCATCGCGTTCTTGCCGGGGCCCTTGTAGTAGTAGATGGCCACCCGCTTGTCGCGGTTGGGCGTGGCCTTCAGGGCCAGCCAGCGCTCGACGAGGTCGCAGAATTCCTCGAGCCGCTCCGGCATCACGTCGAAGATCTCGTAGCCGTACTCGTCCTCGAACTCCGCCGCGACCGCGTAGGGGGCCACCCCGCCGTCGAGCTCGGGCAGCACGACGCTGAGGGTCAGCAGGCCGCCGGCCATCCCCTGCTGGTCGGCGATCCACTCGTCGTGGTCCTGGAAGACCGACACCGCGGTCAACATCGGGATGTTCCGCTCCCGGAGCCACGCGATCGCGTCCCGGGAACGTCCCCGCGAGAGGCGGCCGTGGGGCATCAGGACGACGAGATCCGGCTCGATCGCCTGCAGGAACTCGAGCCGCTTGCCGTTGCTCGCGATCGGAAACACGTTCCACTGCCGCCCTTCGAGGGCCCGGATGATGGCGTCGACGTGGTCGCGGTTCGCGTTGAAGGGGCCGGGCACGCTGGTGAGGAGGGCGATGGTCGGCGCGTCGGGCTTCGCCAGGCCCTGCTCGGCGTAGTAGGCGCGGAAGGCGTCGACTGTCTCGAACGTCCGGCGGTCGTCGAGGTGGAAGAGGACATCCATCGCCCGCTCGGCGGGAGGCTGCACCGGGTCCGACCGGAACGCCTTGCCGTCGAGCTCGGCGCGGGAGAAGTTGAGCAGCCGGGCGTAGTTCTCCGTGCCCCCGAACCGGAAGTAGCCGCCGACGTGCTCGAGCTGCGGGCCCGCCAGGTTGGTGACGTCATGCTCGGGGTTCGACACGCCGCGGACGAACAGGTGCGCGCCGCGCCGCCCCGCCTCGCGAAGCTGCTCGATGTGCGTCTCCTGCAGCTCCAGGCCGCGCCCGTGAATGAACACGACCGGATAGGACGCCGCGCGATGGAGGGCGTCGAGGGCGAGCGACTCGATGCGGACCGCCTGGTCTCCGCGCGCCCGCTCCAGGCGGGCGAGCTGGACGCCCCGGAAGTTGACGAACGCGATGCGGGTGGGGGCGAGGTAGTGCCGGTAGATGCCGGCCGCGGTTGCCAGCGCCACCAGCGCGAGGGCGGCCAGCAGAATCGTCCTTCGGCGCGCCCCCGGCGCGAACAGACGCCGGAGCGTGCCCGTCCGTCTCGTCGCTTCCATCATCACGCTGCTCCTTCTCGGGAACTTCGTTCGCCAATCGTCACGCGGCCTCCGTCACCAACGCAACCGCTACTCGGTCCGCAGCGCCACGATCGGGTCCACGCGTGTGGCCCGGCGGGCCGGGACATAGCACGCGAGCGCGGCGGTGGCGAGCAGAAACGCCGGGGCGAGCACGAGCGTCACCGGATCGACCGGGCTGACCTCGTACAACAGGCCGGCAATCAGACGCCCGAAGGCGACGACGAGCCCGAGCCCCACCGCGACCCCCACGACAGCCGGTCTCAGGCCGCGGGCGAGGATCTCGCGAACGATGCCGTCGGACGTCGCACCGAGCGCCAGCCGGACGCCGATGTCGCGCGTCTGCCGGCTCACGATGTACGACAGCACGCCGTAGAGGCCGACGGCGGCCAGCACGAGGGCCAGCGCCGCGAAGCTGCCGAACAGCGCACCGGCGAGGCGACGTTGCCAGATTCGATTCGCGACCCGGCGGTCGTAGGTCTGCACGTCCAGGAACGACTGGTTCGGATCCGTCTCGCCGACAATCGCGGTCGCCGCCCCGGCGATGACCATCGGATTGCCCTCGGTGCGAACGACGTAATACGGCCCTCTGGTCCCGACCTGGACCTGCGCGCGATAGAGGTCGAATCCCGGATCGCCGTCGAGCTCGTGGTGGAGCACCGGGGCCGATACGCCGATCACCGTCCACCAGACATCCGGTCGTCCCGTGCTCTCCAGTTGCAGCCGCTGGCCGATTGGGTCGCGACCGGGCCAGAGCCGGTCGGCGAGCCGCTGGCTGACCACCGCCGCTGGAAGCGTCTCGAACTGGTCCCGCTCGTCGAACGCGCGTCCCCGGCGGATGGCGATGCCCATCACCGTGAAGTAGTCCGGTCCGACCGCGTGGAGGTTGACGTACGGATTCCCGGCCTCCTCGTCCGGACCCTGCCCGGCGACGCGTATGGCCGCCACCGCGCGCGGTGTGCCGCCCATCGGCAGGTTGTTGTCGAAGGTCACCGCCGTCACCCCGGGCAGCTCACGAAGCCGCGACACGACGCGATCGTGAAACGCACGTTCCTTCGCCACCGAGTCGTACGCCGCCCACCCCAGCTCGACCCGAAACGTCAGCGTGTCCGCCGTGTCGAACCCGCGATCGACGAGAGTGAGGCGCCAGACGCTCTGGAGCATCAGGCTGGCGCCGGCGACGAGGACCATGGCGAGTGCGACCTCGCCCACGACGAGCAGCGTCCGCAGCCGTTGGTGCTGGACGCCTTCCGACGATCCTCGCGTGCCCTCCTTGAGCGCGGCGTACGGCATCTGCGAGGCGGTGCGCACCGCGGGCACGAGCCCCGTGACCAGTGCCGTCAGCACCGCGACGCTCATGAGAAAGGCGGCCACGGGCACGTCCACCTCGATCTGCATCCACGGCGGGAGCTGGACGGGGACCAGCCTCGTCAGCACCCGAACGCCGGCGAGCGCCAGCCCCGCTCCCACCACCGCGCCGCCGAGGGCGAGGACGATGCTCTCGCCCAGGAACGCGCGGATGACGCGCCACCGGCCCGCGCCGAGCGCCGTGCGCACGGCCATCTCGCGATCGCGCGCGATCGCGCGCGACAGCAGGAGGTTCGCCACGTTGGCGCACGCCACCGTCAGGACCAGCACCACGGCGCCGAACAGCAGCAGCACGTACGGCCGGACCTGACCGGAGTACGTTTCGCGAAGCGGCGTGACGCGAAAGGCCAGGCCGGCGTTGGTGGCCGGGAACTCGCGCTCGAGCCGGCGCGCCAGGTCATCGACGGCCTCTCGCGCGCGCTCGATGCCGACATCGGGCGCAAGGCGTGCGAGCACGTACCGCTCGCGGACGTCACGCCGCCGATACGACTGCGGGTCGGGCGCGATGCCGGCGCTGCGGAAGAGATCGGAATGCGACGGAAAGTTGAACGCGGGCGGCATCACCCCGTAGATCGTGTAGCCGGATGCGCCGTCGAGCGTCATCGAGCGCCCGACGATGTTCGGATCCTCGCCGAACCTGCGCACCCAAAGACCGTGGCTGATGACGAGTCCGAAGCTGCGGCTGCGATCGAAGCTGGCGGGAAACGTCGAGCCGGCGAACGGCTCGACCCCGAGCACGCGAAAGAGATTGTGGGTCGTGACCGTCGCCTGCAGCTCTTCCGGTGTCCCGAAGCCGCTGGCGTTGTACATGCCCTGATCGGTGTACATCGCGGCGTCCTCGATCACCGGAAGCGCCAGCAGATCGTCCAGCTCCGGCACCGCCAGCGCCCCGCCGTCCGCGTCGCCGCGGACGCTCGTCACGCGCACGAGCCGATCGGGCTCCTCGAACGGCGGATCCCGCAGCAGCAGACTGTTCACGGCGCTGAAGATGGCGGCGTTCGCGCCGATGCCGAGGCCGAGGGTCAGGACGGACAGCACCGAGAACGCCGGGCGTGCGCACAACGCACGCACGGCGCACCGGATGTCAGCCGCAATGGAATCGTGCAGCATGGTCTAGAACGGCGTCACGGCCAGGCTCACCGAGTACATCCGGGCCGCCGTGGGGGCTCCCAGCGTCTCGTCGTAGTAGGCGTCCATCAGGTTCAGCACCTGTACGCCCACGCGCAGGTTGTCGTTCGGGCGGACGTAGAGGCCGAAATCGGTGCGGGCGTACTCATCGAGCCAGACCGGCCGGCCCCGCGACGTCTGGAAGCGCTCGTCGACCCACCGCTGATCGACGGATCCGGTCAGGCGCCACGAGCCCAGCCACGCGCCGACCTCGAGGCCCAGGTTGACCTTGTGCCGCGGCACGCGGGACAGGAGGTTCCCGGTGGCCAGGTCCTCGCTGTCCGTGTAGGTGTAGTTGGCGTAGTAGTCGAGCCAGGCGGCGGCCTGCCCGTTCGCCACCAGCTCGACGCCGGTCGAGCGGGCCTCGGCGACGTTGACCCAGTCGAAGTGACTGCGGTCGGCCGCGGCGATGAGCTGGACGAGGTCCGTCATGTCGTTGTGGAAGACGTTCATCTCGGTCCGGAACGCGCGGCTCACCTCGTGCTGGACGCCTCCGTCGAACGAGATGATGTACTCGGGCCTGAGGTCGGGGTTCGGGAAGCCGGGCGTGGTGCCGTGGAAGACGACGTTCCCGAAGAGCTCCGACAGGCTCGGCGCCCGGAACGCGCGGCCGGCCGACGTGCGGACGCGCGTCGACGGCGTGATGGAGTACAGCAGCGCGACCTTCGGCGAGGCGACGGTGCCGAACCGGGAGTGATAGTCGAACCGCAGGCCCGGAACGAGCCGCACCCTGTCCGCCACGTCCCACTCGTCCTGCACGTAGGCCGCCGCGACGTGGAACAGCTCCCGGGACCCGGCCGAGAGGGGAAAGACGTCGCCGAGCGGCGGGTCGCGGACGATGCTGACGAGCGGATTGACGGCGCCGGCGGCGAGAAGCTCGGCCTGCAGGCCCATGGCCTCCGCCGCGAGGTCGGCGTCGGAGCCGAGCAGGTTCATGCGGTCGACGATTGTGCTGTCGCCGAAGTGCCCGCGGTCGTGGATATAGGTGGCCCCGAACACGACGGAATGGCTCAGGCTCGGCGTCCAGGTGAGCTGGGGCTCGACGAGCGTGCTCTGGATGGCCGTGTTCCGGTCGGTGAGGGCGGCGAAGGGGTGAGCGCCGCGCTCGACGGACTCCGTGAGGCCCGATCCGGGGAGCCCGACGATGGTCGTCTGCCGGGTCGGCGTGCGCGTGTAGTTCTCCTGGAAGATGTGTGAACGCAGGTCGCGCTGGCTGACCTTGAGCTGCGCCGCCACGGGGCCGGCGCCCCGATGGCGGAGGATGCCGCCGAGGTTCACCGACGTGCCGGTCCTGTTCTCGTCGACGGCCACCGGCAGCCGCCCCGTGACGTCGAGCCCGGACGTGTAGCGCGAGATCCGCGGCAGCAGCGTCGCCGTCCACCCGTCGGCCGGGGCGAAGTCGAGCCGGCCGCTCAGGCGCACGTCCTCGTACCCGACGTTCTGCACGGG
This sequence comes from Vicinamibacterales bacterium, assembly GCA_965207615.1. Classification (GTDB taxonomy): domain Bacteria; phylum Acidobacteriota; class Vicinamibacteria; order Vicinamibacterales; family UBA8438; genus JAJEEA01. Next base: position 19,296 of record CBDBMZ010000003.1, read on the forward strand.
GATCTCCCGCGAGCCGCTCAGGCGCGTGTCGCGGTTGTAGACGTTGTCGATGCGGCGTCGGTCGGCGGTGAACGAATAGGCGACGGGCCCCGATTCTCCGCGGGTCGACCCGCCGAACTGGTAGTAGCCCGAGTTTCCGCCGCTCGCGAAGAAGTCGGCGGTCGGCGGCCCCGCCCCCTGCCGGGTGATGGCGTTGATGGCGCCGGCGAAGGCGTTGGCCCCGTAGAGGCTGGAGAACGGCCCGCGGACGACCTCGACCTGCTCCACCGACTGCACCTGCACGAGGTTCAGCTCGGCCAGGGTGCCGGTGCCGAGGTCGTTGGCGGGGAGCCCGTCCACCATGAAGAGCGCCCGCTTGGTGCCGGGGACGCCCCGCACGACGAGCATCGAGTTGGACCGGGCCGCCATCCCCGAACGCTCCACGAAGTCGATGCCCGGCGTCCGCCGCAGGAGGTCCTGAAGGTTGCGGGCCGGGGACGCCTCGATGGTCTCCGCGTCGAGAATCGTGACGCTGGCCGCGACCTCGGTCACCGCGCGCTCGGTCTGGGTCGCGGTCACCACCACGCTCTCCTCGAACTCCAGCACCGGGAGCTCGAGGTCGACCCGCACGAGCTGCCCGGCCCCTACCGTCACCGGCGAGGTGAGCGTCGCGAAGGCTTCCCGCGTGACCGTCAGTTGATGGGTGCCGGAGGGGACGCCGTCGATGACGAACGTGCCGTCCGGCCCCGTGGCGGCCGACAATGCCGTGCCGTCCAGGACCACGAGGGCGGCGGGCAGCGGCGCGCCGCCGTCCTCGGCGACGACGGTTCCCTGAATGGAGCCGGTTTGTCCGAATGCAGGACCTGCTGCGAACAGTCCGGCCGCGAAGAGCAGGGCCAGGGCGAGAGGAAGGGCCAGTCGACTACGTACACGTATTCTCACGTCACACCTCCGCGGCGGTCCCGCGCCGGACTTCCCCGGCCCACGAGCCGCCGATCCCACGGTTCTGAATGGCCGACACGCGGATGCCCTTGCCGGGGCAGCCGGGTCGACGCGGCGACAGGAGGTGCTACGCGGGCGGGCCGCGGGTGGGGTGTGGGTCGGGCGCGGCGGGGAAGCCGCGACGATGACGGGTCGACGCGGCGACGAGCGCCAGCGGGGCCGGCGCCGCGAGCTCGGGCGACGCCAGCGTCGCCACCGTGGCATGCTCGCCGAGACAGCAGAGGGTGCAGTGGTGATCGTGACCGTCGAGGTCCCCGCCGTCGTGCCCGTGAGCGAAGAAGCCGGCCGGCAGCAGGGCGCACGCCAGCACCAGCATCGCGGATGCGATCGACCGGCTCGGCTTCGTCATGGCTCTGCTCGCACGTTGCACGGCGACGGGACGGACTCGCCCGGCTCAGTCCCCGGTCGCGCCGCCGCGCCCGATGCGGATCGGCTCCGGCCCGTCCTCAGGAACGATACGACGTCGACGGCCGCCACTCCGTTCAGTTCCCGGTTGCGCCGCCGCGTCCGATGCGGATCAGCTCCCGGCCCGTCCTGACGAGGAACGCGCCGTCGACGGCGGCGACCCCGTACACCCGCTCGGAGACGGTCAGCGTGTTCCTGGCCACCTCGATCGGTTCGGCCGCGTCCGCGGCGAAGACCGAGGCCGCGCCGTCGTTCCCGAACAGGTAGACGCGGTCTCCGTTGACGATGGGCGTCGCCGACGCGGGAGACGGCAGGCGGACCGCCCATCGCGACCGGCCCGTTTCGAGCTCCAGGCTGCGGATGACGCCCCGGGAGTTGGTGAACCAGACCGACTCGCCGGTCACCACCGGGGACGACATCGACGCCGTCGCGCTCTGGCCGCGCCAGAGCACCTGCTCGTTCCGCAGGCGCCCGCGGTGCTCAATCGGCAAGGCGAGATTGGACCCGGAGTCCATCGAGGGGACGACGATGCGGTCTCCGGCGACGACCGGTGACGGAAGCCGGTTGCCGGAGAGGCCGTCGAGCCACCAGACCCGCTCGCCGGTCCCCGCGTCGTACGCCTCGACCATGCCGTCGACGCTGATTACGACGAGCTCGCCGTTGCCCCGGGGCAGGACGAGCGGCGTCGTCCAGGAGGACCTCGCGGGACGCCCCGCCTTCCACCGCGTCTCGCCGGTCGCGGGGTCGACGGCGAGCAGGTACGACGGTCCGTCGTGGGCGGCGAGGACGAACAGCGCTTCGCCGTTGCCGGCGAGCGAGCTGCCCAGTCCGTAGCCCTCGATGGCGCCGTAGTCCGCCTCGAGCGACCGCGACCAGACCGGCTCGCCGTCGTGGCTCAGGGCGCCCAGGTCGCCGCTCTCGAACAGGTAGTAGACCCGCTCGGCGTCGACGCGGGGCGTCGGCGCGCCCTTCGCCATGAAGTTCGTCACCTCGACGGGATGGCTGGATGGCAGGGTGTGGCGCCACCGCAGCACGCCGGTCTCGGCGTCGACCGCCTCGACGATCTGCGTCTCGCGCCGCGGGCCGTCGATGGCGGTGACGAACACGACGCCGTCCCAGACCACGGGGCTCGACTGGCCGTAGCCCCCGACCGCGTGCCGCCACGCGACGCCTTCCTCGTCCGACCAGGTCAACGGGAGGCCGCGGGCCTCGCTGTGACCGAACGCCGGTCCCCGAAAGCCGGGCCAGCGCCGGGCCCCGGCCAGGGGGGGGCGGTCGCCGGCCGCGCCCTCCGCGCGCCGCGGCGCGTCGGCGATGTCGCTCGGCCGGAGCGAAGCCGTCTCGACCCGGTCGACGAGGGCATGGGTCCGGCCGTGCGCGGCTCCCCCCACGATGTGGAGCACGCCCGGTCCGCCCGCCAACGCGTGCGTGCCCGGCCCGCCCACCAGCGCGTGGTTGGCGCGTTCCGGCTCGATCTCGTAGGCGAGCGCCTGCCAGGCGCCGCCGTCGGGGTCGAGGCGGTACAACTGGTTCAGCTCGCTCGCGAACAGGCTGCCGCCGGCCGAGGCCAGGCCCAGGCCGACGCCCCGGCGGCGGCCGCGCACCGGCGGGGCGGGCGCCGGCGCCAGGGTGCGGGTCCGCGGGTCCAGCCGATGCGCCTCGAGCCCCGGCCCCCGCGGCGTCATGCCGCCGGCGACCCAGATGGCGTCACCGTGGACGGCCGCGGCGAGGGAGTGCATGCGCAGCGAGGCCGTCTCCACCACGGTCCAGGCCACGGGGTCGGCGCCGAGATCGGCGACGAGCACCTCGTCGCGCCAGTCGGCGGCCGGCACGGGGGGCGGCGGCCGGCGTCCTCGGCGGGGCCTTTCGGCCGCGTCCGAGGGCGCCCATCCGCCGATCACCCAGAGCTCGCGACCGACCACCACCGCCGCGTGGTCGGTCCGGCCCGACGGCATCGGTGTCAGGCCGACCCAGCGCCGGCCCGCGGGATCCCAGCGTTCCAGGTCGGGGCGGATCCGGCGGGTGCCCGAGGCCTCGACGCCGCCCACCCGGTAGACGTCGTCGCCATCGCTGACGAGCACGGCGCCGCGGACCGGATCGCCGGTCCACACCGTCGCCCAGGACGCGTCCGCCGGGGAGAGCGCGTAGAGGGCCGCGCTCGCCGCGCCCGCGCCACGGGAAGCGGGCGGCCGATCTCCCGCATGCACGTAGAGCACGTCGCCGACCCAGGCCCCGGACGCGTCCGACGACGCGTGAGGGAGGGGCGGCGCGGTCTCGGGCGGCAGCGCCGGCGACAGCGGCGACTGCGCGTGCGCCGTCGCGCCGCCGCCGGGGTCTGCGCCGCCGGCCAGGATGAGCACCAGCAGGGTGGCCGCGGTAGAGATGCGTCGCATGGTCGTCTCCCACCTCCGAACAACTCGTGGCCGGACCCCCGATGAGGCCAGCGCGGGTCCGTGTCAGGTCGTGCTCCGCCGCCTCCGCAGGACGAGCCGAAGGGCATGGCCCCTCCGTTCCGCGCCGCCGCCGTGTCAGGTTGTGCTCCGCCGCCTCCGCAGGACGAGCCGAAGGGCATGGGGCCCCTCCGTTCCGCGCCGCCGCCGCGTCAGGTCGTGCTCCGCCGCCTCCGAAGGGCGAGCCGAAAGGGCGGAGCCCTTCCGGTCCGCGCCGCCGCCGTGTCAGCTCGTGCTCCGCCGTCTCCGCAGGACGAGCAGCGCGACCACGAACAGGCCCGCGGCGAGGACCGCCCCCAGCCACGCCACGCGGACCGGGGTCGGGCGGTTCGCCGCCGCGTCCGACGGCCGCGGCTCCGCCTCCTGCTGGGCCAGCACGACGCTCGCCTCCGCCAGCTCCACGCTCGTCGTCAGGTTGCGCTGCAGCTCGCTGCGATAGGCGGCCGCCAGCTCCGCCGGGGCCTGCTCGGCGATGAACGATGCCAGGGCCGCGTTGTCGCAGACGAACCCGCTGCAGCCCGCCTCGAACTCCTCCACGAGCCGGGTGTGGAGCTCCGCGAGCACCGCCACCTGCTGCGCGGTGGCGTCCCAGAGGCCCTTGCGCACCGTCTCCAGCATCACCGCCGTCATCTCCTGCAGCGCGTACGGGTTCTCGCGGCGGAAGAAGTCCTCGACCCCGAGATCGTGGCGGTCGTCGACGTACACCTCGTACAGCTCGTTCCAGAGGGCGTCGTCGATCGCCGCCGGCTTCATCACGTTCCAGCCGTAGGTGTTGCGGAACGTCTCGGCGAACTTCTCGGCCGACGAGGCGCCGCCCTCCTGCATCTCGCCGATGTAGGCGGGATTCAGCAGCGTCGACCGCGTCTCGGTCCACACCGTCTCGGTGAGGTCCGTCACCCGCGGCCGCTGGGCGTTGCGGAAGTCGTTGAAGTAGGCGTCGGCGTCCCGCCCGGTCACGTGGCGGACGGCCAGGCTCAGCCCGCCCATGAACTCGTAGACGTGGTCCAGGCTCAGCGCGCCCCAGGTGTGGCTCTCCCGGGGCTGCACGACGACCTCGGTGCCGGCGAGCGCCGCCTCGAAGATGCCGTCGGCGTAGAAGCTCCAGAGCTCGCCCTCGTCGTAGACGGCGCCCATGTTGCGCAGGTACTGGTCGGCGACCTCGGCGTCGTCCTCCCAGCGGTCGCCGCTCTCGACCATCTCCATGATGGCGGTGCCGTAGTTGCCGTTCACGCCGCCGAAGACGCGCAGGGTCGAGTAGCGCCGCGCATCGGCGGGGGAGAGGCCCCTGGCCATCATCACCTCCTCGGCGCGCAGCCGCCCCTCCTCGACGAAGTTGGCGTGCGCCTCCGCGTCCCGCGCCTCCGCCGCCATGGCGACGGCGCGGTTGATGAGGGCGAGTCGCGAGGCGGCGATGTCGCGGAGCTGTCCGGCGGTCTGGACGACGACGTCGATGCGGGGCCGGCCGAGGTCGGCCGCCGGCATCAGCCGCAGGTCGGCGACCCGCCCGAACGGGTCCCACACCGGCTCGACGCCGAGCAGGTAGAAGATCTGGCCGATGGTGGCCCCCTCGGTGCCGATGAAGTCGGTCGGCCAGAGCGTGAAGGCGACCTTCCGGGGCCAGGCGTCGTGCCGCCGCCGGTGCTCGTCGAGCAGCGCTTCGGCCAGACCGCGCCCCACCGTCCACGCCTCCGGCGACGGCGTCTTCTCGGCGTCGATGGAGAAGAGGTTGCGCCCGGTGGGGACGGCGTCGGGGTTGACGATGGGGTCGCCCCCGGGCGAGGGCTCGACGTAGCCGCCGGCGAGGCCCCGCCCCACGCTCGCGAGCTCGAGGTCGGAGCTGTCGCGCAGGCCCTTCCGGTGCCGGTCGATGCCGGCCACGCTCGTCTCCAGCGTCAGCACCGCCCGGGCGAGCTCCGCGTCGCGGGCGGCGCGCGCCTCCAGCTCGACGCCGGCGGCGTCGACGGCGGCGGCGAGGCGCGGGTCGAACGCCGGGTCGTCCAGGATCTTCCGCAGCCCATCCGCGGCGGGCGCGTCGACGTCGTGAAGCTGGTCCCGGAGCGTCGCGCGGTGCTCACGGTAGAAGGCCACCGCCGAGAGCGCTCCCTCGATGTCCTCGCTGGCGGCGGTCACCAGCCCGCCCGCCGACTCGTGGCCCCACGCCCGGCCGAGGGCCTCGACCTGCGGCGCGTCGAGGGCGCGGGCGAGCCGCTCCGCCGCCAGCCGGCGCTTCTCCTCCTCGACGCGGTCGACGAGCCCGGGGTCCTCGAGCAGCGCGAACGTCCGCTCGCGGAGGGCCGTGTCCTGCATCGCCTCGAGCAGCGCGAACACGTCCGGGTCCTCGGCGATCTCCAGCGCCTCGGCCATCGGCGGGATGACCGCGGCGATGGTCTTGGCGCGCTCGCGCTGCACGGGATCGAGCAGTTGCGACGTCCGCGAGAACTCCTGCTCCGACTGCAGCCGCTCGACGAACTCGACCTTGCGCGGATGCGGCAGGATGCGCGCCACGAGGTCATCGAGCTCGCCCGCGCGGGCTGCCGGCACGGCGGCGTCCGGCCGGTTCCGCGTGCCCGCCCCCATCGAGATGAAGCCGCGGATGATGTCGTCGTCCGACGGCCGCCGCGACGCTTCGCGCCAGGCGTGGGCGTGCTGCAGATCCGTGTCCGCCACGAGGTCGGAGAGCACCGCCCCGGCGTTCGCACCCGCGACCCGCCGCGCGTAAGCGTCGCGCGCGCGCCGGCGGTAGCGGCGCTCGAAGTACACCTCGTCCTCGAGGTCGTCGGCGTCGACCGCGCCCTTGACGGTGTCGATGCGGGCGAGGGCGTAGGCGATCGGATCGATCGCCATCAGCTCCGCCGTCGAGTCGACCTCGGTCATCGTGAAGGCGCTGCCGAGGGTGTAGAGCCCCTGCGCGACCTTCTCGCCGTCGATGGTCTCGACGTGGTTGCTCAGGCGGAACATCTCGTCCGCCGACCACGCCGCGTCGGGGTCGAGGCCGAGGTCGACGTGCAGGCTCATCTCCGTCGCCAGGCGCCGGATCGTGCGCGCATGCTCCGCCCGGACCGGCCCGTCGGCCGCGTTGCGGTAGCTGTCGAGCCGGTTCCGCAACGGCCGCAGTCCCTCGTACAGCCCGCCCTCCATGAACGGCGGCGTCAGGTGGGTCACCGTGGTGGCGTAGGAGCGGCGCTTGGCGATGATCCCCTCGCCTATGTTGCTCATGACGTAGACGTAGACGTGCGGGAGCCCGCCGACGAGGGCGTCCGCCCAGTCGAAGGTCGACAGCGCAATCTGCTTCCAGGGCCTGAACTCCAGGCTGCCGTGCGTGCCGAAGTGCATCACCGCGTCGGCCCCGAAGGCGTTGCGGCTCCACAGGTAGGAGGCCACGTAGGGATGGGGCGGGGCCTTCAGCGCGCCGTGCACGAGCCGGAACGTGTCGTCGCCGACGCCCGGCAGGGGCTGCGGCAGGATGACGACGTTGCCGAACTGCACGCGGGCCACCGCCAGCGCGGTCTCGTCGCCCTCGCCGACCGTCATGTACTCGCCCGGGGCGGGGCCGTACTGCTCGACGACGGCGTCGCGCATGCCCGGCTCGAGGTCCTCCGCCAGCCACGCGGCGTACTCGGCGGCCGGCACCAGGGCCGGATCGCCGGCGGCCACGTACTCCTCGAACGCGCCGCGCGCGTAGGGTCCGAGCACCGGACCCTTCGCCTGGACGAGCGCCCAGAACTCGTCGTCGGTCTCGGGGAGCCCCTCGACCGTGTAGCCGGCGTCGCGCAGCGAGCGCAGCAGGTTGAGCAGGCTCGGCGCGACCTCCAGGCTGCCGGCGTGCATGGCGTTCTTGCCCGGTCCCTTGTAGTAGTAGACGGCCACGCGCTTGTCGCGGTTGGGCTTGGCCTTGAGCGCCAGCCAGCGCTCGACGAGGTCGCAGAAGGTGTCGAGCCGTCCCGGCACGGCGTCGAAGATCTCGTAGCCATCCGCGTCGGTGAACTGCGCCGCCACCGCGTAGGGCGCGATGCCGCCGTCGAGCTCCGGCAGGACGACGCTCATCGTGAGTAGTGCGCCCGCCATGCCCTGCTGGTCGGTCATCCACTCGTCGTGGTTCTGGAACACCGACAGGGGCGTCAGCATGGGGATGTCGCGCTCGCGCAGCCACGCGATGGCCTCGTCGGCGCGGCCCAGGGTGAGCCGCCCGTGCGGCATCAGCACCACGAGGTCGGGGTCGATGCGCTTGAGGAAGTCGAGGCGCTTCTCGGCGCTGGCCATCGGGTAGACGTTCCACGCGCGGCCTTCGAGCGCGCGGATGAACGCGTCTACGTGGTCCCGGTTGGCGTTGAAGGGGCCGGGCACGCTCGTGATCAGGGCGATCTTCGGGGCGTCCGGCTTGGCGAGCCCCTGCGCGTCGTAGTAGGCGTCGAACGCGTCGACGGTCTCGAACGTCAGGTCGTCGTCGAGATGGAACAGCACGTCCATGGAACGCTCGACGGGAGGCTCGACCGGGTCCGCGCGGAAAGACTTGCCATCGAGCTCCACGCGCGAGAAGTCGAGCAGCCGGGCGTAGTTCTCGGCCCCCCCGAAGTCGAGGTAGCCGCTGGCCGCGTCGAGCTGCGGGCCGCGCAGGTTGGTGACGTCGACGGCAGGGTTGGTGGCCCCGTGCACGAACAGGCGCGCACCGCGGCGGCCGGCCTCCCGCAACTGATCGAGCTGCGTCTGCTCGAGCTGCAGGCCGCGCCCGAAGATGTAGACGACGGGGTAGTCGGCGGCGCGGTCGAGCGACGTCAGATCCAGCGACTCGACGCGCACCGCCGCGCTCTGGCGCGCGCGCTCGATGCGCGCGAGCTGAAAGCCGGGGAAGTTGACGAAGGCGACCCGCGTGACCGCGAGATGCCGCTGGTAGGCGGCGAACCCGCCCCAGAGCACCGCCGCCGCGAGCGCCGCGGCCACGATGCGCCTGCGATGGGACCACACGTCGGCCAACCGTGTCCGCAACCGTGCCGGTTCTGTCCTCGCGGCCATTCGGGTCTCCTTCGTCGGGTGTTGCGTCGTCGGCGTCGGCAGCTTCCGCGACGCCGACGACGCGGGCCCGGTCAGTCGAGCTCGACGATGGTGATGGCGTTCCAGTTGTTCATCGGGATGAGCAGCCGGTTCCGCTTCGAGTCGTAGGCCATCGAGGCGGCGCTCGGGATGCCGGACGCCACGACCTCGGCCTCCTCGCCGGGGCGGATGCGCGAGACGGTGCCGATGCGGACGCTGGAGACGTACTTGGTGCCGTCGTCCAGAATCACCAGGCCGTCGTTGCCGCCGTCCACCGCGTGCTCGGTCCGGACGAGCTCGCCGTCGGGCGAGAACGTGAGCACCGCGTTGTCGTTGATGTTCACCACGACGATGTTGCCGTCGGGGTCGAAGGCGACGCCGTTGGGCCGGGCGAGGGGCGCGCCCTCGACGACGACCGACGAGTCTCCGTCCGGTCCGATCCGGTACACGCGCCAGGTGCCGCTCTCCTCGGTCCCGGTCTGCGTGGCCCAGATGGTGCCGTCCTCGGCGACCTCGATGTCGTTGAAGCGCTGCGCGTCCTCGACGGTGACGCTGCCCCGCGGCTCGCCGCTCTCCATGTCGAACGAGCGCACCACGTTGATGTCGGCCACGTACAGCAGGCCGTTGATGATGTCGCTGCCGAGGGGGTGGTTCAGGGTCAGCCCGTTCCGGTTCACGCCGATCCACTTCAGCGTGTGGGCCGAGCCGTCGGGGTTGATCAGCGAGATGTAGCCATCGTTCGGGATGACGTTCTGGGCGATCCCCGCGTTGACCGCGACGTACAGGTCGCGGGCCTCGTCGTAGGCCATGCTCTCGGCGAACCGGAAGCCGCCGTAGGTCTTGGCGTTCGACGAGAGATCTAGCGGCGCGCCCGCCATGAAGGGCTCGTCGGCCGCTTCCTGGGCCTGTGCCGCGCGGATCGCAGGGCCGGCGGCGAAGACGGCCAGCACGGCGGCGAACGCGATCCCTCGGGAGACGAGCTGTTCTCTGAGTAGACGTGACATCTGGGCAATCCTCCGGTTCGAGCGTTGGTTTCGAGAGGTCCGGCGCCCACGCCGGCGTCCGTGCCTGCGCCCGCGCCGATTCCGACGAGCGACGATGACGAGTGGTCCGAGCCTGGGATGCCGCGGGATCAGTGCGACGGGGCGGCTAGCCCGGAGAGCGTCGCCTACGGCTCCGCTCGCCGCCCAACCTGCCAGGATTCCGCGCCGTTCTACCTACGGCGCAGAATCCCAGGCGGGCGGGCCGCGCGTGAGAAGGACGCCGAGAGCCGCGGCGCGTTCGCCGTCCGGTCGGGCCGGCGCGACGGCGTGGGCGACGAGAGCGGGGGCGGCCGGCGCGGGCGTGCCGTCCGGTGCGATTCCCGACAGGTGCCGGAAGTGACAGGCGTCGCAGTCCGCGTGTCCGGCTGCGTGCGCGCCGGCGTCGTGCTCGTGGAGCGCGGTGCCCAACGTCGCGAGCCCGAGCACCGCGAACACGATGAGCACGGCCGCGCGCCGCGTCGGCAGCATAACCTGCCTATTGAAGATGCAAAAGCGCTCCGGAGTCAAGGGCGCCGGTCCGGGCCGGACGCCGCCGGGCCGCGTTCCCGCTCCGCCGCGGCCCTTGTCCCATCGGGCAATCTCTGCTAGCCTCGCGAGCGGATGGCCGACGGAGGATCCTTGTACCTGGGGCTCGCACGACGCGGCTCCGGCTGGCGCGCCTGGATCGGCGTCCTGGCCATGGCCGTGGCCGGTGCCGCCGCCGCCGAGGTCTTCTGTCACGAGGAGCACGCGGCCGACCAGCGTTGCGCGGTCTGTCAGCTCCCACACCAGCCTGCCGCCGAACCCTCGGGCTCGGCGCAGATCGGATTCGCCGATGTTGCGGAGCCGCTCGAGCAGGCTGCTCACGGCGATTGGATCGCGTCCGGTCACTTCCGCCGCCTCCCCGCTCGCGGCCCGCCCGCCTAGTTCCCGTCACGCGCTGCGTTTCATCTATCGTTTGTCGACGGCGCACTCCGCCGCGAGCGCATGAGCGTTGCGCGCTGCGGCCGAGGTGCGGCGGCCCTCGATGCGCCGGTCGGGCTCGACCGCGCGATGGCGAGCTACGCCTTGGCGGACGCGATACGGTTCGGATGATTCGGTCGTCGACCGCAGGCGCCATCTGGCGACGTGCTTTCGCCGGTGGGGATCTGCCCCATGATGCTGATGCGAATGCTCGGAACGCTCCTTCTCCTCGCCGGGCTGCCACCGTTGCCCGCGCGCCACCCGGCCGAGGCTCAGCCGCGGGCGTCGCCCGCTGACGGAGCGTTCATCTGCGTGACGATTGCGCGCGAGCAGGGCCGTGCATTCGCGCTGCGGTGGGTGGGTCGGCAGGCTGTGGCGGCCGCCGGCGTCATCCCGCTTGGGGCGGAGCATGGCTGAAAGCCCGATCTCCGGCGACCGCCGACGCAGGGGGCAAAAGCTGCTGCACCGGCAGTGCTGGAACTGGGGCCGGGACATCGTGCGTCCGGAAGGCAACCTCCTGCTCGAAGCGGGTTTCCTCAAGCGACGGCCGCCCAAAGGAGAAGCAGGATCGAGCTGCTACACGCTCACGCTACCCGACGGCGACAGCCTCATGTTGTGGGGTTTCGGCCTCCTGTACGGAACGCCGCGGGAGGGCGGCGTCTACCTCGACCGCTACCAGTTTCGACCCCTTTGGCTGCCGTTGGAGACGGTCCAGGAGCCGATTTGGAAGCCGGACATGATCCCGTCTGCACGAACGCCTCCGTCGCCCCACGCACCGGTTGACTTGACCGTCGCCGCCATTCGGCGCATCGCGGACTACGAGGAGTGGGCGCTCGCGCGCTGCGGTCTGGAGTATCGTCGCGCCGTCCTGCGCCAATGGAAACGGCCTTCCGAGCGACTGCCGCCGCAGACGCTTCCCCAAGCTTGGCGCGCGCTCGCCGACGCAATCGACGGCCAACTGCCCTGCGTCGACCGCGATCGCCTGGTTCGGGTCCACACATTCTCTGTCAGTAATCGCTCGCGTCCAGCGACACCCGGATGATCTCCTCGTCGTTCCGCACGAGCACGTGGCGGTTGGCGTACGCCGGGTGCGCCCACACCACGAGGCGGTCGCTCTGGCCGTGGCGGAAGCGCGACCGCGTGCCCGCGCGGCTGCCGCCGTAGCCGGACCGTGACGTGGGGTGGATGAGGTGCGTGCGGTCGAGCTCGTCGTAGCCCTCGGGGTGGAATCGGGCGATTATCAGGTCACCGTTCTCGTTGTAGACGAAGTAGCGGTCCTCGTGCCGGACGAAGTAGGCCGAGCCCCAGCGGTTGCGGTTGGTCAGCCCTTCGGCCTCCCACATCCGCTCGCCGGTCGCGGCGAGCAGGCCCCGCACCTGCCCGTGGCTGCCGATGCCGTAGATGTAGTCGCCGACGACGAGGGGGGTGGTCATCACCGAGTGCAGGCCGGTCTCCTCGGCCACCTCGATGCCGTTGTCGAGCACGCGCCGGCTGCCGTCCTTCCACAGCGCGGTGGCGGCGGGCCGGTCGAGAGCGAGGCGCATCATCATCGAGCCGCTGTAGAAGCCCGAGACGAACAGGTGGTTGCCGGTGTGCACGGCGTCGGCCACCGTCATGTTGGCCCGCCCCTCGAACGGCTCCTCCCAGTACACCTCGCCGGTCTCGGGGTCGAGCGACGAGAGGCCGCGGGGATGCCAGACGATGAGCTGCCGGGCCCCGCCCGCCTCGATGATGAGCGGCTGGTTGTAGCCCATCTCGGTCCGGCTCTCCAGGGCCCGCCACACCTCGTCGCCGGTGTGCTTATCGAACGCCATCACGAGGGCGTCGGGCTCGCCGCCGACCAGGAAGATCACCCGGTCGCCGTCGACGAGCGGTGCGCTCGACGTGCCCCAGATGGGGATGTTCGTGCCGTACTCGGCGACGGTGTCCCTCTCCCAGACGACCTCTCCCGTCGCGGCCTCCAGGCACAGGATGCGCCCCGTCGCCCCCGTCACGTAGACGCGGTCGCCGTCCACGGTGGGGGTGGCGCGGGGGCCGGTGGCGTAGGTGAACATCAGCATCCGGTAGGTGGTGGTCCACTCGTGGGACCAGAGCACCTCGCCGGTCTCCTCGTCGAGCGCCATCAGCCGCTCGGTGCCGTCCATCGTCCGTGGCTCGGTCTCGACGTAGTCGAGCACGAAGACGCGCCCGTCGGCGACGGCGGGGCCGGCGTAGCCCCCGTTGACCGGGGCCCGCCACTTCACGGTGAGCCCGGTGTCGGGGAACGCCTCGAGAATGCCGGTCTCGGTCCAGACGCCCCGCCGCTCTTCGCCGCGCCACTGCGGCCAGTCCTTGGCGGACAGGCCGGCCACCGCGGTCAGCGCGAGGACCGCGGCGAGAAGGGAGGCGCAGAGCGCGCGGGCATGCGCGCGACTCCGATCGATGCCGCTGCGGAAGGTGAATGGCTGCATGAAGACGCCTCCTCGAGGAAGGGGCCCGTGGCGGGACCGAGGCCGCGCACCGACGGAGGGTCGGCGGCGGGCGTTCCCGCCACGGGCCTTGGCTGGTCCGCTTCCGGGCCGCGGAACGCACCACGGGCCGGGGCGGCCGACACCCGCTACTGGCCCAGGTAGTCCTCGTCGCTCACCGGCCCGAGCCAGTCCGTCGGGCCCTCGCCGCCGACGACGGTGAGCTGCACCATGTGCGAGTCGGGGGCGGCGCCGTGCCAGTGCACGACCCCGGGGCCGGCGTGGTAGGGCACGCCCGGCTCCATCTCCTGCAGCGGCTCGCCGCGCACCTGGGTGCGCCCGCGCCCCTCCAGGGCCATGATCACCTGGAAGCCGCCGTGGCTGTGCCAGTTCGACCGCGCGCCCGCCTCGAACCGCAGGCGCAGGGCGCGGATGTCCGAGGAATCCGGCCGCGAGGGGTCGCCGCCCACGAAGTTGCTCTGGGCCGCGGTGATCGCCGAGCCCTGACCCACCATCCATGCCCCGGCCGCCACGAGCACCAAGGCCATCATCAGACCGAAGCGGGTGTCAATCCGTCTCGCCATGTCGTCCTCCTCCAGTTGGTTCGTGTCGCGTAACGGTATCACGGCACGGGTGGGCCCGGCGGCGGGCCTCAGACGATCTCCGGGATGTACTTCTCCCGCGCGAGGTGCCAGAGCGACGCGAGGAACGCGGTCAGGGGGATGGCCACGATCAGCCCGAGGATGCCGCCCAGCGCCGTGCCCCAGAAGAAGACGGCGACGATGATCGCCATGAAGTGCAGGCCGGTCCGCTGCCCCATGATCTTCGGGGTCAGGAACCAGCCCTCGATCTGCTGCACGATCAGGACGACCGCGAGCACCAGCAGGCACGTCAGCCACCCGCCGTCGGCCTGGAAGAAAGCGATGGGGATGGCGATGGCGAGGCCGATCATGTTCCCCAGGAAGGGGATGACGTTGAGGAGCCCGAGGGCGAGGCCGATGACGAACCCGTAGCGCAGGCCGACGAGGCTGAACCCGGCCGCGAACAGCAGGCCCTGCAGGAAGGCGATGACGAGCTGACCGCGGAAGAACCCCACCGTGATGTCCACGAACTCGTGCAGGAGGTAGGTCACGTCCGCGCGGGTCTCCGGTTTCAGGAACGGCAGCACGCGGTCGGTGTCGAGCCGGAAGCCGGCGGTGAGGAAGTAGGCGAAGTAGACGGGGGTGATGATCCACGACAGCAGGGCGGCGAGCCCGCGGGCGACGCCGAAGCCGACGGTGACCGCCTGCACCCCCATCGTCTGGAGCCACTCGAAGATAGCGGCCTGCTGGGCGACCGCGATTTCCCGCAGCCGATCGCCGAGGCCCGACGACGCGAGTATCTCGCTGGCCCGCGGGAGCTGTTCCTCGAGAAGCGCGCGGGCGTCCGCCCACCATTGGGGCACCTGCGCGGCGAGACCGACGACCTGCTCGACGGCGAGGTTCCCGAAGAACGCCACGAAGACGCCCAGCGGCACGAGGGCCGACAGGAAGACGGCGGCGACCGCCGCCGGCACGGGCAGCCGGCCCGGTCCGCGCAGCCAGTCGTAGTAGGGGCGGAACACGAGGGCCGCGACCCCGCCCACCGCCAGCGGCAGGAACACGCCCGAAAAGGTGCGGAGGAAGAGGGCGGCCAGCCACCCCAGGAGGCCGACGGCAAGCAGGATGACCAGGGCGGACACCGTGGTGATCGCCGCCGCGATGGTGTTGGCCTGCCGGGGGGTGAGCTCAAGCGCCATGGGCGGGTCTCCCGGGAACGGCCGCATGGTACACGAACCGGTCTGGGACCTGACCCGTTCGGTGCCGCGGCCGCCTTCGCTTTCACGTTGGGTCGGATAACGGGGGATGTGTTAGCCTGCCGCACGGTGTCCGCCGTCGGCGTGCTGGCGGCGTTGGGTTCGAGCTCTGGCTGAGGGCGACGCCGGGTTGCTCCACCACCGGCCCGCACGGAAACCGGTGCAAGATCGCTCCCGGACATGACAGGACCCCGCTGCCGCCGCAGATTGTCGACGTTGCTGCTGGCCGCCTGCGCCCTCTGGGCGGGATTTGGCGCTGAAGCCGCCGCCCAGGGAAGCGCTGCCTCGGACAGGGCAGTGCTCGAGGCGCTCTACGACGCCACCGGCGGCCCCGACTGGATCGACAACACGAACTGGAAGACATCTGCCCCGCTCGGGGAGTGGTTCGGGGTGACGACCGACACCACTGGCCGGGTCACGAGGCTGGCGCTGCCCGGTAACGGGTTGGCGGGACCTATCCCCGCCGCTCTGGGCGAACTGGCTCTTCTGCGGAACCTGAGTTTCGGGGGTCGGTGGGATTCCGCGGAGTTGTTTGAGAACGCGCTGACGGGGCCGATCCCGGCCGAGCTGGGGAACCTCGCGAACCTGGAGCAGCTGTCCCTCGGGAGCAACGCGTTGACGGGGCCGGTCCCGTCGTGGTTGGGTCGCCTGACGAGCCTCCGGTCGCTGGACCTCGGCGGGAACGAGTTGACGGGGCCTATCCCGGCCGAGTTGGGGAACCTCGCGAACCTCGAGTGGCTGTCCCTCGGGAGCAACGCGTTGACGGGGCCGGCCCCGTCGTGGTTGGGTCGCCTGGCCAGCCTCCGGTCGCTGTCCCTCGGCTGGAACGACTTGACGGGGCCGATTCCGGCCGAGTTGGGGAACCTGGCGAACCTGGAGTGGCTGTCCCTCGGCGGGAACGCGTTGACGGGGCCGGTCCCGTCGTGGTTGGTTCGCCTGACCAGCCTCCGGTCGCTGTCCCTCGGCTGGAACGACTTGACGGGGCCGATTCCGGCCGAGTTGGGGAACCTGGCGAACCTGGAGTGGCTGTCGCTCGGCGGGAACGCGTTGACCGGGCCGATCCCGGCCGAGTTGGGGAACCTGGCGAACCTCGAGGGGCTGTACCTCGGGCCCAATCCCCTGACGGGAAGCCTTCCCCAGGACCTGACCCGGTTGTCGCAGCTCAGAACGTTGGACATCTCGAGCACGGGGGCGTGTGCGCCCGCCGATGCCGAGTTTCAGGCGTGGCTGGAGACGCTCGCCGACTTCCGCGGAGACACGTGCAACCGCTCGCCCGAGTCCGTCGATACCATCCCGCCCCAAGCGCTGACCGAGTCGGGGCCCGCGGTCAGCGTGTCCATGGACGCCTATTTCGCCGATCCGGACGACGATCCGCTGACCTACACGGCCGCGTCCAGTCAAGCCGGCACGGTCACGACTGTTGCATCCGGCGATACCGTCTGGCTCGTGCCGGGGGCTGCGGGGACGGCGACGGTGACCGTGACGGCGACCGACCCCGGCGGCCTGAGCGCCACCCAAACCATCGCGGTGACCGTAAACGCGTCGGCCAGACCCCAGAACGACCGCGAGGTGCTCGAGGTGCTCTACGACTCGACCGGGGGCGAGAGCTGGACGAACCGCAGTAACTGGAAGACGTCGACCCCGCTGGACGATTGGTACGGTGTGACGATCGACACCGCCGGCCGAGTCACTGAGCTGGACCTCTCCGGGAACGACTTGACGGGACCCATCCCGGCCGCCTTGGGCGACCTGGAGCTTCTGCAGACACTGAGTCTGGGAGGGCGGTGGGAGCCCGCGTCGCGGCAGTGGTTGACGAACGCCCTGATCGGACCGATCCCGGCCGAGCTGGGTCGCCTCGAGAACCTTCAGCAGCTGTCTCTCGGGGACAATGCGCTGACCGGGCCGATTCCGCGCGAGCTGCGGGACTTGGTGAACCTCCGATCTCTGAGCCTCTCCGGGAACGACTTGACCGGGCCGATCCCGGCCGAGTTGGGGCGCCTGACCAATCTCCAGTCGCTGTCCCTAAGGGGGAACGACTTGACGGGTCCGATCCCGAGGGAGGTGGGCAGCCTGGTGAACCTGCAGTATCTGTATCTTGAACGGAACGACTTGATCGGGCCGATCCCGGCGGGGCTGAGCCGGCTGTCGAACCTCCGGTCGCTGTCGCTCTGGGGCAACGACTTGACGGGGCAGATTCCCGCCGAGTTGGGGAATCTAGCGAACCTCCGGTCGCTGTCCCTTGGCTCGAACGACTTGACGGGGCCGATCCCAGCCGAGTTGGGGAATCTAGCGAACCTCCGGTCGCTGTCCCTTGGCTCGAACGACTTGACGGGGCCGATCCCAGCCGAGCTGGGGAACTTGGCCAACCTCGAGGGGTTGAGTCTCGGCAGCAACGGGCTGTCGGGGCCGATCCCGGCGGCGCTGGGCAGGCTCTCCAACCTCAGGAGGCTCGATTTCTGGCACAGCTGGGGCCTGTCCGGACCGCTCCCCGGCGGCCTGGAGTCGTCGAGTCTCGAGGACTTGGGCATCTTCGCCACCCAGGCTTGCGCACCGACGGCCTGGGAAGACTGGCTGGATACGATCGAGTTCGAGGGCCGGCTGTGCGAGGTTGAGCCGGAGGTCGCCATCGATGTGGCCGTCTTCTACACGCCGGCCGCTCGCGAGGAGGCCGGCGGAACCGCTGAGATCGAGGCGGTCATCGATCTGATGGTCGCCGAGACCAACGAGGCGTACCAGGCGAGTGGCGTGCACCACCGCCTGGCGTTGGTGGCGAGATCGGAGGTGCAGTACGCCGAGGCGGGTGACTTCCGCGATATAGGCCGTTTCGCGGATCCGGCGGACGGCTACATGGACGAGGTGCACGCGATGCGCGACCGGACCGGGGCCGATCTCGTGCACCTGATCTTCAAGTGGCAGGACCATCCGTTCGGGGGTGTTGCCAATTTCGGGGGGGCCTTCGGCCTCACCTGCCAGAACTGTGGTGGCGGTACGTTCGCGCACGAGCTGGGGCACAACATGGGGCTTCGGCACGATCGCTATGCCCAGCTCTACAGCGAGATTGGTCGCGGGCCGGTGACGCTGGACCCGGCGTTCGGCTACGTGAACCAGCTCGGGCTCGCGGCGGGCGCCGCTCGTTCACGTCGCTGGGTCACGATAATGTCCTACCGCACGCAGTGCGGAGACACCCATACGAGCTGCTCGGGGTTGCTCCGTTTCTCGAATCCGCGCCAGAGCTACAACGACGACCCGCTGGGCGTTCCCTTCGGCTCGGGCGGGTCGGGCGTGACTGGTCCGGCCGACGCCGCGGGGGTCCTCAACGCCACGGGACCGGCGGTGGCGTTGTGGCGGGATCACGTTCCCCGCCCCAATCGGCCGCCCGAAGCGGTGGGCACCCTACCGGACCGCAGACTTACGGGCCTGTCGAGTACGCTGGAAGTGGACGTGTCGCAGGCGTTCGTCGACCCCGACGGCGACCTCCTGTCCTACGGAGTGTCGTCGTCGTCGCCGAGGGTCGTGGCGGCGCAGGCGGTGGGCGCCCGCGTGACGCTGACGGCGGTGGGTGAGGGCATGGCAGCGATCCGCGTGACGGCGGCTGACCCTGGCGGTCTGAGCGCCGCGCAAACGTTCACGGTAACGGTGGGGGCCATGCGGGCACCGTTCACCGACGACCCGATCGTGCCCGGGGTGACGCCGATCAAGGCCATCCACTTCACCGAGCTGCGGACGCGTATCGACGCCCTTCGGAGCGCAGGGGGGCTGGCGCGGTTCTCCTGGAGCGACCCGGTGCTGCGGCCGGGGGTTACCCGGATTCAGCGCGTGCACCTGCTCGAGCTGCGGTCGGCGCTGGCCGGGGCGTACAGAGCGGCCGGTCGCGCAGCGCCGGGCTGGACGGACGCGGCGCCGTCGGCGGGGACGACCCCGATCCGGGCGCTGCACGTGACGGAACTCCGCGCCGCGGTGCTGGCGCTGGAGTGAGAAGGCCCTCGATTTCCGCATCCGCGACCGCGAATCTCACCCTCCCGGAATACCGGCCTCCTAGGCTATCCCATAACCGCCATTACCGTCCCCTGCGCGTTCTTTTGGACCTTGGGCGCCTCGATGCCCTGCGGGCCGGACGAGATCCTGACCGTGGTCATCGGCGAAGAGTGGCGGCCGACGCAGGCGACGATCGACCAGTTCGTGAGCGCCTACGGTGGCGGTTGGCTCGAACAGGCCGCGCTTCGTTCGACGATGGCGCTGGGCGTGCAGACGTTCGGGCTCCTCTGCCTCGGCCCGCGTGTCATCGGCCTGATGCTTGTCGGCATGGAGCTCTTCAAGCTCGGAAGGCTGCCAGCGGTTGGGAAGCTAGGATCTCGCCCCCTCGCGCAAACCACGGGGAGTAGGGCCGGAAGCTCCTTCCGCCTCCTGAAGCCAGAAGGACTGTCGCGCTTCCCTCGGGCGATCAGAACGTGAGCCTCATGCCGACCTGGATCTGCCGCGCCGCGAAGGTCGAGCTGATCAGGCCGAACTCCCGGCTGTTGGGATTGTGATAGCGGCCGATGTTGAAGTTGGCGCGATTGAAGACGTTGAAGGCATCGACGCGAATCTGCATCCGCGACCCCGCGGAGAACGGCAGAGCGATGTTCTTGCGCAGGCCGAGGTCCACCGTCGCGTACCACGGCCCGCTGATGGGCGACAGCGGCAGCGTCCCCGCCTCGAGCATTCCCGGGTTCCGGAAGATGTCGAGATTGCCGCCGGCGGCGGCGAGCAGGCTGTCGTCGAACAGGGTCACGCGCCCGTCGGGATGGCGGTACACGCCCGTGCGGTTTTGGAGGTCGCCGACCGCGATGCCGTCGAGATGGACGGTGTTGACCAGGGCCCGCGAGCCGCGGTTGATGGTGCCCCGCTGGGAGACGATGTTGATCACCTCGCCGGAACGGATCCTGACGAACCCGCTCAGCCCCCATCCCCCGACGATGGAGCTCAGCAGGCCCCGGTCGTCCAGCCAGCGCCGCCCTTCGCCCACCGGCAGCTCCCACACCCAGTTGGCGTTGATGGTGTGGGTGATGTCGGAATCGGAGCGCATGATCTCGAGCTCGGGCCGGGCGTTGTCGAAGTACGCGCGGAAATTCGCCTGGTTGCCGTCGAAGTCGGTCATCGTCCGGCCCCACGTGTAGTTGAGCTGACCCGTGAACCCCGAGCGCCACGCCCGCCGGACCTCGAGCTGCAGCGCGTTGTACTCGGAAAAAGAGTAGTTCCCGACGACGTCGCCGACGTAGGTGTTCGGATTGGTGTAGAAGTAGCCGATCGGTAGCGTCGCCCCGTACGCCTCCCCGCCCTCCCCGGCGAAGAAGAACCTGCGGTTGGGGGCCAGGAATCCGCCGATGTACTGGCCGATCTCGCCGTTCCTGATCCAGTTCTGCACGGCGCCGAAATGCAGGTACCCACCCAGGCCGAGCCGGGGGAAGACCAGCAGCGGCTCGCCGATTCCGGGGTCCCCGTTGGCGGCGAGGTTCCGCTGGGCGCGCCGGAAGTCCTCCACGAAGGCGTCGGGCAGCAGGAGCTGGTTCAGGTCGATGGCCCGGACGAGGTCCGTGCCGCGGTTCCCGACGTAGCGCACCTCGACCGCGGTGTCGCGCAGGGCCTCGAACTGCCACCCGACGTTCCACTGCTGAACGTACGGGGTCCGCAGGTCGGGATCGAAGGTGAAGAGGGCGGCGGTGGGATCGGCCAGGATGCCGTCCCGCGCCGTCCGCGGGATGTTGAACTCGGGCTCCGACACCGGAACGAGCCCGCCGCCGCTGACGGTGCCGCTGAGCCCGGGCAGGAACACCGACTGCGACAGGCCGTCGTTGTTGCCGATCGTGTTCGACACCGTGGTCATGTTGTTGTCGAGCACGTAGTTCAGGGCGTAGCCGCCGCGCACGACCATCCTGTCCGTCAGCCGGTGGGCCAGGCCGAGGTTCGGCGAGAAGTTGTTCCAGTCGCGGTCGAAGAACGGCCTGCCGTGGGACGACCCGGCGAAGTCGACGACGGCGTCCGGGTCGAGCACCGCGTCGACCCCGCCCACCGGCAGCAGCGCCAGGCCGTGCGTCTCGTCCGGCACGCCGTGCAGCTCCCACCGGACGCCCAGGGTCAGGCTCGTCTCCGGGGCGACCCGCCACGTGTCGCCGGCGTAGAGGTGCAGGAAGTCCTGGTTCAGCACCCTTCTTTCCGTTGCCCCCTCCACGAACCCCGAGGTCGGCGAGGCGACGTTGAAGATCCGATCGGCCGAGTCGACGACGCCCCCGAGCGTCGCCAGCAGCGCCGCCGCCGCGCTCAGCTCGTCGGACGAGATCCCGCCGGGGAACAGCGAAGGGACCAGCGGATCGGGGTTCCCGGCCCCGAAGCCGAGGTAGTAGGTGGGCAGCAGCCCCCCGTCGTTGAAGGCGTCCACCCGCGTCCGCCGAAAGCCGCCGCCCAGCCTGACCGTGTGCGCACCCCTGACCCACGTCAGGCTGTCGCTCGCCTCCAGGTTCAGGACGTCGCGTCCCTGGGCCAGGAAGTTCCGGACGGGGTTGTCGAAGCCCCCGAAGCTCAGTCGATAGCCGCCGGGGAAGGTCTCGTTGTTGAAGAACTTCACACCGTAGGTCTGGACGCCGAACCGCGCCTCGTTCACGACGCTCGGGCCGAGCGTGCTGCTCAGCGTGAAGGACCCGAGCCGGCGGTTCGAGCCCTGGCCCGCTCCGGGCAGGCCGGGGTAGACCGAATCGATGCCGTTGAACACCGAGTTCGGCACGTCGAGGCGGAACTGGTGGAAGGTCCCCGTCGCCGAATGCCTCGGGTCGATCACGTAGTCTCCCCGGAAGATCAACCAGTCGGCGGTGGTCTCGTCGGAGGCGTTGAAGCGGAACCCGGCCGTGTTCCGCCCGTCGCCCACGCTGGCGTCGTTGGGCACCGGGGTCAGGTCGACCAGCGACCGGACGGCGGGGTCGGGGCCGATGCCCGTCAACCGGTGCAGGTTCACGGTGGCCGCCTGGCCGTTGTCCTGCCTGATGTAGCTGAAGTCGCCGCCCCGCGCCGGGTCCGTCAGGACGCGCCGCACGACCGAGGCCGTGGCGGGCTCCCGCTCCTCCTCGTAGTTGACGAAGAAGAAGAACCGGTCCCTGACGAGGGGCCCGCCGACGTTGACGCCGAACTCGTGGACCCGGGTGCGCTCCTTCTCCAGGCCGGCGGCCTTGTTGAAGTAGTTGTTGGCGTTGAGGGCTTCGTTCCGGTGGTAGAAGAACACCTCCGAGTTGAACGTGTTGCTGCCCGAGCGGGTCACGAACTGCGTCTGCGACGCCCCGAGGCCGGCGTCGACGTCCGAGTTCGCGGTGGTGATGTTGATCTCGTCGATGAAGCTCTCCTTGAGGGGAATGATCCCGAACAGGGAGTCCGTCCGGATGAAGCCGTCCTGGTTGTTGACGCCGTCGAGGGTGAAGTTGTTGAAGGTCCCCCGCGTGCCGTTGATCGAGGCGGTGCGCGCGCCTCCGGGGCCGGTCACCCCCGCCTGGGTGAGGGCGAGCTGGACGACGCTGCGGCCGTTCAGCGGAAGATCGCCGACCTGCTCCCGGGTGAGGTTGGTGTTGATCTCCGCATTGACCGTGTTCATCAGCGACTGCGCCTCGGCCGCCGAGACGAGCACCGTCTCGGTCACCCCCCCGACCGCGACGACGATGTCGATGAACGTCGGCGCGCTCAGGACGACCCGCACGTCCTCGATCACGGTGATGCTGAAGCCCGGCACCGCCGCCGCGACCCGGTAGGTTCCCGCGGGAACCTGGGGGAACAGGTACAGCCCGAGGTCGTTCGTGAAGGCTTCCCGCACCACGTTCGTGTCGACCTCGGTCATCGTCACCGCGGCGCCGGGGATGACGCCGCCGGCTTCGTCCCGCACGGTCCCCTCGACTCGGGACGTGAGGGTCTGTGCCGCGGGCGGCGTAGCGGCGGCCAAGAGGAGTCCTGTGGCGAACGCAATCGTCGTGGGGCCGGTGGCGCGAGGGTTGGCGTGGCGGAGGATGCTCTGAATCACTGCGTCTCCCAGGCGAACTCATGGACCGCTCGATGCTCGACAGGGTCCCGACACCATTCGTGTTGAAATACACGCTTGACCCGGCCCCAGGGTGATTCCGCCGTCGGGACAGGTGCGGATCGCTCTTTACCGGCTACAGGGATCGACGGTTGGTTGGAGAGCTTCTCTTACCGCTACGGGCACCGACACGACCACGGTGAGCGTTGTCACCGCGGCCACCATGCCCATGCGCAGCCTTCGTGCGGTGGTCCCGCTGTCCGCCATCTATGTCCGTCCGTTCCTCTCAGCTGTTCCCACGTGCGCTGTAAGCGCCACCGCAGTCGGCGAAGATGGCGGCCCGGCCGGTGAGGCAGAGCAGCTACCCTCAACGGAGTATCAGGGGGTGTCCACTGTCTGTCAAGATGCGTGGGCGGGCGTCGTCTTCGCCTCCGGTCTCGTTGTTTTGCAGGAGTACGAAGGCCAGCTTACCTATCTTCCGGTTCCCAATCTGTCAATTTTGACAGGTCCGGGGGATCCTGGATTTCGTCGTGACGAGCCCCCGAGCCCTGCACGGGTCGGGTGCCAGCGGCGACATTGAGCTTGTGGGGATTGGAAGGATGCCTGTGCGGGTCACGGCAGGGTGAACGCCTGGAGCGCCGGCACCAGGACCATGCTCAGAACCACGACGACGATCGACGACAGGACGGTGACCACGACGCCGAGCCTGAACATCGTCCCGAGTCCGACCGCGCCGAACGAGAACGTCGCCGCCACCGCCGCGCTGGCCCAGGGCAGCGTCACCGCGTCGGCGGTGCCCGGGATGATGCGGGCGAGAATCGCCGCGTTGTAGCCGAGGGCGTCGGCGAGCGGAAAGAGTGTCGTGGACACCATCACCGACGCGGACGGCCCATTGGCGAACTGCGTCAACAGCGGCGTGACCAGGCCCGCCAGCCACGGCAGCGCCCCCGCCGTGACGCTGCCCGTGAGCAGGGCGGCGATCCAGTCGGTCACGCCCGTTCCGGCCAGCATGTCGGCCAGGGCCATCCCGCCGAACACCAGGAACAGCACGTTCCATTCGACGCCCGCCTGGATGTCCCCGGCCCCCAGGGTGGCCTCGCCGCGTTTCGCGTCCACCGGCAGCGCGAAGAGCAGCACCATGGCCACCGGGGGCACGTACCAGAAGTCGAGGAACCCGATGGTGACGAACGTGGGCAGGTTCCACAGCACGAGCATCACGATGAGGACGAGCAGGACGTTCTTCTCGCCCCGGCTCATCGGCCCCAGCCGCGCCAGCTCCCCGCGAAAGCGAGCGCCGTCGGAGACGGCCCGCACCTCCGGCGGTAACATGATGGTCAGCACCAGCCAGCACAACGGGAGGTTGGCCGCGGTCAGGATGACGCCGGTCGACGTCCACTGCGCGAAGGTGACGCTGTAGTCGGTCAGCCGTTCCATCAGCGCGAGGGTCAGCGGGTTGTAGACGATGCCCGCCGGCGTCGCCATCCCCCCCGCGGTGGCGCCGTAGAGGACGGCGAGGCTCGCCGCCGCCGCCATGCGCCCCGCGCCGGGCGCCACCGAGCGGGCTATCGACAGCGCGATCGGCGTCGTCATCACGATGACCGCGAGGTCGCTGACGACCGCGGACATCAACGCGGACACGGTCATGATGGCGAGCAGGAGGCCGCCGCCGGAACGCGCCACCCCCGGCAGGCACAGCGCGGCGAGGGCGATGCGCCGGGCGAGGCCGTGCTTTCGGAACGCGTGCCCGAAGAGCATGACGCCCATCAGGTAGGGCAGGATGGTGTGGCCGTAGCTGGCGGCGACCTCGGCGACGGGCATCGCCGCGCCGAGGGGTAGGAGCACGAACGGCAGGAAGCTGGTGACCGTCCAGGGCACCGGCGTGGCCACCCACCACGCGACGATCCAGGCGTAGGCGGCGAGAACGAAGTGCGCCTCGGGCGCGAGGCCGGCCAGCGGCGCGGCGCGGACGGCGGCGAACGCGGCCGGCCCCGACAGGAGGCGCAACAGGAACGCCCGCCGGCCGGACGGGGCGGCATCAGCGTCCACGGTCGGTCTCCGGGGCTGCCACGCGCGCGGTCACGATGTCCGACTCGTGGAACTGGCGCAGCACGAACATCCGGCGGCGGGTCGGGGCGGCATCAGCGTCCACGGTCGGTCTCCGGGACTTCCACGCGGACGGTCACGATGTCCGAGTCGTGGAACTGCTGGTGGCGGACCGAGGACGCGATGTGGCGCAGCAGGCGCAGCGAGACCTCCCGCTCCATGAGCACGTCGTCGGGCCGGTCGGCCAGCAGCCCCATGCGGTCCTGCAGGTTCTCCTCGCCGGCGGCGGCGATGAACTCGAGGACGGCGCCGCCGGCCTCCTTGCGGGCCTGCAGCAGCAGGCGGCGGCGCTCGTGCTTCTCCCGGCCCTCGTCCTGTCCTATCAGCGTCAGCAGCGTCTCCTCGCTCGCCGCTTCCAGACGGTGGACCATCTGCTCGCCCCAGCCGCTGCGCGCCGCGAACGTCCCGAGAACGTCCCTGATCTTCGGCAGTGCGGCGAGGTCGAGGGGTGCCTCGATGTGGTGGCGGCGGGGCGCCGTCAGCTCGAGGAACAGGGTCATGAAGATGGCCACGAGGCCGCCCGCCGTGATGCCGTTCTGCAGCAGGCCGCCCGCGAGATCGGCCAGCAGTTCGGGGAATATCAGGCCGTTCTGGCAGCCGACGCCGACCCAGAACGCGACGCCCGCGATGAGGCCCTTGCGGTGGTCGATGCCGCCCTGCACGACCTCCGTCATGCCGCGCACGAAGCTCATGGCCAGCACCACGGTCAGATAGGCCACGGCGACGGGGCTGGGTATCGCCAGGACGACGGCGACCAGCTTCGGCAGGAACGCCAGCACGATCAGGAGGCCCCCGGCCGCGACGCCCGCGGCCCGGGCCGCGACCCCCGTGAGCTCGACGGTGGGAACGCTGACCCCGATGGTCTGGGTGGGCATGATGCCGGCAACGCCCGACAGCAGCTTGCCGATGCCGTCGGCCGCGACCGCCCCCTCCACCGCCCGGTAGTCCACCGCCCGCGGCCGGCGCCACGACACGCGCTGGATGGCGACGGCCCCGGTGATGGTCTGGATGGCGCCGATGACGGCCACGAACACGAAGGCGGGAAGAAGCGCCGCGAACGCCGGCCCCGGGTAGAGCTCGACGCCCGGCCAGGCCCCCGGCGGCAGACCGATCCACGGGGCCCCGGCCACGCGGCCGGGATCGTAGAGGCCGAGCAGTCCGGCGACCACCGACCCGGCGACGACGCCGACGAGGGGCGCCCACAGGCGCAGCGTCGCGCCCCCCTTCAGGGAGATGCCGCTGATGACGGCGATCGTCGCCACCGCCGTGAGCGGCGCGCTCAGCGCCGCCGCGCCCGGCGGCCCCTCGGTCAGGCGGCCGAAGACGACCGGCAGCACGGTGGCCGGCACCAGCATGTTCACGGTGCCGACGATGGTCGGGGTCAACAGGCGCCTGAACAAGGCGAGGCGCAGGGAGATGACGATGGGGACGAGCGACGACGCGACGACCAGGGTGGCGAGCAGGGCGGGACCGCCCGCCGAGAGGGCGCCGACCGAGACCCCGATGAAGGCCCCGGCGGGACCCATCGTGAGCACGTATCCCGCGCCGACCCGGCCGAGCCTCGTCGCCTGCAGCGCCGTGCTGACGCCGCTGACCGCAACCGCGCAGAACACCGCCCACGACAGGTACGCGTCGGTCCCGCCGGCCGCCCGGATCACGATCGTCGGGATGAGGACGATGCTGGCGAGACCGAGCACCACGAGCTGCACGCCGCAGCCGAAGGTGATGCCGGCCGGCGGATGCTCGTCGGGCTCGTAGCGAACGGCCGGGCCATGCCTGGCCTCGCCGGCGCTCACGGCAAGGGACCTAGCCGGGGCGCCCCGTCAGCCAGTTCCACTGCCGCACGCGGGTTTCCGCCAGGAGACCCGCCGCGGCATAGGGGCTGCCGGCGACGAATGCCCGGACCGCGCCGGGCGAGGGAGCCTCGACCACAAGGACCAGGCCGTCGGCGGTCTCTCCATCGTCGCCGAGCGTGGGTCCTCCGTGATGAACGGTCACATCGGGATGACGGGCGGTATCGTGAAGGTACGCGGTAAACGCGTCCGCCGGACGCTCGCTCACCCGTCCCGTGTCCTCCGTGTATATCGCGCGGACGATGAAGTACATGCAGTATTCTCCTATTCGTTTTGCGGGCTGCAACATCCAGGCCCCCCGACTACCGGGGGTCTCGCCCAGCGGGCGACCTGACCTCCGCATTGCGCTGGATTCTACTACCCCTACCCAGACCAGGCAGTCGGCGGGGTGGCGGGGGCGATTCCGTCGAGACGACGGCCGAGCAGGGTCTCCCTGCGCTAGGATCGGAGTCGAGTTCCCGACGGAGGGCCATTCCTGCCCTGAACCGATCTCGACACCGCGCGGGGGCGTGTAGAGGGAAGAGGCACCATGGACGTCGGCAGCCTGGTTCACGACCGCCCTGACCTGGGCAAGTTCAAGGTGCATCGTTCCGCCATGGTTTCGCCCGCTATCCACGAGCTGGAGCGGCAGCGCATCTTCGACCGATGCTGGCTCTACCTGGGACACGAGTCGGAGGTGCCGAACCCCGGCGACTTCGCCCGGCGGGTTGTCGCGGAGCGCCCGTTGTTCTTCGCCCGCACGCAGGACGGCGAGCTCGCGGTGTTCCACAACACGTGCCCCCATCGGGGCGCCCTCGTCTGCCGGACCGACCGCGGCAACGCCGAGGTGTTCCGGTGCTTCTACCACGCCTGGACGTTCGATACGTCCGGCGCGCTCGTCGGCGTGCCCGACGTCGACGGGTACGGCCCCGAATTCGACCGCGGCGAAATGGGGCTGCGCTCGCCGCGCTTCGACAGCTACCGGGGCTTCATCTTCGTCTGTTTCGACCGCGAGACCGAACCGCTGCGCGAGTACCTGGCCGGGGCCGCCGAGTACCTCGACCTAGTCGCCGACCAGGATCCGGGCGGGATGCGGGTCATCCCCGGCTCCAACCGTTACAGCATCAAGGCCAACTGGAAGCTGCTCGCCGAGAACAGCGTCGACGCCTACCACACGCCCTTCACGCACCGGAGCTTCTTCGACTACATGGCCGGTGCCGCCGGGGGCGAGTTGCCGGCCGCCGGCGACCGCCGGGGCTTCGGCCGCTCCCTCGGCAACGGGCACGGCGTCATGGAGAACGACGCCGGGTACGGGCGGCCCATCGCCATGTGGCATCCCTGCTACGGCGAGGAGGCCCGCGCCGAGATGCAGGGCATCAAGGACGAGCTCGTCGCCCGCCACGGCATCGACAAGGCCCTTCGGATGTGCGAGAAGACCCGCAACCTGCTGGTGTTCCCCAACCTGATCGTCAACGACATCATGGCCGTCACCATCCGGGTGTTCCAGCCCACCGGCCCCACCGGCATGGACGTGACGGCGTGGGAGCTGGTCCCCGCCGGGGAGGCGGGCGCCAGGCTGCGCCGCCGCCTCGATTCCTTCCTGACCTTCCTGGGGCCGGGCGGATTCGCGACGCCGGACGACGTCGAAGCGGTCGAGTCGTGCCAGCAGGGGTTCCGCTCCGGCGGCGTCGAATGGTCGGATCTCTCCCGGGGGCTGCACCGCGAGCCGCGGGGCAACGACGAGCTGCAGATGCGGTGCTTCTGGCGACGCTGGCACTCGCTCATCGCCGGGACACCGCACGTCGAGCAGTACGAGCGGGGGCTGCCGCCCGGCACGGTTCCGGAAACGACCCCCTCGCCCGAGCTGACCGCGGCCGCCGAGCAGGAGTCCGCCCGGTAGGACGGCTCGGACTCCTGTAGGATTGGTTGGGCGCCCAGCGGAGCCGACGGCGACGATTGGCGGGCGAGGACTCCGCGCGGTAGGACGGCGTGGACTCCTGCAGGATTGGTTGGGCGCCAGGCAGGGCCGAGCTGGCGATTGGCGGGCCAGCCCGCCCGCGACAGGAGCCTGCCGAGCATGGCGACCACACCCGTTACGGCCCGGCCGTCCGCGGCCGGGCTTCCGGCCGACCCCGATTCGCTGCTCCTGCAGCACGAGGTCGAGCAGTTGCTCTATCTCGAGGCGCGGTTGCTGGACGACTGGGACCTGGACGCGTGGCTGGCCCTGTACACGGCGGACGCGCGCTACCTGGTGCCCACGACCGACCTGCCCGAGGGCGACCCGCGGTCGGACCTGGTGTTCATCGACGACGACCGCGACCGCATGGCGGCCCGGGTCGTCCGGCTGCAGGGCCGCCACGCCCACCGCGAGTACCCCTGGTCGCGCACCCGCCGCTTCGTCTCCAACGTCATGGTGACGGCGGTCGACGGCGACGAGATCGAGGCCACCGCCGCGGTGGCCGTCTGGCGTTTCCGCGCCGGCGAGTCCGCGCCCTACGTCGGCCGCTGCGACGTGCGCCTCCGCCGGGTGGACGGGCGCCTCCGCCTGTGCCGCAAGCGCGCCCTTCTCGACCACGAGGCCCTGTCCGACCACGGCGCATTGAGCATCATCTTGTGACCCCCGTAACCCCGTCTCCGCCGCGCTCCGCGGCCAACATCGCCCACCGCCGCGGCCGTCCACATCGGCCGTCGCGACGAGGCCGGTCGCCGCGGTGGGACGACGAGGCGGGGCGCCCGCCGCGGTCGCCCGCGGCCCGTGTCGAGGTCCGCGCCGCTCCGGCCGGCGTCTGGCGGCGGGCGTCGCTTGCGCCGGATCCGGTTCGGGGCCATCATTGACGCGTCGAGAAGCGCCGAGAAGATCCGTAACCCGAGGAGGGTGACATGAGCCGTCTATTTCTCTCCGTCGCGTCCGTCGCGCTCGTGGTGTTGCTGGTGCCGGCCGCGGCCGCGGGCCAGACGTCGGAGGCGCCGGCCTCGGCGCGCACGGCGTGGGGCGATCCCGACCTGCAGGGCATCTGGAACAACGCCACCCTGACCCCGCTGCAGCGCCCCACGGACCTCGCGGACCGGGCGTTCCTGACCGAGGAGGAGGCGGCCGGCCTCGCGCAGAGCACGGTCGAGCGGAATGCCGAGCTGCTCGCCGCCCCCGCCCGGCGCACCGAGGCGGGCGGCAACGTGGGCGCCTACAACAACTTCTGGATGGAGCGGGGAACGTCGGTGGTGCCCGACCGGCGGACCTCGATTATCGTGGACCCGGAGGACGGCCGGCTGCCGCCGCTGACCCCGGAGATGGAGGCCCGGATGAACTCGCCGGAGGCGCGCCGGCTCGCGCGGATGCGCGGGGGGCAAGTGCCGGTCGAAACCTATGAGCAGCTCGACCTCGGCGACCGCTGCCTCTGGTACCGCGGCATCCCGTCGTTCCCCACCGGCTACAACAACAACTACCACATCGTGCAGACGCCGGACGTGGTGGCGATCCTGCAGGAGCACATCCACGACACCCGCTTCATCCCGCTCGACGGGCGTCCCCACGTGGCGGGGAAGATCCGCCAGTACGCCGGCGACTCGCGCGGCCGCTGGGAGGGGGACACGCTGGTGGTGGAGACCACCAACTTCAACGAGCACGCGTTCATCCGCAACTTCAACGGCAACCTCAGCACCGACCTCCACGTCGTCGAGCGCTTCACCCGGCTCGGTCCCGACACCCTCGGCTACGAGTTCACGGTGACCGACCCGAACACGTGGACCCGGCCGTGGAGCGGGTCGCTGCCGATGTCGCGTCTCGACGGGCAGATGTACGAGTACGCCTGCCACGAGGGGAACTACGGCCTGACGAACATCCTCGCGGGGTCGCGCGCGGAGGAGCTCGCGGCGGCGAAGGAGCAGTAGGCGCGGCAGAGAACCGTTCAACGCATCGAAGGGATACCCATCGCCATGAAGTCGACGTACCGCTTCCTCGCCGTCGTCCTGAGTCTCACCGTGCTCGCGCCGATGGCGGCGCTGGCCGACGTGTCTTCGGTCGAGATCACCGAGCGCGGCCCCATCGAGGACGGCCGCGCGTTCGGGGACACCGGACCCTACGAGCTGATCGCGGGCCGCATCACCTTCGCGGTCGACCCCGCCCATCCCCGGAACCAGGTCATCGCGAACCTCGACCGCGCGCCCGTCAACGCCGACGGGATGGTGGAGGCCACCGGCGACCTGCGCATCCTCGCCCCCGCCGATCCGGCGCGCGGGAACGGCGTGGTGCTCGTGGACATCGCGAACCGGGGACGCCTGACCGCGCTCGGCTTCAACCGCGGCGGCAGCGGGCCCTACGGCGACGGGTTCCTGATGAAGGAGGGCTACACCGTCGTGTGGGTCGGCTGGGAGTTCGACGTGCCCGAGGGCCGTCCCATCCGCTTCACCGTGCCCTCGGTGGACGGCGACGCGGTCGGCGGGCTCGGCTTCGCCGCCGTCCGCGACACCGCGTCCTGGATCAAGCACGACCCCGATTCCACGGTCTCGGCCGGGCACGCCCTCTCGTTCGGCTCGTCGCAGAGCGGCCGCTTCCTCCGCA
Source organism: Vicinamibacterales bacterium (assembly GCA_965207615.1). Classification (GTDB taxonomy): domain Bacteria; phylum Acidobacteriota; class Vicinamibacteria; order Vicinamibacterales; family UBA8438; genus JAJEEA01. The sequence goes on from CBDBMZ010000003.1 coordinate 50,948, forward strand.
CGTTCCTCTATCTCGGCTTCAACACCGACACCGAGGGGCGGCGGGTCTTCGACGGCATGATCCCGCACATCGCGGGGGCGTCGCGGCTCGACCTCAACCAGCCCGGGGCGACGCCGATCTCGCTCGGCATGTTCGACGCCACCTCGTTCCCCTTCGCCGACGCCGCCCTGCGCGACCCGGTGACGGGGGCTGTCGACGGCACCCTGGGGAACGAGCGGAGCCGGGACAACCAGCCCCGGATCCTCTACACCAACACCGGCGTCGAGTACTGGGGCGGCGGGCGGGTGGCCACCCTGGTGCACGCGACGCCGGACGGCGAGGCCGACATCGACCTGCAGGAGAACGTTCGCTTCTACCTGATGGCCGGCACCCAGCACGGCCCCGGGCCGTTCCCGCCCCCCGACCCCGGGAACCGGCAGGAGATGGGCAACCCCACCGACTACTGGTGGAACATGCGGGCGCTGCTGACCGCCCTCGAGGACTGGGTCGTCGACGGGGTCGAGCCGCCCCCGAGCCGGCATCCCCGGTTCGCCGACGGCAACCTGGTGCCGCCGCGCGACCTCGGGTTCCCGGCGATCCCGGGCGTCCGGTCGCCGCACGACCGCACCGGCGGGACGCGCGTGAGCAACCCGTGGCTCGCGGGGGCCGACGACGCCGGCGTGCCGCTGCCGATGCTCGTGCCCGCGGTCGACGCCGACGGCAACGAGACCTCCGGCATCGTGCACCCGGAGGTGGCGGTCCCGCTGGCGACCTACACCGGCTGGAACTTCACCCATCCGGACGCCGGCGACCCCGATACGCTGGTGTCCCTGGCCGGGTCCTACGTGCCGTTCGCGGCCACGCGGGCCGAGCGCGAGGCGGCGGGCGACCCGCGGCCGTCCATCGAGGAGCGCTACGCGTCGCGCGACGAGTTCATGGAGAAGGTCGAGGCGGTCGGGCACGAGCTCGTCGCCGACCGCTACCTGCTGGCCGACGACCTGCCGGCCATTCTCGACCGGGCCGGGCGCCACTGGGATCTGCTGAACGGCGACCGCTGATGCAGCTCCGCCGCCGGCGCCGTTCGCGGACGGCGCCGGCGGTCTCACCCGACGGTGTTCCGGCCGTCAATCGGGGTCTTCCAGCGAGTCGTAGAACTTGATGATGTCGCCACGGTCCTCGGACTCGTTGAACGCCATGCCCGCCCGAGGGTGCTGGTTGAGCACTCCGGTCATCATGTAGGGGTAGTCGAAGCCCCACTTCAGCGCCTCGCGCATGGGCTCGATGTGGTGCTGAATGCAGTGCAGCACCGGGCGCAGGCGGAACTTCGGGTTGTGCAGGAAGCTGAGCAGCAGCTCCATGGGGCAGTTGCCGGCGCCGCGGCCCAGCCCCGCCATGCTCGCGTCGAGCCGGTTCGCTCCCTTGATGGTGGCCTGGATGGTGTTGGCGAACGCGAGCTGCCGGTTGTTGTGGGCGTGCATCCCCACCACCTTGCCGGCGGGCTCGGCATAGCCCTGGAACGTGTCCATGTAGCTGTCGATCTGCTCCGCGTAGAGGGCGCCGAAGCTGTCTACGATGCAGATGGTGTCGGCCTCCGACCTCGCCACCAGGGCCAGCGCCTCGTTCAGCTCGCGATCCGGCACCGTCGACAGCGCCATCAGGTTGAGGCTCGTCTCGTAGCCCTGGTCGTGGGCGTGCTTGATCATGTCGAGGGCGAGCGGGATCTGGTGGATGTAGGTGGCCACCCGGATCATGTCGAGGACGCTCTCGGACTTCGGCAGGATGTCCTCGCGGTAGTCGCTCTTCTCGGCGTCGGCCATCGCCGACAGCTTCAGGCCGGTGTCGTTGTCGCCGACGATGCGGCGGATGTCACTCTCGACGCAGTGCTTCCACGGGCCGAATTGCCCCGGCGGAAACTGCCGGCGCGAGTTGATGTAGCCGATCTCCATGTAGTCGATGCCGCTCTCGACGCACGCCCGATACACCGCCTGCACCGTCTCGTCGCCGAACTGGTGGTCGTTCATCAGGCCGCCGTCCCGGATGGTGCAGTCGAGCACCTTGATCTCGGGGCGGTACGACACCCAATCGCTCGCAGGGCTCGCCTGCGGCTCTCGCTCACTCATCGCGCGGTCTCTCCTTTCGGGGCGATTGCAGCCGCCGAGCCCCGTGCCACGACCGCCGCATCCCCGCTTGCCGCGAGCCTGCGCGCCCCGTGGATCCGGTGATCGTAGCTCATCAGCGGCCTCGTCGGAATCCCCCGGGTCCGTCCCTCGGCAGGTTGAGCCCGAAGCTCTCGGTCTCGAGGTGAAACGAGTCCGAGAGTCTGGTCGAGGCTCGGCGGTGCGGTTGTGTCGGTGGGTCGGCCGCGCGGGACCGTGCCCCGACGGGCGGGGCCGAGGCCCCGCGCCGGTCAGAAGTCGCGGCGGCGGGAGTAGAGAATGACGTGCATCGAGAGCACGTCCTTCCGCGCCACGACGCGGGCCGGGTACACGTGATTGTACGATTCGAGCACGTAGCCGCCGCGCGTCTTCCGCACGAGCCGGATCAGCCGCTCGACCGGCGCGAGCTGCACGTAGGCCTCGTCGCCGTCCTGCACGCGGCGGTCGGGGCTGACGATGGCGATGGTGTGCGGGGGGTAGGCGGGCGCCATCGAGTCGCCGCGGACATGGACGCCGTAGGCGCTCGCGTCCTCCACGTCGCGCGGACGTGGTATCCACCGCTCGATCTCGCCGGGCGGCGGCGCATCGTCTTGCCAGGCGGTGCCAGCGGGCGCAGCCGAGCCCTCCGCCACCAGCGGGATGCTGCCGGCGGTGTCGGTCGCGTAGTCGATCCGCCTGGGCTCGGCGTCGACGGCCTCCCGCGCCTCCCGGACCTGGTCGTAGTCGGGGTCCACCCCGTTCACGAGCTGGTCGAGCGTGCACCGGAGGACCTTGGCCAGCTTCAGCAGCGTGTTGGTCTCGAGGATCCCGTACCGGTCGTTCTCCCAGTCGGAGACCTGAGGCTGCGGGACGTGCAGCCGGTCGGCCAGGGCTCTCTGGGTGGAGATGCCGGCCGCGATGCGCAGGCGCTTGATGTTCTGTCCGACCGACACGCCGCTCAGAGTAACGTATGCATGCTACACGTGTAAACACGTAGTTCAATGGAATCAACGTGTTAAGCGAAAACGCGAATAATGATTGCACGAATACGCGCCATGGCGTATATTTTCGACACGATGTTGACAGCGAAGCAACTCGCGGTCCTCCGCGCGGAACCGGGGACCAACCGCGTCGCCAAGGCGATCGCCCTCGCCGGCGTTACCCAGGGGACCGTCGCGGCGGCGCTGGGCTTCCCCCAGCCCTACATCAGCGACGTCGCGCGCCGCCGGTACCAGACCATCACCGTCGAGAACGCGAGGAAGTTCGCGCGCTACTTCGGGTGCTCTATCGAGGACCTGTTCCCCGCCTCGGAGCGGGTGGCGTCCTGACGGGTCGGCCGGCGTTCTCCCCAGCCCGGGACACGCCGTCGCCGTCGGCCATCCCTCGCCCCTGGCCGTCGCTGCCGCGGCCGCCGACCCCGACCCTCGACGGCTGCGCTGTCGCCGTCGGGCATCTTCTCGTCCGGGAGACCGCAGTTTTCCCGGCCGCCGCTCCCGACCTCGACGGCTGCACTCCTGTCTTCACCGAAGACGACGACGGGGGTACGGAATGGTAACCTGTCCGCGAGGTGGGGCGGTCGGCGCCCCGTTGCGCGAGCCGGTTCGATGTCCACTCACTCTCACTCGGTCAGGCGTCACCTGCGCATCGAGACGGCGGCCTACGACGAGACGATTCGCCGCTTCATTCCGGGCTACGAGGCGATGCTCGAGGTCGTCGCCAGGACTCTTGCCGACTCGGGTCCGGGTCACGTGATCGATCTCGGAGCCGGCACCGGCGCGCTGTCCGAGGCGATCCTCGCGCACGACGGCGCGCGGCGGGTCGAGTTGATCGACGTGGATCCCGAGATGCTCGCGCAGGCCCGCGCGCGGCTCGCACGTTTCGAGGGGCGCGTGCGATTCCGCGAGATGTCGTTCCTCGCCCCGCTGCCGCGGTGCGACGGGGCGGCGGCGTCGCTGGCCCTGCATCACATCCCGGAGATTGCGGTGAAGCGCGCCCTGTACGGGCGGATTCGCGCGGCTATCCGGCGGGGCGGCATCTTCGTGAACGCCGATGCGACGATGCCGGCGGACCCGGCGGGGCGGGAGGCTGCCCGCCGGCTCTGGGTCGACCACATGATGGCGTGCGGGATTGACGAGAAGCGGGCGTTCGAGCATCTCGAGGAGTGGGCGGAGGAGGACACCTACTTCCCCCTCGACGAGGAGCTGGCGGCGATGCGGGACGCGGGCTTCGAGGCGGAGTGCGTCTGGCACGAGGCCACCATCGCCGTCGTGGTCGGTCGCACCGGATGAGCCGGCCGTCCCACGATGTCCTCGGCGCCGCCGTAAGAGAGGCGTCCTCCGCCGGGCCGCGCCGGCGCGGTAATGGAGGCCGCGCCGAGACCCTGGGGCTTTTTCCGCGGGCGTCCAGGGAGTAGGATCTGCGCCATGACGAAACTCATGACGCCCAGGATGTTGATTGCCGCCCTGGCGGCCGGAACCTGCTCGCTCGCCTTCGCCGCCGGGGCGGGGGCCCAGTTGACGATAGCGGCCCCCGACGACGTCGCAGCTGCTCCGGCCGACGCCGAGACCACCGCCTCGGGGCTGGCTTCGAAGGTCATCGAGGCGGGGACGGGCACCGAGCACCCGGCTCCCACCAGCAGGGTGGTCGTGCACTACACCGGCTGGACCACCGACGGCCGCATGTTCGACAGCTCAGTGGTGCGGGGCCAGCCCGCGTTGTTCCCCCTCAACGGGGTGATCCGCGGCTGGACCGAGGGCGTCCAGTTGATGGTCGAGGGCGAGAAGCGGCGGTTCTGGATTCCCGCCAACCTCGCCTACGGCGACAACCCGGGCGGCGGCCGGCCGGGCGGCCTGCTGGTGTTCGACGTCGAGCTGATCGACATCCGATAGGAGTCTGCGCCGTGGAACGGCGCGGACTCCTGGAGGGTTGGCTGGGCGGCGAGCGGAGCCGCAGGCGACGCGCCGGGCGAGGAGCTTGGCCGGCAAGGCGTCCCGCGCCGGCAAGATTCCCAACGCGACCGCCAAGCCAAGCCGGCTCTCCGTCGCCCACGTCTCAACAACCTCCGCCGGGACCCTGCGCCGCCCTCGCGGCGCCCGGGTCCCGGGTTCCCTGAAGAGAGGCCCCCAATGGTCCGTCGACTCACCTTCGTTTCCGCGCTGATCGCCGTCGCGCTCTCGGCTCCGTCCGCGTCCGCGCAGGTCGAGGGCTACACGCCGGTCACCGACGCCATGCTGCAGGACCCCGATCCCGCCGACTGGCTGAGCTGGCGGCGCACGCTCGACGGTCAGGCCCACAGCCCGCTCGATCAGATCGACACCGGCAATGTCGGCGATCTGCGGCTGGTCTGGAGCTGGGCGCTGCGTCCGGGCCCCCAGCAGACCACCCCGCTGGTGCACGACGGGGTGCTGTACGTCGCCAACCCCGGCGAGATCGTGCAGGCCCTCGACGCCGCCACCGGCGACCTCATCTGGGAGTACGACCGGGGCGCGGAGGCGCCCGGCAACAGCTTCGGGGGGCCGCCCCCCGGCCGCATGCACCGCAACATCTCGATGTACGACGACAAGCTCTACCTGAACACCGCCGACGCGCACGTCGTGGCCATCGACGCCCGCACCGGCGAGGAGGTCTGGGACGCGGACATCGACCAGGGCGTCGGCTACCAGTTCTCGAGCGGCTCGATCGTCGCCGACGGCAAGGTGGTGTCGGGGCTGACCGGCTGCGGGCGCTACCGCGAGGAGAGCTGCTACATCGTCGGCCTCGACGCGAACACCGGCGAGGAGCTGTGGCGCACCTCGACCGTCGCCCTGCCGGGGCAGCGCGGCGGCGACACCTGGGGCGACCTGCCCCCGATGTTCCGGGCCGGCAGCGACTCGTGGATCCCCGGCAGCTACGACCCCGTGACCCGGACCCTGTTCCACGGCACGTCGCAGGCCAAGCCGTGGGCCCGCGCCGTCCGCGGCACCGACGGGGACGCCCTCTACACCAACTCGACGCTGGCCCTCGACCCCGACACCGGGGAGATGAAGTGGTACTACCAGCACCTGCCGGGCGAGACCCTCGACATGGACGAGGTGTTCGAGCGCATCCTCGTCGACTACGACGATAGGCGCTCGGTGTTCACGATGGGGAAGATCGGCGTCCTGTGGGAGATGGCCCTCGAGACCGGCCGGTTCCGCAGCGCCCACGACCTCGGCTACCAGACGGTGGCCGATATCGACCCCGTGACCGGGCAGGTCACCTACCGCGACGGCACCATCCCCGTCATCGGCGAGGAGATCTACTGGTGCCCCAGCACCGCGGGGTTCAAGAGCTGGCGCGCGATGTCCTATCACCCCGGGCTCGAGGCGTTCTTCATCCCCATCCACCTCAACTGCGAGACGGCGGTCTTCGGGCCGGTCGACCGTGTGGCCGGCGGCGGCGGCACCGGGCCGGTGCGCCGCACCAACCACCACCACCCCGACAGCGGCGAGCAGCTCGGCGAGTTCCTCGCCATGAGCATGCGCACCGGCGAGGTCATGTGGCGCCGCCGCTTCCGCACTCCCATCAATAGCGCCGCCCTCACCACCGCGGGCGGCCTCGCCATCGCCGGCGGCTGGGACCGCCAGGCGTTCGCGTTCGACGCCCGCACCGGCGAGACCCTGTGGGAGACCCGGCTGCCGACGTCGATCCAGGGGTTCCCGATCACCTACGCGGTCGACGGCCGCCAGTACCTGGCGATACCGACGGGAAGCGGCGGGGCGAGCTGGGGCGGCATGCTGCCGAGGGACCTGACGCCCGAGGTCCGGCGTCCGCAGGGGGGCAACGGGCTCTTCGTGTTCGCGCTGCCTTAACGCTGGCTTTGGTCTGTAGCTGTCCACATCTATCCAAATATGTGGGTTTTCCAAGCGTAATAGCCGAAAAATGCCCGTCTTGGGGGTCCGCGCCGGTCCGGTGCAATCCACCCAAATCCGAGGTTTGACTGTGGGTGTACCGTGGGTATACTATTTCGGTCGAAAGGAGGCTGTTCCATGGAAAGACTGACAGCCAAGCGGGCCGAGACGCTACGGAAGCCGGGCCGGTATCAGGCGGGCGACACGGTGTACCTGGTCGTGGCCAGGGGCCGGACGGGCCGGGTCAACAAGCGATGGGTGCAACGGCTCCACGTCCAGGGGAAGCGGCGCGACATCAGCATCGGCACGTACCCGGCCGTCACGCTGTCCGAAGCTCGGGAGCGGGCGCACGACAACCGCCTGACGGCGAAGCGGGGCGGCGACCCGTCCGGGCGTGTGTCGACCGTGCCGACGTTCGCGGACGTGTCCGCCAAGGTCGACCAGGGAGGCCAGTGGCGCGGACGGACCCGGGAGACGCGGCGGCGGACCCTGGCGCGGTATGCGGCGCGTCTCATGGGTCGACCCGTGGACCAGATCGATCGAGCGGCGGTGCTCTCGGTGCTCGGGCCGGTCTACCGCGACAAGCCCGCGACCGGCAAGCTCTTGCGCGGTTGGGTCCGGGGCGTGCTCGCGGCGGCGCAAGCTATCGGCCATGTCGACGTGAACGCGGCGGGCGAAGTGATCGACGCGGCCTTGCCGAAGACCCCGAAGACGCGAGCGCATCGTCGGGCGTTGCCGTACGCGGACGTTCCCGCGGCGCTGGCGGCAGTCGAGGCGTCCGGGGCCGGTCCGGCCGTCAAGGCGGCGATTCGCTTCACGGCGCTGACGGCGGTACGGTCCGGCGAGGCTCGCGGGGCGACGTGGGGCGAGGTCGACCTCGAGGCGCGGGAGTGGCGCGTACCGGCATCTCGCATGAAGGCCGGGGTGGAACATCGGGTGCCGTTGTCGGATGCGGCTGTAGGCGTGCTGGAGGACGTGAAGGCGCATTCTGACGGCGCGGCCGATTCGCTGATCTTCCCTGGCGTGGGCGGGCGGCGGCTCAACGGCGACACGTTGATCAAGGCGCTGCGGCGAGCGACGGGTACGGATGCGGACGTTCACGGGTTCCGGTCGAGTTTCCGCACGTGGGCGGCGGAGCGTTCCGGGGCGACGAGGGACGTGGCGGAGCTTGCCCTCGCCCACGTGGTGGGCGGGGCTGTCGAGCGGAGTTACGCGCGAAGCGATCTGTTCGACCAGCGGCGCGGTCTGATGGACCGATGGGCCGCGTTCGTGACCGGCCCCGTGCCTGCCCAGTAACCCCGCCCCCCGGTCGCCGCAAACCAACGCTCCCGCTGGTCGCCCAGGGCCGGCGGGGGCGTTCAGCCGTACGGCCCAGAAACGCGAGTCGGTCGACGACGCCCGCCTCGAGCACCGGCCGTTTCCGGTGCCGCCGCCGAGCCACGCGGCGCGGGCACTGCCGGACTGGAGCGCTGCCGGCCGTCAGCGGCTCCGCGCGATTGACAGACTTCTCGCAGGACCACTACTCTTCCTCGTCATGACTGTCATCGCACAGGCTATCGCCGACCGCGAGGCCGAGATCGAACGTCTCCAGGCCGAGATCAAGGCGCTGACCGACGTCGAGCAGCTCTTCGGAGCCGCCGCCGCCCCGTCGGCACGGTCGCGGCGCTCCTCGAGGTCAACGACGGTCGCGACGGCCACGGCAGAGAGCAAGTCCGACGCCAAGCCGCCGAGGAAGCGCCGGCCGATGGCAACGGAAATCGCAAGAAACGAGCTCGCAATGCTGGAGGAGCTCTTTGGCGACAAACCCAGAAACCCCGCTCAAATCCGAGTTCTCATCAGAAGCGGATTCTCTGCAATCGAAGCTCTCATTTCTATGATGATGGTTTCCGCCCGCTCAGGCATGATCCGCATGGCACCCAATCAACTGAGTACTCACAAAGACACGCACCGATATTTCTTCGAGATTTGTGCGCTACATGATATGGCTTATCGTATGGACAACTCCGGCGAGATACACCTAAGTCGCAACAAAACCACGTTGAAAGGCAAAGCCATTTTTGTCATTAAGTGCCTGGCCAGATCTTGCGGACGAAGGCTCAAGCCCCAAAGCGTGGACGGCTGGAGCGCCTTCGATAAGGCCGTGAAGATTCGAAATAGAATCACTCATCCAAGTGATGGCGATAGCCTGAGCGTCACCGAAGAGGAATTTGATACCGTGCTTGAAGCATTTAGGTGGGTAGTTCGATGCAACCACCGAGCACTGGGCGGAAAGGACCTTTAGCCAGATTCCTTAAGTCACCCTCTCTCTAGCGGACGCCTACTACGCGGCCGCGGGGCGGGGCGGCCCCGGGTTGGACCGACCGCCTCGCCGACGCCGGCGTCAACCGGATCACCGTCGGGCGCGCACCTGGTGCTTTGCGGACGCACCGTCCGCCCCCTAAGCCCATCACGGTTGTGCGTCTCTCGCCGAACTGCAGGGCGGCGGCGGGGACGGTCTCGAGGGTGACCTGGACCAGGCGGTCCGGTTGCCCGGGCACGCTGCTGGGCCGAGGACTTCCCGCGAGAGACCGCGAGCAAGCAAGACTTCGAGCAACTCGTGCGCGTCTCGGAAACGGCGCGCTTTCGTCGCTGGGAACTCCCGGGGCGGGCGCCTACGTGTTTCCGCGCGTTGTTCGAGGCTGCCCCTGGGCGTGTCGTAACCGGGGCGGGCGGGTGGGCCGAAAGAGCCTCCCGCCCGCGGGGGTGGTGTGCATTCGCGGGCGGTCGTTGATGGCGCCGGTGCCCATCGGGTGGATGATCACACCGCACGAGCAGTCCTGCAAATCGGCTCGCGCATCGCCGCGGTCAAGGGCCTTCCCCGTGGGCGTTGATTCTCCAGCGATGCGCGGGGCGGCTCAGTTGTTCGGGCATCGTGGTCGAGAGCGTGCCGCCAGGCGGCCTTGGACGCGGTTGGCCCGGCGGCGGGGTGCTTGCTCCGGCCGCGCGGGCGGTCAGTGCGCGGCGGTTGCGGGGGGCCGGTACTCGACGTTGAGGCGGTACATCTCGACCTCGTCGTCGAGGTCGAGGTGAGGCGCCTTCGGGTCGTCGGACGGCGGGGCGATCACGAGGAGCCCGAACGAGGTCCCGGTGGGCGGCGGTGTCGGCCGGCTGTCGATGTGATGCGACAGCGCGAGCCGCGCGGCGAGGTCGACGTCCGGGGCGTCGACCTGGATGAAGGGCAGGTGGTCGAGGGTGACTGCGGCTTCACGCGGCCGCGTCTCGGTTTCGAGGACGACTCGGTAGATGGTCGGCATGTTGGCTTCCCCGTGGGGCCGGCTGGTGGTCAGCCAGCGGCGTCCACGCGCGCGATCGTGACATCGTACAGCCGCACGATGTCGGCCCGGTCCGGTGATGCACGTCGTTCCAGGAGCCCAGGTGGGTCGCCATGCTCCCCGCCCGGGAACTTCGGTGATGGACCGGCGAAGCTCGGCCAAGGCCTCGATGTACAGGCGGTGGCAGGGGTCGCTCGCGCAGTCGGGGATGCTGTCGTCGGCGTACCGGGCGGCGCACCAGGCGCCGGCGGCCGGGTCGCCTGCCCCGCAGTCGTCCCTCTGGCGAGCCCGTGCCGCCGGTTGCGCGTCCGGACGCTCCCGTGGTTCGGCTCGTCGCCGCTCCGACACACCTCTCGTCCCCCGCAGCCGGACCACAATCACCCGAACGACAATCCGCAATCGCGGATAATGTAGGCCATGACGGGCGGTGAGTTGGCGATCGTCATCAGGGCAAGCACGAGGACTGGCCGGGCGGCGCGAAAGCCCTGACGCCCCGCGACCCCACCCGGGAACCCAACGGCGCCTTCTGGTTCGGGGCCGAGCTCGTCCCCGACGGCGGGCAGCAAGTCTGGTTCCGGATCACCGGGGAGGCCATCGCCCGGCTGCCGGCGGAGACGCCGACGGCGCGAGGCCGGCACCTGGTCGACGCCCTCGTCCTCAGGATGACCGCGGACAACCGCCCGCTCAGGCTTGGCATCAACCGCTTCGAGGTCCGGGTCTCGGAGACCGGTGAGGCGTGGGTCGAGCGCCTGCGGCGGTGAGGATGGCCCCCCACGTCCCGGCCCGTACACCTCGGGGGTCGTCTTCGTTCGGCGTCGGGCGTGGCGACCGCGGCGGACTTCCGCTCGTCGCCCGGGCCGCGACGCCGGGAGCGAATGACGGGCGCTCCAGGAGACGGAATGGACATCGCCAAGTCCGACGGCCTGCTCCCCGGCATGCTCGACCCCTTGGTCCTCAAGACGATCTCGCTGAACCGCCTGCACGGCAACGGGGTACGGCTCCGCATCCAGCAGATCTCGGGGGCCTTCAGAGTGAAGCAAGGCTCGCTGTATCCGGCTCTCCACCGGCTCGAGCGCCGGGGGCTCATCGAGTCGGAATGGGGCGAGAGCGAGAACGGGCGCCGCGCTAGGTTCTACCGCCTGACCCCGGCCGGGCGGCGTCACCTCAAGCAAGCCACTGCGGCCTGGGAGCAGTTCGCGGCGGCGATGGCTGCGGCTCTCCGCGCTACCGCGGGCGAGGCTCTCAGCGAGGTTGGAGTCCCTGCCAAGGGGAACGCGAGACCCTGACCCTGGATCAAGAGATCCAGTTTCCCCTTGGTGTATCGGCCCGTTGACGCCGGCGACGACGGCTTCGTGGCGCCGCGGGCCGAGGTGGTCCGGCAAGCCAGCGACGGCGCCCGACCATAACCTTGAGGAGGCGCGCATCCGCCGATGGACGGAAGTGTCTCCGTGCTGCCGCCGCCGGTGAACACTCCGCGAGCGCTCGCGCCAGGAAGGCCCGGCGGCCGCGTGGACCGGAGAGAAGCAGTCATGTGGAAGCGGGAAGAACCAGCTCAACCGGTGACCCCTCCGGTGGTCGGCACTATCGGCTCCGCGCCTGCCGAGGAGGCGGGCGGCGCGAACCCGGGAGTGGTCATCGGCAAGTCGATTGTCGTCACGGGCGAGCTCAGCGGGAGCGAGGACCTGACCGTCGAGAGACAGGTGGAAGGCAAGATCGCGCTCAAGGAGCATGTCCTGACCGTCGGAGTCCATGGACGCATCCGGGCGCAGGTGTTCGCGAAATCGGTCGTCGTCCTCGGCGAGGTCATCGGCGACATCGAGGCGACGGAGAAGGTCGTGATCCGCAACGAAGGAACGGTCGAAGGCGACATCAAGGTCCCGCGCGTCGCCATCGCCGAGGGCCCGAAGTTCCGCGGCGGCATCGACATGCAGCAGGGGCGGGGGCAAGCGGGGAACGGGAACCGGAGCGAGCCGAAGCCGGGGTCCGAGCCACGCCGTCCTGTGCCGGTCGTGAAGCCGGGTTCCGAGCCCCGCCGTCCGGCGCCGGCCGTGAAGCCGAAGGGCGCATAGGAGTCGACGCCGTGGAACGCGCGTCGATCACTCACCGCTTCTGCGCAGCCAGGGTCGGCGGTGGCCGCAGCTGGTGACCGGGTAGCCGGTCGTCCCGACTGCGGCTTGTGCCTCGAAGGGCCAGATCCACTCGGGACCGGCGCCGTAGCGCACGGCCGACGTGCAGTCGGCGCGGTGGACCGTCGTCCCGCTCCCGGTGTCGTGACCGGCGGAGCTGTGACGGTTGACGACGTAGCGCACCATGCCGGGAGCCCTCGCCGTTCCCCGACGCGGCGTAGCGCGGAACCGGGCGCTGGCGTTGACTCGGGTCAAGGCGGTCGACGCGACCGCACGACTTGACGTGGATCTCCCGCGGCCGGTCGCGCCCGTCCACCCGCCGCGCCTTCCGCACCATCTCCCTTCCGACACCCCGAACGCCTCGTCCTGCAGCACCGTGTAGCTCCCGTCCCGGTCCTCGCTGAAGCCCAGCCCAAAGGTCAACCTGCTCTCCGCCGTCGTGCTCCGACCCCACGTCCTCCAAGCTCGCCGTCAGCGGCCGCCCCTCGTCGCCCTCGATCGTGCCCGTAGTCCCCCGTCGCCCAGCGCCCCGTCGCCCGGGCTCGACAGCGTCAGAGTGAGCGTCTCGTCCTCCTCGTCCGCCGAGGTCTCGTTCCCCCAAACGGTCACCGTCCCTGACGCCTGATGAGTCCGCGCCGTTCGTCGCCGTCCCGCCCGCCGTGGCGTACTGCACCATCGCCCGCCTAGTGCTCGCGGCCGACCGCGACACCGCGAGCTCGACCCGCTCCCCTCTACCGCCCTCGCACCCCAACGCCCACCGCCGCGCAACGGCCCCCGTCCTCGCCCTCTATCGTGCCCGTCGCCGTCGCGCCGTCAAGCGCCGGGTTGGTCTGGCTCCACAGCGTCCGCCTGAACGCCCATCCTCCTCGTCCCCCTGGGTCCTCTTGCCACAGTGACCCTCCCTCCGTTTGGCATATTGACGATTCCGGCGTACGATCGTGGCATCCGGTTCCGCAAAATCGCACATCACACGCAGCTTTCCGAGTCCCATGCCCATCACGAGATCGGACATCGAAAGGGCTCTCGACGAACTCTCCTCTCAAGAGGCAGGAATGCGCTTTCAGGGGCTCGCCGTAGCCCTCGCCAAGATGCGCTGGCCCGAGCTCATCGCTCACTCGCGGAAGAAGGATCTCGGCCTTGACGCCCATGCGCCGGCGAGCGAGACCCCCGACAGAATCGGCAAGGGCCTCGCGGCCTCGATTACCGCAACATTCCACAAAATCTCTTCCGACGCCACGACCGCCAAGAAAAACTATCCCGACCTACGGAAGCTCCTCTTCGTGACCGCCGCCACGGTCGCCAAGGTCACCCAAAAGAAATGGCAACGTGCAATCTACACAGATCATGGTATTCGTTTACAGGGTGGTACGGGCCGACAGTGACCATAGAGGCACGTCGGATTCGGAGCCACACCGAGGTTGCCGTGACTGACGTCACGTTTCGCTACGGGTCGCCTTCGCCGCCGGCGCGATGCCGTGGCGGAAGCCGTACGCACCGGCGGCGGTCGGTCGGCTAACGTGCGCGGCCAAGCGTCCACCGGGTACTTCCAGAGCCCATCCGGCAGCCGACCCGAAGGTCAGCATGTCCGCACTTGACCATGGCGGCGGTGAGCCGGGCACGTTTCGGAGCGGCAATGCGGGCGTCAGCCGCCTACGCGGGCGGCGGCGGGAGCCCGAAGGCCTCGGGCACGGCAGGCTCGCGGGCGCGCGACATCTCGGCGATCAGGGGCGGCAGGTCAAGGCCGCGCTGGCGAGCGGTACGCACCACCGTCGAGAGCACCTGCTGGGTGTCGGCGCCCTTGCGGGTGCGGTTGCCGCCGCACACCTTGCGGATGACCACCGCGGGCCGGATGGCCTGTTCGGCCCGCCAGTTGGTGGCGTCTATCGACGGGTCCCGCAGGAAGAGAAACACGGCCGGGAATTCGTTGGCGAGGTGCTTGGCGAATCGCTTGCCGCCCTCCAACGGCGGCGGCGCGTCAATCAGCCGAGCGAGCCGGGCCTCGAGTCGGCCGCGGAGCGAGTCGAGACCGTGCCGGGTCAGCTCGCCGTTCCGGCAACGGTCCCGCACGTCCAGGCCAGCCTGGAGGACGGCCATGACCTTCGAGCCCCAGGGGCTGTAGGGGTGGCTCTGGTCCAGCTCCTTGCAGCGGCGAACCAGGTGATTGACGCAGCTTTGGTGCAAGGAGTCGGTGTAGCACCGGTACACCTGCCACCCGTCGCGCACGAGCACGCCCGCGTAGTCGGTCCCGAGCACGGTGGCGGCATCGTCGAACCCGCGGCCGGGGCGGATGGCGTAGACGGTGGTTTCCGGGGTAACGAACGCCCACAGCCAGTAGGGCTTGGCGTCCACGCGCCAGCCCGTCTCATCCGGCGTGACCACCGGCGCGTTGCGGACCTGCCGGCAGAGTTCCCCGTAGGCCGGCGTGGCGTCCCGGGCGGTTCGATGCAGCAGACGGGCGAGGCCGCCCTCGGTGACGTGCACACCGAACGTGTTCCGCAACACGCGGGCCACCTTCGCCAGCGGGACACCCATCTCGGTGTGCAGCTCGACGACGAGCGCGACGACGCTCGGGCCGAGCTGGACCGCGGCCGCGCCGAGTGCATCGGAGGTCTGGAGACGGTGGCGGCCCTGCACGCGGCGCCGACACTGCGAACAGTGGCCGACCTCGATGTCGAAGCGGCGCACGAGGGGGCGCACCTCGGGGAGGTCTTCCTGATGCTGCGAGGCCACGCGTGTCACTTCGACGGCGCCGCCGCAGTCGGGGCACGCCCGTGGCGCCGGCGCCGCATAGGTCTCATCGACCCGCGGCGGGCGCGGGCGGCGTCCCTGGGGTCCGTACTCTGTGCCGGGTCGGCGCCCAGGGCGCCCGCGGCGCCCTTGCGGCCGGTCCTTCCTGAAGGGGGCGGCTTGCCGTCGACCCGCCCGCCGGGCGTCGTCGAGCTGCTTCTTGAGGTGTTCGCTCCGGCGCTTCCACCGGTCTCGGTCGCGGGTCGTCCGCGCCAAGTCCTCGTTCAGCTTGGCGTTCTCCCGCTCGAGTTCCTCGATGCGCTCGTCCCGCGCATCCTGCTCTCGCCGCGGTGCCTTCGAATCGCCCCCTCCGCCGCTCTCGCCGGCCATGCCCCACGTATCGGCACATGCGCCCCGAAGCTGCACACCACTTCGCGGATTTTCTCGCCCTTACCCGGTAAACGAAGACAGATCATGCTCTCGAACTGCTCATCATCGAGCGCGAGGAGATTATCGCGTTCCTGCTGCTGCCATCCAACGCGTCCCTCCTTGCCAGTCATCTCTATCTCCATATTGAACGCGAACCCGAGGTCGCAAACTGCATTGACAGAATACGGCGCGCCGCCGCCACGGTCACAACCGCGTGGGCTCGCAAAATCCTCGGCCAACCCCTTGTCGACCTCACCGCTGTGCCGATCACGTCGAATGGCACGCGGTCCTCCGACCAACTGTCACTCCTGCAGATCGACCGCCTATTGTCACACAACTCCCGCATCGTTCTAGAGGGTCCCGCCGGCTCCGGCAAGACGACAGCCTTGATACAAATCGCCCAACTAGCGCGTCCCGCCGGTACTACTTTCGTCTTCGTTTACCGGGTAAGGGCGAGAAAATCCGCGAAGTGGTGTGCAGCTTCGGGGCGCATGTGCCGATACGTGGGGCATGGCCGGCGAGAGCGGCGGAGGGGGCGATTCGAAGGCACCGCGGCGAGAGCAGGATGCGCGGGACGAGCGCATCGAGGAACTCGAGCGGGAGAACGCCAAGCTGAACGAGGACTTGGCGCGGACGACCCGCGACCGAGACCGGTGGAAGCGCCGGAGCGAACACCTCAAGAAGCAGCTCGACGACGCCCGGCGGGCGGGTCGACGGCAAGCCGCCCCCTTCAGGAAGGACCGGCCGCAAGGGCGCCGCGGGCGCCCTGGGCGCCGACCCGGCACAGAGTACGGACCCCAGGGACGCCGCCCGCGCCCGCCGCGGGTCGATGAGACCTATGCGGCGCCGGCGCCACGGGCGTGCCCCGACTGCGGCGGCGCCGTCGAAGTGACACGCGTGGCCTCGCAGCATCAGGAAGACCTCCCCGAGGTGCGCCCCCTCGTGCGCCGCTTCGACATCGAGGTCGGCCACTGTTCGCAGTGTCGGCGCCGCGTGCAGGGCCGCCACCGTCTCCAGACCTCCGATGCACTCGGCGCGGCCGCGGTCCAGCTCGGCCCGAGCGTCGTCGCGCTCGTCGTCGAGCTGCACACCGAGATGGGTGTCCCGCTGGCGAAGGTGGCCCGCGTGTTGCGGAACACGTTCGGTGTGCACGTCACCGAGGGCGGCCTCGCCCGTCTGCTGCATCGAACCGCCCGGGACGCCACGCCGGCCTACGGGGAACTCTGCCGGCAGGTCCGCAACGCGCCGGTGGTCACGCCGGATGAGACGGGCTGGCGCGTGGACGCCAAGCCCTACTGGCTGTGGGCGTTCGTTACCCCGGAAACCACCGTCTACGCCATCCGCCCCGGCCGCGGGTTCGACGATGCCGCCACCGTGCTCGGGACCGACTACGCGGGCGTGCTCGTGCGCGACGGGTGGCAGGTGTACCGGTGCTACACCGACTCCTTGCACCAAAGCTGCGTCAATCACCTGGTTCGCCGCTGCAAGGAGCTGGACCAGAGCCACCCCTACAGCCCCTGGGGCTCGAAGGTCATGGCCGTCCTCCAGGCTGGCCTGGACGTGCGGGACCGTTGCCGGAACGGCGAGCTGACCCGGCACGGTCTCGACTCGCTCCGCGGCCGACTCGAGGCCCGGCTCGCTCGGCTGATTGACGCGCCGCCGCCGTTGGAGGGCGGCAAGCGATTCGCCAAGCACCTCGCCAACGAATTCCCGGCCGTGTTTCTCTTCCTGCGGGACCCGTCGATAGACGCCACCAACTGGCGGGCCGAACAGGCCATCCGGCCCGCGGTGGTCATCCGCAAGGTGTGCGGCGGCAACCGCACCCGCAAGGGCGCCGACACCCAGCAGGTGCTCTCGACGGTGGTGCGTACCGCTCGCCAGCGCGGCCTTGACCTGCCGCCCCTGATCGCCGAGATGTCGCGCGCCCGCGAGCCTGCCGTGCCCGAGGCCTTCGGGCTCCCGCCGCCGCCCGCGTAGGCGGCTGACGCCCGCATTGCCGCTCCGAAACGTGCCCGGCTCACCGCCGCCATGGTCAAGTGCGGACATGCTGACCTTCGGGTCGGCTGCCGGATGGGCTCTGGAAGTACCCGGTGGACGCTTGGCCGCGCACGTTAGCCGACCGACCGCCGCCGGTGCGTACGGCTTCCGCCACGGCATCGCGCCGGCGGCGAAGGCGACCCGTAGCGAAACGTGACGTCAGTCACGGCAACCTCGGTGTGGCTCCGAATCCGACGTGCCTCTATGGTCACTGTCGGCCCGTACCACCCTGTAAACGAATACCTACTTTCTTGATCGATCTCCCGTTGTGGACGTCAGCCCCCCAGAGCATTCTCGATTACATCGCCGGAATGCCTTTCTTCCGTGCCGAGGGTCTCACGGCGGGCGACCTCGCACGCGCCCAGCGGACCGAACCATTTCTGTTTCTGTTGAACGGCTGGAACGAGATCGCGGAGTCCAATTCCGCACATGCAAACAACGCCCTCCGCGAACTTGAGCGCCATTTTCCGACCACCGGCATCATCCTAGCAACTCGCACGCATCACTTAACACCCCCGCTCCCCGGATCAACGCGGCTCCGACTGCAACCCCTTCGACAGACCCAACGGGCCAACTATCTGACAACTCGCCTCGGTCCAAGAGCTGCCGAACTCTGCACCCGAATCGATAGAGACCCGTGCCTCGACGAACTTACCCGTATGCCTTTCATTCTCTCTGAGGTTACTTCCCTGTTCGCAGCCGAGGTTGACATTCCCCCCACCAAGGTTGGGGTACTAACTCAAGTTCTACACCTCCACGAACAACAAGACCAGCACCGGAACGCCCTAAAGATGGCACCGCTCTATGGCCGACAAACGGACTATCTCACAGCACTCGCAACGGAGATGACCCGACGCGGTGCGACCGCGCTGATCGAGGCTGACGCCCTCGAGATCGTCGCCCGTGTCGCACGCGAGCTAGCTACAAGTGGGCAAGTCGGCCGTGTTCCTGCAACCACCGTACTAACCACCCTCACGGCACATCATGTGCTTGAGTTAGTGGACTACCCACAGGCAGCGTTTCGATTTGAGCACCAGCAGCTTCAGGAGTACTTTGCGGCTCTCCACGTCCATACGCGACTTCTGGCGCTAGGGGACGACAACCTCACCCGGAACTTCACCGCCGACTACGTCAATCGGCCCGTATGGGCAGAGCCCCTGCGCATGGTGGCCCAGATCTTGACCACGAGCGGAACAGACCATCGACCTGGACAACCAAGTGCAGGCCCAGCGACAAAGCTGCTGGAGATGGCGCTCAACGTCGATCTTGTATTCGCGGGTGAACTTGCACAGCTTTGCGGCCCCGCCGTTTGGCATGAAATTCGGGCCGTGCTCGGCGATCGTTTGCGGTCCGTCCATGCCCTCCCCGACGCCAACTATCGCCAATACGCAGTCGCCGCCATGCTCGCCACCGGGGCACACGACTTCAGCGACATCATCACGCCCCTGCTCGCTGCCAAAGATCAGCAGACGCGTCTCGCGGCGTACCGCTTGCGACGGGACATCCGGACCTCCTCCCTCGGACCGAACTGGCAAGAGACGGTGCGTTCCTGGAACGAAGAAGTACGAGCGGACTTTGTCTCCGAACTGCTCCATCATCGCCTTGATGACGACATCGCAGCCCTCGTGATAGCGGATGAGAGTGTCGTAGTGAAGAAGGCGGCGGTCTCGGCTCTCGTCTGGAACCGCTCCGACGACGCCCTACTAATCCGTGTCCTTGGATCCCTAGACGCCCAGACCCTTGACCGAGTTGCTTGCGAGAATGCCGACCTGATGCCTTTGGCGCTTAGACCTAAGACAGTCGTCGCGCTACGCAGGTTCATAGGCACCACCGCCGACCCGCCCAAACAGCTCCGCGCGGCACTCAAGCTGATTGCGCTCGGCGAGACTGGTCTCGATGGTGTCATCCGCGACGCCGTTGCCGCCTTGCCGGCGCGGGAACTAGGCAACCTGGGTACCCACTACCTTCAACCCGCGCTCGAGCATTTGCGCAACGCTGATCCCGCATGGGCCAGCGAGTGGTTTGCAACCCAGGTCGCAGCAGGCGCCCTCTACAACCATGAGTCCTGGTTGCGGTTCGCGACCCCCATTCTTGAACACGTCGTCGAGAAATGTCTGCAGCGCCTCGAGACCGAAGAACTCCAGCACGCCCAGCGCCGTGGAACAATCGCAGTCGTCGCTGCGTCCGCAAGTGCGGAGATTGCAGCCCGGATAATTGCCAAGCTCCGCGAGCTCCAACGGAAGGTCGATGCTGAGTGCGGACGACGTGCGGCGCAGGACTGGCAGATCATCCGTCAGTTGGAGACGCTGTTTCGCCACATCCCCGCCGACATGGCTGCCCGCGGCCTCATTTCCTCGGTCACTCACGCCGACGCTCTCGACATCAAGGTTGCCGCCGCGCTGCTAAGCCGAGTCGCCCGACCTGACGTCGAGCCACTACGCATCGCGGACGCTAGGCTCAAGTCGGCGCTTCGCGCCTACCTCACGGGCAGTGTCGATCTAGTGCTTTGCCAGGACGACATCGACGGCACGGAAAAGGCCAACCTATCCTCTTCGATCGCCCAGGTCGGCGAGTCTGAGGACATGCGCCATCTGCTGACCCTCATCCACGCGGACATCGAGAGAATGCGCCGCGTCCGGGCCGCCGCCGCCGCTGGCGATCGCGCTTTGCTCCACGCCGGTGGCAATAGGACCCACGCCCGCTGGCACTTAGCAGCCCTAAAGCATCTAGATCCCGCCGCCGCCGAACTCGCGCTCGTCGATCTACTCAACGTACCGGAGTACCGTATCGACGTTGCGGCCGCCATGGCACAGGAGTACCTGCCGGCGCCGAAGCATCCTCTCGATACGGCGTTTCCCTACGACCTGGTGTGGGCAGCACGCGACTTCGTTACCTTGCCATCCAGTCAGAATTCCACGCGTACACGGTACGCAACTGCTCTCAAGGCTGGTATGGACCGCCTGAAGGCAGAGGAAGCGCACAGGGGTTCGGCAGCTGACGTGAAGCGACTTGCGAACGCCCTCGCAGCTGTCGGCGGTCGAGGTAGTGCCGAGCGTGTGCTCGATGTCGTTGCCGTGCCGGGCCAGCGGGACGAACACACTCGCGTCGCCGCGGCCGAGCGCTTGCTGATCGCTGGCGTCGTTCTGCCCACGAGCAAAGCGTTCCCTCTTGCCGATTCCATCCTCGCACGCCCAGAGACATGGGCGCATGACTCCGACAAGCATCTCCTGGGCCGCGTCCTCTCGCTGTGCGTCTTTGTAGATGACCCGGCGGCAGGGATCGCCAAGGTGCGCGACGCCCTCCGAGACCGTCCCCTTGTGGGTTACCAACTCCGGGGTCTCATCAATGCTCTCGGCCGATCCCGATCGGAAGCCGCCGCCGATCTTCTGAGCGAACTGGTTCGTGATCCCCGCGCGTTCACGCAGTGCGAGGACTACTTCGTCAACGCCTTCGCCGCGCTCGATACGCCGCGCGCACGCGAGCTTCTCTTGAGCTTTGTCGACCCTGAGGTCGACGGGATTCCGTTCACGCCTCAACTCCAGTGTGAAAACCTCCTCGTCGGCCGCCTGACAGAACTCGCCGAGCGGAGCCCCGCGGTGGCCACACGTCTGCACCAATTGTGTGACCGTGACCTTCCGGACATCAATCGACGCGTCGTATCAACGGTCATGGGTTGGCTTGGAGCGTCCCAGGCTCTGACCGCGAACCTCAACCTTATCGCTGACAACCGGCCCGAGCCGGTCCCGCGAGGCGTCTGGAAGCAACTTGAAAGCGCTTTCGTCGGGCAACGCCCCTACGGCCAAGATCCCCATGTCGCTACGTTGCACGCGCGAGCATCAAACGACGTCCGCCTGCGCCTGTTCCACATGGTTCTTAACGATCCCAGGCGTCGGAAATCCGCCTCCATGCTTCTGGGAGAGATCGAGCTATGGCGTCTCGAATACGGCAGGCCGCCAGACGAACCGCGCCATCCTGATCTCGCGTCCGGTCATCCTTGGCCTCCGGCCAGCTAGCTGGCGTACGGTTCTGGGCAGGACCCGAAACTCGGCCCGGAGGCCCGCGTTCCTGCGCCGGGGTCACTTCTCGCCGGCGCCTTCCTGCGCATCCACCTTGACTTCCGCCGGCCGGCTCCTCGGGACGGCTCGGATGAACTGGCTTGGCGCGTCGCCTTTGGATCAGGTTCCCGACCCGGGGGCGTGCATGTGCCGCGTCAGGGCGTTGGCCGCCGTCAACACCAGGTAGAACACCGACGGCGCGAGGTGCGCGTCAAGCAGCACGGCCGGTTCTCCCAGCGCTGCCCCGGCCGCCATCGCGACCACGGTGAACGCGGCCTGGAACCGCCACACGCGCTCGTAGGAGCGCCACAGCCCGGGCCGAAGAAGAACGTGTTGAAGAGGTACAGCGGCACGATCATGAAGTAGGTCGTGAAGACGCTGAGGTACTCCCACGCCGGGTCCGGCAACGGCGCCGCACTCCGGACCAGCGGGAGCCGGGACAGCTCCCCGACGCCGAACATCAGTTGCCCGAGGCCGAACGCCGGCACCGCCGGCAGCCTGCGCCAGGCCCCGGTCAGCAGCGGGATCGCCGTCAGGATGACCCCGTGGAACAGGAAGACCGCTCCCAACCCGATGTTGATGACGAGCAGGAGGTTCTCCGCCATCGCGCTCCTCCGCCTGTGCCTCCGGCTCCGCTTCGTCGACGAGGCTCCGATCGACGTGGTCCTTCAGCCGCACCATCTTGTTCGACGCGGGGCCCGCTGTCGAGCATTCGCGCCCGATGGATCACCGCCTTGATCCTGTCGACCACGCTGCGGCAGATGACCGACCACGGCAGCGCGTCCTGCGTCTGCATCGCGCAGGTCGGCAGCCGCGACAGCGCCGGGGTGGCTTCCCGCGTGCAGACGGTGCCCTCGAGCCCGGCATGGTGCGCCTCGGTGTCCAGGTAGCCGGGGCGGCTGTCGCTGTCATCTTCAGGATCGACCTCAGCCCTGAACCGGAGTGTCCGTTCGGCTCCGGGGTGGATTCGCGGCGGGGTCAGGGTTCCCGCACCGCCGGGCCGGTCTTCGCGCGTCCCGCGCTGGCGATCGCCCGGCTCGGCGCTGGTCGTCACGGCCGGTCGCTGCGGGGTCGGACCAGCCCGGCTCGAGCGTGACCTGGACCGGCAGTCCGGCTGTCCGGGCACGCTGGCGGGCCGGGGACTCTCCGCGGGAGGGTGGGCCGAGAACAAGCTCCCGCCCGCGGGGTCGAGCCGCACCTCGTTCATGCGCGTTCTCCTTTCCCGGGAAGGTTGGCGGCCCTGCCGGCCGGGGTCTTCGTCCTTGCCCCGCACAGCGCGGCAAACGAGAAAGCGCGCACAGCGCGCGAACTATGCGGAATACTGGACTATGCGGAGTTGGCTCGGCGGGCCGCGTTGACTCGGGGATTTGCCTGGCCGGTACTCCGCATAGTCAGAGGCCTTCCAGGTATTCGAGGCGCCGGTCGGTGGCGGTGAACCGGAGTGGCCGAGGTGCGGGATCGTCGACGCAGCGGAGTGCCGCCTCCTTCATGGCGAGGTCGGCTTCGACGTACTGGTGGGTGGTGGCCGTGTTCTCGTGGCCGAGCCAGAGGGCGATGACGGTGATGTCGACTCCGGACTGGAGCAGATGCATCGCGATCGTGTGGGGCAGCGTGCGGGGCGAGATCCGCCGCGTCGCCAGCGATGGGTGACGCTCCGCGCGCTGTGCGGAGCTCTGCATTGGCGCGGAATCTCCCCGTCCCGGCCCGCCTGTCTTCGACAGGCGGCCGGGTGGACGAGGGGCGAGGAGCAAGGTGTCGGGTCACATGAGAGGTCGATCGGCCTCCGACGCCGCCCCCCGCCTGTGTCGCCTATGCGCCGTATTCCGGGAGTCGGGATGACGGCCCCGCGGGCGCTCGTTCGCTGTCTGCCTGCTCGAACGGCTCGCCCACGGAGGCGTGCGGTTGTCGGGTCGGAAGCTCGGTTCATGCCCCCGGTCCCCGCCACGGCGGGCGCCCGGGCGGAAGCCGCCTTTTACCTTCCGGAGGCGGTCGCCGCTCGGGGCGGTCCGGCAGCCGGTCGGGCAGCCACCCTCGCAAGGTCAGCCCGTCGTCCCGCCGCTCAGCGTTTGGGACGAGGCCAACCTGGGGGAATCACGCCCCGGCACCATGCCGGGGCGCGTCGTTCGTCAGCGAAGTCCCGCGGCTCGGCCGGTCCGGCCGCGGGACGTTCAGCGCTACCCGGAAACGGTTATCGGCTTTCCTCCTCGAAGCTGCGCAGGTAGCGGGACACGGTGATGCGCGCGCAGCCGACCGCCCGCGCGATGCGCCCGAAGCCGAGGCCCTGGGCGCGAAGCTCGACCATGCGCGCGACGGCCTCGGCCGACATCGGCGGGCGGAGGAACCCGCGCCTGACCGTCACGCGGCCGCGCCGGCGCAGCACCTTCCGGTCGGCGAGGGCCGGCATCGAGCGCTCGTCGTCGTAGAAGTCGGACGCGTGCTTGGCCAGCTCGTGCCAGTCGACGACGGCGCGCGTCGGACTGCCGTCGACGGGCTCGGGGTCCGGCATCTGGTCGAGGAGGCCGTCGGCGCCCCGCCACGCGACCTCGAACTCCTGCCCGGCGCTCACGGCCGACTCGCGGACGACCGTCGTCAGCGGCTCGGCCTGCTGGTAGACGACCGACAGCCCCGTCGTGTGGCCGGCGCCGGTGCGATACGACACGTCGGCGAGAGCCGAGCTCACGGCCGGACTCGACAGCGCGGCGGCCAGCGCGGAGCCCTGCATGCGCAGCTTCGCCGTGAGCCGCAAGGCGCGGATCGTCGAGCCGCCGTGGTCGATGGAGCGGACGACAATCTCGGAGCCGACTCGTATCGGCCGACCGTCCCGGAACCGAACCCTCCTCAAGCTGCGGACGCGAGTAGTGGCCATCGGTCACTCCCTCTCGCGGCGAGTCGCGTCCGGCCTCATGCCGACCCGCGCTCGGGCGCACACGTCGCGCCGGAGGACCCCTGCCCGCGATTCCGGAGTCAGGGAGCCCCGCAGGGGACCGCTGCCCGGGGCGGCTAATCGACCAGCCGATGGTTTTCGGCGCCGGCGTTCAGGCCGGCCGGCCTGAGAGAGCGGTTCTCTCGTCGGGCACGGCGGTGGTAGTGGCGAGGAAGTGCCGGCCTGCGGCGAAGCCGCGTTTTTTGCCGGCGCCGTCAAGGTGAACAAGCGGAGATTCGTCGCCCCGGGCGTTCAGCGGCGGCGACCGATCTTCGCTCAGCCGTCCTTGACGCCGGAATCTGCGGAAGGCGCACCCGTCTGGCCGGCCCGTTCTTCAGGCCGGCCGGGTGCGCCGTCGCAAGGGCAGGGGTTCGCCGCCCATCCCGCGGCCGTCGCTCTTCACGGCCACGGGATGGAGGCCGGACCGCAGTTCCAGGTCCGGCCGGGGGCGGCGTCCGCCCCGCCGGCGGCTGCCGGCGTTCGGAGCGGGGTCGTCCTTCCACCCCGCTCCGGGGGCGGATGGGAAGACTGTGCGTGCAAGCCAGCCTCTCAGGCCTGCGCCGCGTGAGCAGGAGCGCGTTGTCTGCGGGAGGGGGGTGGAGTCGACGACCGGCGCGGTGGCGAGCCCGCGGCGGCAGGCCGCGGTGGAGCAGTTTCCGAAGCGGTGCGAGGCGCCAGGGCCGCGCGACGGTCTTCCCGCTCCGCGTGGCCGCCTGCATCCGCGGACGCAACGGTCTTCATCGATCCAGGCCGCGTCCCCGGTCTCTCGTCCGCTTTCGCTCGGGCGGCGGCCTGTCGGTGGCGCGTTCCCGCTCTCGCGCCCGTTCCCGTGCCTGCTCTTGCCTGAGCCGGGCCGCCTCTTCGCTCCGGATGAGCTCTTGAACGGCCCGGATCCTGACCGTGACCTCCCACTCGGGCCGCGCGGCCTCACGCCCCGCCATCATCTTCCCGTGCAGGCGGCGCGCGTCGCGCCCGCAGGCGCGGTTGATCGCGGTCGCCTCGAGCTCCCGCTTCTTCCGGTCGTCCTTCCGGCGGTCGGCCCACTTGTACCGCCAGCTGTTCTGGGCCTTCCGGACGGCCTCCTCCGCACGCTTCAGGATCGCCTGCCATTCCGCCGAGTGCGAGTACTCCGCCGGCAACCGGCTCTCGTAGCCGCCCAGGTGCGCCTCGGCGACCCGCCGGCCCTCGGTCCGGTCCGGGTCCCAGACTGTAGCCCGCCGGGTCACCTCCTCGACGGCCTTGTCGCTCCAGGCCGGCTGGGGCTTGGCGAGAGCGGCCGGCAACTCGCCCGGTTCGACCGTGATCCATCTTGACGAGCGGGGCTCCTCCCGCTCGAAGAGCCGGTTGCCGCTCAACGCGCCCGCGGCCAGCTTCTCGAAGTCCGGACGACGGATGTCGGCCGCGTGCTCGGGCCACTCCCGGCAGTACCGCTCCTCGAAGGCGGCGGGTCGAGGCCGGCCCGCTTCGGCCGGGCGCTCCGCGGAGGCCGCCGGCCCGGGGGTGGAGGCCGCCGCGGACGGGCCGGGCGAACGGCCGAGCAGCCGCTCGAGCCGATCCCGCAGCCACTCGTAGAGCCGTTGAACGAAGTTGCGAGGCGCCGGCGCCTCGGCCTTCTCGGCCGCGTGCGCTCTCACGAGGGCGCGGTCCGAGAGATCCTGCGAGACGCGCCGGCCCGCACGGCCCACCTCCGTGGTCACGTCGAAACGGCCACCCGCGAATTGGCACGCCGTGCTGGTGGCGTCGGGGAAGCGCCGCTCCGTCTCGAGGACCACCTCGTGTTCGTGGTGTCGCCGGGTGGCGACCTCCCGGGGGCCGGGGTCCCGCTCGGCGACGTCGAGCGCCCGGTCGATGCAGGCCGGGCGGATCCCTGACCGCCACGACGGGTCCTCCGCTTCGAGGGCCTCGATGAGTGCGTCGGCCGACACGGGGTCGGCCAACAGCTGCTTCACGCGAGAGTTGCGCTTCTCGATGGCCGCCTGCTTGCGCCGCGCCTCGGCACGCTCCTCCTCGAGGCGGGCGGCGGCGGTGGCGGTGGCAAGGGCCGCCGCTATCCCGCCAGGCGCCGAACGGTTCGCTTTCCAGGCGTCGATGATCGTGCCGGCCGGGAGCCGCTGGTCGGCCGCGGCGTCGAGGGCCTCGGTCGTGCGCTCCACGGCCGCGAGACCGGCCGCGTGCGTCTCGCCGGTCTCGTAGACCGCACGGACAGCGGCGGGGCGCAAGTCGACCTTCGACCGCGCCGCCGCGGCCTGCGCCGCCTCCGTGGCCGTCTCGAGGTCCGCCGCACGGCGCGCCGCCGCCGCGCGTTCCTCCCGCTCCCGCTCGCCCGCCGCGAGGGCCCTGTCGAGGTCCGCCGTGTCGAACCGGTCCGGACTGTCGCCGAGGACCTCGCGGTAGCGGGCGGCGGCGGCCTCGTCCGACCGCACGGCGCGAAGACGCCCGAGGCGCGAGCCGTCGGACTCCGCCGCGCTCAGCGCCGCATCCTGGTTCCCGCGCGTCGTCGCGGCGTTACCGTCCACGCCCCACTCCGCATCGATGTCCGCCAGGTGGGCGTGGTACAGGTCCAGGCCCCCGGTGCCGAGCGCCTCGACGCGGGCCTTCGCCGCGGACGCCTGCTCGATGACGGCCCAGCCGTCGGTGAGCGTCTCCGCGTCCCGGTCGTCGTCGCCGAGGACATCGCGCCGGGCGTTGCGGAGAAGCTCCTCGCCGGCGGCGGCCTTCAACAGCTTGCCTTCCTCGAGCTCGAGCCCGGCGCGCTCCCCCTCGAGCAGGTCCTCCGCCTGGTCGATGATCAACGCCTGCTCCTCGAAGCCGCCGTCGCCGAAGACCGCGCCGCGCGCCGCCAGCTCTTCGGCCGCCTCCGCCAGCAGCCGGTCGTCGCCCGTGGCCGCGAGGACCCGTTCCTCGCGCCGGTCGAGATCCTCTCCCACCCGCTGGTCCGCCGCGCGGACCATCGACTCGCGCTCGGCCGGGGGCGGCGGTGCATCCGCAGCACCGCCGGCCCGAGCCTGCTCCGCCGCCGACAGATGCCGCCGGCCCAGCGCGATCGACCGGAGCGCTTCCTCGCGAGCCCCCAGATCCTCGTCGACCCGCTGCGCGACCCGTTCCAGAACGGATTCCCGCTCCGCGAAGCTCCGCCGCGGCGCATCCGCGGCGCCGCCCTCCCCGTACTCCTCCCTCAGCAACGTCGAGCCGGTCGATGTCGCCATGAGCGACTCCTCGCGGGCGCCGAGGTCCGCGCGGAGACGGCCTTCCACCGCCTCCACGGCGCGTTCCCTCGCCAGACGGCCACCGGCGTCGGCAAGGACCGACTGGTGCGCCTCGTCCAGCCACTGGCCGCCCTTCGATGTCGCCCGCACCGACTCCTCGCGGGCGGCCAGCCCGGCCCACGCCGTCGCCTCGCGTTCCTGCCGCTCCCGCTCGCCCGCCGCGAGGGCCCTGTTGAGGTCCGCCGTGTCGAACCGGTCCGGACCGTCGTCGAGGACCTCGCGGTAGCGGGCGGCGGCCGCCTCGTCCGACAGCACGGCGCGAACGCGCCCGAGGCGCGCGCCGTCGGACTCCGCCGCGCTCAGCGCCGCATCCTGGTTCCCGCGCGTCGTCGCGGCGTTCCCGTCCACGCCCCACTTCGGATCGATGTCCGCCAGGTGGGCGTGGTACAGGTCCATGCCCCCGATGCCGAGCGCCTCGACGCGGGCCTTCGCCGCGGACGCCTGGTCGATGACGGCCCAGCCGTCGACGAGCGTCTGCGTTTCCCGGTCGGCGGCGCCGAGGACCTCGACCCGGGCGTTGCGGAGAAACTCTTCACCGGTCGTGTCCTTCCGCAGATCCGCTTCCTCGAGCTCGAGCTCGGTGCGGTCCGCCTCAAGCAGATCCTCCGCCCGGTCGATGACCCGCGCCTGCTCCGCGATGCCGCCGTCGCCGGAGACCGCATCGCGCGCCGCCAGCTCTTCGGCCGCCTCGGCCAGCAGCCGGTCGTCGCCCGTGGCCGCGAGGACCCGTTCCTCACGCCGGGCGAGCGCCTCCCCCACGCGCTGCTCCGCCGCGCGGACCATCGACTCGCGCTCGGCCGGGGTCGGCGGCGCCGCCACAGCACCGTCGGCCCGAACCTGTTCCGCCGCCGACAGATGCTGCCGGCCCAGCGGGATCGACCGGAGCGCTTCCTCGCGAGCCCCCAGCTCCTCGTCGACTCGTTGCGCGACCCGTTCCAGAACGGATTCCCGCTTCGCGAAGCTCTGCGCCGCCGCCGCGGCGGCGACGGCCTCCCCGTACTCCTCCCTCAGCAACGTCGAGCCGGTCGACGTCGCCATGAGCGACGCCTCGCGGGCGGCGAGGTCCGCACGGAGACGGTCTTCCACCGTCTCCACGGCGCGTTCTCTCTCGCCCGGCGTCAGACGGCCGTCGCCGCGGGCAAGGGCCGACTGGTGCGCCTCGTCCAGCCACTGCCCGCCCTTCGACGTCGCCCGCACCGCCTCTTCGCGTTCCGCCAGCTTGGCCCGCCGTTCGCCGGCCGCCACCTCCGCCTCCAGCGCCGCGATACGCGCGTCGAGCGCCGCAACCCGCGACCTCGCCTCGGCCACCTCCGCCACGTCCGGCGCGTGCGCCGAACGGACCTCCTCGGCGGAAGCCGCCGCCGCCTCGGCCGCCGCATACCGATCCGGCTTCAGCTCCGGCGCCCTCCCCGGCCGGTCCTCCCAGTTGTGCTTCGCCGGCGGGCCGATGTGCAACGACGGCGGGTTCAGCAGAAGACGCACCTCCTCCGCCGCGTCGCCGGCCTCGCGCGCCCGCGCCAGTTGCGTGGCGTGGCTCTCCGACGTCACCCGATCCGACACGCCGGCCTGCTCGAACGCCAGGTTCATCTTCCCCGCCCACGCCGACCGCGTCTCCTCCAGCCACGCCCGCGGCTTCGTCCGCTCCGTCTTCCTCGCGCCCCCCGACGCCGGATCGCCCTTCTTCGGCGCCGCCCGCCGGAACCACTGCGCCGCCCCGCGCTCCACCCCGTCGTTCACCCGCTCCGAGAACACCAGGTGCAGGTGCGGGTTGTCCGCCACTCCCTCCTTCTTCGACTCGCCGGCGTGCACCGCCAGCGTGTACGGCAACTCGCCCGACGTCACGTGCGCCGCGAAGCTCCGCGCCAGCTCCAGCCGACCGGCAGGGTCCAGCGAGTTGGGCAGCGCCGCCGTCAGCGATCGGAAAAGGCGCCCGTTGCTCCGCTCGTGGCAGTCGGCCGCCGCCCAGTACAGGCGCGCGTCCGACGACGCGAACGACGGCATCGAGCCCGACTCGAGGTGCACCACCTCGTCCTGGCAGGCCGCCTCGTACTTGCCGGCGCGGCTGATGTAGTCGTACTTCGCCGCCGCCGACTGGCCCGTGCCGCGGCTGCCCGTGCTCACGTTGACGTGGCAATACATGGCGTCGTGCTCTTCGGGCCGAAGGCTCTCGTCGCACGTCGGTTTCGCGCAGCGAAACCGGTAAGTGCGCCCTGCGGGTTTCGGGGTTTCCTTCAGTTAGTGCCGTGGAGTCCGGGGGACTCTTGGCTAGTACTGTTATTTTGCTCCATTTTTCTATCGCCTGGATTCATGATACATACCTGGTTCATGCAGACGTCAAGACGTGCTACTCGGATCGTGAAGCTCAAGGAGCGGCGGCAGGAGCTGGCGGTCAAAGCGAGGGACGCGGACAGGCTCCTCGCGGATCGACTGCGCCGGCTCCAGACGGACGAGGCGAAGACCGAGCGCAAGCGGGAGACCCGCCGCAAGATCATCGTCGGGGCCATCGTCCGGGCGGCGCAGACCTCGCGGACGGACATCAGCCTCGGCTGGCTCGACGAGCAGATCCGGACCCTGAAGCGGCCCGACGACCGCGCCCTCTTCGGTCTCGATGTCGAGCCGTCCGCCGACCCCAACGACGCAGACAAGGCCGAGACGGCAGCCGCGCGGGCGGCCCCGATCACCGCCCGGCAGAAGAAGCTGTTGGCCAAGCTGGTCGAGGAGCATCCGCAGTTCGCGCGGGAACTCGGCGTCGACCCCGACGAGCCCGCGCTGGAGAAGCTCGGCAAGGCAAACGCGACCTCCGTGATCGGCACGATGCTCGACCGCGTCAACGCGCAGGAGCCGCCCGATGAATGATGGCGACTCGTGCGCCCGTGGCGCCCGGTGGCCGCCGACTGCCGCCCGACAGGGCGTCCGTTCGTGAGGGTGGTCGGTGTCGAACCGGTGGTGGGAAGTGAGCGAAAGGGCAGGTCGTCGAGGACGAAGATCAGCCGGCGGGCGCCGTCACGCGAGGGCGGGATCCGTTACCGCTCCCTCGCCCCCGCGCCCGTCGGCGGGCCGGTCAGCTTCTTCGCCACGCGCTCCGGACTCGTTGCGGGACGCCGCCGATTGCCGGGACAGCAACTGCGCCAACTGCTTCACGTCTTCGACTTGCTGCAGGAGATCCTGCATGTCCGAGCGCCGGACCGAACCGTGCTTGAGCCAGCCCGTGATCCTCCGGTTGAAGGAGGAGGTCGTTTCTTCGAGATGCTCGGCCACCGCGGCCTGGAGCTCCGGCTCCTCGTCGAGCAGCGCCCGCCACAAGCCGGTGAGCCGGCCGCCGTGCCAGTCGGGAAGCCGGTGCACCGGGTCCGACGGAACGAGCCAACCGCGGTACACGGCCAGGATGACGCCGCGGTCGTCGACGTCCTTGCGCTCCCACCGCTCGGGGACCAGGTCCTGGTGGCCGTTCGGCTTGGGCGTGTCCCAGGCGGCCACCTCGTAGGTGGCCGCCGTCAGCCTGATCAGCCACCGCAGCCCTTCGCGCCCGTTCCGGTCCCGCAGCCAGATCCGCTGACCGGGCTCGAGCTTCGCGCACGGAGAGACGAGGCAGAAGTCCGCCGACCGGATGCCGGCCGGGACCATCGAGTATCCGTGGAACTGCGCGTAGAACGCCTGGGGGTCGTCCAGATCCACCGGCGCCGGCTTGGTCCGATCCTGCTCTTCGCTCTCCATCAGGAAGACGTCCGGCGATGGCTGCGACAACACCCGCACCGGCAGTTGGACGCTCGGGGCGAAGCGCGTCAGCGGACGGGACGGTTCCGCGCCGTCGGCCTCCACCTGAACATGCCGCGAGGGACCGATGTAGAGCTCCAGACCGAGCGCGCGGCAGATCTGCTCGGCGCGGTTCAGGCGGGGGACGTGCCCGTTCAAGACGGACCGGATGGCATCCTGCGGCAGGCCGCTGTTGACGGCGGCCCGGAACTTGGATTGTCCTCTTTCCGCGAGCCGACGCCGGACCGCCTCCGCGAAATCGATGGCCATGACGCCGGAAAGTATACCGCCTCTCAAGACGAACGTGCACTTTATGGGACCTTGTGGTCTTGATCCGTTTTCGGTACATACACGCGTGCGTTGGCGGCCTGCATCGGGGATCGCGGCGGCGAGAACGATCTCCACGACAGGAGGGGGCACTTGTGATGGCTCAGACCGTCGCATGTCAGGCAAGTTGCCGGTCAGGTCGGCGTCTCACGGTCGACCGTGTACAAGATGCCGGACGACCGGGTGTTCCCGGCCGCACCGATCCGGCTTCCTGGGGGCGACCCTCGCTGGCCGCAGGAGGTCATCGACGAATGGGTCGATACCGGCAGATGCGACGGAGATCGCTCACCGCCGGGGGATTGGCCGTTCGGCGGGCGTTGCGGCTGACTGCGGGCGCGGACGTGGATCGTGACGGCTGCCGAGTCGGAGGTACGAACGTGAGCGAGAACCCGGGACACTGAAAAGCGCGCGAGTCCTGGGTGATGGCTGTCCCGCTCAAGCTCCCGCGAGCGAACGACACGACGTGGCGATGGCATGTCCATCGGACGTGCAGCCGTCCGGCACCCGCAGTTGAGTACAAAACCTCGTCATCCGCGGACGACGCCGCGAACTCCGGCTCCGCGGCTTCCCGCCCGTGCCGCTCTAGGGACGCTCGCGCCCAGACCCTCGCCAACTCCAGGTCGCCGCGCCCACGGCCGTCCACTCGCCCAGAAGCGCCGCTTCAAGAGCATGCCGACGTTCGCCGCCGCCGCAGGCCGCCCGGGGCGCAGATGCGGCCCGGCTGGCGCAACTCCAAGCACGCCAAGGAGTGGCTGTCGAGCATGGCAGACTTCGCCTTCCTCCGGCTGCGCCAGTCTGCCCGTCTCCGAGCTGACAAGTGCCGACGTGGTCGAGACGCTACGGTCCGTCTGGCACGAGCGGCCGACGACGGCGCGGCGGGATCGCCCGTCCGGCCGGCGATGCCCGGGGACTCCCGTCTCCGAGAGGTGCCAAGGACAACGGGATGCTGCTACACTACCACCTCATGAACAACGGCACGAAGCGGATTGTCGGAACCGGCGTCGCGATAATCACCGCCATCGTGGCGGTGGTCGCTGCCGGCGTCACGCTGGCAGGCGATGTTCGCGCCGATCTCCGCGACGTGCACGCCAGCGTAGACAGCCTCAATGCTCGTCTACGTGTTGCCGTTGAGGTCGGCTTCGGTAAGGTCCATCAGCGACTCCTGACCACCGAACGCGTAGTCCTGTCCCTGTCGCCACCGGGTGAGTAGCACCGGCGTTCGGTACCAACCGCGACGCTGCCAGCCGATCATCTCATGATCGCCATGTTCAGTGGAGAGTCTGGGAATGGTATTTTCACTTGATGTTCTCTCAAAGCTCGTGGCGGACTCCGCAGTCCGCGGCCTCGCCATCACCCGAGAACTTCAGCCGCTTGGCGGATCCGGCGATGCAGTCTCACCGCCCACGTTTGCACAGGCGGAAGGAGACGAAAAGGGCCCTCGATACGTCTGGTCGGAACGACGCGTCGCCGACGAGACGGTCAAGACCTGCCTTCTCGATTCCCCGGCATCGCAGGCCAACCGAATCGAGGAGGCGCTTCTCGCTCTGGTCCAATCCGGGAGGCTCACCCTCCCGCTCCATCGGCTGGATGTACCCAACATCGGAGTTCTAACCGACCTGGAATTGCCGCACCGCGCCTACGATGCCGCGGTCGGCACGGCCACGCTCGCCGATGGCACTAGGTGGCGCGATTCAAGCGTCGCGAAGCAGATCCGTGGCGCCAGCCGCAAGGACGCGACAGCACTCCTGGAGCACGCCCCGCTGATCCTCGTGCTCGGCGGTTGGGACTCGCACTCCGGCACGGCAGCGAACGCGTGGCAGGGCCGACATGAGAAGGCCGTCTGGTCGAAAATAGTGGCCATCGACGCATTCAGGATGAACCGCCCTGGCGGTCGTCTCGATCCGATGGGCCTGCCGTCGTCCGACCGCATCAACCTCAGTGACGACAGCAACTTCACTACGGACGAACAGAAGGCGTCGCTCAAGAAGCTGGCCGAAGAACAGAACGTCACGAAGGTTGAGCAAGGGCTCAAAAAGCTTGCGAAGGAGCTTTCCGAGAAGCAGAAGTCCCAAAAACTTGTCGATCAAGGACTTGGTGTCGTGCCGCCATCGATGGACAAGTTCCCACGCCTTTCCATCACCATGCGGCATGCGGAGCAGCGATCCGTCATCTCGTTCGGCGTCTTCCGACGAATCGGGTTCGGCGGCAACAGTAAGGACAGCTTGGCGCGCGACTTCCTCGCCGCACTCGGCATTCTCGGCCTCGCGGCTCTTCATCGAGACGGCGGCCACTTGCGCAGCGAATGCGACCTCGTCTGCGAACGGACGGATGGTTGGCAGATTCGCCGGGACGATGCTCCCGACGAACCGCTCTCCGGCATCACTGTCGAGCGTTCGTTGGAAGTCGTTCGGGATGCCCTCGGTCGCTTTCCGTCATCTCAGCTCGCGTTCCGGAAGGACCCTATTGATCTGAAAGTCCACGAGAATCTCGTCGCTGCGATGGGACGAAGCGACTCGTGATGCTTGAGATCTCCGTTCGGTTCCTCGCGGGCGAGTTCGTCGCTCAGACACACGGCTTGGGATCCGAATGGCCACCTCATCCGGCGCGCTTGATCTACGCGCTGATTGCGGCATGGTACGACGGTGGTTGCAGGCCCAGTGAACGCGACACCCTCAGGTGGCTGGAGTCGCAAGATGCCCCGAGCGTCATCGCGGAGCGAGACGCTCCCGAGGAGGCGTATGAGGCGTGGCTTCCCATGAACAGCGTGCCGAACTGGAACAAGAAGACCGGTAAACGACCGTCACTTCCAAGAACGCGTCAACTCCGTGCCAGCCGGTACGTTGGCGACCATCCCGTGAGTTTCGTGTGGGATGTTGATGTCGACGAGCAACACGAGGACGCACTGCACACCCTATGCCGGCGTTGCACGCGGCTCGGGTCGGCCGAGAGCTTGGTCGCGATCAGCGTGGGCCGACGAGACGAACTTCATGGTCCCGCGTGGCGACCCTCAGTGTCCGGCACGATGCTGCGGATTCCCATGTCAGGAGTCGTGGACGCGATAGCGCAGTCCGATACGCTCATCCCCGGCCGCGTGCTTCCATGCGAGTGGCGAGCCTACCGCTGGAGTAGCAGCCGACAAGCCGGGCGCATGATTACTGCTGGACTCGCCCGAGGGAATTGGCCGATCGAGCGCGCACCTCAGTTGGCGCACCAGCTTCGCCGCGCATTCATCGGGTTAGCGGAAGCCGAGCACCCTCCACCGCGCCCCATCCTCCACGGTCATGAGGAGGATGGATCGCCCCTGCGGCAGTCTCACCTCCACTTTTGCCCGCTTCCTCACGTCGGCTCCCGTTACGCTGTCGGCGCTGTTCTGGGCGTTTCGTTCATCGTCCCACCGAACACCAATGAGTCGGACCGTACCTACGTGGACCGTGTCGTCGCGACTTGGTTCGCCCGTGGCGGGAGCCTGACTTTGGCAGGCCGGTTGCTCTCGTTCGGGCCGACGGACTCGCGACGCACCCTCACCGACGAACGTTGGACCCGACCCGCGACAGTCTGGCAGACCGTCATCCCCATGGAACTCCCACGCCACGTAGCGAAGCGCCGTCAATGGACCCGAGACGAGTGGTGCCGCGTCGCTGACGAGATTGGCGTTGCGTGCTCCCACGTCGGTCTCCCTTTGCCGAACGAGGTCGAGGCATCGAACGCGCCGTTCACGATTGGCAGCCCGAACTCACGCGTAGTCCGAGGACCGCACCGTCGGCCCATCGTTCACGCCCGCTTGCGGTTCCCGCACGCCATCGAAGGGCCGATTGTCGTGGGCGCGGGTCGGCATCTCGGGTACGGCCTGATGGAACCGGTGGAGGCACTACCGTGACGTTCCCGGACTTCACTCGGTTCTTCGAGATTTGCCGTGGCGTGCCGCCCTACCCCTGGCAGAAGCGTCTCGCGGGTCGAGTGCTCAGCGACCGGCGATGGCCTGATGCTCTCGATCTACCTACCGGGTCCGGCAAAACTTCGGTGGTCGACATTGCGCTCTACGCGCTCGCAAGGGCGGCGTACGACGAAGAGTACGGCCTTTTCCCCCGGCGCATCATTCTGGTCGTGGATCGCCGAATCCTCGTCGATCAGGCGTGGCGGCACGGGCAGCGACTTCTCAAGAGACTCGCAGGCGCGGCGGAGCTTGCCCCGCTACGCAACGCGCTGGCGAAGCTCAGTCCGGCACCCGCATGCAGCATCAGGCTGCGCGGTGCTTGCGCTACGGACCCAAGGTGGTGTCGCTCGCCAGATCAGGTTCAGATCATCGCCTCGACGGTCGACCAGATTGGGTCACGGCTGCTTCTCCGGGGCTACGGCGTCACACCGCGCATGCGATCCGTCGAGGCCGGTCTGGTCGGTCAAGACACTCTGCTCCTGCTAGACGAGGCGCACCTTGCCGGACCGTTCCTGGACACACTCGGTCATCTCGATCGGGTGGATCCGGTACGCAGCTTGCCGTCGCGCCGCCATGTCGTGCAACTGAGCGCGACAGCTGCCACGTCGCCTGCGACGGTGCGGTTTGAGCTGAATGGGGCTGACCGCAAGGATGCGACGCTTGGCGCGCGGCTCAGAGCACGGAAGACGTTGCGTTGGTCTGACGGTCCTCCGCAAGCAGTCCTCGGCAAGATTGACGCTCCATGCGTGCTGCTGGTAGCGAACACCGTCCGTACCGCCCTCGACTGGCTCACAAAGGCGACGAAGGCGAAGGTGGCGCGAAGCCGAAGCGCACCGGATCGCGAGCCGTTCCTGGTCACGGGACGGATGCGGCCGCTGGATCGGCAGAGGACTATCGAGGCCGTGGAGGAGCGGCTCGACGCTCGGGAGCCGACCCTTGTCGTCGCGACGCAGTGCATCGAGGCTGGCGTCGACTGGGACTTCGACGCCATGATTTCGGAGTGCGCAGCGTGGGATGCGCTGGTGCAGCGCATGGGCAGGGTGAACCGGCGCGGGGAACGCGACGATGCTGAGTGTGTCGTCGTCGAAGCTCAGAGGAGCTTCAAGGAGCCGGAGACAGAGGAGAGGCTCTGTCCAGTCTACGGTCCGTTCGAGATCGAGACCGCGAACTGGCTCCGTAGCGTGTCGCCAGTGCGGTGTCCGCCGGGCGCTATGCCCAAGCCCCGGGGAGGCTGCATTCGACCGCCTGCGTCCGCTCCGGTGCTGATTCCCGAGTACCTTGACCTGTGGTCCCAGACGCGGGCGGACGGTCCGGCATACGACGTATCCGTCTTCCTCCACGGCATCCGGCACGATCGCAACGTTCAGGTGGTCTGGCGGGATCTCGACCTTGACAGGGATCGCAAGCACCTGGAAGCGCTGCTGAAGGCGCTTCCCCCTTCGAGCCTCGAGGCTGCGCCGGTGCCGATCGAAGAGATGCGAGACTGGCTTGGCGGGCGCGAGGTGGTGCGGCTCGGAGCCGACATCGCGGTGGAAACGGCCGACAACATCGGCGTGGGCATGACGATGGTGGTCCCCACCACCTACGGCGGCATCGGACCCCACGGCACGTTCGACTGCTCCAGCGAGAGAGTGCGCGACATCAGTGCCGCCGCGCTAGGGGAGCATCGCGGGCTTGAATTCCAGTTCCACGAAGCTCCAGCCGTTGACGAAGAGGAACCGATCGAGGAACAGGTCAGGTTCTGGATTGCTGAGGACGAGGCGCGTTCGGATCTGGATGGCTGGGATTGGGTTGATGCGGGGCGCCGCTGGCTCTTCGTTTCGGAATTACCGACCGAGCCAGACGACGACGGGCCGACGTTTCAGCGTCGGCCCGTGACTCTGGAGAGCCACTTGAACGGAGTTGAGGCGCGGACACGCGACCTCGCCCAGCGGCTTGGTCTGCCGGGGATGGCCAAGGACTTGGCGCTAGCCGCTCGGTTGCACGACCTCGGCAAGCTGGATGACCGTTTTCAGCGCCTCCTCGGTCGGCGGCAGGACGGCGCTGCGCTCGCGCAAAGCGGCCATAGCTGGATTGAGCGCCGCCGCCGGGCGGCGATGTCCGACTACCCCGGGGGGGAGCGGCACGAAGCGCTATCGGTAGAGTTGATGATCCGACACGGTCTGCACGAAGGCGCGAACGATTCGGATCTCGTCGAACACCTCGTCGCGAGCCACCATGGTTGGGCGCGGCCCTTTGTTCCCGTTGCGAGCGGCGTGGCGCGTGTCTACGACTCGCTTTTTCACCACACGTTCGGCGAGGAGTTGGCGCACGCGGAGGCGGAGCGAGCGCCTGGTCGGTTCCGCTCCGTTCAACACCGCTTCGGGTGGCTCGGACTCGCATGGCTGGAGGCGATTGTACGACTGAGCGATCATCGGCAAGTAGAAGCGCAGAACGAGGGAGACCTCGCACCCGCTGGCGGTGAGCGGCTCATTGCGGGCAAGTCGGAGGCCAGAAGAGCGACTCCGTCCTCGGAGTCAGGCCTGGCTGGGCTCAACGGGCTTGTCCCCGTCGATTTTCTGGCGGCCATCGGCGTGCTGCGAGCGCTCGACCTCGCCGGCGAGCGTGTTCGCCTCCGTTGGCACGGGACGCAGCCCCGATTCGTGACGGCGCTCGGAATCGACGAGATCATCGCCCGCGTGTTGGACGTGCGAGGGAGTTTTCGCGCCAACTGGCCCGGCGAACTGAACAAGCTCTCCGGCGATCAATGCAATCAACTTCTGCTTGATGCCGAGCAGCCGTTTCGCTCAATCGTCGTGGCGTTGCTTTCGTCTGGCGGGCGTTCTGATATGGACTTCGTCTCAGGAGGACGAAGTGGGTTCACGTCGGTGTTCGATTGGGTCACGACGGAACAGGGGAAGGCGTTTTCCACGGACGGTCTCCGCAGGGCGCTGCTCGGACCCCGCACTCTCACCACCGGGGGCAAGTCGTTCCGATGGGGGCCACTAGCTGCGCAAGGTGCGCGTCGTCCGCAGATCGCGTCCAACGACAAGCGGACCGAGCCTTGGATCGAGTGGCTCTCCGTGATCGGCGTTTCATCTCTCGTCGCCGTCCCCGCCGGGCGATGGGGCCGCCTTGCAACGCGCTCGACCGGCATTCGTGATCGTGGACGCGAAAGGCGATTCCGATGGCCGCTCTGGCGCGTCGCTCTGGCTTGGCCGGATGTCGCTGCCGCGCTCGCAGGTAGTCGTTTTAGTCTCCGAGATGCGCTTTGGTGTGAGTCGACACGCCTTTCGTTCGGACCAGCCCAAAACCGTACGTACGGGTTTGGCGTCGGACAACCGCTCTGGAGCTAGCTGGCCCAATGCTGAACCCGCTCGGATGACCGCCCCCGCCGCTGTCGGGCCTCCGCGCGGCTGGAGCGCGGCGTCCCCCCCTCCGCGGTAGGGGGAACCGTCGCTACCACGAACGGGCCGGCCTGTGCGAACAGCTCTCGAAGATCGCCGTCGGGTTCGAGGCCGGCGTGAACGCCCTTGAAGATGACCTTTCCGCCGGTGCGAACAGCTCTCGAAGATCGCCGTCGGGTTCGAGGCCGAACGGCTTGGCCACCGGGCGCGCCGCGAGCGACTCGACGCGGAGCGACGCAAGAATCGCAGGTATACCGGCACCCATCGAGGGCCTCAGCGTCGTCGTCTGGGTCTTCGACCTTCTGGACGTGGCGTCGCGTTTCCTGCCCGCCGGCTCCGCCCGCCGGCGTCGCTACCGGGCGACGAGGCTCCCCGGCCGCGCCGTCGACGTCGTCTGGCCGCTCCCGTCGCCTCGCGGGTCAGCGTCAAGCGGTCGCCCGGTTCAAGGTCCCGTCGACATCGTCTGGCCGCTTCCGTGGCCTTATAGACGAGGTGATCGACTCGGGCAAGGTGATCTGTCTGAACATGCCGGCCGAGCCCTTGAGCGGCGGTGCCTGACGCGCCGCGGCTGCCGTGTTCGCCGTCCGCGGTCGCGGTGGCGCTATCGACCGATCCTGTGCGGCGGCGCCTTGAGGGCGATTCAACGGCGGGCGGTCCGGCGCTCGCTTCCCACGACCGGGCCCCGCGTCCCCTACGGCCGAAGGGCGGAGCGGCCGAAACAAGCCAATACCGGACGCACGCACAGACGGGGAGGTCGCCGCCGTGTCAGCTACGGAACCCCAAGCGTCGCCGTCGGCTCCGCACCCGTCATCTGACTCGCCGCTGGTGCCGGCGCGCATGGTCAACGAGTACGTCTACTGCCCGCGCCTCGCCTACCTGGAGTGGGTACAGGGGGAGTGGGCCGACTCATTCGACACCGTCGAAGGCCGGCACGCCCACCGGCGGGTCAACCGCGACGGAGGAAGGTTGCCGCCGCCGGACGAGGTCGACGAGTCGCCCGGGCTGCACGCGCGGTCGGTCACGCTGTCGTCCGAGCGCCTGGGGCTCATCGCCAAGCTCGACCTCATCGAGTCGGACGGCGGCCGGGTGACGCCCGTCGACTACAAGCGCGGCAAGCGACCGCACGTGGGCAGCGGCGCCCACGAGCCCGAGCGCGTGCAGCTCTGCGCGCAGGGCCTGCTGCTGCGCGAGCATGGCTACGACTGCGTCGAGGGCGTGCTGTACTTCGTCGCCAGCCGCGAGCGGGTGCGGGTTCCCTTCGACGACGAGCTCGTCGCCAGCGCACTGCGGGCCATGGAGGGCCTGCGCCGTCTCGCCGGCGACGGCACGATTCCGCCCCCGCTCGAGGACAGCCCCAAGTGCCCGCGCTGCTCGCTCGTCGAGATCTGCCTGCCCGACGAGGTCAACCGCCTGACGCGGGCGACGGCGCCGCCGCGGCCGATCGCGGTGCCCGCCACCGACGCCCTACCCCTCTATGTGCAGGCCCGGCACGCCAGGGTGGCGAAGTCGGGAGAGACCCTGGTGGTCACCGTCGACGACGAGAAGGTGGCGACGGCGCGGCTGAACGAGACCTCGCAGGTCATCGTGATGGGGAACGTCAACCTGACCACGCCGTGCCTGCACGAGCTGATGTGGCGGGACATCCCCGTGACCTGGCACACCTACGGCGGGTGGTTCCTGGGACACACCGCCGGCAACGGCCACAAGAACGTCGAGCTGCGGACCGCGCAATACCGGGCGAGCTTCGACGACGCCGCCTGCCTGCGGTTCGCCCGGGGACTGGTGAGCGCGAAGATCCAGAACTGCCGCACCTTGTTGCGGCGGAACTGGAAGCGCGACGCCAGCAGCCAGCCCGTCCTGATTGACCTGCGGAGCGACAGCCGCCGGCCCGCCCGCGCGACCTCCCTCGCCGAGCTGCTCGGCGTCGAGGGGACGGCCGCCGCCCGCTACTTCCGCGTCTTCGGCGCGATGCTGCACGAAGACGGGCCGGCCGCCGCCTTCGCGTTCGACTTCGAGACGCGGAACCGTCGCCCCCCGACAGACCCGGTGAACGCGCTGCTGTCGTTCGCCTACTCGCTGCTGGTCCGCACGTGGACGGTGGTGTTGGCCGCGGTCGGGTTCGACCCGTTCCGGGGCCTGTATCACCAGTCCCGCTACGGTCGACCGGCGCTCGCCCTCGACCTGATGGAGCCGTTCCGCCCGCTCATCGCCGACTCGGTGGTAGTGCAGGCCATCAACAACGGCGAGGTCCGGCCCGGCGACTTCAGGTCGGCGGGCGGCGCCGTCAACCTGACCACGCACGGGCGCCGCCGGTTCATCGCCACCTACGAGCGCCGCCTCGGCCACGAGGTCGTCCACCCGCTGTTCGGCTACCGGGTCAGCTATCGCCGCCTGATGGAGATGCAGGCGCGCCTGTTCGGC
Organism: Vicinamibacterales bacterium; assembly: GCA_965207615.1. Taxonomy (GTDB): domain Bacteria; phylum Acidobacteriota; class Vicinamibacteria; order Vicinamibacterales; family UBA8438; genus JAJEEA01. The sequence goes on from CBDBMZ010000003.1 coordinate 92,625, forward strand.
CGGTTCCTGCTCGGAGAGCTGCCCGAGTACCCGAACTTCACCACGAGGTAAGCCCGTGGAGCATCTCTACATCGTCGTCTACGACATCTCCGCTCCCCGGCGGTGGCGGCGCGTGTTCCGCTTGATGCAGGGGTACGGCGAGTGGGTGCAACTCTCGGTGTTCCAGTGCCGGCTCGGCCGCCGCCGGCACGCTGAGCTGGTTGCACGCATCGACGATCTGATCGATCATGCGGAGGACCATGTGGTCCTGGTCGATGTCGGCGTCGCCGACGGCATCGAACCCCGCGTCGTGAGCTTGGGCAAGACGTTCCAGCCGGTGCGCCGGGAACCGGTCATCGTGTGACGCACAACTCGCCGCCATGGATCGAGCGCTCCGGTGCCGCCGCGACCATGGACAGGGCTCGCAGAGCCCGTAGCTCCTTGATAACTGGATAGTTTGTCGCTCATGAATGCAACCGCTGTCGACGGAGCTTCGGGCTCATGCCGCAGCATCCGGTCCACCGCTCGCAATTGTGGTGGCAATCCGTTCGCCTACAACAACGTCTTCGTTTACCGGGTAAGGGCGAGAAAATCCGCGAAGTGGTGTGCAGCTTCGGGGCGCATGTGCCGATACGTGGGGCATGGCCGGCGAGAGCGGCGGAGGGGGCGATTCGAAGGCACCGCGGCGAGAGCAGGATGCGCGGGACGAGCGCATCGAGGAACTCGAGCGGGAGAACGCCAAGCTGAACGAGGACTTGGCGCGGACGACCCGCGACCGAGACCGGTGGAAGCGCCGGAGCGAACACCTCAAGAAGCAGCTCGACGACGCCCGGCGGGCGGGTCGACGGCAAGCCGCCCCCTTCAGGAAGGACCGGCCGCAAGGGCGCCGCGGGCGCCCTGGGCGCCGACCCGGCACAGAGTACGGACCCCAGGGACGCCGCCCGCGCCCGCCGCGGGTCGATGAGACCTATGCGGCGCCGGCGCCACGGGCGTGCCCCGACTGCGGCGGCGCCGTCGAAGTGACACGCGTGGCCTCGCAGCATCAGGAAGACCTCCCCGAGGTGCGCCCCCTCGTGCGCCGCTTCGACATCGAGGTCGGCCACTGTTCGCAGTGTCGGCGCCGCGTGCAGGGCCGCCACCGTCTCCAGACCTCCGATGCACTCGGCGCGGCCGCGGTCCAGCTCGGCCCGAGCGTCGTCGCGCTCGTCGTCGAGCTGCACACCGAGATGGGTGTCCCGCTGGCGAAGGTGGCCCGCGTGTTGCGGAACACGTTCGGTGTGCACGTCACCGAGGGCGGCCTCGCCCGTCTGCTGCATCGAACCGCCCGGGACGCCACGCCGGCCTACGGGGAACTCTGCCGGCAGGTCCGCAACGCGCCGGTGGTCACGCCGGATGAGACGGGCTGGCGCGTGGACGCCAAGCCCTACTGGCTGTGGGCGTTCGTTACCCCGGAAACCACCGTCTACGCCATCCGCCCCGGCCGCGGGTTCGACGATGCCGCCACCGTGCTCGGGACCGACTACGCGGGCGTGCTCGTGCGCGACGGGTGGCAGGTGTACCGGTGCTACACCGACTCCTTGCACCAAAGCTGCGTCAATCACCTGGTTCGCCGCTGCAAGGAGCTGGACCAGAGCCACCCCTACAGCCCCTGGGGCTCGAAGGTCATGGCCGTCCTCCAGGCTGGCCTGGACGTGCGGGACCGTTGCCGGAACGGCGAGCTGACCCGGCACGGTCTCGACTCGCTCCGCGGCCGACTCGAGGCCCGGCTCGCTCGGCTGATTGACGCGCCGCCGCCGTTGGAGGGCGGCAAGCGATTCGCCAAGCACCTCGCCAACGAATTCCCGGCCGTGTTTCTCTTCCTGCGGGACCCGTCGATAGACGCCACCAACTGGCGGGCCGAACAGGCCATCCGGCCCGCGGTGGTCATCCGCAAGGTGTGCGGCGGCAACCGCACCCGCAAGGGCGCCGACACCCAGCAGGTGCTCTCGACGGTGGTGCGTACCGCTCGCCAGCGCGGCCTTGACCTGCCGCCCCTGATCGCCGAGATGTCGCGCGCCCGCGAGCCTGCCGTGCCCGAGGCCTTCGGGCTCCCGCCGCCGCCCGCGTAGGCGGCTGACGCCCGCATTGCCGCTCCGAAACGTGCCCGGCTCACCGCCGCCATGGTCAAGTGCGGACATGCTGACCTTCGGGTCGGCTGCCGGATGGGCTCTGGAAGTACCCGGTGGACGCTTGGCCGCGCACGTTAGCCGACCGACCGCCGCCGGTGCGTACGGCTTCCGCCACGGCATCGCGCCGGCGGCGAAGGCGACCCGTAGCGAAACGTGACGTCAGTCACGGCAACCTCGGTGTGGCTCCGAATCCGACGTGCCTCTATGGTCACTGTCGGCCCGTACCACCCTGTAAACGAATACACAACAACTTGTGAGTGGTCCGCATCCGCGGGGTACGCCCCCGCGGCCTCATTGAAGCGACAGCTGGTTCGCCATCGACTTCTCGGCGTTCGACATGCATCCGCGGGGTACGCCCCCGCGGCCTCATTGAAGCGGGTCGCCAGCGGCGCGGCGGATCTCGGCGTGCGTGAGGCATCCGCGGGGTACGCCCCCGCGGCCTCATTGAAGCATGGCGTAGAACTTGTCATCGTTGCCGACGATGTGTGCATCCGCGGGGTACGCCCCCGCGGCCTCATTGAAGCATGGTGACGCGGAGGGCGGGCACGTCGGCATCTGCCGCATCCGCGGGGTACGCCCCCGCGGCCTCATTGAAGCCGTACGTGAACGGTCACGCACAGGTCGCCCGGCGGGGCACCGCGCATCCGCGGGGTACGCCCCCGCGGCCTCATTGAAGCTGGACAGGCTGGAGCGCGAGGGCGACGATGGCTGACGAGCATCCGCGGGGTACGCCCCCGCGGCCTCATTGAAGCGTGATGGCCGGGCGCACGGTGCCCGTGATGGCTGCCGCATCCGCGGGGTACGCCCCCGCGGCCTCATTGAAGCGTCGAGCCCGTTGTTTTTCTTAGCTCAAATCTTCTGGCATCCGCGGGGTACGCCCCCGCGGCCTCATTGAAGCAGCCGGTCGCGGGAGCGCACGGTCCAGTGCACGCCGCCGCATCCGCGGGGTACGCCCCCGCGGCCTCATTGAAGCGTGAAGGCGAGCGAGGACAACCCCACGACATCCCGGTCGTGCATCCGCGGGGTACGCCCCCGCGGCCTCATTGAAGCTGCCCGGCTCGGTGCGCTCCGCCGGCGCCTCCGCCGGCATCCGCGGGGTACGCCCCCGCGGCCTCATTGAAGCCTGGCGATGGCCGGGTTGTCGGTCCGGGAGACGCTGGCATCCGCGGGGTACGCCCCCGCGGCCTCATTGAAGCCGGTATCGCGACCTGGGGGACCCCGACGTTGTCGCGCATCCGCGGGGTACGCCCCCGCGGCCTCATTGAAGCATCGTCGACTCCAGCATCTCGAAGTACTCGGCGAGGCCGCATCCGCGGGGTACGCCCCCGCGGCCTCATTGAAGCGAGGGCTCGACCACCAGGGACGACAGTAGGCCGTGCGCATCCGCGGGGTACGCCCCCGCGGCCTCATTGAAGCGCGCACGATGCCGGTGCCCAAGCCGACGAAGCCGAGGAGCATCCGCGGGGTACGCCCCCGCGGCCTCATTGAAGCACCGGGTCGCCGGGGATCCAGCCGAAGAGCTGGTCGGCATCCGCGGGGTACGCCCCCGCGGCCTCATTGAAGCAGCGAGAGCCGGCTGGTCGACCTGGCCGGTGCGTTCCGCGCATCCGCGGGGTACGCCCCCGCGGCCTCATTGAAGCTGCGAAAACCGCTTCGGGCTCGAGAGCGCCAGGGCCGCATCCGCGGGGTACGCCCCCGCGGCCTCATTGAAGCGGATCGACCGACTGTCCGGCCGCCTCCATCGCTTGGAGCATCCGCGGGGTACGCCCCCGCGGCCTCATTGAAGCAGCGACGCATCCCGGAAGGCCCCAAGGTCAGACAGCCGAAGCATCCGCGGGGTACGCCCCCGCGGCCTCATTGAAGCTACTTGACCGGGGGCGCTCCAACCGTCGTCGCGGCCCTGCATCCGCGGGGTACGCCCCCGCGGCCTCATTGAAGCGAGGTCGAGTACTCGGCGCTCGGCGCGTTCGGCCCTGGCGCATCCGCGGGGTACGCCCCCGCGGCCTCATTGAAGCACCATGCGGCCCAAGCGCTACGCCAGCCAGCCCGTGGGCATCCGCGGGGTACGCCCCCGCGGCCTCATTGAAGCCGGCGTCGTGTCGTCCGGGATTACGTGCATCCGCTGGAGCATCCGCGGGGTACGCCCCCGCGGCCTCATTGAAGCCACGATCAGCACGCCCGGTGAACCTCGCTCGCCCTCCCGGAGCATCCGCGGGGTACGCCCCCGCGGCCTCATTGAAGCGACTCGATGGCGAACACACTCAGTCGAGTCTCCATGCCGAGGCATCCGCGGGGTACGCCCCCGCGGCCTCATTGAAGCGTGTCGTAGATCCGCTGGAGGCGGGTCGCGACGGTGCCGCATGCATCCGCGGGGTACGCCCCCGCGGCCTCATTGAAGCACGCACCGCCGCGACCCTCGCCCGTCCTCGCGCACCGGCATCCGCGGGGTACGCCCCCGCGGCCTCATTGAAGCTCGCCCGTGAAGACGAGCTACCCTCGGTCCCGGCCGTGGGTGCATCCGCGGGGTACGCCCCCGCGGCCTCATTGAAGCGTGGCTGCCTTCGTGCTCGGGGGCACCGGCTACGGGCATCCGCGGGGTACGCCCCCGCGGCCTCATTGAAGCGCCACGAGCGTCCTCCTACGTCTGCATCATGAGCCTCCGCATCCGCGGGGTACGCCCCCGCGGCCTCATTGAAGCGAGTATAAGTTGGCGTGGTCGACCTGGAGCGGTGACGCATCCGCGGGGTACGCCCCCGCGGCCTCATTGAAGCAGGTAGCGCTTCTCGATGGACTCCACGAACGATTGGAGCATCCGCGGGGTACGCCCCCGCGGCCTCATTGAAGCCGGGTGACCATGGTTTCGTCGGGCTTGGGGATTCGGATGCATCCGCGGGGTACGCCCCCGCGGCCTCATTGAAGCACCACGGCCGCGACGGGCTACCGCCACCCCATGCGCGCATCCGCGGGGTACGCCCCCGCGGCCTCATTGAAGCCCGCACGCCTCGCAATGAGCTTTCCAGATACTCACGCATCCGCGGGGTACGCCCCCGCGGCCTCATTGAAGCTCGCCGTCGCTCGGGACACCCGGATCGGTCGTGGCGCCACGCATCCGCGGGGTACGCCCCCGCGGCCTCATTGAAGCCACGTCGCCCGGCGCCGGCCAACTGAGCCCGCGGACGCATCCGCGGGGTACGCCCCCGCGGCCTCATTGAAGCACCTTCGCGGCGGCGCTGGCCGCTGACGTGACGAGCATACGCGGGGTACGCCCCCGCGGCCTCATTGAAGCTAGTCGCGAATGTCGTATCCGCCAAGCTCGCGATTGTGCATCCGCGGGGTACGCCCCCGCGGCCTCATTGAAGCCACGTACACTGTCTGGTCTGTAAACCTTACGACCGGGCATCCGCGGGGTACGCCCCCGCGGCCTCATTGAAGCAACTCGGCCAACTCTTCCGCTTGGCCCCGTTTGAACGCATCCGCGGGGTACGCCCCCGCGGCCTCATTGAAGCTGACCGACAAGGGCGTTCGCATCCTGAGCGCGTCGAGCATCCGCGGGGTACGCCCCCGCGGCCTCATTGAAGCATGACCGCCCCGGCGCATCCTCAGTGACGGTGCACCGTGGGCCGCATCCGCGGGGTACGCCCCCGCGGCCTCATTGAAGCTGCGGCGCTTCGTCCTCGCCACCGGCGCCCGCGCGAGCATCCGCGGGGTACGCCCCCGCGGCCTCATTGAAGCTTGTAGCCGCTGGCCGGCATGGGGTTCCGGTGCAGCCGGAGGCATCCGCGGGGTACGCCCCCGCGGCCTCATTGAAGCCGTCCCTTCGGTCCCGTTCGTCTGGCCGCAGTGGAGCAGGTGCATCCGCGGGGTACGCCCCCGCGGCCTCATTGAAGCACCCGCCAAAAACAGCGTCGGCCGTGACACCATGCCCGACCGCATCCGCGGGGTACGCCCCCGCGGCCTCATTGAAGCGTGCTCGGCGATCAATGCCTGTGGCATGTGCCGTGTCCGGGGTGCATCCGCGGGGTACGCCCCCGCGGCCTCATTGAAGCAATTGCCACCACGCCGGGAGCAGCGCGAAGTCCCCCGGCATCCGCGGGGTACGCCCCCGCGGCCTCATTGAAGCGACATGCGCATCAGCTCAGCGTCCACGTCCTTGCGCGGCAGCATGCATCCGCGGGGTACGCCCCCGCGGCCTCATTGAAGCGCGGTGTCACGTCCCGCTCGTGGCCCGGGGATGAGTCGGGCATCCGCGGGGTACGCCCCCGCGGCCTCATTGAAGCCGGGCATGGCGACGCCCCACGCGCCGATGCGGTGCGCCTGGAGGCATCCGCGGGGTACGCCCCCGCGGCCTCATTGAAGCTAGAGCTGGTCGGCTGACCGGCTCGCGATCTCGTGACGCATCCGCGGGGTACGCCCCCGCGGCCTCATTGAAGCAGCTCCGCGTCTCTATCGCTCGCAACTCCGCCACCCGCATCCGCGGGGTACGCCCCCGCGGCCTCATTGAAGCCCAGTTCACGCCCAGAGTAGTGCCCGGCTCGGGCGTGGTGGCATCCGCGGGGTACGCCCCCGCGGCCTCATTGAAGCCGCCTACCGCCGAGGAGGTCAACGCCGCCCTCGCCATCGCATCCGCGGGGTACGCCCCCGCGGCCTCATTGAAGCTGGCGACACCTTCGCAACCCCGAACACCCGCTCTGGGGCATCCGCGGGGTACGCCCCCGCGGCCTCATTGAAGCTGACGGCGGCCCGGTCCCGGGTCGCCATCCTCTCCAGCATGCATCCGCCGGGTACGCCCCCGCGGCCTCATTGAAGCATGCCCTCCAGCGCCGCCGCACCCATGCCACCCGCGCGCATCCGCGGGGTACGCCCCCGCGGCCTCATTGAAGGAACTGCCGCTTGAGCCGGACATCATACCCACTTACAGTGAGCATCCGCGGGGTACGCCCCCGCGGCCTCATTGAAGCTCGTCGAGACCCACCTTGAGCCGGTCGATTTCAGGCCCGGGGCATCCGCGGGGTTACCCAGCCGGAGCGCCGTCGTCCTGCAAGTGTCAGGCGACAGCGAAAACTGACCCCCTGGCGACACTGAAAACTGACCCCCCTGGGCCAAGGGAGGGAGTCAGCAGATGAAGCGATGCGAGGATGTCGGCCCGTGGGCAGGGAGGCCACGGGCACAGATGAGGCAGTCAGACGAGGTGGAGGCGATGCTGCACCTGCGGGCACTCGGCTGGGGGCTGAGGCGCATCGCGAGGGAGTTCGGGTGCAGCAAGAACACGGTGAAGCGCTACGTCGCGGCCGACGGCTGGATGACGTACAGCCGGCGGGCCGGTGGCGGCAAGCTCGAGGATCAGGAGGCGTGGTTGAAGGAGCGCTTCTTCCAGCACGGCGGCAATGCCGAGGTGGTGCGACAGGACCTGGAGCGGGAGCAGGGCATCGACGTGAGCCTGCGCACGGTCGAGCGGGCCGTCGCGCCGTTCCGGCGGCTGCTGACGGCCGAGGCGAAGGCGACGGTGCGGTTCGAGACTCCGCCCGGGCGCCAGCTCCAGGTTGACTTCGGCCAGCGGCGGGTGCCGATTGCCGGGGAGCGGGTGCGCGTGTTCCTGTTCGTGGCGACGCTGGGCTACTCGCGGCGCTGCTACGTGGCGACGTTCAGGCACGAGCGGCAGTCGTCCTGGTTCCGCGGCCTGGAGGGCACGTTCAATCACTTTGGCGGCGTGACGAGGGAGGTGCTGCTTGACAACCCGCGGCCGCTGGTGGTCAATCACGACATGTCGACTCGCGAGGTCGAGTTCAACCACCGGTTCCTGGCGTTCGCGGCCCACTGGGGGTTCCGTCCGCGCGCGTGTGCGCCGTATCGGGCCCGGACGAAGGGGAAGGACGAGCGGGGAGTCGGCTACGTCAAGGCAAGCGCCATCGCCGGACATCGCTTCGAGAGCTGGGCGGGGATGGACGCGCATCTGGGGTGGTGGCAGCGGGAGATCGCCGACCGGCGACGCCACGGCACCACCGGTGAAGTCCCTCTCGAGCGCTTTGCCCGGGAAGCGGAGCGCCTTCGGCCCTGCGCGGGCCGGCCGCCGTTCGGCCAGTTGCGTGATCTGACCCGGACGGTCCACGCCGACTGCGCGGTGGTGGTCGACACCAACGCCTACTCGGTGCCGTGGCGGCTGATCGGCGAGCGGGTGCGGGTGGTGGTCAGCGGCGGCCGGGTCCGCGTTCACCACGGCCCGAAGGTTGTCGCCGAGCACGTCGAGCACGAGGGACGCCACGCTCGGGTCACCGACCGGGCCCACCTGGTCGGCGTCGTCGGCGGCCCGCGTCCGGCCGAGACCGCGGCGGTCCGGCCGAAGCCGGAGCTGCTGCGTCCGCTCGACGAGTACGCGGCCGTGGCCGGGGGGAGCTTCTGATGGCCGTGGACCATGAGACGCTTCTCGGCTGGTTGACGCGGCTGAAGCTGACGGCGATCCGCGACCAGCTCGACAACCTGCTCGACGAGGCGGCGGAGAAGAAGCTGACGTTGCGGGAGGCGCTGGCGATGCTCGTCGAGCGGGAGGTCTCGCGCAAGGACGAGCGGCGCATCGAGATGGCGCTGAAGATCGCGCGCTTCCCGATGGTGCGCGAGCTCGCCGACTTCGACTTCAAGGCGCAGCCGAGCGTCGACCGGCGCCAAGTGCGGGAGCTGGCGACGTCGCGGTGGGTGGCGCACGGCGACGCGCTCCTGGTTCTCGGCCCGCCGGGGGTCGGGAAGACGCATCTCGCGGTCGCGCTCGGGCGCGAGGCGATCCGGCAGAGCTACTCGACCCTGTTCACGACGGCTCAGGCGCTGATGGCGGCGCTGGTGAAGGCGAACAGCGAGGGGCGGCTGGAGGACCGCCTGACCTTCTACGCCAAGCCCAGACTTTTGGTCTGCGACGAACTGGGGTACCTCCCTTTCGAGGCGCATGCCGCGCACCTGTTCTTCCAGCTCGTCTCGAGGCGCTACGAGCGCGGGAGCATGCTGATCACGTCGAACCGCTCGGTCGGCGAATGGGGCGAGGTGTTCGGCGACGCCGTGGTCGCCACCGCGATCCTCGACCGGCTGCTGCACCACAGCCACGTGTTGACGATTACCGGGGAGAGCTACAGGCTGCGGGAGAAGCGTCGGGCGGGCGCCCTGAGGATCCCGGCCCCGAAGCCTGTCGCGTCGGAGACCCGCTCGGGGGCGTCGTCATGACCATGCGACCGACATCAGGGCGAGCACAGACAGGGACTCACGCTCACGCGCCGGTGCCGCCGCCCTTCGGCCGGCGTGGCCGTTGTCAGGCTGGCCGGCCCGCTGCCACGCGGCCCCGGTCGAGCCCGCCGACGCTCGACGTCGTGAACGTCCGGGGGTCGAGCCGCCTGCCCCCGGTCCGTTACGTAACGGTGGGCAGTGGTCGTGGCGTTGACGAACGCGGAGCGGCAGGCGCGTTACCGGGAGCGGCGGCAGGCCGGCGAGTCCCGGATCCGGTCCCGGAACGCACTGCAGCTTGTCGGGCGGTCGGGGCGCGTAGCTGCGGGACGGACGGCGTGTCAACGTGCTGCGCACGTCCTCCGCGATGCTACGGCCCTGTCGGGTGACACACCGTCCGCCCCGCGGCTCGGATGGCAATTGTGGGCCTTGCGGCCCGGCCTGGACGGGGCGGCCCGGCCGTCCACGGTGCTCACGGAACGCGGTGAATCGCCGGAAGTCGATCTACATACGCCGTTTCTTCGGGGGTCAGTTTTCGATGTCGCCGGGGGGTCAGTTTTGAGTGTCGCTTGACATGCAAGGAAGCGACGGGCTCACCGCAATTGTTGAGAAGCACAGTGGCAGTGCGGTGCCACCATCGCATGAGGAAACCATCCTGCTGCGCGAGGCGTTCGTTCGCGTCTGTCTCTGAAGTGCATCTGTTCCACCCTCAGATAGCCCAGCGGGGGTCGCCGCTGCGGGAATCTCGACCGACGCAATCGCGGAGACTGGGCCTCCGGCTTGCTTCTCCGGCCGCCAGTCGCGCAGACCCATGCGCCGGCCGCCCAGGATGTCGGCCACGTCGGCCACTGATCACGGGCGAACTTCGCCGGCGTCCGCGTGATGCGCCTGCGAGACGGAACCGGGCAGCTCGAAGAGGGGGACTGCCACAGGATCTCCAGAGTCACCGGGGTGAAGCGCGGCGAGTCGAGGCGCAGACAACTGCGACCGCTAGCGTGGTACTCTGACAACTGGCGCCCCGGCCTGAACGAGCACGTGACGTGCATGAGCCACGTCCACACCGCGGGAAACTCCGAAAGTGGCGGCACAGAAGGACCCGACCCGACATGAGGAACGACAGGATTCCGAGGATCGACATCCGCACGCCGAAGACAATCCAGCAGCTGGCGCGCATCCTGAACCTCGACGTGGGCGAAGTCTCCAGGCTGGCCGAAGGCGTACTGAAGATCGACCGCAAGAGGGCGCGGGACCGCAAGCTCATGCTCTCCATCGAGCAGTGCGAGCAGTTGACCGCCACGATACTGCGGGCGGCGACGGAGGCCGTCGGCACGACGCCCGGCGGACCGGCGGGGCCGGCGTCTCGCCGGAAACGCCGAGCCCAATCGTCCAACCACGACGGGCGGATGGTGTTCCGCAAGGACTCGCCCGCCAACCGGGTCGACCTGAAGTACCCCGAGATGTGCCACCCGCTCCAGGTGCACCCGGACATCTCGGAACGACTGAGGGGCTGGACCCACCTCTACAGGCGGCTGGGCATCGTGCTCCAGCATCTGGCCGCCCATGGCCGGTCGACCGTCGTCAAGGGCTGCGCGAACGAGAACAGGGGATGGCGCCGGTCCCCGCTGGGCGGCAACAACGGCATGCAGTACTACCTGTGGTGGACGCCGGCCTCGAGCCCGCGCACCCAGGGCCTCGACCTGCCGGAGAACGCCATTGTCGTCCGGGACGTGAGACATCATGACGACCACTCCCCGCTCGAAACCGGCCCACTCGGCGACTATCTTCACCTGGCGACATCGGACGAGTTGATCGAGGACATCGCCGGCTCCCCCTGGACGAGGGAGCAGATCGACTTCGTCGACGACCAGACTCCGGTCCGCGTGATCATCGGACGCCCGGGGTCCGGGAAGACCACGGTCCTGTGGAAGGCGGTCGAGGCCCGGACCGACGAGCGGGTGCTGTACCTCACGTGGTCGAGCGCTCTCACGCGTCATGCCGAGGAACGGTTCAGGTCCTTCGCTCCCGTCGGGGTCGACATCGTCGCCCGAGACTTCACGACTTTTCTGGGCGAGCTTCGCCGGGCCGACGTGCCGAGACAGACGCTCGGCGAGAGCCGGAAGAAGTTCCGGAACGCGCTGACGAGACTCGGCCGGGACGCCGGCCCGTGGGCGAGGCGCCCGCACGCGCTTCACGCCGAGTTGCGCGGCTTCTTCTTCGGCCGGGCCGCGCCCGGCAACACACGAGCCGCGGGCGACGGCGCCATCGCCCGTCTCCACGACGACGCGTACGCCGAGCTGCGGGGCGATTACGAGGGCGTGGGCGAGAAGGCCGCCAAGGCCCTCCTGAGAGTGACCCAGCCACTCCTGCGGGACCGGGACCGGCTGACGGGCATCTTCCCGGAGCTCGCCGCCGCCACCGAGGCCGTCGAGCGGCTGCGCCAGGACCGGATCCCGGCGGGATTCGAGAGCTTCGACCGCATCGTGGTCGACGAGGTTCAGGACCTCACACTTCTCGAGACCGCGGTCGTGGTGGAGCTGTGCCGGGCAATCGGACGAGCCCGCGGCTGCTCTCCCTGGCTGTTGATGGCGGGCGACGCCGGACAGACCGTGAGGCCCACGAGCTTCGAATGGGCGCCGTTGAACGACCTGCTGAGCAGGCGCATGCGGCGACCGGCCGAGTTCCACCTCGAAGAGCACCTCCGTTGCCCGAGCCGCATCGCGGAGGTCGTGGAGCGGGCGTCCGACCACTACACCGTCGTCGAGAAGGAGGCCCGCCCGACCAAGCAGCACCGACAGAAGAGCGCCGAGCATGTCGACGCGCAACTGATCCACGTCCACGTGCCCGAAGCCGCCGAGGCGGTGCGGCTCCTCAAGGGGCTCGACGAGACCGACGATGTCGCGGTCCTATCCCCAAGGGACGACGCTCCCCCGTGGGTGCCCGTGGAACTCCGACCGATGGTGCTCACGCCGGAGGAGGCCAAGGGCCTCGAGTACCAGTCGGTGTGCGTGCTCGATCCGGGCCCGGTGCTCTCGAGTCTCTCGCCCGGGAACCGGGCGTACGGGGTGGACGCCGAACTCGATCAGCCCGCCACCCGTACGGCGATCGACCACCTGCGGGTCACGCTGAGCCGCGCGACGGAGACGCTGGTGTTCATCGACGTCATGGGAAGCGAGGCCGACCTGCACCTGAGCGGGGCCCTGCTCGGAGACCCGGCGCCGTACAGCCCCGACGACCTGCTCGACCACCTGTCGCACGCCGACGCGTCCCCCGAAGAGCGCGTGCTCGCCCGGACGAGCGACGCGCGGGGACTGATTGACGCCGCGCCGCACCGGGCATGGCAGAGAGCCTGCCAGGCGGTCCGCCTGCTCGGCGACCAGGCGCTGCCGAACGGCGTGGCCGATCAGGCGGTTCGGAACGACGCCCGCCGCACGCTGCTCGAGACGGCGGCACGCCTCATGGTGGACGGAGTTCCGGAAGGCGTCCAACGAAACGAGATCACGCACATGGGCTACCAGGCCATCGCGGGGCTCGAACCGGGACCGCTCACCCCAGGCGGAACCGGTGAGAAGCAGGGCGAACGCCCGCACCAACCGACGCTGAGCGGACTGGAGCCCGGAGAAGCAGCCGAACCGCGCGGAAGGGAACCGCCGCAGCCGGGGGCGCTCACCCACATGTTGCGGAAGCAGCACCGCCAGGCACTCGAGGAACTCGATTACTGGACCGCGAACCGGGACGAGTTCCCGCCGTTCGCACTGCTCGAAGCCGTCCGGCGGCTGAGGACGCTCCAGACCGACGGCGGGAGCTGGCTGCGGCCGGCACTATTCTCAGCCGCTCAGACCCTCAGGGACGGGCTGACGGCCGGCACCGCCGACCCCGACGCCGCGCTGCTGTTCGCCAAACCCGATCCCGGCCTCGTCGAGACGTGGCTCCGGATCACCGGCTACGCCGGAGACGTTCAGGCGCGGGCCAAGGCCCTGACCGCCAAGGCGTTCGACACCGTTCTCTCGAGCGGCGGCCACGACGAACCCGCCGCCGAGCGGCGGTCGCGACTGAGAGACGCCGAGTCCCTGCTGGACAAGATCCGGCCCGATCCCGTACGGCTCGGCCGTCTCCGGGAGGCCCAGGAACGCCCGTGGGAGGCGGCCGAGGCCTACGAACACGCCAACAGGCCCAAGGACGTGCTGCGGGTGCTCCGGAACGCCGGCGCGTGGGAGCGGGCGGTCGAACTCGCGGAAGGCGAGATCCGGGCCGACCTCGAATGGCTGCTCAAGCTGAAGACCCTGGTCGCGGAGAGACCTCCGAAGCAGAACCGCCGGCTCCGGAACGGCGAGCGCGACCGGCTCGAGAAACTCCTCGACGAGATCCAGAAGAGACCGCCCCGGAAGACCGCCGCAACCGCGACCTGAACCCGCGCCGACGTTGACATCCCACCGCAGGACCACTACTCTCCATCGCCATGAGTGCCATAGCACAGGCCATTGCCGACCGCCAAAGCGAGATCGACCGCCTCCAGGCGGAGATCAGGGCGCTGACCGACGTCGAACGCATCCTCGGAGGGTCCGTCGCGCCATCGTCTCCGTCCAGGTCGCGCCGCTCTTCCTCGGCCGGCAAGGCGACCTCCGCCGCGAAGAGCAAGCCCGAGGCCAAGCCCGAGAGGAAGCGCCGGTCCATGACGGCGGCGGAGAAGAAGGCCGTGTCGGAACGCATGACCGCCTACTGGGCCGCACGGAGGAAGCAGGCCGCCAAGAAGAAGTAGCTCCCAAGTGCCCTGGCGGGCGGCTCGACGGACTTGACACTCGGCCGTTGGAGGACACAACAGCACGGCAGCGGCGACAGTACGACAGCCGACAGTCCGACAGCGCCGACAGCCGACCTCGATAGCCGACAGGCCGACAGCGCGACAGCGTGACAGCGGACAGCGCGACAGCGCGTAACCGTTCGGCGGACCCGGTATGGAGGTGCGGCTGGCCCAGCCAGACGGCGCCGTCGGCGTCCGGAGAAATCCGTGCAGACCGACCAGCTCGGCCTCCGGGCCAGGGCTTTCTTCGCCGCACGGCGCGCTTCATGGCTCCGCCCACTTCAGCTCGTCCGCGCTCTTCTCGGCTGCGCGGGTTCACGCGTCGACCGCCCAGTTGTCGGTTCCGCGATACCGGGTCCACCGAACGCTTAGGACGCTGCCGGAAATTAGGTTGCTATCTTTAAGGGTTCCTGCCACACTGGCCGCGTGAGGCGGGACCTGGATCTGGAAGCGACCATTGTTGAGAAGTACGTCGCAGTGGCACCGGTGCTCGACGAGCGCAGTCGTCGCCGGTGGGCGGCTGCTGAGTCGATGGCCATCGGCTATGGCGGAGACGCGTTGGTCTCGTCGGCCACTGGACTGGCTCGGGAGACGATTCGCAAGGGGCGTCGCGAGATTGCGCGACGCGAAGCGCCGACGGGCGGCGTCCGAGCCCCCGGCGCAGGTCGTCCCGGCATCGAGGAGGACCAACCCGGCATCATGGCGGCGCTCGAAGCGCTGGTGGACCCGGTGACCCGCGGCGACCCGACCTCGCCGTTGCGCTGGACGTGCAAGAGCCGCGCGAAGCTGACCGCGGCGCTGACCGAGCAGGGATGGCGCGTCAGTTCGACTACGGTGGGCCGGTTGCTCCACTGCTTGGGCTATCGGTTGCAGTCGGTGCGCAAGCGGCAGGAAGGCACCACCCACCCGGACCGCAACGCGCAGTTCGAGCACATCAACGCGACCGCGGATCGACTTCTGACCGCTGGCGAGCCGGTGATCTCGGTCGACACGAAGAAGAAGGAGTTGGTCGGAAACTTCGCCAACCGGGGCCGGGAATGGCAGCCGAAGGGGACGCCCCCGGCGGTGCGGGTGCACGACTTCCCGACCGACGCGGAGGGCAAAGCGATACCCTACGGCGTCTACGACATGGCTCGCAACGAAGCGTGGGTGAGCGTTGGACGCGACCACGACACCCCGGCCTTTGCGGTGGCCTCGATTCGCCACTGGTGGCGCCAGATGGGTCGGCGGGCGTACCCGAAGGCGACGACGCTGTACATCACGGCCGATTCCGGCGGCAGCAACGGGTATCGGTCCCGCGCCTGGAAGCACGAGCTTCAGCGGTTTGCCGATCACACCCGCCTGAGCATCCAGGTGAGTCACTTCCCACCCGGGACGAGCAAGTGGAACAAGATCGAGCACCGGCTCTTCTGCCACATCACGGCGAACTGGCGCGGCACGCCGCTGACGACGTACGAGACCATCGTAGACCGCATCGGGAACACGCGGACGGCCGAAGGGCTGCGGGTAAAGGCCGAACTCGACGACAGACGCTATCCGACAGGCGTCACGGTGACGGAGGCGCAGATGAACGCAATCGCGTTGGTCCCGGAAGAGTTTCATGGGGAATGGAATTACAAGCTGTCACCTCGACGAAGTTGACAAACCTATATCGATCACTGTCCTTACGACAGCGCGACAGCGCGTAACCGTTCGGCGGACCCGGTATGGAGGTGCGGCTGGCCCAGCCAGACGGCGCCGTCGGCGTCCGGAGAAATCCGTGCAGACCGACCAGCTCGGCCTCCGGGCCAGGGCTTTCTTCGCCGCACGGCGCGCTTCATGGCTCCGCCCACTTCAGCTCGTCCGCGCTCTTCTCGGCTGCGCGGGTTCACGCGTCGACCGCCCAGTTGTCGGTTCCGCGATACCGGGTCCACCGAACGCTTACGACAGCGCTGCCTTGAACGGCGATTCGCGACCCACGATCCCGCGTGGGTGAAATTGTGGGTGTACCCGCGGCGTCCTGACAGAAACCCCAATGAATCCGGGGGTTTTGCGCTGTATTCGTGCTATCGCTGCCTTAACGCTGGTGCTGGTTCGTCGCGGGTCCGCATCTGTCCAAACATGCGGATTACTAAGCTTGATAATGGGGGAAGTTACCCGTCTTGGGGGTCCGTGCCGGTCCGGGGCGATGCGGCCAAATCCGAGCCTTGACTGTGGGCCGTACCGTGGGTGTGCGATGTCGGTCGAAAAGGGCTGATGCAATGGAAAGACTGACAGCCAGGCGGGCCGAGACGCTGCGGAAGCCGGGCCGGTATCAGGCGGGTGACACGGTGTACCTCGTCGTGGCTAGAGGAGGAACTCTCGCTTCTTGGTCATCCTCTCGTCTCCAAGGCTTTCGCCAATACCCACACGATGCCGCAGGCGACGAGGGCGAGCCACACGTTCCCATCCGTTCCGATGAGCGCGGCTGCGAACACGACGCATGCGGCGCCGATTTTCTTTAGAGTCATCTCGTCCACCACCACAGATTCCACACCACGACAATCGCGATGATCAGCCCCACGAGCCACCGGGTGAGGGAGACGACTGCGAGCGTCAACTGTGTGACTGCCGCTGGCAGTATGGCCTCGTCCCGCCTTCTCGTGGGCTTCGCGCGCGAGTTCCTGCAAGGCTTTCAGGTCCACTCTTTTTCTCCAAGGAGTCCAATGAATTTCTCAGCTCTCGCCCGTGCCTCTCACGATCTCTAGTGTGCCGTACTGAAAGTACTTGTACGGATTAGGGAGGTCCTGGTACTGTTTCCAGCATGGAAACGACCAAGGACTTCCGCCTGCCTCCGGCCGACCGCAACACCTTGAAGCGGTGGCTGCGGCGGTCGACCACGCCGAGCGGCGAAACGCGACGCGCGCGCATCCTTCTCGCCCTGGATGCCGGTCACAGCGCCACGGAGACCGCCAAGCTCCTTCACATCAGTCGTGCGACCGTGCACCTCTGGCACCGTCGCTATCGCGCCGAAGGCCTCGACGGGTTGACGGACCGGCCGCGGTCGGGACGACCTACCGTCATCAGCCGCGAGACCGTCGAGCGCATCCTGTTCCTGACTACCGAACGGGTACCCCGGGAGGCGACCCATTGGAGCACCCGGCTGATGGCGCGCTACGCCAAGGTGAGCCCGTGGCAGGTGCGCAAGGTCTGGCAGGCTGCGGACCTGAAACCCCATCGGCTCAAGACCTTCAAGATCAGCCGCGACCCCAAGTTCGCCGAGAAGGTCATCGACGTCGTCGGGCTCTACCTCAACCCGCCCGACAACGCGCTGGTCCTCTCGGTCGACGAGAAGACGCAAATCCAGGCCCTCGACCGGACCCACCCGATGCTGCCGCTCCGACCCGGGCAAGTCGAACGTCGGACCCACGACTACAAGCGGCACGGGACGACCAATCTCTACGCCGCTTTCAACATCGCGACCGGGGAGGTCCTCGGCCGGGTCACCCGTCGCCACCGCGCGACGGAGTTCCGGCAGTTCCTCGCCCAGATCGACCGCGCGACCCCGCCCGACCTCGCCCTTCACCTGATCGTCGACAACAGCAGCACCCATACCACCGAAGCGATCCGAGACTTCCTCGCCGCGCATCCCCGCTTTCACCTGCACTTCACGCCGACGAGCGCGTCGTGGCTCAACGCCGTCGAGACCTGGTTCGGCCAACTGGAGCGGCGTGCCCTGCGGCGCGGCGTCTTCACCAGCGTCACCGAACTGCGGGAGACGATCCGCGCCTTCATCGACAGCCACAACACTCACGCCGCCAAGCCCTTCCGATGGACCAAGTCCGCCCAGACCATCCTCGATGCCGTCAGCCGCGCTCGTGAAGCTCTCAGTAAAGAAACTTCGCACACGGGACACTAGCAGCCCGTGGTGGAACCCCGCGTTGCACCGAGAGCAGCGAGGCGCCCGCCTGACAAGGCGTGAGGAGGGCGCATATTGGGCATATGCAACCGACGAACAACGCAGTCAGGCGGGATGCAGCGCTGCTCGAATGCAGCGGGGACTTCCACCACGGGCTGCTAGAGGGCCGGACGGGCAGGGTAACACCGACCGCGCCCGGGGTCGGCCCCGGAGGGGCCTTCCCTACGTGAACGGCCCCTTCGAGGGGCCTTCCTAAACCCACGCCCTCTGGGCGTGGTCGATTAGTCCAGTCGCCGGCCCATGCCCACGTCAACCACCGAACGCCGAGGGCGTCGAGCAGGCCGATGGCAATCTCGGCCGCGCCCCCGATGACCAGGTCGCGCAGTCCCTTGGCTCGGTCAGTCATGCATCAACCTCGTCACCGCAATCCGGGCAATGACGGGTCACCGAGCGGAAGACCCCGCAGCTCTCGCAGCGATCTGTCTCCGGCACCTCATCGAAGCACTCGGCGCACCGCCACTCCAGGTCGTCCCTGTGCCAGCGCGCGCCGCAGCACTCACAGGCTACCAGTGCATCGGGGTCGTCCGGGGTCGGCTCCCGGTCATCGGGGTCGCGCGGCGCCGCCGGCGCGCCAGGGTTGGCATGATTGCCCCAGCGGCAGAAGGCGAGCGCCGCGGCATCGTAGACGGCGTGGGCGACGATGGGCGCCAGCAACCCGCCGGTCGCCGCGGCCAACCCGCTGAGCCCGGCTCCGATCGCCATCGCCAAAACGCCGTACATCAGGGTGTCTCGCCCCCCGACGTGAGCCAGCCCGAAACAGATGCTCGCTACCACCCAGTTCGAATTCATCTGGAGCGCGCCGCGGAAGAAGAGTTCCTCCCCCACGCCGGCCGCAACGCTGATGAGGATCACGTGAGGCATACGGAGCGTGCTGAACATCGGCCGCATCTCTCGGAAGACGCGGCGGAGGCTGCGCACGCCCGGCACGTCGGGCGCACAGTAGAAGATGAACAGGGCGACCGCAAACACTGCGACGGCCGCCGCCAATCCGGCCAGCACCGCAAGCAGCCACGGCTCGGCCGCCCACAACAACGGGAGCTCGCGCCAGTAGATCCAGATCACCGCTCCGACGGCGAACAGCGACTCGAACATCAACACGCGGAGCGTTAACTCCTGCGCCTGCCACGGGCATCCGGGCGCGTGCCAGGCGACGCCGACTGAATCCGGCGGCCTGCGCCCGCAGTCCGGGCAAGGTTGAGGCAGGGTCATGCTCGTGCGGGGGCAGGGGTATCACGAGGATCCATCTTCGGACCTCCCTTCCAGGGGAACGACACGATGCGGCCGGCAGCGTCGGTCCTCACGCCGTGCCACTCACCCGGCAGCGCCGACGCCTTCCAGTTCGTGTCGTCCGCCCAGCCCGGGCCGCCGGCCGCGTCGTAGAGCTCCCGTGGTCCACCTCGGGGGCGGCGACTTCGCCCCCCTGGGGGTGGGGGTCTGGGCGAGGGGGCGGCGAAACTGCCCCCACCCGTGTCTCCGCTCCGCGCCAAACCTTCATCGGCTCAGCGTCCCGGACAGCTCGAAGTTGCCGCAGGAATCCGTGGAAGCGGTCTCCACCAAGCGTAACGTGCGCCCGAAGAACGTGACGCTGGCGTTCGTTGAGGTGACCCTCCCGCAGTCGGGATCGTTCACCTCCTCCACCCAGCCGCTCGTTGGGGTGAAGATTCCCGTCGCGTTGATGATTCCCATGATGGCGGGGAGTTGAACCGTTTCGCCCAGAAAGGTGATCGACCCGGTGATGGTCAACTGCGCCCCGGCCTGAGCGACATCTAACCTTGCGGAACCCTGCAAGATGGCACCGGTCGTTACCGCTAGCAGGGTGAGCGGCCCGGTGTAGGTGCCAGCGACCTCTGGAATCTGCGACGTGGGTGCGGTCGTGGGTGCGGTGGGACTGTCCGCCCCGCACCCGGTGAGCACGACAGCAAGCACAAGAGCGAGTCGACGCATTGACGGCGACCTCCCAATCTGGACCTAGACGTTCCGGAAGGGCCTGCGCAACTGGGGCGGCCTGGGTTGGCGAAAACCCCCGCCCGCGTCAGGCGGCGGGCGGATGCCGGTCAGCCAGCAGAACAGCGTCGATGCGCTGGTCGAGCCGGTCTTCGAGCCGGTCGTTGCGCTGGTTGAGCCCGGTTTCCACACGGTTGGTCTTCGATCCTGTCATGGAGACTCGCTGCGGGAAGGTGCGGTCCATCGGGCAGGGCCGGCGACGCCGACGCCTGCGGAGAATGGCCGACGAGGAACGGAGACGCAGAGACGGCGGCCGGGGCCCCGTCGCCCGCGCGGGCCAGTACGGGCCCCGAACGTCAGACGCGCTCACCGCGTCGAAGCGCAGCGCCGACGCCGTCGGCCCCGTGTAGTCGGTCGGCATCAGGTAGTTCTCCTGGTCCACCTGCACCCCGTGGCCCGCGAAGTGGAACAGCGCTACGTCGTCGCTCCGCAGCGACCGCGCGAACGCCGACAGCGCCGACATCAGCCGTGCCCGGTCCGCGTTCTCCACCCACGTCACCGCGAAGCCCACCTCGCCCAGCGCCGACGCCACCGCGCGGGCGGCCTTGACCGCGTTCCACAGCACCGACTGGTCCGTGTACGCGTCGTTGCCCACCACCTGCGCCAACCGACGGCCCGACTTGCCCCTGCCTCGACGCCGTCGGCACCGCGACGAGCCCTACAGCCAGCGCCACCGGCGCCCACCGCCCGCGTCCCAAACGCCTTCGTGCCGCGGCCGCCGCCAGCCCCACGAGGCGCGCCGCCGGCCGTGTCCCGGTTGCGACCATGCGTTGCCCCCAATCTCTCACCCGCAGGCTAATTGTCTCCCCCCGTTTTCGCGCCTCCAAACTTGGTGGGGACCCGCCGCGATCTCGACAGCCTGACGGCGGGTGCTCGGCAGTGGCGACGTCCCGGGGCGGATGCTCGACGGCAGCACGATCACCGTCCGCAGGATGAACCGCGGCCTCCGGTACATGTCGGACAACGGGCCCGAGGGCGTTCCGTGGCCCCGACCACACGCCACGCCGCGGTGGTGAGCAGATTCCGGCCACGTAACGCCAGATTCACAGGCTGTGGAAACCTGTGAGTCGGTGCACGAGCCTGCCTCGGTGAGCCGTCCTCCGCTCCGTTCGCACACTACCGGGCACAAGAGGCGCGCAGGCTGTAACGGATCGGCTCGTGGGCGCCTCCATATGGAGAGGAGGCCGAGATGCCGCGCAACAGCCGAATCGTCGGATTGGCGGTGCTCGTGGCGGCGCTCCTGCAGGGCGGAGGAGCTGCCGCACAGGAGCGGCCGAGGGTGGACATCTTCGCGGGCGGCGGCCTCTTGATCCACGAGGGCGGTCCGACCTCCTGGGCGCATGCGGGTGGAGGCTTCTGGGCTACGCGGCACCTGAGAGTGGGCGGCCTGACCTACGGCGGCAACTGGTTCGGCTTGTCGGTCCATCTGCGGCTCCCAATGGGTGACGAGACGGATCTGCTCGTGGGTACCACCCCCGTCTGGTACTGGCACGACGAGGTCGTCGTGACACCGGCCATGGAGGCCCTCTTGTCACGGAGACTCGCGGCGCCCGCCCGAGTGGAGTTCGGCGCGACCCTCGACCTCACCGACGCCGGAGGGTACATCCACGCGTTGGGCAGGTTGGTCTACTCCTTCGACTGACCCGCAGCGCTTACGTCACGGGGGCAGGAGGTAAGCCGTGAACCACAACATCGCCGTCGGCGTCGTCGTGCGGGCGTTCCGGTACCCGTGGCGCGTGCACGTCGCCTTCGAGCCGCCGGCCAGCCAGTCGAGCTCGCAGCTGGCCCACGCCGTCAGAGGAGTTGGCGGCGGGTCGCTGTCTCGGCACTTCGGCCCCTGTGGCCTCGACCAGGTGGTGAGCGTCTCCAGTGCCGATACGGAACGGGCCTGCTCGCCGGGAGGCGGCAGGCCCTATCAGCTCCACGCAAGTCCGAAGGGGTCGAGCCCGGCTGCCGCTATTGCACCGGCGGGTCCGGCCGCGGCAGCATCTCGGTGAACGAGGCCCCGTCGATCCGCTCGAACTTCTGGGTCCGTCCCATCTGGGTGTCGACGCCGTACCAGCTCCCGTTCGAATCGACCGAGATCTGGTGCATCTCGCGGAACTGTCCGGGGCCGTCGCCCTCGAGGCCGAAGGTGAAGAGCGCGTTGCCGTTCACGTCCAGCTTGATCATCCTCGGCGGCCGGTTGTCCACCACCCACACGTCGTACCCGGCGGCGTAGATGTCGCTGGGGAACTCGAAGCCGGGCCAGGTGCCGATGGGCGAGATGTTCGGGTGGTACCAGGTCGAGCGGGTGGTCTGGTTGAACACCTGGACCCGGTCGTTGTTCCGATCCGTGACGTAGATGTTGCCGCGGGCGTCGGTGGCGACCGAGTGGACGCCGTCGAACTGGCCCCGGCCGCCGCCCGCGGACCCCCAGTGGGTCACGTAGTTGCCCTCGGCGTCGAGCTTCACCATGCGGGAGTTGCCGCTGTCGGCGACGAACATCGTGCCGTCGGGCAGGAACGCGATGTCCTGTGGGCGATCGAAGTGCGTCTCGTCGTCGCCGGCGACCCCCTCCTCGCCGAGGGTCGTCAGCAGCTCCGAGCCGTCGTTCGAGAAGGCGTAGATGACGTGCTGCGTCTCGCCGACCACCCACACCCGCCGGTCCGGGTCGTTCGGGTTGATGCGGACCTTGTGGGGGCCGTTGGTGCCCTCGAAGAGCGAGTCCCACTGGGTCCACGACTCGGTCATGTTGCCGTCGCCGTCGACGACGAAGATGCTGTTGCGCCACACCCGCTGGCCTTCCTCGGGCTGCACGGCGTTGATGCCGATGGACCCGACGAAGCCGGCGAAGCCGCCGGGCAGCGGATCGGGCAGCCGCATCTCGCCGCGCTGGACGATGAAGATGCGGTCCGGCGACTCGGCGAAGACCCCCGCGTGGGAGCCGAAGGCGAAGCCGGCCTCGGCGAAGGGCTTCAGCCATCCGTCGACGACGGTGTAGGGGCTGTCGCCGACGACGAGGCGCTCCTGCAGCGAAGCGGGTCCGGCCAGGAGGCCGGCGCCGACCATGACGGTCAGGACAAGGGCAGACGTGCGCATGGTGTTCCCTTCCTTTCTCCCTTTCGCGTAGTTCCCGTTCAGCGGCGCCACCGCTGGCCGCCAATCGTCGCCCGCGGGAGCCTCGCGCGAGCGAACTGCGAACGCGACCGCAAGGTCGCGCCGCGGCCTCCGCTGGGGCCCGACCAACCCCACGAAGAGTCTGCGCCTCCTCCGGAGGCGGCGCTCTACCGCGCAGACTCTACTTCGTGCCCTCGACCGGCTGCGTGTTCAGGCGCCGGGCGCCGGCCATGATGCCGTAGAGCCCGTAGTTGCCCTCGTGGCAGGCGTACTCGAAGATGGGGCCGTCGGTGCGCCGGAACGGGATCGCCACCGTCCACGGCCGCGTGTAGTTGTTGGGATCGTCGATGGTGAACTCGTACATCACCGTGTCGGGGTCGATGCGCGTGAAGCGCTCGACGAGCTCGGTGTCCTTCGACGAGCCGCTGAAGTTCGTCGCCTGCCGGAAGTTCCGGGTCTCGATGACGAGCGAGTCGCCCTCGTAGCGCCCGCGCGAGTCGCCGACCCACTGCGGGATCTCGCCGTGCCCGTCGTCGCCGACGGGGATGATCCGCGTGTTGTGGATGTGCTCGTTGAGAATCGTGACGTACCCCGGCGTCTGCAGGATCATCACGTTGTTGTTGTACGACCCGGGCCGCATCGGGGGGCCGGAGTTCGAGCCCATCAGGCAGCGGTCGCCCAGGCTGCGGTCGGTGTAGTGGTCGGCGAACCCGTTGCGCAGGTTGAGGCGCCGGATGCGGTTGGCCTCGGCGAACTCCGCGGTGTAGGGGATGCGCCCGTTCGGCGGGTCGACGACGAGGGACGTCCGCTTGTCGCTCGTCAGCTCGATGCCGCGCTCGTACCAGAACTCGTTGTAGGACAGCACCCCGCCCTCGGCCCGGGACTGGTAGCCGGCGCTCGGCGCCCCGGTAATGGGATCGAAGAGGTCGCGGTTGAGCCTCGTCCGCTCCGACGCCTCGAAGGCCGCCGCCTCTTCGGGGCCGAGCGTCGCCCGGTCGGCGAGCGCGTCGGGGCGCTGCAGCGGGGTGAGGGTGCGGAACGTGAACACGCCCGAGACGTCGGGGTACTCGTCGGGCAGGGCGGTCGCCTTCGGGCCGTCCGGGGCCTGGGCTGGCGCCGTCGCGGGCGCGAGCACGAGCGCGAGGATCGCCAGCGATCCCGCCAGGCGTCTTGTCGTCATGGTGACCTCCGGTGGTTTGGTGAACCTCTGAGAGCGAAGCTGCCGCGGCGCGACTCGAGGCTGCCCGGCAGGGCGTACGAGTCCGTTCGTCTCCGGTGCCGATCCTATCGTCGGACGTGGTCGCGTTCAACGCTCGGGGGGCGGCCCGTGGTTGCGTCCGGTCCGCGGCGTGGGCGATCATGCCGGTGCGCCGGGCGTTGCCGGCGCCAGGGTGGAGTTCCCCGAGGAGGTTCACGCAATGAAGAGGCATGGGGTCGCGCGGTGGGGGCTGGTTCCGGTTGCGGCGATCGCGGGGGTCGCCTGGATCGGATCGGCGGAGGCGTCCGCCCAGCCGAGCGAGAGGAACATCGCGGCGGGGCGACGGCTGTACCACCAGAAGGCCGACTGCCAGTCGTGCCACGGGTGGTCGGGCGACGGCGTGAAGATGGACAACCAGGCCCCCGACGGGGCGAACCTGCGGGAGAGCCCGCTCGACCGCGAGCAGCTCGTCTTCGTCATCAAGTGCGGGCTCCCGGGCCGGGAGATGCCCGCGTTCGATCGGCTCGCCTACACCGACGACCGCTGCCTGGGCCGGACCCGGCGGGACCTTCAGCGCATGGGGCTGCGGCTCCCCGAGCCGGGGGCCACCCTGCAGAACCGCGAGGTCGAGCGCCTCGTCGACTTCCTGCTCGCCAAGGTCGTCGGCCAGGGCGAGATGAACCGCGAGCGCTGCATCGACTTCTGGGGCGAGGAGGTCAGCGTGTGCGATACGCTGCCGTGAGACAGGCGCCCGCGGGCCTTGCGGTGGCTTCCGGCTTCCGCACGCGGTGGACGGGTTGCGGGCGGCTTCCGGGTCCCGGGTGTCAGTGCCGAAGAGCGGTGCGAGCTCCTGACAGGGTTGGTTGAGCGGCAATCGGCGCCGCGGGCGGCGATTTCGGACTATCGCGAGGAGAATCGGCATGAGTGACGTCATCGAAGGACTGGTGCGGCGGTTCGAGAGCGGGGGGATGACCCGGCGGGAGCTCGTGATGGCCTTGTCGGCGGTGGTGATGGCCCGCTCGGCCCCGGCGGCGGCCCCGGCCGCGCAGGCGAACGCGGAGCCCATCCGGGTCACCACCCTCAACCACGTCACCCTGACCGTGGCCGACGTGCAGCGCTCGGTCGAGTTCTACCAGCGGGTGCTGGGACTGCCCCTGGTCACCACGCAGGGGACCGAGGCCGACTGGGCGGCGCCCACCGTGCCGGTCCTCGGCATCGGCGACGGCCCGCAGTTCATCGCGTTCGGGCGGGGCTCGACGCCGTCCATCAACCACTACTGCCTGGGCGTGGAGGGGTTCGACGCGGCCGAGACCGTCGACCGCCTGGCCGAGCACGGCATCACCGCGCGCATCCGCCGTCGCGCCGACTCCGATCCCCCGGCCGAGGAACTCATGTTCAGCGACCCGGACGGCATCGCGGTGCAGCTCCAGGACGTCGGCTACTGCGGCGGGTCGGGGGTGCTCGGCGACCTCTGCGACCCGGACGACCGCCCGCGCGACCGCTGAGGCGGCGACGGCCCGGACGGTGAAACAGCGGAAGCGGGAGGCTGGTCATGGGGCGTCGAATCGGCGCGGTGGTGGCGGGACTGTTCGGCAGCGTGATCGTGATCATGGCGGTGCAGGCGGTGAACGGCTGGCTCTATCCCCCGCCGCCCGGCACCGACTTCAGCGACCCCGACGCGCTCGCGGCCCTGATGGCGCAGATGCCGGTGGGAGCGCTGCTGATGGTCGAGTTGTCCTACGCGGCGGGCAGCTTCGCCGGCGGCGCCGTCGTGCGCCGGGTGAGCGCCGACCGGGCCGCCGTCCTCGCCGCGGTCGTCGGCGGCCTGCTCACCCTCGCCGGCTTCGCCAACCTCGCGGCCATCCCGCATCCGCTCTGGTTCGGCGTCCTGTCGACCGTGACCTACGTGCCCTGCGCCCTGCTCGGCGCCGCCGCCGCGGCGCGCCTCCGGGCGGCGTGACCGCGACGTCTACCCTCGACGCGGGCCTCCCGCGCGGCGGCAGACGGCGAGAACCTGGGACGCACGGTGCCGCGAGCGGTTTCGAGGCCGGGGTCGGGCGCTCCACATCGGCGCGAGCGGGCTGCGGTGTCCAGTGAACGCGCGGCGTCGAACCGCTCAGAGCCCCGTGCGCAGGCGCTCGACGGCGGCCTCCAGGGTCTCCGGCGAACGGCAGAACGCGAAGCGGAGGTAGCGGCTGCCGTCGTCGCCGGTGGCGTAGAAGTTGTCGCCCGGCACCGTCGCCACGCCGACCCTCTGAACCAGATGCATTGCGGCTTCGGTCGGCGAGAGCTTCGCGAGGGCCGGCACGGTCCGGTAGTCCGCGAACAGGTAATAGGCGCCCTCGGGCGGGGTTACGGCGAAGCCGACCTCGCGCAGCCCGTCGACGAGCAGGTCGCGCTTGCGCCGATAGCCGTCGGCGATGCCGTCGAAGAACGTCCGGTCCAGGTCGAGCAGCGCAACGGCACCCTTCTGCAGCGGCGTCGGCGCCTGCACCACGAGGTTGTCGTGCACCGCGCGCAGGCGGGCGGTGTAGCGGAGCGGGGTCAGCACCCAGCCGATGCGCCACCCCGTCGCGCGCCCCGTCTTCGAGATTGAGTTCACCACGACGGTGCGCTCGGCCATGCCCTCGAAGCCCGGCAGGAAGAGATGCCGGTGGCCGTCGAAGACGATGTGCTCGTAGATCTCGTCCGTGATCGCGAGCAGATCGTGCGTTCGGCACAGCTCCGCGATGAACGACAGCTCGTCGCGGTCGAGCACCTTGCCGGTGGGGTTCTGCGGCGTGTTCACGACGAACGCCCTCACCGACGGGTCGGCGGCGGCGCCGCGCACTTCGTCGCGATCGAGCCGCCACGTGCCGGCGCCGCGGTCCTCGCGCAGGGTCACGAACCGCGGCACGAGCCCGAAGATCGCCGCCTGCGACGGATAGAGCTCGTGACAGGGCTGCATCACCACGACGCCGTCGCCCGGCTCGAAGAGGGCGCAGAAGGCCGCCGCCATACCCTCGCTCGCCCCCAGCACGACAGTGATCTCGTCCTCGGGGTCCGGGCGGCGCCCGTAGAGCCGGTCGGTGTAGTCGGCGATGGCGCGTCGCAGCTCGGGTAGCCCGAACGGAAACGAGTACTGGTTGAACTGGTCGCGCGGGTTCCGCGCGTCGGCCAGCAGCTCCTTCACGGTCAGGTCGAGCGCCTTGCCTCCCGTCGCGCCGCGCGCGGCCAGCAGGTCGCGCACGGTCATCGACTCGACCTCCCGGCGCCGCGCCTCGGTTCCACCCAGCATCGCCGCGATGCCGGCCCAGACCATGTCGTAGACCGGCGCCTCGTCGGTGAACCCCTGCGAGAGGTTCACGGCGCCGTGCTCGACGGCGAGCCGCGTCATCCGCCGGATGAGGGTCTCGTTGACGTCCACCTCTGTGCTCCGCGTGGGTCCGTGCCTCTACCGGTACGCCGCGGCCTGAATGCCGTACAGCTCGGCATAGTGTCCGGCCTTCGCCATCAGCTCCTCGTGGCTGCCCACCTCCACCACGCGCGCGCCGTCGAGGACCACGATGAGATCGGCCATGCGCACCGTGCTGAAGCGGTGCGAGACGAGGAGGGTGATGCGGCCGCCGGCGGCGCGGTTCCCGTTTCCGCCGCCGCGCGACGCGCTCGCGTAGCGCTCGAAGAGCGCGTGCTCGGTCTCCGCGTCGAGGGACGCGGTCGGCTCGTCGAGCACGAGGAGCAGCGGACCGTCGCGCATGAAGCCGCGGGCCAGGGCCAGCTTCTGCCACTGCCCGACGCTCACCTCCACCCCGTTCGGCCAGGTGGGTCCGAGCTGCGTGTCGAGGCCCTCGGCGAGCGTGCCGACGACGTCCTCGGCGCCGGCCCGGCCGATGGCGGCCTCGGCCGCGGGACGTTCGTCGACCCGCGGGACGTCGCCGACGCCGACGGTCCGCTGCGCCTGCAGCTCGAACCGGAAGAAGTCCTGGAACGCGCCGGCGAGGCGCGACCGCCAGTCGGCCGCCGGCATCCGCGCGAGGTCCTCGCCGTCGACGAGGATGCGGCCGGCGCTGGGCTCGTACATCTTGCCCAGCAGCTTGACGAGGGTGGTCTTGCCGGCCCCGTTCTCGCCGACGAGGGCCACGACGGCCCCGGCCGGCAGCTCGAGGTCCACGTTCTCGAGCACCAGGCGGTCGGTGCCCGGATAGGCGAACGACACGTTCTCGAGGGCGATGCCGCGCTCGATGGACGCCGGGGCCGGCCGGTCGGCGTGTTCGGCCTGGGCCGCGGCGTAGTCCTCGAGCCACGCCAGGCGCCGCGAGCCGTCGAGCCAGATGCCGCGCAGGAAGCCGATCTCGCCGACGGTGGCGCTGACGTAGCCCGCGAGGCGCGAGCCGGCCGCGAGCAGCAGCAGCACGTCGCCGGGCGAGGCCCGCAGCCCGGCCGCGACGAAGACGGTGGCGCCGACGTAGCCGGCCCCGAACACGCTCCAGCCGAGGGTGTGCCAGCCCGCGCTGGCCCAGCGCGCGGCGGCGACGGGGCGGTACCAGCGCTCCCAGGCGGCGCGGCGGTCGCGCACGAGGCGGCGGCCGATGCCGGTGACGCGGACGTCCTTGCCGGGGGCGGCGGTGGTGGCGGCGTCGAACAGGTGCCGCGCGAGGCGCTGCGCCTGCGCGCCCCGCTGATCGACGGCGCGCTCGACGGCGGGGCGCCAGGCGGCGGTCGCCACCGTCGGCAGCGCGCACAGGGCGAGCAGGGCCAGCGCGGGGTGGATCGACACGAGCAGGCCGAGCGTCACCGCGAGGCGCAGGATCCAGCCGGCGGTGGTGAACAGCGACATGTACATGTGGTCGAGCACGAACACCTGGTCGCGCAGCATCGCCAACCGGTCGAGGTAGTCGGGACGCTCGTGGTGCTCGACGGTGGCGACGCTCGCCTGCAGCCCCGCGACGTGCGACTCCAGGGCGATGGTGACGCGGTCGCGGAAGCGGCGCTGGGTGCGGTCGCTGACGACGCGCAGCACCCAGGTCAGGGTGGCCGAGGCGGCGAGGCCGGCGGCGGCGACGGCGACCAGGGTGGAGTCTTCGCCGATCAGCCCGTCGGCGAGGAGCTTCAGCCACACCGCCATGAGCGCGTCGGGCAGGGCGGCGAGGAGGGCGAGGGTGAACGCGACGGTCAGCAGCGCCGGCTCGGCGTCGAAGCCGCGCCGCAGCGCGCGCCACATCGACGGCAGCGCCGGCGGCATGTCGTCGGCGGGGCGCGGGGGCTCAGTCGAGGACATCGAGGCCCGCCTCTTCCTCATCCGCGAAGCGCTGCGCCTGCAGGTCGAACATGGTCCGGTAGCGCCCGCCCCGCGCCATCAGCTCGTCGTGGGTGCCCAGCTCGACGACGCGCCCGTGCTCGAGGACGCAGATCCGGTCGGCGTGGCGGACGGTGGAGAAGCGGTGCGAGATGAGGATGGTCGTCGCCTCGCGCGTCGCCTTCAGGATGCGCTCGAAGATCTCCGCCTCGCCCCTGACGTCGAGCTGAGCGGTGGGCTCGTCGAGCAGCACGATGCCCGCTCCCTGCTGCACGGCGGCGAGGGTCCGGGCGAGGGCCACGCGTTGCCACTGGCCGCCGGACAGCTCGGTCCCGCCGTCGTAGCCGCGGGCGAGGACGGTGTCGAGGCCGGCGAGGTCGGCCGCCCCCGCCTGCGCGAGGGCCTCGCGCACGACCGCCTCGGGCGCGCCGGCCGGCGCCACGTTGTCGGCCAAGGGCAGCTCGAAGCGCGCGAAGTCCTGGAACACCGCGGTGATGCGCGCGCGCCACGACGCGAGGTCGAGCTCGCGCAGGTCCGTGCCGTCCACCTCGACGGCGCCCGCCTGCGGCTCGTAGAGCCGGCACAGCAGCTTGGCGAGGGTCGTCTTGCCGGCGCCGTTCTGTCCGACGATGGCGAGCGACGAGCCGGCGGGCAGGGTCAGGTCGAACCCGTCCAGGACCGGCCGGTCCGGGCGGGCGGGATAGGCGAAGCGCACGCCCGAGAAGCGGATTTCGCGCCGCGGCAGGTCCGCCGCCGGTTTCCGGCCGAGGGTCAGCGCGCCTCGCGCGGCCATCGCCTCGCGCAGCCGCAGCACCGCCGCGGTGGGCGCGCCCGCCCCGTCGAGGGCCCAGGACAGGCCGCCGAAGGCGATCATGCTGGCGGCGACGGCGGCGCTCGCGAACGTCACGAGGCGGTCGAGGGGCAGCGCGCCGGCGGTGACGTCGGCGGCCAGCGACCAGAACACCACGACGTTGGCCGCGAGGACGACAGCTAGGCTCGCCGCGACCGGCCGCTCGCGCAGCTTCGTCGCCGCCCAGCGCAGGTCGTGGAGCCGTCGGCGGTGGCGCCGGAAGCGTTCGATGGTCCAGTCCGCGAGCCCGAACAGCCGCAGCTCCTTGGCGGCGGGGGCGTCGACGGCGAGCCGGTACGCGTAGTCGGCGTGCCGCTGGGCCTCGCGCACCGCGTCGGTCTGGCGGTCCTTCCACACCCCGCTCTCGCGCAGCAGCCAGTGGGTGGCGAGCCACGCGCCCCCGAGCACGAGCGGGGCCCACCACGCGTAGGCGAAGAGGAGGGCGCACGCGGTGAGCCCGGCCAGCAGCTCGATGAGGCCCGACGCGATGAAGTCCATCGAGATGTTCAGCGGCGGGCCGCTGATGCCGAGGTCGAAGTCGCGCGCCATCGTCAGATCGCTCGCGAGCTCGGGGTCCTCCAGGTGCCCGATGCCGGGAGGCTCGACGCTGGCCACTGTCAGCTCGTCGTAGAGCCAGGCCGCGGCGGCGCTGCCGAGGTTGTTGCCCGCGGCGCCGTGCAGCGGCGGCAGCACCTGCAGGAGGACGAACACCGTGCCCACCCCCGCGAGCGGCCAAGCGAGGTCGACGCCCGCCTCGACCGCGCCCACGAGGAGTCCCATCGCGACGGCCAGCAGGGCGGGCAGGAGGCTGCGCACGACCAGCGCGCTCCACCACACCGTGGCCAGGAACGGGTTGGCGCGGGGCAGGATGGCCAGGAACTTCCATTCCGGGCGGGCGCGCAGGCGTTGGATCGGGGACATGAGAGGCAGTCGGCGCTGGTCAGTTAACTCTATCCCCTGCACCCGCCTGTCCACCAGCGTGCTCGATCGACTGCCCAACTTCCGACGGAAGCAAGCGACGCGAACGCATCGGAAGCACCGGGACCGGCTATAATCGACTCGCGTTACGGACGCAGTCCTGCGTCGCAGCATGGCGCGGAAGGCCGGGGGGTTGGTTGGGCGGTGAGCGGAGCCGCGGGCGACGCTCGCCGGGCCGGGAGGAAGTCAGATGAACCATCGAATGCTCGCCGCGGGGCTGGCCGTGCTCGCCGCCCTTGTGCTGTCGGGGCCGGCCCCGGCGCTGGCTCAGAACGAGGCATCGGAGGCGCCGCGGACGCCGTGGGGAGACCCCGACCTGCAGGGGGTCTGGGACTTCCGCACGATCACGCCGTTGCAGCGTCCGGAGGAGCTCGGCGACCAGGCGTTCCTGACCGAAGAGGAAGCGGCCAATCAGGAACAGGAGGTCGTGGAGCGGAACGCCCGGCTGTGGAACCAGGCCGCGCAGCGGACCGAGGCCGGCGGCAACGTCGGCGCCTACAACAACTTCTGGATGGACCGGGGCACCCGCACGGTCGGCTCCCGACGGACGTCGCTCATCGTCGACCCCCCGAACGGGCGCATCCCGCCGCTCTCGGCCGAGGGGCAGGCGCGGGCCGACGCGCGGGACGAGTACCGGGCCGCCCACCCCGCCGACTCGTGGGAGGACCGCAGCGTGGGCGAGCGCTGCGTGCTCGGCTTCAACTCGGGGCCGCCGATGGAGCCGCGGGCCTACAACAACCACATGCAGCTCTTCCAGACCGCCGACCACGTGGTGATCCTGAACGAGATGGTCCACGACGCGCGCATCATCCCGCTGGATGGAGGATCGCTGCACGAGGGCGTGACCCAGTGGATGGGCGACTCCCGAGGGCGGTGGGAAGGCGACACCCTCGTCGTCGACACCACGAACTTCTACAACAAGAACTCGTTCACCGAGCGCTACGGGGCGACGACGGCGATGACCCTGGTGGAGCGCTTCACGCGGGTCGACGCCGAGACCCTGCTCTACGAGTTCACCGTGGAGGATCCCGCCACCTGGACGGTGCCGTGGACGGTCGAGGTGCCGATGCTCTACTCGGACGATCAGGTCTGGGAGTACGCGTGCCACGAGGGCAACTACGGGATGGACGGCATTCTCGCCGGCCACCGGGCCGAGGAGCGCGATGCGGCGCAGGACCAGTAGCGGCCGGTGGCGTGACGCCACGCGGATCACCACCGCCGGGATCGGGCGGGGAGGCTCGCCGCGAGGAGGCCGTTCCCGGGCCACGAGCCCGCGCCGACGAACCGTGCCGACGCCCGGCGGGCACGGTGGGGTGGTAGTCGGCGGCGCAGGCGGCGATTCCGGGGCCGGCGTCCTGCGCGGGCTCATGGTCGCGGGCATCGCGGCCGTCGTCCTGAGCACCGCCGCACCGGCTTCCGGGGTGCAGGACCATCCCGGGTCGGAGCCCTACCAGCGGGTGTGCCAGCTCTGCCACGGGGCGGGGGGGCGCGGCGACATCGCCCCCGGCCTCGTCCCCCTCGGCTACGACGCCGAGTACGTGCTCGCGGTGGTGCGCGAGGGCTACAGCCAGATGCCCCCGATCTCGACCCGCGAGCTGAGCGACGACGAAGTGCGGCAGGTCGTCGGCTACCTCGGCGAGCTGTCCGGCCCGCCGGCGGAGCCGCCCCCTGCCACCGTGGCGGCGGCCGTCTCCGCGTCTTCCGAGGCCGGAGGAGAGCAACCCCAGGCCGGCGCCGCGCCGCCGCCCGCCTCCGCGCCGGCGGAGGCCGGGGGAGGGCAGACCCAGGCCGGCGCCGCGTCCGGCTACGAAGGCCCCCGCACCCCGGAGGGGAATCCCGACCTGAGCGGCTTCTGGCAGGTGCTGAACTCGGCGGCCTGGGACATCCGTCCCCACAACGCCCAGGACGGCATTCCCGCCGGCCTCGGGGTGGTCGAGGGCGGCGAGATTCCCTACCAGCCGTGGGCGGCCGAGCAGCAGCAGGAGAACTACGCGAACCGGCTGACCGCGGACCCCGTGCGGCAGTGCTTTCTGCCGGGGGTGCCGCGCATCACCTACATGCCGTTCCCGTTCCGCATCCTGCAGACGCCCGACCACGTGGTCGTCACCTACGAGTTCGCCCACGCCGTCCGCATCATCTACACCGACGGCAGCCCGCATCCCCTGCCCAACGACTTCTGGATGGGCGACTCGCGCGGGCACTGGGAGGGCGACACCCTGGTCGTCGACACCACCCACTTCAACGGGCGGACCTGGCTCGACGCGGCCGGCAACTTCCACAGCGACGCCCTGCAGGTGGTCGAGCGCTACACCCCGACCACGCCGTACCACATCGACTACGAGGTCACCCTCGAGGACCCGAACGTGTTCACCCGGCCGTGGAAGATGCGCATGACGCTGTACCGGCGGATGGACGAGGGCCTCCAGATACTCGACTACGACTGCGTCGACCATCTCCTGCAGATAGCGGTCGAGCAGGGGGAAGGAGCAAGATGATGAGCGCTCGACGAGCCTTCGGCGCGGCGCTGCTCTTCGCGTTGGCCGCGGCGCCCGCCGCCGCGGGCCAGGACGGCGACTACGAGCCCCCGCGCACCCCGTGGGGCGACCCGGACTTCCGCGGCTACTACCTGCCCGGCGCGTCCCAGCCCATGGAGACCGCCGCGAACGACTCGTGGCGGCAGGCCGAGGGCGTCAACCGCGGACAGGGGGCGGCGTTCTCCCGCTTCTTCGAGCCGGATCCCGACGCGCCGCCGCGCCCGGGGCGCATCCAGCGGCCGATGGTCGTCGACCCGCCCGACGGCCGCATCCCGTTCCAGCCGTGGGCGTCCGAGCGCCGGGGCGAGGTGATGGCGCGGCAGGACGAGCTGGAGCACCTCGACCCGCGCGTCAAGTGCCTCCCCGCCGCCCTGCCCCGCGCGCACCTGCCGGTGGGCTACAACACCTACCAGATCCTGCAGGTGCCCGGGTACGTGGTCATCCTCTACGAGTGGAACCACCACTCGCGCTATATCCCGCTGGACGGCAGCCCCCACCCGGACCCCGAGATCCGCCTCGGCATGGGCGACTCGCGCGGGCGCTGGGAGGGCAACACCCTCGTCGTCGACGTGACCAACTTCACCGAGAACACGTGGCCGGTGGGGCACGGCGCGCCCCCCGAGGGAGCCCCGGCGAGCGCCCTCACGTCGGGTCACGGGACGTTCCACAGCGGCAACCTGCACGTGGTCGAGCGCTTCACCCTGGTCGACGACGACACCATCCGCTACCGGGCGACCATCGAGGACCCCGAGGTCTTCACCCAGCCGTGGACCATCGAGTTCGACGCGCTGCGGCGGGCCCCCGAGGGCCACATGCTGTTCGAGTACGCCTGTCACGAGGGCAACGGGCGCAACCTGTCGCTCATGACCGGCGCCGACCTCGACGACATCCGGGTGAACCCCATCAGGTGAAACCAGGTGAGACCGATGCGAATGACTGTTACTTCGTTCATCGCCCTGGCCGGCGCCCTCGTCCTGCTCGCGCCGGCCGCGCCAGCGTCCGCACACCACGCCTTCTCGGCCGAGTTCGACGCCAACCGGCCCCTGCAGCTCACGGGCACGGTGTCGCGCACCGAGTGGATCAACCCCCACTCGTGGATCCACGTCGACGTCACCGGCGACGACGGCACGGTGACGACCTGGGCCGTCGAGTGCGGCGCGCCCAACTCGCTCATGCGGCGCGGGCTCAACAAGAACTCGATCCCGAACGGCACCGAGCTCGTCATCGACGGCTTCGGGGCCAAGGACGGCTCGAACACCGCGAACGCGCGCGACATCACCTTCCCCGACGGGTCGCGCTTCTTCGTGGGGTCGTCGGGCACCGGCGCGCCGTACGAGCGGAACCGTTGATCCTCTGGCTTGCCGCAGCTGCTCTGGCTGCCGGCTCGAGGAGTGATGTTCGCGGAACATGATCGTGTCGTGCTCACTGCGGACG
The DNA here is from genome assembly GCA_965207615.1 of Vicinamibacterales bacterium. Taxonomy (GTDB): domain Bacteria; phylum Acidobacteriota; class Vicinamibacteria; order Vicinamibacterales; family UBA8438; genus JAJEEA01. The sequence goes on from CBDBMZ010000003.1 coordinate 128,079, forward strand.
TCTCCGACTCACATCTGAAGGTTGGCCACGTCGGCACGATCGTGCATGTCCATCGCGGTGGCGCGGCCGTCGAGGTCGAGTTCCATGCTCTCGACGGCAACACCGCGGCCGTGGCCACCATTTCATCGTCGTGCGTACGGCCGGCGACCGGAACCGACATCACGCATGCGCGGGTGATGGACATGGCCGACCCATTCGCGGAGGTTCATCGAACATGAGATTCTGGATACCGACCCGAGCTTCGGTCCTCCGCGGGGTTCCGCGTCTGCTCGGCGTCCTCCTGATGCCCGTCGTGGCGGCGGCCGTCGTCTCCCTGGCGCCGCCCGCCGCCCAGGCCCAGCCGGCGTCCGACTTCGTGCCGGTCACCGACGAGATGCTGCAGGACTCCGCCCCCGGCGACTGGCTGATGTGGCGCCGCACCCTCGACGGCTGGGGCTTCTGATATCGATCATGACTTAAGTTATTGATGTTGTGTATGTTACGTGAGTTTCCGCGGGCGCGTTCCCCTCGTTGCACCCCCCGTTGTGAATCCGACGACTGGAGCCGTCCTTCACCGCCCGCGGACGTTCTCCCTAGGATCATCTTCCCGGTAGTGGACGAACCAGACATCCGCCTCGCCGAGGTCAACCTTGGTGCCGCGGTCGAGCACGAACAGCGTGAGCGGCGTCACTCGCACGACCTGCGCGCGCCGGTCTCGGTCGCCGCTGAAGGTCACCCTGACCTCGTCCTCCTCGTCGATGCGTTGCGCGAGCTCGGCGAACGGGCCGGCGTCCCGCGCCGCCGCTGGCGCGGCTAGGCACAGGAGCACAATCCACGCCGTCGATCGGGTTGTCGTCATGAGAATCCTCCTCAATTGAGGAGTGCGCGAACGCGGCGGGAATCGGCTCAACCGACCTCAACGGGCCGCCAAGGATGTCTTTTGAGTTATTCACAGCACTAGACTTGCTGGAAGTGAAGGGACATCGCTTCCCTCGTTGAATCCCTCTCCGAACGGGATCTGCCGGGCTACCCCCAACCCTACACGGACCATGGCCGCTCAACTGCCGCGGGGCGCGCCGAGAGATTCTGTCGGTTCTCCAGGTGAGCCGGTTCATCGGCCATCTGCGCATTCCCCTGTGCAAACGGTGGGAGGAACCGATGACTCATCGACTCGTGGTCGCATTCGCGGTCGCCCTGCTGGCGGCCTCGCCCGCTCTGGGGCAGATGGAGCCCGGGCGGGAGCTTGAGCTTGGCGGCGGCTGGTTCCTGTTCAACCCGCTGGACGTCGACGACTTCGGCGGCGTCGCGGGCTTCCCGAGCGTCGACTTGGCGTGGACGACGTGGCGGAGCGAGCGCACGGGCATAGCCGTGGGGGTCACGTCGATCCTGCCGATCCTGTTGGGAGACGCTTCGGTCGGCAACTACGGGCACGTGACCTGGCGCTGGCGGTGGGTGGATGCCGACGGGCGGGGCTTCTTCCACATCGGCGCAGGTGCCGGCCCGCTGCTCGCCCTAGGGAGCAGTCCCGTCGTGAAGTCGGACCCCGAGCGTCAGGCCTGGTACCTCACCGGTGAGACGGAGTATCGGCTGGAGCTCTCGTTCCTGTGGCACGTCGAGCTAATGGTCACGCGGCCTTTGCGGGACGGGCTCGACGTGCGCGTTGGCGTCAGTACCACACCGCTGCTGCACGTGCCCCTGACCGCGCATCCGGTCGTGATGGCGGTGTGGAAGTTCTGACCGCCAACTGACCGAGCGACGGCAACGATGGAGTCCGGCGCGCCGCCAAGTAGCGGTCTTCCGGCCTTCCGCACTCGAAGAGCCGCAACGACGTGAAGGACCCGCGCCAGCGGGTGACGCGTCGGCCGGCGGCGTGGTTCCCTCGTCCACGCGGCGGGCGCGGCGAACCTGATCAACGACAGCTACAAGCGGGAGGCCATCGACGCGGAGCGCTGGCCCACCCAGGCGCTGCGGTCGCGGACGGCGTGGTTGTTGGTCGCGGCGGCACTGCCGTCGGGGCGCACTTGATGGGGGATGACACCCGATGGCCGGAAGCGGCGTCTCCGATTCCCATGCGCCCGTTGCCGTCGTTGGCCAGCACCGTCTGGTCAGGCTCATCTTGATGCTTGTTCCTCGAGATCGACTTACCCGGACTCGGCGGGCCTCCGTTCAAGCGGCCTTGCCGCGACGATGTCGAGCGCGATTTCGGGGTTTCCCGTCCGGGGCCCTGGTCAAGGCGGCTCAATCGGCGTGCAGGGTCATCCAGGCCATCGACGCGGTCACCGGCGACCTCGTCTGGGAGCACCGCCGCGAGGTGCCCGACGACGTCGCCGACTACGTCTTCAACACCCTCTGGCAGAACAACCGGAACATCGCCGTCTACGGCTCGACCATCCTCGACACCAGCGCCGACGACCACATCTTCGCCCTCGACGCCAAGACCGGGCGCATGGTGTGGGAGACCGAGGTCTCGACTATCGGACCCATCCCGCCACCCAGAGCTCGGGCCCCATCGTCGCCGACGGCAAGGTCGTCTCGGGCCGGAGCTGCATGCCCGCGGGCGGGCCCGACGCCTGCGTCATCACCGCCCACGACCCCGACACCGGCCGCGAGCTGTGGCGCCGGCGCACCATCCCGGCGCCGGGCGAGCCGGGCGACGAGACCTGGGGCGGGGTGCCGTTCGAGGAGCGCCGGCACGTCGGGGCGTGGATGGTGCCGAGCTACGACCCCGCCCTGAACCTGCTCTACATCGGGACGTTCGGTCACCTCGCCGGCGCCGAAGTTCCTCATCGGCGGCGCCGACCTCCAGCACCTGTACCACGGGGAGATCGCCTGGTACTAGGTGAAAATCGAGAATACGGCAACAAAAACGGGCGTATATCGAGCCTCACGATCAGCGATATACCACGTTTCGGACCACGCGATGATTCCAGTCCAGAGCGGTCCATGAAAATCCGCGGCGCCGCGGCGCGGCGGCGCCGGCGGCGCGGCGGCGCCGTAAGCGTTTCGGCGGAGCCGGTATACCGCAGCCGGGCCATCGTCGCCGGAACAGCGACAGGACCCGGTTCTTCGGGTCGACCCCCGTGCTGATCGAGACCTTCATGGAGGCCGCGCCGCCTGGGCCGTGCGATGCAGACCGAGCTGCCGGACGAGATGTTCGGCTCCACGCTGGGAACCGCGTGACCCGGGCGGTGCTATCGAGGGCATTCCGGGACCGCAAGAGCGAGAATCGGGAGAGGCTGCGGCAGCGACACCGCTCCGGCCCGACCGGTTGCCGATGGGGTGCGTGCAGGGGCTGGCTCGCCCGCGAGGGGACGTCGTCGTGTGCACGCCGCCCTCATGACCTTAGAATCGGACCCCGACACCAACCTCTGCCCGCAGGATCCAGAGCCGCGCGCCAGCGCGGAAGAATAGCCACTCTCGGATGTCCACGTCCAGCACCGCCCCCGCCTGCACCCCGAATCCGTTGGGAATGGCGTTGAGGGGCTGAAGTTCGTCAGCACAGCGCATGCGCTCCTCCGGCGTCAGCTCCTGCCTGAACACTACGTAATCGGGTGGCCAGTCCCTCGGCGCGGGGATCCTTACGACCGGCCCGTCGGAGGCGCGGCAGAACGCCCGCCAACTCCGTGAATAGATGGTGCCGAAGAGAATGCTCACGCTGTAGAGTGGCTGCTCCAGCGCTCGCCACGACACCAGCACGCTCGTCTCGTGTCGAGGCTCGATCTCGAGGTCTGCGCGCTGGACGCTGGCCCTTCGTCCGTCGATGTCCTCGAGAGGGTAATTTCCATGCCCCTCCTGCTGGCGGAGGCTCCGCAGGTAGTCGACCTGGAGCCGCCAGCGCCCCGAGCCGAATGTCGCCCAAGCCAGCGGCGGGCAGCATTCGCGGGGGATATCCAGGTACTGGGCGTAACCCGGGATCGCGCCGAGGCCGACCTCGACTTGCTGTGCCGAGGCGGCCGCAGACGTGAGGACCAGAGCGAGAGCGAGAAAAACTGGCCGGCAAGACATAGCGTCGCACCTCATCTACGGGGCAGTGCGCGAATGCAGCCGAGACTGGCTCATGCTCGCATCTTCAGCGGGCGAACGATGTGTCCCGTCCGCACGTCCGCACCGTGTCTCGCAACCAGAGCCGTCGGTCGACGCTCTCCGGGCTACGCGTTCGGGGGGAGACCCGTGCGAGCCGCCGCAGCCTGTCGAGGAGGCGCGCATCTGCCGATAGACAGAAGTGTCTCCGTGCTGCGGCCGCCGGTGACACTCCGCGAGCGCTCGTCGCACCATGGAAGAGGCCCAGCGGCCGCGTGACCCGGAGAAAAAGCAGTCATGTGGAAGCGGGAAGAGCCAATTCCAACGGTGTCCCCCGGGGTGGTCGGTACCGTCGGCTCCGCGCCTGCCGACGACACGGGCAGCGCGAACCCGAAAGTGATCATTGGCAAGTCGATTGTCGTCAAGGGCGAGCTTAGCGGGAGCGAGGACCTGACCGTCGAGGAGCAGGTGGAGGGCAAGATCGCGCTCAAGCAGCATGTCCTGACCGTCGGAGTCCATGGACGCATCCGGGCGCAAGTGTTCGCGAAATCGGTCGTCGTCCTCGGAGAGGTCATCGGCAACATCGAGGCGACGGAGAAGGTCACGATTCGCAACGAGGGGACGGTCGAAGGCGACATCAAGGCCCCGCGCGTCGCCATCGCCGAGGGTGCGAAGTTCCGCGGCGGCATCGACATGCAGCAGGGGCAGGGGCAAGCGGGGAACCGGAAGCGGAGCGAGCCGAAGCCGGGGTCCGAGCCCCGCCGTTCGGTGCCAACCGTGGAGGCGAAGAGCGCATAGGAAGTCGGCACCGTAGAACGGCGCTCACGTTCCGCAGATCGTCATCCGTCGTCTCGGAGCCGCTGGGATTCCCCGACGCCCCCCTCTCTGGCTCCGAGGTCGCCGGCTCGATTGTTCCTCACCGCACAGATCTCGCGATGAGCCGTGGGGACCTTGGTACGCAGTATCTCGTTCCAGCCTTCGCCGACGGTTCGGCCGCACCCTCCTGAGAAACTGCGCAATTGGCGCACCGTCGTCGTTCGGCCTCGCCAGTCTGGTCTGTGCCGGAGTCGACCGTCTCGACCGCCTCTGCGGTTGGTTCGGCGGTGGCGGCCGCCCCGCACCCAGGTTCGCCAGCTCCGCCGCGGCCAGCGGCCGCTGGCGGGCACCCACGGTCGGCAGTGTGCCCCACGGAACCGGCATACCCGCCCGTTCGTACGCGAGCGCGCGGTTCCGACCGTCGAGTATCAGGTCATCGCAGATGGAGACCGGCACTCGGCAGCCGTCGTCCTGATGTCGGTCGCCAGCGCCTCAAGCTCGGCATCTTTCATCAGGGGTAAAGCACTCGGCGGCCGGATGGGCTCGCAGCCGGCGGCCGTCGACCACCCGTCGAGCGGCTGGGCCGCAGCCACGAGCGGGGCTGACACCATCAACACACAGAGCATCCAGCGCATCAACCTCCACAGGTTGCACAGACGGTCCACAGCCCCTGAACAGGTGATCCCGCCGCGCCGCGGCGATGACGTCACGGGTGCGCACCGAGCATGTGGACCAATGGCCGTGAACGCCGATCGTGGCTTGGCGCCGAGCGCTCGCCTGCCGTATCGAACGTTCCCGTCATGGCCGTCGCGGTCTCAGGCATCTCGAATGCGAAGCGGCGGCTGATGTGAATGCCGAACAGATGCAGGTCGACGTAGGCTCGGTGGCCGACCCAGGTTCGCGTGCGGCGGAAGAGACCGCTACGGACGGCGATGCAGCGCACGCAGAAGCAGCGCCGCGGATCGATCCCGGCGAAGCGGCGCAGCCTGCGGAGCAGGTGGCCGCAACGACCGCGCAGGATGCGTTGAGGGGTGTAGGCGTGCATGATGACCTCCTCGTCTACAGGAGTAGCGACCACGACTGTTCATTGCCGGTGCCCCCGGACATGGGGCAGCGAACGCAGGAACGTGGTTGCCTGCGCGCCTTCCGGGGAGCTCGCATCCACCTCGACCGCCCGTCCGAACCATCGCTTCGCCCCCTCGATGTCGCCCAGGTTGAGCGAGACCAGCCCCAGCTTGAACAGCGGCTTGACCCAACTCCGATCCCGGTCGTGGGCCTTTCGGAACCACTCCGCCGCCTTTGCGCCGTCTCCGGCCGCGAAGGCCGCCTCGCCCTGGTTGAACAGCTCCTCGCGGCTGCTCCCGACCTCGACGGGCGCGACACCCGGCGCGACGGCCGGCGCGGAAGCCCGCGGTCGACCGCTCAAGGAGATGCTCAGGCCCACCCCCGCGCGGCGCACGGCGCAGGAGATTCCGGCCTTCGGGTCGGCCCCCCGCGGCGGCTCGTAGGCAACGGCGTACTGATAGCGGGTCTGCTCGTACTGCATCGTGATCTCGGCCGCCATCTCCTGGAGCTTGTCGCCGATGGACTGGCTGGGGCCGGCCACCGTGTCGTACCAGCCGCCGGTGATCCGGGTCACGTCCCTCGCGATGCCGGTTTGGTATCCACGGCCGGACGCGGCCCGCTGCGTGTAGAGGCCCAACGCGTGGATGACCGCCCCCCGCTCGACCGCCCGCTCGATGAAGGCGTCGTACCGGCCGTCGGTGAGCGACCGTTGGGCCGGTCCGTCGGTAGTGACCACCGCGAGCACCGGCCAGCGTATGTCGTCGTCCCATCGATCCAGCGTCTCTTCCAGGCCCGCGAAGAACCCCGCGGCGCGATCCTCTTCCACGAAGAACCGCGCCAGCTCATCGAGCACCTCTTCGTGGTCGTCGGTGAAGTTCACCACCATGCGCGGCCGGCCCGACAGCAGCACCAGCCCGATCTCGCTGTTCTCGGGCAGGGCTCGCACGAACCTCGGCAGGTAGACGCGCAAGTATCGGAAGAACGGCAGCGCGCCGTCCGCGTCGTCGACGATCAGCGCCACCCGCAACGGCTGGTCGACGAGCTCCACGCGTGCGATGTCGACAGGTTCACCGTCGTGCTCGATGGTGAAGTCGCCGGACACGAGGTCGGTCACTGGCGCGCCGGCGCGGTCGGTGACCTTGATGAAGCGCTCGAGGTCCTTCGCCTGGGCAATCCCGCCGGCCAGGAAGACCGTCAGGAAGACGCTCAGGGCGATGGTGGACAGCAGAGCGAACCGTCCATGGCCCATGGGCACGACGAAAAGGAGGGCGGAGAGCAACCGTACTGCCCATCCCCCTCCGTAGCGGCTGGTGCTGCCTGTCCTCATCTCGCTCCCCCTTCCCCGGCAAGTCCCGGAGCCCCGCTCCGGCGGGGCGTTGTCGGGCGTTCTCTCTATAAGAGAGTTTGGGGAGGGGTGCGATTACAGGTTTTCTTGCCGGACCGGCCGGCCTCGGCGCCCGCGAGGCGGTGCAGGAGCCGCGGGCGGAGCAGCTTGTGCGCTCGATGCAGCCGAACCGCGACGTTCTGGGTGGAAATGTGCAACCGGCGGGCGACCTCCCGGGACGGGCGGTGCTCGATGTCCCGCAGCCGCACCACCTCGCGGAACGTGGGCGGCAACTCGTCAATCACTTCCAGCAGCAGGCGGGTCAGCTCGTGGGCGTACACCGAGGCCTCGGGCGACTCCCATACGGTCCAAGCCGACGGCGTTTGCTCCGCGAGCGAATCCGCCTCGCCGTTTGCCGCGGATAGCGGCGACTCGCGCCGCTGCGCGGCCACGCCGTGCACCGCTTCATGGCGCACAATCGCCCCGACCCACCCGCAGGCGGGAGACCCGCCGCGGTATTGGTGGAGCTTCTCCAGCACGATGATCCAGCTCTGTTGCAGGGCGTCGTGCGCGATGTCGTCGTCGCCCGCGACGCGCCGGGCGAGCGGCAGGAACCGGCACGTACAACAGCGGACCCATTGTTCGAGATCGCGCTCCAACAGGGGACACCGGACTGCATCCTCAAGCTTGGGATTGTGAGGGCGCCTGACCATGATCACGTTTCGCAGATCGTCAGCCGTCGTCGGAGCCGCCGGGGTCCCCACGCGCCCATTTCTGGCTCGGAGGTCGCCGGCTCGGTTGGTCCTCACCGAAGAATACCACGCCGTCATGGACAACCACGGCCCCGAACGTACGTATTCTCAGGAGACACCCCGAGGGATCGCGCCAGAGGGTACTGGCCGCGTGGCGCCCTGGAGACGGCCGCCGTCGACGCGGTCAACGTCAGCACGACCTCGCTTCCGGTGTCCAGGGCGACCGACCGGGCAGCACGCGGCGGGCGGCGTGTTGAACGCAGCGACGTTCCGCGCTCGCGGTCGGTGATTGGCGGGTAGTGCGGACGATGCTGCAGGCGGCATCGTTCGACAGCGCGATTCTGGCGCTCCTCGATGGGCGCCCCCGAAGCTGGTTCCCCCCAAGCGCCGCGGTTCAAGCGGCCTTGCCGCGCCGATGCCGAGCGCGAGTTCGGGGTTCCCGTCCTGGACCCTGGTCATGGCGGTTCAGTCGGCGCGCAAGGTCCTGGCCAGCGGCGCCCGGAGGACGTGGCCGGCCGGCACGAGACACGCCCCGGCGGCGAGCCCGAGCATCACGAGGGCGGCGCCGCCGAGCACCACGGGGTCGAGGGGGGCGACCCCGAACAGCAGCGCGTCGATGAACCGGGCGGCGCCGAGGGCCAGGACGAGGCCCGCGGCCAGACCCGCGGCGACCGGCCGCAGCCCCTGGGCGCACACGTGGCGGACGATGCCGCCCCGCGTGGCGCCGAGAGCCAGCCGGATGGCGAACTCGCGACGGCGGCGGACGACTCGCTGCGACACCGTGCCGAAGACGCCGAGGCAGACGAGCACGAGCCCGCCGACGGCGAAGCCGGCCGTCACCTGCAGCAGGAAACGCCGGACGGCGACGTTTGCCGCGAGGACATCGTCGAGCACCCGCACGTTGCTGGCGGGAAGCAGCGGGTCGAGGCCCCGCACGGACTCGCGCACCGCGGCGAGGGCCGTGGCGGTATCGGTTGCGCCGCGCGCGACCACAGTGACGGACTGCGGCGCGAGCTCCCAATACGGGAGGTAGGCGACGAGACCGGGGTCGACGTCGAGCCCGAGGATCCTTGCGTCGGCGACGACCCCGACTACTTGCTGCAAGGGGCGGTCCGGGATGGTTCCCCGCCGGAAGCGCCGGCCGATCGGATCCTCGCCGGGCCACAGGCGCGACGCCGTCTGCGCGGTGACGACGGCGACCGGTCGACCGCGATCTTCGGCGGTGAAGAGACGGCCGCGGGCGAGCATCATCCCGAGGGCATCGAAGTAGCCCGGGCTGACCAGGCGGTAGTTGCCGGTGAAGCCGGCCAGCGCGGCCGGGTCCGTCGCCGTCTCGCCCGCCGGCACGAGGCTCTCGACGAACGCCTCGCCTTCCAGGGGCAGACGTTGCGTGATGCCCGCCGACGCGACGACAGGCGCACCTGCCAGCCGCGCGAGGAGGTCGTCGTAGAGGCGGGTGCGGCCCTCCGGGTCATAGCGGGACGCGGGCGGATTCAGGTCGACGGCGACGACCGCGGTCGCGTCGAACCCTCGGTCGACCCCCACCACCCGCAGGAAGCTGGCCAGCAGCAGCCCTCCTGCCACCAGCAGCACCACGGTCAGCGTGACCTGGGCGCCGACGAGCAGATCGCCGAGCCTCTGCCCCGAACCGTCGCTCCCGGTCCGCGCGTCGGCCTTGAGGACTGCGGCCGGAGCGGTGCGGCTGGCTCGCCACGCCGGCGGCAGGCCGCAGCCGACCGCGCTGACCACGGCCGCGCCGCCGGCCAGCGCCAGCGCCAGCTCGTCGATACCGACTTCGCCGAGGCGCGGCACCTCGAGCGGCGCCACCGCGACCGCGAGACGCAGGCACGCGTACGCAACCCCCACGCCGACGACGCCGCCGAGCCCGGCGAGGAGGGCGCTCTCGGCCAGGACGTGCCGTACCAGGTCCGCGGCGCCGCCCCCGAGAGCACTCCGGACCGCGAGCTCGCGCTGCCGGCGCAGCCCGCGCGCCGACAGCAGGCTCGCCACGTTGACGCAAGCCACCAGCAACACCGTCCCGACCGCGGCCAGCAGCCACCCCAACGGAGCGCGCACATCGCCGGTGATCTGCAGGTCGAGGGGCGTGACGATGGGCGTGATGGTGAACGGGACCTCGCCGAAGGCCTCGCGGGTCAGCGCCGTCAGCTCCGGGCGCGCCTGCTCGGCCGAGATTCCCGGCGCTAGGCGAACGACCGTCGGGTAGTCGAACTCGCCGAACCGGCGCGCCTGCTCAGGCGTGTAGCGGAGCGGCCGGAAGATCTCCGGGGGGCCGCCGCCCCCCGTCGCGAAAGTCACGAGCCGATCCAGGTCGGGAAGCCAGAGCGACTCGGGAAGCACCCCGATCACCTCGACCCGCTCGTCGTCCAGCGTGAGCACCTGCCCGACGATGCGGGCGTCGCCGCCGAACGCCCCCTGCCAGAGGTCGTGCGTGAGAATCGCGACGTCGGGCCCACCGACCACGGCGTCGGCGGCCCGGAACCCCCGGCCGACGGCGGGCGCCAAGCCGAGCAGGTCGAAGAAATCCGCCGTCACCTGCGCGCTCCGCAGATCCCGGGGCTCGCCCGCATCGGTCAGGGTCGACCGGGACGGACGGGCCGCCGCGACCCCGGTGCAGACGTCCCGGCACGCGGCCCAGGCCTCGATCGCCCGCAGGCTGGCGGGGAACGCGGGGAACCGATCCTCCATCTCCCGGACGTGGATCTGCACGGTGACGAGCTGCCCCGGATCACGGAACGGCAGCGGCGACAGCAGCACGCCGTGGACGAGGGAGAAGACCGCCGTGGACGCCCCGATGCCCAGCCCGAGCACCACGACCACGACAGCGGTGAACCCCGGGCTGCGGTGCAGCGCCCGCGCCACGTGGCGCAGGTCTCGGCCGAGGCCGTCGAGCCAGCGCCACCCCCAGACGGCCCGCGTGTCCTCGCGGATGAGGGCAGGGTTCCCGAGCCGGCGGCGGGCGGCGCGGTTCGCGGCCTCGGGGGCGACGCCGGCGTCGATCAACCGCTCGCGCTCGAGCTCCAGGTGCAGGCGCATCTCCTGTTCGAGGTCGTCACCGGCCCGGCGGCGGCCGAGGTAGGGAACGATGCGGAAGAGCCAGTCCGGCCACGACATGGGTCACCTCCAGCAGACTTGCCATTCCGTGAACGCCACTCGGGTAGAGTGTCAACCCTAGAGACGTAACGACGTGTCCAGCGGTTCCGTGGAGACTCGGGCCTCCGTTCCGGCCCGTCCTCCGGCGCGGCGGTCACGTTGCGGCAAGGATAATGGCCCGGTCGCCTGACGTCCGGTACCCGTATATTCGACCCTGATTTGAGCAACGGTCGCCCTCCCCGATGCAGGCTGTCGGACGTATGCGTATATGTACCGAAATGGATCAAGACCACGAGGTTCCAGTAAAGTGCATGTTCGTCTTGGGAGGCGGTATACTTTCCGGTATGACGACCATCGACTTCGCGGAGGCGGTCCGGCGGCGGCTCGCGGAAATAGGGCAGTCCCGATACCGGGCCGCCGTCAACAGCGGCCTGCCGCAGGACGCCATCCGGTCCGTCTTGAACGGGCACATCCCCCGCCTGAACCGCGCCGAGCAGATCTGCCGCGCCCTCGGTCTGGAGCTCTACATCGGTCCCTCGCGGGATGTTCAGGTCGAGGCCGACGGCGCGGAACCGTCCCGGCCGCTGACCCGCCTCGACCCCAGCGTCCAACTGCCGGTGCGGGTGTTGTCGCCGCCGTCGCCGGGGGTCCACCTGACGGAGAGCGAAGAGGCCGATCGGACGAGGCCGGCGCCGGTGGATCTGGACGACCCCCAGGCGTTCTACGTGAGCTGCCACGGCGACTCGATGGTCCCGGCCGGCATCCGGTCGGCGGACTTCTGCCTCGTCTCTCCGTGCGCGAAGCTCGAGCCCGGTCAGCGGATCTGGCTGCGGGACCGGAAGGGGCGCGAAGGACTGCGGTGGCTCATCAGGCTGACGGCGGCCACCTACGAGGTGGCCGCCTGGGAAACGCCCAAGCCGAACGGCCACCAGGACCTGGTCCCCGAGCGGTGGGAGCGCAAGAACGTCGACGACCGCGGCGTCGTCCTGGCGGTGTACTGCGGTTGGCTCGTTCCGTCGGACCCGGTGTACCGGCTTCCCGACTGGCGCGGCGGCCCGCTCACCGGTTTGTGGCGGGCGCTGCTCGACGAGGAGCCGGACCTCCAGGCCGCGGTGGCGGAGCATCTCGAAGAAACGACCTCCTCCTTCAACCGAAGGATCACGGGCTGGCTCAAGCACGGTTCGGTCCGGCGCTCCGACATGCAGGATCTCCTGCAGCAGGTCGAGGACGTGAAGCAGTTGGCCCAGTTGCTGTCCCGGCAATCGGCAGCGTCCCGCAACGAGTCCGGAGCGCGTGGCGAAGAAGCTGACCGGCCCGCCGACGGGCGCGGGGGCGAGGGAGCGGTGACGGATCCCGCCCTCGCGTGACGGCGCCCGCCGGCCGATCTTCGTCCTCGACGACCTGCCCTTTCGCTCACTTCCCACCACCGGCTCGACACTGACGCACCTCACGAACGGACGCCTGCCGGGCGGCAGTCGGCGGCCACCGGGCGCCACGGGCGCACTCGCCATCATTCATCGGGTGGCTCCTGCGCGTTGACGCGGTCGAGCATCGCGCCGATCACGGAGGTCGCCTTCGCCTTGCCGAGCTTCTCCAGCGCGGGCTCGTCGGGGTCGACGCCGAGCTCCCGCGCGAACTGGGGATGCTCCTCGACCAGCTTGGCCAACAGCTTCTTCTGCCGGGCGGTGATCGGGGCCGGCCGCGCGGCTGCCGGCTCGGCCTTGTCCGCGTCGGCGGCGTCGGTGGACGGCTCCGCATCGAGACCGAAGAGGGCGCGGTCGTCGGGCCGCTTCAGGGTCCGGATCTGCTCGTCGAGCCAGCCGAGACTGATGTCCGTCCGCGATGTCTGCGCCGCCCGGACGATGGCCCCGACGATGATCTTGCGGCGGGTCTCCCGCTTGCGCTCGGTCTTCGCCTCGTCCGTCTGGAGCCGGCGCAACCGATCCGCGAGGAGCCTGTCGGCGTCCCTCGCTTTGGCCGCCAGCTCCTGCCGCCGCTCCTTGAGCTTCACGATCCGAGTAGCACGTCTTGACGTCTGCATGACTCAGGTATGTATCATGAATCCGGGCGGTCGAAAAATAGATAAAAACAACAGTACTAGCCAAGAGTTCACCGGACTAAACGACACAAACTGAAGAAACACACGAAACCCGAAGGGCGCACTTACCGGTTTCGCTGCGCGAAACCGACGTGCGACGAGAGCCTTCGGCCCGAAGAGCACGACGCCATGTATTGCCACGTCAACGTGAGCACGGGCAGCCGCGGCACGGGCCAGTCGGCGGCGGCGAAGTACGACTACATCAGCCGCGCCGGCAAGTACGAGGCGGCCTGCCAGGACGAGGTGGTGCACCTCGAGTCGGGCTCGATGCCGTCGTTCGCGTCGTCGGACGCGCGCCTGTACTGGGCGGCGGCCGACTGCCACGAGCGGAGCAACGGGCGGCTCTTTCGATCGCTGACGGCGGCGCTGCCCAACTCGCTGGACCCTGCCGGTCGGCTGGATCTGGCGCGGAGCTTCGCGGCGCACGTGACGTCGGGCGAGTTGCCGTACACGCTGGCGGTGCACGCCGGCGAGTCGAAGAAGGCGGGGGTGGCGGACAACCCGCACCTGCACCTGGTGTTCTCCGAGCGGGTGAACGACGGGGTGGAGCGCGGGGCGGAGCAGTGGTTCCGGCGGGCGGCGCCGAAGAAGGGCGATCCGGCGTCGGGGGGCGCGAGGAAGACGGAGCGGACGAAGCCGCGGTCGTGGCTGGAGGAGACGCGACAGGCGTGGGCGGGGAGATGAACCTGGCGTTCGAGCGGGCCGGCGTGGACGACCGGGTGACGTCGGAGAGCCACGCCACGCAACTGGCGCGTGCGCGCGCGGCCGGCGACGCGGCGGAGGAGGTGCGTCTTCTGCTGAACCCGCCGTCGTTGCACATCGGCCCGTCGGCGAAGCACAACTGGGAGGACCGGCCGGGGAGGGCGCAGGAGCTGAAGCCGGATCGGTATGTGGCGGCCGAGGCGGCGGCGGCTTCCGCCGAGGAGGTCCGTTCGGCGCACGCGCCGGACGTGGCGGAGGTGGCCGAGGCGAGGTCGCGGGTCGCGGCGCTCGACGCGCGTATCGCGGCGCTGGAGGCGGAGGTGGCGGCCGGCGAACGGCGGGCCGGGCTGGCCGCTCGCGAGGAGTCGGTGCGGGCGACGTCGGCGGGCGGGCAGTGGCTGGACGAGGCGCACCAGTCGGTCCGCGGCGACGGCCGTCTGACGCCGGGCGAGAGGGAACGCGCCGTGGAGACGGTGGAGGGCCGTCTCCGTGCGGACCTCGCCGCCCGCGAGGAGTCGCTCATGGCGACGTCGACCGGCTCGACGTTGCTGAAGGAGGAGTACGGGGAGGCCGTCGCCGAGGCGGCGGCGGCGCAGAGCTTCGCGAAGCGGGAATCCGTTCTGGAACGGGTCGCGCAACGGGTCGGCGAGGAGCTGTCGGCTCGCGAGGAAGCGCTCCGGTCGATCCCGCTGGGCCGGCAGCATCTGTCGGCGGCGGAACAAGCTCGGGCCGTCGGGCCAGCGGGGCCGCCACTGGCCGAGCGCGAGTCGGTGGTCCGAGCGGCGGAGCAGCGGGTGGGGGAAGAGCTCGACCGACGCGAGGAACGGGTCCTCGCGGCCACGGGCGACGACCGGCTGCTGGCCGGGGCGGCCGAAGAGCTGACGGAGCGCGGAGCGGTCTCGGGCGACGGCGGCTTCGCGGAGCGGGCGCTGATCATCGACCGGGCGGAGGACCTGCTCGAGGCGGAGCGCGCCGAGTTCGGGCTCAAGGAAGCGGATCTGCGGAAGGACGCGGCCGGCGAGGAGTTTCTCCGCGACGCCCGGGGTGATGTCCTCGGCGCCGCCGACCGGGAGCCGGAGACGCTCGCCGACGGCTGGACCGTCATCGACCAGGCGGCCGCGGCGAGGGCCCGCGTCGAGGCACTCGGCATCGGGGGCATGGACCTGTACCACGCCCACCTGGCGGACATCGATCCGAAGTGGGGCGTGGACGGGAACGCCGCGACGACGCGCGGGAACCAGGATGCGGCGCTGAGCGCGGCGGATTCGGACGTCGCGCGCCTCGGGCGCCTTCGCGCCGTGCTGTCGGACGAGGCCGCCGCCGCCCGCTACCGCGAGGTCCTCGGCGATGGTCCGGGCCGGTTCGACACGGCGGACCTCGACAGGGCCCTCGCGGCGGGCGAGCGGGAGCGGGAGGAACGCGCGGCGACGGCGTGGGCCGGGCTGGCCGCCCGCGAGGAGTCGGTGCGGGCGACCTCGGCGGGCGGGCAGTGGCTGGACGAGGCGCACCAGTCGGTCCTTGCCGACGCCGGCGGCCGCCTGACGCTTGGCGAGAGGGAACGCGCCGTGGAGACGGTGGAGGGCCGTCTCCGGGCGGATCTTGCCGCCCGCGAGGCGTCGCTCATGGCGACGTCGACCGGCTCGACGTTGCTGAGGGAGGAGTACGGGGAGGGCGGCGCCGCAGCGGCGGCGCAGAGCTTCGCGGAGCGGGAATCCGTTCTGGACCGGGTCGCGCAACGGGTCGACGAGGAGCTGGGGGCTCGCGAGGAAGCGCTCCGGTCGGTCCCGCTGGGCCGGCGGCATCTGTCGGCGGCGGAGCAGGCTCGGACCGGCGGTGTTGCGGATGCGCCGCCGACCCCGGCCGAGCGCGAGTCGATGGTCCGCGCGGCGGAGCAGCGGGTGGGAGAGGATCTCGACCGGCGCGAGGAACGGGTCCTCGCGGCCACGGGCGACGACCGGCTGCTGGCGGAGGCGGCCGAAGAGCTGGCGGCGCGCGGCGCGGTCTTCGGCGACAGCGGCTTCGAGGAGCAGGCGTTGATCATCGACCAGGCGGAGGACCTGCTCGAGGGGGAGCGCGCCGGGCTCGAGCTCGAGGAAGGCAAGCTGTTGAAGGCCGCCGGCGGCGAGGAGTTTCTCCGCAACGCCCGGCTTGACGTCCTCGGCGACGACGACCGGGAGGCGGAGACGCTCGTCGACGGCTGGGCCGTCATCGACCAGGCGTCCGCGGCGAAGGCCCGCGTCGAGGCGCTCGGCATCGGGGGCCTGGACCTGTACCACGCCCACTTGGCGGCCGTCGATGCGAAGTGGGGCGTGGACGGGAACGCCGCGACGACGCGCGTGAGCCAGGATGCGGCGCTGAGCGCGGCGGAGTCGGACGTCGCGCGCCTCGGGCGCCTTCGCGCCGTGCTGTCGGACGAGGCCGCCGCCGCTCGCTACCGCGAGGTCCTCGGCGACAGTCCGGACCGGTTCGACACGGCGGACCTCGACCGGGCCCTCGCGGCGGGCGAGCGGGAGCGGGAGGACCGCGCGGCGGCGGCTCGCCGTACGGCGGACCTCGAGACGGCCACGGAGGCGGCGCAGGCCGCGGCGGCGCGGTCGAAGATCAACTTGCGCCCCGCCGGCGTGCGCGCGGTCTACGAGACCGGCGAGACGCACGCGGCCGGTATCGCGGCCGTGGAGCGCACGACCGAGGCCCTCGACGCTGCGGCCGACCAGGGTCTCCCGGCCGGCACGGTCATCGACGCCTGGAAAACGAACCGTTCGGCGCCCGGCGGGATAGCGGCGGCCCTTGCCGCCGCCACCGCCGCCGCCCGCCTTGAGGAGGAGCGTGCCGAGGCGCGCCGCAAGCAGGCGGCCATCGAGAAGCGCAGCTCTCGCGTGAAGCAGCTGTTGGCCGACCCCGCGTCGGCCGACGCACTCATCGAGGCCCTCGAAGCGGAGGACCCGTCGTGGCGGTCTGGGATCCGCCCGGCCCGCATCGACCGGGCGCTCGACGTCGCCGAGCGGGACGCCGGCCGCCGGGAGGTCGCCACTCGGCGACACCGGGAACACGAGGTGGTCCTGGAGGCGGAACAGCGCTTCCCCGACGCCACCAGCACGGCGTGCCAATTCGCGGGTGGCCGTTTCGACGGGACCACGGAGGTCGGCCGTGCGGGCCGGCGCGTCTCGCAGGATCTCTCGGACCGCGCCCTCGTGAGAGCGCACGCGGCCGAGAAGGCCGAGGCGCCGGCGCCTCGCAACTTCGTTCAGCGGCTCTACGACTGGCTGCGGGATCGGCTCGAGCGGCTGTTCGGCCGTTCGCCCGGCCGGGCCGCGGAGGCCGCCGCCCTCGGGCCGGCGGCCTCCGCGGAGCGTCCGGCCGAAGCGGGACGGCCTCGACCCGCCGCCTTCGAGGAGCGGTACTGCCGGGAGTGGCCCGAGCACGCGGCCGACATCCGTCGTCCGGACTTCGAGAAGCTGGCCGCGGGCGCGTTGAGCGGCAACCGGCTCTTCGAGCGGGAGGAGCCCCGCTCGTCAAGATGGATCACGGTCGAACCGGGCGAGTTGCCGGCCGCTCTCGCCAAGCCCGCGCCGGCTTGGAGCGACAAGGCCGTCGAGGAGGTGACCCGGCGGGCTACAGTCTGGGACCCGGACCGGACCGAGGGCCGGCGGGTCGCCGAGGCGCACCTGGGCGGCTACGAGAGCCGGTTGCCGGCGGAGTACTCGCACTCGGCGGAATGGCAGGCGATCCTGAAGCGTGCGGAGGAGGCGGTCGGGAAGGCCCAGAACAGCTGGCGGTACAAGTGGGCCGACCGCCGGAAGGACGACCGGAAGAAGCGGGAGCTCGAGGCGACCGCTATCAACCGCGCCTGCGGCCGCGATGCGCGCCGCCTGCACGGGAAGATGATGGCGGGGCGTGAGGCCGCGCGGCCCGGCTGGGAGGTCACGGTCAGGATCCGGGCCGTTCAGGAGCTCATCCGGGACGAAGAGGCGACCCGTTTCAGACAAGAGCGGGAGCAGGCGCGGGAACGGGAACAGGCGCAAGAGCGGGAGCGCCCCGCCGACAGGCCGCCGCCCGAGCAGAAGCGGCCGAGAGGCCGGGGACATGTTCTAGATCGATGAGCCCGCTTCGCGGAAGCAGCGCTCGCTAGGGCCCGGCAGGAGACGCCGTGCGCCACCAGCGCGAGGAGAGCGAGGACTGCCCGGTCGAGCTGAGGCCGTCGGAAGACCTTCAGTGACGAGTAAATCCTAACAGCCTGCCGGCAGGAGGGCCTTGGCGCGGTCGATATAGAGTCGAGCGGGGGTGACGACACGCTCTTCGTGCTCGACGGCGTGCCGTACCTTCGCGCCGCTGGCCGCCGACGGTCAGCGTCAACCTCGCCGTCGTAGCCGCCCCCCGAGGCCGCGTGCGCCAGCGTCGCCTTGTCCTCCGCCGTGTCGTCGTCCTCGCTCGCCGTCACCCGTCCGGGCGTGCTCCCATTGCCCCTTACCAGCCCGGGCTTTTCGTCGGGTTTCTGGCCGGGCCACGTGATAGGCTGAAGGCATGGAGGCTCTCACGCCGTGGTTGACGCCCGTCCTTCTGGTCGGGCTCTTCGTGTGGCTGCGGCGCGAACTGAACGGTCGCCTTGACAGATCAGAGAAGCGGCTCACCGACCGCATGGAGAAGATCGAGAAGCAGGTCGGCGAGCTGGCCAAGGACATGAACCAGCGGTTCGACCAGGTCAACCGCGAGCTGGCCGATCTGCGCGAGCGGATGGCGAAGCTCGAGGGCTCGCTCGAAGGGTTCCTCGCCGGCCGCCGCGACCGCGACGTCGCCTGACGATGAGGATACAAACCATGGAGAGCAACCCGACTCAGAGGACCGTGTTCATCACGGGTACGAACTCGGGCTTCGGCAAGGCCACCGTCGAACTGTTTGCGGCGAACGGTTGGAGGGTCGCCGCGACGGTGCGGAACAAGGATCGGCACGCGGACCTGTTCACGGAACTCGCGGGCGTCAAGCTGTACGAACTGGATGTGGACGACTTCACCCGGGTAGAGCAGGTCGCAGGCGAGGTCGTCAACGACTTTGGTCGCGTCGACGTGGTGGTCAACAACGCCGGCTACTGCCTGATGGGGCCGACAGAAACCAGCACCATGGAACAGATCCGGAAGCAGTTCCAGACCAACACTTTAGGCGTATTCGCCGTGACCAAGGCGTTCCTGCCCCACATGCGCGAGGCGGGCGGCGGGACCATCATCAACATCGCATCCGCGAGCGCTGTGTTCAACTACCCCTTCATCGCCGCCTACGGCGCAAGCAAGTGGGCGGTCCGCGGTCTGACCGAGAGCCTGGCCGTCGAGCTCGCCCCGTTCAACATCCGCGTCAAGGGGATCTACCCGGGATTCCACGCGACCGGGATCTTCACCAAGCTCGATCAGGGGACCGCGGATGAAGGCCCCGAGTACCGACTCTACAAGCCTTACTACGCCAATTTCCTCTCGGCACAGAAGGCCCTGCCCAGTGCGGGAAGCCCGGACAGAATCGCCCGGACGATTTATCGCGCGGCGACGAACCCGGCCGGAAGGCCGCACATCGTGTCCGGGGCGGACGCTAAGCTGCTGGCGTTCATCAAGCGCGTGCTGCCACAGCGGGCGTTCCTGCGCTTCCAGACGCGCTCGATTCTGTCGCCTATCTCGAAAACGCAGGCGGCATTCATGAGGTTCACCTTCGGCAAGAACCAGCAACCGTTGCGCATGGACCTGCCCGAAGACTTGTGATTAACCGCGCCCGGGGCTCCGGGGACGGGGTGGGTCGCGCGGGCGAGCGGCTGCACGCCCGTCCCCGGGTCGTCTGCGGAAGGGGGCGAGATCCTACGTCAAGCGGGGGTGCTACATCAGCGAGCAGTACGGTTGGCTATTCGAGCCTGCGTGCCTCGAGTACGACGGCGGGCGGCTCGTCATCCTCAAGACCACCGCCGACGGTACGGCCGAGAGCTGGACGGAGGTAGGGGGACCCGGCGCTGATCGCTCCGGACGATCATCGACAGAGGAGGCGACATGAGCGAAGCAGTCACCGTGACTCTGGGACGCGACCCGGCCCAGCGACGGCGGGCGACCTACCAGGATGTGCTCGATGCCCCCGCCCATCGGGTCGCCGAGGTCGTTGACGGCGTGCTCCACACGAATCCGCGGCCGGCCATGCCGCATTCTTTGGCGAGTTCCCGACTGGGCGGCGAACTCACGGGACCATTCGATCGGGGTCGCGGCGGCCCCGGCGGATGGTGGATCATCTTCGAGCCCGAGCTGCACTTGGGCGAGGATATCCTCGTGCCCGACCTCGCCGGTTGGCGGCGGGAGCGGATGCCTGTCTTTCCCGATGCGCCGTACGCCACGCTGGGCCCCGACTGGGTGTGCGAAGTGCTCTCGCCGTCGACCCGCAAGCTGGACCTCCACGGCAAGCGCGACGTCTATGGGCGTGAACAGGTGGGTCATCTCTGGCTCGTCGACCCCGCCGACCGCACCCTGGAGGCCTTCGAACTGCGCGAGGGCGAATGGGTGCTGATCGCCACCGCGCAGGATGACGCCCCCGTCAGCATCCGCCCCTTCGACGCCGTCACCTTCAGCCTCGGCGATCTCTGGCCGCCGAATGTCGCCCCGGCCGAGGGGGGCTGACGACACGATCTTCGTGCTCGACGGCGTGCTGTACCATAGAAACGAGGACGGTCAGTTCGGAAAACCCCGCGTCAGAAGTCCATCGAGCGCCAGCTTGAACCACGCAGTGTATCCCGTCGGACGCTCTGCGAGCTCCCTTTGAATCGTGGGCACGGTCGCCCACTTCCATTCCTCCACTTCTTGGTCGTCCGGTGCCGGAACACCACAGAACCGCCCAATCAGCACGTGATCGAACTCATGCTCCACGAGTCCGCCGTCCGTTGCTGCCCGGTACACGAAGCCGAACACGACCCGCAGCGGGCAGTTGAACCCCATTTCCTCCTTCAACCGGCGCTCAGCAGCCCCAATCAGGGACTCTCCCGCCCTCGGATGGCCGCAACAGGTGTTGGACCAGAGACCGCCCGAGTGGTACTTGCCGGCCGCGCGCTTCTGCAACAGCAGGCGGTCGGTTTCGTCGAAGACGAAGATCGAGAACGCCCGGTGCAGGATTCCGTTCCGGTGAGCCGCCATCTTCTCCACGACTCCCGTTTGCCGGTCGTCGCCGTCGACGGCAATCAGGAGCGTATCGGAATCCTGCATGGGTGTTCACCTCTTAACCGCGGCATCGACGGAATCGTCGACTGGATGTTTGCCGCCGGGAAGTCGTCGGCCCGCCGGGTCACCATTCTCGCGAATCTTCCTCGAACACCGAGGTCGGCAGGCTGTAGGAATGCTCGTACTCGCCGAGATTCGAGACTTCGAGCATGCTCCTGAACCGCGACCTCGACCGATACGCGGCCAGCGGCGGCGCGAGCCTCCGCAGCATCCTGTCGCCGAAATTGCGCAGCCGCAGCAGCGGAAGCTCCTTCTTCAGTCTTCCGGCGGGGAACCTCAGCTCGTCGGCCAGCCCGTCCCCGATCATTTCCCGCGACACCTGGTACATGTACTTCGCCATGGCGCGCCGCGCCTTGGGTTCGGTGAACCCCAGAACGATCGGCGCGCTGTTGACGATGCTGTTCGCCATGATGATCGCGTCCTCGTCGGGCCGCGGCTCGCACAGCGCTCCAATCTCGAACCACCTGACCGACGAGGCGTAGTCCCGGAACAGGATCTCGTCGGGTATCCCCATGAGGCGGCCGGTGTACCGCCAGACGTGCACGTACCCCTCGCGTTCCCGGTCGCTGAAATCTCCGCCGAGGTTCGATACATGCTGCAGCAGCCTCCCCGAGAAGGCGGCGGCGCCGAGCAGCATGTGCGCCGCGCTGAGGGGGACCCCGTATACCGACCGGTCCCATTCGTCGGAAGTCGAGACCAGCCGCCTCGCCTGCGCGTGCACGAGCCGGATCCTGAGGCTCAGCTTCCACCCGTCGCCGCCCGGCTCGATGCCTCCGGGCAGGTACTGTTCCAGGAGCTGCAGCAGGTTCTGCTTGAGCCGCCGCACGCCGTTCGTCATGATGCGGCTGCGAATGCGGAACGACTTGCTGATGAGCGTGGAGAAGCCCTCGATGATGGCGCCGCCCACCAGGGCGCCCATCACCATCTCGGAGTTGCGAAGGAAGGCCCGGGTCGCGTCGCGGGCGAGATCGCGGTCGAACCAGTCGGGCACGACGCCCGAGTCAGCAATCAGGTCACGCAGCGACTTGGGCGTGTCGGCCGGCAGATCGCTGAAGCTGTCGAGCGTCCTCGCGATGATTCCGTGCACGTCCGCCGGCGACGCGTTCGCCGCCAGCTCGGCGACCACCGCGTCGGCCACCGGGTCCCCCAGGGTCGTGTGGCGGATGTACCTCTCGGCCAGCACGGGGTCGACCTTGCGGGCGGTTTCGTAACCGGCGACGTAGGCGGTCGGGATGTTCATCATGCCGGAGAAACGCTCGGTGAGGGGGGGTGCGCAACGAGGAGCGGAACCGCCTGCGTCGGGTGAACGCGGCGGCGCGGTCATCGCCGTCACCTCGGGCGCTCCCGGATGGTCACTCGAAAGCCGAGGACGCCTACCCCGATGTTCTCGCGTTTCGGCGGGCGGCTCGACGCCGGCTCGATCCGCAGGCGCTGGGTCATGGTCGCCAGCGCCAGGACGAACAGCATCGCCGCCAGATCCGCGCCGGCGCAGGTGTGCGGGCCGCTCCCGAAAGGGATGTACGCCTGTTCGTGTCGGACCGGTCCGTCACGCCGCGAGTCCTCCAGCCAGCGTTCCGGCCTGAACTCGCCGGCCCGCGTCCAACCGTCGGCGCGGTGGTGGAGCACACGCATGCCGACGTACACCAGCGTTCCCTTCGGAACCGGATAGCCGCCCAGCACGCAGTCTTCCTCCGCCCGCCTGGCCCGCATGACATAGGGCGGCGGCTCCAGACGCAACGTCTCCTTGAACACCGCCTGCACGTACTCGAGCCTCTGCAAGTCGCCCGGCTCCACCGGCCGGTCCCCCAGCACGTCCGAGACCTCTCTCTCCACCCGATCCCGGATGGCCGGATCGCGTGCGACGTGGTGCAGCGCGAAGCACAACGCGGCCGTCGGCGCATCCGTGAACGCGCACAGGAAGGCGATGATCTCGTCGCGCAGCGCCCGGGGGCTCGGGTACGACCACCCGCACAGACCCCGGCGCGCGGCCCGGACGAGGTGTGAAACCAGATCGCGGCCCTCGTGGGCGGGGTCGCCGGCGCGTTCGATGGCGCCGTATATCGCCGCGTCCAGCGCCGCGGTATCGGGCGCCCGCCCCATCTTCTTGATGGACTGGCCGAACGGCAGGAGATCCAGAAGCATCGCGGCTTTCAACAGCCTGCAGATCCGCAACCCCTGATCGCGGTCCGCGTCGCGGCCGAGGACGGCCTCCGCCAGGGCGTCCCACACGTAGCGCTCCACCTCCGGCCGCAGATCCAGCGCCCGCCCCGGCGCCAGCCTCTCTCGGAGCCTCAGGGCGTGCCGGCCGATGACCTCCGCGTAGCCGGGAAGGCGGTCCTTCGTGAACGCCGTGGCCATGAGCTCGGCGCGCCGGCGGTGCTCCTCGCCGTCGTGCACGGGCAGGCAGCCGTGCTCCATCAGCGGGTTCGGCTCCCGGCCGCCGGGCGCCCAGGGCGGAAAGGACTCCGCCCGCGTGACGAGGACCTCCCGGACGAGGTCGGCGTTGAAGACCGCGCAACACCTCAGGGAAGGAAGACTGAAGAACACGATGTCTCCATGGTCCCGGTAGAGCCGCTCCATGAACTCCGGAAAGCCGGTGAACCGCTCGACGTAGTTGCGCAGCCGCCGGCCCCGCGGTCCCGGGGGACGGGCCGGCTTGTCGTCGGCGGAACGCTGCCCGGCCATGTCCTCCGAGCTGGGAGCCGGCTCTTCTTTGGCGGAACGCTGCATCGCGATGTCCTTCTTCGAATCAGCTGCCGGGCTCCCGTCGCTCGACGCGCGCCCGTATCGGCCCCTTCACCCCCAGCCCGAGCAGCTCGGCCCGGAACGGCGTGGGTGATTCGAGGGTCAGACGCATGCCCTGCGCACAGCCCGCGAGGGTCAGCACGACGAGCACGGTGGCGAACTCCCAGCCGAGGCAGCTGTGGGGCCCGATGAAGAACGGCGTGCAGGCATGGTCGGGACGGGAACCCCCCGAGCCGTCCATCCAGCGCTCCGGGCGGAACTCCGCCGGCCGCTCCCAGACCGCGGGGTCCCGGTGCGATTCGCCGAGGCACGGTTGCGCAATCGTGCCCCTGGGAATCCGGTAGCCGCCGACGACGCAGTCCTCCGACGCCTGCCGCCAGTGCGACGTGCCGGCGTAGGAAGGTGGTCTCAGCCGGAAGCTCTCGCTGGCGACGGCCCGTGCGTACGGAAGGCGGTCGAAGTCGGCCCCGGCGACCGGGCGGTCACCGAGCACGTCGTCGACCTCCCGCTCCAGCCGCTCGCGAACTTGGGGATTCCGATCGAGCAGCTCGAGGCTCCACACCAGCCCCATCATCGGCGAGTCGATGGAGCCGAGCACGATCATGTAGATCTCGTCCCGCAGCTCCCGGTCGCCGGCGGCGAACGGGCAACCGTCCTGCGCGTCGGCGGTGCGGACGACGTGGGAGACCATGTCCTCGCCGCCGTGCGAAGGGTCGCGGGCCTTCCGCATGGCGGCGTACACGGCGTCGTCCATGCGCTCGATGGCGCGCCGGGCGCGCCGGTTCGCGGGCAGGGGCAGGCGCTTCAGCGCGCCGGACGCCGGGAGGTAGCTCAGCGCCCAGTCGCGCTTTATCGCCGCGCCGGCATCCCACGCCACTTCCGGCGGAACCCGCGGCTCGCGGCCGAGGAGGGCGTCGAGCAGAGCGCCGCACGCGAGGCGGCCGGTCTCGGCCTTGTAGTCGATGGTCTGCCCCGCCCCCCAGCGCTCCTTCATCTCGTGGATGTTGTCGGCGATGAGGTCGGCGTAGCGGCGCATGCGGCGCTCGACGAACGCGCCCCCGAACACCTCGCGCACGCGTTGGTGGTGCTCGCCGTGGTCGCGCGGCATGCAGGGCGTCGCGATGACCCCGAAGCCCGCGGGATCGTTGAACGCCGGGAACATGTCGGCCTTCTCGACGAGGACCTCGCGGATCAGGTCCGCGTCGAACAGGGCGCAGAAGTCCAGGCCCGGAATCCGGTAGTGGACGATCCTTCCGTATTCCTCGTGAAGCCGCCTCATCATGCCGCGAAAATCGCGCGAGCGCTCGATCAGGTTGCGTATCCGCCGTCCCTTCGGACCGGGAGGCAGTCGCCGATTGCCGTTGTCGGAGCCCTGCATCGATCGCCGTTCCTTTCCTGTTTTCCCTTCCCGCACTCCGCGCCCGCCGCCCGCGTCGCAACGCGCCGCGCCCGTCCGCGCGCCGTGTCAGCCGACCGGCGCCGGCCGTGCCGTTGCAGCCGGCCCGCTCATGGCCGTTCGGGGCATCGTGACGCCGAAGTACACGGTGGCCAGGGCCGGCACGACCAGCATCAGGATCGCCGTCGCGAACAGCAGCCCGAAGCCGAGCGAGACGCCGAGCGGGCTGAGGAACTGCGCCTGAATGCTCCGCTCGAAGATCAACGGTGCGAAGCCCAGGAACGTCGTCAACGACGTCAGCATGATGGGGCGGAAGCGCCGCTTCGCGCCGTCGATGACCGCGGTCCTCACGGGCGCCCCGAGCCTGAGCCGCTCGCAGATGAAGTCGATCATCACGAGAGAGTCGTTGACGACGACGCCGGTGAGTCCGATGACGCCCCACATGGACGTGGCGCTCAGACCGATGCCCATGATGAGGTGGCCGAGGACGGCCCCCACGATGCCGAACGGTATGGCCGCCATCACGAGCAGCGGCATGGTGTATGAACCGAACGGAATGGCGAGCAGCGCATAGATCGCCAGCAGGGCGAGAAGCAGACCGCGGGTCAGCCCCTCGAACGACTCGGCCTGCTGCTGTTGCTGGCCGCCCACCGCATACGTCAGACCCGGATAGGCGCTCTCGAGCTCGGGCAGCGCCGTGGCCGTCAGCACCGCGGTCGCTTCGCCGCCGGTGATGACGCCGTCGTCGACGTCCGCCGTGACGGTGACGATGCGGCGGCCGGCCTTGCGCCGGATCGACGACGGCGATTCCCCCAGGCTCACGGTGGCGACCCGGCTCAGGGGCACGTCGGCGCCGCCGGGCGTGCGGATGAGGTAGTCCTCGACGTCGGCTATCGTGTCGCGGTCCTCGGGCGGCAGCCGCACGTAGACGCGGACATCCTCCCGCCCGCGTTGCACGCGCAGGGCCTCTTCGCCGAAGAACGCCGCGCGCACCTGGCGGGCCAGCGCGTCGAGCGTCAGTCCGAGGGTCCGCGCCGCGGGCCGCAGCTCGATCTGCAGCTCCTGCACGCCCGACGCGTGGTCGGAGCGCACGTCGAAGACCCCCTCGATCCCGCGCAGGCTGTCGACGACCGACTCGGCGATCGGACCGAGGCGGTCCGGCTCCGGGTGCGCCAGCTCGACCTGCACCGGGACGCCGAGGTCGAGCAGGTCGGCGCCGAAGGTCAGGCTGCGCGCGTCGGGAGCTGGGCCCGCCTGCCGCCGCCAGGCCTGCGCGAACGTCTCCGCGGCGATGTCCCGGACCTCGGCGGCAGGCAGCCTGAACTCCACGGCGGCGACGTTGGCCCGGGGATTCAGGTCGGGCGTCTGCTCGATGGAGCCTCCCAGGGTTCGCGCCCTCGCGCCGACCGTCAGGTTCACACCGGTCAGCAGATCGGGCGCGCCGTCGGGGCGACCGCGCGACAGGTCGTCGATGGCCCGTCGCCCGGCCGCTTCCAGCTCGCGCGCCAGCTCGGCCGTTCGGTGCGCGGGAGTGCCTTCCGGCATCACCAGGCTGGCCGTGACGATGTCCGATTCGACGTCCTCGATGAAGATGACGGGGACCGTTCCCGATCCGACCAAGCCGATGCACAGGATGACGGCGGCCACGCCGCCCGCGATCACGACGGCCGGCTCGCCGGTGGCCAGCCGCAACCCCCGGTCGAGCGGCCCTTCGATGAACCACCGCAACCCGCCGTCCACGCGGCCCTGGATCCACGAGAAGAAGCGCTCGACCGGGTTGGCCGGCGGCAGCGCCGGGTCCGGCAGGTGGGACAGGTGGTGCGGCAGCACCAAGAGGGATTCGACCAGCGAGACCAGCAGCACCCCGATCAGGATGATCGAGAGCGGGCGCATCATGGCGCCGATGGGGCCGGGGACGAGCAGGAGCGGCGCGAAGGCGCCGACGGTGGTGAGGACCGCGAAGACCACCGGGCGCCCGACCCGTTGAGCGCCCCGAATCGCCGCCGCGAGGGGTGGCGTCCCCCTTCGCCGCTCGGCATGCACGTTCTCGGCGACGACGATGGCGTCGTCGACCACGATGCCGACCGCGAGAATGAAGGCGAAGAGGGAGATGGTGTTGATGGAGACGTCGAACGCCAGCGCCACCGCGAGGGCGCCGACGAAGGAGATGCCGATGCCCGCCGCGACCCACGCCGCCAGGCGGATCTGGAGAAACATGGCCAGCGCCGCGAGGACGAGCAGCAGGCCCAGCGCGCCGTTCTCCCGCAGCAGGTCCAGGCGGCTCTCGTACACTTCCGCGTCGTTGTTCCAGATCTCGACGGCCACGCCAGCGGGCAGCGACGGGACGACCTGCCGCGCCAGATGGTCTTCGACGGCGGCCACGACCTCCATGACCTGCTCGCCGGAGGACCGGTACACCTCGACGAACGCCGCCGGCCGTCCGTTGTAGCGGACGATCAGGTCGGTGTCGGCGAAGCCGTCGCGCACCGTCGCCACGTCGCCGAGGCGGACGGCGGTCCCGTCGGCCCTGCTCAGGACGACGATCTCCTCGAAGTCGTGCTGGTGGTAGCGCCGGCCGGTGGTGCGGACGCGCACCTGCGCGTCGCGCGTCTCCAGGCGGCCGGCCGACAGGTCGAGCGAGCCCGCGCGGACCGCGTCGGAGACGTCGGCATGCGTCAGCCCCAGCGCGCGCAGCCGGTGCAGCGGTACCTCGACGGAGACTTCATAGGCGCGCACCCCGCTCGTCTCCACCTGGGAGACCCCCGGAAGCGCGGCGAGACCGTCCTCGATGCGGTACGCCAGCTCCTTGAGCGCGCGTTCCCCGACGTCGCCGTACACCACCAGGCGAAGGACGCTCTGGCGGTTGGTCATCTCGCGAATCCGCGGGCGTTCGGCCCGGGCCGGCAGCGTCCGAATCCGGCCGACGGCGGCCTCGACCTCGTCGAGGGCGCGGCCCGCACCGGCGCCGGCCGCGAGTTCGACGACCACGGAGGCCAGTCCCTCGGCGGCGACGGACGTCACCTCGCCGACGCCCTCCAGCGTCCCGACCTGCTCCTCGATCCGGACGACTATCGACTCCTCCACCTCGTTCGGGGTCGCTCCGGGGTACGGCACGGTAATCTCGATGGCGTCGAGAGACACCGTGGGAAACGGCTCCTGCACCAGGCCGGGCAGCGACAGCAACCCCGCCGCCACGATGAAGAACATCAGGAGGTTGGCGGCCACCCCGTTCCGGGCCATCCAGGCGACGGGCCCGCGCGATTCCTGCGCGAAGCGGTCGTCCGGGCTCAACGGTCCGCTCCCGGTCCGGTGCGCACCGCCATGCCCTCGGTGGCCACCTGAAGCCCGCCCACGACGACGGCGTCGCCTTCCCGGAGGGGGCCGGTCACGAACAGGGCGTCGTCCGCGCGCTGCAGCACGCGCACGGGGACAATCGCCACCCGGCCTCCGCGCACCACCCAGACCTCGTCACCGGGCCTGAGGGCCGGGCGCCGAACCCGGAAGTAAGTGTCCGGGGCAATCCCCTGAATCTCGACCTCAACGAACATGCCCAGCAGCAGCGGCGGGCCTCCGGACGGCACCGGCCGGCCGCCGCCGCTACCAGTCCCGCTGTCGCGCGCGTCCGCCGGGACACCGGCGGTGAACGGCCGCGGCACGCGGACGATCACGTCCAGCGTCCGCGTCTGTTCGTCGAGGGCCGTCTCCACGCGGTCCGCGTACCCCGGCCAGGCGTAGCGGCCGACACCGTGCTCGGCGACCACGCGAACCGGGATCCGCCGGTCTGCCTCACCGGCCCGCAGGCTCCACAGGTCTGGCACGAGGGCGGCGTCCGCGTCGGACAGCGGAACCACGACCTCGACCGCGTCGGAGGCGTACAGCCGTCCGACGCTCTCGCCGGCGGCCACGACCTGACCGGCGTCGAGGGACTCGATCCGCACCACGCCGTCGAACGGCGCGCGGACCTCGGTCCGGGACAGCGCCAGCTCGGCGTCCGCCAACTCGGCGTCGTGCCGGCGCAGAACCGCCTGCGCCGCCTCCAGCTGCGGCTGCCAGAGAGCCAGCGGGCCTGCATCCGCCGCCGGGGCGCCGTCCGCGCGGCGGCGCCGGAAGGCCTCGTACTGCGCACGCGCGATGCGCGCCTCTTCCTGGATGCGAAGAATCTCCACCTGCTGAACCGCGATGTCGGACCGCACCTGTTCGACACGGTTGCGGTAGCCGGCATCGTCGATGCGGAAGATGGCCTGTCCCTTGCCGATCCGCCCGCCGCTCTGAAAGGCCGGCTCCACCCAGGTGACCCGGCCCCCGACCTCGGCCGCGATATCGATCTCGGCGTGGGCCCGGACCGTGCCGGCGGCCAGAACGGGAATGGCGCCGTCGCCGGCAACCACCGGCTCGGTGACCGCGAACGGCGCCCGCGGGGGCGGCTCCCGGCGCTCGGGCGCCGGGCGCGTGGAGATCAGGTAGCCGGCCGCGGCCAGCGATCCGGCCAGCAGGGTCACGACCATGACGAATCGCGGCAGTCGGCCCATCTATCCGCTTCGCCCCTCGGTCGGGGTGGAGGCCGGCACGATGCGCGGCCCCGCCCTCAAGTCCGACGCGACCCAGCCCCCGCCCAGGGCGC
Organism: Vicinamibacterales bacterium; assembly: GCA_965207615.1. GTDB lineage: Bacteria > Acidobacteriota > Vicinamibacteria > Vicinamibacterales > UBA8438 > JAJEEA01. The sequence goes on from CBDBMZ010000003.1 coordinate 157,934, forward strand.
GGTGGACCGCAAGCCTGGCCAGCGCCACGTCCCGCTCGCCGCCGGCGAGCGCCGACTCCGCGTCGAGGAGAGTGCGCAGTGCGTCCAGGAAATCCGCGTAGCCTCCAACGCCCGATCCGTACCGCTCCGCCCGGAGATCGACTTCGGCCTGCGCCTCCTCCCGCCGGGATTCGAGCAGGGCGCGGCGCCGGTCCTCGTATCGCATCCCCGCCAGCGCGGTTTCGACCTCGTTGACCGCCGTCACCACGGTGCGTCCGTAGGCGGCGGCCGCCTCGTTGAAGCGGGCCTCCGCAAGCGTGACGTTGCTCCGAAGCCGGCCGCCGTCGAAGACCGGCAACAGCAGATTCGCGGCCAGGTTGCTGAACCACTGATGGACGTTGAAGAGTCCGGCGACCTGCGAGTTCTGCAGCCCGAGGGTCCCGGCGAGGGTGAGCGAGGGGCGAAGCTCGGCGCGGCGGACCTCAATGTCGTAGCCGGCCGCTTCCAGTCGGTGTCCGGCGGCCCTCACGTCCGGGCGCTGGTGCAGGAGATCGGCCGGAATCCCCGCCGGAACGGCGGTCGCAACCGGCGACGGGGACGGGGAGTCCCCGAGTAGCTCCTCCAGGTCGCGCCGGTAGCCGCCCAGCATCACCACCAGGCGTCCCTCGGCGCCGGACAACCGATGCTCCAGTTGCGGAAGCCGCGCCTGCGTGTCGAGCAGATCCTGGCGGACCCTGTAGGTGTCCAGGGAATCCGACAGCCCGCGACGGTAGCGCGTCTCCGCCACCGCCTCCCGCTCCTGGAGCACATCGACCGTCTCGCGGAGGAGCACGACTTGTCGGCGGTAGCCGACGATCTCGAAGTACGAGGCGATGGTCTCGGCGACGATGCCGATGCGGGCCGCCCGAAAATCCGATTCCGAGGCCAGATACGCGGCTCCGTCGGCGAGCCGGCTGCTGTCGGCGCGCCCCCAGAAATCCAGCTCGTAGGCGAAGTCGGCGCCCAGCGAAAAGGTGGTGAGCCCCAGTCGATCGGGCAACGTGAAATCGTCCGTCGCGACGCCGAGCCCTTCGCCGAGTCCCAGCTCCTGGAGTTGCGCCCCGATGCCGGCGTTGGTCGGCGAGCTGAAGTCGTCGACGGACGCGCGAGCCCGTATCGTGGGGAGAAACGCGGCGCGCGCGATGCGGGCCGCTTCCCGCGCGTGCTGCACGCGCGCAACCGCCACCGCCATGTCGTGGTTGGAGGTGAGCACCGACTCGACGATCGTGTCGAGCATCGGGTCGGCGAAGGCCCGCCACCATTCGACCGAATCGTACGCTCCCGTCTCCTCGCTGTTGCTGAACTCGGCGGGCAGTTCGTCGGCAATGGCCGTCGGCGACGACACGATCGGCTCGGGAAGCCGGGTCCCGGGCGCGAGCGAACACGCAGAGAGGGCGCAACCCGCAAACAGCAGCGGGGCAGTCGACATCACGGCCAATGGACTCGACGACCCCGGCGCGCCAGCAGCCGCATTCGCGTTTGCACCCCGTTGGCGAAGCACCGCCAATGAATACCACAATCCAGACGGTCGGCAAATGGATCAAGGCAACAGCGGGCTTCGATCTGACGGAGTCGGCCCTCCGGACACGGGTCGAGCACGCGCAGGCCGACCGGACGAAGGGCCGGGACGGGCCTGACTGTCGCCCCGGCCGACTCGGCTGCGCCGTGCGGTGGGAGGTGCCCGACAGGAAGGTCTGCGCCCTGCTGACGCAACGCATGGCCGGAGCGCTGTCAGCACCGATGCGCGAAGGTCTTGATGCGCTGGTCGCCGTCGACGACGACCAGCCGCACTCGCCCCTGAACCGGGTCAAGGCGAACTCGTCGGTCCGCGGCATGAAGCGGCTGCTGGTGAGGCTGGAGCTGAGCGAGGCGACCTATGTCCTGGGAGTCGACGTGGGCTGGGGCAAACAGCAACTACCAGCGGATCCGTCGTCCTCTCGGGCAACGCCCGCCGGATGCTGACCCAGGGCGGGCCGGACAGGGCCCGCGAGCGACGCGGGCCGCACTGTATCCGATCCGTCCGCCGCGGCCCGCGTGCGGGTCTGTCGGCCCGCCGCTTCGGGGCGTGCCGCTCCGTCCGCCCCTGCTTCAACGCCGTGCCAGGTCGAGAGGTTGGCTTGCACGCACAGTCGTCCCATCCGCCCCCGGAGCGGGGTTGAAGGGCGACCCCGCTCCGAACCCCGGCAGCCGCCGGCGGGGCGGACGCCGCCCCCGGCCGGACCTGGAACCGCGGTCCGGCCTCAATCCTGCGGCCGTGAAGGGCGACGGCCGCGGGATGGGCGGCGAACCCCTGCCCTTGCGACGGCGCACCCGGCCGGCCTGAAGACCGGGCCGGCCAGACGGGTGCGCCTCTCGCAGATTCCGGGTCAAGGACGGCGGTGGCGAAGAGCGACCGCCGCCGCTGAACGCCCGGGGCGACGAATCTCCGCTTTCCACCTTGACGGCGCCGGCAAAAACGCGGCTTCGCCGCAGGCCGGCACTTCCTCGCCACCACCACCGCCGTACCCGACGAGAGAACCGCTCTCTCAGGCCGGCCGGCCTGAACGCCGGCGCCGAAAACCATCGGCTGGTCGATTAGCCGCCCCGGGCAGCGGTCCCCTGCGGGGCTCCCTGACTCCGGAATCGCGGGCAGGGGTCCTCCGGCGCGACGTGTGCGCCCGAGCGCGGGTCGGCATGAGGCCGGACGCGACTCGCCGCAGGAGGAGTGAACGATGACCAGCACCCGCGTCCGCAACATGGGGAGGGACCGGTTCCGCGACGGCGACGGGTCCGTCGAACGGCCGAGCCGACAGGGGGATCTGTTTCCCGAGGACCGGCCGATACGAGTCGGCTCCGAGATCGTCGTGCGCTCGATCGACAGCGGCGGCTCGACCATCCGCGCCCTGCGGGTGACCGCGCAGCTGCGCCTGCAGGGCTCGGCGCTGGCCGCGGCGCTGGCGAGCCCGGCCGTGAGCTCGGCCCTCGCCGACGTGTCGTATCGCACCGGCGCCGGCCACACGACGGGCCTCTCGGTGGTCTACCAGCAGGTCGAGCCGCTGACCACGGTCGTCCGCGAGTCGGCCGTGAGCGCCGGGCAGGAGTTCGAGGTCACGTGGCGGGGCGCCGACGGCCTCCTCGACCAGATGCCGGACCCCGAGCCCATCGACGGCAGTCCGACGCGCGCGGCCGTCGACTGGCACGAGCTGGCGAAGCACGCTCCAGACGTCGACGACGAGCGGTCGATGCCGGCCCTCGCCGACCGGAAGGTCCTGCGCCGGCGCGGCCGCGTGACGGTCAGGCGCGGGTTCCTGCGCCCGCCGATGTCGACCGAGGCCGTCGCGCGCATGGTCGAGCTTCGCGCCCAGGGCCTCGGCTTCAAGCGTATCGCGCGGGCGGTCGGCTGCGCGCCCATCACCGTGTCCCGCTATCTGCGCAGCTTCGAGGAGGAATGGAATGGACGCCTCCCGCCCTCTGATTGGTAGCGGCAACATGAAGGGGACCCCCTGAGCACTCGGAAGCCGCGCTCTCCTGGCGATGAGCCAGGAGAGCGCGGAGGTGAGTCAGGATGAACCGGTGGGCCGAGAGCACGCGACCGACATCAGGGCGAGCACAGATAGAGACTCACGCTCCTGGCGCCGGTGCCGCGCCACGCCGCCCTTCGGCCGGCGTGGCGGTTGTCAGGCGGGCCGGCCCGCTGCAACGCGGCCTCGGTCGAGCCCGCCGACGCTCGATGTCGTGAACGTCCGGGGGCCGAGCTGTCTGTCACCGGTCCGTTACGTAACGGTGAGGAGTAGTCGTGGCGTTGACGAACGCGGAGCGGCAGGCGCGCTACCGGGAGCGGCGACAGGCCGCCGAGCCCCGGATCCGGTATCGCCGGCCGGCGGACCGGCGGTCGCGGCCACAGCAGTGGGACGGCGCGGTCCGGACGCTCCTGGCACTTCAGGACCAGTATCGGGCGTGGCAGGACGCGTTGCCTGCATCCCTCGCCGGGTCCGCGACCGCGGCGTTGCTCGAGCAGGTCTGCGAGCTCGATCTGTCGGTCCTGGAGGCAGTCGAGCTTCCCAGGGGGTTCGGGCGTGACCGCTGAACCGCCGGCAACAAGCTTCCGCTTGGTGGCTACGACCCGGCGCTGTCGGGCCCATCAGCATGACCGTGTGCTCGCCGGCGTCAAGCCGCGTCGCTTCGCTCCGCCCCCGCTTCGCGGGGCTGACGGCCTTGACGCCGGCTGCGCGCACGGTCCCAGGCTGGTCTGCCCGACAGCCCCACGGAACGCTCAGCGAGGAGGGCCCGGAATCTGATGTGTTGACGGAGAACCTGGGGGGGCCTTTCACGGTGAAGGTGGACCCCCCGGGCCGACGGCATCTAAAGTGCCCAAGGGGGAAGCGCAAGCTCTTCCCAGGCAACCGGGAGGTCCAAGATGAAGAATAGCAGAACGGTCGTCGGCGTGGACACGGCGAAGCGGGTGTTTCAGTTGCACTGGGTCGACCTCGAGACCGGCGAGATGGTGGACAGGCGGTTGAGCCGTGGGAAGTTCCTGGAGCACTTCGCCAATCGGGCGGCATGCCTGGTAGGCCTGGAAGCCTGTGGCGGGTCGCAGCACTGGGCGCGCCGGCTCCGCGAGTTGGGCCACGAGGTCCGTATGGTGCCGGCGAAGATGGTGCGGCCGTTCGTGAGTGGCAACAAGAACGACGCGGCTGATGCGCGGGCGATCTGGACGGCGGTTCAGCAGCCCGGCGTCAAGACGGTGGCGGTCAAGAGCGAGGAGCAGCAGGGGGTGCTGGCGCTGCATCGGATGCGGCAGCAACTCGTGAAGTTCCGCACGGCGCAGATCAACGGCCTGCGGGGCCTGTTGGCCGAGTACGGCGAGGTGATGCCGCGCGGCCGCACGGGAATGCGGCGGGACATGGCCGCGGCGCTTGCCCGGGTCTCGGAGCAGCTGCCGGCCCTGGTGGTCGAGACGTTGCGAGAGCAGTGGGCACGCGTGTCGCAGTTGGATGCGGAGGTCGGGGCGATCGAGCGGCGACTGGCGGTGTGGCACCGGAGCAGCGAGGCGAGCCGGCGGATTGCGGCGATCCCGGGTGTCGGCGTGCTGAGCGCGACCGCGGCGGTGGCGGCGATGGGCGACCCGTCCGCGTTCCGGTCCGGTCGCGAGTTTGCCGCGTGGCTGGGACTGGTGCCCCGCCACAGCGGCACGGGGGGGAAGGTGCGCATGCTCGGCATCTCGAAGCGGGGAGACAGGTACCTGCGCACTCTGCTGATCCACGGCGCCCGCTCGGCGCTCACCCACGCCAAGACCCCGTCGACCTGGCAGCTCCAGCTGGCCAGACGTCGTCCGCCGAATGTGGCGGCCGTGGCGCTGGCGAACAAGACAGCGCGCACGATCTGGGCCTTGCTGGCCCATGACCGGGAGTACGATCCGAACTTTGCTGTCCAGTCCGCCTGATGTTGGGCAGCGCAGGAGCGTGAACCACGAATCGGAGGAGGTGGCCGCCGAAGGTTGCGCAAGGCAACGACAAGGTGTGATGGCAAACAGGTCAGACCGCGACCCGCCAAGCCTGGACCGGCCCTCAAGGGGAAACACCCTACAGGAGGAATGAGGCGCGGGTCGGCTGATTCCATCGGGGCCAGCAGGAGTCGATCCTGCACGAACAGGCCGGATATAGAGCTGCAACCTGTTCCCAGGCACACCGAATCGAGCCTTGCCTAGCGGGAGGCGTCCATATAGAGGGTCGATGACGGTTTCCGCGACGTGGCGCTTCACGTCCGGCGATCGGGTCGGCCGAGCCGTGTAGGATCCCCCCGTACAGTGACACGCCCCGGCACCCATGCCGGGGCGTGGATTCCCAGGTCGGCCCGTCCGAACGCTTGTGCAGGCAGGACGACGGGCTGACCTTCCAAGCGGGCGCGATAATGCCCGAACGGTCGAAGCTTACCCGCTCGTCGAATCCGCGTCAACGGATACCGATCAGCGCCCGGGACGGCGCGGCCCGAGGCCGCGCGTTAGTGACGGTCTCTTGCTTTGCCTTCCGGAGCTGATACGCCAACTGACGGCGCGTCTCGATCGGCACCCCGACGAGCGAACGTACGCACCTCGTCGAGCAGTGTGCTCAGTTCCGCAATTTCGGCCCACCCCAAGAGAGTTTGACATCCTGCGGGCAGGCCAGTAATCTCCATGACCAATGAGTGACATCGCACAGGCAATTGCTGACCGCCAAAGTGAAATAGACCGCCTCCAGGCCGAGATCAAGGCGTTGACCGACGTCGAGCAGATGCTTGGAGCGTCCGCACCGACGGCACGCTCTTCGCCGCGGCGCTCCTCGCGGAAGAAGTCCGCCGTCGCCGAGAGCGAACCCGAGGCCAAGCCAAAACGGAAGCGCCGGTCCATGACGGCCAAGGAGAAGAAGGCGGTATCGGAGCGCATGACCGCCTACTGGGCGGAGCGGAGGAAGAAGGCCACCAAGAAGTAGTGTGCTTGCGCCGAGGGTGGCGGGGCAGCCCGGTCGCCGGACGCGCGGCAACTGCCCCGACGATTTCGCGGGCTTTGCCGCCTGCCCCTGGGAATCTGACGCCGATCGACCGATACATCCGGCATGCGAAAACCGACCCGACAGGCCAGGCTGATGGACGCGCTGCTCGCGGTTGAAGAAGCCCGCCCGACTGCGCTTCCTCCCCCCAAGCTCGGCATTGTGCCCGGCGGCACCGTGGACGCCGTGCGGCGCCTGCTCGCAGAGCCTACCCCGGAGTTGAGCCCGCTTCACGCGGTCGGGTCCGGGTCCGTCCGCATCGGCTGCCCGGCCCACCCGAGCCATCCAGGATCGACCCGCTCTACGCCGTCCGGGTAGGTGACAACGGCCAAGCCCCCACGTATCGCCGTCGCCGTCCCGGTGCGGCCGGACAAGTCCCGCACCCTCACACGCCGCCATCGCCAGCCTCGCGAATCAACCGCCGCAGAACTTCACCGTCCACCACCCTCCCTCTCCCTTGTGGTCGACTCCCTCGGCCGCGGCCGCCTCGGGGCGCACCCGCGGCTCCGGGGTCACCGCCGGTTGTAGCGCGGACCGTGCGCACCGGCGTAGCCGCTTCTCGTGCACCCCTCGAGAACCGGTCGGCTTGGCACTGCGGCATCGCGGCCGATACCTGCGGGGCCGCGGGACCCAAGGATGCGCGAGCCCTGGTGAACCTGACGCCCATCGCGGGTCTCGAACGGCACCTGCATCGCTGCCAGGGCGACGCGCGCCTCGCGTTGCGTACGGTGCGCGAGGCGGTGCTCGAACGCAACCGCGAAGGACGGACGGCATGACCTCGGCGACGACGGGGCGGATCTCAGAAACCGTCGGTCAACTCCGACACATTCATGCCCGCCGCCTTCTTCAGGCGCTCGATCAGCTTCCGGTGAATCCGGGCGGGGTCGCCACCGTTGGTCACCACCGCGAGCTCCGAGATGCACGTGGCGTGCATACCGCAGAGGACGAAGTCGTTCATGCCCCGGGCGCCGAGGAAGTGCGCGCCGGCGAGCAGCGAGGCGGCGTCGATGACGACCCCGTAGGCGCTCCTGCCGATCCGCTCCTTCACCTCGTCGGCGAGTATGGCCCAGTTGTTCTCGGTGAACCGCTTCATCGCCTCGTCGTTCGCGGTGCGGTGGCACCGGAACTCCTCGTCCGAGGTGATGCCCCATGCGTTCTCGGTCCAGTTCCCGGCGGCGTCCTTGAAGCCGATGTCCCGCAGGGCGGCCCGGGTCATCTGGTAGTAGCCGATGGCCGTGCTGTTCGACGGGCTGAGGCCGCAGCCCGTCGATTCGTGCCGCCTCGCCAAGTCCAGGTAGTCCCGCACGCCGGCGTTGTTCGCCGCGGCGACAGCGGTGGCGCTCACGAGGCCGGCCAGCGCGGCGGCTGCGCCGTGCGCATTGGCATCGGCACCCCGCGCGCGAGGGCCTCGACCGTGGCCAGGCTTCCGGCGCGGGTCGCGGTCATCAGCACCTCGTCTCGCCTCCCCGCCGTCTCGAGGTCGTCGTGGTACGTCGCCCAGTGGAGGGCGATCATGCCGTCGACCCTGCGCCGCGTTGACGTCGGCGCCCCCCGCGTGCAGCAGGGTGCGGACCAGCGCGGCGTTCCCCTCCTGGGCCGCGGCGGCGAACGGGGCCTCGCCGGCCGCCCACGCGGCTCCGGCCAGTCCCAGCGCCAGCACCGACGGTCGGGCGATTCGTCCTGGTTGCATCCGGATTCTCTCCTGGCCCGGCGACCTCCGCCTCGGCGCCGATCGCCGCCGGCCCCCGATTGATATCGACCGTTGCGTTACACCGCGACAGGGGCGAAGAGCGTGTCGAAGGTGCCGGTGCTGTCGCCGAACTGGGTCGAGCTCCACCCCCATCCGGTCGAGCAGGGTGGAGCGCAGGTTGGCCAGCGGCTTGTCGGTCTTCGTAGCCGATGTGGCGGCCGCGGCCAGCTCAGCAGGCCGTCCACCACGACGAGCGCTCGATGCCGGCCCTCGCCGACCGGAGGTCCTGCGCCAGCGCGGCCGCCTGACGGCCGGGGAGCGGTCGGGCCCTCTTCGCGATGGAGGACTCCCTCTATGGCTGCTACCTGCGCGTGGGCGATCCCGGGCCGTGGGCGGGCGGGTCCTTGGGCGGGCGTCGCCCGCCTCGAGATGCCGTCAGGCATCGGCCGCGCCGGCGCGGTCGATGCGGCCGACCAGGCCGCGGGCTGGCTGCCGGGCTTCGCGTCGGCGCTGCACCGGGACGCGCGGGCCCCGGTGAACCTGACGCCGATCGCGGGTCTCGAACAGCACCTGCATCGCCGCCAAGGCGCCGCGCGCCTCGCGTTGCGCGCGGCGCCCAGGGGTTCACCATTGCGTCGACCTGCTCGGGTGCGGGGGCGTCTCGCGGTTCTGCTCGGCCGCGACCGCCGCGGTCATGGCCTCGCGGTCCTCAACGGCGGCCGGGGACGCAGGCGCCGTCGCATCCCCGGCCGCCCCCGTCGGGCGGCCCGCCGCCGGATCAGGCGCTGTCGGCCGCGAGCGCACCGCGCAGGGCGTCCAGCTTCGCCGCGTTGAACCGTTGCGCGATCTTCGTGTCGGCGGCCAGACCGTCGAACCCGTGGAAGGCGCCGGGAACCACCAGGAGCTGCGTCGGCACGCCCGCCTCGATCAGCCGCCGCGCGTACTCGATGTCCTCAAGGACGAACAGGTCGATCCCGCCCACGCCGATGAACGCGGGCGGCAGGCCTTCCACGCTGGCGACGCGGGCCGGCACACCGGCGCTCGGCACCGACGCGCCGCCCGCCTCCTGGCCGAGGAAGGCGCTCCAGCCGAACCGGTTCGCGGTGGCGTTCCACGTGATGCGGCCCATCTGCGGCGGCACCTCGCGCGTGCTCCCGGTCCGATCGTCCAGCATCGGATAGACGAGGAGCTGGAACGCCAGCGGCACCTCGCCCCGGTCGCGGGCCGCGATGGCCAGGAGGGCGGCATGCCCGCCGCCGGCGCTCTCGCCCATCACGGCCAGACGGTCGGGATCCACGCCCACCTCGTCCGCGTGCTGGTAGAGCCACAGCAGACTGGCATAGTTGTCCTCGACGGACCCCGCGTAGGTCGTCTCCGGCGCCAGCCGGTACTCGACGGTGACGACGCCGCAATCGAGCGCCGCGGCAACCTCCTGGAGAGGACGCACGCTCGCAGAGGCCGACCCGGCGACGTAGCCGCCGCCGTGCGCGTGGAGGATGCCGGGCCGGCTCGCGCCGGGCTTCGCGTTGATGATGTAAACCTCGACGTCCGGCTCACCGGCCGAACCTGGGACGGTCCGCCTCTCGACCGGCGGAGCCTCCAGGGGCGGCGGCGTCAAGGCATCCGCCGCTCCCCGCATCGTCGGCAGCGTGTCCGCCGTAATCGCGGACAGCGCCTGGCCCAACGGCTGCGCCTGGCGCGCGGCGGCGCGCAGCTCGGGGTGGACGAACGAAAGCGGGTCCGCGTCGGACGAGGCCTGCGGCAACGCCGCCAGCGCGGAGCGGGCGCTGGAAAGAGCCAGGAGTCCCGGCATTGTCATCCCCGCGAGCATGAGCTCACGGCGTGTCAGTTCGGTCATTGCGTTCTCCTTAGTCCCTGTCGGGCGTCGGCGGCTTGCGCGGCCGCCCGCCTGTTGATCCACGACGAACCCGGCCGCAACGATAGATTGTAGGCTATGCTGACCGTGTTCTTGTTCGGGGGATGTCCCGCTGGCGGTTGGATTTCGCGGGTGACGGACTCCGTACCTGACGAGTTAAACTGTTCGACGTCGCGGTGTTGTTTACCTGCGGGACGCGTTCCGCGTCGGCGACGTCTGGCTGGCGTGGTCGCGCCGCTACGGCGACATCCCAAAGGCGCTGCTGTCGGCTCCCGGCTTCGCTGATGCCAACCGCAGCCTGCCGGTCCCGGCCAGTCTGCACGACTGGCTCGCCGAGCGCCGGTCCGCCCTCGACGAGGGCTTGCGCCGGCTGGCCGTTGCGGCGTGGGCCGGTGCGTTCGCCGGCGGGGGAGCATCGAAGACAGCGTGCTTCGCGTCGAGAGGACGGAAGCCGCCGTGCCGGACGCGGCCGCTGACACCCGGCCGCCGACCTCTACCGGCGGCTGCCCGAGGCGCGGATCACGGACATCCTCCTCGAGGTGGACGACGCCGATCGAACGTTGAGGCGGCGCGGCGACTGCACCGGCTGCTGCGCGAACGGCTCGCGCCTCTCCGCTGACCTCGGCCCGAAATCGATCCGGGACGGGTACTCGTACGCGCCGCCGAGGGTGAAGTCAGCGGCTGCCGGTATCAGGGCCGCGAGAAGGCCTATCCGAATGCTCCCTTCCGGATCCTCCTCTCCGGGGAACTGGGGGTAGACGCCGTAGCCGAGGAAGAACGCGGCCACCAGATCCAACCACATCCACTTGCTCAGGCTGTTCCCCAGCTGCCTGTACTCCGAGTTGCCCTGTTGATCGACGACGCGAACCTGGGGACTCGCGGCGCGGCGAGTCATGACGAACTCGGTCGGCGTGGTGCCGGCCGGCTCGCCGGCGACGAAGACCTCGGCGCCCGGCGGCTCCGACAGCACCTGGATGCGTTGCGAGGTGCCATTGATCATGGTCGCGCAGCCCGCCATCGACAGCATGGCGCTGGCGACCCCGATGAAATGCAGGCTCTTCAACACGGGTCTGCTCCTCTACCGGATGCGCATGGCGAGCCCGTTCCGCTGGAAGCCGGGCTCGATAGCGGTGAAGGAGAACACGTTCGACACGCGGCCGTCGACGTCCGCCCGAAATGCGATCGGCGTGTCCGGGGTCAGCCCTCGGATGACGAACACGCCGTTCCATCCGGTGGCCTGGAATCGCCATCCAGGGCTCTGAGGGCCCCAGCGGTCGGGAACCAGGCCGCGCTACCGCGCCGCCGCCGCGGTCGCCGGTCAGCACCGGGGCGAGGGAAGTCGCCGCTCGTCGCTGCCGCCGTGCCTCCTCCAGATCCCGCCACCCCAGACCCACAATCCCAACCAGGGGGGCGCCGGCGACGAACCCGGCGAGGACCGCCGTTCGGCGCCCCACACGAGCGTGATGGAGACGAACAGCGATTGAGAACGTGGCGACATTTTCCTGTCGGCCCGGCGGGCTCCGTCACCACGAGACCGACAGGGCGGCCCCGGCATGCTCCCTCGACACCAGCGGCCTGAGCACTGCACGCCGCTTCCCTGTCGAGGCCCGGTAGAGATCCGTCATCCTCATGTGGCGACCGTCAATGCTGGCGCCGATCAAGCCCCCTGCTGTGCCGACCGCGCCCGTGAGCAGCGCAAACCCGGCAAGTCCGGCTCCGCCCCCACTCGGCAGTTCTCCCTCGTGGTGCGCTATCAGCACGAACATCACCAACAGCGGCGCCGCACCCACCGCGAACCCTATGGCGAAGCCGTCCCGTGTGGGATCCTCCCAGTGCTGGCGGATGCGCAGGACGCGGGACTCGTCGAGCTCGACCCGGCGCCCGCTGACGACCACGCTCAGTGAGGACCCCGAGACGTCGAGGGCCCGGCCCATGACCACCTCCTCCTCGGGGCCGTGCGTGACCACGACGTCTTTCCCGAGTTCGATCAGCTCCGCGAGTTCGCGGAACGAGTCGGCGGGCTGCGCTCCCGCCGAGCCCGCCAACAATGCAAGCAGAATCCACGCGCCCGATCTCACCGCACTCATGGGGTGCACCTCCTATCCCCGGAGTGCGCGAACGACGAGCGAGACGGCTCAAGATCGGGTCGCTCAGCCCCCGAACCCGATGATGACGCGGGCGGACCGCGTGAACCCGCTCACATACGTGCGGTTCAGGATGAAGAGCAGGTCGGCCGCCACGCGGACCACGACCGTGCCTGTCCTCAGCCGTGATCGCCGGCCGGCCGCCGGTAGCCGGCGAGGACGCGCCGTCCCCCCCAAGCCCATCACGGTTGTGTGGCCGACGCTCGACGAGGTAAGGCGGCGACGGCGCTCTCCTCGAGCGGCCGGGTCGTCGAGCCAGGCGTCGACGCGGTTCGCGGCGGGTTGTGATGGCGGGCCCGAGCTCGCGGTCCGGCGTGATCAAGACGATGAGACCAGGCTGGCTAGTAGCCTAGACGGCCCCTCTCCCCGACGAAGCACCGTCATGCGTGCGCTGTCACGGGCAACCGTGACAATCACCGAATACCAGCGTGACTCGTCGTCGAAGCGCCCTCGATCGTTCGTCGTCTCGGCGGCCCGCTCTCGGGCTGACGCCGGTGGCGCCCGCCGACGCCGCCAACGGCGTCAACCCGCTCGGGGCATTGACGAACGTCGGGGTGTTGACAACAGGTCATTCCATAACAGCGCTAGCCCGGCGGCTACAGCCGTGTGCGGGACTACGTCCGGGCGGTTCGTCCCCGCGAGGCGCCCGAACCGGTGGTGCCGTTCGAGACGCCGGGGGGGCGTCAGGGCCAGGTTGACTTCGCGACGCTCACCCTGCCGTGCGGCCGCCGGCCCGCCCTGGTGGCCGGTTAGGGTTAGGCCGGAAGCAAGCTTCCGGCCGCAACAAGGCGGCGGCCCGTTAGCTGAGTGGAAGGTCTTGCGAACGAGGAAACGCTCATATAGGGCACAGGCGGGGGGCGGTGTCGGAGATGCAATCGACCCCTCATGTGAACCTGGACCCCTTGCCCGTCGCCCCCGTCCACCCGGCCGCCTGTCGAAGACAGGCGGCCGGGACGGATGAATTTCGCGCTATGCACTCGACCGAAAGCCGTGAACGTCCGCATCCGTACCCGTCGCTCTCCGTAGCGCCTTGATCAAGGTGTCGCCGTTGAGCAGCCGCCCGCCCACGCCAGGGAAGATCAACGAATCGGCCGCGCCGTCAGAATGCGCTCTCATGCCCTCGAGAACGGCCACAGCCGCATCCGACAACGGCACCCGGTGTTCCCGCCCCGGCCTTCATCCGTGATGCCGGTACGCGCCACTCCCGTGCCTCGAGGTCGACCTCGCCCCACATCGCCCCGCGCGCCTCGCCGGACCGTACGGCCGTCAGCAGCAGCGACTCGAACGCCAGCTTGACCGCCGGCGCCGTCGACTGCACGACTCTGAAGCCGTGCACCACGCCCGGCAAGCAGCAGATCGGCGATGTCGATCGGTTGCGTGCGGAACGGCTTCGCGGCCTCGACCGTTGCGTGAGCGCCCCGGAGATCGAAACCGGCGGCCTTGCCGGCGTTCGTAATCGCGTTGACCACCGAGACGCAGACCTGCCGGCGGACCGAACGCAGGCCGCGCGGCTCGCGGCGGAAGCCGGCTATCGTCCCGGTTCGCCAGCCGCCGGGTCAAGCCGGGCGCAGGCCTCATCCATGTGCCGTTGCGTGCGCGACACCGAACGACTGTCGGGATAGAGATCGGCTGGAAGCGGCATGTCGCAACGCAGAAAGGCGAGCAACTCTTCGGATCGCTGCAGGAGGGTCTCGACGCCGTCGAGGAGGTAAGGCGGTTCGTCGAGACACCGGACGGCGAACCGCGGATCGATGCGCAGGGTGCCGGCCACGCGCGGCCCGGCGGAATCGTCGACATCGTCGACCAGGACGACGTTGTCGTCGTGCAGAGAGACGGGGTGCTCCTGCACGTAGACGGTTGCACTCTCCGGTTCGAACCGGAGCTCCAAGCGCACTCTCCCCTGGTGAATACTGACCGACGAGCCGAGGCGACCGCCAGCCGGCACGCCGCCCGCCGCCGGACGTGACGCGTCCCGGCCGGGCCGTGGGTAGAAGGCGCCGCTGTCGAAGGACACCGATGAGCCACCGCCGGGGCCCGGCTCGAGAAACCACCCCGGGGTCCCGCGCCAGAGAACGAGCACCTCCAGCATCGCGGAAGACTCCCGGTTCTCCCCGCCCGCAGGGGCCACCTGCGGAGGCGACGCTACCGGTGAGCGCAACGGCTCCAGGCCGGCCGAGCAGTTGACCGGCTCGTGCTGTTGAGCGAACCAGCTGGCCCCGACCGACGGCGAGAGCTGACGCCATGCGGTGTCCGCGAACGCCGCCGGTCGGTTGGGCGGTGACGAACAGCCCGGAGCTGCCAGGAGGAACGCGGCAATGAAGACGGCCTCGGCGACCCGCATCCAAGACCTCACCGCCTCGAACAGGCAGGGCATCCCCTCAACGAGTCGGCGGCGAGCTTCTGGCGCGCCGACGGTCTGCTCTCTCGTCATGAGTGGTCTTCGCTCCGCTGTGTCTTGCCGCGCCACCACCAGGCGACTCGGTGCCGCCGGCAACAGAATCCAAGGAACCATCGCAGGTGTCTCCGGACCGTACCGCACCGCCGCTGGCTCACAGCCCGGCTCAAGCTATCGCGCCCAAAAATCTGGCGACATGACCGTACCACATCGTAGCGGCGCGGACCGAACCGGTCCCTCGGAGTCCGTCCGTGCCAGCCCCGCGGATGAAGGCGAAGCGCGAGCACCGGGTTCCACTCTGCCCGTGTCGACGCGCCCAACGTCGACGCCGCCGCGAGGCTCGCACTGTTCTTGTCACATCGACAGCCGGCCGTCCCCGCCTCCGGCCGGGACCTCCTTCGAGCCCGTCGTGATCACGCCGCCGCCCTGCGACCCGAGCGTGCCTCACCACGACCTCGACGACGAGGCCCAGATGCTGCCGGACTAGATTCCTTGAACAAGCGTGATCTTTACAGTTGAGTCAAGTTCGGGGCGGCCTCCATTTCGACAGCTTGGTTTTCTCGGTGATCGACGGTTTACGCGGCGAGGGCCTGTCCGTGCCAGGCGCGGTGGACCTCGCGATCGTAGATGGCCAGGGCTTCATGTAGCCGCGTGGTCGATTCCCCGTCGAGGGTCGCCGACAGGACGGGGCCCAGGACCCTCGCCTGCGTACGGTGGTAGGCGAGGGCGACGCACAGCCCTTTGGCGGTGAGCCGATAGCGCTGGGTGCGGGGGACCCGTTCGATGATGCCCCGCAGCCGGAGCCGGCGCAGGTCGTAGGTCATGCGGCCCGCGCCGTAGTCGTCGGGTGAGAGCCCGCAGAGCCCCGCCACCGTCTCGCGCAACTCCCGGTTGCGGAAGCCCTGCGGCAGCAGGTCGAAGCGCAGCAGGGCCGCGAAGAGGCTCTGCACCCGCGGGTCGCCGAAGCGGAGCGCCGAGGCGCGTTGGCCGTCGATGCACATCGGACGGTGCAGCTCGTCGAGCACGTCGGCCCCGAGGGTGCAGTCGTGGCTGAGGCGTTGGACGCCGAGCAGGCGTCGGTTGGCGGCGAAGCCGATCTTCTTCAGATCATCGAGGTTCCTCAGCCGGCGACCGACATCGAAGTCGTACGTGTCGTTGATGACCGTCTCGGTGCGCAGCGCGCGCCCTTCCTTGTGGTACTGCTTGATCCGCGAGTGCTTGTAGTCGACGTGCAGCGACGGGATGACCCCGTCGGTGATGACGCGGGTGCGATACCGCGAGGGGGTGCGCCGGCTGACGCGCCGGTCGAAGATCAACTGCACGTGGTCGGGTCGACCCATGTCGAGGTTCTCGCGCACCACCTCCTCGAAGAAGACCCGCCCCTGCGCGGGCCGGTCGAAGACCTGGGTCAGAGCGAACTCGGCCTGGAGAATCGAGATGTCGTAGCGGATGCCCTGCTGGCGGTCGGAGACCGTGAAGGGGTGGGGCAGGCGGGCCAGCCACTTGCGCAGCAGCGCGTCGACCTTCTTCGCCGTCAACCCGTCGGCCAGCCGCTGCAGGCGTTCGGGGTCCGAGCAGCGCAGGATTCCGTTGTCGAGCGACTGGTACGCGATGCCCCGCTTCGTCAGCTGCCGCTTCAGGTACTCGTGCCCGTTGATGCACAGCTTGGCGTTGTAGGGGAAGTACGAGCAGAACTTCAGGAAGAACGGACCGAAGTCGTCGTCCACGGCGTAGAAGTAGAACTGGTTGACCATCGCCGTCGAGGTGGCCAGCCACGGGTAGGTGTCGCCGGTGGCGGGGTCGTGGCGGCGCTCGGTGCGCACCACCCGAGCCTTCTCCTGGGCCTTGCCGATGTAGAGGACGCCTTCGACGCCCGGCCAATCGCGGAGGTACTGCCGGGTCCGGTCGTCCTTGCGCTCGCCGCGGCGGAACGTCACGATCTCGATCCCGTTGCGGGCAGCGAAGCTCTTGATGGCGTCGACGAAGCGCTGGGTCATCGGGGCCATCAGGGCCGAGGACGGCACGGCTGCACCCCGCATCTTGCGGAAGAAGTACGCCGCACCGGCGGCCCTCTGGAGCAGGGGCACGTAGACGTTGAGGTACATCCGGTCGATGCACTCCAGGGTCAGCGTCGTGTGCTCTGCCAACACCTCGGCGACGGAACGTGCTACCTTCATGGCCGGACTCCGGTCGATGGGCTCCTCACCGGCCAGTCTACGGCCACCATCGCCCTTGTGCGACCATGAACGCGGCTTTCGGGCCGCAGCTGGAGCAGCGGCCGGGGTCCATCTTCACCGTCGGAAGCTGCCCAGCCCTACATGCTCGTCGGTCTGAGGCGGAGCCTCGCTAGTACTTAGTAGACCAAGCCCGCCTCGGCGGGCGGGATCGTACACCGCAGGACACTTCCGCCAGCCGCGCCCGTACCAGCCGCGCCAGCCCAAGATATCGAGAGCCCGGATCGGGATACAATGTGCGCAAAGCGCGACCGGTTCACGCATCGCCAAGGAGGGAATGTTGGCAAGAGTCAAGAAGCTCACCGTGGCCATGACGAAGACGCAGCTGTTTTCGGATATCGCGGAGAACACGGCGTTGACGAGGCGGCAGGTCGCGGATGTCTTCGAGGCGCTGGAATCGGTCATCGAGCGCCATGTCCGGAAAGGGGCCGTCGGCGTTTGCACGATACCCGGCCTGATGAAGATCAGGGTCGTGAAGAAGCCCGCGCAAAGGGCCCGGAAGAACGTGCCGAATCCGTTCCGGCCAGGTGAGACGATGGACGTGAAGGCCAAGCCGGCAAGCAACTCCGTGAAGGTCCAGCCGCTCAAGAAGCTGAAAGATATGGCGTAGGTGTCGGCGGTACGGCTCGGCGTCCCGCTCGCGCTGCGTACTCCGGTTCGACGCGCGCGTGACCGAGGTCAAGGCGCCTACGGCCTGACCGTCGACCGCCGGGTGCGGGACGCCCCGGCCCGCACCTTGGCGGGGTGCGAAGACACCGAGATCGACATCATCGCGCCGGGCGCCGCCGCCGAGATCGCGTCGCCGTCGTCGCCCGCGGCCATCGGTACCGACGCGCTCGCGCTGCACGACGACAACGGGAACGGCCGCACCAGCTGCGCCGAAGCGCGCCGCCACGGCATCGCGCCGGTGCCCCGAAACCACCCCGCGTACCGGTACATGCGGAACTGAGACGGCGACGGTGTTGTCTGCGAATGAAGCCCGCCGGTCCCGGACGGGAACCGAACCCCGCGGCCGAAGCGGCCGAATCCCGGAGAGGACGCCATGACCGACAGGACGACGAAAGCGCTGCTGGCCGCCATCGCTGTGGGACTATGGGCGAACATCGCGGGAGACTGGCTGAAGCCGGAACCGGTTCACGCCCAGGACACGAGGACGCTCCGACCATCGGGCAATCGCTGCGGTCCGCGCACGTGCAAACGAGCGACGGGCCGGCGGCCACGATGGCCGCGGTCAACGCCGCCATCGTCCGCCGGGGGATACAGGGGCGCTTCGTCACGCTCTTCCACGGCGTGCTCTTCCCCGATGGCAGGGTCACGTACTGCAATGCCGGTCACAACCCTCCCATCCTCGCGAGCAGCTCCGGCGTCCGCCGGCTCGAGACCGGCGGCATGGTGCTCGGCTTCTTCGAGGACGCGCCGTACGCGGAGGGTTCCCGTGACGCTCCTGCCGGACGACTACCTGGTGCTGTTCAGCGACGGGATCTCGGAGGCGATGAACGACGAGGAAGAAGAGTTCGGCGACGACGGGCTCGTCGGCTGCCTCGCCGGGGTCGCGGACGCCGAGGCCGACTCCCGCCTGCGCCACATCTTCGCCAGCGTGAAGCGGTTCACCGCCTCCGCCCCGCAGCACGATGACGTGACGGCCATGGTCGTGGCGTATCGCTCGTCCGCGGCATGACGACGTGCGGCTCCCTCCGCCTCGGCGGCGATCGCCATCCCATGACCGTGGCGTACCGCTCGCTCGCGGCACCACGACCGATGCCGCCACATGACCCGAACCTCGGTGACAGGCGTCGCCGGACGTCCGTTGGGTGACGGCGACCCCGACCCAGCGCAGCCCGAGGCCACGCGCGCATCTGCGTGCTTTCGACCCGTTGCTCTAGTCCGCTCCACGCGGCGGCACTTTTGCTTACCGAGAGGAGCAGTGCCACAATACACGGTGACCGAGGGGACGATGCAGAAGGCAACCACCGGAATGACCGGACCGTCGAATCTGTTGCACGGGCCGGCTGACTGACGGAGGAAGATCATGCCCTTCGAGCAATGGCTCTACGCGTGGCGGGTCCGGCTGCGAATCCTGCTCGACCGCGACGCCGTCGACCGCGAGCTGGACGACGAGTTGCACCACCACGTCGCGCTCGAGACCGAGTCGCGGCGTGCGCAGGGAATCCTCCCGGCCGAGGCGCGCCGGCAGGCGCTCGCGACCCTGGGGGGGCTCGAGTCAACCCGCAACCACGTTCGCGAGGCGAGGTTCGGGGCCGCGCTCGAGCACGTGCTGCAGGACGTCCGCTACGTCCTGCGGGTCCTGCGCAGGAATCCGGGCTTCACCGCCACGACCGTCCTGACCCTGACCCTCGCGATCAGCGCGACCACCGCCACCTTCTCGGTGGTCGACGCGGTGCTGCTGCAGCAGCCGCCCTTCCCCGACGCGGACCGTCTCGTCACGCTGTGGGAGACGGACCCCGAGAACGGCAACCGGCCGACCGAGCCGGCCCCCGCGAACTTCCTGGACTGGCGCGACCAAGCGACCAACTTCGAGCACATCGCAGCCCTCGAACCGTGGTCGGTCGACCTCACGGGCACCGACACCCCCGAGGAGCTCTACGGGTGGCGGGCCACGGAGGGCTTCTTCGAGACGCTGGGCGCCGGCGCCGCCCTCGGCCGGACGTTTCTGCCCGACGAGCATCGCCCAGGCAGCGGCGTCGTCGTCCTGACGAACGCGCTGTGGCAGCGGCGCTTCGCCGGCGACCCCGGCATCGTCGGCCGCCCGCTGGTGCTGAACGGCGAGCCGCACGCGGTGGTGGGGGTGCTCGCCCCGAGCTTCGAGCTCCGCCTGGAGGGCCGTCGAAGCGACCGCGATTTCTTCCTGCCCAAGGCCATCGCTGAGCATGAGACATCCAGGCGTAGCGGGGGCTGGTGGCAGGTGATCGGGCGGACCCGCCCGGACGTGTCGCTCGCGGAGGCGCAAGCCGAGATGGACGCGGTCGCGGGGCGGCTCGCCGCCGACCATCCGCGCACCAACACCGGCGTCGGGGCGCGCGTCATCCCTCTGCAGACGCGTCAGGTCGAGGCGGTGCGGCCGGTGCTGCTTCTGCTGTGGGGCGCGGTCGTCTTCGTCCTGCTCATCGCCTGCGTCAACGTCGCGAACCTCATGCTGGCGCGCTATGCCCGGCGCCAGCAGGAGTTCGCGGTCCGCGCCGCGGTGGGGGGCGGCCCCGCGCGCCTGCTCCGCCAGCTCCTGACCGAGAGCGTCGTCATCGCGGCCCTCGGCGGCATCGGCGGGCTCGTGGCGACGGCCTACGCCCTCGACCTGCTAGTGGCGCTCATGCCTGCCGACGTGCCCCGCCTCGCCCGGATCGCGGTGAACGGACGCGTCCTGGGGTTCACCGCCGGCCTCGTCGTCCTCACCGCCCTCGCCTTCGGCTGCGCGCCCGCGGTCCGGATACTCCGGCAGGACGCGAACGGCCCCCTCACCCGGGGGCAGCGCGCGGGCGACACCCCCGCTCAGCAGCGGCTGCGACGCATGCTGGTGGCGGCCGAGGTCGCCCTCGCCCTGGTGCTGCTGGTCGGGGCGGGCCTGCTCCTGCAGAGCTTCGTGCGGCTGGTCAACGTCGACCTCGGCTTCACCCCGCGGAACACCGCGGTGCTGCAGGTGTTCCACTACGGCGACGGCGGCGCCGAGGCCACCCCCAACTTCTTCCGCGAGACCGTCGCCGGCATTCGCGCCCTCCCCGGCGTCGCCGCCGCCGGCGCCGTCTCGGCGTTCCCCCTCGCGCTCGCCGACATGAGCGCCGAGAGCCCCCTGACGCTGCTCGACCGGCCGCCGCCCCCGCCCGGCGAGGAGCCGTCGACGACCGTCTCGATGGTGACTCCGGGCTACTTCGACGCGATGCGGGTTCCGCTCCGGGCCGGGCGGTGGTTCGACGAGCGCGACGACGCCGAAGCGCCGGCCGTCGCCATCGTCAACGAGACGCTGGCGCGACAGCACTGGCCTGACGGGAACCCCATCACGCGGCGGGTGACCGTGCAGCTCCAGGGGGGGCAGGCGTTCGAGGGGGACTTCGAGGTGGAGATCGTCGGCGTCGTCGGGGCGGTGCGCCCGCGAGGCTTCGACAGCCCCCCGCGCCCGGAGGTGTTCATTCCCCACGCGCAGGCGCCGAACGGCGCGATGACCTACGCCGTGCGGATCAACGGCGATCCCGCGGCCGGCATCCCGGCCATCCAGAGCGTGGTGTGGGACGCCGCGCCGCACCTCGCCTTCTACAGCGTCGCGATGGTCGAGCAGCTCCTGTCGGACACCCTCGCGGTGCGGCGGTTCACGACCGTGCTCCTTGCGCTGTTCGGTGCGGCGGCCCTCGCCCTCGCCGGCCTCGGCATCTACGGGGTCATCGCGGTGGCCACGGCCCAGCGGACCCGCGAGATCGGCCTGCGCCTCGCCATGGGGGCAGTGCCGCGCAATGTCGTGTGGATGGTCGTCCGCGGCGCCGTCGGTCTCGCCGGGGCCGGGGTCGCGGTCGGCCTGCTCGCATCGCTGCTGTTCTCGCAGATCCTCACCGGCCTGCTCTTCGACGTCGCCCCGTTCGACGCCCCGACGCTGGCCGCGGTGTCCCTGGTGCTGCTCGCCGTGGCCGCGGCCGCCGCCTGGTCCCCGGCGAGGCGCGCGAGCCGGGTGGACCCGCTCGTCGCGTTGCGCACGGAGTAGGAGTCACCGCTGGCGGCCGCGTGCTGGTGCCCTAGCGCCGCGTCAGCGGCCCTCCCTCCCGCCTCGCCCCGTCGAGCGCCGCGGAGCGGGCAAGCCGTTCGAGCACGACGCCACGCATCCCCAGGGGCCCGGACGTCCCGCCGAGCCAGCCCGGAAGTCCGCCCCGGACGCGCAAGTGGCCGCCCGACGATTCCGGCGGGCGCAGGGGTGGAGCCCGTCGGCGGCGGGTTCGGCGTCGCGCAGCGGCGCGAGCATCCAACTATATCGTCGCCGTTCCCGGGAGTGCGCGAGTTGGCTCGTTGCCAGCCCATGAGCCGATCGAAAGTTTTTTTACTTTTTTTCGGGAGTAGAACGCCGGCTCAGCACGTCAGAACACGTCAGAAAACGTCACGCGTGTTCGTGCCCCCGTCCCATACCGTGCTACTGGTTCCCAGGGTGTCATGTAATAATAAACTATTGCTAAACAACAACTTACGTCGTTCTTGTGCTAGGCTCGACCGTCATGGTCCACGGCGAACCAACCACGTCGGTGCCGCCCGTCGGCGGGCCGCAACCACAGGAGGAAGACATGACGACGAGACTGCTCACGCTCCGCGACGTGATGGCGATGACCGCACTGTCGCGCTCGGCCATCTACGCGCTGATGGCCGAGTCCCGGTTCCCGAAGCCGATCCGGGTCGGCGCCCGCGCGGTCCGCTGGGTCGAGCAGGAAGTGGCCGACTTCATCGCCAGCCGGCCCCGCGCCGGCTCCGAGCACCCGGCCGCGTAGCCGAGACGACCTGCCCGACCGTCTGCAAAGGTCAGGCGGTCGGGCTTGGGCTGGGTGACACGGTCTTCCATCGTCCAGACCCAATGGCGCAAAGGCCGCCGACCTGATCGACCTCGATATCGAAACCGTTCCCACCGCCGCCTTGCAGCTCGGCGAGAGACGCACACCGTGACGGGCTTCGGGGCGGACGGTATGCTACCATCCGCGGCCGTGGCGCAGATCACGATACGGCAAGGGACTCCCTCGGAGGATGCCAACGTCCTCCGGGTCGAATCCTGGCAGACGACGTCTTTGGCCGCCGCGCTCGTTCTGGTCATCGTCGTTGCCGTCATGGTCCTGCGGAGGTGGGTCCGCGGCGGCCCGGAGCACTCTGCCAGCGCGCCTCGCCCTGCTGGCGGGGTGCTCCGGCTGATCGACAGTCCCGTCCGGGTGATGAGCTGGTGGGGGGCTGGCCCCCAGCGCATCGACTGGGCGATCCTCCCGGTGCTCGTCCACGCCGTCGCTTCGGCTCGGGTCTCTCTGGGCTTGGCGCTGCCTCCTGATGCGCCGATGGCCGCCGCGCTCTTCAGCCCCTTGATCCTCGCCGGTGCGTCTGCCGCTGCCGTGGCGGCCTTCGGTGCGCACGCCGTCGTCGTCGTGGTGCTCGATCTCCTCGCGGCTCCCTCGGGCCGGGCTCGGCGGTTGGTCGAGCTGTCAGCACTCGCGTACTGGTCGCAGGTTGCGTGGTCTGTCCCGGCCGCGTTGCTGGTGACGGGTGCCGGCGCGGTCGGTGACGATCTACGCGTGGTTCTCGACGCCACGCGGCAGCTGTGGGGCGTGTGGCTGATCGGCCTCCACGCCGCAGTCCTCTACGTCGTCACCGGCTTGTCGGTCGCCGGCGCCGTGGCGGCGGCGCTGATCATGCTCGCGGTCTTCTACGGGCTCCCGCCCCTCGTCGGCATGATCGGGTCTCAGCTCCTGACGCCCGTGCCCTGACGCCGCGGGCCGGCTGTGGCGCCTTACTCCTTCTCGACGACGTACTCGGCCCAAGCGTCCATCAGCATGCGACGCTTCGCGAGGAGGTCGCCGCGACGGTACGCCCGCTCGACCGCGGAGCCCACCGCATGGGCCAGCGCCGTTTCGACGACGGCGAAGTCGTGGGCCGTCTCCTCCGATGCCCAATCGCGGAACGAGGAGCGGAAGCCGTGGATCGTGCCGGCGATGCCCTGCACCGTCCGGGTCAGCCCCATCTGCGACAGGGCGCGGCCGGTGCGCTCGGAGGCGAACACGAACCCCCGCTTGTGCAACCCGCTTCGCTCGTCGAGGATCGCCAAAGCCGGGTCGCTCAGCGGCACGACGTGCGCCCGCTTGCTCTTCATGCGTTCGGCGGGTAGCGTCCAGGTCCTGCCGCCCAAGTCGATCTCGTCCCACAGCGCCCCCCGAGCCTCAGCCGACCGGGTGGCGGTCAGGACCAGAAAGGCGGCGCAGGCACGAGCGGAATCCGCGGCGTGACTGCCGAGAATGTTGCGGTACGCACTCGGAACATCGCGGTAAGGGACCGCTTCGTGGTGCCGCCTGACGCGCTCCTGGACCGGGAGAGCCGCCTTGATGCCGCCGTTGGCGGCGACGTTCTCGGAGACGTGGCCATGGGCGAGGCACCAGTCGAAGATGGCGCGTACTCGCTGGAGCGCCTTCCGGCTCTCGGCCGGCTTCGAGGTCCAGACGGGCTTGAGCACGCCGATGATATCCTGGCGGCTGATGGCGTTCACGCGATGCTGGCCGAGCACCCTGAGGACGTTGCAGCCCCGAAGCGGCTGCATGAACGCTCGGGCGCTGCTCTCGGACCACCGCCCGCGATTGGCCGCCAACGTCGCCTCGGCGGCGTCGCGGAACAGCGGCTTGACGTTGTGGGGAGCGGTGAAGGGATCACGGCCGTCGAGCCGGGCCGCCCGGCGGTTGGCCGACGCGATGGCCCGCGCCTCGGCGAGCGTCCGCAGGGGCCATCCACCGAGGCCGCGGTCGACGCGCTTGCCGTTGACGGTGAGCCGCTGCACGAACGCCCGGGAGCCGGAGGGCTGCACGACGACGAACAGGGTCTTGCAGTCCGAGTCCCCGTGGCGGCCTGCCTGCAACGTCCCGATCCGCCTCTGGGTCAGCTTCATCGCACCCTCCCACGCCCAGTGTCATCCACGAACTATACCACGTTTTGGTTACGGTTTCAGCGCGATTCCTGTGGACGCGCACGGATTGATCGGGACGCGGAAATCGCCACAAGTAACAGAAAATGCTTGCTTTAGGTGGACAGCATGGGAGTATCTCGGACCTCCAGCGACACTACACGTGTAGTTCGCCTGGTACTATCAGCACCTGAACGACCACTGGGACCTCGACCATCCCTTCGAGCGCCTGCTCGTCGACACCGCGGTCGCCCCGGACGCCGCCGCCGTCGACTGGATCAATCCCGGCGTGCAGCCGGGCGAGACGCGCCGGGTCATCACCGGCATCCCCGGGAAGACCGGCGTCGTCTACACGCTGGACCGCGAGACCGGCGAGTTCCTCTGGGCCAGGCCCACCATCACCCAGAACGTCATCAGCCACATCGACGGCGCGTCGGGCGCGGTGACCGAGAACCCCGAGCTCATCTTCACCGGGGCGGGGCAGCAGGTGCTCACCTGCCCCCACGCCAGCGGCGGCAAGGACTGGGAGGCGGGCGCCTACAGCCCCCTCACCAACACCATGTACATGCCGCTGCGCAACGTCTGCGCGCAGATGATCGCCGAGGGCCCCGAGAGCACCTCGATCTACGCCATCAACTGGCGCCCCGAGATCGCGCCGGGCACCGACCAGGTCGGCGCGGTCTGGGCCGTCTCGGCCGAGACCGGCGAGACCGCCTGGGTCCACGAGCAGCGCGCCGCCACCATGTCGCTGGTCACCACCGGCGGCGGCCTCGTCTTCGGCGGCGACGTCAACGGCCGCTTCCGCGCCTTCGACCAGGAGACCGGCGAGGTGCTCTGGGAGGTCAACCTCGGCTCGTCGGTGTCGGGCTTCCCCATCACCTACGCGGTCGACGGCCGGCAGTACGTGGCGGTGAGCACGGGCACGCCGCGGTTCATCAACCTCACCCCCGAGCTGAGCCCCAGCCAGGGGAACAATCTGTTCGTCTTCGCGCTGCCCTGATTCGGGAGGCCCACGGTCACCGGACGTGGCGTCTGATGCGCGGCCTACTCGTCGAAGAAACTGCCGCGGGACCTGAAGGAACGTCGTCGTGGAAGCACCGGGTGAGGACGTTGTCGTTCGCAGCGTCGAGTCCGTGCTGGAAGGCGGGCCGGCGAAGCTCACGTCCTGTCCCAACTGCGGATCGGGCCGCGTCGAGAACTTCTGCCCGTCGTGCGGCCAACGCGCCGGAGACCTTCATACGTCGGTCTTCACGTTCGCGCGGGAGATGCTGGACGGCCTCTTCTCGTTCGACTCACGCGTGTGGCGCACGCTCATCGTTCTCCTGCTTCGGCCCGGCGATCTGACGCTGGAGTACTGGCGCGGAAGGCGCGCGCGTTTCGTGGCGCCGTTGCGGCTCTACCTGTTCGTCAGCTTCTGCGTGTTTCTCTTCCTGGCGGTCGTCGCGCCGCAGGGCGTCATCGACACTTCAGGCGAGGAGTCCGACGCGATGGTGCAGATCGGGCTCGACGAGGATGCTCCCGCCGACCTCGACGACCTCGGCGCGGACTCTCCGCCTGTCGAGCGTTGGTTCGTGCAGCGCGTCCTGCGGCCGATGATCGAGGAGCCGGAACGCGCCGGGGCCCTCTTCCTCCAGCGACTGCCCTGGGCGTTCTTCTTTCTCGTTCCGGCGTTCGCGGCGCAGCTTCGGCTGCTGTACCGCCGGCAGGAGCGGTTCTTCGTTCCGCACCTCGTCTTTGCCCTTCATTTCCAGACGGCTGCGTTCCTGCTCTACACCGCCGGCATCGCTGTCGACGCGATCTCCGGCACGGAAGCGGCCTCCTCGCTCGCGGGGCTGGTTCTCCTCGCGTTTCTGTTTCTGTCGCTCCGCCGCGCGTACCGGCAGGGTTTCCTGATGACCCTCGCCAAGCAGGCCGGGCTCCTGTTCGTGCACTCGATCGTGATTATGGTGGCGATGCTCCTGTTGCTGGTCGTCACGGGGTTGACCGCATAGCGGTGCGGGAAGAACGGCGGTTGGATCCGGTCTCCCGGAGCTGCGAAAGCCGCAACTGCGGTGCGCGGTCCGCGCTTGGTTCGGGGAGAAGTGGTCGCCCTGGCCGCGGTGGCCGTTCCGTGGGCCAAGGAGGCGGCCGGCGGTCTGTCCCGGAGGCGTCTTCCGCCGACTCAGTAGTTCGTGTGACCCGGCAGTCGCTGCCAGCTGGCGAACACCTCCAGGGCCCCGTCGCACGGAAGGTGCACCATCGGCAGCGCCCGCTCCGCCAACGGCTTCGCCAGCTCCTCGTAGATGAACTCGTCGCGGAACTCGATGCCGGCGGCGTCGTGCCGGCCGATCGAGAAGTACACCCGGCCGATGCGCGACCAGTAGATGGCGCCCAGGCACATCGGGCACGGCTCGCAACTGGCGTAGATCTCGCAACCCGACAGGTCGTAGGTTCCCAGTGCACGGCACGCGTTCCTGATGGCGACGACCTCGGCATGGGCGGTCGGGTCTTTCGAGCTCAGGACTTCGTTCCAGCCTTCGCCGACGACGGCGCCGCCCCGCACGATCACGGCGCCGAACGGTCCGCCGTGCCCCGACTCCATGCCCCTGCGGGACAACTCCACGGCCCGCTTCATGTACGCTTCGTGCATCGGTGTCCAATCCGGCCACCGCCCGTTCCCGGGCGGCCGTGGGGCAGCGTGCCCTCGAACGTGCATTCTATGCCGTACGGCGTCGGCGCCACGTCCGGGGCTGCGATTGTCGTCTCGCGCGGGCGGCGCGAGGAGCGACGACGTTCGGGGAAGGCACACGGCTGGCCCTGTGGAGCCGCCGAGGAGCCCGCCTGACCAGGCGCGACGAGGGAGAGTACCGGGCGTGTTCGGCCGAGGAGCAACGCAACCAGGCGGGAAGCATCGCCGCTCGAATGCGGCGGCACCCTTCACTACGGGCTCCCAGGATCGCCGATCCGGAACGGCACCACGGCGCCGCGGGCGCGCTCGGCGCCCCGGGCCTCGGCCGCGTCGACCTCGAACGCCCGCCCGATGCGGTTGCCGGCGACGTCCTCGAGGGTTGGCGCCGCGACGAGTCGATGCTCGCCCGGCCGCCACGGCGCGCGCGGCGTGAAGGTCCAGCGCGTCTCGCCCTGCTCCACCCGGATGTCCCCGGCCAGCGGCCGGCCGCCGGCGTCCGCCACGTGGAGCGCGCGCTGCAGCAGGCCGTAGTCGAGTGATACCGGAAAGCGCACCAGGAGAGGGTCCCGTGTGTCGTGGGCCGGGAGATCGAGCTGCCAGCTGTCGGGAGCGAGGGCGCGCTCCCGGGGCGGACCCACCCGGAACTCCCGTCGGAACGGCGCGACGAGCGGCTGGCCCGCCGCGTCGCGCCAGGCGACGTCGATCACCAGCGTGTACCTGCGGTCCGCCGACAGCGGGCGGCCGAGCTCGGCGTTCGGCAGGATGCCGCGCTTGACGCGCCCCGGGTCGTAGAGAACCGTGTAGCGCGTGCGGTCCGCGTTCCACAGGTCGACGTCCAACGGCAGGAACGGGTCGGCGACCGGCTGGCCGCGCTCGTCGAGCAGTCGGACGTGCGCGCCGCCCGCGCCCAGCCCCATCGGCGCCGAGAAGAGGACGTACAGGCGGAGATGGTTCTCCGGCACCTCGGGGCCGGTGGGGTAGACGGCGACCACGCGGGTCGACGGCGCGCGGTCGGGCGCCGGTACCTCGACCGTCGCGCGGAGGGCGCGCGGCGGGGTGGGCGCGGAACCGCCGCGCGCGGACGGGAGGGACGACGGATCGAAGACCACCTCGTAGCGTTGACCCGCATCGAACGGAAACCGCGGGGTGAAGCGCAGTGCGCCGGCTTGCACGGCATAGTCGCCGAGGACCGGCGGCAGCTCCGCGGGGACCGGATCCGCCTGCGCAACCTGGACGCGCAGGATGGCCTGCCACGCGTCGGGCGACGGGGCGGAGCGCTCGAGGTGCGCGAGGTCCGCGGCCGCCAGCCCCGCGACGTCGACGGTGCGCTGCCCGGAGGGCGAGGTGACCAATTGGATACGCGGCGCGCCGGGACCGGGTTCCGGCCCCCGGCTGCTCGAGGGCGAGCACGCGTGCGCGAACGCGAGGGCCGCCGCCACCACGGCGGCGGCCCTCGCCGCATGTCTCATCGGAATGCAGGCGCCTACGGCAGCGCGACCGCTTCGAGGTCCAGCCCGCCGCCCGCGGCGTCGACGAGCAGCATCGCCCGGGAGGCATCCAGCCGATCGAGCTGCCGCACGCCTTCGAGCGACGCGATGGTCTCGAACGGCACGCCGGCCGTATCGGGGATCGGATCCGCGATGGCGTCCGCGGCGCCGAACGGCTCCGTCGGTACCTTCATCACGCCGCGCTGGTTGTTCGACAGCAGGATGTAGTCCTGCCCGTCCTTCTCGTAGACGATCATGTCGATGGGCCGGTTGCGGTTGCCGAACTCGGCGATCGTCGTCCCCTGGATCTTGCTGCCCGGCTCGAGGGCCGCGATGGGGAACTTGACGAGCGGCGTGCACAGGTAGCTGGCGACGATAGACGGCTCGCCGTCTATCTCGTACGGCACGAACGTGAACACGGGCGAGAAGGTTTCGAGCTGGCCGTGGGAGCCGTGGTAGATCTCGACGCTCGTCCCCGCGTCCGCCACCCGGAACGGGTAGGGGATGACGCGCATCTTCGACGCGAACTCCTCGTTCGACAGGCCCGAGACGAAGAGGTTGCCGTCGATGAAGGCCATGTGGGTGATGGTCTGCACGCCGATCAGCCCCGCGGGGTCGACCTGGTCGGGATAGTTGGCGATTGGCACCTCCCGCCCGCCCGCGAGCACCAGCGGAGTCTCGGCCGGCGGCGGATTGGGCACCCCGATGCGCGAGTAGCGGACCTCGTCGAGCGAGACGACCTCGATCTCGCCCGCGCCGTCCACGCGCAGGAGGACCGGCACGGCGCCGTCGCCGAGCCCGCGCATCACCGAGAGCCAGGTGTTGCGCGTCCGCGGGTCGACCACCATGTCGGTGATCAGCAGGTTGCCGGCGTCGATGCCGAGCAGCGCGGCGACCTTCCGATCGATCGCGGGCACGTCCCGCGTCCCCGGCGTCCCGCCGGCCATCTCCCCGCCGAGATGCAGGGCGGTGATGGACACTTCCTGGGCGTCGGCCGCGAAGAGCACGCCTTCGGGCCCGAACGCCAGCTTGCCGATGTACTGGAACTCGGGCGCGACGCCGGTCGTCGCCTCCGAGTTGGCCGCCGGCCGGGCTCCGGCGACGGCCAGGCTCCCGACGATGACGAGCAACAGGCCGAAACGAATTCTGGACATGCGGGTCTCCTTCCAGCGCACACGATACCGGTTTGACCAGTCCCCGGCACGGCCAGGGAGGGAACGGATCGAAGCGACGAGTCTCCACGGGCGCCGCGACGGCCGCCCTTCACTCGCCAGGGGGCCGCGACGGCCGCCCTTCGCGCGTCAGGGCGCCGCGATGGCCGCGCGCCACGCGGCGGCGGCAGACGCCTTGAGCGTCTCGGCGTCGGCGGGCAGCAGGTACCCCTCGGCGACCAGCGCGTCCGCCGCCTCGCCGTAGCTCGCCACGTACTCCGCCTCGCCGCCGGGGTAGCGCTCTTCCAGGGAGAGCCGCGAATCGCCCGACGCCGTCCGCTCGTCCCGCGTCCGTGGGAACGGAATCGTGGAGCCGTTCACGCCGCACAGGTCGCCTTGGGCGAAGCCCGCCGCGCGGACCGCCTTGCCCATGGTGGAGAGCGGGGCAGCGACCTCCGGCACGATGACCCCGGCCACGATGTTGCCGTCGGCGTCGAGGCCCGGCACGAACAGCGGGTACCGCTCGTCGCTCTCCTTCGGCGGCCAGACCGAGAAGTCGCGCACGCCGAGGGTGCTGATCGTGTCGTTGTAGGGACGGTCCGGGATGGTCGGATACTGCTCGCCCTGCCGTTCGACCGTCACCGCGGTGCCGTCGGCCACCGAGGGCGCGCGTGTCGCCGGCGGCTCGACGCCGTCCCGCACCCACCGCACCGTCGCGTCGAACGCGGCCCGGTAGTACGGCCACGGCAGCACCGGGTTGGCGGGGTCGCGGCACCCGGCGTCGCCCTGCAGGTGCGCGGTCCCGAGCATCCAGTAGCGCACGTTCGGCGGCAGCTCCAGCGCCCGGCCCCTCGTGTCGGTGACGATGAGCGAGGCATGGGCGCCGTAGTACTCGGAGTCGGCGTCCACCTGGATGATGCGGGGGCACGTGTCCGAGGCGGTGCAGGCGGCCAGCAGCCCGTCGGTGCGGCCCGTCAGCGGATCGGTGGTCGTCGCGAAGGTGAACGGGAACTCGTCCATCGGGTAGTTGTGGTCCTCGTGCTGGCGCGTGTAGCGGCCCGTCTGCGCGAAACGGGCGTTGACCCACGTGAGGCGCGCGCCCGCCACGTACGGCGTCATGCCGTCGAAGACGCGCCGCCCCGCCGGGTCCTCGTTGAAGCCCTTGTAGAGGAAGTCCCTGATCATCCGGCCGCTCTGCGAGGAGCCGACGGCCACCGCGTGCTCGAGCACCGGCATGCCGTCCACGAAGAGCGGGTTGGCGACGCCCCGATCATCGGCGGGACGGTAGCGCGCGAACGACACGAGATCGCGCATGCCGCTGAAGCCCAGGCCGTGGACGATCGGATCCCGGGCCTCGTACACGAACTCGTAGATGGTTCCCGCGTCGGTGCCCGCGGGCGGCGTGACCGCGACCGTCGTGTCGTCGACGTAGCGCCACGCGTCGGCCGGAAGGTTCTGGCGCGGATCGTCCTGGAGCTGGCGGTGCGTGAGGGTCGCGGCGCTCTCGTCGAGCGTCGCCGCCGGGTAGGTCAGCCGCCCGAACGCGGGGCTGTCCGGGTTCTGCCACTCCTCCATCGAGGCGCCGGTAATCGTCCGGCCGTCGTCGGTGGCGAGCGGGAAGGTCGCCAGCACCGGGCGCGGGTCGCCGGCCCCCGGCGCGCCGTGCAGCCAGCCGCTCGAGACGTACGTGTAGCCCTGGTTCATGAGGAACGCGCTGCCGGCGTTCCCGGCCGCGTAGCCCCGCCCCGCCTCGTGGAAGTAGCCGAAGACGATGTTGCGGCCGCGGTTGTTGACCTCGTACGCGAGGACGCCGTTGCCCCGGGTGATGTCGACCGGCTTGAGGATGTCGACCTCGAAGGTGTACTCGACCAGACCGTCCGCGTTGCGCGGGGCGTTCTCGAGATCCGCGATCCCGGCGTCGCGGGGGGCGTCCGGATCGGCGACGGCGGTGGCCGTCCCGAGCAGAATCTCGTACGCGCCCACGGCGCCGAACGACCGGCCGCCGAAGGCGGGCTCGCGGCTCGTGATGTCGAGCCGGGTGACGCGCGAACCGGCGAGGGCCGGCGAGGCGGATTCCTGCGCCTCGGCGACGCCCTGAAGCCCGCCCAGTCCCATCCCTAGTACGACCGTCAACAGTTGGCGTCGGAACCGCATCGCTCACCTCCGGGCGCATGATACAGCCTGCCGTCATCGACCGCCAGCGACGAGAGCGGGCCGCGAGCGCCGGACGCTCATCGCCCCGAGCGGGTCGATCGTGCCCCGAGTCTCGCGTCGGTGCTCGAGCACGTCCTGGCCCGGAGAGCGTCGACTACGGCTCCGCTCGCCGCCCAACCAACCCTGCTGGGCGTCTGCACCGGGCCACGGCGCAGACTCCCGGGGCCCGGTGAAGGCGCCACCGGGGCCAACCCGGGAAACGGCTTGTCGGACCGCGGGGGGGCCTTCGTCGAGCGGCCCCACGGCTCCCCTTCGTGGTTGCCAAGGCCACCGCGGGGTGATAGCGTGAGCCGCCGCGGCGCGGACGATCCGGTTCGGCGCGTCGTGAACGAAGGTGTGGCAGCAAGGAGGACACGATGGTGGATCCGACCAGACGCACGATACTCAAGACGGGCGCGGCGGCGACGGTCCTGGCCGCCACGCGGGGGCTTGCGGGACAGACCGGCCAGGACGGAGCGGCCATGTCCTTCTACGAGAGGGGGCCCGTCCGCATCCGCTACGAGGAGGCCGGCTCCGGCTTCCCGCTGCTCGTCATCGCCGGCGGGGGACTGAACTCGTCGATCGCCGGGCTGGCCACGCATCCCTTCAACCCGCTGGAGGATCTCAAGGAAGAGCACCGCGTCATCGCCGCCGACCTGCGCAACTCCAACCGCGGCCAGTCCTCCGGCCCGGTCGAGATCGATCGGCCGTGGGATTCGCATACCGACGACCATCTCGGCCTGATGGATCACCTGGGCATCGAGAGGTTCATGGTGCTCGGCTTCTGCATCGGCGGCCCCTTCATCTGGAACCTGCTGCGGCGGGCCCCCGACCGCGTCGTCGCCGCCGTGCTGGCGCAGCCCAGCGCGTATAGCGCGGATCATCCCACCCTGTTCTACGACAACAACATGGGAAGTTGGGGGCCGGATCTCGTCGCGCGCCGTCCCGAGATCACGATGGACATGGTCGACCGGTTCCTGACCAGGATGTACCTCGCCAACGCGGACTTCGTCTTCACCGTGACCCGGGACTTCGTGCGCGAGCTGCAGACGCCGATCCTCATCCTGCCTGACGACATCCCGGCGCACCCGTACGACGTCGCCATCGAGGCCGCGATGCTCGCGCCGAAGTCCGAGCTGAGCCTGTTCCCGTGGAAGCGGCCCGAGGAACGGATTCCGCTCGCGGTGCGCCAGATACGGTCCTTCCTCCGGGCGCATCGGCCGGCGGCCGGGTAGAGGGTATACTGCCGGCTACAGACGACTTGCGAATGGCCTCGAGCTGCGAAGGCGAAGGAGAGATCCATGGCTGCGAAACGACCTGATCGTCGGGAATTCCTGCGAGGCGGCGCCGCGTTGGCGGGCGGCTTGACGGTGGGGGCGGCAGAGCCGGCGCTCGGCCAGGCGCCGCCGGAGCCGGAGCGGTACGTCAGGGGCGACCCGGACCTGATCGCCTATGGCGAGCGCTCGCGTTTCGTGACCTCGGTGCGCATACCGCACCCGCCGGGCGGCCGGGAGTCGCCCGACTCGTTCGGGCTCGTGTTCCACGTGGCGGCGCCGCTCCAGGATTCGGTGGGCGTGATCACGCCGTCGTCGCTCCACTTCGTGGGGACCACCCGCGGCTCCCTCATGCCGGACATCGATCCCGCCGAGCATCGCCTGATGATCCACGGCATGGTGGAGCGTCCGCTGATCTTCACCATGGAGGAGTTGAAGCGTCTCCCGTCGGTGACTCGCCTGCACTTCGTCGAGTGCGCGGGGAACCGGGCGAGAAGCACGCACAAGGACGTGCAGGAGACGCACGGGATGACCAGTTGCGCCGAGTGGACCGGGGTGCTCCTGTCCACGCTGCTCGAGGAGGCCGGCGTGAAGGCCGGGGCGGCCTGGGTCGTCGCGGAAGGGACCGAGAACGTGAAGGGCGCGTCGAGCTTCCCGCTGGCCAAGGCCATGGACGACTGCATCGTGGCCTACGGCATGAACGGCGAGGCGGTGCGCCCGCAGAACGGGTTCCCGCTGCGGCTGCTGATTCCCGGCTTCGAGGGGATCTTCAACACGAAGTACCTCAGGCGGATCAAGGTCACGGAAGAGTACTACCTGAACTACAACGACTACGGGCACCTCAGCCGGAACGCGACGCGCGCCGCGTTGGGCTACCAGGTCGGGCCCAAGTCGGTCATCACGCGCCCTTCCGGCGGCCAGCGGCTGCCCGGTCCCGGATTCTACGAAGTCTCCGGCCTGGCGTGGTCCGGGGGGGGCGCCGTCAGCCGGGTGGACGTGTCCACCGACGGCGGCCAAAGCTGGAGCGAGGCCGAGATTCAGGGGACGGCGCACCGCATGGCGCACACCCGGTTCCGCCATCAGTGGAACTGGGACGGCCAGGAGACCGTGCTCATGTCGCGCTGCACGGACGAAGTGGGCCAGGTGCAGCCGTTGCAGGCGCAGGTCGCCGAGCACTTCGGCGAGCCCGGCAATACGTCGGTCGGCGTGCCGGGTCTCGACAACACGATCCAGCCGTGGCGGGTCGCCGGCGACGGGAGCGTCAGCAATGGGCGCGCTTAGAGTCCTCGCGCTGGCGATGCTGATGGGCGGCGCCGCGCTGGCGCAGGGGCCCACCTACGGAGTGGGACGGACCCCCACGCCGGACGAAATCCGTGCCTGGGACATCTCCGTCGGTCCCGCCGGCGAGGAGCTCCCGCCGGGGAGCGGCACGGCCGCGGACGGGGAGCGTCTCTATCGGATACGTTGCGCGGGATGCCACGGAAGGGAGCTGGAAGGCGGCCGGGCTCCCCGGCGCGCCCCCCGGCTGGTGAAGACCGAACCGGGGTCGGACGTCGACCCGTGGGCCGCGGGGCGCATACTGCCGTACCGCTCGCCGTACGCGACGACGGTCTGGGACTACATCAACCGCGGCATGCCGCTCTACCAGGAGGGATCGCTGACCGCGGACCAGGTGTACGCGCTGACGGCGTTCCTGCTGTACAGGAACGATGTCATCCCGGAGGACCTGGTGCTCGACGCCGAGAGCCTGCCGCAGGTCGAGATGCCGAACCGCGACGGATGGGCGCCGCTGCCGGATTGGAAGCCCCGGTCACCGAGGCTTCCGGGTTATCCCTTCTAGGGGTCTCCGCCGTAGAACGGTGCGGATTCCTGGAGGATTGGTTGGGCGCCCAGCGGAGCCGAAGGCGACGATGGGCGGGCCAGGCGAGTGTCGGCGGTCACCGGGCGGATGGCGCCCCGGTGATCCGGGAGTTTCCAGTGGACGCCGGCGAGCGACGGCGTGGAACCAGGGGCGCGCGCCCCGAGCCAAGGAGTGCACGATGAGTCTGTCTACCAACCGGAGCGGCTGGATGTCGATTCCGCTCCTGTCACTGCTGTGCCTTCTCGCCGTACCGGCGGCCGCGGTCGCCCAGGAGGGTTCGGCCGGCGACGCCTCGCAGTGGGTCATGCCGAACGCCAACTACGCCGGCTGGAACTACAGCCCGCTCGACCAGATCAACGTCGACAACGTCGGGCAGCTCACGATGACGTGGACGATGCAGCTCGGCGTCCACGATTCGTACGAGGCCTCGCCGCTCGTGATCGGCGACACGATGTACATCGTCACCCCCGAGCCGAACTACGTCTACGCGCTCGACCTCGCCCGGGACGGCTTCATCAAGTGGGAGTTCCGCCCCGAGATTCCCGACGCGGAGCTGACGCGGAGGAGCGCCTGCTGCGGCGCGCAGACCCGCGGCCTGGGCTACGACGACGGCCGGATCTTCTTCTCCACCCTCGACGGCCAGGTGTTCGGGCTCGACGCGGAGACCGGAGAGCAGCTCTGGCAGGCCGATAACGCGAGCGTCGAGATGGGGGAGACGGTTCCCGGCATGCCGCTCGTGGTCGGCGACAAGGTCATCGTGGGCGTGGCCGGCGGCGAGCGCGGCGTCCGCGGCCACGTCACCGCCTACAACCTCGACGACGGCCGGCTCCGGTGGCGGTACTACAGCATGGGGCCGAACAACGAGGTGGGCATCGGGTCCCGCTTCGCCCCCTTCTATCCGGACGACCGGATCGACAACCCGGCCCTCGACACCTGGTCGGGCGACTCGTGGCGGCGCGGCGGCGGCGCCGTCTGGGGCTGGTTCACGTACGACGCCGAGCTCAACCTCTTCTACTACGGCACGAGCAACTGCGCCCCCTGGAACCCGGACTACCGCCGGGAGTGGGGCGTGGTCGAGCTGGACGAGGACGGGGGCCTCACCGGCTTCCGGAACAACTACTGCGCTTCGATCCTGGCCCGCGACGCCGACACCGGAGACCTGATCTGGGCCTACAACATGACCCCCCAGGACCAGTGGGACCTCGACGAGCCCAACGTGAACCTCCTCGTCGACCTCGAGATCGACGGCGAGGTGCGCAAGGCGCTGGTCCGCCCGGCGAGGAACGGCTACTTCTACGTGTTCGATCGCGCGACGGGCGAGATGCTCCTCGAGCCCTGGATGTTCGTCTACAACGACATCTTCGACGGCATCAACATGGAGACCGGCCGTCCGCGCTACGACATGACGAAGATGATGTTCACCGACGTCGAGGACAGGCAGCGGTACCTGCCCGACGCCGAGAACGTCGCCATCGGCTGGTGTCCCGGCATCGCCGCCCGGAACTGGCAGAACGACGCGTTCTCCCCGCGCACCGGACTCGTGTACACGCCGACCTCGAACAGTTGCGACCGGCTGAGAATGGTCGAGGGCGAGTACGTGCCGGGGAACGACTACACGCTCCGCGAGCGCGGCGGCCGCGCCCCGGAGCCGCCCAACGCCGAGGTCGTCAACGAGCTGCAGGCTAACGATCCGGTGGCGGGCGAGACGGTCTGGCGGGTCCAGTTCACGACCGCCAACAACGCGCCGGTCATGGCCACCGGCGGTGATCTGCTCTTCCAGGGCGGCCCCAACGAGGGCGTGGTGCGGGCGTTCGACGCCCGGACCGGGGACATCGTCTGGACGTTCCGGACCGGGACCAACTTCCGGAACTCGCCCATCACCTACCTCGGGCCGGACGGCCGGCAGTACGTCGCCGTCATCGGCAGCCAGCGCCCGGGCAGCGTTCAGATCACGCCGGACGCCGAGCCCGACGCGGTCGACCGCTTCCGGCGGGCGGGCAGCGCCCTCTACGTGTTCGCGCTCCCGCCGGCCGCCGACTGAGGCCTCAGGAGTCCGCGTCGTGGAACGGCGCGGACTCCCGCGGGGTTGGTTGAGGCGCCAGGCGGCGATTGGCCGTCGAGGAGTCTGCGCTGTAGAGCGGCGTACTCCTGCAGGGTTGATTGGCGCCAAGCGGAGCCGACGGCGGCGATTGGAGGCGAGGCGGGAGACGCGCGGTGAGGCGCCCGGGGCCCGGCCCCGGAGGCCGTCGGCGCCTCACCGCATTGGGCCACGCGGAGGTCTCACCAAGGGCTCGCATGCCCAGACTCCTGGCAAGCCTCCCGGTTCCGCGGTCCTCGTCGCTCCGGATCCGGGTCCTGGCCCTGACCTGCGCCTGCCACTGCATCATTGCCCTCCCTCCGTGGGTCGCCACTGCTCAGCAGACCACAGATCCGGTTCGCTCGGCCGTCGTGACGCGGGTCGCCGCGGAGATCGTCATCGACGGGTCGCTCGACGAGGCAGCGTGGCGGCAGGCGCCGACCATCGGCGACCTGGTCCAGAGAATCCCCGTGGCCGGGGCGGCGCCCACCGAAAGGACCGAGGTCAGGCTGCTCTACGACGAGGAGAACCTCTATATCGGCGTGATGTGTCACGACTCGGAACCCGACCGCGTGCTGGCGTCGCAGATGGCGCGCGACGCGAGCCTGAATGCCGACGACCGCCTCGCCATCGTGCTCGACACGTTCCGCGACCAGAGCAACGCCTTCCATTTCGCCACCAATCCGGCCGGCGCCATGGTCGACGGCCTGGTGTTCGCGAACGGCGAGACGAACGACGACTGGGACGGCATCTGGATCGTGCGGACGGCGCGAACCGGCGCGGGGTGGAGCGCGGAGTTCGCCATCCCCTTCAAGACCCTGAGCTTCCCGGCCGGCGAGACCGTCTGGGGCTTCAACATCGCCCGCACGATTCAGCGGAAGCTGGAAGAGAACCGCTGGACGGGGGCGCGCTTCCAGACCCAGTTCTTCCAGATTTCCGAGGCGGGCCGGATCACCGACCTCGAAGGCCTGCAGCAGGGTGCAGGGCTCGACGTCCGCCCCTTCATGGCGCGGCTATGGCCGCGCCCGGACACCGGGGGCGACACCGTCGTCGGGAAGCCCGGCGTGGACCTGTTCTACAACATCACCCCGAGCCTCAAGCTGTCCTTCACCGCGAACACCGACTTCGGCGAGACCGAAGTGGACGCGCGGCAGATCAATCTCACGCGCTTCTCCATCTTCTTTCCCGAGAAGCGGACGTTCTTCCTGCAGGACGCCGGCGTCTTCAACTTCGCGACCACCGGCATCGATCCGCCGGGCGGCATTCCGGGCACCGGGGCCGAGATCTTTCCGTTCTTCAGCCGGAGAATCGGCCTGCTCGGCGGGCGGGAGGTGCCAATCGACTACGGCGCCAAGCTGACCGGGAGGGTCGGCAGGACCGAGGTCGGCATGCTCGACGTGCGCACCCGCGGCGTGCCCGCCGCCGAGGGCGGCAACCTGCTGGTGGGGCGCCTCAAGCGGAACTTCCTGGAGCAGTCGTACGTGGGCGCCATTCTCACGAACGGCGACCCCGCTTCCGCGCTCTCGAGCAGCACCGTGGGCGTGGATCTGCGGTTGGCCACGTCCGATTTCCTGGGCCGCGGTCAGAACCTGGTCTTCAGCGCCTTCGGCCTCCGGAGCGACAACGAGGGCGTCGCCGACGACAACGCGTCCTTCGGCTTCGGGGCGCACTATCCCAACGACAGGTACGAGGCCCAGATTCTCTGGCGGGAGATTCAGGGCAACTTCGACCCGGCGATCGGCTTCGTGCAGCGCAGCAACGTGCGGATGCTCCGGGTCGCGGGCAGCTTCAACCCGCGCCCGAGTCCGTCGACCGGCATCCAGCAGATGTTCCACGACGTCTTCTACACGCGCTTCACCCGGCTCGACAACGGACTGGTCGAGAGCTGGGACATCTATGCCACCCTGGTCGACTGGCACTTCAACTCGGGCGACTCGCTGCACAGCCTGTTCGACCTGAACCCGACCTACGAGCGCCTGTTCGAGCCGTTCGAGATCTCGCCCGGCGTCGTCCTTCCCGTGGGCGAGTACCGCTTCATGCCCATGCGCATCTTCTTCACCTCGGCGCAGAAGCGGCGGCTGCAGGGCAGCGTCGGCCTGACGTTCGGCAACTACTGGTCTGGCACCGCGCAGGCGCTCCGGACGGGCATCAGCTACAAGCTCCCGCCCAACTTCCTGGTCAGCTTCAATGCCGACCAGACGTTCGCCAGCCTGCCGGAAGGCGATTTCGTCGCCCGCATCTACAGCTCGGAAGTGAACTACGCGGTCTCGCCCTTCCTCACGTTCTCCAACCTGATACAGTTCGACAACCGATCGGGGAACCTCGGCCTCCAGAGCCGCGTGCACTGGACCCTGGAGCCGGGAAACGACCTCTTCTTCGTATTCGGCCAGGGCTGGGTGCACGACCTCGAGCGGGGCTACCGCGCTTTCCGGAGGCAGGACTCGAGGCTGGCCACCAAGCTCCAGTACACGTTCCGCTTCTGAGGAAACGGCGACCGCGGGTCGCCATCACATGAGGCGCCTCGCGGGGAGGCGCAGGAGGTTGCCACATGGTCAGTCGACGCAGGTTCAATACGCTGCTCGCGGGAACGGCCGGCTGGGTCGCCGCGGGTCCGCTCGGCACGTCCGCCGCGGGTCCGCTCGGCACGTCCGCCGCGGGTCCGCTCGGCACCGCCGCCGCGCAGTCGCAGCCGCGCGGCGCGGTGTATGCCAGCCTGGGCGCCCGGCTTTACCGGGTTCGCCGCGACGGCGATGCCCTCGTGCGGGAGCCCCGCCCGGTGGTTCTGCCCGCGCAGGTGCAGGAGGGGTGGCAGCACCCGTCGGGCCGCTACTTCTACATCGCCAGCAGCGACCAGCGCACGTCGACGGCCCGCGTGCGGCATCACTATCTGAACGCGTTCCGGGTCGATTCGTCGGGAGATCTCCAGCCGCACGGCGGGGCGGTGGAGCTGCCGCACCGGCCAATCTTCATCACCGTCGACCAGCGCGGCGAGTACGTGCTGTCGGCCTACAGCTTCCCGAGCTCCCTCTCGGTGCACCGGCTCGCCGCCGACGGGTCGATCGGCGACATGGTCGAGCAGCGGGCGACCCTCGACGCGGGCTACTATGCGCACGCGGTGTACGTCATGCCGTCGAACCGCGCGGTCCTGCTGCCGGCGCGCGGCAACGAGCCCGACCCCGGCGTCCACACCGAGGACCCGGGCGGCCTCTTCCTGTACGGCTTCGAGAACGGCCAGTTGACCAACAAGCAGACGGTGGCGCCGAACGGGGGGCTCGCGTACCGCGCGCGGCACGCCGACTTCCACCCGTCGGGCCGCTGGGTCTACGTCGATCTGGAGACCCAGAACCTGCTGCACACCTACGCCATCGGGGCCGACGACACGCTGTCGGAGGAGCCGGTGTTCGCCAGCACGACGCTGGCCGCGCC
The DNA here is from genome assembly GCA_965207615.1 of Vicinamibacterales bacterium. Classification (GTDB taxonomy): domain Bacteria; phylum Acidobacteriota; class Vicinamibacteria; order Vicinamibacterales; family UBA8438; genus JAJEEA01. The sequence goes on from CBDBMZ010000003.1 coordinate 198,558, forward strand.
GGAGGCCTATCGCGGTGGGCAGACGACGTCGTCGATCCGCATGCACCCGACCGACGGCCGGACCCTCTACGTGGCGAACCGCGGCCGCGGAACGGAGATCTTCCGGGGCGAGACGGTGTCGAACGGCACCGAGAACACCATTTCCGTCTTCTCCGTCGATGCTGGCACCGGCGAGCCGACCCTGGTGCAGACCATCGACACCCGCAGCGTCGCCGTGAGAAACATGGCGTTCCAGCCGGACGGCCGGTCGATGGTCGCCTCGAGCCCGGAGCCGGGACAGGTCCGCACCGACGGGCGCCTGGAGACGGTGCCGGCGGCGCTGACGTTGTACGACATCGAGGCGGATGGCCGGCTGGCGTTCAAGTCCGTCCTGCCGATCGACACGCGGGGCGAGTCGATGTTCTGGTCCGGGATCGTCCGCTACTGAGGTGGGACCCGGCAGGGAACGCCGCGGCGCCGAAATCGAACCGGGACCGCGGTTGTCGTCTGACAGAGTGCTGCCGCGCCGCACGTCGAGCCGGCGCGTCTACAAGCACCACTGGCGACGATCACGGTGGCCGGACCGCTGCCGGCCGGCGGAATCGCGCAGGGCAGCCGTGCCACGGCAGGCACGGGAGCGAAAGCAGGGCCGTAGCTCGATGCACTGAACTTCACTTCCCCGGGAGCGTGCGATGTTCCGACAGCGTCTTGGATTCTCTCTTTCGATGCTTGCTTCCGTGCTGCTCGCGCCGCTCGCGGTGACGGCGCAGTCCAGCGAAGATGCCGGCTTCGTGCCCGTCACCGACGCCATGCTCGAGGGCCCCGCGCCGGACGACTGGCTCATGTGGCGCCGCACGCAGAACGGTTGGGGCTACAGTCCGCTCGACCAGGTGAACCGCGACAACGTCGGCGACCTGCGACTGGTGTGGACGCGGGCCCTGGCGGAGGGCGCCCAGGAGGGGACCCCGCTGGCCTACGGCGGCGTCCTCTACATGCCGAACCCGAGGGACCACCTGCAGGCCATCGACGCCGTCACCGGCGACCTGCTCTGGGAGTACCGGCGCGACATCCCCGAGGACGTCCCCGAGATCATGGGCGGCCTGACCGACAACAACCGGAACGTCGCCATCTACGGCAACCTGATCATCGACACCAGCAACGACGACTACGTCTACGCCCTCGACGCCGAGAGCGGCGAGCTGGTCTGGGAGACGCAGATCTTCGACTACCAGGTGCACCCCGCCCGGCATTCCTCGGGCCCCATCGTCGGCGGGGGGAGGATCTACTCGGGGCGTAGCTGCCGCCCGCGGGCGGGGCCGGTCTCGTGCGTCATCGTCGCCCACGACGCCGCCACCGGCGAGGAGCTCTGGCGGACCGGCCTCGTGCCGGCGCCGGGCGAGCCGGGCGACGAGACCTGGGGCGGCGTGCCTTACGAGGAGCGCATGCACGTCGGCTCGTGGATGGTGCCGAGCTACGACCCCGAGCTCGACCTCGTCTACGTCGGCACCTCCGTCACGTCGCCGGCCCCGAAGTTCATGCTCGGCGGCGTCGACAACCGCCACCTCTACCACAACTCGACCCTCGCCCTCGACGGCGAGACGGGGGCCATCCGCTGGTACTACCAGCACCTGAACGACCACTGGGACCTCGACCACCCCTACGAGCGCCTCCTCGTCGACACCGCGGTCGCGCCCGACCCCGACGCCGTCGCCTGGATCAACCCGCGGCTCCGCCCCGGCGAGGAGCGCCGGGTCATGACCGGCATTCCCGGCAAGACCGGCGTGGTGTACACCCTCGACCGCGAGACCGGCGAGTTCCTCTGGGCCACCCCGACCATCGCCCAGAACGTGATCAGCGACATCGACGGCGCGACCGGCGCGGTCACCGAGAACTCGGAGCTCGTCTTCACCGACCTCGGGCAGGAGGTGCTGTCGTGCCCCTCGTGGGGCGGCGGCAAGAACTGGCCGGCCGGCGCGTACAGCCCGCTGACCAACACCATGTACTTCCCGATGCAGAACACCTGCGCGCGGGTGCTCTCGACGATGGACGGCGGGCTCGCCATCTACCGCCTCGCCGCCCGCTTCCAGCTCGCGCCGGGGACGGACGACCTCGGCAGCGTGTGGGCCATCGACGCGGCGACCGGCGAGACCACGTGGCTGCACGAGCAGCGGGCCTCCACCTACGCCCTCGTTGCGACCGGCGGCGGGCTCGTCTTCGGCGGCGACGGCAACGGCCGGTTCCGGGCGTTCGACCACGAAACCGGCGAGGTGCTGTGGGAGATCAACCTGGGGTCGGCGGTCAGCGGCTTCCCGATCACCTACGCGGTCGACGGGCGGCAGTACGTCGTGGCCAGCACCAGCGCGCGGCGGTCTGGGCTGACGCCGGAGCTGCGCCCGAGTTCGGGCAACAATCTGTTCGTGTTTGGGCTGCCTTGACTCGCAAGGCCATGTTGGGCAACCTGCCCTGAACGGCAGCCGCCAACCTGACAACTCCCCGTCTCGCTGACGGGCCGTGGCGCACTTTCTCAGGCGCCCACCAGAAGAGTGGTAGATTGTTCATGGGATGCTGCGACATGTTCGTGTGACTTGGAGGCGGGAGATGCCAGGTGTGCGGGAGACCATGTCGAAGTGGACGTCGACATCGACAACGGCACTGACGGTACTGTCCACTCCGGTGCTCGCAGGTGCTACGCTGTATCTGGCGATCAGTGCCAGGGACAGTGCCTACAGCGCAAGAGAAGCAGCGGAGGCGGCGCGTGAGACGGCTGTAGCAGTTGAGGCAGCTGTCAATGTGGTGCGAGAGACTGCTGACATCGCTCGAGAATCGGTTGATGTCACCAGGGATTGGTTTGAGCTGAGCCAACGGCCGTTTATTAGCTTGGGTGGCTGGGAGATCGTCGCACGCGATAGTGGCAGGGTCGTTATTCGGGGAAGATTGAGTGATGTGGCCGGTGTGCCGACGGCCATAGAGAATGTCTGCATTTGGTCGAGGCCGCAGCAAGTTGTAGAAAGTCAGAGGAATTTTGTTCGGGTTAATCTGGATGACAATGCAATTGCCTTCATGGACCATCATCAATGGGTTCTTTATGGACCACTTCCTCTGCGAACACAGGTTGTGGGCCAACGAATCGGTTTTCTGAGTACCATTTATTCATTCTCGCGTGAAGGTACGTCTTCAAGCGAAACATGGCGTGTGGATTCGGAGGTACAGGTCGCGGAAGAGTCTCGGCTCCTCATCAGGACAATCGACATGTATCGAGTAGAGGAGGTTACCTGCTAACGATAATCGTCAGCGGTCGCCCGGATCAGCTCCAGGAGCTCAGTGGCAGGCTTATCGAGTAGCCCGAATTCCGGGCGACCTCCTCACCCTGCGATTCGAGCGTCTGCTCCTCGCCGAACCTCGCCGGCTGATATCGTGGCGTCACCGGTGGCTCTGCCGCCATCTTGGTTGACACGTGTACCGATGTGTATTATTTACACATGAACAGTGCGGCAGTCATCAAGCGGCTCCGGCGAGCCGGCTGGGTGCTTCGGCGGGTGAAGGGCAGCCACCATCACTTCACGCACCCGACCAGGCCCGGCGTCGTGACGGTGCCACACCCGCGTCGAGACATCATGCTTGGCACGCTGCGAGACATCTTCCGCTAGGCAGGCTGGAAGTGGAAGGATCGGTAAGATGCAGTTTCTTGTCGTGCTGCACACCGAAACGGATCGCACCGACTATGGCGTCACCGTGCCGGACCTGCCGGGCTGCGTGTCGGCTGGTGACACCCTGGAACAAGCGCTCGCCAACGCCGGGGAGGCCATCCTCGGCCACCTGGAGGTCATGGTCGAGGATGGCAAGCCCGTGCCGGAGCCGAACAGCACGGTACCGCCGCTCGGCCCCGGTCAGATGATCGGCGCCGTCAAGGTCGACCTTGCCGAGCTGGAGGCGCTCCGCGAGACGGTCCGACTGAACATCTCGATGGCGCGCCGCACGCTGGAACGCATCGACGAGGCTGCCAGGCTAGCCGGAACCACCCGTTCGGGATTCCTTGCGATGGCAGCCTTGGAGCACATCAACCGGCGCCAACAGGCCGGTTGAATCCTGGGGTGGGGCGCGCGCAACCGATCCCGTCGACCGGGCCGTTTCCGGAGAGTCAGCGAGGGGGTGGCGTCAACGTCCACAGGGTCAGCGTGTCGACGTCCTTGACGAAGATCCGGTCGCCGGAGATGGCGGGTTGGGCCCACGTTGGGCTGTCGGCGACGACATGGCGTGCGACCGGCTCGAAGCCGGCGCGGTCGGCCCGCGCCACGATCAGCTCGGCGTCGTCGTTGAGCAGGAACAGGAGGCGTTCCGTCTGGACGACGGCGGAGTTCTCGGCCTGACGCGGAGGCCCCAGCCACAGCGTCGCCCCGGTGTTCGCATCGAGGGCGAAGAACTGCCCCCGCCTGCGCTCGGACAGCCCGAACAGGGTGTCGGCGATCACGACGGGATTGGTCATCCCGGGCGAGACGTCATCGTTCCGCCATTCGGTGTCGACGACCCATTCGGCCCGCCGACGGCGCGGCCGGAGAGCTCGGATTCCCATGTTCTGGGCGCCGACGACGATTTTCCCGGCGTGCGCGATCGGGGTGATCGCATGGGTGTACGGCGACGAGAACGGATGGGCCCAGAGCACGACGCCATCCCGCGCCGACAGGCCGACCACGTGATCCTGCGATATCGACACGACCTGGCGAACCCCGTCCAAGTCGACGACGAGCGGCGAGCTGTAGGTGAAGGTGCCCGCGGTGCTCCAGACGACCGCGCCGGTATCCCGGTCGAACGCGGTCAGCGCGTCGTAGTTGCCGGTGTGAACGAAGACGAGGCGGCCGTCGGCGGCTGGTGACGAGGCGGTGCCGTAGAAGGGCTGCTCGGCCGGCCTCGGGGTCTGCCACAGGAGTCGGCCGTTCGCCGCGTCGAAGGCCGAGACGACGCCGCTCATGCCGAGCGTGAAGAGCGTGCCGTCGACGAACAGGGGAGTGGCCTTGGGTCCAGGACCGTGGTTGGCGGTGGCCGCGAACATGTCGTACTGCGCGGCGTACGCCGTTCGCCAGAGCACGCTGCCGGTTTCGGCGTTCAACGCCGTCATCACCTCGTCGCCGTTCCGGCGCGTGAACATGAAGACGCGGTGGCCGACGATGATCGGCGTGGCGTAGCCGTGGCCGACGGGTACGGTCCACCGTCGTGACAGTTCGGCGGGCCAGGAGGACGGCTCGATGAGCCCGCTCGCGGCCCCGTCGCGGTCGCGCCCCCGCCACTGCGGATAGTCGAGCCGTTCCGACTGCGCGGCCGCGGTCTCGCCGACGCCGACGAGGAGCACGAGAACGGGCACGGCCAGATGGGTACGCACGCGTGGCCCTCCTCTCACTCGGCCAGCAGTTGGCGGATGTCGGCCTCGAGAGCGGTGCGGTCGACGAGTCCGACGTGCGTGGCCGCAACGCGCCCGCGGCGGTCGATGAGCCAAGTCGTAGGCAGCACCGTGACCGGACCGAAGGGCGCCAGCCGCTCCGCGCTGTCGGCGAGCGCGATGCGATAGTCGACCTGCCGCTGATCGAGGAAACGGCGCACGACCTCCCGACCGGCATCGTCGACGGAGACGCCGAGCACCGCGAGGCCGCGTGCGGCGAACGCCTCCTGGAACTCCGCGAACCAGGGCATCTCGATGCGGCACGGCTGGCACCATGTCGCCCAGAAGTTCAGGAGTAGCACGCGCCCGGCGTAGTCGGCCAGCGTCGCGCTGCCGCCTTCCATCGCGGGCAGCGTGAAGCCGGGTGCCTCCGCGCGTTGCGCACCGGGAACGAGCCGGGGCGTGCTCGCGGGGCGACGCGCGGACAACGCGACCCCCGAGCCGACCTCCGGGTTGGTCCATCGAGACGGCTGGTCGCTTCTCTGCCGCGGGTTCGCGCCGGTGGCGGCGACACTGCCGCTCGGGGGGCCGCCGCTCGGGTTGGCGGGGCCGTGTTGCCGCGGCCACTCCACGGAGACCAGAACCGCGACGAGCAGCGCCGCGGCGCCGGCGGCCATCAGCCAGATGTGAACCGGGCGGTGCTCCGCGGTCGCCGTCCGCGCCCTCAGTCGCGCCAGCGCCCGTTCCGTCTGCGGCTCGCCCTTCGGGGGCGGATCCAGGGCCGCCAGGCGGGCGTCCACCCAGCGTTCGAGGTCGGAATCGTCATGTGTGGCCATGGCGTCTGACGTACTCCTTTCGCAACGCCTGTCGAGCCCGGCGCAGCATCGTTCCCACGGACCCGGACCTGAGATCGAGCGTGGTCGCCAGTTCGTCGTAGCTGAAGCCGTGACTGCGAAGCACGAGCAGGGCGGCCTGCTCGCGACGAATGGCCGAGAGAGCACGAAGCACGCGCCGGCGTTCTTCTCCGGCCGCCGCGTTGTCTTCCGGGCTCGGGACGTCGCGGACGAGTCTCAGGAACGGTGCATAGCGCGCTCGCCTGGTCGCGCGGCGCAACTCGTCGATGCCCAGTCGCAGAGCCGTGCGCAGCACCCACGCGGAAGCGCCGGCTCCGTGCGCGGCGGGTGTGCGCCACAGCCTGAGGAACGCGTCGGCCGCCAGCTCCTCGGCCCGCGCCGGATCTCGAACGACCCGCGAGATGACGCCGGTGATGCGTGCGTACTGCGCTCGAAACAGGTCCTCGAAGTCGAACGGTGGGTCGGCCAGTCCGGCCTCACGAATCGTGCCGACCGCTTCACGCGCCTTGCTCATGCCTGGAGAAACGCTCGGGAGTCCGGATTTGTGACACAAGGGCCTCGACAGGCTCCCCCTTCGTCGCTCGGGAGATTGCCGCGATGGTCGGTCACTCTCTGCCAACCCTGGCGGACCGGGCGTAGAGGGTTCGTCGAAGTGGCGGGGAGACTGGCCCGGCGACGAGCCTCTGAAGGTCAGCGCGGTCCAGGAGCACCCCGCCGACGACGACGGCGGCGATGCGGCGCGTGTTGGTGATGTCGGCGAGCGGATCGCCGTCGAGCAGCACCAGGTCGGCCCGCTTGCCGGTCTCGATGGTGCCGACCTCGTCGATCAGCCCCAGGAAAGCGGTCGCCCGGCTCGTCGCGGCGGCGATGGCCTCCGCCGGCGAGAGCCCGGCCTCGACCAGCAGCTCGAGCTCGCGATGGAGCGACGCGCCGTCCGGCGTCTGGTCGGTGCCGGCGAGAATCGGCACGCCGGCGTCGCGCAGGAGCCGGACCATCTCCCGGTAGCGGTCCCACACGCGGTCGGCCGCCCGCCGGTCCTGCCCGGCCATGCCGTCGGCCTGGGCATCCCAGACGCTGCGCAGCGCCGCGAGCGTCGGCACTTGGGCGGTGCCGTGGTCGGCGAAGGTGCGGAACAACGCTGCCGCTTTCTGCGGGCTGAACGAATCCGCCAGCGGCGCCGTGAGATCGGCACGAAAGAGGCGAGCGTCGGCCGCCACGTCACCTTGGCGAGCCGCGTCGAGGAGCGCCCGGACGCGGCGGGTGAGCGGGCCTTCCTCGGACGACGCCGCCAGCAGCAACCCGTGAAAGCGGGCGCTGCCGAAGTGCTCGATGCTCCGTTGGCCGGCGAGAGCTGCGTCGACGGCGGCGATGGCGACGGGAAGGTGGCCGACGACCGGCAAGCCGCGTCGGCGCGCGCGATCGGCCAGTGCGCGGTACGCATCCGCCGGCACGGTGTCGCCGACCTTGATGAAGTCGACGCCGGCTCGATGCAGGTCGTCGACCGCGGCTCGAGCCTCGGTCGGGTCCCCCACGCTTCGGATTAGCGGCAGCTCGAACGGCAGGGGACCCTGCAGGATTGGCCCCGCGGCGAAGAGGCGCGGACCACTCGGTGACGCCGCAGGCCAGCGATCCCGCAGGGTCAGGATCTCGTCGAGGGGGGATCCCATGTCGCGGACACCGGTCACGCCGTGCGCGATGAACGCCGGTCCCGCCCGCGTCCCGGCGTCGAGACCGCCGAGGTGGACGTGCATGTCCCACAGACCTGGAATGAGGAACTGGCCCGACACATCGATGGGCTCGGCGCCGGGACCGCTGATCGCACGGACGCTGCCGGCGGGGCCTACGGCCGAGATTCGCTCGCCGGTGACGGCCACCGACAGGCCGGCCCGGGCCGGAGCGCCGGTGCCGTCGATGACGGTGACGTTCTCCAGGAGAAGCACCGGTTCGGTCGTCGCAGACTCGGTCATCTGGCCGCCGCAGCCGGTGCACGCCAGGAGAACGAAGACGGCCCACAGGCCGAGACGAACCGGCGTCGTGATCGTGTTCCCTGGACGACGAAGTGACATCGGCGACCCCCCTACCTGCGATTCTGTGTCTTCGTTCTGAAGAACGCATCGGTAGCCGCAAGGTTCCGACCGCGGGCGGTGTGTCGGGCCTCCGCGCTACAATTCCCGCGTGGTCAGCGACCCGCGGCCGGATGCTGTCGAGCGCGGCGTGTTGAGCGCGGATACGTCGCGGGAGATCGAACGTCTCCAGATCGAGGCGTGGCGGCGGATGTCGCCGCTCGACCGGTTGCTGGCTGCCGATGCCCTTTCGCGGCAGGCCCGGGCGCTGGCCCTGGCCGGCGTCCGACATCGCCATCCGCAAGCGTCGGAACGCGAGTGCTTCCTCCGGCTTGCCGCGATCAAGCTCGGTCGCGAGCGCACGGTCGAGCTGTACCCGGACGCGGCGGTTCTGTTCGAGCCGTGAGCATCGACTTCGAGCCGCTGCACGTGGCGCTGTCGGTGGCGCGCGTCCTCGACCGGTGCGGTCTGCCCTACGTCGTCGGTGGGTCCCTGGCAAGCTCCGTGAGCGGCGAGCCTCGCTCGACCCTCGACGTGGATCTCGTGGTCGCCATCAGTGCGGCCGACGTCGAGCCGCTGGTGGCCGCGCTCGGCGGCGACTTCCATGCCGATGCCGAAGCGCTGCGTCGGGCCGTGCGCCGGCGGTCGAGCGCGAACGTGTTTCATCGGGCCACCTCCACGAAGGTGGACCTGTTCGTGCTCGGCGGATCCCCGCTCGACGAACAGGCGTTGAGCCGCCGGGTGCGGTTGCAGGTCGCGACGGACCCCGAACGTTTCCTGTACGTCTATACGCCCGAGGACATTCTGTTGCAGAAGCTGCGCTGGTACCGTCTCGGCGGGGAGGTCTCGGACCGCCAGTGGCGCGACGTGCTCGGGATCGTCGCCGTGCAGCAGCGCGGATTGGACGAGGATTACCTGCGGCGTGGCGCCGACCTGCTGACCGTCGCCGACCTGCTCGAGCGGGCGCTACTGGAAGGGAGACGAGCGTGAAGGGGCGAGGTCGAGCGCGCCGAGCTCGTCCCGCCACGAAACCAGCTTGAAGTTCTGGTTGGCCTTTTCACCGTCCGGGGCGCCCGCTCCGTCCGGCTCGCGCTCACAACAACCCAGCGAAGAGGGAGTGTCCGTTGCCATCGACGAGGGGCGAGGGCCCTTGCCGAAACGGGTCTTGACAAGAACTGATAATCGAATATCATTTCTCCATGCAGAGAGCGAAACAGCAGTTGACCGTCTTGCAGGTCCTTCGCGCGGCGGACGGCCCCCTGTCCGCCAGGGAGCTGTGGGGCCGCCTGAGCGGAACGGGTGTCGGCATCGCCACGGTATACCGCGCCCTCCAACGGGGTGTCGAGGAAGGCACGCTGGACGCGGTCGAGGTGTTGGGCGGCGGCGTTCGGTACGAGCCCAAGGACCGCGAGCATCACCATCATTTCCTTTGCTCGATTTGCAACCACGCGTTCGACCTCTTCGGTTGCGTCGAGGGCCTCGAATCCCTGGTTCCGGACGGTTTCAAGATGACGGGACACGAGGTGGTGTTGCTCGGAACCTGTGATGCGTGTGGCAATGCCGCGTGACGGTCGCCCGAGTGTGGTGAAATCAGTCGGGGATCGTCGCGTCGACCGCTGCCCTGTCCACGGCCTGCTCGCTCCCCTCTTGTTCTTGTCTCGATTTCCACGCCGGGGAGGGCGCTGATGCATCTGGCAGAAGGCGTGCTGCCGCTCGGCCAGGCCGTTGCGTGGAGTGCCGTGGCCGCACCCACCGTTTACTGGAGCCTTCGTCACGAGCAACGAACACGACGCAACACACCATCTTCCTCGGTCGTCATGGCGGGCGCCACGAGCCTGCTCTTCGCCGGCACTCTGCTGCCGCTGCCGGTTCCCGTGGTGGGCGCAACCAGCCACATCTGTCTCACGCCGGTGCTCGGCCTGGTCGTCGGGGTCCGCCGTATCGTGTGGCCCACGTTCTTCGTGCTCTTGCTGCAGGCGGTCTTCTTCGCTCACGGCGGTCTCACGACGCTGGGGGTCAATACCCTGACGCTCGGACTGCTGGGGCCTCTGACGACCGCCGGGCTCTGGGCGTTGCTCCGGCGGCTCGGTGTGGACGGGGCTCTAGCTCTCGCTCTCGCGTGCGGCGTCGGCGGCCTGAGCGTATACGTGGCGGACGCGATGGTGCTCGCCGTTGCGTTGTCGGACATGACGGCGCCTGCGACGACCTTCGGCGTGGTGCTGCTCGGGTTCGCCCCTGTCCAGATTCCCCTGGCGGTTCTCGAAGCCGTCGCCTCCGTGGGCATCGTACGGCTGTTGGCCACGCGTCGGCCGGACCTTCTGCCGAGCTCGCTGAGGAAGCTTGGCACCGTGTCCGCGCCCCTTGCGTCGTCCGCCATGCTTCTGTTGCTCACGACCGGCCTGTCCGGATGTGCTTATGAGGGCATCGACGGAACCGTATTCGGTGCGACCGCCGAGGGAGCGGGGCGACCGCCCGCGGAGAGCATCCTCGACCTGAGCCAGGGGGAGCTCGGGCTTGCGATGTCGATCCTCATACTCTTCGGATTGGGATTCGTCGCGGGGCGCAGCTGGGAACGAGTGCTCGCAGGAGGGCGCGATGCACCTCCACGCTGAGCACAGCCTGTTCTTCGAGCGCCGCCAACCGCTGCGGGTTGCGACGTTCGGTATCGCGCTGACCGCTTGCGTGCTGATTTTCAACGCGGGTGCACGCAGTGCAACCTTGTCCCTGATCGGCTCGGGGATCGGCGCGCTACTGCTGCTGTTCGCACAGGCCCGTGGGCGCCGGAGGATCAAGCCTGTCCTCGCGTGGACGTTGGCCCTCGTGGCGCTCGCCCTGATTGGTGGGGCCGTCCTGGATTCCAACGCGGACGTCGTCGTCCAAACGAGCGTCAGGATCTTGTGTGGCGCCATCTGGATTCTTTGGCTCGGCACGCAGGTCGACTGGACGTCGCTGCGACGACTCCTGCTTCGGCTTCGGATTCCCGAGGGCGTCGTGGCCAGCCTCGACCACGCGCTCATGCACGGTGTGCTCACCCAGCGCGAGTGGGTCCAGCGGCGTGACGCGGCCCGCCTTCGGCTGGGGTCACCGCGTTTGCCCCTGGCCGCCTGGGGACCGCTGCTCGGCGAAGGCGCCCTGCATGCCTTCGTGCGCCTCGAACGCGCCGAGGAGAACGCGCTGCTGCGTCGTGCCTCCTCTGAAGGCGTTCGGGTTCATGACGGCGTCCGCCTCGATGCCATCGACGTCGAACGCGGTGGGCAGTTGGTGCTCGAGCAGCTCGATATTCGCCTGGCAAGCGCGGAGTGGCTGCTCGTGTGTGGGCCAAGTGGGGCCGGGAAAACGAGCTTGTTGCGGCTGCTCGCGGGGCTCGACGGGCCCGCGCAAGGGGCCATGACCCGCCTCGGAAACCACGTGTTGCCCGGTGCGACGCTCCGTGCCCGGCTCCACGGGCGCGTGGCGCTTCTCGGCCAGAACCCGGAACACCACTTCATCGCAAGCACCGTCGCCGAGGACATCGCCTGGGGCCTGCTTCGCCGTGGCGTCGAGCCGGGCGAGGCCCGGCGTCGGTCGTGCGAGATGGCGATGGCCTTGCGCATAGACCATCTGCTGGAACGTCCGTGCCATCAGCTCAGCTTCGGGGAGCAGCGCCGGGTCGCGGTGGCCGGTCTCCTGGTGCTCGAGCCCGCGTTGCTCCTCCTCGACGAGCCCACGGCCGGGCTCGATCCCGTCGCGGCCCTCGAGCTGCGCACGCTCGTTGTAGAGGCCGTTCGTCGGACGGGCGCCACGTGCGTCTGGGCCACCCACTGCCTCCACTCGGTGCCGTCCGAGGCAACGCGTGTCGTCCTGCTTCGAGACCGGCGGGTGCTCTTCGATGGGGCCACGGCGGAAGGGCTGTCGGAACCGTGGCTCATCCGGGCCGGTCTCGCCGTCGGGAGGGAGAACAGAGCACATGTTGATCAGCACATCGCCACGCCACCCGAACCTCGAACGGGCCCGACGTATCAAGAAGGCACTGCGCGAAGCGCTGAGGCTTTCGGATGACATGACGGTCACGGTCACCGAGCTGGCTTGTCTCGAAGAGGGTTGCCCCCCCGTCGAGACCGCGATTGGCGTGCTTCGGCCCGATGCGCCACAGCTTCAGTGCAAGCTGCACAAACCCATGGACGCGGTTGACGCCGGGGATCTGGTCCAGGTCTGCACGGCGTGGGGATTCGACGTGGAGATTCCGGCGCTAGCGCCGCTGCACAAGGAGGAATAGATGGACACGCCTCGAAACATACCGGTCACGATTCTCACCGGCTTCCTCGGCTCCGGCAAGACGACCCTGCTGAACCGGATCCTGAAGGAGGAGCACGGCAAACGCATCGCCGTGATCGAGAACGAATTCGGGGAGGTCGGCATCGACCAGGCGCTCGTCATCGACGCTGACGAGGAGATCTTCGAGATGTCGAACGGCTGCATCTGCTGCACGGTGCGCGGAGACCTGATTCGCGTGCTCGGCAACCTCATGAAGCGCCGGGACAAGTTCGACTACGTGCTGGTGGAGACCACGGGGCTCGCCGATCCCGGTCCCGTCGCCCAGACCTTCTTCATGGACGACGAGATTCGGGCGGAGTTCGCGCTGGACGGGATCGTCACGCTCGTCGACGCGGCCCACATCGAGCAGCAGCTCGGCCGAAGCGACGAGAGCACGGAACAGATCGCTTTCGCGGACGTCCTGGTTCTCAACAAGACGGACCTCGTCGACGACGACGCGCTCGACGGGCTCGAGGCCCGGCTCCGGGACATGAACCGAATGGCGCGAGTCATCCGCAGCGAGCGGGCGGACGTCTCCGTCGATACGGTGCTCAACCTCGGCGCCTTCGATCTGGACCAGGTGCTCGAGCGTCGTCCCACCTTCCTCGAGCCGGAATACCCGTTCGAATGGACTGGCGTCTATTCGCTCGACAACGGCCGCTACGAGCTCAGCCTGGCTGAAGGACCCGATCCGGCGATGTCTCTCGTCGTCGTACCCGACCAGGGCACGGATGACTCCGCACTTCGCGAGAGCGCGGAGTGGTGTGTGCGCCGGTACGCCGAACCCGCGGATCTCATTCGCCCGGGAGACGAGATGCCTGTCGGAAGGCACCTGAACCTCCAGCTCGACTCCCCGGGGCGCAAGTCGTTCTTCCTGGATGTCGATACGCAGGTGAGGGTCGGCCTCTACGCCCAGCACACCGCGGAGGAGTTCGATCTGCAACTGATGAGTGCGAATGGAGCGACAAGCAGGCCGGAAGACGGTCCGGGCGCCAAGCTGGCGACCACTGCGGAGGCCGGTGCCCCGCACGTCAACGGAGCGGTTCCCGTCGAGGTCGAGCGAACCTGGGTCGCACAGCATGAGCACGACGACGAGGTGGGCTCGATCGCCATCGAGACGGACGGCGACGTCGATCCCAACCGGCTCAACGAGTGGCTTGGCGAGCTGCTCCGTGAACACGGGGTGGACATCTTCCGAATGAAGGGCTTCATCAGCATCGCGGGCGAGTCGCGTCGCTTCGTCTTCCAGGGAGTTCACATGCTCTTCGACGGGCAGCCGGATCGTCCGTGGGGGGACGCGCCCCGGCGCAATCAGCTCATATTCATCGGCCGCAACCTCCCCGAGCAGTCCATGCGGCAGGGATTCGAGGCATGTCTGATTTGAGTGGCGACAGCCCGGGGGGCGTGCTTCGCCCGGGCTGGTCCGCGAGGGTCGGCGACTACGCCATCGCCGGGGGGTGGACCCTGCGGGGTGAGGCGCTGGTGGTCGGTGATGCCGCGGGTGGCGTCTACGCGTTCGAGGGCAGGTCCGGCGCGACCATCTGGGCGAAGCCCAGGGTCCATGAGGGCGGGGTGCTCGCGGTGGCGATTCACCCGAACCGACCGGAGTTCGCTACCGCCGGTCAGGACGGCCGCGTCCTGGTCTGGAGTGCCACGGAGGGTCGGGTCAGCGTGGCGGTGGACGTCGGGAGCGATTGGGTGGAGAACGTGGCGTGGTCGCCGGACGGAAAGTGGTTGGCGGCCTCCTGCTCCCGGCAGGTCCACGCGTATGGTGTGGATGGGGCGAGAATCTGGCGATCCGACGATCATCCGAGTACCGTCAGCGCGATCGCGTGGTCCGGCCCGGAGGAGCTGGCGACGGCCTGTTACGGTCGGGTGACGTTCTTCGACGCGTTCAGCGGGGAGCCGCGCCAGAAGCTGGAGTGGATAGGCTCCCTGGTGTCGATGGCGCTGAGCCCGGACGGGGATATCGTGGCCTGCGGCAGCCAGGACAACTCGGTGCATTTCTGGCGCCGCTCCACGGAGCAGGACTCGATGATGTCGGGATATCCTGCGAAGCCGTCGGCCTTGGCCTTCGACGACACCGGTACCCTCCTCGCCACCGGGGGAGGGGAGGCGGTGACGGTCTGGAGCTTCCAGGGGCGTGGTCCCGAAGGCACGCGGCCCGGCGTTCTGGAACATCATGTTCAAACCGTCACGACGCTCGCCTTCGCTCGGCGCGGGATGCGCCTGGCCTCGGGAGGTCGGGACGGCGGCGTCGTCGTGTGGTCACTCGGGCGCGATGGGCAAGGCGATGCGATAGGCGCTGCGCCCGTGGCGGATGTGGTCGGCGCCCTGTACTGGCGGCCCGATGGGCGCGCGCTTGCTGCGCTCGACGCTCAGGGTGGCGCGACGGTTTGGCGAGTGGGCGACTAGTGGACCGTCGCATATAAACGTTTTCCGTTCGGCTGTCGTCTTCTACGTATATGCCGTTTGAAGGACAGCCGATTCACCTGACCGACGCACAGCGCGATGACCTCCAGGAGATCGCCCGCTCGAGCGCCTTGCCCGCGGGATTCGTCCAGCGCGCCAAGATCGTGCTGCTCCTCGCCGACGGCGTTTCCGCACGGGCGGTGGAGACAAAGCTCGACGTGTCGCGACCGACCATCGCGAAGTGGCGCCGCCGGTTCTTGGAGCACGGCGTGGAGGGCTTGACCAACCGCCACCGCGGCCGGCGGCCGTGGAAGTTGACCGCGCGGCTGCGCGCCCGCGTGCTGGCCGCCACACGCCGCCCGCCGCCGGACGGGACGACGCACTGGTCGTGCCGGCGCCTCGCGGCCCACCTCGGCGTGACCAAGGACATCGTACAGCGCATCTGGCAGGAGGCCGACCTGCGGCCGCACCGGTTGGCGCGCTACATGGCGTCGAACGACCCCGACTTCGAGACGAAGGCCGCCGACATCATCGGTCTCTACCTGGACCCGCCCCGTCATGCCGCGGTGTTCTGCATCGACGAGAAGACCGCCATTCAGGCGCTCGACCGGCGCGACCGGGTGTTGCCGCTCTCGCCGGGCCGGGTCGAGCGCCACGGATTCGAGTACAAGCGGCACGGCACGCTGTCGCTCTACGCGGCGTTGAACGTTCGGACAGGCGAGGTTCAGGGCAAGACGACGGCTCGACACAGGAGCGTCGACTTCGTGGGCTTCCTCGGGGAAGTGGTGGCGACCCGGGCACCCGACGAGGAGATCCACGTGATCCTCGACAACCTGTCCACCCACAAGACGAAGCTGGTGGAGGCGTTCCTGGAGGAGCATCCGAACGTGACGCTGCACTTCACGCCGACGTATTCGTCGTGGCTGAATCAGGTCGAGCTGTGGTTCTCGAAGGTTCAACGGGACGTGCTGTCGCGGGGCATCTTCACGTCGACGGCGGACTTGGCGCGGAAGCTGCGGCGGTACATCGACGCCTACTCGAAGCGTGCGAGGCCCTTCCGCTGGAAGTATGCCAACCCCGCGAAGCGCATCACTCATGGGGAGCTTTCTTCAGCGACAGTCCACTAGAGGGGCAGGACCGCGGCTCGGTGCATTGCAGAGCCATCGCGTTCGTGCTCTACGCCGACCGGGTCGGGTTCCGCATCCAGCGGAAAAACAGGCACGCCCATGAATGCTCAGACTCAACGCATCCGCGAGACGCTCGACAGACGCGAGCCGTTGGCTACCGCCCGAGGGCGCGTTCTCGGGCAGATCGTGCTCTGCGAAGGCTGTTGCTGCGGTCGGACGGACAAGGGGTTCGGGCCGGTGCCCCGCGACTGGATCAAGCAGCAGTGGAAACGCGAGAAGCTCAACAAGTCGGTGCAACTGACGATCTCCGGGTGCGTTGGCCCGTGCGATCTGGCCAATGTCGTCTGTGTCGTCTCGCCCAGGGGGATGCGGTGGTTCGGAGGCCTCCAGGAACAGCGGCAATACGACTTGCTCCTCGATTGGGCCAAGGCCTCGCGTGATGCGGGTGTCTTGCTCGAATTGCCCGCTGAACTGAATCGCCTCCGGTTCGAACGGTTCGCGGTTGGGTGCGGCTCTCTTGCAGAGAGAGCTGTCTCATTCATTTATAGGGGTTTATGGCAAAGGGCGTCGGCCTGAGCATCCGGACGCTGCGCAGCGCCACGATCGTCGGCGACCGAACCGGCGTTCCGGTCGCGCCGAGCCTCGCGTGGTAGTAGCCGTGCATCCGCGAATCGCCATGGGGCCGATGTCCTGGTAGACTGAGGGGCATGCCTGCAGCACCACCCCGCCTGGGTCGCCGGGCCTTCCTGGCGCTCACCGGCGCCGCGCCGCTTCACGCGCTCTCGCGTCGGGCCGTCGCGGCCAGCCGTGGCCAGGCGCCGGCCGGCGGTCGGGCGCGGGGCGAGGCGGGCTACGGCCCGCTACTCCCCGTCCGCGACGAGACGACGGGCCTGCCGCTACTGCACCTCCCCGCGGGCTTCCGATATCTGACGTTCGGGTGGACCGGGGACCCGCTGGCCGACGGAAGCCCGACGCCGCCCGCGCACGACGGCATGGCCGCGTTCGCTGCCGGCGGCAGCCGCATCCGGCTGATCCGCAACCACGAAGTGCGCAGCGGCGGCGCGTTCGCCGACCGTCCGCTGTACGACGAGATGGGCGGGGGCGGCACCACGACCATCGAGTTCGACACCGCGACCGGCACCGCGCACGACGCGTGGATTAGCCTTGCGGGCACCGCGGTCAACTGCGCCGGTGGTCCGACCCCGTGGGGATCGTGGCTCACGTGCGAGGAAACCGTGTACGGACCGGGCTTCGACCCTTCGTTGCTGTCGTCGTTGCTCCAGCAGAACATCCCCGACTACCGGCGGCCGCACGGGTACGTCTTCGACGTCCCGGCCGACGGCGCGGCGACGGCCGAGCCGCTCCGGGCGATGGGCCGGTTCGTTCACGAGGCGGTGTCGGTCGACCCTGCCACGGGCATCGTGTACGAAACCGAGGACCGCCGGGCGTCGGGCTTCTATCGCTTCCTGCCGAACGAGGCCGGCAATCTCGCGGCCGGCGGCCGCCTCGAGATGCTGGCCATTGCCGGCGCGCCGCGGAGCGACCTGCGCAAGGGCCAGACCGCGAGCACCTGGCGGCCCGTGTCCTGGGTGCCGATCGAAGATCCGGATCCGGCCGAGACTACCGATCAGAGCGTCTTCGAGCAGGGCGCCGCCGCCGGCGGCGCGACGTTCGCGCGGCTGGAAGGAACGTGGTACGGCGGCGGTCGGGTCTTCATCGTGTCGACCGACGGCGGCGAGGCCGAAGCCGGTCAGGTCTGGGAGTACGATCCGGGCCGCGAGCGCCTGCGGCTGATCTTCGAATCGCCGGGCAGGGACGTGCTGGACATGCCCGACAACCTCTGCGTGAGCCCGCGCGGCGGGCTGGTGCTGTGCGAGGACGGCGGCACCGACAACTACGTCCGCGGTCTTGCTCTCGACGGCGAGATCTTTCCGTTCGCCAGGAACAACGTCGTCCTCGACGGCGAGCGGAACGGCTTCGCGGGCGACTTCCGCGCCCGCGAGTTCGCCGGCGCCACCTACAGCCCGGACGGCCGCTGGCTCTTCTTCAACGCCCAGACCCCCGGGATCACGTTCGCGGTGACCGGTCCGTGGGCCGGCGGCAGCCTCTAGCCGCCAGTCGTCGACGGTCGCGCGCATCAACTCCACCCGCTCCGCGGCGGCCGCGCCGGGCAGCCCGTCGCGGGTCGGCATCTCGGATATCGCGACGAGATCCGGAGTCCGAAGACCGAGCCGTGTGAAGCTGAACAGTTGACATGCAAGCATGGACTTGCATATCATGAGCCCCTGACCGCAAGCGGGCACTTGCCCTGGACTGGTGCTGTGGACGTGTATCGCGCGATCGCTGACCCGACCAGGCGAGCCATCCTGGACGAGCTCGTCGATCGGTCAGGTCAATCGCTCTTCGAGCTCTGCGCACGCCTGACCATGAAGCACGGCATCAACTCCTCACGGCAGGCGATCACGCAACACCTGGACGTGCTGGAGGCCGCCGGGCTGATTCGCACGAGGCGCGAGGGGAGGTCGAAGCTCCATTGGTTCGAGGGCGGCCCGCTGAAGGCCATCGCGGAGCGTTGGCCTATCTCGACAGATGAAAGGGCAATGGAAAGATGAGAATCCACCTGGCCGGCGTCATGGTAGACGACCAGCAGAAGGCACTTCGCTTCTACACGGAGACGCTCGGCTTCCAGCTGAAGCACAACATCCCCCTGGGAGAGCATGCCTGGATCACCGTCGTATCCGAGGAAGCTCCGGAGGGGACGCAGTTGGTGCTCGAGCCCGATGCCCATCCCGCGGCGCGTCCGTACAAGAGGGCGCTCGTGGAGGACGGTATCCCCTATACCTCCTTCGCGGTCGACGACATCGAAGCCGAACACGAGCGTCTCGTGGCGAAGGGTGTGCGATTCGTACAGCCGCCGACAGACCTCGGGACTGTCATCACCGCGGTATTCGACGATACGTGCGGCAACCTGATCCAGATCGCAGAGGAGAAACGTCAACCGTAACGATCCTGGAATAGGGGCAACCGGGCGTGGTGGATGGCATCCGCTAGGCGTGACCTAATCGTCGACGGTCGCGCGCATCAACTCGACGAGTTCCGCGGCGGCCGCGTCGGGCACCCCGTCGTGCGTCAGCATCGCGGAGGACGATCGGCTCGGCGGCGCAATCGAGCGTCACTTTGAAGTTCGCGTTGCGCAGGCCGCCGGCGAGCGGCCGGATGCCGACGATGCGGCCTCGGGGAAACGCGCGGCGCACGAGACGCTCCGCCGCCTCGGCCGCAATCGCTCGACGCGGCTCGGAACGGACCCAACGGGCCTCACGGGGGGCGTCGTGATGGACTGCGGGTTGCGCATGCCGAGGGCGGCGGTCCTGGTTGACGGCAGGCGGCGAGAGCCCGGATACGTCATTCTCGCTCATGGCCCCTCGGCAGGGGTGAGGTCGAGCACGTTGAGCACGTCCCGCCACGAGACCAGCTTGAAGTTCTGGTTGGCCTCCGCGCCGTCCGGGGCGAGGTTGACGCCGTCCTGCACGACGAGCAGGCCCATCGGGTAGCGTGGGCCGAGCGGGGCCGACACGACGTGCAGGCCGTCGGTGTCCTCGACGGCATCCAACGCCCCCGCTCCGCCCACGCGGAACGTCCCGCGGTAGGCGTGCGGCGGGGCGCGGTCGTAGACCACGTAGGTGTGGTTGCCCTGGCTCGACGCCACCAGGAAGCCGTTGTCGGGGCCGCCGCCCGGCGGGGCGTAGATCGACAGGCCCTCGACGTGCGACGCCAGGTGTCCGCCCCTCGGCTCGCCCACGCCGACCCGGTCGACCGCGACCCGCGTTGCCGTCGACAACCCCGGCTCGGCATGGTAGCGCCAGATGCCGACCTCCTCCTCGCCGATGAACAACCAGCCGTTGGCGTCGTCGGCGACGCACCCTTCCGTCTGGCTGCCGACCGCCCACGACCGGACCCGGGTGCCGGTCAGGCCAGCGTCGCCCCGATCGAGGCGCCACTGCTCGACCGCGCCACCCTGGTCGTTGGCGAACACGAAGAGGTCGCCGGTTGTCAGGCGACAGCGAAAACTGACCCCCTGGCGACACTGAAAACTGACCCCCCTGGGCCAAGGGAGGGAGTCAGCAGATGAAGCGATGCGAGGATGTCGGCCCGTGGGCAGGGAGGCCACGGGCACAGATGAGGCAGTCAGACGAGGTGGAGGCGATGCTGCACCTGCGGGCACTCGGCTGGGGGCTGAGGCGCATCGCGAGGGAGTTCGGGTGCAGCAAGAACACGGTGAAGCGCTACGTCGCGGCCGACGGCTGGATGACGTACAGCCGGCGGGCCGGTGGCGGCAAGCTCGAGGATCAGGAGGCGTGGTTGAAGGAGCGCTTCTTCCAGCACGGCGGCAATGCCGAGGTGGTGCGACAGGACCTGGAGCGGGAGCAGGGCATCGACGTGAGCCTGCGCACGGTCGAGCGGGCCGTCGCGCCGTTCCGGCGGCTGCTGACGGCCGAGGCGAAGGCGACGGTGCGGTTCGAGACTCCGCCCGGGCGCCAGCTCCAGGTTGACTTCGGCCAGCGGCGGGTGCCGATTGCCGGGGAGCGGGTGCGCGTGTTCCTGTTCGTGGCGACGCTGGGCTACTCGCGGCGCTGCTACGTGGCGACGTTCAGGCACGAGCGGCAGTCGTCCTGGTTCCGCGGCCTGGAGGGCACGTTCAATCACTTTGGCGGCGTGACGAGGGAGGTGCTGCTTGACAACCCGCGGCCGCTGGTGGTCAATCACGACATGTCGACTCGCGAGGTCGAGTTCAACCACCGGTTCCTGGCGTTCGCGGCCCACTGGGGGTTCCGTCCGCGCGCGTGTGCGCCGTATCGGGCCCGGACGAAGGGGAAGGACGAGCGGGGAGTCGGCTACGTCAAGGCAAGCGCCATCGCCGGACATCGCTTCGAGAGCTGGGCGGGGATGGACGCGCATCTGGGGTGGTGGCAGCGGGAGATCGCCGACCGGCGACGCCACGGCACCACCGGTGAAGTCCCTCTCGAGCGCTTTGCCCGGGAAGCGGAGCGCCTTCGGCCCTGCGCGGGCCGGCCGCCGTTCGGCCAGTTGCGTGATCTGACCCGGACGGTCCACGCCGACTGCGCGGTGGTGGTCGACACCAACGCCTACTCGGTGCCGTGGCGGCTGATCGGCGAGCGGGTGCGGGTGGTGGTCAGCGGCGGCCGGGTCCGCGTTCACCACGGCCCGAAGGTTGTCGCCGAGCACGTCGAGCACGAGGGACGCCACGCTCGGGTCACCGACCGGGCCCACCTGGTCGGCGTCGTCGGCGGCCCGCGTCCGGCCGAGACCGCGGCGGTCCGGCCGAAGCCGGAGCTGCTGCGTCCGCTCGACGAGTACGCGGCCGTGGCCGGGGGGAGCTTCTGATGGCCGTGGACCATGAGACGCTTCTCGGCTGGTTGACGCGGCTGAAGCTGACGGCGATCCGCGACCAGCTCGACAACCTGCTCGACGAGGCGGCGGAGAAGAAGCTGACGTTGCGGGAGGCGCTGGCGATGCTCGTCGAGCGGGAGGTCTCGCGCAAGGACGAGCGGCGCATCGAGATGGCGCTGAAGATCGCGCGCTTCCCGATGGTGCGCGAGCTCGCCGACTTCGACTTCAAGGCGCAGCCGAGCGTCGACCGGCGCCAAGTGCGGGAGCTGGCGACGTCGCGGTGGGTGGCGCACGGCGACGCGCTCCTGGTTCTCGGCCCGCCCGACCCCGCGTCATGATGCCCACCTCGCTACATGCCTACAATTGCAGGGATTCCTGGCGCGGGCGCGCTGTTACGGGACCCTCTTCCGCGTCCGCTGGTCCCAGCCGCACCCGCTCCAGGGCCTCGGCCGAAATCGCCCAGGGAGCGCCCTTGCAGGCCTGACGGGCAGGAATCAGCCCCCGCCGGATCTGCCGCAGAATCGTCATCTTGCTGACGTCGAGACGATCCGCAGCTTCCTGCAACGTAAGTTCATTGCGCTCCTGGCGCTCACCCTCTCGATAGACCGCGATCCCGCGCGACGTCCTGAAGGCGCGCACGCGCGTCTCGGTCCAGGGATTGCCTCGCCCAGTCCGCAATCCGACACGATTCAGGTGACCGGCGATCAAGCGATCAGGCATCAGTCGCGCCAGCTCCCGGACGACGTCCCCCGTCTCGGCGTCTGTGGTCCATCGGTGATGGCCGCTACGGTTCTTGCGCACCATCAGCTCGGTGTGGTCACCGCCCTGCCAGTGCAGGCGCAGCCGGATGCGCTCACCCTCGATGTTCGCAACGACCTCCACGAGGAGCGCCCGCAAGATGCGTTTGCGGGTCTCCGGGGTCGCCCGCTCATCGTGCCAGGCCCGCTCGAGGTCGGCGCCGAGCGCAAGGTACTCCTCGCGTTCCTCCGGACCGAGCGCCTCGTGCTTCCGGCTCGCACGCAACGCCGCCACGGCTTCCTCACGTTGCCGAACGACCGCCAGACGTTCATTCCAACGCCGTTCCAATTCGCCAGCGACCAGCCGATTGTCCGGATCCACGACATCGTATTGGCGGTGCGCCCGCTTCGCCTCGAAGCGGGCCGCCTCCAGCGCAAGCTCCGCCTGACGCAGCACCTCGCGCGACGCTCGTTGCCGTTCCTCGATCGCCCGCAGCGCCGCTTCGATTCCCAGCGGCTTCAACACGTGCAGCACCGCTTCGCTGACGGCCCGATCCACGCGGAGTCCGCCGAACGAAATGCAGCGCTCGGTCCCGTGATTGACATGGCTCCCCTGACACTGGTAGCGCACGACGTTGCTCTGGGTCCCGGAGTAGCCCACATGCAGATTGCGGCCGCAGTGGCCGCAACGTAGCAGGCCCGCCAACAATGCCTCGCCCTTGCGAACCGAACCCCGGACCGCGGCCCCGTAGCGGTTCGCGTTCTCGGTTATTGCTCTCTGATTCCTCTCATACTCGGCCCACGTGATATAGCCGTCGTGGTGGTCGCGAATCAACACGTCCCACTTGTCCCGTTCACGTCGAAAGCCCCGAACCACCCGCTTGCGTCCGTCCTCGAGATAGGTGCGGCTGCCCGTCCGCCCGAACGCATAGGCGCCGGCGTAGACCGGGTTCGTCAGCATGTGATGCACGGTGTTGTAGACCGGCAGCTTCCATACGACCCGATGTCGCGATTGGTCACGAACCACCGCAGGCAGCTCGATCCCTTCGTGCCGGAGCCACAGATGAACCTGGCGAATGCTGCCCAGCTCGGTGAACTTCCGAAACACGAGCGCGACCGCTTCCTGCACGCGTTGATCCGGATCCATCCCGATCCCGTCACGGTCGACCCGCACGTAGCCGACCGCCACCGTCAGGAACAGCTCACCGCGGCGCGCCTTGCGACGCAGCGCCTCGACCGAGCGGAACCGCAGCGTCGACAACTCCATCTCCGACATCGTCCCCTTCATGCCGAGCAGCAGCCGGTCGTCGGGCAACCGCGGGTCGTAGACACTGGTCTCGTCGGCGAGCAGGCAGCCGACCAGTCCACAATAGTCGATCAGGGTATGCCACTCGCGTCCGTTGCGAGCCAGTCGGGAGGCCTCCAGAGACAGGACCGCTCCGACGTCGCCTCGACACACGGCCGCCAGCAGCCGATCATAGCCCGGACGCTCCGTCCCGCCACCCGAGCGCCCGAGGTCCTCGTCGACCACCTCGACGTTGCGCCACCCCAGCTGTCGGGCGCGGTCCCGGAGCGCGTACTGTCGGCCCCGGCTCTCCTGATGCTGTCGAACCTGGCCGGGCGTGGACTGTCGGACGTAAACCCAGGCCGCACGCGTCAGGTGCTCAGGCGTCACCCGCGTCATGATCGCCCCCTGCCTGCTGCGCGTCCCGATTCGTCATCACCTCCAGCACGAGCGCGCCGACGAGCTCGACCAGGCGGTCCCGCTGCTCCCCGGTGGTCGCGATCGTCGGGCTCTCCGGCTCGAACAGCCTTCCCTGTAGCGTCCTTCCGTACCGTCGCATCGACGCTGCCTCCCTCCTTCGGTTCCGTTGCCGAGAGGAAGAATGCATCGACCACGCCGCGCAGCTCCGATAGCGCCTCACGCGGCAACGCCGGCACCTCGCACACCTCGAAGGAGGCGGCCCGTGGACTGGTCATCCACTCCGGCAGGTAGGCGAGCGTTCCGTCCGGCTGCCGGACCACCAGGTACTTCCCCTCGTGCCGGCGTACCACTTCGACCTGTTCACCCGCACGCGGGTGAAAACGGTAGTGGACCGTCCTCGAATCACCCTGATATGCAGCAGTATGTCGTCGGTCTCCCGGGGGTCGGGAAGACGCATCTCGCGGTCGCGCTCGGGCGCGAGGCGATCCGGCAGAGCTACTCGACCCTGTTCACGACGGCTCAGGCGCTGATGGCGGCGCTGGTGAAGGCGAACAGCGAGGGGCGGCTGGAGGACCGCCTGACCTTCTACGCCAAGCCCAGACTTTTGGTCTGCGACGAACTGGGGTACCTCCCTTTCGAGGCGCATGCCGCGCACCTGTTCTTCCAGCTCGTCTCGAGGCGCTACGAGCGCGGGAGCATGCTGATCACGTCGAACCGCTCGGTCGGCGAATGGGGCGAGGTGTTCGGCGACGCCGTGGTCGCCACCGCGATCCTCGACCGGCTGCTGCACCACAGCCACGTGTTGACGATTACCGGGGAGAGCTACAGGCTGCGGGAGAAGCGTCGGGCGGGCGCCCTGAGGATCCCGGCCCCGAAGCCTGTCGCGTCGGAGACCCGCTCGGGGGCGTCGTCATGACCATGCGACCGACATCAGGGCGAGCACAGACAGGGACTCACGCTCACGCGCCGGTGCCGCCGCCCTTCGGCCGGCGTGGCCGTTGTCAGGCTGGCCGGCCCGCTGCCACGCGGCCCCGGTCGAGCCCGCCGACGCTCGACGTCGTGAACGTCCGGGGGTCGAGCCGCCTGCCCCCGGTCCGTTACGTAACGGTGGGCAGTGGTCGTGGCGTTGACGAACGCGGAGCGGCAGGCGCGTTACCGGGAGCGGCGGCAGGCCGGCGAGTCCCGGATCCGGTCCCGGAACGCACTGCAGCTTGTCGGGCGGTCGGGGCGCGTAGCTGCGGGACGGACGGCGTGTCAACGTGCTGCGCACGTCCTCCGCGATGCTACGGCCCTGTCGGGTGACACACCGTCCGCCCCGCGGCTCGGATGGCAATTGTGGGCCTTGCGGCCCGGCCTGGACGGGGCGGCCCGGCCGTCCACGGTGCTCACGGAACGCGGTGAATCGCCGGAAGTCGATCTACATACGCCGTTTCTTCGGGGGTCAGTTTTCGATGTCGCCGGGGGGTCAGTTTTGAGTGTCGCTTGACATCGGTCATGGTGGCTAAGGCCGGCTGGATTGTCGAACGCGGCGACCGGCGTCCGGAGAACCTGTTGCTGCTTGCCTTCGCACGCAACGCTCGCGACGAGCTCGCGCAGCGCGTCGAACAACGCCTCGGCGCCAAGGTGGCCCGAGCCATGAGCTTGCAGACGTTCCATTCCTTGGGGCTCTCGATCATCGGGGAAGCCGAAGGGCGGCGCCCCTCACTCGCGAGAACAGCGGAGGACGACAGGGCGCTGCTCGACCTGCTGAAGGACATCATCGCGAAGCTGCGAGGACACCCCCAGCACGGTCGGGCGTTGATCCGGTGGCTCGCGTACGACGCCGCACCCTACCGCAGCGAACACGAATTCCGCTCGCAGGGAGAATACTGGCAGTACATCCGCGACCAGGAGATCCGGTCCCTGCAGGGCGAACCGGTCAAGAGCTTCGAGGAGTGCGTCATCGCAAACTTTCTCTACTTGAACGGAGTCCCCTACGAGTACGAACGCCCCTACGAGCACGACACCGCGACCGTGAAAAAACGCCAGTACAGGCCCGATTTCTATCTGTCAGACGCGGGAATCTACATCGAGCACTTTGCCCTGTCGGAGAACGGGGACACGCCGCCGTTCATCGACCGGGACAGCTACTCGGCGTCGCGGAAGTGGAAGCTGGAGCTCCATGCGAAGCACGGTACGACCCTCATCGAGACGTTCAGCCACGAACAGGCAGCAGGCCAGCTGACGGAGCGTCTCGCCGACAAGCTACGCGACCACGGCGTGGCGCTGAACCCGATTCCCAGGGAAGAGATATTCGCGGTTCTCAACGAGCAGGCACGGGTGGCGCCGTTCACGCAACTGGTGGCCAGCTTCCTGCAGCACTTCAAGGGTGCCCGCTTGTCTATCGAGGCGGTCGAAGGACGGGCCTCCGGGAAGCGCGACGGCGGCCGTAGCGAGGCGTTTCTGCGCGTGTTTCGTCCGATCTTCGAGCGCTACGAGGCGAGGTTGGCCGATGCCGGCGAGATCGACTTCCACGACATGATCAACCGCGCGACGGACCACGTGTCCGCCGGGCGCTACCGCAGTCCCTTCGGCTACATCCTCGTCGACGAGTTCCAGGACATCTCGCCAGGCCGAGCGGCGCTGCTGAAGGCGCTTCTGGACCAGTCGCTCGGCACCCAGCTCTTCGCGGTCGGCGACGACTGGCAGGCGATCTACCGTTTCGCGGGATCGGACATCGCCGTCATGCGAGGATTCGAGGAGCGCTTCGGCGCAGGGGCCCGCACCGATCTGGAGACGACGTTCCGATGCTCGGACGGCCTGTCCGACGTGGCCACCCGCTTCGTGCTCGGCAATCCCGCGCAGATCGTGAAGAACGTGCGTTCCGTCCGGCATGTGGACGGGTCAGGCGTCTGGATCGGCTTCGGCGAGGACGGGGCCGAGCCGCTCCTGCACCAGGCGCTCGACCGGATTGCGACCGAGGACGTCCAGATGGAAGGTCGGTCGAGTGTCCTCCTGCTCGGGCGGTACAGGCGCCTGATGCCGGACCTGGGACCGCTTCAGAGGAACCATCCGGGCCTGGACCTTTCCTGCCGGACCGTGCATGCCGCGAAGGGGCTGGAGGCCGACTACGTTGTGGTACTCGGCGTTTGCTCGGGCCGGTATGGGTTTCCGACCGAGATCACCGACGACCCGCTCCTCGATCTGGTGCTCGCCGCGCCCGAAGAGCATGCAAACGCGGAGGAGCGCCGGATCTTCTACGTTGCCCTGACGCGCGCCAAGCGGCGGACGTACCTGCTGGAGGAGGGAGGGCCACGCTCCGCTTTCGTCGAGGAACTCCTGCTAGCGGGCGGCCGAATCGACACCTTTGGCTTGCCGAATGCGGATCATCGACGCTGCCCCGAATGTGGGACGGGACGCCTAATGCTGCGCACGCCTGAGGGCGGCCGCGGATTCTACGGCTGCTCCAACTACCCGTATTGCGGGCACACGCAGCCACCGTGCCCCAACTGCGAGCAAGGGCTGCCCGCGCGGGACGGGGATACTGTTCGCTGCCCGGAGTGCCGACAACAGGTCGAGGGCTGCCGTCAATGCAACGGGTGGCTCGTGCGAAAGGAGGGAAAGTACGGACCGTTCCTGGGCTGTTCAAACTGGCCCGCCTGCGAATTCACGAGGGCGTGTGCCGTCCAAAACGGTGTGGGAAACGCGCTGTACGGAAGCGGCGGCTCGACTCGGCGGCCGGCGCGTTTGCCACGCCACCGGCAGGATGCACGAGCCGTCCGGCGGCGAGCAGCAGGCGAGCCCGGCAAGTGCCGTGCTGGATTCTGGATTCGTCCGTAGGAGTCCCCTGGAATCGAACTCGACAGGCGGGGAGAAACGAGGGGAACAGCAACCTGGAAGACCCGTAAGGCATTTATAATCAGTTTGTTACGCGGTATCTGCTTCGGAAGCCCCAGCCGTCGAGCGTCCGCCGCCACATGAGCCAGTCGGCCGGATCGGGATCCTGCAGCACCTCGTCCGTCACCGGGACGAAGGGAGTGTCCGACTGAGCCAGCGCCTGGCTCGCGGTCATCACGAGACACCCTACGAATACCCAACGGATCGCAGACATACGCCCTCCACGCCACACTCTACACTCGGGATTCGGGCAACCCTTCTTCCAGCTACACTCGGGCAACTCTTCTTCCGGGACGGTCACGGTGTTCATGGCTGGCGGCCGTCTGGTGCGCGTCGGTTCCCTGTGTGTCGATGGGGTGCCCGTCGAGCCGATGCATGTCGCTTCTTCCACACCCGGGTCCGGCGACCGGCCACGCTCCCGGCCACGTTACCACGGTCGCGTCGCATGCGGGCGCACGCTGCACGACCGAAGGCTGCTCCGGGATCGGGAGCAGACCATGGAATCCGTGCTACGAGATGCCGGTGATGGCCCCCGGCGTGGCGCGCGGGTCGCGGGGTCCCCACGCCCCGGCCGCGATCCGTCCCAGGAAGTCTGCGATGAACCCGTTCACCATGTCGGGCTCCTCGAGGTTCAGCGTGTGGCCCGACTTCGGCAGCACGGCCAAGCCGCTCCGGGGAACGACGCGCTTCAGCCACAGGCTGGTCTCGAGACAGCCGTCGTCCTCGTCTCCCGCGATGATCAGCACCGGCGCCTCGACCTCCCGCAGGTCCGCTTCGAGCGCGTACAACGACGGCCGCTGCCGCTGCACCCCGAGCATCGTGCGCACGGCGCCGTCCGTCGCGTGCTCTCCCAGCTCGCGCACGAGCTGCTCCCAACCCCGGGGGTCCTTGTTCTGAAACTGAACCCGGGCCGGCCCCGACAGGTACCGGCGAGCGAAGGACGCCATCCCCGACTCGTCGATCAGCCGGGCGATGGCCTCGCACTCGCCGCGGAAGCGCCGCGCCTCCTCGGGACGCGCGCCGTAGCCGGTGCCCAGGACGACCAGCGAGCGGACGCGCGCGCGGTGCTGCATCGCCAGGTGCAGCCCGGCGAAGCCGCCCATGGAGATGCCCACGACATCCGCCGTCTCGACGCCGTGTCCGTCCAGCACCGCCACGGCATCGTCGACGGCGTGCTGCTGCGAGTAGGCGCCGGAATCGGCCGGCACCTGCGACGGCGGGTAGCCCCGGGCCGCGTAGGTGATGCAGCGGTGACTCCGGGAGAACCGCCGGACCTGGGGCTCCCAGCTCCGATGGTCGCCTGCGTACTCGTGAACGAAGAGGATGGCTCTGCCGCGGCCCGCGGATTCCGTGTACAGCTCCACGCCGTCCGACGTGACGACTGTTTGTGCCGGCATGATTCCCCGCGCTCAGCGCCCCGCCGGAATCGTCAGGGCCGGGTTCCGGGTGAAGAAGTTGTACGGCACGATGTGAATGGTCTTCCAGTCGGTCGACATCACGGGCCAGTCCTCGGCCCGCGGCAGGTGGTGGAACCCGGCCGTGAACCACGTCACCACGTCCGTGCCCTGGAGCGCCCGGTCCGCCTTCACCCACTCGGCCAGCGTGTCCGATCCGTCGCTCTGCATCGGGAACTCGCCGCCGGCATAGCGCTGCGCCGGGTCGTGGACGGTGTTCCAGATGGTGTGCTCGATGTAGGCGTTGCGCTTCATCGGCGGATCAGCGGCGTAGTCGAACGGGCCGTAGGCGACGCTGCCGTGGTGGATCATGTAGGCGGGGTGATGGCCCAGCCGCGTGCGCTCGGCCTGGTTCGCGACCAGGAAGTACTTCGGTGCCATCGCGCTCAGGGTGTAGCGCGCCTCCAGCTCGGAGGCGGGGGCAGAGCGCACGAGCGTCCAGAACGAGCGGCGCGGGCTGTCGTCAGTGGGCTCGCCGACCACCACCTCGAGGACGGCGGGATGGTTGACCGGGCCGTCGACGTCGAAGTCCAGGCGGAAGTTGAAGTAGTGGTCGTGGAACGGCGCCACGAGGTTGGGTGCCACCAGGACGCCGTGGGCGGTGTCGGCGGCCGCGGTCGCGTCCTCCATCGAGGTGGAGGCGACGCCCTTCACCGCATCCTGCCCGGTCGAGCCGATGTCGATGGACATCGCGCCGTTCTGCCGGAAGCGATAGTCGACCAGGTAGTCGTAGTTGCCGACGACCGAGGCGGTCCGCACCACCAGCTCGGTGGCGGGCCGGCCCTCGGCCGGCACCGAGGTCGCCCCGCCCTGGGCGAACACCTCGAAGTGGCGCCACGCCGGATCGCCGACGTAGCGCTCGAAGACGCAAATCGCGTCCGGAATCTCCAGCGGCCCGCCCGCATCGTCGTTGACGAGCGCCGGCAGGAAGGTGGCGTGGCCGGGGCAGTCGACCCCCGCCGCCAACGGGCTGAGGAAGAGGCCGAAGCCGTACTCGCCGCTGTCCATGTAGGTGCGGAAGTACCAGCCCGGGGACGGGTCCATGTAGGGGACGAACACCTCGGACAAGTGAGCCTGATACAGGACCGGGCGCCAGCGCTCGCCGTCGCGCACGTCGATGTTGGAGAGCACGATGCCCGGGCGCTTGTCGACGCGCAGGCGGAAGCGCCAGATGTCCCATTCGACTTGAGAGCCCGTAAGCGAGTAGTTGGGGCCGCCGGTCTGGGTCAGACGGACCGGGCTGGACGAAGGGCGCAGCGGCCCGCGGGCGGCAACCTCGTCCGGCGTGTAGCCCCAGTCGTCCTCCGGCAGCGGGACGGCGCCCACGTCCACCACGCGGGTCGCCTCGTTCCGCAACAGGTCGACGACCGCGAACAGGCCCTCGACGGGCTTCGCGTAGTAGTTCGAGCCGGTCCGGTCGAGGAAGCAGGGCACCTTCATCAGGCGCGTGCCCTCGTACTCCGGGGTCAGGTAGTTGCCGGCGGTCAGGGGCAGGCAGAACACGTCGCCGGGGGACAGGCCGCGCCTGGCCAGCCCGGCGATCATCTCCGGATGATCGAGGGCGGCGTTCATGGCGCCGGTGAACTCCTCGAACAGCACCATCGGCTGGCCCGCGGCGGGGCCGGCCGATTCGACCGCGCCGCCCGTGATGTCGACGACGGCGGTGCGGAAACCGGTCTCGCCGAGGAGGTGCACGAGGGCGCGGCGCGGCTCGGGATCGCCCTCGGACCAGGCGAGCACGACGGCCTTCGGCGGCTCGATCAGCTCGATCAGCGGGTACCGCGTCCGGTCGTCCGCTTCGCCCGCCGCTCGCAGGATCTCGGTGACCCGCAGCATTTCCGCCGCGGTCAACCCGTCGAGCGGGTGGGCGAGGGCCAGCGCGGGAGCGAGCGCGAAGGCGGCGAGTGCCGTTGCGAGCCGATTTGGGGTCATGGGAAGCTCCGATCGAGTCTTCGTCCTGTGAACTTGCCGCCCCATCTTAACGATTCGACGCGTTCGTACCGCCCTGTTGGAGGATGGCCGCGAGCCGCGGGGGTGCGACGCGCCGCGGCCGCCATCTCTGGTAGATTGGTGTCTCCATGGATGTGCCCGAAACGGCCGGCCGCGGGCCGTCCTGCCGGTTGTGCAACGACCTCGCGCGCGGCCTGCGCGCCGAGCCCACGGTCCGCCTCGCGTGGCTGCTCGGAAGCCGGGCGCGTGGCGCCTCGCGTCGGGACAGCGACGTGGACGTCGCGGTCCTCGTGGGCGACGCCTGCACGGCCGGGCCGGGAGCGGTCGAGGACACGATGTTCCGCGTGATTGGCGCGCTCGGCCGGTTCGCCGCGGTGACGTCATCGACCTCGTGATCGAGCGTATCCTGATCTGAACGGGGCCGCCCGCCGCACGGGCCGCCCCGCGGTCTGGGGGCGCCGTCGGACGGCGCCGGGGAGTTGCGATCATGTCGAGGGTAACTCGCGTCGGCGCCGCGGCGGCAGGGATGCGGGTGGCGGCGGCCGGACTGATCGTGGCGGGCGGCTCCTTCGGCGAACCGGGTGCGCGGCCGGGGCGCGTGGTCGAGGCGGCGCAGGCCCCGGGCGCGGGGGGATCCTTCACGGCCGAGCAGGCCGCCGCCGGGTGGACGGAGTACGCGCGGCAGTGCGGAGAGTGCCACGGGGAGGGGCTGGACGGGGCGGAAGCGCCGGCCCTGCGCGGGGTCGACTTCCTGAACGGCTGGGCCGGGCAGACGACGGACGAGCTGTTCGCGTACGTGCGCGACGAGATGCCCCCCGGCCTCGGCGGCTCGCTCGGCAACCAGGTCTACCTGAACTTGGTCGCGTACATCCTCGATGCGAACGGCGCGCGGCCCGGCGCCGCGCCGCTGACCGCCGGCGCGGCGGTCCCGATCGGCGATGCGGCGGACGTGGCCGACGCGCGGCGCGCGGCCGAGGAAGGCGAGGCGCCGCGGCGGCGGCCGACGCGGTTCGTCAATCGGGCGGTGGAGCGGCCCCTGACCCCGGTCACCGACGCGCTGCTCGGGGACCCGCCGCCCGGAGACTGGCTGAGCTGGCGGCGGACGCGCGACAGCCACGGCTACAGCCCCCTCGACCGGATCACGCGCGACAACGTCGGCGAGCTGCGGCTGGCCTGGGTGCTGGCCATACGCGACGGGAACCACCAGACGACGCCGCTGGTGCACGACGGCGTGATGTTCCTCGCGAGCCCGGGAAACGTGGTGCAGGCGATTGACGCGGCCGGCGGCGACGTCATCTGGCAGTATCGATGGCCGCTGCCCGATGATGCCCCCCGGCGGGCGGCGACCCGCACCCTCGCGCTCTACGGCGACAAGGTCTACCTGGCCACCCACGACGCGGCCCTCGTCGCCCTCGACGCGCGCACCGGGGCCGAGGCGTGGCGCGCCGTGAAGGCCGACTACACGCAGGGCTTCCGCCAGAACTCGGGCCCCGTCGTCGCCGATGGCGTCGTCATCACCGGCATGAACGGCTGCAATCGCTACAAGGAGCAGACCTGCTTCATCACCGGGCACGATCCCGACACCGGCGAGGAGCTGTGGCGAACGTCCACGATCGCCCTGCCCGGCGACCCGAACGACGCCTCGTGGGGTGACACGCCGCCGTACCTGCGCGCCGGCGGCGACTCCTGGATCCCGGGCAGCTACGACCCGGGTCTCGGCCTCTTCTACATCGGGACCGCGCAGGCGAAGCCGTGGGTGGCGGCGAGCCGCGGCATGACCACTCGGCAGGACGCGCTCTACACCAACTCGACGCTGGCCTTGAACCCGCGCACGGGGCGGGTGGAGTGGTACTTCCAGCACGCGCCCGGCGAGACCCTCGACCTCGACATCGTCTACGAGCGGGTGCTCGTCGACGCCGGGGACGAACGATGGCTGTTCACGATCGGGAAGGACGGCATCCTCTGGAAGCTCGACCGGCGGACCGGGGCGCTCGTCGACCTGCGGGAGACGGTCTACCAGGACGTCTTCGAGTCGATCGACAGGGCCACCGGCGAGCTGACCTACCGCCCGGACATCCGTGACGCGGACGTCGGCGACCGCGTGCCGGCGTGCCCCAGCCTGCTCGGTGGCCACAACTGGCAGGCGTCGGCGTATCACCCCGGGGCCGGCGCCCTCGTGATTCCCCTCCACCAGGCGTGCATGTACCTGACGGGGCGCGAGGTGGAGTTCGTCGAGGGGGGCGGCGGCGTGGCGGGCCGGTCGGAGTTCCGCGAGATGCCCGGCTCGAACGGCAACGTGGGGAAGCTGGCCGCCTACGACGTGCGGACGATGGACGAGCTGTGGAGCCGCGAGCAGCGGGCCGCGTTCCTGACGTCGACGCTGACGACGGCGGGCGGGCTCGTCTTCGCGGGCGACGCCGACCGCTACTACCGGGCGTTCGACGTCCGAACCGGGGAGGTCCTCTGGGAGACCCGCCTCGGCGCCGCCGCGCACGGCTATCCCATCACCTACGAGGCGGGCGGGCGGCAGTTCCTTGCCGTCCCGGCCTCGCTGGGGGGCGCGTTCCGGGGCCTCACCGCGCAGCTCACCCCGGAGATCTTCCAGCCGGAGGGGGGGAACGCGCTCTACGTCTTCGCCCTGCCGGAGTGATCCGGCCGCCGGCCGCGGTCGGGGGTGACGGCGGCATCGAGACCCGCACTTCGATGCGCAACCCGTGCCCACCGCCAGTGTCGCGGATCTCGACTTGCGGCGCTTTGAAGAAGAGTACCTCCCGCAGGCTGTCGACGCGGCGGCTCTGGCCGAGAACGATCGGAGCACCGAGGAACGTCTCGCCGCCCTGAAGATGATCGCCGGCGTCGACGACCCGAGGCCCACGATTGCCGGCATCCTGGTCCTGGGCAGGAGCCCGCTGGACTTCCTGCCAGCGGCATTCGCGCAGTTCCTCCGGATCGCCGGCACTGATCTCGCCGACCCCGTGGTCGACGATGGGCGATGCAGCGGACCCATCGCCCATCTGGTCCGCGGTCTGGACGACAAGCTGCTGGCGCACAATCGGATCGCCGTCGACTTCACGTCCGGGCCCGTTGAGACACGTACGCCGACGTATCCCATGGCGGCCCTTCAGCAACTCGTCCGCAACGCCGTCATGCACAGGACGTACGAAGGCACGAACGCGCCGATCCATGTCTACTGGTTCGACGATCGTATCGAGATCACGAGTCCCGGCGGGCCCTACGGCGCTCTCAACGCCGAGAACTTCGGGCAGCCGGGCATCGTCGACTACCGCAACCAGATCCTGGCTGAAGCGATGCGGGTTCTCGGACTGGCTCAACGCTACGGTGCGGGCATCCCGACGGCTCGGCGCGCCCTGCTGAACAACGGGCAGCCGGAACCCGACTTCCGCGTAGAGCCGAACTGGATTCACTGCACGGTGAGGGCCCGCATGTGATGACGCCCGTACTGACGTTCTTCAACAACAAGGGCGGCGTGGGAAAGACCTCTTTGGTCTACCACGCAGCATGGATGTTGTCCGAGCTGGACCACACGGTGTTGGTTGTCGACCTCGATCCCCAGGCCAATCTCACGGCGGCATTCCTGGACGAGGACACGCTGGCCGAGCTCTGGAACGACGAGGCGTCCTCGTCCGGCAGGACAATTCACCAATGCGTCGCGCCGCTCACCCAGGTCGGGGACGTCAAGGACCCCGAGTTGCGACGACCCTCGGACAGGCTCTACCTGCTGCCAGGCGATCTGGCTTTATCAGGTTTCGAGGATCTGCTGTCCACGGAATGGCCGAACTGCCTGGGAAGCACGAACCTGTACCGCGCGTTTCGTGTGATTACCGCGTTCTGGCAGGTCGTTCAGAGAGGTGCACGGACGTCAGGCGCCGACATCGTGCTGGTCGACGTCGGCCCAAGCTTGGGAGCCATCAACCGTTCCGCCCTGATTGCCACCGACTTCGTTGCAGTGCCGCTTGCCGCCGACCTCTTCTCGCGCCAGGGGCTGCGCAACCTGGGTCCGACCCTGCGCAGTTGGCGGCTCGACTGGAAGAAGCGCCGCGACAACTGGACCGAGCCTGATTTCGATCTGCCGACCGGCAACATGCGGCCAATCGGCTACCTGATTCAGCAGCACGGCGTGCGACTCAGCCGTCCGGTCAAGGCTTACGACCGATGGGCACGGCAGATGCCGGCCGAGTACTCTCGCAGCGTGCTGGACGACAAGACTCCCACAGCTCCACTGGATCCGCAATCCGACGAGAATTGCATCGCCACCGTGAAGCACTATCGCAGCCTGATTCCCCTTGCGCAGGACGCGCGCAAGCCAATCTTCTCTCTATCCGCAGGAGACGGCGCACTCGGGAGTCATGCCGTCGCCGCCCGCGACGCGTTCCGCGACTTCAGGGTGCTCGTCGGCAACATGCTGCAACGAACGCACGCCGCGTCGACCACGACAGAACAAGCGCTGGTCACCTCGCCGCCGTCGCGGCCGACGTAACGCGCGCCCGGGCTGCGTCCTCAGGAAGGGGTGCGATCCTGCGTCAGGTAGGAAAGAGCTCATGTGCGCGTCCGGCCATGTCAAGGAGGACAACTCTCTTCCAGGGAGCTGGCACGAATAGCTGGCGACGTAATTCGTCAAGATCGGAATAGTGCTCCGAGTCAGGGGGTAGTCCTATGCGATCTACCAGTACGAGCCACCATTCGCTGTACAGAGGGCCCGCTTGCTCGATCTGCTCTATGCTCTGCGTTTTTCGCTCGATCGCATGGGTCGCGCTCTTCAACAGCTCTGGCACGGGCAAGATGCCTGTGTCCGCACCACCGTGGAGGCCGAACACGAACTCGGGCGCTCCTGAGCAACGCCAGAAACCGAGGCGCACGCCACAGGGTAGACCCAGGTGCAGGGGCGATACCGCGTCGCTTAGATGTCTCGCAGGCGCGCGGTACTTCCTCTCCGGCTGGGCACTCCCGCCGTCGACGTAGGGACGAATGGCGTTTCTCAACTCCGATTGCAGAGCTCGCTTGGTTGGGACGCGTTCCGGAGAATACTCGAAAACGACCAAGAGCCGTCCGAGGGATTCTATCGTCGGCGAACACTTCACGAATCGTGGCGGCCATCGGCTCGGTCGTGGATTTCTCGGACTTGCCTGCGAGTTGTTGGTGTAGCTCGGCTACTTCCACGGCCCGGCGGTTGCCAACGAGGTAGTCCGGCGGATCTTGATCGCAGCGCCGGATCTGTTCCGCCCCGTGGTCCTGTTCGAGCCAGGCACGAACGGCGCGCTCGCTGGGCTTCTCTTTATTCGCCACGGTTGAAGAAATAAGCGACAGAACCGAATGATTGAGGCGGTCCCGGGAAGCCAAAGTGCTTCCCGGGACCCGGATGTCGACTACTGCTCGCGCCGGACGTACTTGACGAGCTGCCGGGGGCCGACCTCGGCGCCGTAGACGTTGCCCTCGGCGTCGACCGCCACCCCCTCGGCCGCGGTCGTTCCCCGCGGCACGGGGTCAGGGTCGGGGATGAAGAACCGGACGTGGCCGGTCGCGGCGTTCCCGATGCGGATGCCGCGGAGCCAGCCTGGGTTGGACGTGGGGCTCGACTCGGAGTCGGCGCCGTAGATGTTGTCGTCGGCGTCGATGTAGATGCCGCTGAGGCGGCTGAACTGCTTCCACTGGTCGATGTAGTTGCCGTCCTGGTCGAAGATCTGGATGCGCACGTTGCCGCGGTCGGCGACGTAGAGGCGGCCGCGCGAGTCCATGGCGAGGCCGTGCGGGGTGCGGAACTGCCCCGGCGCGGTGCCGATGCCGCCCCACGACTTGATGAAGTTGCCCTGGCGGTCGAACTTGACGACACGGGCGACGGTGTCCCAAGTGGCCCCGGCGCCCTGGCCGCTGTGGCCCTCGGCGACGAAGATGTCGCCGTTCGGCGCGACGTGCACGTCGTTCGGCTCGTTGAGGAGCGGACCCGACCCGTCGCCGGCCACGCCGGGCCGGCCCAGGGTCATGAGCAGCTCGCCGTCGGGGTTGAACTTGAACACGGCGTGCCCCTTGCCCTCGTAGGCGGGACCGCGCCCGCGGGGGCCCTGAGCGTCGGTGAGCCAGACGTTGCCCTGCCGGTCGACGTGGATGCCGTGGGGGAAGATGAACATCCCGCCCCCGAAGCTCTTCAGCAGGTTGCCGTCCTTGTCGAACTTGAGGATCGGGTCGAGGTCCGATTCGGCGCAACTGTTCGCTCCGCACCGCTCGCCGACCCAGATCGACGTGCCGTCGATGTCGATGTCCACGGCGCTCGTCGAGCCCCAGGCGCGGCCCTCGGGCAGCTTGAAGTGGTCGTTGATGGTCTCGAACGGGTTCGGGTGGTCGTTCGTCGGCCCGGTGACCGGCTGGGCGGGCGCCGCTCCCGCCGCCGAGACGATTGCCGCCGCGACCACCGCCAACGCCATGCGCATGCCTGCTCGGTACTTCATCTGAGGTCTCCTTCCCGTGCTTCGTTCCCGGATTGCAGTCGTCGTTCTCGCCGCCGAGCGCATCCGCCGACGGTCCGTCCCGACGGGCGGACCCACCGTTGAGGACAGTTATCGATACAACCTGCCAACTACATCCAGGGCGCAGCCCCCGGGCGCACCCGGTCTTCTGCCGTTACGCGCGGCACGGCAAGTGATTTCCGTCGCCCTCCTGACCGTTGCGCGGGTGCGATCAGCGATCGTCCTTCGCCGTCAGCGCCAGCACCGCGTAGGCGGTGGCGGCGTCCCGCATGAAGCGGCCCCGGTCGGAGGCCGGGTCGTGCTCTCGGTTGAGCGACGACGCGGGCCACGACCCGTCGGGCTCCTGGTTCCGGACGAGCCAGGCGAGCCCGCCCGCGACCGCCTCGTGGTCCCGCTCCAGGCCGCCCCGCTGCAGCGCCAACGTGACCAGCCCCGTCGCGTAGCCGTCGCTGGCGGTGCCGACGGACGTCCCGTCCCGCCGTTCCCAGGCGCCCAGCGACGAGAGGCTCCAGCCGCCGTCCTCTCGCTGCAGGCCGGCGATCTCGCGGATGATTTTCTGCCGCCGAGCGCCCGCCAGCAGATCGGGCAACGCGCCGGAGGCCCACAGGGCCATGACGCGGTTGAAGGGTGGCTGGGCGTCGAGCCGGCGTCGGAGATAGTCGCCGAGCCGCGCGACGTTGTCCCGGACGTCGGGGTGGGCGCCGTACCCCTCCGGCGCGAGCCCCACCGCGACCGCGGCCAGCGCGGCTCCGTGGTACGGTCCCTCGTCCGTTTCCCAGGGCGCCAGATTGAAGTGCAGCCAGGGCCACGCGCCCTCGTCGGCGCCGCTGGCCCGTTGCAGCGCCCAGAGGTTGTCGAACGCCCGGCGCGTGCGGTCACTCAGCGTGCCGGTCCGCTCGTCGTGCCGGGCGAGGACGAGGGCGTTGAGTATGGCTTCCGTCCCGCGTGACTGGCTGGTCTTGGGCGCGCCGTAGCGCTCGTCGGCGTAGAAGGGGCCGACCTCCGTCCAGTGGACGACGCGGGTCGTCACGCTGTCGAGCAGCGCCCGCTCGGGCGTCGTCGTCCCGCCCTCGCCGGCCGCCGGCCGCAGCATCGGGCGGGCGAGGCCGTACGGGGCGGTGGTGTGACAGGAGACGCAGAACGTCCCGCGCTCGCGCGTCGCCGTCTCCCATCCCGACCACCACTCGACCCGCTCGTCGAGGTAGGCGGCGGCGGCCTGCGGGTCCCACGCCCGGGTGACGTCGCCCTGCGCGTGGGCCGTGGAGGGGACGCCCAGCATCAGGCCCGCTGCGAGTACGACGATTGTCGGCTTCATCATGTCGGAATCCAGCGGCCCATCATCTCACATCGAGGGACGCGGGAGGGGCTGCGCCGGCACGTTGCGGCGGGGCTTGATTTACCCGGGTAATGCACGTGACAATCGTTCGTGATGTCGGGCAGGGGAACAGAGCATGGGACCGATCGAGTCGAAGATCACCTCTCAGGGGCAGGTTTCGGTCCCGGCGCGCATTCGCCGCAAGCTGGGATTGACGCCTGGCTCGAAGATCGAGTGGTGCGAGCACGGGGACGAAGTGATCGTTCGGCGGGCGTCGAAGTACTCGTCGCTGGACATTCACAGGGCCGTGTTCGCCAAGCCTCCGGCCCGCAGGAGCGTCGAGGACATGGACGAGGGCATTCGATCCCACATGCGGCGTAAACATGCGCGCCGTTGACACCAACGTCGTCGTCCGCCTGATCGTGCGGGACGACGCGGACGAGGTCGCCCGCGCCGAGGCCTTCGTGGCGCAGGGAGCGTGGGTCTCGCTGCCGGTGCTCCTGGAGACCACCTGGGTTCTGAAGTCGGCCTACGGGCTGAGCCGCCAGAGGATCGGAACCGCCCTGGACATGCTCGCCGAGCACGACCGCCTGACACTGCAGGATGAGGATGCCGTCAGAAGAGCGTGTGCGCAATTTGCACGCGAACGGTCGGTCGGCTTCTCCGATTGCCTCATCATCGAGATCGCTCGCAAGGCCGGACACGGTCCGGTGGGCACATTCGACAAGAGGATGACACGCTTGGATGGCACGCAGCGGCTGTGACCGGTGCCTCCGAGGCTGGCCGGTGCCCTGCGTGGGTGCGGCCTTGACAATGCAGGCCGGCCGTCCACAATGGAGATTCCGGACGAGGAGCGGCCCTGTCCGAGGGACCGGCCCGCACATGAGAGGGGACGACCCATGACGACTCGACACCACCGTGCCGCGGCGGCCTCGGCCGTGCTGGCGCTCTGCTTCGCCGCCGGCCCCGTGACCGCGAATGCGCAGACCTGGGAGCCGGGGCCCGCCGAATGGCGGGGAGATCTCACACCGATCACCGAGGCGGACTGGAGCTTCGACCGCGCCGAGCACCTGCTGGGCCGCGCGGGGTTCAGCGGCACGCCGGAGGACATCCGGAAGCTCGCCGAGATGACCCCCGAGGAGGCGGTCCGCTCCCTCGTCGACTACGACGACATCCCCAACGACCACCTGCCGCCGTTCGAGCACTCCGGGTTCTGGGACGAGGGGCTGCTGAACTTCCCGCCGAGCCGGCCCGCCGCCACCGAGCTGGGGATGAGGAACGGCGAGAGCATGGGGGTGCGGGTCAAGCCCGACCACGTCAACCGCCACGGACAGCCGATCTCCGACCGGTTCTTCTACTGGCTGCGCGCGACCGGGCTGGAGACCCGCCGGGTCGGCTACTGGTGGGCCGAGCGGATGCTCGACACCCACCGGCCGCTCCAGGAGAAGATGGCTCTGTTCTGGCACGGGCACTTCGCCACCGCCCAGAACAAGGTGCGCGACTATCGCAAGATGCTGCTCCAGATCGACACGTTCGAGCGGCACGCGACCGGCAACTTCGGTGAGCTGCTGGTGGCGGTGGCCCAGGACCCGGGCATGCTCTACTACCTCGACGCCGGCGTGAACGTGAAGGGCGCGGCCAACGAGAACTTCGCCCGCGAGGTGATGGAGCTGTTCACCATGGGGGTGGGCAACTACACCGAGATGGACGTCCGCGAGGCGGCCCGGGCCTTCACCGGCTGGAACTTCGAGAACCTCGACTTCGTGGTCAACGTCGGGCAGCACGACGACGGGGAGAAGACCTTCCTGGGGCGGACCGGGAACTTCGACGGTGTGGACGTCCTCCACATCATCCTCGAGCAGCCGGTCACGGCCGAGTACATCGCGTCCAAGATCTACCGTTTCTTCGTCCGCGAGGACCCGTCGCCGGCCCTGCAGGCCGAGCTCGGCGCCGTCTTCCGGGACAACGACTACGAGCTGAAGCCGCTGATGCGGACGATCTTCCTGTCGCGCGACTTCTACAGCGAGGCGAGCTACGGCGCCCACATCAAGGGGCCGGTCGAGCACGTCATCACCCTGCTGAAGCACCTCGGGGCCGACGACGTGCCCGGCGTGCCCGACTTCAACAGCACCGCCATCGCGCTGGGCCAGCACCTGCTGAACCCGCCGTCGGTGGCGGGCTGGGCGCAGGGCCGGGCCTGGATCACGCCGGCGCTGCTCCAGGAGCGGGGCAACGTCGCCTTCGACTACCTGTTCCCCGACATCGTCAACTTCCGCGACCCGAACTTCCTCAGCTACAGCGGGGACGGGGTCGTGGGCGACCGCCTGCGCCGCGGCTTCGACTACGGCGCCGCCATCGCCTTCGACGACGACCCCGCGAACATGTCGGCGTTCGACCTCGCCGCCCTCGAGCGGGACGAGCTGTTCAACACCCGCGTCTCCGGCTACACCGCGGCGGCCCGGGCCATGCAGAAGCTGATTCCGACCCCGCGCGGCGCGGCCCGGGTGGACATGGTCCGGATGGTCCTCGACAGCGGGGTGGCCACCACCGGCGAGGCCGTCGACTACCTGCTGGCGCGGTTCCTGCGGATGCCGGTGTCGGCAGGCATGCGCGACGCCCTCGTGACCCTGCTCGACGACGAGCTGGGGACCTCCGACCTCGCCCGCGCCGAGACCTACCTGGAGGACCCCCTGCGCCTGGTGGCGCACCTCATCATGAGCACGCCGGAGTACCAGATCGACTGAGGAGCCGAGTCCGGGTTCGGCCGAAACTCTCGACGTTCACGCGCCGCTCCTTTCGAAAGACGCAGCCGTCGCTGCGCTGGAGCGGAGCCTGTCTTGTGGTGCGGCCATAGTGCGACCAAACGCCACCAGAATTGGCGTTTGGTCGCACTATCTGCAACCCGTGGTGTCACCTGGTTCGGCGAACAACTGGATCGAGGTCATCGAGCGCGATCGCCGCGTATGGTGACGCCCTCAGTCGGACGTCTCCGCCGCGCGCAGCCGGCCCTCGACGTACCGGTGCAGCACGCTGGCAATCAGGGTCTGGTAGGGAATGCCTTCCGACAGGGCCCGTTTCTTGAGGGCATCGAGGTCCCGGCTGGAAATCCTCACGTTAACGCGCCGGTCCTTTCGGAACGTGGCCGCGGCGTACTCCCGGTGCTGCTTCATCATCGCGGCCTTGTTGCGAGGCGACCGCAGCTCGTTGCGCTCGAACGCGTCGACGATATCCTGTTCCTTCCTGGTCAGTCGGGCCATCATCGCAGGTCTCCCAGATACCGCCGGGTTGCCGCCCGGCTCGGGATGATCGTCTTCAGGAACACCTCGGTCTCGGATTCGACGAACGGCACCAGGTACGCGTAGTCGTCGACCACGGCCACGGAGATCCGCCCTGTTTTTGCGGCCTGCTGCCTACCAATCGAGGTCCGGCAGCAGGATGTCGCGCACCCACGCGTAGCCGGGCTCGATTTCCAGGGCACGTTCGTACTGCTCCCGGGCGGCGTCCGGGTCGCCGAGCCGGGCCAGGGTCCGCCCGAGCCACCGGTCGAGGTCGCCGACGATCGCGTTCCACGACGAGTCGGCCGCCGGCTGTCCCTGTGCAGCAAGCTCGGCCGAGCCGAGCCGAGCCCGAGCGCGATCGCCAACGTGACGGTGATTCGGATCATGAGGACCTTTCCCTCAACCACTGTAGCGGGGAACGAACGACAGGGAAAGAGGCGGGTGACGAAGCGACCTCCGTGCCATCACCCGCATCCAAGTGACGAAACGGCGCGGCCGGGCGCGAACCGGGTCCGTGGGGCGGCCGTTCCGGGTGGGGTTGTGGAAGGGGAACCGGAAGGGTTGATTTATGATACATATGTATTATGCTCTCCGGATATGAGCCAGACACGGGCGGGGCTGACCCGCGACCGGGTGTTCCGGTTCGTTCGCGACCGGCTG
The DNA here is from genome assembly GCA_965207615.1 of Vicinamibacterales bacterium. Taxonomy (GTDB): domain Bacteria; phylum Acidobacteriota; class Vicinamibacteria; order Vicinamibacterales; family UBA8438; genus JAJEEA01. Next base: position 241,520 of record CBDBMZ010000003.1, read on the forward strand.
CTCGCCGGCGACCCGCCGACGGTTCGCGAGGTGCAGCAGGTGTTCGGCTTCCGCACGCCGCACACGGCACGCTATCACCTGGAGAAGCTCGTGGCCGAGCGGAAGCTGTCGGCGGCCCGCGGCAAGGCTCGCGGCTACCGCCTGCCGATGGGCGGCGAGCCGGCGGCGCCGGTGGGCTGGGTGCCGCTGCTGGGGCGGGTCGAGGCGGGGCGTCCGGCCGAGGCGGTCGAGGACGTCGAAGGCTACGTTCCGGTGCCGGCCGATCGGGCGTGGGCGGGACTGTTCGCGCTGCGGGTGCAGGGGCGCAGCATGGTGGGGGCCGGCATCCTGCCCGGCGACCTCGTGATCGTGCGGCGCCAGCCGACCGCTGATTCGGGGGCGCTGGTGGTGGCCCTGGTCGACGGCGAGGCGACGGTCAAGCGGCTGCGCCGGCGGGACGGGCGGGTGGAGCTGCATCCGGAGAACCCCGAGTTCGCGCCCATCCGGTCCGACCGGGAGATCACCCTGCTCGGCAAGGTCGTCGAGGTGCGCCGCACCGTAGGTTGATAGGGATGCGCGATGGCCCGCGCCGCAACGCTGAAGCTGCCGCCGCGATTGGCGGGGCGCCTGGTGGCGTCCCCGGACCCGGGTGCGCCCGCCGCCTCGGGGGCGGCCGGCGAGTCGCTCAGGTCGTGGCGTTTCGCGGCCCTGGCCGGGCGGCTGGCCGAGCTGTCGAGCCGGGAGGGGGCGGCGGGGCTGACCCTGGCGTTCTCGCTGGTGCTCGACGCCCAGCGGGCCGGCGAGCCGGTGGGCTGGCTGACGGCTGACGAGAGCGCCTTCTTCCCTCCCGACGCGGCGCGCGGCGGCGTCGACCTCGACGCCCTGGTCGTTGTCCGGCTGCCGGCGGCCGGGCAGCTTCCGCGCGCGGCCGAGCACCTGGCGCGCTCGGGCGCCTTCGGCCTCCTCGTGCTCGACCTCGGCGAGGCCGCCCGGGTGCCGGTCCCCATGCAGATGCGCCTGCTCGGCCTGGCTAGAGAGCACGAGTCGGCGGTGCTGTTCCTGACCCGGAAGGGGGGCGGCGACGCGTCGCTCGGCTCCCTCGTGTCGCTCAGGGCCGAGGCGGGGCAGGCGCCGGCGGGTCCGGCGGCGGGGGGGGAGGACGCCCCGGGGAGTTCGTCCCGTGCCGAGCCGGCCGGTGGGGTGCCGGCGGGTCCGGCGCCGGCCGGGGAGGATGCCCCGGGGAATTCGCCCCGTGCCGAGCCGGCCGGTGGGGTGCCGGCGGGTCCGGCGCCGGCCGGGGAGGACGCCCCCCGCTTCGGGTCCGGCGTCTTCACGTGCACCGCCCGGGTACTCAAGGACAAGCGGGGCGGGCCCGGGTGGCAGCACGTCGAGGTGTGTCATGGACCGGATGGCCTGTGTTGACGTGCCGGCGCTGCCCCTCCAGTTGCTGATGCGCCGGCACCCCGCGTGGGCGGCGCACCCGGCGGCGGTGGTCGACCGCGATCGGCCGCAGGGGGTCGTCGAGTGGGTGAACGAGCCGGCTCGCCGGGCCGGGGTGCTGCCCGGCATGTCGTACGCGACGGGGCTCTCGCTGGCCGGTGGGCTCCGTGCGGCCGAGGTGCCCCCCGGCGACGTCGCGGCCGGCGTCGATGCGGTCGTCGGCCTGCTCCGGCGGTTCACGCCCGGCGTCGAGCCGTCCCGCGCCCGTCCCGGCGTGTTCTGGCTCGACGCTTCCGGGCTGCAGCCGCTGTTCGCCTCCCTCGTGGACTGGGGGCGCGGGATATGGGCGCAGCTTCGGGCGGCCGGGTTCCGGGGCCGGGTGGTGGTGGGGTTCACCCGGTTCGGCACGTATGCGCTGGCCAGGAGTCCGCGCCGTGGAACGGCGCGGACTCCTGGCGGGTTGGTTGGGCGCCAAGCGGAGCCGTCAGGCGACGATTGGCGGGCGAGGAGTCGCCGTGGAACGGCGCGGACTCCTGGCGGGTTGGTTGGGCGCCAAGCGGAGCCGTCAGGCGACGATTGGCGGGCGAGGAGTCGCCGTGGAACGGCTGGGGCCGGGGCGGAAGCGGACCGGGAGGAGGGGGACGGCCGGGTGACGGTGCTCGAAGACGCCGCGGCCGAGCGGCGGGCGGCCCGCCGCGTCCCCCTGCGCCGGCTCGACGTCGACCCCGCGCTGCGCGACGCCCTCGACAAGCTCGGGGTCCGCACCGTCGGGGCGTTCCTGCGGCTGCCGGCCGCCGGCGTCCGCCGGCGCTTCGGCCGCGAGGCGTACCGGCTGCACCGCGAGGCGGCCGGCGACCTGGCGGTCCCCTTCCAGCCCGCGCAGGCGGTCGAGTCGCTCGTGCGCCGCCTTGACCTCGACGCACCGGAGACCGGGGTCGAGAGCCTGCTGTTCCGGGTCAAGCAGGCCCTCGACCCGCTGCTCGGGGTGATGGCGTCGCGGCAGGAGGCGCTGGCCGGCCTCGAGCTCCGCCTGCGGCTGGACGCGCCGGCCGCGGCGCCGCGGGCCGAGCGGGTCGAGCGCATTCGCCCCGCCGCCCCGACCCTCGACGTCCGGCAGGTCCTCGACCTGGTGCACCTGCGCGTCGAGGGCCTGACCCTGCCCGCCGGGGTCATCGAGATCGGCCTGGCGGTGACGCCGGCGCGGGCGACCCGCGAGCAGTTGCGGCTCTTCCAGGAAGGGACCCGGCGGGACCTCCGGGCCGCCGACCGGGCCGTGGCCCGCGTCAGGGCCGAGTTCGGCGACGGCGCGGTGGTGCGGGCGGCGCTCGCCGACGGCCATCTGCCCGAGGCGGCCTTCGACTGGCGGCCGCTGGACCACGTCGTGCGCCCGGTCCCGGCCCCGGACGGCGTCCTCTCGCTGGTGCGGCGCTTCTTCGCAGCGCCGCGCCGGGTGTCGTCCCCGCGCCAGCGCGAGCTGGACGGCGGGGTGTCGCCCGCCGCCGGTGACGGCCAGGCCGGCGGGATGCGCGGGCCCTACGTGGTGGCGGGCGGCTGGTGGAGGACCCTGATCCACCGCGAGTACTACTTCGCCGCCGCCGGCGGCCGCGCTTGGCGCTGGGTCTACTACGACCGCCGCCGCCGGGCCTGGTTCGAGCAGGGCGCGGTGGAATGAGCGCGGGTGGTGACGAGCCGCAGATGGCGCGGTGGCGGCGAGCCGAGCGGAATGAGCTCGGCGGATGAAGCCGCGGGTGGAAACGGGCCGGGGCGGGGACCCGGGCTGAGGTGGAATTCAGCTGCGGTGGTGACCAGCGCGGTGATGGCGAGTCGCGGGAACGAGCCGCGGCGGAATAGCGCGGTGATGGCGAGTCGAGCGGAACGAGCCGCGGCGGATTGAAGCGGAAACGGTCGGGGCGGTGGAACGAGCCGAGTTGGAATGAGCCGGGTGGGAACGAGCCGAGGTCGAGGTGGAGTACGCGCCGCTCTGGTGCAAGAGCAACTACTCGTTTCTGGAAGGCGCCTCCCATCCCGAGGAGCTGGTCGAGCAGGCCCATGCCCTGGGCCTGCGCGGCCTCGCCCTGACCGACCGGGACGGCGTCTACGGCATCGTGCGCGCCCACGTGCGGGCCCGCGAGCTCGGCGTGCACCTGATCTGCGGGGCCCAGATGTCGCTCGAGGGCGGGGCGCAGGTGGTGCTGCTGGCCACCGATCGCGCCGGCTACGCCAACCTCTGCCGGCTCGTCACCCGCGGCCGCCGCCGGCACGCCAAGGGCGAGTGCAGCGTCGACGTGGACGAGGTCTGCGGGCACGCCGGGGGGCTGCTGGCCCTCTGGCCCGGCGCCCACTGGGCGGCCGAGGCCGACGCCGACCGCGACCGCCCGACCCTGGCCGCGCTCCGCGACGCCTTCGGCGACCGGGCCTGCGGGCTGCTGGCCCGCCACCGCCTGGCCGGCGAGGCGCCGCGGGAGGGGTGGCTGCGGGCGCGGGCCCAAGAGATCGGCCTGCCCCTGGCGGTGGCGACCGAGGTGCTCTACCACGACCCGGCGCGCCGGGACCTCCAGGACGTGCTGACCTGCATCCGGCACGGTACCAGCCTCGCCCGGGCGGGGCGCCGCATCCGCGCCAACGCCGAGCACGGCCTGAAGTCTCCGGCCGCCGTCGCCGCGCTGTACCGCGACGACCCCGCCGCGGTGGCGCGGACGGTCGAGATTGCGGCCCGGTGCCGCTTCTCGCTCGACGCCATCCGCTACCGCTACCCGTCCGAGCGCCTGCCCGACGGCGACACCTCGTCGAGCTGGCTCGGCCGGCTCACCGAGGAGGGGGCGCGCCGTCGCTTCGGCGGCCGTGTTCCCGCCGCGTTGCGGACGCAGATTGCGAAGGAGCTGGCCCTCATCGACGAGCTCGACTACTGCGGCTACTTCCTCACCATGTGGGAGATCGTCGAGTTCTGCCGCCGCCACGGCATCCTCTGCCAGGGCCGGGGGTCGGCCGCCAACTCGGCCGTCTGCTACTGTCTCGGCATCACCGCCGTCGACCCCACCCGGGTCGATCTGCTGTTCGAGCGCTTCCTGTCGCGCGAGCGGGCCGAGCCGCCCGACATCGACCTCGACATCATGCACGAGCGGCGGGAGGAGGTGATTCAGTTCGTCTACGAGAAGTACGGGCGCGACCGGGCGGCGATGGTCGCCAACGTCGTCCGCTACCGCGCCCGCTCGGCCGTGCGCGAGGTGGGGAAGGCGCTGGGGCTGCCCGAGACGGCGGTCGACCGGCTCGCCCGGCGGCTGTCCCACTTCGACGCCGTCGACGGGGACCGGGTGCGGGAGGTGCTCGACGGCGATGCCCCGGCGGCGGCGCACCTCGTGCGGCTCGCCGGCGAGATCCGGGACTTTCCCCGCCACCTGTCCATCCACCCCGGCGGCTTCCTCCTCGGCCACGAGCCGGTGCACGACCTGGTGCCCATCGAGAACGCGGCCATGCCCGGTCGCACCGTGATCCAGTGGGACAAGGAGGACCTGGAGGACCTCGGGCTGTTCAAGGTCGACCTGCTGGGGCTGGGGGCGCTGACCCAGCTCGACCTGTCGTTCGGGCTGCTGGAGCGGCATTACGGCCGCACGCTGTCGATGGCCGCGATTCCGGAGGGCGACGAGGCCACCTACGACATGATCTGCCGCAGCGACACCGTCGGCGTCTTCCAGATCGAGAGCCGGGCCCAGATGGCGATGCTGCCGAGGCTCCGCCCGCGCAGCTACTACGACCTCGTCATCGAGGTGTCCATCGTCCGGCCGGGGCCCATCACCGGCGGGATGGTTCACCCGTACCTGCGGCGGCGCAACGGGGAGGAGGCGGTGGCCTACCCCCACCCGTGCCTCGAGCCGGTGCTCGACAAGACGCTGGGGGTGCCGCTGTTCCAGGAGCAGGTGATGAAGCTCGCGATGGTCGCCGCCGACTACACGCCCGGCGAGGCGGACCAGTTGCGGCGCGACATGGCGGCGTGGCGGCGCAGCGGGCGGATCGAGCGCCACCGCGACCGCCTCGTCGGCCGGATGGCGGCCAAGGGCATCGCCCCCGAGTTCGCCGAGCGGGTGTTCGACCAGATTCGCGGCTTCGGGGACTACGGGTTTCCCGAGAGCCACGCGGCCAGCTTCGCGCTCATCGCCTACGCCACGTCCTGGCTCCGGTGCCACTATCCCGACGTCTTCACCTGCGCACTGCTCAACGCGCAGCCGATGGGGTTTTACGCGCCGGCCACCATCGTCGACGACGTCCGGCGGCACGGCGTCGACGTGCGCCCGGTCGACGTCACCTGCAGCGACTGGAACTGCACCCTCGAGCCGGCGCCGTCTTCTCCGGCCCCGGTGGCGGTCGGGGCGGGCGGGCCGGAGGGGACGGAGCAGTCGGGCTCGGCAATCGCCGCCTCGCCGCGCCCCTCATCATCCGACCGACCCTCCGAGGGTTTGCGCCATCTCCAGAGGCGGCGCCGTTCCACGGTGCAGACGCCCAGGTTCGCGGTGCGGATGGGGCTGCGGTACGTCAAGGGGTTGTCCGAATCGCGCGACTGGGCCCGCATCGAGGCCGCGCGCGGGCGGGCGCGGTTCGACTCGGTCGCCGACTTCGTGGCCCGGACCGGCCTCGACGAGCGGGTGGCGAGCCGCCTCGCCGAGGCGGGGGCGCTGGCCGGTCTGGAGCGGCGGCGCCGCGACGCGCTCTGGCAGGTCCGCGGCCTCGTCGGCGCGCTCGCGCCGGTCCTGCCGGCCGGGGCCGCGCGGGACGAGACCCCCGCGTTCGACGACCTGGGCCCAGGCGAGACCATCGCGTGGGACTACCGCACCAGCGCGCACAGCCCGCGCGGCCATCCCCTCGCCGCCCTGCGGGCGCAGCTCAGGGCCCGTCGTCTTCCCGACGCCCGCACCGTCTCGGCGATGCGCGACGGGCGGAAGACGCGCTACGCCGGCCTCGTCATCTGCCGGCAGCGTCCCGGAACCGCGGGCGGGGTCGTGTTCATGACTCTGGAGGACGAGACCGGGTTCGTGAACCTGGTCGTGTGGAGCCGGGTGTTCGACGCGCATGCGCTGATCGCGAGGACCGCGTCGTTCCTCGGCGTGACCGGCAGGATTCAGCGGGCGGACGGCGTCGTGCACCTGGTCGCCGACACGTTGTGGCGGCCCGAGCTCGACGCGGTGCCGAACGCGGTCGCCAGCCGGGACTTCCACTAGGACCAGGAGTCTGCGCCGTAGCAAGGTGCCGCCGCCGGCCGGGAGGCGCCGACTCCCCGGCCGCGTTGGTGGGCGGCAATCGGAGGTCGCAGCGTTCCTGGCAGGCGCGTTGGGAGCCTCGCCGGCGCGAAACGCCTGCGAGGTTGATTCCGGGCCAGACGCGCCTCGCGCGGCTGTCCTTTAACCTGTTTTTAATCAATGCTTTACAACGATTTCGTTTGACTTCATACGGTTCGTCGCCTATGATGAGCCGTTTTCTCAGATTCACCCCGTTCCAGGAGACCAACTTCCATGAAAGACTGTGTTCGAAGCGCGTGGGTCGTGGCCGGGTGCGTCACGGCGATGCTGTTGGCGGTTGCGCCGGTCGGCGCGCAAGACCTCGAAGACTGGCAGGAGGAAGAGCTGCGCACCCTGGTCGCGGCCGTGGACCAGGCCCGCCGGGGCGAGCGCGCTCCCGACGTCGGCGCAATCACCTATCTTCCCAGCTACCTCAAGGGCGCCGAAGACGTTACCTATGTCCCGTTCACGCTGCTGATCGATCGGGCGGCGGTGAGCGATGAGGACAACGACGTCCAGGACAACATCGTCGCCTACGTGGCCATGGCCGAGCCCGGCTCCGACTCGTCGGATCTGGACTTCGAGAATGGCTTCTACGTCGAGGCCGACGAGCGGGAGGGCGATCGGGTACGCGTCGCCGGCAACCTGCAGGCCGAAGGCGGCGACTACGACCTCTATATCGCCATCCGCTACAGCTTCGACGACGATGCGCCGATAGAGCGGTCCCTCGACCCGGTGACGAGACAGATCATCGAACAGACGGTCGTTCCGCCTATCACCATCCTGCGCGAACGCGTCACGATTCCCGACCTGTGGAACGACGAGCTGCAGACCAGCAGCGTCCTGCTGACCCAGGACGTGCAGCCCTTGCAACAGGCCCCGACCCCGGAAGAGCTCGCCGAGTTCCCCTACATGGTCGGCCCGACCCGGGTCATTCCCCGGCTGAGCGGTGACTTCGGCAAGCAGGACGTGCTGGGCTTCGTGTTCGTCATCTACAACACCGGACACGACGGCGGGATGCCCGACGTCACCGTCGACTACGACTTCTATACGCAGAACGACGGCGGCGAGGATTTCTTCAACCGCACCGCCCCGCAGCAGCTCGGCCCGCAGACCCTGCCGCCGGGCTTCGACGTCCGACAGGGGATGCAGCTCGTCACCGGGCAGAACATCCCCCTCGGCGGCTTCCCCGCCGCCTCCTATCGTCTCGAGATCAAGGTCACCGACAACGAGGAGGACGAGGAGCTGACGCAGGAGCTCTTCTTCTCGGTCGCCGACAACTAGCCCGCAGCCCGCTCCGCCCGCTGTCCGCGCCGTGCCTCGGTGCGGGCAGCGGGTTTCGCCTTGCACCGCAAGCCCCGGCCCGGCTGCTCCGGCGGTCCTCGCCGCCGTCCGTCAGCGGGCGCCGCCCACCACGATGGTCAGGTCGCCGCTGAGGTCGACAGCTCGAGACGGCCGCCGCCGCCGACGGTCCCGTCTATCTCGCGGCGACCGTCGCGGCTCATCTCCCAGTGGATCTCGGGCTCGGCCAGCTCGACGGTCTGGTTGCCCCGGCCGAGCGTGGTCGAGGCACCGGTCAGTTCGAGCGAACCGTTGAAGGACTGCGCTTCGAGATCGAATCCGGTCCCCGCGGGCACCGTCACCTGAATGCCGCCCGAGTGCGACTCGAACTCGTAGCGGCCGTCGGCATCCAGAGCGCCGGCGAAGTTCACCGGCCGGGCGGGCGCCAGCGCGTGGGACGACCTGCGTTTCCGCCGTCACTCCCTTGGACGGCAAGGCAGGGCCAGGGGTTGCCGACGGTTCCGGTTTCCGCCGGCCGGGAGATCGCGACGCCGGGGACTCGACCCCGGACCCGCAGATTGCTGCGTCTGCTGCCCGCAGCACTCGTCGGTCCCAGAATCTCGCCGCGTGCCGCCGGTCGCGAGAGGGGCGCGAGCCGTCAGCCCGATTCCGAGGCCAGCCGCTTGTGCCCCGACACTACGTCGTAGAAGTCTTCGCCGGCGTCGTCGTCGGCGGTCATCAGCGACACGATGGGGACGACCGCGAGGGGCACGAAGAAGGTGAAGTACGACGGGTCGACGCCTTCGCCGCCGACCGTGAGGGCCTCGACGAGGAGGCGCAGGACGGGCCCCGCCGACTCGGGGGCGGTCAGGCCGGCCGCGACGGCGATCTTGATCGCGGCAAACCAGGCCAGGCCGGCCCCGTAGCCCACTGCCATGCCCCACCACGCGCCCTGCTCGGTGGTGCGCCGCCAGTAGATGAGGTAGCCGAGGGCCACGGCGGGCGGGACCACCATCGCGAAGCCGAACAGCAGCAGGTCGAGGATGGAGATGCTGGTCCGGGTGGCGACGTACCAGGCCGCGACCGCCGCCGCGAAGGCATAGACGGTGGTGGTGACGCGGTACGCCTTGAGCCGCTGCTCCTGCGTGCGGCGGCGGGCCGCCGGCAGCCAGTCGTCGACCACCATGGTGGCGCTCGAGAGCAGGATCGGGCCCCCGGACGAGATGACCGCGGCGAGCACGGCGGCGAGGGCGACCCCGCCGACCACCGGGTCGATCTCCGAGGCGAGGGTCGTGAGGTTGCGGTAGCCGCCGAGCCCCGCGTCGAAGCCGTAGCGGGCGGTGGTGAGGATGCCGATCAGGCCCGCGAGCACCGACATCGCGGCCGCGATCAATCCCCCGATCAGGAACGCCGGCGCGATCTGCCGCTCGGTGCGGGCCGCCGTCGAGTAGTTCGTGTACACCGAGGCGGCCGGCGTGTGCACCGACGCCGCGAAGAACATCCCGATGACGGGAAGCCACCCCGCCCCCGCGAACCCCCACCAGGCCGTCTCGCTCCGGGAGGCCGCGGCGAGCTGGTCGCCGATGGTTGCGGTGACGGTGGGCCAGCCGCCGAGCTGCTCGATGCCGGCCAGGCCCACCCAGAGGAGGCCGACGAGCACCACCGAGCAGTGGATGAGGTTGGTGACCGCGGTGCCCCACAGCCCGCCGAGGGAGACGTAGGTGGAGAAGATGACGGCGGCCACCATCACCCCGCCGAACATCGAGAGGGGCGTCAGGGTGCTCAGGATGACCCCGATGACGTAGGCCTCGATGAGGTTGACGACCACGTACTCGGTCTGCACGCACAGGCTCGTGAGCCACTGGCAGCGCCGCGTCCCGAAGCGGATGGTGAAGAGCTCGCCGACGGTGTGGAGCCGGAAACGCCGGTAGTAGACGCCGAAGAAGATGCCGACGATGGCGAGGGCGAGGAACGTGTTGATGCCGTACCACCACAGGTTCCAGACGCCGCCGGTGATGACGTCGCCGGCCACGCCGTAGGTGCCGGCGCCCCCGATGCGGGTGCCGGCGACGCCGAAGGCGACCATCGCGGTGGACATGCCGCCGCCGGCCACCGCCCAGCCCGCCGAGCTGCCGGCGCGGCGGGCCATGAGGCTGCCGACGGCGGTGGCCGCCACCAGGTAGACGACGATGATCGCGGGCGCGATGGCGTCCATGCGCGGGCTCCTCTCCGGCTCGGCCGGGCGCCCTCCTCAGCCCTCGTCAGGCTGGGGTCTTCCCCAGCCCGCTGGCGCCCGCGGGGTCCGCCCGCGCCCTCCGGGCGCGGTGCAGCGCCGGACTCCGCCGGCGGCTGCTACGCCGGGGCGGTCAGCGCGGCGAGGATGTCGTCCAGCGCGTCGCGCGCCTTCGCCCGCATCTCGTCGTCGGTGGCGTCCTGTATCGGATGCGGCACGAAGACCGATCCGCTCGCGATCTCGGGCATCCCGAGGGCCTCCGCCTGCATTCGGGCGGGACGGACGAACTCGCTCGACGCCACCATGACGGCGGGGATGCCGCGGGCCTCGTAGTCGACCAGGTCGTGCACACTGCACGACGTGCAGGACCCTCAATCGGCGAGGGCCTGGATGACCGCGCGGCACCGCGCCCCCACCTCCTCCCGCAGGTCGTCCGGGGCTGGCTTGGTGTAGGTCGGCTTGCGCAGGCGGATGACGTCGAGCGAGGGGAACCGCTCGCGGACGAGCCGCTCCACCTCGTCGCAGAAGACATCGCCCCTCGCCTTCGCGATGTCGATGATGCCCAGCGCGCCCTCGAGGCGGGCGGGCCGGGCCGCGGGCTGCCGCCCCATGGGGGCGCGCTCGTCGGTGGGGTCGAGAATGACGGGGGACTCGCTATGCATGGCGCTCACCCTCAGGACAGTGATCGATGTGGCCTGACCGGCTTCGAGGAAGTCCAGGCCCCGCTTCCTTCACGAGACGCGGCCCCTGGCCCCTTCACGACAACCCAAGGCGGCGGGGCCGCTCGAGACTCCGCTCGTCGTGCAGCAGGCGGACTCGATGGCACGACCGCGCCGTTCCGCCAGCGGACCCCATCTTATCCCGTGATCTCCCGCGTCACCGCCGTCGATCCGGCGGCGCCGCTCGCCCAGCCGCCCACCACCGCCGAGAACTTGCCGGCGGTGCCGCCGGCCACGACGATCAGGATGTCGTCGTCGCGGCGGAACTTGGGCAGGGGCGTGTCCAGCGCCTTCGGCGTCGGCCGGCCGTCCGGGCCGAGGAGCTCCGGGGGCAGGGCGCCGGGGACCATGCCCTTCCGGCACTCGTCGTCCGGGAGCAGATCGCGCAGCGGCCTCGCCGTCGCCTCCTGGATGCGAGCCCGCAGGTCCGCCTTGGTGTAGCCGTCGCGCGCGAACGTCCTCGCGTGCTCGGGGCTGACCACCAGCAGCACCTCGCCCATGCGGTGCAGGCGGGGGTGCGCCACCGTCTCCATGCACCAGCCCATGCTGGCCCCCAGCGACCGCGCCGTCCGAGAGAGCTGGTCCCGGATGGCCCGCGGCCCCTCGCCCGCGAAGACGGTGACGGTGCTCGCCTCGGCCGGGAACCCGCGCTCGACGTGCAGCGGCTCCCACGCGCTCACCTCCTCGTGCTCGCCGATGCAGCAGGTGAACTTGCCCGGCTGCCCGAGGGTCGACATGTCGACCTCGCCGGGCCGTCCGCCCCCGACGTTGCGCACCAGGAGTTGCAGCGCCCGCCCGATGGTGGCGTTGGCCCGGAACCCCTGCCCGAAGACGTTGCCGCCGCAGTTCAGCCCGATGCGCCGGCGGATGGGCCCGTTGACGACGATGACCGGCGTCGCGAAGTAGGTCGTGGCCAGCACCCCGTGCAAGTTGAACGTGTCGGTGCAGGCGGCCTCGGCGGCGGCGATGACCACCGGCAGGTACTCGGGCCGGCAGCCGGCCATGACCGCGTTGATGGCGACCTTCTCGACCGTGGCGGGGGCGAGGTTCGGGGGCACGCGGGCGACGACGTCCGACGCCGGGCGGCTCGTTCCCCCGAGCATCCGCAGCACCCGGTCCTCGGTCGGGGGGACCACCGGCAGCCCGTCGCCGAGCCCCTGCGCCGCCATGAACTCGAACGGGTCCTCGTCGACGGGGACGCGCACCCGCCTCGCCCCGAGCGTCGCCGCGCCGCGCCGCACCGCGAGACGCTGGGCCACCTCGGGGTCGTGGATCTTCGAGCCGCAGCCCGGACGATGCTCCGGCAGGCCGTCCTCGTCGCGGACGATCTCGGGCGCGGCGACGCCGCAGACCGCCGCCGCCTCGCCGATCAGCGCCACCATGTCCTGCTTCACGAACCCCTCGAAGCTGCGCCGCACCCGGCGGGCCCCGCCGGCCAGCACCAGGGCCGGCACCGCGTCGAACCCGTAGTCGGCCGACACCGTGAGGTCGGCGTCGAGGGCCACGTCGAAGCTCAGGCCGTGCCGCTCCACGAAGCCGGCGGTGTCGGCGTCGGGGTCCTGCGACACGCCCGCGACCCGCAGGCCGTGCGGCCCGAGGGCCCGGTGGAGCCGTTCGACGAGCGGCGCCGTCAGCTCGCACGTCGCGCAGTCGTGCTTGAAGAAGAAGAGCAGGGTGGCCCCGGGGGCGTCGCCGCCGCCGTCGAACGCGAGGGGGCCGCCCTGCCGGTCGGTCAGCGAGAACGCCGGCGCCTCGGCGCCAGCCGCGGGCAGGTCGGACATGGCGGAAGTTTACCCCGAGGCGTCGGACCGCGGCTCCGTGCGCCGGCGGCGCGGCGGCTCTGCCGGCGCCTGGAGTACCATGTTCGCCGCGGTCGGAGGCGCTGCGTTCGTGCCGACGGAGCTTCCGGTCCGCGCCTGCAGAGGAAGCATGAGCCGAAACGTCTTGCTGTCGATGATGTTGGTCGCCGCGACGCGTCTGCTGGCCGGCTGCGACTCCGTCAATCCCTTTTCGCCCGGCGACGAGGATCTGCAGCCGTCGTTTGCCGCGTTCGTGCCGGACCAGACCTGGACGGTCGGTGTCGCCGTCCATGCGTCGCTACCGGCCGCGAGCGGGGGGAACCCCCCCCTGACCTACGGCCTCTCGCCGGAGCTCCAGGCGGGGCTGACGTTCGACGCCGCCGCGCGGACCATCTCCGGCACCCCGACCGCCGTCCAGTCGGCAACCGCCTACGTCTATTCCGCAACCGACGACGACGACGACACCGCGTCGATCCAGTTCCAGGTCACCGTGGCCGCGGCCTCGTCCGCACAGTGACGGGTCCGGCGATGTCGGGCAGCCGGTGCGCCGCCCGCGCGCCGGTCGCCTGATGCGGCTCACGGAGCCGCCAGCAGCTCCGCGTACAGGTCGTAGAAGGCGCCGACGTCGAGATCCAGCATCACCTCGACGGGCCGGCCGCGAGGGTCGCCGGGCGCCGTCACGGTGGTGGCGCCGCAGGTGGGGCCGAACGCCGTCTCGACCGCGATGGGCAGCGTCTCCGAAACCGTTGCCACCGACGGTTCGATGAGCCACGCCGCGGTGATGCAGTCCCACACGTAGTAGGTCGCGGCGGGGTCGCGGGCGTAGCGCGGCCCCATGTGGTGCTGCATGAGCCGGGTGAGCGGGGTGTCGGCGGCGACGATGCGGTCGAAGAGCGTCTTGCGCACCGGGGCGTGGTTGGTGACGTCGAGGCCGAACATCACGACGGAGGGCACGTCGGCGCGCAAGACCTCGGCCGCCGCGTCCGGATCGAACCAGAGGTTGAACTCGGCCGCGGGCGTCACGTTCCCCGGCACTCGCGCCGCCCCGCCCATGAAGACGAGGCGCCTGACGCGGGGCGCGAGGTCGGGGCGGGCACGGAACACGTGTGCGAGGTTGGTCATGGGGCCGACGGCGACGATGGTGACCTCGTCCGGCCGCCGCTCGATGGTGTCGATGATGAACGACGTCGCGTCGCCCGGCCGGGGACGGACGGCGGCGAAGCGCCCCCCGTGCGGCGGGCGCACGTCGGGTCCCTCGTCGAAGGCGCCCTTGAACGAGATCGGCCCCCACTGCGCTTCCTGGCGGGCGGCCCGTTCGGGGGTGTTGACGAGGGGGGCGCGCGCGCCCAGGTGAAGCGGGACGTCCGCCGCCCCGACCAGCTCCAGCAGGTGCAGCATGTGCTCGGCCCCTTGCGGGACGGTGTGGTTGCCGGCGACCACGGTGACCCCGAGCACCTCGACCCGGTCGGGCCGGCCGAGCAGCATGGCGAGGGCCGCGGCGTCGTCGTTGAAGACGGCCGAGTCGGTGTCGAAGATGATGGGTTCTGGCTCAGCTCCGGACATGGGACTCCTCGTGGACTGGAACGCTTCCGCCCGGCGGTCGGACCCAGGCGGGGGCGGCAGCGGACATCGACACGCCGCGGGCGAGGACGCGGGTGGGGGAAGGCCGTCGGTCGGCGACCGGACCGGCCTCAGAACCGGACATTCACGCCCACCTGGGCCCGCCGCGTGTCGCCGAGCCCGCTCCGGATGGTGCCGTCGAAGTTGAAGAGCAACGATCCTTGGGCGGTGTCGAGGATGTTGTCGGCGTTCAGCACGTTGAACACCTCGAAGACCGGCTCCAGGGTCGCGCTGTTCCCCAGCCCGAAGCGGCGGGCGAGCCGCAGGTCCCAGGTCACGAACTCGTTCTCCCGTCGCAGCGTGTTGCGCTGGAGGATCGACCCGTCGGCGCAGATCCGGTCGGAAGGCTGCGCGGCGCGCGTCCCCGGGGCGGCGCACCGCTCGGACACCGGCGACGCCGACAGGTACTGGAACGCGTTGTCGAACCGCACGTCGCCGGGCAGGGTGAGCAGGACGTAGCCGTTCGCCCCGTGGCGCCGGTCGCGGTCGGACCAGCCGAACTCGGGGGCCAGGTCGGCGGCGTTCGCGTAGCGGAAGACAAACGGGTCGCGCTCGTTGTCGTCGTCGGAGCGGTCGAACGCGAGCGTGTAGTTGGTCTCGAACGTCAGCCGGCCCCCGAGCGCGTCCCGCCCCCGCAGGCCGAGGGTCAGCCCGTGGTAGCGCGAGCGGGCGCTGCTCTCGGTCACGGTCAGGGCGCCGAGGCCGCCGCCGGTGGGGTGCGTGCCGAGGCCGAACGGCGCGCCGAGGACGGGGTCGTTCCGGTTGACGAAGCGGAAGAGGTCGTCGGTGCGGGCGTGGGTGAAGGTGATGCTCGCGGCGAGGCCGCGCCCGAGGTCGCGGTCGACGGCGGCGCTGAACGACCACGTGCGCGGCAGCTCGAGGTTGCGATCGGCGACCTGGACGTCGGGCAGGAACGGCAGGGTCGCCGAGCCGTCGATCTGCCCGTCGAGGGGCGGCACCGGTCCGAGGGCGGGGGAGGCGGCGCTGCTGCGGAAGATGATCTGCTGGAAGGCGCCGTTCGTCGTGCGGTGTCCCGCGAAGACCAGCATCGGGATGCGCGCGACGTAGGAGCCGGCGTTCGCCCGCACCACCGTGCGGCCGTCGCCCCCGGCGTCCCACGCCATCCCCACGCGGGGCTGGAAGTTGTCGAGGTCGTGGGGGATGCGGCCGTCGGAAGGGAAGCGCGGATCGTCGAGGTAGGGGGCGAAGAACGTCTCCTCCGGCGCGACGAACATGTCGGGGTGCCACGAGCCCTCCCAGCGGAGGCCGAGGTCGAGGGTCAGCCGGTCGTGCGGGGTCCAGGTGTCCTGCAGGAAGAGCCCGAGCTCCTGAGTCTGGAGCTGTTGCCGCCCGAGCTGTTCGGGGGGCACCCCCGGCACCGTCGCCGACTGCAGGTAGAGCAGCACCGGCCCGATGATCTCCGCCCCCGCCGGGCAGATCCCGACGTCGCTGCTCGAGCCGTCCGAGCAGGTGACGTAGCGGTTGCCGCGGGTCGCGAAGCTCGTGAAGCCGGAGACCGAGTCGAAGAGGTAGCGGCTGTTGGCGAACCCGATGAACTGCTGTCCGGCGCCGGTCCGGTTGTACTCCACGCCCGCCTTGACGAGGTGGCGGCCCACGAGGACCGAGGCGTTGTCGAGCACCTGCAGGCGGGTGTCGTAAGCCGGGTCGATCGGCAGGAAGAACGGGAGCCCGATGCGGAAGCCGTCGGCGAAGTCCATCCCGATGTCGGGGAAGGGGCGCCCCCCGAGCCGGTCGAACTGCGGCGGCCCCGGCCGCGCCGCCCCCGGCATGAGCGGGCCGTCGTACCAGCGGGGCCGGTCCTCGCGCGCCCACTGCACGCGGAACTCGTTCGAGAACGTGTTGCCGAGGAGCGAGCGCAGCCCGGCGTTGAACGCGTGCGACCGGTCACCCTCGATGCCGTTGGCCGAGCGCCCCCACGAGTCGACGTCGAAGGTGCCGTTCACCTGCTCGGACCACGTGTGGTTGTACTTGCCGCTGAACTGGTGCCGGGCGTCGAGGGTGACGTCGATCTTGGCGAGGAGCGACCGGGCGTCGTCGGTGCGGCGGATGGGCCCGAACTCGTCGTCGAAGAGGCCCGGCCACCGCGCCTGAAGGAACGTCTCGAGCCGGGCCAGCTCGGCCGGGTTCACGAAGCGGCGCTCCGTCTGCCGGGTCTCGGCCGCCGCCTGCTGGTCGTAGGCGAGGAAGTAGAACGCGCGGTCGCGCACGAGGGGGCCGCCGGCGGTGCCGCCGAACTGGTTGCGCCCGAAGTCGGGCTCGCCGCCGCCGCGGGCGGGCGAGTGGGCGGCGGAGATCTCGTCCCACTGCCCGAAGTAGTGGGCCGATCCGCTCGCGTCGTTCGTGCCCGACTTGGTGATGACGTTGACGAAGCCGCCGGCGGAGCGGCCGAACTCGGCCGTCGCCCCCTGGTTCACCACCACGATCTCCTCGATCGCGTCCTGGTTGAAGGTGAACGCGGGTCGCTGGCCCCCCCGCTGCTCGCCGAAGAACGGATTGTTGAAGTCGGCCCCGTCGACGATGACGTTGTTGAAGATGCCGCGCTGGCCGGCGATGTTGAGGACGTCGCCGTCGGGGCCCTGCGAGATCGACGCTCCCGGCGTCAGCAGGGCGAGGTCGAGGTAGTTGCGGCCGTTGCTGGGCAGCCGGTCGACCACCTCCTCAGCCACCCGTTGCGAGCTCGTCACGTCGGCCGTAGAGACCAGGAGCGCGGTGTCGGCGGCCACCGTGACCGTCTCCGCCGCCACCACCCGCAGGTCGACCGCGAGGTCGAGGGTCTCGCCCACCCGCAGCGCCGCGCCCTCGATGCGCTCGACCCCGTACCCGCCGTCCGCCGTCACCGTGAGGTCGTAGGTGCCCGGCGGCAGGAGCGTCCGCACGAACGTGCCGGCCGGCGTGGTCTCGACGATGGTCTGCAGGTCGGTCTCGCGGTGCAGGACGACGATGACCGCGCGGGGCATGGGCTGGCCGAGCGGATCGCGGACCACGCCTCGGATGACGCCGGTGGTCGCGCCCGCCTGGGCCGCCGCGTGAGACGCCGCGACCGCCGGCAGGATCAGGGCTACGGCGGCGGCCGCGATCAGCGGGAGCCGAGCGGGGCGGGGGTGGGCCTGGCGCGGCGCCCGACAGGCCGCGGTTACGCCACCTAGATCGACGAGGTGAAGATGGCGCCGCCGGTCCGAGGTCGCGAGAGCGGTTGGTCGGACCGGGGTGGCGGCCGGGACCATGACTCGCCTCGTCGACTGCTACTCCGGCAGGGCCAGCGCGATGAGCTCCGGCACCGGCGAGCCGCCGACGGTCAGCGCGATGTACTGCCGGCCGTCGAGAAGATAGGTCATCGGGGTGCCGATCGCGCCCCGCGGGATGTCGACCGACGCCAGCTCCTCGCCGCTGGCCTTGTCGACCGCGAGGAGTCGGGGGCCGCCCGACGACCCGCCGGTGGTAAGCGCGTAGATCAGCAGGGTCGGGGTCACCAGCGGCCCGCTGCGGCTGTGGTCGCCGCCCACCGGCGGCAGGTCGAGGTCGCGCAGTTGCGGGTGGTTCCGCACCCGGTCGCCGTCGCCGAGCGGGTTCATCCACACGTGGTCGCCGGTGTTGAGGTCGATGGCGGTCATCCGCGAGTACGGCGGCTTGAACAGGGGCAGGCCCTGGGGCATCGTCGGCGACCGGGTGCCGGCCCCGCGCGCCTCGATGATGTTCAGGGTGGCTCCCTCCCCGGGCTCGGGATCGCGGTAGTTCCGCACGCTGAACGCGTTGACCGAGGGCACGTACAGCAGGCCCGTCTCGGGGTCGACCCCCGCCCCCGACCAGTTGGCGCCGCCCCCCGCGCTGGGCCGCTGGATGGTGCCGCTGAGGCTCTGCGGCGTGAACAGGGGCCCGAGGCGGAAGCCGTCGACCGCGTCGATGGCCATCTGCCGGACCTCGGGCGTGAAGTCGGCGAGGTCGTCGATGGTCGCGCCCTGGTACTCGAAGGGCGCGGGCCGGGTGGGGAAGGGCTGGGTGGGCCACACCAGCTCGCCGGGGATGTCCGTGTCGGTGGGGACGGGCCGCTCCTCGATGGGCCACACGGGCTCGCCGGTCACCCGGTCGAACACGTACAGGAACCCCTGCTTGCTCACCTGGGCGAGCGCCTTGATCGGACGGCCGTCCACCTCGATGTCGACGAGGTTCGGGGCGGCGGGGAAGTCGTAGTCCCACAGCCCGTGGTGCACAGCCTGGAAGTGCCACTCGCGCTGGCCGGTCTCGATGTCGAGCGCCACCACGCTCTCCGCGAAGAGGTTCTCGCCGGGCCGGTGCCCGCCGTAGTAGTCGGGGGCCGGGGTGTTGGTGGGCAGGTACACGAGGCCCAGCTCGGGGTCGGCGCTCATCATCGTCCACACCCCGACCTTGCCGGTGACCCGCCACGAGTCGCCGCCCCACGTGTCGTTGCCGAACTCGTCGCCCTGGGGAATGGTGTGGAACGTCCACTTCGTGCGGCCCGAGTGCACGTCGAAGCCCCGCATCCACCCCGGGGGGGCCTCGCGGGTGATGTTGTACGACGAGATGGACGACGGGGTGATGATGGTGTCGCCGACCACCAGGGGCGGCGACTGCACCGAGTAGAGCAGGGCGTTCAGCCAGTCGCGGTCGCCGCGGCCCGCGCGGGGGATGTCGCGGGTCAGGTCGACGCGGCCGTTCTCGCCGAAGTCGAGGCACGGCCGCCCCGTGGCCGCCTCGACGCAGAGCAGGAAGCCGTTGCTCGTGCCCCAGAAGATCCGCTCCGCCGACCCGTCCGTCCAGTAGGCGACGCCGCGCTGGTTCCACCGCGCGGTCATCGTGGTCGTGCCCGCCTCGTAGGTCTTCGGGTTGTAGACCCACAGGGTCTCCCCGGTGGCGGCGTCGACGGCGGCCCCCTGCGAGGTCGGCATGTTGATGAACAGCCGGCCGCCGACCATCAGCGGCGTCGCCTTGAGGTTGTTCGTGTAGGGCGCCTGGCGGTCGCGCCAGCGCTCGGGGTCGGCCGCGTCGAGGGCCTCGAAGATGACGTTCGACCGGGCCCGCCACTCGCCGCCGCCGGGGGTCGCCATGCTGACCCAGGCGTCGGCCGACTGCCAGCGCCAGGCGATCTCGAGGTCGCCGAAGTTGCCGGCGTCGATCTGATCCAGCGGCGAGTACTTCGTGCTGCCGAGGTCGCCGCCATAGGTCGGCCACTCGCCGTTGGCCGGCGCCCCCTGTTGCGCCCCCGCCGTCGGCGCCGCCAGCACCGCCGCGGCCAGCATCCAGCAGATCGGGTGAACCCGTCGCGTCATCGTCGTCGCTCCTCGCAGGTGTCGAACCGCGTCGCCGAAGTGCACAAATGATACCGCTACCCGCCGCCTCGGCGGGCAAGGCCGGTCGGCCTGAGGGTGACAAAGGCGCCGCCTTCGGGGCAGCGTGGTGAAGGGGAAGCGGCTGCGGCGCGTCCCGGCGCGGACGCCTCGATGTTCCATTGGGCGGCCATCGGAGCCGACAGGTGACGATTTCCGGGACAGGAGTGTGCGGCGTGCAACGATGCGGATTCCCGCAGGTTGGGCGGTCATCGGAGCCGTCAGGCGACGGTTTCCGGGGCAGGAGTGTGCGGCGTGTTGCGACGTGCACTTCTGCAGGTTCGGGTTTGGTGGCCAAGCGGAGCCGCAGGGCACGAATCCGCGCTAGAATGGCCGGGCCATGCCCGAACGGATCCACGGTCGGCGGGGCTTGGCGGCGGCGGGGGTCGCCACCGCGGTGGTGATCGGTGCGGTGCTGGGCGCTGCGGTGCTGGAGGGACGTGCGGGAGTCGGGCAGCAGGACTGGCGGCCGGCATCCGAGACCTGGCACTGGGTGCTCCCCGCGCAGCACGACGGGGTCGAAGTGGTCGAGCTGCATCCCGGCGACTGCTACGTGATCCGGCAGGTCGACGGCATCGTGTACTTCGGCGAGCCGCCACCCGACGTCCTCGAGCTCCAGGCCCGGCTCGGCGATCCGATCGTGCATCGCGTCGAGGAGGTCGGCGACCATCCCGAGTGCCGGGAGTGCCTCGCGATGTCGCGGCTGACGCAGGCCATCGTGAACCGGCTCGTCGAGGCCGGCGACCGGCGCTCCATGCGCCGGGCCAACCACCGGCCGTCGCCCCTCGACGACATGCGGGGCGGCGCGTACACCGACGTGGGGTCCGCGGATCGCCCGCGCTACCGCCAGACCCGCGAGCAGCGCATGGCGTACCTGCACCTGCAGACCGCCGCACGGGACAACTGCTACGCCGCCCAGGTGCCGCGGACGCTGACGATTCACATCCGGGACCGGCAGCACCGCCCCGACCGCACCGGGTTCTACAGCGGTTATCTCTATCTGGAACACCACCACGCGCCGGCCCCGGGGCGGGTGGCCAGGAGTCTGCGCCTTGGAACGGTGCGGTTTCCCGGGGGATTGATTGGGCGGCAGGCGGAACCGCAAGGCGACGCCTTCACGGCCCGCAACGAGCGCGTTCTATTGGAGGCGAACGACCAATGAAACGACTTCTGATGACCCTGTCCATCGTCGCCCTGGCCGTGTTCGCGGCCCAGTGGCAGACCCGCGTCGCCGCTCTGCAGAGCCCCGACGGCAGCCCCAGCCACCGCTTCGAGGAGCTCGCCGACGGGGTCTGGTTCGCCATCGCCTCCGGGTCGATGACGGTCATGAGCAACTCGCTCGTCATCATCAACGACGACCACGTCATGATCGTCGACACCGCGGTGACCCCGGCCGCCGCGCGCGGGCTCGTCGAGGGCATCGCGACCCTGACCGACAAGCCCGTCCGCTACGTCTTCAACACCCACTACCACTTCGACCACGCGCACGGGAACCAGATCTTCGGCGACGACGTGGAGATCATCGGCCACGACTTCGTGCGCACGATGCTGTCGTCCGATGTCCTCAGCCAGCGCACCAACCGCTCGTTCACCGAGGTCATCCCCGGCCGGATCGAGCAGCGGAAGGCGGAGATCGCGGCGACGGAGGATGCGGCGGAGCGGGCGCGGCTGGAGACCCAGCTCCGCATCCAGGAGGCCCACTGGGAGGCGCTGCAGGAGACGGTGCCGACCCCGCCCAACCTGACCTACAGCGACACCATGACCCTGGTGAAGGGCGGCCGCGAGGTGCAGCTCCACTTCCCGGGGCGCGGCCACACCGGCGGCGACACCCTGGTGTTCCTGCCCGAGGAGCGCATCGTGTTCACCGGCGACTTCTTCGTCGGGCGCCCCGGCGGTCACGGCCTGCCGTACATGGGCGATGGTTACGTCGAGGAGTGGCCGGCGTCGCTCGACCGCCTGAAGGCGCTGGAGTTCGACGTCATGGTGCCCGGCCACGGCACGCCGTTCACGGAGCGCGAGCAGATCGACCACCTGCAGGCGTATCTCCGCGACCTGAACCGCCAGGTGAACGGCCTGTACGCCGAGGGTGTGTCCGCCCAGAGCGCGGTCCGGCGCGTGGACCTCAGCGCCCACACGCAGCACTACGGTCCGAACGCGGCGCGGCCCGACCCGCGCGCGGTGGTCCGGATGTACGAGCGGCTGCAGATCAAGTACCCCCGGTAGTGGTGGGGTGGAACCGTCACGTCGACGAGCCGGAACTGAGGGGCGCCCCGGAGGACGAGGAGACATCGCATGTTGCACGCGGAGCCCACCACTGTCAGCCGCGCCTTTCCCCCGCGGAAGCAGTACGCAATTCCCAGCTATCAGCGGAACTATGTGTGGACGCGTGAAGGCCAATGGGAGCCCCTGTGGGATGACTTGATGGCCCTGACGCGACAGGTCCTGGCTGAAGGCCCAGGTGCCAAACCTCACTTCCTCGGCGCGATCATCACGAAGCAGATCAGTGCTCAAGGGGGCTTCCTCGACCGGTGGTGGGTGGTTGATGGGCAGCAGCGCCTGACGACATTGCAGCTACTCATCGCAGCCACTCGGTCCGCCCTGCAGGAAAACGGTCTTGCGCAGTGCGCTTCCATCTTTGCGGATACGCTCGTCAATGCAACAGCTGTCGTACAGGAGTCTGCCGACAAGTACAAGATCACGCACAAGAGCAGTGACTACGCAGGCTTTTCAAGAATCATCGACGTAGCGGTTGGGGACACCAACGCTCCAGGGGACGACACGCTGCCGCTTCACGACTGCTACGGCTACTTCCGCGACTCGGTCGCGGAATGGGTCGCCCGTGTTCCCGAAGACGATCGCCAGGAACACGCCACCGCCCTCACCCAAGCCATTCTCGACGGACTTCAGGTCGTCGACATTCGCCTGGATGGTCACGAGAACAGTCACGCGATCTTCGAGGCGCTGAATGCTCGAGGCGAACCGCTGACGGAGTGGGAGAAGACGAAGAACTACATGCTGTCTCTCGCGGTTGGCGACGACGACCCGGACGGGGATCGTACATATGCCGACCATCTGGAGCAGTACGACACCGGCGCCTACTGGACCCAGTGGGTCAGCGTGCCGCGGTTCTCGGGCAAGCGTATCGACCTCTTTCTGTTTTTCTTTGCACAGATCGAGTTGCCCAGACGCCGACAGGAAGCGTCCGGACGGTCAGACATGCCCACGTTGCCGCGGGACCGCCTCTACCGTGAGTTCCGCTACGTGGGCGAGCATGTCTACAGGAAGTCGGACGAGGCACTTCGGGGACTCCTTGATCGGTTGGGCCGGTACGCGACCATCTACAGGCGGATCGACCAGAAGGACAGCGACTTCTCGGACTACGCCCACCTCGTCATGCAGCGAAGGGCCACGCTCAATCTCGCCTCGCTGATTCCGGTCTTCATGGTCCTCGTGGACAGGCTGGGTTACGGCTCAGATCTCGATCAAGCACTCCGGATTCTCGA
This sequence comes from Vicinamibacterales bacterium, assembly GCA_965207615.1. Taxonomy (GTDB): domain Bacteria; phylum Acidobacteriota; class Vicinamibacteria; order Vicinamibacterales; family UBA8438; genus JAJEEA01. The sequence continues at coordinate 264,724 of CBDBMZ010000003.1, forward strand.
CAGCTTCCTCATGCGCCGGGTGGCGCTCAAGGCAAACTACTCCGGCTTTGACGACGTGGCGTTTGGCTATGTGCAAGCGATTCGCGACGCGCCTTCGGGCGAGGTCTGCGGCGTCTTGATCGAGACGCTGGAGAAGTCGACCTGGAGGAGTCGGTGGCCGGGCGACGACGAGGTCGTACTGCACCTGCGAGAGGCTGACATGTACAACGGTGTTTCCAGTGCCAGGAAGCAGCTTCTGCTGCGTGGAATCGCGCAGAGAATGCACGGGGAGAGGCCGGATCTCGCAATGGACTTCACCCTCAAGCCGTTGACGGTCGAGCACGTTGCGCCGCAGAATTGGGAGCGGCACTGGGAAGACGACCTTCACTTCGACGACAGCGATGAGGACCGGTCGCGGCTGAACCGACTCGTCCACCGCATCGGCAACCTGACACTTGTGACACAGCCGATGAACTCGGGGCTGGGTGACCACGAATGGTCCTGGAAGAGGGACCGCCTGCAGGGCGACAACCTCGAGATGAATCGTCGCTTGATCGACGACATGGAAGGTGAGATCTGGAACGAAAGGGAGATCAACCGTCGAAGCCAGATCCTGGCGAACTATGTGAACGAGATCTGGCCGCACGCGGCGGCGCTGCGTCGGGAGCTCGGGATCCCCTCGGTCGAAGACCGGGAGAAGGGCCTCGTCTCGGGCATCTCTGCACTGGTCGCCGAACGGCTCGTGGACAGTGTGACGGAGTCTGGCATCGAAGAGGGCTGGGCGGACAAGGAGGGGGTGAACCGATCGCGTCGCGGTGACCGCTACGGTCGGCATCTTTGGCTGGGCGGTGGCGAGCGCTGGCATGGGGCGTGGTTCGGGGTGAGCAAGATGGATTGGAGACTCGTGCTGGACTACTGGGACCCGAGAGATACCCCGGACGGACTCGTCGCGATTCCCGATGGCGTGGGCTTCGATGAAATGGTCGAATCCGTGATAGCTCAGGTGCGCGATGTGGCGGAGTCCATCGCAACCGGTGGCGTGGGCACTTGACGCGCAACCGCTGCCGTGGCTGACTAAGTGGGGTATCGACTCGAGCTGGACGCGGAGGATGTCGAATAGCACGTACCGTAGACGGCCGTCGCCTCCCCCGCGCGTCGTGGTTCGCATAGGGAACCGCATCAGCTTTGTTGGAAGGGTGAACGGCTTTGCCCACCGGCAATTCATGTGGTGCCTGCACGAATGTAGAGCCCGCGGGTACGAGGACGTGATCCTGGATTTTTCGACCTGTGAGTCGGCGTTTCCCATCGGAATGATCCCGCTTCTCGCACATGCAGACGCGCTGCGGCGCGAGACCGTCGAAGTGTCCGTGAAACTCCCGGAGAAGGCGGACCTGGAGCGTCTCTTTCTCAACACGAATTGGGCGCATTTCCTGGAACCGTCACGCTTTCAACAGAGCGATACCGTGCACGACCGGCATCTGGCGGCGCGGCGGTTCCGTGATTCCGCTCAGCAACAGGGGTTGGTGAATGCATTCATGGACGTCGTGATGCGCAACATGACCCTGGATCGGGCCGTAATCGCCGGATTGGAGTGGTCCATCAATGAGATCACCGACAACGTCCTGAATCACGCAGAGTGTGAAGAAGGCGGGATCGCCCAGGTCAGCACATTCGGAGAGGCTCGGAAGGTGGCGTTTGGCGTTGCGGATTCAGGAAGAGGGATCTTGTCGTCACTGAGCGAAGGACACCCGATCCTGCGAACGGACGCTCAGGCCATTGGCGAAGCGATGAAGGCCGGGATTACGCGGAATCCCGATGCGGGCCAGGGTAACGGCATCGCCGGTACGCTGAGAATCGCGACGATGTCGAAAGGCGCATTCGAAATCACATCGGGGTTGGCGCAGATCGTGGTGAGGACCCAGCCGGAAGACGGACATGCCGACTCGCAGGTCTACAGCAGGAGAGAACCACAGCGATTCCATGGAACGGTTGTCTATGCAGAGCTCGGGCTCGATACGCATTTCCATCTGGCCGAGGCGCTCGGCTTCGGCGGCGAGGGGCGGGAGCCGGTGGACATCGTGGAGATGTTGTACGAGACGGAAGCCGGGGACGCTACTGTGCTCAAGCTACGGGATGAATCGACAGGATTCGGATCGAGGCCGGCGGGCCGACAACTGCGGACCAAATGCCTGAACCTGCTCGACGCAGAACCGGCGAAGCCGCTGCGGTTGGACTGGACGGGGGTGCCCTTGGTGTCCAGCAGTTTTGCCGATGAACTCGTGGGCAAGCTGTTCGCATCGCTGGGTCCACTGGCGTTCTCGGCCAGGGTTCGAAATGTCGGCATGGACGCCACCGTGCGCGGTCTCGTGGATATGGCAATCATGCAGCGCGTGGCACAAGTAGCCAATGGCAAGGCAGTCGACAGCGGGTCCCCTCGGACCCAGTAGAAGAGTCGTAGTCGGCTGTGCTTCAGCGGGCCGCCGCCATCAGGCCCGTGAACGCTGATTGGAGCGCGGAACGCGCTTGCGCCAGGCGTTCCCGCGTAGCGCGCAGCCAGCCCCGGCTGGCGCCGGCCCGCTCGCGGCCCGCCTCGAGCATGCGCGTTACCTCCGCCGCCTGCGGACCACCGAGGCCGCGCCGGCTCGCCACCATGTGCTCGGGGTCGAGCGCGGCCTGGATCAGCGCCACGTCGACGGGCAGCGGCTCGCCGTATGCCTCGTCGTACAGGTGCCGCAGCTCGTCGGCGGTCAGGTCTTTCGGGCGCTTGCCCTGCGCCCGGCCGTACTCGGTGATCTCCGACGCGTAGTGGTGGCCGACCCGGAACGGCACCTCGGCGTGGCGCAGCAGCGTGTCGGCGACCTCGGTCATGGTCGCGTAGTCGGCGTCGACCTCGGCGAGCGAGCGCGCGGGGTCGACCACCAGGCCATTGACGACCCGCGCGTAGAGTCGGTACATCTCGGTGGCCTTGGCAAGCGTCTCCAGGAGCTGGTCGGGGGCGCGGTAGTCAGCCATGCCGGTCGACGTGTTGTGCGCGGCGAGGAACACCGTCTGCGCGTCGCCGATCACGGTGCTCGCCAGCCGCCGGAGCGTAGCGAGGATGACGGGGTTCCGCTTCTGCGGCATGATGCTGCTGACCCCGGTGAGCGAGCGGTCGAGGAGCAGCCACGGCGCCGGGTCGTGGTACTGGACGTGCACGTCCTCCATGAGCTGGCCGATCGACAGGGCGGAGATCGCGAGGGTCGAGGCGACCTCCGTCTTCGAGTCGACCGACGAGACGTGGTTGGCGTCGTAGGCGTTCTCGACGACGCCGTCGAACCCGAGCAGCTCGGCGAGGCGCCCGCGGTCGAGGGGGAAGCCGGAGGTGGCGAGGGCGGCGGCCCCGAGAGGGCTTCGGTTCACCCGCGCGAACGCTTCCTCCAGGCGCTCGGCGTCGCGGTCGAGGGCGGCGGCGAAGGCCAGCAGGTAGTGGGCCAGCGACGTCGGCTGCGCCTGTACCCCGTGGGTGTAGGCGGGGACGATGGTCCCGGTGTGCCGCGAGGCGAGGTCGAGCAGGGCGTCGCGCGGTGCAAGCAGGGCCTCGTAGGCGTCAAGCAGGGCCACCCGGATGGCGAGGCGGCGGAACGTCGAGCCGATGTCCTGGCGGCTCCGGCCGGTGTGGAGCCGCGACGCGTCGCGGCCCGCGACCTCGACGAGGCGCGCCTCGAAGTCGAGGTAGTCCGACGACCGCGGCGCGCCCGGCTCGTCCTGCTCGGCGACGACCGCCGCAATGCCGCGGGCGATCTGCGCCGCCATCGGCTCGGGAACCAGGCCGACCTCGGCCAGCATGACGATGGACGCCTTGTTGATCTCGCCGAGATGGTGGAAGTCGTCCTGCACGGGCTGCGCCGCCGCTGGGGCGGCGCCGAGCGCCATGCCGAGTACCATCGCCGCCGCGAGCTGACCACGTGACATCGCAAATCCTCCCGAACCCGGGCGCGCTGGCGTCTTCCGCCGGGCTGAACTCATCAGTTTCAAGAAGATTGATGAACATTGATGATGGTTCACCAATCCGCCGCCGCAGCCGGCGACCGTGACTCCTCCATCGGGGTCACCGACGGCAGGTAGTGATGCGCCGGCCGGGCGTCGTCGCCGCGGAGCCGGCCGGGCGTCTGTGGCCGGCACCATCGCGGCGTCGATAGAGGTTGATATACCACAGAGCGCGTCGCGACGTGGTCGCCGGCAGAACGCGACGCCTGGCACTCGCATCACGCGTCGCTGCGCATTCCGGTGACATCGATCACCCATTCCGGCCGAAACCGATCACCCATTCCGGTTGAAACCGATCACCGATTCCAGCCGAAACCGATCACCGGTTCGGAGCGAGGCGACGCGGGACCTGAATCATGAATCGCGGTTCTCTCGGTTCGTCTCGCCGCCGGTCAGTCGGGTTATCGCATGGGATCTCCCTTCGTGTCGAGTCGTGGACATGGGTTCGTGTCGGCCGGGGCTGAACGCCGCGAAGGCTCGACGCCGGTCGGCCGAGGTCGGCCCCGTGCTCTTCCAGATTCGATGAAGAAGGACGATGGGTTGTGGGCGCTGTGGGAAACCGCGTTCTTTGCGGTTTTCCAAGCTCCCTGTGGGCGCGGTCTTTGCGCCCATGGGGAGCGTCGGCGTCCCCAGCCCCCCGTGGCGGTGCCGGCTCGGGTCGCGCAGGGCACGGACGCAGAGGCATAGGGGTGGCCCCCCGGTACCCGCCGGACCCGCGTGACGGGCCTGGGGCGGGCGAGACGGAAGCGGTCCGGGGTGTCTGGCCGGTCAATCGGTCGTCGCCAAACAGGCTGGACGGCGGTCATGAGTCCGGGCTCCCGGTTCGAGTCGAGGGCCGGCGCCGTTTGCGCATCGAGTCGCCCTTCAGGTCGAGCTTGTAGGCGTTGTGCACGAGCCGGTCAAGAATCGCGTCACCGAGGGTCGGGTCGCCGACGACGTCATGCCACTTGTCGACGGGGAGCTGGCTGGTCACGACGGTCGAGCGCACGCAGTGGCGGTCTTCGAGCACTTCGAGCAGGTCGAGACGGTTCTCGGCGCTGAGCGGGGTCAGCCCCCAGTCGTCCATCACCAGGACCTGGGTCTTGGCGAGCGACTCGAGCCGCCTCGGGTAGCGCCCATCGGCGCGCGCGGTGGCGAGTTCGCTCAACAGCCGGGACACGCGGACGTAGAGTGCACTGTGGCCGTGGCGGCAGGCGCTGTGGGCGAAGGCGCAAGCGAGCCAGCTCTTCCCGATGCCGGTCGGCCCGCTGATGAGGACGTTGAGGTGCTCGCGGACCCAGCGTCCGTCGGCGAGGGAGAGGACGACCTGCCGGTCGAGGCCGCGGCGGTGTCGGAAGTCGATGTCCTCGATGCAGGCTTGATGCTTGAGCCTGGCGCGGCGCAGCCGGTTGGTGAGCTGCCGCGAGTGGCGCTCGGTGAGCTCGCGGTCGACGAGCAGGCCGAGCCGCTCCTCGAACGAGAGGGCCTCGACCTCGGGGGCGTCGAGCTGCTCGGTGAGGGCCTTGGCCATCCCGGCGCAGCGGAGTTGCAGGAGCTTGTCCACGGTCGGATGAGTCAGCATCTGGGCGTCCTTTCCGGCGTCACTGGTAGTAGCGGGCGCCGCGGATGTTGTCGTGGTCGACGGGCTCGGCGGGGTCGGCCGGCTCGGCCGGGGCCTCGTCGAGTCGGTGACGGAGGATCGATTCGACGCCGCGGAAGCTGCAGCTGTCGACGGCCAGCGCCCGTGCGGCGGCCGCTTCCAGGCGGGCGTCGCCGTAGCACTTGGCCAGGCGCTGGAGCCCGATGCAGGAGCGGTAGGCCTGCTGGGGATGCCGCCGGGCGAGGACGGCGGTGATCAGGGCGACAGTGTCCGGTCCGATCTTCCCGGCCCAGTCGATGAAGCGGTCGGGCGTCCAGTCGCCCATCCGGCGGTGCTTCTCGGGCATGTGCTCGGCCGCGGTGGTGTGGCGCCCCCGGTGCGGCGAGCGGACGTGGCTGGCGACGCGTTGGCTGCGATGGAAGCACTCGACGGTGCGGGCCGTCAGCCGGACGTCGAGCTGGCGGCGCACGAGCGCGTGCGGGACCGAGTAGTAGTGCCCGTCGACCTCGACGTGGTAGTCGGTGGACGCCCGGACGGCCTTCCACTCGGCGAAGACGTAGGGGCTGTCGGGCAGCGGGCGCAGGGCCGGCCGGTCGAGCTGCTCGAACTGCGAGCGCCGCGACCCCGGGAGCTTGCGGAACGGCCGGGTGTTGAGCCGTTCGAGCAGCTCGGCGATCGCGGCGTTGAGCTCGACCAGGGAGAAGAACGTGCGATGGCGGAGAGCGGCGAGTATCCACCGCTCGACCACTTGAACGGCCACCTCCGCCTTCGCCTTCGTCAAAGCACCAGATTGCCTCGGGTGCCACGGAAGCACCGCAGATTCTCATCACCCATCCGTTCCATCCGCTCCGGGACACCCGCTTTCCGTTCGTGGTGACCAAGCAGCTCTGGGGCGAAGACCGGGTGAGGGTGCAGCGACCCGACGGGTCGGCCTGGTCCATCCCCATTGGCTGGACGGACCTGTTGCCGCCCGACCCGGCTGTGACGGCGGGCCGCGGGCGCGCGCCGTTTCGACTGGAGGACTTGCTGCAGCTCGCCGAGCTCGTGGCGGAGAGGACTCGGTCGTGAGCGGCAAAGCGATGTCAAGGATATTATGCCTGTGATGTCAAGCGGATTTCGTGCCCAAGCGTCCGAGAATGGGCAGTCATCCGAGCCCATTTGTCGCCTGAAGTGCCAATATATCCGGGAGACTTGTCGCGATTCAGATTCGCTTTGCCTTGACATCACTGACAGCATGTGTCGTAATCACGGTGACACTCGTCATGCCGCGAATGCCCAAGTCGCCGCCCGATGTCAAGACGCAGGCCCTGCGCGAGGCGGGAGCCTTGCACTCGCGCCCCGAGACGGTCCGCGACGAGGCCTTTCTGAACCACCCGTTCTTCGACCCGCGCGACCGCGTCCAGGTCAAGTACGAGATGGTGCGCCGCCATCGAGTCGAGGGACGCCCGGTGACCGAGGTCGCGGCGGGCTTCGGGGTCAGCCGGCAGGCGTTCTACGAGGCGGCGGCCGCCTTCGAGGCCCGCGGGATCCCCGGGTTGGTGCCCAAGCGGCCCGGACCGAAGCGGGCCCACAAGTGCACCGACGCGGTTGTCGACTACGTCGAACGCTGGCGTGCGGGCCAAGACGTGCGACCGGACGAACCGCTGACGGCGGCCGTGGCGCGCCGGTTTGGAATCTCGATTCACGCCCGGTCGCTCGACCGGGCGGTCGCCCGCCGCAAAAAAAAACCGCGACGGTAGAAGGCGCCGCGACGGTGCCGGACCTCGACATCGATCAGCTGTGCCGGCAGTACGAGGTCGTGCGGCATGACGCCGCGACGCAGGTCGCGTTCTCTCGCCGGGGGTACGGCATGGCGCTGTTGATGACGCGGGGGATGCCGGCGTGGCTGGAGACGATGTCGGCCATCAGCCTCCCGCCGGTCGTGCCGCTGCCGTCGGCCGGGAGCGGCAACCTCGATCTGACGCCGCCTGTCCGTTCGGAGCTGGCGCGTGTCCTGGCGAGCTTGGTCCTCGGGTGCGTTCCGGAAGGAGCCTCTGCATGAGTCAATCGACCGCGGTCACGGCGGACCATCTTCGTCGCCTCGCCTGCCTCTACGTGCGGCAGTCGTCCTTGCAGCAGGTGCAAGAGCACCAGGAGAGCACTGCCCGGCAATACGCCCTGAAGCGACGGGCCCTGGCTCTCGGCTGGGCGGCCGACCAGATCGTCGTCATCGATGACGATCTCGGACTGTCGGGCGCGTCGGCAGCCGAGCGGACCGGTTTTCAACGGATCGTCGCCGACGTCGGCCTCGGCCGCGTCGGCGTGGTCATGGGGCTGGAGGTCTCGCGACTCGCCCGCAACTCGAGTGACTGGCATCGCCTGCTGGAGATCTGCGCGCTGAGCGAGACGCTCATTCTCGACGAAGACGGACTCTACGACCCGGCCCACTTCAACGACCGCCTGCTGCTCGGGCTGAAGGGCACGATGAGCGAAGCGGAGTTGCATGTCCTGCGCGCGCGCCTGATCGGCGGACAACTCAACAAGGCGCGCCGCGGCGAGCTGGCGATGCCCACGCCGCTGGGGTACGTCGTCGGTCCCGATAGAAAGCTCATGCTCGATCCCGACGAGCAGATCCAGGGCGTCGTCCGCCTCGTGTTCGACACCTTCCAGCGCACCGGCTCGGCAGGAGCAGTGGTACGCCACTTCCGGGAGCAGGCACTCGCGTGGCCGCAACGCGTCGCGACCGGGCCCCGCGCGGGGACGTTCGTGGCTGGTACGCTCGGACGTACCCGTGTGCTTGATATCCTTCACAATCCGCGCTACGCGGGAGCGTACGTCTATGGGCGAACCCGACAGCGCAAGCTCCGCCTCGCGGGGCAATGCGGCTATCGGCGCCTGCCCCGTGAGGAGTGGACGGTCTTCTTGCCGAACGCCCACCCCGCCTACATCTCCTGGGAGCAATACGAAGCGAATCAGGCTACGCTGCTCGAGAGCGCCCGGAGCACGCGTGGGGACCGCCGACGCAGCGCACCGCGGGAAGGCGTGGCGCTACTGCAAGGACTCGTCATCTGCGGTCGATGCGGTGACCGCATGTCGGTTGGCTACAGCGTGTCTCGTGGTCATCCGACGGCGCGCTACATCTGCCAACGTCGGGCGATCGAGCGGGCAAAGCCACCGTGCCAGTACCTGACGGGCGCGGCGGTCGACCGCGCGGTCAGCAAGGTCGTGCTCGAGACCGTCACCCCCGCGTCGATCGACGTGGCCGTCGAGGTGTTCGACGAGCTGCGGAACCGGGCGGCCGAGATCGATCGCGCCAAGCGGGCTGAGGTCGCCCGGCTACGGGAGGACGCCGAGAGGGCACAGCGGCAGTTCCTGCTCGTGCGGCCCGAGAATCGCCTCGTGGCCGACAACCTGGAACGCCACTGGAACCAGGCGCTCCAGCGATTGGCCGAGGCCGAAGAAGCGTATGCGCGTGCACGCGACACCCAGCCGTCGCCGGTCACGGCCGAGATGAAGGAACGGGTGATGGCGCTGGTCGCCGACCTGCCGCGCGTCTGGGATGATCCGCGCACGCCGGCCCGCGACCGCAAGCGGATGTTGCGATTGCTCATCGAGGACGTCACCCTGCTCCGCGACGACGTGATCCGGATCTCCATCCGCTGGCGTGGCGGCGCGACGCGCGAGATCGAATGTCCGCTGCCCCTCGGGGCGCCGGACTTGCGTCGTACTCCTGCCGCGCTCGTCGAGCAGGTCCGGGTGCTCGCCACCGAACAAACCGACGGGCAGATTGCCGAGACGCTCGACCGGCGGTGGCTGCGGACGGGCTGCGGTCTGCCCTTTACCTCCACACGCGTCCGCACTCTGCGCGAGTCGTACGACATCGACAGCTACTTGCAGCACCTGACCGCGGCAGGCTGGCTGACCGCCCCGCAGATGGCCGAGCAACTCGGCGTGCATCTGAGCACGGCCAAGCGATTCGCGCAGGAGGGCGTGCTGCGTGCCGTGCGTGCCGACGACAAGGGCACGATACTCTTCGAGCCGCCCACCGGACCGCTGCCCGTCGCCCATCCCGGGAAGCGGTTCCGGGACCGGCGACGACACCCGAAGCTTGCATCGCATGTACAGGAAGGCGCGTAGTATGAAGCCTGAACCTTGTCCCTTGGCCGCCGCACCCGCGCGGGCAGCACGGCCACGCCGTAGTGGCGGGCGAGGTCGTGATAGGTCGGGTTCAGGTCCGGCTCGTAGCGATGGGCGAGGCTGACCCCCGAGCGCAGATTGTCGGGATCACGAGCTCGGGGCAGCCGCCGATGAACTCGAAGGCGCGCACGTGCGACGCCGTCCAGTCCGGCAGGGTCTGCGTCCACGTCGCCTCGGCGAAGGTGTAGCTCGAGGCCCCGAGCACGGCCACGAAGATCTGCGCCTGCCGCTCCTCGCCGGTCTCGCGGTCGACCACCGGCACCGTCTGCCCGGCGTAGTCGACGAACAGCTTCTCGCCGGCGCGGTGGTCCTGGCGCATCACCAGGTCGAGCTTCCCGGCCCAGGCCCGGTACTGGTCGCAGAACCAGCTGTACTGCAGCCCCTCGGGGTGGGTCTCCTTGTACTCCTGCCACAGCAGCGACAGCGTCACGCTCTTGCGGCGCAACTCCCGGTGGACCTCGCTCCAGTCCGGCAGCGGCCGCTCCGTGCGGCTCGGCGGCGGCGCCGGAAACAGCCGCCGCTCCAGGCCGGTGTCGTCGACCGACTCCGGTACGGGCCAACTCACCCCCGCCACCTTGGCGCGGCGCAGGTACTCGCCCACCGTCGACGGCGACGTCCCCAGGCTGCGGGCGATGGCTCGGACGCTCAGCGCGGCGGTGAAGTACAGCCGCAGCACCTCTCGAATCTTGCGCATGGACAACCTCCTGTTCGCCAGCGTTCGTCCCTCCTGCAAAAGCAGGAAGATCTCACGGCCGGCGGGGTCGTCCCGCGCCGCTCAGCTCCGACCGGGGGTGATCGGTTTGCACCGGAATCGGTGATCGGTTTGCACCGGAATCAGTGATCGACTTCGACCGGAATCAGTGATCGGTTTGCACCGGAATACGCACGTCGCCGCCGTCCTCGCCGGCGACGGACGATCGCGAAACAGCTACCGGGCACCCGATGGAGTCGGCTCATTCGGCCGGGGCGGGCGATTCCAGTCGGGTCTCGAGGTCGGCCGGTACGCGAAAGACATGGGTGCGCCGGCCCATCCGCCGCTGCTCCAGGAGCCCGAGCTCGGCGAGCCGGAACAGATCGGCGCGGGCCGTCGCGTAGGCGACGTCGTGACTCGTCTGGTGCGACCGGGTCGTGTAGTCGGCGTCCGGGTGCCGAACGGCGTGGGCCAGCAACGCGAGCTGGCGGTGGTTCAGGTCGGACGAACGCTTGAGCATGCGCTCGACCCGCTGCACCTGCCGGACCTTGGTTTCGAGGTACGCGTCGAGGTCGTCGATGGCGCGCCTGATCACGTCCACCTGGTGCACGATGAAATAGGTCAGGTCGTTGCCGTCGGTCTCGGTGTGCAGGAATGCCCGGGCGTACTGCGCCGGCGCCTTCTTGAGAAAGCGGCTGATCGAGACGAACTCGAACGGCCAGTAGCCGTGGCGCAGCATCGCCCAGTAGAACAGCGCACGGGCCGTGCGGCCGTTGCCGTCCACGAACGGATGGTCGAAGGCGAGCCAGAAGTGCAGCAGGATGGCGCGAACGACGGGGTGCATGAAGGCGCCGTCTTCGGCGTCCCGATTCGCGAACTGCACCATCTGGTCCAGGCGTTCGGGAAGCTGTTCCGCCGGCGGCGGGTGGTACAGCACCCGGTCGTTGGCGTCGCACACCTCGACGCGGTCGTCCTCCGGCCGCTGCAGACGCCCGGCGTCGGCCGGATCGCGCAGCGTATCCGCCGTCAGCGTGACGTGCAGGGCCAGGACCGCGTCGGCGGTCAGCGGCGACTCCCTCATCGTGCGGATCGCCTCCATGGCCCGGTAGTTGTTCAAAATCATCCGTTCGCTGCGATCCCGGGGCCGTCGTCCGGATCGGATCATCCGCGTCGCGGCGGCCCTCGTCGTGGAGGCGCCCTCGAGCTGGCTCGACGTGATGGCCTCGTCGATCAGCGAGTTGACGATGAACCGATCCCGGGTCTGCCGGTTGACCACCGTGTCGGCCACTCCAATCCGCCCGCTGGCCCGGCTGTCGATCCGGTGCAGCGCCTCCTGGACGGGGTCGGGCAGCATGAAGCGGAACGGCCGTTCGCGCGCGTCGCGCAACGGAACCCGGTGGGACAGACCGCTCCGGGACAGCCTGATGCCCGTCCACCACTCTTCGCAGCTCAGGTTTGGGGGCGGGTCGAGCCGGCGCAGCGTGTCCCAGTGGAGATAGCGGCCGTCCACGATCGGGCGGAAGACGTGGTCCATCAACAACGTCGGCAGGCGATCACGGTGCCTGTGGAGCAGCTTGTCGAGGGGCAACGGCGAGCGTGGTCGCTTCACGAGTGCATCTCTGGCCTGAGGCTTAGCGGCACTGCCCGCGGTGAACCGGCACTGCAACGGCGCAACGACCCATCAGTTCATGGGAAACTGATGAGTATTGATGCAACTCTATCACATATCATCAATTCCACAAAAATTGATGATATGTATGGGTGGTTCGGCTGCGGTACTGGTGACGTGCCGACCGATTCCCGGTCATCGTTTCCGTGCCCGGCCCCTGCTCGTGCGGCCCGAACGGCAACCGGGCCACCCTGCCGCGCACGCCGACGATGGGGCGTACGAACCTGCCGTCCCACGCCGTCCACCGGCGTACGTGAGGGAAACCGAGCCGCCGTCGCGAACGCATCACTCCAGCAGCCGGATGCGATGGGCCTCGCTGTCGCCGACGTAGAGCCCGCGGCCCGACTCGTAGAAGATGCCGTGGGGCCTCGCCATGCGGCAGCGCAGGGGATCGTCCTCGGGGCCGTCGCCGCGGGTGCCGTCGCCGAGCACGGTGGAGATGAGGCCGGTGACGGTGTCGACCATGCGGATGACGTGGTTCTCGGTGTCGGCGACGTAGAGCCGGCCCTCGGCGAAGGCGAGTCCCTTGGGGCCGGCCAGCGTCGCGGTGGCGGCAGGGCCGCCGTCGCCGGTGAAGCCCTGCTCGCCGGTGCCCGCCACGTGGTGGATGGTCTCGGCCGCGAGGTCGATCCGGTAGATGGCGTTGCCCTCCCGCAACGCGAGGTAGAGATTGCCGTCGGGGTCGCTGGCCATGGCCCGCGGGCCGTTGAGGGGGGTGCCGGCGAGGGGGGCGCCGTCGGGCGTCGGCTCGCGCTCGCCGGTGCCGGCCCAGGTCTCGATGAGGCCGGTGGCGGGGTCGACGCGGCGGATGCGGTGGTTCCCGATGTCGCAGATCATCAGCCGGCCCTCGGGGTCGAAGGCGATGCTGTGGGGGCGCCGGAGCATCGCCTCGACGGCCGGCCCGCCGTCGCCCGAGAAGCCGGCCTCGCCGGTGCCGGCGACGGTGGAGATGACGCCGGTCTCCGCGTCGACCCGGCGCACGACGTGGCTGTCGCGCTCGACGATGTAGAGGTGGCCCTCGCCGTCGAACTGGATCTCGTGGGGCATGTTGAGGGCGGCCTCGGTGGCGGGGCCGCCGTCGCCGTAGTAGCCCCGGTCGCCGTTGCCGGCGATGGTCGTGGTGGCGCCGGTCTCGCGGTCCAGCCGCCGGATGCGCTGGTTGTCGAGGTCGCAGAAGTACAGCGCGCCGTCGGGGCCGACGACGACCCCGTAGGGGTTGGCGACCTGCTCGTCGGAGAGCCCCGCCGCGCCGTTGCCGATGACGGTGGTGACGCCGGCGGTCTGCGCGTGGGCGAGGCCGACGTGCAGAAGCAGGGCCGATGACAGAACGATCAGGCGTCGCATGATGGATGTCTCCGTCTACTCGCGTCCTCGCCCACAGGCAGGACGCATGGGCTGTCTCGTCGGGGCCGTCAGAACCGCGCCCGTATGCTCCGTGCGCGGGCCTCCGCCTCCGCCGCCTCGTCGCCGCGGCCGGTGGCGCGCAGCAGGGCCGCGTACTCGTCGAGCACGGTCAGCACGCGGTCGAGGTCGCGATTCGGCTCAGGGGTGTCGAGCAGAATCGCCAGCACCTCGACGTACAGCGGTTCCGCCTCCCGGTACCGCTGCTGCTGCAGGAGGAACCCGGCCAGGGACGTCCGCAGCTCCAGCACGTCGTCGTGGTAGAACCCGTGGGTCCATTCGAGCGCCTCGAGCGCCCGCCGGTACAGGGGCTCCGCCTCCTCGACGCGCCCCAGGTCCGTGTAGAACACCGCGATGTCGGCCACGAAGCGGGCCACCCGCGGCGAGTCCGGCCCGTCGATCCCTTCGAGCAGCGCCAGGGACTCGAGGTACGCCGACTCCGCTTCCTCGTCGCGGGCCTGCGAGCGGTACAGGTCGGCGAGGTTGCCGAGAGTCAGGGCCCGCCGGGGATCGGTGTCCTCGAAGTCCTCGGCGGCCTGCGTGGCGAGGAGAAAGAACGACTCCGCCTCCTCGGTCCGACCGTCCTGGTAGGCGAACGCGGCCGCGTCCATGTACTGCTCCCAGGACTGCGTCTGGCAGCCGACCAGGGCCGCCAGCGCCGCCGCGATCGCAAGCCTGGAGCCGGCGGCGACGCCGCGCGCGGCGCCGAGGACGGGGCGGGCGCGGGGCGGGGTGCGGCACCGGCGGTCCCGGGGTACGGGCAACCACGGACCGAACGGAGTGCGCGCCGCACCGCAATCCACGCGGGAGGCGTTGCCGGTCGAATGCAGCGGGGCTCTCGCCACGGCTCCTGGACCTCGGCATCCATGCCCGGCGCGCCGGGCTCCCATCCGATCTCCGTCTCCGTCCGGACGGCTCCGTCGTCCGGGGCCTCGACGAACGGTTGACATTGTGGCATGTCCGTGTCCAAATCGTGGCGGACGAGCCCGCCGCGACGGCGGCGTTCGGACCTGCGGGAGCGACACGAGCGCTGGAGGCCCACGCGGGCGGGCGGCCCGGGAACGGAGTACGGGCCGCCGCCAGTCGGCGTCACCGGAGCGAGGTCGAATAGAGGCAAACAGGGAGTAGAGAAGATGACGAGAAGCAGGTTGGCGTTTCTCGGAGCGCTCGCGGGCGGCCTGGCCGTCTGCATGCTGGTGTTGCAGCCGGGGCTGGGCGCCCGGCAGGCGGCGGTGGCCATCGACGACGACGACATCGGCGGGGTCGTGACCGGGCCGAACGGGCCGGAGGCCGGGGTCTGGGTGATCGCCGAGACCATGGACCTGCCGACCCGGTTCAACCGCACCGTGGTCACCGACGACGAGGGCCGCTACGTCGTGCCGGACCTGCCCGAGGCGACCTACGACGTCTGGGCGCGCGGCTACGGGCTGGTCGATTCGCCCAAGCAGCAGGCGTCGCCGGGCACCCGCGTCGACCATACCGCCGTGGTCGCGCCCGACGCACAGGCGGCGGCGCAGTACTACCCGTCCGGCTACTGGTACGCGCTGCTCGAGGTGCCGGGGCCCGAGGAGTTCCCGGGCACCGGTCAGGACGGGAACGGCATCTCGCCGAACATACCGAACCAGGCGGCGTGGCTGCGCGGCCTGAAGTCGGGCGGGTGCACCGCCTGCCACGGGCTCGGGAGCAAGGCCACCCGCGAGATTCCGCCCGAGCTCGGCGAGTTCGACTCGCTGGTGGCGGCGTGGGACCGCCGCATCCAGTCCGGGCAGGCCGGGGGCAGCATGGTCGGGGGCCTCGACCGGATGGGCCGCCGCCGCGCGCTCGAGATGTACGCCGACTGGACGGGCCGCATCATGGCCGGAGAGGTGCCGCCGGAGGCGCCGCCGCGGCCCCAGGGCGTCGAGCGCAACGTGGTCGTCACCCAGTGGGACTGGGCCGACCCCACCGCCTACCTGCACGACGAGGCGTCGACCGACAAGCGCGACCCCACCGTGAACGCCTACGGCCCGGTCTACGGCGCGCTCGAGGCGAGCGCCGACTACGTGCCGGCGCTCGACCCGGTGAGCAACTCGATCTCCGAGGTCGTCGTGCCGGTGCGCGACCCCGACACCCCGGTGGCGGCGGGGCCGCCCCTGGCGTCGTCGCCCTACTGGGGAGACGAGGCGATCTGGGACAGCCAGACCAACGTGCACAACCCCATGCTCGATCAGGACGGCCGCGTCTGGCTGACCTCGCGGGTGCGCGGCCCCGAGAACCCGCCGATGTGCCTGGAGGGGTCCGACCATCCGTCGGCCCGCGCGTTCCCAAACCCCCGCGCGAACCGGCACCTGGCCGTGTACGACCCCGCCACCGACGAGATGACGCTGGTCGGCACCTGCTACAGCACCCACCACCTGATCTTCGCCGAGGACGACGACAACACCCTGTGGACGAGCGGCGGCGGGCAGGTCATCGGTTGGCTCAACACCGACCTGTTCCTCGAGACCGGTGACGAGGAGGCGGCCCAGGGCTGGAGCCCGCTCGTGCTCGACACCAACGGCAACGGCGTCCGCGACGAGTGGGTCGAGCCCGGCGAGCCCGCCGACCCGACCAAGGACACCCGCATCCGCTCCGGGTTCTACGGCGTGGCCTACAACCCCGTCGACGGCAGCATCTGGGGGTCGTCGCTCGGCATGCCCGGCGCGGTGCTGCGGTTCGACCCCACCGGCGACAACCCGTCCGAGGACGGTCTGACCGAGTTCTACGAGGTGCCGTTCCAGAACCCCGGGGCCGAGGTGCAGGACGGCTACTCGCCGCGCGGCATGGACATCGACCGCAACGGCGTCGTGTGGACCCCGCTCGCGAGCGGCCACATGGCGAGCTTCGACCGCAGCAAGTGCACGGGGCCGCTGAACGGGCCGGACGCCACCGGCCAGCACTGCCCCGAGGGGTGGACGATGTACGAGGAGCCGATGCCCCAGATGAAGGGTATCGACGCGTCGGGCAGCATCGAGGGCAGCTACTACACGTGGGTCGACCAGTTCGACACGCTCGGACTGGGCCGCGGCGTGCCCATCAACACCGGCAACGCGGCCGAGGGCCTGCTCGCGCTGCGCGACGGCGAGTGGGTCACCCTGCGCGTGCCGTACCCGCTCGGGTTCTACACCAAGTGGATGGACGGCCGCATCGACGATCCCGACCTCGGCTGGAAGGGCCGGGGCGTCTGGGCCACCTGGAGCACCCGGGCCCCGTTCCACGCCGAGACCGGCGCGGGCACCCCGAGCAAGGTGGTGCACTTCCAGATCCGCCCCGACGCGCTGGCGAAGTAGTCGGGTACTTCCGCACTACTGCCCGGGTGGATGCGGCCTCCGCGGCCGCATCCACCCGGCGCCTCTGCCGGCGCCGACCGGGGGGAGGAGTCCGGCGATGAACATTCGCACCATGGTCGTGGAGCGCGACGCCGACACCGGACTGTACGTCGGCTGGGTGCCGGGTCTTCCTGGTGCTCACAGCCAGGGAGAAACACTGGACGAGCTTCAGTGGAATCTGCGGGAAGTGATCGAGCTGCTTCTCCACGATAGGTGAGACGTCGATGGAGAGCGAATTCACCGGCGTCTCGTGGCGACGAACCGGTCATGCATCGGAGTAGGTCCCGCCCGGACCGGGCCGATAGCGCCGCAACTGCGCCCGGGACTCCAGGACGTCGAAGTGCCGATCGACGGCGAAGACGCGGAGATTCCAGAGCAGGCCGAGGCTCCCGATGAGTAGATCGTGCCAGGGCAGGGTGATGCCGACCTCCCGCAGGCGCCATGACAGGCGCGCGGCCTGCCGCCACGCCTCGTCGGGCACCGGGCGATAGGGTAGGCCGGCGAAGTGGTCGAGCAGCCGCTTCCGATCGGCAGGCCGGCATCCGCCGAGCACTTCCAGCAGGATCGGACCGGACACGAGCGCCCCGTCCACCTCCAGCACAGCCTCCAGAGCCACCTTGGTCGCGAGGTCACCCTTGCGCCGCAGCGCTTCTATCCAGACCGACGAGTCCACGAGCACCATGCCGGTCAGCGGACCCCGGACTCGATCTCGTCGTTGGTCAACGGGTAGTCGAAAGCGCCTTCGCGCAGCAACCGGCCGAACTCGCGCACGCGCTGTCGCCGGACGAACTCGGTGACGGCACGGCTGATCGCCGGACTCATCTTCCTTTCCCCCGTCAGGCGGCGGAGCTGTCTCAGTGTTGATTCATCGATCTCGACGCTGACTCTCATGTTGATTCAAATCATAGGCCAACTTGCATCATTTGGCCAGCGCGCTCCCATCGCGTCGGCGCGGGTCGACGTGACGCTGTCGCCGGACCCAGGCCGCGGGATCCTCGTCCCACTCGTGACCGCGATCGGACAGGGCGCCGAGCGCCGCCTCGATGTCGTCCCAGCGCCGTTCGTTGTCGAGACCGCGCCGAATGAGGTCGGCGATGAACGCGCTTCGGCGGCGGGGACCCGCACGCCGGTCGACCTCGGCCACGATGTCTTCGTCCAGGGCTAGGTACAGGCGCATGGCGCAAAGCTACCACGTGGCGCACATGGACATCGCGACCCGGGGGAGCGGGCGCGGCGAGAACGATGTGCCGACCGTCACGCCCCGCCGGCAGCGGGTTCACCGCGGCGGCGCAGCCAGTCGACGGTGAGCAGCAGGAGCACCGCGAAGGCGATGAGGAACGTGGCGACGGCGAGGATGGCGGGGCTGATCTGCTCGCGGATGCCGGCCCACATCTGGCGCGGTAGGGTGCGCTGGTCCTCGCCGGCCATGAAGAGCACGACGACGACCTCGTCGAACGAGGCGGCGAACGCGAAGAGGGCGCCGGAGACGACGCCGGGGGCGATCAGGGGAAGCTGCACGCGGCGGAAGATGAGGAACGGGTCGGCTCCGAGGCTCGCGGCGGCGCGGGTCAAGTTGGTGTCGAACGCGGACAGGGCGGCGGTCACGGTGATGACGACGAACGGGGTGCCGAGGGCGGCGTGGGCGAGGATGAGCCCGAGGTGGGTCTGGGAGAGGCCCAGGGTGGAGTAGAAGAAGAACATGCCGGTGGCCGAGATGATGAGCGGCGTGACCATCGGCGAGATCAGCAATCCCATCGTGAGGCGGCGCGCCGGCATGGCGGGGCTCGACAGCCCGAGGGCGGCGAGGGTGCCGAGCACCGTCGCGAGCGCGGTCGACGCGAGGCCGATGAACAGGCTGTTGCCGAGCGCGCGCCGCCACGAGTCGTCGGTGACGATCTGGCGGTACCAGCGGAGCGACCAGGCCTCGGGATCGAGGCGCAGCATCCCCTCGGTGAACGTGAAGTAGGGCTCGGCGTTGAAGCTGAGCGGCACGATGACGAGGATGGGCGCGATCAGGAACGTGAAGATCAGCGCACAGGCGGACAGGTAGACGATACGTCCGACACGGGCGCCGGGCTCGACCGCGTGCATGCTCATCCCTGCTTCCCGCCGGGCGCGGTCGACGACGCAAGGGGCCGTCCGGGCTCGGCCGCGTTGATGCTCATCCCAGCCTCATGCGCTCGAGGCCGACCACCCGGTCGTAGGCGAGATAGAGCAACGCCACGCAGGCCAGCAGGATCCCGCCGAGGGCGCCCGCGAGCCCCCAGTTCAGCGAGGTCTGCATGTGGTAGGCGATGAAGTTCGAGATGAGCTGGCCGCTCTGGCCGCCCACCAGCGCCGGGGTGATGTAGTAACCGATGGCCAGGATGAAGACGAGCAGCGACCCCGCGCCCACCCCGGAGAGGGTCTGGGGCCAGTAGACGCGCAGGAACGCCCGCGGAAAGCTCGCCCCCAGCGAGGCGGCGGCGTTCATCTGCTGGGGCGGAATCGCGCGCATGATCGAGTAGACCGGCAGCACCATGAACGGGAGCAGCACGTGAGTCATCGCCACCACCGTGCCCGTCATGTTGTAGATGAGGGCGATGCGGCCGTCGTCGGCGATGAGCCCGATCGCGACCAGCAGGTCGTTGACGACCCCCTGGGTCTGGAGCAGCACGATCCACGACGTGGTCCTGACGAGCAGCGACGTCCAGAAGGGCAGGAGGACGAGGCCGAGGAGCAGGCCCGCCCGCCGCGGCGGCGCGTGGGCGATGAGATACGCGACCGGGTAGCCGAGCAGCAGGCACAGGGCGGTGATGCCGAGGCTGACGACGAGGGTGCGCCACAGCAGGGCCACGTAGATGCGCCGCTCGGGCGGCTGGCGGGCGATCGACCCGTCGTGCAGCCGCTGCAGGTCGACCGCGTTCAGGTAGTGCCGGGCGGTGAGGCGGTCGCCGGCGGTGCGAATGGCCTGCCAGGTCGCGGCGTCGCCCCAGCGGCCGTCTATCTCCAGCATGACCGCGCGCCACGGCCCGTCGGAGAAGTCCTGCAGCCGCCGCGCGCTGCGCACGACGACGCTCCGCAGACCGCCGCGCACCCGGTTGACGCGGTTCGCCACGCGGCCGATGGTCCGTTCCTCGCGCGCGCGCAGCAGCTCGCTCGCGGCCGCCGCGTACGCCGCCTCGCCGGGATCGGACCGTCCGTCCCAGTCGCGCAGAACGGCCAGGGTGCCGGGCAGCGCGTCGGCGACCACCGGGTCGTAGACGCTGCGCACGAGCATCGTCGCCAGCGGCACCACGAACGTGACGCCGATGAAGGCGACGAGGGGCAGGGTCAGCCGGGCCGCGCGGAAGGCGGGACTCGTCACCGGGCCAGCCAGGCGCTGAAGCGCTCGTTCATCTCGTCCATGTGGTCGCTCCACCAGCGCCAGTCGTACTGGAGGGCGCGCCTCGCGTTCGCCGGCCAGGCGGGCATGTGCGGGTTCATGTCGATGCCGGTGTCGGCGTGGGTCGAGACGAGGGGGGCGCCGGAGCGGCGCGCGGGACTGTAGGCGATGTAGCGGCTGACCGCGGCCATCGACTTCGCGGTCGAAGCGAACCTGACGAGGTCGAGGGCCGCCTCGAGGTCGGGCGTGCCCGCGACGATGCCGATCTGGCCCACGTCCAGCACCTGGCCGTCCCACACGATCACGAGCGGCTGGCCCTCCAGGTTCTGCGCGTTGAAGATGCGCCCGTTGTAGGCGGTGCTCATGACCACCTCGCCATCCGCCAGCATCTGGGGGGGCTGTGCGCCCGCCTCCCACCACACCACCTGGTCCTTGATGGTGTCGAGCTTGCGGAAGGCGCGATCGAGCCCCTCGGGCGTGTCGAGGGTGGCGTAGACCCGGTCGAGCGGCACGCCGTCGGCGATGAGGGCGAACTCGAGGTTCGCGAAGGGCACGCGCCGCAGTCCGCGGCGGCCGGGGAAGCGCTCGAGGTCGAAGAAGTCCTCCAGGGTGGTCGGCCTCTCGCCGGTCAGGCGCTCGGCGTTGTAGGCATAGACGTTGGAGTAGAGCGACGTGCCCACGCCGCACTCCAGCAGCGCGTCGGGCAGGAAGTCGTCCTCGGGGGGCGTCCCGTCGGGCCCCGGCGCGAGGAAGGTGGAGGCGATGGGCTCGAGAATGCCTTCGTCGCAGCCGCTCACCGCGTCGGCGGTTTCGAGGTCGATGACGTCCCAGTGGATGTTGCCGGTCTCCACCTGCGCGCGCACCTGGGCGAGCCCCCCGTTGTAGTCGTCGAGACGGATCTCGATGCCCGTCTCGGCCGTGAAGGGCTCGAGGTAGCCCCTGGTGATGGCCTGCGCGTACGAGCCGCCCCAGGAAATCACCGTCAGCGAGTCGCCGGGGGGCGGCCCGCAGTCGGCCGCCAGCACCGTCGCCGCCACCGCGGACGTCAACGCCGCGAGGCGGCCGGCGGCGGCGGATCGCCCGGCGACGCGGTTCACGCCGCGCCCTCCCCGCCGTCGGCGTCCAGGACCCGGCTGTCGGTCGACGTCCAGCCGACGCGGATGCGGTCTCCCTCGAGCACCGCGCCGTGGCCCACGACGTTGGGGATCTTCACGATGAAGTCCGGCTGGTCGCAGACGGTGACGCGGATGCGGAGGTGGTCGCCGAGGAAGGTCACGTCGTCGACCGTCGCCTCGAACTCGTTGGTGTACATGCCCGGCTCGGGGGCAATCGACACGCGCTCGGGGCGGATGGACAGGAGGACCCGGTCGCCGGCCCCGCACGGGACGACCCGCAGCGCCTGGACCTGCCGGCCGCCGACGTCGACGTCGCAGATGTCTCCCCGGACGTTCTTCACCCGCCCCGGAAGGCGGTTGTTCTCGCCGATGAATCGCGCCACGAACGAGCAGTCCGGCTCTTCGTAGAGGGCCTCGGGCGAGGCGATCTGTTCGACGACGCCGGCCCGGAACACCGCGACCCGGTCCGACATCACCATCGCCTCGTGCTGGTCGTGGGTGACGTACACCATGGTGACCCCGAGGTCGCGGTGGATGCGCCGGATCTCGTACTGCAGCTCCTCGCGCAGGCGGCGGTCGAGGGCGCCGAGGGGCTCGTCCATCAGGACCAGGTCCGGCTCGAACACGAGGGCGCGGGCGATGGCCACGCGCTGCTGCTGGCCGCCCGACAACTGTCCGGGCCGCCGCTGCTCCAGGCCTTCCAGCCGTACGAGCTCGAGGGCGCGGCGGACGCGGGAGCGCCGGTCGTCGGGGGCGAGGCCGCGCACCTCGAGGGGGAAGGCGAGGTTGTCGCCCACCGTCATGTGCGGGAAGAGGGCGTAGTTCTGGAACACCATGCCGATGCCGCGCCGGCGCGGCGGCAGATGGTGCACCGAGCGGCCGGCGATGCGGATGACGCCCGAGGTCGGGGCCTCGAACCCGGCCAGCATCATCAGGCAGGTCGTCTTGCCCGATCCGGAGGGCCCGAGCAGGGTGAGGAACTCGCCCCTGGCGATCCGCAGGTCGAGGTCGCGCACGACGAGGGTACGGCCGTCGTAGCTCTTGCTGACGCGGTCGAAGGCGACGTACTCGGCGTCGTTCGTGGCCCCGCCGCGCGGCGTCGACGGGGCGGGCGTCGGCTCGCGCTCGACGGCGGTGTTCGATTCCGGCACCGCCGAATTATACTGTCGGCGAAATCGCGGTGTTACGTACGGCATCGGCGAGCCGCCGGCATCGCCCGGTCGGCGGCAACCCGCGGCGACGGGTGCGCACGAGTCGGATCCGGGTTCCGGGGCGCCCGCGCGGCCCTGCAGGTCGCGTTGGAAGTGCCGCTGGCGCGGAACTTCCGGGGAGCAAGCTCCTCGCGCGACCTCGGGGGTCGCGTTGGAAGTGCCGCTGGCGCGAGCTTCCGTGGAGCAGGCTCCTCGCGCGGTCTTGCGGTCGCGTTGGAGGCTTCGTCGGTGTGTGCTCCCATGGGCAGGCCCTCGGCGGGCGTCGATGGCTCTGGAACACGGGCCGGCGAGGTCACAGGTGAGCGCAAACAGAACTGTTCCGGGTTGGCGGCGCTGGGGGCTGGCGGCAGTGCTGGCGGGGGTCGCGGCGGCGCCGGCGGCGGCGCAGACCGAGTTCCACTTCCAGTACGGCAGTCTCGTGAATCCCTTCTCGGCCGAGTCCACGCCGAGCCGCATCCTGACGTTCCAGCAGGCGTCGGGCTGGTCGCTCGGCGACAGCTTCTTCTTCATCGACTACATCGACGACGGCCTGGGTGACGGCTTCAACGACAAGGACTTCTACGGCGAGTGGTACCCCACGCTGAGCTTCAGCAAGATGTCGGGCCGGACGGTGGGCGGGGGTGCGCTCCGGGACCTGGCCCTCATCGGCGGCATCAACTTCGGCGGCGACGCCGACTTCTTCAAGTACACGCCGGGCCTCCGCCTGTCCTGGGCGGTGCCCGGGTTCTTCTTCCTGAACACCGACTTCACCGCGTTCATCGACGGCAACACCGGCAGCGCCGCGCCCCGGACGAGCAACAGCTGGATGTTCGACGTCAACTGGGGCGCGGGGTTCGACGTCGGCACCCAGTCGTTCGGTTTCTTCGGCCACGCCGAGTACATCCACCGCGTCACCGACGAGTTCGGCAACGAGGTGCGGAGCTGGATCCTCGCCCAGCCGCAGTTCGTGTGGGACCTCGGGAAGGCGATCAGCGGCCAGCCGAACCAGCTCTTCCTGGGCGGCGAGTACCAGTACTGGCCGAACAAGCTCGGCACCGACACCGACGAGAACCTGCTGCAGTTCCTGATCATCTGGCGGCTCTGACGGAGCACGGCATGGATTTCGGCGCGTACGAGATCGATCCCGCCGTCTACGACGAGATGTTCGGTCGGGACGGCGCGCCCCGCGAGCACAGCCGGCCGCTCCACGAGGCCCTAGGCCGGCTCTCGAGCGCCGATCTCGCCGAGATTCAGGAGCGCGTCAGCCGCTCGTTCCTCAACGAGGGCATCACCTTCACGGTCTACGGCGACGAGTCGGCGGAAGAGCGCATCATCCCCATCGACTGCATTCCCCGCATCCTGACCGCGGCCGAATGGAAGCGGCTCGAGGCGGGGCTCGCGCAGCGGGTCCTCGCCCTGAACCACTTTCTCGCCGACGTCTACAGCGACGCCCGCGCCGTCGCCGACGGGGTCATCCCCGAAGACCTGGTGGTCGACTGCCCGCAGTACCGCCGCGAGATGCGCGGGATGCACCCGCCCCACGGGACCTGGGTCACCATCTGCGGGACCGACGTCGTGCGCACCAACGACGGGTTCCTGGTGCTCGAGGACAACCTGCGGGTGCCCTCGGGCGTTTCCTACATGATCGCCAACCGACGGGCGGTGAAGGCGAGCCTGCGCCGCCTCTACCGGCGGTATCGCGTGCGCGAGGTCGAGCACTACGGGCGCCTCCTGCGCGAGACCCTGCGCGAGCTCGCTCCCGCCGGGAGCCGCGAGCCGACCCTCGCCCTGCTGACCCCCGGGGTGGCGAACGCGGCGTTCTACGAGCACATGTTCCTCGCCAACGAGATCGGCGGGGAGCTGGTGGAGGGGCGTGACCTGGTGGTGAGGAACCGGGCCGTCTACATGCGCACGACGGAGGGGCTGCGGCGCGTCGACGTCATCTACCGGCGCGTGGACGACGACTTCCTCGACCCCCTCGTCTTCCGCCCCGACTCGCTGCTCGGCGTGCCCGGCCTGATGGAGGCGTACCGGCACGGCAGCGTCGTCATTGCCAACGCCCCCGGGACCGGGGTCGCCGACGACAAGAGCGTTTACCCCTACGTGCCCGACCTGATCCGCTACTACCTCAGCGAGGAGCCGATCCTCGCCAACGTGCCGACCCGCATCTGCCGGCGGCCGGCCGATCTCGAGTACACGCTCGACCATCTCGATCGGCTCATCGTGAAGCGGGTCGGCGAGTCCGGAGGCTACGGGATGCTCGTCGGCCCCCACGCCACCCCGGCCGAGCGCGAGGCGTACGCGCGGGAGATGCGTGCCGACCCCGCCGACTTCGTCTCCCAGCCGGTGCTGGACCTCTCCCGGGCCCCCTGCCTCGTCGACGGGGGGGCCGAGCCCCGCCACGTCGACCTGCGCCCGTTCGTGCTCCGCGGGCGGCGGACCCGCCTCGTCCCGGGCGCCTTCTGCCGCGTCGCCCTTCGCCGGGGCAGCATCGTCGTGAACTCGAGCCAGGGCGGCGGCGGCAAGGACGTCTGGGTGCTGGAAGACTGATGCTCGCGCGCAACGCCGAAGGTCTCTACTGGCTCGGGCGCTACGTGGAGCGGACGAGCCACCTGTGCCGCCTCCTGCGCGAGCAGATGGAGACCCTCGTCGATCGGCCCGTCCGCGAGATCCACTTCGGATGGCGCCGCATCTACGGGGCGTTGCACCGCCGGCCTCCCGGCCCCGCCATCGGGTTCGGCGGATCGGACGACGACTTCACGCTCGCCGACTCTTTCGCGCTCGCCGACGACCTCACCTTCGAGCGCTCGAATCCCGACTCGGTCTGGAGCTGCTTCGCGGCCGGCCGGGAGAACGCGCGCCAGATGCGCCAGTGCATCACCGGCGAGATGTGGGCGAGCCTGAACCTGCCCTACCTGCGCCTGCGGGAGCTCCGCATCGAGGACATCTGGAAGACCGCGCCGGAGGGCTTCTACGCGGAGGTCTCGAGCGACCTCGACACGTTCATGGGCGTGGTCGAGCGGACCATGTACCGCGACGACCGCTGGCGCTTCCTGCAGATCGGCCGGTGCACCGAGCGCCTGCAGTTGGCCGTCTCGTTGCTGCTGGCCCAAATCGACGTGGTCACGGCGGCGGAGGACAGCTCCGACCACGACTGGATGAGCCTGCTGCGCGTCTGCAACGCGCTCGACGCCTATACGCCTCGCTACGGGGTCGCGATGCACGTGGACCGGGTGTTCGAGCTGCTGGTCATCGACTCCCGGCTGCCGCGGTCGTTGCACGTCGCGGCCGACGCGGCCGCCCGCGACCTCGCGGCGCTGGCACCGGGGCCGGGGCCGACCGGCGAGGCGGCGAGCCTCGCCGCCCTGATTACCAAGACAGTGCGCGGCGGGTGGCCGTCGGCAGAACCCGCACTGGAAGAGCGGCGCGAGCGGCTCCGGCAGATCGAGGCCCAATGCCGCGGCTTCCACGACGCCGTGATGGCGGCCCACGTCCACTACGAGATCGACGCCGCCGCGCGCTGAGCGCGCGGCCCGCCCCCGAACGGGGCGGGGCACACCGGCCCGCGTCTCCCGCCCCCGCGGGCGGGGCGCGAGGCGCCGCCGCGGAGGTTGGGTCAGGAGACTTCCAGGGCGGCCTGGCGCGAGTCGCGGATCGGAATGATCTGATCGAAGCCGCTGACGCGGAACACTTCCTCGATGTGGTCCTGCATGTTGCACAGGGCGATGGTGCCCTCGTTGGCGCTGAGCCTCTTCGCCGCGATCAGGAGCACCCGCATGCCCGAGCTGCTGATGAACGACAGACGGCCGAAGTCGAAGATCAAGCGGCGCTCGTCGTTGCCGATGTGATCCATGACGATCGACTCGAACGCCCGCGCGTTCGCGCTGTCGAGCCGCCCCACCGGGAGCAGAATCAACGCCCCGTTTTCCCGTTCTTCCGCGACTTCAATGTTCATCGATGCCCCTCGGCGGAAAGCCCGTCGACCATGCGGTCACTCGGACTCCGACTTGAAGTGGTGATGTACCGTCAAGCGGTTCCTGCCGTCCACGAACTCGTAGGACATGTCGTGGGCGAAGGTCCTGACCAGGTGCAGGCCAAGGCCGCCCACCGCCCGGTCCTCCAGCGCCGACGTGGTGTCCACGCCGTCCCCGTCCATCGCCGTCGGATCGAACGGCGACCCGTTGTCCTCCATGGTCAGGGTCACGATGTTCCGTTCGGCCTTCAGGTGGATGTCTATCGTCGGATCGGGCACGTCGAACGTGCCATGCGTGACGGCGTTGGTGATCAGCTCGTCCAGCGCCAGGTTGATGACGAACACCGTCGGCTGCGGCAACTCGTTGGCGTCCCCGAACTCCTCGACGGAGGCCGAGAGGTTGCGCACCTCGGTCAGCTTGGCCGGTAGCGAGACATGAAGGTCAGGCATGGTTTCGTGCGTGACGGCCCGTCTGCAAGCAAGCCACTATAGCAGACATCCGGTTCAGCCAATCCACTCGTCGTGTCAGCGGGATACCGGCGCGGTCATCGGCGGCGCAGCACGAGGCAGGTCATGTCGTCGGCGGCGGGGGCTCCGGTCGAGTGGGTCCCGATCTCGCTCCAGACGTGGTTCACGATCTCCGCGGTGGACCGCCGCGAAGCGCCGTCGAGGGTGGCTTCCAGGCGTTCCTTCCCGAACAGGGCGCCGCCGAGATCCACGGCGTCGGTCAGGCCGTCCGTGTAGATGAACAGGGTCTCGCCCGGCTGTATCACCTCGCTGCCGCTCGCGTACTCGAAGTCGTCCATCAGCCCCATGGCCAGACCCTGGGTCATGGGGAGGGGGCGGCGCTCGTCGTCGGGGCCGACGACGTATGCAGGCTCGTGCCCGGCGCAGACGTAGTCGAACCGGCCGGTCTCCAGGTCGAGGACCCCGAGCACGCAGGTCACGAAGAGCCCCATCGGGTTCTGCTGGCACAGCCGCCGGTTGGCCTCGTTGGCGATGGTGGAAATGCCGGTGTGCTCGGCGAACGCCCCCATCACCGCGGACTGCGACGCGGCCATGAACAGGGCCGCCGCGACCCCCTTGCCGGACACGTCGCCGAGGACGAAGGACAGCTTCCCGCCCGACGCGTCCGTGAACTCGACGAAATCCCCGCCGATCTGCTGGGCCGGGGTCATCCGCGCCGAAACCGAGAAGGCCCCGAACTCGGCGTCGCCCTCCCGCACCAGCGCCTCCTGCACGACCTTGGCCATCGACAGGTCCTGCTTGATGGCCTCGTGGGCGATCTGCAGGCGCTGGTTGCTCGTCCGCAGCTCCCGCGTCCGCGCCGCCACCATCGTCTCCAACTGCTCCTCGCGGTTGAAGACCTGGACGGTCATGTCGGAGAAGACGCGGGCGAGGCTGCCGAGCTCGTCGGTGCGGCCGATGACCTCCTGCATCGCATCGTTGTCGGGCGGCTTCCCGGTCTCGACCTGCCGGGCGGCCTCGGCGATGACCTCGATGGGATGGGTCAGCCAGCGTGTACCTCCAGCCGCCGCGAAGCCGGTGAGGGCGAGTAGCACGAACGCGATGACGATGGTGTTCCGGGTCTCGCCGATCACCGTGTCCGCGATGTCGTCCAGGCTGACCGCAATGGCGAGGCCCCCGATCGGGATGTTGCCGGCGTTATGGAGCGGCGAGGCGACCCAGATGCCGCGATCCTCGGGCGAGAACAGGCTCAGGCTCACCTCGCTCTCCACGGTCCCGCGGTCCATGGCCCTGTCCATGACCGCCGCGGCGCGGTCCTCGAAGAGCTCCCAGGCGTCGACGCCTTCGGTGGTCTGCACCTCGGCCCGCCGGGCGGCGGCGGCCAGTTCGCGATCGAGGTTGACGACCCAGAGGGCGTCGAGGTCCTGGTTCTCGGAGCGGACCAGGACATCCGCCTCTCGCTGGTACACCGAGTAGAGCAGGTTGCCCGACGCGCTCTCGATGGGAACCCCGACCTGGACGCGCCGCGCCGACTCCCCGGTGCCGACGGTGACGTACTTGTAGAGGGCGCCGTCGGACGGCCGCGCCGTCGTCGGATGCTGCACGACGCCGGGCGGTTCATCGGGCAGCTCGTCGAGATCTTCGGGACGCACCAGGGCCGCCTCGCCCCCGCCCGCGGCGGGCGGCAGCAGGCTCGAGTAGAGGGGGACGTTGTTGGCGTCGGCGACCCGGATCTCGCCGATGACGGTCGTGGTGGCGATGCGACGCAGGCGGAACTGGATGTCGTCCCGCGTCCATCCCGCCGCCTCGGCGGCGGCGATGAAGCGCTCCAGCATCGTCGCCTGGGCCGCCATCTGCTGGCCGAGGATGCCCTCGATGATGGCGGAGACGTCGGCCCGCTCGGACGTGTAGCGGCTAGTCAGGATCTCCTGGTCGCTGAAGACGATCCCGTTGCCGACCTGGACGATCCGCTGCTGGTCGACCCCGCCGACCCCGACGTACTTGTAGACCTGGTTGTCGATCTCCCGCACCTGGGCCGGCTGCGTGATTACGTCGCCGTCGTCGCCGAGGAGCAGTTCGTAGAACTTCGACGCCTGCGGCTGCACCGCCGGGTCCGCACTGAACTGGAACGGAACCAGGTCGCCCCGTTCGTCCCGGACGTTGGTGAGGTAGGAGTACGCGTTCTCGTCGGTGATCCAGAACTCGTCGAGCACCGTCTCGCCGACGATGCCCTCCAGGACGAGGATGATGCGGGGCGCGTTCCACCCGGCCTCTTCCGCCGCCGCCGTGAAATGGGCGGCGATGCGGGCCTGGGCGATCATCTGCGGGTCGAGGGTCGCGTCGAGGGTCCGCGCGACGTTGGCCACCGAGATCTCGCCCATCTCCGCGAAGCTCGCGGAGAACACCTCCGACAGGTTGACCGCGTTCGCCTCGGCCTCGTCGCGCAGCGTGGTGGCGGCGTTGTAGAGGAGGGTGGCCGAGGTGGCCACGATGGTCACCGCCAGCAGCAGGGCGAGGGCGAGAAACCCCCGCACCGCGAGCCGCAACCGCACTCGCGGCTGCGATTCCGCCCGGGGAACCGAGAGCGTGTCCTCCGCAGTACGAATGGTCGCGACTCCCATGACGCACCCTCACCGTGATGCCTCAGGTGACATTGGATGATAACACCGTTCGGGGCCGCACCCCACTCGGCAGACCAGGAAACCGCGACCCGGCTGCGAGCGACGCGGCCGCTCGCTCGTCGACGCCCGGCAGTTGGAACGCCACGGCTCGACGGGCGGAGGCGGACGAAGCGGCGGCCCCGGCGGCGGGCGGTGCCGGGGCCTCGCCGCTTGAGGAAACGACGGACCGGGGCGTCAGTTGAGGCCACGCCGTACGAGGAGCGGACCGATGTCGGGGTCCGCGCCCCGGAACGCGCGAAACAGGTCCAGCGCCTCGATGCTGCCGCCCTTCGACAGCAGCGTGCTCCGGAAGTGGTCGCCGTTCTCGCGCAGCAGGCCCCCGTTCTCCTTGAACCACTCGACGGAGTCGGCGTCGAGCACCTCGCTCCAGATGTAGGAGTAGTAGCCGGCCGAGTAGCCGCTGCTCCAGATGTGCGAGAAGTAGGTGCTGCGGTAGCGCGGCGGCACCGTCTCGAGCGCGACCCCCGCCGCCTCGAGGGCGGCCGCCTCGAACGTCTCGACCCCGGCCGCGTCGGGGACCTCGTCGGCCGTCAGCTGGTGCCACGCCTGGTCCAGGAGCGACGCCGCGAGGTACTCCGTCGTGGCGAAGCCCTGGTTGAACTGCTGCGTCGCCAGCACCCGGTCGAGCAGGTCAGCCGGCATCGGCTCGCCGGTCTCGTGGTGGACGGCGTAGTTCCTCAGGACCTCGGGCCAGGTGGCCCACATCTCGTGGACCTGCGAGGGGTACTCGACGAAGTCGCGCGGCACCGACGTGCCCGCGAAGTAGGGATAGCGCACGTCCGAGAAGAAGCCGTGCAGGGCGTGCCCGAACTCGTGGAACATCGTCGTGACCTCGTCGAAGGTCAGCAGCGTCGGCTCGCCGTCGGGCGGCTTCGGCACGTTCAGGTGGTTGCCCACCACCGGCAACGTCCCGAGCAGGTGCGATTGCGACACGTACGCGTTCATCCACGCGCCGCCCCGCTTGGACGGCCGGGCGTAGAAGTCGCCGATGAACAGCCCCAGCGGCTCGCCGCCGACGTCGAACACCTCCCACACCCGGACGTCCGGGTGGTAGACGGGCAGCTCCGGCCGCGCCTCGAACGTCAGGCCGTAGAGCCGGGTGGCGGAGAAGAACACGCCGTTCTCGAGCACGTTGTCCATCTCGAAGTAGGGCCGGAGCTGCGACTCGTCGAAGGCGTAGCGTTCCGCCCGCACCTTTTCGGTGTAGTACGACCAGTCCCAGGCCGCCAGCTCCAGGTCGGCGCCTTCCGCCGCCGCCATCGCCTTCAGGTCGGCCGCCTCCCGCTCCGCGTTGGCCACGGCGGGCGGGGCGAGGCTGGCGAGCCGTTCGTTGACCGCGTCGACGGTCCGGGCCGTCTGCCGCTCGAGGATGTAGGCGGCGTGGTTGGGGTAGCCGAGCATGGCGGCGCGCTCGGCCCGCAGCCGGGCCATCTCGGTGATGACCCCGCGGTTGTCGTACTCGCCGCCCTGGCTGCCGCGGGCGAGCGAGGTCCGCATGATGCGCTCGCGAAGGGCGCGGTCCTCGAGCGCGGCCAGGGCCGGCTGCCCGCTCGTGTTGAGCAGCGGGATGACGTACCGGTCCTCGAGGTCGCGCGCCGCCGCCGCCGCCTCGGCCGAAGCGACCTGACCCTCGGAGAGCCCCGCCAGCTCCTCGCGCGACTCGACCACCACGGCCGAGGCGTTCACCTCGTCGAGCACGTTCTGGGTGAACCGGCTCGACAGCGCCGCGAGCCGGGCGTTGATCTCCTGCATCCGCTCCTTCTCGGCGTCGGAGAGCCGCGCCCCGGCCCGCACGAAGTCGACGTAGTACTCCCCGACGAGCCGCCGCGACTCGTCGTCGAGGCCGAGCGCGTCCCGCTGCTCGTACAGCGCCTCGACCCGCGCGAACAGGTCGGCGTCGAGGAGCATGCGGTCGGTGTGGGCGGCGAGCCGCGGCGCCATCTCGCTGCGAATCGCGTTGATGGCGTCGTTGGTGTCGGCGCTGGAGAGCGCGAAGAACGTGGACGCGACGCGATTGAGCGTCTGGCCCGACCGTTCGAGGGCCACGATGGTGTTCTCGAACGACGCCGGCTCCGAGGCCCCGGCAATCGCCTCGATCTCGGCGAGCTGCTCCTCCATGCCCCGCTCGAACGCCGGCGTATAGTGCGCGTCGTCGATGCGGTCGAAGGGCGGGAGCTGGTAGGGGAGCGGGCTCTCGGCGAAGAACGGATTGTCGGCCATCTCTTCCTGTGCGGCTGCGTCCGGGGCGTTTCCGATGGCGATCGCCAGCGCCAGGCCGGCCGCCGTCACCCTCGCGAACTTCGAAATCATGGTCGGGTTCCTCCCGGCGAGGTTCCTGCTCGCCAAGCTTGAACGATACCAGCTTTTCCGTCTCGTTCTCCAGGCGCGTGCGGTTTGGCGTTAGGATGACCGGATGCTCCAGGATCCACCCCGGCTCATCGAGCTCCGGGCCGGCTCGACGCGGCTCGCGGTAGCGCCCGGGGTCGGCGGCTCCATCGCCCGGTACGCCTCTGAACGCGGCGGCCGTACCCTCGAGTGGATGCGCCCCGCGTCGCCCGACGCCCTCGCCGAGCGGTCTCCGGGCGGGATGTCCAGCTTTCCCCTGGTACCGTTCTCGAACCGCATCCGCGACGCGCGGTTCCGCTTTCGCGGGCGGGAGATCCAGCTTCCGCAGAACTTCCGGCCCGAGCCGCACGCCATCCACGGCCACGGCTGGCGGGCGCCGTGGGCCGTCGTCGAGCAGGCCGACGCGAGGTTGACGTTGGAATACCGCCACCCCGCCGACGGCTGGCCCTGGACCTACGCCGCGCAGCAGACCTTCGACCTCAGCGACGAACGCCTCCGCGTCCGGTTCGCGGTCTCCAACGAGGCGCCCGACCCGATGCCCGTCGGCTTCGGGCTTCACCCCTACTTCGTCCGGACCCCGCGGGCGCTGGTCCGCGCCGATGTCGGTCCGATGTGGGAGGCCGACGAGAACGTCATGCCGGTGCGCATCGTGCCGCCGCCCCAGCAGCTCCTCCTCCGCGGCCCCGGGCTCGACCCGGACGCCACCGCCCTCGACAACAACTTCACCCGCTTCGGCGGACGCGCGGTCATCGAGTGGCCCGAGTGGTCGGCCCGGCTGCGCATCGACGCCGACCCCGTCTATGCCTGCCTGGTCGTCTACACCCCGGCCGGCCGCGACTTCTTCTGCGTCGAGCCCGCCACCAACTGCATCGACGGGTTCAACATGGCCGAGGACGGCCGCACCGACGCCGGCCTCATCGTGCTCGACCCGGGCGACACCGCCGCCGGCGACGTGACGTTCACGCCCGAGCTGACGTGAACACGCCGCCCGCGCGGGCGGACATGGCAGACCGTGTTTGGTGAGCCGCCTACCCTCGACCCGGGTTCCGGGTGTCGTCGATCCCCGACGACCTGCCGGGTCCCCGGCCGGCGGACTCACGGCCCCGTGTCGGTTGTGTTACGATGCCTGTGTGACACACGACACAAGGGCAATCATTGGAACCATCGCCGGAACCGGTCTCGTGCTCGGCGGGTTGCTGGTGACGCAGATTTCCAGCCTGAACACCCGCATCGATGACGTGCGCGCGGGTCTCGAGGCGCAGATTGCCGGCCTGGGCGCCCGCGTCGACGAGATTCGCGCGGACCTCCGGGCCGTGAGCGTCCGGCTGCGGAACGTCGAGATCGCCTTGGGCAGGGTCGACCAGCGCCTCTCGACCATCGAACGCGCCGTCCTGCCCCCACCTTCGGCAAGCGACTAGCAACTACGACAGCGCCGCGACCCGAAGCCGGCGACCGTCTCTGTCGCCTTCCAAGGGTGAGGTTCCGGGAACGGCTGCCGAGCCCGATCTGCATCACTCCGCCGTCAGCTCGTCGTACACGCCCTGGATCCGCACCGGCGCGAGGGGCCAGTCGAGGTCGGTGGTGTCGACGCGCGAGGCGATGTCGTCCCGCGTCGCGCCGGCCGCGATCTCGGCGCGCACGCGGTCGAGGACGGTCTCGAGCTTCGCGCGGAAGGTGCGGACGTCGTCCTTGCCGAGGATCTCGCCGTGGCCGGGAATCACCGTGTCGAAGTCGAGTGCGAGGAGGCCGGTGAGCGTGGCCGGCCACTCGGCGGCGCTGCCGCCGTTGCCGTAGTCCCAGAACGGGGCGAGGGTGCTGCCGTCGAGGCGCTGGCCGTGGATGAAGAGGTCGCCGGCGTGGACGGTGCGGAGGTCGGGGAAGTAGATGACCGCGTCGCCGTTGGTGTGGCCGCGGCCGAAGTGGAAGGCCTGCGCCTCGGCGTCGCCGAGGAACACCGCGGTCTGGTCGGCGAAGGTCACCCGCGGGGCGCCGGGCTGGTCGTTGCGGACGAAGTTGGCGCGGGCGTTGCGGTGGGCGATGACCTCGGCCGAGCGCATGAAGTCGGCGTTGCTGCCGGCGTGGTCGCCGTGGTGATGGGTGTTCAGCACGTAGCGGATCGGCTGGTCGGTGACGCTGGCGACCTGGGCGGTGATGAAGTCGTAGCTGTACGGGAACTTGTTGTCGACGATGATGACGCCCTCATCGGTCACCCGGACCGCGACGTTGCCGCCGGACTGGCCGCCGTCGAAGCCGGGGAGGACGTAGAGGCCGTCCTTGACCTCGCGGATCTGGAGTCGGGCCTCCTGCTCGGGGGTGAACGTCGGGCGCTGTTGCCCGGCCGTGAAGACGAGTCCGGTGCCGAGGGTGAGGATCGCCGCCGACAGGCCGAGTCGTTGCCATGCGCGCATCGGGTGCCTCTTCGGGAGAACGGGCCGCCCGCCGGGGCGCGCCCGGCGGTGCGGAATCCGCGGGACGTAGTAGATCCCGCCTGCGAGTCGGCGTCCGCCGGGGGGTTGACCCGACTGTCGTCGACCCCGGTCGATGCCGACTCTGCCATGCCGCCGGCGGCTTCCGCGGACCGGGCGTTCGTGCTGCGCAACGGCAGGCATCGAGACACTGCGGTAAACCGCGCTCGGTTTGCAGGCGGGTGCGGCTCGCGCTGCGCGACAGCGCCCGCACCGTCAGCTCGACGAGGAGTCGGCCGGTGACCCATCGGCCGACCCCGGCGTCACGGCGAAACAGCCCGGCCCGGATAGACAGGCCGGCCGGCACCTCCACGTGTCGGTCGACGCCTGCCGCCGGCGGTTCCGCGCCGGTGGGCCGGCTCACTCCACGATGACGACGCCCCACGGACGCACGCCGACCTCCACCCTCGCGACGACCTCGAGGGTCTCGGTGTCGACGACCGAGACGTCGTTCCCGGGGCCGTTCGCGGTGTAGAGATAACGCCCGTCCGGGCTGAGGTCGATGCCCCACGGCCGCTCGCCGACCTCCACCTGCGTGATCGGTTCGTTGGTGGCGGTATCGATGACCGCCACCGTGCGGCCGCGGCCGGTCGAGACGTAGAGCCGCGACCCGTCGGGCGAGACCTTGGCGTCCATCGGCCGCACCAGTTCGCCGGTCAGCTCGATGGTCGCGATGACGGAGTGGTCGGCGGTGTCGACGACCGACACCGTGCTCCCGTTCTCGGCCGTGACGTAGCCGCGGGTGCTGTCGGGCAGGAAGGCGGACGAGCGCGGCCGGGCCCCGACGTCGAACACCGCCGCGACCTCGTGCGACTCGGTGTCGATGACCGAGACCTGGTTGTCGTTCTCGGACGTGACGTAGACCCAGCGGCCGTCGGGGCTGCGGGTCACGCCCTCGGGCTCGCCCCCGACCGGGAGCTGGGCGAGGATCTCGCCGCTCTCGATGTCGACGATGCTCGCGAGCGCCGCGTCCTCGTTGGCGACGAAGACCCGGGTGCCGTCGAGGCTCACCGCCACCTGCTCGGGGTCGGTGCCCGCGTTCAGCACGTTCACCACCCGTCCCTCGGCGATGTCCACGATGCCGATGCCGTCGGCCGAGCGGTCGGGCGGGGGCAGCGTCGACAGGTCGGTCCCCGGCGGGGCCGGCGGCGAGCCGCTGAGGGCGACGAAGAGGCGCTCGCCGGCCGGATCGACCTTGATGCCCCGCGGGCGCTGGCCGAGGGGGATGGTCGCCATCACCTCGTGGGTGCCGCCCGCGATGACCGTCAGGTCGCCCGAGGTCTCGTTGGTGACGAACGCGCGGTACGGCGGGGGAGCCGCCGCCTCCTCCATCGGCGGGTCCGCGGCGGGCTCGGCGCCGCCGCAGGCGTTCAGGAGCAGCAGGGGGATGGCGAGCGCGCGAATGTCCAGGTATCTCATGACGGGACTCCTCACGATGATGCCGACGGGGCTCGGTCGTCCGACGGGACATCCACCCGGGGCGGCGGCGCGCCGGCCGTGACCGCCTCGCTGGCGACCTCCATGACGATGCGGCTGTAGGCGCCGGGGTCGGGCAGGGTGCCGCCCTCGGCGAGAATCGCCTGCCCGTGCAGAAGCTGCGCGTAGGTCTTCAGCTTGAGCGACTGCGCGTTCTCGGCGTGGATGGCCGCGAGCCGCGCGATGAACGGGTGGTCGGGGTTGATCTCGAGGATGCGCTTCGTCCGGGGCGGGTCCTGCCCGAGCTGCCGCATCATCTGCTCGAGCTGCGGGCTCAGGTCGTCCTGGTCGCCGACTAGGCACGCGGGGCTGTCGGTGAGCCGTCCCGAGACCCGCACCTCCTTGACGTCGTCCTGCAGGTGCGTGCGCAGGGTCTGCAGCAGGCCGTCGAGCTGGGGCCGTTCCGCCGCGTCCTTCTTCTCGTCGTCGGCGTCGCCGGTCCCGAGATCGACCTCGCCCTTGCTCACCGAGACGAACTTCTTGTCCTTGTAGGTGAGCTCGCGCTCCAGCCAGAACTCGTCGACGGGGTCGGCGAAGAACAGCACCTCGATGCCCTGGCGGGCGAACGACTCGAGGTGGGGCGAATGGCGCACCGCGTCGAGCGACGTTCCGCCCAAGTAGTAGATGTGCTCCTGGCCTTCCTTCATTCGGCCGACGTAGTCGGCGAGCGATGTCGGTTCGTCGCCGTGGGTGGTCGCGCACAGGATCAGGCCGAGCAGGCGGTCGCGGTACTCGCCGTCCGTCGCAAGCCCCTCCTTGAGGACGGCGCCGAACTCGCGCCAGAACGTGCGCATCGACTCCGGCTTGTCCTTGCCCAGCTTGCCGATCGCCTCGAGCGTCTTCCTGATCGCGAAGTTGCGGATCGACCTGACCTGCCGGTCGTGCTGGAGGATCTCGCGCGACACGTTCAGCGAGAGGTCCTCGCAGTCGATGACCCCCTTCAGGAAGCGCAGCCACTCGGGCAGCAGCACCTTCCAGTCGTCCATGATGTGGACCCGCTTCACGTAGAGCTGCACCCCCTTGGTGATGCGCTCGCGGTGATACAGGTCGAACGGGGCCTTCGGGGGGATGAACAGCAGGATGCGGGCGTTGAACGCGCCCTCCATCGCGGCCGGAATGGTGGCGAGCGGATCGTGCCAGTCGTGCGAGAGGTGGCGGTAGAACTCGTTGTACTCGGCGTCGCCGACCTCGCTCCGCGACCGGGTCCAGATGGCCTTCATCGAGTTGAAGGTCTCGTCCTCGACCACCGTCTTCGGCAGGACCCCCTTCACGGGCTGACCGGTGTTGTCGAGGACCGGCTCCTGCCGCTCGACCTTCATGCGGATCGGGTGCGCCACGAAGTCGGAGTGCTTCTTGACGATCTCGCGCAGCACGAAGGGGTCGGCGTAGTCCCGCCGTCCGTCCTCCTCGTCGGCCGGCTTGAGGTGCAGCTCCACGGTGGTGCCGGCCTGGGGCCGCGCCGTCTCGTCCAGCGTATACGTGCCGTCGCCCGTGGACTCCCAGCGGGTGGCGGTGTCCGTGCCGGCGCGCCGAGTGGTCAGGGTGACCCGGTCGGCGACCATGAACGTGGAGTAGAAGCCGACGCCGAACTGCCCGATCAGGTCGGCGGTCGCCGCCGGCGTCCCTTCGTCGCCGGCTCCCTGCTTCGCCTTCAGGGCGTCGAGGAACTCCCGGCTGCCGGAGCGCGCGATGGTGCCGATGTCGCGCACCACCTCTTCGCGCGTCATCCCGATGCCGTTGTCGGAGATGGTCAGCGTGCGCGCCTCCGGGTCCGACTCGAGCCTGATCTCGAGGTCGCCCTCGGGCACGAGGCCCGGGTCCGACAGGCCCTCGATGCGCAGCTTGTCGAGGGCGTCGGAACCGTTCGAGACCAGCTCGCGGAGGAAGATGTCCTTCTGCGAGTAGAGCGAATGGACCATCAGGTTCAGGAGCTCCTGAACCTCGGCGGTGAAGGTGTGCTTCTCGGTGCTCATCGCTGTCGTGCGTGTGGTCCGCGACGTTCGCGGGCAGAAATCTCGGCGTTCTCGACGCGACCGCGGGCTACGGCCGCGGTGTATCGGCGGCCAGCGCCTGGCGCTCCCAGGGGGCGAGGTCCAACTGCCGGCGCGTGCCCGCGGCCGGATCCGAGCCGAGCTCCTCGAGCAGCGCCACGAGGTGCGGGTGCCGGTTGAACGTGTTGGGGTAGAACACGCCCTGGGCGATCGACAGCGCCGTCCAGCCGGTCCCGTTCACGGCGTCGAGCTCCGCACCCTTCTCGTGCAGGAAGCGCACGATGCCGTCGGCGCCCCGATGGATGGCGCCGTGCAGCGCGGTGTCGCCGTTGCCGTCGACCGCGTTGACGTCGTTCCCCAGCGCCCATGCCAACTCGACCGCGGCCAAGGCCTCGTCGTTGGTTCCGGGGTTCTCGCCGATCTTCCAGATGCCGACCCCCGCCGCCGCCATCATCGGCGTCGCGCCGTTGGCGGTGGTCAGGTTCGGATCGGCCCCGAGGCTGGCGAGCAGGCGCATCATCGCCACATCGGCCGCCTTCGCGGCGAGCAGGAACGGCGTCGCCCCCACCCGGTCGAGCATGTTGCGGTTGCCGTCGCGCGGCTCCGCCGTCTGACCGAGGTTCGGGTCCGCGCCGTGCGCGATGAGGATGCGCGCCATGTCGAGGCCGTCCAGCCGGCCCAGGGGCACGGGGAATGGGGGGTTGCGCCCGAGGTTCGGCCGGCGCGTCCACACCACCTGGTGCAGCGCCGTCCATCCCTGTCCGCGCGCGTCGGGGTCGGCCCCCGCCGAGAGCAGCCGCGCCGCGATCTCGTACTGCGCGTTGTACACGGCCATGCCGAGGGCGCTGGTGCCATCGGGCAGGGTGTCGTCGGGGTCGGCCCCGGCCGAGAGCAGCACGTCGAGTGCATCGAGGCTGCCTTCGCGGGCCGCGAACAGCAGCGGCGTGAACCCGCCCCCGGACCGCGCGTGCACGTCGGCGCCGGCCGCGATCAGCGCTCCGGCCGCGCCCGGCTGGTCCTGCGACGCGGCCCACATCAGCGCCGTCTGTCCCCGCCAGCCCTCGACCGTGTCCACGCGGGCACCGTGCTCGAGAAGCACCTCGATCGCGGGCGCGACACCGGTCCGGGCGACCGTCATCAACGGAGTCTCGCCCTCGCCCGACGCGCGGTTGGGGTCGGCCCCGGCCTCGAGAAGCAACCCCAGCATCTCGGCGCTGCCGTTGGTGGCGGCCAGCGCGAGGGGCGCGATGCCGTAGCGCGTGGTGGCGTCCGCGGCGGCGCCGGCCTCCAGCAGCCGCGCCGCGAGTCGGAGGTCGTCGTTGTGCGCCGCCCAGTGCAGCGCGGTGGTCCCGTCCGGCTCGGCCGCGCCGACATCGGCGCCGGCATCGAGCAGGACTTCTACCGCGGCCCCGTCAGCGGCCTTGACGCCTTCGATCAGGGGAATGCGCGGCGGCTGTGCGGCGACCGCCACGACCGTGACGCCGGCCGCGATCGCCATTCCCGCGGCCAGCCGGCACCCCACGCGGATCGCCGGTTTGGTGTGCGTCATCGTTCCCGCCTGCTCGCGCCGTCTCGCCCGGCGCACTGTCGAGTTGGCCAACCGTCTCCGGCTGCAGAGCATGCCCGTGAAGCGGGCGGCAACCGAGTTCGTGCGATGCGCAGGCTCATGATTCGGTGCGCCGGCCCGCCAGTCGCCGCCCGGCGGATGCGCCGCGCCCGACCCGACCCTGCAAGCGCGTCGCCCCCTCCCGCGGAAGGCGGCGACGCGCGGTCGGCAGAGGCTCCTACACCGTCAGCGGCTCCAGCGGCAGCCGCCCCGTGCTGTCGCCCAACTGCTCGGGCTCGACGACCCCCGCCTTGTCCAGCATCGCCAGCAGCAGGTTGGTCATCGGGGTGTCGGTCGGGTAGCGCACGTGGCGCCCGCCCTTCAACTGCCCGGCCCCGCCCCCGGCGAGGATCAGCGGCAGGTCGATGTGCGAGTGCTGGTCGCCGTCGCTGATGCCGCCGCCGTAGAGGATGAGCGACTGGTCGAGCAGCGACCCGTCGCCGTCCTGGGTCGCGTGCAGCGACTGCAGGAACCCCGATAGCAGGTCGACGTGGTACGTGTTGATCTTGGCGTACTGCTCGAGCCGGCCGGGGTCGAGCTGGTGGTGCGACACCGAGTGGTGCGCGTCCGGCACGCCGACCTCGGGGTAGCTCTGGGCCGTCTGCTCGCGGCCGATCAGGTACGTGAACACCCGGGTCACGTCGGCCTGGAACGCCAGCCGTTGCAGGTCGAACATCAGCCGGGCGTGCTCGGTGAACGAGTCGGGAATGCCCACCGGCCGCGCGAGGTTCTCGGGCAGGTCGCCGTCGCCGGCCTGCGCCTCGACCCGCTGGATGCGGCGCTCGATCTCGCGCACCGCGTCGAGGTACTGATGGGCCCGCCGCCGGTCGGCGGCGCCGAGGCGCTTCTCGAGCCGCGCCATGTCGTCGCGCACCGCGTCGAGGATGCTGCGGTCCTCGCGCAGGCGCGCCACGCGCTCGGCGGTGGTGCCGCCCTCGCCGAACAGCCGCTCGAACACCACGCGCGGGTTGTGCTCCATCGGCAGCGGGGTGGTGGGCGTGCGCCATGCGATGGTGTTCGTGTAGACGCAACTGTAGCCGTTGTCGCAGTTGCCGACCACGTAGCTGTTCTCGAGCGAGATCTCGAGCGACGGCAGCGGGGTTTCCTGACCCAGCCTCGCCGCCGCGATCTGGTCGGCGGTGGTGCCGGCGCGGACGTCCGCGCCCTCGGTGCGCTTGGGGTGCACGCCGTTCAGCCAGACGCCGCTGGCCCGCGAGTGCTCGCCGTTGCCGTCGCCCCATGCCTCGGCCTGCCGGTGGGCGAGGCCGGTGGGGATGACCACGTGCTCCTTCACGGGGGCCAGCGGGCTCAGGATCGGGGACAGCTCCAGGGGGCCGTCGGTGGAAGGCGTCCACTGCGACATGTTGGCCCCGTTCGGGATGTAGATGAAGCCGAGCCGCTTCGTCGGGCGCGCCGCGGTGCGGGCGAGCGCGGTCGCCGCGGGCACCATGGCGTCGAGCAGGGGCAGGGCGAGCGCGGCGCCGGCGCCTCTGAGAAACGTGCGGCGGGGCAGCGACATCTTCGTGATGATCATGACTCCGTGCTCCTCATCCGGAACGGGGGGCTCTCGACGACGCCCAGGATGAGCGTCGTTAGGCGGTAGCCGTCCTCGGCCGCCGCGCGGGTGATGGCGCGGACGGCCGGCGCGTCGTAGTGCTCCACGCCGCGGCCGATGGCATAGGTCAGCAGCTTCTCGGTGACGGTGGTGACGAAGCGCTCGGGGTGGGCGAGCAGGGCCGCCTTCAGGCCGGCCGGCCCGTCGAAGACGGTGCCGTCGGGCAGCACCCCGGTCAGGTCCATCGGCACCCTGGTCTCGTTAGGGGTGCGCCAGCGGCCGATGGCGTCGAACGGCTCGAGGGCGAGGCCCAGGGGGTCCATCACCCGGTGGCAGCTCGCGCACACCGGGTTCGCCCGGTGCTGCTCCATCGCCTCGCGCATGGTCAGGGTGCGGCCGGTGGTGGTGGCCTCGAGCGCCGGCACGT
Organism: Vicinamibacterales bacterium; assembly: GCA_965207615.1. Classification (GTDB taxonomy): domain Bacteria; phylum Acidobacteriota; class Vicinamibacteria; order Vicinamibacterales; family UBA8438; genus JAJEEA01. The sequence continues at coordinate 306,249 of CBDBMZ010000003.1, forward strand.
CCGGCGGGGGCGGCGGGGGCGGCGTGCCGAGGATGTTCTCGAGCACCCACTTGCCGCGCACCACCGGCGAGGTGCGGTTGGCGTGCGAGGTCACGGTCAGGATGCTGCCGTGGCCGAGCAGCCCGCCCCGCCCCGGATCGTCGAGGGCGACCCGCCGGAAGTGGCTGCCCCGCACGTTGGGGATGCCGTAGTGCACCGCGAGGCGCTCGTTCAGGAACGTGTAGTCGGCCGAGAGCAGCTCGACGACGCTGCGGTCCTCGCGCAGGATGGCGTCGAACAGCATCTCCGTCTCGCGGCGGAACCCCTGCCGCAGGTCTTCCCCGAAGTCGGGAAAGAGGTCCTCGTCGGGCTGTACCGCGGCGGCGTTGCGCAGGCTGAGCCACTGGCCCGCGAAGTTGGTGACGAGCGCCTGCGCCCGCGGGTCGGCGAGCATGCGCCGGGTCTGGGCCTCGAGGACCGCGGGGTCGCGCAGCTCGCCCCGGATCGCGGCCCCCAGCAGTTCGTCGTCGGGGATGCTGCTCCAAAGGAAGAACGACAGGCGCGAGGCCAGCTCCAGGTCGCTGATCTCGTAGGCGGCGCCGGGCGGCAGGTCGGGCGGGTCCTCGACGATGCGGAACAGGAACTCGGGGCTGACGAGCAGGCGCCGCAGGGCGAGCTCGATGCCGCCGTCGAATCCGCCCGTCGCCACGCCCCGCTCGTAGAAGTCGAGCAGCCGGTCGACGTCCTCGCCGGTGACGGGCCGGCGGAACGCGCGCCGGGCGAGGCCCGACAGGATGCCGGCGGCGCACGCGGCGGCCGAGTCGGCGTCGTTGCCCGGCTCGCAGGTGAAGATGCGCGCCCGGCTCGGCGTGTCGACGAGGGGGCGCGTGCCCCGCGACTCGAACGGGCCGGCGATCGTGAGCCGCTCGAGATACGGCTGGTAGCGCGAGTCGGCGCCCGACCCTTCGCCGGTGAACGGCCGCTTGTACAGCTTGCGCGTGCGCTCCGGCTCGGCCAGCGTCTTGCGCAGGAAGGCGGCGCCGACGCGGTGGGGCCCGGCGCTGACCCGCACGCGGACCTCGCGCGCGTCCGCCTCGGCGTACTGGCTGCGGCGCTGCCCGGGCTCGAGGGCGCGGCCGACCGTGAACACCTCGAGGCGCTCACCGTCCAGGGTCAGCTCGAGCTCGTGGGGCTCGATGAAGAGGGGGCCGTCGGGGACGACCGAGATCACGTACTCGGCGTCCTCGGGGAAGTTGAAGTCGACGAGCATCCCCCCGCGGGTGCCGAACGGCAGGCCCGCGACGTGGCCGTCCTGCCCCTGGTCGGAGGGGACCCGGAACGTCTCGGCGATCGGCGAGGGCACCGGCGACCCCACCGCGAGCCGGCTGATCTTCCTCGCCGCCGCGAGGTACCGCTCCATCAGGGTCGGCGAAACCCCCAGCACTCCCGCGATGTTGTCGAAGCCGTAGCTGGTGTCGTCGGCCGGCAGGAGGTCGCTCACGTCGACGTCGAGGTCGAGGAGGTCCCGGACGACGTTGCGGTACTCGGCGCGGCTGAGCCGGTGCAGCGCCTCCGTCCGCCCCGGCCGCAGGTCGGCGGCGGCGGCGCGGTCGAGCTCGGTCTCGAGCCAGGCGCGGAAGCCGTCGTAGACCGCCGGCTCCGGCCGGGGCCGCGGCTGCGGCGGCATCGCCCCGGCCCGCAGCTTCGCGACCACCTTCTCCCAGACCGCGGCGTCGCCGGCGACGTTCGCCAGGTCCATCGACTCGAGCGACAGCCCGCCGGTCTCGAGCCGATCGTTGTGGCAGGCGACGCAGTAGCGGTCGAGGAGTTGGCCGTGGCCGTCGGCAGGTGCGCCGGACTCTCCCCCGGCCGGCTGCCCGGCGCCCGCCGTCGCGCAGATCAGCGCGGTCCCGACGGCAGCGCCGATGACCCGGAATCCAGACATGGACCGTGGTTCCTTTCGTTGGAACGAGCTGCGGGTGCACACTGCGATAGCGTATTTTGGGCCTTGGGCGCGCGGGGTGTCAATCGGCCGCCGGCGTGGGGCGCCGGCTCGTGCAGCTCGGGGGGGGCGGTCCCCGGACCCCCGGAACGCCGGTGTCACGACATCGACGGCCGGCCCGGCGACCGTCTCGACGCGACGGCACCGACGCGCGCCGCGACGGGGACAGGGCGGGAGAGTCCGCCTGCGTCCTCACGATCGTCCGATACGCCGGGAGGACCATACTGCATGTAAGCTGTCCAAGCCGCCGCCCCGTCCGCGCGGGAGCGCGGGGTTCAGGTCGGCGGCAGGACGGGTATGCTCCTTGAGGGCAATCCAATGGGCAGTGGGCTGCCGGCTTGTCGGAGGTTGTTGACAAGGACAACGCGAGTCGGTAACAACGCACGATGGCGCGAGGCGCGGCGCCCCGCGACCGGAAGCTGAGAGGCACGCATGAAGCGATATCCGCTCGTGGTCGTCAGCCTGTTGCTGGCGCTGCTCGCGTCCCCGCCCGTCGGGGCGCAATGGGCGCAGTTCCGCGGTCCGAACGCCGGCGACGTCGGCGACGATCCCGCCCTGCCGGACACCTGGAGCGAGACCGAGAACGTCGTCTGGCAGATCGATCTCCCGGGGCTGAGCTGGAGCTCGCCGGTCGTCTGGGAGGACACCATCTTCGTCACCTCCGCGGTCAGCGCCGGCGACGAGGTCGAGCCCATCCCCGGCCTCTACGACCCCGGCGACGACAACGGGGCGACCCGCTCGTCCGAGGTCCATCGCTGGGTGGTCTGGAACATCGACTTCCGCACTGGTGCCGTCCGGTGGGAGCGCGAGATGCACCGCGCCGCTCCGACCATCGCGCGGCACATCAAGAACAGCTTCGCGTCGGAGACTCCGGTCACCGACGGTCGCCGGGTGTACGTCTACTTCGGGACCGCCGGCGTCGTCGCCGCCCTGAACATGAGCGGCGAGACGGTCTGGTACACCGAGCTGGGGGCGTACGAGACGACCGGGGGGTTCGGCTCCGCCGCCTCGCCGACGCTGCACGGCGACCGCCTCTACATCGTCAACGACAACGTCACCCGCTCGTTCATGGTCGCCCTCGACCGGGACACCGGGGCCGAGGTCTGGCGGGTGGAGCGGGACGAGCGCGGCCAGAACTGGGCGACCCCGTTCGTCTGGGAGAACGAGCTGCGGACCGAGATCGTGACCGCGGGCACGCAGGGCGTCCGCTCCTACGACCTCGACGGCAACCTGCTGTGGGAGATCCACGGCATGTCGGGGCTGACGGTGCCGACCCCGTTCTCGCGGCACGGGCTGCTCTACATCGGCTCGGGCTATCCCGGCGGCGGCCTGCGCCCGGTCTACGTGGTTCGGCCGGGCGCGTCGGGCGACATCTCCATCTGGTCGCCCGACGACATGCGGACGGGCCTCAATTTCGGCTTCCCCGGCGTCAAGGCGTCGTCCGACGACGTTGCCTGGGCCTACCCGCTGCTGGGCACCTACAACACGTCGGCCCTCGTCTACGGCGACCAGTACTACACGCTGCTCGACCGGGGGTTCCTCGTCGCCCACGACGCCCGCACCGGCGACGAGATCTACGGTCGCCGGCGGCTCGAGATCGGCAACGGGTTCACCGCGTCGCCGTGGGCGTACAATGACCGGATATTCCTGCTCAGCGAGGACGGCGAGACGTTCGTCGTCCGGGCGGGGCCGGAGTTCGAGATTCTGCACACCAATCCGCTCAACGAGATGACGCTCGCCACGCCCGCGGTGGCGAACGGCAGCCTCATCCTGCGGACCCGCACGAAGCTCTATCGGATTGCAGAGGGGGGACAGCCGTGAAGAGGACCATGAGAGCCGTCGCCGCGGCGGGCGGGCTGGCGCTGCTGGCGCTGGCGACCGCGCCGGCCGGCGCCCAGACCGTCACCCTGACCAAGGTCGGCGAGATCCCCGGCCCGGCCGAGCACATCCGGGTGCAGGGCGACCATGCCTACGTCTCGCACCACTCGTCGTTCACCGTCTGGGACGTGTCGGACCCGGCCGCGCCGGCGCGGATGGGGTCGACCGAGCTGCCCCAGGAGATCTGGGGGTTCCGGGTTCGCGGCGACCGGGCCTACGTGGGCGCCAACTTCTTCGGGGTGGCCATCGTCGACATCTCCGACCCCGCGTCGCCGACGGTGCTGGGCAATCACGAGACCCTCGGGCAGACCAAGATCGGCGCGGTCTACGAGAACCGGGTGGTGCTGATAGACCACATGGAGGGCATGGTGCTCGTCGACGCCACGGACGAATCAGCGCCGACGGGGGCCGGCTCGTTCTTCCTCGACGGCTACGCGCGCGACGTGGTGACCTCGGGGCCCATGGCCTACGCCACCGACTCGCCGACCGGTCTGTACGTCTTCGACCTGTCGGCGCCGGGGCCGCCCGAGCCCGTCGGCGTCCTCCACGCCCCCGGCGCCCCCCGCGCCATCGAGGTGCAGCGCGAGGTCGGCGAGGTGTCCGGCCTCCTCGCGGGGGCGGGCGGCGGCCACCTCCAGATCTACGACGCCTCGGACCCGACGCGCCCGGTGCGGGCCGCGACCTTCGAGACGCCGGGGCGCGCGTCGCGGGTGGCCTTCTCGGGCTCGCTCGTCTTCGTCGCCGACACCGAGGCCGGCGTCGCCATCGTCGACATCTCCGATCCGTCGGCCCCGGCGCCGGCCGGGACCCTCCGGACCGGCGAGCCGGCCCGCGACGTCGCCGCGACCGACTCGCACGTCTTCGTCGTCGTCGGGGCGGGCGAGCGCCAGGAGGGCGAGACCGCCGTCCACATCTTCAGCCGTTCCTCGTGACGGGCGTCTCACCGCGTGATCCGGACCGTGCCGGCCGACCGCCTCCCGTGTCCCGCGCCGCGCCCCCGGCCCCTCTCGGCGGCGCGGCCGCGGGGAGCCGCCCGTCGGCGGAGTCCCGCCGGGGGGCTCCCGGCGGGAAGGGCGCAGGCTCGCGGGTCGATCGCCGCGAAACCCCGTCCGAGCCTCGTGCGTTGCCGACGGTCGCGTGGAAGCGTGGCGGCAGGGGTTCGGGCGGCGGCGCCGCCGCGCCGCGGCGGCGCCGGGGATGGGCTCGCGCCGCGGCCGCCGAGGTGACGCCCGCATGGACCCGCTCCTGACCCCCGACGAACGCGAGCTGGTGCACGAGCAGCGGGCGCTGTTCGACGCTAGCCGGGCTCTGCTCGCCGACCTCGACCTGGTGCCGGGCGACATCGAGGCGTTGGAGGCGATGCGGCGGCGCCTCGACGAGCTCTTCCTGATCATGGTGGTCGGCGAGTTCAACGCCGGCAAGTCCACGTTCCTGAACGCCGTCCTCGGGGCCGACGCACTCGAGACCGGCGAGCTGCCCACGACCCGGTCGGTGCACCTGTTGCGCCACGGGGCCATCGAGTCGGTGCGCGAGGTCGAACCGCGCCTGCTCGTCCACGAGCTGCCGGTCGAGGTGCTGCAGGAGCTGAACATCGTCGACACCCCCGGCACGAACTCGATGCAGCGCGAAGAGCAGTTGCTGACCGAGGGCTTCGTGCCCCGCGCCGACATCGTCTTCTTCGTCACCTCGCTGCTGCGCCCGTACTCGGCGAGCGAGCACGACTTCCTCAAGCTCATCCTGAGCTGGGGCAAGCACGTCGTGTTCATCGTCAACCAGGTCGACCTGGCGTCCGGCCCCGACCACGCGGCGCGGGTGAAGCGCTACGTGCAGCAACAGGCGAAGGAGGCGCTCGGCGAGGAGCCGCCGCTGTTCGCCATCAGCGCCCGCGGCGTCGTGCTCGAGCGCACGTCCGGCCAGCCGTTGTCCGACCTCGACGAGTGGACCGCCTTCACCGCGTTCTTCCGGTCGACCCTGCGCGACCGCGACCGCGTCCGGCTGAAGCTGACGGCGCCGCTGAAGAGCCTCACCCCGGTGCTCGCCCGCCAGGCCGACGCCCTCGCGGAGCGGCTGCGGCTCGTGCACGGCGACCACTCCGCCCTCGCGTCCATCCTCACCGAGGTCGACGCCTACGAGACACGGATGCGGGACGACGTCTCCCGCTACCAGTCGCAGATCACCAACATCCTCTGGCAGCTCGACCGGCGCGGCCAGCGGTTCTTCGACGAGCTCGTGCGGCTGTCGAACATCATGCGGCTGCGCGACAAGGACGTCGTCGAGAACCGGTTCCGCAACGAAGTCGTGGCCGACGCGCCGCAGCGCATCGAGGAAGAGGTGCAGGCCCTCATCGACTGGCTGGTGCGGCAGAACCTCGCGATGTGGGAGAAGGCGGACGGCCTGCTGCGGCAGCGGCGCGAGGCGCTGCGCGACGCGGCGGGGCGCACGCGCTTCGTCAGTCCGCAGTACGTCTACAACCGCGAGGAGATCTTCACCCGCCTCGCCCAGCCGGTGCGGCGGCGGCTCGCGCTCTTCGACGCCCAGCGCGAGGCGGACGAGGTCGTGGCGGCGGTGAACGCGGCCATCGCCAAGACGTTCGGGGTCCAGGCCGTGGTCATCGGGCTGGGGGCGGCCCTGACCGCCGCGTTCACGACCCTGGGCCTCGACGTCACCGGCACCGTCGGCGCGACCCTGCTCGTCGCCTCGGGCCTCTTCATCCTGCCCCAGCGCCGGGCCCGCCTGAAGCGCGAGCTCGCGGGCAAGGTCGAGACCCTGCGCGTCGAGCTGGCCGAGACCCTCGAGGCGCGGTTCAAGGAGCAGCTTCGCGACTACGTCGAGCAGCTCCGCGAGACCTTCGCGCCGGAGCTGGAGAGCACCAAGGCCCAGGTGCTGCGGCTGCGCAATGCCGGCGAGACGCTGAAGGCGCGGCAGGCAGAGTGCGCGGCGTTGCTGGAGCGGATCGATGGCCGGAGCAATCCGGCGCCGGACCGCGAGCAGGTCGCCGCGGTGTCCGCGAAGAACGGCGAGGGCGCCGTCGGTTAGGCGTGGCGCTCGGCGAGACGACGTGGTGCCGGCCGTCAGCCGGAGCGCTCGCGAAGCAGCGCTTCCAGTTCCGCCACCCGTGCCTCTGCGGCCAGGCGGCCCTCGGCTTCCTCGTCGTGGCTGCGCAGATCGCTGCCGGTCGCCGGGTCCCGGAAGCGCAGCTCGCGTCCCGGCGCCGCCCGAAGCTCCAGCCCCAGCGTCTCGCTGGGCAGCGTCAACGTACCGTCGAGCGCCGTCACCACCGGTTGACGGACATAGCCCGACGGCGACAGGCGTTCGCCTTCGAGCCGCGCCGGCAGGTGGTCTCCGGCCGGGTCGAACCGACAGTACTCGCGCACGCCCAGCCGGGCGTACACCGACCGCTTCCGACCCAGGTTGTCCCGCCACGTGCTGGGAGAGGCCACCTCCAGGACGAAGGCCGGAGCGCGGCGTTCTTCCCACAGCTTGTAGTTGGGCCGTTGGCGCTTCTCGACGCCGAACACCACGAAGACGTCCGGGGCGATCGATACCCGCGGGTTGCCTTCCTTGTAGTAGATGAGCAGGTCGCCGGACACGTACACGTCCGGGCGGTCCTTGAAGTGGCGGGCCAGCGCGCCGATGCCGTACATGATGGCGCTGCGCTGGGCATCGTTCTCCGCCATGGGCCGGCCGTCCGAGCTCGGGTAGTGGATCGGGGCTGTGGCAAGTGCGGGTCGGATCATCGTCGGGGCCCTCTCCGGGGCGACGGCGCGCACGACTTCCCCAAGCTACCACACGCTGCGACGCCCTTCCATGTCAGGGCGTCCGTGGGGGAATCTGGAGCATGTACCGTGCCAACCGCCGGTGGACGAGCTCGGTTGGGCGCGCAACGGGGTTGCGACGTCCGCCCGGACGACGCCGGCTTCTGGACCACGTCCGAGCGCGTGACGTGGCCGGGGGCTTCGTTTCGACGTATGTCCATTGCGGATGAGTTATAGCCCTGATTCTGGGCTTATCGCTATTGAGTCGACGAAGTGCCGGCCTGCGGTGAGCGAACAGTCTGGGGATACCTGCCGTCTCCGCGTTCAGGGAGGCGGCGGAGGCTCGATACGACGCGGCCGGCGGGTTGAGCCGTCGCGGCGCGGCCCGGGGATGACCCGGCGCCGACTGGTGCTACGGAACCTCCAGTACGCCGTCGGCGGCGAACACCAGGTTCGGGAGCAGGACCGAAGCGACGACGTCGTCCGCCGACGCGGCCTGTGCCTGCCGGTAGGCGCCGTCGTCGAGCGCGTGCACCTCGGTCCGCTTGCTGACCGGGTCGACGATCCAGTACTCCGGCACCCCGTACGTCGCGAACATCCGCATCTTGCGGCCGCGGTCGATGGCGGCGGTGGAGGGGGACAGCACCTCGACGGCGATGTCCGGGGGGTGTCGGGTCACGGCGTCGGGCCGGACGAGATGGCGTCGTTCCGCGCGGAAGAACACGACGTCGGGCTGCACGACGTCGAACTCGTCGAGCACGATGTCGAGCGGTGCGATCAGGGCCAGCCCGCCGGTCTCGAGTCCGTGCTCGTGCAGCAGCAGGAAGACTCTCTGGACCACCATCTGGTGGCGCGGCAGCGGTGACGGGACCACGACGAGCTCTCCTCCGTGAATCTCGTAGCGGCGCCCGTCGTCCGGCATGTCGAGGAGGTCGGTGTAGCCGACCCGCGCCTGCGCGGTGGGCATGGGCGCCATGGTACCACCGGGCCGAAGCAGGATTCGTGCCCGGCGCCCTCCTCGCGCGAGGGCGCCGGCCGCCGGGGAGGCTCTCGGCGTGCGACGACTGCGGCTGGAGGCGTCCGCGAGTCGCGAAGAGGCGCCGGCAACAGGGCTGGGCTCGTGGCAGACGTGGCAGAGACTGCGATGTCGTCTCGCCCCGTCGGTCGCACGTTCTGCCGGGGGGGCGGCTTCCTTGCGAGGTACGTTCCCGTGTTCCGGCTGCGCGTAGCGTTGGCGGTCAGCGTGCAGTCTGGATGGTGGTCGTTCCAGGAACGCGGGATCAGTTCGGGGGTGTGACCCGGACGACCTCGAGGGCGATGCCGTCGGGGCAGCCGGCCGATTCGGCGAGGCGGCCCCCGACCACCACGTCGTCGCCGGGCGCGAGGTCTTGCCGGGCGCCGGTCAGCACGTAGCGCTCGCCGCCTTCGCCCCCTTCCTCGAGCACGAGGCAGCCGCCCCCGCCGTCCGCGACCCGGCCCTGGCGCCGCAGGGTACCGTCGGGCTCGGTGACGTGGAAGGGGGCCGACACCGCGAGCGGCCGGAAGTAGACGTCCACCAGCACGAAGAAGTGGGTCCGGTCGGTGGTGGCCCAGGTCGGCACGTCGATGACCGTCGACATCGTGCCGAACTCGTCGGTGACGAGCTGGGCGAGGACCTCGAAGCTCGATCGGGTGGCCCCCATGCCGAGGTAGATGGGGGTGACGGCGGGGAGGTTGGTCGTCTCCACCGTCACCGGCGTGCCGGCCGGGCCGCTGCCGGGCGAGAACACCGGGGCTCGCGTGTGGACGGGGTCCAACGGCTGATTCGGACGGTTGCTCGGCGCGCGTTGCTGCATGGCCCCGGAATCTCCCCGTGGCCACCATCCTAGCACCCCTTGACCGGAAGATCGGCGTCAGTGTCGGGGCCGGGAGGCGAAGCGCTCGCCGATCTGCTAAACTTGCGCGATTCGCGTTTCGGCGGTTCGAGGCGATCCCATGATGAGAGTCCCTGCCGTTTCCGCCGCGGTCCTCGCCGCCGTCCTCGGCGCCGCCCCCGCCGCCGGGCAGGAAGCGGCCGCGCCGCCGCCGGCCGCCCTCGACCACGACGCGCTGAACGGCGTCGTCGGAACCTACTGCCAGCGCTGCCACAACGACCGGATGCTGACCGGCAACTTCTCGCTGGACGGCTTCGACGTCGCTGGCGCGGGCGGCGACGCGGAGCGGGCGGAGAAGATGATCCGCAAGCTGCGGGCGAACATGATGCCCCCGCCGGGCATGCGGCGCCCGCCGGCGGAGACCCTCGCGGCGCTGGTCGAGACGCTGGAGTCGGTGGTGGACGAGGCCGCCGCGGCCCACCCGAACCCCGGCTACCGTACCTTCCAGCGCCTGAACCGGCACGAGTACGAGCAGGCCGTCCGCGACCTGCTGGCGCTGGACATCGACGCCGGCGACTACCTGCCGCTCGACACCATGAGCGCCAACTTCGACAACATCGCTGACGTGCAACTGCTCTCGGCGACGCTGCTCGACGGGTACCTCCGCGCCGCGGCCGAGGTGAGCCAGCTCGCGGTGGGGAACCCGAACGCGCTGCCCAGGCAGACCACCTACGCCAAGTCGCGCGCGTACTCGCAGTGGGACCGGGTGGAGGGCGCCCCCTACGGCACCCGCGGCGGGTTCTCCGTGGTGCACAACTTCCCGGCCGACGGGGACTACGTCTTCCGGATGGCGTTCCAGCACACGACCACCGGGGGCCTGTCGGGGTCGACGATCCGAAACGAGCAGATCGAGATCTCGATCGACGGCGAGCCGGCCGCGGTGCTGGCCATGGACCAGTGGCTGCGGACCTCCGACCCGAACGGCGTGAACCTGGAGGTCGAGGCGCCGATCTTCGTGCGGGCCGGACCCCGGCGCGTGTCGGCGGTCTTCGTCCGGCAGTTCGAGGGGCCGGTCGAGGATGTCCTCGCGCCGCACGAGTGGTCGATCGTCGACACCGAGATCGGCGACCTCGGGTACGGCATCACCGCCCTGCCGCACATGCGGGACCTCATCATCGACGGCCCCTACGACGTCACCGGTGTCTCGGAGACCCCCAGCCGCCGCGAGATCTTCAGTTGCCGCCCCACCTCTCCCGACACCGAGCGCGCCTGCGCCGAGGAGATCGTCGGGCGTCTCGGCGCCCAGGCGTACCGCCGGCCCCTCACCGACGCCGATCTCGCGGACCTCATGCGGTTCTACGAGGCGGGCCTCGCGGAGGGCGACTGGGAGACGGGCATCCGCACCGCGCTCCAGGCGACCCTGGCCAGCCCCGACTTCCTGTTCCGCATCGAGCGGCCGGCCGAGCCGGTGGCGCCGGGCGAGAACTACCGCGTCTCGGACGTGGCCCTGGCCTCGCGCCTCGCCTTCTTCATCTGGGGCGGGCCGCCCGACGAGGCGCTGACGGCGCGGGCGGCGGCGGGCGAGTTGTCCGACCCCGACGTGCTGGAGACCGAGACCCGGCGCCTGCTGGCCGACCCCCGGGCCGAGTCGCTGGCCACCCGGTTCGCGGCGCTGTGGCTGCGGCTCCAGGACATGGACCAAGTGCAGCCCGACGCGTTCTGGTTCCCCAACTTCGACCGGCAGCTCGCCGACGCGATGCGCCGCGAGACCGAGCTGCTGTTCGACAGCCTCGTCCGCGAGGACCGCAGCTTCTTCGACCTGTTCACGGCCGACTACACCTTCGTGAACGAGCGGCTCGCCCGGCACTACGGCATCCCGAACGTCGCGGGACCGCAGTTCCGGCGCGTCGACGACCTCGGCGACCAGCGGCGGGGCCTCTTCGGCCACGGCTCGGTGCTGATGCTGACGTCGATGGCCAACCGCACGTCGCCGGTGCTGCGGGGCAAGTGGGTGCTCGAGGTGGTGCTCGGGGTGCCGCCGCCCCCCCCGCCGCCGAACATCCCCGACCTCGACGAGACGGCCACGGTCATCGACGGCCGGACCCTCACGACGCGCGAGCGGATGGAGGTCCACCGGACGAACCCCACGTGCAACGCCTGCCACCGGTTCATGGACCCGCTGGGGCTCGCCCTCGACAACTTCGACGTCATCGGGAAGTGGCGCATTCGCGAGAACGGCATGCCCCTCGACACCCGCGGCGAGATGTGGGACGGGACCCCGGTGTCGACGCCCCGGGAGCTGCGGGGGGCGCTGATGAAGCTCGAGGCGCCGCTGGCCCGCACGTTCACCGAGAACCTCATGGCCTATGCCCTGGGGCGGCGGGTCGAGCACTACGACATGCCCACGGTCCGCCGCATCGCCGGGAACGCGCGTGACGACGGCTACCGCATGTCGTCGTTCATCCTGGGGGTCGTGCGGAGCCCCGCGTTCACGATGCAGAGGGCGGAGCCGGCGGGCCCGGCCGAGGCGGGCGCCACCGTGCAGTAGGAGTCTGCGCCGGGAGCGGTGCGGAGTCCCCGCGGGTCGGCCGGGGGAGAGCGGGAGGTTGCGGCGCGGTCTTGCGGTCGATTCGGGAGTTTCGGAGGGCGCGAAGCGCCGGCGCCGGGCGAGACAGGCGGAACATTCAGGAGACGAGACAGGCAGGCTGGGAGACAACTCATGTTCATCACCGGAAAGCACCTTCCTCGCCGGACGTTTCTCCGTGACGTGGGGACCGCGACCCTGGCCCTGCCGTTCCTGGACGCCATGCGTCCCGCGGGACGGGTGTCGGCGGCCACCGCCGCCGCCCTCGACCCGACCCGTCTCATCACCATCGAGATGGTGCACGGGGCGGCGGGATCGAATGCGTGGGGGGGCACCCAGCACCTGTGGGCCCCGGCCAAGGCCGGCCGCGACTTCGACCTCAGCGCCGGCGCGCTGAGCTCGCTCGAGCCGTACCGCGAGCACCTGACCATCGTCAGCGACACCGACGTGGGCATGGCCGAGGCGTTCTCACCGCCCGAGATCGGCGGCGATCACTTCCGGACCAGCTCGGTCTTTCTGACCCAGTCGCATCCGAAGCAGACCCAGGGCTCGGATGTCTTCGCCGGGACCTCGCTGGACCAGTTGCACGCCCAGCAGTTCGGCCAGGAGACGCCCATCCCGTCCATGCAGCTCTGCATCGAGAACGTCGACCAGGCCGGCGGTTGCGCCTACGGATACACCTGCGTCTACACCGACTCGATAAGCTGGGCGTCGCCGACCGAGCCGCTGCCGGTCACCCGGTCGCCGCGGGTCGCCTTCGAGCAGCTCTTCGGGGTCGGGGGCACGGCCGAGGAGCGCGCCGCCCGGCGGAAGACCGACGCGAGCATCCTCGACTGGATGACCTCGCGGGTGTCCCAGCTCACGCGCGAGCTGGGGGCGACGGACCGGCGGCGGATGGAGCGCTACCTCGACAACATCCGCGAGATCGAGCGGCGCATCCAGCGGGTAGAGGAGCGGAACATGAGCGGCGAGCCGCGCGAGCTCCCGGCGGCGCCGGCCGGCGTGCCCGACTCGTTCGACGAGCACGTCAAGCTGATGTTCGACGTGCAGGCCCTGGCCTTCGAGAGCGACGTCACCCGCGTGTTCTCGTTCAAGATGGGCCGCGACGCCTCGGGCCGGGTCTACCCGCTGAGCGGCACCGACCGGCCGTTCCACTCGGCGTCGCACCACGGCGGCCGCGAGGATGCGATCGTCGAGTTCAGCAAGATCAACCGCTACCACGTCAGCCTGCTGCCGTACCTGATGGACAGGCTGAAGGACGTGCAGGAGGGCGACAGCGACCTGCTCCAGAAGAGCGTCATCCTCTACGGCTCGGGCATGGGCGACCCCAACCTGCACAACCACAAGCGCTGCCCGCTGCTCCTGCTCGGCCACGCCAACGGCCGGCTCCCGGGCGGGTGTCATCTCAGGGCGCCGGAGGGGACGCCGATGGCCAACGCCATGCTCAGCCTGCTGCACGCGCTCGGGCACGAGCGGGCGAGCTTCGGCGACAGCACCGGGGAGTTCGCGCTCAGCATCTGACGGAGATCAGCGGGTGCCGCCGCCTGCGGGATGAAGATGAACCGCGGGCGGCGGGCTCGCGTGCGGTCGACGTGAATGGCGAGGCCGCTGCTTGCAGGAGGCCCGGGAACCGCGGGCGGTGAGTTGCGCTCGACGGACGGGACAGCAAGTACCACCGCCCGCGGGAGAAAACTGCGGGTGGCTGACTGACGGGGTAGCGAGCACCGCCGCTTGTGGGGGCAGCAGGCACGGCGGGCGGTGAGTTTGCGCTCGACATCTACCGGGAAGCGGGAGACAGCGGGGGAGAGCGGCATGAGACTGTTACTGCGTGCGGGCGCGGTCGTGGCGATGCTGGCGGCGCTGTGCGCGGCGCCGTCCCTGTGGTCGGTGGCGGCGGCGGCCGATTCCCCGGTGGCGGACGCCGCAGTCCGGGGCGACGTGGAGGCCGTCCGCGCTCTGCTCGGAAGAGGCGCCGACGTGCAGACGGCCCGGCCCGACGGCATGACCGCGCTGCACTGGGCGGCGATGCGCAGCGATCTCGAGATGGCGGGGTTGCTCCTCTACGCCGGGGCCAACCTCGAGGCGACGACCCGCATCGGCCACCACACGCCGCTGCACGTCGCGGGCCGGAGCGGCCGGGCGCAGGTGGTGCAGGCCCTGCTCGACGCCGGCGCCGACCCGCACGCCCTGACCGCGAGCGGGGCGACCCCGCTGCATCTGGCCGCCCAGGCCGGGAATGCCGCCGCCGTCGCCGCGTTGCTCGATCACGGGGCGGACGTGAACGCACGAGAGCGAACCTGGGGACAGACCCCGCTGATGTTTGCGGCCGCCGCCAACCGGCTCGGGCCCGTGAACGTGCTGATGGAGCGCGGCGCCGACCTCGAGGTCGCCACCCGCGTCGTCGATCTCCCCGCCCTCGACTCGATGGACCGGGCGGCGGCGCAGCGGCGCAAGCAGGTGCTGGACGGCTTCCGGGCGGCGGCCCCGCCCGACGAGCGGCAGGGGTGGCAGCCCACCGCCAGCGAGGTCCAGGCCGCGGTCCGCGCCGCGCGGGAAGTGCAGTTGCTCGACGACGTCCCGAGTTTCGGGGACGGCGCGCAGCTCGAGCGCGGCACGCCGCGCGCCTACACCGAGCGGGTGGGCGTGCAGGGCGGGCTGACGGCCCTGCTGCACGCGGCCCGTCAGGGGCACGCCGACGTGGCGATGGCCCTGCTCTACGCGGGGGCCGACATCGACCGGGCGAGCGGCGACGGCACGACCCCGCTGCAGATCGCGGCCATGAACGGCCACTTCGACCTCGCGCTGCGGCTCGTCGAGCGTGGCGCCGACCCGAACGTCGCCACCGACGCGGGAGCGACGCCTCTGTTCGCGGCCCTCAACCTGCAGTGGGCGCCGCGGGCGCGCTACCCGCAGCCCCGCGCCCACGACCAGCAGGAGGCCACCTACCTCGACGTCATGGAGGCGTTGCTCGAGGCGGGGGCCGACCCCAACGTGCGGCTCGACAAGCACCTGTGGTACATGTCCTACAACCACTGCTGCTCGGAGAGCGTCGACGGGGCGACCCCGTTCTGGCGCGCCGCCTACGCGACCGACGTCGAGGCCATGAAGCTGCTGCGGACCCACGGCGCTGACCCGCACGTGCCGACGCGGGCGCCCGAGCCGCGCCGGCGGCGCGACGGGGCCGACGCGGAGCCGGATCCGTCCGGCCTGCCCCCGGTCGAGGCCGGCGGCCCCGGCGTGTGGCCGATCCACGCCGCCTCGGGCGTCGGCTACGGCGAGGGCTTCGAGTCCAACGCCCACCGTCACGTGCCCGACGGCTGGCTGCCGTCCGTGCGTTACCTGGTGGAGGAGCTCGGGGTCGACGTCAACACCCGCGACCACGAGGGCTACACCGCGGTCCACCACGCCGCGGCCCGCGGCGACACCGAGATGGTGCGCTATCTCGTGGAGCAGGGCGCCGACGTGATGGTGGTGAGCCGCCGCGGCCAGACTACCGCGGACATGGCGAACGGCCCGTACCAGCGGACGCTGCCGTTCCCCGAGACGCTGGCCCTGCTGGAGGGGCTGGGCGCCGTCAACAACGACAACTGCGTGTCCTGCTGAAGTCCGGAGCCGGGGAGCAACGCCGGTTGTCTCCCCGGGCTCCCGCACGCGTTCCACGCCCTCGGGAGATCGGACATGCGAATCACGGCTTCCGCCGTCGGCTCCTGCTGTTGGCGGCGATGGAGCTGTACGCTCCGACCGCGTCGCTCCAGGCCCAGCCGGGCACTCTGGACATCTACTGGATGGACGTCGAGGGCGGGGGCGCGACTCTCTTCATCTCCCCGTCCGGCGAGTCGATGCTCGTCGACACCGGCTGGCCGCGCCCGGAGGGCCGGGACGCCCGGTGCTGGTGACCAGGGGGAGAGCATGCGCACCGGCTTCGCGACTCGGGTCATCGTGTGGATGATCGTGCTGCTTTCGGGCGCCGGCATGTCGGCCGACGCGGCCGACGTCCGGCTGAAGGAGGCGGTGAGGAGCGGCGACGACGCCGCGGTGCGGGCCCTGATCGAGCAGGACGTCGACGTCAACGCGCCCGAGGGCGACGGCGCGACGGTGTTGCACTGGGCGGTCCGGTGGGACAACGCCGCGGCCGTTGATCTGTTGCTCGCCGCGGGCGCGCGGCCCGGCGCGGCCAACGCGTACGGCGTCACGCCGCTGTCGCTCGCCTGCATCAACCGAAGCGCGCCGGTCGTCGAGCGGTTGCTCGCCGCGGGCGCCGACCCGAACGCCGCGACCTCGATGGGCGAGACCGTCCTCATGACCTGCGCGCGCACCGGGGCCGCGGAGGCGGTGCGCGCTCTGCTCGACGCGGGAGCCGACAACGTCGACGCGCGGGAGTCGTCGCGGGGGCAGACGGCGCTGATGTGGGCGGCGGCCCAGGGGCATCCCGCCGTCGTGCGGCTGCTCATCGAGCACGGCGCCGATGTGCACGCGCGCTCCGAGGCCCGCTCGCTGCTCGTGAGCCTCGGTGGCCGGGGCGCGAATCGCGCCGGGAACCTCCCCCTCGGCGGCTTCACGCCGCTGCTCTTCGCGGCGCGGCAGGGGAGCGCGGAGGGCGCGAGGCTGCTGCTCGACGCCGGCGCGGACGTGAACGAGACGGCGCCCGACGGCGCCTCGGCCCTGGTCGTGGCGAGTTTCAGTGGCCACGGCGAGCTGGCCGCGTACCTGCTGAGCCGCGGCGCCGAACCCGACGCGGCCGGTGCGGGCTACGCCGCCCTGCACACTGCCGTCCTGCGCGCGGACGCGGCCCTGGTCAAGACCCTGCTCGCCTACGGCGCCGATCCGGACGTTCGTCTCACGAAGGGCAGCCGGGTGCCGCGGGCTACCCACTGGTGGGTGCTGCCGGGGGCCCTGGCCGGGGCGACGCCGTTCCTGCTCGCGGCGAAGTACGCCAACGTCGGGATCATGCGCATCCTCGCCGAGAGCGGGGCCGACCCGTTCCTGCCGATGCGCGACGGGACGACTCCGCTGATGATGGCGTCGGGGGCGAGGTGGCCCAACGGCGAGATCGACCGCCACGACCGGCGGGTTCCGCCCGAGGTCGCGGACGCCCTGCACGCGGACGAGGGTCCGAACCTCGCGGCGGCGCGCTTCGCGCTGGCGATGGGGGCCGACGTGAACGCCCGCAACGGGGCGGGCGACACCGCCCTGCACTCGGCCGTCTTCAAGGCGTGGCCGGCGGTGGTGGATCTGCTCGTCGAGCACGGGGGCGACCTGAACGCCGCGAACGAGCGCAACCGGACGCCGCGGCAGATGATGTGCCACGCGGCGGACGGGCTGCTCGTGCGCTGTGCGGGGTAAGAGAGGGTAACGAGATGTCGCACGAGAGAGCGCGTGCTGTCGTGACGCCGCGGAGACACGACCGGTCACGGCCGAACGGGTGGCAGGTCGGTGCGGTGCTTGCCGGGTGCCTCGTGCTGCAGGCCGCGGTTGCGGTGGCGGGGCAGGCCGAGTCCGCGGCGACGGCTGGCGCGTCCGAGTCTGCCGCCGCGCCATCGTCTGCGCCGTCGGTCGAGGCGATGCTGAACCGCTACTGCATCACCTGCCACAGCGACGGCGGCTACGCGGCGGGGCGCGTTCCCGTGTCGCTGCAGCCGCTCGACCCCGCGAACGTGGGCGCCCACCCCGCCGCCTGGGAGACGGTGGCGCTGAAGCTGCGGTCGCGCATGATGCCGCCGGTCGGCCGGCCGCGTCCCGACGAGGCCGCCTACGACGCGGTGGCGGCCTGGCTCGAGGACGAGCTCGACCGCGCCGCCGCCGCCGACCCCAACCCCGGCCGCACCGTCGCGCACCGGCTCAACCGGGTCGAGTACGGCAACGCCGTCCGCGACCTCCTCGGCCTCGAGGTCGATCCCGAGGCGCTGCTGCCGCCCGACGACGACGACGAGGGCTTCGACAACATCGCCGACGTGCTGTCGGTGTCGCCGACCCTCATGGAGCGCTACCTGTACGCGGCCCGGCAGGTCAGCCAGCTCGCGGTCGGGGACGCCGCACTGCGGCCGCGCTTCGACACCTACCGGGTGCCCGACCGCGAGATCCAGGACCACCACACCAGCGACGACCTGCCGTTCGGGACTCGCGGGGGCGTGGCGGTACACCACTACTTCCCGCTCGACGGCGAGTACACCATCCGGGTCGGGCTGCGCCGCAACTTCTACAACTACATCCGCGGCATCGGCAACGTCGCCCACCAGCTAGACGTGCGGGTGGACGGCGCGCTGGCCGCGACGTTCATTGCCGGCGGCGGGCTGAGCCCCGACGCCGAGCGGTGCATCGCCAGCTTCTGCGGCAGCTCGGGCATGGGCGGGGCCGAGTGGGAGTGGTACGCCAACCACGCCGACGACGACTTCGAGGTGCGGGTGCCGGTCGAGGCGGGGCTGCGGACGGTGGCCGTCGCGTTCGTGGACCACCCCGCCCTCGAGGAAGGGGTCCTGCAGCCGCCGGTCGACATGTCGACGTTCGGCTACAGCACCGACGAGGAGATGGGCGGCGAGCCCGCGGTGGGCAACGTCGTCATCGGCGGGCCGTTCGACGGCGAGGTCCCCGACGACGTGGCGAGCCGAGAGAGGCTCTTCGTCTGCCGTCCCGCGGACGGGGCGGCAGAGGAGGCCTGCGCCCGCGAGATCATCTCGACGCTCGCCCGGCGCGCCTACCGCCGGCCGGTGACCTCGGCCGACGTGGACCACCTGTACGGCTTCTTCGAGACCGCGCGTCGAGGGGCCGACTTCGACGCGGGCGTCCGGACGGCGCTCGAGCGGGTGCTCGTCGATCCCGAGTTCCTGTTCCGTATCCCCCGTCCGCCGGCCGACGCGGGCGACGCGGTCTACCGCATCGACGACATCGAGCTCGCGTCGCGGCTCTCGTTCTTCCTGTGGAACAGCATCCCCGACGACGAGCTGCTCGCCCTGGCCGAGCGCGGCGAGCTCGCCAAGCCGGAGGTCCTCGACGAGCAGGTGCGCCGCATGCTCGCCGACCCGCGGTCCGCCTCGCTCGCCGGCAACTTCGTCGACCGCTGGCTCGAGCTGCACAAGATCCGCAACGTGGCGCCCGACCCGACCATCTTCCCCGCGTTCGACCAGAACCTGCGCGACGCCATGCAGCGGGAGACGGCGCTCTTCATGGCGAGCCAGTTGCGCGAGGATCGCGCGGTGGTCGACCTGCTGCGCGCCGACGACACGTTCCTCAACGAGCGGCTGGCCCGGCACTACGGCGTTCCCGGCGTCTACGGCAACCACTTCCGGCGCGTGGTGCTGCCCGACGACCGCCGGGCGGGGCTGCTCGGCAAGGCGAGCATCCTCACCCTCACGTCGTACTCCACCCGGACCTCGGTGGTGAACCGCGGGAAGTGGCTGCTCGAGCGGGTGCTCGGGTCGCCGCCGCCGGCCCCGCCCGCCAACGTGCCGCCCCTCGAGGAGAACGCCGCCGGCGCGGCCCCCACGTCGCAGCGCGAGCGCATGGAGGCGCACCGGCGCAACCCGACCTGCGCGGTCTGCCACCGTGTGATGGACCCGCTGGGCTTCGCCCTCGACAACTTCGACGCCATCGGACGCTGGCGGACCACCGACGACCCGCGGATGCCGGGCCAGCGGGGCCCCGTCATCGACGCGTCCGGGGTCATGCCGGACGGCACCCGGTTCGAGGGTCCCGCCGGATTGCGAGCGTTGCTGCTCGACCGGCGGCAGGAGTTCATCCGGACGGTGACGGGAAGGCTGTTGACGTATGCGCTCGGGCGGCGGCTGGAGCACCCCGACATGCCGGTGGTCCGGCAGATCGTGCGGGACGCGGCGGACGAGAATCACCGCTGGTCGGCGTTGATTCAGGGTATCGTAAGGAGCGCCCCGTTCCAGTTGAGGAGGGTCGAATCATGATCGTCACTAAGAAGACCATCGCGCGCCGCACCGTCCTGCGGGGCATGGGCACGGCGCTGGCGCTGCCGCTGCTGAACGGCATGGTGCCGCCGCTGACCGCGCTCGCGAGGACCGCGGCGAGCCCCGCGAAGCGGCTGGGCGTGGTCTACGTGCCGAACGGCATCATCACCCGCAACGGCAACTGGACGCCGGCGACCGACGCCCCCGGGTTCGACCTGCCGCGCCTGCTCAAGCCGCTCGAGCCGGTGCGCGAGCACCTGACGGTGCTGACCAACCTCGACAACCGCGCCGCCTTCGCGCGGCCCGGCGAGGCCCTCGGGTCGCACTCGCGCCCCGCCGCCGCGTACCTCACCGGGCTGCACGCCGAGCAGACGCAGGGCTCCGAGCTCGATCTCGGGACGTCGATGGACCAGTTCGCGGCGCAGACCCTGGGCCGCGAGACGCGCCTGCCGTCGCTCGAGCTGTCGCTCGAGGGCGCCGACACCTTCAACGGCGTCAGCACCTGCGACACCGGCTACAGTTGCGCCTACCTCAACATCTCGTGGCACGACCGCACCACGCCGATGCCCCGCGAGACCAACCCGCGCGTCGTGTTCGAGCGCCTGTTCGGCGACGCCGGCAGCACCAGCGCCGACGTCCGGCTCGCCCGCGCGAAGCAGCAGCGCAGCATCCTCGACGCGGTGATGGACAAGATCGCCGGGCTGCAGGGCCGCCTCGACGGCGAGGACCGCCGCAAGCTCGGCAACTACCTCGACGCGGTGCGCGAGATCGAGCGCCGTATCGAGATTGCCGAGCGGCAGGCCGACCGCGAGCTGCCGCTCCTCGACCAGCCGGCCGGCATTCCCGTCTCGTTCGAGGAGCACGCGCGGCTGATGTACGACCTCCTGGTGCTCGCCTGGCAGACCGACGTCACCCGCGTCTTCACCTACATGATCGGCCGCGAGCAGAGCGGCACCACCTATCCGCAGATCGGGGTCCCCGACCCGCACCACCCGCTGACGCACCACCGCGGCGACCTCGAGAAGATCGAGAAGGTGACCAAGATCAACCAGTACCACATGCAGCTCTACAGCGAGTTCCTCGCCACCCTGGCGTCGACGCCCGACGGCGACGGCTCGCTGCTCGACCACGCGATGCTGCTCTACGGCGCCGCCCTGCGGGACGGGGACGCCCACGTGTACGACAACGTCCCTCTCCTCCTCGCGGGGCACGACGGCGGCACCATCAAGGGCGGCCGCCACCTCGTGTATCCGAAGGGCAAGAACCCCATGACGAACCTGCAGCTCACCATGCTGCAGCGGCTCGGGGCGCCCGTGGAGCACTTCGGCGACAGCACGGGGACGCTGAGGGAGCTGACCGGCCTGTCGTAAGCGCACTCCTCGCCGGGCGGCCGGGGTGATATCCTTCACCCCGGCCGCCTCTGCCGGTGATCTCCGTCGCGGTTCGACCCTCGTGCTCGCAGCCCGCCCCGCGTTGTGATTCATGAACCCTCGCTTCATGAATCGTTGTGCTTGCGAGTTCCTCGACCAGCCCCCAACCGTTTCGCCTCTTTGATGTTCTTGCAGATATCGGCTGCGACCTCGAGCACCTCAGCCGGTGCACGAACCGGCTCGCCGGCAAGGCGGTGCAGGGCGACGACGAGCGGTGCCAACGCGTCAGCGGTCTTGCTGTCCGCCGACAGAATCTCGACGAGATCGCGCTCCGGCGCGCCGGCTGCGATCAGGATGGGCACACGCGCCAGCATTTCAACTAGCATCGCTTCGTTGCCGACGACGAACATGGCACACACCGATCGAAACACGCTCAGGGCTGCCGAGTGTTCGTTCAGTACGAGCAACGCGTGCGTTCTCATCCACTTTGCCTGCCAACGCAAGAACGCGAGCACGCTCGGCTCGTTGCCAGTGACGGCAGCGAACCGACGATCGAGCTCGTCGCTGGTACGCAGGGCTTCTTCCGCGCGGCCGATCTCTATTTGTTGAGCCCCCTTGTTGAGTAGCGCCTTGGCAATCTGCACCTGAAGTTCCGGGGTGTTGCTGGCGCCGAAACGCGCGGCGAGATCGTCGTAGGCGGCCAGCTCCGCCTCGGACTCGCCACGCTGGCCGTGGGTGATGCCCTTGTTGAACAGCGCCCTGGAAACCCGCACCTGAAGCTCTGGGGCGCTGCTGGCGCCGAAACGCGAGACCAGATCGTGGTAGACGGCCAGCTCCGCCTCGGGCTCGCCACGCTGGCCGTGGGTGATGCCCTTGTTGATCAGCGCCTGGGCAACCTGCACCTGGAGTTCCAGGGTGTCGCTGGCGCCGAAACGCGCGACGAGATCGTCGTAGGCTGCCAGCTCTGCCCCGGACTCGCCGCGCTGGTCCTGGGCGATGCCCTTGTTGATCAGCGCCTGAGCGACCGGCACCTGGAGCTCAGGGGCGTTGCTGGCGCCGAAACGCGCGACGAGATCGTCGAAGGCGGCCAGCGCTGCCTCGGACTCGCCGCGCTGGCCGTGGGTGATGCCCTTGTTGATCAGCGCCTGGGCGACCAGCACCTGGAGCTCCAGGGTGTCGCTGGCGCCGAAACGTGTGACGAGCTCATCGTAGGCTGCCAGCTCCGCCTCGGACTCGCGGTCCTGGGTGATGCCCTTGTTGAATAGCGCCTTGGCAACCGGCACCTGGAGCTCCAGGGTGTCGCTGGCTCCGAAACGCGCGACGAGATCGTCGTAGGCTGCCAGCGCTGCCTCGGTCTCACCCCGCTGGTCGTGCGTGATGCCTTTGTTGAACAGCGCGTGGGCAACCGCCACTTGGAGCACTGTGGCGCTGCTGGCTCCGAAACGCTCGACGAGATCGTCGTAGGCTGCCAGCGCCGCCTCGGCCTCACCGCGCTGGCCGTGGGTGATGCCCTTGATGAGCAGGGCCTTGGCAACCTGCACCCGGAGCTCCGGGGTGTCGCTGTCGGCGAAACGGGCGAGCAGATCGTCGGCGGCGGCCGACGCCGCCTCGGACTCGCCGCGCTGGCCGTGCATGATGCCCTTGATGAGCAGGGCGTTGGCAACCTGCACCTGGAGCTCCGGGGTGTCGCTGTCGGCGAAACGAGCGAGCAGATCGTCGACGGCGGCCGACGCCGCCTCGGACTCGCCGCGCTGGCCGTGCATGATGCCTTTGATGAGCAGGGCGTTGGCAACCTGCACCTGGAGCTCCGGGGTGTCGCTGTCGGCGAAACGAGCGAGCAGATCGTCGACGGCGGCCGACGCCGCCTCGGACTCGTTGCGCTCGCCGTGCGTAACACCCTTGTTGAACAGCGCTTGGGAAACTACCACTTGGAGCACTGGGGCGTCGCTGGTGCGGTAGCGCGCGACCAGATCGTCGTAGGCTGCGAGCGCTGCCTCGGGCTCGCCACGTTGGCGGTGCGCAATGCCCTTGTTGAGCAGAGCCCGGGCGACCGGCACCTGAAGTTCCAGAGCGTTGTTGGCGCCAAAACGCGCGATCAGATCGTCGTAGGTTGCGAGTGCCGCCTCGGACTCGTCGCGCTGGCCGTGCGTGATGCCCTTGATGAGCAGCGCCTGGGAGACCGGTACCTGGAGCTCCAGGGTGTCGATTGCGCCAAAACGCGCGACCAGATCGTCGAAGGCGGCCAGCTCCGCCTCATGCTCCCCGCGTGCATGGTGCCTGACGCCCTTCGTGAACAGCGCCTTGGCGACCTCCAACCGGAGGCCCGGTGTGTCGCTGGCGGCCAGTGCCCGTTCGAGTCCCTCGCGAATGGGCGGCGATTGCGCCGCCTCCGCACGCCACGTGCCGACCATATCGGCCAATTCGTCGCTGCGGTAGAACACCGTCATGAACTGGATGAGGTTGCGCACCAGCCCGGCCTCGTCGCGTTCGCGTCGCAGCTTGTAGTAGATGCTGTAGAGACGTTCCGCGGCGGCGTACTTCCGCTTCCTGCCCGTCCCCTCTGCGACGACGGCGCCCCGGTCGACCAGTCGCGCGATCAGCGCCGATACGATGCGAATGTCCATGCGGGCTCGCGCCGCGATCTCCTGGGCGCTCGACGATTGCCAGAGGTCGATCACCGCGAGATAGACGCGGCGCTCGGTCTTGGCGAGAACCTCAAGATGGCTGCGGAAGTACTCGGTGTGGTCGTCGACCAGCGTCACCAGATCTTCCAGGAGCTGGCGCAGGGATCGGTGCCGCGCAAACGTCGCGACGATGACCAGCAGGCGGGGGCTGCCGCCGGTCAGAATCCTCAGGGGCTTGATCTCGCGACTCGTCTGCTCGTCGCCGCTGACCATGTTCCAGAGGCGCCGGCAGGCATCCGTGCTCAGCGGTTCGAGCTCGACGATCCGGAACAGCTCGAAGAACGGCCGCTGCGCATCGTCCAGTCCCTTGAACCGACTGGTCGCGGTGGCCAGCAGCATGATTCGAGGCTCCGACTGCAGTGTCTCGCGAAGCCGCCAGCCGAAATCATCGCCGACGTCGCTGCACAGGGCCTGCAGGTTCTCGACCATGAGGACGACCCGTCGGTCCAGCCGATCCGCCGCCTCCAGAAAGGCCGCGCGCGCACACTCCTCGATGTTCGTGTCACGCCACCGGGCGGTCAGATCGGCGTGCGTCGCGAGGAGGTCCCGGGAGAACTCCGGATTGCCGTTCGCGTTCGCGCGAGCGAGGTGGAACAGCGCTTCGAGCCAGAAGTCGGCGAGGGTGGCGATCTCCTGGCTCTCCTCCATGAACCGCACGGGAAAAAGACGCTCCGAGAGTGCGTTGTCGGTCCGCAGCTCCGCGCCGACCCGGGCCAGCAGCATGGTCTTTCCTCGACCGCGCGGCCCGACGACCAGCACGTGCTGGCACGACGGCGAATCGGTATTGCCGCGCATGACCTCCAGCACGAGGTCGAGCTCCCCCTGCCTGACCACGAACTGTCTGACCACCTCGTCATCGGACTGGAACGTGCCCGGATTGAACTTGCGGATCGGCCGATCGAGTGCATCGTTCATCGAAGCCCCCTCGGTCATGGCTGCCCCCGACGATCCTCGAGGGGGACGTAGTGGTCGCGGAAGCGTGCCGACCACCAGTCCTTCAGCAGCCGCGATGGGAATCGGAACCCGTCGTCGCCCTCTTCGAGATAGCCGTCGTGCACCAGGACCTCGAGGACGTCGGCGATACGACTTGGTGCATCGTCGACGATCGGTGCGTACAACTGCTCGAGGCAGCGCCGTGCCGACCGTGTGAACCGCTCCCGGGTGGCGGCTTCAGCGAGGATCTCCATGGCGATTGCGTAGCGTTCGTCTTCCAGCCCCTCCTTGAGGCGTGTCTCGTAGTGCACGAGGTCGTTCTGCCCTGACGGCCCGAGAAGGGCGGTGCGATAGACCGTGTCGACGTCCTCCACCGTCACCCGGTCTCGCCCGTGCATGATGGTGAATTCCCGCAACCGTGCGAAGAAGGACTGCACATGGTGGGGAATGCCCGTCCCGAGCGCGTCGAACACGGCATCTGCCACGCCAGGCTCGATCGGCAATTCGTGACTCTCGGCCAGCCGTTCGAAACACGTGACGCTGGCGTGACGGTCCCAGGGTGCAAGGCGAAAGGGATCGAGATGGTTGATGCGGTCGGGGATGCCGAGCCGTTGCACCAGGGGCTTGAGCCCGATGCTGCCCGACACGATGAGGACCAGGGAGCCGGCGTCGAGCTCCTGAACGACCTCGCGGAGCCAGCTCAGGAACGCGTCGACCTGCTGGGCGCCGTCGTCTCGACCGAGTATGCGCTTGAGGAATATCGGCAGCTCGTCGATGACGAGGAGGACCGGCTGTTCATGCGCGGCGCAATCGCGAATGAGCTGCCCGCCGTACCGACGCCAGTTGCCGGCGTTCAGGCCGGCGCGAATCTTGATACGAAAGTCATGTGCGCCAACCTCCTCGACGTTCTCCTTGAACCAGCGTTGCATCGCGGTCGCGAAGCGCGACGAGACGGATCGGACCGGATGCACCGCCCCGGCGAGGTTGGCGATCACGTCCTCCGCGCAGGCCGCGCCCTCGACATCGGTGAAGAGGAAGACCCATCCCCGGGCCTCGAGCCGCCGGCCGAGCTCTCGAGCGATGCTGGTCTTCCCCATCCGGCGCTGGCCGGTCAGCAGAGTGTGGTTGCCGGCGCGAATCCGTGCATCCAGAACCCGCAACTCGGATTCGCGATCGATGAAGTCGCTACCGCTTACCCAGCGGCCAGTGGCTAGTCTCATGACCCTCCAGTTGTTGACAACGCAACTGTTATCACGGTAGTTGATATCAATTTTGTTGTCAACGGGATCGGTTCATGGCGGGGCGGCTGCTGTCGGGCCGATCAACTGGTCGACGGATTCCGTCTGGTCACCCTCGGGAGTTCCGATCGCGAGGGATCCTCCGGCCGCAAGCCCCCGCCAGGGGTCCATGGCTCCCGTCTTCGGGACGGTGATATAGACTGGTCTCAGTACGGTCTTTCTCGCGCTGTTCATGGAGAGGAGCCGCCCGTGTCCGAAGTTGGCGCATTCGAAGCGAAGACCCATCTGCCGCAACTGCTCAAGCGCGTGGAGCGGGGCGAACGATTCGTGATCACGAGGCACAAGCACCCCGTGGCCGAGTTGATCCCCTTTCGGCGGCGGGACGCCGACAGAATCCGCGCCGCCATCGACGGCCTCAAGGGGTTCCAGCGGACCCACAGCCTGGGGGGGCTGTCGGTTCGGGAGATGATCGAGGAAGGGCGGCGCTACTGATGGCGTTCGTCCTCGACTGCTCGGTCACCATGGCGTGGATGTTCCCGGACGAGGCGACCGATGCGACCGATCGCTTGCGCGAGGCGCTGCTCGACACCCGCGCCTTCGTGCCGGCCTTGTGGCCGGTCGAGACGGCGAACGCGCTGCTGGTCGCGACCCGCCGCGGTCGGGTCGGGCAGGACGAGTGGCCGGAGATTCGCGCGCACCTCGACGCGCTGCCGATAGAGGTCGACCCGGTCTCCGGGTCCCGCACGTGGGGAGCGGCGCTCGACCTGGCGAACGCACACGGGATCTCCGTCTACGATGCGATGTACCTGGAGCTGGCCGCGCGGATGCGCATGCCGCTCGCCACGCTGGACCGGGCTCTCCGGGCGGCGGCACGGGTAGCCGGTGTCGAGGTGCCGGCCATCGACTGAGCGGGACCGCCGGGAAGGGGTACGGGTCCGCCGATCGATGTCGTGCGTGGAGCGGGCCACGCCATGCGCGGCCATCGCCGCGGCCCCGCTCACCGCGTACCGTTCGTACCGGCGATCTGGTTTCGCGTAGTGAAGGGCGATGGCGCCGAGTCAAGGGATGAAGCCGTGGAGACTCTGTCCAGCGTAGGTCTCGGAGTCGGCCTTGCCGCCGCGTGTGGCTTCCGGATCTTCCTGCCCGTTCTGATCATGGGGCTGGCCGCCCGCGCCGGCTTCCTCGAGTTGACCGAGGGCCTGGAGTGGATGGCGGCGACCCCCGCCCTGTTGACGTTCGCGGTGGCGATGGCGTGCGAGACCGCCGCCTACTTCGTCCCGTGGCTCGACAATCTGCTGGACACGGTCGCGATGCCGACGGCGGTGGCGGCCGGCACCCTGGTGTCGGCGGCGAACGTCGAGACCGCGACACCGCTCCTGAACTGGAGCCTGGCCGCCGTGACCGGCGGCGGGGCGGCGGCCATCGTCCAGGCGGGAACGACCCTGCTGCGCGGCGCTTCGACCTTCGTCACCGGCGGCTTCGGCAACCCGGTGGTCTCGACCGCCGAGAACGGGGCGGCCATCGGACTGTCCCTCCTCGCGCTCATGGTGCCCGTGCTGGCCTTGGCCACCGTTCTGGTGCTGGTCGGGGTAGTCGTCGCCAGGTTCCGGCGGCGTCCATTCAGGCCGCGCCCGGCGAGATCGTAAGCGGGTTCGATGGGTGCCGGCACCGAGAATCAGTGGCGGCGCTGGAGCTGTGGAATTTCCATGCAAATCCGCAATGGTGTTGCCGAAATGTACAGGCGGATCCCGCGGCACGCGTCCGCCGTTGGGCGCGGGCAGCAGGCCGAAGCCGCGAACGCGACACTCCAGGCGTTGAGACGGAAGCTGTTTACCGGCGGACGACGATTCACCAGGGACGAGATGAACGAGCGTTGACGGCTACCGCAGATCCCGGAAGAACCCCCGCAGGTCGTCCACGTACAGCTCCGGCTCCTCGCTCGCCGCGAAGTGGCCGCCGCTCGGCATCATCGTGAAGCGGACGAGGTTGTAGCGTGCCTCGAGCCAGCGCCGGGGCGTGAAGCGGAACTCGCCCGGGAACGCCGCGCAGGCAGTGGGGACCTCGATGCGCGGCGGGTCGGGTGCGTTGGCGCCGTGGCGGCCCTCGTAGTAGTAGCGGGCGGCCGATGTCGCGGTCTCCGTGGCCCAGTAGATGGTGAGGGTCGTCAGCAGCTCGTCCTTGCTGAAGCGCGTCTCGGGGTTGCCGTCGCAGTCGCACCAGCTCCGGTACTTCTCGACGATCCACGCGGCGAGACCGACCGGCGAGTCGTTGAGGCTGTAGCCGAGGGTCTGCGGCTTGGTGCCGTGCATGTGGCTGTAGCCGCGCTCCTCGTCGGTCCAGAACGCGGCCCGCTCCTCCATCAGCGCGACCTCGGCCGCGGGCACGCCGGCGGTGGGGTCGTCGGGGTCGGGCGGACCGGCGGTGCACAGGTTGAGGTGCAGGCCGGCGACGTGCTCGGCGTCGTTGGCGGCCAGCCAGCGGCTGATGCCGGCGCCGAGGTCGCCGCCCTGCGCGCCGTACCGCTCGTAGCCCAGCCGCGCCATGAGCTCCGCGAAGATCGCCCCGGTGCGGTCGCGGCCGTAGCCGAGCCGCCGCGGCCGGTCCGAGAACCCGTAGCCGGGGATGGACGGGACCACGACGTGGAAGGCGTCCTCGGCCCGCCCGCCGTGGGCGACGGGGTCGGTCAGGGGCTCGATGACCTTGTCGAACTCGGCGAACGTGCCCGGCCAGCCGTGGGTCAGGATCAGCGGGAACGCGTCGGGCTCGGCCGACCGGCGGTGCACGAAGTGGATGTCGAGGCCGTCGATAGTCGTCTTGAACTGCTCGAGCCGGTTGAGCCGGCGCTCCTGCGCCCGCCAGTCGAACTCGTCGTGCCAGTACTGGACGAGCTGGGTCAGGTAGGCCTGGTTCATTCCGAGCCGCCACCCGACGCCCTCGGGTTCGTCGGGCATGCGGGCGCGGGCGAGCCGCTCCTTCAGGTCGGCCAGCACGTCGTCGGGGATGTCGATGGTGAACGGCTCGATGGCGGCGCCGGGGGCGGGCTGGCCCGCCCGCGTTCCCGCCGACCACGGGGCGGTTTCCAAGACATTGGCGCCCAACGCCATTGCCAGCGCGACGAACAGGGCGGCGACGGGTCGTCTCATGGTGATGCTCCCTTCGCGATGTGAGCAGGCCGAGCGGGTAGCGGCGGATCGAGCCCGGATTGTACATCCGCTCCGCGGCGGGCGTCCCCCGGCTCGGAGCCGCGTCTTCCGGAGCCGCGAACGATGTCTCCACGGTCGGCCGACTCGGTCGTCCCAAGTGTCGCCGAGGCACGTGACCGCCGCTCGCTCGCCGGTGGTGCGTGACCGCGGCCGGTCGGTGCCGCCCGACCTCGAAGCCGGATCGGGAAGCGGAGTGTGAACCACGGGACGACGGCCCCGGCATTGGCCCGAACGGATCGCAGCCGGTATAGTTGCGGTCAGCCGTCGTCCGATGCGCGAGGAGGAGCAAGGATGAGACGAAGCAGATGCCTGGCCACGCTCACGGCCATCGGCGTGGTCCTGACGGGGGCGGCCTACCAGGCGCAGCAGGAGCGGGCGGCCCTCGCGGTGCAGCAGATCACCGACAACCTCTACGTGCTGGGGAACGCGCCGGAAGTGCAGGGCATGGGCGGCGGCGGGAACACCGCCATCTTCATCACCACCGACGGGGTGGCCCTCGTCGACACGAAGATCAACGGCTACGGGCAGGACATCATCGCTGCGGTGGGCGAGCTGACCGACAAGCCCATCACCCACGTCATCAACACCCACACCCACTTCGACCACAGCGGCGGCAACATCGAGCTGCCCGACACCGTGAGCTTCGTGGTGCACGAGAACACCCTGGCCCAGATGTCGCGCGAGACCTGCCAGCCGGTGACCAACTGCGACGCCTTCAAGGGCGACAACGCCAAGTATCTGCCGAAGCTCGCCTACTCCGACCGCATGTCGCTCTTCAACGGCGCGGACCGCATCGACCTCTACCATTTCGGCCGAGGCCACACCGACGGCGACACGTTCGTTGTGTTCCGGGAAGCGCGCACCATGCACACCGGCGACATGTTCCAGCGCAAGGGGCTGCCGTTCATCGACGTCGCCAACGGCAACGGCAGCGCCAACGAGTTCGGCGAGACCCTGAAGAAGGCGGTGGCGGGCGTCTCCGGCGTCGACACCGTCATTCCGGGACACAACCCCACGCCGGTGACGTGGGCCGAGTTCGTCGACTTCAGCGGGTTCTTCAACGATGTCGTGAGCAAGGCGCAACACGGGAAGGCGGCGGGGATGTCGGTGGACGAGGTGGTCGCCGCCTACAGCGTGCCGGGCCAGTACAGCGACTTCGCGGCGCCCGAGGGGAGCCTCCGGACGACCGTGCAGCACGTCTACGACGGGAACTGAGGGGGTAGACGGCGCATTCCAGGCGCCGGAGGGGAGCGGGTAGAGCGTCCCGGCCGTACGTCCACGACGACAACTGGGAAGGAAACGGGGCCATGACTTTCGCGAGAGAGCGACTCGGCCTCGCGGCCGGGGCGGTTCTGCTGGCCGTCTCGGTCGTGGGCGCCCAGACGAGCAACGATCCGTTCGCGGTGCCCATCGCCGCGACCGACGGCGTGATCACGGTCGGCGCCGTCGAGTTCGCCGTGCTGCCGGACTTCCGCGGCGAGACGGCCCGCATGATGCGCCTCGTCGACGAGCCGGGGACCGGCCGGCTCTTCGTCAGCGACATGTGGGGCCGCATCTTCACCGTCAGCTACGACGGTGAGACGGTCACGCAGTACCTGGACCTCACGGCCCCGAGCTGGGACGTCGACGTCCATGCCTCCGGCCGCGAGCGCGGCTTCCAGAGCTTCGCCCTCCATCCGCAGTTCGCCGAGGCCGGAGCGCCGGGGTCCGGCAAGCTCTACGCCTGGACCGACTCCAGCAACACGGCGCCCCCGGCCGACTTCGTGCCCGGCGGCGGCAGCGACGTCCACGACACGATCCTGTTCGAGTGGACCGCCGCCGACGCCGCCTCGCCGGTCTACGACGGCGGCCCGCCGCGCGAGCTGCTGCGGGTCGAGCAGCCGTTCGGCAACCACAACGGCGGCCAGCTCGCGTTCAACCCCCTCGCAGCGCCCGGCGACGCCGACTTCGGCCTGCTCTACGTGGGGTCGGCGGACGGGGGCAGCGGCGGCGACCCGCTCGACCTCTCGCAGGACCTCGGCTCGATCTTCGGCAAGGTCCTGCGCATCGACCCCCTCGGCTCGAACGGCGCCAACGGCGAGTACGGCATCCCCGCCGACAACCCGTTCGCGGGCGACGGCGACGACGCCACCCTTGGCGAGATCTACGCCTACGGGGTGCGGAACCCGCAGCGCCTCGCCTGGGACGCGCGGAACGGCAACATGTTCCTCGCCGACATCGGGCAGAACATCGTCGAGGAGATCAGCCCGGTGTGGTCGGGCGCCAACCTCGGCTGGAACGACTGGGAGGGGAGCTTCCGGTTCATCAGCCGCCGCGAGGTGAGCCTGGTCGACCCGCGCGGCGAGCCCGGCCTCGCCTGGCCCGTCGTCGAGTACGGCCAGCTCGACCCGCTGCTGGGGCCGCGTTCGCACGCGACCGGGCTCGTCGTCTATCGGTCCGACGCGATCCCGCAGCTCGAGAACCTGTTGCTCTTCGGCGACGGACCCAACGGCGAGGTCTTCTACCTCGACGCCGACGAGCTGCCCGAGGGCGGCCAGGACGCGATTCGCCGCGTGCTGTTCGAGCACGAGGGGGAGACCCGCACGTTCCTGCAACTCATTCGGGAGAAGAACGTCGAGCAGGGGCGGCCGCCGACGAGCCGCGCCGACGTGCGCATCGACATCGGCCCCGGCGGTCAGCTCTTCCTGCTCAACAAGCACGACGGGGTGATCCGCCGGCTCGTACCGTAGCCTGAGAGCTACTCCTCGTCCGGAGAGCGCCGCCCGAGGGCTCCGCTTGCCGCCCCGGAACCCTTGAGATCGCGTCTCATTCTCAGGCGTGCTATGATACGCGTCGAATGGAGAGGCCGGACGAGGACCAGGTCGTCTGCGCGTGCCTGCAGGTCACCGAGCGGCAACTGCGCGCCGCGGTCGAGCAGGCCGGCGTCCAGAGCGTTCGGGAGTTGATGCGGGCGACGGAGGCGGGCACCGGCTGCACGGCCTGCCACCACCGCCTCGAGAGTTGCCTGACCCGCTCGTCGAGCCCGCACCCGTGCACGCCCGGGCCTGCCGGCGAAACCTACGCCAGCCCGCCT
The DNA here is from genome assembly GCA_965207615.1 of Vicinamibacterales bacterium. GTDB lineage: Bacteria > Acidobacteriota > Vicinamibacteria > Vicinamibacterales > UBA8438 > JAJEEA01. The sequence goes on from CBDBMZ010000003.1 coordinate 338,711, forward strand.
GGCTGATCTCGACCGCTCGCGGTCCTCGCGCCACGCGTCAGGGGGACTTCCGGGCCGGCCCATGCGCTCGCCGGCTCCGGTGCAACCCGAGCTTCGCCGATCGCCTCGCCCGCCAATCGTCGCCTTCGGTTCCGCTTGGCGCGCAACCGACCCTCCAGCCCTCCGCGCCGTGCCACGGCGCAGGTTTCTACCGCTCGTGGCCTCCCATCTGCTCGGACAGGTAGTTCTCGATGCCGACCTTCTCGATACGGAAGATCTGGGTCTCGGCCCAGTCGACGTGCTCTTCCGACTCGGCGAGAATCGGCTCCAGAATCTCGCGGGTGCCGTTGTCCCCGAGCTGGGTGCAGAGGGCGATGGCCTCGTTGTAGTGCTTGACGCCCTTCAGCTCGAGCTGCAGGTCGTTCTCGATCTGCTCCTTCACGTCGGTGCCGACCCGGATGACGTCGTACCGCGCGATCTCGGGTGTGCCCTCGAGGAACAGGATGCGGTCGATGAGCTGCTCGGCGTGCTTCATCTCGCCGATCGACTCCTCGTGGTGCTTCTTCGCAAGGTGGTGGAAGCCCCAGTTGGCGCACATCTTGGCCTGGCAGAAGTACTGGTTTATCGCGGTCAACTCGATGGTCAACGCGCGATTCAGCGCGTCGATCACCTGTGTCTGTCCCTGCATGACTACCTCCGTGACGTGAACGGACGTGTGACGGCCGACACGTCTCCCTTATGTCAGGATGCGCGCCGGTTTCGATCCGGCGTTCTTGGCCGCCTTTATTCCATCTTACCGGACATTCGGCTCGATGCCCCTCGAGCACGCGGTGTGGACGGGTCGGATGCCGACGGTGGGAGGTGGGCGCGCGGGGAACCGCGCACACTCGAAGGGCGTCGAGCCGGCAAGCCGCCTGAGCCCCCGGGGACGGCCGGTGCCGCCGTTCCCGGGGGGCGGGGGAGCAGGGCCGTCCCTCTACAGGCTGAACCGCACCTCGCCGACCACCGTCCGCCGCAGGATGTCGCCGAAGATGTGCTGCTGGATGTCCTGGTTGAAGAGGTTCGTCACCTTCAGCAGCGTCGTGACGGCGCCGTTGTTCCACCGCACGCCGAAGCTGCCGTTCACCATCGTGTAGCCGTCCGTGTAGCCGTGGAAGGCCGGCGTGAGCACGTCCGACCAGAACGCGGCGGTGGCCATGCTGATCGACGCGTTGCCGAGGAACCGCGTGCCGTTCAGCGATGCGCCGATGTTCACGCGGTGGGTCGGCGGCAGGGTCAGCTCCTCGGGCAGGAACTCGGGCAGAAGCGGGTCGTCCGAGGCGAGGATCTCGGGCTCGGCCTGCCACGAGTAGTTGAACCAGGCCGACGTCGAGCGCGAGATGCGCTGGTCGAACCACAGCTCGGCCCCCACCTGCCGCGTCGGACCCAGGTTCGAGTAGGTGAAGGCCGTGCGCGGCAGGTAGATGCCGGCCGCCGCCGCCATGAACGTCAGCACCTGCGGCGGAAGCACCCAGCCCGGCGGCGGGTTCTCCGCCGTGTAGGGATCGACGTTCGGCGCCACCTCGGTGAAGGCGATGGGGGTGTCGCGGCGGTTCAGGTAGACGGCGGCCCCGGCCGTCGTGCCGCCGAAGGTCCCCGTGTAGCTCAGCTCGTAGGCGGTCAGCGACTCTTCGGTGAGGTCCGTCCGCGGCATCGAGCCGAAGGGCAGGTCGCTGCCGAGGGACTGGACCACCAGCGGGAACGGCTGGGCGGTGGTCTGGTCGAGCTGCTGCTCGAGCTGCTGCAGCGCCCCTTGGGCCGCTGCCGGCGGCAGCCCGGGCGGCAGCAGCAGGGGCAGCAGCGGCCGGAACGCCGCGAGCCCGCTCAGGTCGACGGGGAAGACGACGTTCATGTCGAGGAAGTTGTTGATGATCGACGGCGACCGGAACGCCCGGTTGTAGGAGACGGTCACCGAGTGGTCGACGCCGGGCTTGAACATCAGCGACAGGCGGGGCGAGAAGGCCGGCGTCGACACGCTGCCGAACTTGTCGACCCGTCCCCCGAGCACGAGGCGGAAGCGGTCGAAGAAGATCTCGTCCTGCAGGTAGGCGCCGAACTCGAGGCGGTCGGGCGCCTCCGGGGCGATGGTGATGTCGAAGGTGTTCCGGCGCACGTTGCCGCCGTAGGTCAGCAGGTTCCGCTCGCCGAGGAACGACGAGTTGCCGATCTCGACGTCGAACGTGTTGCCCTTGAACCCGAGCTGCACGGGCTGGCCGGTGGCGGGATCGGCCAGCAGCAGGTTCGGGGCGTCGCCGTTCATGATGTTGGTGAAGGCCTGGACCCGGAAGTCGCCCCGCGTGTAGCCCACCTTGCCGTAGCCCACGTACGACCCGCGCTGGATGTCGAACGGCCCGACCCCGCTGTGCGAGAGGCCCTCGGTGCCGGCGACCCCGCCCGAGTACGAGAGCTGCCCGCCGTTCGCGACCTCCTGGTCGACCCGTACGTCGAACTTGGGCTGGCTGGTGCCCCGGTTCGCGAACGCGGCGCCGAACGGACCGGCTCCGTCGAGCGGATACGTCGCGCCGCCCACCATCCGGCCCGAGACCCGCGGGTCCTCGATGACGGGCACGGTGCCCGTGGGGCGCGGGAACGCGTCCGACTGGAAGTAGCCGGCGCTGATGCGGTAGGCGAGGGTATCGCTCGGCGCCCGGGTGACCGTCGCGTTGGCCCCGAACATCGTTCCCGCCCCCTGTCCGATGGTCGAACCGGCGTCCCGGTCGATCCAGCCGCCGCTCATGCTCACCGTCGTTCCGACCGAGTCGCGCGGCGGCCTGGTGATGATGTTGACGGCGCCGGTCATCGCGTTGGCGCCCCAGGTCGCCGACGCCGGCCCGCGGACGACCTCGATCTGCTCGATGTCGCCCTGGTTGGCGGGCAGCGTGTCCCACAGCACTAGGCCGAAGAAGTCGAGGTAGATGCTGCGGCCGTCCATCAGCACGAGCTGCGAGTTGGCGAGGGGCCCGGTGGACTGCCGGCTCGTCACCTGGACGTCCCGGGCCGAGAGCTGGATGACGTTGACGCCCGGCACCGAGCGCAGGGCCTCGCCGACGTTGGTGCTGGCCGTGGTCTCCAGGGTCGCGGCGGGAACGACCGACGTGGTGACGGGTGCGTCGACCACCCGGACCTCGGTGCGCGAGGCGGTCACGACCACGGTGTCGCCGAAGCTCGCGATGGCCAGCACGAGGGGCGGCGCCTCGACGAAGGCGTCGGCGACGACGATGCCGTCCAGGGTCGCGTCCGAGAATCCGGAGAGCCCGGCCGTCACCGAGTAGGCGGCGGGCGCCAGGGCCGGGAACTCGTATTCCCCGTTGGCGTCGGACTGCGCGGCCCGCGCCTCGCCCGGACCGCTGAGAGAGACCGTCGCGCCCGGCAGCACGGCCCCCGTCTCGTCGACGACGCGGCCGGCGATGCCGCCGTCCTGGGCCGCGGCGGTGACCGGTGACAGCGCCAGGAGCAGGATGAGTACGCCCGTTTTCCGAGTCATGCTTGCCTCCCGCGTGTTTGGAGAACCATGCACATCCACCCTCGACTCTGGTGCGTTCCCGGCGGCGCCTCGTGGCCCGCCCGGGCCCCGCCTGGCGCCCTGCCAGTCCTCGCCGCGTTTACCGGCAGTATCCCATCGGCATTCAACCGACTTCCGTCCGGGGCACCAGAGGGCCGTCGGGCGACGCGGGACGGGGGACGCGCGACCCGTTCAGCATCGTTCCGACCACCGTGTATCGAACGAGTGTCTGGTAGGCGAGCAGCAGAGCGGCGACGACCGTGACGTTGATCAGCACGAACTTCAGGTGCACGCTGACCGGCCACTCCACCAGCAGCCGCTGCGCGCCGATGACCAGCGGCAGGTGCGTCAGGTACAGCCAGTACGACGCATCCGACAGGTAGCGCACCCAGAAGCGCTCCTTCGAGGCGACCCAGCGGAACAGCCCCATCGCGCCGAAGCACATCAGCCACGCGAAGGCGACCTGCACGACCGCGGCCACCGGCCAGACCCACGCGGCTCCCGCGTACGGGAACGCCGCGTCGTACAGCAGCATGACGCCGGCCGGCAGGAGCAGCAGCAGGGAGGGGGCCAGGGCGACCGTCCACCACCGGCGCACCACCAGGTTCCGCTCGCGGAAGAACACCCCGAACGCGAAGAAGATGGCGTAGTAGGCGAGGACGCGGCCGGCCGGTATCAGGCGGTCCGCCGTGTCGGGGCCGAAGGCCTGCTCGTGCATCGCGTACTGCGGCGCCACCGTGAGGGGCACGAGCAGCCACCACGCCGGATGGCGGAACACGAGGCCCAGGCGGGCGGCGGCGACGAACGCCCCCAGCAGCAGCAGGAGGTACCAGAGGAACCAGAGGTGCTCCAGGCCGTCCAGCCACGCCAGCGGCCAGTCGAGCAGCGAGTAGTCGCCCGGCTCGACCCAGCCGATGGCCGGCACGACGGTGAACGCGCCCAGGAGCAGCGGCAGGCCGACCCGCTCGAGGCGGTGCCGGGCGAGGCGGTCGAGTCCCCGCGACCGCCACAGCATCGCGCTGAAGAAGCCGCTGAGGAGGAAGAACAGCGGCATCCGGAAGCCGTGGATGATGGAGAGGAACCACGCGTAGACGTTGGCTTCCGGCGCCGTGTCGTAGGCGTAGGCCTCGTGCACCGGCCAGAAGTCGACGGGCACGAGGAAGACTCCGGCGTGCAGCAGGATGCCCAGCAGCATGGCGAAGCCGCGCAACGCGTCCAGGTCATGGAACCTGGATGCTGCGAGCCTGCCGGCTCCGGGTCCGCCGTCGTCGATCCTCGGCGGCGAGCCCGTGGCTGTCGCCCGAGTCGCCATACCGGGATTATAGCGCCGGTTGCCGCCGTCTCTCCAAGGCAGGTCGAGGGTACCCGCCCGCCTGCAGCGGGTCGGCGCCGGCAGGTGGACGAAGCCTCGGGGCGGGTGGACCCCGCCGCTGATGGTGGGAGCGAGGCGGTCGACTTCAGGTCGCGGGGCGACGAGAGCGAAGCGGTCCGTCCGGGTCAGGGCGCCGCCTCGGCCGGCGGCGCCCGCCGCAGCGGCTGGCGCGCGCCGTAGGTGAGCGACCGCCAGGCCCACTCGGCCGGCCCGAAGCGGAACCGGCGGAGCCAGAGCGGCGAGGCGACGAGCTGCACCGCCCAGACCGTGGCTACCACGCCCAACTGCCCCACGCGGTCGACCGACCCGAACCATCCGAGCCCGTGGCCGTAGAAGACCAGGGTGCAAAGCACGGTCTGCAGCAGGTAGTTCGTCAGGGCGGTCTGCCCCACGGCGGCGAACGGGCGGGTGAGACGGTGAAGCGTGGCGTTGCGGCAGATCAGCATCACCATTCCCACGTAGCCGAGGCTGACCGCGACGCTCGGCCAGTAGTTGAACTGCAGGCCGATGAAGAAGGACCACACCGGCCACCCGCGCGCGAAGTCGAGGGAGAGGCCGTACGCGTGCAGGGGGAGGGCCGCCGCGACCGCCACCGCGATCAGCCCGCCGTAGAAGCGCGGCGAGCGGCGGGCGCTTAACACGTCGCCCTTGAAGAGGGCCATCCCGATGAGCATCAGTCCGCCGGCGCGCCAGAAGCCCCACATGAGCAGGGCGAACGTCTGGAGCCCGAAGGCGGTGACGGAGCGGACGGGCTGCTGCTCGAGCCAGCCTCCGCGGAAGGCGGCGAGCTCCGCGTCGATCACCGCCGTCGCCGGCCGCCACGCCTCGGCCTCGAGCGACGCCCGTGCGTCTTCCGGCCAGTACGGCAGCGACAGCCCCAACGCGAGGTACAGGGCCGAGCCGACCGCGAGCAGGATTGTCCCGAGCGCCACGAGCCGCCCCGCCGACAGGTGACGCAGGGGGTAGACGGCCATGCCGCAGACCGCGTAGGTGAAGAGGATGTCGCCGTGCCAGAGCAGGTGGGCGTGGAGCAACCCGATGACGAGAAGCCACCCCATCCGCCGATAGTGCACCCGGCCGGCGCCGCCGCGCGCCTCGGTCCGCCCCGCCATCAGGACGATGCCCGCCCCGAAGAGCATCGAGAAGATGGTCATGAACTTCTGGTCGGCGAACATCCGGCCGGCCAGCCAGACCCAGAGGTTCGCGCCCTCGAGGTCGCCGTAGGCGGTGGGGTTGAAGTACGCCGCCTGGGGCATCGCGAACGCCTGGATGTTCATCACGAGGATGCCCAGCAGGGCGAAGCCGCGCAGGACGTCTATCGAATCGATGCGCCCGGCCTCGGCGACGGGCCCGGCGTCCGCGCGGTCGGCGGAACTGGTCATGTCGCCCCTGATTCTAACCGCCGGACGCGTGTTCGCCGCGGCCCACGGCTGGTTGACGGACCAGGGTGTCTTCGACGAAGTCTCGTGAGGATCGGTCGTGCGAGTCCCGGTCTGAACCCGCGGGAACGAGGGGGAGATGGTGAGGGTCTACTTCGCCAGGGGCGACACGAGAAGCCGAACTGCCGCCGCGGCGGCCGCGCTTCCGCCTCACCGATTGCACGGCCGCGTCATCCACGACATCATCGCCTGATCGCCCACCCCGTTGTTCGGACTGGCCGAGGGCCCCACGGCTCGGCACCGCGACGGTCCCGCGATAGCTGCGCCTCGTGCGCCGTTGATGGTAGTGTCCCATTCCGCAGTATCGTCTGCGTAGGACGAGCGATGTCGTCGGTGACATCGCGGTCGAGGGAGTACCGCCAGGTGTTCCCGGCTACTTGCAGTGGGCGAGGCGTTTCATGAAGAAGGCGCAATGGGTGGGCATCGGTTTCCTCGCGCTGGTCGGTCAGCTCGTCCTATTCGGCGGCACGGCCGCCGCCCAGCCGGACGCGTGCCGCGTCGGGCAGGAGCTGGGTCCGGGTGATTACTGCACGGTCGACGTCCCCGGCATCGACACCGGCGGCAATCGGTTCGAGGTGCAGTCGGATGGCCGGGCCTGCCTGGGGACCACGTGCTTCAGCGGCAGCATCGACCTCAACGGGTTCAGGGCAAGCCCGATCGGCGTCACGACGCGATGGCGGATAGACGCCCTGCCCGGAGGCGGGACCAACGGGTTCACCGACGACCCGCTCGTCTCCGGGGTCACGCCGGTCAGGGCGATCCACTTCCGGGAGCTTCGGACGCGCATCGACGCGCTGCTGACGGAGGCGGGCCGATCGGCGTACGCGTGGACGGACCGCACGCTGACGCCGGGCGCCACCGAGATCAGAGGCGTGCACCTGACGGAGCTGCGGACGGCGCTGAACGAGGCGTACGCCGCGGCCGGCCAGCCGCGGCCAGCCTTCACCGACCGGGCCGTCAGGGCGGGGACGACCCCCATCCGGGCCGCCCACGTCGCCGAGCTTCGGGCCGCGGTGGTCGAGTTGGAGAACGCCGCCCCGACCGGCCTGATGCCGGACCTGGTGGCGGGGCCGGCGACCGTCGACGAAAGCACCCTCGAGCCGGGTCAGTCGTTCACCCTCTCGGTCACCGTGCGCAACCGGGGCACCGCGCGGGCCGACGAGACGACGCTGCGCTACCACCGCTCGACCGACCTCACGATTGCGAGCGGCGATGTCGAGGTCGGCACCGAGACGATCTCCGCCCTCGCGGTCGACGCGAGCGGCATCGAGTCGATCGGCCTGACGGCGCCGACCTACTACTACGGCGCCTGCGTCGACGCGGTCGAAGGGGAGAGCAATACTGACAACAACTGCTCGGCCGGCGTGCGGGTCACGGTGGAGTCGGACGACGAAGGAGCGGACGTCTTCTACCGGATTACGAGATGCGAGGGAACGCGACTGCCGGGGGATCTCGTGAGACTCGAAATGGAGGGCACGGTTCGGGCCGTGAGGGCCGTGACCGACATAGTCGTCAGGGGATGGATAGGCGACTACGCCATGAGGGTGCCCGACCGTCTGGGCAGCATTGCGGCGGGTGAGACGAAGGACTTCTTCCTGAGCGACACCACGGACCTGGACCGCATCGTCCCGGACGCGCAATGCCGAGTCGAGGTGACGGGGCTAGTGTCGAGGGGGGGCACGACGGCCGAGGCGACCTCCGTTTCCGAAATCGGGCCGGCTCGATGAGTGGCGCGGGGTCGACCGGCCGCCGGGGCTTGACTTGACTCGCCCCTGGGCGCATTCTCTTGGGCAGACAATTCAGTCGCTCGTCCAAAGGAGCAGGGGATGGTGCTTTCTGCGAAGCATGGCGCAAGCCCATGCCGCGCCCGGCTGTTGGCCGCGGTGCTGTGCGCGTCGGTGGTGGCCCTGACTGGGGCCGGTCTCGAGGCGGAGGTGCCGGGCACGGCGTCCCTGTCGGGGACGGTGACCGCCTCGGAGCCGTTCACGGCGGCGCAGGTCTACGCCCGCAACCTCGACCGCGACATGGTGTACCAGGTGTACACCAACGGCGGCCGCTACCGGGCCGTCGCCCTGTTCCCCGGCACCTACGAGGTGAGCGCGAGCACGAAGAGCCTCGAGTCGGACGTGCAGACCATCACGGTGGGCGCCGGCGACGCGGCCGAGGTCGACCTGATGCTGGGCCCGCTCTCGGGCGACGCGCCCCCCCTCGTCATCCCCGCCGGCCGGACCGCGATGGAGAGCGGCAGGGCCGGGACGTTCGAGTACGCCAGCTACGACGAGATCTACCCGCCGGGGCGCGGCAAGGAGGTCGCCGAGCAGGTGTGCATGGCGTGCCACGGCGAGAACTTCTTCCCGACCCGTCCCGGGACCGAGCGGCAGTGGATGACGTGGATCGACCACATGGTCGGCAGCACCCTCGGCGAGCAGGACCCCACCCGATACGGCCAGGGGCTGCTGTCGTTCCGGGCGTCGATGTTCCGCTTCGGCCGGCAGGACCGCGACGATCTGCTGGCCTACGTCGTCGAGAACTTCGGGCCCGACAGCAAGCGCCGCCGCGTTGCCATCGAGCAGCAGACGCCGGTCGACGAGGAGGCCCTCGGCAAGGCGATGTACATCGAGTACTACCTCGCCAAGGACGGCCCCGGCGAGGGCGTCAACGCCGAGCCGTGGGACCGCGACCGGGTGGCCCGCTACGGCCAGGACCCGCGCTTCGACGCCGACGGCAACGTCTGGCTGGTCGACCGTGGCGTGCCCCACCGGCTCGTCAAGCTCGACCCCCGCACCGGCGAGCAGTGGGAGTACCTCTATCCCGATCCCCGGAACGGCAACCACGAGATCCTCATCGATCCCTCGGGCCTCATCTGGCTGCCCGAGCACCGGGGCCGCACCGGGGCGGCCGAGAAGCGGCTGCTGGGCTTCAACCCCGAGACCGAGGAGTTCGAGCACCTGATTCCGATGGACCCCGACGACGTGGTGCGCAACCCGACGAAGTTCATGCAGTCGCTGGCCATGGACTCGAAGGGCAACATCTACGTCGGCTGGATCATGGGCGGGGCCCTCAGCAAGTGGGACCGGGCGACGGGCGAGGTGTCGGTGTTCCGCATCCCGACGCCGCACGCCATTCCCTACGGGGTGGTGGCCGACCACAACGACAACATCTGGATCGCCCTGTGGAGCGGCGGGAAGATCGTCAAGTTCGACACGTCGAACAACTCGTGGACCGAGTTCACGGCGCCCACCTACCCGGGGCACACGCGGCGGCTGAACGTCGACTCGCAGAACAACATCTGGTGGGGCATCTACTCGGCCGGCAAGCGCCCCGGCAAGCTGGTCAAGCTCGACCAGTCGACGGGCAAGATGACCGAGTTCACGATTCCGCAGCAGAACGCCGAGCCTTACGACGTGGCCGCCGACCCCTGGGACAACATCTGGGCCCCCGACGTCGGCCAGCGGACCGACGGCGACTACGGCGCGACGCTCTGGAAGTTCGACCCGCGGACGGAGGAGTTCACGTTCTATCCGAAGCCGCAGCGGCACGCCGACTCGCCCAAGATCCAGATCACCCGCGACGGGGCCGTCTGGTACTCGCCGCGGGGCAGCCGCGAGGCGCCCGCGTTCGGGGTGCTCTATCCGGACATGGACGCCATCGATGACCTGGGGGCCTACTACACCTACGGGCCGCCGGGGTATCCGTTCCCGGCGCCGGCTTCCATGCCGACCACCGAGGGGCAGTGATCGGAAGGTAATGCCCTGACGTCCGGGGCGGCCGGCCGCAACTTGGGTTCATCGTTGCGGCCGGCCCCGGGGTTGCGGCGCGCCGAGGCCGCGGTCCCGCCCGGACGGACGTGCAGGGCGGTCTTCGCGGCGCGCCGATTCCTCCACCGTTCCTTGCAGCGTCCCCGCGGCGCACCACGCCCGGCGCTCCACTCGGGCATCAGGTGACAGTTCACCGTCGGCCCCGAAGACGGGCTCGGTCCTTGGTGACAGGACGGGCCGGGCGTAGAATGTCAAACCAGCGAGGGCGAACGATGAAGATGTGGCGGGCCGGGTCCGTGCCGACCATGGTCGCAGTCGTGGCGTTTGCCGTCGGGACGGCGGGGGCCCAACCGCCGCCGGCTTCCTCCGAGTCTGTCCGTGATCTCCTGGATCGCTACTGCGTCAGTTGCCACAACGAGGGTCGGATCAGCGCGGACGGCGGGGCCGGCTCTGTCCTCGACGCGCAGCTCCGGGAAACGGGGCTCGCGCTGGACACGGTGGACGCCGAGCGGGCGAGCGCCGACGCCGAGCGGTGGGAGCGGGTAATCAAGAGGCTCGACGCGGGCTCGATGCCGCCGGCCGGCCTGCCGCGGCCGGGCCGGGAGACGTCGCGCGCGGCCGCCGCGTGGTTGGCCGCCCGCATCGACGAGGCGGCCGCCGCGAACCCGGACCCAGGGCGGACCGGCTCGATGCACCGCTTGAACCGCACCGAGTACGGCAACGCCGTCCGCGATCTCCTCGCGCTCGACGTCGACGTGGCGGCCCTGCTGCCCGGGGACGAGACATCGGACACCGGGTTCGACAACAACGCCGAGGTGCTGTCCATCTCGACCTCGCAGCTCGAGCGGTACCTGTCGGCGGCGAGGAAGATCTCGCGCCTCGCCACCGGGGTCACGACCGCGCCCGACTTCGCGCGGTTCGAGAACTCCGTGCTGCTGACGCAGGCCGACCGCCAGAGCGAGGACCTGCCGCTCGGGTCCCGCGGCGGCCTCGCCGCCACCTACCATTTCCCCGCCGACGGCAACTACATCTTCCGCATCGGGCTGACCACCAACTGGCAGGACTACGTCCGCGGCATGGGACGCAGGAACCTGCTCGACCTCCGCATCGACGGACGGCTCGTCGAGCGCTTCACGGTGGGGGGCGAGGCGCCGGGCACGCCGGCCCCCCACACGTGGTCGCCGGCGGAGGCGGGCGACCCCGAGTGGGAACGCTACGTCCGCGAGTCGGCCGCCCACCTCGAGGTCCGCGCCGAGGTCAGCGGCGGACCCCACGTCGTCGGGGTCTCGTTCGTCCGGAACCGGTGGGAGCCCGAGGGGCCGCTGCAGCCGGTGATGAAGGGCGCGGTCCTCTCGAACGACGAGAAGTACCACGGGAACGCCGAGGTGCAGGCGCTCACGATCGAGGGGCCCTACGAGGGCGCGGTCCCCGACGACACGCCGAGCCGGCGGCGCATCTTCACGTGCCGGCCCGCCGCCGCGTCCGAGGAAGAGGCGTGCGCCGGGCGCATCCTGTCGCGGCTGGCCCGCCTCGCCTACCGCCGGCCGCCGACGGAGGGCGACGTCGCGACGCTGCTCGAGTTCTACCGGGGCGGGCGGGCGAAGGACGGCGGCGACTTCGACGACGGGATCCAGCTCGCCCTCGAGCGGCTGCTCGTCGACCCCGACTTCCTCCTGCGGGTGCAGGAGGACCCGCCCGGTGCGGCGCCGGGCCAAGCGTATGCGCTGAGCGACCTGGAGCTCGCCTCGCGCCTGTCGTTCTTCCTGTGGAGCAGCATCCCCGACGACGAGTTGCTCGCCGCGGCCGAGCGCGGCGAGCTGACCAATCCGGCGACCCTGCGCGGCCAGGTGCGGCGCCTGCTGGCGGATCCGCGCAGCGAGGCGCTGGTCGGCGACTTCGCGGCGCAGTGGCTGCACCTGCGCAACCTCGACGACGTGAAGGCCGAGCCCGCGGTCTATCCCGACTTCGACCAGGACCTGGTGGAGGCGTTCAGGCAGGAGACGGCGCGGTTCATCGGCAGCACCATCGACGAGGACCGGAGCGTCCTCGACCTCCTCGGCGCCGACTACACGTACGCGAACGAGCGGCTGGCGCGACACTACGGGATCCCCGGCGTCTACGGCAGCCGGTTCCGGCGCGTCGAGCTGCCCGACCTCGATCAGCGGGGCGGGCTGCTGGGCCACGGGTCGCTGCTGTCGCTGACCTCCTATCCGCACCGGACCTCGCCCGTCCTGCGGGGGCGGTGGCTGCTGGAGGCCATCTTCGGGGCGCCGCCGCCGGGCCCGCCGCCCGACGTGCCCGCGTTGCCCGAGCGCGGGGACGGCGGCGCGCCGGCGTCGATGCGCGAGCGCCTGGAGGTGCACCGGCGCAACCCGGCGTGCGCGAGCTGTCACCGCAGCATCGATCCGCCAGGCTTCATGCTGGAGCACTACGACGCCATCGGGCGATGGCGGACGGTCACCGAGACGGGTCATCCGGTCGACGCCGCCGGCACCCTGCCGAACGGGGTGACGGCGGTGGGCCTGGCCGGGCTGAGGGGCCTGCTGCTCGAAGAGCCCGAGCGGTTCGTGGGCACCCTCACCGAGCGGCTGCTGGCCTACGCGCTCGGGCGCGAGTTGCGTCACTACGACCAGCCCACGGTGCGCGCCATCGTCCGCGACGCGGCGGCCGACGATCATCGGTGGTCGTCGATCATTCTCGGGGTGGTCGAGAGTCCGGCATTCCTGATGCGGCGGGCGGCGGAGTGACGGGAACCGGTTCGACTCGATCCGCCGAGCGCGAGTCCAGGAGCCCGCGCCATGGAACGGCGCGGAGTCCTGGAGGGTTGGTTGGGCGCCCAGCGGAGCCGAAGGCGACGATGGGCGGGCCAGGAGAGGACTGACATGAGAGGCACCAACATCTTCACCGCTAAGCCCTTGTCCCGCCGGACGGTCCTGCGCGGCGTGGGCGCGACGGTGGCGCTGCCGTTCCTGGCCGCGATGGCCCCCGGGGTGTCGGCGCTGGCCCGGAACGCGGCGGGGCGGGTGCGCCGCTTCCAGGCGATCTTCGTACCGAACGGCATGGCGATGGAGTACTGGTCGCCGGCCGCGGCGGGGCGTGATTTCGAGCTCACCCCGATCCTGCGGCCCCTCGCCCCGTTCCGCGACCAGATGCTGGTCTTCTCGGGGCTGAACGCGTCCTGGACCTACGTCCACGCCGGCGCCTCCGGCTCGTTCCTCACGGGCACGCGGCGCGGGGGCACGTCGGAGACCGACGTGGTGGCCGACACGTCGATCGACCAACTGCTCGCGAGGGAGTTCGCGGCCTCGACCCCGCTGGCCTCGCTCGAGTTGTCGATCGACAAGGAGGCCAACGCGGGGCAGTGCACCTCGGGCCTGAGCTGCGCGTACACCCAGACCATCTCGTGGCGCACCCCCACCACGCCGCTCCCGATGGAGAACAACCCGCGGGCGGTGTTCGAGCGGCTGTTCGGCGACAGCGGCTCGACCGACCCCGCGGTGCGGCGGGCGCGCATGGCCGAGAAGCGGAGCATCCTCGACTCGGTGATGGACAAGCTGGCCGACGTCGAGCGCCGCGTCGGGGCCGACGACCGGCGCAAGGTCGAGGACTACACGGCGGCGATCCGCGACGTCGAGCGGCGCATCGAGGTGGCGGAGTCGAAGAGCGACGTGAACCCGGAGGCCTTCCCCAACGAGCCGCGGGGCGTGCCGGCCACGTTCGAGGAGCACGTCGAGCTGATGTTCGACCTGCAGTTCCTCGCCCTGCGGAGCGACATCACCCGGGTGGCCACGTTCATGCTCGGCCGCGAGCAGAGCACCCGGACCTATCCCGAGGTGGGCGTTCCCGATCCGCACCATCCACTGTCGCACCACGGCAACGACCCCGCCCTCATCGCCCGGATGTCGAAGGTCAACGCGTACCACGCGGCGCTGACCGCGCGCTATCTCGAGCGGCTGCGCGCGACCCCCGACGTCGACGGGTCGATGCTCGACAACATGACCATCGTGTACGGCACGTGCATGTCGAACAGCACGCGCCACGCCGGCAACAACGTCCCCATCCTGGTGCTCGGCGGCGGCGGGGGGCGGCTGAAGGGCGGGCGGCATCTCCGCTACGACGGGACGTCGCACGCCAACCTCCTGCTGACCCTGATGGACAAGTTCGACTTCCCCCTGGAGCGCGTGGGCGGCAGCACGGGGGCGTTGCCGATCGACGAGAAAATCGACACGCTGTCGGAGGTGTAGCAGCTCGCCAGGGCGGAGGAGGATGCCGATGTTGGGACGGATGGCGCACGTCTGCCGACCCGGATTGCTGCTGGCCCTGGTGGGCGTCCACGCCGCCGCCGCGGCGCCGCCCGAGGCGGCGCTCGCCGACGCCGCGAGGCGCGCCGACTGGGTCGCGGTCCGCACGCTGCTGCAGGAGGGCGCCGACGCCAACGCCCGCGAGGGCGACGGATCGACCGCGCTTCACTGGGCGAGCTACCACGACCATCGCGAGCTCGCGGCCCGGCTGATTCGCGCCGGGGCCGAGCTCGACGCCGAGAACGACCTCGGGGTCACGCCGCTCTGGGCCGCGTGCGAGAACGGCAGCCCGGCCATGGCCGGGATCCTGCTCGGGGCCGGCGCCGACCCGAACCGGGCGCTGCCGTTCGGAGAGACGCTGCTGATGACGGCGGCCCGCACCGGCAACGCCGACGTGGTCGGGCGGTTGCTGGCGGCGGGGGCCGAAGTCGACGCCGCCACCGCGGAGGGGGCCTACGGCGGGCAGACGGCGCTCATGTGGGCGGTCGCGCAGCGGCATCCCGCCGTCGTCGAGGTGCTTCTGGCCCACGGTGCCGACGTGGGCGCTCGCTCGACCACGTTCACCGAGACCGTCAAGACCATCTCGACCTACGCGAACTACGGCCTGCGGTGCGTGCCGCGGGACGAGTGCTACATCACCGAGGTGCGGAGCGGCGGGTTCACCCCGTTGCTGTTCGCGGCCCGGGTCGGCGACCTCGCCTCGGCGCGGCTGCTCGTGGCGGCGGGCGCCGACGTGAACGAGGCCACGCCCGACGGGGCCGGCGCGCTGGCCGTCGCCGTCCTCAGCGGCAGCGGCGCCGTCGCCGCGTTCCTGCTCGACAGCGGAGCCGACCCGAACGCGGCGGGGGGCGGCTATGCCCCGCTGCACGCGGCGATCTTGCACCGCGACCCGACGCTTGCCGAGGCGCTGCTGTCGGCCGGGGCCGACCCCGACGCCCGGGTGTCGGCCTCGACGCGGTACACGCGCGACAGCGCCGACTTCTACTTCCCGCCCTGGTACGTCGGGGCGCGGGCGTTCTGGCTGGCCGCTCGCCACCGCGAGGCCGGCATCATGCGCCTCCTCGCCCGCCACGGCGCCGATCCCCTGGCCACCCACAGCCCGGCCTGGTGGACCCGCGACCGTCGGACGGCGGCAAGCCGAATGTGGCTCGAGGAGGGGGAGACGACCGCCCTCATGGCGGCGGTCGGCCTCGGAGGCCCGGACCCCCTCTGGGGAGTGGACCACCGCGCGAGAGTCGCGGAAGCGACGGAGCTCGGGCGGGGCCCCGATCCGGCCGAGATGGAGGCCGCGACGCTGGAAGCGGTCCGGGTGGCGGTCGAGCTGGGCGTCGACGTCAACGTGGCGAACGCGCGCGGGCGGACCGCGGTCGACGCGGCCCTAAACGACAGCTTCGACGACGTGGTCGCGTTCCTGATCGAGCACGGGGCGGCGGACCCGTTCGCCCCCAGAGACCCCCCGGGAACGCGTTGACGCCGCTGCGCGGAACCGCCGCCGGCCCGGAGCTGTGCGACGCCATACGGGCCGAACGACACACGAGCCGCCAGAAGAGACTGCTCGGCATGTGGTCGAACGAGGCCGAGTGGTTCGAGTTGCTCGAGGCCTGAGCCGAGCGCGTGTACACCCTGCGGCAGCACACATCTTCCGTTCGACGGAGACTGGATGACGTGCGCTTTCTGTAGCTCTGGCAACCCGTGGCGAAGTCCCCGCATGCATCCCGCCTGACTGCGTTGTTCGTCGGTTGCATATGTCCAATGTGCGCCCTCCTCACGCTTTGCCAGGCGGGCGCCTCGCGGCTCTCGGTGCAACGCGGGGTTTCGCCACGGGCTCCTAGCCGTCCACCTCAGTCGGCCTCGTTGGGGTGCGGCATGCGGTAGCCGACCCCGTGCTGGTTGCGGATATAGACCGGGTTCGCCGCGTCGTCGCCCAGCTTGCGGCGGAGCCGCCTCACGACGGCGCGCACGAGCTTCGGGTCGGTGGCCTCCGGCTTCCGCCTGCCCCACGCTTGGCGCAGCAGCGAGCCGTACGTCAGCACCCGTCCTGCGTTGGCCGAGAGCACGCGGAGCAGGTCGTACTCGGTGGCCGTCAGCTCCACCGGCCGCCCGGCCACGGCGACCCGGCGCTGGTCGTAGTGGATGGTCAGCTCCTCGAGCGCGAACGGCTCGGGTTGCGCGCGCTGGCGCAGCGCCGCGCGCACGCGCGCCGTCAGCTCCGAGGGCGAGAACGGCTTGACGATATAGTCGGCGGCGCCCGCGTCCAGCGCCCTGACGACGGTCTCGTCGCGGCCGTAGGCGGAGATGAAGATGACCGGCAGTTCGCTCAGCTCGGGAACGCGCTCCATCAGCACGATGCCGTCGGTGTCGGGGAGCAGCAGGTCCAGCAGGATCAACGCGGGAGCGTGGGTCCTCAGGAGGTCGGTCAACTCCCCGCAGTCACCGGTGACGATGGCCTCGTAGCCCGCCTGGATGAGCGCATCGCGGACGTAGCGCAGCGTCTGCGGGTCGTCGTCGACGACCAGGATGCGCGTCTTCTCCCGGGCCTTCCGAGGCAGGCGCCGCGGCAGCGGCTCCGGGCCGACGCCGCCCGCGGCCTCCTCGGCCACCGGCACGGTGAAGGTGAACCGCGCGCCGCGTCCCGGACCGCCGCTCTCGGCCCAGATGCGGCCGCCGTGCGCCTCGACCAGCCCCTTGCAGATGGTCAGGCCGAGGCCGGTCCCCTGCGTCCCCTCGCCGCCGCTCACCGCGGCGTGCTTGCGGAACAGGTGGGGCAACCGCTCGGCGGGCACGCCTCGGCCCCTGTCGGCCACCGAAACCGCCACGTGCACGCCGTCGCGCACGGCCGCGATGCGGATGGGAGCCGGCTCGGGAGAGTGCCTCGCCGCGTTCGACAGGAGGTTGCCGAGCACCTGGACGATGCGCGCCCGGTCGGCCATCACCCGGGGCAGGTCCTCCGGCAGGTCGATGCCGAGGGTGCGGTTGCCGGCGCCGCTCAGGAACGTGCTCCGCGCCTGGTCCACCAGCGCGGCCACCTCGGTCGGCTCGGGCGACACCGACAGCGTGCCCGTCACCACCCGTCCGTGGTCGAGCAGGTCGCCGATCAGGCCGCGCATGTGGTCGGCCTGCTCGTCGATGACCCGGAAGAACTGCAGCATCTCGGCCGGGTCGGGGACCGTCGAGGCGCCCAGCACCGTGGCCGTCGAGCCCTTGATGGAGATCAGCGGCGCCCGCAGCTCGTGGCTCACGATGCCCAGGAACTCGGCGCGCATGCGCTCGAGCTCCTCCAGCGGCGCGAGGTCCTGCATGGTGACCACCATGGACTCCACCGTGTCCGCCGAACGGATCGGCGTGGCGTTGACCAGGGTGGTGATGCTGCGGCCGTCGGGGACGGAGAGCGTCATCTCCTCGGCGCGCACGGTCTCGGCGCTGTTCATCTGCTGCCCGATCGGGAACTCCGCCAGCGAGACCTCGCGCCCGTCGGCCCGCCGGCAGGTGATCACTTCGAGCAGGTCCTCGAGAGACCGCCCCGGCATGCTCAGGCGCTCGACGATCCGCCGCGCCTCCCGGTTCACCGACACCGGCTCGCCGGTGGCGCCGTCGAAGACCACGACGCCCACCGGCGAGGTCTCGATCAGCGTCTCCAGGTCGGCCCTCGCCCGTCGCTCGTCGCGGTGCGTGCGGGCGTTGGCGATGGCGGTGGCGGCCTGCGAGGCCAACAGCATCAGCACTTCCTCGTCGGCCTCGGTGAACTCCCGTCCGCCTTCCTTTTCGGCGAGGAAGAAGTTGCCGACGTGCTCGTCGCGGTGACGCATCGGCGTGCCCATCAGCGTGTCCGACCGCATCAGGTCCGAAGAGAAGCCGAGCGCACTGACGTAGTCGCGCAGGCCCGACAGCCGCAGGGGGGCCTCGAGATCGCGGAAGTGCTTCAGCAGCCGCGGCCCGTCGGTCCAGTCGGCCATCTGCTGCTTCTCAGCCGGGCTGAAGCCGGAGGTGACGAACTCCTGCACGTTCCCGGCGCCGTCGTCGGTCGTAATGACGCCGTAGCGGGCGTCGGCCAGCGCGCGGGCGCTGTCGACGACCTCCTGCAGCACCGTGTCGAGGTCGAGGCTCGAGCTGATGCGCAGGATGGCATTGCTCAGCCGGGACACCCGTTCCTCGAGCGCCTGGACCTGTCGCCGTAGCGTGGCGGGACTCTCCTTCACCGATTCACCTCGCAAGCCCGGCCCGCGGCAGTCGAACGTGGAACGCGCCGGGCGCGATTGACATCAATAAATCGTCTTTCTGTCGCAAATAGGGCTCTACAAACGGCAAAAATATCACATTGAATCGACGTCGCATAGACCGGGCACGATTCGCCCGGTAGAGTCCCGGCTGGCGTTGGGCGCGGTCCGAGCGGTGCAGGGGGGCGCGGGCTGGACGTCGTCGTTTCAACGCCGTCCTCGGGGGCGCCGAGGCACCGTCACCGCCGCAGCGACAGTACTTGCCCGCGGGTCACGGCCAGGTACTCCGTCCAGTCGTCCATCAGGTGGCGCCGGCGGTCGAACAGGTCCGACCGTGCGTGCGCGGCCTCGGTCTGGTCGCGGATCGTGTGGGCCAGGGCCGCCTCGACCACTCCCGCGGGTGGTTCGTCCGCTCCGACGCCCAAGTCATGCCGTTCCAGCACAACGCACCAGTCACCGGGCCTCGAGCGCCCGCCGCTCCACGCTCGCTCCGGCGCTCGTCGGGTCCGACCCGCCCACGCCGCAACCGTTCTGCCCGCCTGGCCGGCACATGGTTGTCTGCCCTCGGCGGCAACGCCCCGTATGGCTGTAGTCCATGAAGCACGACCCCGAGCGGGAGCGAGGCGGGACCTCTACGGTGTTCTAACCGGCCGGCGCTTCAGCATCGCGGCTCGATTGCCGAACCGTGACGATGGCCCGCACGAGCCGACCGCGCCGCCGCCGAGGACCTCGCGGGAGGAAACGGCCCCACAGCTTGCGAGCCGCGGGGAACGTCGGTAGCCGGGCGCCACCGGACGGCCTGACCCGGCAACTCCACCCGAGCCGCCCCATGACCACGTCTTCCCGACGGTCCACCCGCCCGGCCTCAGCGCCACGTCCGGGCGTACCGGCTCCGGAACGGGCAGCAGCGCCATGACCGCGCCCGCCACGACGAGGCCCGCGCCGACCGGCCGCAGCCGTCGCAGGGGATCGTCGGGTGCGTGGCGCTCGTGCGCCACCCCGATGGCCACAACCCCGGACAGCATGATGCCCAGGCCTGTTTTCTGGCGCCAGTGCATTGCGCCGGGGTTCTGGGCCGAGGCCGGCGAGACCAACGACACAGCAAGCCCGAGAACCAGTCCAGCTACCCGTAACGCCACGAAGCACCTCCAGGTCATCCCAAGCCGGGCCGAGTTCCCAGTCCCCGCTCCGGGCAGGGCCGAGGGACGCATGTCGAGAGGCCAGCGGTCACGGCTCGTGGGTGTACGCAACCTGCCGGCTGCGTTCGGTCGCGACGCATGATACGACAAGGCGCATAGACGCGGTGTCGACGCAGGCTGCTGTGCGTTCTCATTCTGCCCGGAGCGAGCGCATGAGGTTCGTGCGCGTGGCGCGCCACGCCGGACAGACGCCGGCCGCCGCCGTCGTGGTCAACAGCGTGAGGGCGGCCGCGGCCAACGTGACGGGATCGTGGGGTGACACGCCGTGGAGAAACGCGGTCAGCACGCGGGTCGCCCCCAGGGCGACGACCAGGCCGAACGCGACGCCGGCCACGACCGGCGCCAGGGCCTGTCTCGTGACCAGCCACACGATGGCCGACTGCGCGCTGCCGAGCGCCATTCGCACGCTCAGCTCGCGCAGCCGAAGCCTGACGGACAGCGATACCGTTCCATACAATGCGAGCACGACCAGGCCCAGCGCGAGAACGCCTGTCCCGCCAAGAATCGTCGCGGCATACCGGGGCAACAGGAGGACGCCGCCGATGCGCGCGGTGAGCGGTTGCACGTCGTACACGGGCACCGCGGGATCGACGGCGCGCATCGACCCGAGGAGATGCAACAGCCGTGGCGGACCGGCGGGTGACCGTCGCATGACCAGCGCGGGCGCCTGCCAACCCGACGGATCCTGCAGGATCGACGTGAACACCATGGGTCGCGTGACGTCCCCGAGCGTGCGGTTCTTGAAGTCGCCCACGACGCCCACCACCTCCACCGTCCGGGTCTCCGGGAAGCCCACCCCGATGTGCCGGCCGACGGCCTGTCGCCGGTCGGGCCAGAAGCGGCGGACGAACGCCTCGTTCACCAGTGAGACCTCGACCGCGCCCGAGCGGTCCGACGCGTCGAACTCGCGTCCTTCGATCACCGGCACTCGAAGCGCTCTGAAGGCGCCCGGACCGGCCGTCCCGACGTCGACGAGGGGAAGCTCGTGCGACGCCGCGCCGTCGTGTCCGGACAGGCGGAGCCGGGCGAGCCGAACGCTCAACGATAGGGGGACCGGCTGAACCCATCCCGCCGCCTCGACGTCCGGATGCTCCCGGACCGCGGCGGCCGCGCGCGACAGGTAGCGGTAGGCCTCGTCCTGCTCGTGGCCGACCAGCGCCGGGGCGACGCTCGCGACCGTGACGCCTCGCGTCTCGAAGCCGGGGTCGACTTGAATCACGGCCACGAGGCTGCGCAGCGCGAGGCCGCCGACCACCAGCAGCAACACCGCCGTCGCGGCCTGGCCGGCAATCAGCAGCATCCGCCACGTCGCGGCTCCGCCGGCCGCGGATGCGCGGGAGTCGGTCTTGAGCGTCTCGACGATGGAGATGCCCGACGAGATCCGCAACGCCGGTCCGAGCGAGGAGACCAGGGTCGACCCGAGGACGACGATCACCGTGAGGCCGAAGACGCGCCAATCGGGCACCAGGTGAAGATCGATGGCGGTCGCCACCCCCGGCAGACGGATCTCGCCGAGCGTCGGCCCGACCCACGCGGTCAGGAGCAACGCGACGGCGGCCGCGGCGGCCGTGAGCAGGATGCCCTCGGCGAGCAAGGGCCGAATGACCCGCCATCGACTGGCCCCTACCGCCAGTCGGATGGCGACCTCGCGCTGGCCGTCGACGGCGCGCGCGAGCACGAGATGCGCGACGTTGACCGAGCAGACCAACAGCAGGAGCAGCGCGACCGCGAGGACGCCGGCGGCCCCGAATCGAGTAAGGGCCTTCGACACGACGGGGTGAACGGACGCCTCCGACAGCGGCGTGAGTGCAAAGGAGCGGCCGGCATTGGCGTGTGGGTACCGCCGGGAGAGCGTCTCCGCCAGGATGGCGACCTGCGCGCGGGCCTGTTCGAGCGTCGCGTTGTCCCGCAACCTGGCGTGCACCCACCACTCGAGCTGTCCGCGGTCGTCGGCCGGCTCCCCGCCGGTGTCGTCGAGTGGCTGCCAGAATTCTGGCGCGACCCCTCGAAACAACCCGGTGAACCCCTCCGGGGCAATCCCGACGACGGTTCGTCGTCGGTCGCCGATGGCCAGCTCCCGGCCGATGATCCGGGGATCGGCCCCGAAGTGCCGGCGCCACGCGGCGTGACCGAGAACGACCACCGCGTCGGGCTGGTCGGCTTCATCGAATGGCCGTCCGAGTGGGAACGACACGCCGAGCGTGGTGAAGTAGTCGGGGGAGACCTGTTCGCCGATGGCAATCCTGCGCTCCAGTCCGGTGCCGACCACCGATCCCATGCGCCGGTGTGCGGCCACCGATTCGAAGGCGGCGACGTCACGGGCGAGATCCGCGTAGTCACCGAATCCCACCGGTTCCTGGCGAAGGACCGCAAGATCTCCCACGGTCGCGATGCCGACGACCCGATCCGGCGCTCGGACCGGGAGCGGTTTGAGCAGCACGGCGTTGACGGCCGTCAACGCGAGGGTGGTCGCGCTCATGCCGACCACGAGGGTCAGGAGGGCGGTGAGCGAGAACCCGGGGGACCGCGGCAGCGTTCGAGCGGCGACACGAGCGTCAGACCAGGCTGGCATGTGCATTCTCCCAAGGCGTCACCAAAGGACGGCGTCACAGCTCCCGGCGCTCATGGAGGCGGACCGCGAGCGCGAGCAGGCCGACGGTTGCCAGCGCGGCCGCCGCGGCGGGGCGGCCGAGGTCGCGGGCCGGGGTTCCCTCGAGCAGACAGACGATGGCCGCGACGAGCTCGCTCGGCGGCCACGGCTCGATGGGCGGCACGATACCGAGGATGGGAATGAGCGCCAGGACGCCGAACGTGAGAAGGACTGCGCTTGCGGCGTCGTGGTCAGGCCGCACGCCGCCGCGAACACCGAAACCGCGAGCACGGCCAGGACGATGACGGGTGTCGGCATGGCGCCCCTTCAGGACGGGCTCATGTTGACCAGTACGCCGCATCTGTCCCGTCTATTCGCGTCGAGCTCCGAACGCGCGTCTGTCGGAGCGTGCTCGCGGTCGAGCGCGGCCTTTGCTCGGCCGGGTCGTCGAGGCGGCGACCCGAGCTGGTCGGCGTCGTGTACCTCTGCTCGGAGACCAACCGGAGGGTCGTGCTCCGTCAGACCGGAACTCCGACGCAGGTTCCGGGCCTCGTTTGGTCGATCGCGGCGCGAGTGTCTACATTGCTGGCTGCGGCTCGACCTCAGCGGCCGGTGCAGCTCGCGATCGAGAGTCGCCGAGGCAGACGTGGCGCGGCTCCAACTCGAACGCAGGGGGATCACCGGCGTGGCCTCGTGGTGGGCTCCATCACGGTTCCCGACACGGAGCTGCCGACGCGGCTCACCCCTTCGCCCGAGATCGAGCTGGCCTCGGCCTACCCGTCGAAGAGGCATGGAGCCATGCGCCCGCCTGGCGTGATACGATGGCCGCGTTCCGTGTGGGAATCGCGCGTCGCCACCGCGTTAGATCAGGGTCGACCGGCCTCTGCTCGTCGGGGCGGCAATCGGGAGAGAGACCAATGCGAACTGTCACCTTCGTCGTGTGCATCGCCTTGACCGTGGCCGTAGCTGTCCCGGACGGCGCCGCGCAATCGACGTCCAGTGCCGCCCTGCCGTCGGATCTCGGGGTCATCGACTTTCCGACTTCCGGCTCTCCCGATGCCCAGGTCCATTTTCTCCGCGGCGCGGCGATGCTCCATAGCTTCGGCCTCGAGGATGCGGCCCTGGAGTTCCGTCAGGCCCAGGCCCTGGCTCCGGACTTCGCCATGGCCTACTGGGGCGAGGCGATGAGCTACAACCACCCTCTCCAGCGCTTCCAGGAGTGGGACCTGCCGCGGCAGGCGCTCGAGCGGCTGGGGCCGACCCGGGAGGCCCGGTTGGTCAAGGCCCCGACCGAGCGCGAGAAGGGATTCGTCCGCGCCGTGGATGCCCTGTTCTTCGGCGCAGGCGAGGAAACCGATCGCCGCGTCGCCTACGCGGACGAGATGGAGCGGCTTGCCGCCGCCTACCCCGACGATCACGAGGTGCAAGCGTTCTACGCGCTGGCGCTGTTGGCCACCTCGAGCGACTATGGCTACGAGCCGTATCGCACGAACGTGAAGGCGGGCGCCATCGCGCTGCGGGTGTTCGACGAGAATCCGGATCATCCGGGCGCCGCGCACTACATCATCCACGCCTTCGACGATCCGATTCACGCGGCGATCGCGCTGCCGGCGGCCACGCGCTTCGCGGCAATCGCGTCCGGTGTCGTGCACGCGCTGCACATGCCGTCGCACATCTTCATCCAGCTCGGGATGTGGGACGACGTCTCGTCGTCGAACGGCGCCTCGTATGCGGCGGCGCTCGAGATGTTCGAGCGGCAGGACACCTACGAATCGGACACGCAGCGGTACTTCAATGCCAGGAATCTGACGCATGCGCTCGACTGGGGTCAGTATGGCGACCTGCAGCGTGGTGACTACGCCAAGGCGTGGCAGGCGGTCGAGAACGGCGAGATGGTCATCGCCAATACCGAGGCGCCGATCGCCTTGCAGCGGGCAGCCATCACCCGGCCGCGGTACGTGATCGAGACCGAGCAGTGGCAGGTCATCGAGGTGTCGCCACATGCCGCGGCGGGGGGACACCTGGCGAACGGCATCAGCGCCGTGCGGGCCGGCGACCTGGCGGCGGGCGCCGCGGCGGCCTCGGCGCTGGCCGCGCTGGACGGTGCCGTCGCGGCGATCGCGCATCACGAGGTCACGGCGCTCCTGCACGCCGCGCGGGGCGACGCGGGCGCCGCGGCGGCCTCGATGGACAAGGCGATCGAGCTGGCCGAGTCGCGGGGCGCGCCGCGCGGGGCGCCGAACCCACTCAAGCCGGCGCACGAGCTGTATGGCGAGATCCTGCTCGAGCTGGGTCGGCCGGCTGAAGCCGTCGAACAGTTCAAGCGCTCGCTGCGGCGCACGCCGAACCGTTCGCTCTCGCTCCGCGGGCTCGCCCGCGCCGCCGTGGCCGCCGGCGATCCGGACACCGCGCGCGCGCAGTACGCGCAGGTCGTGGCTCAGTGGCGCGGGGCGGATGACGCGCCGACCGTCGAGGAAGCACGGCAGTTCCTGAAGGACCACTAGCCCGCCCGTCGTCGCCTTCGGCTCCGCTGGGCGCCCAACCAACCCTGCAGGAGTCCGCGGCGTTCCACGGCAGACTCCTGGCGGCGAGCGAGCGGAACGAGCTGCACGCCCTGGGCGCCACCCAGGTCGACCCCGGGTACGAGTGCTTCGGCATTCGCCGCGTGTCATTCAGGGGCTGTCCAGCAACGGCCGCTGAACCGGGTCCCGTTGCGGGCGGTGCTCGAGCGGGCCGGTTGCAGACCGGCGCCCACGAAGTGGTCTTCGTCGGCGCCGACAAGGGCTCGAGCCGGTCGACTTCCGCTGGTGCGGTCCCGGTGGATGGACGCTTGAGACTCAGCCTCGGCTCCGCATGATTCCCGCGGCCGCGCCGAATAGACGGAGGAGTTGAACGACGGTGTAGGGAGCCAGAATGAGGCCCCAAACACCCAGTCGCCGGTCCACGAACAAGTCTCTCAAGAGCAGTCCCGTCAGGTGGATTGGCCCCCCTTCATGGGGCGAGTAGAACAAGAACGCCAGTACCGGCAGAAGAACAGTCCAGCCCCCGACCAGAACGGCGATCAGCAGGCACTCCCGGACGAGCGTCTTTGTATTCGTTACAGGGGCGTTCGTCATGGGCAACCGCGACGACTCCGCCCCGACGGCGCCCCGAGCCGTGGCTGCCCGGACTTACGGGCGGCTCGTATCGACCCAGCAGGCAGCGCCGCAGGACTTCTCGGCCTGCGCCGCGGGCGCTCGACGCCGCCGCGACGAAAGAACGGTGGCGATCAAGGGGCGGAAAGAAGCAGGGCGCCCCGACCACCGTGGACCTCGAAGCGCTGCTCGGCCGCCCCGACGCCAGAGGTCACAATGGAATTCAAGCAGGATGAGGAAAGATTCGAGAACCGTGCGGATGCCGGGAGGATCGATGGGTCACTTGGCCGCGGCCATTGAATCGACCTGGATCGTGTTGGTCCTGGAGTCCAGCGTGCCGACGACTGCCACTTTCTTTCCGGCAAACTCTCTTGACTTGTCCTGGTCGCTCAACAGATAGGTTGCTTTGCCGTCAAACAAAACGAACGGGACGGTGTGGTCATCGACGCAAGCGATGGCGCAGGCAGCGTCGGTCGACCCCATCCGCATTCCGGAATGATCGGCTATGGGGCACTCGTCATCGGTGATCGTGCCTGAGAACGTCTGTCTGCTCTGGGTTGCAAACATCGTGGCGGAGGCAAGAAGAGCCGAGGCAAGAAGACCTGTCAGTAGATATTTCATGAAGCTCACGCAAAGCGAAGTCATTCACAACCTGCGGGAAATCGGGGGAAGGTGTCACACACCTCCCCCCGATTCGTGGTCGAAAACCCCGAGGCCGAGAAACTCTCTGCCGGTTATCGGCCCGGCAACATGATGTGGGCTTCCGGCGTGCCCTCGAACATCAGCCAGGCGCCGCCCGCGTCGCGAACATTCGGCAGTCCGATATCTTCCGCCATGAAGTTCGGCATGCCGATAAACGTGTGCCAGATGGCGGTGTCCTGGCTGTCGCCCCGGAGGTTGTACCAAATGGACCCGACTTCGGGCAGCTCACGCGTTCCGTCTTTCCCGGCGGCCACAACCAGATCCCTAATCCCTCCGGTGCCGCTGCTCGACAAGACAGGACGCCCGGCGGGCCTGCCTCCACTGGCCGTTTGCAGCAGTGGCTGGGCCTTGACCCCCATCTCCGCGAACGCTCGATTCTGCGCGATGCGCGCCATGTTGGCATCGCTGCTGACGCACTCCACCGACCACGGCCGCTCTCCAGGCCAGCCGGTCAGGTCGTAGCAGACCATACGGCCGGGGCCGGGCCTCAAGACTTCAAACGTAAAGTCGGCAGCCGTGACGTCGTCCTCCGGACTCTTCTCCGGATTCCGAATCCACTTGACGACCGTGGCGTTCCTGGCCATGGCCGCGTTCGGAGCGGCGAGCAACGGCTTTTCGATGGGGTCATTCGTATCGACCCGGCGCTCCTCGTAGACCTGCGCCTCCGCCGGCGCCGGCGCGCTCATCACAACCGCCATTACGCCGAGTACAAAAAGAGAGAGCGGTTTCATGTGAGTCCTCCAATCGCTATGCCTCAAAATACGGGTGTCCGAAAGTTACGACGACGGTGCGTACTCTGTCTATCGAATTCTTCCGCCGACGGGCAGGCCGCTCGGTACGCGCTCGGGAATCGTCCGGTCGAACGAGTCATCGCTCAGAGCGATCAAAAACTCGATCAGATCCACGTCTTCTTCGTCGACGTTCTGCAACTGGCGAAGCAGCGGATCGAGCTCCTCGTAGCGGACGTTCGGGTTCCGGGACTCCCCGGCGATGGTGGATTCATAGAACCCCACGACGGCGTTCAGCGTCCTGAACATGCCATTGTGCCCGTATGGGAAGGTCAATTCGAGGTTTCGCAGCGACGGCGTGCGAAACGCATAGCTGTCGCACGCTGCTCGGGACGCTGCAGTACGCGGCTCCTCAGGAGCTGCCGGGCAAGGAGGGTGCTGCGCGCCTCCGTCGGAGGCGGGCGTTGTGAGACCTGATGCAAGAGCGGGGTTGTCGGGCACGCCCATGACATGCAGCTTGTAATCGGAGAACATGGGCCCGTTGTGGCACCTGATGCACCCGATCTCCTCGAAGCGCTGCATTCCTCTGACCTGTTCAGTCGTCATGGCGTTGCGGTCGCCGCGCATGTAGCGGTCGAACGGCGAGTTGTTGGCCAGCAGCGACCGCATGAACGCCGCTACCGCCCGGCCCAGGTTTTCCGCGTTGACCGGTTGTTCACCGCCGAAGGCCCCGGCGAACAGGCTCTGGTACTCCGCGTTGGCCTGGAGCTTCTCCACCACTCTCGCGACAGCCTCATCCGCCGGGTAGGTGTCCCCTCGCATTTCCTCAAACGACTTGAGCGGTTCGAGCGCCTGCGATTCGAGGCTCCTGATGCGATTGTCCCAGAACGCCGGCGCACTCGCCGGGTCGTAGCTGCCCGATTCATCCATGCCGTTGAAAGCAACGTTCAGAACCGTCGGACTATTGCGTTTGACGAGATGCCCGCCACGCCGGAAGCGGCCCAGGCCGATGCCCGTCACGCCGAGCGACAGGTCGCGGGCCTCCGCATAGGCGCTTTGGGGATGATGGCACGTCGCGCAGGCTACGTCTCCGGGTCCCGACATAATTGGGTCCCAGAACAGCAGTCTTCCCAGCTCGACTTTTTCTGGGGTCGTCGGGTTATATCCCGGCGCCTCCTGAGTCGCCGGCAGCGCCGACACACTGTGTTCTTGTCCAACGGCACCAACTTCTTGTCCAACGGCACCAACTTGCATGAAAAGGAGCACGGCGACCGTAGCTGCTGCGACCAGCAGTCCGGTAGGGTGTTTCGCTCCGAACAAAACCTCACGGAATTGGCTTTTCGTCATTGCTGGCTCCGATCGCACGCGCTACTACGATTTCAGGCTCTTCCGCAGAATCTGTGGACCCCAATCGACACCAACGGACCGCGTCATGGCGCTCTGGCGCCCGATCTGGACATTCTTGGTGCCGCAGCGGCCCGGCTTCATCGGTGCGGTCCAGGGCCTGAATCTGGCTCTTCTCATCCACGCACAGCACCACGGCCTGGTCCGGCGGCTTCAGGTACAGGCCCACGGTCGGCCGGCTGATGCCGAGTGCGGTCGCGATGCGACTGTCGGCAACGCCGTCACCGGCCATCAGCAATGCCTTGGCCTGGGACACCACGCGGTGCGGCGCTGTCGCACCGCGCGCCCTCATCTCCAGCGTGCTCCTGTCTGCGGCGTCGAGCGGCAGCGGTGCAGCAGGGTGGTTCATGCCCACCCGCATACTACTCAAGGCGCGGCTAACCGTCAAGCGCAGTTTTTGGGACACAGCACTAGACGGAAGTTCCAGCGCTGGATCGCGTGTAAGTCACTGTTATTGTTGAAGTTGGCTGGTTTTTGGGGTGTCGGTTCTGGCCACATTCGCGGCGTCACCCCCCAGAGCTCGAAGCAGCGCTGCTGGAGTAGCGTGGGCTGTGTCTGCAGCGTGAAGGTGGCCTCGCTGTCGGCGACCTGCATCGTGTTCGCCATCGTCTTCGGGCTGCTGTGCACGGCCGAGGGCTGTCCGGTGGCCGTCGAGGTCTTCGAGGGCCCCACGGCCGAGCCGCTGACACTGGCCAGCCATCCAGCTCGTCCGCGTCGAGCGGTTCCTTCTCGGCCCGCCTCGACTTGGCGATCGCTCGGGCGATCTCGTCGTCAGTGTGCCCGGCAAGCAAGGAGCCGGCGATGCCGAACCACAGGATCGGGATCTGCACCCTATATGCACCCTGCGCGAGCAGGCACCGCGACCGTCGCGCTCGGCGGGCGCCCGTAAACTACTGAAAACCAAGGGGAAGATCTGGAGCCGGCGAGCGGACTCGAACCGCTGACCTGCTGATTACGAATCAGCTGCTCTACCAACTGAGCTACGCCGGCATGCGCGCGGGAAGCGCGGACCTGCGGGGACGTCGGGAGGTGGCCGCCCAGCCGTCTCTGCGAGTCGAACGAGGTGCGATCCGCCCAGGACGCCCCCCAAGGGGACGATGCGGGCACGGGCTTCAGCTCGCCCTCGCTGCCCCTATTGTAGCCGGTTGCGGCGGGGCGTGCACGACCGGCCCGGGTCGCCCGCCTTGGGGCGGGGCGCGGGCCGGTGCGACTGGCCACGCCGGGCTCACGGGGCGCCGCCCAACTCACGGCGACGGGCTCGGCAGGGCCTCCCGGTGGCACTGGACGCAGGTCTCCACGATGGTCATGTAGGCGGAGGAGACCTCGCCGAGATCTCCCGTCGATGCAGCCGCCACGAGGTCGCGGGCGGCCTCCTGGAAGTCGTCGGCGTGGGTGAGATACGCGGGCGTCGGCGCCGTCATCCACGAGGCGGTCTCGCTGATGCGCACGAGTTCGGCCGCGTCGCGCTCGACGGCGGGCAGCCGGCCGAGTACGACCGCCCCGAAGAGCTGCTGAGCGATCTCGAGCTTCTGCCGCATCAGGACGCGGAGGTCGGTCTGGGCCGAGGCGGGGCCGGCCGCGGGCGCGAGCAGGGCCAGCAGGGCGGCCATCGCCGCGATTCGAGCGTATCGTCGCGTTCTTCCGAGAGTCATCCGTTTCTCCTCTTCGGGCTCCGCGGTCGGAGCGGAGCCCGCCAGGGTCAAGCCGAGCGCCTCGCCGGCTGACGGTTGCGGGCCCGGCCCCGGCGGGCCCGGCCGCGTCCTTCCCGATCCAGGATCTCGACGGTGCGGGCGTACAGTCTGCGGGCCCGCTTGCGGTCCGCGCCGATGCACACCATGCCCAGCTTGCCGTGTGCCTCCAGCGCCCCGATCAGGTGGAAGACGACGCCCTCCTGGCTGGAGCCATGGAAGTGCAGCTCCTGCTCGACCGCGATCCCGACCAGGTCGTCGGGGCCCAGGCCCTCGTAGCTGCTCTCGTGGAGGTTGTCGGTGGCCATGTAGTAGCGCGGCTCGCCGGCGGGCGTCCGGTACAGGGCCGTCGCGCGGTCGTAGGCGCCGTCGATGAGGAAGTCGAGCATGAGGAACGGGTGCGTGGTGCCGCCCTTGCGCAGGTTGATCTCGATGGCGTAAGGCCGCCAGCGTCCCTTCTCACGGACGACGACGAAGTCGACGCCGAAGCGGCCGAGCGCCCCGCGGTCGCGCAGCACGTCGGCCACGCGCTCGCCGGCGCGTTGCAGCTTGGTGCGATAGCGGCGGTCGGCCGGGAACTCGCACCCGACGAACACCTGGCCGCACCGGCCGCCCAGCACCTGCTCGTGCGTCGACACGACCTCGACCACCCGCCGGGGATCGACGCGGCACTGGACCGACGGCGACCGCACCTCGTCGCCGGTGACGAACGCCTCGACGATGCCCCCCATCTGCCCGAGCTTGCCGGCGTAGCCGTCCCAGGTCTCTTCGGCCGCCTCGAACTGCAGGCGCGTCGGCAGCCGGCGGGCGATGCGCGCCTCCGCGCCGGCCCCGGCGTCGCTCGGCCGGAAGGGGAAGCGGGCGTTGCCCTCGCCCGAAAACCCGTCGTTCAGCTTGACGACGGCGGCGTCGAGGGACCGGCGGCGGCGCTTGAGGGCGGCCAGCGCCGCCGCCACGTCCTGCCCGTCGCGGAGGGCCTCGAACCCGTCCGGCACGGCGACCCCGGCCTCCTTGAAGAGCCTGCGCCCGCCGGTCTTCGTGCCGAGGTCGTTGAGCGCCGGATCGCATCCGTAGAGCGGGATGCCCAGCCTGACCGACAGCGTCCGCTCCAGCGGCGTGACGTTGAAGCAGACGAGGTGCGCGAGGGCGGGGTCGCCGAGGGTGGTCCGCAGCCGCCGCAGGACGGACCGGCCGGCGAGAATCTTGGCCGTCAGCGGCGTGGGCGAGGCGTCGCCGCACGCCACGAGGGTCAGACGCTGCCGCGCGTGGCTGTGCGGCACCCCCGCCAGCAGGTGCAGGTAGTAGTCGACGATGGTCGGGTGTACCGGGACGCTGCTCGCGTACACGACGCGCGTGTACGGCATGCGCAGCAGCATCAGCAGGCAGAGCAGGCGTTCCTCGTAGTGCGCGACACCGCGGACCTTGGCGAGGGTGTCGGCGTCGAGGCTGAGGCTCGGCACGACGACGACGGTCCTCGGGGCGAGCCGATCGGCGAAGACCCGCCGGTACAGCGGCTCCAGCCGCTGCTGCAGCTCGGCGAAGCGGCGGCGCTCGGTCTCGGAGCCGGGCTGGGGGTGGCGCATCGGAGGCACGTCATCATACGACGTGCAGCCGGGAGCAGGAAGGTTGCGGCGGTCTCGCCGCAATCGGCGTGGGCGAACCGGGGGGCTATTCTC
The DNA here is from genome assembly GCA_965207615.1 of Vicinamibacterales bacterium. Lineage (GTDB taxonomy): Bacteria > Acidobacteriota > Vicinamibacteria > Vicinamibacterales > UBA8438 > JAJEEA01. Next base: position 370,436 of record CBDBMZ010000003.1, read on the forward strand.
CGGGGGCGGTCCGCGCCGGCAGCACGACGCGCTCGATGGTCAGGAGGCGCTGGTGGACCCTCCCGAAGCCGATCTCGACCGCCCGCAGGCGGTCGTCGAGCCGATCGAGACGAACGTGCACGGCGCCCATCTGCGTCAGCAGCAGGCCGGCAAGCACGGCGCCGGTGCCGACGATGGCGGTGACGATGGCTACGCCGGTCCCGACGATCCACTTCGCGTCGCTGCTCATCGTGATCAGAATAGCACATCTCTGGGAAGGCCGTGTCGAAATCATCGCAGGTGAGGCCAAGGCGACGCTGACCGTCCGAACCGACGATCGGCGGGTCGGAGCGCGACCGGTTGGACGGAAGCGCGCGGCACGCGGTACACTGGCGAGTTACGGTACCGCCCGTGACGGTGCGCGGGGACCGGCGGCTCGCCGGCTTTGCCCGCGTTCGCTCGCGGGCGGCGGATCTCGCATGCCAGAAGACCGAGCGGCAGCCGCGAACGGGCACCTCGTCATCCGGGGCGCCCGTACGCACAACCTCAAGAACATCGACCTGACGCTGCCCGCGGGCCGGCTGATCATCGTCACCGGGGTCAGCGGGTCGGGGAAGTCGTCGCTCGCCTTCGACACCATCTACGCCGAGGGGCAGCGCCGCTACGTCGAGTCGCTGTCGGCCTATGCCCGGCAGTTCCTCGAGCGGATGGAGAAGCCGGACGTCGACCACATCGACGGCATCTGCCCCGCCATCGCCATCCGCCAGAAGAACAGCGTGCGCAACCCGCGGTCGACGGTGGGCACCACCACCGAGATCCACGACTACCTGCGGCTGTTCTTCGCCCGCATCGGGCGCACGATCTGCCGGCGGTGCGGGCGCGAGGTGGAGCGCGAATCGGCCGAGGCGGCGGCGCGCGAGCTCGCGGCCCTGCCGGCGGGGACTCGGCTGCTGCTGGGGTTCGACTACGCGGTGGAGGACGCCGAAGCCGCCGTCCCCGCCGGCGCCGTCGCCACCGAAGGGTCGGAGCCGGGGGAGGGCTCGGAGCCGGGGGACGGGTCGGATTGGAGTGGGCGGTCGGAGCGGGGGGAATCGTCGGAGCCGGGGGAACCGTCGGAGCCGGGAGAGCGGTCCGATCCCGGGGGACGGCCGGCAGACGCCCAGGTCGCCGCCGAAGATCCGGTGTCGGCGGCCATCGCGGGCCTGCGCAAGCGCGGGTTCACCCGCATCCTCGTCGCGGACGGAGACGGCCCCGACGGCGGCGGCGCGGTGGCCCGGCTCGACGAGGTCGACCCCGCGAGCCTCGCGGGCCGGCGGTCGCTGCGCATCGTTCTCGACCGGGTGCAGGTGAAGCCCGACGCACTGGGCCGGATGACCGACTCCATCGAGACCGCGTACCTCGAGGGCGGCGGCTCCGCGTTCGCGCTGGAGGTCGACGGCGACGGGCGCCCCGCGGCCGAGCACCGGTTCAGCGAGCGGTTCGAGTGCCGCGCCTGCGGCATCGGCTACGAGCCGCCCGAGCCGCGCCTCTTCTCGTTCAACAACCCGTTCGGGGCGTGCCCCACCTGCCACGGCTTCGGCAACGTGATCGAGCTCGACCTCAACCTCGTGGTCCCCGACCGGACGAAGTCGATCCGGCGGCAGGCCGTCGAGCCGTGGAGCAAGCCCGAGTACCGGCCGCAGCTCACCCGGCTGATGCGCGCGGCGCAGGGCGGCGGGGTTCGGCTCGACACCCCGTGGAGCGAGCTGAGCGACGCCGAGCGCGATTTCGTGGTCGAGGGCGACGGCGCCGGCTACGCGGGCGTCCGCGGCTTCTTCGCCTCCCTCGAGCGCAAGAAGTACAAGATGCACGTCCGGGTGTTCCTGAGCCGCTACCGCGGGTACGTGACGTGCCCCGGCTGCGACGGGACCCGGCTGCGGCCCGAGGCACGGGGCGTCCAGGTGGCGGGGCGGACCATCGACGAAGTCTGCGCGCTCACGGTGGGCGAGGCGGCGGTCTTCTTCGACGGCCTCGCCCTGAGCGCCGGCGAGGGGGCGGTGGCCGACCGGCTGGTGCGGGAGATACGGCGGCGGCTGTCGTTCCTGCGCGACGTGGGCCTCGACTACCTGACCCTCGACCGGCTGTCGTCGACCCTGTCGGGGGGCGAGGCGCAGCGCATCAACCTCGCGACGGCCCTCGGCTCGGCCCTCGTCGGCACCCTCTACGTGCTCGACGAGCCGTCGATCGGCCTCCATCCGCGCGACAACGAGCGGCTCATCGCCATCCTGCGCCAGCTGCGCGACCAGGGCAACACGGTGCTGGTGGTCGAGCACGACGCCGACACCATCCGCACCGCCGACGTCGTCGTCGACCTGGGGCTGGGGGCGGGCGAGCAGGGGGGGCGGGTGATCCACGCGGGCCCGTTGGACGAGCTGCTGGCGGACCCGCAGTCGCTGACCGCCAAGTACATGCGGGGCGACCTGACCATCCCCCTCCCGTCGAGCCGGCGGAAGCACCCGCAACCCCTGGCGATCCGCGTCGCCGGCGCCCGCGAGCACAACCTGCGGAGCATCGACGTCGAGATTCCGCTGAACACCCTGACCTGCGTCACCGGGGTCAGCGGGTCGGGGAAGTCGACGCTGGTGCACGACGTGGTGTACGCGGCCATCAAGCGGCAGAAGGGAGGGTGGGACAAGCGGGTCGGGCGCCACGACCGCCTCGAAGGAGCGGAGCTGGTGACCGACGTCACCCTCGTCGACCAGACCCCCATCGGGCGCACCCCGCGGTCGAACCCGGTCACCTACCTCAAGGCGTTCGACCCCATCCGCGAGCTGTTCTCGCACACCCGGGACGCCCGCGCCGCCGGCCTGACGCCCGGCCACTTCTCGTTCAACGTGCCGGGCGGCCGGTGCGACGCGTGCGAGGGGGAAGGGGTGGTGCGGGTGGAGATGCAGTTCCTCGCCGACGTGTTCGTGCCCTGCGACGAGTGCGACGGCCGCCGCTTCAAGCCCCAGGTGCTCGACGTGCGCTACCGCGGGCGCAACGTCGACGACGTGCTCGACATGACGGTGCGCGAGGCCCTCGCGTTCTTCGCGGGGTCGGCAAAGATCTGCCGGCGGCTGCGGCTGCTCGACGAGATCGGGCTGGGCTACCTGCGGCTCGGACAGCCCGCGACGACCCTGTCGGGAGGCGAGGCGCAGCGCATCAAGATCGCCTCGCACCTCGCCGCGCGCAAGGCCGACCGCACGCTGTACATCCTCGACGAGCCGACGACGGGGCTGCACTTCGACGACGTCGCCAAGCTGCTCGCCGCGTTCCGCAAGCTGCTGCAGGCGGGGAACAGCATCCTCGTCATCGAGCACAACCTCGACGTCGTCAAGTCGGCCGACTGGGTGATCGATCTCGGCCCGGAGGGCGGCGAGGGCGGCGGCCGCATCGTCGCCGCCGGCACCCCCGAGCAGATCGCCATGGACGGGGGGTCGCACACCGGACGCCACCTGCGCCCGGTCCTCGCCAGCGAGCAGACGGCCGGCGGTTGACCCCGCGGGCGGTGTGGTACGATCCGCCTCTTTTGGCGGGGGTCACCGAACGTCCGCGCGGTCCGGTTCGCGGTCCGCGCGCCGCACTGGCTGGTCATGGAATCGATTCAAGCTACGCGCCTGCGCAAGGGCATGCTGGTCAAGCACAACGACGATCTCTACCGCGTGACGGACGTCACGCACCTCACTCCCGGCAAGGGGAAGGCGTTCGTGCAGTCGCGGATGCGGAGCGTCAGGGCGGGCACCCTGCTCGATCACAAGTTCCGGTCGGCCGAGTTCGTCGAGCGGGCCGCCCTCGACGACCGGGAGATGCAGTTCACGTACCGCGACGGCGACGCGTTCCACTTCATGGACCTCGAGACCTACGAGCAGGTCGAGATGACCGCCGACACCCTCGGCGACTCGGTCAGCTACCTGCTGCCGGAGGCGACCATCCGGGTGTCGCTCTTCGAGGGCGAGCCGGTGGGTCTCGATCTGCCGATGACGGTCGAGCTGACGGTGCAGGAGACGGCGCCGGCCATCAAGGGGGCCACCGCGAACGCGCAGCTCAAGCCCGCGACCCTCGAGACCGGCCTGGTCGTGCAGGTGCCGCCGTTCATCAGCAACGGCGATCGGATTCGCGTGAACACCGAGACCGGCGAGTATCAGTCGCGGGCATGACCGCCCGCCGGCGGGAGGCGGAATCCTTGGCAGACGGGGAGCTGTTCGCCAGTTTCGTCGATTCGGTCCTGCCCGCCGCCCTGTGGATACTGGGGGCGGGGTTCCTCGTCGCCAACGTACGGCTGCTGGGCCGGTTCCTGCGCTTCCTGCGCCTGCGCTCGACCGCGGTCCTGACGTGGCCGGGTCGGCGCACGTCCTTCTACGAGGTCTCGCTCGGGCTGGGGATCCTGCTCGGCTTCCTCGCGTTCCTGAAGCTCGTCGTCTGGGACCGCCCGCTCGCCGATGCGTTCGCCGAGGCGATGGGCTTCATCTACTATGGATACGCGTTCCCCCTGAGCCTGCGCATCGAGCGCGGGTTCTACGACACGGGCGTGTGGTCCAACAAGGGGCTCGTGCCCTACGGTCGGATCGGCGGCCTCTCCTGGCAGGAAGGCACGGAGCCGAGGCTGGTGCTCATCGACCGCGTGCGCAGCCTGGCGCGGCACCTCGACGTGCCGCAGGAGCACTACGGCGAGGTGCGCCGCCTCCTGCGCGACAAGATCGCGGCCCAGGACATCCGCTTCGAAGGGAAGGGACTCGATCTCGGTTTCGACGAGCGGGAAGTGGTGTGACGCGGCGGAAGCCGTCGCGCCGCCGACGGGCCGCCCCGCGGGGTCCCGGAGCTGCGCGGCGCCGGGCCCCGGGCTTCTAGCGCAGCCGCTCGAGAATGATGCCGATCAGCCCGGGGCCGCTGGCCGTGGGGTCGCCGATCCAGTCCGGCGGGGTGAGCCAGACGAACGCGAGGATGGCGATGACCATGAGGTCGTACTGCCACGTGGCCCGCTCGAACGTCCAGAACAGGGCGTGCCAGACCGCCCGCGCCGGCAACGTCAACAGCCCCCGCATGGTCACCGCGCCCCCGCCTCCCCGGCCCGAGAGCGTCGCCTGACGGCTTCCGCCGCCGCCCGCCCGGCCCGCCGCTGGTCCGCGCCGTTCACGTCGCGGACTCCTGCGTCTTCAGGGCCCGCCAAGTGAAGTAGATGCGGTCGAGCACGGTGACGATCGACAGCACCAGGATCACCCACAGGACGGCGCCCATCCGGTTCGTGAACGCCCCGATCATCACCAACACGATGCGCTCGGGACGCTCCATGAACCCGACCTTGCACTTGTCGATCATCGACTCGGCGCGGGCCCGCGTATAGCTCGTCATCACCGAGAACATCATCGCGAAGGCCGCGATCATGACGTAGTCGGTGCGCCCGAGCTGCGCGTAGAGGTAGATGACGCCGATGAAGAGCGACAGGTCCGAGAACCGGTCCATCACCGAGTCCCAGAAGCCGCCGAAGCGGGACGCCAGCTTCGTCGCCTCGGCCACCTTCCCGTCGATGAAGTCGAAGATGTTGGCCACCAGCATGACGAAGCCGGCGGTGATGAACTCGCCCTGCGCGAAGAACCAGGCGGCGATGAAGTTGATGAACACGCCGACCAGCGTGAGCACGTTGGGGTGGATGCGCAACGCGACGCACGCCCGGATGATGGCGCGGAGCGGGAACATGCAGGCGGCGCCGATGGCGCCCGTGAACGTCATGGTGGGGAGATGCGGCGCTGGTCCGGCGGCGTCGCCTTTCGGCTCCGCCGGCCGACCAACCGACCCTGCTGCCGGTCCGCCCCGCGCCCGCGGCGCGGACTGATAGGATACCGTCGGTGCGCCCGCCCACGGCGCGGCGTTCCCCCGACAGCACGAACCCCGCAGTTTAGTCCATGGCCATTCGTGATCTCAAGGAGCGGATCGCGGCGCTGCCCGAGCAGCCCGGCGTCTACCTGTACCTCGACCAGGCCGGCGAGACCCTCTACGTGGGACGGGCGCGCTCGCTGCGCGCGCGCGTGCGCAGCTACCTGGGCGCGTACGGGTCGAGCCCCAAGACCGACGCGCTGCTCGACGAGGTGACGCGGCTCGAGGTCATCGTCACCGACTCGCTGGTCGAGGCCCTCGCGCTCGAGGCCCATCTCATCAAGCAGCGCTCGCCGCGGTTCAACATCCTCCTCCGCGACGACAAGAACTACCCGTACCTGCAGCTCACGACCGGCGAGGCGTTCCCGCGGGTGCTGGTGGCGCGCCGGGTGGACCCCCGCGACGGGCACACCTACGCGGGGCCGTTCCTGCCCGCGACCCTCGCCCGCAAGACGATGTCGCTGACCCACAAGCTGTTCGGCATCCGGTCGTGCAACGAGGTCATCAACGGCCGCCGGGGCCGCGCCTGCCTGGAGTACGACATCAAGCGCTGCGTGGCGCCCTGCGTGGAGGGCCTGTGCACGCCCGAGCAGTACGCCGAGGCGGTCGAGCACACGAAGCTGTTCCTCGAGGGCCGGAACGACGAGCTCGTCGCCGACCTGAAGCGGCGGATGCTGGCGGCCTCCGACGACCTGCGGTACGAGGAGGCGGCCCAGACCCGCGACGCCATCCGGACCGTCGAGACCCTGCGCGACCGCCAGCAGAAGATGTCGTCGGTGCGGCTCGGCGACCGCGACGCGTTCGGCGTCAAGGTGGGGCCGTCGGGCGCGATCATCCAGGTGTTCCAGATGCGAGGGGGGCGGGTCATCGAGCGGGTCGAGCTGGCCGCCGACCTTCCGGCGGGGGCGGGGTCGCCGGAGCGGGAGACGGTGCAGGCGGCGGTGCAGCAGTTCTACGAGGAGCGGACCGCGCCGCCGGAGATCCACCTGCCGGTCGAGATCGACGAGCCCGAGGCGCTGGCGAGCTGGCTCGGCGAGCGGGCGGGGCGGAAGGTGCGCATCGGCGTCCCGAAGCGGGGCGAGAAGCGGGGGCTGCTCGACCTCGCCACCCGTAACGCGGCCCTCGCCTATCGGTCGCGCTACAGCGACGAGGCCCGCGCCGGGGCCGCCGCCCTCGACGAGCTGCGGGTGGTGCTGGGCCTGGCGGCCGCGCCCCGGCGCATCGAGTGCTTCGACATCTCGACCCTGCAGGGAGCGGAGACGGTGGGCTCGATGGTGGTCTGCGAGGACGGGCGGGCGGTGCGCAAGGAGTACCGCAAGTACCGCGTGCGGGGCGGGAGCTGGGGCGAGGAGCGCACCGCGTTGTCGGGGCCGCCTGGATCCCGCCGCCGGCGTGGTGGGAAGGGCAAGATCGCCGGTGCGGCGAGCCGGGCCTCCGGCGCGGCTGACCCGGCCTCCGACGCGGCTGACCCGGCCTCCGGCGCGGCTGACCACGCCTCCGGCGGGGCGGGCCCGGCCCCCGACGCCGACCCCCGCCTGCTGGACGATTTCGCGTCGATGCGCGAGGTGGTCGGCCGCCGCTACCGCCGGCTCCTCGACGACGGCGGGCCGCTGCCGGACCTCGTGGTCATCGACGGGGGCCGCGGGCAGCTCTCGTCGGCGTACGAGGCGTTCGCGTCGCTGGGGCTGTCGAACCTGGTGGCGGTGGGGCTGGCCAAGCAGGAGGAGCTCGTCTTCACCCGGGACGCGGCCGAGCCCATCGTCCTCGACCGCGCGAGCCCCGCCCTGCTCCTGCTCCAGCGGATGCGCGACGAGGCCCACCGCTTCGCGGTGACCTTCCACCGGAAGGCGCGGTCCCGCCGCGACCTCCAGTCGGCCCTCGACGGCATCTCCGGCGTGGGGCCGCGCCGGCGGCGGGTGCTGCTGACCCGGTTCGGCAGCGTGGCAAACGTGCGCCGGGCGACCCGCGAGGAGCTCGTGCCGGTGGTCGGGGCCAAGGTGGCCGACGCGGTGCTCGCCCACTTCGCGGGCGGTACGTTATCCTGACGAGTCTTGCCCGATATCGGTCAGCTCCTCGTCATCCTCCCGGTCCTGCTCCTGTCCCTCACCATCCACGAGACGGCCCACGCGGTGACGGCGGACTGGTACGGCGACCCCACGGCGCGGCGGCTCGGCCGGATCTCGCTGAACCCGGCCGTGCACGTCGACCCCGTCGGCACCGTGATCCTGCCGCTGCTCGGCATCCTCGCGGGCGGGTTCGTGTTCGGCTGGGCAAAGCCGGTGCCCGTCAACCCCGCCAACCTGCGACGGCCCCGTCAGGACTTCCTGGTCATCGCGGCGGCGGGGCCGGCCAGCAACATCGTGCTCGCGGTCGGCGCGTCGTGGCTGCTTGCCGCCGTCGGCCTGGAGGCGGCCGAGGGGTGGGCGGGGGCGGTGGCGACGTTCGCGTTCGCGATGCTGCAGCTCAATCTGCTGCTCGCGGTGTTCAACATGATTCCGGTGCCGCCCCTCGACGGCGGGAACGTGCTGGCGGGGCTGCTGCCGGCGGGGCTCGCCGACGCCTACGACCGGCTCGTTCGGCCCTGGGGGTTCCTGATTCTCCTGGTGCTGATGGCGACGGGCGGGCTGTACCGGATCATCGGGCCGCCGATGTCGCTGCTGATGGGATGGTTGCTGCCGTGAAGCCACGCGTCGTCTCCGGCATGCGTCCGACCGGCAAGCTGCACCTCGGCCACCTCGTCGGGGCGCTGCAGCAGTGGGCCCGGCTGCAGGACGACTACGACTGCATGTACTTCGTCGCCGACTGGCACGCGCTGACGAGCGAGTACTCGGATACGGCCGGGCTGACCGAGAACGCCCTGGACAACGTGGCCGACTGGATCGCCGCCGGCGTCGACCCCGACCGGAGCACGCTGTTCATCCAGTCGCAGGTGCCCGAGCACGCCGAGCTCTACCTGCTGCTGCAGATGGTGGTGCCGATTCCCTGGCTCGAGCGGGTGCCGACCTACAAGGAGCAGATCGCGCAGCTCGCCGAGAAGGACCTGTCGACCCTCGGCTTCCTCGGCTATCCGCTGCTGCAGGGTGCCGACGTCATCATCTACGGGGCCAACTACGTGCCGGTGGGGGACGACCAGGTCCCGCACCTCGAGCTCGACCGCGAGGTGGTGCGGCGCTTCCACGGGTTCTTCGGCGAGCTGTTCCCCGAGCCGCAGCCGCTGCTGACGAGCTTTCCGCGCCTGCCGGGGCTCGACAACCGGAAGATGAGCAAGAGCTACGACAACGCCATCAGCCTGTCGGACGACGCCGAGACGGTGAGGAAGAAGGTGATGCGGATGTACACGGACCCGAAGCGGGTCCGGGCCGACATCCCGGGCACCGTCGAGGGCAACCCGGTGTTCGTCTACCACGATGCCTTCAATCCCGACACCGCCGAGGTCGACGACCTGAAGGCCCGCTACCGGGCCGGCGCGGTGGGCGACGTCGAGGTCAAGAAGAAGCTCGCCCGCGCCCTCAACGCGGCCCTCGACCCGTTGCGCGAGCGCCGGGCCGACGTGCTCTCGCGGCCGGGTCGGGTTCGTGAGATCCTGATGGAGGGGTCGCTTCGGGCGCGCCGCATCGCGCAGGAGACGATGAAGCAGGTCCGCGAGGCCGTGGGGCTGGCTTATGGGGCCTAGGAGTCTGCGTCGTGGAACGGTGCAGGCTCCTGGCAGGGTCGGTTGGGCGCCAGGCGGAGCCGCAGGCGACGATTGGCGGGCTGGATGACGAACCGGGCCGCGTCGGAACAGACCGGGGCCGAGAGGGCGGGGACCGGCGAGTTCGAGTCGGTCCTCGAGGACTACCCGGTCCGCCTCGACAACTTCGAGGGACCGCTGGATCTGCTGCTCCACCTCATCCGCAAGAACGAGATCGACATCTACGACATCCCCATCGTCCTCATCACCCAGCAGTACATCGAGTACATCGAGCTCATGAAGGAGCTCGACCTCGACACCGCGGGCGAGTTCCTGGTGATGGCGGCCACCCTCATTCAAATCAAGGCGCGGACCCTGGTGCCCCGGCCGGAGACGGAGGCCGAGGCGGCGGAAGAGGCCGAGGACCCCCGGGACGCGCTGGTCCGGCGCCTCATCGAGCACCAGAGGTTCAAGGCGGCGGCGGAGCTGCTGCACGAGCGGCAGACGGTGCGGAACGCGCAGTGGGGAGTCGCCGACGAACGGCTGGCGGATCTCGCCGGCGAGCCGTTCGAGCGCGAGCTCGAGGCCGACCTGTTCGGGCTGCTGCAGGCGTTCCAGGCGGTCCTCAAGCGCGCCCGGGAGCGGCCGGGGGTGCCCCTGCCGGCGGCCGAGGTGTCCATCGAGACCCGCACCCGGCAGCTGATGGAGCGGCTCGCCCGCGTGCGGGCCTGCGGGTTCGACGAGCTCTTCGCCGAGGACGGCAGCCGCGCCGATCTCATCACCACGTTCCTCGCGGTGCTGGAGATGATTCGGCTCAAGCTGATACGGGTGTTTCAGTCGGGGTCGTGCGGCCCCATCCGCGTGTACCGCCGCGAGACGCCGGAGGACGCGCCCAAGCCGATGCAGCCCGCGGGCGGGCCGGGGGGCGGGAGTTAGCGGGGACGCCGCGCGGGGAGCGGTGACCCCGCGGGGCTCCGGCGCGTATTGGACCACCCAGGAGTCGGCGCCGTAGAACGGCACGTACTCCTGGAGGGTTGGTCGGGCGCCCAGCGGAGCCGAAGGCGACGAGGGGCGGGCTAGGAGCATGTCGGACGATCTCAAGCTGATTCTCGAGGCACTGATCTTCGCCTCGCCGGACCCCCTCACGCCGGGGGCCATGGTCGATCTGCTCGACGGGACGCCGAAGGAGGACATCGAACAGGCGCTCGAGGCGTTGCGGGCGGAGTACGACGAGCGCGGCGGCCTGCAGATGGTGCAGGTGGCCGGCGGCTACCAGATCTGCACCCGGCCCGAGCTCCACGACTGGGTGCGGCGGCTGTTCCACCAGCACTCGAAGCAGCGCCTGTCGGTGCAGGCGCTCGAGACGCTGGCCGTCATCGCCTACAAGCAGCCGATCACGAGCGCCGAGATCGCCGAGATTCGGGGCGTGAACGTGTCGGGGGTGGTCGGCACGCTGCTCGAGCGCCACCTCGTGAAGGTGGTCGGCCGCAAGCAGGTGGTGGGCCGGCCGTTCCTCTATGCGACGACCCGGGAGTTCCTGAACCAGTTCGGCCTGAGCGACCTCGACGACCTGCCCAAGGTGGAGGAGATGGCCGAGGCGCTCGGCATGGAGGTGCCATCGGCGCTGACCGCGGGCGGCGTGGAGGCTCCGCCGCTGCCGTTCGACGATCCGGTGGAGGCCGCCGGCGATCCCGACGCCCCGCCGTCCGGGCAAATCCACTGAAGGCTGCCGTGACCCCCCTTGCCGCCACCACCGGCGTGCGGCTGCAGAAGCTGATTGCCGCGGCCGGCGTCTCGTCGCGCCGGGCGGCGGAGTCGTTGATGCGCGAGGGCCGGGTCACCGTCAACGGCGTGGTGGTGTCGACGCTCGGCGCGAAGGCGGATCCCGCCGCCGACGACATCCGGGTCGACGGGCGCCGTATCGGCGCCGGGGGTCGGCGGCGGTACCTCCTGCTGAACAAGCCGCGCGGGGTGGTGACCACCCGGGACGATCCGGAGCGGCGCCGCACGGTCATGCACCTGTTGTCGGGAGTCCGCGAGTCGGTCTATCCGGTGGGGCGGCTCGACTACGAAAGCGAGGGGCTGCTGCTGCTGACCAACGACGGCGAGCTCGCGGCCCGCCTGACTCATCCGAGGCACCGGGTGGAACGGGTGTACGAGGCGCGGGTCCGCGGCGTGCCGGACGCCTCGGCGTTGAGGCGTCTCGCCGCCGGCGTCGTCGTCGGCGGTCGAAGGACGCTGCCGGCCACCGCCAGCCTCGTGTCCGCGGGACGCGGCCGCGCCGGGGACCAGTCGCTGATCCGGATCGGCGTCACCGAGGGGCGGAAGCGCCAGATCCGGCACATGTGCGAGTCGGTCGGACATCCCGTGGTGCGGCTGCGCCGGGTGGCCATCGGCCCGATCCGGGACAGGACGCTGCGGCCGGGGCAGTTCCGCGACCTGACCCCTGGCGAGGTGGCGGCGCTGCGCCGCGCCGTCGACGGGGAGGTGCCCGCCGCGCCGGGCGACCGGGTTCGCCGATGAAGCCGACCGGGGCGCCGGCCCGCATCACCCCCGTTATCGCCATCGACGGGCCTTCGGGGGCCGGCAAGGGGAGCGTCTCCCGCGCCGTCGCCCGGGCCCTGGGATGCCGGTACGTCGACACCGGCGCGATGTACCGGGCGGTTGCGTGGCTGGCCTCCCACGAGGGACTCGCGCTGGACGACGAACCCGCGGTGCGGCGTCTGGCCGAGGAGGCCGAGTTGAGCCAGGACGGGGGGACCGTGATCGTCGCCGGCCACGACGTGACGCGCCGGATACGCAACGGCACCATCGACGCCGCCGCCGCCCGCGTCGCCCGCATGCCGTCGGTGCGGAGGGTTCTCGTGGGGCGGCAGCGGGCCTACGCGGTCTTCGGCGGCGTGGTGATGGAGGGCCGGGACATCGGTACGACGGTGTTTCCGAACGCCGACGTGAAGATATACCTGGACGCGGCGCCGGAGGAGCGGGCCGCCCGCCGCGCCGCGGATCCCGCGCACGGCCTGGGCCGTAGCGCGTCGACCCTGTCGGACGTCGCGAGCGCGCTCGAGGCGCGGGACCGTTCCGACCGCACCCGCGTCAGCTCCCCCCTGGTGATGGCCGACGACGCGGTGCGCGTCGACACGACGGGCCTGGTGCTGGAGGCGGTCATCGAGCGCGTGCTGACCATCGTGCGGCGCCGATTGGCGGAGCCCGGGGGGGCGGGGCCGTCGGTGTGATTCGGGCGCTGAACCGCATTTGACGCGTCTTGGTAACTGTCGTATAGTCTGCGGCTTATCGCCAATCGACGCATTGCGCGGCGGGGGGGCGGCAGGCCCCGTCGCCCGCGTGTCGACGGGCGGGCCGCGTGGCGGCGAGAAGCACTCACAGGAGGATTCGCAATTCCATGACGAAGGTAGAAGACGTCGAGGTGGACCGCTCGGAGAAAGCGCGACCCGCTCCCATGATGATCATGGCCGATCAGTACGACGACGGTGAAGCGTCGAGTCGGGAGGAGTACGAGCGATTGCTCGCGTTGTACGAGGGCAGTTTCCGCAACATCGCCGAAGGCGAGGTGATTACCGGCACCGTGCTGAAGGTGTCGTCGTCGGAGGTGGTGGTCGACGTCGGCTACAAGTCGGAAGGGATGATCGCCATCCAGGAGTTCCTCGACGAGAACGGCGAGTGCATCGTCCAGCCGGGCGACGCCGTCGACGTCCTGCTCGAGCGGACCGAGGATCGGGACGGCCACATCGTGCTCTCGCGCGAGAAGGCCGAGAAGATGAAGATCTGGGACGAGGTCGAGAAGGCGTACGACGATCAGAAGGTCGTCATCGGCCGCGTCATCGAGCGCATCAAGGGCGGGTTGGCGGTGGACATCGGGGTCCGCGCGTTCCTGCCGGGGTCGCAGGTGGACGTGCGCCCGGTGCGCAACCTCGACGCCCTGCGCGGCCAGGAGCTGCGCATGCGGGTCATCAAGGTCAACAAGAAGCGCGGCAACATCGTGCTGTCCCGCAAGGCGCTGCTCGAAGAGGAGAACGCCGAGAAGAAGAAGCACACCCTGGCCACCCTCGAGGAGGGCAAGGTGTTCCGCGGCGTCGTCAAGAACATCACCGACTACGGCGCGTTCATCGATCTGGGGGGGCTCGACGGGCTGCTCCACGTGACCGACATGTCGTGGGGCCGCGCCGCGCATCCGTCGGAGCTCTTCAAGGTGAACGACGAGGTCGACGTGATCGTGCTGAAGTTCGACCGCGCCACCGAGCGCGTGTCCCTCGGCTACAAGCAGCTCCACGCCGATCCGTGGACGGCGGTCGAGGAACGCTACCAGGTCGGCATGCGGCTGAGCGGCAAGGTCGTCAGCCTGACCGACTACGGGGCGTTCATCGAGCTCGAGCCGGGCGTGGAGGGCCTGATCCACGTGTCGGAGATGTCGTGGAGCAAGCGGGTCAAGCACCCCTCGAAGCTGCTGACGGTGGGCGACGCGGTGGAGTCGATGGTGCTCGGCGTCGATCCCCAGGCGCGCCGCATCTCGCTCGGGCTGAAGCAGATCGAGACCAACCCGTGGCACCAGCTCGCCGACAAGTACCCGATCGGGTCGCGGTTGAAGGGGCGCGTCCGCAACCTCACCGAGTTCGGCGCGTTCGTCGAGGTCGAGGAGGGCATCGACGGGCTCATCCACATCTCGGACATGTCCTGGAGCAAGCGCCTCAAGCATCCGTCCGAGGTGGTGAAGAAGGGCGACGAGGTCGAGGCGATGGTCCTCAACGTCGACCCCGACAACCAGCGGCTGTCCCTGGGCCTCAAGCAGCTTGCGACCGATATATGGGACGAGTTCTTCGAGGCCCACAAGGTCGGGTCGGTGGTCGAGGGCAAGGTGGTCCGCATCACCAACTTCGGGGCGTTCGTGGAGCTCGCCGAGGGCATCGAGGGACTCATCCACGTGTCGGAGTTCGACGAAGACACGGGCCGCGACAAGGTCGAGTTGAAGGTCGACGAGGTCACCAGCATGAAGATCATCAAGCTGAGCCCGTCGGAGCGGAAGATCGGCCTCAGCATCCGCGCCCTGAAGTCGGACGACTACGAGGCGGACTGGGAGGCCTACGGTGCGGCGTCCGGATCGCCGGAGGTGACCCTGGGCGACCACTTCAAGCATCAGACCTAGCGTCGGCGCACGGCTCGGCCCATGGAGCGAGGGGGAGGTCTTGGTGGCAGGCGGGAGCGTGACCAAGGCGGCACTCGTCGAGGAAGTGTCTCGAGCCGCCGATCTGACCAAGAAGCACTCCGAGGTCATCGTCGATGCGGTGTTCCGCAGCATCATCACCGCGCTGCGCCGGGGCGAGAAGATCGAGTTGCGGGGGTTCGGCAGCTTTCGCCTCCGGCAGCGCGAGCCGCGAAAGGGCCGGAACCCGAAGACCGGGGATCGGGTGGACGTGCCCCCCAAGCGGATCCCGTACTTCAAGCCGGGCAAGGAGCTCAGGGAGTTGATCAACCGCGAGCCGGCCGGCCCGGGCGCGGGGCCGGGCCCCGGGTTGCCCGAGCCGGTGTCGGCGGCGATGCACGAGCCCGGCGGGGGCCCCGGCTTCTGAATCGGGGGCTCCGCGCCCCCGCCCGCTAGCCCGCCAATCGTCGCCTGGCGGCTTCGCTTGGCGCCCAACCCATCCTGCAGGAGTCCGCGACGTTCCACGCGCGCAGACTCCTGGCCGGGGCCTGCCCATGGAGCGACTCTGGTCCCCCTGGAGACTCGACTACGTGACGGGCAGCGCCGGCGCCCCGGGCGGCGATTGCGTCTTCTGCGCGGCCCTCGCCGAGGCCGGGGAGACGGCGGCGCCGGGCGCCTCCCCGATCGTGGCGCGCGCCGACACGTGCTTCGTCATCGTCAACCTGTACCCGTACAACAACGGCCACCTGATGGTGGTTCCGAACCGGCACATCGCGTCGCTGGCCGAGGCGACGGCGGCGGAGCTCAGCGACCTGATGACGATGGCGCAGCGGGCGGAGATTGCCCTCGGCGAGGCGTACCGGCCTCACGGCCTGAACGTGGGGATCAACCTGGGGCGGCCGGCAGGAGCGGGCATCCCGGGCCACCTCCACCTGCACGTGGTGCCCCGCTGGGACGGCGACACCAACTTCATGACCGTCGTCGGCGCTACCCGGGTCGTCCCCGAGACCCCCCCTCGGACGCGGGAGCGCCTCGTTCCGATCTTCGAGCGGCTCGCCGCCGGCCGGGCGCCTGCGCCGTAGCACGGCGCGGGCGGCCGCAGGGTCGGTTGGGCGCGGAGCGGAGCCGTCGCGCGACCTTGCGCTCGCGGTCGAGGTTCGCTGGCGCAAGCTCGTGCGGTGGCAATCGGCGGGCCGGCTACCGCTGGGCGAGGACGTGGGCGGCGATCACCATGCGCTGCACCTCGGACGTGCCCTGGTAGATTTCCGTCGCCCGGACGTCCCGGAACAGGCGCTCGACCGTCGAGCCCCGGCGGTAGCCGGCCGAGGCGAGGATCTGCATGGCCCGGTCGGCGGCGCGATGGGCCGCCTCCGACGCGTAGAGCTTGGCCATGGCCGCCTCCGCCGCGCTGCGCTCCTGCGTATCCTTGGCGGCGGCGCTCCGGTACACCAGCATGCGCGCCGCCTCGATCTCGGTCGCCATGTCGGCGAGCATCCACTGCACGGCCTGGTAGCGCGCGATGGGCCGTCCGAACGTCCGCCGGCCGCGGGCGTGGCCCAACGCCTCGTCGAAGGCGGCCTGCCCGATGCCGACGGCCTGGGCGCCGATCGCCACCCGGCCCCCGTCGAGCGCCCACATCGCGATGCGGAACCCGGCGCCGGGGTCGCCGAGCATCGCCCCGGCCGCGACGCGCACCCCGTCGAGGTCGAGGTCGCGGCAGCCGAGGCCCCGGACCCCGAGGGTGTCGGGGGTGGCCGACGCGCCGAGCCCCGGCACGCCGGCGGGCACGAGGAACGCCGAGACCCCGCGTCCCCCGATGCCCGGCTCGGTGGCCGCGAACACGATGAACACCTCGGCCGCGCACCCGTTCGCCACCCACACCTTGCGCCCGGTCAGGCGGTAGCCCTCGCCGTCGGGGACGGCCCGGGTCTGCTGATTGGCGGCGTCGGTGCCCGCGTCGGGCTCGGAGAGGGCGAACCCGCCGACGGCGGCGCCGCTCGCCAACGGCCGGAGCCAGGTCTCGCGCTGGGCCTCCGACCCGAACCGGGCCACGACCTCCGCGACGAGCGAGTTGTTGACCGACAGGATGGCGGCGAGGGTGGCGCTGGCCCCGGCTATCGCCTCGATGGCCGCGGCATAGCTGACGTAGTCGCGGCCCGCGCCGCCCGCGGCGGCGGGGACGGTGACGCCCATGAGTCCGCGGCGGCCGGCCCGCGCCACGAGCTCGGCGGGAAAGCGGTCGGTCGCGTCGATCTCCGCCGCGCGCGGTCGCACCTCTTCTTCGGCGAACCGGTGCGCCGCCGCGCGAAAGGCTTCCTGTTCCGTCGTGAGCTCCAGGCGCATGGCGGGTGCCCTGTCCGATCGGTCCGGGATGCCCCGGGGTGGGACGCGGTCGTCGCGCCGCGGGCATCCCGGCCGCGTGGAGCCCGTCGTCCGCGTCCGTCGAGCGCCGGGCCCCTCATGAAGATCATACGTGAGCGCCGCGGGCGCCGGCGGGGGCCGGGGGGCGCCGCGACGGGGGCGGGCGGCCGGATCCGAGTGGTATGATGGCTTCAGGTCTCCTTGCAGAGGGAACAGCATGGCGAGCAGTCGATGGAGCGTGCGCAAGGGCGGCGGCCTCCGGGCCGTGGCGCGACGGTCCGGGTGGGCGGCCGTGGTCCTGGCGGCCGGGTGGGTGCTCCTTTCGGGCGCCGGCGTGCCCGCCCAGGAACAGCAGGCGTCTCCCGATCGGGCGGGCGGGGGCGATGCGGCGCCGCAGACCCCGGTGTTCCGCACCGGCGTCAACTTCGTTCGGGTCGACGCCATCGTCACCGACGAGGACGGCGACCCCGTCCTCGATCTGACCGCGGACGACTTCCGCGTCTTCGAGGACGACGTCGAGCAGACCGTCGAGTCGTTCCGGCTCGTGGAGGTCACCGGCGTGCCCGACCCCGCGCTGCCGCCGCCCTCCAGCATCCGCAACGACTACGACCAGGAGCGGGAGGCGGCGCGGACCGACTCTCGCATCTTCGTGTTCTTCCTCGACGACTACCACGTGCGGCGAGAGAACGGCATTCGGATGCGGGCGGACCTCGTCGAGTTCGTCGAGACGCAGCTTCGGCCGACCGACCTCGTGGGCGTCATGTACCCCCTGATGCCGATCATGGACATGCGGCTCACCCGCAACCACGATCAGATCGTGCGGGCCCTCGAGACCTTCGAGGGGGTCAAGTACGACTACCGGCCGCGCAACATGTACGAGCACGTGTACGCGAACTTCCCGACCCAGACGGTCGAGATCATCCGCAACGACGTCAGCCTGTCGGCCCTGAAGGCGCTGGCCATTCACCTGGGCGGCCTGCGCGAAGGCCGGAAGTCGGTGATCGTGCTGAGCGAGGGCTACTCGAACTACGTCCCCCCCCAGTTGCGCAACATCGACGCCCTCAGCGGCGGCTTCTTCAATCCGCAGCGGTACGACCCGCTGGCGGGGGAGTCGCGGATGGAGGAGACCCAGCAGTTCTTCGAGATGTCGTACATGCGTTCGGAGCTGGTGTACACCGCCGACATCGCCAACCGGAACAACACCAGCTTCTACATGGTGGACCCCCGGGGGCTGGCCGTCGGGGAGTTCGACTCCAGCCAGGTGCCCATCGACATGCGCACCGACTACCGCATTCTGCGCGAGCTGCAGGACACCCTGCACGTGCTGGCCGAGGAGACCGATGGCCGGGCCATCGTCAACCGCAACGACCTGCTGCCGGGCCTCAGCCAGATCGTGAACGACCAGAGCGCCTACTACCTGCTCGGCTATACCTCGTCGGCGGCCCCGACCGACGGCGAGTTCCACGAGATCGAGGTGGAGGTGCTGCGCGACGACGTCCGCGTGCGGGCCCGCAAGGGCTACTACGCGCTGACCGCGGAGAACGCGGCGCGCGTGCTGGCCCCGCCCAAGCCGGAGCCTCCGCGGGCCGTCGACACCGCGCTGGCGACCCTCGCCGAGCCGCGGCGCGGCCGCTACGTCCGGACCTGGGTGGGCACCCGGCGCGGCGACGCGGGCAGGACGGAGCTGACGTTCGTGTGGGAGCCGATCGGCGGCGACCGCGCCCGGCGCCAGGAATCGGCGTCGCAGGTGATGCTGATGGCGATGAGCGACAGCAGCGCCTACTTTCGGGGAGAGGTGCCGGGGCCGGGTCGGGGCCGGATGCCGCGCGTCCGCTTCGACGTCGACCCGGGCGAGCTGGAGCTGAACATCGGCATCGAGGACGAGTACGGCGACGTGCTCGACCGGGACATCGACGAGCTGGTGGCGCCCGACTTCACCGGCCCCGACGTCGCCCTGAGCACGCCCCAGGTGCTGCGGGCGCGGAACGCGGTGGAGATGCGCGGGCTGCTCGCCGATGCCGACGCGCTGCCGACGGCGTCCCGCTTCTTCCGCCGCACCGAGCAGTTGCTGTTCCGGGTCGAGGCCTACGCGCCCGGCGACGTTCAGCCGCGGGTGCGCGCCCGTCTGCTGAGCCGCGAGGGGACCGCGATGGTGGAGTTGCCGGTGGCCGCGCCGGAAGGCGACCGCCCGCACGAGGTGCTGCTGCAGCTCTCGCCGTTCCCGCGAGGAGACTACCTGATGGAGCTGTCGGCGGAGGCGGGCGGCGAGACCGCGTCGGCCCTCGTGGCGTTCCGCCTGCAGCCGTAGCCGCGATGGAGCCGATTCGCGTCGTCATCGCCAAGCCGGGACTCGACGGTCACGACCGGGGCGCGAAGGTGATCGCGCGTGCGCTCCGCGACGAGGGGATGGAGGTAATCTACACGGGATTGCGCCAGACCCCCGAGCAGATCGTCGAGGCAGCCCTGCAGGAGGACGCGGGGGTCATCGGGCTGTCCATCCTCTCGGGCGCGCACAACCACGTCTGTCCCCGGGTGATGGAGTTGCTGCGGGAGAAGGGCCTCGACGACGTGCTCGTGGTCGTCGGGGGCATCATTCCCGACGCGGATCTGCCGGGTCTGCGGTCCATCGGCATCGAGGGCGTGTTTCAGCCCGGGACCCCCATGCGGGACATCGTCGGTTTCATTCGCGAGCACCATCGGGCCGCGCGCGGGGTCGCCGGCGGCTCGTCGGCGGCGGCCGACGCGGCCGCGGACCGGTGACGCGGCGCATCAGTCTGCTACGCTCCCTGTCGAGGGCCGGACCTGCCGATGCCAGCCACGCTACTGCTTGCCGACGACAGCGTCACCATTCAGCGCGTCATCGAGATGACCTTCGCCGACGAGGACGTCCGGGTGGTGACGGTCGGCGACGGGCGCGAGGCGATCGAGCGCATCGTCGCCGACCCGCCCGACATCGTCCTCGCCGACACCAACATGCCGGAGAAGGACGGCTACGAGGTCTCGGCCTTCGTCAAGGCCGAGAGCGCCCGGTCCGGCATCCCGGTGGTGCTCCTGACGGGGGCCTTCGAGCCGGTCGACGACCAGCGGGCCCGCGAGGTCGGCTGCGACGCGGTGCTCGTGAAGCCGTTCGAGCCGACGGCGGTGCTCACGCGGGTTCGCGAGCTCCTCGGCCTGCCGCCGGATGCGGGCACGCCTGCCGCGGAGGCCTCCGCGGCAGGGAACGCGGCGGCGCCGGCCGCCGCGGGCGGGGGGAGCGGGGACGCGGCAGAGGGACCGGGCGCGGCGCCGGCCTCCACGGCGTCCGACGCGTCGCCCGTGGCCCCGGACTCGGGGGGGGCGATGGCGGCTGATGCCCCGCCGGCGGACCCGAATGCGGCGGCTCGCGCCGAGGACGCTGCGCCCGCCGCTCCGGATGCGGCGGCTTCCGTGGAGGACGCTGCGTCCACGGCTCCGGATGCGGCGGCTCCGGCGGCGGCCGATGCTTCGCCCGCGGTGCCGGACCCGGCGTCGCCAGCGGCTCCGGATGCGGAGCCGGGGGGTGCCCCGGCCGAGGAGACCGGGGCCTCGGCGCCGGCCGTGCCCGCCGTGCCCGCGGTCGAGGCGCCGGCCCCGCCCTCGCTCGCCGACGCCTTCGCCTCGCTCCTCGCGGCGGAGCAGGGGGACCTCGATCGGGCCCGCGCCGCCTATCCCTGGCCTCGACAGGCCGCGTCGCCCGGCGAGGACGAGCTCGTCGAGCGGGTGGCCGAGCGGGTGGTCGAGCGCCTGTCGAGCGACATCACCGGCGAGCTGGTTTCCGAGGTGGTGGCCCGCGTGGCCGAGCGGCTGGTGCGTGACCAGATCGGTCGCATCGAGCCGGCCTGACCGCGCGCCTCCTGCCCGTTCATTCCCCGGCGCATCCACGGCATCCGCCCCGGCCACGTGCTCCGGTTCTCGTTCCCCGCCCGCGCCGCTGCGCCAGGAGTCTGCGACGTGGAACGGCGCGGACTCCTGGAGGGTTGGCTGGGCGCCCGGCGGAGCCGTCAGGCGACGATGGGCGGGCTGGTCCGGCACCGCCCGGCGGCTTGATACCATGAGTGACATGCGTGAGTTGAGCAAGGGGTTCGACCATGCCACGGTCGATCCGAAGTGGTACTCGTTCTGGGAGTCGAGCGGCGCCTTCCGCGCCGATCCGGCGTCGTCCCGCCCGCCGTTCAGCATGGTGCTGCCGCCCCCCAACGTCACCGGGGTGCTGCACATCGGCCACGCCCTCAACCAGACCCTGCCGGACATCGTGTGCCGCTGGAAGCGGATGACGGGCCACGACGTGCTGTGGCTGCCGGGCACCGACCACGCGGGCATCGCGACCCAGAACGTCGTCGAGAAGCACCTCGCCGACGAGGGGACGGACCGCCATGCCCTCGGCCGAGAGGCGTTCGTGGAGCGGGTGTGGGCGTGGAGCCGCAAGAGCCACGGCACCATCACGAGCCAGATGCGCACCCTGGGGTCGTCGGTCGACTGGAGCCGCGAGCGCTTCACCCTCGACGACGACCTGTCGCGGGCGGTCCGGCGGGTCTTCGTCACCCTCTACCGCGAGGGGTTGATCTACCGCGGCAAGTACATCGTGAACTGGTGCACCCGGTGCCACACCGCCCTTTCCGATCTCGAGGTGGTCCACGAGGAGCAGGCGGGCCGGCTATACCACGTGCGCTACCCCGGCGTGGCCGCGGGCGCCGCGGACGGTGCCGAGAGCGGCGCCACCGCCGCGGCGGGCGGGGACGCCTCCGCCGCCGGCTCGGTGACCGTGGCCACCACCCGGCCGGAGACGATGCTGGGCGACACCGCCGTGGCGGTGCATCCCGACGACGAGCGCTACCGCGGCCTCGTCGGCCGGACCCTGCGCCTGCCCATCATCGGCCGCGAGCTGCCGGTGGTCGCCGACGGGTTCGTAGACGCCGGGTTCGGGACCGGCGCCGTCAAGGTGACGCCGGCCCACGA
Organism: Vicinamibacterales bacterium; assembly: GCA_965207615.1. GTDB lineage: Bacteria > Acidobacteriota > Vicinamibacteria > Vicinamibacterales > UBA8438 > JAJEEA01. Next base: position 392,470 of record CBDBMZ010000003.1, read on the forward strand.
TCCCAACGACTTCGAGATGGGCCGGCGGCACGAGCTGCCCCAGGTGGTGGTGATCGGCGAGGACGGCCGCATGACCGCCGCGGCGGGGCCGTACGCGGGGCAGGACCGTTTCGCGGCCCGCGAGGCCGTCGTCGAGCGGCTCGAGGTCGAGGGCCTGCTCGAGCGGGTCGAGGACCACCGCCACGCGGTGGGGCACTGCAGCCGCTGCCACACCGTGGTCGAGCCCCTGGTGTCGACCCAGTGGTTCGTGCGCATCAAGCCGCTGGCCGAGCCCGCCATCGCCGCCGTGAAGGACGGCCGCACCCGCTTCGTGCCCGAGAACTGGGCCCGCACCTACTTCGAGTGGATGGACAACATCCACGACTGGTGCATCTCGCGCCAGCTCTGGTGGGGACACCGGGTGCCGGCCTGGTACTGCGACCAGTGCGGAAAGGTCGTGGTGGAGGAGGAGACGCCCGAGGCCTGCGAGTGCGGCGGCCCCCTGCGCCAGGACACCGACGTGCTCGACACCTGGTTCAGCTCGGGGCTCTGGCCGTTCAGCACGATGGGCTGGCCCGAAGCCACCGCCGACCTCGCGCGGTACTACCCCACCAGCGTCATGATCACCGGCCTCGACATCATCTTCTTCTGGATCGCGCGGATGATGATGCTGGGCATGAAGTTCGCGGGCGACGTCCCCTTCAAGGTCGTCTACATCACCTCGCTCGTGCGGGACGCGCACGGGCAGAAGATGAGCAAGTCGAAGGGCAACGTCGTCAACCCCCTGCAGGTGATGGAGGACATCGGCGCCGACGCGTTCCGGTTCACCCTGGCCGCCCTCGCCTCGCCGGGCATGGACATCTCGCTCTCGGAGGGGCGCCTGCGCGGCTACCGGCAGTTCGTCAACAAGATCTGGAACGTCTCGCGGTTCGTGCTGATGAACCTCCCGGCGGCGATGGCCGAGCGACCGCCGGTGCCCCCGACGGTCGGGCTCGGGACCATACACCGGTGGGTGCTCCACCGGGTGAGCGAGCTCACGGCCGACGTGACCCGCGCCCTCGAGGGGTACCGGTTCGACGTCGCCGCCGACCGGCTCTATCACTTCATCTGGCACGAGTACGCCGACTGGTACATCGAACTGGTGAAGCCGCATCTGCACGAGGACGCCGAGGAGCGGGACCGGGAACGGGCGCTGGCCGTCCTGCTCGCCGTCCACGACCGGGTGCTGCGCCTCGCCCACCCGTTCATGCCGTTCGTCACCGAGGAGCTGTGGCAGACGCTGCCCGCCCCCGCGGACGCGGCCGAGGATGGACGCACGCCGGACGGAAAGGCGCGGACCGTCACCCGCGCCGCCTGGCCCCGGCCGGCGCCGGAGTGGGCCGACGACGAGGCGGTGTCGGTGGTGGCGCTCCTGCAGGAGGTCGTCACGTCGGTGCGCACGGTCCGGGCCGAGCTGGGGGTGCCGCCGTCGCGCCGGCTCCGGCTGCAGATCGAGCACGCCGACCCGGTGGAGCGCGCGGTGCTCGACGGCCACGGCGACTACCTGCGGCGCCTGGCCGGTCTCGAGGGGTTCGAGTTCATCGAGTCGGCCCCGGCCGACCCCGACACGGTGCGCCGCATCGTGCGCCGCATGCGGCTGTACCTGCCCCTCGCCGGGGTCATCGACCGGGCGGCGGAGACCGCAAGGCTTCGCCGCGAGATCGACAAGATCTCGAAGCAGCTCGGCTCGCTGGAGGGCAAGCTGGGCAATCCGAAGTTCCGGGAGCGCGCCGATCCCGAGGTCGTGGCCGCGACCGAGGCCCGGCACGCGGCGGCCCGGCAGCGCCGGCAGCAGCTCGACGAGGTGCTGGCGGAGCTGGCTCCGTGACGCCGGCGCCGCCTTCCCGCGCGGCGGTCCGGGCCGTGGCGACGGTCGCGGGCCGATGGGGCCGGCGTTCCGCGGCGGAACCGCAGGCCCTCGCCACGGGCGGCCAGCCGTGAGCGGGTCGCCTTCCGTCGCCCTCCAGCCGCGCCTGCGCGAGGCGGCGTCCCGGCTCGGGCCGTTCGCCGGCCGGGTGCATCACCGTCCGCGGGTCGGCTCCACGAACGACGTCGCCGCGATGCTCGCGGAGCAGGGCGCCCCGCACGGAACGGTGGTGGTGGCGGACGAGCAGACGGCGGGGCGGGGGCGTCACGGGAACCGGTGGTCGTCTCCTCCCGGCGCGGGCCTCTATGCGTCGGCGCTGTTGCGCACCGACTCGCCCCCGATGCTGACGCTGGCCGCGGGGGTGGCGGTGGCCGAGGCCCTGGCGCGGGCGGCGGGGCTCGACGCACTGCTCGAGTGGCCGAACGACGTGGTGGCCGAGGCGGCGGGGAGGCGCCGGAAGGTGGCGGGGATCCTGGCCGAGGCGTCGACGGTGGGCCAGCGCGTCGACCGGGTCGTCCTGGGCATCGGCGTCAACCTGCGCGACGGCGCGTGGCCGCCCGAGGTGGCGTCGCGGGCAGGGTCGGTGGAAGGCCTGACCGGCCGCCGGGTCGAACCCGCGGGGCTGCTGGTGGAGGTGCTGGCGGCCCTCGCCGCGCGGTTCGGCGAGCTCGAGGCGGGCCGCGTCGCGGTTCTGCTCCGGCGGTGGGAGGCGCTGGCGCCGTCGAGCCGCGGCGCCCCGGTGGAGTGGTCCGAGGGGCCGGTCCGCCGCCGCGGGGTCACCGAGGGGGTGGACGAGCAGGGGGCGCTGATCGTGCGGGTGGGAGAGCGCCGCGAGCGGCTGTCCGGCGGCGAGGTGCGTCACGTCGGGTGACGGACGGGAGACCGATGCTGCTAGCGATCGACGTCGGCAACACGAACATCGTCTTCGGCATCTTCGACGGGACGCGGCTCGGCGAGATCTGGCGGCTCGAGACCCTGCGGGGCCGGACCGCGGACGAGCTGCGGGTGCTCGTGGGACGGCTCTTCGCGGAAGCCGGCCTCGAGACGGCCCGGGTGTCCGGCGTCGTCCTCTCGTCGGTCGTTCCCCCGCTGACCGGCACCGTCGCCCGGATGGCGCGCGACGCGTTCGGCGTCGACGCCCTCGTCGTCGATGCCGCCAACGCCGGCTTGCGGGTCCGTTATCGGCCCCCGGAGGACGTCGGGGCGGACCGGCTCGTGAACAGCCTCGCCGCCCTCGAACGGTACGGGATGGCGGGCCGGGCGATCGTCGTCGTGGACTTCGGCACCGCCACCACGTTCGACGTCATCTCCGCCGCCGGCGACTACGTCGGCGGTGTCATCTGTCCGGGCGTCGAGGTCTCCGCCGACGCCTTGTTCGAGCGGGCCGCGCGCCTGCCGCGGGTCGACGTCTGGCGGCCCGGGCAGGTCATCGGGGCGAGCACCGTGGCGTCCATGCAGTCCGGGCTGTACTTCGGCTACGTCGCCATGGTGGAGGGGCTCCTTACCCGCCTGCACGCCGAGCTGGCCGGCGACGGGCCCGCCGTGAGCGTCGCCACCGGCGGCCTCGCCGCGACCATCGCGGCCGAGACCGGGGCCATCGACCATGTCGACCCCGACCTCACCCTGCATGGCCTCCGGCTCGCATGGCTCCGCAACCGGGGACCGGGCCGATGAACGATCCGGGCGCCTACTGCCGCGAGATCGAGTCCTATCTCTGCCGCTGCAACGACGGTCACCTGATTCGCATCGTGGGGCCGGCCTTCGAGCAGGTGCGCGGATGGGCCGAGGCCGGCGTGCCGCTGCAGGTCGTCACCGCCGGCATCGACCGCCGGCTCGCCCGTTACCGGGCGACGGGTCCTCATCGACGGCCGCTGCGCATCGAGTTCTGCGAGGCCGACGTGCTCGACGCCTTCGACGAGTGGCGGCGGGCGGTCGGCGTGGGCGCAGGGCCGCGCGATGCCCCCGCCAGCGGGAAGGCTTCCGGTCGCCGCGCGCGTTCGGGCCGCCGCCTCACCCTTCGCCGGCACGTCGACCGGATCCTTGAGGGAGCGTCCAACCGGCTCGCGCGCGACGAGATGCCGGCGGCCCTGCGCGCGGCCCTGACGCGGCTCGTCGCCGACCTCGACGCCCTCGGCCCCATCGCGCGCGGCGCCCGCGGCGCGGCGAGGAAGGCGGTGGTCGAAAGGCTCGACGGGATCGACCGGAGCCTGCTCGCCGCGGCGCGCGAGGCGGCGGGGCCGGACCTCGCCGGCCTCGAGGCCGACGCCCGGGCCGAGCTGTCGTCGTTCAGGTCGCGCCTCGACGCCGAGGCCTTCGCCCGCGCGGTGGAAGCGAGCGTGGACCGGCTGCTGCGGGGCCGCCTCGGCCTGCCCGCGGTGCGGTTCGACGAGTAGGCGCGTCGGTTCTGGCTCCGCGTAGCGCCTGCCCGCCGGCTGCCGGCCGGGCGACCGGAGTCTCGAAACGTCTCGCGCCAACCGGGCGCTTCGCGTGACCGCGGGGACGCGTGTCGGTGACTCCCGGCGGCAATCCGCGCCACGGCCCGGGCAGGACGACAATGAACCCATCGGGCGAGGCCGCTCGGGAATCCGCACCGGGGCCCGGGCAGGACGGCAATGAACCCATCGGGTGAGACCGTTTCGGACCGCGCCGACGCCATCGAGTTGACCATCGACAGGCCGGCGGTCGGCGGCCGGATGATCGCGCGCTGGGAGGGGCGCGTGGTCCTCGTCGCGGGGGCCATTCCCGGCGAACAGGTACGCGCGGTGGTTGAGGGGACGCGCGGCGGCGCGATCCTCGCCCGCACCCTCGACGTGATGCGCCCGTCGCCGGACCGGCGCCCCGTCGCCGTCCCCGCCTCGTGCGGGGGCCGGTCGCTCGTCCACGTCGCGTACCCGCGGCAGCTCGCCCTGAAGTCGGAGATCGTGCGGGACGCCTTCCGCCGGATCGGGCGCGTCGATCTGCCCGAGCCGCCGGTGGTCGCGGGTTCGCCGGAGGCCGGCTATCGCATGCGCGCGCGCCTGCACGCCGGGGACGATCGGGTCGGGTTCCTGGACGAGGGCTCCCACCACGTCTGTGGCGTCGCCGGCACCGGCGTGCTGTCGGCGGGCGCCGAGCGCGTGGTCGCGGTGTTGAACGAACGCGCGCCCGAGCTGCTGGCGGGCGGCGTCAGGACGGTCGAGCTGGCCGAGGATCTCGCCGGGGAGCGGTGCGTTCTGTATCTGCTCGTGCACGGCCCCGTCGCCGCCGGTGGCGTGGGTTGGGAGGCGCTGGCCGAGGAGGCGGGCGTATCGGGTCTGTCGGCCGCGTCGGTGGCCCTTCCCGGGGCGCCGCTGGCGGTGGGATCGCCCTTCGTCACCGATGTGTTGGCGGCCTTCCTGCCGTCGCCCCGGGCCGAGAACCTCGCGCTGCGCCGGCACGCCAACGCGTTCTTCCAGGCGAACCGTCACCTCGTGGTCGAGTTGACGGCGGCGGTGGCCGAGCTGGCCGGCGCGGCCGAGATCGTGGACCTGTACGCCGGTGTCGGGTTGTTCGCGGCAGCGCTGGCGGCGCGGGGAGGCGCCAGGGTCGTCGCGGTCGAGCGCGATCCGGTCGGCGCCGGCGACCTCGCCGTCAACGCGGCGCCCCTGGGGGACGCGGTGCGCGTCGTCCGGGCGCCCGTCGAGACGTACCTGAAGCGATGCGGCCGGCTGTCGGACGCGACCGTCATCGTGGACCCGCCGCGCATCGGCCTCTCCCGCGAGGTCGTCACCCGGCTCGCGCGCCGCCGGCCCCGGCGCATCGTCTACGTCTCCTGCGACGTCGCCACCCAGGCCCGGGACGTGCGCGCGCTTCGGTCATCCGGCTATCGCATCGGCGAGGTCCGGGCGTTCGACATGTTCCCGAACACCCCGCACGTCGAAACCGTGGTCGCCCTCGACCGGGCGTAGCGATAGCGCGAAGGCTCCCGGCTGAGGCCACGCTGCATTCGCCCGGCGGCGTCCAGCGAGGTCACGCCGCGGCCGTTGCTCGGCGACTACATCCGATCGGGCACCTCGCAGCCCATGAGGGCGAGGGTGCGGGTCATCTGCGCCTCGAACCAGGCGACCCCCGCCGCGCGCCAGTGCCGGGTCGCTTCGTCGGACTCCGCGACGACCGGGCTGCTGTGATAGAAGCCGTTGAAGCGCTGGGCGAGCCCGAAGGCGTACTTGGCGAGGACCGACAGCTCCAGCGTCCGCACCGCCTGATCGGCGATCTCGTCCAGCCGTGACGCCTCGAGGACGAGGCCCCACAGCTCGTCGCCGTCGGGGCCTGCCAGGGCGGCGTCGTCCATCGTGCCCAGGCTTTCGACGACGTCGGCGGCCTCGAGGCGGTGGCGCTCCTGAAGCTTCTGCAGGATCTTCCGGGCGCGGACGGTGGCGTACTGCAGGTACGGGCCGGTCTCGCCCTCGAAGCTGAGGGCCTCGTCGATGTCGAAGGCGATGACCTTGCCGCGGGAGAACTTGATCATGAAGTAGCGGACCGCCGCCGTCGAGATGATCCCGGCGATGCGCCGCCGCTCGCCGTCGGCGAGGTCGGGGTGGCGGGCCGCGACCTCCTCCTCGGCCCGCGACGTCACCTGGTCGAGCAGGTCGTCGGCCTTGACCCCGAGCCCCTTGCGGCCCGAGACCTCCACGAACGCCCTGCCGTCGTCGCCGGCGTGGCCGAGGGCGCGGGCGGTGCTGCGCGACAGGGCGACCATCTCGTAGGAGAAGTGGGTGGAGCGCTCGGCTTCCTGTCGGTGCCCCAGCGCCGCGAGGGCCTGGGCGAGCAGCCGCTGCAGATAGCTCTGGCGGGTGTCGATGACGTTGTAGACGGCGGCGGCCCGGCCGAACCGCGGGGGCGGGTCGCCGCCGGGCTCCGGCGCGGCGCTCGACGTGGTCCAGAGCGACCGCCCCGAGGGCTGGGGGTCGGACCGCCGGTAGTTGAAGTCGCGTCCCAGCAGGCCGAACTTCCAGAGCTGGTACGCGATGTCCTTGCCGACATAGGTCACGGTACCGTTCGACCGCACGATGACCTTGAGGCGGGCGTCGGGGTCCGTGTCGCCGCTGGCGGGGTCCGGCGGCGCGTCGCCTTCGCCGGGCTCGTCGATCGGCATGACCCAGCAGCCGGCGAGCCGCCCGTCCGGCTGGAGACGGACGGCGCCCGAGGCCTTCAGGATCTCGAAGGCGCGGTCCCAGAACGCCAGCCTCAGGATGTCGCCCTCCCAGCTCAGCAGGTCGTACTCGACCCCGAGCCGCGCCATCGTCCGGAGATGGCAGCGCACGATGCTGCCGGTCACCGCGCGGGCCATCGCCGCCGTGGGGTCGACGTCGTGCTCGAGATCGTGCAGGGCGGCCCGCCGGTGCGACAGCCGCGCGTCGTCCTCGTCGTACCACTGCGTCACCCGCGCATAGAGGTCCCAGCAGTAGTAGTCGAAGCGGGGCTCCCCGGCGAGCCGGCGCACCTCGTCGATGTCCTTCTTCTCGAGCTCGCGCAGCCCCACCACCACGTCGGCCACCTGCACGCCGGTGTCGTCGATGTAGTTCTGCACCTCGACGTCCGCCCCCCGGAACCGCAGCAGCCGGCACAGGGTGTCGCCGAGGGCGGCGTTGCGCAGGTGCCCGACGTGGGCCGCCTTGTTAGGGTTGATGGCGGTGTGCTCGACGATGGTCTTCTCCCGCACCGCGGAGGCCGGCGCCGGCGTCTCGACGCCGATGCGGGCGCGCGCGAACCGGGGGCGATCGAGGAACAGGTTCAGATAGCCGGCCCCCGTCGCCTCCAGGCGCCCGAGGTCCGCGGACCCCGCCGCCTCGGCGACCTCCTCCGCGATCAGGCGGGGGGCCTTGCGGAGAGTGCGGGCGAGGTCGAAGGCGACGGTGACCGCGAGGTCGCCCATCTTCCGGTTCGGCGGATACTCGACCACGATCGGGGGCATCGCGTCCGGCGCGAGGCCGTACAGCGTGCCCAGGGCCGATGCGATGGCGCGGCGCAGGTCGGTGTGCAGTGGCAGAATCATGCTCGGATCAGTCGGGATGCGACGGTTCCTTGGTGTGGCCGGCCGCGCACGAGATTGCGCGGGCGTGATCGGCCGGCGTGTTCACGTTGAAGAGCAGCATGCCGTCGGGGTCGAACGCGCCCACCTCGTCGGGTCCCACCTCGGTCACGCGCAACCAATCGCCGAGATCCACCAGGCGGCGCTGCCCGCGGGCGATGCGGGCCCGGATCGTGTCCGCGCAGCGGCGGTCGTACACCGCGCACAGCGGTTGCGGGCCGGCCGCGTTCCGCGGGACCACGGCGTCGGCGTGCGGCGTCCGGACCACGAGGTGGCGGAGGAACGCGGCCGACAGGAACGGCAGATCTCCGGCGACGACCAGGGTGCGCCGGCCCGGCGAGCGCGTCAGCGCGGCGTGCAGGCCCCCGAGGGCACCGGTCCCCGGCTGCAGATCGCTGCACACCCGCAGCCCGGACGTACGGAAGCGGTGATGGTCGTCGGCGACCACGAGCACGTGGGGAGCGACCTGGCCGAGCACCGCGAGCTGCCGTTCGATGATGCGCCGGCCGCCGACGACGAGATCGCTCTTGTCGACCCCGCCCAGACGCCGACCCCGGCCGCCCGCGATGATCGCCGCGGTGCTCACGCTCGCGGTCACGGCCGGTGCATGGGCGGGAACGAGCGTCCCGGCCCGTTCGGCGGCACTCGTCTCACAGCGCGACAACTCTACCAGATATCCCCGGGCCCGCCGTGGGCCGGTGCAGTGGGGCGCGCGGCGGGCCGGCCGAGGCGTCAGCGCGACCGCGGGCTTTTGCCAGGGGCTCCCAGGCGTTACCATGGAAGACGGGGCCTGCCCTTCGACGGCCGCTGTCGGTCGCGCGGGCCCCGGGGAATCGACTCATGACCTCGCCACGGTGCCGCCTGGCGCTTCGATTGATCGCCGTCGGGGCCGTCCTGTGCGCGGTCGACGGCGCGGCGCCCTCGGGCCAGGTCAGCGACCCCGTCGGCCAGGCGGGTGACTCCGTGGGTCAGGCGGGCGACCCGGCAGGCCGGGAGGGTTCCCCCTCCGGCACGCCGGTGGTCCACGTGGCCGAGGTCGACGCCCTCATCCACCCCGCCTCGGCCGAGTTCATCGTCCAGACCCTCGACAACGCCGCCGCCGAGGAGGCCGATGTCGTCGTCCTCGTGCTGCGCACGCCGGGGGGGCTCGTGGACTCCACTCGCGACATCAACACCGCGATCATCGAGTCGCGGGTGCCGGTGGTCGTGTTCGTGGGCCCGAGCGGGGCACGGGCGGCCTCCGCGGGGTTCCTCATCACCATCGCGGCCGACGTCGCGGCCATGGCCCCCGGGACCCACGTGGGGGCGGCGCATCCGGTGGCCGGCAGCGGGCAGCCGATGGACGAGACGGTGGCCGAGAAGGCCGCCTCCGACGTCGCCGCGTACGCGCGGTCGCTGGCCGCGCAGCGCGGCCGGAACGTCGAGTTGGCTGAGGAGGCGGTGGTCGACAGCCGGTCGTTCACCGAGGAGGAGGCCCTCGCGGCGGAGCCGCCCCTGATCGACCTCGTCGTCGACGATCTCGATGCGCTCGTCGAGGCGCTCGACGGGCGGGCGGTCACGCGGTGGGACGGGCGGGAGGAGGTCCTGCGCACGGCCGGCGCGCGGGTGGAGCCGATCGAGATGACGTGGCGGCAGCGCCTGCTGAGCGCCATCGCCCATCCGCAGATCGCCGTGCTGCTGCTGAGCCTCGGCACCCTCGGGCTGACCATCGAGCTGTGGAGCCCCGGCGCCATCCTGCCCGGGGTCGCGGGCGGGCTGTGCCTGCTGCTGGCGTTCTTCGCGCTGCAGATTCTCCCGGTCAACTACGTCGGCCTGCTCCTGCTGCTGTTCGGGCTCGTCCTGCTGATTCTCGAGATGTTGACCCCCACCTTCGGCGCCCTCGCCGCCGGGGGGCTCCTGAGCATGGTGTTCGGGGCGGTGATGCTGATCGACTCGCCCCTGCCGGAGCTGCAGCCGGGGTGGCCGTTCGTGCTCTCGGTGATGGGGGCGCTGGCGGTCCTGGTGACCCTGCTGGGGCGCCTCGCCGTCCGCGCCCACCTCAGTCCCCCGGTGACCGGGGTCGACGGCATGGTCGGCAAGCGGGGCGAGGCCGTCGAACCGATAGAGCCGGGCGAGCTCGGCCGCGTGGCGACCCATGGCGAGACATGGGCTGCGACGGCGAGCGAGCCCATCCCGCGCGGCGCGCGCGTGCGCGTCGTCGCCATCGACGGCATGACCCTGACGGTGTCGCCCGAGCGGCCCGCGGAACGGGTCGGGGAGAGACTGCAGTGACGACGTTGCTCAACAACCCCATGCTCATCGTGGGCCTGATGGTGGCCTTCTACCTGGCGAGCTCGATCAAGATCCTCAACGAGTACGAGCGCGGGGTGATATTCCGGCTCGGCAAGCTGCTCCCGAAGCCCAAGGGGCCGGGGGTCATCCTGGTCTTCGCCCCCATCGATCGGATTGTCCGGGTGGGGCTGCGGACCATCGTCATGGACGTCCCGCCGCAGGACATCATCACCCGCGACAACGTGTCGGTGAAGGTGAACGCGGTCATCTACTTCCGGGTGATGGATCCGCAGAAGGCGATCGTCGAGGTCGAGAGCTTCAACTACGCAACCTCCCAGCTCGCCCAGACCACGCTGCGGAGCGTCCTCGGGCAGGTCGACCTCGACGATCTCCTTTCCGAGCGCGAGCGGCTGAACCGCGACCTGCAGCACCTCCTCGACCAGCAGACCGACCCCTGGGGGATCAAGGTGTCCGCGGTCGAGGTCAAGCACGTCGACCTGCCCGACAACATGCAGCGCGCCATGGCGAAGCAGGCGGAGGCGGAGCGCGAGAAGCGGGCGAAGATCATCCACGCCGAGGGCGAGTTCAACGCGTCGGAGCGCCTGTCCCAGGCGGCCGGCGTGATCTCCACCCAGCCCCTCGCGGTGACCCTGCGCTACCTGCAGACGCTGACCGAGATCGCGACCGAGAAGAACTCCACGATCCTGTTCCCGGTCCCCGTCGAGTTCATGAACCTGCTGCCGAAGGTCTCCACGGCCGAAAAGACCAACAGCGAAGATGGGACGGACGCCTCGGCCTGAGTTGACGGTCAGCCCCAAGCAGCTCGTTTTCCTGACGATGATCGCGATCATCGCCGCGGTCGTCGCGTTCCTGTGCGGGGTGCACGTGGGGCGGGGGCTGCCGGCCCCGGCCGCGGAGGGCGTCGGCGGGAGGGCGCCGGTCCCGGCCGCCGCGGGCGGTGGCGGTGTGACGGGCGCGCGGATCGAGCGGCGCGACACGTCCGCGCCGCGACTCGACGGCCTGAGCTACTTTGAGCGGCTGCGCGGCGCGGGGCCGGTGCCGGAGAAGCTGGACTTCGCCGCGGCGTCCCCGCCGACCGCCGGCCGGGCCCCGGACCCGCCGCCCCGTCCGTTCGCCTTCGCGCCCGCGGGGGCGTTCGTGGTGCAGTTGATGAGCGTCAGCGGCGCCGCCGCGGCGCGCAGCGTGGAAGCGGGTCTGGAGGCGAAGGGGTATCCGGTGGTGGTCGAGCCGATGCCGGGAATTCCCGGCTCGTTGCATCGCGTCGGGGTGGGACCCTTCGCCGACCGCGTCGAGGCGGAGCGGGTCGGCCTTCGGCTCCGGACCGAGGAACGGTTCGAGCCGTGGGTCACGCAGTCTGCGCGGTAGGGCCGTCCCCGGAGGCGCCATCCTGGTCTCCACCCTGTTTCTCGCGCTGCTCGCCGGTTACCTGCTGGGATCGTGCCCGACCTCGGTGCCGCTCAGCCGGTGGCTGTACCGGAGCGACATCCGCGGGCACGGCAGCGGTAATCCCGGCGCCACCAACATGCTCCGGGCGTTCGGCTGGAGGCCGGCGCTGGCGGTGCTGGTGCTCGATGCGGCGAAGGGGTATGTTCCGGCCCTGCTGGCGCTCTGGCTGGCGGGGGGCGGTCCGGCTCCGGCGTCGACGCTGGGACTTGCCGCCGGTGCGGCCGCGACCCTCGGGCACTGCTATCCGGTCTTCGCGAGGTTCCGCGGGGGCAAGGGGGTCGCCACCGCGGCCGGGGCGCTTCTGGCGACGCATCCGGGCGCCGTGGCGTGCGGCCTCGCGGTGTTCGCGGCGCTCCTGAAGCTGTCGCGCTACGTGTCGGCGGCCTCGATCGGCGCCGCGGCGGCAATGCCGGCGATCCTGCTGGCGTTCCGGTACCGGCCGGACCCCGCGGTGCCGGTCGCGGACGTGTACCTGGCGGCGGCGCTGGCCGGCTTCATCGCGTTCACCCACCGCTCGAACCTCACGCGGCTGCGGCAGGGCCGCGAGCCCAGGAGTCCGCGCCGTGGAACGGCGCGGGTTCCTGGAGGGTTGGTTGGGCGCCCGGCGGAGCCGACGGGCGACGGTGGGCGGGCTGGGGTCGGCGCCGGCCGGGGAAAGGAAGCTGGTCCGGAGGCCCGGGCGGACGAGACCATCACAGGAGGACGGACGTGACCATCGAGATCGACGAACAGCTCAGGCGCTACCAGGACCTCGTGGAGCGGTCGCTCGCCCTGCGCGGCTATCTTTGACACCCCGGGCACCGACCGGGAGCTGCGCGAGCTCGAGACCCGCGCCGCCGCCGCCGACTTCTGGAGCGATCCGGACCGCGCGCAGGAGGTCCTGCGGCGCCGCCGGCGCCTGCAGGACGACCGCGACCTCGCGGAGTCGCTGCGGCGCAAGGCGGAGGACCTCGGCGTCCTCGTCGACTGGATCGGGCAGGGCGAGCCCGTGGGGGAGGACCTCGTGTCCGCCCTCGACGCGCTCGCGGTCGAGATCGAGGCCGGCGAGATCAAGAAGATGCTCGGCGGCGAGCACGACGACAAGAACGCCATCGTCACCATCCATCCCGGCGCCGGGGGTACCGAGTCGCAGGACTGGGCGGAGATGCTGGCCCGCGCCTACCTGCGGTGGGCCGAGCGGCGCGACTTCAAGGTCGATATCATCGAGTGGCAGCCCGGTGACGAGGCGGGCATCAAGGCGGGTACCCTCACCATCGCGGGCGACTACGCCTACGGGCTGATGCTGGCCGAGGCGGGGGTGCACCGGCTGGTCCGCATCTCGCCCTTCGACCAGGCGTCCCGCCGGCACACGTCGTTCGCCTCGGTGTTCGTGTGGCCCGAGCTGCCCGAGGACGTCGACGTCGAGATCGACGAGAAGGACCTGCGCATCGACACCTACCGGTCGAGCGGGGCCGGCGGGCAGCACGTCAACGTGACCGACTCGGCCGTCCGCATCACCCATCTGCCTACCGGCATCGTCGTGTCCTGCCAGAACGAGCGGTCGCAGCACCGCAACCGCGACGCCGCCATGAAGGTGCTCAAGGCGCGGTTGTACGACCTCAAGCAGAAGGAGCAGCAGAACAAGCTGGAGGAGATCGGCGGCGAGAAGAAGGCCATCGGGTTCGGCAGCCAGATCCGCAGCTACGTGCTCCATCCCTATCAGATGGTGAAGGACCTCCGCACGAAGGTGGAGACCGGCGCCGTCGACCGGGTCCTCGACGGCGATTTCGATCCGTTCATCAAGGCGTACCTGATGCAGAAGGCGGGCGGGGGGCGGTCGACCGCGAACGGGCCGGCCGCCGGCGGGGAGCGGTGACGGGGTCGCCCGTCGGCCCGGGCGCCCCAGTCGGGGTCCTGACTGGCTTTACATCAGCAAGCTAAGATTATATAATTCTCCAACTATTAGTATCGTTTCCCGCGGTTCGCGGGTGCTGGTGCGTAAACTCTTTCAGGACATGGTGTTATGGGCAAGGTGATCGGCATCGACCTCGGTACGACGAACTCGGTAGTGGCGGTGATGGAGGCCGGCGAGCCGGCGGTGGTGACCAACCCGGAGGGCGGCCGGACCACGCCGTCCGTGGTCGCGTTCGCCACGTCGGGCGAACGGCTGGTCGGACAGGTGGCGAAGCGCCAGGCGGTGACGAACCCGGAGAACACCGTGTTCTCCATCAAGCGCTTCATGGGCCGCAAGTTCGACGAGGTCAGCGAGGAGATGAAGATGGTCCCCTACGAGGTGGTCAGGGCGTCGAACGGCGACGCCCGGGTCGGCGCCGGGGACAAGGAGATGTCGCCGCCCGAGATCTCCGCCATGGTGCTCCAGAAGCTCAAGCAGGCGGCCGAGGAGTACCTGGGGCAGCCGGTCGGCGACGCGGTCATCACCGTGCCCGCGTACTTCAACGACGCCCAGCGGCAGGCGACGAAGGACGCCGGTCAGATCGCCGGCCTCGACGTTCAGCGCATCGTCAACGAGCCCACCGCCGCCGCCCTCGCCTACGGGCTCGACAAGAAGAAGGACGAGACCATCGCCGTCTACGACTTCGGGGGCGGGACGTTCGACATCTCCATCCTCGAGGTCGGCGAGGGCGTGGTCGAGGTCAAGTCGACCAACGGCGACACCCACCTCGGCGGCGACAACCTCGACCAGCGCATCATCGAGTGGATCGCCGACGAGTTCCACAAGAGCGACGGCATCGACCTTCGCAAGGACCGCATGGCCCTCCAGCGGCTGAAGGAGGCGGCGGAGAAGGCGAAGATGGAGCTGTCGACGGTGGTCGAGACCGAGATCAACCTGCCGTTCGTCACCGCCGACCAGTCCGGACCCAAGCACCTCGCCATGAAGCTGAGCCGCGCGCGCTTCGAGCAGCTCGTCGAGGACCTGCTGCAGAAGACGGTGGCGCCGGTCAAGCGCGCCCTCGCCGACGCGGGGCTCGACGCCTCGCAGATCGACGAGGTGGTCATGGTCGGAGGGTCCACCCGCGTGCCCCGCGTGCAGGCGATCGTCCGGGACCTCTTCGGCAAGGACCCCCACAAGGGGGTCAACCCCGACGAGGTGGTCGCGGTGGGCGCGGCGCTGCAGGCGGGGGTGCTCGCGGGCGAGGTCAAGGACCTGCTGCTGCTCGACGTCACCCCGCTCTCGCTCGGCATCGAGACGCTGGGGGGCGTCCGCACCACCCTGATCGAGCGCAACACCACCATTCCCACCAAGAAGAGCGAGATCTTCTCGACCGCGGCCGACAACCAGACGAGCGTCGAGGTGCACGTGCTGCAGGGCGAGCGGTCGATGGCCCGGGACAACCGGACCCTCGGCAAGTTCCAGCTCGTGGGGCTGCCCCCGGCCCCGCGCGGCGTGCCGCAGATCGAGGTCGCGTTCGACATCGACGCGAACGGCATCGTGAACGTGTCGGCGAAGGACAAGGGAACCGGCAAGGAGCAGAAGATCACCATCACCGCCTCGAGCGGCTTGTCCAAGGAGGAAGTCGACCGGATGATGCGCGAGGCGGAGTCGCACGCCGACGAGGACAAGGCCCGCAAGGAGGCGATCGAGGCCAGGAACCAGGCTGACCAGGCGGTCTACGCGGCCGAGCGGATGATGCAGGAGGCCGGGGACAAGCTGTCGGCCGAGGACCGCGCCCCGATCGAGAGCGCGGCGGCGGACGTCAGGAAGGCCCTCGAGTCGGAGGACGATGCGGCCCTGAAGTCCGCGATGGAGGCGTTGACTGCGGTGCAGCACAAGGCGGCCGAGGCGATGTACAAGCAGGCCAGCCAGGCCCCGCCTCCTCCGCCGGATGGCTCGTCCGGCGACGGTGGCGGCGCGGCGCCCGGCGCGGGCGGCGGCGAGGGCGAGGTCATCGACGCCGAGGTGGTCGAGGACAAGAAGTGAGCCCGGACGCGGGTTGAACGGGCGGGATGCGGGCCGGAAGGATGGACCTGTACGTCATTCTCGGGGTCGAGCGAAGCGCATCGGCAGGGGAGCTGAAGCGCGCCTACCGCCGTCTCGCGCGGAAGTACCATCCCGACATCAATCCAGGGGACCGCGAGACCGCGGCCGTCTTCCGCCGGATGACCGAGGCCTACGAGACGCTCATCGATCCGGAACGGCGCCGGGACTACGACGCGCACGGCCTCGCCGCGGCCCCGCTCCCGGAGGGCGACATCGCCTTCGAGGGCTTCGACTTCTCCGGCGCCTCGGCCGCCGACGCGGCGTCCAGCTTCGGAGACCTGTTCGCCGAGGTCATCGCCGAGTCGGGCCGCCGCCGGCCCGGGGAGGCGCCGGCCGTCGATCTGCACGCGACGCTCGAGATCACGTTCGAGCAGGCGATGCGGGGGGGGACTCACGAGGTCACCGTGACCCGGGTCGCCGCGTGCGACGCCTGCGGGGGCGCCGGGGCCCGCCGCGTCGCGGAGGGCCGCTGCTCGAGCTGTGCCGGCGCCGGGCACTCCCGCTGGATGCGGGGGCACATGGTGTTCTCGCGCCGCTGCGCCGACTGCGGCGGGACCGGGCGCCGCCGGCACCGTCCCTGCGGCGTGTGCAGGGCCGAGGGGGTCCTGTCGCGCATCGAGGCCATCGCGGTGCCGGTGCCGGCGGGGGTCACGGCCGGCACGAGGCTGCGGGTCTCCGGCGGTGGGAACGCCGGGCGCCGCGGCGGGCCCACCGGGGACCTGTACGTCACGGTGGCGGTCGAGCCGCATCCGCTGTTCCGGCGCGAGGGCGACGACCTGCACCTCGTCCTGCCGATCGCGGTCCACGAGGCGGCGCTGGGGGTGCGGGTCGAGGTGCCGGCCATCGGGGACCGGGCCCGGATACGGATTCCGCCGGGAGCCCAGTCGGGCCAGCGGTTCCGCCTGCGCGAGCGTGGGGCACCGTCGCCGCGCACGGGCGCGCCGGGAGACCTGATCGTCGAGGTCAGGATCGTCCTTCCCCGCGTGCTCGACGAGCGATCGAAGGAGTTGATGCGTCAGTTTGCGGAGAACAGCACCGAGGACGTGCGCGCCGGCCTGTGGTGACGGCGCGCGCGAGGCGCGCGCGAGCAGCGGCAGAAAGCGGGTGGGAAATGCCAGGCAGGGGATCCGGGCAGGGCTACTACATGATCAGCGCGGTGGCGCGCCGTTACGACATTCATCCTCAGACGCTGCGACTCTACGAGCGCGAGGGGCTGCTGAAGCCGTCCCGGACCGAGGGCAACACGCGACAGTACTCCGATGCGGATCTCGAGCAGTTGGAGACGATACTGACGCTGACGCGGGAGCTGGGCGTCAACCTCGCAGGGGTGGAGATCATCCTCAACATGCGGAGCAAGATGGACCGCATGCAGGCCGAGGTCAACGAGTTCATGGCCTATGTCAAGCAGGAGCTCGCCCGCGGGCTCGGAGATTGGGAGCGCCGACTGGGCACCGCGCTGGTAAGATCGTCACCTACCGATCTGGTCCGTGTGGAGAATCCGGCGGCCGAGAGTGGTCGCGAACGCGGGCGCGCGGACTGATCGGACGATTGCCCTCCTGCCGGCGGCCGCCCGGGACCCGGCGGGGGGGCGCGACTCCGATGTCCTGTCCACACTGCAACGGCACCCGCTGGCGCAAGGTGCCCGACAACGGCGTCCTGCGTGTCGAGCGCTGCGAGTGCTGGCGGGAGGAGGCGGCGCGGACCCTGCTGGCGGCGGCGCGCATCCCCGCCCGTTATCGCGCCTGCGACCTCGCCAAGTTCGTCACCTACGAGAACCCTCAGCTCCTTCGGGCGATCGAGCGGGCGCGGCGCTTCGTCGAGGCCTTCCCGGTCGTGGACAAGGGGCTGCTGTTCATCGGTCCCCCCGGCATCGGCAAGACCCACATCGCGGTGGCGGTCCTCAGGCAGGTGGTGTCGGAGAAGCGGGCGCGGGGCCTGTACTACGACACGCGGAACCTGCTCAACACGATTCGAGGCACCTACGACCCGGTGACCCGCACCTCGGCGGTGGACGTGCTCCGCCCCGTGATCGAGTCGGAGCTGCTGGTGCTCGACGACCTGGGCGCGGAACGCGTGACGGACTGGGTGGACGAGACCATGAACTTCATCGTCAACACCCGCTACAACGATCGCCGCCCCACCATCTTCACCTCGAACTACGAGGACGTCCCCGACCCCGAGGCGTTCGACTCGCTCCTCGTGCGCGTCGGCGTCCGCATGCATTCACGGCTCCGCGAGATGTGCGAGTTCCTGGAGTACGACGGACCCGACTATCGCGACTTCGAGTTTCCGCCCAGCAGCGACGACCTCACCCGCATGTGGAAGGCCAAGCCCCGGCGGAAGCTCCCTGCCAAGACGTCGTCGCGGGCCCGCGCCCGCCTGAAGGCCGGCAAGAGCGAGCTGGGGTGGTCGGGAGGGCGCGTGGGCGGTTGAGGCCGCCGCCCTCCCGACCCCGACCGTCGTCACCGCCGCGCGCGCCGCGCACGCCATCGGGTGCCATGCCAGTGAACGCCATTCCCTCCGCCGGCCCCCTGGGCATCTACCTCCACGTTCCGTTCTGCGAGGCCATCTGCAACTACTGCAACTTCAACCGGGAGCTCTTCCGGAACGACCTGAAGCGCAGCTACCTTGCGGCCCTGGCGCGGGAGATCGACACGGCGGGGGACGGCGTGGGCGCGGACTCCGTGTTCTTCGGCGGCGGCACGCCCTCGGTGCTCGACCCCGCCGAGGTTCGGACCCTCATCGCCCGGTGCGCATCGAGCTTCGCGCTCGATCCGGCGGCCGAGATCACCCTCGAGGCGAACCCGGAGACCGCGTCGAGGCCGCGGCTGGAGGGCTACCGGGCGGCCGGGGTGACCCGGCTCAGCCTCGGCGTGCAGTCGTTCCGTGACGCCGAGCTGCGTCGCCTGGGCCGCGTGCACACGGCGGCGCGGGCGATCGAAGCGTTCGAGTCGGCCCGGGCCGCCGGGTTCGACGACATCAGCGTCGACCTGATGGTGTGGCTGCCCGAGCAGACCCCCGAGGACTGGGGCGAGACCCTCGACGTCCTGCTGCAGCTCGACCCCGGCCACGTCTCGTTCTACCTGCTCGAGCTCTATCCCAACGCCCCGCTGCGGGAGGACATGGCCCGGGGGGGCTGGACGCAGGCGGCGGACGACGTCGCGGCCGAGATGTACGACGCGGCCCTCGACCGCCTGGAGGCCGCCGGGTACCGCCAGTACGAGATCTCGAACGCGGCCCGGCCCGGCCGCCGGTGCCGTCACAACCTCAAGTACTGGTCGGACGGCGCATGGGTCGGGTTCGGGTGCGGCGCGCACTCCACGCGGGACGGCCGACGCTGGCGCAACGTGAGCGAAACGGTGTCTTATGTGGAGAGGGTCGCGAACGGGGCGAGTCCGGTGGCCCGGCAGCGGATGCTGTCCGCCGGGGAACGAGCGACCGACGCCCTCTTCCTCGGGCTGCGGCTCACCGAGGGGGTCGACGTCCCCGCGGTGGAGAGGCGGTACGGGGTCGGAGTGTGGGAGCGGTGGGGCGGCGAGCTGGCGCGATGCGTCGCGGCCGGTCTGCTGGAGGACGACAGGAAACGCCTGCGCCTGACCCGGAGGGGCCGCCTGCTGGCCAACGAAGTGATGCAGGTGTTCGTCTGACGGCGCGCGGCGGCCGTTGGCGGGCGTGGAGGAATGGCGGCATGCGGATGACGGACCGGCGGCGACGGGTAGGCGGGGTGGCTGCGGTGGCGGCGGCGTTCTGGCTGGGGTTCGTGTGCGGGGGCGGCGGGATTCTCCCCGAGGCCGCGGCGCTCGACGAGCCGTCCGGGCAGCCGCCGCAGGAGCCGGGGCCGGCTTCGCAGCCGCCGGAAGAGCCGGCTGCGGTCCCCCGGGAGCCGGATCCCGCCTCGCAGCCGCCGGACGGGCCGGTCCCGGTCCCGGACGACCCGACGCAGGCCGATGCGGTTCCGGAGGAGGAGTCGACGCAGGCCGATTCTGCCCCCGCGGAGTTGACGCAGGAGGATCCCGAGACCGAGGAGGCACCCGCGCCGGAGCCGCCCCTGGTCCAGGAGCGTCCCCGCGAGTTCACCGCCAGCACCGGCATGGTGCTCTACTTCGTCAGGGCCGAAGGGGAAACCGCCTACGAGGAGACGATGGCGCGGGTGGCCGAAGCGCTCGCGGCCAGCGAGAGCGAGGAACGTCGCCAGCAGGCGGACGGCTGGAGCACGTACAAAGCGGAGGAGCCGCTCGCCGATGGCGGGCGCCTGTACGTCACGTGGCTCGATCCCGTCGTTCCCGGGGCCGACTACTGGGTGCCCGGCATTCTGAACGAGGCCTTCCCGACCGAGGCGCAGGCGCTGTACGAGACCTACGCTGGGGCCTTCGCGGATGGGCAGATCCTGCTGAACCTGGTCCCGGTCGCGGGGCCTTGATCCGGCCGGCGGGGCGGTCGCGGGGCGGGCCGGGCCATTCGCTTGGCCGAACGGGGCACCTGCGGTAAAGTAGCGGCTTTGGCCGTGGCCGGTCCCGCCCAGGAGAGGGCCGGCAGGGCCGCGTGGCGGGCGCCGGGCGTGTCGGAAGTCCAACGTGTTTGGCGCGGCGGCCCAGTTGCGGTAGAGTAGCGCTTTTTTTGTTCGGTGGGTCAGTCCCAGTCGGGTAGAGCCCGGGATACGAGGAGGAGCAGATGCGGACGATGTGGCGAGAGCGGAGGACCCCCGTTTGGGTGGGCGCGGCGGTGCTGTCGGCGCTGGTCGTGGGCGTGGTACTCGGAAGCTGGATGGCGCCCCGGCAGGCGGAGGCGCAGGCCCCGAGCGTCATTCTCAACGGCAACTCGGGCCTCTGGCAGTGGGTCGTGAACGACGGCCAGACCGACAACTTCGAACGGGTGATTCGGGCGTACGGAGAGTCGCTCGCGGCCCGGAGCGGCGGAAGCGCCGGATTCACGCTGTACCGTTCGTCGGCGGGGGGGCCGGCGGTCTACTTCGGACATGTCAGCTCGGTCACGGCCGGCGGCGAGTATCACCCGATCAGGGTGTTGGCCGAGCACTATCCGCCGGGCCCGCCGAACAACGGCGACGAGGTCCGCGCGCTCGTCCCCCTCTACAGCAGCACCAGTCTCGCGCAGCAGGGCGTCTTCGACCTTCGGGTCGTAGCGTCGTTCTAGGCCTGCGCGTAGAACGCGTGCAGACCCCCGGTGCGCCGCGCCCGGCCCAGTCCTGGCGGGCGCCCGGGGGGTCTCAGAAGGCGATATTCACGCCGGTGTAGAACCGGTGGTGCGTCTTGTTGGGCGACGACTCGCCGCGCAGTTGGAAGACGCGGTAGTCGAACCGCATCCGAAGCGGCCCGACGAGGCCGATCTTGACCCCGCCCCCGGTGTTGGTCGCGGCGCTGGTTTCGAGCAGCTCGGCCCCCTCCTCCCGGTACAGCCCGGCGCCGACCGTGGCGTAGAACTGCAGTCCGTACAGGGTCGGCGTCTGCGCCAGCACGTTGAACATGCCGGCGTGGCGTCGGGCGTTGCCCATCTCGTCGGCCCTGGTGTCCGAGTACTCGAACTCCAGGCCGACGATCAGGAGCGACATGCCCACCGCGAGGCCGCGGACGGGGCGGTTGGTCGGGGTGGTGTTCGAACCGAGGAAGGCCGTCAGGTCGGCCTCGGCGCGCGCGGCGCTGGCCAGCAGCACCCCCAGGAGCAGCAGGAGAACGGCGACGGGTCGTGGCGACATGGTCGGACCGCAGCGGGAGGCGGGGAAGCGGGACGAGGAACCGGAATGGAGGAATGATAGCAGAGCCGGCGGCGGTCGGGGGGGGCGGCCCGCCGGGCGGCGGGGCCGGTCGGACCCTCGAAACCGGCGTGATCCGGTGTGATACAGTGGCCGAAGCACCTCCATGGACTTTCGGCCGACCGACGAGCAGCGCCTCCTGCGACAGTCCGTTCGCGAGTTCGCGGAAACCGAGTTGGCCCCCGACAGCATGACCTGGGACGAGGCCCAGGGTTTCCCCCTGTCCCTCCTGCCCAGGCTCGGCGGGCTGGGGCTCATGGGCATCCAGTTTCCGGAGCGCTACGGCGGCGCCGGCCTCGACGCCGTCGACTACTGCATCTGCATCGAGGAACTCGCCCGGGTCGACCCGTCCATCGCCCTCTCGGTGGCCGCCCACAACGGGCTCTCGTCGGCCCACGTCCACATGTTCGGGACCGAGGCCCAGCGCGCCCGCTGGCTCCCTCCCCTCGCCGCCGGCCGGCGCCTCGGCGCCTGGGCGCTGACCGAGTCGGGCGCCGGGAGCGACGCGGGAAGCCTGCGCACGAGCGCGGGCCGGGTCGACGGGGGATGGCGGCTGAACGGCTCCAAGACCTTCACCACGCACGCGACCGTGGCCGAGACGTTCGTGGTCATGGCCGTCACCGACGCGGCGCGGGGGGCGCACGGCATCTCCGCCTTCATCGTCGAGCGCGGCGCGCCCGGCCTGGCACCGGGCCGCAAGGAGAACAAGCTCGGCATGCGCGCCAGCGACACCGCGGGGCTGTCGCTCGACGACTGCTTCGTGCCGTCGGACCAGTTGCTCGGCGAGGCCGGGCACGGATTCATCGACGCCATGCGGGTCCTCGACGCCGGCCGCATCGGCATCGCCGCCCTCGCCGTGGGTCTCGCCCAGGGCGCCTACGAGGCGGCGCGGCGCCATGCCGTCCAGCGCGAGCAGTTCGGCCACCCCATCGCGTCGTTCCAGGCGATACAGTTCAAGCTGGCGGACATGGCCACGCGGATCGAGGCGGCGCGCTGGCTCACCTACCGCGCCGCGTGGCTGAAGGACGGCGGCGCCGCCACCACCCGCGAGTCGGCGATGGCCAAGCTGTTCGCCAGCGAGGCGGCGGTCCGGGTGGCCGAGGAGGGCGTGCAGATTCACGGCGGCTACGGCTTCGTCAAGGACTACCCGGCCGAGAAGTTCTTCCGCGACGTGAAGCTGACCACCATCGGCGAGGGCACCAGCGAGATCCAGCGTCTCATCATCGCCAGGCAGTACCTGGACGCCGGGCCATGACGGCCGACGCGCGCGAGCTCGCGGCCGGGGTGTTGGCGGGCGACCGGAGGGCGGTCGCCCGCGCGATCTCCCGCGTGGAGGCCGAAGGCCGGTCGGCCGCGGCGATGGTGCAAGCGGTCCACGCGCGGACCGGACGGGGATACCTCGTCGGGGTGACGGGCGCGCCCGGGGTCGGGAAGAGCACCCTGGTCGACCGCCTGACGGCGGTCCTGCGCGCCGGGGGGCGGACGGTGGGGATCCTCGCCGTCGATCCGAGCAGCCCGTTCACTGGCGGCGCGGTGCTGGGGGACCGCGTGCGGATGCAGGCCCACGCCGGCGACGACGGCGTCTTCGTGCGGAGCATGGCCAGCCGGGGCCGGCTCGGCGGGCTGTCGCGGGCCACCGCGGACGCGGCCCTGGTCCTGGACGCGGCGGGGTTCGACGTCGTCGTCATCGAGACGGTGGGGGTGGGGCAGGCGGAGGTCGAGATCTCGCGGGCCGCCGACGTCACGCTGGTGGTGACGATGCCCGGCGGCGGCGACGGCGTGCAGGCCCTGAAGGCGGGGGTGATGGAGATCGCCGACGTGTTCGTGGTCAACAAGGCCGATCAGGCCGGGGCGGACCGTGCGGCGGCGGAGATCGAGGCGGTGCTGCGCCTGAACGAGTACGGCCCCGGCGACTGGCGGCCGCCGGTGCTGCGCACCCGCGCCACCGAGGGGCGCGGGGTCGAGGAGGTCGTCGAGGCGGTGGAGCGGTTTCGGGCGCGGGGCGGGGACGACGCCGAGGAGCGGCGCCGGGAGCGGGTGAGGGCCCGGGTCCGGGAGCTGGCCTCGCGGCGTTTCCTCGAGCACGCCGAGCGACGGGCGCTCGGGCCGGGGGGCTTCGATCGGTTCGTCGATCAGGTGGCCGGCACGGTGATCGATCCGTACACGGCGGCCGAGCGCATACTGGATCTGGCGGTCCGCGGGGTCGCTTCCGCCGACGCGCCCGGGTCCGGTTCGAGACTGGAGGTCGGATGAAGGCGACGCTCGATCACATCGGTATCGCGGTCCGCGACCTGGACGCGGCGCTGGCCTTCTACCGGGACGCGCTGGGGCTCGACGTGGGCGAGGCCGAGGAGGTGCCGTCCGAGCGCGTCCGCGCGCAGTTCCTGCCTCTCGGCGATACCGCGCTCGAGCTGCTGGAGGCGACCGACGAGGGCTCCGCCATCGCCCGGTCCATCGAGCGCCGCGGCCCCGGCATCCACCACATCACCCTGCGGGTGGCGGACCTCGAGGCTGCTCTGGCCGGGCTCCGCGAGCGGGGGATCAGGCTGGTCGACGAGCATCCGCGGCCCGGGGCCGGCGGCAGCCGCGTGGCCTTCATCCATCCGTCGGCGGCCCAGGGCGTGCTCATCGAGCTCAAGGAAGATCCCGGCCGGTGAGGCGGCCGGCCCCCGGGAGCGGGGAGATCCCGCCGGCGCCGCGCCGGCCGTGAGGGGAGAAGCGTGGACATGCCAGAGCCAGCGGCCCGGATCGGGGTCATCGGGGGAAGCGGCCTCTACGACATGGAGGCGTTGACGAACCGGGAGACGGTCGCGGTGTCGACGCCCTTCGGCGAGCCCTCCGCGCCGTACGTCCTGGGCGACCTGGACGGCCGGCGGGTCGCCTTCCTCGCCCGGCACGGCGAAGGGCACCGTCTGATGCCGTCCGAGCTGAACTTCCGGGCCAACATCTTCGGGCTCAAGACCCTCGGGGTCGAGTGGATTCTGTCGGCCAGCGCGGTGGGCAGCCTGCAGGAGCGGTACCGGCCGCTCGACATCGTGGTCCCGGACCAGCTCCTCGACCGGACCCGCGGGCGCGTCAGCACCTTCTTCGGCGGCGGCGTCGCCGCCCACGTCGGCTTCGCGCACCCGTTCTGCGAGGCGCTCGCGGACGTCGTGGTGGAGGCCGCGGCGGGGTCCGGGGCCACCGTCCATCGCGGCGGCACCTACGTGTGCATGGAGGGGCCGCAGTTCTCCACCCTCGCCGAGTCCCGGCTCTACCGCTCCTGGGGGATGGACGTCATCGGGATGACCAACCTGCAGGAGGCGAAGCTGGCCCGCGAGGCGGAGATCTGCTACTCGACCCTCGCCCTCGTCACCGACTACGACTGCTGGCACGAGGGCCACGACGACGTGACGGTGGAGATGGTCGTGGCCACGCTGCAGCAGAACGCCGTCACCGCGCAGCGGGTGGTGCGGGAGGCCGTGGCGCACCTGCCGGTCGAGCGCGGCTGCGAGTGCGCGACGGCGCTCGCCTCGGCTATCATTACGCGGCCGGAGTTGATTCCGGCGGCCGTGAAGCGGGACCTCGCGCCGATCCTCGGCAGATACGTGTCCTAGTGCCGCGTCATGGCTGAATGCTGGGGAATGGGTGCTGTGATTCGCCAACGACTGCGAGACACAAGCCCATGTCCGTGTCCGAAGATCGGGACGTGACATACCACCCGGAGTCTGTGCCGTGGAGCGGTGCAGACTCCGGGTGGGTTGGTTGGGCGCCCAGCGGAGCCGAAGGCGACGATGGGCGGGCCAGAGGGCGGCGGCCCCGCATCCGGGCCGGGAGGGTGTCCAGCTCGTGCATCCGATAGTGACCGTCGGGTCCGTCGCGTTCGATTCCGTGAAGACGCCGTTCGGAGACGCGTCCCGGGTCGTCGGCGGGGCGGCCACCTACTTCGCGGTCGCCGCGTCGTTCTTCACCGACGTGAGGCTCGTGGCGGTGGTGGGCGAGGACTTCGCCGACGAGCAGATGCGGACCTTCGCGGGGCGGCGCATCGACCTCGCGGGGCTGCAGCGGGTGCCCGGGGAGACGTTCCGCTGGAAGGGCGAATACGGCTTCGACCTCAACACCCGCGAGACGATCTATACGCGGCTGAACGTGTTCGAGCGGTTTCGCCCGATCCTGCCCGACGAGTATCGATCCACGCCGTTCGTCTTCCTCGCCAACATCCATCCGGCGCTGCAGACCGAGGTGCTGACCCAGGTCGACCGTCCGCGGTTCGTGGCCGCCGATACCATGAACTACTGGATCGACGGGACGCCGGAGGAGCTGCGGGCGGTGCTGCGGCGGATCGACGCCCTGCTGATCAACGACGAGGAGGCGCGCCAGCTCTCCGGCGAGTCGAACCTCGTCACGGCGGCGCGGGTCATCCAGGAGATGGGGCCCCGGCTGGTCGTGATCAAGCGTGGTGAGCACGGGGTGCTGATGACGCGCGAGGAGGGCTTCTTCGCCGCGCCGGGCATGCCCCTCGATACCGTGAAGGACCCGACGGGGGCCGGCGACACCTTCGCGGGCGGGTTCATGGGCTATCTGGCGTCGGCCCGCGAGATCAGCGACGAGGTGCTGACCCGGGCCGCCATCGCCGGCAGCGCCCTCGCCTCGCTGGCCGTCGAGGACTTCGGGCTCGACGGCCTGGCGAGGGCGTCCCAGAAAACCATCAACCGGCGGTTCCAGGCGTTCAAGCGGCTGACACACTTCGAGGCGCCATGAAGGAGCGGGCCCTGCGGGGTTGGATCGGCGGTGCGTTCACGGCGGTCACGCTGGGCTGGCTGCTCGTGGTGTTGCTGACGCCGGTGGCGCTGGCCCGCGACATCGGGGGGCGCGCGGTGACCCTGACGGCGGCGGGCACGTACCTGCTCGGCGGGTTCATCTGTCACCAGCGTCCGGATCGGTCGTTCCATCCCGCGGGCGTGCAGATGCCGGTGTGCGCGCGATGCGCCGGGCTGTACTTCGGCGCCGGGCTGGGGGTGCTCGCAGCGGCCGCGTTCCGGCGCCGGGGCAGCGGGGCGGCGGGACGGCTCGGGCGCCGGCAGGGTTGGACCGGGGTCGGTGGAGCGGCGCTTCCCTTCGCGGCGGGGGGCGGCCAAGGGTGCGGCGCGGTGGCCAACCGGGCGCCCGCGTGGCTGCGGTGGGTGGTGCTGGCGGCGGCAGCGCCGACGGCAATCACGTTCGGGGCGGAGATGGCCGGCTGGATGCCGTCGATCGGGGAGTTGCGGGCGGCGGCGGGCGTGCCGTTGGGAGTGGCGGTGACATGGGTCGCAAGTCTCGTGATTCGCGGCGAACTCGGGTAGCCCCGGCGGCCCCGGCGGCCGAGTCCGGCCCGGACCGGAACCGGGCGCTGGCGGCGGCGGCGATCGGCTGGCTCGTCCCGGGGGGCGGTCACCTGTGGCTGGCGCGCCGTCAGAAGGGCTTGGTGTTCCTGGTCGCCATCCCCCTGATGTTCGCCGTCGGGCTGGGATTCGGCGGCCGGCTGTTTCCGTTCGACTCCGGCCAGCCCCTGGTGCTGCTCGCCGCGTTCGCCGATCTCGGCAACGGCCTGCCCTATCTCATCGCCCGCGCGGCCGGGCTCGGCGACGGCCGCGTCGTCGCCGAGTCGTTCGAGTACGGCAACACGTTCATCATCGTCTCCGGCCTCCTGAACATGCTGGTCGCCCTCGACGCCTACGACGTGGCGCTGGGCCGGCGGCAGGGAGCGCCGTAACCGGCGCCTCCCGGCGGGGCGCCGATTCCTGATAGGCTTGATTCGGCGGCACCGGCGCCGGAGGGCGGGGCCGGCGGAGAAGATTCTCGGGCTGAGGAAGATGTCGAGCCATCTGCTGGTGATGATGCTGTTCGCGGCGTTCGTGTCGCTGATCTTCGCGGTCCTGATGACGGACCAGCCGGCCGAGCAGGTCAAGCTCGGCGGCCGGTTGTTCGCCGGCTTCGTCGGCGCCGCCCTCGTGTTGGGCTGGATCCTGTTTCCCTTCCCCCTTTGACCCGCCGCCCGGATACGATGGCTCTCTGGCCGCGGGGCGGAGTACGGTCGCTGATTGAGGTCTGGGGCCCGGTGTGGGCGGCCATGGCCCTGATCTTCGCCGCGTCGGAGTTGTCGTCGCTGCCGTCGGCGGCGCGGGCGCTCGACGACGGCATCTGGCACGGGTTGGGTTACGGCTTTCTCGCGGCGCTGCTGCTCCGCGCCCTCGCGGCGGCGCGCTGGGAGGCGGTGACGGGAAGGACCGCCCTGCTCGCGGCGGTCCTGGCGACCCTGTACGGCGCGACCGACGAGCTGCATCAGTGGTTCGTGCCGGGACGCGCCGCGCAATGGTCGGACCTGGTCGCCGACGCCACCGGCGCCGCGATGGTCTGCGGCGCGGCGTGGATGTGGCGGGCGCGGGTGCGGCAGGAGTCCGCGCCGTAGAACGGCGCGGAAGCGGAAGGGACTTCATGAACGACGACGCGATCCTGATCGAACGGACCGGGGCGGTGGCCACCGTCACCGTCAATCGGCCGAAAGTGCTCAATGCCCTGAACTCGCACACGGTCGGGGCGATGACCTCCGTCTTCGTCGATCTCCGGAAAGACGAGGACGTTCGGGCCGTGGTGCTGACCGGCGCCGGGGATCGCGCGTTCATCGCGGGGGCCGACATCGGCGAGCTCGCACGCCTGACGCCGCAGACCGCGCGCGACCTCACCGATGCCGGGCACCGGATGTGCGACCTGATCGAGGGTCTCGGCAAGCCGGTCGTCGCCGCCGTCAACGGCTATGCGCTCGGCGGCGGGTGCGAGGTGGCGATGGCCTGCACGTGCCGGGTCGCCGCGAGGACGGCCAGGATGGGGCTGCCCGAGATCACCCTGGGGATCATCCCCGGCTACGGCGGCACCCAGAGGCTCCCGCGCCTGGTGGGGCGGGGACGGGCGCTCGAGATGATGCTGACCGGCGCCCCGGTCACGGCGGAGGAAGCCTGGCGCATCGGGCTCGTGAACCGGGTGGTCGAGCCGGAGGCCCTGGCGGGGGAGGCCCTCGGGCTCGCGAACGCCATCGCGGCGCAGGCGCCGGAGGCGGTGCGCCGCATCATCGACGCGGTCAACCACGGCCTCGACGTGTCGATGAGCGACGCCACCGCGCTCGAGGCGACCGCCTTCGGGCTCATCTGGGCGACCGACGACGCGCGAGAGGGAACCACCGCGTTCCTCGAGAAGCGGAAGGCGAGGTTCACGGGCCGGTGAGCGCGCAGACCTCGACCGGGAGCGGCGCGACCGCCGGCGTCCGGGTCGGCCTCGTCGTGTCGCGCTACAACGACTTCGTCACCAACCGCCTGCGGGACGGCGCGATGGAGGCGTTGCGGGCGGCCGGCGTGGGTGATGAGGCGATCGTGGTGGCATCGGTGCCGGGGGCGTTCGAGGTGCCGCAGGCGGCGCGCCGGCTGGCGGCCGCCGGCGGCGTCGACGCGGTGGTCGGCCTCGGTTGCCTGATCCGGGGCGAGACGCCGCACTTCGAGGTGATTGCCTCGGCCGTCGCCCACGGTCTGACGCGGGCGGCGCTCGACAGCGGCGTGCCGATGGCGTTCGGGGTGCTGACGACAAACTCGGCGGAAGAGGCGCTGGCCCGGGCCGGGGCCGGCCCGTCGAACAAGGGGTGGGAGGCGGCGGACGCCGCGCTGGCGATGGTGCGTCTCTTCCGGCAGCCGGGGCCGGCCGGCGGGCGGGGGCGCCCGGCGTGAGCGCGGCCGGATCCGACCCCGCGGGCCGTCACCAGGGACGGGTGGCGGCCCTGCAGTTGCTGTATCAGCGCGAGGTCGGCGGCGTCGAGGGACCGCGCGGAACGAGGGGGCCGGCCCGTGCCCGCCCGGACTTGCATCAGCGCGAGGTCGGCGGGGTCGAAGGGGCGCGGTTCGACCGCGCGGTGGCCCTCTACTGGCTGGAGCACCCGGCCCCCGACGGCCCCCGCCGGTTCGCGGAGGGCCTGCTGCGGGGCACCCTGGACGCGCTGGAGCGGATCGACCCCCTCATCGATTCGGCGGCCGACAACTGGCGGTTGTCCCGCATGGCGGTGATCGACCGGCTCGTCCTCCGGCTGGCGGTGTACGAGCTTCTCGCCGCCGAGACCCCCGCCGCCGTGGTGATCGACGAGGCGATCGAGCTGGCCCGGACGTTCAGCGACGAGCCGTCGCCGCGCTTCGTGAACGGGGTGCTCGACGCGGTCCGGCACCGGCTCGACGGGGACCGGGGCGTGGCCGGGCCTTCGGCGACATGAGCCGTTAGCGTACGCCGTGCGGCGGCGCGAGCCGCCGGGGGGTCGTGGAGCGGCCATCGGGTCGCCGGCGGCGATTTTCGGGCGGAGTCCGCACCGTGCAACGGCACGGGCTCCTGGAAGGTTGTTTGGGCGGCCAACGGGGCCGCGGCCGACGATTTCCATGGTCGAATCTCGGGACAACGATCAGCGCGCCCAGCGGCGCGCGAACCTCGCCGCCCTCGCCGCCCTCGGCGTGCCCGCCTACCCCCACGCCTTCCGGGGCGCGGACCGGGACAGGGAGACCGTGTCGGCCCTCGTGAACGCCCATGGCGACACCAGCGGCGCCGATCTCGAGACCGCCCGGATCCACACCGCGACGGCGGGCCGGATCCTCATCGTGCGGAGCTTCGGGAAGGCCCGCTTCCTCGTGGTCTCCGACGGCCGGAAGCGGATACAGGTCTACGTGCGCCAGGACTCGTTGCCGGAGCGGGATTTCCGGATCGCGGCGCGGCTCGACATCGGAGACCAGATCGGGGTCGAGGGCCGCCTCTTCCGGACCCGGACCGACGAGCTGACGGTGTGGGCGGCCCGCATCGAGTTCCTCGCCAAGTGCCACCGGCCGTTGCCGGAGAAGTGGCATGGCCTGACCGACGTCGAGACCCGGTACCGCCAGCGCTACCTGGACCTCATCGTCAACCCCGGGTCCCGGGCGGTGTTCGAGGCGCGCGCCCGTGTTCTGGCGTCGATCCGCCGGTTCATGGAGCACCCCGACCGCGGCTTTCTCGAGGTCGAGACGCCGATGATGCAGCCGATCGCGGGCGGCGCGCTGGCCCGGCCGTTCGTGACCCACCACAATGCGCAGGACATGGAGCTGTACCTGCGCATCGCGCCCGAGCTCTATCTCAAGCGGCTCGTCGTCGGCGGCATGGAGCGGGTCTACGAGATCAACCGGAACTTCAGGAACGAAGGCATCTCGACGCAGCACAACCCGGAGTTCACGATGCTGGAGTTCTACCAGGCGTACAGCGACTACCGCGACCTGATGACGATGACCGAGGAGCTCCTGGAGACGGTCGCCCGGGACGTGGCGCCGCTCGCCCGGGATGCCGCCGGCGCGCCCGAGGACGATGCCCCGGCGTCCGGGGCTGGCGCTCACGCACCCGGCGACGGTGACGCGGCGGTGACCTTCGGGGGCCGGACCGTGTCGTTCCGCGGACCCTACCCGCGCGTGAGGCTGCGGCAGGCGGTGAGCGACGCGGCGGCGGAGCGGCTCGGGACCCCGGTTGCCGAATCGGACATGCGAGGGCGCGAGACGGCGGCGCGGCTCGCCGCGCGCCTCGGGGTCGAGATGGCCCCGGACCAGGGGCCCGGCAAGATCGCCCTGGAGCTCTTCGAGCGGCTCTGCGAGCCGGCGCTGGTGCAGCCGACGTTCGTGCACGACTTCCCGACCGAGGTGTCGCCGCTCTCGAAGCAGCGCGACGACGATCCGGAGACGGTCGAGCGCTTCGAGCTGTACGCGGCGGGCATGGAGCTGGCGAACGGGTTCAGCGAGCTCAACGACCCCGAGGAGCAGCGGCGGCGGTTCGAGGCCCAGATCCGCGATCGACAGGGGGGCGATCAGGAAGCCCACCGCATGGACGAGGACTACGTCCGCGCCCTCGAGTACGGCCTGCCCCCGACCGCCGGCGAGGGCATCGGCATCGACCGGCTGGTGATGATCCTGACTGACAGTCCGTCGATCCGCGACGTGATCCTGTTCCCCCTCATGCGCGCCAGGTGAAGGGAGGCGGACCCGCCGCCGGATCCGCGAGAGATCGCATGACCCTGCCCTTCGAGCTCTACGTCGCGACCCGCTACCTGCTGGCCAAGCGCCGCCAGGCGTTCATCTCGGTGATCTCCGCCGTCTCCGCGCTGGGGGTGACGGTCGGGGTCATGGCCCTGATCATCGCCCTCGCCCTGATGACCGGGATGCAGCAGGAGCTCCGGGACCGCATCGTGGGGTCGGCCGCCCACGTCTACGTGCAGAAGCTGCTCGGCGGGGGCTTCGCCGATCCCGACCTGGAGATCGCGAAGCTCGTCACCGTCCCCGGCGTCGTCGCCGCCGCCCCCGCGATGCTCGGGTACGGGATGGCGACGGCCCACGGCGTCGACGAGTTCATCACCCTCAAGGGGGTGGATCCGGTGCTCGAGGCTCAGGTCACCGAGGTCGCCGAGTCGATCGTCGGCGGTAGCTTCACGGCGCTGACCGAGCCGCGGGACGGCGTCGTGGGCGGCGTGGTCATCGGCGACGAGCTGTCGCGGTCGCTTCGGGCGTCGGTCGGTGACACCATCTCGGTGCTGACGCCGCAGGGGGCGACGCTGACGCCTTGGGGGCCGGTGCCGCGCCCGCGGCGCCTCGAGGTGATCGGCATCTTCAGCCTCGGGCTGCGGGAGTACGACGGCTCGTACGGCTTCGTCAGCCTGGACGTGGCCGGCCGCCTGTTCAACCGGGACCGGGTCGACATGATGGAGCTGCGCGTCGAGGATCTCGACGAGGCCCCGGCGGTCGCGAGCGCGGTCACCGAGACCCTGGGGGCCGAGTACATCGCCTATGACTGGGGCCAGTTGAACCAGGCGCTGTTCTCGGCCCTGTGGCTCGAGAAGATGGCCATCGGCATCACGATCGGGCTCATCATGATGGTGGCGGCCCTCAACATCGTGGCTTCGCTGGTGCTCCTGGTCATGGAGAAGAGCCGGGACATCGCCATTCTCAAGACGATGGGGGCGACATCGCGCAGCATTCGGACCATCTTCGTGCTGCAGGGCGGGATAATCGGGGTGGTCGGGACCGGCGTCGGGGCCGCGTGCGGGGTCGCGGTGTCCTGGTTCGCCGATCGGTACCAGTGGATCCGGGTGCCGTCCTCGGTGTACGACATGGGGTGGGTGCCGTTCCGGGTCGAGCCGAGCAACTTCCTGCTGGTCGTTGCGGGCTCGCTCGCGGTATGCCTGCTCGCCACCCTGTACCCGTCCCGTCAGGCGTCGCGGTTCGATCCGGCCGAGGCCCTCCGCTACGAGTAGGGAGTCCGCGCCGTTCATGGCCTTTCTCGACGTTCGCGCTCTCTCGAAGTCCTACGTCGTGGGCGAGCGGCGGCTGTCGGTCCTGCGCGACCTGGACCTGGCCGTCGACGAGGGCGAGATGGTCGCCGTCGTCGGCGCCTCCGGGGTCGGGAAGAGCACGCTGCTGCACTGCGTGGGCGGGCTCGACGCCATCGACCGGGGTGGTATCACGATCGCGGGGACGGAGTTGTCCGCCGCGGGCGACGACGCGCGGGTCGCGTTCCGAAACCGGCACGTCGGGTTCGTCTTCCAGTTCCACCACCTGTTGCCGGAGTTCAGCGCCGTCGAGAACGTGGCCATGCCGCTGCGCATCGCGAGGGCGGCGCGAGGGGAGGCGCACCGCCGGGCCGAGGCGCTGCTGCGCGAGGTGGGGCTCGGCGAGCGGCTGACCCACCGTCCGGGCATGCTCTCGGGCGGCGAGCAGCAGCGCGCGGCGGTGGCCCGCGCGCTGGTCATGCAGCCGGCCCTGCTGCTGGCCGACGAGCCCACTGGCGACCTCGACGAGCAGACCGGCCGCGATCTCCACGCGCTGCTGCGGCGCCTGCACGAGGCACGGCGGCTCACGTCGCTCATCGCCACCCACAACCTGCAGCTCGCGGCGGCGTGCGACCGCGTGCTCCGCCTCGAGGACGGCCGCCTGCGGCCGGCCTGAGCGGCCCGGGCCTCATCCCGCGCCCATCGGCCGGGTCGGCGGTCGCGGCCGGCCCGGCGTCCCCGGGCGGAACGGGCGCTTGCGGGTCGACTCGAGGCCCTTGCCTTATAATGGCTGAATCGCCCTAGTGCGGTCTCGCCGGCGTCGCGCAGTGAGTCGATGCCGCCGGTTCTCACGGTGAAAACAGGAGCCGTCGCCGTAGAACGGCGCTTGCTCCTGGAGGATTGGTCGGGCGGCGAGCGGCGCCGCAGGCGCCGCTCGCCGGGCCAGGGGTCGACCCAATGTTCGAGCGCTACACCGAGCGGGCACGTCGGGTCCTGTTCTTCGCCCGCTACGAGGCGAGTCAGCTCGGGAGCATCTCGATCGAGACCGAGCACCTGCTGCTCGGGCTCATCCGGGAGGGCAAGGGATTGACGAGCCGCATCTTCGCGCGCTCGCACCTGTCGCTCGAGGGCATCCGCAAGGACATCGAAGGGCGGACGGTGTTCCGCGAGAAGGTTTCGACCTCGGTCGAGATTCCGTTCAGCACCGAGACCAAGCGCGTCCTGCAGTTCGCGGCCGAAGAGGCCGACCGCCTGCTGCACAACTACGTGGGAACCGAGCACCTGCTGCTCGGCATCCTCCGGGAAGAGCGTTGCGTCGCGGCGGCCATCCTCGTCGAGAAGGGCATGCGGCTGAACACCGTGCGCGAGGACGTCGTCCAGCTCCTGAACGAGAAGACGACCCTCACGCGCGTCAAGGAGACGCCGCTGCTCGCCGAGTTCAGCCGCGACCTCACCGAGAGCGCGATGAAGAACCAGCTCGACCCCCTCATCGGGCGCGCCCTCGAGCTGGAGCGGGTGCAGCAGGTGCTGTGCCGCCGCAACAAGAACAACGCGGTCCTCATCGGCGAGCCGGGGGTCGGGAAGACCGCCATCGTAGAGGGTCTCGCCCAGCGGATCGTCGGCGGCGACGTGCCGCACTTCCTGGCCGACAAGCGGATTCTCGCGCTCGACATCTCCCTCATCGTCGCCGGCACCAAGTACCGGGGGCAGTTCGAGGAACGGCTCAAGGCCATCATGAAGGAGCTGGTCGAGAACCCCAACATCATCCTGTTCATCGACGAGCTGCACACCCTGGTCGGGGCGGGCTCCGCCGAGGGGTCGCTCGACGCCGCGAACATCCTCAAGCCGGCCCTGTCGCGCGGCGAGATCCGGTGCATCGGTGCCACCACCCCGGCCGAGTACCGGCGGCACATCGAGAAGGACCGGTCGCTCGAGCGGCGCTTCCAGGCCGTCAAGGTCGAGCCGACCAGCGAGACCGACGCCCTCGAGGTGCTGCTCGGCGTCAAGGACCGCTACGAGTCCTTCCACCACGTCACCTATACGCCGGAAGCCCTCGAGGCGGCCGTCTATCAGTCGAGCCGCTACATCACCGAGCGGTTCCTCCCCGACAAGGCCATCGACCTGCTCGACGAGGCGGGGTCCCGCGCCAAGCTCCGGGAGGCCCGGTTCAGCGAGGAGCTCGGTGACATCAACCGCGACATCCGCGCCGCGGTCGAGCAGATGGAGAGCGCGGCGGCCCAGAAGGACTTCGAGAAGGCCCAGTACTTCAAGGAGCAGGAGGTCGTCGCCCGCGAGAACCTCCAGTACGTTCGGGAGCGCTTCGACGAGCGGGTCGGCACGGCCGCGATCGAGGTGGGCAAGCAGGACATCGATGGCGTCGTGGCGACGTGGACCGGCGTGCCCCTGACGTCGATCAACAAGGACGAGGGCGACCGGCTGCTGCAGATGGAGAGCGAGCTCCACCGGCGGGTCATCAGCCAGGAGCACGCCACGTCGGCGCTGGCCCGGGCCATACGGCGGTCGCGGGCGGGGTTGAAGTCGCCCAACCGGCCCGTGGGCAGCTTCGTGTTCCTCGGACCCACCGGCGTCGGGAAGACCGAGCTCGCGCGGGCCCTCGCGAACTTCCTGTTCGGGAGCGACTCGGCCCTCGTCCGCTTCGACATGTCCGAGTACATGGAGAAGCACTCGGTCTCGAAGCTGATCGGGTCGCCGCCGGGGTACGTGGGGCACGAGGAGGGCGGCCAGCTCACCGAGAAGGTCAAGCGGCACCCCTACTCGGTGGTGCTGCTCGACGAGATCGAGAAGGCCCATCCGGACCTGTTCAACATCCTGCTGCAGGTGTTCGAGGACGGGCACCTCACCGACGGGCTCGGGAACCGCATCAGCTTCAAGAACGCGATCATCATCATGACCTCGAACATCGGGGCCCGCTTCATTCAGAAGAAGGCCTCGCTGGGATTCCAGCCGTCGGACGCGGGGCAGATTCAGCGCAACGTCAGCGAGATGGTGCTGGGCGAGATGAGGCGCACCTTCAACCCCGAGTTCCTCAACCGTCTCGACGAGGTCATCGTCTTCGACGCCCTCGTCGACGACGACCTGCGGCGGATCACCCAGATGCTGGTCGACCAGCTCAATGAGCACCTGGTCGACCGCAAGCTGCACATCAGCCTCGCGCCGGAGGTGGTCGACTGGGTCATCGAGATGACGTGCAAGGACCGGTCGTACGGCGCGCGGCCGCTCCGGCGGGCGATTCAGCGGTACGTCGAGGACCCGCTCTCCGAGGAGCTGATACGCGGCCGGCTGGGCGGCGGCGAGATCGAGGTGTATCTGGACGGGGGCGAGCTGAGCTATCGCGACACGGCGCGGACCTACGACGGCCGCCGGCTGACCGCCAGCGTCTAAAGGATCCGGGGGCGGTCGGGCGGTGAGCGGAGGCGCAGGCGACCATTGGCGGGCCGGGACGGCGGTCGGCTCGGCCCGGTCTAGGGACAGGGACGGACGGGAAAGACCATGAGACGCTCAGTAGTGACGGCGGTTGCGATCGCCCTTGCGGCGATCGACCCAAGTCCGATCGCCGCGACGGCGGGCGAACCGCGTGCGGCGGGCGAACCGCGTGCGGCGGGCGGGCAGTTCCAGCCGTCGCCGTTGCCCCCGCCCGACTCGCCGACGCTGTTCACGACGATCCAGTTGGTAGCCCCCACCCAGGGCAACGTCCTCAGCGTGGAAGGCCAGACGTACCTCTACTACATGGAGATCGACGACTACGTCAGCCTGCCCTCGCAGGGACGGTGGACGCCCTGGGACGAGACCATCGAGGAGGTGCTGCTCGGAGACTTCGAGCGGCTGTGGAACACCGGCTTCCTGACCGATCTGACCATCGAGATCGTCGACGACCCCTATCCCAACGGGGTCCAGGGCCGCCGCGCGATCTTCGTCCTGGAGGAGCGCGAGCGGGTCCGGATCGTCAACTTCGAGGGCTCCGAGGAGTACGACCGGGCCGAGATCGACGATGCGATGGAGTCGGTCGGCATCGAGCTGCGCCTGGACAGCCGCATCGGGCCGGGCGTGATCCGGCGGACCGAGGGACTGCTGCGGGAGATGTGGGCCGAGAAGGGGTTCCAGTTCGCGGAGGTGACCCACGAGATCACCCCCCTGGCCGGCGGACCCCGGGTCGTGGAGCTCACGTTTCACATCGACGCGGGCCCCAAGGTCCACGTCTCGGACATCTCCTTCGTCGGCAACGACAACATCAGCGAGCGGTCGCTCAAGGGCCAGATGAGGTTCACGAAGGAACGCTGGCTGTTCTCGTTCATCGGCGGCCGGGGGACGTACCGGCCCTTCGGGTTCGAGCAGGACGCCGATCTGCTGGTGGCGCACTACCGGAACAACGGCTATATCGAGGCCCAGGTCGGCCAGCCCGAGCTCGAGTACCTGGACATGTCGGAGTCCGGCGAGAGCCGGCCCGTGCAGCTCCGGATTCCCGTGAGCGAGGGAGAGCGGTACCGCGTCGGGACCCTGGACTTCGACGGGCACGACGTGTTGCGGACCGACGCCTTGAGCGGGATCTTCTCGGACCTGGAGCCGGGAGACTACTACTCGGAGCAGGTGGTCCGGGACGCGTTCGACGTGGCCCGCGAGGCCTACGGCGCGATCGGCTACTACGAGATGACGGTGTTCCCCGATCTGGTCCCGCGCCTCGAGGACGACGGGTCGCCGGCCCGGATCGACGGCGATCCCGTCGTCGACGTGACCATCCGGGTGCAGGAAGGCGAGCAGTACTTCGTCAACCGCATCACCTTCGTGGGCAACAACACCACCCACGACGAGGTCATCCGGCGGGAGATCAGCCTGTTCGAGCGGGGCGTCTTCAACACCGAGGCCCTCCGGTTCAGCGTCCGGCGGCTCAACCAGCTCGGGTACTTCGAGCCGCTCGACGAGGACAACGCCATCCAGATCGAGAAGCGGCCGGGGGTGGACAACGAGGTCGATCTGACCCTCGAGGTCGAGGAGACCAACCTCAACCAGTTGACGTTCGGCGCCGGCGCCTCGCAGTTCGACGGCTTCTTCCTGCAACTCGCGTTCCAGACCACCAACTTCCTCGGCCGCGGCGAATCGCTGTCGCTGTCGCTCCAGAACGGCGAGCGCATCAAGAACTACGTCGTGGGCTTCACCGAGCCGTATCTCTTCGGGAAGCCGATCACCTCCGGGTTCAACGTCTTCCGCCGCGACATCCGGTTCATCAACCAGTTCACGCAGAGCTCGATCGGCGCCACGACCACGTTCGGGATGCGGGCGGGGCGATGGTCGCAGGTCTTCCTCGGGTACTCGTTCGAGGAGACCGACGTCGGCGAGATCAACCCCGCGTTCCTGAACCCCCGGCTCCTGCAGTTCAATCCGTTCCTGCAGGACGCCCTGCTGCTCGGCGAGGGCGGCGCGCGGACGATCAGCTCGGTCACGCCCTCGTTCGTCTACAACACGGTGGACCACCCGATCTTCCCGATGACCGGCCAGCGGTACTCGGCGGCGTTCGAGGTGGCTCCCGGCAGCGTGCTGGGCGGCAACACGCATTTCTACAAGCCATCGCTCGAGGGGGTCTGGTTCCTGCGTCATCACCCGAAGCTGACGGTCGGGCTGCGGGCGCGCGCCGAGTACATCGCGCCGATTGCCGGAACCGAGACGCTGCCCATCTTCGAGCTGCTGGCGATGGGGGGCGAGTTCAGCCTGCGCGGCTTCGACATCCGCACCGTGGGGCCGAACGACCC
This sequence comes from Vicinamibacterales bacterium, assembly GCA_965207615.1. Classification (GTDB taxonomy): domain Bacteria; phylum Acidobacteriota; class Vicinamibacteria; order Vicinamibacterales; family UBA8438; genus JAJEEA01. The sequence continues at coordinate 430,964 of CBDBMZ010000003.1, forward strand.
GCTCGTCTTCGACGGCGCCGGCAACGTCGTCTCGGGGAGCGGACTGGTGATCGGCGGCAACAAGAGCCTGCTCTTCAACGCCGAGTACATCATCGCCATCGCCAATCCCGTCCGCCTGCTCTTCTTCTACGACACCGGCCAGGTCGCCGACTTCGGGCAGCGGTTCTCGAACAGCCTCTTCCGGACGTCGACGGGCGTGGAGCTGCGGTTCTTCATGCCCGTCCTCAACGTGCCGTTCCGGTTGATCTACGCCTGGAACCCCCACCGAGAGGGCATCCTCAACGATCGCTTCCAGCCCCAGGAGGCGACCGTCTTCAAGTTCGCGGTCGGCGCCACGTTCTGAGCCGGCGTTCGCGGGGAACGGGGAGAAGCTGGTATCGTATTGGGTGCTTCGCGTGCGGGCGGCGTGTGCCGTGCACGTCGCCTTTCGGGTTCGGGTGGCAGGGATCGCCATGATCGAGGGACAGGTCCGATGAGATTGCTGACTGGAGTTGCGGCGGCGCTGGTCGCCGGTGTTTGCATGATGCCGGTATCCGTCGGGGCGGGACAGGCGCCCCAGGCCCGGTTGCCGTTTCCGGCGGATGCAAGGTGGGCCTACGTCGATCTGGCTCGCATCGCCGCCGAGTCGGTGGAGGGCCGTGCCGCGAACCAGCAGTTGCAGTTGCTGGTCCAGCAGAAGCAGCAGCAGCTCGCGGGGCGCCAGCAGGAGCTGGCGGCCAGCCAGCAGAAGCTCCAGCAGAACGCGAGCGTGATGAGTGCGCAGGCTCAGCTTCAGTTGCAGCAGGAGATCGAACGTCTCGGCCTCGAGGTCCAGCGGATGACCCAGGACGCGGAGGCGGAGGTCGCCCAACTGGACCAGCAGCTCCAGCTCGCGTTCCAGGACAAGCTGATCCCCGCCATCAACCAGGTCGCGACGAGCCGGCGGCTTCAATTCGTCTTCAATGCGCAGACGGGTATATTCGCGTGGGCGGATCCCGCTCTCGACATCTCCGTGGACGTCATTCAGGAGCTCGACCGCGCCTCGGGCGGCGACTAGCGGTCGCCGTCGTCCACCACGCCCCCGCCCCGGAACGCGCACCGGATCGCCGTGGCGGGACGGTGCAGCTCCCTTGCCGGCGGTTTCCGCGCGGGTCGCACGCTGCCGTTCGGTCGCCCGACCGTCAGAGTCGGCTCCGCGCCGCGTCGGATCCGCCGCAGGGCGCTTCTGATAATGGCCAGCCTCCCGTCGAGCCCGGCATCCTCGGCACCGGCCGCCACCGGCCTCTCCGACGGGTTCGACGGGGCCCTCGACCGCCTCTGCTTCCGCTATCCCTCGGTGCTGCTCGACGACGTCATCGAGCACGAACCGGGCGTGCGGCTCGTCGCCGTCAAGAACGTCACCGTCAACGAGGAGTTCTTCCAGGGCCACTTTCCGGGCAATCCGGTGATGCCCGGCGTCTTGATGATCGAGACCTTCGCCCAGGCCGCGGCGGTGCTGCTCCTCGAGCCGAACGGCGAAACCGCGGCCCTGCGCGCGGTGTTCCGTGGGGTCAACAGCGCCCGCTTCCGGCGTCAGGTCGTGCCGGGCGATCGGTTGCGGGTCTCGGTGTCGATTCGCCGCCGGCGGCGGCGGATGGCGGTGGCGGCGGCGGTGGCCCACGTGGGCGACCACGTCGTGGTCGAGGCGGAGCTGCTGCTGGGGCTGCTCTTCGACGAAGCGCGCATCGATCGTACCGCGCGGGTGGCCCCGGGAGCGCGCATCGGGGCCGGCACGGTGGTGGGGCCGAACGCCGTGATTGGACCGCACGTGCGTATCGGGCGCGGCTGCCTCGTCGGGGCGTCGGCGGTCATCGACGGGTGGACCGAGATCGGCGACGAGACGCAGGTGTTCCCGTTCGCCTCCGTCGGCCTGATTCCCCAGGACACGAAGTTCGGGGGAGAGCGCACGACCCTCGTCGTCGGCCGGCGCAACGTCTTCCGGGAGTTCGTCACCATTCACCGCGGGACGGCGCAGGGCGGGGGCGTCACCCGCATCGGGGACGACAATCTCTTCATGGCCTACGTCCACGTCGCCCACGACTGCCAGGTCGGGAACCGCACCATCCTCGCCAACGCGGTGATGCTGGGCGGCCACGTGACGGTTGAGGACCACGCGTTCGTCGGGGCCGTCTCCGGTGTGCACCAGTACTGCCGCATCGGCCGACACGCCTTCGTCGGCGGCGCCTCGGTGGTGACCCTCGACGCGCTCCCCTATGCGCGCAGCGTCGGGAACCGGGCCCGCATCTACGACCTGAACACGTTGGGGCTCGAGCGCCGGGGCGTTCCGCAGCAGACGATCGCGCAGCTCAGGCGAGCGTTCCGCCACCTGCTGCAGTCGAAGCTCAACACCACGCAGGCCCTCGAGCGGATCGAGGAGGACCGGACCCTGCGCGACCCGGAGGTAGCCTATCTCGTCGACTTCATCCGCTCGTCCCGCCGCGGGGTCCATCTGCGCCGCCGCTCCCGACGCGTCGAGGTGACACCGGGCGATGAGTAGCTGCTGGCAGCCGCCGGGCGGGGGGTGGCGCCTCGGCGGGCCGGACAGGGAGACGCGATGCGGCTCGGCCTGATCGCGGGAAACGGCCGGTTTCCGTTCCTGGCCCTCGAGGGGGCGCGCCGGCTCGGCCACGACGTGACCATCGTCGCCATCAGGGAAGAGACGAGCCCGGCCCTGACCGAGGCGGCCGCCGGCGATCCCCCGGCCGCCGTGCACTGGGTCTCGCTGGGGCAGGTCGGCAAGTGCATCTCGATCCTGAAGGACGCCGGGGTGACCCGCGCGGTCATGGCCGGGCAGGTCAAGCACACGCGGCTGTTCGCGGACATCGTTCCCGATCTGGCGGGGCTGAAGGTGCTCGGCCGTCTCCGGACGAGGAACACCGACGCGGTGATCTCGGCGGTGGCGGACGTCCTCGCCGACCACGGGATCGAGCTCGAGAACTCGACCGCCTTCCTGCGCCCGCTGCTGGCGGGGAGCGGCGCGCTGACCGCCCGCCCGCCGTCGGCGGGCGAGCAGGCGGACCTGGACTTCGGTTATCGCATGGCGGACGCCGTGGCCGCCCTGGACATCGGCCAGACCATCGCCGTGAAGGACCGCGCGGTGGTGGCGGTCGAGGCGATGGAGGGCACCGACGCGGTCATCGCCCGCGCCGGCGAGCTCGCGGGCCCCGGGGTCAGCATCGTCAAGGTCGGCAAGCCCGCTCAGGACATGCGGTTCGACGTGCCGGTGGTGGGCCTGCCCACCCTCGCCGCGATGGAAAAGGCGGGCGCGAGGGCCTTGTCGGTCGACGCGGGGCGGACCCTGGTGCTCGACGGATCGCGGTTCTACGCGCAGGCCGACGCCCAGGGGGCGGCGGTGGTGGGACGCGAGCCGGGGGCGGAATGAGCGCGCACGCGGCCGTCTCCGGCGACACGTGCTTCCGTGGAGTCCCGCGCCCGCGGGTCCGCCGCCGATGACCGCCGCGGCCACGGGAGGCGCCCCCCGGATGGCGGTGGTCGGGGCCGGGCACTTCGGCCGGCATCACGCGCGCATCCTGTCCGCTTCCCCTGGCGTTCGGCTCGAAGCGGTCGTCGACGTCGATCCGGAGGCCGCCGCACGCGTGGCGTCCGAGGCCGGCACGCGCCCCGAGACCGATGTGGCGGCGCTGCACGGTCGGGTGGACGCGGTCACCGTCGCGGTCCCGACGGATCGGCACCGCGCGGTCGCGGTCCCGTTGCTGGAACGGGGCATCTCGGTGCTCGTCGAGAAGCCGATGGCGCGGTCGCTCGACGAGGCCGACGAGATGATCGCGGCGGCGGGCGCGGGAGGGGCGGTGCTGGCGGTCGGGCACACCGAGCGCTACAACCCGGCGGTGACGGTTGCCCTGCCGTTGGTCGAGGCCCCGCGCTTCATCGAGGTGCATCGCATCGGCGCCTTCTCTCCCCGAAGCCTGGACGTCGACGTCGTCTTCGACCTGATGATTCACGACCTCGACATCGTGCGGACCGCGGTCGGCGAGGAGGTGAGCGCGATCGAGGCGGTCGGGGTCCCGGTGCTGACCGAGCACGTCGACATCGCCAACGTCCGGCTGCGGTTCGCGTCCGGATGCATCGCGAACCTGACCGCGAGCCGGATCAGCCGGGACCGCGTGCGCAAGCTGCGGTTCTTCCAGCGGGATGCGTACATCTCGGTCGACTGCGCACGGCGGGAGGTCGAGACGTGGCGGGTCGAACGCACCGGGAGCCGGACGCCGGTCATCGACGGTGGGCGGGTGGAGGTCCCGCCGGGCGAGCCCCTCGCGCTCGAGCTGGACGACTTCGCGAGGGCGGTTTCCGGGATGACCGCCCCGCGGGTCGACGGGGCCGAAGGCCGGCGGGCGCTCGCCCTCGCCGTGCGGGTGGCGGAGGCGTTGCGGGACGTCCCCCGCGACTCCCCGGGGTCTGCGCGCCGGGAGCCTGCGCCGTAGCATGGCGCGGGCGCCGGAGGGTTGGCAAGGCGATTGCTTCTACCGGTGGTGAAGGGGCCGCGGGGCCCGGTGAGGCGGGAGTGGTGGAGAGGGTGACGTCCATGCATGACGATCTGGCCGCGGTGCTCGACAAGGTCGAGGCCGGCGACGCGCTCGACGATGGGGAATGGCGGGCGCTGACGAGCGGGCACGACCTGATCGCGCTGGGCATGGCCGCCGACACCGCCCGTCGGCGGCGGCATGGAGACCGGACCACCTTCGTGCAGGTGGCGGCGGTGCCGGTCGACGCACCTGCGCTCGCCGACCCGGTCGCCGCCGACGCCGGGGAGCTGCGGTTGACGGGCCGGCCGGAGACGTCGTCGGCGGCCGTCGCCGCGGTTCGGGCCCTGGCCGCCCGGTCGGGGGGGGCGCCCGTCACCGGGTTCGCCTACAGCGACCTCGATGCGCTGTGCGGCCGTGACGCGGCCCGGCTGGGCGATCTCCTAAGCGAGCTGCGGGAAGCGGGGCTGGCGCGGTTGACCTCTCTCGCGGCCGATGCGCCGGACCCGGAAACCGTGGTTGGCGTCCTCCGCGCGAGCGGCCTCGCCGTCTCGAGCCTGACCCTCGGCGGCGCGACGGGGGACGGCGCCTGGCCCATCTTGCAGCGGGTCAGGTCGTGGGACGGCGTGGGCGGCATCTGCCGCGCCTTGGCCCCCCTGCCCCCGGTCGAGCCGTCGCCGCCGGCCACCGGCTACGGCGACCTCCGTCAGGTTGCGCTGGCGCGGCTCCTGGTTGACAATATCGACTCGATTCAGGTCGACTGGTCGCGCTACGGGCCGAAGCTGGCCCAGGTGGCGTTGACGTTCGGCGCTGACGACGTCGACGCGGTGCCGGCCGTCGCATCGCACGACCAGGGGTGGCGCCGGTCCCCGCGGGAGGAGATTCGCCGGAACATCACGGCGGCCGGCTTCGTGCCCGTCCCGCGGAACGGCCGTTTCGAGGCACTCCAGTCATGAGTCCAGTTCGCGTCAGCGCGGTCGAGTACCTGAACGCGAGGCCGCTCGTCGAGGGCCTGGGAGGCAAGACCGATCTGTTCGATCTCCAGTTCGATGCGCCGGCCCGGTGCGCCCACCATCTCCACGATCGGTCGACCGACCTCGCGCTGATCCCTTCCATCGAGTACCTCGAGAATCCCGACTACCGCATCGTGCCCGATCTTGCGGTGGCGTCCGAGGGCGAGGTGGCCTCAGTCGCGCTGTTCACCACCCGTCCGGTGACGTCGCTCCGGTCCATCGCCGTCGACAGCAACTCCCGGACCGCGGCCACGCTGCTTCGGATCCTGTGCGCCGAGTCCTGGGAGATCGAGCCGAAGCTCGTGAAGCTGCGGCCGGATCTGCCCGTCATGCTGAAGCGGTGCGACGCCGCCATGATCATCGGCGACGCCGCGCTGTTCCTCGAGCACGAGGACCAGGGGCTGGAGAAGGTCGACCTCGGCGAGGAATGGACGGTCTTGACGTCGCTGCCCTTCGTGTGGGCGGCGTGGGTGGGGCGGCACGGCGCGCTGTCGGCCGAGCACGGCCGCGCCCTCGCGGCGGCCCGCGCCCAGGGGGAACAGGCCGTCGACGACATCGTGGCCCGCCACTGCCCCGACGAGGAGCAACGGGAGATCGGCCGGCGCTATCTCCGGGAGAACGTGTCGTTCGGCCTCGACGAGCGGGCGCAGGACGGCCTCCGGAAGTTCTACGAGTACGCGTACGAGCAGCGCCTCGTCCAGGTGCAGCGGGACGTTCGCTTCTACGAGTGGCCGGCGGAATGAGCATCGCGTCGATCGCGGAACGGGTGCGCGAGGGCCGCCGTATCGACGGCCCCGAGGCGTTGCGGCTTTACAGCGGAGCGTCGACGGCGCTGCTCGGGCGCCTCGCCGACGGCATCCGGGCCCGCAAGCATCCCTCCGGGGTCGTGACCTACATCATCGACCGGAACGTGAACTACACGAACGTGTGCGTGGCCCGGTGCAACTTCTGCGCGTTCTATCGTCCCGTGGGCTCCTCCGAGGGCTACGTGCTGGGCTTCGACGAGCTGTTCCGAAAGATCGACGAGACGCGCGCGGTCGGGGGAGAGCAGCTCCTGCTGCAGGGCGGGCACAACCCCGATCTGCCCCTCGAGTGGTACGAGGACCTGTTCTCGGCGGTCAAGGCCCGCTATCCCGACTTCAGGCTCCACGCCCTGTCCCCGCCCGAGATCCTGCACCTGTCGAGGCTCTCGCAGGAGCCGGTGGCGGAGGTGGTCCGCCGGCTCGTGGCGGCTGGGCTCGACAGCGTTCCCGGCGGGGGTGCCGAGATTCTCGTGGACCGGGTGCGCCGCGAGCTGAACTGCTACTCCAAGGCCACCGCCGACGAGTGGCTCTCGGTGATGCGCCATGTGCACGAGGCCGGCCTGCGGTCGACCGCGACGATGATGTACGGCAGCGTCGACACCCCCGCCGAGCGGGTCGAGCACCTCTGCCGCCTGCGGGAGCTGCAGGACGAGACCGGCGGGTTCACCGCCTTTATCACGTGGAGCTATCAGCCCGCCAACACCGAGCTGTCCGGCGTCGAGGCGACGGGCATCGATTACCTGCGGACCCTCGCGCTCTCGCGCATCGTTCTCGACAACTTCGACAACCTGCAGGCGTCCTGGGTCACGCAGGGCGGCAAGGTCGGCCAGTTGAGCCTCGCCTTCGGGGCCAACGACATGGGCAGCGTGATGATCGAGGAGAACGTGGTCCGCGCCGCCGGGGCCGAGTACTGCATGGACGAGGCCGAGATCGTGCGGAATGTCGAAGATGCCGGCTTCGTGCCGAAGCGGCGCAACATGACCTACGACATCCTCGGCGACCCTCTCTGCCGCCGCCGGACGATACCCCGGCGCACGACGCTCGCGGTGGCCCGCGCGGTCGGCGACACCACGGTGCCCGACGAGCTCTCCCGGTACCCCGCGCGCAGCCGGCCCGGCAAGGAGCAGCGGGCGGCCTCCGGCCCGCAGCCGGCCTGACCCGCGCCGCGCCGGCCCATCGGTTCCCTGACGCGAACGGCGGCGTTCGCCGGCGTCGCGGCCGACGCTTTCGAACCCGCCGGCGAGCATCGGCTGGTGCCGGGATCATCCGGTCCCGGCCGGTCGAGAACGAGCCGGAACAACGGGGCGGGGCAGCACGCGGCGGTTGCGCGCGGCGCCGTCCCACCTCTCCGGAAGTTCGTTCCGCGGGGTCGCCCCGGAGCAGCTCCCAACGTGACCCACAGGGGTCGCGCCGCCGCATGAAGCGCTACATCGCCGACTGGGTGCTGCCGATCGAGGCGCCGCCGGTGCGCCGGGGGCGGGTCGACGTGCACGACGGCCGCATCGTGGGGATCGGAGCGGCCGACCCCAATCCGGGGCCGGTCGTCGTCGATCTGGGGCGCACCGCGGTCCTGCCGGCCCTGGTCAACGCCCATACCCACCTCGAGCTGTCCGGGTTGCGGGGTGCGGTGCCGCCGGCGGCGTCGATGCCCCGCTGGGTCGACCGCCTGCTCGAACGCCGGGCGGAGGCGGGGCCGCCGGATCCGGAGGCAATGCGTCGCGCCGTCGCCGAGGCCCGGGCGTCGGGCACCGGCTTGCTCGGCGATATCGGCAACACGACGGCGGCGGCGCCGATCCTGGCCGAGGCCGGCATGCCGGCGCGCCTCTTCAGGGAGATCCTCGCCTTCCCCGACGCCGGGGTCGACGCCGCCGTGGACGCGGCGGCGGACGACCTCGTCTCGCTCGCGACGACCCCCCGGCTTCGGGTGGGCCTGGCCGCGCACGCCCCCTACTCGGTCGGTCCCGCGGCGTTCGCGGCCCTCGACGCGGCGGCCCGGCGGCGCTTCGGCGGGCCCCGGTCCATTCACCTCGGGGAGTCTCCGGAGGAGATCGAGTTCCTGCGCACCGGGCGCGGCCCCTGGCGCCGGCTCCTCGAACGGATCGGGCGCTGGGAGCCGGCCTGGACGCCGCCTCGGTGCGGGCCGGTGGAGTACCTCGACCGGCTGGGCTGGCTGCGCGAGGGGCTGGTGGCGGTCCACGGCGTGCAGTTGACGGACGCCGAGCTGCAGCGGTTGGCCGAGCGGGGCGCGTCCCTGGTGACCTGCCCGCGCAGCAACGCCTGGACCGGGGTCGGCCACCCCCCGATCGAGCGGTTCCTGCGGGCGGGGGTGCGGCTCGCGGTCGGCACCGACAGCCTCGCCAGCGTCCCCGACCTCAACCTGTTCAGCGAGCTCGCCGTGATGCGGCGCCTCGCCCCCTCCGCGCCGGCCCGCCGCCTGCTGGCGTGCGCGACGCTTCGCGGGGCCGAAGCGCTCGGGTTCGACGACGAGCTCGGGGCCGTCGCGCCAGGTCTCCGCGCCGACCTCATCGGGGTGCGCATTCCCCCCGGCGTGGGCGATGTGGAAGAATATCTCCTGGGCGGAGTCACGCCGGACCGCGTCGTGCGGCTCGACGACGTCGCCCGTTGACGGCACCCGTGCGCGTCCGGCAGGCGCCCCCGGCATCCAGGCGGCTCGACATGACGGCTTCGGCTATCCGCTACGTCCGATCGTGCTTCTCGTTGGTGCGGTTCGGCCACTCGGTCTTCGCGATCCCGTTCGCCCTCGTCGGCGCCCTCCTCGCGGCGGAGCAGCATCCGCTGACGCTCGCCCGTATCGGCTGGATCGTCGCGGCGATGGTGACCGCGCGCACCGCCGCGATGGGGTTCAACCGGCTCGTCGACGCGCGCTACGACGCCCTCAACCCCAGGACCGCCGACCGCGAGCTGCCGCGCGGGGTGCTCTCGCGGGGGGACGCGATCGGGCTGGTCACCGTGTCCTCGGTCGCCTTCGTCCTCGTGACGACGCAGCTCGGATGGATCTGCCTGGTGCTGTCCCCGCTGGCCCTGGCCATCGTGTTCTGGTACTCGCTGGCGAAGCGGTTCACGACGTGGACCCAGATGTACCTCGGGTTGGCTCTCGCCGTCGCGCCCGTCGGGGGCTGGCTGGCCGCGGGCGGGGGGGGTGGGTGGGAGCCCTGGCTGCTGGCCCTGGCCGTCGGCACGTGGGTGGCGGGGTTCGACATCCTGTACGCCTGCCAGGATCTGGAGTTCGATCGGGCCCAGGGCCTGCGTTCGATTCCCGTCCGCTTCGGCATCGGCCGGTCGTTGGTGATGGCCCGTTGGCTGCACGGGGGGACGGTCGCGGCGATGGCCGCGGTGGCCTTGGTCGCCCCCCTCGGCGCCTGGTACCTCGCGGGGGTCGGGGGGGTCGCGGCGCTGCTCGCGTGGGAGCAGTCGCTGGTGCGGGCCGACGACCTCTCGCGGGTGAAGCAGGCGTTCGACCTGAACGGGTACGTGGGTCTCTTCTACCTGGCCGCGACGGCCGTGGCCCTCCATGCCGGATGAACGCGGGCGTTCGGTCTCGGTGGGCATCACCGGGGCGAGCGGGGCCCTGTACGCGGTACGCACCGTCGCGGCCCTCCTCGCCGGCGGCTTCCGGGTCGAGCTGGTGGTCTCGGACTTCGGCCGGCGCCTGCTGCACGACGAGCTCGGCGAGGCCGCCTCGTGCGACCGGCTGATCGAGTACCTCAGCGCCCGGTACGGCGACGACGTCCAGGCCGGCACCCTCGTCGTCCACAGCAACCGCAACCTCGGGGCGTCGATCGCGAGCGGCAGCTACGCCTGCGCGGGGATGGCCATCGTGCCCTGCTCCATGAAGACCCTGGCCGGGGTGGCGCACGGGCTGTCGCGGAGCCTCATCGAGCGCGCCGCCGACGTCATGCTCAAGGAGCGCCGTCCCCTCGTGATCGTGCCCCGCGAGACGCCCATGAGCCTGCCGCAACTGCGCAACCTCGTGGCCTCGGCCGAGGCGGGGGCCACGGTGCTGCCCGCCATGCCGGCGTTCTACCAGGGTCCCCGGACCCTCGACGACCTCGCCGATTTCATGGCCGGGAAGATCCTCGACGCGCTGGGCGTCCAGCACGCTCTCTACCCCCCATGGACGGGATGACGGGGGACCCGGCGAGGCGGCCGGCGGGAGACGGGGAGGTTCCGCTCGACAAGACCCCGGGGCGCATCGCGGGGATGTTCGACGCCATCGCCCACCGCTACGACCGTCTTAACCACGTGCTCAGCGCCGGGCTCGACCGGCGGTGGCGGCGGCAGGCGGTCGCGGCGGTCGGGGCGCCGGCCGGGGCCCGGGTCATCGACGTGTGCACGGGCACCGCGGACCTCGCGATCGCCGCGTGCCGCGGGGACGCGCCGGCCGGGGCGGTCCTCGGGGTCGACTTCGCGGGGGCGATGCTGGACATCGGGCTCCGCAAGGTGAGGGCGTCCGGGCTCGGCGGGCGGGTCCGGCTGGTCCGGGGGGACGCCTGCCGGCTGCCGTGCGGGCCGGCGACGATGGACGCGGCGACCATCGGGTTCGGCATCCGGAACGTGGTCGATCCGGGGAGGGCGGTCCGGGAGATCGCCCGCGTCCTCAAGCCGGGCGGCCGGCTGGCGATTCTGGAGTTCGGGGAGCCGCGCCTGCCCCTGATCCGGGGGGTGTACCTCTGGTACTTCCGGCACGTGCTGCCCCGCGTCGGCCGGTGGCTGTCCCGGCACGCCGACGCGTACGCCTACCTGCCCGCCTCGGTCCACGCCTTTCTCGGGCCCGACGCGCTGGCCGGGGTGCTGCGCGAGTGCGGGTTCGACGAGGTCCGCGTCGACCGCCTCGCCCTCGGCATCGTCTATCTCTACGTGGCCCGCAAGCCGATGAGTACTTGAGGGCGGGGTATACTGGGGGCCACGCTCCCGACCCATGTACTTCGACTTCGAGAGCCGCCGCTTCGAGACGCCGACCGTCGAGTCGGCGATGTCCTACCGCGAGTGCGCTCTCCTTTCCTTCTTCACCCACCTGCTGATCGCGCTGCTGGTGCTCGTGGGGCCCCGCCTGCCGTTCGTGCAGGAGGCGATGGAGCGGCGGGCCGAACGGCTCGCGGAGCTCGCGCAGCTGGCGGAGGCCGAGCAACTGGCGTTGCGCCGGGTCCCCGACGACGCGCCGCGGTTCATCTTCGTCGACACCCTGGTGGATCCGCCGGCGCTCGCGCCCCCGCTCGCGGCGGACCTGTCCGACCAGGACCGCGCCGCCCGGTCGCCGACCCAGGCCGAGGACCCGCTGAACGACCTGCCCAATGCCGAGGGGAACACGTTCGAGTTCGTGCAGACCCCGGACCCCGACGAGGGGCTCGACCCGCTGACCTCGCTCGGCGACGATCCGGAGGCGCTTGAGGCGGTCCTGGAAGAGGCGTCCGAGGGGGTCGAGGACGGCGTGCGGGAAGACGACGCGGCGGAGGAGTCCGGCGACGGCGCCGAGCCGGAGCCGGGAGAGGGAGACGGCGCGGCCACGCCCCGGCTCGCCGAGCGGCGAGAGTTTCGGCCCCTCGGCGACCGGCCGGGGACGATTCTGAACCGGGCGTTGCAGGGTCTGGACAGCGTTGCGCGCAACCGGCGGTACTACAACCTGCGCGGCCGTACCGACGAGTACGGTCCCGACATCCAGTTCGATTCCAAGGGGGTCGACTTCGGCTCGTGGCTCGCGCGGTTCCGTTCCCAGATCTATCGCAACTGGTTCATTCCCTACGCGGCGATGTCGATGTCGGGAAACGTCGTCCTGACGTTCAACGTCCACATGGACGGGACGTTGACGGACCTCGCGGTCGAGCGGCCGTCCACGGTCGACGCGTTCACCAATTCCGCCTACAACGCGATTCGCGGATCGAACCCGACCTACCCGTTGCCCCCGGAGTATCCTGACGACAGCGTCTTCTTCACGGTGACGTTCTACTTCAACGAGCGGCCGCCGCCGTACCCCTGATTCCGGCATGACCGAGCCGCCGCGACTGACGGACCGCCAGCAGCTCGGTCTCCTGATCCTGTTGACGGTGGTGCTGGTGATGGCGCTCCTGGGGTGACGTGCCATCGCCCATCCGCCCGCGGGACCCGGACGGGCGACCGGTGCTGCTGGCCGTCGTCGGGCCGACGGCGACGGGCAAGAGCTCGCTCGCGATGTCGATCGCGGCGCGGTTCGGCGGCGAGGTCCTGGGATGCGACTCGACGGCGGTCTACCGTGGATTCGATATCGGGACCGACAAGGTCCCCCCCGGCCGGCAACGGGGGATTCCGCACCATCTGATCGACATCGTCGAGCCCGTTGAAGTGTACTCGGCGGCGCGGTACGGCCGGGACGCGGCCCGGGTGGTGCGCGAGGTGACGGGAAGGGGGCGGCTGCCGATAGTGGCGGGCGGTACCGGCCTCTACTACCGGGCCCTGACGCGGGGGCTGTTCGAGGGCCCGGGGCGCGACGCCGGGCTTCGGACGCGGCTGGAGCGGGTGGCTCGCGGGCGGGGCCGCGGCGCCCTCCATCGGCTGCTCGCCCGTCACGATCCGGCCTCGGCCCGGCGGGTCCATCCCGCCGACGAGAAGCGCCTGATCCGCGCGCTGGAGGTGTTGCTGCTGACCGGCCGGACCCTGACCGACCACTTCGCCGGGACGCGGTCGCCGATCGCGGGACATGCCGTGCTCACGGTGGGCCTGCGGCTGCCCGCGGAGCAGCTGGAGGCGCGCATCGCCGACCGGGTCGACCGACAGTTGGCCGGCGGTTTGCTTGATGAGGTTCGGGGCCTTCTCGCGCTGGGCGTGCCCGGGGACGCGGGGCCGTTCGGCGGGCTCGTGTACCGCCAGGCCATCGAGCATCTTCGCGGCGAGCGCGACCTGCGCAGCACCCGGGACCTCATCGTCCGCGAGAACCGCCGCTACGCCCGCCGGCAGTTGACGTGGTTCAGGCGCGAGCCGGGGGTGCACTGGATGGGGACGCCGGGTGAGCATCCCGCGGCGCGCGACGCGGTTGCGGAGCTGCTCGACGCCGCCATCCGCCAGGGGACGGGGCGCGTGCTCTCATGATTCGACACGAGCTGGAGGCCCGCGAGGCCGAGTACCTCGCGCCGTACGCGTCGCGAAGCCGGGAGTCGAAGGGGCGGCTCCGGGCTGAGCCCGAGGATCCGATCCGGCCCGCCTTCCAGCGCGATCGCGATCGCATCCTGCACAGCAAGGCGTTTCGCCGGCTCAAGCACAAGACCCAGGTGTTCTTCTCGCCGGCCGGCGACCACTACCGGACGCGCCTCACCCACACCCTCGAGGTGGCCCAGATCGCGCGCACGGTGTCCAAGGTGCTCGGTTTGAACGAGGACCTGACCGAGGCCATCGCCCTCGGCCACGATCTCGGCCACACCCCGTTCGGCCACGCCGGCGAAGCCGTCCTGAGCCGGCTGATGCCGGGGGGGTTCAACCACTACGGGCACAGCCTGCGGATCGTGGACGTGCTCGAGCGGGACCACCGCGGTCTCAACCTGACGTGGGAGGTGCGGAACGGGATCGCGAAGCACTCGAAGGGCAAGGACGGCGCGCCCCTCGGCATGGAGCCGTCCCGCCGCGCGGCGACCCTCGAAGGGCAGGTGGCGCGGGTGGCGGACATGATCGCCTACGTGAACCACGACATCGACGACGCGGTCCGCGCGGGGGTGATCGACCCCTCCGATCTGCCCGCGGCGCCGCTGGAGCGGCTCGGCCGAACCTCGTCCGAGCGCATCGGGGCGCTGGTGTCCGACGTGGTGACCGCGGCCCGGGCGACGAGGCCCGACATCGAGCTCCGCATGAGCGCACCGGTCCTCGAGGCGCTGACGGCGTTGCGGGCGTTCCTGTTCGAGGCGGTGTACGAGAACCGGGTGGCGACGGCCGAGATGGCCAAGGCCTCCGGCATCATCGGCGGGCTCTGGGAGAGGGTGCGTCGGGCGCCGGAGGCGTTTCTCGACCCCCGCACGGTGGAATCGGACGGCGTCGATGCGGCGGCGCGGGACTTCATCGCGGGGATGACGGACCGGTTCGCGGTGCACCTGTACAAGCGGCTGTTCATCCCCCGACCCTGGGTGCCGGGGGCTGCCGGTCGGAAGCACCCGGGGCCGGACGGCCCGGGGCGGGGAGATTTCCCCCTTTGGATGTAACGGGAAGGAAACCTTGGTTATAATGCTGGATTCGTCCGGCGCCCGGTCCGTGAGCCGGTCACCACCGTGGTCGGAGTCGATGGAAATGGAGCCGAGGGCCGTCGGGACGGGGGAAACGGTAACCTCCGCGCACCTCGATCTGCGGACCGTCGAGGGACCGCGGACCGATGTCCATCGGCGGTTCCCGGCCGGGTCGCTGACCGCGGACGGGGGCCGGCAGTATCGGGTGCCGGGGGTCGTCTCCCTCGATCTGCTGGTTTCGAAGGGAGGAAACGACTATCGGCTGTCGGGTCGGATCGAGGGCGAGCTGGAGCTCGACTGCGGTCGCTGCCTCGAACCCTTCCGCCTCGACGCCGGGATCGACGTGGATCTCCTGTATCTGCCGGCCTCCGAGAACCGCGGGGACGGCGAGGTCCGCATCGAGGAAGAGGATCTGAGCACCGCGTTCTACCGGGACGAGCAGATCGACCTGAGGCACCTCGTTCAGGAGCAGTTCCAGCTCGTGTTGCCCATGAAGCCGCTGTGCCGCACGGAATGCCGGGGGCTCTGCGTGGTGTGCGGGGGCAACCGGAACACGGCGCCCTGTCAATGCGCCGACGAGTGGGAGGACCCCAGGCTGGCGGGGCTGAAGCGGCTCCTGGAGCGCGAGGAGTCCGCGCCGTAGACGGCGCCGGCTCGAGAATCACATGGCCAATCCAAAGCGACGTCATTCCAAGTCACGCACGGCGAAACGCCGCACGCACCAGAACCTGGGCCCGGTCCAGTTGGGCGAGTGCCCGCAGTGCCACGAGCGAAGGCCGCCGCATCAGGTGTGCCCGTACTGCGGCTACTACCGCGGCCGCCAGGTGCGGCCCGTCAAGGAGGCCTGACAGACCCGGCCGTCTCGCGGTCGCAGTCGTTCGCCCGTCGTCGAAGCCAGTCGATGATCGCATTCGTGTTTCCGGGCCAGGGTTCGCAGCACGTGGGCATGGGGCAGGCGCTCGCCGATCGGTTCCCCGAGTGCCGTGAGACGTTCGAGCAGGCCGACGCGGCGCTCGGGGTCGGCATCAGCGACCTCTGTTTCGGGGGGCCGGCCGAGCAGCTCGTGCTGACCGAGCATACCCAGCCGGCGATGCTCACCGTCTCGACGGCGGCGGCGCGGGCGCTGGTGAACCGGGGGGTGCGGCCCGCCTGGCTGGCCGGCCACAGCCTCGGCGAGTACTCCGCGCACGTGGCGGCGGGCACGCTGTCGTTCGGCGACGCGGTGCGCACGGTCTGCAACCGGGGCCGCTACATGCAGGAGGCGGTGCCGGTGGGCGACGGGGCCATGGCGGCGGTGATGGGGCTGGATGCGCCGCTGGTGGAGCAGGCGTGCCGCGAGGCGGCGGGGGAGCAGGTGGTGAGTGCCGCCAACCTCAATGCCCCAGGTCAGGTCGTCATTGCCGGCGCGGCCGAGGCGGTGCGGCGGGCGGGCGAGCGGGCCAAGGCGCTCGGCGCGAGACGCGTTCGCGCCCTGCCGGTCAGCGCCCCCTTTCACTGCGCGCTGATGCGGCCGGCCCAGGATCGGCTCGAACGGGACCTGCGGGCGCTCGTGGTCTCCGACCCGGCCATCCCGGTGGTGGCCAACCTGGACGCGGAGCCGAAGCGTGACGCCGCCGCCGCTGTCTCCGCCCTCGTGGATCAGGTGACGGCGCCGGTCCGGTGGGAGCAGGTCGTCCGGCGCCTTGCGTCGGAAGGGGTCGACACGTATGTTGAGGTGGGTCCGGGCACCGTGTTGAGCGGCCTCATCAAGCGAATCGACGGGGGCGCGCGCCTGCTGTCGGTCGCGGACTCGGACGGCGTCGATCGGGCGGTGGCGGCCCTGGCGGCGTGACCGGGAGCGCCATGTCCGGCCTCCTGGCAGATCGGGTCGCCATCGTGACCGGCGCCTCGCGCGGCATCGGGCGGGCGGCGGCGAGACGGCTTGCGGCGGCCGGCGCGGCCGTGGTGGCGGCGGCGCGCGGCGACCATGCCGAGGCGGTCGCCGGGGAGATCCGCGGCGCGGGCGGCCGGTCGGTCGCGGTGAGCGCCGACGTCACCGACCCGCGGCGCATCGACGCCATGGTCCGGACCGCGCTCGACGAGTACGGCCGCGTCGACGTGCTGGTCAACAACGCGGGCATCGTGCGCGATCGGCTCGCGCTGCGGATGTCCGCGGCCGACTGGGACGCGGTGGTCGCCACGAACCTGACGGCGGCGTTCAACTGCGCGCGCGCGGTGTTGCGGCCCATGATCAGGCAACGCGGCGGCCGCATCATCAACGTGGGCTCGGTGGTGGGGCGGATGGGCAACCCCGGGCAGGTCAACTACGCGGCGTCCAAGGCGGGTCTGGAGGGGTTCTCGAGGGCGCTGGCGCGGGAGGTCGCCTCGCGCGGGATCACCGTGAACGTGGTGGCCCCCGGCATGATCGACACCGACATGACGGCGAAGCTCGACGAGTCGGCGCAGGCGGCGATGCTCGGGCAGATACCGATGGGCCGGCTGGGAACGACCGAGGACGTCGCGGGCGCCATCTGCTTTCTGGCGTCCGACGAGGCCGCGTACGTGACGGGGCACGTGCTCGCGGTGAACGGTGGAATGTACATGTAGGAGGCGAGTGAATGGCGGTTGCTGAAAAAGTGAAGAGCATCATCGTGGAGCAGCTCGGTGTCGACGAGGAAGAGGTGACGTCGGATGCGTCGTTCGTGGACGATCTCGGGGCCGACTCGCTCGACACGGTGGAGCTCGTGATGGCGTTCGAAGAAGAGTTCGGCCTCGAGATCCCGGACGAGGACGCGGAGAAGATCACCCGCGTCAAGGAGGCCGTCGAGTACATCGAGGCGCACTCGAAGAAGAAGTAGGGGCGCCCCGGACGGGAGTGACTGTGAGCAGGCGGGTTGTGGTGACGGGCGTCGGCCTCGTGTCGCCGCTCGGTATCGGTACGTCGGCGACCTGGGATGCGCTGTGCGAGGGCCGGAGCGGCATCGGCCCGATCACGAAGTTCGACGCCTCCGGCTATGCGGCGCGCATCGCCGGCGAGGTACAGGACTTCGATCCGCTCGCCTTCATCACCAGGAAGGACGTCAAGAAGATGGACGTCTTCATCCAGTACGCCATCGCCGCCGCGGACTTCGCGCGCGCCGATGCGCGACTGGAGGTGACGCCGGACATCGCGCCCCGCGTGGGGGTCTACATCGCCTCGGGCATCGGCGGGTTCAGCACCATCGAGCGCGAGCATCACGCGCTGATCAAGGGTGGACCGCGCAAGATCTCGCCTTTCTTCATCCCCGCCGCGATCATCAACCTGGCCGCCGGTCAAGTTTCCATCCGCCTCGGCGCGAAGGGACCGAACTCGGCGACCTGCACCGCCTGCTCGGCGTCGGCGCATGCCGTCGGCGACGCCTTCGAGACGATCCGGCGGAACGATGCGGACGTCATGGTGGCGGGAGGCTCCGAGGCGGCGATCACCCCCATGGGCGTGGGCGGGTTCGCGGCGATGCGCGCCCTGTCGACCCGCAACGACGAGCCGACCCGCGCCTGCCGTCCCTTCGACCGCGAACGCGACGGGTTCATCATCGGCGAGGGCGCCGGCGTCGTCATCCTCGAGGAGCGCGAGCGGGCCCTGGCCCGCGGGGCGCCGGTGTACGCGGAGCTCGTCGGCTACGGCATGTCCGCGGACGCCCATCACGTCACCGCCCCCGCAGAGGACGGAGACGGCGCCTTCCGCGTGATGAAGGCGGCGGTCGAGCAGGCGGGCATCGCGCCGGAGGCGGTCGACTACATCAATGCGCACGGGACCTCCACGCCGTTCAACGATCGCATCGAGACGCTGGCCATCAAGCGGTGCTTCGGGGACCACGCCCACCACCTCGCGGTCTCGTCGACGAAGTCGATGACCGGCCACCTGCTCGGGGCGGCGGGTGGGGTCGAGGCTGGGATAATGGCGTTGACGGTGCGCGA
Source organism: Vicinamibacterales bacterium (assembly GCA_965207615.1). Lineage (GTDB taxonomy): Bacteria > Acidobacteriota > Vicinamibacteria > Vicinamibacterales > UBA8438 > JAJEEA01. The sequence goes on from CBDBMZ010000003.1 coordinate 449,413, forward strand.
GCAGGTCCTCCCGCCGACCATCAACCTCGAGAACCCCGACCCCGACTGCGACCTCGACTACGTCCCCAACGTGAAGCGGCCGGCGACCCTCGAGTACGGCCTGTCGAACTCGTTCGGGTTCGGCGGGACCAACGCCTCGCTGCTGTTTCGACGCCACCATGAGTCTGCGGCGTAGAACGGCGCCGTCTCCGGAGGAGGCGCAGACTCACTGGTGGGTTGGGCGGCGGGCGGAGCCGAAGGCGACGATTGCCGGGGCAGGAGTCTGCGGCGTAGAACGGCGCCGCCGCCGGGGAGGCGCGGACGCCTGGAGGGTTGGTTGGGCGGCAGGCGGAGCCGAAGGCGACCATTGCCGGGCTGGGCGTGATGCGGCGGATGGGCGCCGTTCGATGACGAGGAAGAAATGAAGATCGCCGTCTGCGTGAAGCAGGTCGTGACCCGCGAGTGGCCGTTGCGTGTCGACGAGACCCGCACCTGGGTCCAGGATCGGGACGCCAGCTTCGAGATGAACGAGCCCGACGCCTATGCCCTCGAGGAGGCCCTGCGCCTCAAGGAGCGGCACGGCGGCGAGGTCGTGGTCTGTTCGGCCGGGCCCGCGCGGGCCGCCCAGGTGGTCCGGGAGGCGCTGGCCCGCGGCGCGGACCGGGCGATACGGGTCGAGGGCGACGGCCTCGCCGCCGCCGACGCGTCCATGGTCGCCGGGGCCCTCGCCGCCGCCATCCGCGACGAGCGGTTCGACCTGGTGCTGACCGGGCTGCAGTCGGACGACCAGGGGTTCGCCCAGACCGGCGTCGTCCTCGCCGAGCTGCTCGACATCCCCCACGCCACCATCATCATGGAGGTGCAGGGGGCCGAGGGGCGCCTGCGGGTGAAGCGCGAGCTGGAAGGCGGGTGGTTCCAGTGGGTCTCGATGCCCACGCCGGCGCTCCTGACGATTCAGAGCGGCATCAACCAGCTTCGCTACGCCACCCTCAAGGGCATCATGGCCGCGAAGCGGAAGGAGGTCCGCGTGGTCGAGGCGGCCGCCGATCTCGCGCCGAGCCAGGAGATTCTCGAGATTCGGGTGCCCGAGAAGACCAAGCAGACGCGGATGATCGACGGATCTCCGGCCGACGCGGCGGCGGAGCTGGTCAAGGTGTTGCGGGAAGAAGCGCGGGCGATCTGACCCCCGCGAAGTGAGCGTGCCGACATGGTGCTGGTTATCGCGGAGCAACGAGACGGCGTCCTGAACAACGCGAGCTGGGAGGCGCTGGTCGCCGCCCAGCAGGTCGGCCAACCGGTGCGCGTCGCCGTCGCCGGCGGGGAGCCGGGGGCGGTGGCGGCCGAGCTGGCCGCGGCCGAGGTCGAGTCGGTCCTCGCCGTCGGCCATCCCGAGCTCGCGTCGTATACCCCCGACGGCTTCGTGGCCGCGTTCGCGTCGGTCGTGGCCGACGCCGCCCCCGACCTCGTCTTCCTGGCCCATACCTATCAGACGCGCGAGTTCGCCCCGAGGCTCGCGGCCCGGCTCGGCCGGTCGCTGGTCGCCGACTGCGTCGGGATCAGGCCGCGGGACGGCCGCCTCGCGTTCGTGCGTCCGATGTTCCAGGGGAAGTTCGTGGCCGACGTCGCTCCCGCCGGCCCCGCGCCGCACTTCATCAGCTTCCAGATCGGCGCGTTCCGGCCCGACGCCCTCGAGCGGGGGGCGGCGCCGGCGCCGGTGCGCGAGTTCGCGGTGACCCTGGAGCCCGGCACGATCCGGCAGTCGGTGGAGGCGCCGTTCCAGGAGGCGAAGCAGGCCGTGGATCTCACGCAGGCCGATCGCATCGTGGCCGTCGGGCGTGGCATCAAGGCCCGGGAGCACCTGGACCTGGTCGAGTCCCTCGCGACCGCCCTCGGGGCCGAGGTCGCGGCGTCGCGGCCGATCTGCGACTCCGGCTGGCTGCCGATGGACCGCCAGATCGGCAGCTCGGGCCAGACCGTCGCCCCGAAGCTCTACCTCGCCCTGGGCATCTCCGGCGCCATCCAGCACTTGGTGGGCATGAAGGGCTCCCGTACCATCGTGGCCGTGAACAAGGACGCCGAGGCGCCCATCTTCGAGGTCGCCGACTACGGTATCGTCGGCGACCTGTTCGACGTGGTGCCCGCGATAATCGCCGCCCTCGACGCCTGATGGAGCGCGAAACCCTCGACGTCGACGTGCTGATCGTCGGTGGCGGCCCGGCCGGCCTGTCCGCGGCCATCCGCCTTGCCGCCCTCCAGCGGCAGCACGGGGGCGAGCCCCTCGCCGTCGCGGTACTCGAGAAGTCGCGCCAGAGCGGCTCCCACATGCTGTCGGGGGCGGTGCTCGACCCGTCGGGCCTCGACGCCCTGCTGCCGGACTGGAAGGAGCGGGGGGCGCCGGTGGACACGCCGGTGCGGGAGGACCGCATCTACTACCTGACCGCGCAGTCACGGTTCCGAGCGCCGATGACCCCGCCGCCGCTGCGCAACCACGGGAACTACGTCATCTCCCTCAACCGCTTCGTCCGGTGGCTCGCCGAGCAGGCGGAGGCGGAGGGCGTCGACGTCTTCACGGGGTTCGCGGGCTCTGAGGTGCTGCACGACGGGGACCGGGTGGTCGGGGTGAGGACCGGCGACCGCGGCCTCGACAGGGAGGGCCGGCCCAAGGGCGCCTTCGAGCCGGGGGTCGACATCAGGGCCGCCGTCACCATCTTCGCGGACGGCGTCCGCGGCAACCTCACCAAGACCCTCGTGCGCCGGCACGGGCTCGACGCCGGGGCGCCGCAGACCTACGCCATCGGCATCAAGGAGCTCTGGCAGGTTCCGCCGGAACGGGAGGCGCCGGGCACCGTGGTGCACACGCTCGGGTACCCGCTGCGGCACGAGGAGTTCGGCGGGGGCTTCATTTACGTGCTGCCGGAGGGGCGCGTCGCGATCGGGCTGGTGGTGGGGCTCGACTACCGGGACCCGCGCTTCGATCCCCACATGGCGTTCCAGCGGTTCAAGCAGCATCCCCTCGTGGCCGGCTTGCTCGCCGGCGGAGAGATGACCCGCTACGGCGCCAAGGCGCTGCCGGAGGGCGGCTGGTACGCCATACCGCGGTGCCACCTCGACGGGGCCCTGATCGTCGGGGACGCTGCGGGGTTCCTGAACTCGATGCGGCTCAAGGGCATCCACCTCGCGATGCACAGCGGCATCCACGCCGCCGACGCCGCCTTCGCGGCGGTGCGGGCCGGCGACGTGTCGGCCGCGCAACTCGTCCGGTACCGCGAGCTCATCAACCACGGCGGCATCCGCCGAGAGCTGTATCCGGTCCGCAACGTGCATCAGGCGTTCGGGGCGGGGCTGGCCGCGGGAACCGCCTACGCGGGGCTGGCCTGGCTGACCAACGGCCGGTGGCCGGCGCGGCCGCTGGCGAGCGAGCCCGGCCACGAGCGGCTGGCGTCGCTGTCGGGCTACTATCCCGGCGGCCCCGCCGATCCCGATGCGCCGAGCAACGCCGTCAAGGTGGATCGCGCGCTGACCTTCGACAAGCTCACCAACGTGCACTACTCGGGGACGCGCCACGACGAGGACCAGCCGGCCCATCTGCTCGTGCGGGACACCGACATCTGCCGCACCCGCTGCCGCGAGGAGTACGGCAATCCGTGTGTGCGCTTCTGCCCCGCCAACGTGTACGAGATGGTCGACGACGGAACGGGGAACGGCCGCCGCCTGCAGATCAACGCGTCGAACTGCGTGCATTGCAAGACCTGCGACATCATGGACCCGTACCAGATCATCGACTGGGTGCCTCCCGAGGGCGGCGGCGGCCCCGAGTACGAAGGGATGTAGCGTGGGCGCCGGCCCGGGCGCGTCTTCCTCCTCACTCACGTCCTGGCAGCTCGCGCAGGCCCGGACCATCGCCGGGGTCGGCGCCCCCCTCATCGGGCTGCTCTGCCGGACCCTTCGCTGGCGCGTCGAAGGTATGGAGCACCACGACGCCATCGTGGCACGCGGGCGCCAGCCCATCTTCGCGTTCTGGCACGGACGCATTCTCCCTGCGACGTACTTCTGGCGCGGCCGCGGTATCGTGGTCATGACGAGCCGGAACTTCGACGGCGAGTGGATCGCCCGCGTCATCCGGCGTTTCGGCTACGGCACGGCACGGGGTTCCACGTCGCGGGGCGCCCGGCGCGCCCTGATCCAGCTCAAGCGCGATGTCGCGGCCGGCCGACCCGCCGCGTTCACCGTCGACGGCCCGCGCGGGCCGGCCCGCCGCGTCCAGCCCGGCGCGGTGTGGCTCGCCGGGGTGACCGGCAGCCCCATCCTGCCCTTCCACATCGAGGCCGCGCGCCACTGGTCGGCGTCGAGCTGGGACCGGACCCAGGTTCCCCGGCCGTTCAGCGCCATGGCGGTGGCCATCGGCGCCCCGTTCGACGTGCCCGATTCCTCGGAGGACGGCGTGGTCGAGGCCCATCGGGCCGCCCTCGAGCGGGTGCTCGCCTCGCTGGCCGACCGGGCGGCGGCGATGCTGAGCGACCAGGAGTCTGCGCCGTAGAACGGCGCAGACTCCTGGAGGGCTGGTTGGGCGCCAAGCGCAGCCGAAGGCGACGTTGGCGGGCTAGGGGCCGTGGACTCGGGTCTGGGGTAGCCGCTGACGACCGGGTGGGGAGCGGTCGGCGCGCCCACTTGCCGGGGTTGTTGTCCGCGCCCGGGAAGGGCTAGACTGTCATCATGTATCGGCATCATGATCCATGCGGACCATCATAGACCTCCCCGACGACCAGATTCGACGGCTCGGCGAGATTTGCCGCCGTGAGGGCGTGTCGCGCGCCGAAGTCGTCCGCCGCGCGGTGGCGGACTATCTGGACGCCCTCTGCCTGCGCGAACGGGACGACGTGTTCGGCATGTGGCGGGGCCGCGGCGTGGACGGCCTCGAGTACGAACGGCGCCGGCGGCGCGAATGGTCCTGAGAGATGCGCGCGCTGCTCGACACCAACATCCTCATCGACTATCTCGGCGGCGTCGAAGCGGCCCGGGACGAGATCGCCCGGCATGACGGACCGCTCATCAGCACGATCACCTGGATGGAAGTCCTGGTCGGCGCGTCCGACGACGGGGAGATGGCGCGTCTCAGGTGGTTCCTGTCCGGTTTCGGGCGCGTCGCCATTGACGACCGCGTAGGCGAGTTGGCCGTGGCCATCCGGCGCGAGCATCGGATCCGCCTGCCCGACGCCATCATCTGGGCCAGCGCCCGCAGCATCGGCGGCCTGCTCGTCACCAGGAACACCAGGGACTTTCCCCTCGGCGCGCCCGGTGTTCGGGTGCCCTACTCGATCGGCGGGGGCGGCGGGGACCCCGGCCGAGGCGCATGAGGCGGCACTGCCGCGGATCGTCGACCAAGCCGTCGTCGAGGCTGTCGCAGGCGTAGGTCACCTCGCCGACCCGGGACCCAGGTCCCCCGGCCATTCAACTCGATGGCGGTGGCCATCGGCGCCTCCCGTTCGACGTACCCCGCCCCGTCTGAGGACGGCGTGATGGAGGCGCGTCGTGCCGCGCTCGAGCTGGTGCTCTCCGCGCTGGTCGACGGCACGGCCGTGATGTTTGCGCGGGTAGGAGCTCCGGCAGCACGAAGGGACCCGGGAAGGACGGTCGGGCGAGAAGCAGGGCCGTGGGCTTCGGCTGCCGGAGGTGGCCTATTGCTCCCGCAGCAATGCGCTCACGGCGCGCCACATCTTGTCGAACGACCGCGATCGCCGGCGCGCCGACGCCATGTCGAACTGCGTGGTCAATGCCGTCTGGTCGGCAGTCGGGCTGTAGCGCCCGCCCATGCGTTCGCGAAGCCACTCCTTGGCCCCCCGGATCGATTCGGGATCGGGCGGGACGCCGGCGTCCGGCGAAATGCCCCGCGTGCCCCTCAGGGAATCGATCGTGGCAATGAACCAGGACTCGTACTCGCATTTGGCCAGGACCACCTCGATGCGACGGTCGGAACGCGCGGTGCGAGTTCGCCGCAGGATTTCCGGGGCGAGATCCGCAGGGCAGTCGCCGTTCGCATCGAGCAGAACGAGTATGCAGCCGTCGGCACCGGCAACGTGGCGGCGAGACCCAGGTATCGCTGCAGCTCGCCGTCCTTGAGCAGTCGGTCACGTGGCACTCGAACGGGCCTGCCGACCTCGAGCGGCACCTCGGGAGACACTGCCACGTGAATCCGCCGAATCAGCGCGGGCACGGCCTCCACCTCGCCGTCCCCTTCCACGATGGCGACGATCCTCCTCATCGCTCTTCACGAAAGAGGTCCAGCAGGGAGGGGACCGCCGACTCCGGGTCGGGCGCAATCTGATTCATGCGAAGCAGCTCTCCCGCCGTGAAGAGCCCGTCGCGAAGGGTGGTGCGTCCCGCCTCGTCGAGTCGGGACACTCTCGTCTCGCCGTCTTCCGACACGACAGCCAGGATCGAGTCCAACGGAATGGTCTTGCGATCCAGCAGGTCCGCGCTGTGGCTGGTGACGATCACCTGAACGCGCCGGCTTGCTTCGTGGAGGATGTCGGCGAGCACGCCCGCGGCGGCGGGATGAAGAGCGGTCTCCGGTTCCTCGATACCCACCAGCCGGGCGCTCTGGGAAGCGCCAGGGCGCTGAAACAAGGCTGCCAGCACGCCCAACACCCGCAGCGTCCCGTCCGACACGTTGTTCGCGAGAAAACGCCAAGGGTTGGGGTCGCCCCGTACCTGCTGCCGAAACTCCAACGTCAACTTCGGGCCGATCGTCCTGGGTTCGACACGGTTCGTTCCGGGCGCCACCCTTGAGAGATAGTCTCCGATACGATCCACGTCGGACGGGGAATGCGACTTCATGCGATCGAGGACGCTGGCGATGTTGCCGCCGTCCCTGTCGAGCAGATCGCCGGGATCGGGGGATTGGAGCTCCCGGATCTGCGCGGGATTCAGGTTGTAGAATCCCATCCCCGCCAGGGTGTCGTACACCGGCCGGAACGCTTCGTATCCCGACGCCGGCAGGAGATAGAGGCGGTCGCTTCCGCCGGTCGGGGGCGGATGCGGAATCGAGTTGCCTCCGTGCTCGCCGTCCTCTATCCGGAAGAAACCGGAACGCTCGGGGGCCGCCGCTCGAACGACGCACTGTTCGCGCCGAACGAAGTACCGACCCTTGGGCCGGGCGCCGATCTCGAACGCGTACCAGCCGGTCGCTTCCGGCACGTGGAAGCGGACGCGGATGGCGAAATGGTTGGGATGGCCGCGCGAGCGGCGCCGAACCTCGTTGATCCCGCCACGTTCCCGCAGGGCGTGTTCCGGAGAGAAGCGCAAGGCCTGCGCCGTGAAGCGGAGCGCGTCGAGGAAGTTGCTCTTGCCGGAGCCGTTGGGCCCGACGAGAAACGTGAGCGGCGGCAACTCGACGTCGCAAGCGGCGATGCTCTTGTAGTTCCGCAGGCAGACGCGCGTTATCGCGGTGGAATCGGTCGGGCTCAAGGACTTGCCGCCTCCGGACGGTCCATGCCAAGCATACAACGGGCTCGCCCCGTCGATATCGGACGTCGATTGTGCTCTTGACGGGAGGACGCGGTTCGACGCGGAGCGGCTTGATGGTAGCCGCGGCACTACGAGAGATGCGCTCGGGTCAGGACGACGGCGGCCGGCAGACGAAGCTGTCGGCGTCGTCGACGTCGCCCGAGCCGGTGTAGCGGGCGACCTCCGGGTACGGGCAGACCGGCCGGGTCATGAGCACCTCGCCCCCTTGGTCGATGCGCCGGCCGACGAGGCGGTCGGGCGCCTCGCCGTTCTCGACCCACGCCACCAGGTCGGGCAGGGCGTCGATGGTGTTGACGCCGCGCCCGCCCCGGCAGTGGAACATGCCGGGGACCATGAAGAGCCGGTAGAAGTCGGCGGCGTCGGGCGTCTCGGCCAGCACGTCCTCGTAGTAGTTCACCGCCATCATCGGGTTGAGCGCGGTGTCCGACCAGCCGTGGTACGTGATCATCCGGCCGCCGGCGTCGCGGAACCGGGCGAGGTCGGGATCGGTGGCGTCGAGGATGCCGCGAATGGCGTCCATGCGGTAGGGGTCCTCGTCGAAGTCGAACTGCTCGATCGACCACTCCGGGTCGTCCCGGGTGAACGCCATGTAGCGCATGAAGGTGACCCCGAAGAGCTCCAGCCGGGGCGTCCGCCCCGCCGGGTCCACGAACCAGCCGCCCCACCCGCTGGTCCGGGAAGCGGGTGAGCCGAGGGGGTCGCCGAGCTCGGCCCCTAACGGCTGGCCGGGGAAGTACGGCTCGCCGCGGCTGACGACGCCGCCGTAGATCTTCACCAGCGTCTCGCTCTGCCCCTCGGTGAGGCAGTCGACGCCGTCCTCACCCTGGCACCGCGGGTAGTCCGTCCGGGGGTCGAAGCGACACTGCCGCGGGTCGTCGATGAGGCCGTCCTCGAGGCCGTCGAGGCCGTCGCACGCTGCGTAGATCGCCTCCCCGACCCTCGCGATCTTCTCGAGCCCGAGGGGGTGCTCCCGCATCGCCCGCGCGAACCACACGCCGCCGATCTGGGTGTTGGTGAAGTCGAGCACCGGCGCCCCCGCGACGATGCCGTCGAAGTCGTCGGGGAAGCGCTGGGCCGACATCAGGCCCTGCCGCCCGCCGGTCGAGCAGCCGAGCCAGTAGTCGTAGTCGGCGGGGCGGCCGTAGTACTCGGCGACGAGGGCCTTGACCTCGACCGCGGTCAGGTGGACGGCGCGGTAGGCGTAGTCGATCTCGCCGTCGCGGTTGTCGTACGCGAAGCTCGCGAGGGGATAGCGGGCCGCGTCGTGTCCGGTGTCGGTCGAGGCGGTGACCCAGCCCTCGTCCCGTAGCGGATCGTCGCGTGCCTTCACCGGCTGCTGGCCCGCGTAGCCGCCCCCGCCCCGCATGACGAACCGTCCGTTCCAGTTGGTCGGGAGGCTCGCGGCGAAGCGGATGTTGGGGCGGATCATCGCGTCGACCCAGCAGTACTCCGTGTCGCCCCCGGGGTTCATGAGCTCGGCGTTCATGACGCTGACGTCGAAGTCGGTGCGCGACAGGAAGTCGGCGCAGGCCTGCGGCGACGGACCGGTGGCCTCGGGGGGCGCGGTCCCGCAGCCGAGGCCGGCCACGGCGATACCCAGCATCAGGCAGGGAAGCACGGGTGTCGTGGATCGCATCATGGCAGCTCCGTCCGCGAGCATCGGCGCGGCCACCGGTCCTGCGGACGTGGCGCGCCGCTCACGAGGGTCGTCACGACCTCCCGTCCATGGCCCGCCCCGTCCCGACCGCCGGCGAGTGGTGCCCCGGCGTTCGCGACGACTGCTGTCACGGACCGGCCGGCGCGCGGCGGCGTTCGCAGTTGTCCCGCACGAAGGCCTCGACCCGGGCGAACTCGGCCTCGACGGGTATCGCGTCCGGCAGGCCCGGCAGGTCCGCGCGCGCATCGAGATAGGCTATCGCCGGTCGTCCGTATCGTACTGCCAGCATCGCCTCGCTCGCGGTGCCGGCCGAACCCGGCAGGAAGATCAGGATGTCGGACGACAGCACGTTCACGTGATTGCGTGACCACTCGTCACCGCCGCGTTCCCCGAGGCTGTCGAGGTGGGTGGCTATCGCCAGCTCGACCCAGGGGTTGGGGTAGCCGGGAGGCGGCCGGCCGACCGGTCCCTCGATGCCGCGGCGGCCGCCGGCGGGCAGGATGCCGATGGCGAGGCCGCGGCGATCCGGCACGCTCACGAACGCCTCGGTGACGGCGGCCATCACCCCGGGGCCGCCGCCCGTCAGGAGGTGATAGCCGGCGCGGGCGATCCAGGTACCGACGCGCCGCGAGCGTTCCGCATGCGGTTCGCCGCTCGCACCCATGACGCCGACGACCGGCCGCGCCGATTTCGACGGCATCGAGGCGAACACCTGTCAGGCCTCCGGATGGGGGGACCCCCGCCGTCCCCGCTGGTCCCGACTTCGAGACCCGCCGGCGTTACCGGTCCTGCGCCTGCTCGGCCGCCTGGCGCTCGACGTTCCTCGCCACCTCGAGGATGTGCCGGATGTCGTGGTTGCCTTCGTGGCACGCGTACTCGTAGAGGGGGCCGTCGCGCTTCATCAGCGGGAACTCCACGCTCCACGGCCGCGCCCAGGTCCGGTCGTCCTGCACCGTGAACTCGTAGCGGATGGTCTCGGCGTCGACGCGGGTGAAGCGCTCCACGACGCGCAGCGCCTCGGTCGACCCCTCGTAGTGGGTCTTCTCGTTGAAGTTGACCGTGTCCACGACGAGCGTGTCGCCCTCCCAGCGCCCGCGGGAGTCGCCGGGCCACTGGCGGATGCGCGACGGCAGGTGGGGTTGTCCGAGGGGGATGATGCGGGGCGGGTTGTTGCTCATCTCCTGCATGACGACGACGTGGTCCGGGGTCTGGAAGATCTGCAGCATGTCGTTGTAGGACGGCGGCACCATCGGCGGGCCCTCGTGCCGCCACACGAGGCAGCGTTCCTGCAACGTGCGCGTGTGGTAGCCCTCGTAAGACGGCTCGTCGAGGTTGTAGACGAGATGCCGGCTGGCCTCCCGGCGCTTCGCCTCCCGCTCCACCGCCTCCGGGATGCGCGGCGGGATGCGTCCGTTCGGCGGGTCGACGATCAGCGACGTGCGCCGGGTCGAGAACGTCTTCCGCCGCTCCTCGGTCAGCCAGACGGCGTTGTCGTAGTGGATGTTCTCCTGCGTCTGGCGGGTCACCTCCCGCCGCTCCTCGTCCGTCCCGGCCGCGAGGATGTTGCGCGCCCGCAGGGGGTCGACCCCGTCCTCGGCCACCAGGGCGGCAAGCTCGGCTGCCTCCTCCTCGGTCAGGAACGCGCGGTCGGCCACCGTCTCCGGGCGTTCCAGGGGCGTATACGTGGCGCTGGTCCAGATGCCCTGCAGGTCGGGCTCGCCCCAGGGCGTCCGCGGATCGGGGCTCTCGTCCGGCTGGCCCGCCGCGGAGAAGGGAAGAAAGCCCGCGATGACCGCCGCCGGCAGAGAGAAACCGTATCGTCGGCTCATGGCACGTCTTCCACGCGCGTCGTCAGAGTACGTGCATCATGCCCTGCCCGGGCGCGGCGCGCAACACCCCGGCGGGGGGCCTTGCGGGCGCGCCGCCGGTGGGCGATCATGCAGCCCGCGCACCTCTGCAGCTCTGGAGGACTACATGGCCCAGCGATGGCTCGCCGCCCTGATCATGATCGTCGTCGCGACGGCGTCCGCGCCGGCCGCCGCGCAGCCCCCGCCCGCGGAACCGGCCCCGCCCCGCACGCCCTGGGGCGACCCCGACCTGCAGGGGCAGTGGAACAGCCAGACCTCGACCCCGCTGGAACGGCCGGCCGAGGGGCCGCTCGCGGGACGGGAGACGCTGCCGCTCGAGGAGGCGGCCACTATCGAGGCGACCAACCGGGCCAACTTCGATCTGCCGCCGCCGGAGGGCAGCGTGGGCAACTACAACGCGTTCTGGCGCGACGTGGGCCGCGCCCTGCCCCGGACGTCGCTGATCGTCGATCCGCCGGACGGGCGCATCCCCGAGCTGTCGGCGGAAGGCCGCGCGAGAATCGAGGCCGAGCGCGCCGAGCGGAGCACGCGCGGGCCGTCGAGCTCGCCCGACACCTACAGCGACCTCAGCCCCTGGACCCGCTGCATCTCGCGGGGCTGGAACGGCATCGGGAGCTGGTACAGCAGCAACTACCAGATCTTCCAGACGCCGGGCTACGTCGTCGTCTTCCAGGAGCTCATCCACGAGCCGCGCATCATCCCCCTGGACGGGCGGCCGCACCTGCCGCCGTCCGTCGCCCAGTGGATGGGCGACTCGCGCGGCCGCTGGGAGGGCGACACCCTGGTCGTCGAGACCACCAACTTCGACCCCAAGACCAGCTACCAGGGTTCGCGCGACACCCTGCACCTGACCGAACGCTACACCCGCGTCGACGCCGACACCATCGACTATCGGTTCACCGTCGACGATCCCCGGACGTTCACCCGGCCCTGGACCGTCTCCCGGCCCATGAACCGGATCTCGGACCGCGTGTCGATCTACGAGTACGCGTGCCACGAGGGGAACTACTCGATGGCCGGCATCCTCGCCGGCGCCCGCGCCGAGGAGCGGGCGGGTGAGCCGGCGTCCCCGAAATGATCCACCGGGCCGCGACGAAATGGGGTAGAATGCGCGCGGACGAGACTACCCGCGGTCTGGAGGCCCGGATGACGGGAGGCTTGGGACCATGCTGAGAGGTCGGCTCGTGCGGTACGCCGCCGTCTGTTTCGCAGGCCTCGTCCTGTCCGCGGCCGGCGCGGAGGCGCAGACGGCGCCGTCCGCAGCCGGCGCCCGGGCGTCCGTCTCGGAGCGCGCGGTCATCGATCGGTACTGCGTCACCTGCCACAGCGACCGCCTGCAGACGGGCGGCCTGTCGCTCCAGGGCGTGGACCTCGCCGACGTCGCCGCGCACGCCGAGGTGTGGGAGAAGGTCGTCCGGAAGCTGCGCGCGGGCGCGATGCCTCCGCGTCCGCGGCCCCGTCCCGACGCCGAGACCCACGACCGGCTGCTCGCCACCATCGAGACCGCCCTCGACGAGGCGGCGAGGGCCAACCCCGACCCCGGCCGCACCGAGACCTTCCGGCGGCTGAACCGGACCGAGTATCAGAACGCCATCCGCGACCTGCTCGCCCTCGAGATAGACGTCACGGCGCTGCTGCCGCGCGACGACGCCGCCTTCGGGTTCGACAACGTGAACACCGGCGGATTGTCGCCGACCCTGATGGAGCGCTATCTCGCCGCCGCCCGGACCGTCAGCGAGCTGGCGGTGGGCAGCCGGGCCCCGGCCCCCGACAGCCGGGTGGTGATCGTGCCGGCCGACCGCACCCAGGAGGACCATGTCGACGGCCTCCCGTTCGGGACCCGCGGGGGCACCGTCGTCGAGCACGTCTTCCCGTTCGACGGCGAGTACGAGATCCAGGTCCGCCTGCAGCGCAATCGCAACGAGAACGTCGAGGGGCTGACCGAGCCGCACGAGGTCGAGCTGACCCTCGACGGCGAGCGCCTGGGCCTGTTCACCATGGAGCCGAGCACGAACATGGTGATTCAGGCCAATGCCACGTACTACGCCGACGAGGGCATCGACAACCACCTGAACGCGCGCCTGCCGGTCACGGCGGGGCCGCACCGGGTGGGCGCCGCCTTCATCAAGAAGAACTCGGCCCTCCTCGAGACGACCCGGCAGCCCTACGACGCCCACTTCAACATGGACCGCCACCCCCGGCAGCAGCCGGCGGTGCGCACCATCTCGATCGCGGGGCCGTTCGAGCCCACCGGCATCGGCGAGACGCCGAGCCGCGACCGCGTCTTCTCGTGCCGCCCCGCGGACGACACGCCGGAAGAGGCCGAGGCGTGTGCCACGGGCATCGTCGCCTCGCTGGCCCGGCGCGCCTACCGGCGTCCCGTCACCTTCGCCGACATCGAGCAGTTGACCGGCTTCTATCGCGAGGGCTACGCCGAGGGCGGGTTCGAGGCGGGGGTCGAGACGGCCCTGCGGGCCCTGCTGACGAGCCCCGAGTTCCTGTTCCGCATCGAGCGCGACCCCGCCGGCGCCGAGCCGGGCACCGCGTACCGGGTCGGCGACCTCGAGCTGGCCTCGCGCCTCTCTTTCTTCCTGTGGAGCAGCCTGCCCGACGACGAGTTGATCGACGTCGCGGCGGCCGGCCGCCTGCGCGAGCCGGAGGTGCTGCGGACCCAGGTGCGGCGCATGCTCGCCGACCCCCGCGCGGGGATGCTGACCACGAACTTCGCGTCGCAGTGGCTGCACCTGAGGAACCTCGACGCGGTCACCCCCGACGCCCGCAACTTCCCCGACTTCGACGACAACCTGCGCCAGGGCTTCCGTACCGAGACCCAGATGCTGTTCGGGAGCGTGGTCGAGGAAGACCGTAGTGTGACCGACCTGCTCACCGCGGACTACACGTTCCTGAACGAGCGGGTCGCGACCCACTATGGCGTGCCCGGCATCTACGGCGATCACTTCCGCCGCGTCGACCTGCCCGAGGGCAGCCCCCGCGCGGGCGTGCTCGGCCACGGCAGCATCCTGACCGTGACGTCCTACGCCACGCGGACCTCGCCGGTGCTGCGCGGCAAGTGGATTCTCGAGAACCTGCTGGGGACGCCCCCGCCGCCCCCGCCCCCCAACGTGCCGCCCCTCGAGGAGAGCGGGTCGTCGACCGAAGTCATGTCGATGCGCGAGCGGATGGCGGCGCACCGGCAGAACCCCGCCTGCGCCGTCTGCCACCGCATCATGGACCCGGCCGGCCTGTCGATGGAGAACTTCGACGCCATCGGCCGGTGGCGCGACACCGAGGGCGAGGGCGGGGCCGCCATCGACGCGTCCGGGAACCTGCCCGGCGGCGAGATCTTCGACGGCGTGGCCGGCCTGCGGCAGGCGGTGCTCGACCGCCCCGAGGTGTTGGTCGGCACGCTCACCGAGAAGCTTCTGATCTATGCGCTGGGGCGCGGCATCGAGCCCGCCGACGGCCCCGCCGTCCGGGCGATCGTCGACGCGGCGTCCCGCGACGACTATCGCTTTTCTTCGCTCATACTGGGAATCGTCGAGAGCCCGCCCTTTCAGATGAGGAGATCGCAGTCATGATGATCACCAAGATGGCCCTGCCGCGGCGGACGTTCCTGCGTGGCGCGGGAGCGACCTTGGCTCTGCCGCTGCTCGATGCCATGGTGCCGGCGGCGTCCGCGCTGGCCAATACGGCCGCGCCGCGGCGGCTCGGCTACGTGTACATCCCGATGGGGATGAACCCGGTGCCGTGGACGCCGGCCGAGACGGGTCGGCTGACCACGCTGTCGCCGACGCTGTCGCCGCTGCTGCCGAGCCTCGAGAACGTGACCATCGTGACCAACCTGGAGATCAACGACGCGCACATCTCCGGGAACCACGCGTCGGCGAACTCGGCGTTCCTGACCTGCGTGCGGCCGAAGCGCACCGAGGGCAGCGACTACGTCAACGGCACCTCGGTAGACCAGATCGCGGCCAGCAAGGTCGGTCGCGATACGCCGCTGCCGTCCCTCGAGCTCGGCACCGATCTCATCGCCCAGGTCGGCAACTGCGACAACGGGTTCGCGTGCGCGTACATGAACAGCCTGTCGTGGGCGTCGCCGACCGCCCCGAACCCGACCGAGGCGGATCCCCGCATCGTCTTCGAGCGCCTGTTCGGCAAGGGCGGCACCCCCGCGCAGCGCAAGGCGCAGTTGCACCGGGACCGGAGCATCCTCGACTGGGTGCTCGACGACATGTCCCGCCTGCAGTCGCAGCTCGGCGCCGGCGACCGCAACAAGGTCGCCGAGTACCTCGACACCGTCCGCGAGGTCGAGCGGCGCATCGAGCGGGCGGAGGCGTCGGCGTCGGCCTCGCCGCTGAGCGACCTCACCCGCCCCACGAGCGTGCCCGACGTCTGGGAGGACCACGTCAAGCTGATGTTCGACCTGCAGGTGCTCGCATTGCGGGCGGACCTGACGCGGGTCGTCACGTTCCAGATGGCGCGCGAGGCGAGCACGCGGACCTATCCGCAGATCGGCGTGCCCGAGCCGCACCACCCGACGTCGCACCACCTCGACAACCCCGAGAAGCTGGCCCAGCTCGCGAAGATCAACCAGTACCACGTGTCGCTCTTCGCCTACATGGTCGACCAGCTCAAGCACACCGAGGACGGCGACGGCAGCCTGCTCGACCACACGACGTACATGCTCGGCAGCGGTCTCGGCAACCCGAACGTGCACGACCACCGCAACCTGCCGATCGTGGTGGCGAGCGGGGCGGGGTCGCGCATCGCCGGCGGGCGCCACGTCAAGTACGACGAGCTGACGCCGATGGCCAACCTGCACCTGACCCTGCTCGACGACGTGGGGGTGCACCTGGACGACTTCGCCGACAGCACTGGCCGGACCGGCGAGATCGTCGAGCCGTTGTCGCTGTAGCGTTCGCCGGGAGGCTGCAGCAGGAAGATCGCGGGCTGTCGGCCTTGTCGGGCCGGCAGCCCGCGAGTCGTTTGGGCCTGTTCACGGGAGGCATTCCATGCGTTGCTCGATTCCACGGCCTGTGATTCGTCCGTTTGCCGCGTGGCTGCTCGCCGCCGGTGTGGCGGCATTCGGCGCCGCCGACGCCGCCGCGGCCGAAGCGGTCGACGCCGGGCTGCTCGAGGCCATCAGGGCGGTCCACGAGGCTGACGTGCGCGCGGCCCTCGACGGTGGAGCCGACGTGACCGCGACGGAGCCGGACGGCACCACGCCGCTCCACTGGGCCGTGCACGCCAACGATCCGGGCATCGTCGAGCTGATGCTGGCGGCGGGCGCGGACGCGGCGGCGACGAACCGGTACGGGGTGGCGCCCATCGCCCTCGCCTGCGTGAACGGCAACGCCGCCATCGTCCGGCTGCTCCTCGACGCCGGGGTCGATCCGAACACCACGCTGGCCGAGGGGGAGACGGCGCTGATGACGGCGGCGCGGACCGGGGCGCTCGACGTGGTGGGGCTGCTGCTCGACCGCGGCGCCGACGTGAACGCGGCCGAGGCTTGGCGTGGGCAGACGGCGCTGATGTGGGCGGCGGCCGAGGGGCATGCGCACCTCGTTCCGACCATGCTGTCCCACGGGGCCGACGTCAGCGCCCGGTCTGAGCGCGGTTGGACCCCGATGCTGTTCGCGGTGCGCGAGGGCGAGATCGGCGTCGTGCAAACGCTGCTCGAGGCCGGGGTAGACGTCGAGGAGTCGCTGCCGGTCATCGAGGAGCGGCGCCGCGGCGGCACCAGCGCCGAGCGCGGGGCGACGGGGCTGAACGCCTTCCTGCTCGCCGCCGCCAACGCCCACTACGAGCTCGCCGCCCTGCTCGTCGACCGGGGTGCCGACGTCAACGTCGCCTCGCGGGGGTGGACGGCCCTGCACCAGGTGTCGTGGGTGCGCAAGGCGGGCATCGCGGGCAGCAACAACCCCGCCCCCAAGGGCTCCGGCGCCATGACGAGCCTGGAGTTCGTCAAGAAGATTGCCGCCGCCGGCGCCGACCTGAACGCCCGGGTCACGACCCGGCCGCCGGCCGGCATCACCCGCCTGAACTTCATCGGCGGCACGCCGTTCCTCCTCGCCGCGCGTACCGGCGACGCGCCCCTGATGCGCCTGCTCGCCGAGCTCGGGGCCGACCCGCTGCTGCCCAACGAGGACGGCACCACACCGCTCATGGTGGCGGCCGGCGTCGGCACGTCGTCGCCTGGCGAGGACCCCGGCACGGCGCCCGAGGTGCTCGAGGCGGTCGAGGTGGCCCTGGAGCTGGGCGGCGACCTGAACGGGGTCGACGACAACGGCGAGACCGTCATGCACGGCGCCGCCTACAAGCACGTGCCGACGGTGGTGGCGTTCCTCGCGGAGGCGGGGGCCGACCCCTTGGTCTGGAACCGGCCGAACTCGCGCGAGTGGACGCCGCTCGACATCGTCGAGAACGTGCCCCTCGGCCGGGGCATCCAGGACAACCCCGCCACCGCCGCCGCTATACGCGCCGAGCTGCAGCGGGCCGGCGTGGCGCCGCCGACGGCCGTGCCGTAGACCGAGTCAGGCGGGGAGACGCCTGATGTCGGGGACGTCATCGAATCCGCGGTCGAACGACAGAATCTCTGTCACGCCGTGCTGACGCATCACCGCGACGTGAATGGCGTCGCGGGCGGACAGTCCGGGCGAACCGAAGACGATGTCACGCGCGCTTGTCACGTTCTCGGCCGTGACCGAAAACACGTCGTCGACGGTGCCGAGCAGAGCGTCGAAGGCCGGCTGAATCGCGTCCCGCCGGCCGAGCGCGACATAGCGGTGCAGGATCTCCTGCAGCACCTCGGCGTCGCTGACCAGCCGCCGCTTGTCCATCGTGAGGCGTTCGAGCAGCCGTTGCGCGTCGGTCTTGTGGGGATGTTCGGCGCCGACGAGGTACATCGGCACGTTCGAGTCGATCAGGATCACGTGCGGTAGCCCGATTCGATCTCGCGCAGCATCTGGTCGATGTCCGCGGTGGGGAAGTCGTGACGGGCGGCCGCGCGGATCGTGGCGAGCTTCCGGTCGACGCCGCCCGACGGTGCTTCCCGCGCGGCCAGGCGCAGCTTCTGGCGGACCCACTCGGAGAGAGTCAGCCCGTCGCGTGTCGCCAGGCGGCGATACTCGGCGACCTCGACGTCGTCCATGACGACCTGCAGCCTGGTACTCATGCCGGTAGTATAACAAGCGGCCCGCATGAGTCGCGATTGCGCTCACGACAGAGTCGACGCCGACCCGCAAGGGGCTTCGAGTCTGGACAACCGTTGCCTTTGCTGCGAAGATCTCGGGTCATGCGTGGTGGAGGCACGATGGGCACACGCTGGCTGACGCCCGTCGTCGTCGCGTCGGTCGTCGCCGCAGGCGTGCTGGGGGTCTGGAGTGTGGCCGACGCGCAGGTCACCCGGGCCGGCGGCCTAGTCCGGCACGATCGCGGGCAGAGCGTGTCGCCGGTCTACGAGGGTTGGTACCAGCGGCCGGACGGGACCATCGTCGCGTCGTTCGGCTACTTCAACCGCAACCACGTGGAAGAGGTGACCATTCCGGTGGGGCCGGACAACCGCGTGGCGCCCGGCCCCGAGGACCAGGGCCAGCCGACGTACTTCTTGCCGCGCCGCCAGATCGGGGTGTTCACCGTCACGGTGCCGGATGCGGACACCGAGGTCACCTGGAGCCTGACCTCCAGGGGCGAGACCCTGGAGATTCCCGTCAACCTCGACTCCGAGTACCTGATCGAGCCGTTCCGGGCGGCGGCCGGACCCAGTCCGGGGAACGGTCCGCCGGTGGTCAGGTTCGACCCGGCGAACGGGGGGTTCTCGGGGCCGGGGGGCGGCGTCGCGGAGCGCACCGTCGCGGCCGGGGCGCCGCTCGCCCTCGACGTCTGGGTCAGCGACGACGGGCTGGGCTCGGGCCGGGACGAATCGGTGCTGACGTTGACGTGGCGCAAGTTCCGGGGGCCGGGCGCGGTCAGCTTCGAGGACGAGAGCCCGGAGGTCGAGGTCGTGGACGGACCGCAGGGCGTGACGGGACGGGCGGGCACCACCGCGACGCTGTTCGAGCCGGGCGACTACGTGCTCTACGCGGTCGTCTCCGACGGGTCGCGGCAGAGCAACCAGTGCTGCTGGACGAACGGCTACGTGCATGTGCGGGCGGTCGACGGGACACGGTGAAGGAGAAGGCGATGAGGCATCGACAGCTTGCGGAGACGGGGCGGCGGGCGGCGATCGGTCTGCTGCTCGGGGCGGCTGTGGCTCTGGTCCCGGCCGGCGCGGCGGGGCAGACGACCGGCGGCGAGGTGACCTTCACCCGGGACGTCGCGCCGATCCTGCAGCAGAAGTGCGAGACCTGCCACCGTGTCGGCAGCGTGGCCCCGATGTCGCTGGTGACCTACCAGGAGACGCGGCCGTGGGCGCGGTCCATCCGGGCCCGCGTGCAGTCGCGCGAGATGCCCCCCTGGCACCTCGACAAGACGGTGGGCATCCAGCACTTCATCAACGACCGGTCGCTGACGGACGAGCAGATCGACACCATCGTGCGCTGGGTCGACGCGGGGGCGCCGCTGGGCGATCCCGCCGACATGCCGCCGCCGGTGGCGTGGCCGGCCGGCGACCGCTTCGAGCTCGAGGACCGGCTGGGCCCGCCCGACATCGTGGTCGCGTCGCAGCCGTGGACGATGCCCGCCGACGGCCAGGACGCGTGGTTCCGGCCGCGGGGCGATCTGAAGCTGACGAAGCCGGTGTGGGTGCGGGCGTCCGAGACGAAGCCGTCGCTCGAAGGCCGTCGCATCGTCCACCACGCGTCGACCTATCTGCTCCAGCCGAAGGGGGCGGAGCTCATCGAGGCCGAGCGGGCGCTTCGGGCGGGCCAGGTCGGCGTGGACGCGGTGATCGCGGCCGCCCAGAAGCGTGCCACCGACCCCGAGGAGGTCCGCGAGCTGTTCACGGAGTGGGCGCAGGGCAAGCAGGGCGAGATCTACCCCGAGAACGTCGGCAAGCTGGTGCGCGAGGGGTCGAACGTCGAGTTCGACATCCACTATCACGCGGTCGGCGAAGAGGTGACCGACGTGCTCTCGGTCGGCTGGTGGCTCTATCCCGACGACGCGCCGCCCAAGTACAGCGCCGAGTTCGTGGGCATGGGGGCGAACGCGGCCCGGAACCTGGAGATTCCCCCGCACTCGGTGGTCCAGCACCAGGGGACCTACGTGCTGCCGGCCCCGGCCATCCTCCACAACTTCCAGCCCCACATGCACTACCGGGGCAAGGCGTTCCTCCTCGAGGCGCTCTATCCGGACGGCAACCGCGAGGTGATCAACTACTCCGACCGCTTCGACAACACCTGGCACCTGAACTACATCTACGACCCCGACCACGCGCCGGTGCTCCCGAAGGGCACGGTCATGCAGATCACCACGTGGCACGACAACACACGGGCGAACCGGAACAACCCCGACCCGCGCCAGTGGGTGAGCTACGGGCCCCGCACCGTCGACGAGATGGCCCACGCGAACCAGCAGGTCATCTTCATCACCGACGAGGACTACGATCGGATCACCGAGGAGCGGAAGGCCCGGGCCGAGCTGACCGACGACGAGTAGTCGCCGGCGGCTGACTGCGTGGATGCCCGCGGAATTGGTCAGGCGCGTGCGCGCCGCCGCCCGTCGGCGGCGTCCGGGCCAAGCGTCTGCGCCGTAGAGCGGTGCGGACTCCCGGAGCGTTGGTCGGGCGCCCAGCGGAGCCGAAGGCGACGATTGGAGGGCCCGGACCCGTCCGGCAACGTTCCGCCCGCCGCCCCGACCAACCTTCGAGGAGTCGACGCTGGTCCGCAGCCCGGCTCCTGTCCTTCCTCGCCCGGTGTCGGACGGCGGGTTCCCGCGCGCGGTGCCTCCCTCGACGGGGGGCAGTCATCCCCCTCGCAGGGGGGCACGGAGGTTCGCACCATGCAGCCCCGCACCCGTGACCGTTCGCCGGCGTCACTGTCTTTCGCCGTCCGCGCGCTCCTCGTGATCGGCATCGCGGTGGGCCTCGCTTCCCCGGCCCCGGCGCAGGTCGGCCAGCGCGCCACCGGCCTGAGCGGCGTGCCCGCGGTGCCCCTGCCCGACGGCCCGGTGGTGCTGTACAGCGCCGAGCAGCCGCGCATCCGCGTGGTGCCGGTCGCGGCGGGGCTCTCGCACCCTTGGGGGCTGGCGTTCCGCGCCAACGGCGACATCCTCGTCACCGAGCGGGATGCGGGCGCCCTGCGGTTGATCCGGGACGGCGTCCTCGACCCGCGACCGATTCCCGGCACGCCCGAGGTCTACCTGGGCACGCGGCTCGCCGGCCTCATGGACATCGCCCTCCACCCGGACGACGACCGGTTGGTCTATCTCACCTACTCCAAGCCGATGGAGCAGGACGGCCGCCGGGGAGCGACCATCGCCCTCGCGCGCGGGCGCCTCGACGCGGGGGCGCTGACCGAGGTGCGCGACGTCTTCGTCTCCGAGGGGTTCGGGCGCGGCGTGGCGGCGTCGCGGGTGACGTTCGGCCCCGACGGCCGGATCTACATGACGGTGGGCGGGGCCATCCGGTCGCAGACGACGGGGCAGCGCGCGCAGGATCCCGGCACCCATGTCGGCAAGGTCATCCGGCTCAACGAGGACGGCAGCGTGCCCGCGGACAATCCCTTCGTGGGCCGGTCCGGCTACCTGCCCGAGATCTACTCGTTCGGCCACCGCAACCAGCTCGGCCTGACGTTTCACCCCGACACCGGACAGCTCTGGGCGACCGAGAACGCGCCGCAGGGGGGCGATGAAGCCAACGTCATTCTCGCCGGCCGCAACTACGGCTGGCCCGTCGCCTCCGACAGCCGCGAGTACACCGGGGTACGGGTGTCCGACACACCCTGGGTCGACGGCTTCGAGCGGCCCGAGGTCCTCTGGTGGCCGTCGATCGCGCCGTCGGGGCTGGCCTTCTACGACGGCGACCAGTTTCCGGCGTGGCGGGGCAATCTCTTCGTCGGCTCGATGACGGTCGGGCGGATGCAGCGGACCGGCCACCTCGAGCGCATCGTGTTCAACCAGCGCGGCGAGGAGATGCGTCGCGAGTGGCTGCTGGCCGAGCTGAAGCAGCGCATCCGCGACGTCCGGCAGGGGCCCGACGGCTTCCTCTACGTGCTGACCGAGGAGGACGAGGCGGCCCTGCTCCGCATCGAGCCGGCGCGGGCGATCACCGGGCTGCCGGGCAGCGTGCTGCCGCAGCGCCGCCTGCGCGCGCCGCGCATCGGGTCGCTCGCGGCGGGCGAGTGGACCGACGCGCAACGCGAGGTCGTCGAGCGCCATGCCGGCGTCGCCGGGCTCGGGAACGCCCTGCGCACCCTGGTCCGGGTGCCCGCCCTCGCCGACCGGATCTTCGCCTTCAGGAGCTATGTCTCCAGCGGCTCGACCCTGTCCCCGCGCCACCGCGCGCTGCTCGTCCTGCGGACGGCGTGGCTGACGCAGAACGCCGCCCTCTGGGCCGCCCACGCCGCCGCGGCGGCCGACGCCGGGTTGACCGACGAGGACCTGATGAACCTCGCCCAGGGACCCTCGCTGGAACGCTGGGAGCCGTTCGAGGACGCCCTGGTCGGCTTCGCCGATCAGCTCTTCCGCAACTCGTCGGTGACCGACGTCACCTGGGCGGCGCTGGCCGAGCGCTACGGCGAGCACAACCTGATCGACGCGGTGGCGACGGTGGCCGACACTACCGCCCTCGCGATCGTGCTCAACGCGCTGGGGGTCCAGCCCGACGACGGGTCGGGGCCGCGCATCCCCACCCGCGACGTCGCCTACCGGGTCGTGGTCCCGGTGCGCGAGCCGCCCCTCGCCAGCCCGCGGATCGAGCCGGTCGGCGGCCCGGGGCTCCGCGTCTCGCGCACGTTCCGCCGGCATCCGGCGATGGCCGACGCCTTCAGCGCGACGTCCGGCTTCGTGCTGAACCCCGAGCTCTCGGGGCTGACCCCGCACGACCGCGAGCTGCTCATCCTGCGCACGGGATGGAACGCCCAGGCCGTCTACGAGTGGGCCAAGCACGTCGGCAGCGTCGGGCGCGCGCGCGACCACGGGCTCGACCCGTACTGGATCGCCCAGGGGCACGACGCCGCGGGCTGGAACGAGACGGAGCGCCTGCTGATCGACGCGGCGAACGAGATGTACCGTGACACCACCGTCTCGGACGAGACGTGGAACGCCCTCGCCGAGCGGTACGACACCCGGCAGATGATCAGCATCGTCGCCACCACCGCCCGCTACCGCCTGGTGTCGATGCTGCTCAACGCCTTCGGGGTGCAGCCGCTGCCCGACGACGAGCGCTTCCCGATGCTCGAAGGGTACTGAGACGCATCAGGAAGCCGGATCCTGCTCCGCCGATGACAAGAACGGGCGGCCAGGGGCAGACGCAGAGGTGAGACGGCCAGGTCGGCGTCGGCGACGCGGCAAGGCGCGGACTCCTGCAGGGTTGTTCGGCCGCCAATCGGAGGCCGCGGCACGACCCCGCGGTCGGGCTGGGCGCTTTGCTGGGCGAGATTCGACCACCACGGTCTTCCAGCGAACGAGGAATGTCATGTCGAAGAGATTGTTCGTCCTGTTGATTCTCGCGGCGGCCGCATCCGCGTGGGGCGTTCACGCCGCCCAGTCCGCGAGCACGGAGGCGGTCCCGGGCGGCGCGGCGCCGGCGGCGCTCACCGCCGACGACCACGTCGAGATTCGGAACCTCGCCGGCCGCTACAGCCACGCCCTCGACCTCGGCGAGCCGGCGGCCTGGGCGGAGGTGTTCACGGAAGACGGCGTGATGGACATGGTGGCTCAGGGCTACACCATCGAGGGCGACGCCCTGCGGTCGCTGGCGCGGGACGGCGAGCCGTCCGGCAGCCGGCACATGCCGTCGACGTTCGTCATCGACGGGGCCGGCGACGAAGCGACCATGCGCTCGTACGTCACCGTCGTCAGCACCGGCGATTCGGCCCGCATCGTCTTCCAGGGCCGCTACGAGGACCGCCTGCGGCGCGTCGACGGCAAGTGGCGCATCGCGCAACGGCGGATCCTCACGGACTGGATCGATCCTGTCGTGGCGGCCGGGGTCGCGAGCGCTCCCTGACGGCCGAACGGTCTGACGGCCGAAGGGCCTGCCGGGCGGCACGGCTCTTGCTCTGGACCGTGCTACGATGGCGCGGTCAGGCGGCCGATCTGAGGTCGCCCGCTGCCGTCGAGAGAGGGGAGCGGGCCGTGCAGATCGAGCAACTGGAACAGCGCATGGATGAACTCGAGCTTCGGGTCGACGGGATCGAGGAGATCCTGCCGACTCTCGCAACCCGGGACGAGCTGCACGCGGCAATTGCCGCGTCGGAACATCGCATCCGGACGCACTTCGACGTGGTCGCCGAGAGCCTGCGGCACGACATCCGGCTGGTTGCGGAGGCCGTCGCCGAGCTCTCGGAACGGGTGGGGTAGCGCCCCGCCTTCCCTGGACCGCGGGCTGCAGCGGTCCTCGTCGGTCGGCCTGAACGGGCTGCACTGCGCATTGTCGGCCGGCACGGCTCTTGCTGGCCGGCACGGCTCTTGCTGTTGAACCGTGGCACGATGGCCGCGGTCACGGGGCCGGTAGCCGGTCCGCTGCTGCCGTCGTGGGGCGGGAGGGACCATGCGCGCCGAGCGGCAGATGGAACAACGTATCGTGAACGTCGAGCGTCGGGTCGATCGAATCGAGCAGATTCTGCCGACCCTGGCGACCGGAGGTCACGTGTCGGATGCGATCGTGGCGTCCGAGGAACGCATGCGGGCCCACGTTTCGGACTCGATTGCCGCGTCCGAGGAACGCATGCGCGTCCACGTTTCGGACTCGATTGCCGCGTCCGAGGAACGCATGCGCGTCCACGTTTCGGACTCGATTGCCGCGTCCGAGGAACGCATGCGGGCCCACGTCTCGGATTCGATTGCCGCATCGGAGGAGCGCACGCGCGCGCACTTCGACGTGGTCGCCGAGAGCCTGCGGCATCAGGTGCGGCTGGTCGCCGAGTCCCTCGCCGTCCTCTCGGAACGGGTGCGGTAGCACCCGACCGCCCCGGCGCACGGGGCGGCTCGCGGTCCGTCCGCGAGCCGCCCGCAGCCTGTCCTCCTCAGAACCCGTACCGGATGCCCGCCTGGAACTGCCGCGGGTAGCCCCCGGCGAGGAGCCGGGTCGTCACGAGGTAGCTGCCCGACCGCCGGTCGCCGGACGGGTTGACCCAGTTCACGCGGTTGGTCGCGTTGAAGAGCTCGCCGAAGATGTCGACGGTCTGCTCGCCGCCCCCCCGGAAGCGGTAGCCGAAGCGCAGGTCGAGCTGGAAGTAGTCGGGCCCGTAGGCGCCCCGGAGCCCCCCCGCGTTGTCCACCGTGATCGCGTTCGTCCCGGACCCGCTGTAGCTGCCCGGCGGGAGCGGGTCGAGCAACTGTCCGTTCATGTCCGGATCGAAGTTGCTGTCGTGGATGGTGAACGGGGTGCCGCTCATGTACCGGGCGACGGCGCTGAGGGTCACGCCCCCCGTCCCCGGTATCTCCATCTGCCCGCTCAGGGTCAGGAGGTGGCGCCGGTCGTACTGGCTGGGGCCCCACAGCAGGTCCAGGTTGCGGTTCTCCATGACCTGGGCCACGTTCACCTCGTCGTTGGGGTCGCCGTCGTTGTTGCCCCGGGCGTAGCCGAGGGTGTACGCCACGCGCGCGCTCCAGTTGTCGGCGTAGCGCTTCTCGATCTGGAAGTTGAGGCCGTCGTAGGCCGAGCTGGCGTTGTTCTCGATGATCCACACGTCGCTGGCGAACGGCGCGATCCCGAGCTGGTCGGCGAGCCCCATGAAGTCGACCCGCGTGATCGGGTCCGTCCTGTTCGTCCCCGCTCTGACGCGCGGCGTGAGGTTGTAGCGCAGCGGGAGGTCGCGGCCCCAGAGCTTGACGTAGTCGATGCCGAACGAGACCTGGGGGCTGAGCTCGCGCTCGTAGCCGAACGACACCGAGTCCTGGTGGGCGACGGGGCGATTGGGGGTGTCCAGCCACACTGCCCCGAAGTTCCGGAAGGACGAGCCGATGGGCACGAGCTGGGAGATGAGGCCGCGGTCGAGCATGGGCCCGTTCATGAGCAGGGGGTGGGTGGGGAACATCCCCTGGCTCGGACCCGGGTCGATGTCGTCGAGCGGGAAGTCGACCTGCTGCGAGGTGGCGTAGACCCCGCGCCGGACGAAGTTCTCGAAGCGGTTGACCCACAGCCGCTCGTAGAAGCGGCCGTATCCGCCGCGGATGACCGAGTTGTTCCCCGCGTCATAGGCGAAGCCCAGGCGCGGCGCGATGTTGTTCTTGTCGACGGGGTAGGCGTCAGGGTCGTCGAACAGCGGGTTGAAGAACGCCTTGATCGGGGCGATGTGGACGTCGTAGCGCACCCCCAGGTTGAGGGTCAGGTCGTTGATGCGCCACTTGTCCTGCAGGAAGAGCCCGCCCGAGTGCACGGACGTGAACGGCCGGTCCGGCACCGGCATGCGCACCGTCAGCCGCTCCGGGTAGGTGAAGGGATTGCTCGCGTCGAACGCCATGTCGCTCGCCATCTGGAAGACGCCGTTCATCGCGATCTGGTCGACGCGCCGGTGCTGGGCGTTGTTGTACTGGATGCCGAACTTGAAGTCGTGGTCCCCGCCGTCGGTCGGCACGAACCAGCTGAAGGCGTTCTGGAACGCGTAGGACTGCATCTTCCGGTCCAGCGCGAACGAGTCGGCCTGGGTGATGATGCCGCTCTTCAGCAGGATGGTGGGCGGCTCCAGGGTCTGGTCGTTCGTGTCGTGATAGCCGAGCGAGCCCCAGTTCGGGCGCTCGTAGGTCCACGACGCCCGCGTGGTGTTGACCGCGTTCGTGCCGACGATCCAATTGTAGGTCCCCACCAGGGTCCAGTCGTCGTCCCGCTCGTTGGTCACCGTCTGCTGCGTGCGGTTGCCGGCGGGGTTGCCGTTGGTGGGCTGGTGGTCCCAGAGATAGCGGATCGAGTAGTTGTGGTCCGAGTTGATCTGGTCGTCGAAGCGAAGCAGGTAGTTGTCGAAGTTGGACTCCTGCACCCCCGTGAAGCTCAGGTCCGGCCGCTCCGGGTAGAAGCGGCTCTCCCCGAGGTCGAGATCGAGGCGCTCGTAGCTGAAGAAGAAGTGGGCCTTGTCCTGCACGACCGGCCCCCCGATGGTGCCGCCGAGCTGCCGTAGCGCCGTGTCCGGCTTCTCGCCGTCCCGCTGCTTGACCAGGAAGTCCGGCGCGGTCAGGGCGGCGCTCGTGTAGAAGCCGAACGCGCTGCCGTGGAACTCGTTGGTCCCGGTCTTGCTGATGGCGTTGATGACGCCCGACGTGGCCGACTCGTACTCCGCGTCCATCTGGTTGGTGACGACCTGGAACTCGGCCACCGACTCGAGGGCGGGCTTGGCCTGCGACTGGCCCCCGCGCAGGTCGTCGTTATTGGCCCCCCCGTCCAGCATGAACATGATGCCGGTCTGGTTCTGGCCGTTGATGCGCACGCCCGACGAGCTCGGGCTGCTCGACGGCGTCAACTGAACCCCGGGCAGCAGGGCGATGAAGCTCGTGAAGTTGCGGCTCGACGAGGGCAGGTCTCGCAGCTCCTCCGTCGAGACGTTGCCGCCGACCTGGGCCGAGGTGAGGTCGACGAGCGGCGACTCCCCGGTCACCGTGAGCGATTCCTCGAGCGCCCCGATCTGCAGCGAGAGGTCGATCTGCACGGTCGGCCCGACCTGCAGGACGATGTTCTCGGTGATGAGCTCGCGGAAGCCCGGGAGCCGGGCGGTGAGGGTGTAGGGGCCGGGTTGCAGGCTGGCGAGCGAGTACTCGCCCCCCGGTCCGGTGACGGTCTCCCGGAAGGTTCCCGTCTCCTCGTGGGTGGCGACGACGGTGGCGCCCGGCAGGACGCCGCCCTGCTCGTCGGAGACGATACCGCGTATCGCGGACGTTCCCTGCGCGAAGGCGGATGCAGCCAGGGCGCAGGTCAGGAGGACAGCGAACGACGCGGCGACGACTTTATGCATTGGATCCACCTCCAGTGGAAGCACGGATCAACGCCGTCGACCGAACGGCCGCCGAGCGAACGCCCTTCAGCGCGTCTGTTCCCAGCGCGTTTATCTTGCGTGTCGCTGTCGTTGTTCTCTGGGTGTTCTCTGGCCGGATCCCTCCAACAAACTGGTCTGGCCGGTCTATGAGTGAACGGCCATTGTCGCATCGATTCTCGCTCCGCACCACAAAAACCACTCCGGCCGCCGCGCCGCGGCCGGCGCCGGGTTGCGGAGGGACATGATCGTGCGGCCCGACCGGAGGCGGCCGCGACAGCCGGCGGAGAGGGACCGGCCGGCCGTCCCGACGAGCTGGCGGTAGCCCGATACCCACGCAGCAGCCGCGCCGGCATCGCCATCCCGCCGAGGCGAGATGGAGGCAGAGCGCCAGGGTCACGCGTCGGGGCGGACTCATCCCCGGTGCCCCGTCCGAGGAAAGGTCATGCGCTCCCTCCGGCCTCGCGGGCGCAGCGCGCGGTTTGCGGGAGGGGATGGCGATCAGTTAGCATGCAGCGATCGCCATGCTCTCCGTCCGAATCTCCCGTGCGGGCACGGTTGCCGCCGTCATCGCCTGGAAGCTCACCGTCCTCGCGTTGTTGCCGGCCGCGCTCTGCTGCCGGGCCGCGATGGCCGCGGACGGGACCGCGGTACCCGCCTGCTGCGAGGGCGGTGAGCACGGGGCGATGTGTCCGTTGAAGAGCGGGCCTGCCGACGAGACGGATCCGCCGCCGGACCAGCCCCGCATGGCCGGCTGCAACAACCTCGACGACGCGCTCATCGGGTTGCTGGGCCTCGCCGGCTTCACGCCCGACTCGTTCGAGTTGACCACCGACCCTGCCGCCGCCGGTCGCGTTGGCGACCGCGGCCAGGCCGCCGATTCCTTCGTCGGCCTTCTCGGCCCGCCGCCTCCGCGGGCCTGACCCTGCCCGCACCGTTCCCGTTCTGTTCACAACCACGGTTCGTTCGCGGCTTCCGTCGGCGCCGTCCGGGCTCTTCGCCCGTGCGACGCGCCGTCGGCCGGTGCATCAGGGAGGTTCGAGGTGTACAGGGTCTGTTTCGTCGTGGGCAGGGGGGCGCGTTTCGTGCGCGCGTTGCTGCCGTCGCTCCTGTTGGGGAGTCTGGCCGCTTCCGCAGGCCTAGGCGCACAGGAGCGGGGGAGCTTGAGCGGCTCGGTGACCGACGCACAGGGGCTGGCGCTCCCCGGCGTCGCCGTCGTCCTTCAGACCGCCGAGCGCGACTTCGTGGCGTCGACGGTCACCGACCGGGCCGGCGCGTTCGCGCTCGACGGCGTGCCCGTCGGCGACTACGTGCTCGCGGCGAGCCTGCTCGGGTTCTCGCCGCACGAGGAGCGGATAACGGCCGGTCCGCGAGGGGGCGACATCGCTATCACGCTCGAGGTGGGGTCGTTCGCCCAGGAGGTCAGCGTCACCGCCCTCATGCCCGAGGTGGCGACGGAGCTGGTCGCGCCCGCGTCGGATATCGAGCGTCGCGTCGTCCAGGACCTCGCGCAGTCGCTTCGAAGTCACCCGGGGGTGACCGCGCTCCGCCGCGGGGCGATCAACCTCGACCCGTCCGTCCGCGGGCTCTACGCCGAGCAGATCGGCGTCTTCGTGGACGGCACCCGCACGTTCGCGGCGGGACCCGCCCGCATGGACTCGGCCCTGAGCCACATCAGCCCGCACGCGCTACAGTCGCTTCGCGTGGTGCGGGGGCCGTACGCCCTGACCTGGGGCGCCGGCGCCCTCAGCGCCGTTCAGGCCGAGACCTTCAAGCCCGAGTTCGGCGCGGGCGGCTTCCAGGTCGGGGGCCGCGCCGGCTACAACTATGGCAGCAACGGGGGCGCCAACGACGGGTTCGCCAGCCTCTACGGCAGCTCCGACCGGGTGCGGTTCACCTTCCAGCACAACACCCGAACCGGTAGCGACTACACCGACGGCAACGGCGACACCGTCGAGGGCGACTACGAGTCGTTCGACACGCGCTGGGACTTCGGCGCCCGCGTGGGGCGGCGGACGCTGCTGGAGTACAGCGGCGGCTACCAGCGGCAGAACGACCTCGACTACCCGGGGCGACTGCTCGACGCCACGTTCTTCGAGACGCAGTCGCACGCTCTCGAGTTCTCGCACGCGCCGGCCGCGGGCGTCCTGACCGAGCTCGTGGGTCGGGCCTACGTGAACCGCAAAGACCACCTGATGAACAACGACAACAAGCCGACGGCGCTGCGGAACCACCACCGGACGCCGTCGTTCCCCATTCGCGTCGACCTGCCCACCTCGGCCGACACCGTCGGGGGGCGCTTCCACGCCGCCCTCGCGACGGGTCCGCTCCGCTACAAGCTGGGGTTCGATGCCTACCAGCTTCGGCAGAGCGCCACGCAAACCATCAGCGACCGGGACACCGGCGACATCCACCACGACCGGCATCCGGTGTGGCCGGACGCGACGATGACCAACGCCGGGGGCTACGCCCAGGTGCTGGTCGACCGCGGGCGGAGCACCGTAGGGGCCACGGTGCGGGTCGATCGGGAGCAGGCCGGGGTGGGGCAGGTGACGTCCTTCTTCGCCGACAACGCGATCTCCGAGTACGCGCTGCAGGAGGCGCACGGCCACTTTCGCTGCGTGACGGCGCACTGCATGGCCCCGACCCACGGACACGACATGCATGACCACGGGATGCATGACCACGGCACGCACGACGCGGGGCACGGCGCGACGATGCTCGTATCGGGCGATCAATTCGCGCAGACCAACACCAGCGTCAGCGCCGCCGCCAACGCGAGCCTGCGCCTGACAGACAAGTGGCAGGTCACGCTCGGGGTGGGCCGGGCCGTGCGCAACCCGTCGGCCCTGGAGCGCTACGCCGACCGGTTCCCGGCCGTGAAGTTCCAGACCGCGGCGGAGTTCGTCGGGAACCCCCATCTCGTCCCCGAGAAGAGCCTCGAGCTCAACCTGGGCACGACGCTACGCGCCGGACAGGTCACCGTCGCCCTCGACGTCTTCGTGCGCAACGTCGACGACTACATCACGGTGGCCCACGACCCCAATCTCGCGCAGCGTCTCCCCCTCAGTCCCGACCAGCTCTTCCGTTACGTGCAGGCTGACGCCGCGCGCTTCGCCGGCTTCGACCTGACCGCGACCTCCGCCGTTGGGCCGTGGGTGGACGTGCGGGGCGGCTGGTCGTACGTGCGGGCCGAGGATCTGCTGTTCGACGAGCCGCTGTTCGGCGTGCCGCCGTTCGAGCAGGTGTACGCCCTCGACCTTCACAATCCGGCGAGGACCCGCTGGGTGGAGCTGCTGGTGACGAGCACGGCGGCGCAGGCGCGCGTCGCCTCGGCGCGGTTCGAGGCGCCCACCGACGGCTGGACGACGATCGACCTGATGGGCGGCGTGCGGATGCGCGAGGGGCTGACGCTGCGGGCCGGCGTGCAGAACCTGACCGACCGCTACTACGTCAACCACCTGAACTCGTTCGATCCGTTCACGCGCCTGCGGATCGCCGAGCTCGGGCGCAGCGTCTACGTCGGGACGGAGATGGGGTTCTGAGGCGTGCCCGGCATGTCTCGCATGATCCCGGTTTCGGAGGACACGCACGCATAGAGCGGAGAATCAACGATGTTCAAGATGAAGACCGTCGGTCGGTGTCTCGCGCTGGTCGTCGCGTCTGTCGCCATCGCCGCCGCGCACATGACGGTGCAGAAGACGATGCCGGAGGCCGACGCGGTGCTGACGGCGTCGCCGGACCACATCCAGGTGTGGTTCACGCAGTCGCCCGATCCCGTCATCAGCCGGCTGGCCCTCGAAAGCGCGGACGGCGACGTGACCCTGGGGACGACAGAGGTACGGGACGACAAGTCCCTGGCGGCGATGCTGCCGTCCAGGCTCGCGGCCGGCGACTACACCGTGAGGTGGCGGACGGCCGGCGACGACGGGCACACGCAGCGCGGGGAGTTCGCGTTCACGGTGCGTGCCGCCGACTGAAACACACGCTCGGTCCGGGTGTCTCCCGCCGGAATGGTCGGCGTTCGGGCGGTGGCGGGACTTCGCCTGAGAGCGTTGGTCCCGGCCTCCCGCCGCGGCCGAGCCGACGGGGGGGCGGCACCGCTCGGTTGGGCGGGCGCCCTTGCGATTGGGAACGACCGCGCGGCCCGGGGCGGGCCCGCAAGTGTCATGGACGGCGAATCGTTCGCACTGGTCCTGCTCGCCGGCGCGAAGTGGGTCACCTACGTCGGGTTGATTGGGCTGACCGGCGCCGTCGCGGTCGGCCGTCTGCTCGCGCCGGCGACCGGCGTCGTCGAGTCCCGGGGCGGCGTCGTCGACCGGCGGCTCCGCCTCGTCGCCGCGGTCTCCGCGGTGGTCCTGGTGCTCGGCGCCGCCGCCCGCCTCTACGCGCAGACGTGGTCTGTGTTCGGGCTCGACGAGGCGGTCACTGTCGAGCTCGTGCGCCTCATCGGCATCGAGAGCCGGTGGGCGGGCGGTTGGCAGCCCCAGGCGGGCGTCGCCGTCCTGGCGGTGGCCGGCGCCGCCTGGTGGACCTGGCAGCCGGTGGGCGGCTGGTGGCTGACCGCGCTCGCCGCGGCCGGCGCATGGATCACGCTGCCGCTGACCGGTCACGCCGCGAGCTTCGATACCCCCCTGCCGCACCTCGCCCAGGTCGCCCACGGGGTCGGCGCGGGCCTATGGGTCGGCGCCCTGGCCGTGGTCGTCGCCGTCGCGTCTCCCCTTCACCGGGAGCCGCAGGGACAGGGGCGGGTCGCCGATCTCGTACGCCGCTTCTCGCCCATTGCCGTCGCCGCGGTCGCGACGATCACCCTCTCCGGCGCCGTCACCGGCGTGTTCTACCTCGTCTCGGTGGACGACCTGTGGACTACGTCCTATGGGCGAGCCCTGCTGCTCAAGGTCGTCCTCTTTCTGGCGACCGGCGCCGTCGGGGTCTGCAACTGGCGCCGGCTCACGCCACGGCTCGGCGAGGCCTCCGGCCTGGGCAGGCTGCTGCGCTCGGTGCGCCTGGAGCTGCTTCTGGCCGCCGGCGTGCTGCTGGTCACCGCCGTCCTCGTGCACCTGGCGATGCCGCGCGATACGATGTAGCCGGGGCTTCCGCGATACGCGGGTGCGGCTCGACTGGAAGCGCTTCGATTCTTGAGTGGCGGCGAGGAGCGCTTTGGCCGGAGTCGGTGCGCTCGCCGACGGCGACGGTGGCGATCCGGAGCGATCGGGCGGGAGTGCGGTGCGGGGCGCCAGGCGGTGTGCGTCGGGGTCAGGAACCGTTGGTCAGCTCCGACACGTTCAGTCCCGCCGCCTTTTTCAGGCGCTCGAGCAGCTTCCGGTGAATCCTGGCGGGGTCGCCGCCGTTGGTCAGCACCGCCAGCTCCGCGATGCACGTCACGTGCATGCCGCAGAGGACGAAGTCGTTCATGCCCCGGGCGCCTAGGAAGTGGGCGCCGGCGAGCAGCGAGGCGGCGTCGATGACGACCCCATAGGCGCTCCTGCCGATCCGGTCCTTCACCTCGTCGCTCAGGATGGACCAGTTGTTCTCGGTGAACCGCTTCATCGCCTCGTCGTTGGCGGCGCGGTGGCACCGGAACTCGTCGTCCGACGAGATGCCCCACGCGTTCTCGATCCAGTTCCCGTCGTCGTCCTTGAAACCGATGTCCCGCAGGGCGGCCAGGGTCATCTGGTAGTAGCCGATGGCCGAGCTGTTCGGCGGGCTGAGGGCGCAGCCCCTCGATTCGTGCTTCCTCGCCAGATCCAGGTAGTCCCGCACGCCGACGTTGTTCGCCGCGACGAGGGCGGTGGCGCTCAGGAGGCCGGCCAGCGCCGCGACGGCGAGGCGGCGGCGGGCCGGGACGGGGCGGAGCGGCGTGGGCGCAGATCGTCGTTGTGACATCGGTCAGGCCAGAGCGGTCCCCGAGGGTCGGGACGCGAACGTCGGAGTCGGCAACGGGTACGGCGAAGCTCGATTTGGGAATGGTCGCGCGAATGAAGGACGCCTGAGGTTCAGGTCGGGAGACGGTGGAGGAGCAGGGGCGTCCGGGGGGCCCCTGCTCCGGGATACGTGTGGCGTCTACTGTTGCTGCGCCGGCCGCGAATACTGGTCGATGTGCACCGGCCGCGGCCCGTCGGTCGGTATGCCCTCCCTCGCCATGACGAGCTCGAGGGCGTCGATGGTGGGCCGCGACAGCCTCGGCAGCCCGTTCCGGAACCCCTCGGCAATGAACAGGGGGGTGCGCCCCGCCGCGTTCGTCTGCCTCCAGACCTCGGAATCGGCGCCGCTGGCCGCGAGCAGCCCGACCACGGCGGGGAAGTTGCCGTACGCCGCGCCGTGCATCGCGGTATCGCCGTTGGCGTCCACCGCGTCGACGTCGGCCCCGAGATCGAGCAGCAGTTGGGTGGCGATCAACGCCTCGGCCTCGCTGCCCGCTTCCTCGTCGGGCGCGTTGGTGCCGAGGCCGGCCGCCGCCATCAGGGGCGTGCTCAGCTCGGCGTTGGGCAGGAACGGGTTGGCGCCCAGCTCCAGGAGCTGCTGCATGAGGCCCGCGTCGGCCCGGTCCGCGGCCATGAGGAAGGCCGTCGCCCCTTCCATCTCCAGCCCCGACGCGGTGTGCGGTGGGCGCCTGCCCCGCTCGAGGCGCAGGTTCACGTCGGCCCCCAGCGCGACGAGGGACCGCACGAACTGCAGGCTGGTCAGGCGGCCCGCTCCCTCCGGCGCGGGGTCGCCACGGTCGCTGGCGTCCGGCTTTCTCACCCAACTCACGGTGTGCAGCGGCGCGAAGCCGGTACGCTGGTCGTTGGGGTCAGCGCCGGCCTTGATCAGCTCGACGGCCAGCTCGAAGTGGCCGTTGCGCACCGCCAGCAGCAGCGGGCTCATGCCGTCGTCGACCGGCCGGTAGGTCGCGTTGTTGACGGCGCGGTCCGGCCCGTCCTTGATGCGCGTGAGCTCCGCGTTCACGTCCACGCCGGCGTCGAGCAGGGTCCGGGTGGCGTCGATGTGGCCTCCCCGCACCGCGAAGAAGAGCGGGGTGAATCCGGAGCGCAGGGAGGCGTGCACGTCGGCGCCGGCCGCGAGCAGGGTCTCCACGATCGGCGTGTGTCCCTCGGCCGCCGCCCACATCAGGGCGGTCTGGTCGCGGGCCTCGCGCGCATTGGCATCGGCGCCCTTCGCCAGCAGGGCCTCGACCGCGGCCAGGCTCCCGGTGCGGGCCGCCGTCATCAGCACTGTCTCGCCGCCGCGAAGCGCCGCGTCGGGGTCGGCCCCGGCGTCGAGGAGCAGGCCCACGAGGGCGGCGTTGCCGTTGGTGGCGGCCAACGACAGCGGCGGCACGCCGTAGCGGTTCACCGCGTCGACGTCGGCGCCCGCCCGCACCAGCAACCCGGCCGTCTCGAGGTCGTCGCGGTACGCCGCCCAGTGGAGGGCGGTCATGCCGTCGACCTGCGCCGCGTTGACGTCGGCGCCCCCCGCGTGCAGCAGCGTGCGGACCAGCGCGGCGTTCCCTTCCTCGGCCGCGTCGGCGAGCGGGACCTCACCGGCCGCCCACGCGGTTCCGGTCAGCCCCAGCGCCAGCACCGACAGTCGGGCGATTCTTCCTGGATGCATCGGATTTTCTCCTGGCCCGGCGACCGCCGCCTCGACGCCGATCGCCGCCCGGCCAAGCTACGGGGCCGGCGCCTTGTGAAGGCACCGGCCCCTGACTGGTTATCGGACGTTGCGCTACACCGCGACAGGGTCGAAGAGGGTGTCGACGGTCCCGGTGCTGTCGCCGAACTGGTCGAGCCTCACGCCCACCCGGTCGAGCAGGGTGAGGTGGAGGTTGGCCAGCGGCTTGCCGGTCTCGTAGCGGATGTGGCGGCCTCCCCGCAGGCCCGCCGCGGCCCCGCCGGCCACGAGGATCGGCAGGTTGACGTGGTCGTGGAGGCTCGGGTTGCCCATCCCGCTGCCGTACATGTAGACGGTCTGGTCGAGCAGCGACCCGTCGCCGTCGGGGGTCTCCTTCAACTTGCGGAGGAACTCCGCGAACAGCGAGACGTGGAACGTGTTGATCTTGGCGATCTTCGCGAGCTTCTCGGGGTCGTTGCCGTGGTGGCTCGTCGGGTGGTGCGGATCGGGCACGCCGATCTCGGGATACGTGCGATTGCTCAGCTCGCGCGTGAGCTGGAACGTGACGATGCGGGTGATGTCGCCCTGGAACGCGAGCACCTGCAGGTCGAACATCAGCCGTGCGTGGTCGGCGAACGAGTCGGGCACGCCCACCGGGCGGTCGAGGTCGGGGAACAGGTTGTCGCTGGCCGCCGCCTCCGCCCGCTGAATCTGGCGCTCCACCTCGCGGATGCTGTCCAGGTACTGCTCGACGCGGGCCCGGTCGGCCGCCCCCACCGCGCCCTTGAGCCGCGCGATGTCCTCGCCGAACGAGTCGAGGAGGCTGGCCCGGCTCTCGAGCGCGGCCTGCCGCTCCTCCGCGGTGCCGCCCTCGCCGAAGAGCCGCTCGAACACGATGCGGGGATGGGCCTCCGACGGCAGCGGGGTCGTCGGCGACGACCACGACAGGCAGTTCTGGTAGACGCAGGCGTAGCCGTTGTTGCAGACGCCCGCGAGCGGGTTCAGGTCCATCGACAGCTCGAGCGACGGCAGCTGCGTGTCCTGCCCGATCTGCAGGGCCGCGAGCTGGTCGGCGGTGGTGCCGAGGAAGTAGTCCGAGCTCTCGGTGTGCTTGGCGTAGGCGGCGCTCAGGAACCCGGAGTTCGACGTGTCGTGCGTGCCCGGGTAGGAGAGCTGCAGCTCGGTGTTGGTGACGACCGTGAGCTGCTCCTTGACCGGCTCGAGCGGGCTGAGGATGGGCGTGAGCTGGCCCAGGCTGTCCTTGTCGGCCGGCGTCCACCGCTGGTGGTCGCAGCCCATCGGGATGAATACGTACCCGAGCCGGCGGATCGGCTTGGCCGGCGTCCGGGCGAGCGCGGTCGCCGCGGGAATCATCGCATCGAGCAGGGGCAGGGCCAAGGTCGCCTGCACGCCCTTCAGGAACGTACGCCGCGGTAACGCCTTCTTCGTGATGATCATGTGGAGTTCCTCATCTGAAACGGGACGCTCTTGACGATGCCGAGGATCAGCGATGAGAACCGATAGTCGTCCGCTTCGGCCTCGCGGACGATAGTGCGGACGGCGGGCGCGTCGTAGTACTCGACGCCCCGGCCCAGTGCGAACGTGAGCAGCTTCTCCGTCAGCCGGCCGACGAACAGATCGGGGCGGCTCAGCAGGCCGTCCTCGAGCCCGTCCACGCCGACGAGGGTCCCGACGCCGGGCAACCCGCCCGAGACGTCGATGACGCCGTTGTCGCCCTCCTGGTCGCGCCAGCGGCCGAGGGCGTCGAAGTTCTCGAGGGCGAAGCCGACGGGGTCGATGGTCCGGTGGCAGCTCGCGCACGCCGGGCTGTTGCGGTGCTGGGCGAGCCGCTCGCGCATCGGCAGGTTGGCCGCCACCTCGTTCTCCTCGAGGGCCGGCACGTCGGGCAGCGGCGGCGGGGGCGGGGCCCCGAAGATGTTGTCGAGGACCCAGACGCCGCGGATGATCGGCGAGGTCCGCGTCGCGTACGAGGTGACGGCGAGGACGCTGCCGTGCCGCAGCAGCCCGCCGCGCCGGCTGTCCTCGTCGAGGGCCACCCGCCGGAACCGCGTGCCGTAGACGCCGGGAATGCCGTAGTGCTTGGCGAGGCGTTCGTTCAGGAACGTGTAGTCGGCCCGCAGGAGGTCGAGCACGCTGCGGTCCTCGTCGATCACGCTGCCGATGAACCGCTCCGTCTCCTCGCGCATCGCCTGCCGCAGGTTGTCGTCGAAGTCGGGGAAGAGGCGCCCGTTCGGGCTCAGCGACGCGAGGTTGCGCAGCCGCAGCCACTGCCCGGCGAAGTTGCTCGCGAGGTTGAACGAGCGGGGGTCGGCGAGCATCCGCCGCGTCTGCCGCTCGAGCTCGTCGGGGTCGCTCAACTCGCCGCGGACCGCCGCGTCGAGCAGCTCGTCGTCGGGCAGGCTGCTCCAGAGGAAGAACGACAGCCGCGACGCCAGCTCCAGGTCGCTGACGTGATACGCGGGGATGGCCCCGCCGCGGTCCGGGTCGAGCTCGACCCGGAACAGGAACTCCGGATTGATGAGAACGGCGCTCAGGGCCCGGCCGATGCCGGCGTCGAAGTCGCCGCCCGCCCGGCCCTCCCGGTAGAACGTCATCGGGCCGTCGAGGTCCGCGTCCGACACCGGCCGCCGATAGGCCCGCCGCATCAGTGAGGAGAGGATCTCCCGCGCGCAGCCTTCCTCCTCGCTGGCCTGGGCCGGCCGGCACACGAACAGCCGCTCGCGGCTCGGTGTATCGCTCACCCCCTGCGGGGCGTACGGCCCGGTGATCGACACCTGGTAGACGGCGGGGGTCAACCGCGGATGACGAGTCTCGTTGAAGTGCGACTGTCCGGGCCTGCGCTCGGTCTCCATCAGCGACGAGGCGCTCTTCAGGAACGTGACGCCGAGGTCGTGGGGCCCGGCGGTCACCGAGGCGCGCACCTTCAGATCGCGGTCGACCAGCGCATCGTCCCCGCGCTCCGGCCGCTGGACCGTGAAGCTCGCGACGGAGACGCGGTCGAGCAGGATCTCCATCTCGTGCGGCCGCCGGTCCCGCAGCCCGCCGATGTTGCCGGTGCGGTTCCGGGCGAGCCGGATCTGGATGTCGTAGTCGCCGTCCTGGGCGAACGTGTAGGGAATCACGACGCCGCCGCGGGTGCCGAGGGGCAGCCCGGGGACGTGCTCCTCCTGCGTCGTGTCGGCGGGCACCCGGATCACGTCGGCCTGCATCGAGGTCTGGGTGCTGCCGATGACGAGCCGGCTGATCTTCTGGGCGGCCGAGATGTAGCGGTCGAGCAGGGCCGGCGGGAGGTCGCCGACGGTCACGTTGTCGAAGCCGTGGCCGCTCTCGTCCGGCGGCAGCAGGGCGGTGGCGTCGACGTCGAGGGCCAGGAGGTCGCGGATGGCGTTCTGGTACTCGGTGCGGTTGAGACGGCGCAGGGTCTCCGTCCGCCCCGGGTTCGGGGTCGCCGCCGCCGCGGCGTCGAGCGTCGATTCCAGCCACGAGGCCATCGCGGCGCTGGACTCGGCCGGCGGCTGCGGCCGGTTCGGCGGGGGCATGGTGCTCGTACGCAGCTTGCGCACCACGTTCTCCCAGGTCTCGGCCGCGGCCGGGACGTGCGCGACGTCGATGTTCTCCAGGCTCAGCCCGGCGGTCTCGAGCCGATCGCTGTGACAGGCGACGCAGTAACGGTCGAGCAGTTGGCGGGCGTCGGCCGACGCTGGCGAGAGCCCCGCCGTCGCCGACCCGCCTGCCGATTCCTGAGCGTGCGCGCCTGCCGGGAGTGACAGGGCCACGCCGATGACGAGGAACCCCGAGGGCAGCGTCAGTAGGCGCGAAGCGGTCCGGGAAGACCCAAATCTCATCAGCGCATTGTAGGCCCCGGCGGGTCGAAATTCAAGTGTTTCAGGGCCGTCGGGTGAGCGGTTCCGTCATCGGTCCGAGCCGTTCCCGCTCCCACCACGCACTCCTCGCGCGGTCCTCGCGGGTCGTGAACCGGTAGCGGTACATCATCAGGCGGACGAAGCGGGGTGGCGCCTCCGGGAACGGCGTGCCGTCGAGCAGGTCGAGAGCGACCGGATCGTTCTCCAGCAGGCGTTCCGCGAGCGGCAGCAGCCAGTGGGCGTTCCCGCGCGGATCGAGGGCCGCGAACCACATCTGCCAGTCGAGCCGCGGCATGTGCGGCTGCACGAAGCCGGGCGCCCGGGCGGGGTCGCCCGGCTTCCACTTGAACGGGTACTCGAGCCATGTCGAGCCGTCCGCGCTCCCTTCGACGACGATCTCGAAACGCTCGGTGGTCATCACCCGGAACAGCCCGTAGCCGCTGACGGAGCGGAACGGCTCGGCCCGGTCGAGCAGGGCGCCGGCCCACGCGGGCATCGGAGCGGGCCGGCGGACCTCCCGGACCAGCGTGAGCGCGCTCAACCCCGCCAGCAGCACCGTCGCCGCCGCCCGCGCCCACCGCCGCCATGCCGGCGCGGGCCGCCTGGCGGGCTCCGGCATGCCGGCCGTCGACACGCCGAACCGCAGCATCGACGCGACGGCCCCGTCGTCGAGCAGCGACAGGTACAGGACGACGGCGAGCAGGTTGAAGAACCCGTAGTTGCCGGTCGCGGCAATCAGGATCTGCAGCAGGCAGAGCAGGCCGCAGCCGGCCATCCGCGTCCGGCGGAAGCGGACCGGCGCGAGGATGAGGAAGGCCACCGCGAC
This sequence comes from Vicinamibacterales bacterium, assembly GCA_965207615.1. Classification (GTDB taxonomy): domain Bacteria; phylum Acidobacteriota; class Vicinamibacteria; order Vicinamibacterales; family UBA8438; genus JAJEEA01. The sequence goes on from CBDBMZ010000003.1 coordinate 489,804, forward strand.
CTCGATGCAGAACATGACCCCGACCGACAGGGCGCCAAACCAGTCGGGCGCGTTGTGGAAGTACCAGCCCACCCAGGTCGGCAGGGGCTGCGTCTGGTAGTGGTGCTCGAGCGCGGTCAGGCCCCGCCAGGTCGGGTCGCCGCTCAGCAGCTTGGTGACGCCGGAGAGAAAGGTCAGCTTGAACGCGAGGCCCCAGATCAGCCAGCGCGCCGCCGCGCCCGGCTCGGGCCCGGTTCCCAGTGGCACCCGCCGTCCGGCCGGGGAGTACAGCACGGCCAGCAGGCCCGTCTCGAGCAGCAGCCTGTCCCACTGGAACAGGAGGAACTCCTGTCCTGCGACGGTCAGCCCCAGGTAGCAGACCCACAGGGCCACGAACACCGCCCTCGGCGCCAGGCCGGCCATCGCCGCCACGGACAGCGCCATGCCGAGCCAACACGTGCCGACGAGGAACGCGTCGCCGGGCCACAGCCAGAGCAGCGTCGGTTGCTCGAGGTAGGCGGCGGCGCCCCGGAGCCCGTGGACGCGGTCGAGATACGCGGCGGCGGGCAGCAGCCCGTCCGCGCCGACGAGAGGCAGGATCTGCGGCGCGAGCGACGCGAACGCCAGTAGGTAGACGAAGCCGAGGAGGCGGAGGAACAGATCGCGGGAGAGCGCGAAGCGGGGCGGACCGCCGGTGGACGGGAAGGAGCCGAGCACGGGCCATTCTAACGCCCGTCCCCGCGTCGGTCAGCCCTCGCGGCCCAGCCGGTCCGCTTCGATGTCGAGCGCGTCCAGCAGGGGGCCGAAGCGCCGCTCGAAGTTGCCGAGCTTCGCGCTGGCGACGGTCAGGCGCTCCTCTCCGCACCGGAACACGAGGTCGTCGGTCAGGCGCCCCCGGCGGCGGGCGAGTCGGACCGGCGCCACGGGGTGGTGCTCCGGCCGGAGAGGATGGACCTCCGGCTCGCCGTCGTCGACGACGAGCTCCTTGTCGGGAACCGCTCCGACGACGACGTGGTCGCGATGGAACGCGAGCCACCGCCCCCGTCCCGCGCGGGTGGTCGCGGCGAGCACGGCCAGCGCCGGCTCGCCGCCGCCGAGCTGGCGCAGGATCACCGGCGCCGCGCGGGGCGGCCACGTCGAGAGGTCGGGCAGGCGCAGGCGTTCCCGCAGGTGCCGGGACGCGGCGTCGACGTAGTGTTTCCAGGCGCCCGCGACCTGCTTGCGTTCGGGAAGGAGCACCGATGCGTACAGCAGCACGAGGTGGTCGTACTCGATCGGCCAGGGCGGAGGGGCCGAGCACAGCAGATCGGCCACCGACGTCAGCAGCGGCTCGGCCAGGCGGTCTCCGACGAGGGCGGGCGGCGGTGCTTCCGGGCCCGGTCCCTCCCGTCGGCCGCCGGCCTCGTACGTCGCGGCCAGCGCTCGCCCCACAATCCGTTCCGCTTCCTCCTCGTCCAGCATTTCCCTCACGCGCGCGCTGAACGCGCCGGTCCGAAGGAGCCTGCCGGCCTGCGCGCGGTCGGCGTCGAGGCAGTCGCGCGCCAGCGCGGCGAGCAGCGCGAACCCGTCGGCCGCGCGCCCCGCCTCCGGGCGGCGCGAGTCGCCGAGGTCGACCGGCAGGGGCAGCCGCCGCTGCAGGGCCTCTATCGCCGCCCGCGCGGCCGGCGCCTGCAGGCCGTGCATTTCCGACAGCAGGTCGGCCAGGCGCTCGGCGACGGCCTGCCGCTCTTCCGGCCGCAGCCCGTCGAGGTCGACGGGAGGAGCCGAGGGCGGCGCCGGCGCGCGGTCCTCGGCCAGCGCGCGCAGCAGGGCCAGCTTGGCGAACTCGTCGGGGATCGGCGCGCGCAGGATGCGATCGAGCAGCGTTCGCCGGTTGTGGTCGACCCCGGGGATGCACGCGTGGACGCGGACCGCCTCGACGAGTGCGATCCAGTCGGGGCCGCGGTACGAGCGCAGAGGGTCGTAGATGCGCGCCACGCGCAGGTAGACCAGCGCCACCGAGCTCTCCAGCAGCGTCTTCAGCCACACTTCCGCGCGCGACTTGATGAACCGCTTCCCCACGCGCTTGGCCACCTGCGTGCCCAGGGTCCACGCGACGACCCCGACGGGGTTGGCCCCGGCGGCGAGACGGGTGGCGAGGAGCGCGCCGTTGAGGTAGTGCTCCCAGGGCTCGAGCTTCCGGTACAGGGCGAGCCCCTGCTGGGCCTGCTCGAGCTGGGTGACCACGGTCTTGACCGACCACGAGGCGGGATCGACGAACGGCACCTGCCGCACCGCCTGCAGCAGCTCGCCGACGGCCGAGCGCACGGCGAGGGCGATGTCTCCGGTGCGCGCCTCGAGGATCGCGTTGTCCGACTCGGCGTGATAAAGCGCCGCGACCTCCTGAACGACGTCGCGCAGCTCCGCGAAGATGGCGCCGCCGGCGAGGTCCACGACGCGCCCGTCCTCGCGCTTGACGTAGCGCCGGTCGCCGATGCCGTCCCACACCCGGTCGCAGCGGTCGCGGATCATCTCGCCGAGACGGCGTTCCTGCTCGTCGAGGGTCGCGGGCAGGGCCGGCGCTTCGGGGCGGCGGCGGAGCAACTCGTCGTAGGTCCGCTCGACCGGCGACACGCCCGCCGCGGTCAGCCTGGCGTCCAGCCCCCGCAGCTCGTCGAGCCGCCGCTCGAGCTCGGCCATCGTGCCGGGGTCGGGAGCGCTGTCGCGCGCCCCCGCCATTGCACCGGCCCCCAACGCGCCGGCGCCCAGCAGGGCGAGCGCCGCCCCTGCCTCGAGCGACAGCGACAGACCCACCGCGACCCCCGACGCCAGGCATCCGAGCCCCCCGGCCAGCCAGACGATACCTGCGTGCCGCATGCGTTTCGGCAGTGTACCAGGCGGGCGGGGGCGACCGCGGGGCGCGGGCGGGAAGGCCGCCGAGCGCGACGCCGAGGGACGCCGAAGCAGTGCTCCGGCGAGGCCCCGGGGGGACGCCGCGGCGGGGCTCGGGGGGCGCGCGTCCGGGTGAGGCCGCGGGGGCGCCGCGGAGAGGCTCGGGGGCGCGACGGGGCGCCTGCGGGGAGGGCCCGGTTATGATGAGGGGTTGTGTTTGCCGTCGCGACCCTGCGACCCGCCGCCGCCGTTGGTCTCGTCCTTGCCGCCGTCGCGGTGGCCGCGGGGCCGGCGCGCGGCCAGTCCGCGGCGCCGGCCGCCCAGGCCGCGGGCCGGGTCGAGGTCGCGGCGTTCGCCAACCTGTCGGGCGATCCCGCCGACGACTGGATCGGCGACGGCATCGCCGAGACGCTCGCCGCCGATCTCGGCGGGGCGGCGACCCCGGCGTCGTCCGGCCTGCGGGTGGCCGGCGCCTACCAGCGGGTGGGTGGCCGGCTGCGGATCACCGCGCGGCTGCTCGACTCGGCCACCGGGCGCGTCGTGGCCGGCACGCGTGTCGACGGGGCGCTCGACGACCTGTTCTCCCTGCAGGACGAGCTGGGCGTCCGTCTCGGAGCGGCGGCGCGGCGGGCGTGGAGGCCGGGCGCGCCGGCCGGCGCGGCGCCGACGGCGGCCCCGCGGCCGCCCCGGGCCGCATCGGGCGGCGCTCCCGCGCCGGGCCCGCTCGCGGCGCCGGGAGAGGCGTTCGGAGAGGGGGCCGCGTTCGTCCGTTCCGGGAGCGGGACGGCTGCCGCCGGGGGGCAGGGGTCGGGACCGTTCGCGGGACCGGGAGTCGGGACGTTCGGCGCGGGACCGGGAGCGGGGACGTCCGTCGCGAGTCCGGGCGCCGGGGTGGCCGGCGCAGGGTCGGCGGCGGGACCGTCCGGAGCGGGGAGGGCCGCCCCCGCCGGGTTCGCGGCGGCGCCGACCCTGATAGACGGCCCGCCGCCCCCCCTCCCGCCCGAGGTGGCGGCCCGGGACGATTCGGGACGGCTGACCATGCGCGCGATCCGGCTCGACGCGCCCTTGCAGCTCGACGGCCGGCTCGACGAGCGGGTCTACCGCGACGTGCCGCCGGTGACCGGCTTCATCCAGCAGGAGCCGGTCGAGGGCGAGCCCGCCGTCGACCAGACCGAGGTGTGGGTGACGTTCGACGCGGACAACCTGTACGTGTCGGCCCGCTGCTGGAGCGCCGCCCCCGACCGCATCGTCGCCAACGAGATGAGGCGCGACAGCTGGGGCATGTACGGCAACGACACCATCTCGGTCGTCCTCGACACGTTCTACGACCGGCGCAACGCGTTCGGGTTCACCACCAACGCCATCGGGGGCCTCTTCGACGCCCTCGTCACCGACGAACGCAGCCAGAACCTCGACTGGAACACGGTGTGGGACGTCCGCGCGGGCCGCTTCGACGGGGGGTGGACGGTGGAGATCGCCCTTCCCTTCAAGTCGCTCCGGTATCGGGCGGGGCCGGCGCAGATGTGGGGCATCAACGTGCAGCGCCGGGTGGCGTCGACCAACGAGACCTCTTTCCTGACCCCGATTCCGGCGTCCCTCAGTTGGTCCGGGGCCTACAAGATGTCGTCGGCCGCGACCCTCGTGGGGCTGGAGGTGCCGGCCTCGGGCACCCGGCTCGAGGTCAAGCCGTACGGCATCTCCGACGTCGCCACCGACCTCACCCGCGCCCCCGACGAGCGCACGACGGCAGGGGGCGACGTGGGGTTCGACGTCAAGTACGGGGTAACCCAGGGCCTCACCGCCGACTTCACGTACAACACCGACTTCGCGCAGGTCGAGGTCGACGAGCAGCAGGTCAACCTGACCCGGTTCAGCCTGTTTTTCCCCGAGAAGCGCGAATTCTTCCTGGAAGGGCAGGGCATCTTCGACTTCGGCGGCGGATTCACCGGCGACTCCACCGCGTTCTACTTCGGCGGCGGCCAGTTCGCGGGGACGGCGCCGATCCTGTTCTTCAGCCGCCGCATCGGGCTGCAGGACGGCCAGACTGTCCCCATCCGGGCCGGCGGCCGGCTGACCGGCAAGGCCGGCCCCTACAGCATCGGCGTGCTGAACGTGCAAGCCGAGCAGGCCGCCACGGCCGCCGCGACCAACTTCACCGTCGCCCGGGTCAAGCGGGACATCCTGCGCCGCAGCGCGGTCGGGGCGCTGTTCACGGGCCGCTCGGTGTCGATGGACGGCGACGGGTCGAACCAGGTGTACGGGGTCGACGGGCTCTTCTCCTTCTACGACAACCTGAACATCACGACCTACATGGCCGAGAGCCGGCTGCCCGGCGTCAGCCGCGACGACGCCATGAGCTATCAGGCCAGGCTCGACTACCGCGGTGACCGCTGGGGGCTCGTCGCGGAGCGGCTGGGCGTCGGCGCCGACTTCCGGCCCGAGGTGGGCTTCGTGCGCCGGCACGACTTCCGTCGCAACTTCGTGGAGGGCCGTTTCAGCCCGCGCCCGCTGTCCATCGCGTCGATCCGCAAGTTCCTGTTCCAGGGCAGCCTCGACTACACCACCGACGGCGGCGGGCTGCTCGAGACCCGGGCGCAACAGGGGCTCTTCGGCATCGAGTTCGAGAACAGCGACCTGTTCTTCGCCGGCGTCACCGACAGCTACGAGCTGCTGAAGGAGTCGTTCCCGATGACCCCGGCCATCACGATTCCCGCCGGCGCCTATCGCTTCACCAATACCCGCATCGTCTACGCGCCGGGCCAGCAGCGCGCGGTGTCGGGCGGGCTGAGCTTCGACCACGGCGGGTTCTTCGGGGGCGAGCGCACCGGCGTGGGCTACACGTTCGGCCGCATCTACCTTTCGTCGCAACTGAACGTCGAGCCGTCCCTGTCGTTCAACTGGCTCGAGCTGCCGGCGGGCGACTTCCGGACCGACCTCGTCGCGGTACGCACCACCTACACGCTGACCCCGCGCATGTTCGTGGCGGCCCTGGTGCAGTACAACTCGACCCTCGATTCGCTCGGCACCAACCTGCGCTTCCGCTGGGAGTATCAGCCCGGCAGCGAGCTGTTCGTGGTCTACACCGACGAGCGCGACACCCTCGACCCGCGGGGGCCGTTCCTCCAGAACCGCGCCTTCGTCGTCAAGGCCACGCGCCTGTTGCGCTTCTGACGTCTTCGGAGCCGCGCGACCGACGGTACCGACGTCCGGTCGCGCATGACGTTGCGCCGTCGCCGGCGGGCGGCGGCCGCGGCGTGGAGCATCGGATTGGGAACGACTGGCCCGGGCGGGGCGTCCGGGCTCGACGCGGGTAGCCACCTGCTGCTGTACGACGGCGTGTGCGGGCTCTGCGACCGGTTCGTCCGTTTCGTGCTCGCGCACGACCATCGGCGCCGATTCCGATTCGCGGCGCTGCAGGGCGCGGTGGGACGGGAGCTCGTGGCGGGGCTCGGCAAGGACCCCGATCGGCTCGAGACGGTGCATGTCGTCGTCGACTACCGGTCGGGTCCGGATCGCGTGTTGAGCCGTTCGGCCGCCGCGCTGTTCGTCCTGGACGAGCTCGGATGGCCGTGGCGGGGCGCGACGGTCCTCCGCTGGGCGCCGACCGTGCTGCTGGACTGGCTGTACGATCGGGTCGCGGCGCATCGGTACCGCTTGTTCGGTCGTCATGCGGCGTGCCCGGCGCCGGCCCCGGAACACAGAGAGCGCTTCCTGGACACCTGACTCGGCTCCCAACCGGGCGCCCGGACCCGCCGCGCCCGCCCGCGGCCCATGTACGCAATAATCACCACGTCAGCCGGTGGGCACACGGTAGTTTCTGCCGTGTCGAAGCTCTGCCGGCTCGAGGTGGCCGGTGTTGCGACGTCTCCCTGCGATTGGGTTCGCGAAGATCCCCACGCGCCTCCTGCCGACGGCGGCGTTGCTGCTGACTCTGGCGGCCGCGCCGGCTGGTGCACAGATGGTCGAACGCGTGGTCGACGGAGACACCATCGTCGTCGACGGCGTGGGCCGGGTGCGGCTGATCGGCGTGGACACGCCGGAGACCGTGAGCCCCGGGCGGCCCGTCGAGTTCTTCGGCCGGGAGGCGAGCGCGTTTACGAGGCGGCTGCTCGAAGGCCGGCGCGTGCGTCTCGAGTACGACCGGGAGCGAAGGGACCGGTACGGGCGGATCCTCGCCTACGTCCATCTCGCGGACGGGACGTTCGCCAACGCGGAGATCATCCGGCGGGGCTACGGGCACGCCTACACGCGGTTTCCCTTCCGGCATCTCGACCGGTTCCGGCGGCTCGAGCGTGAGGCGAGGTCGGCGGGCCGGGGACTCTGGAACCCGGCGGCGTCGCCGCGGGCGGGAGGGAACGCATCGCACGGCATCGCCCGGATACCCTGGGACGACAACGGGAACGGCCGCGTGTCGTGCGCCGAGGCACGGCGGCACGGCATCGCGCCGGTGCCGCGCGCGCATCCCGCCTACGCGTACATGCGAGACGGCGACGGCGACGGCGTCGTGTGCGAGTGATACGGTGGCCCTGACCGGCCCGCCCGGGGGGCGATGACCATGAACAGCCTGCTCGAGGAAGCGATAGAGGCGTGGGACGGCGCCCGGCAGGGCGTCATCGCCGAGGCGGCGGGCATTCCCGCCCGCGACTGGGACTTCCGGCCGGCCCCCGGCGCCCGGTCGGTCGCGGAGCTGGTCGCCCACGTCGTGGCCACCGCCATGATGTGGACGAACGAGCTGACCCGTCCCACCGCCGACTTCACCCGCAAGAGCTTCCCGGCGTTCATCCGCCACTACGCCAAGGGGGTCGAGAAGCCGCGCCCCCGCGCGGAATGGCTGCGCCTGCTGCGCGGCAGTTACCGCGACGGCGCCCGGCAGCTCCGCGCCGCCGGCGAGGTGCAGATGCTGCAGTACGTGCGCCGCTTCGATGGCGAGCGTGGCACCCGCCTCACCTGGTTGCACCACGGCATCGCCCACGAGGAGTACCACCGCGCCCAGCTCGCCCTCTACGCCCGGTTGCTCGGTCGCACCCCGGCCCTCACGCGGGCGATCGAGAGCGCCGACGTGGGATAGAGGGCGCAGGCACGCAGGGACGACGTGTGGCGCGCGACGCTCATTCGGGCGCAGACCCGGCATTCGCGTCGGCCATGGTGCTTGCACCGGTGATGATCCGGCGGGTGGAGGCAAACGGCCTTCCACCCGCCGGTATCCGCGACGTCACCAGGAGTCCGCGTCTTGGAAACGTCGGCGCCTCCGTCAAGAGGCGGCGACTCCCGCGTTCGGCTTGCGAGGCAATCGGAACCCGGCGACGATCGCCGGCCTACTGCTGCTCGGCCGCCGCCCGCTCGTCGGCGCGGGCGCCGGCGAGAATGCCCTCCATCGAGTAGTTGCCCTCGTGGCACGCGTACTCGTAGAGCGGCTCCTCGCCCCGCCGCATCGGGACCTCGGCCGTCCACGGCTGCACCCAGGTGTCGGGGTCGGTCACCGTGAACGTGTAGACGAGGGTGTCCTCGTCCTGCCGGGTCAGCCGCTCGACCAGTGTCATGTTCTCGGTCGAGCCGCGCCAGCGGGTCTTGTCGGTGAAGCTGTTCGTCTCGATGACCAGGGTGTCGCCCTCCCAGCGCCCGCGCGACTCGCCCGTCCACGACCCGATGCCGGTGCGCGGCGTGCCGTCGATGGGGATGATGCGCGAGTCGTGCACCATCTCGTTGAGGATGACGACGGTGTCCTCGGTCTGGAACACCTGCATGTTCTGGTTGTAGCCGCCCGGGGTCATCGGCGGCCCGGTGTTGAACCCGAGGATGCAGCGGTCGAAGGTGCTGCGGTCGAGCCAGGAGTCGGCGGGGTGCTCGGCCCGGTACTCGCGCCGTGCGTCCGCCCGGGCCTGCCCCGCCTCGCTCAGCGCCGGCATGCGCCCGTTCGGGGGATCGACGATCAGCGACGTCCGGCGGGTCCCGATGGTCCGCGTGCCCCGGTCCATCCAGAAGTTGTTGTAGGCGCCGACGCTGCCGCCCGCCTCGGTGCGGCGGGGCGGCGCGAGGAGGAGCCGCTCGTCGCGGTCGACGGCGCCCTGCTCGAGGGCGGCCGCCTCCTCCTGGGTCAGGAACTCGCGGTCCCCGTACCGTTCGGGGCGCTGCAGTGGGGTGATGGTGCGGAAGTCCCACACCCCCTGCAGGTCCGGGGCGCCCCACGCGGTGCGCGGCCCGTCCTGGGCCGCCGCGGGCGGGACCAGCCCGGCCGTTGCGACGAGCGCGGCGAGGACGCCGACCGATACGACCTGTCTCTGCCTCATCTCCGACCTCCTTGACATCCGGCCCGGCTCACCACGCCGTACGCCGGTAAGGACACATCGACCACGAAGTGCGGACATCCCGGTGAGGAAGCGAGCGTGATCGCGATACGTTTCCGCGCGCAGGCCACCTTCCCCGGGCTTCGCGCGCAACGCCGCGGCAGCGGAATCTCCGTCTACGTTGCTGATGGCGACGGCTATCCCCGCGCCCTCCGACGGCGGACGGACGCAGCGCGCTCTCGTTCCGTCAAGAGTAGTCCCGGGCATCGAGCGGGTCAACGGTTCGACGGCGGCGACGTCTCCGGCAGGGCGGGCCTCGCTGCTTCTCGACTTCCGCCCGTGATACGTTCTCTCCGAAGCCAGGAGGAAACACCCATGAAGACCGGCTCCGCGGAAGCAAGAAGGGGTTGGCGTGCCTTGACCGGCGCGCCTGGTCGAAACGTCCCCTTCCTGGATTCCTGCCGCCGAGGTGGCAGGCCCTGGGAGCATGCTCGTGATCGCTGAAGCCGGACCGGATGAGTGGACGCACCGCCGATGACCTGGACAGAGCTGGAAACCCGCCTTGCCGGCGGCCTGGGGCCGCAGGGCTGGCACCAAAAGGGCGTCGAGTGGCGTGGGCCATGTCCGGTGACGCTTCGGGGCGCCGACTGCGCCTGGGCCCGTGGCGGGCCGAATGGCGAGGTCAGGCTCGGCTGCCGCCACTGCGTGGCCGGCGGGCGCCTCGAGGAGAGCGACTTCCGGGAGCACCTCGCGGCGATCACGGGGGAGGCGCTCAAGCCGACCGGGCGCCGGCCGTGGAAGAACTACGGTTCGGCGCGCGAGTTGGTGGATCGGGCCAGACGAAGGCGGAGCTGACGGAAGCCGGCGCCGCGGGGCTCCGTCGACCCCGGTTGTGATAAACCTATCCGCCACGGCGCAACCCGTCGGGTCTTGCCCGTGAGGGAAGCGAACGTAGGGGAGTGAACTGAGATGACACGCAGCATCACGCTCGGCGCGGTGGTGATGGTCGGCGTCCTGTCGGTCGGAGTCAACGGTTTCCAGCAGCTCGACCCGGACGCGGTGGACGCCGCAGTCATCGAGCACGTGAAGGACAACCTCTACGTCATCACCGGATCGTCGACGGTCGACCGGTCGCTGTTCAGCGGCGGCAACGTCGGGGTCTTCGTGATGGAGGACGGGGTGGCCATCGTCGACACGAAGCTGCCGGGGTGGGGGCCGGTCATTCTCGAGCGCATTCGGACGGTGACCGACAAGCCCGTCGTGACCATCGTCAACACCCACACCCACGGCGACCACGTCGGCAGCAACGAGTTCTTCGACGCGGCGCGCATCGTGGCCCACGACAACACCAAGGCCAACATGCAGCGCATGGACAACTTCCAGGGAGACAACGCACGGTATCTGCCCGCCGCCACCTACTCCGACCGGATGAGCCTTGGCTCGGGAGCCGACCGCATCGACCTGTACCACTTCGGCGCAGGACACACCGACGGCGACACGTTCATCGTTTATCCGTCCCTCGGCGTGCTGCAGACCGGCGACATGTTCCCGTGGCGGGACGCGCCGTTCCTCGACACCAGCAACGGCGGCAGCGGGCTCGCCATGCCCGAGACGCTGGCCGCGGCCCTCGCCGGCATCGAGGGCGTGGATGTCGTGGTGCCGGGGCACATCCCGGTCACGACGTGGGAGAGCTTCCAGGAGTTCCAGCGCTACAACGCGGACCTCCTGGACGCGGTGCGGACGGCCAAGAGCGCAGGCCTGAGCGAGGACGACGCGGCGACGGGCGTCAGCCTCGCAAGCGGGTATCCGCACTACGACTCCACCCGCGTCGAGGCGGCGGTGCGGGTGATCTACAACGAGCTGCCGTAGCCGCTCTGCTAGAACGCCCTCGGGCCGGCCAGCACCCTGGCCGGGAACATGATGATCGCGGTGAGGAGGGCGAAGACGCCGGTCACCGCGATGCCGAGGAGCCGAAAGGGCAGCAGCAACAGCCAGACGATGGGGTAGAGCAGCAGCGCCAGCAGGGCCAGCGGCCAGCACAGCACGAGCAGAATGCACCAGAGCAGGAACTTGGTCATGGTTCTACCCGCATCTGACGAGGGGCCGGGGCCGCCGGTTCCGGCGGGGTCGGCCGGGAATCGACAGGACCCCCGCGTCCGACCGGCGTGCTGTCACCGACTCGCGCAGCCGTCCTTCAGGATTGCCATGTTCGTGAACGGCAACGGACCTGGCGTGTCGTCGTGACCATGATTCGGGATAGTAGCAAGGAGTGGCGATGCCGCGTTACCTCTCGCAGTTCCCGGCGCCGTTGATCGCGGGGCTGGCGCTGCTCTCCGCCGGCGCTCCTGCGCCGGCTGTTCACGCCGACGACTGGCCCGAGTGGCGCGGGGCGGGGCGGGGGGGCGTTCTCCACGAGACCGGACTCGTCGAGACCTTCCCCGAGGGCGGCCTCCCGGTGGCGTGGCGCACCCCCATCCACGGCGGCTACGCCGGCCCCGCGGTGGCCGGCGGGCGCGTCTTCGTCACCGACGCCCGCCGGCTCGACCCGCGGTCGACCGCGGTCGTCGAGCGGGCCGTCGCCCTCGACGAGGAGACCGGCGAGGTGCTCTGGATCCGCGAGTGGGAGACCGACTACGCGGGGCTGCAGCTCGTGTACGCCATCGGCCCCCGCGCCACGCCCACCGTCGACGGGGACCGGGTCTACGTGCTCGGCGCCATGGGCCGGCTGCTGGCCCTCGACGTCGCCGACGGGACGGTGCGCTGGGAGAGGGACTTTCCCGCCGACTTCGACACCGAGGTCCCGTCGTGGGGCATGTCGGGGGCGCCGCTCGTCGACGGCGACCGGCTCATCTGCCTCGTGGGGGGCGAGCCGAACGCCAAGATGATGGCGTTCGACAAGCACACCGGCGAGGAGATCTGGCGGGCCCTGTCGTCGGACTGGGAGCCCGGCTACAGCCAGCCCATCATCATCGAGGCGGGGGGCACGCGGCAGCTCATCGCGTGGCACCCGCGCGACATCAGCTCCCTCGATCCCGAGACCGGCGAGGTGTACTGGGAGATACGCCACATCGTCGACATGGGCATCAACCCCGCCACCGCCGTCCACAGCGGCCGCTACCTGTTCTTCACGTCGCAGTACGGCGGGGCCCGCATGCTGCTGCTCGACGAGGACCGCCCCTGGGCCGAGGTGCTCTGGGAGGGGGTGGGGGAGAGCGATCCCGATTACGGCTTCGACTTCAACACCCTGAATTCGGTCATCAGCACCCCCCTCATCCACGGCGACCACGTCTATGGGGTGGACGGCCACGGTGTGCTCCGCTGCCTCGAGGCGGCGACGGGCCGCCGGGTGTGGGAGACCGAGGCGCTGATCGGCGAGAGCACCAACTGGGCGACCGCGTTCTTCGTGCGCAACGGCGACCGCTACTTCGTCAACACCGACACCGGCGACCTCGTCATCGCTCGGTTCTCGCCGGACGGCTACGACGAGGTCGACCGCACGCCGCTGATCGAGCCCACCCATCCCTACGTGCGGCGGCGGCTCTCCGGCTCGGCCGTCAACTGGTCGCACCCCGCCTATGCGAACCGCCACGTCGTCGTTCGCAACGACGAGGAGATCGTGCGGTTCTCGCTGGCGGAGGAGGAATAGCGTGTCTGCGATGCGCGGGTTCGCGGTGGCAGCCTCCTCCCGGGACCGGTGCGGCCTCGTTGGCCGTGCGCGGCACGAATGCACGTCGGCGCAGCTCTCCGGTGGACGAGATTCGCCCGGCCATCGAAGCCGCCCGCCGAGCCGGGGCGGCCTTGCGCGAGGCAGCTCCCCGCGTGGGACTCGCGTGGAGCTCCGGACGGGCGGCGACGGGAGCCGCCCGGCGCCGGCTCGCGGGCCGGTTTGCCTGCTTCTCGCGCTCGCCGTGGTCATGTCGGCGGTCCCGCTTCACGGCCAGAGCAGCGACGCCGCGCCGCGCCGGGTCGTGGTGATGGGCGACCTGCGCCTGGGTGAGGGGCGCGGACCCGATGGCGCCTGGTCGCCGTTCGAGGACTTCCGGTGGGCGGAAGATATCCAGGAGTTCCTGACTGATCTGGCGGAGGAGGGCGGCCCGACCGACCTCGTCCTGAACGGCGACACGTTCGAGCTGTTGCAGGCGAGCGACGGCGCCTGCGCCTGGGACGACCCGGCCCTGGGGTGCACCGAGGCCGAGGCGCTGGCGCGCCTGGACCGGGTGCTCGCGGCGCACCGCGACGAGACCGCCGCCCTCGCGGCGTTCGCCGCCGCCGGCGACAACCGGCTGGTGCTCGTGCCCGGCGACCACGACGCGGCCTTGCTGTTCCCGGCCGTCGGGCAGCGCGCGGTCGAGGCGTTCGCGGCCGCGCCGGGGCGCGTCAGGGTGGCCGGGGAAGGGTTCTGGCGCTCCGCCGACGGGCTGATCCACGCCGAGCACGGGCATCAGATCGAGGGCCGGGCCGACCGGTTCGACGACTGGCCGACTCCGTTCGCTAGCCGCTCCGGGCAGCGGCACCTCGCACGGCCGTGGGGGCACTCGGTGGTGCAGGCGCTGTACGACCGCCACGAGCCGCGGTTCCCCATCGTGGACAACCTCGCCGACAATGGCGCCGGCGTGCGCGAGGCCCTCGCGGCGGCCGGGGGCGACGACGCGGGGCCGGCGGCGGACCTGCTGCGGTTTCTGCTCTTCCGCATGTCGTGGCAGCAGTTCCGGATGGACCTGGACCGCGGCGACGTGGAGCCCCCGGTCTGGGACCTCACCGCCGTACGCGAGGCGGGGCCGCGGTTTCTCGTCGACTCGCTGGCCGACGACGACCGGTTCAAGCCGCTCGCCGCGCGGGCCCTCGAAGCGGGCGGCCTGACCGCCCTCATGGAGGGTCTGAGCGACGACGAGCTGACCGCGATCTGCGATCACCGCGCCGCCCTCCGCCGGGCGCGGCGGCGCTTCGAGCGCATCCTGACCCAGCTCGACCCGACCGGCCCCCCGCTGGCCGAGTGCCCGCGCATCCCGGAGACCGACGCGCCCCGGTTCGAGTACTTCTGGGGGTCGCGCGATCGCGTGTTCCGCCGTCACCTCGAGCAGTTGACCGACCCGCGGCCCGTCGCGGTGATGGTCCACGGGCACACTCACCTCGCCGACTACCGCCAGGGCAACTTCACCCGCGTCGAGGCCGGCCTGACCTACGTCGTCGACGGCTTCTCGCCGGTGCGGGGGGCCGCGACCCCGATCGTCATCAACGGGGGCGCGTGGCAGCGCACGGTGACGCCGCGGCAGCTCGACGAGCACCGGCGGCGCCTGGGGCTGTCGGAAATGGAGCTGCTGGAGTCGATGCAGCCCGAGCAGTTGCCCCCCTGCTACAGCTTCGTGCAGATCGAGCCTTACGACGAGCGGCCCGACCCGCCGGCGGTGCGCTACTGGCGACAGGACCGCGACGGGACCTGGATGATGGCGCCCCGGTGCGGGAGGAACATCGGTGACTGACCGCCGGGAGACCGGGGGATGCGAACTGGAGTGACCGTCGGGAGACCGGCGGATGCGAACATCGAGGAGACAGTCATGACGAGATCGACGACGAAGTGGTGGGTGCTGGTCGCGGTGCTGGCGGCGGCCGTCGCCGCGGGAAGCGCGAGCGCGCCGGGCGACGTGCCGGCGATGGATGGCGTGCCGGCGGCCGAGCCCGAGGCGGTGGGGATGTCCTCGGCCCGGCTCGAGCGCCTCGACAAGGTCATGCAGGGCTACATCGACCGCAACGAGGTGGCCGGGGTCGTGACCCTGGTCGCGCGCCGGGGCAAGGTGGTGCACTTCTCGGCCCTCGGCAAGCGCGACGTCGAGGCCGGCGCCCCCATGACCCACGACACCATCTTCCGCATCGCGTCGATGACCAAGCCCGTCGCGTCGGTGGCGCTGATGATGCTCTACGAGGAGGGCCGCTTCCAGCTCCGCGACCCCATCGCGAAGTGGCTGCCTGAGTTCGCGAACATGCAGGTGGCGGTCCCCGCGCCCCCGCAGGAGCGGCTGACCGGCCGCTACAAGACGGTGCCGGCGGCCCGGCCCATCACCGTGCAGCAGGTCCTGACCCACACCGCGGGCCTCGCCAACACCTACCGCGGCATCACCCAGCCCGAGTTCCAGCGGGTGGTGGCGCCTCGCGAGCCCGGCGACACGGTCGGCGACATGCTGAAGCGGCTCGCCACCCTGCCCCTCAACTTCCACCCCGGCGACCACTGGGAGTACGGGCGGGCCACCGATGTCGTGGGCCGGCTCGTCGAGGTGATGTCGGGCCAGACCCTCGACGCGTTCCTGAAGGAGCGCATCTTCGAGCCCCTCGACATGCGGGACACCCACTTCTACCTGCCGAAGTCGAAGCTCGGCCGGTTCGCCGCGCTCTACCGGCCCGACGCCGACGGCAAGATAGAGCTGGCCGAGGCCCCCACCGCGGAGAGCCGCTACGTGGCCGAGCCCCACACCTACTTCAGCGGCGCCGGCGGCCTCGTGTCGACGGCCCGCGACTACTTCCGCTTCCACCAGATGATGCTGAACGGCGGCGAGCTCGACGGCGCCCGCATCCTCGGCCGCAAGACGGTCGAGCTGATGACCGCCAACCACACCGGCGACAAGGGCATCTGGCTCGCCGGCCCCGGCTACGGGTTCGGCCTCGGCTACGCCGTGGTCACCGACCTCGGCCCGTCCGGCACCCCGCGCTCGGAGGGCTCCTACTACTGGGGCGGCGCCTTCGGCACCATCTTCTGGGTCGACCCGTCCGAGGAGCTCATCGGCATCCTGATGGAGCAGATCCGGCCCTACACCCACCTCAACGTCCGGCCGGACCTCGCGACGATGACCTACCAGGCGATCGTCGACTGAGCCGCGATGCTCGAGTGGAACCGGTGATCGCCGACTGAGCCGCGATGCTGAAGTGGATCGTCCTCGCGACGGTGCTGGGGTGGGTCGGCCGGCTGATGGTCGACCGCGTGCGGGTGGCCGTCAACCGGCCCCCGCCCCCGCGCCGCTTCGACGTCTTCACGGTGCTCGCCATCGTCGTCGTGCTGCTGTGGCTGCTGCCGTTCGTGCTGCCGTTCTTCAGGGACACGGCGGAGTGAGGGAGCTGCTCGTCGGGGGCGCGCGACGGGCGCGTTCCCCGCGCGGTCGGGCGAGGTGGCACGATGCCGCGCGCCTGCTCACCGCCCCGCGCGCCGGGCGGGGGCGAGGTCGCGCAGCCGGAGCCTCTTGACCGGCTCGAAGTGCCGCCGGTTGCGGGTGACGACGGCAAGGTCGTGCTCGAGGGCGGTCGCGGCGATGAGCGCGTCGGGGACGGCGATGCCGGTCTCGCGGCGAATCCGGCCGGCTCGCTCGGCCACGTGCCGATCGACGACCAGCTCGCGAAAGGGGTCCAGGAGTCGCTGAACGAGGGCCGAACCGACTTCGCCGGCGAGCAGTTCGCAGCGGGTCACGACCGAGTAGTGGACTCGATGCCGCCCGGGTTGCAGTTCGCGGGCGCCGCGCAGATGGTCGATGAAGATGTCCGTATCGACCAGAAGATCGGCCACCGGATCACCCGCGGGCTCTCAGGCGCCGGGTTCGTACCTCCCATTCGCCGCGCCCCGGGAACGAAGCGTCGGGGGCCGCGCCGAAGGTGTTCTCGAGCGCTGTCGTGGGGTCGACGGGTGCCTGCGCGATATACAGATCGACCGCCTCGCGGACGACCGCGGCCAGCGACGAGCCCCGCGAGCCGGCGATCTCGTCCAGCCGGCGGCGCTGGGACGGCTGCAAGTAGATCTGCGTGCGAGTGGCGGACATACAGCGCAGTATACAGCAGATCCTGCTCACCGGCCGAACAGGCTCTTCGGAACCCGCCCCGTGACCACCTGGGTCAGGTCGACGGCCTCGGCGACGTGGAAGTCGACGGCGATGCTGGCCAGCGACAGCGCCCGGTCGGGGCTGAGGCCGTGCTCTTCCACGAGGAACGCCACCACCTCCTCGACCGCCTTCTGCAGCGCGCGGTCGAGGTCGAGGTCGATGCCCATCAGCACGTAATGGGTGGCGGTCTCCGCTCGCGGCGCCGTCAGCTCGCGGTCCTTGTGCAGCACGAAGCGGAAGCGTCCGGTCAGTGATTGCTCGAGGGCGGTGCCGCTGACCTCGCCGTCGCCCTGGGCCGAGTGCGGGTCTCCGACGTAGAACAGGGCGCCGGGCTGTAGCACCGGGAGGTACAGGGTGCTGCCGGCGGTGAGGTCCTTGACGTCGAGGTTGCCGCCGAAGCGGCCGGGCGGCCGCGACGCCTGGACGCCCGGGACGGTGACCCCGGGCTCGCCGACGACCGGGTCCGGGGCGACGGCCATGATGCCCATGAACGGGGCCACGGGCACGTGGATGCCGTCGGCGAAGAGGGCGACCTCGCGGCCGTTCACCACCCCCGTGCGGATGAGGTGCCGGCCCGCCGCGATTTCGCGCTCGGCGTCGTCGGGCCGCGACCCCGGGTAGGCGGGTGAGAAGACGCCGCCGGTCGGGCTCGTGTTGTTGATGCCGTAGGGGACGCGGGTGGCGAGCTCGAGCACCTGAATCTCGAGCACGTCGCCCGGCTCGGCGTTCCGGATCGCGATCGGCCCGGTGATGAGGTGGCCGCTCCGGCCCTCCCGCGGCCGTCCCGCCCGGGACGCCCAGAAGTCGAGGACGTCGGGGAGGATCTCGTCCGGCGTCACCCCGAGCACGATCAGCGACAGGTCGGGATGGTCGTTCTGGGTGGCCCCGGCGTGCGACAGGGTGTCGATGCGCACCGTCTCGCCGGAGTCGATGGTCAGCACCGGCGGCTTGTCGAGGGGGAACCAGCCCCAGCTCAGCGTCTCGGGCCGGGACGGGACGAAGTGGTCGCCGTCCTGGGCGGCGGCGGAGCCGGGGGCGCCTGCCCACGCGGTCGCCAGCAGAAGCGCCGAAGCGGCGACGAGCCCGGTTCGGGCGCCGGACCGCACGGCAGGGCGATGCCCTCGATGGGACGGGCCGGAAACTAGGCGGTTCTCGACTTGCTCGACTGGGGGCATCTGTCTTTCCTCCGGCGGCTCTCTCGGTTTGCGCGCGTCAGTCTACCAGGAGTCCGCGACAAAGCTCGGAGCTCCGCTCGGGCGGTCCGGGGCGGGGGTGCGGAGTCCCGCAGGTCCCGCGGGCCGGCAGTGCACGGCACGGGGCCGCGGTCCGAGCTAGAATACCGGCAACATTCGCCGCACGGATCGGAGAGCTTCGAGGAGTCGATGATGAACATGCGATTGAGCGCGCTCGGCGTCTGCGTCTTCCTGCTGAGCGCTTCGTTGGGGGCGGCCCAGACCAACTGGCCGCGGTTCCGCGGCGAGGCGGCCGGCGTGGTGGCGGACGATCCCGCGCTGCCCGAGAGCTGGGGGCGGGACGAGAACGTGGCTTGGCGGGTCGACGTGCCTGGCCGCGGTTGGGCGTCGCCGATCGTCTGGGGGGACCACGTCTTCGTCCTGACGTCGACGGCGGCGGAGGGCGACGAGGTGCCCATCCAGCCCATCGAGAACTACCGGGCGCGCTCCCTCGGCGGCACCATGACCGCGGCCTTCATCACCGAGATGGACCGGCCCCTGCGCTGGGTCCTCCTCGACATCGACTTCGAAACCGGCGAGACGCGCTGGGAGTACACCCTCCACAGCGGGGTGCCGGAGCTGCCGGCCCACCAGAAGAGCACGTTCGCGTCGGAGACCCCGGTCACCGACGGCGAGCGGGTCTACGTCTACCTCGCCGACATCGGGCTCTTCGCGGTCGACTTCGCGGGCGAGCTGGCGTGGTCGGCGCCGCTCGACTGGCTGCCGCGCCGCCAGTGGGGGGCCGCGAGCTCGCCGGTCCTGCACGACGGCCGGCTCTACGTGGTCAACGACAACGAGGAGGCGTCGTGGGTGGCCGCCTTCGACGCCGCGACCGGCGACGAGCTGTGGCGGACCGATCGGGACGAGACGTCGAACTGGTCCACGCCGTTCGTGTGGGAGAACGACGTGCGGACCGAGCTGGTGACCACCGGCCAGAACGGCGTCAAGTCCTACGGGCTCGACGGTGAGCTCCTGTGGCAGCTCAGCGGGATGTCGTCGCTGGTCATCCCGACCCCGTTCTCCGAGAACGGCCTGCTGTACATCAACTCGGGCTACGTGGCCGACCGGAACCGGCCGGTGTACGCCATCCGGGCCGGCGCGGGCGGCGACATCACCCTGCCCGAGGGCGCCACGAGCAACGACTACATCGTCTGGTCGCACCCGCAGCTCGGGTCCTACAACCCGTCGGCGCTCGTCTACGGCGGCACCCACTACACGCTCCTCGACCGGGGCATCCTGATGGCCTACGACGCCGGCTCGGGCAACGAGGTCTACCGGCGCCGGCGCATCACCGCGGGGACGCTCTTCACCGCGTCACCGTGGGCGTACAACGGGAAGATCTTCGCCCTCAGCGAGGACGGCGACACCTTCGTCATGCAGGCGGGCGAGGAGTTCGAGGTGCTGGCGCGGAACTCGCTCGACGAGATGACCCTGGCGACGCCGGCGGTGGCCCGCGGCAGCCTGCTCATCCGCACCGCGTCGGGCCTCTACCGCATCGCGGAGAGCGGCGACTGAGCCGCGGAATCGGCAAGTGGACCGGCGCCCGAGGTTGGGAGTGAACGCCTGGCGCGTCGCGGTAGGGGGGGCAGCCCGATACCGACCGGGCTGCCGTTCCGGCTGGTGCGCGAAGCCGCGATGCGTCGCGAGCGGTCTTGGGCGGTGGCGGCAGGCGGAGGGGCTGCCCGACTCCAATCGACCTGCTGATTCGGCCGGCGCGCGAAGCCGGCGGCCGGGGCACCGGCAACTCGGAATCGGAACTCTGGCCGGGTCGGCGGATCGAGGAGCCGTCGGCGGCGGGCTCGGGAGGGAAGGCCATGCGCAGAGGAGTCTCGTTCGTCGTTCTCGGCCTGGCGCTGGCGGTCGCCGCCGGCATGGATCGCGCGTCCGCCCAACCGCCCGCCGGCGAGGCCGTCGACCCCGCCGCGGAGCTCGTCGGCCGGCTCGACCTGGAGCGGTACAAGGCCACCATCAAGGGCCTGACCCAGTTCGGGGACCGGCGGCAGGGGACCCGCCGCAACCGCGACGCCGTCGACTGGATCGAGGCGTGGCTCGAGGAAGCTGGCTGCACCACCACCGAGCGGGTCTTCTACAGCTACTACGCGCCCCCGCCGAGGCCGCAGGTGCGGAACCCCGGCACGCGCGGGACCCCGCCGCCCCTGAACCCGACCGGGCCGACGCCCACCGGCGGCCGCATCGGCCGCAACGGCAGCGGCGCCGGCGGCAGCACCATCTTCGGCTACCGGCGCCGCACCGGCGTCGAGCGCGACCCGATGGCGCAGCCCGACGAGGCGCTGCGGGCCCTGAACATGGAGGAGCCGGAGGACGGCGCCCGTACGCAGGTCTACTGCACGAAGATCGGCTCGACCCGGCCCGACGAGATGTACATCCTCGGCGCCCACATGGACGGGCACGGCTTCGGTGAGGCGGCGAACGACGACGGGTCGGGGACGGCGCTCGTGATGGAGCTCGCGCGCATCCTCAGCGCCCCCGACGTCCAGACCGAGCGGTCGATCCGGTTCGCCCTCTGGAACGACGAGGAGACCGGCCTGAACGGCAGCCGGGCCTACGTCGAGCAGCGCCGCGAGCGGCAGGGCCTCGAGAACCCGCCGGGGTCGGGCCGCTATCCCGAGCCGCGCTGGCTGGGGATGATCCAGCACGACATGATGCTGTTCGACCACGGGGCGCCCGGTCCCGACGGCGAGGTCAGCCCCGTCCAGCGGCGGGAGGCCGACGTCAACATCGAGTTCCAGTCGAACTCGACGTTCGCGGCCGAGTCGCGCGACCTCGCCTTCTTCTTCAAGGCCGCCAACGACGCCTACGCCACCGACTATCCGGCTCAGGTCGGGCCGCACATGAGCAGCACCGACTCGACCCCGTTCATGAACGTCGCGCCGTCGATCAGCCTGCGGGAGAACGAGCGGGGCATGCACATCGGGGCGGGCTGGGACCCGCACTGGCACCAGCCCACCGACCGCTACGACACGTTCAGCGACGACGACTTCCGCCTCGGCCTCAACGCCGCCCAGACCACCCTGGCCGCGATCGCGCAGCTCGCGGGGGCGGCGATCGTCGAGCCCTGACGACGGGCGGGTTCCCCGGCCCGAACGGGCGGCTGGAGAAGCCGCGGGAAGGAAGCCGCTAGAAAAAGAGGGAGCTTCCGGCGAGCCGGAGGATGATCTCGATCACGAGCAGCGGAACCAGCACGACCTGCAGCCCGATGAACACCGTGTTCGAGATCAGGGCGAGGAAACGGAGTCCCCCGCCGGTGTCGGCGTCCGCCGCCAGCGGCTCGGTCCGCAGGGGGCCGAAGATGGTGCCGACCACGAGCACCAGGAGGATGACGCCCACGCAGCTCAGGACCGTGACGTGAACGACGTAGTCGGTGGCGAACCGCATGAACAGGGCGTACGGCAGGAGCGCGATGACCACGAAGATCGCGGTGCCCAGTATCCACATCAGCATGCGTCCGGCCAGTCCCAACTGTTGCGTCTCAGTCATGTGATCTCCGTCAGGAATCCTCTCGGCCCGGCGCGGGCCGCACCCCAGTCCGCCGGAAACCGGCCGAGCGGCCGGACCTCGAGGCGCAAAGGAGCCGCCGCCAATTATACGCATGCAGACGGGCGTGCGCTTTGCCGTCGAGCCCGCCGGCTGCCGCCGCCGGTCCGGCATGCACCTTCGCCGAGATGGGACCGAATCGCAGGGCGCCCGCTCATTGGGGGGGACGCACGGGGCGCCCTCCCCGGATGGGGCGATCGCGGGAGCGCCCGCTGATTTAGAATGACTCCGTCGCACGTCCGCGGCGCTGGCGGCGAAGTTGGCGTGCAGGGCTCGCTGCCCGCCGGGCCGGGGATGCGGCCGGAGACTGGCGGCGACGGTGGAGTCCGCGCCGCGGAAGTGGGCGGGTGAGCAGAGGGCGGTCGAGGCGGTCGCGCCTCGGGGCGGCGCTTCCAGGCTGCGGAAGGAGTGAGATTCAATGCGCGAGAAGTGGGTGACGGTGTGGGTTCTGGCCGCGGTTCTCGCGGTCGCCGGGGTGGTCGCGCCGGCGATGGTCGCCGCCCAGCCCGTTGACGCGGGCTGGGTCGTCCCTCGTACGCCCGACGGCCGCGCGGACCTGCAGGGCGTCTGGGCCAACAACAACATCACGCCCCTCCAGCGGCCCGAGGCGTGGGCGGGCAGGGAGACCCTCAGCGACGAGGAGCTCGCCGCGCTGCGCGTGTCGGCCGCCAGCGCGGTCAGCGACGGGGACGCGCTGTTCGGCGACCAACTGGTGCTGGCCGCCATCGCGGGGGTGGAGGCGACCTCCTACGACCCCAGCACCGGCAACTACAACCAGTTCTGGATCGTCGAGCGCGATTTCAACAACCGGACGTCGCTGATCGTCGATCCGCCGGACGGCCGGATCCCGGCCGTCACCCCGGCCGCGCGGGAGCGGTTCCGCGCCGCCGCCGCGTACCGGCGCGAGCATCCCGCCGACAGCTATACCGACCGGCCGCTGCAGGAGCGGTGCGTGACCTACGGGATCCCGAGCATCAGCGCGGGCTACAACAACTACTACCAGGTCTTCCAGAGCGCCGATCACGTCGTGATCCTCAATGAGATGATCCACGACGCGCGGGTGGTCCCGCTCACCGGCCAGCCCCACCTGCCCGAGTCCGTCCGCCAGCTTCACGGCGACTCGCGGGGCTACTGGGAGGGGGACACCCTGGTCATCGAGACGACCAACTTCTCGTCCACCGCGAACTTCCGCGGATCGTCCGACGGCCTCCACCTGGTGGAGCGGCTGACCCGGGTGGGCCCGCGGACCCTCGATTACGAGGTCACGATCACCGACCCGACGGTGTGGACGCGGCCGTGGACGGTCAGCATTCCCCTCATGCGGAGCGACGAGCCGATGTTCGAGTACGCCTGCCACGAGGGCAACATCGGGATGGACGGGATTCTCGCCGGCCATCGCGCCGAGGAGCGGGCCGGGCAGTCGCAGTAGGAGGCACCCTCCCGCGGGAGGCGCCGATTCGCTCGAGGGTTGGGTCGGGCGGGGAGCGACGCTCCCGGCCGACCGCACGGCGGGGGCACCCGGGGGGGTGCACGCCATGAAGAGTTCCGCCATCGCGGTGGGGATTGCCCTGGCCGTCTGCAGTCCCCGGCCCGCGCCCGCCCAGTCGCCGGACCCGGTATACGACGCCGCTGTTCGAACCCTGGCGGCGACGCCCGAAGTGCGCCGCGCCCTCGCCCTCGCCCGCGCGCTCGAGCGGACGGCGGAAGCACCGCTCATCGAGCTGACGCAGATTCCCGCGCCGCCCTTCGGGGAGACCGAGCGCGGGCGGCGGTTCGCGGAGCTCCTGCGGGCGACGGGGCTCGCCGACGTGACCATCGACGAGCCCGGCAACGTCATCGCGCGGCGGGCGGGGACGGCCGGCCCCGAGGCGGTGGCCGTCGTTGCCCATCTCGACACCGTCTTCCCCCCCGGCACGGACGTGACCGTCCGCCGGCGCGGGGCCCGCCTCTACGCCCCCGGGATCGGCGACGACACCCGGGGGTTGGTGCTCCTGCTGATCATCGCCGAGGCGCTGGAGCGGGCCGCCGTGCGCACGCGGGCGGACGTCCTCTTCGTGGGCAGCGTGGGCGAGGAGGGCCTCGGCGACCTGCGCGGCGTGCGGCACCTGCTCCGGCCGGGCGGGCCGCGCATCGACCAGTTCATCGCCATCGACGGCGGCTCCGACGAGGAGGTGGTGAACCAGGCCCTGGGCTCCCGCCGGTACCGGGTTGCGGTAATGGGACCCGGCGGCCACTCGTGGGGCGACTTCGGCCTCGCCAACCCCGCCCACGCCCTCGCCCGGGCCATCGATTACTTCGACCGCGCCGCATCGGGTGTCGCCGGAATCGGCACGTCGGCCAGCTACAGCGTCGGGCGCATCGGCGGGGGCACCTCCGTGAACGCCGTCCCCCGCGAGGCTTGGGCCGAGGTCGACATGCGGTCCACCGATGCCGACCGGCTCGACCAGCTCGACGCGGTGCTCCAATCATCGGTCACGCGGGCTGTCGACGAGCACAACGGGACCCGCCACCGCGGCGTCCCCCTCGAGGCGGAGCTCGAAGTGATCGGCGACCGGCCGTCCGGCCTCGTCGATCCGCGGGCCCCCCTCGTCCGCCACGCTCTCGCGGTGACCCGCTTCCTCGGCCTCCGGCCGCGTCTCGGCGCCGCCTCGAGCGACGCCAACCTGCCCATCGCCCGCGGCATCCCCGCCGTGACCCTGGGTCGCGGCGGCATCGGCGGCGGCGCACATTCCGTCGACGAGTGGTGGAGCCCGCGCGACGCTCACATCGGCACCCAGCGCGCGCTGTTGCTCCTGCTGGCCACGGCCGGCGTCGTCCGGTAGGTCGAGAACTCCGCCGTGATAGTGTGGGTCCATCGTGCCCCGGAGGTTCTCCAACGCCCCCCGACGGCGCCTTCTCGGAGCCTTGCCGGGCCTCCTCCTGTCTGCCGCCTGCGCGGCGCCCCCGCCCCTGGCGCCCCCCGCCGGGGAGGTCGACGCCGACCCTGCCCTCACGAGCCGCCGCCTACCGGCCGATAGTCCTGATGAGCCGTCGTTCGACGTGGGGCTCGACGCTCTGGCGGGCGGCGCGCCGGCGCCCGACAGCGGGCGCCGCAATCCGTTCCGTTTCGAGCGGGAGACGCTGCCGCCGCTGATGCCGGCGGGAGGCGCCGCGGGCGGGGGCCCGGCGGTGGCGCCCGGGGCCGTTGACGGGTGGCGGCAGTCCGGGGAGGCCGAGGCCGTCCGGTTCATCGGCGTCCTCGAGGCGCCGGAGAGCGTCGGCCGCGTGGCCGTCCTGGCGGACGGCACCGGCGTCCATCACGGACGGGTCGGCGACGTCGTCGCCGGACGCTACCGGATCGTCGCGCTCGACCGCACCGCCCTCCTGCTCGAACGGCTCGAGGACGGGGAACGGCTGACCTTGAGGCCGAGCGGCGAGTGAAGGGGCCGGGCGGCGAGTGAAGGTCGGCGCCGGAAGTCCCGGAAGTGCGCGCCGACGAGGGGCACATCTGCATGCGGGAGCTTGTGGCGGCGGTCCTGATCGCGGCGGCCGTCGTCGTCTCCGGGTGCGCGTCCACCCAGTCCTTCCGCGAGGGCGCGGCGGCCGCGCGCGAGGGCAACTGGGACGCCGCCGTCGAGTACTACCGTCGGGCGCTGCAGGAGGACCCCGACCGCCCCGAGTACCGGATCGCGCTGCAGCGGGCCATGTTGAGCGCCGCGCGTCACCACGCGGCGGCGGCGGCGGAGCTCGAGGCGCTGGGGGACCTGCCGGGGGCGCTCAGCGCGTACCGGCGCGCCTACGAGCTGGACCCGTCGAACGGGCAGACCGGCGTCAGGATCGCCAACCTGCAACAGACGTTGCGCCAGCGGATGGAGGCCGCGCGGGCGCCCGCCCCTATCGAGGCGATGCGGAGCCAGGCGCGCCTCGACACGGGTCCGCCGCTGCTCGACCCGGTGTCGGACGAACCGCTGGTGATGGAGTTCGCCGACACGGGCCTGCGCGATGTGCTCGACTTTCTCGGCGAGGCGGCGGGCATCAACGTCCTCTACGACCGCGACTTCGAAGACCTGGCGCTTTCGGTGTCGCTGGCCGGCGTCACCTTCGAAGAGGCGTTGTCCCGGATACTCGCGGCGAACGGCGCGTTCCACAAGGTGGTGGACCCGAGGACCATCGTCGTCGTGCCCGAGACGCCGGAGAAGCGCGGCGAGTACGACGAGCTGGTCATCCGCACCTTCTACGTCTCGCACGGCAACGTCGAGGCGCTGACCGAGCTGCTCTCCACTCTCGTGAGCGCGCCCAACACGCCGAACGCGCCGCAACTGGTGGCGAACATCGAGGCCAATGCGATCACCGTTCGCGCGACGGCCCCGGTCGTCGGCATCGTCGAGCGGGTGCTGGCGGCGAACGACAAGCCGCGGGCCGAGGTCATCATCGACGTGGAGATCCTCGAGGTCAACCGCGAACGGGCGAAGCGCTACGGACTGGACCTGTCGCGCTACTCCATCTCGACGACGTACTCGCCCGGCGGCGTCCCCGCCGCGAACGGCGACGACGGCGGCTCGGGCTTGTCCGGGCTGTTCAGCCCGGGCCGCGTCTCCGGCGTCAGCAGCGCCGACTTCTACTTCGCGGTCCCGTCCGCGGTCATCGACTTCCTCGAGCAGGACACCCACACCCGGCTCGTGGCGCAGCCCCAGATCCGGGGGCAGGAGGGCGCCGAGCTCGAGCTGAATCTCGGGCAGGACATTCCCGTGCCGACCACCGCGTTCACCCCCCTCGCCGTCGGCGGCGCGTCGTTCAACCCGCTGACGTCGTTCCAGTACCGGCCGGTCGGCGTCATCCTCAGGATGATCCCGCGGGTCACCTACGAGAACGAGATCGTCCTCGACCTCGAGGTCGAGAACAGCACCCTGGGGCCGCCCATCCTCGTCGCCGGCCAGTCGCTGCCGACGTTCGGCACGCGGAAGGTCGTGACCCGCCTGCGCCTCCGCGACGGCGAGTCGAACCTGCTCGCGGGCCTCCTCAGCCAGGAGGACCGCCAGATTCTCAAGGGGTTCCCCGGCCTGCTGCGCCTGCCTATCCTCAGGCAGCTCTTCTCGGCCAACGACGAGTCGGCGCAGTCGACAGACATCGTGATGCTGCTGACTCCGCGCATCGTCCGCACGCACGGGCTGACGCAGGAGGACGTGGGGCCCATCCACATCGGCACCCGCAACAACCCGGGGGTGACGGGACCGCCGCCGCGCATCGCGCCGCGTCCCGATGCCGGCCCGTAGCGGTGCCTGTCGCCTTCCGCCCCGACCCGCGGGCTCGCATCGACCTGTGGCCCCGCCCGTGCTTCCAGTGCTATCGTTACCCAGTGAACCGAGGCTGGCGGAGACGTGGCGCCGGGGTTGCCGGCGCCGTGATCGCGGCTTCCCTGGGCGGGTTGGGGACGGCTGAGGCCGACGAGCTGGTGTTCGCCGTCGCCGGGGGCCGCGTCACCCTGACCGCGACCGAGGTGCTGCTCGGTGACGTCCTCGCCGAATGGTCCCGGGCCGGGAACACCCGGTTCGAAGGCGTGGGCGAGTTGGGTGCGGCGCCGGTGACGCTCCACCTCGAGGGCGTCCCCGAGCGGGCCGCGTTGCGCCTCCTGCTGCGGCCGGCGGCCGGCTTCCTCGCGGCGCCGCGACGGCCGAGCAACCCGGGCGCCTCGATCTACGACCTGGTCAAGATTCGCGTCGCACGCCGCGCGCCGCCGCCGGCTCCGGCGGGCGCCTCGGCCGCACGGCGGCCGCCGCCGCCCCGCCCCGTGCGGGAGTCGCTGGTACTGTCGGCGGCGGAGCAGCGCGAGCGGCTGCAGCGGCTGCTGCGTCCTCTTTCCGTGGTGGAGGCGGTGGACGAGCCGGGCGTGCCGCCAGCTCCGGGCAGCTTGTCGTACGCCCCGACGACGCCTCGTCCCGGGATGGTGGTCGAGCCCGAGCCTCCGGCTCCCCGGCGGGAGGCCGCGCGGTAGAATGGCGCGGCCTCCCGCCGGGTTGGGACTTGGGATGGCCTGCTCGATGGAGACGGAGACAAGGAGTGTTGCGATGACGAGAACGCGTGGTTCGTGGTTCGCGGCCGCCCTGGTGCTGGTCGTCGTTGCCGGGGTCGTCTATCTCCAGGCGGGCGAGGCCGCGTCGGAGCGTCAGCCGCTCATCACCGAGGCGCTCGTCGACGCCGGGAACGGGACGCTGACGATCAACGGCTTCGACTTCGGGGGCGAGGTCCCGACGGTGACGCTCGGCATGTCGGCGCTGCCGGTGCTGTCG
Organism: Vicinamibacterales bacterium; assembly: GCA_965207615.1. Taxonomy (GTDB): domain Bacteria; phylum Acidobacteriota; class Vicinamibacteria; order Vicinamibacterales; family UBA8438; genus JAJEEA01. The sequence continues at coordinate 517,847 of CBDBMZ010000003.1, forward strand.
ATGACCGAGTCGGGGGTGGTTACGGGGCTGCCGGAGCTTCTGCCCGGCACCTACCTGCTGGCCCTCTCGTGGGCGGACGGGGCGGGGGCGGTGTTCTATCCGACCCTCGGCGCGGTGGGACCGGCGGGGCCGCAGGGACCCCAGGGCGAGCCCGGCCCCTTCCTGTCGGCGGGGTCGACGTCGTCGGCAGGGCCGATGGCGTACGGCGGAGACGCGGTGGTCGGCGGCGACCCCGTGAGCTCGCAGGACCACGCGGGGCTGTCGAACACGCACTACGGCGATGGAGCCCTGGCGAACCGTACGACCGGCAACGACAACTCGGCATTCGGCCAGCGGGCCCTGTACAACCTGACCACCGGGAAGGACAACGCCGCCTTCGGCCGCCTCAGCATGCGCGACCTGACTACCGGCGAGGACAACCTCGCCATCGGCACCCAGGCCATGCTGCGGGCGACGACGGCGTCCTTCAACATGGCTTTCGGCAGCGGCGCGCTGGAGAACAACCTCGTCGGCGAGAACAACGTGGCCATCGGCTCCGCCGCGCTGCTGACCAACCTGGGCAACGGCAACATCGGGATCGGCCGCGACGCCCTCCGTTTGAACGCGGACGGCTCGGGCAACACCGCCATCGGGTACCAGGCCGGCATCAACAATAGGACGGGCAGCAACAACGTGTACATCGGCAGCCGCGGGACGAACGGGGACGAGAACGTCATCCGCATCGGAGACCCGAACACCCACACCAAGACCATTCTGGTGGGCGAGGTGGAAGGCGACATCAAGGTCGTGCCGGTGTACCAGTAGCCGGCTCCGGCAGGGATATCGATTGCCATGACTCCTGCGAGACTCGTTTCCGGGCGGTCGGCGGCCTTCGGCGGCAGGTGGGCGTCGCCGGTCGGCGGCGGGTGCCGATCCTCGGTGCTCGCCGGCGCGCTGCTGGTGGTGCTGGCGGCGGGCGACGCGGCGGGGCAGCCCGGCGGCCTCTTCCGGGCGGTGGCGCCGGCGGGGGTGGCCGCTGTTCAGGGTTCGGAAACCCCTTCCGACTCCATCACGCTGCGTCGGCGCCTGGTGGGCATCGACTTTGCTCAGCTCACAGCGCCCACGGACGCGGCCAACGCCGACGCCGTCGGCGCCACCGCGCCGTCCGGGGTGCTGACGTTGAACCTCTTCGAAGACGCGTCGTTCACCGGCCTCGTCGAGAGCGTGGCGCCGACCTTCTCGGGCGGCTACTCGCTGGCGGGCCCGCTGGCCGGCGTGGAGATGGGCACGATGACGCTGGTCGTCAACGGCGACGTGGTCGCGGGCACGGTGCGGACGCCGGAGGCGACTTACCGCATCCGGCCCGCGGGCGGCGGGCTGCATGCCGTCAGCGAGGTCGATCTCTCCCGGCTTCCCCCCCTGGGCGAGCCGATTCCCCGGCACCGGGAGGACGCTGACCGCCTGCCGTTCGAACCCGACCGCGGCGGGCTCCCGGTGCCGCGCTGAGTCTCGGGCGACCGCGAACCACGGCGTGGGCCGTCGTGGCGTTCTCGGCCGCCCTCGCCATCTGCAATCGGTTGACCGGCCCGCCGGCGTTGGACCGTCTCCGCTGGCTTGGCCTCCCAATGACCTCACCGGCCAAGATTCCCCCCGTGGGCAGTATCACGAGTTTGCGCTGGCGTGAAGTGACTCGGCCCGCGGCGCCAGCCGGGCGAGACTCGCAGTCGGGGAGACCGAGACGGGGCCGCGGGGGGACAGCGACGAAGGCGGGAGCGGGAGCCCCGCTGAAGGGGCGCCCGCTCCCCGGGCTCGCTAGCGGTAGCTGTCGATGGGCGGCAACTGCGCGCCGGTCAGGCCGTCCGGCGGCATGTCGCCGGCCACCGCGGGCATGCGGAGGGTGCCGATGCCGTCGATCGTGGCCTCGATCACCTCGCCGGGCCGCAGGTAGCGGTCGCCGGTCCGGGTCTCGGCCGATCCGGCGGCGGTGCCGCCCGAGGTGCCGTTGTTGATCACGTCACCGGGATAGAGGGTGATGATCGACGACGCGTACTCCACGATCTCCCACAGCGAGTGGATCATGTCGCCGGCCTGCGCGTCCTGCAGGACCGTGCCCCCGACGCTGAGGGTCTGCCGCAGGTTCTGCATCGGATCGCCGTAGAACTCCTTCGGCACGATCCACGGGCCTTGCGGCGCGAAGCTGTCGTGGCCCTTGCCGACGAACCAGTCCGAGCGGGTGGCGTTGCCGCCGGGGGGGCGCCCGCCGCGGTCGGAGACGTCGATCGAGACCATGTAGCCGAAGATGTAGTCCTGCGCGTCGGTCGCGGACACGTACTTGGCGGGCCGGCCCACCACCGCGCCGAGCTCGACCTCCCAGTCGGTTCGGTTGCGGCCGTACGGGATGACGACGGGGTCGCCGTTGCCGACGACGGCGCCGCGGCTGGGCTTGAGGAACAGGTAGGGCACGCCGCGCTGCTCCTGCCGCCGCCGAATCTCGGCCGCCCGCTCCTCGGGGGTGCCGGCCTCGTTCACGTGGCTGTAGAAGTTGACGGCGGCGTTCAGGATCTTGCCCGGATACATGATCGGGGGCCGGGTGCGCAGCTCGTCCACGTCGTAGACGAAGTCGGCCCGGTCGTCGCCCAGCCCGTTCGCGACCACGTCGTTGACGATCTCGTACAGCCGGTACTTCAGGCCGTACTCGTAGCGGCCGATCAGTTCGAGCATGTCCTCGGGCATCGGCACTCTCGCGAACTCCGGGTTCGCCTCGAGGGCCAGGTTCGCGATCTCGATGTCGATCACCAGGCTGTCCCGAAGCACGACGCCGACATGCGGTACGCCGTGGATGTCGAAGGTGCCGACCTTGAAGGGCTCGACGGGGGTCACGTCGGTCTGGGCGGAGGCCCCCCCGGCGTATGCGAACGCCGCGAGCAGGCCGAAGATCAGGATTCTGCGCATGAAAACTCCTCGTTTCCTCGAATTCGGGGTTCTCGCATCGGGGCCGAGTCCGGCCCGTCGGTACAAGCTATCCCTTGTACTCCCGGAGCCCGGGGCTGTCAAGGCGCAGGGCGGGAACCCCGTATACTGATTCCGCACGGGGTCGCTGCGGGCTCGCGAACGGAGGAGGAAGCGTTGGGTCGGACTCGGCGAAACGGAGTCTCCGCTGCCGAACGGAGCGTGTGTCCGGGATGGCGGGGGCGTGGCGGTCGGCGGCGCGAGGCGAGGCTCCTCGGGCTCGGATGGGTCTTCTCCGTCTTGTGCTTCGGCGCGGGCGCGAGCGGCGCGCAGGACGCCGGCGGCGGCCCGGCGGCCCTCCGCGTGTTCCTCGACTGCAACCGTTGCGACTTCGACTACCTGCGGCGCGAGATCACCTTCGTGAACTACGTCCGGGACCGCCATGACGCCCAGGTGCACGTGCTCGTCACCACCGAGAACAGCGGCGGCGGCCGCCTCTACACCCTGGACTTCATCGGCCTCGAGGAGTTCGCCGACCGCGGCATCAGCTACACCTACTCGGAGAGCCGCACCGACACCGACGACGAGACGCGCGAAGGGCTCGCCCAAGTCCTGCGGGTCGGCTTTCTCCACTACATCATCGACACGCCGCTGGCCTACGACATCGAGATCGGGGCCGCCGGGCGGGCCGGGGTCGGGACGGGGTTCGCCGGCGGCGGTCTCCGCATGATGATGGCCCAGCCGGAAGACGACCCGTGGGACTTCTGGGTGTTCCGGCTCAGCACCAACGCCCGCGTGTCCGGCGAGGCGTCGCGGGAGCAGCGCAACTTCAACGGCTCGGCGTCGGCCAACCGCACCACCGAGGAGTGGATCGTGCGGGCGGAGATCGAGGGCTCGTACCGGGAGAACGTGCACCAGCTCAGCACCGGCGAGTTCACCGACGTGCGGACCAGCCATCAGGTCGACGGTCAGCTCGTGAAGAGCCTCGGCGAGCACTGGGGTGCCTCGATCCGGGGGGGATCCAGTGCGTCGACGTTCCTGAACCGGGAGCAGCGGATCCGCGTGCTCCCGGGCATCGAGTTCAACGTGTTCCCGTACTCCGAGTCGTCGCGCCGCAGCCTGACCTTCGCCTACGAGATGGGGCTGGAGTCGTTCGACTACATCGAGGAGACCATCTTCGGGAAGATGGAGGAGACGCTGGCCGCCCAGGAGGTCGAGGTCACCTTCGACGTGGAGCAGCCGTGGGGGGACAGCCGGATCCGCCTGCGCTACAACAGCTACGTCAACGACCTCAGCAAGTACAGCACGTCGGTGTTCGGGAACCTGTCGTTCCGGGTCGTGCGGGGGCTGTCGGTTTTCGCCAGCGCGAGCACCGAGCTCGTGCGCGACCAGGTCTATCTCTCCGCGAAGAAGCTGACCGACGAGGAGATCCTGGTCGAGCGGAGGCAGCTCGCCACCGATTCGCGGTATCGTGTCTCGTTCGGGTTCAGCTACACGTTCGGGTCCATCTTCAACAACGTCGTGAACCCGCGGTTCTGACGGACGCCGCGCGACTGGGCGTCGCGGGGGAGCGCGGGGGCGGCGGGGCAGGCAGCGGCATGAGCCGAATCTACGTCCTCCACGAGAACGACGAATGGGTCGAGCCGCTGCGCACGGCCCTCGACGCGCGCCGGCTGCCGTTCGACGAGTGGTTCCTCGACACCGGGATCGTCGACTTCGGGACACGGCCGCCCGACGGGGTGTTCTACAACCGGATGAGCGCCTCGTCCCACACCCGGGACCACCGGTTCGGGCCGGAGTACGCGGCGGCGGTGCTGGCGTGGCTCGAGCGCCACGGCCGGCGCGTGCTCAACGGCAGCCGCGCCCTGCAGCTCGAGATCAGCAAGTGCGCCCAGTACGCGGCGCTGGACGCGCACGGCATCCGCACTCCCCGCACCGTGGCGGTGGTGGGACGCGAGGAGATCGTGGCGGCGGCCGCGTCCCTCCCGACGCCGTTCATCACCAAGCACAACCGCGCCGGCAAGGGCCTGGGGGTGCGGCTGTTCCACGACGCAGAGGCGCTCGCCGAGTACGTCCGCGGCCCCGCCTTCGAGCCCTCGGTGGACGGGGTGACCCTGCTCCAGGAGTACATCGAGTCGCCCGACGCGACCATCACGCGAGTGGAGTTCATCGGCGGCCGCTTCATGTACGCCGTCGAGGTCGACACCAGCCAGGGCTTCGAGCTGTGCCCGGCCGACGCGTGCCGGGTCGACGACGCCTTCTGCCCCGCCGGGGACGCGGGGGCGTCGCTGTTCCGCATCGTCGACGGGTTCGAGCATCCGCTCGTGGAGCCCTTCGAGCGGGTGCTGGCCGACAACGACATCCACGTCGCGGGGGTCGAGTTCATCGTGGACCGGGGCGGGACCGCGTATACCTACGACATCAACACGAACACCAACTACAACAGCGAGGCGGAGCTGGCCGCGAGGGTGTCCGGGATGGGGACCCTCGCGGACTGCCTGGGACGAGAGCTGCACGCGCTGCGTCGCGCCGCTTCGTAGCCCTGCGTCCGGCTGACCCGCTCGGCCTCGACGCGTGCCGGCTCGGGGCATCATCCCCGGACCGGTTCAACGCGCTGCCTCTCCAGTCGGCTCGGGGGCGGTAGACGGAGTTCGTCTGCACGGCGGATGCGCGGCCCGACGGCGGGCGCGGCGCGGTGGGGTGCCGGATGCGCTCGATTCGCCCACACCAGCACGGGGCCCCGACGGGCGGACGACAGTGTAGAATCTGCATGTAACGAACCGAGCGGGAGCGCGTTGCGCGGCCCGGTAGCGAGGCGGCGCAGCGTGGAGACGGGGGAGGGAGACATGATCGTGACCAATGTCCGCAGGGGAACCGCCGGCCGGTTCCTGCGGTTGGCGATGGGGGCGGGGCTGGCGGCCCTGTGCGTCGGCTCTCCGGCGCTGGCCCAGCCCGCCGTCGATCCGGCCGAGGTGCCCCACCTCGACGGCGTGTGGAACGGGGGCGGCGGGGTCAGGCCCGTGAACGGTCCGGCCATGCCGTGGGTGCCGGGCGAGAACTTCCCGGTGCTGAACGAGCGCGGGCTCGCCTTCCAGTCGATATTCGACGAGGCGATCGCCCCGAAGTACGACTGCGTCCCCTCCGCGTCGCCGGCCCTGCAGTACGACCCCTACATGATGGAGGTCACGCAGTGGCCCGACCGGGTGCTGCTCCGCTACGAGAAGGACGACCAGATCCGGACCGTCTGGCTCGACGGTCGTGAGCCCCCCCTCAACGAGTTCACGGTCCAGGGCTTCTCGACCGGTTACTACGAGGACGGCTCCCTGCACGTCGAGACGACGCACTTCGTCTTCGACATCACCGGTTTCGACGACTACAACGGCATCCCGTCGTCGCAGCAGAAGCGGGTGACCGAGCGCTACTGGCGGGAGGGCGACGAGTTGAAGCTGACCCTGACCGTCGAGGATCCCATGTTCCTCCGCGAGCCGGTGGCCTACACGACCCGGTGGCTGCCGGCGCCGGAGGGCTACAAGCTGCAGTTGTACGGCTGCGACGCCGAGCAGGCGGGGCATCCGCGCCGGTTCCTGATTCCGAGGTACCAGTAGGCGCCTGAGCAGCAGCTCAGACGCCTGCGGGATTGACGGGGCACGGTCGGCGCCGTGAGCGACGGTCGCCGGGCCGGGTTCCGTCGTCGAATGACGTTCGAGTTTCCGAGGAGGACATCGTGAGAGCTATCTTGTGGATTGCAGCGGCGGCGTTGCTGGTCGCCATGGCCGTGCCGACGATCGCCCACCACGCGAGCGCGCCGTTCTACGACCCCGAGAAGCGGGTCGAGGCGGTCGGCGAGGTGACGCGGTTCGTGTTCCGGAACCCGCACTCGTTCCTCTACGTCGACGCGCCGGGCGACGACGGAGAGGTCGTCCACTGGGAGATCGAGATGGGGGCGGCGGTCTCGATGAGCCGTCGCGGCTGGACGCCGCAGACGATCCAGGCCGGCGACCAGATCAGGGCGGTGGGGCAGCCCTCGCGGGCGCCCGGCACGTTCGGCATGTGCTGCGCGGAGCTGACGCGGCCGGACGGCTCGCCGATCCGGCCGTAGCTCGGGCGGAACCATCCCGCGCCGCTCCGGCCGTCCGCGGGAGCGGCGCGGGAACCTTCCGTTCCCCCTGGCGTGCCTGACCTGGACGAACTCCGCAGTCCGGGTGTACTCCGTTCCCCTGCGATCCGCGGGCGGGCTCGGGGCCAGTTCCGGTAGCCGGCGCGCCCTGGCCCGGCCATCGTCGCCTGCGGCTCCGCTGGGCGCCCAACCAACCCTCCAGGAGTCCGCGCCGTTCCACGGCGCAGACTCCTAGGCTACCGATTGCCGGCTCCCTCCGGCCATGAGGAATCGAGATTGCGGGCCCGAAGCCCGGGCGCCGTTGCGGCCGGCTTCGCTTGCGGCCGGCCCCTGGACCCGGTTCGGTAGCTCGCACCGCTACGGCGCGGGCGCCTCGTTCGCTCCTGCCGCTGTCGCCGCCGCGTCCGGCGGGTACCAGAAGCGCGAATGGCAACTCTCGCACGCCCTGTAGAGACGGTCTCCCGACTCCAGTAGCGCGTCGACGCTGCGCGCCCGCGCCGCGTCCAGCACCACCACCCCGGCGTCGTGCAGCTCGCGGCCCGACCGCAGCCAGGCGTCGTACCGCTCGGCCACCCGCACCGCGATTTCCGCCGGCTCGAGGTCGATGCCCGGCAGCTCGGACACCGAGTCGGGTCCGGCGATCGCCCGGCCCTCGATCCGCAGCAGGTTCCCCGCCTCGAGCAGCCGCACCGCGTGGTGCTCCAAGGCCAGCCAGTCCTCGTCGCTGTCCGGCACCTCGCGCTCGATTCCCTCCCGGGTCGAGGTGATGACAACCGCGTCCCAGACCGCGTCGGCGGCGGGGTCGATGATCGCCCGCATCAGCTCCTCGACGGTGGCCGTTGGCTGGAGGTCCGGCCCTGGGCCGGGGTCGGGCTCCTGGGCGCCGCCGGCGCAGGCGGCGAACAGGCAGACGGCGAGGCCGGGCGCCAGAGCCCGTACCGTTGCCGGTCGGCGCTCCGTCCATACGGGTCGCGAGGTGGACGCCATCATCGGTGTCTCGTGGGTGCTCCGGTGGAATCCTCAGCGGTCCGTACCCGTTCAGTGTAGCTCACGTCCCGCTTCCACGCGGGCTCGGGAGGGCGCGCGGAGCCGCGGGGTGCGACCGCGACCGCTCGCGACCCTGAAACCGGTATCATCGAACAGAAGAGTGGCAGACCGACCCCAGCAGGAAGGAACAACGACATGCCGGAGGCGTATCGAATGCACCTGCGCATCGAGCGGCTCGAGAACCATCAGTACCTGGCTACCTCCGAGACCGTCCCAGGGCTTGTCGCGCAAGGGAGGACCGTGACCGAGACCGTCGAGATCGCCCAGGACGTGGCGCGCAAACTGATCGAGTCGTGCTTCGATCATGGAGATCCCGTGCCCGAGGGCCTGCGTGCAATCGATGCGGACATCGTCGAACTGGACGTTGCGGTGGGCGCCTGATGGGCCGCCTGGCAGGCTTCAGGTACCGGCAGATCACCCGCAAGCTGCGCCGGTTGGGATTCGAGTTCGACCGACAGGCGCGGGGAAGCCACGAAATCTGGTGGAATCCCGTCACGAGACGTCGAACCACGGTCCCGAATCACCCTGGGGATCTGCCGGAGAGAACCGTGGCGGCGATTCTCCAGCATGCCGGCATCGAGGCGGACGACTTCCTCGAGACATGACGCCCTCCCAGCCTGCGGTTACCGGCATTCCCGTCGGCATGCCATGACCCTGCCCGGTGGACCCGCCGACAAGCTCGGCAACCGCTACGAGAAGTGGTGGACGCTGTCGGAGTTCGTGCGAATGCTCCGAGGAGACACGGACGCGATTCGGATCGAGGATCCCGGCGTCGAGAAGGCGGAGTTCGTCGTCGAGGTCGGCTCGCATCGGGAGCTTCACCAAGCCAAGCGGAGCCACCCGAACGGCAAGTGGAGCCTGGCGGAGCTTCAGAAAGACCGATTGCTCAAGGCCATCGGGGCGCAGTTGGCGGACAACGACGATCGGTTCGTGTTCGCATCCGGCAGCGATGCCCCGGAGCTCTCCGAAATCTGTGACGGCGCGAGAGATGCCGAGTCGGTGGGCGAATTCGAACAGCGCTTCCTGGAGGCCAAGGCGCGGAAGCGGAGCTTCGAAGTCGTATGCGGTGCCTGGGCGTGCGACGCTGCCACTGCCGTCGGGTGCCTGAGACGGATCCATGTACGCACCATCGGCGAGCACGACCTGGAAGAGAAGGTGCGATGGGGAGTGCAGGCCCGCTTCCTGGCGCAAACGACCGATGTCGTGGAGGCACTGCGCGGAATCGCCGAAGACTCCGTGCACAGGACCCCTCAGGCGCCAGGAGCTCGTCGACGTTCTGGCCCGGCGCGGCTACCTGCTTCGGCGCCTGACCGATCCCGCGGTGGCGGGCGACGCCGTCCGAGCGGCTACGGATCGGTTCCTGGATCCAGCTAGGCAAAGGCTCATCCAGGGCCGACTGTTGCCGCGCGGGGCCGTCAAGAAGCTCCTGTCTCGGTTGGGAGAGAGCGCGACCGACACCGTCCTTACCGGCGGGGCCGGATCCGGAAAGACCGCTTGCATGCTCGGGGTCGTTGACGCCCTACGCCAGGGCGACGTTCCGTCGCTCGCATTCCGGCTCGACCGCTTCGTCGAGGCCTCGACGACCGCGGATCTCGGTCGGCGCCTCGATCTCGAAGAGTCGCCGACGTTGGTACTGGCGGAGGCGGCGAAAGCAGCCGGGAAACCGGGCGTCCTCATCGTCGACCAACTGGACGCGGTCAGCGCCGTGTCCGGCCGGGCCGGCGCGTTCGAGCTCGTCGAGCAGCTCATCATCGAGGCGCGAGACGCGCAGCCGCGCCCGATTCACGTTGTCGTCGTGTGCCGGGAATTCGACTGGAAGAACGACTCGCGCCTGCGACAGCTCCTGCCCGATTCGGCCATGCAGCTCGACGTGACGGCACTCGCGACCGCCGAGGTCGAGGAGATCCTGGGCGATGCGGGATTCCGGCCGGGGGCCTTCAAGGGACGCCAACTGCAAATCCTGGCGCTCCCGCAGAACCTGTCTCTATTCCTCGAGGCGAAGTTCGACCCGGAGGCAACGCCGACGTTCGCCACTGCCACGGAGATCTTCGCCCGGTACTGGGACGCCAAGCGCGAGGCTGTCGAGCAACATTTTCGGGACGGCGGCGGCCATTGGATGGCGGTCGTGACGAGGCTCTGCCAGGAGATGACCGACAGCCAGCAGCTCTCCGTGCCCAGGGAGCATCTGGATGACTATCCTGCGCGGTTCGTGGGCCTACTGGCTTCGGAGGGCGTGATCTCCCTCGACGGTCGGCGCTGCGGATTCGGCCATGAGAGCTTCTTCGACTACGTCTTCGCCCGTGTCTTCGTCACACGTCGGGAGCCGATCACGGCGTTCCTGAAGGCCTCGGAGCAGCATCTGTTCCGCCGAGCCCAGGTTCGGCAGGTGTTGGCTTATCTCCGCGACCGCGATCATGCCGGCTACGCCCGGGAGCTTCGCGATCTGCTCTCCGACGACGCAATCCGCGCGCACCTTGTCAGGCGACAGCGAAAACTGACCCCCTGGCGACACTGAAAACTGACCCCCCTGGGCCAAGGGAGGGAGTCAGCAGATGAAGCGATGCGAGGATGTCGGCCCGTGGGCAGGGAGGCCACGGGCACAGATGAGGCAGTCAGACGAGGTGGAGGCGATGCTGCACCTGCGGGCACTCGGCTGGGGGCTGAGGCGCATCGCGAGGGAGTTCGGGTGCAGCAAGAACACGGTGAAGCGCTACGTCGCGGCCGACGGCTGGATGACGTACAGCCGGCGGGCCGGTGGCGGCAAGCTCGAGGATCAGGAGGCGTGGTTGAAGGAGCGCTTCTTCCAGCACGGCGGCAATGCCGAGGTGGTGCGACAGGACCTGGAGCGGGAGCAGGGCATCGACGTGAGCCTGCGCACGGTCGAGCGGGCCGTCGCGCCGTTCCGGCGGCTGCTGACGGCCGAGGCGAAGGCGACGGTGCGGTTCGAGACTCCGCCCGGGCGCCAGCTCCAGGTTGACTTCGGCCAGCGGCGGGTGCCGATTGCCGGGGAGCGGGTGCGCGTGTTCCTGTTCGTGGCGACGCTGGGCTACTCGCGGCGCTGCTACGTGGCGACGTTCAGGCACGAGCGGCAGTCGTCCTGGTTCCGCGGCCTGGAGGGCACGTTCAATCACTTTGGCGGCGTGACGAGGGAGGTGCTGCTTGACAACCCGCGGCCGCTGGTGGTCAATCACGACATGTCGACTCGCGAGGTCGAGTTCAACCACCGGTTCCTGGCGTTCGCGGCCCACTGGGGGTTCCGTCCGCGCGCGTGTGCGCCGTATCGGGCCCGGACGAAGGGGAAGGACGAGCGGGGAGTCGGCTACGTCAAGGCAAGCGCCATCGCCGGACATCGCTTCGAGAGCTGGGCGGGGATGGACGCGCATCTGGGGTGGTGGCAGCGGGAGATCGCCGACCGGCGACGCCACGGCACCACCGGTGAAGTCCCTCTCGAGCGCTTTGCCCGGGAAGCGGAGCGCCTTCGGCCCTGCGCGGGCCGGCCGCCGTTCGGCCAGTTGCGTGATCTGACCCGGACGGTCCACGCCGACTGCGCGGTGGTGGTCGACACCAACGCCTACTCGGTGCCGTGGCGGCTGATCGGCGAGCGGGTGCGGGTGGTGGTCAGCGGCGGCCGGGTCCGCGTTCACCACGGCCCGAAGGTTGTCGCCGAGCACGTCGAGCACGAGGGACGCCACGCTCGGGTCACCGACCGGGCCCACCTGGTCGGCGTCGTCGGCGGCCCGCGTCCGGCCGAGACCGCGGCGGTCCGGCCGAAGCCGGAGCTGCTGCGTCCGCTCGACGAGTACGCGGCCGTGGCCGGGGGGAGCTTCTGATGGCCGTGGACCATGAGACGCTTCTCGGCTGGTTGACGCGGCTGAAGCTGACGGCGATCCGCGACCAGCTCGACAACCTGCTCGACGAGGCGGCGGAGAAGAAGCTGACGTTGCGGGAGGCGCTGGCGATGCTCGTCGAGCGGGAGGTCTCGCGCAAGGACGAGCGGCGCATCGAGATGGCGCTGAAGATCGCGCGCTTCCCGATGGTGCGCGAGCTCGCCGACTTCGACTTCAAGGCGCAGCCGAGCGTCGACCGGCGCCAAGTGCGGGAGCTGGCGACGTCGCGGTGGGTGGCGCACGGCGACGCGCTCCTGGTTCTCGGCCCGCCGGGGGTCGGGAAGACGCATCTCGCGGTCGCGCTCGGGCGCGAGGCGATCCGGCAGAGCTACTCGACCCTGTTCACGACGGCTCAGGCGCTGATGGCGGCGCTGGTGAAGGCGAACAGCGAGGGGCGGCTGGAGGACCGCCTGACCTTCTACGCCAAGCCCAGACTTTTGGTCTGCGACGAACTGGGGTACCTCCCTTTCGAGGCGCATGCCGCGCACCTGTTCTTCCAGCTCGTCTCGAGGCGCTACGAGCGCGGGAGCATGCTGATCACGTCGAACCGCTCGGTCGGCGAATGGGGCGAGGTGTTCGGCGACGCCGTGGTCGCCACCGCGATCCTCGACCGGCTGCTGCACCACAGCCACGTGTTGACGATTACCGGGGAGAGCTACAGGCTGCGGGAGAAGCGTCGGGCGGGCGCCCTGAGGATCCCGGCCCCGAAGCCTGTCGCGTCGGAGACCCGCTCGGGGGCGTCGTCATGACCATGCGACCGACATCAGGGCGAGCACAGACAGGGACTCACGCTCACGCGCCGGTGCCGCCGCCCTTCGGCCGGCGTGGCCGTTGTCAGGCTGGCCGGCCCGCTGCCACGCGGCCCCGGTCGAGCCCGCCGACGCTCGACGTCGTGAACGTCCGGGGGTCGAGCCGCCTGCCCCCGGTCCGTTACGTAACGGTGGGCAGTGGTCGTGGCGTTGACGAACGCGGAGCGGCAGGCGCGTTACCGGGAGCGGCGGCAGGCCGGCGAGTCCCGGATCCGGTCCCGGAACGCACTGCAGCTTGTCGGGCGGTCGGGGCGCGTAGCTGCGGGACGGACGGCGTGTCAACGTGCTGCGCACGTCCTCCGCGATGCTACGGCCCTGTCGGGTGACACACCGTCCGCCCCGCGGCTCGGATGGCAATTGTGGGCCTTGCGGCCCGGCCTGGACGGGGCGGCCCGGCCGTCCACGGTGCTCACGGAACGCGGTGAATCGCCGGAAGTCGATCTACATACGCCGTTTCTTCGGGGGTCAGTTTTCGATGTCGCCGGGGGGTCAGTTTTGAGTGTCGCTTGACACGCACCTGAAGGACCTCGCATTCGCACTGCTCGCAGAGGTCGGGAGCCCGACCGACGAAGAGTGGGCCATTTGGGAGACCTGGATTGCCCCGGCACTCGATGCCATCGCGACGGGCCGCGCCAATGCGGATGAGCTCTCCGCCGTCGCGTGGCGGCGGTTCTTCGGGTCACGGCCGTGGTTCGCGGACATCGACCAGCGCGGGATCATCGCGGGCTGGCTGGCTTCGGACAGCGACGCAGTTGCCGACATGGCGGTGAACTACCTGTGGGTGCATCAGCGTCACTCACCGGAGCGAGTCGCTGAGCTTGTCGAGCCGTACGCAGAGCAGGGGGGCAAGTGGGGCCCACGACTACGGTCCCTCATGGAACGGGCGGAATACCACACGAACCGGCAGTTCTTCGACCTCTTTTTGCGCCTTCTTGACAATGGCACGCTCGATGACGCTCGCGACCGGTTTGCGTCGAACGGCACGTTCTGGAGCATGCTCTACAGTCTGGGTCAGGAGCGTCCGGAGTGGATATCGGAAGTGGTGGAACATCGGCTCCAGCGCAGGCTCGCGCGGATGCGGCCGGGTGGAGGTGACACGGCGTGGGTCAGGGACGATCATGATTCTATTGTCCCGGACCTGATTGGGAAGTCGGCAAAGCGAGACTCCGCGGGGTTCGTCCGACACGTGTTGCCCGTTGTGCTCGAGATCTCTGACTTCGCAGTAGGAAGCGAGACGGCTCCTAGACGCGATCGCGTGTGGCCGGTTCTGTTCAAGTCGGCGCCATTTGGCCTGATGGATGGCTGCCTCCGGGGCTTGGCAGACTCGCTTGCCGCGCTCGGGCGCAAAGGCATCGGCGATCTGCGCCCGGTCGTCGACGAACTGCGGCGGCGCGACACGTATACGGCCAATCATCTTCTGCTCGGCTTGTACGGCGCTGCGGCGGCCACAGCCGCCGACGAGGCCGTCACCACTCTTTGCGACGAGCCGTGGAGGTTCGAGTGCGGTTTCTCGGACAGTCCCCGTTGGAGCGCGACGGAAGTTCTACGAGCGGTGACACCGCGGTGCACATCGGGAAATCGGGGGCGGCTTGAGAGCGTGATCCTGGGCTACGTGCCAGCGTTCGAGCGCTCCGCTGGAGGATACAAGAATCACGGGCGCGCCTGCTTCACGTTGCTCTCAGCAATACCCGTAGAGCTTCGCAGCGACACGGTCAACGCGAGGATGCGTGAGCTGGCACGGAAGTTCGGTGAGCCGGAAGGAGCGCCCCGCGGAATCGGCTTCGAGGCCATCGAGTCGCCGATCGCGACTGGTGCGACGGAGAGGATGACGGATGAGCAATGGCTCCGCGCGGTCGCGAAGTACCCGTCGGGTGATCGGAGCGTCTCGCCCGAGGGCATTCGAGGCGGCGCCCGCCAGCTGGCGGAACGACTCCAGGCGCGAACACGGGACGACCCCGAGCGCTTTGCACGGCTGGCGCTGAGACTTCCGAGGGGCTCGAATCCCGTATACCTCGAGGCGGTGCTCAACGGCTTGAGGACCGCGGCGGTCGCCAACGAACTGAAGCTGGACGTATGTCGGAAGGCGTTTGCCGAGTCCAGTGAACCGTGCGGCATGTCGATCGTCGATGTCTTTCGGAGCCTGGACGGGGAGCCTCCGGAAGAAGCTATGCAGATCCTCGAGGAGCTTGCCACGGAACACGAGGATCCGACGACGGAGTTATGGCAGGAGGATGCCGGCGGTCAGCCGTACTACAGCGGCGACCCACTGGAAGCAGGCATCAACTCTACGCGAGGTCGAGCCGCGGAGGCGGTCGCGGACCTCATCGGCAGGAACGCTGCCTGCATCGACCGGTTCGAGGAAACTGTTGCTCGCATGATCGTGGACCGCAGCGCGGCGGTACGGGCCTGCGCGGCCGGCACGGTCGAAGCGATAGCGCGCCATCGGCCTGCCCAGGGCATGTCGCTTTTTCTGCGCATGGACCTGGGCGAGGACCGACTCCTCACGACACCTCACGTCTACGGGCTGCTTGACTGGAGCGTTCGTGGTCGGTTTGCGGAGTCGCGACCGACTGTGGAGCGGATGCTCGGGTCGCCTGAACGAGGTGTGCGCGAAGCGGGCGGGCGGTTGGCCGGCCTCGCCGGTCTGCTGCATGACGATGCGGCGGACCTTGTGAGTGACGCCTTGTGTGGAGACGCGGCGCAGCGTGTGGGCATTGCGCAAGTGGCGGCAGCGAACATCGCTCGGGCGGACGCTCGGGAGTGGTGCGAGGGGAGGCTCTCTCGGCTCTTCGACGATGCTGACGGCGACGTACGGCAGGCAGCGGCGGCCTGCTTCCGGGAATTGTCGGACGCGCCGCTCGATGCGTACGACGACTTGATCGCTGCGTTCTGCGCCAGCCGGGCGGTTTCCGAGGCCTCGTTCTGGCTCCTGGTCACATTGAATGAATCGCGACGGCGGTTGCCGGGAGCCACATGCCTGGTCTGCGAGGCATTGCTTCGTCGGGCGCGCGAGGAAGGGGCCGACGGCATGGACCTGCACATCGTCGTAGAGCTCGTTTTTCGCATGTACCGACAGCATCAAGACGACGAATGGCCCCCTCGGGTGCTCGACTTGCTCGACCTCCTCTGTCTGGAAGGGGTGATGGGGACTACCAACAAGTTCGAACGGTTCGAGCGGTAGAGGTGGGGCAGTCTGGCATGGCGGGGACGGCTGGGAAACGGATCTTCGTGATCGCCGGACCGAACGGGGCGGGCAAGACGACGTTCGCCACGGAGTTCCTGCCGCACGAGGCCGACTGCCCGATCTTCGTCAATGCGGACTTGATCGCCGCCGGGCTGAGTCCTTTTCGTCCGAGCCGGGTGGCCCTGGAGGCCGGCAGGCTGGTGTTGAAGCAGGTCGACGCGCTCGCTCGACAGGAGCGGAGCTTCGCTTTCGAGACAACCCTGAGCGGCCGCGGTCACGCGCGACGGATCGCCCAGTGGCAGGAACAGGGGTACCGGGTGAAGCTCTTCTTCTTGCGGCTGCCCACGCCCGAGGCGGCGATCGCGCGCGTCGCGCAACGAGTGACGGAAGGCGGTCACCACGTGCCGGAGGCGGTGATTCGGAGGCGGTTCCACGCGGGTTGGCGCAACTTCGAGGAGACGTACCGAGGTCTTGTCGACGGGTGGGCGGTGTACGACAATTCCGACGACGTTCCGAACCTGCTCGAGGAAGGTAGTCGCCAGTGAGCATCCAGCCGGGGAGCCCGGGACGAGATCCGGACATGGCGGGCGCGGAAGCGGCCATGCACCGGGCGGCTCGGCGTGCTCGCGAGCGGGCGAAGCAGGCAGCACGCACCGCCGCGAGAGCCCGATGGATCGCGAGGCTCGACGGCCTACGCAGGTCAATTCGCTCGTTGGCGTCCTTGTGGCGCAGAGCTTGATTCGCAGCCGGTCGCAGTCGTGAGCCTACGGGCAGCGGAACCGATCTTCCAGCGCCCGCAGCACGAGCTCCACGTCCAGCTCGCCGCGTTCCTGGGGGTTCTGGTCGAGGTACTGGATCACCCGGTGGACGGTCTGGGCAATGGTCGTGTCGGGCGGCACGCAGACGCGGTCAGGCATGAACGACTGGGCTGCGATGATGACGCCGCGCACGAGGCCGGCGCAGTAGCCCATGCCGAACGGGTCCTCGTTGAACGTGTCCTCGCGCCCCGCCCCGGTCCGTCCGAGGAATTCGAAATAGAGCTGGCAGCGCTCGTGGAGGAGGGCGCCGGTGCCCGTCCGGGGCGGCGGCTCCTGCTCCGCCCCGGACGGGTGCGTGGCGAGCGCCAGCAGTGCGACGAGGAGGCAGCCTGCTCGCGCCATGACGCACCTACTTCGCCTTCGCCGCTTTCATTTCCTGCACGCGGGCGCCCCGCAGCAGGTTCTCCATGCCGTAGTTGCGCTCGTGGCAGGCGTACTCGTACATCAGGCCCTCGGTCTTCGGCATGTCGAGGGCGGCCGTCCACTCGCGCTCCCACGTCGTGGGGTCGCGGAACGTCACCTCGTAACGCAGGGTGTTGGCGTCAGGGCGCGAGAAGCGCTCGACGAGGCGCAGTTTCTCGCCCGAGCCGCGCCACGGGGCCTGGCCCGAGAACCCGTCGCTCTCGACGACGAGGGTGTCGCCCTCCCACCGGCCGTGCGAGCGGCCGAGCCACTGGGGCGGTGCGTGGTCCGGCCCGGCGCCGGTGTCGAGGGGGATGATGCGGGTCTCGTGGACCATCTCAAGGAGAATCGCAACGACGTCCTCGGTCTGGAAGATCTGGAGGTTGTTGTTGTAGGCGCCGCCGAGCCTGACGGTGCCGCGGGTCAGGCAGCGCTCCCACAAGCCGCGGTCCTCGGGGTTCTCCGACAGCGCGCGGGGACGCGCGGCGGCGCGGCGCGCCTCGGCGCGGGCCTCGGCCTCGGGGGTCCGCGGGGGGATGCGGCCGTCCGGAGGATCGACGATGAGGGCGGTCCGGCCGTCCGACAGCCCGCGGTCCCACCAGAACTGGTTGTAGGCGAGGCCGACGTCGCGCTCGGGGGTCAGCTCGGCGCGGCGCTCGGAGCTGGCGAACGTGGTGGCCTGGATGTTCGCCTCAGCGACCTCCTCCGCGGTCAGGAACTCGCGCCCCTCGTGGCGCTCGGGCCTCTCGAGGGGGGTGACGGTGGCGTGGCTCCAGACGCCCTGCAGGTCCGGCGCGCCCCACGGCGTCCGCGGCGCGGGGGAGCCCTCCGGGGCTCGTCCCGCCGACGCAGGCTGGCCGGCGAGCGCCGGCGCGGCCAGGCAGGCCAGAACGAACACGGTCGTGAAGACGGCGGCGAGCGTCCGGTGGATCATGGTCATCCTCTCGTGGTGTCGGCGTGCCGACAGTATACGTCCAGGGCCCGGCGACGCCCATCGATTGACGCTCGACCAGGGGCGATCCGGACGATTCGGTCCGCGGCCGAATGCGGCGCCCGTGCCTGGGCCGGCGCCGGTTCGGATCGGAAGGGCGGCCGCGTGACCGGTCGGAGCGACGTCCGGCGCCCAATGGCTCGACAGTGGGCTACCATGGTGCTCCATCGGGTGAGGGCCGCGGTTCTCGCGGCGGAGCGCGCCGGTGCTCGTCGGGGGTCGCGGTTCGCCGCGAGACCCGGGGCGCGTTGGCGGAGGAGGGGACGATGCGATCGGCTTTGGCGTTGGTGGCGGTCCTTGCGGCCGGGACCGCCTTCGGGCAGGCGCCGGATACGGTGTTTCTCGAGGACTTGACCTGGACCGAGGTGCGCGACGCGGTCGCGGCGGGGACGACGACGGTCATCATCCCCACCGGCGGGACCGAGCAGAACGGGCCGCACATGGTGCTGGGCAAGCACAACTACCTGGTGCGGCACAAGGCGGGGGAGACGGCGCGCCGCCTCGGAGACGCGCTCGTCGCGCCGGTGATGGCCTACGTGCCGGAGGGGAGCGTCGATCCGCCCACGGGGCACATGCGTTTTCCCGGCACCATCACCACCCCGCCCGCGGTGTTCGAGCAGGTGCTGGAGTACGCCGCGCGCAGCCTCGCGCAGCACGGGTTCGCGGACATCGCCCTGATGGGCGACAGCGGCGGCAACCAGGGGTCGCAGGCGGCGGTGGCGGAGCGGCTGAACGAGGAGTGGGCGGACGGGCCGGCCCGGGTCCATCACCTGACCGACTACTATCCGGGGCGGGGCGACGAGTGGCTGGTCGAGCAGGGCGAGCGGGCAGAGGACGTGGGCACCCACGCCGGCATGCACGACACCTCGACGCTGCTGTTCCTCGACCCCTCGAAGATCCGGCTCGACCGGATGGAGCCGGGCACCGGGGGCACCGGCAACGGGGTCAGCGGCACGCCGTCGCGTTCGCGGGCCGAGTACGGCGAGCAGATTCTCGAGATGCAGATCGAGGCGGCGGTGAGCCAGATCCGGCGCCTGCGCGCGTCGAGCCGCGGGCAGTGACGCGGGGAATCACGGAGGGACATCGATGAGACGCCATGCACGGCTCGTTTCGCTGGCGGCCGCCGCCGGCGCGGTCCTGGTCACGTCGGTGCTCGCCGGTCAGGCGCCGGCCGCCGGCGACGACCTGAGCGGCACGGTGCGGAGCCCGGCGGGTCCCGAAGCCGGGGTCTGGGTGATCGCCGAGACCGACGACCTCGACACCGGGTTCCGCAAGATCGTGGTGACCGGCGACGAGGGCCGCTTCCTCGTCCCTGATCTCCCGGACGCGTCGTACCGGGTCTGGGTGCGCGGCTACGGTCTCGTCGACTCCGACCCGGTGACGGCGGAGCCGGGGCAGACGCTGGCATTGGATGCCGTGCCTGCCGGCTCGCCGCAGGAGGCGGCGCGGGTCTACCCCGCCAACTACTGGTACTCGCTGCTCGAGCCGCCGGCCGCCGGCGAGTTCCCCGGCACCGGCCCTGCCGGCAACGGCATCGCGCGCGGCCTGCGCAGCCAGGCCGCGTGGATCGACGTCACCAAGCAGGGCTGCCAGCTCTGCCACCAGATGGGCAACCGGTTCACGTTCGACATGGGCCACCTCGACGGGTTCGACTCGTCGGCCGAGGCGTGGGCCCACCGGCTGACCTTCGGCCAGCGCGGGAACCAGATGAGCGGGGTGCTCAACCGCTTCGGCCGCGAGCGGGGGCTCGCGATGTTCGCCGACTGGAGCGACCGCATCGCCGCCGGCGAGGTGCCCGAGGCGCCGCCGCGGCCCCGGGGGGTCGAGCGCAACCTCGTGCTGACGATGTGGGACTGGGCGGGCGAGACCTCCTACGTGCACGACGAGGTCACGACCGACAAGCGCGACCCCACCGTGAACGGGGGCGGGCTCGTCTATGGCGTGTCCATCACCACCGACAAGCTCGTCATCACCGACACCGCCCGGCACCGGTCGATCGAGCTCGACGTGCCGCTGCGCGAGCCGCGCGCGATGGTGCCGTCGATGTTCCCGACCGCGCCCGGGTTCGAGCCGTCGCCGTACTGGGGCGACGAGATCATCTTCGACGCCCCCGCCAACCCCCACAACCCCATGATGGACGCGCGGGGGCGGGTGTGGCTGACCTCCACGGTGCGCCGCCGCGAGAACCCGGACTGGTGCCGGGCGGGTTCGGACCATCCCTCGGCCCGCTACTTCCCCATCGACCGCAGCGGCCGGCAGATCTCGGTCTACGACCCCGCCACCGAGGACTGGGGGCTCATCGACAGCTGCTACGGCACCCACCACCTGCAGTTCGGGGAGGACGAGCAGGACACCCTGTGGCTCAGCGGCGATCCCAACGTCGTCGGCTGGCTCGACACGAAGCTGTACGACGAGACCGGCGACGAGCAGCTCTCGCAGGGCTGGTGCCCGACCGTCGTCGACACCAACGGCGACGGCGTGATCACGCGGCCCTGGAACGAGCCGGGCGACGAGGTCGACCCGGCGCGCGACACCCGCATCGCCGGCTTCGCCTACGGCGTCATCGCCAATCCCGTCGACGACACCGGGTGGGTCGCTCGCACCGGGCCGTTCCCCGGCCGCCTCGTCCGCCTCGACCGGGGCGACAACCCCCCGGAGACGTGCATCGCCGAGGTCTACGAGCCGCCCTCCATCGAGAACCCCGCCGTCGACCCCGCGCAGACCGGGCACGCGCCCCGCGGCGTCGACGTCGACCGCAACGGGGTCATCTGGACGGCGCTGTCCGGCAGCGGCCACATGGCCAGCTTCGACCGCAGCCGGTGCCGCGTGCTGAACGGGCCGGACGCCACCGGCCAGCACTGTCCCGAGGGATGGACGCTGTATCCCACCCCCGGACCGCAGATGAAGGGCGTCGCCGACCCCGGCAGCGCCGACTACCACTACTACAACTGGGTCGACCAGTTCGGCACCCTGGGGCTCGGGCCCAACGTCCCCATCGCTCCCGGATCGGGGTCGGACTCGCTGCTGGCCCTCCTGCCCGACACCGGCGAGTGGGTGGTGCTGCGCGTGCCCTATCCGCTCGGGTTCTTCGCGCGCGGCCTCGACGGCCGCATCGACGATCCCGACGCTGGCTGGAAGGGGCGAGGGCTCTGGGCGAACTACGGCTCGAACCTGAACTGGCACATCGAAGGCGGGCAGGGGAGGCGCAGCGCCATCATCCACTTCCAGCTCCGGCCCGATCCGCTGGCGGAGTGAGGGAGATGGTGTCGGTCACCGGGCAGAGGCTCCCGCCCGGTGACCGCGTCGGTGAGGATTGGCCGCGCCGCGGTTAGACCGGCGTCAGGCGGTGGCGAGGGCCTTGGCCATGTTGCTCAGCGCGCGCTCCACGAGCTGGCGCGACGTGCCGATGTTCATCCGCATGCGGCCGTCGCTGCCGAGGCCGTAGCTCGACCCCGGGTTGAGGTGGATGTGGGCGTGGTCCACGAGGAAGCGCTGGAACGCCACCTCCGGCGTGGTCGGCCGCTCCGCCGCCTCGGCCGCCTGCTTCATGCGGGTCCGGTCCATCGCCTCGGCGACGTCGAGCCACGCCAGGAAGGTGCCCTCCGGCTTGACCGTCTTCACCCCCGGCACGTTCGCGTTGACGTACGACTCGACGAAGTCCTGCGTCCCGTCGATGTACTCGAGGAGCTGGTCGAGCCAGTCCTCGCCCTCGTTGTAGGCCGCCTCGGCCGCGATGATGCCGAGCGTGTTCATCGCCTGCCGGTGCTGTCCCGCCCCCGAGATTCGCGCCAGGTAGTCGGGGTTGGTCGAGAACTGGTAGGCGCACTTCATCAGCGACAGGTTGAACGACTTGCTCACCGACTTGAAGGTGACGCTGTTGCGGACGATGGCCTCGTCGTCGAGGGTGGCGAACGGCGTGTAGGTGTGGCCCTTGGTGACGAAGTCGCAGTGGATCTCGTCGGCGAGCACCACGACGCGCCGGCGGTTGCAGATCTCGCCGAGGGTCATCAGGTCCGACCGCGACCACACGTTGCCGGTGGGGTTGTGCGGGTTGCACAGGATGAACGCGTGGGTGTCGTGGTCGATGCGCCGCTCGAGGTCCTCGAAGTCCATCTGATAGACGCCGTTGACGAGCTTGAGGGGGCTCTCCTCGGCCACGC
Organism: Vicinamibacterales bacterium; assembly: GCA_965207615.1. GTDB lineage: Bacteria > Acidobacteriota > Vicinamibacteria > Vicinamibacterales > UBA8438 > JAJEEA01. The sequence continues at coordinate 540,190 of CBDBMZ010000003.1, forward strand.
AGCCGACGACCCGGATGTCGGTGTAGAACCCGTTGTAGCCCGGCGTCTGCATGAGCACCTTGCTCCCCGGGGGGCAGAAGGCGCGCAGGGTGCTGATGACGCCGGCGTGGACGCCGGGCGAGTGCTGGATGGTGTCGGGGTCGATCTCGAGCCCGTAGCGCCGGCGGTTCCAGTCGACGATCGACTCCTTGTAGGAGGCGGGAATCGACAGGTAGCCGTAGTTCTCGTGCCCGATCCGCTTGCGGAGGGCCTCGGTGATGGGCGGGGCGATGCGGAAGTCCTGGTCGGCGGTGCCCATGCCGACCTCGATCTTGTCGGCGCCGTAGCGGGCGATCTGGGCGTCCCACTTCGACGAGTCGGTCCCGATGCGGTTGTAGATGGTGTCGAAGTCGTAGCGGCCGTCCTGCAGCCGGGCCCCGCCGGCGGTCTCCGCCCCCAGGTGAACCGTGCCGCCGACCGCGCCCGCCATTGCCGTCATGCCGGTGCTGCGCAGGAAGGCGCGCCGGTCGATCCGACTCAGCTTGGACATCGTGGACTCCTCTCGCATTGCCTCGATTCTCGTCTTCGACTGCCGCCGTTTCCCGGGCGGCCCCAGCACCTGCCGTGGCCGCGTGGGCCCAAGACACAGCATAAACCACCCTGCGGCAGAGTCAACTCCGCCGTTCGGGCGAGGCGTCGCGGCTTCCGGACCCGCAACTCTCGCCGCCGGCCGCATGACGCGGTCAGGCCGGCCGGGCAGAGCTCCTCACGTCAAGAACCGATCCGTCGAGCGACGATCCTCGCGACACCACTCCACGACCTCGCGGGCCGACACGTCGGCCGCCACTCCCGGCACGTCGGGGGGGCCTCCCGACGGCGACCCCGGTTGGAGCATGAAGACCTGCCGTCGAGGGCCGCCTGCCCCGGGACATCGGCGAAACCGCTGTCGCGCCTCGGAGTAGGTGTAGACCTTCATTGCCGGTGTGTCTGTCTTGAGGACGATGCCGGTGCCTGCGTCCACATTCTACGCCGCTCGAATCGAGCAGGGCGGACATCCGCCCGGTTGTCGGAATCGTTCACGGTCGGGTGACAGCCGCGTATCATGAGCGGCGCCGCCATGCCCGACCGACACGAGAGATGACTGTCCGCCTGCGCTTCACCGCCGGCACGCTGGACATCGGCGGCTTGGATGCGGCGTCCGACCCGCCGCTGCCGGACGCCTGTCGGTGGGACCCGCGGACCCGGCGTTTCCGGGCGCCGGCCGCCGCCTACGCGCCGGTGGTGCGGGCTCTCGTCAGGCGCGGGATCGCCTACGAGGACGAGGCACGGGGTTACGGCGTTCTCGACGGCGGCCTGCGGGTGCGCCGAGAGCCCCGCCCGTTCCAGGCCGAGGCGGTCGAGGCGTGGCGGGGCGCGCGGCGGCGCGGGGTGATCGTCCTGCCGACCGGGGCGGGGAAGACCGAGGTCGCGTTGCTGGCCATGGATGCGGTGCGCCGCGACACCATCGTGGTGGCGCCCACCCTCGATCTCGTGGGGCAGTGGCATCGGCTCCTGCGCGAACGGTTCCGCACGGAGATTGGCATCCTCGGCGGCGGCGACCATCTCGTCGAGCCGATCACCGTCTCGACCTACGACTCCGCCTTCCTCCACATGGAGCACCTCGGCGCGCGGTTCGGCCTCGCGGTGTTCGACGAGTGCCACCACCTGCCCGGCCCCGCCTACGCCCTCGCGGCCGAGCGCTGCCTCGCGCCCTACCGGATGGGCCTGACCGCGACCCCGGAGCGCGCCGACGGACGCCACGCCGACCTCGAGTCGCTGCTGGGCCCCGTCGTCTACCGCAAGCGGGTCCGGGACCTCGCCGGCGACTACCTCGCCGACCACGACGTCGAGCGCATTCTCGTGGAGCTGACCGACGGCGAGCGCCGCGCCTACGACGAGGCGCGCGGGGTCTACCGGTCGTTCGTCGTGGGCCAGGGCATCCGGATGTCGAGTCCCGACGGCTGGTCGCAGTTCGTCATGCGCTCGTCGCAGAGCGCGGAGGGGCGGCGGGCGATGGCCGCCTGGCAGCGCCACAAGGAGATCGCGTTCGCGGCGCCGTCCAAGCTCGCCTACGTCGAGGAGCTCCTGCACCGGCACCGGCGCGACCGCGCCCTGCTGTTCACCGAGCGCAACGGCACGGCGTACGCCTTGTCCCGCCGGTTCCTCCTGCCGATCATCACCCACCAGACGAAGGTCTCCGAGCGCACCCGCATCCTCGAGGATCTCGGCGTCGGCGTCTACAACGCGCTGGTCACGTCGAAGGTCCTGAACGAGGGCGTCGACCTGCCGGCCGCGAGCGTCGGCATCGTGATCTCCGGCAGCGGGTCGTCGCGCGAGCACGTGCAGCGGCTGGGCCGCCTCCTCCGCAAGCAGGGAGACAAGACCGCGGTCCTCTACGAGCTCGTCGCGAACGACACGACCGAAGTGTTCACGAGCGAGCGGCGCCGGGAGGCCCATGCTGACGACTGACCTGGTGCGGGTGCGGCGCCGCGGCGGCCGCATCGAGGCCCGCCGGCCGGGGCGCGCCGCGCGCGAGCGGCTGCTGGCGGCGGCGGAGGGGTACGTCGCGGCCGCGCAGGCCGGGGTGGGCCGGCCGCGCGCGGCGTTCGAGGCGGCGTGCGACGACGTGCCGTGCGAGCCCACCGACTACAAGCTGCTCCAGGGGCTGCGGAAGCTCGTGCGCGACCGCTGCGTCTTCGAGACCCCGGGAGACGTGGATGCGCCGGCCCTTCGACGCGCCGTCTTCGCCCGCGCCGCCACGGCCCGTCGCGCCCTGAACGACGATGACGCGTTCGAGCGCGCCGCGGTCGTCGCGGCCGCGGCCGCCGAGTGCGGCTTGCCCGCGCGCGACGTTCCCGAAGCGCTCTTCGCGGACCTGAAGGAGCACCAGGTCCTCGGGCGGTTCGACGCCATCACGGGGCCGGCCCTCGTCGCCGCCTACGAGACAGCGCAGCACCAGGCGATCCTCCTGCGGGCGGTGCGCGTCGTCGTCACGTTCGACCGGCCCGACCCGGGCGGGTTCCGGCTCTTCTTCCGGCGGCTGAAGTTCCATCGGCTGCTGTTCGTCGCGACCCGCCCCTCCGAGGGGGTGTGCCGCGTGGAGATCGACGGGCCGTTCAGCCTGTTCCGGTCCGTCACCGCCTACGGCCTGCAGCTCGCGCTGCTGCTGCCGGCCCTCGACGCCTGCGGCTGCCGCTGGGAGCTCGCCGCCGACGTCCTGTGGGGCCCCGAGCGGCAAGCGCTCGAGTTCCATCTCGAAGGCGAGCCGGAGCCGGGCGCCTCGGCTGAAGGCGCGCGCCTGCCCGACGAGGTCGCCCGGTTGCGAGATCGGTTCCAGCGGATGAAGACGCGGTGGACGGTCGAGGCGGCGCACGAGCTGCTCGACGTGCCGGGCTTCGGCCTGTGCGTGCCCGACCTCGTCTTCACCCACGCCGAAACCGGCCATCGCGTCTACCTCGAGGCTCTCGGCTACTGGAGCCGCGAGGCGGTGTGGCGCCGCGTCGAGCTGGTCGAGGCGGGATTGCGGCAGCCGATCGTCTTTGCGGTCAGCCGCCGGCTGCGTGTGAGCGAGGAGGTCCTCGACGAGAAGTTGCCCGGCCAGCTCTACGTCTACGCCGGCGCCATCAGCGCCCGCGCCGTCGAGGAGCGGCTCGAGGCGAGCCTCGCCGCGGCGCGCCGGTGACCCCTGACGCGGGCCGATCCGGTTGTCGGCCTGCTCGCGGCGGCCTAGAAATGGTCGTGGCGACATGAAGACAGTGTGCATGGCGATCGACGAGTCCTTGCCCGATCGCCTGGATTGCGCGGCGAGGAAGGCCAACAAGACCCGCTCCGAGCTCATCCAGTTGGCGCTGTGGGAGTGGATGGGCGGCCGAGCCGGCGCGACCCGTAGCGACGCGATCCTGGTTGCGAGCGACCGAGCCGGCTACGAAGCCCATCCGGTTCGTCCGGACGAATTCGAGGGACTGATCGCGGCGCAGACAGTCGAGATGCATGGCCCGACCGAGGGAGTTTGACCGATGGCCTCGCTGCGCGAAATCAAGGATGCCGTTTCGTCACTGAGCCAAGATCAACTGAGCGAGTTCAGGTCCTGGTATGAACGGTTCGATGCGGAGATGTGGGACGAACGGATCGAACGGGACGCCAGGGACGGACGTCTGGACGCAATCGCCGACGCGGGCCTTGCCGACCATGCGGCAGGTAGGTCGAGGCGCCTGTGAACCACGAGCCCCTCGTTCTGGACTGCGTACGGTGAACTGTCGCGGGCCGTTCGAGAACACGCCGATGCAAACTTCGATCTGCTGAAGCGAACACTCCGAGTCCGCAGGCCCTCGAGGGAGCGGCGGCGAGCCGGTGGATCCGTCGGCGTGATGCGACGTTTCGCTCATGGCGGCTCATTCGACGCGCAGCGTCAGCAACGGGTCCACCCGCGCCGCCCGGCGCGCGGGGACGACGGTGGCGGCGGCGGTGACGGCGCCGAGGACGAGCACGACGCCGGCGACGGTCCAGGGATCGAGCGGCTGCGCTTCCGTCAGGCGCCGCAGCAGCTCGGTGACGAGCATCGCGCCGCCGGCTCCCACCACGGTTCCGAGGGCGGCGAGGGCGATGCCCTGCAGCGCGAACCGCGCCGTTATCCGCCGGCCGGAGGCGCCCAGGGCGAGGCGGATGCCGATCTCCTTCTTGCGTTGGGCCACGGCGTAGGCGACGAGGCCGTAGAGGCCCGCGGCGACCAGGATCAGGGCGGCGGCCGCGAACAGGCCGAGCACGAACGTGCGGAAGCGGGTGGCCGCGATTGCCCCGCCGATCACTTCGTCCATCGACCGGAACGCGGTTATCGACAGCTGCGGGTCGGCCTCGCGGATGATGCGTTCGACGGACGGGACGATGCGGGTCGCATCCTCGCGCGTCCGCAGCGCCCAGTTCACCGGGAGGAACCCGTGGACGAGTTCGAGCAGCTCGTCCGGCACCTGCTCCACCGGTACGAACACCGTCGGCACGGTCGCGGTGACCCCGCGCGTGCGCACGTCACCTATCACGCCGACGATCTCGCGCACCGGATCGTCGAACTCGATCATGGTCATCTGCAGTTGCGAGCCGACCACCGCCCGCCCGCCGCCGAAGCGGCGGACGTACTCCTCGTTGACCAGCGCCGCCGGGGGCGCCGCCGCGCGGTGGTCCGCCTCGCTGAACGCGCGTCCGGCTACCAGAGGGATGCGCAGCACCCGCAGATAGTCTCCCGTGACGTAGCGCCAGTCGATACTCGTCACGATTCGGCCCCCGGGAGCCTCCCGCAACGGGAGATTCAGGCCGCGTTCGACCGGCAGGTTGCTGGCGACGGCGGCGGCCTCGACGCCGGGCACCCGCGCCAAGTCGGCCAGCGTCCGCCGATAGAGCGCGGACACCGCGACCCCGGACCCGTAGTCGGGGCCCTGCAGCGAGGCGCGGGCGGTGAGCACGTCGGCGGGCTCGAAGCCCAGCTCCGACGAGCTGAGCTCGACGAACGTCCGCAGGAACCCCGCCGCCGACGCCAGCAGCATCGTGCACAGGGCGACCTGGGCGGCCACGAGCGACCGTCGCATCCAGGAGCCGCGCGGCGTGGTCGCGGTGAGCGACCGGCCGCCATGGAGCGCGTCGGCCGGCTCGCTGCGGATGGCCAGCAGGCCGGGCAGCAGGCCGAACGACACGCCGGTGGCGACGGCGACGCCGAGGGACGCGAGCAGCACCGGCGCATCGACCGCGAGGCCCCAGATCGCGAGCGGCGGCGTGGTCGCGGCGAGCCCGCGCACGCCAACGGCCGCGGCCAGAACCCCCACCGCCGCGGCCGCCGCCGACAAGAGGACGCACTCGGTCAGGAGCTGCCGGAGCAGACGGCCGCGGCCGCCGCCGAGGGCGGCGCGGACGGCGAGCTCGCGCCGGCGCCCCGCCACACGGGCCAACTGCAGGCCGGCCGCGTTGACGCAGACGAGCAACAGCATGACGCCGGCCGCCGCGGTCAGCAGCCAGACCACACCCTCGCTGCGGTCGGCCAGCACGTCCCGATAGGGTTGCACGCCCAGGCGCGGTCCGACGGGCGTGCCGGCGGGCAGTTCGGCAGGCACGGGGAGCCGATCGCGCAGGCTCACGGCCAGCGCCTGCAGCTCGCCTTCGGCCTGCGCCGCCGTCCACCCCGGGGCGAGCCGGCCGATCAGCCGGTAGTTCCGGTCCAGGCCGCCCGGATCGGGGCGGAACGGCGTCCACGCGTCGGCCTCCTCGTACGATCGGAAGTCGGCGGGCATGACCGCGATGACGGTGTGCGGCCGGCCGCCCAGCCGCACCGCCTGCCCGATGACGTCCGGGTCGCGGTCGAAGTGGCCGGCCCAGACGGCGTGACTCAGCACGACCGTCGACGGATCGGTCTCGTCCTCCGGCAGGAAGGCGCGTCCGAGCTGCGGCTCGACGCCGAAGACCCGGAAGAAGCCCGCCGTCACCATGAGGCTGCGGACGAATGAGGATCCGTGGTCGCTGGCGAGGTTGACGCCGGGGGTCGCGCGGATGCCCGCCAACGCCGAGAAGGCCTGACTGTGGTCTCGCGCGAGCGCGACCCCCGCCTGGGTGTGTGCGATCCTCGGGCTGGGCCCGTCGCCGTACGCGACCACGTTGAAGATGCGGTCCGGTTCGGGGAAGGGCAGGGGTCGAACGAACACCGCGTCTATCACGCTGACCGTCACGGTCGCGGCGCCGAGGCCGAGACCGAGGACCACCACCGCCGCCATCGTGAAGCCCGGGTTCTTCCCCAGGCTTCGCGCGCCGATCCGCAGGTCCTGCCACAGATCGGCGAGAAGCTGCCGCCAGCGCCGCTGCCGCTCCCAGCCCCGGTCGATGCCGACGCACGCCTTCCGGACCCGCGCGTAGTCGCCGAAGCGTCGCTCGGCCTCCGCCCGCGCCTCGGCCGGCGCGCGGCCCTCCCGCACCAGCCGCTCGGTGAGCTCGCGCACGTGGAAGTCGAGCTCCGCGTCCACGTCCGCGCGCACGTCGGATCCCCAGAACCGGACGTATCGCCGCCACATCGGTGTTCGCGCCATGGACCCACCCCTTTCACTCGACGCGCAGCGTCAGCATCGGGTCGACCCGCGCCGCGCGGCGGGCGGGGACGACGGTGGCGGCGACGCTGACCGCGCCGAGGACGAGCACGATGCCGGCGACCGTCCACGGATCGAGCGGCTGCGCTTCGGTCAAACTCCGCAGGAGCCCGTTGACCAGCACCGCGCCACCGGCACCCACCACGGCGCCGAGGGCGGCAGGGGCGACGCCCCCCAGCGCGAAGCGCGCCGTCACCTGCCTCCGCGAGGCGCCCAGGGCGAGGCGGATGCCGATCTCCTTCGTCCGCTGAGCCACGGCGTACGCAACGAGCCCGTAGAGACCGGCGGCGGCGAGGGTCAGGGCGGCGGCGGCGAACAGGCCGAGCAGGAACGTGCGGAAGCGGGTGGGCGCGATCGCCCCGCCGACCACCTCGTCCATCGACCGGAACGCGGTTATCCCCAGCAGCGGGTCGGCCTCCCGGATCACCCGCTCGACCGACGCGACGACGCCGGTCGCGTCCTCACGCGTCCGCAGCGCCCAGTTCACCGGGGTGAATTCGTGGGCCAGCGCCAGGAGCCCGTCCGGCACCTGCTCCGCCGGCACGAACACCGTCGGCAGGGTCGCGGTGACGCCGCGGGTGCGCACGTCGCCGAGCACGCCGACGATCTCGCGAGGGTGGTCGTCGATGTCGAAGACGGTGGTCTGGAGTCGCGTGCCGATCACCGTCCGCCCGCCGCCGAGCCGCCTGGCGTACTCCTCGTTGACCAGTGCCACGGGAGGCGCTCCGGCGCGGTGGTCCGCTTCGCCGAACGCCCGGCCGTCCACGAGCGGGATGCCCAGGACGCGCAGGTAGTCTCCCGTCACGTAGCGCCAGTCGACGCTTTCGGCGATCCGGCCGCCCGGGGCCTCGCGCAACGGAATGCGCAGACCGCGTTCGACCGGCAGGTTGCTGGCGACCGCGGCGGCTTCGACGCCGGGCACCCGCGCCAGCTCGGCCAGCGTCCGCCGATAGAGCGCGGACACGGCGTCTCCCGACCCGTAGTCGGGGCCCTGCAGCGAGGCGCGGGCGGTGAGCACGTTGGCAGGCTCGAAGCCCAGCTCCGACGAGCTGAGCTCGACGAACGTCCGCAGGAACGCCGCTGCCGCCGCCAGCAGCACCGTGCACAGGGCGACCTGGGCGACCACGAGCGACCGGCGCATCCACGAGCCGCCCGACGTCGTCACGCCGCGTGACCGGCCGCCCTGGAGCGCGTCCGCCGGCTCGCTGCGGATGGCCAGCAGGCCGGGCAGCAGGCCGAACGACACGCCCGTGGCGACGGCGATGGCGAGAGACCCGAGCAGCACCGGTCCATCGACCGATATGCCCCAGATTGCGAGCCACGGCTGCGTCGCGGCAAGGACGCCCACGCCCCCGGCCGCGACCAGGACGCCGACCGCGCCGCCCGCCGCCGCCAACAGGACGCACTCGGTCAGGAGCTGCCGCAGCAGCCGGCCGCGGCCCCCGCCGAGAGCGGCGCGCACGGCGAGCTCGCGCTGGCGCCCCACCGCGCGTGTCAACTGCAGCCCCGCCGCGTTGGCGCAGACGATCAACAGCACGACGCCGGCGGCCGCGGTCAGGAGCCAGACCATCCGGCCGCTGTAGTCGGTCAGCACGTCCCGGTAGGGTTGCACGCCCGGCCGCGGGTCGATTGGCGGCGCGCCGGGCGGCATCGCCGGTATCGGGAGCCGGTCGCGCAGGGTCACGGCCAGCGCCTGGAGCTCGGCTTCGGCCTGAGCGGCGGTCCACCCCGGCGCGAGCCGGCCGATCAGCCGGTAGTTCTGGTCCATGCCGCTCGGATCGGGACGGAACGGCGTCCATGCGTCCGCCTCGTCGTACGAGCGGAAGTCGGCCGGCATGACCCCGATGACGTCGTGCGGCCGGCCGCCCAGCCGCACCGTCCGGCCGACGATCTCCGGGTCGTTGTCGAAGTGGCCGGCCCAGACGGCGTGACTCAGCACGACCGTCGACGAGTCCGGCTCGTCGTCGCGCAGGAAGGCGCGTCCGAGCTGCGGGTCGACTCCGAAGACCCGGAAGAAGCCCGCGGTCACCATGAGGCTCTGGACGTACGTCGACCCGTGGTCGCTGGCGAGGTTCAGCCCGGGGGTCGCGCGGATGCCCGCCAGCGCCGAGAAGGCCTGGCTGTGGTCGCGCGCGAGCGCGACGGCTGCCGGCGAGTGGTATATGCCGGGCCGGGGGCCCCCTCCGTATCCGACCACGTTGAAGATGCGGTCCGGTTCGGGGAAGGGCAGGGGACGAACGAACACGGCGTTGATCACGCTGACCATCACCGTCGCGGCACCGAGGCCGAGACCGAGGACCAACACCGCCGCCATCGTGAAACCCCGGTTCTTCGCCAGGCTGCGCGAGCCGATCCGCAGGTCCTGCCACAGATCGGCGAGAAGCTGCCGCCAGCGCCGCTGTCGCTCCCAACTCCGGTCGATGCCGATGCACGCCTTCCTGACCCGCGCGTAGTCGCCGAAGCGGCGTTCGGCCTCCGTCCGCGCCTCGGCCGGCGCGCGGCCCTCCTCCACGAGCCGCTCGGTGAGCTCGCGCACGTGGAAGTCGAGCTCGGCGTCCACGTCCGCGCGCACGTCGGATCCCCAAAACCGGACATACCGCCGCCACATCGGTGTTCGCGCCATGGACCCACCCTACGCGACCTGGGCGGCCTGGAGCACCCGGCCGACGGCGGCCGCAAACGCCGTCCACCCCTCGGTCTCGCTCGTGAGCCGGGCTCGGCCGAGGGACGTCAGGCGGTAGAGCTTCACCTGCCGCTTGTTCTCCGAGATGCCCCACTCGGCCTCCAGCCAGCCGCGCCGCTCCATGCGGTGCAGGGCGGGGTAGAGCGAGCCCTCCTCGAGCTGCAGCTCGTCGTCGGACGTCGCCTCGAGCCAGCGGGCGATGCCGAAGCCATGGCGGGGCCCGCGGCTCAGGGCGGTGAGGATGAGCAGCTCGACCGTGCCGCGCAGCATGTCGGGATTGCGGTTGGGCTTCACGCACCGCTCCTTGTCATAGAGTGTCTATGCAAGGGAGCATAGCGCGGGCTCACATAGACTGTCAAGGGTAAAGGCCGGGAGGGAGCGACGACTACCGGCGTGACTGACGGGCTGACGGAGTCGGGCCTTGGATGCTATCGTGCTTCCATGAAGAGCAGGATCTCCGCGAAGGGACAGATCATCTTGCCTGCGGAGATCCGGCGGCAGGACGGCATCGAACCGGGCCGAACGTTGGAGATCGAACGGATCGGTCAGGGCGAGTATCGTCTCGTACGCGTCGAGCGCCCGAAGAACCTTGGACTGGTCGACGCGCTTCTCGCGTGTCCGGAGAAGGACTGGTTCCTGCCGATCCCGTCCGAGTCCACGCGATCCATGGAGTCGCCGTCGTGACGCAACGACGCTGACGGCCGGCCCGAACTGCGGCAGCTCAGGTCACCTGCTCCGCGGTCTCGGCAACGGCGTCGCGGAACTTCGCGAAGCTGTCTGAAGAGTTCCGCATCGGATTCATGAACTTGGCGACGGCGCGGGCCGCTTCTACCTTCCGGAGTCCCGTCTCGAAGTAGCCGTGGCGTTGCATGATCCGCTCGAACGCCTCCCACGTGCCGCCGCGGATGGCGTCCGGATCGCGGTACGGCGCCTTGCCCGGAATGTTCCTCGATGTACGCGGATACGCCTCGCAGACGGCTGCCCAATCCCCGAAGTACCACGCCTCGAGCTCCTCCACCGCAATGCGGTTGACGACCTGCCAGCGATCGCCCTCCGCGCATGAGCGGGTAACGAGCCCCGAACCACCAGAAATGGACTCCAGTCGCGTCTTGAGCTCCTGGCAATCGCTGGCGTCGCGATCGATGACCACGACGATGCGATAGCCCTTGGGCAACCATCTGGAGTAGCCGCGCAGGCGATTTGGCAGACTCTTCAGTAGAGCCTGCTTGCCTCCAAAGGAGTGGATCGCGAAGGTTGCGCCCATGGGAAGCAGGCTGGGCAACAGCGTTTCGAGAAAGGCCTCCATGGAGAGTTCTTCGGTCAGCACTTCCAGGTGGTGCACGGTCATCCATCGTCTCCGAACGGGGGCGGAGGGGCGCCCTGGTTCGTCAAGGGGTCGCCAGCGCGGAAGTAGCCCTCCATCCACAAGTCGCCGAGTGTGGCGCCTTCCTCCACGAATTGCGTCACCCCCGGCAATTCGTCGATCCGGCGCGCCCGCGTATGGCCTTCCCGATCGCGCCACAGGACGCGGACCTCCTTTGGAAGCATGGCGCCGAGAAAAAAGGGCGAATGGGTCGTGACGAGCAGTTGGGTACGCGCACAGGCCGCCCGACATTCCTCGCCCACGTGGTGCAGGAGTCTGGGGTGCAGGAAGTTCTCGGGTTCCTCGATGCCAATGAAGGGCGGCGGCTCGGGATCGTAGAGCAGCACCAGGTAGGCCAGCATCTTCAGGGTGCCTTCGGAAGCGAACCGCGCCAATACGGGTTGGTCGAACGGCGCGTCCTTTATCTGGAGCAGCAGCCTGCCGTCCTGCATGGGGTCCGCCAACACGCGCTCGATGCGCGGCACGCGTCCCCGCAGGGTGGCGAAGATGCGTTCCAGCCGCCCGGGATGGCGCTCCCTCAGGTACTGGATGACGTTCGCGAGATTGTCGCCGGTTCTGGTCAGTCGTTCCTGGGGGCCCGCTTCCGGTTGACCGCGGGTGCTGTCGGCCGAAAGGTACGACACGTGCCAGCCCATGATGAAGTCGCGCAACGCGGCGACCCTGGGGTGTTCCTGGAACTGCCCGAGCGCGTTGACCGCGAGCAGATCCGGCGACTGCAGCGGCGTCTCGACCCGTTGGTCTTCCGCGTCGGGGGCTTCGCCGCTGGCTGCTTGACCCCGGCCGTTCCGATACTCCAGAAAACGGAAGGGCGCTCCCCAACTGCCGCGCTTCCATCTCAGCCATTCGTGGACGACGACCGGCGCGCCGCCGGCTTCGTCGACGGCCAAGTGATAGGTGATGAGGGGAGAGCTAGGCCGCTCACGGTACTTGATCTCGATGGTGACCGCTTCCTCGGCCCCGCGGGTCTTCAGTTCCCGGCCTCGCCCCCGGCGGTCCCAGGCCCGCCGCAGGCCGGTCTCGAAACACTCTGCGAGGAAGGCGAACACGTCGAAGACGGTGGACTTGCCGCTGCCGTTGGGACCCAGCAACACGGTTATCGGCGTGAGGTTCTTGAGCTCGACATCGCGGAGTGCGCGGAAGTTCGCGACCTTGAGGTACTCGATTCGCGGTGGCGACGCTCGTCCCGCTCTGTGATTCGTCATGTCGCTTCCAGCGGCCGAGGCGTCTCGGCCGGCGTTTCGTGGCGACGACCGAATACAAAACGCCACGCGGACAGTGTACAGCCGCTCGTCGGCGCCGCCGGTTGCGCACTCGACCGGGGCGGAGCGGAGGCGGTAGCGACATCCTGTCGGACGAGCGCGTGGATCTCCGCCGTCGGCGTGCTCAACCCGCCCGGGTCACCCAGACCGGGCTCGACCACGCCATGACCAACCGCCCGCGGATGTGGCCCCGCTGGCGCAGCCGCACGTAGTAGACGGCGTCGTGACGAAACCCGCCGTCGACGCCGGACCAGGCGAAGTCGAGGGCGTCCGGCTCGAGGTCGAAGAGGACCGAGAAAGCTCCATCCGCCTCCGAGAAGCGGAGGACTGCACCTCGGCCGAGACGTGGTGGTCGTCGGCGGGGTCGGTGGCCTGCAGCCGGTTGGCGGAGTTGCGCAGTCCGGCGTGCCAGGTGTCGGGCAGCTGCACGCGCAACGCGCCGCCCGCGCGCAGACCACCCGGCCCGACCTCGTAGGTCACCGTCCAGGTGCCGTAGTGGCCGGCGATGCCTCACGTCGGCTCGACCCGCAACTCGTCGGTCTGAAGCACCGCGGGAAGGACGAGAAACAGGGCGACCAGGAAGCTCACGTCGGCCTCCTCGCTATGCCAGCCCCCGCAGGAACTCGATCAGCAGCCGCGCCGTTTCCTCCGGCTGCTCCTGCTGCACCCAGTGGCCGGCGCCGTCGACCATGTGCACCGCCCGCATGTCGGTGCACGCCTGCTCCTGCATCCGCTCGAGGTTGCCGGGGCTCTGGTAGCTGCCCCAGTCGCTCGAGCCGGCGATGAAGATCGACGGCTGGTCGATGGTCAGGCCCGCGAAGAGCTGCTGTTCGGGGGCGCCGAGGCCGCCCGAGCGGTAGTGGTTCAGGCCTCCCTGGAACCCGGTGCGGTCGTACTCCTCGGTGTAGACCCGCAGCTCGTCGTCGGGCAGCCACGTGTTGGCGGCGATGTGGTCGGCCGACGGCATGTGCTTGGCGACGGTCTCGGCCATGCCGTCGGCGAGGTCCATGATGTAGTAGGTCGGCATCTTCGCCATCTCGGCCGCCGTCCGCGCCGCGAGCCGGTACGGGCGGTTGCCGAGCCAGTCGGCGCTCTTGTAGTGGTAGTAGCCCCGCAGGAAGGCGTGCAGCCCCTGCGTCGCGCGCCACATGTTGGCGTTGGCCTCGCGCGTCCGGTAGTACCGCTGGTAGTGCTTGCGGGGCCGCGGCAGGGCCGCGAGGTCGTCGAACAGGGTCGGGCCGGGCTCGGCGGGCTCGGCCGGCGGGTCGTCCGCGGTGTCGAAAGGCAGGGTCGGGCCGCCGCCGTTGGGGGCGCTCATCATCGCCACCGAGCGGAACACGTCGGGCCGGATGCGCGCGCACCACGCCGCGACGGGCGAGCCGAAGTCGTGGCCGATGACCGCGGCCACCTCGCGGTAGCCGAAGGCGAAGACCAGCCCCAGGGCGTCGCGCACCACGTTGAGGCGGCGGAACGAGTGGAGGTCGCCGTCGTAGTCGGCGTCCCAGCCCGTCGTCCGGCCGTAGCCGCGCATGTCGGGGGCGAAGACGTGGTAGCCCTCCTCGGCCAGCGGCACGAGGACGTTGCGCCAACTGTAGGCGAGCTCGGGGAAGCCGTGGAGCAGCAGCAGGGCGGGGCGGTCGCCCTCGTAGCCGGCCTCGAGGACGTGTACGCGAAGGCCGTTGATGTCGTTGACGAAGCGCGAGCGCACCCCCGCGGGCAGCACGTCGGGGTCGTAGGGGCCGATGGGGGCCGGCTGCGCGGCGGCGGGGCGGGCGGCCGGGGCCGGCGGCAGCGGACGTCCGGCGGCCGGGGCGGCGAACGCGGCGGCCGGGGCGATGGCGGCGAGGCCCTGGATGGCCTGGCGGCGTGTCATGGCTCTGGACATGGTCGTTTCTCCTCCGGGTCGCGGCGGTGCCCGGTTACCGCACGCCAGTATAGAGCCTCGGACGGTGCGCGCGGTGGTTCGGACGGGCGCCTGTCTGCGTTACCATTGTGGGCATGATTCGTTGGGTCAATCGCCTCGTCGCCTGCGCGGGCCTCGCCGTCGCGGCCTGGACGCCCGCGCCGGTCCACGCGCACCCGGCGCCGTTCAGCTTCGTCGACGTTCGCATCCAGTCGACGACGGTCGACCTCGAGGTCGTCGTCCACGCCTTCGACGTCGCCTACGAGCTCGCCATCCAGCCGCCGAACCGGGTGCTGGAGCCCGGCGGGCTGGGGGGGCGGGCGCAACGCCTCGCGAACCTCGTCCGGGAGCGCCTGGCCATCACCGTCGACGGCACCCGGCTCGACGTCGCGGCCTGGTCCGACCCCGAGCCGCTGCCGGAGCGGCAGTCGGTCAGCCTGCGCGCCCGCGTGGAGCTGGACGGGGCGCCGGGGCGGATCGACGTCGAGGCGGCGATGTTTCCCTACGACTGGCAGCACCAGACCTTCGTCAACGTCTACGACGAGGGGGAGCTGACGGCGCAGGCGATCCTGAGCGGCGGCGACCCCCGCTACGAGTACTTCGTCGGCAGCGCGCAGGGCACCCTGGCCGTCATCCAGCGCTTCGTGCCCCAGGGCATCCACCACATCCTGATCGGGCCCGACCACCTGCTGTTTCTCGTCGGCCTGCTGCTGCTCGGCGGCTCGCTGCGCCGGCTGCTGCTCGTCATCACCGCGTTCACCATCGCCCACAGCATCACCCTCGCCCTCGCGGTGCTCGACGTGGTGAGGCCGCCCGGCAACGTCGTCGAGCCGATCATCGCGCTGAGCATCATCTACGTCGGGGCCGACAACCTCCTCGTGCGGGGCGGGCGCGACATGCGGGTGTGGATCGCCCTGGTGTTCGGCCTCATCCACGGGTTCGGCTTCGCGAGCGTGCTGCGCGAGATGGGGCTGCCGACGGGGGCCCTGGGCTGGTCACTGTTCTCGTTCAACTTCGGGGTCGAGATCGGACAGGTGGCGGTGGCGGTGGTCGTGGCCTCGGCCTTCGCCTGGCTGCGGGCACGCAACGAGAAGGCGGGCCGGAAGCTCGCGGTCGCGGGGTCCGTCGGGGTCATCGCGGCCGGGACGTTCTGGTTCGTGCAGCGGGTGTTCTTTTCGGGGGGAATGGCATGAGAAGAATGGCTCTGCTCGGGGCGGTGATCCTGGCCGCAGTGGTCTCGGTGGCCGGCCTCGCCGGCCAGCAGGAGCGGACCATCACGGTCGAGCAGCTCGAGGACAACCTGTTCGTCCTCCGGGGCGGGGGCGGCAACTCGGCCGCGTTCGTGACCGACGACGGGGTGGTGCTGGTGGACAGCAAGCTCGTGGGCTGGGGGCAGCCCCTCATCGACAAGATCGGCGAGCTGACCTCGAACCCCGTCACCACCCTCATCAACACCCACGCCCACTTCGACCACGTGGACGGCAACGTCGAGTTCCCGGCCTTGGTCGACTTCGTGGCCCACGACAACACCCAGCGCCTCATCGGCGAGAACAACGCGGTGCGGGGGCTGGGGCGCCCCGCGCGGCCGACCCCGTTCGGGGCCGACGGGCATGGCGTGCCGGAGATCACGTTCAGCGACCGGCTGACGCTCGGCGACGGCGACGACGCGGTCGAGCTGCACTACTTCGGCCGCGCCCACACCGGCGGCGACGCCTGGGTGGTGTTCCCGGCCCTCGGGGTCATGCACGCGGGCGACGCGTTCCCCGGCAAGAACCTGCCGATCATGGACTCGAACAACGGCGGCAGCGGCGTCGACTATCCCGAGACCCTGCGCAAGGCGTCGGAGGGCGCCGACGGGGTCGAGCGCATCATCACCGGGCACAGCAGCGTGATGACCCCGGCCGATCTGGCCGAGTACGCCGAGTTCGTCGGCGCTTTCGTCGCCGACGCCCAGGCCGCGAAGGCGGCGGGCACGTCGGCCGCCGACTTCGTGGCGGGCTGGGACGTGCCGGCGCGGTTCGCGGGCTACAGCAGCGGGGCGCCGGAGCGGCTGACCCCCTACGTCGAGGACATCTACGCCGCCACGCCGTAGGCTTGCGTTGCGCGACCGTGCGGAAGTGCTCGCGGCGGGCCGCGCGGTCTGGCGCGGAAGCTCGGGATACTGATAGCATGGCCGTGGTCGGGCGGGGCTCGCCCACGGGTTCAATCCGGAAGCGGCGACGGAGCCGCATGTTCGAAGGGGAAGAGACTGATGGCGAAACAGACCACGCGTCGCGATGTTCTCAAGGGCGGGGCCGCGCTGGGCGGGCTCGCGGCCCTCGGCGTGCCCGAATGGGCGTTTCCTGCGCTCGCGCAGGGCGAGGAGCTGGTCGAGTTCACCGACCTGCCGGAAGAGATCGTGCTGGAGCGGACGCCCGACCGCCGCATCATCGACGTGCGGCACATCGACGGGCCGATCACCCCGGCCGACCTGTGGTTCACCACCCAGCACCACGGCCATCCCGATGTCGACACCTCCACCTACCGGCTGCAGGTGTCGGGCATGGTGAACGAGACGCTCGGCCTGTCGCTGGCCGACCTGCGAGCCATGCCCAGCCGCGAGCTGGTGTTCGGGTTCGAGTGCTCGGGCAATCGGGGCCCGTTGAACGGGCTGTCGAGCAACGGGCGCTGGACCGGCGTCCCGCTGCGGGCGGTCCTCGAGCGGGCGGGCCTGCAGGATCGCGCCCGCGAGATCGTCTTCCTCGGGGCCGACCGTGGCGAGGAAGAGGTGGTCTTCCGCGGCCGCACCTACAACGTCGACCAGCAGTACGGCCGCAGCCTGCCGCGCGACATCGCCCTGTCGGACGAGCCGCTGCTCGCCTACGCGCTGAACGGCGAGCCCTTGACCGCGCATCAGGGCCGCCCGCTCCGCTTGCTGGTGCCCGGCTGGTACGGAGCGCCGAACGTCAAGTACCTGTCCGAGATACACGTGCAGGAGGACCCCTATCTCGGCAAGTGGCAGGCGCGCTGGTATCGCACCCTGAAGGGGGAGATGATCAACGGCGAGCTGAAGTGGGTCGAGACCGCGATCACGAAGATGCGGCTGAAGTCGTACATCGCCCGGGTGACGAAGGTGGGCGACCACCACCGCGTCTTCGGGGTGATCATGCACGACGGGACGCCCATCGAGTCGGTCGAGGTGCGGGTGGACGACGGTCCGTGGGAGGCCGCGACCCTCGACGCGACCATGACCGAGAAGTACTCCTGGAAGTTCTTCACCTACGAGTGGCACGGGGCGACGCCGGGCGAGCACACCGTCACCTCGCGCGCGACCGACGCCAACGGCTACCGGCAGCCGACGGCGGAGGAGCTCGAGGTCAAGCAGACCTTCCTCGAGCAGAACAACCAGCATCCGCGGACGCTGATCATCACCTGACGGCGGCGCCCCGGCGCCCCGTGTCCTTTGCGACGGCCCTGCGGACACGTTCTGCAGGGCCGTCGTCGCTTGCGCGCCGTGGCGACGGTTGAGCGGGAGCGGCCACGAGGACGACGAGGTCCCGCGGAGTGCATCGCCGGTCGCATGCCGCGGGCCCTTCGCCACGGTGCCGGAATGCGCGCGCGGGAACGAACGGCAGGTGCGGCATGGCCGAGCACGAGCACTACCTGAAGACCGAGCTCTACGAGCTGGTCCGCAAGGATCGGGCGATCTTCGAGTTCCTGCAGGCCGGCTCGCTCGACGGCATCTGGTACTGGGACGTCGAGCGCCAGGACCAGGAGTGGATGAGCCCGCGGTTCAAGGAGCTCTTCGGCTACCGCGACGACGAGATCCCCAACACCTCCGAGTGGTGGATGGCCAACATCTTCCCGGAGGACCGCGACCTCGCCCTCGACAACTTCGCCAAGCACCTCGCCGACGCCGACCATCCCTACGACCAGATCGTCCGCTACCGGCACCGCGACGGGAGCACGGTCTGGGTGCGCTGCCGCGGCCTCGCCGTCCGCAACGAGAAGGGAGAGCCCATCCGCCTGCTCGGCTGTCACACCGACGTGACCGCGCTCAAGCGCGCCGAGGAGGACCTGCGGCGCCAGGCGGAGGAGCTGCGGGAGGCGAAGGACGCGGCCGAGCGCGCCAACCGGGCCAAGAGCATCTTCCTCGCCAACGTCAGCCACGAGATCCGCACGCCGCTCAACGGCGTCGTCGGGATGACGGAGCTGCTCGGCGAGACCGACCTGACGCCCGCGCAGCGCGAGCATCTCGACGCCCTGCGCGAGTCGGCCGACGCGCTGCTCGACATCATCAACGACATCCTCGACTTCTCGAAGATGGAGGCGGGCAAGCTCGTCGTCGAGCCCTACGCGTTCCGCCTCCGCGAGCGCCTCGACACCCTGATGAAGTCGTTCGCGCCCCGCCTTCACGGCAAGGACGTCAAGCTGTCGCACCACGTGGACGCCGACGTGCCGGACGCGGTGGTCGGCGACGGGCGGCTGCTGCGGCAGGTCCTCGCGAACCTCCTGTCGAACGCCGTCAAGTTCACCCGGCGGGGCGCGATCGCGCTGCACGTCCGGCGGGACGATGCGGTCGACGACGGCGTCGTGCTTCGTTTCGACGTGTCCGATACCGGCATCGGCATAGCGCCGGGCAAGCAGCAGGTGGTCTTCGAGGAGTTCGTGCAGGCCGACGCGTCGACGACCCGGCGCTACGGGGGCACCGGCCTGGGGCTGGCCATCGCCTCCCGCCTCGTGGATGCCCTCGGAGGCGCGATCGGCCTGGAGAGCGAGGCGGGGAAGGGCAGCACGTTCCATTTCACCGCGCGGCTCGGGCTCTCCGAGACCGGCGCCGACGAGACTCCGCCGGTCCGGGAGACGGTCGTCGAGGGCGTCCCGTTGCGCGTGCTCCTCGTCGAGGACTCCGTCGCCAACCAGCGGGTGGCGGTCGGGTTCCTCGAGCGGGCGGGCCACCGGGTGCGCACCGTCGGCGACGGCGTGGCGGCGGTCGACGCGTGCGCGGCGGAACGGTTCGACGTGGTCCTGATGGACCTCCAGATGCCCGGGATGGACGGCTACGCGGCGACCGCCGCCATCCGGCGGCGCGAGGAGGCGCAGGGCGCCGGTCCGACGCCGATACTGGCCCTGACCGCGCGGGCGTCGCGCAGCAACGAGGCGTGGTGCCTCGCCGCCGGCTTCGACGGGTTCCTGCTGAAGCCGTACCGCCCGCGGGAGCTCTTCGACGCGATCGCCGCCGTGGTGGAGCAGGGGCAGCCGGCCGTCCAGGCCGGGGAGGCCGCGGCCGGTGAGGCCGGAGAGGACGGAGAGGACGGAGAGGCGGCGGCCGGCGTCGCGGGAGAGGCCGGGGCGGAGACGGCATCCGGCCCGGCGGGAGCGCCGGCGGGCCGCCGTCTCGACTGGAGTCCGGCCCTGGCGACCGTGGCCGGCGACCGGGATTTGCTGGCGAGGGTGATCGACGGGTTTCTCGGCCAGCATCCCTCCCTCGTCGCCGAGCTTCGCGGCGCGCTCGAGGCCGGCGACCTGCCGGTGGTGCGCCGGGTGGCGCATACGATTGCCGGTTCCCTCCGGTCGTTCGAGGGCGCCCGCGTCGTGGCCCTCGCCGAGGCCCTCGAAGACCGCTGCCGGGAGGGCGCGGCGGGACCGGCCGCCGCCGCGTGGCGCGAGCTCGAACCGGAGCTGGAGGCGGCCGTGGACGAGCTGCGTCAGGGGGCTCCAGCGGCCGGATAGCCGGAGACGACATCGTGGCATGCATCCTCGTCGTGGACGACTCGGCGGCCGATCGTGAGCTGGCCGGGACGCTGCTGGAGCGGGCATCCTGGCAGGTGCTGTACGCCGAGCACGGCCGGGACGCCCTGGCCCGGATGCGCGAGCACGCGGTCGACCTCGTGCTGACGGACGTGGTGATGCCCGAGCTGGACGGGCTTGCGTTCGTGGAGCACGCGAAGGAGGACCATCCCCTCGTCCCCGTGGTCCTGATGACGGCGCGGGGGAGCGAGGAGCTCGCGGCGCGGGCCCTCGAGGCCGGTGCCGCGAGCTACGTGCCGAAGAAGCTGCTGGTGCGCGACCTCGTCGAGGTGATCAAGCGCATCCTGGACGTGTTCAGGGAGCGCCAGAGCGACACGCTCCTGCAGGGACGCCTGCGGGCGGCGTCGTTCGTCCTCGAGAACGACCTCGACATGCTCTCGTCGCTCGTCGGCTACCTGACCGGCGTCCTCCGGCACTCGGGCATGTTCGACGAGTCCGAGTGCCACCGCGTCTCCACCGCCCTCGACGAGGCCCTGACCAACGCCTGCTACCACGGCAACCTCGAGGTGCGCTCCGAGATACGCGACCACGACCCGCGCGCGTACCGGGCCCTCGCGAAGGAGCGCTGCCTCGCCGCCCCCTACCGGGACCGGCGCATTCACGTCAGCGTGAGCCTCGAGACGGACGGGGCGTGCTTCGTCATCCGCGACGAGGGGCGGGGGTTCGAGGCGGGCGCGGTGCGGGACCCGACCGCGCCCGAGCAGTTGGAACGGCCCACCGGCCGGGGCATCTTCCTGATGAGGACGTTCCTCGACGACGTTCGCTACAACGCCACCGGCAACCAGGTGACCCTGCTGAAGCGCCGCAGCGCCTGAGAGCGCGTGACCGCGCGACCTGCGGTCGCGTCGGGAGTTTCGCTGCGCGAAACTCCTGCGCTCAAGCCGTGGCGCGATCTGCCGCGGTGGGAGCTCTCGTCGGCGTGAGAATCCCTGCGCGGATTCTTCAGTTGTCGAGGGAGCGGATCACGACGACGGTCTTGTCGTCGCCGGGGTCGGTGTTTCCGCGCTCGAACCGCTCGGCCGCGTGACAGATGTGCCGGGCCAGCTCGGGCGCCGACGAGTTCTGGTGCTCGGCCATGACCGCCCGGATCCCGTCGAGATCGAAGAACCGGTCCGTCTCGTCCTGCGCCTCGGTCACCCCGTCGCTGTAGATGACGAGGCGGGCGCCGTCGGCGATGGTGACCGTCTGCTGCTCCCACGCCGCCTCGGCGAACAGCCGGAGCGGCGGCCCCGTCGAGACGAGGGCCGACTCGGCGTCGCCGTTCAGCAGCAGGGCCTTCGGATGCCCCGCGTTGACGAAGTTGAACTCCCCGGTCGAGAGGGTCAGCACGCCGTAGAAGAGCGTGACGAACCGGTCCTGGCTCTTGTCGTGGAGCAGCGCCCGGTTGAGGGTCTGCACGAGCTCGGTGGGCGTCGCGCACGTCGAGGCCTCGGCGCGCAGGATGCCCTGGGTCTCGGCCATGAGGATCGCGCCGGGGATGCCCTTGCCGGACGCGTCGCCCACCGCCAGGGCCACCCGGTCGTCCGGCAGCTCGAGGCAGTCGTAGAAGTCGCCGCCGACCTGGCCGCTGGCGTGCAGGTAGGCGCCGATGTCGTGGCGCGGTGCGGCCGGCATAGCCCCGGGCAGGAAGGACTGCTGGACGAACGCGGCGATCTTCAGCTCGTAGTCCAGCCGCCGGTTCTGCTCCGCGAGCAGCCGGTGGCGCTCGCGCGCATAGCGGATGGCGCGCACGAGCAGCTCGGGGATGAGGTGGTCCTCGACGAGGTAGTCCTGCGCGCCGCGCTTGACCGCCTTGACCGCGACCTCGTCGTCGTCGAGCTCGCCGAGGACGACCACCGGCGCGGTCTTGTCCAGTTGGCGGATGAGCGCAAAGCCGTCGCCGCTCCGGGCCGCCTCGGGCGACAGCCGCAGCAGCACCGCGTCGTAGGGGCGCGCATCCATCTCGGCCACCGCGTCCGGGGCGGCGGGCACGACCTCGACGGTGAACGAAGGGCGCCTCGCCGCCTGCAGGAGGGCGCGCACCCGCTCGGCGCCGGCGGGGTCGTTCTCGACGAGCAGCACCCGAACGACGCCGGAGGGGGCCTGAGTGGACACCGCGTTATAGACTCGCCGGCTCGACGCCGGGGCGCCGCAGACGGGCGTACCCCCGACAGGGTTTTGCAGGCGCCGCCGCGAGGCGGCGGCCAGACCGCAGGCGACGGCTTCCAGGCTAGGAGAAGCTCTGCACCGCGTCCGACTCCGACTCGAACGTGTCGAACACCATCTCGAGCTTGGTCGTCACCATCAGGTCCATGACGCGCTCGTTCAGGTTGAGCAGCTTGAGCTTGCCGCCCGCGCCCAGGACCGCGGAGCGTTTCGACAGCAGTCCGCCGAGCGCCGCGCTGTCGATGAACGACACGGCGCCGAGGTTGAGAATCAGGTTCGTGTGTCCGGCGTCGAGCAGATCGTCGATCCGGTCCCACAGCGCGTCGGCGGCGTCGCCCGCCACCTTGCCGCTGAGATCGAGCACCTTGACGGCGTCGACGTCCCGCTGGTCGATTCGAAGTGCCATGGCAACCTCCCTCAGTAGCGCGCGGCGAAAGTCGCGCCCGGTCCGTCGGGCGCCTCGCCGCTTCGTTGCAACGCGGGGTGTTCGCCGCGGGCTGTTGGGTCAATGCTGACCCAAACCAGGCGGGAACGCAAACCGGAGCGCCGTGGTCGGTGTCCGCCTCGCCGGCCGCGCTTCCCCCGCGAGGGGTGCGACACCGCAATCCCGCGAGCCCGGCCGGAGAGACGGGAGCCGGCTCGGGGTTGCGGACCCGGCGTTCGAGTTGCATCATTAGGGTCGGTACACGTGTGGCTACTCGCCGGGATCGACCGGCGTGGAGGAGCGATGATGGGTGCCGGAGGGCGGTTTCGAGGATGGTGCTGGCTGGCCGCGGGCCTGCTCGCCACGCCGGCGGGTGCGGTCGCGGAAGCGGCCAGCGGCGACGGCCGCGCCCTGATCGCGGCGGTACGGGGGCAGGACGTCGAAGCGTCGCGGGTGTTGATCGACCGGGGCGTCGAGGTCGACGCGGTCCAGCCCGACGGCGCGACGGCCCTGCACTGGGCGGCCTACCACGACGCGGTCGAGCTGGTCGACCTGCTGATCGACGCGGGCGCCGCCGTCGACGCGGCGAACGACTACGGCGTGACCCCGCTCGGTCTGGCGTGCGACAACGCCGCCGCGGCGACGGTGGCCCGGCTGCTGGCGGCGGGGGGCGACCCCAACCGGGCTCGCGGCACCGGCGAGACGCCGGTCATGACCTGCGCCCGCACCGGCTCGGTCGAGGCGGTGCGCGAGCTCCTCGCCCACGGCGCCGACCCGTCTTCGGTCGAGCCCTGGCACGGCCAGACCGCCCTCATGTGGGCGGCCGGCGGCGGACATGCCGCGGCGGCGCGGGTCCTGATCGAGCACGGCGCCGACGTCGAGGCCCGTTCGAAGGGCGGGTTCACGGCGCTGCTGATCGCCGCCCGCGAGAACGATCCCGCCCTCGTCGGCGATCTCGTCGCGGCGGGAGCGGACGTGAACGCGGCGGCGCCGGGCGGCACCACGCCGCTGCACGTCGCGGTGGTGCGCGGCCACGCCGGGCTCGCGATGCTGCTGCTCGAGCACGGGGCGGACCCGAACGCCGACGGCCCGGGCTATACCGCCCTGCACTGGGCGGCGGGTTCGTGGCACACCGAGCTGACCGGCCGGTTGCGGGGCATCGATACCGACGCCGACCCCGAGTGGCGCTCGCTCAACGGCCTGCGCGCGGGCAAGCTGGCCCTCGTCGACGCGCTGCTGGCCCATGGGGCGGACCCCGACGTCCGGCTCGGCCGCCACCCGCCCCAGTTCGGCTTCGCGAGCCAGCGCTTCCGGGTGAGCCTGCTGGGCGCCACCCCGTTCCTGCTCGCCGCGATGGACGCCAACGTCGAGGTGATGCGCCGCCTCGCGGCGGCCGGCGCGGACACCCGGGCCGCGTCGGACGAGAACAACACCCCCTTGATGGTCGCGGCGGGGCTGGGCCAGGTGCCGGCCGAAACCCGCGTGACGGGGGACGGGTCCCTCGAGGCGGTCCGCCTGGTCCTGGAGCTGGGGGCGGGCGTCAACGACTTGAACGCGAGGGGCCGCAGCGCCCTGCACGGGGCCGCCCACATCCGGTCGGACGCGATCGTTCAGCTCCTCGTCGACCGGGGGGCGCTGGTGAACGTCGAGGACGACCGCGGCATCACCCCGCTGATGATCGCCGAGGGCGGCGGCCACATCCTGCTGCCGGGCCTCGGGGGCGGGAGCACCGCCGAGCTGCTGCGTGCGCTCGGCAGCGACGAGACGGTGCGGTCGAGCTTCATCGAGAACTTCAGCCAGGGGGCCATCCGCTAGAGGTCGTGGAGGGAGACAGCGATGATGCGCGATGGTCGGTCGGCGGCGGACGCGCTGGGCGCAGCGGCGCTGGCGTGGGCGTGCATCTTCATCGGTGCGGCATCCGGACGCGCGCAGCCGGCCGGTGAGATCGCGCCACCCGCAGGCGCAACCGCGCGGCCGGCGGCCGCCGAGCCCGCGGAGGAGGTCGCGACCTTCCGGGCGGTCCTCGACCGTTACTGCGTCGCCTGTCACAACCGGCGCACGCTGGCCGGAAGCCTCGCCCTCGACGACGTCGACCTCGGGCGGGTCGGCCCGGACGCCGAGTTGTGGGAGAAGGTCCTCGAGAAGCTGCACACGCGGTCGATGCCGCCGCCGCGCCGTCCGCGGCCCGATCCGGCCGTCTACGACGCGTTGGGCGGGTGGCTGGAGCGGTCGCTCGACCAGTGGGCGGCCGACCATCCGAATCCGGGGCGTCCGGCCATCCACCGCCTCAACCGGCTCGAGTACGCCAACGCGGTGCGCGATCTGCTGCACCTCGAGGTCGACGCGCAGGCGCTGCTGCCGGCCGACGACATGGCGTTCGGCTTCGACAACAACGCCGCCATCCTCACCGTCGCGCCCGGGTTGTTCTCGCGGTACATGTCGGCGGCGCGCACGGTCAGCCGTCTCGCCGTCGGGGACCACTCGCTCGGGGCCGACGTCGTGCGCTATCCGGTGTCGCCGCTGCTCGCCCAGGACGGCCGCATGAACGAGGACCTGCCGTTCGGCTCGCGCGGCGGCGCCGCGGTGCGGCATCACTTTCCCCGCGACGGCGATTACCTGCTGCGCATCGAGCTGCGGCAGAACGCGGGGCGCAACGAGCCCCAGGAGATAGACGTCCGGGTGGACGGCGAGCGCGTCGCCCTGCTGCGCGCCGGGCGTTGGCCCGACGACGCGCCGGCAGGCTCGCCGGGCGCCCGCGCGGCGGACGAGGGGCTTGCCGTGCGCTTCCCGGCTCAGGCGGGGACGCGGCCGGTGTCGGTCTCGTTCACGGGACGGACGATGGCGCCCGAGGGGGTGGCGCCGGCCCGGCTGCCGCTGTGGACGTTTTCGACGGGCCGCGGCTACGTAGAGCCGATGGCCCTCGACAGCTTCGAGATCGAGGGGCCGTACGACGGGCCTGAGTCGGCCGGCCTGCCAGCGGCAGACACCCCCAGCCGGCGGCGCATCTTCGTCTGCGAGCCGGCGTCGGCGGCCGATGAAGAGGCGTGCGCGGCGCGGATCGTCGCGACGCTGGCGCGGCGCGCGTTCCACCGGCCGGTGACCGACGAGGACCTGCAGGATCTGCTCGGCTTCTACCGGGAGGGGCGGGCCGAGGGAGACTTCCGCGCCGGCGTGCGGCGCGCCCTCGAGAGCATCCTCGTCGATCCCGAGTTCCTCTTCCGCATCGAGCGCGACCCGCCCGGGGCGGCTCCAGCAACGGCGTACCGCCTGAGCGACCTCGAGCTCGCGGCGCGCATCTCGTTCTTTCTCTGGGCCAGCATTCCCGACGACGAGCTGCTCGAGGCGGCGGAGGCGGGCCGGCTGCGCGACCCCGAAGTGCTCGAGGCGCAGGTGCGGCGCATGCTCGCCGACGAGCGCGCCGGCACCTTCGTGACGAGCTTCGCCGCGCAGTGGCTGCACCTGCGCCGCATGCGTACCGTCAGCCCGGACGTCAACGCGTTCCCCGCCTTCGACGAGAACCTGCGCGACGCCCTGATCCGCGAGACCGAGCTGTTCGTCGGCAGCCAGTTGCGGGGCGACCGCAGCGTGGTGGAGCTGCTGACCGCCGACTACACGTTCGTCAACGAGCGGCTGGCCCGGCACTACGGCATCGCCGGCGTGTACGGCCCCCGCTTCCGGCGGGTGGACTGGGACGACGACCGGCGGCGCGGGCTGCTCGGGCAGGGCAGCATCCTCACCGTGACCTCGCTCGCCACCCGCACCTCGCCGGTCGTGCGCGGCAAGTGGATTCTCGAGAACGTGCTCGGCACGCCCCCGCCGCCCCCGCCCCCCGACGTGCCGGAGCTGCCCGAGCGCGAGGACACCGGCGAGCCCGCCTCGCTGCGGGCGCGGCTCGAGGCGCACCGCGCCAACCCCGCCTGCTCGGGCTGCCACTCGCGCATGGACCCCCTGGGCTTCGCCCTCGAGAACTTCGACGCGGTGGGGCAGTGGCGCGACGCCGACGCCGGCGGGGCGCCCATCGACACCGCCGGGGTGCTGCCCGACGGCGCCGCCTTCGACGGGCTGCCGGCGCTGCGCGACATTCTGCACGGCCGCCGCGACGAGTTCGTCGCCACCGTCACCGAGAAGCTGCTGACCTATGCCCTCGGGCGCGGCGTCGAGCCCCATGACCGGCCGGCCATCCGCGCCATCGTGCGCGAGGCCGCCGCCGACGACTACCGCTGGTCGTCTATAATCCTCGGCATCACCCGCAGTCTCCCGTTCCAGATGAGGAGATCGGAGTCATGATCATCACCCGACACGCGCTTCCCCGACGCACCGTGCTCCGCGGCCTCGGGACCGCGGTGGCCCTGCCGCTGCTGGACGGGATGGTTCCGGCCCTGACCGCGCTCGAGCGGACGGCGGCCAGGGCGAAGCCGCGGCTGGGGGTGGTCTACGTGCCGCACGGGGCGGTGATGGACAACTGGACCCCCGCCGCCGAGGGCCGCGGGTTCGAGTTCTCCCCGATCCTCCAGCCGCTGGCGCCGTTCCGCGACCGGCTGCAGGTCCTGACCGGGCTCGACCACGCTCCCGCCGCCCAACTGCCGGGCGACCCCGCCGGCGGCCACGGGCGCATCACCGGCGCGTTCCTCACCGGCGTGCACGCCAAGCCCACCGAGGGGGCGGACTTCCGGGCCGGCACCTCCGTGGACCAGATCGCGGCCCGGGTGCTCGGCCAGGAAACCCAGCTCGCCTCGCTCGAGGTCGGCATCGGCCTGCCCGAGTTCGGCGGCGCCTGCGACGCCGGCTTCAGTTGCGCCTACATCAGCACCCTGTCCTGGAGCACGCCGACGACCCCGCTGCCGATGGAGAGCAACCCGCGGGCGCTCTTCGAACGGCTCTTCGGCGACGGCGCCACCACCGACCCCGAGGCGCGGCGCGCGCGGCGGCGGGAGGACCAGAGCATCCTCGACGCGGTGACCCGCAAGGTCGCGCGGCTGCGCAAGGGGCTCGGGGCGGCCGACCAGGCCAAGCTCGGCGACTATCTCGCGGCAGTGCGCGACGTCGAGCGGCGCATCCAGCGGGCCGAGGCCCAGTCGGACCAGGAGATGCCGGTCGTCGAGCGCCCGTCGGCGAGCGTGCCGGCCTCGTTCAGCGAGTACGTCAAGGTCATGTTCGACCTGCAGGTGCTCGCCTACCAGACCGACATGACCCGGGTCGCCAGCTTCCTGATGACGCCCGAGCTGACCGCCCAGACCTATCCCGAGATCGGCGTGCCCGACCCGCACCACGCGTTGTCGCACCACGAGAACAAGCCCGAGAGCCTCGCCAAGCTGGTCAAGGTGGGCACCCATCACACCGGGCTCTTCGCCTACTACCTGGACCGGCTGCGGGAGACCCCCGATGGCGACGGGTCGCTGCTCGACCAGGTGATGGTGCTCTACGGCAGCGGCATGAGCAACAGCAACCTGCACAACATCCAGAACCTGCCGATCCTGCTCGCGGGCGGCGGGGCGGGACGGCTGCAGGGCGGCCGGCACATCCGCTTCGCCGAGGGGACCCCGCTGACCAACCTCTACCTGTCGCTGCTCGGCAAGCTCGACGTGCCGGCGGAGCGGGTGGGGGACAGCACCGGCCGGTTGACCGAGCTGAGCGAGGTTTGAGCGGCTTGCCGGTCCCGCACCGCGCACGCACCATGCGGGACCGGCTCACCGCTTCTGCCAGCCCGTAGCAGCCCACCGAGATGCGGACGCGTCTTCACGCGTGGCAGGGATACTCGAACCAGCAGAGCCAAACGCCCAACCAGGGCACGTACGCGCACCGCACAATCGGCTCACATCCCAGCGGCGGCCAATCGCAATGCGGCGGCCCGCACTCCCCCTGTGCCTCCACGACCGCTGAACCCGGCACGGACACCGCCAACGCAGCTACCATCAAGACCGCAACCACCACTCGCTTGAACATCCCGCCTCCTTCCTTGAACCATTCGACCCGTGCTCCCTTCTCCCTTGCTGCTGTGTCAGGAGCCTCCAGTCCTCTCGCTCTCGTTCGCCGTGCAACAGGCGCCGCGTCGTCGCGAACCCGTCGAGGCGGCGCGCTACCGGGCGAGGGCGAGCGCTTCCGGACAGCCCCTGCAGCCCAGGAGCATGTCGCTGAGGACGAGCGCGTAGTCCCAATCGAGGCCCAGCGAGTGCAGCCACCGGGGACCGTCCGGACGTTCCATTACGTGCTGCGCCGGCGTCGCGTCCAGGGCGCCGGCGACGAGCGGGAGGGCGGCCAACACCACCGCCGCCAGGAATCTCCGTGTCCTCATGTATGACCTCCTCGTGATGCGCGACCCGACGCCGCGCTCTCGGTATGGACAGGCAACGGCCTTGCCGGCGGGCCGGACTCGGGAGCGGGCAGCCGGGACGGCCCTCGGCGCGACGGGGCGGACTCCCCGGTCGACGGTCGCAGGGAAACCGCCGGTGTCGAGGGCCTGCCGTCCCGACGCCGGCCCCGCGGCGTTCCCGTCACAAGGCGACTCCGAGTCTCGTCCAGGAGTCTCCGTACGCGCCGCTGAGTAGCCATGCGGAGCCGAAGTCGTACCCCCACGCGGCGAGCCAGCGGGGGCCGCTCTGCCGCTCCGTGACGTGGTGCGCGGGCGCGGCGTCGGCGGTTGACGGGGGCGGCGGCGCGTGCAGGGCGCCGACGAACAATGGGAGTGCGGCCACGACCGTCGCCGCCAGGAATCTCCGTGTCCTCATGAGTGACCTCCTCGTGTTGCGCGCGACCCCATGCCGCGCTGTCGATCGTCCGAGCCGATCTGACGGCTCCTGTCTGCATGGATCGCAACGGTCGTGCCATCGGTTCGCGATGTGGGGAAGCCCGCCGAAACCGGCGGTGTGAAGAACTCGCGGCAGGGCGGGCGACGGCGGTGCCCCGAAGTGACGGAAACTGCGGGCGCCGCTGCCGCCGAGCAGCCACGCCTTCCGCTTGCGAACGGCGTCCCGTACACCCGGATAGGGCGCCGGTCGCGCGGGAGGTCAACCCGGGTTGTCACGGCAGCCGGCCCGGTTCCCCCCGAGGCGCTTCGCGGCGCCTGAAGCCGTCTCGTCGCGCCGGTCGCGTCGTCTCGGCGCGCGTCC
Organism: Vicinamibacterales bacterium; assembly: GCA_965207615.1. Classification (GTDB taxonomy): domain Bacteria; phylum Acidobacteriota; class Vicinamibacteria; order Vicinamibacterales; family UBA8438; genus JAJEEA01. Next base: position 570,017 of record CBDBMZ010000003.1, read on the forward strand.
CTGCTATCATGCCGCCGCGGCATCGTCTTGCACGATGCCGCCCTTCGGCGATCCGGACTTCGACCAGGACGATGACGAAACTATCTGCATCTCGAACGGTCGCGGCGTGCGGTGCCGCGCTCACCTTGGGTTTCGCCGCCTGCGGAGGCATGCCGACCGGCGTCTCGTCGCAGATCTCGCCCGAGTACCGCGAGACCGTGCGCGCGTTCTACCGGGGCCTCGCCTCGCTAGAGGTCGGGCTGCTCGACGACGCCCAGGCGGCGTTCGAGCGGGCGGCGGCGCTGGCCCCGGACGAGCCCGCGATCCGGGCCAACCTCGCGGTCGTACATGTCGGGTTCGGCAACGAGGCGGAGGCGGCGGGGCACATCGAGGCGTCGCGCGGCCTCGCCCCCGACAGCGCCGAGGTCCGCTTCCTGGAGGCCCAGCTCGCCGGGTTCCAGGGCCGTTTCGAGGAAGCCGTCGCCGGGTACCGGCAGGTGATCGAGCTCGACCCCGACCACCTGCGGGCCCGCTACGCCCTCGCCCAGGAGCTCGACCGGGCCGGCGGCGACGCCGAGGCGGCCGAGGCCCAGGCGCAGCTCGAGGCGATCCGCGACCGGCAGCCCGGCAACCTCGCGGTCCTCGTGCAGCACGCGCGGGTGGCGGCCCGCCGGCAGGACGAGGCGGCCCTCACCGACACCGTCGCGCGCCTGCAGGGGATGACCGGCGGCTGGCCGGATCTCGCCGTCACCCAGCTCGAAGGGCTGTCGGCGGCGGTCGCCGAGTCGGACCTGGCCCAGGCCCAGAGGCCGGCCCAGCTCCTGCGCAACGTCCTCGTCCGGCTGCCCGCCTTCCGGGAAGACCAGGCCCGGGTCAGCGTCAGCGCCGAGGCCATCGCCGAGCCGTTGATGCGCTTCCTCGTGCTGCCCTCGCCGCCCGCCGTCGCCTCGCCCCGCGACGAGACCCTCGCCTATGTCGCCGAGCCCCTCGACCCCGGCGTATCCGACGACCAGGTCATCGTCGCGGTGGTGCCCGGCGGGGAGGAGGCCCCGATGGTCGTCGCCGCGAACGGGCGGGAGGCGCGCCGTCTCGGCGCCCCGGCCGGCGGCGCCGGCTTCCCGTTTCCGACCGGGACGGGGCCGGTGGGGCCGGCGCCGCCGTCCCCCGACGGCGTGCTCGCCCTCGACTGGACCGGAGACTACCGGATGGACCTGGTGCTGGCCGGACCGGGAGGGATCCGACTGTGGCTGGGAGATGAGACCGGCGACGGTTTCGCTGGGGGAGCCGATGACCGCTTCGCGGAGGTGGTCACGGCGCCGGGGGACGATCCCGCGGTTCGCGGCGCCTACGGGGTCTGGGCCGCCGACACCGAGATGGACGGGGACCTCGACATCGTCTTCGGTGCGGTCGCCGGGCCGCCGTCGGTGCTACGCAACAACGCGGACGGCACGTGGCGGCGGGAGAGCCCGTTTCCCGGCGTGACCGCCCTCCGGGACTTCGGCTGGGGCGACTTCGACCGTGACGGCGACCCCGACGCCGCGCTCCTCGACGGCGAGGGCGTGGTGCACCTGTTCGAGAACCGCCAGGCGGGACGGTTCGATGTGGCCGAGCCCCTGGCGCTGCCGGCCGGGGCCATCGGCCTCGCCGTCGGCGACCTCGACGCCGACGGCCGGCTCGACCTCGCGCTGCTCGATGCGGACGGCGGGCTGTGGCGGGGAAGCTGGGACGGCGCCGCGTGGGAGACCGTCGAGGCCGCGTCCTGGGACGCCTTCCCCGCGGGGGCCGCCCCCGGCTCCCACCGCCTGCTGCTGGCCGACCTCGACAACAACGGGGCCCTCGACGTGCTCGCGTCGGGCGCATCCGGCACCCGGCTGTGGCTGGCAGACGAGGCATCCGGCCTCGAGCCGCACGACGCCGGCGTCGGCGCCGAGATCTTCGCCGCCCACGACCTGACCGGCGACGGCCTGCTCGATCTCGTCGGCGTCGAGGACGGCACGCCGGTTCGGCTGACCGCCCAGGCCGCAGCCGGCTACGGCTGGCAGCAGATCCGGCCGCGCGCCAACACCGCGGCCGGCGACCAGCGCATCAACGCGTTCGGGGTGGGCGGCGAGATCGAGGTGCGGGCGGGCCTCCTCGTCCAGAAGCAGGTGCTCACCGGCGCGCCCGCCCACTTCGGGCTGGGCGTGCAGACCCAGGCCGACGTCACCCGCATAAGCTGGCCCAACGGCGTGACCCAGGCCGACTTCGAGTTCGCGGCCAACCAGGTCGTCGTGGCCGATCAGCGGCTCAAGGGGTCCTGCCCGTGGCTCTTCGCCCACGACGGCAGCCGGATGCAGTTCGTCACCGACTTCATCTGGCGCTCGCCCCTGGGCCTCCGCATCAACGCCCAGGACACCGCGGACATCGCCTTCACCGAGGACCGCGTGCTCGTCCGTGGCGATCAGCTCGCCGCCGTGGACGGCGAGTACGACCTGCGCATCACCGCCGACCTGTGGGAGACGCACTTCTTCGACCACGTGTCCCTGCTGGTGGTCGACCACCCGCTCGAAACCGAGGTCTGGGTGGACGAGCGCTTCGCCCGCGACCCAGTGCCGCTCGACACCGTCGTCACCGGCCCCGCCCGCACCGTCACCCGGGTCTGGGACGACGCCGGCGCCGACGTGAGCGAGCTCGTCGCGAAGCGGGACAACCGTTACGTCGCATCGTTCGACGAGGGCACCCACCAGGGTGTCGCCGAGCCGCACCACCTCGAGCTGGAGCTCGACCAGGCGACGGAGGGGTGGGACGCGGTGACCCTGCTCGCCTACGGCTGGGTCTATCCCACCGACAGCAGCATCAACGTAGCCCTCGGGCAGGGGAAGCATCCGATCCCCAGCGGAGTGGCGATGGAGGGGCGGGACGCGAAGGGGAGCTGGGTGGTGCTGCACCCCGACCTCGGCTTCCCGGCCGGCAAGCTCAAGACGATGGTCATCGACGTGCCGCGCCTCCCGGACGGCACGCGGCCGCGGCGGCTGCGCCTGCGGACCAACCTGGAGATCTACTGGGACTGGATCGGACAGGCCCCGCGGCTCGACCCGGGTCTGGCGCGGGAGACCCGCCTCGACCCGGCCGTGGCCGACCTCGGCTATCGCGGCTACTCGCGGACGGAGCTGCTGGGGCCGCGCGGCCTCGAGCTGCCGGACTACGAGATCGGCAACCACCGCCCCCGGTGGCGCGACCTCGTCGGCTTCCACACCCGGTTCGGCGACGTGCGCGAGCTGCTCGCGGGCGTGGACGACCGCTACGTCATCATGAACGCGGGCGACGAGATGCGGCTCCGCTTCGAGGCCCCGGCCCCACCCGAGGCGGGGTGGCGGCGCGACTACGTGCTCATCGGCGACGGCTGGGTCAAGGACGGCGACTTCAACACCACCCACGCGAAGACGGTGGGGCCGCTGCCGTCGCACGACCAGCCGGTCTACGACCCGGAGGCGTCGGCCGTGCTCGAGGACGACCCCGTGTACCGGCGGCACGAGGACGACTGGCTGAACTGGCACACCCGCTACGTCGCGCCGGACTACTTCCTGCGCGGCCTGCGGCGGGGCGAACGGGAGCCGGTGCCGGCGGGCGGGCGCAAGCCCTGAGGGTTCGCCGCGCGCCGGCCGTAGGGGCGAAGGGGCTGGTCCGGACGCCAGCCACCGCTCGAGCCCGAGGCGTGGACCTGGGAACGCGAAAGCGCCGATTCGAAGACGAGGCGCCGACCCGACACTCGATGAACGAGGTCGCCCATGGCGACGAGGACGGCCTTGTAATGGTTCGACGCGGGGCGTGGCCGCGTCGCTGAGCGGGACTGGTTCGTGCGCCGATGGTCGTCCGACCGTGCAGGAGGCTGCCTGATGAGAGTTCGCACTGGCGGTTCACGTAGAGTCCCGGCGTTGAGGCTGGCTTTGGCTTCAGGGTGTGCCCTCGCGCTGGCGGCGAACGCCGCCGCGCAGCTTCCCGGCCTGCCGCCGGTGCCCCTGCCGGACGAGCCGGTCGCCTTCGCCACCGCCGAGCAGCCGCAGGTTCGCGTGTCGGTCGTGACCCGCGGCCTGGAGCACCCCTGGGGGCTGGCGTTCCTGCCCGAGGGCGGGCTGCTCGTGACCGAGCGGCCGGGGCGGCTGCGCATCGTCCGCGACGGTGTCCTCGATCCCGAGCCGCTGACCGGCGTGCCGGAGGTCTATTCGCAGGGGCTGGCTGGCCTCATGGACGTGGCCCTGCATCCCGAGTTCACTGAGAACCGGCTCGTCTACTGGACGTACTCGAAGCCCGCTGGCGAGGGCGCGTGGGTGACCCTGGCGCGGGGACGGCTCACGGAGCACGGGCTGGCCGACGTCGAGGACCTCTTCCGGTCGGACCCGGTCGGCGGCACCGCCGCCTCGCGCGTCGTCTTTGCCCCCGACGGCAGCCTCTACATGACGGTGGGCGGGGCGTTCGGGGCGGCCACCGGCGGCCGGCGGGCGCAGGACCCCGCGGACACCGTCGGCAAGGTCATCCGCTTGCTCGACGACGGCGGCATCCCCGACGACAACCCGTTCGTCGGCCGCGACGGCTACCGGCCGGAGATCTACTCCCTCGGCCACCGGAACCAGCTCGGGGCGGCCATTCACCCCGAGACGGGCGAGCTCTGGGCCAACGAGAACGGCCCCCTCGGCGGCGACGAGGTCAACCGCATTCGCCCCGGCGCCAACTACGGCTGGCCGGTCGTCTCCTACAGCCGGGAGTACTCCGGCGGCCGGGTCGCGGACCGGACCTTCCAGGAAGGGATGGAGCCGGCGGAGATCGTCTGGCTGCCCTCCGTCGCCCCGTCCGGCATGGTGTTCTACGACGGCGACCGCTTCCCCAACTGGCGCGGTCACCTCTTCGTCGGCTCGCTGCGCACCGGCATGATCCGCAACACCGGCCACCTGGAGCGCATCGTCTTCAACGAGCTGGGCCAGGAGGCCCGCCGCGAGTGGCTGCTCACCGAGCTGCGCCAGCGCATCCGCGACGTCCGCCAGGGGCCCGACGGGCTCCTCTACGTGCTGACCGAAGCGGACGACGGGGCGATCCTGCGCCTCGAGCCGGTTGAACCGTAAGGGACGGAGCGTTGTCTTGCTGGTCAGCATCCGGCGTGTAGCCGTTCCTGCAAGAGCCTGAGAGCGTCGAACCACCGGCGTGCCGGCGGCCTGAGCGCGCCTTCTCCTCGACGAGCCCCTGTCCGAGAGCTGATCACCCTCCGATTCGCCGATGGTCCGATCGATGCGCGTGGCACGTCAAACCCAGCGCCTTACCCGCGCCGCGTAGTCGTCGTAGGCGGCGCCCAGCGTGCGGCGCAGATAGGCCTCTTCGTGCGGAACGGTGTACCAGTTGAGGGCGGCGAAGGCCGGCACGACGGCGAGCATGACGGCGGCGGCGTTGTTGGCGCAGCCGAGGCCGGCGATGAAGACGACGAACGCGAGGTAGACGGGGTTGCGCGATATCGCGTAGGGGCCCTCGGAGACGAGGCGCCGGGTCGGCTTGCGGAGGTCCAGGCTCTCGTCGTGGCGGCGGAAAACGAGGAACGCGGAGACCGCGAGGGCCAGCGCGGTCGCCATGAGGATGCCGCCCGCGACCAGGGGCCACGGCGCGGGCAGGGGCTCGACGCGCCAGCCGCCGCGATGCACGACGGCACCGGCAATCGTGAACAGGGCCGGCAGCACCGGGGGGAGGAGTATTCGTCTCATCGCGATGATGTTTCTCCGTGTCCGCCAGCGCCGGCCGCCTCCCGGACTTCACTGACGACCATGGCGAAAAGGACCACCAGCGGAATCGACGCGGCGTTCAGCACGGCGTACTCGACGGGATGCCGTGCCCAGGCCCCGGTGGCGATCACCGTGTAGTCGAAGGAAAGCGCGGCATACAGGTTGGTCGTCAGCGCGACGAGCCCCGCCCATAGCGCCCGGCGCCGTCGGCCGAGGAACGCCGCCACGAAGTAGAGCGCGAGCAGGGCGCCTGCCGTGTCCATCAGGGCCATGGCGGTCCAGGACGCGGTCGCCTGCGGATGCCAGCCCCCGGCCGGCGGCGGCGGAAAGTCTCCGATCGGCCGGAGCCCGCCGAGGTGCACGAGGTTCAGGACTACGTGCGCGGCCTGGAAGACGCCGTAGTAGCCGACGAGCCAGCGTATCGCCACACCGGGCATCGTCATCCCGCGAGCCTCCGCAGCGGCGGCTCGCGCCACTCGAAAGAGGCCCGATCGTAAGCCATCATGGGCGCATCCGGTTCCTCGCGGACCGCGGGAGGAAGAGATGCAGCATGCCACGATTGCCGCGGGGGTCGCGGTTGCCGCGGTCGGGTTTCTGGCGCCGGTCTCCGCGTCCGCTCAGGATCCGGTCCGCAGCGAAGCGGCCGGGGCGGCGCAGTGGACGCTGCCTCGCACGCCCGACGGCCGGCCCGACCTCCAGGGCTACTGGACCACCCAGACCTTCACGCCCCTCGAGCGGCCCGCGCATCTGGGAGACCGGGAGTTCTTCACGGAAGAGGAGACGGCCTGGCTGAGGGAACCCTCACGGCCGAGGGCGTCGACCCGTCCGCGCGCGAGATTCTCACCCTCTTCGACCTCGACGACCGCGAGGAGATCGAGCGCTACAAGTTCCAGGACAACCGCACTCGCGACGAGCGCCATCACATCCACTACGACAACGAGATCTGGTTGCGCACGCCGGTCCCCAAGGGGCTGTCGAGTCGGCGAACCTCGTTGATCACCCATTCGCGGAACGGCCGGCTCCCGCCGCTGACGCCGACGGCCGCGGCGCGGGCGGCCGCCGCCAGGGCTGCGCAGGCGCGGCCGGGCGCGTTCGACGGCCACGAGACGCGGCCCCTGCCCGAGCGCTGCCTCGCGTGGTCGCACGAGGGCCCGCCTATGATGCCGCCGTCCTACAACGACATCCATCAGATCTTCCAGACGCCCGACCACATCGTGGTGTTCACGGAGCTGGCCAACAACGCCCCGCGCATCATCCCGCTCGACGGACGCCCGCACGTCCCGAACGCGATCCGGCAGTTCCGCGGCGACTCGCGCGGCCGCTGGGACGGGGATACGCTGGTGGTCGAGACCCGGAACTACGCCGAGCGGAGACGCTTCCGGGGAGCCGGCGCCGGCCTCCACGTCGTGGAACGCTTCACCCGCACCGGCGCCGACCGGATTCACTACGAGTTCACGGTCACCGATCCGGCGACGTGGACGAGCGCGTGGAGCGCGGAGCTTCCGCTGGTCAGGACGGACGGCCCGCTGTACGGGTACGCCTGCCACGAGGGCAACCACGACATTCGCCACATCCTCGAGATCCACCGCAACCTCGAACGGCAGGCGGCGGTCGAAGCCTCGGGGACGGACTCCCGGTAGGCGTCTGCGCCGCAGGACAGCGCGGACTCGTACCGCGTCGTCCTGGCCGGCGGCGCCCCGGCTCAGTCGGCACCCGCCTCGACCGCCAAGGCGGCTTTGTCCGATCCGTAGCCCTTCGTTCCGGATGGTATCATTTCATGGTACCGTCACGTCAATGAAACGCCGTCAGGCCAGGATACTGGCCTCGATCTTCTGCCACCCGACGAGCGGCAGCATTCGTTGGAAGGACATCGAGGCGCTGTTCATCGAGCTCGGCGCCGAGATGAGCGAGCGGCAGGGATCCCGCGTGGGCGTACGGCTCTTCGGCGAGCGGCGCGTGTTTCACCGGCCGCACCCGGGACCCGAGACCGACGAGGGGCGGTGGCCAGCATTCGGGAATGGCTGAGGGCCAACGGAGTGGAGCCATGAGAAACACCATGGAGTTCGAGGGCTACCGGGCGGTCATTCAGTTCGATCCCGACATCGACATGTTTCGCGGCGAGTTCGTCGGCCTGAACGGCGGCGCAGACTTCTACGCGCGGGACATCGCGGGGCTCAGGCGGGAGGGCGCGGCGTCGCTCAAGGTGTTTCTCGACATGTGCCGAGAGGACGGCGTCGAGCCCAGGCGCCAGTTCTCGGGCAAGTTCCACGTCCGCATTCCGCCCGAGCTCCACGCCACCATCAGCGCGGCGGCAGCGGCCGACGGCAAGAGCCTCAACCAATGGGTCGTGGACGAGCTGAGCGCCAGCGTCGCCGGCTCGGCCGCGTCACAGGCTTCCCGGTTCCTCTCCTGAGCCGCGGCTACACCGGCACCGCCGCTACCGGCAGCGACCGGAGGCCGCGCAGCACGACGCTGCTGTGGAACGCCGGGCGATCGTCGAGCAGACGCATCGACCCGAAGCGCTCGATCAGCGACTCCAGGACCACGCGCCCCTCCAGACGGGCCAGCGGCGCCCCGAGGCAGTGGTGAATGCCACGGCCGAACGCGAGGTGGTTCTGGTCGCCGCGGCGTACGTCGAGCTGGTCCGGCGCCTCGAACCGGTCGGGGTCGCGGTTGGCGGCGCCGAGCAGCATGACAACGCTGTCGCCGCGCCGCACGGCGAAGCCGTTCACGTCGCAGTCGTCCAGGGCGCTGCGCATGTCCACCTGTACCGGCGAGTCATACCGCAGCAGCTCCTCGACCGCGGACGGGATGAGCCCGGGGTCGTCGCGCAGCGCCGCCAGTTGGTCCGGGTGGCGCAGGAGCGCGAGCATGCCGTTGCCGATGAGGTTGGTGGTGGTTTCGTTGCCGGCCACGAGCAGCAGCCGCAGCATGATCAGCACCTCGCGCTCGGTCAGGCGGTCGCCTTCCTCCTCCGCCTGCGCGAGGGCGCTGATGATGTCGTCCTGGGGGTCGGCCTTCCGCTCGCTGATGATCGGCTCGAGGTAGGCGTCGAGGGCCCGCATCGCCGACTCGGCGGTCTCGCGCTCGGCCGGGGTCAGCGTAGGCTCCAGAATGCGGGCGCGCTGGTTCGACCAGATGCCGAACTGCTCGCGGTCCTTCGGCGGGATGCCCAGCATCTCGGCGATGACGATGACCGGCAGCGGCTTCGCCACCGCCTCCATGAGGTCGAAGGCCGACGGATCGTCGACCGCGTCGAGCAGCGTGGTCATGAGCTCGCGGATGTGCGGCTCGAGGGCGGCGACCGCACGCGGGGTGAACGCCTTGTTGACGAGGGCCCGCAGCCGCGTGTGGTCGGGCGGGTCGAGGAAGAGCATGCTGGGCTCGTCCACCTTCGGGAGGCTGGCCCGCCGGCCGGAGGAGGCGACGCGCTTGCGGGGATCGTTCGAGAAGTGGCGGTGGTCGCGGAGGATGGCGTCGGCGTCGGCGAATCGCGAGAACACCCAGGCGTCCATGAGCCGGCTGCGGTGCACGGGGTCGCGGGTGCGCAGTGTGGTGTAGGTGGGATAGGGATCCTGCGCCATGTCCGCCGACAGTGGGTTGTAGCTCACCCCGCTCTGCCAGCGCTCCCGCAGCAGCAGGGCGCCCACCGCCACCGACCGCATCGCGTCCCGCATCGCCATCGTCGACCTCCCTCGCCGTCGCGCCGGCGTCGTGTCGGACGTCCGGGCTTGGCGGCGGATGTTCCCTCGTCGCGTCCGGGGGCACGGGGATCCTGCGCCTGCCGGCGACCCGCAGCCCGCGGATGCCACGGAGCCCGCTGGGGCTCTGCCAGCTCGCTTGCGCCCCTCAGCGGCCCCGGTGCGATTCGAGGTTCTGCAGCCGGCTACTAGAATACCGGGGCGTTTCGCGGATTCATACAGGAGCGGACATGGACACTCGACGTTTTCTCATCACGGGCGGCAGCCAGGGCATCGGCGCCGCCCTCGTCTCGCTGGCCCGCGCGCAGGGCCACGCGGTGGTCTTCACCGGGCGCGACCAGGGCCGCATCGACGAGGTGGCGGCCGCGAGCGGGGCCGTCGGCCTGCGGGCGGACGTGGCGGTGGCCGACGACAACCGGCGCACCGTCGAGGCCGCGGTCGGACGCATGGGCGGCATCGACGTGCTCGTCAACAACGCCGGGGTCGGCTACCTCGCCGAGGTCGGCGACATCGACATGGACCGGATGCGGGCGCTCTTCGACATCAACGTGTTCGGGCTCGTCGACCTGACGAACCGGGTGGCCCCGCTGCTCAAGGCGCAGCAGTCGGGCTACGTCTTCAACATCGCCTCGACCTCGGGCATGAAGGGGGCGAAGGCGGGGACGGTGTACGCGGCGAGCAAGTGGGCGGTGAGGGGCCTCAGCCAGTGCTGGCAGGCCGAGCTGCGCCCCCACGGCGTTCACGTCACCTGCGTCTGCCCGTCCGAGGTCCAGACGGACTGGATGGGGCGGACGGGGCGCAACAACCCCAACAAGCTCTACGCCGTCGACATCGCCGAGACGATCATGGCCGCCCTCGCCCTGCAGTCCCGCGCCCTCTGGCCCGAGCTCGCGATCTTCGCGAACAACCCCTGGAAGGAGGACTGAGGCGGCCGCCTCCGACGTCGTGGCCCGGCGTGCGGATCGCCACCGGGAGCGCTCTGCGGACGAAGAAGGTCGAAGCGGCCGCGCGTCACATCCACACCTGGTCGTCGTCGAGGTCGGCCTCCGAGACGCGGGCGGCGGCGACGCGCAGGGCGGCGTCTCCGGTCACGGTGACCGGTTCGGTGTACGGGACGTAGCCAGGGCTGCGCACGTACAGCTCGTACTCGCCGGCGGGCGCCTCGACGCGCGCCAGTCCCTCGGCGTCGGTCGAGGCCCGGTAGACGCCCAGGTGGACGTCGGCGTCGGCGAGGGGAGCCTCGGTGTTTCGGTCGACGACGGTGACGGTCACGGCGTTCTCGGGCGGTTCGACGGTGCGGAAGCTGAACGTGCACCCCGCGGCCTCATGCCCCGGCGCCGCCGTGGCCACATGCCCCGGCGCCGCCGCGGCGTGATGGCGCATCGCCGAGTCGGCCTCGTGTGGCGGGGCCGCCACCGGATCGTTTCGCCAGGGCGTTGCGCCCTCGGGCGGCGGCGGCGCCGCTTCGCGCCGCGGGGCGGAGGCCGCTTCGTGCGGCGCCGGCTTCGGCGGGGATGCGGCCTCGCGGTGCGGCACGGGCTCGGTCGCGGGTTCAGGCGGCGGTTTCGGCTCGTCCGCGGGAAGCTCGGCCTCTCCCGCGCCAGGGAAGGCCGCAGTCCACGCGTGCACCCCCGGCTCGGACGGGGCGGTCAGCGAGACCGCCGCCGCGTAGAGCGCGCGAGTGCCGGTCCTGGGCTCCGCCCCGAGCGTCCCGTGGCCGACGTCACGGCCGGCTTCGTCCCGGATGACGACGGCCCGGCCGGCCAAGGGATGCCCCGCGGCGCACTTCACGCCCACCGTCACCGTGAACCGGGAGGCCGCGATGACGGGCGACGGCGCCCCCCAGACGGCGACGCTCGTCGGGTGCGGCGCCTGCCCCTCCTCGTCGGTCACCGTCGTGCTTCCTGGTCAGGCGTTCCCGCCATTCACTGCCGCGTCGCGGCCCGCGATGCGGCCGAAGACGAGGCAGCGGCCCAGGCCGTGCTGCGCGAACCCGCCCTGCGACTCGCCGGCGCAGTACAGGCCGGGGATGACGTCGCCGTGGATGTCGATGACCTGCGCCTGCGCGTTCGTCCGCAACCCCGTGAGCGAGTCGTGCAGGATCGGCGTGGACCACGCGGCGTAGAACGGCGGGGTCTGGACCTTGTACCGCGGGTTGGGCTTCCCGAAGTCCGCGTCCTCGCCGGCGTCGACGAACCGGTTGTAGCGGGCCACCGTCTCCTCGAGGGCGGCGGCCGGCATGGGCTTCGCCTGGAACGGGTTGGCGATGGCCGCGGCCAGTTCCGCGATGGTGTCGGCGCTGTAGAAGAAGCCGTCCGGGTCGACGTTGGGCGGCTGCGGGTCCCATCCCTCGCGCTCCACCGCGTCGTGGTCGAAGACGGCCCAGATCGGCCCCCCGCCGTTCCGCTTCGACTCGTCCCCGGTGTCGGCCATGGCCGCCGCGAAGAAGTCGTAGCGGGCGTCGGTCTCGCTCCAGAAGCGGTGCCCGAGCTGGTTGACGAGGATGACGTCCTGCCAGTCGGTGACGGTCAGGCCCGACGCGCGGGCGAGGTCGAAGATGCGGGCGTCGGGCTGCCAGATGAGGCTCGAGTAGCCCCACTGGCACCCGATGTGGCGCGTCTTCGAGATCGCGATCCCCGCCTCGACGGTCTGGTTTGCGGTGCCCCACAGCGAGGCCCCGACCGCCATCGCCGCGAGCTCGCCGTCGCCGCTCTGCCGCGACCACGGCTCGCCGGCCACCTGGTACTCCTCGGTCAGCCGGGGGTCGAAGGTGCGCCGGAGGTTGACGTTGCTGGTGCTGCCGCCGGTGGCGACGAGCAGCCCCTTCCTGGCCCGGATGTTGACGGTGCGGCCGTCGTGGACGGCGGTGAGGCCGAGCACGCGCCCCGTCGACGGGCCCTCGCGGACGATGCTCGTCATCTTGTGCCGCAGCAGCACCTCGGCCCCCTTGGCGCGCGCGCTGCGCTCGAGGGCCCGGACGAGGCCCGAGCCGACGCGGGTCGGGTAGTGCGTCACCCGCTCGCTGGCGATCGGCCACTGGACCGTGCGCTGCTGCCGGCGCACCTGCGAGGCCCCGGTCGGGCCCACGAGGTGGTCCTGGAACTCGACGCCGTTCTCGATCAGGAACTCGAAGGTCGCGGCGTTCTCGTCGGCGAAGGCCCGGACGAGGTCGCGGTCGCTGTAGCGGCTCTGCATGTGGTCGTGGCGCACCCAGTCGCGGTACACCTGCTCGGCCGAGTCCTCGACGCCGTGCTTCCGCTGGTTGCTGGTGCCGCCGCCGAGGTGGACGTTGCCGCCCGAGCACATGCCGTGGCCGCCGATGTCGACGTTCTCCTCGACCAGGATCACCGAGGCGCCGTGGTCGAGGGCCGACACCGCCGCCGCGAGCCCCGCGGTGCCGGCGCCGATGGTGACGAAGTCGGCCGAGACGTCCCAGAAGTTCTGGGCCCCGGCTTCCCGGGCGCCGACCCCGGCCAGCGCCGTCGCGCCGACCCCGGCGGTGGCGCCGCGCCTGATGAAGGCCCGCCGACTGACGCCCGCTTCCTTGCGTGTCGATCTGCCCATCGGTATCCTCCCTCGGTTCCCCGTCCGGCCACTCTACCGGGACGGGGGTGCCGGCGCAAGGCGACTCCTGGGGAGCGCCGCAGGATTCCCGTTCGTTGGCCCCCGGTTTGCAGGACCCGTACCGATACTCCGCCGCGGCCGGGCCCGCACCCGCGCGACACCGCGTCCGTGACGGCGGGCCGTGGCGGTTCGTCGTGGAGCCCCGCACCGCACCAAGACCGGCGACGTGCGGGTGACGTATCGCCGGCGGTGAGACCGCGGGGCTCTGGGAAGGTGCCGCGAGGGCCTTCGTCCCGCCGCCGCGGCCTGGAGGACGCACAGCATGGGAGAGGTGGCCATCGTCACCGGGGCGTCGAGCGGCATCGGACGCGCCCTCGCCGTCGAGCTCGCCCGCGAGGGGTACCGGGTCGGGCTGATCGCCCGCCGCGCCGACCGGCTGGAGGCACTGGCTGCGCAGATCCGCGACGAGGGAGGTCGTGCGGAATGCGTACCCGCGGGGGTCACCGGGCGCGACGAGATCCAGGGCGCGATAGCCGGACTGACGGAGCGGCTGGGGCCCGTCGACCTCCTCGTCGCCAACGCCGGCATCGCGCTCGGGACCGACGCCCTGGTCCCCGCCGCCGACGCGCTGGAGGCCGAGTTCCGAGTGAACGTCTTCGGCGTTTTCTACGCCATCGAGGCGGTGGTGCCGTCGATGCGCGAGCGCGGCGGCGGCCACGTGGTGGTGATCTCCAGCCTCGCCGCCCACCGCGGCCTGCCCGGCGCGGCCGGCTACTGCGCCTCGAAGGCCGCCCTCACCCGGCTTGTCGAGGGCCTGCGGCCCGACTGGGCCCGGGCCGGCATCCACGCCACCACCGTGCACCCCGGCTACGTGCGCTCGGAGATGACCGACCGCAACCGATTCCGCATGCCCCTGCTGATGGACACCGACCGCGCGGCCGGGCTCATCGCCCGCGCCATCCGCCGGAAGCGGAAGGTCTACGAGTTCCCCTGGCGGATGTCCCTTCTCGTTCGCCACCTCGTCCGGCACCTGCCGGATCGCGTGCTCGCGAGTCTCGTCCGCCGCGACAAGGAACGGCCCGAGGAGCTCTGACGGCCGCACGGGGCCTATACGGTTCGCGCCGGGGGCCCGGACCGTGAGTCCGGACCGGATCTCCTGCGTCGTCCGGCTCCCGAAAGCCTGCGGGCCCGGACCGGAGCCTGGGCGCGGCGGCGCGACCGAATGCCGGCCGCAGCCAGGGGCGGTGTGCCGGCGGTTTCCGAGCTACAATCGTCATCGGCGAGGAGGCGCCCATGGAGCGATCGGCCGCGTTCACCCCTGACGCATCGAGCTCATCGGTCCAGGCCCCTCGCCCCCCGGCCTCGGGTCGGGTGCCGGACCTGCCGGGCTGCGAGTCGTTCCATCTGCCGGCGAGTGCCCTCGACGCCTACGAGGGCCGGTTCGAGTTCTGGGACGGCAGGACCGAGACGGCCTGGAGGGTCCGTGAGCCGACCTCGATCTGGCACGAGCAGCCGACCCGGCGACTGACCCGACTGGCCGAGCGGGTGGCTTCGCTGCGTGGCTCTCCCATCGAGTGCTTCGGCTCGGCGGACCTGCTCCGCCTCGACGCCGCGGGCGGCAAGCGGTGGATCATGCAGGCGGACGAGATCCTGTACCTGCACCCCGGTCGGGCGCGCATCTCGGGACCGGCCGTGGTGGTGGGCGAGGACACGCTGCCCGACGTGGTCCTCGAGGTGGACCACTCCACCGACGTTCGGCGGTGGAAGCTCGGTGTCTACCAGGAATGCGGCTTCCCGGAGATCTGGGTGGCGGTGCCGTGGGATCACTCGACCCGCCGGCCCGGGCTTGCGATCCACGTGCGCCGGGACGCGGGGTACGCCGAGGCGGCGGAGAGCCGGGCTTTTCCAGGTTGGACGGCGGCCGCGATCCATCGGGCGCTGACGGAGGAGCCGATCTCCGCGGAGGCCTGGGGGGCGCTCGAGCGGGTGGCGCGGGCGATGGGCGAGCGCGAGGGGACGACCCTGGCCGACGATCCGATCATGCGCTCGGTGAGCCGGCGGGCGGAGGCGAAGGGTCGCGCGGACGCCGTGCTGTCGACGTTGCGGCTCCGAGACATCGACGTGCCCACGGATCTGGCCGAGGCAGTGCGGCGTACGCCCGATCTCGCGCTGGAGGCGGTGCTGGCCGCGGCCCTGGCCTGCACCGACGCCGACGACTTCCGGCGGCGCCTGCGGGAAGCGGCTACGCGCGGGCGGTAACGTCCCCGCCGCGCTCGACGTGACGCTGGGCCCGGGTCGGAGGCGGCCGCGCGGGCGCCCCTGATCGCGCCTGCGACCCATCCCCGTATCGGTCACGATTCCACAATCAGACGGGAGCGACCCATGTTCCGCTACGACACGATTTCCACCGGCCGGCCGGCCGTTCTCGCGACGTTCCTGGCCATTGCGGTCCTCGCGCCGCCGGCCGTCGCCGACGCCCAGGGGACGCGCTTCCTGCGGCAGCCCGACGTGAGCGGGTCGCACATCGTCTTCGTGCACGCCAACGACCTCTGGCTCGTGGCGCGCGACGGCGGGGACGCCACGCGGCTCACCAGCTCGGACGGCGCCGAGACCGATCCGGCGTTCAGCCCCGACGGGCGGTGGGTCGCCTTCTCGGGCCAGTACGGGGGCAACACCGACGTCTACGTCATGCCCTCGGCCGGCGGGCAGCCCGAGCGGCTGACGTGGCACCCGGCCGAGGACGTGGTCCAGGGCTGGACCCCGGAAGGAAAGGTGCTGTTTCGGTCGGGCCGGGAGGGCGTGCCGACCATGCAGTGGAAGCTCTACACGGTGCCGCCCGCGGGCGGGCTGCCGCGCCCGCTCGCGCTCCCGCAGGCCTACCTGGGGGAGATGTCCGCGGACGGGGCGTACCTGGCGTACCAGGAGATCGGGCACTGGGATCCGGAGTGGCGGAACTACCGCGGCGGCCAGGCCCAGCCGGTCGCCGTCGTGTCCACGTCGACCTGGGAGCGCGTGACGCCGCCGTGGGAGGGCGAGCGCCAGATGGACCCGGCGTGGATGGACGGCGTCGTCTACTACCTGTCCGAGCGCGACTGGGCCGGCAACGTCTGGTCGTTCGACCCCCGCACGGGAGAGGAGCGGCAGCTCACCCGGCACGCGGACTTCGACGTGAAGTCGCTGGGGGCGGGCGCCGGCGTCGTCGTCTACGAGCAGGGGGGCTATCTGCACGAGCTCGGTCCGGCGACGGGCCGCACCCGGCAGCTCGAGATCCGCGCGGCCGGCGACATGAACTGGTCGCGGCCGCGCTGGGAGGAGGTCCCGCCCGACCGGCTCCGCGGCGCGGGCCTGTCCCCGACGGGCCGCCGCGCCCTCTTCGAGTGGCGCGGCGAGCTCTTCAGCGTGCCGGCGGGGGAGGGGTCGTGGCGCAACCTGACCCGCACCCCCGGGGTGGCCGACCGCCATCCGGTGTGGTCGCCCGACGGCTCGCGCATCGCGTGGTTCAACGACTCGGGCGGCGAGTACGGCCTCGTCGTCGCCGGACAGGACGGGTCTGACCCGCGCCGCATCGACATCGCCGAGCCGTCGTTCTACTTCCGGCCCGAGTGGTCGCCCGACGGCGCGAAGCTGGCGTTCACCGACACCCACTACCGCCTGCTCGTCCTCGACGTGGAGTCGGGCGAGGTGGAGCACGTCGACACGGACCGATTCGCCCATCCCGAGCGGTCGATGAACCCGGTGTGGTCTCCCGACTCGCGGTGGATCGCCTACGCGCGCCGGCTCGACAACCAGCTCCGGGCCATCGTGGTCCACGACACGCGGTCGGGCGAGACGCACCAGCTCACCGACGGGATGGCCGACGCCATCGCCCCCGTCTGGGACGAGTCGGGGAAGTACCTCTACTTCTTGGCCTCGACCGACTACGGGCTCAACACCGGCTGGCTCGACATGACGTCGTACGACCGCCCGGTCACCCGTGCGCTCTACCTGGCGCTGTTGCCGGCGGGGGAGCCGTCGCCCTTCCTGCCCCGGAGCGACGAGGAGGAGAGTGTCGAGGACGAGCAGCTGGGAGAGCAAGGCGAGCCCGGGGAGGACGACGTTCCGCCCGACGTCGTGATCGACCTCGAAGGCATCGCCCGCCGTATCGTCGACGCGCCGGGGCTCCCGCTGAGGAACTACACGGGGCTGCTGCCCGGTCCGCGCGGGTCGGTGTTCGTGGTCGAGGCCGCGGCCGGCGGGTCGGGCGCGCCGGCGGGCGCCACGTTGCGGAAGTACTCCGTGGAGGACCGGGAGGCGAGCACCTTCGTCGAGGGCGCGATGACGGCCACGGTTTCCCACGACCGCGAGCACCTGCTCTATCGCGCCGGCCCGAGCTGGCGCATCGTCGGCACCGACACGCCGCCGGGGGACGGTGACGAGCCCCTCGCCACCGGCGACATGCGCGTGCGCGTGGAGCCGCGGGCCGAGTACGCGCAGATGCTGCGCGACGGGTGGCGATTCATGCGCGACTTCCTCTACGTCGACAACCAGCACGGGGCGCCCTGGGACGACGTGTGGACGTGGTACTCGGCGTGGCTGCCCGATGTGCGCCACCGCTCGGACTTCAACCGGCTCCTCGACATGCTCTCCGGCGAGATTGCGGTGGGCCACTCCTATGTGCGGGGAGGGGACTATCCCGAGCTCGACAACCCGCGCACGGGGCTGCTCGGGGCGGACCTCGAGGAGGACGGCGGCCTCTACCGCATCGCGCGCATCTACTCCGGCGAGGACTGGACGCCGGGCACGACGGGGCCGCTCTCGATGCCGGGGCTGGAGGTTGCGGAGGGCGACTACCTGCTCGCGGTGGACGGCGCCGAGCTGCGCGCGCCGGCCAACCCCTACCGGCTGCTGGAGGGGACGGCGGGGCGGGTCATCACGCTGACGGTGTCGTCCACGCCGTCGGCGGAGGAAGCCCGCGACGTCGTCGTCGAGCCCGTCGCCAGCGAGTTCGCCCTGCGTCGCTGGGCGTGGGTCGCGACGAACCGGGCGCGCGTCGATGAGATGAGCGGGGGGCGGCTGGCCTACGTCTGGCTGCCCAACACGGGACGCGGCGGCTACGAGCACTTCAACCGCATGTACTACGCGCAGAAGGACCGCGAGGGAGCCGTCATCGACGAGCGCAACAACGGCGGCGGCTCCGCCGCCGACTACATCGTCGACATGCTGGACCGCAAGCTCACCGGCTACTTCAACTCGCGCGCGGGGGACCGCAGGCCGTGGACCCAGCCAATGGCGGCGCTCTTCGGCCCGAAGGTCATGGTCATGAACGAGCGCGCGGGCTCGGGCGGCGATCTGCTGCCGTACCTGTTCCGCTTCAGGGGCGTCGGCCCCCTCGTCGGGACCCGCACGTGGGGAGGTCTGGTGGGAACCTGGGACACCCCGCCCCTCATCGACGGCGGCGGCTTCGTCGCGCCCCGCGGCGGCTTCTTCGACGTGAACGGCGAGTGGGCGGTGGAGGCCGAGGGGGTGGCGCCGGACATCGAGGTGCGGAACGATCCGGCGCCCGTCATCGCCGGAGGAGACCCGCAGCTCGAGGCGGCCGTCCGGGAAGCCATGCGCCTGCTGGAGACCGGGAAGGTGACCTTCGAGGAGGAGCCGGCGCCGCCGGTGAGGTGGCGGCGGCCCGCGCGATAGTAGACTCTACGCTTCGCCTGTGCCGGACGGTTGCGCTTGCCCCTGGAGGAGCCGGTGACCGCATTCCTGGAACGCCAGTTCGGGTTGTCGCAGTCGGGGACGGACGTCCGCACCGAGGTGACGGCGGGGGCGACCACGTTCCTGACGATGGCCTACATCGCCTTCGTCAACCCGCAGATCCTGTCCGACGCGGGCATGCCGTTCGAGGCGGTGTTCGTCGCCACGTGCCTCGCGGCGGCGTTCAGCACCCTGATCATGGGGCTGTACGCCAACTACCCGATCGCGCTCGCCCCGGGCATGGGGCTGAACGCGTTCTTCGCCTACGGCGTCGTGCTGGGGATGGGGCACGCCTGGGAGGTCGCGCTCGGCGCGGTGTTCGTGTCGGGGGTCCTGTTCGTGGCCCTGAGCGTGGGTGGGGTGCGCCGGTGGATCGTCGAGTCGGTGCCGCGGTCGCTGAAGCTGGGCATCTCGGCCGGCATCGGGTTGTTTCTCGGGGTCATCGCCCTCGCCAACGCCGGCATCATCCAGGACAGCCCGGCCACCCTGGTCACCACCGGCGAGCTGCTCGCGCCGGCCCCGATCCTGGCCCTGCTCGGCTTCTGCACCATCGTCGCCCTCACCGCGCGGGGCGTGCCCGGCGGGGTGCTGATCGGCATTCTCGGCGTCACCGCGGTCGGCCTCGTGCTCGGGGTCTCCGAATGGGTGGGACTCGTGGCGGCCCCGCCCAACCCGGCCCCGACCCTGCTCGCCCTCGACATCGGCGGGGCCCTGCAGGGCGCCATGATCGCGGTCATCCTGACGTTCCTCATCGTCGACCTCTTCGACACGACGGGCACCCTCATCGGGGTCGGGCAGCAGGCCAACCTGCTGGACGCGGAGGGGAAGCTGCCACGCATCGATCGCGCCCTGATCGCCGACTCGACGGGCACCGTGGGCGGGGCCCTGCTCGGCACCTCGCCCGTCACGAGCTACATCGAGAGCGCGGCCGGCACCGCGGCCGGCGGCCGCACCGGCCTGACCGCGGTGGTCGTCTCCGGCCTCTTCCTTGGGTGCCTGTTCTTCGCGCCGCTCGCCCAGTCGGTCCCGCCGTACGCGACAGCGGCGGCCATCCTCTACGTGGCGTGCCTGATGGCGAAGCCGCTGGTGGGCCTCGACTGGGACGACATCACCGAGTACGGCGCCGCGGTGGTGACGGTGATCGCCATCCCCCTGACGTACTCCATCGCCGACGGCATCGGCCTCGGCTTCCTGACCTACGTGGCGAGCAAGGTGCTGGCGGGGCGGGGGAGCGAGTGCTCGGCCGGGGTCTTCGTGATTGCCGCCATATTCGCCGTGAAGTTCGCCTGGCTCTGACCGCGCGGCGGTGGGGCTCGCGGACGCACGGACGACGGCGTGTCTTGCGTCCGGCCGCGATACCGCCCGTGGATGGCCGGCGGGCCGGTCGCGCACCCGCTACTGCAGCCGGAGGCCGGCAGAGACCATCCGTGCCCGAGACACCGTGACACGTTGACATTGGCCGCGGGCTGCCGTACTGTGCGCAACGGGTAGCTTTTCATGCAGTCAACACAATCACCCGGGTGGCGTCGCGCCGACCCCGACCGCCGGTCGTGCGCATCCGCGGCCGCGGGTGCGATGGCCTTCGCACTTTATGGACTCTGCGCGTCCGGCGCGTCCGGCGCCGGCGCGGACGCCGGTCTCGCGGACGCGGCCAAGGCGCGCGACTGGGCGCTCGTGGCGTCCCTGATCGACACGGGGGCCGACCCGGACGTCTCCCAGGCCGACGGGGCCACGGCGCTGCACTGGGCGGCGTACTGGGACGAGGCGGACGCGCTGGAGCGGCTGATCGGGGCCGGCGCGAACGTCGACGCGCGGAACGACTACGGGGCGACGCCGCTGTGGGCGGCCTGCGCGAACCGTCACGCCGGCGCCGTCGAGCGGCTGCTCGCGGCCGGGGCCGATGCGAACCTCGGGCTCGGCTCGGGCGAGACGCTGCTCATGCGGTGCGCGTTCACCGGCGATCCGGCGGCGGTGCGGGCGCTGCTCGCGCACGGCGTCGACGTCGACGCGGCCGAGCCGGCGCGGGGGCAGACGGCGCTGATGTGGGCGGTGGCCAACCGCCAGCCGGCGGTGACCCGGGTGCTGCTCGAGAGCGGCGCCGCCGTCGACGTGCGGACCCGGACGGTGCGGCAGTTCCGCGGGACCGGCGAGCGCAGCACCACGAGCCCGCAGGGGGCGGCGTGGTTCGATGCCGGCGGGTTCACGCCGCTGCTGTTCGCGGCCCGGCACGGCGACATCGAGTCGGCGCGGGCCCTCCTGGCGGCGGGCGCGGACGTGAACGACCGGTCCGCCGACGGCAACAGCGCCCTGGTGGTGGCGGCGATGAGCGGCCACGAGAACCTCGCCGGGCTCCTGCTGGCGCAGGGGGCGGACCCCGATGCGGCCGGCGCCGGGTACACCGGACTCCACGCGGCGGTGCTCCGGTCGCAGCCCAACCTGCTGCGGGCCCTGCTGGCGGCGGGGGCGGACCCGGATGTCCCGCTCGTCCGCGGCACGCCGGTGCCCCGCTGGACCTACCAGTTCGTGTTCACCCTGCGCGAGAAGGGGGCGACGCCGTTCACCCTCGCCGCGAAGTACCTCGAGCCCGATCTCGTGCGGATCCTCGCCGAGGCCGGCGCCGACCCCCTGATTCCGATGGAGGACGGGAGCACGGCGTTGATGGCGGCGGTGGGCCTCGGGCTCAGCCGGTCGACGAACCGGCGGAGCCGGCTCATCGCGCCGGAGCTGGTCGCGGCCGAGTGGGGCAACGAGGACCTCGTGCTGGAGACGGTGCAAGCCGTCGTCGCGGCGGGTGGCGCGGCGGGAATCAACGAGGCGGGGCGCGGCGGCAACACGGCGCTGCACGGCGCGGCGCGGAACCGGTTCGGGGCCGTCGCCGGCCTCCTGATCGCGGAAGGGGCCGACCCCGACATCGAGAACGAGGACGGCACCCCGGCGAGGGAGCTGGTGGACCGGCTGGCGCACGCGGCAGGCGGATAGGAGTTTGCGCCGTGGAACGGCGCGGACCAGGATTGGCTTTGCGGCGCCGAGCGAAGCCCCAGGCGGCGATTGGCGGGCCAGGGCCCGGCCGGGGTGCATCGCGGGTCGAAGGCAGCGGACCCTTGGCGGTGCGTCGCGGGTCGAAGGCAGCGAGGCCTTTGCCACCGGTGCCCGGGGCGCCGGGGCTTGCAGCCGGTGAACCCGCGGCCCAAGGATGCCGCGGGGCGTTCGCGGGTTACTGACGTTCGCGGGCTACTGAGAGGAACGAACATGGTGCGCAGGACACTCGTCATCCTCGCGGTGTCGGCCTTGGCCGCGGCCGGTCAGCTCCAGTTGCGGGCCGAGCCGGCGCCGGGCGCGAACCTCGCCCGCGGGAACCTCGTGTCGCTGCCGCAGTTCGCGGCGGCGGCGGAGGCGAACGCCGCGGACGGCCGGGCCCTGCTCGACCGCTACTGCGTGGCCTGCCACAACGAGCGGACCCGCACCGCGGACCTCACCCTCGACACGATGGACATCTCGCAGGTCGGCGATGCCGCCGCCGCGTGGGAGCACGTGGTGCGGCGCCTGCGCGCCGGCGAGATGCCCCCGGCGGGCCGCCCCCGGCCCGACGCAGAGGCCGCGCACGCGTTCGTGGCGTGGCTCGAGACCGAGCTCGACCGCGCCGCCCTCGCCGCCCCCGACCCGGGGCGCTCGGCCGTGCACCGGCTCAACCGCGTCGAGTACGCGAACGCCGTCCGCGACCTGTTCGGCCTCGAGATCGACGCCAACGCCCTGCTGCCGGCCGACGACGAGCACCACGGCTTCGACAACATCGCCGAGGTGCTCTCGGTCTCGCCGACCCTCATCGACCGCTACCTCGCCGCCGCCCAGCGCATCAGCCAGCTCGTCGTCGGCGACGCCGCGCTCCGGCCCGTCGCCCACACCTACCCTGTGCACGGCGGGATGAACCAGGACGGCGCGGTGAGCCTCGACCTGCCGCTCGGGTCCCGCGGCGGCGTCGCCGTCGAGCACCACTTCCCGGTCGCCGGCGAGTACATCATCCGCGTCAGCCTGCGCAAGCAGGAGTACGGCTACGTCCGCGGCATGGGCCAGCCGCACCTCATGGACGTTCGGCTCGACGGCGCCCGCGTCGGCACGTTCACCGTGGGCCGCGAATGGGAGGACGGCCAGTTGCCCCCGATGGGCTACGCCGGCAAGTTCGACCAGGTCTACGACTCGCGCTCGTTCCCCGAGTGGGAGCTGTACGCCCTCAACGCCGACCGGGGGCTCGACGTTCGCGTCCCGGTGAGCGGCGGCCGGCATCGGGTGGGGGTGGCGTTCGAGCGCCAGTCGGCCCTGCCCGAGGGGCTGCTGCCGCTGCCCGCCGACCGATCGACCTACTCGCACGGCCAGGACGAGATGCAGGACGGCAACCCCGCGGTGTCGGTGGTGCAGATCATCGGCCCCTACGACCCCGACGGGACCGCGGAGCTGGCGACCCGCGACGCCCTGTTCTCCTGCGACCCGGCCGGCGCCGACGCCGCCGCCGAGCGCGCGTGCGCAGAGACGATCCTGTCGGGCCTCGCCCGCCGGGCGTTCCGGCGGCCCGCGGCGGAGGCCGACGTCGACACGCTGCTCGATTTCTACGAGATGGGTCGGGCCGAGAGCGGCTTCCAGGGCGGCATCCAGGCCGCGATCGAGCGGCTGCTCGTCGACCCCGAGTTCCTCTTCCGCATCGAGGCCGACCCGGCGGGGGCCGCGCCGGGGACCGCCTACCGCGTCAGCGACATCGAGCTGGCGTCGCGGCTGTCGTTCTTCCTGTGGAGCAGCATCCCAGACGACGAGCTGCTCGGCCTCGCCGAGCGCGGCGAGCTGAGCGACCCCGGCGTCCTCGACGGCCAGGTGCGGCGCATGCTCGCCGACCCGCGGTCGCGGGCCCTCGTCGAGAACTTCGCGGGCCAGTGGCTGCAGCTCCGCAAGCTGCGGAACGCGGCGCCGGACACCGCCACCTACACCGCCTTCGACGAGAACCTGCGCGAGGCGATGTGGCAGGAGACCGAGCTCTTCCTCGAGGGCCAGCTCCGCGACGACCGGCCCCTGCTCGACATGCTGCGGGCCGACCACACCTTCGTCAACGAGCGGCTCGCGCGGCACTACGGCATTTCCGACGTCCACGGCGTCCACTTCCGCCGGGTGGACTATCCCGACGAGAGCCGCGGGGGCCTGCTCGGCCACGCCAGCATCCTGACCATCACCTCGTACGCGAACCGCACCTCGCCGGTGGTGCGCGGCGTGTGGCTGCTCGAGAACTTCCTCGGCACGCCCCCCTCGCCGCCCCCGCCCGACGTGCCGAGCCTGCCCACCGCGGGCGAGGACGGGGCGCCGCGGTCGGTGCGCGAGCGCCTCGAGCAGCACCGGGCGAACGCGGTTTGCGCGAGCTGCCACAACGTCATCGATCCCCTCGGGTTCGCCCTCGAGTCGTTCGACGCCATCGGGCGCTGGCGGGCCACCAACGAGGGGGGGACGCCGTACGACACCGGCATCCCCATCGACGCCTCGGGCACCCTCGTCGACGGCACCGAGGTGCACGGGCTCGCCGGGCTCCGTGCCGTCATCCTCGACCGCGAGGAGCAGTTCGTCGAGACCGTCGCCGAGAAGATGCTGACCTACGCCCTCGGGCGCACCCTCGAGCACTACGACATGCCGGTGGTCCGGCAGATCAGCCGCGAGGCCGCGGCCGACGACATCACCTGGTCGTCACTCGTTTCGGGCATCGTCAAGAGCACCCCCTTCCTGATGCGGAGAGCGGAGTCATGATCATCACCAAGAAGGCCATTCCTCGCCGGACGGTTCTGCGGGGCGTCGGCGCCACCCTGGCGCTGCCGCTGCTCGACGGCATGGTGCCGGCGGCCACCGCGCTGGCGAAGACCGCGGCGAAGTCTCCCCTCCGGTTCGGCACCGTGTACGTGCCGAACGGCATCATCATGGAGCGTTGGACGCCGCTCGCCGAGGGCCGGGAGTTCGAGCTCCCGCCGAGCCTGAAGGCCCTCGAGCCGTTCCGCGACCGCCTGCTGGTGGTGAGCGGGCTCGACAACACCGGGGCGCGGTCCCGCTCGGGGGCGTCGGGCGCCCACGCCAAGCCCGCCGGCGCCTTCCTCACCGGCATCGAGCCGCTGCCCACCACCGGCAGCTCGAGCCTGCAGCTCGGCATCTCGATGGACCAGATCCTCGCCAACGAGGTCGGCCAGGACACGCCGCTGCCGTCGCTCGAGCTCGGCCTCGAGGGGGCCGATACCGTGAACGGCGTCGGCACCTGCGACGTCGGCTTCAGTTGCGCGTACCAGAACCGGCTCGCGTGGGCCGGCCCGTCGACCCCGCTGCCGGTCGAGACCAACCCGCGCGTGGTGTTCGACCGCCTCTTCGGCAACGTCGACAGCACCGACCCCGCGGTGCGGGCGGCGCGGCTGCGCCGGCAGGGCAGCATCCTCGACTCGGTGCTCGAGAAGGTCGACCGCCTGCAGGGCGGCCTCGGCACCCGCGACCGCGCGAAGCTCGACGAGTACCTGCAGTCGGTGCGCGAGATCGAGCGGCGCATCCAGAACGCCGAGTCGCAGGGACGCGAGCTGCCCGTCGTCGAGTCGCCGGCCGGCATCCCCGTCAGCTACGACGAGCACGCGCGGCTGATGTTCGACATGCAGGCCCTCGCGTTCCAGACCGACACCACCCGGGTCATCACGTTCCAGATCGGCCGCGAGCAGAGCGGGGCGACCTATCCCCAGATTGGCGTGTCCGACTCGCACCACCCGATCTCGCACCACGGCGGGGACCGGAACAAGATCGAGAGCCTCGCCAAGATCAACGCCTATCACGTGTCGCTCTTCGCGTACTTCCTCGAGCGGCTGGCGTCGATGCCGGACGGCGACGACGGCACCGTGCTCGACAACGTCGTCACCCTCTACGGCAGCGCCATCAGCGAGGGCAACTCGCACGACGTCCGCAACCTCCCGCTCCTCCTCGCGGGCGGTGGCGGCGGGCGCATCGCGAGCGGCCGCCACGTCAAGTACCCGGACGAGACCCAGCGCCTGACGAACCTGCAGCTCACGCTGCTGAACACGCTGGGCGTGCCCATCGACAAGTTCGGCGACAGCACCGGCGAGCGGCTCACCGAGCTGTCGGAGCTGTCGCGGACGACCGACGGGTAGTGTTTGTGTTTCCGCCCCTGACGGTGGACGGGTTACGCCCGAAGCCGCCAGGGGCGGACGATCTCATCGCCTTCCTCCTGATCGATCCGGCCTGCCCTCCCCGGTTCCCAACCGCCAGGGGCCGGAGCGTGACCCGTGATTGACCTGTCCGCCTGGAAGCCGCGGGCTGCAGCGCTCGGCGTCGGCGCCACCCTGGTCTGGGTGGTGTCGCTCTACGGCCTGCTCGTCGACGAGAGCCTCGTCTACGCCCTCGCCGTCGTTCCGCGCCGGCTCGACGGCCTCTCCGGGGTTCTCGGCGCGCCCCTCGTGCACGGCTCGTTCGCGCACCTGGCCGCCAACACGTTCCCCCTGCTGATTCTCGGGGGCATGGTGGCCGTTCGCGGGGTCGCCTACTACGTGTCGGCCACGCTGGCCATCGTCGTCCTCGGTAGCCTGGGCCTGTGGGTGTTCGGACGGAGCGCCGCGCACGTCGGCGCCAGCGGTCTGATCTTCGGCTATTTCGGCTTCCTGGTCGGCCGTGGGTACTACGAACGCAGCCTGCAGTCGGTAGCCGTCGCGGTCCTGGTGGCGGTCGTCTACGGCGGCATGCTTGTGGGCATCCTGCCGCGCGATCCCGGGGTCTCGTGGGAGGCCCACCTGTTCGGCCTGCTCGCCGGCGGGCTGTGCGCTCGCTTGGCCCACGCCACGCGGATGAGCCTATCGCGCCGCAAGAGGGTGTGAGTCAGGTAGAGGTCATGGTGCTAGCCGTGGCTGCGGCCAGTATGGCACCGGAATCATCGGCCTCGATAGAACATTTGAAGAGAGACGCAGAACGGTCTGGCCTCACGTCTACCGGGTTTCACGTTGCAGTTCGGAGATTGACGGTGAGAGGTTTTGTCACGATGAAAGACAGTCGAACGCCTGGACATGGGAGGAGAGCCTTGGCGAGAAGAGCACATTGAGCTCAATAGTAACGGTTGGAATTGGATAGATAGCAATGAGTCTCTATTCTTGTTCATGAAACGTAAAGAGCCTGCCCCGCTTCAGCTAACCGAGGATGACATACCCTTTTGACTTGGTGGTAGCACAGGCGGGTAGTTTGGATGCGGGCTCGTACGCGGCCGGGATTGGTGAACAGGCGCGGCCGATGGGGGGCTACGATGTCTGCGTCGCGCGGTGTGGCCGGAAGCCGCGACCGCGTCACGGACGCGAGACCCCGATTCGCCGCCAGAAGTCGGCCTCGTCGGCGCAGGCGACGGCCGCCGCGGTCACGGTGTCGCAGGAGGCGTTGCCGAAGGGGGCAGATCCGGCCGGCAGCGGCTGGGCGAGTCGGATGCCGCGCGCGTGGAGCACGCTGCGCACGGCGGCGACGAGTGCGGCGTTGCGGCCCGCGGCGTAGGCGTGCTCGTTGAGGGCGTGGATGAGCGGGGTGTCGTCGGGTCGGGTGCCTTCCCGGGCGCCGAGCCCTCGGCCCACCCGTTCGAGCACGCGGTCGGTCTGTGCCGACGGAACCCGCTCGCTCAGGGCCGCGTGGATCTCTGCCGCCGTCCATCCCGGCAGGGCGGTGCTGGCTTGGGCGGGGCGGTATCGGCCGCTGGCCAGACGGTAGATGGTCACCCCGGCCGGCCGCCGCCTAGCTCCGGGGGGCGCCGCCACCCACAGCTCGGGGAAGCGCCAGCGCTCGTACACCCGCAGCTTGCCGGGTCGGATGTCGGTGGTGTGGTCGACCTCCAGCACCACGTCCGGCAGGTCGTGCTCGCCGATGACCAGGGAGCCCTCGGGGAGAACCGCGCGGTCCGGATGCAGGTACAGGGTCTCGTCGGCCTGCATCGCGCGGACGGGGGCGCCGGCGGCGTCACGCTCCACCAGGCCCACGGCGCCGAGGGCCACGATCGGCGCGCCGCGCAGCAGGGCGATTCGCTCGGCCAGTTGGGGCAGCCGCCGGGACGTCCCTTCGTGAATGCCGCCCGGCGTCTCGGCCACCACCCAGACGGTCTCGGACCGGGCGTCCCAGTGTTCGAGCCGTTCGTCGAAGTCGTCGAACCGGTCGCGCAGCAGCGGCAGCGGGCGGCATCCGGGGAACCGGAGGTCTTCGAGCGGTGGATGGCCGGAGTGAGCGGCGGGGACCGGCGCGCCGATGTCTGATGCCAGCGCGCGGGCGCGGCGCGCCGGCTGCGGTTGATCGTTCACACCGACTGTGTCCGGCATCGCATCAGTATACGGTCGTGTCCGTCGGGACGGCAAGTCCTTGACTATAATGCAGGCCACTACCAACCGTGGCCATCAACATCGCGGACCTTGTCGCCGACAATCTCCGACGGCACCTGCTCCACGGCTGCCGCAAGCTCCGGGGGTCGCCCGCGTTCACGGCCGCGGCCGTGGCCACGCTGGCGCTCGGCATGGGCGGAACGACTGCGATCTTCACGCTCATGGATAGCGTCATGCTCCGGCCGCTGCCGGTGTTGGACCCGGGACGCCTGTACCGGATCGGGGACGGGGACGACACCACCGTCACGGGCCGCCACGGCCGCTGGGGCGTGTTCTCGTTCCCGCTGTACGAGCGGCTGCAGGCAGGGGCCGCGGAGTTCGAGGACATCACCGCGTTCGACTGGGGCGGCTCGCTGTTGAGCGTCCGCAGGCAGGGCGCGGAGGACGCCACCATCAGGCCCCTGCGCGTGGGCTACGTCAGCGGAACGTACTTCTCCACGCTCGGCGTCGATGCGTCCGTCGGCCGGGTGTTCGCGCCGGACGACGACCGGCCCTCGGCACCGCCCGCCGTCGTGCTGAGCCATCGTACGTGGCAGGGAGCCTACGGGGCGGACCCGTCGGTGATCGGCTCGACGTTCGTGGTGGAGGGCCGCCCGTTCACGGTGATCGGCGTGACGGCGCCGGGGTTCTTCGGCGAGACCGTTCGCGCGTCTCCGCCCGACCTCTGGATTCCCCTGCAGCACGAGCCGACGATTGCCGGGGAAGGTTCGCTGCTGCGGCAGGCGACCTCGCCATGGCTCTTCGTGATCGGTCGTCTCCGGGAAGACGCCTCGATCGCGGGAATGGCTCCCCGGCTGACGGGAATCCTGCACCAGTGGATCCGGTTCGAGGCCGACTACCCGGCCAACCTGATGCCGGACATCGTCCGCGAGCTCCCCAACCAGACGATCCGGGTCGTGCCGGCCGGCTCCGGCATCGGCCTCGCGGGCATTTCGCTGAAGGAACGATACGGAACCGGCCTGCGGATCCTGCTCGCCATATGCGGCCTCGTGCTGGTCATCGCTTGCGCGAACGTCGCGAACCTCCTGCTGGCCCGCGCGGTGGCGCGCCGGGAGCAGACGGCCATGCGGCTGGCGATCGGCGCGACCCGCCGGCAGATCGTCGGGGAGGCCCTGGTCGAGAGCGTCCTGCTCGCAGCCGCCGGCGGGGTCGTCGGGCTGCTGGTTTCGGTCGGCGCAACCCGCCTGCTCGTCGCCCTCGCTCTCCAGGACTCGTCGCTCGCGCCCGTCACGACGACGCCGTCGCTCGTCACGCTGTCGTTCGCGGCCGGGCTGTCGCTGGCGGCAGGCGTGTCCCTGGGCGTGGTGCCGGCCTGGCTCGCCACCCGGACGGATCCAATCGAGGCCCTGCGCGGTTCGGGAGGCAGCATCGGCCGTTCCTTTCGCTCGCGCACGGCCCTCCTTATCGTTCAGGCATCGCTTTCCGTCGCCGTCGTCGCCGGCTCCACGATGCTCGGGCGCAGCCTCGTGAACCTCCAGAGCCAGGACTTCGGCTATGACGTGCGGGAACGCGTGCTGATCGGCTTGAAGCGCCTGCCGTCCACCTACGCGCCGCCGCAACTGTCGACGCTGTACCGCGACGTCGAGCAGCGGCTCACGGGTCTCCCCGGCGTGCGCGGGGCCGGACTCGCGCTGTACAACCCGCTCGCCGGCAACTGGGGAGAGTCGGTCGTCGTGGACGGCCGCCCGCCGAACGCGAGCGGTGAATCGGCGGCGTCGTGGAACCGCGTCAGCGCCGGCTATCTTCAGGACCTGGGCGTCACCCTCGTCGGGGGGCGGTCGTTCACCAGCGCGGACAACGAGACGAGCGCTCCGGTCGCCGTGGTGAACGAGGCCTTCGTCAGGCGCTTCTTCCGGGACGACGAGGATCCCCTCGATCAACACTTCGGCGTCGACCGGCCCGAGAACGCGGGTACCTTCCGTATCGTCGGCGTGGTGCGGGACGCGAGGTTCGTCAGCTCGGGACTGAACCGACCGCCGGGTCCGATGTTCTTCGTTCCGCTCGCCCAGCGTGTCGATTACGGTACCGACTACAGGAGGATGGTCGAACGGCTGTCCCACTTCGTCCATGGCATCCTGGTGGTTTCCGATTCCCCGCCGGGCGTCGTCGAGCCCATGGTGAGGGGGACACTGGCAGATGCCGACCCCAACCTGGTGGTCACGAGCATCAGGACCCTGCAGCAGCAGATCGACCGCTCTTTCACTCGGGAGAGGGCGGTCGTGAGCTTGGCGGGGCTGTTGGGGATCGTCTCCCTCGTGCTGGCGGCGGTCGGCGTGTACGCCGTCATCGCCTGCATGGTCGCGCAGCGGACGAACGAGATCGGCATCCGGATGGCGCTGGGCGCGGACCGCGCCAAGGTCATCGGACTGGTGTTGCGCCAGGCGTTTCAGCGCGTGGCCGTCGGCCTCGTCGTCGGTCTGCCTCTCGCCGTCGGCGCCGCCCGGCTGATGGCGGCGCAGCTCCACGGCGTGTCGTCCTGGGACCCCTTCTCCCTCACCGTCGCCGCCGCCTCGCTCGCGGGATGCGCACTCGTCGCCGCCCTCATCCCGGCGAGTCGTGCCGCCGCCATCCTGCCGATGACCGCGTTGCAGCGCTGAGTGCCCGGGAACGGGTGCATACGCTGCGGCCCCGGCCGGCCCCGGGCTGTTCCGGTCGAGGCCCGCAGAGGTGATCCCGATCGACGGCGATCAACCAGGCCGGACCGCCCGGCGTGCGCCGTTCGTCATGCCCGCACCGGTCCGCGCATCGGTGTCCGGCGAGGCTCCGGGGCTCGCTCGATGAGCCGATTCCCGCCCAGGTCTCGCATTCCCCAGCGAGCGGCGGGGGCTGCGAAGCGGTCTCGAGGCCGAGAAAGCCGCACGCGGGGACGTGGCGCGCTGCCTCGGGCTTGCGAATCGACCTCCGCCGTTCTCCGTTGCCGGTCGACGACGGGAATGACAAGGGGGTGCTCCCATGATCGAGGTAGGGGACTCGGCGACGAAGCGGCGAAGGCTGACGCATCTGGCAGTCGTCGTCCTGGCGTGTCTCGCAGGCCCGACGGGCGCCGCGGCCCAGCCGACGCGGGCTGTCGACGTCGCCGCCGGCTACCAGATCCAACCGTGGTTCGGCGATACCGACCGCGAGCCCGGCGTGGCGGGGTGGTTCGTGTCGGTCACCCGGAATACCGGCGGCCGTGGGGCCATCGAGTTCGAGTACTCGCACGGCCGCATGGACTACAGCTTTCCGACCGGTCACGGACTGCACGTCGTTGACTACGACGCGCACTCGTTCCTGGCCGGCTACCGATACCGGCTGAGCCGCGGCCGGGCTCGACCCTTCGTCCGTTTCCTGGCGGGTTTCTCGAGCATCACCGACGCGCAAGGTCGCGCCGGCAGTCTGAGGAGCCGCGCGAAAGGGGGATTCATGCTGCAACCGGGCGCCGGCATCGACATCCCCGTTGCCGGTCGCGCAGCCCTTCGGCTCCAGGCGGACTTGTGGTACTTCCAGTTCTATCGATTCTCGGCCGGCTTGTCGCTCGGCCTCGGCAGCCGGTAGCGCCCCAGGCGTCCTGTTCGGCCCGTCTGCCCTCGATGGCGCCCGGCCGCTCCGGGGTCGGTCACACCCGCAATCGGTGCCCGGTCCCACGTCAGCGCAGAGTGCGGAAGAACCGGCGCAGGACGCCGACCAGCAACTCGGGCTCCTCGATGCCTTGAGGCGCCGGGCGGCTCCGGGTTCGGCCACACCCGCAAATCCGTGTCCGGTCCCACGTTCACCTCAGGGTGCGGAAGAACCGGCGCAGGTCGCCGACCAGCAGCTCCGGCTCCTCGATGGCGGGGAAATGCCCGCCGGTGTCGAAGACCGACCAGTGGGTGACGTTGTCGGGCACGTCCTCGACGAAGGAGCGGGGCGGCCCCGTCCGGGACGGGATGCCCACGAACTGGGCGAAGCCCTGCGGCACCTGCACCGGCCCCCGCGACAGCGCCCGCCGGGGGCGCGAGCTGCCGAGGCCGTTGGCGTAGTAGTAGCGCACGCTGGTGCCGATGGTCCTGGTGTGCCAGTAGATGGAGACGAGGGTGAGGATCTGGTCCTTGCTGAAGCGGTTCTCCACGTCGCCGTCGCAGTCGCTCCACGACCGCAGCTTCTCGGTGACCCACGCCGCGACGCCCGCCGGCGAGTCGGTCAGCCCGAAGGCCAGGGTCTGCGGCTTGGTGCCCTGAATGCGCTGGTAACCGGTCTCGTCGACCGACCACGCCTCGGCGCGGGCGAGGTAGTCGCGCTCCTCGTCGGTCTCGGGCGGGCGCTGCGCGCGCGGGGGCGCGCCGGGGGTGTGGATGCCGACGACCCGATCGGGGTAGGCGGCGCCGAGGGCGCGGGTGACCCCGGCGCCCCAGTCGCTGCCGTAGGCTCCGAAGCGCTCGTAGCCGAGGCGGTCCATCAGGGCCACCCACAGCTCGGCGGTGCGGGCGATGTCGGTGCCTTCCAGCGGCTCACCCGAGAAGCCGAAGCCGGGGATGGAGGGCACGACGACGTGGAACCCGTCGGCCGCGTCGCCGCCGTGGGCGGCGGGGTCGGCGAGGGCGCGGACCGAAGGCAGCATCTCCCAGACGGTGCCGGGCCAGCCGTGGGTCAACAGAAGGGGCAGCGCCCCCTCGCGGGGGCTCCGCTGGTGCACGAAGTGCAGGCGCTGCCCCTCGATCTCGGTCGTGTAGTGGTCGAACGCGTTCAGGGCGGCCTCATGCGCGCGCCAGTCGTACTCGTCCCGCCAGTAGGCGATCAGCTCCTCGAGGTACGCGCGGTCCGTGCCGTAGCCCCAAGCCTCGCCGGGCGAGTCGGGCGGCCACCGGGTGGCGGCGAGCCGACGCCCGAGGTCTTCCAGCGCTTCGTCGCCGACCTCGATGGTGAAGGGCGCGATGTCGGCCTGCGCGGCCGCCGTCCCGCCCGCCGCAGCGGCGCGGGCCGGGGCCGGCGCGGCCGCGAACGGCGCGGCCATCCCGGCCGCGGCCATCGTCTTCAGAAGCGTCCGTCGGTCCATCTGCCGTTCTGATATCGGGTTCTTCTGCTGTTCTGACATCGTTCTTCCTCTCGTTCGGTTCGCACCAGCCGCTCGACGAGCCGGGGCGGTGCCGCCGGTGGCGTCGGTCACTCGGGGTCGTCGGGGTCGTCGGGGTTGTCCTCATTGTCTATGCCGTCTGGGGCTACGTGGCCGTCCCGCGCCGCGGGACTCCCCGGTTCTCCAAGGACATCGGGACTTCCGGGATCTTCCACCGCGTCGGTGACGACCGTCACGCCGGTGGTTTCGGCCGCGCCCGGCTGCTCGTCCGAAAGGAAATCCGCCAGCATACCCCGGACATCCGACAGATCCAGCTCTCCCAGACGGTCGCCGACGGGACCGAGATAGGGTCTGGCTGCATCGACGATCTCGGCTCGATGCTGCCAGACCCAGACCCCGGCCAGTACCAGGCCCACGAAGACGATGAGCTTGAAGGCGAAGGCGATGATGTGCCGGAGCAGGTAAACGCCCAGGAGGACGGCCGCGACGACGATGACGAGCACGAGCTCGTTGGACAAGGGCTCCATGGCGGTCTCAGGATCTTATCGGCCGCTGCGCGACCGCGCGACCTCCGGTAGCGGGTGGAGGCTCGTTTGCCCGAAGCTCCAACTCGTGCAGGCACCTGGGCACTTCGACGACGCGGCCCGATGCGCCCGACGGGCACGCGGGCCGGCGAAGGCGTGCTGGTGGTCAGCGTAGCACGTCGATCCCGGACAGGCGCCCGGGAACCGGCGCCGGCCCGGTAGCGGACCGGCCGGAGAGGGCTATAATCCGGCCCCTGCGGCAGAACAAGGAGAACCCGTGACACGAATCACCCCGGCGGCGCCGACAGGGCGCCGCAACCCCACGCTCCCGCGCGGCTCAGGGCCGGCCGCGCTCGTCTTCCCGCTGTTGCTCTCGCTGTCGATGGCGGGCGCGTCCGCCGCCCAGGACTTCCGCCTGATGGAAACCACCATCGATGACGTGCACGCCGCCTTCGCGGCGGGGCGGTTGAGCTGCGGCGAGCTGGTCGAGGGCTATCTCGCCCGCATCGAGGCCTACGACCAGGCCGGTCCCGCGCTGAACGCCATCGAGCTCGTCAATCCGCGCGCCGCGGAGGAGGCGGAGGCCCTCGACGCCGCGTTCGCGGAGTCGGGGCCGACCGGCCCCCTGCACTGCGTGCCGGTGCTGCTCAAGGACCAGGTCGAGACGCGGGACATGCCCACGACCTACGGCTCGGCGATCTTCGACGGGTTCATGTCGGGGCGGGACGCGACCATCGTCACCCGGATGCGGGACGCGGGGGCCGTCATCCTCGCCAAGACGACCATGGGGGAGTTCGCCTCGCGCTACGTCGGGTCCGGCTTCGGCATCATCCGCAACCCCTACGACCCGACCCGCAACCCGAGCGGGTCGTCGGGCGGCAGCGGGGCCGGCGCCGCCGCGAACTTCGGCCTCGTCGCCATCGGCGAGGACACCGGCGGCTCCATCCGCGGCCCGGCCGCGGTGCACAGCCTCGTCGGCCTGCGACCCACGGTGCCCCTGGTCAGCCGCCACGGGATGATGCCCGCCAACCCTTCGAGCGACACCCTGGGGCCGATGACGCGCACCGTCCGCGACGCCGCGATCCTGCTCGACGCCATCGCGGGCTACGACCCGAACGACCCGGTGACCGCCTACGCCGCCGGCCGGACGCCCGACTCGTACGTCGACGGCCTCGACGCGGACGGCCTGCGCGGGGCCCGCATCGGGGTCATCCGCGAGCCGATGGACGCCGAGACCGACCCCGAGTCGGACGACTACCGGCAGGTACGCCGGGTTGTGGACCGGGCCATCGCCGACCTCGGGCGGCTCGGGGCCGAGCTGGTCGACCCGATCGAGGTGCCGGGGGTCGACAAGGCGCAGGCGGCCTACGTCCGGAACAGCTTCGAGACGGAGGAGGCGACAGACGCCTACCTCGCCGGGCTGCCCGAGGCCCCGGTACGCTCGTTGCGCGAGATCCTGCTGGCGGGTCGGGTCGTCCCGTGGCGGGCCAAGGGGTTGATGAACGTGGTGGGCCGGTCGACCTCAGAGCCGGAGTACCTGCCGGTTCTCCGAGCCCGGGAGCGCCTGCGGCGCGCCGTCCTCGGGACGATGGCCGACCACGACCTCGACGCGCTGGTCTACGCGACCTTCGACCACCAGACGACGGTCATCGCCTCCGACGTCCTGACCAACCCGGACACCGAGGACTCCTATGCGCGGGGGAACAACCGATACCTGAGCCCGGTCATCGGCTTCCCGGCCCTGACCGTGCCCGCGGGCCTGACCGACGACGGCCTGCCGGTCGGCCTCGAGCTCCTCGGGGTGCCGTTCTCCGAGGCGACGCTGCTGCGCCTGGGCTATGCCTACGAGCAGGGCACTCACCGGCGGGAGCCGCCGGCCACGACGCCGGCTCTGGACCAGGAGTCTGCGCCGTAGAACGGCGCGGACTCCTGTAGGCTTGGTTGGGCGCCAAGCGGAGCCGAAGGCGACGATTGGCGGGCGAGGAGTCTGCGCCGTAGAACGGCGCGACTCCTGCAGGGTTGGTTTGGCGCCCAGCGGAGCCGTAGGCGACGATCAGCGGGCCAGGAGTCTTGCGCCGTAGAACGGCGCGGAATCCTGGAGAGGGCGGACCTCGCCACGGCCCTTCAGGCTCGCCGCCGGCTGAGCAGGCGGCGGCGGGACTGCGTGGCGCGACGGACGGGAGGGGTTGTATAGTGCGGTTCTGATCCGACGGTGTGCAGGTTCGGGGGCGAGTGGAGCTTCGCGGGGCTCGCGGACCGGCGCAAGCATGGGGAGAGGCGACATGAGCGCTAGAGGATGCACGGCGTGTCTTTCCGGACTGGGTCTTTCGGTGGCGGTGGCGCTGCTGCTGGGGGGCGGCTTCGCTCCGGACGCGCTGGCCGCCGGCGACGACATCGCGGGGACGGTGTCGAGTGCAGCCGGCCCGGAGGCCGGCGTGTGGGTTATCGCCGAGACCGGCGACTTCGACACGTCGTTCCGCAAGACGGTGGTGACCGACGATGCCGGGCGCTTCCTCGTGCCAGACCTGCCGGCGGCGTCCTACGAGGTCTGGGTGCGCGGCTACGGGCTCGTCGACTCCGAGAGGATCGGCGCGCGGCCGGGCGACAGCCTCGACCTGACGGTGCGCGCCGCCGCCACCGCGCGCGAGGCGGCCGAGATCTACCCCGCCAACTACTGGTACTCGCTGCTCGAGGTGCCCCCGGCGACCGACTTCCCGGGGACCGGCCCGCGCGGCAACGGCATCGGCACCGCCATGCACACCCAGGCCGACTGGATCGACCGGATGAAGGACGGCTGCCAGCTCTGCCACCAGCTCGGCAACTACGCGACGCGCGAGATGCCCATGCTGGACCTCGACGACTTCGACTCGACCGCCGACGCCTGGAACCACCGCATCCAGGCAGGCGGGGCGGGGCCGGCGATGGCGACCGAGATCAACCGCATCGGCCGGCCGCGGGCGATCCAGCTCTACGCCGAGTGGACGGACCGGATCCGCGCCGGAGAGGTGCCCCCGGCGCCGCCGCGCCCGCAGGGCGTCGAGCGCAACGTGGTCCTGACGTCGTGGGGCTGGGGCCACCCGCGGGGCATGGTGCACGACAACGTCTCGACCGACAAGCGCGACCCCACCCTCTATGCCGACGGGCCCATCTACGGCGTCGGGGGAGCGGGCCTCGTCATCACCGACATCGGCGCCCACCAGTCGGTGCGCATGGATCTGCCGACCCGCATCGAGCGGCCCCGGCGCGCCAACTCCTACCAGGGCTCGTCGAACCGGGTGCCGTCGCTCTACTGGGGCGACGAGCCGGCGGGGCTGGTCAGCCGCAGCGCCCACAACCCCATGATGGACGACCAGGGCCGGCTCTGGATCACCCAGGCGGTCCGGCCGAACGACGTCCCCGGCTGGTGCCTGGAGGGGTCGGACCATCCGTTCGCGCGGTACTACCCGATTCAGCACCGCGACGAGTCGCGGCAGGTGTCGTACTACGACCCCGAGACCGGCGAGTTCGAGCTCATCGACACCTGCTACTTCACCCACCACCTGCAGTTTGCGGACGACGCCGACGACACCCTCTGGCTGAGCGGCTCGACCGAGGCGGTGGGCTGGCTGAACACCCGGCTCTACGACGAGACCGGCGACGAGCGGGCCGCCCAAGGCTGGTGCCCGACCGTCATCGACACCAACGGCGACGGCGTCATCACCAAGCCGTGGAACGAGCCGGACCGGGACGGCGCGGTCGAGATCGATCCCGCGCGGGACACCCGCATCGGCAGCCTCGACAAGTTCCGGCGCGCCTACGGCATCATCCCCCACCCGGACGGCTCGGTCTGGATTACCCGGCGGTTCCCGGTGCCGGGCCAGCTCATCCGGATCGAGCGGGGCGACAACCCGCCCGAGACCTGCAAGGCCGAGGTCTACGAGCCGCCCTACGATCCCGAGGGCGACCCCGATCTGTGGGGCTACGGTCCGCGCGGCATCGACGTCGACCGCGACGGGCTCGTGTGGACGGCGCTGGGCGGCAGCGGCCACGTCGCCAGCTTCGACCGCGGCAAGTGCCGCGTGCTCGCCGGTCCCGAGGCGACCGGCCAGCACTGCACCGAGGGCTGGACGCTGTACCAGACGCCCGGACCGCGCATGAAGGGGACCGAGGGGTCGGCCAACGCCGACTACCACTACTACCACTGGGTCGACCAGTTCGACACCCTCGGCTTGGGCGCGAACGTGCCCATCACCACCGGCACCACCTCCGACGCCCTGCTGGCCCTGCTGCCCGGGACGGGGGAGTGGGTCACCATGCGGGTGCCCTATCCGCTGGGGTTCTACAGCCGCGGCCTCGACGGCCGCATCGACGATCCCGACGCGGGCTGGAGGGGCCGCGGGGTGTGGGCGAGCTTCAACACGGGGTCGACCTTCCACCTCGAGGGCGGCAAGGGGATGACGAGCGAGATCGTCCGGTTCCAGATCCGGCCGGACCCCCTCGCCGAGTAGCGTGCAGAGCCGCGAATTCCCGGGCGTGTCGCCTCGCGTGGCGATACGCCCGGGGACGCCCACGGTCCGCCGCGGACGCGGCGGGCAGAACGGGCAGGTTGCCGCTACTGTCGGGTGAGCGTCAGGGTGCCGTTGTCGGTGACCGGCGGCACGCAGGACGTGTTGGTCGTCCAGGTTCCATCCAGCGTCGTCGCGGTGAACGACGTCACCGTCACCGCGAGGGCGCAGCCCGGCGCGAAGTACTGACGGAACACCTCGACGTCGTCGCGGAACCCGAAGGACAGCTCCGCCGTCGTGCCTGTCGCCGTCCCCTCCACCGGTCCGGACAGGTCGACCTCGGCCGGCGCCCCGAATCCGACCAGGATGGCGGGCATCGGCATCGACCAGTCTCCGGTCACGGCGGCGTCGGTCTGAGTGAGCGTTGCCGTGACGGCGTCGGACACGATGAGGTTGCCGGTGGCCGACCCGCTCCAGGTGCCGCTGAGGGTGACCGGCTCCGGCTCGGGCTCGGGTTCCGTCGGGGCGGTGGGGCTCGCGCTCTGGCAGGCCGCCGCCAGCACGATGCCGCACATGACGAGCGCCAGACGGAGGTCCTTGTTCTTGATCATGATTCGGTCCGTTCTCTTCCAGGCATGGGCCCCCCGGGGCCGGCGGCCTTCCGGTTCCGGTGCGGTCCATCATGCGATGGCCGCTGTGCGACGTTTTCGGTCGCGGGGAGGCCGGACTGTAGCGGAGCCCGGCTACGACCGGGTCGTGTCCGCACTCAAGGGAATGGTGCCGAGGGCCAGAATCGAACTGGCGACACCATGATTTTCAGTCATGTGCTCTACCGACTGAGCTACCTCGGCAACTCGCAAGCGGAACAGTGCGCACGCGGCTTGTCGGCGTGCTGCGCTCGGGAACGGGGCTGAATCCGTTCAGGCGGTATCCTCAAGATACCCCACGCCGCATCCGTGGCGCAACCGGCCCCGCCCTTCACGGAGCCGCTCCGGCCGGGCTTCCGGTGGAGGCGGCCGTGAGCCGCCGCACCGCGGATGGGCCCGGGCGCGCGGGGTGCTCCCGCCATCGTTCCCGCGACTTCGCTCGGCCGGCCCACCAGCTCTGCGGGGCGCGGCTTCTATGGCGCGGGTTCACGGCCGTTCGTCCGCGCCCCCCGGAGGGCCCACGCGACGCCGAAGAAGATCGTGTCGCCGAGCGCGGTGACCGCCCGACCCAGCACCACCGCCGCCAGCAGGTCCGGCTCGGCTGCGTGACCGCCGAGCAGGATCACGAGGACCGCCTCGCGCACCCCCAGCCCGGCGGGGGCGCCGGGAGTGACGAAGCCGGCGAGCCATGCGGCGGCATAGGCACCGCAGGCGGCCGGCCACGAGAGAGAGCCGCCGGAACCGGGGGCGAGCAGGACCAGCAACGTCGTGAAGCTCAGCGAGGCGATGAGCAGGAACAGCAGGTGGCAGCCGAGCACCCGCGCGGTTCGGGCGCCCGCGAAGGTCCGGGCCGCCGCGAGGGCGAGCACGACGGCCGCCGCACCGGCCGCCGGCGTGATCCGCGGGAACCGGCCGGCCTCCACGAGGGGCAACGCCAGCAGGCCGAGGAGGAGGCCGGCAGAGGCGAGGCTCGCGAGCTCGAGCAGCGACGACCGGGCGAGGACGGCGTGCGGCACGCCGGCGGACGCCCCCAGGAGCTGGCGGCTGGCGAGGTGCATAACGTTGCCGGGGAGGTACTTGGAGAGCTGCGACATCCCATGGGTCCGGATGGACCAGACCAGGCCCGCCTCCGTTCCCTGACCCTGCAGCAGGGTTCGCCACGCGAGTGCCAGCAGGACGTCGGCCGCCGCGTACACGAAGGCGAGCCCCGCCGCGCACGCCCAGACGAGGCCGGGGACGTCCGCCGGCGCGAGCGCGGCGCCGTAGCGCCGGAAACGCATCGCCACCCATACGATGCCCAGGACGGCCAGCGCGGTTCCCGCGCGCCTGAACCACGTTCGCGTCGGCTCGGTCATGAGCGGCGTCGGGTTTCGGGGTCCACCGAACGGAGCCTGTCGGCGGTCCGCCCCTCGGGCTCCGCGCTCGGCCCCGGCCCGTTCTTGGCCGGCCCGGCAGCTGGCGGAGGCCGCCGACCGGAGCCGTGCCGGCGGTCCCTCCCAGGGCTCCGCGCTCAGGCCCGGCCGGTTCGCCGCCGGCACAGCAGCAGGGTCCACGGCAGGGGGGCGCGGTGGTCGACGACCTCGAACGCGGGGGCGGCGCCGGTCACGAATCGCGCGAACGCGCGGCGCGACCAGTGCTGCACGTGCCCCGGCGTGTTGCCGAGGTCGGGCAGGTACGCGCCGCGCAGCACGTTCAGCGCCCGCCAGAGGGGCTCCCGCGGCACGCTCAGGATGAGGTGCCGGCCCGCCGTCGACTCCAGCCGGGCGAGCGCGGCCCGCGGATTCTCGAGGTGCTCGAGCACCTCGCAACAGACCACGAGGTCGGCCCCGTCGGTTTCCGGGGACAGGTCGTAGACGCTGCGTACCGAGAACGCGTCCGGATCGACGCCGGCGCCGCGGGCGTTCGCGCGGGCGCAGTCGATCGCCCCGGCCGAGAAGTCCGTGCCCCGGTAGGGGACGCCCCGGCGGGCCCATCGCAGCCCCCAGTAGCCCTCGCCGCAGCCCACCTCGTGGATGGAAGTCGGCGCGGCGTGGTCCACGAAGGCCTCCAGTCCGCGCGTGAAGCCGCGCATCAGCGCGCGCACGACGGGGTTGCGCGATCCGTACTTGTCGTAGGTGTTGCCGAAGACGATGCCCTGCTCGCTCCGGCCGCCGGAGATTCTCACGGGCCGCCCGCGGATTCCTTTCCCCGGACGCCGCCGTCGGCGATGCGCGCCCGGTACAGCAGCTCCTCGAGCAGCTTCCGGTTGGCGGCGAGGAGGTCCGCGACGAAGGCCACCACGAAGAGCTGGAACCCCGCCCCCATGAGCAGAGTGGCGAGGAGCAGGCTCTGGACGTGCCCCGAGCCGTCGCCGCTCAGGTAGAACACCATGAACCGGACGCCGATGGCGAAGCCGGCGAGAAAGCACACCGCCGCGAGGGTCGTGAAGAAGCGGAACGGGCGGTAGATGATGAAGACCCGGACGATGGTCACGATGCTGCGGGTCACGTAGGACCGGACGCTGGTGACGAGGCGCGACGGCCGCAGCTCCTCGTTGACCTCGACGGGAACCGACGTGATCGCGATGTTCTTGTGTCCCGCCTGGATGATCGTCTCCAGGGTGTAGGTGTAGTCGCTGAACACCACGAGGCGCTGGGCGGCGGCGCGGCTGATGGCGCGGAAGCCGCTGGGGGCGTCGGGGATGGCGGTCTTGCTGGCCATGCGGACGGCCCAGCTCCCGAGCTTCTGCAGCGCCTTCTTGACGGGCGAGAAGTGGCGGATGATGCGGATGGGCCGCTCGCCGACCACGATGTCCGCGGAGCCGTCGAGGACCGGGGCCACGAGGGCGGGTATGCCCGCCGCCCGGTACTGGTTGTCGGCGTCGGTGTTGACGATGACGTCGGCCCCGCGTTGGAGGCAGGCGTCGAGCCCGGTCATGAACGCGCGGGCAAGCCCCTGGTTCGACGTGTGACCGACGACGTGATCCACCCCGTGGTCGCGGGCGACCCGCCGCGTCTCGTCGGCGCTCCCGTCGTCGATGACGAGCCACTCGACCTCGTCGAAGCCGGGTACCCTCCGCGGCAGGTCGGCCAGGGTGGCGGGCAGGGTGGCGGCCTCGTTGAAGCAGGGAATCTGGATGATGAGCTTCACGGCCCGCCCTCAGAACGTGAACCCGATGCGCGCCAGGGCGATGCCGAGCTCGCGGCCGTCCGAGGCGCCCTCGACGTCGCGCGGCGAGCGCGCCCCGTCGACGGCCAGCCGCACGGTGCACGCGTCGCCGCCGATCGGACAGGCGAGAGGAACCTCCCGCAGCCGGGTCTCGACGTCGTCGAACGCGATTGCGAGTTCCCCGCGGCCGGACCGGACGGTCAGGGTCACTCGGTGATCCGCGGAGGCCGCGAACGCCCGCATCTCCAGGAGCAGCGACCTCGGCCACCGGCGGGCGGGGAACCAGTCGCGCGAGAGGGTCAGGGCGGCCTCGGCCCCGGACCACACGTGCTCCTCCTCCGCCGTGTGCCACCCCCGGCCGAGCAGCCGCCGATGGTAGACGTGGCCGTGCCCCATCGAGTACAGCGCGCCGCCGCGGAGGCTCAGCTCGCAGTCCGGGGTCGAGCAGACCCAGCGCTGCCTGTACAGGAACAGCGTCTGCGGCCAGTAGCGGTCGTTGATGGTCACTGGAATCGTGGTCGAGCTGTTCACCCGCCGGTCGCGGTAGTCGAGAACCTCGTGCAGCTCCAGGCCGGGATCAGGGTTCGGGGCGGGGGTGAGCAGCCAGAGGCGGCTGCTGCCGACCACGCCCTCGAAGGACTGCACCACGTCGTCGAGGGGAGTCCCCGCGTAGTAGGGGAAGACGTTCAGGCCGAAGTAGTACGTGAGCGGCGTCTGGAGCCGCGTATGCGTCCAGAAGGACGTGGTGCCGCGGAATCCGTCGACGTCGAACAGGACGACGTCGTCGCCGACGGTGTCGGCGATCCGCTGCATGACGTCGTAGGGCTGCACACCCTCCCGCACCGGCATCTGCTTCGTCGTGAAGAACAGTTGAAACGGAATCGCGGCGAGCATCGCGGTCACGCCCAGGGTGCGGAACGCGCCCGGCGAGGCGAGGAAGGTCGTCGCGACGGCGATGACCAGCGTGTAGGGCACGATCTCGCTGAGCAGGTAGCGGGCGTAGTAGTAGTGCTGGTAGACGACGGGAATGTTCAGCAGCAGGGTGGCGGCCATGCAGATGGCGAGGAACATGTACAGGGCGGCGACCGGCCAGCGACGGCGCGGGCGGTGCATGCCCCGGACCGCGATGACGGCCAGCCACGGCGTCACGTACAGCAGCCAGCCCACGGCCCCGGACTGCAGGAAGATGCCGGCTCCGGACCCGATGATGCCGAAGCCCTGGTAGAAGACGTCGTCGGCGTAGTACTCGGTGAAGCCGATCAGGTACGCCTGCAGGAGGCTGCCGGCGAGGGCGATGGCCACCAGCAGCGAGGCCAGTCTGATCCAGGGCCGCGGATCGGCCGCCCACACCAGGAAGCGGCGCACCGCGGGCCGCCGCGGGTTCCGCGCGACCTCCGCCAGCCCCGCCACCGCCAGCCCCACCGCGCCCGCGACGACGAGCGGCCACCCCTCGCCGAGCAGGTTCCCGAACGTCCGGTCGTAGACGCTCGGCGCGTAGCCGGGGGAGTAGCGGAGGCCGTAGAGGATGGACACGCCGTAGAGGCCCGCGACGGCGGCGCAGAACCCGATGAGCCGGCGGCCCGCCGGCCGGTCGCGCAGCGTCAGCCAGGCCCCGAGCCCGAAAAGGGGCGCCAGGGCCGGCAGGTACAGGAAGCCCGTGATGCGGACGAAGAACACCAGCGACACGAGGCCGGCGGCCAGCGTGACGAGGGTGGCGGTGGCCGCGGGCGGGGCGCCGCGACGCGCGCCGCGGAACGCCCGCGCCAGGTAGTAGAACCCCAGGGACGAGAACGCCAGGGCCACCGCTTCCGAGACGGGAAGCCGGCTGAGGAAGACGTGAAGGGGGTTGGTCGCCGCGAGCATCCCGGCCGCGAACGCGGCCCGGCGCGACCCCGTCAGCTCGAACGCGAGCAGGGAGAGGCCGAGCACCCCGAGGAGGCCGAAGAAGCCCAGGGCATGGAAGCGGGCGCGGTCGCCGAACAGCTCGGCGAAAGTCGCCATCCACAGCGGGTGCAGGTGGTAGAACTGGAACACGTAGTCGCCCTGAGTCGGCGAGTAGTACAGGCCGGGCTGCACGGAACTGCCGGGCTCCGGCTCGTCGGGCATGCTCCCGCGGTAGATGTCCCGCGAGCGCTCGTCGGGCAGCGCGTCGGGCAACGGGTCGTCGACGAACGCCGAGCCGGTCCGCTGCAGGTGGGCGGACATGCTGACGTACACGCCCTGGTCCTGGCCGCCGTGCAGATACAGGAACGGCTCGGTCCGGAACAGCAGACCGGTGAGGAGCACCAGGAAGAGGACCGGCGCGATGGGCTTGCCGGCCGACGCGCGTCCGGCGTCGAACCGTGCGGGGCTGAAGCAGCGGAGGGCGGT
Organism: Vicinamibacterales bacterium; assembly: GCA_965207615.1. Lineage (GTDB taxonomy): Bacteria > Acidobacteriota > Vicinamibacteria > Vicinamibacterales > UBA8438 > JAJEEA01. The sequence continues at coordinate 614,337 of CBDBMZ010000003.1, forward strand.
GGCGACGATGAGCCCGGAGATCACCGCGAGCCGGGCGTCGAACGCGTTCAGGGCGAGGAGGGCGACCGCGGCGAACGAGATCGAGACCAGCGACAGGACGACGTAGTCGAGGGTCCGGAAGAACCTCACGTCCATCGACGGCCACCGCGCCATCCGAGCCGTCATCGTGTCGGCCCACGCCGCCCGCACCGGGTCGGTGAGCCAGACGCGGCAGAGCCAGTCCCGCAGGCGCTCGTGCATCGGCGCCGTGCGGTGCAGCGCATGACGCACGGCAACGAGGACGAGGGCGAACACCAGGGGCCGCCACGGATTCGTGATCGAGAGGCCGGGAACGCGGAATCCGCCGAACAGGGCTGCCTGCAGCGCGGCCGCGGCGAGCAGGAGGGTCAGCCCGTCGGCGACGCGCACCCACGGCGGAAGCGTCGGCGCCGGAGTCGCGGAGGGCGAGGCGTGGTCGTTGGGCAAGAGGGTGGCCCGATGGTTGAGCGCAGCGGGGCTGTTTTCTCGCTCCCTGCGGCCGCGAGCCTGCGCCGACGACGATGCGGACTCCCGGCACGGTCCGGTCGGGCGGAGGGCCGCGGGCGGCTCGCGTGGGCCAGCCCGCCCGTCGTCGCCTGACGGTTCCGCCGGGCGGCCGACCAACCCGCCAGGTGCCGCGCCGTTCTCCGGCGCGGACTCCTAGTGTAGCGTAAGTGGATGCGGGCCACGGTGGCTTGGCGTCGGTCGGCGGTTGTGCCACACTCGGAGCGCGGGGGCCGCCGGGGAGCCCGGTCGGCGCCGTCTGGGAGGAATCATGAGGAAACGCATCGGAGCGCTGGCGCTCGCGGCGGTTTGCGCCGGCGCCACGGCCATGGCGCAGCAGGTGCCGGTCGAGGAAGTCGTCCTCGACAACGGGATGACGCTGCTGCTGCTGCCGCGGCCCGGGGACCCGAACGTGGCGGCGGGGTGGGTGGCCAAGGTCGGATCGGTCCACGAGCGGCCCGGCATCACCGGCGTAGCGCACCTCTTCGAGCACATGATGTTCAAGGGCACCGCGGCCATCGGCACCCGGAACATCGAGCAGGACCTGCAGATCATCGCGGAGCTCGACGAGGTGAAGGCGGACTTGCGGGTCGAGGAGGCGGCCCTCCTCGAGGCGGAGCGGCTGGGGCGCATCGAGGACGCGGCCGACCCTGCCCACCGGACCGGGCGCCACCAGGCGCTGATGGACCGCTTCGAGACGCTCCTCGCCCAGCAGGAGGAGCTGCTCATCCCGGAGGACTTCAGCCGCATCTACTCGGGGCAGGGCGCCTCGGGGATGAACGCGGGCACCAGCTACGACTTCACGCTCTACTTCGTGAACGTCCCCGCCAACAAGCTCGAGCTGTGGTTCTGGATGGAGTCGGATCGGTTGCTGAACCCCGTGTTCCGCGAGTTCTACGCCGAGCGCGACGTCGTGCACGAGGAGCGGCGACTGCGGACCGACAGCACGCCGACCGGGAAGTTCGAGGAGCAGTTCAACTCGCTGTTCTGGCAGTCGTCCCCCTACAGTTGGCCGGTGATTGGCTGGCCGAGCGACCTCGAGGGCATCACCCGCGCGGAGGCGCTGGAGTTCTACGGCCTGTACTACGCGCCCAACAACCTCACGGCGGCGCTCGTCGGCGACTTCGACCCCGACGAGGCGAAGGCGCTGGCCGAGCGCTACTTCGGCCGGCTGTCGCGGGGCGACCGTCCTCCGCCGCAGCCGCGCACCCGCGAGATGCCGCAGATGAGCGAGAAGCGGATGCACGCCTACGCGGAGACGAACCCGCAGGTCGTCGTCCGCTATCACTCGGTGCCGGACGGCCACGTCGACGAGCCGGCCCTCGTCGTGCTCGGCCAGCTCCTGAACGACCGGACGGGGCGCCTCTACCGGGCCCTCGTGGAGGACCAGGGAGTGGCCACCCGGGCGTCCGGCGGGCAGGCCGGCTTCAAGTTCGAGGGGATGTTCGAGCTGCGGGGCGTCGCGGCCGAGGGGCATACCCCCGAGGATGTCGAGCAGGCGCTGTACGCCGAGATGGAGCGGCTGAAGACGGAGCCGGTGGACGCTCGCGAGCTCCAGAAGGTGAAGAATCAGAACGCCGCGTCCAACTTCCGGCAGCTTCAGGGCAACTTCTTCCTGATGTACTCGATGCTGATGCGCGAGGCGTACCGCGGCTGGGAGACCCTCAACACCGACCCGCCGCTCTATGACGCGGTGACCGCCGAGGACATCATGCGGGTCGCCGGCACCTACTTCGAGCCCGAGAACCGGACTGTCGCCATCTACTACCGCGAGGAATCCGACGAGGCGCCGGACCCCCGCCTCGCGGGGCTCGACCCGGAGGAGCAGCAGCAGGTCCGCCAGATGGAGGCGATGATCGGCCAGTTGAACGCGGAGCAGCTCGGGCAGTTCATCGCGCGGTTCGAGCAGATGTCGTCGCAGGCGCCGCCCGAGAGCCAGGACATGGTGGCCGTCGTGCTCGAGCTGCTGAGAGAGCGGCAGGCAGCGGCTGAGGAGGGCGGACGATGACGCGCGTCGACCAGGAGCCGAGGGGCCGTGCGGCCTCGGAGACGGCACTGCTTATGGGTTCACGGGCCGGCTCGCTACCGGGAGCGCCGCGCGGGCTTCACGAACTAGCCGGGGCGGCCTTGGCGCTTCTCGCCCTGCTGCTGGGGGCGACGGCAGCCGCCCAGCCGATCCCCGCCCACCCCTCCGAGCTCACCTACGAGCTGCTCGACTTCACGCCGCCGGTCTCGGCCGACCACCGGCACGAGCTGTCGAACGGCGTCGTCGTCTTCGTCGTCGAGGACCACGAGCTGCCGCTGGTGACGGTGGGGGTGACCGTCCGCACGGGGTCGTACCTGGACCCGGCGGACAAGATGGGGCTCGCCGGCCTCACCGGGAGCCAGATGCGGGCCGGCGGCACCGCGACCATGAGCGCGGCCGACTTCGACGAGGAGGCCGCCTTCCTCGCGGCGCAGATTGGCAGCAACGTCGGCGCCACCTCGGGCGGGGCCAACATGAACTGCCTGACCCGCGACCTCGACGCCTGCCTGGACCTCTTCTTCGACATGCTCCGGAACCCGGGCTTCGACGGGGACCGGCTGGCCCTCGCCAAGAGCCAGGCCCTGCAGCAGATGGAGCGGCGGAACGACGCGACGGCGGGCATCGAGCGGCGCGAGTGGGCGCGGCTGATGCGCGGCGACACGCACTTCTCGACCCGGCCGCGGACGCGGGCCACGGTCGAGGCGATCACCCGCGACGACCTCGTGGCGTTCCACCGCGAGTACTACCATCCCGGCAACTTCCTCTTCGCGGTGTCGGGGGACGTGGACACGGCCGGCATCCTCGCGGAGCTCGAGCGGCGGCTCGACGGCTGGGAGGCGGGCACGAAAGCGGTCGCGGCGGTCCCGGCGCCGGGGTTCACCCCGTCACCGGGCCTCTACCTCGTCGACAAGGACGACGTGAACCAGGGGCGGGTCGCCATCGGCCATCTCGCGACCCACCGGGACAATCCCGACCGCTACAAGCTGCTGGTGATGAACGACATCCTCGGCGGGGGCGGGTTCAGCGCCCGGCTGCTGACCCGCGTCCGCTCCGACGAGGGGCTCGCCTACAGCGCCTTCTCGAGTTACGGACTGGGCACGTACTACGACGGGGTGTTCCAGGCCGGCTTCCAGTCGCGTAGCGAGACCGTCGCGCGGGCGACGGCGATCGTGCTCGAGGAGATCGAGCGCATCCGCACCGAGCCGGTGACGGAGGAGGAGCTGCGCAACTCGATCGCCTACTTCGTGGAGACGTTCTCGCGCAACTTCTCGAGCGCCGCCTCGACGGCCGGCCTCTTCGCGCGGGACGAGTACACCGGCCGCGACCCGTCCTACCTCGCGACCTACCGCGAGAACATCGCGACGGTGACGGCCGACGACGTGCTCGACGTGGCCCGGCGTTATCTCGACCCGGAGGCCCTGGCCATTCTCGTCGTCGGCGACCTCGAGGCGATTCTCGCCGGCGACCCGGACCGGCCGGAGTACTCGCTGGAAGCGTTACGCCCCGGCGAGACGGTGCGCATTCCTCTCCCCGATCCCTTCACGATGGAGTATCCGGCCCCGTAGTGTGGACCTGATGTCGCCGGCGGGGGCCGCCGCCCCCCGGCCGGATTGACCGGGAGCCCTCGCCGCTAGTGCGGACGAGGGCTCCCGCGTTGGCTACTTCGCGGCCCGGAGATTGGGGGCCTTCGCCGCCGGCGCGGCCTCCGGCTCGGCGCCGGGGGCGAGATTGAGCGTCTTTCGCAGCCGCGCGTCGATCGAGTCGAACACCGCGGCGTTCTCCTTCAGGAACTGCTTGACCCGCTCGCGACCCTGGCCGAGGCGCTCGCCGTCGTAGGAGAACCACGTGCCGCTCTTCTCGACGAGCCGGTGGGCGACGGCGAGGTCGAGCAGGTCGCCCTCGCGCGAGACGCCCTGGCCGTACATCAGGTCGAACTCGGCGATGCGGAACGGCGGGGCCACCTTGTTCTTGACGACCTTGACCCGGGTGCGGCTGCCGACGACCTGGTCGCCGTCCTTGATGGCGCCGATGCGGCGGATGTCGACCCGGACCGACGAGTAGAACTTCAGGGCGCGCCCCCCCGTGGTGGTCTCGGGGTTGCCGAACATGACCCCGATCTTCTCGCGGAGCTGGTTGATGAAGACGAGGCAGGTGGACGACTTCGCCACCACCGCCGTGAGCTTGCGCAGGGCCTGCGACATCAGCCGCGCCTGCAGCCCGACCTGGGCCTCGCCCATCTCGCCGTCGATCTCGGCCCGTGGCACGAGGGCGGCGACCGAGTCGACGACCACCACGTCGGCGCCGCCCGAGCGCACCAGCACCTCGACGATCTCCAGGGCCTGCTCGCCGTGGTCGGGCTGGGCGACGAGGAGGTTGTCGAGGTCGACGCCCAGCTTCTTGGCGTAGGTGGGGTCGAGGGCGTGCTCGGCGTCGACGAACGCGGCCGCGCCGCCCCGCCGCTGGGCCTGGGCGATGATCTGCAGGGTCAGGGTGGTCTTGCCCGACGCCTCGGGCCCGAAGATCTCGACGACGCGCCCGCGGGGTACGCCGCCGATGCCCAAGGCGTGGTCGATGCTGATCGATCCGGTCGAGATGTTCGGCACGGCGGTGACCGCGTCCTGCCCGAGCCGCATGATGGCGCCCTTGCCGAACTGCTTCTCTATCTGGCCCACCGCCATGTCGATGGCCTTGTCGCGCTCGCGCAGATTGCGTTCCTCGGGCATGGATACCTCGCGAATGGTCGGCGTCAGCTTTCCAGGGGGTCCGGGCAGAGCCGTCGGACGCCGCGTGTCGATGGGGCCGGCGCCTCGACCGTCGCTGCTTCGCGGGGGCCGGGACCGGGGTGTCACGATTCAGCATTCTAGAGCCGTGCCAAGCTCGATGTCAAGCGAAAGTGTGACGCCTGATGTCGATTATCCATAAATTAATCAATGGCTTATGTCTCTGTCTGACTTTCGCCTATGAAGCACGCACGCGCAGGATGTGACATCCGGGAAGGTCCTTGGAGGTGCAGGATCTGCCAGACACGGGCGCTGCACGTCACGAGCGGCGCGCGCTGCGGCTGCTCGGGACCGGGCTTGCGGGGTGGCGGAGGCGACGGGTTCTACCGGGAGCCGGGCCGGGCCGTGGAGACGCGCCGCGGCCGGCCGCTCGGAGCAGGCTGGCGGAACGGGGGATGGGCGGGCGGCGACGCGGGAGCGGCAGGGCCTGGCCGGCCGCCTGGGTCCGGGAGGCGCGCCGCGGCCGGCGTGCGGCCGGCCGTTCCGTGAGCAGTCTGCGGCGGGTTTACAATGGCGCAGTCCCGTCGGGTGCGATGCGTCGACCGAAGGAACCGGCGTCGTACGAGAATCGTGATTTCGGGTTCCTCGGGGCTCCGCGCCGGACGGCAGGGGAGGGGCTCGTGACTGACATCAGAAACGCGGCCGCCGTGCTCGTCGGCGTCGCGGCGCTCGCGGGCGCGTGGCCGGCGGCGGCGCAAACGGAGACGGGGGCGCTCACGCTCGAGGTCACGCCGGATCGGCTGACCCTCGCGGTCGGCGAGACGGCGACGCTGGCCGCCACCGTCCGCGACGCGGACGGCGCGGTGGTGGACGACGCGACGGTCGTCTACTTCTCTCGCGCGAGGCGGAGCGTGGCGGTGACGCGCGGCGGCGACGTCGAGGCGTACCGGCCCGGCGAGTTCACGCTCGTGGCCCTCGTGCCCGCCGATCCGCGAAGCCGCGACCGGCGCCCCGACGCACGGGTGCAGGTCGAGGTGCCGGTGACGGTGCCGCTTCCGGCGGTGGCGCGGGTCTCGTTCACCGACGCACCGCCCAAGTACTACGTCGGCACGCGGCCGCGGCTCTCGGTCGAGGTGGTCGACGCCGTCGGCGCGGTGCGGACGGACGTGCCGGTGTCCTTCGGGTCGGCCGACGCGGGCGTGGCGGAGGTCGACGGCTTCGGGTTCCTGACCCTCCACGCGCCCGGCGAGGTGGAGATCACCGCGACGGCCGAGGACGTCGGCGTCCGCCTCGCCGTCGAGGTCGAGACCAGCCCGGTGACCTCGCTCGAGCTGCGGGCGAGCGTCCCCGCCGCGTCGACCGGCGACGTGGTGCGGTTCACGGCCACGGCCAGGGATGCTCGAGGGCTGCCGGTGCGCAGCGTGCCGGTACGGTTCGCGGTGGGGGGCGAGACCGCGCCGACGATCATCGCGGCCGGCGCTTCCGCCCATATCACCGACGACGGCCGCTTCGTGGCCGAGCGTTCCGGCACCTACACCGTGATGGCCACCACCGGCCGCCACTCCGCGTCGGCCACCGTCTCCATCAGCTCGCGGGACGTGCGCCGCGAGCTCGAGGTGGTGGGGCGCGGGCGGGTCCTCGACCGGCACACGTCCGACCTGTGGATCTGGGAGGGGACCGACGGCCGCGACTACGCCATCACCGGAACCTGGGGCTCGGACGGGCGCTCGTACATCTGGGACGTGACGGACCCCGCGAACATCGAGCGGCTGCACGAGGTCAACGTCGACGCCCGCACCGTCAACGACGTCAAGGTGTCGGAGGACGGCGACATCGCGGTCATCAGCCGCGAGGGGGCCTCGAACCGCAGGAACGGCATCGTCGTCCTCGGCGTGGGCAACCCGCGCGAGGGCGTGCCCATCCTGTCCGAGTTCACCGACCAGCTCACCGGCGGGGTCCACAACGTGTTCATCTCCGAGGGCCACGTCTTCGCCCTGAGCGCGGGGCGGCGCTACGACGTCATCAGCCTCGAGGACCCCCGCAACCCGCAGCGCGTGGGGCGCTTCGAGCTGGACACCCCCGGCCACAGCATCCACGACGTGTGGGTCAGCGACGGGGTCGCGTTCTCGTCGAACTGGACGGACGGGGTGGTGGCCGTCGACGTCGGCGGCGGGGGTCGCGGCGGGACCCCCGAGCAGCCGGTCGAGCTGGGCCGCTACGCGTATCCGAGCGGGTGGAACCACTCCGCCTTTCCCTATCGCAGCCAGTCCACGGGCAAGTTCTACCTGTTCGCGGGCGACGAGTCGTTCCCCTACGGCGGCTACAGCCCCACCCGCGGTGGCGCCCCGTCGCGGGCCGCGGGGTGGGTGCACGTCATCGACTGGAGCGACTGGGACAATCCGCAGGAGGTGGCGCGCTACCAGGTCCCGGAGGCGGGCTCGCACAACTTCTGGGTCGAGAACGACGTGCTCTACGCCGCCTTCTACAACGGGGGGCTCCGGGTCGTCGACGTCTCCGGCGAGCTCATGGGCGACCTTTACCGGCAGGGCCGCGAGATCGCGATGTTCGAGCCGGCCGATCCGGACGGCTACATCGCCAACGCCCCGATGGTGTGGGGACCGCAGCCCTACAAGGGTCACATCTTCTTCACCGACTGGAACACCGGGCTCTGGGCGGTGAAGCTGCAGGAGCGCACCGGGCCGGGCCGCGTCATCGGCGAGCCGCGCTGACGGGCCCATCGCAGGATGCCGTCGCCGGTCGAGGGCCGACGCGCGGCGTGACTCATGCTGCGGCCGGCACGGTTCCAGGCAGCCACCGGGGCTCGTGCCGTGACGGCGAACGGAATGGGGAAGTGACGGCAGGCGCGGGCGGAGCCGACATGATGCCGGCCCTCGGGCTGTATTCGCAGAGGACCGGCCGGTGCAGGGAGGGGGTCCCGGAAATGACTCAGAGGCGCTGGACGACGCGAGCTCTGGTGATGGGCGTGCTGCTGGCCGCCTGGGCGACGCCTCCGGTGTTCGCGCAGCCCGGGGCTTCCACGCGCAGCTACTACGTCTACGTTGCGGCGGAGTCCGAGGACGAGGTGTCCGTCGTCCGTTACGGGCCGGCCGGCGCCGAGGTGGTGAAGACGGTGACGGTCGGCAGCTACCCGGCCGAGATCGAGGGGCCGCACGGGATCAACGTCGACCCCGACGGGCGCCACTGGTACGTCTCGATCGCCCACGGGTTCCCGTACGGCAGCGTGCACAAGTACGAGACCGGCACCGACGCCTGGGTCGGCGACGTCACCCTCGGCCTGTTTCCCGCGACCCTCGACGTGTCGGCGGCCACGGGGCTGCTCTTCGCGGTGAACTTCAACCTCCACGGCCCCATGGAGCCCAGCAGCATCTCGGTGGTCGAGGTGGACACGATGAGCGAGGTCGCCCGCGTCGACACCGGGGTCCGACCCCACGGCGGGCGCCTCGGCCGCGACGGCTCGGCCTTCTACTCGGTCAACATGATGGACTTCGAGCTCGTCGAGCTCGACGCGTTCACGTTCGAGATCACGCGGCGGCTTGCGCTCGGCGACGGCGTCATGCCGACCTGGGTCACGCGCCCCACCCCCGGCGGGAAGGTCTACGTGACCGGCAACAACGTCGCCCGCATCTACGAGATCGACCTGGAGAGCTGGCGGGTCGAGCGGACCTTCGAAACCGGGGCGGGTCCCTACAACATCGACGTCAGCCCCGACGGCGCGCGCATGGTCGCCACCTACAAGAACGGCGACGCCGTCGGGTTCTGGGACCTCGAGAGCGGGAAGGAGACCGCCCGCGTCAGGACCAGCCGCACCATTCCCCACGGGGTCGTGGTGACTCCCGACGCCGAGTTGGCGTTCGTCACCCTGGAAGGCGTCGGGGACGACCCCGGCACCGTGGAGATCTACCGAATGACCACCGGCGAGCGCGTCGGCGCCGTCGACATCGGCAAGCAGGCCGGCGGCATCGCCTTCTGGAAGCACGAGGGCCCGGATTCCGCGCCGTAGAAACTGCGTCGCCGTTCCGTCAGCGTTCGACGGCCAGGGCCACGCCGTTGCCGCCCCCGAGGCAGAGGGTGGCCACCCCCCGTTTGGCGTTCCGGTTTCGCATGGCGTAGAGCAGGGTCGTCAGGATGCGGGCCCCGCTCGCCCCGATGGGGTGGCCGAGGGCGACCGCCCCGCCGTTGACGTTGACCCTTTCGGGGTCGATGCCCAGCTCGCGGATGACCGCGAGGGCCTGGGCCGAGAACGCCTCGTTGAGTTCCATGAGGTCGACGTCGTCCATCGACCAACCCACCTTGCCCAGGAGCTTGCGGACCGCCTCGACCGGGGTCATCAGCAGCCACTTCGGGGCGAGCCCGCTCACCGCCTGTCCGACGACGCGGGCCATCGGGGTCAGGCCGAGCGACTCGGCCCGATCGGCGGCCATGATGACGACGGCGGCGGCGCCGTCGTTCACCCCCGGGGCGTTCCCCGCGGTCACCGTGCCGCCCTCCTTCTTGAAGGCCGGCCGCAGCTTGCCGAGGGCCTCGGCGCTGGTGTCGGGCCGCACCGGCTCGTCGTACTCGAGCCGGAGGGGGTCGCCGCGGCGCTGGGGCATCTCGACGGGCAGGATCTCGTCCTTGAACCAGCACTCGCGGATGGCCCTCGCCGCCTTGTGATGGCTCGCGGCGGCGAAAGCGTCCTGGTCGTCGCGCGAGACGCCGTAGCGCTCGACCACCGCCTCGCAGGCGATGCCCATGCCCTGGTTCTCGAGCGAGCACCACAGCCCGTCGTGGAGCATCGAGTCGAGGACCTCGGCGTTGCCCATGCGCATGCCCTCGCGCGCCCGCGTGAGCATGTAGGGGCAGTTGCTCATCGACTCCATGCCGCCGGCCACCGCGACGTCGATGTCTCCCGTCGCGATGCCCTGGGAGGCGAGCATCACGGCCTTGAGGCCCGACCCGCACACCTTGTTGATGGTCAGGGCCCCGACGTGGTCGGGGAGCCCGCCCCGGATGGCCGCCTGCCGGGCCGGGGCCTGGCCGGCCCCCGCGGAGACGACGTTGCCCATGATGCACTCGTCGACCAGCCCGGGCTCGATGCCGGCGCGGGCGACCGTCTCGCGGACCACCCGGGCCCCCAGATCGGTGACCGGCAGGCTCTTGAGGGCGCCGAGGAACTTCCCGGTCGGAAGGCGTACGGCGCTAACGATGACGGACTCTCGCATGGGACCTGCTCTCCTTCAGGCTCGTCCGGCTCGAAATGTCGATGCGCTTCACGACGCTGTCGCCGAGCAATCGGCTCAGGCGAGCCGCAATCAGCGGGCGCGATCGGTGCAGCTCGCGGGCCCAGTGGCGGTCGGTCGTGGTGACCGACAGCGCACCCTCGGAATCGAGCGCGACGCTCGTGACCCGGTCGACGGCGAGCCCGACGGAGGCCCGCCAGGCCAGCGAGACCTTGCCGGGCGTAGTCGGCTGATCGCGCAGCAGCGTGCCCAGGGCATCAGCCGTGCACCGACCCGCCGCCATCATCGGCCCCCCGATCGCGCCGCGATGACCGTGCCGCATCCGGTTTACTGTAATGTAACATCCCTCCCCGATGGAGCCCGCGGCGAAACCCCGCGTTGCACCGGGACCTCGCGGGTCGAGCGCGGCGGAGCCCTTCACCATGGGCTCCATGCGTCTCGTGCTGGCGTCCCGCTCGCCGCGCCGGGTGGAGCTGCTGACACGCGCCGGATACCGGTTCGAGGTGGCGCCGGCCGACATCGACGAGCGACGGCTCGACGGCGAGGTCCCGCGCGAGCTGGTGCGGCGGCTGGCGCGCGAGAAGGCCGCGGCGGTGGCGCCGCGCCATCCCGGGGCCGTCGTGCTCGGCGCCGACACCCTCGTGGTGGTCGACGGGGCGGTGCTGGGCAAGCCGGACGGCGCCGCCGGGGCGGCGGCCATGCTGCGCCGGCTGTCCGGCCGGGCCCACGAGGTGCTGACCGGCGTCGCCCTCCAGGCCGGCGACCGGTGTCGCGACGGCGTGCAGTCGACCCGCGTCGTCTTCCGGGCGCTGAGCCCCGACGACGTCGCGTGGTACGTGGCGACGGGCGAATCGGCCGACAAGGCGGGCTCGTACTCGATCCAGGGCCGGGCGTCGCGGTTCGTCACCCGCATCGAAGGGTCGTACACGAATGTCGTGGGGCTGCCCATCGAGCTGGTCGACGACCTGCTCCGCGAGTTCGCCGATGGGGAGAATCCCGAGGGCGCGGAGTCCTCTCCGCCGCGCCCGGACCGTTGACCGGCCGGGCCTCGTCACGGTATCCTTCGGCATATCCGGCGATTTCGGTTTGGTGCCCGAAGACGACGCGAGTCTTCGCGCCAGAGGACGCAGCAGCATGCCAGCCAAGACCGTGAAGATGATCGTGACGACCCTGGTCCTGTCCGCCGCGTTCGGCGGGTTGCTCTGGGGCACGCTTGCCGAGGGCACCGAGTACTACATGCACGTCGACGAGGTCCTGGCCGAGCCCGACGCGTGGTACGGCAAGAACCTGCAGGTCCACGGGTACGTGGTGCCGGGGTCCCGGATGGTCAAGCCGAACACCCTGGAGTACCGGTTCAAGGTCGAGAACAACGGCGCGGTGATCGACGCCGAGTACACCGGCATCGTTCCCGACACCTTCCAGGACGGCTCGGAGGTGGTCATCTCGGGGCAGCTCTCGCCCCACGGCTTCGCGGTGAAGCCCAACGGGGTGATGGCCAAGTGCCCGTCCAAGTACGAGCCCAAGCCCACCCTGGGCGAGGCGGCGTCGAGCTACTAGCGCTCCTCCGGTCGGCGTCCGGACGGGAGCCGGGGCCGTCGCTCCGGATGAGGTCCGCGGATCGGGCGTGCCCCGCACAGGGTGACCGCGTCCGGTCCGCGACGGGCTTTCGAACACTCCTCAGCGAGGACTCATCACGATGGCATCCCTGGGCTCGTTCACCCTCCTGGCCGCCTTCGTCGTCTGCACCTACGCCGCCGTCGTCTCCGTGGCGGGGGCGCGGCGCCGCTCCAACCGCCTGATCGAGAGCGGCATCGGCGCCTCGTACCTGGTCACCGCCCTGATGCTCCTGGCGTCGGCGGTCATCGTCCACGCCTTCATCACCGAGGACTACTCGATCCGCTACGTCGACCAGTACTCCGACTCGGCGCAGCCGCTGTTCTACCAGTTCACGTCGTACTGGGGCGGGCTCGACGGTTCGATCATGTTCTGGGTGACCCTGCTCGCCGCCTTCGGGTCGGCCGCCGTCTACTCGAACCGGGAGCGGCAGCGCGAGCTGATCCCCTACGTCGTCGCGGTCATCGCGGTCGTGCAGATGTTCTTCCTGTTCGTGATGATCGTGCACAAGAACCCGTTCGCGACCTACCTGACGCAGGCGCCGCTGGACGGGCGCGGGCTGAACCCGCTGCTCCAGAATCCCTACATGGCGATCCACCCGCCGTCGCTCTACACGGGCTTCGTCGGGATGACCATTCCGTTCGCCTTCGGGATCGCGGCGCTGATCACCGGGCACCTCGACGACTCGTGGCTGCGGGCGGTGCGCCGGTGGACGATGATGTCGTGGCTCTTCCTCTCGCTGGGCCTGACCCTGGGGATGATCTGGGCCTACGAGGAGCTGGGCTGGGGCGGCTACTGGGGCTGGGACCCGGTCGAGAACGCGGGCCTGCTGCCGTGGTTCACGGCCACCGCGTTCCTCCACTCGGTGATGGTGCAGGAGCGGCGCAGCATGCTCCGCGTCTGGAACATGACGCTCGTCATCCTGACGTTCTTCCTCACCATCTTCGGGACGTTCATGACCCGGTCGGGCATCGTGCAGTCGGTGCACGCGTTCGGCCAGGACATCGCGCTGGCGTGGATGTTCACCGTCTTCATGATCGTGCTGCTGGTCTTCAGCTTCGGCCTCGTCATCTACCGGATGCCGCTGCTGCGGGCGCGGAACGAGCTCGAGTCGTGGGTTTCCCGCGAGGCCGCGTTCCTCGTGAACAACTGGATCCTCCTGTTCTCGGCCGTCTTCGTGCTGTTCGCGACGATGTTCCCGACCCTGAGCGAGGCGGTCACGGGGATGCGGCTCACGGTGGGGCCGCCGTTCTTCACGAAGTGGATGCTGCCGATCGGGCTCATCCTGCTGACCCTGACCGGGATCGGGCCGCTGCTGGCGTGGCGGCGGTCGACGCCCTCGAACCTGTTCTACCAGTTCACGTGGCCGGTGGTGCTCGCGCTGGCGACCGGCGCGGGGCTGTACGCCCTCGGCTTCCGGGTCTGGGTGTCCGGGGTCTGCTTCGCCCTGTGCGCGTTCGTGGTCGGCACCATCGGCCAGGAGTTCGTCCGCGGCGCCGCGGTGCGGCGGGAGGCGACGGGCACCGACCTGATGACGGCGATGATCGGGCTCGTGGCCCGGTCGCGGCGGCGCTACGGCGGCTACGTCGTGCACGTGGGCATCGTGCTGATGTTCCTGGGCTTCGCGGGGGCCGGCTACCAGCTCGACTCGCAGGTGCTCCTGCGGCCCGGAGACACCCACGAGCTGGGTCCCTACAGCGTGCGCTACGACCGGCTGAGCCAGAACACCGACACGCAGAAGCAGATGATCACCGCCCACATGACGGTCCTCGAGGACGGCGAGGTCCTCGGCGAGCTGTATCCGGCGCGGTGGTTCTTCTTCAAGCACGAGACCGAGCCCACGACCGAGGTGGCGATGCGGCGGACCATCGCCGACGACCTCTACATCGTGCTCGCCGGCTACGAGCTGAGCGACCAGGCCGCGAGCTTCCAGATCACCGTGAACCCGCTCGTGAACTGGATCTGGTTCGGCTTCACGGTGCTGGCCCTCGGCACCGGCCTCGCGCTGCTGCCCGAGAGTACCTTCGCCTACGCGGGGGCGACGGTGCCGCAGGGGGCGGCCACCGCGTCGACGGCGACCATGGCGTTGCTCGCGTTCGGGCTGACGGCGCTGGCGGCGGGGGGCGCCGCGGCCCAGCCAGCCCCCATCGAGGGCGCGCTGCAGGACGCCAACGTCCCCGCGAGCGCCCTCGAGCTCGACCTGCAGCGGTCGCTCGTCTGCATGTGCGGCAGTCCGGGGTGCGGCAAGAAGATCCTCGCCGAATGCACGTGCGCCGAAGCCTCCGTCACTCGCGCGGAGCTCAGGAACCTCGTCGCCGACGGGTTGACCCGCGACGAGGTTCTCCGCTTCTACATCGACAAGCACCAGAGCCAGGAGGCGCTGGCCGCGCCCCTCGACGAGGGGTTCAACCGCCTCGCCTGGCTCTTTCCGTACTTCCTGGCCGCGACCGGGGCGGTGGCGCTGGGCGCCGCGCTGGTGCGCTGGACGCGTCCCGGACAGCCGGCGACGGGTGACGACGGTCGGCAGGCCGACCCGGAGCGCGACCGGCTCGAGGCGCGGCTGGACGACGAGCTCCGGGATCTCGACTAGAAGCCTCCGCCGACGCAGAACGACCGTGTCCATGAAGCGGGCCATCGACACCTCCTCCTTCCGCCCCTGGCATCTGTTCGTCCTCGCCGCCCTGGTGGCGGCGACGGCGGCCATCCTCGTCGGGAGGCCCTCGGATCCGGTCGGCGCGATCCTGCTGACCCTGGCCGTCGGCGCGGCCGGCTTCGTGGGGCTGATGATCTACCGGGCGATCATGCCGCTGACGCAGAGCAGCTTCCAGGAGACCACGGTGATGGTCGGCTCGCGGAGCCGGGCCGCGGTGGAGCGGGAGAAGACCCTGGTGCTGCGGTCGATAAAGGAGCTCGAGTTCGACCGCGCCATGGGCAAGGTGTCGGAGGCCGACTTCCAGGAAATGGGGCAGCGGCTGCGGGCGCGGGCGATCCGCCTCATGAAGCAGCTCGACGTCGAAGCGGTCGACTTCCTGGCCGTGATCGAGCGCGAGCTGGAAGAGCGTTTGGGCCGGACCGCCGAGCCGCCGGCGCCCGCCGCCGAGGTCGCGACGCTGACCTGCGGCGGTTGCGGGACCTCCAACGACGGGGACGCCCGCTTCTGCAAGGAATGCGGTGCGACGCTGTCGGGGGCGGTGGCGTGAACGCGGCCGCCGGCGATGTTCGGGTTGCCCGAGGCGGCGGGGAGAACCCATCCCACGGACCGGGAGCACGCCCCGCGAGATCGCGCGCGGCGGGCGTGTCGAACCCGATCGGCGCCGGCGTGCTGCTGCTTTGCCTCGCCGCGTCCGCGCTGGCCCAGCCGGACCCGCGGCAGATGTCGGGGATTCCCCGCCCCGACCCGAATCTCTCCGACGGGTCGATCACCGTTCGCGTCATTCGCGGGAGCTTCGCGAACAACGTCGCCGGACAGACGGTCGAGCTGCGGGCCGGCGACCGCGCGTCGACGGCGGAGACCGACGCGGAGGGCCGCGCCACGTTCCTCACCCTGAACCCGGGCGAGCAGGTCACGGTGGCCACCGAGCTCGACGGGGTCGATCTCGAGTCGCTGCCCTTCGCGGCGCCCGGACGGGGCGGGGTCGCGGTCCTCCTGGTCGGGGCGTCGGGCGACCCCGGCGCCGCCGACGCCCGCCCCGCGGCGCGGCCCGGGCGGGTGACCCTGAGCCAGGAGTCGCGCATCCTCGTCGAGCTCGGCGAAGAGCAGATCGAGGTGTACTACCTGCTCGACGTGTTCAACCAGTCGCCCTGGCCGGTCGAGTCCGAGCCGCCGTTCGAGTTCCGACTGCCGCCGGGGGCCCAGTCGGGGACGGTGCTGGGGGGATCGACGCCTCGGACCCTGATCGACGGCCCGCGGGTCTGGGTGCAGGGCGCGTTCGAGCCGGGCGTCACGCCGGTGCACGTGGCTTCCATTCTGCCCTACTCGGGCGACGGTTTGGTGCTGTCGCAGGTCTTTCCCGCGGACTTCGAGCAGTTGCTCGTCTTCGTCGAGCAGTGGGGCGCGCTCGACGTGGCGTCGGCCCAGATCGAGCGGCGGGGGGAGATGGGGGCGGAGGAGACCGGTCTGTCGGCCCTGATCTGGGGCACCGGCCGGCGGGTGCCGGCGGGAGAGCCGGTGGTCCTGGAGCTGAGCGGCCTGCCCCACCACGCCGGATGGCCCCGCATCGTCACCCTGGCGTTGTCGGCGCTCATCGTCGTCATCGGGATGGTGGGGTCGGCGGGGGCCGGAGGCCCGGCGGCGCCGGACGGGCGCGAAGCCCTCGAGCGCCGCCGCGAGAAGCTGTTCACCGACCTCGTCAAGGTGGAGCGCCAGCATCGGCAGGGCCGGATCAAGTCCACGCGGTACGGGACGCGGCGCACCGAGCTGATCGACCAGCTCCAGAACGTGCTGCGGGAGCTGGACGATGATCTGGCGGTCGGCGCGGCGCCGGCCGTCGCGGGTCGGGCGCCGGCATGAGGGCGCGGCGGGCAGCCCGTGGCGAGACCCCGCGCCGCGTCGCGCCCGGCGAGCGCCGGCCCGCCCGCGAGGTCTCGGTCGTGACCCGCCGCCGCCTCCGGGCCCGGCGCCGGCCGCGCACCGGCGCACCTGCACCGGGGCCGGTCGGGTGCTGAGAGCGGCGTGCCGACTCCGAACCCCGTCGATTTCGATCGCGTCGCCGTGACCGGCGTGTCCCGTCATTTCGGGCGGCGCCGCGCCCTGTCCCGGGTGACGTTCGACTGCGCGGCCGGCCAGATCGTGGGGCTGCTCGGCCCGAACGGCGCCGGCAAGTCGACCCTGCTCTCCGTGCTCGCGACCCTGGCCGCGCCCTCGGCGGGAAGCGTGCGCTACGGCGAGATGACGGCCGGCGAGGCCGGGACCGCCGTGCGCGCGCACATCGGTTTCCTTTCCCACGACCTGCAGTTGTACCCCGAGCTTTCGGCGCGCGAGAACCTGGAGTTCTTCGCGGGGCTCCACGGCCTCGACGACCCCCGGGGCGCGGCCGCGGACGCCCTCGTCCGGGCCGGCCTCGACGATCGGGCCGACGACGTCGTGGAGGGTTTCTCCCGCGGCATGCGGCAGCGGCTGGCCCTGGAGCGCGCGTTGCTGCACGACCCGCGGCTGGCCCTCTTCGACGAGCCGTTCACGGGGCTCGACGAGGCGTCGTGCGTCAAGCTGGTGGATCGGCTGCGAGGCCTGCGGGCCCGGCGGCGCATCGTCGTGCTCGCCACCCACGACCTCGACGTCGTCGACGGCCTCCTCGACCGGGCGCTCCTGATGCGCCGGGGCCGGCTGGGGCCCCTCGGGGGCGAGGGGACGCTGCGCGAACGGTACCGGGCCGCCGTGGCGGCCGGGGGGACGCGATGAGGGAGTTCCTGCGGGTGGCGTGGCTCGTCGTTCGCAAGGATCTGCGCGTCGAGTCGCGCAGCCGCGAGCTGCTGTTCACGACCGTCTTCTTCGCCATCTCCTGCGTGCTGGTGTTCTCGTTCGGCTTCGTCCGGGGCGGGCGCGCGGTGGAGGGGGCGGCGGCGGGCATCCTCTGGATCGCCATCGCCTTCTCCGGCACCCTGGCCCTCGGCCGCGCCTTCGAGCGCGAGCGCTATCACGACGCCCTGCGCGGCCTGCTGCTGGCGCCCGTCGCCCGCCCCGCGATCTACGTCGGCAAGCTGGCCGGCCTGCTGCTGCTCCTGGCAGTGGTGGAGGCGATCGTGACGGTCATGATCGCGTTTCTGTTCGAGGCCCCGCTGTTCCGTCACCCGGTCCGGCTCTTCGCGTTGCTGTCGCTCGGCACCCTCGGGTTCGCGAGCGTGGGGACCCTGTTCTCGGCGATGCTCGTGCGCGCCCGCAGCCGCGCCGTCCTGCTGCCGGTGCTGCTGTACCCCGTCACCATCCCGGTGCTGATCATGGGAGTCAGCGGCACCGCCGTGCTCATCGACCCCGAGCCGAACCTCGCGATGGCGCGGCTGTGGATAGGCCTGCTCTTCTTCTTCGACGCGGTGTTCCTGACCCTCGCGCTATGGACATTCGAGCCGGTCATGACAGAATGACACCGATGAACCGACGCCTCTTTCCGGTGTTCGCGGGCCTGTCGGCCTTCTTCTTCGTGACCGCCCCCATCGTCATCATCCGAGCCCCCTACGAATCGACGATGGGGTTGGTCCAGAAGATCTTCTACTTCCACTTCCCGGCGTGGATGGCGATGTTCCTCGCCGTCTTCGTGCTCGGCATCGCGAGCGTGCAGTACCTGTTCAGGGGGAAGCCGGCGGCCGACCGCCTCGCCGTCTCGGCGGCCGAGCTGGCGGTGGTCTTCGGGCTGATGGGGCTCATCACCGGGCCGCTGTGGGGTATCAAGGCCTGGGGAGTGTGGTGGCAGTGGGACGCCCGGTTGACGATGGCAGTGATCCTGGAGCTGATCCTGGTTGCCTATCTGCTCCTGCGCCAGTACGGCGGGGCCGGTTCCGATCGACTCGCGGCAGGGGTCGGCATCTTTGCCATGGCCAACGTGCCGTTCCTCTACGTCTCGACCGAGATCTGGCGCACCGTTCATCCCCGCACGTCGGTGGTGCCCACGCTTCCGGTCGACTTCGGGCTCCCGCTCTGGTGGTCGTTCGCCGGGTTCATCGTGCTGTGCATGGCGCTGCTCGCGGCCCGGGCCCGGCTGGAAGAGCAGCGGGCGGCGCTCGATCGTCTCTACCTGGCGTTGGAGGAGGACTAGTGGGGATTCTGCGTCTGCGTGGCGCGTGGCGGCGGGCGGCGTCTCGATGGGGTGTGCCCCGGGTGCTGGCGTTGGGACTGGTCGTCGGCGCGGCGGCGGGCATGGCGGTGCTCGATGCCGCCCAGCCCGCCACGACCGCGGCCCAGGACGGCTTCGTGCCGATGGACGACATACCGCCGGAGGACCAGATGCCGGCGGCGCCGCTGGTGGCCGGCGCCTACGCCGTCGTCTGGGCCATCGCCGTCGGCTACCTGTGGACCATCTGGCAGCGGCTGGGCACCGTCGAGACCGAACTCGCCGACGTGACCCGCCGCATCGGAGACCGCGACCACGGCTGAGGCTTCCGTCGACGATGCCCGCCGGACACTTCGTCTATATTCCCGCCATCCTGCTGCTGGGGCTGGTGGTCGGCTGGATTCTCGGGTCCCGCGCCGCCGCGGACGCCTACGCGGCGGAGTTGCGTCGCCGCGAGGAGCGCGCCGCCCGGAAGAAGGCCCGGGAGGCCTGATTCCCGCGCCTCGCCGCACTCGGCGCAGCGCGGGGTCCGCCAGCGGCTGCTAGCGACCCAGGCCGAGCCTGAAGGCGAGGCTCTCGGGAAGCCCCACCTCGGTGATGCGCTGTTGCGCCAGGTCGATGCGATAGGGCACGCGCCGGATCTCGATGCTCGGCGTCTTCGAGTCGTAGACCGCGTAGGACGCCCGCGAGTCGGTGTCGCGGGGTTGCCCCACCGAGCCCGGGTTGACGAGGTAGCGCCACTTCTTGTCCACGTTGATGACGGTCGTGTCGGGGCCGCCCGGTATGGGGTGGGTGGCCGCCACGTCGGAGCCTCGCTGCACGTAGGCCACCGGCACGTGGGTGTGGCCGAAGAAGCAGATGGGGCGGCGTGAGGCCTCGAAGGCCCGGACCGCGTCCTCTTCGTCGGCGATGTAGGTGTCCTCGTTCGACGGCGTGCCGTGACACACTTCTATCTCGCGGTTCACCCGCTTGGGTCCCGCCGGCAGCGCCGCCACCCGCTCCCGGTTCTCGGGGGTGAGGGCCTTGTGGGTCCAGCGCGCCGCCTCCGCCGCGATGCGGCGGAAGTCGTCGGGTGCCACCACTCCGGTCGAGACCTTGTCGTGGTTGCCCCGGATGATGACGTCCGGCTCGAGCTGGAAGACGCGCTCGACGACCTCGTTCGGGTTCGCGCAATAGCCGACCAGATCGCCCAGCACCAGCAGCCGATCGTAGGACTCGGGCGGCGAGCGGGCGAGTACCGCGTCGAGGGCGTCGATGTTGCCGTGTATGTCGCTGAGAATCAGGAAGCGCATCGAGAACGGCCCCGCCTCGTCGCGGACGCGCCTCGTCGGTTCAGGCGCGGCACGCGGTCTCACCGCCGGATGCCGGGCATCGAGCCGGTCGGCTATCCACCAGGTCGGCCGGCTACACGTCCAGCCGGTCGATGATCCGTTCGACGATCTCCCCGACCGACGCTGCGCCGGCATCCAGCCGGAGCTGGGCGCGCCGGTAGGCGGCCTGCCGGTCGCGGAAGAGCCGCGCCATGCCGGCACGATCGACGGCCAGCGGTCGTCTTCCGTCGCTCGGCAATCGCTCGATGACCTGTGACAAGGATACATCAAGCCAGATCGAGACGCCGTCGCGATCGATCAGGGAACGGTTGGCGGAGTCCGCGTACGTGCCTCCGCCGGTCGCGACGACCGCGTGCCGCACCGGAACCTGGGCGGCCAGCACCGACCGTTCGACCTGCCGGAAGTAGGCCTCTCCGCGCCGCGAGAAGATGTCGGCGACGGTCATGCGCTCGCGCCGCTCGATGAGTTCGTCGATGTCCGCGACGCGCCAGCCCAGCTTCCCGCCGAGTGCGCCGGCGACACTGCTCTTGCCGGCGCCCATGAACCCCACCAGGTAGACCTTGTCAGTGCGCATCGGCAGACGCCGCATCCGGGCTGGAACCGGGGGCGGCTCGCCCTCCAATCGTTGCCCTCCAATCGTTACCCGGCGGCTCCGCTTGGCGCCCGGTCAATCTTGCAGCAGTCCGCGCCGCTTCACGGCGCGGACTGCTGCCTGGGAACACAGATGGACGCCAGGACATCGAAGAAGCCCGGGTAGGACACGTCCACGGCCTCGGCGTTGCGGATTCGGCTCGGCTGCCGGGCGCCGAGGGCGGCGACGGCGAACGCCATCGCAAGCCGGTGGTCGCCGGCCGCGTCGGCCTCGCCGCCCCGAAGCGCCCGAGCGCCGGCGACGTGGAATCCGTCCGCCATCTCCTCGACCTGTCCTCCGAGCCCGCGCAGGCCGTCGACCAGCGCGCTGATGCGGTCGCTCTCCTTGTGCCGCAGCTCGCCGGCGCCGGTCACGTGCAATTCCCCGCCATGCGTGGCGAGCGCGGCCAGCACCGGCAGCTCGTCGATGAGTCCGGGTACGTCGGCGGGCCCCACCGCGAGCGCGCGGTTGCCTCCGTGGCTCACCCGGATGGAGCCCTGCCGCTCACCGGTATCCTCGTTGACCCGCAGCAGGTCCACGACCGCCCCCGCCCGTTCGAGCCAGGTGAGGATGCCGGTGCGGGTGGGATTGAGCCCCACGTCCTGGAGGGTGATATCCGAGTCGGGGAGGGCGGCGGCGGCGGTCGCCCAGAACGCGGCGGACGACAGGTCGCCGGGCACCGTCAGCCCCGCCGCCCGCGGGCGCTGTCCGCCGCGCAGGGTGACGCCGCCGTCGACCGGGCGCAACTCGACCCCGAACATCGGGAGGGCCAGCTCCGTATGGTTCCGGGTGGCGGCGGTCTCTCTCACCGTGGTGTCGCCGGACGCGTGGAGCCCGGCCAGGAGCACCGCGCTCTTGACCTGGGCGCTCGGGACCGGCGGGGTATAGTCGACGCCCTCGAGCCGCGAGCCGGCGATGGTGAGGGGCGGGCGATCCCCGTCTCCCGTCACCCGCGCCCCCATCAGCGAGAGAGGCTCGATGATCCGGCGCATCGGCCGGCGGCGGAGCGAGCCGTCCCCCGTGATGACGCTGGTGAACCGATGGCCGGCGAGAGCGCCGGAGAGCAGCCTGAGGGTTGTGCCGGAGTTGCCGGCATCCAGGGGTCCCGGTGGCGCTTCGAGGCCGCCGACGCCGCGGCCGTCGATCGTCACGACCGGTCGGCCGGTCGCCCCGCCGGCTGTCCGGGGCCCCTCGACACGGACGCCGAGCGCGCGGAGGCACGCCAGGGTGGAGGCGCAGTCGGCCCCGGGCGCGTAGCCGTCGATGGTCGACCGGCCCTCCGCCAGCGCGGCGAGCAGCGCGTAGCGGTGTGAGATCGACTTGTCACCGGGTACCGGGACGCGGCCGCGGACGCGGGCGGCGGGGTGCACGACGACGGACGACATCGCCAGCTACTATATCAGGCGGTCGCGGCCGGGGGTTTGCGGCCGGTCTTGCGCCAAGCGGGGAGCGACAGTATGTTACGCATTTGCGCGGCGGCGCCCGATGCCGGGAGCGCGGCCGAGGCGGGGCGTTGCCTGCTGCCGGCCATGGGGAGCCGGCTTTCCCGGTCTGCGCCGCGAGACCCGGGGGGAACCGTTCGTCCCGACCGAGACACAGCCGCATGACCAGCGACCCCGTCGTTCGTCTGACGTTCCGCAGTCACTTCGACATGCTGGACTTCGTCCAGGTCGTCAGCGACGAGCTGGGGAAGATCGTCGGTTTCGACGGCGACTCGATTCACTGGATCGGGGTGGCGGTCCGCGAATCCGTGATCAACGCCATCAAGCACGGGAACCAGGACATAGAGGACAAGCTCGTCACCGTCGAGTTCGGGCTGGCGCCGCCGGCCGACCCCAAGCGCCTGACAGTGCGGGTCGTCGATCAGGGCGACGGCTTCGACCCGGTCGAGATTGGCGATCCCCTGGCCCCCGAGAACCTGCTGAAGTCGAGCGGCCGGGGCATCTTTTTCATGCGCAGCCTCATGGACGACGTGCGCATCCGGCGGGCGCCGGAGGGGGGCATGGAGGTGGTGATGGTGAAGACCCTCCAGGCGGTTTCCCAGGAATCGGCCCCCTAGGAGTCTGCGCCGTAGAACGGTGCAGACTCCTGGCAGGGTTGGTTGGGCGCCCAGCGGAGCCGAAGGCGACGATGGGCGGGCTAGGAGTCTGGGCCGCAGAACGGTGCAGACTCCTGGCAGGGTTGGTCGGGCGCCCGGCGGAGCCGAAGGCGACGATGGGCGGGCTGGGAGTCGCGCCGTGGCGCGGCGCGGACTCGTGGACCGTCTCTGCCCCTGACATGGCGCACCCTTCCACGTGGCTGGCCACCGCCGTCGAGATCGTGCGGCGCGCCGGCGAGATCCAGTTCGACCGTCTCGGCGGCAACCTTCACGTCCGCAAGAAGGGTGCGATCGACCTCGTCACCGCCATCGACCTCGAGGTCGAACGGATGGGCCGCGCCGTCATCGCGGAGCGCTTTCCGGAACACGAGGTGCTGGCCGAGGAGCTCGGGAACGACCCTGGGGGGACCGCCGCCCGCCACCAGTGGGTCTTCGATCCGCTCGACGGCACCGTCAACTTCGCGCACGGCCTGCCCATCTTCTGCTCCTGCCTGGCCCTGGAAGTGGACCGGCGGCCGGTCGTGGCGGCCGTCTACGACCCCACGCGCCGGGAGCTCTTCACCGCCGAAAGGGGCGCCGGGGCGTGGCTGAACGACGTCCCCCTGCGGGTGTCCGACACCGGTTCCGTGCTCGACGCGATGCTCTGCACGGGGTTCCCCTACGACGTGCACGCCAACGTGGACGACCTGGTCGGGCTCTTCGGCGCGTTCGTCGCGAGGGCGCGGGCGGTGCGGCGGCTCGGCTCCGCCGCCCTCGACCTGTGCTACCTGGCGGCGGGGCGGTTCGACGGCTTCTGGGAGCAGCGCCTGCACCCCTGGGACATGTCGGCGGCGAGCCTCGTGGTCGAGGAGGCGGGGGGGCGGCTGTCGCGTTTCGACGGCGGCGTGTTCGACACCCACGGCGACGAGATCGTCGCCTCGAACGGGCGGATTCACGACGAGATGCTCCGGATCATCGCGAGTCGATCGTCCGGGTCCCCCAACGTCGGGCACGAGGCGGCGGGATGACGGCGCGGCGCGTGCGCGAGATCGACTGGACGTCGTGGCGGGCCGTCGATCCCGCGACCCTCGTGTTCGTGGTCAGGGACGAGCGCATCCTGCTGATCCGCAAGAAGCGCGGGCTCGGGGCCGGCAAGATCAACGGCCCCGGCGGCCGGCGCGAGCCGGGGGAGTCCTTCGACGACTGCGCCGTCCGCGAGATGCGCGAGGAGCTCGGGGTGACCCCGCTCCGCCTCGTCCGGCTCGGCGAGCACTGCTTCCAGTTCGTCGACGGCTACTCGACGTTCGTCCGCGTGTATCGCGCGGCGGACATCGACGGCGAGCCGGTGGAGACCGACGAGGCGGCGCCCCTCTGGTTCGACGTCGACGCTATCCCCTTCCACGAGATGTGGGAGGACGACCGTCACTGGCTGCCGCTGATCGTCGAGGGTCGTCGTTTCGCGGGCCGCTGGATCTTCGACGGCGAGCGAATGCTCGACTATACGCTCGACGTCGTCCCGGCGTAACCGAGCCGGTGGGCCGTCCGCGGCGGCGGGTCGGACTGATGGGGTCGTCGCGTGGCTTCCGGATCGATGCCGTGCAGCGTCGTCGCCGGCGCGCTTCCGGGAGTGCTCCGGAACGGACGCCCTGCGATCTGGAATGGACACCAACGATTTCGACTGAAGTCCTGCAAGTTGTTGCGAAGAAATGAGTTGTGGAGGCACCTCATCTTGGCACGGCTGTTGCTCTCTCCGACATCGGGTCATGAGAGGCCGGTTGCGGCGCCAAGGCGCGGGCAGGCCGGCGGAAGGCCCGTGAGGAGGACGGAATGTCCATGAAGTCGATGCGGAGGATGTCGCTGGCGGCGCTCCTGGCCATCGCGTGGCCCGCGCCGCTCCTGGCGCAGGACAGTTGGCTGAGCCTGAACCTGGGGCGCTTCACGGTTCGGGGGGCGGACACGCGCATCGCCGACGACGTGCTGCTCGCGAACCTGCAGGACTTCTACTTCTTCCCGGACGATCTGAACGGCGCCAGCGTCGGCGCCGAGTGGCTCCTCGGGGTCGGAGACTATCTGGAGGTGGGGGTCGGGGCCGGCTGGTACCGGCGGACGGCATTCAGCGTCTACGATCAGTTCGTCGACTTCGACGGCACCGAGATCGAGCAGGACTTCACCCTGCGGGTCGCGCCGTTCACCGCAACCGCCCGCTTCTTTCCCTTCGGTCGGCGGGCGGTGGTTCAGCCCTACGCGGGCGCGGGGGTGGGCCTCTTCAACTGGCGCTACAGCGAGGTCGGCGAGTTCATCGACTTCGGCTACGAGGATGCGCCCGTCTTCTGGGGCCAGTACACGGCGAACGGCAGCGACGTCGGTCGGGTCTATCTCGCGGGGTTGCGGTTCGGGGGACGTCGCTACGCGGCGGGGATCGAGTTCCGCTACCAGGACGCCCAGGGCGTGCTCGCCACCGACCAGGGCTTCCTCGCCGAGCGGATCGACCTGGGGGGAATGACCACCGCATTCACGTTCAACGTCGGGTTCTGACCGGCCGGCGTCGGGGTCGGCCGCGGGCAGAACCGCTCCCGGCGGACCGCCGGAGTCCGGCCTCCCGAGCCCCGGGCTCCGGCGCCGCCCCCGCCTCTCGCCGTCAACGCGTCCCGCGCCGCCGCGTCCGGCTTATAATCCCGCCGTACCGCGTCTCCACCCTCCGATTGATGAGTCCAGAGCTGTCGGTCGTCATTCCTCTCCTGGACGAGGCCCCGAACGTCGACGAGCTCTACCGGGAGCTGACGGAGACGCTCGACGCCTGGGGGCGAACCTACGAGATGGTCTTCGTCGACGACGGCAGCACCGACGGCACCTTCGAGCGGCTCGCTCGCCTGCAGGCCTCGGACCCCCGGATGCGGGTCGTCCGCCTGCGCCGAAACTTCGGACAGACGGCGGCGTTCTCGGCGGGGTTCGCGGCCGCCCGGGGACGTCTGATCGCCACCGCGGACGGCGATCTGCAGAACGATCTCCGCGAGATTCCGCGGATGGTCGACAAGCTGGACGAAGGGTTCGACATCGTCTGCGGCTGGCGCAAGCGGCGCCGCGACCCGTGGATCTCTCGCCGGCTCGTGTCCGCCGTAGCCAACCTGCTGATCTCTCGCGTGACCGGGGTGCGGCTGCGAGACTACGGGTGCTCGCTCAAGGTCTTCCAGGCCGACGTGGTCAAGTCGCTGCGCCTCTACGGCGAGATGCACCGGTTCATCCCCGCCATCGCGAGCGAGCAGGGGGTGCGCATCGCCGAGGTGGTCGTCAACCACCGGGCCCGCCGCCACGGCCGGTCGAAGTACGGCCTGTCGCGCACGCCGCACGTGATCCTGGATCTCGTCACCGTGAAGTTCCTGTTGAGCTACTCGACGCGGCCGCTGCAGATCTTCGGGCTGGTCGGCTTGGCGATGGGGGCGGCGGGGGCCGCGATCACCGCGTGGCTGGCGTACATCAGGCTGTTCGGGGGACAGGACATCGGCGGCCGCCCCCTGCTGCTGTTCGGCATTCTGCTGCTGTTCACCGGCGTGCAGCTCGTGACCCTCGGGCTCCTCGCCGAGCTGCAGGTCCGGACGTACCACGAGTCGCAGGACAAGCCGACCTACTACATCCGCGAGGTGCTCGAGACGCCGGGCGAGGAGCCGACGTAGGCTTCGCGCCGCGGGTGACGGGATCCGGGGGCCGCATCGCCCAATCCGCGCAGACCCCGGCGACGATTGGCGGGCTGCGATGGCGCATTCGGAGGCAGGACGGCACGCCATGCCGGTGCGGGTTGCGTTTCTCGGATGCGGCTTCATCACCGGGGTGCACAGCCGCCACCTGCGGCGGTTGCGGGGGACGGTCACGTGCAGCTACGCGAGCCGCGATCGGGCGAAGGCCGAGGCGTACCGGCGCCGCTACCGCGGGGCGGGCAGCTACGACAGCTACACGGCAGCGATCGAGGACCCCCGGCTGGACGCGGTCGTGGTCGCGGTGCCGCCGCGGTTCCATCTGGATCTGGCGGTGCAGGCGCTGGCGGCCGGCAAGCACGTGCTCGTCGAGAAGCCGGCCTTCCCATGCATGGCGGACTACCGCCGGGTCCAGGAGGCGCGCGACCGCGCCGGCCGGGTGGTCCTCGTCGGAGAGAACGATCACTACAAGCCGCTGGCCGTCTGCCTGCGGGGCGTCCTCGCCCGCGGGGTCATCGGCGACCTGGTGCTCGCCCAGTTCACGACGGTGGCCCACCGGCTGAAGGCGGCCGACGACTGGCGGAACGATGAGGGGATGGCGGGCGGCGACGCCTTCTTCGAGGAAGGCATCCACTGGCTGCACCTCGCCAACAGCCTCGGCATGGCGATTACCACCGCGACGGGGTTCGCCCCGCCGCCCTCGGGGCGGGGTCCGGACCGGCGGTCGAAGAGCATGCTGGCCGCGTTCCGCTACGCGAACGGCGCCGCCGGCGCCCTGTTCTACTCGCGCGAGGTGCCCTCGCTGCTGCGCGGGGTCCGGCTGTCGAAGCTGTACGGGCGGGACGGCGTCATCACGTTCGAGTCCAACGGCGGGTTCGTGCTGGTGCGGGGCCGCGGTCTGCCGCGGCTGCTGTTTCCGGGGTTGAGGGACATACGCGGCTACCAGGCGATGTACCGTGATTTCGTCGGCGCCATTCGATCCGGCCGGCCGCCGGAGATGAGCCTGGAGACGGCCATGGACGATCAGCGGATCATGGACCAGATCTACGCGGCCGACACGGCCACGGCACCCTCCTCGGCGGTCCGCGGGCCGGCGGTCTGAACCGCGATGCAGAGCGAGCGCTACGACATCGTCATCATCGGGACCGGCGCCGGAGGCGGTACCGTGGCCCGCGCCCTGGCCGATGCCCCGGCCCGCATCCTGCTGCTCGAACGGGGCCGTTTCGTGCCCCTCGAGCCCGAGAACCGGGACCCCGCCGCCGTCTGGAAGCACCGGCGCTACCAGACGTCGGAGCGCTGGCTGGACGGCGGCGGCAAGCCCTTCCGCCCGTACATGCACTACTGCGTCGGTGGCAACACCAAGTTCTGGGGCAGCGTCCTCTTCCGCATGCGGCGCGAGGACTTCGGCGAGCTGGAGCACGTCGACGGGGTCTCGCCGGCATGGCCGGTCGACTACGACGCGCTCGAGCCGTACTACGAGCGGGCAGAGCGGCTGTACGAGGTGCACGGGACCGCGGGCGCGGATCCGACCGAGGCGCCGCGGACGCCCTTTCCGCACGCCGCGGTTCCCCACGCGGAGCAGGTGGCGCAGTACGTGGGCCGGATCCGCGAACAGGGGCTGCACCCCTCGCCCCTGCCGCTGGGACTCCGGGGGCCCGGGGAGCCGGGACGTTGCATCCTGTGCAACACGTGCAACTCGTTCCCGTGCCACCGCGACGCGAAGAGCGATGCCGACGTCTGCTGCGTGCGTCCCGCCGCCGAGCGCGACAACGTCACCCTGTGGACCAATGCCCGGGCCCGGCGTCTGCTGACGGACCCGGGCGGCCGCCGGGTCGAGGCGGTCGAGGTCGACCACGCCGGCGAGCGGCGCCGCGTCGAGGCGTCCCTCGTCGTCCTGTCGTGCGGGGCGGTCAACTCGGCGGCGCTGCTGCTGCAGTCGGCCAACGGGAAGCACCCGCGCGGCCTCTCGAACTCCTCGGGCCTCGTGGGGCGGCGCTACATGGCGCACCTCGCGACGATGATGGCGGGGTTCCATCCGTTCCGCCGCAACCACACCGTGTTCCAGAAGACGGTGGCGATCAACGACTTCTATCTGCGGGGGCCCGACGGCGGCCATCCGCTCGGGCAGATCCAGTCCCAGGGGCGGACCCACGGGGTCATGGCCCGGACCGCGGCGCCGTGGATGCCGCTGGGCTTCTTCGACTATTGGGTGGCGCGGGGGCTCGACTGGCTCGCGATGACGGAGGACCTGCCGCGCCACCACAACCGGGTGACGGTGGACGCCGCCGGGCGCATCCGGCTCTCCTACCGGCCGAACAACGTCCGGGCTCACGAGCGACTCGTCCGCGAGGTCCGGCGGATGCTGCGGCGGCTCGGACTGGGCATCGTCTACGTCCATCCGCGGTCGATACAGAACACGACCCACCAGTGCGGCACGCTGTGCTTCGGGGCCGACCCGCGCCGCTCGGTGCTCGACCCGTGGTGCCGGACGCACGACGTGGAGAACCTCTTCGTCGTCGACGCCTCGTTCTTTCCGTCCTCCTCGGCCGTGAATCCGGGCTTGACCATCGTCGCCCAGGCCCTTCGGGTGGCCGACCACATCAGAGAGACGGAGCTGCGCTGCGCTCCCGGCGAGTCGGCAGCCGCGGCGGGTGGGGTGCCCGCGGCCTCCGAGCCTGCTCCGCAGGAACGCGCGCGGTAGCAGCGCGCTCATGCCGGGAGGGTGGTTGGGCGCCAGCGAAGCGGCCGGCGACGAGTGGCGGCTGGCGGCGGTGCGGGGGGCGGCCGGGGGGGCTCGCCGCCAGGATGGTGGAGCGGCGGGATCCGGGTCCCGGCCCGGCGCGTGACAGGACACAGCAGGAGGGACACCATCGTGCGCGTACGCTCCTTCAGCCACACGGGCATAACGGTGGCCGACTTCAACCGGGCGGTCCGGTTCTACTGGGACGTCTTCGGGTGCCCCCTGGTGGGCGTGTCCGACGCCCCGAGGGAGCGGGTGCGGGGCTTCTTCGGAGTCGATGCCCCCGAGCCGACCTGCAAGATCGGCTGGATCCGGGTGCCGGGGGGCGCGGTAATCGAGATCTTCGAGTTCCGGCCGGACCGACCGGCGGCCGACGTGGTCTGGAACCGGGTCGGGTTGACCCATCTCTGCTTCAACGTGCGGGACACCGCGCGCTGGCACGACTACCTGGTGGACAAGGGAGTGGAGATCGTCAGCCGGCCGGAACGGTCGCCCCACGGCCACACCCTGTTCTTCGCCCGGGACCCCGACGGGAACCTCATCGAGCTGACCGATCTGCGCCACATGCACCACGTGCTGGGATGGCTGGGTCCGCTCGGCGGCTGGCTATTCCGGCGGGGTATCGGCCAGGACTACCGGCGCTACTACGGACCGTCCGAGCCGCGGCCGTGAGGGTGACGTTCGGCAACGGCGGGTCCGCCACATATCGTGGTGACCGGGCGAGGATGGACCTCTCACCCTGGCTGCGCCCGAAGCACTACCCTCGGCAGACCCGCGCGGCAATCTCCGCCACCCGCGCCGGCACGTTCTGCGGCAGCTCGGGGTAGATGGGCAGGCTCAGCGTGCGGGCGGCCGCCGCCTCGGCGTGGGGATGGTCGCCAACCCGGCCCCCCAGATCGGCGCAGCGGGCCTGCAGGTGTATCGGCGCCGGGTAGTGCAGCCCGGTCCGGATTCCCTCCGCTTCGAGCGCCCGGCGCAGGGCGTCCCGGCGCGGCGTCTCCACCGCGTAGCAGTGGTAGACGGGACGGACGTCCGGCCCGGCCGCGGGCAGCGTGACCCCGGTCGGGGCGAGCGCGCGGTCGTAGGCGGCGGCGATGCGGCGGCGGGCCGCCGTCCAAGCGGGGAGATGGCGGAGCTTGACTCGGAGCACGGCGCCCTGCAGGGCCTCCATCCGGTAGTTGAACCCCGCCTGTGGGAGCGTGTCGCCCTCCTCGCCGCCCCAGCTCCGCAGCGCGCGGACGGCGCGGGCGTACGCCTCGTCGCTGGTGACCACCATGCCTCCCTCGCCGTACGCCCCCAGGTTCTTGGTGGGGTAGAAGCTGAAGCAGCCCAGGTCGCCGAGGCCGCCGACACGCCGACCGCGGTACTCGGCCCCGTGCGCCTGCGCGGCGTCCTCGATCACCGTCACGCTACGCCGTCGGGCGAGGGCGAGCAGCGGGTCGAGGTCGGCGGGACGGCCGAAGAGATGCACCGGGACCACCGCCTTGGTACGCGCGTTCATCGCCTCCTCGACCCGGTCCATGTCCATGGTGCGGGTCCGCGGGTCGATGTCGACGAAGACCGGGGTCGCGCCGGTGTAGCGGATGGCCGCGACGGTGGCGATGAACGTGAACGGGACCGTGATCACCTCGTCGCCGGGCCCGGCGCCGGCCGCGAGGAGGGCGAGGTGGAGGGCGCTGGTGCCGGAGTTGACGGCGACGCCGTGACCGGCGCCACAGAAGGCGGCGAACTCGCGCTCGAACGCGGATACCTCGGGCCCCAGCGCGAACCGGCCGCTCTCGAGGACGCGCGCCACCGCCTCGTCGACCTCGGGCCGGATCGACGCGTACTGCGCCCGGAGGTCCACGAGAGGGACTTCGGTCACGGCGCGATGGATACCGGACGCCAGTCGTCGCGCGCGCCGAACGCGCGCGCCGCGAAGCACCAGATGACCAACCGCTTCCGGCCCCAGTAGCCCGGGTCGGCGCGAACCCGCTCGACGAGCGCGTCGAGGGCGGCGACGGGGGAGGGGGCCGGCGTCGCCACGAGATCGACGGAGAGGCCGAGCTCGAAGGCGAGCTGATCGGGCAGTCCCGCCCCGGCGGCGTGCAGGTCGCCGCCGGCATGGAAGACCAGCGCGTGACTGTCGCCGAGGAGCAGGACGGGGCTGTCGGGATCGGTCGAGACGGCCGTTCGGTCGCGTCCCGTCGCGCGAATCACGCCCCGCAGGCGCAACTCTTCCCGGGGCGCCGCGACGCCGCCGGGCCCGGTGAGGTCGCCGCTGATGCCGGTGCTGTACCAGCTCGCCCCGAACGACTCCGTATCGAGCTCCGCATGCCACGGTCGGGCCCGGACGTCGGCGGCGATGGCGGCGGCGGCCGTCGTGCAGCCGCTGCCCGACCAGTGGGTGTCGGTGCGGCAGTACAGCGGGCCCTCCGCGTGGAAGCGCTCGCGGATGAAGTGATCCGTCAGGTCCAGGACGTCGACGCCGCCCGCGCGGAGCCGATCGTAGAGCCGCGCGATGGCGGCGTCGAGACGCGGCACCGGAATCGGAACCGCCACCGCGCCGGATACCTTCTCGGGAAAGACGACCGACTTCGGCGGCACCGGGGTCAGGAGCAGCTCGACGCCCAGCGCCTCCAGTTGGCGGCGCAGGTCGAGAATGGTCGCGACGGGGCCCGTCTCCGCCGTCGCGACCTCGCCGGCGTCCGTTTCCCGCAGGCCGTCCAGGCTCATCAGCCGCAGCTCGGGAGCGGGGAAGAGCCAGTCGTCCACGCCGCCGACGGCGATGCGCTGCGCGGTCTCCGCCTCGCGCGCGAGCCGGTCCAGCTCGGCCCGGAACGGAGCCAGCACCGGGCCGGCGTCCGGCGCACCGCACGCGGTGAGGAGCGTCGCGGCGGCCGCCCCGGCGACGAGGCGGGCGACGGCGAGGGTCATGACTCGGTTCTGATTCCGGCCGGGCGCGGGCGACGGGGGACCTGCCTCTCGAGTCGCGGGATACGCGGCCGTCGCGACGGTCGACGCCGCGCGAAGAATGAAGTGAGCCGGCGGAGGGGACGACCCGCCCCGATCCGCCAAAGAAACTGATGATTACGGACCGCGCCCATTGTACCATCGTCGCGTCTGCGCACGGCCGGCGCCGGTCCGGCCGGCGGCTTTCGCCCTTTCTCTAACCTGTCCATGTCCGGTATCGCCGGCATCGTCGAACGTGACCCGGCCCGCCCGGTGGATCCGACCCAGGTCAATCGAATGGTCGAGACCCTGCGCCATCGGGGGCCCGACCAGCACGGCCAGCTCGTTCGCCCGGGGGTGGGCCTCGGCATGCGGCGGCTGCCGATCATCGACGTCCGCAACGGTCAGCAGCCGTTCTCGAGCGAGGACGGGTCGACGCATCTCGTGGCGAACGGAGAGATCTACAACCACGCCGAGCTCCGCCGGGAGCTCGTCGGGAGGGGGCACCGGTTCCGGAGCCGGTCCGACGTCGAGGTCATACTGCACGGCTACGAGGCGTTCGGCGTCGACGTGGTGACCCGGCTGCGCGGCATGTTCGCCTTCGCGTTGTGGGACGCGAACAACCGCCGCTTCTTCGCCGGCCGCGATC
Organism: Vicinamibacterales bacterium; assembly: GCA_965207615.1. Lineage (GTDB taxonomy): Bacteria > Acidobacteriota > Vicinamibacteria > Vicinamibacterales > UBA8438 > JAJEEA01. The sequence goes on from CBDBMZ010000003.1 coordinate 647,268, forward strand.
GGGCCGGCGAGAAGCCCCTTTTCTACGCGCAGACCCCGCAACGCCTCCTGTTCGGCTCCGAGATGAAGGCCCTGCTCATGCGGCCGGAAGCGTCGCGGGAGATGGACTTCGAGGCGCTGGATCAGTTTCTGACCTACGGGTACGTGCTGAACCCCCGGACCATCTTCGCGGACGTTCGGAGCCTGCCCCCGGCCCACTACCTGATCTACGAGCGCGGCTCCGTGAAGATCGAGCGGTACTGGGATCCGGCCTCGGTGCCGGTCCGGAGCTGGAGCGACGACGAGGCGGCGTCGGCGCTCCGCGAGGCGCTGTCGCGGGCGGTCACCGCCCAGATGATGTCGGACGTGCCCCTCGGCGCGTTCATGGGGGGGGACGTCGACTCGAGCGCCGTCGTCGGCCTGATGGCGACCGCGGCCGAGCAACCGGTCGCGACCTTCAGCCTCGGCTTCGACGCGGCCGGCTACGACGAGCTGCCCCAGGCCCGCGCCGTGGCGTCCCACTTCGGGACCGACCACCGCGAGGCGGTGGTCGACCCCGACCTCGCGACGTTGTTCGAACGCGTGGCGGCCCATTTCGATCAGCCGTTCGCCGACGCCTCGTCGTTCCCGATCTTCCTGGTGTCGCAGATCGCCCGCCAGCACGTGACCACGGCCCTGTCGGGCAGCGGGGGGGCGGCGCTCTTCGGCGGCTACCGGACCTACCGGACCGAGGCGCTGGCGCGGCGCGTCTCGAAGCTGGCGCCCGACGCCGCGTTGCGGCTGCTCTCGGCGGCCGCGGCCCTGCTGCCGCACAGCGAGAAGAAGCAGGGGGTCATCAACCGGCTGCGCCGATTCGCCCGGGGGCTGGCGACGGGCCCCGAGAACATCGCGCACTACCGGTGGATGACGGTCCTCGACGTTCCCGCGAAGCGGCGCATCTACACGCCGGCCCTTCGCCGGGCCCTCGTCGACAGCGACGTGTACGCGCCGATTCGCCGCCATCTCCAGGGCGCGCACACCGACGACCTCCTCAACCGACAGCTCTACGCGGATCTGCAGGTCTTCCTGAGCGACGACCTGCTCGTGGCCGTCGACCGGCTGAGCATGGCGACCTCCCTGGAGACGCGGGCGCCCTTCCTCGACGTCGACGTCATGGAGCTGGCGTTCTCGATGCCGGGCTCCCTGAAAATCCGGAACGGCGACCGCCAGCACGTCCTCAAGCTCGCGCTGCGCCCGCTCCTGCCGGAGTCGACGCTGCGGCGGCCGACCGCGGGGTTCTTCATGCCCACGCGGACCTGGCTGCGGCACCAGTGGGCCCTGCCGATGCAGGACCTCCTGGGGCCGGACCAGGTGCGGCGGCGCGGCTGGTTCGAGCCCGGCGAGGTCACCCGCCGGGTCGACGAGCATCTGGCCGGCCGCCGTGACCATGCCCGTCTCCTGTTCGGCCTGATGGTGCTCGAGCGCTGGTCGCAGACGTTCCTGGACTGACGCGGCGTCCGGGCGCAGGCCGGGCGGACTGCTCCGCCCGCCGCTTTCGTCGTATCATGGTCCGGGTGCGGCGGCCCGCGAGGTCGCCGGGCCGGTGCCGCGCCTCCCCGGCGGATCGGTCCGCGGCACGACACACCGACAGCGCAGTCATGGCGTACGAGAGCGCACTCGAGAAGAAGCTGGCCCGCAAGGTCACCAAGGCCATCGTCGACTTCGAGCTCATCGAGGACGGCGATCGGGTCATGGTCGGATTGTCCGGCGGCAAGGACAGTTGGGCCCTGATGCAACTGCTCGACGCGCTCCGCCGGCGGGCGCCCGTCGACTTCACCCTGGTGGCGGTGAACGTGCATTCCGGCTATCCCGACTATCGGCACGACGCCATCGAGCGGACCTGCGCGGAGCGGGGTTGGGAGCTGCGGATCGAGCACACCACGATCGGCGCGATCATCGACGACAAGCTCGACGAGCGGGCGACCCCCTGCTCGCTCTGCGCCCGCCTCCGGCGCGGCGTCCTGTACCGGATCGCCGGCGAGGTGGGGGCGACCAAGATCGCTCTCGGGCATCATGCCGACGACTTCATCGAGACGCTGCTGCTGAACCTGTTCTTCGCCGGGGCGCTGAAGGCGATGCCGGCCCGGCTGGTGTCCGACGATCGACGCCACGTGGTCGTTCGTCCCCTGGTCTACGTCAGCGAGGAGGAGGCGCGGGACTACACGCGTCAGGCGGGCCTGCCCGTGATCGGCTGCTGCTGCCCGGCCTGCGGCGACCTGGGCCTGCAGCGACAGCGCGTCAAGCGCCTGTTGCTCGACCTCGAGCGTGACCATCCGGGGGTGAAGCAGTCGATGCTGAAGGCGCTCGGCAACGTCGCGGGGCGCCATCTCCTCGACCGGCGCCTGAACCCGGTGGCGGAGCTCCGGGCGACCGCGGCCGCGTCCCTTCCCGCCGTCCCTTCTTCATCCGGCGACGCGGCGGTCGTCTGATCGCGTCGGCGATGCCTGCGCGCCGCACTTCAGCCGGGACGCCGCGGGGGCGCCGGTCCGCGCGGACTCGACGCGCGCGGGTCTCGGGGAACCGATGCGAGCGGTCGTGCAGCGGGTGAGCTCGGCCCGGGTCACCGTCGACGACCGGGAGGTGGGCGGCATCCGTCACGGACTGCTGGTCCTGGTGGGGATCGGACGCGACGACGGACGCGACGCGGCGTCCCATCTGGTCGACAAGGTCGTCGGGCTGCGTGTCTTTCCGGACGACGACGGGCGCATGAACCGTTCCGTGCGCGAGGTCGGCGGCGGCATCCTGCTCGTGTCGCAGTTCACGCTCTACGGTGATTGCCGTCGGGGCCGGCGCCCGTCGTTCGACGGTGCCGCGGCGCCGCGGGAAGCGCGCCCCGCGTACGACGAGCTCGTCCGGCGGTTCCGCGAGCGGGGGGTCTCCGTCGAGACGGGCGTGTTTCAGGCGCACATGAGGGTCGAATCCGTCAACGACGGGCCGGTGACGATCCTCCTCGACACGGGGAAGGCATTCTGAGCGGGGAGAGGGATGAGCGGCAGGGCGATGCGTCTGGCGGTGTGGGTGCTTGGATTCTGTCTGGCCGCGGGGGCGGCCGCGGCCCAGCAGCGGCCGCTGCTGACCGAGGACCCCGAGCCCGTGGGAGACGGCCTCGTCCTCCTGGAGGCGGGCATCGACAACACCTGGAACCACATCTTCCCCGTGTCGGGGCTCCAGGGTCAGTTGTTGCGGTTGCCGCGGCTCGGGTTGAGCTTCGGCATGGGCTCCCGGGCCGAGATCCAGCTCGAAGCCGTGTCCATCAGCCGCCTCGTCATCTCCGAGCGCTTCGACGCGCCGTTGGCGCACATGGTCGAGGTCCCCGGCGACACCACGCGGGGCTGGGAGGACGCGGTGATCGGGGCCAAGGTCAAGCTGGCCGACGAAGGCGCGGTGATGCCGGCCGTGGGCCTGCGTTTCGCGACGCGGCTGCCGAACGCCAGCAACGAGACCGGGCTCGGGCTCGACACCATGGACTTCTTCCAGTCGCTGCTGGTCGGCAAGACGGTGCAGTCGATTCGCCTCGTCGGCAACGTGGGCGTGGGCATTCTGTCGGACCCCACGCGCGGCGACCGCCAGAACGACGTGCTCACCTACGGCGTCTCGCTGGCCCGCGCGATTACCACCGCCTCGGAGATCGTCGGCGAGCTCAACGGGCGCATCAGCACGCGTCGGGGGACGCCGCCGCCCGGCACCGAGAGCCGCGGCCGCATGACCTTCGGGCTGCGCCACACGCGCGGGTCGGTCCGGCTGGACGGCGGGCTGTTCACGGGGCTCACGGCGCTCGATCCGAAGGTCGGCGTGACCGTCGGCCTCACGTGGGTCTTCCAGAGCCCATTGGCGCCCTGATTCGGAGACGGACCCCGCCAACGATGCCACTCGACCTCCTCAAGGCCCACGCCTACGGCAACGACTTTCTCTTCGTGCCCATCCAGCAGACCGCCGAGGCGGAGCGGGCGGCGCTGGCCCGCCGCCTCTGCGACCGGCACACCGGCGTGGGGGGAGACGGGCTCGTGCTCCACGCGCCCACCGGGACCGGCGCCCGGATGGTCCTCTACAACGCCGACGGCGGGCGGGCGGAGGTGTCCGGCAACGCGGTGCGCTGCCTGGCCGCGATCGTCGTCCGCGACCGGCCGTCGCTCGGGCGCCCGGTCATCGAGACCGATGCCGGCCCGATACCGCTGGCGCGAATCGAGTCGGCGGGCCGGCGGACCACGTTCGACGCCCTCATGGGCTCGCCGGCCGGGCTCCGACAGCGGCAACTGGAGGCGGGCGGCGAGCAGGTCGAGGTGGTCGAGCTGTCGGTCGGGAATCCCCAGTGCATCGTGCTCGGGGGGGAGGTGAGCGAGAGCCGCCTCCACCGTCTCGGCGCCGCCCTCGCCACCCATCCCGCGTTCCCCGACGGCACCAACGTCGAGCTCGTCGAAGTGGAGTCGGCCTCTCGGATTCGGATACTCATCTGGGAGCGGGGCGTCGGCCCGACCGCCGCGTCCGGGACCGGCGCGTGCGCGAGCGCAGTGGCGGCCGCCGCCTTCGGCGGCGCCTCGCGCGAAGTCGAGGTGGTGTCGCCGGGCGGGGCGCAGCGCGTGCGCTGGACGGAAGAGGGCATCCATCTGACGGGGTGGGCGGACATCGTCATGACCGGGCGCTGGCTCGAGTAGGCCGAGCCGGACCGGTGGCGCGCCGGCTGGAGGCGGGATGGAGCGCAGCCCCCGCAATCCCGGTGGAGACGCCCGCGTGCATCGTACGCGTACGTCGTCGCCTCAGGGATGGAACGACGTCGGCGATCGCCCTCCGATGGAGAGGCCATTCCCGCGGCAACCACCACGAGTTCCCGCTTCCCGCCACATGTGCCCGGTTCTTGCAGGCGACTCGAGGTGGCAGCCGGCCGTGACGAGGCCGGTGTTCCGACCGGGCCGGCCTGCGGCCCCGCCGTGTGGTACGATGAAGTCACTCGCTCTCCACGACCGACCCCGTGAAAAGCTCGAGCGTCTCGGGCCGTCAGGTCTGGGCGACAACGAGCTGCTGGCGATCGTCCTCGGTCACGGGTTCCGCGACGCGAACGCGATCGACGTCTCGAACCGGGTCCTGGCCGCGGTGCAGGGCGTGCACGGGTTGACACGGCAGTCCCTCGGCGATCTGTGTCGCCTGAAGGGGCTCGGGGCGGCGAAGGCGGCGCAGGTGCTCGCCGCCGTCGAGCTGGGTCGGCGCACGCTGGTGCGGCCGCCGGATCACCGCGAGCGGCTGGGTTCTCCGCGGGAGGTCGCGTCCTTCCTTCTGCCGAGCTACGGCGCCCGCCCCGTCGAGCAGTTCGGCATCGTGCTACTGGACACGAAGCACCGGGTCCTCAAGACCTCGCTGCTGTCGACCGGGACCCTCGATGCCAGCCTCGTTCATCCGCGAGAGGTGTTCCGGGCCGCGGCGGGCGGGGGGGCGGCCGCGATAGTGCTGTTCCACAATCACCCGTCGGGTGACCCGACGCCCAGCGGCGATGACGTGGCCCTGACCGCGCGGCTGGTCGAGGCCGGCCTGGTGATGGGGATCGAAGTGGTCGACCACGTGATTCTGGCCGACGCCAAGTACTGCAGCTTCAAGGAGATGGGACGGATCTAGGAGTCTGCCCGGCGGTGCGGCGCGGACTCCCGGTGTCCAGCGCGCCCCCGCGGGAGGCTCCGGCGCGAGATCTCCAGCGACCCATGGAGAGGATCCTCTACCTCGACTGTTTCTCCGGGGCCTCGGGCGACATGCTCATCGGCGCCCTGATCGATGCCGGACTGCCCTTCGATCGCCTCCAGGAGGCCCTGGGAAGCCTGACCCTCGGCGACGAGTGCGCCGTCTCGGCCCAGGCGGTGACCCGCTCCGGGGTCGGGGCCACGAAGTTCACGGTGACGGAGACGGCCACGGCCGACGCCGGCCATCCGCATCGCCATCTCTCCGGCATCCTGAAGCTGGTGGAGCGGTCGGCGCTGGCCGACGCGTCACGGGCGCGGGCGGCGCGGCTGTTCCGACGCCTGGCCGAGACCGAGGCGGCCATGCACCGGATGCCGGTGGAGAAGGTGCACCTGCACGAGGTGGGGGCGCTCGACTCCATCGTCGACGTCGTCGGCGGGGTCTTCGCGCTGGAGTGGTTCGGGGCCGGGCGCATCGTTGCCTCGGCCGTGAACGTGGGCAGCGGCACCGTTCCCTGCGCCCACGGGACGATGCCGGTGCCGGCGCCGGCGACGGCGGAGCTGATCAAGGGGGCGCCGGTGTACGCGGGGCCGCCGGGAGGCGAACTGCTGACCCCCACGGGCGCGTTGCTGGTCTCGGAGTTCGCGCACGAGTACGGTCCGTTGCCGGCGATGCGCATCGAGCGCATCGGCTACGGCGCGGGCTCGCGCGACCCCCGCGGCCATCCCAACGTGCTGCGGGTCCTCGTCGGCGAGGCGGCGGACGCCGGCCCCTCCGAACGGGTCGTCTCCGTGGAGTGCGAGATCGACGACATGAACCCCGAGATCTTCGGGGTGCTCATGGAGCGTCTGCAGGACGCCGGGGCGCTCGACGTGTTCTACACGCCGGTACAGATGAAGAAGAACCGCCCGGGGACGCATGTCACGGCCCTCGCGCCGCCGGGGTGCCGGGAGGCCGTCTGCGCGGCCCTGTTCCGGGAGACGAGCACCATCGGCCTCCGTTACGGAGAGGTGGCCCGGGAGGTGCTGGCGCGCGAAATCGCGCCGGTGGCGACCCGCTACGGCGAGATACGATGCAAGGTGGCGCGGCGGGGGACGGCGGTGGTCAACGTGGCCCCGGAGTTCGACGATTGCGCCCGGGCCGCCCGCGAGCACCGCGTGTCCGCGAAGGAGGTTCACGCCGCCGCCGTGCAGGCGTCGCGGGACGCGGGGCTGGCGGCCGCGATGGACGCCGGCCGAGGGGGCGGCGGGCGCGGGGAAGAGAGATGAGCCGCTTCTATCTGACCACGGCTATCGACTACGTCAACAGCCGGCCCCACTTGGGCACCGCCTACGAGAAGGTGACGGCCGACGTCATCGCCCGCTATCGCCGCCTGTGCGGCCTGTCCACGCGGTTCGTCATGGGCAACGACGAGCACTCGCAGAACGTCTTCCAGCGCGCGGCCGAGCTGGGGCTCGACCCGCTGGCCTTCTGCGACCGGATGGAGGGCGTGTTCCGCGAGGTCTGGACCAAGCTCGACGTGTCGTTCGACGACTTCATCCGCACCACCGAGGAACGCCACCGCGTGGCGGTGACGACCCTCGTCGAGCGCATAGCCGCCGCCGGGGACCTCTACGAGGGCGAGTACGAGGGGTGGTACTGCGTCTCGTGCGAAGCCTTCAAGCAGGACAAGGACCTCGTCGACGGCGAGTGTCCGGTGCACCGCAGCAAGCCGGACTGGCTCCAGGAGAAGAACCACTTCTTCCGCCTGTCCCGGTATCGGGACCGGTTGCTGGAGCACTACGCGGCCCACCCGGGGTTCGTGCAGCCCGAGGTCCGGCGCAACGAGATGCTGCGGCTGCTGGAGCGAGGCCTCGAGGACATCTCCATCAGCCGCACCGGGCAGCGCTGGGGGATTCCCCTGCCGTTCGACCCGTCGAACGTGGTCTACGTCTGGTTCGACGCCCTGACCAACTACATGGCGGCGGTCGGGTACGGCACCGACGAGGAGCAGTTCGCGACGTGGTGGCCGGCCGACCTGCACGTGGTGGGGAAGGACATCACCCGCTTCCACGCGGTGGTGTGGCCGGCGATGCTCATGAGCGCGGGCATCGAGCTGCCGCGGGTCGTCTACGGCCACGGGTGGGTGAACTGGCAGGGCCAGCGCATGAGCAAGTCCCTCGGCACCGTCGTCGATCCCCTGGAGGCCGCCGACCGGCTGGGTCCCGACCCCCTCCGCCTGTATCTCGCCAAGGAGATCGTCTACGGCCAGGACGGCGATTTCACGTGGGAGCGCTTCGACGAACGGTACAACGCGGACCTGGCGAACAACTTCGGCAACCTGGTGAACCGGGTCGCCGCGATGGCCCACAAGTACCGCGGGGGCCGGGTGGCGCCGGCGGCGGGCGCGGCGCCCCGACTGGCGGACCGCGCCGCCGACGTGGTGCGCCGGTACCGCGCCGCCCTCGACGACTACGAGCTCCACGCGGGGATGGCGGCGGCGTTCGACCTCGTCGACGCCGCCAACGAGTTCATCACCCGCTCGGAGCCGTGGGTGCTGGCGAAGGCGCCCGACCGCGCGGAGGAGCTCGATCAGGCGCTGTTCGAGATGGTGGAGGCGGTGCGGATCGCGGCCCTGTTGCTGTGGCCGGCGATGCCCTCGTCCTGCGAAGAGATCTGGCGCCGCATGGGGCAGACCCGGCCGATTGCCGACAGCCGCCTCGATGCGGACGCGGCATGGTCGGGCGGGGCGCGGCAGATCGTACAGGGGCCGCCGCTGTGGCCGCGGCTCGAGGCCGGCGGCGCCCTCGGCGAGACCGCCGCCGTGGCCGCCGGGGCCGCCGCGGAGAAGGGGACAGGGAAGAAGACGATGACCGACGACACTTCGACGGCGGCGCCGGCGCCGCAAGCGGCCGGGGACGGCCAGGGCGTGACGCAGGCCGGACGAGGAGCAATCCCGTCCGCGACACCGCCCGACCGGGCCGCCGGCCTGCCAGCCGTTGCTTCCGGGTCGACCGCCGCCGCGCCGGCGCCTCCGGCGGAAGAACCGCGCATCTCCTTCGACGACTTCATGAAGGTGCAGTTGCGGGTGGCGAAGGTGCTCGCGGCCGAGGCGATCCCCAAGTCGAAGAAGCTGCTGAAGGTGACGGTGGACGACGGGACCGGCGAGCGCACGCTGGTTGCGGGCATCGCGCGCGCCTACGCCCCCGAGACCCTGGTGGGCCGCTCGGTGGTCATCGTCGCCAACCTCGAGAAGGCGAAGCTGATGGGCGTCGAGTCGAACGGCATGATTCTCGCGGCGACGGACCCGGACGGCGGGCCCGTCCTGCTGGGAGTGGACGATCCCGCCGCCGCCCCTCCGGGGGCCCGGGTCCGCTAGTCGAAGCCGGGGCGCGCCGATGTTCGACTCTCACTGCCATCTTGCCGACGAGGCGTTCGAGGACGATCTCGACGCCGTGGTCGAGCGGGCCCGGGAGGCCGGCCTCCGCGGTGCCCTGTGCATCCTCGACGCCACCAATCGGGCCGAGGCGGCCCGCGCCCGGCGGGTGGCGGCGGCGTGGCCGGCGGTGCGGTTCGCGGTCGGCGTGCACCCGCACCAGGCCGGACAGTTCGCCGCGTGCCTAGACGAGGTGGAGCCGCGGCTGCGAGCCGCGGTGGCGGAGCGGTCCGGCGCCTGCGCGGTGGGCGAGATTGGCCTCGACTACCACTACGACTTCGCGCCGCGCGATGTCCAGCGCGAGGTGTTCCGCACCCAGGTTCGGCTGGCGGCCGAGTTGGGGCGCCCCATCGTGATCCACACCCGCGAGGCCGACGACGACACCTTCGCGGTCCTGGAGGGGGAGGGCGCGCCGCCGCCGGGCGGCGTGTTCCACTGCTTCACGGGCGACCCGGCGACGGCGCGGCGGGCCGTCGACCTCGGCTTCCACGTGTCGTTCTCGGGCATCGCGACGTTCAGGCGGGCCGCCGCCGTGCGCGAGGCGGCGGCCGCGGTGCCCTGGGACCGGCTCCTCGTCGAGACCGACGCCCCGTACCTGGCCCCGGTCCCGCATCGGGGGCGCCGCAACGAGCCGGCGTGGGTGACCCGCGTCGTCGAGGTGGTGGCGGGCGTGCGGGGGACGCATCCCGAAGAGGTGTCGGCGCGGACCGCAGCCGCCTTCGAGGCCCTCTTCCTCGGCCGGGGCGCCGTCGCGGAGGCGCCGCGCACGAGCCCCTAAAGGGTTGCTGCGTTGACACTTGGAGCGTAACTGTGCTGAAATCCGGGGCGCGAGACGCCGCCGTGTCGAGAACCTCTGTCCCCCCGGACCTCGCCGAGATCTTCGAGCCCATACGCGCGGACCTGGAATCGGTCGAGCGTCAGTTCGTCCGCCACATCGAGTCGCGCGTCGAGCTGATTCCCGAGATCGGCCGCTATCTCCAGGCGAGCGGCGGCAAGCGGGTGAGGCCGGCGCTGCTGCTCATGTGCGCGCGGCTGGGCGGCTACCGGGGCGAGCACGCCACCCTCTACGCGGCGGTGGTGGAGTTCATCCACACCGCCACCCTCGTGCACGACGACATGATCGACGACGCGGTCACACGCCGCGGGCGGGAGACCGTGCACTCGCGCTGGGGCAACGACATCACCGTCCTCCTCGGCGACTACCTCTACATCAAGTCGATGGGCATGGCCCTGACCGTCGATTCCCTCGATCTCGTGCGGCTGCTCTGCGACGTCACGCGAGGCATGATCGAGGGCGAGCTGTACCAGCTCACCAAGGTCGGCGACGTGGACATCAGCGAGGAAGAGCACCTGGAGATCATCAGGCGCAAGACCGCCCATCTCTTCGGCGGCTGCGCCCAGATCGGCGGGATGCTCGGCGGGTTGTCCGAGGGCCGGCAGGCCGCCCTGCGCGACTACGGCATCAATCTCGGCATCGCGTTCCAGCTCGTGGACGATCTCCTCGACTACACCGCCGACGAGAGCGTGCTCGGGAAGCCGGTGGGCGGCGACGTGCGCGAGGGGAAGATGACGCTGCCCGCGATCTACCTGCTCCGGCGGGCGGGCGCGCCGGTCCGGGCCCTGCTGGACGCGCTGGTGCGGGACCGCCGCTTCTCGCCGGAGGCCTGGAACGAGCTGCGCGGCCTGCTGGCGGAGCACCGGGTGCTCGACCTCGCCTTCGAGCGGGCGGCGGAGTTCGCCGGGTCCGCGAAACGGTTTCTCGAGGGGTTTCCCCCTTCACCCGAGCTGGACGCCCTCATGGCGCTGCCCGACTACGTGCTGGCCCGGGACCGCTGACGCCGGCCCCGGGCCCGTTTCGAGGCGCCGTTCCCGGCTCCCCGCGCCATCGACGGCCCGCGCGTGCGCGACCTTCCTCGACCGCGGCCCGGTCGCCCCCCGAAGATCGGGTGCTCGGCATGCGCGGTTCCCGCGGTACCCGGCCGCGGTCGCGCGTTCGCTGATCCGTTCGCGAACTTATAATGACCGGCGCAGGGCGATGACCGAGCGGATTCTGGTGGTCGACGACGACGAGGGCGTGCGCGACGCCCTCAAGATGACCCTCGAGTACGAGGGCTACGAGTGCCTGTTCGCGCGCAGCGGCCGCGAGGGCCTCGACCTGCTCGGCGCCGAGAGCGTCGACCTCGTGCTGCTCGACGTGAAGATGCCGGGGATGGACGGACTGGAGGTACTGCGGCGCATGCGCGAGCGCGGCGACGCGGTCCCCGTGATCGTCATCTCCGGCCACGGTACCATCAGCACCGCGGTCGAGGCGACGAAGCAGGGCGCGTTCACGTTTCTCGAGAAGGGGTTCGAGGGGGACGTCCTCAAGGTCAACATCCGCAACGCCCTGGAGCAGCACCGGCTGAAGACCGAGGTCAGCCGTTACCGCGAGCTCGCGGCGATCCGCCACGAGATGGTGGGGGAGAGTCCGGCCCTGCAAGAGGTGACGGACGCCATCAGGCGGGCCGCGCCCACCACTAGCACGGTGCTCATCCAGGGGGAGAGCGGGGTCGGGAAGGAGCTGGTGGCGCGGGCCATCCACCGCAACAGCCGGCGGGGCCGCGAGCGGTTCGTGCAGGTCAACTGCGCCGCGCTGCCCGAAGAGCTCATCGAGTCGGAGCTGTTCGGGCATGAGCGGGGCGCCTTCACGGGCGCGACCCAGAAGCAGATCGGCAAGTTCGAGCAGGCGGATCGCGGCACCATCTTCCTCGACGAGGTCGGCGACATGAGCCTGCGCACGCAGGCCAAGGTGCTGCGCGTGCTGCAGGAGGGAGAGGTCGAGCGGCTCGGTTCCGCCCGGACCATCGAGGTCGACGTGCGCGTGCTCGCGGCCACCAACCGGAATCTCGAGAAGGACATCGACAACGAGCGCTTTCGCGAGGACCTCTACTTCCGGCTCAGCGTCATCCCGATCCGGGTGCCGCCGCTGCGCGACCGCCGGGAGGACATTCCCCGGCTCGTCCGCCACTTCACGGCGCTGTTCTGCCGCGACAACAACTTCCGGCCCCGCGAGTTCACCCCGGCCGCTGCCGCCGCGCTGGCGGGGGAGCGGTGGCGCGGCAACATCCGCGAGTTGAAGAACACCGTGGAGCGCCTGCTGGTGATGACCCCGGGGGAGACCATCGACGTGGGCGACGTCCGTGCGGTGATGCGGACGGGAGCCCGGGACGGCGCGGCGGGCCTGGCCGCGGGTCAGGCCGGCACCCTGCGCGAGTTCAAGGAGCGGGCGGAGCGCGCGTTCCTCATCGACAAGCTGCGCGAGCACGGCTGGAACATCTCGAGGACCGCGGAGGTCATCGACACCCCGCGCAGCAATCTCTACAAGAAGCTGGAGCAGTACGGCATCTCGCAGGAAACGGATGCCTAGAGGGGCACGCGCCGCGGAACGGCGCGGGTTGCCGGCAGGGTTGGTTGGGCGCCAATCGGAGCTGCGAGGCAAGGACTGGCGGATCAGGAGGGTGATTCAGAAGGAAGACAGTGAGAGGCGTCGCGCCGCAGAGGGACAGGCGACCGCTGCACGCGGTGCCCTTCGAGGGCATCGGGTGGGGAGGAAAGTCCGAACTCCGGAGGGCAGTGCGCCGGGTAACCCCCGGTCAGGGCGACCTGAAGGAAAGTGGCACAGAAAACATACCGCCTCGAGGCGGCCCGGTCGACGGTCCGTCGAGAGGTAAGGGTGAAAAGGTGCGGTAAGAGCGCACCGCGTCCGCCGCAAGGCGGATGGCAGGCTAAACCCCGCACGGAGCAAGACCGAATAGGGAGGCGCTCGAGGGCGGCCCGTCCGAAGCCTCCGGGTAGGTTGCTCGACCCCGCCAGCGATGGCGGGGCTAGAGGAATGGTCGCCGCCCGGCGCCCGTCCGTTCACGGGCGGCGTCGGGTACAGAATTCGGCTTATCGTCCCTCTGCGGCGCTCTTGGGACGCTGACGGGAACGACCTTGCCACGTGTCGGGGTGCAGAGCCGCAGAAGGCTTGGCTGCGCCCGAATGCAGTTGGGAGCCTCATATCGACGCTGTCTTTAGCGCGCGGTCGATGGGGGGGCGGGGCGGACGAGCAGCGTCGTTCCCCGCACGGCGTGGACGGTGACGGGGTGACCGCGGCGGATCGCGCATTCCGCCGTCGTCGCCTCCGAGCGCCAGAGCTCGCCGCGGACCCGCACGTAGCCGTGCGGCTCGAGGGTCTCGACGGCTACCCCGCGCAGCCCAACGAGACGTTCGATGGCGGTGGACGTGTCGCTCTCGTAGGCGGTTCGCAGCAACGGGTACAAAGCCGCGTCCTTGGCCATCACGCCCGCCACAAGAAGGATCCCGGCCCAGCCCGGCACGAATCCCCAGCGATACAACAGGACGGCCGCCACCAGGGCGAGCACCCACTCGGGAATCTGGTAGAGCGTATAGCGCACCAGCGTGGAGCGGGATGTCGCTCGGGTCACGGGTCCACTATCTCATCCTTTCGGACGTGAAGGGAAGCTCGCGGAGACCGCCGGCCGCGCGTCGATGCGAGCGGGTATACTGACCCGCGACCGGCGGCGGCGAGGGCGGGGAGCGCCTTGTCAACCGGGCGACTTCGTCAATGTCGGCGCAACGCACGGTTACACCACGGATTCCCGGGACACGACGATGCGCATCTCGTTCAACGGCTCGCCCGCACCCACCCTCGGCGTCGAGGTGGAGCTGCAGATCATCGACCCCGAGACCGGGAACCTGGTGTCGGGGGCCTCCGACATCCTGGAACGCGCGGGCGTCGCCCACCTCAAGCCGGAGCTGATCCAGTCGACCATCGAGATCAACACCGACGTGTGCGCCGACGTAGCGGCGGTCCGCCGCGAGCTCGCGGAGCGCCTCCGCGGGCTCTACGGGCTGTGTGACGACCTCGGCTACCAGCTCGCGAGCACGGGCACCCATCCCTTCTCGCGGTGGGCCGAGCAGAAGATCACCGACAAGGAGCGCTATCACCTGCTCGCCAACCGCTGCCAGTGGCCGGCTCGGCGCCTGATGATCTTCGGCCTGCACGTGCACGTGGGCATCGAGAGCGGCGAGAAGGCCATCGCCATCTTCAACGCCCTGACCACCTACATTCCCCATCTGCTCGCGCTGTCCGCGAGCTCGCCGTTCTTCCAGGGCGAGGAGACGGGGCTGGCGTCGTGCCGGGTCAAGATCTTCGAGAGCCTGCCCACGGCCGGGCTGCCCTACCGGCTGCTGAACTGGGCCGAGTTCCAGCGCCTGATGATCACCCTCGTGGGGGCGGGGGCGATCGAGTCGGTGCGGGAGATCTGGTGGGACATCCGGCCCCACCCGCAGTTCGGGACGGTCGAGGTGCGCATCTGCGACGGGTTGCCGACCCTCGACGACATCGTGGCGATGACCGCGCTGATCCAGGCGCTCGTGGTCTGGCTCGGCGACCAGTACGACAACGGCGTCTACCTGCCCGTGCAGCGCTACTGGATCGTCCGCGAGAACAAGTGGCGGGCCGCGCGATGGGCTCTGGACGCGCAGGTCATCGTCGACGAGGAGGGCCGTCTCGAGCCCCTGTCGGAGTCCGTCCACCGCCTGCTGGAATCGATCGAGCCGGTCTCGAAGCGGCTCGGCAGCCAAGGCGAGCTCGCGCGCATCCGCGACCTCATGCGGACCGGACCCAGTTGCGCCGCCCAGCGGCAGGTGTACGCGGAGACCGGCGACTTCACGCGGGTCGTCGGTTCCCTCGTCGATTCGCTGCGGGCCAGCGTGTTCGCGGGATCCTGACGGGTCTGCGGCCGGCGCCGACTCGGCCGGCGGGACGCCTCGCGACCGGTCGCCGCCGTCCGCCGTCCACGAGTCCCCTTGGGCGGATACCCTGCCGCGGCAGAAACCCGCGGCCGAACCCCGTCGCACCGAGAGCGTCGGCGCGCCCGCCTGACCAGGCGTTCATCGCGGGCTCCTGGCGCCGGCGGCCTCGCGTCCGACGCCATCCTCGCGACAGGACCCGGAAACGTCCGCTACGTGGCCCGGGCCTGCCACCGGCCGTGGCGATGGTCGACTTCCAGGACGAGGCCGAAGCACGCCGACAGCGCGGGCGGCGTCAGCACGTCCTCGATGGGGCCGGCGGCCGCCATGCGGCCCGACGCCAGCAGCAGGGCGTGGGTGAACCCGGGGGGGATCTCGTCCAGGTGATGGGTGACGAGGACGATCGGCAAGTCCGGTTCGGTCCGGGCGAGGTTGGCCAGGGTCTGCACGAGCTGCTCCCGGCCCGGCAGGTCCAGACCCGCGTTCGGCTCGTCGAGCACCAGGAGCCCCGGCGTGCACATCAGGGCACGGGCCAGGAGCACGCGCTGGCGCTCGCCCGACGAGAGCGTCGTGAAGCGCTGCCCGGCGTGACCGAGGCAGTCGACGCGGGCGAGGCAGCGCCGCGCGTGGTCCCAATCGGCCTCGTCGTAGCGGTGCCACCACGGGGCAAGCGCGGCCTGCTTGCCTGCAACCACGATCTGCTCGGCGGTCAGGGCGGGCGGGATCATCGCGGCGAGGGCCGCGCTCGTGACCCCGATGCGCAGGCGCAGAACCCGCACGTCGACGCGGCCCAGCTCGCCCCCGAGGACCCGCACCGAACCTGCCGACGGATGCTGGTAGAGGGTGAGAATCTGACACAGCGAGGTCTTGCCGCTCCCGTTGGGGCCGAGCACCACCCACCGCTCGCCGGCGCGGACCCGCCAGTCGATCCCCTCGAGAATGGTCGTGCGGTCACGGACCAGCCGCACGCCGGACAGCTTCACGGCCTCCGACGGATCCGTCCGCCGCACCGTCTCGTCTTCGCCTCTGCGAGGAGCAGGACGCCGATCCGACACCGGCGGAGCGTCCGTGGGCTGCGTCATCTCGTCTTCGCCGGCCGTGGCTGCGATGGGAGCGGTCCCGGTCGGCTTGGGGTGCCGCCCGCGGGGTGACGCGTTATCAGGATTCCTTGACGGCGGCGATCAGGTCGAGCACCGCCTGCTTGCCGTCGCCGAAGAACATCAGCGTGTTGTCGGCGGCGAAGAGCGGGTTCGGGATGCCGGCGAAACCGGGCGAGAGGCTGCGCTTGATGACGACGACGGTCCGGGACTGATCGACGTTCAGAATCGGCATGCCCGCGATCGGGCTCGACGGGTCGGTGCGGGCGTCGGGGTTGACGATGTCGTTGGCACCGATGACGAGGCTGACGTCGGTCTGCTCGAACGACGGATTGACGGCGTCCATCTCCTTCAGCTTGTCGTAGTCGACGTCGGCCTCGGCGAGGAGGACGTTCATGTGTCCGGGCATCCGGCCCGCGACGGGGTGGATGGCGTACTCCACCTCCACGCCCCGCGACTCGAGCAGGTTCGCGAGGTCGCGCACCTGGTGCTGCGCCTGCGAGACGGCGAGGCCGTAGCCGGGCACGATAACGGTACGGCGCGCCCCGTCGAAGAGCATCGCGACCTCCTCGGCCGACGTGCTCTTGACGCGTCCCGCGTAGACCGCGTCCGCGTCCGACTTCGAGCCGCCGCCCTCGGCGATCGCCCCCACCAGCACGTTGACGAGCGACCGGTTCATCGCCTTGCACATGATGCGGGTCAGGATGATGCCGGAGGCGCCGACGAGCGAGCCGGTGATGATGAGGATGTCGTTGCTGAGGACGAAGCCGGTCGACGCGGCGGCGAGGCCCGAGTAGGAGTTGAGCAGCGCGATGGCGACCGGCATGTCGGCGCCGCCGATGGAGATCGTGAGCAGGACGCCGAGCACTGACCCGACCGTCACGAGGCCCGCGTAGAAGGCGATGGTGCCGGGATCGGCGACGACCATCGCGCCGAGACCCAGCGCGACCAGACCCATGGCGCCGTTCAAGACCTGCTGCCCCGGGAAGACGACCGGCGCGTCGGGCAGCAGCAGCCCGCGCAGCTTGTCGAAGGCGACGAGGCTGCCCCAGAAGGTGACGGAGCCGATGAGGCCGGAGGCGACGGTGGCCACCGTGGTCTGCGCCGACGGCTCGGCCGCGCTCACCAGCACCGCGCCCGCCACCAGGGCCGAGGCCCCGCCCCCGAAGGCGTTCAGCAGCGCCACCATCTCGGGCATCGCGGTCATCGCGATGCGCAGGGCCAGCGTGGCCCCGATGGCCCCGCCGAGGGCCACGCCGGCGAGGATCATGGCGAGACCCTGGGGGCCGGCGCCGAAGACCTGCCGGTCGGCCAGCGTCGCCGCCACCGCCAGCAGCATCCCCGTCGCGCCCATCAGGTTGCCGCGCACCGCCGTCCGCGGATGCGTCAGGCCGCGGATGCCGAGGATGAAGAGGGCCGAGGCGGCCAGATAGACGAGGTTGATCGCGCTGTCCACGGTCGGCCTCAGTCCTTCTTCCGGAACATGCCGAGCATGCGGTGCGTGACCAGGAAGCCGCCCACGACGTTGATGGTCGCGATGACCAGCGCGAGGAACCCGAGGACCATCGTCGCGCGGTTCGGCGAGGCGACCGACAGGAGCGCCCCGATGATGGTGATGCCGGAGATGGCGTTGCTTCCCGACATCAACGGCGTGTGGAGCAGCGGCGGCACCTTGGTGATGATCTCGAAGCCGACGAAGACCGCGAGCATGAAGATCGTCAGCAGGGGCAGGAACGCATCCATGGGAACCTCGGCGCGATGTCAGGCGGTCTCGAGGAGCTCGCGGACCCGGGGATGGACGACCTCGCCGTCGTGCGACACCAGGGTGCCCGTCGTGATCTCGTCGTCGAAGTCGAGCGCGACCGCGCCGTCCCGGACGAGGTGCAGCAGCAGCGCCGACACGTTCCGGGCGTACATCTGGCTGGCGTGGTACGGCACCGTGGACGGCAGGTTGGTGGGGCCGAGCACGGTCACGCCGTGGGCCGACACCACCTCGTCTGGCCGCGACGGCTCGACGTTGCCGCCCCGCTCGGCCGCCAGATCCACCACCACCGAGCCGGGGGTCATCCCCGCCACCATCTCGCCGGTCACGAGCACCGGGGCGGGCTTTCCCGGGATCAGGGCGGTGGTGATGACGACGTCGCTGCCCGCCACCACCCGGCCCATCATCTCGCGCTGCCGCGCGTAGAACGTCTCGTCCTGGGCCTTCGCGTAGCCGCCCGCGTCCTCCGAGCCCGCGGTGTCGAGCGGGAGGTCCACGAACGAGGCGCCCAGGCTCTCGACCTGCTCCTTGACGGCCGGCCGCACGTCGTAGGCCTCGACCTTGGCCCCCAGGCGTCGGGCGCTCGCGATGGCCTGCAGCCCCGCCACCCCCGCCCCGACCACGAAGACGCGGGCCGGGGTGACGGTGCCGGCCGCCGTCATCATCATCGGGAACATGCGGGGCAGGGCCTCGGCCGCCACCAGCACCGCCTTGTAGCCGGCGATGGTGGCCATCGACGACAGCGCGTCCATGCTCTGGGCGCGGGTGATGCGGGGGATGAGCTCCATGGAGAGCGCGGTGATGCCGCGCGCCGCGAGCTCGCGGGCCGCCCCCGGCGCGCCGAGTGGCTCGGACAGCCCGATGACCACCTGCCCCGGCCGCATCAACTCCAGATCGGGGCGCCCCGCGTCCGGGTTGGCGCCGAGGGCGCGCACCTGGAGGACGACGTCCGCGTCGGCGAAGACGTGCGCGCGATCGGCCGCGAGGGCCGCGCCCTTCTCGACGTAGCCGGCGTCCGGGAAGCCCGCCGCCGCGCCGGCGGCGGGCTCCAGCAGGACATCGAGGCCCGCTTTCGTCAGGGCCGGAAGCACCGCCGGGACGGTGGCGACTCGCCGCTCGCCGGGATAGGTTTCTGCAGGGATGCCGACGACCATGCGGTGCGACTCGTCTAGAGCTGGAGGTCCGATTGTCGCGGGCGGCGCACGCGCGGGCCCGGGCGGGAAATCGTACCACAACCGGTGCGACCGCGCGACACCACCGGTGTGGGGGACGGCTTCGATCCGCTGACGGGTGGGGCCCATTCCGAGGCCGGGTCTGTGAGAGGCGGTCCCGGCCGGGCCGCGACTCCCGATGCCGCGAGAGAGCACCATGAAGTTCGAGATGCTTCCGAACTGGCCGGGCCGCCGCCGACCCTCCCCCACCACCCGATTCCGTCAAGCCAGCCCGCTACGTGCGACCGCGCGATGCGCCGCGCAAGGCGGCCGTCCGGTATGATACCCGGCCGGAAGCGGTGCTTCGGACGGGCCGCGCGGGCGCCGCGGCGATTCCGGCGATTCCGCGGGGCGGCGTGTCGAGGGCCGCGCGGAACGTGTACACTCGGTTCGGAAGAGACGAACCGACCCGGACTCGAGCGGGACGGGTGAACCAGTCGCGGATACGGCAAATGAAGCTGATCAAAGCCATCGTGCGACCCAGCAAGGTCGACGTCATCAAGGACGGTCTCGCGCAACGCGGCATCCCCGGCATCACCGTCAGCGAGGTGCGTGGGCACGGCCGCCAGCGCGGCCACACCACCATCTACCGGGGGCGCGAGTACGACATCAGCCTGCTGCCGAAGACCAAGATCGAGATCGTCGTGGCCGACGAGGCGGTCGAGGAGGCCGTCGAGATCATCATGGACGCCGCCCGCACGGGGGAGATCGGCGACGGCCGGGTGTTCGTGCTGCCGGTGGAGCAGAGTTGGGTGATCCGGACCGGGGAGACGGACGTCGCCTAGCAGGGTCGGTCGGGCGCGACGCGGAGCCGAAGGCGACGGCAGGCGGGCCAACAGGGTCGGTCGGTCGGATCGCACGGTCAATGGGAAACGGTATGCCGTCGGAGCCTGACGCGGTCGCGCCGAGAGACATCTTCCTGGGGGCCGACCTGTCCCCGGAGGCTGCGGCGCGGTTCATCGAGGGTTGCGGGGTGCGCGACGGGGCGGCCGCCGACCAGCAGTTGCAGCAGCTCGCCGACGACCTGACGAGCCGCATGGCCCTCGGCAATCTCGCCCCCCTGCTGTTCGACGAGATCGCGACGACGCCGGACCCCGACGCCGCCGTCGTCGGGTTCTGCCGCTACGTCGCCACCCGCACGCCGAAGGCGTCGTTCATCGGCACCCTGCACGAGGACCCGCACGTCCTCGACATCCTGATGCAGATCCTGGGGACCTCCCCGTTCCTCAGCGAGATTCTCATCCGCAACCCCGGCTACCTGCACTGGCTGCGGAACGAGCTCGACAGCGCGCCGCCGGACCGCCACGACTACGACCGCGAGCTGGCCCGGCTTATCGACGGCGACAGCACCGTCGAGTTCCAGGTGGACGGGCTCAAGCGGTACCAGCGTCGCGAGATGCTGCGCGTCGCGGCCATGGACCTCTTCGGCATGCTGAACCGGGAAACCCTGACGTCGACGACCGCCCAGCTCTCGAACCTCGCCGACACGCTGGTCGACAAGGTGCTGGACATCGCGACGGCCGAGCAGGCGGCGGCCGAGGGCCCGCTGCCGGGGCGGTTCGCGGTCATCGGCATGGGCAAGCTCGGCGGCGGCGATCTCAACTACAGCTCCGACATCGACCTCATCTACGTCTTCGACGCCCCGGACGACACCACGGGGACCGCCCAGCGGCGCTACCAGAAGCTGGGCCGCCGCCTCACGACCCTGCTCTCCTCGCACACCGGCGAGGGCTACCTCTACCGGGTCGACATGCGCCTCCGGCCGATGGGGCAGCGCGGCAACCTCGTCCACTCGCTGAAGCAGTCGGCGCAGTACTACGAGAGCATGGGCGAGACGTTCGAGCGGTTCGCGCTCATCAAGGCGCGGCCGATAGCGGGCGATCTCGACCTCGGACGGCGCTTCGTCGAGCTGACCGTCCCCTTCGTGTACCGCAAGTACCTGGACCACGCGGCCATCGAGGAGCTCGCCCGGTACAAGGCGCGCGCAGACCGCGAGCACGGGAAGCGCGGCGATCTGGACCAGAACGTGAAGGAGGGGCGCGGGGGTATCCGCGAGATCGAGCTGTTCGCGCAGGTGTTCCAGATCATCTACGGCGGCGAGACGCCGGACCTGCGCACCGGCCACACGCTGACCGCCCTCGACCACCTCGGCGCGCACGGGTTCATCGAGCCCGAGGTGCAGCGGGATCTCGGCGCCGCGTACGTCTTCCTGCGCAACATCGAGCACGGCCTGCAGGTCGCGCAGGGCCAGCAGACCCACACCCTTTCGGGCACGGAACGGGGGCTGCTGGCGCTGGCGCGGCGTCTCGGGTTCGACGGCCTCGACACCCTGGTGGACGTCCTGGACCGGCACCGGGACCGGGTCCACGCCGTCTACGCGGACCTGTTCGAGCAGGAGGCGGAGGACGGCGGCCTCGCCGGCCGCGAGATGTTCCGGCTGCTCTCGGGGGACATGACCGACGACGACGCGCGGGCGCGGCTCGCCGCCGCCGGCGTCGACGAGCCGGCCAGTGCCCTCGACGCCATGCGGGCCCTCGACGCGGCCCCGTCGCACGGCTGGTCGTCGGCCCGGAACCTCCTCGCGAACCTGCTGGCGGAGATGCTGGCGGGGGAGACGCCGGCCGGGCTGAGCCGGATGCTCGTCCGGTTCGAGCGGGTGGCGGCCCGATCCGGCGCGGCCGGGGCTCTCTTCCGCACCCTCCTCGACGACCGGGAGCTGCGCCGGCGGTTCGTGTCGGGGCTCGACGCCGGCGACCTCTACGCGGCGCGGCTCGCGGCCTACCCCGAGCTCCTCGATTCGCTCGGGCGCGCCGTCGTCGATGCCGACACGTTCCGCGACGAGGTGGTCCGGGGGTTCGACGAGTTGGTGGCGGGGGACGATCCCGCGTCGAGCCTCGATCCGTTCCGGCGGGTCAAGGCGATAGAGGAGTTCAAGGGGCTCGTCGAGTGGCTGACCGAGCGCCGCCTCGACAAGCTGAACGAGAAGCTGTCGCTCGTCGCCGACTGCGCGCTGCAGGCGGCGGCGCGGGTCGTGGCGCACCACCGCGCGCCGGGCCCGGCGCCGGCGGGCCCGGAGAACGGCTGGGCCGTCTTCGCCCTCGGCAAGCTCGGGAGCCGTGAGCTGACCGTGCACTCGGACCTCGACATCGTGTTCCTCTACGCTGGCGACGGGTCGTGGTTCGAGCCCCAGCAGAAGTTCGTGCGGGCCATCCACGACCTGCTCTCGAAGCGCACGGGGGCGGGGGCGGCGTACGAGATCGACACCCGGCTGCGTCCCGAGGGACGGATGGGCGCTCTCGCCCTGTCCGTCGTCGCCTTCGAGCGCTACCTGCGCGAGCGCGCGGAGATCTGGGAGCGGATGGCGTGGACGCGCTGCCGCTTCGCGGGCGGCGACCCCGCCGTCGCCGAGCAGGTGGAGGCCGTCGTCACGGGATTCGTGTATGCGCCGTGGTCGCCGGACGTGGTCGCCTACGCCCGGCGCATCCGCACCCGCATCGAGCGCGAGCTCGCCAACGAGGCGGCGGGCGAGCACCTCGATCTCAAGCGCGGTCACGGCGGTCTCGCCGACATCGACTTCCTGCTGCAGGTCCTGCAGCTCCGGGAGGGGCCGGCCCGCCCCGAGTTCCGGGTCGCGGGGGCGCGGCGCCTGCTGGCCGCGTTTCCCGACACCGACTTCCTGCGCCCCGGCGAGGTCGACGCGTTGCGCGGCGCCTACGGCTTTCTTCGCGACCTCGAGACGGTGCTGCGCATCGCCACCGACGCCGGCGGGAACGTCATCGCGACGGATCCGGACGTCGTCGACCCATTCGCGCACCGGCTCCAGGAGCCGATGTCGGGGCGCGAGCTGCTCGGGCGCTACCGCGAGGTCACCACGCAGGTCCGGGAGATCTACGAGACGGGCATGGACCGCCTGGCCGGCGGTTCCGCCGCGTGAGCCAGTGGCCAACTATCTGCTCGCGGGGGCGGCCGGCTTCATCGGGGCCGCGGTCGCCGAGAAGCTGCTCGACGCGGGTCACGCCGTGCTCGGCGTCGACGACTTGAACGACGCCTACGACGTCCGGCTCAAGCACTGGCGGCTCGGTCGCTTGCGGGGGCGCGAGCGATTCACGTTCCGGCGGGCGGACGTGTCGGACCGGGATGCGCTCGAAGCGGCGTGCCATGGCGAGCCGCTCGCCGACGGCGTGATCAACCTGGCCGCGCGGGCCGGCGTTCGCGCCAGCGTCGACGACCCCTGGGCCTACGTGGGCGCGAACGTCACCGGCACCCTCAACCTGCTGGACCTCTGTCGGGAGCGCCGGGTACCGAAGTTCGTCCTGGCGTCCACGTCCAGCCTCTACGATCCGGGCGGCTCGATGCCGTACCGCGAGGACGCGGACGCGAGCCGGGCCCGGAGCCCGTACGCGGCCACCAAGCAGGCGGCCGAGGCCTTGTGCCACGCCTATCACCACCAGTTCGGGCTCGACGTCACCGTCCTGCGCTACTTCACCGTCTACGGACCCGCCGGCCGGCCCGACATGAGCCTCTTCCGGTTCGTGCAGCGGGTTCACGAAGGGCGCCCCGTCCGCCTGTACGGCGACGGCACGCAGTCGCGCGACTTCACCTACGTGGACGACGCCGCGCGCGGCACCGTGGCGGGCCTCGCTCCTCTCGGCTACGAGGTCGTCAACCTCGGCGCGGGCGCTCCGGCCCCGCTCCTGGAGGTCCTGCGTTTCGTCGAAGCCAGCGTGGGGCGGACCGCCCGCGTGGAGCACGGCCCGCCGCATCCCGCGGACGCCCCCGCGACCTGGGCGGACACCGCCAAGGCTCGCCGGTTGCTGGGCTGGGAGCCGCGCACCGCCTGGAAGGACGGGGTGAGGCGGCTCGTGGACTGGTACGCCGCGAACCGCTCCTGGGCGCGGCAGATCCGGACCGTCGATTGACCGTCCGCGGCCGCGCGCGGACCGCCCTTCACCACCGGTACTGCCAGCGCACGCCGTAGATCCGGAACGTGGCGGTGACGGGGACGGCGTACGGCGCGGGCAAGCCGCCGGCGGTCGACCCGCGGCCGCGGCCGAAGGCGCCGTCCAGATCGACGCGGATCGCGTTGAACATCAGCCGGCTGCGGCGGGTGAGATACCAGTTGACGCCCGCGGTCACGTTCGCCTGCCGGCCCGCGTGTCCGGTGTCGCCCTCCGGCCTCGTTCCCGTGGGGCTCGCGGGCTCCCCGAAGTCGACGGTGCTGTAGCGCAGCGCGACCTCCACGGCGCCGGTTCCACCCGCGGCGACGGCATTCCCGACCGCGGTGGGGGACCAGGTTCCCTCACGCATGTCGTAGCGGCGGGCGCCGCCCGCCAGGTAACCGACCTGGGCGTACCATCCGCCGGCCGCATAGGCGATCCTGTCCGCTCGACCGAACCGTCCGCCCATGATCTCGGCCTGGGCCCAGAACGGGCCGTCGAGCCAGGCGGCCTCGAGGCCCCCGTGGACCGGCGCGCGCAGCCTCCCGTCCGGCCGGCGGCCGGTCAGGGCGGGGACGTCCGCGGCGTCGAGCTCCGATCCGTAGCCCCATCTCGCCTTGCCGACGGGCCCCCCGGAGCGATCCGCCCAGACGCCCACGTGCAGGGCGCGCGTCGCGGTCAGCACGGGGGCGAACGCCACGCGGCCGGTGACGCCGAGCGCCCTCGCGGGCGCTTCGTCGCCGGGTGCGCGGCCGGCGTCGCGCGCGAGGTGCACCGCTGCCTCGACGAGATGGTTGCGGCCGTAGATCCAGACCTGGGCGTTGGTGACCCTCGGACCGAGCGTCCCGTCGGTGAACGCGTCGACGGGGAGGGGGCGCTCGATGAACGCCATGTCGTTCGACGAGGCGCTCTCCTGGAACGTGACGGGGATCTTCATCCGGCCGACGCCGAGCCGGACCCGATCGGACGGCGAGTAGTGGACGGCGGCGTCCTCGATCTCCACCGCGCTGGCGGGTCCGCCGCCGTCGGCGTCGGCATCGACCACGAAGAGCCAGGAGAAGCGCCCCACGGCGCCCCCCGCGCCGAGGCGGGCGCGGCGGAGCAGGGTCCGGCTCTCGACCGCGCCGCCGCCGGCGTCCCCCCCGCCCCGACGGTAGACCGCCGCGTCCCAGTGCAGGCGCCCGGTGAACGCGAAGTGCTCCCGTCCGGCGTCGGTCGACTGGGCGGCGGCCGGCGCGGCTACCGCGCAGCCGAGGACGAGCGCCAGCGCAGCGCGCACCGGCGGGGTCGCCGGAGGCCCCCCGCCCCTTTCCTCGTTCCGACGGGGGGCCGTACCGGCGTCGCCGCGGAGCATGCGGGTGACCATAACACGCAACCCCATGGCGTGGTCACGCTACGATAACGCCATGCCCTCCCGCGCTCCGGTGTCGGTCATCGGCGTCCCTCTCGATCTCGGCGCCGGCCGCCGGGGAGTGGACATGGGGCCGTCGGCGATGCGCAACGCCGGGCTCGTCGGGAGGATCCGGAGCCTGGGCCGAGAGGTCGTCGACGAGGGCAACCTCGCCGCCCCGGTGGTCGAGTCGCTAGCGGGCCCCGGGAACGAGGACGCCCGCTACCTCGCGGAAATCGCGGCGGTGCTCGAGTCGCTCGCCGAACGAGTGCGGCGCGCGAGGCTCGCGGGACGGCTGCCGCTGATTCTCGGCGGCGATCACTCGATTGCCCTGGGGACGGTGTCGGGGATGGCGGCGGCGGCGGGCGAGGTTGCCCGCGAACGCATGGGGCTCCTCTGGATCGACGCCCACACCGACGCCAACACCCCGGAGACCTCGCCCAGCGGCAATCTCCACGGCATGCCGCTCGCCGCCATTCTGGGGAAGGGGCCCGACGCCCTGACGCGCGTCGGGGGGGTCGCGCCCGGCACCGCCCGGCTGTCGCCGGCGAACGCAGTGGTCATCGGCGCGCGGAGCGTGGACCCCGGGGAGGCCGCGGTCGTGGCATCGCTCGGGGTGCGGGTCTACACGATGGAGGAGGTGGACCGGCGCGGCATGTCCCCGGTCGTCGACGAGGCTCTCGGCATCGTCCTCGACGGTACCGGCGGATTCCACCTGAGCCTCGACGTCGACGCTCTGGATCCGTCGGCCGCCCCCGGCGTCGGCACTCCGGTACCCGGGGGGCTGACCGTGCGCGAGGTCCATACCGTCATGGAGCGGGCGGCGGCTACCGGATGCCTGCGGTCGCTCGAGGTCGCCGAGGTCAACCCGGTCCTCGACGTCCGCAACCGGACGGCGGAGCTCGCCGTTCACTTCATCACCTCGGCGCTGGGAAAAAGGGTGCTTGGCGGGTACTCTCAGTTCGGAGCCGGCCGGGAGCCTCGGCCCCAGGAGTCCGGGTCGTAGGGCGCGGACTCCCGGTGGGTTGGTTGGGCGCCAAGCGGAGCCCCAGGCGACGATTGGCCAGGAGCCCGGGCCGTAGAACGGCGCGGACTTCTGGCGGGTTGGTTGGGCGCCAGGCGGAGCCGCAGGCGACGATTGGCCGGAGTCCGGGCCGTAGGACTTCTGGCGGGTTGGTTGGGCGTCAGGCGGAGCCGCAGGCGACGATTGGCGGGCTGGCGTCGTGCCGGCGGGCCGACTCCCGAAAGAGTCGAACGGCTGCCGCCACCGCCCCCGGCCGTGAACCGATGCCGGGAGGCGGGCCGCCGATCAGGATGCGGCGGTGGTCGGCTCCACGCGCACCGTCACCACGTCGGTGTCGTGGTACTGCTGGTGGCGCACCGACGACGCGAAGTGGCGCAGCAGCCGCAACGAGACCTCGCGGTCGCCCGGGGCGCCCCCGGCGCGTTCTCCGAGCAGCGCCAACTGGTCCTCGATGTTGGCCTCGTCGGTGGCGGCCACGAACTCGAGCTCCGCGGCGGGGCCGTCGCGGCGGGCGGTCAGCAGCAGGTGCCGGCCGTCGGGGGGCGCGCCCTCCTCCGTGGCCTTGGTGAGGGTCAGGAGGGTCTCCTCGCCGACCGCGCGCACCCGGTCGGTCATCGCCTCGCTCCAGCCCTGGCGGGCCGCGAACTCGGTCAGGAACTTGTCGATCTTCGGGTAGGCGGCGAGGTTCAGCGCACCCCGGAGGCGCCGGGGCCGGGCCTGCGCGAACTCGAGGAAGCCGGTCATGAGGATGGCCGCGAGGCCGCCGGCGGTCATGCCGTTCCCGAGCAGCCCGCCCCAGTACGGACCGAAGGCCTCCGGGAAGATCCACTGCTGCTGGAACCCGGTGCCGATCCAGAACGCGACCCCGGCCACGACCCCCTTGCGGTAGTCGACGCCGTCCTGCACCACGACCTTCATGCCGAGCACGAACAGGACGGACAGCAGCACCACGGTATAGCCCCAGACCACGGGGCCCGGAATTGCGAGGATGAGGGCCATGAACTTGGGCAGGAACGCCAGGCCGATGAAGACCGCGCCGAGGTACACGCCGACGACCCGGGCGGTGACGCCGGTGATTTCGGCCACCGCGATGCTCGACGAGTAGGTCGTGTTCGGCACCGTGGCCGCGAGGCCGGAGAGCAGGTTCCCCAGCCCGTCCGCCGCCACCGCGCCCTGCACGGCGCGGAAGTCCACGGCTCGCGGCTTCCGCCACGACACGCGCTGGATGGCAACGCTGTCGCCGATGGTCTCGATGGCCCCGATGAGGGTCACGAAGATGAACGCGGGCAGCAGAGACCAGAAGGTCACCCCGAAGCTGAAGTCGAGGCCGGGCCAGTTGCCCGCGGGCAGGCCGATCCAGCCGGCCTCGGCGATGATGCGGGTGTCGTAGATGCCGAAGCCGGCGGCAACGAGGCACCCCGACACGATGCCGATGACGGGAGCCCAGAGCCTCCACACGCCGGTTGCGCGAAGGGTCACGGCGACGGTGACGATCACGGTGGCGGCGGCGCTGGCCGGTGCCGACGCCGGCGAAGCGCCCTCGGGCACCTGGGGCAGCATGTCGAAGACGATGGGCATGACGGTCACCGCGATCAGCATGATCACGGTGCCGCAGACGGTCGGCGTGAAGATGCGGCGCAGCAGGGCAAGCCGGGCCGAGAGGGCGAACTGCACGAGGGCCGAGGCCGCGACGAGCGAAGCGAGCATCCCCGGGCCCCCCTCGGCGAGCGCGGTGACGCAGACCGCGATGAACGCCCCGGAGGTACCCATCATCAGGATGTAGCCCGAGCCGATGTAACCGAGCCGGAGAGCCTGGAACACGGTGGTGACGCCGCTGATCGCGAGGGCGGCGAACGCCGCCCACGTCAGGTAGTCCTCGCCGGCCCCGGCCGCGCGCACCACGATGGCCGGTGTGACCACGATGCCCGCGACGGCGAGCATCGCGTACTGGAAACCGAGACCCAGGGCCAGGGCGTGCGGCGGATGTTCGTCCGGCTCGTAGCGGATGCCTCGGGCGGTGTCGGCGGCGTTCGATTCCATCATCGGCTTCCTTGTCGGGTCGATTCGGGTGTGCGGGGCGGGAGTCGCCGCCACCGGCGTGCGGCGATGCACCGCGCCCGCCGTCGGCGGTCGGACGAGGCGCCCGCCGCTCGAAGCTGCAATATACCCAATCTGCGCCGTCGATACGCCTTGTCAGGCACAGGTGCGCCGCCATGCGGTTCGCATGGCGGCGGTCACGATGAGCTCGCGGTGCCGGCAGGACGCGGGACGGACGCGGGCAGGCGTCAGGTTCGGAGCGCCGCCGCGCCGCGGACCGCGCGATTCAGATGCTCGAAGGTGTTGTAGACGTGCGGGCAGAGGCGCAGCCCGCCGGTGGCGGCGCCGGCGATGCCGTACCGCTCGTACAGCGCCGTGACCAGGGCGCCTCGGCGGTCGGGCTCGCACGCCGCGATCACGACGCCGCCGCTCAGCTCGGGCGCCATCGGGGTCAGGAGCTCGAAGCCGGCCTCGGCGAGCCCGGCCTTCAGGGCCGTCGCGAGCTCGACGATGCGCGCCTCCACCCGCGCCATCCCCAGGCGGTCCTGGAACGCGACGGTGGTGGCGACGGCGGCGAGGGCGGCGTCGTCGCGCTGGCCCAGCGATTCGAACTTCCGCGCCCCGCGGGGCCGCGGGGCGACCTCGCCGCCCCAGCTCGGGGCGACGATGCTCGGCCAGATGTCCGCCACCCGGTCGGCGCGGACGTACAGCAGCCCGACCTCCTTCGGCCCCAGGAACCACTTGTGTGCGCTGCCCGTGTAGGAGTCGCAGCCGAGGTCGCGCAGGTCGACGTCGAGCGCGCCCCAGCTCTGCGCGCCATCGACGTGGACATGGATGCCGTGGCGGTGGGCGAGGTCGCAGAGCTCGCGCACGGGCAGCCGCACGCCGCTCACGTTCGAGACGTGGGTCAGCGCCAGCACCCGCGTGCGCGGCGTCAGGGCGCGCTCGAAAACGGCGGCCAGCTCGTCCGCGCCCGACGGGGCGGCCGGCGTCGCCACCCGCGTCACCTTCAGCCCGTGGCGCGCCGCCCGCACGTCCCAGGCGACGTTGTTGGTCGGGTGGTTCTGGTCCCACACCACGACCTCGTCGCCCGCTTCGAGGGGAAGCCCCGCGTTGACGACGTTGTTGGCCTCGCTCGTGTTGCGCACGAGGGCGATCTCGTCCGCGTCGACCCCGAGCTGCGCCGCCGCCGCCTCGCGCGAGGCCTCGAGGAGGGGGCCGAACTTCGCGCGGTTTGGGAACGAGCAGTCGACGTCGATGTCGCGGGTCAGCTCGCTCACCCGCTCCGCCACCGCCCGCGGCGACGGGCACAGGTTGGCCGCGTTCATCGGCACGCGCTCCTCGCGGAACGCAAACTGCCGGCGCACCTCCTCCCAGAACGACTCTCCGGGCTGCGCCCCCGCGGGGCGGCCGGCGAGCATGGGCCGGACGACGCTGCCGACGGCCAAGGTGTGGAGGAACCGGCGCCGCGTCGGATCGACGTTCATGGCGGTCTCCTTGCGAGGGCGTGCCCGTCGTCGGGTCCGGCCCTGGCTAGCGGAAGCGGGTCAGGGTGATGTCGACGGCGCGCGCGCAGGGTTCGTTCCGCCGCCACTGCATCAGGATCGGACTCTGGTAGCGCCCCTGCGCGAGACGGCCCTCGCCGGGGGTCTCGCGGTCGGAAACCGGCAGGCTCACCGAGCGCTTCACCTGCAGGAAGCGGCGGGCGGGGGCGACGAAGAACCGGGACAGGATGCGCTCGACCACCGAGTCGCTCAGGTGCAGGACGTCGAACACCTCGTTGAACACCCGCACCAGGTCGTACTTGGCGTAGTTGATGGTCTTGTTCGGAATGGACCGGGGATCGGACAGGAGATCGCGGCTGTTCTCGGCCATGAACCGCAACGGGTCGCGCAGGACCTCGGCGAGGTCGTGGCGCATGAGCAGGGTCTCGTACTCGTTGACGGTCAGGCCCGCCTGTTCCTCGCCGGGGCCGAGGGTGAGCCTGATGCGGCCCTTGTCGACGCCGTGCCGCCTGATGAGCTCCTCGCAGCGCTCGAACACGCCGAAGCGGGGATCCTTGAGGCTCACAGACTCGACGGCGTGCGCGGACATCGGGACGGTGACGCGGTCGCGCGCCACCTCTTCCTCGGCGCTGTAGCCGAGCACCGTGGTCACGCGCTGGCGGGCCCGGCCCCCGTGGACCCCGTCGAGGTCGATGAAGTACACCGGCTCGCCGTTCCGCCCGCGATAGGTCACGCAACTGCGCAGGCCGGCGCTGATGAACGCCAGGTGCGAGTCGGCGTTGCGGGGCTCGGTCCGCCGTTGCGCCTCGGACAGCTCCTCGCGGAGATCGAGCTGGTCGTGCTTGTATCCCGCTCCCTCCGGGAACACCTCGCTGAAGAAGGACAGGTACGAGCCGAGGCCGCCGAGCCTCCGGTTCAATCGTGTCGCCAGGCTCTGATCGAGGTAGCCGGCGGTGGTGTGAAACGAGCTGTACAAGGCCCGCGGGAAGGGTTCGAGCACGTCGCCGTGGGTTTCGGACACGCGGCGACGGACATCCAGCAGATCGATACGGGCGCGCGGCCGTACCGTGAGCGCGACCTCAACGGGCGCGGGGGCCATCAAGGGGCCATGATAACCCAAAAGGCGCGGAACTCGGCTCCGCCTCACGCGTCGTCCGCGCGGTCCTGCGCGCGCCCCCGCGGCCGCCATGCGGCCTGCCGCGAAAGCCTCGTTTACCCGGGAGCGGCTAGCAGCTCAGGCAGCGGTGGTTGTTCTTCGCGCCCAGGCTCTCGAGCAGCGCGATGGTGTCCGGGAAAGGCTGAATGCGCTGCACGGGGCCATTGGCCATGTCCACGGTGGTCTGTCCCCGGCGGCTGACCGCGGTCACGTCGACTCCCTGGTCGACGAGGTAGCGGATCAGGTCGTTGTCTCCGCGGGCGGCGGCGTGGTGGACGGCGTTGTAGCCGTGGTGGTCGCGGAAATGGACGTCGAGGCCGATTTCCTCGACGAGGAAGCGGACCGCGGGCAGCCAGGCGTCGGGCACGTGACGGTGCGAGTTGCCCGCGTATCCCTGGCCGTAGCCGACGCCGGCGGCCGCGAGCAGGGGAGACACGGCCGGGCCGCCGAGGGGGACGGGCGGCAGGCCGGACGGATCCGGATGGGGCGCGCGACGGCGGTTCGGTACGGTGACGGTCGGAAGGTGCGGGTCCGCCCCGTGCGCCAGCAGGAGCCGCATGGCCGCGAGGTCGAGGGCGTAGGCGGCGCGCCAGAAGGCGGTCGCCCCCGCGCGGTCGACCCCGAGGAGGTCGCGGTTGTAGGTCGTGTACCACAGCGACCGCTCGAGCCGCGCGTCGACGTCGGCCCCCGCCTCGAGCACCGCCCGCATCACGTCGAGGTACGAGGCGGCCTGCTGCAGGTGATCGGTCGGTTGGGGGTGCCGCGCCTTCGGGGCCCAGTGCATGTTGAGCGCCCCGTAGAGCGGGGTGGCCCCGGCCTTGCTGGCGAGCGTCGGGTCGGCTCCCGACTCGAGGAGCCGCAGGGCCAGATCGAAGTGCCCGTTGATGCACGCGATGAGCAGCGGGCTCGTGCCGTCGGCGGCGCTCGCCTGGTTGACGTCGGCCCCGCCCGCGATCAAGGTCAGCGCCGTTTCCGCGTGGCCGTCACGGGCAGCCAGCAGCAACGCCGTCAGCCCGCCGTGGGTCCCGACCAGATCGGCGTAGCCGAGAGGTTCCGGCTCTCCCTGGCGGTCGGCTTCGGCCGCCGGTGTCGCGGGTCGCGGCCGGGCCGGCGCCCGGTAGATGGGTCGGGCGGCCGGTCGCGGCCGGGACTGACCGGAAAGCCGCGGCTGGACGCGCCGGGGCGAACGCTCCGCCGATCGCCCGGCCCGGGCGGTGGCGGCGCGACCGCGCTCCGGGCGGCTGTCCGCCTGGCCGGACGCGTTGCGAGGGGCCAGGTTCACGAAGGCTCGCATCATTCGGCCGCGCCGCCGCCGGCTGTCCGCCTGGTCGAAGGTATTGCGGGCCGAGATGTCCACGACCGTGGCGGTGGCGCCGGGTTCCGCGCCCCATTGCAGCAGGGGCGCGACGGCCGCGGTCCGGCCCGCGGCCGCCGCGAACATGAGGGGGGTCTGGCCCCACCGCGGCTCGCGCACGTCGGGGTCGGCGCCGTGCGCCAGCAGCGACTCGACGGCCGCGGCGCTTCCCGACTGCGCCGCGAAGTGCAGGGGGGCGGCCCCCGCCGACGTCAGCGCCTCGGCGTCGGCCCGATGATCGAGCAGGACGGCGATCATCGGGGCGTGGCCGGCGCGACTCGCGACGTGCAGCGGGGTGTGGCGGCCGAGACGGGTCGCCGATTCAGGGTCGGCGCCGGCCGCGAGGAGCCGGCGGGCGGTCGCGGGGTCGCCGTGTTGCGCCGCCCAGTGGAGGGCGGTCATGCCGTCGCCGCGCGGGGTGTCGACGTCGGCGCCGGCCGCGAGGAGCGACCGCACCGCCTCGTGGTCCTGCCGCATGACCGCGTCGGCGAGGGGCGCGTCGACGGCGGCCGCGGCCGGACCCGACGCGGCGGCCAGCAACGTCAGGAGGACGCCGGTCCGGAATCGAAGCATGATTCTCTCCAGGCGAAGCCGGTCCTTCGGATCCGGATCCTCATCAGGACGGTGATCGATCAGAATCCGCCAACCGGACCCAGACACCGCCCGCCATCTTCTGTCTTCCCGCCCCGTGCGCGGCTTGAGGGTACTTCCGTCACCGTCCTCAGGCCATCAACGAGAATGCGCCGGTGCTGTCGCCGAACCGCTCGACGTCGTCGAGGCCGAGCCGCTGGATGAGGTCGAGCATGACGTTCGCCATCGGCGTCCCCGGGGTCGCGCGAAGGTGCAGGTTGCCGGGCAGGCGGCCGTTGGCCCCGCCGGCCACGAAGAGCGGGCACCGCTTGTGGTTGTGCACGTTGGGGTCGCCCATGGGCGACCCGTAGATGATCATCGAGCGGTCGAGGAGGGTCGCGTCACCCTCTTCGAGGGCCCGCAGCTTGCCGAGGAAGTAGGGCAGCAGGCTCACGTGGTAGCGGTTGAGCCGGGCGAACTCCTCGATGTTGCGCTCGCGCCCGCCGTGGTGCGAGGCGGGGTGGAAGCCCCGGGTGACGCCGCTCTCGGGGTAGACGCGCCCTGTGGCGTCGCGCGAGAGCTTGAACGAGAAGACCCGCGTCACGTCGGTCTCGAACGCGAGCGCCTGCAGGTCGAACATCAGCCGGACGTGCTCGTCGAACGAGTCGGGGACACCCGGCGGCGAATTGGGGAGCTCGCGGGGCTCGCCCGTGAGGTTGCGGGCCTCGACGCGCTCTATCCGCCGCTCGATCTCCCGGATGTCGGTCAGGTAGCGGTCCATGCGCCGGCGGTCGGCGCTGTCGAGGGTGGGAGCGAGCCGGGCCACCTCCCGGTTGATGAAGTCGAGCACGCTGCGCTGCTGCCGACGCCGGACCGCCCGTTCTCCCGGGGTGGACCCGGCCCCGAACAACTGATCGAACGCCAGCCGCGGATCCCGAATCATCGGCAGCGGCTCGGTCGGCGACGCCCAACTGATGGTGTCGGTGTAGACGCACGAGTAGCCGTAGGCGCAACCCCCGGCCTGATCGACGTTCTCGATGCAGAGCTGCATCGACGGAATCGGCGTGCGCTGGCCGAACCGCTGGGCGTAGAGCTGGTCGAGGGAGATGCCGGCCCGGACGTCGGAGCTCTCGGTCTGCTTGGGATGCGACTGGGTGAGGAAGGTGGCGCTCGAGCGGAAGTGGTCGCCGCCGATCTCGGGCGGGGTGACCGCTTCCGCGGGCCGGACGTCGGTGTCGCTCACGATGGTCAGCACGTCGCGGAACGGCTCGAGGGGGCTCAGGGCGCTCGGCGTCAGGTCGAACCCGCGCCCCGTCGCCGCCGGCGACCAGAGGTGCCGCGAGGCGCCGTAGGCGGTGCTGCCGGCGGCGCCGTGCACGTTCTCGATGCACACGAGCCGCGTCGGGTCGTCGAGCGACTGGGCCGCCGCCACCCGGCGCCACGGCCGGCCGGCGGGCACGAACGCGTCGAGGAAGGGCAGGGCCACGGTGGCCCCGACGCCTCGCAGGAACGTACGCCGCGGGAGATGCTTGCCGGTGACGAAGGCCATGCTGGTCAGTCCTCCACGGAAGCCGGCGCCCGGCCCTGCGTGCGGAACGCGGGGCTGCGGACGATCTCGAGGATGAAGCGGGACAGGCGCAGGCCGTCCGCCTCGGCGGCGCGGGCGATCTCGCGCACCGCGGGCATGTCGAAGTGCTCGATGCGGCGCCCCAGGGCGTAGGCCATCAGGTTTTCGGTGAACGTGTGCGCGATCGCGCCCGGTCGCTTGAGCAGGGCGACGCGCAGATCGGCGGCGCTGGCGACGGGGGTGCCGTCGTAGAGCTCGCCCGACGCGTCGATCGGGTTGCCGTTGTCCTTGACGCGCAGCGCCCCCGTGACGTCGTAGTGCTCGAGGGCGAGCCCTATCGGGTCCATCATCCGATGGCAGGAGCTGCACGCGGGGCTCCGGCGGTGCTGCTCGAGGCGTTCCCGCACCGACAGCAGCCGGCCGCCGTCGTCGGCCGCGGTGTCGTCGAGGTCGGGCACGTCGGGCGGCGGGGGCGGAGGCTCGCTGCCGAGAAGCACCTCCATCACCCACTTGCCGCGGAGCACCGGCGAGGTGCGGTCGGCGTACGAGGTCAGGGCCAGCACGCTGCCGTGGCCGAGCAGGCCGCGGCGCGGCTGGCCGGCCGGCCACCGCACGCGCCGATGGTGCTCGCCGACGACGTCGGGCAGCCGGTAGTGCCGGGCGAGGCGCTCGTTGACGAAGGCGTAGTCGGCCGTCAGCAGCTCCGTCAGGCTCCGGTCCTCCCGCACCAGGTGGTGGAAGAAGAGCTCCGTCTCGCGCCGCAGGGCGCGCTTGAGCTGCTCGTCGAAGTCGGGATACGTGCGGACGTCCGGATGCAGCGCGTCGAGATCGGGCAGCCGGAGCCACTGGGCGGCGAACCGGGTGGCGAGGGCCTCCGACCGCGGGTCGGCGAGCATGCGGAGCACTTGGGCATCGAGCACCGCGGGGTCGGACAGGCGGCCGGCGGTGGCGAGGTCGACGAGCTCGGCGTCGGGGCCCGCGGCCCAGAGGAAGAAGGACAGGCGGGACGCCAGGGCGTGATCCGAGACGGCAAAGCCGTCCGTCGGGTCGGCGTCGGCCGGCGGGGCCTCGAACCGGAACACGAAGCGGGGGCTGGCGAGGATGCCCTCGAGGGCCATCCGGACGCCCGCCTCGAACCCGCCCTCGGCCGCGCCGCTCTCGTACAGCGCCATGAGGGCGTCGCGGTCGTCGCCGGTCAGCGGCCGGCGGTAGGCCGCGGTGCCGAGCCGGTCGATGATCTCGTGGGCGCAGGCGGGCGCGTCGCCGGGCGCGGCGGGCGTGCAGCTGAAGATGCGCCCCCGGCTCGGTGTATCGGACACGCCGACGGGGTCGAGCGGCCCCCGGATCGCGAGGTCCCGGAGGTGGGGCAGGCTGGTGAACCCGTAGGCGTTGGCGACGCTCGTGCTCGCCAGCGACCAGTCGTGGGGCGAGATGAGGTCCTGCGCGGGGCCTTCGAGGTGGCGGATGAAGACGGCCGACACCCGGTGCGGTCCCGCCGTGACGCGGATCGGATCGGTCCGGAGGTTGACGCCGTCCGGATCCGAGACGTGCATCCACCGGTCGATGTCGAGGAGAGCCACGCGCGCGCCGTCAATCGAAATCTCGATCTGCTCGGGATGCTCGGTCGTGTGCAGCGCCCCCCGGCCGCTCCCGAACAGCTCTCCGGTGGTCTCGTGGTGGAACGAGACCCGGAACCGGTAGTCCGCGTCGGCGGGAAACGTGTGCACGACGGAGATCCCGCCCCGCGAGCCGTAGGGCGCGCCCTCGACCTGCTCGCGCTGCGAGACCCACCGCGTCACCTTGTAGGTCGCCTCGCGGGGACCGGCCGTCGGGTCGCCCACGGCCAGCCGGCTGATCTCGGCCGCGGCCTGGAGATAGCCGTTCATCAGGGTGGGAGAGAGCAACTGCACGTCGGCGATGTTGTCGAACCCGGCGCTCTTCGTGTCGAGCGGCAGGTAGTCGCTCGCGCGGACGTCGAGGGCAAGCAGATCACGGATCGACCGCTCGTACTCCGCCCGGTTGAGGCGCTGGAAGCTGCGGCGCGCGGGCAGGGGCCGCGCCGCCGCCGCGCCGTCGACGAGAGTCTCCAGGGTGCCGGCCAGCCCTTGCAGGGCGGTTTCGTCGGGGCGGGCCGCTCCCGCCGGCGGCATCAGGCCCGTGCGCACCTTGCGGATGATCTTCTCCGCCAGGGGATGGTCGTCGCCGGCGCGGGCGACCTCGAACCGATCGAGCGACAGGTTCCCGTAGCGCGCCCGGTCGTTGTGGCAGCGGCGGCAGGTCTGGTCGACCACCGCCTGCGCCGCGTCGGTGGCGGCGGCCGGGGCCGCGGGTCTCGCCAGGCCCGGAGACGCGATCGACCCGAGCGCGAGACAGACCGCGATTCCCGCAACGGCGGCCGGGGCGGTGCTCACCATGGTCCGATCACTCTCTTCTTGCGATGTGACGACCGCCGTTCATGCGTTCCGCAGGGTGTGGATGACCGGCGCGGGGATCTCGAAGCAGGCTCCCCGGCCGGGCAATCTGCGTAGTTTAGCCGTTGTCGGCGAGGTTTCCAACAAAAAGCCGGGGGCTCCGGCCGGATCGTCAGCCCCGGAGCCGGGCGAAGAAGTCGGCTGCGCCGTTGCAGGCGAGCGCCGCCCGGACGAGCGCTTCGTCGGACGCCGCTTCGAGCGCCGGCAGTTGCGCGAGATTCTCGTCCGACAGCGCGATGGCCCGCGCCCGCAGCATCTCGCGGACCATCTCCACGCGCGCCGCCGTCCGGCCCTGCGACGGGCCCTCGCGCCGGTGCCAGCCCAGCATCGGATCGTCGTCCGGCCCCGTGCCGTCCCGCGCCCCGAGCACTACGCCGACCCGCTGCAGCACCGCGAACGTCCGTTCCGACAGCATCGTCTCGTTCAGGCCGGCGTGGATCTCGACTGCCGTCCAGCCTGGAAACACCCCGCTCGCCGCAGATGCGTGGTAGGCCCCCGCCACCAGCCGGTGAATCGTCAGCCCCGGCCGCCGCCCGCGCAGCCGGCCCGCCGCCCGCTCGTCCGGCATTTCCACTCAGAGCTCGGGGAAGCCCCACGTCTCGTACAGGCCCAGCTTGCCCCGCCGTACGTCGGTGGTGTGATCGATCTCGAGCACCACGTCCGGGAAGTCGTGCTCGCCGCCGCCATCGCCGTCGAGCCCGGCAGGCGCGCGCGCCGGGGATGCACGTAGACGGACTCGTCGGCCTGCAGGATGCGCTGCGGGGCACCGTGCTCGTCGCGCTGCATGAGGGCCATCGACCCGTAGCACTCGATGGCCCCCTTCCCTGCAAACAGCCCGCTGTCGAAACCGAGAAGGGCTCGTGCTCGTCAAGAAATGCAGGGGGGGAGGACCGAATCGGCCGGGAACCCAACGGCGCGGCCCTTTCTGGTTCGGGGCCAAGCTGGACACCGGCACCAAGCTGGACACCGGCACCCAGGTATGGTTCCGAATCACGGCAGAGGCGGTTGGCCGGATGCGGGAGGAGGGGAAGCGATGACGTCGAAACCTGACGGACCCGACCGGGCGCCACTGGACTCGATGCATCCTGGAATTCGGCGCACGCTCTGGCGGGGCGCGCGACGGCGCTGCCCCCACTGCGGCCGGGGACCGCTCTTCGTTCGCGGGATCAGGTTGCACGATCGGTGCAATGTCTGCGGACTGCGGTACCTGTGCAACCAGGGCGACCTCTGGCTCTACGTGGTCGTGATGGACCGCATCCCGATCGCGATCGGACTGATCCTGATCTACTTCTTTGGCCTGCATACGCCGACTTGGCCGCAGGTGCTGCTCTTCCTCGCGGCGATGGCGGTGCCCCTCGTGGCGACCACACCGCAACGCCAGGGCATCGCGGTGGCGCTGAACTACCTGTCGCGAGTTTACTTCCGCGACCCCTCGGACGACCTGCCGGAGTGGCGACCCCACGAGGGGTGACGGCATGGTGGCTTCTGGCTGGGCGTCGCGCCTGCCGCGGTGAAAGGGGCAATGGCAGCCGGCAACCCCTGAGCCAGTTCGGGCGGCTACGCCCCTCGCCTTGCAGCGCGACGCCTTTGCGGCCGACGGGCATCAACGGCGAGGACGACCCCGATTTCCGGTTCCGCGGGCCGCGTATCGCATAACTCGCGGTTCGGCGCCTGGTCCCCGCTCGGAGGCCGACCGGGCGTGATCCGACGTGGGGTCGACAGGGGAGTGCTGGCCGGGCACGAGTCCGACCCCCCCATCTCGTCGAGGTCGACTCGACGTCCGGCGTTACCTTGGCCGCGACAGGCGCCGCGACCCTGGCCGGAACTCGCTGCTGCGCGGGCAGGCTCGCGGAAGCACACCGGCTGAACCCCGGTGAGCCTGCCTCGGTCGCCAGCGAGTCCCTCGACCGCATCCTGGGAGCGTTGCTCGAAGAGGGCCCCACCGAGGACGAGCTCCGGCGGGCGGTCACCGGCATCAACGCCCGGTTGGTGCGGGAGCTCGAACCGGTCGACGGTCAGGCCTCGACGCTCGCTGAAGGGGAGCTCTACGCCGGCGACCCGCTCTTCATCGAGCAGTATTTGGAATGGATCAATGAAGCGACGGCGAACCAGGTCCGGGACGTGGCTCGCACGTATCTGTCGGCCGGGTGGCACCAGGTGGACGTGGTGCCGGCCGGACGGTACGCGCATTCGGAATCAGTCGTCGACCGCTCGACGGGGCTGCCGGGGTTCCCTCCGACATGCCCACCCTGAGATTCCCGGAGGTACGGAGCGGCAGGCTGGCCAACGGCGTCGAGGTTCTGGTGGCGGAGCGGAGCGCGGTGCCGGTGGTCGAGCTGTCGATCCAGTTCGACGCCGGCTACGCCGCGGACGTGGGCGGCAAGCTGGGCACCGCCGCTTTCGCGACGACCATGCTCGGGACGGGCACTACGAATCGCAACGCCCTCGAGATCGCAGCCGAGGAGGAGAGGCTGGGTGCCGACCTGTCGGTGGGGGCGGACCTCGACGCGTCGTGGGTCAGCCTGTCCGCGCTGAAGAGCGAGCTCGAGGCGTCGATCGGGCTCTGGGCCGACGTCATCCGAAACGCGACGTTCGATCGGGAAGAGTTCGAACGCCTGCGCGGCCGGCGGATGGCGGTCATCGCGCAGGAGAAGGCGCAGCCGCTCGGTCTCGCTCTGCGCCTGATGCCGCCGGCCATCTATGGAGCCGGCCACGCCTACGGCGTGCCGTACACGGGCTCGGGGACCGAGGCGTCCATCGCCTCGATCACGCGCGACGACCTCGTCGACTTCAGATCCCGCTGGCTCCGTCCCGACAACGCGAAGATCCTCGTGGCCGGGGACACGACGCTCGAAGCGATCGTGCCGATGCTCGACGAGGCCTTCGGCGACTGGCGCCCGCCGGGCGCCGCCCCGCCGCCGAAGAACATCTCGGAGGTCGCGCTGCCGACCGCCCCCCGGGTCATTCTTGTCGACCTTCCCGGGTCTCCGCAGTCGCTCATCGTCGCCGGTCACTTGGCTCCCCCCCTGGGCTCGGAGCGCGACCTGGCCCTTGAGGCCATGATCGACGTCCTCGGCGACGAATTCACGTCGAGAATCAACATGAATCTCCGCGAGGACAAGGGGTGGGCGTACTTCACTTCCGCGCAGTTCGTGGACGCCAAGGGCCAGAGACTGTTCGTGGCCCTGGCCCCGGTGCAGGCGGACCGAACGGGTGACGCACTCGCGGAGTTGATCGCCGAGCTCGACGCGATCCGCGGCCCACGTCCGATCACGGATGTCGAGCACACGCGTGTCGTCGCGGGGCTGACGCGCGGGCTCCCGGACGCTTCGAGACCGTCGATGCCGTCCTGTCGAGCCTGGTCACCTCCGATCGCTATGGACGGCCGCTGGACCATCCGGCGACGCTGACCGAGCGCTACCAGGCGCTGCGGGTCGAAGATCTGCAATCGGCCGCGAGCGATGTCGTGCGGCCCGACAGCCTCATCTGGCTCATCGTGGGAGATCTCGGGGCGATTCGTGGTCAGGTCGAAGCGGTCGGTATCGCGCCCATCGAGGTCTGGAACGTCGACGGCGAGCGGCTGCAGTAGCCTTGGCCTGGCTGCCGTTGCACGACCCACGACGAGATCGGCCGGGGCCGTCGTTCGCGAGTTC
Source organism: Vicinamibacterales bacterium (assembly GCA_965207615.1). GTDB lineage: Bacteria > Acidobacteriota > Vicinamibacteria > Vicinamibacterales > UBA8438 > JAJEEA01. The sequence goes on from CBDBMZ010000003.1 coordinate 687,891, forward strand.
GCGACGGTCATCCCGGCCTTTATGGGTAGTATGGGAATCGTGAAGACGACGCTCGACATTCACGACGATCTCCTGATTCGGGCGAAGCGGCATGCCCGGCGGCTCGGCCGGCCGTTGCGCGCTGTGGTCGAGGAAGGGCTCCGCCAGGTGCTGGCAACGCCGTCGGCCCGTTCCCCGTATCGGTTGCCGGACTTGAGTGCCGGGGACGCGAACGCGCCCGACCCCCTGGAGTCGTACTCGTGGCAGGACCTGCGCGACGCCATCTACGACGACCGGGGCACGCCGTGATCGCGGTCGACACGAACATCCTGGTCTACGCCCGCCGTCGCGAGTCCCGGGCGCACGATCTGTTCGCGCGGCGACATCCATAGCGCGCATGCTTCGCGCGCGGAGAGAATCTCGTCGGGCGGTCGGGCCGACGCTGTCTCCCTCCAGGCCGAGAGCATCACTGCAGGGCTCTTCACGGGTGCCGCGCCCCGGGAGGAAAGGGCATCTTCGGGGAAGGGCGGCGGGCCGTGCGGCCCGGGGCCCGCGGCGCCGGTTTGGTACAATCGAGCGATTGTCCGCCGCATGGCCGCCGTCGGCGCCGTCCGGGCCAGGAGTCTGCGCCGTGGAACGGCGCGGTTTCCTGGGGGTTGGTTGGAGCGCCAAGCGAAGCCGAGGGCGACGAATTGGCGGGCTAGGAGCGACACGATGAAGCGCATCCTGATCGGCGTTCTCGGCATCGGCGTGCTGCTGGCCCCCGCCCCGGACGCGGCCGCCCAGCACTGGCCGCAGTTCCGTGGGCTGAACGCCGGCAACGTGGCCGACGACCCCGCCCTGCCCGACCGCTGGAGCGAGACCGAGAACATCGCCTGGAAGATCGATCTCCCGGGGCTGAGCTGGAGCTCGCCAATCGTCTGGGGGGACCACATCTTCGTCACCGCCGCGGTGAGCGCGGCCGACGACGAGGTGCAGCCGATTCCCGGCCTCTACGACCCCGGCGAGCACAACGGGTCGGTCCCCGCCAACGGCGAGCACCGGTGGCTGGTGTACGACATCGACTTCGAGACGGGGGCGGTGCGGTGGGCGCGGGAGCTCCACCGCGCGGTGCCCGAGATCACCCGGCACCTCAAGAACAGCTACGCCTCGGAGACCCCGGTCACCGACGGCGAGCGGGTCTACGTGTACTTCGGGGCCATCGGGCTGGTGGCGGCCCTCGACTTCGAGGGCGAGGAGATCTGGCGCCGCGACGTCGGAACGTTCAACACCATGCAGGCGATGGCCACCGCGTCGTCGCCGGCGCTGCACGACGGCCGGCTCTACGTCCTCAACGACAACACCACGCAGTCGTTCCTGGCCGCGCTCGACGCCGCGACCGGCGAGGACGTGTGGCGGGTCGAGCGCGACGAGCCCGGGCACACCTGGTCGACTCCCCTCGTCTGGGAGAACCCCCTGCGCACCGAGATCGTGACCGCCGCGACCGGGAGGGTCCGCTCCTACGACCTCGACGGCGGGCTGCTGTGGGAGCTCGGGGGAATGTCGCTGCTGACCACGCCGAGCCCGTTCACGAGCCACGGGCTCGTCTACATCAGCTCGGGATACCCGGGCGGCGCCCTGCGCCCGGTCTACGCCATCCAGCCGGGCGCGGCCGGCGACATCTCCATCTACCAGGAGGTCGCGAGCGGCCTGCAGGAGGGGTTCCCCGGCAGCCGGACCTACTCGCAGGACTCCCACGTCGTGTGGGCCTATCCGCTGCTGGGCACCTACAACACCACCGCGCTGGTCTACGACGACATCTACTACACCCTGCTCGACCGCGGCTTCTTGCTCGCGCACGACGCGGCCACCGGGGAGGAGATCTACGGCCGCCGGCGCCTCGAGATCGGCAACGGCTTCACCGCGTCGCCGTGGGGCTACAACGGGAAGATCTTTCTGCTGAGCGAGGACGGCGACACCTTCGTGGTCAAGGCGGGGCCCGAGTTCGAGATCCTCCACAAGAACTCGCTGAACGAGATGGCGCTGTCGACGCCCGCGGTGGCGCGGGGCAGCGTGATCCTGCGCACCCAGTCGAAGCTGTATCGGATCGCCAGGACGGAGTGACCGGGCGTCGACGATTGCCGCTCGAGACGACATCGAGCGACAGCGCCGGGGAGCTCCGACATCCCGGCCATGGATGTACGAATCCAATGGCGACGTTCTCGACGCCTTGGAGCGCCATCCCCACGACGCGGGGTCCGGGGCGGGCCGGATCGGGCGACGACGCCAAGGACGCTGACGGGTAATGACCTTGCCGCGTGTCGGGCGCGCAAGGCCGCGCCAGACCGGCTGCGCCCAAGTGCAGTTCGCAACCCTCAAATCGATCACTGTCCAAGGAGACGGGAATGGGACCGACGGCGGTTGACACCACGCATGCATTCGACGAGGCGGTCCGGGCGGACCGCGAGCCCTTCAAGGTCGCCGACCTGTCGCTCGCGGCGTTCGGGCGGAACGAGATCCGGCTGGCGGAGCAGGAGATGCCGGGGCTCATGGCGCTGCGGCAGGAGCACGCGGGGCAGGCGCCGCTCGCGGGGGCCCGCATCATGGGCAGCCTGCACATGACGGTGCAGACCGCGGTGCTCATCGAGACCCTGCACGACCTCGGGGCCGACGTGCGGTGGGTGTCGTGCAACATCTTCTCGACGCAGGACCACGCCGCCGCCGCTGTCGCGGTGGGCCGGCCGGAGACGGGCGGGACGCCGGAGAACCCGCGCGGCATCCCGGTGTTCGCGTGGAAGGGGGAGACCCTCGCCGACTACTGGTGGTGCACCAACGAGGCGCTCGTGTGGCCCGACGGCGCGGGCCCGTCCCTCATCGTCGACGACGGCGGCGACGCCACCCTCCTCGTGCACAAGGGCCACGAGTTCGAGCAGCTCGGCGAGGTGCCCGGATTCGACCCCGAGAAGGAGCCGGAGGAGTGGGGCGTCATCCTCGACCTGCTGCGGAACCTCCAGGCCCGCGACAAGCGGCACTGGCAGCGCATCAGCCCCGCCATTCGCGGGGTCAGCGAGGAGACCACCACCGGGGTCCACCGGCTCTACGAGATGACCGAGGCGGGCACTCTTCTCTTCCCGGCCATCAACGTGAACGACTCGGTGACCAAGAGCAAGTTCGACAACGTGTACGGCTGCCGCCACTCGCTGCCGGACGGCCTCGCGCGGGCCACCGACGTCATGCTCGGCGGCAAGGTCGCGGTCGTGTGCGGCTTCGGCGAGGTGGGGAAGGGCTGCGCCCAGGCCCTCCGGGGCCAGGGGTGCCGCGTGGTCGTCACCGAGATCGACCCGATCTGCGCCCTCCAGGCGGCGATGGAGGGCTACGAGGTCAACACCCTCGACGCCATGATCGAGCGTGCCGACATCTTCATCACCGCCACCGGCAACCGCGACATCATCTCGGCCCGCCACATGGCCCGGATGAAGGACAAGGCCATCGTCGGCAACATCGGTCACTTCGACAACGAGATCGACATGGCCGGGCTGAAGAAGACGCCGGGCATCCAGCACGTCCACATCAAGCCCCAGTACGACGAGTGGCGCTTCCCCGACGGCCACAGCGTGATGGTGCTCGCGGAAGGTCGCCTGCTGAACCTCGGCTGCGCGACCGGCCATCCGAGCTTCGTCATGTCCGCGTCGTTCACCAACCAGGTCCTCGCCCAGATCGCCCTGCACCAGAACAAGGGCGAGTACGGCAAGCGGGTCTACATGCTGCCCAAGCGCCTCGACGAGAAGGTGGCCCGCCTGCACCTCGACCACCTCGGGGTCCGGCTCACCACGCTCACCTCCGAGCAGGCGAGCTACATCGGCGTGGACGTCGAAGGGCCGTACAAGCCGGAGCACTATCGCTACTGACCTGGGAAACCGGCCGGGCGATTTCCGGCAATCTCGTTCGACATCCGCGCTCGAAGCCGGTCGGGATCTACCGGACTAGGGTCGATAAAGGGTAATCGTGACAAAAAAATGCTAGAGTTTGGAAATGATCCACCGTATAGCCGTCTCGAACTACTTCTCGATTCGAGACGAGGCGGTGCTCGACCTGCGGATTCCGAAGACCGCACCCGACCTGCCCAGGTTCCGGCAGAGCCGCGCCCGGCCCGACGTCCGCCTGCCGTCGGTGGTCGTGCTGATGGGGCCGAACGGATCGGGCAAGACGAAGCTCCTCAGCGCGCTGCATGACGTCGCCGGCTTCGCCGTCCACTCTTTTCTCTTCCCCCCCCGGTCCGACGACGAGAGGTTGACTCAATTCCAGCCGTTTCGGGCAACACGGCCGTCTCTCGATCCGACGCGCATCCGTGTCGACCTCGAAGCCGACTGGCTGTCTCCCGGCTCGGTGCCGGAACTGTTTCGCTACGAGATCGCCGTGGGCGTGGCTCCCGCGGAAGAGCGCCGGGCCGTGCTCTACGAGGCGCTGTTCGGTTTTCCGCATGGCCGGCCTCGGCGTCTCTTCGAACGACGCACAGCCAGCGCCCCTGCCCACGCCGCCGGCGAGTTCGGGCTCAAGGCGGGCGACGATCGACTCAAGGCCGTTCGGGACGACGCCTCGTTCATCTCGACCCTGGCCACGTTGAACGTGCCGCTGGCGGAGAAGCTGCGCGACTGGTGGCTCGACGTCTCTGCGTCGAGCAACGTCTCCGTTCGAGGAGCGTGGCAGCTCCCGACGGAATCCGTTGTCCGAAACATCCAGATGGATCCGAAGCTGGAAGCCTGGATCAACGACGAGATTCGCCGCGGCGATCTGGGGATCTCGCACGTGCGAACAGCAACGTCCAAGCAGGGCGAAGACTACGTGCTGTTCGCCCACCACGGGCTCGGCGCGCCCGTGCATCTGGCGTGGGAGTCGAGCGGCACGAAGCGCCTGTTCCACTTGCTGCCTCAGCTTCATCACGCGTTCTCGGGAGGCGCGCCAGTCATCCTGGACGATTTTGACAGCGGCCTTCACGTCGACTTGGCTAGCCGGCTACTGCACTTCTTTCAGTCGCCTGAGACCAACCCGAGGGGCGCCCAACTCCTCGCTGCGGCGCACAACGTCGGCCTGCTCGACGATCTCGAGAAGGAGGAGCTGTTCATCGTCGAGAAGGACGAGTCCGGCGCTACCCGAGTCCACGGGGCGCAGGACGTGCGCGGTCTGCGCCGGGTCAACCGCTTGTATCCCAAGTACCGCGCAGGAACGCTGGGCGGCGTGCCGCGGTTCGGATAGAGCCGATGCGTCGGCGGCCTGTCGTTTCTCCGAGGAAGGCCTTCCTCATCGGCGTGGAGGGGCGGAGCGACGAAGCGTTCGTCGCGTTTCTCCAGCGTTGCTGCGACCGGGAGGGGCTTCACGTCCACCTGCGGGCCTCCGCGGCTGGCGGCGGCAGCTCGCGGGCCGTGGTCGAGGAGACCGCCCGCGCCCTCGGCCGTCTACCTCGGAGGCAGTTTGCCGACAGGCTCGTTCTGCTGGATGAAGATCGCGTCGAGCAAGATCGGCGGGAGCGAGAGGAAGCGTTGAACGCTGCACGGCGGCATGGCCTCCGGATCGTCTACTTTCGGCCCAATCTGGAGGGGCTGTTGGTCCGCCTGCACCCGGGGCGCGAACGTTCCGGGGTGACCGCGGTTCAGGCACTGCAGGAACTGCAGAGGCTCTGGTTCGGCTACACGAAGTCCCTGACTGCCGACGAACTGACGCGACGCTTCACGCTTCTCGATCTGAAGCGCGCGGCCCGGCATGACGATCAACTTCGCACGTTGCTTCGGATAGTCGGAGTGATGTCCTGACCCCGCGATGCTCTCTAATGCCGGGGCGACTCGCCGCCCGCGATGCGGCGGCCCAGCGCGCGGAGGGTGTCGAGGTCGTGGACGTCGTCGGGCAGGAGGGGGATTCGCACCTGCGGTATCCCCGCGAACGCCCGCTCGATCTCTTCGAGGTAGCGGGCCTCCTGCCGGCGCCGGGCGGCGAGAAAGGCACCCCCCGCGTCGTCGGGCAGCACCCGGTTCACCACCACCGCGCTGACCGGGATCGAGAACCTCCCGAGAACTTCGCGGGACCTGACCGTCTCGAGCACCGAGAGGCGGTCGGGGTTCACCACCGAGACGAAGGCGGTGCGGGAGCGGTCGAGGAGCTGCTCGCGGGCGCCGATGAACTTCCGCCGCCGCGCTTGCAGCAGCTCGTCGAGCTGGGCGTCGCGGCTGCCCGGCTCGTGGTCGGCGGCGGTCTCCAGCCGCGACAGCTCGTCGCCGCGAACGCGTCCTCCGCCGAGGTGCCGGAGGGCGGCGCCGAGGCGGGCCGAGCGCTCGCGGTGGCCGAGCAACCCGTCGGTCCACGCCGCCATGATGTCGGGCAGCGACAGGAGCCGGACGGTGTGGCCGGTCGGGGCGGTGTCGAAGACGACGCGGTCGTAGTCGCGTCCCGCCCGGGTCATGATCTCGGCGACGCGCTCGAGCAGGGCCGCCTCCATCGTGCCGGGGGCGAGCCGCGCGAGGTCGAGCTGCCGGTCGATCTCGTCGAACTGGCGCGGGTGCACCAGGCGCTTCATGCGGGCCTTGACGGACCGGACGTGCGTGTCGGCCTGGCGGTCGGGGTCGATCTCGAGCGCCCACAGCGCGTCGGCGATGGCTGTTTCGCGATCGCCGACGCGGCGGCCGAAGAGGTCGGCGAGGGAATGGGCGGGGTCGGTGGAGACGAGCAGGCAGCGCCGGCCGCGGCCGGCGGCGGCGAGGCCCAGGGCCGCCGCCGTCGTGGTCTTGCCCACACCGCCCTTGCCGCCGACGAAGAGGACGGGCCGGTTCAGGATCTCGTCGAGCAGGGCGGCGCTCCCGCGTGATGTGTCCGGGTAAGGCAGGGCGCCAGCTAACAGCAGCGGAAGCCGTCGAGGGGTGAGTGCTCCAGCCCCTGCCGGTGATGCCACTCGTGGAAGCGCTCGAGGAGCACCGGCTGCAGCTCCAAGGTGTAGTACGAGGCGGGGTTCGGCACCCCCATGAGCTCGGCGAAGACGAAGAGCATGAACAGGTCGTCCTCGTCCCGCCGCGCCCGCGCCAGGGTCCCCCGGTAGGGGGCGGTGTAGAACTCGTCGAGCAGCTCCTGCAGGCGCGCGAACCAGCCCGAGCTCCGGTCGATTCCGGCCTCGGGAGCCCGTCGCGGGTCCGGCTTGGTCATCGTCGCCCCTCGCTGGTCAGGCGCTCGCCGCGGCTTCCGCCGCCCGCTTCTCGCGCATGAACGCCGAGCCCGCCTCCAGCATGGTGAAGATGGCCAGCAGCACGATCATGACGTCGATCCACAGCAGCGGGTAGAGGATGCCGCCCTCGCGGTACAGGTTGCCGAGCTGGTAGATGGCGGCAGCGAGGGCCATCGTCGTGATGAAGACCATCGGCACCAGCGTGTAGCGGACGGGGCGTCCCAGCTTCACGAGGATGACGCTGATGATGAGCAGGGTGAGCCCGGCCAGGAGCTGGTTGGTGGTGCCGAACAGCGGCCAGATCAGCATGCCGCCCTCGCCGCTGGGGCCCCCGGCGCCGAACGCCAGCAGCAGGCACGCGGTCACCGCCGCGACCGTGGCCGCGTAGCCGTTCTGCAGGATGGGGATGTTGTAGATGGTGCCCCACTCCTGCACGATGTAGCGTTGCAGGCGCACGCCGGCGTCCATGGTGGTGCCGGCGAAGAGGACCGCCATGACCGCGAGCAGGGTCGCCGCGAACTCCACCGAGATGCCCACCCCGGCCGACACGATGCGCGCGCCGCCCTGCACGAACGCGGTCATGCCCCCGTTGCCGAACTCGCTGTACATGGCCTCCCAATCGCCGAGGCTGGCGAACCCGGCCGTCGCCGCGATGATTGCCACGAGGGCCAGGGAGCCCTCGCCGGACGAGCCGAGGTACCCCACGAAGCGGGCGTCGGTCTCCTTGTTGAGCTGCTTCGACGTCGTGCCCGAGCCGACGAGGCCGTGGAAGCCCGAGATCGCCCCGCACGCGATGGTCACGAACAGCAGGGGGAAGAGGGGCGGGGCCGACGCCGGCACGTTGGGATTGATGGCCGGCGCGACGATGTCGGGGTTCGCGATCAACACCGCGCCGTAGAGCAGCCCGAGCCCGACGAAGAGCTGGATGCCGTTGATGTAGTCGCGCGGCTGCAGGAGCAGCCACACCGGGAGCAGGGAGGCGATGCCGGCGTACAGGAACAGGATGAGAATCCACTGCGCGCCCACCGGCAGGAGGCCCCCCGTCAGCTCGATGGGAAACTGCTCGCCGAGGTAGATGACGGCGTACAGGATGACGGTGCCGACCACCGTGGGCCAGAGAATCGGCACCCCCATGCGATAGATCAGGATGCCGATGCCGACGGCGACGAAGACCGCGGTCCACGCCGGAATCACGCTGCTCGGGGTGGTCTGGAACTCGTTCGAGATGGCCACCGCGAACACCGCGTTGACCATCATCAAGAGGAAGAAGACGACGATCATGAACAAGGTGCGGGCACGGGGGCTCACCACGTCGCCGGACAGGGCCCCGACCGACTTCGCCTTGTTGCGGACGCTGGCCCACACCGCGCCGAAGTCGTGGACCCCGGCGAAGAACATGGTGCCGAGGATGACCCAGAGGAAGGCGGGCAGCCAGCCCCAGATGACCGCGATGCCGGGTCCGATGATCGGCGCCGCACCGGCCACCGCCGTGAAGTGGTGGCCCCACAGGACGACCCGGTTGGTGGGGATGTAGTCCACGTCGTCCCGCATCGAGTGGGCGGGCGTCTCGAAGTCCGGGTCGAGCCGGTAGATCTTCTCCGCGATGAAGCTCGAGTAGAAGCGGTAGCCGATGAAGATCATCCCGAGGCCGACGACGGAGAGAAGGGTGGCGTTCATCAGGAGGACACCTCGCAGGCGGACGAATCGACCGATCGGGAATGGGCCTATTCTACACGTGCGGCCGGACCGCACAACGGCGGCCCGGGCGTTCACGGGCCGGGGATGACGCCATGCATGCCGCGCTCGCCGACCTCGTCCTGCTGTCTCACGCGGGGTTCATCCTGTTCGCGGCGGCCGGCGCGCTGCTGCTGCGGCGCTTCCCGCGCGTCGCCTGGCTTCATCTGCCGGCGGTGGTCTGGGGCGTCGGCATCGAGTGGTCCGGCGGGGTCTGCCCGCTCACCCCGCTCGAGGTGTGGCTGCGGCGCCGGGCGGGGGCGGCGGGCTACGAGGTCGGCTTCATCGAGCACTACGTCACGGCGCTGATCTACCCGGCGGGCCTCACCCGCGGCATGCAGGCCGCGCTGGGGGCGGCGCTGCTGCTCGTGAACCTGTTCCTGTACTGGCGCGCGTGGCCCGCTCTTCGCGGTCGTTCCCGCGGGAACCGGGGGTGACGCCGGTTGCCGGCCGCCTCGCCGGCGCGGGATTGCGGGTCCTCGGCAGAGCGCGCCGTGCGGCCTGTCGAGCTCTCGCCTCAGTCTTCCAGCAGGTGGCGTCGCGAAACGGGCGAGGGAGGCGACTCCGCCCGCCGCCGCTCGGGCGCGTGCGCCGCGGCCGACCTCGTGGCGCCCGGCGGGTCGCGGCGGTGCGCCCGTTCCCGGGCGGCGCGCGTAAACCGGGGCGGCCGGTGTTGCGTAATAACATTACATCGATGCGGATCCTCGCGAGAGACGTTCGGCGGGCGCTCGTCGTCGCGCTGGGGATGGGCCTCGCCGGTTGCGGGGGGGGCCTCGAGGACGCGGCGGCGCCGGCGGGGCCGGTGGTCGAGCCGGCGAGGGGCTCGGCCGTCGCCGGGGACGTCACCGAGTCCGCGCGGTCCGGCCCCTTGCTGGTGACGTTGGGCGACAGCCTGACGGCGGGGCTCGGCCTCGACGTGGACGACGCGTATCCGTCCCGACTCGAGTGGATGCTGCGGGCGGACGGCTACGCGGTGACGGTCGTGAACGCGGGGGTGTCCGGCGATACGAGCGCGGCCGGGCTCAGCCGAGCCGAGTGGGCGCTGGAGGGGGACGTGCGCATCCTCGTCCTGGCCCTGGGCGGGAACGACGGGCTCCGCGGACTCCCCGTCGACCAGATGAAGAGCAACCTCTCGCAGATCCTCGCGCTGGCCGCGGAACGCGGCATTCGAGTCCTGCTCGCGGGAATGGAAGCGCCGCCCAATTTCGGGGCCGCCTACACGGCGGCGTTCCGGGCGGTGTTCGCCGATCTCGCCCGCGAGCGCGACGTGGTCCTCATGCCGTTCCTGCTCGACGGCGTCGCCGCCGATCCGGCCCTCAACCAGGCCGACGGCATTCACCCCAACGCGGACGGGGCGGCGATCGTGGCGGCCCGCGTCCGGGACGCGCTCGAACCGTTGCTGCCTGCGCTCGTCCCATGAAGCCCCGAGAGCGCGCCCCCCAGGACGCCGCCTCCGGCCGCGTCCACCGGCACGCCGACCCGGGCGGTCACTGGAGCCGTGGTCGACGACTGCAGGGCCGTGCCGAAGCCGAAGCGCGGTGGTTCCGAACCATGGACGGCGAATCGTGACGCGGCGTCCGGGTCGCCGGCCGGTGGTCCGGGGCGGCGACCCGGCCGCGTCTGCGTGGTACCCCGAGTGAACGCATGATCGAGCTCCGCAACGTCTCCAAGACCGTCCTCAGCGGGAACGCGCCGCTGACCATCGTTCAACCCCTCGATCTGACGGTGTCCTCCGGGCAGTACGTCTCGATCGTCGGGCCGTCGGGCAGCGGGAAGTCGACCCTGCTGGGCCTCATCGCCGGCCTCGACGCCCCGACCACCGGCGAGATCGTCATCGACGGCGTGGAGATCTCCCGCCTGGACGAGGACGCATTGGCCCGCCTCCGGGGCCGCAAGATCGGGATCGTGTTCCAGTTCTTCCATCTCGTGCCGTCGCTGACCGCGTTCGAGAACGTGCTCGTGCCGCTGGAGATCGCCGGCGTCGCGCGGGCGGCCGACCGGGCGGCGGCGCTGCTGTCCGAGGTGGGGCTCGACGACCGGGCCGGGCACTATCCCGCGCAGCTCTCGGGCGGCGAGCAGCAGCGGATCGCGATAGCCCGCGCCCTCGCCAACGAGCCTCCCATCCTCCTCGCGGACGAACCCACGGGGAACCTGGACAGCGCCAACGGACGGCACATCGTCGAGCTGCTCCATCGGGTCAACCGATCGCGGGGCACCACCATCGTGCTGGTGACCCACGATAACGAGCTGGCGTCGGGAACCGACGTCACCCTGCGGATGCGCGACGGCCTCACCGAGCGGGTGTTCCCGGTGGCGGCCCAGGAGGTGCTCGCGTGACGTTCGTGCTCCGGATGGTCGGCCGCGAGTTGCGCGCGTCGTGGCGGCGGCTCGCCTTCTTCTTCGTCTGCGTGGCCGTGGGGGTCAGCGCGATCGTGGCGTTGCGGTCGGTCATCCAGCAGGTGGGAGTGGCGATGGCCGGCGAGACGCGCGCCCTGCTGGCCGCCGACGTGGAGATCGAGTCGGAGCAGCCGTGGTCGGAGGCGGCCCTGGCCGTGATCGACGGCGTCCTCGGGGCCGAGCCGGGCCTCAGCCGGACCCGCTCGATCGAGACGCCGACGATGGCCCGTCCGGCCGACGAGTCGAAGGTCGTGGCCCGGGTGGTCGAGCTTCGGGGCGTCGAGGCCGCGTTCCCGTTCTACGGGCGCTTCGTGCTGGAAGACGGCCGGCCCTACGATCACGATCTGCTCGCCGGCGGCGGGGCGCTGGTCCGGCCGGAGCTGTTGACCCAGCTCGACGTCGCGGTCGGAGACGACATCCTCATCGGCGACCGCAGCTTCGAGATTCGCGGCGTCATCCTGCGGGAGCCGGGCGGGGGCATCGGGGCGTTCAGCTTCGGTCCGCGCGTGCTCGTCGACTACGACGACCTGCTGGAGACGGGTCTGCTGACCCTCGGCACCCGGGCCGAGCGCCAGATTCTGCTCAAGGTCCCCGAGATTCGCGTCGACCCGCTGGTGGCCTCGCTGCGCGAGCCGCTGCGCGACGAATTCGTGCGGGTGCGGTCGTACCGCAACACCGAGGACCGGATTGCCCGCAACCTGTCGCGGGCCGAGGACTACCTGAGCCTCATCGGGTTCGTGGTGGTCGTGCTCGGGGGCATCGGGGTGTGGAGCGTCACCCGGGTCTTCGTGCAGCAGCGGGTGCGCAGCGTCGCGGTGCTCAAGTGCCTGGGAGCGACGAGCCGGCAGGTGCTGGCCGTCTACGTCGTTCAGGTCGCCGTTCTGGGGCTGGGGGGCGCCCTCCTCGGGGTCGCTCTGGCCGCCGCGGTGCTGGCGTCGCTGCCGTCCTCCCTCACCGCGCAGGCGGCGGCCGTCGCGGGGGTCGAGGACCTCTCGTACGGGGTGACCGGCTCGGCCGTCGTCCAGGGCCTTGGGGTCGGCGTCCTCGTCTCGCTCCTCTTCGCGCTGGGGCCGCTGCTGGAGATGCGGACCATCAAGCCGCTGGCCCTGATCCGGTGGAACCTGATCACGGTCGCGGCGCGCGACTGGGTGCAGTGGGCGGTGGTGGGGGCGCTGGGGGCGGGGCTGGTCGGGCTGGCGAGCTGGCAGGCGGCCTCGTGGGAGGCCGGCCTGTGGGTGTGCGGGGGGTTCGCGGCCGTGGCCGTGGTCCTCCACGCCGTCGGACGCACGCTGGTCCGGCTGGTTCAACCTCTGGGCGCGGGCGCCCGGTTCGCGGTGCGTCACGCCGTCCTCAACCTCGCGCGCCCCGGCAACCAGACCCGCGTCATCCTCCTCGCGGTGGGGCTGGGGAGCTTCTTCGTCATCGGCATCCATGCGGTGCAGGCCAACCTGCTGGACGCGTTCGCCCTGGAGATCCGCGACGACAGCCCCGACATGTTCCTGATCGACATTCAGCAGGACCAGCAGGCCGGGGTCCGCGCGCTCCTCGAGGAGCGCGTCGGCGCCGCCGACCTGATCCCGGTGCTGCGGGCCCGCGTGACCGGGGTCGACGGGCAGCGGACCCGGCTGGACTCAGCCCGCGCCGTGCGGCGGCGGGGTGCGGGACGCGAGTTCACGGTGACCTACCGCGATCGCCTCGAAGCCAACGAACGGGTCGTCGACGGCGCCTTCTGGGGGCCCGAGGGCCCCGGCCGGCCCGAGGTTTCGGTGGAGGAGAGCATCCGCGACCGGCTGGACCTGGAGATGGGGGACGTGCTTCGGTTCCGGGTGCTGGGACGCGACATCCGGGCGACGGTCTCGAGCGTGCGGGCGGTCGACTGGGACGACTCGCGCAGCGGCGGCTTCATGTTCCTCTTCAGCCCGGGCGTGTTCGACCGGGCCCCCCACAGCTTCATCTCGTTCCTGCGCGGACCCCGGGAAACGACGGCGCGCGCGCGCCTGCAGCGCGACCTCGTCGCCGGCTTCCCCAACGTCTCGGTGATCGACGGCCTCGAGGTGATCGCCACCGTGCGGCGCATTCTCGACTACGTCACCCTCGCGATCACGATGGTCGGGGGCATCGCCATCTTCAGTGGCATCCTGATTCTCGTCGGGTCGGTGGCGATGACGAAGTACCAACGGCGCTACGAGACCGCCATCTTCCAGACCCTCGGCGCCACCCGCCGCAGCCTCGTGACGATGCTCGTCGTCGAGTACGGCACGCTGGGGGTCCTCGCCGGCGCGGTGGGCTCCGTCGGCGCCCTCGGGCTGACGTGGGGCCTCAGCCGCCACCTCCTCGACATCGACTGGAACCCCGCGCCGCTGGTCAACCTCGGCGGCATGATGCTGACGACGCTGGTGGTGGGGACCGTCGGCGTGGCGGCCAGCCTCGATACGCTGCGACGCAAGCCCCTCGGCACGCTGCGCGCGGAGTAGCGGGTCCGTCGAGCCGGCCGGCGCATCGGCCGGTCGTTTCGTTCCCCGAACGTCCTTGCCATGGAGCCGGGAGCGCCTGCGAGCCCCCGGGGCCGAGCACGTCGACGAGCCGAGGGCGGAAGGGCTCCAGGGGCGCCTGCGGCGGCAGGTCGATGAGGTCGGGCGGAACGGGGCGGGCCGCCGCGAGCGGGTGCGCTCATCTGCTATGATCTTCATTTGCACTCGCATTCGGATGGCGGCCTGTCCGGATGCGGTCCGATGCAGGCGGCGGCGCGTCGGGGGCGGCGGCCCGTTTTCCGGCTTCGCCGATCGGTGGCCCGCGTCGGTGTGGCGGCACCGGAGAGTCCCCATGGACATGGCACGCTACAGGGACGCGTTGTTGCGCAAGCGTTCGGAGATCCTGACGGTCGGCGCGGGCGCCAAGCCGATTCAGGCGGCCGAGGGGACGAGCAGCCGCCAGGGAGACCTCGCCGACCAGGCGACGGGCAACAACGAGGTCCACATTCAACTCAAGCTGAAGCAGACCGACGCGAAGATCCTGCAGGCCATCGAGGAGGCGCTCTGGCGTCTCCAGCAGGGAACCTACGGGGTCTGCCGCGACTGCGGCGAGCCGGTGGCGGAGGCGCGGCTGAACGCCATTCCCTGGACGCGCGTGTGCATCACCTGCAAGGAGAAGCAGAGCGCGCGGTGACATCGCGCCGCGCCGGCGGCCGGGACCTGGCCCTGCCCGGCTCCTGACGGGGTGGCGAGGCGGCCGATGGCATCACCGGAGCGGCGCGCGGCCGTGGCGCTCGGGAGCAACGTCGGCGACCGCGCGTCCCACCTCGTCTACGCGGTGGGTCGACTGAGGCGGACGCTCACCGACGTCGTCGTCTCCCGCTTCATCGAAACCTGCCCCGAGCACGCCCTCGACGAGCCCCTCTTTCTGAACGCCGCCCTCGTCGGCGGGACCCGCGAGACGCCGGATCGGCTGCTGGCGCAACTGCTGTCGATAGAGCGGGAAAGGGGGCGGGTCCGCTCCTATCAGGGTGCGCCCCGAACGCTCGACCTGGACCTGGTGCTGGTCGGCGATCTCGCCGTCGAGTCCGACTCTCTGACGTTGCCGCATCCGCGGTTCCGTTCACGGGGGTTCGTGCTGGAGCCGCTCGCCGAGATCGCGCCTGACCTGATTGACCCGGTGACCGGATGGACCGTGTCGCAACTGCTCGGCCGGCTGCGCGCGAGTGAAGCTTGAGCGTCGCCGCGGCCCGGCTGCCGCCGAGCCGCGGGGCTCGCGGCAACTCGAGGGCGGGGGCCAACGTATCGCTGGCGGACCCCGGTCGACCGGGCCGGGGGCGCCTCATCGCCGCCGTCGCCGCGTCGGTCGTCGCCGCCCGGTTCCGCCTACTCGAACCGCAGCGACTCGATGGGGTCGAGCTGGGCGCCCTTCCAGGCCGGGTAGAAGCCGAACACGACGCCGATGACGGCGGCGAAGCCCACCGAGATCACCACCGCGTCGGGCGGCACCCGGGCCGGCCACTGGAGGAACTCGGTCAGCCCCCCCGACACCGCGAAGCCGAAGCCGACCCCGATCAGTCCGCCCACGAGGCTGAGGGCGATGGCTTCGACGAGGAACTGCCACAGGACGTCCTTGCCCTTGGCCCCGACCGCCATCCGCAGCCCGATCTCGCGGGTGCGCTCGGTGACCGACACGAGCATGATGTTCATGATCCCGATGCCGCCGACGATCAGCGAGACGACGGCGATGGCCAGGGTGAACATCGTCATCGTCTGGGTCATGCCGGTGCGCATGCTGGTGATGTCGTCCTGGGTGCGCACCATGAAGTCGTTGTCCTCGCCGGGAATCAGCTCGTGCTCGACCCGCAGCACCGCCTCGATCTCCTCCGAGACCTCCTGGATCTCGTCGGCGGAGCGGGCCGAGATGCTGATGCCGGAGATGTTGGTGCCGTCCCGCCCCCGCAGCTTGCGCTGGACCGTCGTGTAGGGCGCGAAGATCGAGTCGTCCTGGTCCTCCCCGAACGATCCCGAGCCCTTCGCCTCCATGATCCCGATCACCCGGAACGACTGGTTGCGAATGCGGATCAACTGGCCGACGGCGTCGACGCCCTCCCCGAACAGGTTGTCGCGGACCACCGAGCCGAGCACCGCGACCTTGGCGGCGCTCGCGACGTCGGTCGGCGTGAAGAACTCGCCGTCGTCGATCTGCCAGAACCGGATGAGTGGATACTCGACGTCGACGCCCTCGATGCGGGTGTACCAGTTCTGGCCGCCGGCGATCACCTGGTCGCGGGTGTTGACGGTGGCGCTCAGGTACTGGGCGCCGGGCACCTGCTCGCGGATCGCCGCGACGTCCTTCACCTTGAGCCGCGGGGACGAGCCCATGCCGCCGCTGACGCCGCCGCGGCTCCAGTTGCCGGCGCGCACCATGATGAGGTTGGTGCCGGCGGACTGGATCTGGGTCTCGATCTCCTCCTGCGCCCCGGTGCCCAGCGCCACCATGGTGATGACCGCGGCCACCCCGATGATCATGCCGAGCATGGTCAGGGCGGTGCGCATCTTGTTGCGTCCCAGGGCCTTGAGCGCGGTGCGGAAGATCAGCAGCAGAGTCATGCGAGGCTACTCCTTCGGGGGCGGGCCGCCGGTGGTCGGGCGCGGCTCGCCGCTCTCTCGCGTGTCCGGCGCCTCCGCCGGCGGCGGGGTCAGGGGCAGATCGGGTGCTTCCACGGCCGCATCGGTGGCGCCGGCCTCCTGCTCGGCGAGCTCCACCTGGGCCCGGCGCAGGATGTTCAGGGCGGGCCCGACCGCGTCGTCGTCGTCGGGCAGGGCGGCGAGCTCGTCGCCGGCCATGCGCCGGACCGGGTTCGGCTGGTCGCTCACGATGCGGCCGTCGCGGAAGGCGACGATGCGCGTGCCGTACTCCGCGATGTCCTGCTCGTGGGTGATGAGGAGGACGGTGATGCCGCGCTCGGTGTTCAGGCGCTGGAAGATGTCCATCACCTCGATGCTGGTGCGGCTGTCGAGGTTGCCCGTCGGCTCGTCCGCGAGGAGGATGGCGGGCTCGTTGATGAGGGCGCGGGCGATGGCCACGCGCTGCTGCTGCCCGCCGGAGAGCTGGCTGGGGTGGTGGTGGGCCCGGTCGGTGAGCCCGACCGCCGCCAGGGCTTCGCGGGCCCGCCGGTGCCGGTCGCGGCCGCGCAGGCCGTTGCCGTTGTACAGCAGCGGCAGCTCGACGTTGTCGAGGGCGTTCGTGCGCGGCAGCAGGTTGAAGCCCTGGAAGACGAAGCCGACCTTCTTGCTGCGGACGGTGGCCAGGGTGTTCTTCGACAGGGTGGAGACGTCCTGTCCATCGAGGATGTAGCGTCCCGTCGTCGGACGGTCCAGACATCCGAGGATGTGCATGAACGTCGACTTCCCGGAGCCCGAAGGTCCGATCACGGCCACGAACTCGCCAGTCCGGATCTCCGTCGTCACGCCGCGGAGGGCACGGACCTTGACCTCTCCGAGGTCGTAGACCTTGGTGAGGTCCTGAACGGCGATGGTCGTCGTCATGACCGTCTCGGGCGCTAGCGGCGGCCGCGCCGGCCGAACTGCGGGATGAGCGGCGAGGACGACCTCGCGGTGGGGCCGGAGCCGTCCTCGGGGGTGCTGACGTCGGTGACGAGCCGCGTTCCCTCCTCGATGACCGCGGCGAGCCTCGGGACCTCGGCGGGGGCGGCCGCCGGGGTCGCTTCGAGCCGTTCGATCATCTGCTCGAGGCTCCGGCGCGCCGCGGGGTCGTCGATCAGCTCGATCTGCTGGCGCAGCTCGACGATCTGGGGGTCGACCGCGGGTCTCGCCGGCGGGCGCGGGCCCGCCACGCGGACCAGCTCGGTTGCCGTGCCGTCGGTCACGCCCAGGCGCACCTCCACCGGACTCAGCTCGTCTCCGTTCATCACCCAGAGCCGGCCGATGGTCTCTTCCACCCGGATCGGCGAGAACAGCGCGTCGATGGTCCGGGCGCCGCGTTCCACCGCGGGGATGGCGGGACCGGTGTTCCGGTTGGCGGGGCGTCTGGCACCGCCGGGGCCGCCTCTCCCGCCGGGCCCGCCTCTCCCGCCGGGCCCGCCGAAGCCGCCGCCGCCCTGGGCCCGGCGCGCGGCGAAGAACTCGGCCCGCTGCTCCGGCGTCATCGCCTGAACGCGCTCGCGCATCGCTTGGCGCTCCGCATCCGACATGTTGGCGAATCCGCCGCCCCCACCACCGGGTCCGCCGGGCCCGCCCCCGCCGGGGCCGCCTCTCCCGCCGGGGCCGCCCCCGCCCGGTCCGCCGAAGTTGCCGCCCGGCCCTCCCGGGCGAGCGCCCCCGCCTCCGGGAGCGGAAACGCCGCGCTGGAGGATCTCGGGCACCGGCTGGTTCAGCACCGCGAACATGTCCGGCGTCGGGCGGAACCGCAGGGCCGAGTTCGGCACGCGCAGCACGTTTTCGCGCCTCGCTATCTCGAGGGTCACGGTGGCGGTCATGCCGGGCTTCAGCCGGAGGTCGTTGTTGGGGACGTCGATGACGGTGGCGTAGGTCACCACCTGCTGCAGCACCACCGGCTCGAGGCGGATCTGCGAGACGGTGCCCTCGAACTCCTCCGCCGCGTAGGCGTCGACGGTGAAGGTCACCGGCTGACCCGGTCGGATGCGGCCGACGTCCGACTCGTCGATGTTGGCGATGACCTGCATCTCGGTCAGGTCCGCCGCGATGATGAACAGCTCGGGGGCCGACATGCTCGCGGCCACGGTCTGCCCGACGTCGACCTGCCGCGCGATGACGATGCCGTCGATGGGGGCGGTGATGACGGTGTGCCCCAGGTTGACCTCGCTCTGGTTCAGCGACGCGCGCGACTGGATGACGCTGGCCTCCGCCGACTGCAGTTGGGCCTCGGCGGACCGTACCGCGACCTGGGCGGCCTCGAGCTCGGAGGCCGCGATGAGATCCTGCGCCGAGAGCTCCTCCGAGCGCCGCAACTGGGTCCGCGCGTCCTCGAGGGCGACTGTCAGCCGCGCCACGTCCGCCTCGGAGCGCGCGAGGTTGGCGCGCGACTGCTCCACCTGGCTTCGGAACAACGACGGTTCCAGGCGCGCTATCACCTCTCCCTCGCGAACGATCGAGTTGAAGTCGGCGTACAGCGCGTCGATGATGCCCGAGACCTGGCTGCCCACCTGCACCGTCGTGACCGCCTCCAACGCCCCGGTCGCGCCGACGGTGTCGACCACGTCACCCCGGGCGAGGGTCACGGTGCTGACCTCGGGGACGAACTCCGCGGTCCGGAACCCCAGGTAGCCGTACGCGGTGATCCCGAGGGTGGCCAGGACGATGACGAGGAGGAGTTTCTTCATGGGAGACGGTCCTCAGTGCGCAAGTCGTTCGGAGCCACCGGCGAACCCATTCGCCGGCGGCTACTGGATGATCTGGATTCCCGCCTGCGACAGCGACGTCCTCTGCACGCGGTCCAGCTCGATGAGCGCCTTCTGTTGATCGAGGATGGCCCGAAGCTCGGTGTCCTGGGCGGTCGAGAGGTCCCGTTGCGCCTGGACCACGAAGAAGTTGGTCGACAGCCCCGCGTCGAAGCGGCTCTGCTCGGCCGCGAGCTGCTCCTCGGCGAGCTCGCGGGCGGCGGTGGCGGCCTCGATGCGCCGGGCGATGGCCCGGATCTGGAGGACCGCGTTGGTGACCTCGGTCGCGACCTGCAGCTCGAGCTGCCGGAGCTGGGCCTCGACCTGACGGGTCTGCAACTGGGCCCGCGCGTAGGCGGCGTCGGCCGCGCTCGGGCCGATCGGATAGCTCACGTTGAGCTGTACGGTCCAGGCCGGGAAATCGGCATCGACGATCTGGTCGAACGCGTCGTTGATGCCGCCGGGGATCTCCGTCAGCACGTTGCCGCCGAGTCCCGCCCGCACGAAGCGCGTGCCTCCCTGACCCTGCAACTGGTACGTGCCGGTGAGGTCGACCGAGGGCAGGCGCTGGTTGCGCATCGACGACAGGTTCACCTCGTTGATGTCGAGCTGGCGTCGCGACCGCTCGAGGTCGGTCCGCTCCTTGAGGGCACGGCGGACGGCGGCCTCGAGGTCGATGGGCGCGGGAACGAGGGTCGGGAGGTCGATGGGGTTCAGCGTCGCCCCCCAGTACTCGTCGCCGGTGCCGTCGACGATCAGTTGCTTCAGGACGAGCTCGGCCGTGGCGAGGGCCTGTTCGGCCTGGGCGAGGGTCTGGCGGCGGGCCGCCGCCTCGGAACGGGCCTGGACCACGTCTATGGGGGCCAGCGTGCCGATCTCGACCCGGGCCTCGTTGTCGCGGACCAGCGCCTCGGCGAGGTCGAGGGCCTGCTGCTGCACCGCCACCGTCTGCGTGGCGTAGACCAGCTCCCAGTAGGCGTCCCTGACCGCCGACACCGTGTTCGTGATCGTCTGCCGCAGGTCGATGTCGGCGATGTCGCGGTTAATGCGGGTGACCTGGATCTGCTGTCGGATGGGATCGATCCTGAAGTTCCGGAGCAGCGGCTGGGTATAGGAGGCCTCGACGGTCGATCGATAACCCGGGTTGAAGCTGAAGAAGAAGTTGGTCGACGCCGACCGGTTGTTGTTGAAGTTGACCTGGTAGCGGCCGCCGCCCCATCCGACCTCCTGACTCACCCCGGCGTCCAGGCCCAGGTTGTCGCTGATCACCGAGTCGCCGCCGTCGAGCTGCGTCGAGGAGGGGCTGGTGCGCGAGTTGTTGGAGAACGCGGTGTCGAAGGTCGGCCGGTACGCCGCGAGCTGCTGGGCCAGGTTGAAATCGAACACCTGCGGGTTCAGCCGCTGGACGGCGAGGTCGAGGTTGCGCTCGAGGGCCCGGGCCACCGCATCGTCCAGGGTCAGGTCGACCCGGGGGCGGGCGCCGGGGGTCTGCACCGCGGCCAGCCGGCTGCGGGCCTGGGAGACGAGGTCCTCGACGCGGCCGTCGGGGAGGGGCTGGGCCGAGGCGACGGCCGCCAGCTTCGCGAGCGCCACCAGGGTGACGCCGGCGACGGCTCGGGACGGGACGCTCCACATGACGATGCTGCTCCTTCGCGGTCCGCCGGGGCGGCGATTCCGGCCACGGGAGAGGCCGGCGCCCCGGCGTTCGCGCCGCGGTTTCGTGTATGTAGACTCGCGGGCCGGCCCGAATCTTCCGCGTGGAGGCGGGCTCCCGGCCCGCTAATCGTCGCCGAACGCGACCGCAAGGTCGCGCTGCGGCCGCCGCCTGGCGCCCAACCAACCCTACAACAGGAGCCTGCGCCCGAGACTCCTACCCGCACCGGCTCCCGGAACGCCCGGAGCGGTTGCCGTCCCGCCTCAGGTCCATCCATTCCTTGAGCGCCGTGCGTTGAGCCGGGTTCAGGACGCGATACATGCGGAAGACCATCAGGGTCCGGGTCTTGCTGAGCTCGCTCCGCGCGGCCTCGACGCGGTCGATCTGACGGGTGATGTCGATTTCCTCGACCTGCATGTTGGCGATCATCCGCGACAGCGTCCGTTCTTCCCCGTTCAGGCGGCGGTAGGACTCGTGCATCTTGGGCAGCGAGCGCTGATAGATCCGGTCGAGGTCGGCGGCCTGCTCCTTGCTCAGATCGAGCAAGGCCGTCACTTCCTCCGATTGCCACCAGCGATGCGGCCGCCGGTTCTGCGCGTCTGCGTCGAGCGGCGCCGCGGCGCCCGCCACCACGAGAGCGACCAGAAGACTCACCCACCAGCGCATCGATCTTCCTCCAGCGGAATGACGGCGTCCTGCCACTCCAAGACTCTCGGAAAACGGCGAACGTTTACTGCCCCTGGCCCTCGGCGGCGAGGGCGCCGAGCCGGTCGATGACCTGGCCGACGGCCGAGTCCGGCGTCGAGGCGCCCGCGGTCAGGCCGACGCCGACGATCGGCAGGTCGGGAAGCCAGTCGAAGCTCCGTGCTTCCGCCGCCGTCGCGGGCCCCCGGCCGTCGTCCACGGGACGGTGCCGGACCTCGGACCTCGACACCAGGTCGCTCGCGTCGGCGATGTGATAGGTCGGCACCCGCCGCCCGGCGATGCGGGCGAGGTTCCTGGTGTTGCTGCTGTTGTAGCCGCCGATGACGATCATCAGGTCGAGGTCGCGGTCGGCAAGGAGTGCTTCGATGGCGTCCTGCCGGTCCTGGGTGGCGCTGCAGATGGTGTCGAACGCCCGGTAGTGCCGGTCGAGCTCGGCGCCGTCCCCGTAGCGGTCGATCATGGCCTCGCGGATCATCTCGCCGATGGCGAGGGATTCGGACATCAGCATGGTGGTCTGGTTGGCGAGGCCGATGCGCTGGAGGTCCTGGTGGGGATCGAAGTCGGGCGACGCGGCGCCCGCGAACCTCGACAGGAAGGCGGCGGCGTCGCCGCCGCGCCGGATGAAATCGCACACGATCCCGGTCTCGCCGCGATCGAACACGACCAGGGACCGTCCGTCCCGGTACTGCAGGGCCTGGGAAGCGGTGGCCACCGTCTCTTCGTGCCTCACCTTGCCGTGGATGATCGCGGTGAACCCGTCTCGGGCGTACTGGCGCACGTTCTTCCAGACGTTGAGGACGGACCCGCAAGTCGTGTCGACCAGCGTGCAGCCCTGCTGTTGGAGACGCAGCAGCATCGAGACGGTGACACCGAAGGCGGGCAGGATGACGACGTCGTCCGGCCCGAGCGCGTGCTCGTCCTCGCCGGCATCGCTCAAGAACCGGATGCCCGCGTCGCGCAACCGATCGTTGACCCGCGGGTTGTGGATGATCTCGCCGGTGAGGTAGATGAGCCGATCGGGGAAACGGCGGCGTGCCTGGTACGCGTAGTCGACGGCCCGGTCGACGCCGTAGCAGAATCCGAACTCGTTGGCCAGGTACAGATGCAGGCGCCCCACTCTCCGCTGGTGGCCGGCCGCCCGCACCTCGTCCACGAGCGTGCTGTGGTAGTGCGCGGTCAACTCGTCCGCGACCTCGTGCTTCAACGAGAGTCCCTTGCGGAACATCCGGACCGGCTGCGTTTCTTCGGTCATGGCCGTCGGCGCGCCCTCCGGCGCGACGGCTTCCCCCGGCGACGGCGGCTCCCGCGCATCATCGGACGGTGGCGGCGAGGTCGGGCACGCGCGGCGTGAGCGCATCGATGGACGCGAGCTCCGTTACGGGAAGGCTGACGGTGGCGACGTCGAGAGCGTCGAGCAACGCCGCCTCGGCCATGACCTGCTCGAACTCGGTCAGGGAGAGCGGCGTGCGGGTGGAGTCAGCGGTCGAAGCGGGGGGCAGCTCGATGGTGCCGGTCATGTCGAGCGTGGCGTTCATGCCGGTTCGGGCAGGTGCTTCGGAGACGACCCCGGAACTCGGACCGAGGCCCGGCATCGTCGTGGGCCCCGGAGGGAAGTCCAAGAGCTGCCCGGCGACGATTCCCAGGGCCAGTCCGGCGGCGGTGGCGGCCACCGCCCATCGGCTGGGACGAAGGTCGCGCCTGCGCTCGGGAGTGCGGCGGAACGGAAACGAGATGACCCGGGCCCGTTCGACGGCGCCGACGACACGGGCCAGGCGATGGTCGATGCGCGCTCGCTGAGCCTGGAGCCGGTAGGGCGGGAAGGCCTCGTCGAACGAGGAGCCCGCGCCGTCCGCGACCGTATCGAGGAGTCTCCGCAGCTCTTGGACCCGGTACGCGCAACGGTTACACCTGCGGAGGTGTCGCGCGGTCGATATGGCGATGGCGGTGTCGTTGTCGCCGAACACCACCTCGAGGAGGTGCTCCTCGGAAGGATGCCCGCGGTCGGTGCGGGTGCGCCAACGTCGCAGGAGGGCAGTCATTCTTCTCGAGTCACCCGCCGCGGTCGTGTCCGATCGCCGCGGCCCGTTTCACCGCCCGCGGTTCGCCCGACGGCCGGGCGGGGCCGCCTCCCGACGCGTCCAGCTCTCCCGGTCGATCACGTCCCGCAGCTTCCGTACTGCCCGAAAGAGGTGCACGCGTACCGTCGATTCGTTGAGCCCCATGATGGCGCCCACTTCCCGCGCCGTCCGACCTTCGAAGTGGCTCAGGATCATGGCCGTGCGCTGGCGCAACGGAAGCCCGTCGATGGCCTGCTCCAATCGCGCCCGCTGCTCCTTGGCCAGAAGCGCCGCTTCCGGAGACGGCTCGCGGGTCGGCGGCCCGTCCGGGAGCAGGCCCTCCCGGGCCTCCGCGGAGACCATCCAGCGCGCCCGACGGCCTCGCGCCTTCAGTCGGTCGAGACAGGCGTTGACGAGAATGCGCGTGAACCACAGTTCGAAGAACAGATCCTCGCGAAACGACGGCAGGTGCGTAAACGCCTTCAGGAACGCATCCTGAACGACCTCGTCCACCTCGGCGGGGTCGCGGAGATAGTGATAGGCGATGCGGGCGGCCCGGCGCTGCTGCCGGTCGACGATTTCTCCGAACCGCTCGGCCGCCTCCTCGCGCCGCCCGGCGGCCAGGAGGTGCTTGACCTGGCCTGCCAGCCTGGTCTCAATCGCGGCATGCGAATCGCTACCGGGCGCCGTCGTCGGCGCGCCACGCCCTTGTCGCGTCGGGGCGGACGCGTTACCGGCCGCCGACGAGGTCACAAGCCGCACGGGGGCATTATATTACAGGACGGCGGCTTGCGAACGCCCGCGGCGTACCCGCCGCGCGTCCGCGGGCGGGCGCCCGGATCGTCCACGGGCGCTGCGACCGGCGCCGCCACGGGCGATTCTCCACGGCTGCCGGCGCCGCACGTTGACGCCTATCGAGACCGGGAATAAAATCGGGCTGACCCCCGGCGGTGCCGTCGCTTGGTACGGTTGTCCGGATGGCTGTTTTTGCTCCCCAGGCGGGCCTTCCCTGCGGTGGAGCCCTTTCCCGTCCCATCGGAGAGACATGCCTCGCGATCGCGGGACCGGTTCCGTTCGCTCGCGCGCCGGCGGTGCGGCGGTAGGCGTGCGTGTCGCTATCCGCGGCAACGGGGATGACGGGGTTGCGCCCGGCGGATCGGCCGCGGCATGCGGGCCCCGCGGCGGCCAGGCGGGGGCGCCGGACCCTCGGGCGCTTGCCGGTCGTGCGGCGTCGGAGAAGCAGGGCGGATGTTGAACGTGAGTGCTGACCAGCGGTTGGAGTCTGCCGGAATCGTCGACCCGGCGTCGGTCTTCTGGAACCTGTCGACGGCCGCGCTCTACGAGGAAGCGGTGGCGCGGCGCGAGGGAACGGTGGCCAAGTCGGGACCGCTGGTCTGCCGCACCGGGCCCCACACCGGGCGTTCCCCTCGCGATCGGTTCATCGTCGACGAGCCGTCGAGTTCGGGCCGCGTCGCCTGGGGCGACGTGAACCGCCCGATGGCGCCGGACCGCTTCGACGCCGTCCACCAGGCCGTCGTCGAGCACCTGCGCGGCCGGGACCTGTTCGTGCAGGACTGCTACGCGGGGGCGGACCCCGACTACCGCCTCCCGGTGCGGGTGGTGACCGAGAAGGCCTGGCACGCGCTGTTCGCGCGCCACCTCCTCATCACCGAGTCGGACCGCGCGAGGCTCGCGGACCACGCTCCCGAGCTGACTGTGATCAACGCGGCGTCGTGCCAGGCGGATCCCCGGATTCACGGGACCAACTCGGACGTCTTCATCCTGTTGAATCTCGCGAAGCGTCTCGTGCTGATAGGGGGCACGAGCTACGCCGGCGAGATCAAGAAGTCGGTGTTCGCGGTGATGAACTACCTGCTGCCGCTGCGGCGCGTCCTACCGATGCACTGCGCGGCCAACGTCGGGTCCGCGGGCGACCTGGCGGTCTTCTTCGGTCTGTCGGGCACCGGCAAGACGACGCTGTCGAGCGACCCCGCCCGGCACCTCATCGGCGACGACGAGCACGGGTGGAGCGATCGCGGGGTGTTCAACTTCGAGGGCGGGTGCTATGCGAAGATGATCCGGCTGTCGGCGGAGGCCGAGCCGCAGATTTACGCCACCACGCGGCGCTTCGCGACGTTGCTCGAGAACGTGACCATCGATCCGGTGACCCGGCAGCTCGATCTCGACGACGACTCGGTCACCGAGAACACCCGCGGGGCGTACCCGCTCGCGGCCATCGACTCGTACGTGCCTTCCCTGCGGGGGGGGCATCCGCGTCACGTGATCATGCTCACCGCCGACGCCTTCGGCGTGTTGCCGCCCATCGCCCGCCTGTCGCCGGCGGCCGCGATGTACCACTTCCTCTCGGGCTATACCGCCAAGGTGGCGGGGACGGAACGCGGGGTCACGGAGCCGACGGCCACGTTCAGCACCTGTTTCGGGGCCCCGTTCATGGTGTCTCCGCCGACCACCTACGCAGATCTCCTCGGCGAGCGGCTCGCCCGCCATCCCACGAAGGCCTGGCTCGTCAACACCGGGTGGACGGGAGGGGCCTTCGGGGTGGGGAAGCGCATGCCCATCGCGCACACCCGGGCCCTGATCGCCGCGGTGCTGTCCGGAAGCCTGAACGACGTGCCGACGGCGCCCGACCCGGTCTTCAAGTTCGACGTGCCGCTCGCCTGCCCGGGCGTCCCGTCGGAGGTGCTGGAACCCCGGCGCACCTGGGCGAACCCGGCCGACTACGACGCGCAGGCTGGCCGGCTGGCCGGCATGTTCGCCGAGAACTTCCATCGGTTCGCCGGCGACGTCTCGGCCGAGGTGGCCGCGGCCGGTCCCGCGAGCGGGGTGCCCGTCGGCCGCCAGGAGCTTGCCGGGTAGTGAGCGACACCCCCTTCGAGCCGGTGATCGGGCTCGAGATCCACGCGCAGCTCCTCACCGACACGAAGATCTTCTGCGGGTGCGCCACCCGCTTCGGGGCGGCGCCGAACGCCCACGTGTGTCCCGTTTGCCTCGGACTTCCCGGGGCGTTGCCGGTGCTGAACCGCCGCGCCGTCGAGCTGGGCATGCGCGCGGCCCTGGCCCTGAACTGCACCGTGCAGGCGCGTTCGATTTTCGCCCGCAAGAACTACTTCTATCCGGACCTGCCCAAGGGTTATCAGATCTCGCAGTACGAGCATCCCCTGGCCACGGACGGCGAGGTGCGGTACGCGGAGGACGGCGGCGAACGCGTCGTGCGCATCATCCGCGTGCATCTCGAGGAGGACGCGGGCAAGTCGCTCCATGCGGCCGGTGGCGACGCCGACAGGCACACCCACCTCGACTTCAACCGCAGCGGCGTGCCGCTGATCGAGATCGTGACGCATCCCGATCTGCGGTCTCCGGCCACGGCGGCGGTTTTCTTCACCCGGTTGCGGGGCATTCTCACCACCGTCGGGGTCAACGACGGCAACATGGAGGAAGGCAGCCTGCGCTGCGACGCGAACGTCTCGATCCGACCCGCGGGAGAGTCGGCCCTCGGGGTGAAGGTCGAGGTGAAGAACCTCAACTCGTTCCGGTTCCTGCAACGCGCGCTCGAGTACGAGATCCACCGACAGACGGAGGCCGTCCGCGCCGGGAGACGGGTCGAACAGGAGACCCGCCTGTGGGACACGGCGGCCCATCGCACGGTGTCCATGCGCAGCAAGGAGGACGCCCACGACTACCGGTACTTCCCAGAGCCGGACCTGCCTCCCGTCGAGGTGTCGGACGCGTGGATCGCCGAGGTCGCGGCGGACTTGCCGGAGTTGCCCGAGGCCCGGAAGCAGCGGCTCGTTCGCCAGTACGGCCTCTCGGCCGGGGAAGCCGGGCAGCTCGCGGACACCGGTGCGCTGACCGCCTACTTCGAAGAGGTGTCGGCGGGGGCGGGAAACGCGAGGGCGGCGGCCAACTGGGTCATGGGAGAGGTCACCCGGCGGTTGAACGCGGACGGCGAGGAGATCGGCGCCGTCGGCGTGGCCCCGGACGCGTTGGGCCGGTTGATCCGGTTGGTCGACGGCGGGGTCGTCAGCGGGAGCGCGGCCAAGACGGTCTTCGAGCGCATGTACGGCACGGGACGCGAAGCCGCGGAGATCGTCGAGGCCGAGGGACTTGCGCAGATTGGCGACGAGGGGCGGCTGCGCGAGGTCGTGGCCAGGGTGATCGCGGCCAACGACGATGCCGTTTCCCGGTTCCGCGGCGGCAACGACGGCTCGCTGGGGTTCCTGGTGGGACAGGTGATGCGGGAGACCCGGGGGCGGGCGAATCCGCGGCTCGTGAACGAGCTCCTGCGCCGGGCGCTGTCCGACGACCACGCGTGAGGCGTCGCCCTCGGTCCGACGCCGCTGCCGGGCAACGCGCCCGCCGCGGGCTTGGCGCGTTGACAGCGCCGGACGTTCGGGCATAGACTGGATTCACGGCATTCATGTTGCGGCCAGATCCTGCTCTCGCCGGCCTCCTCGTGGACCTGCGCCCACGGGAACCTCTCGCGATCGACCACATCCGCACCGAGTTCTACCGCGAAGAGTTCCTGAAGCACCGCGATTGCCTCCGGCGCCTGCGGGACGCCTACTCGGAATGCACCATCAGCGAGATGGAGGCCGCGCTCTGCCGCGTCATGGCCCGCGTCGATGAGCTCTGCGCCAAGGGCGGCGCCGACCTCGACCGGGTGGTCAGCAGTCTGCTGTGCTCGTTCGATGGCGTGACCAAGCTGTCGGCGTGGTCGGATCCCCCCGTCACTCACTGATTTCCTCCTGACATCTCCATCCCGGTCGCTGTCGCTGGTTCGCCAACACGCCCTTGATGTCGTCCGTGCCGCGCTCGCCGCGGTGGACCCGGTGCGCCTCGTCCGCACCGCCCTCGCCGATCCGGCGGTGCGTTCGTTCGTCGAGCGCGGCCCCCTGAGCCTCGTGGCCGCCGGCAAGGCGGCGGCGGGGATGCTCGAGGGCTTCACGGCTGCCGTGGATCGGCCGATTCGCCGCGGCGTCGCGGTGGGACCCGGGGTCGCGGCGTCGTCGCCGAAGGCGGTGGCCTGGCACCGCGGCGGTCACCCGACGCCCGATGCGGGCAGCGTGCAGGCGGGGCGCGAGGCGCTGAGGTGCGCGGTCGGCGCGCCGGCCTCGGGCTGCCTCGTGGTGCTGCTGTCGGGCGGCGCGTCCGCGCTGCTGTCGAGCCCGGCGGCCGGGCTCAGCCTCGCTGACAAGGTCGCGACGACCCGCGTGCTGCTCGAAGCGGGGGTGCCGATTCATGAGCTCAACTGCGTCCGCAAGCACCTCTCGGGGGTGAAGGGGGGGCGTCTGGCCCAGGCGACGGCGGGACGCGTCCTGACGCTGGCGATCTCGGACGTGGTTCTTCCCGTCGAGGACGATCCCGGCGTGATCGGCTCGGGGCCCACGGTGCACGACGCCACCTGCTTCGCGGAGGCGCTGGCCATCGTCGAGCGCCCGGCGATACGGCCGCGCGTGCCGGCCCGGGTGCGCCGGCTTCTCGAGCGGGGGCGGGACGGTCTCGTTCCGGAGACGCTGAAGGCGCCGCCGGACGCGGAGCGCGCGATGTATCGGGTCGTCGGGGGCCGGCGCGACGCGATGTCCGGGGCGGCCGAGGCGGCGCGTTGCCTCGGCTATGTCGTGACCCGGATCGACGAGCCCATCGTCGGCGAGGCCCGGATCGCCGGGGTGGAACACCCGGCCCGCGCCGTCGAGGCGGCCGGGGCGCCGGCCGGGCCATGGTGCGTCCTCTCGTCCGGCGAGACCACGGTCACGGTGACCGGGGCCGGGCGCGGCGGCCGCAACCAGGAGCTGGCGCTGGCGGCGGTGGAAGAGATGGGCGGGCTGGGACGCGCGGCGGTGCTGGCGAGCGTCGGTACCGACGGCGTCGACGGTCCCACCGACGCGGCCGGGGCCATCGTCGACCCGGAGACCCCTCTCCGTGCCCGGGCCCTGCGTCTGGACCCGCCCGCGGCCTACCTGGCCGAGAACGACGCCTACGCGTACTTCGATCGGCTCGGCGATCTCGTGCGCACCGGGCCGACGGGCACCAACGTCGGAGACATCCAGGTGGTGATGGTGGGACCGCGGGACGTGACGGTCCCGTTGGAGGCTCCGCCGGCGCCGCACTCCCGCGGCCGCGCTCCCGGCGCGACCTCGCGGTCGCGTTGACGGACTACTCTGGCGCGAGACGACCATGGCGATGAGGGACACGGCGGAGCGGACGGCGGGGCAGGCCGCGGCACTTCTCGGCGGCATTCGCGACCGGGTGCGTCATCCGGCCACGATCCGGGAGTTGATGCGCGTGCTCAAGATCGCGCGGAGCGAACGCTACGGGTTCCGCCGGCAGATTGCCCGGCTCGTCGACGCCGGCGACCTCGTCCGCATCCGCGGAAACCGCTACGGCCTCGCGGACCGCATGCACCTGGTGGCGGGCCGCCTCGCCGTCAACCCCCGCGGCTTCGGGTTCGTCAGCCCCGACCACGGCGGCGACGATGTCTACGTGGCCGGGGTCGATCTCGGCGAGGCGCTGCACGGCGATCGGGTGACGGTGCGGGTGGAGCGGGCCGGCGGCCGCGCGGAGGGCCGCGTCGTCGAGGTGCTGGAACGCGCGAACGCGGACGTCGTGGGCCGCTACGAGGTCGACGACGCCGGCGCGGGGGTCGTGGTCCCGTTCGACGAACGGGTGAACATGGACCTGCGGATCCCGGCCGGCGGGAGCATCGAGGCGGAGGCGGGGCAGATGGTCGTGGCCGCCGTCGAGCGGTGGCCGGCGCGGGGGCGCGGCCCGGTCGGACGCCTCGTGGAGGTGCTCGGCCGGCTGGACGATCCGGGGGTCGACACCGCCATCGTCATCCGGAAGCACCGGCTGCCGGACGGCGAGGATCCCGCCGCGGCGGCGGAAGCGGATCGTCTGGGGGACGCGGTCGCACCGGCGGATCTGGAGGGGCGCACCGATTTTCGGGGGTTGCCGACGGTCACCATAGACGGGGAGACGGCACGCGACTTCGACGACGCCGTCACCCTCGAGAGACTGCCCGGCGGCCGCCGGCGGCTCGGCGTGCACGTCGCCGACGTCGCCCACTACGTGGTGGAGGGGAGCGCGCTCGACGAGTCGGCGCGTCGGCGGGGCACGTCGGTGTACTTTCCGGAACGGGCCATCCACATGTTTCCGGCGGGGCTGGCCACCGGGCTGTGCAGCCTGAATTCGGGGGTGGACCGGCTCGTTCAGTCCTGCCTGATGGACGTCGACGACCGGGGCCGCGTGGAGCGGTACGAGCTGCACGACGGCGTGATCCGTTCCGATGCGAGAATGACGTACGCCGAAGTGGACGCGATTCTGACGGCGCGGGACGCCGCTGTCCGGGAACGTCACGCGGCCCTCGTGCCGATGTTCGAGTCGATGGACGCGTTGGCGCAGAGGCTCGCCGTCCGCCGGAAGGAACGGGGCTCGCTCGACTTCGACCTGCGGGAGACCCGCCTCGTCCTCGACGAGGCGGGCGCCGTCGAGGGCATCGTGGCGGCCGAACGGAACGTGGCGCACCGCATCATCGAGGAGTTCATGCTGGTCGCCAACGAGACGGTGGCCGCGCACCTCGAGGCGCGTGGCGTGGCGGCGCTCTTCCGCGTCCACGAGCCGCCGGATCCGGCGAAGGTCGCGGAGTTCGACGACTTCGCGTCGACCCTCGGGTACCGACTCGGCGCACCCCCGGGCGGGGCGCAGCCGCGGCACTTCCAGCGCCTGCTGGCGCGACTGGCCGGCGCGCCGGTGGAGCGGCCGGTGGCCCTGCTCATGCTGCGGACCATGCAGAAGGCGCACTACGACGCCGTCAACATCGGGCACTTCGGCCTGGCGTCGGAGGTCTACACCCACTTCACGTCCCCGATCCGCCGCTACCCGGACCTCGTGGTCCACCGCCTGCTACGGGAGTCGCGGCGGGGCCCGATTCCGGGGGAGCGGGCCGCCGACCTCGCCGACGAGCTGCCGGAGAGCGCGCGGCACGCCTCGGCCATGGAACGGCGGGCCGAGGACGCCGAGCGCGAGATCGTCCAGTGGAAGAAGGTCCGCTTCATGGCGGACAAGGTCGGAGACGAGTTCACCGGCTACGTCGTCGGGGTGACCCGCTTCGGGCTCTTCGTCGAGCTGATCGAGCACTTCGTCGAAGGGTTGGTGCACGTCTCCGCGATGGCCGACGACCACTACCGGTTCGTGGAGTCCGATCACGCGCTCTGCGGCGAGACCACCGGCAGGGTCTACCGGTTGGGCGATCGCCTCGCCGTGCAGGTGATGCGCGCAGACCCCGCGCGGCGGCAGATCGACCTCGGCCTGGTGGAGATTCTCGACGCGGTCCGCGCCTCGGAGCGGAGCCGGGGGCCGCGCCGCGGGCGCCCGACGCGCGACCGGCGGTCATCGCAGCCCCGGGGGCCCCGTTCGTCGCGGCGTGCCCGGGGGCGGGGCTGACGCCATGACGCGCCACGTCGTCGTCGGCACCGCCGGCCACATCGACCACGGCAAGAGCGCTCTCGTCAGGGCCCTGACCGGCACCGATCCGGATCGGCTGAAGGAGGAGAAGGCGCGCGGGATCACCATCGATCTCGGATTCGCGCACTGGAGCGACGGCGACACCCGGCTGGCGTTCGTGGACGTGCCCGGCCACGAGCGCTTCGTCAAGAACATGCTGGCCGGCGCGAGCGGCATCGACGGCGTGCTTCTCGTCATCGCCGCCGACGAGTCGGTCATGCCGCAGACCCGCGAGCACTTCGATATCTGCTGCCTGCTCGGGGTCACGAGCGGAATCGTGGCCCTCACCAAGGTGGACCTCGTGGACCGGGAGACGGTCGAGCTGGTCGAGCTCGAGACGGCCGATCTGCTGGCGGGGTCGCCACTCGAGGGCATGCCCGTGGTTCCCGTCTCCGCGCGGACCGGCGAGGGCGTGGAGGAGGTGCGCTCGGCGTTGCTGGCGATGGCCGCCCGGAACAGCGGGCGGGTTTCCGCCGGCGCGGCCCGTCTGCCCATCGATCGGGCGTTCACGGTCCGGGGTTTCGGTACGGTCGTCACCGGGACTCTGGTTTCGGGCCGGATGGCGGTCGACGACACGTTGACCGTGCTTCCGGCCGGCGTCGACGTGAAGGTCCGGGGGCTCCAGGTCCATGGCGCGATTCAGTCGGGCGCGGCGGCCGGCCAGCGCGTCGCCGTCAACCTCTCCGGCTCGGGCGCGTCGGGGGTGGCGCGGGGAGAAACCGCGGTCACCCCCGGCAGCTTCGAGGCGACCCGGTGCGTCGACGCGGTGCTGGATCTCCTGCCGTCGGCGCGGCGGCTGCGGCACGGCGCGCGTGTGCGGTTTCACCACGGCACGTGCGAGGTGCTCGGACGGGTGGCGCTCGGGCCGGGCCTGTCGGGCGTGGTCGCGGAAAGCGACGCCCCCGATGCCCTGCCCCCGGGAGGGCGTGCGTTCGTGCGGCTGCGCCTCGAGGGGCCGGCGGTGCTGACCCGGGGAGACCGCTTCATCCTGCGCGCGTACTCGCCGCCGCTGACCATCGCCGGGGGCAGGGTCCTCGATCCATCGCCCCCGCGCGGGGGCATCCGCGCCGGGTCCACGCGGGCGCGGATGGACCGGCTGCTGAAGGGGCTGTCGGATGCCACCGACGACGCCGACCGGGCGCTCGCGGTCCTCATCGGGGAGCGGGGACTGACGGGGCTGCCGTCGGCGGCGCTCGTGGCGCGGGCCGGCCTGGCCCCCGAGTCGGTCGATCCGGTCGTGAAGCGGTTGTGCCAGGCCGGTGCGGTGCGGCGCATCGGCGACCGGCTGGTCGAGGCCGGGGCGTTGCGTGCCGGAGGCGATCGACTGCTGGCGATGGTGTCCGACTTCCATCGCGCGAACCCGTTGCGCGACGGGATGCCCCGTGAGGAGGCACGCGAGCGCGTCTTCCGTCACGCCGGCCCGGGCGTCTTCGAGGCGGTGCTCGACGAGTTGACGGGCGACGGCCGTCTCGTGGCGCGCGACCACCTGGCCCTGCCCGGCCACAAGGTGACCCTCTCGCCGGAGGAGCTCCGGGCCAGCGAGGAGATCGTCACCCGTCTCAGAAGTGCGGGGTTGCGACCGCCGGCGCCGGCGGCGATACGGGAAGAGGTCGGCGTCGACGAGGAGGTGCTCGACCGCTTGCTGAGGCGCCTTGCGCGCGAGCAGGTGGTGGTCAGGGTGGGGCCGCTCGTGTTCGACTTCGGCGCCGTCGAGGCGCTGAAGGCGGATCTCGTCTCCCTCAAGGCGGGCAGCGAGGGCGCGGCCATCGACGTCGCCACCTTCAAGGAACGGTACGGGGTCAGCCGGAAGTTCGCGATCCCCCTGCTGGAGTATCTGGATCGGGAACGTCTCACGCGGCGGGTCGGCGAGAAGCGGATCGTGCTGTAGGCGTCAGCGCGGCGCGGTAGTGACGACGCCGGCGCATCGGCCGCGCGGAGAGCGGTTCGGAAGCGGGGCCCGGCCCGGCGGCGACCCGGCTTTGCCATCGCCGCCAACTGTGGCTAAACTGGAGGCGGGCGTCCGTTCGGCACCATGACGGCAGGACGCGGTTCGTTGGGCGGCGGGGCAGCAGACCGACAAGGGCGCGGAATGGACGAGACAGCGCGGCAGAGCTTCACTATCGGGGTGTTTCAGGACGTCGAATGGGCGCAGCGCGGGCTCGAGGCCCTCGGGAAGGAGGGGTTCGCGGTGGAGTCTCTCTCGCTCATCAGCCGCGAGACCCCCGAGGCGTCGGAGCTGGTGAAACGGACCTTCGGGGTGGACGGTGATACGATGGACCTTGCCCGTATCGGGTCCGTGGTGGCGCACGGGCC
Organism: Vicinamibacterales bacterium; assembly: GCA_965207615.1. Classification (GTDB taxonomy): domain Bacteria; phylum Acidobacteriota; class Vicinamibacteria; order Vicinamibacterales; family UBA8438; genus JAJEEA01. Next base: position 722,327 of record CBDBMZ010000003.1, read on the forward strand.
GCTGGTCGGGGCGTTGCAGGGGAGCGCCGGAGACCTCGGGAACGCGGGTATCGCCGCGACCATCCGGCGCGTGGGCTTCCAGGCCCATGACGGGTACATCTTCGAGACCCTGACCGCGCGCGGCGGGGTTCTCGTGGGCGTGCACAACGAGCCGCGGGCGGCGGATGCGCTCGCGGTGATGTTCGCATACGGCGGGGGCAACGCGTCCATCGGCGCCTGGGCCGGCCGCGTCTGAGCGGCTCGCTTCGACGGGACGAGTCAGCCGGAAGTCGGCGCCGCAGCACGGTGCCGCCTCCTGCAGGAGGCGCCGACTCGCGGCAGGGTTGCAGGGTTGGTTATCGGGCGGTTCCGCGAGGCGGCGTCGAAGCCGCCGGGCGGTGATTCTCCGGGCCAGGAGCGCTTCGCGTGAGCGATGGCTTGAACCTCGGGCCACTCCCGTTCTCACCCGGGCGGCAACGCTACACGCCGCCCGAGCGCCGCCGGCGAAAGGCCGGGCCGGCGGCCTCCCGGCCTGCGCGCCGACAGCCCCGCACAGGCTCGGCCACGGGCTGGGAGTCGGCCGGGCACGTTCCCTTCCTCGGCGTTCAGCGGGGGCGGATCCGCGGCGCCCTCGGCGCCTCGTTCGGGAGCCACCTGCTGGGGGTGGCTCTCGTCCTGCTCGTCGTCCGCACCGCTCCGGTGGAGGAGATCTTCGAGGAGCGGATCAACTACGACATCGTCTGGATACCGCAGGCGGGCCCCGGCGGTGGGGGAGGCGGCGGCGGGAACGAGTCGCTGGAGATGCCGCGAGAGGTCGAGGTCGCCGGCGAGGACGTGATCGACGTGCCGGTCGAGGTGCCGGAGGAGGTGGAGGCGCCGCCCGAGGTGGAGCCGGAACCCGAGCCCGAGCCGCTGGAGTCGCAGAACATACAGCTCTCCGCGGTGCCGATGGGCGCCTCGATCCAGACCCGTACGGGGCTGCTCGAGGGTCTCCTGAGCGGCGCCCTCGATTCGGCCGGCAGCGGCACCGGCGGCGGCGCCGGTGAAGGATCGGGCGGCGGCATCGGGCCCGGGGAGGGAGACGGTCTCGGACCGGGCGAGGGCGGCGGCACCGGAGGCGGCGTCTTTCGGCCGGGAAACGGTGTCGACACCCCCCGTCTGCTGCGCGAGGTCACCCCGAAGTACACGGCCGAGGCAATGCGCGCCAAGGTGCAGGGGATCGTCCTCGTGGAGGCGGTGGTCCTGCCGGACGGCACGGTCGGCGACGTCAAAGTGATCCGGTCGCTCGACAAGGTCTTCGGGCTCGACGAGGAGGCAATCAGGGCCGCCCGCCAGTGGCGCTTCCTCCCCGGGACGCGGTTCGGAGAGCCGGTCGCGGTGCTCGTGACGATCGAGCTGACGTTCACGTTACGCTAGCCTGCCCACCGCCGCCTTCGGCTCCGCTGGGCGCTCAACCAACCCCGCCAAGGAGTCTGCACCGTTCTGCGGAGAAGACTCCCAGGGCCAAGGGTGAACGGGAAGAGAAAGGGGGCGGCCACCCGTGCGGTGGCCGCCCCCTTCGTGTTCCCGTTCCCGTCGGCTGAGCCGGGTCCGTCCGGCGGGGCCGTGTGGCCGTGAGGGGATGGGGCGGACCCCATCCCCGCCGGCGTCTAGTACATGCCGCCCATGCCGCCCATGCCGCCGTGGGCGCCGGCCGGCGCGGCGTCCTTCTTCTCCTCCGGAATCTCGCTGACGAGAGCCTCCGTCGTGAGCAGCAGCGACGCGATCGAGCTCGCGTTCTGCAGGGCCGCCCGCACGACCTTGGTCGGATCGATGACGCCCGCGTCGATCAGGTTCTCGTAGACCTCGGTCTGGGCGTTGAAGCCGTCCTCGTCGGCGCTCTGCTCGCGCACCTTCTGCACGACGATGGACCCTTCCTGGCCGGCGTTGGTGGCGATCCAGCGCATCGGCTCCTCGAGGGCGCGCCGGATGATGTTCACGCCGATCTGCTTGTCGCCGTCCAGACTGACGTCCGCGAGGGCGGTCTGGCTACGCAGCAGGGCGACGCCGCCGCCGGGCACGATACCCTCCTCGACGGCCGCCTTGGTCGCGTGCATGGCGTCCTCGACCCGCGCCTTCTTCTCCTTCATCTCGGTCTCGGTGGCGGCGCCGACCTTGATGACGGCCACGCCCCCGACGAGCTTGGCGAGCCGCTCCTGCAGCTTCTCGCGGTCGTAGTCAGAGGTCGTCTCCTCGATCTGGGCGCGGATCTGCTTGACCCGCCCCTCGATGGCGGCGTGGGTGCCCTCGCCCTCGACGATGGTGGTGTTGTCCTTGTCGATGGTGACCTTCTTCGCCTTGCCCAGATCCTCGATGCCGATGTTCTCGAGCTTGAGGCCGAGGTCCTCGGTGATCGCCTTGCCGCCGGTGAGGGTCGCGATGTCCTCGAGCATCGCCTTCCGCCGGTCGCCGAAGCCCGGCGCCTTGACGGCGGCGCCCTGCAGGGTTCCCCGCAGCTTGTTGACCACGAGGGTGGCGAGGGCCTCGCCCTCGACGTCCTCGGCCACGATGAGGAGCGGCCGGTTCAGCCGGGCCACCTGCTCGAGGAGCGGCAGGAGGTCCTTCATCGAGCTGATCTTCTTCTCGTGGATCAGGATGATGGGGTTCTCGAGCACCACCTCCATCCGCTCGGAGTCGGTGACGAAGTACGGCGACAGGTAGCCGCGGTCGAACTGCATGCCCTCGACGACCTCGAGCGACGTCTCGAGGGTCCGCGCCTCCTCGACGGTGATGACGCCGTCCTTGCCGACCTTGTCCATGGCCTGGGCGATGATCCGGCCGATGGTCTCGTCGTTGTTGGCCGAGATCTGCCCGACCTGGGCGATCATGTCGCCGCTCACGGCCCGCGACAGCCTCTCGAGGTTGTCCACGACCGAGGAGACGGCCGTCTCGATGCCCCGCTTGACCTCCATCGGGTTCGCGCCGGCCACGACGTTCTTGGCGCCCTCGCGGTAGATGGACTGGGCGAGGACGGTCGCGGTGGTGGTGCCGTCGCCGGCGATGTCGGAGGTCTTGCTCGCGACCTCGCGCACCATCTGGGCGCCCATGTTCTCGAGGGCGTCCTTCAGCTCGATCTCCTTGGCGACGGTCACGCCGTCCTTGGTGATGGTGGGAGACCCGAACTTCTTGTCGAGGACGACGTTGCGGCCCTTGGGACCGAGCGTCACCTTGACGCAGTTGGCCAACTGGTCGACGCCGGCGAGGATGTTCTGCCTCGCCCCTTCGCTGTAGACGATCTGCTTTGCCATCTCGATGTGCTCCAATCAGGTCGAAATTCGCGTGACCGGCGCGGCCACGGCCGCCGCCGGACTGTCATCGCCGCCACCGGCTACTGCTGGACGACGCCCAGAACCTCGTCCTCCCGCATGATGAGGTACTCTTCGCCGTCGAGCTTGATCTCCTGCCCCGAGTACTTGCCGAACAGGATGGTGTCGCCCTCGGCGACATCCATCGGCTGCAGGCCGCCGTCCTCCTTGACCTTGCCCTTGCCGACGGCGACGACCCTGCCCTGCTGGGGCTTCTCCTTGGCCGTGTCGGGGATGATGATGCCGCCGACCTGCTGCTCCTCTTCCTCGAGACGCTGCACGATGAGGCGGTCGTGAAGTGGTCGTACCTTGATTGCCATGGTGTTTTCCGACTCCCTTGGGTTGTGGAAGGAGTCCCTCCCCGGAACTTGGTGCGGGGCAGGGCGGGGTTAGCACTCGCCGTCAAAGACTGACAAGATTAGCAGTCGATGGGGGAGAGTGTCAAGCGTGGGATCCGGACAGGGAGCTTCGCGGGTCCCGTCGCCGGGTCCCCGGGCGGCGCTTTCCAGCAGGTGATATCGTGAGTAGCCGTGACGGCGCGTACGCAGCCTCGTCTCGGATGTTTCCGGCCGCGGTGGACCGACCTGTGGACCGTCCCCGCGGCGCCGGACCGTGGATCGCCGCCGGGGACATGGATCATCCGTGACGTCATGGCCGGATCGAGGCGGCGGTGAGCACGATCCTGATCGTCGAGGACGACCAGTCCCTGGCCGCGGGGCTGTCCGACGGACTGCACTACGAAGGCTATTCCACGCTGCTGGCGCGCGACGGCAAGGACGGCCTCCGTCTCGCCGGCCGGCCCGGGATAGATCTCGTCATCCTCGACGTCATGCTGCCGCGGCTGACCGGGGTCGAGGTATGCCGGGAGCTTCGCGAGCGGGGCAGTACGGTACCGGTCCTCATGCTGAGCGCGAAGGGGGAGGAGCTCGACAGGGTGGTCGGGCTGAAGGCGGGAGCGGACGACTACGTCACCAAGCCGTTCAGCTTCACCGAGCTGGTGGCGCGCGTGGAGGCGGTGTTACGGCGGTCGCGGACGTTCGCCGCGCGGGAACGCGCCTACGACTTCGGCGACGTGCACGTGAACTTCCGGACTCGCGACGTCGCGAAGGGCGGGCGGCCCCTGACGCTGCAGCCGCGGGAGTTTCGTCTGCTCGAGTACTTCATCCGGCACCGCGGTGAGGCCGTGAGCCGGGACCGGCTCCTGGAAGGCGTCTGGGACCAGGACGCCATGCACCCCCTCACCCGCACCGTGGATCAGCACGTCGCCAAGCTGCGCCAGAAGATCGAGGACGACGTTTCGGACCCTCGCTGGATCGTCACCGTTCACCGCGTCGGCTACAAGTTCACGGGATGAGCCGAGACCCCGGCAGGGCTCAGCGTTTCCGACGGCTTCCGGCCCGCACCTCCAGGTCGTGCTCGAGGTCGTCCAGGTCGTACTGGACCGACACCTTGCTCACCCGGGCGTAGTCCATCATCTCCCAGAGGGAGACGCCGGCATCGAGCGCGGCGCGGGACAGCGAGATCCGCCGCTCGCCGTACTGGCGGGCCGCGTGCTCCAGCTTCCAGTCGCGGATTGCCCTCGCCAGCAGGCGGCGCACCGTGGTCGAGCGATCGGACTGCTCGACGTTCTGGATGAGCTCGAGCTCGCGCACCAGATCCGCGGGCAGCCGGGCCCCGACCATCTGTTCCTTCTTCATCGCTTGGCCTTGCGGGCACGTCTCAGGATCTCGGCAACCACCGAGGGAGACAGCCAGATCGTCTCGCCGAGATCCCTGAGGGCCTTTTCCAGTGAGTCCAGACCGAAGCTGCGGCGCATGTACGCCTGCAGGAGCACGCCGGCGGTGCCGATCAGGGGCACGCCGAGGGTCTTCGCGACGCTCCGCGCCTCCTTGTCGTCGGCGACCAGGGGCAGCTTCCGCACGCGGGCGAGGGCGACCGACTCGGCCTCCCCCCGGTGGAGGCGCGAGCGTCGGGACAGGCGTTGCGCGAGGTCGCTCTCGGTGTCGCTCGCCGTGGCGACCCCGAGCCAGCCGGCGTCGACCGCGGCCTCGATCTGCTCCACGCCGAGCGCCCGCGTCGCGCTGCCCGCGTCGATGGTCTCCGCCTTGACGACGGCGCCGATGAGCACCTGCTCGTAGAGGTCCTGCAGGAGCTCCAGTCTGTGGATCCGGGCGAGCGCGATCAGGGGGGCGGCGTCGGCTACGGTCACCTGCTCTCCTCGACTGCGGCGCGTCGGCACCCGTGCTCTCGACAGAGCGGCCGGGGCAAGCGCCAGTATCAATGTTTTACCACTACCCGAGGGTATTTTTTGCTGGAAATTTACATTTTGAAGACAACGTTGATACTAGAACGAAGACTTTTACATCGGCTGGCCCCACGATCGCCGCATGGACCACCAAGTGCACGATGGAGTCGGCGACGCCGGAATGGAGCGCAGGGACGCTTGGCTGCCGTTGTTGCCCACGCCGCTGTCGTACCCGGTGGGGACGGTGCTGATGGAACAGGGAGGCGACCCGGGCGACGTGTTCTACGTCGAGGAGGGGCTCGCCAAGCTCGTTCGGACGGGCCCCGACGGGCGGGAGCAGATTCTCGGCCTGCGCGGGCCCGGCTGGTTCCTCGGCGTGGCCCTGGTGCTGACGTTTCGGGCTCATCCGGCGAGCGCGGTGGCGGTGACGCCGTGCCGGCTGCGCCGGCTCACGAGGCAGGCGTTCCTCGACCTGATGGCGAAGCACGAGGCGCTGTCGTGGCACGTCCACCAGATGCACAGCCGCGAGGTGCTGAGCCAGTTTCAGCAGATGGCGGACCTCGGCACGGCGACGTCCCGGCAGCGTCTGGAACGGATGCTGCGGCGCTTCACGGGAGCTGCGGCCCCGAACGGCAACGGTGGCGGGGTCCGCTTGTCGCTGCCGCTCAAGCGGTGGGAGCTGGCCAGCCTGCTCGCGGTCACGCCTGAACACCTGAGCCGACTCCTCCGGCAGCTTCGCGACGACGGGATCATCCAGGTGACCGATGGGGCGATCGTCGTTCCCGACATCCACCGGCTTGCCGCCGACGACGTCGACGAGGGCGGAGTGCTCACGAACCCGGTGGACGCGCTGGGGCGGGCCTGGGCGCCATGAACGCGGCCGGACGGTACGGCGGCGGGACGGGCGCGGCGGCCGGGGAGATCGACGGGTGGCGGGCTCACCTGGCGCCGCCGGAGACCCATCCGGCCGGAACCGAGCTCCTGCCGCAGGACCGCACGCCGGAGCGCGTGCACCTGTTGGCCGACGGCATCGTGAGGCTCGAGAGGCGCGATCCGGGCAAGGCCGTCGCCACCGTCGGCCTGCGTTTCCCCGGCTGGCTGCTCGGGGCCGAATCGGTCATCGCGGGGCGGGATACCCCGATTGCGGTGGTCGCGGCGACCGATTGCACGGTGCGCGGGCTGGCGCGCGAGCGGTTTCTCGGGTTCGTGCGGGTCGACCCCGACCTGTCGTGGCGGGTTGCCCAGATGTACAGCCGCGAGATGGTCGACCGCCTCGAGCGCCCCGGAGGCCGGGAGTGCGTCCCCCCCGAGGTTCGCCTCAAGCACCTGCTGCGCCGGCTCCTCGACGCCAACGACAACGGCGGCCTGCAGAAGGAGGTGCACCTGCGCCTCCCGTTCACGCACCGCGAACTCGCGAGGCTGCTCTCCGTCTCGGCGAGCCAGCTCGCCGCGCTGCTGGCCCGGCTGCAGCGGGACGACGTGATTCGCCTCCGCCGCGACCGGCTGATCATCACGGACCTGTCGGGTCTCCGCGAAGCGGACCCCGCCGGCCGGGACGTGGGGTGGCCGGTGAACGCGTGACAGGTCGGTTCAGTGAGGCATCTGAACTGAGGGTGACGTCCCAACGTGTTCCATGCGCATCGGAAAGATGTATAGTGCGCACACGTACGGAGGGCACCATGAACAGCTTCAGAGCGTTCCATCGGCGGTGGCGGCTCGAAGTGGCGATTGTCTTGGTACCATTGGTCGCGATCATCGTTCTGCAGTACGTGTTGACTCGCCGGCTAGCACAGGTGGAGGTGATTGCGCACCAGACCACCCTCACTCAGCATCTGGATGCAGTTGCGGCCGAGGTGCGACGGGTGTACATGGACGCGGCGCGAGACATGCTGGCCGTACCGGGCGACGCCCTCGCAGTCAAGCGGTTCGACGCGATCGCGCGCTACTTCGATGGAGTCGACACCTCGGCGGCCAGTCTGCTGTTCGCCGGGTCTCTCGATGGGTGCTTGTGTTTGACGCAGTACTACGACCCCGACACCGGCCATATGGGTGTCGGCGCTGACCCTGCCACCTCGGCCGCCATCATGCGGGTTAGCGTGCGCCTGCAGCGGGAATGGATGGAGCACCTCAATCGATCCGAGATCTACGTGGACGAGCTCGATGCGGAGAACCGCCTTCTCTACCGGTTCGTCACCGATTCCGGCTCGGCCGTCGGTTTCGCCGGTTTCGTCATCGACAGACGTCGATTCGAGCACGAGTACCTGCCACGGGCCATAGCGGGTGCGGCGGACTTGCTCGCCGAGGAAGTGCGAGACAACCTGATAGTACGGGTCGTGGACAGCGCAGGGCGCGTCGTGGCGGCTACGCACGATGAGCCCGGTCAGGCCGACGCCGTGACGGGTCGCTTCGATTTCATCTTCCGGGATCTGGAGCTGTCGGCGCGAAGTCGTCACACCGCGGCGGCGCAGGTGCTCCAGGCCAATGCCCTGACCAACTGGGTCCTGTCGATCCTAATGTCGGTGGTGGCGTTGAGCGGTTTGCTGCTCACGTGGCGGGCGACGAGGCGGGAGCGCCGGTTGGCGCGAATTCGGAACGGATTCGTCGCGAACGTCTCGCACGAACTGCGGACTCCCTTGGCATCCATCGCAGTGTTCGGGGAGCTCCTGCGGCGAGGGCGGGTCAGCGCGGCGGACAAGGTCGTCGAGTACGGACATCGTATCGAGCAGGAGAGCAACCGTCTGAAGCACCTCGTCGACAACGTGCTGAGTTTCGGCCGCATAGAGTCGGCGGAGGTCCGTTATCGCCCCGAAGTGGTCGCGATCGAGGACGTCGTCGGCGCCGCGTTGGCGACGGTCGATACCCGTCGCGCGCGGGAAGGGTTTACGATCGGAGTGACTGCGCCGGATGCTCCGCTGCCAGAGGTGCGCATCGATTCGGCGGCGTTGACGCAGGTGTTCGTGAATCTGCTGGACAACGCCATGAAGTACTCGGGGTGTTGCCGCCGGGTCCGTGTCGTGCTGCGTAGCGGCGGCGGCGAGGTTGCGGTCGATATCGCTGACGGCGGCATCGGGATTGCTCCGGATGACCACGGACCGATCTTCGACGAGTTCTACCGGGTTGGCCGCGGAAGCGGCAGCGTGCCGGGGACCGGTCTCGGATTGGCCATCGCCCGACACGTTTTGCGCGCGCATGGCGGAGAGATCAGGGTGGACAGCCGTCTTGGACACGGCGCAGTCTTCACGGCAGTACTGCCCGCAACGACCGAAGCGGTTCGACGAGAGGTCGATGCCCCGTCCACTTTGGACCCTCCCCAGATCGAAGCCCGGGCCTGATCAGATCTTCTCCGGCCGGTGTTTCTCATCGACGCCGCACGCATCTTGCCTTTCGACGTGTTTGGCGGAGCCATTGATCCATGTCATCGGACGGCTTAACGAATGACAATGTCACCGTCTGGCCGATCTGCAAAGATGCTGCACGCCAAGGGTCAATGACGTCTCCAGGCAAGGAGGAATAGCGTGGCGATCCAAAAGAAACAGAAGAGGGCTTATGTCGCGCCGCATGTCGTCGACTTCGGAGCGATCGAGGTGATGACGGGTGACTGCTTCGGGTTTTGTGAAGACGGCGTGAACGGTGGGTACTTTGGACTCTTCCCGTAGGAATCGGCGCGGTTGATTCCGAGCAGATTCCTAGCGTGCGTGGCGAAGCCTCAAGCCCGGGTGCGAGCGTGGCGATCCAGGCGCTCCTTGTCTTCGTTCTTCTGGACGCCGGTTTTCGCGTGATGGGCTTCTCGCGCGTATTCCGGCTCGTGGAGTGGTGGGGCCGGCGGCGGGCGAGTGCCGCGGCATCGCCAGCGGACCAGCGAACGACGGTGCGCCGAACCCTCGGGGCGGTGCGCCGAGCTACCCGGTACTACTACCGTCCCCGGCTGGATTGTCTGCCGCGAGCTCTGACCATCTTCTTGCTTCTGCGGAGCCGGGGCGTCCCTGCGACGTTGCGCATCGGAGTCAAGCGATATCCGTTCGGGGCCCATGCCTGGGTCGAGTGCCTGGGCGGAGTGCTCGACGACGAGATCGGCGACTGGCGGCACGAACCGTATGTGCCGATTTTCTCGACTCGTGAGCCCTTGTAGGGGATCCTGACGACTCGGCGGGTGCAGCATTCCGCGTGACGGGTTCCCTCGGTGCTCTCATTGGTCCGATGACCGGTGCGACCCTTCAGGCAATCGGTGGCATACATGCGCTAGACGGCAGGCCCGTCGACCGCCGGGAGGTCGACTGCCTGAATGAGGCCGCGAGGATTCTGATTTCGGGGCGTCGGAGCCAATGGGTGGAGGACGGCGTCGGACTTGCGTGCACGACGGCTCCTGCTGACGCCGTTGGTCCCGGCATAGCATGGTCATCGGCAATCGACCGTCCGCAGTCGGTCCTCGTTCTCGACGGCCGGATCGACAATCGCGGGGAATTGATTGCCGCCCTTTCTGATCATGGTGTCGATGCGTCCGTCGACGACGCCGAGTTGGCTCTCGCCGCGTACGGGGCCTGGGGGGACGCATGTGCGTCGAGACTGATCGGCGACTTCGCGTTCGGCCTCTGGGACGGCACGGCTCGGCGGCTTCTTTGTGTACGAGACGCGGTTGGCGTGCGACCGCTGTACGTGCTCCTGCGCGACGATCTGGTAGGTTTCGCCACGCAAGTGCGGCAATTGCTGCCCATCTGCCCGCAGACCCCACCTGTCGACATGGACTACGTCGCGGATCGGCTCGCCCTGGGTGTCGATCGTCCCAGTTCGAGCCGCACGCCGTACCGCGGTCTGTGGCGGCTCGAGCCGGGTCATCGTCTGATCGCGGAGCACGGGCGCGTCCGAGTCGAACGGTACTGGGAGTGGCGCGATCGACAGGCCGGCCGCCGGCGCAACCACCAGGACTACGTCGACGAGTTCCTCAGCACGTTTTCGGACGCCGTGGAGCGCCGGATGTCCGGGGCGGACATGGTGTGGGCGGACCTCTCAGGTGGCCTCGATTCGTCCTCTATCGTGAGCCTAGCCGCCCGGCAACGCGGCGGGCCGCGGCTCTCGTCGATCAACGTGGTGTTCGGCGAGTCGACCGTGAGTGACGAACGGGAATGGGCGGAAGCGGTGGAGCGGGCAGCGGGTGTAGAGCGACACGCAATCGACGGCGACGATCACCATCCGTTCAGCCGACTGGCGACGGCCGTGCAGCACTGGGAAGAACCGCACGCGGCGGCGGCGTTCTTCGGCGTGCACGCACAGTACCGGCGGCTGATGGCGGGCGGGGGCGTGCCGGTGCTCCTGACCGGCATCGGCGCGGAGGGAGTGGTGCTGAGCAAGCACCAGGAGCCGGTGCACCTCGCCGACCTGCTTCGGCAGGGCCGGGTGGGCCGTCTCTGGCGCGAGATGGACCGGTGGCAGCAAGCGCTGAGGCTACCGTTGAGCAACCTGGTGTTCCGCTACTGTCTGCGACCGCTGATGGGCCGGCCTCTCCTCAGCTACGGCTGGACGCCGGGCGGACACGACTGGATCACGGAGAGCTTTGGGCGGAAATGGAACCTCCGGGACCGCGCTCGGGGCGCGAACATGCCGCGAACCGGGCGGGGATCCGCCGATCATTGGCACGTCGAGCGCATCGGTTGGATCACGGGCTTCCTGCTGCGGGGCTACCTCGAGAAGGCCTGCGACATCCGCTACCCCTTCCTGCACCGGCCGCTGGTCGAGCTGGCCCTCGCGATGCCGTGGAGCCTGAAGGCGGTGCCCGGGGAGCCAAAGGCGGTCCTCCGGCGCGCCATGAAGGGCATCTTGCCCGAGCAGGTCAGGTGCCGCACGCAGAACGCGTCGACGGGGCACGCGGTGTACAACGGCCTCCGCAAGGAATGGCCGGTCCTCGAGAAGCTCGTCGATTCGTCGGTGCTGGTCGAGCTCGGCGCCGTCGACCGCGAGCGCCTGCGCACCGCCCTGCACCTGGCGCGCCAGGGTCACGCCCCCGACCTCGGGGGTTTGCTCTCGACCCTGACCCTCGATGCCTGGCTGCAGCACGCCTTTCTCGGGCGGCAGCGCCCGCGCGTGGGCGTCGAGGCCGCCTGAACGGGGAGAGCGCGATGCGAACGGACACGCCGTTGAGGGTATCCGGAGAGGCCCACTGCGCCCGCCTGGGGGATCAGATCATCGTGGCCGACATGCGCTCGGGGCGCTACTTCGGCCTCGACGACGTCGGTGCCATGGTGTGGAGCCTGATCGAGGAGCGAGCCACTCCGGACGTCATCGTGGACCGGGTGCACGCGGAGTATGACGTCTCCCGGGACGTGCTCGAGCGGGACGTTGACCGGCTGCTCGACGATCTCCTCGAGCGGCGGCTCGTCGAGTACGCAACCGACGCCCCGGCCGCCGCCGGCTGAGCGGCGGCGCGCCGGCTGAGCGGGGACATGACAGCCGCGCCGCCGCCTTCCGCCCGAACCCTCGGGCGTTCGCCATTCTGCTGATACACTGCTGACGCCGCCGCGGCGGTCCGCCCCGGCACGCGGCCGGGGCCGCCCGAATCCGGCGGAGCCGTCGGGTCTCTCTAGCGCAGGAGGCATCGTGGGGAAGATCGAGCAGCGGTGGCGTCGGGGAATGTCACGGAGGAAGGCGCTGGCGGGGCTGGCGTCGTTCATGGCGGCGTCGCCGCTGCTGCACGCGCAGCGCGACCCGTGGCCGCTCGGATCCCACCGGCGGTTTCTCGGGTTCGACGAGATGCGGGACGTGTTCGACTTCGAGCCGATCTTCCGCGCCAACGTGCCCCTGGCCGTCTACGACTACACGGCGCACGGCACGGAGTCGGAGTTCACGCTCTACCGCAACCGCGACGCGTTCGACTGGGTGGAGCTGATCGGGCGCGGCGGGGTCGACCCGGCGTCGGTCGACACGTCCACGGAGCTGTTCGGCCACGCGATGCCGAGCCCGATCATGCTCGCGCCGACGGCGCGGCAGCGCGACCTGCACCCGGACGGCGAGCTCGGCATGCACCGGGCGGCGACGACCACCGGGACCACGATGATCGTCAGCAACGCGTCGAGCCTCCCGTTCCCGCGGATCGCGCGCGCGGGCGCGGCCGGGCCGCTCTGGTTCCAGCGCTACGCGACGCGCGAGATGGAGCCGAACCGGGAGGTGCTGGGCACCGCCCAGGAGGTGGGCGCGCAGACGATCGTCGTGACGATCGACCAGCAGGCGTCGTACTACGAGCGCGACCTGCACGTCAGGCACACCGGCGGGGCGCCGCGCCGGGTGACGCGCCGGGCACTGCCGAACCCGCCGAACCCGTACCGCGTCTCGGCGGGGCGCCTCTGGTACGAATGGAGGCTCTTCGACGACCTCCGGCCGATCTGCGAGGTGCCCATGCTGGCCAAGGGCATCCTGACCGGTGAAGGCGCGAAGAAGTGCCTCGAGCACGGGGTGGACGGCGTCATCGTGTCCAACCACGGCGGCCGGGCCCTCGACTACGGCCCCTCGAGCCTCGAGGTGCTGGAAGAGGTGGTCGAGGCGGTGGCCGGCCGCGTCCCCGTGCTGATCGACAGCGGCTTCCGGCGCGGCAGCGACGTGCTGAAGGCGCTGGCCCTGGGGGCCGACGCGGTGTGCCTGGGCCGCGCGTCGCGCTGGGGGCTCGGCGCGTTCGGCGAGGAGGGGGCGCAGAAAGTGCTGGAGATCGTCAACGCCGAGTTGAGACAGGCGATGGCGTTCGCGGGGGTGTCCTCCCTCAAGGATATCGACCGCAGCATCGTCAAGACGAACTTCCCCTGAGTCGGCTGCGGGCGCCCGGAAGGCGACGCCCGCGGCTCGGCTCGCCGCCCGACCAATCCTGCCGGCCCGCACCGTTCTGCGGCGCGGGCGGCCGGGCCCGGAGAGCGTCGCCCGTGGCCCCGGTTGTCGCTCAACCGACCCTGTGGGTAGTCTGGTCCATGCTACGCTCGAGACTCCCGGAGCGAGGCATCCGATGCAGAAGCAGCGCAACACGCACGCCGTCGGCGTCGCGGCCATTCTCGCCGCGGCCCTCTTCATGTCCGTGACGGGCTCGCGGGCGGCCGCGCAGGAGACCTCAGCCAGCATGGTCGAGTGGCCCTACGTCGGGGCCGACCAGGGGGCGTCGAAGTACTCGCCGCTCGCCGACATCGACGCCTCGAACGTCGAACGGCTCGGGGTCGCCTGGACCTGGGAGCCGAACGAGCTGCCCAACCAGGCCTTCCGCACCCGGCCCGGGAGCTTCGAGGTCATGCCCCTGATGATCGACGACGTGGTCTACGTGTCGACCATGTACACGCGGGTGGTCGCCCTCGACGCCGAGACCGGCGAGGAGCTGTGGGCGTTCGATCCCGAGGCGTGGCGCACCGGTCCGGAGGGCGGCCCTCCCGGCGGCTTCAAGCACCGCGGCGTGGCGGTGTGGCCGGCCGACGCGAACCGGGCGGCGGGCGCGGGCGAGGACATGCGCGTCTTCATCAACAGCCGCGACAGCCTCTACGCGTTGAACGCGGCCGACGGCTCGCTGATTCCCGCCTTCGGAGACGGCGGCAGGGTGCTGCTGACCGAGGGCTTCCCGAACCCCGTGACCCACGAGATGTTCGACCAGACGTCGCCGCCGGTCGTCTTCGAGGACCTCGTCATCGTGGGGAGCCGCGTGCCCGACCGCATCCAGAAGCGGTTCGACACCCCGGGGTCGGTGCAGGCATTCGACGTCCACACCGGCGAGCGGCGCTGGGTCTTCTACACGGTGCCGCAGTCGAACGACGCCTTCGGGGCCGACACCTGGGAGGGCGGCTCGTGGCGCTTCACCGGGCACGCCAACGTCTGGGGGCTGATGTCGCTCGACGCCGAGCGGGGGCTGCTGTACGTGCCCACGAGCACCCCCAGCAGCGACTACTGGGGCGGCCGGCGGCTCGGCGCCAACCTCTTCGCCGAGTCGCTGGTCTGCCTCGACGCGCGCACCGGCGAGCGCGAGTGGCACTTCCAGGCCGTGCACCACGGGCTCTGGGACTACGACTTCACGTCGGCGCCGAACCTCATGACCCTCGAGGTCGACGGCCGGACCATCGACGCCGTCGCCGAGGTGTCGAAGCAGGGGTTCACCTACGTCTTCGACCGCGTCACCGGCGAGCCGGTGTGGCCCATCGAGGAGCGGCCCGTCGACACCCAGACCGACGTGCCGGGCGAGGTGCCGTATCCGACCCAGCCGTTCCCGACGAAGCCGCCGCCGTTCGCGGCGCAGGGGGTCTCGCTCGACGACGCGAACGACCTGACGCCCGAGATCCACCGCATCGCGACGGAGGAGCTTCGGACCTACCGGCTCGGGCCGCTCTTCACGCCGCCCAGCCTGCGGGGGACGCTGCAGCGGCCGCGGGTGGACGGCGGCGCCAACTGGGGCGGGGCCGCCCTGGACCCGACCACCAACCGGCTCTACGTGCGGACGTCGGAGGGGGTGTCGGCCAACCAGGTCTGCGAGACGGATCCCGAGCTGCCGGAGGTCGACGTCGCCTATACGAACAACTGCCCGCGCGGCGGCTCGGCCGGCATCTTCCGGGGGCTGGGCGGGTACGTTCCGGCGGAGCGGAGCCGCCTCGGTCCGATACCCCTCGTCAAGCCGCCGTACGCGCGGCTCGTCTCGATCGATCTGAACGCGGGCGACATCGCCTGGAGCGTGCCGTTCGGCGAGGGCAGCCGCATCATGCGCGCGCACCCGCTGCTGCGCGGCGTCGACCTGCCCGAACGTCTCGGCACCCCCGGCGCCATGGGCCCCATGGTGACGGCCGGGGGGCTCGTGTTTCTCGGCGGCGGCGATCCGTACCTGTACGCGTTCGACGCCGAGACCGGCCGCGAGGTGAGCCGGGTCGCCACCGAGTTCCGCACAAGCGGCAACCCGATGACCTACCGCTCGCGGGCGGGCCGGCAGTTCATCCTGATCGCCACCGGCGCCGGACCCGATGCGCGACTGGTCGCCTTCGCGTTGCCGGCGGGTGGCCATGAGTCCGCGCCATAGAACAGCGCAGTTGGTTCGGGCCCAGGCGGAGCCGTAGGCGGCGATTGGCGGGCTGGTCTGCGCCTCGCCACGGGCCGGGGCGCGGAAGCCGCGGCAGCCGGTCATGCGCTCGGGCACAGGTGGCGAGGTCGTAGCGGCAACTGTCCAGAGCGTGGGCTTGTACGCCCTCCGCCGGGTCGACGGCGCCTTCGCCTCGGAGTCGGCATCGTGATTCCGTCATTTCCCGGGAGCCTGACATGAGTGGACGTCCCTTCTGGCGGCCGTACAGCCTCGTCGTCGTGCTGCTCGCGCTCGCCGGCGCCACAACCGCCAGCGGACAGACCATCGACGTCACGTCCGCCACCATCGAGGATCTGAACCGCGCGTTCGACGCCGGCGCGCTGACGTCGGAGCAGCTCGTCGAGCGCTACCTGGCTCGCATCGCCGCCTACGACGACGCCGGCCCGGCCCTCAACGCCGTCATCGCCCTCAATCCGAATGCGGTCGAGCGAGCCCGCGAGCTCGACGCGGAGCGGCGGTCCACCGGTCCCCGCTCCTCGCTCCACGGCATCCCCGTCGTCCTGAAGGACAACCTCGACACCGCTGACCTGCCGACCACCGCGGGGTCGGTCCTGCTGGAGGGCTCGCTGCCTCGCGACGATGCCTTCCTCGTCAGGAAGCTGCGCGAGGCCGGCGCCATCGTGCTCGCCAAGGTCAACATGAGCGAGTTCGCCTCCGGCGGGGCGATGAGCTCGCTGGGCGGCCGCACCCGCAACCCCCACGACCTCGTCCGGTCGCCCGGCGGATCGTCCGGGGGGACCGGTGCGGCCATCGCGGCGGCCTTCGCGCAGGTCGGGCTGGGGACCGACACCGGCGGATCGGTGCGCTCGCCGTCGACGGCGAACGGCATCGCGGGGCTCAAGCCGACCCTGGGCCTGATGAGCCGCGACGGCATCGTGCCCCTCGCGCTGTCGTTCGACACCGCGGGCCCGATGGCGCGGCACGTGTACGACGTCGCCGCGGCCCTCGGGGCCATGACCGGGGTCGACCCCGCCGACGAGGCCACCGCCGCGAGCCGCGGCCGCTTCGAGACCGACTACACGCAGTATCTCGACGCCGACGCCCTCGCCGGCGCCCGCATCGGGGTCGCCCGCGACTTCCTCGGCCAGGACGGCGACGAGGACTGGGTCGTCGAGGCCTCGCTCGACGTGATGCGCGAGGCCGGGGCCACCGTCGTCGACGTGCGGTTTCCGCAGTGGGTGCTCGACGCGAGCGGCGATTTCTACACCGTGGTCCGCTACCGCGAGTTCCGGGCGCAGATCGAGGAGTATCTCGCGACCCTCCAGCCGGAGTTCCATGGGAGCCTCGCCGACTTGGTGAAACGGTCGGTGCGCCTCACCGCCCCGGTCGACGGGACGGGGCACAACCCCGGCCGGTGGCGCCTGATGCGGCAGGAGGACGCGAGCGGCGAGCTGTCCGATGCGGAGTACCGCGCCGTCGTGGAGCACGGCCTGCCGATGGTGCGAACCGTGATCCGCGGGCTGATGGACACCGACGATCTTGCGGCCATCGTGTATCCGACGTCGCCTCGGCGGCCCGGGCGCGTCGACGTCGCCCCCGCGCCGACCGGTGGGGGAGGTCCCTCGGCGACGAGGTACGCGAACCTCACCGGCTTCCCCGATCTCATCGTGCCCGCCGGGTTCACCGGCGACGGCCTCCCCGTGGGCCTCTCGTTCCTCGGCCGCGCGTTCGACGAACCCCGCCTGCTGGCCCTCGGCTACGCCTTCGAGCAGGCGACCCGCGCGCGCCGTCTCCCGGTGCATACGCCGCCGCTCGGTCCGTGAGCCGGCGCGCCGCCACCAAGCCCGCCTCGGCAGGGCCGGCGGGACCCTGTAGTACCCTTCCGGACGAGGCTCGGTGCGCGGCCCGAGCGGGGGCCGCGGCCGGCGATTGCCGAGCTCGTCTCACGGTAGCGGGCCGGCGGGCTGGCCCGGGCATGCAGGGACCGCGTGCCCACCCGGCCGTCCACGGACGGGGCGAATGAGCGCGAGCCGCCGACGATCTCCCGACCTCGTCGTTGCCCATCGCCGGAGCGGTGACGCATGCCGTTGACGGTCGGAGACCGGTTCGCCGGGCACTTCGAGGTCAACGGCGTCCTCGGCGCGGGCGGGATGGGCGACGTCTATCGGGCCCGCGACACCCGGCTCAACCGCGACGTCGCCCTCAAACTGCTCCCCGACGCTTTCGCCGCCGACGCCGACCGGCTGGCCCGGTTCCAGCGCGAAGCCGAAGTGCTGGCTTCGCTCAACCACCCGAACATCGCGCAGATCCACGGTATCGAGGAAGACGCCGGCGTGCGAGCGCTGGTGCTGGAGCTGGTCGAGGGGCCGACGCTGGAAGCGCGGATCTCCCGGGGGCCGATGCCGCCCGACGAGGCGCTCGCCATTACGATCCAGCTCGCGGACGGCCTCGAAGCGGCTCACGAGGCCGGCGTCGTCCATCGCGATCTGAAGCCTGCCAACGTCAAGGTGCAGCACGATGGGACCGTCAAGGTGCTGGACTTCGGGCTGGCCAAGGGGCTGGAGGCCCCGGCGTCCGGCCGTCGGGGCGATCCGTCGACCTGGTCGTCCGCCGCTACCGGGGCGGGGGTCATCGTGGGTACCGTCGCGTACATGTCGCCCGAGCAGGCGCGGGGCAGAGCCGTCGACCGGCGCACCGACATCTGGGCGTTCGGGGCCGTTCTGTTCGAGATGCTCACGGGGCGGAGAGCCTTCGAGGGGGACGACGCCGCCGGCATCCTCGCCGAGGTGCTCAAGGCCGAGCCGGCGTGGGAGGCGCTGCCCCGCGACGTCAAGCCCGAGGTCTCCGCCGTGTTGCGCCGGTGCCTGGAGAAGGAGCCCTTCCAGCGCATGCGCGACATCGCCGACGTGCGGATGGGGCTGCACGGCGCGTTCGCGGATGCGGACAGGCAGGCCGCCGGCGCATCGGCCCAACGCGCACCCGGCTGGTCGCGCTGGGCGATCGGGCTCGCCGGCGCGGCGGTGGTGGCCGTCCTCGCGGTCTGGAACCTGCAGCCGGCCGCGCCGCGCCAGCCGGTGCGGTTCGCGGTTCAGGGGGCATCGGGGCTGGGGCCCTCGGCCGAGATGTCGCCCGACGGCGGGCAGCTCGCCTATGTCGAAGCCGGCGAGGCCGGCGGATCCCGTATCCTGATCCACTCCCTCGCCTCCGGCGAAGCCCGTCAGGTCTTCGACTCGGCCCGTGCGGGCACCCCGCTGTTCTGGTCTCCCGACAGCCGGTTCGTCGGCTTCGCCGACGGCCGCACCCTGCGGCGGGTCGACATCACGACCGGGGAAGCCGAGCCGGTCTGCGACACGCCGGTGTTCAACGGCGGCGCCTGGAACGCCGACGAGATCATCCTGTTCGGCGGCCGCGACGGGATCATGCAGGTGGCGGCCGGGGGCGGGACGCCGACGGCGCTCACGACGGTGGACGACGCGCGGGGCGAGTTCACCCACGCCGCCCCGTGGTTCCTTCCCGACGGACGTCACTTTCTCTACCTGCGCGCCTCGCTGGACTCGAGCACCGGCGGGATCTACGTCGGCGCGGTGGGCCTCGATCCGGCCGCGCAGGAATCGACGCGGCTGCTGGCGACCCAGCGCCCCGCCGTGTACGCGCGGTCGCCCGACGACTCGGCCAACGGCCGGCTGCTCTTCATGCAGGGGCGCCGGTTGCTGGCGCAGCCGTTCGACGACAAGCGTCTCGAGCTCGCCGGCGAGCCCACCGTCGTAGCCGAGGACGTGGGCAGCTACGACGTGCGCTGGCGGTCGTTCTCGGCGTCGGAATCCGGGATCATCGCGTGGCGCCCCGCCGCTTCGGCGCACTCGGTGCTCTGGCTCGACCGCACGGGTCGAGAGCTCGAGACCGGGCGCATCGACGGTCTGGATGACGCGCGACACCCGCGCCTGTCGCCGGACGAAGGCAGGCTCGCCCTCGTGGTGGCCGGCGACATCTGGGTGTTCGACCTCCACGGGGACCGCCCGGCCATCCGTCTCACGTTCGACGAGTCGAGCGACGCCATCGGATCGCCGGTCTGGACGCCGGACGGCGCCGCCATCGTCTACGAGGGCGACGGATCGCTATACCGGGTGTCCGCCGACGGCGGCGGCCCGCCGGAGCCGCTTGGGGTCGCAGGCCACCTGCACGCTCACGACTGGTCCCCCGACGGCGACCTCATCGCCGTCGCCATCTCGGGCGAGAGCGGCGACCTGGTCGAGTTCTCGCCCCGGGCGGCGGGGGCGCCGCCGCGGCCGTTGGTGCAGACGGCGGCGAGCGAGGGGATGGCGGCGGCGCTGTCTCCGGACGCGCGGTGGCTCGCGTACACGTCCGACGCCACCGGCCGGCGCGAGATCTGGGTGCGCCCCTATCCCGGGCCGGGCCCGCCGGTACGGGTCTCCCACGACGGCGGGGCCGAGCCCCGGTGGACCAGGGACGGCGGCACCTTGCACTACCTCGACGGGCGGAGCATGATGGGGGCCCGGGTCGAGGCGTCGAACGGGTTCGAGTTCGAGGCGCCGGTCCGCCTCTTCGACGGCGACTTCCGGACCTACGAGCGCCCGCCGTCGTACGACGTCGGGGCCGACGGCAGCTTCGTGACGACGAGGTCCGTCGCCGATCCGTCGATCTCCGTGCTCCTGAACTGGCCCGCGGCGCTCCGTTCCCGGCGCGCCGGCCGGTAGGCGTCCCTCCCCCCGATCGAGCGCGGCGCGAACTCCTACGGTGCCGGCTCCCCCAGGATGGCGGCGGCCGGCCCCGTCAGCTCCACGATGTGCAGGCCGGTGTCGGCGCGGTCGGCGAGATAGATCAGCCCCCGGTCGTCGACCTCGACGTTGTTCGTCTGAATGGCCACCCGGCAACTCTCGACGCCGTCGATCATCGCGCACCGCTCGTCCGTGCGATTGGTGGTGGCGGGAATGTAGTACGCGACCTCCTCGAGGCGGAAGGGATCGCGGACGTCGATGACCCGCGCCCCCGCGTTGAACCACGACACGACCATCAGCTTGCGGTAGAACGGCGGCTCCATCGACCACTGCGGGGCGTGGGGGCCGAAGCGGCCGCCGCGCCCGCAGAAGTCGCCGCTCGACTCGGGCACCTGGAAGGTCGCGACCGGCAGGGGGTGGGCCTCGTCGGTGATGTCGAGCATGAGGGTGACGTGGCGCGTTTCCTGGCAGGCGTTGGCGACCGACTCGGAGACGACGAACAGGAAGTCGCGCGTTGCGTTGTCGCGGTTGCCGGCGTAGTCGGCGATGGGCACGTCGAGCAGGGGCATCGCGGTGTGTCCGCCCCAGAAGGACGGCAGATCGATGCGCCCGACCTGCGGGAACGCCAGGGCGGCGGGGCTCGCCGCGAGGGGGGCGGCAGAGGCGGGATCGCCGCGGAGCAGTCGGTCCCGGTCGAGGATCTGCACGGCGCCGTTGGCCGAGGTGCCGTAGGCCAGATACAGGCGGTTTCCCAGTCTGACCGCCTCGTGCACCCCCGACCCGCCGGGCACGGGGCCGGCGGCGTCGGGCTGGACGCCGGGCAGGCTGAAGTCACGGATGCGCCGCGGGGCCTCTGGGTCCGCAAGGTCGAAGACCTGCAGGATGCGCGGGGCGCGCCATCCGTCGACGGTCCCGACGAGATGGGCGACCCCCGTGTCGCACTCCCACCAGTTCTTGTGGGTGTGCTGCTCGCCGGCCGGGGTCCGGCCCATCTCGGCCACCGTACGCACGAAGGCGGGGCGGGCGGGGTCGGTGACGTCCCACGCCTCGTGGCTGCGGTTGCCGTTCGACCGTAGCAGGTAGAACCGCCCGGCTTCGCCCCGAGGCAGCTCTTCACCCGCGCACACCTGGACCATCTGGGCGCCGCTGGCCCCGCCCGCTGCCGGGATGTGGGCGAGGTAGATCGGTGCCCCGGGGTCGGTGACGTCGACGACGGACGTTCCGTTGGGCTCGACCGCGCCGGTCAGTGGATTCAACCTCTCGCCGGCGTGGTGGCCGACGTAGAGGATGCGGCTCGCACCCTGCCGGACCGGCAGCGGCTGGTAAGCGGAGCGCGCCTGCAGGTCGTGCATGCCGACGAGCCGCGTGTTGAAGGTCTCTTCACCGTGACCCGCGTCTCCGGTCTGGGCGGTCGCGGTGGCCGCGACGGCGGTGACGAGACCCGCGACGATCGACAGGGCGTGCCAGCGTGTCATGATCGGCCTCCCGGACCGGCGTGCCGTTTCGTGTCCCGGTCCGCCGTCAGATTACCTGAAGCTCTCGTCCGTGGTGCGGATCCGTGTCTGCCTCCCGTGTGCCGAGCCCCGCGCCCGAACGACTCGCGGTTGCAGCGCCCGTCGAGGGCGGTGGCCTCTTCGGGCGCCCAAGCCCGCCTCGCGAGCACCGACCCGGGTCGTGGCGCGCCCCTGTGCCGGCCGCGTCAGCCCGTGGGACGCTCGGCCGCCTCCCGGTCCGATTCATGGTTGTGGCAGGCCTGCGGCAGGCGTAGCATGGACGCATCCGATCCGGACATGGCGGGGCCGCGCCTCCGAAACCCGGCGGACGACCGGAGGCAGCGGGCCCACGGAGGTCAAGATGACGGTTCGATCCCTCGTTGGCGCGATACTGGTCGCCGGCGTCGCCCTCCCGGCCGTCGCCGCAGCCGGCCAGCCGGCGTCGCCGCGCACCCCTTGGGGCGACCCCGATCTGCAGGGCACCTACACGAACAAGACGGTCACGCCTCTGCAGCGCCCGGCGGAGCTGGCGGGGCGCGAGCGGCTGACGGCGGAAGAGGTGGCGAACCTCGAACGGGAGATCCTCGACCGGAACGCGGCGCTTCTCGCACGGCCGGCGGCGAGGACGGAGGCCACCGCGAGCGTGGACGTCGGCGTGGACGGGGCGCCGGGCTTCTACAACAACTTCTGGCTCGACCGCGGAACCACGTCCACGGGGCAGACGTCGCTCATCGTCGACCCGCCCGACGGACGCCTCCCGCCGCTGACGCCCGAGGCGCAGCAGGACGAGGACGCGCGCCTCGCCGCGCGGGCCGGGCGCGGACCGGCGGACACCTGGACCGACATGGACCTCAACGACCGCTGCATGCTCTGGTCGGTGGGGCCGCCGATGCTGCCGACCGGCTACAACAACAACTACCTGATCCTGCAGACGCCCGACCACGTCGTCATCCACGTGGAGATGATCCACGACACCCGCATCATCCCCCTCGACGGCCGCCCGCGTCCCGACCGG
Organism: Vicinamibacterales bacterium; assembly: GCA_965207615.1. Taxonomy (GTDB): domain Bacteria; phylum Acidobacteriota; class Vicinamibacteria; order Vicinamibacterales; family UBA8438; genus JAJEEA01. The sequence goes on from CBDBMZ010000003.1 coordinate 745,151, forward strand.
GGCATCCCGCAGTGGCTGGGCGAGATGCGCGGCCGCTGGGAGGGCGACACCCTCGTCGTCGAGACGCGGCGCATCGCCCGCAGCGAGGAGGGGTCGTCGTTCGGCAACGACGTGGTGCGCATCCGCGCCGCCAACGGCGGGCGCACCGAGAGCCTCCGCGTCGTCGAGCGGTTCACGCGGGTCGACGCCGGCACCATCCGCTACGAGTTCACGGTCGAGGACCCGACGCGGTGGACGAGTCCCTGGTCTGGCGAGCTGCCTCTTCGCCGAATCGACGAGTCGCTCTTCGAGTACGCGTGCCACGAGGGGAACTACAGCATCGCCAACATGCTGAGCGGCGAGCGGGCCCTGGAGCGGGCCGGCCCCTAGGAGCAACGCAGTCAGGCAGGATGCATCGCCGGTCGAGTGCGGCGGGGCCTTCACCAAGGCCTCCTGGGGCAAGGAGTTATAGTGGGCGGGTTCGACGTCAGTCAGGAGGGGTTCAGATGCGTCATCGAGTTCTCGGAACCGTGACCGCGGCGGCGATGGCGGCGGTCGGGCTGTCGGCGCCGGCGGCGGGCCAGGACGCCCCCCGCACGGCGTGGGGTGCTCCCGACGTGCAGGGCGTCTGGGACTTCCGCACGATCACGCCGCTGGAGCGGCCCGAACGGCTGGGCGACCAGGCGTTCCTGACCGAGGAGGAGGCGGCCAACCTCGAGCAGGAGGTGGCCGACCGGAACGTCGAGCTCGCCAACCGGGAGGCCCGGCGCACCGAGGTCACCGAGAGCGTGGACCGGGGCGAGGACGGGGCCCCCGGCTTCTACAACAACTTCTGGCTAGACCGGGGCACCCGCACCGTCGGCACGCGTCGCACCTCACTGATCGTGGACCCGCCCAACGGGCGGCTGCCGGAGATGTCGCCGGCGGGGCGCGAGCGCACCGAGGCGCGGCGCGCGTACCGGCAGGAGCATCCCGCCGACTCCTGGCTCGACCGAAGCGCGTTCGACCGGTGCATCCTCGGCTTCAACGCCGGTCCCCCCATCACCCCCGGCGGCTACAACCAGAACCTGCAGGTCTTCCAGACGCCGGACCACGTGGTGCTGCTCACGGAGATGGTTCACACCGTGCGGGTGGTCCCGCTCGACGGGCGCCCGGCGCTGCCCGAGGACGTCCGGCAGTGGTCGGGCGACTCGCGCGGCCGATGGGAGGGAGACACCCTCGTCGTCGAGACCTCGCGCTTCAACGACCAGCGTCGGTGGCGGGGGACGACGCGGAACATGACCCTCGTCGAGCGGCTGACCCGCGTCGACGCCGACACCCTCGTCTACGAGTACACCGTCGACGACCCCGAGACGTGGACGCGCCCGTGGACGGCGTCGCTCCCGATGCAACGCGCCGAGGAGCCGCTCTACGAGTACGCGTGCCACGAGGGCAACTACAGCATGCCCGGCATACTGGGCGGACATCGCATGGATGAATTGGCCGCCGCGGCCGCCGGTCGGTGAAGGATGGGGAGCCGCCCGGCGGCTCCACGCTCCGCATCGTCCACCCAGCGGGGTCCAAACCGTCCTGCGGCCCGGCGCCCCGCCGGCATCCGCTTGAGAGGGAGAGGCTTCCGTCATGAGAATCGACCTGCGCCGTCCGCTCGCGGCCTGCGCTCTCGTCCTCGTCGCGGCGGCGCCGCTCGCCGCCCAGCCGGAGGGGTGGACGCGGCCCTTCCCCGGCCACCGCGTCATCGGCAACCTCTACGCGGTCGGGACCTACGACCTCGCGGTCTTTCTCGTGACGTCGGACGAGGGCCACTTCCTCATCAACACCGGGCTGGAGGACTCGACCGGGATGATCCGCGGGAACATGGAGTCGCTCGGGTTCCGGCTCGAGGACGTCAGGGTGCTGCTCCAGATGCAGTCGCACTGGGACCACACCGCGGCCCTCGCCGAGATCAAGGCGCTGACCGGGGCCGAGATGTGGGCGACGGCCGACGACGCGCCGGTGCTGGAGGACGGCGGCTTCAGCGACCCGCACTTCGGGGGGCGCGTGTCGTTCCCGCCGGTCGAGGTCGACCGCATCATCGCCGACGGCGAGGTGCTCGAGCTGGGCGACGCGCGGCTCACGGTGATGGAGAGCCCGGGGCATACCGCCGGCAGCTCCAGCTATCTCATGACCGTGGAGGAGAACGGGCGCGAGTACAGCGTCGCCATCGCGAACATGGGCACCATCAACCCCGGCAAGCGGCTGGTCGTCGACCCGACGTATCCCGGGGTCGCGGACGACTTCGCCGAGACGTTCCGCAAGCAGAAGGCGCTCGACGTCGACGTCTGGGTGGCGGCGCACGGGGGCCAGTACGGCCTGCACGACAAGTACGAGGTGGGGCAGCCGTACAGCCCCGACACGTTCGTCGACCCCGACGGCTTCCTCGCCGCGGTCGAACGGCTGGAGAACCTGTACCTGGAGCAGATCGCGGAGGAGCGCCGTTGATTCTGGCGGGGCGATGTCGTCCGGCCTGATGTACTCCGGACGCGTTGAGGGCAGTTGGCCGAGATGGACCTGGCCGGCTCCGGTACATCCCGTGTCTTCTCGGTGGAAGGCTTGGCGCGCGGGACGCCGGTCCCTCAGCGTCCTCAAGCACGACGAAAACGGTTGGCACGACGGGAACGGTTGGAGGGTCGAGATGTCGAACCACGCACGCCGGCGCGCATTCGCGGTACACCTCATGCTCGTCGGGTTGGCCGCCGCCCTCATGGCGGCCCCGCTCGAAGCCCAGCGCCCGGCGGTGTCGGGCCGATCCGCCGGCCTTTCCACCGGACACCCGCTGACCACGGCCGCCGCCTTCGAGATCCTGGTCCAGGGCGGCAACGCGTTCGACGCGGGGGTGACGGCGCTGTTGGTCGGCGGCGTCGTCGAGCAGGACTTGTACGGGCTCGGGGGAGAGGCGCTGATCCTCGTCTACCCGGCCGCCGAGGGCGAAGTCACCTCCGTCGTCGCCCAGGGCTGGGCCCCCAAGGGCGCGAGCATCGAGTGGTACGAGTCGCGCGGGCGGGACCTGTTCGGCGAGGGCCTCGATCCCGCCGTCGTGCCCGGCGCCCTGCACGGCGCCCTGACGGTGCTCGAGCGCTGGGGCACGATGAGCTTCGAGCAGGTCTCGGCCCGCGCCATCGAGCATGCCGGGCAGGGGTTCCCGTTGCGGCCCCTCACCGCCCGCGCCATCGAGGCGAACCTGGGGTTCATGGAGGCGTGGCCTGAAAACCAGCGCTTCTGGCTGAAGCCCGACGGGTCGCTCTACGCGGCGGGCGAGACCATCGCGTTCCCCACCCTCGCCGCCACCCTCACCAGGATGGTGGAGGCCGAGCGGGCCCACGCCCATCTCGGTCGCGAGGAGGGCATCGCCGCCGCCCGCGACCGCTTCTACAGGGGCGACATCGCGGAGGAGATGGTCGCCTTCCTGAAGGACCACGGCGCGCCGTTCGAGCTCGACGACTTCGCCGAGTTCCACTCCCGGGTCGAGGCGCCGACGGCCACCGAGTACCGCGGCTACACCATCTACAAGCACGGGTTCAACAGCCAGGGCCCGGTGCTGCTGCAGACCCTGAACATCCTCGAGGAGTTCGACCTGCAGGCGATGGGCCACAACAGCCCCGACTACATCCACACCGTCGTCGAGGCGATGAAGCTGGCCTACGCCGACCGCGACACCTACTACGCGGACACCGACTTCGTCGACGTGCCGGAGGCGGGCCTGCTGTCCACCGGTTACGCCCGAGAGCGGGCGGCCGAGATCGACCCGGGCCGGGCGTCGGTCGCGTTCCGCGCCGGCGACCCCCTGCCGCACGACCCCGAGGTGAACGACTGGCCGTTCTGGGTCGCCGATATCGAGGACGGGGTGGCGGCGAGCGACGCCGACGGGTCGTTCGTGCCGTCGGCGGGCGGGCTGAAGGACACGACCCACGTGGCGATCGTCGACGCCGACGGCAACGTCTTCGACGCCACCCCGAGTGGCGGCTGGACCGGCGGCGGGGTCATCCTCGGCAGCACCGGCATCGGCCTCAGCACCCGCGGCGAGCAGTTCTGGCTCGACCCGGACCGTGCCAACCAGATCCGCCCCCGCGCCCGCCCGCGCTACACCCTGACGCCGAGCCTCGTGTTTAAGGACGGCGAGCCGCTGATGGCGATCGGCACGCCGGGAGGCGACAACCAGGACCAGACCATCCTGCAGGCGTTCCTGAACATCGTCGAGTTCTGGGACGACTGGTACCCCAACCTGCACGATGCGCTGGCGTGGCCTCGAGCCCGGACCCAGCACCTGCACGGGTCGTTCTGGCCGCACGCGGCCGGGTTCAACCGGATGGACCTCGAGTCGAGAATCTCGCCGGAGGTGGCGAACGAGCTGCGGCGCCGGGGCCACCACGTCAACGAGGTGGCGCCGTTCGGGATGTCGGGGTGCGCGACCGCGGTCCTCATCGATCCGGCCACCGGCACCCGGTTGGCCGCCGGCGACCCGCGGCGCGACTGCTACGCGCTGGCGTACTGACGACTCGACGGGTGAAGCCGGGCGGAGACGAGCCGGGGGGCGCGCAGGGGCTGCACCCGATGGTGCGGTGCCAGGATTCGACCGACGGCGCGCGGCGGGCGTGACCCGATGGACGGCGCCGGGGACGGACCCGGGCGCCAAGTGTGAATCGGCGGGGCCGACCCGGGGACCAACCGAGGGTTGGCGGTCGCCGCAAAATGGAATGGAGAGCGCTGATGCATCTACGAGTCAGCCGATACCCTGACGCTTGGCCGTGGACGATCGGCGTCGTCGCGGCGCTGACCGCGCTGGCCCTCGCGCCGTCCCTTGCGGTGGGGCAGATTGCCTCGGCCGCCTACACGTCGGCCGAGGCGGACGCCGGTCAGCCGATCTACGAGCAGATGTGCGCGACGTGCCACATGTCCAACCTCACCGGCTCGTTCGAGGCGCCGGAGCTGGCGGGGCCGACGTTCCGCGGCGCGTGGGAGGACCGGGCCGTCGACGAGCTGATCGAGCTGGTGCAGGTCACGATGCCGCCGGGGGCCGGCGGTTCGCTCGCGCCGGAGGAGTACGCGAGCGTCGTCGCCTACATCCTGCGGGAGAACGGCGTCGCGGCGGGGACGGTGGCCCTGGGCGGGGTCACCACGCCGGCGGGTGGCGGGGTCGCGGCGGCGAACCCCGCTGCGGCTGACCCGGACGGGGGCACGCGCAGCTTCCGGCCCGTGCCCGAGCGGGTTCCCGTCACCGACGCGATGCTGCGCGACCCCGACCCGGACGACTGGCTGATCTACCGGCGGACCTACGACGGGTGGGGGCACAGCCCCCTCGACCAGATCGACCGCGGCAACGTCGGCGAACTGCAGCTCGCCTGGGTCTGGTCGATGGGTGACGGGCGCAACCAGCCTACGCCGCTCGTCTACGATGGCGTGATGTACCTCGCCAACCCCGGGAACGTCGTCCAGGCCCTCGACGCCGCCAGCGGCACCCTGCTCTGGGAGTACCGCCGCCCCCTGCCCGACGCGCTGCGCGGCGCGAACAGCCGCAACCTCGCCATCTACGGCGACAAGCTGTTCCTGGGGGCGCGCGACGCCCACGTCGTGGCCCTCGACAGCCGCACCGGGGAGCTCGTCTGGGAGACCCGGATGGCCGACTACAACGACGGCTACTCGAACTCGAGCGGCCCCATCGTGGCGAACGGGCGGGTCGTCAACGGCATCAACGGCTGCTCGCGCTTCATGCCCGACAGTTGCTTCATCACCGCCCACGACGCCGACACCGGCGAGGAGCTGTGGCGGCGCCTCACCATCGCCGCTCCGGGCGATCCCGGCGGCGACACGTGGGGGGACCTGCCGCTCGCCCTCCGGGGCGGCGGCGACTCGTGGATTCCCGGCAGCTACGACCCCGAGCTCGACCTGCTCTACTGGCCGGTCGCCCAGGCCAAGCCTTGGGTGCCCGCGAGCCGGGGGCTGACCGTGCACGACCCCGCCCTCTACACCAACTCGACCCTCGCCCTCGAGCCCGCCGACGGCTCGATCCGCTGGTACCGCCAGCACGTGCCCGGCGAGGCCCTCGACCTCGACGAGGGGTTCGAGCAGGTGCTGGTGGAGAGCGAGGGCCGCCGGGCGCTGCTCACCATCGGCAAGCACGGCATCCTCTGGAAGCTCGACCGCGAGTCGGGGGCGTTCCTCGGCCACGCCGAAACCGTGTTCCAGAACGTGTTCGAGTCGATCGACCCCGACACCGGCGTCGTGACCTACCGGCAGGACATCGCCGACGCCGGCGTCGGCGACTGGGTGTCGGTGTGCCCGAGCACCGCCGGCGGCCACAACTGGCACGCCACCGCCTTCAGCCCCGAGACCCGGCTGCTGATCATCCCGCTCAGCCAGAGCTGCCTGGAGATCGCGGGCCGCGAGGTGGCCCTGGAGATCGGCTCGGGGGCTCGCAGGCCGACCGGCTGTGGTTCGAGATGCCGGGGACCGACGGCAACCTCGGCAAGCTCGCCGCCTACGATGTCGACACCCTCGAGGAACGCTGGAGCGTCGAGCAGCGGGCCGCGTTCATGACCGCGGTGCTGACCACCGGCGGCGGCCTCGCCTTCGCGGGCGACGTCGACCGCTACTTCCGCGCCCACGACGCGGCCACCGGCGAGGTGTTGTGGGAGACCCGCCTCGGCACATCCGTGCAGGGGTTCCCCGTGAGCTACGGGGTCGACGGCACGCAGTACATCGCCGTCTCGACCGGGCTCGGCGGGGGCAGCCCGCGGCGGGTGCCGTCGCTGCTGAGCCCCGACATCGTGCACCCGGAAACGGGGAACGCGCTGTACGTCTTCGCGCTGCGGTAAGGACGGGGAGACGCCCGACGGCCCTGGCGATGCCAGGGGCTGCAGGGAAGGGGCGGTCGCCGCCGGGGGCATTGCCCTGCGGACGGGGCGGCATCCGCCCGCGCTGCGGCTTCGTCGGCGCTTGGCATCGTGTGCGTCCTGGTTCACAATAGGCAGTCGGCTGCGGCGACCCGCGGCCGAACTACCGGTTCAACCGATTCGGTCCGGAGGACCTCGAGATGTCACTGATCCACCATTGCCGCGCCGGACTCGCCGTTACCCTGGTCGCCGCGCTCGGCTTCCTCGCGGCACCGGCCGCCGTCGAGGCGCAGGACGACGCGCACGACTTCACGTTCACCCGCGACGTCGCGCCGATACTGCAGCGCTCGTGCCAGGAGTGCCACCGCACCGGCTCCATCGCGCCCATGTCGCTGCTGACCTACGAGGAGACGCGGCCGTGGGCCCGCTCGATCCGCGAGAAGGTCGTCACCCGGACCATGCCGCCCTGGTACATCGACAAGAACATCGGCGTGCAGGGCTTCAAGTACGACTACTCGCTGACCGACGAGGAGATCGAGACCATCGCGGGCTGGGTCGACGCCGGCGCGCCGCGCGGCAACCCCGAGGATCTGCCGGCGCCGCGCGAGTTCCGCGACATCGCGGAGTGGAAGATCGGCGAGCCCGACTGGGTCGTCGAGATTCCCGAGCCGTTCGTGGTCGCCCCCGAGGCCCCCAACTGGTGGGGGGACCTCTACTCGGACTCGGGCCTGACCGAGGACCGCTGGGTCAAGGCGGTCGAGACCAAGCCGTCCATCGATGGCTTCCCGGTCGTCCACCACGCGGTGACGAGCAACTCCGACCCCGAGTCGGACGACGACGACTACGCCTTCCTCAACGAGTACGCGCTCGGCAAGAACGGCGACATCTTCCCCGACGGCACCGGCCGGCTCATCAAGGCCGGGGCCCAGATCAAGTTCAACATGCACTACGCCGCGATCGGGGTCGAGACCACCGACCGGACCCGCGTCGGCCTGCAGTTCTACCCGAAGGGCGTCGTCCCCGAGCGCAAGCTCATCTCGGCCCACGTGGGCGACGACGAGGACCTCGACATCCCGGCCGGGGCCTCGAACGTGCGGCACGACGGCTACTACCGCCTGAAGGAGAACTCGCACATCACCGCGTTCCAGGCCCATCTGCACAACCTCGGCAAGCGGCAGTGCCTGGAGGCCATCTATCCCGACAACAGCAAGGAGATTCTGAGCTGCGCCGACTGGGACTTCGGGTGGCACATCGTCTACAACTACGAGGACGACGTGGCCCCGCTGCTGCCGAAGGGCACCCTCCTCCACGTGACGAGCTGGCACGACAACTCGGAGGCCAACCGCTGGAACGACGACCCCACCAACTGGGCCGGCTTCGGCCAGCGGTCGAGCGACGAGATGAGCTTCGCGTGGGTGAGCTGGTACGAGCTCGACGACGAGGCGTTCGAGAAGGAGGTCGAGGCGCGCGAGGCGCTGGCCGACGACGACGAGTAACGGCGCGGCCGAGCGGTCCCGTCTCCCGCCGGGCCGCCGACTCTGCGAGGGTCGGCGGGGTGGCCACGGGCCACGATTGCCGGGGCGCGGGGGGCGGCTCCATTCGTGCGCTGAGGGGTGGACCGAGGCCTTCGCGATCCCTCGATCGCGGAGGCTTCGATCGTTGGGGTTGGAGATCGTTTCGAGGCGCAGGGACAGGGGGATCGATTGGCTTTGCCAACGCAGACGAAGTCGGTTCTCCCGCGGTTCCATGGTGTTGGCGGGCCGCAAGGTGATTCCCGTCGTTGTCCCGAGCGTCACGAGACCAGCAACGACACGGGAAGAGCAGCCATGAGGAGTCAGAGTCATAGCATCCGCGCAGTCGCGGCGGCCGCGTTGCTCGTCGCGGCTTCCGTGTCCGGCGCGGCGGCGCAGGAGCGCTGGAACCGGGGCCAGAACGTGCAGCCGGTCTTCGAGGGGTGGGAGCGGAACGACGACGGGTCGTTCACCATGGTGTTCGGCTACCTGAACCGCAACTACCAGGAGCAACCGGTCATCCCCGTCGGCCCGAACAACCGCTTCGAGCCCGGTCCGGCCGACCGGGGGCAGCCGACGCACTTCTACAACCGCCGCCAGCAGTTCGTGTTCACGGTGCGGGTTCCCGCCGACTGGGGGCGCGAGCAGGACCTCGTGTGGACCGTCACTCACAACGGCCGGACCGACCGCGCCGTCGGCCACCTGTGGCCGGTGTGGGAGATCGACGGCGGGGTCCTGCGGCTGAACCGGGGGACGGGCTCGGGGCAGGGCTACGCCGACAACCAGCGTCCCGTCCTCCGGCTGGAGGGCGGCGAGCACCTCGAGGTGACCCTGCCCGACACGCTCGAGATCGCCGTCCTCGCCGGCGACGACGGCGTCCCGCCCCCGAACCCGCGGCTCGCGGAGCGGCGCGTCCGCCGCGGCCCCAAGTCGCAGGCGATGGTGGACCCCCGACAGGCGGCGGCCACCGGCCTCGCCGTCACGTGGCTCCACTGGCGGGGGCCGGGGACCGTGAGGTTCGACCCGCGGGTGCCGGAGATCGGCGAGGGGGGACGGGCGGTCACCGACGTGTCGTTCAGCGAGCCCGGCACCTACGTGCTGCAAGCGGTGGCCGACGATACCGTCTTCGTGACGCCGGTCAACGTCACGGTGACGGTCAACCCGGCGGCGGAGGAGCCGTAGGAGCCGGCGTACCGCACGGCGCGCGGGCGAGGTCCCTGCCGCACGTCCGGGTCGAGTCGAGGAGCAGAGTCATGCATGCGCGGGTCAATCGGCGGTGGACGGGGCGTGTCGCGGTCCTCGCGGGTGCGGCGGCGCTGGTCGTCGGCATGGTGGCGGGGGACAAGGCGTCCGCCCAGTCCGGCGACGGACAGATGACCATCGCCGACACGCCGACGCGCGCGCAGGCGGCTGACGGCTCGTACATCTCCTGGCGCGAGCACATCATCGACGACCTCGAGGTGGGCGGCGTCGCCCTCGCCGGCAGCGACGGGCTCGTCATGGCCGACCTCGACCTCGACGGCCACCTCGACATCGTCTCCGTGCACGAGTCCGACACCACCTACGACGGCGTCCCCGACGGCCACGTCCGCATCGCCTACGGCTCGGCCGACCCCGACGTCTGGGACCTCTACACCCTGGCCGAGGGCGAGGAGGCCGGCGCGGCCGAGGACGTGGACATCGGCGACATGAACGGCGACGGCTATCCCGACGTCGTCGTGGCCTGCGAGCTGTCCCACCTGATCTACTTCGAGAACCCCGGCGCGGCGGGCCGGGCCGAGCGGTGGAACCGGGTCATCCCCGCCTCGACCCTCGACCGCGGGTCGTACATCCGCGTCTTCCTCGCCGACTTCGACGACGACGGCCGCCCCGAGGTGGTCGCCGCCAACAAGGGCGGCCAGAACCCGCCGCGCGGCACCACCGAGAAGCACCCCGTGTCGTGGTTCGCGCTGCCCGACGATCCCCTCGACGGCGATGCCTGGGTGGAGCACGAGCTGGCCCGCGTCATCGTCCCCATCAACTCGCAGCCCTTCGACCTCGACGGCGACGGCGACCTCGACGTCATCGGCGGCTCCCGCATGGAGCGGCGCATCTTCTGGTTCGAGAACGTCACCGACGGCGGCGACATCGCGTTCCGCGAGCACCGCATCGACATCGCCCCCGAGGCCGTCGTCACCGGCTTCAACATGGAGTTCGTCGACCTGAGCGGCGACGGCCGCATCGACATCGCCATCCGCGACGAGCGCAACGGCCTCTCGTGGCTCGAGCAGCCCGTCGACTTCGCCGACGCCTGGCGCCTGCATCCCATCGGCGGCCTCGTCCCGGACCGGCTGGTCGGCTTCGTGCTGACCGACATCGACGACGACGGCCGCCTCGACGCGTTCTCGGGCGCCTATAGCCAGGACCCGCGCGACGTCGACGCCACCGATCTCTCCCCGTCGCACCGCGCGGGCCGCCTGTCGTGGTTCGAGCAGCCCGAGGATCCGACCTTGGCCTGGATCCGCCACGACGTGTCGCGCCGCGTCCGGGGCATGTTCGACAAGTTCCTCGTCCGCGACATGGACGGCGACGGCGACGTCGACCTCATCGGCACGCGCGGCAACTCCATCCCCTACGACGGCGTGTTCTGGCTGGAGCAGGTGCGGACAACCGAGCCGGTGCCCGCTTTCGACCAAGCCCGCGAGGAGGAGAGCCGCCAGTTGCTACTGCCCGAGTAGCACGCGGACGCGGGCACCGGGCCGCCAAGCCCAGGGACAGGATCGACGCCTCTTTCAGCATCATGCCTGCGATGTCCCGATCCCTTTGCGCTACCGCCAACTTGACTGGCGCCGAATTACTTGTAACGTAGCAGTCAACTTCAACGGTCGCCACTGGACAAACTCCACTTGCAATCGCCGACACGTCCGGCAGCGCGGGAGGTCTACGGAATTCCCCACGGGTCGCTACCCTGTTGTCGCGCGTGCCCGGACAGGAGTGCGACGGGACCGGCCGCCTCAAGGTTGTCTTCCGGTGCCCGGAGCCGAAGCACCGTCAGCCTTTGGCCGGTGGCAAAGCCGCGGTGCAACTCGGGGCGGCTTGGAGAGCAGTTCAGTGACGCACATGCCAGAGGCCGCCCGGCGTGACGTGGTCTCGTTGCCTCTCAAGTCGTTCGCTGCGCCGCTCCCATCGGTCCGGTCCCGCTCGACCCCCTTCAACTCCTCGCGCAGCCATTCGACCGCTCGTTCTCGCTCCCCAATGGGGGAATCGCGGGGACTCCGCTCGACCAAATGACGGTGTCCTAGCGCCAACCGGTCGCGCCATAACCCCGATAGGTACAAGTGCAGAATCTCGGATCTCAGGCGAAACACCCACCCCGCTAACGAACACGACAATGACACCCCGTGCAAGTGCCCGCCATCAGGGACAGGAGGCCTGTCAAGAGGGCCCCTTGGCCCAATTTCAAGACCATGACGTGTGTTTCCCCGCAGCGTCAGGGCAGTAGCCAAGCTTCGAGCAACAGGACGAGTGCGAAGCCGCAGGCCGGCACCAATAGCGACTGAAATACTGGGTGCTGACTCCAAGGCACAAACGCCCCCTCCCGCAGGCCACGGATCTCATCCACGACATTGTCGATTTCCTTGCGCTGGGGCTCGGTGTCCGCTTGCCGCGCGGCGTCGCGGAGCCGGTCTATCAGACCCTGCCGGGCCTGCAGAGCCACCACTTGAAATCGGACGGCTGCAAATAGTGCGTAGGCCACCAAGAGAAAGTGGAAAATAATCAGTTCCGTGGTCCAGTTCCAATTATCAAAGACGGTGGTTCTGCCCATGAAGAGCAGGACGCCAAGCAAGAAGGGCAGGACGACAAGCGGCTCGATAAGGCGGGTGCATTCGACCAATAGCCGCATGCTGAGACGACCAGCTGTGGCTTGGCTCTCGGAGTAGTGGCCGTTGACTTGGGGAGACGACCCGTCCCGCCAACGCGTGATGTGCAGGTGCGCGAGAGCACGAATGAACGCCTGCCAGAGACGAAGGGTGTCCCGGCAATAGAACGTCGCCAAGAGGACGGCAACTCCGGATGCCAGCGCAAGGAAATTCCAATCGTCCGGAAGGCGACTCAATAGGGGTTGTTCCTGAAGGACGGCCACGCCCAGTAGGAAGTACATTGTGTAGAACACAATCGTGGTATGGAGCACGACACGCACAGCGCGTCGCCACCACCGGCTAGACCGCCGGTAATCGTTCCAGAAGTCGAGCGCGGTCGCGCTACTTCCGTTGGAGCGTGCGTAGATCCGTCGGATCCAGCCCCCGATGAAGACGCGCTGAGGACGTATGCGCCGGGACCGAAACGCGTCGCGGAGCCTCCGGATCTCGTCCAGGAAGGCCTTCCACTCTGCGGGTCGCGGCGTGCCGACCAACTGTAGACGTGCGTGATTGTGCGCGTCGGCGGTCCTTCCGTGGGCCCAGGCAATCACCGCCAGGGCAAAAATGAGAGTGGTGAACTGCATGGTCAGGGTCGGTACGACGTTGACGCCCTCGAAATAGGAGCCAGGCTCGGCGAGGCCGAATCGCCATATCGCGTAAAGTAATATGATTGTAGAGGCGACCCCGAGGATGAATACGTTGCGGTTCCAGGCGCTACGAAAGCGAGCCTGAGCGTCCAGGTTTCGAGAACGAAAAAATGCGAATGTGGTGAGCAAGAGAAGAGGTACGGACAGACTTGCTACGGCGAAAGGAGTGATGGGTTGCGCGACGCCCACGATCCCGTCGGGCGGAGGCGCGGCCGAGTGCTCGCGCTGGACAGCTGTGAGCTGCCATGCTCGTGTGCGGCCCAGCTCGAAGAGGCGCGGTTGTGGATGTACCGAGGATAGAGTTGGGCCGTTGCGTGCCTGGGAGGTGAGGGCAACGACGACCGCTCGAAAGAGCGCGAGCTGGTACACGTCGCGGGACATGTACCTCTTCCGATAGCTCTGTTCAGTTTCGCCGAGGGGTTGGTTGGACAGCCCGTGAGCCGATCCGACCAGGAGGTTTCGAGCCGAGCGATAGAAGCGTGGTTGGGTGAGGGTTGCGTCGAGGTCGGTGGAAAAGAATGTCGCGCTTGCCAGGGGCTCGCGGAGGGACTGGAGGAGTAGGAGCTTGTCGTACACGTCGGAACCGAATACGCCGACAGCGAGTGGTTTGGGTGAATCGACGAGGATGGCGTTTTGGACCTGGACGGAGAGGCGACGGACGTAGTCGAGTTGGGCGGGTCCGAAAGAGGGTTCCTGTCGGTCGTTCCAGAGTCGCAATACGCCGTCCAGGAGGGCGGTGCGAGGTTGGAGCAATGGCAGCTGGCCTGTGGAAGGAATCGGGGCCGGGCCGGGCTGCATTTCGCCGTCGAGGCCGCGGAGGTAGGCGAATCGGTGGAACTTGAGGACGCAGTCGGCGGGGAACACGCGGCGCGCGACGACCTCGATGATGTCGTCGAGGAGGCGGCCATAGATGGTGTCCTGTTCTGTGAGGACGGCAATCGTCAGAGTGCCTGTTCTGTCGCAGACTCGGCGATCGCGCAGCTCCTGGAGAACCAAGCCGAGCACGAGGTCGTCCCGGGCCAGCAGGGAAGCAAAGGAGGCCACGTTGAGGTCTTGGGATACCCTTTGCTGGACTGTGCGGATGCGAGATGGGTCTGAGTCCTGGACGCGGTACTCCTGGCGGGGAACGCAGGCGTGAGACCTCGCGTTGGGATCGTCGGTGCGGCCGTCCACGCCCTGCGAGTAGAAGCCCACGGGATATTGGGGAACGCAGAACAGCCAGTCCAGAGGTACGGTGGCACGGGGAGACATTATATGGAACGCGGACTGATATGTGTAGACCTGTTCCTGTAGTGCGAGAGCAGTAGAGGAGGGGTTTGGTGAGGCGTGATAGGCGTTGTCGGGTGCATTGACCGTCTGCCTAAGGAAGTTGTTGACGGAGGCCGGGCGGTGGCGTGCGCGCGTGGTCATGGTCATGAGGCCGTCGGAGTTGACGGGACCGAGAAGTATATTCCGGGGGCGTTTTGTGCGATATTGGTCAAGTGCGACGAGGAGGGCGGCAGTGTGTTGAAGTGGGTACTCGTGGAAGTCCTGGGAGTTCAACCAGAGGACGGTGACGGATCCCCAATGTGTGGGTGAGGCCGGTTCGATGCCGGGAAGATAGCGTTCGTATGCGACGTGGATCAGGTTCGTGGGTTGGGTGGACGGTTCTGGGGCAAGGGAGTGGAAGGGCGACGTTGCGAAATGCCGGAGGCTGTCCTGGTCCTGCGGAATATAGTCGTGTTGAGTGAGGGCAGATACCACGGCGTGGCGCTGCCGTCGGCGGGTCTCGCGGTCGTAGGCGTAGGGTCCGCCCGGCAGGAATACGGCGAGGCGCAATTCGGTGGCGTCGGGGTCGAGCGTGTCCTCGCGCAAGAGGCGGCGGGCTACGGAGTCGAGGGTGGGGATGGCGGCCATGGAGGTGGTCGATGGGGCGAAAGTTGTGGGTGTAGCGAGATGGTCCTGGACGGCTTGGAGGGGGTCCTGCCAAAGGCGCGCCTGGACGGTGTCGGTTCGGACGAGGGGCGGTGTGGGCGCGGAAGCCGGGTACGGGCGAGCGGATTGCAGCGGGGTGGTCAGGTAGAGGAAGCAGATGACGACGGAGACGAGCAGGAGCAGCAACACGGCGGGAAGCCATGGCGACATGGTTGTTTCGTTTGGGTTCATGGCGTTTCCTGTTGTTGGAGGTGAGGGTGATGTACGTGATGTGGTTGGCGCGAGTTCTCGAAGTGCAGAGTCGGTTGCGTGGTCGGTGTTCAGGGGGAGTAGGGGAGGATGGGAGTACCGGCGGGTGTAGGGAGCGGCAGGGGGTCGTGGGTTGAGCGGGGCGTGGGTGGGGAGATGACGCGATTGCGAGGCGACGGGTGGGACGAAAATGAGGATGAGGGATGGAGGGGGCTTCGGGGGATCGAGGGGACGAGGGCGGAGGCATAAGGGTGGGGCTGCACGGGTGGATGGGAAACGGGAGATGTGTTGGGGATGTGCGGGCGGGGGTGAGGGCGGTCATGGGTTTCGTCGGGGCGCGGTTGTGACCGTAGTGTGGCTGGGCTTGGGGATTTGGGCTTTGATATGAATCAAGACGGACAGAGGGGAGTCTGGTTGGGGTGGTGGCATGGGCGGGGATGGGGGTGGCTTGGTGTCGGAAGCCCTGGAGGCCTGTGGTTACCGGGTAAAGGTCTCGTAGACGCACGGCACCACGGTCTTGACCGGCAGGTTCAAGTACAGCCGGACGTCCGTTGACTTGGAGGTCCGGAGGTTGCGGGTCGAAATGCGCGATCTCGACGACATCCGCGTGCGGCAGCGCTCTCACTAGTGGACTGTCGCTGAAGAAAGCTCCCCATGAGTGATGCGCTTCGCGGGGTTGGCATACTTCCAGCGGAAGGGCCTCGCACGCTTCGAGTAGGCGTCGATGTACCGCCGCAGCTTCCGCGCCAAGTCCGCCGTCGACGTGAAGATGCCCCGCGACAGCACGTCCCGTTGAACCTTCGAGAACCACAGCTCGACCTGATTCAGCCACGACGAATACGTCGGCGTGAAGTGCAGCGTCACGTTCGGATGCTCCTCCAGGAACGCCTCCACCAGCTTCGTCTTGTGGGTGGACAGGTTGTCGAGGATCACGTGGATCTCCTCGTCGGGTGCCCGGGTCGCCACCACTTCCCCGAGGAAGCCCACGAAGTCGACGCTCCTGTGTCGAGCCGTCGTCTTGCCCTGAACCTCGCCTGTCCGAACGTTCAACGCCGCGTAGAGCGACAGCGTGCCGTGCCGCTTGTACTCGAATCCGTGGCGCTCGACCCGGCCCGGCGAGAGCGGCAACACCCGGTCCCGCCGGTCGAGCGCCTGAATGGCGGTCTTCTCGTCGATGCAGAACACCGCGGCATGACGGGGCGGGTCCAGGTAGAGACCGATGATGTCGGCGGCCTTCGTCTCGAAGTCGGGGTCGTTCGACGCCATGTAGCGCGCCAACCGGTGCGGCCGCAGGTCGGCCTCCTGCCAGATGCGCTGTACGATGTCCTTGGTCACGCCGAGGTGGGCCGCGAGGCGCCGGCACGACCAGTGCGTCGTCCCGTCCGGCGGCGGGCGGCGTGTGGCGGCCAGCACGCGGGCGCGCAGCCGCGCGGTCAACTTCCACGGCCGCCGGCCGCGGTGGCGGTTGGTCAAGCCCTCCACGCCGTGCTCCAAGAACCGGCGGCGCCACTTCGCGATGGTCGGTCGCGACACGTCGAGCTTTGTCTCCACCGCCCGTGCGGAAACGCCGTCGGCGAGGAGCAGCACGATCTTGGCGCGCTGGACGAATCCCGCGGGCAAGGCGCTCGAGCGGGCGATCTCCTGGAGGTCATCGCGCTGTGCGTCGGTCAGGTGAATCGGCTGTCCTTCAAACGGCATATACGTAGAAGACGACAGCCGAACGGAAAACGTTTATATGCGACGGTCCACTAGACGTTGGGCGAGATCGGGCAGAGCCGGCCGTCGGTATGACGACGCCTCAAGGGCCGGCTCGTGACGCGGGCCTCGACGGGAGTTCAGCGACGACGGACTGAAATGTCGAGTACGGCGCGGCCCCGCTGAGCTTCGGCCAGGGGCCGAGCTTGCCGTCGTCGTGGACTCGGCGAAGAAGAGTGTCGACGTCGCGGTGACGCCAAGTTCGTTTCCGTCGCGGGGGTCCTCCATCAGGCGTTCCGGCATCACGTGGGCCTGAAGGCAACGCTCGAAGTCTTCAGGTCGAAGATGCAACGAGGCAGGGTGGTCCAGCAGATCCGAATGGGTCGGCGCGGCGCTTGATCGGGCGACCAGGCGAAGCAGCCGCCCGAGGTCGCGCGACGGTAAAACGGCGACATCGGCGGCCTGGCAGCTCGCGCGGGTCGTGCTCGTGCTTGCGCCGGCGTGGCGAGCCCGCAGTCGGCGGAAGACGGCATGCCGAGGGTGGCAGCCCGCGGCGGGGCGGGAACCGACGG
The DNA here is from genome assembly GCA_965207615.1 of Vicinamibacterales bacterium. Classification (GTDB taxonomy): domain Bacteria; phylum Acidobacteriota; class Vicinamibacteria; order Vicinamibacterales; family UBA8438; genus JAJEEA01. The sequence continues at coordinate 762,483 of CBDBMZ010000003.1, forward strand.
CGGAGGTTCTGCGTCATTGGGGAGTAGCGGCACGCGTTCGACGGACGAGCCGGGTATCATGCGCGGAGGAGACGCAGACTGATGGCGTTGATCCACACCGAGGATCTCTGGAAGACGTACCGCATGGGGGCCGAGTCGGTCCATGCCCTCAGCGGCGTGTCTCTCGACATCGAGCGCGGCGAGTTCGTCGCGATCATGGGTCCGTCGGGCTCCGGAAAATCGACGCTGATGAACCTCATCGGCTGCCTCGACACGCCGACGAGCGGGGCGTACCGGCTGAACGGCAAGGACGTGAGCCGCATGAACGACGATGAGCTCGCCCGGATCCGGAACGAGGAGATCGGGTTCGTGTTCCAGACGTTCAACCTGCTGCCGCGGGCGTCGGCCCTGCACAACGTCGAACTGCCGCTGATCTACGCGGGCGTGCCGGGGACGCGACGGAACGAGCGGGCGGTGGCGGCGCTCGAGCTGGTGGAGCTCGAGGACCGGATGGACCATCGGCCGAACGAGCTGTCGGGCGGGCAGCGCCAGCGGGTGGCGATTGCCCGGGCCCTGGTCAACCAGCCGTCGCTGCTGCTCGCGGACGAGCCGACGGGGAACCTCGACTCGAAGACGGGGCGGGAGATCATGGCGATCTTCGAGGGGCTGCACCGCGCGGGCAACACCATCGTGCTGATCACCCACGAGGCGGACATCGCGCAGCACGCCCACCGGGTGATCCACCTGATGGACGGGGCGGTCGAGCGCGAGGACCTCAACCCCGAGCCGACGGCAGCCGGCGACGTACGGGTCTCGATGCGGACGGCGTAGATGCGGGCGAGGAAGTCATCGCGCGGACGGTCAACGGCGCAAAAAGCGCGCGAGGAGGCGACTGCGCGGGCGGTCAGTCGAGCTCCGAGCCGGTGAGCAGCCGGTAGGCCTCGCGGTACTTCTCGCGGGTCCTCGCCACCACGTCGTCCGGCAGCGACGGCGCTGGCGGCTGCCGGTTCCACTGCACCGCGTCCAGGTGGTCCCGCACGAACTGCTTGTCGAAGCTCGGCTGGGCAACGCCCGGCCGATACGTCTCCCGCGGCCAGAACCGCGACGAGTCGGGGGTCAGGGCCTCGTCGATCAGGATGATCTCGTCCCCCTCGCCGATGTCCCCGCCCGCACCCTGCCCGCCGTCTGCCCGCAGCAACCCGAACTCGAACTTGGTGTCGGCGACGATGATGCCGCACGATTCGGCGTGCTCGGCGCCGTGCGCGTAGAGGGCGAGGGTCAGCTCGCGGAGCCGGGCGAGCAGCCGGGGCCCGATGATTCCGGCCGCCTGCTCGGCTGTGATGTTCTCGTCGTGGCCGCTGGTCGCCTTGGTCGCGGGGGTGAAGATGGGCTCGGGCAGGCGGTCGGACTGCTGCAGGCCGGCCGGTAGCTCGACCCCGCAGACGGCGCCGCTGCGACGGTAGTCGGCCCAGCCCGAGCCGGCGAGGTAGCCGCGGGCTACGCACTCGACGGGGATGGGCTCGGTGCGCCGCACGAGCATCGACCGTCCCCGCAGCGTCTCGGCGTGGGGGCGGCACGCCGCGGGGTAGTCGTCGGGGTCCGTCGACACCAAGTGGTTCTCGACGATCGACCCGGTGCGGGCGAACCAGAACGCGGAGAGCCGGGTCAGCACCTTGCCCTTGTCGGGAATCGTCGAGCCGAGGACGAGGTCGTAGGCGGAGATGCGATCGGTCGCGACCATCAGGAGGTGGTCGCCGACGGTGTACATGTCGCGGACCTTGCCGCGACGTTGCGGCTCCAGTCCCTCCAGCGAAGTCTCGAACAGTGCGGGTGCGGACGTCACGATGGCCTCATTCCGGTTGCGCCCGCGACTCACGGCTTGTCGAGCGGACGCCTGCCGGTGCGCTGGCGCCCTCGGGCGCGGTGAAGTACAGGGTTTCGCCGCGGGCTCCCGGGCATGGTCCCCGGAGGAGACCGTTGCCCGCGAGCATGTAGAATCGTAGCTTACCGAAGAGACGCGCATGCGGCAAGGAAGCGCAGCCGCCGGCTGCATGCATCATGTCCCGTCGGAGCGTTTTGGCGGCCAACGCGGTCTCCCCGAGACCTCATGGCGCCGGCCGCGCGCGCCGCGGAGACGCGCCGCCGCGGCTGACTCCACGAACCGTTCCCCCGACACGCGACCGAGCGCATGCGAACCCACCTTCGAACCGTCGGCGTCGTCGGACTGGCCGTGGCCCTCATGGCGTGGGTGTTCCGAAGCACCGATCTGGCGTCGGTGTGGGGGGAGATCGAGCGGGCCCGGATCGGTCTCGTCGCGGCCTCGGTGGCGGGAATCGCACTCGCTTACGTGGTTCGCGTCAAGCGGTGGCTGCTGCTGCTGGCTCCGCTCGGCCGGGTCGGCATCGCGTCGGCGACGCGCGCCACCATCATCGGGTTCGCGACCTCGACCATCGTGCCGCGCCTGGGCGAGGTGGTGCGCCCCTACCTGCTCGCGCGCCGCGAGTCGCTGAGCATGAGCGCGGCGCTGGCGACGATCGTGGTCGAGCGGCTGCTGGACATGATCGCTGTGATTCTGCTCTTCGGGCTGTTTCTGGCCGCGTTCAGCAACCAATTGCCGGCCACCGACGAGCAGGTCCTCGGGGCCCTCAAGGCGGGGGGGCTGATGGTCGCGGTGGGCGCCGGCGTGTTCCTGGCCCTGGTCTGCGTTGCCGCGCGCAGACCCGAGTGGGTGGTCGCGCTCGCGGGGCGCGTGGAACGGCTGGCGCCGCACGGCCCCGGCGCGGCCGCGAGCCGTTTCATCACGCGCTTCAGCACGGGGCTCGGGGTGGCCCGCGACCCGGGGCGGTTGCTGCGGGCCGTGGCATGGTCGCTCGTGATGTGGGCGCTGGTGGGCGTGACCGCGTGGTGGGGCTGCCTGGCGTTCGGCATCGCGGTGCCGCCGAGCAGCGGCCTGCTCCTGTTGGCGCTGATGGCCCTCGGCGTGTCGGTGCCGACGCCGGCCGGGGTCGGGGGGTTCCACGCGGCGGTCCAGGTGGGGTTGACCGCGTTCTACGAGGTGCCGCACGAGGCGGCGGTGGGCGCGGCCCTGGTGCTGCACGCGGCCACGTTCGCGCCGGTGACCGTGGTCGGGCTGGCGTGGATGGCCCGCGACGGCATCACGTTCCGCGGGATGGCGGACCTGGCATCCTCGTCGAGGCCTCGCGGCGACGCCTCGCCGGCGCCGGCCGAGGCGCCCGTCCCCGACGGCGCGGCCCCCGCGGACGGCGGCTCGACGTGAAGCCGGCGGCGGCCGTCGGTCCGCGTAGCGGAAACCCGCGGACTTCCGTCGGATGGCCGGGCGGTGAGCCGGGCCAGGACCACGCTCCGCGGGCAGGAGCCCTCGCCAGGGGACCGCGGGATTCCTCGAGGGTGGGTTGGGCGCCGGGCGGGGCCGCACGCGAGCGTTGGCGGGGCAGGGACCGGAGTCCCCGGAGCAAGGAATGAAGTGCCCGTTCTGCGGCCATCTCGGCGACAAGGTCGTCGACTCGCGCGAGAGCCGGGAGGGCGAGGTCATCCGCCGCCGACGCGAGTGCCTGGCGTGCGGTCGCCGCTTCACGAGCTACGAACGGATCGACGAGATTCCGTACATGGTGGTGAAGAAGGACGGGACCCGGGAGCGTTTCGAGCGCCAGAAGATCACGTCCGGGATGCTCAAGGCGTGCGAGAAGCGGCCGGTGACGGTGGCCGCGGTCGAGGCCCTCGCGGATCAGGTGGAGGCCACGCTCCAGGAGCGCCCGGAGAAGGAGATCCCGACGAAGGAGGTCGGGAGGCTGGTGATGCAGGAGCTGCGGAGGCTCGACAAGGTCGCCTACGTCCGGTTCGCCTCCGTGTATCGGGACTTCCGCGACGTGGGAGAGTTCATGACCGAGTTGCAGGACCTGCTCGACGCCAAGGACTGAGGGCGGCTCACGCCTCGGGGGTGACAGCCGCCGGGGCCGCACGCCCCGGGAGGCGGTGGTCGAGCACGCGGCTCATGGTGAACCCGTCGATGCGCAGGGCGCGGGCGGCGGCGGGAAGGAGAGCGGCGGCGGGAACCAGGCCCACCACCTCGCTGTTGCGCACCTCGACGCCATGCCGCGCCGCCTCCCGGCGAACGGCTTCGAACGCCTGGTGGAGCGGCGTGCGTTCGAAGTCCACGACGTTCATCGAAACCTGGACCACGTCGGGGCTTTCCGTTCTCACGCCAATCGCCTTGACCGCGTCGAGCCCCCCGTCTGACGCCCGTACGGCCCGGGCGATACGGCGCGCGAGGTCGAGGTCGCCGGTGCCGAGATTGACGTTGAAGGCGACGAGCAGGCGTCGTGCCCCGATGGCGGTGGCCCCCCCCGTGGAGTGCGGCGCCGCGGGACCGAAGTCGGGCCGCCATTCCGGCCGGCGCATCTTCGCGCCCAGGTTCTCGAAGCCGCCGCGGCGAATCAGCTCGAGTCGCCGCCGGTCCGGGGTGCGCGCGGCCTGCTCGTACAGGTAGACCGGCAGGTCGAAGCGCCGCGCGACGGCGTCGCCGAGCTCGGCCGCGAGGGCGACGCAGGCGGGCATGTCGGCCGCGTGCAGGGGAACGAACGGGGTCACGTCCACGGCGCCGATGCGGGGATGGACGCCGGAGTGTTCGCGGAGATCGATGCGCGCGAGCGCCGCCGCGTACAGCTCGAGCAGGGCGCTCTTCAACGCGGCGGCATCACCCACCAGCGTGAAGACGGAACGGTTGTGGGCGGCGTCCGACGACTTGTCGAGCAGGGTCGCGCCCGGCACGGCGGCGACCGCGGCCGCGAGGGCGTCGACGATGTCGCGCCGCCGTCCTTCGCTGACGTTGGGTACGGCCTCGATCAGGCCCATGGCGCAGATATAGCACAGACTGTCGGGACCGGTCCGGGCGTGATGCCGGCTGGTAGAATGGCTCCGATGCGGATGCCGCCACGAAGGGCATCGCCCCCGAAGTGCGGATGCGGGAGGCGGCCCTGACCCCGCGCCGTTCTGGCCGGCCCGAGTCTCGGCGGGATTCCCGACCGGCGCCGACAGGGGACTCGCCGGCCGGCCCCGGTCCCGACGTGCTGCTGTTTCCACCGGAGGTGGACACCCGGGCCCCGCAACCGAGGGTGCGCGCCCCGCTCCGCGTGAGGCGGTCCGCTCGGGACGCGGGAGACGCGAGATCGGGTGAGCGGCGCCGCGGGGCCGCGTCGTCATCCGAGAGTTCGGCGCCGGCGGTCGAAGCGTGGCCGCGGCCGGCGGGGCGCGGCGTGCGCATTGCCGCAGGATGCTGCGACCTCGCGTTGCTGGCCGGCCTCGACGCGCTGGTGGTCTGGCTCACCCTCCGGCTCGCGGGGCTGGACCTGCAGTCGCTGGGGGCTCTGCCGTTGTTCCCGCTGTCGGTCTTCCTGTGCCTCCTAGACGCCGGGTACGTCGCGGGGCTGACGGCGGCGGGGGGCCAGACGATCGGCAAGATGGCCTGGGGCTTGCGCGTGGCCGATGCGGACGGGGGGACGGTTTCGCTGCCGAGGGCGTTGGCCCGCACGTTCTGGACGCCGGTGTCCGTGACCGTCGGCATTGTGTGGATCCTCCTCGGCCGCGAACGCCGGGCCCTGCACGACTTGCTCTCGGGCACTCGGGTGATGGCCGTATCGCCGCCCCCGCAGGCATCGCCGGAGGGCGGGAAGGCGTGACGGTGCCGGCGGCGGAGTGGCGCGACCGGCTGGTTCTCGCGATCGCCACCATCGGCCCGTGCGGCTACGCGCCAACCGCGCCGGGGACCTTCGGCTCGGCGGCGGGGCTGCTGCTGTTCTGGGCGGTCCGGGCATCCGGGTCCCTGGCCGTGGAGTTGGCCGTGCTGTTGGCGGTGACCGCCGTCGGCGTGGCGGCCGCGACGCGGGCGGAATTGGCGACCGGCCGCCGCGACCCCGGGCTCATCGTCATCGACGAGACGGCCGGCATGCTCGTGACTCTGGCCGCCGTCCCCGTCGGACCCGGCGGCGCGGTGACCGGATTCCTCGCGTTCCGCCTCTTCGACATCCTGAAACCGTTTCCCGCCCGGCGGGCCGAACGGCTGCCCGGCGGCTGGGGCGTGATGGCCGACGATCTCGTCGCCGGGTTGTACGCGCAGGCGCTGCTGCGCCTGCTCCTCGGGCTGGCCGGCGCCTGAGTCGAGCCGCGGGAGCCCGGTGCCTCGCGTCTCCGGGAGCTGCAGCGCAACGCCCTCCGAGCCGGATCGATGACACCCACGACCGCCCCGCCGCCAGCCCCGCCGCTCTCGACGGCCGAGATCATCGCGGTGGGCACGGAGTTGCTGACGCCGTTCCGCTCCGACACCAACTCGTTGTTTCTCACCGCCGGCCTCAACGAGCTCGGCATCGTCGTCCGGCGAAAGTCGATCGTCGGCGACCACGAAGAGAGCCTGACCGACGCCGTGATGTCCGCCCTGGCGCGGGTCGACCTGCTCGTGATCTGCGGCGGGCTCGGTCCCACCGAGGACGACCTGACTCGCGAGACCGTGGCCCGCGTGCTCGAGCGCCCCCTGCGCGAGGACCCCGCCATCGTCGAGCGGCTGAGGGCCCGCTTCGCGCGCCGCGGCTGGGACATGCCCGAGAACAACCGCCGCCAGGCGCGGGTGCCGGTGGGCGCGGTGGCGCTCGACAACCCGCGGGGAACGGCGCCGGGACTCTGGCTGGAGCACGCCGGCCGGGTGGTCGTCCTCCTGCCGGGCCCCCCGCGCGAACTCGAGCCGATGTTCAGCGGGCTGGTCGAGGGCCGCCTCGCCGCCAGGGCGACCACGGAGCGACTGTACCGGCGGGTGCTGCGGGTGGCGGGGCGAGGGGAGTCGCACGTCGAGGAACGGGCCCAGCCCGTTTACGAGCGGTGGCGGCGGGCCGATCCCAAGGTCGAGACGACGGTGCTGGCGTCGCCGGGGCTCGTGGAGCTGCACCTCTCGACCCGGGCCGGGTCGGCGTCGGCCGCCGGCGCCGTCCTCGGCGGGGCGGCCGGGGAGCTCGCGGAGGCGTTGGGAGACCATCTGTTCAGCGCCGACGGCCGTTCTCTTCCCGAGGTCGTGGGGGCGCTGCTGGCCCGGGACGGCCTCCGGGTGGCGGTGGGAGAGTCGTGCACCGGCGGGCTGGTGACCGCGCGGCTGGTGGACGTGCCGGGCAGCTCGGGCTACGTCGAGGCCGGCGTCGTCGCCTATTCCAACGCCGTCAAGCAGGCGGCGCTGGGGGTGCCGGGGGAGATCCTCGAGGCCCACGGGGCGGTCAGCGAGCCGGTGGCGCTGGCGATGGCGGCTGGCGCGCGGCGCGTGGGCAACGCCGATTTCGGGGTGGGGGTCACCGGCGTGGCGGGACCCGGCGGAGGGACCGACGCCAAGCCCGTCGGCACCGTCTGCATCGCGGTCGTGGGGCCGGGAGGCGCGGAGTCCGCGGCCACCGTGCGCCTGCCCGGCGACCGCGCCGCGATCCGGGACCAGGCCGCCCGCGTGGCGCTTGACCTGCTGCGCCGGGCCCTTCTGCGGAGCGGGGGGGAGCTTGCGGGTCTTCGCCGCGGTTGACCCGGACCCGGCGGTCCGGGCCTCGGCGGAACGTGCCGCGCGGGCAGTGGCGGACCGCCTGCGGAGCGGCGCGCACGAGCGAGTGCGGTGGGTCGCGCCCGAGCGCCTGCACGTCACCCTCCGTTTCCTCGGCGAGGTGACGGAGGCCGACGCCCACGCGCTCCGCGCCGTGCTTCGAACGCCCTTCGAGACGGAGGCGTTCCTCGCCCGGTCGTCGAGCCTCGGGTGTTTTCCGCCTTCCGGACCGCCGCGGGTGCTGTGGCTGGGCATCGGCGAGGGCAGCGACGGGATGGCCGACCTCAGGTTCGAGCTCGACCGGCGCCTCGCGTCGGTGGGATGTTCGCCGGAGTCCCGGCCATTGCGCGCCCACGTCACGCTGGGGCGCATGAAGCGTTGGCCGTCGCGAAGCCGGCGCGACCTGGACCGGATCCTGTCGGAGGTCCGGCCCGAGACCCCGGGGTGGCTGGTCGACCACGTCACCCTGTACGAGAGCCGGCAGACACCGAGCGGCGCCCGCTACCACGTGCTGGAGTCGACGGCCCTCGGGCGTCGCGCCGGCCGGTGAGCGTGTACAGTGGATCGGGGTCATGGCGATGGCGGCATCGGGTGCATCGATGAACGACGTGGCGGTTCTGGGAGCCGGCGCCTGGGGGACGGCGCTGGCGGTTCATCTGGCGCGGGTTGGGAAGCGGACGCGCTTGTGGGGAAGGGACGGGGCCCTCGTGGATCGGTTGCGGCGGGACCGCGTCAACGCGACCTACCTGCCGGGAGCCCCGATCCCGGCGTCGGTCGCGCCGACGGCGTCTCTCGAAGAAGCGGTCGACGGAGCGGAGGCGGTCGTGCTCGCGGTGCCGTCCCACGGCGCGCGGGTGCTCTTGCGGCGCGCCGCCCCGGTTGTCGGACCGGGAACGACCGTCGTCAGCGCGACCAAGGGCTTCGAGACCGGCACGCTGAACCGGATGTCCGAGGTCATCGAGCAGGAGCTGGGCCCGGCCCACCCGGTGGTGGTGCTGTCCGGCCCGTCGTTCGCGGCGGAGGTCGCGCGCGCGGCGCCCACCGCGGTGTCGGTGGCGGGCCGGTGCGGCGACGTCGTGCGCACGGTGCAGCGGGAGTTCCGCGCCGGCGCCTGTTTCCGGCTCTATGCGAGCGACGATGTCGTCGGCGTCGAGGTCGGCGGCGCCGCGAAGAACGTGATCGCCATCGCCGCCGGGGTGGTCGACGGGCTGGACCTGGGGCCGAACGCCCTGGCCGCCGTCATCACCCGCGGCCTCGCCGAGATGTCCCGGTTGGCGTGCGCCCTCGGCGCGCGGCGGGAGACCCTGGCGGGGCTCAGCGGGCTCGGCGACCTCGTCCTGACGTGCACCGGGGGCCTGAGCCGGAACTGGCGCGTGGGCCGCGAGCTCGGACGTGGCCGTTCCCTCGATGAGATACTGGCGGGCATGCAGTCGGTGGCCGAGGGCGTCAAGACTACCGCCGCCGCCCTCGAGCTGGGAAGCCTGCATGGCGTCGACCTGCCGATCACCGCGCAGATGAGCGCGGTGCTGGCGGGCCGGATCGAGGCGCGGGCGGCGGTCGAAGAGCTGATGCTGCGCCGGCAGCGGCCCGAGTCGGACAGCGCCGAGGGAGGGCGGGCTTGAGCTTTCTCGGACGGCTCCGGACCGGCCTGCGACGGACCGCGGTCGAGTTGCGGCTGAACGAGTTGCCGGAGAGCCCGAGTCCCGGGGCCGGCGCGCCGGACGCCGCGGCCGTCTCCGTCGAGACCCTCGACGCCCTCGAGGAGATCCTCATCGAGGCCGATCTCGGGATCGTCGCGACCACCCGGCTCGTCGAGGCGGCGCGCGAGCGGGCAGGCGGCGACAACCTGCGCTCGGTCGTCAAGGCGGAGCTCCTGCGGGTGCTCGACGCCGCCGCCCCCGGCGACGTGCCCGCCGCGCGACCCCGCGTCGTGCTCGTCGTGGGGGTCAACGGAACGGGGAAGACGACCACCGTGGGCCGTCTCGCGCGGCTGCTCGCGCAGGCCGGCGAACGCCCCGTCATCTGCGCCGCGGACACCTTCCGGGCGGCGGCGGTCGAGCAGCTCGAGGTGTGGGCGCGCCGCGTCGAGGCCGACTTCGTCCGCGCCCGTCCCGGAACCGACCCGGCCGCGGTGGTCTTCGACGCCATCTCCTCGGGCCGGGCGCGGGGGCGCGACACCGTCCTCGTGGACACCGCGGGACGCCTCCATACCCGCTCGAACCTCATGGCCGAGCTCGACAAGATCCGACGGGTGGCGGGGCGCGCGGTCGAGGGCGCACCGCACGAGACGCTGCTCGTCCTCGACGCCACGGTGGGCCAGAACGGGCTGTCGCAGGCGCGCGCGTTCCTCGACTCGGCCGGGGTCACGGGCATCGTGCTGACGAAGCTCGACGGCACCGCGAAGGGCGGCATCGCCGCCGCGATCACGGCGGAGCTGGGGCTCCCCATCCGCTACGTGGGGGTGGGAGAGCAGATCGACGACCTGGTCCCGTTCTCGCCGGAGGAGTACGTGGACGCCCTGTTCGAGTCGGGATGGTGACGGGGAACGTTGACCGCGGCGACTGCGTTCCGTCCCCCGCGCCCGCCGCGTCGGACGAGGCGTTGATGGCCCTGGCCCTCGACCTCGCGGCCCGCGGCCGCGGCGCGACCAGTCCGAACCCGATGGTGGGTGCGGTTCTCTGGAACGCGGGCCGTATCGTCGGGCGCGGCTACCACGTCCGGGCCGGCGCCCCCCACGCCGAGGTCGTGGCCATCGAGGAGGCCGGCCCCGCCGCCCGGGGAGCGACGCTCTACTGCACGCTCGAGCCCTGCTGCCACACCGGTCGGACCCCTCCTTGCGCCGACCGCATCGTCGAGGCCGGGGTGCGCCGGGTGGTGGTGGGCGTGAGGGACCCCGACCCCCGGGTGGACGGTGGGGGCATCCGGCGGCTACGCGCCCACGGGATCGAGGTGGTGGAGGGAGTGGCCGCCGAACGCGCCGCCCGCCTCAACGAGGCCTTCTTCACGGTGAAGCGGCGGGGGCGGCCGTTCGTGACGCTGAAAGCGGCGGCGAGCCTGGACGGGCGCATCGCCGCTGCGCCCGGCCGGCGGACCGGCCTGAGCGGCCCACGATCGCAGGACCACGCGCACGAGGTCCGCGCGGTGGTCGACGCGGTCGGGGTGGGGTCGGGGACAGTGCTCGTGGACGATCCCCTGCTGACGGCCCGGGGACCGGCCCGGCGGCGTCCGTTCGTCCGTGTGATCTTCGACACGAGAATGCGCACGCCGCCCGACGCGCGCGTGCTGACGACGCTGAGCCACGGTCCGGTCGTGGTCGTGACCACCGACGTCGCGGCGGAGACCTGGCCGGCCCGGGCCGCGGCCCTCGAGGCGGCGGGCGCCATCCTTGAGCGCCTGCCGGCCCGCGACCCCGCCGTCGCGGCGGCCCGCCTCGTCGCCCACGAGGTGAGCGACCTGTTGCTCGAGGGCGGCGCCGAGCTCCACCGGGCGGCGTGGAAGGCGGGCATCGTCGATCGCGTTCGCCTGTACCTGTGTCCGGTGTCCCTGGGGCGGGGGGGAGTCCCGTGGATGCCGGACGCACGTTTCTCTCTCGCCGCGCTCGGCCCGGTCCGGACCCGGTGCCTGGGCGCGGACGTCCTGCTGGAGGCCGATGTTCAACGGTTTGATTGAAGCGACGGGCGAGGTGGCCGAGCTGACGCCGATCCCCGAGGGGTTGCGCCTCGGGGTGCGGACGCCGGTGGCGCGCGAGCTGGTCCTCGGCGAGAGCATCGCCGTCAACGGGGTCTGCCTCACGGTGGTCCGGGCCGACGACGGGTCGTTCTCGGCCGAGGTGTCGCCTGAGACGATGCGGGTGACGAGCCTGGGCGCGCTCGTGCTGCGGGCCACGGTGAACCTGGAGCGGTCCATGCGCGCGGACACGCGGGTCGGGGGGCACTTCGTGCAAGGGCACGTCGACGGCACCGGCCGCATCGAGGGCATCCGGCACGAGGCGGAGTTCCACTGGGTCTCGGTGTCGTTCCCCGCCGCCATGGCGCCCTTCCTGGTGCGGAAGGGGTCGATTGCCGTCGACGGGATCAGCCTGACGGTGGCGGAGCTGCGGCCCGCCGGGTTCGACGTGCAGATCGTGCCCTTCACCTGGGAGCACACCAACCTCGGGCGGGCCCGGGTCGGCGCCGTCGTCAACCTCGAGTGCGATATCATCGGAAAGTACGTGGTCCGCGCCCTGGAGGTCGGCGAGTTCGGGAGACCGGGCAGCAGGGAGCCCGCACCGTAAGGGCCGGCCGCGTCTCCACTGGGGGGGGCACGCCGGTTCCCGGCGGGTCGGCCGTGGGCCGGGTGGAACCGTCGAGCCAGGATTCGCGGCCAACGGACGTGGCGAGGATGCCTGCGGATCGGGGGCGACGGCCCGGGAGCGGCAGCGCGGCGATTTCCGGAGCGGAGAGCGTCATGGCTGACCCGAGCGGAGAGCGTCATGGCTGAAGAGAGCGACGGCGGGCAGGCGCGCCGCGGGCGGCTGGCGCTGGCCGACAAGTCGCGCCGGCGCGGGGCGTTCGCCCCCGTCGACGAGGCGGTGGATGCCATCCGCGAAGGCAGGATGGTCATCGTCGTCGACGACGAGGATCGCGAGAACGAAGGCGATCTGACGGTCGCGGCCGAGAAGACCACCCCCGAGATCATCAACTTCATGGCGAAGCACGGCCGGGGTCTGATCTGTCTCCCGATGACCGGAGACCGGCTCGACCAGCTGGACATTCCCCTGATGGTGCGGGAGAACACGTCCCAGTTCGCCACCGCGTTCTGCGTGTCCGTCGAGGCGAAAGAGTCGACGAGTACCGGCATTTCGGCATCGGATCGGGCCATCACCGCGCGGGTCGCCGCCGACCCCGCCACCAAACCCCAGGATCTGGCCCGCCCTGGCCACATGTTCCCGTTGCGGGCGCGGGACGGCGGGGTGCTGGTGCGGGCCGGCCAGACCGAGGCGGCCGTCGATCTGGCCCGCATCGCCGGCCTCAACCCGGCCGGCGTGATCTGCGAGATCATGAACGACGACGGCACGATGGCCCGGGTACCGCAGCTCCGGCGGTTCGCGCGCCGCCACAAGCTGCTCATGATCACGATCGCCGATCTGATCGAGTACCGCATGCGCAACGAGCGCCTCGTGCGGCGGGTGGCGTCGTCGAAGCTGCCGACCGACTTCGGGGAGTTCGAGCTGGTCGGGTTCGAGAGCATCGTCAACGGCGAGACCCACGTGGCGCTGGTGCGGGGCGACCTCGGGGACGGTGACGACGTCCTCGTGCGGGTACACTCGCGTTGCCTCACCGGCGAGGCGTTCCACTCCGCCCGGTGCGACTGCGGCGCCCAGCTCGACGCGGCCATGGAGCGCATCGCGGCCGAGGACCGCGGCGTTCTCCTCTACTTGAATCAGGAGGGCCGGGGCATCGGTCTGAACAACAAGATCCGCGCCTATCACCTGCAGGACCAGGGGTACGACACGGTGGAGGCCAACGAGCGGCTCGGCTTCAAGCCCGATCAGAGGGACTACGGCATCGGCGCCCAGATCCTCGGCGAGCTCGGGATCAAGAGCATGCGGCTGCTCACCAACAACCCCCGCAAGTTCATCGGCCTCGAGGGATACGGCCTGTCGGTGGTGGCCTCCCTCGCCCTCGAGGTACCCACCACCGGGCTCGCCCGCTCGTACCTCAAAACCAAGAAGGCCAAGCTGGGACACACCCTGAAGTCCGTCTGAGTCGGACCCGCGGCACCTAGCGGCGTGCGATCGATCCTCGGGATGACAGACTCTCTGTAAGCTGGCCGAAGTCGCCAGCGTCCCTGCGCCGCGGCGGGCGCCGCGAGCAGAACCCAGGCTGATTTGCGTTGACAAGAGTGCCCCAACCGGCGCTATCATAAGCGGTTACGTCTGGTCCGCTTCCCCTTGGCTACAGATGTTCGCCTCGCTGAGTGAACGACTGCAATCCGTGTTCTCCGCGGTGCGCCGCGAGGCCCGCCTGACCCCCGAGTCTGTCGAGACGACGCTGCGCGAGATACGTCTGGCCCTGCTCGAGGCGGACGTCAACTTCAAGGTCGTCCGCGCCTTCATCGATCGGGTGCGCGACCGCGCCGTGGACCGCGCGGTCCTCGAGAGCCTGACGCCGACCCAGCAGGTCGTGGCGATCGTGCGTGACGAGCTTCGATCGCTGCTGGGCGACGGCGAGGGGGGGCTGCCGCCGACCCGCCAGCGCCCGCAGGTGGTGCTGCTGCTCGGGCTGCAGGGGGCGGGGAAGACCACGACCACCGTCAAGCTCGCCAGGTGGCTGGAGGGGCAGGGCCGGCACGCGCTGGTGGTGTCGACGGACGTGCGTCGGCCGGCCGCCATCGAGCAGTTGGGGATCCTGGCCCGTGAGGCCGGCGTCCGGGTCCACGAGCCGGATCCCGGCACTGGCGTGGCGGCCCGGGCGAAGGGGGCGGTGGAGTCGGCGCGCGAGCTGGGGTTCGACGCGGTGCTGGTCGATACCGCGGGACGTCTGCACATCGCGGACGACCTGATGCGCGAGCTCGAGACCCTGAAGGTCGCGGTCGAGCCGTCGGACCTGCTCTACGTGGCCGACGCGATGACGGGGCAGGACGCCATCAAGAGCGCCGGGGAATTCAACCGGCGGGTCGGGATAGACGGCGTGGTGCTGACCAAGATGGACGGGGACGCCCGGGGCGGCGCCGCCCTGTCGGTCGTCTCGGTCGTCGGGGTGCCGGTGACCTTCGTCGGCGACGGCGAGCGCATCGACGACTTCCACCCCTTCCAGCCCGACCGCCTGGTGTCGCGCATGCTGGGCATGGGCGATGTCCTCTCGCTCGTCGAGAAGGCCGAGCAGGTGGTGAGCCGCGAGGAGGCGACGCGGCTCGAGAGCAAGATCCGGCGGAACGACTTCACCCTGCAGGACATGCGGGACCAGTTGACGACGGTGAAGCGGATGGGGCCGCTGGATCGGCTCATGGACCTCATTCCCGGAATGGGGCAGATGGCCTCGCGCCCGCCCGGCGAGGTGGACACGGCGGCGCTCGGTCGGACGATGGCCATCATCGACTCGATGACCCCGCAGGAGCGTTCCCGGCATCAGATCATCAACGGCAGCCGCCGCCGCCGGATCGCCCGGGGCAGCGGGACGACGGTGCAGGAGGTCAACCGCCTCCTGCGACAGTTCGTGGAGATGCGCCGGATGCTGCGCTCGGTCGGCGCTGCGTCCCGGTCCCGGAAGGGAAAGCGCGGCCGGCGGACCGTGGCCCTGCCGCCGGGCATGCCGTTTCCCGGGCGCTAGAGGAACTGGGCGAGGAGAAGACAGCCGATATGCTGACTATTCGATTGAGTCGGGTGGGGACGACCAAGCGGCCGTTCTACCGCGTGGTGGTCATGGAATCGCATGCGCCGAGGGACGGCCGCTTCGTGGAGTCGCTGGGGCACTACAATCCGCGCACGGAGCCCGAGACCGTGCAGGTCGACCACGAACGGGTGGCGTACTGGATCGGCAAGGGGGCCCGCCCGTCCGACACCGTCCGCACGCTGCTCGCGAGGCACCCCGCTCCGCCGGCGCCGCCGGTCGAAGCGGAGGCGCCGGCCGCCGCCGAGCCGGCGGGCGACGGTGGCGACGCGGTGACGGCATGAGCCGTTCGCGAGACGTCGTCGAGGTCATCGCCCGCGAGTTGGCGGATCGTGCCGAGGACATCTCGGTGACGGAGCGGGAGGAGCGCGACACGACCTACGTCGAGCTGTCGACGGCGGGTCAGGACCTCGGGCGCATGATCGGGCGGCAGGGCCGCACCGCGGAGTCCATCCGGGTGCTGGCGGGACTGGCCGCCGAGTCCGAGGACCGGCGCGTCGTGGTCGATTTCGTCGACGAGCGTTAGGAGTCCGGGCCGTGAAACGGCACGGACTCCCGGGGGTTGGTTGGGCGCCAGGCGGAGCCGAAGGCGACGATTGGCGGGCGAGAGCGGTTGCCCGGGGGCGGCAGTGGATGCATCGGCGCGGGAGGACGCCGGCGGCGAGCGGTGGGGGGCGGGGCCCTCGGAGGCGCCCCTCCCCGCGGGGCCGGACTGGGCTGCGATGATCTCGGTGGGCCGCGTCGCCCGCT
Organism: Vicinamibacterales bacterium; assembly: GCA_965207615.1. Lineage (GTDB taxonomy): Bacteria > Acidobacteriota > Vicinamibacteria > Vicinamibacterales > UBA8438 > JAJEEA01. Next base: position 778,161 of record CBDBMZ010000003.1, read on the forward strand.
CGCACGGGAACGCGGGGCGGGTGGTCATCGACCCGGACACCGATTTCGCGGAAGATCGGTTCAGCCCCGGGAACGCCGTGTACGTGCGGCGCGACGGCGCCGTCGAACGGCTCGTGCTCCGGGACGTGCGCTTCCATCGAGGCCGGCCCATCGTCGGTTTCCACGGCGTGTCGACCATCTCCGGCGCCGAGGCCCTGGCGAGGGCCGACGTCCGGGTGCCGGTGGAGTCGCTGGGACGGCTGCCGGACGGTACGTTCTACTACCACGAGCTGATCGGGTGCCGGGTGGCGACGGTGGAAGGACGCACGGTGGGCACGGTGGTTTCGATCGAAGGGGGCGGGGAGGCGCACCGGCTGGTCGTGGAGGACGAGTCCACCGAGGTGCAGGTGCCCCTGTCCGCCCCGATCTGCGTGCGGGTGGATCCGCTCGAGCGGGTGATCGTTCTCGACCCGCCGGAGGGACTGCTCGAGCTCAACCGTTCGCGGCGCGCCCGCAGCGCCACGTGAGGCACCCGGCGACGGGGGGGTGACACTGAGGTTCGACATCGTCACCGTCTTCCCGCAGATGATGCGGGCGATGGTGGGGGAGGGGGTCCTCGGCCGGGCCCAGGAGCGCGACATCGTGCAGCTCGGCGTGCACGATCTGCGCGACTACACTAGCGACCGGCACCGCACCGTCGACGACGTGCCCTACGGCGGGGGGCCGGGGATGGTGCTCAAGGCGGAACCGTTCATCGCGGCGCTGGGCGACATCCGGAGCCGGCACGGTGCTCCCGACGCGGTGGCGCTGATGTCGCCGCAGGGGCGGCCGTTCTCGCACCGGGAGGCGTTGCGGTTGAGCCGGCTGCGCCACGTCGTGCTGCTGTGCGGCCGCTACGAGGGGGTCGACGATCGCGTGCCGAACATGGTGGCCACCGAGGAGATCTCCATCGGCGACTACGTGCTGACGGGGGGAGAGTTGCCGGCGGCGGTGGTGGTCGACGCGGTGGCCCGGTTCGTCCCCGGCGTGGTCGGCGACGCCCGCTCGGTCGATGACGATTCGTTCGTGCGCGGGCTCTTCGACCATCCGCACTTCACGCGGCCGGCGGCGATAGGCGTCCACGCCGTGCCCGACGTTCTGCTCTCGGGGCATCACGAGGAGATACGCCGCTGGCGGAAGCGGGAGGCGCTGAGGCGGACGCTGGCGCGCAGGCCGGACCTGTTGGAGGAGGCGGCGCTCGACGGCGAGGATCGGGAGATCCTGGAGGAACTGGAAGGCGCCGGCGAGGAGTGATCGGCCTCGCGGAACGCCGACGCGGGCGGTGGTGCGGCCGATGTGGCCCAGCTCGCCGCATACCTGGAGCGGTCAGATGAATGTCATGGAGACGATAGAGAAAGAGCAGTTGCGCGAGCGCCCCGACCTGCGGCCGGGCCTGACGGTTCGCGTGCACGTCAAGATCCGCGAGGGGGGGAAGGAGCGCATCCAGGTCTTCGAGGGCGTCGTCATCTCCATTCGGCGCGGCGGTCCGCGGGCGACGTTCACGGTGCGGAAGGTGTCGTTCGGCCAGGGCGTGGAACGCATCTTTCCCCTGCACTCGCCCTCGATCGACAAGATCGAGATCGGGCGGGCCGCCCGGGTGCGGCGCGCCAAGCTCTACTTCCTTCGCGGCCTGCGGGGGCGCGCGGCCCGGCTGCGCGAGCGGCGCCGGCCCAGCGAGAAGTAGGCCCACTCGGGTGGCAGCGCGCCGGCAGCGACGGCCCTCGGCGCGGCGCACGGCGGAGAACGCGCTGCGCCGCCTGGGCTTCACCCGCATCGCGGGCGTCGACGAGGCCGGCCGGGGATGCCTGGCGGGGCCGGTCGTGGCCGCCGCGGTGGTGCTGTCCAACCGGCGCCTCATCGGGCTTCGGGACTCGAAGCTGCTGACCGGCGCTGCCCGCGAGCGACTGCACGACAGGATCCTGGATTCCTGCCTGACCTGGGGGGTGGGCGTGCGGGGGGCGGACGAGGTCGACCGCCTCAATGTGCATCGGGCGTCCCTGGCCGCGATGCGGGATGCCCTGCGCGGTCTGGCGCCCTCGCCGGACTTCGTGCTCGTGGATGCGTTCCGCATCCCCTCCGTCTTCATTCCCCAGCGCGGCGTGGTCGGAGGCGACCGGCAGTGCGCGTGCATCGCCGCCGCCTCGATCGTGGCCAAGGTGACCCGCGACCGCGAGATGCTCCGCTTGCATCGGGTGGACGGTCGTTACGGATTCGACCGACACAAAGGATACGCGACACCGGAGCACCTTGCCGCGGTGGCCCGCCACGGTCGTTCGCCCGCGCATCGCCGGACGTTCCGGCCGTCCTCGTTGTCGGATGTCTGATACCATCGTGCAGCGGGCTCCTGGCTCCGCGGGGAGGGTGAGATTCACCGACTGTCGCGGATTCTGTTGATCGTCTATTTCCTCGAGACGGGCCTGGTGCTGCTGGTGGCGCCATGGTCGACGGTGTGGGAACGGAACCTGTTCGTGGAGGTCCTGCCCTCTTGGGGAAGCGTGGCCCGGCTGCATGGCGTCCGGGGCATGGTTTCGGGTGTCGGCCTCGTGAGTCTCGCCATCGGCCTCTGGGAACTGGCGGCGGCCGTGAGCGCGTCGCTCCGGCGGCGGCGAGGCGCCGGGAGCGAGCGGTTGGCGCCGCCCGGCGGAGGGGTCGATCGCGCGCTCGCGGAGGAGGCCGGTTCCTGGTCGCGGAAGCCCTGAGGGGACGGCCCGTGGTCGCGTTGGTCACGAGCCGGCGCCGGCTGGCGCCGTCCGGCGACCGCACCGACCTCCTGAAGCGGCAGATCGCGTCGGCGGTCCGAGCGTGCGTCGATCTGATTCAGATCCGCGAGCCCGACCTCTCGGACCGCACGTTGGTGGGTCTGGTGCGCTGGTCGGTCGACGTCGCACGGGGGACCCGAAGCCTGATACTGGTCAACGAGCGATTCGACGTGGCGCTGGCGGCGGGGGCGGCGGGGGTGCATCTCCGGAGCTCGTCGGTCCCGGCCCCGGTGATGCGGGGCCACTTGCCGGCCGGGTTCCTGGTTGGGCGTTCCGTGCACGCGGTGGGGGAGGCGGCGCGGGTGGCCGCGGCGGGCGGCGTCGACTATCTGACCCTTGGCACCGTCTACGCATCGGCGTCGAAGCCGGGACGGCCCCCCTGCGGCGTGGACGCGCTGGCCGCGACAGCCCGGGCGGTATCCCTTCCGGTATTGGCGATCGGGGGCGTGACCGTTGACAATATGAGAGAAGTGCTCGCCGCCGGGGCGGCGGGGGCGGCGGCGATTGGACTCTTCGCGGAGCCCGGGCCCGCCCGCAGCTTCGACTCGATCGGTGCAATCGCAGCGGAGATCCGCAGATGCTCGGAGAGACATTGAACGTCGTCACGCCCGCCGATTCCGGCCCCTCGCGCGATTCGGCCGCGAACATTGGGGCGCGTCTTCGCGACGCTCGCGAAGCCAGGAACATGGAGCTCCGGGACATCGCCGCCACCACGAAGATCTCAATCGGCGCGCTGGAGGCCCTGGAGCAGAACGACTTCGATCCGTTGCCGGGCGGCATCTTCACGCGTGCCTTCGTCCGGGCCTACGCGAGCGAGGTCGGCCTGGATCCCGAACAGACGACCCGCGATTTCATGGCGCAGGCGCCCGCCGAGGCCGGCAACGACCCCATCGGGCTCGACGACGAACAGATGCCCAGCCGTCGGCAGGTGGTCGAGACCGTGTTCAAGCTCCTCATCATCGGCGTGCCGCTGGCGGGACTGCTGTTTTTGGGGCTGCGCGGCACGTCGACCGTCCCCCCGGGGCAGGGGGACGCCGGCGGCCCGGTCGCGCCGGTTGCCGCGCCTGTCTCCCCCCCGCCTCCCGCGCCGGTCGAGGTCGAGTCGCTGGCGCCGGTTCGAGAGCCCCTGACCCTCGTGCTGCGGCCCCGCGGCGAGAGTTGGGTGTCGCTGACGGTGGACGGCGAGCGGGTGCTGTCCCGCATCATGCAGGCCGGCGAAGAGGAGTCCTACGAGGCCGAGGACGAGATAACCCTCAACATAGGCAACGCGGGGCAGTTCGACTTCGTGATCAACGGGCAGGAGGCCCGTTCGCTCGGCGGCCGAGGCGAGGTGGCGACGGCCACGATAACCTACGAGAACTATCTCAGCTACGTGGAGCCGTGACGCGGCGGGCCGGCCGGGATGGCCGGGTCCCGCACCGTCAGCGGAGCCTCTCGACGCGGAGGCCGTCGAGATCGATCGGGCTGTCGAGAAGGCGGGCACCGGCGCTCGTCAGCGCGTCTCGCACGGCGTTGCGCCGGTCCGGGTCGACGAGGAAGAAGACGCACCCGCCGCCTCCCGCGCCGCAGACCTTGCCGGCCGTTGCGCCGGCCGACGTCGCGGCGGCGAACTGCCGGTCGATGGCCGGGGTGGTCACCCCGGGCGCGAGGGCCTGACGTTCGCGCCACTCCAGCGTCACCTGCCGCGCGAGGGACGTCCAGTCGTGGCGGAGCAGGGCGTCCCGGGTCGCCGCCGCGATCTCCGCGATGCGTCCGAGGTGCGCGACGACCGTCGAGTCGCCCTCGATGTGCCGTCGGGTGATCTCCCAGTTGTTGATCCCCGACGACCGGGAGTCGCCGCTGTAGGCGAGGACGATGCGTCGTTCGAGCTCCGCGGGGTCGACGTCGAGGGGCACCCGGCGGACCCCCGCCGGCCCGAGCTCGACTGCCGCGATACCGCCGTAGCAAGCGGGGCGATAGTCCTGCACGCCGGTCGGGACTCCCAGTGTCCGGGCCTCCAGGTTCATCGCCAGGGTCACGAGCTCCTCCGGCGGGAGGTCGTTGCGACACCACTCGGCAAGCGCCGCGCAGACCGCCACGTTGAGAGCGGAGGAGCCGGCGATGCCCGCCCCCAGCGGCGATGCCGCGCGCGTCGCCACGCGCACGCCGTCGACCTCGAAGAACCGGACGATGTGGGCGAGCAGACGGTTGTCTCCGTCGGTGGCGAGTTGGCGCCAGGTGTCGGCGCGGAGGCCGGTACCGGTGTCCTCGGACACGATCTGCACGCGGCGGTCCGGGCTCGCCGACACCGTGCAGGCGGCGCGCTGCACGATGGCCGCGTTTACGGTCTGCGCGCCCGGGTGGAAGAGGTACAGGGGCCAGATGTCGAGGGTGCCCCCGGCAAGGTCTATGCGGGTGGGGGCCGACGCGCGCACTTGCACCCGGGCATTATAATCGCAGGGTGTCGTCTTCCCGTCGGCAGGCCCGCGCCTCCGTCCCGAGGCGCCGGTGCCGCGCGCATACTTCCCGGTTCGAGAGGAACGGCCGTTCATGAGCCCGCTGCATCGTCGGGTGGGGCAGGTGATGATGGCCGGGTTCGGCGGATGCACGGTGCCGGTGGAGCTCCGTGCGCTCGCACGAGAGTGGGACCTCGGCGGGGTGGTGCTGTTCGCCCGCAACGTCGAGGCGCCGGAGCAGGTCGCGGAGTTGACCCTTGCCGCCCGGGGGCTCGCGAGGGAGATCCCCTTGTGGGTCGGGATCGACCAGGAGGGAGGGCGGGTCGCCCGCTTGCGGGCGCCGTTCACCGAGTGGCCGGCCATGGGGCATCTCGGGAGGCGGGGGGCCGAAGACCTGGCGCGTCGCTTCGGGCAGGCCCTGGCGGCGGAGCTGTCGGCGGTCGGGGTGACCCTCGACTTTGCTCCGGTCCTCGATCTCTTCAGCGAGGCCGCGGATCCCGTGATCGGGGATCGGGCGCTTTCATCGAATCCGGACACGGCGGGACGGCTCGGCTCGAGCATCGTCGCCGGCCTGCAGGAAGGCGGCGTGGCAGCCTGCGCAAAGCACTTTCCGGGACACGGCGACGTCCGGGTCGACTCCCACAAGGAGTTGCCGGTGGTCGAGCACGACCCGGAGCGGCTGCGCGCGCACGAGATGGCGCCGTTCCGGGCCGCAGTCGCGGCGGACGTTGCGGCGGTGATGACCGCCCACGTGGTCTATCCCGCGCTGGACGAGGAGCGCCCGGCGACCTTGTCACGTACCATCGTCGACGGCATCCTGCGGCGAGAGTGCGGCCACCGCGGACTCGTCGTGACCGATGATCTCGAGATGGGGGCGATTACCGCCGACCGGACGGTGGAACAGGCGGCCGTGGAGGCCATAGCGTGCGGCTGCGACACCGTCCTCGTCTGCGGGGCGTCGGTCGAGCGGCACGCGTCGGTGCTGGAGGCGATCATACATGCTGTCGAGGACGGCAGCCTGGCTTCGCGCCTCGTGGAAGAGGCGTGCGAGCGCCAGCAGCGCGTCAAGGCGCGCTTCCTCGCCGGCGAGTGCCCGCGTCGCCCGCTCTCGCGCCGGCAGATGCTGGAACGAATCGGCTCCGACGAGCACCTGGCGCTGTCGGAGGAAATGCGGCGGGCCTGACGTGGCACCGCGGTCCACGGTCGATGTCCCGCCGCCGGCGGCGGATGCGAGTCCTGGCCCCATGCGATCCGCCATCGCGGAGGTCGACGCCTGATGCGGAAGCCGCGTCGCCTGGTGCCCGGTGACCGCATGGCGGTGGTGGCGCCGGCGAGCGGGTTCGACCGGGACCGTTTCGATCGGGGCGTGGCCGAGATCACGCGGCTCGGGCTCGAACCGGTGCTCGCCGACGGGGTCTTCGAGCGCCGGGGTTACGTTGCGGGAGAGGCCCGGAGCCGGGCCGCGGCCCTGACCGCGGCGTGGCGCGACCCCGGCATCGCCGCCGTGATCGGGGCTCGAGGCGGATACGGGAGCGCTCAGGTGCTCCCGCTGCTCGACCGCGCCGACCTCGGCGGGACGCCGAAGGCGTTCATCGGCCACAGCGACCTCACCGCGCTGCTCGTCTATCTCAGCATCCATTGCGGCGTCGTCTGCTTCCACGGGCCGACGGTCGTCAACCTCGCGGGCGGCGATGCGAGCTACGACCCGGACTCGTTCTTGAGCTGCCTGATGACCCCGGCGCCGATGGGGGAGCTGGCCTGCGACGGGGTCCGGGCGCTCCGGCCCGGCGACGCGCGCGGGCCCCTGCTCGGGGGCACTCTCACCCAGTTGGCGGCGTCGCTCGGCACGCCCCAGGCGTTCTCTCCGCCCAACGGCCACGTGCTGCTGCTCGACGATGTCGCCGAGCGCCCCTACCGGATCGATCGGATGCTGACCCAGTTGATCGGAAGCGGGGTGCTCGGCCGGGCCGCCGCGGTCGTGTGCGGAGAGCTTCCCGGCTGCGACGAGCCGGGCGGCGAGCTCACCGCGTGCGGCGTCGTGGCCGATCTGCTCGGCGCCTTTCCCGGGCCGGTGCTGTTCGGATTTCCGACCGGCCATACGTCGGGACCGGCCCTGACGGTTCCGCTGGGGGTCGAGGTGAGGGTCGTCGGCGGCGCACGCCCCCGTGTGGCCGTGACCGAGGCGGCGGTCTGCTGACCTCGGCCCGGAGTCCTGCGCGTCGGACGGCGCGAGTTCTCGGGGGTCGGGTGGGCGTCAACGGCGGCGGCCGGCGATGATCGGCGGACGGGCGACCGCCGAGACCGAAACGATGAAGGTTCACCTGATCGGCATCTGCGGCACGGCGATGGCCACCCTGGCCGCCATGCTACAGGAAGAGGGGCACGAGGTCGGCGGCTCCGACCAGCACGTCTACCCGCCGATGAGCGACTTTCTCGCGGCGCGGGGCATTCCGTGCCGGGACGGCTTCGATGCCGCGCACATCACCCCGGACATCGACCTCGTGGTCGTCGGGAACGCGGTGTCGCGAGGCAATCCGGAGGTCGAGGAAGTGCTCGACCGCGGGCTCCGGTACGGTTCGCTGCCGGAGACGGTCCGCGAGACGTGGCTCTGGGACCACCGGTCCATCGTCGTCGCCGGCACCCACGGCAAGACGACGACGGCTTCGCTGGTGGCCTGGCTGCTGACCGAGGGCGGGCGCGACCCGAGCTTCCTGATCGGCGGCGTGACCGGGAACTTCGACTCCAGTTGCCGGTTGGGCGGGGGCCGCGAGTTCGTGATCGAGGGCGACGAGTACGACAGCGCCTTCTTCGACAAGACCGCCAAGTTCCTGAAGTACCTGCCGGACATCGCGGTGCTGGGCAATCTGGAGTTCGACCACGCCGACATCTACGCCGACTTCGAGGCGATTCGGGTGGCGGTCCGTCGTTTCGTCGCCCTGCTGCCGCGGCGCGGCCTGCTGCTGGTCGGCGCCGACAGCCCCGCCGCGTCGGAGATGGGGAAAAGGGCGCCCTGCCGCGTGGAGACGTTCGGGCTGGCCGGCGAGGCCGACTGGCGGGCGACCGAGGTCGAGCCGGGTCCGGATGGCACCGGGTTGACGGTCGTGCACCGCGGCTCGCCGGTCGGGCGGGTGCAGATGCCGCTCGTCGGCGACTTCAACGTGCGGAACGCGCTGGCCGCCTTCGCGGTAGCCTTCGCGGTCGGACTGGAGGCCGCCACGATCATCGAGGCTCTCGGCCGCTTCGCCGGCGTGCGCCGACGTCTCGAGGTCCGCGGGCGGGAGCGCGGGGTGACCGTGTACGACGACTTCGCCCATCATCCGACCGCGGTGCGCGAGACGCTGGCGGGGCTGCGGGCGGCGTTCCCGTCGCGCCGGATCTGGGCCCTGTTCGAGCCCCGGTCGGCCACGGCCTGCCGGCGGGTCTTCCAAGCGGCGTTCGCGGAAGCCTTCGGCGATGCGGACGAGACGCTGATATGGCGCGTGTACCGCTCGGCCCTGCCGCCCGCCGAGCGCCTCTCGGAGCCGGAGCTGGCCGCGGCGATCCGGACCGGGGGCGGACGCGCCCGGTTCCTGCCGGAGCTGTCGGACATCGTGAGGGCGGTGACGGACGAGGCCCGCGACGGCGACCTCGTCGTGGTGATGTCGAACGGGGCGTTCGGGGGCGTCCATGGCCGCCTCCTCGACGCGCTCGCGGCGTCGTCGACCGGCGGCGAGGGCGCCGGGCGGCGCGCCGACAGCGGGCGAGGTGCGCCTCGAAGGGCCGTGAGGCGGGGCGCGACGGGGCCTCGCCGCCATCGTGTCGGATGAGGAGCTCATGACGGGGTGGACACCGTGACTGATCGGGCGCGTCCGGCCCGGGACTGGCGCATTCGCCCCGCCGGCGACGCCGCCATCGCCCTCGAGTTCGAGGCGCGCATCGATCCCGCCGTCAACGCCCGGGTGACGGCGGCGGCGGAGCGGGTCGCGACGGCGCGGCTCCGGGGCGTGCGCGACGTCGTGCCGAGCTACCACTCGGTCACCGTGTACGTCGATCCCCTGCGGGCGGATGCCGCCCGGGTGTGGGCGGCGCTCGAGGAGGCCGCGTCCGCGCCGCCCGCCGCGGACGCGGCGCGCGAGGTCGTCATCCCCGTGCGCTACGGCGGCGCGGCGGGGCCGGACCTCGAAGAGGTGGCGGCCTTCGCGGGATGTCCGGCCGACGAGGTCGTCCGTCGCCACGCCGCGACCCCCTATCGCGTCTACATGGTCGGCTATCTCCACGGTTTCGCGTATCTCGGCACCGTGGACCCCCGCATCGCGATGCCCCGGCGCCCGATCCCCCGCCTCGCCGTGCCGGCCGGTTCGGTGGGCATCGCGGGCGGGCAGACCGGCGTGTATCCGACCGTCGCACCGGGGGGCTGGCGCCTCATCGGCCGCACGACGGTGCGGATGTTCGACGCCGAGCGCCATCCCCCGGGCCTCGTCGGCCCCGGCGACCGCGTCCGCTTCGAGCCGTTGCCGACGGCGGCTCCGACGAGGGGAGACGGCGCGTGATCCGGATGGCGGAGCCGGGGTTCCTGACCACCGTGCAGGACGGCGGGCGGTGGGGTTGCCAGCACCTCGGCGTACCCGTCGCCGGCCCCATGGATCCGGTGTCGCATCGGACCGCCAACCTGCTCGTCGGCAACCGGGCGGACCGCGCCGCTCTCGAGGTGACGCTGGTCGGCCCTGAGCTCGAGTTCCTCGACGACACGACCTTCGTCGTCGCCGGTGCGCGGTTCGACCTGTTCCTCGACGATCGGCCGATGAGGACCGGCGTCGCCGCCCGCGCCGGCCGGTGGAGCCGTCTCCGGTTCGGCCGGCGCTCGGCGGGGGCGCGCGCCTATCTCGCGGTGCGCGGGGGCATCGACGTACCCCTGCGGCTCGGCAGCCGGAGCACCGACCTCGCGAGCCGCCTCGGGGGCCTCGGCGGCCGGCCCCTCCGGCCCGGCGACCGGCTGGACGTGGGGACGGCCGGGTCCGCCCCGGTCCGGGGTCGCCGATGGGCGCCCGCATTCCCGCTGCCCGCGGGCGGCGCCAGGGTGCGATTCGTGCCGGGAGCGGATCCGCGGCGGTTCGAGGCCGACGCCCTGGAGCGCCTTCCCGACGGCCGCTTCACCGTCGGGCCCGACTCGAACCGGATGGGATACCGGCTGCACGGGCCCGCGATCGGTCTCGCCGATCCCGCTCCGGTCCTCTCGACCGCCACGCCCGTGGGGACGATTCAGGTCCCTCCCTCGGGCCAGCCGATACTGCTGATGGCGGATCGGCAGACCACCGGCGGCTACGCGGTGCTGGGAACCGTGATCACGGCCGACCTCGGGGTGGCCGGCCAGCTCGCGCCCGGAGACTGGATCGCCTTCGACGCCTGCGACCAGCGCGAGGCCCTCGCGGCCCTGGTCGAGCTGGAGCAGCGGTTGATGCGTCTGGCGCCGCCGCGCCGCGAGCCCGCCGACACGACGGGCGACGGGAGAGGCGAGACCCGATGACCGCCGCCTTCACGACCGGGTCGCTCGGCCCCCGCCCGCCCGGTCCGCCGTCGGCCGCGGAGGTCGACGCGGCGGGCGTTCGCCTTGCCGCGGTCTTCGGAGGCCGCCTTGACCGACGGGCGCCGCTCGCCGGCCTGACCACCTTTCGCACCGGGGGAGCGGCGGACTGGCTGGTCGAGACGGCACGGGTGTCGGAGCTCGCGGCGGCGATCCGTATCGCGAACGGGCTGGGGCTGCCGCTGACGGTGATCGGCGGCGGCTCCAACGTGCTCGTGGCCGACGCCGGCGTGCGCGGCCTCATCGTGCGCCTGCGTCACGGGACGATCTCGCTCACCGCCGCTGGCACGGTGCGGGCGGACGGCGGCGTGACCGTCAACCACCTCGTGCGCTGGACGGTTCAGCGCGGCCTGTCCGGACTCGAGCGGTGGGCCGGGACCCCGGGCACCGTTGGCGGCGCGGTTCACGGCAACGCGCACTTCGACGGCCGCTTGATCGGAGACCTGGTGACCGCGGTCGGCGTGGTCGACCGCGCCGGCTCGGAGCTCGTCGTGCCGCGGGCGTCCATGGGCTTCGGCTATGACGAGAGCCGCGTGCAGCACACCGGCGAGCTGGTCCGCTGGGCGGAATTCAGGGTGGGCCGGGGCGAGGCGGCGGCGCTGCGGGCGGCGGCCCGCCGCTCGCTGGCCTTTCGCAAGCGGACGCAGCCTCTCGGGCAGGCGTCGGCGGGCTGCGTGTTCCAGAACCCGCGCCCCGAGGACGGCCCGCTGCCGGATGGCGTGCCGCGGTCGGCCGGCGCCCTCATCGAGCGCGCCGGGCTCAAGGGGCGTCGCATCGGCGGCGCGGTGGTGTCGCCGCGGCACGCGAACTTCATCGTGAACGAGGGGGGCGCCGCGGCCGCGGACGTGCGCCGCCTGATCGAGTTGTGCCGAGCCGAGGTGGCGGAGCGGTTCGGCGTGGTCCTGCGCGACGAGGTCGTGTACCTGGGCGAGTTCGAGGCAGGGGCGCGCGGCAGCGCGTCCCGGGTTGGATGACGACATGGCGAGACCGGTGGGAAGCAGCCTCACGAGTCTGGTGGTCGAGGGCGGCCATCGCCTAGAAGGCCGAATCGACGTCGAGGGCAACAAGAACGCGGCGCTGCCGTTGTTGGCCGCCTGCCTGCTCACGGACCGGGCGTGCGTCCTCACCAACGTCCCCCGCATCAAGGACGTGCAGGTGATGTCGGACCTGTTGCGGGGGCTCGGGGCCGTGATCGAGGGGGAGGGGACCACGACCCTGCGGGTCGACTGCTCCGAGGTCACAGGCGACGTCCCCGACAGCGACCTCGTGGGCCGGCTGCGGGGCTCGGTGCTGCTGTGCGGTCCCCTGCTGGCGCGGCGGGGCCGGGTGCGGCTCGCCCCGCCAGGTGGCGACTTCCCGGCCCGGCGCACGTTGTCGGCCCATCTCCAGGCGCTAGAGGCGATGGGCGGGCGTCGGCTGACGGATCGCGGGGGCGACTTCGTGCTCGAAGCGCCGGACGGGCTGCGCCCGGCCTCGCTGTACCTGGTGGAGGCGTCGGTGACGGGGACCGAGACCGCCCTGCTGGCCGCGGCCGCCGCCCCCGGCGTCAGCGAGATCCGCCATGCGGCCTGCGAACCCCACGTGGCGGAGCTGTGCCGGTTCCTCACTCGGATGGGGGCGGAGGTCGAGGGGACCGACACGTCGACCCTGCGCGTCGCCGGCGGCGGGCGGCTCGCCGGGGTCGACCATCGCCTCGGCGGCGACTATATCGAGGCGGGGAGCTGGGCCGTCGCGGCGGCGGTGACGGGCGGCGAGATCGACGTGCACGGCGCCGCCGCCGGCGACCTCGAGCCGATCACCTCGGTGCTGAAGCGGATGGCCATCGACTGCGAGGTGGACGACGATCGGCTGCGGCTGCGCCCCTCGCAGCCCGAGGCGGTGCGGCAGATCACTACCGCGCCGTGGCCGGGCTTTCCGAGCGACATGGTGAGCCTCATCTGCGTGCTCGCCACCCAGGCGCGGGGGGCGACGCTGATCCACGACTGGATGTACGAGCTCCGGCTGTTCGCCCTCGAGCAGTTGAGCGGCATGAACGCCAACCTCTTCCTGTGCGATCCCCACCGCATGATCGTCAACGGCCCCGCCGCCCTGACCGGCCGCACCCTCGACAGCCGGGACCTTCGCTCGGGCATGGCCCTCATCGCGGCGGCGCTGGCCGCCGACGGCACGAGCCGCATCCATCCCCTGGAGACGGTCGAGCGCGGCTACGCGCAGCTCGTCGAGCGGCTGCTCGCCCTGGGAGCGCGCATAGACGTCGAGGGCCGGTGATGCCGCGCCGGCCGGCGGGCGGCTGCCGGGCGCCCCACGGCGCCCGGCGCCGCGGGCCCGGCCGGCGTCGGATCCGGGACGGCTCCAGCGTGGTCGCGTCTCGGCAGCGGTGGCGGAGCCCGCGCGATGTTGCCCGGGCCGCCTGCCGGAGGATCCTCGCCGGACCCGGCGCGCGACGCGTCGCCGCGGATCACCGCGGCTCGAGAGGCGGGGGCAGTATGGGGAGAACCTGTCCGGGGTCGAAGTCCCGGGGCGCCGCGGGCCGCGGGTCGCGCGGCGGCCGCAGCGCGCCGGGGATCGGCACCGGCTCCGTCGAGTTCCTGTTGATCACGTCCAGGGGAGCGCCGGCGTCGCCGTCGAACCGGAACGCCCGCAGGTCGGTCTCCTCGAGATCGAGCCCCCGGACGATGCGCGGGGTCAGCGTGACGATGATGTCGGTCTCCTGCGTCTCCACCCGGTTGCGGGAGAACAGCCGGCCGATGATCGGCAGGTCGCTCAGGCCGGGCACGCCCTCGAGGACCTCGCGCTCGTCGTCGCGGATGAGCCCCGCCAGGATGTTGGTCTCGCCGTTCCGCAGGCGAATGGTCGTGGTGATGGACCGTTCGCCGAAGGTCGGGATGTCGTTGTAGCCCACGCCCGAAACGGTGATCACCTCGATGAGGAGCTCGAGGGAGACCTCGTCTTCGTGGTGGATGTAGGGCGTGATCTCGATGTTGACACCGACGTTGCGATACTGGAAGGACGTCACCGGCTGCTGCTGCAGGCCGCCCGCCGCGAACGGCGTGAACTGGGTGACCGGGATCGGGACCTCGTCGCCGAACTGCGCCGCGGCGGTCTGGCCCGCCGACGTACGGATGTGAGGGTTGGCCAGCGTGTTGGTGTGCTGGTCCCGCTTCAACAGGCGATAGAACAGCCCCGGCAGGTTGGCCACCACGACGTCCGCCACCCCCAGGCCGCCCAGCTCGTCGATGGAGAGGCCACCGGCCCGATCGACGGTTAGCAGGCCGTCGACGCCCGCGGTGCTCGGACCCTCCGCGGTGACGGTCGCGAACTGGAGGCCGTAGGTCCGCAGCCGCTGCCGGTCGACCTCGAGCAGCTCGACGTCGATGACCACCTCGGGCGGCGCCTTGTCGACGGCGGCGATGAGCCGGGCCGCCGCCGCCACCCGCTCGGGCGTGTCCCGGATCGTCAGCGCTCCGGTGGCGGTGACCACCGACAGCCGGCGCAGGTCGAGGACGAGGCGGAGCATGTTGACGGTCTCCTCCAGGTCCGCGTTGCTCACGTAGAAGGTCTGGACGACCTCCTCCTCGTAATCGGTCCGCTTCCCGGGGTTGTCCGGAATCACGGTGACGGTACGCGGCCCGGTGACGCGGTAGAAGTTCCCGGTGGCTCGGGTGACGGAGGCGAGGGCCGCCGCGAGCCGGGCGCCGCGCAGATCGACGGACGTCCGCCGGTCGACGAAGTCGGGATCGAAGACGACATTGACGTCCGAGAACAGCCCCAGCGCGGTGAGGATGTCGCGCGTGCTCGCGTCGCGGAAGACGAGCGAGTCGGGCAGGATCTCGTCGGGCAGCTCCAGCCCCTCGGCGGGCAGGAACCGGGTGCGTTCGATCAACGCCTCGGTCGCGGTCTGCCCGGCGCGCAGGGCGGCGCGCCGGGCCCTCACGAGCTCTGCCGTCTCGCGCAGCGCATCCTGGATGTCCGCGTTGGCGGCGTCCAGCTCGGCCGCGATCTGGTACTCCACCAGGGCGTCCTCGTAGTTGCCGAGGCCGGCGAGGCGGAGCCCTTCCGCCTGGTGGTACCGGGCGGCGCGAAGCCGGGCCCGCTCGAGCGCCCGCTGGAGCGTCCGGTCGTTCGGACGCTCCTCGAGGGCCCGCGTGTACTCGATCACCGCCTCGTCGAAGTTCTCGGCCAGCTCCGCCGTGCGGGCCCGGTCCCGGGCGGTCGTCGCGCAGCCGGCGGCGACGAGCAGGCACAGCCCGGCCGCGGCGAGGCCCGCCGCCGACGATCGCGTCCGGCGCGGGCGGCTAGCGGAACGTGCCGGTGGCGGTGGTGTCGATGACATCGGCATCACGTGGAATCTCGAAAGTGAACGGGCGGTCGGACAGCCCCACGTTCTCCCGGAGGTTCGAGAAGTAGAAGGTGGAGACGCCGCCTTGCAGGTCGTAGGCCACCAGCCGGACGATGGCCAGCGACGGCGCGTCGACGACCACGACCAGGAACTCGAAATCGCGCTCGGCGCGGGTCGGCGTCAGCCGGAGGACCCGGCTGTTCGGGGGCGGGTCTTCGACGGCGTCGAACGCCGCCGTGAAATCGGTCTCGAAGCTCCCCCGGCCGGCGAGGAAGAGCGCCGGCGTGGTGGCCTCGCCATCGCCCGGCAACTCGCCGACGATCACCTGGCGGTCTTCCGGCAGATACGAGTAGAGGTGCTCACCGTCCGAGAGATAGAGCTTGCGCTCGGGCTCCCGGTAGTCCCAGCGCATCCGGCCGGGCTTCTTGACGCTGACCCTGCCGCTCTCGACGAGAGTGGTCCGCAGCACGCCGCCCTGGTAGGTGTGCGTGAAGTCGGCGGTGAAATCGCGCACGAGGCTGTAGCGGCGCTGCAGCGCACGCTGCAGTTCCTCGGGGGTCTCCGAGAGCGTCTGGACGGCGACGTCCGACATCGAGCCGGGGAGGAACAGGCAGGCCGCGACGAGGAAGAGCGCCGTTGGACGGGTCCGGTCAGGCATGGCGTCGGCCGTGTCGTGATCAGGGGACTGACCGGGGAGCGGGCTGCTCGGCTACCGTGATCCCGGAGACGGTGGCGCGGGGCAACTGCGGCAGAGGCGCGTCCGGGAAGTACAGGTAGATCTGGAGCGCATGCCGGCCGGCATCGCCGGCCGTGAACCTGTGGGTTATCGAGAAACGGTCGCCCTCGATGGGAGCGCACTCGAAGATGCTGTCCTCACTTCCGTCGCGAAGCCAGGCCGCGCAGGCGATGTTGAAGTCGTCTCGTTCGGTCGCGGTCACGGTACCGGAGATGGTCACGCTCTCGCCGACCGCGGTGCGCGCGGGCAACGGCGCATCGAGCTCCACGTCCCTGAACTCCCCCGGCGCGATTGGCCTGTCGCCGGTCTCGACCGCGTCGGCCAGCTTGGCCGCGTGCAGCGGCGTGACGTCGGTTCGCAGCGGCACCGCGCCGCCGGTGGCTTCGAAGAACGACGGAACGCCCTCCCAAGTGGTCGTCCCGCCGGCCGCCGCGTGTCGGGCCGCGAAGAAGTTCCAGTAGCTCATTTCCTCGGCCGACAGCAACCCGTCCCGCGAGACCACCACCGTCGCCCTCGACCAGGCGTCGTCCACGGGTCCACTGCGCGTGCCGTGCTCCGCCAGGATGTCGTTGATGTGCACACGACGCACGCCGCCGTCGATCGCGGTCCCGACGGTGGGTGCCGACGAGTCGGTTTCGTCGAACTGGCCCTGGTTCTCGAACACGAGGAGCTCCGGCACTGCCTCCGGCCCGATCAGCCCCATCCGATAGAGGGTCGTCGGATGCAGCATGGCCGGGGCCGGCGTGCGTTCGACCACGTACGAGGTGCCGCCGCTGACGGCCGCCACCCGTCGCGTCACGTCGAGGACCGCGCCGGCGTAGACCGCGCCGGGATGGAGCAGGGGCGTGTGGCTGGCCGGGTCCCGCCCCGCGCGATCGATGCCGCTGGCCAGGCTCGACCAGTCCCAGTAGTCGACCCATTGGTGACTGATGGCGTGCGTCGACGAGGCGTTGGACGTGAACGAGACGTTCGGGTAGAGCTCGACAGAGCGGAGCACGCCGGCGCTGCCGTACGTCTCCGAATCGTCGAACACCGGCAGGGCGCCGAGACCCGCGATGGGGTTGCGGACGTTGTGATGGAGAGCGTCGTAGGGCACGACGTGCTGCTGCCGGGGGACGAACGCGACCGACGCGTACTCGTCCCGGAAGTGCGCGTAGAACCGCTTCGCCGCCTCGTCGAGCTCGTGGCCGTAGTCGCCGGCCGACAGCCGGCGGTCGCCGAACCCCGGAATCACGAGGTTGACGACGTGGCTCGCGTACTGGGTATCGGCGTCGATCCGGGTGATCTGCGCCGGCGGCACGTTCAGCGGCGCCACGCGCAACCAGATGATGAACCTCTCGACGGATTCCCCCCCGTTGGTCGCATCGGACGGTCTCTGGATCTGCAACCACCCAAACTGCACGTACGGCCGGTCGAAGCCGCGGCGTTGCCAGCCGATGGTGTCCCGTAGCGCGGCGCTGTCCCAGCTCGGGTTGAAGACGCTGATCAGGTGTCCGTCGATGTCGGTGGTGGTACTGCGCTGCCACGTCTCCCGGGCGAGGTAATCCTCGGCGGCCGCGGAAAGCCGCTCGAACGTCAGCGCCGCGACGTCGCCGGCGACGAGGAAGTTGTCGAGCGAGAGGCCGCCGGCATGGTCTGCGCGGATGAGCCGCGGGTTCTGGTCGTACCAGAGCGGGGCCGGCAGCGCGGGCTCCGTCATCTGAAGCATGAGCGACGGGGAAGCGAAGCCCGACATCATCCGCCGCTCGCTCCGCGCCGGGGTGCCGCGGATGGCGGGGGAGCCGCCGATGGCCGACCGGACGGCCGGCGCGGCATATGGCGCCGACGGCGATGCCGCCATCCGCGCGGCTGGCGGCGGCACCCAGGCCGCCAACGTCGCGGCGGCACCGATCACGCCGATGATACGAGGGAATCGCATCGATGAGCTGCGCCCCCGCCGACGCCCGGTGTCAGCCCTTCAGACTGCCGGCCTTGGGAGGCGCCTGCTTCGGCGCGTCCTTCGTGTCGGTGGGGTACTTGGCGGTGATCCAGTCCGGCAGTCCCCCCGCCAGCGCGCTCGCCCTGAATCCCTGGCGAATCAGCGCTGCCGCGACGCGTGCGCTCACCAGCTCCTCGGGGTCGGAGTCGTAGGCGACGACATCGCGGTCGGGGGACAGGCCGGAGGTGTCGACCGCGTCCGGATCCACGCGCACCGCGCCGGGCAGGGTCATGGTGCTGTGTTCGTACGGGTACTTGAGCCGGACGTCCAGGATGACGGGCGCGTTTGCCGCGTCCTCCTCGAGGCGGGTCTTCAGGGCTTCCTTGGTGATCCGCGGCACGGACATGCTGCTGTACGCTCCTCGGTACTATCGGTCGAAGGTCAACGCGACTTGACCCCGGGTGGCTTCACACCTGGCGGGCATCGTCGCCGGAGTCAGTTCATCGAACAGGCACCAGCGCCCCGCGGGTCGCCGCAGGTGCCGCAGGCGACGGGCGCGAAGCTCGCGGAAGCCGGAGCCGTGCGGCCCACGGCGAAGGCCGACAGGCGCTTCTCGAGCGTCGGGGTCCCGCAGGCCGGGCACGGCGGGGCCCCACCCGTGCGGACCAGCAACTCGAAGTCTTGCCGGCACCGTGAGCATTGGTATTCGTAGATGGGCATCCGCACGAACTTCCGGTGAAATTTTAGCACGAACGCGGGGCCGCGCCCCGGCCTCAGCCGGCCGAGTGCTCGTCGATGGCGCGCCGGACCGCGTCGTAGTCGTTCGGCAGCTCGACAGGCACGTTCGCCCAGGTGGGGGGCACGTCGGGCAGCCGGCGCTCGTGGTAGCCGAGCTTGAAATCGGTGAACTTCAGGCCGCTGGCCGTGGACACCACGACGACCCGGGCCCCCGCTGCGATCTGCCCGCGCTCGCGCAGCTTGATGAGGGCGGCGAGGGCCACCCCGGTGTGGGGGCAGTTGTACATGCCGGTCCGATCGGCCCGGGCCGCCGCCTCGGCGAGCTCCGCCTCCGACGCCTGCTCGACGATGCCGCGATGGCGCTGCAGCGTGCGAATCGCCTTGCGCACCGACACCGGGTTGCCGATCTGGATGGCCGAGGCCTGGGTGGGCTTCGCGCCCACCGGCTCGAAGGCCCAGTCGCGCCGGTATGCGAGATAGAGGGGGTTGGCGGCCTGGGCCTGGGCCACGACGATCTGCGGCTGCCGGTTGATTAGGCCCAAGGCCCCCATCATGTCGAACCCCGCGCCCAGCGCACTGACGTTGCCGAGGTTGCCGCCGGGGATGATGACCACGTCGGGAATGGTCCAGTCGAGCTGCTGCACGATCTCGATGGCCACCGTCTTCTGGCCCTCGAGCCGGAGGCTGTTCATCGAGTTGGCGAGGTAGATGCCCTCGTCCTGGGAGAGCCGCTGAACGATCGCCATGCACCCGTCGAAGTCGGTGTCGAGGGCGAGCACCAGCGCTCCGTTGGCGATCGGCTGCAACAGTTGGGCGGTCGAGACCTTGCCGCGGGGCAGGAGGACGATGGCGGGGATGCCGCCGGCCGCGGCGTAGGCGGCCAGCGACGCCGACGTGTCGCCGGTCGAGGCGCAGGCCACGGCCCGGATGTCGCCGCCCTCGTCCATGATCTGCCGCACCACCGACACGAGCACGGTCATGCCGAGGTCCTTGAACGAGCCGGTGTGCGAGTTGCCGCACAGCTTCACCCACAGGTCGTCCATCCCGAGCTCGCGGCCGAAGCGCTCGGCCCAGAACAGGTTGGTGCCGCCCTCGTCCATGGACACCACCGAGTCGTTCCGGACGTCGGGGCACACCCATTCCTTCTTGCCCCAGACCGACGACCCGTAGGGCCACGTCGTGCGCTTGTAGCGCTCGTCGAAGAGGCGCATCCACGCCCCCGCCGAGCGGTCCTTCAGCCTCTCCATGTCGTGGACGACCTCGAGCAGATCGCCGCAGGACGGACACCGGTAGATCGGATCCCAGACCGGATGCTCGCCGGAACACCCCGCGATGCAGCGAAAAACCGCCCGATACGCCATTTCTCAGTTATACCGCAGCCGCGCTGGAGGCACTAAGGGCTTGCAGATCCCGATCGAACACTGTTAAGTTATTGATTCTAAATGATGGGCCGCTAGCTCAGCCGGGAGAGCGCCGCGTTCGCAACGCGGAGGTCGTGGGTTCGAATCCCATGCGGTCCACCACCCGCCGTCCGGGGCCGGTCCGGGCCCGTTCAATCCTCCTCGACGACGTCCAGATACTTCAGTGCGCCGCCGGTGTTGAGCAGGACCACTTCGTGGTCGCGGGCGATGACACCGTCCCCGACGAGTCGCCGCAGAGCGGCGAGGGTGGCCCCGCCCTCGGGCGCGGCGCCGATGCCCTCCCGCCGGCCGAGGTCGAGCATGCCCTCGACCATGTCGCGGTCCGACACGGTGACGGCGGTCCCGCCGCTTTCGCGTAGCGCGCGAAGGACGAGGACGTCGCCCACCGCGGCCGGGACCCGCAGGCCGTCGGCCACCGTCGCCGCTCCCTCCCACGGATCGGCGGTGTCGGCGCCGGCGTGGAAGGCGCGGACCATCGGCGCGCAACCTTCGGCCTGCACCGTCACCAGCCGCGGGCGCGGGCCCTTCACCCAGCCGAGCCGCTCGAGCTCCTCGCACGCCTTCCAGATGCCGACGATGCCGGTACCGCCCCCGGTCGGGTAGACGATCCAGTCCGGCCAGCGCCACCCGAGCTGCTCCGCGATCTCGTAGCCCATGGTCTTCTTGCCCTCGGCCCGGTACGGTTCCTTCAGCGTGGAGACGTCGTACCAGCCGAGGCGGCGCCCTTCCTCGGCCGCAATGCGGCCGGCGTCGGTGATCAGGCCGTCGACCAGGGTGACCGCCGCCCCGTGCACCCGGCATTCGCGGATGAACGGTGTCTTCACGTCGCGGGGCATGAAGACGCGGGCCTCGATGCCCGCTTTGGCGGCGTAGGCGGCGAGCGCGCAGGCGGCGTTCCCGGCCGACGGCACCGAGAGGGTGGCCGCTCCGAGCGCATGGGCCCGGGTGACCGCCGCGGACATGCCGCGCGCCTTGAAGGAGTTGGTCGGGTTGAGCGCCTCGTCCTTGACGAAGAGCCGGTCGAGGCCCAGCTCGGCGCCGAGGGCAGGCGCCGGGAAGAGGGGAGTCCAGCCCTCGCCCAGCGTCACGGGGCGGTCGCCGTCGGCGAGGGGGAGCGCCGGCGCGTAGCGCCACATGGACGGGACGGCGTCGCGCAGCGATTCGCGGCGCCACGTGGCCGCGATGTGCTCCCAGTCGTACCGCGCCAGCAGCGGGCGGCCGCACCGGCACAGGTGGTGGCGGCCCGCGTCGAACGGTCCCTCGCCGCACGAGACGGAGCACTCGAGGTGAAAGCGGGTCGACATCGTCGCGCCCGCCGTCACCGGTCGAGGAGCTCCGCGTCCTTGGCCTTCAGCAGCTCGTCGATCTGCGCGATGTGCTCGTCGGTCACCTTCTGCACGTCGTCGAGGGCCCGCCGCTCGTCGTCCTCGGAGATCTCGTGGTTCTTGAGGAGCTTCTTCAGGGCGTCGTTGACGTGCCGGCGCACGCCGCGCACCCCGTTGCGGCCCTCCTCGGCGAGGGCGTGCACGATACGCGAGAGCTCTTTCCGCCGGTCGTCGTTCAGGGCAGGGATGGGAAGCCTGACGATCTTGCCGTCGTTCGCGGGGTTCAGCCCGAGGTTGGCGCGCTGGATGGCGCGCTCGATGGCGCCTATCTGGCTGGGATCGAAGGGGTGCACGACGATGAGGGTCGGCTCCGGCACGGAGAGGGTCGCGACCTGGTTCAGGGGCATCTGCGTGCCGTAGGCCTCGACCCGGACCGAGTCGAGAATGCCGACCGAAGCGCGGCCCGTGCGCACCCCCGCCAGCTCGTGCTGCACATGGGAGACCTGTCCCTGCATACCGGCCCGGGCTTCGGCCACGGCGCTCTTTCCGTCGGTGACGTTCATCGCGACCCTCGTCCTTTCTGTGCTTCCGGCCCCGGAGGGTGATGCCGTATCAGGTGCTGACCATGGATCCGACCGGTTCTCCCAGCACCGCCCGCCGCACGTTGCCGGGTGTCTTCAGGTTGAACACCACGATGGGCAGCTTGTTGTCCATGCACAGCGAGATGGCCGTGGTGTCCATGACGTTCAGCCGCCTTTCCAGCACCTCGTGGTGCGAGAGCGAGTCCAGACGCGTCGCGGCGGGGTCGACGGCCGGATCGGCGGTGAAGACGCCGTCCACCTTCGTGGCCTTCATGATCACGTCGGCCCGCACCTCCATGGCCCGAAGCGCCGCCGCGGTGTCCGTGGTGAAGTACGGGTTGCCGGTACCGGCCGCGAACAGCACCACCCGCCCCTTCTCGAGGTGCCGGATGGCGCGCCGCCGGATGAACGGTTCGGCGACGGTGCGCATCTCGATGGCGGTCAGCACGCGGGTGGTGGCGCCATGGCGTTCGAGGGCGTCCGACAGGGCGAGGGCGTTCATCACCGTCGCCAGCATGCCCATGTTGTCGGCGGTGGTGCGATCCATGCCCCTGGCGCTCGCGGCGAGCCCCCGGAAGATGTTGCCGCCGCCGATGACGATGGCGACCTCGACCCCGAGCCGCTGCACGTCCACCACCTCGCGGGCGATCTGATCGGCGACGGGCGGGTCGATGCCGTACGAACGATCGCCAAGGAGCGCCTCGCCGGACAGCTTGAGGAGGACGCGCCGATAGGCGGGGGCAGCCATCGAGTGACGGGGATTATAGCCGAGCCGCGGCCACGCGGGGCCGCGGGCTCAGTCCGCGGTCTCCCCGATCTTGAACCGCGCGAACCGGACGATGTTGATGTTCTCGCCCATCTTCGCGATAGCCGCCGTCACGAGATCGCCGATCGAGGTCTTGGGGTCGCGGATGGAAGGTTGATCGACCAGAACCACCTGCTGATAGTAGCTGTTCATCTTGCCGTCGACGATCTTGTCGATGACCTGCGGCGGCTTGTTCGAGCCCTCGAACTGCGCGCGGAAGATCGCCTTTTCCCGCTCGACCTCATCGCTCGGAACCTGATCGCGGTTGACGTAGAGCGGGCTCGCGGCGGCGATGTGCATGGCGACCTCGCGGGTCAGTTGCTGGAACTCGTCGGTCCGGGCCACGAAGTCCGACTCGCAGCCGACCTCCACCAGCACGCCGACCTGCCCGCCCATGTGGACGTAGCTGCCGACGAGGCCCTGGCTCGTGCTCCGGCCCGACCGCTTGGCCGCGCGCGCCTGCCCGCGCGTCCGCAGGATTGTGATCGCCTTGTCGACGTCGCCCTCGGCCTCGGTGAGGGCGGCCTTGCAGTCCATGAATCCGGCTCCGGTCTTGTCCCGGAGCTCCTTGACCTGTGCGGCGGAAATAGCCATTCTCAATCTACCTCTCGCAATGGGTGAGCCGGCCGCCCCGGTCCGGCGTGGTGGGTGCGTGCGGTGCGTCGGGCGGCGGTGCCGGTCCGGCGCCCGCGCGGTTCCCGTTTGCGGTCCCGCCGTTGCGGGATGCCTCTGTTCTCTCGGGACCTCCTCCGCGTTCCCTGTCGTCTGCCTGGCGTGAAGGGGGTCGTTCGGTGCCGGGTGTCGCCGTTCCGTCGCGAGTGCAGCGGCGGGAGGCCGCGGGCAGCGAAGAGCGCCCGGGTTCTCCCGCCGCGGACCTCAGGCGGAGGCCGGAGACGCCGCCGGCGCCGCATTGTCCGCCGCGGGGGGCGGGGCGGCGCCGGTGGCGGACGACGGGGCGGCCGGCGCTTTCTGCGACGACTCCCGCCGGTCGCGGCCGGCGATGGCGGCGTCGGCAATCCGGGTCAGGAAGAGCCGGATCGACCGCAGCGCATCGTCGTTCCCGGGAATGACGTAATCGACGTCGTCCGGGTTGCAGTTGGTGTCGACGATGCCGATGACCGGGATCTTCAGCTTGCGCGCCTCGTCGACGGCGATCTTCTCCTTCCGGGTGTCGACGACGAAGACGGCGTCCGGCAGCCTGGACATGTGGCGGATGCCGTCGAGGTTCTTGTGCAGCTTCCGCTTTTCCTTCTCGATGCGGGCGATTTCCTTCTTCGAGAAGGTGTCGTAGCGGCCGTCCTCGGCCATCGCCTCCATGTCGCGAAGGCGCGCGATGCTGCGCTGGATGGTCACGAAGTTCGTCAACAGGCCGCCCAGCCACCGCTGGTTCACGAAGAACATCCCGCAGCGCCTGGCCTCCTCGACGACGAGGTCCTGCGCCTGGCGCTTGGTGCCGACGAACAGCACCGTCTTGCCCTCGGCCGCGAGGTCGCGAACGAACGCTTCCGCCTTCGCGAACAGCTCCGCCGTGCGGCTCAGGTCGATGATGTAGATGCCGTTGCGCGCTCCGAAGATGTACGGCTTCATCTTCGGGTTCCAGCGCTTGGTCTGGTGGCCGAAGTGCACGCCTGCCTCGAGCAGGTCCTTGATGGCGATCGACGTCAAGCTCCCTCCATCCCCTCTGCGGAACGCGGCCGGCCGGCCCTGACGGCCCGTGCCGTATCCCGCCTGCTCACACCGGTTTCACCGGGCCTGCCCGGCCGCCGCGACGGGGCTCAGCGCTTGCTGAACTGGAACCGCTTGCGGGCCCCCGCCAGACCGTACTTCTTGCGTTCCTTGATCCGGGCGTCGCGGGTCAGCATGCCGGCCTTCTTCAGCACCGGCCGCAGCTCGCCGTCGAAGGCGACGAGGGCCCGTGCGATGCCGAGTCTGAGGGCATCCGCCTGACCGGTGACGCCGCCGCCCTTCGCGGTCGCGAGAATGTCCACCTTGTCGGCGGCCTCCGCCACCTGCAGGGGGGCGGTGATGCGCATCCGCACCGCCTCGGACGGGAAACGCTTTTCGAGCGAGGTGCCGCGGATGACCAGCTCGCCCGAGCCGGGCTTCAGAAACACGCGCGCCGTCGAAGACTTGCGCCGTCCGGTTCCGTAGAAAGTCGTCGCCGCCACGTCAGGACACCTCGAATCGAACGGGTTGCTGGGCCGCATGCGGATGGTCGGGCCCCGCGTAGACCTTCAGCTTGCGGTACATGTGCTTGCCCAGCTTGGTCTTGGGCAGCATGCCGCGCACCGCCTCCTCGACCATCCGGGCCGGCATGCGTTGCCGCATCGTCTTGGCCCTCGTCTCCCTCAGGCCGCCCTCGAAACCGCTGTGGCGGCGGTAGAGCTTCTGTTCTTCCTTCGCCCCGCTCAGCTTGACCTGCCGTGCGTTCGTAATGATCACGAAGTCGCCGGTGTCGAGGAACGGCGCGTATTGCGGCTTGTGCTTGCCCTGAAGCAGCTTCGCGGCGACGGTCGCCACGCGGCCGAGCACCTGCTCGCCAGCGTCGATGACATGCCATCGCCGTTCAATGCCCGAGGCCGACGGTACATACGTGGACATCTACTCTCCAGCGGCCTCCGGTGCCGCATGCGCAAACCCAAAGGCTACGCGCAAATCGACCACTGTGTCAAGAATTGCCGCCCGTCGGGCGGGGCCGATGGCGGTTTTCGCAGCCCCCGGGCGTGTCGGACGTGGCGCAGCGCCTCGCCGGCGGGGCGTGAGCGCGCCGGCGCGGGTGGACCGCGAATTGCATCCGGATCGGACGCGGCGGTCGCGACTCCCGTCGAGTCGAGGAGACGCCGCTCGAGGAGCACGCACATGATCTTTCGCCGCAGGGAATCGGTGGTCGGACTCGACATCGGCTCGGACGCCATCAAGGCGGTCACGTTGCGCAGGACGTCGCGGGGCCGCGAAGTGGCCGCCATCGGGCGCGAGCCGATGCCGCGCGGGAGCATCGTCGGGGGGGAGTTCGTGGACCGGCAGGCGGTGACCGAGGCCATCCGAAAGACCCTGGACCGGCACGGAAGCCGCACGAGGCGGGTGGCGGCCGCCGTCGCCGGCAACGCGGTCATCGTCAAGCGGATGACCCTGCCACTGATGGACGAGGACGATCTGGCCGGTTCGATCCGCTCCGAGGCCGAGCACTACATCCCGTTCGACACGAACGACGTCAGTCTCGACTACCAGGTCCTGCAGGCCGGCAACGACGCCGCGAACCGCGCCTCGATGGACGTGCTGCTGGTGACCGCCAAGAAGGACAAGGTCGCCGACTGCGCCGGCGTCATCTCGCGGGCCGGCGGGGTGCCGGTGGTGATTGACGTCGCGGCGTTCGCCCTGCAGAACGCCTTCGAGCTGAACTACGGCATCGACCCGGGGCGGGTCACGATGCTCGTCAACGCGGAAGCGCTCGGCTTGAACATCAACATCGTCGAAGGCGGGCAGACGCTGCTGACCCGCGACATCTCGCGGGGGAGCCTCGTCGAGGCCCTGCCGTCGGAGCCCACCCCCTCGTTCGCCGACGCCGCGCCCCTCGTAGGGGGATGGGCCGGCGAGCACCTCTTGCAGGAGATCGAGAAGACGTTGGGCTTCTTCAGGTCCGCGACGCCCGCGGGGCGCATCGACGAGCTGGTGGTGAGCGGCGGGTCGGCGGGGGCCGCCGGCCTCCTGCCGGCGCTCGAGGTGCGCTTGGACGCACCTGTCTCCCTGTTCGATCCGTTCCGCCGAGTGCGCTGCGAACCGGGCCTGCGGGGAGAGGACGCCGGGCCGGAGTCCGACGCCGCCTTCGCGGTCGCCGTCGGCCTCGCCCTGCGCCGCGGGGACGACCGATGATCCGCATCAACCTGCTGGCCGCGGAGCTGCTTCCGGAGGGTCCGCCGCCGTCGCGTGCCGGCCGCGCGGCGGCGGTGGCGGGCGGCGCCGTCGTCCTGGGGATCGTGCTGGGACTCATGGCCCGCGACGGGCTGGCGATTCGACGCGAATCGAATCGACTGGACGAGAGGATGCGGGCCCTCGACCGTCAGCTTGCGGGACTGGCCGGCGTGGGGGTGCAGCGGGAAGGGGTCGAACGGCGCCGCGCCGATCTGGCGCGGCGCGTCGCGCTGGCCGAGACGCTGCGGGCGGCCCGGGGGGCGCCGGCGCGCCTGCTGGAACAGGTGGGCCGCGTCGTGCCGGAAGACACCTGGCTGACGGAGCTGCGGCAGGGGGGAGGCCTGGTCACCCTGATCGGGCGGGCAGCGAAGATGTCCGGTCTGAGCGAACTGGTGGCCGGACTGGAGTCATCGGGGCACTTTCTCGCGCCGATCGAGATCATCGACAGCCGGAGCGACGCGGGGGCGGTTCGTTTCGAGATTCGGGCGCGTTTCTCGCTCCCGCCCTCGTAAACGGCCGCCGGGCCGATGCCGAGGGGCACGACGAGGGCGTGCGTCGCGCAACCCGCAACACATGGGCTTCCAGGTGGGAATCATGGAAACGGGTCTCATGAGGTTTCCGCGGTACGTGCGGATCGGACTGGCGGCGACCCTCGTCGTGTCCCTGCCGCTGGTCCTTCGACTGTCCTGGCTGGAGCCACGGATGCGCGAGTTGGACGCGAAGCGGGAGGCGCTGGCGGGAAGGGAAGCGGACCTGACGGAGGCGCGCCGGGAACGTGTGCGGCTGGCACGGGCCCGCGACGGAGTCGACGAACTGGGCCTCAGGCTCGATCGGCTGGGCGCGGCCCGGCCGGGACAGGACGACGTCTCCGTCCTGCTGCGGCGCCTGGAGATCTTCGCGCTCCGGTCCGATCTGACGATTCGGGCGCTCCGTCCGCGTCCGCCGTCGCCCGAGGGCCCGCCGACGGCATGGTCGTACCGGCTTCACCTCGACGGCACTTACGAGGGCTTGACCGGGTTCTTCCGCCGGGTCGGCGGACTCTCCCGAATCGTCACCATCGACGACGTGGTGATCCGGGCCGTCGACCCGCCCGAGCCCGGCCGCACCATCGCGGCCGAGTGCACGGCCACCGCGTTCGTGTTGCGCGACGCGTTCCAGCCCGGCCGGCCGGGCGACGAGGAGGCAGGGTAGATGGTCGGTGCGATGGCCGCGGTGCGTTCGGCGATGTTGACAGGCTTGGGCATGGCCGCCCTCGCGCTGGCCGGGGAGGCGCCGTCGCCGCTTCCCGGGCGGTCGGCGAGTCAAGCCCCGGGAACGATCCGGAAAGCGAGTCGGGTGCCGGAGCCCGGGATGGGTGAGGAGGCGGGCGGCGGCCGGGACCCGTTCGTGAGGCCGACGGCGTCAGGTTCCCGCCGGCCCGTCGAGGTTCGTCCCTCCGGCCTTTCGGGCCTGGCGGTGGACGAGGCGATCCTGCGCGGCGTCGTCACGAGCCGGGACGGCCGCCTCGCGGTGCTCGAGGGGCCCGACGGGAGAGCCTGGGTCGCGAGACCTGGGGAACGCCTGCACGACGGCACCGTGCAGGGAATCACCGCCAACGAGGTGCTGTTCCTGAGGGATGCGGCCGATTCGATCCCGTCCCCGGAACGCATGGAGGGCAGGCGGCTTCGCGACGGGGAGAGCGCGCGATGAGAGGAACGACGGGTTGGGCGATCGGGTGCGTGCTGATGGGCGCCACTCCGGCGGTGGGGGGCGAGCGCGCGGCGCCGATTCCCGCGGCGACGGCGATCGTGGCGGTCGGGGCTTCGGTCGGGCCCGAAGGGGTCACCGTCGCGATCCGGGGGAACGGCGGGCTGTCGCCGAGCGTGGTCCGCCGGTTCGATCACTTTCGGCCCCGGCTGGTGCTGGACTTTCCGGGCCTCGCGGCCGAGACCGCCGCCGCCACGCGCGTCGGCATCGATCCCGTCGACCGCGTGCGAGTCGACCGCCAGTCGGTCGGACTGACGCGGGTGGTTCTGGAGTTGTCGCGCTCCGTGCCGTATCGCGTCGAGGCCGGGGACGCCGGGACGCCGACGCTGCGGGTGGTGTTTCCGCGGCGGATGGCACGCCCCGGGGCCCGGGTCGAGGACCCTGCCGGCGCCCGTCCGCGCTCGCGTCGGCGTGTCGCCGTCGGCGGCGGCGCCCCCGCCAGGACCGGCCGGCTTCCCGGCCAGCCGCCCGCCGTCCGCCGGACCTACACCGGCGACCCGGTGTCGATGGACTTCCAGAATGCGGATCTCCGAGCGGTGCTCCGGGTGTTCGCCGAGATCAGCGCCTTGAACATCGTCATCGACCCCAGCGTGGAGGGCGAGGTGAACGTCGCCCTCACCGAGGTGCCGTGGGACCAGGCGCTCGACGTCATCCTGCGCGCCAACGGGCTCGGGTACGAGATCGACGGCACGGTGGTGCGGATCGCGTCGATCCAACGGTTGCGGGAAGAAGCCGAGGCGCGGGCGGTCCTCGCGCGGCGCGAGGCGGATGCGGGCGAACTCGCGGTGTTCACGCGGACCCTGAGCTACGCCCGGGCGGAGGACCTCGTGCCGCTGATCACCAGCACGTCGCTGTCGTCGCGCGGCGAGGTGTTCACCGACCCGCGAACCAACACCCTAATCGTCCGGGACCTCGAAGATCGGTTGCCGGCCCTGGACCACCTGCTGGACACGCTGGACCGGTCCGAGCCGCAGGTGGAGATCGAGGCGCGCGTGGTGCGGGTCGGCCACGATTCGGCACGAGCCCTGGGGGTGCAGTGGGCCATCGGCGGCCGCGCCCCGGGGCGCGGCGGGGCAGAGGGGGCGGAGGCATCCGGAAGCGAGGCCCGCGGCGGGCGGGACGGGCGCCTCGCGACCGGGGTCGACCTCGGCGCCGCCGCGCCGACCTCGACTCTCGGCGTCGTGCTGGGTCCGGCCGAAGGTCCCCTGGACCTCGACCTGACCCTGACGGCGCTCGAGAGCCGGGGCGAGCTGCGCATCATCTCCAGTCCGCGGGTCACGACCCAGAACAACGTCCAGGCCGAGATTCTCCAGGGCGACCAGATCCCGTACCAGACGGTCGCCAACAACACCGTCACCGTCGAGTTCAAGGAAGCGGCGCTGACCCTGCGCGTGACGCCGCAGATCACGGCCGCCGACACCGTCATCATGCAGGTCGAGGTCGAGAACTCCTTCGCGGACTTCGCGCGGGCCCTGGGGAATCCGCCGATTCCCTCCATCGTGACCCAGCGCGCCGCGACGACGGTCCAGGTCGGCGACGGCGAGACGGCGGTCATCGGCGGCATCCACGAGAACTCCCGCAACGAGCGGCGCAGCCGCACCCCGGGCCTGCACCGCATTCCCGTGCTCGGTTGGCTGTTCAGGAGCTCGACCCGCAGCGAGAGCACCGACGAGTTGATGATCTTCCTCACGCCCCGCATCGTGCGGTGACCGGGAGCCCGTCGCGAGATCCGGCGCCGCCCCGGCGGTCGAATGCGGCGGTGCTCTTCACCACGGGCTCCCGGGCCTGTGGGCGGCGCCGATTGGGGTATCGTTCTCTCACGAGAGCCGGCCGCGTCGGGCGGCCGCCCGACGCGGGGGGGCATCGTGGGGAAGGACGGGTATTGGGCGCGACGGCGAGGCCGCCTCTTCGCGGCGGCGGCCGGGGCCGGGGAAGCCGGGGCGGGAGCGGGGCCCGACGACCCGCCCGACCTCCTGCTCGTCACCCACGCCGCCAACGTCTTCTACCTGACCGGCTTCCGGGGCAGCGCGGGCATGCTGCTCGCCGGCGCTGCCGAGGCCACCCTGATCGTCGATTCGCGCTACGTCACGGCGGCGCGGCGCGTGATCGACGACGCCTCGACTCCGGAAGCGCCGGTCGTCCTCGCGGAGGTGGAGTCGTCGTACGAGGAGACCCTCTGCGAGCTCCTGCGGGCGCGCGGGCGGTGCCGGGTCGGCGTCGAGGCCGATCACATGACCCTCGCTCGGCACGCGTGGCTCGACCAGGCCCTCGACGGCTCCGGGGTCGAGCTGTGCCGGACCTCGGGGATGGTCGAGGCGGGCCGGCTGGTGAAGGACGCGGAAGAAGTGGAGATCCTCCGCCGGGGCGGGGCCCGCATCTCCGAGGTGATGGCCGAGATGCTGTCCGCCCTGCGCCCGGGACGCCGCGAGCGCGACGTGGCGGCGGACGTCGACTGGGCGATCCGCCGCGCCGGGTTCGAGGGCCCGGCCTTCGAGACCATCGTCGCGGGCGGACCCAACAGCGCCCTGCCGCACGCGCGGCCCGGGGACCGCGAGCTGGCGAGGGGCGATCTGGTGCTGCTCGACTTCGGCGGCGTGCACGAGGGCTATTGCGTGGACCTGACGCGGGTGGCGAGCCTCGGCCCGCCGACGCCGCGCGCGGCGTCCTGGCACGCCGCGGTGCGGGCGGCGCACGCGGCGGCGCTGTTCGCGGTGAGGCCGGGCGCGCGGGCGGTCGAGGTGGACGGCGCGGCCCGGACCGTGCTGACGGACCGGGGACTGGGGGAGGCGTTCGGGCACGGGACCGGCCACGGCCTGGGCATCGAGGTCCACGAGGCGCCGCGCATCGGCAAGCCGCGCGCGGCCGACGGTTCCGAGGAGACGCGGTTGGCCGCGGGGATGGTCGTCACCGTCGAGCCCGGGGTCTACCTGCCGGGGGAGGGGGGCGTGCGGCTGGAGGACGACGTCGTGGTGACGGAGACGGGCTGCGAGCTGCTGACCGACGTGCCCCTCGAGCTCGTTGTGGTCTAATGGGCTCCCGCACGAGGCTGGCGGAAACGGCGGTGCCGTACGCCGGGCGCAGGAAGCCGCACGCGGCAGGCCGCGCCCTGATGCCCGTTGCGTGTCCCGTCGTCTCGATGTCCGTGGCTCGGGCCTCGCGTCGTACCGTCGGCGACGCCCGCTTCCGTTGGTGGATTCCCTGACATGGATCTCGATCGGATCGGTCCCGTGCTGGATCGCGTGCTCGGCCTGATGCGTGAGCATGGACTGGCCGAGTTGGAGCTCGAGTCGGAGGACCTGCGCATCTGCGCGCGGAAGGAGGGGGCGCCGGCTCCGCCGGTCGAGACGGCGGCCGCCGCGGCGGACCCCGCGCCGGCCGGCCGGGAGCCGATCGCGACGGTCGTCGAGGCCCCCGTGGTGGGCACCTTCTATCGGGCGGGCGCACCCGACGCGGCCCCCTTCGTGGAGGTTGGCGACCGGGTGGAGCCGGGAGACGTTCTCTGCGTCATCGAGGCGATGAAGCTGATGAACGACATCAAGGCGGAATTCGCGGGCGAGGTCGTGGAGGTCCTGGCCGAGAACGGCCAGGCGGTGGAGTACGGCCAGCCGCTGCTCACGATTCTGCCTGCCTCCTAGGAGTCTGCGCCGTGGTCGCACGCGACGCCTGGCGGGCCGACGGACCGCGTCGGTGCGCGGCCGACCCGCTTCGGTCCTGACATGTTCCGAAAGATCCTCGTCGCGAACCGGGGCGAGATTGCCCTGCGGGTGGTCGCGGCCTGCCGGGAGCTCGGCGTCCGCACCGTGGTCGCGCATTCGCAGGCCGACCGGGACGGCCTCCCCGCGCGCTTCGCCGACGAGACGGTCTGCATCGGGCCGGCGCCGAGCCGGCACAGCTACCTGAACCGGGTCGCCGTCCTCGCCGCGGCGGAGACGACCGGCGCCGACGCCATCCACCCCGGCTACGGCTTCCTGTCGGAGCGGGCGGATCTCGCCGAAGGGTGCGCCGCCGCCGGCATCGCGTTCATCGGCCCCCCCCCCGAGGTCTTGCGGCTGCTCGGCGACAAGGCCCGAGCCCGGCGGGCGATGGGGGCGGCGGGCCTGCCCCTCGTGCCCGGCACCGAGCCCGTCGAGGATGCGTCGGCGGCGGCGCGGGCGGCCCCGGAGGTGGGCTATCCGCTGCTCGTCAAGGCGGTCGGCGGCGGCGGCGGCCGCGGGATGCGGCTCGTCGAGGCCCCGGAACGGCTGCCCGAGGCGTTCCGCGCCGCCGTGAGCGAGGCCGAGGCGGCCTTCGGCGACCCCCGCGTGTATCTCGAGCGCTATCTCGGGGGCGCCCGGCATATCGAGTTCCAGGTGCTCGCCGATAGCGAGGGCCGCACCGTGCACCTCGGCGAACGCGAGTGCTCGGTGCAGCGCCGGCAACAGAAGGTCGTCGAGGAGGCCCCGGCCCCGGGCCTCGAGGCGGGCGTGCGCGAGCGCGTCGGCGGGCTCGTCGCGGCGGCGGCGCGGTCTGTCGGGTACGTGAACGCGGGCACGTTCGAGTTCCTCATGGACGGAGGGGGCCGGTTCCACTTCATGGAGGTCAATCCCCGGGTTCAGGTCGAGCACGGGATCACCGAGGCGGTGACGGGGGTGGACATCGTCAAGGCGCAGATCCGGATCGCGGCCGGAGAGCCGCTCGCGCTGGCGCAGGACGACGTCCGTCTCGCCGGCCATGCCGTCGAGTGCCGGGTGAACGCCGAGCATCCGGAGACGTTCGCCCCCAGCCCCGGCGCCATTCGGGCCCTCGTGCTCCCGGGGGGGGTGGGCATCCGGGTGGAGACCGCGGCCCATGCCGGCGACATGGTCTCGCCGTTCTACGACTCCCTGCTCGCGAAGGTCATCGCCCACGGGCACGACCGCGCCGAGGCCCTGGCCCGCATGCGGCGGGCGCTCGGGATGATGGTGGTGGACGGGGTCGACACCAATCTCCCCCTGCATCTGCGGATCCTCGGCGATCCCGATTTCCTCGCCGGCCGGCTGAGCACCGCGTTCCTGGACCGGTTTCTCGCCGACGGAGGGCCGGGGGCTTGAGCGCCTGGCCCCGGCTCTACGCGATCGTCGACGCGGGCTCCGCGACCCGCGCCGGCCGGACGCCCGTCGATCTCGCCCGCGCGTACCTCGACGGGGGCGCGCGCCTGCTGCAGTTGCGGGCCCCCGGCGTCGACACCCGGACCGTGTTCGAATGGGCCCGCGAGATCGTCGCCCTCGCGGCGCCGCGGGGGGGGCGCGTCGTCGTCAACGACCGCTGCGACGTGGCCCTGATGGCGGGGGCCGACGGGGTCCACGTCGGTCAGGACGATCTCCCCGCGACGGCTGTCCGGAACCTGCTGGGGCCGGCCGCCGTCGTCGGCCTGTCCACCCACGACGCGTCGCAGCTCGAGGACGCCCTCGCGCAGCCGGTCACCTATGTCGCCGTCGGCCCGGTCCGCGACACCCGGACGAAGGACACGGGATACGCGGTGGTCGGGCTGGAAGCGGTGCGGCGGGCCGCGCGCGCGGCCGGGGGGCGCCCGGTGGTGGCCATCGGCGGGATCACCCTGGAGACCGCGCCGGCCGCGGTCGCGGCGGGGGCGGCCTCGGTCGCGGTCATCTCCGATCTCCTCGCCGGCGGCGACCCGGCGGGGCGGGTGCGGGCCTACCTGGACGTGCTCGGCGACGCCGGCTGAGGGGCGACGGGCCGGTGACCGCGCCTTCCCCGCGGCGGGCGGGGCAGCCCATCCCGGCCCGGCCGTGGAGCTCTCGCGGGTGGAGCGGGCCCACTGGCCCTCCGATCATCCCCTTCCGACGCCGCTTGGTCCGCCCCAACCGATCCTGCAGCGGCTCGCGCCGGTACGGCGCGGGCACGTCGCCCGCCAATCGCGGCCTGCGGCTCCGCTTGACGCCCAGCCGACCCTCCAGGGATCTGCGCCGTTCCACGACCCCGGCCTCTACGGCGTAGAACTCTTCCCGGCTCCGCCGCGCAGCCACGGCTTGCGCTCGAAGTAGCTGTCCATCAGGGCCCGGGTCTGGCCCGACAACACCACGAGCGCGAGCAGGTTGGGCAGGATCACGATGCCCAGTGCGATGTCTCCCAGGTCCCAGGCGGCGGCGGGAGCGATCATCGCGCCCAGGAAGACCATGCCGACGTAGACCAGCCGGTAGGGCAGGATGGCCCGCGCCCCGAAGAGGTATGCGGCGCAGCGGTCGCCGTAGTAACTCCACGCGATGGCGGTGGAGAGGGCGAAGAGCACCACCGAGAGGACCACGATCGTGCCGCCCCAGTTGCCGAGGGGGCTGAGCCCGCGCTGGAAGCCGAGCTGCGTCAGGGGGGCGCCGCCCTCCGGCGCGTCGCCGTAGAGCACGGCGTGCGTGGCGCCCTCGTCGGCGGTGGCCGCGCCTTGGCCGGTGTCGATGACGCCGGTGAAGGCGACCGTCTGCGCCTCGTCGACGTAGAACCGTTCCACCGGCACGTCGTGCCACGCGAAGGCCGCCTGTCCCGCCCCGATGACCTGTCGGCCGTCCTCGACGCGGATCTCGCCCGGCGGGTCGGCCTCGCGCAGGGCCCCGTCCGCTTCCGTCACCACGTAGGTGATGTCGCCCCCGGCCAGGGTGAACTGCGACGGCACGCGATCGTCGTGCACCCCGGTGATGACGATCACGAGGCAGGTCATGGTGACGATGACGATGGTGTCGATGAACGGCTCCACGAGCCCCACCACCCCTTCCGACACCGGCTCGTCGGTCTTGGCGGCGGCGTGGGCGATGGGCGCCGACCCCTGTCCCGCCTCGTTCGAGAACAGCCCGCGGTTGACGCCCCAGTTCAGGGTCACGAGGAGGACCCCGATGCCGGTGCCGGCGACCCCCGCGGTTGGGTTGAACGCCTCGCGGAAGATGAGGGCGAACGTGGGGATGACCGCGCCGGCGTTCATCAGGATGATGAGGAGGGCGCCGAAGACGTAGATGCTCGCCATGAGGGGAGCGAGAATCGAGGTCACTCGCCCGATGCGCGTGATACCGCCCAGGATCACCGCGGCCACCGCCGACGCCGCGAGCAGTCCCGTCACCACGTTGGGGGTGCCGAAGTTCGACTCCAGGGTGTCGGCCAGGGTGTTCGCCTGCACCGCGTTGCCGGTGATGAACGCGGTGAAGCCGAGGGCGATGGCGAAGAACATCGCCATCCACCGCCAGCGCTCGCCCATGCCCCGCTCGATGTAGTACATCGGGCCGCCGGCCACCGTGCCCTCGTGCCTACCGGCCTCGGGGTGCACCTCGCGGTAGCGCTGGGCCAGCGTCACCTCCGAGAACTTCGTGGCCGCGCCGAGCAGCGCCGTCATCCACATCCAGAACAGCGCGCCGGGGCCGCCGTAGTGGATCGCCCAGGCCGCCCCGGCGATGTTGCCGATGCCCACCGTGGCGGACAGGGCGGTGGTCAGCGCCTGGAAGTGCGACACGTCTCCCGGGTCGTCGGGGTCGTCGTAGCGCCCCGCCGTCACCGCGAACCCGTGGCCGAGCCGCCTTAGCTGCACGAACCCGAGCCGGACGGTCAGGAACAGGCCCACCCCGAGCAGAGCGATGACCTTGAGGGGCACGACCTGCTCGCCGAGGGGGATGCCGAAGTTGTCGACGTAGAACTTGACGGTCCGGATGAGCTGCTCGAGGGTCTCCATGCCTTCGCTCCCATCCCGTCCCCGGCGGAGCGGGACGGTCAGCCTGTCGTCGGTGTCGGGCGACAGGTTGCTCGGGGCGACAGTATATGGGAAGTGCGGTGGACGAACGCGCTGCTCCAACCGGCCCGGGACGATGACCCGGGAGGGCTGCCCGCACCTGCTAACATGCACCGGGCCGCCGGCGTTCCGGACCGCGCGGCGAGCGAGGGGGGCGATGGAGAGCGCTCGGACAGCGGTGGCGAGGCGCCTCGAGGGCAAGGCGGTGGCGGAGGCGATTCGCGAGTCCCTGAAGCCGCGCATCGCGCGTTTTTTGGCGGAGGCGGGTCGCCCGCCCGGGCTCGGGATCCTGCTCGCGGGCGACGACGGCGGGTCGGAAATCTACGTTCGCTACAAGGTCCGCGCCTGCGAGGAGCTCGGCATCCGAGCCGATCTGCAGCGCCTGCCCGCCGAAGCGAGCCTGGACGAGGTGATGGCGATCGTGGCGCGGTTCAACGCGGCGGACGCCGTCGACGGGGTGCTGGTGCAGTCGCCGCTGCCTGACGGGATGGGGGCCGACGCCGAGCAGCGGGTGTTCGACGCCATCGATCCCGCCAAGGACGTCGACGGGTTCCACCCCGTCAACGTCGGCCGGCTGGTGCAGAACCGGCCGGCCCTCGTGCCGGGCACGCCCTCCGGGATCATCGAGCTGCTCGAACGGAACGGCATCCCCATCGAGGGGCGCCGCGCCGTCGTCATCGGCCGCAGCGACATCGTCGGCAAGCCCATGGCCGCGCTCCTCCTGCACCGGCACGCGACGGTGACCATCTGTCATTCGCGGACCCGCGACCTGCCGGGGGTGGCAGCGTCGGCGGACATCCTGGTCGCGGCCATCGGCCGCCCCGGCTTCGTGACCGCGGACTTCGTGAAGCCCGGCGCCACCGTGATCGACGTGGGGACCACGCGGATGACCGACCGCGGCCGGGTCGCGGCGTTGTTCGGGGCGGACTCGCCGCGCCTCGAGGTGCTCGAGCGTCGGGGCGCGACCGTGGTGGGCGACGTGCATCCCGGGGTCGCCTCGGTTGCGGGGGCGCTGACCCCGGTCCCGGGCGGGGTGGGGCCTCTCACCATCGCGATGCTGCTGTCGAACACCGTCCGCGCGGCGGAAGCGCGACGCTGACGGGCGGGTCCCGGGCCCGCATGGGCGTGCTGTTGAGCGGGGCCGGATGCCCTCTCCATGTCCCATTCAGGCGACGTCCCGGCGCCATGCCTGGCACAGCGGTGGCAATGCCTTCGTCGCACGGCTTCTCGAGCGCGCCGCCGGCCATCGACGCTGCATGTCCTTCGGCGAGTTTCTACATGGCACACACAACCCGAAACAGTCACCCTCCGTGCTGAAACACGGGTGTAATGTCCGTGCACGGGATCGATGCCCGGTCTACCCTGATCGAACCGGCCTGCGAGCATTGCTTGACGGGATCTGGGGGTGACAAGTGACCATCGGCCGCGGGCCGCTCCGCACGGCGTGTCTTCGGGGCCGCGCGGAGCGGTTCATGTCATCGCTGGCCCGCGTGGTGTTCCTGGGCACGCGCGGCACGAATGTCGGCGTTGAACGCGCCGAGGCGCATTGCCGACTGGCGATAGTGGGAGGACACGACATGACGGGCATGCGGTTGCGAAACGCAGGAGCGGTGGTGCTGGCGGCGGCGATCGGCGCGGGGCCGTCGGTGGCGCAGACGCCGGCGCCGGCCGGCGAGTGGCGGGCGTTCGGGGCGGACGCCGCCAACACCAAGTACTCGCCGCTCGACCAGATCACGCCGGAGAACTTCACCGAGCTGGAGATCGCCTGGCGGTGGCGCTCGATCTCGGGCGAGATCGCGGCCGAGATCGAGGCCATCCGCCCCGGTCCCTTCAAGACCGCCCCGCTGATGATCGACGGGCTGGTCTACGTCAGCACCGCCCTCGGGCAGGTCGCGGCCCTCGACGCCGGCACCGGGGAGCTGGTCTGGTCGTACGACCCGCGCACCTACGACCGCCTCGAGCGTCCCGCCAACATGGGGTGGCAGCACCGCGGCGTGTCGTACTGGGAGGACGACGAGAGCGGCGACGCCCGCATCTTCATCGCCACCCACGATCTGCTGCTGGTGGCCATGAACGCCCGCACCGGCCGCCTCTACCCGGACTTCGGGGCCGACGGCGCGGTGGACCTCAGCGGCAGCCTCGGCCGGCCCATCGACCGGTCGCGCTTCACCCACTCGCAACCGCTGGCCGTGGTCGGCGACACCGTCATCGTCGGCAGCATCGTGCAGGACACGTCGCTGACCCGCCGCGAGGCGGACCCCGGCCACGTCCGCGCCTTCGACGCCCGCACCGGCGAGATGAAGTGGATCTTCCACACCATCCCCCAGGGTGAAGAGTTCGGGGCGGACACCTGGCACGACGAGTCGTGGCGCTACAGCGGCCACACCAACGTGTGGGGCACGATGGCCGTCGACGAGGAGCTCGGCTACGTCTACCTGCCGACGGGGACCCCGACCAACGACTGGTACGGCGGCATGCGCCACGGCGACAACCTGTTCGCGGAGAGCATCGTCGCCGTCGACGTCGAGACCGGCCAACGCGTCTGGCACTTCCAGGCCGTGCACCACGGGCTCTGGGACTACGACTTCCCGACCGCCGGCAACCTCGTGGACATCCGCGTCGGCGGCCGCGACGTCAAGGCCATCGCCCAGCCGAGCAAGCAGGCGTTCGTGTATGTCTTCGACCGAGTGACCGGCGAGCCGGTGTGGCCCATCGAGGAGCGGCCGGTCCCCGCCGGCGCCGTGCCGGGGGAGTGGTACTCGGCGACGCAGCCGTTCCCGACGAAGCCGGCCGCGTTCGATCTCCAGGGCATCACCGTCGACGACCTGATCGACTTCACCCCCGAGCTCAGGGCCGAGGCTCTCCGCCTCGCCGAACGGGCCCAGCTCGGGCCGATCTTCACGCCGCCGCCGGTGCGGGGCGAGGGGCGACCCATCGTCCAGTCGCCCGGCCCCGGCGGCGGCATCAACTGGCCGGGCGCGGCCGTCGACCCCGAGACGGGGCGCATGTTCGTGCCGTCGCAGACCCGCCTGCGCGCGGTCGAGCTGGTCGAGTACCCGCCGCCCGCCACCGTCGGCTACTTCACAGACCCCTGGGCGCAGCCGGTGCCGGGGCCGCAGGGGTTGCCCCTCGTCAAGCCGCCCTACAAGCGGGTCACCGCCATCGACCTGAACACCGGCGACCACGCCTGGATGGCCCCGCACGGCGACGGCCCGCGCAACCACCCGGCCCTGCGCCACCTCGGGCTGCCGCCCCTCGGCGGTCACAACGGCATGCACGGGGGCGGTCCCCTCGTCACGAAGACGCTGCTCGTCGTCAACTCCGGCGGGCGGTACGTCGAGGACATGGTCGAGGCGGCGCGGGCCGTCACCGCCTACGACAAGGACACCGGCGCCTACCTGGGGTCGGTGGAGCTGCCCGCCGTGCCTTACGGCAACCCCGTCAGCTACCTGCACGAGGGGAAGCAGTACATCGCGGTGGCCGTCGGCACGTCGAGCGCGGCGGGCGGGGCGGAGCTGCTCGCGCTGGCCCTGCCCTGAACGGAGGGCCAGGGCCGGCCGCCTGGGGAGCGTCCCCGGGCCCATGGTCCGCCAATCGTCGCCTGCGGCTCCGCTTGGCGCCCAACCGACCCTGCAGGAGTCCGCACCGTTCCACGGCGCAGACTCCTGGTCGCAGCTCGCCGAGCGCCGCGGGAACCGACCGGTGCAGGCGGTTCGGGGAGGTACGTCACTCTCGGCCCGGATCGCGAGATTGCGCAAATTCCGCATGATCCGTAACATGAGTGAAATGACCAAACGACCGCGAGGCAGCGGGGCCGAGCCCCGGTCAGCAGCGGAATCCGGCGCCCGCGTCGTCACCGCGACGGAGACCGCGAAGAACTTCGGCGCGATCATCGATCGGGTACGGGAGGAGCGCGCCGTCTACGTCGTCGAGCGCGGCGGCACGCCGGTAGCGGAGATCGGCCCCGTGAAGGCGAAGACCGTCACGATTGGCGACTTCGTCGAGCTCGTCCGTTCCGGGTCCGTGCCATCGCCCGGCGAGGACTACCTCGTGGCGGTCGAGGAGGGCATCGCCTTGTACAATCGCCCCGAGGCTCCCGAGAACCGATGGGAACCCTGATCGACTCGAGCGTCCTGATCGCGGCCGAGCGTGGCCGACTGGACCTCGAGACCGCGCTCGCGGCCGGCCCGGACGAACCCGTGGGCATCGCCGCGATTACCGCGTCCGAGTTGCTCCACGGCACGCATCGGCTCAGCGGCCTGCGCCTCATGCAGGCGCGAGCGTTCGCCGAGCGGTGGCTCGCGATCCTCCCGGTCAGCGCTTTCGACCTGCAGGCTGCGCAGGTGCACGCGGCGTTGGCCGCGGATCTCGCACGGAGGGGCACACCCATGGGCGCCCACGACCTGATGATTGCGGCGACCGCGGTTCGTCTCGGCTACTCGGTCGCCACGCGCGACCACCGGAGCTT
This sequence comes from Vicinamibacterales bacterium, assembly GCA_965207615.1. Taxonomy (GTDB): domain Bacteria; phylum Acidobacteriota; class Vicinamibacteria; order Vicinamibacterales; family UBA8438; genus JAJEEA01. The sequence goes on from CBDBMZ010000003.1 coordinate 818,660, forward strand.
TGGCCGACTGGACGGCCTCGCCGTCAGGTACTGGTAGATGTGCCCTCGAACGGAGGTGATGTCGGGCGCGCGTCCGGGCGCCGGCATGATCGAGCACGGCGATGTCGACGGTCGCACACGAGGTGACGGTAGTCGAAGCCGCGCGGCCCTGCTCGGTCGACGCGTTGGCGCACGATCGCGAACGCTGCCGCCATCGTCGCGGTGCCGACGCACAGCCCCACCGTAACCTGGGATTTTATCGGCCCCGTCACCCAACCGGTAGACGCGGCTCTACCATGTGGCCCGAGCGCCGGAGAGGCTCCGCTCGACCATGGCGGACTGGCGATCGCAGGCGGCAGGCCTCGTCAAGCAGGCGGTGCTGGCGCTCGCCGCGCTACTGTCGCTGCTCGTCGTGGTCGGAGACGTGCGGGTGCTCGTCTACGGCCCGAGCTATGCCTACCACGCGGTCAATCTCGCCGCGTTCGTCTTCCGGCGCACGGAGGCGGCGCGCTTCGCGCTGCAGTCCGCCGCATGGCGGACGGTGGCGTTCGGCCTGCTCGCGGCGGTCGCGGTCCGGTCGGGCGGGCTGGCGCCGTCCGTCGCGGGATGGTCGCTGCTCGTCGCCGGCGTCGTCCTGAACGCGCTGGCGGTACGGGCCCTCGGCGTGACCCGGACGTACTACGGGGTCGAGCTCGGCGCGGTGCCGCATACGCGGGTCACGTCGTTTCCCTACTCGTGGTCTTCCCACCCCATGCACGCGGGCATCGTGTTGCAGTTCGCGGCGATCGGCCTGCTCTGTCCCGCGCTTTCGCGCGAGTTCCCGCTGCTCTTGCCCGGGCACGTCGCCCTGACCGTGCTGACGGCCCTCGTCGAGCACTTCGATGTGCACGTCGCGCCGCGGCGGCGATGAACTGCAGCCGGTGCCCCGGGACCCGGCCGGCATGGGCGTGAGCCGATTCGAGGCTGTCTGACGCATTCCGTCGCGGAGGTCAGACATGACGAGGGGTGCCGACACCGCCGTGGACGTCGCGCTCGAAGCCGGGGCGCGCCGCCTGCGTGTGGCCGCGACCGACTCACGGCACGAGAGGGTGCGGACAGCCGCGATCGGCCGCGCCGGCCGGGGCGGCGAGGCCGGAGACCTCGCGGTGAAGGCGGTGCTCGCCGATGTGGTGAGGCGGCCGCGCCATCACCTCGTCGCGCGCTGGAACTGGAAGGCGGCCTTCGTGAGCGGCGTCGTGCGGGGCCTTCTGTTCCTGGCGATGACGCGCGGCTCGGGCGTGGAGGCGGCGGGCGCGGCCCTGGGGGTCGAGTTCGCGTACCGGGTGGCAAGCACCGGTGGCTGGTCCGCGCTCACCCAGGCCTTTCGCCGGGCCACGCCGGGCTGGGCGGCCGGCCTCGTCGTCATGGTCGCCATCCCGGTGACCGCGCACGCGCTCGAGTTCGGGGTGCACCTCCTCGCCGGCACCGTCGAGCTCGGGCGCGCCATGGTCGCCTCCATGGCGTTGACGGTCGTCTCCGCCGCCTTCACGCTGTTCGCGATGCGGCGCGGCGTGCTCATCGTCGGCGACGCCGACCGGCGACCCTTCCGACGGGACATCGCCGCCCTCCCCGGGCTCGTCGCGGACTTCTTCATCGCAATCGGCTCTGCGGTCGACGCCGGGGCCCGCAGATTCGCCGCGAGCGCCGGCAGAGCCCGGCTCTACGTAACCGGCGCTTGACGGCAGCGTCACCGAGCCCGCAAACGGGCGCCGGCATCGCGCAGGAGCGTCGGAACCGTCCCGGGCAGACATGGCACCTTGGCGATCCCGCACGGCCGACCTCGTCCGGCAGGCGGCATTGGCGCTCGCCGCGCTGGCGCCGGTGCTGGTCGTGGTCGATCCGCGGCCGAATCGACACTCTCGCGAGCTGGGCGGCTCGTGCGCTGCGCCTGTCGCAGCCGGCCCGCGGGGCCGCCGACGACGCCTGAGAACGACCGACGGGGGCCGATGGCGTCAGAACGGCGGTCCGCGCCATCGGTCGCGGCGGACGAGCTCGCCGCTGCCCGCCGCGCCCAGCAGGTTGCCGTCGCGGTACACGATCTCCCCGCGCCGCATCGTCAGGGTCGGCCAGCCCGTGACCACCCTGCCGGCGTGAACGGAATAGCCGCTGTTGGACAGCATGTCCTCGTTGCGGATGGTCCGCGTCTCCTCCGGGTCCCACAGCACGAGGTCCGCGTCGGACCCCACCGCGATCGCCCCCTTGCGGGGATACAGGCCGAACAGCCTGGCGGGGTTGCTGGAGGTGACCTCGACGAAACGCTCCAGGCTGATCCGGCCGTCCCGGACACCCTCCGAATAGAGCATCGGCAGCATCACCTGGAGGTTGCTCATCCCCGCGCGATGCTGCACGACGTTCTGCGCCGGGTCGAGCTTCTGCTCGCGCGTGTAGGCCACGTGGTCGGTGGCCACGACGTGCACGGTCCCGCGAGCGATGCCGTCCCACAGGGCGTCGACGTCGCTCTGCTCGCGCAGGGGCGGCTGACCGATGTAGAGGCCCGGGGTGGGGCCGTCGAACCGTTCGCGGGTCAGGTGCAGGTAGATGGGGCGCGTCTCGACGTACACCGGCAGGCCGCGCGCCTGCGCCCGCTCGGCGACCCGCAGGGCGCCCTCCGAGGACAGGTGGACGATGTATAGGCCAGCACCCGTCTGCTCGGCCATCGACACCGCGCGCTGCGTCGCCGCCACCTCCGCCGTCACCGGCCGGGCGTCGGGGAAGTTCTCGAGGCCGCCCCGTCCCTCGGCGAGCAGCCGCTCCGACGTGATCTGCACGAGCGCCGCGTCCTCGCAGTGCATCATCATCAGGACGCCGGTCTCGCGGGCCGCGTGCATGGTCGAGACGAAGCCGGGAGCGTTGGCGTCGTAGGTGGGCCGCACCATGAACACCTTGATGGTGGTCTGCCCGGTGTCGGCGAGCTCCTCGAGGGTCTCGGGGGTGGCGGTCGCGGGGTCGGAGACGATGGGATGGAAGATGAAGTCCGCGATGGCCTGCTCGTCGACGTCCGCGGCGGCCTGCGCCACCGCCGCGGCCGGCGTGCCCGCGCCGACCGCGCCGAAGTTCGAGATCGTCGTCAGTCCCCCCGCGAGGGCCGCGGCCGAGCCCGACGTGTAGTCGTCCAGTCGGTCGCGGCCGAGGTGCACGTGGGGGTCGACGCCCCCCGGCAGCACCAGCCGGCCGCGCGCGTCGATCTCGCGGGTGCTCGCGCCACGGGCCGCGAGGCCGGTGCCGATCTCGGCGATAGTCGACCCGACGACCCGGATGTCGGCCTGGCGCAGGCCCCCCGCGGTGAAGACGTCGCCGCCGCGGATGATCGTCTCGGGCGCCGGCTGCGCGGGGGCCGGGAGGGCCGTGAGCGCCGTCAGCCCGAGCGCGGCGACGGGAACGAGCCTTCGCAGTGCCTTCATGGTCAACACCTCCGGTTGGGAGAAGCGCCGCGGGATTGAGAGTTGGACCGGCCTCCACTCCCAGGCGGCGGCCGGTCGGAGCCGGTAATCGGCGGCCCGCCGCGGCGGGCCTCGGCGGCGGCGACCGGATCACTTTGTCGACGGGGTGGACCTCGACCGTCCACGGATAACGCCTCACCTTATCAACTACCCGCGGGCGGTTCAACGAGCGTACGCCGCGCGGAACGGGTGGGTCGGGAGCCGGCGGCGCGTGTCGGCCGACGGCGCGGTCGCGGAGCCCGGAGCCGACGGGATCACCCGCCCCTGCGCTGCCGACCGCCGGCCGCGTCCCCGGCGCCCTCCATTCGGAGCCGCCGGCCAGCCGCGGCGCGGCGACCGCGCGTCGTCGACCCGCGCGCCCCACCCGTGTGACAGCCATGTGAGAATGGGCCCGTCCGACCCGACCGGCGGCCCGGGGCAGAACCCCGACACGCGCCGGCGACGGTCCGCGCAGGACGGGCGCCGGCCGGCCGGAGGCCGGGTCATTGGAGGTGAGAGCGGTGACGACGAATGCAGGAAGCTCGCTGGCGGCGGTGTTCGAGACCTCGAAGGGGCAGATACGCATCGAGCTCTTCGGGGACGACGCCCCCCTGACGGTGGCCAACTTCGTGAACCTCGCGCAGCGCGGCTTCTACGACGGGCTCAAGTTCCATCGGATCATCGCCAACTTCATGATCCAGGGCGGCGACCCCACCGGCACCGGGCGCGGAGGGCCCGGCTACAACTTCGCCGACGAGTTCAGCCCCCGCCGGCGGCACGACGGGGCGGGAATCCTCTCGATGGCGAACGCCGGCCCCGGCACCAACGGCAGCCAGTTCTTCATCACCCACGGCCCCACGCCGCACCTCGACGGCCGCCATTCGGTGTTCGGCCGCGTCGTCTCGGGCCAGGACGTCGTCGACGCCATCGCGCAGGACGACGTCATGACCACGGTGACGATCGAGGGCGACGCTACGGGCCTGCTGGCGGCGCAGCAGGCGCAGGTGGAAGCCTGGAACCAAATTCTCGACCGGCGGTGATGCGGGCCGAGGGGCGCGCGGTCGTCGAGGCGGCCCGCTGGCGAGGCGCCGATCACGGCATCGCGTACCGGGCGATCCGGGACGACCTCGGCGACCTCGAAGCCTTGCGCGGCTGGGCCCTCGGCAAGCTCGACGCGGGCGAGCCGTGAGCACGCCGCGGTGCTCACCGGGCGGCGGCGTCCTCGGCGCGGGCGCCGCTCAGGATGTTCAGCAGGCCGTAGTTGCCCTCGTGGCAGGCGTACTCGAACATCGGCTCGTCGGACCGGCGCATCGGCACCGCGACGGTGAACGGCCGCGTGAAGATGACGGGGTCGTCCACCGTGTACTCGTAGAGCAGGGTGCCGCCGTCGAGGCGGGTGAACCGCTCGGTCAGGGTGACGGTGAGGCCGGTGCCGATGGCGGTGGTGGCGGACGGATCGAAGCTGCCGGTCTTGTCGGTCATGTTGGTGGTCTCGACCACCAGCGTGTCGCCCTCCCAGTGCCCACGGGAGCTGCCCGCCCACTGTCGGATGCTCTGCGGCAATTGCGGGCGGCCGTCGAGGGGAATGAACCGCAGATCGTGCACCATCTCGTTCATGATCACGACGTGGTCCGGGGTCTGGAAGAGCTGCATGTTGTTGTTGTAGCCGCTCGGCATCATCGGCGGGCCGCTGTTGAACCCGACGAGGCAGCGCTCGGCGAGGCCGCGGTCCTCGGGCCGGTCGGCGCCGGTGCCGGCGCTACGGACCCGTACGGGCAACGGAATCGGCAGATCCTCGATGAGCGAGCCCACCTGCCGGAGGGCCTCTCCCTCCGGGGTCAGGTCGGGCAGGCGGCCGTCGGGCGGGTCGACGATCAGCGACGTCCGCCGGTCCTCGACGACGGTCGTGCCGTAGTCGAGCCAGAAGTCGTTGTAGCCGCCCACCGCGCGCCCCCCGCCGCCGGCCGGCAGCGGCTCGGTGCGCACCTCGCTCGGCTCGAGCAGCCGGGCCCGGCGCGCCGCGACCTGGGTCTCCTGTGCCGCCGCCTCTTCCTCGGTGAGGAACTCCCGGCCGGCCATCATCCGCGGCCGCTGGAGCGGCGTCATGGTGCGGAAGTCCCACACCCCCTGCAGATCCGGTCGGCCGTCGGGCAGCCGCGGCGCCTGTCCATGCGCCGAGCCGGCGATGAGCGAAGCGACAACGAGCGCGCTGAGCGCAGCGATGGCACGTGCCGGCATTCGAACCTCCGTGTGGAAGAACCCGCCAATCGAACTGTCGCGCTGACAGTATATGCGCCGGATCGCGCGGCTGGACGATTTCGCCGGGACGCTTGCGCGCGGCGGGCAGTTCGTACGATTCAGGTCGATCGTGATGTCCTGACAGCCATGCCCTTGGCATGCAGGTTCAGATTCGTGTCCACCCGGTCCTGCGCCGTTGCCTTCCCGCCCGGGTTGACGGCGGCGGGTATCGGAGCGATCATGCGCCGGTCGGCGGTTCGAAGGAGACCGGGAACAGAGCTAAGGAGGAAGGTCCGTGGCCATCCAGCGATACGCGGCGGCGTGTACGGCGCTCGTTCTCGCGGCAGGCGTTCTCGCCTCGACCGCGGCCTACGCCCAGCCGGCGGGGGAGGGCGCGACTCCCCGCACCGCGTGGGGCGCCCCGGACCTGAACGGCGTGTGGGACTTCCGCACCCTGACCCCGTTCGAGCGGCCCGAGGCGCTGGCCGATCAGGCGGTGTTCACGCCCGAGGAGGCGGCGCAGTTCGAGGCCGATCGCCTCGCGGCCTTTGCGGTGCGCGACGACCAGGAGCCGGCCGACGTGGTCGGCAACTACAACCAGTTCTGGTTCGACCCCGGCAACCGGGTCAGCGAGACCCGGCAGACGTCGCTGGTGACCGATCCGCCCGACGGCCGGGTGCCGCCCCTGTCGGCCGACGCGGCGGCGCGGCGTGAGGCGCAGCAGGCGGTCCGGGCCGGCGTCAACCGCCACTCGCCGACCCCCGGCGGCTGGGTCGAGGACCTCGGGCCGGGCATGTTCGCGGTTCGCTGCATCCTCGGCTTCAACACCGGCCCGCCGATGACCCCGGGCGGCTACAACCAGAACCTCCAGGTGTTCCAGACCGAGGACCACGTGGTCCTGCTCAACGAGATGGTGCACAGCTCGCGCGTGATCCCCCTCGACGGGCGCCCGCACCTCGAAGACGGCGTGCGCCAGTGGATGGGCGACTCGCGGGGCCGCTGGGAGGGCGACACCCTGGTGGTCGAGACGACCAACTTCCTGCGCGAGACGAGCTTCCGGGGCGGCGTGACCACTGCCGACCTACACCTCGTCGAGCGGTTCACCCGGGTGTCCGAGGGCACGCTGATGTACCAGGTGACGGTGAACGATCCGAGCGCCTGGGACCGGCCCTGGAGCTACCAGATCCCCATGGTGAAGAACGACCAGCCGCTGTTCGAGTACGCCTGTCACGAGGGCAACTACGGGCTCTACAACATCCTCGCCGGCGCGGTGGTGCAGGAAGCGGAGGCGGCGGAGAGCGGCCGGTAGCCGCCGGACCATCGCCGGTGCCGCGGGCCGACCGCCGTTGCGGCGCCGGCGCGGCGGAAGAACGCGCGGCCGCAGAAGGCCGACGACGACACGAGAGGAATCCATGCTGACGAGACGCAACCTTCTGATGGCGCCCCTGGCCTTGCCTTTCGCCCGGCTGGCCGGCGCGCAGTCCGCCGAGCCCGGCAAGATGCTGCTGGCCATGCACCAGAACACGTCGCGGGGGGCCGGCTACCGCGGCTCGCTCGAGGGCTGGGCGCGGGCGGGCATCCGCTACGTCGAGCTCAACGACCAAATGCTGGTCGACTTCCTCGCCAACGACACCCTGGCGGCGGCGGGACGCGTGATGACCGACAACGGGATGACCCCGGTCTCGGCCGCGGTGGCCCTGCCCGACCTGTGGATTCCGGGGCCGGCCCGCGCGGCCTCGCTCGACACCTGGCGGGAGCGTTGCGAGCAGTTCGCGAGCCTCGGCCTCGAGCTCATCTACTCGCCGTCGGTGACGAACCGGCCGGTCACCGCCGCCGACTTCGACGCCACGCCGGCCGCCATCCGCGAGGTGGCGGAGGTCACCGCCGGGTTCGGTCTCACCACGATGATCGAGTTCACGCGCACCTCGACCCATCTGTCCACGCTGACGTCGTCGCTGGCGATGATCCGGGCCGCGGACCATCCCGCGGTCCGGCCGATGATCGACTTCTTCCACTTCTGGTCGGGCATGAGCAAGTTCGAGGACCTCGATCTGCTCGAGCCGGGCGAGTTGGCCCACACCCACTTCCAGGACCTCCTCGACGGACCGCGCGAGCTCATCGACAACGACTCGCGGATCATTCCCGGCGACGGCATCGCCCCGGTGGTGCGCATTCTGCAGAAGCTGGCCGAGAAGGAGTTCACCGGGGCGCTCTCGGTCGAGCTCTTCCGGGCCGAGCTGCAGCAGGGGGACCCGTTCGAGGTGGCGACCGAGATACGGGGCAAGTGCGAGGCGGTGATGGAGCAGGCCGGGGTGCTGTAGCTGAAGCAGCCGGGCCGTGGAACCGGGTCGGACCCGGAAGGGTCGGCTCGGGCGGGCCGCGGACCTGCGTGCGACCGGGGCGCCGACCATCCGGGAACCAGGTCCGCCCGACGGGCGCGGGACCAGCGTCCGACCCGGCTTCGACCATCTGGGGAACCGGGTCGGCCCGCCGACTCCGGCCAGCACCCGACCGAGGTTTCGACCACCGAGTTGGGGTCGGCCCGGCGGCCGCGGTCCGGCGTTGCCCGGTGCGGTTGTCGGAGGCGTCGGCCCGGGCGGAAGCGGACGAGGCGATGGCCCGGGGCGAGGAAGCGGAGAGAGTCGCATGAGATGGATCGGGGCGGCCGCGGCCGCCGTCCTCCTGTCGGGGGCCGCCGCGCCGGCCCTCGCGCAGGCCGGGGCGGAGCGCATCGTCAGCATCGACACCCTCAACGTCCGGGACGTGCTGTACCACCTCGGCGGCGGGGGCGGCAACGGCCTCGCCCTCATCGACGAGATCAACGGCGGCGTGGTCCTGATCGACACCAAGCCGCCGGGCTGGGGCGACGCCATGCGCGAGGCGGTCGAGCAGGTGACCGACCTCCCGGTGACCACGATCATCAACACCCACGCGCACGAGGAGCACGCGGGCAGCAACGCGGAGTTCCCCGACGCCGTCACCATCGTCGCCCACGCCAACGCCCGGGCCGCGATGCTCCGCGACGGCCGCTACGCCGAGGACGGGCCGGGCCTGCCGACGGCCACCTTCACCGATCGCTTCACGCTGCTCGACGATCTCGACCGCATCGACCTCTACCATTTCGGGCCCGCCCACACCGACGGCGACGTCGTGGTGGTCTTTCCCGAGAAGGGCGTCGCCTATCTGGGCGGCCTGTTTCCCGACAGGGCGGTCCCCGTCATCGACGTGGAGCGGGGCGGCAGCGGGCTCGCCTTTCCCGACACCCTCGACCGCGCCGTCGCGGCCATCGACGGGGTGGCGCGGGTCATCACCGGGCACGGGCCGTTCCCCTCGACCTACGCGGGCCGGGGGCGGCGGGAGCGGGGCAGGGCCCGCGCCTGGAGCGGGTTCCTGACGTGGGACGACCTCGCCGAGTACGCCGGGTTCATGCGCGACCTGGTCGCCGGGGTGGAGCGGGAGTTCAGGGCCGGGCGGAGCGCAGCGGAGGCAGCGGGGGCGTTGGAGTTGCCGGATCGGTATGCCGAGTACGACCTGACGGGTCTGCCGGCCGCCGTCGAGGCGCTCTACACCGAGCTCGCCGCGCGCTGACCCTCCGGCAGTCAGCCATGGCATTCTTCCGGTGTCGACCATACCGAATCGAAGGAAGAGCGTGGAGCGATCGAGGGAACCCGATGGGTTTCGCCTCACCGAGCTCGAGATGGCCATCCAATCACCTGGGGCCCTGACCGGAGACATGCACGAATGAACTGCGCGAGACTGACTGCGATCGTCGCCTGCGCGGCCTGGCTGGCCGGCGGCGCGGCGGAGGTGGCCGCCGAAGACTGGCCCGAGTTCCGCGGGGAGGGACGCCGCGGGGTGTGGAACGAGACGGGCATCGTCCGCGCGTTCCCCGACGAGGGGCTCAGGGCGCGCTGGCGCACCCCGGTGAAGGCCGGCTACTCGGGGCCGGCGGTGGCCGACGGCCGCGTGTTCGTGACCGACTGGGAGCCGCAACAGGGCATGCGCGGGGTCGAGCGGGCCCTCGCCCTCGACGAGGCGACGGGCGAGATTCTCTGGACGCAGTCGTGGGAGGCCGACTACGCGGGAATCCAGTGGGAGATCGGGCCGGGGGCGACGCCGACCGTCGACGGCGACCGCGTCTACGTCCTCGGGCGCACCGGGGTGATGTCGGCCCTGGCCGTGGACACCGGCGAGTTGCTGTGGCGCAAGCGCTACGCCGAGGACTACGGCGTCGACCGCATGCGGTGGGGCTTCGACTGGGGCTTCGCGAGCGCGCCCCTCGTCGACGGCGAACGGCTCATCTGCCTCGTGGGCGGCCCGCCCGACGCCCGGGTCGTCGCCTTCGACAAGATGACCGGGGAGGAGATCTGGCGGGCCCTCCCGAGCGAGGCCGACCTCGGGGTCGCGCAGCCCATCATCATCGAGGCGGGCGGGGCGCGGCAGCTCATCGTCTGGGACCCCGAGGAGGTCGCGTCCCTCGACCCGGTGACGGGCGACGTCTACTGGCGGCAGCCGTACGTCGTGGGCGGCGCGATGACCGTCGCGGTGCCCGTGCAGGTGGGGGCCCGGCTCTTCTTCACCACGTTCTACGACGGCCCGATGATGCTCGCCCTCAACCAGGACCGCCCGGCGGCGACCATCGAGTGGAAGGGGAGCAGCAACAGCGAGATCCGCACCGAGGGCCTGCACGCGGTGCTCGCCACTCCGATCATCGACGGGGGGTACATCTACGGCATCTGCAGCTACGGCCAGCTCCGCTGCCTGGACGCCGAGACCGGCGAGCGCATCTGGGAGACGCAGGAGGCCACGGTCGAGCGGCGCCGCTGGGTCTCGGGGTTCATGGTCAAGAACCGCGACCGCGTGTTCATCAACAACGACCGGGGCGAGCTGATCATCTCGCGGCTGAGCCCGGCCGGCTACGAGGAGATCAGCCGCACGCAACTGATCGCGCCGACCTCCAACCCCGGCAACCGCCGGGAGCTGCGCAACGTCAGTTGGGTCCATCCCGCCTACGCCAACCGGCACGTCCTCACCCGGAACGACGAGGAGATCGTCAGCTTCTCGCTCGACGCGGCCGACTACTGAAGCGCTCGGAGGGGTGCGAACGCGGGCGGGGGTCGGGGCCATGGGCCGCCGGACCCGCGCGCGCGGCCCGACGTCGGCCGGCGGCGCTCGTTCTGCTCGAGGGGTGGTTTTCGTCGCCGACGACTGCCGGGTGGCGGCCGGCGTCGGCACCCACGGGTACGCCGGCATCTTGCGTCCGGCCGCCGAAGTGGGCGATCATGCGTATCCATGGCCAGGAGCCTGTGCCGCGTGGATCGGCGCCGACTCCTGCAGAGTCGGTTGGGCGCCGAGCGGAGGCCGTAGCGCGACCTGGCGGTCGCGTTAGGAGGTTTCGCTGACGCGAGACTCCTGCGGCGACGATTGGCGGGCGAGTGGACGAGGAGGGTGACATGAACCATCGAAACCGCGTCGCAACGGGTCGGGCGATCGCCGTCGCCGTCGCCTTGGGAATGCTGGCCCCGGCCGTCGCCGCCGCTCAGGCCGCCGACGAGGCGGTGCCGCGGACCGCGTGGGGCGCGCCCGACATTCAGGGCGTCTGGGACTTCCGCTCGATCACGCCGATGGAGCGCCCCGACGATCTGGGCGGCCGGGCCTTCCTCAGCGAGGAGGAGGCCGCGAACCTGGAGCAGGAAACCGTGGCCCGCAACGAGGAGCTCCTGAATCGCCCCGCCGTGAGAACGGAGGTCACCGCGAGTGTCGACCGTGGCGAGGAGGGGGCCCCCGGCTTCTACAACAACCTGTGGCTCGACCGCGGCACCACCACTGTCGGCACGCGGCGCACGTCGTTGGTCGTCGACCCGCCGGACGGCAAGATCCCGGCGCTGGTCCCCGAGGCGGCCGAGCGGCAGGCGGCGCTGAGCGCGGCGCGGGAAGGCGTCGACAACCACTCGCCGACGCCGGGCGGCTGGGTCGAGGACCTCGGGGCCAACGGCCTGCAGCTTCGCTGCATCACCGGCTTCAACGCCGGCCCGCCGATGACCCCGGGCGGCTACAACAACAACGTGCAGATCTTCCAGACCCCCGACCACGTGGCGCTGCTCAACGAGATGAACCACAACGTGCGCATCGTCCCCCTCGACGGGCGGGCGGAGATCGATCTGCCGCAGTGGCAGGGGGACTCCCGCGGGCACTGGGAGGGGGACACCCTCGTCGTCGAGACGGCCAACTTCCTGCGCGAGACGAGCTTCCGCTCGGGCTCGACCGACGCGAACCTCCGTCTCACCGAGCGCTTCACGCGGGTGTCCTCCGGGGTCCTGTTGTACGAGGCGACCATCGACGATCCCACCGTCTGGTCGCGGCCGTGGACCTACGAGGTGCCCATGGTGTGGAACGAGCAGCCGATGTACGAGTACGCCTGCCACGAGGGCAACTACGGCCTCTACAACATCCTCGCGGGGGCGCGGGTGCAGGAAGCCGCGGCCGAGGCGGGGAAGTAGGGAGGAATGCACCGAGGCGTTCGTTCACGATTGCCTCGGAGGCCGGGAAACGGGAAAGCAGCCGACGCGGACCGAATCGGTCGAGCCGAGGTCCGATCCGGCAGCAGGAAGAGCTCTTTCGAACGGTAGTGAGGAGTACCCCGCGTTGCGGGTGGACGCTTTCATTCATCAGAGGTGACGAAGACCATGAACATCCGAACCATCGCCGTACTCGCGGGCAGCGCCGTGCTCGCGCTGTCCCTTTCGGCGCCGGCCGCCGCCCAGTCCGGGAGCGAGCTCCTGCGCACCCCCGACGGGCACCCGGACATCAGCGGCGTCTGGGACTTCCGGACCGTGACCCCCCTCGAGCGTCCCGAGGAGTTCGCGGACCAGGCGTTCCTCTCCGAGGAGGAGGTCTCCGCCTACGCCGCGGAGCGCGTGCGAGAGAGCAACGCCGACCGCGACCGGGAGGCCCGCAAGCTCGAGACGACCGCCCGGGGAGAGGTGAACGGCACGCGTGAGAGCCGCGACCTCGCCCTCGCCTACAACGACTTCTGGTGGGACCGGGGAGACTCCGTCGTCGAGACCCGCCGGACCTCGCTCGTCGTCGATCCCCCGAACGGCCGGGTGCCGGCGTTGACGGCGGCGGCCGAGGCCAGGGCGGCCGAGCGCCTGCGCGTCAATCAGCGGCCGTCGTGGGGCCCGGAGGACCGTCCTCTCGGCGAGCGGTGCATCACCGGCTTCAACTCGGGGCCGCCGATGCTGCCCGCCGCCTACAACATGAACGTGCAGATCTTCCAGACCGCCGACCACGTGGTCATTCTCAACGAGATGGTGCACAACGCCCGCATCGTCCCCCTCGACGGCAGCGGCCACGGCACCGTGCCGATGTGGACCGGCGTCTCCCGCGGCCACTGGGACGGCGACACCCTCGTCGTGGAAACAAAGAACTTCCTGCGCGAGACCAGCTTCCGCAACTCGAGCGAGAACCTCCACCTCGTCGAGCGGTTCCGGCGCATGAGCGACGACGTGCTCCTCTACAGCTTCACGGTGACGGACCCCACGACGTGGACTCAGCCGTGGTCGGTGGAGCTCCCGATGCGCCTGAGCGACCTCCCGCTGTTCGAGTACGCGTGCCACGAGGGCAACTACGGCATGGACGGCACGCTGACCGGGGCCCGGGCGGTCGAGAAGGCGGCGGCGAACGATGGGCAGTAGGGTCGACTGGTACTACCACCGATCCGGTTGAACGAGCTGCTCCAGAGCCTCCAAGTTTCTGGAGGCCAACGGGATCGACGTGAAGGAACGGGTGTCGGCGAGCCGCAAGCTCGGCCGGACCGACGCCCGCGAGCTGGCCGAGGCGGCGTCGCGCATCATCGTCGCCAAGGGCCGGAAGGTGACGGAGTTCGAGCCCCGCGGCGCGCCCGGCGACGCGGTGGTGGACGCCATGGTCGGCGCCACCGGCAACCTGCGGGCGCCGCTGCTGCGGGTCGGCAACACCCTGCTCGTCGGCTTCGACGCCGACAGCTACGCCGGCGTGCTCGGCTGAGCGGGCCGGATACCGCATGAGACCGGGCGCCGCCCTGGGAACGTTGGTGGTCCTCGCGGCGGCGCTCGGCGGCTGCCGGATCGATGGCGGGCCGCAACCCGCGGGCCGTCCGGCTTCCGATTCCGCTTCCGCCCCCGAGGCGGACGACAAGCCCTCGCTGGCCGCCGGGCCGGGGACGGCCGCCGTTCCCTTCGGGCGCCGCGACTCCCCGGTTGCGCCCGCCCGCATCGTGTACCACGTCGTCAAGGGCGCCCGCTTCTTCGACATTCTCGTCGCCCGTATCGGCAACCGCGAGCACGTCGTGCTGGGGGAGACGGACGACATGTGCCTCGATCTCCCGGACCAGCGGGATTTCGACGGCGACGGAAGCCGCGACGCGCTGGTATTCCGCAGCCCTCGCTGCCGGGGTGACACGGCCCCCGGCCTGCTCTTCTTCGTATTCGCCGACACCGCCTTCCGTCGATCCAATTCGTTCCCGGGGCATCGGCCGCGCATCGAACGGTGGAACGGCGAGTGGAGCGTTCTCACCGGCGACGCCCGGCACGTGCTGCGGGACGGGCGTGCCGTACCCGTCGAGTGATGCGGGCCCGGGTCCGCGCCGGCCTGCGACCGGGTCGGGCTCGTCGTTGACACCACCACCGGCGTGAGGCAGTTTGTATAGCGTGACGTCGTTCGACAAGCGGCACGTCCAGCACCACCTCGCCGGTGTCGCACAAGGCGAAGAAGTCGACGTGCCACGCCCGGAACGGTGTGTTGCGCAGATCGCGTCGGTGCCTTCCGCCCCGACGTCGGCGGACTGGAGCCACGCGGCGAGGCGGTTGCAGGCGGTCTACCCGAAGTCCTGCAACCACGGTACCACTGCGGCACAGCTCATCGCGTATGGCCGTGGCGAACACTGAGTCTCCCCCCGCCGGGGCGGCAGCGGCTCCGGGATGGCGCTTCCTGGTCGGATGGACCGCTGCCTGGCTCGGCGTGGGCGTCGTGTTCGCGGCCGGAGTCTCGTTCGGGGCCGGCGTCGACCTCGGTCCCGTCCTGCGGCTCAGCGTGCTGTTCGCCGAGGTCGTCGGGTTCAGCGCGTACATCTCGGCGCGGCTGGTGTTCCCGCTGCTGGCGCGGCTTCCGGGGGCCCTGCGCCTGGTGCTCGACGCCCTGATCGTCGTGTCGGGCACGATCTTCGGCTCGATCCTGGTCATCCTCACCGATCCGTTCTACGTGGCCGCGCAGCCACGGGCCGCCCTGCTTCTCGTCGCGTTCAACGCGGTGCTCGCGGCGGTGGTCGCGGTGGCCCTGGGAACCTACGACCGGATGCGGCGCCAGATCGAGGCGTCGTACCGGGTCCTGCGGGAGCGGGACGCGCTCGAGCGCGAGCTGAAGGTGGCCCGGGAGGTCCAGCGCGAGCTGCTGCCGCGCGAGGTCCCCGACTTCGCGGGGCTGGAGCTGGCGGGCGTCTGCCGGCCCGCCATCGCGGTCGGCGGCGACCTCTACGACTACCTCCGGGACGGCGACGGCCGGCTGGGTGTGGCCATCGTCGACGTGTCCGGCAAGGGAGTCCCCGCCGCCCTCCTCATGGCTAACCTGCAGGCCTCCATGCGCAGCCGCTTCCCGACCGCGAAGACCCCCGGATCGCTCGCGGCGGGCCTGAACGAGGCGTTGTGCGGCTCGTCGTCCGCCGCCCGCTACGCCACCGCGTTCGTCGCCACCTTCGATCCCGAGACGCGCCGCCTGTCCTACACCAACGCCGGGCACCTGCCGGCGATCCTCGTCCGGGGAGGCGACACCGAGCGCTGCGAGGACGGCGGCATGCCCATCGGACTGTTCGAGGGCGCGGCCTACGAAACCGGCGCCAGGACGCTGGTCCCCGGCGATCTGCTGGCGCTGTTCACCGACGGCGTCACCGAGGCGCCGGCACCCGACGGCGAGGAGTTCGGGGCGGAGAGGCTGGCCGAGCTTCTGCACGCCCACCGCGCGCGTCCCCTCGAGGCGATCATCGACACCGTGCTCGAAGCCCTCCTGCGGTGGAGCGGCCCCGTCGACGCCCACGATGACGTTACCCTCGTCCTTGCGAGGGTGCGGTGAGCCGGTCACGTTCGGCCCGAAGCCTCGGTCGCCACGCCGCGTTCTGGATCTCGGCCAGCAGCCTCGCCGGCCTCGCCGTCGGCCTCGGCGTCAGCGTGTTCCAGGGGGAGGGCGTCGAGCGCCCGATCCTCGTTATCTCCGTGCTCTTCGCCAACGTCGTCGGTCTGACCGCGATGGTCTGCTCGGTCTGGCTTTTCCCCCGGCTGCGGGGACGCTCGGGCCTGCTCCGGTTCCCGCTGCTCGTCCTCGCCCTGCTGTCGGGCGCGGTCCTGGGCACCGTGGCGGTGCTGGGCGCCTATCCGCTGTTCGTCTTCCGCGAGCCGCGCCTCGCGGTCGGGGTCGTCGTCCTCAACAGCGTCCTCGCCCTCGTGGTGGGAGGCGTCGTGCTCGGCTACGAGGAGATGCGGCTGCGGCTGCAGGACGCCCTGCGCGAGATGCGGGAAGTGCGGCTGGTCGAGGCGCGGCTGCGCGAGGAGGCGGCGCGCGCCGAACTGGCGGCGCTGCAGGCGCGGATCAACCCGCACTTCTTCTTCAACACCCTCAACACCATCGGGTCGCTGGTCGAGGAGGATGCGCGGACGGCCGAGGAGCTGCTGGAGACCTTCGCCGACCTCTTCCGCTACGCTTTCGCCGCGGCCGACGCCGCGCCCGTCGCCCTGCGCGACGAGATCGCCTTCACCAAGGGCTACCTGCGCATCGAGCAGGTCCGCTTCGGCGACCGGCTGCGGGTGGCCTGGGACGTCGAGCCGGACTCGCTTCGGGTGCGGGTGCCCGGTCTGATTCTCCAGCCCCTCGTCGAGAACGCGGTCGGACACGGGCTCGCGCCGCGGTCGCGCGGAGGCCGCATCGACGTCTCCGCCACCCTCGATGACAGCGTGCTGCGCATCGACGTGATCGACGACGGAATCGGACTCGCCGGCGACAGGGAAGACCTGGTCCGCGACGGCCACGGCCTGGGCAACATCGCCCGTCGGCTCCAGGCATCCTACGGCGGGCGCGCGGCCCTCGCGCTGTCTACCGGCCCGCGCGGTGCGGGGGCGCGCGCGCGGCTCACGCTGCCCGCCGCGGCGGCGCCGTCGGGCCGCGCGGTGAGCGCGCCATGAGCCGTCGCTGCGTCGTCATCGACGACGAGAAGCCTGCGCGCGACCGGATCAAGCGGCTGCTTGCCGCGCATCCCGACTTCGAGCTCGCGGGGGAGGCCGCCGACGCCGAGGCGGCTGTCAGGCTGATCGACGAGACCACGCCCGATCTCTGCTTCCTCGACGTGCAGATGCCCGAGGGCACCGGCTTCGACGTCCTCGAGCGGGTCAGCCACGTCCCGCATGTGATCTTCGTCACCGCCTACGACCGCTACGCCGTGCCGGCGTTCGAGGTGCGGTCCATCGACTACCTGCTGAAGCCCGTGGCCCGGGAGCGGTTCGCCGAGGCCCTCGAGCGCGCCCGCGATCGCATCGACGCCGCCGGCCCGGCCCGGCGGGTCCTCGACGAGCTCGACGCCCTGCGGCGCACCGTCGGTGGAGGCGCCGTCGCGCCGCCGCGCCCCGATCGCATCAGCGTCCGGCGCAGCCCGGGGATCCTGCTGCTCGACCCGGACGAGATCGTGTGGTTCGAGGCGGAGGACACGCTCGTCTTCGCCCGAACCCCGGCCGGAAGGTTCCTCGTGGATCGCACCCTTTCCGATCTCGAGGAGCAGTTGGAGGGCCGGTTCTTTCGCGCCCACCGGGGCTGTCTGGTCAACCTCGCCCGGATCGCCGAGATACGGCCCGCCGACGCGGGCGCGTACACCATCGTGTGCCCCGGCGCGGGCACGGTGGCGCTGTCCCGGCGGCAGGCCCGCCGACTGCGCGAGATATTCCCCTGGTGAACCGCGGGCGCGACCGGGCACGTTGGTCGGGGCCAGCCGGGGAAGCAGCGGGGGAGATGCGCGCCCGCGGGCCGAAGGACGCCCGTTCGACAGGGCACGACGAGAAGCACAGGCCGAGGCGTCCGCGCCACGGCACGCCGCGCCGTTCGCGGAAGACGCGCATCATCGCCGACCGGCCGCGGACCATCGCGAGGAACGGTCCAGTACCGTGACCGGTGATGCGATACCCGACCAGGATGCGAGCCGGCCATCGGCGGTTCCCGGCCGCTGGCAACCCCCGGGCAACCGCCGATCGCAATCCGGGTTGATTGTGGAGCGGGGGGACGACACCATTCCTACCCGGGAGGACGACACATGGTTCACCGGGCGATGGGATTGATGCTGACGGCGGCGCTGGCGGCAGCTTCCACGCCGGCCGCGGCGCAGGAAAGCGAGGCGGGTACGGTGGTGACCGTCCCGAGCGGCGAGGTCCGCGAGGGCGATCTCTACGCGGCGGGCGAGGCGGTCCGCGTCCACGGGCAACTGGCCGGAGACCTGGTGGCGGGGGCGCAACGGGTGCTCGTCGACGGTCGCGTCGATGGAGACGTGTTCGCGGCGGCCAGGACCGTCGACTTGCGGGGCTTCATCGGAGACTCGACCCGGGTGGTCGGGGACCAGGTGACCGTGGACTCCACGATCGACGGCGACCTGATCGCTGGGGGGAACCGGCTGCAGCTCCTGGAGAGCGCCGTCATCCGGGGAGGCGTCGCGGCCGCCGCGAGCAGCCTCGAGATCGACGGGACGGTGGAGGAGGATCTGCGCGCGGCGGTGGGTGAGCTCGTGCTCCGCGGTACGGTGCGCGGCAACGCGAACGTCATCGCCGACCGCCTCGACCTCGCCCCCGACGCGCACATCGAAGGCAACCTCGACTATCGGACGCGGATACCCCTGAGCCCGGAGGCGGCGGCCCGGGTGGCGGGGGCGGTGCGCTACGAGGAACCGATCGACGAGGACGACGAGGACGACGACAGCGCGGGGTGGAGCCTCCTCTTCTGGACGTGGCAGGCGGGGGCGGCGCTGCTCGCGGGCATGCTGGCGGTTGCGCTGCTCCGGCCCCTGCTACAGCAGTTGGCCTCGGCCATCGCGGGCGAGACCACCCTCGGCGCGCTGCTCGGGTTCGGGGCGTTCCTGATCGTGCCGGTCGGGGCGGCGGTGGTGATGATGACGCTGGTCGGGCTGCCCATCGGCATCATCGCCATGCTCCTGTTCACCGTGGCCCTCTACGTGGCCAAGCTCCCGATAGCGGTGTGGGCGGGCGACGAGTTGCTCGCCCGCGCCGGCCGTCCCGACGCCTCGCCGTACGCGGCGATGGCCGTCGGCATCCTCGCGCTCTACCTGCTGTTCGAGATCCCGTGGCTCGGCGGGCTCTTCTGGCTCGCGGCGACGTGGCTCGGCCTCGGCGCCATGGTGCTCTCGGGCCGGCGTTACCTGACCGCGAACGGCGGTTGACGGCCCGAGCTGGAGTCGGTCAGACGAGCCTGGGTTCGACCAGCTCGCGTTCAGGCAGGAGTCGGCGGACGATCTCGACGCTCCAGGGCTCGCAGATCAGGCCGCCGTCGACATCGGCCGCAAGCTGATGCGGGGTCACGAAGCTCCCGCTGAGGGATGTTCCCCGGCGCTCGAAGAACTCCGTCCTGCTCAGGGCGATGGCGACATCGTCGGTTCTCGCCTGCCACTCATGGACGATGGCTATGTGGCGCCGCGTCCTGTCGCTGTCTCGGCCACGGATCCAGACGGCGCCGAGCAACTTCAGATCCGCGGGCTCGACGCTGATGCGGAGCTCCTCCTGAAGCTCGCGCACCGCGCCCTGCACGATGGATGGACCGTTGTCGCCATCCTCTCGTCTGACGTGCCCCCCGGCCCAAATCACGATCTTGCCGTGAAGCGGGCTGTCCTCGTGCTGCTCTCTTCGCTTCAGCCGCAGAAGATTCCCGCTCCCGTTGCGCACCACCACGACCGGTAGGGCCTGTACCCGCCCGGAATCGGATTCGACGCTCTCGCGGCTCGTGAACGTGCCCCGGCCGATGAACAGATCGATCACTTTTTCCGCGGCGGTCCTGTCGAGCCAGGTTGTCTTGTCGAAGAGGGGCGCCACGGCAGCCTCGGGTAAAGACAGTATCTCCTCCTCGAGTTGATCCTCGATCAGTCGGAGGACGAGGTCGGCGACCTGCTCCGTGGTCGACCGGGGACCGGCAGAAGGATCCCGGGACGTGTCGACCTCGAACATCCGGAAGTGCTTCCTCCCCAGTCGTGCGGCGGTTGCGCGGGTCGTCTCGAGCATCGTGCGCAGCACGTCGTCGTTCATGATGGAACCGGATCCGCCCTCGACGGGCAGATGGCCGCGCTCGCGTTCCATCGAATCGGCTGGCGACGCGGTCATCACGATCACACCGGTGATTCGCTTGCGCCAGTCGTCCATCAGGAGGAATTTCTCGATCGATTCACGCTCCGCCCGGCGGATTCTGGCGAGACGTTCCATGACCGCGAACCAGTTCACGGCGTCGAACAAGCCCCGGTCGAGAAGCAGGATGTCCGGATCGCCGGGCCCGGACGGAATCTGCGTCTTCTCCAGGATCTGAGACAACGTTGCACAGGCGGTCCAGACGTTGAAGTTGGCGTGCTTCTTGTCCCGAATCGGACAGATCGATGCGTGTTCCACAACGACCTCGACGCGGAACCCGCACCGCTTCAGAAACGCATGCACCTGGCCGAGCGTCGTGCTCTTGCCTGCCTTCGGGACGCCGGCGAATTCGACCACCACCGGCGTTCTGGCCGCGCTGAACCGCTTCGCCGCTGCTTGGGCGCGTTGCTGCAGTGTTGTCATCGGGAGCGTTCGATCGTTCGAGGGAGAATGGCCCGAGGCTCTGGTGCTAGCGGTCGCCGGCCTCCCGTTCCTGGATGCGCGACCCCGCGAGCATGTTCGTCAGCCCGTAGTTGCCCTCGTGGCAGGCGTACTCGAACATCGGACCCTCGCTGCGCGACATCGGCAGCGAGCCGCCCCACGGGCGCGTCCACGTGTCCGGGTCGGTGACCGTGAACTCGTAGCCGAGCGTGTCGTCGTCAAGGCGGGTGAACCGCTCGACGACGTGCAGGGCTTGGCTGAGGTTGGCGTTGAAGTTGCGGATGAAGGCGTGCTCGTTGAAGTGCGTGGTCTCGACGACGAGGGTGTCTCCCTCCCAACGGCCGCGCGAGTCGCCTGCGTACTGGCGGACCGACTCGGGAATGTTGGGGCGCCCGTCGAGGGGGATGAAGCGCGTGTCGTGGATGTGCTCCTGGACGATCGCCACCACGTCGGGCGTCTGGAAGATCTGGTAGTTGTTGTTGTACGCGGTGGGGAAGGACGGGACGCCGCGGTACCAGATGCAGCGGTCGCCGAGGTCGAGCTGATCGTAGTGGTCGGTGGGGAGCCGGCCGCCGCGTACCGCCGCGAGCCGCCTCGCCTCGTCGGAGTCGAGCCAGGCCGCCACCTCGGGCACGAGGGCGGGCAGGCGGCCGTTCGGCGGATCGACGATGACCGAGGTCCGCCGGGTCGGGAGCACCGTGCTCCCGCGCTCCATCCAGAAGTTGTTGTAGGACCCGGGGGCGCCGTCGACGCCGCGGTCGACGCTGCCGTTCGGGTCGGCCACCGTCCGCAGCGCGCCGCGGGCCGCGAGCTCCTGGTTGCGGTCGGCGTTGCGCTGCTCGATGCCGGCCGCCTCTTCCTCGGTGAGGAACTCACGATCGCCGAGATCGACGGGCCGCTGGAACGGCGTCAGGGTCGAGTTGTTCCAGACCCCCCGCAGGTCGGGCGCCCCCCACTCCGTGCGGAGCTCCGCCGGCGTCGACTGCGCCGCTGCCGGAGCGGGCGCGAGCAGCAACGCCGCGACGACCGCCGACGCTACGAGACTTCGCTGATACATCGCAACTCTCCTTGGTTACCAGCCCTGTGAGACAGGTGATTTCGATGCGAGGTCGCCGGCTGTACCCGGGGCAGCCCGTTTGCCCAGGGCAGCCCGTTTACCCGCGGTTTCGCCGTAGGGCACGCTGCAAGCCGATTCTCGTCGCGTCCCGGGAAGTGCCTTGCGGCTCGCCCCTCGTTCCCACCGCGCCCGCTGCAATCGGCGATTCCCGCAGAAGACGTTCAGCGCAGGTCTCCTAACACGAGCCCGGCCAGCGGGCCGCTGACGTCGATGAAGTCGCCGCGCTGCCCGCGGGCGTGCTTCAGGCCGACGTGACCGACGTCGAGCCCCATCGCCCGGGCCACGCTCACCAGCATGCGCTGGTGGGGGATGCCCGAGAACCGCGTGGCGCCGCCCGTGAGCACCTGCGACGGCACCCGCATCTCCGCCGGGGTCTCGTGCGGCCAGTACAGGTAGCGTCCGGTCGTGAAGGCCCATTCGCCCCCGACGAGCACCGGGCAGTAGTGGCAGTAGCCGTGCCACCCGTCGCCGAGCTCCGAGCCCCAGACGACGAGGGTGTTGTCCATGATGGACCCTCCGCCCGCGTCGGGGACCGCCTCGAGGGTGCTCACGAGCCGGGCGACCTGGGCCGCGTGATGGCGGACGTAGTCGGTCATCGCGCCGTATTTGGCGGGGTCCTCGTGGATGTAGTGGGCGA
Source organism: Vicinamibacterales bacterium (assembly GCA_965207615.1). GTDB lineage: Bacteria > Acidobacteriota > Vicinamibacteria > Vicinamibacterales > UBA8438 > JAJEEA01. Next base: position 840,938 of record CBDBMZ010000003.1, read on the forward strand.
TGCCCTTGTGCACCTTGTCGCTGATGTGGTCGGCGCCGAAGTCGGCCGTGGGCATCTCGCCGAGCGACAGCGTGACCACCCGCGTGATGTCGCAACTGAAGGCGGCCGCGACCACGTCGGTGAACGCGTCGAACCCCAGGTCGTAGCGCTCGAACTCGGCCGCGGGCGGCGCCGGGGCGTCGCACGCGAGAGTGGCGAGGCTCTCGAGGCGGTGGCCCAGCCGCTCGACGAGCCCGAAGTGGGTCTCGAGGCGGGCCCGCTCGCCGGCGGTGAGGCGGGGAGCCAGCTCGCGGTACTCGCGGTACGCGAAGTCGAGGGTCGTGCGGCGGCGCCGGCCCACCGCGTCGCCCGACGAGGCCGGCCCGAAGACCCGGTTCCAGGCCCCGAGTGGCGAGCGCTCGGCCGGCAGGCGCATGCCCCCGAGGCTGTAGCTGATGGGCCGCCCCGCTTCGAGGGCGGCGTCGAGCGACAGCTCGAGCGAGGGCAGCCGGTCGGGCCTCGCGATGTGCGCGGCGACGACCTGATCCAGCGACGGCGAGACCGACCGCGTGTCTCGCGCCGCGAAGTCGGCGTTGTCGCCGGTCCAGGCGTGAATCCACCCCCGGTCGTGGCGGTTGCCCCCGGCGTCGAGCTCGGCGGTGGCCAGCGAGAGCCCGTCGAGCGCGAGCACGCGGCGGCGGTGCGAGTGGAGCGGCGCCAGCGCGCGGCTGAGGTCGCTCGCGGCGAGCGGCGCGAGGTCGAGCGTCCACGGCTCATCCGTGGACCGGCCGGGCTGGCGCATGCGCCAGCCCTCGTAGGGCCAGCCGTGGCAATGGCTGATGACGACGAGGCGCCGGACCGGAACGGCCTCGCGGGCGAAGGCCCGCAACGCGGCGTCGGGAACCGCCGCGCCGAGGGCGGTGAGCCCGCCCATCCGCAGCACGCGTCGTCGCGAGATCATTCGGGGCCTCCCGTCGGGCCGGCGCCCGGCCGCCGGCGGAAGAGATCGCTGCCGGCGATCGACACCAGCAGCTCCTCGATCGAGTCGTCGGCGCGGAATCCCGCCCGCAGCGCGTCGAGCCCCGGCGACGCCGCGTCGAGCCGCTCGCCGAGGGCGTAGCGCGTCCAGTGCAGCACGTAGCAGTCGCGCGCGCGGCGGCTGGTCGCGAGTTGCCGCGCGAAGTCGACGCCGTCGGCGAACGCGATGCGCTCTCCGCCGGCCAGGGTCAGCGCGCCGCTCGCGTCGACCGGCTGGCCGTTGTCGAGCGAGCGCCAACGGCCGATGGCGTCGTAGTGCTCGAAGGCGAACCCCGACGGGTTGATGGTGCGGTGGCAGGTGTTGCAGGTCCCGGGACGCGTGGCGGCGGCGGTGCGCTCGCGGTTGGTGCTCTCGGCGGTCAGGGTGTCGGGGGGCAGCGCCGTCTCCGCCCCCTGCACGGGGGTGCCGAGGTGCATGCAGGCGAGCCGCTCGAGCACCCGCACCCCGCGCGGGATGGGCCCGGGCTGGACCGCGTAGGCGCCGAGGGCGAGTACGGACGGCAGGGTCAGCACCCCCGCCCGCTCCTCGGGGGGAAAGCTGGCCGGATAGAGCGTCAGCGGCTTCCGCCGGCCGATGGAGGCGACCACGAGGTCGATGGTCCGGGTGACCTCGGGGCCCTCGACGCGCTCGGCGCCGTCGCCGTAGATGGGGGCGGTGGCGTCCGACATGTAGCCCTGGTGATCGGTCATCAGGGCCGTGAACGTGCCGGCGCCGTCGAAGACCGTCCGCTCGACGAACAGCTCGGTCTCGAGCTTCATCGAGTGGCGCACGGGACCCATGACGGCGGGCCACTCCACGTCGTCGTCGCGGGCGGTGGCGAGCCGGGGCTCGAGGCCGAACAGCGGACCGAACGCCCGTCGGGCGGGCGCGACGAGCAGCACGTCGTCGGTGCCGAGCCACTGGTGGTGGAAGCGCACGACGGCGGGCCGGGCCCGGGGGTCGTCGAGCATCCGCCGGGCCTGGGCCTCGATGCCGGCCGGGGTGTCGAGCTCTCCCGCCCCGGCCGCCGCGAGCAGCGCCTCGTCGGGCATCGAGTCCCACAGGAAGTAGGAGAGGCGCGACGCCAGCTCCCACCGGCCCAGTGGCGTGGAGGCGTCGGCCCGCTCGCGCGGCTCGATCCTGAAGTGGAACGTCGGCGCCTGCAGAATGCCCGCCACCGTCAGCGCGACCGCCTCGTCGAGGGGCCCGGACGCGGCGTTGTCCCGCCAGAACGCCTCCAGGCGCCGGCTCTCCCCGGCGTCGAGGGGCCGGCGGTAGGCCCGCCGGGCGAAGCGCCCGAGGCTCGTCCACGCGCAGGCCGCCCGCTCGGCGGCGGGAAGCGAACCCCACCCGTCGCAGGTGAAGAACGTCGGGGACACGAGGGCGAACGACGCGAAGTGCATCGCCGCCAAGTGCAGCTCCTCGACCTGGTAGGAGGACGGCGCCTGCCCCTCGGCGATGCCGTCGAACCCCTCGGAGCCGGTTTCCGCCGGGAAGCGCCAGGGCCACACCGGCGGGGGCGGCGGGGCCACGAAGACGCCCTTGCTGGGCTCTCGCCGGGGGCTGATGCGGTCGGCGAGGGCGGGGCGCGCCGGCCAACGGTCGCCGTCACGCGGAAAGCCGAAGAGGTCGGCGACGGTGTTGTTGTACTCGGCCGGGGTCAGGGCCAGGGGAGCGGCTTCCGCCGGGGAGGCGCCGTGGCTGGCCGCGGGCTGGCTGGCCGCCGAGCCTGGAGCGAGGACGCCGGAGACGGCCGCGAGCAGCACCGCTGCCGCGATTCGTTGATTCATGACCCGTAATGCCCGCGTCCGGGTCTAGTTGGGGGTCTTTCGGTCCGCCAGCAGGATGTTGTCGATGCGGGTGCTCACCGCCGCGATCTGTGCGGTCAGGTCGCGCCGCAGCGCCTCGACGCGGCCGTTCAGGTCGCGCCGCAACTCCCCGATGTCATGCCGCATGTCGCGCCGGATCCAAGGCAACGCGCCGACCACCGCCACAGCGGCCCCGATGAGCTCCAGGTTCATGTTTCCGATTCTACCCGAACGTTCCCGGCAAGTCTCCCGCGTGGGGCGGGGGCTCATCGCGGAAAGGCGGGAGCCGCCGGCCCGGTCTCCCCCGCCCGGGGCGGTTCGGATGTTGACGCCGGCCCGGGCCCGCCGGCACGGGAAAGAGGCCCGCGCCGGATCTCGGTCGCCCCCCCAACCGCCGGGCCTCGGCGACCTCGAGCCCCGCCAGGTTCTCGCGGCCAGCCAGCGCCCGGAGGACGCGGGCCGGGTTGGGACTTCGCGGGAACCGGGAAAAGAACAGGGTGGCGTCCCCAACGGGATTCGGACTCGTCAGAAAATCCTTGAAATCATTGGGTTTTCTGTCGTGGGGATAGAACTGAGCCCCACGAATGAACCCACGAGAATCGGGGCCGAATCAGCGAGGGCGCGGTGTCGGCACGTCTAGTCGGGGGTTTTCCGGTCCGCCAGCAGGATGTTGTCAATGCGGGTGTTCACCGCCGCGATCTGTGCGGTCAGGTCGCGCCGCAACTCCTCGACGCGACCGTTCAGGTCGCGCCGCAACTCGCCGATATCGTGGCGCATGTCGCGCCGGATCCACAGCAACGCACCGACCACCGCCACAGCGGCCCCGATGACCTCCAGGTTCATGATCTGATTCTACTCGAACCGTTCCCAGGAAGTCTCACCGCGCCTAGCCGCCTAGCCGCCTAGCCTCACTCTCGATGAGCCCGGCGAGCTTGGCCGTCCGGTCGGGCGCCATACCCCCGCCGACGAGCGACCTGGAACGCCCTCGCCCGGGCTGATCCTCGGAGGTCGCCCGTCGGCTGTACGTCATCCAGCCGTCGGCCGCGACGTAGCGTCTCACCGTGTTCTTGCTGCACCCGAACTCCCTCGCGATGCGCCTCAGCCCCCAACCGAGCGCCCGCAGGTGCAGCATCGCCTCCACCTCGTCTGACTTCCTTATCTGTGCCCGTGGCCTCCCCGCCCACGGGCCAACATCCTCGCATCCATTCATCTGCTGACTCCTCCCTCGGGCCAGGGGGGTCAGTTTTCACTGTCGCCAGGGGGTCAGTTTTCACTGTCGCCTGACACCCTGTCGTCGGTCACCGCTCAACGAAGGCCGGGGCGCGAACCCCGACGACACACCCGTCGCGGCCGCGCGGGCGGACTACGAGCTCCAGCGCACAACGAAGGCCGGGGCGCGAACCCCGGCGACACCGCCGATCACGTGGTCGACGGCCAGGGCGACCGCCTCCGCTCAACGAAGGCCGGGGCGCGAACCCCAGCGACACATTGAACTCGGCAGCGGCGCGGGCCACCGCCTCGTCCGCTCAACGAAGGCCGGGGCGCGAACCCCGGCGACACCCCACCGCTCGAACGTCTCGCCGATCGTACCGGTCGCTCAACGAAGGCCGGGGCGCGAACCCCGGCGACACTCGGGCTTGCCGTCTTCAGCCCGCCGTTCCCGGGGATCGCTCAACGAAGGCCGGGGCGCGAACCCCGGCGACACGCGAGACGGCCTTCACGATCCGGTCCTGCCAGCCCCGCTCAACGAAGGCCGGGGCGCGAACCCCGGCGACACCTGACCGTCATGAAGGGCATGCGGGCGGGCTCGGTCGCTCAACGAAGGCCGGGGCGCGAACCCCGGCGACACCTCTCGGGCACGGGCGAGCACCTGCTCATCTTCGACCGCGCTCAACGAAGGCCGGGGCGCGAACCCCGGCGACACCCGACCGCGCGCACGCGTCCATGGCCTGCCGGCACGTCTGCGCTCAACGAAGGCCGGGGCGCGAACCCCGGCGACACCCGCCGCCTGGTAGCTCGGGTAGTCCTTCCCCTCGAAGCTCGCTCAACGAAGGCCGGGGCGCGAACCCCGGCGACACTCCAGCGGGGGCATGTTCGCCCGCACCCACTCGTCCGCTCAACGAAGGCCGGGGCGCGAACCCCGGCGACACCCGGCTGCAGGGCCTCGATGTTCGCGAACAGCGCGTTCGCTCAACGAAGGCCGGGGCGCGAACCCCGGCGACACACGTGATGCAGCACGAGGGCCTGGGCGGCGCGCATCCGCGCTCAACGAAGGCCGGGGCGCGAACCCCGGCGACACCGCGCCATGCCGAGCCGGCCGAAGAGCATCTACGACGCTCAACGAAGGCCGGGGCGCGAACCCCGGCGACACGCCCAGGCGGACGTGGAGGCGGAAATCCGCAACTTCGCTCAACGAAGGCCGGGGCGCGAACCCCGGCGACACATGAGCCACGCCACCATGGCGGGGTCGTTCTCGTTCGCTCAACGAAGGCCGGGGCGCGAACCCCGGCGACACCCGGACTGTGCTCGACGGTCTCGGGATGGATCTCGGCGCTCAACGAAGGCCGGGGCGCGAACCCCGGCGACACGTGCCGAGGATGAGCTCTGCGAAGTCCGAGGGCAGGGGCGCTCAACGAAGGCCGGGGCGCGAACCCCGGCGACACTTGAAGTGCGCGAACGCCCGCGCCATGTTCTACCTCGCTCAACGAAGGCCGGGGCGCGAACCCCGGCGACACTTGCTACCCCGTTCGGCATCACGGAACCAACTATCGCTCAACGAAGGCCGGGGCGCGAACCCCGGCGACACCCTGCGAGGCCCCTCAGGGAGGTCGACCTGTCGGGGCGCTCAACGAAGGCCGGGGCGCGAACCCCGGCGACACGCGACATCGACTGGTCGGGCATCACTGACGACGACGCTCAACGAAGGCCGGGGCGCGAACCCCGGCGACACGTGATGCAGCACGAGGGCCTGGGCGGCTCTCATCCGCGCTCAACGAAGGCCGGGGCGCGAACCCCGGCGACACTCCCCCCCGCGGTTCGCGCGGAGCAGGCGTCGGTCCGCTCAACGAAGGCCGGGGCGCGAACCCCGGCGACACTTGCGGGCGGTGTCGCTCGCCGCGTGGTATCTGATCGCTCAACGAAGGCCGGGGCGCGAACCCCGGCGACACCTGCCGGCGGGCAGCAGCGGACGGAGCACCAAGGCCATCGCTCAACGAAGGCCGGGGCGCGAACCCCGGCGACACCCGGCGACCTCGACATCTTCTCCGGCCTCATGACCGTCGCTCAACGAAGGCCGGGGCGCGAACCCCGGCGACACCACCGAGTGGGGAGGCTTTCTTGCGCGGCTGCGGACCGCTCAACGAAGGCCGGGGCGCGAACCCCGGCGACACACGGTTTGAACTCCGACCCCGGCGACAGCCGCAGCTCCGCTCAACGAAGGCCGGGGCGCGAACCCCGGCGACACGGGATCGGCGGCGGCGGGCCGGGGACCGGCGTAGACCGCTCAACGAAGGCCGGGGCGCGAACCCCGGCGACACCCGCCTTTTGCGTCTCCAGCGCGACGATTGCCGCCGCTCAACGAAGGCCGGGGCGCGAACCCCGGCGACACCTGAACGCGAACCAGGACGACGGGCAGACCGAAGCCCGCTCAACGAAGGCCGGGGCGCGAACCCCGGCGACACCTGGAACTGCCGCTGTGTGTCCGCGGCCCGACGGACGCTCAACGAAGGCCGGGGCGCGAACCCCGGCGACACCACCGACCGCCGATAACGGCGGCGCCGCAAAAGGCTCGCTCAACGAAGGCCGGGGCGCGAACCCCGGCGACACCGGCCCGGCGGTTGGCGCTTCAGCTACTCCTCGCCCGCTCAACGAAGGCCGGGGCGCGAACCCCGGCGACACCTGACTACGCCCGCATGGTGCGAGCGATTCGGCGGGCGCTCAACGAAGGCCGGGGCGCGAACCCCGGCGACACCGGACGGTCACGTATGGCCCGCGGCGCCGGGTGCTCGCTCAACGAAGGCCGGGGCGCGAACCCCGGCGACACCCTGAGGGCCGAGTGGGCTTGCAACGAGAACAAGGCTCGCTCAACGAAGGCCGGGGCGCGAACCCCGGCGACACGGGGAAGAGCATGGAGCTTTCAGAGCATTTGGAGGCGCTCAACGAAGGCCGGGGCGCGAACCCCGGCGACACCGCTCCTGGGAGGCGGCGACGCCACCCGCCCGGCACTCGCTCAACGAAGGCCGGGGCGCGAACCCCGGCGACACCGGCACGATCATCTCGGGTCCGTACTCGCCGACGAGCGCTCAACGAAGGCCGGGGCGCGAACCCCGGCGACACGCGTATCGGCTGATCGACGGGGACTGCTACGCGCTCGCTCAACGAAGGCCGGGGCGCGAACCCCGGCGACACCCGCAGATAGCGGTGCTCGCCGACTTCCTCGACCGCCGCTCAACGAAGGCCGGGGCGCGAACCCCGGCGACACATGACGCGCACGACCGCGCCGGGGAGGGGGATGCACGCTCAACGAAGGCCGGGGCGCGAACCCCGGCGACACCGGCTTTCGTCGAAGTCCAGCGCCTCTGCAATGACCGCTCAACGAAGGCCGGGGCGCGAACCCCGGCGACACCCGTCGTTGTCATGTCAGACCCCCCGCTTGGGATTCGCTCAACGAAGGCCGGGGCGCGAACCCCGGCGACACGAGGCGTCCCGCGCCGTGCAGAGCCGGAAGGCCAACGCTCAACGAAGGCCGGGGCGCGAACCCCGGCGACACGAGTGGTCTGGCCTAGGCGTGCTCCGCCGCATCCGCGCTCAACGAAGGCCGGGGCGCGAACCCCGGCGACACTCGGCAGGCACGGCCCTACATCCCGCCAGAGGCGCAGCTTCGCTCAACGAAGGCCGGGGCGCGAACCCCGGCGACACCTCTACCTTGGGCTGATCGTCGGCGCGGCGGTAGGGCGCTCAACGAAGGCCGGGGCGCGAACCCCGGCGACACCCAACGACCGTCGACGAGAGCGATATCGGAGGAAACGCTCAACGAAGGCCGGGGCGCGAACCCCGGCGACACCTCCTCGCGTTCCTGGGAGTCGACCGCTTCCCACTTCGCTCAACGAAGGCCGGGGCGCGAACCCCGGCGACACCCGAGACGGTCGACGAGTTCCGCGGCGCTCTCCCGCGCTCAACGAAGGCCGGGGCGCGAACCCCGGCGACACCAGGTGCTGGTCATGCGGGCCGACGCCGGCAAGCCCGCTCAACGAAGGCCGGGGCGCGAACCCCGGCGACACCTGGCGAGTGCAGCGAACCTGACTGTGCTTGATGGTGCGCTCAACGAAGGCCGGGGCGCGAACCCCGGCGACACCGACCGGCCGCGCCGGCGCCGTCTCCGCGTTCCGCGCTCAACGAAGGCCGGGGCGCGAACCCCGGCGACACCTTGAGCGCGGCCTTGTGCGCCGCGTGGCGCGTCTCCGCTCAACGAAGGCCGGGGCGCGAAACCCCGGCGACACGTCAAAGGCGGAGTGGAACCGCCTGACGGGGGAAGCCGCTCAACGAAGGCCGGGGCGCGAACCCCGGCGACACTGTAACGGTCCGACCGCCGAGGGACGGCATCCGTTCGCTCAACGAAGGCCGGGGCGCGAACCCCGGCGACACCTCCCGAGACGGCGGGGTGTGGCGGCCATGCTTCTTCGCTCAACGAAGGCCGGGGCGCGAACCCCGGCGACACCTGCCCCGACTGCCGCCGGCAGGATCGCGCCGAGCACGCTCAACGAAGGCCGGGGCGCGAACCCCGGCGACACCCGATTGCCGGCGTCGTCGACCTCAACACCGACCACGCTCAACGAAGGCCGGGGCGCGAACCCCGGCGACACATCGGCCCCATGCCCACGCCCGCAAGCGACGGGAGCGCTCAACGAAGGCCGGGGCGCGAACCCCGGCGACACGCTGACGGCGCAGGACATTGCGCGGGACGCTGGCATCGCTCAACGAAGGCCGGGGCGCGAACCCCGGCGACACCGCTCCTCGACCTTCAGCCCGCCGCGGGTGATGCGCGCTCAACGAAGGCCGGGGCGCGAACCCCGGCGACACCGGCCGGTCGCTTGCAGCCGCGCCAGCCAACTTCGTCGCTCAACGAAGGCCGGGGCGCGAACCCCGGCGACACCTCAGCAGGGGCTCGATGCCGTGCTGGCGACGCACCGCTCAACGAAGGCCGGGGCGCGAACCCCGGCGACACCTTGCCACTGAGTTTCTTGGCTGGCGGCACCAAGTCGCTCAACGAAGGCCGGGGCGCGAACCCCAGCGACACCGCTTGACCTATGCGGCCCGGACCCGGTGGAGATCCACCGCTCAACGAAGGCCGGGGCGCGAACCCCGGCGACACGCTGTTCGCGACCCAACCGTCGGGGTAGACGCCGATCTCGCTCAACGAAGGCCGGGGCGCGAACCCCGGCGACACCTGAAGACCAACGACGCCGGGACGATGGTCGTCAGCGCTCAACGAAGGCCGGGGCGCGAACCCCGGCGACACCTGTTCGTGCGGCCGCTCGGCAGCGCGGTCCCCGACGCTCAACGAAGGCCGGGGCGCGAACCCCGGCGACACCATCCCGCGGGGGCCTTGGTCAGGGCTCGCTTGGTCGCTCAACGAAGGCCGGGGCGCGAACCCCGGCGACACGAGGCTCCATGGCCTTCCACCCCTCCCGCTCCCGACGCTCAACGAAGGCCGGGGCGCGAACCCCGGCGACACGCTTCTGGCCGGCCAAGTGGGCGGCCTGCCGCGTGTTCGCTCAACGAAGGCCGGGGCGCGAACCCCGGCGACACGCCTCGAGCCGGCCAAGTGGGCGGCCTGCCGGGTGTTCGCTCAACGAAGGCCGGGGCGCGAACCCCGGCGACACTCGACCAGGCCGCGCCCGAGCGCAAACACGAGGAGCCCGCTCAACGAAGGCCGGGGCGCGAACCCCGGCGACACGTGGCGACGACATCTCAGCGTAAGCCGTGCGAGCGCTCAACGAAGGCCGGGGCGCGAACCCCGGCGACACCTCAACCTCGTGTCCGGGATCGACGAGCTCAAGGACCGCTCAACGAAGGCCGGGGCGCGAACCCCGGCGACACGTTCCGCCGCCGATGGCTTCGCGGGTGCGGTGGTGCGCTCAACGAAGGCCGGGGCGCGAACCCCGGCGACACACCACGCCTCGTTGTCCCTCTCGACCCGCGCGGCCGCTCAACGAAGGCCGGGGCGCGAACCCCGGCGACACTCGTCCGGCGTGTAGAGCCCCGCGAGCAGGTCCGGCGCTCAACGAAGGCCGGGGCGCGAACCCCGGCGACACGCCGCAGCCGCGGTCTTCTCGTCCTTGGGTTTCACCGCTCAACGAAGGCCGGGGCGCGAACCCCGGCGACACCGCTCCAATTCCCGCACCCGCAATGCGCGTGCGTGTGCGCTCAACGAAGGCCGGGGCGCGAACCCCGGCGACACCAACGCATGGCCGGTTTCGCCAAGGATGCCGAGAACGCTCAACGAAGGCCGGGGCGCGAACCCCGGCGACACCCGGTTGCAGGCCGTTTAGTTCCGCAACGTCCAAGAGCGCTCAACGAAGGCCGGGGCGCGAACCCCGGCGACACCGGAGACCAGTGGAACCTCGGACCAATCACGGTACGCTCAACGAAGGCCGGGGCGCGAACCCCGGCGACACACGTTCCGCCTGCGGACCTTGACGATGTGGCCGACCCGCCGCGCTCAACGAAGGCCGGGGCGCGAACCCCGGCGACACCACCCCTTGGCGGACGCGCCCAGCATCATGCGGAGCGCTCAACGAAGGCCGGGGCGCGAACCCCGGCGACACTTGAGGGGCTTCCACGAATCTGCCGCTGAAGTTGAACGCTCAACGAAGGCCGGGGCGCGAACCCCGGCGACACTACCACGCGCTGGCCGACATCCCGGCGCCACTCGTCGCTCAACGAAGGCCGGGGCGCGAACCCCGGCGACACCCGCCGGCAAGCGCTGGCCGACATGGCGCACACCGCTCAACGAAGGCCGGGGCGCGAACCCCGGCGACACCGGAAGAATGCCCTACATGGGCTCGGCTAGCAGTCACGCTCAACGAAGGCCGGGGCGCGAACCCCGGCGACACACCGGGCCTGGCGGGGAGGCGAAAGGGAATCCGTTCGCTCAACGAAGGCCGGGGCGCGAACCCCGGCGACACTCGCCGTGAGCGATCCGTTTGGCAGCTTCAAACAGCGCTCAACGAAGGCCGGGGCGCGAACCCCGGCGACACCTGATGACGTAGAGGCGCTCCCCGAGGGTGGTCTGCGCTCAACGAAGGCCGGGGCGCGAACCCCGGCGACACTTGTTGTAGGTTGCCTCGCGAGAGACCTGGCCGCTCGCTCAACGAAGGCCGGGGCGCGAACCCCGGCGACACTCGGGCTCACCAACTTCATCGGCATGCCCGCTGGCGCTCAACGAAGGCCGGGGCGCGAACCCCGGCGACACTACACACGTCCTGGATCTGGACGGCGTCGCTCTACTTCGCTCAACGAAGGCCGGGGCGCGAACCCCGGCGACACGCCGAAATCGAGGCGGCGATCAAGTCGTCCCAACGCGCTCAACGAAGGCCGGGGCGCGAACCCCGGCGACACCTGGTGGTCGAACCCTCGAAGGGGAAGACCGAGAACGCTCAACGAAGGCCGGGGCGCGAACCCCGGCGACACCCCGCGGTCGCCCTCTGGCAGCAGCACGGCATCGGCGCTCAACGAAGGCCGGGGCGCGAACCCCGGCGACACGCGCAGATCGAGGCAGACGTCCGGGCCGGCAAGACCGCTCAACGAAGGCCGGGGCGCGAACCCCGGCGACACGTGGATCATGGCGACCTCGGCGGGGTCGACCTCGACCGCTCAACGAAGGCCGGGGCGCGAACCCCGGCGACACTCGACACCCCCTCACCGACCATGCCACGGACACGTCGCTCAACGAAGGCCGGGGCGCGAACCCCGGCGACACCCGATGCCCGGCATGCGATGGGGGGCCTATCGCGTCGCTCAACGAAGGCCGGGGCGCGAACCCCGGCGACACGAGATCCCGAGCTTGCCCCGCTTCGTGGTGTGCAGCGCTCAACGAAGGCCGGGGCGCGAACCCCGGCGACACCCTTCCCCGAGAGCCCGCCCGTCCGCCAGCCGATCGCTCAACGAAGGCCGGGGCGCGAACCCCGGCGACACGCCTCCAGCGCTTCGACCTCTGCGGCCGTCAACTCGCTCAACGAAGGCCGGGGCGCGAACCCCGGCGACACGACACGGACATGACCCCTTCCCCGCCCCGCGTCAACGCTCAACGAAGGCCGGGGCGCGAACCCCGGCGACACGCCGTCTGAGGCGGGACCGGTCCGATGGCGGACAAGCGCTCAACGAAGGCCGGGGCGCGAACCCCGGCGACACACGACCACCGGTTCCTGGTGAGCACCGAGGCGATCGCTCAACGAAGGCCGGGGCGCGAACCCCGGCGACACCGCCTACCAGGCGACCTCGCTCAACCGCTCCGAGATCGCTCAACGAAGGCCGGGGCGCGAACCCCGGCGACACGTGAAATCCCCGGCCCTGATGCCCTGCTCGGGGAGCGCTCAACGAAGGCCGGGGCGCGAACCCCGGCGACACGCATCGAGGCGCTGTTCGCTGACGGGAATTACGAGCGCTCAACGAAGGCCGGGGCGCGAACCCCGGCGACACGCTGTTTCAGCAGCCATGCGTCGATCTCGGCTTCGATCGCTCAACGAAGGCCGGGGCGCGAACCCCGGCGACACGCCCGTCGCCGGCCTCCCAAAGGCAGCCGAGGTAGGTCGCTCAACGAAGGCCGGGGCGCGAACCCCGGCGACACAAGCCGCTCGATGCGAACAGTCGGGAGATTGCCGACGCTCAACGAAGGCCGGGGCGCGAACCCCGGCGACACTCGACATCGCTGACGGGAGCCTCGTCGGCTACGGCGCTCAACGAAGGCCGGGGCGCGAACCCCGGCGACACCCGGCCGGAAGCGTCACCCCGTCATCACTCATCGTCGCTCAACGAAGGCCGGGGCGCGAACCCCGGCGACACCCGATGCCCAGGGTTCATAGGCGGAGGGCGGCGAAGGACGCTCAACGAAGGCCGGGGCGCGAACCCCGGCGACACGCCCTCAAGGCCATCCAGGAAGGCCGCGCCGACACGGCCCGCTCAACGAAGGCCGGGGCGCGAACCCCGGCGACACGCGTCGCCATGCCGCACGGCGAGACCCGCCTGGGGGCCGCTCAACGAAGGCCGGGGCGCGAACCCCGGCGACACCCGGTAGCTCGGGCCGATGCGCTCGCGGTACTGGCGCGCTCAACGAAGGCCGGGGCGCGAACCCCGGCGACACCGCCGGTGGCCGGCCGACGAGCGCGTGCCGAGCACCAATTTCGCTCAACGAAGGCCGGGGCGCGAACCCCGGCGACACTGCCAATTGCGCATACGGGAGGCAGCACGAGACGAAACTGTCCGATAAAGAGGACGGTCGGGGCTCGGTATTCGCCCCAACTGGCGGGAGTTCGTCTTGCGCCGGGGCTCGAACACGGCGATCAGGCTGGAATCACCGGGGGTTCGCGGAAATGGTCACAGCACCCAAGGCTGACCGAGTTCGTGACTCTGGCTTCGGCCGATGCGCAACGCGACTTCTTCGATTCGGCCGGCGAACCGATACACGATCACCGAATCGCGCTTGCGGTCGATGACATCTTCGACATCACCGATCAGCCGAGCCAGCCGCGTTGCGGAGAGTCGGCACTCGAAGACCGAGAACTGTACCCGCTGGCCGTATTTCCCGCAAACATCGGCGATGCGTCTGAGCCGGGCAGCCCCAGCCCCCTCCGTCTCGGCGATGTCGTAAGTGACGAGGACGTCCATCGTTTTCACGACAACACGAACGGAGGGTACGCCGGCAGGTCACCGCGCAAGTGGCGGGCGAGCAACGTCGCCTGAACCGAGGGCAGCGCCCATCGTCCTATCGGTCGACCGAGAATCTGATGCGGGATCTCGGCTTCCTTGTGTGCTTCCCACTCCTTGATCAGGTGTGTCCTGCCCTCGTCGCTCAGGTATACCCCGCCTCCCGGCATGTGGACGAAGCTGTCGGCCGCGACTTGCCGGCGACGAATCAGCGACACGACGAAACGGTCGGTCAGCGCGCGAAGCTCCTCGGCAAGGTCGAGGGCGAGCGACGGCCGACCGGCGCGCGGGCGGTGGAAGAACCCCATCTGGAAATCGAGGCCGACGCTCTCCGCAGCACCGATGCACTCCGACACCAGCAGCCCGTAGCAGAATCCGAGCATGGCGTTGACGGGATCGCGGGGTGGTCGCCGGGTCCTCGCCGAGAACTCGAGGCCATTCGACGCCACGGCCTGACCGACGGCGCGGAAGTAGATCCTGGCGGCATCGCCTTCGATGCCCCGTACGTGATCTGCCGTGTCGGCGCCGGCCAGCCGGCCGATCCGCAGCCGGATCTGGGCACCGCGCACGGCGAGCCGCTTCTCCGCGGCCGCATCCGTCTCATCCCGCGACCACCGGTCGACAACCCTCCTGCTGTTCTGAAGCTTCGCCGCGACAATCATCTTCGCCAGGTCGAGCGACCGTTCCTCGTCGGTAGCCGCCCGGAACAACGCCGTTCGCAAGTGCACGTTGCCGCCGGTCGCCCCGTTGACGACGAACCGGACGGCCCCGCCCATGTGGAGCGCGGCCACGCGAACGCCGCGGCGCACGCACGCGTCGAGCGCCTGCGTGGTGATCTGCGCCCCGCCGAAGACGACGACGGCATCGATTCCCTCGAGAGGAATCCGCTGATTGCCCTCCGGCGTGGACACCAGCAGCGACCCCCTGCGATGCTGCACGCGGGCTCGATGATTCCGCACGTAGACAGTGCTCAGGAAGCGCATCCCAATACGGCGTTGGCCACGTACCGCTCCACCTTGCGCGGTGCGCTCGTCAGTTCCGGGAGGCAGTGATGGAGGAGCTGACATTCCGCGCACCGGTGGTCGTTGGGCGCCTCGGGCAACTCGAATCTGAGCAACTGCTCTCGGATCCGGCGAACGACCTCCGCCACACCGCGGCGCAGCCCCGGCGTGAAATCGACCTGCAACCGGCGTCTCGGTCCGCCGTACCACACATACCCATGGGGTATCTGGACATCAAGCATTTCTTCGAGGCACAGCGCTTGGGCGCACAGCTGAAGGTCCGCGGCGTCTCCGTGCCGCGTACCCCACTTGTACTCCACGGGTCGGACTGCCGCGCCGTCGATCTCGACCGCGTCGGCACGTCCGGACAGTCCCAGCGTCTCGGACCAGAGCGGAATGGCCCGCAGCACGAGCCGTCCTCGCTCACGGCGCTGCTGCCCGCTATCGACCCGGCGGTGCGCCCGAGCCCCTCGGACGGTGTGAGCGTTGTCGCTCCAGACGCCGTCGCAGTGAATCAGAGCGCATTGACGCGGGCAGTACATGAAGTGTTCGATGGCGGAGATCAGGACGAGAGGCTCGACGTTCACAACCGGTCCGCTCCGTAGGCTCTGGTCGTGTCCGCCGAACCTCTGCGCTGGAAGGGGACGGCGCGCCATCCCGCGTGGACGCCCACTCCCGTCCAAGTGTTCCTCTTCTCGGGTTTCCAGGCGTCGAGGAGCGCGTCAATGCCATTACTGTCGAGCGGCTGGCCCCAGGCAGGCCAGTGGAAGCGTTGCGGATCGCGATTCCCCGAGGTCTTCCGCCAACCCCTCTGCCTCTCTCGCACGTCGGCGAAGCGGTCCCGCCGACGGTCGGCTCCGAGGCCCCGTACGGGCAGCAGCGCAAGGCCGAAGAACGCGAGCACCTCGACGACGGGATCGATCCGGATCGAAGCCTCGTCGGCCTGCGAGCCGAGCCTGGTCTGATCGAATCCCAATCCGTTGTCTTTGACCCGCACGGCCCGGCCTGCGAGTGAATCCCGGATCCGCCCCGCCGCGGGCTCCACGTGTTCGTGGACCTTCATCAGCCGATGATGCAGCCACTTGATCGTTCCCGGGCCGGCGGGATCGAATGGCGCATGCGCGACCTCGCCGTGCTCGTCGACACACAGGTCGGTCATCGTTGACGACAGCGTCCAGCAGTACGGGTGACCGCGTGCAGCTCGTGCTCGCTCGACGAACGCCTCCACCGGCACTTTCCGCCGGACCGCGCCGGTGCCCTTCCAGTTCTCGGCGACCGGCAGGCCGGAGAGCAGCGCTGCGTCCGGCCATGACTCGGCGAGGGCGGCGGCTGGGTCGACCTCGTCGGCCGAGAGCACCGCCAGGGGCGCCCCGTACGTCGTCCAGTGCAGTCGGACCCGGGCATCCAGGACCGTGATCCCCACCGCCGCGAGCCAGCCATTGATCCAGAAGCCGGGCAACCCGGGACAAGTCACTTCGGTCATGGCTGCGCGTCCAGCGCGACGTCGCCCCCGGCGGAGACCGCGTGGTCCGAGCGGATCACGATGGCTTCAAGCAGGGCCAGCCCCCACGGTCCGAAGCGGTCGCTGAGCCGCCTGAAGCGGGTCGGCTGCTGCCAATCGACGATGCCGAGGTCGGCAGGCGCCGTGACGGGCCTGCCGGCTACCACCGCGGACACCATGTCGGGCGTGCCGTCGGTTACCGGCGGCACGAGCGGGCGGCCCTTCCCGTGGTGGCTGATCACCAGGTGGAGCAGCAGATCCCGGTCCGCAGGATCACCCCAATCCGGGTTCTGCTGCAGCCACGCCCGCACCAGCCGGGCCGACAGGTCCTCATGGCGACCGCCCCGAGGCCAGCCGGCCGTGGCGCGCATCGCCTCCCACAGGTGGCGCGGCGCGTGCGACTTGGCCACGAGCATGTCCCGTCCAGCTTCGGGGTCGAGCCATCGCTGGAAACGCCGGTCACCCTTCCCGATGTCGTGCAGCCTTCCGGCCCGCTCCACCACGTCAACTAGTGCGGGAGAGAGGCCGATGCGGCGGGCGACGGCCCGCGCCCGCGTGGCTACCGCCTGCCCGTGCCGATCCAGCTCGACTGCGTCCGCTCCGAGTGACGTCTCGTCGAAGTCGCCGCTGAGCGGTTCCGGGACTGGCTTCCTGACCTGCAAGCGGGGCACTTCCCGGCGGGCCTCCACGACCTGCGGGCTCAGCGCCGCGGTGAAGTCGGCCCACTCCACTTGATCCCATCCGGATGGCGTCGCCGCGACCCTGACCGCGCTCAGGATTCCTTCCGTCGCTTCGGTTCGCACCGCCGCGTCGATGTCCTCTTCGTCGTTGGCGATCCCCAACGCCGTCTGGATGAGCCCACCGACCACAACACCGCACAGGCGCTCGATCGCCTTCGCCTCGAGCGGCAATCCCTTTGAGGCGAGCGAGACGTCCACGACGGGGCCGGAAGCAGCCGGGTTCCAGCCGAACGCATCCAGGAGACCGCGATCGGTTCGCAGCACGAGCTGGTCGCCCGGTCGCAGGTTCGCGCCCGATGTCCTCTCCACCGTCACGCCGTCGGCGGCGAGTCGGCGGAGGTCTTCGTCGCCCAGCACGTCGCTCGCCTCGTCGATTGGGACGTCGACCGCTTCGCGATCCGAGGCGCGCGGCCACAGCCGCTCCCCATCTTCCGGCACATGGACCCGCCAGATCAGTGACACTGAGTACTGCGATCCGGCAATCCCGCTGAAGAACGGCTCGACGGGGGCTTCGTCCCTCGGCGGGGTGGTCGTCTTCGTCCACTCCCAGAGGATGCCGGGCAGAACCTCCGGCGCGCGGCCGGGAAGATCCTGCGGCGGTCCCAGGACCTCTGACACCCGCCGCGGGGACAGGTTCACGGTCCCATCGGCGTCGCGAGCGGCCTGCAAACGCTCGAGCACCCTGGAGGGCTCGGTGCCGTAGACCGGCCAGGTGTCGGGACCGGTGTCCGTACGTCTTCGTTTCGGTTTGGGTGGTGCCAGATGAACATAGGCGGCGCGGGCGTGCGGACAGCGTCCGAGTCGATTCAATCTACCCAGCCGCTGCGTGAGTGCGCGGACGCCGCACGCCTCCGTGACCAGATACTCCGCGTCGATGTCCGCCCCGACCTCCAGAGTCTGCGTCGCGACCACGATCAGAGGGCGCGAGCGTACGAGCTCGGCGGCCCGAAT
This sequence comes from Vicinamibacterales bacterium, assembly GCA_965207615.1. Lineage (GTDB taxonomy): Bacteria > Acidobacteriota > Vicinamibacteria > Vicinamibacterales > UBA8438 > JAJEEA01. The sequence continues at coordinate 858,859 of CBDBMZ010000003.1, forward strand.
CGCGGCCATGCCGTGGTCTCGGTCGAGGATGCGGGCGCGCACCCGTTCGGCCTCCCGTTCGCGTGAGACGCCGGTCAGGAGCAGCACGTCGGCCTCCGCCATCTGCTTGCGCAGGCGGCCGAACGTCTCCCGCGCCGTCTTCGGGGTGTTGGTGAAGACCACGCACGTCGCCGGCCCCGGCGCTTGCCGGACGAGATCGAGCGCCGCATCCGCCAGACGCGTGGCGCTGTCACCGGTCTCGACGCGCAGCTCCAGGGGTTTCACCGCGTCGAGGCGCTCTCGGACGACCCGGTGTGCGTCGTCCTCGCTATCGAGATCGAACCGCTGGCTGCCTGCGGCGTCGCCGGTCGCTGTCAGCGCCGTTAGCGTGGGCGTCGACCGGGCTTCGCCGAGCACGGTGCGGGCGCTAGGCGTGCAATCAGCCAGCGCCGGCAGCAGCGCCTTCAGATGCGGCGCCAGGTGCGCCTCGTCCAGAAGGACCAGACTGTCGGTGCCCGTCATGGCGGCATCGACCACGCGCAGCCGTTGGTTCGACCCGTAGCCGCGAAACAGCAGTCGAGAGCCGTACATGGGCAATGTGCAAAGCAGGATGGCCGGTCGAGATGGATCGGTTGGCGTCCGCGAGGCGACGCCGCCGCGCAGCCGGATCACGTCGAGGGGCCGACCCGCCGACGCAGCCGAAAGCGAACCGAGGCGCTGGGCGACACGAGCGACGACCTCCCGGTCCTCCCCCACGACGTTCGCCGAATCGGGGTCGGAGAACGCAAGAGCGATCCGCTCGCCATGCTCGGCCGTGGAGTCCACCAGCAGGCGGCGGTTGACCACCCACCAGATGCGGGTCGGCGCCGTGCGCTCCGCCGGCGCCCGGTCCGCCTGCGATGCCAGCCACCACACCGCGATGTCCAGACAGGCGGTCTTGCCCAGCCCCGTCGGAATGCCGACCTCCGCGGGCCACTGCTCGGTCGCGGCAACCTCTTCGGCCAGTCGCCTCTGCCAGGGGAAGGGGTCGCGCCCACCGTTGAGCGCTCGATACAACTCGACGAAGCCGGGCATCGGCGTCAGCGCTGATCCGTTGGGGCGGTTCCGCGTCATCGCTGACTCGAGTCGCCGCTTACGTCATCAACCGGTATGCAGAGCCCGAAGCCGCGCTGTCGGCCGGAACCAATCACGACCGGTCCCGGAACGGCTTGCGCGAACCGGAGCTCGACATGCGAGTAGGGCCGTGCTGGCCGGCCCGGCCGGTTCACTTCCGTGGGAGCCAAGTCGACCGCCCCCGCGACCAGCGGCGTGCGCGCCGAGCGAAAGGCCAACGGCTCCGACACACCCGCGTGGCGGCACCAGCGCGCGACCTCCGCTAGGTCGAGCGTGCCGCGGCGCTCGTGGATCGCCGGGAAAGCTGTCACCCAACCGCGGGAGCGCCGCAGCCAACGGTCTGGACGGGTCGCGAGCGGCCGCGCCTCATCCTCTCGGGGAGCAACCGACACGTCGACGCCTCGACCCGTCAGCCGCCGGATGGCGAACGCCGCGTCACGAGCCCGCTGGCGCACGGCGAGGCCGCAGCCCGGCGGCATCCACAGAGCCAAGCCGTGAATTCGTCCCCGCGACCACCGGTAGCCGACGTCCGGAAGGGCGAGGTAGCGAGCGATCTCGTAGCCGCTACCGCTGAGCCCGTGCCCGTGCAGGAGCGCCGGCGGCTCACCGTGGATGCTCTGGTGCTGACTGAGGACGGCCTCCTTGAACAACGCCGTCACTACGGAGACACGCCGTCCCGAAACCCACGCGCCGAGGCGCAGCCACGCCACCACCTCTCCTCTGTCGACCGGCTCGGGACCCGGCGATCGGTACGGCTGGCCCTGCTGGAGTGCCGGGAACTGCAGCCGGCTCACCGCCGCGCCGCGTGCGCACCACTCGTCGTACATCCGATCGAGCACCTGCAGGCGACCGGTTGCGGGAGCGTCGATCAACAAGTCGCCCCGTCGGTCGGGCGTAAAGGTGTCACTCGAGGTGCCCGCCGGCGGCATCCGCGTCACAACCCGCACGCGGACGGGCGAGTCGGAAGCGCCGAGGTAGCCGACCCGGGCGGCGCGCCGCCGGAGCGCGTCGAGGGTTGCCTGCGTCGGCGACTCCACGTTCCAGGCGTAGACGACGCGGGGATCCCGCGGCGCGACCCGCGCCCCGGCCCGGCTGAGCACGCCGGTCCGGCCGACGTACTCCTGGTGGGAGCCCTTGTCCGCGCTCCCCTTGTGCCGCACGACGTACCGGGGCGCGAGCGGTTGGTGGCAGGGCCGTGCGTCGGCGTGAATGACCGGCGGCGGCAACCGTTCGAACCACGCCAGCTCCGCTCCGTCGGTCACCCTGCACCTGTCTCGAGTGCCGTCGGCCGCCACCAGCGCGGCGAACAGGCGCGCGGGTGAAGGGGGCCACTCGCCGCGGGTCAGGTGGCCGGTGTTGGCAGTGCCATCCGGGTCGCCGCGGAACGTCCCGTGCAGCAGCTCCACCGAGATCGCCAGCATCAGTCGGCAAGCTCCGGCCACGTCGAGCGAATGGCTGCCTTGAGGTTCTCCCTGGGCTTGAGCACTTTCGGGGGCTGACCCCAGCCGTCGAGCGGCACGCGGACCGAGTCGGCGTGCGATTTCGCGGACTCCAGCAGCCTGCGCGTCGCCTCGGCGTCGCCAAGGTCGCACGCCTTGTCGTGTTCGCTGCCGAGCCACGTGACCGTCGTCACTCGGGGCCGCAACTCAGCGCCAGAACGCAACGCGAACCCGTGTCCGAAGGCGAGCTGGTGCGCGTGCAGCCCGAGCGCCACCAGCAGCGCGCGCGCGGCCGCATCCGCCTGCGGCTCACCCCGGCCCAGAGTGACGCGGCGGAGCTGGGCGAACGAGATGGTGGCCCGTTGGGTCAACCGCGCAAACGAAACGGCCGCCGCAGGCGCATCGGCGCCCATGAAGGGCACCTGGCCGTGGCCGATCTCGGAGAGCTTGTCGCTCTTGCCTCCGTCGACCTTCCCACCCTTGCCGACGTCCCACTTCGTCCGGTCGTCGGGATTGGAGGTCACGACCTCGTCGGTGTTCAGGTTCAAGGTGTCGCCCTTCAGACCGAGGACGCGGGTGTCCGTCGACGCCGGTTGCCAACCGATGATCTCCGACACCCATGCGCGCGCGTGCTTGCTGTTGGACCGCTTCTTGCCCAGGTGCGACTGCCAGAACCCGTACAGCAGCGCCTGCGGAAACCACGCCATCAGCGGTCCGCACGCCACCGCGGTCGCGCCGAAGATGGCCTGCCCCAAGGTCGTCTTGAGGAAGTCCTGCCCGTCCAGCTGGGCGTCTCGAAGATACGCGTCGGCGTTGCGGTGCGGGAACTCGAGGCTCGACAGTTGCTTGGGAAGATGCGCGGGCAGGTGCGGTAGCGCGGACAGGTCCAGCACGAGCTCGGGTACCGCTATCGATGCGCGATGTCGGCGCAGTGCGTCTTCCAGGCGGTTGGCCTGCGATGGGACGTTGTCGACCACGAGAACCGGTGTGGGCTCGGCATCGTCCGGTGCCGCCCAGCGGCGATCCTGCTGGTAGGTCCCGCCCTCGTAGACCGCCGGCTTGACCGGGCCGCCGGGGCCCGCAAGCGGCACGAGCTCCGTGTCGATCCGGATACCGTCGTCGAACGCGTCGTCGGCGCAGCCTGTCAGCAGCGCTTCAAGAGTAATCCTGCCGTCCATGCGGATCGCACCTCCGATCGGGATGTCCCCCCGGGGTGGTTGGAATTGGCCGGTGGGGCGGACTCCCTGTTGCATCTTATCGAACGTGCATGCCAAGTGCTCCACCCCGTCCGGTGACGTTGGGCTGTCACGCCCAGCACCGACGTCGGGCTCAGGCGTCACGACGTGTAGCCGGGTTCGGGCTCCCGTCCGCCGCGCTCCGCGGCCGTCCGCCCAAGACCGACTGGCGGACGAGTCGCCGCGCGGCGCCTATCCCCCGCTCCGCGTACACGCACGCACGAATCGCGCGGTAGTGGTCGCGGGGAACCGAGACGCGAGACGCGTAGAGCGCGAGCCAGCTACCGCAGGCGCCGAGCACCTGGATCGCCTGCTCGTCGTCGGCCGCCACTATGATCATTAGTTCTCCCAACGCGCTATCGTCGGTCACGATCCCGCACTGAATCCCGATATCCGCCATCCCGTCAACTAGACCGAGCGCCAGAAACGCGAGCACCCGCATGGCGGGCGGCGTCCGCACTACCACGATCGCTGGGCCGGAGCGCTCGTGACGTTCAAGACTCGCGGACTGGAGGACGGGGGGCGTGTCGGCGACGGATTCCGCGATGGCCCGCAGGCCCTCAGTCCCGGCCATGCAAGGCCGACAGATGGACTCTCGACGATCCTCTACGGCGGGCAGCTTTCCGAGACGGAAGTGCAGCACCCCCAGCGGTACGTCACTGCCGCATTCGATGCACGGTACCGGATCGGGCCAGCCAGCGAACGTCCAAGGGCCAGACAGGAGCCGCCTCCGGAGATCGCGCCGCCGGAGGTACCGCCGGGCGCACGGGTCGCACCGATGATGCGTGCCGGGCTCGCCGTCATGCCGGGCAGGCTGCGGGCGTTCGCCGCATTCGACGCAGAGCGAGGCGCCGCCGCAGTCGTCACCTGTCATGTCGTCTCTCCCGGTTGCCGCGTCCTGGGGGTCGAGCAGTCGCTTTAGCGCGTCCATCAGCGCCTCGTCCCGGCGCGGAGTCGACCATCGTCGAGCATCGCCGGATGATCTGATCGTACTTCGCAACCCCGGCGCGTTCCGTAGCGCTCGCATCTGCGGGTATCGACCCATTCATCGACGACCTCCTGCGGCCAGCGAGGGGCGCCGCCGGGAAGCCGGATCGGTGCGGCCGGAACACCCGTCATGGCATGCTGCCCGGCTAGGCGTCGGGGCGGAATGGAGATCGTCCTCGCCGCCGCGATCTCGATGCAGGCTGCCGACGTATGCGTATATGTACCGAAAATGGATCAAGACCACAAGTCCAGTCAAGTGCACGTTCGTCTTGAGAAGCGGTATACTTTCCAGTGTGATGACCATCGATTTCGCGGAGGCGGTCCGGCGTCGGCTCGCGGAAAGAGGACAATCCCAGTACCGGGCCGCCGTCGACAGCGGCCTGCCGCAAGACGCCATCCGGGCAGTCCTGAACGGGCACGTCCCCCGCCTGAACCGTGCCGAGCAGATCTGCCGCGCCCTCGGTCTGGAGCTCCACATCGGTCCCTCGCGGGACGTTCAGGTCGAGGCGGACGGCGCGGAATCGTCCCGCCCGCTGACGCGCTTCGACCCGAGCGTCCAACTGCCGGTGCGGGTGTTGTCGCAGCCGTCGCCTGAGGTCTTCCTGATGGAGAGCGAAGAGGCGGATCGGACGAGGCCGGCGCCGGTGGATCTCGACGACCCGCAGGCGTTCTACGCGCTGTTCCACGGCCACTCGATGGTCCCGGCGGGCATCGGGCCGGCTGACCTCTGCCTCGTCTCTCCGTGCGCGAAGCTCGAACCCGGTCAGCGGATCTGGCTCCGGGACCGGAAGGGGCGCGAAGGGCTGCGGTGGCTGATCAGGCTGACGGCGGCCGCCTACGAGGTAGCCGCCTGGGAAGCGCCCAAGCCGAACGGCCACCAGGACCTGATCCCCGAGCGGTGGGAGCGCAAGGACGTCGACGACCGCGGCGTCGTCCTGGCCGTGTACCGCGGCGGGCTCGTTCCGTCGGATCAGGTGTACCGGCTTCCCGACTGGCGCCCCGGCCGGCTCACCGGTTTGTGGCGGGCGCTGTTCGACGAGGAGCCGGAGCTCCAGGCCGCGGTGGCGGAGCATCTCGAAGAAACGACCTCCTCCCTCAACAAGAGGATCACGGGCTGGCTCACGCACGGTTCGGTCCAGCGCTCGGACATGCAGGATCTCCTGCAGCAGATCGAGGGCGTGAAACAGTTGGCGCAGTTGCTGTCCGGCGGTCGGCAGCGTCCCGCAACGAGTCCGGAGCGCTTGGCGAAAAGTTGACCGGCCCGCCGGCGGGCGCGGGGACGAGGGAGCGGTGACGGATCCTGCCCTCGCGTGACGGTGCCCGCCGGCCGATCTTCGTCCTCGGCGGTCTGCCCTTTTCGCTCACTTCCCACCACCGGCTCGACACCGACCAACCTCAAGAACGGACGCCAGCCGGGCGGCAGTCGGCGACTGCCCGGCGCCCCGGGCGCACGAGTCGTCACCGTTCATCGGGCGGCGCCTGCGCGTTGACGCGGTCGAGCATCGCGCCGATCACGGAGGTCGCCTTCGGCTTGCCGAGCTTCTCCAGCTCGGGCTCGTCGGGGTCGACGCCGAACTCGCGCGCGAGCTCGGGATGATCCTCCACCAGCTTGGCCAACAGCTTCTTCTGGCGGGCGGTGATCGGGGCGGAACGCGCGGCGGCCGGCCCCGCCTTTTCCGCGCTGGCGGCGTGGGCGGACGGCTCAACGTCGAGACCGAAGAGGGCGCGGTCGTCGGGCCGCTTCAGGGCCCGGATCTGCTCCTCGAGCCAGCCGAGGCTGATGTCGGTCTGCGACGTCTGCGCGGCCCAGACGATGGCCCCGACGATGATCTTGCGCCGGGTCTCCCGCCTGCGCTCGGTCTTCGCCTCGTCCGTCTGGAGCCGGCGCAGCCGATCCGCGAGGAGCCTGTCGGCGTCCCTCGTTTTGGCCGCCAGCTCCCGCCGCCGCTCCTTGAGCTTCACGATCTGGGTAGCACGTCTTGACGCCTGCATGACTCAGGTATGTATCATGAATCCGGGCGGTCTAAAAATGGAACAAAACAACAGTACAGACCAAGAGTCCCCCGGACTTCACGACACAAACTGAAGAAACCCCGAAACCCGCAGGGCGCACTTACCGGTTTCGCTGCGCGAAACCGACGTGCGACGAGAGCCTTCGGCCCGAAGAGCACGACGCCATGTATTGCCACGTCAACGTGAGCACGGGCAGCCGCGGCACCGGCCAGTCGGCGGCGGCGAAGTACGACTACATCAGCCGCGCCGGCAAGTACGAGGCGGCCTGTCAGGACGAGGTGGTGCACCTCGAGTCGGGCTGCATGCCGTCGTTCGCGGCGTCGGACGCGCGCCTGTACTGGGCGGCGGCCGACTGCCACGAGCGGAGCAACGGCCGGCTTTTCCGATCGCTGACGGCGGCGCTGCCCAACTCGCTGGACTCTGCCGATCGGCTGGAACTGGCGCGGAGCTTCGCGGCGCACGTGACGTCGGGCGAGTTGCCGTACACGCTGGCGCTGCACGCCGGCGAGTCGAAGGAGGCGGGGGTGGAGGACAACCCGCACCTGCACCTGGTGTTCTCGGAGCGGGTGAACGACGGGGTGGAGCGCGGGGCGGAGCAGTGGTTCCGGCGGGCGGCTCCGAAGCGGGGCGATCCGGCGTCGGGGGGCGCGAGGAAGACGGAGCGGACGAAGCCGCGGTCGTGGCTGGAGGAGACGCGGTCGGCGTGGGCGGGGGAGATGAACCTGGCGTTCGAGCGGGCCGGCGTGGACGACCGGGTGACGTCGGAGAGCCACGCCACGCAACTGGCGCGGGCGCGCGCGGCCGGCGACGCGGCGGAGGAGGTACGTCTTCTGCTGAACCCGCCGTCGTTGCACATCGGCCCGCCGGCGAAGCACAACTGGGAGGACCGGCCGGGGAAGGCGCCGGAGCTGAAGCCGGATCGGTATGCGGCGGCCGAGGCAGCGGCGGCTTCCGCCGAGGAGGTCCGTTCGGCGCGCGCGACGGAGGTGGCGGAAGCGGCCGAGGCGAGGTCGCGGGTCGCGGCGCTCGACGCGCGTATCGCGGCGCTGGAGGCGGAGGTGGCGGCCGGCGAACGTCGGGCCGGGCTCGTGGAGCGCGAGGAGTCGGTGCGGGCGACCTCGGAGGGCGGGCAGTGGCTGGACGAGGCGCACCAGTCGGTCCTCGCCCGCGCCGACGGCCATCTGACGCCGGGCGAGAGGGAACGCGCCGTGGAGACGGTGGAAGGCCGCCTCCGCGCGGACCTCGCCGCCCGCGAGGAGCCGCTCATGGCGACGTCGACCGGCTCGACGTTGCTGAGGGAGGAGTACGGGGAGGGCGTCGCCGCGGCGGCGGCGCAGAGCTTCGCGGAGCGGGAATCCGTTCTGGAACGGGTCGCGCAACGGGTCGACGAGGATCTGGGGGCTCGCGAGGAAGCGCTCCGGTCGATCCCGCTGGGCCGGCGGCATCTGTCGGCGGCGGAACAGGCACGGGCCACCGGGCCATCGGGGCCACCGCCACCGGCCGAGCGCGAGTCGATGGTCCGAGCGGCGGAGCAGCGGGTGAGGGAGGATCTCGACGGGCGCGAGGAACGGGTCCTCGCGGCCACGGGCGACGACCGGCTGCTGGCCGCGGCGGCCGAAGAGCTGACGGAGCGCGACGCGGTCTCCGGCGACGGCGGCATCGCGGAGCGGGCGCGGATCATCGACAGGGCGGAGGACCGGCTTGAGGCGGACCGCACCGAGCTCGGGCTCAAGGAAGCGGATCTGCTGAAGGACGCCGCCGCCAGCGTGGAGTTTCTCCGCAACGCCCGGCGCGATGTCCTCGGCGCCGACGACCGGGAGCCGGAGACGCTCGTCGACGGCTGGGCCGTCATCGAGCAGGCGTCCGCGGCGAGGGCCCGCGTCGAGGCGCTCGGCATCGGGGGCCTGGACCTGTACCACGCCCACCTGGCGGACATCGATGCGAAGTGGGGCGTGGACGGGAACGCCGCGACGACGCGCGTGAACCAGGATGCGGCGCTGAGCGCGGCGGAGTCGGACGGCGCGCGCCTCGGGCGCCTTCGCGCCGTGCTGTCGGACGAGGCCGCCGCCGCCCGCTACCGCGAGGTCCTCGGCGACGGTCCGGGGCGGTTCGACACGGCGGGTCTCGACAAGGCCCTCGCGGCGGGCGAGCGGAAGCGGGAGGAGTTGGAGGCGGCCGGCGAACGGCGGGCGAGGCTGGCCGCCCGCGAGGAGTCGGTGCGGGCGACCTCGGCGGGCGGGCAGTGGCTGGACGAGGCGCACCAGCCGGTCCTTGCCCGCGCCGGCGGCCACCTGACGCCGGACGAGAGGGAACGCGCCGTGGAGAAGGTGGAGGACCGTCTCCGCGCGGACCTCGCCGCCCGCGAGGAGTCGCTCATGGCGACGTCGACCGGCTCGACGTTGCTGGGGGAGGAGTACGGGGAGGGCGTCGCCGCGGCGGCGGCGCAGAGCTTCGCGGAGCGGGAATCCGTTCTGGAACGGGTCGCGCAACGCGTCGGCGAGGAGCTGGGGGCTCGCGAGGAAGCGCTCCGGTCGATCCCGCCGGGCCGGCGGCATCTGTCGGCGGCGGAGCAGGCTCGGGCCGGCGGTGCTGCGGATGCGCCGCCGACCCCGGCCGAGCGCGAGTCGATGGTCCGCGCGGCGGAGCAGCGGGTCGGGGAGGAGCTCGACCGGCGCGAGGAACGGATCCTCGCGGCCACGGGCGACGACCGGCTGCTGGCCGAGGCGGCCGAAGAGCTGACGGAGCGCGGGGCGGTCTCCGGCGACGGCGGCATCGCGGAGCGGGCGCGGATCATCGACAGGGCGGAGGACCTGCTCGAGGTGGAGCGCGCCGGGGTCGAGCTCAAGGAAGGCGATCTGTTGAAGGCCGCCGGCGGCGAGGAGTTTCTCCGCAACGCCCGTCGCGACGTCCTCGGCGACGACGACCGGGAGGCGGAGACGCTCGTCGACGACTGGGCCGTCATCGAGCAGGCGTCCGCGGCGAAGGCCCGCGTCGCGGCGCTCGGCATCGAGGGCATCGGGGGCCTGGACCTGTACCACGCCCACCTGGCGGACATCGACGCGAAGTGGGGCGTGGACGGGAACGCCGCGACGACGCGCGGGAACCAGGATGCGGCGCTGAGCGCGGCGGAGTCGGACGGCGCGCGCCTCGGGCGCCTTCGCGCCGTGCTGTCGGACGAGGCCGCCGCCGCCCGCTACCGCGAGGTCCTCGGCGACGGTCCGGGGCGGTTCGACACGGCGGGCCTCGACAAGGCCCTCGCGGCGGGCGAGCGGGAGCGGGACGAGCGCGCGGCGCGCCGGGCGGCAGACCTCGAGACGGCCACGGAGGCGGCGCAGGCCGCGGCGGCACGGTCGAACCTCGACTTGCGTCCCGCCGGTGTGCGGGCGGTCTACGAGACCGGCGAGACGCACGCAGCCGGTCTCGCGGCCGTGGAGCGCACGACCGAGGCCCTCGACGCTGCGGCCGACCAAGGTCTCCCGGGCAGCACGGTCATCGACGCCTGGAAAACGAACCGTTCGGCGCCTGGCGGGATAGCGGCGGCCCTTGCCGCCGCCACCGCCGCCGCCCGCCTCGAGGAGGAGCGCGCCGAGGCGCGGCGCAAGCAGGCGGCCATCGAGAAGCGCAACTCTCGCGTGGAGCGGCTGTTGGCCGACCCCGCGTCGGCCGACGCACTCATCGAGGCCCTCGAAGCGGAGGACCCGTCGTGGCGGTCAGGGACCAGCCCGGCCCGCATCGACCGCGCGCTCGACGTCGCCGAGCGGGACTCCGGCCGCCGGGAGGTCGCCACACGGCGACACCGGGAACACGAGGTGGTCCTCGAGACGGAGCGACGCTTCCCCGACGCCACCAGCACGGCGTGCCAATTCGCGGGTGGCCGTTTCGACGGGACCACGGAGGTGGGCCGTGCGGGCCGGCGCGTCTCGCAGGATCTCTCGGACCGCGCCCTCGTGAGAGCGCACGCGGCCGAGAAGGCCGAGGCGCCGGCGCCTCGCAACCTCGTTCAGCGGCTCTACGAGTGGCTGCGGGATCGGATCGAGCGGCTGCTCGGCCGTTCGCCCGGCCCGGCCGCGGAGGCCGCCACCCTCGGGCCGGAGGCCTCCGCGGAGCGTCCGGCCGAAGCGGGACGGTCTCGAACCGCCGCCTTCGAGGAGCGGTACTGCCGGGAGTGGCCCGAGCACGCGGCGGACATCCGCCGCCCGGACTTCGAGAAGCTGGCCGCGGGCGCGTCGAGCGGCAACCGGCTCTTCGAGCGGGAGGAGCCCTACTCGTCGAGATGGACCACGGTCGAACCGGGCGGGCTGCCGGCCGCGCTCGCCAAGTCCGCGCCAGCCTGGAGCGACAAGGCCGTCGAGGAGGTGACCCGGCGCGCTACGGCCTGGGACCCGGACCGGACCAAGGGCCGGCGGGTCACCGAGGCGCACCTGGGCGGCTACGAGCGCCGGTTGCCGGCGGAGTACTCGCACTCGGCGGAATGGCGGGCCGTCCTGAAGCGCGCGGAGGAGGCGGTCGGGAAGGTTCACAAGGGCTGGCGGTACAAGTGGGCCGACCGCCGGAAGGACGACCGGAAGAAGCGGGAGCTCGAGGCGACCGCGATCAACCGCGCCTGCGGCCGCGACGCGCGCCGCCTGCACGAGAAGATGATGGCGGCGCGTGCGGCCGCGCGGCCCGACTGGGACGTCACGGTCAGGATCCGGGCCGTTCAGGAGCTCATCCGGAGCGAAGAGGCGACCCGGCGGCTCAAGCAAGAGCAGGCGCGGGAACGGGCGCGAGAGCGGGAACGCGCCGCCGACAGGCCGCCGCCCGAGCGAAAGCGGACGAGAGACCGGGGACGCGGTCTGGATCGATGAAGACCGTTCGCGTCCGGCCACGTGGAGCGGGAAGACCATCGCGCAGCCCCGGCGCCTCGCGCCACCCCGGAAACTGCCCCGCCGTGGCTCGCCGCCGCGGGCTCGCCACCGCGCCGGTCGTCGACTCTACTCCTGTACCTTTCTGAATGACTTCGGGGCGATGATGTCGCGGAGTCGGGCAGGCCGTCGGGAGCCACCATTCTACCCCTGTGTTTCGAACACCTGGAGGGGACTTGTGCCCCGACGGTTTCGCCATCGATGGACGCCCAGTTTGCGCCGTAGAGCGCCAGTACAGGGACCGGCAGGCATCGGGGCGACGCCCGTTCGACTCGGTAGACAGGAGGTTCAACTTGAAGCTGGCATGGTTTGCGGGTGTCGACTGGGGGGCGCAGAACCATCAGGCGTGCGTGCTTGATGTCGCTGGGAACGTGCTCGGGGAACGGGAGTTCGAGCACGGCGGTGCAGGACTGTCGCAGATGGCGGACTGGTTGCTGTCGTTCGCGGCGGGCGACGAGGGCGAAGTCGGCGTGGCGATCGAGACGCCGCGCGGCCCGGTGGTCGAGAGCCTGATGGAGCGGGGGTTCGCCGTCCACTCGATCAACCCGAAGCAGCTCGACCGCTTCCGGGACCGCTTCTCGCCAGCGGGCGCGAAGGACGACCGGCGCGACGCGCGGGTGCTCGCCTCGGCGCTGCGTACCGACCCGCACTGTCTGCGACGGCTGGAGCCGACCGACCCGGCGATCATCGAGTTGCGGGAGTGGTCGCGTCTCGACGAGGACCTGAAGCGGGAACGCATTCGCTTGGCGAATCGGATGCGGGAGCAGCTCTGGCGCTACTATCCTCAGTTTCTCGACGCGGTTGACGACGTCGCGGCGCCGTGGGCACTCGACTTGTGGCGGAGCCTGCCGACGCCGCGTGCGGGCCAACGCGTTCGCGAGGTGACGCTCACCAGAGTGTTGAAGCAGCACCGCATCCGGCGGATCGACGCCGCGACACTACGCGCCCGGCTGCGCGCGCCGGCCGTCAAGCTGGCGCCGGGCGCGGCCGAAGCTGCCATTACGCATGTGCGGCTCGTCGCCGAACGCCTCGCCCTGGTCAACCGCCAGAGCGATCAGACGCGTCGCGAACTCGACCGGTTGGTGCATCAGTTCGCCGAGGCTGCTCCGGCGGACGACCCGAACGCGTCGACGGAGGACGAGCCATCGTCGAAGTCGGCGAAGGAGCCACCGGATGCGGCCATTCTGCTGTCGCTGCCCGGCGTCGGCCCCAAGGTGCTCGCCACGCTGCTTGCCGAGGGCGGCGACGCGGTGCGCCGGCGGGACTACAACGCCCTTCGCTGTCTCTGCGGGGTGGCTCCGGTCACCCGCCGTTCGGGCAAGAGCATGGTCGTGACACAGCGACAAGCAGCCCACGACCGGCTGCGGGACGCCGCCTACCATTGGGCCCGCGTCGCCGCCCAACGCGACCCGGCCAGCCACCACAAGTACCGGTCGCTGCGCGCTCGTGGTCATGGTCACGCCCGCGCCCTGCGCTCGGTCGCCGACCGCCTGCTGAACGTCGCCTGCGCGATGCTGCGCGACGGCACCTGTTTCGACCCGCACCGTGTCGCCGCCACCACCGGGTGAGCCGGGGCTCACGCAGGTCCGTCAACACATCACATTCTGGCCCTCCTCTGAGCGTTCCCGGGCTGTCGGGCAGGGCCTGCCAGGACCGTGCGCGCAGCCGGCGTCAAGGCCGTCAGCCCCGCGCAGCGGGGGCGGCGCGAGCGACGCGCCTTGACGGCGGCGAGCACACGGTCATGCTGATGGGCCCGACAGCGAGGGCCAGCATCATCGACCGCCTCCCCCCTTGCCGGATGTCGCCGCCTGGTTCTGCTTCGCGGCGGTGTGCCGCGGCACCGGCCCGCAGCTACGCGCTCCGACCGCCCGACAAGCTGCAGTGCGTTCCGGGAGCGGAGCCGCGACTCGTCGGCCTGCCGCCGCTTCCGGCAACGCGTCTGCCGCTCCGCGTTCGTCAACGCCACGACCACTCCACACCGTTACGTAACGGACCAGTGGCAGGCGGCTCGACCCCCGGACGTTCACGACATCGAGCGGCGACGGGCTCGACCTGGCCGCGTTGCAGCGGACCGACCCGCCTGACAACCGCCACGCCGGCCGAAGGGCGGCGTGGCGCGGCACCGGCGTGTGAGCGTGAGTCGCCATGATGTCGGTCGCTGGTCATGACGACGCCCCCGAGCGGGTCTCCGACGCGACAGGCTTCGGGGCCCGGATTCTCAGGACGGCCGCGGGCAACCCGTGCGCAACGAACGCGCTCCAGGGCCTTGCAAAATGGTGGGGAGTCCCCTCCGCAACAACCCGCTCCTGCTCACCGCCGTGCCAGGCCGGGAGGTTGGCTTGCACGCACAGTCGGCTCCAGCCGTGCTCGTGGTTCAGGGCGTCGCGCAACGGCTCGAAGGTCTTCTGCCAGTCGGGCGGCGAGACGTTCAGGCTCTTGCCCGTCTCCATGTCGCACCGGGCTGTGAGGACGTGCACGCGGACGCCGCCGCCGTGCTCGCGGTGCAGGACCGTCGTCAACGAGTAGCCGTCCGGCTCCAGCCCCGCCCATGCCGTCTTCTCGAACTCGTCGAGCACGGCTTCGAGCTGCGCGCAAACACCGTCCCGATCGGCTTGAGCCTTCGCGGCGACCTCGAACAGGGTGCGTCACCGACGGCTGGCGAGGCGAGACGGCGGGAACGGTCGCGATCACGGTCATCGACGACACGGAGGTCGACGGTGGCGAGACCATCGTGCCGGACGCCACCAGCAGCCAAACCCCGACGCTGCCTGCGCGCGTCTGACCCTGACCATCAAGAGCAGCGATGCCCCGGTGCCGGTGCTGCCCGTGGGCGGATGCTCGGGGGGCGCTGTTGCTGCGGCGTGGCGCGGTGGGGGCGCGACCGGGGCGACCGTTGACAACGAGCCTGAACCGTAGCAGAACATGTAGGGACCGGCTCGGTCTGTCGGAACTCGGGGCGGTCACGAGGGCCCGGGGGCAGCAACGGTTCTCGTCCCCACGCCTGAGTCCGCTCTCTACGCCACCCGACTGTGGGGACGAAAGCCGAAGGCCGAGCTACCCGACCAATCCCGTGACACCGAAGGCGCCCCCCATGACTGACCAACCCCGAACACTGCTGGCCAAGCTCGCGCCGAAGCTGCGAGGCACGCGGACGGGAGGATCTTGCGGTCGAGGCGCTCGGGCACATCCTCTCCGAGTCCGAGGCAGGGCGTCGCGCCGTGTCGGACCTGATTGCTCATGGGGGTGCGACGGTGGGCGAGATCGCCGGGGTTCGCGTCCAGGCGACCGGCAAGGGAGCCGAGCGTCCAGATCTCGCCGGTTACGGTCCGGATGGTCGGGAACGGGTTCTGATCGAGGCGAAGTTCTGGGCTGGGCTCACGAGAAACCAGCCGGTCGCCTACCTGAAGCGGCTACCCGAGGACGAACCGTCGGCCCTGCTCGTCGTGGCGCCAGCCAAACGGCGCGAGACTCTCTGGAACGAGCTGAACCGCGCCGTCGCGAAGTCCGAGTGCGGGATCAGGCTGACGCCGGGGTCCGAGACCAAGGAGGTTCGCAGCGCCTCCGTTGCCGGGACCCAGCGACAGCTCCTGTTGACGAGTTGGCGGGATCTCCTCCGCCGCATGGAGGAGAAGGCCGCCGCGGACTCGCACACAAAGAGGAACATCGCACAGTTGCAGGGCCTCGCAGTGCGGGAAGACGACGACGCCTTCCTCCCGCTGAGACGAGACGAGCTCGGCCCCGACTTCCCCCGGCGCATGCGCGGCTTGCGGAGACTCATCAAGGACGCGACCGACCGCGCGAGAACGAAGGGATTCGTCACGATGAAGGGCCTCCAGGTCGCGTCACAGCCACAGGGCTATGGACGCTTCATCAGACTGGCCGACCGGGCGGAGCCCTGGTTCGGAATCAGCGTCGACGATTGGGCCCAACACGAAGTCACTCCGCTGTGGCTCCGGTTCTTGAGCAACGAGACGTCGAGAAAGGCGCTCGAACCGCTGCGGCGGAGCAACCCTCCCGAACTCTTCGTCGTCGGCAGTCGTCGCCTAGTCGTCCCCGTAGAGCTCCCGCTCGGCGTCGAGTACGACGAAGTGCTCGACGCCGTCGTCGAACGGCTCCGAGAGATTGCGAATCTGTTCTCCGGCTCCTGACGTGAGCCCGCTCACGGGCCATCTGCGCATTCCCCGCTACAACGGAGGGGAGTGCGGATGACTCGACTCGCGATCACGTTCACCGTCGTCCTGCTGGGAGCCGCCACGCCCGCCCTGACCCAGGAGCCCGGCCGGGAGCTGGAGTTCGGCGGCGGCTGGTTCCAGTTCAACCCGCTGGGCATCGACGACATCAGCGTCTTCCCGTCCGGCCCGAGCGTCAACCTCGCGTGGACGACATGGCGCAACGAGCGGACGGGCATCACCGTCGGCGTCACGCCGGTCCTCGGCCGCGTGGACCCCGGCGAGGGAAACTACGTGGTGGAGCGGGCGTTCTTCACCTACGGGCACGTCACTTGGCGTCAGCGATGGCTCCTCGACGACGGCCAGAGCTTCCACTTCGGGTTGGGTATCGGGCCGACGTTCCACTGGGAGACGAATCTGGTGCGCAAGTGGAATCCCGAGATCCCGACGTGGTACACCGACGGCGAGACGGAGGCCGAGCTCAAGGTCTGGTTCAACTGGCACGCCGAACTGCTCGCCACCCGGGGTCTGCGGGACGGCCTCGACCTGCGGGCCGGCGTGACGTTCACGCCGTTGCTGTACATACCGATGACGGCGCAGCCGGTCGTGATGGCGTTGTGGGGCTTCTGACAGCCAGCGTTCCCGACTGGGCGCACGACCGACTCAGCCGGCCGCCTCGTCGAGCCGAGCGGCGTCGACGACGGCTTCCGGAGCGTGGCCGCGCAGCGGCTTTGCGCCAGCTTCAGCACGCAGCCGCGCACGCCCGGACCCGGTTCCGCCCGTCGATCAGCTGGTCGCCGCCGACCACGACCGGCTCGCGCAGGCCGTTGACGCGCACTTCCCTCGACCAGCTCGTCGAACTCGCGGCCCGACATGAGCGGGAACATGGCCGCCGCCGGATGGACCCGGTAATGGCTGCCGCCGATCTCGACCAGATCGTCCTGCGCCTCGTGCTCTGAATCCATCACTCTCGCTGCAAGTTGCGGCCTTACCGGCACAGGGGGAGGCGGGACGTGAGGTCGTGCTGGCTGTAACCGCGTCGACGCCGGCCGTCTCCAGAGCGCCGCGCGGCAGGTTCGGCGACTGCGAGCCGTCGGTCTTCGAGACGCGGGCGCAGGCCGAGATGGCGGACCGCAAGCGGTCCGGCTCATTCTCCAGGGGGGTTGAGCGAGGCTCCCCCCCTGGAACCCCCCAGCTCCACGGGGAGGGACGACCCTCCCCGAGCCCCACCCGCCGAATGCTGACCAGGGCGGGCCGGACAGGGCCCGCGAGCGACGCGGGCCGCACTGTATCCGATCCGTCCGCCGCGGCCCGCGTGCGGGTCTGCCGGCCCGCCGCTTCGGGGCGTGCCGCCCCGTCCGCCCCTGCTTTGGCGCCGTGCCAGGCCGGGAGGGTTGCTTGCACGCACAGTCGTCCCATCCGCCCCCGGAGCGGGGCGAAGGGCGACCCCGCTCCGAACGCCGGCAGCCGCCGGCGGGGCGGACGCCGCCCCCGGCCGGACCTGGAACGGCGGTCCGGCCTCCATCCCGGGGCCGTGAAGGGCGACGGCCCCGGAATGGGCGGCGAACCCCTGCCCTTGCGACGGCGCACCCGGCCGGCCTGAAAGGCGGGCCGGCCAGACGGGCGCGCCTCTCGCAGATTCCGGCGTCAAGGACGGCGACCGCGAAGAGCTCGGTCGCCGCCGCTGAACGCCCGGGCCGACGAATCTCCGCTTTCCACCTTGACGGCGCCGGCAAAGAACGCGGCTTCGCCGCAGGCCGGCACTTCCTCGCCACCACCACCGCCGTGCCCGACGAGGGCGCCGCTCTCTCAGGCCGGCCGGCCTGAACGCCGGCGCCGAAAACCATCGGCTGGTCGATTAGCCGCCCCGGGCAGCGGTCCCCTGCGGGGCTCCCTGACTCCGGAATCGCGGGCAGGGGTCCCGCAGCCGGACGTGTGCGCGCGAGCGCGGGCCGGCATGAGGCCGGACGCGACTCGCCACGAGAGGGAGTGACCGATGGCCACCACTCGCGTCCGCAGCTTGAGGAGGAACCGGTTCCGGGACGGCCGGCCGATGAGGGTCGGCTCCGAGATCGTCGTCCGCTCGATCGACCACGGCGGCTCGACGATCCGCGCCTTGCGGCTGACGACGAGCTTGCGCTTGCAGGGCTCGGCGCTGACGGCGGCGCTGGCGAGCCCCGCCGTGAGCTCGGCTCTCGCCGACGTGTCGTATCGCACCGGCGCCGGCCACACGACGGGGCTGTCGGTGGTCTACCAGCAGGTCGAGCCGCTGACGACGGTCGTCCGCGAGTCGGCCGTGAGCGCCGGGCGGGAGTTCGAGGTCGCGTGGCGGGGCGCCGACGGCCTCCTCGACCAGATGCCGGACCCCGAGCCCATCGACGGCAGTCCGACGCGCGCGGCCGTCGACTGGCACGAGGTGGCGAAGCACGCATCGGACTTCTACGACGACGAGCGCTCGATGCCGGCCCTCGCCGACCAGAAGGTCCTGCGCCGGCGCGGCCGCGTGACGGTCAGGCGCGGGTTCCTGCGCCCGCCGATGTCGGCCGAGGCCGTCGCGCGCATGGTGGAGCTTCGCGCCCAGGGCCTCGGCTTCAAGCGTATCGCGCGGGCGGTCGGCTGCGCGCCCATCACCGTGTCGCGTTATCTGCGCAGCTTCGAGGAGGAGGGTCGCTGACCGTTTCGACGTGGCGCTGAACGTCCCGCGGCCGGACCGGCCGAGCCGCGGGACTTCGCTGACAGACGACGCGCCCCGCATGGTGCCGGGAGCGTGATTTCCCAGGGGACTCTACGGCCGCTCGACCTCGTCGAGCGCGAGCACCGACGCCGCGCCTGCGCAGGGTCTGTCAGCTCGTTTCCTCACCGGTGGACCCGATGTCCTGCGCCGCCCCGCTCAAGCAGTGCATGCAGTCGTCCATCAACGGACGGCGTCGCTCGAACAGATCGCTGCGCGCGCAGGCCGCCTCGACCTGATTGCGCACGACGTGAGCGAGTGCGGCTTCGACCACCTCGCGCGGATGGTCCGTCCGTTCGGAGGCCCAGTCCCTGAAACTCGATCGGAAGCCGTGGGGCACCGCCGCGGTGACCCGCTCGCGGCCGAGTGCCGAGCCGACTTGAACGATGTCGGACCGATACGGACGCGCGTCTGGAGGATGTAACCCGACCCCTTGCCCCTCACCCCCCGTCCACCCGGCCGCCTGTCGAAGACAGGCGGCCGGGACGATCAGCCCGTGGAGGAATTCGCCTCGCCCGCGCTCGGGCAGAATGCGGTAGTGGCGGGCCCGAGTCTCCGCCGGGCTCTCACCCCATTCCGGCTGATGCTGGGGACTGAAACGCTTGGCGCGTGAACGCGACCAGCCGCTTGAATCTCGACTCATCCATGACGATGCAGCTTGACCACCGTTGCGCTGTCGCCGGTCACGAACGCCCCCCACTGGTCCATCAGCCGGCGCCGCTTCGCCAGCAGGTCCGACCGCGCATACGCCCGCTCGACGGCGGTCCCGACGTGGTGGGCGAGGCACAGCTCCATGACGGCATGGTCGGCGTTCGTCTTCTCGCTCGCCCAAGTTCGGAACGCGGTGCGGAAGCCGTGCACCGTCGCCCGGTCCGCGAGACCGGTGTCCCGCAGCACCTTCGTCAGCGTCATGTCGGAGAGCGGGCGGCCCGGCCTCGAGGGTGACGGGAACACCAAGTCGGATGGACCGCGGAGCGGCCGCACCGTCTCGAGCGTGGCCGCCGCTGGTTCGGAGAGCGGGACGCGATGCTCAGCGCCGCCCTTCATCCTCGACGCGGGGATGCGCCACTCGCGGGCGTCGGTGTCGATCTCGTCCCAGGTCGCGCCCCGCGCTTCGCCGGACCGGCACGCGGTCAGCACCAAGAACCGAAGGCACGCCTTCGCCGCGATCGACGCGCGCGAGCCGTCGATGGTGTCGAGCGCCGCCGCGACATCGGGGTAGGGCAGCGCCCGGAAGTGCGCCTTGACGGCCGGCATGGCGGGCAGCGCGCCGTCGATGGCCTCGCCCGCGGGGTTGTGCTCGATGTGCCCGTGCGCCTGTGCCCAGGACAGGACGGTCCGGATGCGCTGCCGGAGCTTCCGCGAGACGGCGGGCTTGGACGTCCAGATCGGGGACAGGACGCGGAGTACGTCCTCGCGGCCGATCTGGTCAACGGGCCGGCCGCCGAAGACGGGGTATGCGTACTTCGCCATCGAGCCGGTCCAGTTGGTCGCGGTCTTCGCGTGGCGCCACCGGGCTCGGTTCGCCTCGAAGGTCCGCACCGCGGCCTGCTCGAAGGTCGGCAGGCTCGGGCGGCGCCTGTCGGCCAGCGGGTCGCCGCCGCGGCGCGCGAGCCGGCGGTTCTCGAAGGCGAACTCGCGCGCCTCGGCGAGCGTCACCAGTGGCCAGCCGCCCAGGCCGACGTCCCGGCGCCGCCCGTTGATGGTGAGCCGCTGGATCCAGCTCTTCGACCCGCCGGGCGCTACCCGCAGATACAGGGTGCCGCCGTCGCCGTGCAGGCCGGGCGCCTTGATCGCCTTCACCCGCGCCATCGTGAGCGTTCCCATGACCGCCCTCCTATCCCAACGAATTAACCAACGGTCTATCCTGGAACATACGGGATTCGAACGGAACTGTCAAGCCTGTAAGTGCCTGTAATCCCTGCTGTTTAGGGGCGTTACTGGATTTTGCGGGAACGGACGAAAAGGAAGGGTGGCGTCCCCAACGGGATTCGAACCCGTGTCTCAGCCTTGAAAGGGCTGAATCCTAGGCCTCTGGACGATGGGGACGCGGGAAGTGCGCGCGCGCCTCGCGGGCGGCCACACGGTCGAGAGCGGCCTTCACGAAACACTTCAGTATACGCCACTTCGCCCCCGGGCAATCAGGGCAGCCGGTTTCAGTGGGTCTCCGGCCAAAACGGCCCGAGATTCGTCACGATGGGGTTGGCTGGCTTGATTGCCGGTATCTGATGCATGCGCACGACGATCTCGACGCCCCGCGCGCCGCAAGAGTCAACCGCCGGTGCCCAGAGGGTATCCGCGGTTGACGGCATCACTTCAGGTTTGCTCGTCGCGAGGTAGACTCGTGGTTCCCTCCGGATGGCAAGGGCCGCCGTCACCGGGTCTGCGGCGCTGTACTCTCGACCGCAAGCACTTGACAACACGGAACTTGACCCCTCCCGGCGGCAGCGCCGGGAGGTTTGGCCGGCTTCTTGCTCTGATTCGGTGTCCCCGCCGTCACGCGGTGGCCTGCGTGCCCGACCTGGTTGCGGTCGCCGCACCAGGCGGCGGGGCGTGAGCCGGTCACCGGCCGAGGAGGCGCCGGTGGCCACCCGAGTTCCTTGCAAAGGAGAGAAGACGATGCGAAGAGTGATGTGGGGCATGGTGATGGTTCTGACCCTGTGGGCCAGCCAGTGGGGCGTCGTAGCGGTCCAGGAGACCGTGGCGCCCGAGGCGCCGCGCGCGCAGTCGGAACTGATCGATCTCAACACCGCGACGGCCGTGGAGCTCGAGACGCTCCCGGGGATCGGGCCGCGCACGGCGGAGCGGATTCTCGAGTATCGCCGCGAACATGGCGGATTCGTGAGGATCGAGGACCTGATGGACGTGCGCGGCATCGGCGAGCGCACCTTCCTGAGGCTGAAGCCGCTGGTTTCCGTCGCGGCAGCCGAGCCCGATGCCGGCCAGCGTCCGTAGCCGTGCGTGCAGGCGCGTCCCGGGGCACCGTCCCCGGGGCGCGCCGGAACCGCGCGACTGGTTCGGGCCGGTTCACGCCGACGACGGACCCGTGCGCGCCGCCGGGTTCACCCTGGTCGAGGCCGGCGTCGTGCTCGTGCTGCTCGGCGTCTCGGCCGCGCTCGCGCTCCCGTCGATGCGGTCGGGAGTCGACGGCCTGCGCGCCGCAGCCGCTGCCCGGCATCTCGCGGCCCTGATCCAGTCGACCCGGGTGCGGGCGGTGACGCAGTCGGTCCAAGTCGGACTGCGGTTCGAGCACGATGGCGAGCGGTACCGCTACACGATGTACGCGGACGGCGACGGCGACGGCCTCCGGGCACGGGACATCGGAAGCGGCGTGGACCCGCGGCTGGCCGACTTCGAGCGCATCGGCGACCGGTTTCCCGGCGTCGCCATCGGTATCGCAACCCGCTTGCCGGGGATCGCCGGTCGCGAGGCTCTGCCCGCCGGTTCGGACCCGATACGGTTCGGCGCATCCGATGGCCTGACGTTCAGCCCGATGGGCACCGCGACGAGCGGTACCCTGTACCTGTATCACCGGTCGGGGCGGCAGCTCGCGGTGCGCGTATTGGGCGCGACCGGGCGGGTCCGCATCCTCGAGTTCAACGAGGACACGGCGTCATGGGTGACCCGATGACGAGCGGGCGGATCGAGAGACGACGGCATGTTCGCCGTTCCGGGGCCGATCTGGGGTGGCTGCGGGCCGCGCGCTTCCGGCCCGGCTTCGAAGCGGTGCTGGCGGACGTGTCGCGTGGAGGAGCCCTCGTGGAGACGCCGACCCGACTCTGCCCCGGGTTGAAGGCAGTGCTCCTGTTGACGACCACCGACGGCGAGTTGCGGGCCTGCGGCGAAGTCGTGCGGGTCTGGGTGTCCGCCATCCCGCCGGACCGCGGTGTGCTCTACCGGGGGGCATTGCGTTTCGACCGGCCGATGACCCTACCGGAGGGATCGACGCTCGATAGCGCGGGCAAGTGCAATCACGTTGATATTTCCGTGTGATTTGCATATCATTCGTGTGATTACACACACGGCGCCGTCGTACGCCGTGCGTCCGACCATCCCGCAGCCCTCGTGCTCACTGAATGGGGAGCGCGCTTTCGTCATGCCCGAGTTGTCGATGTCGTGTCCGAACCCCGTCGTCCACCGTGACGACTTCGTCGAGCGCGGCCAGCGCTTCTCGGAGTTCCTCGCCGTTCTCGAGTCACGGATCGTCGGTGGCGCGAAGATCGGCGTGCTGGAGGCCGCGGTCCCCGCGGCCCTGGAGCGTCTGGTTCCGATTCGCGGCGCGCGTCTGACGGCGGCTCCCGCCCCTCCGCTGGCCGCACGCGAGGGGCCCGCGGCATCGTCTCTGAGGTTCCCCGTTTCGGTCCCCTCACGCGCGGATCTTGCACTGGAGGTGAGCATCGACCCCGATTTGGCGCTCGATGCGTGGGAGCGGCAGGCGTTGCGGCAGGCGGCCCGGGTGGTCGGTCTGATCATCGCCTGCCGGAACCAGGCGCCGCTGCCGGGTCGGCCGCCGGAGCCGGCGGCGCCGCTGGTCGGGTCGAGCGCTCCGATGCGCCGATTGCGGGAGCGGATCGAGCGGGTGGCGGCGACCGACTTCACGGTCCTGATCGAGGGCGAGTGCGGTTCCGGCAAAGAGCTGGTGGCGCGGCAGGTGCACGAGCTGAGTCGAAGGCGCCGGGGGCCCTTCGTCGCCGTGAACTGCGCTGCCCTCGTCGAGACGTTGCTGGAAGCCGAGTTGTTCGGCATCGAGGACCGGGTCGCGACCGGCGTGCGTGCCCGCCGCGGCAAGTTCGAGCTCGCCGACCAGGGCACGCTGTTCCTCGACGAGGTCGCCGATCTGTCCCCGGCGGCGCAGGCCAAGCTGCTGCGGGCCATTCAGGAGCTGTCGGTCGAGCGGGTCGGAGGACACGGGGCCCGGGCGGTGGACATCCGCATCGTCGTGGCGACGAACCAGCGATTGCGGGGACTGGCACAAGAGGGGCGCTTTCGCACCGATCTCTACTACCGCCTCGCCGGGGTGGAGTTGCACGTTCCGCCGCTTCGGCAGCGTCGCGAGGACATCATCGCGCTCGCCGAGCACTTTCTGGCCCGGCATGACGGACTGCGCCGGCTGACCCTGTCGGAGAGCGCCGCCGATGCCCTGCGCACTCACGACTGGCCCGGGAACGTGCGGGAGCTGCAGCGCGTCGTCGAACGGGCTCTGGCCCTCGCCACCGAGGATACCATCGGCTTGCAGGACCTGCCGGCGGAGCTGACCCGCGACTACTCGGAGCTGCTGCAACCGTCCATCACCCGGGCCGAGTCGATGCGCGCCTGGGGCAGCCGCTACGCACGGCTGATGCTCGAGCGCTGCGGCCGCAACAAGCGGCGGACCTGCGAGGTGCTGGGCATCAGCTACCACACGCTGCAGTCGTACCTGCGGCATCCGTCCTGAGGTCGTCGAGCCGCCCCGCTCCGGTATCCGGCAGCTTCACGCTCGGGAAGCGCCCCGGGACCGGCGGGCGGAGGAGGAACGGCCACGCCTTGACCCCCCGCGGGTCCCATAGTACGTTTCTATCAGGTTCTTCCGGCGTCCTGGCGGCTGGCCTCGGCCACGTCCGCAGCCGAACTTTCCGCAAGCCGGCGCTCCCGGCACGGACCGCCCGCCACCGACGCTACCGTGTCATGACAGACGCCTCGGCTTCCGCCCGGTTCAAGACGCCGCTGCACGGCCGCCACGTCACCCTCGGCGCGAGGATGGTGCCGTTCGCGGGGTGGGAGATGCCTCTCCAGTACGCCGGCATCACCGAGGAGCACCTCGCGGTGCGGCACGCGGCGGGGCTGTTCGACGTCAGCCACATGGGCGAGATCGAGATCGCCGGGGCGGACGCCCTGGCCGCCGTCCAGCGGATTTCGACCAACGACGCCAGCCGCCTCGAGGTCGGCCAAGCCCAGTACTCGGCGCTGGCAACGCCCGAGGGCACCTTCGTCGACGATCTGCTGGTGTACCGGCTGGCCGGCGACCACTTCCTCCTGGTCGTCAACGCCGCCAACATCGCGACGGGCTTCGAGTGGATTCGGGACAACATCGCCGGCGTCGGCGACGCGGTGGCGGTGAACACCAGCTCGCGCTACGCCCTGCTCGCGGTGCAGGGCCCCCGGGCCCTCGACATGGTGCAGCCGCTGACCGACGTCGACCTCGCGGCCATCCGGTACTATCGCTTCGCGACGGGCGAGGTGGCGGGCATCCGCGCGACCATCTCGCGCACGGGCTACACGGGCGAGGACGGGATCGAGGTGTTCGTGGCTCCACAGGCGGCCGACCGGTTGTGGACGGCGCTGATGTCGGCCGGCCGACACGACGGGCTGCAGCCGGCGGGTCTGGGCGCCCGCGACACCCTGCGCCTCGAGGCGGCGATGCGGCTCAGCGGCCAGGACATCGACCGTACCACGACGGTCCTCGAGGCCGGCCTCGGCTGGATCGTGGGCTGGGACAAGCCCGACTTCATCGGGCGCGACGCGCTGGTGAAGCAGCGCGAGGCCGGGGTCGGGCGCAAGCTCGTGGGGCTGGAGATGGCGGGACCGGGCATCGCGCGGCACGGCTACGGCGTCTACGCGGGCGGCGAGCAGGTGGGACGGGTGACCAGCGGGACCCGCACGCCGTTCCTCGAGAAGGCCGTCGCCCTCGCCTACGTCCCCGCTTCGGGCGCCGCGCCCGGCACCGAGTACGAGGTGGACGTCCGCGGGCGCCGGGTGCCGGCCCGCGTCGTACCGTTGCCGTTCTACAAGCGCCCGAGATGAGCAGCCATGTATCCGACTGACCGGCTCTACACCAAGGACCACGAGTGGATCCTGATCTCGGGGACGACCGCCCGGGTCGGCATCACCGACTACGCGCAGGCCCAGCTCGGCGACGTGGTGTACGTAGAGCTGCCCGAGGTTGGACAGCGGTTCGAGGCGGGGGCCCAGTTCGGGTCGATCGAATCGGTGAAGGCGGTATCCGACCTCTACTGCCCCCTGGCCGGCCGGGTGACCGAGGTCAACGCCGCGCTCGCGACGGCCCCCGAGACGGTTAACGCGGACCCCCACGGCACCTGGATGATGGAAATCGAGCTGAACGACCCCGCTTCCACCTCCGGCCTCCTCGACTCGGCCGCCTATGCCGAGCTGGTGAAGTAGGCGGACCCGGCGTGACCCACGCAAGAGCCGACCGGTTCTCCGAGCGACACATCGGGCCTCGCCCCGATGACATCGAGGCGATGCTCGCCGCGGTGGGCGCCGCCTCGCTCCGGGCCCTCGTCGACGAGGCGGTGCCCCCCGACATCCGGCTGGACGCCCCCCTGCGGACGCCGGGGCCGGAGACCGAGGCCGAGTACCTCGCCCGCCTGCGCGCCATCGCCGCCCGGAACCGGTCCGGCCGGGCCTGCATGGGTCTGGGCTACTACGGCTGCATCACCCCGAGCGTCATCCTGCGCAACGTGTTCGAGAACCCCGGTTGGTACACCCCCTATACGCCGTACCAGGCGGAGGTGGCGCAGGGGCGCCTCGAGGCGCTGTTGAACTATCAGACGATGGTGGGCGACCTGACGGGGATGCCGGTGGCGAACGCCTCGCTCCTCGACGAGGCGACGGCGGCGGCGGAAGCGATGGCCATGATGCACCGGGTGCGGTCGCGCGCCGCCCCCGGCGCCGACCGGCTGCTGGTGTCGCGGCACTGCTTCCCCCAAACCCTCGACGTGGTGCGGGGCCGGGCCGAGCCGCTGGGCATCACGGTCGAGGTGGGCGACCCGGCGGCGATGCCGCTCGACGAGGGGGTCTTCGGCGTCCTCCTCCAGACGCCGGGCGAGGACGGCGCCGTGCTCCCCATCGCCGAGGCGGTGGACCGCGCCCACGCGGCGGGGGCGCTGGCCGCCGTCTGCACCGACCTGCTGGCCCTGACCCTGCTCGCCCCGCCCGGCGAGTGCGGCGCCGACGTCGTGGTCGGCAGCTCGCAGCGCTTCGGCGTCCCGATGGGGTACGGGGGCCCCCACGCGGCGTTCTTCGCCACCCGGGAGGCCTTCGTCCGGCAGTTGCCCGGGCGCGTGATCGGCCTGTCGGTCGACCGGCACGGCGACCCCGCCTGTCGGATGTCGCTGCAGACCCGCGAGCAGCACATCCGGCGCGACCGGGCCACCTCGAACATCTGCACCGCCCAGGCCCTGCTCGCCAACCTCGCCGGCTTCTACGCGGTCTACCACGGCCCGGATGGCCTGCGCGCCATCGCCGCGCGCGTGCACGGGCTGGCGCGGCGGCTCGCGGATGGGGTGCGGGCGCTGGGCCTCGCGCCGGCCCGCCCGCACTTCTTCGACACCCTCACGGTACCGCTGCCGTCGGCGGCGCTGCAGCGGCTGCGGGTCAGCGCCGCGGCCGAGGGGATGCACTTCCGTTACCGCGGCGACGAGGCGGTGGGCATCGCCCTCGACGAGACCACGACCCCCGACGACGTGGCGCACATCGTGTCGCTCGTCGCCGGCGGCCTGGGCCGGCCGGCCCCGCCGCCCGCCACCGTCGCCGCGGCCGCGGCGACGGCGGACTGGGAGCCCCCCGACTGGCCGGAGCCGCTCGTGCGCACGTCGGCGTACCTGACCCACCCGGTCTTCCACCGGCACCGGTCGGAGACGCAGATGATGCGCTATCTCAAGCGGCTGGAGCGGCGCGATCTGGGCCTCGACACGTCGATGATCCCGCTCGGGTCCTGCACGATGAAGCTGACCGCGGCCTCCGAGATCCGGGCCGTGAGCTGGCCGGCCTTCGCCGGGGTCCATCCGTTCGCGCCGCTCGAGACGACCGAGGGCTACCAGACCGTGTTCCGTGAGGTCGAAGCGTCGCTCGCCGCCATCACCGGGCTGCCCGCGGTGTCGCTGCAGCCGAACTCGGGGGCACAGGGCGAGCTGGCGGGGCTCATGGTCATTCGGGCCTGGCAGCGAGACCGGGGGAGCGGCGGCCGCGACGTCGTGCTGATTCCGGCGTCCGCCCACGGTACGAACCCGGCGAGCGCCGCCATGGCGGGCATGCGGGTGGTGGTGGTGGCCTGCGACGACCGGGGCAACGTCGACCTCGACGACCTTCGCGCAAGGGCCGCCGCGCACCGCGACGCCCTGTGCGCGCTGATGATCACCTATCCGTCCACCCACGGGGTCTTCGAGGACGCCATTCGGGAGATCTGCGACGTCGTCCACGCCGCCGGCGGGCAGGTGTACATGGACGGGGCGAACATGAACGCGCAGGTCGGCGTGACGAGCCCCGCCGCCATCGGCGCCGACGTCTGCCACATCAACTTGCACAAGACCTTCGCCATACCCCACGGGGGCGGCGGGCCCGGCATGGGGCCCATCGCCGTCGCCGCGCACCTCGCGCCGTACCTGCCGGGGCATCCGCTGGTGCCGGTGGGGGGGGAGCGGGCGATCCCCGCGATCGCGGCGGCGCCCTGGGGGAGCGCCAGCATCCTTCTCATCTCGCACGGTTACATGCGGATGCTCGGGCCCGACGGCATGCGGCGGGCCACCGAGGCCGCGATTCTCGGCGCCAACTACGTCAAGGCACGCCTCGCCTCGCACTACGAGGTGCTGTACGCCC
Source organism: Vicinamibacterales bacterium (assembly GCA_965207615.1). Taxonomy (GTDB): domain Bacteria; phylum Acidobacteriota; class Vicinamibacteria; order Vicinamibacterales; family UBA8438; genus JAJEEA01. The sequence goes on from CBDBMZ010000003.1 coordinate 887,023, forward strand.
GGGACAACGGGCGGGTCGCGCACGAGCTGATTCTGGATTTGCGGGTGCTGAGGCGACACGGCCTCAACGAGATCGACGTCGCGAAGCGCCTGATGGACTACGGGTTCCACGCCCCGACGGTCTCGTTCCCGGTGCCGGGCACGATGATGGTCGAGCCGACCGAGAGCGAGCCGCGCGAGGAGCTCGACCGGTTCTGCGACGCGCTCATCGCCATCCGCGGGGAGATCCGGGCCGTCGTGGACGGGATCGCCGACCCGGTCGACAACGTGCTGAAGAACGCCCCCCACACCGCGGCCGAGGCCACGGCCGACGCCTGGTCCCACCCCTATACGCGGGAGCAGGCGGTCTACCCCTTGCCCTTCGTGCGCGCCAACAAGTTCTGGCCGTCGGTGGGGCGCATCGACGACGCCCACGGCGACCGCAACCTGATCTGTGCCTGCCCGCCCGTCGAGGCGTATCAGGATTGACCCGGCACGGCGGAGCGGCGGGGCGGGGGAGCCCGTCCGCACGCCGCTCAGGCCGCTGCCTCCGGCAGGTTGCACCGGGGATGGCGCGGCCGGTTACGGCCTCGGGAGGGACTGGCGCGTGTGCGGCGGGAGTCAGTCCGGCGTGCGCGTGAGAGCGTCGGCCCTCGCGCGCAGCCTCGCCAGCAGGCGTCGGGCCACCGGCCCCGGCGCGCCGGACCCGATGGGCCGCTCGCCGACCCGGACCACGGAGACGACCTCGCGGGTGGTGCTCGTGATGAACAGCTCGTCGACGGCCGGCAGATCCGCCTCGCGGAGCACGGCCTCCCGCACCGGGATCCCGATGTCCGCCCCCACCTCGACGAGCAGGTTTCGCGTCACGCCCTCGAGGAGCCCCGCGTCGAGCGGCGGGGTCAGGACGGCGCCGTCGCGCACCACGAACAGGTTGGACTGCGAGCACTCCGCGAGCTCGCCCCGGTGGTTCAGGAGAATGGCCTCGTAGGCGCCTTGGCGCACCGCCTCCTGCATCGCCAGCACGTTGTTCAGCAGGTTGTTGGACTTGATGAGGGGGTCGACGCTGCGGGGATGGTTGCGCACGACGCTCGCCACGACCAGCCGCACCCCGTCCCGGTGCACCCAGTCCGGCGACTCCCGGTGCGGCCGGGCGATGATGACCACCGTGGGCGTCCGACAGACGGCGGGGTCGTAGCCGAGATCGCCGACTCCCCGCGTGACGATCATCCGCAACGTCACCTCGCCGTGCGGGTGCACCCCCCGCATGGTGTCGCGCATGCGGGACTCGAGCTCCTCGTTCGCGGGCGGGACGTCCAGGCACAGGCGCGCCGCCGATGCACGGAGCCTCGCGAGGTGCCGGTCGGGCAGGAAGGGCCGGCGGTTGTAGGTGCGCAGGGTCTCGTAGACACCGTCACCATAGAGGAAGCCGTGGTCGAAGACCGAGACAACGGCCCGGTCGCCGGATGTCACGACGCCGTTCACGTTCACGACGGCCTCGGCGATGCCGGGAGGGCCGGCGGCAGGCGCGTCGACGGGGTTCGGGTTCACGCTGTCCACGGTACCATAATCTGTGGGGGCTTCCGGCGGCCGGTCCCCGGAGATATCGGATGCGGGTGTTGAACACGGCGCAGATGCGCGAGGCGGACCGGCGGACGATCACTGATCTCGGTGTGCCGTCGCTGGTGCTGATGGAGCACGCGGCACGCCAGGTCGTCTCCGCCATCGAGTCGCGCTGGCCGTCGCTGTCGGGCGGCGGTCGCATCGTCGTGCTGTGCGGGAAGGGAAACAACGGCGGCGACGGGCTCGCGGCAACGCGCATGCTGGCGAACCGCGGGGCCGCCGTGCGGGCGTGCCTCGCCGCGCCGACGGCGGAGGTGCGGGGAGACGCCGGGGTCAACCTGGCGGCGCTCCGGCGGGCCGGGGCGCCGGTGGTCGACGCCTCGAGCCCTTCCGCGTGGGAAGCGGTGCGGGCGGATCTCGGCGCATGCGACCTGGTGATCGATGCCCTGCTCGGCACCGGGCTGACGCGGCCCCTCGCCGGGCACTGGCGCTCCATCGTCAGCGACCTCAACGGCTCCAGTGTTCCGGTGGCGTCGATCGACTTGCCGTCGGGGCTGTCGGCGGATACGCCCGAGGTGATCGGCGAGGCGGTCACTGCCGCCCTCACCGTGACCCTCGGCGCGCCGAAGTTGCCGCTGCTGCTCGACCCGGCGGCGACCCGGGCCGGCGCCGTCGTCGTCGCCGACATCGGCATTCCCGCCGCGGTCGTCGACGGCCTCGCCGGGCCGCGCGTGACCGTCATCACCCGGTCCTGGGTCCGAAAGCAGGTTCCTCGCCGGCGCCGGAACACCCACAAGGGCGACTACGGGCGGGTGCTCGTCGTCGCCGGATCGACGGGCAAGGCCGGCGCCGCCGGCCTCGGCGCCCTCGGCGCCCTGCGCTCGGGGGCGGGCCTGGTCACGGTGGCGACGCCGCGCACCTGCCAGCCCACCGTGGCGGCGCTGGCCCCGGAGTACATGACCCTGGGGCTCGACCACGACGGCGACGGCCTCGTCGCGGCCGAGGCGGCGCGCGCGGTGCTCGGCGAGCGTTGCGACGTTCTGGCGGTCGGACCCGGCCTCGGACTGGGGGCCGGCGTCGACCGGTTCGTGCGCGAGCTGGTTGACCGGGCGCCGGTCCCGATGGTGCTCGACGCCGACGCCCTGAACGTGTTCGCCGGCGACCCCGCCGGGCTGCGGGGAAGTCCGGAGCGCGGGCTGGTCGTCACGCCGCACGCCGGTGAGATGGGGCGCCTCATCGGCAAGCCGGCCGAACACGTGAACGCCAACCGCCTCGAAGTCGCGCGCGACCTCGCGGTCGAGCAAGGCGTCTTCGTCGTCCTGAAGGGGCCGCGCACCCTGGTGGCGACGCCGGCGGGGGCGGTGTGGATCAACGTGACCGGCAACCCGGGCATGGCCACCGGCGGCGTCGGCGACGTGCTCACAGGGGTGCTCGCGGCGTGGATGGCGCAACTGCCGGACGTCGAGACCGCGTGCGGGCTGGGGGTGTGCCTGCACGGGGTTGCGGGGGACCTTGCGGCGGCCGAACAGGGCGCGGGGCTCGTCGCGGGCGACCTGGCGCGCCTTCTCGGACCCGCCCTGCTCTCGATCGAATGCGGCGAGCGCGATCGCCTCGACCAGGAGCCGGAGTCGCGGCCGCTCTGACTTGCGAGAAGGGAGACCGCACCGTGCAAGAGCGCTACGAAAGCCGCTCCGAACGCCAGACGGCGGACATCGCCGGCGATCTCGCCCGCCGCCTGCCCGGCGGCGCCGTCGTGCTGCTGTTCGGCGACCTCGGCGCGGGGAAGACAGCGTTCGTGCGGGGGTTCGTCGAGGGCGTGGGCATCGACCCCGACGAGGTCAGCAGCCCCACGTTCACGATCGTCCAGGCCTATGGCGGGGGACGCATCCAGCACGTCGACCTCTACCGGCTCCAACCGGAGGAAACCGACGACCTGGGCCTCGAAGAGCTGCCTGATGGAGGCGCCCTGGTCTGCATCGAATGGGCGGATCGTCTGCCGCGTCCGGCACCGGGAGCGGTGTCGGTCCGAATCCTGGACCGAGGCGGCGATACCCGGGAGCTCGTCATCGAGACGCCAAACGGACTCGATGACGGATCGACGGCGCCGCGGTGAGGGGCGACCGAGCGCCCCGGGGGCTGCCGCGACCGGGTGCGGGCATGTCCCGGCGGTCGTGGATGCGCGCCGAGATCGCTTCGTGGAGCGCGTCGCGGGCGCGAGCCCTGGCTTCCTCGCGATCGTGGCCAAGGGTCGCGAGCTCGGGGAAGTCCGGCGCAGTCACCATCACCGTGTCGTTGTCGTCCTCGATCGGCGTGGTCGGACAAGCCGGCATCAATTCCCCCGTGGGTCGCCTGGCGGTCTACTCCGAGCGGTAGTTGGGGGCTTCCTTGGTGATGACCACGTCGTGCACGTGGCTCTCGCGCATGCCGGCGGGGGTGATGCGCACCAGCCTGGCGTTCTCCTGCAGCTCGGGGATGGTGGAGCAGCCGCAGTAGCCCATACCGGCGCGCAGGCCGCCGACGAGCTGGTGGATCATCGCGCCGATCGACCCCTTGTGGGGCACCCTCCCCTCGATGCCCTCGGGGACGAGCTTCTCTCCGTCCTCGCGGGGGCTCGCGAGGTCGAAGTCCTCCTGGAAGTAGCGGTCCCGGCTGCCGGCGCGCATCGCTCCGATCGAGCCCATGCCCCGGTACTCCTTGAAGCTGCGCCCCTGGTAGAGGATCAGCTCGCCGGGGCTCTCGTCGGTACCGGCGAAGAGGCTCCCGATCATGACCGCGCCGGCCCCGACCGCCAGCGCCTTGGTGATGTCGCCCGAGTAGCGCACGCCACCGTCGGCGATGATGGGGACGCCGTGACGGCTCGCGGCCTGCCCGCACTCGGCGAGGGCCGAGATCATCGGCATGCCGATGCCGGCGATGACCCGCGTGGTGCAGATCGAGCCGGAGCCGATGCCGACCTTGACCCCGTCGACGCCGAGGGCGATCAGCGACTCGGTCCCCTCCGCGGTGGCGACGTTGCCGGCGACGAGCTCCACGCTGGGAAAGCGCTCGCGGAGCTGGCCGACCATCGCCATCACCCCGCGGGAGTGCCCGTGCGCGGTGTCGACGACGAGCACGTCGGCGCCGGCGGCCACCAGAGCCTCGGACCGCTCCATCGTGTCCTTGGCAATGCCCACCGCCGCGCCTACCCGCAACCGGCCCAGCTCGTCCTTGGACGCGGTGGGGTAGGTGATCATCTTCTGGATGTCCTTGACGGTGATCAGCCCCTTGAGCCGGAACTCCCGATCGACCACCAGCAGCTTCTCGACACGGTGCTGGTGCAGGATGGTCTGGGCGTCCTGCAGGGTGGTCCCGACCGGCACCGTGATGAGGTCCTTGCGGGTCATCACCTCGCCGATCGGCCGGTCGATGCGGCGCTCGAAGCGCAGGTCCCGGTTGGTGAGGATGCCGACGAGCCGGCCCTCGGTGCTGCCGTCTTCGGTGATCGGCACTCCCGAGATGCGGTACTTCTTCATCAGCTCGAGGGCCTCCACGATGCGGTTGGAGGGCGCCAGCGTGATCGGGTTGACGATCATGCCGCTCTCCGACCGCTTGACCCGGTCGACCTCGGCCGCCTGGGCCTCGATGGGGAGGTTCTTGTGAATCACCCCCATGCCGCCGAGCTGGGCCATCGCGATGGCGAGGCGCGACTCCGTGACGGTGTCCATGGCGGCGCTGATGACGGGCACCTTCAGGATGATATTCCGGGTGAGCCGGGTCGAGACGTCGACCTCGGCCGGCAGCACCTCGGAGCGCTGCGGCACGAGCAGCACGTCGTCGAACGTCAGGGCCACCGCGATGTCGGTGGCCGTGAAACGGGTCGCCGTCGTGTCGATGCCCACCGTCATGTCAGGCCCCACAGCACTTCTTGTACTTCTTGCCGCTGCCGCATGGGCAGGGCTCGTTCCGCCCTACCTTCCTGGTCTCCCGGCGCACCGTGCGCACCTTGGCGTCGTCCCCGCCGGTCCGGGCCGGCTGAGGGCCGCGGGCCGCGGCGGCGGCGCCCGCGAAGGCGGGGGCGGCGGCGCCGGGGTCGTTGAGGGTCATCGGCGCCCGCTGGCGGGCGGCGGGCCGGGCGACCTCGCCGCCCTCGCCCTGCACGATCGGCCGCAGACGCCACAGGTAGCGGATCATCTCGGTGTCGATCCGCTCCTTCATTGCCTGGAACAGGGCGAAGCTCTCGCGCTTGTACTCGACGAGGGGGTCGCGCTGGGCGTGGGCGCGCAGACCGATTCCCTCCTTCAGGTGGTCCAGGCCGTAGAGGTGGTCCTTCCACTGGGTGTCGACGATCTGCAGCATCACGTCGCGCTCGACGCGCCGCAGCAGCTCCGCCTCGATGCCCTCTTCCTTTTCCTCGTAGCGCGACTTGACCGCCGCCCACAACGTGTCGAGCATCTCGTCGGGGCTCATCTCGTCGAGGTCGAGCTCGTCGATCTGCTCCGCCGGCAGCCCCGCGAGCTCCCCGACCGCGCGCGACAGGCCGTCGGTGTCCCAGTCTTCCGGGTCGGTGTCGCGGCCGCAATGGGCCTCGACCTCCTGGTCGACGAGGTCCTCCGCCAGGGTCATCAGGTAGCGGCGGCTGTCGACGACCTCGTCGTCCGACACGTGGACCTGGCCGTCGAGCAGCTCCCGGCGCAGCGTGTAGACGTTCTCCCGCTGCTTGTTCATGACGTCGTCGTACTCGAGCAGGTGCTTCCGCACCGAGAAGTGCTGCGCCTCGACCTGCTTCTGGGCCCGCTCGATGGCCCGGGTCACCATGCGGTGCTCGATGGGGACCCCCTCCTCCATCCCGAGCCGCTCCATCAGCCCCGAGATGCGGTCCGACCCGAAGATGCGCATCAGGTCGTCCTCGAGGGAGAGGTAGAAGCGCGACGAGCCGGGGTCGCCCTGGCGGCCCGCCCGCCCCCGGAGCTGGTTGTCGATGCGGCGGGACTCGTGCCGCTCGGTCCCGATGATGTGCAGCCCGCCGGCGTCGACGACCTCCTCGTGCTCGGCCGCGGTCTGCTCGACGAACTGGTCGAAGATGCGGTCCCACGCGGGGCGGGGCACGCGGTAGAAGTGCTCCAGGTGGTAGAAGTAGACGAACTCGTCGTCGTCGACGAACTTGGCCTCTTCCTTCGGCAGCCGTTCCGCCGCCTGCTCGGCGAGGGTCCGCTGCCGCGACATGTACTCGGCGTTGCCCCCGAGCACGATGTCGGTGCCGCGCCCGGCCATGTTGGTGGCGATGGTCACCGCCCCCTGGCGGCCGGCCTGGGCGACGATCTCCGCCTCCTGGGCGTGGTACTTGGCGTTGAGCACGACGTGCTTGACGCCGCGCCGCTTCAGCAGCCCCGCGAGGCGCTCGGACTTCTCGATCGACACGGTGCCGACGAGCACCGGGCGGCCCGCCTCCTGCTTCTCGATGATGTCCTCGGCGATGGCTTCGTACTTCTCGCGCTCGGTCCGGTAGACGGAGTCGGCTTCCTCTATCCGCACGAGGGGGCGGTTGGTCGGGATGACCATGACGTCGAGCTTGTAGATCTTGGCGAACTCCGGCGCCTCGGTGTCGGCGGTGCCGGTCATGCCCGACAGCTTGTCGTACTTGCGGAAGTAGTTCTGGAACGTCACCGTCGCCAGGGTCTGGTTCTCCCGCTCTATCTTGACCTTCTCCTTGGCCTCGACCGCCTGGTGGAGGCCGTCGCTCCAGCGGCGCCCGGGCATGAGCCGGCCCGTGAACTCGTCGACGATGACGACCTGGCCGTCCTTCACCATGTACTCCACGTCGCGCCTGAACAGGGCGTGGGCCCGCAGGGCCTGGTTCACGTGGTGGAGCAGCGGCATGTTGGCGGGGTCGTAGAGCCCGCCGGGGTTGAGGCGCTTGGAGAGGAACTTCTCGGCCTTCGCCATGCCGGTCTCGGTCAGGCTGACGGTCTTGTGCTTCTCGTCGGTCAGGTAGTCGCCGGTGTCCTCGAGGGCCTCGCGGTCCTCGGCCTTGACGTTGCCCTGGGTGACCGCCCCCGCCTCCAGGCGGGGGATGATGCGGTCGACCTCGTAGTAGAGCTCCGTCGACTGCTCGGCCGGCCCCGAGATGATGAGGGGGGTCCGGGCCTCGTCGATGAGGATGCTGTCGACCTCGTCGACGATGGCGAAGCGGTGCCCGCGCTGGACGAAGTGCGCGAGCTCGAACTTCATGTTGTCGCGCAGGTAGTCGAAGCCGTACTCGTTGTTGGTGCCGTAGGTGATGTCGCAGCCGTAGGCGGCCTGGCGCTCGGGGTCGCGCAGGTCGTGCTGGATGACGCCGACCGACATGCCGAGGAAGCGGTAGATGCGCCCCATCCACTCGGCGTCGCGCCGGGCCAGGTAGTCGTTCACGGTGACCACGTGGACTCCGCCCCCGCCGAGGGCGTTCAGGTAGGCGGCGAGGGTGGCGACGAGGGTCTTGCCCTCGCCGGTCTTCATCTCGGCGATCTTGCCCTGGTGGAGGACCATGCCGCCGATGAGCTGGACGTCGAAGTGGCGCATGTCGAGCACGCGTCGGCCCGCCTCGCGGACCACCGCGAAGGCGTCGGGCAGCAGGTCGTCGAGGGGCTCGCCCCGGTCGGCGCGCTCGCGCAGGGTCGCGGTGCGGGCGCGGAGTTCGGCATCCTCGAGGGCCCGGACCGCCGCCTCGCGGTCGTTGATCTCCGTCAACGCCGGCCGCATCCGCTTGAGGTCGCGCTCGTTCTGGGTGCCGAAGACTTTCCTGAGGACGTTCTGCAGCATCGGTCGAGTCCAGTGGACCGCGTCGAGGGCAATCTAGCGCGGTGCTCGTCGCCCGGGGCTACGCATGGCGCCCGACCATCCTTCCGGCAGCTCGCGCCGCCCCGCGGCCGGGACCGCCGACCGTTCCTCGGGCAGGGCCGGTCCCTCCGTAGCGTTGCGCTGTCGATGATGATCCAAGGCGGGTGTCGATCCGGTAGACACGGATGTGATCGATTGTAGGGAAGGGGCCTATACGCGTCAAGACGACGGGTTCGACCGTTGCGAAACCAGGGCCGTCCCGGCCGCGCACGACCGGCGCGCGAGCCGGCGAAACGTGGCCTGCCCATCGTCGCCTTCGGCTCCGCCGGGCGCCCAACCAATCCTGCTGGAGTCCACGCCGTCTACGACGCAGATTCCTGGCTCGAGGAGCTTCTTCGGGAAACGGGAGCCTGGTGGAAGGATGACGCCGGCCCGGTCCCGCCGGCGGAAGTCAGTCGGCCGAGACGCCGCCGGAGGCGAACACCAGCCGGAGCGGGTTCATGGGCCGGTTGCCGACCAGGACTTCGTAGTGGATGTGCGATCCGGTGGCGCGGCCGGTGGCGCCGGCGTAGCCGATGACCTGCCCCCGCTCGACATCTTCGCCGATGCGGACGGCGAACTCCGACAGATGAGCGTAGCGCGTGCGCCGGCCGAAGCCGTGGTCGATCTCGATCATCTCGCCATGGTTGCCGTGGCGCCCGGCTTCCACGACCCGGCCGCCGGCCGTCGCCTGGACCGGTTGTCCGTATCCGGTGTCGATGTCGAGCCCCTCGTGAAACCGCCACTCGTCCGTGAAAGGATCGTTCCGGTACCCGAACCGGGACATGATGCGGCCCCGGACGGGGAGGTCGAGCGGCGTCGCGGCGGCGAGATCCCGCCGGAGCCGGATGTTGCCCTGAACGACCCCGAGCTCGATCTCCAGCACGTCGAGCAGATCGTGAAGCAGGTTCAGGGTCTCGGTCGGCGCCGCCTGCGCCACCGTCCGCAGGGTCGACGCCCTCTGCGAGCGATCGACCTCCGCCACCTGCATCATGGCCTGCCTGACGCCGGGGTCGACGACGGACTGATCGTGCAGGGCCTCGACGACGGGCTGCAGGGCGGCCACCCGGCGGGACAGGTCGGCGACGGTGGTGCCGTAGCGGTCGATCTCGGACTGGAGCAGGGCGTTGAACGAGCGAAGCCGGTCGTTCATCGTCCAGCGGGGCGACTTCAGCCACTGGGCCGGATCGAACCGGGACCCATCGAGCCAGGCGGCGTGGCCGGCCCACCCGAGGGGGAGAGCGATCAACAGAGCTGCCACCAGCTTCGGACGGAAACTCAGGGCGAAGCGGTGTACGACTCCTGTCGAACGATCAGCGACGATGAAGGAATAGCGTTTGACCAGCACCCACCTCTCGTCTCGGATACTACCATGCGGACCGTGGTTTGTGAAAGCGCGTGCAAGCGGCCTGCGGCGCGGCGACGGTGTACTATCGGGTCTGACAGATGCACCACAGTTACATGCTCGACGGGCCGCGGACCGCGGCCGGCATCCTGTCCCGGATCGCGGAGCGGTTCCCGACCCGGCGCGAGGACGGCCGGGCCGCCGCCCGCACTTATCTCGACACGTTCGACTGGCGCCTCTATCGTGATGCCGGCACCCTCCTGTCCGACGCGGCGGACGGGTCGTGCCGCGTGGGCTGGGACCGCTTCGACGGCCGCCGGCGGCACCGCGCGGCCATGCCGGCGCGGCCGGACTTTGCCCGCGACCTCCCCTCGGGCAGCTTCCGGGACGAGCTGCAGGCGGTGACGGGCATCCGGCGGCTGCTGCCGGTGGTCCGGGTCGAGCGCCGCAGCGAGCGAATCGCCGTGGTCGACGGCCGGGACAAGGCGGTGGTGCGCCTGTCCCTCGACGACGGGATCGCGGCCGGTTCCACGCGGCGTCGCCGTCGGCTGCCGGCGATCCTGCGGCTCGACCGGATGACGGGATACGAACGGGCCTATCGCGGGGTGCGCCGCTTCGTGGAGGAGGACCTCGGACTGACGCCGGGCCCGGAGACGGAGCTCGAGCTCGCACTCGCCGCGGTCGGTCGTCGGCCCCGCGACTACACCGGCAAGCTCGAGCTGCGCCTCGATCCGGACGCGCGCACGGACCGCGCCGTGAAGGACATCCTCGCTAAGCTGTGGGAGATGATGCAGGCCAACGAGGCGGGGCTCCGGGCGGATCTCGATCCCGAGTTCCTGCACGACTTCCGGGTCGCGGTGCGGCGGACGCGTTCCTGCCTGGGACAGGTCAGGGACGTCTTCGACGAGGCCGCGACGCGCCGCTTCGCCGGCGAGTTCGCGTGGCTCGGCCGGTTGACGGGGCCGCCCCGGGACCTCGACGTGCACCTGCTCAGCCTGCGGGGCCACCAGGCCGAGTTGCCGCCGTCCGCCCGCGGCGATCTGTCCCCGCTGGCCGCGCACCTGAAGCGCCGGCGGGAGGCTGCGCATGCGGAGCAGCTTGCGGGGCTCGACTCGGCCCGCTACCGGCGGCTGAAGCGGGAATGGCGGCGCCTTCTCGAGACCGACGGCGACGGCGGCGGCGCGAACGCCGCCCGTCCCATCCGCGAGGTGGCGGGCGAGCGTATCGAGCGGGCCTTCGCGAGAGTGCGCAGGCGAGGGCGCGGCCTCTCGGCGGAAACCCCGGCCGAGGTTGTTCACGACCTGCGAATCGCCTGCAAGAAGCTGCGGTACCTGCTCGAGTTCTTCCGCAGCCTGTTCGCGGCCGGCCCCGTGAGCGCTTTCATCCGCTCGCTCAAGCGACTGCAGGACGACCTCGGGGAGTACAACGACCTGGAGGTCCAGCAGGGCGAGCTGCAGGACAGCGCCCGCGAGCTCCTCGCGGCGGGTGGAGCGGACGCGCCGGCGCTCCTGACGGCGGGGCGCCTGGTGGACCGTCTGGAGTCGCGGCAGGCCGCGGCGCGTCGCCGGCTCGTCGACGAGGTCGGGAGGTTCGCGACGGCGCGGACCGCGGCCGACCTCGACCGGCTCCTCGCCTCCCGTCCGGAAGTCCCGGACGCAGCCCGCGGTTCACGATGAAGGTGCTGGCGGCCTACAACATCAAGGGCGGGGTGGGGAAGACGTCGGCCGCCGTCAACCTGGCGTGGCTCGCCGCCGCTTCCGGGGCGCGGACCCTCGTCTGCGACCTCGACCCGCAGGGCGCGGCCACCTGGTGCTTCCGGGTCAAGATGAAGGTCCGGGGAGGCGGCCGGAAGCTCGTCCGCGGCAAGCGCGCCCTCGCTCGGTACGTCCGCGAGACGGACTACGAAGGCCTGGACCTGCTTCCCGCCGACTTCTCGTACCGCCATCTGGATCTGCTGCTCGACAGCCCGAAGTACGTCCGGCGCCTCACCCGCAGAATCCGCGAGCTCGGCGCCGGCTACGACTACGTCTTCCTCGACTGCGCCCCCGGCATCTCGCTCGCCTCGGAGGCGGTCTTCACGGTCGCCGACGCCCTGATCGTACCGACCATCCCGACGACGCTGTCGCGGCGGACCCTCCGGCAGCTCGCCCGGCACCTGCGGCGGGAACCGGCGGCGGTCCGCGTGCTGCCGTTCTACTCGATGGTCGATCGCCGCCGGTCCCTGCATCGCCGGGTCTGCGAAGCCCCGGCAGAGATGCCGTGCCCCATGCTCGCGACCGAGATTCCGTACTCGAGCGCGGTCGAGCAGATGAGCTCGCGGCGCGAGCCGTTGTGCGCGTTCCGGAGATCCGGTGCGGCCGCGCGCGCCTACGCCGCCCTCTGGGGCGAGCTGGTGCGCCGGCTCGAGGAGGCTCGCCCGGAGCCGTCGTGAAGACGATTCTCCTGCTCCGTCACGGCAAGTCGAGCTGGGACGCCCCGACGCGGCCGGATCGCGAGCGCCCGCTGACCCCGCGCGGCGTGAGGGCGGCCCGGCGCATGGGGCGGTTCCTCGAACGGGTGGGGCCGGCCCCCGATCGCATCCTCTGCTCGCCAGCCGTTCGCACCGTCGAGACCCTGCGGCACGCCGCCGACGCCGGCGGGTGGCGGGCCCCGGGCGCCGTAGTCCCCGAGCTGTACGGCGCGTCGCCCGACGACGTGCTGGCGTGCGTCCGCGCCGTCGATCCCGGCGTGGAGACCCTTCTCGTCGTGGGGCACGAGCCGGCCTGCTCCGAGACCGCCTCGATCCTGATCGGCGGAGCGGCCCTCCGGTTCCCGACCGCCGCCCTCGCGTGCGTCAGACTCGACGCGGGGGGGTGGAACGAGGTCCGGCCCGGCCTCGGCGAGCTGCTGTGGCTCGTCGTTCCCCGAATGCTGGCCCGGCTCGAGCCGTAGTCGGCCGGCCGACATGCACCACCGAAGGGCCCGGCCGCTAGCCCGCCCATCGTCGCCTACGGCTCCGCTTGGCGCCCAACCAACCCTGCAGGAGTCCGCGCCGTTCCACCGCGACCCCCTCGCCCGCCAATCGTCGCCTACGGCTCCGCTTGGCGCCCAACCAACCCTGCAGGAGTCCGCGCCGTTCCACCGCGACCCCCTCGCCCGCCAATCGTCGCCTACGGCTCCGCTTGGCGCCCAACCAACCCTGCAGGAATCCGCGCCGTCCCACGGCGCGGATTCCTAGCTAGCCGAACGACAGCCGGTAGCCGGCTTCCCGGAGGTAGGCGGCCTCGGTCTCCAGATCGGCGCGGGTCAGGGGGTGCTCGTCGAGCCACCCGGGGGGGAACCGCAGGTCCAGGGCGTTCTTCGCGGCGCTGAGCTCGATCGGGGGGAGGGGCAGGGGACTTCGGCTCCGGTGCAGGACCACCGACAGGCGTAGCGGCATCGCGAGCCGCTCGGTCCACGCCGACCAGTTCCGGGGCATGGCGGCGATGACCTCGCTCGGGAACTTGCGCCGGTGGGACCGCACCAGGGTCGCGAGCACCTGCTGCTCGGGCAGGGAGAATCCCTGCAGGTCGGCGTGGGCGACGATGTACTCCCCGTGCCGGTGATAGTGGTTGTGGGCGATGTCGAGACCTATCTCGTGCAGGTTCGCGGCCCAGGACAGGAACTGCCGGGCGTTGCGGCTCCCGAGGTCCCATCCGTCCGCCACCTGGGCGAGCAGGAACAGGCTCGTCTGCTTCACCCGCACCGCCTGCTGCCGGTCGACGTGCGCGCGATCCGCCAGGGCCTCGACCCCCCGCTCGCGCACGTCCTGATCGCGGATCCGGCCGAGAAAGTCATAGAGCAGACCCTCTCGCAGGGCCCCGTCCGAGCGTCGCATGACATCGATGCGGAGCGCTTCGAACAGGGCCGACAGGATGGCCGTGCCCCCCGCGATGGTCGTCCTGCGCCTCGGGTTCAGCCCTTCCAGCTTCAGTCGGCCGACGCGGCCCGCCCTCAGCAGGGTGTCGCGCAGCTTGCCCAGGGCGTCGGCCGTGATCCCCTTCCGGCTCCATCCGTAGGTGCGGACGAGGCCGTCGATGGCCCGGATGGTCCCGGAAGCCCCGACCGCCTCCTCCCAGTCGATCGCGCGAAATCGCCCGGTGACCGGTTCCAGCTCCTGCAACGCGGCGAGCTCGGCCCGCCGCCAGTTCTCGGGGGTGAGCCGGCCGTCGCCGAAATGGGCGCGGCTGACATTGATGCAGCCCATGTAGAGGCTCTCCATGTCGAGGGGCGCCTCGTCGCCCACGATCAGCTCGGTGCTGCCGCCACCGATGTCGACGACCAGCCGCCGGCATTGCGGTCCGGGCAGGGTCCGCGTCACCCCGAGAAAGATCAGGCGGGCTTCCTCGATGCCGGAGATCGTCTCTATCGAGTGTCCCAGCGCCCGCTCCGCGTCGACCAGAAACTCGCCGGCGTCGGCCGCCGCCCGCAAGGTGTTGGTACCCACCGCCCGAACGTCGCTCGGGTCCATGTGGCGCAGCCTCTGCCCGAACCGCCGAAGACACTCGATGGCGCGGTCGCGCGACTCGGGGCTGAGGCGTCCGTCGGGGTCGAGGCCGGAAGCGAGCTGCACCATCTCGCGCAGGCGATCGACGAGGACCGGCTCACCGCCCTTGGTGCGGGCGACGAGCATGTGGAAGCTGTTGGAGCCGAGGTCGACGGCGGCGATGTTCTCGGGAAGGGTCTCTATCGGGTTCGGCACGACGGGTGTCCTATAATCGAGGGCTTCCGGAAGCGGAAACCCCGCGAGATGTTAACAGCGAGCCGCCGAATCGAAAGGGAAAGCGGTGTCAACCAGAGCACGCCTCGCCGCACTCGGACCGGCCCGGGCGTTCCTCAGCCGCGAGCTGAGCTGGCTCGGGTTCGCCCGCCGGGTGCTGCATCTCGTCGGTCGCGCCGATCTGCCCCTGCTCGAGCGCGTCAAGTTCGCGGGCATCATCGGAATGCTCCACGACGAGTTCTTCATGAAGCGCATGAGCGGCCTCAAGCGCGAGATCAACAACCGGGCCAAGAAGCTCTCCATCGACGGCCGGACGCCGGCCGACGAGCTGGCCGCCTGCCGCGCCCAACTCCTCACCCAGGTGGCGGAGCTCGGCCGGCTGTGGCACGAGGAGCTGGTGCCGGATCTCGCCCGGGCGGGGCTGCCCATCCTGCGGCACGACGACCTGAAGCGGGACGAGCGCGCGGCCCTGCGCGCCTACTTCGCGCGCAACATCCAGCCTATACTGACCCCGCTCGCCGTCGATTCGGAGCACCCGTTCCCGTTCATCAGCAACCTCGGGCTCAACCTCGCGGTGTTCATTCCGCACGACGGCGACACCCGCTTCGTGCGCATCAAGGTGCCCGGCAACCGCCCGCGGTGGATTCCCCTGGACGACCGCCCCGGCGTCGTGCCCATCGAGCAGGTCATCGCCGCCAACCTCGACCTGCTATATCCCGGCTCGCCGCCCGCCGCGGTCCACGTGTTCCGGGTCACGCGCGCCGCGGAGGGAGATGTCGACCAGGCGGACGGCGGCAGCGACGCGCCGCTGGAGGAACCGGGCAGCATCATCCGACAGGTGAGCTCCGAGCTGAAGGCCCGGCGGTTCGCGGGGGTGGTCCGGCTGCAGGTGGACAGCACCATGCCGGAGCATCAGGTGTCGTGGCTGAGCCGCCAGCTCGGGATCGGCGCCGACGACGTCTATCCCACGCGGGCGCCGCTCGGCGTGAGCGACCTTCAGAGCTTCGACGGACCGGGCCGCGACGACCTGCGCCAGCCGCCGCACGAGCCGGCCGACCACCCCCGGCTCCACCGGCTCCCCGACAGCCCATCGGCGATCTTCGACGAGATCGCGCGCGGCGACATCCTGCTGCACCACCCCTACCAGAGCTTCGACAGCTCCGTGCTGCGGTTCCTGAACTCGGCCGCGACGGACCCGGCGGTGCTCGCGATCAAGCTGACGATCTACCGCACCAACCGCGATTCGCCGCTGCTCCGGGCGCTGGCGGAAGCCGCGCGGCAGGGCAAGCAGGTGGCGGTGCTGGTCGAGATCACGGCCCGGTTCGACGAAGCCCCGAACATCGCCTGGGGCAACTTCCTGGAGAAGGAAGGCGTGCACGTGTCCTACGGGGTGGAGCGGCTCAAGACCCACGTCAAGCTCGCCCTCGTCGTGCGCGACGAGCCGGACGGGGTGCGGCGCTACGCGCACGTCGGCACCGGGAACTACCACTCGGGGACGGCCCGGATCTACGAGGACGTCGGACTGCTGACCTGCAACGAGTCGATCGGCGACGATGTCGCCACCGTCTTCAACTCCCTGACCG
Organism: Vicinamibacterales bacterium; assembly: GCA_965207615.1. Lineage (GTDB taxonomy): Bacteria > Acidobacteriota > Vicinamibacteria > Vicinamibacterales > UBA8438 > JAJEEA01. The sequence goes on from CBDBMZ010000003.1 coordinate 903,061, forward strand.
GCGTGATTCCCTACCCCGAGAGCAGCAAGCTGCTCGTCGCCCCGGTGTCGATGCGGCGCCGCTTCATCGAGCTGATCCGCCGCGAGGCGGAGCACGCCCGGGAGGGGCGGCCGTCGGGGATCGACGCGAAGATGAACCAGCTCCAGGACGCCGAGATCATCCACGAGCTCTACGACGCGAGCGGGGCGGGCGTGCCCGTCCGGCTCAACGTCCGCGGGCTGTGCTGCCTGCGTCCCGGGGTGGAGGGGCTGTCGGAGACGGTGCGCGTGTTCGGCGTCGTGGGACGCTTCCTCGAGCACAGCCGGATCTTCCGGTTCGTCAACGCGGGACGACCGGAGCACTTCATAGGCTCCGCGGACTGGATGAAGCGGAACCTGAACGGCCGCGTCGAGACCGTGATCCCGGTCGAGGATCCCGCGCTCAAGCGCGAGCTCGACGAGATCCTCGCCGCCTACGAGCAGGACAACTGCTCGGTGTGGGACTGCGGGTCGGACGGCGAGTACGTCCTCAGGACCCCGGCCGCCGGCGAGCCGCGGCGCGACGTGCAGGAGGAGCTGATTCGCCGGGGCAGGAGCGTCGCGGAGCCGGTTGGAATGGGGTCGTAAGCGCGGGGCGTCGCCAGGGCGGCGGCGGTGAGGGAGGCCTGGCCGCAGGCCCCTGGCGGCTTGGCGAGAGTTCCCGCTGCACGCGAGGGGTGGAGCGACGCGAGGTCCTCCGCGGCGCAGACTCCTGACGGCGTCACTCGTCGAGCCTGAACTGCACCGCTTCCGCGAGATGCTCGGCCGCGATCGTCTCATCGTCGGCAAGGTCGGCAATCGTGCGCGCCACCTTCATCAACCGGTGACAGCTCCGGGCACTGAGACGAAACCGGCGGCTGGCCGCGTCGAGAATCCCGAGTCCGGCCGCGTCGAGAGCGCAGTGCCGGGAGAGGGCGCGGCCGTGCAAGCGGGCGTTCACGGAGGCTCCGTCCGGACATCGGTTCCGCGCCCGCTGGGCCTCGCGCGCGGCCGCGACCCGCCCGCGCACCAGCACCGACGCCTCTCCGGGCTCGGCCCCGGTCAGCGCGCTGAAGGGCAGCGCGGGCACACGGACGCTCAGGTCGATCCGGTCGAGCAACGGCCCCGAGAGTCGGCCCCGATAGCGCGCGATCTGGTGCGGGGAACAGCGGCACGGGCGGGTCGGCTCTCCAAGGTAGCCGCAGTTACAGGGATTCGTCGTGGCCACGAGCAGGAAGCGGGCAGGAAAGACCACCGATCGAGCCGCGCGGGCGACCTGCACCGCACCCTCCTCGAGGGGTTGGCGCAGGGCGTCGAGCACGTGGCGGGCGAACTCCGCCGCCTCGTCGAGAAGGAGGACGCCGTTGTGGGCGAGGCTGATCTCGCCGGGCCGGGGGATCGCGCCGCCGCCGACGAGCGCGACGTCCGACGCGGTATGGTGGGGAGCGCGGAAGGGCGGGGTGGTCACGAGCCCGCCGCCCGGCGGCAGCAGCCCCGCCACCGAGTGGATGGTGGTCACCTCGAGGGCCTCGTTCGTCGTCAACGCGGGCAGGATGCCCGGCAGCCGTCGGGCGAGCATGCTCTTGCCGGCCCCCGGCGGCCCGATGAAGAGCAGGTTGTGGCCTCCGGCGGCGGCAATCTCCAAGGCCCGGCGGGCGATCGGTTGACCCCGCACGTCGGCGAGGTCCGGCGCGGCGGGAAGTGCGGGGGCGGAACGCGGCACCGGTGCTGCAGTTCGGTCGGATCGTCCCGTCAGCACCGCGACGGCCTCCTCCAGGGACGTCACCGGCACCACCCCGAGTCCGGTGACGATCGCCGCTTCGCCGGCGTTGGCCTCGGGCGCCAGCAGGCGTTCGACCCCGTCCCGCCGGGCCCGAGCCGCGATCGGGAGGAGTCCCCGCACGGGCCGGACCGCGCCGTCGAGAGAAAGCTCGCCGACGACGACCGTCCGGTCGAGCCCGGCCCTGGGCACTAGCCCGGCCGCGGCGAGCATGCCGAGGGCGATCGGCAGGTCGAACGCCGACCCCACCTTGCGGATGTCCGCGGGCGAGAGGTTGACCGTCACCCGCCGCTTCGGGAGCTCGATGCCGGAGTTGCGGATGGCGCTGTCGATACGGTCGCGGCTCTCCCGGACGCTGGCGTCGGGCAGGCCGACGAGGATCGTCGTCGGCAGCCCGCCGTCCGACACGTCGACCTCGACCCGGACCGGATGCGCGTCGACGCCGAACAGGGCCGCGCTTTGCACGATGGCCAGCACGGCGACGCTGGATGCAAGAAGACTGCCGGTGCTCGCGCACCGCTCGCCGGCGTCTGGAGGGATGGGGGATGGCAGGAATCCAAACGAAGAACCGGTGCCTGCACGCAGGAAGTGCGCGGTCTGGCGGCCGGCATCGAGCCGGGATTGGTCCGGCACCCGTGGCCCCCTCGGGCCGCGGCCGCCGGGAAGCGCCCGGTCCGACGGCGCCGGGCCGTTCAGGCCTCCACGAAGATGCGGTGCCGTTCTCCGAGGTCGCGTGCGGCCGGGGTGATGATCGTGCGGTCGTCGACGGCGATGCGGCGGCCGGCCTCCACCGCCTGGCGGACGTCGTCCTCACAGACGAACTCGACGGGATCGCGCCGTCCGTCCGGCGCGTCGGTCGGGGCCGGCGTCGTCGATGCGGCGGCGGGGGCCGGGGCCGGGCTCGGGTCCGCGGGGGCCGGGGTCGAGCCGACGCCTCGCGAGGCGAGGAACGTGTCGATCCGGCGGGAGAGAAGCCCGGCGTCGAGCCTCCCGGGGCGCGGTCGCCCCGCGGCGGCCGGGGCTGGGGCGGCGACGCCGCCCCGCTCGGGCGAGGGCCGTCCGGCGGGGCGCACCTCCCAGGCCAGGCGCTTGACGTTCAACAGGTGCCGGGGCGTGATGTTGTCCGAGGTGATGTTGCCGCCGTGTCCGCCGCAGCCGAGGGTCATCGAGGGATCGAGTCCCGTCGTCATGCCGATCGAGCCGAGGGTCGTCGGGGTGTTGACGACGATGCGGAAGGCGGGCTTGCGCAGGCCGAACTCGAGGATCACCTGTTCGTCCTGCGAGTGGATGGCCATGGTGTGGCCCATGCCGCCGTAGCGCAGGATCTCCATGCACCGCTCGCAGCCCGCGCGCCAGTCGGCGACGACGTAGAACGACAGCACCGGACAGAGCTTCTCGATCGACAGGGGGTGGTCGCGCCCCACCCCCTCGAGGGGGGCGATGAGGACCCGTGTCTCCTCCGGCGCGTCGATGCCGGCGCGGGCCGCGATCTCCGCTGCCGTCCGGCCTACCAGCTCCGGGCTGGGCAGGCGGTCGGCGGTGACGAGGGCGGCGGCGAGGCGGTCGGCTTCGCTCGCGTTCAGGAAGTAGCCGCCCTGTCGCTCGAACTCGCGGCGCACCTCGCCGGCGACCACCTCGTCGACCACCACGGAGTTCTCCGACGAGCAGAGCAGGCCGTTGTCGAAGGTCTTCCCGGTGATGATGTCGGCCACCGCCTTGGGCAGGTCCGCCGTCCGCTCGATGTACGCGGGGGCGTTGCCGGGCCCGACCCCGTAGGCGGGCTTGCCGGCGCTGTAGGCGGCGCGGACGAGGCCGAGGCCGCCGGTGGCGAGGATGAGGGCGACCTCGCGGCGCCGCATCAGCTCCTGCGTGCCCTCGAGGGTCACCATCGTCATGCAGGTGACCGCGCCGTCGGGCATTCCCGCGTCGACGGCGGCCGCGGTCATCACCTCGGCGACGCGGCGCACGCACCCGGCGGCGGCGGGATGGGGGCTCAGGACCACCGCGCACCGCGCCTTCAGGCAGACGAGGATCTTGTAGATGGCGGTGGAGGTGGGGTTGGTCGACGGGACGACGGCAGCGACGACCCCGAACGGCTCGGCGATCTCGACGACGCGCTCGGCCTCGAGCCGCCGGATGACCCCGACGGTGCGCATGGGCTCGATGAACCGGTGAATCGTCTCCGCCGCAAACAGGTTCTTGCGGACCTTGTCCGCCTGGTTGCCGTAGCCGGTCTCCTCGACCGCCATGCGGGCGAACGGCGCGGCCTGGGCGGCCGCAGCCGCGGCCGCGGCCCCGACGATGCGGTCCACCTGCTCTTGGGTCAACTCGGCGAGGCGCGCCTGGGCGGCGCGGGCGCGCCGTGCGAGCTGGCGCGCCTCGCGTATCGAGTCGAGATCCGTGTCGATCCGGGGGGCCCGATCAGCCATGGCCGGATGGGCGGCGGGGATCGTCGCCGGGTGGCCGGGGATCGAGGGTCGAATCGAGGTCCGTGCCGTTCAGGGAGGCCCGATCAGCCATGGCCGGAATGCGCGGCGGGGTCGATCACCGGGTATCGCCGGCCTGCGGCAGGATCTTCTCCACCTCGCCGTGGGGTCGCGGGATGACGTGCACGGCCAGGAGTTCACCCACCCGGCGCGCGGCGGCGGCGCCGGCGTCCGTGGCGGCCTTGACGGCTCCGACGTCGCCGCGCACGAACACGGTGACGTAGCCGGCCCCGATGTACTCCTTGCCGACGAGCAGCACGTTGGCGGCCTTGACCATGGCGTCGGCCGCCTCTATGGAGCCGACGAGGCCCTTGGTTTCCACCATGCCGAGCGCTTCGAGAGACATCGCCGTCGTTCTCCGTCGAACTCCTGGTGTGCGTGGCATGTGCGGCAGCCGCCCCGTCAGTCGTGGTCGCAAGAAGCCTCGCGACAACGGGACCTCCAACCCGGCCGTGATGTCGCACCCGCCAGGTCACGCGTGCGGGACGCGCAAGGTCCCCGTGAACCTCGAACGCGGCCACCGGGTCGTGCGAAATCGCCGCAACTCTAACATGCCGCGGAACATGCGGCAACCGCGAGCGGGAACCACGGATGCCGTGGCGCGGCGGTCCGGGGGCTGCTAGAATCGCGTCGGGCGGGTCCGAGGCGCGATGTGCGTTCCCGGCCGCGCGGGCCGGCCCTGACGCATGGAGTTCCACTGCAGACTCGGCACCGAGACGGGCGAGGTGATCGAGGGCGTGCATGTCGCCGAGAACGAAGCGACCCTCCGCCGTGATCTGGAGGCCAAGGGGCTGTACGTCCTCGCCCTGAGCCGCCGCGGCTCGTTCGCCTGGTCGGGCTTCTCGCCGGCGCCCCCCCGGCGCATCCGGACGCGCGAGTTCCTGGTCTTCAACCAGGAGCTCGCGACGCTGCTGCAGGCGGGGCTGCCCCTCGTGCAGTCGCTCGACATCCTGCGTCAGCGCATGGACGATCCCGGCTTCAAGGCCGTCCTGAACGACGTACACGACCGCGTCCACGCGGGCGCCGCGCTCTCGGAGGCGTTCGACGCGCAGGGCGAGATCGTCCCCGGCGTCTACACGGCCTCACTGCTGGCGGGGGAGAAGAGCGGGGGCCTCCAGGAGGTCATCCGCCGCTACGTCGACTACGTGAAGGTGGTCACCGCCTTGCGGCGCAAGACGCTCTCCGCGCTGATATACCCGGTGATCCTGCTGGGCCTCTCGCTGATCGTGGTGTCCATCATCGTCCTGCGGGTGGTGCCGGAGTTCGAGGCCTTCTACGGCGGGTTCGGGGCCGAGCTGCCGCTGATGACGCGCATGGTGGTGGCGGTTTCGAACGCGGCGAGGAGCAACCTCCTGCTCATCGTCCCGGGCGCCGCCCTTGTCGGGTGGGCGGCCTGGCGCTGGCTGCGGCAGCCGGGCCGAGCCGCCCTTCTCGACCGCCTGGTCCTGCGGCTCCCCGGCGTCGGCTCGATCGCGGGCCGGTTCGCGACGTCGCAGATGTCGCGCACGCTGGCCACCCTGCTCGGCGGCGGGATACCCCTGGTCGACGCCATCGACGTGGCGGCGCGCGCCCTCGGCAACCGGTTCTACGCGGAACAGCTGGCGGTGGTCGGGCAACGGGTCCGCGAGGGCGAGGCGCTGGCCGCGGCCCTGGCGGCGCGGGGGATCTTCCCGTCGGTCGTCGTCCGGATGGTCGAGGTCGGCGAGGCGACGGGGGCGCTACGCGAGATGCTGACCAGCGTCGCCGACTTCTTCGACGAGGAGATAGAGACCCGGCTCGGGCGCTTCGTGGCCGTCATCGAGCCGGTGCTCCTGATCGTGATGGGGCTCGTCATCGCCGCCCTCCTCGTCGCCCTGTACCTGCCGCTGCTGCAGCTGGGGACGGTCCTGTCATGAGCGCCCCCGATACCACCACGGCGGCCGGCGGCGAACGCCCGGCAGAGAGCGGCCGCGTCCGCGCGGCGGAGAGCGGCCGCATCCGCGCGGCAGAGAGCGGCCGCGTCCGCGCGGCGGAGAGCGGCCGCGTCCGCGCGGCGGAGAGCACCGCCATCCAACCGGGCGACGTGCAGTCCGGGGGGCAGCCGGCCGCGGTCGACCATGCGGAGGAGATCGCGCGGGCCCGCCGGCTCGCCGAGCGCTACCGCGTGGAGTTCGCGGACATGGAACGGTTCAGCATGGATGCGGACCTGTTCCGGTCCATCCCCGCCGACCTCATGCTCCGGTACGGCTTCGTGCCCTACCGCAAGGTGGAAGGCACCCTCGTCATCGTCGTCTCCGACCCCATCGACCTCCCGAAGATCGACGAATTGGCCCTGCTGCTGGACACCCCGATCCGGGTCACGGTGGGGACACGGTCGGCCATCGAGTCCATCCTCAAGAAGAGCGAGGGATCGCAGCGGGTCCTCGACGAGGCGACCGAGAGCTTCGAGCTGCAGATCCTGCACGAGGACGAGAGCGGCGAGGACAGCCTGACCGTCGAGCGGCTAACGAGCGACATCAGCCCCATCATCCGGCTCGTCGACTCGATGATCTACACCGCCCTCCAGCGCCGTGCGAGCGACATCCACGTCGAGACCCTCGACGACGCCGTCCACGTGAAGTACCGCATCGACGGCACCCTGCAGCCGGCCATGCGCCCGGTGGACAAGCAGTTCCACGGAGCCATCCTCTCACGCATCAAGGTCATGGCGGAGCTCGACATCGCCGAGAAGCGGATTCCCCAGGACGGCCGCTTCAAGGTGCGGGTGCCCGGCAAGACCATCGACTTCCGCGTCTCCGTCATGCCCACCGTGCACGGCGAGGACGCGGTGATCCGCATCCTCGACAAGGAGACCATCAGCGAGCAGTTCCGCGAGCTGCGGCTGGACGTGCTCGGGTTCGCCGACGCCGAGCTCCGCCGCTTCCGACGCGCGATCAAGGAGCCGTACGGCATGGTGCTGGTCACCGGGCCGACCGGCAGCGGCAAGACCACCACGCTCTACGCCGCCCTTTCGGAGATCCACTCGCCCGAGGACAAGATCGTCACCATCGAGGACCCCGTCGAGTACCAGCTCCACGGCGTCACCCAGATCCCGATCAACGAGCGCAAGGGGCTGACCTTCGCCCGCGGGCTGCGGTCCATCCTGCGGCACGACCCCGACAAGATCATGGTCGGCGAGATCCGCGACTCGGAGACCGCGCAGATCGCGATCCAGTCGGCGCTGACGGGGCACCTCGTCTTCACCACGGTGCACGCCAACAACGTGCTCGACGTGCTCGGGCGGTTTCTGAACATGGGGGTCGAGGCCTACCAGTTCATCTCGTCGCTGAACTGCGTGCTCGCCCAGCGCCTCGTCCGGATGATCTGCACCGAGTGCCGCCGGCCGATGCGGCTGAGCGACGAGGCCCTGGCGGAGGCCGGCCTCGACCCCGAGCTCGCGCGCGGCCACGAGCTCTTCGACGGGGCCGGGTGCATCGAGTGCAACGGGACCGGCTACCGCGGGCGCACCGCGCTGTGCGAGCTGCTCGACCTGAGCGACCGGCTCCGCGAGCTGATCCTGGCGCGGGCCCCGACCTCGGAGATCAAGCAGGCGATGCGGGCCGAGGGCATGCGCTTCCTGCGGGAGTCGGCGGTCGAGAAGGTGCTGGCCGGCCTGACCACCCTGCAGGAGATCAACAAGGTCACGTTCGTCAAATGAACGCCCTCGCCAGCCTGTCCCGCCTCTTCGCCGCCCCCCCGCCGTCGGCGGGCATCGAGATCGCTGCCGACCGCGTCACCGGAGTCGTCCTCGACCGCGAGCGGCGGGTGGCCGCCGCCGTCTCCCGGCCGCTGCCGGCCGGGGCGGTGACCCCCGCCGCCAACGCCGCCAACGTGGTCGAGCCCGATATCGTGCGCGACGTCGTCCGGGAGGTACGGGCGGCCCTGCCCGGTGCGCCCCGGCGCGTGGCCCTGGTCGTGCCCGACAGCGCCGCCAAGGTGTCGCTGCTGCGATTCGACAAGGTGCCGGCGCGCGCCGCCGACCTCGACCAACTCGTGCGATGGCGGGCGCGGAAGACGGCGCCGTTCCGGATCGAGGACGCCCAGGTGGCCTGCGCGCCCGGCGCCCCCGTCGACGGCGGGGGACGGGAGTTCGTCGTGAGCCTGATGCGGCGGGACGTCGTCGAGGAGTACGAGAGCGCGTGCGCGCGGGGCGGGGCGCACGCGGGGGTGGTGGACCTGGCCAGCTTCAGCCTGATCGACGCGGTGCTCGCCGGCCGTCCGCCGGCCGAGCCGGACTGGCTGCTCGTGCACGCGGCGGGAGGATACCGGTCCATCGCCGTCGTGCGCCGAGGACACCTGATCCTGTTCCGCCACCGCCCGGCCGGCGGCGACGAAGACCTCGTGGACCTCGTGCACCAGACGACGATGTACTACGAGGATCGGCTGGAAGGCGGCGGGTACGGCCGGGTGCTGCTGGCCGTCAGCCGGGAGGGGGCCACCGCCGAGGACGCCGCGGGGCTTCGGCAGCTCATCGAGGCCCATCTCGACACCGCGGTGACCCCCGTCGCGGCGGGCGGGTCGGCAGAGTCGTCGCACGAGGGGGAGCCGCTTCCCGACGTGGCGGCGGCGCCGGCGGGCCTGCTCGTCCGCGAGCACACCCCGCGCGGCGGGGCCGCAGCCTGACCGGAGACGCACGGGGGGGCCACGACGGTGCCGGCGCCCGTGGTATGTTGCAGGTTGGAGATGCTGCGGACGAATCTGGCGACCCGGCCCTTCTACAACGAGCGCGTGGCGCGGGCGGCGCTCGGCGTGGCCGCGGCGGTCGGCCTCGCGATGCTCGCGGCGGGCGTGGGGCGCCTCGTCGACCTCGCCCGGCACAACGGCGACCTCGAGGCGCGCATGGACCGCGCGGCCCGGGAGACCGCGGAGCTGGCCGCCGGCGCCGCGGAGGCGCAACGGACCGCGACCCCGCGGGACCTCGGCGCCCTGGCCGAGGCGACGCGCGAGGCCAACACCCTGATCACCCAGCGGGTGTTCTCGTGGACCGACTTCTTCAACCGCATCGAGACCACCCTGCCGCCGGACGTGATGGTCACCGAGGTGCGGCCGGAGATCGAGCCGGGCACGGTCGACGTGGCGATGGGAGTGCGGGGCCGGAGCCTCGACGCCATCAGCCGGTTCGTCACGTCCCTGGAGACGTCCGGCGCGTTCGTCGGCGTGCTGAACCGGCAGGTGGAGCTGACCGAGGACGGAATGTACCGCGCGGTCCTGCGGGGCCGCTACCTCGAATCGGCGGCGCCCCTCGACGCCGGCGTCGGACCGGGGGAGGGCGATCCGCGGGGGAACGCGGCGGCGGCGCGGCCGGCGGCGGGTGCCGCCGCTGTCCCACCCCGCGACTGAGGGTGCGCGGCGCCGGGGGGGGGACCGAAGCCCGAGAGCGCATGTCGATGACGCTGCTGCGGCGAATCGCCTCGGATCACCGGCGGCTGGTGACGGCCGTCGCCCTCCTGCTCGCGGTCGACGGCGTCCTCTACGCGGTGGCCCTGTATCCCTGGTCGCGGAGGGTCGCGCGGGCCGAGGCGGACGCGGCGGCGGCGGAGAGCCGCCTCGCCGAGGTGCGCGCCGCCTGGGCGGCGGCGGCCGAGACCGGCGCCAGCACCAGCCGCGCCGAGGAACGGCTGGAGCAGTTCTACACGCAGGTCCTCCCGTCCGACTTCGCCGGCGCTCGCGCCATTCTCTCGCCGTACCTCGATCGACTGGCCCGCGATTCCGCCCTCGTGCTGGAGCGGCAGAGCAGCGTGTCGGAACGGGAACGGGGCAGCCCGCTGTCCCGACTGCGAACCACGATGGTGCTCGCGGGGCGGTACGAGGACGTTCGCCGGTTCATCCACGTCCTCGAGACGGCCCCCGAGTTCATCCTCGTCGAGGACGTCGTGCTGGGGCGGGGGAACGAATCGGACGAACGGCTGGTGCTCACCCTCGGCGTATCGACCTACTATCGCGACGCCTCCCCGGCCGAGGCGGGAGAGTCCGGGTCGTGACGGGCCGTCGCGGACTCCTGCGCGCCCTTCGCCCCCGCGTCGGGGCCGAGCGCGGGTACAGTTTCGTCGAGCTGCTCGTGGTCAGCGCCATCGTGCTCATCCTGGCATCGGCGGTGATGCCTCTGGCCCGGGTGACGATGCAGCGCCAGCGTGAGGCGGAGCTGCGGCGGGCGCTGAGGGAGATGCGCACCGCGATAGACCGCCACAAGGACGCGGTCGATCTCGGCGTGGTCGGTGGGCTCGACGTGGAAGCGGAAAACGAGGGGTACCCCGCCAGTCTAGAGGTCCTCGTGGAGGGCGTCCAGATGGCGAACGACGCGACCGGCCGGAAGATGCGCTTCTTGCGGCGCATTCCGTTCGATCCGATGACGCAGAGTCGCGAGTGGGGGCTGCGCTCCTACGACGACGAGCCGGATTCCCGGCGGTGGAGCGGCGACAACGTGTACGACGTCTACACCACGTCGAGGGCGACGGCCCTCGACGGGACCCGTTACGACGAGTGGTGACGATGGAAGCCTGGCGCACCGGACACGTGGAGTCCCGGCTCGCCGCCTGTCCGCGAACGCCGGCCGGACCGCCGACGGCGACCCGCGCCGGCTCGGCGGCGGGCTGGACGCTCATCGAGCTGGTGGTGGTGGTCTCGCTGATGTCGACCCTCGTGGCCGTCGCCATGGTGGGCTACGGGACGGCGGTAACGCGGGCCCGGGAAGCGGCCCTGAAGGAGAACCTGTTCCGCATGCGGGACGCCATCGACCAGTACTATGCGGACCGGACGGAGTATCCGCCGGCGCTGGAGAACCTGGTCTCCGAGGGGTATCTGCGCGCGATCCCGGACGACCCGTTCACGCGGTCGACGGCGACCTGGCAGGTGGTCCTCGCCGAGTACGACCCTGCCGATCCCCTCGCCCAGGGCGTCTTCGACGTGCGCAGCGGCGCGAGCGGCGCCGGCCTCGACGGCACGCCCTACGCCGAGTGGTAAGCGGGAGGGTTGCGCCTGGAGTGGATCCCGGGATCGGCGCGGCGCCTTCCCCCAGGCCATGCCGGAAGAGGTCGAGCGTCGTGTCGGCGGGCCGACACGACCTCCAAGTTGTTGTTCATGCAGTATTTGGACGGGGAGACGCCCGGACGATGGTCGCGCTCGTTAGCGCCGAACGCCGGGCGGGGGCTACCGCCCGGGCGGCCGGCTCTGGTCGGCACGGTCGCCGAAGCCGCCGCCGGCAGGGCGCCGGAAGAGGCCGCCATCGGGGCTTCCCGCCGCACCGCCGATGCCGGCAGGTCCGCCCGGTCCGCCCCCGACGCCGCCGGGGAACGGAGCCGCCGCACCCACGGCGCCGGGCGTCGTCCCCTGTCCCCGATGGACGAAGAGCCACTGATCGTAGCGGGTGGCCCCGTTGTAGTCGCGGAGCGACTCCTCCGTGGACCGGCTGACGACTCCGACGATACCTCCCAGATCCTCGTCGTCCCCGCCCAGAGTTCCCGAGAACCGGCCGGGGGAGACCCTGCCGGCTCTGCCTCCGAGGCTCGAACCGGGGACGCCGGACCCATCCCGTCCGTCGCGGTCGGAGAGCCGGCTCCGCGAACGACCGCCCTCCTCGTTGGCCTCGGCAGCCGTTTCGCCCGCGGCCGTCGCGGCCGAGCCCTGGGTCAGGATCCGGAACGGCTCTCCGGTCATCGGGTCCGGATACAGGCGGCGGAGAAAGCGCTCTTCCACGAGCATCTCGACGTCGGTCGGGTAGGCGCCGGGAAACTGCCGCTGATACAAGTCGATGGCCCGCATGTACTGCTGGCCGCGGAACAGCAGCTCGGCTTCCTTCTCCCGCTTGGCGAGGGTGCGCCACGCGGGCATCGCCACCGCCATCAGGATGCTCATGATCCCGATGGCGACGAGCAGCCCGGCCATGGCGTAGCCAGGCTCCGAGCAGCGGTCCCGCGGGCGTCCGTCGGGGCGCATGCCCGCTATGTTAGCAAGCCGGCGGCCCGGCCCATCCGAGCCGCGCCGGCGCCGGCCGCGCGCGCCCGCGGCGGGGCGCGACGAGACGCCGGTGCGACGTGCGACGGCCGGCGCCGACAGGAAGTCACGAGACGCCCCGGCCCGGCGCCGGCGACAGCGGGATGCCGACGCGACGGGGCGTGACGGACGCGAGACAATCAGCCGGCCGCGCCCGCCCATCCGCGGTCGCCCATCCGCCGGTAGAGGACGGCTCCGCTCGCGATCGCGGTCCCCAGGTACGGCCACGCCGGCCCTCCGGCCGGTAGCACCAGCGCGCCGACGCCCAGGAGCGCGCCGTAGACGAGCCCCAGCCCCGCGAGCCAGTCGACCACCTGGCCCCGGATCGACGGCGGCGCCGGCTCGCCGATGCGGGCGGCCAGCCGCGCCCATCCGGGGCCGCCGGGGCGCACCCGCCGGTAGAACGCGGCCAGCGTCGCCTCCGGCTCGGGCGGGGTGAGCCACGTCACCACGAGCCAGCAGGCCGTCGTCCACGCCACGAGATACAGCAGGGACTCGGGAAAGGCGACGTCGGTGAACCGGGTCAGCGCGAGGTGGCCCACGAGGGGCGCGACCATCGCCGCGATCTCCGACCACGCGTTGATGCGCCACCAGTACCACCGGAGAATCAGCACGAGCCCGATGCCCGCGCCCGCCTGGAGAATCAGCTCCCACGCCTGCCGGACGCTGTCCAGGTACAGCGTGACCCCCGCGCTCAGGACCATGATGCCGAGGGTGGCCGCCCGCGCGGCGCGGACGTAGTGGGCGCTGTCCTCGTCGGGCCGTACGAAACGCGCGTAGACGTCGTGGACGAGGTAGGAGGCGCCCCAGTTGAGTTGGGTCGACATCGTCGACATGAACGCGGCCGCGAGGCTGCCGAGCACCAGCCCGCGCCAGCCGGCGGGGAGATGGTCGCGGACGATGAGGGCGTACCCCGCCTCGCGGTCGGCGATGTCCGGGTATAGGATCAGCGCGGCGAGGGCGGCGAGCACCCACGGCCACGGCCGCAGACAGTAATGGGCGAGGGTGAACCACAACGTCGCCAGCGTCGCCTCGCGCTCGTCCCGCGCCGCCATCATCCGCTGCGCGAGGTACCCGCCGCCGCCCGGCTCCTGGCCGGGGTACCAGCTCGCCCACCACTGCACGCCGAGATAGGCCACGAACGCGGCCGCCGACAGGGTCAGCGTCGATACGGGGCCTGGCGCTGACGCGCCGGCCGCCGGCAGCATGAGGAACGTGGTCTCCGGGAGTTGCTCGCCGAGCCCCGGGAGGCCCCCGACCTCCGGCGCGCGGAGGGCGAAGTACGCGACGGCGAGGGCCCCGGTCATGGCGAGGGCGAACTGGATCAGGTCGGTCAGCACCACGCCGCGCAGGCCCGACACGGTCACGTAGGCCCCGGTCAGCGCGAGGCCGGCGAAGACCGCGGTCAGCCGCGTCCACCCCAGGGTGACCTCGAGGATCTTGGCCATCGCGAGGTTGACCCAGCCGATGATCATGCAGTTGACGGGCAGTCCCAGGTAGAGCGCGCGGAATCCGCGCAGGAGGCGCGCCGCCCGTCCGTGGTAGCGGATCTCGACGAAGGCGATGTCGGTGAGGATGCCGGCCCGCCGCCACAGCCGGGCGAAGAACAGCACGCTGAGCATGCTGCCGAGGGCGCCGTTCCACCAGATCCAGTTGCCGGCGACCCCGTCCCGGGCGACGATTCCGGTGACCGCGAGCGGCGTGTCGGCCGCGAACGTCGTCGCCACCATCGACGTCCCCGCAAGCCACCACGGCAGGTCGCCGCCGGCAAGGAAGTACTGGCGCAGGTTCCTGCCGGCGCGCCCCGCGACGGACAGCGCGACGGCGGCGGGGAGGAGCAGGAAGCCGGCGAGGATCAGCCAGTCGAGCGGCGTGAGGGCCATGGCGTCAGCTCCCGTGGGTCAGTGCGTGGACCACCGCATCGTGCACGGCGGGGCGGACCTGGAGAATCGCGTCGTTGGTACGGGTTGGATGAACCCGGTTGGTCAATAGCACCACGTACAGATCCTGCACCGGGTCCACCCACAGGGACGTCCCCGTGAAGCCCGTGTGTCCGAAGGCGGTGGGCGACAACGACCGCCCGCACGACGAGGTGACGAGCATCGTGTCCCACCCCAGCGCGCGCGAGCTGCCGGCGACGCGGCCGCGCCGCACGAACCGAGCGAGGGTCTCCGGGCGGGCCAGCCGTGGCCGTCCCTGCAGCGTCTCCAGGACGGCCCGGGCGAAGCGGCCCACCGCGGGGGCGGTGCCGAACAGGCCCGCGTGCCCGGCGACGCCACCGAGAGCCCAGGCGTTCTCGTCGTGCACCTCGCCGCGCAGCAGGCGGCCCCGCCACGGGTCGACCTCGGTCGGCGCCGTCCGCGGACGCCACGCGGCAGGGGGGCGGTAGCGCAGATCGGCGATCCCGAGGCGGCCCGCGACCTCGTCGAACTGCTCGGCGAGGCCGGCCCCGGCCGCGTCGTCGGCGATGAACGCGAGCAGGATGAACCCCAGGTCGCTGTAGACCGACCGCGTCCGCGGCGGGTACTCCAGGGGCAGCGTGCAGATGGCGTGCTGGTAGTCGCGGCGTCCGCGGTGGTCCCGGAAGAACGGCAGATGGGCGGTCAGGCCGCCGGCGTGCTCCAGGAGGTCGGCGACGGTCACCGCGTCGCGGCCGCCGCTCCGCCACTCGCCCAACCGGCTTCCGACGCGGTCGGCGAGGGTGACGGCCCCGGCGTCGACGAGTTGCATGAGGATCGTGGTCGTCGCCAGCACCTTCGTCAGGGACGCGAGATCGAAGACGGTGTCCGGCGTTGCCGGCTCGGCCCCGTCGTCGTACGACAGGGTGCCGGCGGCATGGCCCCAGATCGGGCCGGCGCCGGCGCCGACCTCGACGGCGGCGCAGGGAAAGGCGCGCCGGCGCACGGCGTCGTCGATGAGCCGCCCGACCGGGGCGAAGGCGGAGTGCCTATTCATCGGCCGACGCCTTCCTCGCGGCGTTTCGGTCTGCCGTCCATCCCGCCGCGAGCGTCACCGCCGCGCCGATGAGGACGTACCACTGCCAGGACACGCTCGTGAGCAGCCGGACCGCCAACATCACGCCGGCGCCGACCGTGATCCCGGCGTACGCCGTGGCGTTGCGGCGGTAGCCGGCGATGCCCAGGAGGAAGACGCCGAGGATGAGACCGTTCGTGAACGACGAGATGCCCAGCACCTCGTCGACGATGCTCTGCGAGACGGGAATCGCGACGAGGGCCACGACCACCTGGACGGCGCCCCAGAGCACCGTGGCGCGGCGGGCCACCGCGAGGTAGTGCCCGGGCGAGCGGCGGCCGCCGGTGGCGGGCAGGTAGAAGTCGGCCAGGGTGGTCGACGCCGACGCGGTCAGCGAGGAAGAGAGCGTGGACATCGCCGCCGCGACGACCGCGGCGACCATGAGGCCCCGCACGCCGGCCGGCAGCTCGGTGACGATGAACGTCGGGAAGACGCGGTCGGTCTGGACCGCTCCGGCCGGCGACAGCGCCGTCAGCACGTCCGGGGCGTGGCCCGTGTAGTAGACGTAGAGCATGACCCCGATGACGAGGAAGAGCGCGAACTGCGCGAGGACCACGACCCCGCTCCAGAGCAGGGCCCGGCCGGCCGCTTCCCGGGAGCGGCTGCACAGGTACCGCTGCACGATCAACTGATCGGTGCCGTGGGTGGAGACGGTGAGGCACGCCCCCCCGACGAGGCCCGACCAGAACGTGTAGCTCCGGGTCGGGTCCGGGGAGAAGTCGAACAGGCGGAACCGGCCCGCCTCGGACCCGGCCGCGGCCACCTCCGCCCATCCGCCGGGGATGAGGTCGAGGAGGACGACCGCCGCGACAATCGAGCCGCCCAGGTACACCGCGAGCTGCACCATGTCCGTCCACAGCACCGCGGTCAGTCCGCCGCGCCAGGTGTAGACGGTGGTGACCGCGCCCATCGCCACGATCGACAGGACGAGCAGGGAGGTGGACGGCGCGAGCCCCGGGGCCAGCGCGGCGGCGGCGGCGCCGGCGGCCGGCCACGTCAGGAGGGCCGCCCCGAGCACGAGCCCCGCGGCCATGAGCCGGAGGCCGTCCGCGAGGTTCCGGGTCGCGAGGAAGATGGTGGCGGCGACACGACCCACGCCGGCGTCGAAGCGCTCGGCGAGGATCTGGTAGACGGTCAGATACTCGCCCCGGAAGTAGCCCGGCAGCAGGAGCACGGTGATGATCGCCCTTCCCGCGAGGTAGCCGAAGACGAGCTGCAGGAAGGTCAGGTCCGTCCCGAAGGCGAACCCGGGAACGCTGACGAGGGTCGCGGTGCTCGTCTCCGTCGCGACGATCGACGCCATCACCACGCCCCACGGCGCCCGCCGGCCGGCCGCGAAGTAGTCGCGGACGGTCGCCTGGCCGCGCGCGAGGACCAGGCCCAGCGAGAGGGTCGCCGCCATGTAGACGACGATGATCACGAGGTCGAGCAGGCTCATGGAGGCAGGTGAGGATGAGTCCGGTCACGCGCCGGACGCCCCGGAATCGGCGCGCCTCCGGGGGGCGGATCCCCGTGGGCGGAGCGGCTCACCCCCGGGCGGAACGGGGGAACGCGTCCTCGCCGATGGCCCGGCGGACGAGGTTCCCGGCGCGCCGGATGCGCGCGAGGGCCTTGGCGTAGGTGTCGCCGGTCTTCCCCATCACGATGGCGGCCTTGACGTTCCACTTCGCCCGCCCGAGCAGCAGCCCGGCCGCGTCGTAGTCGAGGCCGGTCACCGTCGTGATGATGTTGCGGGCTCGGCTCCGGCGCTGTTCCGACCCCGTCTGCACGTCCACCATCAGGTTGCCGTAGGTCTTGCCGATGTGCACCATCGAGATGGTGGTCAGCATGTTGAGCACCATCTTCGTCGCCGTACCCGCCTTCAACCGGGTCGATCCGGCGATGACCTCGGGCCCCACCTCGGGGGCGATGATGACGTCGACGAACGTCTGCAGCTCGCTTCCCGGCCAGCACGTGACGAAAACGATCTTCACCCCCGACCGCCGCGCCCGGGTCAACGCCCCCCGCACGAACTGGGTCATGCCGCTGGCGGATATCCCGACGAGGACGTCCTTGCTCGACAGGCGCAGCCGCCGGACCGCGCGCCCCCCCTCCTCGAAGTTGTCCTCGACCCCTTCCCGCGACTTGAAGAAAGCCTCGCGCCCCCCCGCCATGATCGCCTGCACGAGCTGGCCCGGCGTACTGAACGTCGGCGGCATCTCCGCCGCCTCGAGGACGCCGAGCCGGCCGCTCGTGCCCGCGCCGACGAAAACGAGCCGGCCGCCCTTGCGGAACCCCTCGGTAATCAGATCGGCGGCGATGGCGATTCGTTCCTTCTCGCGCTGCACCGCCTTGATGATGCGGCGGTCCTCCTTGAGCATCAGCTCGGCGATCTCTTCGGTGGAGGCCTGGTCTATCGCGATGGAACGGGGGTTGATGGCTTCGGTGGGAAGGGACTGCCACTTGGAGCGCTTCGGCATGAGACGCCACCCCGACGGAGGGTGCGGCGGATACTACTCCTCGGTCCGGCGGGTGTCAACCGGCCGCTCCCGCCGTTCCGGCGCCGGCCCTTCGGCGTCGTGGCGGGCCGGGACCGAATCGGTCGGGGAACGCCCCGGGAGCGGACCGCCGGGCCGGAAGCCGTCGCGTCCCCGGCCGGCGGCTCCGCGGGTCTCGCACGCGGCTCGGTGTTGACGGCCGCGCGGGGAACGGCTAGAATACGCTGTTGATCAGAGGGCGTTCAGCAAGCTCGGGCCCAGGCCATGACAGAGAACATGACGGCTCCGGTTGCGATGACCACCAGGGCGCCCGCTCCGCGCGGGCACAGTGGGTGATGTAGCCGGAGAGCCGGCAGGGGTCCGACCAGCCATCATCCACACCGGATGGTGGTTTTTTTTTGCACAATCGCATGAACGTGGTGACGGCCAGTCGACCGACCGGATGCGGGTGCACCGTGGGTATCGCGGGTTTCGGAACCGTGGGCCGTGCGGTAGCCCGCATCCTCGCCGACGGCTCGCACCCGGGCGTACGGGTGACGCACGTCTGCAACCGCGACGTGGCCCGCAAGCGCGTCGACTGGGCGGGACCCGACGTGGTCTGGACCGATTCGTTCCAGGCCCTCCTCGACAGCCCGGTGGACGTCATCGTCGAGCTGATCGGCGGGCAGGACCCGGCCCGGGCCTGGATCGAGCAGGCGCTGGCCGCCGGCAAGTCCGTCGTCACCGCCAACAAGCAGGTCATCGCCCACGGCGGACCCGCGTTGCTGCGGGAGGCGGGACGCCGGGGCCGGCACCTGCTGTTCGAGGCCGCCGTGGCGGGCGGAATCCCGATTCTCCGAGGGCTCCGGGAGGGGGTGGCGGGGGACCGCCTGCGGCGGATTCAGGGCATCCTGAACGGCACCTGCAACTACATCCTGACCCGGATGGAGGGCGCGGGCCTGTCCTTCGCGGACGCGTTGACGGAGGCCCAGCGCCTCGGATTCGCCGAGGCGGATCCCACCGAGGACATCGACGGCGGCGATGCCCGGGCCAAGCTGGCGATTCTCGCCGGCGTCGGGCTTGGCCGGGCGGTGCGCGTCGACGACATCCCGGTGGAGCCGATCACCGCGGTGGACGCCGTCGATCTGGCTTACGCCAGGCGCCTGGGATGCGTCATCCGGCAGGTGGCCTGGGCCGAGCTTCTGCCCGACGCAGGCGGCTTGCACGCGGCGGTGCGGCCGGCCCTGGTCTCGGAGGCGTCGACGCTGGGCCGGGTCGAGGGCAGCCGCAACGTCGTGGTCGTCGACGGGCAGTTCGGGGGAGAGACCGCGTTCTCCGGGTTCGGGGCCGGCGGTGAACCGACCGCGGTGGCCGTCGTCTCGGACCTGATGGCGATCGCGCGTGGCAACGCGGCGCCGCCGAACGGCTGGTTGCCGACTTCGGAAGGGCCGTCGCCGGTGGTGCGCGAGTTCGAGGCCCCCCACTACGTGCGGTTCATGATCGACGATCGTCCGGGCATCGTGGCGAACCTGGCCCAGGTCTTCTCGCACCACGGCATCAACCTCGATGCGGTGCTGCAGGAGCCGGGCTGGCCGAAGGCCGAGCTGCCGTTCGTCATGACCCTCGAGCCGTGCAGCTCCGCGTCTGTCGCGGCGGCGCTGGCCGACGCCGCCCGCTTCGACTTCCACGTGCGGCCGCCGTTGTGGCTGCCGATGTTCGTCGACCGCCCCGACGGGACGGTGGGTTCAGCGCCGGCGCCGGAATCCGCGCCATAGGCGGCTGCGCCGTGGAACCGCGCGACTTCCTGGAAGGTCGGTTGGGCGCCGGGCGGAGCCGAAGGCGATCGGCGGACCAGGCACGAGAGGCGCTGGCGCGGGATTCTCGGAGGACCAGAGTGAAAGGGGAGGAGCGTCCATGAGTGCGTTTTCCGGTCTGCGGTGCGCGATGTGCAAGACCGGGTTTCCGTCCAAGGCGCTGTACGTCTGCGACCAGTGCCTCGGTCCGCTCGAGGCGGTGTACGACTACGACGCGGCGCGGCGGACACTCACCCGCGAGGCCGTCGCGCGACGGCCGCGCAACCTCTGGCGGTACCGCGAGCTGCTCCCCATCACCGGCGAGCCCCGAACCGGCCTCCACTCCGGATGCACCCCGCTGGTGCGGGCACACCGGCTGGGCCGCGAGCTCGGGGTGACGGAGCTCTACCTCAAGGACGATTCCGTGAACCACCCGACGCTGTCCTACAAGGACCGCGTCGTGCCGGTGGCCGCCACCCGGGCCGTCGAGCTCGGGTTCGATACCCTGGGCTGCGCGTCGACCGGCAACCTCGGCAACAGCGTCGCCGCGCACGCGGCGCGGCTCGGCCTGACGTGCTACGTGTTCATTCCCCACGATCTGGAGCCGGGCAAGATCCTGGGCTCGGCGGTCGCCGGCCCCCACATCGTGAAGATCGACGGCAACTACGACGACGTGAACCGCCTGTGCACCCAGGCCGGCGAACGGTACGGCTGGGCGTTCGCCAACATCAATCTGCGCAGCTACTACGCCGAGGGCGCCAAGACCTGCGGTTTCGAGATCGTCGAGCAACTGGGGTGGCGCTATCCGCGGCACCTCGTGTCGCCGGTGGCGGGCGGCACCCTGCTGCCGCGCATCGGGCGGGCGTTTCGCGAGCTCCGCGAGGTGGGTCTGGCCGAGGGAGACCTGCCGAAGATCCATGCGGCGCAGGCGGCGGGATGCGCGCCGGTGGTCAACGCCCTCGAGAGCGGGGCCGAGTATCCGGAGCCGGTGCGGCCCGACACCATCGCGAAGTCCATCGCCATCGGCAACCCCGCCGACGGGCACCAGGTGCTCGAGACGGTGCGGGGCAGCGGGGGCACCGGGGCCCGGGCGACCGACGCGGAGATTCTCGACGCCATCGCCCTGCTGGCCCGCACCGAGGGCATCTTCACCGAACCGGCCGGCGGCACCACCCTCGCCGCCACCATCAATCTGCTGAAGGCCGGGGCGATCCCGAAGGACGAGTCCATCGTGGTCTGCATCACCGGCAACGGGTACAAGACCGCCCACGTCATGGCCGATCACCCCACCGAGTCGACGCACATCGGCCGGTCGCTGCGCGAGTTCGAGGCGTTCATGGCCTCGCGGACGGAGCAGCCGGTCCATTCCTGAGAGCGTGCGCCGTGACGCCCGGAAACAGCTCCCCGGAATCGTTCAGCGAGATCGTCGAGGCGGAGGGCCACCTCATCGACTCGCGGCTGCTCGCCGCGGTCTTCGACAAGGTGATCGAGCGCGGCGCCCGCTACCACGTGCTCGGCTTCACCATCGGCCGCACCAACGAGGAGTTCTCGCAGCTCGAGATGCAGGTCACCGCGGACACCCGCGAGGGGCTCCGCGAGCTCGTCGAGGAGCTGATCCCCCTCGGTTGTCATCCCCGCCCGCAACGCGAAGCGCGGCTCGAGGAGGCCGGTGACGGCTTCGTCCCCGACGACTTCTACTCGACCACGAACCACCGGACCCAGATTCGCCACGGCGGCCGCTGGGTGGACGTCGAGCGCCAGCGGATGGACGCGGTGGTGGTCGTGCGCGACGGCCGCGCGGCGTGCCGCAAGCTGAGGGACGTCCGCCGCGGAGAGCAGGTCGTGTGCGGGCTGGACGGCATCCGGGTCCTGCCGGAGTTCCAGGAACGAGACCGCCTCGGCTTCGCGTTCATGACCGGCGACGTGTCGACCGAGCGCCGGGTGGAAGTCAGCGTGTCGCGCGTCGTCGGCATGATGCGGGCCGTGAAGGCGGACGGCGGACGTATCGTGGTGGTGGCGGGGCCGGTGGTGGTGCACAGCGGCGGCGGCAACTACTTGAGCCGGCTCGTCCGGCGGGGGTGGGTCGACGGGCTGCTCGCAGGGAACGCGCTCGCCGTGCACGACGTCGAGCACGCCTTCTTCGGCACGTCGCTCGGGGTGGATCTCGACGCCGGCGTCGCCGTCGACGAGGGACACAAGAACCACATGCGGGCCATCAACGCGATCCGCCGCGTCGGCGGCCTCCGCAACGCCGTCGAGCAGGGATACCTGCGTTCCGGCGTCATGCACGACCTGATCGCGCACGACGTGCCCTACGTGCTCGCAGGCAGCATCAGGGACGACGGGCCGCTGCCCGACACCCTGATGGATCTCGTCGAGGCCCAGGAGCGCTACGCCGAGATGTTGCACGGGGCGAAGCTCGTGATCATGCTGTCGTCCATGCTCCACAGCATCGGGGTCGGCAACATGCTGCCGGCCTGGGTGCGCGTGGTCTGCGTGGACATCAACCCCGCGGTGGTGACGAAGCTCGCCGACCGCGGATCGTCGCAGACCGCGGGCATCGTGACCGACGTCGGCTTGTTCCTGCACCAGCTGTCGGCGCAGCTCGGGGACGAGGCGGCTCCCCGGCCGGCTGCCGGCTCCGTGGAGGGGGAGGGTCGATGACGGCGCTGCGTCCGTCGGGAGCCTCCGCAGCCGCCGGGTCGCGAGCCGCCGTCGGCGGGGAGAACCGATGACGGCGCCGGCCGGCCGCGAGGGTCCGGTGGTCGTGCAGAAGTACGGCGGGACCTCGGTGGCGACGGCGGAGCGCATTCTCGCCATCGCCGACCGCATCGAGCGGAACCTCGACCACACCCCCCGGCTTGTGGCCGTGCTCTCGGCCATGGGCAGCACCACCGACGAGCTCGTCGGCCTCGCCCACCAGGTCTCCGATCGGCCCGCGGGCCGGGAGATGGACCTCCTGCTCTCGACCGGCGAGCAGGTCACGGTGTCGCTGCTGGGCCTGGCCCTCCAGAACCGGGGCATTCCCGCCATCTCCCTCACCGCACCGCAGTGCGGCATCCGCACCGACGGGGTCTTCAACGTCGCCCGCATCCGCAGCATCGACACCGCGCGCATCCGTGCCGAGCTCGATGCCGGCCGGGTGGTCATCGTGACCGGCTTCCAGGGCATCAACGACGCCGACGACGTCACCACCCTGGGGCGCGGGGGGAGCGACATCACCGGGGCCGCCCTCGCCGCCGCCCTCGGGGCCGGCGCCTGCGAGATCTGCACCGATGTCGACGGGGTCTTCTCCGCCGACCCGTCGCGGGTGCCCGGCGCGCGGCTGTGGGCAGTGATCAGCTACGAGGAGGCCATCGAGATGGCCTCGAGCGGCGCCAAGGTCCTGCATCCGCGCGCCGCCGAAGTGTGCATGGAGTACGACGTGCCGATTCACGTGCGCAGCAGCTTTCACCTGCGCGAGGGCACCTGGATTCGAGGAGCGGCAAGCATCATGGAACGAGCCGAGGTCGTCGCGGTCACCGGGGACGCGAAGATCGCCAAGTTCACGCTGCTGGACGTGCCGGACGAACCTGGCATGGCAGCGCGGGTCTTCCAGGACCTCGCGGCCGGGGGCATCAACGTCCGGCTCATCATTCAGAGCGCGAGCTCGGCCCACCAGGGCCGCATCACGTTCATCCTCGACAAGGAGTTCGTCGCGGGGGCGCAGGAGCTCGCGCGAGGCTGGGAAGCCGAGGGCGTGACCCGCACCTGCGTGGTCGAGGACGACGTCGCGAAGATCTCCATCGTGGGCTCGAGGCTCGCCTCGACTCCCGGGCTCGCCGCGCGGATGTTCGCGGTCCTCGCCCGACGGGGCATCAACATCGACTGCATCAGCTCGTCGGAGATGAAGGTCGCCTGCGTCATCGAGGCCGAGCGGCTGGACGAGGCGATCGCAGCAGTGCACCAGGAGTTCTTTCCGCAGGACGACACCGCCACGGCGGCGACGGCGTGACGAAGGACGGGAACGGATGAGCACGAAGATCGAGGCGGGGGTGCTGGGCGCGACGGGGACGGTGGGGCAGGAGTTCATCGCCGGGCTGGCGGACCATCCGTGGTTCACGGTCACCTGGATCGGCGCCAGCGAGCGCTCTGCCGGGAAGACCTACCGGGCAGCCACCCCCTGGCGCCTCCCGGCGCCGCGGCCGGACCGCGTCGCGGACATGACCGTCGACCGGGTGACGCCGGGCCGCGCGCCTAGGCTGCTGTTCTCGGGCCTCGACGCCTCGGTGGCGGGCGAGGTGGAGGCGGAGTTCGCGCGGGCGGGGCACGTCGTCGTCACCAACGCCCGCAACCACCGCATGGATCCGTTGGTGCCGCTCGTTATCCCGGAGATCAACGCCGACCATCTCTCGCTGCTGGACGAGCAGGGCGCGGCCCGGGGATGGTCGGGCCTCATCGTCACCAATCCCAACTGCTCGACCATCGTCCTCGCCCTGGCCCTGGCGCCCCTGCGCCCCTTCGGCCTGCGGCAGGTCATCGTCTCCACCCTGCAGGCGGCGTCCGGCGCCGGGTATCCGGGCGTGCCCTCGCTCGACCTCGTCGGGAACGTCATTCCGGTCGTGCGCGGCGAAGAGTCGAAGATGGAGACCGAGACGCAGAAGATCCTCGGCCGGCTCACTGCCAGCGGGGTCGAGCCCCATTCGGTGACGGTGAGCGCGGGAACCACGCGCGTACCGGTCATCAACGGCCACACCGAGCTGGTGACGGTCTCCCTCGACCAGGCGCCCTCCGTCGAGGAGATGGTCGCCGCCATCCGCGCGTTCCGCGGCCGCCCGCAGGAGCTCGACCTGCCCGGCGCCCCGCCACGGCCGGTCCTGTACATGGATGAGGAGGATCGCCCGCAGCCGCGGCTCGACGCCGACCGCGACGGCGGTATGGCGGTCTCCGTGGGCCGCCTCCGCCCCTGCCCGGTCCTCGGCTACAAGCTCGTCGCGATGGGGCACAACACCGTCCGCGGGGCTGCGGGGGCGGCGGTGCTGAACGCGGAGCTGTTGAAGGCGACGGACCGGCTGTAGCGGTTGGCTGGCCCGTCGACTCGATCAACACGCGTCGGCCCGGGTTCGGCCAATCCCGGTCCGACGAGATCGCCCTCGAGTGGCGTCACGTCCACTGCACCCGGCTGCGAAGCAGCATCCAGAGCACAATCGGGCCGCCCACCGCGCCGGTCACGGCGTTGACGTGCAGGAGATGGCGGCTCCATGGCAGGTGGGTGACGAGGTCGGCGCCGAGGGCCAGTGCGGCCCCGCCGATCGTCACCGCCGGCATGAGCACGCGGTGGTCGGCTGTCGACAGCAGCAGCCGGCACGCGTGAGGGACCAGGATGCCGAGAAACGCAATCGGCCCGCAAAACGCGGTGACGGTGCCCGCGAGCAACGCCGCGACGCCGAGGCCGACACGCCGGGCGCGCGTCACGTCGAGGCCGAGACTGGCCGCATACCGATCTCCCAGCAGCAGCGTGTTCAGCGATTTGACCATGGCGAACGCCGCGAGACAGGCCATCCCGATGAGCGGCGTGAAGACGTACAGGCGTGTGTAGCCGATGCCCGTGAAGTTGCCGTCGAACCAAGCCGAGAACGCACGCCCGACCGCCTCGTCCGGCGCCAGATGCAGGACGATGCTGATCAGGCCCTGGCAGGTGAACCCCAGCACGACACCCGTGACGAGCAGCGTGACGCTCGTCACGCGGGGTGCGACGGCGGCCAACCCCGCCATCAGCGCCGCGGCGCCGAGGCCGGCCGTCACGATGTACGCAAGGTCCCCGGCCGCGCCGAGCGACGTCAGCAGGCCCGTCCCGAACCAGCTCACCGCCACCACCATGATCGCCACGCCGAGACCGGCACCGTTGACGACGCCGAGCACCCACGGATCGGCGAGGGGGTTCCTGAAGAGCGTCTGCAGCAGCAGGCCGGTCATGCCGATGCCCGCCCCGGCAAGCGCGGCCGCCCAGGCCCGCGGCAGACGGAAGTCGAGCACGATTCGAGTCCACGAGGCCCGTTCCGGCACGTCCCCGGTGAAGATGTCTACAAGGGCGCTCATCGGAATCGGCACGACCCCGATAGTGAGCTCGAGGATGAAGAGAAGTAGTACGAGGCTCCCGAGCGCCATGTAGACGATTGCAGGTGGGAGCGCCGCGGGTGGGGCGGTGATGCCCACGGCCGGCCTCAGCGCCGCAACAGGTGCATCCGACACGTCAGGGCGTCTCCTGCGTTCGTGCGACCCATGAGGCCAGACTCTGATGGAAGACGAGTTCGTGATCGGGCAACAGCCCGGGGTGCAGGATCCTGATGTGGTCGGCCAGATCCCATTGGGGATACAGGAGTCCCAGGTCCCAGTAGGGATTCGGGCCGCCGGGCGAACCTCCGTGCTTGATATAGACCGCGCCCCGCCGCAGCATCGGGAGCTGACGTGTGTACGGATTCGTGGCGATCAGGTCGAGAAGGTCCCGGCGGCCGGCGTGCGCGTCCGTCAACAACCAGACGTCGGCGTCGAGACCTCGGTCATAGGCCACCTCCATGTGATGCACGAACTGGTTGGACACGGAATCGTTGTCGTCGAGCACGAAATCACCACCGGCATCGGCTATCATTCGGGCCGACGCGTTGCGCCCGCCCGGCGTCCACCAGCCATCGCCCACGGGGATATCCACGAAGACTCGCGGACGCGCCGAGACGTTGCGGGCCCTGGCGGCCAGTGCATCGTATTCCGACTCCACGCGGGCAAAGTGCGCTTCGGCCTCGGCTTCCTTGTTGAACAGCATTGCAAAGAACTTGATCCACTCCGCCCGACCGAGCGGCGTCTCCTCGAGCCGCTCGACCGGCAGCAGGTTCGTGATGCCGAGCGCGCGGAACTGCTCGTAGCCCCGCATGATCGCCATGTACGGCGCATAACTGAGAAAGACATCCGGCTCGAGGGCGGCGGCCTGCTCCTCGGAGCGATGCCGGCGTATGCGGCCCTCCTGGATCAGGCGCACCAGCTCGGGCGACGTCGCGTGCACGATGCTGCCGCCCAGGGACACGAGCCGATCCGATACCCCCAGGAGGTCCGAGACCCCTCCGTAGTGGTAGTTCTGCGCCGACCATCGGCGCACCGGGACCCGCACCAGCACCGCGTCGGGATAACCGGCGGGCCGGGGGGTGCCGCGCTGCACCATGAGGACCTGCTGCCGCTGGCCGCCCATGCCCTCGAGCACGA
The DNA here is from genome assembly GCA_965207615.1 of Vicinamibacterales bacterium. Classification (GTDB taxonomy): domain Bacteria; phylum Acidobacteriota; class Vicinamibacteria; order Vicinamibacterales; family UBA8438; genus JAJEEA01. The sequence continues at coordinate 929,845 of CBDBMZ010000003.1, forward strand.
TGTCGGCGATCTTGAAATGCCCGTGGTATTCGACCGTCAGTTTCGTGGCATGTCGGAATCGAGCCTTCTCCGGAAAGTAGTCGACCGTCGAATCGAAGCGGGCGACCCGCTCCGATTGCAGGTTTGCGGCCGGTGCACGCCCCGAATGGACCGGGTCCGCCGGCGCTGGTGGAGGTGCGGGCTCGAGACCGCACGCCGTGCCCGCGAGGAGAGCGAGTGCAGTGACCAATGGCCTGGCGCGAAACGAACGCAACGGACGACGGAGGGCACCCGACGTCATGCGTCGGATCCGATCGCATCGACCTGGTGCTGGTGACGCGTGCGGAGCGCCTGGATCAGGTCCTCGAGGTTCGCATGCTGGTGCGACGCATCGTCGAAATGCACGTCCCACCGCAGGCCGGCTGCGCCGCGGGTGACCTCTATTCGGACCCTGGGCTTTCCTCCGGTCGGGGCCGCATAGAAACCGTGACGTTCGAGCGCACGCTCGGTCCACGTCACGCCCGACGCATCGCCCGTCGTCGTCACCGGCCAGTGCCGAGGATGTCGTACGCGAAACGAGCCGCTCTGTTCGTCGAACGCCACATCGCCGAGACTGAAGGCGGCCTGAAAGGCGCCGTTCAGCACCAGCGTCTCGGGCATCGCGGTGTGAAGGGGTCGCCCCTTCGGCATCAGCCAGATGCGGTCTGCGGTACGGAGGGCCAAATCGAGGTCGTGCGTCGACAGAAGCACGGCACAGCCCCATTGGTGTGCGGCACGGCGCAGGAGCTGCATGATCTCGATGCGCCGGGGCAAGTCGAGGAACCCGGTAATCTCGTCGAGGATCATCGCGGCCGGCTCTTGAGCCAGCGCGCGAGCGATCATGACTCGCTGCCGCTCTCCGTCGCTGAGCTCCACCACGTGGCGCGGGCCAAGCTCGGCGGCGCCGACCGCTTCCAGCGCCTGCTTGACCATGTCGCGGTCGTGCGCCGCGAGCGTGCCGCCCCAATCGGTGTACGGCACCCGCCCGAAGGCGACCAGGTCGTACGCCGTGAGCATCGGCACCTGAACGGGCTCGGTCAGCACGACCGCGAGGTGTCGGGCTCGACTAGCCGGCGGCATGCGATGTACGTCGGCACCTTCGAAACGCACCACGCCCGCGAGCGGAACCTGCAGTCCTGCCATCGTCCGCATGAGCGTGCTCTTCCCGGCGCCGTTCGGCCCGATCAGGCAGGCGAGCTCTCCGGCCCTGAGCGTTTCGTCGATCCGGCTCGAGACGGCCGTGCGCCGGCCGTGCGCCGCGTAGCCCGGCACCACCCCATCGAGCTGTAGCAGGGGCGCGCCGGCAGCATGCGCTGACCGCAACACGGCGGGCCGTCAGTTGGCCGGCGGCGACTGGCTGGTGTGGTCGACCAGCAGACGCATCGGCGCGTCGCTGGCGAAGAGAGACGGAACGTCGTCGAGCCCGGTGCCGGGCTCCAGGGTTGCGGTGACCTGCAGCTCGCTCCCCGCGGGCAGGTCCAGCGGCTCTTCGAGCCAGTACCGCGTCGGCCACGCCGGATCCGGCTCCCGAATCAGCAGGAGCGGCTGCCTGGAGCCGTCCGGAAGCACCCCTTCGATCTGAAGCTCACCGGCACTCACCGCGACCTCCGGCAGCAGGGCGAGCAGGGTGGTCTCGTCGTCGAACACGTGACGGGAGGTCAGCTCGCGGCCAGCGGGCTCGTCCGTGGCGTCGACCACCGTCTGCTCGATGGCACCGGCGGCGGCCTCCGCGAGGTGCAGCCCGAGCTGCGTCCGGTCGGTGAACGCCTGTCCCTCCGTGATCCAGGTCTTCTTGTAGAGGATCCTGGCCACGAGGTCGGCCCCCGCAGGCAGGGGATAGCCGATGCCGTCGAGAACCTCGATCTGCTGGCCCGGCCACCACACCGCGACCGGCTCGGCACTCTCGAATCCCGAGGCGAACCCCGATCCCTCGTCCGCGGCGTCGGCGGCGCGCGCCTCGCCGCTCGTGTCGACGTACACCGAGACGTGCCTCACGACGGCCCGGCTCTCGGGCAGGACGTCGACTGCGCGGATCGACCGGTCCGCCCCGAGGTCGGTGGGCAGCACGAAGTACCTGACCGTCTCGGACGTGCCGGCATCGAAGACGAAAGACTCGGACAGGGGAAGCACGACCGTCGGCTCGCCCACGTTCCAGCCGGTGTCCGGCGTCGGCGCGGCCGGCGTCTGATTGCGCGGACCCTGGGGGTAGCCGCCGGCCGACCACTCCAGGATCATGTCCATCTCGTGGGCCGGCAGCACGTGACCGTTGCTGAAGCTGCCGAAGCCGTCCTCCGCCTTCCAGGGAGGCATGCGGAGCCCGAGAATCTCCTCGCGGATCGACTGGGTCCACGGGTACGCCTCGCGGTAGGTCAGCAGCGACATCGGGCCGATCCCGCCCTCGACGTGGCAGCTCCCGCACTGGCGCTCGAATATGGGGAAGACGTGCTCGTTGTAGGTGAAGCGGGACGCGATGGGGGTATGCCCCCGCGTCACGCTGCCGAGCAGCACCACGGCTCCGACGGCCGCCAGAACGAGGGCCCCGGACGTATGACGTCGCATCATCATCCTCCCGAACTGCGGAGCGACAACGCCAGCCGATGCGCGGTGCCGCGGCGGGCCGCGGCCGGCGCCGGCGTCACTGGATGTCGTAGACGGCGTTGATCTCGCCGACGGCGCCGCCGAATACGGCGTACGCGCTGTCGACGTTGTTCTTGTTGCCGAGATCTCCGTACCAGTCCAGCAGGTAGGCCGAGCGCACCAGATGACGGACCGCGATGCGTACCTGGTTGCCGCTCGCTGGCGGCAGGTCGGTCGCCGCTTGCTGCAGGGCGAGGGCCAGCTCCTTGGCCTGGAGGGCGGGGATGAAGATCTCGGTGAACGCCCCGCGCGCGATCAGGTCCTGAATCTGTTGATCGCGAGACGAGATCTCGATCGCGATCTCGAACGCGGTGCCGGGGATGTCCGGCAGGATGCGCTGGGCCAGGGGCACCGCCTCGGGCGTGTCCCCGCCGAAGACGGCCGGCGGGAGGGCGTCGGCGACCGCCGCCTCGGTGGTCAGCGACGCGAAGATGAAGTCGAAGCGCTCGGCCGGGAAGTCCTCCTGGAAGATGACCTTCGCGGCGAACTCGGCCGGGGCCTCGTAGTTGGGGTCCGAGGTCGGGATGAGGGCCTCGAGGAACGCGCCGTCGGGGCTCGGGAAGAGGTCGAAGGCCCTGACCTCGACGAACTCGTCGGTCGCCTCGTCGTACTCCTCGAGGGTGACGGCCCGGCCCGTCCAACCGCTGACGTCGACCGACTCGCGGTAGTTGTCGGTCGCGTAGATGCGGAACAGCCCCGGCTCGGGGAACGTGCCCTCGATGTGGTGGAAGCTGTCGGGGGCCATGAACACGGTGCCGCCGTGCTGGGGGCTGTGGTCCATGTGGGCCCCCGCCGCCGCGTCGACGACGCCGCAGGTGAGCATGAACGCGCCGTAGTAGGGATTGCGGACGGGGCCGTCGCGCTGCACCCAGGCCGACCCGTTGTCGTACATCGGGCAGTAGGCCCGCGCAAACCCCTGGGGCAGGTTCCGTTCGGTCAGCGACTCGGACAGCGGCTTGAAGCGGGCGCGCATCTCCTCGATGTCGCCGGCCTCGAGCGCGTGCTCCGCGAGGGCGCGGGTCGCATCGTCGGTGATGCCGGCGAACTCCTCGAGCTCGGCCATCGCGGTCTCGAAGTCGTCGGCCGCCAGGGCCTCCTGGACCTGCACGTACTCGTTGAGCTGGACGACGAAGTCGGCCGGCTCGGCCTGCATCGAGCCCGCGGCGACAGGCGTCGCCACTAGAACCGCAAGAAGCCCGGAGAGAAGAAGGAAGCGTCTCTGCATTGCTCGCACCCTGGCCTGGATTCGGCCTTGGAAACCGCGCGGGCCGCGTCTCGACCCCTCGACCTTTCCTGCCGATAGAATCTGTGGTGGCAAGTATACAACGCGGAAAACGGCCCGGACAATCGATGCCCAACCTCGAGGACGCACCGCCGGAGGTGCTCGGCTTTCTCGACGAGATGCGCGTGTCGCGCCGTCTCGCCGCCAACACCGTGCTCGCCTACCGGCGCGACCTCATGCGCCTCTGCGCCTTCGCCGCGAGGCTGGACCTGGCGACCGCGGCACTCGATCGGGGTCATCTCGAAGCCTTCGTCCGCGAGCTCATGGTGTCGGGGCTGTCGCCGCGATCGGTGGCGCGCCACGTCGCGAGCGTGCGCGGGTTCTACCGGTTCCTCGTCCTCGAGGGCCGTCTCGTGGCGAGCCCCGCCGACGACGTCCACGCGCCCCGGGCGTGGCCGGCGCTGCCCCGGTTCCTCTCGCTCGACGAGGTCGACCGACTCCTCGAGCAGCCCGACCCCGGCCGGCCGGCGGGCCTGCGCGACCGCGCCCTCCTTGAGCTGCTCTATGCGACGGGCATGCGGGTCAGCGAGCTGGTGGGCCTGCGGGTCGGCGACGTCGACCTCGACCGCGGCCTGCTCACGTGCCTGGGGAAGGGCGCGAGGGAGCGGATGGTCCCGGTCGGCGAGGCGGCCGCCGCGTGGACCCGCAGCTATCTCGCCTCGGGGCGCCCCGTCCTGCTCAAGCGCCGCGAGTCGGCCCACCTCTTCCTGAACGCGCGGGACGGGGGAGTCCTGACCCGGGTGGGGTTCTGGAAGGTCATCAAGAAGTACGGCCGACAGGCCGGGCTCTCGCGGGAGCTCAGTCCCCACACGCTGCGGCACTCCTTCGCCACCCACCTCCTGGAGCGGGGAGCCGACCTGCGCGTCATCCAGACCCTGCTGGGCCATGCGGACCTGTCCACGACCCAGATCTACACCCACATTCTCGACACGCGCCTCCGGGCGATTCACGACGAGTTCCATCCCCGGGCCTGATGCGGCGTCGCCGCCCGACTCTGCGGGTGGCGTTGGCAGTTCGCCGACGCGAAACCCCCATTGGCTCCGCTGCCACCCCGCCCCCCAGGAGTTCCCGCGGTCCTGCGGCGCAGGTTCCTGGCCGCGCGTTGATCGTGGATGGGCGCGGATGGTATCGTTAGCGGTTCCCGACGAGAGCGCCGAGCCGACCGTGCGCACCGGCGGCTCGCCGGGACCTCGCAACGATGTGCTTCCGGGCCCGCGGACCGGGGCGGGAGCGCGTCACCCATCCGGCGTCGTCGGCGCCGGACGCCTGCAGTCGTCACGCACCAAGGAGCACAACAAGATGCGCCGGACCGGGCACTATCTCTTCACGTCGGAATCCGTCACCGAGGGCCATCCCGACAAGATCGCCGACCAGGTGTCGGACGGCATCGTGGACGCCGTCCTCGCCCAGGATCCGACCGGCCGCGTCGCCTGCGAGACGATGCTGACGACCGGGCTCGTGGTGATCGCCGGCGAGATTACCTGCACCGGATCGACCGACTTCACGGACGTGGTGCGGGGGGCGATCCGCGATGTGGGATACACGCGCGCCAAGTTCGGGTTCGACGCCGACACCTGCGCGGTGCTGTCGTCCATCCACGGCCAGTCCCCCGACATCGCGATGGGGGTCGATCCGGGCGGCGCCGGCGATCAAGGGCTGATGTTCGGCTACGCGTGCCGCGAGACCGAGTCGCTGATGCCGCTGCCGATATCGCTGGCCCACGATCTCTGCCGGGGCCTGTCGCAGGCCCGTCGCGACGGCGTTATCGATTACCTGCGGCCCGACGGCAAGTCGCAGGTGACCGTTCAGTACGACGGCGACACACCGGTGCGGATCGACACGATCGTCGTTTCCAGCCAGCACGGCGACCACGTGGGCAACGACCGCATCCGCGAGGACGTGCGGGCGCACGTCGTGAAGCCGATCATCCCCGCATCGCTCCTCGACGAGAAGACCCGCATCCTGGTCAACCCGACCGGCCGGTTCGTGATGGGTGGGCCGCACGGCGACGCCGGAGTGACGGGCCGCAAGATCATCGTCGACACCTACGGCGGGGCGGCGCCCCACGGCGGCGGCGCCTTCTCGGGCAAAGACCCCACCAAGGTCGACCGCTCCGCGAGCTACATGGCGCGCTACGTGGCGAAGAACTGCGTCGCGGCGGGGCTCGCCGACCGGGTTCAGGTGCAACTGGCCTACGCCATCGGCGTCGCCGATCCCGTGTCGGTGCTCGTCGACACCTTCGGAACCGCCAGGATAGAGGAAAAGCGCATGAGCGAGCTCGTGCGGGAGCACTTCTCGCTGACCCCCCGCGGGATCATCGAGACCCTCGATCTCCGTCGGCCCATCTACCGGCAGACGGCCGCGTTCGGCCACTTCGGCCGGTCGGAACCGGACTTCACCTGGGAACGGACCGACAAGGCGGACACCCTTCGCGGCGCGGCCGGGCTCTAGCCCACCCATCGTCGCCTTCGGCTCCGCTGGGCGCCCAACCAACCCTCCAGGAAATCCGCGCCGTTCCACGGCGCAGACTCCTAGCCCGCCCATCGTCGCCTTCGGCTCCGCTGGGCGCCCAACCAACCCTCCAGGAATCCGCGCCGTTCCACGGCGAATCCGCGCCGTTCCACGGCGCAGACTCCTGGTCCCGCCGTTCCTCAGGTGCGGGCGGCCAGCAGCAGGTAGACGGCGGAGCCGCCGAAGAGAATGTTGGGGGCCCAGGCCGCGAGCAGGGGAGTCACCATCCCGGCGCTTCCGATGGCCGCGAAGACACTGATGACGACCCAGTAGGAGAGCGCGAGCACGATACCGATCCCGACGCCGGAGAGCGCCCCGTGCTTGCCCATGGTGACCGCGAACGGCACCGCGATGAGGGTCAGGATCAGGGTGACCAGGGGGAAGGACAGCTTGCGCTGCAGCTCGACCCGGAGGGGGACGACATCCTCTCCGCTGGCGGACAACTCGCCGATATAGCGATCGAGCTCCCGGTAGTTCATCCGCTCGGCGTCCGGCCGCTCCGTCGCGAAGGTCTCCGGCGAGGCGAGCGGCAATGGAAGCCCTGCGCTCGTCTCGAACGCGCCCGGACTCCGGTCATCGCCGAACTCGCGCGTCCAGACGTCCCGGCCCTGCCACTCCGCCGCGTGGACGGCCGTACCGGCGAACACCCGCTCGGCGAGTCGCCACTCGTCCTCTGCAAACCGGTACGCGGTGACCCTGTCCAGCGTGACGGCGGTAGGGTTGAAGTGGCCGTAGTTGTAGATCGTGCCGTCCTCGCCCATCAGCCAGCGCCGCTGCAGAATGTCCACGTATTCCGGGGAACCCCCACGAATGATCCGGTTGAGCTCGCTGGCCCGGCGGTTGGCGTCGGCCAGAAAGCTCTCGCTCATGCCGAAGAGCGCGCCGCTCCACAGCATCGCGAAGAGGAAGAGGGGCAGCGAGACCCGGTAGAGGCTGATGCCGCACGCCTTCATCACCGTGAGCTCGCTCGTCTTCGTGAACAGGCCCACCGTGACGAGCGTGGCCACGAGGGCCGAGATGGGCAGCACATAGTAGACGAACTGCGGCGTGGCGTACCAGAAATACTCCAGCACCATGTCGAGCGTCGTGTCGCCCCTGAGCAGCCGGTCGTAGATCTCGAGGAACGTGAAGATGTAGAACATGCCGAGCAGCCCGACGAACGACAGCATGACCAGCTTGAGGTACTGCTTGGCCACGTAGCGGTCCAGCAGGCTCACGCCCCAACCGATTCCGCTTCCCAGGCTCACCCCTCGGCCCGGCGCCGCATCGCCGGATACCGTCGCGGCATCGGTGGGCCCGGATGGCGGCGGGGGCGGCCGGCGCCGCCAGCGAGGCAGGGCAGGCAGGAACCGATGCTCCCCGAAGCGGGCGCGCCACACCAGAAGCGCCACGCCGAGCACGCCCAACACGACGTTGCAGATCCACACCGCCCAGTGCGGCGAGATCAGGGCGCTCTTCGCGAGCCCCTGCCCGCCGAACCACAGGATGTAGTAGGCGAAGATGACGCCGATGCCCAGGGTGAAGCTGGCGAGCTTGCCGTCCCTGCGGGTCGTCACGCCGAGGGCGAGGCCGATGAACGCGAAGACGAGACAGGCCACTGGAAACGAGAACTTCTGGTGGAGCGCCATGATCTCGTTGTGGGCCGGGAGCCCGCTGGCCTCGAACTCCGCCGCGCGTGTCCGCAGCTCGGCGATGGTCAATTCGTTCGGCCCGGGCGCCAGTCCGCGCACCGGAAAGACCTCGTCGAAGTCGAGCCCCAGCACCGCCTCCTCGAAGCGGTTGACGTTGTAGGTGGAGGGGTCGGCCTGGTCGACTTCGTGCGAGGCCCCCGATGTCAGGACGATGTCGACCTGCCGGTTGGCCGGGTCGAGCACGACGCGCCCCTCGTTCGCCACGTAGATTCGGGGCATGTCCTCGTCCGAGGTGTCGGCAAGGAAGACACCGGACCAGCCGGTTCCCCGGAGGTCCACCTCGCTGGCGTAGACGACCATGCCGGGCAGGCCCTGATAGAAGACGCGCGCCTTGACGTCGCCCTCGGTCGCCGCCGCCACGTTGCGGTCGACGATTTCCCGGAACGCCTGATTCGCGTCCGGCAGCAGCACGACGAGGGTGTAGCAGGTGGCCGCGGCGGCTACCAACGCCAGCGCGAGCACCGGGCACAGCAGGCGATAGGTGCTCACGCCGCAGGCCTGCATGACGACGATCTCGCGATCTCCCGACATCCGGCCCAAGCCCATCAGCAGCCCGACGAGCACCGCCACCGGAATGGTGATGCCGAGCCCCTGCGGCACGAGCCACAGCATGAGCTCCACGATCGTCCACCCGTCCACGCCCTTGGCGATCAGCTCCCGGGCGTCCCGCATGATCGGCGGGATCAGCAACAGGAACGTGAAGACCAGAAGACTGAGGAGAACCGGCGACAGCGTCTCCCGCAGGATGTAGCGGTCGATGGTGCGGAACATCACGTTGATTGTACCAAGTCGTCCGCCCTCGCGAGACGATGTCGGCCGGCCGACCTAAACGCCCAGCAACGCCCCCCGAACGAACCCCCAGCGCCAACCCCGGCAACGCCACGCCACAGACTCCGAACAGCACGAAGCACCACCGCCGAGCCCCGCAACGCCCCCGACGAACCCCAGTGCCAACCCCGGCAACAGACTCCGAACAGCACGAAGCACCACCGCCGAACCCCAGCAACGCCCCCGACGAACCCTCAGCGCCAACCCCTTGATCGGACCCACGAAGTGGGTCCGATAAGGGATGTTATGTTAACTTTGCACCCCAATCCTCTGTAGGGACGCAAGAAGAGTTGAGTGCGACCCCCCGGGGCTGCAAGCGTCGTCGGACTCGCGCCGGGAGCTTCCTCCCTGGAGCCTTTCCCCGTTCCGCCGTCTCCGGACGATTCAGCGCAGCCGACGGCAGGTCACTCCGCCCGCCTCAGCTCTTCGATGATCTCGGAGAGGGCCGAGATGATCTCGTCGCGCTCGACCTCGGACTTCCGGAACCTGATGTTCAGGTTGAAGCTCTTGGCGGGCGGGACGTACTTGAACACGAAGGCCTTGGGCCGCCCGGGCTTCTGCCTGTCGCCCTGCCTGGACGCCACGGCGCGCGCCTGCTCGCGTGTCGCCGGACCGCCCCCTCGCGTGAGCTGCTCGAGGAACGCGACCATCTTCCGGGCATCACCCTGTCGAACTACCTGCAAGAGCACCGACTTGGAGGTGATGTCGGCCAGCCGACACAGCTCGCGGACCTCTTCCGGCATGGCCTGGAGGGCGAGAGACTCGGTGACCGAGGTGCGTGACTTCCCGATCTTCCTGGCAATCTCCTCGTGCTTGTAGCCGTGCCCGAGGACGAGGGACTGCAGCGCTTCCGCCTCTTCGAACGGACTGATGTCCTTGCGCTGGAGGTTCTCGATGAGGGCAATCTCGATCATCTCGTCGTCGGCGACGTCGCGGATGACGACCGGAACCTCCGCGAGCTGCAGCCGGACCGCCGCCTGGTAGCGCCGCTCGCCGGCGACGATCTGGAAGCGGCCCCGCCGCTGCCGCACGATCAGGGGCTCGAGGATGCCCTTCTCCGAGATGGAGGCCATGAGCTCGGACAGATCGCCCATGACCTGCCGGGGCTGGTCGGGGTTGGGGTCGACCTGATCGATGGGGACCATGCGACCGAGGGGAACGCCCGCGGAAGCGGCCAGGGCCTCCACGTAGTGCTGATCGTGGCGCATCTTGACTGCGCTCGGGAGTCCTCTTCTAGGCACGATCAATGACCTCCTCGCACAGGCGGTAGTAGTCCGAGGCGCCCTTGGAGTCCGGGGCGAAGGAGAAGATCGACTCGCGGTACGCGGGGCTCTCCTCCAGGCGCACGTTCTTCGAGATGACCGTGTTGAACACCTTGCTGCCGAAGACCTTGTTGATCTGGGTGCGGATGTCTCGGCCGAGGGAGGTCCGCCGGTCGTGCATGGTGATGAGCACGCCGATCATCTCGAGGCTCGGGTTGGCTCTCGTCCTGACCTTCTCGATCGTCTCCAGGAGATCGTCCGTGCCTTCGAGCGCAAAGTAGGACGACTGAATCGGAATCAGCAGGTGCGTCGCGGCCACCAGGGCGTTCACGGTGAGGAGGCCGAGGGTCGGCGGGCAGTCGATGACGACGTAGCGGTAGGTGTCGCCGAGGGGCGCCAGCAGGTCCTTCAGCTTGAAGTGGGCGTCGAGCTCGCCCACCAGACGCGCCTCGAGCTTGGCCAGCGAGATCTGGGCCGGCGCGACCGAGAGGTTCTCCTGCTGCTCGGCCGGCAGCACGATGTCCGCGAGCGAGCAGTCCCGGTCCGCGAAGGCGTCGTAGACGGATCGCGTGATGGTGGTGCGGTCGAGGAACGACAGGGTGCTGTTGCTCTGCGGGTCGAGATCGATCAGCAGGGTTCGCCCCGCGCGGAGCGACAACGCGGCGGCTAGATTGATCGCGGTGGTGGTCTTGCCGACGCCGCCCTTCTGATTGGCGATCGCGACGATCATGTCGAGCGGCTGCTGGCAGGAATCGCGCCGAGGATCCGTCCGGACGCCCGATCCGACCGCGGCACCATTGTAGGAACGCTCCCGACGACGTGTCAAGAATTCGGCCCGTCACATCTTGTACTTCCCCAGCTCTTCCGGATCGAGGGCCTCCAGCCACTTCTGCAGACGCTCCGAGTCGGCCTTGTCGGGCGTGATGTTCAGCGATTTCGCGCGGTCGATGACGGTGTCCTCCGCGAATATCGGGGCCCGCACGCGAAGCGCCAGCGCGATGGCGTCGCTGGGGCGGGCGTCGATGGTCACCGGCTCGCCCTGCGCCACCAGGTGGATGACCGCGAAGAAGGTGTTGTCCTTCAGGTCGGTGACCACCACCTTGCGGACGTCCGCCCTGAGATCGTGAATGACGTTGCGCAGCAGGTCGTGCGTCATCGGCCGCGGAGTCGACACGTTCTCGATCTGCAAGGCGATGGCGTTGGCCTCGAACACGCCCATCCAGATGGGCAGGACCCGCTGCCCATCGGCGTCGTGCAGAATCACGATCGGCATGTTGGTGATGGGATCCACCATCAACCCCTTGATGGACATCTCGACCTCCATCGTTACCTCCGCTGCTCACGGGAGCCCGCCGTCGCGAGGGTGCGGAATCCCGGCGAGTTGATCGGGCGGCGCTCGTGGCCGCTGCGCGAGCTTGCGGTTCGCGCGTCGAGAGTCTGCGAGACTCCTACGGCGACGGGTTGTCGCGCTGCCCCGCCGCCCCGCCGAGCTCCACGGCGGCAGCGCGGCCGGCCGGCGGCGACGGGTGCGGCGCAGGAGAATCGGCGAGCTCGCCCCGGAGGCTGAACGGTCCGCTGTCCGTAATGCGCACCCTGACGAGGCGGCCCAGCAGGTCGCCGGACTCCGCGTCACCGGGGCCCGCGCGGAAGTTGACCACGGTGTTCCCGGTGGTGCGGCCGGCCAGCTCGGTGGCGCGCCGCCGGCTCGTGGAGTCGACCAGCACCTCGACCACGGCGCCGACGCGCGTCCGGTGAATCTCTGACTGTATCCCCTTCTGCAGCTCCTGCAGCCCGACGATGCGCCGCGTCTTCTCGGCCGCCGGCACGTCGTCGGCGAGCCGCTTGGCCGCCAGCGTGTTCGGCCGCTCGGAGTACTTGAAGGAGAACATGCTGTGGTACCGCACGCGGCGGGTCAGGCTGAGCGTATCCTCGAAGTCGCGGTCGGTCTCTCCCGGAAAGCCGACGATGATGTCGGTCGACAGGGCGATGTCCGGCACCGCGGCCCTCAGCCGGTCGACGAGCCGCAGGTAGTCCTCCCGCGTATGGCGGCGGCGCATCCGCGCCAGCACCGCGGTCGAACCCGATTGTACGGGCAGGTGCAGATGCCGGCACACCTTCGGGAGCGATCGCATGGCCTCGATCATCCGGTCTGTGACGTGCCGCGGATGCGGGCTCGCGAACCGGATGCGCTCGATGCCCGGCACGTCGTCGACCAGCCCGAGCAGCTCGGCGAAGTCGCAGCCGGGGCGATCGGGCGCCGTGTAGTGGTTCACGATCTGGCCGAGGAGGTGGACCTCGCGATAGCCGCTGTCGGCGGCGAGCCTCACCTCGTCGAGGATCTCCGCGGCCGGCCGCATTCGTTCGTGGCCCCGTGTGTACGGCACGACGCAGAACGCGCAGAAGTCGTTGCACCCCTCGATGATCGTGACCGCCGCCGTCACCGGGTTCGAGCGCCGGGCCACCCCCAACGGGAACGAGACGTTGTCGTAGGGATTGATGTCGACACGCTCCGGCCGGAGGCCGGTCAGCCCCTCCACCATCGCCGGGAGCCGGCTCAGCGCCTGCGTGCCGACCACGAGATCGACGCGCTGGCCGCGGTCGAGCAGGGCCCGCCCCTCCTGTTGCGCGACGCAGCCGGTGACCGCGACGACGGGGGGCTTGCCGCCGCTCCCGCCGGGCACCATGCCGAGCTCCGTGTAGAGCCGCTCCTCGGCCCGCTCCCGGACGCTGCACGTGTTGATGACCACGAGGTCCGCGTCGCCGACGACCTCGGCTGCCTCGTACCCCGCCTCGTCGAGCAGGCCGGCGAGCCGCTCCGAGTCGTGGACGTTCATCTGGCAGCCGAACGTCTCGATGAAGTACTTCCTCGCCACAGTCGCCTTCCTGGCAGGGCCCGGGCCCGGCGGGCTCATGGAGCCCCCCGGTTCGGCTTCGCCGGCAACGGCGCCAGCAGCTCCCGCGCACTCTCCAACACGGTACCCGAGACCCGGGTCCCGGTCATCATCCTCGCGATCTCCGTGGCCCGCGACTCGCCGTCGAGCCGGTCCACCGAGGCCAGGGTCCGTCCGTCGCGGACCGACTTCGTGACCCGGTGATGGCTGGTGCCGTAGGCGGCGATCTGCGGCAGGTGCGTGATGCAGAGCACCTGGTAACGCTCGGCCAGTCCGTGAAGCCTGGCCCCGATACGCTCCGCCGCCTCCCCGCCGACGCCCGCGTCCACCTCGTCGAAGACCAGCGTGCGGCCGGGCGGGTCGGTGGAGATCACCGTCCGCAGCGCCAGCATGACGCGGGAGAGCTCGCCGCCGGAAGCGATGCGCGCAAGCGGTCGGACGTCCTCTCCCGGATTGGCCGAGAAGTAGAACTCCGCCCGGTCGGCTCCCCGGTCCGTCCAGGCCGCCTCCCCCTCCGCCGCCTCGAGGAACACCACCTCGAACCGCGTGCGTCCCATCGCCAGCTCGCCCAGCCCGCCTTCGACGGCGCGGGCCAGCTCGCCCGCCGCCGCGCGGCGGCGGGCGGACAGCGTGCGGGCCACGTCGGCGTAGCGCTCCCCCGCCTCCGAGGTGGCGGCTTCCTGCGACGCGAGGTCGGTCTCCCCCTCCATCTGCTCGCGTTCCCGCCGCAGTCCGTCGCCATGGGCGATGACGTCCGCGAGGGTCGGACCGTAGCGCCGCTTCAGGCGCTCAAGCTTCGCCAGACGCTCCTCGATCGCCGGCAGCCGCTCGGGCGAAGCGTCCGCCCCGTCGGCGCGCGACCGCAACGCGTACGCCAGCTCCTCGAGGTGGGACCGCACCGTGTCCCTCCCCGCGACGTGCGGTGCGAACTCGGCATCGAACCCCGCGAGCTCCTCCACGCGCCGCCATACGCGGTCGAGGACGTCCAGCACCGCGCCGTCCCCGTCGTAGAGCTCCGCATAGCTCTCGGCCGCCAGACGGTGGACGCGCTCGGCGTTGGCGAGTCGCCGCCGTTGCGCGGCGAGCGTCTCGTCCTCGCCCTCCACGGGGTCGACCTCGTCGATGTCACGAAGGCGCAGTGCCACGATCTCGGCGCGCTCGACCGCGGTGGCGGCGCGGGCACGCGCCCGCTCGAGCCCCTGCCGGGCGTCCTGCCAGCCCGCGAAGGCGTCCCGCACGGAGCCGCGCAACCGCCCGAGGCCGGCGAAGCGATCGAGCAGATCGAGATGGGTGGACGGATCCAGCAGCGCCTGATGCTCGTGCTGGCCGTGGATGTCCAGCAACCGCGCGCCCAGGGATCGGAGGACCGCGGTCGAGACGAGCCGATCGTCGACGAAGGCGCGGCTCCGGCCCTGCGCCGACACCTCCCGGCGCAGCACGTGCTCGCCGCCGTCGGCGTCCTCCGCCATCGCCTCCACCACCGCCCGCTCCGCTCCGGTCCGCACCAGACTCGACGATGCCCGCGCCCCCCGCAGCAGACCCAGGGCGCCCACCAGGATCGACTTGCCGGCACCGGTCTCGCCGGTCAGGATCGTGAAGCCGGCGTCCATCTCGAGCTCCAGGCGATCGATGACCGCCAGGTCCCGGATGCTGAGAAAACGGATCATGGTCCGGCAGGGTCCCGGGGGGCCGGGAAGCGCCATCGTATCATAGGTTTGACAGTGCCTCCCCGGCGTGTTACCTTGACCTGTCAGCGCCTTCCCAGCGGCGCGCATCGGTAGTTGACGGAGGGCTCGTGCGTGCTCTTGGTTGCTACGCCTTGGCCATGCAACTGCAGGCCGGTGGCGCGTCGTCCGCTGGGTTGAGTGGCAGTCTGCTCGACTGGATAGCCCAGTCGACGCCCCTCAACAAGTTCGTCCTTCTTCTCCTGCTCCTCTTCTCCGTCTATTCGTGGGGCATCGCCCTCCACAAGCTGTGGCTGTTCCCCCGGATAGAGCGGCAGACCTGGGGCTTTCTCGACGTGTTTCGGCGGAGCACGAAGTTCTCCGAGGTGAGCTCGGCGTGCCGTACGCTGAAGCAGAGTCCCCTGGCCGGGCTGTTCCAGGCCGGCTACGCAGAGCTCAACGCGCAACTGCGCCAGGAAAGCGACGGGACCGGCGAGCGCCCCGTCCTTCGGAGCCTCGAGGCGGTCGACCGGGCCCTGCAGCGGGCCGCGGTGGTCGAGACCAACAAGCTGGAGCATCGCATCCACCTGCTGGCGACGACGGCCAGCATCACCCCGTTCATCGGGCTGTTCGGCACCGTGGTGGGCATCGTCAACAGCTTCCAGGGCATCGCGGGAACGGGCTCCACCAGCCTGACGGTGGTGGCTCCCGGCATCGCCGAGGCACTGGTAGCGACCGCCGCCGGCCTCGGGGCGGCCATCCCCGCCGTCTACTTCTACAACCACCTGACGAACAAGGTGCGCATTTACTTGTCGATGATGGACGACTTCTCGCTCGAGTTCCTCAATATCTCGGAAAGGAACTTCATGTGACGCCCGCGGACGGACGTCAGGCGTCATAAAGGACATGCCCACGATTCACGGCAACGGGGCGGGTGCCTCATCCGGCGGCAGGCGCCGCGGACGCCCGCGGGCCGCGACGTCGCTGTCGGAGATCAACGTGGTGCCGCTCGTGGACGTCATGCTCGTGCTGCTGATCATCTTCATGGTGGCGGCGCCGATGATGCAGCGCGGTATGGACGTGAGCCTGCCGGTGTCGCGGCGCTCGGATCAACTGGTCGCCGAACGGCTGTTCGTGACGGTTCCGTTGACGTTTCGCTCCGATAGCATCGTGCAAGTGGGCGACGATCTGGTCCGGCTCGAGGTTCTTCAGGAACGCATGCGACAGGAGTTCAGCGAGCGCGCCGATCGGGAGGTCTTCTTGCGCGGCGACGGAGACATCACCCTGCAGGAGCTCATGTCCGTGATGGACGAGCTCCTGGCGGGCGGGGTTTCCGATGTCGGGCTCGTGACCGCGTTGCCGACCGAGCCGTGACGGAGGCGTGAGGCGAACAGGCACAGCATGCAATCCATCACCGACGTGGTTCGCCAGCGGAGGGCCGGCGGGGACGGCCTCGGCCGTACTTGCGCGATCTCGCTGGCCGGGCACACCGCGCTCATGGCCGTGCTCGTCGTGTTCCCGTCGGCCTTCGTCGCCGACCTCGAGACCGACATGTCGGCCGACGTCATGAACATCAGCCTCGGGGGACCGGCCGGACCCAGCACCGGGGGGCAGGCGGCGCTCGCCGCGCGCCCCGTGCAGGAGGTGCTGCCTCTCGAGGAAGCGAACCGCCCCCAGTGGATTCAGCCCCCCACCCCCGCCCCGCCGGAGGTGATCCTGCCCGACGAGGAGGCCGATCGCCGGGTCGAGGAGGACGTGCCGCCGGAGGCGGCGCCGGAAGAGTCCCGGGGCCGGACGCCCACCCGGGGGCCCGCGCTACGGGAGGGCAGCGCCCTCGCGGACACCGGCGCCGAGGGGGGCGGCGTGGGACTCTCCGCCGGCGGCCTCGGCGACGGCGGAGAGCTCGAGCTCCTTAACTTCTGCTGTCCGGAGTACATCGCCGTCATGACGGAGCGGATCCGCAACAACTGGAACCGCCGTCAACCCGTGACCGGCGTGGTGACCATCAAGTTCACGATTCAGCGCGACGGCCTCATCAGCGACGTGGAGCGGGAGGCCAGCAGTGGTCACTTCGCCCTCGATACCAGCGCCGAGCGCGCCGTGCTGCTGACGAGACAGTTGCCGTACCTGCCGCCGGCGTTCCCCGCCGACAACCTGACCGTTCATCTGGATTTTCACTACCGGCGCTGAGGAGCATTCACTGATGGCTCGTATTTCCCGCCGCTCCGCCCTGTTCACGCTGGCCGCCCCCCTGCTGCCGGCGCCCATCGGCGCGGGCGGGAGGCCGATGCAGCAGGACGAGGTCCGGGTGACCATCGGGGACAGCATCGGGTCCCAGCCGAGCATCGCGGTGCCCGACTGCCTGCCGCTGACACCCGACGGAACGACGCAGGAGGCGAGCCGCACCATCGCCCAGGTGCTTTGGGACGACCTGGACTTCGAGCGCGAGTTCAGGCTGATTCCCCGCGACGTCTACCGCACGATCCCGGCGGCGAGGTCCCTGGACGATCTCCCCTTCGGCCGATGGCGGGAGATCGGCGCCGACGGCGTGGTGAGCTGCACCGTTGAGGCCCGCGGCGACCGGCAGCTCGAGATAGCGGCCCGGCTGTTCTCGGTCCGCAATGGCGGGTCGGCGTTCGGCGTCATCTACACGGGCTCCACCCGCAACGTCCGTCTCTACGCGCACCAGCTCGCGGACGAGCTCCACCGGCACCAGCGCGGCCTCGAGGGCGTGGCCCGCACGCGGCTCGCGTTCGTGTCCGACCGGGACAGCGAATCGGTGTTCGGCCTGGTCGAGAACCGGCCGGTGAAGGAAATCTACATCGCCGACTACGACGGCGCGAACCCGCGGCGCGTCACGGTGTCCCGCACCCTCAACACGAACCCCGCGTGGTCGCCCGACGGCCGGTCCATCGGGTACACGTCGTGGCTCACCGGGTTCCCCGACGTCGTGGTCTCGTACCTGTTCGAGGGCCGGATGGCGAAGCCGGTCGAAGGCGACGACCGCCTCCAGAACTTCCTGCCCGCGTTCTCGCCCGACGGCCGGCGCGTCGCCTTCAACTCGAACCGCGAGAACAACAGCGACATCTACGTCGCCAACGTCGACGGCACCGGCCTCCAGCGCCTGACGAACCACCCCGCCATCGACACGAGCCCCACGTGGTCGCCCAACAGCCAGCAGATCGCGTTCACGTCCGATCGCACCGGCGCGCCGCAGATCTACGTGATCGGCGCCGACGGCACCGGCCTGCGGCGGCTGACCTACGAGAGCTACTGCGACCGGCCGACGTGGTCGCCGCCGCCGTTCAACGAGATCGCCTACTCGTCGCAGACCAGTCCCGGCAGCCACGACATCAAGGTGCTGGATCTGGCCACCAACGAGGTCCGTCAGCTCACGTTCGGGCTCGGCTCGAACGAGAGTCCGAGCTACGCCCCCAACGGCCGCCACATCGCGTTCACGTCGACCCGCAGCGGGTCGAAGCAGATCTACACGATAGGTCGGGACGGCCGGGGGCTGCGCCGGGTGACGTCGGCCGGCAACAACGAGATGCCGAGCTGGTCGCGGTAACCCGCGGGACCGGCGGGCAACCCGGGTTGCCGCGTGCAAGTGGTCCGGAAGACACAGGAGGAGCTGGCGAAGATGCACGATCGAGGACACGTTTCACGGCTCGTCGGAGTCGCGGCGCTGGCAGCGGTGGTCGGCTTTCAGGCCGCATGCTCCGACAACCCGCCGCCGGTGTTGCCCGAGCCGGCGATGGAACGGATGGAGTTCGAGGATCCTCCCGAGATCGTCGCCTCCAACCCGGCGCCGGAGACCGTCGCCTCCCGGCCGCCGGCGGTGACCCCGGCCCTGACGCCGGATGAGGAGCTCGCCTCCCGGTCCCTCGAGGAGCTCAATCGTTCCCTCGTTCTCGAGCCGGTCTTCTTCGTGCTCGACAGCGACGAGCTCGACGAGCGGGGCCGGCAGGCCGTGGAGGCCAACGCGGACATGCTCTCGCGCTTCCCGACCTGGGCCGTGACCATCGAAGGGCACTGCGACGAACGGGGCACGCCCGAGTACAACCTCGCGCTCGGCGAGCGGCGGGCCGTGGCCGCCCGGCGCTACCTGCTGGAGCTCGGACTGGACGCCCGGCGCGTCCGGACGGTCAGCTACGGCAAGGAGTTTCCGTTCAATCCCGGGCACGACGAGACCGCGTGGGCCGCCAACCGGCGGGCGCATTTCGTGATCACGGAGAAGTAGGAACACAGGCGGCGGCCTCGATGTCGCGTCGAGAGTCTCCGCCCGCGGCAACGCCCGTGGCGAGGGTCTCCGGGGCAGGAGCCGGCGTCGTGGGCGGCGCGGACCCGGAGGCTCGGTCGGGCGGCAAGCGAGGCCGCGGGCGGCGCTTTCCAGGCTGGCGGATTCGTCGCGGCCGGGCTAACATAGGGCCGGCCGCTCGTGCCGGCGCCCGGCCGCGGGCGCCCCCCGTTTCCATCCCGTTTTCGGCGCAGAGGTACTGCCATGAGACGGCTTCCCTTCAGGTTCGCGATCGGACTCCTCGGCGTCGTCCTGGCCGTCGCTCCCGCCTGGGGCCAGAACCGCGAGCACCAGCAGATTGCGGCCGACATCCGCATGTTGCAGGAGCAGAACGCGCGGCTGCAGTTGATGTTCACGGCGCTGGAGCAGACTTTGCAGGTCATCTTGACGCGACTCGACGAGCAGGGCGACGAGGTCCGCCGCGGCTTCGCGAACCAGCAACTCCAGGTCGACAGCGTGGCAACCGGGGTGCGGGTGGTGCGGGAGAAGATCGACGAGAACAACGTGCGGGTTTCCTCCCTCGCCCAGGAGGTCGAGGCGCTGCGCATCGCCATGCCGATGCTGGGAGCGCCCCTGACCGACCTCGAGGTCGATCCGGAGACGGGCCTGCCGGTGAATCCGGCGCTCGCGCAACCGCTGCCCGCCAACGCGGGAATCTCGCCGAAGCGGCTCTACGATACCGCGTACACCGACTACACGACCGGCCAGTGGGCGCTCTCGATCCAGGGGTTCGAGCAGTTCATCAGCACGTTCCCGCAGTCCGAGATAGCCGACGACGCCCTGTTCTTCATCGGGCAGAACTACTACGCGGACGGGCGGTTCCGGGAGGCGGCCGACGCGTACGAGCAGGTTTCCGTGCGCTACCCCGCCGGCAACGTCGTGGCCGAGGCGCTCTACAAGCGCGGCCTCGCCCTGGAGCGCCTCGACCAGATCGATCTGGCGCGCGAGACCTTCCAGACCGTGGTGCGGGAGCATCCCGACGACAACATGGCGAATCTGGCGCAGCAGGCGCTCGACCGCCTGGACTGAAGGACATGGGAAGCGTCAACAAGGTATTTCTCGTCGGCAACCTCGGCCGCGATGCCGAGCAACGCAGCACACCGTCCGGCCAGACTGTCAGCAACTTCTCGCTGGCCACCACGGACACGTGGACGGACAAGTCGTCGGGTCAGCGCCAGGAACGAACGGAATGGCACCGGATAGTGGTCTGGGGCCGGCAGGCGGAGTCGCTGCAGCCGTATCTGAACAAAGGCAAGCAGATCTGCGTCGAAGGCCGGCTGCAGACCCGGGAATGGAACGACCGGGACGGAAACAAGCGCTATACGACGGAGGTTGTGGCCGACCGCATCACGCTCCTCGGTAGCCGCGGTGGCGGCGAGGGCGGCGGCGGGCGGGACATGACGGCAGGCGGCGGCGACTACGGTGGCGGCGGGCGCCGGGACATGCCCACCGGCGGTGGCGAGTCCGGCCCTGCCGATTTGAACGAGGACGACATCCCGTTCTGACCTCGCCCGGCGGTGCGCGCCGGATCCTGCCGATGGCCGCTCGGGCTGACCGCCAGCCGCTCGGGCCGCACCAACAAGAGGCCTGTCGCCGCTGCCTCCTTCAAGAAGGCTGACCCGTAATGCGGGACACCAATGCCAAGCACTGACGCGAAGTGGATCATCGGCGTCGTCCTCGTGCTCGGCGGTATCCTCGTCGCGCAGAATGCCGGCATCCGGAACGAGCTGGACCGTTTGGATGCGAGCATCGCCGACATCCGCACCGACATTCGACGCCTCGACGACCGCCTCCGGGCCGTCGAAATCACCCTCGGCACGGTCGAGCAACGGCTGGCCGCGCTCGAACGCATCGTCCTTCCCGGCGATCAGCCGGGTTGAGGGCGTTCGTGGTCCGAGCTTCCTGCGGCAGGCTCCACGCCGCGCCCGTACCGATCTTCGAGTCGGACGACGTCGTCGAGCTCGGGCGTCGACACCTCGAAGATGTCGGTGGGCTCGAGGGCCGTCATGCGGTGCACGGTTCCCGGCGCGATGTGAACGCTCTCTCCCGGCCCCATCTCGCGGGTCACGCGGGTGTCGCCCTGCCCCGTCTCGAACCGGATGCGTCCGCTCCAGACCAGGATTGTCTCGTCCTTCACCCTGTGATACTGCAGGCTGAGGGCATGTCCGGCATCGACGTGGATGATCTTCCCGACGTAGCGTTCGGTCTTCGCCCAGTGCAGCTCGTAGCCCCACGGCTTGTCCACTCTCATCCGACGCCCTCCCCGTGCTCGCCGCGTACCGCCCCCACGTCGCGGTGACGTACGCGCCATCGAACCCCGTCGACCGTCGACAGCCTCGCCTCGATCTGCTCGACGATCACGACGGAACGGTGGCGTCCGCCGGTGCACCCGACCCCGATGGTCAGGTAGCTCTTGCCCTCGTGGATGTACCTGGGAATCAGGAACTCGAGCAGATCGGCGGTCTTGTCCAGGAACGGTCCGACCGTCTCGGCCGCGCACACGTAGTCGCGAACCCGCGGGTCCAGGCCGCTCAGCCCCTTCAGGCCGGGAACGAAGTACGGATTCGGCAGAAAACGGACATCGAAGAGCAGATCCGATTCCGGAGGCACCCCGTGCTTGTAGCCGAAGCTCAGCAGCGTCGCCGTCAACCGGGCCCGGCCGTCGCCGCCCTCCGCAAGCTCGCCGAAGGCCCGGCGCAGCTCGTGCACCGTGAGATCCGAGGTGTCGAGCACGAGGTCCGACATCTCCCTGATCTCGCGGAGCCGCGCCCGCTCGGTCAGGATGCCCTCGATCACCGACCCCGCGGGCGCCAGCGGGTGCGGCCGGCGGGTCTCGCTGAAACGCCTCAGCAGGGCGGCGTCGGAAGCCTCGAGAAAGATGAGCCAGGTCTGCAGGCGGCTTCGCGCGCGAAGCGCCGTGAAGACGCCGGCGAAGCGATCGGGAA
Source organism: Vicinamibacterales bacterium (assembly GCA_965207615.1). Lineage (GTDB taxonomy): Bacteria > Acidobacteriota > Vicinamibacteria > Vicinamibacterales > UBA8438 > JAJEEA01. Next base: position 951,871 of record CBDBMZ010000003.1, read on the forward strand.
ACGACCGATCCCGGGCGTCCACGACGACGGCGATGGCGTCGCGGCGCGCGCCCTCCCCGGGATCGAGGTCGGCCAGCGTCGGGATCAAGACCGTCGGCAGGTTGTCGACGCACAGGTAGCCGAGATCCTCCAGGGCCCGGATCGCCGCGGACTTCCCGGCTCCCGACAGACCGGTGACCACGACGAAACGGGTCACCGGGCCGGTGCCCGCCGGGCCTCCTCCTCCCGCCGCCCCGCGATGAGTGCCGGCCATACCGCTCCCCCGCCGCGCCGGCGCATCCATCGGCCGGACGACGGCGGTCCCCCCGCATTCCCGCCGGCGCGCGGCCCGTCCACTCCGGCTCGACAGCCCGTGGCGAAGTCCCCGCCGCGTTCCCGCGGCGATGTTCACCACGAGCTGTCAACCGATGCTCGTCGTGTCGTCCATCTTCGCATCGTGGTCGGCGGACTCGGACACGGGTGCGGCGTGACGCCGGCGGTCCTGCCACTTGCCCTTCAGGGTGTGGGCCTGGTGATTGACCTTGTCCACGGCGGTGCCGACCGCCGCCGGCCAGTTCGTTGCTTCCGCAACGCCGTGCAGCCGGTGATCGCCCCGCGCATGGACGATCAGCTCTGACACGCACAGGTGGCGGGCCGACGACAACACCACCTCGGCGGAGACGAAGGCGTCGCCGAGCACGCGCTCGAGAGGCAGCAGCCGCTTGTCGATGAGGTCGCGCAGCTCGTCGTTCACCGGGACGTTCCGGGCCGTCAACGTGTATTGCATTTGCGTCAGTGTCCTGTAGGTCTGTAAGCGGTCGATTCCGGCAACGATCCCCTGCCGCCCGAGACGATCCGGTACTCCGGCTCCGGTCGGCGTCCGGACGGCGGCGGGGCGTGGGTCAGAACAAGACCCGGCGTTGGCTCGAGGTGGGAATCTTCATTTCCTCACGGTACTTGGCAATCGTCCGCCGGGCCAGGATCAGGCCGTCGTCCTGAAGAAGGCGAACGATGCGCGAGTCGCTCAAGGGCTTCCGGGAATCCTCCTCTTCGATGATCTTGCGAATGCGTTGCTTGATGGCGACCGAAGACACGCTCTCGCCGTAGGCGCTGCTGATGCCGCTGTGGAAGAAGTACTTCATCTCGAGCACCCCTTGCGGCGTGTGCATGTACTTGTTGTTGACGACCCGGCTGACGGTGGACTCGTGCATGCCGATGTCGTCGGCGACGTTCCGCAGCACGAGGGGTCGAAGGAACTCGATCCCGCGATCGAGGAACTCCCGCTGGAACGAGATGATGCTGGTGGCCACCTTGTGGATCGTCTTCTGACGCTGATCGACCGACTTGATGAGCCACAACGCGGATCGGAACTTCTCCTTCACGTAGGCGCGGGTCTCGCGGTTGTCGTTGTTCTTGTCGAGCAGCCGCCGGTAGACGGGGCTGATCCGGAGCTGCGGCATGCCGTCGTCGTTCAGCATGGCGACATACCGGTCTTCGACCTTCACGACGTAGACGTCGGGGATGACGTGTTGGGAAGCGGTGCGGTTGTAGCGGCTGCCCGGTTTCGGATCGAGCTGCCTGATGACGCCGACGTGGTGCTTCAGCTCGTCGAGCGTGAGTCCGAGGCGCCGGGCGATCTCCTGGCCCTGCTGACTCTGAAGCAGCTTCAGATGGTCGCGGACGATCATCTCGGTCGCGGTGCCGTCGAGGCCGAGATGCGCAATCTGCAGCATCAGGCACTCCCGAAGCCCCCGGGCCGCGACCCCGACCGGATCGAATCCCTGGACCAACCGGAGGACACGCTCGACGTCTCCCGTGTCCCAGTCGCCCATCGCCGCGATCTCCTCGACCGATGCCACGAGATAGCCGTCGTCGTCGAGATTGCCGATGATCGCCGGGCCGATGTCCCGCAGGAGCGGATCGTCGTCTCCGGGCTGGAGAGAAAGCTGCCACATCAGGTGATCGGCAAGCGCGCCCGGGGTCGAGAGGGTGTTCTCTATCGGGGGAAGCTCGCGGACCTCACGCGGCGTATGCGGGCGGTAGCCGTCGTCCAGGTAGTCGCCGAAGAAGTACTCGTAGTCGGAGTCGTCCCACGACTCCTGCTGGTCCTTGTCGGCCGCCGCGTCCGGCTTGACCGCCTCCGCCGCGTTCACCGTGTCCGGCGGCTCCAGGTCCTCGGCCGTCACCTCCTCCAGCATCGGGTTCTCGACCACCTCCTGCGTCAGCAGGTCCACGAGCTCCAGGGTCGACATCGGCAACAGCTTGATGGCCTGCTGCAGCGATGGGGTCAGGACGAGCTTCTGCGAGAGGCGGGTCTGGAGTCGTTGCTGCAGTGCCATGGGGCCGGTGTTCTCGATCCGCGGGAACGCGGCGCATCGAGAAGCCAGGTCTGAGCCGCAGGAGTCCGGCGTCGGCGACTTCCGCCACGCCGGTGGGCCGCGCCGCGGCACGCAACGCCGCCCCTGTCTCGATTCTAGTGCTCCCCCGCCGCAGTTCGCAACAGGCCGGAAACCGACCGGCGTTCCGGCTCAATCCAGCCGGAAGTCGGCGCCGAGGTAGATTCGCTTGACGTCGTCGTCGTCGGCGAGCTCGGTCGGGGTCCCGCCGCGGAACACGGCGCCGTCGTGGATGATGTAGGCGCGGTCGGTGATGCGCAGCGTCTCCCGGACGTTGTGGTCGGTGATGAGCACGCCGATGCCGCGCGCCTTCAGGTGGAAGATGATCTCCTGAATGTCGGTGACCGCGATCGGGTCGATGCCCGCGAACGGCTCGTCGAGCAGGATGAACGAAGGCGAGATGACGAGGGCGCGGGTGATCTCGGCCCGCCGCCGCTCGCCGCCGGACAGGGTGTGGGCCGGAGACTTGGCCAGCGGCTTCAGATCGAGCTCGTTCAACAGCTCGCGCATGCGCGCGTACCGGGCCCGCCGGGGCATCCCCACCGTTTCCAGAATCGCCAGGATGTTCTGCTCGACGGTCAGTCCCCGGAAGATCGACGGTTCCTGCGGCAGGTACCCGATGCCCTTCCGCGCCCGCTGGTACATCGGGTCGTGGGTGACGTCCTCGTCGTTCAGGACGACCCGGCCCCGATCCGGCGCGGTGAGGCCCACCACCATGTAGAACGTGGTGGTCTTGCCGGCGCCATTGGGGCCCAGCAGCCCCACCACCTCGCCGGACGTCACCGTCAGGCTGACGTTCCGGACGACGGTGCGCCCCCCGTAGGACTTCGTCAGGTTCTCCGTACGCAGTGTAGCCATGCGAGGCGGGGTGCAGCGGTGCGTCCGTGGATGGCGGCCGCCGGGCGGACGGTCGCCGGATCAGAACTGCGGGGGCTGGCAGGGGCCGCTGGCGGTCTCGGTCCTCGATCGCTCGCGCCCGTCGACCGCCACGACGTCGGACCCGCGATAGAACGTCAACGCGAGCCCCCTGGTGCTGCGGCACACCGGCTCCGCGGGCTCGACGGGCTCAGCCGGTCCAGCCTCGGCCGAATCGTCGTCGGGCTCGGTTTCCTCGACGATCTCCACCGGCGCTCCTTCCATCTCGTAGCGTCCCTCGGCCTCATGGTACACGAGAGTCTCTCCCGTCGCCCATCGGTCTTCCAGTCGTAGTTGCACCGTGCCGGCAGCGACCATCCGTTCCAGGGTCCGGCCGTCGGCCTGCAGGAAGACCTCGGTGCTGTCCGCCGCCAGGTCGCCGTGGTCGGAGCGGAGAACCGTCCCCCCCTCGTAGACGGCGTGCCGCGCCTCGTCGTCGTAGACGAAGCTCTCGGCGCCGGCGTCGGTCCGCGAGACCACGGCATCGCCCGTCTCCTCGTCGATGCGGACGAGTTGAATGGTGGTTCGCGCCGCCCCCGTGACGGACAGCCCCCCCGTGGCGTGGTCGACGGCGACCGTGTCACCCTCGAAGCTCGTGCTGCCCTGCCACATCCGCGCCTGTCCGGCATAGGTGACCACGCGAGCGTCGCCGTAGTCCAGGGTGTCGGCCATGATGTTGATTCGCTGAGTCCTCTCCAAGAGGGCGGGCACCACGTCCTCGTCGGGCCCGCCCGGGCCGTCCGGCGGAGCGAGAACGGTCTGGACGCCCCCCGACCCCGACACCCGCGATCCGTCGAGGGCGACCTCGAGCTCCCCGCCCGCCTCGGTGGTGCGGTTGCCGTCGACGAGCGTCGCCGGGGCAACCCCGTCACCGTCGGCGGCGAGAGTGATCGTCCCGCCCAGCAGGTCGTACGACGCGGCCGCCGCCTCGGCCCGGCGGCTCTCGTCCTCGAACCGGACCCCGCCGTCGAACCGCACGTCGAGCAGGCCCATCAGCCCCCGGTCCACGCCAGCCTCGAGACGGTCGGCGCGGATGGTGCGAGTGATCGGCGCCCCATCCGCCGACGCCTCGTGCTGCTCGCGATAGGTGACCTCGCCGTCCAGGCTGATGGCGGTCAGTCCGGTCTCGGGCGTCCCGGTGGCGGTCAGCGCGCGAGACCGAATCTCCTGGCGGGGTTCTCCCGGCGTCGCGGGCAGCCGCAGATACACGTTCCCGCCGGCGTCGAGTCCGATGACCTCGGCCCGGTCCGGCGCCATCGTCACGTCAAGCGTCTCGCTCTCGATCCGCGAGCCGTCGCCGCCGTCCGCCCCCACGAGTTCGATGGCCGACTGTCCGTTCAGGGCGACCTCTCCCAGCCGACGGCTCTCCGGCTCGAAGCGCAGGGTGCTCTCCTCGGCGCGCGACTCACGCAGCCCCCCTTCGGTCGCGGCCCCGGAACGAATCCGGACGCCTCCGAGCAGCTCCATCGATTCGAGCGCGTTCTCGCCTTCGCCGAAGTACGCGGTCGCCGCCTCGGCGACGATGGTCTGCTCGCCGGTCCGGATGCTCGTCCCCCCCTCGAAGCGCATGTAGCGGTCGGCGTCGGCGAGGGTGACGTGAGGGGCATCGATGTCGACCGCCGCTCGGGCCGCATCGCCGGTCAACCGAACGCCGGCGGCGCCGGCGAGGGTGATGATGCCCTGCCCGCGATCCTGAACGACGTCGTTCCCGAACGCCTCCAGGCCGGCGCGGACGAGCCTCGTGGGACCCGACGGATCGCTCATGGTGACGACGTTCCGGGCTTCGCTGTAGCTGGCGCCGCCGGTCCGGGCGGCCAGGCCTTCGGTGTCGGCCATGCGCACGTCGCCGCTCACCGTGAAGTCACCCTGGCCGTCCTCGACGAACACCTCCGAAGCGGTCATGGTGAAGCCGTCCCGTCCTCCGCGCGGGGGCACCGTCACCCCGACGCCTCCGGAGAATCGCATCGACCCGTCCGAGTACGTCAACTGGCGCTCCGCGACGAGCCGGAAGCTCTCCACCCCGCCGTCGCTCCGGACGAACTCGATCCCCGCGCTCTCGAACACGGCCTCGGGGTCAGCCCGGTCGACGGCGCGGGCCTCCGTGGAGTCCCGTCGCTCCCGCATGCCGGTGACGAGGAAGGCCGCGAAGAGGGCCAGCCCGGCGGCGATGCCGAGCCGTGCCGCCCGCTGCCACCGAATGGGCCGGCGGCGGCGCGCACCGGAGGCTCCCACGGGGGGCGTCGCGGGGCCGCGCGATGCGGTGCCGGTGGAGCCCGGGGCCGCGGGCGCGTCGGGTCCGGGCACGGCGGGCGGGGCGGGTCCTTGGTCCACGATCATCACTGTATCGAGCTTGCGCGGTATCGGCAATCCGTGGGTGCGGGCGCGGGCCCCGGCGCGCGGCCGCCTCGAGACACCCCGCGTCGGGACCGGCGCCCCGTGTAGTACGATGGCCCCGTGCAGGAGCCACTCACGCCGGTCATCATCGAGCTGGCCGAGCCCGCGACGGAGGAGATCACCGTCGCCGATATCCTGATCGGCGCGTTCAGCTTCACCGGCGCCCTGCTACTGGTTGCGGTGGCCCTTGCGGTCCTGTTGGCCGGCGGCCTCATCGGGCTCCGGCGGCTCCGGCCGGAGAATGCCATCAACGGCGAGACCGCCAGTCAGACCAGCCTGGGCCTGCACCCGCCACCGGGCCCGTAGCCGCGGCGGCGGCGCACGCTGCACCCGGCCACCGAACCGCCCTCAAACGGAAGGCGCTTGTGGCCCGACTCGAGGCGCCGCCGGCCGGATGTCCGCCACCGACAGCTCGACCGTGCGCTCGCCCCGCCAGGCGTTCTCGGTCACGTGGAACGCCAGGTCGAGAGCGTCTCCGTGGCGCTTGACGAAGTCCGCCCGGTCGGCCATCCGCCAGGCGACCGCGCGGAACACCCGCCCCTGCTGCCGCACCCGCATCGCGAGGTGCCGCGACTTCAGCACGCGGGGGCCGTCCACGAGCGCCAGTGCCCCGGAGTGGAACACAGGCCGGGGATTGCCCGCGCCGAAGGGCTCCATCGCCCGCAGCCCCGCCATCATGCGGGGAGTGATCGCGGCCAGCGGCAGGCGACCGTCGATGCGGAGCCGCGGCATGAGCTGCTCGGGGCCGAGCCGGTCGTCGGCAAACGCGGTGAGCCGCCGCCGCAGCTCCGCGAGGCGGCCGGACTCGATGGTGACGCCGGCCGCGTGCCGGTGTCCGCCGTACTTGGTGAACAGCTCGCCGCAGTGCTCCAGGGCCGCGAGGAGATCGAATCCGGGGATGCTGCGGCCGGAGCCGTAGGCCAGGTCTCCATCCACCGCGAGAACGACGGCCGGACGATGAAAGAGATCGACGAGCTTGGAGGCGACGATGCCGATGACCCCGCGGTGCCATCCCGCGCCCCACACGACGAGGATCGCATGGGCCCCGACATCCGGATCGGAGTCCACCTTGCGCCGGGCCGCGGCCAGGATCTCCGCCTCCTCCTCCCGCCGGCGGGCGTTCACCTCTTCGAGCTGCCCGGCCAGGCTCCTCGCCTCGTCGGCCCGGTTCTCGTCGGTCAGCAGCAGCAGGCGGGTCGCCAGGTCGGGCGTGCTCATCCGCCCCGCCGCGTTGATGCGAGGGGCGAGCCGGAACGCGACGTGAAAGCCGGTCAGGGACTCTCCAAGCAGTCCGGCGGAATCCAGGAGGGCCTGCAGCCCGGTCGCGTGGCGCTTCCGGGACAGCCGTTCCAGGCCCAGCTTGGCGATGACGCGGTTCTCCCCCCGGAGGGGAACGACGTCGGCGACGGTGCCCACCGCGGCCAGCTTGACGAAGGCCGGCAGCCACCCCGAACGGTCCCTGCGCAGGCATAGCGCCTGCACGAGCTTGAGGGCGACGCCTACCCCTGCGAGGTTCTTGTCGGGGTAGTCGCAGTCCCGTCGCTTGGGGTTGATGACCGCCAGGGCCGGGGGCAGCACCGCCTCGGGCTCGTGGTGGTCGGTGACGATCAGGTCGACGCCGAGCTCCCGCGCCCGTACCGCCGCGGCCCGGCTGCGGATGCCGCAGTCGACCGAAACCACCACCGCGACGCCTTCCGCGGCGAGGCGCTCCACCGCCGCCGGCTCGAGCCCGTAACCGTCCCGCAGGCGCTCCGGTATGAAGTGGATCACGTCGGCGCCGAGCAACTCGAGGACCCGGCGCAGGATGACCGTCGACGTCACCCCGTCGACGTCGTAGTCGCCGTGAATCGCTATCCGTTCCCCCTGCGCCATGGCGCGCTCCAGCCGGTCGACGGCGAGCGGGAGATCGGCAAGCCGGAACGGATCGTGGAGATGATCGAGCCGGGGGTGGAGGAAGCGTTCCGCCTCGTCGACCGTGCTCAACCCGCGCAGCACCAAGAGCCGCGCGATGACGGGGTCGAGATCCAGCGCCCCGGCCAGCGCCTCCGCCCGTCGTTCGTCGACGTCGGAGTGGTCCCACACCAACCGGGGCGGCGCTGTCGTGGGCCCGTTCATGCCGGCGGTCTCAGGTCCACGAGACCGATCCGGCGCCGCAGATCTCCTCGGCGGCCCGGGCGAGCTGCTCGGATGGGCGGACGCGGGTGTCCGTCAGCCGCGCCTGGACCCGCAACGGCGGGCAGTGCTCGGGCAGCTCGAGATGAAGGCGGATCCAGCTCGGGCCGCGGTGCATGTCGAAGAGGTCGGCCAGCGCCTGCAGCGTCTCGCGACCGTGCCGGCTCGTGGAGAGGCGTATCGACAGGGTGCGACCCACTACGCCGCTCAGGCTCTCGATGGGCCGCACGTCCTCGGCCACCACCCGCGGAACCTCCTCGTCCTGCTCGAGGCGGCCGGACACCACCACGAGCCGATCCGCGTCCAGCACGTTCCCGCAACGCTCCCAGGTCTTCGGAAAGACCACCACCTCCACGCTGCCGGTCCGATCCTCGAGCATGAAGACGGCCATCGGCGCCCCCTGCCGGGTCTTCCGGGGGCGGTAGCCGCTGACGATGCCCCCCATGAACACCGTCGAGTCCTTTGCCGGCGGCGCGTCCACGGTGCGGGCGCCGGCCGCCTCGAGCTGGTCGCGATAGCCGTCGATGGGGTGGCCGCTGAGGTACAACCCCAGCGATTCCTTCTCGAAGGCGAGCTGCTCCGAGGGGGTCCAGGGCGCGACGTCGGGCAGCCGGGCGTCGCCGGCGGGGTCTCCCCCGGCGTCCATCGCATCGAACAGTTGCGCCTGACCGCGTTCCCGGTCACGCTGCACGCGGTTGCCGTGGTCGAACGCGCGGTCGAGGACCGCGAGGAGCTGCGCCCGGCCGTCGGGGGCGCGGCGTTCCCCAGATGCGAGAACGGAGTCGAACGCTCCCGCCTTGATGAGGCTCTCGAAGACCCGCTTGTTGACCAGGCGCAGATCCACGTCCTCGCACAGCCGGAAGAGCGACTCTATGCGGCCGTGACGCTCGCGACAGGCGATGATGGCGGCGATGGCGTTCCCGCCGACGTTCTTGACGGCGGTGAGGCCGAAGCGGACGCCCTCGGGATCGACCCGAAAGCTCAAAGCGCTCGCGTTCAGGTCGGGGCCGAGCACCGGGATGCCCATGTCGCGACACTCCCCCAGGTACATCGCGAGCTTGTCGGTGTTCTGGGCCTCGATGGTCATCAGCGCGGCCATGAAGTGCCGCGGATAGTTGGCCTTCAGGTAGGCGGTCTGATAGGCGAGCAGCGCGTAGGTGGTCGAGTGGGACTTGTTGAAGCCGTACCCCGCGAAGAACTCGATGAAGTTGAAGATGGTGACCGCCTGCTCCCGCGGCACCTGCCGCGCCACCGCGCCCTCGACGAACTTCTCGCGCTGCGCCTCCATGACCGAGGCGTCCTTCTTGCCCATCGCCTTGCGCAGGAGATCGGCATCGCCCATCGTGAATCCGGCGAGGTCGCTCGCGATGCGCATCACCTGCTCCTGATACGCGATGACCCCGTAGGTGTCCCGCAGGATGGGCTCGAGGGCGGGCGCGTCGTACTCGATGGCCTCGCGGCCGTGCCGGCGCTTGATGAAGCGGTCCACGACGCCGCCCTGGAGAGGGCCGGGACGGTAGAGGGCGTTGAGGGCGATCAGGTCCTCGAACCGCTGCGGCTTGGCCTTCCGCAGCGTGTCGCGCATGCCCGAGCTCTCGAACTGGAAGATGCCGAGCGTCTGACCGTCGCAGAAGAGCTGATAGGTCTCCTCGTCGTCCATCGGCAGGCGCTCCAGCGTGATGGACTCGCCGGTCGTCTCGCGGATGTGTTCGACCGCGTCGTGGAGCAGGGTCAGCGTGCTCAGCCCGAGGAAGTCCATCTTGAGCAGGCCCATCCGCTCGACCTGCTTCATGGCCCACTGGGTGGTGATTTCGTCCTTCTGGCTCTTGTAGACGGGCGCGAACTCGGTGACCGGCCGGGGGGTGATGACCACTCCGGCGGCGTGGACCGAGGCGTGGCGGGTAATGCCCTCGAGGCGTTGCGCCACCGACATCAGCTCCTTCACCTGCGGGTCCCGCTGCTCGAGGTTCTTGAGATCCGGGCTTTCCTCCAGCGCCTTCTCGAGCGTCATGTTGAGGGTGGGCGGTATCTGCTTGGCGACCCGGTCGACGTCGGCGTACGACATGCCCATGGTCCGCCCGACGTCGCGCACGACGGCGCGGGCCTTCATCGTCCCGAAGGTGATGATCTGGGCCACGTTGTCCCGCCCGTACTTGCGGGTGACGTAGTCGATGACCTCGCCGCGGCGACGCTCGCAGAAGTCGATGTCGATGTCCGGCAGCGAGATGCGTTCCGGGTTGAGGAAGCGCTCGAAGATCAGGTCGAATTGCATCGGGTCGACGTCGGTGATCTGCAGGCACCAGGCGACCAGGCTGCCCGCCGCCGACCCCCGCCCCGGACCCACCGGGATGCCCTGCTCGCGGGCGTAGCGGATGAAGTCCCAGACGATGAGAAAGTAGCCCGGATAGCGCATCCTGACGATGACGTCGATCTCGTAGGCGAGGCGCGCCTCGTAGTCGGCGATGGTGTGCCTCAGCGCCCTCGCGCCCTCCTGCCGCCGCAACGTCTCCAGACGCCGCCGGAACCCCTCGCGGGTCACGTGCTCGAAGTAGCCGTCCAGCGTGAACGGCTCCGGCACGTCGAAGTTCGGCAGGTGGCTCTCGTCGTCCGCGAGCTGCACGTTGCAGCGTTCGGCGATGGCCACGGTGTTCGAGAGCGCGGCCGGATAATCGCCGAACACCGCCCGCATCTCGTCGCCGGTCTTCAGGTAGAACTGATCCCCGTGATAGCGCAGGCGCTGCTCGTCGCTGACGTTCTTGCCGGTGCCGATGCACAGCAGGACGTCGTGGGGCCGGCGATCCTCCCGCCTCAGGTAGTGGACGTCGTTGGTGCAGACGAGGGGCAGATCGAGGTCGCGGGCCATCGGCAGGAGTCCGGTGTTCACGATCCGCTGCTCGTCGATGCCCTGATACTGCATCTCGAGGAAGAAGTTGCCGGGACCGAGGATGTCCCGATAGGTCGCGGCCGCCTCGAGGGCCCGCTTCGGCTGCTCGGTGCGGAGCCCGGTCGCCACCTCTCCCTTGAGGCAACTGCTCAGGCCGACGAGCCCCTCCGCGTGCCGGGCCAGCAGCTCCTTGTCGATCCGCGGCTTGTAGTAGAAGCCCTCCGTGTAGCCGGCGGAGACCAGCTTGATGAGGTTGTGGTAGCCGGTGAGGTTCTCGGCCAGGAGCACGAAGTGGTTGTTGGTCTCCCCGGGCGTGCCGCTCCGCTCGTGACGGCTTCCGGGCGCGACGTACACCTCGCAGCCGAGGATCGGCTTGATCCCCCGTTTCCGCGCCTCGTCGTGGAACACCACGCTCGAGAACATGTTGCCGTGCTCGGTGACGGCAAGGGCCGGTGCGCCCGCCTTCTTGGCATGGTCGAGCAGCTCGCCGATGCGGCAGGCGCCGTCGAGCAGCGAGTACTCCGTGTGCAGGTGCAAGTGGACGAACTCGGTCATGGGACTGCCGCTCGATTCCGCGTTGCGCTCCTCCACCGGCCGTTGACGGACCCGATTCGCGGCGGGCCGCCGGTCACTCCCACTCGATCGTAGACGGCGGCTTGCTGCTGACGTCGTAGACGACGCGGTTGACCCCCCGCACCTCGTTCACGATGCGCGAGGAGATCGCGGCCAACAGATCGTGCGGCAGCCGGGCCCAGTCCGCGGTCATGCCGTCGCGGCTCTCGACGGCCCGGATCGCGAGGACGTGCTCGTAGGTGCGCTCGTCGCCCATGACCCCGACGCTCCTGACCGGCAGCAGCACCCCGAACGACTGCCACAGCCGGCGGTACCAACCGGCGCGGCGGATCTCCTCGGCCACGATGGCGTCGGCGGCGCGGAGAATCGCGAGACGGGAGGCGGTCACCTCACCGAGAATCCTGACCGCGAGGCCCGGGCCCGGGAACGGCTGGCGCCACACGAAGGACTCGTCGAGGCCCATGGTCTCGCCCAGCCGCCGGACCTCGTCCTTGAACAGCGACCGCAACGGCTCCACCAGGGCGAAGCGCAGCCGCTCGGGCAGGCCGCCGACGTTGTGATGACTCTTGATGGGGGCGGCGGGGCCGACCACCGACACGCTCTCGATGACGTCGGGATAGAGCGTGCCCTGGGCGAGGAAATCGAAGCGCCCGAGGCGGCGGGCCACCTCGTCGAAGACGTCGATGAACGTCCCCCCGATGGTCTTTCGCTTCTCCTCGGGATCGGTGACGCCCTCGAGAGCGGCGAGAAACCGTCGGCCTGCGTCCTCGAAGACGATGTTGAACCCGAGCTGGCCCTCGAACCGGCTCCGCACCTGCTCGGCCTCGTTGAGGCGCAGCAGGCCGTTGTCGACGAAGATGCAGGTCAGGCGGTCGCCGATCGCCCGGTGAAGCAGAAGCGCGGCCACCGTGGAATCGACGCCGCCGCTCAGTCCGCAGACCACCCGCCCGCCCCCCACCTGCTCGCGGATGCGGGCGGTAGCCTCTTCGAGGAACGAGGCCATGGTCCAGTCGCCGCGGCAGCCGCACACGGTGGCGGCGAAGTTTCGCAGGATGTCGACGCCACGCTCCGTGTGGGCCACCTCGGGGTGAAAGAGCAACGCGTAGAAGCGTCGGACCGGGTCCTCCATGGCCGCGACGGGGGCGTTCGCGCTCGTCGCCGCGACCCTGAAGCCGTCCGGGATGCGTCCGATGCGATCGCCGTGGCTGGCCCACACGCCGATCTCGTTCGGGAGCCCGTCGAAGAGCCGGCTGCCCGGCTCGGATCGCACCGTGGCATGTCCGAACTCGCGCTCGGGCGCCGGCTCCACCTCCCCCCCCAGGATGTCCGCCATCAACTGCATGCCGTAGCAGATGCCGAGCACCGGCACCCCGAGGGCCATCACTCCCTCGGGACACCGGGGCGCCTCGGGCTCGCGGACGCTCGCCGGCCCTCCGGAGAGAATGAGCCCCGCGGGCCGGCGGGCGGCGAGCTCTCCGACCGGCGTGTGAAACGGGAGGATCTCGGTATAGAGGTTGAGCTCGCGCAGTCGGCGGGCGATCAACTGGGTGTACTGCGATCCGAAGTCGAGCACGAGCAGGGTCTGATGGGGCACGCGGGCGACCGGATGACGCGGGACGAGTTGCGGATGCGCCGGCTGACCGGCGCCCGGCCCGGGAAGCCGCAACGACGTGCCCTCCCGACCGGGACGCCTATTATAATGGCATACGCCCGCGCGAAACCACCATATCTTGTAGTCTACCGATGATGAGGCTCTCCGTCGGATGCGTCTCGGCGGTCCTTCTCGCCGTCTCCATGCCGCCGTGCGCCGCGGCCGGCCAGTTCCGGACGGGAACGCCCGATTCCCCTCCCGGACCGCCCTCGACGTGGTTGCCCGTCGCCACCCGCTGGACCGCCACCCTGCCGGCGCCCGCCGCGGCGCCCCCGGTGGCGTCCGGCGATCGGCTCTTCGCGGCGCTCTTCGACGGCCGGGTCGCCGCCGTCAGCCTCGTCGACGGCTCGGAGCTGTGGCAGGTCGAACGGGCCGTCGTCGGTGAGCCCGCGGCAGGGGCGGATCTGTTCCACGCGGCCACGCCCGAGGGGCTGGTGGCGCTGGACGCGGAGACGGGCGAGGTTCGGTGGGAGTCGAGGCTCGAGGCGCCGGTCGCCGCGCCGCTGCTGTGGAACGCGGGGTGGCTGATCGCCGCCCTCGCGAGCCAAGAGCTGCTCGCGTTGAACGCCGGGAACGGGGGCACGGTGTGGCGCCAGACCGTCGGCGGCGGCGCCAGCGCCCGGCCCACCATCGCCGGCGACCGGCTCTACGTGCCCCTCGACAGCGGCCGCGTCACGGTCCTGGAGTTGCTGACCGGCACCGCGATCTGGGAGCGGGAGCTTGGCGGCGCACCCCAGGAGATTCTCGTGGCCGGCGACCTCTTCGTCGGGGCCAGCGACAACCACTTCTACCGGCTGTCCCGCCGCGACGGCGCCCTCCGGTGGCGATGGCGCGCGGGCGGCGACGTCGTCGGCCTCCCCGCCGTCGACGAGGATCACGTGTACTTTTCCTCGCTGGACAACACGCTCTGGGCCCTCGCCCGCTCGCATGGCGGGCAACGCTGGCGCGAGTTGCTTCCCGCCCGGCCCTCGGCCGGCCCCCGGCTTGCGGAAGACCTCGTCATGCAGGGGGGACTGAGCGAGGAGCTCGACCTCCGCGGCCCGGCGGACGGCGTGGTCTATCACCGGCTGCAGGTCTCAGAGGAGCTGGCCTACTCCCCGCTGGCGGTTGCCGATCCCCTGGGCGACGGACTGCTCGTGATCCTCGTCACCGCCGCCGGCGAGCTTCAGGCCGTGGGTCGCGGCAGCGGACCCGAGCGCCTCGATCCGGCCGCCACCACCGCGTGGGACAAGCTCTTTCCCGCCGCGGAGGACTCGGACGCCTCCGGCGACGAGGACGCCGCGGCCTCCGGCGACGAGGATGCCGCGGCCTCCGGCGATGAGGATGGCGAGGTCTCCGGCGACGACGAAGACGAGGAAGATGCGGCCGAGACGGCGCCACCGGAAGCCCCGGACCCCAACGACGATCCGGCGCGGTAGTACGGCGGGGACCTGCTGGGGTATGCTGGCCTGACCGTGGCATCGGCGCGAGGACGGCAGACCACCCGGCGCCCCCCAGCTCCCGGCTGGTCCCGCCTGATCGGTGGAGGCGGCATCGCGGTCCTCGCGGTCCTGGTGTTGGGCGGCGTCCTCGACCGGGTGCTGATCGGTTCGGACGAGACCGCGACCGCCCGCGCCGTTCGCGAGATCACGACGCAGATCGCCGGGGTCGATGCGGCGCTGAGGCGCGTGGCCCGCGGGCTGGCCGATCGCGCCGAGGTCAGGCGGGGCCTGACCGGCGATCCCGCGGCGGTCCGGAGAGTCTTCGACATCCTGCGGGCGTCGCGCGGCGACAGGGCCGTCTCAGATCTGGCGATCACCGTCTACGACGCGCGTTCGATGCCCCGCGCGTGGCACGGCCGCCCCGGCGAGCTGGGCCCTGAACGGCTGCAGTCCGCCCCCGTCGGCTTCGCGGCCGTCGGTCCCGCGGGACTCCGGCTCGTCCACGTCGAGCCGATAGTGGAGGGGACCCGCGAATCCCCCGCGGGGGAGCGCCGGCTCGGCACGGTGGTCGTCGAGCGCGTCATCTCCTCGACGGCAACCGGCAATCGCGATCCCGGATTCGTGGTCCGGACATCGGTCGGCCGCGCCGTGCTCCGGCCCGCCGGGGGCGGCGCCGGCGATGCTCCCGGCGTGCACAGCGCCGACATCGCGGGGACGGACGGATTGGTCCGCCTGAGCGTCTCCGTCAGTCTGGACGAGATCGACGGCGTGCGCGACCGTTGGCGCCGACGCGTCGCCGCCCTCCTCCTCGTGATGCTGGCGGGAATCGCCGTCGCGGCCGGGGGCCGCGTCCTGGCGAGGCGCACCCGGCGCGCCCACCTGAGGCCCTCCGCGATCGCGTGCGCCGCGGCTCTGGCGGGCGGAGGCTGCGTGTGGCTGGCCGCCTCGCCGGGGCTCTTCGCGTGGTCCGCGCTGTCACCGGCCGCATACCGTTCGATCCTCGCGCCGCAAGTCCTGCGCACCGCCGCGGATCTTCTTCTCGCGACCGCCGTCGGCGCGGTGCTGGTGGTGCTGGCCGGCGAGACCGCCCAGCGTCGGCAGTGGTTCCGGGCGGCCCGGCGATCGGCCGGCGGGGCCGGACGCCGGCTGACCGTGCCGGGAACGATCCTGGCCATGGCCGCGCTGCTCGGCCTCCACCACGGGCTGCTGCAGGACACGGTGGCCGGCGCGTCGATGGATCTGCTGCACACGTCGCTGCAACCGCTGGATTCGGCCCGGACCAGCCTCCAGCTCGCCCTCGTGCTGGCCAGCGGGTGGACGGTCTGGGCCATTGCGATCCTGATGGGCATCGCCCTGGCCCGGTGGCCGGCGCGGCCGCTATCGTTACGTGTCTGGCGCCTGGCGCTGTCGATCCTGACGCCCAGCGCCCTGGCCGCCCTCGCCGGGTGGGCCCCCCTCGCGCCGTCGCTGCTCGTGTGCCTGCTCGGAAGCGCCCTCGCCTTCCGCGGGCAGCGGCTGATGCACTGGTTCCGGCGCACGGATCCCGTGACCCGGCTGCTGGCGACCCTGTGCGCGCTGCTGGCACCGGCCCTGCCGCTCTATCTCTCGCTGGTGTCCTCGACCGACGAGGCGAGGCGGAACCTCATCGCCAACAGCTACGCGGTTCGGGCGGCCGAGCATCCGCAGGACCTCCATCGCCAGCTCGAACGCACCCTCGAGGAGATCGATGCCGAGCTCGCCGCGCGCCCGCCCCTGCGGGCCCTCGCCTCGCCGCCCAACCGCACCGGCATCGACGCGGCATTCCGCATCTGGAGCCGGACCACCCTCGCGGCATCGCGGCTGACCTCGGCGGTCGAGCTGTTCGGCGCGGACGGCGAGCTTCGGAGCCGGTTCGCCCTGAACATCCCCGACTCGGTCACGGCTCCCCGCTGGACCGACCCCGGGTGCGAATGGGAGGTCTTCGGCGAGGTGGCCCCGTTCGGCGCCGAGGAGCGCAGGATGCTCCACGCGGAACGGGGGTTCTGCGAGCCCGACGGCGGGACGCAGATTCCCGCGGGAGCCGTCGTCGTCCACGTCACGCAGGTCGACTACGAGTCGCTGCCCTTCATCGCTTCGCGCAGCCCCTACGTGGAGCCGTCCGAGGCGGCCCGCGGCTCGCCGGTCCCGGGGGCGCCGGGCCACGAGGTCGAGCTCGTGCTCTACGGCTGGGGCCGCCAGCCCGCGTTCCTCTCGAACGGGAGCGCGTGGCCGATCGACGATGCCCTGTTCCAGCGGATCTACGCGTCCCGCGATCCGTTCTGGACCCGGCTCGTCAAGGACTCGCGCCGCTACGAGGTGTTCATCGCGAACACCCGCGCCGGCATCTACGCCATCGGCTACCCCGCCCGCACCGCGTTCGATCACTTGCTCCACCTGTCGGAAATCGCCCTTCTGGTGATCGCCGCCTGCGGCTTTGCGCTGGGGGCGGCGGTCTTCGCGGCGCTGGTGTTTCCGGGGCTCCGGCGGCGGCTGCCGTACCGCGAGGTGAGGGCGCGGTTCGCCCTCAAGCTGCAGATCTGGTTCGTGGGGGCGGCGACCGCCCCGGTGGTGGTGGTCGCGGTGCTGATCCAGGGATACCTGGCCGACCAGCTTCGGGCGGACGTCGAGGCCGTCGCGCAGCGCGCGGCGGCGGTGGCGAGAAGCGTCATCGAGGAGTCCGTGCCGATTCAATCGCCCGACGGGCAGATCATCGCCCGGTTCACCGATGACATCCTCGTCCGCATCGGTCAGGTCATCGGACAGGACGTCAACATCTTCGACGGCCCGAACCTCGTCGCGACGAGCACGCGCGACCTCTACGCGTCGGGCGTGTTGCCGACACGCACGCCGGACATGGTGTATCGCGCCATCGCCCTCGATCGGCTGCCCAGCTTCGTCGGCGAGGACGCGGCCGGCTCCCTCCGGTACCAACTGGCCGCGGCTCCCGTGCGTGCGGGCGGGCGGGACGTGATCCTGACGGTGCCGCTGGCGTCGAGGCAACAGGAGATCGAGAGCCAGATCGACGAGCTCAACCGGCGCGTCCTCGGGTCCGCCCTGTTCTTCGCCGCCGTCGTCGGGTTCATCGGCTGGGCCATCGCCCGAGGCATCGCCAATCCCGTCAAGCGGCTCACCCGCGCCACCAGCCGTGTCGCCCGGGGCGAGTTCGGTCCCCTCGTGTCCGGCCTCCAGGCCGACCGCATCGAGAGACGGCTCGCGGCGCGGTCGGCCGACGAGCTCGTGGTCCTCGAGGCGGACTTCAACCGGATGGCGGTCGAACTCGATGCGCAGCGGCGCCAGCTCGAGCGCACCCACCGTCTCGAAGCGTGGACGGAGATGGCCCGCCAGGTCGCCCACGAGATCAAGAATCCCCTGACCCCGGTCCAGCTCAGCGCCGAGCACCTGCTCCGCGTCCACACCGACCGCGGATCGCCGCTGACGCCGGTGCTGCAGGGATGCGTCGAGTCGATCCTGAAGCAGGTGCGGATACTGCGCCAGATCGCCTCGGAGTTCTCGAGCTACGCCTCGTCGCCCGAGGCCAAGCGCGCTCCGACGGATCTCGCGGGCCTCGTGAACGAGGTCGTCGCGCCCTACCGGCCCGGGCTCGAGGGCCGGATCGCCGTGTCGGCCGACCTGCCGCGGGATCTGCCCCGCCTGCCGCTCGACCCGGTGCTGATCCAGCGGGCGATCACCAACATCATCGAGAACGCCCTCCACGCGATGCCCGACGAGGGGACGCTCTCGATCGGCGTCGTGCGCGGCCCCGGCGAGCTGCGGCTCGTCATCCGGGACACCGGCGTGGGGCTCGAGCCCGACGTGCTGGCCCGGATCTTCGAGCCGTACTTCTCGACCCGGATTACCGGCACGGGGCTCGGCATGGCGATCGCGAAGCGCAACGTGGAGCTGAACGGCGGGAGCATCGCGGTCGCCAGCGAGCGCGGCCGCGGCACCGCCGTGACCATCACCCTGCCGGCCCCGGGCGCCGGGGATCCGGACCCGGCCGCCTGACGCGGAGAAAGCGAAGTCGGGAGCGCCGCGGAGACCCTCGAGCCGCCGCAATCAGCCGGTGCTGGCGGTCTCGAGGTCGGGGGTGTCCCGCGTCTGATCGTCGTGGCGCCCCGACGCGCGGTGCGCGCGGCCCACCAGGTATCCGATGGGGCCGGAAACCAGGTAGGCGTACGCCATCAGGAACAGGACGAGCTGGGGCTGGACGGCGATGGCCGCGACGAGTATCGCGAACTGGAGCAGGCCGACCGACGAGCGGCGCGGCTGCACGATGAGCGCCCCGAAGCTGCGGAAGCGAATGCGGCTGACCATCAGGAGCGCGGGCACCAGCACCACCAGCAGGGCGACCACCTGCGCCTGGGCGATTCCGAGGCCGTCCGGCCACGCGAACACCGTGGCGGCCAGCACGCCGCCCGCGGCGGGGCTCGGCATCCCCGCGAAGTAGCGCTTGTCGGGGCTGTTCGGCTGGACGTTGAAGCGGGCCAGCCGGAGCGCCGTGGCGGTGACGTAGAGGAACCCCACCGCCCAGCCGAGACGGCCGAGCGGCTCTAGGCCCCACGCGAACACGAGCACGGCCGGCGCCACACCGAACGAGATCACGTCGGCCAGCGAGTCGAACTCGCCGCCGAACTCGCTCTCCGCCCCGGCCAGCCGCGCGATGCGGCCGTCGAGCACGTCGAGCACCGTGGCCACGCCGACGAAGACGGCCGCCGTCTCGTAGTCCCCCCGCATGGCGTGGACGATGCAGGCGTAGCCGCAGAACAGGTTGCCGACCGTGAACATGCTCGGCAACAGGTACACGCTTCGGCGGAAACGTTGCGTCCGGCGCTTGTTCCGCAGCACCGCGAGCACTTTCGGCATGATGACGCTCCGCCCGTCGGCCGGGGCCCCCGATCGAACGCGGGGCCTCATGAAGCGGGAGTCCCGCTCTCTCCCCCCGCAGCTCCGAACCGGGCCACCACCGTCTCGCCTCCCCTCACGCGATCGCCCCGGGCGACGACGAGGACGGCGTCGGTGGGCACGAACAGGTCCATCCGCGAACCAAACTTCATGATACCGAAACGTTGGCCGGTGCGGACGTCGGTTCCCGGCGTCACCCGGCACACGACGCGGCGCGCGAGCGCGCCCACCACCTGTCGAAACACGACGGTGCGCCCCTCGTGGTCCAGCCAGATCTCGGATCGCTCGTTGCTTGCCCCGGCTCCGGGCCGATAGGCGGGCAGAAACGTGCCGCGAACATGGTCGACCCGGGTGATCCGCCCGCCGATCGGTACGCGGTTCACGTGAACGTCGAGGGGCGACAGAAAGATGCTGACCTGCAGCCACGCCCCCGGCGGCGCGCCCGACGCCTCGGCCACGCCCGCGAACAGGACCCGTCCGTCGGCCGGTGCCACGATGGCCCCCGGTTCCCGCGGCGGCTCGCGGGACGGATCACGGAAGAAGAGTGCGACGAGGAGCCCGGGAACGCACAGGAGGATGGCCGGCAGCACCAGCCCGGTCGCCAGACATGCCAGCGACGGAACGAACGCAAGACCGATGAACGGTACGCCCGCCCGGTCGATGGACATGAAAATGAAGGCGCGGGGGCCGTGGCGTCACGCCGTCCGGGGATCCGCGTGGCGCCGCAGGATATCGTGCATCCGATCCTTCAGTTGGAGCTTCCGCTTCTTCAGGTTCGCCGCTTCGATCCGTTCCGGTTGTGACAGGTAGTCGAGACGGGACAACTCGTGGAGGCGGGCGTCGAGTTCCTGGTGCTGTTCCGCGAGCTGGCGAAACCCGCTGTCGGTCTGGAGAAGATGCTCTCTCAACTGCTGCGAGTCCTGTGCCATGCCACCTCCTGGAAGACGCGGTACGAAGGGCGGGGCCGCATGTCCGGATGCAGTCGTACGGGATGAAAAATGTAACACAAGTCCGGTGCCCTGTATAGGCGACAGCGGTCCACGGGACGGGTGGACGGACTCGACCGCGAACCCTCCGGGGGGCCGCGCTGTCCTGGCCCGCCCATCGTCGCCTACGGCTCCGATGGACGCCCAACCAACCCTGCTGGGAGTCTGCACCGTTTCCACGGCGCAGACTCTTACGGCGCGGACTCCTGCCGGCGCCGGTCGCGCGCCAGCTCGGCGTCGGGCCGCCGCACATAGACGGGCCGAAGGGCATGCGGTGCTCCCGTCCGGGCGCGCCAGGGCGCCAGCGTGGCCATGGCGGCCATCGCCCGCGCCAGCGACGGCACCTCGTCGAACCGCCGGGAACCGGCCCCCAGCCGCGCATCGAGGAGCGACCGGCTGGCCGCGACGCCGTCCCCGATGACCCATACCGAGCGGTGGCGCAACCGATGGACCCAGCCGTCCAGCACCGCGGTCGGGACGGCCGAGATCGGGGCCTGCGTCACGCGCCAGCCAGCGCCGGCGGCCGTATCGGCGCCAACCGGTCCGAGCGGCGGAGGCTCCGGCGCCGGCTCGTAGAGGGCGCTGAACACCTCTCCGCGCTTGGCGTCCACCCAGGGCGCGATCAGGTCGGGGGCGGCGCCCACGCCGACCGCCTGCGCCGCAATATCGACCAGAACGTCGAGGACCGGCATCCCGACCACGGGTCGGCCGTGCGCGAGCGCGAGCCCCTGCACCGTCGCGATGCCCACGCGAAGTCCGGTGAACGATCCCGGTCCGAGGGCCACGGCGTACCGATCCACGTCGGCCGTCGTCAACCCCTGCCGGTCGAGCAGAGTGTGGATCGCCCCCGGCAGGCGCTCGCCGTGAGTCGTTGCCCCATCGCCCCGGGTCTCCTCGATCAGACACCCGTTCCGCGCCAGCGCGAAGCTTCCTCGATTCGTCGTGGTGTCGACGGCCAGCGTGAGCACGATCCGGTTCCCTTCGGCGCCTTGACGGGCTCCCGGCGCGCTTTCTATACTCGCATGATCCACCGGCCGTCGCATCCCGCCATCCGGCGGCGGTTCGGGTCGCCCCGTTCCCCCGATTGGCCCCGTGACCCCCTCCACGACGGACAGCGCCGCCGCCGTGCGGGCCCCGACGCCCGCCATGCGCCAGTACCTCGACGCGAAGCGCCGGCACCGCGACGCGATCGTCTTCTTCCGCATGGGCGACTTCTACGAGATGTTCTACGAAGACGCCGTCACCGCGGCGCGGGCGCTCGATCTCACCCTGACCTCGCGATCGAAGGACGCGGCGGGCGGGGCGATTCCGATGTGCGGCGTGCCCCACCACGCGGCCGACACCTACCTGACCCGGCTCGTGCAGAAGGGGTTCCGCGTCGCCATCTGCGAGCAGGTCGAGGATCCCCGAAAAGCCCGGGGCGTGGTGCAACGCGAAGTGGTGCGCGTCGTGTCCCCGGGAACGTTCACCGACACCGCCTATCTCGACGATCGGGAGCCGGCGTTCCTGATGGGGATCGCCGTCCTCCCCCCGGAGTCCGCCAGCGCGCACGACCGCTACGGCATGGCGTTGCTCGACGTCTCGACGGGCGCTTTCGTGGCGGCGGAGTACTCGGGCGACACGGGGCGCCAGACGCTTGCGGACGACATCGCGGTGCTGCAGCCGCGGGAGGTGGTGGCGCCGCAGGATCGCGACGTCACTCCCCTGCTACCGGATGCCGCTCCCACGGCGGTCACGCCCCTCGATCCGTGGGCCTTCGAGGTGAACCGCGCCCGGGAGGCGCTGACCGGGCAGTTCGGGACGACCGGGCTCGACGGCTTCGGACTGCGGGATCGTCCCGCCGCGGTCGCCGCCGCCGGGGCCCTGGTGCAGTATCTCGGCGAGACGCAGCGCAGCCGCCTCGCCCACGTCCGCGGCATCGCCTTCCGGGAGACCGCGGACGCGCTGATCGTCGACCCCGCCACCCTCGGGCACCTCGAGGTCATCCGGTCGGCCGAGGGGGGCCGCACGGGCTCGCTGCTCGGCGAGCTGGACCACACCGTGACGGTCATGGGAAGCCGGCTCCTGCGAGGCTGGCTGCTGCGCCCGCTCGTGAGTCTGGAACGGGTGCGAAACCGCCTCGACGCGGTCGAGGAGTTTGCGTTCCGGTCGACCGAGCGGGCCAAGCTCCGCGAGTCGTTCAAGCCCGTGCAGGACGTCGAGCGCCTGGTCGCCCGGGCCGCGATGGGAACCGCGGGTCCGCGGGACCTTCTCGCGCTGCAGCGCTCCCTCGCGGCGGTCCCCCGCCTCAAGGCGATTCTCCAGGCGTTCGACGCGCCCCTGACGAGCAGCCTCGCGGCCGAGCTCGACGAGGTGCCGGCGGTGCGCGACGCCATCGAGGCGACCGTGAACGAGGCCC
This sequence comes from Vicinamibacterales bacterium, assembly GCA_965207615.1. Taxonomy (GTDB): domain Bacteria; phylum Acidobacteriota; class Vicinamibacteria; order Vicinamibacterales; family UBA8438; genus JAJEEA01. The sequence goes on from CBDBMZ010000003.1 coordinate 974,560, forward strand.
CCCCAGCCGTCGCCCGCGACGGCGGGATCATCCGCGACGGCGTCGACGCCCGGCTCGACGAGCTTCGCGCCATCAGCCGGGGGGGCAAGGACCAGATCGCGGCGATGGAGGCGGCCGAGCGCGCCCGCACCGGCATCGCGTCCCTGAAGATCCGGTTCAACCGCGTTTTCGGCTACTACATCGAGGTTTCCAAGCCCAACCTGCACGCGGTCCCCGACGACTATCACCGGAAACAGACCATCGCGGGGGGCGAACGCTTCATCACCCCCGCTCTCAAGGACTACGAGCACAAGGTGCTGGGAGCGGACGAGCAGATCCTCGAGCGGGAGATCGAGCTCTTCGAGGCGCTCAGGAGCGAGGTCGCAGCGTCGGCGCCCCCCATCCAGGACTCGGCCCGCGCGGCCGCGAGCCTCGACGTCCTGGCCGGGCTCGCCGAGGCCGCCGCCGTCAACGACTACATCAAGCCGCACGTCCACGACGGCGACGAGCTCGTCATCGTCGAAGGGCGTCATCCTGTGGTGGAACGGCACGTCGGGCACGCCTTCGTGCCCAACGACGTGACGCTCAACGGGTCCACGCACCAGGTGATCCTCCTGACCGGCCCGAACATGGGCGGCAAGTCCACCTATCTGCGACAGACCGCCCTCATCGTGCTCCTCGCGCACATCGGATCGTTCGTGCCCGCGAACCGCGCCAAGGTGCCGATGACCGACCGCATCTTCGCCCGCGTCGGGGCCTCGGACAACATCGCCCGCGGGCAGTCGACGTTCATGGTGGAGATGCAGGAGACCGCGAACATCCTGCACTCGGCGACGTCCCGCAGCCTCGTGCTGCTGGACGAGATCGGCCGGGGCACCGCCACCTACGACGGGCTGAGCATCGCCTGGGCCGTCGCCGAGCACCTCGCCACCGATCCGTCGGCACGCCCGCGGACCCTGTTCGCCACCCACTACCACGAGCTCACCGACATCGCCGACGTGCTGCCGGCGGTGGCCAACTACCACGTGGTCGCCCGCGAGTGGGAGGACGAGATCCACTTCCTGCGGAAGGTCGAGGCGGGGCGCTCGGACCACAGCTACGGCATCCAGGTCGCGCGCCTCGCGGGCCTGCCGGCACGGACGGTCGCACGGGCGAAGGAGCTCCTGCACGGCCTCGAACGCGACGAGCTGGCCCGGGGGGGCGGGCGTCCCGCGCCGGCCGCCGGAAGCGCGGACGGGCAGGCGCAACTGACGTTGTTCGCGGACCCGCCGGCGGAGCCCGAGGTGGTCCGTCGCCTGCGCGGCCTCGACGTCGACGGCATGACGCCGCTGGAGGCGCTCAACCTGTTGGCGGAGCTGAAGCGGGAGGCCGACGAGAAGCCCGGGCCGTAGATCGGCGCCGGCCGTTCCGGTCCGCCGGGGGCCAGCGAAGCCGTCAGGGCAGCGGCTGGCGGGCTCCTGCCGGGTCGGTCGGGCGCCGTCGACCGACCGTTGGCGCGCGAGCCGGCGTCGGCCGCCCCGTCGAGTCCCCGCGGACGGCGGTGCGCGGTGGTGGAGCGGAGGGTGTCATGGCGGAGCGAATCGGGATCGTCGGGGCCGGCTTCAGCGGGCTGTTGAGCGCGTACCTGCTCGAACGGCGCTTCGGCGACGCGGTGGAGATGGACGTGTGGGAGGCGGCCGATCGCCCCGGCGGGCGGGTGCGGACGACCCGGCTGCCCGAGGCCGGCACGAGCTACGAGGCGGGGGTCGCGGAGCTCTACGACATCACCGGCAATCCCCAGCTCCGCAACCTGATCCGTCACCTGGGCCTGGAGACCCGGCCCCTGGCCGGGACGCCGTACTTCGTGGTCGACGACCACGTCCTGCGCGACGACCTCGCCCTCGAAGGGTTGCTCGGATCCCGCGGCGTCGATCGCCTGCGCCGGTTCTGGGAGGAGGGCACGGCTTTGCGCCCGCCCGCCGACTACGCCCTCGCGGGGCGGGAGACGGACAACGAGCACCCTTGGCAGCGGCGCACGTTCGAGGACGTGCTCCGGGACATCGACGATCCGCGCTGCGAGTGGTTCACGGCGATGCAGTGCCACAGCGACCTCGCCACCGAGCCGCTCCGCACGAGCGGGCTGTTCGGCATGGACAACCTGCTGATCGACCATCCCGGCTACTGCACGATGTACACCCTGACGGCCGGCAACGAGGGGCTCACGACGGCGCTGGCCGACCGCGTCCGCTCACCGGTGTCGCTGCGCACCGCGGTCACCGCGGTGACCGCCGACGAAAACACGGGGTTGCGGGTCACGCTGCGGGGCCCCGACGAGGAACGCGGCGACGTCGAGGTCGACGCGCTGATCGTCACCCTGCCTCCGGCCGGCGTGCGGGCCATCCGATGGCGTGACGAGCGCCTGCGGGACGCGGTTGCGGACCATGTCCGTCATCACGACCACGGCACCGCCTACCTGCGGGTCACCCTGCTGTTCCGCCGCCGGTTCTGGCGCCGCGAGTTCCCGGAGGACTACTTCGTGAGCGACGCCTTCGGCGGTGTCACCGTGTACGACCAGTCGCCCGACGACGGCCCGTCGGGAGCCGGCATCCAGAGCTGGCTGCTCGGCGGGGCGCCGGCCCTGGAGTACGCGGCAAAGTCCGATGCGGAGATCGTCGCCGCGGTCCTCGCCGCCATGCCCGGCGCCGCCCCGATGCCGGACGGTCTCCTCCTCCGGGCCTGCGTCGACCGGTGGACGGGAGCCGCCGGCGTCTCCGCCCTCCCCGGCGGCGTGCCCCTTCGTCCCGTGCGCCGACGGCACTGCCCCGACCCCCGCTGGCCCCAGTTGCAGCTCGTCGGCGACTACCTGTATGACGCGACCCTCTGCGGCGCGCTGGACGCGGTGCAGTACGGGGTGTCGCGACTCGACGAGCAAATCACCGCGAAGACCGGTGCGGCCTCGGGCCGCACCATCGACATCTTCGCCCCCGCGGCCGCGGCGGCCGGAGGCGCGTCGCCGTCCTTTCCCCGGGCCGCCTTCTTCCTCGACGAGCGTCTGGCCGGCGGGCACGAACCCGCGCCGTAGGCACACCGGGGGCGCCCGAGGGTGGCGCCCGGTCGACTGTCCCTCGAGTGAACTCTCCCCACCGGCCGGCGGCGCCACCCGGCAACCGCCGAGGAACGCGGACCGGCACGGACACCTTCATGCGGGGGCGGTCCACCGGTCGGCGCCCGTCAGGCGGCCGGCTCCTGAAGGGTGAGGCAGTGCAGCGTACCGAGGCCGAGAACGAGGTCGACGGCGTGGATGCCCACCACCTCGCGGTCGGGAAACAACTCGGCCAGGCGGCCGAGGGCCACCCGGTCGGCCGGATCGTTGAAGGTCGGGACCAGGACCAGGCCGTTGGCGACGTAGAAGTTCAGATAGCTGGCCGGCAGCCGCTGGCCGTCGAAACGGAGCGGTCGGGGCATCGGCAGCGAGACCACCGTGAGGCGGCGGCCTCCCACCCGGGCCGCCCGGAGACGCCGCAGGTTGTCCGCCAGGGGCGCGTGGTTCTCGTCGGCGGGGTCCGGCTCGGCCGCTGCAACCACCGTGGTGGGACCGGCGAACCGCGCGACGTCATCCACGTGGCCGTGGGTGTCGTCGCCGGCGATGCCGCGCCCAAGCCAGACAACGGTGCCGATGCCGAGATAGGCCTCGAGGGCCCGTTCGACATCCTCCCGGTCCATGCCCGGGTTTCTCGGCTGCACGACCGGGTCGAGCAGGCACTCCTCGGTCGCCAGCGCGGCCCCGGCGCCGTTGACGTCCAGGCTGCCGCCCTCGAGGACCATCGCCCGGCGCCGGCCGGCCGGCCGCGGAACGATTCGCCGAACGCACCTCGCGGCCGCGATGCGGCCCGGCAGGCGGTCGTCGCGGGCCCAGTCGTCGTACTTCGCCCAGCCGGTGAAGCGCCAGTCCACGAGGGCGACCTCGGCCGGCGCCTCCGGGGTGGCGGCGCGCCGGACGAACGTGCCGCCCGAATCGCGGACCCAGCCGCGGTCGGTCGGGAAGCGGTGGACGCGCACGCACCCCGTATCGACCCCCGCTCGGGACAGGCGCCGCAGGGCCTGCCGTTCGGAGGCGGCGTCGCCGAACACGATCTCGACCGGCTCGACGGCCGCGAGCCGGCGCACGATCTCGACGTAGCACCATCGAACCGCCTCGAGCCTGCCCGGCCAGTCGGAACGGTTGTGCGGCCACGCCATCCAGGTGGCGCGGTGGGACTCCCACTCCGCCGGCATGACGAAGCGGTCCTCCACGGGCGGGGTGCGCGACCCCGACGGAGCGATGCGTCTGCCTGTATGCCGGGCCGTCACGACTCGCGGTCGGGCGCCGGGCCGCGGTCCGGAGGCTCGTCGAGCAGCCGGGCGGTCAGACCCCCGTAGCTGTCCACGCGGCGGTCCCGGAGGAACGGCCACCCGTGCCGCTGCCGCTCGATGGCACCGCCGTCGCACTCTGCCAGCACCACCTCGTCCCGGTCCACCGAGCCTGCAGCCAGGATCCGCCCGGCCGGATCGCAGACGAACGACTGGCCCCAGAACCGCAGCCCGCCGCCGGGCGGCCCCTCGTGCCCCACGCGGTTGACGACGGCGACGAAGACGCCGTTGGCGACCGCGTGGGCGCGCTGGACGGTGCGCCACGCGTCGTGCTGTGCGTCCCCCTCCGATTCGCGCTCGCCCGGGTGCCAGCCGATGGCGCTCGGATAGACGATGAGGTCCGCTCCGCCCAGCGCGCTCAGACGCGCGGCCTCGGGGAACCATTGGTCCCAGCAGATCAGCGGGCCGATCCGGGCGAACCGCGTCTCGAAAACCGGATAGCCGAGATCACCGGGCGTGAAGTAGAACTTTTCGTGGTAGAGCGGGTCGTCGGGAACGTGGCTCTTGCGGTAGCGGCCCAGCAGGGCGCCGTCGGCGTCGATGACCACGACCGAGTTGTGGTAGACGCCGGCCGCCCGCCGCTCGAAGACGGGAACCAACATCACGACGCCGAGCTCGGCGGCGAGGGCGGCGCACCGCGCGGTGGTGGGGCCGGGGACCGGTTCGGCGAGCTCGAAGTTGGCCGCGTCCTCACGCTGGCAGAAGTAGCGGCAGGCGAACAGCTCCTGCAGGCAGACGATCTGGGCGCCCCGCGCCGCCGCTCGGCGGATCAGTTCGACCGCGGTCTCGACGTTCGTGGCCGCGGAGTCGCCGCAGGCCATCTGAACCAGACCGACCGTGAAGCGTGCAGTCTCCCCTGTGGACATCGGGTACGCCCGAGCGGCGGGGCGTCGTCCGCCGAAACCGTACCGGGCGCGCAGACACCCAGCCCGCCCATCGTCGCCCTAGCCCGCCCATCGTCGCCTTCGGCTCCGCTGGGCGCCCAACCAACCCTGCTAGGAGTCTGCACCGTTCTACGGCGCAGACTCCTAGGAGCCCGTGGCGAAGGTCCCCGCTGCATTCGAGCGGCGATCCATCCCGCCTGACTGCGTTGCTCCTCGGCCAGATATGCCCAATATTCTCCCTCGTCGCGCCGTGCCAGGCGGGCGTCTCGCCACTCTTGGTACAACGCGGGGCTGACCACGGCTCCTGGGCTCCGCCAGGCGCTCAACCGACCCCGCCAGGAGTCCGCACCGTTCCGCGGCGCAGACTCCTAGCCCTGGACCTGCAGCACCTGCAGCTCGCGCTCGGCGTCCGGGAAGTAGAGCGAGGTCGGAAACTCGTCCATGATGCGCTGGAACGCGGCCCGGGCGTCGTCCGGCCGGCCCGCCAGCCGGTAGGCGTGCCCGAGCTGAATCAGGACGCCGTCGACGGGCAGGGGCGCCTCGGGAGCGGAAACCGAGGACGGCTCGAGCAAGGCAATCGCCTCGTCGTAGGCGCCGCGGGACATCTCCACGCTCGCCAGCCCCAGGGTCGCCATGCGGCCGTAGACGCCGCCCTCGTCGCTGTCAATCACCCGCCGGTAGTGCTCCGCCGCCTCGTCGTGCCTTCCGAGGGCGGCGAGGGCGGCGGCGGCCCGGTACCGCGCGGTGATGCCGGACGGCGTGCTCGGGTAGGCATCGGCCGCTTCGAGCAGCCCCGGAAGAGAGGCCGACATCTTGGCCTCGATCGTGGGGTAGGAACCGGGCGGCGCGGTGAACGGAGGCTCGGCCGGGTCCGCTTCCCCGGCCGCCGCATCGGCCGGCGGTGGTACGACCGGCGCGTCCGCGATCACGAGCGCCTCGGCGAGCAGGGCTCCCGCCGTCGCCTCCGCCCGCTCGGACCACCATGTGTAGCCGCCGAACAGCACGACGACGGCCAGCGCGATGCCGCCGGCGATGGCGAGCCCGGTTCCCCAGCTCTCGGCCCGGTCCTGGAACCGCGCCATCGCCACCGCGAAGGCGTTCTCCTTCAGGTGATGCCGCTCACTCCGCTTCATTCGCGTCTTCCTGCCTGTTGCCCGGTGTTGCCCGGTGCTTGCACATTCGATCTCCGCCGAAAGTGTACCAGAGACGGCGGCTCCGGCGACGGTTCGGATTGGCGCGCGTGCCTGGATTCGGACGCGCCCCGTAACTTGCTGATACGACTAGACTTCAGTTGTCGGGATTCGAACTCTTACCCACGAACGAACCCACGCCGACACGAGTAACCGGACAGAAATCATACACCACGGTTCAGTGGAGGGTCGGCCTCGCAGCCGCGGCCGCCGTGGTGACGCGCTCGGCCGCGATCAGCCCGAGGGCGATCTGCAGCGCCCCGGCCGACAGGCAGCCAACGTGCTCGCGGTCAACCTCGACGGTCTGGCGCTCCGGGTCGCGGGCCAGCTCGTCGGCCAAGTCGCGGATGGTCAGGACGGCGGCCTCGACGGCCTCGAGGACCTCGCCAGCCGCGACGCGGGCATCGAGGCGGGCGAGGTAGGCGTCGACGTCGCGCTGCAGGCGCTCCCGGTCAGTCATCCGACCATCATGCGCCCGATGGCCTCACGGGCCAAGCCGGAGCGGGTTGTCCCGGGTTGCATGTCGAGCCACGCGACCATCCGCAACGGCAGGTAGACCGAAATCTGCCGGGCGCCGCCCACGAAGCGGCGCACGGGTCGATACAGCTCGCGCGTTCGGGCAGCGCAGCGGATCGCTTGTTCGGACCGGCCGGGGAACTCCCCCGAGTCGGCCAGCTCGCGGAACGTGCGGCCGGCCGCGAGGGCCTTGCGGAGTCGCGCGACCTCGGCCGCGCTCCAGTGGGGCGAGGGCCAGTTGATGCCGCGGCGCTCCGCCACGGACCGGATCGCCGCGTGACTCCGCCCGGGGAACTCGCCCGACTGGTAGACCCCGCGGGGGGTGCGACCGGCCTCGAAGTGGGCGCGGAGTCGCGCGACCTCGGACGGCAACCACGGCCGGCCGGCGGGGAGGGTGCCCGGGGCGCGAGGTGAGCAAGCCTCGCCCCCGGGCGTGCCGCTGGCGGTGTCAGGTCCGCCGGCGGGACTCACGGCTCGAGCGGCCCCTCGCCCCTGCAGCGCGGGCAGCAGCCGGCCCGGTCCGGCGGAACGGCGCCCGGCTGCGGCTGCCGGCAGCAGCGACACCACCAGGTCACAGCCCCACCGCCTCGAGGGCCCGGTCGGTCTCGACGCCGGCCTGGGCGAGGGCGAGAACCGCGCGGGCCTGGGTGATGATGTCGGAAGCTCGCGGCATGGCGAGGGTCACCGTCTCCCCCAGGGCCTCGGAGAGTTGGTCGCCGGCGAGCCGGCACAGGGGCTCGAGGGTTCCGTCGCGAAGCTGGCGCCAGCTCTCGCGTAGCGACGTGCCCGGCGCGTTGTGCGCCGCGAGGGTCGGATGCACGCCACACGCCGCGAGGACGTCGCGGCCGACGTCGCGCCGCAGCTCGACGGCGGTTTCCGGAGGGTGGAGACCGAAGCGGCGGGTCATGAAGTCGCGCTCCGGCGCCGCGGCGGGCCCAGCGCCGTAGCCGGCGCTCGTGGTCGGCGCGACCACCGTCCGCCCGTGGGCCGCAGCCAGGTCGCGCCGCAGCTCCGCGAGCGGGTCCGCGTCCTCTTGGTCGGTCTCGCTCGCCGCGGGGTCGCGGGACTGGTCGCCGACGTCCGGGACGGGTAGGACGTAGCCCGAAGGCCCGCCGGCCTCCCCGGCGAGTTGGCGCTCAACGCCGGCGAGCAGCATCCCGGACAGTCCGGCAGCCGCCCAGGGCGGCCGGCCGCGCCAGGGCCGCGCGGGGTCGACCGCGTACTGCAGGTGCGCGACGGCCGCGCGGGGTCTCCAGTGGGTCTCGGTCCGCCCGGCGCCGTCGAGGGTGACCGTGTAGAGCCATGTCGAGGGCCTCGGGCCCCCCTGCACCACGTAGGCGCTCGAGGCGGGCAGCAGCTCGACGCGGCCACCGGCAACCCGCAGGTCGAACACGACCTCGCCGTGTCGGCACAGGGCCCGGCCGATGAGGGCGAGCAGGGACGGCCGGAGGGCCGCGGTCCGCCGGCTCATCGGCTCGACGGTGGCCAGCGCCAAGCCTCGAGCCCACAGCCCCGCCGCGGTCTCGACGGCGGCCGTCGCGCTGGCGACTCCCGCCCCGCCGGCGGCGGCCTCTGCGGCGGCGACCAGGGTGCTCGTGTAGCCGGCGGAGCGGCGCTCGCGGCGAGGGCCGGCCGCGATGCCCAGGGCGATCACGTCGAGGCCTCCACGGTCAGCGCCCGGGCCCGCGGCCTGCGCCAGGGCGCCAGGATGGACGCGGCGCCGCAGCGCCGGATGATGGACGCGCCCATGTTGTGATACGCGAGGGTTTCGTCCGCGAACTCGACGCGCTCGGTGAGGGGGTCGTGCTCGATGGACCGCGACACCATGTCGACGGCCGCGACCCTGACCGCTTCCGGGGCGCCGGGGGCGAAGTCGCGGACGATGGCCTCGGCCGCGGCGCTCCGTTGCGCGGCGCTCAGAGCCACAGCCGGACCTCCCGGCGCTTGCGGACCTCGGCCGTGGTGGTGTCGTACTCCGGCGAGCTCGTCAGCGCCGCCGCGTCGACCAGGGCGTGCAGGACCTCGCGGACGCCGGCCGGGGTCGTCCGCTCCTCGAGGGCGTGAAACTCGATCGACATGAACCGCTTCCCGTCGACGTCGACGGCGCGGCGGATGGGGTCGGTGGCGCGGGTCTCGATCCGGATCGCGCCGTTCGGCTCCCGGGTCGGAACCGCGCGGCCGAGCTCGGCGCCGCGATGCTCGGCGAGGATCCGGATCCCGCCCGCCGGCCAGTCGACGGCGCCGGGGGCGAACAGCTCCGCCCGGCCGCCGCTCGCGGCCCGCCCCTCGGTGAGGATGACGCCGTGGAGCATCGGCCCCGATGTCGAGGCTCGACACTCCACGGCCGCGGTCAGTCGCATCGGACTACGCGGCGACCTTGAGCTCGACCAGGCCGTAGGCGGCCGGCTGCACGAGCAGCACCTTGTCACCGACCAGGGCGTGAACCGTGAAGTGACGCTGCCCGGAGCGCGAGTCGGTGAAGACGTCGTCGATGCTGACCGTCCCCCAGGTCGGGTGACACGCGGTCCGCAGCCCCGGCCGGCCCATGCGGTAGACGATGCCCCGCGCGACCTTCGCGGCTGTCGCCGGCATCCGCTTGTTGGTCCACCAGCCGCCCGTGTTCTGCCGGGCGTAGTCCGCGAAGTTGAGATCCGAGCTATTCGCCCGGAACTTGCCGACCGAGAGCTTGTAGGCGTCCGGGTTCGTCACGATGGCGACGTCCCGGACCGTCCCGGCCCACAGGCCGTCGATCTGGTCGGAGAACGCCTTGAGGTAGGCGGCGAAGTCGGCGACGGCGGTCGGGTTCGCCGGGTCGGTGAGTTGGTCGATCAGCCCCTCGACGTTCGGCGCGGTGCCGTCGCCGCTGATGCACTGGTCGTCGTACTTGTCGCTCAACGCCATGCTGACGTTCTGGCGGAGAGCGGCCTCGAAGTTGGCGACGCCGACCGCGGCGACGTCCTCGAGGGTGACCGTCATGCGCGCCGAGATGCGCCGCGCGTTCGCCGTCACCGGCGTCAGCGCGGCGGCCGTGTCGTCGGCGTCGCCGCCCTTCGCCTTCGGCGCGGCGGGGAGCGCCGTGGTGATGGTCATCTCGGTGTAGCCGCCCGAGCCGACGCTCGGCATGTCGATCCCGAGACGCGGCGCGATACTCGGCGCGAAGACGAACGGCTGCACCGGCGCCACGGTGACACCGGTCCCGGTCGCCGGCGCCGGGGTCGCGGCGCGGTCCTCACGGGACTCCGCCGGCCGGTCCTGCTCGAAAATGTCGATCGGGATGTGGCCGGCCGGAGCGTCGAACGCCGCGGCGTACTCGGCCTCGGCGCCGGCGGGCATCCGGCCCTGCAGGGCGGCGACCAGGAACCCGCCCAGGTTCGCCCGGGTGCGGAGCTCCAGCCGCTCGCGGGTCTCGGGGTCGACGCCGGCCCGCTCCGCGGCCTCCCGGGCCTCGCGGTCCTCGTCGCTCTCCGCGACCAGGGCGGCCCGGTACTCGGTCTCGAGGGTCTGCGCCTTGCTGGTCAGCTCCCGCAGCTCGCGGGCCTGGTCCTCGGTGCGGTCCTCGACGCCGAGCAGCTCGTTGATCCGCTCGCGGGTTTCGGACTGCTTGATCTGAATCTCTTGGAGCTTGGTCATGGTTCGAGGATAGTCGATCCGATGCGGTCTAGTCGATTTCCCGCAGAAAGCGCCTCGAACCGCCGCGTAGAATCGACTAATGCCTCGACGCCAGGCTCTCCCGACATGGATGGTCCGCAACCTGCGGCCGACAGACGGCCCGGACGCCGGCCAGCCGCTCCGCCTCGAACGCTGGCAAGCGGGCCTGCTGCGGGCGATAGACCGCGAGCGGAAACCGATTGTCGCGGTCCGCGCCGCGAGCCAGGTTGGCAAGACGACACTCATGCTCGGGGTCGGGCTTCACGGCGCGGTCTACGGCGCCGGAACCTTGCTCGCGTCCGCGACTGGCGACAGCGTGAGAGAGCTTCGCCGGCGCCTCGATAGGTCGCTCGACCTCTCGCCCGCCATCGCGGGACACTTCGCGGCCGGGCCTCGCCGCGGGCCGGGCGCCGCTACGTGGTGGGACAGGCGCACGGACGCCGGCGGGTGGGTCAGTCTCGCCGCGGCCGGGTCGCCGGCGCAGCTCGCCAGCCGTACGGCGCGGGTCGCGGTCGCGGATGAAGTCGCGCGCTGGCCTCACCAGGTCCGGAGTGGCGAGGGTCATCCGCTCCAGCTCCTACGCATGCGCCTGTCGGACTGGGGCGACAAGTCGCGGCTGCTGGTCATCAGCTCGCCCACGCTGGCCACGGACGCGATCTGCAACCTGCACGCGAGCGGCGATCGGCGCCGTGTCGAGTACCCGTGTCCCGACTGCCGGGCATGGTTCGCGTTCACGTGGGAACTCGTGACGGGCCGCGACCAGGGCGAGACGCCGGCGGTGACGTGTCCCGGGTGCGGCGCCGTGCATGTCGAGGCGGCGCGGCGCCGGATGCTCCGCCGCGGCCGGTGGGTCGCAACCCGGGCGGCGCGGGATTCTGATGTCGCATCGTACGCGCTCTCGCGGCTCGACTCCGCCCGCTCGACACTCGCCCAGGTGACGGCGGAGTACCGGCGCGCCGTCGACGCCGGCAAGCGCGGAGACGCGCTCGCAATCATGGCGTGGCGCAACACGGTGATGGGGCTTCCGGCCGCGGGCGGCGCAGCCGACGTCGACCAGCTCTTCGAGGGCCGCGGCCAGGGCGCGCCCCTGACCGTCGAACAGGTGACGGCCGGTGTCGACGTCCAGCTCGATAGGCTCGTGTTCGTGGTGCTCGGGTTCGCCGCGGCCGACGCCGACGCCGCGGTCCTCGACTACGGCGCCATGCTCGGCGATCCGGACGACGATGATCCGTGGGTCGCGCTCACAGCCCGCCTCACAACCCGCGTACCCGGGCGGCTGCCCGTGTCGACGGTCAGCGTCGACGCCGGGTTCAAGACGTCGCTGGTGCGGCGCCAGTGCGACCGGCGCCGGTGGTGGCTGCCCACGGTCGGCCGCGGCGGCGAGGGCCGGCCCATCGCCCGGCGCCGCGGGCAGTCGGGTATCTGCACGATGGGCGCCGACGATGCGGCCGCATGGTGGTCGGGCCGGGTCGCGGCCGGTCGCGTTCGGCTGCCGGAGTCGATCACGCGGGCCGACGTCGCGGAGCTATGCGCGGCCGAAGCACTGACCATCGAACGCGGGCGCCTGGTCTGGCGCCCCCTGCCCGGGCGCCCGAACCACTTGTGGGATTGCGCGAAGCTGGCGATTCACGGGCGACACTTCCGGCCGCTCGCGGGGGGGCCGCGACGCCGGCCGCGACTGGTCCCGGTCTAGCGCGTCGCGGGGGGCAAGAAAAAGGGGCGAGGATTGCGCCTCACGGAGCCGCAGCGGTGAAGGGCGGGAAGGTTCGGCGTGCCTACGGGGAGGGGGCGAGGGCGCGGGCCAGGACCTCGCGGCGCCGGCCCCGCGCCCTTCAGCGGTCGGACTCCCACTCGCCACACCAGTCGTTCCGCGCTACCTGCGGCCATGCGGGGGCGCCGGTGTGTTGGGCGCGCTCGCGGGCGTCGAGCTCGCCGTGGATCGGCCGCGGCGCGTAACGGTGACATTCGCCGTCCTTCACGGCGCCGCGCCGAAACCGGCACGTACCGCAGCACTCGCCCAGCTCGCGGGCGAGCTCGTCAGTGCATCGGGCCGTGAGCGTCATGCCGCCGCCTCCCTCGGGACGCTCACCCACTCGACGGCGCCGCCCGAGTCGAGGGACACCTGCAGCGCGTCCTCACCGGGCTCCGGCCTGTCGAGCTCGACCCCGACCAGGACCTCGCCCAACCACTCCTCGACGTGCCGGCGCTCGCGACCGAAGACCAGGACGTGCTCCTGCCACAGGTCATCCGGGATGACTGGGTCATCCGCGCGCATCGCCTCGATGGCGTCTCGGGTGCCCGCCGTGGCCTGGTCGTGGCGCTCGACGAGCTCGCCGGCCCGCTCGGGTGTCAGCTCCGCCGCGGCCTCGTCGGTCGTCATCCGGCCGATGCGCCGGAACTCGTCGTCGATGGTCATGTTGCCCTCCTGTTGGTTCGGCGGGTCACCGCCGCGCGCGCGTGCGAGGGGCGCCGCCGGTGACGATGGGTGCGGTTCGCGGTCACCGACGTACGTACTCGGTGACCGCACTACCGCACCATCATCGTCGGTCGTGCGGTCGTGCGGCGCCGCACCATGCCGCACCATCGCGAACCCGTCGTACTCCCGGCCCTTTCCTCGGCCTCTCCGGACCTTCACCGTAGCAATCTCGCCACGGTGGAGCAGCCCCCTCACCAGCCGGTCAATCTCTGCCCGGACTGCCCTCGTCACCGTCCGGTCGTTCCCGGTGATGGCGCCGACGATCTGATTCACGGTCTGCGGCTCTTCCGTCGCCTCGAGGGCCTCGAGCACGTCGGCCTCGGAGTAGCGCCCGCCCGGCGGGTTGCTGCCGCCGGTCGGGCCCGGGTGCGGCGGCCCGGGCTCGAAGCCCGCGCCCCCCATCAGGAAGACGACCGACTCAACGGGCAGCTCGCGGCGGCCCTTGGACCTCGTGACGGTGGTCTCGCGCTTCCATTCGTCGACGGTGCAGCGAGCGGCCCAGTCACACGCGGTGTAGACGTCGCCGGCGCCCTTCGGCCTGGCGGCCGTGTCGCTGGCGCCGGGCTGTTGTGACCAGGGCTCATGATGCAGGATGGTGACGGCCACGCCGGTGCTCTCGGCGAACCGGGCCAGCCCTCGGGCGACATCGCCCATGTCCTTGTCGGAGTTGCGGTCGAGTCCGTGCTGGTGCGCGTACTCGGACAGGGTGTCGACCATTACGGCGCGGGCCCCGGTCCGCTCGATGGCAGCGGGCAGGTCGGCCACGGTGCCATCCGGCCACACGTGGATCCGGCCCGGGTCGCCTCCCATCTGCTGCACGACGCCGGCGAGGGTCGCGGTGTCCTCAGCCGACATGATGAGCACGGGCGCGCCGCCCTCGACAGTCGGCTGCCCGATAAAGTCGGCGCCGGAAGAGACGGCGGCGCACGCGGCCGCGGCGAGCGTCGTCTTGCCGCCCCCTGAGGGGCCGAAGAGCATCCCGAGGGTGCCGGGGATGAAGACGGCGCGGGCCAGGGGCACCGCCGTCTCCCGTGCCTCGATCGCGTCGAGGGTCGTGAGCGACGCCAGCGGGTCGGCCGCCGCCGCCCCCTCGGATCGCAGCTCATCGAGCATGTCCGGCGGGATCGGGCCATCGCCATCGTGCTCGGCAATCTGCCGGCCGATGGCCTGCACGCGGCGGGCGCGCGCATGCCGCCTCACGATGTTCGCGTAGTGCTCCACGTGCGTGGAACGCGGCACGCCGTCCACCAGGCTCGCGATGTAGGCGGGGCCGCCGACGCGCTCCAGGTCATCGCCGAGCTCATCCTTGAGCGTCACCAAGTCGAGCGCCGAGCCCTTGGCCTTGAGCCGGCCGAGGGCGCGCCAGATGGTCCGATGTGCGTCCCGGTAGAACTCGGCGCCGTCAAGGTCGCCGGCCCGCTCGTATGCATCGGTGTCGAGGAGGCATGCGCCCAGCACGCATCGCTCGGCTTCCAGCGGGAACTCGGCGTCGTGGGTTGTCACGCGGCGCCCCGCTTGCCGGCCGCGCGGTGGATGCCGTCACCGTGAGCGCGAGGAAGCCCGTCGACCCACGCCATGATCTCGGACTCGCGCCAACGGACCGTTGACGGCCCGATTTGCAGCGGCTCCGGAAACCTGCCGCTCCTCATCATCCTGTAGATGGCACTCCGCCCCAAGCCAACGCGACGCTCGACGTCGGCCCTCGTCAACAACCGGTCCGACATGGAATCCATGAGAATACAGATAGCATCACAAGAGCGGAAGCGCAACCCGTAAGTATCTGCACTGTAACGACTTATGTCAGAATCGATATACGGGCGTGTATCGCTATCCGTGAAGGCGCACCACCTTCGCGGCGCCACCGGTCAGGAACGCGCCCCACTGGTCCATCAGCCGGCGCCGCTTCGCGAGCAGGTCCGAACGCGCGTACGCCCGCTCGACCGCGTTGCCGACGCGGTGCGCGAGGCACAACTCCATGACGGCGTGCTCGGCGTTCGTCTTCTCGCTCGCCCACGTCCGGAACGCCGTGCGGAAGCCGTGCACGGTCGCGCGGGCCGCGAGCCCGGTGTCCCGTAGCACCTTGGTCAGCGTCATGTCCGACAGCGGCCGGCCGGACCGCGAGGGTGACGGGAACACCAGGTCGGCCGGCCCGCGGAGCGGTCGCACCGCCTCGAGCGCGGCCGCGGCGGCCTCGGAGAGCGGAACGCGGTGCTCGGCGCCGCCCTTCATCCTCGACGCCGGGATACGCCACTCCCGGGCCTCGACGTCGACCTCGTCCCACTTCGCGCCCCTTGCCTCGCCGGACCGGCACGCGGTCAGCACCAGGAACCGGAGGCACGTCCGAGCCGACACACCCGCCCTCGACCGGTCGATCGTGTCGAGAGCCGCCCCGACATCCTCGTACGGCAGCGCCCGGAAGTGCGTCTTGAGGGACATCATCGACGGGAGCGCGGCGTTGATGGTCTCGCCGGCGACGTTGTGCTCGACGTGACCGTGAGCCTGCGCCCACGCCAGCGTCGCGCGGATGCGTTGCCGGACCTTGCGTCCGATCTCGGGCTTCGCGGTCCAGATCGGCATGAGCACGCGGAGCACGTCCTCGCGGCCGATCTGGTCGACGCGCCGATCGCCGAAGACGGGGTGCGCGTACTTCCCCATCGTGGCGCGCCAGTTGTCCGCGGTCTTGGCGTTCCGCCACCGCCGCCGGTTCGCTTCCAGGGCGCGGTCGCTGGCCTCCTTGAACGTCGGCGCCCGGGCCTTGCGCTTGTCGCCGAGCGGGTTGCCGCCCTGCCGCACGAGCCGGCGATTCTCGAACGCCTGATCGCGGGCCTCGGCGAGGGTCACCAGCGGCCAGCCGCCCAGCCCGAGATCGCGGCGCCTGCCGTCTATCGTGAGCCGCTGGATCCAGCTCTTGGTCCCTCCAGGTGCGACGTTCAGGTACAACGTCGGGCCGGCGGCGTACCGGCCCGCCTTCGACAGTGAGCGCACCCTCGCGACGGTCAACCGTTCTCCCATGTCGTCTTCCCCACGTCTTACCCACGTCCGGTTTGAGAGTCTATGGGAATCGAACGGAACCGTCAAGACCCAAAAAGCCCCTATATACAGGGGTTTATGGCCTGTCTTGGGATTGTAGGGGAACGAGCCGAAAGGAGGGGTGGCGCGCGTGCCTGGATTCGAACCAGGGGCCTACCGCTTAGGAGGCGGTCGCTCTATCCGACTGAGCTACACGCGCGTATCGGGTAACGCTCCAGTGTAGCAGAGGCTGGACCCTGTCGTGTGGCTCGATGCCGCCAATGGAGGGTCGCGGCGGGAGCGCGGGTTGCCGGAAGGGTGCCGCCGAGTCACAGGTTCCACGGCAGCATCGGTTTCAGCGGGTAACCCGACTCGTCGAGCAGCCAAGCCGGCCGCCGGTGGGAAACCGCGGCGGAGCGGGTGAGGTCGATGGCGCCGGCCAGCGACCGGCGCTCCCCCAGGGTGGTCTCCCCCACCCGGACCACCCACCTCCCGGCTCCGTCCGCCCCCGGTCGGTGAGAACAGATCACGTCGTGGGATTCGTCCGGAGACTGGAACATGTACCGCTTTTCGGCCGAACCGGAAGAGCGCGATAGCCCTTCCGGGTCGCGCCGTCACGCTACACCGCCCCGTACGCGAGCATGGCTTCCGCGACCTTCACGAAGCCGGCAACGTTGGCGCCGCGCACGTAGTCCACGCCGCCCTGGCCGTCGTCGCCGTAGGCGCAGCACTTCTCGTGAATCTCCGCCATGATGGTCCGCAGCCGTTGGTGGACCTCCTCGCGGGACCAGCTCATGCGCAGCGCGTTCTGGCTCTGCTCCAACCCGGACACCGCCACCCCGCCGGCGTTGGCGGCCTTGGCGGGGCCGAAGAGGACCCCGGCCGCCAGAAAGCGCTCGGTGGCCTCGAGGCTGCACGGCATGTTGGCGCCCTCGCCGACGGCCCGGACGCCGTTCGCGACGAGGGTCTCGGCGTCGCCGGCGTCGAGCTCGTTCTGGGTCGCGCACGGCAGGGCGACGTCGCAGGGCACGCCCCAGGGCCTCGCGCCGGGGTGATAGGCGCAACCGAAGCGATCGGCGTAGGCCGAGATGCGTCCCCGGCGGATCTCCTTGAGGTCCTTGACGAAGGCGAGCCTCTCCGCGTCGATGCCGTCGGGGTCGTGCACGAACCCGCCGGAATCGGACAGGGTCACGACCTTGGCCCCGAGGTCGACGGCCTTCTCGGCCGCGTAGATCGCCACGTTGCCCGAGCCGCTGACCGCGCAGGTCCGGCCCGCGAGCCCCTCGCCGCGCCGCTTCAGCATGTTCTCGACGAAGTAGACGCAGCCGTAGCCGGTCGCCTCGGTCCGGATGAGGCTGCCGCCGAAGGCGACGCCCTTGCCGGTCAGGGTGCCGGCGAAGCGGTTGTTGATGCGCTTGTACTGGCCGAAGAGGTACGAGATCTCCCGTGCCCCGACCCCGATGTCGCCGGCCGGCACGTCGACGTCCTCGCCGATGTGGCGGGCGAGCTCGGTCATCATCGAGTGGCAGAAGCGCATGACCTCGGCGTCGCTCTTTCCCTTGGGGTTGAAGTCGGCGCCGCCCTTGGCGCCGCCCATCGGCAGGCCGGTGAGGCTGTTCTTGAAGGTCTGCTCGAAGCCGAGGAACTTCAGCACCGAGAGGGTCACGTCGCGGTGGAACCGCAGCCCGCCCTTGTAGGGGCCGATGGCGTTGTTGAACTGCACACGGTACGCCCGGTTGGTGCGGACGCGGTTGCCGTCGTCGAGCCAGCACACCCGGAAGACGATGATGCGGTCGGGCTCGGTCATGCGCTCGAGGATGCCGCCCTCGGCATACCGGGGGTGGTCGCGCATGAAGGGAATCAGCGAGCCCGTGACCTCCTTCACCGCCTGGTGGAACTCGGGCTCGCCGGGGTTGCGGCGAACCAGGCCGCGCATGAATTGGTCGAGGTCCAGGTCAGGCATGACGCCGCGCCCTCTCCTTCCGATCCGGGTCAGCCATGACGCCCTGCTTTCTCCATTCGATCCAGAGCGGCCATGGCGCCCGTCCGGCATACCTGACGCCGACTCTCCCGCCCGCCGCGGTCGCGCCAGGGAAGCCTTCAAGCATCCGGAGGAGATGACCGCGGGCTCGCCGCGGGCTCCGTCTCCGAAAGCTGCTTGAGCGCACGCGACACGCGCACGTACTCTTCGTATCGCCGCTGGTACTGCTCGAGCTTCTCCTGCTCCAGGGCCTCGAGGCGCGCCCGTAGCGGCGGCGCCGTCTCTTCGGTGGCCTGCCCGAGCTCCGCCTCGACGGCTTCGCGCCGGGCGCGATGCTCCGTATCCTGACGCCGTTCCCAGTCGAGCCAGTCGGTGCTCCACCGGGCGTGGGCCGCCTCCAGGTCGGCGGCGCCGAAGGGGAACCGCGCCTCGCCGCCGTGCTCGAGGACCGCGAACGCAACCGGGAAGGCCTGTCGAGCCGCCGCCGCCACCGGATACCACGCCAGGAGGACGCGCGGATCGGCGTGCGCCCGCTCGCATGCCGGGCCGAAGAGGGCCAGCAGCTCGAGCATCTGTGCGTCCCGCCGTCGGCCTCCGAGCGCCCTCGAGACGAGGACGGCGCCGTACCCGATGGCGGCCGCGACCGCCGCCAGCGCAATCTCGAGCATGGTGGTAGCCCGGTCGTCGCGAGGGTCAGTACTGCAGGCCCACCACGAGCGGCGTGTCTCCCAGCCGCCGGCGGCCGTCGAGGAAGGTCAGCTCGACGAGGAACGCGATGCCCACCACGTCCCCGCCCGTCTTCCGCACCAGGTCGCGGGCGGCGCCGGCGGTGCCCCCGGTGGCGAGGAGGTCGTCGACGATGAGCACGCGCTGCCCCGGCTCGATGGCGTCCTCGTGGATCTCGAGGGCGTCCGTCCCGTACTCCAGCTCGTAGGACTGCCGCACGGCGGCGGCCGGCAGCTTGCCCGGCTTGCGGGCGGGGACGAATCCGGTACGCAGCCGGTCGGCGATCGCCGCCCCCAGGATGAAGCCGCGGCTCTCGATGCCCACCACCAGATCGATGCGCTCGCTGCGGAACGGCTCGGTCAACCCCTCCACCGCGTCCGACAGACCGGCCGGGTCGCGCAACAGGGTCGTGATGTCGCAGAAGTTGATGCCCGGCTTCGGAAAGTCCGGGACGTGCCGGATCTTCTCTTTCAGGTGCTCCATGTGCACTTCGCCCCACCTTGTGAGCGCCGCCGTCCTCGTCCGCGGTCCCGATCGCCGGCCGGAGGCCGCCGCGCATCGAAGCGGGCTACTCCACCACGATGCGAAACACCGGCGCGGCGGCGCCGGGCGTCATGTCGGTCACCGCCACCGCATCGACGCGCCCGGCCGGCGGTCCCTGTCGGAGCGCCCGTTCGAACCGCTGCATCGCGTCCTCGTCGCCCTCGGCTTCCACCTCGACCCGCCCGTCCGGGAGGTTGCGGACGAACCCGCCGAGGCCTTCCCGGGCGGCGGCGTCACGCGCGTGGAACCGGTACCCGACGCCATGGACGCGCCCGGAAACCACGAAACGCCTCGCGACGATCACCTCACCCTCCGGGATGCCGGCGCCCTCGAACCGGTCCCACCCCCGGGGATGCCGGCGCCCTCGAACCGGTCCCCGGCGTCCGGGTCGGCGGAGTCCGCGGCGGGCGTCGCCGTGTCCGCGCCGGACGTCCCCATGCGCCGCCGGCACACGGCAGCGCGCGATTATATCCGAACCCAGGCAACCCGGAGCTTCTAGCCAGCGAGCTTCCTTGGGGCTGCGTCGAGTCGTGAGCCGTGCCAGCGGGACGGAGGGCGTAACGCGCGGGAAGCGTTGTGGGCTTCTCGCGACGTTTGGGCGGGAGAGAAAGCGCCGAAGGAAAGATGGTCGGGGCGAGAGGATTTGAACCTCCGACCCCTCGGTCCCGAACCGAGTGCTCTACCAGGCTGAGCCACGCCCCGACACAATCGCTTATTCTACCTCAACCGGGGCCGGCTCGGCGAGGAAATCGACCGCGTCGAGCGCGGCATGGTTCGTCCAGTCGGGATGCAGGGGCGTGACCGAGACCCAGCCGCCCCGGATCGCCTCGTAGTCGGACCGCTCGTTCGGCTCCCAGTCGAGTTGCGCCGAGTCGATGCGGACCGACGTCGGCCCTTCCCCGCGGGAGCCGGTTGTCCCGAAGGCCTGGCGCCGGCTGGCCTGCACCGTGACCCGGATGCCGCGGGGAATCGCACGGGGAACGTTGACGTTCAGCAGCGTGCGACGCGGCAACCCCTCGTCGAGCACCGATTCCGCCAATTGGCGGGCGATGTACGCCGCCCCCGCGTAGTCCATCCGCTGGCCGCGCTGCAGCGAGACGGCGATCGCCGGCGTCCCCACCAGCACCCCCTCCAGGGCGCCCGCCACCGTGCCCGAGTAGGTCACGTCGTCGCCGATGTTGAGCCCGTCGTTGATGCCCGACACCACCAGGTCGGGGACGCCGCCGAGCACCTCGGACACCGCGATGTTGACGCAATCGGCCGGCGTGCCGTCGACCGAGTGCCACCCCGGCCTCAACTCCTCGAGCTGAAGCGGCCGGCGCAGGGTCAGCCCGTGCCCCACGGCGCTGCTCTCCGCCGCGGGCGCGACGACCGTCACGCGGCCGAGGGGGGCGAGGGCGTCGGCCAGGGTCCGCAGTCCCTCCGCCTCTACGCCGTCGTCGTTGGTGACGAGAACCTGTCGCATGGCGTGCCGGGTCGGGAACTTCAGGCGCCGCCGGGCTCGCCGCCTATCGGGCGCGGGGCTTCGCGGGTGGCAAGTCGCCCGCCATGTCGTGGTGCAGGCAGCGGCGGGCCTCGCCGCTCACCTGGCGCGGGCCGCGTCGATGCCATAGGGCCGCGCCCAGTCGAGCCCCGCGAGGGTATCGCCGGCGGGACGGTACTCGCAGGCGACCCAGCGATCGTAACCCACGTCGTCGAGCACCTCGAAAATGTAGGGATAATGCACTTCCTGCGCGGCGCCCGGCTCGTGCCGGCCGGGGACCCCGGCGATCTGGATGTGGCTGATGACGTCGAGGTTGGCCTTGATCGTCTCGGCCAGGTAGCCCTCCATGATCTGCATGTGGTAGACGTCGTACTGGAGGAACACGTTGTCCTCCCCCACCCGGTCGATGATGCGGCGGGCATCGGCGGTATGGGTGAGGAAGTAACCGGGCATGTCGTGCGTGTTGAGCGGCTCGAGCAGCAGCCGTACCCCCAGGGGCCGGGCCGCGGCCGATGCACGCCGCAGGTTCGCCACGAAAGTGGCCTCCGCCCGCGCGTCGTCGGTGACTCCCGCCAGACAGTGCACCTGCCGGCAGCCGGCCGCCCTGCAGTACTCGAGGGCGCGGGCGACACCCTCGTCGAACTCCGCCTCGCGCCCCGGGACCGCGCCCACCATGGACGGCAGGTTGAAGAGCACCGCCTCGATGCCGCTCTCCCGGTACGCGGCCGCGATCTCCTCCGCGGTGTGCTCGTAGGGGCTCTGAATCTCCGCGCCGGTGAACCCGGCCCGCGCGGCCAGTCCGAACCGGTCGAGCAGGTCGACCTCGTGGAACATCATCGAGAAGTTGGCGGCGAGCCTCGGCATGGCTCCAGACGGTATCATGAACGAAGGATGACCAGACCGTCACCCGCCGCGCCGTTCGACGCCGTGCTCCTCGTCAGCTTCGGCGGCCCCCAGGGACCCGACGACGTCCGGCCCTTTCTCGCGAACGTGCTGCGCGGGCGCCGCGTACCGCCCGCCCGCGTCGAGGAGGTGGCACGGCACTACGAACGCTTCGGCGGCGTGTCGCCGATTACCGAGCTGACGCGGCGACAGGCGGCGGGACTGCAGGAGCGACTCGATCGGGACGGCCCGCCGCTTCCCGTCTACGTCGGCATGCGCAACTGGCACCCGTTCCTCGCCGACACCCTGCAGCAGATGGCGGGCGCAGGCGTCCGCCGCGCATTGGGACTGATCCTCGCCGGGTTTCGTTCGTGGTCGAGCTGCGGGCAGTACCGCGACGATGTGATGACCGCGCGACGTGAGCTCCGCGCCGCTGGCCGTCCCGACATCGAGGTGTCCTACGTCGGCGACTGGCATGCCCACGAGCGCTTCATCGAGGCCTGGACGGCGCGGATCCGAACCGCGCTGGACGCGCTGCCACCGCCCGAACGGGACCGTGCCCGACTCGTGTTCACCGCCCACAGCATCCCCTTGGCCATGGCCGGCGCGACGCTGTATCGCGAGCAACTGGAGGTCTCGGCCCGGCTCGTCGCCGCGCGGTTCGGGCGCCGTAACTGGGCGCTCGTCTACCAGAGTCGCAGCGGGCGCCCCCAGGACCCGTGGCTCGAGCCCGACGTCTGCGACTACCTGCGGACCTCGGCGGCGGACGGCCTAGAGACGGCGATCCTCTGTCCGCTGGGGTTCGTGGCCGACCACATCGAGGTGATCTACGACCTCGATGTCGAGGCGGCGGCGGTCTGCGCAGAGCTCGGCGTCACCATGCGGCGGGCTGCCGCGGTCAACGACGACCCGCGCTTCCTCGACATGATGGCGGACGTCGTCCGCTCGACCGTGGATCGCTACCGGGGGGGGCGGCCCCTGCCGATCTGCGTCGCGGCGGAGCCGCCGGCCGCCTGATGCATCGCAGGCGGCCGGCAGCAGCCGCAACTGCCCCGGGTCGCTATCCGGCGACCGGCTCCGGGGCGCAGTGCTTGTCGAACGCCGCCGTCAACTGGGCGGCGATGGTGGGCGCCTCCTGGTTCTCGATCTGGTGCCGCTCCATGAAGTAGATGAGCTTGCCGTCGCGGAGGAGGGCGATCGACGGCGACGAGGGCGGATACCCGGTGAAGTAGCTGCGGGCCCGCTCGGTGGCCTCAATGTCCGCGCCCGCGAACACCGTGGTGAGGTGGTCGGGCTTGACGGCGTGCTGCAGCGAGAGCGCCACGCCGGGGCGGGCCCGGCCGGCCGCGCACCCGCACACCGAGTTGACGACGACCATCGTCGTCCCCGAGGTCTTGGCCAAGGCCTCGTCGACGTCCGCCGCGGTCCGCAACTCGCGGACGCCGAACCGGGTCAGCTCCTCGCGCATCGGCGCGATCATGAATTCTGGATACAAGCGGATACTCCTTTCAGTACGTTGCCGTCATTCAGATTAGCACACGAACCCCGCGTTCCATCCGTCGCCGACGGGGCTGGAAGCCTCTCGCGGCGCCCCTCCAGGGCCGGGCACCGCCCCGTCGCAATCCTGCCTTGTCCCGACCGGGGTCGGGAACGCTCTTGCCGGCCCTTCCGCGGCCGGGGCCCGTCACCGCCGAGGCCGATCGAACTCCGCGGAACAGTCGGAACCGGGGCGCTGCACCGTCGAAGGCCGAGCGTCGAGCCCCCGGCGGTGTCGGCCGGCCGACACGCGGTCAGGCGTCGCCGCGCAGGCTTGCCGCGGCGATGCGGCGGTTGAAGGCCAGCAGCAGGGCCAGCGCGATCCCCCACTGGAGCAGACAGGTGCCCAGCGAGCTGACGCGCACCGGGTTCCACCACCCGGCCGGGTCGAACACCGCCACCGCCTGGTATGTCCACCAGGCGAACATGGCCAAGAACTCCAGGGGAACCAGCCACGTCACCACCCACTCCCAGGCCCGTCCCGCCCGCAGATGGCCTGCCGACACGTCGACGAGCTCGCGCCGGAACCGCCCGACCCCGAAGCGCCGCACTCCCATCGCGATGAAGAGGCCGCTGATCATGAGGGCGAGGCCCCACACCCAGTCCTGGTTGTCGAAGACGCCGAGGCTGGCCGCCGACGGCGCCCCACCGACGATGACCGCCCCGGTGACCCAGCGGATGGCCCGCGGCCGCGGCATCCCGGTGTCCATCAGGATGCGCGTGGCCAGCTCGAACATCGCGATCAGCGACGACAGCGCGGCGCAGAACAGGGCGAGGAAGAACAGCGGCAGGAACAGGCCGCCGGCGGGGATGCGCTCGAAGAGCTGGGGGATCCAGATGAACGTCAGGCCCTGATTCCCGCTCGCCATCACCGCGAGCGCTTCGTTCTCGGAGAGTATGGCGAACGCCGTCGGCACGATGGCCATGCCCGCGAGCAACGAGGCGGTGTTGTTGCCGAGCCCGATGGCGGTGGAGTTGAGCACGACGTCCTCTTCGCGCTTCACGTACACCGCGTAGGTGAGGATGAGCCCCCAACCCGCCCCCGTCGACCACGCCGACTGGGTCAGCGCCTCGAGCCACGTGCGGTAGCTGCCGAGCAGCGACAGGTCGGGATTGAAGAGGAAGCCGAGCCCCCGCCCCGCCCCCGGCAGGGTCACCGAGCGCACCACCGCCACCGCCAGCAGGACGAACAGGGTCGGGATGAGCACCCGGTTGGCCCGTTCGATGCCGGCCACCACCCCCCGGCTGATGATGGCGGCCGCGGCAAGCACCGCCGCGATCTGGAACGCGAGCGGCTGCCACACCGAGGCGCTGAAGCTCGTCCAGTACTCCTCGGCGTCCGCGCCCTGAAGGCTGCCGAGCAGCGTCACCGTGAAGTACTTCAGCGTCCACCCCGTCACCACCGAGTAGTAGAACAGGATCATCACGCTGGTGACGGCGACGAAGCCCCCCATCCACGCCCAGCGCCGCCCCACCAGATCGGCGAAGGCCCCGATAACGCCGCGCCGGCTGCCCCGGCCGAGGCCGAACTCGGCGATCAGCAGGGGCAGCGACCACAGGAACAGGAAGAGCAGCCAGGGAATCAGGAAAGCGGCCCCGCCGTTCTCGGCCGCGACCCGGGGGAAGCGCCACAGGTTGCCGGTGCCGACGGCCATCCCCAACCCCGCGAGGATCAGCCCCCACCGCGACGAGAACCGGTCTTGTGCTGCCATCTCGAGGGAACTATCGAGTATTGCGGAACGTCAATCAAGATGCTATTATTCATATAATAATTTCTGCTTGATTTACACTAAAGTCATGACTCGTGCGCAACAGGTCTCCTGCACGCCCCGCGCGATCGATCTGTCGGGAACGACGGTCCCCGGAGCCGAGGGGGCCGCACCGTCGGAACGACGCGGTCTCTCGGAGGGTCGACACAGGGGGCAAAACAGCTACGGGTGCTGATTGACGGACCGGCTCGAATGGCCTGACGGCGGCGGAAGGAGGAACCATGAACCTCAAGCGCTACACGGAGAAGTCGCAGGAGGCGGTGCTCGCCGCGCAGCAGCTCGCGGAACGGCAGCATCACCCGCAGATCGAGCCCGAGCACCTGCTCGACGCCCTGATCGACCAGCCGGACGGCGTGGTGCCGGCGGTGCTGCGGCGGCTGGGCGTCGAGCCGCCGCGGCTTCTCGAGGAAACCCGGGCATGGCTCGGGCGGCAGCCGCGGGCCCACGGGGGAACCGAGGCCGGCCCGTCGCCGCGCTTGCGCGGGGTGGCGAAGGCGGCGGAACGCGAGGCCGGGCGGCTGAACGACGACTATGTCAGCACCGAGCATCTCCTCCTGGCCGTCACCCAGGAGGGTGGCCGCGCCGAGGCGGCCCGGCTGCTGGCGGCGAGCGGCGTCACCTCAGCCCGGGTCCTCGAGGCGCTGTCCGCGGTGCGGGGCAGCCAACGCGTCACCGACCCGCATCCCGAGGGCAAGTACGAGGCGCTCGAACGCTATGGCCGCGACCTGACCGAGGCCGCGAGCCAGGACCGGCTCGACCCCGTCATCGGGCGCGACGACGAGATCCGGCGGACGCTGCAGGTCCTCTCGCGCCGCACCAAGAACAACCCCGTGCTCATCGGCGAGCCGGGGGTCGGCAAGACCGCCATCGTCGAGGGACTCGCCCACCGCATCGCACGGGGCGACGTGCCGGAAGGGCTCAAGGACAAGCGCATCATCAGCCTCGACCTCGGGGCCCTGGTGGCGGGCGCGAAGTACCGGGGCGAGTTCGAGGAGCGCCTCAAGGCGGTCCTGAAGGAGATCGCCGATTCCGACGGTCGCATCGTCCTCTTCATCGACGAGCTGCACACCGTGGTCGGGGCCGGCGCGGCCGAGGGCGCCATCGACGCCTCGAACCTCCTCAAGCCGATGCTTGCGCGCGGCGAGCTGCACACCATCGGCGCCACCACCCTCGACGAGTACCGGAAGCACATCGAGAAGGACGCCGCCCTCGAGCGGCGCTTCCAGCCGGTGCTGGTCTCCGAGCCTACGGTGGAGGACACCATCAGCATCCTCCGGGGCCTGCGCGAGCGCTACGAGATCCACCACGGGGTGCAGTTCAAGGACGCCGCCCTCGTCGCCGCCGCCACCCTCTCCCACCGCTACATCCCCGACCGCTTCCTGCCCGACAAGGCCATCGACCTCGTCGACGAGGCGGCGGCGAAGCTGCGCACCGAGATCGACTCGCTGCCGGTGGAGCTCGACGAGGTCGAGCGGCGCATCATGCAACTCGAGATCGAGCGCGAGGCGCTGCGCAAGGAGAAGGACGCGGCGTCGGCCGAGCGACTCGGCCGCCTCGAGCGCGAGCTCGCCGAGCTCAAGGAGAGCCGCACGCGCCTCCACGCCCAGTGGCAGCAGGAGAAGGCGGCCATCCAGGCGACGCGTGGGCTGACCGAGGAGCTCGAACAGGTGCGCCTCGCCATCGAGCGGGCCCAGCGCGAGGGCGACTACGCCCGAGCGTCGGAGCTGAGGTACGGACGGCTGCCCGAGCTCGAGCGGGAGATCGCGTCGCAGTCGCCGCCCGCCGGCGAGGACGGCGAGGGCCGCATGCTCAAGGAGCAGGTCGACGACGCGGACATCGCTGAGGTCGTCAGCCGGTGGGCCCACATCCCCGTCAGCCGGCTGGTCGAGGGCGAGATCGAGAAGCTACTGAAGATGGAGGGCCGGCTCCATGAGCGGGTGGTCGGGCAAGACGAGGCCGTCACCGCGGTGTCGAACGCCATCCGCCGGGCCCGCGCGGGGCTCCAGGACCCGTCGCGCCCGCTGGGCAGCTTCATCTTCCTGGGGCCCACGGGGGTCGGCAAGACCGAGCTCGCCCGCGCCCTCGCCCGGTTCCTGTTCGACGACGTGCGCGCGATGGTCCGCATCGACATGACCGAGTACCAGGAGAAGCACACGGTGGCGCGGATGATCGGGGCGCCCCCCGGCTACGTCGGCTACGACGACGCCGGGCAGTTGACCGAGGCGGTGCGGCGCCGCCCCTATGCGGTGGTGCTCTTCGACGAGGTAGAGAAGGCGCACCCGGACGTGCTCAACGTGCTGCTGCAGCTCCTCGATGACGGGCAGTTGACCGACGGCAAGGGGCGGACCGTCGATTTCAAGAACACGGTCGTGATCATGACCTCGAACCTCGGCAGCCAGTTCATCGCGGAGCGGGCGGGCCGCGGGGACGGCGACGACGAGGCGGTACGCGGGCGGGTGTTCGAAGCCCTGCAGGCGCATTTCCGGCCGGAGTTCATCAACCGGATCGACGACGTCATCCTGTTCCACGCGCTGGGCCGCGAGCACGTCCGCGAGATCGTCCGCATCCAGCTCGGTCGACTCGCCGAGCGGCTGGCGGATCGACGGATGACCATCGAGCTGTCCGACGCGGCCCTGGACCTGCTGGCCGAGCGTGGCTTCGATCCGGTCTACGGGGCGCGTCCGCTCAAGCGCACCGTGCAGCGGATGGTGCTCGACCCGCTGGCCCGACGCATGCTGGAGCACGAGCTTCGAGATGGCGCGCACGTCCGAGTGGACGCGGCCGGCGAGGAGCTGGAGTTCCAGACGGCGGAGTCCGTCGCCGCCTGAGCTACGCCTCTGGCGCGTCTGTCGCCGGGGCGGCCTCGCACGCCTCGAAGCCGATAGCGTTGTGGGTGCCGTCGCAGAAGGGCCGGTTCTTCGAGGCGCCGCACCGGCACAGCGCGAACGGCCGGCGGGCCACCGGGTAGGAGGCGCCGTTCCAGTCGACGAGGGTCACGTCGTCTCCGATGACGAGATAGGGGCCGTTCTCCCGAACCTTGATCTCCGCCATCG
Source organism: Vicinamibacterales bacterium (assembly GCA_965207615.1). Taxonomy (GTDB): domain Bacteria; phylum Acidobacteriota; class Vicinamibacteria; order Vicinamibacterales; family UBA8438; genus JAJEEA01. The sequence goes on from CBDBMZ010000003.1 coordinate 1,002,624, forward strand.
CGTCACCCCATCTTCTGCATCGACGCCAGGAAGTCCTGGTTCGATCGCGTCTTGCCCATCTTGTCGAGCAGCAGCTCCATCGCCTCGACCGCCGACAGCGGGTTCAGGACCTTCCGCAGCACCCACACCCGGTTGAGGTCCTCGGGCTCGAGCAGCAGCTCCTCCTTCCGGGTGCCGCTCTTCTGGATGTCGATGGCCGGGAAGACCCGCTTGTCGACCAGCTTGCGGTCGAGGTGAATCTCCATGTTGCCGGTCCCCTTGAACTCCTCGAAGATCACGTCGTCCATGCGGGAGCCGGTGTCGACGAGGGCGGTGGCCATGATGGTGAGCGAGCCCCCTTCCTCGATGTTCCGCGCGGCGCCGAAGAACCGCTTCGGCTTCTGCAGCGCGTTCGAGTCGAGCCCGCCCGAGAGGACCTTGCCGGACGGGGGGATGACCGTGTTGTAGGCGCGGGCGAGCCGCGTGACCGAGTCGAGCAGGATGAACACGTCCTTCTTGTGCTCGACGAGGCGCTTGGCCTTCTCGATGACCATCTCCGCCACCTGAACGTGCCGCTGGGCCGGCTCGTCGAAGGTCGACGAGATGACCTCGCCGTCCACCGAGCGCTGCATGTCGGTGACCTCCTCGGGTCGCTCGTCGATGAGGAGCACGATGAGGTAGACCTCGGAGTGGTTCGCGGCGATCGACTGCGCGATCGACTGCAGCAGCATCGTCTTGCCGGTGCGGGGGGCGGCCACGATGAGGCCGCGCTGCCCCTTGCCGATCGGGGTCATGAGGTCCATGACCCGGGCCGACAGGTTGTCGGCGGTGGTCTCCAGGGTGACGCGCTCCTCGGGATACAGCGGCGTGAGGTTCTCGAAGAACAGCTTGTCGCGGGCGAAGTCGGGCGACTCGAAGTTGACGGCCTCGACCTTGATCAGCGCGAAGTACCGCTCCCCCTCCTTGGGGGGACGGATCTGGCCGGAGACGGTGTCCCCGGTCTGCAGGTCGAACTTCCGGATCTGCGACGGCGAGACGTAGATGTCGTCGGGGCCGGGCAGGTAGTTGTAGTCCGGGGCCCGGAGAAAGCCGAACCCGTCCGGCAGCACCTCGAGCACGCCCTCGGAGAAGATGAACCCGCTCTGCTCGGTCTGCGCCTTGAGGATCTGGAAGATCAGCTCCTGCTTGCGCATGCCGGTCGCGCCCGCGACGCTGAGGTCCTTGGCGACCTGCGTGAGCTTGGCGATGCTCATGTCCTTGAGCTCGCCGATGTTCAGGCCGTTGGCGGCGCGTCGATTCTGCTTGGGCGGCGGCTCCGCGGTGGCCGTGTCGGTCGGGGCCGGGGCCGGGGCCGGGGGATGGGCGGGCGGGCGCGCTGATGTGCGCTTCTGGTTCGTTGGCATAGGACGATCAACTGGAGGTAGAAGTTCGTGAGCCGTGCGTGAGTCGGACGCGGAGCATCCCGCACGAGGCCCGTGACGAGGAATGAGTGTCGGGAGCGAGTATAGGCACGCCCCAACTGGCGTGTCAACCCGCCCCGGCAAGCTGCCGGACGTGTCTCCCACCGTCAATAGCAGGCGGGGCTCTCGCCGATGCCGACGATGCTGCAATCGAGGATGGGCTCGAGACCGAGGACCCGGGCCCGGGCCACGACTGCGGGGCCGTCCGCGCCTGGGTTCAGCCAGACCTCCTCGATCCCCTTCCGGGCAATCTCGTCGATGACCGACTCCCCGACCGCCGGCTCGAGATAGACCGTCGCGAGGTCGATGCGGCCCTCGACGTCGAGCACCGACGGATACGCCGGCAGGCCCTCGATGACGTCGGCGGCCGGGGTGATCGGCACGACCTCGAAACCGGCGCGGCGGAACGCCCGGACGGCCTTGTTCCCGAACTTCATCCTGTCTCGCGATGCACCCACGACGGCGACGACTCGGGCCATGCCGCAGTATACCGCGCCGGCGTCGGAGACTCGACGGCGAAGACCGCGCCGCCTCGTTTGGCCGTATACAATCCCGCCGTGCCCACGCGTGCAGCGCTCCTCGCGGGTCTCGCGATCCTGACGTTCTTCGTCGGGCTCGGCCGGCCCGCCATCACCGATTCCGACGAGGCGTTCTACGCGCAGGCGGGGCGGGAGATGGTCGAGACCGGCGACTGGGTGACTCCCCGCTACAACGGCGAGTACCGGTTCGAGAAGCCGGTGATGTTCTACTGGCTGGTCGCGCTGGCGTACCTCCCGGCCGGCGCCGGCGAGTTCGCCGCCCGCCTGCCGTCGGCGCTGGCCGGGCTCGGCCTCGTGCTCGCCGCGTTCGCGTGCGCGCGCCGCTGGTACGACGACGACACCGCGCTCCTCGCGGGGGCGGTCACCGCCACGAGCTTCGGGTACATAGCGGTGGCGAGGCAGGCGCTGCCGGACCTCGCCCTCGCCTGCTTCATCACCGCGGCGACCTGGGCCGCGTTCGAGGCCCTGGTGATCCCGCGGGCCGCTGGCGAGCGCCGGCGGGGATGGCTGGCCGCGGCCGGCGTGGCCCTCGCCGCCGCGTTCCTGACCAAGGGTCCGGTGGGGATCGTGCTGCCCGCGCTGGCCGTCGGCCCGCCGGCCCTCTGGCGCTGCCTCTCCGAGGTGCGCGCCACGGGCGGACCGGGGCGGCCCCTCGCCAGGCTGGCCGCCGACGTGGGCTTCCTCGCCGCGATCTGCCTGGCCCTGACGCTGCCCTGGTTCGCGGCGATGACCGCGACGCACGGGACGGCCTATCTCGAGCGGTTCTTCATCGACGAGAACGTAGAGCGTTTCGCGACCGCCCGATACAACGACCCGCGCCCGTTCGGGTACTACCTCCCGATCGTCATCGGCGGGCTCCTGCCCTGGTCACCGCTGATGCTGCTTTTCTGGCGGCCGGTCCGCGGCGTGCTCGCTGGGGTCCGGCGCGTGGGGTCGACCGAGGTCCGGCTTGCCCTCTGGGCGCTGGCGCCGCTGCTCTTCTACTCGCTATCGATCGGCAAGCAGCCGCGCTACGTGCTGCCGGTCCTGCCGCCGCTGGCGATGCTCCTGGCCCGGGGGTTGTCGCGGGCCCTGGCGCGGCAGGCGGCGCCCGGCACCGGGCGGGATCGGCTCCTGGCGGCCGGGGGAGTGGCGTCGGGGCTGGTGCTGCTGCTCTTCGGCGTGGCGGTGGCCAGGACCGGCGTGCTCTTCGGCGACGGCTCACTCGCCGCGGTCCGGATCGCATCCGTCCTCATCGTCCTGTCGGGCGTGGGGGTGGCGCTGGCGGCGCTGGCGTCACGCCCGCGGCTGCTCCCCGCCGCGCTCGCGGCCTCTACCGTGGTCACGGCCCTCAGCCTGCAGTACTCGGTTCTCTCCTCCCCGGAGCCGGAGCCGGTCGAGCGCATGGCCGCCCTGGTCCGTGAGGCGGGGGCCGGCGAGGTGCCGTACGGCCGCTACCGGGTCTTTGTTCGCAATCTGCTCTACTACGTCGAACGGCCACACGTGGATCTGTTCACGCCGGAACAGCTCCACGCGTTCCTCGACCGGCCCGAGCCGGTCCTCTGCGTGCTCCCCGCCGCCGACCTCGAACAGGCCCGCGCGGACGACGCGACGGCGTACGAGCTCGGGCGCGTCGCCTACCTGGACACCGGCCGCCTCCAGTTGCGCACCCTCCTGTGGCCGGACCCGGCCACCGACCTGCAGACCGTGGTGCTCGTGACCAACCGGGCGCCTCCGTGAAGTCCCGGCGCGGACGCCCGACGACGCGTCGAGGGCGGGGTCAGACCACGGGGGAATCGGTGATGCGCGCCTTCTCGGCGAGGCGCGCCTCCACGAGAGCGGGGACGAGGCCGCGGATCGACCCCCCGAGGGCGAACACCTCCTTGACGAGCCGCGAGCTGAGGTAGGTGTAGGACTCGGCCGGCATCATCAGGACGGTCTCGATGGTCGAGCTGAGCCGCCGGTTCATGAGGGCCATCTGCATCTCGAACTCGAAGTCCGAGATGGCTCGCAGCCCTCGCACGATGACGTCGGCCCGGCGCTTCCTCGCGTAGTCGACGAGCAGGCCCTCGAACGTGTCGACCTCGACGCCGGGCCGGGACTCGAACACCGCCCTGGCCATCTCCACGCGCTCGGCGACGCTGAACAGCGGCGACTTCTCGGGGTTGACGAGAATGGCGACCACGATGCGGTCGAAGAGCGCCGCCCCCCGCTCGATGATGTCGACGTGACCGTTCGTCAGGGGGTCGAAGGTGCCGGGATAGACGGCGATACGTTCGGGGCGGTCGGTTGCCATGGCGTGTCACGCTCCCCCCGTCCGGGACGGTGGCCTGCATGGTGCCATGCCCGGCGCACCGTCTGTCAACCCGCGAGCCCGTGGAACCTCAGGGCGCTGTCGCCGGCGCGCACCGAGCGTAGCGCCTCGAGAACGGGCGGGACCGGGGGCTCCAGGCGGCGTGCGTGCTCCATCACGAGCCGCCCCCCGGGGCCGAGCCGGGCCGCCGCCGCGGCAAGCATCGGACCGAGGTCCGGCGCGCAGTACGGGGGGTCGAGGAGTATGAGATCGAATGCGCCGGGAACGAGGCGGTGGAAGGCGGCGGGCAACACGCCCCGGCGGACGGTGCAGTGGTCGGCGAGGCCGCAGGCCTCGGCATTCCGCCGGATCAGGGCGACGGCCCGCGGATCGCGGTCCACGAACACGGCGTGGGCGGCGCCCCGGCTCAGCGCCTCCAGGCCGACGGCGCCGGTGCCGGCACAGCCGTCGAGCACCCGTGCGCCCTCGACGCACGGACCCAGAATGTCGAAGAGGGTCTCGCGAAGCCGATCGGAGGTCGGGCGCAAGCCTTCCCAGCGCGGCGTCGACAGCCGGCGTCCCCTGTGCGTGCCTCCGATGATGCGCATGCTCGGCCCGATAGCGCGGGTCGGCCCAGGGCGCGGCGGCCGGGCCGAAAGCCCGCCGTCGCCGGCCCTCGTCCTTCCACGGAGCAGACTCCTAAGCCCGGAGAGCGTCGCCTACGGCTCCGCTCACCGCCCAACCAACCCTGCTAGGAGTCTGCACCGTTCTACGGCGCAGACTCCTAGCCTACACCGGCCAAGCCGAAGCGCTCCAGCCAGCCCGCGTCGAGCCGGGCCAGCAGGTCGGCGGCGACGCCTTCTCGCATGGCGCGCTCCGCCTCGTCGCGGGCGATCTCCATGATGTCCCGATCGCGGACGAGGTTGGCGAGGCGGAGTGCCGGCAGACCCGACTGCCGGGTGCCCAGCACCTCCCCGGGCCCGCGAAGCTCCAGATCGCGCTCGGCGAGCGCGAAGCCGTCGCTGGTGCCCGCGACCGCCTCGAGACGCGCACGACCGACATCCGACAGCGGCTCCCGGTACAGCAGCCGGCACCAAGCCCGGCCGGGGCCACGGCCGACACGCCCCCGGAGCTGGTGCAACTGCGCCAGCCCGAACCGTTCCGCGTGCTCGACGACCATGACGGCGGCCCCGGGCACGTCGACCCCGACCTCGATGACGGTGGTGGCCACGAGCACGTGCAGGTCGCCGCGGGCGAACCGGGCCATGACCGCCTCCCGCTCGTCGGACTTCATGCGCCCGTGGATCACCTCGACAGTGTGGCCCGGAAACCGGCGCGCAAGGGCGTCGACCATCACCGCGGCCGCCTTGAGGTCGACCTTGTCGGACTCGTCGACGAGGGGATAGACGACGTAGACCTGCTTCCCGCGGAGGAGCTGGCGCTCGACCAGCGCATGCACCGCCTCGCGGCGGGACTCCGGCTCGATACGCGTGTCGACGGGCGTCCGGCCCGGGGGTCGGTCCCGAATCAGCGACACGTCGAGATCGCCGTAGGCGGTGAGGGCGAGGCTGCGGGGAATCGGGGTCGCGGTCATGACGAGCACGTCCGGACGCCGCCCCTTCTCCCGCAGGGTCGCCCGCTGCCTGACCCCGAAACGGTGCTGCTCGTCGATGATCGCGAGCCCGAGGGCGCGGAATCCCACCGACGGCTGCACGAGGGCGTGGGTCCCGACCGCCAGATGGGCGTCTCCCGCCGCGAGGGCGGCGAGGGTCTCCCGCCGCGCCTTCGCCCCCTGGCTGCCGGTCAGCGAGACGACCCGGAAACGCGATCGGGCCAGGAGCGGCCGCAGGGTCAGATAGTGCTGCTCGGCGAGGAGCTCGGTCGGGGCCATGAACGCGACCTGCAGGCCGTTCTCGAGGGCGACGAGGGCGGCCAGCAGGGCGACGATGGTCTTGCCGCATCCCACGTCGCCCTGCAGGAGGCGGTTCATGGGATGGGGGCGGCAGAGGTCGCCCACGATGGTGCGCAACGCCCCCTTCTGGCCCGCGGTCAGCCGGAACGGCAGCACCGCGAGGGCCGAGCGGCGGATGCGATCGTCCACCCGGACGACGTGCGGCTTGCGCTCCCGGGCCCGGGCCTGACCGCGCACCTCCAGGCCCAAGCGGAAGAGAAACAGCTCTTCCAGAATCAGCCGCACCTGCGCCGGGGTCCGGAACCGGTTGAGCAGGGAGAGCGAGGCGCCGGGAGGCGGAAAATGGACCTCCCGGAGGGCGCGGGGGCGATCCGGCAGTCGCCGGCGCGCACGGAGGCCGGCGGGCAGGGGATCGCCGAGGTCGCCCGGCAACCGCGCGAGCGCGCGGTGGACCAGCGCCCGAAGCTGCCTGGTCGTCAGGGTGCCGACGCGTTCGTACACCGGCACGACGCGAGCGCCGTGCAGCGGACCGGCATCCTCCCGGTTGTCCGCCCCATCCCCGCCCGCCGGCTCCTCTTCGTCGCCGTCGCCGTCGCCCACCAGCTCGTACTGGGGGTTGGGCAGCCGCAGGCCGCCGGGGTCCCGCCACTCCGGCGTTCCGTACAACAGGACCTGCTGCCCCGCCGAGAACGTCGTCTTCAAGTACGGCTGGTTCATCCACACCGCGCGAAACGTGCCCGCGTCGTCCCGCAGCAGCATCTCGAACAGCGAGAAGCCGCGGCGGCGGGTCTGCCGCAGCCCGGTGCTGACCACCCTGCCGCGGATAGCGGCGGCCTCGCCTGGCCGCAGGTCGCTGGAGCGGACGAGGCGGCTGCGATCCTCGTAACGGAGGGGGAACCGGTGAAGGAGATCGTCCGTGGTACGCAGCCCCGCCCGCTCGAGCTCCGCGGCCCGGCGGGGGCCGACCCCCTTCAGGAAGCGCAACTCGGCGCGAAGACCCGAACCGGCGGACGGGGGCGGCTGCGCACTCACCACGGACCGTCGCGACCGGCGCTCACTGCACGATGACGGCGAGACCCGGTGACAGGCGCAGCTCGGTGATGCCGTAGGGCAGCGGAATCGGGGCGTCCAGGCGTGTGCCCGCCGGGTTGTTCGGCGTCCGCGTGAAGTACCGCACCAGTTCCTGCAGCACGTCGACGGGAACCGGAATCCCCCCCACGGTCACCGTTTCCACGTCGACCCGCGCCGCTCCGCCCCCCGACCGGACCCGGCCGCTCGCGGTTACCGGGAGCTGCCCCCCCAGAAACCTGACGGGGTCGAACCCGGCGCGCTCGCGCGACTCGCGAATCGCGTCGAGGTCGATGACGGCCTCCGCCGACAACCTGCCCTCACCGATGCGAACGGACGGAGCCCGGATGCCCACGGGCAGGTGCGGCACCGCCTGATGCGCGAGGTAGGCGTTCACATCCGGCTCGGGCAGCGGGGTCAGCCGGACCTCCGAGGAGGGTTCGGCGGCGTTCTGCAGTATCTCGAGGAGCCTGCGCTCCAGGCGGGCGCCGGATTCCTCGGAGACCGCGTCGACGACCTGGACCGCCGGACCCGCCTCCCCCGCCCGCTCCAGTCCACCCGGCATCGTCCCGCCCGGCATCGTCCCGCCCGTGGCGGCCGGTCCGCCGACGGCCAGCGCCAGGGCCGCCGTCCAGCCCACCCTTCGTCTGCCCATAGCCCGCAGTATATACCGATTCTGTTCGCTTTTTCTTTGTGCGTCGTGTAAAGTTCCCGTGTCGTTTCTGTTTCGTGACCCTCCGGTTCGGCGACCCCCAGGGAGGCCGCGTTGCAACCACTGACCAGACGGCAACGGGAGATTCTCGACTATCTCAAGGAGTTCATAGACGAACGCGGGTACGCCCCGAGCCTCGAGGAGATCGGGAGCCGGTTCGGCCTGTCGTCGCTCGCCACCGTCCACAAGCACCTGATGAACCTGCAGGAAAAGGGCTTCATTCGCCGGGCCTGGAACCGCAGCCGCTCGGTCGAGCTGGTGCAGACCCGGGCGGGGGGCCGCGCCGTCGATCTGCCGCTGCTGGGGTATGTCGCGGCCGGCGAACCGATCGAGGCGGTGGTCGGCGCGGAGACGGTGACGGTGCCGGAGGACCTGGTGGGGACGCGGGAGACCTACGCCCTGCGGGTTCGCGGCAGCTCCATGATCGACGAGCAGATCCGCGACGGCGACCTCGTCGTCGTCGAAAATCGCCAGGTCGCCCGCAACGGCGAGGTGGTGGTCGCGCTGCTCGACGGGACGGACGTCACCCTCAAGACGTTCTACCGCGAGAAGAACCACATCCGGCTGCAACCCGCGAACAAGGCCCTCGCCCCGATCATCGCGAGGCCGGAAGCGGTTCGGGTGCAGGGTGTCGTCATCGGCGTGATGCGGCGATACTAGAGCGATTCCGCCTGGAGCGGGGCCGCAAGCGACGATGGGGCGGGCCAGGAGCCGTCGAGCTCCGACCGGGATCCGAGGCAGATCCGCCTCGGGCCGGAACACTCCGAACCGACGGCGGCGTCGACCATCGGCCGCAAGGACTGGCATTCCATGGAAGAGCGCAAGCAAATCAACTTCACGATCGTTCCCGACGACGCGTCCGACGAGCCGCGCGTCTACTCGAACTTCTGCGCGATCTCCCACACCCCGTTCGACTTCACCCTGACGTTCTGCGAGGTGCTTCCGCCGACGGAGAAGGCGGTGCGGGAGGCCGCCGCGAACCACGTGCTCAAGGCGCCGGTCCGGGCACGCATCGCGGTGCCCACGGCGGTCGTCCCGAACCTCATCAAGGCGCTGCAGGAGCATCTCAAGGCCGGTTCCGAGGCGGGCGGCAAGCCCGACTGGAACAAGCCGGCGGTGCACTGAGACGCCGGACGCGCGACCACGCCGGGATGCCGACCGCGCCCCCACCCTCACCGCGACCGCCGGCCCGGAAGCGCTTCGGCCAGCACTTTCTCGAAGCGGCGTGGGTATCGAAGCTCGTGGCGTGCATCGGGCCGGCCCATGGAGAGTTCTTTCTCGAGATCGGCGCGGGCGACGGACAGCTCGCGCTGCCCCTGGCGGCGGCCGGCGCGAAGGTCGTCGCGGTCGAGAAGGACCGCCGGCTCGCGGCCCGTCTGCGTGAGCGTGCCCCGGCGACGGTTCGCGTGGTCGCCGGCGATGTGCTCGATCAGGATCTCGCGGGCCTCGTCGCCGGCCGCGGGGACCGGCCGGCGCGGGTGGCCGGCAACCTCCCCTACAACGTGTCCACGCGCATCCTCCGGCAACTGATGGAGACCCATCACGGGCACGCCTGCTTCGCGGACGCCACCCTCATGCTGCAGCGCGAGGTCGCCGATCGAATCGTCGGCCGACCGGGCACGCGGGACTACGGCCCCCTCGCGATTCTGACGCGGGCCGCCGCCCGCGCCGAGCGGGTGCTGACCCTGCCCCCCGGGGCGTTCCGGCCGCCGCCGCGCGTGCGCTCGGCGGTGGTCAGCCTGCAGTTTCGTCCGTCTCCGGCTCCGGTCGGTGACCGCGCGCTGTTCGAACGCCTGGTCCGAACCCTGTTCACGCAGCGGCGCAAGACGGTGCTCAACGCGCTCTCTCCGCTCGTCCGCGAGATGCGGCAGTGCTCGGCGCGGGAGCTTCTGGAACACGCCGGCGTGGCGCCGGATCGCCGCCCCGCCACCCTCGACCTGCACGAACTCGCCCGCCTTGCGGACGCCCTGGCCACCGCATGAGGCCCCGCGACCGCGGTCGCGGGGAATCCGCTGCGCGAACCCCGCGCAAGCGCGACCGGCCGCGTGCGTCGCGTCGAGAGTCGGGCTGTGCGATGCTCCTGCGTGGCAGGCGCGACCGCGGTCATGGTTCTCCCGCTGCCTGCTGTCCGGCCGATGCGGCCAGAGAGGAAGAATGGCTTCGATAGCAGAATCCGCCACGACGATCGAACCCGCACTGGAGGTCGTGCCCTGCGGCGGCCTCGGCGAGTTCGGCATGAACATGATGCTCGTCACGTGGCGGGACACCGCCGTCCTCGTCGACGCCGGCGCGATGTTCCCGGGGCCCGAGCTGCCCGGCGTCGACCTCGTCATCCCCGATCTCGGGCACCTCGAAGAGCGCGTCGGCAGGCTCTCGGCGGTGGTGCTGACCCACGGGCACGAAGACCACATCGGGGCCCTGCCCTACGTCTGGCCCCTCCTGGACGGACCGGTGTACGGCACGCCCCTGACGCTCGCCCTCGCCGGCCAGAAGCTGGCCGAACACGGCTTCGACCCCGACGAGCGCTGCCGCCCGCTGGAGGCCGGCGGTACGGCCGAGATCGGCGAGATCACGCTGGAGTTGATCCGCGTCACCCACAGCATGCCCGACTGCGTGGCGGTGGCCCTGCACACCCCGGCCGGCGTCATCGTGCACAGCGGCGACTTCAAGATCGACCAGACCCCCATCGACGGCCAGCCCCTCGACGTGCACCGCTTCGCGGAGCTCGGACGCGAGGGCGTGCTCGCCTTCTTCGGCGACAGCACCAACATCGAGAGGCCCGGGTTCTCCGGGTCGGAGGTCGACGTCGTGCCGGGGCTCGAGGAGGTGTTCGCGAGCGCCCGGGGGCGGGTCGTGGTGACCGCGTTCGCCTCGAGCCTGCACCGGATCCGGATTCTCGCGGACCTCGCCTCGCAGTTCGACCGCAAGCTGGCCCTCGTCGGACGGGGCATCGTCCAGAACACCGATATCGCGACGCGGCTCGGTCACCTGCGACTTCCCGCCGGGCTGCAGATACGCGACTCCCAGATCGGGGACTACCCCGCCCGCCGGGTCGCCTGCGTGACCACCGGGTCACAGGGCGAGCCGCTGGCCGCGCTGTCGCGCATCGCCATCGACGACCACCGCCACGTCCGGCTCGAGCCGGACGACGTGGTGGTCTTCTCGGCCCGCGCCATTCCGGGCAACCAGCGGGCCATCGGGCGGGTGATGGACCACATCGCCCGGCGCGGGGCGGAAGTGGTGCACAACGAGCGGAAGGCGGTGCACGTCTCCGGGCACGGCAGCGCCGAGGAGCTGAAAATGTTGCTCTCGCTGGTCAGGCCGCGCTACTTCGTGCCGATACATGGGGAGTACAGGTATCTCGCGGAGCACGCGCGGGTCGCCGCGAGGGTGACGGGAGGAGAGACGACGGTGCTGCTGGCCGAAGACGGGGACGTCATTCGCCTCGCCCCGGGCGAGGGGCGGATCGTGGGCCGGGTCGCGGCCGGCCGCCTCCTCATCGACGGCACGCGTTCCGGCGAGGTCGGCAGTGAGGTCCTGCGGCATCGCCGGCATCTCGCCGCCGACGGGGTGGTCGTGCCGGTGATCGCCGTCGACCGACAGGAGGGGCGGATCGAGGGCACGCCGGACGTCGTGACGCGCGGCGTCGTGCTCGACGACCGGACCAGCGTCGTGCTCGACACCGTGCCGGCCCGGCTGGCCGAGGTCATCGGCGAGGCCAGCCCCGAAGAGAGATCCGACCGCGATCTGCTCGCCGAGCGGGTCCGCATCGAGCTGCAACGCCTGTTTCGCAAGCAGGCGGGCCGGCGCCCCCTCGTGCTGCCGGTCATCATGGAGGTCTGACGGGTGTCCCGATCCACGCTGTCACGCTGGTTGAGCGAGTTCTTCGGGGTGGGGCTCTTCGCCGCCGCGCTGTTCTCGCTCGTCGCCCTCGCCACTTACGATCCTGCCGATCCGGTCTGGTTCTTCAGCACCGACGGGGACCAGACGCCCGTGAACTTCGCGGGGCGCGTGGGCGCGTTCGTGGCCGAGCTGTCCTTTCAACTCGTCGGGTTCAGCGCGTACCTGCTCCCGCTCGTGCTTCTGGTGCTCGGTTGGCACTACTTCTGGTGCCGGCCCGTCGAGGGACCGTACGTCCGCGCGGTGGGCCTCGGGCTGACCCTCGCCTGCACCTCCTGCTTCCTCGCTCTGGCGTTCGCCGCCTTCGACACCGTCGAACGCTCGTTCCGGGCCGGCGGCTACCTCGGGGGATGGCTCTCGGGCCTGCTCTCCGACTATCTCAACCGCACCGGCTCGATCATCCTCATCCTCACCCTGCTCTTCCTGGCCATCCTCCTCCTGACCCAGGTGTCGTTCGGACACCTGCTGAGCCGGTCGCTCGCCGGCATCGGCCGGAGCGGGGCCGCGGTGAGGGACGTCGCGTTCTCCGGCTGGAGAAACCGCCGGCAAGGCGTCGGACGCGAGAACGCCGTCTCGGGGCGCGACCGGGCCGCACTCGCGGCGCCCCCCCCGGCCCTCGCGGAGAGGGCGGCGGGTCGGGCTTCCGACCGGCCGGGGCGGACCACGACGCGCGGGCGGCGGAGCGCCACCCCCGCCGCCCGAACCGAGCGCGTCACGCCTGCGCCCGCCATCCGGACCGCGCGCCCCGACCCGACCCTGCCGCCGGCCCCCAAGGCGGCGCCCGCGACGCCGACGACGCTGGGCCTCGACCCGACCCCGGGGCCCCGGGAGACGCCCGATCGCCGCCGGAAGGCCTTCGCGCTTCCGCCGCTGTCGCTGCTCGACCCCGTGCGCGCGAAGCAGCAGTTCGACGAGCGCGAGTTGCTGGACAACGCCCGGCTGCTGGAGAACAAGTGCCAGGAGTTCTCGGTCCGCGGCGCCGTCATCCAGATTCACCCGGGACCGGTGGTGACGACCTACGAGTTCCAGCCGGATCCGGGCGTGAAGTACAGCCGCGTGACCGGCCTCGCCGACGATCTCTGCCTCGCGATGCAGGCGGAGTCCATCCTGATAGAGCGGCTGGCCGGCCGTTCCACCGTCGGCATCCAGATACCGAACCGGGTGCGCGAACAGATCTCCCTGCGGCAGATGCTCGAGTCGCCCCCCTACCGCAAGAGCGAGTCCAAGCTGGCACTGGCCCTGGGGCGGCGGATTCACGGCGAGCCTATCGCGGGAGACCTCGCGAAGATGCCCCACCTCCTCATCGCCGGCTCCACCGGCACCGGCAAGAGCGTGGCGATGAATGCGATGCTCACGAGCATCCTGTACAAGGCCACGCCCGACGACGTGCGGTTCATCCTCATCGATCCCAAGCGGCTCGAGCTCGGCATGTACAAGGACATCCCCCACCTGCTGACCCCGGTGGTGGTCGAGCCGAAGCTGGCCGCGAACGCGCTGCGCTGGGCCGTCCATGAGATGGAGGAACGCTACAAGCAATTGGCGGCGGAAGGGGTGCGCAACCTCGAACAGTACAACCGCAACGTGCACGCTCAGTTGCAGGAAGCGGCCGGTCGGGCCGGAGGGGCGCCCCCGGATCCCGACGAGCTGCCGAAGCCGCTGCCCTACATCGTGCTCGCCATCGACGAGCTGGCCGACCTGATGATGCTCGCGGGCCGCGAGGTCGAGGAGTCGATCGCCCGACTCGCGCAGATGGCGCGGGCCGTCGGCATCCACCTGATCCTGGCCACCCAGCGCCCGTCGGTCGACGTGATCACCGGCCTGATCAAGGCCAACCTGCCGTCACGCATCTCGTTCCGGGTGTCGTCGAAGGTAGACTCGCGCACGATTCTCGACAGCAACGGGGCCGAGCAGCTCCTCGGCCGAGGCGACATGCTGTATCTGCCCCCCGCCTCGTCGCGTCTCGTGCGGGTGCACGGTCCCTACATCTCCGAGCAGGAGACGGCGCGCGTCTGCGGCTTCCTGCGCAAGCAGGGCGCCCCCGCCTACGACACGTCGATCACGGCCGAGGAGAAGGCGGCCGACGCGGACGTTCTCGAGAGGGACGACCTGTACGACGAGGCGGCGCGACTCGTCGTGGCCGCGGGTCAGGCGTCCATCTCCCATCTCCAGCGTCGCCTCAAGATCGGATTCAGCCGCGCCGGCCGCCTCGTGGACATGATGGAAGCGGACGGGCTGGTGTCGGCGGGAACCGGCGGCAAGGCCCGCGAGGTGCTCGTCGGGTCGGACTACTTCGACCAGGTCGACATGCAGCTCCGCTGACGGGCGTGCCGCACTTCGAATCGAAACCGGAGGCCGGGCTCCGGCGAAGCGCCGCCGCCGCGCCTCGGCCGGGAGCACCCGCGGGGCCGGCGGGGCCGACTGCCTGCGTCAGACGCGGGCCGGGCCGTCGGACGCCTCGACCCAGTCGGCCTCGAACGGCAGCGCGGCCAGGGTCCGCACGCCGACCCCGGTGGCGCCCTTGACCGAATAGGGCTTGCCGTCCTCCCGCCACGCGGTCCCGGCGATGTCGAGATGGGCCCACGGCAGGTCGCCGGTAAAGGCCTTCAGGAACATTCCCGCGGTAATCGCCCCGGCGTCGCGCCCCCCGATGTTGGCGAGGTCGGCGGTTTCACTCTTCAACTGCTCGGCGTACTCGTCGTAGGCGGGCAGCGGCCACAACCGCTCGCCCGCCCCCGCCGCCGTCGCCCGCACCGACTCGACCCACGCCGTCGGCGTCCCCACGAGGCCCGAGGCGTGGTGCCCGAGGGCGATCACGCAGGCGCCGGTGAGGGTGGCCACGTCCACCAGGTGGGTCGCGCCGAGCTGCCGGGCGAGGACGAGCGCGTCGGCGAGGATGAGCCGCCCCTCGGCGTCGGTGTTCAGCACCTCCACCCGTTTTCCGTCCGCCGCGGTCAGCACGTCGCCCGGGCGGATGGCGCGCCCCCCAGGCATGTTCTCCACCGCCGGCACGATGCCGATCACGCGCACCGGCGGGGCGAGCTCCCCGATCGCGCGCATGGCGCCGACGACGGCGGCCCCGCCCGACATGTCGTGCTTCATGAGGCCCATGCCTTCCGACGGCTTGATCGAGATGCCCCCGGTATCGAAGGTCACGCCCTTGCCGACGAGCCCCAGCACCGGCCCGGCCCCGTCTCCGGCCGCCTCCGGCTCGTAGCGCATGACGATGACTCGCGGGGGTTCCGCGCTGCCCTGCCCCACGCCCCGGACGAGACCCATCCCCTGCGAGGCGATGGCCTCCTCCGTGAGCACCTCGACCGACGTCCGCGGGCCGCTGGCGAGCTCGAGGGCACGGTCGGCGAAGACCCGGGGCGTGAACAGGTTGGCGGGCTCGTTGGACAGCTCCCGCGCGACGTTCGTGCACGCGGCCAGCAGGGCCCCCCGGCGGGCGGCCGTCTCCACGTCCGCATCGGGCTCGCGGCCGAGGAAGAGCTCCGCCCCGGCCAGCGGCAGGCTGTCCGGCTCCTCGGTCTTGAAGCGAAGATCGCGGAACGCACCCAGTACCAATCCCTCGACGAGTGCCTGGACCACGGCCGGGAGATCGACGGCGCGGCCGCAAGCAAAGGCGACCCGGCGGGCCTTGCGGCCGCGCGCTGCCAGGGCCGCGGCGCCGGCCACCTCCCGCGCCCGATCCGCCGTCCAGGCGTCCCGCGGGCCCGCGCCGACCAACAGCACGCGCCGGGTCCCCCAGGCGGCGTCCACCACGTCCGTCAGGTACAGCTCGTGGAGCTTGCCGCTCAGCTCGCCGGACGCCCGCGCCCGGCCGGTGGCCCCGGCCGTCGCGGAATCGAGCTCGCGCAGGTCGTCGTTGTCGTCGTCCTCGAAGATCGGGGCGCAGAGCAGATCGGCCCGCGAGGCGCTCAGCCCACCGGAGCGGCAGTCGACGGGAAGGACTTCGTTCGCCGTGTTCATCCGGCGGATTATAGCGTGCGTCCGGGGCCCGGGCGGATGCTCCGGCGACGGCCTCCTCTCCCGCGCCCCGCTCCGGGGCCACTTCCCGACCGGGCCGTCCAGGCCGCTGCAGAACCGCCGGCCGCCGGGGTCCGGCCTCCGATGGCGCGTGCTGGCGGAGCAATGACCGTCGGAGTTACAATCGACTCATGCAAGGACCTCGCTCGCGCCAACGCGTCGGCGGCATCCTCGTGGGCGTGGCTCTGCTCGCCCTGGCGTTCCCGGCCGGCGCGGCCGCCCAGGATGACGGCGAGCGCCCGGAGCTCACCCTCCGGGCCCGCCCCAACGTGACGTTCGCCACCAACGCGATCTCCTTCACGGGTCTGCTGCGGGACGGCGCGGACGACTACGAGGAGTTCTACTGCCTCAGCGCGGAGTGGGACTGGGACGACGGCACGGTGTCGGAGAGCACCTTCGACTGCGAGCCGTACGAGCCGGGCGTGAGCGAGATCCGGCGCCGGTTCTCGCGACGGCACACCTACCAGTTCTCCGGCCGCTACGAGGTCCGGCTGAACCTCAAGCGCCGCGACGACGTGGTGGCCTCGGCCCGGGTCCGCGTCACCATCAGGGGCGGCCGGTTTTCGGACTGAGCGCCGTCCGCAGCTCCAACGGCCTCAGCCGGCCCGCGTCCAGGCGATACGCCCGCACCTCGCCGCATGCCGGTGACGCGATCAAGTACACGAGCGCCGCGTCGTCGGCCTCGCGGTCGTCCGTCGCCGACGGGGAGGGCGGCGATACGGGATGCGAATGGTAGGCGCCGACCACCGCGAAGCCGGTTCGGCGGGCGACTCTGATGGCGTCGAAGTGATCGACGGGGTCGATGAGGTATCGCGTGCGGCTCCGCCGCAGGTTCCGGGCCGGCCACGCGCGGGTGATGCGTGTATCGGCCCCGACCGACGCGCCGAGGAGGAGGCCGCAGCACTCGTACGGCAGCGTCCGGCGCGCATGACCGAGCACGGCGTCCCGCACCGCCCGGGTCATGCGGACGACACCGCCGGCGCTCGGGCGCGGTCCCCCCCTCGGGCTGTCCAGCAACGGGTCGTCTCCCAGCCAATCGTCGCCTTCGGCTCCGCTTGGCGCCCAACCAACTCTCCAGGACTCCACGCGGTTCCAACGCGCTGACTCCCAGCCCGTCAATCGTCGCCTTCGGCTCCGCCGGCCCCCAACCGACCCCTTCGGGACTCCGTGCCGTTCCACGGCGCAGGCTCCCGGGTCACTCCTGCCGCTGATCGCCGCGAAGCCGCGCCAGGTGGGCTCGCCAGGTTCCCGCCGACTCGAAGACCCGATCGATCTCCGAGCCCGTGTCCAGTCCCGCGCGAAGCGCCTGCAGCTCGGCGATGAGCTCGTCGAGTGCCTCGCCCACGGCGTCGGCGTTCGAGCGGCAGATGTCCCGCCATATCTCCGGCGGGCTCGACGCGAGCCGGGTGGCGTCGAAGAGCCCCCGCCCGGTCAGGGCCAGCCCCCGTTCCCCGGCCCGGTTGCCCACGACGTGCATGAGGGCGCTCGCCGCGAGCTGCGGCAGGTGGCTGACGAACGCGAGGAGCCGATCGTGCTCCTCGGGGTCGAGCACGTGGGGTTCGGCGCCCAGCGCGCGGGCGAACTCGGAGAGCCGCTCGACCACGCCGGCCGCCACCGCGCCGTCCGGGGTGAAGAGCCACGGCCGCTTGACGAACAGGTCCGGGCGGGCATGCTCGATGCCGCTCCTCGGGGCGCCGCCGAGGGGATGCCCGCCGACGAAGGTGAACCGCGACGGCAGTTGGCGGGCCGCCTCGACCGTCGTCCGCTTCGTGCTCCCGACGTCGGTCACCACCGCGGGGGTGACGACGTGGCGCTCGAGCTCGGCGAGCCGATCGATGTTCTGCTCCACCGGCGCCGCGAGAACGACGAGGTCCGCCTCGGCCATCACCACGGGGTCGTCGGCGGCGACGTCGATGGCGTGGAGCACCATCGCCTTCTCCAGGACCTCCTTGCGGTCGACGCCGATGACGAGGCAGGCGGGCCAGTGCCGCCTCGCCGCGAGGGCGATCGAGCCGCCGATGAGCCCGAGGCCGACGATCGCCACCTTCTCGAACGGTGGTGGGCTCGTCGCCGCGGCCCGCGGCTGGATGACGGGCAGGGTCCTGGGTGCGTCGTCCACCGGTGTCACGTCCCCCAGCCGCGATAGGCGACCGGCTCGAGGCAGATGCTGCGCCCGATGGCCGGCGCGATGATCCGCAGCTCGGCCATGAGCCGGTCGAACTGGGTCGGGAAGATCGACTGCGCGCCGTCGCTCATGGCGTGGTCGGGGTCGGGATGGACCTCGATGATCAGGCCGTCGGCCCCGGCCGCGATGGCCGCCCGCGCCATCGGCGCGACCTTGTCGCGCAGGCCGGTGCCGTGGCTGGGGTCGGCGATGACGGGCAGGTGGCTGAGCTTGTGGACTACCGGGATCGCGGAGATGTCCATGGTGTTCCGCGTGTAGCTCTCGAAGGTCCGGATGCCCCGCTCGCAGAGGATCACGTTCGCGTTGCCCCCCGACAGCACGTACTCCGCCGACAGCAGCCATTCCTCGATGGTGGCCGAGATGCCGCGCTTGAGGAGGACCGGGGTGGCGCTGCGCCCCAGCTCCCGCAGCAGGGTGTAGTTCTGCATGTTGCGGGCGCCGACCTGCAGGATGTCCGCGTACTTGGCCACGAGGTCGATCTGGCTGACGTCCATGACCTCCGAAGCCACCTTCAGGCCCTCGGCGTCGGCCGCGTCCCGCATGAGCCGCAGCCCCTCCTCCCCCAGCCCCTGGAAGCTGTAGGGCGAGCTGCGCGGCTTGAACGCGCCGCCCCTCAGCACCTTGGCGCCGGCCTTCTTGACGGCGGCGGCGGCGGCGGAGATCTGCTCCCCGGTCTCCACCGAGCAGGGGCCGGCCATGACGATCACCTCGTCGCCGCCGACGCGGAAGCCGTCGAACGACACCGCGGTGTTCTCGGGCCTGAACGTCCGGCTGGCCAGCTTGTAGGGCTCCGTTATCCGCATCACTTCATGCACCCCGTCCATCACCTCGATGAGGCGGGAATCGAATCCCCGGTTGCCCCCCACCGCGCCGAGCACGCTGCGCAACTGGCCGGTCGACCGGTGCACGTCGAACTCGTTCTCCACCAGGTGCGCGATGACCTGTTGAATCTGATCCTCGCTCGCGCGTTCTTCCATGACGACAACCATGGCCCCGCCCTTCTTGTCCCGCTGTCTCCGCCAATCCGCCCGGGTCAACCGGATGAGCGCTCCAGGCGCCGGGCTTCGTCGATGATCCGCTCGAAGAGCCGCGTGATCGCGTCCGCGTCGAGCGGCCCGGCGTTCTCCGACCGCACGTGGTCCAGCACCTCGCGTTCGCGTTGCGGCTGATAGACCTTGAGCCCCACCGTGTCCTTGAGCCGTCCGATCTCCTGCGCGCGGCTCGCCCGCTCGTTCAGCAACCCGACGAGACGGGCGTCGAGCTCGTCCATCCGGTTCCTGATCTTCGTGATCTCACGCTCCACCGCCTCGAGCTCGGGCGATGCGGATTGCCGGTCTTCTGTCATGCCGCGCCCGTGCCTCCCCGTGCGTCCCTGTCGCTCTTCAGCCAGGCCACGTATCGCTCGACCGCGCTCACCAGGCTGGTCGAGCCGGCCTCCCGGGCGATGGTGTCCACCAGGGCGCTCCCCACGACCCCCGCGTCCGCGTACTTCCCCACCTCGCGGAAGTGCTCGGGGCGGGAGAGCCCGAATCCAATCGCCACCGGCAGCGCCGTCGCCGCCCGGATGCGCTCCACGAGGCCCCGCACGCCCGACGCGACGTCGGCCCGCGCCCCCGTCACCCCGAGCCGGGAGATGCCGTAGAGAAACCCGCGTCCCAGCTCGGCCGCCCGCCGAATGCGATCGTCGGTCGTGGTCGGGCTCAGCAGGAAGATCGGATCCAGGCCTGCCTCGACGATCGTCCGGCGGAGTCCGTCCGCCTCCTCTATCGGCAGATCCAGGACGAGCACGCCGTCGACGCCCGCCGCTGCAGCCCGGGTCGCGAACCGCTCCGCCCCGAATCGGAGGATCGGGTTCGCGTAGGTGAACACCACTATCGCGGCCCCGAGATCACCCCGCACGTCCTCGATCAGGTCCAGCGTCCCGGCCAGGGTCGTGCCCGCGGCGAGCGCGCGCTCCGAGGCGCGCTGAATCACGGGTCCGTCCGCCAGCGGGTCGGAGAACGGCACGCCGACCTCGACCACGTCGGCCCCGGCCCGGTCGAGTGCGCGCAGGATGTCGGCCGAGCGTTCGAGATCCGGATCGCCGGCGGTGACGTAGGTCACCAGGCCGGTCCGGCCGTCGGCGCGGAGGTCGGCGAAGCGCTCGGCGATCCGCGAGCTCATGCGTTCGTCTCCTCCCCTTCGGAGGACCCGCCCAGCCCGCGGTCGCGGGCGATCTCGACGTCCTTGTCGCCCCGGCCCGACAGGTTGACGAGGACGACGGCCCCCTGCCCGCACTCGGCCGCCACCCTCTCGGCGTGGGCCAGCGCGTGCGACGACTCGAGGGCGGGAATGATCCCCTCCAGCCGCGCGACCCTCTGAAAGGCCTGCAGCGCCTGGTCGTCCGACACCCAGGTGTACTCCGCGCGGCCCAGATCGCGCAGCCACGCGTGCTCGGGGCCGACCGCCGCGTAGTCGAGCCCGGCCGAGACCGAGTGGGTCGGCTCGATGTTGCCGTGGAGGTCCTGGAGGATGACGCTCCGGGTCCCCTGCAGGACGCCGACCGCGCCGGTGGCGAACCGGGCCGCGTGACGGCCCGCGACGATGGCCTCGCCGCCCGCCTCGACGCCGATCAACCGCACGTCCCGGTCGTCGACGAACCCGTCGAAGATGCCCAGCGCGTTGCTGCCCCCGCCCACGCAGGCGACGACCGCGGCCGGCAGGCGGCCCGTCAGCTCGAGAATCTGCCGCCGCGCCTCGCTGCCGATGACCGACTGGAACTCCCGCACCATCAGCGGGTAGGGATGGGGGCCGAGCACCGAGCCCAGCAGATAGTAGGTGTCGTAGACGTTGGTGACCCAGTCGCGCATCGCCTCGTTGATGGCGTCCTTCAGGGTCCGGCTCCCCGCGTCGACCCCCGTGACCCTCGCGCCGAGCAGCCCCATCCTCACCACGTTGAGGGCCTGGCGGGCCATGTCCTCGGCCCCCATGTAAACCTCGCAGGCGAGCCCGAGGAGGGCGCAGGCGGTGGCGGTGGCCACCCCGTGCTGCCCCGCGCCGGTCTCCGCCACCACCCGGCGCTTGCCCATCCGGACCGCGAGCAGGGCCTGCCCCAGCGCGTTGTTGATCTTGTGGGCGCCGGTGTGCGCCAGATCCTCCCGCTTGAGGAAGACGCGGGCGCCGCCGATCTCCTCGGACCACCGCCGGGCCTCCCACATCGATGTCGGCCGGCCGACATAGCGGTCGAGCAGGGTGGCCAGCTCCTGCCGGAACCCCGGATCGCCGCGCGCCGCGAGGTACGCCGCCTCCAACTCCGCCACCGGCGCCACCAGGGTCTCGGGCACGAAGCGCCCGCCGTAGGCGCCGAAGTAGCCGCGTGCGTCGGGATCCCGTCGCCCGAAGACCGCGCCGGCCGCGGCGGTGCTCTCCGTCGTCGTCATGACTCCTGCTCCACGGATCCGGCCGGGGCCGCCGCCGCGTCCCCGGCGGCCAGCGCGCAAAAGAACGCCCGCAGGCGATCCGGGTCCTTCACCCCCGGCTCCGACTCGACCCCGGACGACACGTCGAGGCCGTAGGGCGCGACCCGCCGCACCGCCTCGGCCACGTTCTCGGCCCGCAGCCCGCCCGACAGCATGAGGGGGCGGCGCCGGGCGAGGCGCGCCGCCCCCGTCCAGTCGACCCGCCGGCCGGTGCCGCCCATCCGCACCGGATCGAACGCGTCGACGAGCAACGTCGCCCGGGACCATACCGCGTCGGGATTCTCGCCGGCGCCGTCGCCGGGCAGCCGTACCGCCTTGATGACGCGCCGCCGGCACCGCCGGCACGCCTCGGCCGACTCCTGGCCGTGAAGCTGGACGGCGCTCAGCCCGACCTCGTCGGCGATGGCGTTCACCTCGTCGACCGGCTGGTCCACGAACACGCCCACCCCGCCCACGTGCGGCGGCAGGTCGGCGAGGATGGCGGCGGCGGTCTCCGGCGCCACGAACCGCGGGCTGCGGGGCCAGAAGATGAAGCCTACCCACGCCGCCCCGAGCCGGGCCGCGAGATCGGCGTCCACGGGCCGCGTGATCCCGCAGATCTTGACCGGCACCGTCATCGGACGCCTCTCCCGGGCGCGCTTCCCGCCGCGGCGGCGGCCGGTCCCGGCGCCGGCACGCCGGCGAGCAGATCGTGAAGGGCGGCGCCGGGGTCTGGAGCGGTCATGAAGGTCTCGCCGATGAGGAACGCCGGGTAGCCGGCCTCGCCCAGCCGCGCGAGGTCCGCGCTCGTCCGCAGGCCGCTCTCCGCAACGCCGATCGCCCTTGGCGGCATGCGCGCGGCGAGCCGGTGCGACGCTTCGACATCGACCTCGAGGGTCCGCAGATTGCGGTTGTTCACTCCGATGACCACCGCGCCGGCCCGCGCCGCCCGCTCCAGCTCTCGCGTATCGTGCACCTCGACGAGGACCCCGAGCCCCAGCTCCGCCGCCCGGGCGTGCAGCGCGACCAGCTCGGCGTCGTCGAGGGCGGCCACGATCAGCAGCACCGCGTCGGCCCCGGCCACCGCCGCCTCCAGCAACTGGTACGGGCTGACGACGAAGTCCTTGCGGAGCACGGGAATGCCGACGGCGGCCCGCACCGCGCGCAGGTGGTCGAGCGAGCCGTCGAAGAACGTCGGCTCCGTCAGCACGGAAACCGCCGCCGCGCCGTTCCGCTCATAGGCCGCGGCGATCGCATCGGGCCGGTAGTCGCGGCGGAGGATGCCCCGCGACGGCGACCGGCGCTTGCACTCGGCAATCACGTTGGGGCGGCCGGGAGCGGACAGGGCCGCCTCGAACCGCGCCTTCCCGTCGAGGCCGGCGCGAAGGCGCGACGCCAGGACCGTCTCGGGAACCGTCCGCCGGCGGTCGCGCACCGCCTGCCGCGTGGCGGCGACGATCGTGGCCAGCAGGTCGGGCCCGGGGTCGGCGCGCACGGTTGCGGTCATGCCTCCCCCGCCCCGGCGGCGGTCGCCGCCGCCAGCCAGTCCAGCGTCTTCCCGGCCCGGCCGTCGTCGATGGCGGCGGCGGCCATGTCGACGCCGGCCCGCAGGTCGCCGGC
Source organism: Vicinamibacterales bacterium (assembly GCA_965207615.1). Classification (GTDB taxonomy): domain Bacteria; phylum Acidobacteriota; class Vicinamibacteria; order Vicinamibacterales; family UBA8438; genus JAJEEA01. Next base: position 1,025,734 of record CBDBMZ010000003.1, read on the forward strand.
CCGCCCGGTGATGAGCAGCCCCGCCGCCGCGTTCGCGAGCACCATGTCCCGCGGGGGACCGGGCCGGCCGGCCAGCACGTCCCTGGCAATCGTGGCGTTGTCGTCCGGCGTCTCCGCCCGGATGTCCTCGATGCGGGCCACCGGCAGCCCGAAGTCGTTCGGGTGCAGGAAGAAGCTGCGGACGATGCCGTCGCGGCACTCCGACACCTTGGTGTGGCCGGTGGTGGAGATCTCGTCGAGGCCGTCGGCGCCGTGCGCCACCCACGCCCGTTGGGTCCCGAGGTCGGCGAGGGCCCGGGCGAGCAGGTCGGTGTGGTCGGGCCGCGACACCCCGACGAGCTGCCGCGCGACGCCGGCGGGGTTCGTCAGGGGGCCGAGCAGGTTGAAGACGGTGCGTACGCCGAGCTCGCGCCGTGTGGGGGCGGCGTGCCGCATCGAGGGATGGAACGTGGGGGCGAACAGGAACGCGATGCCGCAGGTGTCGAGGCAGCGCTCGACAACCGGGGGGGGCGCGTCGACCCCGACCCCGAGGGCGGCGAAGAGATCGGCGCTGCCACAGCGGCCGGAGACGGCGCGGTTGCCGTGCTTGGCGACGGTCACCCCGCACGCGGCGAGGACGAGGGCGGCGAGCGACGAGACGTTGAAGGTTGACGCGCGGTCGCCGCCGGTGCCGCAGGTATCGAACCGGGGCCGGTCGCCGGCCGGCAGGGGCACCGCGTTGGCGCGCATGGTCTTGGCCAGCCCCACGATCTCGGACGGCCGCTCACCCTTCATCGACAGCGCGACGAGCAGCCCCGCGATCTGGGCGGGGGCGGCGCGCCCCGCCATGATCTCCTCCATCGCGCCCGCGGCCTCGTCGACGCTCAGGTCCTGCCGGCGGTGCAGCCTCTCGATCAGGTCGGCGAACACGTCAGCTCTCCAGGAAGTTGCGCAGAATCCGGTGGCCGACCCCCGTCAGCACCGACTCGGGATGGAACTGCACGCCGTGGACGGGCCGGTCGCGGTGGCGCAAGGCCATGATGGTGCCGTCGTCGACGGTCCGGGCCGCGACCTCGAGCTCCGCCGGACACGTGTCCGCGGCCACCGCCAGCGAGTGGTAGCGGCCGGCCTCGAAGGGGCCCTCGATGCCCTCGAACACGCCGCGGCCGTCGTGCTCCACCATCGAGCGCTTCCCGTGCACGAGGGTCGGCGCCGAGGCTATCTCGGCGCCGAACGCGAGCCCGATGGCCTGGTGCCCGAGGCAGACCCCGAGAATCGGCAGCTCCGCCCCGAAGCGGCGAATCGCGTCCACCGTGACCCCGGCGTGCTCGGGGCGCCCCGGCCCCGGCGAGATGACGATCCGCTCGGGCTTCAGCGCCGCGATACCGTCCACCGACACCTGGTCGTTGCGTCGAACCGTCAGGGTCGCGCCGAGCTCGCCCAGGTACTGGACGAGGTTGTAGGTGAACGAGTCGTAGTTGTCGATGACCAGCACCATGGCGCGCCTCGCGTCAGACCATCTCCAGGGCCCGCAGCAGGGCCGAGGCCTTGTCCCGCGTCTCGTCGTACTCCGCCGCCGGGTCCGAGTCGGCGACGATGCCCGCCCCCGCCTGCACGCGGGCCCGGCCGTCGCGCAGGGTGATGGTCCGGATGGTGATGCAGCAGTCGAGGTTGCCCGCGAAGTCGACATAACCGATGGCCCCCGCGTAGATGCCCCGCCGCGTCGGCTCGAGGTCAGAGATGATCTCCATCGCGCGGATCTTCGGGGCGCCGGACACGGTGCCGGCCGGAAAGCACGCGGCGAGGGCGTCGAGCCGGTCCCGGTCCTCGCGCAGCCGCCCCTCCACCCGGGACACCAGGTGCATGACGTGCGAGTAGCGCTCGAGCGCCATGAACTGGGCCACCCGCACCGTCCCGTAATCGGACACCCGGCCGATGTCGTTGCGGCCGAGGTCGACGAGCATCACGTGCTCGGCCTTCTCCTTCTCGTTCTCCCCGAGCTCCTGGGCCAACCGCTGGTCCTCGCCGTCGTCGCGGCCGCGCGGACGGGTGCCGGCGATGGGATGGGTGATGACCTGCCGCCCCTCCACCCGCACGAGCATCTCCGGCGACGAGCCGACGATGGAAAGCCCGCCCATGCGGATGAAGTACATGTACGGCGACGGGTTCACGTGCCGGAGGGCCCGGTACACGCTGAACGGGTCGGCGTCCACCGCGGTCTCGAACCGTTGCGACAGGACCACCTGGAAGATGTCGCCGGCGGCGATGTGGTCCTTCGCGGTCCGCACCGCCGCCTCGAACGCCTCCCGGCTCGTGTTCGAGTGGACCTCCCGCGGGCCCGATGCGGTCACCGCGGGCTCGGACAAGCTGCGCTCCAGCTCCCGCTCGATGAAGTGGATTCGGGCGCAGGCGAAGCGGTAGGCGGCGTCGAGGTCGGTCCCCCGGTCGACCCGGGCGTTGGCGATGACGAGTATCCGGTGCTTGACGTGGTCGAACGCGAGGATCGTGTCGAACACCATGAAGGCGGCCTGATCGTCGCCGGTCGCGGGCGCGCCGCGCCGCTCCCAGACCGCCTCCAGGCCCGGCTCGAACCACTGGGCCGCCTCGTAGCCGAGGAATCCGACGGCGCCGCCCGTGAACCGCGGCATGCCCGGCACGACGGGGGCCCGGTAGTCGCTCATCACCCGCCGCAGCCGGTCGAGGAACGGGCTCGGGTCGGTGGTGGTGACGCCGCCCTCCTCGACGATCGTCCGTCCGTCCCGCGCCCGCAGCACGAGGAACGGGTCCTTGCCGAGGAACGAGTAGCGGGCGACCTGCTCGCCCCCCTCCACGCTCTCGAACAGGAACGCGTAGTCGGCGTGCTCGGCCACCTTGAGGAACGCCGACAGGGGCGTGAGGAGATCGGCCAGGACCTCCTTGCAGACCGGCACGAACGTGCCTCGCCCGGCCAGCTCCCGAAACGTCTCGAACGAAGTGATGCTCATGCTGGCGCTTCCTGGTCGGTTGCCTCCCCCGACGAGGACCGCTCCCGGGCCGCCAGGGCCTCCCGCGCCACCCGCAGGAACAGGCCGTTGGAGGGACGCGTCCCGAGCCACCACTCGAACTGCCGCACCGCCTGGGCCGCGAGCATGTCGAGGCCGCCGATGGTGCGGCAGCCCGCCGCCTCCGCCTCACGCAGCAGCCGGGTCCGGGTGGGGTTGTAGACGAGGTCGTAGACGGTGGCGCCGCCCGCCAACGCCACCGCCGGCACCGGGGTGTCGTCGACGTGCGGCGCGGTGCCCACCGGGGTGGTGTTCACGAGCAGGTCCCAGGAGCCCGGCACGGGCGGGAACGGGACGGCCGAGCCCCCCGCGAGGGCCGCGACCTCGGCTGCACGCTCGCGGCGGCGGGCGCACACCGTCACCGCGCCGCCCGCGCCGGCCAAGCCCACCGCCGCCGCCCGCGCCGCGCCGCCGGCCCCGAGCACGCAGCATCGGAGCCCGCCGACACCGCCCTGCGCCTCGATCGGCGCGAGAAAACCGGCCACGTCGGTGTTGAGCCCCCGCCACCCGCCGTCGTCGGCGCGAAGCGTATTGATGGCGCCGGTCCGCCGGCCTACGGGGTCGACGTCGGCGACGTGGGCCAGGACCGACTCCTTGAACGGCGCGGTGACGCTGAGCCCCTTCACGCCGAGCGTCCGCGCGAGCTGCATGAGGTCGTCCGCACTCGTAGCCTCGAAAGGGACGTAGATCGCGTCGAGCCCGGCCTCGGCGAAGCCGGCGTTGTGCATGACCGGGGACAGGGAGTGCGCGAGCGGGGCGCCGGCGACCCCGTAGACCGCGGTCGACGCCGAGACTCGATGGCACCGGTAGCGCCCGATCATGTCGGACAGGGGAACCTGGCCCGGGGCCACCCCGTCGCCGGCGTACGTCCAGGCCGACCCGAAGTGCCCCGGCAGGAGGCGGGTGGGCACGCCGATCGGCCCCATCCCCACCAGCACCGCGGACCCGCCCCGCGCGCCGCGCCCGAGCCGGTGGAGCCGCACGACATCGGTGGCCGAGCGGCTGCGGGCGGCGATCTTGACGACCTCGGCCCCGGTGGCCCGCATCGCCCGGTACCGCGACTCCAGGTCGGCCGGGGTGGCCTCGAAGTCGTGCATCGAGAGCACCACGTTACGGCCGCGCCGCTCGGCGACGAGCTTCTCGAACCCGCCGCGCCATTCCAGATCGACCCGATCGGCGCCCAGGTCCAACGCGCGCAGCAGGATGCGCCGCCGCTCTTCCTCGGACCCGTCGAACCGGCCGCCCTCCCAGACCGGCCGGCACGTGACCACGACCGGACAGGACCGCCCGGCGAGGGCGCCGTCGACGTCGAGGTCGGCGACGCCGTCGAGCCGCAGCTCGACGAGGTCGGCGCCGCGCACCGCGTCGCGGGCGGCCCGCAGTTCCGCGGTCGTCCCGGCCGTCACGGTGGCGCACAGTCGAGCCCGGGTCATCGGAAGTCCTTACACAAAAAAAGCCTCTCCAACCGGGGCCGGAGAGGCTGTCGCGTTCTGCTGTGGCTGTGGTCAGGCGAGCAGACGCACCTCTCCGGGCCGGGTAAACCAGTAACCCCACCAGGCGCGCGCTCCGCCCCTGCACGCCGGGACGAGGCCGAGCCGCCGCGGAATGATCTGATCTTGGAACACTTGAGGCACCTGCAACCGACCACACGGTCACGTGGGCAACGATCGCTCGCCAGCCAGCGGGCGAAAGGAGTACGCTAGCAAACGCTACACGACGGTGTCAAGATTCGCGGCCGCTGCCGTCCCGGCGGGGAGCCTTCTGCTTGACCCGTAAGCACTTCCTTCGCTATAAGGGTTTCGTTCCGGCGCACCTCCAACCATCTTCCATGAATCCGAACAGGTCGCTCCTGGCTCTCGCCCTCGCGACCGGGGGCCTGATCGCGGTGCTGCCCGCGGCCACCGTCACCATGCCGGTGAGCGAGGTGCGGGCGGGGATGGAGGGCGTCGGCCTCACCGTCTTCGACGGCACGAAGCGCAGCGAGTTCACGGCCGAGATCATCGGCGTGCTCGAGAACTCGTTCGGGCCGCGGCGCAACCTGATCCTGGCCCGCCTCGACGGGGGGCCGCTGGCCGCGAGCGGCGTGATCCAGGGCATGAGCGGCAGCCCCGTCTACATCGACGGGCGGCTCGTAGGGGCTGTCTCCTACTCGCTCGGCTCGTTCCCCAAGGAAACCATCGCCGGCATCACCCCGATCGACGAGATGCTGCGCGACGACACGGCGGGGCCGCCGCGGACCGCCCGCGCCGCCCCCGATCTGACCCTCCCGCTCGCCGCCGACAACCTGACGGGCCTGATGGCCACCCGCCTCGCGCGTCCGGAGCCGTTCGCGGCGCGGCCCGGCGACGTCGACGCGGTGGGGCTGCCGGCCGGCACCGGGGCCTCGTACGGGGTCCGTCTGCGCCCCATTGCGACGCCCCTCACCCTGAGCGGCTTCACGCCGGCCGCGTTCGATCGCATCGCGGCGATTTTCGGCCCCGCCGGCCTCGCCCCGGTCGTGGGCGGGACGGTGGCAGGCAGGGCCGCGGCACAGTCCGACGCGCCCCTCCAGGCCGGCGACGCGGTGGGCGTGAGCCTCATGCGGGGGGACCTGTCGATGGCGGGCACGGGCACCGTCACCCTCGTCGAGGACGGCCGGGTGTACGCGTTCGGGCACCCCTTCTACAACCTCGGGACGTCGCGCTTCCCGATGACCCGCGCCTACGTCCACACGGTGCTGCCCAGCCAGTTGATCTCGTCGCGCATCGCCACCGTCGGCGAGACCCTCGGCACCATCGATCAGGACCGCTCGAGCGGCATCAGCGGCAGCCTGGGCCCGGGCCCGCGCCTCGTGCCCGTCCGCATCACCCTCGACGCGCCGGAGCGCCAACGGAGCGACACCTTCGAGTTCGAGGTCGTCGACGACGCGATCTTCACGCCGCTGCTCGCCTACAACGCGATGCTCAACACCCTGTTCTCGCACAACCGGCAGGTGGGGGCGGCGACCTACGCGGTGCGCGGAGAGGTGGCCCTGGAGGGCCATCCGGCGGCCCGCTTCGAGGAGACCTTCACCGGCAACGCCGCCACCATCCTCGCCTCCGCCTACGTCGCGGGGCCCCTGACGGCGCTCGTCGACAACGGGCTCGAGCCGGTGACGGTCGAGCGGGTGGACGTGTCGGTCACCGCCCGCGACGGCACGCGGACGGCCGAGCTGGAGCGCGTCTGGCTCGACGACCCGCGCCCGCGGCCGGGACAGACGGCGCCCCTGCGCCTCGCCGTCCGCGCCCGAGACGGCGAGGTCGAGATACGGACGGTGATGGTCGACCTGCCGTCGACGGCGCGCGGCCGGATCCGGCTGCTGGTGGCCGACGGTGCGACCCTCGCGCGCGAGGAGCGGCAGCAGGCGGGGCTGGCGGCGCGCCCCACGAGCCTCCGGCATCTCATCGACGCCCTGAACACGGCGCGGCGCAACGACCGCTTCTACGTGCAGCTTCGGCGCGGCGACGCCGGCGCGGTCGTCAACGGCCGCCGGCTCCCCTCGCTCCCCCGCTCGGTGCTGGACGTGCTGGGGGGCGACCGCCCCGGCGCGGGCCTCGCGCGGATGAGCAGCGCCGCCCTGCGCGAGTGGGAGGTGCCCCTGGACGGCGTCGTCTCCGGGGCCCGCGTCCTCGACCTGGACCTGGGCTCCTGATGGGGAGAATCCCGCGAATCGTGAAACGTCCGCCGGCGACACCTCCTGCCGAACATACGCTTTGTTGGCCCGGGTCAGTCGAGGCTCCGTTTCCCGGGGCCGATCGGGACCCGCCGAGCATGGCACGCGCCCTCGTCGCGGCCCACGCGCCTCTCCCCCGCCCCACGCGGGTCCAAGCCCGATGAAACGCAGCATCCTCCCGATTGCGCTCGCCGCCGCCACCGCCACGCTGTCCGCTTCCACGCCGGTCTTCTGGCAGGTGTCGACGCAGGCCGAGTTCCTGCGCGGCGAGGTCGACGCCCTGTCCGTCGACGACGAGGGCCGCCTGCGGCTGGGCCCGGCCACCGACACCGTGCTCGAGACCCCCGAGCCGTCGCTGTGGTCGCTGGCGGGTGCCTCCGACGGCGCCCTCTGGATGGGCAGCGGGACCGACGGGCGCCTCTACCGGCTGGGGGCCGACGGCACCGGCACGGTCGTCCTCGACGCCGACGAGCTCGACGTGCACGCCCTCGCGGCCGACCGCGAGGGCGGCGTCTACGCGGGCACCTCTCCGGGGGGCCGGGTGTATCGCATCAGCGCCGCCGGCGAGGCGGCGGTGGTGTTCGACCCCGAGGAGACCTACATCTGGGCGCTCGCCCTCGACGGCGACGGCGCCCTGCACGTGGCCACCGGCAACCCCGCCCGCGTCTACCGCGTGCCGGCTGGCGGCGACCCCGCCCTGCTCTACGCGAGCGACGCCGCGCACGTGCTCTCGCTCGCCGTCGCCGGCGACGGGACGCTGCTCGCGGGCACCGAGTCGCCCGGCCAGGTGTTGCGCATCGACCCCACCGGCCGGGCGTTCGTGCTGCTCGACGCGCCCTTCGACGAGATCCGCTCGCTGCGGCCCCAGCCCGACGGCTCGCTGCTCGCGGTGGCGGTGAGCGGCCAGCCGGCGCCCGGCGCGGCGGCGACGCCGGCCCCCGCCCCGGCCGCGGCAGTGGCCCCGGTGCCGACGGTCTCGGTGACCACGAGCGTAACCGCGGTCGTGGTCGGGAGCGCCGCGACGCCCTCCGGCACGCCTGCAGCCACGACCCCGGCCGCAGGCGGCGGCGAGAAGGGGGCGGTCTACCACATCACCGCCGACGGGCTCTGGGACCGGCTGTGGCGGTCGAGCCTCGACACGCCGTTCGACGCGGCGTTCGACGACCGTGGGGCACTGGTCGTCGGCACCGGCCCGAATGGCAAGCTGTACCGCGTGTCCGGCGATCCGCCCCGGACGGTCCTCTCGGGGCAGGCCCCGGCCCGGCAGGTGACCCGGCTGCTGCCGGCGACCGACGGCTCGCTGTGGTACGCCACCGCCAACCCCGGCAAGGTCCTGCGCACGGCGGGCCGCCTCGCCGCCCGGGGCACCTACGAGTCGGAGGTGCACGACGCGGGGGCGGCGGCCCGCTGGGGCACGTTGCGCTGGCGCGGGTCGACGCCGCCGGGCAGCCGCATCGAGCTGGCGACCCGGTCGGGCAACACCGCCATTCCCAACGACACGTGGAGCCCGTGGTCCGACGCCTACGCCGAGGCGGCGGGCTCGCCCATCGAGAGCCCCAACGCGCGCTACCTGCAGTGGCGGGCCACCCTCCACGGCGGGGGCGACGTCTCGCCGGTGCTGACCGCGGTGACCGCCGCGTACCTGCCGCGCAACCTGCGGCCCGAGGTCACCCAGCTCACCGTGCACCCGCCGGGGACCGTCTTCCAGCAGTCGATCAGCACCGGCGACCCGCCGCTCGCGGGGCTCGACGAGCGACCGTCGTCGCGGGCCGCGGCCAGCACCGTGGGCCGCCAGGGTTACCGCAAGGGCATCCGGACGTTCCGCTGGCAGGCGAGCGACGCGAACCGCGACCCCCTGGAGTACGCCGTCTCCTACCAGCGGGACGGCGACACCGGGTGGCACGTGCTGCGGACCGGGTTGCGGAAGACGGTGTTCGCGTGGGACACCACACTGATCCCCGACGGCGCCTATCGGGTGCGCATCTCGGCATCCGACGCGGCGGGGAACGCGCCCGGGGCGGCACTGGTCGGCGCGCGCGACAGCGCCGTCTTCGACGTCGACAACGCCCCGCCCCGCATCGAGGTGGAGGCGCGGCGGCGCGAGGGCGGCCGGGTCGTCCTGCCGTTCACCGTGCGCGACGCGCAGTCGCCGGTGCAGCGGGTCGAAATCGCGGCCGGCAACGCCGACTGGCGGGTCGTCTTCCCCCTCGACGGGGTACCCGACGGCCTCGTGGAACGCTTCGAGGTCGTCCTGGACGCGACCGCCACCGGGCCGCTCGTCATCCGCGCCACCGACGCCCTGCGCAACACCGTGAGCGTGTTCGGAGAGTGACGCGCAGTGACGCGCAGTGACGCGTCCGAGGCGATGACGCGGCTGGCTCAGAGGTTCGCCATCGGCTATCCCCTGTCGACGGGCAGGAGAACCTCCGCCAGTCCCTCTGGCCGGGTCTGCCGCACCGGACGACGAAGCCCGGTCGTATCCCTACGTGGCAGGCGAGTGCAGAGCCGTCACCGTGCCGACGGCCCTGTCCCCAGCCAGTCTCCCACTGACCACGCATGCTGAACGGCCTCATCGTCTTCGCGGCGCTCGCGTCGGTGATCCTGGCGGCGCTGACGGGCCAGATGCAGGCCCTGACCGACGCCATCGTCTCGTCGGCCCGCGGGGCGGTCGAGCTGGCCATCGGTCTCATCGGCCTGATGGCGTTCTTCCTCGGGCTGATGCGGGTCATCGAAGACGCCGGCGCGCTGCGTCACCTCGCCCGGCTCGTCGGGCCGGTCATGCAGCGGCTCTTCCCGGGGGTGCCCGTCCACAGCCCGGCGATGAGCGCCATGATCCTCAACATCGCCGCCAACATGCTGGGCCTCGCCAACGCCGCCACCCCGTTCGGCATCAAGGCGATGGAGGAGCTCGACAAGCTGAACGGCGAGCGCGGGACCGCGACCAACGCGATGGTCCTGTTCCTCGCCATCAACACCTCGGCCCTCGCCATCCTCCCGTCGGGGGTGGTGTCGATGCGGGCGTCGGTGGGGTCCGAGGACGCGGTCGGCATCTTCTTCCCGACGTGGTTCGCCAGCGGCTGCGCCACCATCGTCGGGGTGACGGCGGCCGTCCTCCTGAGCCGGCTGGCGGTCTACCGGCGCACCGAGCCGCCGCCGGCGCGGGAGGTCCCCAAGGAGCCCGCCCCTGACGGCGACGCGACCCCGGACGCCGCCGCCGGCCACGACGCCCCCGAGGCCTTGGCGCCGCTGCCCGGCCGGCGCTGGATCGGACGGCTGTTCTGGCTCGCCCTCGCCGTCCTCCTCGGCCGGTTCGTCTGGCAGCACCGGGCGGACCCGCCGTTCGAGCTCTTCAGCGCCATCACGTCGGCGTGGATGCTGCCGATGGTGGTGTCGTTCCTCGTGGTGTTCGGATGGACGCGGGGGGTCCGCGTCTACGACTCGCTGGTGACCGGGGCCCGGCAGGGCTTCGAGGTGGCGGTGCGCATCATCCCCTACCTGGTGGCGATCCTCGTGGTGGTGGGGATGTTCCGGGCCTCGGGCGGCATCGACCTCATCACGGCGTCGCTGTCGCCGTTCACGGCGCTCATCGGCCTGCCCGCCGAGGCGCTGCCGATGGCCATCCTCAGGCCCCTCACGGGCAGCGGGGCCTACGCGGTGATGGCCGAGATCATGACCGTGGAGGGCCCCGACTCGCTCGTCGGGTACATGGTCAGCACCTTTCAGGGCAGCACCGAGACGACGTTCTACACGCTGGCGGTGTACTACGGGGCGGTGGGCATTCGCCGGACGCGCCACACGGTGCCGGCGTGCCTGCTCGCCGACACCGCGGGCATCCTCGCGGCGGTGTTCATCGTCAACCTGATGTTCGGATAGAGGAGTCCGCACCGCAGACGGCCCGCCCGGTGCAGGACAGTAGCCCTCGCGACGTAGCTTCGGGACTGCGGTTCGCAGCGATGCGTCGGAGAACGTCCGCCTGGATGGTGCTCAACGGCATAGCCGGGCCGCAAGGAGAAACCCCTTCCGCCCGCCGTTCCGGCGCAGCCCGCGAGCAATCTCCGGAACGTCGCCGAGCGTGACCTTCATGTCGGGACGCAGGTGCCAGAAGCACTGCGCGTGGTAGTCACGAAATGCCCGCCGCGCCGCGTGCACCCTGTCCCGCGCCTCCGCGGACGGCAGAGTGCGTCGGCTTCTCGATCCGCCTTGCCGGCCGACGGGGCCGACGCACGTCTTCAGGGAGTCCTGCGCGTCCATCACGCCATTGTTGGCGGCACCACGGGCGAATCGTCAAGCTCGATGGGCGCCGTGCCGCCGCGGCGGCATCGCGCCCGACGATTCGCACCCGCAGATTACGAGTCGAAGTGCGCGCCGCGACGACACCCGCGTCCAGCACCGCCGACAACACGTTCGGCGGAAACCGCGAGAACGGGCCACCGCCGCAGCCGCCGCCGACGTCACTGCAACTGCAGTTGCGGGAGCGGTCGAACATCGACACCGCTCCGCCTCACCCCGACCATGATCTCCGAGTCCTCGGCGCCGGACGGCACGTAGCTCACCCTGTACTGCATCGACATCCGCTGGTAGCCGGCCGCCAACCGGCTCGCGAGCCGGGACAGCCCCAACGACAGCTCGGTGCGTGACGTGAGCGTCATGTACACGCCGCGGAGCAGCCGCGTCAGGTCCCGGGCCATGCCGGGAACGGGCCGTTCTTCCCTGCCGGTGCGGCCGCGCGCGCTCCGAGGCTCGAGAACCACCGCGTGCGCCATGATCCCGGCGGCGGCGAACCGGGCCAGCTGCAGCTCGATGTCTCCCCACGCGCCCGCGCGGTCCTCGTCCCCGTTCGGCAGCACCAGCACGATTACCGGAAACGGTTCGTCGTCGTCGTAGCGCCGCTCCGAGACCTCCCGGACGCTGTCGAGCAGCCCGACACGAGCGCGCGCGCCGACGCGCATGCGGTCAACCGCGTCGTGGAGGGCGCCGCGGTCGGTCGTCGGGCCGATCACCCGCCGAACCCGGCCCCGGATGGTGTGGACAGAAACCTGGTGCCGCGGCGGCAGCGTGCGCAGAAAGGCGGCCAGGCCGTCCCTGAGCGCGTCCCGCTCGGCCGGCGCCGCGACGCGGCCGCCGTTGTCGACGAGCAGGGCGATGCTCATCGGCCGCGGCGTGCCGCGACGCACCGACACGACGGCGAGGTCGGCGTTGTTCTCCTGGAGGGCGAAGTCGGACGCGGTCAGGCCGGGAACAGGCCGGCCGGCCCGGTCCAGCACCTCGACGAATACGTGCTCCAACTCCTGCGCCGCCGCGCCCGCAGGTCCCCAGGCGATGCCCAGGGCGACGGCGACGAACACCATTCGGCGCATGTGGACCTGTTCCGGCCGTGAGCGGAGGAAGTGCCTCTACTGTAGCGCGAACGGGCCCGCTCGATGAAGCACTTCGCGGTCACGGCAGCGCCCGGGCGACCCGAAAGCCGATCCTGAAGTCCCGCCGGCCGGGGCCGGCCCACCCTCGTGCATCCGCGCGCTGCCGCCGTGCCAGGCTCATCCAGTCGGCGCCCCGCGTCACCTTTCTGACGCAACGCTCGTCCCAGCAACCCGCCGTCCACTCCCAGAGGTTGCCCACCATGTCGAAGAGGCCGGCGTCGCTCGGCTCGAAGGAGCCGACCGTGCAGGTTCCGCCCTCGCCATTGCGGAAGCGCATGTAGCATCCCCTGCCGCTGCCGGCCGCGCCCCGGTCCCATTCCGCTTCCGTCGGCAGACGGTACCGATGGCCCGTCCGCCGCGACAGCCATTCCGCGTACGCCTGCGCTTCGTACCAGCTCACGCACGCCACCGGATGCCGCCCGCTCTGTACGTACCCAGGGTCGCGCCAACTCTGCCGCCGCCCCGGGCCGTGCGCGTAGCACGTGTTCTCCGCTGTAACGTCGGTAGACCCCTCGGCGAAGGCCCGGTACTCGCCCAAGGTCACCTCGTACCGACCCAGCGCCACATCGCCATCGGGCAGGGCCACCATCTCCGGGCAGCCGTCGCAGTCCCGGAAGACTCCGCCCGGCGCCTGCCCGCCCACCGGAACCGTGACCGCCAGCATCGCCCATGCGACAAGGCAAGTGCCCGCGCCCCGCTCAATCATCAATTGCCTCCGCTCGCATCGGCCCCAACTCCCCTGGTGCGCTACCCGGACGAGAGCCCCGAGGACCTCCTCGATTGCGCTGACAAGCGGAGCATCGACAACTTTCTGAGACTCGGCCGTTCAGATGGACCGCCCTGCGACCTGCCGCTCAGTCGGGAAGAGCTTCTCGTTCGACAGGAATGGATCACAAATCCGCTCGCGCTGCGCGAGCTCGATGCCGCCCTGCGTGCTCGTGACGCCGCGGTGGACGAGGGGTCGACCGCGCGGTAGGCTCGTCGGCGGCACCGAGCGGCCGTACTATACTCTCGGAAACACTCTTCGCGCGGCCAGCGCGGGCAAGCAGGGCGCCGTGGTGGCCCGCTCGGTCAGCCGACAGGCCTGCCACGCCAGAGTTCTGGAGAGGAGGGAATGCGAACCGCTCCACGACTCGCGATCGCGTCGACCCTGGTCGGGGCGGCGCTTCTGTTCACGGGCCGTCAAGCCACCACCGAGCGGCCGGCCGGCACCCTTTCCATGTCGGTCGGGTACGCGACACCTGTGAACGAGCTGCGGCGGTGGGACGCGGCCGTCGACCGGATGGTCCGGGCGGGTGAACTCGTCGTGACTTCGCGACGCGCCGACGGCGCACTGGCAGGGCGGTCGCACGAGCGGCTCGTCCAGCACGTGGCGGGGGTACCCCTGCACGGCGGCGGCGTGTCGCGCCAGCTCGACCGCGGCGTGACGGTGTCGCTGCTCGGCACGCTGCACCGGGACGTCGAAATGGAAGCGGCACCGCTGGTGTCGCCCACCGAGGCCGCCGGGGACATCGCGCGGGCGATCACCGCCCCCTCCGGCCGCGGCTACACGTGCGAGACCGCCCGCCTGCCGGTGCGGGTACGGGGGGCGTGGCGGTCGCTTCCCGCCCTGTGCGACGAAGGTCGGTTCGTGTTGGCGTCGCCCCAGGGCCGCCGCCACCCGGTCGACGCGCTTCGACGAGCCCGTGGGCATCACGTTCGCGGGAAACGAGAAGGCCTACGTGGCGCTGTCGTCGTCGAACCGGGTCGCCGTCGTCGACGTGGCGTCGCGGGCGGTCACCACGTTCCTGCAGATCACCGCGCAGGACCCGCGGGCCCTCGCGGTGGCTGGAGACCGTCTCTACGTCGTGCCGTTCGAGTCGAACAACCAGACCCAGCTCTCGGGGTGCTGGCCCGAGAACATAGACGGCGAGCTGTGCACGTTCGACGCCCGCGCCCACGTGACCGAGGCGCCGGACGGCAACGCGCAGAGCCTGTCGCTGGGCTACGTGGCCGACATCGTCCGCCACCCCGGCGTCCCCGACCGCGACCTCTATGTGTTCGACACCGCCACGGACGACCTCGTCGAGGTGGTCGACACTCTCGGCACGCTGCTCTACGGCGTCGCCGCCGACTCGGCGGGCCGGGTGTTCATCGCGCAGACCGAGGCCCGCAACGACGCCAACGGCAAGGCGGGCACCGAGGGGCACGGCATGGCCGAGCTGGAGAACCGCGCCTTCCTGAACCGCATCACCCGGGTGGCGTGCGGGGGCGGCTGCGGGTCGCCGGCGTTCTTCGAGCTCGAGCCGCTGCCCCCCGCCGACCCCGCGCGCGACGAGGCGCTGGCGACGCCGTTCGGCATCGCCGTCAGCGGCGACGACTCGACCCTGGTGGTCACCGCGGCGGCGTCGAGCCGGGTGTTCACGGTGGACGCCGACACCGGGGCGGTCCTCAGCCGGGCCGACGTGGGGGCCATCCCCCGCGGGGTCGCGCTGGAGAGCACTGCCGAGGGGGCGCCGGCGCGGGCCTGGGTGCTCAACGCGCTCGAGAACAGCGTGTCGGTGGTCGACCTGTCCGACCCGGCGGCGCCCGCGGTCGAGGCCGCCATCGCGCTGGAGGACCCGACCGACCCCGACCTCAAGCAGGGCCGCATCGCCTTCAACAGCGCCGAGGCGTCGAGCACCGCCACGTTCGCCTGCGCGAGCTGCGACCCCGACGGGCACACCGACCAGTTGCTCTGGGTGCTCGACACGCCGCTCTGCGACCTCGGTTGCGACCAGATCCAGCCGCGCCTGGTGCAGGACATCCGGGGCCTGCGCGGCAGCGCCCCCTACCACTGGGACGGCATTCCCGGCGACCCCTTCGGCGGCGTCAACACCGCCAGCATCCAGACCCCCATCGAGCCCAACTGCGACGGCGACGTCCCCGAGAGCTGCACCGGCCACCTCATCGACGGCTCGCTGGCCACGACGATGTGCGACCTCACCGACTGCGAGACCAACGACGAGGGCAAGCCCGGCCGGCTCTCGGGGGCCGAGCGGGCGGCGATGGCGAAGTACCTGCTGAGCGTCCCCTACCCGCCTTCGCCCGAGCGGCCCTACACGAACGAGCTGACAGCCCGCGCCCGCGCCGGCATCCGCGAGTTCCACGAGACGAAGCAGTGCGCCAACTGCCACCGCCTGCCGTTCTGGACCACCACCAACATGGGCGGCAGCGGCATGGACGTGCCGTCGTGGCGCGGCGCCAACGACCGCTGGAAGAACGCGCCCCAGAACCGCTTCTTCTTCGCCGATCTCGTTCGGGGGCGACACCCGGGGGTTCCCTGAGCGCTTCGGTTTCGTGAACGACCAGGAGATGTTCCAGATGATCGTCGAGGGCAGCGTGGGGTTCTCCGGGGCGCTGGGGCGCCAGCTCACGCTGAACGCCGACACCGTCTCGCGGCCCGACGTCGCCGACCTCCTCGACGCCCTGGAGCAGTCCGCGTCGGAGGGCGGCGTCGTCCTGCACGCGACCGGCGTCGTGCTCGGCGGCGACCTCCCCTTCCCGTTCCGGACCGAACCCCGGCCGCTGTCCCTCTTCTACCGCGGCGGCGCCTACCGCGCCGACAACCGCCGCTTCTACTCCCGCCGGGGGCTGTTCAACCTCGCCGCGGCGGGAGACCTCGTGCTGACCATCACCGCCCGCCTCGGGCACCTCACCGGCTACGAGCACCCGCAGCCCACGCTGCGGCCCCTCGAGCTGCCCGTCCTGCCCATGTTCCCCGGCGGCCGGCCCGCCGAATTCCCCGAGCTGCACGCCAACGCACCCATGCGGCTGCGCGGCGAGCACATCCAGCCCGGGGCCTTGCTCGTCGTCGACGGCCGCCGGGTCGAGGGGTCGGTGCGCTGCGAGGCCGGCACGCTGCCCGACTGCGAGGACGACATCGCCGTCGTCCGCCTCGCCCGCCTGCCCGCCGAGGCGGGCATGCACCTGCTGCAGGTCCAGAACCCCCACGGCCTGTTCAGCAACGACTTCGTGTTCCACGTCGTCGACGAGCCGCCGCGGGCCGAGGGCGACAACGTCATCGGCAGCGGCGGCACCTTCGACGGCCGCGGCGCGTGGCGGGTGGGGCTGACCAACGCGTCGGTGACCTGGAACGGCGAGGCCGACTTCACCATCGACGAGCCGTCGCCGCAGCGCTGGCGGGTGCAGCTCTGGCACACCGTCGCGATCCGCAAGGACGTCGAGTACTCGCTCTGCTACTCGGCGAGGGCCGACGACATCCGCTACATCGAGACCAACGTGGACACCGGGGCCGGCGACTACCGCAGCCTCGTCGGCACCGGCTTCGACCCCGAGGTCGGCGCCGCCACCCGCAGCACCGGGGCGAGCCTGACCCGGCGCTACCACCGGTTCCGCCACCGGTTCATCAGCCCCGAGGACGACAGCAGTGCGCGCGTCACCTTTTCGACCTGGCGCAGAGCGCGGTCGACGTGCAGATCGACGACGTGGGCCTGTACCAGGGGCGCGGGTGCGGCACGCCCTGACCGACTCTCTGTCCTCGTCTCTCAGGCCTCCGGCGGCTCGCCGTAACGCGCATCGTCACCGCAGCGCACCGTTGCCCGCGACGGATCCTCGAGGTCGAGACGCTTCAGCAGCTTGGCCAGCCCCTGCCGGGTCACCCCCAGCGCCGACGCCGCCTTGGCCCGCCGGCCACCGGCCTGCGCGAGGGCGCCGCTGACGAAGCGGCGCTCGAACACCTGCCGCGCCTCGTGGAGGGTCGGCATGCCGTCCGGCCCGCTCGCTCCACCGGTGATCGCGGCCGGCAGCAGGGCCGGTCCCACGACCCCGCTCCGGGGCCCGCGCACGACCAGGCCCGCCACGATGTTCTCGAGCTGCCGGACGTTGCCCGGCCAGTGGTAACGGGCCAGCGCCTCCAGGGTCGCGCGGGCGGGCGCGGCCCGACTCCCGGTGAGCGACTGTGCCCGCTGCCAGAAGTGCTCGACGAGCAGCACGACATCGTCGCCGCGGTCCCGGAGCGGCGGCACCTCTATGCGGAGCACGTCGAGCCGGTACAGCAGGTCCTCGCGATACTGGCCGGTCCTGACGTCGCTCTCGAGGGGCCGGTTGGTGGCCGCGACGACCCGCACGTCGACCGCGCGCGGCATTGTGTCCCCAACGCGGCGAATCTCGCCGTCCTGCAGCACCCGCAGCAGCTTGGCCTGCGCACGCGGCGACAACTCTCCCACCTCGTCGAGGAACAGCGTGCCCCGGTCGCACGCCTCGAACAGTCCCGCGCGGTCGGTCACGGCGCCGGTGAACGCTCCCCGGACGTAGCCGAAAAGCTCGGCCTCGACGAGATCGTCGGTGAGGGCGGCACAGTTGACGGCCCCGAACCGGCGCTCCGGGCGGCCGCTCAGCCGGTGCACGCCACGCGCGACCAGCTCCTTGCCGGAGCCGCTCTCGCCCGTCACGAGAACGGGGAACGGCGACTCGGCGACCCGCCGCAGGCTGCCGCGCAGTCGGGCCATCGCATCGCTCCGGCCCAGGAGTCCCAGATCGTCCGAATGGATGTTGCCTCGCACTGATTCCTCCGACATAGAGTTCCGGCCGCGTCGTCAGGCTCCCGGCCATGCCCGCATCCCGACCAGGGTGCGGGGTGCCGCCCATCGAGACGGACGCTCCAACTAGGGTCGTCCCGGTGACCGCCCAACCGAAACCGGACCGAGGACAGCCATGTACGTCCACGTGAACGCACGCACCGGGATCTAACGAGCATCGCCAGGAATGCAAGATGCCGGCCGGAAGAACGGGGCGGTGGAACCCAGTGTGCTTTGGCGATATCGAGGTGGGTGACGCGGAGGACGTTGCAGGAACTGCGCGCGCCCCCTCGCGGGATGCGCGCGCTCCTTGGAATCGACGTCCGACTCGGCTCGCGTCGACGATCGTCCGCCCCGGCCCGTTCCGAGGACACGGACTGGCGACGACAGAGTTCGCGACCGGCCGGAACGTGTCAGCTTCCGGTGGTCAGGCCTCTCATGGAGGGTCCCGACTAGTGCGCCAGCGGATCGGGCCGGATCTGGAACTTGATCACTTTCTGGTTCGTGCCGGCGCCTCCCTCGAGGTGCCAGGCCGCGTAGTTCGAATAGCTCGACCAGAGCCCCTTGCCCTTCCACCCCGTCGTCGGGTCGTCGACGCGGCCCGTCGACGACCGGGAGAAGAAGCCCAGGGGGTACGGCACCCGCAGGGTGACGAACTCCTCGGTGTCGGGCCTGAAGACCTCGAGCGAGTCGGTGTTGACGACGCCGTACAGGGGTACGTCGCGCCCGAGGCCGAGCACGTCGTGGTGGTCGACCTGGGTGAGGTAGCTCTCGTCCGAGTTGATGGGGAACGCCTCGGCGTTCTGATAGATCGGCTTGTCCATCCGGAAGAACGTCCAGCCCTCGGGGCAGCCCTGCCCGTCGGCCTGCGGGCCCGAGATGTCCTCGCACCGGCTGCGGTCGAAGCGCGCGAAGTGGCCGCTGCCCCGCCAGTCCTGCCACGCCACGCCCTCGGTGGTCAGGTGCAGGCCGCCGCTGCCGTAGGCGCCCGGGTTCATGATCGACGGGGGCGGCTCGTAGAGCTCGGCCGTGCACGACTCCGGCGGGTTGTCGCCGATCTCGAGGCGCACGAGCTGGCGCTGGTTGCGGCCGTTGCCCGAGCACCACACGCTGCCGTCGGCGGGGTTCGCGGCCGGCGAGTAGCAGCCGAACCGGATGGCGTGGTCGCGGGTCGGGTCGACGGGGTCGTCGGGCCCCGTCCACCCCGTCGTGATGACGCCGTCCTGGTTGACGTCGACGACGCCGGGGCACCAGCCCTGAGCCTCTTCCGCGTCGCCGGTCTCGTCCCAGATCTCCATGTCGATCCAGCCGAGTCCGTTGGCAAAGCCGTAGTAGATGCGCTCGTCCTCGCCGATCTGGTTGTGGTCGGCCGAGAAGCACGTGTCGATCTCGGAGAACGCCTCGGTCTCGGGGTCGTACATGAACACCTGCCGCGTGGCCTGGGCGATCGGGTAGTGGGCGGCGAAGGCGTTGGTCTCGTCGGTGCAGAACGCCGGCTGCTCGCCGGGGGCACGGATGCGGCCGGTCAGCCACACCCGCCCGTCGCCGTCCATGGCGACGCTGCGGGGGTCGGACTGGCGGGCCCACACGGGGTCGTCGCCCCAGTACGGCGACTCGGGGGTCTGCCCCTGGATGACGGGGCCGCCCGACGGGATGTCGATGTTGAACGCCCGGTGCTCGACGGGGTCGAGGACGGCGAGGATGTCGCTCGGCTGCACGACGCCGTAGACGAGGCCGTCGGCGTTGACGGTGCCGTCGCGCACGTCCGAGGCGGCGCTGTCGGTGCGGCCGTCGGTCGCCGTGCCCCAGTCCCAGAGGGTGACGACGACGTTGCGCTCGATGCCGGCGGGCCGGGGCGGGGTCTGGGTGGGCGCCTCGCCCGCCGCGATGCGCTCGCTCCAGTCCGCGAACATGCTGCGCTGCTCGCCGAGCCCGCCCCACATGTTGGCCATGCTCGAGCCCATCGGGCCCATCGCGACGCGGCGGTCCCACGCCGCGAGGTGCGAGTCGGCGGCGTCGAGGATGTCGCCGGGAATCTCGCGCGTCGCCCGGTTGCCGACCTGGTGGCAGTTCATGCACCCGGTCACGCGGCTGCCCAGCTCCTGCTGCGACTGCTCGCCTTCCGGCAACTCCAGCATCGACAGCCACCACGCGGCCGGGTAGACGGCGGCGGCGGCGCGGGCGTCGGGGGCGACCACCCCCTCGAGATCGACTTGCTGCCCCGGCGTCGCGGTGACCCGCGGCGAGTCGACGAGGCCGTAGCCGCGCACGAAGAGCTCGTAGCTCGCGTCGGGCAGGTCGGGCACCACGTAGCGCCCCTCGTCGTTGGTGGCCACGATGCGGATGAACCGGGTCGGCAGGTCGGTGGTCTCGGCCACCACCCAGACCCCCGCCTCGGGCCCCGCGGCGCTGCTGACGACGCCCCCGATGTCGTCGGCGTCGATCATCACCCCGGCGTCCTGCTGCAACTCGACCGCCAAACCGGTCGCCGCCGCGAGCATCGCCGCCACCCCACCCGCCAACAGTCCCGTGCGCAGTCTGGACATGCCGTCCTCCTCGCCAAAAGAAAGGGCCCGGCACGAATGCCGGGCCCCAGGTGTTGCCTCTACCGTTCCTCCACGTCGAAACGGCTACCCGACCGGCAGCAGCTCGAGCCGGCCGGTGGCGTCGCTCATCTTGTCGACGCGCACACCCATCTTGTCGAGCACCGTCAGGTGCAGGTTCGAGATGGACGTGTCCTCGTAGCGCAGGTGGCCGCCGGCGTGGAGCTTCCCGCCACCGCCGCCGACGAGCACGAGGGGCAGCCCCTTGTTGTCGTGGCGGTTGCTGTCGGACATGCCGGCGCCGTAGAGCACCATCATGTTGTCGAGCAGGTTGCCGTCGCCGTCCGGCGTCGCCCGCGCCTTGTCGAGGAAGTACGCGAACAGCGACAGGTGGTACTCGTTGATCTTCGCGATCTTCTCGTAGAGGGTCGGGTCGTCGCGGTGGTGCGAGGTCGGGTGGTGCGAGTCTGGCACCCCGATCTCGGGATACGTGCGGCCGCTGATCTCCCGCGCCATCATGTAGGTGCCGACCCGCGTCAGGTCGGTCTGGTACGCGAGCAGCAGCAGGTCGGACATCAGGTTGGCATGCTCGCCGTAGGTGGCGGGGATGCCGGCGGGCTGGACGACCTCGGGCAGCTCGCGGTCGCTCTGCGCCTCGGCCATCCGGATGCGGCGCTCGACGTCGCGCACCGCCTCGAGGTACTCGTTCACCCGCACCTGGTCGGCGGGCCCGAGGCCGCGCTGCAGGGCGCCGATCTTGTCCGACACCGAGTCGAGGATGCTCCGGTCCTTGCGGATGCGGTCGAGCCGGGTCGCGGCGTCGGTCGACCCGCTGTCGCCGAAGAGCTGCTCGAAGACCGCGCGCGGGTTGTTCTCGCCGAGGAGCGGCGTGGTCTCGTTGCGCCACGAGATGTTGCTGGTGTAGGTGCAACTGAAGCCGACGTCGCACGAGCCCGACACGTCGCGGCTGTCGAGGGCCAACTCCAGCGAGCCGAGCTGGGTGTGCCTCGCCGTCTCCCGCGCGATGAGCTGGTCGACTGACACGCCGGCGCGCAGGTTCGACTCGGTGCGGGCCGGGGTCACGCCGGTCAGGAACCGGGTGGCGGCGCTGGCGTGGACACCGGCGTTGCTCGGCACCCCGTTCAGGCCCGTCAGCACCGTCATCTGGTCGCGATACGCGTCGAGGTGGCTGAGCAGCCGGGTCGACTCGAAGCCCAGGCCGTCGGCCTCGGGCGTCCAGTGCTTCATCGCCATCCCGTTCGGCACGTAGAAGACGCCGAAGCGGCGGACGGGGGCGGCGGCGCTGTTGCGGATGGCCGCGAACGCCGGGACCATGCCGTCGAGCAGCGGCAGCGCCAAGCCGGCGCCGATGCCCCTCAGCACGGTGCGGCGCGGGATGGCTTTCCTGGTGATGATCATGAGTCGGACCTCCGCTGCTGGAACGCGGTGCTCTTCACGATTCCGAGGACGATGGATGACCAGCGGTAGTCGTCGCCGGCCGCTTCACGCACGATCTTCCGGACGATTGGAGCGTCATGATACTCGATCGCACGCCCCAGCGCATAGCCCATCAGCTTTTCGGTGACGGTGCCGACGAAGTCTCCGGGCCTCGCCAGCAGGAGGTCGCGGAGGCCGGTGGGGCCCTCGAAGGCGGCGCCGTCAGGCAGGACCCCCGAGGCGTCGACGGGCACGCCGGCGGTGGTGGCGCGCCACCGGCCGATGGCGTCGAAGTTCTCGAGCGAGAACCCGATGGGGTCCATCGGCGCGTGGCACACCGAGCACGCGGGGTCCTCCCGGTGCCGCACCATCGACTGACGCATGGTGAGCGGCTCGCCCTCCTCGTCCTCCTCTTCCAGGGTCGGCACGTCGGGCGGCGGCTCGGGGGGCGGGGCGCCGAGCAGGTTCTCGAGCACCCACTTGCCGCGGAGCACCGGCGACGTCCGGTTGGGATAGGAGGTGACGGTCATCACGCTGCCGTGGCTCAGCAGCCCC
The DNA here is from genome assembly GCA_965207615.1 of Vicinamibacterales bacterium. Classification (GTDB taxonomy): domain Bacteria; phylum Acidobacteriota; class Vicinamibacteria; order Vicinamibacterales; family UBA8438; genus JAJEEA01. The sequence goes on from CBDBMZ010000003.1 coordinate 1,047,955, forward strand.
GCCCACTCGTCGGCCGGCAGGATCACCTTGCGGAAACGGTTCCCGTAGACGTTCGGAATGCCGTAGTGCGCGGCGAGACGCTCGTTGACGAAGGTGTAGTCGGCCCGCAGCAGGTCGAGCATGCTGCGGTCCTCGCGGATCAGGCTGTCGATGAAGAGGCTCGTCTCGGCCTCGAAGGCCTCGCGCAGGTTGTCGTCGAAGTCCGGGAAGATGAGCGGGTCGGGATAGACGCCCTCGAGGTTGCGGAAGTGCAGCCACTGCCCCGCGAAGTTGTCGACGAGGGCCGACGACCGCGGGTCTGCTAGCATGCGGCGCACCTGCCGCTCGAGGACCGCGGGGTCGCCGAGCGAGCCGTCCTCGGCCGCGGCCAGCAGCTCGTCGTCGGGAATGCTGCTCCACAGGAAGAACGACAGCCGCGAGGCGAGGTCGAGGTCCGGAATCTCGTAGATCGAGTCCGGCGGGCTGTCGACGGGGTCGTGCTCGATGCGGTAGAGGAACTCGGGGTCGGCGAGGACACGCTCGACGGCGAGGCCGATGCCGGCGTCGAAGCTGCCGCCCTGCCGCCCGATGTCGAAGAAGTCGAGCAACGTGTCGAGGTCGTCGTCCGTCACCGGTCGGCGGTAGGCGCGGCGGGCGAGGGTGCCGAGAATCTCGGTCGCGCAGGGGCGCTCTTCGGCCTCGCTGGCCGGGGTGCACGAGAACAGCCGGCGCCTCGTCGGGGTGTCGCCGGGGCCGTCGACCGTGAACGGGCCGTGGATCTGCACGTTGTCGAGGGCCGGGTTGCTGTCGGGCATGTCGTTGACGGCGAGGGCGAAGCCCGACTGCCGCGGCTGCAGCACGCCCTCCTCTTCCCACGTCTCGCGCGGAAACGACACCCCGATGACGTGCGGACCCGCGTCGACGCGGATGCGGATCTCGAGGCCGTCGTCAGCGTGCAGCGAGTACGACTCCCACTCGATGTCGCCCCGGATGTTGCCGGCGAAGCTGATGGGCGCGGGCATGCCGGGGGCGTCGCCGCCGAACGTGAACTGCCGGATGCGACGGCCGTCGAGGCGGATCTCGACGTCGTGGGCGTGGTCGATGCCGCGCACGTAGCCCACGTAGTTGGTGCGCAGGCGCAGCTTGATCAGGTACTCGCCGTCGACCGGGAAGTGGTGGCGCACCGCGGCCCCGCCGCGCGAGCCGAAGGGCAGGTCCTCGCTCTGCTGGTTCTCCTGCTGCAGGTTCAGGGGAACCTCGTAGGTGGCGATGACGGCCCCGCCGGCCGGGGGCTCGCCGATGGCGAGCCGGCTGATCTTGCGGGCGGCCGACACGTACCGCTCGAAGAGGGACGGCGACAGGGACAGGGCGCCGGCATTGTTGTCGAAGCCGAAGCGGTCGGGCGCGTCGGCGGGAATCCACTCGCCGACGTCCACGTCGAGGTCGAAGATGTCGCGGATGACGTTTCGGTACTCGGTCTGGTTCAGGCGGTGGAACGCCAGGGTCCGGCCCGGGTCCGGGGTCGCTTCGGCCGCCCGGTCGAGCTCGTCCTCGAGCCACCGTCGGAACCCGTCGTAGGCGGCCTTGTCGGGGCGCGGGCGCGGCTGCGGGGGCATGGCCCCGACGCGCAGCTTGCGCACCACCGCCTCCCAGACCTCCGGGTCCTCGGCGACGTTGTCGACGTCGACGGTGTCGAGCGACAGCCCCACCGTGCGGAGCTGCGAAACGAGCACCGAGCGCGCCTCGCCTCTGCCCTCCACGAGCGCGCTGTTGTGACACGTGACACAGTACCGGTCGAGGAGCGCCCGCTGCGGCGAAACCGCCGGGGACTGGCCCGCCGCGGCCTGCGACGTGGTCGCGAGGACGGCGACGACCGCCGCGCTCAGTCCGCCCAGGCCTGGGGAACGTCGGAACGCCGGGGGCTGCTGTCGTGTCATGGGATATCGCCCACCCTCGATCGGAGCGCGAGAAACTTGCGCCGTGGGAGTGCGCGGGCGATGCTGCCGACGCGACGACGGAATCGCACGCACGCCGCCAGCGAACGGATCTCCCCCGGCCCGCCGGACGAGACAGTGTCGCCGCTTTCGGTGACGGTGTCAACGACGCGGGCGGGCCGCCGGGTCCTCGGGGGTTCCACCACCGACCGCACCTGCGGTAGCATGATTCGGCAATCTGCCAAGGCTCGATTGCCGCGAGTCGTGTCCGCGGCCCGTCCGGATCCAGCAGAGCCAGGAGAAACCTCGATGAGCGTGAACATCCCCGCGAGTCGACCGATGCCGCGAATCGGCGCCCTCGCCGCTTTGGCCGCATTCCTCGTCTCGGCCGCGGCCTCCGCCCCGGTCCGCGCCAGCACCGACGAGCTCCCGCTGATTGCCGCCGCCAGGGCGGCGGACGCCGACGCGGTCGAGCGCCTGCTGCGGCAGGGCGTCGACGTCGGCCAGCATCAACCCGACGGCGCCACCGCCCTGCACTGGGCCGCGTTCCGCGACGATCACCGCGCCGCCGGGCTGCTGCTCGCGGCCGGCGCCGACGTGAACGCGGCCAACGAGCTCGGCGCGACCCCGCTCTGGCTCGCGGCCGAGAACGGTAGCGCGCCGATGATCGAGCGCCTCGTCGCGGCCGGCGCCGACCCGAACGCCGAGTTGCCGGAGGGCGAGACGCCGGTCATGACCGCGTCCCGGGCCGGCACCGCCGAGGGCGTGCGGGCCCTCGTCGAGGCCGGGTCCGACGTCAACGCGGCGGAGAGCACGCGCGGCCAGACCGCCCTGATGTGGGCGGTGGCGCAGGGCCACGACGAGGTCGCGGCCATCCTGGTGCGCCACGGGGCGGACGTCGAGGCCCGCTCGAAGGTGCGCCCGCGGATGATGCACGCCGAGGGCACCAACGGATCGCAGTACGACCAGGGCGTCATATGGAACCGGGGCGGCTTCACGCCGCTGCTCTTTGCGGCCCGGCACGGCCGCGTCGCGGCGGCCGGGATCTTGCTCGACGGCGGCGCCGACGTGGAGAGCCCGGCCCCGACCGGGGCCTCGCCCCTCGCCCTCGCTGCGCTCAGCGGCCAGGGCGAGTTCGCCGCCCTTCTGCTCGAGCACGGCGCCGATCCGAACGGCATCGGGGGCGGCTACACCGCCCTGCACGCGGCCGTGCTGCGCGGCGACCGGACACTCGTGCGCACGTTGCTCGCCCACGGCGCCGACCCCAACCTCCGGCTGCGGGCGGGGACCCCGGTGCGGCGCGCGAGCCAGGACTGGGCGTTCGCGCCGGCCCTGGTCAGCGCGACGCCCTACTGGCTCGCGGCGTGGTTCCACGACGCCGACGTCATGCGCGAGCTCGCGGAGGCCGGCGCCGACCCCCGGCTGACGACCCTGGAGCGCTGGCGCGCGGTCTTCGAGCGTGCGGGAGGGGTGGGGCCGCCCCACATCGCCGGCGGCTTCGTTCCCCCCCTGGTGGCGGCGACGCGGGGGCCGGCCAACCGGGGGCGCTTCTTCAACAGCGCCCTGCGCAAGCCCGACGAGGACGAGCGCAAGGTGATGGCCGCGGTCCGAACCGCCGTCGAGCACGGGGCCGACGTGAACGCCACCGACCTGCGAGGCGACACCGCGATGCACGCCGCCGCGCAGCGGAACTTCACCACCGTCGTGCGGTTCCTCGCCGAGCACGGCGCGAACCTCGACGCGAAGGACGAGGCGGGGCGGAGCCCGCTCGATCTCGCCAGGGCGGCCGAGGCGACCCGCGCCCGCATCCAGGATCCAAGCCGGTACCCCGCCGGCAACAGCGCCGAGGTGCTTCGCGAGCTGGGGGCCGACGACGGGCGCAGCGCCGATTCGGACGGGCAATCCGATTGATCCGTCCCATCCTGCGCCACGGCGCCGACGTCCTCCACCAGCCGGCCCGCAAGGTGGTCGACTTCGACGACGATCTGCGGACGCTGATCGACGACATGATCCAGACGATGCACGCCGCCCCCGGCATCGGCCTGGCCGCGCCGCAGGTGGGGGTCGGGCTGCGCGTCTTCGTCGCCGATCCTTCGGCCGGGCGGTCCATCGGCGATCTCGTCACCGTCGTCAATCCGCGCGTCGTCGAGCAGGAGGGCAATCAGCGGGCAGAAGAAGGCTGCCTGAGCCTCCCCGGGTTCACGGCGCGGGTGAAGCGGCCGGCGCGCCTGGTCGTCCAGGGCTACGACCGCGAGGGCACGGAGATCACCGTCGCGGGCGAGGCGCTGCTCGCCCGCGTGCTTCAGCACGAGCTCGACCACCTCGACGGCAAGTTGTTCATGGACCGGATGCGGGGCCTCCGGCGCGAGCAGATCGTGCGGCGGGTGCGCAAGCTCCAGCGCGCGGGCAAGTGGTGAAGATCGCCTTCTTCGGGACCCCGGACTTCGCGGTGCCGTCGCTCGCGCGCCTCGTCGCGGCGCGCGAGAGCGTGGTGCTCGCGGTGACCCGGCCGGACCGCCCCCGCGGACGCGGGCATCGGCTCCAGCCGTCTCCCGTGAAGGCCTCGGCCCTCGACCACGGCATTCCCCTGCTTCAACCGGAACGGGCGCGCGAACCGGGCTTCGCGGACGGCCTCGCGGCGAGCGGCGCCGACCTGGGCGTCGTCGTCGCCTACGGGCAGATTCTGCCCGACGAGGTGCTCGCCACGCCTCGCCACGGCGTCATCAACGTGCACGCCTCGCTGCTCCCGCGCTATCGGGGGGCGGCGCCGATACAGCGCGCGGTTATCGCGGGCGAACGGGAGACCGGCGTCACCATGATCCGCCTGGTCCGTGAAATGGACGCGGGTCCGATGCTCGCCAGCGTGTCCCGGCGCATAGCCGACCACGAGACCAGCGCGGACCTCGCGGGGGCGCTGGCCGCGATGGGGGCGGACCTCCTGCTCGACACCGTCCGCGCCATCGCCGCGGGACGGGCCCGCGAGCGGCCCCAGGACCACGCCCTCGCGACCTACGCGCCCCGTCTCACCCGGGAGGACGGCCGCATCGACTGGACGAGGTCGGCCCGGACCGTGCACGACCTCGTGCGCGGACTGCACCCCTGGCCGCCCGCATTCGCCTTCCTCGACGCATCGCGGTACCTGATACGCCGCACGGCGCCGCACGCCGGGTCCCCGCCCGGCCGCGACTCCGCGCCGCCCCCCGGCACCGTCGTCGAGGCCCGCGGCGACCGTCTGCGCGTCGCCTGCGGCGAGGGCAGCGTGCTGTCGATACTCGAGATTCAGCCGGAGGGCCGCCGGGCGCAGTCCACCCGCGACTTCCTGGCGGGGCGGCGAATCCCCCCGGGCGCCGCCTTCCGGCCGGCGCCCCCCCCGGCATGATCCGTTCGCCCCGCAACCGCGACGCCCGGCGCCCGGCAGGACCCGCGGGGGTGGCGAAGACCGGCACCGATGCCGGCGCGGCGGCGGGACGGACGCCATGACCCGCGCCAACCAGGCCCGCACCGCCGCCTATCATGTCGTGCGGGCGGTGCTCCGCGGCGACGACCTGCCGCGGGCGCTGGCCGGGCTGAGGGATCCGCTCGCCGACGACCGGGACCGCGCCCTCGTCACCGAGCTCGCGGTGGGCACGTTCCGCTGGCTCGCCGCCCTCGACCACGTGGTGGGGCGCGCCGCCGACCGCCCCGTCGCCCGCATCGACGACGACGTGCTGACGGTGCTTCGGCTCGGTGCCTACCAACTGCTCCATCTCGACCGGGTGCCCCCGGCCGCGGCGGTCGACGAATCGGTGCGGCTCGCCCGGCGGATCGGCAGGTCGAGCGCGTCCGGATTCGTCAACGCGGTCCTCCGGCGGATAGCGGCGACCCGGGAGAAGCCGGGGCTCCCTCCCCCGCCGGACGCGGCCGGGAGCCGCGAGACCCGACTGGCCTGGCTCAGCGTGACCGGGTCGCACCCGCGATGGCTCGTCGAGCGATGGCTCGACCGTCACGGCCTGCCCGCCGTCGCCGACTGGGTCGGATTCAACAACGCCGCGCCTCCCCTGACCCTGCGCGCAAACCGCCTTCGAACCACGCGGGAGGAGCTCGCGCGGCGGCTCGCGGAGCACGACGTGCGGACCGAGCCGACCCGGTTCGCACGTGACGGGCTCACCGTCGTGGCCGGGAACCCCTATCGGACCCCCGTCGCGGGCCGGGGGCACTTTCTCGCCCAGGACGAGGCCAGCCAGCTCGTGGCCGAGCTGGTGGGCGGCCGCCCCGGCGAGCGCATACTGGATGCCTGCGCCGCCCCCGGCGGCAAGACCACGGCCATCGCCGGCGCGATGGGCCGGCCGGGCCTGCTAGTCGCCGGCGACCTGCGGCCGGCGCGGCTGCGCCTGCTCCGCGGAACCCTCGCGGGCCTGGGCGCGGTCGCCGCCGTCGTCCGCCTCGACATGCGCCGCGGGGTCCCGTTCGGGCCGGTGTTCGACCGGGTGCTCGTCGACGCGCCCTGCTCCGGGCTCGGGGTGCTCCGGCGGGACCCGGAGATACGCTGGCGCCGTCAGCCGGGCGACCTCCCGCGCTTCGCGGGGGAGCAACTGTCGATGGTCGGCCACGCGGCCGGCGCGGTCCGTCCCGGCGGGGTCCTCGTCTACGCGACGTGCTCCAGCGAGCCGGACGAGAACGAGGAGGTCGTGGCCGCGTTCCTCGACGCCCACCCCGACTTCGAAGCGGTGAGTCCGGATCGGACGCACCCGCTCGCGCCGGGCCTCCACGCCGTCCTCGACGACCGGGGACGCCTGTCGACCACCCCCTTCGACCACGGTCTGGACGCGTTCTTCGCCGTCATCCTGAGACGACACGGGCGTCCCGCAGTCCCGCCGGGAAGCGCGGTCCCGTCGGGGACGCGGGCCGTCCGGACGCGGCGGTCCCGGGACGACGCGGGCGCCCCGGAGCGACACGAACGCCGCGGGCCGAAGCGCCAGGGACACGCGGCACCGTGACGGCTGCTGGAACCTGTAGTATTTTGTGATAAGAGTGTCTGCCTTCTCCGACCACTCCGCGCCCGCACCGGGGCGTTCTCCCGCAGTGCGCCGGAAACGCCGGCCGCCCCCCGCCGCCGCTCCCCGCCGTCCCTCGACGCCGCGCCGGTGGGCGGCGCGGCTGGTCGTGGCGGGCGCCGTCTTGTCCGTGGCGGGAACCGTCTTCCTGCTGTTCGCGGTGGCGGGGCTGCAGATCGCCCTGCGGCTGCGCGAGGTCCCGGTGCCGAACCTCGTCGGTCTGAGCGAGGAGCAGGCGGCGACGACCCTCGGGCAACACGGCCTCGAGGTGCGGGTCGAGCCGCTGCCCCGCATCGACCCGGGCATTCCCGCCGGCCATGTCGCGGACCAGGATCCGGCCACCGGACTGACCACGCGCAGCGGCCGCAGCGTCAAGGTATGGCTGAGCTCCGGCGCGAGCGCGGGCTCCGTGCCGACCTTGATCGGGCAGTCGGAGCGAGGCGCCCGGGCCCGACTCGAGGAGGACGCCCTGCGCCTGCGCGGCGTCTCCGAGATCCGGTCCAACCGCTATCCCAGCGACTCGGTGGTCGCCCAGGAGCCGCCGCCCCTGGGGTCGGCCTCCAACGTCTCCGTCCTCGTCAACCGCGGCGAGCGTGGAGCCACCTACGTCATGCCGGATCTCATCGGCGTCTACGGCGCCGATGCCGCCGAGGTGCTGCGGGCCCGCGGATTCCGGGTCTCGGTGGTCGGCGATCACCCCTATCCCGTCGAGCCGGGGGTGATTCTGCGCCAGGTCCCGCTGCCGGGGTTTCAGATCGCCCGCGGCGAGGCCATCTCCCTCGAGGTCAGTCGATGAGCGTGCGCATCGCGCCCTCGATTCTCTCGGCCGACTTCGCGGCCCTCGGAGCGGCGGTGGCGGCGGCCGAGGCGGGAGGGGCCGACCTGATCCACGTCGACGTCATGGACGGGCACTTCGTGCCCAACCTCACCATCGGTCCGCCGGTGGTCGCGGCCCTGCACCGGGTGACCAGCCTTCCGCTGGACGTGCACCTGATGATCACGGACGCCGACCGTTACATCGACCGGTTCGCGGAGGCCGGCGCGGCGGCGATCTCGGTCCACGTCGAGACCACGCCGCACCTGCACCGTACCCTCGGGCACATCCGGAGCCACGGACTGAGGGCCGGCGTCGCGCTGAACCCCGCCACCGCGGTGTCGACGCTGAGCGAAGTGGCGGGCGAGGTCGACTTCGTGCTCGTCATGAGCGTCAACCCCGGATTCGGCGGCCAGGCGTTCATTCCCGGAAGCGACGCGAAGATCGCCCGGGTGCGGCGGCTCCTCGGCGAGGCGGGCAACCGCGCGCCCGTCGAGGTCGACGGCGGCGTCGACCGCGGCAACGCCGCGCGAGTCGTGGAGGCGGGAGCGGAGATCCTGGTGGCCGGCGCCGCCATCTTCGGCACGCCCGACGTGCCGGCGGCGGTCCGGGCGCTGCGCGCGGCCGCCTGCGCCCCGGTCGCCGCGGCAGCGGTCGGGGAAGGCTGACCGGGTGGCCCGCGGGAGTGCCACCGTTCGGGTCCGGTACGCGGAGACGGATCGGATGCAGGTGGCCTACTATTCGAACTACTTCGTGTGGTTCGAGGTGGCGCGTTGCGAGTTGCTGCGGTCCGCGGGTTGCACCTACCGGGACCTCGAGGCGGCCGGGTTCATGCTGCCGGTCATCGAGGCGCACTGCGAGTACCGTCAGCCCGCCCGCTATGACGACGAGCTGACGATTCTCACGCGGGGCGACCTGCTGTCGCCGGTTCGCGTGCGGTTCGCGTACGAGGTCCGGCGGACCAGCGACGGCGCCGCGACGGCCCTGGGCCATACGGTGCACGCGTCGGTCGACGGCGAGGGCCGGCCGGCCCGGCTCCCCGCCGACGTCCGAAGGCTGTTGGCGTAGGACATCCATGAGCTATCATCATCGTGCTCCGTTCCGTACCTGCCACCGCCCGGCGATGCCCGCCGGGCGCCCGTGGTCGAGCGCCGGGCTCGCGGTGCTGCTCGCCATCACCGCCGCCGGCTGCACCTCCCCCCGAGCGGACATCCCCGCGATCGGCGAGGTCGAGGCGGACCGCCTGCTCTTCGAGCGGGGGGCGGCGGCCCTCGACGAAGGCGACTGGCGCCGCGCGCGCCAGTACTTCGTGGAGATCCGCGACAACTATCCCCAGAGCCAGTACCGGGCGCCGGCGCGGCTGGGTATCGGGGAGAGCTACGAGCAGGAAGGCTCGACGGAAGCGTACGTGCGGGCCCTCGCCGAGTTCCAGGACTTCCTCAGCCTCTATCCGACCCATCCCCGCGCACCCTTCGCCCAGTACAAGCTGGGGATGGTGCACTTCCACCAGATGCGGCGGGCCGAACGGGACCAGACCGAGACGCGGAACGCGATACGCGAGTTCGAGAACTTCCTCGATCGGTATCCGACGGACCCGGAGTGGACGTCCACGGTCCGGGCGCGGCTGCGCGAGGCCCGCGACCGGCTCAGCGAGCACGACTTCACGGTCGGCCAGTTCTACTACCGCGCCAAGTTCTACCCCGGCGCGGTGAACCGGTTCCGCCAGATTCTGGACAACGATCCGGAGTACTCGAAGCGCGACGAGGTCTACTTCTACCTCGGCGAGGCGTACGCCGTGGGTCAGGCGATCAGCGAGGCCATACCCTACTTCGCGCGCATCCTGGAGGAGTTCGAGGCCAGCGAGTACGCTGACGAGGCCCGCGTGCGGATATCCGAGCTCGAGGCCCAGCTCGATCGATGACGGCGCCCCGGCCGTACCCGGACGCGCACCGCCGTCCGACCGCGCCGTCTCTCAGGATGGAGAGGCGAGACGCTGGCCCTTCCGGTCGGTGACGGCTTCCGGCTCGGGGGCGACCGGTGCGGGCGGGGCTTCGAACGCGGCGCTCTTCGGGTGCATCCCGGCCAGGGTGAACCGCCGGTAGTACTCCAGCGCCGAGGCCAGGGCCGTCGCCACGACGACCCAGAGCGCGATCTGCCCCAGCACGAAGAACTGCCGCAGGTGCTCCCGGCCCAGGATGAGCAGCAGGATCGCGATGACCTGCGACATCATCTTCACCTTGCCGAGCGGCGACGCCGGAATCGTCACGCCGCGCGACCAGGCGAGGCTGCGCAGCACCGTGACCCCCAGCTCGCGCCCGAGAATGATGGCCACCATCCAGGCGGGGGCCAGCTCCATCTGCACGAGCGAGATCAGGGCGGCGGTGACCAGGAGCTTGTCGGCCAGCGGGTCCATCAACTGGCCGAACGTGGTGACCTGCTTTTGCCGCCGGGCGAGAAACCCGTCGAGCCAGTCGGTGAGGGCGGCCACGCTGAAGATGGCCGCGCCCACCAGCTCCTTCCCTTCGAACTCCGTCCACAGCACCACCACGAGCAGCGGAACCAGGAAGATGCGGGCCAGAGTCAAGCTGTTCGGCAGATTCATGGGGGAAGCAAGAGGGCCCCATTGTAGTGTCCGGGCGGACCGGTCGCAACACGTCGCCCGACCCCACCGGGTGCCCGCGCCGCGGAGCCTTCCCGAACCGGGTGCTAAGATCCCCGCCGCATGAAGGCGGTCATACTGGCGGGCGGCTTCGGCACGAGGCTCCGCCCCCTCACGCTCGAGATCCCGAAGCCGATAGTACCCGTCTTCGACCGCCCGTTCCTCTACTACCAGATCGATCTGCTGCGGCAGGTACCGGACATCGACGAGGTGATCCTGAGCCTCAACTTCCAGCCGGAACGCATCGAAGACCGCGTCGGCGACGGCGCCGAGGCCGGGCTGCCGGTGCGCTACCGGGTCGAGCCTCATCCCCTGGGGACCGGTGGCGCGATCAAGTTCGCCTCGCGGGGGGTCCAGGACACGCTGTTGGTCGTCAACGGCGACGTGCTGACCGACATCGACCTCAACGCGGTGGTCGCGCGGCACCGCGAGCGCCGTGCCCTGGCGACCGTGGTGCTCACGCCGGTCGACAATCCGTCGGCGTACGGCCTCGTCGAAACCGACGCCGACGGAAACGTGCGGCGCTTCCTCGAGAAGCCGGGCCCGAACGAGATCACCTGCGACACGATCAACGCCGGCATCTATCTGCTGGAGCCGGCGACCTTCGGCCGCATTCCCGACGACACGGCGTGGTCGATAGAGCGCCAGTACTTCCCCTCGCTCGTCGCACGCGGCGAGACCTTCGTCGCCCACGTCGATCGCGGCTACTGGATCGACATCGGCACCCCGGCGAGCTACATGCGGGCGCACCGCGACCTGATGGCGGGGCGCTGCGCCGCCGGGCCGTTCCGGGCGAAGCCGCCCGGGTCCGTGAAGCGGGGCGCGGGATGCCGCATCGCGCCGGAGGCCGACCTCTCCGGCCCCTGCTTCCTGGGTGACGGTTGCGTGGTCGAGGCGGGCGCCCGCATCGGCGGCGAGTCGGTGATCGGTCCCGGATGCACCGTCGGCCCCGGCGCCGTCATCGAGCGGTCGATCGTGTGGGGACGCAGTGTCGTCGGCGCCGACGCGGTCGTGCGGGAAGCGATTCTGGGCGAGGCGTGCCGGGTCGGCGAGGGCGCCGAGGTTGGCGCCGGATGTGTGCTGGGAAGCCGATCCACGCTGTCGGCCCACAGCCGGGCATGACGAGATGACCTTCGACCCCCACGTGTTCAAGGCCTACGACGTTCGCGGACTCTATCCCGATCAGCTCGACGAAAGACTGTCGGAGCTGATCGGCCGGGGATTCGTGGCCCATCTCGGGGCGCGGCGAATCGCCGTCAGCCGCGACATGCGCGTGTCGTCGCCCGCCCTCGCGAAGGCGTTCGTGGCCGGCGCCAGGGCCCAGGGCGCGGACGTCGTGGACATCGGCCTGATGGGGACCGACCAGCTCTATTTCGCGGTGGCCCGCGACGACCTCGACGGCGGCGCCCAGATCACCGCGTCGCACAACCCCGGGGCCTACAACGGCATCAAGCTCGTCGGGAGGCAAGCGCTCCCGCTCAGCGGCGACTCGGGAATCGCCGAGATTCGCGACATGCTCGCCGCCGACGCGCTGCCGGCACCGGCCGCCCGCGAAGGCGGCCGCCGCGAGGCGCGGGTTCTGGACGACTATCTCGGCCACGTGCTGGGGTTCATCGACCCGGCGATCGTCCGGCCGTTCTCGCTGGTGCTCGATGCCGGCAACGGCATGGCGGGCGTCGTCGCGCCGGCCCTCTTCGACAGGTTGTCGTGCCGCACGACCCGACTCTGCTTCGACGTCGACGGGACGTTCCCGAACCACGAGGCGAACCCGCTGATCGAAGCCAACCGCCGCGACCTCGTCGAAGCGGTTCGGGCCGGGTCCGCGGACGCGGGAATCGCGTGGGACGGCGACGCCGACCGGTGCTTCTTCGTGGACGGCGAGGGCGAGTTCGTCCCCGGCGACTTCGTCACCGCTCTGCTGGCGGAGGCCTTTCTCCGCAAGATCCCCTCAGCCGCCGTCGTCTACGACGTGCGGGCCAGCCACGCCGTCCGGGATACCGTCGCCGCCTACGGGGGGCGGGCGCTGATGAACCGGGTCGGCCACGCGTTCTTCAAGAAGCGAATGCGGGAGGAGAACGCGGTCTTCGGCGGCGAGGTCACCGGCCACTACTACTTCCGCGAGAACTTCTATGCCGACAACGGGTTCATCCCCGCGTTGCTCATCCTCGAGCTGATGTCCGCCCGGGGCCGGACGTTGCGCGAGCTGCTCGCCCCGTTTCGCGAGCGCTACTTCATCTCCGGCGAGATCAACACCGCCCTCGACGATCGGGAGCGCGTCGCCGGCAAGCTGGAGTTGCTCGCCTCACGCTACGCCGACGGCCGCGTCCATCACATGGACGGCGTGTCGGTCGAGTATCGGACCTGGCACTTCAACGTGCGGCCGTCCAATACCGAGCCGCTGCTGCGGTTGAATCTCGAGGCGGCCACGCGGGACGAGATGGAGGAGCGGCGGGACGAGGTGCTGGGCCTGATCCGAAGTTGAGAGCGGGCCGATTCTGATAAGATGGATCCGCGTGACGACGAGCGGGAGTAACTCAGTGGTAGAGTCACGGCTTCCCAAGCCGTTGGTCGCGGGTTCGATCCCCGTCTCCCGCTCCAGCTCTCGCGACGCGCTCGACCCATGGCGACGATCGACCGCTACCCGACCGTCAGGCCGGCTCCGCCCGACGAGGATTTCCCGCATCGAGACGCGTCCCGCTCCGGCGGGATGACGACCTTCGGCCCGAGCATCACCGCCAAGGGTCGGCTCAGCGCCACCGACCACGTCATCATCGAAGGAACGGTCGAGGGTGAGGTCGTCGTGCCGGATCACGGAGTCGCGGTCACCGGTGTCGCGCGAGTCCAGGGGGACGTCTTCGCCCGAACCGTCACCGTGCTTGGCCGCGTCGACGGGAACCTCACCGCAACGAGGCTCATCGAGCTTCGGGCATCGTGCGTGGTCAGCGGACGGCTGTCGTCACCCTACCTGATCATCGAGGACGGGGCTCGATTCTGCGGTCCCGTCGAGCCCGGCAAGGTCGACGTGGCCATCGCGCTTGCCCGCCACCGGGCAAAGGGCGCCTGAGGCTTCGGCCCCAACGATCAGGAATTCGACGCGCTCCGGGACCCAGCGCGGCGACGGCTTGGCGACGTGCCCCGGAACCCCGTCCACGATCTGCTACGCCATGTCCTTCAGCTTCTTGAGCGGAAGGATCTTCACGGTCGTGCTCGCCGGGCGGGCCTTCACGTCCATCGTCTCGCCGGGCCGGAAGGGATTCGGCACACCCTTCTTCGCCCTTCGCGCCGGCTTCTTGACTATCTTGATCTTCATCAGGCCGGGTACGGTGCAGACACCGACGGCCCCCTTCCGGACGTGCCGCTCGATGACCGATTCCAGCGCCCCGAAGACATCGCCGACCTGTCGCCTGGTCAGAGCCGTCTTCTCCGCGATGTCCGCGAACATCTGCGTTTTCGTCATCGCCTCGGTGAGCTTCTTGACTCTTGCCAACATTCCCTCCTGGTGATGAGTGAGCCGGTCGCTTGCGCTGCCCCGCATCATAACCGAACCGGTGCCGCGTGGGACACAAAACTGACGTACTCGTGGTGTTTCCGTGCCATGCGGGCGCGAGAGAACGACTTCGATCCGACCGTAGGCCGCGGCAAACGCCCCGTGCGTTCGCGAGGTTTGTAACACGAGCGGGCCTGCAACCCCACCAAGCGTGACTGGGAACCCGCGCCTCGGCACGGCAATCCCGCGGGCGCCACGCGGAGCCGAAGGCGACGATTGGGCGGGCGGGAGTCTGCGCCGTGGAACGGCGCGGACTGGTGGAGGGTTGGTTGGGCGCCAGGCGGAGCCGAAGGCGACGATTGGCGGGCTAGTAGTCGTCCGCGCGCAGAGACACGCGGATGATCTCCCGGTCGTTGCGGTGGACGATGTGCCCATTCGCGTAGGCCGGGTGCGACCAGTTGACGAGGCGCTCGGCGATGCGGCCGTGCGGCGTGCGGGTGCCGGAGCCACCGGTCGGCTCGATGAGCCGCGTGCGATCGAGCTCGACGTACCCCTCCGGCGTGAACCGGGCGAGAATCAGGAACCCGTCGTCGTTGTTGACGAAGTACCGGTCCCGGTGCCGCACGAGGAAGGCGGTGCTCCAGCGCGCCTGGGCCGTCATGTCGGGGCTCATCCAGATCCGTTCGCCGGTGGCGGCGTCGAGCGCACGCAGCTCGCCGTAGCTGTCCACGCCGTAGACGTGGTCGCCGATGATGATCGGGGTCGTCACCATCGCATGGATGGTGTCCGTCTCCCCCGGCAGCTCGCTGCGGCTCCGGCCCCGCCACAGCTCGGTGGCGTCCGGCCGGTCCTGGTTCAACTGCATCATGAGCGAGCCGTTGAAGAACTGCGACACCAGCAGGTAGTTGCCGCTACGCACCGGGGTCGCCACCGTGACACCCATCGAGACGTCCCAGGGCTGCTCCCAGTAGAGCTCGCCGGTCTCGGGGTCGAGCGACGCGAGGGCCCTCGGATGCCAGACGATGAGCTGCCGCACGCCGCCCGCCTCGTAGATGACCGGCTGCGCATAGCCCATCTCGGCCTCGACCTCGATCGCCCGCCACAGCTCCTCGCCGGTACGCTTGTCGAAGGCCACCACCAGCGCGTCGGGCTCGCCGCCGACGACGGTCAGGAGCCGGTCGCCATCGACGAGGGGGGCGCTGACGATGCCCCACACCGGGACGCTCGTGCCGTACTCGGCCACATAGTCCTTCTCCCAGCGCACCGCGCCGGTCTCGACGTCGAAGCAGAACATTCGCCCGGTGGCCCCGACGACGTAGACGCGGTCGCCGTCGACGGTGGGGGTGGCGCGGGGGCCGACCGCGTAGCTCACCGACAGCATGCGGTAGGACGTCGGCCATTCGTGGGTCCACAGCACCTCGCCGGTCTCCTCGTCGAGGGCGAGCACCCGCTCCGTGCCGTCCAGCGTGCGCGATTCCGGATCTTCCCGCCAATCCGTGATGAACACCCGGCCGCCGGCGACCGCGGGGCCCGAGTACCCCGGGCGTATCGGCGTGCGCCAGGCGACCCTCAGCTCGTTCGGCAACTCCTCGACGATGCCCGTCTCGTGCCAGACCCCGAGCCGGCCCGCGCCCCGCCACTGCGGCCAGTCGTCGGCGGACGGCGCCGCGGTCATCGCGACCACGGCCAGGACGGCGGCGCCTGCGACCCGCGTCAACGCGGTGTGCGCCGGTTTCTCGACTGGCGTGCTCATCGTGTGTCCCCCTGCTGCCGCTCCGCGCCGAGCCCCCGGTCCCGCATGGTCGTGGTCGCGGCGAGCGACATCATGGGAACGCCATGCGGTTTCCCGGTGGCATCGACGCGCCGAAGAGTCGTTGGAAGGATACCGTCGAGGAACGTCGAACGAAATGGTCGGGATGACTGGATTTGAACCAGCGACCCCCTGACCCCCAGTCAGGTGCGCTACCAGACTGCGCCACATCCCGACACCGACCCGCCGGCCGACAACGAAGCCGTCGAGTCCCGCCTTGCCCGATCAGGCCTTCTGCCCGGCCAGCAGCTCCAGAATCGCGTGCAGGCCCTTCTTGATGCCGTTCAGCCGCGACCTGACCTCGTCGCCGAGCAACTCGTCCAACGCCGCCGCCTCCGCGCTCTCCGACGCCGGCGCCTCCTTGTGGAGCTGGCGCCGCGCCGCCCCAAGGGTCAAGCCCTCGACGAAGACGAGCTGCTTGATGCGCAGCACCCTGTCGAGGTCTTCCCGGCGATACAGGCGCGAGCGTCCATCGCCGTGCGCAACCCCGATTTCCGGGAACTCCGCTTCCCAAGAGCGTAGCACGTAGGGCTGCAACTCGGCGATGGCGCAAACCTCGGACGGCTTGTAGACGGACCGTTCCGGCATCTTGACCCGTGTCGCCATCGCTTCGCTTCAAGCCGGCCTCAGTATACACCGGTGGCGGGAGGCGGCAGGGCCGTGCCCCGCCGCTCCCGCGCCGCCCACCTCGCCCGCCCACCGTCGCCTTCGGCCCCGCCGGGCGCAGCCAACCCGCCGGGAGCCCGCGCGGTTCCACGGCGCCGACGCCTGGCCCGCCCATCCTCGGCTTCGGCTCTGCCGGGCGCCCAACCAACCCTGCAGGAGTCCGGGCCGCTTCACGGCGCGGACGCCTACCGTCCCCGCGCCTTGAGGCGGATCGGGGTACCGACGAACCCGAAAGCCTCCCGCAGACGGCGCCGGAGGAACCGCTCGGACGAGAAGTGCAGCCGCGCACCCCCGCCCGTGAACAGCGTGAACGTCGGCGGCGCCACGCCCGTCTGCACCGCGTAGCGGATGCGCACCGTCCGTTGCCCGGCCCCGGACGGGCGATGGGCGCGGGTCGCGCGGGCGACCACGCGGTTGAGCTCGCCGGTGGTCACCTTCGTCCGGCGGGCGGCGGCGACCTCGTCGACGAGCTCCAGCAGCCGTCCCGTCCGCTCTCCGGTCATCGCCGACAGGTGGACGATGGGCGCGTAGTCGACGAACTTGAGGGCGTCGCGAAGCTCTTCGTCGAAGCGGGCCGCGAACCCCGGGCCACGGTCCTTGACGAGGTCCCACTTGTTGGCCGCGAGGACGACGCCGCAGCCGGCCGCCTCGGCCTCGCCGGCGACGGCCGCGTCGCGCTTCACGACGCCCGCCGCCGCGTCCACCACGATCACCGCAACGTCCGTGCGCTCCATCGCGTGGCGCGCGCGCACGACGCTGACCGCCTCGATGCGCCCCCCTCCGGCGACGCGCCCGGGACGCCGCATGCCCGCGGTGTCTACGATGCGGAACTGTTGCCGATGCCAGCGCATCACGTCGTCGACGGCGTCGCGGGTGGTGCCCGGGGTGGGGCTGACGAGCACGCGGTCGCCGCGCAGAAGCCGGTTGACGAGCGACGACTTCCCGACGTTGGGGCGGCCGACCACCACCACGCCGGTCTCCCGTTCCGCGTCGGCGATTACGCCGTCGGGCGCGGCGGCGGAGCCCGCCGGGAGCCGCGCGACGACCTCGTCCAGCAGATCCCCGATTCCCTGCCCATGCTCGGCCGCTATCTCCACGACCGGCTCGAAGCCGAACCGGTGGAACTCCGGCACGTGAGCGCGCGCCCGCCGGTCGTCCATCTTGTTGACGGCCAGCACCACCGGCATTCCTCGCGTCCGCAGCTCGCGGGCCAGCTCGTCGTCGGCCGGCACCGGTCCTTCGCCGCCGTCCACCACGAACACCACGACCTCGGCATCGCCGGCGGCGCGCCGGCCGCGGTCCGCCACCGCCGCTTGCATCGGATCGGCGCTCGCGCCCGCGACCCCGCCGGTGTCGACGACGGAGAACACCCGCTGCTGCCACTCCACCTCGCCCGCGAGCACGTCGCGGGTGGTCCCCGCCAGCGGAGTGACGATGGCCCGCCGCGTCCCCGTCAGGCGGTTGAAGAGTGTCGACTTGCCCACGTTCGGCCGGCCCACGAGGACCACGCGTCCCGCGGCGCGGTTCAGCTCACCACCCATCGCGCTCCCGCCCCGGCACCTCTCCCACCGCCGCTTGACAGCCGTAAATGATAGTACCTATGATGCTTACATAACATCGCTGGCGGCGCGCATGATCAAAGTCGACATCGTGAACGAAGTCTCCAGACTCGCCGACATCACCAAGGTGAAGGCCGAGGTGGCGGTCGACGCCGTGTTCGACGCCATGCGGACGTCGATGCAGCGCGGAGAGCGCATCGAGCTGAGGGGTTTCGGGGTCTTCCAGGTGAAGCCGCGCAAGCGGGGTATCGGCCGAAATCCGCGAACCGGCAAGGAAGTGCGCATTCCACCCGGCCGGACCATCCGGTTCAAGCCCGGCAAGGACCTCCAGGACATCGGCGGCTGACGCGTCCTCCGCCTCGCATCCGCTCCGGCGGCGGGCGGCGCAAGCCCCACGGGGTAGACGTCTCTTGAGCCAGCTTCCCGCTTCCGTTCCCGAATCCCCGACGCCGACCTGGCCGGCAGACCCGCGAGAGGCGACTCCCCCGCCGCGCCTCCACCCACAGGGACCTCGGGCCCCGGCCGCCGCGCGACGGGACCGCCCGTGGCTCAACCTCGCCCTCCTGCTGGCCACGGTGCTGTCCACCACGGTGGTAGGGGCCTTCTCGCACCGGGGCTTCGCCGCCGACTTGGACCCCGCGGGGGAAGGCCCGTTCGTGCTGTGGCATGGGCTCTGGTACAGCATGACGGTGTTGGCCATTCTCGGCGTCCATGAGCTGGGACACTACTACGCGTGCCGGTACTACCGGGTCGACGCATCACTCCCGTACTTCCTGCCGGCGCCGTTCCTGATTGGCACCCTCGGCGCGTTCATCCGCATACGGCAGCCGATTCCGACCAAGCGCATGCTCTTCGACATCGGGGTCGCCGGGCCCATCGCGGGCTTCGTGGTGGCCGTTCCCGCTCTCTTCGTCGGCGTCGGCCTCTCGCGGGTCCTGCCGGCGCAGGAGGCGGCCGAGCTCACGACATACCTGGGCCTGGGCAAGCCGCTTCTGTTCCGCTTCGCCGAGTGGGCCGTGTGGGGGGTAACCCCGGAAGGGTCCACACTGAACCTCCACCCCATGGGATTCGCGGCGTGGGTCGGCCTGCTGGCCACCGCCCTCAACCTGTTCCCGATAGGCCAGCTCGACGGGGGGCACATCTCGTACGCGGTCTTCGGCGCCCGCTCGACCCTCGTGACCCTCGTCTCGGCCGTCGTCCTCTTCGCCCTCGCCTTCCATTCCCCGAGCTGGATCGTCTGGGCGGTGCTGATGGTCGTCATGCTCGTCGCGCTGGGACCGCGGCATCCGCGCACCCTCGACCACGACGTTCCCATCGACCGGGCGCGGATGATGATCGCGGCGTTCGCGCTCGTCATCTTCGTACTCTGCTTCACGCCCGCCCCCATCCAGATCATCGGAGAGCTCGGACAGTAGGCGACTCTCCGTCGAAGGGCGCGCCCCCCGCCCCTCGACGTCGGCAGCTCTATCTCCAGGCGGGTCCACTGGCGGACAGTCCCGGAGGCAGGAGTCCGCGCAGTGGGACGGCGCGGACTCACGGAGGGTTGGTTGGGCGCCCAGCGGAGCCGAAGGCGACGAATCGGCGGGCTGGCTCTGCCGCCCTGCCGCCGGCGTTCGCCGGCAACGGCGAAATACGCCGCGCCATGGGCAGCCTTCCTCCAGGACGGTTCACTAGAGCATCGAGACCGGGTCAACGTCGACCACCAAGCGCCGCTTCAGGCGGGGATGCTCGTCCAGCACCCGCAGGAGCGCCTCCCGCATCTCCGCCCGGCCCCCGCCCTTCAGGAAGAGCTGCACGCGGTACCGGCCCCGCAGCCTGGCGAGGGGCGCCGGCGCCGGCCCCAGCACCGTGAACCGGCGCGGGGCCGCGCGAAGCCGCGCCGCGAGGGCGGCCGCTTCCCGCACGGCGCGATCCCGCAGCGTCCCGTGGACGACGATCGAGACCAGGGACAC
The DNA here is from genome assembly GCA_965207615.1 of Vicinamibacterales bacterium. GTDB lineage: Bacteria > Acidobacteriota > Vicinamibacteria > Vicinamibacterales > UBA8438 > JAJEEA01. The sequence goes on from CBDBMZ010000003.1 coordinate 1,067,848, forward strand.
CACCGGCGGATACCGCAGGGCCCGCCGGAAACGCAGCTCCTCCTCGTGGAAGGGCGCGTACGCCTGATCGCAGGCGTGGCGGATGGCGTAGTGACCGGGATGAAGCGTCTGGACGATCGCCTCGCCGGGGGCGCTCCCCCGGCCAGCGCGGCCCGCGACCTGCGTCAGCAACTGGAACGTGCGCTCCGCCGCCCGGAAGTCCGGCACCCCGAGGCCGATGTCCGCCGAAACCACGCCCACCAGCGTTACGCCGGGAAAGTCGTGCCCCTTCGCGACCATCTGCGTGCCGACGAGGACGTCCAGCTCGCGGCGCGCCACCCGCTGGAGCAGCCGCGCCGCCCCGCCCCGCCGCCGCACCGTGTCGCGGTCGAGCCGGGCGACGCGGGCGGCCGGCCACCGCCGCTCGATCTCGGCCTGGACCCGCTCGGTGCCGAAGCCCACGTGCTCGATCACCGTGCCCGAGCACCGCGGACACGCGGCGGGACGCGACCGCGAGTAACCGCAGTAGTGGCAGCGGGCGCGCCCGGCCGCGCGGTGGAACGTCAGGCTCACGCTGCAGTCCGGACACTCGAGGGTGTGACCGCACCCACGGCACAGCAGGGAGGCCGCGAACCCTCTTCGGTTCAGCAGCACCAGCGCCTGCTCCCGGCGATCGAGCCGGTCCTCGATGGCCTCGGCGAGCGGCTCGCTCAGCACGACGTCGGGGCCGTGCGCCGCGAGCTCGTCGCGCATGTCGACGACGCGCACGGCGGGCAGGGGGCGGCTCCCGATGCGTTGCGGCAGGGTGAACCGCCGGTAGCGGCCGCTGTCGGCGTGACGGAAGCTCTCGAGGGACGGCGTCGCGGATCCGAGCACGACGAGGGCGCCGTCGCGCTTCCCCCGCATGACCGCCACGTCGCGGCCGTGATAGCGCGGGCTCTCGTCCTGCTTGTAGGAGCCGTCGTGTTCCTCGTCGACCACGATCAGACCCACCGACGGCAGGGGCGCGAACACGGCGGACCGCGTGCCCACGACCACGTCGACCTCGCCGCGGCGGATGCGGTGCCACTGATCGTGGCGTGCGCCGTCGGACAGGCCGCTGTGCTGGACCGCCACCCGGGCCCCGAACGCCGGCCGCAGCCGCGCCGCGATGGCCGGGGTCAGGGCGATCTCGGGGACGAGGACGAGGGCCTGCCGTCCTCTCGCCACCGCCGCCCGGGCCAGCCGCGCGTAGACCTCGGTCTTGCCGCTCCCGGTGACCCCGTGGAGAAGCGCCACCTCGAAGACGCCGGACCCCGCGGACGCCTCCAAGGCCTCGACCACCTGCCGCTGCCCGGGCGTCAGGGCGTGGACCAGTGGCTCGGAGTCCTCCAGGAGCTCGAACGCCCACGGCTCCCGCTCGACGACCTCGCTCACGATCGTCAACGCGCCGAGCCCGGCGAGTCGGCGAAGGGTCCCGTCCGGAATCCCGCCGGCCGTGAGCACCGGCACCGGCACTCCCCCCGTCGCCGCCTCGAGCCGTTCCAGCGCCTGGCGCTGCCGCCTTCCCAGGGGAGCACCACCGGCTAGGCGCGTCCGGCCATCGTCGGTCAGGCGGGCGACGCGGACCTTCTTGAACGCGGACGCGGTGCCCTTGAGGGGCTGCGTCAACCGGACGAGCCCCTCGCGGGCCATGGCCGCGAGGAGCGCGTGGCGGCCGCCGGGGCCCCGCCCCCGCCCGGGGCCCCGGCGCTTCGCGCCGTCATCGAGCGCCGCCGCCCGGTGTGAGGCGCCGTCCGAGAGCAGCTCGAGGAGGCGGCGCCGCGCGGCTCCCGGCCGGCCCGCGAGGGCGGCCCGGCCCGCCGGGGTGATCTCCGCCCGCCGCTCGGTGGCCACCCACGCCAGGGGCGGCATCGCCGCCGCCACCGCCTCGCCGGCGCCGCAGGCGTAGTACTCGCCCACCCAGAGGGCGAGCCGCACCACGCCGGCCGGCAGCAGGGGATCGACATCGAGGACGTCGAGCAGGGGCTTGAGCGCGGCGGGAGCCGGTGCCGCCGGCCGATCGACGACGCAGCCGGTCACCGCCCGTGGTCCCAGCGGCACGAGGACACGGGTCCCCGTCTCCGGTACCGGCAACTCCGCAGGCACCTCGTAGTCGAGGCGATCGAGGACGGGGACGGGGACGACCACGGAGACGACGCGAGGCATCGGCGATGAACGGCGGCGGCGGAACGCGCCGTCCCGGCGTTCCACGGCACAGGCTCCTGGCCCGCCCATCGTCGCCTTCGGCTCCGCCGGGCGCCCAACCAATCCTACAGGAGTCCGCGCCGTTCCCGCGCAGACTCCTCGCCCGCCCATCGTCGCCTTCGGCTCCGCCGGGCGCCCAACCAATCCTACAGGAGTCCGCGCCGTTCCCGCGCAGACTCCTCGCCCGCCCATCGTCGCCCTCGGCTCCGCCGGGCGCCCAACCAATCCTACAGGAGTCCGCGCCGTTCCCGCGCAGACTCCTCGCCCGCCCATCGTCGCCTTCGGCTCCGCCGGGCGCCCAACCAATCCTACAGGAGTCCGCGCCGTTCCCGCGCAGACTCCTGCCGAGCGGACTCCGGCTCCGCGAGCAGGGCGCGGACCCGCTTCATGTCCTCCCAGACGTCCCGCTTGCGCTCCGGGCTCCGCAGGAGAAAGGCGGGGTGGAAGGTCGGGATCAGCTTCGCCCCGCGATAGTCGAACACGCGCCCCCGCAGCCGGGAGACCGCCTCGTCGGTCTCGAGCAGGGTCCTGATGGCGAAGCCGCCGAGCGCCACCACCACCCGGGGCCGGATGACGTCGAGCTGCCGGAACAGGAACGGCTCGCAGGTCGCGACCTCGTCCGGCTCCGGATTACGGTTGTTCGGGGGCCGGCACTTGATGACGTTGGCGATGTAGACCTCGTCGCGCGACAGGCCGATCGCCGCGATGATCCGGGTCAGCAACTGCCCCGCCCGGCCCACGAACGGGATCCCCTGCCGGTCCTCGTCCCGCCCCGGCGCCTCGCCGACGAACACGAGGTCGGCGCTGGGGCTGCCGACCCCGAACACGAGGTTCGTCCGGCCCCCGTGCAGCTTGCAGCGGGTGCACTCGCCGAGGTCGGCGCGAACCGCCTCGAGCGTCTCCCGCGACGGCGCCGTCCCGGTCGTCGCCGCGGGGGCCGCCGAGACGGCGGATGCCGCAGCGGGGTCGCCGCCGGCCCGGGAATCCCGATCGCTCACCCCGTACGCGTCCCGGGCTCGAGCCGGGGTTACCGGCGCGCGGTCGGCAGGCCTGTTCCCCTGGTCTGCGGTAAGACGCACGAGATGCGCAGGACCACGCGCGCGCCAGATCGCGTCGCGGCTGACGCCCTCGACCCCCAGCTCCCGGAAGAACTCCAGGTGCCGCCTCAACTGCTCACGGTCGGTCATGGTCGGCGGTCTCGACCGCCTCCGGCGGCCCGGCCAGCATTTCCCGAAGGCGGTCGAGGATCGCGCAGGCCAGGTCGCGCTTGGACTGCAACGGCAGGTCCGTCGTCCCCCCCGCCGCGACCAGGGTGGCGGCGTTCGTTTCCACATCGAACCCGGCATCGGCCCGCGATACGTCGTTGGCGACGATGAGATCCGCCCCCTTGGCCTCGAGCTTGGCCCGGGCCCGCGCGACGACGTCGCGGGTCTCGGCCGCGAACCCGACGAGCACCGGCCGGCGCCGGCCGGCGCGCCTTCGGCCGAGCTCCCGCAGAACGTCGGCGGTGCGGGTCAGGGTCAGGGTCAGGGTCTCGGACTCCTTCGCGATCTTCTGCCCGCGAGGCCCCCCGGCCGGCGTGTAGTCGGCCACCGCGGCGGCCATGACCACGGCGTCGGCCTCGTCCGCCCGGCCCGTCACCGCCGCTTGCATGTCGGCCGCGCTCCGCACCGCGATCACCTCGGCCCCGGCCGGAGGCTCCAGGCGGCACGGGCCGGACACCAGCACCACCCGGGCGCCGCGGTCGACCGCTTCCGCGGCCAGCGCGTACCCCATCCGACCGCTCGAGCGGTTGCCGACGAAGCGCACCGGGTCGAGGTCCTCGAAGGTCGGTCCCGCGGTGACGAGGAGCCGTCGCCCCGCGAGGTCGCCCTCCCCCGGCCGGAGCCGGCGCTCGACGGCGGCGACTACGTCGTCGACGGAAGCGAGCCGACCCGGGCCCGTCCATCCGCACGCGAGGTATCCCTCGCCGGGGGCGACCACGTGCGCCCCTCGCGCCTCCAGCGCGGCGAGGTTGGCGGCGACCGCCGCGTGCTCGTACATGTTCGTGTTCATGGCGGGGGCGACGACGACCGGCGCCCGCGTCACGAGGTAGAGCGAGGTCAGGAAATCGTCGGCGATGCCGTGGGCGAGCTTCCCGATGATGTTGGCGGTGGCCGGCGCCACCAGCAGCGCCCGGATGTCGGTGGCCAGCGCTACGTGCTCGATGGTCGCGTTCGCGCCCGGCGCGAACTGATCGGTGATGACCGGCCGCCGCGTGATCGCCTCGAACGTCAGCGATCCGACGAAGCGGCGGGCGTTGGACGTCATGGTCACGACGACGTCGTGTCCCTTGTCCTGAAGCCGGCGGACGATCTCGACCGCCTTGTAGGCGCCGATGCCGCCGCTCACCCCCACCGCGATCAGCGCCATGGCACGGCCCCGCTGTCCGGTTCCCCGAAGCTCTCCGCGATCGCCCGCGCGGCGGCGCCTGCCGCGCGCCACGACTGGCGCTCGGCCCCGACGATGCACCGCAGGCGCTCGACGCAGTCCTCCAGGTCGTCGTTGACGACCACGTAATCGTACTCCGCGACGTGCCGGACCTCGCGCCGCGCGACGCTCAGCCGGCGCCGAATCTCGGCCTCGGTGAGGCGGTCGCCGGGCCGGCGGCGCAGGCGGTCCTCGAGTACGGCGGGGGACGGCGGCAGCAGGAAGATGCCGACCGCCCCCGGCTCCAGCCCCCGGACCTGCCTGGCGCCCTGCACGTCGATGACGAGGACGAGACTGAGACCGGCTTCGAGGCGGCGCCGGGTATCGGGGGCGCGGGTGCCGTAGAGGTGACCGAACACCTCGGCCCACTCGAGGAACTCGCCCGCCGCGCGCATCGAGTCGAAGCGTTCCCGGTCCACGAAGTGGTAGTCGACGCCGTCCCGCTCGCTCGGACGCGGGGGGCGCGAGGTGTAGCTTCGGGACCGTTCGAGTCCGGCCACCCGCGCGACCAGCGTGTCGACGGCGGTGGTCTTCCCCGTGCCCGACGGGGCCGAGACCACGAAGAGGCTCCCCTTGCCGTTCACGCGCACGCCCCTGGCCCGGGAACCGTCGCCCTCGGCTCCGATTCCCGCCCGACCGACCCGCCGGGAGCACGCATCGTTCCCACCGTGCGTTCTCCTATTCCACGTTCTGGACCTGCTCCCGCAGCTTCTCGAGCTCGGCCTTGGCCGTCACCACGAGCTCGCTCGCGTCGGCGCCCTCCACCTTTGCGCCCAGCGTGTTGACCTCCCGGTTCATCTCCTGCAGGAGGAAGTCCAGCTTGCGGCCGCACGGCTCGGTCGAGCCGGTCAGGGCGGACCAGTGGGCGAGATGACCGCGCAGCCGGGTGATCTCCTCGCTGACGTCCGAGCGGGCCGCGAACCGCACGACCTCCTGGGCCACCGCCGCCTCCTCGATGCCGGCATGCCCCCGCAGCTCCTCGAGGCGGGTACCGAGCCGCGACACCAACTCGGCGCGCCCTGACTCGGCCGCCGCTTCCAGGTGGCCGACGAGGTCCGACAGGGTGCGGCACCGCGCCTCGAGGTCGGCCAGCAGGTACCCGCCCTCGCGCACGCGCATGGCGTCCAGATCGCGCAGCACCTCCTCGACCGCCGCGGTCGCGGCGCGCCCCAGCGCGGCCCGGCCCGCCTCGTCCAGCTCCAGCTCCTCGACCACGAGCGCCCGCGGGAACCGCAGGAGGTCGCCGGCGGTCAGGCCGCCGGTGGCGACACCCCGCGCACGGGCCTGCTCGACGGCGGCCGAGAGCGCGTCGACGAGCGGCTCGTTCAGGGCGACCTCGACTTCGGGCTGCCCGAGAAGCCGGGCGGTCACCGCCAACTCGACGCGGCCGCGCGCCACCCAGCGCTGGACGGCGCCGCGCAACTCGACCTCGACCGGCGCCAGCAGCGGCGGCAGCCGCACCTGGATGTCGAGGTAGCGGTGGTTGACGGTCCGCGCCGTGATGCCGAGGGCCGCCGTCTCGTGCTCCCGGCTACCGGACGCGAACCCGGTCATCGACTTGATCATCGCGTTGCACTCGTCAACGGGGCCGCCGCGGGGGCGGCGACCGCCGCCCGCTCGTCGCCCTCCTGCCCGAACACCTGCGTCGCATAGAGCTTCGCATAGCTGCTGCCGGGACGCGCCAGCAGCTCCTCGTGACGGCCGGACTCCACCACCCGCCCGCCCTCGAGCACGATGATGGCGTCGGCCCGCCGGATGGTCGAGAGGCGGTGGGCGATGACGAACGCGGTGCGGTTGAGCAGGAGCCTCGCCAACGCGTCCTGGACGAGCAGCTCCGACTCCGCGTCGAGGGCCGACGTCGCCTCGTCGAGCACGAGGATGGGCGGGTTCCTGAGCAGGGCCCGCGCAATCGTGAGCCGCTGGCGCTGGCCGCCCGACAGCCGCTGCCCGCGCTCTCCGATGACGGTATCGTAGCCCTGCGGAAGATCCACGATGAACTCGTGGGCATGGGCGGCGCGCGCCACCGCCACGATCGACTCCCGGGAAGCGCCCGGCGCCGCGTAGGCGATGTTGTCGGCCACCGACGCGTCGAAGAGGAACGTCTCCTGGGTCACGATGCCGATGGCCCCGCGCAACGACTGCAACGTCACGTCGCGGACGTCCGTTCCGTCGATCAGGATGCCCCCCTCGGTGACGTCGTGGAACCGCGGCACGAGGTTGACGAGGGTCGATTTTCCCGCCCCGCTGAGCCCCACCACCGCCACCACTTCGCCCGCCCGCACCGCGAAAGACACGCCGCGCAGGACCGGCTCGTCGTCGTCGGGGTACCGGAAAGTCACGTCGCGAAACTCGATGCTCGACCCGAACGGCGGAAGCGCCCCGGCCCCGGGCCGCTCGGGGGTGCCGGTGCGGGTGTCCAGGACCTCGAAGATCCGCTCGGCCGCGGCAATCGCCTGCTGGATGTTGGCGTTCACCCGGCTCAGCTTCCTCACGGGACCGTACATCAGCAGGAGCGCGGTCATGAACGACGTGAACTCTCCGGCCGTCAGATCGCCGGCCGCGATCTCCCGGCTTCCGTACCAGAGGATCCCCGCGATGGCGATGCCCCCCAGCAGCTCGATCAACGACGGCAGGATCGAGAGGGCGCTCGTGATCCTCATGATCGTCCGGTACAGCTGGTGCGAGGCGCGCGTGAACTTCTGCCGCTCGAACGGCTCGGCCTGAAACGCCTGGACGATGCGGTGACCGGTGAGCGCCTCCACCGCGAGATGCGACAGGTGCTCGACCTCCTCCTGGCCGCGGCGCGTCGTCTGCCGCACGAGCTGCCCCAGCCGAACCAGGGGATACACCACCAGCGGCGCGCCGGTCATGCACACCAGCGCGAGCCTCGCGTCCTGGTAGAACAGCAGGCCGGCGAACGCGCACAACGCCAGCGACTCGCGTATCAGATCGCCGCACGTCTCCGAAACGACCTGTTGCACGCGGTTCACGTCGCTGGTTAGCCGCGACAGCAATCGTCCCGTCGTCCGCGCCCCGAAGAACGTCCTCGACTGGCCGAGCATGTGCCCGAAGAGCTCGGTGCGCACGTCGTGGACGAGCCGCTGCCCCGCGTCGGCCATCAGGTAGACGGAGAAGTAGGCGCCGGCCCCCTTGGCCAGGTAGAGCCCCACCAGTGCGCCGCAGATCAACGCGACCTGGTCGCCGGCGGGAAGCAGCTGGTCGAAGATCGGCTCGATGATGTAGGCCAGCCCGCCCGAGGCGAGGGCGTAGAGCACCATGGCGGGCAGCGCGGCAATGACGCGCAGCCGGTGGGGCAGGACGAATCGCAGCAGCCGGAGCAGTGGATTCACGGTGTGGTCGAGCCGAACCCTTCCGGGTGGCGCTCGCGCCAGCGCCAGGCGGTCGAGACGATGTCGTCCAGCTCCGTGTGGACCGGCCGCCAGCCGAGATCGCGCTCTATGCGCCCCGCCGCGGCGAAGAGCACCGGCGGATCGCCGGCGCGGCGCGGGGCCGGCTCGGCCGGGACGCGGCGGCCCGTCACCCGTTCCACGCTGCGAATCACGTCCCGCACGGAGTGCGGCGTCCCCGTGCCCAGATTGTAGACCCTCGCGCCGCCGGGGGCCGGCGCGTCGAGGGCCCGGACGTGCGCGGCGGCGATGTCCGCGACGTGCACGTAGTCGCGCTGGCACGTGCCGTCCGGGGTGGGGTAGTCGTCGCCGAACACCCGGAGCGGAGCTCCCCCGCAGGCCGCGTCGAGGGCGCGCGGAATCAGGTGGATCTCGGGGTCGTGGTCCTCGCCGAGGTCGCCGTCGGGGTCTGCCCCGGCCGCGTTGAAGTAGCGCAGGGCGATGGACTGCAGGCCGTAGGCCCGGCCGTAGTCGCGCAGGGCGCGCTCGACGGCCAGCTTCGAGCTCCCATAGGCGTTGATGGGGTCGGTGGGGTGATCCTCGTCGATCGGGGTCGCCACCGGATTGCCGTACACCGCGCAGGTCGACGACAGCACGAGCCGGCCGACCCCTGCGGCGCGCATCGCGTCGAGCACCGAGAGCCCGCCCCGCACGTTGTGCTCGTAGTAGCGGCTCGGATCACGCACCGACTCCTCCACCGAGAGGAGCCCCGCGAAGTGCATCACCGCGGAGACGCCGTGCTGCCGCAAGGCCGCCTCGAGCCGGGCGGTCTCGCGAACGTCGCCCTCGACGAGGGGCAGGCCCCGCACCGCCGCGCGGTGGCCGGCGCTGAGGTTGTCGTAGACGACGACGGCGCGCCCCGCCGCCCGGAGGGCCTTGACGGCATGGCTGCCGATATAGCCGGCGCCGCCCGTCACCAGCACCGTGCTCATCGGCAGCTCAACGCCCGATCGAGTGGTAGCGGAAGCCGAGGTCGCGCATCTCGGCGGGGTCGAACAGGTTGCGGCCGTCGAAGATCATCGCTTCCCGCATCAACTCGCGCATGCGCGGAAGGTCGGGCTCGCGGAACTCGTTCCACTCGGTCAGGATGGCCAGCGCATCGGCCTCCTTCAGCACTTCGTAGCTGTCGGACGCCAGGCTGATGCGCGAGGCGAAGAGCCGCCGGGCGGACTCGTTGGCCTGGGGGTCGTAGGCCGCGACCTCGGCTCCCGCCGCGAGGAGGGCCTCGATGACGGTGATGGACGGCGCTTCCCGCATGTCGTCGGTACGCGGCTTGAACGACAGCCCCCAGACGGCGATGCGACGCCCGTCGAGCGAGCCCATGGCGTCGACCATCTTGTCGACCAGTCGGCGTTTCTGGGCGGCGTTCACCGCCTCGACCGCCTCGAGGATCCGGAAATGGTAGTCGGCGCCGCGGGCCAGCCGGCCCAACGCCTTGACGTCCTTGGGAAAGCAGCTCCCGCCGTAGCCGATGCCGGGAAACAGGAAGGACGGACCGATGCGGCGGTCCGAGGCGACGACGCGGCGCACGTGGTCGACGTTGGCACCCACGACGTCGCACACGTTGGCCATCTCGTTCATGAACGACACGCGCGTGGCGAGCATCGCATTCGCGGCGTACTTGCTGAGCTCCGCGCTCGCCGAGTCCATGATCTCGATGGGGGCGCCGGTGCGCGTGAAGGGCTTGTGGATGGACGCCATCAGCCGGGCCGCGCGCTCGTCGGCGGCGCCGATGACGACGCGATCGGGCTTCAGGAAGTCGTCGACGGCGGACCCCTGCTTGAGGAACTCGGGGTTGCTCACGACGCTGAACGACTCGCTCGTCTCTTCGCCTATGGCCGCCTCCACGCGGCGGGCGGTGCCCACCGGCACCGTGCTCTTCAGGGCCACGACCGTGTAGCCGGCCATCGCCCTGCCGACGTCGCGCGCCGCGCGCAGGACGTGCTGCACGTCGGCCGAGCCGTCCTCGTCGGACGGCGTGCCCACCGCGATGAACACAACCTCGGAGTCGCGGGCGGCGGGGACGAGGGTCGTGTCGAAGGTGAGCCGCTGCTTGGCCGCGTTCCGGACCACGAGCTCGTCGAGCCCCGGCTCGTAGATGGGAAGGCGGCCCATCCGCAGAGACTCGATCTTGCCCTCGTCGACGTCGACGCAGGTGACCTCGTTGCCCGTCTCGGCCAGGCATGCGCCGACCACGAGACCGACGTAGCCCGCGCCGACGACCGTCATTCTCATGGGTTACCGGTGATTCCGAGAAGTCCGGGGTCGAACCGCGCCACCGGGGCGGGGCCACAGCGTGGAGCCCGGAGCGGAAGACGCGTCCGCGACATGCCTGTACAGGATACTAGTAGTGGATGGGAATCGCGACCGGCGCCCGCGTGGCGCTGGTGCACGACTGGCTCACCGGCATGCGGGGCGGCGAACGCGTGCTCGAGACCATCTGCGAGCTCTTCCCGGACGCCGCGCGGTTCGCGCTTCTGCACGTCCGCGGCTCGGTCTCCCCGGCCATCGAGGCGCAGCCGGTCCGGACGTCCCTCGTCCAGCGCCTGCCGGGCTCGCACCGGTACTACCGGCCGCTGCTGCCGCTCTTCCCGGCCGCCGTCGAGCAGTTCGATCTCGACGAGTTCGACCTGATCATCAGCACCAGCCACTGCGTCGCCAAGTCGGTCGTCGCGCCGGGTCGCGCCCGTCACCTCTGCTACTGCTTCACGCCGATGCGCTACGTCTGGGATCAGTTTCCCGCCTACTTCGGGCCTGAACGCGTGGGCGCGGGGGCCAGCCGGTGGCTCCGGCGGGGGCTCGCCGCGATCGCCCGCTGGGACGCCTCCACGGCCCACCGGGTAGACCGCTATGTGGCTATTTCGCAATATGTTGCGGGGAGGATTCGTCGATACTATAATCGAGAGGCGAGTATCGTGTATCCGCCCGTGGACACGTCGTTCTTCCGACCGGGTCCCGCCCCGCCGCGGCATGGCTGTCTGATCGTGTCGGCTCTCGTGCCCTACAAGCGGGTCGATCTGGCGATACGCGCGTGCGCGCAGGCGGGGGTCTCCCTGCGCATCGTCGGCGACGGGCCGGACCTCGGGCGCCTGCGGAAGATCGCCGGCCCGGAGACGGAGTTCCGCGGCCCGGTGAGTGACGAGGAGGTCCGGCAGGCGTATCGAAGCGCGGCCGCGATGCTGCTGCCGGGCCCAGAGGACTTCGGCATCGCCCCCGTCGAGGCCCAGGCGTGCGGATGCCCGGTCGTCGCCCTTGCCGAGGGCGGGGCCTCGGAGACCGTGGTGGACGGCGAGTCCGGGCTCCTGGTGCGGGAATCCACGCCGGACGCCTTCGCCGAGGCCATCGACAGTATTCACGTCCGGCCGCTCGACGGCGCCGCCGCCCGCCGGCAGGCCCTGCGCTTCTCCCGAGAGCGGTTCCGCGGGGGGCTGGCAACGGAAGTCGCCCGCCTGATGGGCACATCGCCGCCGGAGTTGCATCCATGACCCAACGCGCCCGCGTGCGCATGATCATCCAGGCGGTGATCGACGGCGGCATCGGCGTGACGATGTTCCTTGCCGCGTACTGGCTCCGGTTCGAGACCGGACTGGTTCCGGCGCCCAAGGGTCAGCCTCCGTTCGAGTCCTACCTGCAGCTCTCCCCCTTCGTCGGACTGCTGCTGCCGTTCGGCCTCTGGCTGCAGGGCGCCTACCGTCACGAACGCATCCGGGCGCGCGTCGACGACTTCTTCGCGGTGCTGATCGGGGGCCTCATCGCGGTCGTGCTCGGTCTCGCGGGCACCCTGGTGTTCCAGGCGTACTTCATTCCCGCCGACCTGAAGGAGCAGGGCGTCTACGAGGTGTCGCGGCTGGCGTGGGCGCTGTTCCTCGCCCTCTGCGTCCTCTGCGCGTATGCGGCCCGGGCCAGCGTGCGGTCCGCGCTCGAGCAGCAGTGGCGCGAGGGCGTGGGCCTCAAGCGCATTCTCGTCGCCGGCACCGGCGACGTCGCCCGCCACGTCGTCGACAAGGTGCTCCACCATCGCGGGCTCGGCTACCGCATCGTCGGCTTCGTCGACGATCGCGCCAGCGACCGGCAGGGCTACCGGGGCCTGCCGCTCCTGGGGTCGCTGTCGGAGGTGGCCGACATCCTGCGGCGCGAGAGAATCGACGAGCTCTACGTCGCCCTGTCGCTCGACGAGCACGCGAAGATGCTGGAGCTCATCGAGGTCGCCAATCGGGAGTTCGTCGACGTCAAGGTCGTGCCCGACCTCATGCAGGTCATCGCCCTCCGCGCCCGCCTCGAAGAGCTAGACGGCGTTCCCATCATCAGCATCAACGACGTCCCCCTCCAGGGACTGAGCAGCCTGATGAAGCGCGCGATCGACCTCGGCATCGCGAGCGTCTCGCTCATCCTGCTGAGCCTGCCCCTCGCGGTCATCGCGGCCCTCGTGAAGACGACCTCGCCGGGCCCGGTGTTCTACCGCCAGGAGCGCATGGGACTCGACGGACGCCCGTTCCGCGTCTACAAGTTCCGATCGATGTTCGAGGACGCCGAGCGCGAGACCGGACCGGTGTGGGCCCGCCAGGACGATCCCCGCCGCACCCCGGTCGGCCGCGTGCTGCGCACCCTCAGCCTCGACGAGCTCCCTCAGCTCTGGAACGTCATCCGCGGCGACATGTCGCTGGTGGGGCCGAGGCCGGAGCGGCCGTTCTTCGTCGAGCAGTTCAAGCAGCGCGTCCCGCAGTACATGCTCCGCCACAAGGTCCGGTCCGGCCTGACAGGCTGGGCCCAGGTGAACGGCCTGCGGGGGAACACGTCCATCGAGAAGCGCATCGAGTACGACCTCTACTACATCGAGAACTGGTCGGTGGCCCTCGACTTCAAGATCATGTGGATGACCGTCCTCCGCGTGTTCTTCCATCGCCACGCGTACTGAGCCGCGCCGCCCGCCGGGCCCGCGCGGGCGGCGCCTCCCGGGAAGCCGGGGGCCGGGCCCCGGCAACGCCTCGGAAACCGCCATGGGTCAACGCGTCGTCATCACCGGGGCCGCCGGCTTCATCGGATCGCATCTCGCCGAGGCCCTGCTCGACCGCGGCGACGGCGTCGTCGGCATCGACAACCTGTCGACGGGCGAGGCCGCGAACATCGCCCATCTCGCCGGCCGTGACTTCCGGTTCGTCCGGCACGACGTCTCCAACTACATCGACCTCGAGGGACCCGTGGACGCGGTGCTCCACTGGGCCAGCCCCGCCAGCCCCATCGACTATCTCGAACGGCCCATCCCGACCCTGAAGGTGGGGGCGCTGGGCACCCACAACGCCCTCGGCCTCGCCAAGGCCAAGCGGGCGACGTTCGTCCTCGCGTCGACCTCGGAGGTCTACGGCGACCCCCTCGAGCATCCGCAGACCGAGAGCTACTGGGGGAACGTGAACCCCATCGGTCCGCGGGGCGTCTACGACGAGGCCAAGCGCTTCGCCGAGGCCATGACCACCGCCTATCGCCGCTATCACGGCCTCGACACCAAGATCGTCCGCATCTTCAACACCTACGGACCCCGGATGCGGGTGCGCGACGGCCGCGCCGTGCCCAACTTCATCGCCCAGGCGCTTCGCGGGGAGGCTCTGACGGTCTACGGCGACGGCACGCAGACCCGCAGCTTCTGCTACGTCAGCGATCTGGTGGACGGCATTCTCAGGCTGATGCGGTCCGACACGAACGACCCGGTCAACCTCGGCAATCCGAACGAGATGACGGTGGCGGGCATTGCGGAGCAGATCATCAGGCTGACCGGATCGAGCAGCCGCATCGTGCATGAACCGCTGCCGGTCGACGACCCGAAGGTGCGGCAGCCGGACATCAGCCGGGCGCGCAGGGTGCTCGACTGGGAGCCCCGCGTGTCCCTGGCGGAGGGGCTGACCGAGACCATCGCGTGGTTCCGGACCGCGCTCGGCGGAGACGCGCACGGCGGGTGACGACCCCGCGCGCCGCGCCGCCGCCCGGCCTCACTCGCTCAGCACGCGCGCGGCGTGAACGATGTAGTGGAGCCCCGAAACGAGGGTGATGACCAGCGCGGCCAAGATGGCCGCATCGACCACCATCGAGCCGCGCCCCAGCCAGTTGTAGAGAAGCACGAGGGCAATCGTGACGATGTAGATCAGGGTCGCGAGCTTCCCCAGCATCGACGGCGGGAACGTGCGCCGCCCGATGGCGAGGTTCACGACCGCCACCGTGACCACGATGATGACGTCGCGGCTGATGACGAGCACCGTCAGCCAAACCGGGAACTGGTTCGGGAGATCGAGCTCGGGCAGAGTGAGCACGACGAAAGTCGAGATGAGCAGCAGCTTGTCGGCCATGGGATCGAGCAGCGCCCCCAGGCTCGTCGGCCGACTCCACCAGCGCGCCAGCACGCCGTCGAGAGCGTCGGTCAACCCCGCCGCGACGAACACCACCAACGCCCACCCGTTCATTCCGTACACCACCAGAATGACCAGGGCCGGAATGAGCAGCATTCGGAGCAGCGTGAGTTGGTTCGCGACCGTCAACGCCGACATGACACATCATCCAAGGGGTACGGCGCAGACTCCGGGCCCGGGCGTTCCCGGGAAACGTCGGCCCGCCAATCGTCACCTTCGGCTACGCCGGGCGCCCAACCAACCCTCCAGCAGTCGGCGCCGTTCCACGGAAGCCGACTCCTAGCCCGCCAACCGTCGCCTTCGGCTCCGCTTGGCGCCCAACCAACCCTCCAGCAGTCGGCGCCGTTCTACGGCGCAGACTCCTAGCGGGCCGATCCAGTCGCGCGGCCGAGGCGGGACAACACCGCCACCGCCTCACCGCCGGTGACCGGCAGGCCGGGCCGGAACGCGTTCCCGGGAAGCGGAGGCAGCAATCCAGCCGCGACCACCTCCGCCGCGGCCGGATGGTCGAGGTGTCCGGGATCCAGATCGGAGAACCGCGGCGACGCGGCCGGGGACACCGGCTCGACCCCGGCCCCGCGCAGCATCCGGACCAGGATGCGCGCGAGCTCCGCGCGGCTCACGACCTGGTCCGGCATGAACCGGTAGTTGACGTCGGCGGGCATGATTCCCGCTTGCGCCACGTCAATCATCCAGCCGTACGCCCAGTGATCGCGGGCGTCGGTGATGATGGCGGCGCCGTCGCCGGCCAGACCGGCCAGCAGGAACTCGAACTGCACGCCCAGCAAGGCCGCGAGCTGCCCGCGGGTGACCGCGTCGGCCGCCTCGATGGCGCCGTACTCGCGCGGCAACGCGGCCGCCCGACGGCGCGCGTCCAGGTCCGCGAGGCGGCCCTCGACGCCGGCTCCGGGCGCGATGGCGTCGGCCCGGAGCAGCGCCTGCTCCGCGCGGTCGAGATCGCCGATAGCGAGATACAGATCGCCCATCCGCAGCCAGGCGTCGAGGGCATCCGGATCGAGGGCGACGGCGCGATCGAGCCGGGCCAGGGCCGACCCGGCGCCGTCGACCCGACGCTCGACCTCGGCCAGCTCGAGGTAGAGGAACGCGGACTCGGGAGACGCCGCGATGAGCCGCTCGTAGGCTGCCTTCGCCTCGGCGTCCCGTCCCGCCGCGGCCGCTTCGCGGGCGGCCGTGACCTGCCGGGTCAGGGCCGTGGCCTCGAGTCCGGCGAGGCGCTGGCGCACGCCGGTCAGGCCGGGGTCGGCAGCGACGGCCGCGTTGAAGTCGTCGATGGCCTCGGCGAGCCGGTCCTCGACAAGGAGCGCCTCGGCCCGCCCCAGGCGCGCCGGCACGTAGTCCGAGACCCGGGCGACGGCCCCGTCGAACCGCGCGATTGCGCCGCCCGTATCACCCCGAGCCAGCGCGACGAAGCCGAGCCCCGTCATCGACGGATGAAACGACGGCATGTCGCGGAGGATGGCAGCGAACCGCTGCTCCGCGGCTTCGAGCTGTCCCGCCTGCAGGAACGCCCAGGCATCGCGGTGCTCGGCCGCCGCCGGGGTCCCCTCAAACGCGGCCGGCACGACCGGAAGCGGATAGTCGGGGTACGCCGGCGCGGTGACCACCGGCGCACGGGTCGCGCAACCCGAAACCAGCGCGCCCACCGCGGCGACGACGACAGCCGCGCGCGCGTGCCTCATCGCTCAGCGCTTCGCCGTGAGGGGCCAGGCGCCACTCCGCCGGCCGGCGTCGATCGACGCCGGTGCGGCGCGCGCGACCGGCGCCCTGCCCAATCCCATGGGGTGAGGTCGCGCACCGGCCGGCCGTTCGATGCGCGGCGACCCGACCCGCCCGCGCCCCCTCGGGACGACGTGTCAAAAGTCGGAAAGCGGGTCATCACGCGAGCGATTGTAGCACGCGCTCCCACGCGACCGCCCCCTCGCGGACCAGGCGCGCATCGTGTCCCCGCACGTCCACGATGGTCGACGGCGGCCCCGTCAGCGCGGCCGGCCCATCCACGACGAGTGGCACCGCGGCGCCCAGTCCGGCGACCACTTCGGCCGCTGTCGCGGCAGGGCGGCGGCCGGCCCTGTTCGCGCTGGTCGCCGTGATCGGTCCGCCGCACAGCGCGGCGAGCCGGCGGGCGGCGGGAGCGGCGGGCACCCGTACCGCCACCGAGCCGTCCGCCGCGCACACGCCGGCCGCGAAGGCGGCGTCCGGCTCGAGGACGAGGGTCAGCGGGCCGGGCCAGAACCGGGCCGCCAACCGACCGCCCAGCCCGGGCAGGACGCCCACCGCCGACTCGACCTGCGCCAGGGTGGACGCGATGAGGGGAATGCCGGCGTGCGCCGATCTCGTCTTCAGCCGGCACAGCGCTTCGACGGCGGGACCCCGGGTCGGGTCGACGCCGAGTCCGTACAGGGTGTCGGTGGGATAGGCCACGATGCCGCCGGCCATGAGAGCGGCGGCGGCGGGCCGAAGCGCCCGGTCGGGCGCGGCATCGTCGAGGCGGAGGACGCGGGGGCTCACCACTCGGCCTCCCGGCGTCGCCGGTCCGTTGCCGGCGCCGACCCGCATGGCGCATAATCGACTGGATAGAGGGTCATCGTGCCGGCCAAGCCTTCCCGTCCTCCCAAGCGCGCGTCCCGACCTCGCGTCCCCCTGCCCCGCCAGCGGGGCGGCCCCCACCCGGACAAGACCAGGCGGCTCTTCCGCGACCGCAAGCACAAGGGGCGCCCCGAGTCGACCGACTGAGCGCTCCCCCACCGGCGGGCCTGCGGCGTGGAGGTCTCCCGCCAGCGAAACTACCCGCTCGACCGCGAGGCCGCACCCGCCGCAGAGCTCCGACGCCGGCGAAGCCTCCGCTCCGGCCGCGATATCGCGGAGCGTCCGGTCCTTCGTCCGGTCAGAAATGCACCACCATGTCGGAGTCGCCGGTCAGGTGGATGGTGTCCACGAACTGGATGCGCTGGGGGCTGGTCTGCATGACGAGGGAGTTGGTCCGCGCGCCGTCGCCGAAGAAGCGCACCCCCTTCATGAGGGTGCCGTCGGTGACCCCGGTGGCCGCGAAGATGATGCGGCGGCCGCACGCCAGATCGGCGGCCCGGTAGACGCGGTCCATGTCGGTGATTCCCATCGACCGGCAGCGCTCTTCCCTTTCCGGCGTGTCGACCACCAGCCGCGCGAGAATCTCGCCGTTGAGGCAGCGCATCGCGGCCGCGACGAGCACGCCCTCGGGCGCTCCCCCGGTCCCCATGACCGCGTGGACGCCGCTGCCCCGGACGGCGGCGGAGATGCCCGCCGACAGGTCGCCGTCGCCGATCAGACGAATGCGGGCACCGGCCTCTCGGATGTCCGCGACGAGCTGCCGGTGGCGCGGCCGGTCCAGGACGATCACGACGAGATCCTCCACCTTGCGGTCCAGGCACCGCGCGATGGCGCGCAGGTTGTCCCTCACCGGCGCATCCAGATAGACGGCGTGCTTGGAGCTCGGTCCCACGACGAGCTTCTGCATGTAGATATCCGGCGCGTGGAGCAGGCCGCCGCGCTCGGACACCGCCAGCACCGCGATGGCGTTGGACGCCCCGGTGGCGCACAGGTTCGTCCCCTCCAGGGGATCGACGGCGATGTCGAGCTGCGGCAGGGCCGCCCCGTCCGCCTTCGCCGCCGCGGCATGCGCGGTCCCCACCAGCTCGCCGATGTAGAGCATCGGCGCTTCGTCCCGCTCGCCTTCGCCGATGACCACCCGGCCGTCGATCGGCACCCGATCCAGGGTCGCGCGCATCGACTCGACCGCCACCTGGTCGGACCGGTGGCGATCTCCCTGGCCCATCGTGTGCGCGCAGGCCACCGCGGCCCGCTCGACGACCTCGAGCAATGCGGATGTGATGTCGGCGCCCACGCCGGCCCGGCTGCTGTCACTCATGCGCTGGTGGTTCTCCTCGTGGGGCGCGGCGCCGGCCCCAGTCGGCGCCGCTCACTGGGTGGTAATCCGGACGGTCGCTCCGACCTTCAGGTCGAGACGCTCGCTCGCGCTGGCCGCGTTGGCGGCGAACTCCAGGTGGTCGGTGCTGCCGAACAGCGCACACACCTCGCCGGACGCGATGTCGGCGTAGGTCTCCACCAACCGGCCGACCGCTCCCCCCCCGACCTCGATGTCGACGCCCCCGGCGGCGGCCAGCCGCTCGAAGCGCTTGCGGTCCACGTTGGAGACGGCGTTGCCGAACCGATCGATGCACACGACGCAGCCGGCAATCGATCCCTCCTGCACCTCGAGGGCGGGCAGGTCCAGCTTGACGTGATCGCGCAGGGGCCGACCGAGCGCGGACAACCGAATGCCCCGCGCCAGCCAGGCGGCGGCGGGAGCGAAACGGTCGCGCCCCTCGAACGTGCGACTGATGGTCGGCCGCGAATAGCGCCGCTCCGTCAGCTCCACCACCTGCCGGGGCGGGGCCTGCTCGAAGACGCGGGTGAGAACGCCGTTGTCGGGAGCGACGAATCGATGGGTGCCGGTATCGGCCGCGAGCCCCCGCCGGGCGGAGCCGACGCCGGGGTCGACCACGACGAGGAATATGCTGCCGGCCGGGAAGTACGGACAAGCGGCGGCCAGCTCCAGCGATGCGGCCTGGATGTCGTGGGGCTGGATGTCGTGGGTCACGTCCACGAGAGTGGCGTCGGGACAGATGCCCAGTATGACGCCCCGCATCGTGCCCGCGTAGTGATCGCGGGTGCCGAAGTCGCTCAACAGCGCGACGACTGGACGAGCCATCTGTTCCGTACCGGCGCGCAACGGATGCTCCTACGGGCTCCGCGGTTCGCGCCGGCCCCGCCGGACACAGCCTACGCGCTCTTCGTCTTCACGGCCGGCGCCGGGCGACGGGGCTCGGACCCCGGCTTCGACTCGCTCCGGCTCCGGTTCCCCGGTTGCCCCTGCTGCATGTCGATGCCACCTCGGAACTTCGCGCCCTCGGCGATGGCGACGCGCGGGGCCTTGATGTCGCCTTCGACCGTCCCTTCATTGCGAATCGCGACCTTCTCCGTCGCCTCGATGTTGCCGATGATCTCGCCGAGGACGACCACCGACTTCGCGAACACCTGCGCCCGGATGCGTCCGTGGACTCCGACGGTCAGGACATGCTGCTTGAGCGCGATCTTGCCCTCTACCTGTCCCTCGATGGTCAGGTCCTCGCTCCCGCGAAGCTCGCCCTTGACGACAATCGACTTGCCGATAATCACTTTCGGGTTCGCGCTGCCCGCCTTGTCGGCAGGCGCGGAGCCGATCGCGCCGACCACCGGGGGGGTCACCGGTGGAACTGGTTCTTCCCGCTTCCACATGACTGCTTCTCTCCGGTCACGCGGCCGCTAGAGAGGGGCTTTCCACCCTTCAATGGTACGACGAGCGCTCGCGGAGTGTCCACCGGCGGCCGCACCACGGGGACACTTCCGTCTATCGGCAGATGCGCGCCTCCCCGACAGGCCGCGGCGGCCGCTCGGCAACGAGCGTTCGACCGCCTCGCGCGCAAACGGCGCGAACCGATGCGCCGTCGAAGGCGACGGTGGGCGGGCCAGGCTCGGCACGGTCCCCCCGGACGCTGGTAGACTGGATGCGGTGACCCGGATCTATCTCGACCACAATGCCACGACGCCCGTGGCCCCGCCGGTGGCCGACGCGACGGCGCGCGCCCTGCGTGACATCTTCGGCAATCCGTCGAGCGTGCATGCGTACGGACAGGAGGCCAAGACCGCTCTCGACGAGGCCCGGTCCGCGGTGGCGCGCCTGATCGGGGCCGAGCCCACGGAGATCGTCTTCACGTCCGGGGGCTCCGAGTCGAACAACCTCGCCATTCGCGGGGTCGCCGAGGCGGCGGCCGGCGCCGGCCGGCATCGCCTCGTCGCGGGCGCGATCGAGCACGAGGCGGTCCTGCGCACGCTGAAGGCCCTCGACCGGAACGGCCGGACCACCGCCCTGGTCGGGGTCGACGAGCGAGGCCTGGTCACCCCCGAGAGGCTCGCCGAGGCGCTGACCGACGACACCGCCCTCGTCTCGATCATGCACGCCAACAACGAGATCGGCACGATTCAGTCCGTCGCCGAGCTCGCCGCGCTGGCCCACGAGCGCGGGGCCCTCGTGCACACGGACGCGGTGCAGTCGGTGGGCAAGATCCCCGTCGACGTCCGCGGCCTGGGCGTCGATCTGCTCTCCCTGTCGGGCCACAAGTTCAACGGCCCGAAGGGGGCCGGGGCGCTCTGGATTCGCCGGGGAACGCGGCTGCACGCACAGATGACGGGCGGCCGGCAGGAGCGCAACCGCCGGGCCGGTACCGAGAACCTGCCGGCCATCGTGGGCCTCGGCGCCGCCGCGCGCCGGCTGCTGGACACGCCCGGGAAGGGGCCGGACGACGTGACCGGGCTCCGCGACCGGCTCGAGGCGGGCATCCTCGCCGAGGTGCCCGGCACGGCCGTCAACGGGGGGAAGAGCCCCCGCGTCGGGAACACGTCGAACGTGAGTTTCCACGGGGTCGAGGCGGAGTCGCTGCTGATCGCGCTGGACCTCGAGGGCATCGCCGTCTCGACGGGGTCCGCGTGTTCGTCAGGGACCCTCGAGCCCTCCCACGTCCTTCGGGCCATGGGCTTCGCCCCCCACCGCGCCCAGAACTCGATCCGGTTCAGCCTCGGGCTCGGGAACACCCGCGCCGACGTGGACCGGGTGGTGGAGGTCCTTCCGGGCATCGTCGATCGCCTCCGGGCGCTGGCCGGACGCGGCGCCGCCGCAGCGGGACGCTGACCATGCGGGTGGTCGTCGCGATGTCGGGCGGCGTCGACTCCTCGGTCGCCGCCCTGCGGCTGGTCGAGGCGGGGCACGAGGTCGTCGGCCTGTCGATGCAGCTCTACGACCAGCAGCAGGGCGCGGCGCGTTTCGGCGGCTGCTGCTCGCTCGACGACCTGCACGACGCACGCCGCACCGCCGCCGCCCTCGGCATCCCGCACTACACGATGAACTTCGAGCGGCAGTTCGAGGCCGCGGTGGTGTCGACGTTCGTCCGCGAGTACGCGGCGGGCCGCACCCCGATTCCCTGCGTCCAGTGCAACGGCGACCTCAAGTTCGCCCACCTTCTGGAGCGAGCGGCCGCGCTGGGGGCCGACTGCGTCGCCACCGGCCACTACGCGCGCCGCACCGTGGCGGCCGGACCCGGCCAACCCCACGCCCTCCAACGCGGCCTCGACCCGGCCAAGGATCAGTCCTATTTCCTCTTCACGCTGACCCAGGACCAGCTCGCGCGAGCCCGGTTCCCGGTCGGACACCTGCGCAAGGAGGAGGTGCGGGACCTCGCCCGGCGGGGCGGGCTGCCGGTCGCCGACAAGCCCGACAGCCAGGAGCTGTGCTTCGTCCCCGACGGCGACACCGCCGGGCTGGTCGAGGCTCGGGAGCCGGCGGTGGCCCGGCCCGGACCGATACGCGACCGGCAGGGGCGGGAGATTGGCCGCCACGAGGGCGTCCACCGCTACACGGTCGGCCAGCGCAAGGGCCTGAAGCTGTCGACCAGGGTGCCGTTGTATGTCGTGGACATCGACGCGCCGACGAACGCGGTGACCGTCGGCCCGCGGGAGGCGCTGGACCGCACCGCCCTCACCGCCTCGTCGGTCAACTGGATCGCGGGCTCGCCCCCGGACGGCGACGGTCGCGTCACCGCCCGTATCCGGCATCGCCACCCCGACGCGTCTGCGCGGGTCGAGCTCCTTCCCGGCGACCGGGTCAACGTAGCATTCGACCGACCCCAGCGCGCGATCGCCCCGGGTCAGGCGGTGGTTTTCTACGACGGCGACACGGTGCTCGGGGGCGGGTGGATAGATTGACGGGAACGCGTCGAAGGAGTGGTTCGCGGCCGGCGCTCCCAGGCGAGGTGCGGACGTTGCGTCCGTCCGGCGGCGGCACCGACGAGCTCGTCACGCCCCCGCGCTACAGCGACTCGAGATAGCGTTCGGCGTCGATGGCCGCCATGCAGCCGGTACCGGCGGCGGTGATCGCCTGCCGGTAGACATGGTCCTGCACGTCGCCGCAGGCGAACACGCCGGGAACGCTGGTGCGCGTGCCGTTCCCCGCCACGATGTAGCCGTTGGCGTCCAACTCGACCTGCCCCTCGAAGAGACGGGTGTTGGGCGTATGGCCGATGGCGACGAAGACGCCGTCGACGGCGAGCTCCCGGGTCGCGCCCGTCTCGCGGTTCCGCACGAGGGCGCCGGTCACCACGCCCTTGTCGACGTCCTTCACCTCGACCAGCTCGGTGTTCCACTCGAAGGCGATCTTGGGGTTGGCGAACGCCTTGTCCTGCATGATCTTCGACGCCCGGAGCCGGTCGCGCCGGTGGAGGACGGTGACCTGCGAGGCGAACTTGGTGAGGAAGATGGCCTCCTCCATGGCCGAGTCTCCACCCCCGACGACCGCGATCGGCTTCTCCCGGAAGAAGTAGCCGTCGCAGGTGGCGCAGGTCGACACGCCGTGCCCCATCAGGGCGCGTTCCGACGGGAGCCCGAGCAGGCGGGCCGAGGCGCCGGTCGAGATGATGAGAGACCGCGCCTCGTGACCCTGCTCCCCCACGCGGACGACGAACGGGGACGACCCCAGCTCGACCGAGGTCACGTCGCCGGCCACGATCTCCGCCCCGAACCGCTCCGCCTGCGCCCGCATCTCGGCCATGAGCTCGGGCCCCATGATGCCGTCGCGGAATCCGGGGAAATTCTCGACCGCGGTGGTGAGCATCAGCTGCCCGCCTGACTCGAGTCCCTCGATGACCAGCGGCTCCAGGTTGGCCCGCGCCGCGTACAGGGCGGCGGTGAGTCCGGCCGGTCCGGACCCGATGATGATCACGTTGCGCATCCGGAATGATCCTCCAAGCCCGTCAAGCGTCGCCCGCGGCTCCGCTGGGCGCCCAACCAGTCCCTCCGAGAGCCGGCGCCCCGGAGCGGCGGGACATCAGTCGGCGGCGGGCGAGAGCAGCACGCGGGCGCGGCGCGTAAGCCAGTCCACGAGGCGCCGTGTCTCCTGGAAGCGTCCCGCGTTGGATCGGGCCCCCAGCACGACCACCGAGACCGCGCGGTCACCGACCCTGATCAGCGTCGCCAGGCAGTAGCCCGCCTCGTTGATGTAGCCGGTCTTCCCCCCCACCACGTCCGGCCGGCTGTCGAGCAGGCGGTTGGTGTTGCGGACGACGCGGTTCTGACGGCTGGTGCTGATGCGATGGGAGCGCTTGCGCATGATGCGCGCGATCTCGGGCTCGCGGCCGGCCGCCGCAATCAGCCGGGACACGTCGTGGGCGGACGACACGTTGCCCTCGTGCAGCCCCGACGGGTCCGTGAACCGCGTCTGCTCGAGTCCGAGCTCGGCCGCCATCGCGTTCATGCGGCTGATGAAGCGCTTCGTCCCCCACCGCGATGCCCGCGCCAGCACGCGGGCGGCCACGTTGTCGGACGCCACGAGGGCGAGGTGGACGAGGTCGCGCAGGCTGACCCGCTCGCCCCGCCGCAGGTAGGTCGTCGACGCCCGGCGGACGTCGCGGCGCGAGATGACCACGTCGCGACTGAGATCGGGCTCCTGCTCGAGGAACAGCATCGCCGTCATCACCTTGGTGATGCTGGCGATGGGACGCGGCTCGCGCGCGTTCAGCTCCCACAGGGCGTCGCCGGTCACGGGATCGAAGACGATCGCCGCCGCGGCGCGCACACGCGGAGACGGAACGCCCTGGACCGATGCAGCCGCTTCCGCGCTCTCCGCCGGCGCGCCGGCGGAGAGCGGCGCGGGCAGGACGGCGGTTAGGCACGCGAGCACGAGCGCGGCCAGGACGACGCCGCCCGGACGTGCGGAGGCCGCCGATGCGCGACTCCGCCTTCCGGATGTCACGGGTCCGGTGGGCTCAGGCACGGGCTGCGAAGGCTCCCCTGGGTTCGACCGCGCCGACGGGCTTCGGGTCAGTCCCCGATTTCTTCGGTCGCATTGGCCGGGGGACGCGGCAGCGTGTAGTGGGTGCGCGCCCGGACCTCCAGTCCTTCCCGACCGGGCACGTCGATGCGCAGCCGGCGCGTTCTCACCGTCGGGTCGGGGTTGGTGGTGTAGAAACCGAGGACGTAGTAGTCGCTAGTCTCCGCGTCGACCTCGCGAAGCGCGTCGTCGAAGTCGTTGCGATTGACTATCGCCCGGCCGCCGGTCAGCTCCGAAAGCATGCGCAGGGTGCCCTGGGTCTGGAACATGTGCCGGGTCCACTCGCCGATCATGAGCTGCGGCACGTCGAGGTCGGGTCCCGCCACCAGGCCGCGCGGGTCGAGGGTGTAGAACGAGGTGTTCGCCCGGTTGGCCGACCGCGCCAGCTCCGCGACCTCGAAGCTGAGGTCGAGGTTGGCGAACTGCTGCCCCTGGCGCAACTGCCGCTCGAAGGGGTCGGTCCTCGGATCGGGGAGGTCTCCGTAGAGCTGATCGTATTCCTGGCTGGACAAGCCGGAACTGTTCAGCCGCTGCTGCTGGAACAGGCCGCCGTACATGCGCGACTCGGGGAACGGATCGAAGTCGTAGCCTTCGCTGATGTAGAGGAATACCTTGCGGCGGTCGTGCACCCGCTCGAGGTTGCGCAGCACCGAGCGCGCGGTCTTGAACGCCACGTGGGCGCGGTACAGGACCTCCGACGGCCCCCGCGCCGTGTCCATGATCATCAACTGGTCGCGCACGCTAAGCGCGTCGCCCATGATGCGGTTGCCCGCGGCGTAGAGCAACTCGCGATCGTAGGTCATGTCGATGGAGAGGGACGACGGGCCGGTCGAGATGATGCCGAACAGGTCGCCCTCGTGGACCAGGTGGTCCCCGATCTGCTCGAAGATCTGGCGTATCTTGGGGGTCCGCGACGGGGTCAGGTGCAGGTCGTCGACGAAGAGCACGAAGATGCGGCCGGCGGTGTTGTCGACGGGCCGCGACGAGGGCAGAATGATGCCTTCCTGAGCCGCCGGCGCCGGCTGCAGGTGGTTGTAGACGCGCCCCCCGTGCACCAGCACCATCGTGACGAGTCGCTGTTCTATCTCGTCCTCGAAGACACGGAAGTCCCGCTGAGTGAGATCGGGAACGAACACCCCGTCGCCGTCGCGCACGATGACGTCGGTCGTGACCAGGGTCACCCCGGTCTGGAAGGTCGGCTGCCCGTCGCCGATCTGGCCGACGGTGGTTTCCCCCGGCTCGGGCGGCAGGCCCCGCGGCTCCTGTTGCTGGGCCGACAGAGCCGTGAAGACGGCAGCGGTGACGGCGACGGCGCCGACACCGACTCGTGCGCTGCGACCGAAATCTGTCATTCCCATTCGCGCATTATAGCAAAGTGCGGCAATGCGCCGGGCGGCCGCGGCGGCCGCCACGACCCCCGGGGCCGCGCGCGGCAGCCGGCCGCCGCGCGGGTCACGCGGGATCGGAATCCGGCTCGGCCGGGGGCGCCGGCGTCGCCACCGCAGCCGGAGCGGATCGTTCGTCCCCCCCGCCTCCTCCGCGCCCCCGGCGCCTCCGTCGGCGGCGGACGGGCCGGGCCACCGGCGCCCCGGTGGTCTCGTCGGGCGTGACCGGCGGCTCCCCGGCGCCGGGCTCCGACCCCGGCGCGGCAATCGCCCCGGCGGCCGGCCCGGCCTCCGCCGACGATCGCTCCGGGGCCGCCGCGGCGCCGGCCGTGGCGCCGGCGCTCCCGGCGGTGGCCCCCCGGCCCCGGCGACGCGACCGGCGCTCCCTCCGTTCCTGGCTGCCGTGGTCCGGCGCGACCGCGGGCGGCTTCGCCTTCAGGATCTCCTCCCAATCGAAGGTCAGATGGGGATTCGACGCCTCGATGTCGCGAATCGCCTCGTCGTCGAGCGCAGGTCGGCCGACCGCGATGTCCGGCGGGGTTCGGAACCAGTACAGGACCCGCATGCGGACGATGCCGTCCCCCCGAAACGTATGGCAGAGGTAGGTGTTGGCGTAGCCGCGCTTGTCGCGCGAGAACCGAAGGAAAGGCATCCGATCCGCAGCCGGGCCCCGGGAAGAGGACTCCCGGCGGTGTCCGGAGACGAGAGTACAGTAGCATGAATGGCGAACCCTATCCAAGCCGACCGCCTTGCTTCCGGTCCTTCCCCGTCAGGAGCTCTCCCCGTGAACGATCGCTTTCTCAAGGCGTGCCGCCGCGAGCCGGTGGACGCGACCCCGGTGTGGTTCATGCGGCAGGCGGGGCGGTACATGAGCGCCTACCGCGGGCTCCGCGAGCGCTATACCCTGCTCGAGATCTGCCGGCAGCCGGAGCTCGCGGCCGAGGTGACCCTGCAGCCGGTCGACGCCATCGACGTCGACGCCGCCATCCTGTTCTCGGACCTGCTGCTCCCCCTCGAGCCGATGGGCATCCCCTTCGACTTCGTGAAGGGCGAGGGCCCGGTCATCGATCCCCCCGTACGCTCGGTCGAGCGCATCGACCGGCTCCGCGTCTTCGAGCCCCGCGAGGCGCTCGGGCACGTGCTGGACACCATACGGCTCCTCCGCCTGCGGCTCGCGGATCGGGTGCCTCTCATCGGGTTCTCGGGAGCGCCGTTCACCCTCGCCTCGTACGCCATCGAGGGAGGCCCCTCGAGCAACTACGCTCGGACCAAGGCCTTGATGTACGGCGAGCCCGAGGCCTGGCACCGGCTCGCGGACACCTTCGCCACCGTCGTCGGCGACTACCTGGTGGCCCAGATCGAGGCCGGAGTGCAGGCGGTGCAGGTGTTCGACTCCTGGGTCGGCGCCCTCTCCCCCGAGGACTACCGCGAGTTCGCGCTGCCCCACACGCGGAAGATCTTCGACGCGGTGAGGCCCGGCGGGGTTCCCATGCTGCACTTCGGCACCGGCACCGCAACCCTGCTGCCGGCGATGCGTGAAGCGGGGGGCGACGTGATCGGCCTGGATTGGCGCATTCCCCTCGACGAAGGCTGGGAGCTCCTCGGCGAGGACTGCGCCGTCCAGGGCAACCTCGACCCGACGCTGCTGCTCGGCCCCGTCGAGCGCCTGCTGCGCGGCGCCTTCGACGTGTTGCGCCGGGCCCGGGGGCGCGCCGGCCACGTGTTCAACCTCGGTCACGGCATCCTGCCCGGCACCAGTCTCGAGCACGTGCAGTTGCTCGCCCGCTTCGTGCACGAGCGGAGCGCGACGCCGTGGTGAGGGCCCCCACCGGCGGCGGACCATGACGGACGTAGACGTGGCGGTGGTCGGCGGCGGGATGGCGGGCCTCGCCGCCGCCTACGAGTTGCAGCGGCGGGGCGCCTCGTTCGTGCTGATCGAGGCGGCGCCGCGGCCCGGCGGCGTGGTCCGCACCGAGCGCGTCGACGGGTTCACCCTCGACGCGGGACCCGACTCGCTGCTCGTGCAGAAGCCGGCCGCCATCGAGCTGTGCCGGGAGCTCGGGCTCGAAGATCGGTTGCTGTCCACGCTCGAGCCCCGCGCCGCCTACGTGCTGCGCGGCCGGCTGCGCCGCATTCCCGAGGCTTCCGTCCTCGGCATACCGACCGCCGTCGCCCCCTGGGTCGCCAGCCGCCTCCTTTCCCCCGCCGGCCGGCTGCGCCTCGCCGCGGACCTCTTCCTGCCGCGCGGCGACGGCTCGGACGAGTCGGTGGGAAGCTTCTTTCGCCGGCGCTTCGGCTGCGAGGCCGTCGAGTACATCGCCGACCCCCTGCTCGCCGGCATCCACGCCGGCGACGTCGACCAACTGTCGATGCCGGCCTTGTTCCCCCGCCTCGCGGAGGCCGAACGCGCCTGCGGCAGCGTGATCCGCGGGCTCCGGCAACTGCGCCGCGCGGCCCCGCGCCCGGCCGGCGGACTGTTCCGCTCGCTGCCCGGCGGCATCGAGGAACTGGCGGCGGCCCTGGCGGCGGCCCTGCCCGCTGCCGCGATCCGCTGCGGAGCCCGGGCCGTCGCCCTCGTCGGTCCGTCTCCCTACACGGTGCGCCTGTCGGCCGGCGAGCCGGTCTCCGCCCGGCGCGTCATCCTCGCCACCCCCGCCTATGTCACCGCAACCCTCGTCCAGCCCCTCGACGACCGGCTGGCGGCGCTGTGCGACGGGATTCCCTACACCTCGACGGCAACCGTGCTCCTCGCCTATCCGCGGCCGGCGTTGCAGCGGCAACCGCGGGGATCGGGATTCGTGGTGCCGCGCCGAGAGCGCGCGGTTCCCCTGATGGCGGGATCCTGGGTGACCTCGAAGTGGCCCGGGCGGGCCCCGGACGGACAGGTGCTGCTGCGCGGATTCCTGGGAGGGGCGCGCGACCCGCGCGTCGACGAATGCTCCGACGACGAGCTCATCGACAGGACCCACGGAGCCTTCGCCCGCCTGCTCGGGATCGGCCGCCGTCCCCATCTCGCACGCGTCTACCGGTGGGAACGGGCGAACCCCCAGCACAACGTCGGACATCTCGCGCGGCTCGCGGCCATCGAGGCGCGACTCGGCCGCAGTCCCGGACTATTCGTCACCGGCGCCGGTTTTCGCGGCGTCGGCATTCCCGACTGCGTGGCCGACGGCCGGGCGGTCGCGAGGCAAGCGGTGGAATGGGGGGCAGCGGGCTGAACTCGCCCGCGGATTGGGTCAATCACCGATATCGGCGTCGAGATCCGCATCGCCGCCGGTGACGTTGGCGTCGACGGCGTCGAGATCTATCTCGACCGCCGCCGCCTGCTTCGCCTTGGACTTCGCGGAGGCCGCCGCCTTGCGCTTGCGCGTCCGTTGGGGGCGCGCCGCGGGAGCCGGCTCGTTCGTCGGCTCGAGCTTGGCCAGGCTGGTCAGGAACTTCCGGACGGTGTTGTCGTCGAACTGGATCCGCGTGAAGGCATCCTCGACCGAGATGACCGATCCCGACCCGTAGGTCGGCTCGTGCACTCTGGCCCCCACCTCGAAGCGCTTCGTCGTCACCGGCTCTCTCTCCGCGTGATGCCACACGGACACCCACACGGCCCGCGCGGCGCCGTCCTTCCCGACCCCGATAGCGATAACTCGCACGTTATCAGAAAGTTATCCCAGGCGTCAAGCCGCTCGCGCCGCTCTGTCCTCCGCTTACCGGCCGCGCCCTCCGCGGCCGGGATGCTATAGTGCGAGAGGGTTCTCGCGTTGCCCGGCGACACGCGTCGCGTGCACCCCGAAGGCGTGACGTCACTTGGCCGTCAGCGGCGACCGTCAGGAATGCGGCGGCGCGTCACAGGAATCGGCGGCGTGTGGCCACAGTGCGTCACGCGGTCGCGGCGCCAAACCCAGAACCAGCTTGCCGAAGCGGACGCCGTCGGCAACCGTCCGTTTCGCCCAGGCGCAGGAGGCATCTTCAGATGAGGACAGTCCGGAAGTCCGGTTTCACGGCGGTGGCATTGACGGGAATGGCGGCACTGGCCGCCTGCGGCGGCTCTCCTCCGGAACCGGCGGAGACGGAGCCCGCCCCCGCAGAGGCCGCCGCGCCGCCCGAGATGCTCGGCGGCGGGGTCCTCACACCCGTCCACGACGGGCAGGCCGGCAGCCCGCACGTCCGTGTCGACTGGGAGGTCGACGGCGCGAACATCTCCATCACCTACGGCCGTCCCTACCTGAGGGATCGGACCGTCGGCGATACCGTCGAACCCCTCGACGGCTCGGTCTGGCGCCTCGGTGCCGACGAGGCCACGACCCTGGGGACCGACACCGACCTCATGGTGGGGGCCGTCCATGTCCCGGCTGGCGAGTACACCCTCTGGACACTGACCACCGGCGACGCCACCGAGCTCATCGTCAACACCGAGACCGGCCAGTGGGGCACCGCCTACGACCCCGCGCACGATCTCGATCGCACCGAGATGACCGTCGGCACCCTCGACGCGCCGGCCGAGCAGTTGACGCTGTTCCTCGAGAACCGCGAGCTCCGCTTGGAGTGGGGCTCGATGGTGGCCTCGGTGCCGATAGTCGTGCACTGAGGTGCGGACGCCCGCGACGCGCCGACCCGGGACCGCGGCCTCGCCCTCCCGGGCCGGAGTTCGCAGCCTCGGCGTCGATTCCCGGGGCCGCTAGCTCAGAGGTAGAGCACCTGACTTTTAATCAGATGGTCGCTGGTTCGATCCCAGCGCGGCCCACCACGCTCGAGTGATTCGTCCACTTCGCAGGCTCCCGGTCGCCGCCCCGGCCCCTGCCCTCGTCTGTCCTGCCCACGCGAACGTCACGCGGCCGGGCCCGACCTCAGCCACCGGCGGACGACCCGGTTCCACCACATGACCGCGCCGGTCACGAAGAGGGCGGGCGGCACGAGCCCGACGAGGGCCCAGATCGCCTTGGTGGTCGAGTTGCAGAGATCTCCGCAGCCGGGGATGCCGCGTCCGCCGAGCCGGCCGAAGTGCAGGTAGGCGAGCCAGTACATGACCCGGTCGCCGAAGCGCTCGACCGGGTCGGTCGGGTCGAACGGCTCCAGGTAGTCGACGACGGCCATGAACGCGGCGGGGAACGACAGGTAGGCCCCGGTGACCGCCCACATCATCAGGAACGGCCAGCACCAGAAGCCGAACGCGCTGTGGAGGCTCCAGTTGAGCCGCCGCCGGTCGACGACGAGACTGCGCCGCCAGCGCTGGGCGCCGGGCCACCAGATCACGGCGCCGGTCAGGGACATCGCGAGCAGGAAGAGCGCGCCGATGCCGTTCACCCGCCGCCCCGTCTCTCCGGCCAGGAGGTTGTCGTGCAGGTCCAGCACCCAGGCGGATACGCGGTAGCCCAGGGGCAGGGGGTCTCCCAGGTCCTCTCCCGTGAACGGATCGAAGAGCCGCCGTATGCGGTCGCCGTCGCGCGTCAGGGTGATCTCGACGGCATGGTTGGGGGTCTCGCCCGGCCGGACGTCCGCCACCTCGAAGCCGGGCCAGGCCTGCCGGGCGACGCGCTCCAGGGTGTCGTCGCCCAGTGACGCGCCCGCGCCGTCCACGACGACGGGCTGCGGCGAGAAGTGCCTGTACAGCTCGTTCCGATAGACCAGCACGCTGCCGGTCGCGGAGATGACGAAGATGTAGAGCCCGAGGCCGACGCCGGTCCACAGGTGGACCTGGAAGATCGCCTTGCGCAGCCCGACGCCCTGAGGCGCCCCCGCCCATCGCGACCACCAGCCGCTGTTCGTGCTTTGATCGTCGGTCGCGGCCATGGCTCGGTCCCGGTCCGTCGGTCAGGGCAGTGCTCGATTCAGGGTTTGCCAACCGAGCCCGAAGAGCACCCCGATTGCACGCCCGACACGTCGCAAGGCGATTCCAGTCAGCTTCCTTGCGCGTTCCGCGCTTGGGCCGGAGCCGTGGGGACCGGCTCCGTCGGCAGCGTGGCGCGCGCCCCCCCGCCTCAGCGGCCGTCGTCCTGCGGCAACCCCCGGAAGCCGGGAGGAAGCTGGGCGCCGAGCGCGTTCTGGAACATCGCCAACTGCGTGTAGTTGCCGACGATCAGCACGACCTCGCGGAGCTCCGCGTCCGTGTAGCGGGCCGCGAGCGCCTCCCACGTCGGTTCGGAGATGAACCGGCTGACGTGGAGCTCGTCCGCCGCCCGCAGGAGGGCACGTTCGAAGCCGTCCCATCCCGGGGCGTCCGGACCCGCCGTCACCCGCCCGATCTCCTCCGCCGTCAACCCCGCTTCCTTCCCGATGACGTCGTGGCGTCCCCAGATGTAGTCGCCGCGCGACAGCCAGGCGGTGCGCAGGATGAGGAGCTCCCGGTGGCGCGCGGGGATCGTCGCGTTCCGGACGAAGTGCCCGGTGTACTCCCAGTACTTCCGGCACGTCTCGGTGACGTCGGGACAGAGCTCCCGCATCGGGCCCTCCCCCGCGTCCGGGGGCAGCGCGATGCGCGGGGCGTCGAGGTGCTCGAACGGCGCCACCCGACTTGCTTCCGGCTCCTGCGCCGCAACCGCGGCCCCGCCGACGACGAGCGTTCCGAAGACGAGGACCACGCCGGCCGCCATGCCTGTTTCCCGCATCTGACACCTCCCTGGTGACGCCGACCCTGCCCCGGACCGACGGTCGGCCAGCTTGCGCTCGCGCAAATCGGCGCGCCGTCGGAACGCCAATCCCGCCGGCAAACGACGACCTGGCATTCTACCGCCTGCCGGCCGGCGGAAGGCGTCGCGGGGCCGCTAGCAGGCGGCGAGGCCGACGGCCCGGGGACGCCGGGACAGGCTCGCCGGCCCCGCCTGCGCCGGCGCGTCGCAGTCGCTCACGAACTCCTCGAGCGTGCCCAGCCACGCCTGGAAGTCGGCGTCCGCCGGCGCGCACAACCCGGCGTTGTCCTCTATCCGCAGCCGCCTGAGGTTCGGCAGGTTCATCAGGCTCCGCGGCAGCTCGCCGGTCAGCCGGTTCTGATGGAGCCTCAACTCGACGAGGTTCCCGAGGTTCGTCAACTGGTCCGGCACCGGGCCGCTCAGCGCGTTGTTGGAGAGGCGCAGTATCTCCAGGCTGGTCATGCTCCCCAGCGTGGCCGGGATCCCCCCGGCCAGGAAATTGTTGGAAAGGCGCAGGTCCGTGGCGCTCGTCAGCCGGCCCAGTTCGGGCGCGATCGTCCCCCTCAGGTTGTTGCCGTCGGGACCGCACAGATCGAGCTTGCTGACGCGGTCGTTGGCGGTCTCCACCCCGTACCAGGTTCCGAGCGGTTCCTCGCTGAGCCAGTTGGTGGTGTCGGTCCAGTCGGGACCGCCCGCCGCATGGTACTGGGCCACGAGCGCGTCGCGTTCGGCCGTGGCAGGAGCGACGAGCCCGCTCGGTCCCGTCGGCAACCCGGCATCCTCCCCGCAGGCCGACATCGACGCCGCCAGGGCGCCGAGCACCGCGGTCGCGACGGCCCGCGCGCGCACGCGACCAAACGTGGAGAGCGTCATCGGGATCCTCCTCCGCCTCGACTGCGCAAGTCGATCGCAAGAGTCTACCAGCAGTGCCGACGCGGCCAGGAGCCCGTGGCGAATCCCCGGCTGCCTTCGAGTGGCGATGCATCTCGACGCGACGCGGGGTTTCACTACGGACTCCTACACCCTCTGTGCGGCCGCAAGGCGCTCGAACCAGAGCCACGCGACGCTGCAAACGAGGGCGGCGCCAAGAACCGCTCCCGGCAGGGCGCCGCCGTACGCCTGATCGAGGCCGCGGTCGAGCACGCCGGGAACGGTCATCGCGGCGGCGGCAAGCACCGCCAGGGCCGGTCGGTCACGGAGGATCCGCACGTAGGCCGCCAGCAGCAGCCCCCCGGCGAGGAGGCCCACGAACGCCCACGACGCAAGGTCGTCCGGCCTGGTGCCCGGCGCCAGCACCGCCCCCGCGAGGACCAGCGCCGCCCCCACCTCCGCCTTCCGGCGCGTCCAGTGCGCGGTGAGCCGGTTCGCGAGAGTGACCACCAGCATGGTCATCAGCGCGAGGACGAGATAGGTCTGCAGCGGCGCAACAACCGCGGCGAGCCAGGGAAAGATGGACGATGCCGGGTCATGCGCCGTCCAGGGCGGCAGGCCGCGGGCGGGCACGGCCTCGGCGACGGCGAGCGCACCGAGGACCCCCAGGCCGAGGGCCAGCCCCGTCACGACCGCGGACCGCCGGTCTTCCACCGTGCTCTCCTCCGCCGTCATCGGCCGGGCTCCCGCGAGCAATCCGAACAGGAGGGCGGTCACGCCCGCCCCGATCAGGCCGCCCACGAGCAGGATGCCGACCTGCAGCGGAAGCGGCTGCGCCGTGGACAGGCCGTGCATCAGCACCGGCCAGTCGTTCGCGAGGTCGACGAAGGCGACCAGCAGCGAGAGCCCCGCGATGGCGAGGCCCAGCCGCAGGTCGAACGCCTTGCGGGTCATCCGCACCACCGCGAGCACCGCGCCCGCCACCAGCAGCAGCCCGAGGACGATGGTCGAGGCGACGCCGCCGATCTGCAGGGTCGCCCGTCGCTGATCGTCCGCGCGGCGCCACGCCTCGGGCAGGAAGAGGTAGAAGCCCGTGTCGACGACCTCGTCGCCGGCAATCTCCACCGCCACTCGTGCCTCCCCTCCCGCGAGGTCGGGAACCGCCTCGTCGCGGAAGGTGAAGGTCCAGTCCGTGCGGGCCGGGCGGCTGGCCGACTCGGCCGAGACCTCGGGCAGGTCGGGCGCGCGGCCCCGACGGGCCAGCGCTTCGCGGGCCAGCGCCCGCGCGTCCTCCTCGGACAGCGCGACGCCCGGGGTCCCCTCCGCGAGCCGGTGCTCCCGCCGCCCCGGCGTCCCGTCCGAGGCGATCCACACGATGTGCTCCTCGGCCCGCTCCGCCACGTCGCCCTCGAAACGGGCGTAGCGCACGCGCCAGCGCGGGGCGGCCAGGTAGTCGCCGAGCAGCGCGCGGTGGACGTCCTCGCCCGCCTCGCTCCAGACGAAGCGGTGCTGCGGTCCGAGGCCGCCGAACACCCGACTCGTCTCCGTCCACGCCCCGGGGTCGATGCCCCGGCCGGCGAGCACGCCGCGGGCCGCCGCCACCGCCTCGGCCCGGCCCACCGCGAGGCCCGGGGATTCGCTCGGCGTGACCGCCGTGTACGTCCAGAGCCCGAGCCCCAGAACGCCGACCCCGGCAACCGCCGGCAATGCCGGCAGCGCGGCCGCCGTCCGTGCCGGCGCGGGCGGCGTCTCGGCGGGCGACTCTTCCGCCGGCGGGGTCCAGGCCCCGTTGCGCAGCCCCGCCGGCGCCTCGGTCCACGCCCCGCCCCGGTAGCGGGCGCGGAGGGTCACCCAGAGGGGCACGAGGAAGAGCAACCCGAAGATTCCCTGGTCGATCCACGCGCCCGGCGCAGAGGACAGGAACAGCGGAATCCCGAACAGTACCGAATTGAACGCGAAGTGC
The DNA here is from genome assembly GCA_965207615.1 of Vicinamibacterales bacterium. Taxonomy (GTDB): domain Bacteria; phylum Acidobacteriota; class Vicinamibacteria; order Vicinamibacterales; family UBA8438; genus JAJEEA01. The sequence goes on from CBDBMZ010000003.1 coordinate 1,103,135, forward strand.
AGGATGATGGCCGGCAGCAGGCCGAAGCGCAGGTAGAGCAGCCCAAAGATGGTCGACGGCACGATCAGCTCGACCACCCGCGCGTAGGAGGGCTGCGCGGGATAGGCGGCGTGGCCGGCCCCGAAGACGAGGATCTGCAGGACGAACGCCCCCGCGATCCAGGCTCGCCGGTTGCCGAACCGCTCCCCGATGAGGGCGGCGCCGGCCAGGGGCACGGCGCGGAAGAGGCACTCCTCCCAGAAGCCGGCCTGCAGCGAGGCGGCAAGCGGGGTGAGCCACGGCAGCACCGAGGCCAGCGAGTCGGGGTTGACGAGGGCGTCGGACGGCGACCACCAGCCCAGGTAGCCGACAGTGACCCAGTAGAAACCGACGACGAACGCGAGGTCGATGCCGACGATCAGGTAGCCGGCCACGGTCTGCCCCAGGACCGACCACGACCGCGCGCCCTCCCGGGACCAGCAGCGCCAGAACTGCAGGTGGTGCGGGAACGCCTGCCGCGACAGGCTCTCGGCGGCCATGAACGAGAGCGTGTGGATGCCGGCGAACACCAGGAACAGGGCGACCTGCGCCGTCACCTGCTGGATCGCGAAGGCGGTCTCCGAGACCGCGGTGTCGTAGGCCATCCACAGCAGGGGCCACTGGTTGAGGCCCGCGAGAAGCTGCGCGAAGGCGATGGAGACGCCCCAGACGAGCGGCATGCGCCACAGCACGCGCCGCTGCCGCAGCAGGACGAAGAGCCCCACCGCGATGCCGCCGCCGTAGACGAGCAGCATGGCGAAGTTGCCGGCGATGGTGATGCCCTCGTTGGCCGAGCGCATCTCCTCGTAGCGCCGGTCGAAGGCCTCGGGCACCTGGAGGACGTGCGTCAGCTCCGTGAGCCGGTCGCCGCTGACGACGAGGCGCAGCCGGAACCGCCCCTCCCCCGCCTGCGCACCGGTCCGTTCGTAGACGAACGTGTGGTCGATGCGGCCGCCCTGACGCTCGGTCTGGGACGCCTCGACGGGGGCGTAGCCGTCGAGCGCGACGTTCCAGGGCTCGCCGGTACCGGCCTCGGCCACAGCCCGGGCCGCGTCGGCGTCGAGCGCCGCGCCCCCGGCGTCTTCCGCCAGCGTCTCACGGAAGCCGTAGGGCGCCCCGTCGGGGCGGAAGCGCACTTCGGTCTCGCGCACCTCGCCGCCGCGGAAATGCCGGACGACCCACTGGTAGGGGTGGAACGGGCCGTCGCGCAGCAGTCCCGCGAAGGCTTCGGGGCCGCCCCCCTCCAGCTCGACGAAGCTGCGGGCGCGGTCGTCGACCCGGAAGCTGGCGGCCTGCCGGTAGTCGGACGGCCCCCATCCGAGCTCGCCGGCGAGCCGTCGGGCCTCGGACAGAGCCGCCGTCCGATCCATCTCCAGATCGAGCTCGACGATGGAGAACGCGCGAGGGAAGTTGACGACCGCGAACGCGCCGCACGCCACGGAGACGGCGGCGAACGCCGCCCAGAAGATCGGCTTCCGGAACATGGGTGGACCTCCTGCCGGGTCAGGACCGTGATCGCTATGGACTGCCGACCGCCCCCCGACGCCCCTCTATCCCGAGTTGCGCTCGGCCACACGGCAACGTGAGACCCGTCACGGCTCTTGCCGTCGGCTGCCGTCGCCCGCCCTTCTGCGCAGGCGGCGCGCGACCTCGTACATTCTGTACGTAACCCGTGACAGCGTCGAGCCGAGATAGTCGGCACTGAGGAACCCACCGGCGGCGGGAAGGAACTCTCCCGCGTCGAGATCCTCGACCGCGGCGACCGTCCGTTCCAGCCCCGACCTCACGAGGTCGTAGAGCCGCCGGTCGTCGAGGTCGAGCCCGCCGCCCCCCAGCATGACCGGCACGAGCACGCCGAGCATGTTCTGGCGGTAGGCGCGCCAGCAGTCGTCGAACGTGAAGCCCTCGGCGCCGACACGGCACACGATGTCGTGGTACTCCTCGAGCGCCTCGCGCTCGATGCGGCGGCGATCGTCGGTGGCGACGTTGGCCCCCAGGAAGTAGGCCACGTCGTAGAGGCCGGCGCCCAGCCCGCAGCCCTGCCAGTCGACCACCGCGAACTCGCCGTCGGCGCCGGCGCCGGCGCCGAAGAGCATGTTCTCGCCCCGGTAGTCGCCGTGGACGAAGGTCCGGGGCCCCGCCGCCACCGCCGCGAAGTGGGCCGCGACCCTGGGTCCCAGCGCCTCGGCGAGCCCGCGCGTCCCGGCCGAGAAGCACTCGCCGAAGCGGTCGAGCACCACCGGCAGGCAGACCAGGTAGGCGGCCTGCAGCAGGCGGCCGTAGCGGGGGCCGAGGACATCGGGGCAACCCGACAGGGAAGGGTGCTCGACCCTGCCCCAGAAATGTCCGTGCAGCCGGGCGATCTCACGCACGGCGCGCCTCGCCCGCTCCGCCTCGACGCCGGTGCGGGCGGGAACCTCCAGGTCGCGCAGATCCTCGAGCACAAGGACGAACCGGTGCGTGCCCTCGTCGAAGTCGGCGTACAGCAGCGCCGGGGACCGGATGGGGGCCTGCCGCGCGAGGCGGCGATAGAACAGGCACTCGCGCTCGTGCATCGCCAGCCAGCGGGCGAACCGGAACGCCGTGGGGTTGGCGGTGGGCAGCTTGACGATGACGCTTGCCGGCGCCGCGGCGGGGCCGCCGGCGGTGGTCAGATGACAGCGCAGCAGCGTGCCGAACGCGTTGGTCGCCGAGCCGAGGTCCTCGACCGAGAGGCCCCCGATCGTCGGGAAGCCGGATGCGCCGCCGGCGGACAGCGCCTGCCGCATCCAGTCCGCGGTAATCTCGTCCGCGCCGTGGCAGAGGGGCGGACGGGTCGCCATGTCGAAACCTCCCGCGCGGGGTCATCGCGCGACCGCCGTTCCCGCCGCGGCGGGACGCCTCCAACCGGCCTGGCGAAGCGTGTTTCAAGGCGGGCCGAGGAGGGTCGCGACAGGGATGTCGACAGCGACATAGTTATCACAGATCCGTTGCCGATACGTGTCGCGCGGCTCGCGCGCGTCGTCCCGCCGACACCGGACCCCGCGGCGCCACGGGCCATGATGGGGCGTGCCATAATGGCCTGTCCGCGCCCGGGGCCCATGGCTCGGGGTGCCACACACCAGTAGAGGCATCACCATGCAGCACCCAGGACCGCTCACCGCCCTGTCGAGCGCGGCCCTCGCCGCCGCCATGCTCGTCGCCCTGCCGCCGGCCGGGCTCGCCCAGGAACCGGCGTCGGACAGCCTCGACATCTACTGGATCGACGTCGAGGGCGGCGCCGCGACCCTCGTGGTGACCCCCGCCCGCGAATCCGTGCTGATGGATACCGGCTGGCCGCGGCCCGACGCGCGCGACGCGTTGCGCATTCAGGCGGCCATGGACGACGCGGGCATCGACCGCATCGACTACATGCTCTTCTCTCACTTCCACGGCGACCACGTGGGCGGCCTGCCCGCGCTCGCCGAGCGGGTCGCGATCGGCCAGGTCGTCGACCACGGCGACAGCGTCGAGCTCGACCGGCCGCGCGGCCGGGCCCTGTGGGACGAGTACATCGGCCTCGCCGCCGACCGGCGCCGCTCGGTCGCCCCCGGCGACAAGCTGCCCCTCGAGCGCATCGAGCTGACGTTCGTGGCGTCGCACCGCGAGCTCGTCGACACCCTCGAGCCGCAGATGCCCAACCCGCTCTGCGACGGCGTCACGCCCCCCGACCCGGACATGGGCGAGAACGGGCACAGCCTGGGCTACCTGCTGTCGCTCGGGGCGTTCCAGTTCCTGAACCTCGGCGACCTGACTCCCGACCGCGAGCACGCGCTCGCGTGCCCCGAGAACCGGCTGGGGGTCGTCGACCTGTGGCAGGTGCCCCACCACGGCGGCTACGGGGCGATCCGCCCCGAGCTCGCGGCGGTGCTCCAGCCCACCGTGGCGGTCGTCAACAACGGCCCGCGCAAGGGGGGGACGCCGGAATCGCTGGCGGTGATTCAGAGCACGGCCGAAGTCGGCGACGTCTGGCAGTCGCACCGGACGCTGACCGACGACGCCGCCAACAACACCGCCGAGGCCCTCATCGCCAACCTGACGGAGGAGGACGACTGCGAGGGGCACTGGATCAAGGCGACGGTGGCCCCCGACGGCCGGAGCTGGTCGATGACCAACGGCCGGACGGGCTACAGCCGCACCTATCGGTCCCGCTAGCCCGCCCACCGTTGCCCGCGGCTCAGCCGAGCGCCAACCAACGCCGCCAGGAGTCCGCCATTCTACGGCGCCGACTCCTGGCCCGCCCACGTCGCCTGCGGCTCCGCCGGGCGCCCAACCAACTCCGCCAAGAGTCGTTCCGCGGAGTCGGGAGGGATCGGGCTCGCGGACGCCGTGGCCGATTGTGTTATGTTCGACACATGAACACCGACACGAAGGCAGTCATCGGGACCATCGTCGGAACGGGACTGGCGATCGCCGGCCTGCTCGTGACCCAGATTGCCGGCGTGAACACCCGCATCGACGACGTGAACATCCGCATCGGCGACCAGAACACGCGATTCGACGCTCGCTTCGACGACGTCGACACGCGATTCGACGACGTCAACACGCGATTCGACGACGTCAACGCGCGATTCGAACGCATGGAGTCCCGCCTCGACGGCCTGGACGAACGGTTGCGCAGCGTCGAGGTCGCGCTGGCGAGGGTCGCCCAGCGCCTCCTGACCATCGAGCGCGTGGTGCTCCCCGGACCGGAGCCCGGCCGGTAGCGTCACGTACCGGCAACCGCTAGTCCCCGAGATCGATCTCGATGACGCCCGCCCGGACTCGAAGCGGATAGGCGCGCAGGCGCCCGCCGGCCGGCGGCGTGAGGGGTGCGCCGTCGGCGACGCGGAACTGCGCCCCGTGCCAAAGGCAGGTCACCACGCCGTTTTCGTAGGTGCCCTCCGTGAGGGGGCCGCCGACGTGGGTGCAGTAGTCGTCGTAGGCGAACAGGGTGCCGTTCTCGTTGAACACCGCGACCTTCCGGTCGGCGAGCCGCATGCAGCGCACCTTGCCGGGCGGCACGTCGGCGGCGTCTCCGATGCGCACGTAGTCTCCCATCGGGGCTCCTCATCCCCCGCCGGTCAGCGCGGCGAGCGGCGCGCAGTCGAGGCCGTGGGCCTCGGCGACGGCGGGGTGCGTGACCCGTCCGTCGACGACGTTGACGCCGCCGGCGAGGACGGGGTCGCGGGCCGCCTCCCGCCAGCCCTGGTTGGCGATGTCGAGGGCGTAGGCCATCGTGGCGTTGGTCAGCGCGTAGGTCGACGTGTGCGGCACCGCCCCCGGCATGTTCGACACGCAGTAGTGCACGACGCCGTGCTCGACGAACCGCGGGGCGTGGTGGGTGGTGGGGCGGCTCGTCTCGGCCCCGCCGCCCTGGTCGACGGCCACGTCGACGAGGGCCGAGCCGTCCTCCATCCGCTCGAGGTGCCGGCGGGTGACGAGACGCGGGGTGCGGGCGCCGGGAATGAGCACCGCGCAGATGACGAGGTCGGCGTCGCACACCGCCCCCTCGATGTTCGCGGCGTTCGACATGAGGGTGGTCACGTGCCCCTGCACCACGTCGCGCACGTAGGCGAGCCGCAGGGGGTTGATGTCGATGATGGTGACGTCGGCCCCGAAGCCCACGCCCACCACGCAGGCATTCAGCCCGACGACGCCGGCCCCGAGGATGGTGACTCGGCCCCGCCGGACGCCCGACACCCCGGGCAGGAGGATGCCCTTGCCCCCCGCGATCCGCTCCAGCGACGCGGCCCCGGCCTGCACCGCGAGGCGCCCCGCGACCTCGGACATGGGCACGAGCAGCGGCAGGGTCCCGTCGGCCAGCTGCACCGTCTCGTAGGCGATGCCCACCACCCGACGCTCGAGGAGGCGCTCGGTCAACGCCCGGGACGCCGCGAGATGCAGGTAGGTGAAGAGGACCTGCCCCGGCCGCATCAGGGTGAACTCGGGCTCGAGGGGCTCCTTGACCTTGAGCACGAGCTCGGCCCGGTCCCACACGTCCGCCGCGCCCTCGACGATGGCGGCGCCGGCCCGAGCATAGGCGGCGTCGGCGATGGCGCTGCCCCGGCCCGCGCCGGCCTGCACGAGCACCTCGTGGCCTCGCCCGCGGAAAGCGGCCACCCCGGCCGGGGTGATCGCGACGCGGCTCTCGTCGGGCTTGATCTCCGTCGGTACGCCGATGCGCATGAACGCGGCTCCGAACCACCGGCAACCGGCGCCGAGGCCCTCGAACCCCGACTGCTGCCGCGTCGTGCCGGAACGGCGCGGCTCCACGGTTGCCTGTACCTATTATGACGCTACCCGTATGACGTTACCCGCCGGACGCACCGCCGCCGGGCCCGCCGTCGCCGTCCCGTGCCCGCGGGCACGGGTTGTCCCGGCGGCCGCTGTGCCCGTCGCCCCCAGCGCCGTCCCGCGCCCGCGCGGGCACGGGGGTCTCGTCTCGCGATCGACCGGCCGGTCGCGCCGCCGCCGGACCGCACCGCGCCGTCCGACAAGCCGGGCCGGAAGAGCTGACGTGCGTCGCGCAACCGGGCCGGGTGCGCTACAATGGCGCGCCGGTGCGCCCGGCCGTCCCGGGTCAGCGCCCGCGCTACTGAAGGGAGAGCCTAGATGGGCACGATGACGTTGGCCGTCCTGTCCCTGTTACCGATCGCGACCGTCGCGGTCTTCCTGGTCATGCTGCGCTGGCCGGCCAGCCGCGCCATGCCCCTGACCTACGCGGTGGCGGCGGCCCTGGCGCTGTTCGTCTGGCAGGTGCCGGGCATGCAGGTGGCGGCGGCGACCATCAACGGCCTCGTCATCGCCCTCACCCTGCTCTACATCATCTTCGGCGCCATCCTCCTGCTGAACACCCTGCGCGCGAGCGGGGCCATCAACGTCATCCGGCGCGGCTTCACCGACGTCAGCCGCGACCGGCGGGTGCAGGTCATCATCGTGGCGTGGCTCTTCGGCTCGTTCATCGAGGGCTCGGCCGGCTTCGGTACCCCGGCCGCGGTGGCGGTGCCCCTGCTCGTGGGGCTCGGATTCCCGGGCATGGCCGCGGTCATGGCGGGGATGATCATCCAGAGCACCCCGGTCAGCTTCGGCGCCGCCGGCACTCCCATCCTCGTCGGCGTCAACACCGGGCTCTCGGCCGACCCCGCCCTCGTCGCCTACGGGATGGAGCGCGTCGCCGGCGAGTGGAACGACTTCCTCCGCTTCGTCGGCTTCCGGGTGGCGGTGCTGCACGCCGTCGCCGGCACCCTCGTGCCCCTCATTCTGGTGTCGTTCATGACCCGTTTCTTCGGCGAGCGCAAGTCGTTCGCGGAAGGGCTGCAGATCTGGAAGTTCGCGCTGTTCGCGGCGCTGGCGATGACCATTCCCTACATCATCGCCGGCGCTTTCCTCGGACCCGAGTTCCCGGCCCTGGTCGGGAGCCTCGTGGGCCTGGCGATCGTGGTGACGGCGGCGCGGCGCGGGTTCCTGGTGCCGAAGCCGGAAGACGCCTGGGACTTCGGCGAGAAGTCGACGTGGCCGTCCGAGTGGACCGGCTCCATCGAGATCAAGGACGACGCGGGCAACGGCGCCCCGATGAGCCTGATGCGCGCCTGGACGCCCTACGTCATCGTCGCCCTGCTTCTTCTGACGTCGCGCAACCCGTTCGACTTCCTGAGCGGGGTGCTGGGTCCCTTCCAGGCGTTCCTGCAGTCGACGTTCGCGCTGACGTGGCCGGAGATTCTCGGCACCGGCATCAGCATGAACGCGGTGCAGCCGCTGTATCTGCCGGGCGGCCTGTTCATCGCCACGTCCCTCATCACGTTCCTGATTCACCGCATCCCCGGCCCCGCCTACAGGCAGGCCTGGACCACCTCGCTGCAGGTGACCGCCGCGGCCTCGATCGCGCTCGTGTTCACGGTGCCGATGGTGCAGGTGTTCATCAACACCATGGGCGGCGCGGCCGGGTTCGAGCGGATGCCCATCGTGCTCGCCGACGGCGTGGCTTCGCTCGTCGGCGGGGCGTGGCCGATCTTCGCGCCGTTCATCGGGGGCATCGGGGCCGCGGTGGCCGGCAGCAACACCGTCAGCAACATGATGTTCTCGCAGTTCCAGTTCGGCATGGGTGAGCGCATCGCGGTCGACCCGACGTGGATCGTCGCCCTCCAGGCGGTGGGCGGGGCGGCCGGCAACATGATCTGCGTGCACAACGTCGTGGCCGCCTCCGCCGTGGTCGGGCTGCTGGGGCGCGAGGGCTCGGTCATCCGCATCACCCTGCTGCCCTTCGTCTACTACGCCTTGCTGCCGGGCTCGGTCGGTTACCTCGTCGTGTCGTACGCCGACCAGGGCATCCTGAACGCGGGCTCGTACATCATCGCGCTCATCGCGGGGCTGGCCATCTACTCCATCGTCCGCTACGGGGGGCGGCCGGCGACGGCATGAGGCTGTTCCCGCTCGCCGACATCGCCAGCGAGCCGTCGGACCCGAAGACGTTCGTGGGCCGCGCCCGGCTGACCCGGATGAACGGGGTGTCGGACGCCCCGCCCGCGAACGTCTACCGCGTCGCGTTCGAGGCGCGGGCCCGGACCCACTGGCACGCCCACAGCGGCCCGCAACTGCTCCAGATCATCGAGGGCACCTGCCGGTTCCAGAAGGCGGGCGAGGCGGTGCGGGAGGCCGCCCCCGGCGACCTCATCGCGATCGCGCCCGGCGAGCGGCACTGGCACGGGGCGGGGCCGGACGGCCCGATGACCCACATCGCCATCAACATCGACGCGAAGACGAGCTGGTCCGAGGCGGTCAGCGACGCCGAGTACGGCGCCTGACCGTCCGATCGACGACCCGCCCGGCGCCGGAGACATCCCGGGAGAACGATGACCGCCACGCCCGATCCGTGCCCGAGCCGTCTCTCGACCCTCCTCCGGGTCTGCGCCGCCGGCGCCATGCTCGGCCTGCTCGTCCCGGGAGCACCCGCCCAGACCGGGGCCGGCCAACCGCTGGACGCCGACTTCGCGGAGCGGGTGCGCGAGTGGACGACGCGCCCCGAGTTTCTCAGCCCGCTCGTCGACCACCTGCCCGCCGGCGGTGCGGTGCCCTCGCCGAAGGACGTCCTCGGCCACCACGTCGGGGCGCCGCGCGAGCTGACCTACTACGCCGAGATGCTCGACTACTACCGGGCCCTCGCCGACGCGTCGCCGCGGGTTGCGATCACGCCCATCGGTGGCACCGACGAGGGCCGCGAGATGGTGGTGGTGACGATTGCCGACGCGGCGACCGTCGCGGACCTGGAGCCCTACCGCCGTGACCTCGCCCGGCTCGCGGACCCGCGCGGCCTCGGCGAGTCCGAGGCGCAGGCGGTCCTGGCCCGGGCAAAGCCGATCTACGTGCTGATGGCGGGCCTGCACAGCGGCGAGACGGGTCCGCCCGAGATGCTGATGGAGCTGGCCTACCGGCTCGCGGTCGAGGAGGGGCCGCTCTACGACCGCATCCGCGAGAACCTCATCGTGGCACTGATGCCCGCCGCGGATCCGGACGGCCGGGACCGCTACGTCGACTGGTACTACCGGCACCTGATCGACATCACCGACGAGGACGACCGCATCGGCGGGCCGCCGTACTGGGGGAAGTACATCTTCCACGACAACAACCGCGACATCAACTACTCGCAGCTCAGCATGCGGAACGTGCTCGACTGGTACCTGGCGTGGCATCCGCCGGTCATGCACGACCTCCACGAGTCGGTGCCGTTCCTCTACACGTTCAGCGGACAGGCCCCGCAGAACCCCCTGCTCGACCCCATCGTCTACGGCGAGCTGCCGTGGTTCGCGAACTACGAGATGGCCCGCCTGACCGGCTACGGCATGCCCGGGGTGTGGACGCACGCCTTCGTCGACATGTGGTCGCCGGGCTACCTCGCGTTCATGGCCTCGAACCACAACGGGCTGATCCGGTTCTACGAGACGTACGGCAACGGCGGCGCGACGACCATGAAGCGCCGCCTGAAGACCGAGGACAACACGCCCGAGCAGGCGCGCACGAGCCGAGAGTGGTACCGGCCCTCGCCCCCCTACGAGGAGGTCGAGTGGTCGATGCGGAACAACACCAACTACAGCCAGACCGGCGCCCTCGCCGCGCTGGAGCTGGCCTCGTCGAACCCGCGCGTGCTCCTGGACAACTTCTACCGCAAGTCGCGCAACGCGGTGGCGGAGGGCGAGACCGAGCCGCCCCACGCCTTCGTCATCCCGGCCGGGCAGCGCGACATGACGCGGGTCGCGACCCTCGTCGACATGCTGCGCGTGCAGGGCATCGAGGTCGGCCGCGCCGGCGACGCCTTCGCCTTCGGCGGCGACGACGGTCATCCCGCCGGCTCTTACGTGGTCAAGGGCGGGCAGCCGTACTTCCGCCTGGCCAAGATCCTCCTCGGGAGCCAGACGTTCCCGGACGACAACCTGCGGACCTACGACGACACCGGCTGGACCATGGGATTGATGCACGGGGTCGAGGTGGTTGCCGTCGACGACCCCGAGGTCCTCGACGTCCCGGTCGAGCCCGTCACGGAGGCGCGACTCGCGGGCACCGTCGCGGGCGGCCGAGAGCCCCGATTCGGCTACGCCGTCGCCCACTACGGCTCGAACCACCTGACGACGCTGCGTTACCGGCTCGGCGACGCGACGGTGGAGGCGGCCGAGATGGGCTTCGAGGTCGACGGCGTCGCTTTCCCGCCCGGCTCGTTCATCGTTCCCGCGACAGCCGGGAGCGAGCGGGCCGAGCGCCTGCGGGCGGCGGTGATCGGGCTCGGCCTGACCGCGGCGGGGCTCGACGAACGGCCGGAGGTCGCGGCCCATCCCGTCGACCTCCCCCGACTCGCCATCTACAGCACGTGGGGCGACACCCAGGAGGTGGGCTGGCTGCGCCATGCGTTCGACCAGTTCGAGATCCCGTTCGACCTCGTCTTCAAGGAACGCGTCCGGACGGGCGATCTGCGGGCGGACTACGACGTCATACTGGTGCCCAACCAGGGCCGGACGGCCAAGGGGCTGGTCTTCGACGTCGAGCCGCGCGGGAACCCGCGCGCCTACACCAAGACCGAGCGCTACCGGTTCCTCGGCGACTACGGCTCGTCGGAGGACATCACCGGCGGCATGGGGCTCGAAGGCGTCCTCGAGCTGCAGCGGTTCGTCGAGGCCGGCGGCCTGCTGGTGACCCTGGGCGAGGCGAGCCACGTCCCGCCCGAGTACGGCCTGACCAGGGAGATCGGCGTCCGGCGTCCGGGATCGGGCTTCTACGCGCCGGGACCGCTGGTGGAGGCCGAGGTCGCGGTTCCGGACCACCCGATCTTCTACGGCTACGACGAAGGCCGGATACCGGTCCGCTACGCCAACGGCCCGCTTCTCGACGTGCCGCGGCGGCTCCGCGACGACTGGGTGGTCATGTCGTTCAGCGACCGAGTGCTCAGCGGCCACCTGCGCGGCGCCAGCCAGATCGACGGCCGCCCCGCCGTCGTCGACGTGCCGCGCGGAGGCGGCCGCGTGGTTCTCTTCGCCACCAACCCGTGCTACCGCTGGCAGAACCACGGCGAGTTCGGGATGCTGTTCAACGTCATCCTCCACCACAACGACCTCGCCCGGTAGGCGGCGCCCGAGCCGGATGCGCACGCTTCGCGCCCGTACCGTTTCGCGGTAGCATGAGCATCCACGGCGGCGGCATTCGCGCGCCGCAAGAGACTTTCCGGAGGAAAGCAATGCAGAGATCGAAGCTCGCGCGGACGGCGGCGTTCGTATTCGTGCTCGCGGCGCTGATCGCCGCCGCGCCGGCCCAGGGACGGGACCTGCTGACGGTAGAGTTCTTCAGCCCCGCCGTCGACCGGACCATGAAGTACAACATCCTGCTCCCGGACGACTACGAGGCGTCGACCGACCGCTATCCCGTGCTGTACCTGCTGCACGGCCTGACCCAGAACTACACCGCGTGGGGGCTGGCCAACGGCGCCCCGTTCTACGCCGGCCTCTACGGCGACCTCATCGTCGTGATGCCCGACGCCGGGAACTCGTGGTACGTCAACTGGGCGGAGAACGAGGACGGGCAGACGAACAACTGGGAGGACCACATCGTCCGCGACGTCGTCAACCACGTCGACTGGAACTTCCGGACCATCGCCCGACGCGAGGGCCGGGCCATGACCGGCCTGTCGATGGGCGGCTTCGGCGCGATCACCATGGGGCTCCGGAACCCGGAGCTGTTCATCTCGATCGGCAGCACCAGCGGCGCGCTGGAGTACGGCCGGCAGGCCGCGGCCCGCATGCGGGGCGAGCTCGAGCCGCGGCCGCGCCGCACCCCGACGGCCGAGCAACTGGCCCGCCGCCGGCAGCCCAATCCCCTGATCGGCATCGACGGCTTCAGCAGCCAAGTCGAGCGGTCGCCGCAGGGCCGGATGTTCACGAACCCGGAGCAGGCCGACACCTACGACCCGTTCACCCTGATCAAGCAGGTCCCGAGGGAGGACCTGCCGCACATCTACCTCGACTGCGGCACCGAGGACCGGCTGATCGCGGGGGCGCAGGAGCTGGCCGCGTACATGTTCGAGGAGAACATCCCCTTCAACTACATGCAGATGCCCGGCGCCCACAACGCGGCGTACTGGATCGAGGCCATCGGCCACATCACGTCGGTGCAGTACGAGGTGATGCAGCGCGCCCTCGGCCAGCGCCCGTTCGGCCGCGGCCGCTCGACGAACTGACCCGAGCGGAACGCGCCGCCTGCGCAGCACGTGGGGGGGGCGGAGGCCGCCGACGCGAGACCGCCGTCGTCCCGGAGCGGGCCGGCGCCCCGTCCAAACCGGCCGGGAGTCCAAGTCGTTCCTAAGGCGCGGACTCCCGGCCCCGGATCTGCGGCCACGCCCCGCCCACACGGCCGCGATGGAACCGCAAGCGGTTCGCCGCTTCCGCCTCTGCCAGTTCCTCCGCGTCGCCCGTGAACAGCGTCGCGGACTGCGTCAGCACCGCTTCACCGACGTGCCCCGCCGGCAGCAGGTCAATCATCGCCCCGGCCCGGTCCAGGACGCCGCGCCATTGCCGCGACAGGTCCGACGCGCTGGGGGGCGGCCCGTCGAAGGCGAGCGACGCCAGCTCGTCGGCCGAGTAGCGGGACGAGCGGCGGGCCTGGGCGAGAATGCCGCCCGGCGTAGAGCCGGGGTCCTTGCCGCACGCCGCCCAGGCCAGACAGCCCAACGGCTGCAGGCGGGCGTCGCAGGCCAGCACGTCCACCCAGTCGCGCGCCTCGAGCCGCCCGACGAGGGCCAGCACCTTGTTCGTGGCGAGGTCGAAGGGATGCAGGGCCAACCCCAGGTCGTCGTCCTCGACCAGGGGAAAGAAGCGGAACGCACTGTCACGCGTCCATTCCATGACCAGACGGTCCGCCCCGCGTGAGACCGCCGCCTCGACATAGCCGGGACGCTCGCGCAACGCCGTGACCACGAATCCAGCCGAGTCGAGGGCGAGGCGGTCGCGGTCCCACGACCGCGCCACCGCCTCGGTCGTGTCGTGGAACAGATCGACGTCCCGGGAGAGTCGGTGGGAACGGAGGGCGACGCTCAGCGCCACGCCGAGGGCCACGTAGCTGTCGCGGTGGCGGCGCCGGCCGTCCGCTAGCCAGCGGCAGACGTCTCGCTGGAGCGGCGTGAGAGCCATGCCCGAACCTCGGCGACGCGGCGAAACGCCGACAGGTCACCGTACAGCTCGATCAGTCGCAGCACGCGTTCGCGTTCAGCCGCGTTGCCGGGATAGTAGTCGTCGCGCAGAAACCAGAGGCACTGCGCGCGGTAGTCGTCGACGAGGCGGTGAACCGGGTCGTCGGACGGGGCGCGGTCCATTGAGGCGATCCTACTCGACCGTCCGGCGGACTCGTCCCTGACCGGCCGGTCAGCCGGCCCGGTCGATCAGCCGCGTCAGGTTGGCGATGTGTTCCATCAGTTGGGTCCGGCCGGAAGCGGTCAGGGTGTACCAGGTCACCGGCCGCCGGTTGCGGAAGGTCTTCTCGATGGACAGGTAGCCGGCGTTCTCGAGCTTGCGCAGGTGCGTGCCGAGGCTGCCGTCGGTTTCCTCGAGCACCTGCTTGAGACGGCTGAACGACATCGCGTCGTGCTTCGACAGCAGGACGCAGATGGCGAGTCGCACCCGGTGCTCGAAGAGCCCGTCGAGCGACGCGAGCTCGTCGAGCCCCCCGATGTCCGGATCAGCCCTCTGTGTCACGGGTCGGGGCTCCGAGGAACGCCTGCGCCACGAGCGCGGCGGCGATGAGCGCGCCCGTGATGCTCCACCGGTAGACTGGCACGACGAACGTCAGCAGATAACCGACCGCGACCAGCACGCCGACCGGCGCGAGTCGACGGTCGAGGTGCACGCCGGCCTGACAGTACGTCAACGCCATGAGCAGCACCCACAGCGCGCCGTATCCGGCGGGCGTCAACTGCCCGGTCGCGACCAGCAGCCCGCCGAGCCAGCCCGCGGCCAGGAACGCCAGCCAGTGCAGCGCTGCTCGCACGCCCTTCCGACGATCCGCCTGCCCGGCCCTCCGGCCCGCTCGAACGCCGAGCCAGACGGAAGCGCCGAAGCCGACCGTTCCCGCCGCGAACCAGTAGGTCCCGGTCCACGGCCGGGCGGCGGCGAAGTCATGCAGGACGAAGCCGCACAGCACGATGGCCGCCCACAGCAGATAGTACGCCGGGTTGTGCAACATGTCCGCCCGCTCCGCCGCGGCGCGGACGTAGGCGATGTCCTCCCTAATCCGTTCGGTGTCCGTCATGACATGCCCCAGCCCGTCGTCCGGCCGGGAGAGCGTCGCCTCCGGCGCCGCTCCCGCCCAACCGACCCGGGCAGGAATCGGCACCGCTACCGCGGCGCAGACTCCAGGCGCTGACCCTCGAGCTCCTCCAGCGCCGGCAGCAAGGCATAGCGGACCCAGGTGAACCCGGGTTCGAGGTCGAGCGCCTGCTCGTACTAGCGCCGCGCGGCGGCGAGGTCGTCGCGCTCGACGTTGATCTGCCCGAGCCAGGCGTAGGTGTCCATCAATCCCCAGCGGGGCCACGGGCGGTCGCGCGGCTCGGTGCGAAACGCGGCCAGAGCCCGGAGCAGCATGGCCTCGGCCCGATCCGCGCCCCCGCCGAACATGCCCGGCGTGTGCAGCTTGCCGACGCCGTCCTGCAGCAGGACCCGCGGGTTGCCGGGGGCGAGTTCCAGGGCCCGCGCGGACGCACGCGACGCCCGCCGGCCGAGGGTCATCCCCTTCCAGGCAGAGTCTATCTGCATGCCGTAGACGCTGGCCAGCAGCGCGTGCGACTCAGCGTTCCCGTCGTCGACCTCCAGGTCGCGGGTCAGCAGCTCCACGGCGTCGTCGAGCAACGCGGCCCGGTCGTCGGCGGGCACGCCGTCGGGGACCGTGAACAGCCGCCAGTTCACGTAGGCGGCCGTGTATCGCGTGATGGACCTCTGGCTTTCGGTCAGGCTGGCGTCGAGCAGCCCCCCGAGATCGGCCCGCACGGCCAGCAGTTCGGGGCCGTCTCCCAGCCCGTACGCCCGCTCCAGCCGCTCGATCAGGGCCGGGAACGTCTCGTCGAAGGCGCCCTGAGCGCCGGCCGGCGCCGGCGCCGGAACGAGGGACGTGCACGCGACGGCCGCGGCCAGGATTCGTTTCATTCGAGCTCGGCGCGATGCCGACTGGCCCGGTCGGGGCGGGTTCCCGGCGCGTTGAACGCATTTCTCCAGTTTCATGACACCTCCCGTGTCGTGGATCACCGCAACAGCACGGTCGATCCGAAGTAGATGGCCCGCGGCATCGCGCTCGTCACGGGGCGCCGCTCGGTGAAGTCGGGCGACCACGCGTAGTCCAGCACGTTGTGCCGGCCCAGCACGTTCGTGACGCCGGCGAACAGAATCAGGCCCTCCAGACCGAACGGACCCAGCACGCTCATGTTGAGGTCCAGCCGTTCGTAGCGCGGCGTACGGGCCGAGTTGACGGCTCCCCAGACCGGCGCGTGGCCCCCGTCGGCGAGTCGCGCGCCGTCGACCGGCGTGAACGGCCGCCCGGACGCCGTGCGCCAGCTCGCCGCGAAGTCGACGGTGTCGGTCAGCTCGAGCTCGACCGTCGCGCGGAACCCGTGCGGAATCTCGAAGTAGGGCGCCCACGTCCCCTCCCCCGGCTCGATGCCCGGGGGCGTCTCGATCGAGGTCCAGCGGCGCCGGGCCCGCAGCCAGCCGTAGACGACTTCCGCGCCGCCCCCCGGCCAGCGCACGCGCGCCGACAGGTCGACGCCGTACGCCGTCCCGTGGCCGCCGGACGAGAAGCCGGCGGCGTCCTCGAGCGGCAGGTTGCGATAGCGCTTGTGGTACGCCTCGGCCGTCAGTTGCAGCGCGTCGTCGGCGAGGCCCGACTCGTAGCCGGCGACCCAGTGCTCGGCCCGCATCGGCAGCAGGTGCACCGGGCCGCGGGCCAGCTCGTAGTAGCTGGCCGGCGCGGCCTGGCGATAGAGCCCCCACGCGAGGCGCAGGCGCCGCCGGGCGCCGGCCCGGACGAGCAGGCTCAGGCGAGGGTCGACGGTGGTCGCGCCGGCGAGGTGGAACCGGTCGACGCGGACGCCCAGGCCCGGCACCAGCACCCCCGGCCGGCCCTCAAACTCGGCGTACGCGCCGGCATGCCGGTCGGCGAGGGTCACGTCGAACACCGACGAGCCGGCGACGCCGCCCAGGTCTCCGCGGGTCGCGGGCACGCGCCCCGACCAGGCGTTGCGCGACCGGCCGCCGTCGCCGCCGACACGCACGGTGCCCGCCGGGGTGATGCGCGAGACGTCGGCGCGCCACGAGTGGCGTCGGTCGCGCGCCTGGATGTCGAGGACGCCGACCGACGCGTCGCTCCCGTACTCGGTCACCCCGAACGTGGCGACCGCGAGCCACCCGCCGGCCGTGACCCTCTCCCACCGCGCGTCGGCCAGCGCGTTGGCGTTGGCCGACTCCACGAAGCCCGTGAACGCCCGGTCCTCGATCTCGATCCCCACGCGCTCGCGCAACGACATCGCGAACACCTTGAACGAGCCGAGGTCCGGCGAGTCGTAGTGGCCGCTGACGTTCAGGTCCCGCGAGTCGGGGTAGCGGGTGAACGCGCGCGGCGATCGGTTGAGGCGGAACATCGGGCCCGTCTCCGACCAGTTGCCGGAGACTCGCAGGCCGCCACGCCCGCGCACCGGCAGCGCCCCGACGCCGGAGATGCCGCTCAGCAGCAGCGCCACCTGCCCGGCGGGCTCCGCCGGCCGGCCGTGCCCGTGCATCTCCAGCACGCCGCTCAGCGCGTTGCCGAAGCGAGCCGGGTACCCGCCCGAGCTGAACGAGATGTCGCTGGTGAGGAACGGGTCGACGGTGCCCCGGACGCCGCCCGTCACCCGCTCGTAGCGGTAGGGGTGGTGTACCACTGCGTCGTCGAGCAGCGTGAGGACCTCGGTCGAGTCGCCCCCGCGCACGAACAGCCCCGCCTCGTCGTTGATCTGACTCACGCCGGCCAGGTTCTGCACGTAGAGCATGACGTCGGCCTGGGCGCCCGGCAGGGTCACGACGTCCAGGGGACCGAACGCCTGCACCGACGGCGCGGCGTCGACGGGCGCCGATGCGACGACCTCGACCAGCTCCTCGACGTCGGCGGGCTCGAGGACCACCTCGACGTCGTGCAGCGTCCCGTCCAGATCGATCGGCACCTCGGACAGCCAGTAGCCGCTCGCGAACGCCACCAGCACCTGCGCGCCCGTGCCGCCCGAACGCAGCTCGAAGCGGCCCCCGGCGCCGGTCGCCTCGAGGGTCTGGCTGCCCCGCACGTATACCTGCGCCCCCGCCAGGGGGCGCCCGGCCGGGTCGCGCACGACACCCCGGATCACCGTCTCGGGGACGGTCTGACCTGCGTCAGCCGGTGCGGCGGGAACCGCCAGCAGCAACACGGTGACGGTGGCCATCACGACGGGTTTCCATCCCACGCGAACCTCCTCTCGGGTCCGAACCGCGATGCGCATAAACTCTCAATACAAATTTACTCTAAAATATAGAGAACTAGCGAATGCAATGTCAAGGCCCAGGAGAACGGGACCGAACGAAGTCTCGGTACTTAGGTCAGGGCCGCCGCGCGAACGGGCGCACTGCGCCGCAGCAACAGGCGGCTCGTTGCTTCAGGAGGCGCAACCCCATGCAGGGAGCATCGTCCTGTTCGCTTTCGGCGACCGCTCGCCGCTCGGGTTGGAGGCGTGGCTACGCGGAGCGACGTTGGCGGGGGGCCGCCCCGTCCTCAGCCTTGGCCCCAGCCGCACGAGCGGCCGGTGTTCTGCTCGTCGAGCCACGCCTGGAGGGGCGCGAAGTAGTCGAGGATGGCGGTGGCGTCCATCTCGCGCTCGCCGGTGCCCAGCTCCAGCGCGTCCCGCCAGGGGCGGCTCGCGCCGGCTTCCAGCATCGCCTGCAGCCGCTCCCCCGCCGCCCGGCTGCCGTAGATCGAGCAGCGGTGCAGCGGCCCCTCGTGGCCGGCCGCCTCGCACAGGGCCCGGTGGAACTGGAACTGCAGGATGTGGGCGAGGAAGTAGCGCGTGTAGGACACGTTGGCGGGGACGTGATACTTGGCGCCGGGATCGAAATCGGCCTCGCTGCGCGGCGCGGGGGGGCTGACGCCCTGGTACGCCGTCCTGAGATTCCACCAACCCTCGTTGTAGGCATCGGGCGGAATCTCGCCGGAGAAGACCTGCCAGCGCCACTGATCGACGAGCAGGCCGAAGGGCAGGAACGCGACCTTGTCGAGCGCCAGCCGCAAGAGCAGCCCGATGTCGCCGTCGACCCGCGGCGCCCGACGCAGCAGCCCCACCTCCAGAAGATACTCGGGGGTCATGGAGAGGGCGATGGTGTCTCCGATGCCCTCGTGGAAGCCGTCGTGGGCCCCGTCCCGATCGAGCGGCGTCTGGTGCCGGTAGGCGCGCTGGTAGTAGTTGTGGCCGAGCTCGTGGTGGACGGTGACGAAGTCCTCGCCGTTCACGTCGAGGCACATCTTGATGCGCACGTCCGAGTCGTAGTCGAGGTTCCAGGCGCTGGCGTGACAGACCACGTCGCGGTCCGGGGGCTGGACGAACAGCGACCGCTCCCAGAACGTGTCCGGCAGCGGGTCGAACCCGAGCGAGCTGAAGAAGCGCTCTCCGTAGCGCACCATCTCGATCTCGCCGACGTCCGCGTCGTCGAGCAGGTCGGTGAGGTCGTAGCCGGGGTCGGCCCGCCGGGGGGCCGCGAGATCGAAGACGTTGCCCCACGTCTGGCTCCACATGTTGCCGAGGAGATGGGCGGGTATCGGGCCGTCGGGGGGGACGATGGCCGAGCCGTACTCGTCGGCGAGGGAGGCGCGCACGTGGCAGTGCAGCGACTCGTAGAGGGGGCTGACCTGGCCCCAGAGGCGCTCGAGCTCGGCCGTGAACGCGTCGGGGGGCATGTCGTATCCGGTCCGCCACAGCTCGCCGAGGTCGGCGAAGCCGAGATCGCGGGCCCCCGCGTTGGCGAGCTCGACGAAACGGGCGTAGGCGTCGCGCATCGGCGGGGCCACCGTCCGCCAGCCGAGCCAGAGGTCGAGCAGCTCGTCGGTGTCGCGGACCTCGGCCAGACGCCGCTCGAGCTCGGGCAGCGACAGGCACGCGTCGCCGCCCTCGGGGCAGTACTCGCCCCGTCCGTAGGCGGCCTCCATCCCCGTGGTGATGGACGCGAGCTCGGCCTGCAGGGCCGGGTCCGCGGGCGCCGCCACCCCCAGCGACGTCTTCAGCCGCAGCAGCTTGCGCCGCAGGTCCTCCGGAAGCTCGACCCCGTCGAACCGCGCCGCCTCGGCAGCGAGCTCCATGGTGAGGCCGATGACCGCGGCCTGCGCTTCGGCGGCCTGCGCCGTGGTGTCCCCGGTGATGTAGGTGCTCTGTATCCAGGCCGCCCGCCCCGTGGCTACCCACGCGTCGAGCAGCCGGGCTTCCGCGTCGACGAGAAACGTGCGGGCCTCGTCGGCGGTCGGTGGAGGCTCGCCGCCGCACGCGGCGGCGAGCACCGCGAGCATGCCGGCGAACCGCGTGATCCGAGTCATCAACGGCTTGCCTCCCCCGCGACGACCGGCCGCGCCACCGCCCGCTCGGCCTGCCACCGCTCGACGAGCCCCCCGCGCACCAGGATGGTGTCGGCCCGATCGGAACCGGTCGAGACGATGGCGATCGGCACCCCGCTCAGGGTTTCGATGCGGGCCAGATATGCCTGCGCCTCGGTCGGCAGATCCTCGTAGCGGCGCACGCCCGCGGTGGGCCGCGACCAGCCCGGCAGGCGCTCGTACACCGGCCGGCACTCGTCGAGCACCGTGCGGCTCGACGGAAACTCCTCGAGCAGGCGATCCCCATAGCGATAACCCGTGCACAGCGGGATCTCGTCGAGGCCGTCCAGCACGTCGAGCTTGGTGACCGCGAGCGCGTCGAGGCCGTTCACGCGCACCGCGTAGCGCACCACCACCGCGTCGTACCAGCCGCACCGGCGGGGGCGCCCGGTCGAGGCGCCGTACTCGCGGCCGCTCTCCCGCAACAGGTCGCCCTCGGCGCCGTGCAACTCCGTCGGCAGCGGTCCCTCGCCGACCCGGGTCGTGTAGGCCTTGGCGATGCCGAGGACCGAGCCGATGGCGCGGGGGCCGATGCCGAGGCCGGTGCAGATGCCGCCGACCGTCGCGCTCGACGAGGTGACGAACGGGTAGGTCCCGTGATCGATGTCGAGCTGGGTCCCCTGGGCGCCTTCGAACAGCACGCACTCCCCCGCCTCGAACGCCCGCGCGAGGAACACCGACGCGTCGCCGACCCAACCCTGCAGGCGGCGCGCCGCCGCGCACACCTCGGCGTGGAGCGCCCGCCAGTCGGCCGCCGCGCCCCCCAGCGCCTCGTTGCGGGCCGAGACGTTCGCGCGGATGGCCGAGGCGAGCGCGCCGTCCTCCGACGCGTCCGCGAGGTCGGCCACGCGGATGCCGCGGCGCCCTACCTTGTCCTCGTAGGTCGGCCCGATGCCCCGCGAGGTGGTGCCGATGCGCTGGTCGCCGCGCCGCGCCTCGGAGTGCGCCTCGAGGTCACGGTGGTAAGGCAGGATGACGTGGGCCCGGTCGCTGATGAGCAGGCGGTCGCCGACCTCGATGCCCTGCCCGGCGAGGGTGTCGATCTCCGAGAACAGGGCAACCGGATCGACCACCACCCCGTTGCCGATGACGCAGCGCACCCCCGGGTGCAGGATGCCGGAGGGCAGCAGGTGGAGGATGAACTCGGTCTCGCCCACCCGCACCGTGTGACCCGCGTTGTGGCCACCCTGATAACGCGCCACAATGGACGCGCTCGGGGTGAGGAGGTCCACGACCTTGCCCTTGCCCTCGTCGCCCCACTGCGCACCGATGACCGCGATGTTCACGCTATTCCTCGTCGTGTGAAAGCCGGCTGCCGGATCCCCGCCGCCGAGCCGGGTGCTGCGGGGCGTTCCGGTCGGCGGCGCCAAGCGACCGATCGTAGCAGAAGGACCCGGGACGCGCATCCGTCGAGCGGAGTCGCCGAGAGCGGCGCCCGGGCGGGCCGCGGCACCACCGGCGGCGTCCGGGGAAAGGGATGCGCTTGACTGCACGGCTCCCGACGAAACGAAGGCTCCTTGCGGCCCTGGACGCGACGCCGACGCGCATGCCCGTCGTCGTCGGCGGCTGCGGGAGCGGCCGCACGTCTCTCCTGCAGCGTCTGCGGGAACGGCTCGGACCGGCGACCGTGCTGGTCGACCTCGAACGGGTCGCCACGACTCCCGAACGCTGCCTGTCGTCGGTGCTCGGGGCCCTGCGCGGGCACGCGGTGTCCCGGGACGGCGGCGCGCCCACGCCGGGCGAGCCGCGGGCCGCGTTCGATCGCCTCTGCCACCTCTTCACCCGCGCACAGGGCGCGGGCGGCGGCCCGGTCACGTTTCTCATCGACGAGATGCTCGAGATCCGAACGTTCGAGAGCTTCCCCGGGTTGCGGAACGCCTTCGCGATGTTCCGGCGGTCGCTCTGCGACAGCCCGAACCGGTTCGTCCTCACGACCCGGTTCGCGGCCCGCGCGGTGCGCCTTTTCAGCGACGCCCCCGGTCCGTTCGAGTTCGTCCATCTCCCGCCACTGACGCCCGCCGAGGTCCGAACCGCGCTCGCCGGCCTCGGCCTCGACGAGGCGGAGCACCGGCGGCGGGACACGGCGGGGCTCGTGCACGCCCTGACGGGGGGACGACCGCGCTACGTTCGCCTCCTCGCGGAGACCGCGGCCGCGCACGGAGGCAACCCGGTCGACGCCCTCGCCGCCGGGATGCGTCCCGGCGCGCATCTCGACACCGCGTGTCGGCTCTCGCGCGAGTTGCGGCTGCACCGGGCCCGCGGGCGAGGGGCGCTCGGAGCCATCCTCCACGTCCTCGCCGCCGACGAGCCGTTGACGTTGACGGAGATCGCCACCCGCCTCGGACGCACGCCGGGGGCCGCCCGCGCCTACCTGGCCTCGCTACGGGACGTCGACCTGATCGAAACCCGCCTGAGGAGCTACCGCTACGTCGACCCGCTGCTGCGGCTCTGGGCGGGCCTGCACGGACAGGCGACTCCCCCGGACTACGAGACGCTGTCCCGCGGCGCGCGCGAATACGCGGCGGCCCGCGTCGCGGTGCTCTAGCCGCTTCGAGGAGCCCGCACCACTCTACGGCGCGGCCTCCCGGCCCGCCCCTTCGAGGTCCGCTAGGGCCCGCTCGGCCGCGCGCTGCTCCGATTCCTTCTTGCTGCGGCCCTCGCCTCGGGCCAGCGCCTCGTCCCCCACCCGGATCTCGGTCTCGAAGACGCGCCGGTGGGCCGGACCGCTGGTGCCCACGAGCTCGTACCGCGGCAGGCCCCGCTCGCGGGACTGCAGCCATTCCTGCAGCGCCGACTTGTGGTCCCGGGTCATGCCGGGCGAGACCCCGCCGGCGCGGACGGCGTCGAGCTGGGGCCTGAACCACAGCTCGACGAACCGGTCCGCCGCCTCCACGCCCCCGTCGAGGTACACGGCGGCCACCACCGCCTCGAACGTGTCGGCGATCAGCGACCGCTTGGTGCGGCCGCCGGTCCTCTCCTCTCCGCGCCCGAGGAGGAGATGGTCGCCGAGACCCAGCCGCTCGCCGACCCGGGCCAGGGCCGCCGACGAGACGAGCGCGGCCCGCGCCTTCGACTTCTGCCCCTCGTTCCAGTCCGGGCACTCGCGAAACAACCGGTCCGAGATCACGAACCCGAGCACCGCGTCGCCGAGAAACTCGAGCGACTCGTTGTCGCGGACCCCGCCGCTGGCGTCCTCGTGGGCGCGCGACCGGTGGGTCAGGGCGTGCTCGAGCAGCCCGGGGTCGCGGAAGCGGTAGCCGAGCGCCTCCTCGACGGCGCGGAACTCGTCCCGGATGCGCGTCACCCGGTCGGAGACCTGCCGGCCGAACTCGGCGATGAGGCGGCGGGCGCGTTGGGCCTGGTCGCCGCGCACCGTCAGCCGCACCTCGCCCAGGCCGCTGACGGTGAGGGGGAAGATGGCCTGGGGCGCTCCCGACGAGACGACCGCCTCGATGCCGCGGGTCTCGAGGAGCCCGCTCACCACGTGGGCCTCGATCGTGGACTGGGTCCGGAACACGACCTGCGGGCCGGCGTCGGTCACGGGAGGCTCGCGGGCGGGAGAGACGGCGCATCCCCGACCCGCAGGAGGACGATGGTCATGTCGTCGTGCTGCTCCGCGGCGCCCGCGAACGCCTCGACGTCGCCGAGAACACGCTGCTTCAGGTCGTCGGACGGCAGGTGTATCTGCTCGGTCAGGGTACGGCTCAGCCGCTCCTCGCCGAAGAGGTCCAACTCCTCGTTCATCGCCTCGGTCACGCCATCGGTGAACAGGGCGACGAGGTCTCCGGCCTCGATCGGGAAGGCGGACTCTTCGAGGAGCTCGGCGAACTTCTCCTCGAACCCGTCGATCTGCAGTCCCACGATCAGCCCGTCCGGTGCCAGCACCCGGGTCGTGCGGGATCCGTGCGCCGCCGACGGAACGTGGATCAGGGGCGTATGCCCGGCCCGCGCGTAGGTCAGGCGGCGGGCCGCGAGGTCGACGACGGCGTAGGTCATGGTGATGAAGGTGCGGCCGTCGAGGGTCGCGGAGAGGATGCGGTTGACCTCGATGAGCAGCTCCCTCGGGCTTTCATGGAAGCGGCTCAGCGACAGCACCACGCCCTTGAGCTCGGCCATGTAGAACGCCGCCGACGTCCCCTTGCCCGACACGTCGGCCACCAGCACCCCGAGCCGGTGCTCGTCGAGCCGGATGAAGTCGAAGTAGTCGCCGCCGACCTCCCGGGCGGGGCGGCAGGCTGCGGCAATCGCCAGACCCGGCACGGAGGCCGGGCCCTCGGGCAGCAGCGACATCTGGATGTCGCGCGCGATCCGAAGCTCCTCCTCGAGACGGCGCTTCTCCTCGGCCTGGGTCAGCAGGTCCGCGATGCTGCCGGTCATCGCGTTGAACGACTCGGCCAGCTCGCCGAGCTGGTCCTCGGTGTCCACCCGGATGCGGTGGGCGAAATCGCCCGCCCGCACCCGCTCGGTGCCGGTGAACAGCTCGTGCACCGCGCCGGTGATCGACCCGGCGAGCGCGAAGCCCATGACCATGGCCGCCGCCTCGATGGTCAGGAACATCACCCCGATGAACGTGAGCACCAGCAGGAAGCTGCTCGCCAGGTTGGCGTCGCCGCCCTGGGCGAGCTGCCGGTAGAACACCATGGGATGCACGGTGAAGCCGACTTCGCCGCGCCCCCGCCGGCCCGTGGACCAGTCGAGGAGGTCGACACGGGCCTCCGCGGGCAGGTCGAGGGTCGGGACGCCGTCCGGAGGCGGCGCTCCGAACGGGAACCGGAGCGCTTCGAACGCGGCGGCGGGGCCCGCGTCCGCACCGGCGGAGGCGGCCCCCGCCCCGTCGGTCGGGGTGACGCTGAATTCGGTGAGCGTGACGCCGCGGGAGGCCTGCATGCGCCGGGTGACTTCTCCCGCGATGGGAAGATCGGCGACCACCGCGTAGACCGGACCGTCCTCGTCGAACCGCTCCACGCCGCGCGCCACCACCGTCCAGCCCGCCGGGCCGCGCGTCACCACGAGCCCGCCGGCGTCCGGGAGGGCTCCGTCGCGAGCGTCGCCCGGCCCGCCGGCATCGGGGGAGGCGCCGAGCCAGGCGGGGAACCGCAGATCGCGCGAGTCGTGGCGCCACGGCCCGGCGCCGGCGGCGCGGTCGCGGCCCGCCTGGTTCCACAACACCGCGATGGAGGCGTCGGGATAACGCTCCTCGACGGCCTGTACCCGGACCGCCAGCACCGCCCGCACCTCCGCCGGCTCGACGAACCCGCCCAGGTCGACGGCGGTCATGGCCGCGAGGTCGTTCGCGTCTTCCATCACGTCCGAAAAGCTGAGCCGCACGAGCGAGGAGCTGACGGTCGTCAACAGCAGCAGGCCCGACACCAGGAAGAACACGACCGAGAGCAGGACCGGCACGAAGCCGATCAGGACGTAGGACAGCACGAGCCTCCGCCGGACCCGCCACAGGAAACGCTGCTGCAGCAGGTTCAGCATCCGCACGAGCAGGTAGCCGAGAACGGCCACCAGGGCCAGGGTCCCCGCCGCGTCCAGGACCCGCAGCCACCCCGAGCCGGCGCCGCCGAACAGCGCGATCAACGCCTTGAGACCGAGGACCGCGAGGATCGTGAAACCCGGCGTGGACGCCGCGAAGAGCTCCGTCACCTCGCCGAGCGTATCGACGGCGGCTCGCAGGCGTCCGCGTCCGCCGCCGGGTCCGCGGGCCGCGCCCGGAGGCGCGGGAGGCGGTGAAGGGGCGGTGCCTGCGGGGGGGCGGGGCGAAGGCGCCTGCGAAGCCATGGGAGGGCGGCGGTGATGTTATCAGAGGACAGAAGCGGTCACACCGGATCGCGGCGGACGGACGACTCCCCCGTCGCCTCCGCGATCCACGCGAGATACCGCGGCTCTCCGTCCACCACCGGCAGCACCACGAACTCGGGCGTATCGTAGGGATGCAGCTCGCCCACCCGGCGGCGCAGCCCGTCGACGCGGGCCCTCGGCGTCTTGACGATCAACTGGCGCTCCCGCGCCTGCTCGACCCGGCCCTGCCATCGGTAGACGGACTCCACTTCCGGCAAGATGCTCACGCACGCCGCCCAGCCCTCGCCGACGAGGGTGGACGTGAAGCGCCGGACGTCGGCGTCCATCGGAAACGTGATCAGGACCACAACCGCCTCGGAAGTCGTCACGCCTGCTCCCGCGCCGCCGGTGGGCCGCTCCACCGGTGGCTAATCTCCAGTCCGGCTTCGACCGAAACACGGACTGCATGCCTCATGCAGCACGACGCCTGTCCCGGCCCCGCGCCCGCCCGCATCTCGACTCCCGGGCGCGGGAGCGGCCTGCCCAGCCGGCGCTCCCGTTTCCCGGCTCCGATCGAGCCGACGTTCCGCCGGTGCGGCGGGGCGAGGAGCAACCGTGGCAGAGACGGCATCTCGCGCGCCTGCTGTTCAGTCTGCTGACCGCGATTCTGATTGCGAATGCGCTCGTGGGCGATCGGGGGCTGCCGGACACCCTCCGGATTCGGCGCGAGCACCGGGAGCTCGAAGCGGCCATCGCCGCCCTGCGGGCGACGAACCAGCGGCTGCAGCTCCAGATGGAGCGCCTTCGCAACGATCCGGACGCGATCGAGAACCTGGCCCGCCGACAACTCGGGCTCGTCCGACCCGGTGAAAGGCTGTTCATCATCACCGACCGCCACACTCCGGCCCCGGTCGGGGACGCGTCCGGCCAGCGGCTCGCTGCAAGGGAACCGCCGGCCGGGGCCTTGCTCGCATCCAATCGATCTGGTATGATAAACGAACCATCCGGGACAGAAGTTGCAGTCGGTCGGCCTCGGCCGGCAGACGTCTCATTCGATTGACGCGGGGTGGAGCAGTCCGGTAGCTCGTTGGGCTCATAACCCAAAGGTCGGGGGTTCAAATCCCCCCCCCGCAACCAATTTCGGAACGGGCCGGCATCGTATGCCGGCCCGTTTGCATGTACCGGGCCCGCCGCCGGGACAGGCAAGGAGACACACGAGGCACAGCGACCCCGTGACGACTCGGCGGACCTGGCGGGACCGGCGAATCCTGGCGGGATGGTCGGCCCCGTGCGGGAAGCGGCGGCGGCCGCGCCGGACCAAGGGGCCGACAGGAGCGGGGGACAAAGATGACGATCGCGTCGCAGGCGCGCGGGGCGCGCTTTCTCGTGGACGAGGTCGAACCGCGCGACGTGGTGTGCCCGGAGGACATGGGTGAGGACGAGCGCCTGCTGATGCGCTCGATCCGCGAGTTCGCGGAGCAGGAGGTGGCGCCGCGGCTCGACGAGATCGACCGCCGCGACATCGGGGTCATCCGTCCCCTGTTCGAGAAGGCGGCGGACCTGGGCATCTTCATGGCCGAGGTCCCCGAGGCCCACGGCGGCCTCGGCCTGAGCCCCCTCGCCGTCGCCGGCATGAACGAGTGCCGCTCGTGGCTCGGGGGGCTCGCCTCGACCGTCTTCGCGCACCAGGGCATCGGCACCCTCCCCCTCATCAACTTCGGGACCGCCGACCAGATCGACCGCTACCTGGACCGCTGCATGCGGGGCGAGCTGATGGCGGCGTTCGCGCTGACCGAGCCCGAGGCGGGCTCCGACGCGATGAACATCCGGACCAGCGCGGTCCTCAATCCCGAGGGGACCCACTACGTCGTCAACGGCTCC
The DNA here is from genome assembly GCA_965207615.1 of Vicinamibacterales bacterium. Taxonomy (GTDB): domain Bacteria; phylum Acidobacteriota; class Vicinamibacteria; order Vicinamibacterales; family UBA8438; genus JAJEEA01. Next base: position 1,130,969 of record CBDBMZ010000003.1, read on the forward strand.
AAGCAGTGGATCACCAACGCGGGGTGGGCCGATCTGTTCATCCTCTTCGCCAAGGTCGACGGCACCGCGTTCTCGGCATTCCTGCTGGATCGGGACACCCCGGGGGTGACCGTCGGCCCCCACGAGCGCCTGCTCGGCCTCCAGGGCTCGTCGGTGTGTGCGATGCAGCTCGACGACGTCGCCATTCCCGTCGAGAACCTCCTCGGCGAGGTCGGCCAGGGGCACCGGGTGGCGCTGTGCACCCTCAACGTCGGCCGCATGAAGATGGGCGCCAACTGCGCCGGCTCGGCCAAGAAGGCCCTCGCCACCACCACCCGCTACGCGGCCGACCGTCGCCAGTTCGGCCGGCCGATAGCCGAGTTCGGCCTCGTCCAGCGCAAGCTCGCGGAGATGGCGGGGCGCGCCTACGGGGCCGAGTCGGTGGCCTACCGGACGGCGGGGCTCGTCTACGCCGCCATCGAGGACCTCGGCCGGCAGGGGGCGGTGTCGCTCGACGCCAAGCTGCGAACGTTCGCGGAGTTCTCGGTCGAGTGCGCGATGGCCAAGGTCCTCGGCTCGGAGGCGTACCACGCGGTGGCCGACGACGCCCTGCAGGTGTACGGCGGCTACGGGTTCAGCGAGGAGTACCCGGCCGCGCGCTGGTACCGGGACTCGCGGATCACCCGCATCTACGAGGGCACGAGCGAGATCTGCCGGCTCGGCATCGCCAAGACCCTCCTCAAGCGGGCCGACCGCGGCGAGCTCGAGCTGCGCGAGGCGGTGGCGGGCCTGCCCGCCGCCCCCGCCGGCCGCCCTTCCCCGGACAACGACCTCGCGGCCCTGCGCGCCGGCGTCGGCAGCCTCAAGCGCCTGTTTCTCTTCGTGCTGGGGCAGGTCTGGGACAACGTGGACGAGGCGCGGCTGCTCGACCCCGACCACCAGGCGTACCTCGCGGGCCTCGCGGACATCGCGATGGAGACGTACCTGGCCGAGAGCACCGTCCTGCGGGTCTCGAAGCGGTCGGACGGCCGCCCCGGCGGGGAGGAGGCAGGGGAAACGAAGGTCGCCCTCGCCCGCATCGTCTTCTTCCGGTCGACGGAGCGCATTCGGCAGGAGGCCACCGAGCTGCTGGGCAGCCTCCTCGCGGGCGAGCGCCTCGCCACCGCCCTCGATCGCATCGCGACCTGGATTCCCGTGCCCGTGGGCCTCGTCGACAGCCGCGCGCGGATCGCGCGAGACCTGGTTGCCCGCGGCGGCTGGGTCACGCCGTCGGGCTCGCTGTGATTCACCATCCGCGCGGTAACGTGCGAAGATACGATCGACGTCCACCGGCGTTGCCGCGCGGCCAATGAAGGTCAGAGACGTCACGAAACGCATCCGCGCGGACGGTTGGTACTACGTTCGGAGTCGCGGAGATCACCACCAGTTCAGGCACGCGACCAAACCGGGCAAGGTCACCGTGAAGGGACAGCCGGGCGACGAGATCAGCGGTGCACTGCTCGCAAGCATCTGGCGGCAAGCAGGACTAAGCAGGCCTGAGGGGTAGCATCATGAACGTCGTGGAAGACGCAGACATGCGGATTCAGGATCTCGAACAGCGGATCTCTGTCCTCGAACGGATCTGTGCGGAGGCGTACCAACTGGCTGGCGCCGTCGGCGCCCCCGAGAAGGCACTCGACAACCTGGCCGCTGCGGCGGCCGGCGAACCCATTCCCCACTCTACGTTTCTGCCGGTATCAGCGGCAGACTGCGACGAGCTCGCCCGGTCGGACCGGACCGGCGTCGCCCGAGCCGGAGTGGTCTCGCCCCTTCGCGCCTGATACGCCCGCGTCCCGGTTGGCCCCGCCGATCGACGCGGCGAGTACGATTCACCCCGTGGCGGCGATGATCGCGCGGGTCATCTCGGCCGTCGTCCCGATGCCCCCGAGGTCGGCGGTGCGCGTCTTCCCGGCGGCCAGCACGTTCTCGACCGCCGCTTCGATCGCCGCCGCTCCGTCCGTCTCGCCGAGGTGCTCCAGCATCATCGCGCCCGTCAGCATCTGGGCGACAGGGTTGGCGACGCCCTTGCCCGCGATGTCCGGCGCCGACCCGTGGACGGGCTCGAACATCGAGGGATGCGTGCGGTCGGGGTTCAGGTTGGCGCCGGGGGCGAGGCCGATCGAGCCGGCCACGGCGGGGCCGAGGTCGGACAGGATGTCGCCGAAGAGGTTGCTCGCGACGATGACGTCGAACCAGTCGGGGTGCTGGACGAGGTGCGCGGTGAGGATGTCGATGTGGTACTGGTCGGTGCGCACGTCGGGATAGTCGGCGGCCACCGCCTCGAAGCGCTCGTCCCAGAACGGCATGGTGTGGATGATGCCGTTCGACTTGGTCGCCGACGTCAGGTGCTTCGCGGGGCGCGCCCGCGCCTTCTCGAACGCGTAGCGCAGCACCCGGTCGACGCCCTCCCGCGTGAACACCGACTGCTGCACCGCGAGCTCGGCCGGCGTCCCCGCGTAGAGGCGGCCGCCGATCTCGGAGTACTCGCCCTCGTTGTTCTCCCGGACGATGACGAAGTCGATGTCGGATGGCCCTCGGTCCGCCAGGGGCGTGCGCACCCCAGGCCAGAGCCGCACCGGACGCAGATTGACGTACTGGCGGAACTGCCGGCGGATGGGTATGAGCAGGCCCCACAAGGACACGTGGTCGGGCACGCCCGGGTACCCGACGGCGCCCAGGAACACCGCGTCGAAGCCGGCAAGCTCGGCGACCTCGCGCCCTTCCGTCATGCTGCCGGTGCGGGCGTACAGCTCGCACGACCAGTCGAAGGCCGTCCACTCGAAGTCGAAGCCGTAGCGCCGGCCGACCGCCTCGAGCAGCTCCTGGGCCGCGGGCACGACCTCCTTGCCGATCCCGTCACCGGGAATCACCGCAATGCGATAGGTTCTCTCTGCCATGGTCCTCGCTCGAAACGCGGTACGCGTTCGTCAGCGGCCAGACTCGGCTGCCCGGGTGAAGCCCCGCCCCGTTCGCAGGGCGGCGCATCCGGCCTGACTGCGTCGCCGGGCGGCGCCATCGAGCCAGACCGCGCTCTTCGTTGGAATGCCTGCGGTCTGCAACTGCCGAATGTCCAACCTGCCCTCCCCATGCCGGCTCGCGCGCGGGGTCCCGCTTTCCTTCCGCCCGCTGGCCCCTCGGCACCCGCCGGCGCCCCGGGCGGTGCAACGCGGACACCACGACGGGCCGCTACCCCACCGCGCCTGCCCGCCGCAGCCCGGCGATCTCCTCCGCCCCGAACCCCGCGTCGCCGAGTATCTCGTCCGTGTGCTGTCCGAGCCGCGGCGCGGGGCGGCCCGGGGTCAGGGGGGTCTCCGAGAGCTTGATCGGCGTGCCCAGGGTCGGGATGCGCCCCAACGTCGGATGGTCGGTCTCGACCACCAGCTCGCGGGCCCGGACGTGGGGATCCGCCATCACCTCGGCATAGTCGTTGATGGGGCCGCACGGCACCCCGCGGCCCTCCAGGCGCTCGAGCCAGTGCGACCGGGGACGGGTCTCCATGACCGCCTCGATGCGGGCCGCGAGGGCCTCCCGGTTGCGGATGCGGTGGGTGTCGTCCCGGTACTCGGGATCGTCGGCCCACTCCGGGTGGTCGAGGGCCTCGCACAGGCCCCGGAACGTGCGGTCGTTGGCGGCCCCGATGGTCAGGTAGCCGTCGGCGCACCGCATCGCCTGGTACGGCGCGTTCATGCGGTGGGCAGAGCCGAGCCGCTCGGGCACGCCGCGCCCCGAGAAGTACTGGGTCGCCTCCCACACCGAGAGGGCGACCCCGGCGTCGACGAGCGACGTGTCGACGAGCTGGCCCCGTCCGGTGCGCGCCCGCGCGAGCAGGGCGGACAGGATGCCGGCGAGGGCGAAGAGGGCGGCGCCGAGGTCGGTCACGGGTATCCCCGCCTTGACCGGCGGGCGCCCCGCCTCGCCGGTGACCGACATGAGGCCGGAGACGCCCTGCGCGACGAGGTCGAAGCCCCCCTTGCCGGCGGACGGGCCGGTCTGGCCGTAGCCCGAGATGGACGCGTAGACGAGCCGCGGACAGCGCCCGGAGAGCTGCGCGTAGCCCAGGCCGAACTTCTCGAGCACCCCCGGCCGGTAGTTCTCCACCAGCACGTCGGACACCGCGGCGAGTCGCCGCACCGCGTCTCGGCCGGCCGGCTGCTTGAGGTCGACGACGATGCCCCGCTTGCCGCGGTTGACGGCGTTGAAGCTGGGGCTGTCGCTGCCGACGGCGCCCGGCATGCGCCGGGTCGAGTCGCCCGCGGGGGGCTCGACCTTGATCACGTCGGCGCCCATGTCGCAAAGTAGCATCGAGCAGAACGGCCCGGCCATCACCTGGGTGAGGTCGAGCACGCGCAGTCCGTCCAATGCCGATCTCATCGCCGTAGAGGTAATCACAGCAACGACCTTACCGTTCCAGACCACCGTGGGTTCGACCCCGAGCCCTCGGCCTCGGGCGGAAACCGCCGGTCTCGTGGTCTCGTCGCCCACGAGGAGCTGCGCCGCGCCATGACACCGGCACGCCGCCGGCCCGGCGACCGGCGTCTGGCGGCTCCGCTCGCCGCACAATCGACCTTCCGGGATTCCGCCTCCCGCGGCGGCCCAGGATCCCGGGGAAACGAGGAGATCAGTCCGTGCCTACGCCCGACGCCATCTACGCCGTCGACGGTCCCGTCGCCACCCTCACGTTCAACCGACCCGCCGCCCGCAACGCGATGACCTGGGCCATGTACGACGCCCTCGTCGACGCCTGCGACGCGGTGGACGACGACCCCGCGGTCAAGGTCCTGGTGCTGCGCGGGGCCGGCGACCGCGCCTTCGTGGCCGGCACCGACATCAGCCAGTTCCAGGATCTGCGGACCCCCGACGACGCCCTCGGGTACGAGTCGAGGCTCGATCGGGTGCTCGACCGGCTGGAGCGCGTCCGGATACCCACCATCGCCCGCGTCCAGGGGGTGGCCGTCGGGGGCGGCTGCGCCATGGCGGTCGCCTGCGACCTGCGCATCTGCGGCCCCGGGGCCCGCTTCGGCATCCCCGTCGCCCGCACCCTCGGCAACTGCCTGTCGGCGGCCAACTGCGCCCGGCTGCTGGACCTCGTGGGGCCGGACCGCCTCAAGGACCTGATGTTCACCGCCCGCCTCCTCGACGCCCGCGAGGCGCTGGCGGCGGGGCTCGCGACGCGGGTCGTCGACGACGAGCACCTCGACGAGACGGTGGCGGAGACCGCCGCCGCCATCGTCGCCAACGCCCCCCTGACGATTCGCGCCACCAAGGAGCTCGTCCGCCGCGTGCAGCGCGAGCGGCGGCCCGACCCCGCCCTCGGTCACGACCTCATCGTCGAGTGCTACACGAGCGACGACTTCCGGAACGCCGTCGAGGCCTTCGTGGCCCGCCGCGCCCCGGCGTGGGCCGGGCGCTAGCCCGCCCATCGTCGGCGGGCGCCCAACCAACCCTGCGGAGTCCGCGCCGCTCCACCGCGCGGATTCCCGGCCCGCCCATCGTCGCCCCCGGCTCCGCCGGGCGCAGAACCGACCCCGCCGCGGGAATCCACGCCGTTCCACGGCGCGGACTCCTGGCCCGCTCATCCCGCCGCCGCGTGATCGAACAGCGGGGCGACGCGCTCGAGCCCGGCCCCCGCGCCACCCTCGAGGTGCAGGCGGATGACCCGGCGCCCGCGCGCCGACAGCACCTCCAGGTCGCCCAGCGCCTGCGCCATCTTGACGGCCCCGAACGTGCAGGAGCGGCCCGGCACCGGCAGGTCGACGGCGGCGTCGTCGGTCGTCAGCAGCACGAACATGCCCGTCGCCGGCCCCCCCTTGAACACCTGGCCGGTCGAGTGCAGATAGCGCGGCCCGAACCCGACGCTGGTGGCCACCCGGCGGGCGTCCCTGACCCGCTGCCGGATGCGGTGCAACGCTGCGAAGTTGGCCTGGCTCCGATCCGCGTAGGCCAGCAGGGCCACGTAGTCGCCGGGCCCGGCGCTCGCCAGGTGCGCCGAAACCAGTGCTTCGAGGGTCGCGGGGCCGCCCGTCGACGCGCCGAGGCGCGAGGCGGTCCCGGCGTCTGCGAACAGGGCGACGCCGTCGGACCGAGCCGCAGGCGGCTCTTCCGGGAATCCCCCTCCCGTCTCCCATGCCGCGGTCAGGGTCCGCGCCGCGACCTTGGCCGCCTCCACGTCGGGCTGGTCGAACGGATTCACTCCGAGCACCGCCCCGCACGCGGCGGTGGCGAGCTCCCACCGGAAGAACTCGCCGGCCAGCCCCCCCCGGCCCGGCACGGACAGTGCGACGACGGGATGCCCGGCCTCGGCGAGGCCCTCCAACGCCGCGTCCTGCTCCGGCTCGGCGTCGTCATCCACGCGCAGATGAACGAAGAGGCGATCGGGACCGTAGGCCGCGGGCGGGGCCAGCTCTTCGTCGACGATGGGGATCAGCCCCCGCCCCGCCTTGCCCGTAGACTCCGCCAGCAGTTGCTCCAGCCAGCCGCCGAGGACGCGAATCGACGGCGTCAGCACCAGGGTGACCTTGTCCCGGCCGGCGGCGGCGGCGAGTCCCAGCAGCAGCCCCAGCCGCACCCCCGGGTTCCGACCGGCGGGGACGTCGGGGCCGCACCGTTCGGCCATCTCGCGCGCCGGCGCCAGGAACGCGGACACGTCGAGACCGCAGGCCGCGGCGGGGACGAGGCCGAAGCTCGAGAGGACCGAGAACCGCCCCCCCACGTCGAGGCGCCCGCTCCACACCTGCCGGAAGCCCTCGGCGGCGGCCATCTCCTCGAGGGCCGAGCCCGGATCGGTGATCGCGACGAAGTGCGAGCCGGCCCGCGCCGGTCCGACCGCCTGCCGCATGCGATCCTGGAAGTGAGCGGCGAGCAACGCGGGCTCGAGGGTCGTGCCCGACTTGCTCGACACGATGCACAGGGTGCGGGGCAGGTCGATGCGGGACGCGGTCCGCGCGATCTGCGCCGGGTCCGTGGTGTCGAGCACGTGCAGGGCCGGCGCCTCCTCGGCGCCGCCGAACACGTGGCCGATGACCTCGGCGCCGAGGCTGGAACCGCCCATGCCGAGCAGGAGGACATCGGTGAGCCCGTCGGCGCGCACGCCGTCCGTGAACCTGCGCAACGCGTCGGCAGGCACCTCCGCATGGGGCAGATCCAGCCACCCCAGCCAGCGCGCCTCGTCGCCGCCCGTCCATACGTCGGGGTCCCTCCGCCACAAGCGCCGCACGAGGTCGTCCCGATCCCACCGCCGGCACTCCTCGTCGAGGGCGGTCCGGAGCGCACGGTCGAGCCGCCATTCCGTCGTCGAGTCAGTCAGGAGACGCTCCAGTGGAAGCAGGGCGGAGGGCTCGCAGGACCCCGGCGAACGAAGAGGCGCGGGCGTGCCCCTTCCGTCGCGGCCGTTCGACGCGAGACCGTTCTGATGCGAATCCCGAGTCCGGCATCCGCCGCCCGAGGCGCCGCTCGCCGTCCAACCCATGCCGCCACGTCCGCACCGCTCCGCGGGGACCGACCCCCGGGCCGCATCAGGTCTCCGGCCACCGCCGCGTCTCGAGGCGCCGGACCTTCTCGATGCGCCGGCGATGCCGCTCCTCGCGCGAGAACCTCGCCGCCAGGAAGGCCTCGACGAGCTCGCGGGCCAGCGCCACGCCGACGATGCGCGCCCCGAGGACGAGGACGTTCATGTCGTCGTGCTCCACGCCCTGGTGAGCGGAGTAGGTGTCGTGGCAGACCGCGCCGCGGATGCCGGGGACCTTGTTGACCGCCACCCCAGCCCCGACCCCGCTCCCGCAGATCATCACCCCGCGGTCGGCGCGGCCCTCGCGGACGGCCAGCGCCAGCGACTCGGCGTAGTCGGGGTAGTCGGCGGCGGCCTCGCTGTCGGTGCCCACGTCCACGACCACGTGCCCCCGCTCCCGCAGCATGTCCGCGAGCGCTGTCTTCAACCGGAATCCGGCGTGGTCGGACCCTATCGCCACCCGCATCGCACCGTTCTCCGCCATCTCTCCATCCGCCCGACCGGCGCCGCTGTGCCGGCCCTCCCGGATAACCTCGTCGGAGCCTCGGGCAACGACAACGGAGGCGCGGCACGCCACCTCGCGCTACGGCGTGGGATCGTACTACAAGCACCGACGGGACTCCGTTGGGGGTGCGGACCGGCGGGCGTGCGCGGAAAGACGCGCCGCGAGGCGGCCGGAAGCCGGATACGGCAGAGTTGCGGTACGCCGCTCCGCCGCTGCCCCGTGTCAACGCCCGGCCCGGCCGGGAACCGCCCGATGCCTCCCACCTGCCGGACGACCGCCCGCACACCCGACATGTGTCAAACGGCCAGCCCGGCCGGGAAGCGGCCCGACTACGTCGACGGCCGAATCCCGAGAAAGGCCAGGTCGCATCAACGCCCGGCCCGGCCGGGAAGCCGTCCCATTCTCGGAACCAGCGCCGGGGTTCGCGCCTTGTAGGCCCGATACGCGGGATCGGCGCCCCACTTCCGGTCGGCTTGCGCCTCCAGGAGGGGAATGCCGCTGACGCGGGTCAGAAGCAGCCAGACGAAGACCGGCGAGACCAGCGTGACGTAGCGCCAGCCGTCGAGGGCGGGCAACGCGGTGACCGCGACGCCGGTCCACAGCAGGATCTCGCCGAGGTAGTTGGGGTGCCGGCAGCGCGCCCACAGCCCGGTCGCGATGAACCGGTCGACATTCTCCCGCTGCAGCCGGAAACGTCGTTTCTGGGCGTCGGCCGTCACCTCGACGATGAACCCCGCGCCCCAGAGGGCGATGCCCGCCGCCGCGGGCCAGCCGAGGGGCACGGCCGCCGCCGCGGTCACCGCCCCCAGCGCGGCGGACAGCGTCAACGACACCCAGAGCCCCTGCAGCGTCCACGTCAGGAAGAAACGCGCCGGGTCGTGCTTGATGCGGTCGAAGCGCCGGTCGTAGCCCTGTCGGCGGATGCGGGCGAGCAGGAACGCGCCGAGCCGGACCGCCCAGATCGCGACCATGGCCGCGATGGCCAGCGAGCGGGCATCGGGAGCACCCCGCGCCGATACGGCGAGAAGGATGAGGGTCAGGAAGGTTCCGCTGCCCGCGAGATCGAACCAGCGCTCCGTCCGCCACGCCCACGCCGGAACGAACGCCGCCCACTGCAGGACGAACGCCAGGGCCATACAGAGCGCGAAGGCCGGGGCTCCCCCCACCGCGATGCCGCCGTGACTGCCGGCGGCGGCCATGCCCCCCGCCACCGCCACCGCCGCCGCGCTCGCGGCCAGCGACCGTCTGCCGCTCATGGTTCCCCCCAACCCGGAGAGCGTCGCCTACGGCTCCGCTCGCCGCCCAACCAACCCCGCCCGGAGTCTGCACCGTTCTACGGCGCAGATTCCTGGCCGTGATAACGTGCGGCCATGGCCGCGTTGCGCGTGCTCCTCGTCGAAGATCACCGGGAGCTCGCGGAAACCACCGGCGCGTTCCTCGAGTCGTGCGGCCACACCGTCGACTACGCCGCCGACGGCCTGGGCGCCCTCCACCTCGCGGTCACCGGCGACTACGACGTGGTAGTGCTCGACGTCATGCTGCCGGGGCCCGACGGCATCGAGGTGTGCGCGCGGCTGCGGCGCGACGCGAAGCGATCCACCCCCATCATCATGCTCACCGCGCGCGACCGTCTCGAGGACAAGCTCGCCGGCTTCGACGCGGGGGCCGACGACTACCTCGTCAAGCCGTTCGACCTGCCCGAGCTCGTCGCCCGCGTCGAGGCGCTGGCCCGCCGCCGTCAGGGGCTCGCCGCGCGCTTCGAGATCGGCGACCTCGTGCTCGACGCCGACACCCTGCAGGTGACGCGGGCGGGGCGCCCGGTGACGCTGTCGAGGTCGGCGTTCACCATCCTCAACGTCCTCGTGCGCGAGCATCCGCGGGTGGTTTCCCGTCGGCAGATAGAACGCGAGCTCTGGGGCGAGGACCCGCCGGACAGCGACGCGCTGCGCAGCCATCTCTACAACCTGCGCCGCGCCGTGGACAAGCCGTTCGGGGCCCCGATGATCCACACCGTGACCGGCAGCGGCTACTGCATCCGCGCGTCGGAAGAGGCGGCCCCGGACTGACCGGCCGCATCCCGCATCCCCACGGTCATCGTGCGCCGGAGCGGCGCTCCGCGACCCGCGGCCGGCGTCATGCCCCGTGCCGTGGCCCGCGCGCCGACGGGCACCGGTCTCAGGCGAGCTCGCCGCGGGAGGCTTGGCGTAGACCCGCGCGCGGACGGGCGCCGGCCGCAACCTCCCCCGCCGTTCACGGGAACCGAATCTGCATCGACGTGCCCTGCCCCGGCTGGCTCCGCGCGGTGATCTGCCAGCCGAACTGCCGGCTCAGGCGGCGTACGATGGACAGGCCCAAGCCGTGCCCTTCGGCGCTGTGGCGGCTGTCGTCGGCCCGGTAGAAGGGCTCGAAGGCGTTGGCGAGCTGCGCCTCGGACATGCCGCTGCCGGTGTCCTCGACCGTCAGGCTGTCGGCGGTGACGACGACGTCGATCTTCCCGCCGCGGGTATGGTTCACGGCGTTGCGCAGCAGGTTGCCGAAGACGATGCGGACGACCCGGGCCGGTGCGCGCACGCGCAGTTCCTCGCGTTCGTGCAGGCACACTGTGTCGCCGGCCCGGGCCGCCTGCGCCGCGAGGACCCCGATCTCGCCCGCGGCCACGTCGTTGACCACCGTCTCCTCCGCCCCCGGCACCACCTCCCCGCGGGCGAGCAGCAGCAAGGTCTCGAGCAGGGCCTCCATGTCGTCGACGGTGCGGCGCATCCGCGACAGCGTTTCCTGTTCCCGCTCCGGGCGGTCCCGATCGTCGCGCTCGAGCAGATCGAGCGACCCCTTCAGCACCGCCACCGGGGTGCGCAGCTCGTGGCCTGCGTCGCGCGTGAACACGCGCTCCCGCTCGATGGCCGCGTCCACCCGGGCCGCAAGCTGGTCCAGCGCCTCGATCATCGCGGCCAGCTCCGCATCGGCGGTGTCGCGCAGCGGGCCGAGGTCGACCCGCACCCGCCCCGTGCTCTCGAAGTCGACCGCCCGCAACTGGCGCGCCAGCCGGACGACGGGCGACAGCGCCCGGTGCGACCACCGGTAGGCCACGAACAGCAGCACGTACATGAGCAGCAGCACCACCGACAGCGGCAGCAGGCCGAAATAGAAGGTGAGATCGGAGACGCTGTCCTCCTCGAACACGAGGTAGAGACGCCGGCCGTCGCGCTCCGAGACGTGCACCAGCCGGTCGCGTCCGTCGACGGGGCGGCGTCCGAACCCCGGCTCGAGGCCCGCGAGGTCGCCGGGCGCCGGCGGGCCGCCGGGCGCGTCGAGGTAACCGCGCAGATTGGCGGTGTTCGGCAGGGGTTGCGCGGGGTCGGCGTCCGCGAGCTGCCAGTAGTGCTCGGCTTCGAGGTCGAGCGCGCGCCGCGTCAGCAGGTCCTCGACCACCACCCGGGTGACGTAGACGCCGACCAGCGTGGCCAGCCCGATGACCGTCACCTGGGCCGCGAAGACGCGCCCGAGCCGCGCGCGCAGGCCCCTGCGGTTCACGCCGGCCCTCCCGACCCCGCCCGGCCCGGCACGAGCAGGTAGTGGCCGACCTGCCACTCGGTCCCCCCCGCGAAGCCGAACAACTCCTCGCAGGCCATGAAGAAGATGCGCCAGCGCTGCAGTCGCGCGCCCGCAGCCCCCCCGCCGGGCCCGGCCAGGGCGCTGGCGGCGGCGCGGTCGGCGTCCAGATTCGCCAGCCAGGCCCGGATCGTGTCGCGGTAGTGGCGGCCGTCCAGCATCCACTGCCCCGCCAGCCGCAGGCGACCCTGGAACTCGGCCAGCGTGTCCTGCGCCGGCATCAGCCCCTCGGAGAAGAACAGGCGACCCATCCAGTCGTCGCTCCCCGTACTCTCGAACCGGTACACGAGGGAGCGGTGACAGAACACGTGGACGAACAGCGCGCCGTCCGGCGCGAGCCAACCGGCGATGCGGTCGAGCAGAAGCTGGTAGTTGCGCATGTGCTCGAACATCTCGACGGACACCACGCGGTCGAAGCGCCCGGCCGGCGCCCAGTCGTTGACGTCGCCGGTGCACGCGGCGACGTTGTCGAGCCCGAGCTCGCGGGCGCGCGCCTCGATGAACCTCCCCTGCGCGGCCGAGTTCGACACCGCCACCACCCGGCTCGAGGGGTACCGCCGAGCGGCCCACAACGCGAACGCGCCCCAGCCGCAGCCGAGGTCCAGGATGCGCATGCCGTCCTCGATGCCCGCCCGCGCCGCCGTCAGCTCGAGCATCGAGGTCTCGGCGGCGGCGAGGTCCCCCACGCCCGGCGGCCAGTGGCAGGCGCTGTACTTCATGCGCGGCCCCAGCACGGCGCGGAAAAAAGCCGCCGGCACCTCGTAGTGTTGCGCATTGGCGAGGTCCGGGCGCGCCGCAATGGGCCCGCGGCGAAGCTCCTCGAGCACCGCGCGGCGGCGCGCCAGCCGCCGTCCGTCGTCGTGCGCCGCCTCCTCGCGCAGGCGCCGCCGCAGGAGGAGGCGGATGCCGGCGCGGATCGCGGCGTCGGGCAGGTGCCCCGACTCGGCGAGCCGCATCAGACCGCCCGGGACCGTCACCGGGTCTCCCCCGCCTCGAGGCGTGTCGGCCCCCGGTAGTCGGGCATCGCGAACAGCATCTGCACGTCGCTGATGGCGCGCTCCAGGAAGCCGCCCTCGCAGTACGCGAAGTAGAAGCGCCAGCGCCGCAGGAAACGTTCGTCGAAGCCGAGGGCGGCGATGTCGCCGCGGCGCGCCTCGAACCGGCGGCTCCACTCCCGCAGCGTCCGCGCGTAGTCCTGGCCGATGTCCTCGAGGTCGATGAGCACCGCGTCGGCATGCCGGGCTGCCGCGTCCACCAGCACCGCGACGCTCGGAATGAAGCCGCCGGGAAAGATGTGCTTCTTGATGAAGTCCACCGACCGCAGCGCCTGCCGGTATCGCCGGTCGCGAATGGTGATGGCCTGCAGCGCGAGCAGCCCGTGGGGCTTGAGGAGGCGCGAGCAGGAGCGGAACCAGGCCGGGAGGAAGCGGTGACCCACCGCTTCGATCATCTCCACCGACACCAGCTTGTCGAAGCGCCCCGTCAGGTCGCGGTAGTCGGCGAGCACCACGTCGACGCACCCGGCAAGGCCGCGCTCCCGCACGAGGGCGCGCGCGTGGTCGGCCTGGGCCCGGGACAGCGTGACGGTGGTCACCCGGCACCCGAACCGCTCCGCCGCGTAAACGGCGAACCCGCCCCAACCGCCGCCGATCTCCAGCAGCTCCTCGCCGGGCGCGAGGCGCAGCTTGCGGCACAGGCGCTCGATCTTGGCCGTGCTCGCCGCCTCGAGCGACTCGCAGTCGGCATCGAACGTCGCCGCCGAGTACATCATGCGCTCGTCGAGAAAGAGCCGGAAGAAGTCGTTGCCGAGATCGTAGTGCGCCTCGACGTTGCGGGCGCTGCCGCGCCGGCTGTTGCGCCGCGCGAGGTGGCGCAACGAGTCGGCGCAAGTCGCGATGAGCCCCCGGCCCCGATCGACCTCGTCCTGGGTGCGGCGATCACGGGTCAGCAGCCGCACCAGGTCGACGAGATCGTCGCAGTCCCAGTCGCCGTCCATGTAGCTCTCGCCGGCGCCGAGGACGCCTCCGAACACGGCCCGCCGGTAGAAGGCGGGCGCGTTGACCGCGATTCGGACGGCGGGGTCGCCGCTGCCGTGCACCGTCTCGGCGGCGCCGTCCACGACGGTGACGGTGCCGCCGCGCAGCCCGTCCAGGGCGCGGTGCAGCAGGCGTCGGGCCGCGCCGGCCCGCCGGTCGACGGCTCGCGTCGCCGCGCGGCCCCCGGCGGTCCCGCCGGGCGTCCACGTCGATCCGGTGCTACCCATCGGCCGGTCCCCGCGCGCGCACCCTGCCCGGATGGGGATGGAACGGGGCGCCCTTGAGGAACAGCCGTCCCGCCTGCCAGTAGATGCGGGCCAGCGTCGCCGCGTTCTGCGCCGGGGAACGCAGCAGGCCGCGCAGCACGGCGCGGCGGGTCAGCGCTTCGGTGCGCAGCGAGAGCCGCGCGCAGAACGTCCGGCGGCCGCCGGGGTCGAAGCGCATGGCGATGCGGATTCGGTCCGCCCCCAGCGCGAACCTCATCCGGTAGCGTCCCGCCATGGGCAGGAACGGCGAGACGTGCAGCCGCTTGACCGGGGCGAAGCGGCAGCCCCGGCGGCCCCGCGCGTCTAGCGCATAGCAGTGCCGTTCGTTCCAGGGGGTGCTTCGTACGTCGGCGAGGATTGCGGCGCACTCGCCGCCGAGGTGACAGAAATAGAAGTTGACGGGGTTGAACGACGTCCCCGCCGAGCGCGGCTGGGTCAGCGCGAGGATGCGTTCCGGCCGGACGTCGATCTCCGCGCGCTCGAGATGCGCCGCCACCTCGGCGCGGGTCAGGAGGTGACCGCGGTCCACGGACACCGGCAACCGGCCCCAGGGCGCCCCGTCGGCGCCGACGCGGTCGAGGTCCACCAGCAGCATCCACACCCGGTACCGGAAGACGTGGCGCACGGGATGCGCGCGCGCGTGGACGACCCAGCCCCGGCAGCTCGACTCCCGCGGCAGCTCAGGCGACATCCCGAAGCTCCCGGCGGAGGGCGTCGGCCGCGTCGACGGCGCTCCGGAAGCCGTCCTCGTGGAAGCCCCAGCCCCAGTAGGCGCCGCAGTAGAACGTGCCGCCGACGCCGTTCATCTCCCCCCGCCACCGTTGCGCGCGACGCGCCTCCGGCGTGAAGACGGGATGCGCGTAGTCGCGCTCGATCCACACGTGCCGCAGCGGTGCCCGGGGGTTCAGGGTCACGAAGAATTGCCGTCCCCCGGCGATGCCCTGGAGGCGGTTCATCCAGTACGTGACGCGGCAGCGCGCCGCGCCGCCGCGGGAGTCGGCGACGACGTTCCAGCTCGACCACACGGCCCGCCGGCGCGGCATCGCGGAGGGGTCGGAATGGACCACCGCCCGGTTGCGGCGGTACTTCAGCGCCCCGAGCACCGCGCGCTCGACCGGCGTCGGCTCGATCAGGGCCAGGGCCTGATCGGCGTGGCAGGCCAGCACCACGCGGTCGAAGCGCTCCGCCGCGCCGTCCGCCGTCGCGACGCGTACCCCGCCGGGCCCCCGCGCGACACGCTCCACCCGGCGACCGACGAGCCGGCGGCCCCGGAAGCGGCGCACGAACGCGTCGATGTAGGCGCTCGAGCCCCCCTCGATCACACGCCACGCCGGCCGGTTCCGCAGCCGCAGCAATCCGTGGTTGGCCATGAACGCGGCGACGTGCGCCACCGACAGCTCGCGTACGCGCGCCAGCGGCGCCGACCACAGGGCGGCGCACATGGGCAGCAGGTGGTCGTCGACGAAGGCCCGGGGATAGCGCCGCGCGTCCAGGAACTCGCCCAGCGTGCGGGCGTCGTCGCCCGCGACCTCCACCGCCTCCCGGTAGAAGCGGCGAATGCCGCGCAGCATCGACAGGAAGCGCGGGCTGACGAGGTTGCGCCGCTGGGAGAACAGCGCGCCGAGAGTCGAGGTGCCGTACTCGACACTCGCGCCGTCGTCCCCCTCCCGGCGCACCGAGAAGGACATGTCGGTGGGCCGCGAGGCCACCCCCAGCTCGTCGAGCCACGCGGAGAACAGGGGGTAGTTCGTCCGGTTGAAGACGATGAAGCCCGAGTCCACCGCGCATGTCCGCCCGCAGACCATCACGTTGTGGGTGTCGGTGTGGCCGCCGAGGCGCGGCTCGGCCTCGAACAGGCTGACCTCGGCGAAGTCCTGCAGGGCGTGGGCCGCGGCCATGCCCGCGATGCCCCCGCCCACCACCGCCACGCGCATCAGCCGTGGCCTCCGGAAACCGTCTTCAGGTCACGGACGAGGCCGGCCCACGCCATCAGCCGGAGCGCCGCGTAGGCGGGATCGAGCTCCCACCAGCGCAGCCCGAGCCGGGCCGAAGCGCTGTGGCGGTGGTGGTTGTTGTGCCAACCCTCGCCCATCGTGATCGCGGCCAGCCACCAACTGTTGCGACTCCGGTCGCGGGTCTCCCAGGGCCTTCGGCCGTGGCGGTGGCCCACCGAGTTGACGAGGAACGTCGCGTGCATCAGCGCTACGGTGGACACCACATAGCCCCACACCAGCATCTGCCAACCGCCAGTGTCGGGATACGCGGGCCGCAACGCCTCCCCGAGTGCGAACATCGACGCGGCCCAGGCCACCGGAGGAACCAGATCATAGCGGTTCAACCAGCGCAGCTCGGGAAAGCGGGCGAGATCGGGCACGCGCTCGACGCGGGTGTCGAACGCCGCCCGGCACAGGAACCAGCCCATGTGCGACCACCAGAAGCCGCGCGTGGAATCGTGCGGATCGCCGCGGCCATCGGCGTGGGCGTGGTGGTTGCGATGGTGGGCCACCCACCACAACGGTCCGCGCTGCGTCGCCGCGGTCCCGAGGAAGGCGAAGACGAACTGCACGACGCGCCCCGTCCGGAACGCCCGGTGGGCGAGCCCCCGGTGGAAGAACGCGCTGATCGCGAACGCGCGGACCGCATAGGACCCCAGCGCCACCCACAGCGCGACCGCGCTCCACCCGACCCACCACACCGCCGCGCAGGCCGCGTGCAGGGCCACGAAGGGCACGATGCGCAGCCAGTCCACCGACTCGTCGCCGGGGCCGGCGCGGCGCGCCGTGTCGAACCATCTGATGACCGTATTCACCGCTCTCGCTCCGTCGATTCGCGTCGCGCTACCCGATTCACACTACGGCCTTCGCCGTGAAGCCGGCGTGAGGGAACCGCCCGCGCACCTTCACGCGGTCTTGACGCGCGGAACGTTAGGCCGGGGTTCGAGCCGGGAACTGGACGGCGACCGGGTCAGGACGGGGGGCTACAGGCCGGCGTCCTTGTCCTTCAGGATCCGCCACACCTTCTCGGGCGTGATCGGAATGTCGATGTGCCGCACGCCGAGGTGCGCGAGCGCGTCGACCACGGCGTTGACGATCGCCGGGGGTGCGCCCACGGTAGCCGACTCGCCGACCCCCTTGGCGCCCTGCGGATGGTGCGGCGACGGAGTCACGGTCTTGTCGGTCTCCCAGCGCGGCGTCTCCATCGCGGTGGGGACCAGGTAGTCCATGAAGCTCCCGCCCGAGATGTTGCCGTTCTCGTCGTAGCTGATCTCCTCGAGCAGGGCGGGCGCCATGCCCATCGTGAGGCCGCCGTGGATCTGCCCGTCGACGATCATCGGGTTGATGATGTTGCCGCAGTCGTCCACCGCCACGAAGCGACGGATCTTCACTTCGCCGGTGCCGCGGTCGATGTCGACGACGCAGATGTAGCTGCCGAAGGGGAACGTCAGGTTCGGCGGGTCGTAGTAGGAGACCGCCTCGAGGCCGCCCTCCATGCCGGGCGGGTGGTTGGTGTACGCCGCGAACGCGATCTCCTGGATGGTCTTCGTCTTCTGCGGCGCGCCCTTGACCGAGAAGGCCCCCGGCGTCCACTCCAGGTCGTCCTCGCTCACCTCCAGCAGGTAGGCCGCGATCTTCTTCGCCTTGTCGCGGACCTTGCGCGCCGCCATCGCCCCGGCCGCCCCGGCCGTCGGCGTCGAGCGGCTGGCGTACGTGCCGAGCCCGTAGGGGGCGGTGTCCGTGTCGCCCTCCTCGATCTCGATGTGGGCGGCGGGAATGCCCAGCTCCTCGGCGAGCACCTGCGCGTAGGTGGTCTCGTGGCCCTGGCCCTGCGACTTGGTGCCGAAGCGGGCGGTCGCCTTGCCGGTGGGATGGACCCGGATCTCGCACGAGTCGAACATCTTGAGGCCGAGGATGTCGAAGTGCTTCGAGGGCCCGGCGCCGACGATCTCGGTGAAGCTCGAGATGCCGATGCCCATCAACTCTCCCCGCTCCCGTTTCTCGGCCTGCTCCCTGCGCAACTCGGCGTACCCGATGCGCTCCATCGCCTTCTCTAGGGCGCCGTGGTAGTCGCCGCTGTCGTACTCCCACCCCAGCACCGACTTGTAGGGAAACTGGTCGGCGGGGATGAAGTTCTTGAGGCGCAGCTCGGCCGGGTCCATCCCGAGCTCGAGGGCCACGATGTCGGTGAGCCGCTCGATGGTGTGGACGGCCTCGGTCACGCGGAACGAGCAGCGGTAGGCGATGCCGCCGGGCGGCTTGTTCGTGTACACGCCGTCGACCTCGGCGAAAGCGTGCTTCAGGTCGTAGGACCCGGTGACGATGGAGAACAGCCCGGCCGGGAACTTCGACGGGTTCGCGGCGGCGTCGGTGTAGCCGTGGTCGGCCACCGTCTTGATCTTGAGCGCCGTGAGGGTGCCGTCCTTCGTCGCCCCGAGCTCGGCCTTCAGGTGGTAGTCGCGCGCGAAGGAGTCGGCCTGCAGGTTCTCCATCCGGTCCTCGACCCACTTGACCGGCTTGCCCACCACGACCGACGCGGCGATCGCGAGCACGTACCCCGGATAGACCGGCACCTTGCCCCCGAACCCGCCGCCGATGTCCGGGGAGATGACCTGGATCTTCTCTTCCGACAGCCCGACGTGCCCCGCCACCAGGGCCAGCACGGTGCGGATGGCGTGGGGGGCCTGGGTGGTCATGTAGACCTTGAGCTTGCCCATGACCCGATCGAAGTCGGCGACGCAGCCGCAGGTCTCGATGGACGCGACGTGGATGCGGGGAATGTAGATGTCCTGCTTGACGACGACGTCGGCGCCGGCCAGCGCGCCCTCCGTCGCGGCCCGGTCCCCCACCTCCCAGTGGAAGATGTGGTTGTCCTGCTTGTCCTCCTTGTCGGTGCGCAGCACCGGTGCGTCCGGCTCCAACGCCTTGAACGGATCGACGACGACGGGAAGCGGCTCGTAGTCCACCTCCACCGCCTCGACCCCGTCGGCCGCCGCGTAGCGGTCGGTCGCGACCACCGCCGCCACCTCCTGCGCCTGGTACATGACCTTCTCGGTCGGCAAGACCATCTGGGTGTCGGACATCAGGGTCGGCATCCAGTGAAGGTTGTACTGCTCGAGGGTCTCGCCGGTGATGACCGCGAGCACGCCGGGGATCTTCAGGGCGTTATCGGAGTTGATGGACTTGATCCGGGCGTGCGCGAACGGGCTGCGGACGATGTCGAGGTAGAGCATGCCCGGAAGCTGTATGTCGTCCACGTAGTTGCCGTGGCCGCGGATGAAGCGCGGGTCCTCCTTGCGCTTCATCGAGTGGCCCATGCCGCACACTTCAGGTGTCGTCTGGGGTGCCATGGCTCTTCCTCTAGCCCGTCAGTTGTCTCCGAACGCGACCGCAAGGTCGCGCCGCGGCCTCCATTTGCCGCCCAACCAGGTCCTCACCAGTGGTCTGTACCGCTCTACGGCGCAGACCCCTCGCGCAGCTTCGCGGCCGCGTGCTCGATCGACTTGACGATGTTCACGTAGCCGGTGCAGCGGCACAGGTTCCCGGAAATCGCCTGCCGGATGTCCGCCTCGCTCGGATCGGCGTTCCGCTCGAGGAGGGCGCACCCGGTCATCAGCATGCCCGGCGTGCAGAATCCGCACTGCAGCCCGTGCTCCTGCTGGAACCCCTCCTGGAGCGGATGGAGCGTGCCGTCCTGCTCCAGGCCCTCCACCGTCGTCACCTCCCCGCCGTCGGCCTGCACCGCGAGCACCGTGCACGACTTGACGGGCTCGCCGTCGAGCAGCACCGTGCACGCGCCGCAGTGGGTCGTGTCGCAGCCGATGTGGGTCCCGGTGAGGCGCAGCACGTCGCGCAGCCAGTGCACGAGCAGGAGGCGCGACTCCACCGCGGCTTCCCGCGGCCCGCCGTTCACGGTGATCCGGACGTCGTGTGTCGCCATCGCTACTGCCCTCCCGCCCGCTCGACCGCCCGGGCGACCGCCCGGCCCGTCAGCACCCGCGCCATGTCGCGCTTGTACTCCACCGACCCGCGCCGGTCGGCGCTCGGCGACGCGGCTTCCGCGGCCAGCCGCGCGGCCTCGGCGACGGCCCCCGCGTCCGGCTGCCGTCCCAGCAGATGCCCTTCCGCCGCGGTCGCCTTGATCGGCGTCGGTCCGGCGTTGGTGAGTCCGATGCCGACCCGCGCGATCTCGCCCGCCCCGCCCAGCGTGACCTGCGCCGCCGCGGCGGCGGTGGCGAAGTCGCCCACCTTGCGCTCGAGCTTGACGTAGGCGCCGCCGCTGCGGGGGGGCGGGATTGGGATCCTGATCTCGGTGAGGATCTCCGCCGGGGAGAGCGCGGTAGCGAAGAGCCCCGTGAAGAACTGCGTGACGGGGATGGTACGCTCGCCCCCGGGGCCCCGCGCCACCACCTCGGCCCCGAGCGCGAGCATCGTCGCCGGGTGGTCGTTGGCCGGATCGCCGTGCGCGAGGTTGCCGCCCACCGTGGCGCGGTTGCGCACGAGCGGGTCGGCGATGACCGCGGCGGTGTCGAGCAGGATCGGGTACTTCTCGCGGACGAGATCCGAGCGTTCGAGGTCGGCCTCGCGCGTGGCGCCGCCGATCCGCAGGTACCCGTCCGCCTCGCGGATGCCCGTCAGCCCCGGGATGCGCCCGATGTCCACCAGGTGCCCGGCGTCGCCGAGGCGGAGCTTGAGCAGCGGCAGGAGGCTCTGCCCGCCGGACAGCACCTTGGCCTCGTCCCCGAGACGCTCGAGCAGCGCCACCGCTTCGTCGAGGGTGCCCGGCGCGTGGTAGTCGAATGCCGAAGGAATCATCGGGACGCTCCTTTAACGCACGATCAGCCAGAGGATGACGGCTGCGATGACGGCGAGCCAGAACCCCGGCCGCCGCACCAGGCGACCGAGTGCGCGCGTGCCGACCGTCGCGCCGAGAGAGACGGCGTCGATGGCGTCGCTCCCGGGAGCGGCGTCGGCGGGAGCGGCGCCGGGGGGAGCGGCGCCGCCAGCCGGCGCGTCCGGCCGATCCGCCTCCGGGCCCGCCGACGGGCCCACGGGGGCCCCGGCCGGGCTCGTTGCGTCCGCGGCTTCCGCGGCCCGGCTCGCCGCGTCCAGGGACTCCGCGGCCGAGCCCGGCGCGTTCAGGGACTCCGCGGCCCGGCTCGCCGCGTCGGGGCGGTCGCCGGCCCGGCTGTCCGGGCCCTCCGCGTCGGATGCCGACTCCAGCGCGGCCCGCATGGCGTCGGTGAACCGCCGGAACATCTCGTCGCTGACGTCCTGGATCATTCCGCGGCCGAACTGCGCGAGGATGCCGCTGATGTTCACCGTCGACGACACGGTGACCTCGGTCTCGCCGGGACCGCGCGCGACGACCCGGCTCGTCATGCGCATGTCGGCGCCGCCCTTGCCGCGAACGTCCTGGCCGGCGGCTGCGATCTCCGCCACGCCATCGTCTTCGTCCAGCCGCTCGAAGCGTACCGTGCCCTTGTAGCGGGCCGAGACCGGGCCCACCTTGACGGAGATCGTGCCGGCATGCGTGCGCTCGTCCACCTGTTCCGTGATCGTGGCGCCGGGCAGGCAGCCCGCCACCCGCGACGGATCGGTGAGGAACGCCCACACCTCGCTCCGGGCGGCCTCGATGACGAACTGCTTCTCTACCGGAATACCCATGTCAGGCTCCTGGGGGGGGCCCAGCCGCGAAGGTCCCCTGCGCCCTCGTCGCGCCTTGCCGCGGGGGCGGCTCGCCGGGCTCGACGCCGCGCGGGGCTCGCCCGCCGGCGGCGAGGAGCGGCAGGAGCCGCTCGAGCGATTCCAGGTTGTGCGCGGGCACGAAGTGCTCGACGAAGGGCAGGGCGGCCTTCATGCCGCGCGCCTCCGGCCGGTAACGCGGGTCCCCGAGCAGCGGGTTCAGCCAGATCACCTTCCGCGCCCTCTCCCGGATGGCCCGCATTGCCGCGGCGAGCACCGCGGGACCGTCCGAGTCCAGCCCGTCGCTGAGCACGACGACGACGGTCCTCGCGCTCACCAGCGTCTCCGGGTACCGCGTGACGAACTCGTCCAGGCTCGCCCCGATACGGGTCCCGCCGGACCAGTCGGGCACGCCGGCGGCCAGACGTTCCAGGGTGGAACCGATCTTCTCCGGTGTCAGCCACGGCGTCAACCGGGTCAGCGAGGTGTTGAACGCGAAAACCTCGCAACGCCGCACCACGCGCTTGAGGGACAGCGAGAACGTCAGCAGGAAACGGGTGTGCGGGTCCATCGAGCCGCTGGTGTCGCACAGCAGCACGACGTCCGGCTTCTCCACCGCGCGGTCCCGCCGCGCCAGCGAGAGGAGCTCGCCGCCGGTGCCGACCGCGCGGCGGAAGCTGCGCCTCAGGTCCGCCCGTCCTCCCGCGCGCACCGGCACCAGGCGCCGGCCCGGGCGGCATCTCCACCGGCGCGCCGCTTGCGCGAGCAGCCGCTCCATGGCGGGCAGGTCGGCCGCGTTCCAGTCGTCGAACGGCTTGCGGCGCAGGAGCACGTCGGCCGAGTAGCCGGGGCGATCGCCGCCGGTCGTCTCACGCTCGCGTTCGCCGGAGAGCCGCTCGACAGCCTGGAGCCAGCCCGGGCGAGGGGCCGGTCCGGTCCGGTCGGCGCGCGGCCGCGGCGGGGGTTCGGGTGGCGTGGCCGCCGGGCCGGCGGGCGGGTTCTCGGCGGCCCAGAAGTCCTCGAGAAGCTCGTCGAACGTCTCCCAGTCGGGCCGTCGGATCCCGAGGGCGGCGCGCAGGGCGTAGCGGACCTCGTCGCGATCGTCGAGATCCACCAGCAGGAGCGCTGCCGCGCCGGCGATCTCGTCGCTCACGCACACGTCGATGCCCCGTTCCCGCAGGCGACCCGCGAGGCGGGCCAGCCGTTCCACGACGTCGCGGTCAGGCATCGGCGGTCGTGCTCAATCGAGCCCGCCAATCGTCGCCTTCGGCTCCGCTGGGCGCCCAACCAACCCTCCAGGAGTCCGCGCCGTTCCGGCCCCGGCGTCGGAGAGCAGCGACTCGACGCCGTGCGCGGTCAGGTCCTGCACGTCGTGGGGGTCCTTCAGCACGCACCCCAGCGTCTCCTCCACCGTGTCGGCGTCGAGCCGATCCTGTCGCAGGGCCGTCAACGCGCGGGTCCAGTCCAGCGTCTCGGCGACGCCCGGCGCCTTGCGCAGACGGCGCCCGCGGAGAGCCTGCATGACCGTCGCTATCTCCCGGGCCAACCCGTCGAGAATCTCCGGCACCCTGGCGCGGATGATCCGGATCTCCTTCTCCAGCGACGGGTGCTCGACGTAGAGGTAGAAGCAACGGCGGCGCAGCGCGTCGCCGATCTCGCGGGTGCGGTTCGATGTCAGCACGACGTACGGCACGTGGGTGGCGGCGATGGGGCCGAGCTCGGGAATCGTCACCTGGAAGTCGGAGAGCACTTCGAGCAGGAAGGCCTCGAAGCCGTCGTCGGCCCGGTCGATCTCATCGATCAGCAGCACCGGCGGGCCGTCGCGGCGGGTGATGGCGCGCAGCAGGGGGCGTTCGAGCAGGCAGTCGCGGCTGAAGATCATCTGCTCGGTCTGCGCCGGTTCCCGCCCCTCCGTTCCCGCGATGCGCAGGCGCAGCAGTTGCCGCTGGTAGTTCCACTCGTAGAGCGCGGTGTTGACGTCGATGCCCTCGTAGCACTGCAGCCTGATCAGCTCGGTGTCCAGCATCCGGGCCAGCACCTTTGCGATCTCGGTCTTGCCGACGCCGGCGTCTCCCTCGACGAGGAGCGGCTTGCGCATCGCGCGGGCCAGGTAGACCGCGGTGGCGATGGCGGGCTCCGCGATGTACCCCTCGCCCTCCATCGCCGCCTGCGTCTCGCGCACCTCCGGCCTCACGCTACCCCTCCGGCGCCGCCGCGGCGGCGTATTTCTGCGGCTCGGCCAGGAACTGCTCGCGGCAGGGCGCGCAGCAGAAGTAGTAGGTCGCGCCGCCGACGTCGGCCCGGTGACTGGCCGGCGCGACGGCGACGTTCATGCCGCATACCGGGTCGCGCGCGGTCTCCGTGTCGGTGGGGGCTGTGGCGGCGGCGGGGATGAGCTCGCGCCCGCTAGCCGTGGCGGCCGCGTCGGGGTCGCGCCCGGTGTCCGTGACGGCCTCCGCGAGGCCGCGGCCGCCCCCGCTATCGGCGACGGCCGCGACGGGAGCCGAATCGAGTCCGGTGTCCGCTGCGACGGGAGCCGAATCGAGCCCGGCGTCCGCGGCGGCGGGGGCGGAATCGCGCCCGGTCTCGGCGCCGACGGTGGGCGAGGAAGCCACATCCCGCGCCGGGCGCCGGGCGCGCGCTCGCCGGGTGATCTCGGCGAGGATGCTCAAGGCGATCTCCTCGGGCGTCTCCGCGCCGATGTCGAGGCCGGCCGGATTGGTGATGCGGTCGAGCTGCTCCGCCGTCGCGCCGCGCGCGGCCAGCGTCCCGCGTATGTGTCCGAACCGCTTGCGGCTGGCCACCACCCCGACATACGCGGGCATCAACCGGCTCGCCGCCCACGCCGCCTCCTCGTCCCGCTGGCCGAGCGTCGCGACGACCGCGAAGCAGCGGGCCGCGTCCTGTCCCGGAGCGGGAGGCTCGATGGACTCGTCGCTGGTCACCAGTCGGCTCGCGTCCGGGAACAGCGTCTCGCTGGCCTCGGGATCGACCGCCTCCACCCGGTAGCCGAGCACGGCCGCGAGGCGTGCGAGGGCCTGCGCCGTGGGCGAGACGCCGAAGACCAGCAGCCGGCGCGACGGCAGCAGCGGCTCGATATAGATCTCCACGCATCCCCCGCTGTGGCAGGCCATGGGGAAGACCGTCAACCCGGGTCGGGCGCCCGACGCCGAGTCGGGGTCGCGGACGACGCCGATCAACCGCGGCGCGCCGTCGGCGAGGGCGGCGAGCGCTTCTCGTATGACCGTGGGCCGCGTGCAGCTTCCGCCGAGCCAGCCGCGGAACTCGCCGTCCGGGGTCACGACGGCGCTGTCGCCGACCCGGGCCGAGCTCGGCGGCTCGCGGCGCACCACCGTGGCCAGCGCGAACGCCTCGCGGCGGCCGGTGAGCTCGGATGCAAGCCGAAGCGTGTCGGTGCGCATCGGTGTTCACCCCGTCGCCGGCCCGGCGTCGTCCGCGTCGGGGCCGTTTCCCCCGGCGCCGATTCCCGAACCGGCATCGTCCGCACCGGGGCCGTTTCCCGGGGCGTGGATTCCCGAACCCGCCTCGTCCGCGCCGGCGGCGTCTCCCACGTCGCCGACGCCCAGCTCGGCCCGGATACGCTCGTAGTCCTCGGGAACGTCGATGTCCTGGAGCGCCGCCGATGGCCAGGAGAGCGCGACCGCCTCATGGCGATGCCGCCGCACCACCTGCCGGCCGCACCCTTCTCCCTCCATGCGCTGGAGCTCGGGGAACAGCGCGCGGTCGTACAGCATCGGCGGCGCGTTGACTGCCCCGTAGGCCGAGATGACGAGCGGGGCCGCGCTCCCGCGGTAACGCGCCACGAGCGTCGCGACCATGGAGCTCGTGACGAACGGCATGTCCGCCAGCATCACGACCGCCGCCCGCGCGCGCTCCGGAACGTGGGAGATTCCGGTTCGCAGCGACCGGTTGATCCCCAGCGCATGGTGGGGATTGTCGACGGGCGTGCAAGGCAGTCCGGCGAGCTCCGTTCGCGCGCGCGCTCCCTCGTGCCCCACGACGACGAGCACCGGGTCGAGGCCGGCGTCGATGGCGCGGCGCACGACCCGCCTGATGAGCGTCTCCCCGTCGAGCTCGAAGAACAGCTTGTTGCGTCCCATGCGGGTCGAGCTGCCGGCGGCGAGCACGACGCCGGCGACCGCGCCGCTCCGTTCAGCCGGCATGGATGACTCCTTCCTTCTCGCGCAGGTGGCGCGGCGCGCTCGACGCGCGGACGGCCAGCAGCTCGGCCACGATGCTCACGGCCACCTGCTCCGGTCCGTCCGCACCGAGATGGAGACCGACGGGCGCGAAGAGCCGGCCGGTCGCCGTCGCGCCGATCTGATGGAGGATCTCGTCTCTCCGGGCGCGCGGGCCGAGCAGGCCGACGTAGGGCACGTCGGTCTCGAGCAGACGCCGGACCCACTCGCGGTCGTGCGCGAAGGAATGCGTCATCACCACCGGATAGGCGTGCGGACCGAGCGGCAGCCCGTCCACGCTGTCGTCGGGCCTGCGGTCGACGAGCTCCGCGTCCGGGAAGCGCTCGGGCGACAGGTGGGCGGGACGGTGATCGACGACGGTCACGCGGAAGCCGGCCTGCGACGCCAGGGCCGACAGCGGCATCGCGTCGTCGCCGGCGCCGCAGACGACGAGCCGCGGCGGCGGCACGCAGACCTCGGTGAACACGCCGACCGATTCGATGTCGTAGCACTTCGATTCGCCGACGGCGAGGAGGACTTCCGCGCGCCCGGCTATCTCGAGATCCAGGCCCGGGGCTCCCGTCGAGCCGGTCCGCGGGCCGTCCGGCGCCACGAGCATCCGTCCCAGGACGGCGGCCGGACCGCGGACGACGGTGGAGACGACGAACGGCGCATCGCCCTCGAGCAGGGCGCGCACGCGCCGCGCCGCGTCCAGGTTGTCCTCTGACGTGACCGGCTGCACGAAGACGTCGACGGCGCCGTTGCAGCCGAGACCGAGTCCCCACACGGTGCGATCGTCGTCGCCGGTCTCGTAGTGCCGGAGCCGGGGCGCGCCGTCGCGCATCACGGTCGCGCCGACCTCGCGCACGTCCGCCTCCAGGCATCCGCCGCTCACCCCCCCGCGCGTCGCGCCGCCCTCCTCCACGAGCAGCTTGGCGCCGGGTCGCCGGTACGCGGAGCCTTCGATCCGTACGACGGTCGCCATCGCCGCTCGCCGGCCGGCCGCCGCGAGCTCGGCGACCCGGCCCAGGATCTGCGACGTTTCCTGCCAGTGCTTCATGTGGCTCGGCCGACGGGGCCCGTCCGATTCTACATCGGCGGCTTCACCGCGGAACGGTGTCGAAGACGTCGGGATCGAGGCGACATCCATCGACGGGCGGGGCGAGGTCGACACGGCCGGTCAGGCCGGCGGACCACGGGGACGGCGTCCTGGTGCCCGTGGCGGGAGCCCCGCTGCATTCGACCGGCGATGCATGGCGCATGGCTGCGTTGCTCCTCGGTTGCACGTGCCGAGCAAGCGCCCCTCGTCGCGCCCTGCCCCACGAGCGTCTCGGCAGTCGCTGGCGCCCTTCGACGTTGCGAAACGCGGGTTTCACCCCCGGCCCCCCGCCGGCGCACCGGTCAGGTGGGACGCGAGCCGCTGCAGATCCGGACTGACGGCGATCGGGTACGGCGCGGGGTCCCGGCGCGCGCGCACCGCGGCCGGCAACCCGCGCACCGCCGCCCGGCAGGCTGCCTGCAACTCGGCGCCGGGCCGGCTCGACGCGATGCGGACCCCGCGGCGCATGACCGGCTTCAGCAGCGGGCGGCCGGCGACGGCCTCGTCCGAGAGCCCTATCACGTCGCCGGCCGCGGCGTCGGGCGGCCCGGCGCGCCAGACCTGCTTGGCGCCGGGCGGGTTCGTCTTGCCGGGGCTGTGCTTCGTCACCGGCGCCATCGCCCCGTCCCGCTCGATCTCGACCAGCTTGTAGACTCCGCTCAGGGCGGGCGCGTCCCACGACGTGCTCACGGCGGTGCCGACGCCGAACCCGTCTATCGGCGCGCCGGCGGCCACGAGCTCCGCGATGCGATGCTCGTCGAGGTCGCCGCTGGCGAGAACCTGGGTACCCGCACGACCTCCGTCGTCCAGAATCGCCCGCACCGCCCGGCTGAGGGGGTCGAGGTCGCCGCTGTCGATCCGGACCGCGGCAGGCCGCAGACCCGCCCCGACGATGGAGCGCGCGGCGGCCAGCGGATCGTAGGTGTCGATGAGCAGGACCGATCGGGGGCCGTGCAGCTCCACGTACCGCCGGAACGCCGTCAGCTCGTCGGGCTGCGCCATGACCCACGAGTGGGCCATCGTCCCCGACACCGGCAGCCCGAAACGGCGGCCGGCATCCAGGTTCGAGGTGGCGCCGAAACCGGCCACGCACGCGGCGCGGGCGGCGAGCATCGCGGCCTCGGCGCCATGGGCCCGCCGGCCGCCGAACTCGATCAAGGCCCGGCCCTCGGCCGCCTCCACCACGCGCGCCGCCTTGCTGGCGATCATGGTCTGGAACAGGACCGTGGACAGAAGCGCCGTCTCCACGAGCTGGGCCTCCGCCAGCGGGGCCGTGACCCGCACCAGCGGCTCGCCCGCGAACACCGGGGTCCCCTCGTCGATCGCCCAGACGTCTCCGGTGAAGCGCACCCGGGGCAGGTACTCGTCGAAGAACCCGGGGCCGGCCCCGGCCAGCGCCGGGATGGAGCGGAGGTAGGCCACGTCATCGGGGGTGAAGCGCCACGACTCGAGGTAGTCGAGCGCCTGCTCGAGGCCCGCCGCGACGAGGAACCCGCGCGACGGCGGCAGGGCTCGCACGAAGAGCTCGAACGACGCCCGGGGCATCCCGCCGGCGGCATGGTAGCCCGCCGCCATCGTCAGCTCGTACAGGTCGGTGGACAGCCCTCCGGGCATGGCGAGGTGGTAATGTATCACTCACGATGAGCACAAGACCCGCCGGCGGACCGACCACGGCGGTGCTCGTCATCGACGTCCAGCGGGACTTCTGCGCGGGCGGGGCCCTCGCCGTACCCGGCGGCGATTCGGTGGTCCCGGTCCTCAACGACGTGATCCGCGGCGCGGCAGAGCGCCGGATGCCCGTCTACGCCAGCCGCGACTGGCATCCCACGGCGTCGCGCCACTTCGTCGCCGGCGGCGGCGTCTGGCCGGTCCACTGCGTGGCGGATAGCGAGGGCGCCCGGTTCCACCCCGATCTCCGGCTGCCCATCGACACCGCCGTCGTCAGCAAGGGTGTCGACGCGGACGAGGACGGGTTCTCGGCATTCGACGGGCGCCTGGAAGACGGCACCACCCTGGAGGAGAGCCTGCGGACGGCCGGCGTCGCGCGCCTGCTCGTCGGCGGCCTCGCGACCGACTACTGCGTGCGGCACACCGTGCTCGATGCGCTCGGGAAGGGCTGGCCGGTCACCTTGCTGACCGACGCCGTCGCCGCCGTGAACCTCCGGCCTGACGACGGCGCCCGCGCGCTCGAGAGAATGCGCGCGGCGGGGGCCGTGCTGCGGACGTCCGTCGATCTGGAATGGTCCTGACGTGCCCGTGAACGGAGCGGCCCGCGGCTTCTGCCGCGGGCCCCTGCCTCAGTTCCCCTGCAAGGGGCTCGGCCCCCCGCTGAAGGTCAGCAGATAGTCGCGAATCGACTCGATCTGGGCGTTCGCGTCCTGGTCGAACTGCGGATAGAACGAGCCGGGGTACTCCGTCCAGAACGTCGGCATGCGGGTGCCGGGCTGGATGTCGAGCGGCCGGATCAGCCAGTCGAGGATCCAGTCGGGCTGCAGCCGCTCCGGGGTCATCCGCAGATCGGGCGCGAGGTTGGCGACGTCCTGGTCCTCGGGAATGGTGTCGAGCACGTGGCACTGCTGGCACCGCAGGAGCTCGAACAGCTCCTCCCCGGTCTCGACGGTGGCGGCGTCCAGCTCGACGTCGTGGGTGCGGAACGGCCCCACCGTGTCCGAGATCGCCGCGAAGTAGTCGAGCACGCCGTTCCAGTGCGCGTCGTCCAGCCCGAACGACGGCATGCGCACGTCGAGCCACGGCCGGATGGTGATGGGTTCCTGCAGGAACGCGTACATCCATTCCGGCTTGACCTTGGCCCCCTGGGGGGTCAGCAGCGGGGGCGCCAGCGAGGAGTCCTCCACCAGCTCGCGGTAGTCTCCCCCGTCCGCCTCGATCTCGTGGCAGGCGATGCAGTTGCGCCGCCGCACGAGGTTGCGCCCGTCGATGATGGCGTCCTTGCGGGCCGAGCGCGGCACCTGGGACTCCTTCGGCTGCACGTCCCGCTGGAAGCTCAGCACCGCCGTGGTCAGCAGCCGCGCCTCGGCCTCGGAGAAGCCGAAGTTGGGCATGCGCAGCTTCTCGAGCGGCTGCAGGATGCGCCCTCGGTCGTAGATGCGGGGGTCGAGCAGCTTCTGGTTGATCCAGTCCCGCTTGGTGTGAGGCACCTCCTCCGCGTGTATGAACGCGAAGTCGAACTGCGGAAGCAGCTTGCTGCCCTCCTGCGAGAGCTCGATGCCGATGGGCTGAACGTCCTCGAACCCGGCGATCTCGTGGCAACTGTAGCAACCGTAGCGTCCGATCGCCCGCTGGCCGAGATCGAGCTGGCGCTCCTCGGGGCTCATGTCGGCGATGGCCGCCTGCGCCTCGTCGTACGGCACGATGGCCCGCATGTAGTCCAGCAGCGCCGCGTCGACGTCCTCGGGCCCGTAGGTCGCGCCCGCCTCGACCCCGCCCTCGCCGGTCAGCCCCATGAGATAGGTCGCGACGTCGGCGACCTCGAAGTCGTTCAGCCGCAGGTCCGGCATGTACGTCTCGGGACTGTAGTGGCGCGGGTTCCTGATCCAGTCGAAGAGCCACACGTAGCTCGTCTTGTCGCCGATGGCCTGCAGGGGCTGTCCGAAGGTGCGTCGCGGCCCCGCCTCCTCCCGGGTCTCGTCGCCGGCGATGTGGCAGCCGAGGCAGCCGACCGACTCGAAGATGCGCTGGCCGTTCGCGGCGTTGCCGCGCCCCGGGAAGCCGATGGCGGGCTCGTGGTCCTCGGAGTTGGCGAACAGGTACGCGACGACCGCGTCGATCTCGACCTCGTTGCGCACCGCGTCCTCGGGGGCGGCGGTGTTCGAGTTGTACCAGACCCTGGGCATCCACGTGCTGGCCTTGACCGCGCGCGGGTCGCGAATCCACCGGGCCACCCATTCCTCGTCCAGCTTCGAGGCGATCCTGGTCAGGTTCGGACCGGGCTTGCGCTGGTCCGTGAACCCGACGGTCGTGTGGCAGGCGTTGCAGCCGGCGCGCTCGTACATGCCGTAGGCGAGGTTCAGGTTGTCGGCCTCGGGAATGAACACCTCCTCCTTGTGGCACTTCGCGCACGAGGCCTCGGCCATCCCGCTCGGCAGCATCGGGTAGTCCCAGAGGTGGGACTCCTCCCAGTGGTACTCCTCCTCCCACTCCGCCATCTGCTCGGGGCTCGTCGGGCTGTGGGCGGCGTCGACGAACGAGATCGACTGCCCCATCCCCTCGTGGCACACCGTGCACCCGGTCGTCTCCAGCGGGTGCGGCGACGAGCTGCCGACGTAGGTCTCGAGGTTGGGGTGGGTGCGGAACGGCTGCGGGTAGTCCTCGTAGCCTTCCCGGTCGATGGCGAGATGGCAGGTCTGGCACCGGTCCATCTTCGGCACCCGGATGAAGTTCACGTCGTCGACGATGTTCGGGGTGATGGTCTGGCGCACCGTCAGGGTCGGCGCCATGAAGTCGAGCAGCGGGGCGTTCAGCAGGTAGTTGTCGATCAGGTTGGGCTCCAGGTCGGCGACCAGCCCCCGCAGCCGGTCCGCCTCGCCGGTCAGGGCGCCCAGCTCGTCGTTGACCGCGTCGACCTCGGCGTTGAACTCGCCGATGCGGGCGCGCAGGGCGTCCCGCTCCGCCGTGAGCCGCTCGACGATCAGCCCCTCCTCGAGCCAGCGCTCGTAGAGGGCGGTGACGTCCTCCTCGCCCTCTACGTGGACCTCGCCCTCGCCTTCCCCATGACCGCCGGCCTCGTCACGGCGCGACTCGAAGTCGTACCGGTCGACGTCGTAGTTCGCCTTGGTGAAGTTGAAGTTCCGGGTGGCGACGAAGAGCTGCCGGTCCACGTCGGCGAGCTGATCCTCGAGCTCCGTGACCTGCGCGGCGTTGACGGCGAGCCGCTGCTCCGCCTCGGCTCGCGCGGCCTCCAGCTCCGCGACGCGGGCTCGGTCGACGTCCCGCTCCGCCAGCGCCAGGTCCGCGCTCGTCACCTCTTGCTCGAGGGCCCAGAACTGCCGCTGGTAGTTCTTCCATTCCCGATCGTAGTCGTCCCAGATCATCCACAGCGTCGAGAAGAGCACGAAGAGGCTCGACGCGGCGAAGACCACGTTCAGGAAATCGATGTTGTAGGCGTGTCCGACTGCCCGCTTGTCTGCCATGGCGCTAGCCGTAGATTGAGAGTGACCCTAGATGTTGAAGAAGAACTCCGGAATCGCCACCACGTACTTCAGGTTGAACGCCCACCGGGTCAGCATCTTCACCGGCAGCGACAGCATCGACAGGAAGAGGATGACGGTGACGTAGTAGCGCGTCGGCCCCAGCTTCTCGTAGTACTTCGTCAGGCCCTTCCTCGCCAGCACGACCGGCAGGACCGCGACGTAGACGATGGTCAACAGGATGCCGAAGATCTCCCGCACGAACCAGTGGTCGGGCAGGGACATGCCGAAGCCGCGCACCCAGATGTACTCGGACAGGTCCACGTTGGTCAGCGCCTCGAGCTTGTGGATGTCCCAGTACTCGAACGGGCCGAAGAAGTTCCAGTTGGGCCCCCGCAGGAACGTCCCGAGGACGATGAGCGACGACCAGAGCACCACGAACCCGAACAGGAAGATGGTGATCTCGACCCGGCGCTCGTTGAACGTGTAGTAGCCGTTCCCCTTGGGGTTCTTGTCGATGTAGGGAATCGCCATCAGCCCCACGATGATCAGCGAGGGCAGGACCACCCCGGCCAGCCACGGGTCGAAGTAGACGAGCATCTCCTGCAGGCCGAGGAAGTACCAGGGTGCCTTCGACGGGTTGGGCGTGTTGGCGTTGTTCGCCGGCTGCTCGATGGGCGCCTCGAGCCCGATCGACCACACGATCAGGACCACCGTGCACACCACCATCGAGATCAGCTCGGTGTAGACGAGGTCGGGCCACGTCCAGACGCGGTCCTCCTCGTCCTTCTCGATCGGCGGCTGGCCGCCGGCGGCGCGGCGGTCGTTGTCCACCGCCTGCCGCATCGAGAACCACGTGAAGAACACGAGCAGGAAGATCAGGCCCACGATGGGCACGTTGTCCGGCTTGGTGATGATCAGGTTGAAGTCCGAGTCGGTGAGGCCGAACCCGAAGAACACCGTGAGGAAGATCATCAGCCCCCAGCCCCAGCGGGTGGAGGAGAACGCCTCGCGCTTCCACACGATCAGCACCAGCGCCACCACCGTGGTGGCGAAGAACAACTGCGGATCGGCAAACAGGTCGATGAAGCCCTTCAACCCTTCCAACATGGTTCGTCTCCGCCGTCCTAGCCCGGAAATCGTCGCCTACGGCTCCGATTACCGCCCAACCAATCCTACCAGGAGTCTGCACCGTTCTACGGCGCAGACTCCCGGGTCTCAGACCGGAATCCGCTCACTCTAGAGCGGACCGGAGATGCCGCCGTCCTTCCGGACGCGCCAGAAGTGCACCGCCATCAGGAAGCCGATCACGAGCGGCAGGGCGACGCAGTGCAGGACGTAGAACCGAAGCAGCGCCCCCTCGCCGACGAACGTGCCGCCGAGCAGCGCGAACCGGGCGTCGTCGGCCGCGTGCACGAGCTGCACGTCGCCGAGCGCCATGAGCGAGGCCCCGGGGCCCTCGTGACCGAGGAACGGGGTGGCGCGGGCCATGTTCGAGCCGACCGTGATCGCCCAGATCGCGAGCTGGTCCCACGGCAGCAGATAGCCCGTGAACGACAGCAGCAGGGTCAGCACCAGCATGATGACCCCGATGTTCCAGTTGAACTCGCGGGGCGGCTTGTACGAGCCGGTCATGAACACCCGGAACATGTGCAGCCACACCGTGATGACCATGGCGTGGGCGCCCCAGCGGTGCATCTCGCGCATGATGCCCAGCGGCACGTGCTCGCGGAGCCCCACGATGTCCGAGTACGCGTACTCCAGGGTCGGACGGTAGTAGAACATCAGCAGCAGCCCGGTGAACGTCAGCACCAGGAACAGGAAGAAGCTCATGCCGCCCATGCACCACGTGTAGCGCAGCCGCACGCCGGACTTCCGCAGGCGCACGGGGTGCATGTGCAGGAACACGTTCGAGAGCATCACGAGCACGCGGTTCCGGTCGTTGATCGGGGCCGCGTGCCGGAAGATCGACGTCCAGATCTGCGTCTCGGTAATCCAGTCCCACGCCCGGACGAGGGCCGGCGTCTTCGGTTCGATGGTCTTCGTATCAGCCATGTCGTCTCAGATCGGAAGGAACGACTCGGGGTCCGTCCACTGGCCGAGCTCCTGCTGGAACTTCCGGCTCTTGTCGACGAGGATCTGGCCGTCCTCGGCCCGCACGATCCGCGTGCGCTCCAGCGGCCGCGGCGCCGGCCCCTCGAAGTTGATGCCGGTGGGCCGGAACCCGCTGCCGTGGCAGGGGCACTTGAACTTGTTCTCGGCCGACAGCCAGTTCGGCGTGCAGCCGAGATGGGTGCATATCGAGAAGAGCGCGTAGAACCCGGACGCCTCGTGCGTGAAGTCGTTGTCGGTGCGCACGACCCAGACGCCGAAGCGGTCCTTGAACCGCTCGTCGACCCCTTCGCCGTAGTCCTCGGGAAACCCGATGGCGAACTGCTGCGGCGGCTCGTTGAGCACGTTCGGGAACATGAAGCGGCCGGTGGCGGCGAGGCAGCCGGCGGTGGCGGCGGTGAACGAGCCCCACGCCAGCCCCATCCAGCCGCGGCGCCCCATCAGCGGCGAGTCGTCGGGAATGGCCGCCTTCTTCTTCCTCGCCGCGCCGGCCGCCGCGGTGGTGGTGCGGCCCTTGAGCTTGGCGTCTGCGCCGGCCGCCGGCTTGGCCGCCGCCGGCTTCTTCGCGGGCGCCGCCGACGCCGCGGGCCTGGCGGCGGCCGGAGCCCCGGTCGAGGCTGCGGCCGCCGCCGGCGCCTTCGCCGCTGCCGGGGCGGCGGGAGGCGTCGCGGCCGCGGCCGGCGCCTTCGCTGCTACCGCCGCCGGCTCGGTCGGTGGTCGCTCTGCGGGATTGTCCGCAGACGGTGGAGTCTTGGTCTCGTCAGCCATAACCTTCCAT
The DNA here is from genome assembly GCA_965207615.1 of Vicinamibacterales bacterium. Lineage (GTDB taxonomy): Bacteria > Acidobacteriota > Vicinamibacteria > Vicinamibacterales > UBA8438 > JAJEEA01. The sequence continues at coordinate 1,165,921 of CBDBMZ010000003.1, forward strand.
CCCATCGCCATCGGCGCAACGGACCGACGGCGCGCCGTTTACCCGCGTGCTAGTCTGCCAATCGTCGCCGAACGCGACCCCAAGGTCGCGTTCGGCCGCCGCCCTGGCGCCCAACCAACCCCACGAGTCCGCGCCGTTCCACGGCGCCGACTCCTACCTGCGCTCGGCCACGCCGCCGCCCATCAGCGAGGCATCGAGCACGTCCAGGGCCTCCAACGCGGCGTTCTGCACGCGAACGTTCGGATCGGACTCCGCCAGAGCCGCAATGACCGAACGCAGATCCTCACCGACGGCGGGCGAACCCAGGCCCGCTATCGCCCGCAACCCGCTGATCATGACCTCGCCCGCGGGGTCGAGCCGGGTCTCGGACGGCGAAACCAGTCCGGTGACGAGATCGCGATCGAGCATGCGGGCCAGCACGCCCGCGGACCGCTCGTCGCCGTGCCGGGCGAGGGCGACGGCAGCGTTCCACCGCACGTCCGGCGTCGGGTCGTCGAGGGCCGCCCGGAGGGTGGTGTGCCCGCCGTCGTCGGGCAGCACCCCGAGCGCGTACACCGCCATCTTCCGCACGCCGGGATCGGACGACTGATACCTCGAGACGACCAGTGGCACGACCGCTTCGTCGCCGAGCGAGGCCAAGGCCCACACGACGCTGATGACGGTCTCGCTGTCGGGATCGTCGAGCGCCTCCGTCAGCGCCTCGATGGTGCCGGGAGGCGGCGTGCGCAGACGCCCGATCGCGAGGGCGAGATAGCGGCGAATCCGCGGATCGTCGCCCCGGGAGCCGACGAACGCGTCGAGCAGCGCCCTGCCCAACCCCGGATGGCGCTCCTCGGTGGCCGGATCGCCCATCAGGCGCGAGAGCTCGTAGGCGGCCGGCCACCGCCGCTCGCGCCCCCCCGTCCGCACGTCGACGAGATACTCTTCGGGAGTCCGCTCGTCGGTCACCATCATGCGGAATCCGCCGTAGATGGCGACGACGACCGCGACCACCGCGAGGGGAATCAGAAAAAACTGGACGGCGAGAGACGGTGCGGCTGCAAGCGGCCCTTCGGGGCGTTCTGGTTCGCGCTCGCGGAGCTTTTCCATCAGGACATCTGGCAGACCGGCGGCCGCTCGCTGGCTTGTGTCTTCTGTCACAAGCACGGACAGCGGTACAGCAGTCCGAAGTAGAAGCGTGGCTGGATCGTACTACGGCGGCCGTTCGCGGTCAAGGGCGGCTCATCGCCGAGCGCACCCGATCGCCAGCCCGCCGGACCGGGCGCTCGCCGGCCGTGCCCCGTCCGGAGCGGGCGTGCCCGATCCGCCACCGGAGCGGTTCGACCGCTCGACGGAAGGACTCCCTGCTCGCCCGGCCGACCGCTCGAGGTCGCCGCTCTCACCGCCGGCCGCCACGACGCGTCGCTCCCGGGTCTGGCCCGCCGATCGTCGCCCGCGGCTCCGCTCGGCGCCCAACCAACCCTTCAGAAGTCGACCGTTCTACGGCGCGGACTCCTGCCGGAGGAGCTCGTGACCGCGGAAGAAGTAGCCGAGCTCGAAAGCGGCGGTCTCCGGCGCGTCGGAGCCATGCGTGGCGTTGTGCTCGATGGAGCTTCCGTACCGGCGCCTCAACGTCCCCTCCTCCGCTCGCGCGGGGTCCGTCGCCCCCATCAGGGCCCGCCAGCGCGCAATCGCGTCCGGCGCCTCGAGCGCGAGCACGACCGCCGGACCCGACGACATGAAGGTCGTCAGGCTGTCGAAGAACGGCCGCTCCCGGTGCACGGCGTAGAAACCCTCCGCCTCCGCCTTCGTCATCCGCACGAGGCGCATCGCGGCCACCCGGAAGCCGGCCTCCTCGATGCGCTGCAGGATGGCCCCCGTGTGTCCGGACGAGACCGCGTCCGGCTTGACGATCGCGAATGTCTGCTCCATGCGTCCCTGCCTGTCGGCCGGCGTGCGCGCCGGCCCCGAATCGCCCCCGCGCGACCCGCCGCCCGCTCGGCTAGCCGAGCCCCGCCATGATCTCGTCGAGCACGGCTTTCGGCGGGCGCACCCGCGGCTCCGGCAGCGACGCCAGCGGTTCGTCCACCAGGTTGAGGGTGGTGAGGAAGTCGGCGGCCACCGGCTCCACGTAGATGAGTCCGGTGGCGAACTCGCCCCGGTCGTGCGTCTCGTGCAGCACGCGCAGCGCGTGCATCTTGTCGGTCGGGTCGTACGCCTCGTCGAGCTTCCGCAGATAGAGGCGCGAGCCGTCGTGCATCGTCACCTCCTGCACCGCCCCCGGCTCGTAGTCGACCGCGATGTCCTCGAAGAACGGTACGAAGTCCAGCTCCCCCAGCGGGTCGTCGTGGCTCTTCACGTAGGCATAGCTCTTCGTCGAGCCTTCGTGGTCGTTGAACGTCACGCAGGGCGACAGGACGTCGATCATCGCGGTGCCCCGGTGAGCCAGCGCCGCCTTGAGAATCGCGGTCAACTGCTTCTTGTCGCCGGAGAAGGAACGGGCCACGAAGGTGGCCCCGAGCTGGATCGCGAGGGCGCAGGTGTCGATGGGTGGCAGGTCGTTGACGACGCCCGTCTTCAGCGTTGACCCGACGTCCGCGGTCGGCGAGAACTGCCCCTTCGTGAGCCCGTAGCACCCGTTGTCCTCGATGATGTAGATGATCGGGAGGTTGCGGCGCATGAGATGCACGAACTGCCCGATGCCGATGGCGCCGGTGTCCCCGTCGCCGCTGACCCCGATGGCCACCAGCTTGTGATTGGCGAGGAGGGCGCCGGTGCCGACCGACGGCATCCGACCGTGGACGGCGTTGAAGCCGTGCGACGACCCGAGGAAATAGGCGGGGCTCTTGCTCGAGCACCCGATGCCCGACAGCTTGATAACGCGGTCGGGCTCGATGCCCATCGCGAAGCAGGCGTCGATGATGCGCTCCGAGATGGCGTTGTGGCCGCATCCCGCGCACAGGGTGGTCTTCCCCCCCCGATAGGCGGGCAGCTCCAGGCCGGCCCGGTTGGTCTTCTTCTTCGCGAGGGAGGTCACCGTCGTCTTCTCGGGGGAAGCCACTGCCGTCATTCTCCGCCGACGCCCGCCTCGTGCGGCATGCGTCCGTCCGCCACCGAGTATTCGGCGCGGTACCCTTCCTGTATCAGGATGTCGTCGGTGATGGTGCGGGCGTCGATCGGAACGCCCGCGTAGTGCAGGACGCTTCGCAGCCGCCCCGCCAGCTCGGCCTTGAGCTCGAGCCGCATCAGGGACGCGAGCTGGGCGTCCCGGTTCTGCTCGACCACGTAGACGCGCTCGTGCCGTTCGATGAACGACGCCAGCCCCGAGCGGAACGGATAGGCGCGGAGCCGGTAGTACGACGTCTGGAGGTCCGCTTCCTCGAGGAGCTGGTCGCGCCCTTCCACCACCGCCCAGTGGCTGGTGCCGTAAGCGATGATGCCGATGCTCGCGCGGCGGTTGATCTCGACCTCCGGCGCCGGCATCCAGTTGCGGGCGGTCTCGAACTTGCGCGCGAGGCGGTCCACGTTCTTCTGGTAGTCGTCGGCCCGCTCGCTGTACTGGCCCCACTCGTTGTGGCCCGACCCGCGGCAGAAGTAGGCGGGCGCGGAGGTGCCGGGAATCGACCGATAGGGAATGCCGTCGCCGTCGACGTCGCGGTAGCGGCCGAAACGCCCGATCTTCTCGAGGGTCTCCGCGTCCAGCACCTTGCCGCGGTCCAAAGGCTTCGACGGGTATCCGAACTTCGGCGACATCCACGTGTTCATGCCGAGATCGAGATCGCTCAGCACGAAGACCGGGGTCTGGAACCGCTCGGCGAGGTCGAAGGCGTCCATCGCCATCGAGTAGCACTCTTCCGGAGAGCAGGGGAACAGCAGGGGATGCCGGGTGTCGCCGTGAGAGAGGAACGCGGTCGAGAGGACGTCGCCCTGCGCGGTGCGGGTCGGCAACCCGGTCGAGGGACCCACCCGCTGGATGTCGAAGATGACGGCGGGCACCTCCGCGTAGTAGCCCAGGCCGGCGAACTCGCCCATGAGCGAGACGCCGGGCCCCGACGTCGCGGTCATCGACCGGGCCCCCGCCCAGGCTCCGCCCAGCGCCATCCCCAGCGCGGCGATCTCGTCCTCGGCCTGCACCACCGCGAAGGTCGCCTTGCCGGTCTCCTCGTCCACGCGGTACCTGCGCAGATAGTCGATGAGGGTCTCGCACAGCGAGGACGACGGCGTGATCGGATACCAGGTGACGACGGTCACCCCCGCCATCATGCAGCCGATGGCCGCCGCCGCGTTGCCCTCCACGAGAATGCGCCCGCGGTTCTCGTTCATCGGCTCGATGAAGAACGGATCGCGCTTGTCCAGGTGCTCCTCGGCGTAGGCGTAGCCGATGTCGAGCGCCTCCCGGTTGATGGCGACGACCTTCGGCTTCCCGCCGAACTGCTTCCGCAGCGCCGCCTCCATCTCGTCGAGGTCGACGCCAAGCAGGCGAGAGAGCACCCCGTCGTACAGCATGTTGCGCACCCGGCGCCTCAGCTTGACATCGCGCGACACCTTCGCGAGGAGGGCATCGAAGGGGACCGGATAGAACACGAGATCGTCTCGAAGCGACTCGAGACCGAGGGGCGTGTCGTAGACGACGACGGCGCCCGCCGGCAGGCCGAGCACGTCCTCCCGCGCGGTCTCCGGATTCATCGCGACGAGAACGTCAATCTCCTTCTTGCGGGCGATATACCCCTTCTTGTTGGCTCGGATAGTGAACCAGGTGGGAAGGCCGGCGATGTTCGAGGGAAAGAGGTTCTTCCCCGACACGGGAACGCCCATCTGGAAGATGGCGCGCAGCAGCACCAGGTTGGCCGTCTGGCTGCCGGAACCATTGACGGTGGCGACCTGGATGCTGAAATCGTTGATGACGGGAGCGACAGACGACGCGGTGGGACGCTCTTCGACTGCTACGTCGTACGCGGCCATTCAAGTTCCTCGGAACGATAGGGGGCGGCGGCTGGAGGCGCTGGCACGGCGTTCCCTGACATATGAGGCAAGCCTTGTCAAGTATAACAAACGCCCGCTTCCGCGCACACCGCCGAAGGCGGACGCCTTCATCCGCGGACCGGCTCAGGACGGGGGCGGAACCGCCGCCGCCACCGCGGCCCCGATGTCCGACGGGCTCCTGACGACGGCGACGCCGGCCGACGACAGGGCCGCCATCTTCTCGTCCGCGGTGCCCTGCCCGCCCGAGATGATGGCCCCGGCGTGCCCCATGCGCCGCCCCGGCGGGGCGGTCTGACCGGCGATGAACCCGACCACGGGCTTGTCCACGTTGTCGCGGATGAACGCCGCCGCCTCCTCTTCGGCTGCGCCCCCGATCTCGCCGATCAGCACCACCGCGCCGGTCGCGGGATCGGCCTCGAAGAGGCGGAGGGCGTCGATGAAGCTGGTGCCGATCAGCGGGTCGCCGCCGATGCCGATGCACGTGGTCTGACCGAGCCCACGCCGGGTCAGTTGGTGGATGGCCTCGTAGGTCAGGGTGCCGCTCTTCGAGACGATGCCGACCCGTCCCTCGCGGCAGATGTGGCCGGGGATGATGCCGGCCTTGGCGCGCCCCGGCGAGATGAGCCCGGGGCAGTTCGGCCCGACGAGCCGGCAGTCCCTTTCCCCGATGAACGCCAGCACCCGCATCATGTCGAGGGTGGGGATGCCCTCGGTGATGCAGACCACCAGCGCGACGCCCGCGTCCGCCGCCTCCATGATCGCGTCGGCGGCGACGGCCGGGGGCACGAAGATGACCGAGGCGTCCGCGCCGGTCTCGCGCACCGCGCCGGCGACGGTGTCGAACACCGGCAGGCCCTCGTGGGTGGTCCCGCCCTTTCCGGGCGTCACGCCGCCCACGACGTTCGTGCCGTACTCGATCGCCTGACGGGCGTGAAAGGCGCCCTCACGCCCCGTCAGGCCCTGGACGACGAGCCGCGTCCGTTCGTCGATGAGAACCGCCATCCTGTCAACCTCGAACCTGCGCGCCCGCTACGCCCGCCAATCGTCGCCTTCGGCTCCGCCTGGCGCCCAACCAACCTCCAGGAGCCTGCGCCGTGCTACGGCGCGCCCTTCCGGCCCGCGGCCTCGACGGCTTGCCGCGCCGCCTCCCCCATGGTGCCGGCGGTGGTGAAGTTCAGCCCGCTCTCGTCGAGCATGCGCCGCCCCTGCTCGACGTTCGTCCCCTCCATGCGGATCACCACCGGCAAGTCGACCCCGAGCTCCCTGACCGCGGCGATGACCCCGGCCGCGAGCACGTCGCAGCGCAGGATGCCACCGAAGATGTTGATGAGCACCGCCCGGACCTGGGCGTCCGACAGCAGGATGCGGAACGCGTTCCGGATCTGGTCGGCGTTGGCGCCCCCGCCCACGTCGAGGAAGTTCGCGGGCTCGCCCCCGGACAGCTTGATGATGTCCATCGTCGCCATCGCGAGGCCCGCGCCGTTGACCATGCAGCCGATGTCGCCGTCGAGCCGGATGTAGTTGAGGGCATGTCGCGAGGCCTCGGTCTCGAGGGGCTCCTCCTCGGCGGGGTCGCGGAGATCGGCGAGGTCGCGGTGGCGGTAGAGCGCGTTGTCGTCCAGCGTCACCTTCGCGTCGAGGGCGAGGGCCGCGCCGGCGGCGGTCACCACCAGCGGGTTGATCTCGACCAGCGAGGCGTCCGAGGCCGTGAACGCGTCCCAGGCGCGGCTCATGAGCGCCGCCGCGTCGCGCGCCGCGGGCCCCGACAGCCCTACCGCGTGGGCGAGCCGCCGGGCCTGGAACGGCGCGAGCCCGAACCCGGGGTGGACGTGGACCCGGTGGATCGCCTCGGGGGTCGCCGCCGCCACCGCCTCGATGTCCATCCCGCCCGACGCGCTCGCCATCATCACCGGCCGTCCCGCCGACCGGTCCACGAGCACGCCCAGATAGAGCTCGCTCGACACGTCGAGGGCTTCCTCGACGAGCAGCCGCCGCACGACCCGGCCGCCGGGGCCGGTCTGGGGGGTCACCAGGGTCATCCCCAGGATCTCGCCCGCAATCCGCTCCGCCTCGGCGGCGTCCCCGGCCACCTTGACGCCCCCGCCCTTGCCCCGGCCGCCGGCGTGGATCTGCGCCTTGACCACGACGCGGCCGCCGAGCCGCCGGGCGACGGCCGCCGCCTCCGGGACCGAGAACGCCGGCTCCCCGCGGGGAACCGCGACGTCGTGGCGCGCGAGCAGGGCCTTGGCCTGATACTCGTGGATCTTCACGATGAAACCTGCCGAACCACCGCCGGCGGCGCCGATTGCCGCCGGCCGGCGCCTCGAGGATCCGCGCCGGGGCGCGGGCCACGTTACAGGCCGAGAACGTCGACGAGCTCCTTGACGGCCGCCGCGGACCGCTCCAGCGCCGCCCGCTCGCCGGGCTCGAGGGCGATCTCGATCACCTGCTCCGCTCCCCCGGCGCCCAGCTTCACCGGCACTCCGACGAACAGATCCCGGATGCCGTACTCGCCCCGCAGGTAGACCGCGCACGGCAGGATCTTCTTCTTGTCCTTCAGGATCGCCTCGACCATCTCCACCGCGGCCGATCCCGGCGCGTAGTACGCGCTGCCGGTGCCCAGCAGCTTGACGATCTCCGCCCCGCCGTTGGCGGTCCGGTCGACGATGGCGTCGACGGTCGCCGGGTCGAGGAGCTGGGTGATGGGGATTCCTGCGACGGTAGAGAAGCGCGGCAGCGGGACCATGGTGTCGCCGTGCCCCCCGAGCACGAACGCGTGGGTGTTCTCGACCGACACCTGCAGGGCCTCGGCGATGAACGAGCGCATGCGGGCGGAATCGAGCACCCCGGCCATGCCGACGACGCGTTCGCGGGGGAACCCGCTCGCCCTGTACACCACCTGGCACATCGCGTCGAGGGGGTTCGTCACCGGGACGATGATGCAGTCGGGCGAGTGCTTCACGACCTCGGCCGTCACCGACCGGATGATGCTCGCGTTCTTGTTCAGCAGGTCGTCGCGGCTCATGCCCGGCTTGCGGGCGAGGCCGGCGGTGATGACCACGATGTCCGACCCGGCGGTGTCGGCGTAGTCGTTGGTGCCGAGCACCCGAGAGTCGGAACCCTCGATCGGACAGGCCTCGAGCATGTCGAGGCCCTTGCCCTGCGGCACGCCCTCGAGGATGTCCAGGACCACGACATCGGCCAGCTCCTTGTCGGCGATACTCCTCGCCGCGGTGGCGCCGACGTTGCCCGATCCGATGACGCTGACTTTTCGATTCATGACGCGTTCAGTACCCCTTTCACCGCCGGCCGTCCGGCGACGGACGCCGCCCGCCCGCCACGCGATGCGCCGGGCATCGCGCCGTGGCGCGAACGCGGCATCGTCACCGAGAACCGTGGGACCCTTGTGGAATCGCCCCGTGGCGGTCCGCGAACCGCCCGTTTCCGGGGCCGTTGATCGCGTGGTGGGCGAACCTCCGCGAGCGGCCGCCTATTATACTGCGGTACACTTCCCGCCGCGCCCAGCCGCGCACGGAGGTCTCGCCGCCCGCGGGCGCCCGGCCGCCCGCGGTTATGCCGCGGGGCCTCGCCCACGGGCCGCCAGCCGTGCGCCGGCGTCCTCGCCGGCGCCTGTCGGACCCGGAGATTCACCACAACTTCTCGAGAAGCGAGCACCGAATGAAGATCGTGATTGCGGATCCCCTGCCGCCGTCGGCGGCAGACCTGCTGCGCGACCAGGGGTGGACGGTCGACGTGGAGTCGGGCCGGCCCCGGCCCCGCCTCGAGGCCGACCTCGCCGACGCCGACGCCCTGATCGTGCGTAGCGCGACCCGGGTCGATGCCGGGCTGCTGGCCGCCGCGCCCCGGCTCCGGATCGTGGCCCGCGCCGGCACGGGCGTCGACAACGTCGACCTCGACGCCGCGAGCGCGAACGGGATCCTGGTCGTCAACGCCCCGGGGGCCAACAGCGTCAGCGTGGCCGAGCACACCATGGCCCTCCTGCTCGCCTCGGCCCGGTCCGTGGCTCAGGCCGACGCGCGGCTCAAGACGGGCCGCTGGGAGAAGAAGCGCCTCACGGGGGTCGAGGTGCGCGGGAAGACCCTCGGCGTCGTCGGCCTCGGCCGCATCGGCCGCGAGGTCGTGCACCGCGCCCACGCGTTCGGCATGCGCTGCGTCGCGCACGACCCGTTCATCGCGGGCCAGGTCGCCGCCGACCTCGACGTCGAGCTCATGGAGCTGGATGAGCTGTGCGGGGCCGCCGACTTCATCACCCTGCACGTGCCCGCCACCGGCCCCGGGCCGCTGTTCACGGCCGATCGCCTGGCCCGCTGCAAGCCGTCGGCGCGCATCATCAACACCGCGCGCGGCGCCCTCATCGACGAGGATGCCCTCGCCGACGCGATCGAGCGGGGCGCCATCGGCGGGGCCGGGCTCGACGTCTTCCAGGTCGAGCCGCCGCCCGACGAGCGCCTCGTCCGCCTTCCCCAGGTCGTCACCACGCCGCACATCGCCGGGTCCACGCACGAGGCGCAGGAGCTCGTGGGGCTGGAGACGGCGGCCTGCGTGCGCGACTACCTCGGCGCGGGCATCGTGCGCAACGCCGTCAACTACCCCTCGCTCGGCCCCGAGGAGCTGAAGCGCATGCAGCCCTACACGGTGCTGGCGCGGCGTCTGGGAACGCTGCTGAAGCACATCGGCGACGCGCGTCCGGAGGCCCTGTCCCTCCGCTACTACGGCGGGCTCGCCGAGGGCAACAACGAGCCCCTCGTCGGGGCCAGCCTCGTCGGCTTCTTCGGATCGACGGTGGACAACGTCACCCCCATCAACGCGCGGGCGGTAGCCCGCGACCGCGGGATCGAGGTCATCGAGTCGCGCAGCTCGCGGAACCGCAACTTCACCAACCTGATCTCGATGAAGCTCCACACCGCCCGGGGCGAGCACTGGGTCGAGGGGGTCCTGTTCGAGCAGGCGGGCCCCAGGCTGGTTCTGCTCGACGGCGTGCAGATCGAGGCCCCCCTGGACGGCACTCTCGTGGTCGTCCGCAACGAGGACCAGCCGGGCGTGATCGGCGAGGTGGGCCGGATTCTCGGCCGCCACGGCCTCAACATCGAGACATTCGCGCTGGGCCGGGGTGCGTCGGGGGGCGGCGCGGTGGCGGTGGTGAAGATCGATCGAAACGACACCGGGGACCCCGGCATCACGACCGATGTGCTGCAGGAGATCCGCGCCGTGCCCGCCGTGAAAGAGACGTCCGTGATCTCGAGCTGGACGACTTGAGGTCCCCCCGCGGTCGTGCGGCCGGCCGGACTCCTCCGGCCCGCCAATCGTCGCCGGCGGCGCCGCTCGGCGCCCGCCACCCTCCGGGAGTCCGCGCCGTGCACGGCGCGGACCACTAGGGCAGCGTCAGGCGAAACGATGCCTGCCGGCCGGCATCGAACAGCTCGACGGCGTCATCGTCTATGCGCTGCACCTGGTAGGGTCCGGGCAACTCGTCTCCGACGCGCGCCAGCACCACGCGTCCGTCGAGGGAGAGGACCGCGGTGCGGCGGGGACCGGACGGGGTCTCGTCGGTCGCGATGCCGGCCAGCGACACCCTCAACGAGGCGGCCGGCGCGTCGGCGGCGGGGCTTCGCGCCCAGCCCTCGGGCACCGCCGCCTCGCGCCCCGCCGCGGCGGGCGCGGCGCGCCGGGGGGCGAGCGTGAAGGGGTTGCGGACCACCGGCCGCGGCCGGGGTGCTTGCTCGAGCCAGGCGGCCATCCGCGCCACCTCCCGGTCCAGATCGACCCGTCCGGCCGGGGGTGGGGTCGGCGGCGGCGCCTGCGCCGCCCCGGGCCCGCCTCCGCGAGGGGGAGCGGGGGCCGCACCGGGCATCGTCCCCGCCGCCGAGGCCAGCCACGCGGCCAGCAGCCCTCCGCCCGTCGCCCACATCGCCAGACGCGTCCTGCTCATCATCCAGCCCGCCCACCGTCGCCTTCGGCTCCGCTGGGCGCCCAACCAAGCCTCCAGGAGTCCGCGCCGTTGGTACGGCGCGGACTCCTGGCCCCGCCTCATCGTACCATGCCCCGACATGGTAGGATTCGCTGTGCGTCCCGCCACGCCCTCACTCCCCCGGAACCCGCCCGCCACCGGAGGAGCCGCCGCCATCATCCCCGCTCGCTACGCATCGACCCGATTGCCGGCCAAGCCGCTGGCGGACATCGGCGGCCGGACGATGATCGAGCACGTCTACCGGCACGCTGCCGACGCCCGTTCGGTCGACCTCGTCCTCGTCGCGACCGACGACGACCGGATTGCGCGAGCGGTGAGAGCGTTCGGCGGCGAGGTGCGCATGACCCGCCCCGATCACGCGTCGGGCAGCGACCGTCTCGCCGAGGTCGCGGCCGGCCTCGACTGCGACCTGATCGTCAACGTGCAGGGCGACGAGCCGCTCATCGCCCCGGAGGTCATCGACGCCGCGGTCGCGGCCGCGGCCGACCCCGCGGCGGCGATGTCCACCCTGCGCTGCCCCCTCGTGGACGCCGACGCCTGGCGCGACCCCGACGTCGTCAAGGTAGCCGTGGACCGCGCGGGCTACGCCCTCTTCTTCTCCCGCGCGCCCATCGGTCTCGATCACGACGGGGCTACCGCGACGCCGGCCGCGGTCGACCGCCACATCGGGCTCTACGTGTACCGCCGGCCGTTCCTGCTGACGCTGAGCCAGCTCGAGCCGACCCCGCTCGAGCGCGCCGAGCGCCTCGAGCAACTGCGCGCCCTCGAGCACGGCTACCGCATCATGACCACGCGCATCGACGACGACCCGATCGGCGTCGACACGCCCGCGGATCTCGACCGTGTGCGTCGACGTCTCGCGGCCGGAGCCCCGGCATGAGCAAACCGATCCTCAACGACGCGGGCCGGCCCGTGAAGTTCATCTTCGTCACCGGCGGGGTCGTGTCCTCCCTCGGCAAGGGATTGGCCGCCGCCTCGATCGGATGCCTGCTGGAAGGGCACGGCTACCGGGTGACGCTGCAGAAGCTCGATCCCTACGTCAACGTCGACCCCGGCACCATGAGCCCGTACCAGCACGGCGAGGTCTACGTCACCGACGACGGGGCCGAGACCGATCTCGACCTCGGCCACTACGAGCGCTTCACGAACACCCTCACCACCAAGAACCACAACTGGACCACCGGTCAGATCTACCTGTCGGTGATCCAGAAGGAGCGCCGCGGCGACTACCTCGGCGGCACGGTGCAGGTCATCCCCCACATCACCAACGAGATCAAGGACTGCATCCGCACGGTGGCGAAGGACGTCGACATCGTCCTGGTGGAGGTCGGCGGGACCGTCGGCGACATCGAGAGCCAACCGTTCCTCGAGGCCATCCGGCAGTTCAGGCAGGACGTCGGCCGGGCGCACACCCTCTACGTCCACCTGACCCTGGTGCCGTTCATCGGGGCCGCGGGCGAGCTCAAGACCAAGCCGACCCAGCACAGCGTCCGCGACCTGAGGTCGATCGGGATCCAGCCCGACATCCTCCTGTGCCGCACCGACCGGGTCCTGCCGCCGGAGCTCCGCGGCAAGATCGCGCTCTTCTGCGACGTGGACGAGGACGCCGTGATCACGGCCAGGGACGTGTCGACCATCTACGAGGTCCCCCTCATCCTCGGCGGCGAAGGGCTCGACCGCAACGTGCTCCGGCGGCTGCAGCTGCCTGATTCCGAACGCGCCATGCACGCGTGGCAGTCACTCGTCGAGGACCTCCGGAGCCCCGTCGACCGTCTCCGCATCCACGTGGTCGGCAAGTACGTGGGTTACGAGGACTCCTACAAGAGCCTCAACGAGGCCCTGTATCACGGCGGCTTCCGGCATCGGCTCGGCGTCGACATCCAGTGGGTCGAGGCGGAGGCCCTCGAGGCCGACGGCGGCGACGAGCTGCTCGCGGGTGCAGACGGCATCCTCGTCCCCGGCGGGTTCGGCGACCGGGGCACCGGCGGCATGATGCGCGCCGCGCGCATCGCCCGCGAGGGCCGCATCCCCTACTTCGGCATCTGCTACGGGTTCCAGTGGGCGGCGGTCGAGTTCGCCCGCAACGTGTGCGGGCTCGAGAGGGCGGACTCCACCGAGTGCAACCCGGACGCCGAGCACAAGGTCATCTACAAGCTGCGCGACCTGCTCGGCGTGGACGACCTCGGCGGGACGATGCGGCTGGGCCGCTATCCCTGCGAGCTGTCCGCCGGCTCGCGGGCGCATCGGATCTACGGGACCGGCGAGGTGCACGAGCGCCACCGGCACCGCTACGAGTTCAACCGGGAGTACGAGGCGGCCCTGGCCGAGCACGGCCTCGTCATCTCCGGCCAGTCCCCCGACCGCCGCTTCGTCGAGACCATCGAGCTCCCCGACCACCCGTGGTTCGTGGCGGTCCAGTTCCACCCCGAGTTCCGGTCGAAGCCGCTCGATCCGCACCCGCTGTTCGCAGACTTCGTGCGGGCCAGCCACGAGCACAAGGTCGCGGCCGCGCGGTCGGACGAAGAACGGCCGACGGCGCCGGAACCGGTGAAGAGCGAGCAGGAGTCCGCGCGTTAGCACGGCGCCGCCTCCCCGAGCAGACGCAGACTCCCCCGGAGGGTCGCCCGGGCCCGAGCGGAGCCGCGGGCGACGATTGGCGGGTCGGCAGCCCGCCGAACCGCCCGGCCTCCACGCGGAGGCCGCGAATCCAGCAGGGCCGGCCCGGCACCGATCGCACCCGCCGGTGCCGCCTCCGGCCCATCGGCGGGTGTCCGGCGCCCCCCTATAATGGTCGGGTGTCGGTGGTGAACATCGGTGACATGGCCGTCGGCGACGGTGGGCCGCTCGCGCTCATCGCCGGCCCGTGCGTCATCGAGAGCGAAGCGCACGCCCTCTTCCTGGGCGGCGCCATTGCCGCCGTCGCCCGGCGCCTCGGGGTTCCCTACATTTTCAAGGCATCGTTCGACAAGGCCAACCGCACCTCCGGCCGCTCGTTTCGCGGCCCTGGCCTCGAGACCGGCCTCGCCGTGCTCAGGGCCGTCAAGGAGACTCACGGCGTACCCGTCCTGACCGACGTCCACGAGACCGCGCAGGTGAACGCGGTGGCCGAGGTGGCGGACGTCCTTCAGATCCCGGCCTTCCTGTCGCGGCAGACCGACCTGATCGTCGCCGCGGCCGCCACCGGCCGCGCCGTGAACCTCAAGAAGGGACAGTTCCTCGCGCCCTCGGACATGCGCCACGCGGTCGCCAAGGTCACCGCGGCCGGCAACCGCCGGGTCCTCGTCACCGAGCGCGGGGCCAGCTTCGGCTACCACGACCTCGTCGTCGACTTCCGCGCGTTCCCCCAGCTCAAGGCCCTGGGCGTGCCGGTGGTGTTCGACGTCACCCACAGCCTGCAGTTGCCGGGCGCCGGGGACGGTGTCACCGCGGGTCAGGCCGAGTACGTCGAGCCGCTGGCCGCAGCCGGTGCCGCGAGCGGGGTCGACGCCCTCTTCCTCGAGATTCACGAGGAGCCCTCGCGGGCGAAGAGCGACGCGCAGAACGCGCTGCGGCTCGACCGCCTCCAGCCGCTGCTCGAGCGGGTGTTGCGGATCGCCGAAGCCGCAAGAGGTCGAAGCGCATGACGGCCACCGGCGACGCGCCGGTCGACCGGACTCTCGCGCGGCAGGTCATCGAGATCGAGGCGGGGGCGCTCCTGGCGCTCGCGGACCGGCTCGACGAACGGTTCGACGCGGCGCTGCGCCTGCTCGAGTCCTGCGCGGGGCGGGTCATCGTCACCGGCATGGGCAAGTCGGGGATCATCAGCCGCAAGATTGCGGCCACCCTCGCCAGCACCGGCACCCCGGCGTTCTTCCTGCACCCGGCCGAGGCCGTCCACGGCGACCTCGGCGTCGTGCAGGACGACGACGTCGTCGTGGCCTTGTCGCACAGCGGCGAGACGAATGAGATCCTGCGCCTGATCGAGACCATCCGGCGGGTCGGGGCCCGGCTCGTCTGCCTCACCGGCGCCCCCGGGTCGACCCTCGCGCGCACCGCCGACGTGGCCCTCGACTGCGGCGTCCGCGCCGAGGCGTGCCCCCTGAACCTCGTGCCGACGGCCAGCACTACCGCCGCGCTGGCCCTCGGCGACGCCCTCGCCATGACCCTGCTCGTCCGGAAGGGCTTCCGCCAGGAGGACTTCGCCCACCTGCATCCCGGCGGCGGGCTCGGCAAGCGCCTGCTGCCGGCCGGCCGCCTGATGCAAGCCGGCGACAAGGTCCCGGTGGTCCCCGCCACCGCCCCGATGCCCGCGGTGGTCCGCGAGATGAGCGACAAGAGGCTCGGCATGACCTGCGTCGTGGACGCGGCGGGGCGGCTCGCCGGCGTCATCACCGACGGCGACCTGCGGCGGGAGCTCGCGGCGGGCCGGCCGCTGTCCGCCCGCACGGCGGCAGACGTCATGTCGACGGCCCCGCACACGATCACCGCGTCGACCCTCGCCGCCCGGGCTCTCCACCTCATGGAGACCCATCGCATCACCGCGCTCGTCGTGGTCGGCGACGCCGGTCGGGTCGAGGGGGTCGTCCACCTCCACGATCTCTGGCGCACCGAGCTGTTCTGATGGGCGACTCCGTGGGCCTGCTCGTGGCGCTCGTGGCCCTGCTCGCGGGCCTCGCCGCGGGGAAGGCCTGGGAGCGCTACAAGCTCCGCGCGGGACGCTGGATCGACCTTCGCCGGGCCCGCGAGTCGCCCCGCTATCTGCTGGGGCTCAACATGCTGGTGTCCAACCAGCTCGACCCCGCCATCGAAGAGCTGAACACCGCGGTCGGCCTCGACGCCGACGCCCTCGAGCTGCACCTGATACTCGGCAACCTGTACCGGGAGAAGGGGCAGGTCACCCGCGCGATCCAGCTTCACCAGCAGGCGCTGCAGCGGCCCAAGCTGACGAGGGGCGAGCAGGCGTACCTGCTGCTGTGCCTCGGGCTCGACTTCAAGCGCGGCGGTTTCGTCGACCGGGCCCTCGAGGCCTTCACGGAGGTGCTGCGGATCGACGGCGACAACCGGCAGGCGCTGTCGAACCTCGAGAAGCTGCACGAGGAGCAGCAACAGTGGCACGAGGCCCGCGCCATCCGGCGCCGGCTCGCGGCCCTGGCCGAGCCCGGCGAGCGCCCGCGGCACCAGGCGATACTCGCGTTCCTGGAAGCCCGGTTGGGGGTGCAGGCGCTGGAGCAGGCCGACCCGGCCGAGGCGGTGGAGCGCTTCGAGGCTGCGATCGCCCTCGACGAGCGCGCCGTCCCCGCGTACCTCCATCTCGGTGACCTGCAGCGCCGGGAGGGGCGCCTCGCCGAGGCCATCGCGACCTGGGACCGCGTTCCCGGCGTTGCGCCGGACCGCGCCTACCTCATACTCGACCGGGTCGAAGGCGCGAGCCGCGAGCAGGGCGACGACGAGCGCTTCCCGGCCCTGTGCCGCCGACTGATCGAGGCCAACCCGCAGGACTGGCGCGCCCGGCTGGCGTTGGGGCGCCACCTCGCGGAACGCGGCGATCCGTCGGCGGCGCTCGACCTGCTCTTCGAGTCGCTGGTGCACAACCCACACGCCCTGAGCCTGCATCAGGTCGTGTGGCAGGCCCTCGCGGCTCTCCGCTTCGACGAGTCCCGGGTTCGCCGCTACATGGCGCTGACGAGCGGCGCGGTGTTCTACCGGGACCCCCACGTGTGCATGCGGTGCCGATACCGCAGCACCGAGCTCCTGTGGCAGTGCCCCCAGTGCCACGAATGGAACACGTTCGTCGAGGAGCGGATCACGCCGGCCGAGGAGAACTGACGATGCGGGTGGTGCTGACCGGCGGTATCGCGACCGGCAAGAGCCACGTGCTCGAGAGGCTCGCGGCGGCCGGGGTGCCGACCTCGGACGCGGACCGGTGGGCCCACGACGCGATCGCACCGGGCGGGCCGGCGTGGCAGGACGTGCGCGACCGCTTCGGGCCGGACGTGATCGACGCCGAGGGGCGCGTCGACCGGCGCCGGCTCGGCGCCATCGTCTTCGCCGACGACGCCGCCCGGGCCGACCTGAACGCCATCGTCCACCCCCGCGTGCGGTCCGCCATCAGCGGCTGGTTCGACGAGCTCGAACGGCGCGCGGACCACCGGTTCGCGGTCGTGGCGATACCCTTGTTCTTCGAGAGCCCGCGAGCCGAGCCGTTCGATCGGGTCATCGTCACCGCCTGCGGGCGCGAGGCCCAGGTCGCCCGGGTGGTCGCGCGCGGGTTCAGCCGGGACGAGGCCGAACGCCGCATCGCCGCCCAGTTGCCGACCGAGGAGAAGGTGCGCCGGGCCGACTACGTCATCCGGACGGATGGGACGCCGGGCGAGACGGACCGGCAGGTGGACGCGATGAGGCGGGAGCTCGCGGCGCTGTCGGGCGGGTAGACCGCGCAGGAGGAGCCGGCCGAGGACGACCGCCAAGGAGTCGGACGAGGCCGCGGCCGAAACCGCTCCGGCGACACCGGCGGCGCGCCCCCCCGTGCCACGCCCAACGCGGCTCCCCGGCGCCGCCCGGCCGGGAACGCACGATCCGGATCCTCGGCGACGGCACCGTCCATCGGCGCTTCCCGACCGCTGGATCGCCGGCCGCGACCGCCCGGCGTGATTCCCTTGCTCCGGCGACCGGGCGAGGGGATCCTGTGCGGCACGAGTACGATGCCGCCGCGCCGATGATGACGCGGGCGGGGCGGCCATGGAACCTCGATCGGGATCGGCACGTATAGACCACGCGGGGAGGCGTCGGCGCTCGTGGGCGCCGGCAAGGCGGATGCGGCCGGCGAGCGTCCGGGGGCGAAGCGATGAGCGACACCGAGGCGTTGGTGCAGATCCGGAACCTGCACAAGCGGTTCCGGCGCGGATCCGAGCGGATCGACGTCCTGCAGGGGGTCACCATCGACCTGCCACGAGGCGACTTCCTCGCCCTCATGGGCCCGTCGGGCTCGGGCAAGACGACCCTGCTCAACCTGCTCGGCGGCCTCGACACCCCGAGCGACGGCTCGGTGACGGTCGGGGGCGACCGCATCGACCGCATGTCGGGCGGCCGGCTCTCGCGCTGGCGGGCCCGGCACATCGGCTTCGTCTTCCAGCTCTACAACCTGCTGCCGGTGCTCACGGCCGAGCGCAACGTCGAACTGCCGCTGCTGCTCACCCCCCTCTCGCGCAGCGAGCGCCGCCGCCACGTCGCCACCGCCCTCGAGGTCGTCGGCCTGTCTCACCGCGCCAAGCACTATCCGCGCCAGCTCTCGGGGGGACAGGAGCAGCGCGTCGGCATCGCGCGGGCCATCGTGACCGACCCGACGCTCCTCCTCTGCGACGAGCCCACCGGCGACCTCGATCGGAAGTCGGGCGACGAGATCCTCGACCTGCTGCACGCCCTCAACGCCGACCACGGCAAGACCATCGTGATGGTGACGCACGACGCCCACGCCGCCGACCGCGCCCGGCGCACCCTCCACCTCAACAAGGGGCTACTCTCGACGGAGCCGGAGTCATGAAGTTCCTGCCGCTCGTCTGGAAGAACCTGTTCCGGCGCAAGGTCCGCACCCTGTTCACGGTGCTGTCGATCGTGGTCGCGTTCATCCTGTTCGCGTACCTCGCCGCCATCCGCCTCGCGTTCGGCTCCGGGGTCGAGGTGACTGGGGCCGACCGCATGCTCGTCATCCACAAGATCTCCCTCATCCAGCCCCTGCCCGAGAGCTACCTGGGGCGGGTCGCGTCGGTCGACGGGGTCGAGGACGTCAGCCACATGTCCTGGTTCGGCGGCGTCTACCAGGACCCGCGGAACTTCTTCGCCCAGTTCGCGGTCGACCCCGAGAGCTACCTGCGGCTCTATCCCGAGATCGTGCTGACGGACGCCGAGCGCGAGGCATGGGTGCGGAACCGGACCGGCGCCATCGTCGGCCGCAGCATCGCCGACCGCTTCGGATGGGAGGTCGGGGACCGCATTCCCCTCCAGGGGACGATCTTCCGGACCCGCGACGGCCCGACGTGGGAGTTCACCATCGACGGCATCTACGACGCGGGGATGGAGGGCTACAGCACGTCGACGTTCTACTTCCACCACGAGTACCTGATGGAGGCCAACGACCTCGGCCAGCGTTTCATCGGCCAGTTCGTCATCCGCGTCGACGACCCCGCGCGATCGGCCGACGTCGCGGCCGCCATCGACACGCGTTTCGCCAACTCGCCGGCCGAGACCCGGACCTCGACGGAGCAGGCGTTCGCGCAGGGGTTCGCCGACCAGGTCGGCAACATCGGGGCCATCGTCACCGCGGTGCTGGGCGCGGTCTTCTTCACCATCCTGCTCATCACCGCCAACACGATGGCGCAGTCCATCCGCGAGCGGACCGGCGAGCTGGGGGTGTTGAAGACCCTCGGCTTCACCGACCGCGGGGTCCTCGCCCTCGTGCTCGGCGAGTCGCTCGCGATCGCGGTGGCGGGGGGCGCGGCCGGCCTCGGCATCGGCTACCTGCTGACAGGCCTCGGCGATCCCACCGGCGGCTTCCTGGCGACGTTCGTCATCCCGCGGCGCGACCTCGCGGTGGGGGGCGTTCTCGTGATCCTCCTCGGGCTCGCGGCGGGCGCCCTGCCCGCTGTGCAGGCGACGCGGCTGCGCATCGTCGACGCGTTGCGGAAGGTGTAGCCGACGCGCGGCAGAGGGTGTAGCCGACGCGCCGTGAAAGGCGCGGCGCCGCGCTACGGAAGGTGTAGACAATGCGATTCCCGGCCCAGGTCCTCACGATGATCGCGCTCACGTTGCGCACGGTGCCGCAGCGCGCCGGCTCATCCCTCGTCGCGGTGACCGGGGTGGCCGGCGTGGTCGTCGTCTTCGTGGCGGTGCTCTCCATCGCCGAGGGGTTCCAGGCCGCCCTCGCCGGCGCCGGGTCGCCCGACACCGCGATCGTCATGCGGGGCGGCAGCGACACCGAGCTGAGCAGCGGGCTGCCCCTCGAGAGCACCCGGGTCATCAAGGACGCCCCCGGCGTGCGGCGGTCGGCGGAGGGCGTGGTCGCCTCGGCCGAGCTGTTCGTGGTCGTCGACGTGCCCAAGCGGAGCACCGGCACGCCGGCCAACGTCCCGCTGCGCGGCGTCGAGCCGGCCGCCTTCGGCGTGCGCGACGAGGTGCAGATTGTCGAGGGCCGGACCTTCCGGCCGGGCACCAACGAGATCATCGTGGGCCGAAGCGCCGCCGCCCAGTTCGCGGGCATCGACCTCGGCTCGACGCAGCGCTGGGGAGAGAGCGCGTGGGAGGTCGTCGGCATCTTCGAGGCCGGCGGCACCATCGCCGAGTCCGAGATCTGGTGCGACGCCCGCGTCCTGCAGCCCGCCTACCGCCGCGGCGACGGCTTCAACTCGGTCTACGCGAGGCTGGAGTCGGCCGACGCCTTCGACGCGTTCAAGGACGCCCTGACCACCGATCCCCGCCTCGACGTCATGGTCGAGCGCGAGGAGGACTACTACCTCGGCCAGACCCAGGCCGTCACCGCCATCATCACCGGCATCGCCGGCGTCATCGCGTTCCTCATGGGCATCGGCGCCGTCTTCGGCGCCATCAACACCATGTACACGGCAGTGGCCGCCCGGACCCGCGAGATCGCGACCCTGCGCGCCCTCGGGTTCTCCAGCGGACCGGTGGTCATCTCCGTCATGGCCGAATCGGTGGCCCTGGCCGTCGCCGGCGGGCTGCTCGGCGGCCTCCTCGCCTACGCCGGATTCAACGGCTATCAGACCGCGACCATCAACTGGCAGACGTTCAGCCAGGTGGCGTTCGCTTTCAGGGTCACCCCCACCCTGCTCGTCCAGGGCATCGCCTGGGCCGTCGTGATGGGGTTCCTCGGCGGGCTCTTCCCCGCCGTCCGCGCCGCGCGGCTGCCGGTGGCGACGGCGCTGCGGGAGCTGTAGAGCCGCGGGAGCAGTAGAGCTGCGGAAGCAGTAGGGAGGATACCGGCGTAGCGGGATCCCGGCCTCCGGACAGTGGACCTCCAGACCCGAGGCGATGCCGAACCCGGCGGTGGCGGCTTCGGTGTCACCGGAGCGGATTCGTCGACGGGACCGCCCGGCGGAGCTTGCGTCCGTCTCGCGGCGCGTGGTCCCGGATCGGAATCAGGGGATGGCGCCGACATCCGCGCGCCAAGCCTCGAGGGCAGCGAGCATGCCGACGACCCGGTCCGGATGGTCCGCCGCCAGATCCTCCTGTTCCCCCAGGTCCTCGTCGAGGTCGAACAGCATCGGGGGCCCCGGCGTCCCGTCGTGGCGGTCGATCAGGAGCTTCCAGGGCCCGTCGCGGACCGCGGCGCCGTTCCAGAAGGTGCCGTCGGCGCCCCAGAAGAGCTGTCGCCGGGACAGGGATTCCTGCCGCAGGAGGACCGGCGACAGGTCGACACCGTCGAAGGCCGGCAACGTCATGGTCCCCGGGCCCGAGGTCCCCGCCGCCGCCCCCGCGCGGGAGCCGACCAGCGCCAGCAGGGTCGGCATCACGTCGAGGGTCGAGGCGAGCTGGCCCGACTCGGCCCCGGCGGGGATGCGGCCCGGCCAGACCGCGATGGACGGTACGCGGTGCCCGCCCTCCCAGTCGGTCGCCTTGAGGCCGCGCAGGGGGCCGTTCGAGCCCCACCGGGCGGCGCCATTGTCCGAGAAGAACCACACCAGGGTGCAGTCGGCGATGCCGTTCGCCTCGAGAGCGTCGAGGACCTCGCCGATGCCCGCGTCCATCTCCTGCACCATGTCGCGATAGGCGCGCCGCCGATCGGCGACCGAGCCCCGCGGATCGAACTCGCCGCCCACGGTGCGGTCGGCGGGGTCGTCCGGCCCCTGGAACGGGTAGTGCGGGGCGTGGTGCGGCAGGTAGAGGAAGAACGGCCGGTCGCGGTGCCGATCGATGAACCGCAGCGCGTGCTCGGTGACGAGGTGGGTGGCGTACCCCTCCTCCGTGCTCAGCTCGTCGTCCCGCCACCAGTCGGCGCGCCCCATCGTGTCGATGTGCGAGTGGTAGTCGATGTTGCCGCTGACGAAGCCGCGGAACTCGTCGAACCCGTGCCGCACCGGGTTGAACCGGGCGCGGTAGCCGAGGTGCCACTTGCCGAAGATGCCGGTGGCGTAGCCCCGCGCCCTCAGGGCCTCGGCCAGGGTCAGTTCGCCCGCCCCGATGCCGTCGTCGTGCGAGGCGCGGGCGGGGTTGGCGAACAGCACCCCGGGAATGCCCGCCCGCTGCTGGTAGCGGCCGGTCATCAGGCCGGCCCGGGTCGGGCTGCAGACGTTGCCGCTCGAGTGGAAGTCGAGGAACCGCATGCCCTCCCCAGCCATGCGGTCGAGCCGCGGCGTGTCGATCCAGCCGTCGTAGGGACTGATGTCGCCGTAGCCGAGGTCGTCGGCCATGATGACGACGATGTTGGGCGAAGTTCCTGCCGCGCCCCCCTGCACCGGGGCCGGCCCCGCCGTCGAGAGAGCCGCGACTCCCGCCAGACTGATCAGCGCGAGGAGGCGACATGTGCGCTCGTTCATCCCGGTTCTCCGTCGTGTGGTGCGGTCCACCGGCCGGCCCATCGTCGCCTGCGGCTCCGCTGGGCGCCCAACCAACCCGCCAGCAGTCCACGCCGTGCTACGACGCGGACTGCTGGCCGACTCTCCTCGGGCCCAACCCGTCTCGGGGCGCCGCCGGCGCCTCACGGGTTCACGCGCGACGCGCTCGCCCCCACGGCCATGGAGCTCCGCATCACGACCGGCCCACCGACGTGCTGCCGACGATCGACTCGAAGGCGCTCAGCAGGTCGCTCTGATCGAGGGCCCGCTCGAGCAGTCGCAGCAGTCGGCGGATTCGGCGGCGACGAGCATCGGAACCATGGAGGCGCCAGAGGTTCCGCGCGTCCTCGGCGTCCTTGGGGCGGCCGGCGAGGACCTTGCCGACGATGAGGTCGGCGACGTCGATCAACGGAACGCTGGTCCCCCCGATGTCCGTGGTCGTCGCCCGGTCTAGAAACTCGTCCTCGAGTCCGGATCCGGCCAGCACGACGTCGAGCGGCATCCCGGTAGCGACGTGAGCGAACGGCATCACCCGCGTGCGTCGAACGAAGTCGGCATCACCGACGCGAAGCGCGAAGCCGGCGGCCTCCATGTCGCGCGCGAAACGCGCCGGGTCGTCCGGGTCGAGCCGGACGGTGACGTCGACGTCGGCGCTGAAGCGGGGCGCGCCGTACCAGACGACCGCCTGTGCGCCGAAGAGGTACCAGCGCCCCCAGCGGTCGAGCACCGCGGCGAGGGCCTCGAGCAGTTCAAGCGCGGCGGGCTGCATCGACACGGGCGAACAGCTCGGTCATGCGCACATGGTGGCGCAGATCGTCCCGCCGGCTCGCCGCGTCGGGCCAGTCGGAATGCTGCAGCAACGCCTGCCGCCGCAGCTCCTCGGCGATGCGCATCGCCTCGATCGGCCCGAGGCGGCCGATGCGCTCCGCCCAGTACGCGTCCTTGGCGTTGCGCGCCCGCTGCCAGTCGCGCGCCATGAACGCGCGGATGCCGTCGGTGACCACGCCGCCATCGTATCCGCTCCGGCGGACAGGCTCAAATCGCGGAGTGCTCGACGAGCCGGGAACCGGCGGCGCTCCACGATCGACCGGCTCCGGTTCGGGCCCCGCCCCCCGCTGCAGTCGCGCCGGCACGGGCCGACCGAACCTGGCCCCGTTAGAGGCGAACGCTTCAGCGGTCGGGCGGTCCCGCCCGGCCGCTCGCCGCCTGGTGCATCAGGGCAAGCGGTACGCGACGAGCGAGGGCACGTCGCCACCCACCGTGACCGCGATGTACTGGCGGCCGTCGAGCAGGTAGCTCATCGGCGTGCCGATGGCCCCTCCCGGCAGGTCCACGGCGCCCCGCAGCTCGCCCGTCGCCTTGTCGTAGGCCACGAGGCGTGGGCCGTCGTCGGTCCCGCCCGCCGTGAGGGTGTAGACGAGCAGGGTGCGAGTCACCAGCGGACCGTTCCGGCCCGCGTCGCCGCCCAGCGGGGGCAGGTCGAGGTCGCGCAGGCGCGGGTGGTTGCGGAACCGGTTCCCGTCGCCGGTCGGCGTCATCCACCGGTGCTCGCCGGTGTGCATGTCGATGGCGGTCATGCGCGAGTACGGCGGCTTCCACAGGGGCAGCCCCCCCGGCATCTGTGGGCGTCGCCGCAGGTTGCCCCCGCCGAGATACGGCGCATTGCCCCGGCTGAGGAGATAGCGCAGGTTCGAGTCGTCGGCCGCCTCGGGCTCGCGGAACCGCATGACCGAGTGCGCGTTCCGCGACGGCACGTAGAGCAGGCCGGTGTCGGGATCGACCCCCGCCCCGCCCCAGCTCGCGCCCCCGCCGGCGCTGGGGCGGAAGACGGTGCCCCGCAGCGAGAGCGGCGTGTAGAGCGGGCCGAGGCGGAACCCCTCCACCGCCTCGACCGCCAACTGGCGGATCTCCGGCGTGAAGTCCACGAGGTCGTCGACGAGCGCCCCCTGGTACTCGAAGGGGGCGGGGCGGGTGGGGAACGGCTGGGTGGGGACCAGCAGCTCGCCCTCCAGATCGGTGTCGGTGGCCACGGGCCGCTCCTCGATGGGCCACACCGGCTCGCCCGTCACCCGGTCGAAGACGTAGACGAAGCCCTGCTTGGTCACCTGGGCGACGGCCTTCACGGGACGCCCGTCGACCACGACGTCGAGCAGGTTCGGGCCGGTGGGGTTGTCGTAGTCCCAGACCCCGTGATGCACCATCTGGAAGTGCCACACGCGCTGTCCGGTCTCGAGGTCGACCGCGACCAGGCTCTCGGCGAACAGGTTGTCGCCAATCCGATGGCCGCCGTAGTAGTCGGACGTCGGCGTGCTCGTCGGCAGGTAGACGTAGCCCAGCTCGGGATCCGCCGCGATGTTGCCCCAGACGTTGGTGTTCCCCGAGTAGCGCCACGCCTCGTCGAGCCACGT
The DNA here is from genome assembly GCA_965207615.1 of Vicinamibacterales bacterium. Classification (GTDB taxonomy): domain Bacteria; phylum Acidobacteriota; class Vicinamibacteria; order Vicinamibacterales; family UBA8438; genus JAJEEA01. The sequence goes on from CBDBMZ010000003.1 coordinate 1,190,823, forward strand.
GTCGGCCCCGTAGGCGTCGCCGCTCTGGGGCACCATGTGGAAGTCCCAGCGGTGGCGTCCGGTGCGGGCGTCGTAGGCCCGAACGTAGCCCGGCGCGTTCTCGCGCCGGCTGAGGTAGTCGTGGACGGACGACCCGACGACGACGGTGTTCCCCACCACGAGGGGCGGAGACCGGGACGGCGGGGGCAGCCGGCTCGGGTTCTCGCGCGCCCGCGGCAGTCCCGCCTCGAGGCTGACGCCGCCGTCGTCACCGAATCCGGCGGCGGGCAGCCCCGTCGCCGCGTCCACCGCGGTGAGCCGGCCGTCGCCCGTACCCCAGATGACGTGGGCCTCGCCGCCGCCCTCCCAGTACGCCACCCCCCGGTGGTTCCAGGGGGCGGGCAGGGGCGGGCTGCCCTGCTCGTACACCCGGGGGTTGTAGACCCACAACGTCTCGCCGGTGCGCGCGTCGACGGCCGCCGCCTGGTAGATCGGCGTCGCCAGGTACAGGCGGCCGCCGGCCATGACCGGCGTGGCCGACAGCCGGGCGATGCTCGGCCGGGTCACCCAACGGTGGGGATCGGCGGCTTCCAGCCGGTCGAACACCGTCGCGGCCGGGGCCAGGGCGACCCCCGACCCGTTCTCGACCGGCAGGTGCGCGTCGGCGCTGCGCCATCGCCACGCCAGCTCGAGGGTGCCGAAGTTGTCGCCGTCGATCTGATCCAGGGGCGCATACCGCGTGCCCTGGACGTCGCCGGCGTACGAGCGCCACTCCCAGTCGGTCGTCGCCGGCTGCGCCGCGGACGCGGCGGCCGACAGGCAGACCGCCGCCGTCAGTGCCCCGACGCGTTGCTTCGTCAGCACCAAGGCTCCTCCTCCGTTGCGCCCTCCGTAGGCAGACGGCCGTCGTGCGAACCGCTCCCGCGAGCCGCCGGGATGACCGAACAGGTCCGCTGGTCATCCCGATACGAGCTCGGGCCCCTCGTGCCGTCGGGATGACCGAGGTCGTCACCAGCGGATCATCGTACGAGCCCGGTCCGCCGGCGGCCGGGACGAACGACCGGCTGGAGCGAGGGAGGGCGGCGGGCGGCGCCGCTCCCCGGGACGCCGGTGGCGACAGCCCCGCCGCGCCGGCCCGAGCGGCGGAGCCTCGCGCGAGCCGGGGTGCCGCAGACGCGCCGCCCCCGAGCCCGATCAGAAGAGCGCCGTCGGGCGCCGCTTCCAGTCCGCCATGATGCCTTCCATCGTCGCGACGTGCGAGCCGGCCTGCGTCAACAGGTGATGCAGGTCGTTCCCGATGCTGATCAGGCTGAACCCCTGCTCGCGGAACTCCGCGACCCGGTCGGTGCCGAACAGGAACAGCCCGAGAATCACGTTGTTGCGCCGCGCCGCCGCCTTCAGCGCGTCGGTGGCCTCCTTCAGCTCCGGCGAGGTGTACATGTGCGGGAACTCGTACTTCTCGTAGAGCCCCATCGACATGCACAGGTCGTTCTGCCCCAGGAACAGGATGTCGACGCCGGGCACCGCCGCGATCGCGTCGATGTTCCTGATGCAGTCCGCGGTCTCGACCTGCAGGGCGCAGATGATGTTGTCGTTGGCGGGGCCGGCGTAGCCGAGCAGCCCGGCCTTGTTCATGCTTCGCTGCGGGAAGTACACCGAGCGCGTGCCCGCCGTCGGGTACCGCGTGCAGCTCACGGCCTGGCGCGCCTCGTCGGCGTTGTTGATGTACGGCACGAGGACGCCGTCGGCGCCCACGTCCAGCGCCTGCTGGATGCCGGCGCGGTCGCCGTAGCCGGTCACCCTCACGAGCGACTTCGCGCCGCCGCTGGAGATGCCTCCGACCATGGTGGACAGCGTCTCGTAGCCCATCGGGCCGTGCTGCGAGTCGATCAGCAGCCAGTCGTAGCCGCTGTGCGCGAGCTGCTCGACCGCGGTCACGCTGTGCGAATTGATGAACAGGCCCATCTTCGGCTGGTTGTTCCGCAGTGCGGCCTTGAACTCTGCACCGGTCAGGCTGTCGCTCATGTAGCTCCTCTCCTCTGATCGTCGATCCGGGATGCGCGACGGAACGGCGCGCCCATCGCCCGGTCGTCCACCGCAAACCGCTGGAGTATACCCGGCGGCGCCGTCCCGCGGGGTGAAAACCGTCCAGGAGTCTGCGCCGTAGAACGGCGCGGACTCCTGCAGGGTTGGTTGGGCGCCCAGCGGAGCCGCAGGCGACGATGGGCGGGCTAGGTCGGGCCCCTGCGTTCCCGAGCGAGCCGCGGCCGGCCTCGACGGCGATGAGGTCAGTACCGGAACAAGTACTGGATCTTGGTGAAGACGGCGCGGTTCGTCTGCAGGTAGCCGCGGTCGGTGATGTTCACCTGGTCGTCGTAGAACCGCTCGTGTTGCTGGTAGTGATCGTCGTACCCGATGTAGAACGCGGTCCCCGAGTTGACGCGGTAGGTGGCGAGGAAGTTGAGCGCGATCTTCCCGTCCCAGGTGTTGAACTCGGTGATGTTGCGGAGGGCGAGCCGGTCGGTGACCTGGTAGGTGTTGAGGGCGCGGAAGATGTTCACGTTGAAGATCTCGCCGTCCTCCCCGCGCTCGCCGTCGTTGACGCCGGCCGTGAAGAGGCCGAGCGGATCCGTGAAGCGGCTGGTCGTGATGTTGATGTTGGTGGCGAAGCGCGACACCGGCCGGAAGTTGATGAACGTGCGGAAGCCGCTCTCGCGCCCGAGGAACGCGTTCGCTCCGTCGAAGTAGACCTCGTCCCCCCAGTCGAACCCGGTGCCGAACGACAGCACGCGGCTGGTGTTGACGTTGCCGAACATCCGGTAGCGGCGCTTGTCGAAGTCCATCCCGTAGTAGCGCTCCATGTCGTGGTCGACGTCGAAGCTGTAGCGGACGTTCTTCGCGAAGTTGGCGCTCACCCCGGCCCGGAACTGCTCGTCCTCGAGCACCTGGTCGAAGTTGTAGTTGCGGCCGTAGCGCACCTCGGGCCCCCAGCTGATCACCCAGGACTGCGGCCACCACTCGTACTCGAGCCGCGCCTCGGTCTCGCGCTGATCGGTCCGGCGCACGAAACCGACGTCGGTCCGGAAGTCGGGCGACAGCGCGAACGAGTCGATGGAGTAGCTGAGGTTGCGCCCCCGCTTCCGGAAGCCGAAGTCCATCGCGTAGCCGTCGCATGAGACGGGCCCTTCCGGGTCCGACACCGCCGAGGATGGACACGGATTCGTCTGAGGACCACCTTGCGCCGGCCGCCGGTCGGTGCCGAAGGCCCGGAAACCCAACTGGTGGGTCGCGCCGATGCGGAAGTTGCTGTCCGCGCCGACGAGGCGGCTGTAGCCGTCGAGGAACTCGCGGTCGGTGACGATCGCCCCGATGAACGACTCGGAGTAGAGGTCGTAGCGGACGCGGCCCACGAAGGTCTGCGCCGACTGGCCGAACGCGGGGTCCAACCGGTCGTCGACCCCCAGGCTGGCCCCCTCGTCGCTGGCGAACAGCACCCCCAGCGTGGTCTTGCCGGCCTTGCCGGTCAGCTTCGCCCCGTACTGCGGGTCGACGATGGTCCGGGTGTGCACGACGGTGACCGGCGCCTGGATCTGGAAGATCTCCGCTCCCTCCAGGAAGAACGGGCGCAGCTCGGGGTAGAAGAGGGCGAAGCGCTGGTTCACCTCGACCTGCGGCCGGTCCGACTCGATCTGCGAGAAGTCCGGGTTGAGGGTGAAGTCGGCGATGAGGTTGGGGGTCACGCCGTACTTGAAGTTGGCCCCGAACTCGGGCCTCGGCTCGCCGTCGACCAGTCGTCCCGCCGCCTCGTCGAACGTACCGTAGCGAAAGGCGGTGAACGTCGGCTGCATCTCGAGGTTCCGGCTCGTCGAGAGGCCGGTCATCCCGTCGAGGACCCCCATCTGCGGCAGGAAGCCGGCGATGTCGCGAGACACCGGCGACCAGACGATGGTCTCGTCCTTGCCCCGGATGCGGCGGACGATCTGGAATCCCCACGTGTGCGGCGCGCCGCCCGGCCGTGCCGGGTACCGCAGGCTCTTGAACGGTATCGCCATCTCGGCCGTGAACCCGTCCCCGACGGGCTGGCCGCCGCTCGTGAACAAGGCGTCCCACGACCGGTCGCCGCGCGGGATCCCGCCGCGGCCCCCGCCGCCGAATCCGCCAAAGCCGCCCCCCCGGCCGCCCACGATCGAGTCGCCCTGCACGCCGTAGCCGTTCACCGAGAACACGTACGCGCGCTGCTGGTCGAGGAACGTGTCGAAGTAGACCGAGATCGTGTCGTCGCCGAACCCCGCGCGATCGCGGTCGACGCGGTTCGCGCGCATGATGTCGGTGTTCTCGTACTTGGCATGGAACGCCAGGTACAGATTGGAGTCGTCGTACGCAAGGTAGACGTCGGTGTCCTCGGTCGCGGGCGCCCCGTCCTGCGGCTCGCGCTGGACGAACTCGGTGATGCGCGCCGCGCTGCTCCAGACCGCATCGTCGAGCAGGCCGTCGACGGTCGGCGGGGTCATGGTCCGCCGCGGCCGCACCGTCACCCGGCCCGTGAGCACGCCCGCGTTTCCGGCCGGCGCCGACGCGCCGAAACCGACCGCCTCGGCCGCCGGGTTCGTGTCGGTCGCCTCGAACGAACCCCTCGCCCCTCCGGCGGCGGACTGGTCGCCGGGCTCGCCGCCGCCCCGGGCCCCGGACGAGTTCGTCATCGCCCGCCGCCCCGCCGCGGCCCGTGCGACCGGCCCCCGAAGGTCCCGGGCGGACGCCGTGGGGCGAACGAGGCGGGCCAAGCCGTCCGCGACCTCCGCCACGATGCGATCCTGCAGGAGGAACAGGTCGTCGGCGTGTCCGTCGACCTTGGCGACCTCGCGGGGGGCTCCGGTCTCGACGTCGGTGACCCGCGCGATGATCCGCACCCGGTCGCCCAACCGCTGGAACCCGCCCCCGACGAGCCACGAGACACCGGCGGCGCGCGCCCGATCTCGAGCCCACGTCTCGCCGCCGGGCGCTTTCGCGGCAGCCCCGCCGAAGAGCGACTGCCGGTCGACGACGGTCAGAAGGCCCAGGCGCCCCACGCCGGCGACGACCGTCTCGGCAAGCCCGATCCCCAGCCAGTCGTCCTCGGGTCGAGCCGAGACGTTCACGAAGGGGGTCACCGCGACGGCGCGCCCGGCAGGGTCCGCCGAACCCGCTACGTCGCCGAATGCAACCGGCTGGGCGTACCCGCTGCGTTCGGACGCGGCCAACGCCGCGACCACGACCCCGACGATGCCGAGCAACAGCGACCTCGGTGAACGCATCGTCTCACTCCACAATGACGTTCCGGGTGCCGTCTCCCGGGAACCATGCGACTCACTCCCTACTACGCCAAAGACGCCTGGAGCCCTCCGGATCTTTCATCGTGGGAGCGCCTCGACATGCAGGGGCCTCGTCAATCTCGATCGGGGACCGCCATCCGGCCGAGCAACTCCCGGATGTCGACTCGCCAGAGGTTGGCGGCCGCTTCGGTCAGGCTGTACACGAGGCCCGAGCCGTCCGGCAGCCAGTCGAAGCCGCCGACGTCGCCCTCGCGCGTGAGTCGGGCCGCCGGCCCGCCGGCGACGGGCACCACGTGCAGCTCGCGGTCGGGCGCCTCTCCCGACAGGAACGCCACGCGGGTCCCGTCCGGCGACCAGCGGGGCTGCGTCTCGTCACCGGCCGTCGAGGTCAACCGCGTGCTCGTGCCGCCACCGGCGGGGAAGACGTGGATGTCGAACCCCGCCCCGTCGTGCGCCTGGTAGGCGATGCGACGGCCGTCCGGGGAGTAGTCCATGCGGGCGCTGTAGCCGCCACGGGTGAGTTGCTCGGCCGGCCCGCCGGCGGCGGGCACCCGCCACACCTGCTCCTGGCCGGCCGCCCCCGGCGACCGGAACAGCAGCGACCCGCCGTCGGGATGCCACCGGGGAGCCGGCGCCGCGCCCTGCGTGGTGAGACGCCGCGGGTCGCCGCCGGCGGGGGCGGCAAGCCAGATTTCCGACCGGCCGGCCGCCCGGTTGGAGGAGAAGGCCAGAGTCTCACTGTCCGGGGACCAGGCCGGATCGACGTCGCGGCCGGGATGCGCGGTCACCTGCGTCGCCTCCCCGCCCTCCGCCGGCACGATCCAGATGTCGCTGTTCCCGCTCCGCCCGGATTCGAACGCGATGAACGCGCCGTCGGGCGACCACCTGGGCGCCGCAGCGCCGCCGGGGTTCGTGGTGAGCCGCCGAGGCGGGCCCCCGTCGACCGCGACGACGCGCAGATCGCGGGCGCCCGCGTGGCCCGCGAGATACGCGACCTCCGTCCCGTCCGGGGACACGTCCGGATCCAGGGCGACGGCCGGGCCGGAGGTGAGGGCGGTCGCCTCGCCGCCCTCGACCGGCACCGTCCACAACCACGTCCGGCTCGATGCGACGCTGAACACGAGCGCCGACCCGTCCGGGGCCCAACGCGGAAACTCCTCCTCCGCCGGGTCGTCGGTCACCCGTCTCGCCGCACCGCCGTCCGCGGGCACGATCCAGACGTCGGCGCGGTCGTCGCGAATCGATCGGAACGCCACCCAGCGGCCGTCCGGCGACCATCGGGGCCGCTGGTCGTTCCCGGGCCCTTCCGTCAGCGCGACGTCCCGCCCCCCGTCGCGGGACGTCACCCAGACGTCGGGGGTGCCACTGCGGTTCGAGACGAAGACCAGCCACTCGCCGTCGGGCGACCACTCGACCTGACCCTGCGCGCCCGGCGCCGTCGTCAGCCGCCGCCCCCCACCCCCCGCCGCCGTCGTCAGCCGAACGTGGCGGACGCCGCCTTCGGTGGACGCGAACGCGATTTCGCGGCCGTCGGGAGACCACCGCGCCCAGTTGGCGGCGTTTCCGCCCGTCGTCAGCCGCACCGCCGCGCCGCCCCCGACCGCCGGCACGGTCCAGAGATCGATACGGCCCTCGACATTGTTCGAGTAGAGAACGGCGGAGCCGTCGGGCGACCATTGCGGATCGCGCACGCGTCCGGGGCCCGAGGTCATCCGCACCGGATCGCCGCCGGCCGCCGGCACGATCCAGAGGTCGGCAGGTCCCTCCCGGCCGGAGACGTAGGCGAGGCGGGAGCCGTCGGGCGACCAGGCGGGGGCCGTCAGGAAGTCGTGCCCGCCGGTCAGCAGCGTCGCGGCGCCGCCGCCGAGCGACGCCGTCCACAGCCCGAGGGTCCCGTTCCGGTCGGACACGAATGCGACGCGCGAGCCGTCGGGCGCCAACACCATGTCGCGGTCCACGGCGGCCCCGCGAGTGAGCGCGGTCCGCGGAAGCTCGACCGCGTCGGGACCCTCGCCGGCGGGCGGCGGGGCCGGCGCCTCGGCGCACGCCGACATCGTCAACAGCAGCGCGGCGAGCCCGGGCAGGTGTTCCATGGAAGGCCGGGGCGGGCGGCCGGCGCCGGCACGCCCGGCGTTCAGGCGCGCCGAGGCGGCGGCCGGGAGCTCGCCAACCCGGAGCCGGGACCTTCCCGCCGAAGCGCGGAGCGGGCTCGTGGAGAGTCGGCGGGGCACCGGTGGAGCTGCCGGCGGATTCCGGCCTCCCACTCGGTCAGGGGCGCAGCTCGCGCCCTTCCCTCTCCAGGTTGCGGGCCCCCGCGAGAATGCCGTACAGCCCATAGTTGCCCTCGTGGCAGGCGTACTCGAACAGCGGGCCGTCGGTCCGCCGGAACGGCATCATCACCGTGTAGGGCGCAGTGTAGACGGTCGGGTCGGTGACCGTGAACTCGTAGGCGACGGTGTCGGGGTCGAGCCGCGTGAGCTTCTCGACGAGGTGCATGTTCGGCCCCGTCCCCCCGCTCTGGCCGCCGCGGAACTGCGTGGTCTCGATGACCAGGGTCTCGCCCTCCCAGTGGGCGCGGGACACCCCCGCGAACTGCGGGAACGGCGGCTTCGCGACCTCCTGGTCGATGGGGATGATGCGGGCGTTGTGCACCATCTCGTTGAGGATGGCGACGTAGCCCGGGGCCTGGAAGATCATGACGTTGTTGTTGTACGAAGCCGACCGCATCGGGGGGCCCGAGTTGAACCCCATGATGCAGCGGTCGGCGAGGCTGCGGTTCTCGTACGAGTCGTACATGTGCTCGCGGCGGTAGGCCGCGCGCTCCCGCGCCGCCATTGCCGCCTCCTCGGTCCGCGGCGGCAGGCGCCCGTCGGGCGGATCGACGATGAGCGACGTGCGCTTGTCCGAGGTCAGCTCGATGCCCCGCTCGTACCAGAACTCGTTGTAGGACAGGACGCCCCCTTCCGAGCGGGGCCGGTAGCCGGCCGCGCCCGTTTCGGGGTCGAAGAGATCACGGTTCAGCCGCGTCCGCTCCGACGCCTCGAAGGCCGCCGCCTCCTCGGCCGGCAGGGTTTCCCGTCCCTCGAACTGCGACGGCCGCTGGAACGGCGTCAGCGTGCGGAAGGTGAAGATTCCGGAAACGTCCGGTTGGCCGTCGGGGGTGCGCATGGGCATGGAGCGCTCGTCCGACTGCGCCGCCGCCACCGGCACGAGGCCGAGCACGACCACCGCGCCGACGGACGCCGCGAGACAACTCTTCAGCATTGGCAAGCTCCTCCGGGACCGCGCGGTCGGACGACCGAACCGCGACGCCATGTGACGATACCGTAGACGGCCTCGTTCCGCGAACGCAGGGGCGGCGCGCCCAGCGGCCGCCGCATCCCGCCGCGTCACGCCAGAAGCTCGAGCAGGGCCTCCGACACCGTATCGGGGCGCTGCACCGGCAGGTCGTGGCCCGCCCCCTCGACGATGCGCCGCGCGACGAGGTTCGTGAACCGGTTCCGGTCGCCCGACGGGTCGGTTGACGGCCGGCCGAAGCCGCTCGCGTCGCCCCGCAGGACGATCGCGGGCACCGTGATCGGGGGGCGCTCGGCCAACTGCCGCTCGACCGCGAGGAAGCGTTCCTCGCCGGGGGCGTTGAGGTGCCGGTGCCGGTAGGAGTGGATGACGATGTCGACGAAGTCGGGGTTGTCGAACGACGGCGCGGAGCGCTGGTACGCCTCGTCCGTGTAGTCCCACCCCGGCGACCACGTTTCCCACAGATAGCGGACGATGTCGTGCCGGTTCGCCTCGAGGCCGCGCACGCCGCGCTCGGTGTTGAAGTACCACTGGTACCAGAGCCGCGCCTCGCCCGCGGCCGAGCCCGGCCCGCCGGGGTTGACGGTGTCCTGCACCGAGTAGCCGTTGACCGCCACCTGCGCCCGCACCCGCTCGGGATGCAGGATCGACGTGATGCAGGCGGCCCGGTTGCCCCAGTCGAAGCCGGCCAGCGCCACCCGCTCGAGCCCGAGGGCGTCGGCGAAGTCCACCACGTCCTGGGCGATCGCGGCCTGCTCGGCCATGCGCGGCGCCTCGGGGTCGAGGAACCGCGTCGTGCCGTACCCGCGCAGGTACGGCACGAGGACGCGGTACCCCGCCTCCGCCAGCGGCGGCGCGACCCCGTCCCAGGAGCGGATATCGTAGGGAAAGCCGTGCAGCAGGACGATGGGGAACCCTTCGCCCGGCCCGTGCTCCTCGTAGCCGATCTCGAGCACTGCGGTGCGCACCGACCGCAGCACCGCGCCCCCGGTGGGCTGGCCCGCCGTGCGGGCTCCGCCACCGCGGAACGCCGTCGCGCTGCCACCGGTCGCGCCAGCCGCGACCGCACCGGCCGCGCCGGCCTGCTTCAGGAAGTCTCGTCGGGTCTGGCTCATGATGATCCTCCACCTCCGGGCAAGCGGGGGCAGGCCGCCGCCGCCATCACCCGGTCGGCTTCAACTCCTGGGTGCGGACGCGAGGGCGACCCACGCTCGATCTCGATCTCGGCCCTCCTCCCCGGCGACAGCATCCGTCGTGCGCATAGCACGGGAAGCCGATGGGGACGCGACCGAAACGCCTCACCCCGGCCGCGGCAGCTCCGTCGTGTAGAACGGCTCCAGGCGGTCTATAGCCTCCACCGGCTGGCGGTCGACGTCCCACCGGAACTGCCTCAGCGCGATGCGGTCGGGCAGGAAGTCGCACAGGGTGAAGCCGTGGTCCTCGATGGGGGCCACCGACTCCTCGACGTCGAGATGGTCGGGGGGCGAGGCCCCGATGCCGCGCACCACCGACGGGAAGCCCCGCACCGAAGTGCCGACGGGACCGCTCAGCACCGCGGTGATCGGCCGCACAGCGAGGTCGACCCCGCCAGCGCGGTGGATGCGGCCCATGCCGATGGCGTGGAGGTCGCCGCTGATGACCAAGGGAATACGCTCCGTCTGGGCACCGATGGCTCGGGCCAACCGGTCGTGCTGCCGCAGCCAGCCCTCCTGCCAGTACGGCTTCCCGATCGCGGTGGTCAGCATCCCCTGTTCCCGGTCGAGGATGTCCGGGTACCACTCGCCCCACTTGCCGGCGCTCCACCCGAACGGGTTCGACGGCGCGTGGACGAGGTGCCGGACCTCGGTCGACGCGGTGCGGTCGAGCAGCCACCGCTCGACCTGGGCGTCGACGAACACCGCGTTCCGCCCCGCGAGGCTCAGGGTCCGGCGCACGTCGTACAGCAGCACCTCGGCCAGATCGCCGTAGCGCACCGTCCCGAAGCTCTCCGAGAGGTCGCCGCGGTCGCCGGCCGACGACCACGGCAGACCGGCGGGACGCCGGGTGTCGGGCAGAAACTCGGGGTAGTAGAGATGCTGCGTGGCCCGCGCGAGCTGGAGCTGGAACCACGGGATGGGGAAGCTCGCGATGTCGTCGGTGACCGCGTCGTTCTCCCAGTGGTCGTGGTCGTCCTGCAGGAAGAACACCGGCGTCGAACGGAAGTCGGCGCCGTAGACGGGAACGATCTGCGGCCCCGCCGCCGCCTTCATCGCGGCCTCGTTGCTCGCCCCGAAGACGGTGGCCGAGAAGTCGAAGTTCGACGTCCGGCCGCTCGGGCTGAGCTGCCCCGCGTTCTCGCCCTGCCACGTGTGCAGATCCCAGTAGATGTGGTCACCGTTGGCGACCGCGGCGTCCGGCTCGAACGACAGCGCCCGCCGCAGCAGGCGGTTGCGGATGGCCGTCGGCAGGAACCCGCTGCGCTGCCCGATGCCCTCGTAGGTCCCGCCCGGCCCGCCGGCGCAGGTGAAGAACAGCATGCGGAACCGCTCGGGGCTCGCGTCCGGCGCCGGGAACGTCGACAGCGGCCACGGCTCGCACAGCGATGCCCCGTCCGCCCCGTGCAGCGACAACGTGTGGCGGCGCGCCGGCTGGAGGTCGGTGGCGTGGAAGAGCCAGTACTCCCCCGCCGTGTCCGTCATGCGTCCCGGGACGTCGGTCGCCCCGACGCGCAGCACCGGCGTGTCCGGCAGCGGCCCGTCGAACGACGCCTTCAGCAGGATGCGCGTGTCGCTGACGCCGGGCAGCAGATGCCGCACCCGCCCCGGGTCCCACCCCTGCGGCGCCGGCGGCGCCCCCTGCTCGACCATCGCCCCCAGCGGCAGCCGGCCGAAGACGGCCGCCCCCATGGCCCCTGCGCTGCCGGCCAGGAAGTGCCGGCGATCGACCGATCTCCGCCTGCTCATGCTCTGTCGCCCTCCGTCGTTCACTCTGCCACAACACCGGCTTCGGCGCCAACGGTGAATCCGCCGGGGCGGAATCCGGCCCGGCCGAAGTCACGGCCGGCCCGGTGCATGCACGCCGGCCGCGTGGGATGCCGAGCCCGTGGGCGGCGGCGGGCGTGTCACTGTCCGCCCGGTGCATGCACGCCGGCCGCGTGGGATGCCGAGCCCGTGGGCGGCGGCGGGCGTGTCACTGTCCGCCCGGTGCATGCACATCGGCCCCGGGGGCGCCAACCCCGCTCGCGTCCCGTCCTGGCGAGAACTGGCCTGCGATATGCTCGGAGTGTCTCGGTGAGGAGCCACGCCGGAAGGACATCATCCATGGAAACGACGGCCAGACTGTTCAACAACGGCCGCAGTCAGGCGGTTCACATTCCCAAGGCGTATCAGTTCCGCGGGGTCAGCGAGGTGCGGATTCGCAGGGTAGGCGACGCGCTGATCATCGTGCCGGCACGCAAGTCATGGACCTCGTTCGCCGACGACGCGCCTCCGGTCGATGACGACTTCATGGCCGAGCGGCCCGACCTGGTGGACTGGTCCCGCCGCTGATTCTCGAAGTTCGGGATGCCGGGCGTGGCGAGCCACGGCGCGCGTACCCCCACGACCGACCGTCGGAAGCCCCCGCGCAACCGTCGCGAAACCCGGCAGGGGGGGATCCCGGGTCGCTGCTCGCCGCGCAACCGCCGCAGGCCCGCGACGTCAACCGCGCCGAGCGCTCAGCCGGCGCCGGAAGTCCGCCGCATCGGCGCAATGCCGGCTACGGCCGCCGCCAGCTCTCTCCGCGCGCCCCTCGGCGAGCCCCGCCTCGCGCCCCTCGGCCAGGCCTCGCGTGCGCTCACGCCGGCCCAGTGCTCGCAGCATCGGGTCGTCGTCGGGTCCGGTGCCTCCCCGAGCCCCCAGGGTCGGCCCCACGCGCTCCAGCACGTCGTAGGTCTTCGCGGTCCGCGGCGCCGTCAGCCCCGCATGAATCTCTGCCCCCGTCCACCCGGGAAACGCCACGCTCGCCGACCGCGTCCGGTAGCGCCCCCCAAGCATCCGGTGAATCGTCACCCCGCCGGCTTCCGCCGCGTCGCTCCCGCCGGTGGCACGGGTTCCGCAACCACTCAGGCCGTCTCCGTCCGGGCCTCCCAGTACTCGATCCGCCCTTCGTAGTCCTCGAGCCGATCACGTCCTGAAGCGGGCAGCCCTCGGAAAGGCGGAACGCGTCTCGTCGAACTCCTCCAACTGCCACAGCAGCGCCGTCATGTGCAGCTCGCCCCGCCGCGTCAGTCGCGGTTGCTCAGCTCGTGGGGAGTGACCTCATCCAGAGCTTCGAGCTTGACTTCATCGACGGCCGTCGCCAGCGCCGACTTCACGCTTGCCTTCTGCTCGTCGATCAGCTCCGTCAGCTCTCGTTCGAGGTCTTCCCGGTGCAGGTACTCGTCGATGTTCACGACGGCGCCGTCCACGGCGAGCCATGCCGCCGCGCCTCCAGCCACGCCGCCGACCACGGCCCCGACCGGGCCCAGGACGGACCCCATGGCGGCCCCGGCAGCCGCCCCGCCGAGGCGGCCCCCGATGCCGCTGCCGACCTTGCCCACCGTCTTGAGGGCCGCTGACGCCATGACCTTCTTGGCGAGCGCCTTCGCCAGAACCGCAACCGCGACGGTGCTGCCGACCCCCGTGCCCACCGCCACGAGCGCTGACGGGACGGCGGACACCGTGAATCTATCGACCGTGTCCGCAACTGTCACCTCCAACATCCGCTCGTAGGCCGTCGTCACCCCAGCCGGAACCGTCTGTGACTCCCGGCGGACCCACTCCTCGATCTCGGTTCGGATTTCCTTCTGCATGACCCCGGCGACGGCTTCAGTAGCTGTCCCGATGCGTTCCTGGAGCGCTGCGAACAACCGTGATTCGATTGCGTCCTCCAGCGCCCCGAGCGCCGCCTGGCCGAGCTCCGTGTACTGCCCGACGATCGAGTAGTGCCAGTCCAGGAACCCCGGAATGCGCTCGTAGACCGGAGCGAAGGCCATGTCGATTCGTTCCTCGATAGCCTGGTCAGTCGCCGGCAACGGGTCACGACGCATGCGCTCCGCAAACCGCCTCCACCGCCGTTCCGCTCGTTCCTCCAGCTCGTTCTCGAAGATGGCGGGCTCTGCCCCGTCGGCATTGATGTCGGCTGAGGGTGGGCCCGCAGGTTCCGGATAGTCCAGCGGCCGAGGTTGCCGCACCATCGCCGCGATCAACAACAGCAGCGTAGCCGATATCAGCGTGAGGACCGTTCGACGAGCCCACGTCATCGCCCCGGCCCTGCCCGAACGGGCAGCAGGTGCCGCTCCCGAAACGTCTCGGGCGTGCGATTGCCGTTGCTCGCCTTCAGGTAAGCTCCGACCCGTCTCGCCACCGTTCTCGGTCGACATGCTCATCCCTCCGCTATCGTCGGACCAGCCGCAACGTCAGCAGAATGGCCCCCTCCAACCCGCGGACGAAGCCACCGAACACCATCGCCGCGTTCAGGAAGAAACCGACCCACAAGAGCGTTCCTATCCCGTCGTGCATCCACGGCGCCATCGCCGCGGTGGTGACGAAGTGCCACGACAGCCCTTCAATCTGGGTCGCCAACCGCAGCGTGTCGTCCGTGACGGAACACGCCGAGCCGGCATGCCCCGAGAACGCCTCGATGGTCCGTTCGAGCGAATCGGGGAAGATATCCTGCCCCGGCGCCGGGATCAGGTAGTAGCTCGCGTAGACGTATGCGACTGCAAGGCCACCCAGGAGCAGCGTTCCCGCCATGCGCGCGACCAGCACGTCCGCGATCGTCGCGCTCGATAGTCCGTCCTCGGCGTCACGCCTGAAGTGACGTCCGGGCCAGGTCGACAGAACACTGAACAGGAGCGGCGCCATGACGGCCGCAGTGCTGAGGAAGAGCCAGTCGGTGGGACGGGATCGCGCGACGAAGACAACGAGAAACGCGGCCAGCGGCAACGCCGCCGCCAGGCTGATCATCACCGAAGGCCCGGACCCGCGAAGCCAGCGGCGCATGGACGACGCGCGGTCGAGGTAGTAGTCGACCACGAAGCGTTTCCGCTCCAGCCTGTACTCCAACAACCCGCCGAATATCGCGAGAACCGTCAGGAGCGGAAACGCCAGCGCCAGGCAGGATCGTTCATGAGTGCGCCGCCACAGGAACAGCACGGTCAGGAACAGCACACACGCGCACAGCCCATGGATCAGGCGATCGACGGCGGAATCGGGGCTACCGTCCACTCGCTCCAACCGTCGTCATCCGGAAGTACAGACCGTAGAGGCGGTTGGGAAAACGGTACCCGCCCTTGACTTCCGGGTCCGCCTCGATTGCGCCCAGCTTCTTCATGCGACGCAGGAAGTTGTCCAGCACGCTTCGTTCCTGTTCGGTCAATCGGTCGATTAGTTCCGCTCGGCTGAATCGCATCCGATCGAAATCGTCAGTCATTTTTCGGAAAATAGAGCGGTAGCGTTCACTCGTAATAGCTCTGAAGATGCCGGGTTCCAGCAGCTTCCTGCCGATGACTTCAGCCGCCGCGATAATGCCGTCAACAACCTCCCCCGAGTTGATCTTTGGTCCACGAGCCGTTCGCCAGACGGCGTCACCAAGCTCGTGTGCAAGCACCGGCAGTCCACCCGTATACAGTGACAGCATCCGCACGCTCGCGTCGGAGATTTCCGCGTTGCCCTCACGAAACGCGCCGTGGTAGAAGGCGAGCACCTCCTCGTCGGACCAAGGCGCGATGTCGATGGGGTCCAGCACGCGGGCCAGGGACGGTTGCCGGCTCACCAGTTCCTGCCGCCGGGCCTCGAGGCCCACCACGAGCATGCAGAGCCGCGTCTCCGTATCCGACGTGGCGATCTCGTCGACGGTGCTCTTGAGCCAGTTGGCGAACTCGTCGGAACCCGCCAGACCGTTGATGTCGTCGAGAATCAAGAACAGCGATCTCTTGTGCTCCGCCAGACTCTCCAGCAACCGTCTCACGGACGCCACGAAGCCATGCTTGATGGCCGCCAGATCGCGTTCTTGGAAATTCAGCTCGAGCGTGAGGCCGAAGAGCCCGACCTTGCGAACCCGGTCGCCAAAAAAGTCCCGCAGCTTCTGGTGCCACGGCTTGTCGGTGCTCTCGTTCAGGAGGCGCTCGAACGTTCGGCGCAACATCTGTCCCAGATCCTGCACCCCACCCAGGAAGACGTGACACCCTACCGCATCGTCGTTCTGCTCCACGAGGTAGCGGACGAGCCGCGCCAACGAGCTCTTGCCGATGCCGCGTTCGCCGCTGACGAAGCCGATGCTCACACGGCCCCGCGTGCTGGCGCGGACCATGCCGCGCACGCGCTCGATCTCCGCCTGCCTCCCGACGAAGAACTCGATCGGCGCCGGCTGCCCGGGCCGGAAGGGACTCGATTCGGGATTCATGACGCGGCAAGCCGGATGCGAGCGTGCTCCATTCGTGCGTCGGTTCCTCGCCGATTCACGACGGTCGTCTCGTCACCACGAGCAACGCCGGTCCTACTGGCCGTCGCCGTAGCTCCGCAGGAGCGCCGCGATCTCCGGGCGGGTGGCGCGGCGGCCGTTCGTGCCGGGCACGGGAAGGGGGGTCTCGGCCAGGGTGAGGGCGGTCTGGTCGCGGTTGTTGGCGGCCCGCACGTCGGCGCCGCGCCGGACCAGGAACTCCACCACCGAGGCGTACCCGTTCCGCACCGCGTCGTGCAGCGGAGTCTCGCCCCGCTCGTCGGCGGTGTTCACGTCGACGCCGAGCGCGATGACCACGCGGGCGAGGCCCATCGCCAGCGCCTCCTGGTCGACGTGGTCGGCGGCGGGCACCCCGACCCGGTTGCGCCGGTTCTCCTGCGAGATCTGCGCCCGGCCGATGGCCGCCTGCAGCGCGGAGACGCCGTTGGCCGGGATCATGAACGGGTCGGCGCCGTGGTCGGCGAGGGCGCCGAGGCTCTCGAGCTCGCCGTACTTGGCGGCGAGCCAGAAGGCGTTCGCCCCGACGGCCTGGTGGCGGATGCTGTAGTCGGCGCTGAAGCGGCGGCCGGGCGTGCCGCGCACGACGGGCGCATTGGGGTCGGCGCCGTGGGCCAGGAGGGCGCGGACGAGGGCACCCTCGCCTCTCAGCACCGCCGCGTGCAGCGCGGTGTAGCCGGCCTCGGCGGCGTTGGGATCGGCGCCCCGCTCGAGCAGGAGCCCCGCGAGGGCGCGGTGCCCGCTGTGCGCGGCGATGACAAGGGCGCTGGTGCCGGCGGCGGCCGTATCGTCGACATCGGCCCCGGCCCGGAGCAGCACCCGGGCGGTGGCGGCGTCGCCGTTGCGCGCCGCGAACAGCAGCGCCGTCGAGCCGCCGTGGGCCATCCGGAAGTTGCCGATGGGGTTGGTGTTCCCGGCGGTGTTCTCGAGCTGGTGCCAGACTCGGCTGCGGGCGTGCAGGTCGGCCCCCGCCGCCGCGAGGACGCGCACCACCTCGGCGTGGCTCTGCGCCGCCGCCCACATGAGGGCGGTCTGGCCGCGCTCGTGCTCGGCCGCGTCCACATCGGCCCCCGCCGCCAGCAGCAACCCGACGGTATCGACGTCGCCGGACCGCGCGGCGCTCATCAGGGGGGTCTCGCCCATCTTCAGCGAGACGTTGGCGTCGGCGCCCGCCTCGAGCAACCGGGCCACGAGCCGGGCGTCGCCGTTCTGCGCCGCCAGCCACAGCGGGGTGGCGTCGAGGGCGTTGGCGGCGTCGACGTCCGCGCCGGCGTCAATCAGCACCTCGGCGATCGCGAGGTCGCCCCGGTGCGCGGCCCAGTGCAGGGCCGTCGCCCCGTCCCCCTGCCGGGCATCGACGTCCGCCCCGTCCGCGAGGAGGGCGCGCACGGCGGCCGCGTCGCCCGCCCGCGCGGCGGCGACCACGTCGTCCGCGGCCAGCGCCGGGGGCGCGGCCGTCCCGACCGTGAGAGCGAGCCCCGCGGCCGCGAACCGAACCGACGACGACAGAAAGCCGCTGCCAACCCGCATGCTCTTCCCCGTCAACTGACATTCATCCATGGCTTTGTCACCACTACTCGCGCCGACCGACCGTCGGCGGAGCCGTCCCTGCCGATCCCTCGCGAGACTCGCCGCCGGGGTCGGCCATGCCCCGCGAGCCCGCCGCCGATTCGCATTCGTTCCGCCGGGCCGCGCCGATGACGCGCTGCCGAGACGCCGTTCCGGCGCCGGAAGGGCAGCGCCCGTGGCGACCGTATCACGCCGCTTTTGGAGGGTCAATTCAACCCACCGCGGCTGGTGAGCGTTGTCGCGAGGGTACGGGC
This sequence comes from Vicinamibacterales bacterium, assembly GCA_965207615.1. Taxonomy (GTDB): domain Bacteria; phylum Acidobacteriota; class Vicinamibacteria; order Vicinamibacterales; family UBA8438; genus JAJEEA01. The sequence continues at coordinate 1,208,689 of CBDBMZ010000003.1, forward strand.
GCGTTTACAATCCCGGCACCGTCACGCCGTCCGCGAACGAGGCCGATACCGCCCGGGAGCGGTTGGAGGAAACCAATGCATCCTGTCCGCACCGCTGTCGTCAGCCTGCTCTCGCTCTCGGTCCTCGCCGGGACCGCGGCGGCCCAGAACGTCGACTGGCCGCTGCACAACCTCGACCTCGCCGGAAGCCGGTACTCGGAGACCGATCGGATCACGCCCGAGAACGCCCACCTGCTCACCCCGCGGTGGCTCTTCCAGCACGGGGTCATCGACGGCGTCAGCAACCAGACCACGCCGGTCATCGTCGACGGCGTCATGTACGTCACCGACTCGCGGGGCAGCGTCTACGCGGTCGACGCCGCCAACGGCCACCTCCTGTGGATCTACGACGTGACCGAGCTGCTCGGCGGCGGCCGGCGCGAGGGCTACATCTTCCGCCACCGCGGCGTGACCTACGCCGACGGCGTCGTCTACAGCGCCGCCGGATCGTTCATCTTCGCGCTCGACGCCGAGACCGGCGAGCCCGTCGAGGGCTTCGGCGAGAACGGCCAGGCCAGCGTCATCCTCGACGTGCTGCGGCAGCGCTACCCCGACGTGGAGACGGCCATCTCCATGGGCTACTGGTTCACGAGCGCCCCGCAGATCCACGACGGCATCCTCTACGTCGGCTCGACCCGCAGCGAGAGCATGATCCCCGGCGGCCACGTGCTCGCGGTGGACGCGGAGACGGGTGAGGTGATCTGGCACTTCAACACCGTGCCCCAGGACGAGAACGACCAGGGCTGGGACATCGCGGGCCCGACCTGGGTGGGCGGGGGCCGCAACGGCGGCGGCATCTGGGAGACGCCGTCCGTCGACCCCGAGCTCGGCCTCCTCTACGCGGCGGTCGGCAACCCGTTCGGCGACAGCACCCTGCGCGCGGGCGCGAACCTCTTCACCGACTCGATCATCGCCCTCGACCTGAAGACCGGGCAGCTCGAGTGGTACTACCAGCAGGTGCACCACGACGTCTGGGACTACGACAACGGCCAGCAGCCGGTCCTCTTCGACATGGTCGTCGACGGCGAGCCGGTGAAGGCGCTCGCGCAGGCCAACAAGAACAGTTGGCTCTACATCCTCGACCGCGAGACGGGCGAGCCCGTCCATCCCATCATCGAGACCCCGGTGCCGACCGAGACCGACCGCGAGGGCGAGGTGCCCTACCCGACCCAGCCGATTCCCCACAAGGCGAACGGCGAGCGGATGGAGCCGGTGTCGCCGGTGTTCCCAACCGACATCCCCCCCGAGCACGCCGAGGGCAAGCGCTTCCTCGAGCAGTTCACCCCGCTGCCCCGGGTGACGAGCGACGTCATCTTCGCCCCCGGCATGGGGGGCGGGGCGAGCTACGGGCCCATCGCCTACAGCCCCGACACGGGCCTGCTCTACGTCAACGCCATCGACCGGCCGTTCAACGCCGGGCGCGGCCCCAAGGGCTACTTCTCGGCCTACGACCCGACCACCGGCGAGCTGGTGTGGCGGCAGATCTTCGAAGGCTACGGGCAGGCGGGCGCGGTGGTCACCCGGGGGGGTGTGGTCTTCGTGGGGACCGGCAGCAACATCGCCGGCTACTTCTTCGCGTACGACGCCCGCACCGGCGAGGAGCTGTGGCGCTACAACACCGGCGCCGGCATCTTCGCCTCGCCCGCCGTCTACATGGTCGACGGCGAGGAGTTCGTCACCGTCGCCTCGGGCGGCGGCTCGCGCGGACGCCGCGGCGGCGACCTCATTCTCAGCTTCGCGCTGCCGAAGCAGTAGCGCAGGGGCGCGCGTCGAGCACGTCCGACGAGAAGAACTCGGGAACGACGGGCTCGGCCGCCGCCAAGTCGACGGCGCGGGGGGTGCTGTGCCGCGACTTCAGAACCGCCCGGGCAGGCGGGAGTCTGCACCCCAGGACGGCGCAGACTCCTGGAGGATCAGTCCTGCTCCTGCGCCGCCCGCGCCTCCTCGGCCCGGGCCCCGCTCAGGATGTTGATCATCGCGTGGTTGCCCTCGTGGCAGGCGTACTCCCAGAGTTCGCCCGCCGTTACCCCGCGCGACGCCTGGTCGGTGGTCATGGGCGCCGACGCCGTCCACGCCCGCTCGAAGACCTCGGGGTCCTCCAGCGTGAACGTGTAGTCGATCGACTCGGGGCCGACCCGGGTGAACCGCTCGACCAGCCGCAGGGTCGACCGCGCCTTGCGCCACGGCGAGCTCCAGTAGGCGTCGGGCTTGTCGACGAAGTTGACGGTCTCGACCACGAGGGTGTCGCCGTCCCAGCGACCCCGCGCCTCGCCCGTCCACTGCGAGATGCCGGTCAGGGGCCGGTCGTCCAGGGGAATGACCCGCAGCTCGTGGTACATCTCGTGCAACATCACCACCTGCCCCGGCGTCTGCAAGACCTGCAGGTTCATGTTGTAGGGCTGCAGCGGCACCATGTTGGGCAGCCCGTCGGTGATGCACCGCTCTCCCGTGTCGGTGTCGGTGTAGGAGTGAAAGGGACCGACCCCGTAGCGCGCCCGCTCGTGGTCGTGGGCCTCGCGCTCGCCGGGCCGCCAGGGGATGCGGCCGTCGGGCGGGTCGACGATGAGCGACGTGCGCCGGCTGCCGGTGATGCGCGTCCCCGCGTCCAGCCACACCTGGTTGTAGCCGCCGACGGTGCCCGGCGCCGACTTGCCGTCGTTGGCGGCCCGGGTCGCGACCGTCCGCTGCTCGATCGCGGCCGCCTCCTCGTCGGTGAGCCGGTCGCGCCCCGCCTGGCCGGCGGGCCGCTCGAGCGGGGTCAGGGTGGCGGAGGTCCACACCCCCTGCATATCGGGATCGCCCCATGCGGTACGCGGGAGCTCCCAGTCGTCATCCGCCCCGGACTGGGCGCTCGCCGTCGTCGGCTGCGCCGCGAGCAGCGCACACGCCGCAACGGCCGGCGGCAGCCATCGCCATCGGTTGTTCATCGACCCTCTCCTTCCCCGTCGGCGCACCTGGCGGCCCGTGGCAAGAGGCCCCCGGCATTCGACCGGCGATGCATCGGCCCGACCGCGGTGATCCGCGGGGCAGCATTGCTCCGCGGTCAGATAACCCAACCGGTCGCTGTTCAACGCCTTCGCGTAGGCCACAGACTTCGCGCAGGCCATAGACCGCCGTCCGCCGACGCCCTCCCCGGTCTCCGGCGCGACACGGGGTTCGGCCCGAGGCGGCCAGGGTCGCAACGCCTCCTGCAACACCGGTGGCATCCGGCCCCGTGGACGATTCGGTCCGGTCCGGCGCCGGATTCAGACGCCGGACCGGGCCATCCCTCCGACTACTGCACGTCGAGCCCGCCGCCCGCCGCGATCTCGCGGATGCGCGCGGCCTGGTTCGGGTTCGCGGCCGCGATGGCGCCGAGACGGCCCACGATGAGCCCCCGATCCTCGTCCGACAGCGAGCCCGCCGCCGACGCCGCGGCCTCGACCGCCGCGTAGCAGTCCGCCTCGTAGGTGATCGACCCGCACTCGGCCGTCAGGTTGGCGAGCAGCGCCGCCGCGTTCGACGACGCGCCGCCCCCGCCCGTCGAGTTGAACGCGGCCTCGGCCTGCGCGATCTCGGCCGCGGCCCCACGCCGGATGTTGGCCGCCTCGGTGCCGGCCTGGAAGCACGTGAAGTCGGCCCGGTCGGCCCAGCGCAAGGGGGCGCAGGCGTGGATGCCGGCCTCCTTGGCCGCCGTCGACACCTCGGTGATCAGCGCCTCGTACTCGGCGTCGCCCTCACCGTAGCCCGAGAAGTTGCCGAGGTCGCCGCTCGCCGCGAAGAGCCCGTCGACGCCGGGGATCTGCGCGATCTCGCGCGCCGCCTCGACCCCCTCCAGCGTCTCGATCATGAGCAGGAGCACGACGTTGTCGTTCCACGTCTGGCGGTAGCCGCCGGGCACGTTGTTCCACAACTCGCCCGGGCCCTGTCCGCCGCCCGAGCTCCGCCGGCCCATGGGCGGGAAATAGGTCCAGTCGACGGCGGCCTGCGCCTCTTCCACGCTGTCGACGGTCGGCACCACGATGACCGCGGCGCCCATGTCGGTGGCGTGCTGGATCTCACGCTCGTCGGCGTAGGCCACGCGGGCGCCCGGCGCCGCCGGTCCGGGGCAGGTCCGCCACAGGCGCGCCACCTGCTCCCACGAGGTCGCCTCGTGCTGCATCTCGACCCACATGAAGTCGTAGCCGGCGGCGGCCATCGCGCAGTAGGTGCGCGCGTCGGTGGCCCTGATGGTGCCACCAATCATCGGGCCGCCGTCGAGCAGCTTCCGCATCGCGGGGTTCCAGATCGGCGACTCCTCGCCTTCCGGCAGGGCCCACCGGTCGCCGAACTCGAAGTCCGACGCCGTGAACTGCGCGTCGGCCGGCCCGGCGTTCAAGCCGAGGAGCAAGCCGAGTGCGAGGGTGAGAACCGTGAGCTTGTGCAGTCTGCGCATGAGTGCTTCCTTTGGTCGAAGTCCTTCCCAACTCGAGTGTCCGTTCCGCGCCGATATTCTAGCCCGGCAATCGTAGCCTGCGGCTGGGCTTGCCGCCCACCCAACCCTCCGGGACTAGGCAGCGTTCCTCGGCGCAGACTCCTGACCGGCCGGCCGTCGCTCGACGCCCGATCGACTCGGGCATCTGCGGCACGAGCTCCCGCCCGCGCGTCGCGAGCCATGCAGCGTTCCACCGTCGCGGCGTGCGACGACGGCCGCCGTCACCGCTTCATCAGCTCGGACGGCCGGTGCAGCACGTAGCGCACCAGCCGGCGCCGGCTCACCTCGCCCGCGTAGATGTTGCCGTCGAAGTCCACCCCGAGGAACTCGATGCCGGCCCCCACGTCCTCGTCGTGCTGGGGAATGAAGTGCGTCACCCAGGCCTGCTCGGTCTTCAGGTCGCCGATGCGGACACCCTTCTCCCACCCGAGGTTGCTGCGCCAGTTGTCGGGGGGGCCGGTGCGGACCATGCCCGACAGCCCGTCGCCGGCGTAGAGGATGTCGTTGCGGTCGATGAACAGCCCGCTCGGCTTGCCGTAATGGGTCCAGATGTAGAGCAGGTTGCCGTCGGGGTCGAACACCTGGATGCGGCTGTTCCCCCGGTCGGCCACGTAGACCCGGCCCTCGGAGTCCATCTTGATGTCGTGGGGGTCGCTGAAGCGGGCCGCCTCCTTGCTCTCCGAGCCGACCCCGCCGCCGATGGCGAAGAGGAACTTGCCGTCGCCCGAGAACTTCACGATGCGGTTGTTGCCGCCGCGGTGCCCGTCCGACACCCAGATGTCGCCCTCGGGCGAGACCACCACCCCGGACGGCCCGTTGAAGTGCGACTCGTCGTCGCCCCAGACCCCGGCCTCGCCCAGGCGCATGACCACCTCGCCCTGCTGGTTCAGCTTGAGCACCTGGTGGCCGATGCCCATGCTCTCGCCGAGCGCGGCCCGGCGGTCGCCGTGCGACCCGCCCTCGGTGACCCACAGGAAGCCCTCGTGGTCCAGGAAGAAGCCGTGGGGGAAGGCGAAGAGCCCGGCCCCGAAGCTGTCGACGAGGTTGCCCTCCAGGTCGAACTTCATGATGGGGTTCAGGTCGGTGCCCGCGCACTCGTTGGCGCCGCACCGGTCCAGGATCCAGAGGTGGCGCCCGTCCGGGTCGGGGAAGACCCCGCTCACCGTCCCCATGACCCGCCCCTCCGGCAGCTTTTCCCAGCCGAAGGTGGCCCGCCAGGGGTTCGTCGTCGACGACTGCGCCCAGACCCCGCCCGCACCGAGCAGGACGACAACCAGAACCGCCGCCGGCATCCATCCGATGCGTCCGGACCTTGGCATGGAACCTCCCTTTGCGTGTGGCGTCCGCCCTGCGCGGCGCCCGTGCATCCCTGATGAAGAGCAGTGTCTCGGTTCGAGTCCCCGCCCCGTCACAGGCTATCCTCGGCGTGGCGGCTGCGCAGCACCTTCTTGTCGAACTTCCCCACGCTGGTCTTGGGCAGCTCGTCCACGAAGGCGAAGGTGTCGGGAATCTCGAACTTCGCGAAGCTCCCGGCGAGGTGCGCGCGCAGCTCGTCCTCCGAGACCGCGCTGCCCTCCGTCCGCACCACCGCGGCCAGCGGCCGCTCCCCCCACTTCTCGTCGGGGACGGCGATGACCGCCGCCTCGAGCACTTCCGGATGGGCCATCAGCCCCCCCTCGAGGGCCACCGACGAGATCCACTCGCCGCCGCTCCTGACGAGGTCCTTGGTCCGGTCGGTGATGGTCAGGTAGCCGTCGGGGGTCATCGTGCCGACGTCGCCGGTGCGGAACCAGCCGTCGGCGGTGAAGTTCTCCGGGGTCGGCTCGCGCTTGAAGTAGCTGCGGATGACCCACGGCCCCCGCGCCTGCAGTTCGCCCATCGTCTCGCCGTCCCACGGGCGCTCGGCCCCGTCGTCGCCGACGATGCGCAGCTCGACCCCCCCGAGGGGCGTGCCCTGCCGCGCCTTGACGTCCCATCGCTCCGCCTCGGTCAGGTCCCCGTGCTGCCGCTGCAGCTTGCACACCGTGCCCAGCGGCGACAGCTCGGTCATGCCCCAGGCGTGGAGCACGTTGACCCCGAGGTCGCGCTCGTAGGCCTCGATGAGGGACCGCGGCATCGCCGACCCGCCGACGACCAGCGACCGGATGGACGAGACGTCGCGCGGCCGCGCCTTCAGCTCGTGGTACAGCCCGTTCCAGATGGTGGGCACGCCCGCCGCCACCGTGACCCCGTGCGTCTCGATGAGCTCGGCGAGGGCCGCCGGCTGCAGGTTCGGCCCGGGCATCACCACGTCGGCCCCGGCCAGCGTGCAGGCGTAGGGCAGCCCCCACGCCATCGCGTGGAACTGCGGCACCACCGGCAGCACCACGTCGGTCTCGGTGAGGGCCAGGCCCATCGCCTGGTTCTCGCCGAGGGTGTGCAGGAACATCGACCGGTGGCTGTAGAGGGCGCCCTTGGGGTCGCCGGTGGTGCCGCTGGTGTAGCACAGGCCCATGGCCATGCGCTCGTCCGTCGACCGCCACTCGAAGTCGTCGGCGGCGCCGTCGACGAGGTCCTCGTAGTGCAGCACGTTCGGCAGCCTCGTCTCGACGTCGCGCGGCGCGTTCACCAGCACGTAGTGCTCGACGCAGTCGATGTCGCCGGCCACTCGCTCGAAGAGCGGCAGCACGGTGGCGTCGATGAAGACCACGCGGTCCTCGGCGTGATTCACGATGTAGGAGAGCTGTCCGGGAAAGAGCCTGACGTTCAAGGTGTGGCAGACGGCGCCGGCCCCGGGAATGCCGAAGTACATCTCCAGATGCTGGTGGTGATTCCACGCGAATGTCCCCACGCGGTCGCCGGGCGCGATGCCCAGGCCGGCGAGGGCGGCGGCGAGGCGGCGGCTGCGGCGGCGGAGGTCGGCGTAGGTGTAGTCGTGCATCCCGCCGTCGGGCTGCCGGGTGCGGATCCGCTTGTGCGGAAACATCCGGGCCGCGTGCTCGACGATGCGGTCGAGCGTCAGCGGGTAGTCCATCATCAGGCCGTGCATCGTTCGTCCTCGCTGGCGGGGTGGTCCCTCGTCACGCCTGAGCACCGCCGCGTCTCCCATCTCGCGTCGGGCGCCGCCCGTCGCGGTTGACCCGCTCCGCGCGACCGACGCGATGAGGATGCGAATCGGCGCGGCCCAGCCGAAGATCCGCCGCCCGCCGATGCCGCCGCACGGCCCCTCGGCAGGCCGGAACGGCACCCGGGTTCGTGACTCACGGAGCAGGCACCAACCAACTCGCCAGCCGCGAGCCCGACCGGAGCTCGCCCACGCGCGGGTTCACGACCTACAGATCGGCGAGCAGCACCCACATCGGCCGGTTCCCGCCCTCGTAGGTCTCGAGCGGGGTCAGCTCGCCGCTGTCCTGGTCGATGCGGTACGACGCGATGCGGCCCGAGTCGAGGCCGGCCGAATAGAGGAAGCCGCCCACCGGATCGAGATTGAACGCCCGCGGCACCGGCTCGGTCGCCACCCGCCCCGTCGCGGTCAGCCGGCCCGACGCCGGATCGACGGCGAAGCTGGCCACGCTGTTGTGCCCGCGGTTCGGCGCGTAGAGGAACCGCCCCGACGGGTGCATCGCGATTTGCGAGCAGGTGTTGGGTCCCGCGTAGCCGTCCGGCAACGTGGAGATCGTCTGGAGCGGGGCCAGCGTTCCGCTCTTCGCGTCGATGGCGTAGGCGCTGACGCTGCCCCCCTGCTCGTCGGAGAAGTAGACGACGTCGAGAGCGGGGTGGAAGGCCAGGGCCCGGGGGCCGAGATAGGCATCCGGGGCGTAGTGCGCCGGCGCGTTCGGGGTCAGGCGCCCCGTCGCCTCGTCGAACGTGAACTGGAAGATCGCGTTGGGGCCCCGGTTGGCGATGTGGGGCACGTAGGCGAACCGGTTGGAGCGGTCGGTCAGGATGGCGTGGGCGCCATGGGCGGTGAACCGCCACTCCACCGGCGGAAACGTCGCCGCCCCGTCCTCTCCCACCGCATGCACGGCGGCGGTGCTCTGGTAGTAGTAGGCGGACAGGACGTATCGCCCCGACCGGTCCGTCGCCACGTATACCGGCTCGCCCTGGAGGGGTACGGTCCCGATGAGGGACAGCCCACCGGTGCGCGGGTCGACCGCGAAGCTCGAGAGTTGCTGGCTCCCCCGCCGCCCCACGTGGAGCACCCGCCTGTCGGGGCCGAGGTTCATCGGCCCCGGGCCGCCCTCGACCACCACGTCCTCCTGCCGGCTCAGCGCCCCCGTCGCGGGATCCTGGTTGAAGATCGCGATGTGGTCGTCGTCCTGGAACGATACGTACATGTGCGCCATCACTCGAGCTCCTCGACGCGGGCGCCGCGCATGATGTTCAGCAGCCCGTAGTTGCCCTCGTGGCAGGCGTACTCGAACAGGGGCCCCGAGGTGACCCCGCGCGACTCCTGGTTGGTGGTCATGGGCACGCTGGCCGTCCACGGCTGGGTGAACATCTCGGGGTCGGTCATCGTGAACTCGTAGTCGATGGTCTCGTCGTCGATCCGCGTGAACCGTTCGACGAGATGCAGCGACGGCCGCGCCCCCCGCCACGTCGCCCGCCACAGGTAATGCCGCTTGTCCGAGAAGTTGGTCGTCTCCACGACGAGCGTGTCGCCCTCCCACCGGCCCCGGGAGTCGCCGAGCATCGCGCCGATGTCGGCATCGAGCTGCCCGCGGCCGTCCACCGGAATCATCCGGTACTCGTGGAACATCTCGTTGAGAATCGCCACCCAGCCCGGCGACTGCAGGATGTGGTAGTTCATGTTGTAACCCTGCAGGGGCACCAGGGGCAGCCCGTCGGTCAGGCAGCGCTCGCCGGTGTCGGCGTCCTCGTGCGTATCGAACGGCCCGACCCCGTACCGCGCGAGGTCGCTCTCGAGCCGCTCCCGCCCCGCCTCGGTCCACGGGATGCGGCCGTCGGGAGGATCGGTGATGAGCGAGGTGCGCCGGTCCTCGGTCACGTTCTTGCCGCTGTCCATCCAGAACTGGTTGTAGGCGCCGACGTTGCCGGGGATGAACCGGTCGGAGGCGGCTCGGCTCTCCGCTGTCCGGACCTCCAGCTCCGCCGCCTCCTCGGCCGTGAGCACCGCCTGGTCGCCCAGATCGGCGGGCCGCTCGATGGGGGTCAGGGTGGCGTTGGTCCAGACCCCCTGCATGTCCGGGTCGCCCCACGGGGTGCGCGGCGCCGTCCAGTCGGCGGGCGCCTCGGCCGGTTCGGCGCCGGCCGCCTCGGCCCCCGCAGCCGACGCCGCCGCCTGCTCGGCCGGCGGGTCGGCCGCCGCCGCGTGCTCGTCGCCCGCCGTGCCGGGCGCATGGACGATGCTCTCCTCCGGGGTGCGGGGATTGGCCAGCACGAGGATGACGATTCCGAGAACCGCGGCAACGCTCCAGAACGTTCGATTACTCATGGTCACCTCTCCGGAAAATCTCCAGCCGTGACGCCGCCGCCGTCCGCCGCGATCACCGCCCGCCCGCCGCCTCCTCCACCCGGGCCCCGGCCAGGATGCCCTCCATGCCGATGTTGCCCTCGTGGCACGCGTACTCGAACATGGGCTCGTCGGTACGGGTCCACGGCACGAGCGCCGTCCACGGGGCCGTCCACGTCGTCGGGTCGCTCACCGTGAACTCGTAGTGCATCTCGTCCGGCCCCACCCGCGTGAACCGCTCGACCAGGCGCAGGTGCTCGCTCGCGCCCCGGAAGTCGCTCTGGGGCGAGAAGTTCCGGGTCTCGACGACCAGCGTGTCGCCCTCCCAGCGCCCGCGCGAATCACCGTGCCACTGGCGGACGTCGTCGCTGACGTGGGGCCGGCCGTCCAGCGGGATGATGCGGGTCGTGTGGATCAGCTCCTGCTCGATGACCACGTGGTCGGCGGTCTGGAAGATCTGGTAGTAGCTGTTGTACCCCGCCAGCAGGTTGGGCAGCCCGAACGTGATGCACCGCTCGCTGAGGCCGCGGTCCTCGGTCCACGCCGCGGGGCGGCCGCGTGACTCCCGCGCCAGCCTCGCCGCGGTCTCGGCGGCCAGCGTCGTCGGCGGCAGCTTGCCGTCCGGGGGGTCGACGATGAGCGACGTCCGGTTGTTGAACTCCCGCTCGACCAGCCAGAACTGGTTGTAGTTGCCGGTCCCGCCGTCGGTCGAGGTGAAGCTCTCGGCGCCGGCGAGGGCCACGTTGAAGAACTGGTCCCCGAACGCCGCGTCCCCCGCGTCCTGGGCGAAGAGCGCGTTCGCGGTCGCCTCGACCCGCGCCAGCTCCTCCGCCGTCAGCGTCGCCTTGTCGGCGACCGCGTCGGGCCGCTCGAGCGGCGTCACGCTGTTGTTCCCCCAGATGCCCTGCAGGTCGGGATGACCAGCGGCGGTCCTGGGCGGCGAGTACGCATCCGGCTGGGCCGACGCGGCGGCCGGAAGCCAAGCCGTGCCTGCGAACGCCACCACGGCAACGGCCAGCACGGTCGCGCGTCCACACCTGGTCATCGTGCGCTCCTTCCCCTTGGACACCAACCGTCAGAATAATACGCTCACACGGCGGGTTTCCCTAAGGAAAGAGACGCCGTACCGCACGCCGGACCCCGGCAGCACCTCGCCGCCGGTCGACTCGCCGCCGCCTCCGGTCGTCTGCACGTCGTGGCGCGACCGATGGACGTAGACGATCCGCTCGACCGGCTCAATGAGCCGGACCAGACGACTTCCAGCGCAACGGGCGGGTCAGAGTCTCTCCGGCCATCGCTGCCGTCCGTGGAATACAGCGATGATCTCGAGTCTTTCGTCACGCACGCGGTACGGAACCACGTATGGCGTTCCCTGCACGACCAGCTCCCGGGTGCCCGGCACCCGTCCCGCCCTGCCCATTCCCGGATGTAGCGCGAGCAGATCGACGCTGCCTAGTACGGTGGAGGCGACGTTCTCCGCTGCAACCGGCCGGTCCCTGGCGATGACGCTTCGCAGCCGAGCCAGGTGGCGTACCGCCCGTGCGGACCAGACGACGGTCACGGATCGGGTGGCTGCGGTTCATGCGGGCCGCCCCACGACCGCAGCCAGTCGGCAACCGCTTCGTGCTCGACGGTTCGACCCTCGTCGAGGTCGCGGAGCCCCGCCGCGATCTCGTCGAGCTGCCAGCTCTCGGTCTCCACGTACGCCGCAATGGCCTCGGCGGCGAGGAACGACTTCGAGCGACGCGACCGCTTCGCGAGGGCCTCGAGACGCTGCTTGGTGTGCACGTCGATCCGGACCGAGAGTGTCGTGGTCATGATCCCCATCGGGACGATCTGTAGACAATGTACACACGTTAGCACGATCGATCCCGGAGCAGGACCACTCTCCTACGTTCTGGGTCGGGGTCGAACCCGCCGGTATCGACCGCGAGGGGACGGTCCTTCCCACGACTCCACGCCACCCGGGACAACGCGAAACAGCGGATGGGGCACGGGAAGCGCGACCGACTCGCACCGGGCCGCCCGTTCGGGGTCGCGCTGCGCGAGCTTGGCCTTCAGGTGTGCCCACTCGTGCTCGAGCTGGCCGCGCGTGACCGGAATCCTGCCACGTGCGGCCACCGAGCCGATGAGGTCGCGGTCGAACCGGTAGCCGCGAGCCAGCGCCTCCGCGTGCACGTGTCGCAGATACTCGGCGATGACGCCGACGGGGGAACGCCGGCGACGAAACCTCGCGAGCTGGGGGTGATGGCGGTAGCCGCGGGTCGCGCCCCGCAGCACCGCCTGCGCCAGCAGGGCCTCCCGCCAGAGGGCAACCAACCCGCGCGCGTCGAGGTACTCGGGGTGAAGACTCCAGATTCGCATGCGTCGAGAGGAGTCGCCGGGACGCCGCGCGACGCCTGGCCCGCCAATCGTCGCCCGGCGCCCAGCCAGCCGCCCGGAGTCCTCGCCGTTCCATGGCGGGCTCCCTGGCGTAGACTGGTTGAATGTCAGCGTAACAGACCGGCGGCACGTCACATCCGAGGAGGTCCGACGATGAGGCTCAGCGGCGTATGTTTCGCAATCTTCCTGCTGCTCGCGGCGGCTCCCGCCGTCGCCCAGGACAGCGGCATCGCGGGGGCGGTCAACGACAATACCGGCGGCGTCCTGCCCGGCGTCACCGTCGAGGCGGCAAGCCCGGCCCTCATCGAGGGCTCGCGGGTCGCGGTGACCGACGCCCAGGGACGTTACGCGTTCACGGCGCTGCGGCCCGGCCTGTACACCGTCACCTTCACCCTGACCGGGTTCGCCACCGTGGTGCGCGAGGGCATCGAGCTCACCGCCGGGTTCACGGCGCCGATCAACGTCGAGCTCGAGGTCGGGGCCCTCGAGGAGACGATCACCGTCTCGGGCCAGTCGCCGGTCATCGACGTCCAGAGCGTCCAGGAGCTGACCGTCGTCACCAACGACGTGCTGAACGCCCTGCCGATGAACAAGGACTGGGGCGCCATCGGGGCCCTGACGGTCGGCGTCGCCCCCGAGTCGCAGGACGTCGGCGGCGTCCGCGAGTCGTACATGCCGTACCTCGCCGCGCACGGCGGCGACACCCGCGACGGCATGCGCCAGATGGACGGGCTGACGATGGGCAACCTGTCGTGCGGCTACTCTTGCACCACCCTGAACGCCAACGACGCCCAGACGCAGGAGCTCACCTACGAGATCGGGGCGGTCTCGGCCGACGTGGCCATCGGCGGGGTCCGCGTGAACATCATCCCGAAGGAGGGCGGCAACTCGTTCAGCGGATCGACCTTCGGCAACTTCTCGAACAGCGGACTGCAGGGCGACAATCTCAGCCAGGGCCTGCTCGACGCGGGGCTGCAGACACCGGACGTCGTCAGCAGCATCTGGGACACCAGCGTCGACCTCGGGGGGCCGATCGTCACGAACAAGCTGTGGTTCCACGGCGCGTACCGCAACTGGGGCCTCAAGCTGCTGCCGGCCAACACGTTCTACGACACCGACCCCAACGACTACGTCTTCACGCCGGACCTGACGCGGCCGGGCGTCAACGAGCAGTACGACCAGAGCGCCAGCATCCGGCTCACGTGGCAGGCCACGCCAGGCAACAAGTTCGCCGTCTACTACAACGGGGCGCCGCGCCACCAACCCTTCCAGGGCATCTCGAACCGCCGCACCCCCGAGGCGGCGCGCGACCAGCGGAACCCCCTGAACTGGCACGGGACGACCACGTGGACGGGCACCGTCGGCAACCGCATCCTCCTCGAGGCGGGGATGGGCATCCAGATCCAGGACGCGACCATCGACCCGCAGCCCGACGCCCCCCAGCTCCACGCGGTGCGCGAGCTCACCACCGGCATCGACTTCCGCGGCATCGGCTTCAGCCGGCGGTGGAACGAGGTGCACCGGGCCTACAAGGCCGCGATGTCCTACGTCACGGGATCGCACAGCCTCAAGTTCGGCATGACCCTCGACGAGGGGACCTGGCGGCAGGGCACCGACATCATCGGGCCGACCGACAGCCTGCTGTTCACCCTGGGCGGCCAGCCGTTGCTGATCGCGGCCTTCGCCACCCCCTACAACGTCGAGGTCGACCTGGCCGCCGACCTCGGCCTCTACGTGCAGGACACCTGGACCATCGACCGCACCACCTTCAACCTCGGCCTGCGGTGGGACTACGTCCGGCAGGACATCCCCGCCCAGGACACGTCGCGCTTCGTCGACACGCCCTCGGGCTCGGTGGGGCCGGGCACGTGGGCCCCGACGCGCCGCTGGGACGCCATCCCCAACGCCGCGAACTGGAAGGACCTGTCTCCGCGGATCGGCATCGCGCACGATGTGTTCGGCGACGGCCGGACCGCCATCAAGGGCTCGATCAGCCGCTACCTCCGCGTCGACACCATCGGGATGGCGGCGTCGCGCAACCCCGTCAACGCGTCGGTCACGAGCGCGACGCGATTCTGGCAGGACGCGAACGGCGACTTCTTTCCCGACGAGAACGAGCTGGGGCCGTACTCGAACGCGAACTTCGGCCAAAGCGTGCTGACCAACGTCTTCGCCCCCGACGTCTACTCGGGGTTCGGGACCCGGCGCAACAACTGGGAGTACTCGCTCGGCATCGAGCAGGAGATCCTGCCCCGCATGTCCCTCGACGTGTCGTACTGGCGCCGCGTGCAGGGCAACTTCTCGATCACCGACAACACGCTGGTAGGACCCGGCGACTTCGACCCCTACTGCGTGATCGCGCCGAGCGACCAGAGACTGCCGAACGGGGGCGGCTACGAGGTCTGCGGCCTCTACGACGTCAACCCCGCCAGCTTCGGCCAGGTGCAGAACGACATCGTGCCGGCCGAGCCGAACGGCTACACGATGGAGCAGGTGTTCGACGGGCTGGACGTCGTCGTCAACTCGCGCATCAGCGGCGACCTCTTCGTCTACGGCGGGGTCGGCCTCGGTCGCTCGCGCTTCAACGACTGCGACGCCCGCCCGGACAACCCCGCGGCGGTGCCGACGCTGGCCCTGACCGCGGGCGGGGCGGGCACCGGCGGCGGTTGGGACAGCGAGGAAGCGGCCGGAATCATCCTGCCCAAAGGACATCACTGCAGCATCAACCCGCCCTTCTTCCGACCCGCCTGGAAGCTGAGCGGCGCCTATACGCTGCCGTGGTACGACGTGCAGCTCTCGGGGTTCCTGCAGAACCTTCCCGGCGTGCCGATTCTCGCCACCTGGAACGCCCCGGCCAGCGCCATCGAGCCGTCGCTCGGCCGGCCGCTGGCCGGCGGACAGCAGACCGCTGAGATCCATCTCATCCAGCCCGGGACGATGTTCGCCGACCGCCTCAACCAGCTCGACATCCGCCTCTCGAAGCTCTTCCGCTTCGACGCCGACCGCGAGCTGCGGCTGATGCTCGACGCCTACAATATGCTCAACGACAACGCGCCGCTCGCCATCAACGACACCTACGGCCCGGCGTGGCAGGTGCCCGTGAACATCCTGCTGGCGCGATTCGTCAAGTTCGGCGCGCAGCTCACGTGGTAGCCGGGAAGGAGTCTCGCACGATGCCTCAGCGCCGCCCCCTGCGAAACACGCTGTCCCCCGTCCTGACGGCGGGCGTCCTCCTCGCCGCCGCGGGGGCGGCGTCCGCCCAGCCGGACGACTTCGTGCCGGTCACCGACACCATGCTTCAGGACCCGGCCGACGGCGACTGGCTGATGTGGCGGCGCACGCTCGACGGCTGGGGCTACAGCCCTCTCGACCAGATCGACCGCGGCAACGTGGCCGACCTGCGCCTCGTGTGGACCCGCGCCCTCAACCGGGGCAGCCAGCAGGGCACGCCCCTCGCCTACGGCGGCGTGCTCTACATGCCGAACCCCGGCGACGTCATCCAGGCCATCGACGCGGCGACCGGCGACCTCGTCTGGGAGCACCGGCGCGACCTGCCCGACGACCTCGGCGAGCACATGGGCGGCCTCGCCACCACCAAGCGGACCATCGCCATCTACGACCGCCTGCTGCTCGACACCACCGGCGACGACTACCTGATGGCCCTCGACGCGGTCACCGGCGAGATGGTGTGGGAGACGCAGGTCCTCGACTACACGGTGAACCCGGCCCTGCAGACGGCCGGGCCGATCGTCGCCGGCGGCAAGGTCATATCCGGGCGGAGCTGCCGCGCGACGGCGACGCCCGACGCCTGCGTGGTC
Organism: Vicinamibacterales bacterium; assembly: GCA_965207615.1. Taxonomy (GTDB): domain Bacteria; phylum Acidobacteriota; class Vicinamibacteria; order Vicinamibacterales; family UBA8438; genus JAJEEA01. The sequence continues at coordinate 1,224,833 of CBDBMZ010000003.1, forward strand.
ACGGCCCACGACGCCCGCACCGGCCGCGAGCTGTGGCGGCGGCGGACGATCCCCGGGCCGGGCGAACCGGGCGACGAGACCTGGGGAGACGTGCCGTTCGAGGAACGGAAGCACGTCGGTACCTGGATGGTGCCGAGCTACGACCCCGACCTGAACCTGATCTACATCGGCACGTCGGTGACCTCACCCGCGCCGAAGTTCATGCTCGGCGGCCCGGAGCTGGCGCACCTCTACCACAACTCGACGCTCGCGCTCGACGCCGACACCGGCGACATCGTCTGGTACTACCAGCATCTGAACGACGACTGGGACCTCGACCATCCCTTCGAGCGCCTGCTCGTCGACACCGCGGTCGCCCCCGACCCCGACGCCGTTGCCTGGATCAACCCTCGCCTGCGGCCGGGCGAGGAGCGGCGGGTGATGACCGGCATCCCCGGCAAGACCGGCGTCGTCTACACGCTCGACCGCGCGACCGGCGAGTTCCTGTGGGCCAACCCCACCGTCGCCCAGAACGTGATCACCCACATCGACGGGGCCACCGGCAACGTGACCGAGAATGCGGAGGTCATCTTCTCGGCGCTGGGCCAGGAGCTGCTGGCCTGTCCGAGCTGGGCCGGCGGCAAGGACTGGGAGGCTGGCGCCTATAGCCCGCTGACCCACGCCATGTACTTCCCGCTGCGCAATGCCTGCCAGCGGCTGCTGTCGACGACCGAGGGGGGCAGCTCGACCTACATGCTCGCGGCCCGGCACCAGCTCGCCCCCGGCACCGACCAACTCGGCACCGTCCGCGCCATCGCCGTCGACACCGGCGCCACCCGCTGGCTCCACGAGCAGCGCGCGGCCACCATGTCGCTCGTCGCCACCGGCGGCCGGCTGATCTTCGGCGGCGACGTCAACGGCCGCTTCCGGGCCTTCGACCAGGACACCGGCGCGGTGCTGTGGGAGATCAACCTCGGCTCGCCGGTCAGCGGCTACCCCATCACCTTCGCGGTGGGCGGGCGGCAGTACGTCGCGGTCGGCACCGGCACTGCCGCCAACGCCTCGATCAACCTGCGGATGACCCCGGAGCTGCGGCCGAGCTTCGGCAACAACCTGTTCGTGTTCGCCCTGCCTCGTTGAGCCCAACGCGCTCCTCCCTGCAAGTGTTCCTACAGGCACAAGACGCCGGCCGAGCAGCGAGCAACGCCCGAATGCCCGCGTCCCGACACGCGGCTGCCCGCCTGTCGCAGATCCTGATCCGGAGATCCCGCTGTGCGTAGCCGCGAGCTGGCCGCTCCACCATCGCTTGCTTCGCCCAACAGGCTCATATCGTCCATACCGTCCTGGCTTGGCCCAAAGCAGGTGGTAGCGCTCTTTCTCCTTGCATTCTGCTGCGCGATTGTCTTCCACACTCGCGTCTACCGGCAGTTCGACCGCATTCGGATCACGGTTCTCGCTGCGGAGCGTTCGCCGTCGGACGATCTGTTGGTCGTCTCACTGCCCGACTCGACTCGTCTCGCCGGCACATGGGCGGCCGTCGTTCTCCGCCTGGCGAACCATGGTGCCGATACCAGGATCGTGCGCATCACCGTCGGCACAACCGCTTTCGATCCCGTCCTCCTGCGTCCTGGTCGGCGCTCGCGAGTCGACCTCGCCGTTCCGTTTCCCTGGGATGCCGACACCAATGACCGTATCGTACTGAGGAGCGACGGCGGCGATTGGGTGATCGAGCACCTGGAGATCGCCAACGCTCACGGATTCAACAGCGGACCCTTCAGCTTCGTGGTCGTTCCCGACCGTGCAGTTCCCGCCCACGGATCAGGCAAGTACAGCACCGTCTTCGTCTTCCTCGTGATGCTGGCGCTCCCATTGGCTCTGCGCCGACTTCGCGGCGAGCGTCCCGGAAACGCTGCAGCCCTGGCCGTCAGCGCGACGGGTCTCTGTTTCCTGGGTGTCACGCTTCTGCTCCCTGTGGTTTCGCCGTACAAGGTCCTGCTTTCCGTTCAGACCTATTGGCTGTGTGTCGCGACCATATGCGGCTTCCCGCTCGCTCCGCGAGCCCTTGCGCCGCACGCACGCTGGCTGGTCCCCGGACTCCGTGGGTTGTGGCCAAGGGTCATGGCCCCTGCCTTCAGGTTCGGAAGCGACCTGGCCCTCTGGCCCGCCGCCGCCGCGCGGCGTCTCGCGGCGTCCCCCCGACAAACGGTCGTGGGAGCGATCGTCGTCCTGTTGGTTGTCACCCTCGCGCTCTCCTGGCTCGCCCCGGCCCTCCGGTCAACACCACCGACCTATCACAGCGGCGACATGGCCCTCCTGGAGATCTACACCCTCCATGCGTCACACGGCGACTTGAGCGTTGGAGCGTACTCCAGGTGGGGGTGGAACCACCCTGGCCCGGCGTATTTCTACGCACTGGCTCCGCTATACGCCCTGACCGGCCATGAGTTCAGCCTGCACTGGACCGTGCTGGCACTGAATCTGGCATCGATCATCGCAGCGGTCGTTCTCATGGGAAGATACGGCGGCTGGCCGTTCGGCCTGGGCCTCGTCGTCGCCATGTCCATCTATTTCTTCCGGCCGAGCCCGGGCCCGTTTCTGGGGTTCGGAGACCTGTTGTCGAGCGTGTGGAACCCCCATGCCCCGATACTTCCCTTTGCTCTGCTACTTGTGCTGTGTGCGCGCCTCGCAAGCGGAGCCATCGCCGTTCTTCCCTGGATCGCGCTGGCCGCGTCATTCGTCGTGCAAACGCACATCGGCCTCGCGCCCTGCGCCGTCGCCGTCAGCGCCGCGGCAGTTCTCCTCTACACCGCCAAGCTCAGGGTCCTCCGCCGTCGCCCAGATGCCCTGGAGACTGAACCGGACGGGCCGGCTGCATTTTCGATCCACGCGACGATCTGGATTCTCGCACTGTCGTGGTCGCTTCCTCTTGTCGAACAGTTGCTTGCTGGTCCGGGCGGGAACCTCGCGCACATCGCCAGGTTCCTGGCGGCCGATCCGCCGGTAGAGACACCGACGATGGCGACATCGTTCGCTGCCCTGAGCTACGCGCTTTGGACCGCAATCGAACCCGGCGCGCGCTTTCCGTCCGGTGGGCCGTTCCCGCCGCCCACCGACTTCGATCTGTCTGCCAGCGTATGGACCGTGCTGCAGCTCGTGCTGCTGGCGACTGGATGTGTCCGGGCCGCCGTCACACGTCGCGCCTTTCCTGCCGCCCTGTGTCTTGTCGGTCTCGTTGCGACATGCGCCGCGTTCTGGTCGATTGCGCGACTACCGGGGGTACCGCACGCCTACCTCGTCTTCTGGATCTCCGCCATCTCCGTAGTCAACACGGCTGCGCTACTCGGTCTCCTCATGGACTGGGCCCACAGTGCGCTGTCGCCTCACCGGCTTCCGTGGTTGTCGGTCGCCGGGCCGTCGGCGGCCGGCGTGTTCGGGGTCCTGCTGACTCTGCACGGCGCCTCTGTCCTGCACGACAACCATCAGCGGACGCTCGACGGGGCTGGCTTCCAGCAGGGAGCACGGGAGCGGTCTCGTGTGTTGTCCGCGGCGGTTGAAGAGGACCTTCGGCGCCACTGCCGCGCCCGACCGCTGATTCGAATACAGGGACGATGGCCGGAGGCTGCGGGCGTCGTGCTGCAACTGCACAAGACCGGCATCCCGCTGGCCGTCGACGACCGGTATCTGTTCATGTTCACGGAGGTGTTTCTCGCCACGGGTGTCGAGGATGTCGAATTTCTCTTCACGAATGCCGCGCTCGACGCGAGCGAAGTGCCGCCGTATCGCCTTGTTGCACGGCACGGCACGACGTTCGTATACGCGCGCGATCTGCCGGAGGCGCGCCGGAATACCAGCTCTGGAGATGCCGGCTGTTCATGAATCGGGTTCCGAGACCTCGTCTCCAATCGCCTCTCTACCGCAGTTGAAGCCGGCCGGAGTGGGGAATGATGCTGCCGGGGGCCGCTGATCGAGAGCTGGGTGCTCACCACGCTGCGCGCCCACGCGGAAGTGCGGGACCCCTACGACCAGTTTTGGTACTGGGCGCCGTACCAGACGGCCATCGAGGTCGACCTGCTCCTGCAACGCGGGAAAGAGCTGCTGGCGGTCGAGGTAAAGGCAGCGAGCCGCTATCATGCGAGCCTGCTCAAGGGCCTGCACGCGATCGAGGCGCTGCCGGGGCTCGTGAGGCGGGTGCTCGTCTACACGGGCCGACGCCACTTCCGTTCCAGCGACGGAATCGATGTCTGGCCTGCGCCCCGGTTCGCCGCCGCGACGGCGGCCGGAAGCCTCTGGCCGTGATCCTCGTCGACGCCTCCGCCCGGGCCGAGTTGCACCGAGACGCGGGGCCGCCGGCGCGCATCCGAGTCGGGGAGCTGCTCGGCGCCGAACCCGACGACGTTCAATCGCCGCCGCGAAGCGCCTCCGAGGGGTCGATGGACGCCGCCCGCCGGGCGGGAATCCAGCAGGCCATCAGGGCCAGGAGCGCCAGCCCGCCCGAGACCGTCGCCAGCGTGACCGGATCGAGCGGGGCAACGCCGAACAGCACTGCGGCCAGGGCGCGCGCCCCGAGGGCGGTCGCGACGAGTCCCGTGGCCATGCCCACCGCCGCGATCCGCAGCCCCCGCCCCGCGACGAGGCTTCGCAGCGCGCGCGGGCTCGCCCCCAGCGCGGATCGGATCGCCATCTCGACCCGCCGCTGCCTCGCGTCGAACGACACCGTTCCGAACAGGCCCACCGTGATCAGCGCGAGCGTCACCAGCCCGAAGGCAACCGAGATCCGTACCGCGAGCCGCGGGCGGGCGAACTCGGCGGCGAGCAGCTCGTCCATCGGCGTGAGCGTGCCTACCGGTATCGCCGGCTCGATGTCCCGAATCGCGCCGCGGACGGCGGACAACAGCGTCGCGGGCGGCCGCTCGGTGCGAATCGCGAGGTTGCCGGGCTGGAAGTGGAACGACTGCGCGGCCGGATAATAGACCGTCATCCAGTTGTTGGTCAGCTCGCGATACCTCAGGTCGGCGGCGACCCCCACCACCGTCGCCCACTCGAATCGCGGGCTCAGGCGGACCCGCCTGCCGATGGGCTCCTCGCCCGGCCAGTAGCGCTCGGCGGCGCTCTCGCTCACGATCGCCACGCGCCGCGCGTCGGCGGTGTCGGTGCGCTCGAAGGCGCGGCCGCGCACGATCGGTATCCCCATCGTCTCGAAGTACCGCGGCGTCGCGATGTCCCAGTTGGCCCATTCGTTCGTCTCCGCCTCGTCCGGCGACTGGCCTTCGAACTGAAACGGCGAGCTGAGCCCGGTCGTGCCCGTTCCGGGCGGCAGGTGAAACGGCGCCGCGGACATCACGCCGGGAAGCCGTTCGACCGCTTCGACGGCGCGGTCGTAGAACTCGCGGACGCGGTCGGGCGTGCCGTAGCGTTGCCCCGGCAGAACGATGCGCGCCGTCGCGACGCCGTCCGACTCGAGCCCGCGGTCGATCGATTGCAGCTGCCAGAGCGACCGGGTCGACAGTCCGGCCGAGACGAGGACCACCACGGCGAACGCGAACTGGGCGGCCGCCATCGCCTGGAGCCGGCGGCCCGTCCCCGTGGACGGCTCGGCGGAGCGATGCGCGAGGAAGCCGCGCAGTCTCCCCGCGCGCGTCCGCCACGCGGGAGCCGTGCCGAACGCCAGCACCCACGCGAGCATCGCGGCGACGGTGAACGCCACCGCCTCGGGACCGAGCGACGCCTCGTCGATTCGCGGCACCCGGGCCGGATCGACGACGTTCGCGAGCGCGAGCAGGCCGCGGCCGAGCGCCAGCGCCCCGGCCGCGCCCGCCGCGCCGAGGACCAGCGCCTCGATCACGGTCTGTCTCAGCAGCTGCCCGCGGGTCGCGCCCAGCGCCGACCGCACCGCCATCTCGACGCGGCGCGACTCGGCCCTCATGAGCAGCAGGATGGCGACGTTGGCCCCCGCGACGAGGAACACGAGCCCGGCACCGGCCAGCAGGAGCGCGAGGGTGGGCCGGACGTGACCGACGACAGTGTCGAGCAGCGGCGTCACCACGATCGGCATCCGCGGATAGTCCTCGGGGTACGCCTCGCTCAGGCGCCCGTGGACGATCGCCAGCTCCGACCGCGCCTGCTCAATCGAGACGCCCGGCGCGAGCCGCCCCACGACGTGGAACTGCCGGGTCCCCGGGCTGTCGAGGGCTGCGTCGGGGTTGGGAGCGGTGAAAGCGGGGACCAGGGGAAGCCAGATGTCGGCGTCGACCGGGTACGTCACGTCGGGCTGCAGCACCCCGACGATCGTGAACGGTGTCTCTCCGGGAAACCTCAGGCGCCGGCCGACGAACCCGGGGTCGCCGCTCACGCGCCGCCAGAAACGGTGGCTGACGACGGCGACGAGCGCGGCGCCCTCGACGTCGTCGCCGGCCTCGAGGAGGCGCCCGTGGGCCGGGCTCGCGCCGACCGCGGCCAGGAGCCCGGCCGAGGCCAACACCCGGTTGGCGATGACCGGCTCGTCGTCGACGAGGACGGCGGTCATCGCGCCGTCGGCATAGTTGATGGCCGCGAGCGCGTCGAAGCCGGCCGCCTCGTCCTTCCAGACGAGGTACTCGGGGTACGAGATCGGAAACAGGAGTCCGCCGCCCCGTTCGACGTCGTCCTTCCATATCCGGACCAGCCGAGAGTCGTCGTCACCGACGGACTGCAGAATCACCGCGTCCGTCACTGCGAACAACGCCGTGACCGCCGCGAGCCCGAGGCTCAGCGTGGCGACCGCCACCGTCGAGACGAGCGGTCGGCGAACGAGGCCGCGAAGCGCGAAGCGCAGATCGGACATGACGCTCAATCAGCCACCGGTATCCCTGGACCCGCCGCGTTCAGCGTCCCGGTCGACCGAGGCACCCTGCGCCGCCTCGCCCGTGTGCGCCGCACGCCGGAACTGCTTGCTCAGGGCCAGCCCCTGCCGCTGGTAGGACGAGCCGATCGACGCCCCGTAGATCTTCTCCGGCACCTCCAAGAGCCGGCTGTATTCGACCCGGCCAACGACCTGGCCGTGCTCGATGACGAACGGCACCTCGTGCGCCCGCACCTCGAGCACCACCCGCGTTCCCTTGTCGCCTTCGTCGCCGCACCCGAACCCCGGGTCGAAGAAACCCGCGTAGTGAGTCCTGAACTCGCCGACGGACGGATCGAACGGCACCATCTCCGCCGCACAGTCCGGCTGCACGACCACGCGCCGACGCGAACCCAGGATGTAGAAGTCGCCTGGGTTCAGGATGAGGCGGTCGCCGGGGAGGTCACGAATCTCGTCCCAGAAGGCACCGGGATCGTAATGATCCACCCGGCTCACGTCGATGAGGGGAGCGTTCTTCCTGCCCCGGTAGCCGACGACCTCCGCCGCGTCCCTGCCCCGGAGGTTGACCGAGAGCTTCACACCCTTCTTGATGTCCGCCTGCGCCGGACCGTCGTCGTCGACGATGAGGTTCTTCGCCTCGTTGAGGCGCTCGAGCAGGCTGTCCGTCGGCGGCGGGTTGCCCCGTACGAACCGCAACTGCGACAGCCGCACTCCCTGCTGCACGATCACCGAGAACGTCCGTGGGACGATCTCCGCGAACAACGGCCCCGAGTAGCCGTCCCGCACGCGCTCGAACTCGACGCCGCCGTCCGTAATCAGGCGTGTGAACACGTCGAGCCGGCCGGTGGTGCTCTTCGGATTGGCCTTCGCCGACACCCCCCGCGGCAGCCGCAGGCTCTCCATCAGCGGCGCGAGGTAGACGCACCCCTTCTCGAGCACCGTCGGCGACGACAGGTCCAGCTCGGCCATGGACAGCCCGTCGAGCTTGTGTTCCACCATGGAATCGCGGCCCGGCAGGAAGCTGGCCTGCAGGCGATAGGCGACCGTCCCCAGCCGCAGATCGAGGCTCGCGGGCTGAATCTGGTCCTCGGCGAGCGGCTCGGTCGCAGCAATGCGGCCGTCTCGATAAAGGGCCTTGATCCGCTGGTACGGCAGGACTCCTGTCGATACCGCGGGGAGCTCTCTGGGGAGCTCTCTCCGCGCCAGTTCCGGGAACAGCGCCGTTGGGTGGTCGCCCGCTTCCGCCATCTCTCGCATCTTCCCTCGGCCGGGTGTCAACGACGATCGGCCCGGTCGTGCAACTCCTCCCGCGTCGGCTTGCGGCCGTCGACCCACTCCCGTTTTCGCGGTTCGGGCCCGAAGAAGCGGTTCATCGCGACATCGTAGTCGTCTTCCCGGCGTCGCATCGTCTCGAGTTGTCGGACAATCCACTCTGGCATGCTGCGGTTGTTCTCCGCCGCGCGAACCTCCACCCATCGGGCGAGGTCATCGGGCAACGTCACGTTGACGGTCTCCATGGAAGCTCCTCCGGACTCTCCCGAGCACGAAATAGTGTGACACGGAATCCGGCGTCAACCAGACTTCTCCGACCGTCCCGCGAGCAGGCTCCCGCCGAGCGCGTTCGAGCCTCCTCCTCCGGTGCCGTCGGGACGCCCGCCGTGCTACGCTTGTGACGCTTCGGAACCATGACTTCCAGGAGGAGATGCGTGATGCGTGCATGGGCGGTTGCAGGCGTTCTCATGATGGCGGCGTGCGGCGGCGAAGCCGAGCCGGAACCGGCGGCCGAACCGGAGGCGCCGCCGAGCGCGGGGACCATCGAACGGCTCGATCCGGCCTTCGACGCGCTGGTGCCGGCCGACGCCGTGATCGAGGAGCTGGCCGGCGGGTTCGGGTTCACCGAGGGACCGGCGTGGATCGACGACGGGGACGGCTACCTGCTCTTCAGCGACATCCCCGGCAACCGCATCGTCAGGTGGGACCCTGACGGCACCGTCAGCGACTTCCTGAACCCGGTCTACGAGGGCGAGCACGAGGAGGGGCGGCTCGTCGGCTCGAACGGCATCATCGTCGACCCGGACGGGAACGTCGTCTTCACCGAGCACTTCAACGGCCGCATCTCCCGAATCGCGGCCGACGGGACCCGCAGCGTCGTCGTCGACAGCTACGAGGGGGGACGACTCAACAGCCCGAACGACGTCGACTACCACAGCGACGGCTCGCTCTACTTCACTGACCCGGCCTACGGGCTGCCGACCCCCGAGGCGCGGGAGCAGGACGTGAACGGCATCTACCGGCTGAGCCCGGACGGCGAGCTCGTCCGCCTCGGCGACCAGACCGGCCCCAACGGCATCGCCTTCTCGCCCGACGAGTCGACCCTCTACGTGGCCGACAGCGCCACCCGGCAGTGGATGGCGTACCCGGTGAACGAGGACGGCACCCTCGGCGAGGTCGAGCTGCTGCTCGACGCCAGCGCCTCGGAGGAGAGCGGTTCGGCCGACGGCCTGAAGATCGACGATCAGGGCAACCTGTGGGCGACGGGCCCCGGCGGGGTCTGGGTCATCGCGCCGGACGGGACGCACCTCGGGACGATCAAGCCGAACGAGGTCCCGGCCAACGTGGCGTGGGGCGACGCGGACCGGCGCACGCTGTACATGACCGCGCGCACCGGGTTGTACCGCATTCGCGTGAACGCCACGGGCGACCAGTAGGCGCCTGCGCCTCTGGCGGCCCGGAAGTCGCGGGCTCGGTGCGCCGGGAGCCGGGCTGCAGAGCCCGGCCTCCCGGCCGGGCCGCCCCCGGCATGACCGCGCGGACCCGTGGGGCCTGACGCCCGCATCGACTGCCGCAGGGCAACGGGTCGGGGTCGCATTTCGTCCGAGCCCGGTCCGACCACCGGAGCCAAGGAGGTCTACGATGCGCTATCCCTTCGTCGCGGCGTTGGCGGCGTTGACCATCGCAGCGGCGCCGGCGCCGAGCGTCGCCCAGGAGGCCGGCGCGGGCTGGGTCGCGCCGCAGACCCCGTGGGGGCACCCCGATCTGCAGGGCGTGTGGGACCAGACCACCGGCACGCCGCTGGAGCGGGCGGCCGACGCCGGCGACCGCGAGTTCCTGAGCGAGGAGGAGGCGGCGGAGCGCGAGCGTCGCCGCTTCGCGGCGTTCGACGCGCGGCCGCGGGCAGGCAGCCCCGGCAACTACGGCTCGCAGTGGCGCGACGGGTCGCGCAACGCGCTGACCCGCACGTCCCTCGTCATCGATCCGCCGGAGGGTCGCATCCCCGCCCTCACCCCGGCGGGCGAGCGCCGCGCGGCCGAGAACGCGGCGCGACGGCGCGACCATCCCGCCGACTCGTGGACCGACCGCAACCTGTGGGAACGCTGCATCACCCGCGGCACCCCCCGGGTGCCCAACAACTACAACAGCAACATCCTCATCCTGCAGACGCCGGAGGCGGTGGTCATGCTGAACGAGATGATCAACGAGACCCGCGTCGTCCCCCTCGACGGGCGCCCTCACGTCGCCGCCGGCGTCCGCCTCTGGAACGGCGACTCCCGCGGCCGCTGGCAGGGAGACACGCTGGTCGTCGAGACCACCAACTTCAGCGCCAAGCAGGTGTTCCGCGGCTTCCCCGTCGACAACCTGACGCTGGTCGAGCGGTTCACCCGCACCGGCCCCGACAGCATCGACTACGAGATGACTCTCAGCGACCCCGCCACGTATACCCGCGACTGGACGGTGGTGCTGCCGATGATCGCGAACGGCGGCGGCATGTTCGAGTACGCCTGCCACGAGGGGAACTACGGGATGGAGGGGATACTCGCCGGCCACCGCGCCGAGGAGCGGGCGGGCCAATGACCAGGACCGTGGTCGCCGTGGTCAACCGCGTTCGCCGCACGGCATCGCGCCGAGGAACGGGCAGGACAGTGACCGCAGCCGGGACCGGCCCACCGTCGCCTCGCCGGCCATCGCGCCGAGGAGCGGGCGGGTCAGTGACCGGAGTCAGAAGCGGCGGGCCGGCGCCTCGCGGCTCGTCGCGCGGAGCAACGGGCGAGCCTTGGACTCGAACCGGGGCGGGCGCACCGTCGTGGCGGTCGGGAGGTTGGCCGGGGCACCGGCTGGGCGCAACGCTGACCGTGCTCGGCCTGGCCCTCGCCCCGGCGCTGGCCGAGGCGCAAGCTCCGTCCGGAACGCCGCCGGCCCGGGCGGCGCAGGCGCCCGCGACCGCCGACTTCGTGCCCGTGACCGACGCCATGCTCCTGGACCCGGCGCCGGCGGACTGGCTGACTTGGCGGCGAACGCTGGACGCCTGGGGCTACAGCCCCCTCGACCAGATCGACCGGTCGAACGTCGGCGACCTGCGCATGGCGTGGACGCGGGCCCTGACCCCCGGCAGCCAGCAGGGCACTCCCCTCGTCTACCGCGGCGTGCTGTACATGCCGAACCCGGGCGACGTCATCCAGGCCATCGACGCCGCCACCGGCGACCTCGTGTGGGAGCACCGGCGCGACCTGCCGGACGACATCTACGACCACGTCGGGCGGCTCGCCGTCACCAACCGCAACCTCGCCATCTACGACCGGCTCATCATCGACACCAGCGCCGACAACTTCGCCTTCGCCCTCGACGCTCCGACTGGTGAGCTCGTCTGGGAGACCCGCATCCTCGACTACCGCACCCACCCCGCGACGCACAGTGCCGGCCCGATCATCGCCGGGGGCAAGGCCATCTCGGGGCGGAGCTGCCGGCCCGCCGGGGGGCCGGAGGCCTGCGTCATCACCGCCCACGACGCCCTCACCGGGGCCGAGCTGTGGCGGCGGCGCACCACCCCCGCCCCCGGCGAGCCCGGCGACGAGACATGGGGCGGGGTGCCCGACGCGGAGCGCAAGCACGTCGGGAGTTGGATGCCCCCGAGCTACGACCCCGAGCTGAACCTGATCTACGCCGGCACGTCGGTCACCTCGCCGGCCCCCAAGTTCATGCTCGGCGGCGCCGACCTCGCGCACCTCTACCACAACTCGACCCTCGCGCTCGACGCCGACACCGGCGAGATAGTCTGGTACTACCAGCACCTCAACGATCACTGGGACCTCGACCACCCCTTCGAACGGATGCTGCTCGACATCGCGGTCGCGCCCGATCCCGACGCGGTGGACTGGATCAACCCACGGCTCCGGCCCGGCGAGGTCCGCCAAGTCATGACCGGCGTGCCCGGCAAGACCGGCGTCGTCTACACCCTCGACCGCGAGACCGGCGAGTTCCTCTGGGCCACCCCGACCATCGCCCAGAACGTCATCACCCACATCGACGGGGCCACCGGGGCGGTCACCGAGAACGGCGAGGTCACGTTCAGCGCCCTCGGGCAGGAGATGCTCGTCTGCCCCACCTGGGCCGGCGGGCGGGGATGGCAGTCCGGCGCCTACAGCCCCCTGACCGGGGCCATGTACTTCCCCATGCGCAACACCTGCGCGCGCATGCTGTCGACGCTCGACAGCGGCCTCCGCACCTACGCCCTGGCCGCCCGTCACCAGCTCGCGCCCGGTACCGACCTCCTCGGCACCGTGCGCGGAATCTCGGTGGAGACCGGTGAGACGACCTGGCTCTACGAGCAGCGGGCCGCCACCTGGTCGCTCGTGGCCACCGGCGGCGGCCTCGTGTTCGGCGGCGACGTCAACGGCCGGTTCCGGGCGTTCGACCACGAGACCGGCGAGGTGCTGTGGGAGATCAACCTCGGCTCGCCGGTCACCGGCTACCCCATCAGCTTCGCCGCCGGCGGCCGCCAGTACGTCGCGGTCAGCACCGGCAGCGCCGCCCAGTCGTCGACCCAGCTCCGCATCACCCCCGAGCTGCGGCCCAGCGCCGGCAACAACCTGTTCGTGTTCGGGCTGCCGGGGAGATCGTAGTGAAACCCGTCAAGCAGGCCGAGCAGGGCAATGCGACCGCGAAGGGTCCCACGATGGCGACCGTCTTGTCCCGATTGACGCGGCTGGACGAGGACAGGCGGGGTCACCTCGCACTGCTTGCAGGGTCGTCCGCGGCGCGGGTCAGTCCGCCGAGAGCAACGGCATCAGCTCCTCGAACCAGTTGACGACCACGTAGATCCGGCCCGGCGGCTCGTCTCCGGCCGCCGCGGCGGCCGGTGCGAGCGTGTAGACCAGTGTCCCGTTGTCGGACATGGTGTTGCCGGTCACGGTGTCACCGGAGGCATCGAAGAAAAGAGGCACCGGGTCCCCCGTCGTCGCCGGCGTCTCCGGATCGACGGCGATCGCGAGCAGCGAGCCGCGGTCGCCGTAGAGCAGGTAGCCGGCGCCGAGGTAGCCGAGAGCGAGGGCCGGCTCCAGCACCACCTCGACCGCGCCGATGGCGGGCGAGTAGACGGCCACCCGGCCGTCCTCCAGGTCGGATCCCTCACCCACGATCGTGAAGACGAGCTCGTCGCGGCCGGGTACGGCGAGCGGCCAGAGGTGGGCGTGGTCGCCCCTCTGCTCGTCGAGCCGGGTGAGGGCGCGCGGCGTCCCCCCGGCCGCGGACACCTGCATCAGGCCGCTCCCGCCCTCGCCCGACAGCGTGGAGGAGTAGACGATGGTGCCGTCCCTCAGCCACGCGGCCTTGGTGTACAGCCGCCGCTCTCCATCCAGGACGGTGTAGGGCGTGCCGCCCGAGAGGGGAATTCGGTTGAGGGTCCATCGCTCACCGTCCTGGAGCTGGAACACGAGGCTCTCGCCGTCCGGCGCAATCGCCACCGGCCCCATCGCGCCCTCGGTGCCGGGAATCGGCGTCGCGTCGAAGGCGTCGAGGGCGCGGGCGTGGAGCCGCGTCCCGTCCCCGTCCTCGACGCCGTAGACGACGTGGCGGCCGTCCGGCGAGACCGCGAGGGCGCTGGTGAGGGTCTGGCCCGGGGCCAGATCGATCGTGAAGCGCTGGACCGGGAGGGGCGGCGCCTCGGCCGCCGGCTTCAGCACCCAGGCCGCGCCCGCGGTCACCGCCGCGGTGACGAGGAGGGCGAGAGCGAAGCGCCATCCCGCCGCGGCGGCCCGGCCGGCCGGAGCGGGAGCCGCCGCCGCGGCCGGTTCCGCTTCGGGCTCGTCCGACTCGCCGGTGGGATCGATCCACTGCAGCTCGCGCTTCAAGTCGCGCATCGTCTGCCAGCGGTCCTCGGGGTCCTTGGCCAGGCAGGTCCTGACGACCCGGTCGAGGCGTCGCGGAATGCCCGGCTCGATCTCGCGGAGGGGGGCCGGCGCGTCCTTCAGGATGGCGCCGATGACGCTCGCCTGGCTGTCGGCGTCGAACGGCCGCCGCCCCGTCACCATCTCGTAGAGGGTGGCGCCGAACGAGAAGACGTCCGACCGCGCGTCGGCCGGCTTGCCGTCGAGCTGCTCCGGCGACATGTAGTGCAGGGTGCCGAGGATGCTCCCCTCCATGGTCAGGGCGGTGCGCGTCGGCGCCGACGTCAGCGGCCCCGGCGGGGCGGCCTCGTGCTGCTTGGCGAGCCCGAAGTCGAGCAGCCGGACCCCGGTCTCGGTGAGCATGACGTTGCTCGGCTTCAGGTCGCGGTGCACGATGCCCTGCCGGTGCGCGGTGTCGAGGGCCTCGGCCATCTCCACCGCGATGGGCAGCGCCTCGGCGACGGGGACCGGGCCGCGCTCGAGGCGCTGGGCGACCGTCTCGCCGTCGAGGAACTCCATGACGATGAATTCCATCGGCGGGCCGGCCGACGACGGCCGCTCGCGCCCCACGTCGAACAGGGTGCAGATGTTGGGATGGTTGATGGCGGCGACGGCGCGCGCCTCGCGCTCGAAGCGCTCGCGCTGCTCGGGACTGTCGGCGACGTGGGTGGTCAGCACCTTGACGGCGACGGTGCGATCGAGGCGGGTGTCCGTCGCCCGGTAGACTTCCCCCATGCCGCCGGCGCCGAGGGCGCCGACCACCTGGTAGGGACCGAGCCGGTCGCCCGGCGCAAGCGTCGGCATGGCGGATCAGTCTATTCGGCCGCCTGTCGGGTCCGCACCTCCACGCGTCCGGCACGGTTCAAGTGCCGCCGGCCGCCGCAGACACGGACCTGAGCATCACCCGGCGCTCGACCGGGCCTCGAGAAGACCCCGCCGCCACGTTCATCCGGTCGCCGCCGCGGGCGTTCCTCGCGCGGCGCGGGGTTGCGCGCTAGTCGGAGCCCCGCCCGAACCCTCGCCGCCGGCCGCCGAGCCACGCGAGCAGCAGGCCGAGCAGGCCCGCGCCCACCGGCGGCAGTGCGGGCACGGGTTGCATCGGCGTCGCCGTCGCCTCCTCCGACCAGTCGCTGTCGCCGCCGGCGTTGCCGGCGCGCACGCGGACCGCGTAGGCCACGCCGTTGGTCAGCCCCGGGATCGTGGCCGAGGGCGTCTGGACGGTCTGCTGCCGCGCATCGGAGTACTCCTCCGTTCCGGCCCGCCACTGAACCGTGTAGCTGTCCGCGCCCGCAACCGCCGCCCAAGACACTTCGAGCATCCCGTCCCCGGGGGTCACGACGAGCTGCCCGGGCCGCGCCGGCGCGGACGGCTCGTCGTCGCGTATCGTCACCTCGACCGAGAACGGCGTGCCCGCCGCCACGGTCGAGGGTAGGCTGCCCAGCTCGACCGTGAACGTCTCGTCGTCGTGGTCGGCGTCGTCGGCCGTCGTGACGTCAGCCGTGCCGGTGGTCGACCCCCCGTCGATGGTGATGCTCTCCAGGGGGCCGTGGTCGTCCGGCTCGGCCGTGCCCGCCGTCAGCGTCAGCGGGATCGTCACGTCGTCGGCCAGCGCCTGCGACAGCGTCGCGGTCACCGTCACCAGGCTCCCCTCGTCGACCGGATTGGGAGACGCCGACAGGCTCACCGTCGGCCGCGCCTCGGTCGCGGTGAGCACGAACGTAAGCCGCGCCATGGGCTCGTTCGAGAACTTGCCCGTGCCCGCGATGCGGGTGATGACGCCCGGCGGGTCGGTGGCGGGATTGTCGAGCGAGAACTCCTCCCCTTCCTCGGTGCCGGCGTCGTAGGGGAACAGGTCGATCTGGACACGCGGCTCCCATTGGTCCGACGTGTCCAGCAGCGACCGCCCGTTGATGCCGACGAACCAGTCGGGGCTGGGCCCGATCATCGACAGCAGGGTGACCAGCGGATGGTCCCGGGTGACGTCGATCGGGAAGGTGGCGCTGCCCGTGCCGCCGAACGTGACGCTCTCGCTGATGACCGCCGCGGCGTGAGGCGAGGCTTCGAGCTCGGATCGGAAGCCGCTCGTGAAGCCGGTTTCCGCCACTTGCTCGACCCCCGGCGTGGCCCGGCCGCCGCTCTGCCAGAAGGTCACGTCGTCGTTGTGCGCGGCGCCGATCAGCGTCGTGAAGTGCGCGCCCCCGACGACGCCGCCCGGCGTACTCTCGAGGGTCCAGTTGCCCTGGAACGTCACCTCGTAGGTGGCCGCGTGTGCGCCGCCGTCCTGCGCCGCGGCCGGCGACGCCGGCCAGAGAACGCCGCCGGCTGCCACGACGCTCACCATGATCTGCCGCCATCCGTTCCTCGGCCCATCGCTGTGTCTCATCATCTCGTTGTGTTTTTGTGGTTTATCGCTGTGTCTCATCGTCCCATTCTCGCCATGACGCGCCGCCGTCGCTCTTGTGGTTCGTCGCTGTGTCTCATCGACTCCTTGTGGATTGGCCCCGCCGACGCGCCGGGAGTCCGCGCCATGCCGCAGCACGGACTCCCGGCTCAAGCCCGATCGGCGCCCGGCGGCAGGGAGAGAACCGGGCCGGAACCCGGCTTGCTACTGCTCTCGCTCGCGGTCTCGGGCGCGCGCCGAGACGAGCAGGTTCTCCATGCCGTAGTTGCCCTCGTGGCAGGCGTACTCGTAGAGCGGGCTGTCCGACCGCTGCATGACCACCCGCACCGACCACGGCTGCGCGAACGAGGCGGGGTCGTCGACGGTGTACTCGTAGGCGAGGCGGTCGGCGTCGATCCGGGTGAACCGCTCGGTCAGCCGCATGTCCGAGCCCGACCCGCGGAAGCTGGTCTTGTCGGTGAAGTTCCGGGTCTCGACGACGAGGGTGTCGCCCTCCCACCGGCCTCGCGAGTCGCCCTTCCACTGCCGGACGTGGCCGGGCAGGTGGGGCGAGCCGTCGAGGGGGACGACGCGGGCGTCGTGCACCATCTCGTTCAGGATGACGACGTGGTCGTCGGTCTGGAAGAGCTGCATGTTGTTGTTGTAGGCGCTGGGGTTCATCGGCGGGCCGGCGTTGAACCCCATGATGCAGCGCTCGAACGCCCCGCGGTCCTCGGGCCCGAACGCGTCGCGCCCGAGCAGCATCTGCCGCCGCTCGCCGCGAGCCCGGGCCTCGTCGCTGCGCGCCGGGATCCTCCCGTCGGGCGGGTCGACCACCAGCGACGTCCGGCGCTCCTCGCCGAGCGAGGTGCCGCGGTCGTACCAGAAGTTGTTGTAGCCGCCCGACACCGGCAGCCGGCCGTTCTCGTCGCGCCAGAGGTCGACGTTCTGCGCGTCCACCCGCTCCTGCGCAAACGCTGCCGCCTCCTCCGCGGTCAACGTGGCCCGCCCCTCGAAGTCGTCGGGGCGCTCGAAGGGAACGGCGCTGCGGAAGTCCCAGACCCCCTGAAGGTCCCGTCCGGGAGACTCCCCCTGCCCCGCCTGGCCGGCCGCGGCGGCCGTCGCCAGCAGCAAGCCGCACGCCATCACTCCAATCCACACCACAGCTCTTCTCGCACTCATCCCTGCCCTCCTCGCGCCGGCCGCGCTGAGCCGGCGTCGCTTCACTCCTCGTACCGATTGCTGAGCGTGCCGATCCCGTCGATGGTCACCTCGACCGTGCTGCCCGGCTTCATCGAGCCGACCCCCACCGACGTCCCGCAGCAGATGACGTCGCCGGGGTGCAGCGTCATGTCCTGCGAGATCGCGCTCACGATGCGGTCCGGCGGGAAGAAGAGATCGGTCACCGGGTAGTTCTGTCGCTCCTGCCCGTTCAGCACGGTTCGGATCGACAGCGACAGGGGGTCGAGGCCGGTCGCCACCGCCGGGCCGAAGACGCCGAAGGTGTCGAAGCTCTTGGCCCTTGTCCACTGCGGGAACGACGGGTCCTTCCCGAGGATGCCGATCGCGGTGACGTCGTTGACGCAGGTATAGCCGAAGATGCACGCGGCGGCCCCCGCCGCGTCGACGGCGCGGCACTCCCGGCCGACGACGATGCCCAGCTCGCCCTCGAACACGACCTTGCCGTCGTAGGAACGCGGCTTGCGGATGTTGCCCCCGGGGCCGAGATACGAGCCGTTGGCCTTGATGAAGTAGAGCGGCTCCGCCGGCTCGCTCTGCCCCGTCTTCTCGGCCATCGCCCGCGAGTTGTTCCACAGCGCCACCATCTTGCCGGCCGGCGCCGGGGGCAGCAGCGCCACCTCGCCGAGAGGCAGCGTCGCTCCGGACGCGGCCGGCTCGCCGAACATGTCGCCGGTGTGCACGGCGACGGTGCCGCCGGACAAGGTGCCGAAGCCGGTCGTCCCGGTGTGCTCGAATCGAACCCACTGCGCCATGCCGTCTCCCCGGACGCCTCCGCCGTGCCCGCGGGGCGTCCCCTCGCCCGGGCCGAAACCGGCCGGCGGGTGCGGTCCCCGCCCGGGACCTTCTCGCATTGTACCGTGCGGAGGCGACGGCTCGACCCGCGCGGAAGGGCGCCCCCGGACCGTCTACCCGGATGCCGCCGGGGCCGGCAGCCCCTCCCTCAGCCGCTCCAGCGCGGCCGTGATGTCGTCGAAGGCGGCGGCGAACGAGAAGCGCAGGAAGCCCTCGGCTATCTCCCCGAAGTCGCGGCCGGGGCCCAGCGCCACCTGCGTGCGCTCGAGGATCTCGAACGCCAGCCGGAGCGAGTCGCGCCCCAGGTGCCGGGCGTCGGCGAGCACATAGAAGGCCCCGGTGGGGGTGACGGGGACGGCGAGGCCGAGCCGGCGCACGCCGTCGACGAGCACGCGGCGGCGGCGGTCGTACTCGGCGACCATCATCCGGCGGTGCCCCTCCCCCCGCTCGAGCGCGGTGACGCCCGCGGACTGCACGAAGTGGGACGCGGAGATGAACAGGTTCTGCTGCAGCGAGACGAGGTGGCGCATGGCCGACTCCGGCGCGATGACGTAGCCGAGTCGGAAGCCGGTCATGGCGTACCGCTTCGAGAAGCCGTCGAAGACGAAGCAGCGGTCGGTCATCCCGAGCGGCGACGTGGTGACGGCGCCGTCGTAGAGCAGCCCGTCGTAGACCTCGTCGGACAGGATGGGCACCCCCAGCCCGGCCAGTCCGCGCACCACCTCGGGCGGCTGCACCGCCCCCGTGGGGTTGGCCGGCGAGGCCAGCAGGATGCCCCGCGTGCGCGGGGTGACCGCCGCCCGCACGCGGTCGACGTCGAGCACGTAGCCGTCGTGCGGCGAGGTCGGCACGAGGACCGGCCGGCCGCCGCACGTCGCCACCATGTTCGGGTAGCACGGGTAGTGGGGGGTGGGCAGGATGAGCTCGTCGCCCGGATCGAGGAGCAGGCTGACGACCATGAGGAGGGCGGGCGACGTGCCGCTCGTCACCACGATCCGGTCCGGGCTGATCTCTACGCCGCGCCGACGCTCGCAGTCGGCCGCGATCGCCTCGCGCAGGGCGTGGAGCCCGCGGCTGTCGGTGTAGTGGGTGCCGCCGGCGGCGATCGCGGCGGCGACCGCCCCCGCCACCTCGGGGGGCGGCGGGAACCCCGGCTCGCCGACCCCGAGCTGCAGGACGTCGAGGCCGGCGCGGGCCATCTCCATGCCGCGCTCCATCACCTCCATGGCGAGGAACGGCGTGACGGACTCGACGCGGGCCGAGTAGGACATGAGCGATCACCCTGGAGGAGAACGGCTATCCTGACGATGCGATGCCGATCGTGCCCGTCGACGACCCGCTGGATGCGCGGCTCCATGACTTCCGGGCCGTGCCGGACCCGGTGATGTTCCGCCAGCACGGCCTCTTCGTGGCCGAGAGCCGGTTCGTCGTGCGGGAGCTGCTGGCCCATCCCCGCCTGGTCACGCGATCGCTGCTCGCGACACCGGCCGCCCTCGCCAGCCTCCGCGATCTCCTCGACGACCGTACTCTCGACACCCTGCCAGTGTACGTGGCCCCGCCCCCGGTGTTGAAGCAGATCACCGGCTTCCGGGTCCATCGCGGATGCCTGGCCATCGGAGAGCGCCCCCCGCCCGTGACCGACGCCGACCTCCCCGCGCTCGCCGCCGCCCGCCTCGTAGTGGTGCTGGAGCAGGTGGGAAACCCCGACAACGTCGGGGGCATCTTCCGCAACGCCGCCGCCTTCGGCGCCCGCTGCGTCATTCTCAGCCCGGGCTGCTGCGACCCGCTGTACCGAAAGGCGATCCGGACCTCGATCGGCGCCACTCTGCGGATTCCCTACGGCGAGATGCCGGACTGGCCCCACGGGCTCGACCGGCTGCGCGCCCACGGCTACACGACGGTGGCCCTCGCCCCGGACCGGGACGCGGACGACCTGCAGACGCTGGCGACAGCGCCGCCGCGTCGGATGGCCCTCGTGTTCGGCTCCGAGGGCGCCGGAATGAGCGACGAGGCGGTGGCCCGCATCGACCGTCGCGTCCGCATTCCGATCGCGGACGGCGTCGACTCGCTCAACGTCGCCACCGCGGCCGGCATCGCCTTGTATGCCCTGTCGAAGGCCCCCTGATGGACGCCGCGCAGACCGGCGAGGGCGCGAGTACGGGCAAGACACCCCACGGCAACCCCCTGCGGGGCGCCCATCCGAGTATCCGGCCCCATGCTGCATGCGTCGCCGTCGCCGATTGGCGAGCGGACGCCCCGGCGCGATGCGCTACGATGAATCGTTCCCTCCCGACTCACTTGCGCATGGCAACCCGGTGACGGACAGGTGCGAATCGGCTGGCGCGTCGGCATAGTCGGGGTGCTCGCGGCGCTCGCGGCTGCGCTCTTCCTGCGGGGGCCGGCGGGAGTCGAGGAAACGGTGTCGGCCCTCCGCGGCTGGGCCGACGCCCGGGGACCGGCGGGGATGGTCGGATTCGGCGCCGCCTACGTCGCGCTGGCCCTGCTGTTTGTCCCGGGGGCGGTGCTCACCATGGCCGCCGGCGCGGTGTACGGCGTGGGCTGGGGCCTGGCGGTCGTGGCCGTCGCCACCACCGTGGCCGACGCCGTCGCGTTCCTGCTGGGACGCCACGTCGCCCGCGAGGCGGTCCTGCGGCTCATGGACCGCTACCCCCGCTTCCGCGTCGTCGACCGCGCCGTCAGCCGGGGAGGCTGGCGCGTCGTCGCCCTCGTCCGCCTCAACCCGACGCTTCCCTACAGCGCCAGCAACTACCTCTTCGGGGTGACCGGCGTGCCGTTCCTGACCTTCCTGGCTTCGAGCGCCGTCTTCACCTTGCCGGGCGCGTGGGCCTATCTCTACGCCGGCTTCGTCGGGGTCGAGACCCTCGGCGGCGAGGCGCGCAGCGCCGCCGAGTGGGCCGTGCTGCTGTTCGGCCTCGCGGTCACGGCGGCCGCCGTCGTCTACGTCACCGTCCTCGCCCGGCGGGCGCTGGACGAGATGAACGGCCGGGAGCGGGGGGGCGGCGAGTCGGCGCCGTGAGACGAGCCGGTTGCCGCGGACCCGCCGCGGCGGCGCCGGCGACCCTCCCGCTACTCGTGAACGC
Organism: Vicinamibacterales bacterium; assembly: GCA_965207615.1. Classification (GTDB taxonomy): domain Bacteria; phylum Acidobacteriota; class Vicinamibacteria; order Vicinamibacterales; family UBA8438; genus JAJEEA01. The sequence goes on from CBDBMZ010000003.1 coordinate 1,246,325, forward strand.
TGACGACGGTGTTGCCGCGTCCCCGGTTGTTCTCGAAGAGCTCGAACGCCTCGATGAAGCGCCCGAAGGGAATGAGGCGGTCGACGCGCGGCCTGATCGCCCCGGTGGCCAGAAAGTCGAGGATCTCGGCCACGTTTCGCTGGTGCCCGTCGGGATGCCCGGCCGCCCAGCTTCCCCACATGCTGCCCATGACCACCGCCTGCTTGATGAGGATCATGCCCGGCCGGATCGGGCGCTGGCCCGCGGTGAAGCCCACCAGGCAGATCCGGCCCAGGGGCCGGATGACCGACAGCAGCGCCGCCTCGAACAGGTCGCCCTGCACCATGTCGAGCACGACGTCCACCCCGGCGGGATGACCGAGCTCGGCCGACGCCCCGCGGACCTCGTCCTTGAACCGCCGGTAGCCGTCCCGGTCGGCGCCGTAGCAGAACACCCGGTCGGCCCCCGCCGCGGTCGGGGGCTCCCGCTTCTCGGGGGTGCTGACGCCGGCGATGACCCGGGCCCCCATGGCCCTCGCCAGCTCCACCGCGGCCATGCCGACGCCGCCCGACGCCCCGTCCACCAGGACAAGGCTGTCGGCGGTCGTCTCGCCGAGGACCTTCAGCGAGTAGTAGGCGGGAAAGAAGTTGCGGCCGAGGTTGGCGCAGGCGGCCAGGTCCACCCCCGCCGGCACCCGCCAGACCGACGACGCGGGCACCTTGACGACCTCGGCGAGGCCGCCGATGCTCATCTGGGCGACGACCCGGTCGCCCGGACCCACGTGGTCGGCATCGGCCTCGATGACGGTCCCCGACACGTCCATGCCCGGTATGTAGGGCAGGCTCGGCTTGTGCTGGTACAGACCCTGCGCCTGCAGCGCGTCCGGGTACTGCACGCCGGCGTAGTGCGCGCGCACGAGCACGTGTCCCGGCTCGTTCAAGGGCCGGGGAATCTCGTCCAGGGTCAGGACCTCGCGCAACGGAACGGGAGTGGGAACGGGCTTGCCCCGGTCGTCGAGGCCGGCGTAGCGGTGGCAGCGGACGGCGCGCATCACATCACTCATGGGCATCAATCCTGACGGGCGGCGTGCCGATATGATAAGTCACGGTGCCGGAACCCGACCCAGCCATCCTCGACGCCCTGCGCCGGCTCCGGCTCGTCGGCGCGGACGAGACGCCGGCGATGAGCCCCCTGCCCGGCGGGGTGTCCTCGGACATCTGGCGCGTCGACCTCCCGGACGGGCCGGTCTGCGTCAAGCGGGCCCTCTCCCGCCTCAAGGTCGACGCGGTGTGGGAGGTACCGGTCGAACGGAGCCGCTACGAATGGGCGTGGATGCAGGAGGCGGCCCGCGTCGACGCCGCGTGGGTCCCGCCCCTCGTGGCCCAGGATCCTCGCTCGAGCTGCCTCGTCATGGGGTTCCTCGATCCCACCGACCACCCGCTGTGGAAGTCGCAGCTCCGAAGCGGCGAGGCGCACGAACCGACGGCGCGGGGGGTCGGCACCCGGCTCGCCGCGATTCACCGCGCGACCGCGGGCCGCGAGGACCTGCGCGACCGCTTCGACACCGGCGGCATCTTCCACGCCATCCGTCTCGAGCCCTACCTGCTCGCTACCGCCGAGCGGCATCCCGACCTGCGCCCGCGCCTCGCCGGCCTCGCGACGGCGACGGCGGCGACGCGGCTCGCCCTGGTGCACGGCGACGTCAGCCCCAAGAACATCCTCGTCGGCCCCCGCGGCCCGGTGTTTCTCGACGCCGAGTGCGCGTGGTACGGCGACCCCGCGTTCGACCTCGCCTTCTGCCTGAACCACCTGCTTCTCAAGTGCCTTTGGACGCCGGCGGCGACACCCGGTTTCCTCTCCTGCTTCGACGGGCTGGCGGGGGCCTATCTGCAGGGGGCCGACTGGGAGCCCCGCGAGCGCCTGGAAGCGCGGGCGGCGGCGCTGCTGCCCGGCCTGCTGCTGGCCCGGGTGGACGGGAAGTCTCCCGTCGAGTACCTGACCACCGACGAGGCCCGGAACCACGTGCGGGAGGTGGCCCGTCGCCTGCTCCTGGAGCCGGTCGAAACGCTGGCCGCGGTGCGGGAAGCCTGGGCGTCGAACCTCGCCGGGAGGTCGCCCCGGCACGACCATCGATGACCGCCCCCCCTAATCGCATCGCCCGAGTCTCGGCCCGTCGCGTGTGGGACTCCCGCGGCCGTCCCACCGTCGAGGCCGAGGTGTACCTGCCCGGCGGGGTCAGCGGGCGCGCGACGGCCCCCGCGGGCGCATCGACCGGCCGCGGCGAGGCGGTCGACCTGCGCGACGGCGGCGCCGCCTTCGGCGGTTACGACGTCACCCGCGCCGTCGGGCAGATTCGAAACGCCATCGACCCTGCCCTGCGGGGTCTGGACGTGACTGATCAGGCCGGTCTCGACCGCGTCCTGCTCGACCTCGACGGCACCCCGGACAAGCGCCGGCTTGGCGGCAACGCCTGCATCGCGGTGTCGATGGCGGCCCTGCACGCGGCCGCCGGCGCCGCACGGGAGCCGCTCTGGCGGTACCTCCTGGGCGCCGGGCCGGCGCTCCTGCCGTTGCCCGAGATCCAGATCTTCGGGGGAGGCGCCCACGCGGGGCGGCGGGTCGACGTCCAGGACTTCATGGTGATGCCGGTGGGTGCTTCGAGCTTCGCCGAGGCGCTCGACTGGACGGCGGAGGTCTACCGGGCGGCGGGGTCGCGGATGGCGGCGGCCGGCCGCCTGCAGGGCGTCGCCGACGAGGGAGGCTGGTGGCCCGCCTTCGACACCAACGAAGAGGCCCTCGAGTTCCTCCTGAGGGCCATCGAGGACAGCAGTCGCGTCCCCGGCGACGAGATCGCGATCTCGCTCGACGTCGCCGCCTCCGAGCTCTACCGGGGCGGCCGCTACCACCTCGGCCTCGAGCGGCGGGCCGTGGACAGCGACGGCCTCGGCGACCTGCTCGCGGGCTGGATCGACCGGTATCCCATCGTCTCCGTCGAGGACCCGCTGGCCGAGGACGACCACGCCGGCATGCGGCGGTTCACGGCCGCGGTGGGCGGCCGCGTGCAGGTGGTCGGCGACGACTACCTCGTGACCGACGCGGCCCGGGTGGAGCGCGCGGCCCGCGACGGCGCCTGCAACGCCCTCCTCGTCAAGCCCAACCAGGCCGGCACCGTGACCGAGACCCGCGCCGCCCTCGACGCGGCCCGCCGCGCCGGTCTGGGCGCCATCGTCTCCGCCCGGTCGGGCGAGACCGAGGACGTGACCATCGCCCACCTCGCGGTCGGCTGGCGGGCGGGGCAGCTCAAGGTAGGCTCGTTCTCCCGTTCCGAGCGGATGGCCAAGTGGAACGAGGTGCTGCGCATCGAGGAGGCGCTGGGCGCGGCGGCGGAGTTCGCCGGCGCCCGGCCGCTTCCCCGCCCCCCGGGCGCGTGAGCCTCAGCCGGGCCTGGCGCGGGCCGGCGGGCGACACCCTCCCGATCCGGCGGGCCGTGGGCGCGGACCGCCACACGGCAGGCCCGGTCGGTCCGGAGGCCCCGCGCCGCTACGAGCCGACCTGTGGTCAAGGCCCCGCTTGCCCCGGGTTGCCGGCTTCCCGTCGAGCCGCCAGCCGGGTATACTCACCGCGCTCGACACCGATCCGGTACGGGGCCTTGGCAGAAGCCCCGAGGTTTCATCACAGGCCGGCCAGTAACGGATCCTCGTTCACACCAACTCTCCGGAGGAAGAAACGATGCGTGCACGTCACTGTCTCGTCGCTCTCTGTCTCGCCGCCCTCGCGCTGACCGCGGCCCCCGCCGCCGCCCAGACCGAGGACCGGCCCATGCTCACCGCCGCCGCCGCCATGACGATAGTGCACGGCTGTCTGGCCAAGGCCCAGGAGGAAGGGTGGAGCATGCACATCGCCGTCAAGGACAACCACGGCAACCTGAAGGCCTACCTCCGGATGGACGACGCCCAGCTCCTGTCGCACGACGTGGCGATGGCCAAGGCCCACAGCTCGGCCGCCAGCCCGCGGTCGACGCAGCAGTGGGGCCAGATGGCGTTCGGCAACGGGGTCTCCGCCGCCGCCTTCGTCCCCGGCCTGAACTACTTCGAGGGCGGGCTGCCCATCATGACCGCCGACGGCCGGCACATCGGTGGCATCGGGGTCAGCGGCGACACCGGCGCCAACGACGCCATCTGCGCCCAGGCGGGCATCGACGCCGCCGGGTTGCAGTAGCAAGGCGACGCCTGGAGTCCGCGCCGCGGCAGCGGTGCGGACTCCGGGCGCGTTCGATCGGGCGGCCAGAGCCCGGCCCCGTTCGGCCCCGGAACGTCACGGCGTTCCGCCGCGGGGCCGCCCCGCCGCCCGAGGCTCGGACAGGCGGTACGCCGTGGCGCCCGCCCGAGCTGTTCCCCCGACTCACGATGTATGGATCTCAGGGCGACGCCGCAAGCCGGCAGCGCCGCAGGAAGGCAAGGGCAATGCAGAAGCAACACGCTTGGATCGGAAGTCTCGTGACGGCGGCGCTCCTCGCTCCGGCCGCGCCGCCCGCGGTGGCGCAGGACGCGGCCGCGAAGTTCGTGCAGGTCGCCAGCAGCTACCGGCTGGTCCCCAATGTCACCTACCTGCGCGCGGGCGGCGTCGATCTGAAGCTCGACGTGTACCAGGCGCGCGGCGCGGACCGCAGGCCGACCCTGCTCTACATCCACGGCGGCGGCTGGACCAACGGCAACAAGGAGAGCTCCGCCCTCACCTTCCTCCCCTACCTGGAGATGGGCTGGAACGTCGTCAACGCCGAGTACCGCATGGCTGACGACGCCCACGCCCCCGCCGCCGTCGAGGACTGCCGCTGCGCCCTCCGCTGGATCTACCGCAACGCCGAGCAGTACGGCTTCGACCTCGACCGCATCGTGGTCAGCGGCAACTCCGCCGGCGGGCACCTCTCGCTGACCACCGGCATGCTGCCGGCGTCGGCCGGGCTCGACCGCCAGTGCCCCGGCGACCGCAACCGGACGTGGACGACGGGCACCAGGTCGACGGCCGAGCTGAAGGTGGCCGCGATCGTCAACTGGTACGGCATCACCGACGTCGTCGACCTCATGCAGGGTCCGCCGGGAACCTCGGGCAACTTCACCGAGGCCTGGCTCGGCAGCCGCAGCGACCGCGGCGAGGTCGCGGCCCGGGTTTCGCCCCTCACCTACGTGCGCGAGGGCCAGCCGCCGGTGCTGACGATCCACGGCGACGAGGACAGCATCGTGCCCCACGCCCACGCGGTGCGCCTGCACGAGGCCCTCGACCGGGCCGGCGTTCCGAACCGCCTGCTGACCATCGAGGGCGGCGGCCACGGCGGCTTCAGCCTCGAGGAGAACCTGCACATCTACGCGACCATCCGGTCGTTCCTCGAGGCGCACGGCCTCGGCCCCGCGCCCTCGGACGACTGAGCGGCCGCGGTGGCGCCGACCCCGCCGAGGACCACCGGCCGCGAGCACCTACTCACGCGGTGGTCCTCGGCGGTCGGATTCGCCCGTCGCCCTCCGATCCGCCGACCAGGGTCCGGTCGGCTTCACCACCGCCCCATGGATTGTCATCGGGCATCAGCAACTGTCGTTCCGGGACGCGCTCATCGTGGTCTACACGGAAGACCTCAACCACGGACAGAGGTTCGGACCGGTCCGGCCAACGGGCTTGACTACCGCTTCTACGCGGAGCGGAATCAGGCCCGCGTGAGGCAGATGGATCGCGAGCCGTTTCGTTCTCGGTCTGCGCAACCTCGACGAGACTACAATGCGCAGACTCGCCAGATGCGCCCAACCGGCGTGGTAGCCGGCGGCGGCGACGCGGTTCTCGAAGAACCGTGCCACTACCTCGAACACCTGCTCGAAGGCGCCCCCATCAGCCGCCCACCGCGTCAGAAGTTGAACTGCAGCGCGAACTTGGCGAGCCGGCCGGGCATGATCGCGGTCGGCCGGAGGTAGTTCGGCCCGTAGTTGCGGTCCTCCTCGATGACCGCGTTCTCATTCAGCACGTTGTAGACGTCGAACATCGCCTGGATGCGCCCCCCGTCGACGTCGAAGGACCTCGACACCCGGATGTCCGCCTGGTTCCAGCGCGCCCCGTAGGCCGTGCCCGGTTCGATGACGTTGATGTTGACGGCGCCGCCCGCCGCCAGCGGACGCCCGAGCGAGGCGGCGATGGCGTCGCTCGAGTAGGTCACGATGGCGTCGCGCCGCGGGCCGGGCACGCTCTGCAGGGTCGCCGCGAACGTGATGCCGTAAGGAAGCGTGTAGGACCCGAGCAGCTTCACCTGCGTGAGGTACGGCGTCGACCACTCGCAGAAGGCCGGCGAGACGGCGCCGTCGGCCGCGCCCATGTGGATCTCGGGCAGGGCGGACAGGTACGCGCAGTTGTCGTGGCTCGTCCGGCCGGTGCTGAGGCCGCCGCGCAGGAGCAGGGTGTCGAGCCGGGCGTCGACCGACAGATCGAAGCCGGAGTACGTGCGCGACCGGCCGCCGAACGCGTTGGCGCCGGTGGTGATGGCGTCGATCTGCCCCAGCTTGTCGGGGTTGACGTCGGCGAAGCCGCCCAAGGTGTAGCCGCCGCCGCCGGGCAGCCGATCGTCGGCGGGCGCCGTCACCGAGTAGTAGCCGAAGTCGCCCGGCCCCACCGCCCGGTTGTCCTGCACGTCGAAGTTCACGAACGAGCGGTGGAACCAGCCCGCGGTGACCGAGACGTTGCCGGCCACCTCGTGCTGCAGGCTGACCGAGGACTCGTAGTTGGCGTGGCGGGTGCCCCAGCCGAACGCCCACGCGGGGTCGTAGAACGTGTTGATGACCGGCTGCCCGAAGGCGAGGTTGTCGGAGGGCGCGATGCACTCGCCGTTGGGCAGCGGGTTCAGCGGATCGCAGTCGGCGCCGCCGTTCCCGTTGAAGTCGATGAACGCGCGCCGCTGCGCGTTGTTGTTGTCGGCGGGGTTGACGCTTCCGGCGCGGGTGTTCGAGTCGCGGTCGGCGTAGCGGCCGAACGAGGCCTTGAGGGCGGTCCGCCCGTTCCCCAGCAGGTCGTAGGCGAGGCCGAGGCGGGGCTGGATGTCCTTGAAGCCGACCACCTGCTGCCCCGGAAAGCTCGCCGACACCGGCCGGTAGCGCGAGGTGCCGGTGTCGTGGTCGGGGTAGCCCGCGTTGAAGTAGTCCCAGCGGACCCCGAGGTTGAGGGTCAACCGGTCCAGCGTCCACTGGTCCTGCGCGTAGAGCCCGAGATTCGCCGGCACGTCGTTCTCGACGAGCGAAGGCGTCGCGTAGAAGTCGACGAGGTCGACCGGGAGATGCTGGAGGATGATGTAGCGCTGATACGCCACGCTCTCGATGTACTCGTTCTCGGCCACGTTCGTCAGGTTCATGCCGACCTTGAACGCGTGGCTGCCCGTGATGTAGGACAGCGACGCGCGGGCCGCGTTCGTGTCGGCGCGCCGGTCCTGGAACACCGTCCCCGAGAACCAGCTCGACATGCCCCGGATGGCGATGTTGCCGGGGATGAGCAGCGCGCCCGGGCGCACGGGGTCGGCGTCGGGCGTGTTCCGCCAGTTCTGGTGCTGCGGATGCAGCGACACGCCCGCCTCGAACAGCAGGCGGCTGGTGATGGGCGCGGTCCACGTGCCCTGGTACACCTGCACCTTGATCGTCGAGTCGACCGCCGCCTCCGGCATCACGTTGAGCGAGCTCGACAGGGTGCTGCCGATCAGGAAGCGGTTCCGCTTGTTGTAGTTGTTGTCGTAGAAGAACGTGAACTTGTTGCGGGGCGTCGCCTGGGCGGTCAGCCGCAGGGTGGTCGACTGGGCGAGCTGGTCGTCGACCGCCTGACGGCCGGGGTCGGGCGTGTACGCGAGGTCGCTCGGGTCCTGGTCGTGGAAGACGCTGGCCACGAACTGATCGGTCCGCTGCGACGTGTGGCTGGCCCAGAACCAGAGCCGGTCGCGGACGATCGGCCCGCCGCCGGCGGGGTTGGCGAACCACAGGCGGCTCAGCCGGTTCGCCTGGTCCCGGCCGATGCCCTGCGCCGCCAGCGCGTCATCCACGTTGTTCGACTGGAGCCCCGGGGACGAGAAGCTACCGAAGAACTGGCCCGCCCACAGGTTGCTGCCGTCGCGGGGAATCATGTTGACGCGCACCCCGCCCGACTCTACCTCGGCGGTGTTGCCCGAGTAGTCGATGGAGTACTCGGCGTAGTTGCCGTCGGCGAAGAACAGGTTGGACGAGTCGCCCCCCCGGGTCGCGGCCTCGACCCCCAGGCCGTCGATCTGGACCATCTGGTCGGTGCCCTCGCCGCCGTGGATCGCGAGCCGCTGGTAGTTCACGCCCCCCTGGCCGCCGACGTCGACGGCGAGCGTCGACCCCACCACGCCGTCGCCGACCATGCCGGGAATGAGGATGCCCAGGTTCTGGAACGAGCGGCCGCTCGGAATGGCGTCGATGACGTCGCGGTCGATCGCGATGTTCTGCTGGACGTTCTGGATGTCCACGACGGGGACCTCTCCCGTCACCGTGATCGTCTCCTCGACCGAGCCGACCGACAGCACCCCGTCGACGTTGGCGGTGAAGCCGGCGCTCAGGCCGACCCCCTCGCGCCGGACGGTCGAGAAGCCCGAGAGGGTGAACGTCACGGTGTACTCGCCGGAGACGAGGCCGGTAATCAGGTACTGCCCCGACTGGTCGGTGAAGGCGGTCCGGACCTGCTCGATCAGGGCCGGGCTGCGCGCCTCGATGGCGACGCCGGGGAGCACGCCGCCGGTGTCGTCGGTGACAGTACCGCCGATCGCTTGCGCACCAGCCAGGGAAGATGCGAGCAGCAGACCGGCCACCGCGCCCGCGGCGACGCGTCCCAAGAAGAAATGCATCGAGCCCCCTCCTGTGTCATCGATGATACCGGTTTCCGGCCGCCCGCGGCAGGACCGCGATCAAGACCGCGATCAAGACCGGGATGCGCCTGCGTGTCGGGCGTGACGCAGCCGCTCGCCTTGCCCCCCGGCAACCCACGGTCTGTGGTTTGGGCCGCCGAGCGGTTCGGGTGGATGCACGGGAGGTCCGGTGGGGAGCCGGCGCTGCTCTCGCAACTGTGAGCAGGGACGAAATCCGCACCCGCATCAGTGCCCCGCTGCAGGCGGGAAAGACACGTAGAGCAGGCCGACCTCGCCAACCAAACCGGGGAGGACGTCGTCGGCGTACGTTTTCAACGTTGGAGCCGAACGCTCGCGTTAGCAACGTGAGGGTTGAGGATATCCCGCTGCCGGGGCGCGGACGCCAGCCCTTACGAGACGGCGGCCTGACGGAGAGGCGATCGGCAACCGCGGCCTTCTCCCGGGGGACCGGCCGCGTACCCGATCACGGAGCGAGGGCGAACACGACCTCCGAGCGGCCGCCGCCCAGGTGGTCGCCGCGCGCCTCGACCACGTCCTCGTTCCATGCCAGCGCGAAGCCCGAGCCGGCGCCGCGGATGGCGGGGATGAGCGACGCCGTGGGGTTGTAGGTCAGCCGGCGCGGCGCGCCATCGGGCGCCCCGCTCGTCGTGAACTGCTGGAAGTGGAGCTCGTGCGGCCGGCCGGGCTCGATCTCGTCGGACCACGCGAGGCCGAACCGCGAGCCGTTCCACGCGACGTAGGCGCCGATGGACGCCCCCGCGGTGTCGGTCACCCGCAAGGCGAATTCGTCCATCGCCGGCGGCAGTCGGTGGGGGTCGACGACCGCGAGATGAACGTCCGAGTTGCCGTCGCGCTCGTCGAACCAGGTGAATGCGGCGCGTCCCGCCCCGAACGCGACGTCCGGATAGACGGACGGCACGCCGTCGTCCGCGCTCAGGCGCCGGACCGTCGCGCGCCCGCCCTCGATCTGCGCCAGGAAGAGCTCGTGCGCGCGCGTCCCGATCCGTGCGTCGAAGACGATCCAGGCGACCCCGCCCTCGCCCATCCGGAGATTCAGGTTCCACGTCTCGCGGCTCGCGGCGGCCACACGGCGCGGCGGGCCGATCGGCGCGCCGTCGAGCCGGAGCTGCTGCGCCCAGACGGCCGCGTCCCCGTCGTCGTTCCCCGCAACGTGGGGTTCCACGTCGCCACGATCGCGATCCGGGGCGGCGCTCGGGCGCGACGCGCTCTGGGTTTCTTCCAACCAGACGCACTGAATCCGATCCGCTTGTACCGCGATGACGGGCACCCGTCCGCGACGATGGTGCTGGGAGAGCGTCCTCGTCCAGCGCCATCCGCCGGTCGTCGTCCACGCCCCGACCCGGGCCCGTGACCACGAGCCGTCGGCGGCGACGTCGTACCAGGCGACGAAGAGGTCGCGGGCACCCGCCGCCGCGATGCTCGGCTCGTACGAACGGTCCGCGTTCGTCGTCAGGCGGTGCTCGCCGCCGACCGGCCGGCCGTTCGCGTCGACGAGCCGCGCATATATCTCCGGAAACCCATGGCGACTGTCGTGCCAGGCGACCGCGAACCCGCCGCCGTGCGGCGCGATGCTCGCTTCGTAGGCGCCCTGCCCGCTCCGGCTGACCCGCACCGCCGCCGGTTGCGCACCAGCCGCGGCGGCGACGCACAGCAAGGCGGCAATCGGCGTGATCCTCGTCACGGGTTCCCCTGCCCGCGGCGGCGGCGCCACCGCCACACCGCGAGCAGACCCACGAGCGGGGCGCCGACCCAGAGGGGGGTCCAGGTGCCCTCGCCGCCGTCCGAGGCGGGCGGCGCGGGCAGGGGCTCGGCGTCGTCCGCCGACTCCTCCATCCGCAACCCTTCGATGTTCATCGTCGTCAGGGCCGGCCGCGACTCGTTCCAGCGGACGAACTCCTCGGCCGCGGCCGCGGCCGACTCGATGTCGGTGCCGAGGGCCGCCTCCAACGCGGCCCGGTAGGCGTCGAGGGCGGGGCCGGGGATGTTCATCGCCGCGCCCTGCTCCAGCACGTAGCGCAGCAGCCGCGGGTTGGCGCAGGTCTGCACCGAGCAGCCGACGCCGTGCTCGGCGACGCTCTCGACGTGCTCGCGCAGCAGGCGCTCGAGGGTCGCGGCGTCGGTCTCCCAGTAGCCCTTGCGGATGGTCTCGACCATGCGGCCGGTGATGTCCTGGTAGGCGTGGGGCGAGTGCTCGTCGAAGAACGCCTCGAGGTCGAGGTCGTGGCGGTCCTCGACGTACACCGCGAACGACTCCTGCCACATCGCATCGTCGACCGTCTCGGGCGCCACCGCGTCCCAGCCCCAGAGGTACTCGACGAACGCGCGCATCTCGCCCGCCCCGGCGTAGCCCTCGCGCTGCATCCCCTCGATCCACGTCGGGTTGACGTAGCGCGTCCGGAACTCCGCCCCGATGAACTTGTCGATGCCGGTCATCTGGGGCTGGCCGGGGTCGCGGGTGTTGGTGACGACCATCTCCGGGGTCTCGCCGTCGATGCTCCGGACCGCCGCCGCGAGCCCGCCCATGTACATGAAGAAGTCGTCGTTGTCGAGGGCGCCGTAGAGCATCGTCGAGCTGCTGTGCACGACCTTCTCGGTGCCGGAGAGGGCGAGGCGGAACACGTCCTCCATCGGCTCGCCCCAGAAGCCGTTGCCGTAGCCGTGCCCCATCTTCGACAGGTACTCGTCGGCCATCGGCTCGTCGCTGTCCCAGGTGCCGCTCGCGGCGGCGATGCGCGACGTGTTCAGGTTGAACGTCCCCGGCGGCTCGTCGAAGATGCGCACCCCCGCGCGGCGCTCCGCTTCCTCCTCGGAGTAGCCCCGGTCGACGAGCGCGGTCCGCGTCGCGAGGTAGTGGCGGCGGACGTAGTTCTCGGCCTCCTCGAGCACCTTCACCCGCTGCACCGCCTCGTCCATCAGCCGGGTGACGTTGTTGAACATCCCCTCGGCGGCCGACGCGATGACGATGTCGACGCGCGGGCGCCCGAGCTCGCGCGCGGGGACGACCTCGACGTCGACGACGTTGCCGCGCGCGTCCCACACCGGGCGCGTGCCGAGGAGGTGGAAGATCTGCGACTCGAGGATCCCCTCGTGGCGCAGCGTCTCGGCCCCCCAGATGACGAACGAGACCTTCTCGGGATAGCGCCCGTGCTCGGCGACGTGGTCCCTCAGCATCCGCTCCGCGAGGAAGACGCCGAGGTCCCACGCGGCCGGTTTGGGCACCTTGTCGGGATCGATGCCGTAGAAGTTCTTGCCGGTGGGATAGGCGTCGGGGCTGCGGATGGGCTCGCCCCCGCCGCCCGCCGGCACGTAGCCGCCGTCGAGGGCGTGCAGGAGATGGTCGAGCTCGCGCGGCCCCGACTCGACGATGCGGCGCTCCATGTCCTCGGCCATCACCCCGGCGTCGTCCGGCAGCAGGTCGCGGTCGACCGACACGATGGCCTCCACGGTGCTCGCGCGCATCTCCGGCTCGGGGGTGCGGCCGAAGGCGTGCAACCCGTAGGGAATGTGCTGGTCCCGCAGCTCGATCACGTAGTCCTCGAGGGCGTGCAGCACGTCGTGGTCGAGCTCGGCCCCCGTCCCGAGGTCGAGCCCGAGGTCCTTGACGATCCCCAGGTCGGCCGCCTGCTGCCTTATCTGGTCCGCGTACGCCTCGGCGAGCAGCTCGTTCTGGTGGACGCTGCCGTGGTAGTCGTCGACGCTCTCGCCGAGCGCGGCGAGCTCGGGCAGCAGCCCGCTCTTCACGAACGGCGGCACCATGTGGTCGACGAGCGTGGCCATGCCGCGGCGCCGCGCCACGAGGCCCTCGCCGACGACGTCGACGTTGTAGACGTAGAGGTCGGGCAGGTCGCCGATGAGCGCGTCCGGGGCGTCGGCCTCGGACAGCCCCGTGTCCTTGCCGTCGAGCCACTCCAGGGTGCCGTGCGTGCCGAGGTGGACAACGGCGTCGGCGCCGAACCCCACCGGCTCCGGCGCGCGCAGCCACGAGTAGGTCGCGACGTACTGGTGATGCGGCGCGAGGTCGTCGGCGTGGTACAGCGTCTCCTGGTCCTCGCCCCAACCGCGGGCCGGCTGCGGCAGCACCACGACGTTGCCGTACCGCAGGGCGGGAATGATCAGGCTGCCGTCCCGGGCCATGAGGGTCGCGTCCTCGGGGCGGCCCCAGTCGGCGACGACCTTCTCGCGCAGCTCGGGCGCGTAGGCGTCCAGCCACTGCAGGTAGTCGCCCATCCACGCGCGCGCCGCGCCGCCGTGCGACAGCATCTCGTCGAGCTCGCCGGGGGCGTAGCCGCCCACGTTGCGCGCCCGGGTCGTGATGCGCTCGAGGAGGGCGTCGGCGGAGAGGTCCGCGTCGTCCGATCCGAGGTGGTAGCCGTCGGCCCGCATGCGCTGGAGGATGTTGGCCAGCGACTCGGCCACGTTCAGGTAGCTGGCGCCGATGCCCGCCTTCCCCGGCGGGTAGTTGTAGTAGAGGACGGCCACGCGCTTCTCGGCGTTGGGCGTCGCGGCCAGCGCCGCGTAGCGCAGCGCGCGGCGCACCGCCGTCGTCACGCGGGAGCCGATGGGCTGGCCGGCCACGATGGTGAGGCCGGTGTCAGCATCGGTGCGGCGCTCCTTGCTGCCGACGACGGTGGGCGCCACCAGCCCCGCCAGCTCGGGGACCGCGACCTGGAACGTCCCCTCGAACATCGACAGGCCCCGCGGCGAGGCGCGCCACTCGGCCTCGCTCCGGCCGTAGAGGCCGATCAGGCTGATGACCGGGATGTCGAGGTTGCGGAGCGGCCCGCCCGCCTCCGGGCCCGCGAAGCGGAACACGAACGCGAGGGCCACGTCCGCCCGCGCCGCGCCCGCGGGGTCGAGGAGCAGCGCCTCGAAGGCGATGGCGGCGGGATAGCCGAAGACCGGGATGGCCTCGGCGCCCTGCCGCTCGATCTCGGCGATGACGGCGTCGAGGATCGCGGTGTCGCCCGCGTAGTACTGCGACCTGTAGAACCCGACGGCCACGCGCGCGGCCCCCGGCCGGAGCTTGCCGGCGGCGCGGCGCCACGCGTCGAACGCGTCCCAGGTTGCGAAGGCGCGCCCCGCCCCGCCGTCCGGGTAGTAGTAGCCGGCCTCGAGGCTCGGCTGCGGATCGGGGACCGTCAGCCCGGCGACGCCCGCCGCCGACAGCGCCTGCTTGAGCAGGCCGACCTGGTTCTCGAACCCCTGGTGGGCCCAGAACGCGCGCGCGCGTTCGTTCCACGCCACGCCGCGCTCGACGTAGTGCTCGCGCGGCAGCAGTCCTTCCCCGACGCCGAGCACCAGCCCCCGGCCCGTGACGTGCTCCACGAGATCGACGCCGCGCTCGGCCTCGAAGCGCTCCAGCATCTGCTGGTTCATGACGTCGAGGACGAGCACGTCGGTCTCGAGGAGGGCGTCGACGTCGGCGTCGTCGAAGAGCGACTCGGTGAGGAACTCGACCGCGACGCGGCCCCGCAGGTCGGGGCGCTCGCCGAGGAGGGCCTGGTACGCGCCGAGGGTGCCGGACAGGTTGCCGTCGGAGAACAGGTAGGTGACGCGCGCCTCCTGGGCTCTCGCCGCAGAGGCGGCGAGCACGAACGACACGACGAGCGCGGCGCCGGCACGGGCCCACGCTGCGCGTCCCGGGGCCGCGCGTCGTCCGACCTGCGCCGCCCGGCCGGCGACGCCGTGGCGCCCGGCCGCCGCCCTCGGCCTCCGGCTTCCCGTCCCGGTCACCCGCTCGCTGGTCACACCCATGGGCGTCATCTCCGTCCTTGGTCCGGCGTGCGTCGGTTCCGCGCCCGGACGTCCGTACGTCAGTCGGGCACGTAGACGACCTGCCCGTCGGCGAGGCGATAGGCGGTACCGAGGCGCTCGCCCTGCCCGCCGAGCGTCTCGCCGGTCAGCTCGTAGGCGGTGATCTCGGTGCCCCGCTTGACGATGATCTCGCTCAGGCCGTCGGCGTTCGTCTTGACCAGCGTGACCTCGCTGTCCGGATCGACGAGGTCGCCGATGCGGTAGACCGAGAAGAGCGTGATCATCAAGCCGACGATGAACACCACCGATACGTCGAAGATGTTCGCGACCCCCGCGAGGGGATCCTCGTCCTCGGCGTCAGCCGGCGACGGCAGATGCAGAAAGCGTCCCATCGTGTCGTTCCTCCGCCGCGAGTTCCTCCGCCGCCGTGCCGCCGGGCACGTCGCGCCTCAGCTCGCCCGCGAGCCGCTCCGCCAGGTACCGCTGCTCGCGCACCGCCTCGTTGACCCAGCCGTGTCGGACCACCTGGATGACATAGGCGACGGTCCCGGCCGAGAGGCCCACGATGGTCGTGGTGAACGCCACCACCATCTGGCCCGCCATCGCCTCGAGGTTCCCGGCGGTCAGCGAGGCGAGCGCCGTCCCCATCGGAATGAGGGTGCCGAGCAGGCCGAGGCTCGGCCCCACCTTGACGAGCAGCCGCGACCCGTTCAGGGTGCGCCTCACCCGCTCCTCGCGCTCGAGGACCAGATGCTCGAGACCGCCGTCGCCGAACGACGGCTTCAGGCGTTCCGCCTCGACGTCCCGCAGCAGGCCCCGCAGGGCCGCCGGCAACGCCGCCCTCCGCGCGGAGTCCGAGCCGAGCACCGGGCCGGCGTCGAGCCACCCGTTGAGGTCGAAGCGGCCGCGCTCCTGCCGGCGGGCGAGCCATTCCATCAAGCACCCGCCGGCCATGAACACCGCGGCGCCGACCGCCGCCCACAGGAGCACGATGACGGGAAAGCGCAATACCTGGGCCAGCGCGAACAGGCCGTTCTCGAGCGTGCCGAGCAGATTCACCGCCGCCTCCGGAGCGTATGCAGTCCACCGAGCGAGACCATCGCCGCGACCCCCACGACGACCCAGGGATGGACGCCCGGCCGGACGAGGCCGTCCGTTTCGAGATTCATCGCCGCCGCCGCGCGCCACCCCGCGGTCACCGCCGGCGCCGCCGCGACGGCCAGGCCGAGCGCACCGATTGCGGCCAGCGCGTCGTCGCGGAGCGCCGGCGGGGCGAACCCCGGGTCGCGCCGCGACGACGACGCCGCGACGGCGAGGACCGCGGCCACCGCCAGCCACGCCGCCCACGCCGGCAGGCCGTAGCCGGCCAGCACCCGGGTCCAGAGGCCGCCGGCCAGCCCCGCCACCAGCGACGCGGGCAACGACGCCGTCACGCCGTGCGGACGGGCCAGCGACAGCCCCGCCGCGGCGGCGACGAGCACGCCGATCCACCGTGCCTCCGGCTGGAACCAGAAGGCGCCGAGCGCGAAGCCGCCCGCGAGAGCGAGAACACCGCGACGCTCCCTCGCCGCGGTGGCGAGGGTCGCGCAAGCCAGCGCGCACAGCAGGCCGACGGCGTGCAGCAGCAATCTGATGTCCCCCGCGATCCGAGTCTCGGCCCGCCTCCGCACCACATTAGAGCACCATGCCCGGAACGGCGGCGGCGCCCGCACAGGAACTTCAGGAATTCTTAAGGATTCCTCAAGGCCACAGCGGATCCGCGGGCTGACTTCAGGAACTCTTCAGAAATTCTTCAGACCCCGACGCAAAACGCGCTCACTATACTCCACTCCACGTCAATCGTCGGACCTCTCCGCGCACGGCTCGACGACACCCGTTGCCCAGGACCGCGGCCCGTCCCGTCGTCAGACGGATTCGTGGGCTCGGCCGCGGGTCGCCGGTGTAGTCCGTGTGCGTGTCGTCGATCCATGCGGGGTCGACCAGGCAAGGAAGGACCAGGTCATCATGACGCGGTATCGCGCCCTGCTCGGCATCTTGCTCTGCGCGCTGGCCATTGCGCCGGCCGCCGCCCAGGAACCCCTGACGGTGAGCGGAACCGTCACCGACTCGTCAGGCGGCGTCCTCCCGGGGGTGACCGTCGAGGCGCAGCGCGGGCTTCGCGTGGTGGCGACCGCGGCCACCGGGAACGACGGGGCGTACCGCTTGGACCTGGCCGAGGCCGGCCGCTACCGGGTGACGGCCCACCTGGACGGCTTCGCGGCCGGCGACGCGGACGTAGCCGCCGCCGGTGCGGCGACCGCCGACTTCCGCCTCGACATCGCCCCCGTCCGGGACACCGTCGTCGTCACCGCCTCCCGCACCGCCGAGAGCGCCGCGTCGGTCACCGAGTCGCACTCGGTCTTCACCGCCGACGACATCGAGACCCTCGGCAGCCACTCGGTCGCCGACGTCCTGCGCTACGTGCCCGGCCTCAACGTCGAGTCGACGGGCCGCGAGGGCGCTCTCGCCTCCGTCTTCGCCCGCGGCGGCGAGTCCGACTACAACCATGTCCTCATCGACGGCGTGCGGGTCAACGACAACGGCGGCTATTTCGACTTCGACAAGGTCTCCGCCGCCGAGATCGACCGCGTCGAGGTCGTGCGCGGCGCCCAGTCGGCCCTCTACGGCTCCGACGCCATCGGCTCCGTCATCCAGATATTCACCAAGCGAGGAACTCCCGACAGCGGCCCACGGTTGTCCGGCAATTTCGAGGGCGGCTCGTTCGGCACCACCCGCGGCGACCTGCGCGTCCTCGGCGGCGCCGCCGGCCGCGTCGACTACCAGCTCGGCGTCGCCCACCGCGCGACCGACGGCGCGTTCCAGGACCGGCTCCTCGAGCCCGACCGCTTCGACCAGCAGTCCATCGACGGCAACCTCGGCGCCATCCTCGGAGACAGCACCCGCCTGCGCGGCGGCTTCCGCTACAGCAACCGCCGCGGCAGCTCCGTCGGCAACATCACCTACGCCCGGGGCGACACCGGCGGCGGCTACGACACCGACGATCTGACCTGGCACGTCGACTTCGACCAGACCCTCTCCTCGCGCTTCGACCATTCCGCGACGGTGAGCCACTTCCGGTCCGGACGCCTGTCGATGGACAGCGTCGGCGACCCCCAGTACCGCGTCTTCGCCCTCCTCGAGGGCGAGCCCGGCGCCCTCTACCCGGCCGGCCCGCGCCTCGTGCGGCTCCTCGACGAGCCCGCCTTCGACGCCCTCATGGCCGACCCGTCGGGCCTTGGGGCCGGCCAGTTCCTCGCCCGCACCGGCCCCTACAGCGGATTCGACTATCCCTTCGAGTTCGAGAGCCAGTTGCGCCGGCCCGCCGTCCGCTACCAGGCCAACGCAACCTGGCTCGACGACCAGGTCTTCAGCGCCGGCTACGACTACTTCAGCGAGACCAACGCCCTCGACACCCAGCAGGCGGTGGAGAACCACTCCTACTTCCTGCAGCAGCAGTTCAACGTGGCCGACGCGTGGTTCGTCACCAGCGGGGCGCGCATCGACAACAACTCCCTCTACGGCGCCGCCGTCAATCCCAAGCTGTCCGCCGGCGGCTACCCCCTGCCTTATCGCGCGGGCGCCCTCTCGTCGGTCAAGGTGTCGGCCAACGTGGGGCGCGGCATCAAGAACCCGACCTTCTCCCAGCTCTACGGCTCGCAGTGGGTCGACGGCGACCTGTTGCTGCTGCCCGAGGAGGCGCTGACCGTCGACGCGGGAGCCGAGCTGACCTTCGACGACCAGCGCTGGCTGGCGAGCTTCACCTGGTTCAGCAACGACTACGAGAACCAGATCGCCTACTCGCCCTCGCTCGGCTTCGGGGGCGACGGCGTCCCCGACTACGTCAACATCGACGGGTCGCGGGCGGACGGGGTCGAGATGGAGTTCGCCATGCAGCGGCCCCTCGGCGGGGTGACGGCCAGCGCCTCCTACGCCCTGGTGGACACCGAGGTCGTGACCAACGCGAGCACCAGCGAGCAGTTCCAGCCGGGCCAGCCGCTGCTGCGCCGGCCCCGGCACTCGGCCAACCTGCGCCTCGGCTACACGCAGGGACGCGGCAGCCTGCACCTGTCCATGCGGGTGACCGGCGACCGTCACGACAGCGCGTTCCTCGGTCTGCAGCGTGCCTCGGACGGCCGCGGAGTGGACATCACCGTCAACCCCGGCTACACGCTGGTCACCGCCGGCGGTCAGTTCCGGGTGAGCCCCGAGCTGGCCCTGTTCCTGCGCATCGACAACCTGACGGACGTGGTGTACGACAGCGCGCTCGGATACCCGGGCCTGCCCCGCGCGTTCGTGGCCGGGGGCCGCTTCAACTTCGGCGGCTGACGCGCTCGCCTCGGGCGGACCCCGGGGCCGGTCGCGCGCGGCTTCGCGCTGGAGGGAGCTGAATCGGCGTGAGTCTGCTGGACCGTTCGGGACCGTTGCGGCGCGCACTGTTCCAGGTCCACCTGTGGACCGGCGTGGCGATCGCGCTCTACGTCGTCGTCGTCTCGGTCACCGGCGCCGCCCTCGTCTTCCGCATCCACCTGCAGCGGGCCGCGCACCCGGCGTTGCTGACGGCCGCCACCGACGGTCCGCAGGCGGACATCGCGACGGTGCTCGAGAACGTACGCGACGCGTACCCGGGCGGCCGCGTGGCCGGGGTCGACGCGCCGACCACGGTGCGGCCGACCCACCTCGCCTACGTCACCGAGGGCGGCCGGTTCCGTACCGTGCTCATCGACCCGGTCACCGCCGAGGTGCTGGGCGAGCTGCCCGAGCGCTCGGTGGTGCGCACCCTGCAGGACCTGCACTTCGACCTCCTCGCCGGCTCCACCGGCCGCGTCGTCAACGGCATCGGCGCGCTCTGCCTGCTGCTGCTCTGCCTGACCGGCGTGTTCGTCTGGTGGCCGGAACGGTCGGGGTGGCGGCGCGCCCTGAGCGTCGACTGGCGCCGCCCCTGGCGGCGCGTCACGTGGGAGCTGCACGGCGCGGTGGGCGTCTGGACGCTCGTCCTCACCGCCGGCTGGGCCGTCACCGGGGCGTACTTCGTGTTTCCCGACGAGTTCCGCGCCGCGGTGAACCGCATCTCCCCGCTGACCGCCCCCGTCCGCCCGCCGCAGTCGAATCCCGACGGCGCCGCGTCCGAAGCGCGCCCCACTTGGCGAGAGCTCATCGACCGGGCCCGCCCGGCCGAGCCGGGCGCGTTCGTCGCAAGAGTCGTGGTGCCGGCCGGCGACGAGGCGCCGTTCCAGGTGCTGTTCACCGACCACCGTCCGAGCCGGCTCGGCGCGCGCCACTTGCGGACGGTCTACCTCGACCAGTACACGGGCGAGCGGCTCGCCGCGCCGCCGGCGGGGCGGCGCACCCTCGGCGACGTCGTCATCGCCCTCGTCGGCCCCGTGCACTTCGGCAACTTCGGCGGCGTGGGCGTCCGCCTGGTGTGGCTCGTGATCGGCCTCGCGCCCGCCGTGCTGGGCGTCACGGGCCTCCTCCTGTGGTGGACGCGCGTCCTTGCGCCGGCGTGGCGCCGGCGCAAGGAGGCCGGATCCACGCCCCGGCCGCCGGCGCAGGTCGTGCCGGTGCCGGATGACATGAGCACCTGAGAAGCCCATGGCCCGAACGCAGGAACCCGAGACGGACCGCGTGCTCACCGACGCGGAGCGCCGGCACCTGCTGCGGCGCCTCGCCTTCGCGGCGACACCGGCGCTGGAGGAAGTGGTGCCGGCGCCGGCTGACACGAGCACCTGAGAGCCCCATGACCCGAGCCCAGGAACCCGAGTCGGACCGCGTGCTCACCGACGCGGAGCGCCGGCACCTGCTGCGGCGCCTCGCGTTCGCGGCGACGCCAGCGCTGGAGGAAGCCGTGCGCGGGCGGTCGGCCGACGACGCCGTCGCGGTCCTCGTGCGCGCGGCCCGCGACACGCCCCATCCCGAGCGCCCCGAAGCGGCCCGCGGCGTGTGGCGCAACCCCGGCCTGCGGTTCGCCGGCGTCTCCGACGAGGACTTCGAGGCGATGCTCGATCGACAGGCGCCCGGCGTGCGCGCCGCCGTCGACGACGTGCGCCGGTGGTGGCTGGCCGAGCTGCTCACCTCCCCGGCACCGCTGCGGGAGAACCTGGTGCTCTTCCTGCACGGGGTCTTCGGCAGCAGCACCCGCCCGGTCGACGCCCCCCACGCCCTCCACGCGCGCAACGCCCTGCTGCGCCGGCGGTGCCTCGGCACCGTCCCGGACCTCCTCGCGGCCCTCGTCGTCGACCCCGCCATGATGATCCAGATCGGCATGGACGGGCACCGGCGGCTGCGCGTGTCCGACCGCGCGGCCAAGCTCGTCCTCGACCACTGGACGGTCGGCGAGGGGGCCTACGGGCCGCGCGACCTCGAGGAGCTGTCGAGGGCGCTGACGGGCTGGCGGCTCGTCGCCCCCGAGGGGCGCGGGCCGGCCCGCGAGATCGCCCGCCGGGCGCCGCGGGCGGCGCAGCGCACCGGCCTCGTGCCGACGTTCCGCCCCGCGGACTTCGACGACGGCCCGAAGACCATTCTCGGCCGCACCCGCCCGTTCGACGCGCGCTCGGCGGTGCGGTGGCTGGCCGCGCAGGACGCGACGGGCCGTCGCTTCGGCCGTCTGCTGCTGGCCCACCTCGGCGTCGAGGACGGCGGCGGGGCCCTCGAGGCGCGGCTCGCCGCCGTCTACGGGGCGACCGGCGGGTCCATCGAGGCGCTGCTCCGCGAGGTCGTGCGTTCCGAGGCGTTCTGGTCCGAGGCCTCGCGCTGGACGTTGATCAAGAGCCCCGTCCACCTCGCGGCGGGCGCCTGCCGCCAGCTCGGCATCGCGTCGCCGCCGGTGGCGGATATCGCGCGCTGGCTCGAGGCGAGCGGCCAGACCCTGTTCGACACCCCGAACAACGGCGAGGGGGGCTGGCCGGGTCGGGAGGCCTGGGTGTCGCCCCCGTCGCGCCTGACCGTCCGGTACCATCTCGCCGCCGCCCTCGGGGGTCGGCTGCCGCCCCTCGGCCTCGAACGCCCCGATCCGTCCGGCCGCGAAACGGCCGGCGCGCCCGACGTCCCGCTCGACGCGACGCTCCGCGAAGCGTCGCCGTCGGAACTGCTCTCGCGGCTCGACCCGGCCCCGGGGCTGGACGCGGCGGCGATCGAGCGAGCGGTGTCCGGCGCCGCGTCGCCGGAAGGCCGCAGCACGTTCATCCAACGCGTGATGATGTCCCCCGAGTATCAACTGGCGTGAGCGCCAGCCTGGAGGAGACCGATGAACACCATCAGCCGACGCGACCTGTTGACCTGGTTCGCCCTGACGCCTACGGTTCCGTTCTTCGTCCGCGAGAGCGCGCGGGCGGCGGCCGCGGGGACGCAGGCGGCCGACGGCGGCGGGGCGGCCGGCCACGACGGGCGCGTGGTCGTCGTCCTGCGGCTGCGGGGCGGCAACGACGGACTGAACACGGTGGTGCCGGTGCGCGACGACCGCTACTACCGGGCGCGCCCGACCATCGCCATCCCCCGGCAGGACACCATTCCCCTCGACGGGACCGACCTCGGCCTCAACCCGTGGCTCGGCGAGGTGCGCCGGCTGATGGACGACGGCCACGCCGGCATCGTGCAGGGCGTGGGCTACCCGCGCTCGTCCCGGTCGCACGCGCGGGCGACCGAGATCTGGGAGACGGGCTCGGTGGCCCCCGAGGCGCCGCGCCACGGCTGGCTCGGCCGCTATCTCGACCACGCCTGCGAGTGCGGCGACGAGCCGCTGGCCGGCGTGCAGTTCGACGAGACGCTCGGCCGCACCCTGGCCTCGGCCTCGGGCCGCAGCGCGTCGATCGGCCACCCCGAGCTGCTGCTCGGAATGGACGCCGCCCCGCCGCCGGCCGTCGCCGCGCGCGGCCCGCGCGCCGGCCGGCTCGACTATCTCAGGCAGGTCGACAACCGCCTCGCCCAGGCCGCGCGTCAGCTCCACCGCGCGCGGGCCGGCACCGGCGGCGGCTTCGACTACCCCGACAGCGCCTTCGGCCAGTCGCTGCGGTGGACCGGCGACATGATCGAGACGGGCAGCCCGACCCGCGTCTACTACGTGTCCCTCGGCTCGTTCGACGGCCCCGACCCGGCCTCGTTCGACACCCACGTCGACCAGCCCGCGAAGCACCGGGTCCTCTTCACCGAGCTCGGGCGCGGCCTGCGCGCCTTCACGCGCCACCTGCGCCGGGCCGGGCAGCTCGACCGCGTGCTCCTGCTGACGTTCTCCGACTTCGGCCGCCTCGTCACCGAGAACCAGACCGGCGGCACCGAGCACGGCGACGCCGGGGTGCTCTTCGTGGCCGGCGGCGGCGTGCGGGCGGGTCTGCTCGGCGAGCCGGCCGACCTCGGCAAAGTCACCCGCGGCGGCCTCGACGCCACCGTCGACTTCCGCGACATCTACGCCGACGTGCTGCAGCGGTGGCTCGGCGTCGACCCGGCGGCGATCCTCGGCCCCGCGGTCGGCTCGTTCCCCGTCGTGAGCGCGTGAACCAGGAGATCCCGATGCGCAAGACGCTTCCCGGACTGACCCTCGCGACGTTGCTGCTGTGCCTCGCATCGCCGATGGCGCAGGAGGCCGACCAGGACGACCTGCAGACGCTACAGGGCGAATGGACCGTGGCCGCGGCCGAGCAGGGCGGCCGGCCGTTCGACGTCATCGTCGGCGGCGTCCTCACCATCACCGGCGACCGCTTCGCGCTGGTCACCGCCACCGGCAACGAGCTCGCCGGGCAGATACGGCTCGACGCGGCGCCGTCGCCCCGCCACCTCGACTTCGTGCACGACGACGGGCTTCTGTGGGAGGCGATCTACGTCGCCGCGCCGGATTTCTTCCGGCTCAACTACGTCGAGGCGAGCCCCGAGACGCCGCGGCCGACGATGTTCGTCACCGGGTCGGACGCGCCGGGCACGGTCATCGTCATGGAACGCTGACGGCCTCGGGCGCGGTGCGGCACGGGGCCTCACCCCATTGGCTCCAACCTGGTCCTAGTCGGAGGCCGCGGGAACGGCGGGCCGTACGTGGCTCGCCGCCAGATCCACTCCACGGGGCCCTGGGCGCGTCGTGCCAGCCACCAGCGGCACACGCGCTGCTGCGCGACGAGGATCGCGAGCGCCACGAGGGGGAGCGTCGCGATGGGCAGCCGGCCGGCCAGGCCCGCGCCGTGCGACGAGAAGAGCAGCAACTGGACGACGGTCTGCGACAGGTAGACGCTCAGCGCCATCCGGCCCAGCGGCACGAACCATGCGAGCCGCGCCCGCCATGCCTGCTCCCAGGCGAGCGAGACCAGTGCCATGTAGGCGAGCGCGAGGGGTGTCGTTCCGAGCGTGTAGGCGGCCGTCTGGCCGAGTCCCACGGCAGACAGCGCGAATGTCGATCGCGCCTCGGTCTTGATCGCCGCGTACACGGCGCTGGCCAGCAGCCCGACCGCGCCGCCCATCCACACGGTGCGCCAGAGCGCGCGTCGCGAGGTCGAGAGCCGCGGCAGCACCGTCGCGGCCAGCCAGGCCCCGAGCACGAACAGCGCGAGCACCTTGGCCGGCCGCCCGGCTTGCATGTACGTGCCCGGCCGCACGACGGCGTAGGCCGTGTTCCACGCCCAGTAGTCCGAGGAGGACCCGTGCGCGAAGAGATCGAGCGTCGTCCTGCCAGCGATGCCGAGCCCTTCCCGCACGGTCGCGCCCAGGGCGGCGAACGGCGCGCGCGGGTCGAGGGCGCCGCCCGAGAGCCACACCACGAGGTGGGTGGCGAGCGGCACCGCGAAGAGGACCGCCATCGCGCCGAGACGCCAGCGCGGGGACCAGCGCCACAGCGACGGCAGCAGCAGGCCCATCACCCCGTAGAGCAGCAGGATGTCTCCGGCCCACAGCGCGTACATGTGCGTGAGCCCGATGAGCATCAGCACGGCCATGCGCCGGTGGAAGAACGGCCCGACATCGTGCCCGCGCGCTCCGGCCCGCGCCGCCTGCAGCGCGAAGCCGATGCCGAACAGAATCGAGAAGACCGAGTAGAACTTGCCTTCGACGAGCCAGTCGACGCCGAAGAGCACGGCCTGCCCCACGGCCGCGGCCGGCTGCGCCGCGCGACCGGCCGCGTCGAGCATGTTGGCCCCGAAGAAGCTGGTGAGATTCGCGAGCAGAATGCCGCCGAGCGCCATGCCGCGAATGGCGTCGAGCAAGGGGAGGCGTTCGCCCGCGGTCGTCGGACCGACGACGGCGGATCCGGAGGAGGCGGCCGGCAGCATCTCCCCGGGCTATAGGGGTCCGGTGCTCCACGGATCGCTCCAGCGCGGATCGCGGAGGAGCGCCTCGTCGGTCAGGCTCTGAAGGAACGCGATCAGGTCCCGCCGCTCGTCGTCGCGGAGGCTCAGCGGCCGGATCGACTCGCTCTGCCGGGGATTGGGGGCGCGCCCGCCCGCCACGTAGTGGTCCAGCACCTCGCCGAGGGCGGCGATGCTGCCGTCGTGCATGTAGGGCGCGGTGACCGCGACGTTGCGCAGGCTCGGTATGCGGAACTGCCCCGCATCCTCGAGGTTGCCGGTGTGCAGATACTTCCCGGCGTTGTCGGCCGGATACGGTACCGGGCCGGGCAGGTTGTAGAGCCCGGTGTTGTGGAACAGGAACACCGGCGGGTCGCTGACCGGGCTCGTCGCCGCCTTCGAGCCGCCGTCCAGGTTGAGTCCCAGGTCAATGGACACCGTGTGGCCCAGGTGGCAGCCTCCGCACCGCGCCCGGCCCGAGAAGAAGAGGCTCATCCCGCGGCGGGCCGCCGGCGACAGCGCGGTCTCGTCCTCGTGGAACCGGTAGCGGTCGTAGGGCGAACGGAACGAGACGATCGACCGCTGGAACGCGGCCAGGGCCAGCGCGACGTTGTCGGTGGTGACGAGCCGCTCGACGCCGCCCTCGACGCCGTCCGCCGGCGCGGGGGGCGGAAACGCCGCCGCGAACAGGCGCCGGTAGACGGGCGAGGCCGTGAGCGCGGCGTAGACGCGCGGCTCGTGCCCCGACAGGCCGAGCTCCACCGGATCGGTTCCGAAGAGGGGAACCAGCACCTGCTCCTCGAGGGACTGCAACGTCGGGTTGGCCCACGTGAGGGCGTCGCGGTAGGCCACGTTGACGAGCGACATGGCGCTGCGCGGGTGGCGCTCTCCGGTCGAGCCGAGCCCGCGCGGGCGGCCGTCGGTGAACGCCAGGGCCTGGATGTGACACGTCGCGCACGACTGCTCTCCGTTGCCGGACAGCCGCGTGTCGTAGAAGAGGTGCCGGCCGAGCTCGACGCGCGCCTCCGTCATCGGCGCGCCGGCGGGAAGCCGGGGCGGCGGCACCCCGGGCGGCAGGGCCCACGGGTAGTCGCTCGGGGCGCGCTGCCCCGCGAACGTCGCCGCCGCCAGCGCCACGGCCGCCAGGCCGAACATCGCTTCTCGTCGCATGACCACCTCGCGGATGTGCGTCCATCCCCGGCGCGACCGGCTTCCAGCGGATGCGGTGGACAGGCCGCCGCCCTGCGCGGATCGTAGCCCCTGCCGCCCGGCGGCATCCTGAAGATTTGCTGAAGTCGGTCTGGCCGAACTCGGCGTACGACAGCACCCACGGCACCGAGGAAGACGGCGAGGTCCAACAGGTCGTAGACCCGCGCATCGGAAGCGCGCGGCGAAATGAGCGTGGTCTTGCCGGTTTGCCGGGGGCCGAGCGGAAAGTGGGACTTCCGGGCAGCAGGGCGAGCAGGTTCAGCGCGCGACCGATGATGGGCCTGTCGACACGGTCGTCACCTGTCATGACATATGACGACAACGCCGACTCGACCCATCGGGCCGATGGCATGCGAGAGCGGTCGACCGAGTCGATTCCCCGTCATCGCGGATCCGGGCCGGGCCGGCCGTACACCGCCCCCAGCCTGCGAACGAAGACCTCACGCTCGAAGCCGCGCGGGGCATCGACGCGATGCCCCGGCCCAATGCGGAGGGCCCTGGCGAGCCCGTCGACGTCGCCCCAGGGCGCGAGCAGGTCGCCACCGGGGTGCCACTCGCGCACCCCGCCGCTGTCCCACGCGGCGACCGGCGTGCCGAGGGTCAGGGCCTCCAGGCCCACGATGCCGAACGGCTCCTGCCAGCGCGAGGGCATGACGAGGACGGCGGCGCGGCGGTAGGCGGCAGAGAGGCGCCGGCGGTCGAGCCAGCCCAGCACCTCGACACCCTCCGCCTCGATCTCGCGGCGCAAGGGGCCGGTGCCGGCCACGACGAAGGGCAGGCGCGAGCCCGAGCGTCGCCAGGCTTCGATCGCATCGCGAATGCCCTTGGCCTCGACCACCCGCCCCGCGAAGAGGACGCAGGGTGGACCGTCGGCCCGCGCGCCGAAGTCGAGGCCGTGGGCGACGGGGGGAACGACGGTGATCCGATCCGCCGGGACCCCCACCCGGGTCAGCTCCCGCTTCATGTAGGACGACAGCACGGTCAACCGCAGGCGTTTCACCGACTCCAGCCGCTGCGCGGTGAGCTCGAGGGTGTCCTCGAAGTACGCTGGGTCGTCGAAGCAGCCGGCGCACACCTCGCGTCCCATCGGGTCGCCGCACACCCGACCGTCGGAGGTCCACTTGCCCCGTCCCGGACAGAAGAAGCGGTGGTCCTGGACCGTCATCACCGCATCCACGCCGACCGCCCAGGCCAGCACCTCGGGGTTGACCACGTTGTGGACGTGCACCAGGTCGGGGCGGAACCCGGCCAGCAGGGGGTCGAGATCGGCGTCGGCACGTATCCTGGCGTCGAGCCGCGGTACGACCGTCACCGGACAGGGCGGGCGCACCGCGCCGTCGTCGCGGCCCACGGCGAGGTGCATGCGGTGACGGCCGTCCGACAGGGCGCCGAGAAGGCCGAGCAGAGCGAGGTCGGCGCCTCCGCGGTCACTCAGCCGATCCGCGACGTGGAGAATCCGCATCGCCGCTGCCGCTCGACGAGGTCCAAGTCGGACCGGCCCTTCCTTCTTCAACCACGGAACCGGCGTCGAGCCGGCGAGACAGGCGCGGATCGATCCCGTTGCAGAGGCCGAGGAGCGGCGTTCAACCTGCCGCGGCCTCCCCCGACCGGATCACCGTGATCTCGCGGTGCGCCAGATGACCGCGCACGCGGTCGACGTTCGCCCGCCACCAGTCGGAGCCGTAGAACGCCGCCTCCTTCCGCTCGAGATCCGCGTCGGTCTCCCCGTAGCTCCGCACCCAGATGAACTGCGTTCCGGCGTCGTTCACCCAGGCGCCCTCCACCTTGATGTCGTGCTCGCGGAGCAGCGGCGCGATGTGGCCGTGGAACAGATCGAGCCAGCTCTCCATCTGCCCCTTGTTGATCGTGTACACGCGAAGGTGGGCTATGGTCATCTCATGTCCGGCGGGGGAACCCGGCGCAACGTCGCCTGCTCGAAGGCGTAGGCCAGCTCGATCAGTCGCGGCTCGCTGCAGGCCATCCCCGCGAAGCTCACGCCGAACGGCCGGGGCTCCGGCTCGAAGCCCTCCGGCATCGGCGGGTCCGATTCGGTCGTCACGAACGCGAACGGCACGATCACGGTCGGGTAGCCCGGCCGGGCCGAGATTCCCGCCCCGCTCGACCCGGGAAAGAGCAGGGCGTCCAGCTCGAGACCGGTCATCACCTCGTCGATGCCATGCTCGCCGTTCAGGCGCAGGTCCCGCGCGCGGTCCGCCTCGTACTCGGCGTGGTCGGCCTCCAGGTCCATCTCGTCCGCGCCGTCGAGGCGTGCCTGCCCGTACTTGAGCGCGCCCGCCTGCTCGTGGGCCAGGTTCCACTCGCGAAGCGCCGTGAGCGTGGTGACGGGGGCGGTGTCGCCCAGGGTCGCGAGCCAGGCGTTGAAATCGCGCTTCATGCCGTACGCGAGCACGCTGCTCCCCGGGTTCGCGAGCAGGTTGCGGGCGGGGTCGGGGTCGACGACGCTCGGGATGTCCGCCGGATCGACGATGGTGGCGCCCTCCTGCTCGAGGACCGCAATCGCCTCGGCCATCGCGGCCCGGCCCGCCTCGGACAGCCGGCGCTGCGGCTCGTCGGCGCCGGGGGGCGTGACCGGGTCGTAGTAGAGCGCCCGCGGAATGCCGATGCGCGCCCCCTGCAGGCCGTCGCGGCGGAGGAAGACCGTGTAGTCCCGATCGGACGGCGGCTCGCAACGCGACGTCGCCGGGTCGTTCGGGTCCGGCCCGGCGCTCTCGAGGGCCCCGAACAGGATGGCGGCATCGGCGACGGTGCGCGCCATCGGGCCCGCCGTGTCCTGGTCGGCCGTGATCGGAATGACGCCCCAGCGGCTCACCCGCCCCACCGTCGGCTTGATGCCCGCCAACATGTTGGCGTTCGACGGGGACAGGATGGAGCCCGACGTCTCGGTCCCGACGTTCGCCGCCCAGAAGCTGCTCGCGGTGCCGATGCCGGAGCTGGAGCCGCCGGTGCCCATGACGGGGCGGCCGTCGTTCGTGCCCGCCCGCGGGTCGCGGCGGGGGTCGTACGGGTTCAGGCCGAATCCCCCCACCGCGCTGTAATTGCCGGGCATGCCGCTGGCGGTGTAGTTCGCGAGCTCGGTCATGACGGTCTTGGCGAGGATGACCGCTCCCGCCTCGCGCAGGTTGGTGGTGAGCGTCGCCTCGTACGGCGGCACGTAGCCTTCGAAGGCCAGCGCGCCCCCGGTGGTCGGCAGGTCGGTCGTGTGGATGTTGTCCTTGAGCGCGACCGGAATGCCGTGGAGCGGCCCGCGGACCCGCCCCTCGGCGCGCTCCGCGTCGAGCCGGTCCGCGTCCGCGAGGGCGTTGGCGTTGACCGCGATCGCGGCGTTCACGCGCTCTTCGTGCAGGGCGATGCGCAGCAGGTGCGCCTCGACCAGCTCCCGTGACGTGGTCCGCCCCTCCTCCATCGCCCGTTGCATCTCGAGGATGGTTGCTTCGACCACGTCGAAACGCGCCTCCCGATCCTCGACCGTGCACGAGGCGAGGAGCCCGGGCAGGAGGGCCGCGGAGAGCACGAAGGCAGGACGGGTGTTCATGCCAGGCCTCGCTTCCGCCCCGGTAGGGCTCGAGGAGCCAAGTGGTCTCGCCCCTCTCGGCGGATGGCTCGGGCCGCCGAGACGCGGCGAGGTCGGCGACCGGGAACAGCCCGATTATAGGGGCCTTCCGCAGTTCACGGGAACCGGCGGCCGCTGGTAGCGGCGTCCGACCACACGAGCCACGACAACTGCTGCTGCGTATCGAGCCCTTCGCGGCTCTTCGCGGATTGAACTCGAGGATTTGAACCTCACCAGGCGCGCCGGTACAGCTCGAGGGCGTCGCGGGCGCCGAAGGGCCGCGGATTGAACGTGCCCGTCCACTGTGTGGCCGCAGCCTCGGCCAGCGACGGCAGATCGTCGGTCGCGACGCCGGCGGTCCGGAGATCGCGCGGGAATCCCCCCGACCTGCCGGCGGCGGCGAGACGGCGGGCGAGTCGGTTGCCGGCCGGGCCGCCATCCGATGCGGCCGGAAGCCCGTCGGCGAGGCCGCCGTAGAGGTCGCTCTTGCCCTCCGCGTTCCACCGCACGACATGCGGCAGCAGGATCGCCAGCGCGATGCCGTGAGTCAGGTCGTAACGCGCCGTCAGCGGGTTGGCGCAGGCGTGCGCGGCCCCGAGCATCGAGTGCTCGATGGCCACCCCCGCGTAGAACGCCCCGAGCTGCATCGCTGCCCGCGCGTCAACGTCGCCCGGATCGGCCAGCACCCGCTCGTAGTGGGGGTCGATCAGCCGGAACGCGGCGTGCGAGAACAGCGCCGAGACCGGGGTGCGCCGGGTGGTGACGGCGGTCTCCACCGCGTGGGCGAGGGCGTCGAAACCGGCGGCGGCGGTGACCGCGGGCGGCTGCGACAGGGTCAGATCGGGATCGAGAATCGCGGCCGCGAACGCCAGCTTCGGGTCGCCGCACGCCATCTTCATGTGCGTCGCGGTATCGGCGATGACCGCGTAGCTCTGGGCCTCGGAACCCGTGCCGGCGGTCGTCGGCACCGCGATCATCGGGAGCAGCGGCTTCCGGGCGAGCCCGTAGCCCTTGTAGTCGGCGATCACGCCCCCGTTGGTGAGGAGCAGGTTGATGCCCTTGGCGCAGTCGAGGGGGCTGCCCCCGCCCAGCCCGATGACCCCGTCGGGCCGGCGGGCGGCGGCGAACTCGACCCCCCGGTCGACCATCGCGCCGTCGGGGTTCGCCTCGCACGCGTCGAAGACCGCGGCCTCGACCCCGGCGTCGCGCAGTTGCCCGAGCGCGCGCTCGACGTGACCGGCATCGCGCAACCCGCGGTCGGTGACGAGCAGCGGCCGCGAGCAGCCGAGCTCGCGGGCCAGGGGCCCGAGCCGGTCGATGGCGCCCGATCCGAACACGAGACGGGTCCGAAGCTGGAACTCGAAGGGGGTCGCTGAAGCGGTCACCATCCCTACAGTATGCTACCGGGGGCTGCGGTCATCCCGGCCGCGGAACCCCACGGCCGGGGCCCCCGCGCCGACGCGGAGC
The DNA here is from genome assembly GCA_965207615.1 of Vicinamibacterales bacterium. Taxonomy (GTDB): domain Bacteria; phylum Acidobacteriota; class Vicinamibacteria; order Vicinamibacterales; family UBA8438; genus JAJEEA01. The sequence goes on from CBDBMZ010000003.1 coordinate 1,277,514, forward strand.
GCGCGAACGAACCCGCTCCGGGCACCGCACCGGCCGACCGTGGTTGCCCCCGGACGCGGAGGCGCCGGCGCGACGTCATGCTGCCGTACGCCAGGCGCGAAGCGGCGGAAACGGGTTGCGGCGGAACCGACGCCGTCGAGCGGAGCCGACCCCCGGCCGGCCCGCACCGGCCGACAAGGACCAAGGGCCCTCCCATGGACAGAGCCGACACGCGCTCCCGGGTCGACGAGGCGAGAGAACTGATCGAAAAGGCCTGGACCCTCCGTTGGAGAACGATGCAGTCGCCGCCGGCCGCCGAGGCCGAGTTGCAGCAGGCCATCGCCCGGTTCCACGGGTATCTCTCCGAGGCGGTGGGCCTCCTGCGCACGGCCGGCGCGACGCGCGAGCTGGTGGGGGCGCTGGGGAAGCTGGGCCATGCCGAGGAGAATGCCGGGCGCGTCGATGCCGCCCTGGCCTGCTACGAGGAGGCAGTGGCGGTCGCGCGCGGCGCGGACCACCGACTGCCGCTCGCCCATGCGCTGCGTCAACTCGGCGACCTGCATCGGAAGGCGGAGCGGTTGACCGCGGCGGAAGACTGCTACGCGGAGGCCCTGACCCTCTACGGCGAGCAGGACGAGCCGCCGCCGCTCGACCACGCGAACGCCCTTCGACCGATGGCGATCCTCAAGGAGGCGCTGGGCCGGGTCGACGAGGCCAGGACCCTGTGGCAGCGCGCGCGCGAGCTCTACGGCGTGGCATCTATCGAGGCCGGGGTGGACGAGTGCACGGACCATCTCGCCCGACTCGGCTGAACCGTCCGACGATGGCCGCCTCGCGGCCGCGCGGGCGATCCGCCTGACCGCCACGGCTCGCGCTGCACCATGACCGGACGTGCGGGTACGGCAGCCTGTGATTGATCGATGATTGCGCGCTGCAAACCCACCGCCGTGTCCGAAGATCAGCACGTGACGCACTAGAAGCCGGGCTTCAGCGTCCCCTTCTCGCGCGCGATCTCCAACAGCGTCGGATAGAACTGCACGAAGGTGCGCTCGACCGCGGTGTGCTCGGTGTGGCACTCGACGCACCGCGCCACGTCGTCGCCGACGAGAGGGGCGACCGCGTCGGGCATCGAGCCGGCGCGCCCGAACGCGTAGAACCCCCACCCGTCCTCGAAGCGCGAGTCCTTCACCTCGGCCTCGAGCGAGAGCAGCCGGCTCTGGAAGCTCCCCGCCACGTTGATCGACGACTCGGAGGCCGCCTCCCGAATCTCGAGGACGAAGATGCTGCCGTCCGGCCACTCCCCCGTCTCGGCGAACCCCGCGTAGGCCGAGCGGTTCACGAAGACGTTCTGGAACCGCATGGGGCGCGCGCCGCTGCCGGCCTCCCCGACCCGTTCGGCCTCGTAGGTCATCCCGAGGCCGGCGCTCAGGAACATCCACTCGCGGTAGTCGTCGGGGCGGACGAGCTCGTTGCCGTTGCGGTAGCGCGGGCCGTCGCCGGCCTCGGACTGGGCGCGCGCGGTGACGGCCAGCGATGCGACGCTTGCCGCCGCCACGCCCAAGGCTATCTTCATGCTCCGGACGGTCATCTTCCTGGTCTCCACGTCATCCCGCCCGCGAGAACGCCGGCAGGAGGTCTCCCACCGTCGACACGGGGGCGCATCTACTATCGAAGCGGCTCTCTTCTACTGTCCAAGCGGCTCTCTTCCATCTCCCCGACTCATCCCGCCAGCCCCTCCAGCGGACCGTCGGCGGTGCCGAAGCTGTCGACCGGCACGCCCATGCCCTGCAGCAGCGACACGTGGATGCGCGCCAGGTCGGTCGGCTCGGCATACTCCAAGAAGCGGCCGGTCCCGATGGTCCCGCCCCCGCCGCCCGCGAGCAGGGTCGGCAGGTGCTGGGCGTCGTGCTCGTTCCCGTCGCCGAGGGTCGCCCCGTAGACGATCATGCTGTTGTCGAGCAGGGTCCCGCCGTTCGGCTCGCGCACCGACTGCAGGCGCCCGAGCAGGTACGCGACCTGCCGGTGGTGCCAGCGGATGACCTCGGCGTACATCGCCCGCTTCTGCTCCACCGAGTCCCACGAGGTGACGCCGTCGTCGTCCTCGGTCTTGCCCGACGCGTTCTTGTAGTGCGACAGCGCGTGCCACGTGCCGCGCACCCCCTCGATGAAGTTGAAGTAGCGGTTCGACTGCCCGTGGTCGAGCATGAAAGTGCAGACGCGGGTGGCGTCGGACTGGAACGCGGCCACCATCAGGTCCATCATCAGCCGCATGTAAGACTCGTGGTCGGCGGGGATGCCCGGGGTGGGCGTGGTCAGGGTGTCGGTCAGCGCCGAGTCGTCGCGCATCTCCGCCGAGCGGCGCTCCGCGAACTCGATGCGGCGCTCGAGCGCCCGGATCGATTCGAAGTACTCGTCGAGCCGGTAGCGGTCGGCGGTGCTGACGTAGCTGCCGAGGGCGCGGGCGTCGGCGAGCACCGCGTCCATGACCGAGCGGTCGGTGGCGCCGCCCGACGGCGGCCGGAACATGCGGTCGAAGACGGCGCGGGGCTCGATCTCGCGGGACATCGGGCGGTCGGGCGCCGACCACGAGATGGCGTTGCGCGGCAGCGAGTTCGAGAAGAAGCCCTCGCCCTGCACCGACAGCTCGAGCGACGGCAGCATCGTCTCGTCGCGAAGGTGCCGCGCCGCCACCTGGTCGGCCGAGACACCGCCGGCGTTGACGGCGAGGCGGTCGTAGTCGCCACCGGTCAGCCACGTCGGCGGCCCGCCCACGTGGCCGTTGCCCTCGGGCGTCCAGATGTTGGTGGGGATGACGAGGTGCTCCCTGAACGGCTCGAGGGGGCGCATCCACTCGTTGAGCTTCACGAGCCGTCCCCCGGGCTCGGTCTCCTCCGGATACCAGGTGCCGCGCGGGATTCCGTTCGGGAAGTAGAGATAGGCCATCCGGTTCGCGGACGCCGGGGCGGCCGGCGGCCCGCCGCGTCGGACGGCATGACGTCGAGCAGCGGGAGGGCCACGGTGGCCCCGAGCCCGCGCAGCACGGTGCGGCGCGACAGGCGGCGTGACTGCATCAGTCGGTCTCCTCGACGCGGTTCTTCTTGTACTGGAAGGGATAGCTGGCCACGATCTCCTGCAGCAGCGTCTGGAAGCGGTAGCCGTCCGCCTCGAGGGCGGCGACGATCGTGCGCACCGCCGGCTCGTCGTAGTACTCGAGCTGGCGGCCAAGGGCGTAGGCGAGCATCTTCGACGTCACCTGCCGCACGAGGTCGTCGTGCCGGTTGTCGAGGAGCGCCTTCTTCAGCCCCGCGGGGCCCGCGAACGGCGTCCCGTCGGGCAGCGCCCCGTCGGCGGCGATGGCGCGATGGGTGTTCTTGTAGTACCGCACGATGGGGTCGGGGCTCGTCTCGGTCTCGAACTCGACCGTCTCGTCCGCTTCCGCCGGGTCCTCCACCCGCTGCCGGAAGTGATAGGTCTCGCGCCAGCGCCCGAAGTAGTCGAAGTTCTCGAGGCTGAAGCCGATGGGGTCGATGCGGCGGTGACACGCGGCGCAGGTCTCGTTGCTCGAGTGCATCTCGAGCTTCTCGCGGAAGCTGAGCCCCCGCAGGTCGGCCACCTCCTCGCTGAGCACGCCGGCGTTCGGCGGCGGGGGCGGGGGCGGGGTGCCGAGCAGCACGTCTAGCACGTAGTTGCCCCGCTTGACGGGGCTCGTCTCCTTGTAGTTCGACGTCAGGGCGAGGATGCTGGGCTGCCCGAGGACCCCGCCGCGGTTGGGGTCGTGGAGGGCCACTCGCCGCATGTGCTCGCCGCGGACCCCCTTCATGCCGTACAGCGTGCCCGCCAGCTCGGCGTTGACGTAGGTGTAGTCGGCGTCGATGAGGCTCCGAATGGGCCGGTCCTCGCGGAGCAGCGACAGGAAGAAGAGCGACGACTCGTCGCGCATCGCGGTCATCAGCGTCGCCGTGCACCACGGGTTGTCGATGGGGTCGAGCCAGATGCGGGTGCCGACGTGCTGGAAACCGAGCCACTGCGCCGCGAACACCGTCCCCAGGGTGTCGGCCCGCCGGTCGGCGAGCATGCGCGCGACCTGCGCCCGCAGCGTCCCGGGGTCGCTCAGCTCCCCGCCCGCCGCGAGGTCGAAGAGCTCCCGGTCGGGCATCGAGGCCCACAGGAAGTACGACAGGCGCGAGGCGAGCTCCCAGTCATCGACCCGGTAGGCGTCGCCGCCCTCGCGGCCCCGCTCGACCCTCAGCAGGAACTTCGGCGAGATCAGGACCGACTGCAGCACCCGCTTGACCGCGGCCTCGTGGCCGAGCCCCGCCGCCCGGCCGATGCGGTACCGGTCCACGGCCTGATCGACCTCCCCGGCGGTGGCCGGCCGCCGGTAGGCGCGGCCCAGGAACCGCTCGAGCACCGCCTCGGCCGCGTCATCTTCGCCGACCTCCCCGCCCGGCTCGGCCACGAAGATCAGCTCGCGCGACGCGAGGTGACGGACGTCGGTCGGCTCCACCGGCAGGGCGAGCTCGACGATGCGCTCCGCCGCCGCGATGTAGCGCTCCATCAGCGCCGGCTGCAGGAACAGGGTGTTCGACGAGTTGTCGAACCCGCTCGACCCCGTCAGCTCGTCGGGAAACCGGTCGGTGACGTTCAGCGCGACCCCGAACAGGTCGCGGATGGTGTTGTCGTACTCGGTGTGGGTGAGCCGACGCATCAGCTCGAAGCCGGGGTCGTCGAGACTCGAGTAGTCGAACTCCTCGATGTCGCGGTGCAGCAGGGCGGCCATGCGCCGCCGCACCTCGGGCGGAAGCGGCGGGGCGCCGGCCGGCGGCATCTCGCCATGGTCGAGGGCCTCGATGACGCGCTCCCACGTCTCGCGGTTGCGGACGAGGGGACGCTCGGTCACGAGCGTCGCGAGGTTGATGCCGGCGGTCTGGGTCTGCGGCCCGTGGCAACGGAAGCAGTACTGCTCGGCGAGGGGGGCGACGGCGTGCAACTCGGCGTCGGTCTGGGCGGAAGCGGCCGGGGCCACCCCCAACGCCCCGGCGAGCGCCAGGGTGAACACACCCGCGCGGCGAAGTCCGTTCCTCATCGTCCGCATCCCCGATTCCGGGTCGTTTCGAAGGTTCCTGCGAGCGGGCACACTGCGGCGCGCCTCATTATACGAGCTCCCGACGATTCCTCCAGTCGCGATGCGCCGGTCGGCCGGCCGCACCCGCCGCGGCCGGGACCCGACCGTCCGACTCCAGCGCCCACTCGCCTCAGTGGATGTACGTGCTGCGGGCAAGCACGCGCCCGTCGCCGCGCCGCAGCTCCACGTCGATGTCATGGGACCCCGGCTCAAGGTCCGGCGCCAGGGTGAACAGCACGTAGCGCCCGCCGACTGCGCTCGCCAACCGCTCGACGGCGCGCCGCGGATAGTGAAAGGTCGTCAGGAACAGCCCGCCGGTGTGATGGGAGACGTCCCGCAGGGCGTGCTCGAAGGTGTGGTAGTCGGCCTGAGTCACGTCGAGCGAGAACACGGCGGCGCGGGCCGCATCGAGGGCGTCGAGGGCCCGGTCGTAGCGGTTGAAGCCGTGGTCGAAGCCGTAACCGATCAGGACCACCGACTTCGACCCGGGCATGGGCTCGAGCACCTCGCCGAGCCGCCGCAGGGCATCCTCGACCTGCCAGATCGTCCGCCCCTCGGCCTGGTCGATGCCCGCCACGATCGAGGGCCCCGCCTGCGACTCGAGCGCCGGCGGATCCTCGTGCATCACGTCCCAGGCGAGCACCTCGCGCGCGCGCTCCAGGTCGGCGGTGAAATCGAGCCAGAGCTTGAAGTGGTGCTCGAACGAGACCACCGCCACCCGGTCGTCCGGCCCGACCCCCGCCAGCAGGCGATCGCTGTCCCGCAGCAGCCGCAGCAACCCCAGCGCCCGGTCCGCCTCCAGGCTCTTCTGCACGAAGAACACGACGAGCTGCCGGCGGTCGCGCGGCGCGAGGACGGCGGTGAGGTCTGTCGAAGGCAGGGGCGCCCGGGCGGACCCGTCGGCGCCGTCGAGCCCGTCGGCGCCGAGCCAGAGCGCGGACTCGACGTCGACCGGCTCGCCGCCTATCCGGACCTCGAAGTCGTCCGGCGCGAGCCCCGCCACCGGCTCGCCCTCGTCGCCGATCACCCGCACGTCGATCAGGACGCGCGAGACGTCGACCCGCTCGACCAGCTCCGGCTGCTGCTGCGCGGCCAGCCCCGCCGCGGCGGACAGCACCATCGCCGCCGTCGACCAACCGCGCCGGTCACCGAAGGGTCGGGTCATGACGTCCCCGCGGCGGTCGCGACCTCACGCACCCGGCTCGTCGGCCTTCCGGCCGGCGTGGAACTCGGCGTAGACGTACACCGGAATCTTCAGGCCGCCGAGGCGCTCCTCGAGCACGGGGCGGACGTCGTCCCACTCGAGCCCCCCCACGCCGGTGGCGAGCCTCGGCAGGGCGAGAGACTTCAGGCCCTCGCCCTCGACGATGTGCGAAAGGGCGCGCAGCGAGTCGCGGACGTGCTTGACGGTGGCGCGCCCCGGGCGGCTGCCGTGGCCGTACCCGCCTTCCTGGGTGATGAGATTGATGACCCGCACGCCTCCCGCCCCGCCCCACAGCCACGCCTCGCCCGGCTTCGGGTGCTTCAGGTTGCACCAGTGGTGGTAGTCCTTGTGCATCGCCGGGTACATCTCGTGCAGCGATCGCGCCAGCCCCTGGTTCATCGGGTCCTTCGGGGCCACGCCGTGGGCCAGCGCCTGCGCGCGGCTGAGGAGGATGTCTCCCGAGACGTAGTGAATCACGAGCCAGTCCTTTCTGCCTCCGGCGCGTCCGCGTGCCGGGCGTTCATGCGCCGAAGATGATACAGCCATCCCCGCCCGGGGTCTTCCGGGCGATCCGGGCACCCCGGCCGCCTCCGGGCGCGGCGCCCGCATCACATTCCGCCGCGGTGTCGGGAAGAGCGCGCCTTCGCCGCGATGAGCTCGTCCGAGCCACCCCCGGCCATCGCGAGCGAGGGGCGCGACTCCGGTCACACCCTAGACCGGGAGCTGTCCACGACGACCGTATATCGGTAAAGTTTGTTTCCGTATATCTACTTTATCGGCAACAATATTGTCCAGACAGCCATGCCCGACTCGTTGCGCGACATCATCCTCGACTTCCGCGAGGCCGATCTGCGGACCGGTGTCCCGCGCCGCATCGACGTGACGCCGACGCCGGGCAAGGCCACCGTCTGCATCGGCCCGCGGCGCGCCGGCAAGTCGACGTTCCTGTTCCAGCAGATACGGAAGCTGCTCGACCGCGGCGTGCCGCGCGACAACATCCTCTACCTCAACCTCTTCGACGATCGCCTGCGCCACCTGCAGCACGACGGCCTCGGCGGCGTGGCCGACGCCTACTACTCCCTCCACCCCGAGAAGAAGAACACCGAGACGGTGCACTGCTTCTTCGACGAGATCCAGGTCGTTCCCGGCTGGGAGCCGTTCGTGGACCGCATCATGCGCACCGAGAAGTGCGAGGTGCACCTCACCGGCTCGTCGGCCCGGATGCTCTCGGGAGAGATCGCGACGCAGATGCGCGGCCGGGCGTTGTCGTGGGAGATCTTCCCCTTCTCGTTCCGGGAGTTCCTCGACTTTCACGGCATCGATGCCGCCGGCCCCCTGTCGACGCGGCGGCGCCTCCTGATCCGCAAGGCGTTCGACGACTACTGGTGGCGGGGCGGATTCCCGGAAGTGGCGGGGATCGACCGCGCGTTGCGCATCCGGATCCACCAGGAGTACTGGGGCGCGATGCTGTTTCGCGACCTCGTCGAGCGGCACGACGTCTCGCATCCGCGGGCCGTCTCCGACCTCGCGCAGCGGCTGGTCGACGACACGGCGTCCCTCTACTCCGTCAATCGGCTCACCCGGTATCTTCAGTCCCTCGGACACCGGGCGCCGAAGTCGGCCGTCTCCGACTACGTGGAGTGGTTCGAGGACGCCTTCTTCCTGTTCACGGTGCGCATCTTCGACGCCTCGCTGTCGCGCGCCAACGTGAACCCGAAGAAGATCTACTGCGTCGACCACGCGCTGGTGAGGTCGGTCGGCTCGCGCATCCTGGTCAACGCCGGCCACCTGCTCGAGAACCTCGTGTTCACGGCGCTGCGCCGGCGCACCCCCGACATCCGCTACTTCAAAGATCGGAACGGGCGCGAGGTCGACTTCGTGGCGCGGATGCCGGACGGGAGCCGCGCGCTGATTCAGGTCTGCGAGTCGCTGGTGGATCCGAGGACGCGCAAGCGGGAGGTCGCGGCGCTCAACCGGGCGATGGCCGCGCTGGAGCTGCGGGAGGGCATTATCGTGACCCGCGACGAGGACGAGGCGGTCCCGGTCGACGCCGGCCGCATCGACGTCGTCCCGGCGTGGCGCTTTCTCCTCGACATCGGGTGATGCCGCTGGTCGGTGGAACCCAGCGATGTCGGCGAACTCGCTTCCACGAAAGCGCCATCCGCCGTCGGCGTTGCCGCGCAGACGATGTAGTCCGACTCGGCAGTGCCTGCTGGATCCGATCATCGCGAGCCCCGCCAGAAATCTTGAAAACTCGGAGTCAGCATCCGAATCTTCAAACGAAACGCCAATCCGCAGGTCGAGGCGACCTGGCGCGAGCGGCCGCCCCCGCCGCCGGCGGCGAACCTCATCCCGTGGATTGGCGGCCTTCCCGCGACCGCCACTCCCGAAGCCTGATCCTCGACCGCTCGGGCAGCGCTTCGCCCGGAAAGACTGCATCGTGGATCCGTTCCAGCTCGCCTGCGCTCTCGATTCCGCAGCGACCGGCGACGCGTTCGATGTCCTCCCAGTCGATGTCCCTCCCCGCCCGCATCTTCATGGCGATGATGTGCTCCGCGCTCGCGCCCGTCACCACCAGGTGCGGCGACTGATACAGCACCCTGGCCCGCTGGTCCGTCGTTCGCGGCAGCTTCTGCGTGCCCTGCTCGTTCATCCACGTCGTCGGCCACGCCCGCTCCCGTGCAATCTTCAGGATCACTTCCTGAACGGCTCCATGTTCCTCCCGGACGTGACCGTCGATGTCGCCCGTGACCCGGCTCCCGTCGAAGCTGAGGCTCACGCACGGGCCTCCGTAAACGTAGATGTGAGTTCGCCGCCTCTGCTTGCGCAACTCCCGGTCCAGCGCTTCCAGGGCTTCGACGATGGCCGCCCGGTCGAGGGTCGGGCTCATGGTCGCGCCATCCAGTCGAACCGCTCCCCGCCGCGAGCGTCGAGCTCGAGCGGATCGGGGATCGCACCGTGACGGATGAACGCGCCGGGGCTGTACATCGCGGCGTCGACGCGGATCGCGGGGCTGTCGGTCACGAACCAGGTCGGGGCGAGAAACCACTCAGGCCCCTCGTTCCATGCCGGGTTCTCCCATCCGTTGAGCCACGCCACGTGTTCGACCATGCCGCCGATGAGCGCGTCCCAGCGGGTGCCGCTCGGAGCGGGACGTGCGTGGAGCACCCGATGCCGTTCATCCCGGGTCATCGCGTGCAGCTTCCGGGGCAGATCGCGAATCACCGCGCGCTTGCGCTCCGTATCGTCTTCCGCCTCGACGATGCACCGGGTGTAGTCGTCGAGGCTCAGCCCCCGCAGACAGAGCGGGTGCCGAACCCTCGTCACGCGTCCCACACTGTCCTCACGTTCTCCGCCAGCATTCCCAATCGCCCGACGGAATCAGCGGCTCGACGAGGCTCGCCCGGACCACGACGGAACCGCGTCCACACCCAAGCACCGTGCGATTGCGCGCGGGCCGAGGAACGGGCACAACGCGCGCCAGCGGCACGTTCCGCTTCCGGATCTCGACCTCCTCACCGTTCGCGACCGCGGCGAGGTACTTGCTCAGGCGCTGCTTGAACTCGGCGATGTCGGCAATCTTCATCGGCAACATGGTAACCAAAGCTGGCGCCCGAGTCCGTGGGTCTACCCACGCAGGTCGTCGAGGAACTCCGAGGCCGGCTCGACGCCGGTCACCAGGAGGCGGTCGCGGGCGCGCGTGCAGGCGACGTAGAGCAGGTGGCGCTCGGTGCTGTACACCTCTTCGAGGTCCGCCTCGTCGGCGACGTGCTCGATTCGGCCCTGGAGCGGGATGACCTCGTCGTCGCACGCGGCCACCGCGACGGCGCGGAACTCGAGTCCCTTCGCGAGGTGCATGGCGCCGACGGCGACCGATCCGGAGACGCCGCCCGACCCGGCGTCGATCTGCACGGGCTGCATCCCCGCCGCCCGCACCGCCGACAGCGCCCGCTCGACCTGCCCTCGGACCTGACGAACACGCCGATCGCCTGCGGCGCGTAGCCGTCGCTCTTTCGCGCGCGCAGCCAGGCCGCGATGGCCTCCGTCTCTTCCTCCGGCGAGTCGAACACCTGGAGCTCGGGCGCCGGTCCATTGAACACCGAGACCGTGGCGCCCCGCTGCTCGGCATTGCCGTCGACGTCGGCGAGCTCGCGGGGCAGGAGCCGGTCGGCCTGCCGCCGGATCTGGTGCGAGGTGCGGTAGTTGATGCGCAGCGTGTGCGACCGCCCCCGCACGTCGACGCCCAGCGAGCGCCACGAGAACGGGGTCTGGAAGATCCGCTGCCCGAGGTCGCCCGCGAAGAACAGGCCGTTCGGCCGACCCCGGCCGAGGGCGGCGAGCAGGCGCAGCTCGGCGACGCCGACGTCCTGGGCCTCGTCGACCACGCAGAAGTCGAACGGCGGATGCGCCGCCTGCGCAATCCGCGCGGCCAGCCGCGTGAACATGGCGGGCTCCGTCAGCCGCTCCTCGTCCGCGAGCGCCGACCGGACCCGCGAGAAGATCGACCAGAGCACCTCGCGCTGCCTCTCGGCCAGCCGCGTCCTGCGGCCGAGGCGCGGCACGTCGCGGTACGCCTCCCAGGTCTCGAGGTGCCAGGCGTCGACCACCGTGCTCCATTCCGTCCAGAGGAAGTGGGCGCTGAACCGGTGGCCCTCGACGCCGGCCGCGGCCCGGTCGAGCACCGTCCGGACGTCCTCGTCGCGGGCGAGATCGAGGCGGCCGGCGCGGGCCGCGTAGAGCCGCCGGCCGATGGCGCTCATGGCGTGCACCTCGAGCCGCTCGGCGATCTTCGGCTCGTTGCCGATCAGGCGCGCGAGCCGCACCCGCAGGGCGGTGGCCAGGGCGTCGGAGAACGTCGCCAGCAGCACGCGGCTCTCGGGGTGCCGGCGGGCGAGATGCACGGCCCGGTGGAGGGCCACGATGGTCTTGCCGGTGCCGGCCGACCCCGAGACGCGGGCGGGGCCGTTGTACTCGCGCTCGACGAGCCGCCGCTGGGCCGGATGCAGGAAGACCGTCCACTTCTCCCAGGGATAGTCGAGGGCCCGCTCGAGCGCCTCGACGTCGGCCATCACCCGGAAGCGCCGCTGGGCGTCGGGGTGATCGAACGCATCGGCGTCAACCGCGGCCGCGACGGGCAGGGCGAAAGCAGCCGCGCTCGCGGACGGCGACACCCCCACGGTAGCGGGCGGCAGGGCGGGAGCGCCCCCGGTCGCGATCTGCAGCAACGCCTCGGCGGCCTCGGCCGGCAGGTGATCGGCCAGGTCGAGCAGCGTGTCCTCGGTGGCCGCCCGGACGTCGCCCAGCCATTCGACGGGCACGCCGTAGCCGAGCAGGTAGTCGTCCGACGCGCCGCCGAAGATTGCTTCCCGCGTCGCCGCGGGACGGCCGGAGGCCACGGGTCGGGCGGCCGCCGCAACGTCCACCTCGACGTACCGCGGCACCGGAATCTCGCGCACCGTCTCGCGGATCTCGACGAGCTGCGCCGCCCGCGTGGTCGGATGCCGCTCCAGCCGCCGCCGTTCGGCCCACTGATACGCGGCGTCGTGATGGTCCACGTAGCAGAGCAGGAAGCTCGACGCGGTCCGGTGGACGATCAGCCGGATGTCGCGGCTGACCCGGGCCGACCAGAAGCCCTTGTCCTTCGCCCCCTCGACCTGATGCAGCTTCAGCCCCGGCCGCGCCGGGTCCATCTGCAGGTCGAACGCGCTGGTCTTGACGGCCTTCTGCTCGTCGCCGGTCAGCTTCGCGAGGCTGTCGGTGAAGGTGTCGGCGATGCGGAACTGCATGCCTTACACCGCGAAGCAGAAGTCGTGCTCCTCGAAGCGCGACACCTTCGCGCCTTGGAAAGGGCTCAAGCTGGCTCTGTCCATCGACCGACCGGCCGTCAGACGCATGAACGAATTAGCCGCCATCATTCCCTCGACAGCTCCATGGTCACCCGATTTCATGCGCGGCCTGACGCGTTCGGGCTTCAATGAGCGCCACCCTTCATTGCGGAGTCCGGAACCGAGCCCGGCCTCACTCCGCATCGGGTCCCGCCGCCTCCGCCGACCTCCCGCCGGCCGTCGCGGCGGCATCCTGCGGCGGGTCCATGTAGGTGCGGCCCGATTCCGCTTCCAGCTTCTGCGCGTGCCGAACGATGGCTTCGATGTCGTAGTCGAAGCGCGCGGCGAGCCGCTCGCGCACGGCGCGCACCTCGGCCATGATTGGATCGAGTTCCGTGGGATCGCGGTCCATGCTATCGAACCTCCATCAAGAGTTGGTCCGGCGTGCACAGCGTGGGCGGCTCGTTGCCGCTCTGTCGGCACACCGCTTCGATCTGCGGCCGCAGCACCGCGTTGGCGATGTGCCGCAAGTTCCACGTCACGAGGAAACGGGCGCGATGGACGGCGGCGGTAGCGACGTGCACGGCATCCTGGGCCGCCCGCTCGGGCAACGCCCCGGCGTCGACGAGTCGTTGAGCGAGCATCGTCACGCTCGCGGGCGTCGTGAGCAAGGGCAGTGACGCAATCGCCGCGAGCCGGGCCTGCACGGCATCCGGATCGCCCGCCGCGGCCTCCTCCCGCACGAGCTCCGAGATCACCAGCTCGAATCTCCTCGGGGCGGCCTCCCACCATTCGCGCGTCGTGACTTGCCGCGCCGCGGTCACGACGTCCCGTGAGGGACGTGCCGTCAGGTAGCTCACGACGCTGGTCTCCACGTACACGCGCGGCTTCATGGCGTGGCCCCTCACACGCGGAACACCTTCATCACCTCGTCGCCGAGGTGGTTGATGACCTTGACGGCGATGCGGCCCGACTCGGGGCGGTCGAACGGGCGAGAGACGTCGCTGTGGAGCGTCGCCCAGGCGTCGGGGTCGATCTCGGCCTTCAGGGTGGTCTTGAGGGCCTTGTAGGGGTCGTTGGCGCCGAGGAAGTAGGCGTGGCGGACGAAGAAGCTCTCCTCGTTGTAGTCGGTGTCGATGAACCAGCAGGCGATGCCCTCGGCGCCGTCGCTGCGGACCTCGCCGGTGTTGGGGTGGAAGACGTCGACGCCGTTGATCTTCACCTGTAGCTGCCCGTCCTCGGCGCCGTCCTTCGTCGCTGGCAGGATGTCGATGTCGGGCTCCCCGAAGACGACGAAGAGGTTGCCCTTGCCGGTGTTCTTCAGCTCGCCGGCCATGTGGAGGTCGGCGTTCATGCGGGCCTTGAGGACGGGGATGCGGCCGAGGCGGTCGAACTCGGAGGCGTGGGCCTCGTAGTTGAACGCGCAGGCGATCAGCACGTCGAAACCGGCGTCACCCGCCTCCCGCGCCGCGGCCACGAGATCGGGGCGCGAGACCGTGCCGAACTCGGGGCCGACGAAGATGCCCGCCCGCTTCTCCCGCTCCGTTGCTCCACGGCCCTCCGCGTAGCGCCCCTCCGCGCAGATGTACGAGCCCGGCCACGGCGTGACCGACGTGAAGGCGATGCGGTCCTCCTTGTGCGCCTGCTGCACGCCCGCCGTCTCGAGCTGCTGCAGGATCATGCCCGCGAAATCCTGCTCCGGTCCGTAGTCGGCCTTCGCCTCCGCCACGCGGTCCAGGAGCTCGTCGTTCTCGTCGACGGCCACCACACGATGCGGCGACAGGCTCTCGACCGTGAAAGGCCCGGCCACACGCACCTTCCGCTTATCCTCATAAGGTCTATCGTAGAGGTACTCGTAGTCCGCCTTCGCGGCGATGGACTCGTCGATCTCCTGTTGGCGCGCCGCGCGGGCCTCCCACCACAGCCGATGCGTCTCGACCGCTTCCCGCGGCCAGTCCTCCGACGCCTCGCGCGGGATCTGCCACTCCTCCCAGTCGCGATCGAGCCTCGCGTTCAGGTCCTCACGCAGCGGCTCGAGTGTCTCCCGCCATCGCTCCCAGATGACATCGATTTCGGCGTTGTCCGCGATGGACTTCAGCGCGATGTGCGCGACCCGTTCGTAGACGAACCCTTGCCGCACATCTCCGCGCGTGGACTCCTGCGACGGAACCGTGCGCGCAATCTCCGCCTCCTTGAGCTGGCCGTCGGAACTGTCGCCGAGGAAGTAGTACGGGTAACGCGCCCCCATGATGCGGGCACGCGCCAGCGCCAGCGCGACCCGCGACGTATCGATCGTGATCCAGCGTCGTGCCCACTGCTCCGCCGCGTACGAAATTGTGCCGGCACCACATGTCGGATCCAACACCAGGTCGCCCGGATCGGTGGACAGAAGGACACAGCGTTTGGCGGCTTCCGTCGCAGTTTGGACAACGTAGATCGGAAACTTCTCTCCGTGCATGTCCGACCAGATATTGGAAATCGCAACTTGATTCCAATCGTCCCAAAAAACGATACCGCCGAGCGATTCCCCACCGCCGTCAAAAATACGCCCTGCCTTCTCAAGTCGTGGGAGGCCGACGTTCGGATCAAATCTCCATTGCTTATTCGAACCACACCGCTTGGCTCTACCTCTGTAGATGTAGTCCCTGCTGCGGTGTTCACTCGGATGCTGACTTACGATCGGATAGTTAACTCGTGCCCATCGCGCACCCAGACTCAGTAGTTGATCAGTCTCATCTTGCGAGATCTTGCTCACATTGTGGAGAACCATTGGGTCCACGATAAGCGTATTGAACTTTATGGAATCGTCAGGTTGTACTCTCTCTTCAAAAATGTTCCTAACCTTGACCTTGTCGCGAGATCTACAATACCACAATACGTAATCAAATACCGATTCGGTGATATAAGTTGCACTCTTCTTCTTGAATGCGATGGTGTTGACGTGATTGTGGTCACCAAACGTCTCGTCCAACAAGGCCCGTACGCGGTGGACATTCTCGTCTCCGATCTGAACGAAGATACTGCCGCTATCCGAGAGCAGGTCCCGCGCCACCATCAACCGATCCCGCAGATACGTCAGATACGAGTGAACCCCATCCCGCCACGTATCCCGGAACGCCTTCACCTGCTCCGGCTCGCGGCTGATGTGCTCCGCCTTGCCGTCCTTCACGTCTCGGCTCGTCGTCGACCACTGGAAGTTCGAGTTGAACTTGATGCCGTAGGGCGGGTCGAGGTAGATGCACTGCACCTTGCCGCGCAGGCCCTCGCGTTCGGCCAGCGACGCCATCACCTGGAGGCTGTCTCCGAGGATCATCCGGTTCGACCAGTTGGCGTCGTGCTGGTAGAACTCGGTCTTCGCGCCCTCGTCGGGCAGGCCGTTGAAGTCGGCGAAGAGGTCGGGCTGGGTCTCCCCCGCGGCGTCCTCGCGGTCCCGGCGCCTGTCCTGGGTCCGGCGCCGCAGGTCGTCGACGAGCACCTTCGGGTGCACCTTCTCCTGGATGTAGAGGGGCGGCGCCTGCACGACGAGGTCCGACCAGTCCTGCTCGTCCTTGCCGCGCCAGACGAGCTGGGGGTCGAGGTCGCGGTTGCGGCGCTCGTAGGCGACCCGCACGGGGCTCTGCTCGGAGCGGTCCATCACCGACCGGAACTCGGCGGTCGGGATGTTCTTCCGCGACGCCTCGCCGTGGGTGAGGGTCTCGACCCTCCGGGGAGTCTTGCGCTGCCGCTTGGCCATGTTCGTCCTACACGCGAGCCCCGACGGAGAGGCATCCTTCGATCGCTTCGCAGAGATTGCTCAACAGCTCTTCGAACGAGTCTCCCTGCGTGGCGCATCCCGGGATGGAGGGCACCTCGGCCCAGAATCCGCCCTCCTCGGCCTCGTGGATCACGACCTTCAGCTTCATGTTTCGCTCCGCGACCAGGTCCGCCGAGCTGTCCTCCTCGGCCATGACGCCCCCTACCGCGGTCGAGCCGCCGCGCCCGCCCGAGGCTCCCGCGCGTGTGTGATGTCGGCGCCGGTCGCCAGACGCACCTGCGACGACGGCACGGTGGCCAACGCCGCCGTCTGCCCGTCCAGGGTCGGAAACTCCACCTCGAAAGCCTCACCGTTCCGATGGACGTGGACAATCGTCCCCACATCCCCGGCCTTCAGTCCCGGGTGGGCGGCATCGTCCGTGAGCACGACGCGACCATGTTCTTCCAACAACCCGCCTCCTCAAGATGAGCTCACCCGGCCTTGTACGACCGGACCGGCAGGGCCTCGGTCTCGAGCGTAGCCAGGTCGAGCTTCGCGGAAGCGTGGTCGATATCGAAGCCGACGGCGTTGCCGTCTGCGTCGAGGTCGACGTTGATCCCGGCGGAGACTTCGCGTGTCTCCACGCCCGGACCGGCCTTCAGCTCGACGTACAGGCTGTCGGTCTCCGGGTAGTAGTGCAGCTTCATGACGAGTCCCTTCGAAAGCCGCGGTCGAAGAACGCATTGTGGATTGTCTCACCGTCGGCCAGCGTCACCACGCGGAGAACGCGCGGGCCGGTTGCGCGGCCGGTGTCGATCTCGCCCCAGAAGCGGACACGGCCGTCCGGTTGGGTCTCGCGCCGCGACGGTGCCGCGATCACTTCGACGCACCATACGGGGTCGATGTACGGGCGCCTGCGCAGCACCTGCTCGCTGAAGTAGCGCGTTGTCTTCATCGAGATCCCGAAGTCGCTCCATCGGCCGGCACGGCACCGCGGTCAGGCCGTCACCCCGGCGACGACGGCCTTGAACCGGTTCTCCAGCGCGCCCTCGAAGTCCTCCTCCATCTGGTACACGTCGGTCAGCTCGGCGAAGGCCCAGCGGCCGTAGGCGCCGAGGTTGTTGACGCCGGGCACCCAGTAGGTGTCCATGGTCGTCTTCTTGTCCTTGGCGTCCTCGCGGCGGTAGCCCTTGACCTCGACGACGAGGCGCAGCAGATCGTCGTCGCCGCGGCCGTCGTCGACGAGCACGACGAAGTCGGGCAGGTAGCGGCGCGTCTCGGAGCCGTAGCGGTACGGCACCTCCAGGCCGAGGTTGTGGTTCTTGACGTAGGCGCGCACGCGCCGGTGCGACTCGACGACGCGGCAGAGCTCCGCCTCCCAGTCGCTGTCGCAGACGACCCAGTTGACGTGGCAGCGTTTCACCTCGGTCTGCCACCGAGTCTTCCTCGACGTGGTGAAGTGCACGTGGGCGGTCGAGCCGACGGGGTTGTAGGGGTCGAGCACGGCCTTGACGGGGCGCTCGCCGAGCAGGGTCGTGGTGATGCCCGCCGTGATCCGCTCGCACGCCATGTCGCCCAGCTCCTGGTACATGAGCTGGGCGGGATAGGTGCCGCCCTTGCACACGAGGTGGGCGTCGAGCCATTGCCGGGCAATCCGCTTGAGCTGGCCGAAGAGGTGCAGCTTGGGCTCCTCGCCGGGGTCGCGCCACTTGGTCTCGAGCAGCCGCTTCGTCAGGTGGAAGAGCAGCGTCGACCGCCGCAGGTCGCCGGTGTGGACCAGGTTCAGGTCGACCCCTTCGCCGATGATTCCCTCGTTGCGGGTGATGGACGGGCCGACGAGGCCGGGCGTCAGCTCGAGCGTCGCGTCGTCGTCGAAGCGGGCGGTCAGGCGCTCTTCCGGCAGCTCGACGCGGTAGCCGGCGACCCGCGGGAAGCGGATCTCGCAGGCGTCGCGCTCGGGCGTGACCGCCCTGACGAGCACCGTCTCGCGCGGGGGCGTCGGCTTGACCGGCACCGGCTTGGCCGTGAAGTCGAAGGGGATGCCGAGGACATCGGCGTACTCGACGTCGAAGAGGCCGGCCTCGTTGGGATCGTACGACTGGCGGCGCAACGCGCGGCCGATGACCTGCTCGCAGAGGAGCTGCGTGCCGAAGGCGCGGACGCCGAGGACGTGGGTGACGGTGCGCGCGTCCCAGCCCTCGGTGAGCATCGAGACGGAGACGACGCAGCGAATCGACCCGCCCAGCGTGCCGGGCTTGCCCACGGTGTTCATGACCTCGCGCAGCAGGTCCTGGTCGGACAGGTGCTCGGCCTGCCGCCGGTCGCCGGTGCGCGCGACGATCTCGCGCCGGAAGCGCTCGATCTCGTCGTCGGCGGCCTCGCGGAAGCTCCGGTCGAGGGCCTCGCCCGAGTCGAGCTGCTCGCTGTCGATGAGCAGCGTGCGGGGCCGGGCGAGGGGGTTGCCGTGCTCGTCGAAGTTGCGGAAGAGGGCGAGGCGGCCGTCCACCAGCGAGGTCGAGCCGTCCTCGCTCTCGCGGTGGTAGCCGGAGATGTAGTCGTGGACCAGCTTCGACGTCGACGTGTTGTTGCACACGACGATGAAGCACGGCGGCGCCTCGATGCCCGCCTGCTCCCACAGCGCGAACGTCTTCTCGTAGTGCCCGTAGAGCGCCTCGAGCGCGGTCTGCAGCTCGACCGGCAGGCTGAGCGGGTCGAGCCCGCCCGCCTTGCCGCGCCCCTTCCTCGGCATCTTGGGCCGGATGTGCTCCCACAGGTTGCGGAACTTCGGCGTGTCGCCGCCGGGGATGTTGTCGGCCACCGGCACCCGCGGCAGCTTGACGATGCCCGACTCGATGGCGTCCATCAGCGAGAAGTCGCTCGCCGTCCAGGGGAAGAGCGTCCCCTCGGCGTAGCCCGACCCTCGCAGGAAGAACGGCGTCGCCGACAGGTCGATCACGCGCTGGAGGCCGAGCTTGCGCTGCACCGCTTCGAGGCCGGAGATCCACACCCGCGCCGCCTCCCGGTTCCTCTCGGCCTCCTTCCGATCGTCACCCTTGAGCTTTCCCTCTTCGTCCTCGCCGGGCGGCTTCTCCCGGTAGCAGTGGTGGGCCTCGTCGTTCAGGGCGAGGATGCGCTTGAGGCCCATCAGGCTCGGGATGACCCGCTGGAGCATCTGCCCCTCGGTTTCCTTGGTGCCAGCTCCGGCCCCGAGCCCTGCAGCAGGGCGCGGCCGCCCTTCGACAGCTCCAGCCGCTCGCGCGGCATGAACGCGTGGTAGTTGGTGATGACGATCTTCGCGCGCTCCAGATCGCGCAGCATGTCGCCGGGCACGAGCTCGCGGCTCGCGTAGTAGGCGTCGGGGTCGTTCGGCTGCAGCACCCGCAGCCGGTCGCGGATGGTCACGCCGGGGGTGACCACGAGGAACCCGCGCGTGAACCGCGTGCTGCCGGGCCGGCGGACGGCGTTGACAGTCTGCCAGGCGACGATCATCGCCATGACCGTCGTCTTCCCGGCCCCGGTGGCGAGCTTCAGGGCCAGCCGGGCGAGCCCGGGGTTCGCTTCCTCGCTCGCCGCTGTGAGGTCGTCGAGGATCTTCCGCTCCTCCCGCCCGAGCTGCGGGGCGACCTCGGTCAGCCAGATGAGGGTCTCCACCGCCTCGACTTGGCAGAAGAACGGTCGGCTGTCGCCGAAGTGGTGGCTGCGCCAGTGCCGCAGGAGCCGCGCCGTCTCGGGCGTCACCCGCCACGAGGCCGGGTCGGGAAGCTCGCGCCAGCGATCGATCCGGTGGCGGACGCTGCTGATGAACCCCGTCAGGTCGTACTGCTGTTCACCGGCCTCGAGGGCCTCCGCCGCCTTGTCGAAGACGATCTGGCGCTGCTGCTCCTTCTGCTTCCGCGGCCTCGGGATGGGCGTGATGAACGCCACCTGCCGCCGCGTGTCGACGACCCGGTTCGTGGGCTGGCCGCTCGCGTCGAGTTCCCAGTGGCGGGAGGGGTACTCGTAGGGCGAGTTCAGGATGGGTCGCTCGAAGAAACGCCTGTCCATGGCGCGTCAGGCCGCTGCGCCGCGACGGCGAGAACCGGCCTTGGCTGCAACCGATTCGGATGAATCGCGTGTGTCGCTTTGCGACGGGCTGGAAGGACCACGCCCCTCCATCTACGTGCGCTCCCCGTCCGTGGCATCCAGCAGACTTCGCAGCGACGACGCGAGTGGCGGTACAGCTTCGCGGATCGTCGTCCAGACCACCCGGTCGCTGATACGCAGGTAACCATGAGCCAGGCGATTGCGGAGACCCACGATCGCTCGCCAGGGAACCTCCGGATGCGCAGCCCGCACGTCATCGGGGACATGGGTCGCCGCTTCCCCAATCAACTCGAGGTTGCGCAGTACCGCGTCATATCGAAGAGCATCGGCAACGAGCGTCTTCTGGTCCAGGCCCTCCGTATAGCTCATCACCTTTTCCGCGAACTCGATCATGTCCTGGACGTAGAAGCGCCATTCGCGAGGCGTGCGGTCCGGGTCAGACATCGATCGCGTCCCGCTCCACGTAGGGACGTATCTCCGGGCGCAGCTCCTGGTGGGTCGCCATGTCCACCGACCGCCCCAGCAGGTCCTCCAGATACGCTTGCGCCCCGAAGTAGCGGCTCCAGTCGGGTGGCGCGTCGAACCGCACCAGAATGTCCACGTCGCTGGCATCGACGCCCTGGTCGCGGGCGAAAGAGCCGTAGAGCGCCAACGCGCGGACCCCGAAGCGTCGGGCGAGCGTTGCCTTGTGGCGCCGAAGCAGGCCCAGGACTTCGGTTCTGGTCATTGCGCGCATCGATGGGGATGCGGACGGCCCCCCGGAGCGGCGCACACGAACCGGAGACGCTTCACGACGCCGCCACGACACCCTCACGCCAGAATCGGGTTCACCACCCTTCCGGCCACGTCCGTCAGGCGGAAGTTCCGCCCCTGGTAGGCGTAGGTCAGCCGGGTGTGGTCGATGCCCAGCAGGTGGAGCATCGTGGCGTGCAGGTCGTGGATGTGCACCGGGTCGCGGGCGATGTTGTACGAGAAGTCGTCGCTCGCGCCGTGGGTGACGCCGGGCTTGACGCCGCCGCCGGCCATCCAGATGGTGAAGCAGCGGGGGTGGTGGTCGCGCCCGTAGGTGTCCTCGTTGAAGACGCCCTGGCAGTAGGCGCTGCGGCCGAACTCGCCGCCCCAGACGACGAGGGTCTCGTCGAGGAGGCCGCGTTGCTTCAGGTCGGTGACGAGGGCGGCCTGGGCCTGGTCGACGTCCTTCGCCTGGCGCTGGATGCCGCGGGGCAGGCGGGTGTGCTGGTCCCAGCCGCGGTGGAAGCACTGGATGAAGCGGACATCGCGCTCGGCGAGCCGGCGGGCGAGCAGGCAGTTGCGGGCGAAGGTACCGGGGTTGCGCGAGTCGGGGCCGTAGAGCTCGAACGTGCTGTCGGGCTCGTCCGACAGGTCGGTCAGCTCGGGCACCGAGCTCTGCATGCGGTAGGCCATCTCGTACTGGGCGATGCGGGTGCTCGTCTCGGGGTCGCCGTACTCGGCCTCCTTCAGGCGGTTCAGGGCGCCGAGGTCGTCGAGGTAGCGGCGGCGCGTGCCCTGGTCGACCCCCGGCGGGTTCGACAGGTACAGCACGGGGTCGCCGGTCGAGAGGAACTTCACGCCCTGGTAGCGGGTCGGCAGGAAGCCGCTGCCCCACAACCGGTCGTAGAGGGGCTGCCCGGTCTGGGCCGAGCCCTTCGAGATCATGGCGACGAACGTCGGCAGGTCGGCGTTCATGCTGCCGAGGCCGTACGAGAGCCACGCCCCCATGCTCGGCCGGCCCGCGAGCTGGGCCCCGGTCTGGAAGAACGTGATGCCGGGGTCGTGGTTGATCGCCTCGGTGTGCATCGACTTGATGAACGTCAGCTCGTCGACGATCTTCGCGGTGTGGGGCATGAGGTCGCTGACCCAGGTGCCCGTGGCGCCGTGCTGCTGGAACTGGAACATCGACGGCACGAGGGGGAAGCGCTCCTGCCCCGCCGTCATGGTGGTGACGCGCTGGTCGCCGCGCACCGACGGCGGCAGGTCCTCGCCGACCATTTGCGCCAGCGCCGGCTTGTAGTCCCACAGCTCGTGCTGCGACGGGGCGCCGGACTGGAACAGGTAGATGATGCGCTTCGCCTTCGGGGCATGGTGCGGCAGGCCCGGGAGGGCGCCGAAGCCGGCCGCCGCGCCGGGGACGCCGCCGCCGGGGGCCTGGGCCGCGAGGTCCTGCCCGAAGAGGGTGGCCAGGGCCGCGGTCCCGATGCCGGTGCTCGTGAGCTCGAAGAAGCGCCGCCGGGTCATGAGCCGTTCGAGGTGCGCGTCCATCGTCATTCCTTTGTGATCGTGCCGTCGAAGTTCAGGTTCGCGTGGCGACCGTCGGAGCAATGCCGGCTCGGCCGCGCCGAGGGTCTCGTCGCGCCCCGGCTCGCGCTATTCCTTCGTGATCGTGCCGTCGAAGTTCAGGATCAGGTTGGCGACCATCGTGTACGACGCCAGCTCGGCCACGTCCAATGTCTCGTCGCGCCCCGACTCGCCCTGGCTGACGAGATCGAGGGCGGCCCCACGGTCGGCCTCGTAGCGGTCGAGGTGCCGCCGGTAGCCGTCGACGAGAATCTCTCGCGCGGCCGCCGGGGGCCGGTGGGCGGTGGACAGGAGGTACGCGTAGCCGATGCGGTCCTCCGGGGTCTCGCCGCCCTCGGTCATCATGCGCTCGGCGAGGCGGCGGGCCGCCTCGACGTAGGTCACGTCGTTCATCAGGTTCAGGGCCTGGAGCGGCGTGTTGGTGCGGCCGGTCCGCACGATGCACGTCTCGCGGGTCGAGGCGTCGAACGTCATCATCGTGGGCGGCCCGAGGGTGCGCTTCCAGAACGTGTAGAGGCTGCGGCGGTACAGGTCCTCGCCGGTCTCCTGCACGTAGTCGCCGTAGCCGCCCTCGACCATGTCGGCCCACAGGCCCTCCGGCTGGTACGGCTTGACCGACGGCCCGCCGACCTTCTCGACGAGGAGGCCGGAGACGGCCAGGGCCTGGTCGCGGATCATCGGCGCGGGCAGGCGCAGCCGGGGGCCGCGCGCGAGCATGCGGTTCTCGGGGTCGCTCTCGAACTCCTCGGCCGAGACGTGCGAAGCCTGGCGGTAGGCGGCGCTCGTCACGATGGCCCGCTGCAGGGCCTTGACGTCCCAGCCCGAGTCGACGAACTCGGTGGCGAGCCAGTCGAGCAGCTCGGGGTGGCTCGGGAACTCGCCCTGGGTGCCGAAGTTCTCGGCCGTCTTTACCAAGCCCGTCCCGAAGTACATCTGCCAGAACCGGTTCACGGTGACCCGGGCGGTCAGCGGGTGCCCGGGGTCGACGAGCCAGCGCGCGAACGACAGGCGGTTGGCCTCGACGCCCTCGGGCAGCGGCGGCAGGACCGCGGGCACGCCGGGGAACACCTCCTCGGCGGGGGCGTCGTAGGAACCGCGGTTCAGACGGTAGGTGGGCTTGCGGACGGTCCGCTCCTCCATGACCATGACGGTCGGGAAGCTCGCCCACAGCTCGTCGCGCTGCCGCTCGAGCCGGGCCACCTCGCGCACCGCCTCCTGGATCGCGGGCGGCGCGTACTGGTCGAGGAACGCGAGCCGCAGCTTGTCGGCCTGGGCCGCGGTCCGCTGGCCGGGCTCGAGGGCGGCAATCTGGCCCAGCGTCTCGGACGTCGCCACCACCGCGGCCTCGGCCGGGGTCAGCACCCCCTCGTAGACGCGGACCTCGTCGAGGTTGCCCCGGAACCGCGGCTTCTCCGACCCGCTGGCCCCGATGCGGAGGGGATAGCGGGTGGCCGGCAGCCGGTTACCGACGAGGTCGAGCAGCGGCTCCGTGGCCTGCAGGCGGCCGTCGACGTAGATGCGGATGCCCTCGGGGGTCTTCGAGCCGTCGTAGGTGGCGACGACGTGCTGCCACCGGCCGAGGGCGATATCCCCCTCGGTCTGCGCCGCCACCCCGTCGTCGAGGACGCGGGTCGACAGGTTCAGGCGGATGCGGCCGTCCTCGAGGTAGAGGCCCCAGCCGACCTCGCCCTGGTCGCCGCCGCCCGCGCGCGAGACGACCACGCCGTTCTCCGCCGTGGGATACATCCACGCGGCGAGGCTGAACGAGTCGTCGTAGCCGACGTCCGGCGCGTTGCCGGCGTTGACGAAGCGCCGCCCGTCGAAGCTCGCGGCGTAGCCGAGGACGCCCGGATAGAACTGCGGCAGCCCGTCCTCGAGCACCGCCGGCACGTCGGTGGACGTCTGGATGCCGTCGATGGTGCCCTCGAAGGCGTGGTAGGCGAGCAGGCCGTCGCGGAGGTTCCAGTCGACCGGCCCCGCCCGCTCGAGCGACGCCTCCCACTCGGCCCGGGCCGCCGCGGCCTCGGCGTCGAGGGCGGCCAGCGCCGTCCGCGCCTCGGCGAGCTCG
Source organism: Vicinamibacterales bacterium (assembly GCA_965207615.1). Taxonomy (GTDB): domain Bacteria; phylum Acidobacteriota; class Vicinamibacteria; order Vicinamibacterales; family UBA8438; genus JAJEEA01. Next base: position 1,301,847 of record CBDBMZ010000003.1, read on the forward strand.
GCGTCCAGCTCGTCCAGCTCGGCCTGCTGCTCGCCGGTGGGGGCGGTGACCAGGGGCGGGCTGTTCACGTACTTGAAGCCCTTGCCCCGCTCGGGGATGTTGTTGAAGTTCGCCATGACCTCGTAGAACTCCTTCTGCGAGATCGGGTCGAACTTGTGGTCGTGGCAGCGCGCGCAGCCCAGGGTCAGGCCCATCCACACGGTGCCGGTGGTCGACACGCGGTCGACGCCGTACTCGGCGAGGAACTCGTCGACGACGATGCCGCCCTCGCTGTTCAGGCTGTGGTTGCGGTTGAACGCGGTGGCGACGCGCTGCTCCACGGTCGCGCCGGGCAGCATGTCGCCCGCGAGCTGCTCGATCGTGAACCGGTCGAACGGCATGTTGGCGTTGTAGGCGTCGATGACCCAGTCGCGCCAGCGCCACATCGACCGCTCGCCGTCGGTCTGGTAGCCGTTGGTGTCGGCGTAGCGGGCGGCGTCGAGCCACTCGACGGCCATGCGCTCGCCGTAGCGCGGCGACGCGAGCAGCCGGTCGACGGCCTCCTCGTAGGCGTCGGCGGAATCGTCGTTCAGGAAGTCGGCGAGCTCGACCGGGGTCGGGGGAACGCCGGTGAGGTCGAGGGTGACGCGCCGCAGCAGGGTCGCGCGATCCGCCTCGTCCGACGGGGCCAGGCCCTCGGCCTCGAGCCGCCGCAGCACGAAGTTGTCGACGTCGTTGCGCGGCCACTCGGCATCGGCGACGGGGGGAACGGCGGGCCGCTCGGGCGGGATGAACGCCCAGTGCGACTCCCACTCCGCGCCCTGGTCGATCCACAGGCTGAGGGTCTCGATCTCCGACTCGTCGAGGGCCTCGCCGCCGCGGGGCATCCGCACCCGCGCGTCGTCGGCCGACACGCGGTGCACGAGGAGGCTCGCCGCCGAGTCGCCCGCGACGACGGCGGGTCCGCCGTAGCGGCCGCGGTCCGCGAACGGGCCCTCGGGCACGTCGAGCCGCAGGCCGGCCTGGCGCGACGCCTGGTCGGGCCCGTGGCACGAGAAGCAGTTCTGCGAGAGCAGCGGCCGCACCTCGCGGGCAAAGTCGACGGTGCGCCCGGCCAAAGCGGTCGGGGCGCCGCCCGCCGCCGCGGGGTCGGCGCCGAGGTGCGCGCCCTGGTCGATCCATGCGCGCACGAGCTGGATCTGGCCGGCCGTCAGCGACCGCCCCGACGAGGCCGGGGGCATGAGGGCGATGGGCTCCTCCGTCGTCAGCCGCTGGAACAGCGGGCTGCCGTCGGCGTCGCCGGGCCGCACGTGGGTCTCGATGAAGTCGGCGGTGTCGAGCCGCAGCTCGGCCTGCCGGGTCGCCTCGGACGCGCCGTGGCACGCGAAGCAGGCCTCGGCCAGCACCGGCCGCACGTCTCGGTGGAACTCGACCCGCTCCGGCGCCTGGGCCAGGACCACCTCCGGACCGCGGTCCGGGTAGAGCCCCGCCGCCACCGCCGCCGCTCCCAGCACCGTCAACACCCGCAGAATGGTCATTCGCATGACAAGCCTTCTCACTGCTCAACTCACAGTCGCCCGTCGTCCGAACGGATCACCGCAGGCGCACTGTAGCACGTTATGGACACTGTGGTTACGCTGGGACAGACATGTTCAACATGCGCGCGGTGGCCGCTCGAGGCGCGCTCGGGAACAGGCCGACGCTATCGGCCAAGCCGTCGACGAGAACGAGCCCGTGACGCCGAACCAGTTCAAGGCCGGTCTGTCGGAACCGCGGACCGGGATCGCGGCCATCCAGCGCAGGCTCGTCCGATGGATGGTCGGGACGGTGGCCTCAACGGGCATCCTGACCGTCGCAATCCTGCGCCTGGTCGGATAGAGACCACCCGCCCGCCCGGAACCCTACGGCCTCTACAGCCCCGACGCGTCGGCCGCCCGCGCCCCGCTCAGGGCGTTGATCATGCCGTAGTTGCCCTCGTGGCAGGCGTACTCGTAGATGAGCGAGTCGGAGAGCCGCATCGGGACCGCGGCCGTGAACGGCGCCGTGAACGTGGCCGGGTCGTCGACGGTGTACTCGTAGAGCAGCGTGTCCTCGCTCACCCGGGTGAACCGCTCCGTCAGCCGCAGGGTCGAGCCGAGCCCCAGCGCCACCAGCGCGTTCGGCTCGAAGCTCGCCCGCATGTCCGAGTAGTTGCGGCTCTCGACGACGAGGGTGTCGCCCTCCCACCGGCCGCGGGAGTCGCCGTTCAACTGAAGCAGCGTCTCGGGCAGGTGATCCCGCGGCTCGAGCGGGATGATGCGGGCATCGTGGACCATCTCGTTCAGGATGACCACGTGGTCCTCGTTCTGGAAGAGCTGCATGTTGTTGTTGTAGGCGCTCGGCATCATCGGGGGACCGGAGTTGAAGCCGACGAGGCACCGCTCGGCGAGGCCGCGGTCCTCGGGTCCGTCGGCCCCGATGCCGGCCGAGCGCACCCGCCAAGGGCGCTCGCCGGGGACGTCCACGTCGAGCGATCCCGCCTGGCGGGCGGCGCCCTCGACGAGCTCGGGCATGCGGCCGGTCGCCGGCTCGACGATGAGGGACGAGCGCCGGTCGTCGCCGACGGAGGTGCCGAAGTCGAGCCAGAAGGCGTTGTAGGCCCCCACGTTGCCCTCGGCGGGAGGCTGGTCGGCCGACTGCTGGGCCGCCGCCGCGAACGACTCGACGGCCGCCGCCTGCTCCTCGGTCAGCGTCTCGCCGAGCCCCTCGGGGCGCTCGAACGGGGTGGCGGTGCGGAAGTCCCACACGCCCTGCAGGTCGGGGCGGCCGTCGCTCAACCGCGGCGGCTCCCACGTCTCGCCCGGCTCCTGCCCGAGAACCGGCGCAGCCAGTCCACCCACGAGCGCCAGGGTCAGACACCAAACGTCGGATCGGTTGCTCACGGATTGTCTCCTCGCAGGTCGGTTCATCCGCAGATTCTACATTGGCGGCGGCCCCGTCCGCAGAACGTCGCAGCCGACGGCGAGTCGACCGGGCGGCAGCAGACCGCGAATGGACTTCTCCGGCCGGAACCGAACCGGCCGATCGGTAAGGGTGCCGGAGCGGTTGCCACGCCCATGCGCCGACGCGGCACTTGGTGAGGGCCAGCCCGGGACGGCCTGCTCGGGCGGAGTGAGGTGCGGTGGCCGACGCGTCAACGCGCGTGCACACCGCTGTTGATGTGGGCGGTATGGCTGGTTTCCAGCGCGTCGACGCGGCCCGTCAGCCGGTCGAACTTGCTGTTGAGCTCGTCGATCTTCCCGTTGAGCAACCACGTGCTCACGACCAGGCCGATCGCGGTGGCCAGCGATATCAGCAAGTGTCCCACCGCGATGAGTCGGTCGGTATTCATGCGATAAACATTATCACAGTGTCGTATACATCACAATCTCACGCCGTCACGTCGTACAGCAGCTTCACGCCGATGACGAAGAGCGAGGCGTGGACGATGCGGAAGAACAGCTCGTCGGTGGCGCGCTCGTGCAGCCGGCGGCCGATCCAGATGCCCAGCGGCGCGAGGGGCAGCAGCACCAGCGAGGTGAGCAGGTTGTCGGCGTTCCACTGGCCGAGCCACGCGTAGGGGCCCACCTTCGACCAGTTCACGACGAAGAAGAACGCCACCCCGGTGGCCTGGAACGTCGTGCGGTCCATGCGCTGGGGCAGCAGGTAGGCGTGGAGGGGCGGCCCGCCGGCGTGCACCGAGAAGCTCGCGAACCCCGCCAGCACCCCCCAGAGGACGCCGGCCGCGCGGCGTGGAGACCGACGGGTCGACTCCGCCGTCGGCACGAAGTACTGCAGCGAGTAGGTCAGGGCGATGACCCCCACCAGCGCGCGCAGGCCGTCGGGGGTCAGGTAGCCGAAGGTCACCGCACCGAGCACCGTGCCGAGCAGCGCCGCCGGCACCAGCACCCGCAGGTTGGGCCAGTCCCACGCCCCGCGGTAGGCGCGGACCGCGAGGACGTCCATGACCATGAGGATCGGCAGCAGCACCGCCGCGGCCTGGGCGGGGCTGATGACCATCGCCATCAGCGGCACCCCGACCACCGCGATGCCGCCGCCGAGCCCGCCCTTGGCGATGCCGACGATGAGCACCGCGACCGTCGCGGCGGCGTAGAACCAGGGATCGACGATCAAGAGGGCGCCGTCACTCGACCTCGACGAAGATGGGGTTCGAGTAGAACCAGAGGTCGTGCCAGGGGTTCTCGTCGGTGCCGTCCACCCGGGGCTCGAGGTCCTCGGTGCTCGTGCCGCGCACCCGGACGTAGAGGTCGCGGTCGACGGCCGGCAGCGGCGCCTCGAAGGAGAACCGGTCTCCGTCGCGGGCCAGCGCCTCGCGGGTGAAGCGTGCGAGGACGCGCGTGGTGGGGTTGCGATCATTCGAGGGATCGGAGGCCGGTCCCAGCACCTCGCCCACGATCACGTCGACGCGCCGGACGACGGGGTTCTCCCCCGCCGCGTTCGGGGTCTCCGGATCGCGGAACCGGACGGTGGCCGTGACCCGGCCCCCCGGCGCGACCCGCAACGTGCCGCCGAGCCCCGCCCTGCGCCCCCCGGCGCTCTTCAGGCCGAACTCGAGCTCGGTGACGAGGTCTCCCGCGACCGCGAACATGCGGCCCTGGCGCAGCCCGTCGAGGATGTCGGCATAGGTGGGACGGGCGTGGACCCAGGTCTTGTGGAACTCGCCGGGCCAGAAGTCGCTGCCCGCCCTGACCGGCTCGGTGTAGTGGAAGTGCGAGTCGGACGAGACCACAATCCAGAACCGGCGCCCTTCGCCGAGGAGAGCGTCCCAGAGGCCGCCGACGACGGCCGTCATCTGGTCGAAGCCGCCCAGGGTCTGCGCCCCCGGGGTCCAGTAGGCGCCGCGGTACACCATGGTGTTCTTGTCGGTGAGGGTCGCCGCCTGGTGGCCCGGTGCGCCCTCCATGCCGCGGTACACGTCGGGCGCGAGGTCGTTGTTCTCGCGGAGCTCCCACGGCTCGTCGCGGCCGTAGTGGCCGAGCGCCGGCGCCGAGCGGGAGGGATGGTTCGCGAACAGGACCGGCAGCCGCTCGAGCCCCTGCATGTGGGCCAGCGCCTGCCGCCGGAGCGCCGCCGACTGCCGGCGCGGGTCGGGAGGCAGGGCCCAGTCCTCGTTGGCGTCGAACCGGCGCTCGATCTCGTGGAGCACCCGCGCCTCGTCCTCCGCCCTCGGGATGATCAACGTGTGGTGGTCCATGCCCGGCATGTTGAGCTCCAGGCCGTAGAACTGCAGCACGTCGGGAACGAGCTCGCGCGACAGGGTCAGCTCGCGGTACGCCTGCTCGAGGTTCAGCTTGGCGTGGTTCGGACCGCCGTGGTCGGTCGTCACCATCCACCGCAGGCCGAACCGCCGGGCCATCGCCGCGTTCCGCGGCGTCGAGTAGAGGGCGTCCCGCGCCTTGATCGGCGTCGGCGGACTCGTACGGTAGTCGTAGCCGGCGCTCCAGTGGCTGTGGATGTGCGAGTCGCCGGCCAGCCACTCGCGTTCGTCGGCGGGCGCGGACAGCGCGAGGGCGGCCGCGGCGGCCAGCACGCAGGACCAGACGAGGCGCGGAGAAGAAACTGGCGGCGCAGACATCGCGCGCGATTCTATCACCGGGATCACCGGGCCTCCAGGCCCTCCCGACCGCCGTTCCGGCGGGCTCCGCTCGCGGCCCGGTCCGAGCGGCGCCGCGAGCCCCACCGCCGGGGCGACGGCCATCTCCGCACGCTCGGGGCCGCGGGTCGTGTCAGCTCCGCCCGCACGGGTGGAGGGCGGCGGCCGCCCCGCGGGCGCTCGGCGAGTGGAGGGGGCCGATGCCCCTCCCGCGTCCCGATGGCCCGTCCCCCGCGGGCACCCGGCGAGGAATTCACGGGCCGCCGCAACCCCCGGCCGCCCCACCGGAAGGCCGAACGCGTCGCACCCACGGCGGCAGTCCTGCGTTACGATGAAGGGTGATGAGCACGTCCCGTTTGGCGGCGCTTGGCTTCATCGCCCTGCTGCTGACTGCTGCCCATCTCGTCGCGGCACCGGCCGCTTCCCTTGCGTACTTCGCCAGCGTCGCTCTGCATCCCCTGCTCGGCCTCGTGCTGGTGGGCGCGCTCGCCCGGGAGGTGTGGCGGCGCCCGTGGCGGGGGAACGTCCCGGCGGCGGCCGGGGTCGGCCTGCTCGGGGCGGGACTGGCCCTCGGGCTGGCGGTGGCCGCGATCGGAGTCACCCGACAGACCGCCTGGCTGCTGCAGATCCACGTCGCGGTCTCGGCCGCCGGTGCGCTGCTGTGGGGAATCCACCTGTGGCGCGCGGTCGAGTGGACACCCGGATGGACACGCGCCATGCGAATCGGCCTCGTCGCGGCCGCCGCGGCCGGCCTCGCCGCGCCCCTCCTGCGGGCGGCGCGCGACGCCGAGTGGCGCGAGGCCCACCGCATCGAGAACCCCGCGCGGCCGCCGGCGACCATGGACGAGGAGGGGGACGGCGCGTCGAGTCCGTTCGCGCCGTCGTCGGCCACCACGAACACCGGCGGCACCATTCCCGCCGACTTCTTCCTCACGAGCGAGACCTGCGGCCGCTGCCACGCCGACATCTACGAGCAGTGGAACGCGTCGGCCCACCACTTCTCGTCGTTCAACAACCAGTGGTACCGGCGGTCCATCGAGTACATGCAGGAGGTGGTGGGCACCCGGCCGTCGAAGTGGTGCGCCGGCTGCCACGACCACGCGGTGTTCTTCAACGGGCGCTTCGACACGCCGATCGTCGAGCAGATCGACACCCCCGAGGCGCAGGCGGGGCTCGGCTGCACGTCGTGCCACTCCATCGTGCACGTCGGCAGCACCATGGGGCAAGGCGACTTCACCATCGAGTACCCTCCGCTGCACGACCTCGCGGCGAGCGAGCACCCCCTGCTGCGGAGCGTGCACGACCTGCTGCTGCGGCTCGCCCCCCGACCCCACCGCGACACGTTCATGAAGCCGTTCCACACCGAGCAGAGCGCCGAGTTCTGCTCGTCGTGCCACAAGGTGCACCTCGACCTGCCGGTCAACGACTACCGGTGGGTGCGGGGGTTCAACGAGTACGACAACTGGCAGGCCTCGGGGGTCTCCGGGCAGGGCGCGCGGTCGTTCTACTACCCCGAGACGCCGCAGACTTGCAGTTCGTGCCACATGCCCCTGGTGCGGTCCGACGACCCCGCCGCCCGCGACGGCTTCGTGCGGTCGCACCGCTTCCCCGGCGCGAACACCGCCCTGCCCTTCGTCAACCGCGACCAGGCGCAGCTCGAGGCGGTACAGGACTTCCTGCGGGCCGGGCAGGTGAGCATCGACGTGTTCGGCATCACGCGCGTGGCCGGCGCGCCAGCCCCCGCCGCGGCCGTCCTGCCGGGCGCCGAACCCGCCCTGTCGAGCACGTTCGCGGTCGGCGAGGAGTCGCTGCAGTTCGGCGCGGCCCGGCGGCTGCCGGGCGGGCCGGCGCCGGCCGAGGTGATCGCGCCGCTCGACCTGACGCCGGTGGCGGTGCGACGCGGCGAGTCGGTGCGCCTCGAGGTCGTGGTCCGCACCCGCAACGTCGGCCACTTCTTTCCCGGCGGCACCGTCGACGCCTTCGACGTCTGGGTCGAGCTCGAGGCGGTGGACGACCGGGGCCGCGTGCTCCTCCACAGCGGCGAGGCGGCCGACGGGGGCAGCGGGCCGGTCGACCCCGGCGCCCACTTCTACCGCAGCCTGCAGCTCGACGAGCACGGCAACCCCATCAACAAGCGGAACGCCTGGGCGACCCGGTCCGTCGCCTACGTGCGGCTCATCCCACCCGGCGCCGCCGACACCGTCCACTACCGGCTCGAGATTCCCGAGGACGCGGGCGACTCGATCACTCTCCGCGCGAAGGTCAACTACCGGAAGTTCGCGTGGTGGTTCACCCAGTGGGCGTTCGCGGGGGTCCGCGACCCCTCGGACCCGGCGCCGTCGGTCACGAGCGGCCACGACGACGGGCGCTGGGTGTTCACCGGCGACACGAGCGGGGTGTCGGGCGAGATCAAGGCCATTCCTGACATTCCCACCACGGTGATGGCGGAGGCCACCGCTACCCTGACCGTCGTCGACGCGGATGCACCGCTGCCCGCGGCGCCGTCTCCGCCGCCGGGCGACGCCCGGCAGCGGGGGCGCTGGAACGACTACGGCATCGGCCTGCTGCTGCAGGGCGACCTGCGGGGGGCGGAGGCGGCGTTCCGGCGGGTGATGGCCATCGACCCCGAGTATCCGGACGGCCCGGTGAACGCGGCGCGGGCCCGGCTGCAGGAGGGCGACGTCGACACCGCGGTCCCCCTCCTCGAGCAGGCCCTCGCCCTCGAGCCCGACCTCGCCCGCGCCCACTTCTTCCTCGGCACCGCCCTGCGGGCGCTCGGCCGCTACGAGGAGGCGCTGGAGCACCTGGCGGTGGCGCGCGAGCAGTACCCGCGCGACCGCGTGGTCCTCGGCCAGATCGGGCGCCTGCAGTTCCTCGACCGGCAGTTCGAGGCGGCCATCGACACCTACCGGGCGGTGCTCGCCATCGACCCCGAGGACGTGGCCGCCCACTACAACCTGATGCTCGCGCAACAGGGCGCGGGCAACCGGGAGGAGGCGGCGCGCGAGCTCGCCCTGTACGAACGGTTCAAGGCGGACGAGGCGGCCCAGGCGATTACCGGGGGCTTCCGCCGCGCCTCGCCCGAGGACAACAACGAACGGCAGGCCATCCACGAGCACCGGCACCCCGACCCCCGGCCCGCCGCCCCCTGACACGATGAGACGCTCACTTGCGCTGACCCTCGCCGCGTCCGCCCCGGCCCTCGTGCTGACCGCGGCCACCCCGGTCGTCTTCACCGACGTCACCGAGTCGGCCGGCATCCGCTTCACCCACGCCACCGGGGCCTTCGGCGCCAAGTACATGCCGGAGACCTTCGGCTCGGGCGCCCTCTGGCTCGATGCCGACGGCGACGGGTGGCAGGACCTGCTGCTCGTCAACGGCACCGCGTGGCCGGGGCGGGGCGAGGCGGAGACCCACGCCGCGCTGTACCGCAACGACCGCGACGGCACGTTCACCGACATCACCCGCGGCTCGGGGCTCGACGTCCCCCTCTACGGCATGGGCGGGGCCGCCGCCGACTTCGACAACGACGGGCACGTCGACGTCTACCTCACGGTGCTCGGGCCCAACCGGCTGCTCAAGGGGGCCGGCGACGGCACGTTCACCGACGTGACGGCGACGGCGGGGGTCGGCGACCCGGGGTTCTCGACCGCCGCCCTCTGGTTCGACTACGACGAGGACGGCCACCTCGACCTGTTCGTGGGCAACTACGTGCACTGGACGCCGGAGACCGACCTGTTCTGCTCGCTGTCCGGCGACGCCAAGTCGTACTGCACCCCCGAGTCCTACCAGGGCCAGAGCGGCACCCTGTACCGGAACCGGGGAGACTCCACGTTCCAGGACGTCACCGACGCGGCGGGCCTGCGGGCGCCCTCGTCGAAGGCGCTCGGCGTCGTCATGCTCGACCACAACGACGACGGCTGGATGGACCTGTTCGTCGCCAACGACACCCAGCCCGACCAGCTCTTCGAGAGCCGCGGCGACGGCACGTTCGAGGACATCGGGGTCCTCGCCGGGGTGGCGTTCAGCGACGCCGGGGTGGCCCGCGCGGGGATGGGGGTGGACGCCGCCGACTACGACGGCTCGGGCCGGCCCGACCTCGTCATCGGCCACTTCTCGACCGAGATGATGGCCCTCTACCACAACGAGGGCAACGGCCTGTTCATCGACGAGGGGCCGCGCTCGGCCATTGGCCGGGCGACCCTGCTGACGCTGACCTTCGGCTGCTTCTTCTTCGACTTCGACCTCGACGGCTGGCCGGACATCTTCGCCGCCAACGGGCACGTCGCCGACGACGTCGAACGGGTGCAGGCCCGCATCACCTATGCGCAGCCGCCCCAGCTGTTCCGCAACGCCGACGGACGCTTCGAGGAGGTCGACGCCCCCGGCACCGCCCTCGCGGCGGCCCAGGTCGGGCGCGGGGCCGCCTATGCCGACTTCGACCGGGACGGCGACCTCGACGTGCTGGTCACCGCGAACGGCGGGCCGCCCCGGCTGCTCCGCAACGACGGGGGCAACGAGAACCGCATGCTGCGCATCCGGACCGTGGGGACCGCCTCGAACCGCGACGGCATCGGGGCCCGCATCGACGTGACGGCGGGGAGCCGCGACCAGTGGCAGCTGGTCAAGACGGGCTCGAGCTACCTGTCGCAGAGCGAGTTGCCGGTGACCTTCGGGCTCGGCGGCCGGGCGCGGGCGGACTCGGTCGTGGTGACCTGGCCCAGCGGCGAGGTGGACCGCCTCGGCGCGGTCCCCGCGAATCGGACGATCACCGTCGAGGAGGGCGCCGGCATCGTCGACACCCAGACGATCCCGGCCTCGAGATAGGAATCGGCAGAACGCGCCGACCGCCGATCCGCTGGCGAAGCGCTCTCCTGGAGGGTTGAGGTTCAGTAGATGCTGGCGCAGATGGCGCCCCACGCCCTGCGAACGCTCGCAATCGGTATCGTCGCGGTGCTTCTCGCGGCGCCGGCCGGGGCTCAACAGACCGTCGACGAGTTGCGCGGCCGGGCCGAGGCAGGCGTCGCGGCCGCGCAGTTCAACCTCGCCCGCCTCCACGTCACCGGCACCGGGGTCCCCCGCAACGACGAACGCGCCGCGCACTGGTACCGCATGGCGGCCGAGCAGGGGCACGTCGGCGCCCAGCACGGCCTCGGGGTGCGCTACGACGCCGGCCTCGGGGTCGCCGAGGACGACGCCGAGGCGGTCCGCTGGTTCCGGCAGGCCGCCGACCAGGGCCACTGGGAGGCCGAGTTCCGGCTGGGACGGATGTACGCCCGCGGCGCCGGCGTCGGCCGGGACGACACCGAGGCGGTCCGCTGGTTCCGCCGCGCCGCCGACCAGGGCCACGCGGAGGCGCAGTTCAACCTCGGGCAGATGCACTACAACGGGCGCGGGGTGCCGCAGGATCGGGCGCGGGCGGCGCACTGGGTGCGGCTGGCCGCGGCGCAGGGCAATCCCACCGCACAGGTGACCCTCGCCAGCATGTACGAGACCGGTTCGGGCCTCGACCGGGACCTCGCCCTCGCCGCCCGCTGGTACCGCCTCGCCGCGGTGCAGGGCGACGCCGCGGCGCAGGTCACCCTCGGCTATCTGTACGACCGCGGCGCCGGGGTGCCCGAGGACGACGCCGAGGCGGTTCGCTGGATCCGGCGGGCGGCCGAGCAGGACTACGCGGAGGCGCAGTTCGCCCTCGCGAACCTGTACTTCAACGGCCGCGGGGTCGTGCAGGACCTCGCGGAAGCCATCCGCCTGGTCAGGCTCGCGGCCGAGCAGGGGCACGTGCGGGCGCAGTTCAACCTGGGGATGAGCTACGATAGCGGCACGGGGGTCGGGCGGGACGCGGCCCGGGCGGCGCGATGGTTCCGCCGCGCCGCCGACCAGGGCGATCCGGCCGCGCAGCAGAACCTCGGCATCATGTACGCCAACGGCGACGGCGTGCCGCAGGATCCGGCCACCGCGTACCTGTGGCTGACCCTCGCGGCGGCGCAGGCCGCCGAGCCGGCGCGCGCCAGCCTGCTCCAGGCCCGCGCCATCGTCGCGACGCGGCTCACGCCCGGCCAGGTGGCCGCGGCCGAGCAGCGCGCCGAGCAGTGGTCACCCGTAACCGCCGCGGCTCCTCGCGAGCACCGTTGACACCATGGACATCAACCAAGATCGGATCTGGTATCTCAAGCTCCACTGGCAGGTGCTCGGCGCCATGCTCCTCGGCGCCCTCACCGGCCTCGTCTTCGGCGAGGGCGCCGCGAACGCCATCGGCTGGATCGGCGACCTGTTCATGCGCCTGCTGCGCATGATCATCGTCCCCCTCGTCGTCGCCTCCATCGTCTCGGGGGTCGCGTCCATCGGCGGCGGGCGGGCCATCGGCCGCCTGTTCGGCAAGACGATGGGCTATTACCTGCTGACGAGCTTCCTCGCCGCGACCACCGGCCTCATCGTCGTCAACCTGTTCCGCCCGGGGGTGGGGGCCTCCCTCGGCGACGCCGCGGCGGGCGGCGAGATGCCCGAGCTCGACATCCCCACGTCGGGGGTCGACCTGCTGCTCGACATCGTGCCGACGAACGTGCTGTCGTCGGCCGCCGCCGGCGACATGCTGCCCATCATCTTCTTCAGCATCGTCCTCGGCGCCTCGATCACCACCCTGAAGGCGGACGGCGCCCGTGACACCCTCCTCGGCTTCTTCGGGGCGTTCTTCCAGGTGATGGTCGCCCTGACCTCCGGCATCATCAAGCTGCTCCCCATCGGGGTGTTCGCGCTCATCACGCGGATGGTCGGCACCACCGGCTTCGAGGCCTTCGGGCCGCTGATCCGGTACTTCCTGACCGTCGGGACCGGGCTCACCGTCCACCTCTTCGTCACCCTCCCCATCGTCCTCATGGTGCTCGCCCGCATCTCCCCCGCCATCCACTTCAAGAACCTGCGCAACCCGCTGCTGATCGCCTTCTCGACCAGCTCGTCGGCCGCGACCCTGCCGGTGACGATGCGGACGGTTCAGGAGCGGGTGGGGGTCTCGAACAAGGTCTCGTCGTTCGTCCTCCCCATGGGGGCGACCGTGAACATGGACGGAACCGCGGTGTTCGAGTGCGTGGGAGCGCTCTTCATCGCCCAGGTCATCGGCTTCGACCTGTCGCTCGGCGCCCAGGTGGTGGCGGTGATGACGGCGCTGCTCGCGTCGATCGGCGCGGCCGCGGTGCCGTCGGCGGGACTGGTGGTGATCTTCATCGTCCTCGACGCCATCGGGCTCGGCGGCAACCCGCAGGCCGAGGCCATCGTCCTCGCCATGCTCGCCATCGACCGGCCGCTCGACATGTACCGCACCGCCATCAACGTCTTCAGCGACTCGTGCGGCGCCGCGATCATCGCCCGCTCGGAGGGCGAGGACGGGGTGGATACCGAAGTGCGCTGAGAGACTGAGCCTCCAATAGCCTTTCTACCTGTCTGTCGGACAGGTCGTCTCGTACAGTCCTCCTGACCCGAGAGTGACGAACGGTCACGGACCTCGCGGGACAGCTGCAATGCGAAGAAGGCCAAGCCGAGCGCTCCGGCCGCCGGCGCCCATTTGCGCCGGGAGAGGTAGCGGCCGGAACGGGACCGTCGCTCCGCAGGCGTGACAACAAGAACACGTTTACTCGGAAGAAGACCAAAAAACCCTTGTCAAACTGGACGCCGTTGTGTAACGCTGGGTGTGTCATGGAAGGCACGGCACGCCAGTTGGTTACGCTTGTGGGTCTGTTCGCGAAGCACACGGGGCTGAGCATCTCCACCGTGTCGCGGCATGCGACCGGAAGCGGCGACACCGTCGCCCGGTTGCAGCGCGGCGGCGCGATAACTACCCGGAGAGCTGATCGGGCTGTTTGCTTCCTGTCCGACAACTGGCCGGATGGTATTGCGTGGCCAGCGGACATTCCCCGGCCGGTGTCGTCCCGAGGCCTGCCGCGTCGCGGCCGCAGGAAGCGGTGACGGGTCCGCCGTCAGGCGACAGCGTCGCCGTTCGGGCCGCACCAGGCCACCCGGCCCACGATCACGTCGCCCGCCCTCATGGGGCGCGATCGGTGAGAGCGGTGATCGCTGACCAGGCTCCAATGGTCCCCGATCTGCCGCAGGCGCTTGACGACCAGTTCCTCGCCGGTCCGGACGACGAACAGCTGACCGTCCACCGCGACGCGCTGATCCTTGTCGACGACGACCAGGTCGCCGTCCTGGATGGTCGGCTCCATCGAATCGCCGGCCACCCGGATGCACGTCAGGTGATCGCCTCGGGCCCAGGGCGGCAGCACCCTCTCGGAGACCGCGATCGACAAGTCGGCCGACTCCTCGAACTCGACCTCGCCGGTGTCCGCCTTGAACCGGACATGCTCGGCAAACGGCATCATTCGCGTCGTCGAAGACTGGCCGGCCATCTGCGGCAGCAACTCGGCCGCCATCGCCGCACGTTCGGTCAGCTCCTGCACCAGGCGCATGCCGTCGCGCAGCTTCGACGCCATGACGTCCTTCTCGATCAGCCCCACCGCGTCCACCACGCTGGCGTCCGAAGGCAGCTGAAGCGCCTTGGTGATCTCCGGCGGCAGCTGCGGAGCCTTGCCGCCCCGATCGGCGGGACCGACCGACAACCGCATGCCCATGACGGACGCGATCGACTGAAGCGTCGTGTATCGCGACGCCCGGCCCTGCACCACGCTGCGCAACTGACCGAGGGGAATCCCGGTGCGCATGGCGAAGGGCCTGAGCCCTTCCGCCTCGATCTGCTGACGTACTGCTTCTACGAGCGTGTCGACTCCACTAGGTGTCACGGTTAACACGATATACGAAATTCCGCTTCAAGGACAATCGTCATTACGCGAGCTCCTTCGGCGTGCACATCGAGAGCAGATCTCGGGCGGCTCGCGGGGCTGGATGATGTCCGGCGGACGGTCGCGCTGCCGGAGTGAGCCTGGAGCCTCAACGGGGGTCCGCTGATCGCGGCGACGGTCCCACCCGCAGCCGCCGGCAGACACGGAGGCCCGAACTCCGGGCCGTAGCCCCCGTTAATCGCAAGCTCGCCGCCGCCCCTCCCGCGCCGATTCGGGAGCTCGACGACGCGGCCGGCGTCGAACCGCAGGTTCGGCAGCAGCACCGCCCGGACGGTGTCGTTGCCCGCCACGGCCCAACGTCGGAACGTCGGTGGCATAATCACGACAGGAGGGAGCAAGCCATGACCCGTTGCCAGCTTCGCCGCCGGCCCGCGACGCGGGCATCCGGATGCGGTGCGCGCCGCCGTTGCGCGGCCGTGCTCGCCACCGCCGCCGTCGTCGTCGCGGGCACCGCCGCCGCGCAGGATGCGACCCCGGAGCCCCGGATCCCGCCGCTCGCGACGGCCGAAGGGGCCAACATCACCCGGACGCTCGCCCATCACCCCGATCTCGCCGAGGCTTGGCTGACCTTCGCCCGCTACGTGCTCGGAAACAGCACCCTGCCGCCGCGCGAACGCGAGCTCCTCATCCTCCGCATCGGCTACCTCCGCGGGTCGGCCTACGAATGGGGCCAGCACACCCGGATCGGGCGGGAGGCGGGCCTCTCCGACGACGAGATCCTGCGCGTCATCGAGGGTCCCGAGGCCGCGGAATGGTCTCCGTTCGACCGGGTCCTGCTGCGCGCGGTCGATGAGCTCCATCACGATTCCGAGATCAGCGATGCGACGTGGAGCGATCTCGCCGCCCGTTACGACACCCGGCAACTCATGGACGTGGTGTTCACCGTCGGCCAGTACAACCTCGTGTCGATAGCGCTCCGGACGTTCCGGGTACCGCTCGACGAGGGGGTGGAGGGATTCCCGCGGTAACGGGAGGCGCTTCCGAACGACGCGGCGGCGGGCGCCGCTGGAGACAGGCCATGACGAAGAAGAAGACAGGCGCGACGATCGCGCAGACCGCTCCCGTGACCCGCCGCGGTTTCCTGAAGGGGGCCGCCGCCGGCGCGGCGGCGGGCGCGGCGACGCTGGCGGACCCGACCGTGCGCGCGGAGCCGGCGCCCGCGGCGCCGACCGCCGCGCCGCCGCCGACCGAGGCCCAGCTCGCGCGCGAAACCGAGCTGCCGCCCCCGTCGCGCGCGGTCGACGCCTACATCGTGGAGCGCCCGGGCTCGGACCACATGGTGGACGTGCTGCGGTCGCTCGACATCGAGTACTGCGCGTCCAACTGCGGGTCGAGCTTCGAGGGGCTGCAGGAGTCGATGGTCAACCACGGCGGCAACCACCGGCCCGAGTTCCTGACCTGCCTGCACGAGGAGTCGGCGGTGGGGATGGCGCACGGCTACGCCAAGGTCGCGGGCAAGCCGATGATGGCCCTGCTGCACGGCACCGTCGGCATCCAGCACGCGTCGATGGCGATCTACAACGCCTACTGCGACCGCGTGCCCGTCTACCTGGTGGCAGGCCTCGACTACGCCGGCCCGGTGGCCGCCCACAACGCGACCGACCTCGCGGCCCTGGTGCGGGAGTTCGTCAAGTGGGACGACCAGCCCGATTCCCTGGCCGACATGGGACGGTCGGCGGTGCGGGCGTACCGCGTCGCCACGACGCCGCCGATGGCGCCGGTGTTGCTGGTGCTGGACGCGAAGATCCAGAAGGACCCCGTGGACGGCGACCCCGGGCTTCCGCCCATCTCACCGCCGCGGTTTCCGAGCGCGGACGCCGGATCGGTCCGGGAGATCGCGCGGATGCTGACCGAGGCGGAGAACCCCCGCATCGCCGCCGGCCTCGCCGCGCGCACGCAGGAGGGTATCGACCTCCTCGTCGAGCTCGCGGAGCTGCTGCAGGCCCCGGTCGACGGCGGGGGCGCCCGCCTCAACTTCCCGTCCCGGCATCCCCTCGCCGGCACGGGGACCGGCCGGCCCGACCTCGTCCTGAACCTGGAACCGGCCGGCCGGGGGGGGCCGACGGTGCCGGCGGGCCCGGGCATCCGTACCATCACGATCAGCTCGGCCGAGTTCCTCGTCAGCCGCAACTTCAGCATCTACGAGGCGGGGTCGGGCACCGCGGACCTGCTGGTGGCGGCCGACGCCCAGGCGACCCTGCCGGCGCTGATCGAGGAGGTGCGACGGCTGGTGACGGACGACCGGCGGCGGCTCTTCGAGGAGCGCGGGGCCGCCATCGCCGCCGCCCACGCCGAGCGCCGGCGGCAGGACATCCGGCACGCCCGTCACGGCTGGGACGCCAGCCCCGTCAGCCTCGCCCGCATCGCGGCCGAGCTGTGGCCCCTCATCAAGGACGAGGACTGGTCGTTCTCGTCGCCGCAGGGGTTCATCGGGGGGTGGCCGGGCCGGCTGTGGGACATGAAGCGTACGTACCACGCCCTCGGTTCGCGGGGCGGGGGCGGCATCGGCTACGCCCTGCCCGCCTCGGTCGGCGCGGCCCTCGCCAACCGCGAGCACGGGCGAATCACCGTCAACATCAACGGCGACGGCGACCTGAACTACGCGCCGGGGGCCCTGTGGACGGCGGTGCACCACCAGATTCCGCTGCTGACCATCGTGCACAACAACCGGGGCTACCACCAGGAGGTCATGTACCTGCAGCAGCAGGCCGCGGCCCGCAACCGCGGCGTCGACCGCGCCGCCATCGGGACGACCATCACGGACCCGAACATCGACTACGCGCAGATGGCGAAGGCATACGGCATGTACGCAGAGGGCCCCGTCGAGCACCCCGCCGACCTCGGACCCGCGCTACGGCGCGGCGTCGAGAGGGTCAAGGCCGGCGAGCCGGCCCTGATCGACGTGGTGAGCCAGCCGCGGTGAGGAGGTGCGAGATGACGAGCGCAAGACCGGGTCGTTCGCGGGTCGCCGCCGCCTTCGCCGCGTTCCTGCTGGCCGCCGTCTCAGTCCCGTCCGGCCTCGGCGCGGGCGCATCGTCGGCGCAGGACCCCGCGGCGCTGGAGGGCGACGCCGAACGCGGCGCCACCCTCTACGAGGACTACACCTGCTACGGCTGCCACGGCTACACGGGCGAGACCGGCCGGGGACCGCGGCTGAACCCGCCCCGCCTGCGGCAGGCGCAGTTCATCGCGTACCTGCGGAACCCGCCGAACCCGCGGCAGATGCCGCCGTACCGGCAGGCCGACGTCTCCGACCGGAAGCTGGCCGACATCTACGCCTTTCTCGAGTCGCTGCCGTCGGCATCGCCCGACATCGAGGACATCCCGGTGCTGCGCGCGATCCTGGGGGAGACGCGCTAGGAGTCCGCGCCGTGAAACGGCGTTGACTCCCGGAGGGCTGGTCGGGCGCCCGGCGGAGCCCGAGGCGACGATGGGCGGGCGGGCCGGCCGCGCCGGTTCCCGTCGGTCCAACCGGCGGCAACCGCCGGCGCGGCTTGGCCGATCGGCCCGTAACGAGGGACGGCCGAGCGGGAAGGCAGGTCGCCGAACGGCAATCCTCGAAGCGGATTGCGCCCGTCAGGACGGGCGGAGCGTCCTCCACACACCGCTACGGCAGGGCCAGGGCCACCCACTCGGGGACCTCGCCGCGGGCGCCGACCGCGACGACGATGAACTGCTTCCCCTCGTGCAGGTAGGTCATGGGGCCCCCGGTGGTGCCTGCCGGCAGCTCGGTCTCCCAGACGACCGCGCCCGTGGCCTTGTCGTAGGCCCGGAACGTCCGGCCCCAGCGCCACGACTGGTCCTGCTCGGGGTCGGACGCGTCGCCCTCGCCGCGCAGGGTGCCCATGATGGCGTCGCTGCCCTCGCCGAGGAAGAGCAGGCTGCCGGTGACGAGGGGGGCCGGGCGGTTGGGCGTGCCGAGGGGCGGCAGGTCGAGGTGCCTCAGGCGCGGGTGGTTGCGGGGCCCGTCGCCGTTGGGGGCCATCCACGCCAACTCGCCGCGGTTGAGGTCGAGGGCGGTGATCCGCCCGTAGGGCGGCTTGGTGATGGGAAGCCCGTGGGGGCGGGGCGTGGGCACGCGCAGCTCCTCCCCCCGCGGGGTCGCCCAGGCCAGGGTGGCGTTCTCGCCCTCGGTCGGGGCGACGCTCCACACCGTGGGCATGGTGTGGGACACCGCGTAGTAGATCCCCGTCTCGGGGTCGAACGCACCGGTGTGCCAGTTGCCGGCGCCCCAGCCGCCGGGGGCGGTCAGGGTGCCCAGCTTGCCGCCGGGCTCGTCGCTCCGCGGCCACGGCGGGGTGAACAGCGGCCCCAGCACGAGTTGCTCGACCGCCTCGAGGGCCGCCGCCCGCAGCTCGGGCGTGAAGTCGATGAGGTCGTCCGCGGTGACGCCCTGCCGGTCGAACGGCGGGGGCTTCGTGGGAAACGGCTGGGTCGGCGAGGTCCGCTCGCCGGGCACGATCGACTGCGGCACCTCGCGCTCCTCGATCGGCCAGACCGGCTCGCCCGTCTCCCGGTCGAACACGTAGAGGAACGCGGTCTTGCTGGGCTGCATCACGGCCCGGATGCGCCGGCCGTCGACGGTGATGTCGCCGAGCGTGGCCGGCCCCACCGTGTCGTACTCCCAGACGTCGTGGTGCACCATCTGGAAATGCCATGCCCGCTCGCCGGTGGCGGCGTCGAGGGCGACGAGGCTGTCAGAGAAGAGGTTGTCGCCCGGCCGGTGCCCGCCGTAGACCATGCCGGTCGGCGCCGACAGGGGCACGTAGACGTGTCCCAGCGCCTCGTCGGCCGCGAGGCAGCACCACGACCCGAGGTCGCCGGAGTAGCCGGCGGCGCCGTCGCCCCACGTCTCCGACCCGAACTCCCCGTCCCGGGGCACGACGTGGAACGTCCACCGCAACTCGCCGCTTCGCACGTCGAAGCCGCGGACGTCCTCGGGCGCCGCCTCCCGGACGACCCCGCCGTCGCCCGACCCGCCCGTGGTGCCGGCCACCACCACGACGTCGCCGACCACGATCGGTCCCGCCGACCAGTCGAAGTCGCCGGCGAGAGGGTGGTCGATCCGCAGGTCGACCCGGCCCTGATCGGCGAGGCCGAACCCGGGGGCCGGCCGCCCAGTCCGCGCATCCACCGCGTACAAGTACCCGCCCCGCACCAGGAGCAGCCGCCGGACCGAGCCGTCGGTCCAGTAGGCGACCCCCCGCGTGCTCCGCCCCGCGACCTCCTCGAGGGTGGCGGCGAACGGCGCCTGGCGCCAGACCGTCTCCCCCGTGGCCGGGTCGAACGCCTCTAGCAGCCCGAGGGCGTTGGGCGCGTAGAGGACGCCGTCGATCATGACGGGCGTCGACCGCAGGTAGGCGTTGACCCGCAGGTCTGGAAACGCCTCCCGCACGGCCGGGTCGACGGCGGGCCGGCGCCAGGCGACCTCGAGGTCGCCGACGTTGCTCTCGTCGATCCGGTCGAGGGGCGAGTAGCGGGTGAACGCCTGGTCGCCGCCGAAGTAGCGCCACTCGCCGGACGGTTGCGCCGCCGCCGGCATCGCCGCCAGACCCAGCACCGCGGCCAGGAACCCAGGTACGAGAACGGCCCGGACCTCCTCGGAACGAAACGAGCGGTGGGTGGAACCGCCGGGCGGCGGCTTCCGGGGCGGCGCCGGAACGAGCTTGCGTGGCATCGGTGCATCCTCCACCGGCCCTTGGCGAAGCCGGGCGGGTCCACTGGAACAGACTGTCTCGGAGCCGACTCTACCGCCCTGTCGCCGACTCGCGCAGGTCGGCGCTGCGGAAACGCCCCGCGACATCGGCGGCGTTCCTTCGCGACGGGTCGCCTGGACGCGCGGGGCGATTGACTGGCGCCGACGAGAATAGCATCGTATAGCGCTCGGGCTCGTCGACGCCTCCGGTTCATGCGAACCGGAACTCGCCGCGACGGCTCGCCGGCGGTGAGAACGAGAACCATCGGTCGAGCCCGCCACGGGGCCTTGCAGCCGGCCCTCGGCCGAACCCGGGGTGATCGGCGAAGGGAATCGCGGGCCGCGCCCGCCGCAGTCGGGGCATCCGTGTGGATCGCCGTCATCACTGGTTTCAGACATGACCCGCAAGCACTTCGAGCGACTCGTGGCCCGGGCGGTGCGCGGCATCCCCGCACGCTTCCGCCGGGAGATGGACAACGTGGCGGTGGTGGTCGAGGCCCGCCCGTCGGCCGAGCTCCTGGAAGAGATGGAGATCGAGCCGCCGGACACGCTGTACGGCCTCTACCAGGGCATCCCGCTGCCCGAACGGGACTGGACCCACGGCAACATGCTGCCCGACCGGATCACCATCTTCCAGCAGCCCATCCTCGAGGACTGCGAGCACGAGGACGACATCGTCAAGGCCATCGGCGAGACCGTCA
Source organism: Vicinamibacterales bacterium (assembly GCA_965207615.1). Classification (GTDB taxonomy): domain Bacteria; phylum Acidobacteriota; class Vicinamibacteria; order Vicinamibacterales; family UBA8438; genus JAJEEA01. The sequence goes on from CBDBMZ010000003.1 coordinate 1,322,703, forward strand.
TCCACGAGTTCGGCCACTACTTCGGCCTGAGCGAGGACGAGATCGAGGAGATCGAAGAACGCTACTGGCGGGGCGAGACCGACGAGGGCGAACCCTAGTGGACTGTCCTTGAAGAAAGTTCCCCATGAGTGATGCGCCGCGCGGGGTTGGCATACTTCCAGCGGAAGGGCCTCGCACGCTTCGAGTAGGCGTCGATGTACCGCCGCAGCTTCCGCGCCAGATCCGCCGTGGACGTGAAGATGCCACGCGACAGCACGTCCCGCTGAACCTTCGAGAACCACAGCTCGACCTGATTCAGCCACGACGAATACGTCGGCGTGAAGTGCAGGGTCACGTTCGGATGCTCGTCCAGGAACGCTTCCACCAGCTTCGTCTTGTGGGTGGACAGGTTGTCGAGGATCACGTGGATCGCCTCGTCGGGTGCGCGGGCCGCCACCACTTCCCCGAGGAAACCCACGAAGTCCAGGCTCGTGTGCCGGGCCGTGGTCTTGCCCTGAACCTCGCCCGTCCGCACGTTCAACGCCGCGTAGAGCGACAGCGTGCCGTGCCGCTTGTACTCGAATCCGTGGCGCTCGACCCGGCCCGGCGAGAGCGGCAACACCCGGTCCCGCCGGTCGAGCGCCTGAATGGCGGTCTTTTCGTCGATGCAGAACACGGCGGCATGGCGGGGCGGGTCCAGGTAGAGCCCGATGACGTCGGCGGCCTTCGTCTCGAAGTCAGGGTCGTTCGACGCCATGTAGCGGGCCAGCCGGTGCGGCCGCAGGTCCGCCTCCCGCCACACCCGCTGTACGATGTTCTTGTCCACGCCGAGGTGCGTCGCGAGGCGGCGGCACGACCAGTGCGTCGTCCCGTCCGGCGGCGGGCGACGAGTGGCGGCCAGCACCCGGGCGCGCAGGCGCACCGTCAACTTCCACCGCGGCCGGCCCCGATGACGGTTCGTCAGGCCCTCCACGCCGTGCTCCAGAAACCGCCGGCGCCACTTGGCGATGGTCGGTCGAGAGACGCCGAGCTTCGTCTCCACCGCCCGTGCGGAAACGCCCTCGGCGAGGAGTAGCACGATCTTGGCGCGCTGGACGAATCCGGCGGGCAAGGCGTTCGAGCGGGCGATCTCCTCGAGATCATCGTGCTGTGCGTCGGTCAGGTGAATCGGCTGTCCTTCAAAGGGCATATACGTAGAAGACGACAGCCGAACGGAAAACGTTTATACAGGACAGTCCACTAGGAGCCCGTGGCGAAAGTCACCGCTGCATTCGAGCGGCGATCCATCCCGCCTGACTGCGTTGCTCCTCGGTCGAATATGCCCAATACTCTCCCTCGTCGCGCCTTGTCAGGCGGGCGGCTCGCCGCTCTCGGTGCAACGCGGGGTTTCGCCACGGGCTCCTAGCGTCCATCGTCGCCGCAGGGGTTTCGCACCAGCGGAACTCCCGAATCGACGGCAAGTCGCGCGGTCTCCGCTCGGCACCGACCAAACCCCCGGCGTCCGCGCCTTCGACGGCGCAGACGCCCCGCCCGGCGGCTTGCATTCGCATTGCCGGGTGCGTATGCTGCCGAGTTGAGGTTTTGTGTTCGGCTGGGGCTTCAGCGTTCACCCGAGCGACACAGCAGCATGGCCGGCGCCGGAACGCCCTCGAGCGGTTCGGGAGCCATAGGGGGTCGACACGCCGACAGCCGTGGCGTCCACCCGCAGGAGAACGACGACATGAAGACGAGATGCGTTGCGGGGTTGTTCGTATTCGCGTTGGCCCTGGCGCTCGGCGCACCGGTGCTGGCGCAGTCGGAAGAGCCCACCATGCCGATGCGCAGGCCGCACGGCGACCCGGACATCTCAGGGATCTTCACGTTCCGGACGCTGACCCCGCTGCAGCGCCCCCAGCAGTTCGCCGACCAGGAGACCCTGGACCCGGAGACCGCGGCCGCGTTCGAGGCGTCGGAGCGCACGCGGCAGAACCGCGACCTCTTCGACCCCATCGCGGGTGCACGGAGCGCGGGTTATGCCCCGCGCTCGGAAGGCGGGGTGTTGTCCTACAACGAGTTCTGGTACGAGCGGGGCGTCGACCTCACCGACGACAAGCGGACCTCGCTGATCATCGATCCGCCGGACGGGCGGCTTCCGCCCCGCACCCCGGAAGCCATCGAGGCGGGGCGTGAGCGCGCGGCCTATCGTCGCGAGCACATGTACGACTCGTACGAGAACCGGAGCCTGATGGACCGCTGCATCATGGGCTTCAACGCCGGCCCGCCGATGTCGTCGAGCGCGTACAACAACAACGTGATGATCTTCCAGACCGAGGATCACGTCGTCATCCTGAACGAGATGGTGCACAACGCCCGCATCGTCCCCATCGACGACGTCGCCAAGCCGCCGTTCAAGCAGTTCTCCGGGGTGTCGCGCGGCCACTGGGAGGGCGAGACGTTCGTCGTCGAGACCACCCAGTTCCGCGGCGGCGAGAGCCGCGGCACGAGCCCGAACAAGCACCTCATCGAGAAGTTCACGCGCATCAACGCCGACCGGGTGGCCTACGAGTACACGATCACCGACCCCACGGTCTACACCGCGCCGCACACGGTGTTGATGCCGTTCCGCCGCACCGACGGCCCGCTCTTCGAGTACGCGTGCCACGAGGGCAACATCGGCCTCTACGGCATTCTCGCCGGCGCGCGCGAGCTCGAGCGCCAGGGCCGCGAGCTGCGGCCGTAGCCACCCGCCAGGCGGATGCTGCGGCCTCGCCGCGGCTCCCGGCGCCGTCACGGAACCGGGTGGTTAAACGGGCCGGCATCGCTCCCAACGGCGGTGCCGGCCCGTCGTCCAACGCGCCCGGGCCGCGGCGGCGTGGGCCTCCGACGCACTCGCCAGGCGGGTCAGCGCCGCCCGGGGCGGCCGGCGTCTCCGACCAGGCGCCCTACCGACCTGTTCGCTGTCACCGCGCTCCCATGGCAAAGGCCCGTGACCGCTCTCCGCGTGCGCGCGGCGGCCATGGGTCTCCCGGTAGGGGCTACGTCGTGAGCTTCGGTCAGCTCCATGCAGGTGCCCGCTCTACCACACGCCGTTCAGCACACCCCGACCCTCACGGTCGGTATCCGGCCGGGCACTGGCACGGAGGGCCGCCCAAGGCAGCCAACGCGTCGAGCCGATCACACACCGTGTGGATCATGTCCCGATGCGCGGCCGCATTCGGCGTCCCGCCGAGCAACTCGCACCACGATCCCGCCGCTTGCAGGGCGAAAGCGCGCCTCTGGAATCCGACGTTCGACCTGCACCAGCTCACCCCTATCGACTGGATGTTCTGAGGCGTCGGGTATCCCGGAATCTCGCAGCGCCGCGGCTGCACCGCAAACTCAATCCCACCGCCGCAGGCGTCGAAGAACGGTCCCACGGCCGGCGCCGACAACGGCGACGCCGCCGGTGCTTCCTGGCCATGCGTTGGCACCACTGAAGCGAGGCCAACACTGACCGAAACCGCCAACGCGATGAACGTGTGTCGCATACTGCAACCTCCTTGAGTGGGCTCGCGACCCGTTCCGAGCCCTGTTCCTGCAAAACGCCGGCAGGACGAAAAGCGAACAACGGCCGGCCGCCGCCTGCCGCCACCCCTTGTCCCGGGCCATCAACCAGATCGAGGGGCGAGGAGGACCCTCGGTGGACACCGAGGTCTTTTCACTGCGTCCAAATCAACGCCGTGGCCCGCAGGTACCCGTCCGCATGAGCCACTTGGTAGTCGAGGTGGCATTCATGGCTTTGGCCTGTGATAGTTCGACCCTGCCGGCGGGACGCGAGCTCCCTCGCGGGCTATAGTCGTCCATGACGGCGACGCGGCGATAGGCGAGCTGCGTCCTGCGGGAAGTGGACGACGCCGCGCTACCGGCCGGGCTTGGCGCCCGGCCGGTACTTCCGGATGCTGCTCCCGGGCTACTTCGAAGGGCTCGATTCCGAGCGGGCGGTTATCTGGCGGGCCGCTGATTCGTTGAGCCTTCGGCAGTTCGTCGACATCACGCCCCACGAAGCCTCGCCGCACCACCCGACGGTGTCGCGCACCAAGGCCGCGTGGGCGCGCTCGTCGCGGCCTTGATCTTCGCGCTGAACGGTTTCTGGCGCCTTGTAGCGCGTTTCAGGGCCGCCGTTTCGCCCGCGTCGCCGCGCAACACGACTCCCGGTTATCCTTCATCTTCCCACCAAGGGCAATAGACCCAGCGGATTTCGCGATTCTCTGGATCCTTGCACTTCTTGCTGACATGCACCATTGCTTCGCGGGCGTGATCCTCCTCCAGCCACTCGGAGCTGAGGCCGTATGCGTGAAGGCCCCCCAAGGCGCCCGCATAGAATCCGACGCGCCTGACCCGGTCGCGGTCGCGCTGCCAGCGATCTTCGCCATTCTCCTTGAGACGTTCGTGGAACGACGGCCGCAAGAGGTTCTTCACGCCCTCGATCGCGCGGGACCGAATCTTCAAGTCCGATGGCTGACCTGCGTGAAAGGAGTGTACTCCCCTCCTGAACTCCTCCTCACATTCACTGAGGGCTCTTTCCACGAGTTCGCTGACATCGTCGGGGTTGGCAGGCATCGACTCCTCCTTGTCAAGGGCACGTTCTCCGACCGGCGCGGTGCGTCGAAACCGCGGGCCGGCTGACAGTCTCAAGAAACACAACGTCGCGAATGGGCAAACCGAACATGCTGATTCAGAGGCGGCGCAACGCGTCAGCCAAGGCACGGGCGCTCGCAGGACGCGCGGACGCGGCAGCCGTGAGAATCGACTCCACGAAGGAGTGCGCGCGCCCTCCGGCCGCCTCGGCGCGCGCCGGGAGCGGCTGCCGTATACGCTGACGGCGAATGCGGTCCGCCAGCTCCTTCGCGCTACCACCAGCGAAGGGCCGCGTACCGGTGAGCATCTCGTGGAGCACGACGCAGAGCGCCCAGACATCGTCCGCGGCGCCGGCGCGCGCTCCGCGCAGTACCTCTGGCGACAGGTACGGCAGGGTACCGCCGGTCGGCCCATCACCATCGTCCGCGAAACGGGTCAGACCGAAATCGAGCAGCTTCACCGCCCCGTCCGCTGCAAATCCGACGTTGCTCGGCTTGACGTCGCCGTGCACGTAGCCGGCGTCATGCAGTGCCGACAGCGCCTCTGCAACGGCTATGGCGACGCCTACCGCCTGCGCGCCGGGCACGGGTCCCTGGTCCAGCCGGGCCGCGAGCGTGCCGCCGGCCAGGTACTCCACGACGAGCAGCGGGCGGCCACGCCAAGTCTCGACGCCGTGAATCTGGGCAATTGCCGGATGCGCCATCGCAGCCATGGCGCGCCCTTCCTGCCGCAACCGCACCAATCCCTGCACGGCCGCGACGGGCAGCGTCTTGACGGCGACGTGGCGATGGAGCGCCACGTCCTGCGCAAGATAGACGACGCCCATCCCGCCGGTCCCCAGGCGCCGCTCCAGGCGGAACTTGCTCGCCAGCACCGAGGGAGCCACGGCCGGGACGTAGTCCGCGCCACAGCTGCATTCGGCCCCGTGCCGACCGCCCCCATCCCCCGGTTCCGCCACGAGTCCGCACAACGGACACTCTCGGGCGGGGGGCGCGTCCAGTTCAGATCGGGAGGACAGAGCCGATCGCAAGCGAGCCACTGCGAGACCCGCGGTCACCCCCGAGGTGCGGACAAACTCGATCGCGACGGGGCTCAACGGTCGGTCATCAAACCGCCGGCCGACCACCAGAACGCCGTCAAGCTCGGTTCCCAGGCCTGGGACCGGAGCCACGGCTGCCGCCTCCGCGGCGACGAGCCAGCCTGCGTCGGAGCCCGGCAGCAGACGAAAGACCGACGCCGGGTCGTCCGGATCGACGAGGATTGGCTGTCGGGCCGACTCCAACATGAACACGACCGCCGAGGTGCGGGGGAGGGACGGGATAGTGGTGGTGGGGACCGTGCCTGGGCCGGTGTACATGTCGCCGGTCTCGGCGAGGGTCATCATCGTCGCCGGTGCACCGCAGGCGCGGCGTACCGTCTCGGCCACCACTTCGCCGACCTGCGAGACGGAGGTAGCCTGCATCAGCTCCGCTCCGACGGCGCCCAAGAGGCGCCCGTGGTCCTCGGTCTCCGGGAATACCCAGGCGTCCAGACGCACGAGGAGGCGGCGACGATAGACCGTCGCCAACGCCGCCGCGCCGAGGGCCGCGACGCTCAGCCGAACCGGCGCGGTAGCCATGACGGCTTCGACCGTGCGGTCGGGCTGGCTGAAGAACATCCATCCGAGAGCTGCCACCGGCGCGGCCGTCGCCACCGCAAGCAGGCGCCGCGTGAGCAGGCGCCGGTACGATGCGCGCACGACTATACGTAGGTCGAGCGCACGCTTGGCAAGCACCGCCCAGGTGATCGAGAACGGCATCGACAGAAGGAACGTGTACACCACGGCCCCGAGGGCGACGCGGTGATCATCACCGAACCGGCGCGCCGCGGGCCAAAGCGTCTCAATGACGATGTCCAGTGGGAGGGGGGCGACCCCGATCACGCCTCCCGCGATCAGCAGCTTCGCGCGCTTCGATTCCTCGCCGAGCGCGTCGCGCGCACGCCAAGCGATGGCCGCCACGGCCGGCAGAGCAAGAAACGAGATTACCCCCCAGTAGACCGCGACCCGGCGGCCGAGGTACGGCAGCCATTCGAGCACCGGAGGTAGGTTGGCGATCCAGAGCCACGCCCCGATCGTGGCGCTGAGCGGAACCGCCAGGCGCGCCAGATCATCGAGCCAGGTGCGTCGAGCCACCCGCGGGAATTCCCGGGCGAACGCCCATGCGAGCGCCGGCAGGAAGACTTCGGGGAGAACCCACATGATGCCCGGGGATGGGGCCCACACGGACGACGCGACCACGAGGAAGACCGCGCCCATCAGTCGAGCCCGATGATCGAAACGCCCCCCGACCAGCAGCACCACCGCGCAGACCAGGAAACTGACGAGCAGCAGCACGCGCGGCACCGCGAACGGTTCGCCCATCGCCCGTTCCCACCACCACGCGATCGTGACCAGCGCAGCCGCGACGTGCAACGCCGCCACCGCCAACAGCGCTCCGAACGCGAGACGTACGAACGCCGTGCCGACGGGGTCACCGGCGGTGCCGCTGGACCGGTCCAGGCTCCCAGATCCGACGCCGGCGAACACCCGTGACAGCGCGCGAAGGTTGTCGACTACCCAGCGCTGATCGAACCGCGTGGCGCGCCGCGCGCGGTCCCAGTCCACGCCTTCGCTCGACGCCACCGCCTCCGCCACGTCGAGCAGGACACGGTCATGAGCCATCGCGCCTCCCGCCGGCGGACACGTCGTCATCGCCCATCTCGCTGGCGAGCCGCACCAGCGCCCGCTTGAGCGCCATCCGCGCCGCGTCCGGACTGGCCCTGCCATCGATGTACGCGAGCTGCGCGAAGGAATACCCCAGCTCGGCGCGCCCGACGATGAGTCGGCGCTCACGCGGGTTCAGGCGCTTCAGCGCCGACAGGTATCGCGCCCAGGTCTGGTCGTCGATGGCGCGGTCCAGTGGAGAAGGCCCGCCGCCCGGCACTTCGTTGTCCGTATCCAGGTTGTCCACGGCAGGACGCCGCGCGATCCGCCGCAACTCGTCCCGAATGCGGTTCTCGACGGCCTGTCGAAGGTAGGCCCGAAGCGCACCGTCCCCCCTGGGCTCGAAGGCGGTGATCCGGGTGAAGGCGTGTAGCAGCGTGTCCTGAACCAGATCGCTGGTATCGATGACGCCGCGCGCCCAGCGCGGCAGCCGTCCTCGCGTCCAACGGCGCATGCGAGGCAAGAACCGTGCGAACAACTCGTCGACCGCCGACCGATCGCCCCGGACCGCGCGCTCCAGAAGGCGAGCCGATGACGGCGGCTCATGAGAGTCGGGCTTCGTGCGATCGCTGGCCAGCACCTGTTCGATGTCAACGAGACGTCGTTTCAACGGCAGCAGGAATGAACCGGCGCCGCGGGCGTGCGTGCCCAAGCCCGCCGGCCGTCCCTGTCGGCGGCACCAGTGCCCCGTGCCCCCTCGGGTGACCGCCTACTCGCGGCAATGCCGGAAGTGGCATTCGTCGACGACCGCACGGGACTACCGGAGTGCGCAACCTCCACCGTTCGGTGTCGGCTCGGGGCGACGATAGTTCGCATTGGCGACGTGCTCCCGGCCACGCCGCCGCCTCCGGGTCATCCCGCCCGGTCTGCACTCCGACACGCCGCCGCTGAACCGGCGGTTACGAGTCGTCCTTCCCGCGACTTGCCAGACCGAGGGAGCCTGGGAGTGTTCAGTCTAGCACATCGACGCGCATGTCACACCCGACATCGCGGGGCCTCGAGGCCCCGCACTGGCCCGATTCCAGACGCGCTGTCCGACGGACCCCCGGCCCCCCGCAGGGCGCGGGCGGCCTCACGGGAGCCGCGCGGGGCTCAGTACGCGTCGTAGCCTTCCGTCAGCTCGATGTAGGTGCCGGCCGGGTCGGTGAGGTAGGCGCTCTTCATCTCGGTGCCGTCGACTTCGTGGTACTCGACGTCGAACTCGATCCCCTTGGCCCTCAACTGCTCGCAGAACGCCTCCAGGTCGTCCACCTCGAAGCCGATGTGGTCGAGGGAGCGACCTTGCGTGCCCACCGGTTCGTCGACGCTGCCCGCCCCGAAGCTCATGTTCATGCCGGGCACGTCGGTCGTCGACTGAATGCCGCCGCGGGGCCGGATGCGCAGACCGAAGACCTCCGCGTACCAGTCCAGCAGCTCCTCGTACTGCGGCGTGAAGAAGTGGATGTGGTAGCCGGCGATGGGGACATGCAGCGACGGGTCCTCCTGCAGCTCGACCCAGACGCCGTCGGGGGCCATGACGTAGGCGTTGGGCATCCCCTCGGCCCCGATGAACTCGGGCCCGACCTCCCTGCCCGCCTCGCGCCACCGCTGCACGAACTCGGTCGTGTTGCGCACCTTGAAGCCGAAGTGGTCGAGCACCGAGCCCTGCGTGGGGCCGGTCGGCTCGCTCTCGTTCAGCGCGATGATGAAGTTCGTCAGCCGGATGGTGGTCAGCGGGCCCCTCTCGACGACCTCGCCGCCGAACCACTCGACCCACAGCTTCTTGTGGACCTCGATGTCGCTGACGTTCAGGTGGACGTGGCCGTAGGTGATGCCGGCCTCGTTGGGCACGGCGAGCTGGGCGTTGGCCGGCGCGACCAGGGCCAGCACGGCGACGACGGTCAGTAGCCACTTCATCTCTGCGTTCCTCCTCAGCGGCAACGGCCGCTGTCCCGTACCCCGTCGTTCAGTCGCGGCGTCACCCATGCCGGGACCGGTCGGTCCGCCAGTCGTCGCCCGTCCGACCCTCGAAGTGTCGGCGCCTCCTTGCAGGAGATCCGCGCGGTCATGCGCCGCGGACGTCCGACGGTGCGTCGGTCTGGAATTGTAGTGCATCGCCGCCGCCCGGTCGCCCGAGCGCAAGGGCCACCGCTCGGGAAGCCCGACCGCCGTCCGGCATCGGCCGACGTCGTTCGACCGCTCCCGGCGCGGCGTCGTGATGCTATCGTAGGCCGCATGATGAAACGACTGCACCGGATCGCTATCTCGGGCGTGCTCGTGTCGGTCGCGCTGGCCGTCGGCGCCGCGGACGCGGGGCAGGCGCCCGCCCCAGAGGCGGCCGCCGCGGCCCGGCCGGCCCAGGCCGGCGGGGACGTCCCGCGGTTCCGCGTCGACCCGTTCTGGGCGCGCGAGCTGCCCGACAACTGGATGCTCGGCCAGGTCTCGGGCATCGACGTCGACGCCGACGACCACGTCTGGGTGCTCCACCGGCCGCTGACGCTCGACGCGCGGCAGCGCGGCGAGGAGGGCATGTGCTGCGTGCCGGCCCCACCGGTCATCGAGCTCGACCCCGACGGCAACGTGGTGCGCTCGTGGGGCGGGCCCGGAGACGGCTACGAGTGGCCGGAGAGCGAGCACGGCATCCACGTCGACCACCGGGGCCACGTGTGGGTCGGCGGGAACGCGGCCGGCGACGCCCACATCCTGAAGTTCACCAAGGACGGCGAGTTCCTGCTGCAGATCGGCCGCGCCGGCCAGAGCGGCGGCAGCAACGACACCGCCAACCTCGGCCGCCCCGCCGGCATGCGGGTGGATCCGGAGACGAACGAGGTGTACGTCGCCGACGGCTACGGCAACCGGCGGGTCATCGTCTTCGACGCCGACACCGGCGAGTACCGCCGGCACTGGGGCGCCTACGGCGAGCGGCCCGACGACAGCCCGCTGCCCGCCTACGACCCCGACGCCGAGCCCATCCGCCACTACCGCAGCCCCGTCCACGACGTCGCCGTCGCCCGCGACGGGCTCGTCTACGTGGCCGACCGCACGAACAACCGGCTGCAAGTCTTCGACAAGCAGGGCACGTTCATCAGGGAGGCGTTCGTGCGCCCGGCGACCCTCGGCAGCGGCTCGGTCTCGGCCGTCACCCTCTCCGAGGACGCCGAGCAGCGGTGGCTGTACATCCCCGACGGGACGAACAACGTCATCTGGATCCTCGACCGCGAGACCCTCGAGGTGCGCGACCGCTTCGGCCGGCTCGGCAAGATGGCCGGCCAGTTCTACCGGCTGCACAACCTCGCCGTCGACTCGCGGGGCAACCTCTACACCACCGAGGTCAACGTCGGCCAGCGCGTGCAGAAGTTCGACCGCCTCGGCGGGTGACCCGGCTCGGGCCGGAATCGTCGCCACGACGCCGGCTTCCGCCCACCCCCCCGCAGGAGTCCGCCCCGCAACGGCGCGGATTCCTACCCCCGGATGACACGGGGCAGCAGCATGTGATGGCGGGGGCAGATCGAGACGGGGTTCTGGTAGGCGGCGGCGGTGAACGCCTGCAGGTAGCCCCGCAGGTCGGCGAGGGCCACGACCTCGTCGACGAAGCCGTGGCGGGCGCAGTAGGCGGGCCGTGACGTCTCGCGGTAGCGGTCGACCAGCGCGTTCATGCGGTCGATGACGGGGTCGAGCGGCCGCCCCGCCGCGTGCTCCTTGGCGGCGCGGCGGGCGTAGGTGGCGACGGCCGCGGTCTCGCCGTGCATCACCTCGATCTCGGTGGCGGGGGTGCCGAGGGTGAACGCGTTGTGGCGGTTGGCGGTGGGGCCGCCCATGACGTAATGGGCCGCCGCCGTCCCTTTCCTCAACACCACCAGCATCATCGGCACGTCGGTCTGCTGGATCGAATAGATGAGCGACTGGCCGAGCCCCAGTACCTCGGCCTTCTCGGCCCGCTCGCCGACGTCGATGCCCGACGTGTCCTGGAACCACACGACGGGCAGGCGGTCGCGGCCACACAAGGTGACGAACTCGTTCATCTTGACGAGCCCCTGCCGGTAGAGCTTGCCCCCCATGCCCGGATAGTCACCGTAGTCGGGATAGCCCTTCCCCAGGTAGCCCTGCCGGTTGCCGATGCAGCCGACGAGCCGGCCGTCGACCTTGCAGACCCCGGTGAACACCTCGGGGCCGTAGTCGGGCCGGAACTCGAGGCGCTCGCTGCCGTCGACGAGCCGGGCCAGCACCTCGTCGAAGTCGTAGACCTCCTTCTGGTTGGCCGGCAGCAGGTGGTAGAGGTCGTCGGCCGGGAAGGCGGGGTCCTTGGGCGCTGCCGCCCGGAAGAACTCCGGCCCGTAGGCGGGCGCCGCGCGCATGTACTCCTTCAGCCCGTCGAGGACCCCGGTCTCCTCGTCGTAGACCCGCGTGAAGAAGCCGGTGGCATCGTGGTGGGTGGCGACGTCGCCGGGGGGGCGCGCCGTGAACTCGCGGGTCCTCGCGATGATCTCCTCGACCATGGCGGTGTCGAACCCGCCCTTCGGGGCCATGCCGGAGACGATACCGACCCCGCCGACGGCCATGTTGGCGTCCTTGTGGGCGAGGAGGATGGTGGGGCTGACCGACTGGTAGCCCCCGCCGGCGGGGTTCGTGCCGTAGATGCCGGCCAGCACCGGGATGCCCGCCTGCTCGAGCTCGGCGTGGCGGAAGAAAGGGGTCCCCGCCCCGCGCCGGTTCGCGTAGAACTTCTCCTGCTCGGGCAGCTTCGCCCCGCTGCAGTGCACGAGCCACACGAGGGGCACGTTCAACCGGCGCGCGAGGTCGGTGGCGCGGAGGATGTTCTCGGACTGGCCGGGCAACCACGCCCCCGCCATGACCTTGTTGTCGAAGCCGACGACCACCGCCCAGCGGCCCTCGATGCGCCCGAGGCCGTCGACGACGTTGGTGACGCCCTCCTCGTTCTCGGCCGGGTTGTAGAGGGTGTGCAGCGGGCGCCAAGTGCCCGGATCCAGAAGATACTCCAGCCGCTGGTAAACGGTCATCCAGCCCCGTTGGTTGATCTTTTCGGTCGGGAACCCCGCCTCCTCGGCCGCGCGGGCCGCCGCCGCGATCTCCGCTTCCGCTGCGCGCAGCGCCTCTGCGCTCGCGGCGGCCCGTTTCACCCGGCCCGGCTTCAGGGACTTGCCGAACCGATCCATCGACTCGAAATAGGGCTTCACTGCACGATCCTCGTTGCCTGCAGCATGCTCCAAGGTCTCGCTGCGTCAGGCGCAGGGTTCCGCCACGGGCTTGCCGACCTGGAACTACCGCTCGGTCCGGGCGCTCACACTGGAACGGTCCGCACTCGGATGTTGCGCGGGCCACTTGAACCCCGGGATCCAGGTGGTTCCCGCTCGGATGATCCCGCTTCATGACGTCGAGGTGAGCGACGCCCCGATCATGACGGTTGGGGTCGCTCGACTTGCCCCGTCACCGGTTCGGCGCGTGGCCGCAGGCAATCCCCGAGATGATGAGCTTCTGCACGTTCGAGGTGCCCTCGACGACCTGCAGCGACTTGGCGTCGCGGTAGAGCCGCTCGGCCGGATACTCCGTCGAGTAGCCGTACGACCCGTAGATCTTCATGCACTCGTTGGCCGCGTGCACCGCCGCCTCGCTCGCCTGCAGCTTGGCCAGCGACGTCTCGTACTGGTTCGGCCGGCCCTTGTCCTTGAGCCACGCGGCGCGGTACACGAGCATCCGCGCCGCCTCGTGCTCGAGCGCCATCTCCGCAATCTGCGCCTGCACCATCTGGTGATGCGAGATGGGCTTGCCGAACTGGGTTCGCTCGTTGGCGTAGCCCACCGCCGCGTCGAGGGCGGCGCCAGCGACCCCGAGAGCCCCCGCCGCGCACCCCAGCCGGGTGTTGTTGAGCTGCCACATGCAGATCCGGAACCCGTCGCCCGGCTCGCCGAGGAGGGCGTCCTTGGGGAGCCTGGTGCCGTGGAACGCCATCTCGCCGGTCGGCGCGCAGTGCAGGCCCAGCTTCGTATCGATGTCGGTCGCGACGAAGTTCTCGACCTTCTTGGGCTCCAGGATGAACGCGCTCATGCCCCGGTGCTTCCGCTCCGGGTCGGTCATGACGTAGAGCAGCCCCGCGTCGCCCTGGGTGGCGTTCGAGACCCAGATCTTGCTGCCCGTCAGCTCCCAGTGGTCGCCCATGTCGCGGGCCACGGTGGTCATGCTCGCCACGTCGGAGCCGCTCTCGGGCTCGGTCATGCCGAAGAAGCCGATCCGCGTGCCCGCCACCCAGCCGGGAATGAACCGCTCGCGCTGCTCGGGCGTGCCGAACTTCGCCACCGTCAGGGCCGGCCCCAGGTTCTGCATGTTGAACGGCAGCCGCCACGACGCCGAGACCTTGGCGATCTGCTCGGCCATGAGCACCGACTCCATGAAGCCGAACCCCGTGCCCCCCAGCGATTCCGGCAGGGCGCACGAGAAGAAGCCCAGCTCGCCCATGCGCCGCACCCGGTCCAGGCGGAACTCGTGGTTCCTCTCCTCCTCCACGAGGCTCGGCGCGATGTCGTTCTCGGCGAACTCGCGCGCCGTCTCCTGCACCAGCTTCTGCTCGTCCGTCAGCTCGAAGTTCATGCTCGTCGTCACTCCCCGATCGTCGCCAGCGGGTCGTCTTCCTCGACCTGGTCGCCGACCGCGACCCGCAGCGCCGTCACCGTGCCGTCGCACGGCGCGTACACCACCGTCTCCATCTTCATCGCCTCGAGGACCAGCAGCTCGTCGTCCTCCTCGACCACGTCGCCGACCGCCACCGCGATCGACAGCACCTTCCCGGCCAGCGGGGCCGCCACGTCTTCCGCCATCTCGTCCCTTTCCTCCGTCCCGCTCACGCTAGCGCAGCATCGTCAGGAAGATGCCGGCCGCGATGACGGTGCCGATGACGCCGGCCAGGTTCGGGCCCATGGCGAACATCAGCAGGTAGTTCTTGCGGTCGGCCTCGGCCCCGACCTTGTGGGCGACCCGCGCCGCCATCGGCACCGCCGACACCCCGGCCGCCCCCACCAGCGGGTTGATCTTATCGCTCGTAAAGAGGTTCATCGCCTTGGCGAGCAGCACGCCGCTCGCGGTGCCGAGCGCGAACGCGGCGAGACCGAGCGCGAAGATGAACAGCACGTCGGCCCGCAGGAACGTCGCCGCGTCCATCGTGGCCCCCACGCTCACGCCCAGCAGAATCGTCACGATGTTCATGAGGGCGTTCTGCGCGGTGTCCGTCAGCCGCTCGACGACCTTCGACTCGCGGAAGAGGTTGCCGAGCATGAACATCGCGATCAGCGGGGCCGAGGCGGGCACCAGCAGCACGATGCCCATCGCCGCCGCGATCGGGAAGACCAGCTTCTCGCGCGCGGTCACCTTGCGCGCCTTCCTCATCCGTATCTTCCGCTCCGCCTCCGTCGTCAGCAGTCGCATGATCGGCGGCTGGATGATGGGAACGAGCGCCATGTAGGAGTAGGCGGCGACGGCGCAGGCGCCGAGCAGCTCGGGGGCGAGCTGCGAGGCGAGGAAGATCGTCGTCGGCCCGTCCGCGCCGCCGATGATGCCGATGGCCGCGGCCTCCTCCAGCGTGAACCCGAACGCGTGGGCGGCGAAGAACGTGACGTAGACGCCGCCCTGGGCCGCCGCCCCCAGGAAGATCAGGCGCGGCTGCGACAGCAGGGGGCCGAAGTCGGTGTGGGCGCCCAGCCCGAGGAAGATGAGGGGGGGGATGACCTCCCACTCGATGCCGTAGTGGTAGAAGCGCCAGATGAGGCCCTCGCCGGGGGTCATCAACCCCGTCAGGGGCAGGTTGGCGACGAGGATGCCGAACCCGATCGGCAGCAGCAGCAGCGGCTCGTATTGACGGCGAATGGCGAGGTGGATCAGCGTGAGCCCGATCGCCCACATGACCACCATGCCCGGGGTGACGGCCAGGATGCCGAGCTGATCGAGGAAGGCCACTAGTCGGATGCCGGGTCGGCCGGGGCCGATTCGGGGGCGGGGCGGCCGAGGACCGCCGCGAGAACCCGCATCAGGACGTACAGGACCGCGATGCCGGTGAAGACCCCGATGACGCCGTTGACGAAGATGTCGGTAGCCGTGGTCACTGGACGCTCGCCCGCCGGTCGTCGGCCGAACCGAGACAATTATACGGCGTATGATGATGGCCGATGTCAGCCGCGCGACGCCGGCGCTCCCGGCCGCCCAAACGGAACGCACCCGCCCCGGCCGATCCCGGCCGAGCCGCCACCGCTTCCGGACAGGCCGGGACTTCCGCCACCGTCCCGGTCTGGGCCGTCCCCCTGGGACTGACCCTCGCGCTCCTCGCGGTGTCGCTGGCGCCGCGCGTGCAGTCGAACGCGGTCCTCGCCGACTCGTTCCAGGCCGCCGCGGCGGCCCTGACAATCTGGCAGGCGGTCCTCTGGCTGCGCCTGCGGGCGGAGCCGGCCGGGCGATCGTTCCAGGTCGTCCTGCGGCCGCAGCACTACCTGCAGGCGGCGGTCCAGCTCTCGGTGTTCCTGTACTGGGGGTACTTCTGGCAGCCTGTCTACGACCACGCGTGGCTGCTCGTCGGCCAGCTCCTCTTCGCCTACGCGTTCGACCTCCTGTTGTCGTGGTCGCGCCGCGAGCGCTACGTGCTGGGGTTCGGCCCGTTCCCCATCATCTTCAGCACCAACCTCTTCCTCTGGTTCCGCGACGACTGGTTCTACCTGCAGTTCGCGATGCTCGCGGCCGGCTTCATGGGCAAGGAGTTCGTGCGCTGGCGGCGCGAGGGGCGCAGCACCCACATCTTCAACCCGTCGGCCTTCTCCCTCGGCCTGTTCTCGCTCATCCTGCTCGCGACCGGCACCACCGACCTGACGTGGGGCCAGGACATCGCATCGACCCTGACCCTCGCCCCGCGCATCTACCTGTTCCTGTTCCTGATCGGGCTCGTCGTCATGTACGCGTTCTCGATCACCCTGGTCGCGGGCTCGGCCGCGATCGTGCTCTTCGGGTCGAGCGCTCTGTACTCGGCCGTCACCGGCGTCCCCTACTTCATCGACTCGGAGATACCGAGCGCGGTGTTCCTCGGGCTGCACCTGCTCGTCACCGATCCGTCGACCTCGCCGCGGGCGCCGCTCGGCAAGGCGGTCTTCGGGGCCCTCTACGGGGCGGGGGTCTTCGCGCTCTACGCGCTGCTGGGGGCGCTGGGCCTCCCCACCTTCTACGACAAGCTGCTGTGCGTGCCGCTGCTGAACCTGAGCGTGCAGTGGATCGACCGGTTCGCCGCCGCCCTGCAGGCTCGCCGCGATTCCGCCTCGCCCCCCGACGGAGCACGGGCCCCGGCGAGCGCCGGCCTCCTGCACGCCAATCCCCTCCACATGGCGGTGTGGGCGCTGTTCTTCGGGGCGATGACCGTAGCGGGAGCGACCGACGGCCGACACCGCGGCGACACCGTGCCCTTCTGGGAGCAGGCCTGCGCGGAGGGTCGGCCGCAGGCGTGCGCGCGGCTGGTGCAGATCCAGACCAACTACTGCGGCGACAACGCCGGATGGGCATGCAACGAGCTGGGCCTGCACCACCGGGAGGGGACCGTGACCGCCGCCGATCCCGAGCGGGCGCTCGAGCACTTCGCGCAGGCTTGCGAGCTGCGCTTCCAGGCCGGCTGCGTCAACCTGCTCGACCCGGGGTCGACGGTCCGCGCCGACCCGCGCGCGCTGGACTTGCGGCTGCTGCTGCGGGAAGCGGGCCCCAACCTGCTGGACATGCCCGAGCCGGCGCTCTACGCCCGGGCCTGCGACCACGGCTGGACGTTCGCCTGCCGACCATGAAGAACGCGGTTCGCCCCCCGGGTCTGTAGCGATGGCCACCAGCACCTCTCCCCCCGCCCCCGCCGACACCGGCTCACCCGGCGTGATCGGACCCGCGATTCTGGCCCTGCTGGTGGCGGGAGCGGCCGTCTGGCTCGGGGTCCAACCGGTTCCTGGAGGCCGCGGTGCGACGGCCGGCGCCCCGTCGCCGGCACCGGCGATGCCGGCCGAGCTGCCCGGGTTCCGCGCCGACGCCTGGTTCCTGCCCGACGACGCGCAGCTCGGCTTCGTCGAGGTCCCGGCCGGGCCGTTCCCGATGGGCGCGGACCCGACCACCGACGCCGAGGCGTTCGACAACGAGCGCTGGTCCTCCACGTCCGCCCACGGGACGGTGGACCTGCCCGCCTACTTCATCGGCCGCTACGAGGTCACCGTCGCCCAGTTCGCGACCTTCGTCGACGCGACCGGGTTCCCCGCCGACCCGCAGGCTCTCGAGGCGCCCCCCAGCCACCCCGTCGCCAACGTGTCGTGGCCTGATGCGCTGGCCTACTGCCGGTGGCTCACCGCCGCGATGCGGGATGCGCCGCAGACGCCGCCAGAGCTGGCGGAGCGCCTTCGTGCAGGATGGCAGGTCACCCTGCCGGCCGAGGCGGAATGGGAGAAGGCGGCGCGCGGAACCGACGGGCGGCGCTATCCCTGGGGCGACGAGATGCGCCGCGACCGCGTGGCCTTCCAGAGCGGGGTCGCCGCCCCCGTCGGCGCCGTGCCGTGCCCCGAGTGCCCGTACGACCTGCTGGACATGAGCGGCAACGTCTGGGAGTGGACGCGGAGCCCGCTCCAGCCCTATCCGTTCGACGCGGAGAGCCCGGGGGACCTGAACGCCGACGCCCTGTGGGTCATGCGCGGCGGCTCGTTCACCGACCCGCCGCGCAACCTGCGCACCAGCACCCGCGGCGGTGCCGACCCCGGCGCCCGCCGGAGCTTCATCGGCTTCCGGCTCGCTGTCTCGCCGCCGCGGTAGCCGCCGTCAGTCGCGTGCGCCGGCCTCGGCCGCGAGCCGCGCGTCCTCCTCGAGGACCCGGGCGCCGCGCAGGATGCCGCCGAACGAGTAGTTCGCCTCATGGCAGGCGTACTCGTAGACCCGGTCGTCCGACACAGGCCAGACGTACTCCCCGCTCCAGGGGGCGGTCCACACCGTGGGGTCGTCCACCGTGAACTGGTAGAGCAGGGTGTCGGCGTCGAGGCGGGTGAACCGCTCGACCACGTGCAGGTTCCGGGACGCGGCGCCGAACGACGGGTTGTCGGTGAAGTTGGTGGTGTCGACGACGAGGGTGTCCCCTTCCCAGCGGCCGACGGAGTCGCCGAGCCAGCTCCGGATCTCCGGGGGATTGTGCTCCGCGTTCATGCGGACGATGCGGGCGTCGTGCACCATCTCGACCAGGATCACCACCGTGTCCTCGGTCTGCACGATGCGCTTCATGTTGTTGTAGAGCACCGAGAGCATCGGTGGGCCGGCGGTCGAGCCGAACCCCATGAGGCAGCGCTCGGCGTGCGGGCGCTGCTCGGGGTTGTCGTAGGGGCCGGGCGCCTCGAGGTCGTCCTCGAGCCACCACGCGGTGCCGTCGTTGGGCCGCCGGAACCCGGCGCCGGCCGCCCTGGCCGCGCGGGCGCTCTCGGTCAGGGGCGGCTGCCGGCCGTTCGGGGGGTCGATGATGATCGACGTGCGGACGAGCCCGTCGATCTGGAAGGCGGCGTCGCCGCGGTCGATCCAGAAGGTGTTGTAGCCGCCGACGTTCCCGGCCGCCCCGCCGGAGCCGTCGCCGCCGACGGGCGGCGCCTCGCGGTCGCCGTCGCCGGTCTCGAACCCGGCCCGCTGCTGCTCCGCGCGAGCCGCGGCCCGTTCATCCGACCCGGCCGGGGCGAGACCGAACACCCTGGCGAGCCCGTCGGGGTCCGACGCGATGATCGCCGCCTCCTCCTGGGTCAGGGTCAGCCGGTCGCCGAACTCCCGCGGCCGCTGCAGCGGGGTCACGGTGGAGGTGTCGTAGGTGCCCGACAGGTCCGGACGGCCGGACGGCGTGCGGGGGATGTCGGCATCCTGGGCCGCCGCGCTGAAGGGCCCCGCCGCCCAGATCAGACCGGCAATGCCGAGACAGAGCGCAATTCGACGAGGCATGGAGTACTCCTTCCGTGTTGAACCGATACCGCCCGAAATCGGCGCCCGGTCCGCCGAAGCGGCCAGCCCCGTCCCTGCCGCGCAGGCTCCCCCGCCTCAGTTGCTCGCGCGCAGCGCCGTCACCCCGCGTTGGAACAGGCGCTCGATCTGGGTGCTGGTGCGGAAGTCGGCGAGTATCTCCGCCCGTCGGCTCGTGCGCAGGCTCCCGATGATGAACCGCAATGTCGTCGACATCACCGTACCCTCTTCCGTGCCGGTCGCCGCGAACCGGCGCTGGAAGTCCCGCAGCGTGGCCGCGAACGCGGGGTCGTGCCAGCGCTCCACCCCCGGCTCGAGGTGCACGAACTCCTCGAGCACCGCCACGAACTCGGGCGGCGGCGGCCGGTGCCAGAACGAGACGTCGGGACCGAACTCCTCGACGTACGACGGCAGATAGACGTTCGCCCCGGCCGGCACCCGCCGCACCAGCGCCGGATTGAACCGTTTCAGCTCGTCGGTCGACAGTCCGGTCGTCCGGCGCAGCTCGGCGAGGGACAGGCTGCGCGGCGTGCGCATCGCGAAGATGGGCGCCTGCGGCGTGTTGGCCATCAACCGGGTGACGTTGACGGCGTTGCCGAACACCATCTCGGAATACAGGTACGAGACGGGACCGTAGGAGCGGAACAGATTGCGGTAGCGCCGAATGGAGACGCCCCTCAGGTCGCGCGCGTACCGCGACCCCAGAAAGTACTGCTCGCGGGTATCGCCCCCCCCCAGCCGCATGCCGTTGATGACCACCCGGCCGACGTTGACCCCGCCCGCGTGGTGCTCCGACAGGGCCGGGATGACGCTGCCGTACATCGTGGACAGAATGGCGAGATGCGCCGCGCAGTACGGCGCCTGCGTGGTCTGGTTGTACACCTCGATGACGTTCGGATCGAGCCGATCCAGGGAGTTCCAGTTGCGCCGCAGCCACTGGCAGAAGCCGAGCGCGTCCGCCCGCGACCGCGCCCTGCCGTTCAGCCCCGACTCCAGCAACGCCTTGGCCAGACCGATGTCGGGGGGCACGCCGAACCGCTCGTAGATGGTCGCCCATTCCTGGATGAAGCGGCCGTAGCGATCGGCGTTCGGGGCGATGAACCCTCCCCGCGTGGCGTTGTGGATGACCCGTCCCCCGGCCAGCGGCTCCAGCAGGTCGGCCACGCGGTCCCGCCGACGGCCCAGGCCCGACGGCAGCCGGACCCCGTCGAGGGCCGCCCTGAGGGCCGGTTCGTACCAGACGCCCTCCTCGGCCCAGTTGCGGGCGTTCGCCGGGAACGAGGCCAGCAAGCGGCCGTCGACCCCGCTCGCGTAGAGGATGCGACCGTCCGGAATCATGAAGACGTGCTCCCAGAACGGATGCGCGGGGCGATGCTCGGCCATCGCCGCGAGGTCCGCCTGGTAGCGGGCGGCCAGGAACGGCGTCGCCACCGGCTCGATCGGCTCTTGCGGCTCGGCCGCGGCGGCCGCCTGCCCCTCCCCCGGAGTCGCCGGCGGCCCCTGGACGGGGGCCGCCGGTTGATCCTGCGCCGGCCGCGCCTGCAGCACCGACCTGTCGGATCCTCCCGCCGATGAGAGGAGGACGACGGCGCCCAGCGCGGCGAGGCCGCGCCGGACACCCAGATGCTTCACGACGACGAAAAGACGTCTCTCCATGTCGCCCCCCAGCAAGACAACACGGATCGACCTACGGCCTCACCCGCATGTATTTCTGAATCTTCCGCGGCCGCGGCTCGCCCCCGTAGATGTTGCCCTGCAGGTCGACGGCCACGAACTCGGCCCCGTTGCCGGCGACTTCGCGGGGGTCGCCCCACGGATACAGGATGAACTCGTCGACCCACCCCGTGGCCACCTCGCCGATGCGGATGCCCATCTCCCAGCCGGGGTTCTGGACGTCGTCCGACTCGGAGTCGGCCACGTAGATGCGGCCGTTGCCGTCGAAGGCGATGCCGCTCGGACGCCCGAACTGGTTCCACTGCGCGAGAAAGTTGCCCTCCTGGTCGAAGATCTGGACGCGGTTGTTCGACCGGTCGCCGACGAAGACGCGCCCGTCCTCGTAGATGTCGATCGCGTGGAGGGTGCGGAACTCGCCCGGCGCGTAACCGGTCTGCCCCCACTCCATGAGGTAGGTGCCGTCCTTGTCGAACTTCACGACCCGGTTGTTGGTGTCGTTGGCGTGGCCGTCGGCGATGAAGATGTCGCCGTTGTCGGCGATGGCGATGTCGGACGGCGCGTTGAAGTGGTCGGGGCCGTCGCCCGGCTCGCCGGGGGTGCCGAGGGTCATCAGAACCTCGCCGGTGGGGCTGAACTTGACGACATAGTGCCCGCGGTCGTCCCCCTCCGGAGTCCGGGCCGCGGACACCGCGTCGGTGACGTACACGTTGCCGTCGTCGTCGACGTCGAGGCCGTGCGGCCAGATGAACATCCCTCCGCCGAAGCTGTCGACGGTGTTGCCGTCCATGTCGAACTTGACGACGGAGTCGAGGTCCGAGTCGAGGCACTCGAAGCCGAAGAACTCGCCGGGCGCGTCGCACCGGATGACCGCCCACAGGTGCTCGCCGTCCGGATCCATGGTCACTTTGCCGACCGCGCCCATCTCCCGGCCCTCGGGGAGCTTGGCCCAGCCCTCGACCTGCCGATACGGATTGGGCAGCACCTGGGCCCGGTGCACGCTGGTTCCGACCACCGCGAGGGCCACGGCCAGAACCACCACATTCAGGATTGTTCTCGACATCGTCATACACCTCACTCTACGGTTAAAGACCGACCACGGGGCCGGCATCCGCCGGCCGACGGCACACGGCATCGCGGTCCGCGATCGGTCGGGAAGACCGCGGTCCGCGCACGTTGGCGCCAATTATACTCTCGGCGTGTCGTCGGAGATCCGCCATTCGAGCGCCGTCCCCCGCTGGTCGCACCGGGATCCGGTGGAGGGCGGCAATCCGTTCCCGGCCGGGGACCCGCGGCGGGAGGCCTGGGACGCCGCCACCCTCGAGGCGAGGCGGGCCCTCGACCGCTGCGACGCCCACATCGCGGCGACGACACAGGTCACGCTCGACCCGGTCGTCTACCGCGCGCAACTGATCGACCTCGCGCTCCGGCGCTTCGACATCTGGGCCGAGCGGGCCCTGTCGGCGGTGTCGAACGGCGAAGCGCTCGACGACTACCGGCGGTGGCTCGACGTCTACGTGGGAAACTGGCTGGGCTACGTGGCCGAAACGTGTCCCCGGGTCGAAACCGGAGAGGAGCTGCCGCGCCGGCTCACCGCGGCGCGCGGCAGGTGGCTGGAGGCGGCTCGCGCGGCCGCCGCAGGCGCGGTCGACGCGCAATCCGCCGCGCCCTGAAGCGGGGGCGCGGTGCTCCGGGACCTGATGATTCGGGCCCCGGAACTCTGCCTCCGGCTCCCCGCCACCGGGAGACGCCGACTCGCCGCCGCCGGGAGACGCCGGTTCCCGGTGACGCCGACAAGTCGCGGCTCTCGGCTCCCGGGACACGCCCCCGGCAGCCGAGAGACACCGTGCCCGGTTCACCGACTCACTGCTGCTCGTCGCCGGTGTCCTCCTCCATCAGGTAGTCCCAGTGGCGCGCCGCCTGGGACAGGATCGGGGCCAGATCGCCGGCCAGCAGGTACCCCTGGTCGACGAGGGCCAGCGCCGCCTCGGTCACGAGGCCGAGATAGGCGGCGCGGCTGCCGTACCGCTCCTCGATCGAGCGACGCGAGTCGTCGCGGCGCTCCCGGTCCTCCGCCGTCAGCGGGAAGGGGATGTACGACCCCTGCATGCTCGACAAGACGTCGGTCGGGCCCGCCCCGGCCCGGAACAGGTTCCAGCCGGTATAGGTGGCCAGCGGCACCGCGACCTCGGGCATCATCAGCCCGCCCGTCTCGTTGCCGTCGGCGTCGACCGCGGGCACGAGGATCGGGAACGCCGACAGCACCTCGGGGGGCTGCTCGGTCACGATGCCCCGGGTCCGGAACTCCGGGCCGTAGACGGCGCGGTACGCCAGGTGCGGCTCGGCCGGCTGGCCGACGCCGGGCAGCTCGGGGAACCCGACCGCGTCCCACGCGACGAGGTCGCCGTCGGCGATGCGCGGATAGACGCTGGCCGGGGGCAGCGCCGTCTCGTCGCCGACCCACTGGTTCATGGCGAGCAGCAGCGGCCGCAGGAACCACGAGTAGTCGTTGGGGTTGCTCGGCTGCTGGCCGCTCGTGCGCCGCGGCGGGAAGCGGCCGGGGCCGTGCTGCCCGCCCGCGAACGAGTAGATGCGCACGTTGTCCATCAGCGGCGCGTCGGCCGACCCGTCGAGGTTGGTGTGGATGAGCGACGCCGCCCGCCCCCAGTACTCGTAGGACGAGTTCGTGTAGAAGACCTTCGGCATGTGGCCGGGCTGGATGGCCGAGAGCAGGCCGTCCTGCATGTCCGTCTCGGGGTCGTGCTGCGCGACGTCGGTGAACGGGAAGATGTCGCTCGGGTAGAGCTTGTTCAGGAACGGGTGCCCGTCGCGCGACGGCTGGGCGAAGCGGTGGTTGAAGCTGCCGCGCCCGCCGCCGGCGACGTGCGACATGATGCCGTCGAAGGCCCGCCGGTCCTGCTCGTCCCGGTTGTAGCCGTGGTAGAGGAACGTGCGCAGGAAGCGCCCGCTCTGCGACACGCCCCAGGCGACGGCGTGGTCGATGGCGCCCGCCGGCAGCCCCAGCTCGGGGCTCTCGCCGTACTTCATCCGCGAGATCATGTCGCGCACCGCGGCCGGCCCGAGGCCCACCAGCGCGGGGTCCTTCGCCACGTAGACGATGTCATAGAGCTTGTGCGGCTCGAAGCCGCCCTCCAGGTACACGCGGGTCGGATCGTCGACGATCTCGCCGCCCGCCTCGCGCCGCGCGAAGCGCCACTGATCGCGCGGCACGACCCGCCGCGGCTGGCCGGCGCCGTCGCGGACGGTCATCACGTTGGCGGGGTCGTCGGGGTCGGCGACCTCGTAGGCGATGTGGCTGCGGTCGGCGAGCGACCGGTCCCAGGTGCGCTCGTTCACCACCACCTCGCTCCGCACCAGCCCCGTGAGCGTCGCCCCGCCGTCGGTCGCCACCGGCGTGTGCAGCCGCATCTGGCCCTCGCGCACCGGCACGTCGAACTGCCAGCCGAGCCACAGCAGCGAGAAGCCGTTCTCGAGCAGGAACCCGTCGCCCATCTCCTCGGCCGTGCGCGGGTAGCGGCTGCCGGCGGCGTTGTTGAAGTAGCCGAGCATGCCCTTGCCGCCGCGGTTCGACACCTCGTAGAGGACGGTGCCGTTGCCGCGCGCGGCGTCGGCCGGCTTGAGCAGGTAGAAGTTGGAGCGGAACTCGACCCGGCCGCGGTCGTTCCGCGGCGCGAGGTCGATGTCGGTGACGACGCGGTTGGCGGGGTTCGAGGGATCGACCTCGAAGTGCACCATGCCGCTCAACGCCTCGTAGGGGCCGGCCAAGCCGTAGGCGCGGCCGTCCGCGACGGCGTGGCGGGCGTCGACCTCGATGCGCACCACGTCGGCCGACGCGGTGGCCGCGAGCAGCAGGAACACGGTCGCGAGCGCGGAAACAGGACGGGTCATGGTCAGGGTCCTCCCGGTCTGGAACGGTCCGGTGCTATCTCGGCGTTTCTGATCACGCCAATCATAGATCGACCGGCGCCGGCCCCCGCCCCGCCGCCGACCGCGCCGGCCAGAGGGTGTTGGCACGGCCTCACGATGGGCGCCACCCGCCGGCGCGTGGCCGCACAGCTCCCGACCGAGACGCTGGTGCTCGCGAAACACCGCCGGCGTCCTCGCCGCATCGTTGGGCATGGGCGGTCTGCGTGCGCTGACGGCGGATCCGGGGTCGTTCGGCACCGCGATGGTTCTGCTACCGGGGAATCGTTGAGTCGAACCCTGGCCCCGCCCCGCACCACCCGGACAGGTCGCCACGGTCACGCCCGCCTCAGCGATGACCGCCCAAGCCGCGGGAATGCCGATGTCGCCACCGGGGCGACCTGGACCGACGGGCAGCCCTGGAGTCCGCCCCGGACGCCTGGTAGCTGCTCGACGTTGTGACACGTCCGTCCGCCGAGCGCTACCACGTCTGAGCTCGTGGCCCCTGCCGATCGACGGCAGGTTCTACTTCGCGGTGCCGACCGCTGACGACCTCCAGAGCATGGTGATCGAGGCGAAGGGCGAGCGTCAACATCGTGGACGTGCGCACCCTGGGCGACGTGCTGGCGCGGGACACGGCGCTGCTGGTCCCCGCCGCTCCGTTCACCGCGGACCTTGCTCCAGCTCCCGGACCGCCCTCCGCAACTCCATCACGTGCGCCGCCCTGACGGGGGTGACTCCCGCTGCCACGTCGCTGTCCGTGTACGTCGGCCGTGAGCTGCCGGCCGCTTCGTACGCGTCCTCGAGCGCGGTGCGCAACTCGACCAGGTGGACTCGCCTCACTGGCGTGACCCCGACCGTCAATACCGGATCGGTCCACCGTACCGGCGGCAGACCCTCCCGCGCCCGGAGCGCCGCGATTCTCGTCCGCAACTCCCGGAAGTGCACCGCCCTGAGCGGCGTTGCCCCGGGCCTGATGGGATCATCGGTGAACGGGGAGACCATCCCCACCGTCTCGACCCCGAAGGTCTGCGTCGCCCAACCTCCCCCGTCCGTTGCCGTCACTGCGACGGCCGCTTCACCGACCCCCACCGCTGTGATCTCCAGGACCGCGCCGGTCACGCCGACCTCCACGATGCCGGGGTCGCTCGACCGGGCCACGTAGGTGAGCGGGTCGTTCTCGGGATCCCGAAAGTAGGGTGCGACGTTCACCGTACCCGGCTGGGCACCCACCGTCGGCGCCTGCGCCGGAATCACGCCCACCGCCCGTGGCGGACCGTTGCGCGCTGTCCGTGCATAGGTGGCCCGAACGACTCTTTCGCTGACCTTGTCGCGTACTGCGAACGCGCGTCGACCGGCCCAGTAGCTCGCCCACAACTCCGCGCTGGTCATCCAGTTGTCCCACAGGAACGCGCCGTTGACCACGCCGGGGTGTCCGCCCATGACGTTGAACATCGCCTGGTAGATGTTCGCCTGGGTCTCACGTCCGTCGTCGAGGCCGTTGCCGTTCGCATCAGCGAACACGAACGGCGGAAAGCCGGGCAGATTCGGTCTGCCCCCAGCCTGGACCATGTCCTTCGCGCCATACTCCAGCAACACGAGAGGCCGACCGGGGTTTCTTCCTGCGAGAGGAACGAGGTAGTCGTCGAATATCTCTTCGTACGTCGCCTCAAGACGCTCCACGCTCGTGACGGTTGACGGCAGCGAGTCCGCCAAAGGGAAATACGCACTGATCCCCACGACGTCGAAATCCAGATCTCTCCACAAGTAGTCGGCCCCAGGCCCGTAGAAGCCAGGATCCAGGAGCGTGCTATAGTGCATGTCATAAGTCAGCAGGCCGCTGTACACGGCCCGTACCCGGTTGACCATCGACGCGAGCTCCCGGCGGAAGTCGTTGGTAAAATACCCTCCTGAGCGTGTGCGAAACAGCCGGTCCGTCTCCGTTCCCAACGAGTACATCCGGGCACCTTCCTCTTCCGCGAGCTTCGCCACGTGAACCGCGTGCCGCGTATAGGTCTCCCAGAACTCGGCGACGAAGCGTTCATGGTCGGGGTGGTCCGGGCGCCATGGCCAGAACTCGGGCCGAATCCCGCTGTCGCAACACGGTCCGCCGTCCGGGGCGCCGGGATCTCCGAGCTGCCACCGTTGAACAGGACGTGCGGCGGCTTCCGCCTGGGGCGCCTCGAAAGCCAGCGTCAGATAGACATCGATTCCGTGACTCCGGAACTCTTGAATCATCCGTCGGAGCGCGCCATCCGAGAATGACGCGCTATCGGACGCTGGCAGATATCCGGTGTTCCGCTCAATCGTGCTGTCCATGGCGTCGTCGTACGTCAACGCGACGGATAGCCCGAGCCAATCGACGTGGAGGCGCGAGAGCCACATCAGATAGTCCGCGGGCACGAGCGGCCGGGAGGGATCCGCGTGCCAGTCCGCTACCACGTTCTCGTTGGTGCCCCAGTAGCCCGATGCGTGGATGGCGCGCAACGGAAACACGAGGGGCGTCGACGTGGTTTGCGCAACCGCGCCCGGAACCTGGCCCAACAGAACACCGAGGGCGACAACCGTCAACAACACACTGCAGCATGTTCGCAGCACGACCTGCCTCCATCGCAACGACAGTCGCCCCTCGACGGCGCGCCCGCGGGCCACAACGTCGGTACGAGGCCGCACGGCATTCGTCGATCAGCCTACGTCTGAGTCCGCGGGTCCGACAGAAACTGGCGCCGGCGCGCCCTGGTCGGCTTGAACAAGGGCGAGGCGCACCATGGCCCTCAAGCGTGCCATCAACTTCCACCAACGCGGCGAACTGCGGGACCGAACCCGGGAAGGGGCAGCAGTTGCCGGGTCGTCGAGGCGCCGTGATGGCGACCCGGCTAGCCCCGGAGGGGCCGCCGATGACAGAAGCCCCGCCGTTTGTGGTCCGACCGGGCCACCTCAGTCACATGGCGACGCTGACAACGAGGACGATGACCGAGCACGACGAGCCAGAAGGCGAGGGCGCAGCCGCACCCCGCGGCGGTCCCCATTTCCTCATCGGGTCGGCACATCATCCGCCCGCAGAAGTAGGTTATCACGAGCGCAACGAAGACCCCGAGCCCGCCGCCGGCCGCCCGAGCGGTCAGATTCCGCAACTCTCACGGCGCTGTTGGCGGACGCGCCGTCCACCCCCACAAGCTCGACAGTCGTCGTTTCCAGAACCTGCCGTTTTCGAGGTCCCTGTGCGGCCGGCAGGGTCACTGCCATTCATGGATCTTCCCCCGTTAGCCGCGCCCAGGCGGCGCGCGCCGCCACAGGACCGGCTATGCGGACGTTCCCCGACCAGCCCCGAACGGTGCCCGGTTGCTTCGCTGGTGGCGGTGCCGCGGGGGGCACCGGTTTCCGTAGCTCGCCCCCGGCCACGTCGGAAAGGGACCACAGCACCCGGTAAACCCGCGCCGTGTGTTTTTCGAGCCTAACCAGATCCGGGCCGCCGCCCATCAACGCGCCGCACCGTTCGGCTGAGGCCCGGTCCGGGTGCAGGTGGCACACGTCACCAGCCGTCACCAGTGCGCCCCTCCGTAGCGGCTTACGGGATATTGCCCAAGTCACGATGCGGACTCCCCGAACCGCACCGACGCGGCCGCACTGTCCATAGTCCCGAGCCGCACATAGCAGGGTTCGCACCACAGCGATGTCGGGCCGATTCGTTCGTCGGTCATGTTTCTCTTTCCCGCGGGATTCTGCGCTGACGCCGCGGCAATGGTCGAGCGTCCCTATCTGCCAAGAAAGATGA
The DNA here is from genome assembly GCA_965207615.1 of Vicinamibacterales bacterium. GTDB lineage: Bacteria > Acidobacteriota > Vicinamibacteria > Vicinamibacterales > UBA8438 > JAJEEA01. Next base: position 1,351,358 of record CBDBMZ010000003.1, read on the forward strand.
GTGCGTGAGCGGGCAATAGCTGGCGAAAGTCCTTGTCGAACGTGGCCAGGGACTCCGATTGGTGCAGGACCACTGCTGCTATCCACGCATCGGTAACGAGGTTCCCCTCCAGATTCCCCTCTGTCAGTTTGTTTCGCAGCACGGGCCACTCGTGGCCTGACGGGCAGACTTCAGTACCAGGGGTTTCCAGCAGAGCGTCGACGAACGCTATGGCGTCCTGAACGGGATCGGGATCGATGAACACACGGTGATTCGTGACGACCCGCAGGAAACCGGCAACCACCATGGGCGGCGGAACAAGCGTGCCATCTCCTTTCGCGCAGGCGTTTCGGGCGTCGTTGAGCCAAGTTGCCGCAACGACATGGTGTTCATGGTCGGGTCGGAATGCCGCGACCAGGACGTTCACATCCGGAATCACCGGTCCGCCGCATCCAGAAGGGATCGATTGCAGGAGCCGTCGATGCCTGGCCGCAAACCGCCGCGGCGAGGAGAAACCGGCAACGGGTTCATGGCCCCCCCACGCGGTGCCGTCGAACGCAGGCGGAGAACCAGCCCTTCCTCGGGCCTGCCTCGCCGGCAAGACGGGCGCGGCCGGGGCCAAGCGCCTCCGTCCGGGGCGGTCCCGACGCGTCCGTCAACAACTCGACACGTCGCCCCGGGCCGAGACCGGCCGAGACCGAACCAGCGCCGGGAGCCAACCGCCCGCCGCCGGGCCTAGTGCCGGAGTGCTCCGCCGCCCCGACGTCTGGCTCGAAGGCCGGCCGCCCGAGGGCGACCTCCTTGGCCTCGGTGTCGCGGCGGCGGGTGGCAGGTTGGCGAAGACGGCGCAGACGTCCGCCGGCTGCAGCGGTTCCGAGCCGGCTGGAGGCCTCAGTCTCGCCGCCGGCGGCGCCGCGAGCTGAGCGCCGCGGCGCGCACCTTGGCCGACGCCGAACAGACCGCTCGATGTCGCGCCGCCGTGACGAGCCGCCGGTCGAGTTGCTCGAACTGGCTGATGGCGTCGTCGGGGATCGCGAGCAGCGCCGCCTGGCGGCGGCGTGAACGGGTTCGCCGCGGGCGACGGCGGCGGGGCCGTCGATCGGCGGCCCGTCATCGGGTCGACCAGCCAGTACTCCGTCACGCCGTGTCTGCCGTAGAGGTCACGCTTGACCCCCCGGTCCTTGTCGGCGCTTGGCGGAGACAGTATCTCGACTGCGAGATCGGGTGCACCCCGCACCTTCTCGCCGTCGTTCAGCAGGTGCGCGCGTTCTCGGGACGCGAACAGCAGATCCGGCTGCACCACGTCGGTGTCGAACAGGAACACGTCGCAGGGGGCATAGAAGAGCTTCCCCAGCTCGTGGTCGAGAATGAATGGGCCGAGTTCTTGGCCCAGCGGAACTGGACCTCTTGGTGCTTCAGATTCGGGGCGGGAACCATGATCAGATCACCATCCAGCAGCTCGTAGCGCGTGTCCGCCGGTGTGGTGAGGTAGTCCTCGTAGGTGAACTTGACGAGGGGTTGCGTGCCGGCCACGTCGGTGCTTCTCCCGGTGCCCCCAATGATGGCGAGACTCATCATGGCGCGTCGGGGTGCGCGCGGGACCCGCGTTCGCGGTTTCCGCTGGGGTGCGGGCGGCACGCCCCCTGACGCATCCAGTTCGACGCCGGCCTGGTAAGCGCTCGAGCTGCTCGCGGGCCTCGACCCGGTCTGGTCGGCGCAACGCCAGGTTCCGCGACGGGCTGGTAGAATGCGACAGCACGCTCGACTGCGCACCGGTGTTCTCCGGCTTCAGTGTGCGCGTACGCGACCTGTTCAGATGAGGTGCACCCATGGTCCTGACCCGAAAGGCGTTGCCGCGGCGGACGGTCCTGCGCGGGCTCGGCGCCTCGGTCGCCCTGCCCCTGCTCGACGGCATGGTCCCGGCGTTCGCGGCCATCCGCAACACCGCGGCGCGGCCGGTGCGCCGGCTCGCGGTGGTGTACGTGCCGAACGGCATGATGATGGAGCACTGGGTGCCGGCGACGGAGGGCGCGGATTTCGGTTTCCCCGCCATCCTGCAGCCGCTCGAGCCGCTGCGCCGCCACGTGCAGGTCCTCTCCGGCATGCACGGCGTGGCCGGACCCGGACCGCACCCGCGGGCGTCGACGCGGTTCCTGACCGGGGTGCCCGCGAAGCGGGGGGACGGGGCCGACGTTCTCGCCGGCGTGTCGATGGACCAGATCGCGGGCCGCGTCCTCGGCCGCGAGACCCAGCTCGCGACGCTCGAGCTGGCCCTCGACGGCCGCGACTTCGCGGGCTCGTGCGGCCTCGGCTTCAGTTGCGCGTACACCAACACCATCGCGTGGGCCGACGAGACGACCCCGCTGCCGATGGAGAACAACCCCCGCATCGTGTTCGAGCGGCTGTTCGGGGACGCCGGCAGCACCGACGCGGCGGTCCGCCAGGCGCGCCGCCGCAAGGACGCGAGCCTTCTCGACTCGGTGCGCGAGCGCACCCGCGACCTCGCCCGCGGGCTGGGGCCGCGGGACAACCTCAAGCTCGACCAGTACCTGGATGCGGTGCGCGACGTCGAGCGGCGGATCCAGACGGCGGAGGCGCAGGCCGATCGCGATCTGCCGGTGATCGCCCGGCCCGAGGGTGTTCCCGACACCTTCCGCGAGCACGCGAGGCTGATGTTCGACCTGCTCGCCCTCGCCTTCGAGACCGACCTCACCCGGGTCGGCACCTTCATGCTGGGGCGCGAGCTGACCGGCCGCACCTATGCCGAGATCGGGGTGCCCGACGCCCACCACCCCATCTCGCACCACCAGCGCGACCCCGAGAAGCTGGCCAGGCTGACGAAGATCAACCTCTACCACGTGCAGCTCTTCGCCGGCTTCCTGGAGCGGCTGCGGGAGACCCCCGACGGCGACGGCTCGCTGCTCGACCACGCGATGATCGTCTACGGGGCGGGCATGGCCGACAGCAACGCCCACGCCTCGGACAACCTGCCGCTGCTGCTCGCGGGCCGCGGCGCGGGCCCCGGAGGCCGCCACGTGCGCTATCCCGCCGACACCCCCCTCGCCAACCTGCACCTGACGCTGCTCGACAGGCTGGGCGTGCCGGTCGACTCGCTCGGCCACGCCACCGGCCCGCTGCCGCTCGCAGGGGGCGCCGGCTGACAAGCGCCCCCGGAACCCCGGGCGGGTCGCATCCCGCCAGGCTGGGCTGTCACCGACCGGCGGCTCGCGATCCGGCGGGCGCTGCCCGCACGATCGGCACGCAAATTCCGTCCAATCGGGAGCGTAAACGCCGTCCAATCGGGAGCGTAAACGCCGTCCATCTGGTATCGTGGGGGCGTGGAGTACCGGCCGCGGATCGTGGACGCCGAGCTCGATGCGCTCCTCGAGGGGCTGCCCGCGGTGTCGCTGGAAGGCCCGAAGGCCGTCGGCAAGACCGAAACCGCGCTCCGCCGGGCCCGGACCGTCCACCGACTGGACGACCCCCGTCAGCTCGAGATCGTTCGTGGCGCGCCCGAGCGCCTCACCACCGGCGACGCACCCGTCCTCGTCGACGAATGGCAGCGTCTGCCGGCATCCTGGGACCTCGTCCGACGCGCCGTCGACCGCGACCCCCGCCCGGCGCGGTTCCTGTTGACGGGTTCCGCCGCGCCGAGCGACGCGCCGACGCACTCCGGGGCCGGCCGAATCGTCACCGTGCGCATGCGTCCGATGGCGCTCGCCGAGCGCGCAGTCACCACGCCCACGGTGCGTCTCGCCAGTCTGCTCCAGGGCGGCCGACCGGCGCTCGGCGGCGCCACCCGCCTCTCGCTCACCGACTACGCAGACGAGATCACGCGGTCGGGCTTCCCGGCCCTGCGGAACTACGACGGACGCCTGCTTCGCGCCCAACTGGACGGTTACGTCGACCGCATCGTGGAGAGGGAGTTCGTCGAGCTCGGCAAGTCCGTTCGCAACCCGGGCGCGCTCCGTCGGTGGCTCGCCGCCTATGCCGCCGCGTCCTCGACCACGGCGTCCTACGAGACGATCCGCGACGCCGCATCCGCCGGCGAGTCGGACAAGCCGGCCAAGACGACCACCCGTCCCTATCGCGCCACCCTGGAACAACTGTGGCTCATCGAGCCACTTCCCGCCTGGGCGCCGACCCGGAGCCGGCTGCGGCGGCTCGCGTCCGCCCCGGTGCACCAGCTTGCCGACCCCGCCCTGGCGGCCCGACTCCTCGGCGTCGACGCGGGAGCCCTGGTCGACGGCGCCCCCGCGGGGCCTCCCATCCCCCGCGAAGGCACCCTCCTGGGCGCCCTGTTCGAATCGCTGGTCACGCTCTCGGTCCGGACCTACGCGCAGGCCAACGAGGCCCGCGTCGGGCACCTCCGGACGCGCGGCGGCGAGCACGAGGTCGACCTCGTCGTCGAACGCCGCGACGGCCGCGTCGTCGCCCTCGAGGTCAAGCTCTCGGCGACCGTCGACGACGCAGACACCCGGCACCTCGCCTGGCTCGCCGAGCGCCTCGGCCCCGATCTGCTCGACGCCGCCGTCATCACCACCGGTCGAGAGGCCTACCGGCGCGCCGACGGCATCGGCGTCATACCGGCCGACCTGCTGACCGCCTGACGTCCCGGCCTCGTTCGGCGCGCTACCCGCCGAGAGGCAGCACGAAGCGCCAGCCCTCGTCGAGGCGCTGCTGCAGGCGGCTCGCGCCGTCGCCGATGCCGCAGATCACCCGGTCCTGGGCCCGGCAGGCCTCGAGGACGGTCTGGAACGCGGCTTCGACCTCCGGGTGGTTCCGGTCGGGCGGATTGGGGCCGAGGCCGAGGTCGATGGCCATGTCGCCGGGGACGACGAGGATGGCGCTGACCGGCGCGGCGAGGATGTCCTGGATGTTGTCGACCGCCTCCTGCGACTCGATCATCGCCACCGCGAAGAGCTCGCCGGCGGGGTTGAGCGGCCACACGTCGGCCACGGCGTGGTACTCGACGCTGTTCAGGCCCCACAGCCGCGTGGCCCCGCCGGGCCCCCAGCCGCGCTCGCCTCGGGGCTCGGGCGCGGACGAGCCGCGGGCCGGCGGATAGCGCATGGCCTGCACGAGGCGCACGGCCTCCTCGCCCCGGTCGACGTGGGGCAGGATGATGCCGAACCCGCCGAGGTCGAGGACCTGCTTGACCGCCCACTTGAAGTCCTCGTCGCCGTCCTGGGGAATGCGGATGAGGGGGGTCAGGCTGAGCCGCCCGTCGGCGTCCCGCTCCTCGTTCATCTCCGCCAGCACCCGCTGGACGCGCTCGCCGGAGAACGGCGAGTGCTCCATGTCGACGAAGCGCCACTCCCGGTTGGCGATGGCGGCGCCGCCGCCCTCCAGCGCCTCGATCACCTTGTTGAGCCGCCCGCCGTCCTGCGCGCCGGCCGGTGCCGCCGCGAGCGCGGCCCCGACCACGGCGGCCAGAACCACGATCGCCTGCATCCCGCCACGCCGCGCCGTCGCCCGTCTCGTCTGTCGCTGTCTCATGGGAACCTCCCCTGCTCGTTTCCGTGCCGGCAGCTCACGGGGACGAACGGAGCCGTGTCCGGGAGCTCCTGGCGAAGACCCCGAGGCCCCCCGTCCCGCACCGCGCCGACGCGTGCCGGTGGATTGTATGCGGCGTGGTGAACGCCGGCAAACGGCAACCGCGTCCGGCACGCAAGCGCGAGGATGGCAGGCGGCGGCTTGCGCCGGCCAGGCGTCCCGGGTCACCATATCGGCATCGACCAGCGAGGGTTCGGACCCGGCGCCCGGCGCGCCGGACCGGCCGCCAGTCATCCGGGGACGGCGGGCGAAGGCTCCACACTGCCCCGCCCGCCACGCCGGCCGTTTCGCGAGAGGACGCATATGGCCCAGGTTTCCATCACCGTCAACGGCACGCGGCGCACCGCCGAGGTCGAGCCGCGCCTGCTGCTGGTGCACTTCCTGCGGGAGCAGCTCGACCTCACCGGCACCCACGTGGGCTGCGACACCAGCCAGTGCGGGGCGTGCACGGTGCTCGTCGACGGCCGCAGCGCCAAGTCGTGCACCATCTTTGCGGTGCAGGCGGACGGCTCCGAGGTCACCACCATCGAGGGACTGGCCAAGGGCGACGACCTCCATCCCCTGCAGGACGGCTTCTGGGAGGAGCACGGGCTGCAGTGCGGCTACTGCACCCCGGGGATGATCATGTCCTCCGTGAACCTCCTCGAGGACAACCCGTCGCCCACCGAGGGCGAGATCCGCGAGGGCCTCGACGGCAACTTCTGCCGCTGCACCGGCTACCAGCACATCGTCAACGCCGTGCAGAACGCGGCTGCGAGGAGGTCGTCATGAGCGCCGCTCCGGTCCTGCCGAAGCTCGTCGGCCAGCGCGTAAAGCGGCGCGAGGACCCGCGGCTCGTCCAGGGGCACGGCACCTACGTCGACGACGTGAAGATATTCGGCCTGCGCCACGCGGCGTTCAAGCGCAGCGACGTCGCCCACGGCCGCATCCGCTCGATCGACACGAGCGCGGCCGAGGCGATGGACGGGGTCGAGGCGGTGTTCACGGGGGCGCAGATCGCCGAGTTCCTCGACCCGATGCCCATCGGGACGCCGTTCCCCTCGCCCGAGCACCGCGCCGTCGCCACCGACGTGGTGCGCTACGTCGGCGAGCCGGTCGCGGTGGTGGTGGCGGCGGACCGTTACACGGCGCGGGACGCCGCCGACGCCATCGTCGTCGACTACGATGTCCGGCCGGCGGTGGTCGACCCCGAGGTGGCGATGACCGGCCACCCGACGGTGATCCACGCCGACTTCGACAACAACCTGGCGGTGCCCCTGGTGCCGAGCGGCACCGGGGTCTCGCCCGACGGCAAGACGGTGGACGACGGCGCCGTCGACAAGGCGTTCGCCGACGCGGAGGTCGTGGTGTCGCAGCGCATGGTGAACCAGCGGCTCGCCCCCACCGCGATGGAGCCGCGCGGCGTCGTCGCCCACTACGAGCGGGGCAAGGGCACCATGACCGTCTGGTCGTCGACCCAGAACCCCCACATCCTCCGCACGTTCATCGCCAAGCTGAACGGCATGGGCGAGGACCAGGTGCGGGCCATCGCGCCCGAGGTCGGGGGCGGATTCGGGGCCAAGATCAACATCTACGGCGAGGAGTACGTCGTGGCGTCGCTGTCGAAGCGGCTGGGCCTGCCCCTCAAGTGGATCGAGGACCGCTCCGAGGCGTTCCTCGCCACCATCCACGGCCGCGACATCATCGGCTACATCGACATCGCGGCGACCCGCGACGGCAAGGTGCTGGGGCTGAAGCTGCGGCTCATCGCCGACGTCGGCGCCTACAACATGCTGCTGACCGCGGCCATCCCCACGCTGACGATGCTGATGGCCAACGCCACCTACGACATCCCCGCCATCCGCACCACCCTCACCGAGGTGTTCACGAACAAGACCCCGACCGACGCCTACCGCGGGGCCGGCCGGCCCGAGGCCACCTACTTCGTCGAGCGTGGCATGGACATGCTGGCCCGGCGGCTCGGCATGGACCCGGCCGAGCTGCGACGCCGGAACTTCATCGCGCCCGACCGGTTCCCCTTCAAGACCCAGATGGGGGCCGTCTACGACTCGGGCGACTACGCCAAGGCCCTCGACCGGGCCCTCGAGAACTCGGGCTGGCACGAGATGCAGCGCGAGCGAGACGCCGCACGGGCCGAGGGGCGGCTGGTCGGCCTCGGCCTCGCGATGTACGTGGAGGTCTGCGGCATCGGCCCGTCCGCGTCGCTGCCCACCGGCGGGTGGGAGCACTCGCAGGTCACCGTCGAGCGCGACGGGCGCATCAGCGCCACCACCGGCGCTTCGCCCCACGGACAGGGCAACGAGACCACGTTCGCGCAGATGCTGGCCGACCAGTTCGGGGTGCCCCTCGAGCACGTCCGCATCCACCACGGCGACACCGGCGTCGTGAAGCAGGGCATCGGCACCTTCGGCAGCCGCTCCCAGGCAGTCGGCGGGACGGCGCTGCACCTGGCCGGGGCCAAGGTCCGCACCAAGATGGCGAAGTTCGCGGCGGCCCTGCTCGAGGCGCACGAGGAGGACCTCGTGTTCGAGGACGGGCGCATCTCGGTGCAGGGCTCGCCCGACGCCGGCAAGTCGTTCGCCGAGGTCGCCGCCTACGCGTACATCCCGGTGCCCCTGCCGGCGGGGCTCGACCCCGGGCTGAGCGAGGAGGCGTTCTTCGAGCCCCCCAACAACACCTACCCGTTCGGGTGCCACATCTCGATGGTCGAGATCGACCGCGACACCGGCGAGCTCGCGCTGCTGCGGCTCGTCGCGGTGGACGACGCCGGCAACCTGATCAACCCCCTGATCGTCGAGGGCCAGATTCACGGCGGCCTCGCCCAGGGCATCGGCCAGGCCATGATCGAGGAGGTCCGCTTCGGCGCCGACGGTCAGCCGCTGACCGGCTCGTTCATGGACTATGCCATTCCGCGCGCGGCCGACCTCCCGCGCTTCGAGCTCGACGCCACCGTCACCCCTACCCCCGTCAACCCGCTCGGCGCCAAGGGCGTCGGCGAAGCCGGGACCCTGGGATCGACCCCCTGCATCGTGTCGGCCGCGGTCGACGCGCTCAGCGGGTTCGGCGTCACCCACGTCGACATGATGCTGCGGCCCGAGAAGCTGTGGCAGATCATCCACGGAGGCCAGGCGTGATCCCGTCCGCATTCGACTACGAACGTGCGACCTCGGTCGACGACGCGGTGGCCCGGCTCGCCGCCGCCGGCGGGGCCGGCAAGCTCATCGCCGGCGGGCACAGCCTCGTCCCCCTGATGAAGCTGCGGCTGAACGAGCCCGGCACCCTCATCGACATCGCGCGCATCCCCGAGCTGGCCGGCATCCGCGAGGTGGACGGCGCCATGGAGATCGGCGCCGGCACCGTGCACCACGCGGTGGCCACCTCGGCCCTGCTGCGCGCGCGCTGCCCCGTCGTCGCGGAGACCGCGGCGACCATCGGCGACCCCCAGGTGCGCAACCGCGGCACCCTCGGCGGCAGCATCGCCCACGCCGACCCCGCGGCGGACTACCCGGCGACGCTGCTCGCACTCGACGCCGAGGTCCGCATCCAGGGCCCCCGCGGGGCGCGCGCGGTGGCTGCGCGCGACTTCTTCCAGGACCTGTTCACGGTGGATCTGGCCGGCGACGAGCTGATCACCGCGGTGCGGTTCGCGCCGGCGCGCGCCGCCGCCTACGCCAAGCTGTACCAGCGCGCGTCGCGTTTCGCCATCGTGGGGGTGGCGGCGGCCCTCGACGTCGGCGGCGGCGTCGTCCGCGGCGCCCGCCTCGGCCTGACCGGCGCCCTCTCGCACGCGGTGCGGCTGACCGCGGTCGAGGAGGCGCTGGCGGGACGGCCGGCCGACGCCGAGGGCGTCGCGGCGGCCGCAGCCCGCGCCGGCGACGGCCTCGCCGACATCAACGCCGACATCCACGCGAGCGCCGACTACCGCCGCGCCATGGTGGGGGTGTTCGCGCAGCGCGCGCTGCGCGCGGCACTGGCGCGCGGCGCGGAACCGGCCTGAGCGCGAGACGCGAAAGGCGGGGCAGTCGGAGACGCTCCCCCGCCGCTGTGGCGCAGCGACAGGGACGTCCGTGGCGAGGCCGACCGGCGCCGCGCCAGGGCCCGAGCCCCTCGGTCCGTTGCGCCTTGCGATCCCGGCCACCCTTCTACGTCCAACAGGAGTCCGGGCAGGCGACCGACGTCGCGCTGCCGCCGCCTCCTCCCATCGTCCGCGCGCAGACGACCGACACAGGAAGACGTGCCCCCCCGGTCGGCGGGCGGAACAACCCCGGCGTGACCCGCCCGCCGCCGCTTGTCGCACCGCGCCTCGACGCCGGCCCGTCGCGCCAGGCCGTTCCACCCATCGGGGTCTGAAGACATGCTGCCGCGGCCCGGTTCCCGGCACCAGAGCGGCTCGACGCGTATTCCGGATGACTCGCTGGTGTGCTATTATCAACACACCAGACGGTCGGCCTGACACTCGCGGTGACTTTCGGCGCGTATTGACGGACAAACGATGAAGAAGGCACTGGCCGCGACCGCGCCCGTCTTGATTCTGTTCCTACTGTTCCTGGGACTCCTGCGACTGCCGGCGATTGGCGGAGTACCGAACTGGGAACGGGTGCCGCCCGGGTGGATCGGGGGCGTAATCCCCTATGTCATGGATGAGAGACTGTCGGATGACGACAAGAGGCACGCCCGCGACACCATGGCGGTTTGGGCCGAGGCTACGGTATTGAGATTCGTCCCGAGGACCGACGACCCGGGTTTCATGTACATCACCGACCACCGGGAGAACTGTGGTCGTCACACCGTCTGCCATACGTCGGGAGGCTTTCTCCCCAACGACGTCCACGGCATTGGACACGCCCTCGGCCTGGCGCACGAGCAACAACGCCGGGACCGTGACCGCTACGTTCGCGTCTTCCAAGATCACATCAGCCCGCACTTTAGATCGGCCTGGAATCCGCGACCGCACTACGGCGCCGACATCAGCCCGTACAACTACCGGTCGGTCATGCACTATGACTTCCTGTCGAGCAAGCGGAACCGACGCGGCGCCCCCCCGGCGCTGGAGACGATCCCGGCGCACATGCCCGTCGGTCAGCACACTACGCCCAGCGACCTCATCACCCCCGGGGATGCCGATACCGTAGCCAGGATGTTCGGACTGACCCCGACATCGTGGACGGTCTCGACGAACCCACTCGGCCTCACCGTGATCGTCGACGGCGAAGAGGTGACCACGCCCGCGGTCTTCGACTGGACGCCGGGCAGCGAGCACACCCTGTCGGTACCGCCGGATCCACAGGTACGGCCGGGTAGCCGGTACCGCTTCGGGCGCTGGAGCGATGCCGATGCCGCCGGTACTCGTACCGTCACCGCTACTTCCGCCACGACGCTGTACGAGGCCAATTTCGTCGCCGCGCACAGAATCTCAACGCGCGTCCGACCCGAAGGCGCCGGCACGGTCACGATCAGTCCCGGCAGCTCGGACGGCTACTACCCGCTGAGGTCCCCGGTCACGATGTCGGCCGAACCCGTTGCCGGGAGCGGCTACAGGTTCCTGCGCTGGGAAATCAGGTCCGACTACGGCTGGCAGTTTCTCGTGACCCACGAGACGCACGGGCACTCGGCCAACCCGGCCCACACCTACGCGATGCCGGGCCTCGAGTACATCGCGATCTTCACTCAGGGGTCGATTCTCAGGGTCGAGTCCAATGCGGACCTTACCTCCGTCGAGATCGATGGCCACGAGTATCGCACCCCGGTCGCGGTCGAGGCGCGAGCGCTGCCTGGGCGCGCACAGGTGTCCGTCGCGAGGGAGTGGTTGGAGGACGACAAGGGATATCGGGATCGCTTTCGCAGTTGGAGCGACGGCGGTGACGAAAGCCACGCCGTCCGCGTTTCGCGCACCGAGGACACCATTCTGAAGCTGACCGTGGATGTGGAACGCAGACTGGTCGCCTGGACCTCGAGGGACTGGAAAGGGAGCGTCCTGACGACGCCGCCCGCGGAGGACGGCTTCTACCCCGAAGGTACCGAAGTGCGCCTCCGGGCCGTGGCAGAACCGCGCGCGAAGTTCATCGGCTGGAACGGGGACGTGTCCGGCCGGGACCCGACGACTTCGGTGGTGATGGACGACGGGAAGCTCGCCGAGGCGGTCTTCGCCACCGAGTCAGCGGCGGAGCTCGAGAGCGGCGTGGCGACGCCGGTCTCGCTGCGGTGGCGGGGGGACGACCTCGACTCCGCCAGGTACTACGTGCGGATGCCTCACGACGCGAGCGGGCTGGAGGTCCGATTCGACTCCGAATCGGCGACGCCCGGCGCCGAAGCGGGCCTGTGGGTGACCGACCGGGAGATGTTCCGGGACTGGGTCCGCCACCAGGACGCCTACCGGGTCTTGCGTGATGGCGTCGCGACGCTCGGAGTTGACCGACCGCCCGACCGGCGGCCAACCGCCTGGTTCATCCTGATCAGGGCTGCCGAAGCGGACGACTCTGAAACGCAGACGCTCAACGGCACCCTCGTGGCGACGGTCACCCGTGACGCGAACCGGGCGCCCCAAGCCGTGGAAACGCTGAACCACCGCAACCTGACTCTGGGTGAGGGGGCATTGGTCCTCGACGTCGCCCGGGCGTTCCGGGACCCGGACGGGGATGCGCTGACCTACACGGCGGTCTCCTCGTCGCCGGGCGTAGCGACCGCAGCCGTCCGGATGGAGACGCTTACGGTGACGCCCCTGCGCACCGGGTCGGCGACCGTCACGGTGACGGCGACCGACCCCGGCGGGGCGAGCGCCATGCAGCAGTTCGCGGTAGCCGTGGTAGAGGTGGCGGCCGGGGCGGCCTTCACCGACCACCCCCTCACACCCGGGGCGACGCCGGTCAAGGCCATCCACTTCCTCGAGCTGCGGGGGCGGATCGACGCTCTGCGAGCGCGCAACCGGCTGCCGGCGTTCCCGTGGACCGACCCGACGCTCGTCGCGGGCGCCACCCCGGTCAGGCGCGTCCACCTGACTGAGCTCCGGTCGGCGATCGATGGGGTGTACGACGCGGCGGGCCGGCCCCGGCCGGCCTACGCGGACGCGGGAGCGTCGGCGGGAACGCTCCCCATCAAGGCCGCGCACGTCATGGAGCTGCGCGCGGCGGTGCTGGGCGTAGAGTGACCTGCGGAGAACGGCAGCCCGCAGCGAACATCGCCACGGCGCTGACCGGGACATCGGCATCGAGCAGGATCGCACGCAGTCCTATCGCGAATCGGGCGGCGGTAGACGGGCCAGCAGCTCGGCGCCCGAAGCGCAGGTGACGATGGAGTCGGCGGCCGCCGCCAGGACGGCGGCATCGTCGATGCCGGCGAGGCGTCCCGCCAGCCGTTCCGCCGTCGCGGCATCGAACCGCAAGGCCGCCTAGCGACACAGCAGCGCCCGCTGTTCGGCGCGGCCCTCGGTGCGGCCTTCCGCCAGTCCCTCGCCACGACCTTCCGTGCGGCCCTCGGCACGGCCTTCCGCGCGGCTCTTCGCACGCAACCCGCGGAGGAACGGGGCGTCCTCGCCGCCGGCCTCCTCCCGCTCGCGCAACGCCCGGCCGACCCGATCGAGCACCGCGGTCGTTTCCGTCGACAACGCCGCCTCGTTCATGGCGCGGTGGATCTCCTCCGCCGTCCAGCCCGGAAGGGCGCGGCTGACCAGCGACTCGCGGTAGCCGCCGGGACCGGACACGTGGATGGTCAGGCCCGCGACCCGGTTCGACGGGCGGCTCGGGGCTCTTCGGTCGGGGACTTCGACCCACACCTCCGGCAGTCCCCAGGCTTTGTAGAGCGCCAGCTTCCCGCGGCCACACGATCAGCAGGTTCGTGGGCGGCTCGACCACCCGCCGCACCCGGTTTTAAAATATAACCATTTTAATCCAAGATATAGCCCAAATATCACACTGGATGATCTATCGTTACCCCTGCGGGGGGCCGCCAGCCACGCCCGCCGGCCACCGTCCCCAGGTCGGCGTTCGCGCGACTGTCGAGGCGGCGGGAACGGGGACGTCGGCGCCTGGCCGTGGTGAGACGTGAGCGTCGATCGTGAGCCAGGCGCTATCGCAGATGTCCGGGGGAACAGGGCGCCACCGCCCTGGCGCGTCGGAGAAGGGCGCTGTCTGTCGGCGTCGTGACCGGGAGGAGCCGGCATGTGGAAGCAGGAAGAACGAGTCCAGGCGGTGACCCCTCAGGTTACGCGCTCGACCCGCTCCGCCAGCCCGGCAAGAAGCAACGCGAACGGGGACGTGCTCGTCGGCAAGTCGGTCGTCGTGCAGGGCGAGCTCCACGGCTGCGAGGACGTGAAGATCGAGGGGCAGGTCGAGGGCCAGATCACGTTGAAGCAGCATGTCCTGACGGTCGGTACCCACGGACGCATTCAGGCGGACGTGGTCGCCAAGTCGGTCGTCATCCTGGGCAAGGTCGTCGGCAACATCGAGGCGACCGAGTCCGTCTCGATCAGGGCCGAAGGGACAGTCGACGGCGACATCAAGGCTCCCCGCGTCGCCATCGCCGAAGGTGCCGCTTTCCGCGGCAGTATCGACATGCAGCAGGGGCAAACTCACCCCGCCGTTAGCGAACCGACGGTGCGCGCTGAGCCCCGCCGCCCCGCGGCGGCCCCGAAGGCCGAGTGATGTCGAACGGCGGGCCGGCGAGGGGAAGCGCCGCGCCCTCCGGACGACCGAGCCCACCGCCGAACGGCGACGGCGCGCGCACGGCATCACGACACACCGGCCTCGGAGCAGCCGCGTCGTCAGCCCGCCAGTAGCGGCGCGAGAGGAGAGACGACCACCCTCGGTGGCCGTCAGGCCGGCGGGGGCGGCAAAGCTCGACCGGCTGAATCTCGCACGACAATCAAGGAGCCCGCGATGAACCCCCGCGTCGCATCGAGAGCGGGTTTCGTCACGGGCTCCTGGGCGCTGAGAAGGGTGGAGCCGCTGTCGCGCGTCACGCCGGCAGCGGCGGCATGCGCGGCCCCGGCGTGCTGAACGTCATCTCGGTGATCGCCTTCACGCTCCGGTTCCCGTAGCGGAAGGGCACGACCAGCCGCAGCGGCGCGCCGTGCCGGGGCGGGATCGGCTCGTCGTTCATCATCCACGCCAGCATCACCTGCGGGTGCCGCAGCGTCGTCATCGGCTCGTCGGCGTAGAAGCGGTCCGAGCCCACGAAGCGGCAGTAGTGGACGCCGGGAATGACCCCCAGCATGTCCGCGAAGTCGCTGAACCGGACACCCGTCCACTTGACGATGCCGCGCGGGTTCGGCGCTCCGCACTGCAGGAGGTACGTGCCGGAGACGACCGGCAGCGGCTCGAGGTCCGAGAACCGGAGCGTGCCGGAGAGCCGCGCCATGCCGCGGGTGTCGACCCGGATCGCCATGCGCCGGTAGTCGAACTCTATCTGCGGGGTCTGCCGCCCCTGCGTGCGCCACATCAGCGGATCGGTGATGGAGCCGGCCGCGCTGTCGGGATGCACGGGGGCCGACCCGTCCGCCTCGAGCGGCAGCGGCGCCGGGAATCCCTCGCGCAGCGGGCGCTCGACGAGCGAATCCGGCCAGTCGTCCTGGCCCTGCGCCTCCAGGGCCGCGGCATGCTCGGGCCGCAGCACGCCGAGTGAGAGTCCCGCGAGTGTGGAACCGGACAGGGAGATCGCCTTGCGTCGGGAGAGGGTCATCGGTGCACCTCCGAAGGTTGGGGTACCGGGATTGCGGAGATTCTACCCGTTCCCCGTCCGAAACGGCGACGTGTCCGTCCACAAGTTCGCGCCGCCGCCCGCGATCACGCCCAAGATCGCCATCTGATCCAAAGGCATCACCCGCTGTCACACCAAATGGTCTATCGTTACGCTGCGGGGAACGTGGGTCAGCAGCCGGCGGCCGTTCCCCGGAGGTCGGCGTGCGGGTGACTGCCGAGGCGGCGGGAATCTGGACGCTGCCGGCGCCGGCACCGCGTCGAACCGCGAGCGTCGGTTGCGAGCCGGGCTCTGTCACAGGCGGCCAGGGAACGGGGCTCGACGACCCCGGTACATTCCGAGAAGGGCGCTGTCTGTCGGCCGCATGACCGGGAGAAGCAGGCATGTGGAAGCAGGACGACCGAATCCAGACGGTGACCCCTCAGGTCAAGGGCACGGCCGGCTCCGCCCGCCCGGCGCGAAGCAACGCGAACCGGGACGTGTTCGTCGGCAGGTCGATAGTCGTCAAGGGCGAGCTCCACGGCTGCGAGGACGTGAAGATCGAGGGCCAGGTCGAGGGCAGGATCTCGTTGAAGCAGCATGTCCTGACGGTCGGAACCCACGGACGTATTCACGCGGACGTGCTCGCCAAGTCGGTCGTCATCCGGGGTGAGGTCGTCGGCAACATCGAGGCGGCGGAGACCGTCTCGATCAGCGCCGAAGGGACGGTCGTCGGAAACATCAGGGCTCCCCGCGTCGCCATCGCCGAAGGAGCCAGGTTCCGTGGCGGCATCGACATGCAGCAGGGGCAGCAGGCCCGGCGCACCGGCAGCGAACCGAAGCCGCGCCCCGAGCCCCGCCGCCCCGAGCCGGCCGCGAAGGCCAGGTGATGTCGAAGGGCGGGGCACCTGGCGAGGCCGAGCCCGGCGCGGCGCCCCCGGGACGACCGAGCGAGAAGAACGTAAGCGGGCAACCTCGGATCGTGTCGCCGGCGACAATCAGATCGGCCCGTCCTGCGACCGCCGTGGCCAGGACCGGATTGTCGTCTCGGAGATCGCCGGGATCAGGTTTGCGTCGTCTGCGTTGACCGAGGCTACCGGCGGACAAGAGGGAACCGGCTACGCCCGCTCCGCCATCCGTTCCGCCGCCTCGCGCCGGGCGAACAGCACGTCGGCCAGCATCGGGGTGCCGTGGCGGCAGCCGAGGCGCACGTTGCCGCGGTAGACGTAGCCGAGGTTGCGGAGGGCGGCGGCAATGTCCTCGAAGGTGGGAGCGCCGCCTCCGGCCGCGTTGGGGTAGAACGCCGCTTCGACGATGACCGCGGCCGCGCGGCACAGCGTCTCCTCCCCGCCGCGAATGACCTCGAGGTCGAGGCCCTCGGTGTCGAGCTTGACGAGCACGTCGGCCTCCAGTCTCAGCTCCGCGGCCACACGATCCAGGGTCTCGACCCGGACCGGGATCGGCTCGTACTCGGCCACCTCGCCAGGCGCGGGCGCCGCGAGCGTCGACAGGATGTCGCTGTGCCGATGTACGAACAGAGGCCGTTCCGACGGCGCGCCGGCCAACGCCAGCTCGAACACCCGGACGGCGCCGCCCTGGGTCTCCGCCCACTGCTCCAGCCTGCGGCACAGCCGGGGGATCGGCTCGACGCAGTAGACGCGGGCGTCGGGAAAGAGCCGCCGGAAACGGCGGGCGGCCCGGCCCTTGTTGGCCCCGACGTCGATGACGGTGCGGATGGCGAGGTTCGTGAGACCCAGGAGCTTCTGCCGCTGCTCGATGTAGTCGGCGAGGTTCTTCAGGCCGAGTCCCTTGTGGAGAAACCGGAAGAACTGGCGAGACCCGAGGCTGGCTGGCATGAGGTGGCGATCATAGTCCGGCGGTAACGGTACGGGCCGCCCGTCGGAAACGGGACATGAACCGCGCCCGACACCGGGACATGCCGCGGGGACGCCGCCGAACCCTGGCTCGACGCGGCGGCGCCACGAGCGCCACTGAGCAATGCGGCTTTCGGGCTCCCGTGAACGCATGGTATCGTCATTGTTTCGATTTCGTGGCGAAGCCGCGATGCTCCGAGCGCGGGCTTCCCGAGCGGACCCGCGAATCGCGGGCCGCGCCCGACCGACCGACGCACCGACACCGGGAGACCGACATGCAACGGCTTGCCACCGCCATCACCCTGCTCGCCTTCGCCGCCGGCGCGGCCGCCCAGCCGGCCGACGACGCGCCCGGCGCATCGCCGTCCTTCTCGCCCGTCACCTGGGAGCGGCTGCTGAACGCGGCCGACGAGCCCGAGAACTGGCTGATGTACTCGGGCACCCTCGACGCCAAGCGCTACAGCCGGCTCGATCAGGTCCACAACCGCAACGTCGGCGGGCTCGAGCTGAAGTGGGCCTACCAGATCCCGCAGCTCGACCGCGCCGAAACGTCACCGCTGGTGGTCGACGGGGTGATGTTCATCACCGAAGCGCCGAGCAACGTGGTCGCCGTCGACGCCGCCACCGGCCGGCAGTACTGGCGCTACGACCACCCGCTGCCCGACGATCTGCGCATCTGCTGCGGGCGGAACAACCGCGGCGTGGCCATTCTCGGCGACACGCTCTACATGAGCACCCTCGATGCGCACCTCGTGGCCATCGACGCGCGCACCGGGAACCTCGTGTGGGACCGCGAGGTCGCCGACCACCGCTCGGGCTACAGCAAGACCGCCGCGCCCCTCGTCGTCAAGGACGAGGTGGTGACGGGCATCGCCGGCGGCGAGTACGGCATCCGCGGCTTCGTCGACGCCTACGACGCCGCGACCGGCGACCTCACGTGGCGGGCGTGGACGATTCCCGGCCCCGACCACCCCGACAACCAGACCTGGGCCGGCGAGTCGTGGCGGACCGGCGGCTCCGCGAGCTGGATCACCGGCGCCTACGACCCCGATCTCGACCTCGTCTACTGGGGCACCGGCAACCCCGGCCCGGACTGGAACGGCGACGTGCGGCTCGGCGACAACCTCTACTCGGACTCGGTGCTCGCCATCGACCACGAGACCGGCGGCCTCGACTGGTACTTCCAGTTCACGCCGCACGATGTGCACGACTGGGACGCCATCCAGGTGCCGATTCTCGCCGACCTGACCTGGGACGGCGAGGAGCGCAAGGTGATGATGTGGGCGAACCGCAACGCTTTCTTCTACACCCTCGACCGCGAGACCGGCGAGTTCCTCCTCGGCGTGCCGTACGCCAGGCAGACGTGGGCGGTGGGGCTCGACTCGAACGGCCGGCCCATCCGCGTGCCCGACACCTCCCCCACCCCCGACGGCACCCTCGTCTCTCCGCCCGTCGTGGGAAGCACCAACTGGTTCTCGCCCGCGTTCAGCCCACGCACCGAGCTCTTCTACGTGCAGGCCTACGACGGCGAGGACATCTTCTACAAGCGCGACGAGGAGTACGTCGAGGGCGACCAGTACACCGGCGGCGGCTTCCAGCGGCCGCTGCCGGTCGACAACTACCACAGCGCCATCCGCGCCATCGACCCGCGGACCGGCGACATCCGGTGGGAGTACGCGGTCCAGCCGCGCTCCACCGCCGGGGTCCTGGCCACGGCCGGCGACCTCGTGTTCAGCGGCAGCGTCGACGGCTACTTCTACGCCCTAGACGCCTCCTCGGGCGAAGAGCTCTGGCACGTTGCGGTGGGGGCCATGGTGCACGCCGCTCCGATAACCTACGCGGTAGACGGCCGCCAGTACGTGAGCATCGCCGCCGGCAACGTGGTGTTCACCTTCGGGCTGCCCGAGTAGCCACCGTCGCGCCGCCACGCCGCGCGCGGGCACCCCGAAGTTCCACCGCCCGCGAGCGGCGCAGCGCGACTTCACTACCGAACATGCCCACGAATCGCACCCACTTCCAGGAAATCCGCCTGCGTGATTTCCGCTGCTTCCACGAACAGCAGACAGCGCGTTTGGCGCCGCTCACGCTGCTCGTGGGCGACAACAGTACGGGCAAGACGTCGTTTCTCGCCGCGGTGCGCGCCGTGTGGGAGGTCGCCTTCCAGCAGACCGAACCCGATTTTCGAGAACCACCCTACGACCTCGGTGCCTTCCCTGAGATCGTGCACAACCGTAGCGACGCAGACCACCGCGCCAACTCCTTCCATCTCGGTTTCCGCGGTCACGGTCGACGGCGCCGAGCCGTCGAGTTCGACGTCACGTTTACGTCCCGCGCCGCTGCACCCTCACCCTCACGACTCTCCTGGCGAACGAAAGATATCCAGGTCGAGTGTTCCGGCGTCAATACAGGAAAAGCCACTATTGATCTCACTTCCAGTAATGGTACTTGGCGCCTCGAAGTGGACATCGAACAACCTTTCAGGCGCAGGTGGACGCCCGCGCGATTCCTCACTCATTGGGTTAGGGAAACGATTGACGAGTTCGACAGCACTTCCCGTCGACTGCAGAAACTAAAAGGCACACTCGAGGCGCCCAGCCGACAGGATCTCCGAAGCCTCTCAGACCTTATGCGTAGCTTCGCCACCTTTCCGCTCCGAGAACCTCCATTCGCGAGCGCCCCGATTCGTTCGAGCCCCAGCCGAACATACGACCCGACCCGACCTCTCCCTGATCCCGAGGGTGCGTACATACCGACCTATTTTGCCAGTGTACACTATCAAGACAAGAGTGGCTGGCTTGACTCTATTCGCGTCGACAACGAAGGGAATGTACTCGATGCTCCCGAAGGTTACCGACGTTTCTTCAGGGACGAGCTGAACAGGGTGATCAGCTACTGATGTGTGCAATCCTCGACGCCAACGTCACGTTCGAGGTGTTCGGGAAGAAGCAGACCGACGCCGGCAGGAAGTTCCGGGATTGGCTGGACGGTGACCGCGGGCGGCTCGTGGTGGGCGGCAAGAACCTAGCCGAACTCGCGCACAATGGCAATTTCCAGAGGTGGTTTCAGGAGGCGCGCAGGTTGACCGGCAGCGTGCGACAGGCAGGCCGGGCGCAGATCGTGGCGCAGGACGACGAGCTCCGACGAGGTGGCCTGTTGAGATCTGATGACGAGCATGTTCTTGCGCTTGCCCTGGTCAGTGGCGCACGACTCCTCTACTCCAACGATGGCGACCTCAAGGACGACTTCTCCAACAGCGATATAATCCGGGGACCAAGCGGGAAGGTATACACTACGCGGGAGTCCAAGAACTTCACATCGGAGCACCAGCAGCTTCTTGAGGCGAAGAACCTCTGTACCGGCTTCCGGAGGTAGCGGTTGGTCGGATGCGTGGGGCCTTCCTGCGCTCCCGCATAGAGAGCATTTTGAACCGGGGGCGAATCCCACGGCGAATCCGTGCGCGGCCCGGGTAACCCGTGGCGTCCTCATGAGGAGGACTTGGTCTTGCCCGAGCTGCCGGAAGTGGAAAGAGGGCGCAGGCTTGCGGAAGCGGTGGCGGCGGGGCGGCGCATCCGGCGGGTCTGGTGCGCCGACGACCCGCTGGTGTTCGACGGGATCGCGCCGGACGACTGGCGGGACGCGTTGGAGGGCCGGCGGGTCGAGGCGGCGCGACGCTGGGGCAAGCAGCTCTGGTTCGTCCTCGACCGGCCGCCGCATCCCCTCTTCCACTTCGGGATGGCCGGCGGCTTCAAGACCCCGGCGTCGACGCCGCTTCAGCTCAAGTCGGGGCCGCGCGAGGACGCCGCGGTCTGGCCGCCGCGCTTCCTGAAGATCCGGATGCGCTTCGCCGACGGCGGCGAGCTCGCGATGACCGACGGGCGCCGCCTCGGGCGCATCCTCCTGCGCGACGACCCGCAGGGCGAGCCCCCCGTGGTCAGGCTCGGCTTCGACCCCCTCCTGGCGATGCCCCCGCCCAGGCGATTCTCCGAGCTGATCCGCGCGCGCGGCGCCAACGTGAAGTCGCTGCTGCTCGACCAGTCCTTCGCGGCCGGGGTCGGCAACTGGATCGCGGACGAGGTGCTCTATCAGGCCGGCGTCGATCCTCGGCGAAACGCCAGCTCGCTGACCGACACGGAAGCGCGGCGCGTGCGCGCCAGACTCGCCGCGATCGTCAAGCGCGCGGTCGACGCGAACGCCGACGACACGCGCTACCCGCGCACCTGGCTCTTCCACCGGCGCTGGGGAAAGCGCACGGACGCGCGGAACGTGCGGGGCGAGCGCATCGAGCACCTGACCATCGGCGGGCGCACGACGGCGTGGGTGCCGGCAGCACAGCACTGACGCGAAGGCTGCCCAGGACGGGTGTCAAGGACGGTCCGCCCGGGCGTCCGCCGCCGCTCGATCGACGAGAGCCTGAGCTGCCTCGGCCGACAGGTGCCGGTTGCGCTCCCAGACCGAGTCGAGCGTCTCCCAGAAGATCGCCTGTCGGACCGCGCGGTCTACGAACCGGGACAGGTCTCCCTTCCTGCTTCCGGTTGTGGCGAGGTAGCCGCACAGACTCCGGTCGGTTTCTTCGGAGACGACGAGGCTCCATCTGATGCTCATCGGACCCTTCGCCGGCGGGGCGCGCCCGAGCCGGCCCCGTTGACTCACTCTTCCAGCCGCACCACCGCCGTGCGCAGTTCGTTCACGTGCGCCGCCCGGATCGGCGTCGCTCCCGCCGCGGCCATCGAGTCGGTCCACCCCGGCGCCGGCCGGCCCGCCGCCCGATACGCCTCGGCGAGGGCCGACCGCAGCTCCGTCAGATGGACGAACCGCACCGGCGTCACCCCCGCCGTCAGAACCGCATCCGTCCACGAGAACCGCGCCAGCCCCGCCGTTCGCCGCAGGGCGTCGACCCGAGCCCGCAGTTCCTGGAAATGGACCGCGCGGACCGGAGTCACCCCAGGCACGATCGGGTCGTCTGTGAAGAGCGGCGTCACCGTCACCGCGAACGACTGTGTTGCGCTCAGGCCGCCGGGATCCGTCGCCGTCACCCTCACCGTCGCCGTGCCCGCGCGCACCGCCGTCAGCGTCACCCGGGGGCCCGACACGCGGACCGTCACCACCTGCGGCCGCGACGACGACACCGTGTAGGTGAGGACATCGCCGTCGGGATCGACGAACCCCACCGATACGTCCAACGCTACCGTCTCGCCCACGGGCAGCGCGCGGGTCGGCAGGTTCCCCGCCGCCGCGGGCGGCCGGTTGCCGGGCTGCGTCACCGTCACCGCGAACGACTGTGTTGCGCTCAGGCCGCCGGGGTCGGTCGCCGTCACCGTCACCGTCGCGACCCCCGCCGCCCCCGGCGTGAGCCACAGGACAGCGCCAGACAGGAGGACCGTGACCGTATCGACGTGGCCGGACCTAGCCGTAAGTGCGAGCGGATCGCCGTCCGGGTCGCGGAAAAAGCCGTCAACAGGCACACCGAGCGCCGGCGACGATTCCGTCAGCTCCTGCGCCGAGATCGTACCAACCGGCTCCGGTCGCCGGTTCGCAGGCGCCACACGGAAGTTGGCCACGACTTGCCGCGTCCCGTTGAGGCTGCGGCGCGCGTCCGCCGGCCCGGTGACGCTGGACGACGGCGCATCGCCGGGGACGCCCATCGGATCTCCGCCATAGCTCAGGTCAGGATTGGAGTAGCGCATAACGTGGTAACAGCTGATACCAGACTCGATGCACTCGGAAAGGTAGGCCATGAGCGTGGCCCAGCGGCTCGACGCCGGTGCGTCCGGGTCGAGGCCCCTTCTGTTGACATAGCCGTAGCTGTAGGGAAACGGCTTGTTCGCTGGCAGGCACACGTTCTGCCAAGGCGGACGGGTAGGGCAGAAACCGGGTTTACAGCACTCATGGAGTGACGTGTAACGGTCGTGCTGAAGTCCCATGGAGTGGCCGAGCTCGTGCGCAAACACCATGGAGGGGTGATCCCAGTTCATGGTAGTGAAGGCATCTTGCGCCGCGTCTGGGGCGAACACATCCCACATCTCGGCCGAGCCGCCCCCTTCCCCGACGACCAACATCACGAGATCCGCAGCAACACGATCCCGCAAGACATGCACGTCGTCCATATAGCCGTCGCCTGGATCACGAAGAGCGCAACCAACGCAAAGGACCTCGGGATGTTCGGCCACAGAGAACGCAACCTCCACGGTTGCCACCGGATGGATACGCAGTATGACGCCGCTCTCCGCGAGCGCCCGATTGGTTTCGACGACGTTGAGGTCGATCCACGCGTTGATCTCGCGGTGCCCTCCTCTTGCCGCCCGCGCGACCGGAGTGTAAGCGACCAACAGGTCGATCCGGTTCCCATCCTCACGGGGGGTCTGGTCTGCCGTTGCTCCCGTTTCTCCCAGCACCGGCGGCAGGATGGGCCGAGCGCGGTCGGCTCCTGGTCGGAGTGCAATCCTGGAACGCTTCGGAACCATGGGTGGAAGGTCTGGCCGAAACGCGGTGGGTTCGAACTGCTGGATGCGCGCCGTTCCCCCCGGCGCCGCGAGGGACTGGATATGGTACGTGTATTCGCCGGGCACTCGGACGGTCCCCACGACCATCGACCCGTTGACGACGAACGCAACATCGCTCAACTCGTCGCCGGCCAAGTGTCCGCTCAGCCAATAGCCGGTCGATGTTCGTCCGCTGCTCGTGATGACCCCCTCGAACAGGACATTGTCGAACACGTTCAGCAGAAGCGTTGCCGGCAGCCCCAGCCCGCTCCGAGTCTGAACACGCACCGCGTCCATCACATCGAAATCTATCTTCGCGAACCGCTCCCGCAGCGCCACGAGCGAATCGCGGGCCTCATCGAGTGCCAAGAGAACGTCACTGGCCGGAGCGAACAGTGGCCGCAAGTCTTGCGCATCCGTCGACGCTACCCCAGTGCCAACCGCAAGGACGGCCGTCAGAACGCAGGTCCTCAGGGACCCCACAGTCGTCGGGACCGGTGACTGCAGAATGGCTGGCATGTACACGTCGTTGATCCACCCATGTCTCTGGGTGGCGTATGTCGCGGACTTCAGAGGTAGCAGCGCAGGCCGGACGTGGAATGGTACCGCGAGCCGAAACACGAGGGGCCGGGCGACGACAGGCCGCCCAGCCCCTCGGTGCCCCCCGCGGGCGACGGAACGAGCGGCCTACTGCTCGTTGTTCGCCAGCTCCAGCGCGCGCTCGCCGCCGAGGATGTTGGTCATGCTGTAGTTGCCCTCGTGGCAGGCGTACTCGAAGAGGAACGGCAGCTCGTCGGGCGGGAACGCGGTGAACGGGAACTCGCCCGTGAAGCTCTGCTCCCAGTGCGTGGGGTCCTCGACGGTGAACTCGTAGTGCACCGTGCCGGGGCCGGTTCGCGTGAACCGCTCGGTGACGGTGATGGTGTCGTCGTCCCGGCCGTTCGCCATGCGCAGCAGGACGGGGTCGCCGCCGACCGCCCCCGCGTTCGCTTCGGTGCGCCGCAGGTTGGTGGTCTCGACGACGAGGGTGTCGCCTTCCCAGCGGCCCCGCGCATCGCCGTGCCACTGGCGGATGCTCGTCGGCACGTGCGCGCGCCCGTCGACGGGGATGATCCGGAAGTCGTGGATCATCTCCACGTAGATGGCGACGTACCCCGGCGTCTGCATGATCATGAAGTTGTTGTTGTAGGCGCTCGGCAGCATCGGCGGGCCGGCCGACCACACCAGGCAGCGGTCGTTCAGCTCGAGGTCCTCCCACGAGTCGAACGGCCCCTCCACCGGAAAGGCGGCATCGTGGGCCATCTTGCGTTCCGCCGCATCCGCCGTCCGCACCGGCAGCCGGCCGTTGGGGGGATCGGAGATCAGGGACGTGCGGCCGGTCGGCCGCGTGCCCCCGTCGAGCCAGAAGTTGTTGTAGCCGCCCACGTTGCCCCCGGCCACGGTCCGGCGGGGCGGGGCCACCAGCAGCTCCTGGTTGCGGTCGACCCGCGCCTGCTCCTGGGCCGCCACCTCCTCGTCGGTGAGGAAGGCCTTGTCGCCCAGCCCCTCGGGGCGCTCGAGCGGCGTGATCGTCTTGTTGGTGTAGGTGCCCTGCAGGTCGGGGTCGCCCCACGGCGTCCGCGGCGCGTCCTGAGCCAGGGCCGCCGCCGGCACGAGCAAGAGGGCGGCCAGGACCGCCGCAGCGAAACGTGTTCGAGTCATCTGGTTACCTCCCGTCTGGTTCCTGATCGCGTCCACCCCGGGGCGCGCCGCATCACACCTGGAAGCGCCGCCTCCCGCCCGGAATGCCCGCTCCCCTTTACCGGGCTCGCCACGTGCCCGGGACACGCCGCCCGGCCAGAGACTGCATCCCGCGAACGAGCACAGGCGCCGATGCAGATTATACGCCCGGTCCATCCGCTCCGGGCACCCCGCCGGACGACCTCCGACGCGTCGACTCGCGTCCCGTCCGGGAGCCTTCGACGGATCGCGCCGGAACCACCCCGCCACACGGTCGGAGAATCTCGTGCACGGCGCCCTAGATCCGTGCGTCCACCGCAACATCCAGCAGCGTCGGGCCGGGATGCGCGAGCGCGTCCTCGAGGACCGGTCCGATGTCTTCCGGGTCGGGGATCCACCACGACCGGAGCCCCATGGCGACAGCCAGCCCCGCGAAGTCGATGCTCGGGTCGTCGAAGTCCATGCCGACGAAGCGCTCGACCCCGTGTCCGGCCCGCACCCGCTGCTTGAGGATCCGGTAGCCCCGGTTGTTGGCGATGACGTACACCATGGGCAGCCGCAGGTGGGCCGCCGTCCACAGGGCCTGGATGTTGTACAGGGCCGAGCCGTCGCCGACCACCGCCACCACCGGCCGGTCGGGCACCGCGAGCCGGATGCCCACCGCGCCGGCCACCGCGAACCCGATGCCGCCGCTGGCCAGGCCGTAGTAGCTGTGGCGGTCGCGGTAAGGCCACAACCGGGGCAACACTAGCGACGACGTCAGCCCCTCGTCCACCACCACCGCATCGGCGGGGAGCGCGTCGCTCAGCACCCGCATCAGGTGGTCGGGGTGGATCGGCTTCCCCGCGCAGGGCCCCAGCGACCGGACGAGGGCCTCCCGCGCAGCCGACCAGTTCCCGGGCCGCAGCTCTTCGATGCGCCGCCGCGCCGCCGCCTCGTGTCCGGGGGGTCGGCGCGCGCGCAGCCGCTCGTTCAGGGCGGAGAGAGTCTCCCGGACGTCGGCCTGCACGGCGAGCTCGGTCGGGTAATTCTTGGCGAGGTCGGCCGACCGCTCCCCCACCTGCACGATGGGCAGCCCCGGCGGGAGCGGCGGCGGTCCCGGCACGGACATGCGCAGCACGTCGGTCCCGAGGCAGACCAGCAGGTCGTAGCCGCCAAGTCGCTCCGCCACCTCCCGCTGGTTGCGACTCAGCATGCCGAGGAAGCACGAGTGCGCGGACACGAACGGCGCCGCGGTGAGAATGGTGTCCTGATGAACGCCGGCCCCGAGCAGTTCGGCCAGGGCGGCCGCCTCGGGCAGGGCCGAGCGGGTGTTCACCTCGTGCCCGACCACCATGACGGGGCGACGGGCCGCGAGCAGGCGGTCGGCCAGGGCGTCGAGGACCGCGTCGGCGGGCCGCGTGCGGGCCTCGACGCGGTTGCGGCGCCCCAGGTCGACCTCGACGTCGTCGGTCAGCACGTTGCCCGGCAACGAGATGAACACGGGCCCGGTCGGCGGCGCGAGCGCGATCTTCGCGGCGCGACGCACGATGCGGGGCAGATCCTCCAGCCGCGTCGCCTCCACCGCCCACTTGACGTGGGGCCGCGCCATCGGCTCGAGCGGCGCGTAGAGCATGGGCTCGGTCAGGCCGTGCCCGACGGGATGCTGGCCGGCGGTGACGATGAGCGGCGAGCCGATCCAGCTCGCGTTGAAGAGCGAGCCGACGGCGTTCCCCAGCCCCGGCGCGACGTGGAGGTTGCACGCGGCGAGGCGCCCGCTCGCCCGGGCGTAGCCGTCCGCCATGGCCACCACCGCCGCCTCCTGGGCCCCGAGCACGTACTCGATCTGCGGGAAGTCGGGCAGCGCCGCCATCAGCGGCAGCTCGGTGGTGCCGGGGTTGCCGAAGAGGTGGGTCACCCCCTCGTCGGCCAGCAGCGACAGCAACGCGTGGCTACCGAGCATGGTCGACGAGGGAACGGCGGGCTGGAAGTCTCGGCTGCGAGGGGCCGTGGGGGCGGGACGCCCGCGGCAGGTGGTTGAGAACCGGCAACCACCCCGCACACACGGCACGATGGAGGTACCCGTTACGGCACGGTGGGAGGGACCCGCGGCGGCCGTGCAACGAGTCCTCCCGCGTCACCGGCCCTCGCTAGACGTGGGCCATCAGCCGGTCGTGACCGGTCGGCGCCTGCTCGAGCCGGGTCAGAATCATGTCCCGGGTCACCGGCGACCGGAACAGGTCGCCGTGCTGGCCCAGCGCGTCGGCGATGGCGTTGACGACGGCGCCCGAGCCGGCGCCCTGGGCGGCCTCGCCGATGCCCTTGGCGCCCAGCGGGTTGAAGGGGTCGGGCAGGTCCGCCGACCCCCACTTCATGGGCTCCTCGTGGGGCACGTCGAGGATGCCCGGCGGGCGGTTCTGGTAGAAGCGCTTCGCCACCAGCAGCCCCCAGCGCCGGTCGTACACCCACTTCTGGCTGAGGGCGACCGAGAACCCCTGGATCGCCCCGCCGAACACCTGCCCCTCGAACGTCTTGGGATGGATGATGGTGCCGGCGTCGCAGCCCGCCGCGTAGTCGACGAGCCGGATGTCGCCGGTCTCGACGTCCACCTCGACCTCCGCGAACCCGGCCACGAACGACATCCGGCGTCCGCCCTCCTCGAAGTTGTCGCGGGCGACCCCCATCAGGCCCTGGCCGGCGAGGGCGGTGGCCGCCGCCGTCGTCATCCCGTTGACGTCCTCGGGCAGCTCGTGCCCGTCGTAGCGGCCGCCGATGTCGATGGCCCGCTGCGCCACCCGCGCGAAGCTCAGGCCGATGCTGCGGTTGCCGGTGCGGAAGACGCGCTCGCCCCCGATGCTGTAGTCCTCGGGCGCGCCCCCGAGATCGCGGGCCGCGATCTCGCGCACCTTCTGGCGCGCATCGAGCACCGCCGCCCAGTTGGCGCGGGTGTGCGCGTGGGTGGTCGAGCTGCCCCCCTGCACGCAGCTCCACGGCAGGTGCCGGCTCGTGTCGCCCCACGCGACGTCGCACTTCTCCCAGGGCATGTCCATGCCCTCGGCGGCGGCCCGCATCATGTCGAAGGTCGACCCCGTGCCGAGGTTGCCGATGCCCGACTGGATGGACATGCGCCCGTCCGGCCGGATGACGAACAGCCCGTCGACCCCGGACGCGCCGGCCGCGAACGTGCTCAGCGCGACCCCGACGCCGGTCACCTTGGGGCCGTCGCGCCGGCCGCTGCGCTGCACCCGCTCGCGCCAGTCGAAGAGCTCGGCGCCCTTGTCGATGGCCTCGCGCACGAACGCGCTCGACACGTGCCCCTGCTCGCCGTCCACGCCCGGCGCCCCGAACTTCGCCTGCCCCTCGGGCGCGTTGACTTTCAGCACCTCGACCTGGTCGAGGCCCAGCTCCTTCGCCGCCTTCTGGATGATCGGCGACAGCATCGTCATCGACTGCTCGCCCCCGGGGGCGCGCTGGGCGCCGCGCGGCGGCGTGTTGGTGTAGACGCCGGTGCCGCGCATGCGCATCGCCACCGGCTGGTAGGCGAGCGAGCCCATGACCCCGAGGTTCATGTGGTCGCCGGAGCGAGCGTAGGGGCCGGCATCGCCGACGGCGTGGACGTCGAGGGCGGTGATGCGCCCGTCGCGCCGCATGCCGAGACGGATGCGGGCCTGGACGCCGGGGCGGGCCTTGCCGAACGCGGTCTCGTCGCGCCGGGTCACCCGCATCATGACCGGCTTGCCGATCTTCTTCGACAGCAGGATGGGTATCTGCGCCTGCACGTAGCCGGTCGCCTTGCTGCCGAAGCCGCCCCCGGTGAACTCGTTGATGAGGACCACGTTCGACGGCTCGACGCCGGCCCAGCGGGCCATCGGTCCGACGCTGCGGTTGGTGCTCTGCACCGACGGGTACACGTAGAGCTTCTGGCCCTCCCAGTAGGCCATGGTGGTGCGACTCTCCAGCGGCTGGTGCGAGAGCGACTGGTGGTACGAGTGCTCCTCGACGACGACGTCGGCCTCGGCGAACCCCGCTGCGATGTCGCCGTACGACCACTCGTCGGTCGCCTCGGCGTCCATCGGGATCTCGCCCGGGGCGAGCCCGGCCACGTCGGCCTCGGTCCACTTCACCTCGCCGAGCTCGCGCCCCCTCATCGTGTTGCCGTCGGTCCGGGCGTTCGGCCCCCCGGGCCGGAGGCTGTCGAGGGGGTCGAGGACGAACGGCAGCGGGTCGAGGTCGATGTCGATGAGCTCGATGGCGCGGGCCGCGGTCTCCTCGTCGACGGCGGCCACCGCGACGATCGGCTCGCCCTCGTAGCGCGGCTCGTTGGTCAGGGCCGCCTCGTTCGGCGCGTCGACCTCGGGCAGGTCGTCGGCGGTCAGGACGCCCTCGACGCCGGGCAGGGCCTCGGCCGCGCTGGTGTCGAGCGACACCACCCGCGCGTGCGGCATCGGGCTCACCAGAAGCTTGCAGAAGACCATGCCCTCGGCCCGATGGTCCTCGGCGTAGCGGGAACGGCCGGTGACCTTGGCGTGAAGGTCCGGCAACCGGTAGTTCTTTCCGAGCAGTTTGTAGTCAGCCACTTCAAGGCCCTCCCGGTGTTCCAGCCCGCCCGTCCGGGCGGCGATCACGGCATTCTACCACCGGCGGTCGGGCGCCGGGCCTGTCTTGTCCGTTCTCTCGGTCTCCGACTATCATCCGCTCAACGATTCACAGCACGCCGTCAGGAGGAATCCATGCGTAGAACGCTCCCGCTCCTCGTCGCCCTCGCGACCCTGCCGGCCGGGCCGGCGGCGGCCCAGGACGTCGAGAGCGTCCTGCAGGCCGCGGGCGAGGCCATGGGGGCCCCGAGCTCCATCAGCTACTCCGGGACCGGGTGGGTGGCCAACGTCGGCCAGAGCCACACCCCCGCCGACGACTGGCCCCGCTTCGAGATGACCGCCTATTCGCGCACCATCGACTACGACGCCGGGTCGTCCCGCGAGACCTACACCCGGCGCCAGGGCGACTATCCCGTCCTCGGGGGAGGCACGCCACTCGTCGGCGAGCAGGAGCGAACGCTTCTCACGAGCGGCGGGCACGCCTGGACCCTGCGCGGCGCCAACGCCGTGCCCCAGCCCGCCGCGGCGGCGGTGCGACAGCTCGACATCTGGACGTCTCCCCACGGCTTCCTCCGGGCGGCGGCCGCCGCGGACGACGCCAGCGCCGTCTCCGTGGTGCTGGAGGGCCGCGAGCTGACCATCGTGTCGTTCACGGCGATGGGCCACCGTCTGAACGGCACCATCAACGAGGACGGCCTCGTCGAGCGCGTCCTCACGTGGGTCGCGAACCCCCTGTTCGGCGACATGCTCTACGACCACCGCTACACCGGCTACCAGGACTTCGCCGGCGTGATGTTCCCCACCATCATCCACTCGCACCAGGGCGACCCGCGGCTCAACCCCGGCCACAACTCGATGGAGATCACTGTGACCGAAGCGGCGGCCGACGTTGACGCCGAGCCGCTGGCGGTGCCCGACAACGTGCGGGACGCGACCGTCCCCCCCGTCATCGTGCGATCCACCGAGATGGCCTCCGGCGTCTGGCGCGTCTCCGGCGGCAGCCACCACAGCGTGGCCATCGAGTTCGCCGACTTCATCGCCGTCGTCGAGGCGCCGGAGAACGAGGCGCGGTCGCTCGCGGTCATCGCCGAGATCCGCCGGCGGGTCCCCGACAAGCCGATCCGCTACGTCGTCAACACCCACCATCACGCCGACCACGCCGGCGGCCTGCGCACCTACGTCGCCCAGAGCGCCACCGTCGTCACCCACGAGGCGAACCACGCCTTCTACGACGACGTGGTGTTCCACCCCGGCACCCGCGCCCTCGAGCCCGACCTCCTTTCGTCGCGCATGCCCTGGTTCGCCCCCAACCGCATTCCGTCCTACGAGCTGGTTGGCAACGACGGCCACACGCTGACCGACGGCGAACGCGTCGTGAACATCTACCCCGTCCTGCGCCTCGGGCACGTGGGCACCATGCTCATCGTGCACCTGCCGGCCGAACGGATCCTGATCAACGCGGACCTCTACTCGCCCCCCGCGCCGGGGTCCGACCCGCCCGCCGTCACTCCCAACATGCGGAGCCTGGCCCACAACATCGCGCAGCTCGGCCTCGACGTGGCCCGCCACGTCGGCGTCCACGGCCTCGTCGGCTCGCACGTGGACTTCATGCGGCTGATCGACGGGGAGTAGGGGCGACAGTGTCGGTCACGGGCGAGCCGCCCGTGCGCAACCCGACCGGAAGCGCGCGAGTCAAGAGCAGGCTTCATCGAGCGATGAAGCCCGTTCGAGGCTCGCCGCCATGCCCCGTCGCGATCGATGCCTCACGGCAGCGCGAAGGCGATCAGCTCCCCGTGGTAGGTTCCACCGCCGACGGCCAGCACCAGAAACTGCCGTCCGTCGAGCATGTAGGTCATCGGCGACCCCGTCTGCGCCGCGGGCAGATACACCGCCCCCCGCTCCTCCCCCGTCGCCTTGTCGTAGGCGCGCAGCATGGCCCCGCGCGCGCCGGACGGCGTGGTGACCGTCCCGCCCTCGCCGCTGATGACGAGAGTCTTCGTGGTCAGCGTGCCGATGCCGCCCGAGCTGCCGCCGGCGCCCCCGGTGCGGCCGGTGCGCGGGATGTCGAGGCCGCGCAGGGCGGGGTGGTTGCGCACGAAGTCGGGCGTCTCGCCGTGCGCGATCTGCCAGACGATCTCGCCTTCGTTGAGGTCGATGGCGGTGATGCGGCCCCACGGCGGCTTCATCATCGGCAGCCCCCGCACCGTGGGGGGCCGCAGGCGGCCGCTGACGTAGTCCATATCCGACCGCTCGGGGTCGTTGACGAGGCCGATGGCGCGGTTGAGGGTGTGGGAGTACAGGTAGAGCATCCCGGTGTCGGGGTCGAACGAGCCGCCCGGCCAGTTGGCGCCGTTGGGCACGAACAGGGTCGCGAGCAGGCCGTCCTGCCCGCGCACGATGGGCGGGGTGAACACCGGGCCGGTGCGGTAGCGCGACGCGATCTCGAGGGCCTCGGCGTGCAGCTCGGGGGTGAAGTCGATCAGCTCGTCGAGGGTAAACCCCTGCCGCTCGAAGGGCGGGGGCTTCGTGGGGAACGGCTGGGTCGGCGAGTACCACTCGCCGGGAACGTTCCCCGCCGGCACGGGCCGCTCCTCGATGGGCCAGACCGGCTCGCCGGTGACGCGGTCGAACACGTACACCCACCCCTGCTTGACGGGCTGGGCCACCGCCTTGATCTCGCGGCCGTCGACGGTGATGTCGACGAGGATCGGCGGGCACGGCACGTCGTAGTCCCAGATGGGATGGTGCACGAACTGGAAGTGCCAGAGCCGCTCGCCGGTCTCGAGGTCGACGGCGACGAGGCTCTCCGAGAACAGGTTGTCGCCGGGCCGGTGGCCGCCGTAGTAGTCGCCGGTGGGGATCTCGATCGGGAGGTAGGCGATGCCCAGCTCCTCGTCGACGGTCAGGTTGGTCCAGATCCCCGTGTTCCCGGTGTAGACGGCGGAGTCGTTCAGCCACGTCTCGCGCCCGAACTGGCCGGGCCGGGGGATGGTGTGGAAGATCCACCGGCGCTCGCCGGTGCGGGCGTCGTAGCCGCGGATGTAGCCCTTGACGTTCTCGCGGCTCGGCGGCGACCCGCCGGAGCGGTGCGAGGCCCCCACGATGACCACGTCGCGGGCGACGACGGGAGCGCTGTTCCACCCGATCTCGCCGGTCAGCGGGTCGATGAACTGATCGTTGTCCCGCTTCAGGTCGACGATGCCGTCGACGCCGAAACCGGGCACCGGCCGCCCCGTCCGCGCGTCCAGCCCCACGAGCTGGTAGCCGATGGTGACCAGGTAGATGCGCTCGTCGCCCTTGCCGTCGGTCCAGTAGGCGACGCCGCGGCCCGACATGCGGCGGATGGCGTTGGTCCCCCGCTGCCCCTCGTCGAGCCGGTAGACCCACAGCAGCTCGCCGGTGGCCGCGTCCAGCGCCACGACGTTGCGGCGGCTGCCGGCGGTGGCGTAGAGCACGCCGTCGACCATCAGCGGGGTGGCCTGGTAGTTGAAGTCGGGGAACGGCCCGAGGTTGGTGGTGCGGAAACGCCACTCCACCTCGAGGTCGTCGAAGTTGTCGCCGTCGATCTGATCGAGCGGCGCGTACCGGGTGCTGCCCAGGTCGCCGCCGTAGGTCCGCCACTCCCCGTCGGCCGCGCCGTGCTGGGCGAAGCCCGCCGGCGCGCCGCAGAGCAGGAGCACCGCCGCCACCGCCACCGCGCGCCCACTCGCGCCGCTCATGTCTGCTCGTACTGACATCGTTTCGTCTCCCGCGCGGCCACCGCAGTCCGCGGTGTCGCCCAGCAAATTTGCGATTCACGACGACGGCCAGCGCCGACGGCGATGGCCGTACCACCGGCCGGTATCCCGGAAGACTACCGCAGCCGCTTCTGTACGGCACGTCGATCCGAACCGTCCTCGTCTTCGCCCCGGGCGCCACTCTTCGTCCGAGAAGCGGCCCACCCCAGTCAGGGAGATTGGAGTCATGGACCCTTCGACCATCGTCCATGGTAGGCTTCGAAGCAGTGTTCCGTCCGCGAAGGAGACGCCCATGAGGAAGATCATCGCGGTGGTCGCGGTGCTCGTTGCGGCATCCGAGGCACCGGCGGCGCAGGCGGTCTGGAACGCCGAGGACCTCGGCGGCGGCGGCGCGGAGTTTCGGCTCGGCAACGACGAGGGGGCGGCGATCATTCTCGTGTGCCAGCGCACCGGCGTGAGCGCCGGGTTCGAGTTTCCCGCATTCCCGGAGCCCGGCGACAGCGCCTCGCTTCGCGGGTTGCCCGGCGGAGAACGGCAGAACGTCACGGTGGCGCCCGTCAACGACCACGTGTTCCGGCTGACGAGCGGCCGCGGCATCGAGGTGCTCCTGGGGCTGCTGGGAGGCCCCCCCATTCTCGACGTGCGCGCGGGCGGCACGCGGGCGTCCTTCCAGGTGTTCGGGAGCGCCCCCGTCGTCCACCAATGCCTGGATCGCCAGGACGAGGAGCTGCGCGCTCCGGGGCGTTGGCGGGAGGTGCGGCGGGTCCGCAACGAAGAGGATCGCGCGGAGCGGCGCGAACGGCAGGCTCTCGCGCGCGAACAGGGGGCCCAGGCGCGGGGATCGGCGCGCGAACGGCGGGCTCAGGCGCGGGAACCGGCGCGCGAACCCGCGCCTGAATGAGGCTCGGGCGCGCGAACCCGCGCCTGGATGAAGAAGAAGCTCCGCGCCACCCGAGTCGGTCGATCCGCAGTCCTCGAACAGGATCAGGCAGCGCCAGATCTTCGCCCTCCCCCCCACGCGGTCACGGTCCCGCCAGCCGGTTTGAATGCTCTCCGCGACCTGCGGGTGGTCGGCCGCCGCCCCGTGGAAGGCGGCGACTAGTGGACTGTCCTTGAAGAAAGTTCCCCATGAGTGATGCGCCGCGCGGGGTTGGCATACTTCCAGCGGAAGGGCCTCGCACGCTTCGAGTAGGCGTCGATGTACCGCCGCAGCTTCCGCGCCAGATCCGCCGTGGACGTGAAGATGCCACGCGACAGCACGTCCCGCTGAACCTTCGAGAACCACAGCTCGACCTGATTCAGCCACGACGAATACGTCGGCGTGAAGTGCAGGGTCACGTTCGGATGCTCGTCCAGGAACGCTTCCACCAGCTTCGTCTTGTGGGTGGACAGGTTGTCGAGGATCACGTGGATCGCCTCGTCGGGTGCGCGGGCCGCCACCACTTCCCCGAGGAAACCCACGAAGTCCAGGCTCGTGTGCCGGGCCGTGGTCTTGCCCTGAACCTCGCCCGTCCGCACGTTCAACGCCGCGTAGAGCGACAGCGTGCCGTGCCGCTTGTACTCGAATCCGTGGCGCTCGACCCGGCCCGGCGAGAGCGGCAACACCCGGTCCCGCCGGTCGAGCGCCTGAATGGCGGTCTTTTCGTCGATGCAGAACACGGCGGCATGGCGGGGCGGGTCCAGGTAGAGCCCGATGACGTCGGCGGCCTTCGTCTCGAAGTCAGGGTCGTTCGACGCCATGTAGCGGGCCAGCCGGTGCGGCCGCAGGTCCGCCTCCCGCCACACCCGCTGTACGATGTTCTTGTCCACGCCGAGGTGCGTCGCGAGGCGGCGGCACGACCAGTGCGTCGTCCCGTCCGGCGGCGGGCGACGAGTGGCGGCCAGCACCCGGGCGCGCAGGCGCACCGTCAACTTCCACCGCGGCCGGCCCCGATGACGGTTCGTCAGGCCCTCCACGCCGTGCTCCAGAAACCGCCGGCGCCACTTGGCGATGGTCGGTCGAGAGACGCCGAGCTTCGTCTCCACCGCCCGTGCGGAAACGCCCTCGGCGAGGAGTAGCACGATCTTGGCGCGCTGGACGAATCCGGCGGGCAAGGCGTTCGAGCGGGCGATCTCCTCGAGATCATCGTGCTGTGCGTCGGTCAGGTGAATCGGCTGTCCTTCAAAGGGCATATACGTAGAAGACGACAGCCGAACGGAAAACGTTTATACAGGACAGTCCACTAGTTCGCGCAACGTGTACGCCTCTTCGGCCTGGGCCGGGACGATCTGCTCCGGTGCCGCCTCTCGGGCCCACATGCGGGTCAGGGACCGATGACGCGTCGTCGGCGCTTCGGCGTGGACCGCATCGCAGAGCTCCACGACCGTCGGCCGGACCACCCAGTCGCGGGCAACTGCTGGCGAGACGACTCCGGACCGTGGCACTATCGCGAACCGCACGTGAGCCCCCGCTCGCCGAGGGCCCGCACCGAGGCCGGAACGGAACGTTGATTCCGCCGCATCAGTCCAATAGCATAGGACCACGCACCCCGTATCGTCGCGACATCGCCACGCGAGGAGGCCGAACCTGATGCCTGCATCGAGCTTCCGGAGACGTTTATTCGCGGCCGGGCTGGCCGCCGCCATCGCCATGATCGCCGCGCCGGCCGCCGCCCAGTCCGGGAACGCGGCGGACGCCGTCACCTACCACCGGGACATCGCGCCCATCCTCGAGCGGAGCTGCCAGCATTGCCACCGCCCCGAGTCGGTGGCGCCGATGTCGCTGCTGACCTACGAGGACGTGCGGCCCTGGGCGCGGTCCATCAAGTACCGCACCGGGCGGGTCGGCAAGCCGGACGTGATGCCGCCGTGGTACATCGAGAAGGACGTCGGCATCCAGGACTACAAGGGCGACATCTCGCTGAGCGCAGAGGAGATCGCGCTCGTCGCGGCGTGGGTCGACGACGGCGCCCCGCGCGGCGAGCCGGTCGACCGGCCGGCCGTGACCCGCGTCGTCGACGCGTCGGGTTGGCAGATCGGCGAGCCGGACCTCGTCGTCCGGTCGCCGGAGGTCGAGGTGCGGGCGACGGCCCCCGACTGGTGGGGGCCGATGGGCGAGTCGGAGACCGGCCTGACCGAGGACCGCTACGTCTCGGCCATCGAGATGCGCGAGCTGAGCACCTACGAGGGGCCGCCCGAGCGCGACACCATCGGCGGGCTCTACGTCATCCACCACCTCGTGATGCTGCCGGTGGGCGCCGACGGGCGGCCGGTCGCGGAGGCGGGCTTCTGGCCGGTCCACGAGGTGGGCCGCAACCCCGACGTCTTCCACCCCGACGCCGGCAAGCTCCTGAAGGCGGGCTCGAAGATCCTCTTCCCGTCCGCCCACCTGCACTCGAACGGGCGCCACACCCGCGCCCAGCTCGAGATCGGGTTCAAGTTCCACCCCGAGGGCTACGAGCCGTCGCGGACGGTGCAAATCATCGGCCCCGCCACCGTCGAGCTCGACATCCGGCCGATGGAGGCCGACCAGGCGTTCGAGGCGTTCAGCACCCTGATGGAGCACACCAAGATGATGGTGTACGAGCCGCACATGCACGCGGCGGGGGTGCGGATGTGCCTGGACGCCATCTGGCAGAACAACGTCGAGACCCTGAGCTGCGCCGGCTACAACCACAACTGGGTTCGGGTCTACACCTTCGAGGACGACGCGGCGCCGCTGCTGCCGCGGGGCACCATCCTCCGCATCAGGGGCTACTTCGACAACACGCCGAGCAACCCCAACGTGTCCGATCCGCGGAACTGGTCGGGGCTCGGCCACCGCTCGATCGACAACATGATGATCAACATCGGGCAGGCGGTGTCGCTGACCGACCAGGAGTTCGCCGACGAGATGGCGGCGCGGCGCGAGCGTCTGGGCCTCGCGCCCGGTGAGACGGTCATCGGGTGCCCGCTGTGCGGCTACCCCGACCCGGCCGAGCTGGTGCCGGCCGCGGCCGACAACACCGAGGGCCAGTAGCCATGGCGAGTACGACGCCGACGCCGGAGCTGCGACGAGCCGGAGCGGCGGCGGGCGCCGCCGCCCTGCTGGCCGCGGCCATCGTCGCCGCGCCGGTCGCGGTCCAGGCCCAGGATCAGGCCGACGCCGAGGACCGGCCGGGGCGCGAGCTGAGCATCTCGCCTGCCTACGAGGGCTGGGAGAGGAACGACGACGGCTCGTTCAACCTGGTCTTCGGGTACATGAACCGGAGCTGGGACCCGGCCGAGATCCCCATCGGCCTCGACAACCGGATCGAGCCGGGCAACCCGGACCGCGGCCAGCCGACGCGCTTCCAGCCGCGGCGGAACCGGCACGTCTTCCGCATCCGCGTGCCGGCCGACTTCGGCGAGCAGGAACTGGTGTGGACGGTCGTCAGACGCGGCGAGATCGAGCGCGCCTACGCGACGCTGCATCCCGACTACTTCCTCGACGACATCGCCATCATGAACAACAACGGCGCCGGCGGCCCGGCCGGCGGCGCCTACAACATCTTCGGCAACCAGCGGCCGGAGCTGGAGGTCGACGACCTGTCGGTGCGCCGCACCACCGTCGGCGAGCCCGTGGTCCTGCGGGCGCACGCCACCGACGACGGCGTGCCGAGGACACGGAACATGCCGGCCCCGCGCATCGGCACCACCCGCATCGGGGCGGGCACCCCGAACAGCGCGAGCGGCCTGCGCGTCGCCTGGATCGTCTACCGCGGGCCGGGCGCGGTGACCTTCGACCCGCCGCAGTTCAAGGTCTGGGAGGACTATCGGGCCGGCGCCGACTCGCCGTGGGCGCCGGGCTGGAAGACGCCGGAGCCGCCCGAGGACGGGACGTGGACCGTCGAGGCGACCTTCCACCGGCCCGGCCGCTACGTAATCCGCTGCCTCGCCCACGACGGCGGCCTCGCCACCCACCAGGACGTGACGGTCGCGGTCGGCCCGCAGGCGTCTGCGCCGTAGATCGGCGCGGACTGGTGGAATCCGCTCTGAACGGAAGCGGGTGACGGCGCCCGCGTACGGCCACCGCACCGCACGGGCGCGCCGCCGCCGATTCGGGCGACCCGGACCCCGCGCCCGCGGCATCGGCGTCCGCGAGGGCATCCCCGGCCGTGGCGCCTGGACCCGAGCCCCGCGCGCACGGAGCGGCGTCTTCCCCTGGATTGCGAGCGGTGACCGTAGCGACCCGGGCCCCGCACCCGCGGAGCGGCGGCATCGGCACCGTAGGCGCCGACGTCGCTCGAACGGACGACCGCGCTACTCCCGCCCCACCTGCCAGAGGAGGAAGCTCACCGTGTCGACCATCTCGTCTATCTGCTGGCTCACCGGCTGGCCGCCGGAGTGGCCGGCCTGGGTGTGGTAGCGAAGCAGGATGGGGTCGTCCGAGCCGTTCCTCGCCTGCATCAGGGCCGTCATCTTCCGCGCGTGCAACGGCGCCACCCGCGTGTCGCCGTCGCCCGACAGGTACAGCGTGGCCGGGTAGTCGCCGCCGTCGACGACGTTGTGGTACGGCGAGTACGCGTGGATGTAGGCGAACTGCTCGGGGTCGTCGCTCGACCCGTACTCGGGCACCCAGAAGCTGGCCACGAGGAACTGGTGATAGCGGACCATGTCGAGCAGCGGGTAGGTGCAGACCACCGCCCCGAACAGGTCGGGCCGCTGGTTCGACACCGCCCCGACGAGGAGACCGCCGTTGCTGCCGCCGCGGATGGCGAGGTGCTCGGGGCTGGTGTACCCCTCGGCGACGAGGTGCTCGGCCGCGGCGATGAAGTCGTCGAAGACGTTCTGCTTGCTCTCGAGCATGCCGGCCCGGTGCCACGCCTCGCCGAACTCGCCGCCCCCGCGCATGTTCGGCTGGGCGAAGACGCCCCCCGACTCGAGCCACGTCGTCGCGAGGGCCGAGAACCGCGGCGTCATGCTGTTGTTGAAGCCGCCGTAGCCGGTCAGCAGGGTCGGGTTGCTCCCGTCGAGGGCGACGTCGGGCCGGTGGACGACGAACATCGGCACCTCGGTGCCGTCCTTCGACGCGAACCACCGCTGGGTGACGGTGTAGGCGGCGGGGTCGACGGGCAGCTCGGGCTCGGCCCACACCGACTGCTCGCCGGTCGCGAGGTCGTAGCGGTAGATGGTGCTCGGCACATGGAACGTCTGGAACGTGAAGAAGGCCTCGTCGCTGGCCCAGCGGCCCGCGCCGCCGCCGACCGAGCCCAGGGTGTCGAACGCGATGTCGCGGACGTGGGTCCCGTCCAGCTCGTGGACGGCGACCCGCGGCTGCACGTCCTGCAGATACGACACGGCCAGCTTCCCGCCGAGGGCGGCGGCCCCCTCGACGACGACGTCGTCGCGCTCGGGGACGACGTCGCGCCAACCCTCGAACCCGGGGTCGGCGGGGTCGGCCAGCACCACCCGCTTGTTCGGGGCGTCGAGGTTCGTGACGATGACCAGCTCGCCCCCCGCGAACGAGGCCCACGACTCGGAGACGCCGTCGGCGATGGCGGTCACGAACGGGGTGTCGCGCTCGAGGTCCTTGACGTGTATCGAGGTCGGCCCCGACGAGCCCTCGATGACGTGGACGACCATCCAGCGCCCGTCGTCGGACACGACGGTGGAGGGAATCTGGTAGCGCTCGTATCCCTCGCCGAAGAGTTGCCGATCGTCCGCCAGGGGCGTCCCGAACGCGTGGTACATCACCCGCGGCGTCACGTTGCCGTACTGCTCGTAGTAGAGCCCCCCGCCGTCCGGGGCCAGGGTCACCGCGCCGTAGCGGGCCGGCGGCAGCACGTCGGCGAGGTCCTCGCCGGTGTCGACGTCGCGCACGCGAATCTCGACCTCGTCGACGCCGCCTTCGCGGACCCCGTAGACGACCCGCGCGCCGTCGTCCGAGATATCGCGCAGCGCAACGCTGGTGGTGTGGTCCGGGCTCATCGGGTGCGGATCGATCAGCACCCGGTCCTCGCCGTCGAGACCCTCGCGCACGTAGACCACCGACAGGTCCTGGTCGGCGCCGCGCCGGCTGTAGAAGTAGCGCCCCCCGCGCTCGTTCGGCAGGCCGACCACGTCGCGCTGGAGCACCGACGCGGCCGCCGCCCGCAGCTGCTCGCGGCCCGGCAGCGCGCCCAGCACGGCATCGGTGTAGGCGTTCTGGGCGTCGATCCAGGCGCGCGTCTCGGGCGCCTCCTGGTCCTCGAGCCAGCGGTAGGGGTCGGGCACCTCGACGCCGTGGAGCGTGTCGACGACCTCCCGGACCTCGGTGGGCGGTGGCGGCGGCACGTCGATTCCCGAGACTCCGCCACAGGCGGCCATCAACGCCATACCGGCGACGATTCCCGCAGCGCATCGCGATCCGGCCATGCTCTCCTCCCCGACACTTGAACGTTCAGCGTGCGCGCTTCGGCGGATCCGGAACTCAATCCGCCTCCAGCAGGTAGTGGTACTCGAGCGCGGCACCGAGGGCCATGGCCCCGCCGCGATCGTCGGCCCCGTTGACGGCGGGGCGATCGAGATAGTACCGCCGCGTCGTGCCCGCGCCGGTGCCGATGCAGACGTCGACCAGCGTGCCGTCCTCCCGCACGTGGGCGAGCAGCGCGCGCCACGCCCGGTCGACCACCGGCCGGTACGATTCGTCGAGCCAACCGAGCCGGATGCCCCTCGCCATCGCGGTCAAGGTCATCGCGGTGACGCTGGTCTCGCGGTAGCTGCCGGGCTCGTCGACGACCTGCCGCCACATGCCGTCCGGGGCCTGGCGGGCGCGCATGGCCGCCAAGTGCCGGCGGTGGATGTCGAGCACCGCCCCCCGCTCAGGATGGTCGACGGGCAGGACCGTCAGGAGCTCGGAGAGGCCCAGGGCGCCGAAGCCGTTGCCCCGGCCCCAGGCGGCGGGGGCGCCGGCGTCGTGGTGGAAGAGCCCGTCGGGCTGCTGCAGGCGCGCCGCGTAGGTGGTGACGAGGCGAACGGCGGCGGCGAGGCCCTCGGGATCGCCGGCGCGGACGGCGGCGATGGTGCCGAGGAAGAAGTCGTCGCTCCACCCCGAGCCGTGCCGCGGGACGCCCGGGGCCGTCTCCGCCCGCGCGAGGGCCACCCCCTCGGCCGCGAGCCGGGCCGCCGCGTCGCGGTCCGGGCCCGGAGACTGCGCCAGCTCGCTGAAGATCATCGTCCCCGCCACCGCCGCGAAGCTGATGCGGTCGCCGAACAGCGGCCGTTCGCCGGAGAGCCACGGGCGGATCTCTCCCATCACCTCGTCGCGCAGCGACGGGTCGTCGTCGATCGCGGCGAGCCGCAGCGAGTGGACCCAGGCGAGGGCGGGGATGTAGCTGATGCTCGGGGCGCCGGGATAGCGCCGCGCGAGCACTCGGGCCAGCGCCAGCGGGCCGCGAGCGATCCGATCGGCGAGGACATCGCGCAGCGGCGACGGCCGGTCCGGGGTGCGGGCCAGCGCCTCTCGCATGACCGCCGCCCCGTCGGCGGCGCCGGCGGTCACGAGCAGCGCGTCGACGGGACCGAGGCCCGGCCGGCTCGCGGGGTCGGCCACGGCCGCGGCCAGCGAGCCCGCAGGCAACTCCGCGCCGCCGGCCGTCCCGCCGCCCTCGCCGGCGGACCGCGGGTGGATGACCAACCTGTCCCCGGCCCGCACCTCGACCACGAGATCGGGGGCCTGGTAGGCGACCCAGCGCCAGACGTAGCGGCTCTCGGGCCGGTCGGGGTCGTCGAAGAAGCCGGCGGCCGGCGGGAACCCGCCCGGTCGGGCCGCGCCTTCCGGCGACGGATGGGCCATCGGCAGCGCGCTCACCGTCCAGCGCGCGCGCTCCGCCTCGGGCGCCTCGGACTTGAACCACCGCACCGCGTCGAGCACGATGCGGGCCGCCGCCTCGGCATCGCCTTCTAGCCCGCCCACGAGCACGATGCGGCGCTCGGGTCGCGAGAGGTCGAAGGCCGACGGATTCTCGAGGGTGAGGAGCGGCGTCTCGTCGCGGGCCACCCCGGCCGCGCTCACGATCCCCGGCTCGCCCGGGAGCGCCGCGAGAGCGTCGAGCGCCGCCCGCAGGTCCGCCGTTCCATCCACCGTCCTCGCCGCCGGGTCCAGGACGGGCAGTGCGCTGGCGTCCTGCGGCAGCACCAGCAGCCGCGCGTCGCCAGCGGGCTGCGCCGCGGCAGCGCCCGCGCCCGCGAGAAACGCGGCGACGCCGAACGTCGCCGTCCATCGCACCACGCGTCTCGCTGCACGCATGGATCACTCCTTCCTCGACGCCCGCCGACGCGCCGGCCCGACGCAACGTCGTGGGAAACGACTCGGTCGATCCGCATCATGATCGTCCGTGGCAGTGGCAACCGCAAGACCCCGTCGCAGAATCTGCGCGAAGGCGGCCCGGTGTCGCCGGTCCTGTTGCGGCCGGGCGGTTTCACGTAGAATCAGGGCCGGCGCGGGAGAGACCCGCGCCCCGATGGAGATTCCAGCAAGGAGATCGACATGTGTGATGAGAGAACCGATGCCGACACCAGCAAATACCAGCGCGCGCGGGAGATGACGCGCCGGCAGTTCGCGGCCGTATCGGCGGGAGCGGGACTGGCGATGCTGCTGCCCCGGGCCGCCAACGCGCAGGCCGTCACCGCGTCGGAGATCGACGTCCAGACACCCGACGGCGTCTGCGACAGCTACTTCGTGCACCCCGCGAGCGGCGCCCACCCCGGCGTTCTCATCTGGCCCGACGCCTTCGGCCTGCGGCCGGCCAAGCGCCAGATGGCGAACCGGCTCGCCGAGTCGGGCTACTCGGTGCTGGTGGTCAACCAGTACTACCGGTCGCAGCGGGCGCCCATCGTGAGCAGCACGAACTTCGCCGAGGTCGCCCCCATCGTCAGGCCGCTGATGGGGACGCTGAGCCCCGAGACCCACGTGGCGGACGCGCGGGCGTTCGTGAGCTTCCTCGACAGCCAGGCGTCGGTGGACAGCAACCGGAAGATGGGGACCATGGGCTACTGCATGGGCGGCCCCATCACCATGCGCACGGCGGCGGCCCTGCCCGACCGCATCGGCGCCGGCGCGTCGTTCCACGGCGGCGGCCTCGTGACCGACGGGGAGGACAGCCCGCACCTGCTCGTGCCGCAGATGACGGCGCACTACCTGTTCGCGATCGCCGAGAACGACGACGAGAACGAGCCCGAGGCGAAGAACGTCCTGCGCGAGGCGTTCGACGAGGCCGGGCTGCCGGCCGAGATCGAGGTGTACGAGGGCGCCCTGCACGGCTGGTGCCCGCCGGACACCCAGGTCTACAACGAGCCGCAGGCGGAGCGGGCGTGGAGCCGCCTCCTCGCCCTGTTCGAGAACGCGCTCTAGCGCCGCGCACCCACGGAACGCATCGCCGCCGCGCCCCGGACGCGCCACCTCGCAGCAGGCGGGCTCGGCGGCCCCGGCGATGCGTTCCTCCCTTCGCCGTTTCCGCATGAGCCGGCCACCGGCGCCGCGGCCCGCCACCTGTCCGCTCTGCGAGGCGATGTGCGGCGTGCTCGTGGAGGTCGACGGCGGGCGCATCCGGTCGGTCCGCGGCGACCCCGACGACCCCTTCAGCCGCGGCTACGTCTGCCCCAAGGCGGCGGCGCTCATCGACCTTCACGACGATCCCGACCGCATCCGCACGCCGCTCGTCCGGGCCGGGGCGGACTGGCGCGAGGTCTCCTGGGACGAGGCCCTGGATCGCGCCGCCGCCGGGCTCAGCGCCGCCCGCCGCCGCCACGGCCGCGATGCCGTGGCCCTCTACTACGGCAATCCCGTCGCCCACAACCTCGGGCTCTTGACCCACGGGCTCGCCTTCAGGCAGGCGTTCCGCACCAGGAACCTCTACTCGGCGAGCTCCGCCGACCAGTTGCCGCAGATGCTGGCGGCGCTGCGCATGTACGGCCACTTCGCGCTGATCCCCGTGCCGGACGTCGACCGGACCGACTTCTTCCTGATCCTGGGCGCCAATCCCGTCGTGTCCAACGGCAGCCTGATGAGCGCGCCCGACATGCGCCGCCGCCTCGAGGCCATTCGCGCGCGCGGGGGGCGGGTGGTCGTCGTCGACCCCCGCCGCACCGAGACCGCCGCCGTCGCCGACGAGCACCTCGCCATCCGGCCCGGCGCCGATGCCCTGCTCCTCGCGGCCATGCTGCACGTGATTCTCTCGAAGGGCCCGCCGCGCCTCGGCCGGCTCGCGGGCCGCGTGAAACGCCTCGACGAGCTGACCACGTTCGTCCGCGACCTGCCCCCCGAGCGCGTGGCCGCGCGTACCGGGCTCGCCGCTGCCGCCATACGCACGCTCGCCGGCGCCTTTGCAAGGGCCGGGCGCGCCGCGTGC
This sequence comes from Vicinamibacterales bacterium, assembly GCA_965207615.1. Classification (GTDB taxonomy): domain Bacteria; phylum Acidobacteriota; class Vicinamibacteria; order Vicinamibacterales; family UBA8438; genus JAJEEA01. The sequence goes on from CBDBMZ010000003.1 coordinate 1,396,272, forward strand.
TACGGGCGCGTGGGGCTCTGCACGCAGCGGCACGGGACGCTCGCGGTCTGGCTCCAGCAGGCGCTCGATCTCGTGACGGGCCGCGTCGACGAGGTCGGCGGCATGCTGCTGCCGACGCCCGCCGTCGACGCCGTGGGCCTGCTCTCCCGGCTGGGCTGGCGCGGCACGTTCGACCGCTGGCGGAGCCGACGCGGGCTGCCCGAGTTCAGCGGCGAGCTGCCGGTCGCAACCCTCGCCGACGAGATCGACCGCGGCCCCCGTTCGGTCCACGCCCTCGTCACCGTGGCCGGCAATCCCGTCCTGTCGGCCCCCAACGGCGGCCGCCTCGACCGCGCGCTGGCGGCCCTCGAGCACGTGGTCGCGGTGGATCCGTACCTCAACGAGACCACGCGACACGCCCACGTGCTGCTGCCGCCCCCGCCGCCCCTCTCGCGCCCGCACTACGACCTCGCCCTCAACGCCTTCGCCGTCCGCAACGTCGCGAAGTACGTGGACCCGGTGATCCCCCGCGACGCCGGCCAGCTTCACGACTGGGAGATCCTGGCCGAGCTCGGCGCCCGCGCGCTCGCCCCCCGCCCGCTCCGCCGGCCGGTCGCCCGGGCCGCGAGGGCGCTCCGGCCGGAGCGCCTCCTGGACCTCCTGTTGCGAGTCGGTCCGTACGACCTCACGCTCGACCGACTGCGCGCGGCGCCGCACGGCGTCGACCTCGGCCCCCTGCAGCCGGGGCGCCTCCCCGGCCGCGTCGCGACCCCGGACGGCATGATCGACATCGCCCCCGAGGAGTTCCTGCACGAGGCGCGCGAGCGGCTCTTCGCCGAGGCCGGCGGCGGCGCGGCCGGCGGCCTGGTGTTGATCGGGAGACGCCAGGTGCGCAGCAACAACTCCTGGATGCACAACAGCCTGCGCCTCGTGAAGGGGCCTCCCCGCTGCACGCTGCTCGTCCATCCCGACGACGCCGCGTCCCGCGGGCTCGCCACCGGCGACCTCGCCGAGCTCCGGTCGGAGGCCGGCGCCGCGACCGTCACCGTCGAGGTGAGCGACACGATGCGCCCCGGCGTCGTCAGCCTGCCCCACGGCTGGGGACACGACCGCGACGGCATCGGGCTCGGCGTGGCGCGGGCGCACGCCGGCGCGAGCGCGAACGACGTGACGAGCGACAGCCACCTCGACACGCTGAGCGGCAACGCGGCCTTCAACGGCCTAGCGGTGACGGTGCGGCGGCGGCCCTGATCCGCGTTCACGCGGTACGAGCCGCCCGGATGGTGACGCGCGGCGACCAGCGCCTCGAGGACGGTGGGAACATTCGCATAGAATCGATACCGGTCGTCGTCGCGCCATCTCCCGGACGCGGACCCTGATGGCGGACTGACCAAGGAGACATGATGACCAGACCGGCTCTCGTCCTGCTTGGATGCCTCGCGGCCGCGTGCGGCGCTCCCGAACCGGCCGGCGGGCCGGCCGAAACCGCCGCGCCGGACACCGGCGCCGGCACGATCCTCCGGGTCGACCCCCGATTCGACGCACTCGTGCCGGCCGACGCGCGCATCGAGAAGCTCGCCGACGGCTTCGTCTTCACCGAAGGGCCGGTCTGGGACCGCGCGCAGTCGCGCCTGCTGTTCTCGGACGTGCGCGGCAACGGGGTCTACGAGTGGACCGAGTCGGCGGGGACGAGCCCGGTCATCGAGCCGGTGTTCGAGGGCGACCGGACCGGCCTCCGATCGGTCAGCTCCAACGGGCTCACCCTCGACGCCCAGGGCCGTCTCGTCATGTGCGAGCACGGCAACCGGCGCATCTCGCGGGTGGAGGCGGACGGCACCCGGACGACCCTGGTCGAACGCTACGAGGGGAGCCGGCTGAACAGCCCGAACGACGCCGCCTACGCGTCGGACGGCTGGCTCTACTTCACCGACCCCGGCTCGGCGCTGGAGGGGCGCGACGCCTCGCCGCTTCGCGAGCTCGACTTCAACGGCATCTACCGCCTGGGCCCGGACGGCGAGCTGGAGCTGCTGTACCGGGACCAGTCGCGCCCGAACGGCATCGCGCTGTCGCCGGACGAGTCGGTGCTCTACGTGGCGAACTCCGACCCGGAGCAGAAGGTGTGGATGGCGTACGACCTCGGCGAGGACGGCGCGTCCAACCCGCGGGTCTTCTTCGACGTGAACGACCAGACCGCCGAGGGCGCCGCCGACGGCCTGAAGGTGGACGACGCCGGCAACCTCTTCGCCACCGGCCCCGGCGGGGTCTGGGTGATCGCCCCCGACGGCGCGCACCTCGGCACGATCATGCCCGACGAGGTGCCGGCCAACGTGGCATGGGGCGACGACGGCCGCACCCTCTACATGACCGCCCGCACCGGGCTCTATCGGATCCGCCTGACCACCGGGGGCGCGATCCCCGGACCGTAGCCGTCGGAAGCAGCGAGAGACCCGGCGGCGTCACGAAGCTCCCGGCCGCAGGTGGAAGGGACGCCGTCGACTCGACCGCGGCGCACGACGGCAATGAGCCCCCCGGCCGCAGGTGGAAGGGACGTCGTCAACTCGACGCGGGCGCGGGACGGCAAGGATACCCCCGGCCACACATGGACGGGGCCGGGGGCGCGCGCCCCCGGCCGCCAGCCCGCGAACGCCATGCCGAGACGCTACTCCGGCCGGTGCGGCAGGAGCTCCCAGTAGAGGCCGCCGCCCACCAGCTCGCCGTCGTCGTTCGTGCGCGGCCGCCCGCCGAGGCGCAGGACGTCGCCGTCCAGGTAGTAGAGCCGCTCCGCGTCGGTCACCCCTTCAACGGGCCGGGTTCGGCCTTCCTGGTGGTGCACGACGTACCGCGGTTCGGCGTCCTCGTGGACGGTGAACGTCCCGAAGTAACCGCCGTAGGTCCGGTAGGCGGCCATCGCCTCTTCCGGCGTGGGGGTCGCACCCGCGTACGGCGTGCGCCCCTCGCGCGCCATCAGGTGCACCATCATGTGGCCGGTCGGGGTGTAGATGATCCAGGAGCCGGCGCGGCTGTCGTTCCGGTCCCCGCGCCAGAACTCGCTGCCGCGATCCACGTACCGGTCCGTGTAGAGGAGCTGGCGGAACCCGACGAAGCGCTGCGCCTCCTCCGACAGCTCGGCGTCGGGCAGCCGCTCCCAGACGACCTGGCGGTCGCCGCCGCTCTTGGTCCCGTCGGCCGCCGCCGGCGTGAGGATGAGCCGGTCCCCTTCGATGTCGTAGAACCGCTTCGCGTCGACCTCGGCGCCGGGGTTGATCTGCCCTATCCGATGGTGGATCAGGTATCTCCCCTCGTCGTCCTCGTTGACGCTGAACGGGCCGAAGTAGGCGGTATAGCCCTCGAGCGCCGCCTGCACCTCCTCCGGCGTCGGCCCCTCGTCGGAGAACGGCGCCCGGCCGAGCGGCATGACGTTGACCGCCATGTGCCCGGTGTCGCTGTAGGTGATGTACCCGAGCGAGTTGAAGTCCTCCACCGGAACCCACGCGCCGCTCTCGTCCTTGACGTTGCGTCCGACGAGCTGGTACGTCCCCAGGACGGGACCGCGCGGGAGGCCGCTCGCCGCCGCCGCGTCTTCCACGGGCGGGGTGGCGGGCGTCGACGCGTCCTCCGCCGCGGGGGCGGGCATCTCGGCGCAGCCGGCGAGGGCGAAGGGCAGACACACGACGGCGGCGACGATCACGGCGATCTTCCGGTTCCGCATGATGCTTCTCCTTCGTGCGCGTGACGAACGCGAGCCTCCGTCGAGAGGCGGGGTGTACAGCCGGGTGTGACGGGCGATGCGCCGAAGGTCGGGCCGGACGGGCAACCGGCGCGACGAGGCGGCAGATCCTGTCACGGCTGCGGGCCAGACGGCGCAAGGATGCGGCAACGGAGCCCGTGCCCCCTCCCGCCAGCCGCCCGCGGCCGACAAGGGAGATGCAGCCCGCGGGCGCCCGCCGGCACCGTCCCCCTCAGCCGCCGGCAGTCGAAACGGAGGAAACGCCTCGAACGGCGTCGCCTCCCCGCCTCACCACTCCAGCGAAAGGCCGTTGGTGGTCGTCCTCACCTCGAGGTCCCGCCACGTCACCGGCTCGATGATCGCCGCCAACCCGAGCGCGGCGAGCGCGGCGCCGACCACGCCCTCGTCGACGACCCACTCGTTGTGCGTGAAGCCCACCAGGCCCCCGGCCGCCATCAACCCGGCGCCGAGGATGAACTGGCGGGTGCGCTCGTTCCGGATCTGCCGGAGACGCTCCGGGTCGATGCGGTCGATGAGGAGCCCGCCGTCCGCCTGTAGCCGCAGGCCGGATTCCTCCGCCGCCGCGACCGGCGGGGGCGCCTGCGCTTGTGCGATCGAAGGAGAGAGAGAGAGCAGGAATGCCCCGAGGACTGTTGCGATATAGATGCGCATCCGACTTCCTTTCGCAGAAGAATGCTGTCAATTTTAACAAGTCGAGCCCGCCGGCACAGCCCCCGGCGTCGCGACCGACTCGCGACGCGGTCCCGCGACCGCCCCGCCCTTCCCCCGCGGTGGACCGGCCAGCGCCGCCCCATCTCGGAGGCTCCGTCGGATCGCGACCGTCCCGCCGGGCGCCCGACGAGCCGGGGAAGAGACGGTTCCAAGGCCTGTTATACACCCGCCGGTTCCCGATGCGCGCGCCTTTTTTGGCGCGAGGGGTCCGTGGCGGGAGCCGGCAGCCGCCGCTGCCGCCTGCATTGGCGGTCCAGGCATCCGACCGGGGTCGCCGCGGGACCGGACGCCGGACTCGCACCGTCAGTCGCCCGGTAGCCTTCGTCACTGGCAATCTCGTTCCGGTTGCAGCGGGAGCGGACGCCGGGCCCCCACCGTCAGCCGACGAGGGTGATCAGGTAGAAGATCCCCGTCCCGCCCAGCAGGACGATGCCGATCCACGACAGGGCCAGCATCGCCGGGCCGGGCCGGTGCTCGGGCGGCATCTCGCGGGAGGTCACGGCGCGCAGGTTGAGATAGCCGAGCACGGGGCCGGTCAGGAACGCCAGGGTCGTTGCGAAGTCGATCATCGTGGTGAGGTTGCCGATGAACAGCGCCATCACGATCACGGTCAGGGTGACCAGGGCCGCGAGGGTCCACCAGTACAGCGGGCCGCAGGGCTGCACGGGCGTCCCCGGCGAGCGCAGGACCAGGATGGAGCGCTCGATGGCGCGGGGGCCGCCGTCGAGCACCGTCATCGTCGTCGACAGCATGGTCGTCACCACCGCCACCAGCACCACCGGCCGGGTCCAGGCCCCGAGGGTGGCGGCGTAGAGATCCACGAGCTGCGTCGAGAACAGCGTCCCCTGCGCGGAGAGCTCCTCGCCGGAGGGGAACATCACGGCGGCGCCGAGGATCACGAAGGTGAACGCGAGCACCGCCGTCCCCACGTAGCCGATGAGGAAGTCCTGCCGCGCCGTCTCCACCGAGCACCGCTGCCCCGATGTCTCGTTCTTGGCCAGCGTCCACAGCGAGCTCCACACCGAGATGTCGATGGCCGACGGCATCCATCCCGCCAGGGCCAGCAGGAACAGGAACGGCACCGCCGATCCCACCAGGTCTCCCGGCCAGAGCGCCACCGTCGAGAAGTCGGCGCGCGGCAGGCTGACCGCGGCGGCCAGCAACGTGGACACCGCGAGCAGCAGCACGACGAGCTTGATGGACAGGTCGAGCCCGCGGAACCGCCCCCACCACAGCAGCGCGCACCCCGGCGCCATGACCGCAGCCGCCAGCACCGCCAGCGGCCAGTCGACCCCCAGCGCGAACCCCACCAGATAGGCGGTGAACATGACCACCGTGGCCTGGATGACGCCGCCCGTCAGCACCGTGATGATCAGGTACAGCCACAGCGCCCAGCGGCCGGTCCGCGCGTAGCCCTCGACGAGGCTCTGCCCGGTGGCCGCCGCGTAGCGCGGGCCGTACTCGAAGAACGGGTACTTGAGGACGAGGGCGATCAGGATGACCCCGGCCAGCCCGAAGCCGGCCGACGCCCCGGCGCGGGTCGACTGCACGAGGTGCGACACGCCGATGGCGGTCGCGGCCCAGAGGATGCCGGGGCCGAATGCGACCCAGAGGCGAGCGCCGCGGGGAGGGTCGGTTCTGCTGCCCATGCTGGTCGCAGATGATACGTTGTCGAGTGGCGCGGACGCCAGGACGATACGGCGCCCACGATTCACCGGCGCGTCGCCGTCACCGCATCGTGCTACGGTGCAATGGTGCGTTCGCGCTCTCTGTTTGCCGTCATGCCACGACTGACCATCACGCTCTCCGATGACCGTCATCGGGCGCTCAAGCAGGCGGCGGCCCGTCGCAACACGTCGATCCGGCGGATCATCGAAGAGAGTCTCGACTCTTGCGGCGTCAAGACCGACGAGAGCGCCGCGGCGCTCGTCGCCACCGCCGGGGAACGATCCGAACTGAGCGACGCTGACGCGATGGCGCTCGCGGTCGAAGAGACGCGGGCCGAGCGCCAGCGGTGATACGGCTGCTCGTCATCGACACGAACGTCGTCGTCGCGGGATCAACCCTCTTGCAGGGTGACGCGCCGAGCCGTCTCAAACACGGCTACGTTCCGACCTCGAAGCGTTCCACCAACTCGTCCCGCCGGACAGCCGGGTCGAACCAGCGCTGCAGGTCGTCGCGATCCTTTCGTCCGAGGCGGGTCCATGTCGTGGAGTCACCAGACGGTCCGGAGACGTCGAAACCGTTCGACAGCGAGATTCCGACCAGGTTGCTGAGCAGGTGGCGGTCATGAAAGTCCCTCCAGACGAACACCTCGGCCTGCAACCCGGCGCCCGCCAGCGGACCCGCGAGGGCATCACTAAACGAGCGCCGGAAGTACTCGCGGTCGCCTGTCATCGGCAGCCATCGTCCGGGACCCGATCCCTCGTAGCAGACGCGGTGAATCTCGATCTGCGGCGCCGGCGCCCTGTTTCCCGCTCGCTGCAAGAGTGTTCCGAAGGAGCCGTATCGTCGCTTCCCGGGATCCAGATGGGGATCGATGAACATGAGGGAGTTGGAGAATCTCAGCAGCAGATCGAGATGCTCCTCGTAGTCGACGAGCCTGCGTTCCAGCCGTATCGACGGACTGCGGGACGCCCACCAGGGTGCGCTTGCGAGGCGGTCGATACGCGCAACCCGCCGGTCGGTGGCATGCACCCTCTTGACGGACCCCGTGGTGATCACGCCGCCCTTGTACGGCCACACCTCGTCCGTCGCGAGCGCTTCCGCGCACCAGTCACAGTCGTTCGCGGGCGGGTCGGGCAGCGCCCGCTCGAAGCGCAGAAGCCGTCCCTGCCTCTCCATCTTCTTCAGCAGTTCCTGTCCCCGCCGATGCCATAGTCTCGGCCCAGAACCGAAGAGACCGCTCCACGCCCCGTCGCGCAGGTCACGCACCAGCCCCTCGCTGAGCATGGCCTCGCGGATGGTCTCGAGCCGGGCCGCGCACTCCTCCTCCGTCGAGTACGAGGTCACGTCGAAGACATCCGGGGTGATGGCATAGTCCGCCAGAAGGGCCATCAGAAGATCTCCCGCAGGTCTTCCTCGAAGAACCCCCCCGGCCACGCCTTCACCAGCTCGCCCCTCTCGTTGAGCGGCATCTCCCGAATCAGCGTCTCGGCCCCGTCCTGCTCCACAAACAGCACGTTGACGTCCTCGCGGCGCACCTCGGGCGCCCCTTCGGGCAACGTTCCCGCGCTGGTTTCCCGCATGCGCCGCATGATGCGCAGCAGCAGGTGCTCGCTGTGCGTCTCGATCAGGAACACGTTGCCGCCGGCAGCCCCCTCTGCCAAGAGATCCCCGAGTTCGACCTGCAACCGCGGATGAACGTGCAGCTCCGGCTGTTCGATGGCCGTGATCCCCGGCCGGGCCGGGTCCAGCACGGCGACCACCACCGGCAGCAACTGCGAGATCCCGACACCGATGTCGGACGTTCGCACGGCCAGGTCCGCACGGGTGGAGACGAGCTCGATTTGCCGATGAACGGGGGCCCTCACGATCCGTTCCAACAGGGCACGAACCTTGTCCGGCGCCTCCCTCATGAGATCATCCGCTGATTCCGCGCCTGACAGGCCCGCCAACTTGGCCAGGAACGGCGCCCCCCATTCCTCACCCTCCACGCCCTTGTTCAGTACGGCCACCAACGGTGCGTTCGCGGGGAGATGGACAGCTCTCTGCACATTCAGCCTGTAACCGGTGTCCAGCCGATCCTCTCGCGACAACCAGTCGCTCACGTCACGAATAACCGTGGCGCTCATGACCTTGGCGCCCGACGAGTCGATCAGGCTCCGGGTGTCCTGATCGAGGTTGACGCGGGCATGACCGTTCAAGAGGTCCCAGGCCGCAGATCCGTCGGCCCAACGACCGGAACCTGGCCTCCGCCCCTCCGCACCGCCGCCGGGATGGAGATCGCGCAACGGACCGAGATACCTGAACTCGGCCAACTCGTCGCGCACCAGACGACCGATGCCGGCCAGCAGCATGGATATGTCAAACCGGAGATTGCCGAGAGCGTCACCAAGGGAATCGCCCAAGACCCGATCCCCCGTGATCCTCAGATGTTGCTCAAGAGACGGCAGTGCGGATGCGCGTTCCGATAGCGCCTTCATCGCGCAATGCCCGCGACCGTACCGCTCCGGCCCTGGCGTCTCACGCACACGTCCGACATCTCGCAACCGCATATCGTTGCCGTGTTGACCGAGGTGGCCTTCCAGCAGCCGATGCGACAAGTTGATCAAGAGGCCCGCCGTGCCGCCGGAGACCGATGCATCGATGTGACCCACGGTCTGTCCGTCGACACCGACTTCGTAGTCGCTGACGATCGGCTCGTCCAGTTCTGTCTTCCAGGCAACCCTCAACTCCAACCAACCCGCTTCCGCGTCGGACAAGGAAACAGGGTCAAAGAGCTTCGGAGGGGACCAGCCAATCGGCATCGCCTCGTACAGGCCTCCGAGCTCCGGCCACATTCGATCCCGCAGGTTCAACTCGAAACGAAGCCGCACGGGACGCGTCGAATCGTGCCGGTGGACGAACTGACGGAACCCGCCGAGGTCGATCTGATCGCCGCCCAATCTGGTCTTGTGCGCATCGACGTTGCGGTGGCTCAGAATCTCGTGCGCATAACACAGCGCGTGCAGCACGGTGCTCTTGCCAGCGCTGTTGCGGCCGAACAGCAGGGTGATGGGCCGGAGCTCGATACGGACCGGCCGGCCGATCCCTTTGAAGTTCTCGATCTCGACCGCGGTGATCAGCGGCGACTCCCGGCCGGGCGGCGTTTCCGCGGGCTGGTCAGCCTCCGTCGCAGACCGCCCCGACTGAACCGGCCGTAGCGGTAAAGGCTCGACGGGCGGCCCGTCCGCCGCCCTGTCTTCCCCTGCGTCAGATACCGCGAGCCGCGGCGCCGGACCATCGTCCCTCCGTCCGTCGCCGGCCGGCGACGTAGCGTGCTCCCCGCGGCAGTCGCATTCACTCGGCATGGCCATGTCCGTCCTTCCCCAGTCGACACCGGGCAACGATCGCATTCTCCGACGCACCCGGGCCCGCGACGACACGGTCTTCGCGCCTCCACCCAGACAACGGCCACGGGCCGGTCGACGCCCGAAGCGTCTCGGATCGCCTGAAGCTGAACGCCACGAGGCACCGCCTTCCCGACGAGCGGCCCTCTCCAGCAGGTCGACGGCGACGCATCTCAACCACTGGAACGAGAGCCGGCCGATCGACCTGCGGTCACCGTGAAGTCACCGTCCCGGTCAAAAAAAGCGTTGGCGCCGCGGAACCCCTCCCAAACGCGCCTCCATTCCTGATCGGCGAGCAAGCCGACGGGCTGCTCCACACCATGCTCCTCGTCCAGCCCCTTGTCCAGCTTGTAGCCACCACGATCCGTCAAGACGTACCGCGCATGGAAGTCGTGCGGACCGTCGTCACGAATCCGCCAGCGACAGACACGAACCGACGTGACCGCTGTCGAGAGCACTCGGGGAATCCACTTCCGACACGCACCCTCGAACACGTGCCGGCTCGGCTTGCGGTCATCATCCAGGGTGTGAATCTCCACCCGGGGACTGTCGTAAACCGCGTCCACAGCCAACTCGATGCACGCCCCCACGACGGAACGCCACTTGAGCTTCGACGGATCGAAATGCGGATCGATCAGCAGCAGTTTGCGGCTGTTGCGGACGAGCGACCCGACGTGCTTCGCGAGAGCGTCCGGTTCCCGCAGCACGGGGGCCTCCCGCGGCACGTCGAGCTTCGGATGCGCCCCCTCGACGTCTTCGTCGAGGACCACGTCCGGATGATTCCCGGGATTCCGAGTCGCGAGGATGGCATGCAACGTCCCTGCCGCGGCCTGTCGCGCCGTCACGTTGCGGATCCAGCGTTCCTCCGCCGGCGCAACGCTGTCATCGTAGTCACCCGACACGCACCACCGGATCGTCTTCGCGTCTGACTGCTGCAGCTTTCTCAGAATCCGCCGCCGATCGCGGTCGCCGAGTCTGGGACTCTCCCTGCAAGCAGTTCGGACCAGCTCCTTCCAGCGCTTTCTGCTCGGATACGCGGCAATCGCCCGGCCATGCTGGAATCCCATCAGGTCGAGAATCCGCGCGCAGTTGCCCCAGGAGGCGAGCGCATCGGGTTCGATGGCGTACGCGTACAGCATCAGAACAGCTCGTCGTCACGTTCGTCGAAGAAGCCCTGAGGCCAGCGATCGATGAACTCACCTGTCTCGTCGATCCGAAGCCGCGTCGCCCTGACCTCGCCGTCCACCTGCTCGACGTAGACCACGGAGACCTGGTCCGGCTTCAGCGCCGCCTTCCCCTCCGGCAACTCGTTGCTGCCGGTTTCCTCGATGCGCCGCAGCAGACGGAGCATCAGGTGCTCGCTGTGGGTCTCGATCAGGAACACGCCGCCGCCGGCCGCCTGTTCGGCGAAGAGATCGCCGAGCTCCACCTGCAGCCGGGGATGGACGTGCAGCTCCGGTTGCTCGATGGCCGTGATCCGCGGGCGGTCCGGATCGAGGGCGGCGACCACGACCGGGAGTATCTGCGAGATGCCCGTACCGATGTCGGACGTTCGCACCTGCAGATCCTTGTCCGTAGTGGTAACGAGCTGGATCTCCCTGCGAACTTGTCCTTCCGCGATCCCGTGGGCCAAGGCGTCGACCCTCTGCGGCGACGCCTCCCTCAAGGCGTCACCGGGCGATTCGGTCCCGGACACGCTCACCTCCTTCCCCTTGATCGCCGCCCGATCCTCGCCCAGAACTCCCTTGTTCAGCACGTCCACCAACGGCGTGTTCGCGGGAAGCTCGACGACGGTGCGCAACCGCAGCTCGTAACCCGTGTCCAGTCGGTCCTCTCGCGACAGCCAGTCGCTCACCCTTGGAATGACCATGGCCCGATTGGGCTCACGGGGATTGCCGAAGTCGTCTCCGATTCGGCGCAAGGTGACCTGGGCACGGCGGTTCAGAACGTCCCAGGCCGCGGATCCGTCAGCCCAACGTCCGGGAACGGACCGGTCCCGCTCGACGACGGTGCCGAGATGCAGCTCTCGCAGGGGACCGAGATAACGGAACCGGGCCAACTCGTCCCGCAGGAGGCTTCCAATGCCCACGAGCAACGTCGATACGCAATGCCAGAGCTCGTGGTACCCCTCGTCGAAACCCTCCTCCAACTCCATATCGAGATGGTGTCCGAAGGACGGCAGAGCACCAGATGAAACGGCCTCGCGTACCGCCATGCGATGGTACGAGCGGCCGAACGACCGCGGCCCCGACGTCTCCCGTACTTGTCCGGCCTCGGACGGCGGTGCGGCGGCCTCCAACGCTTGAAGCTCCGCCCGAAGCGCTTCCAGCTTCCGCTCAACCGCCGCCAAGTCTCCCTCACGAATCACACGGTCGAGCATTGGATGCCACAGATTGGCGAGCAGGACCGGCTTGGCATCGCCGGCGGATGCCATGATCCGACCGATGATCTCTCCGTCGACACCTACCTCGTAGGTACTGATGAGGGGGCTCGTCCGCAGTTCGGACCACCGGACGGTCAGACCGATCCATCCGGTCTCGATATTCCCCAGACCGACCTCCCACGGGTACGACGCAATGCGCCTCGCCCCCGCGAGTTCCGGCAACTCTCGATCCCGCAGGTTCAACTCGAAGCGAAGCCGCACGGAGCGCTTCAGGTCATGCCCGTGGACGAAGCGCCGGAACCCGCCCAGGTCGATCTGGTCGCCGCCGAGATCGGTCTTGTGCGCATCGACGTTGCGGTGGCTCAGGATCTCGTGCGCGTAGCAGAGCGCGTGCAGCACGGTGCTCTTGCCGGCGCTGTTGCGGCCGAACAGGAGGGTGATGGGCCGAAGCTCGATGCGGACCGGCCGGCCGATCCCCTTGAAGTTCTCGATCTCGATCGCGGTGATCAGCGGCGACCCATGATTCGTCGGCCTGTCGTCCGCCGGTGTCCTCGTGTCGTCGTCGCGGTGGTCGTGTTCACGCGGCATGGCTGCGTCCATTCTCTGCAAGTCAACCGTCGACGATCAGGAAGCAATACCCATGCCACCGACGCGGTATTCCATCACCGCCGTTCCCTTCCGGGCGCGACCACGCCATGGCGCTGCATCCAGTTGGTGAACGTCTGGTAGCTGGGCAGCCCGACCAGCTCGGCCGCACGGGTCTTGTTGCCGCCCGCCTCGTCGAGGGCGCGACCGAGGTAGTGCCGGGCCAACACCGCCATCAGCTCCGGCAACCGGAGCCCATCGCCCAGCGGCCGGCCCAGCAGATCGGCGGTCGGGTCGGTGACCGAGCGCAACAGCTCTCCCTGCACGTCCTCGGCGCCGATGTCGTGCGCCGTCCAAAGCACGAGCCGGTCCATCGTCGCCTGCAGCTCCCGGACGTTGCCGGGCCACGGGTGAGCCAACAGAAGGTTCCTTGCCTTCGGAGAAAGGGCCTTCTGTTCGACGCCCGGCTGGTCGGCGAACTTGCGGTTCGCGGCGCCGAGGAAGTGGTCGATGAGGGGGGTCAGGTCGCCGGGGCGTTCGCGCAGCGGCGGCAGCCGGATGACGGCGGTCGCCAGCCGGTAGTAGAGGTCTTCGCGGAACCGGCCCGCCGCCACCTCGGCCGCGAGGTCGCGGTTCGTCGCCGCGACCACCCGGACGTCGACGGGGATGGCGCGGTCGGCGCCGAGTCGCCGGACGGTCCGTTCCTGCAGCGTCCGCAGCAGCTTGACCTGCGCGTCGAGGGGCAGATCACCGAGCTCGTCGAGAAACAGCGTGCCGCCGGCGGCCGCCTCGAAGTGGCCGGCTCGGGCGCGGGCGGCGCCGGAGAACGCCCCCCGCTCGTGGCCGAAGAGCAGCGACTCGACCAGGCCCTCGGGCAACGCACCGCAGTTGACGTCCTCGAACGGACCCTCACAGCGGCGGCTCTCGGCGTGAATCGCCCGGGCGAACAGCTCCTTGCCGACGCCGGACGCGCCCTCGATGAGCACCGTGACGTCGTGCGGAGCGACCCGCCGGGCGCGCGCCTTCGCCCGCTCCATCAGCGGACTGCGACCGACAATCCGGTCGAACGCGGGGGACGCCGGGGGCAGTCCGGCGGTCAGCCGTTGGATCTTCTCATCGGCGCGCCGCAGCAACGCCGGCACGTACTCGGCAGCGATGTCGAAGGGTACCGAGACCGTTCGGACGCCGGTCTGGGCGTGCGACTGAATCAGCTCCGTGGGGTAGCGGGTCTTGGCGAGCAGCACCCAGACCGCCTGCATGGCGGGCGTTCCGGGGCTGACGTGCACCGTGAGGTCAGCGTCGGCGCCGAACTTGTCACGCGTGAAGTCGAAGGCCCGAACCGCTGCGGCGTGGATGGCGCCGTAGTCGGTCGGATCGGTGAGCACTTCGGGCCGAAGATGGACGCAAGGAGCGCCCGACCCGACCAGCCAGTCGACGAACGCCCGGTTCTCGGACGCCGGATAGTTGGAGAGCAGCACCAGGGCATCGAACCGGCGAGCGGCGACGACGCTGCCGACGGGCCCCCGACCCGGCCGGACCCCTCGCGCGCAGTCAAGGTCGGTCTGGCCGATCCAGGTCAGGAGCACCGCGGACACGGCAAGATCATAAACTTTCTTGTCTCTAACGCAAGAGTAATCCTGTGTCGGCCGGTGTTGAGCCGCGGGGTGACCGCCGCGTCGTCGCCAACTCGGACAGAATGCAGGGCATCAATCAGGAGTTCGGAGACCAACTTGGCGCGCACCCCGGCGCCATGACCGCCGCCGCCAGCAGCGCCAGCGGCCAGTCGACCCCCAGCGCGAACCCCACCAGATAGGCGGTGAACATGACCACCGTGGCCTGGATGACGCCGCCCGTCAGCACCGTGATGATCAGGTACAGCCACAGCGCCCACCGGCCCGTGCGCGCGTACCCCTCGACGAGGCTCTGCCCGGTCGCCGCCGCGTAGCGCAGCCCGTACTCGAAGAACGGGTATTCGAGGACCAGGGCGATGAGGACGACCCCGGCCAGCCCGAAGCCGGCCCACGCCCCGGCCCGCGTCGACTGCACCAAATGCGAAACCCGATGGCGGTCGCAGCCCAGAGAATGCCGGGGCCGAACGCGGCCCAGAGGCGGCTGCCGGCGGAGGAGTCGGATGTGCTCGGCATGGCTGGGGAAGATGATACGCCGTTCCGGCGGCGCGCGAACGCCGGCCGGGGAACGATCCGGGCTGAGCGACGATGACGCGATGGCGCGGTATCGTCAACGAGAAGCAATCGCGGAGGCTACCGAAATGCCACACAGAATCCCCCACGCCAAGCGCCGGACGGCCCGGAAGCTGCTCCTGGCCTCCCTGTGTCTCGTCGCAGCCACAACCTGGACCGCCTTCCGCCCAGCCACCGTGCAGGCCTCAGATTGTTCCGACGTCTGTGAATGGGCCTGCGACGCGATCGGCTCCTGGTGCGCCGGGATCTGGCACACCGAAAGCGGGTGCGACTGGTGGTGCGCCTAGGTCGCTGACAACCTCGTCTGGATTCACCGGCGCTAGGTCGCGCTCGAATCGGTACCAAGGTCCGGACGTCCAGGAGACTCCCCACGTGGGCGGCACGTCGGCCTGTTTCGGCCGCCGTGCCGTCCCCTCACAATCTGGTTGCGGGTCCGCCTCCTTGCGAACGACAGTTTGTCTGGCCCAACTGAACTCGTGGCCCGTCCGTCAACTCCTTCCCCGATCCAGCGACGCTTCGGTTCCTGGGACCCGCCCGGCGTACAACCCAGAACAGTGATTCAGGGCACTATCATGGCGTCGTCAGATCTCGGACCATGGCTATGGAGCACCCAATCAAATGAGTTCCAGCGGTTTCGATCGGTTGTTGGACAGAGCGGCGTCGGTCGCGCTGATTGTTGCGGCCGCCGTACTCCTATGGGCCGTATTGGTCAACCGCGGGTCCGAGGCTGCGCCGGATTCCGCTGCGGTCCAGGAACTGGCGGTAGCCAGAGTCGTCGATTCGCCTCGACCGTCGAGCGTCAGGGGCAGCTCGGCCGCACGGGTCGCGATCATCGAGTTCTCCGACTTCGAGTGCCCGTTCTGTGCTCGACACGCCCGCGAGGTCTACCCTCGCTTGGTCGAGGAATACGTGGACACCGGCGAGGTGCAATACATATTCCGCCACTACCCGCTTGATATCCATCCCCTTGCCGTCGAGGCTGCGGAGGCCGCGGAGTGTGCGGCAGGCCAGGGGATGTACTGGGAGATGCACGACCGTCTGTTCGCGGCCAACGCCGCCCTGACCCGTTCGGATCTCCTGAACCACGCTGCCTCGTTGCACCTTCGACCTGAAGACTTCGAGAGTTGCCTTCTGGCCGACGCGATGCTGGAACGCGTGATGGAGGATCGTCGCGCCGGCAGCGAGCTGGGCGTTACGGCGACGCCGACGTTCTTCTTCGCGGAGGTCCGCGATGACGGCAAGCTCAGCCTGTTGGCAAAGCTGAGCGGGCCATGCCGTACTCGACGTTTCAGTCCACCCTCGATGAGCTCCTGTCGACGACGGCGTCACCAACGGGACCTTGAGAAACCTGACTCCCAGGAATTGCCCGGCGTTCCGGCTGCGATCAGACGCTATCGCGGCGGCCGGTTCTCCGCGCTCCCGCCCAACGTATAGTGGGAGCGGTGCTGCACGCGGACGTCGTCGCGACCGCGCACTTCGACCCGCAGCCTCCGGACCGTCGAGTCCGAATCGCCCACCGTGAAGCCGAGAATGTAGTAGTCGCTCGTCTCGCCGTCGACTTGCCGAAAGGCCTCCTCGAAGTCGTTCCGGTTCACGATGGCCCGGCCCCCGGTCAACTCCGCGAGCGAACGCAGGCTGTTCTGCGCCGTGAAGATCCACTCGTTGAACGACCTGCGGTCCGTCAACCGGTAGTGAGCGGGCTCGGGTCCGGCAACCAGCCCGCGCGGATCGACGGTATAGAACGACGCGTTGGCCTGGTTGGCCGCCGCCGCGAGCTCCGCGAGCTCCCTCGTCAGTTCGCGGTCGCTCTGTGCATCGCTGAGGACGGTGTCGCCCTCCGCGTCCAGCAAGGACCGGGTAACCGAGGCGATGGGGTTCGCCGACGTGGTAGTCGGATGATAGCGCGTGCGTTCCGAAAGGAACGGGTTGAAATCGTAGCCGCCACTCAAGTAGACGACCACCTTCCGCAGGTGCTGTACGGTCTCCAGGCTCTGAATGATGTTGTGCATGGTGTTGAAGGTGTACCGCACCCGGTTTCTTGGACACAAGTTTGGGCTACGCGGCTTGGCGTAGCTCGTACTCCTCTCGTGCCTCGAGGGGCGTGCGATAAGCCAGCTTCTCGAGGCGCCAGCACCGGTTGTAGCGCTCGACGAATTCGGCGACGGCGGCGTGCACGTCGGCGAGATTTCGAAACACCCGGCCGTAGACGGCTTGCTCCTTGAGCGTGCGGTTCCAGCGCTCGACGACGCCGTTGGTCTCCGGCTCTTCGACGAAGCCGAAGCTGGGGCGGATGCCCCAGTAGCGGACCTGGTTGAGGAAGTGGTCCGACAGATACTGGCTGCCGTGATCCATCCGCAGCGCCAGCCCGCGGGCCACGTCGGCCTCGACCGAGCCGCAGCGTCGCCGGAGCCCTTGCGCGACCGGCTCGAGGGCCGCGAAACGGCTGCCCACCTTGCACACGTGCCAGCCCACGCACTCGGCGTTCCAGTGGTCGACGGCCGCGAAGGTCCAGACCCAGCCGTCGTCGACGGTCAACACCCGCACGCCGTCGGTACCCCACATGACGTCGGGCGCCGAGGTGACAATCGTGCCGTCGTGCCGCTGCGGCTCACCCTGCCGCCCGCGATGCGGCGAGAGCAGGCCCTGCGCGCGCATCACGCGCAACACCCGTGTCCGCGAGACCCGGATCCCGTCGAGGATCCGCAGCCGCGCGTGGACCTTGCGATGGCCCTCGCCCTGGAACGGAGAGCGGGCCAAGTCGCTGTGAATGGCCGCCAGCAGCTGCGCATCCGACAGCGCGGGCGTCGGCCCGCGGCGGCGCGGACTGTCAGCCGACGCTGAACACTGCACGCGAGCCCGCCGCGCGTAGAACGCCGAGCGTGACCGCTCCCACGTTCGGCACACCCGCTCGAGCCCGTAGCGCCGTCCCGTCGTCGCGGAGGTCGTTTGGCTCATCGTCGCGACCTCCGCGTCGCCAAAGGGACGCGGCGCTCCGCTGCGCGGGCACGCGACCGCAACAGCTCGTTCTCCATCGACAGCTCCCCGATGTGTCGCTTGGCCGCATCCAGCTCGGCGGCCAGCGGCTCACCGGCCTGCTCCTTCAGACCCAGCTCGAGACCGGCCAGCGCCCGCGCCTTCCACCGCTCCAGCCGATAGACCTCCACCCCGACTTCACGCGAAACCGCGTCGAGCGGCTCGCCGCAAAGCAGCCGCAACACCACGTCCCGTTTCCGGCTCGCGCTCCACCGCTGGCCGGGAGCCAAGCCCCCCGACCCCATCGCCGCCGCGTCGGTGCCGACTCCGGTCGCCCTCCGGGCTCCCTCCGTCGGCACCGACCCAGCTCCCTTCACCCGCCTCGACCGAACCATACCCCCACCTCCTGGTGACATCGGATTCTCCCCCTAATCCGTGTCCAAGAAAACTGGGGGCGCCCCACATGGTGTTGAAGGCCATGCGCGCCCGTACCATCAGCTCGCGGACTCCTTGCGGTTCCGGCCTGAAGTTCTCGACCAACTCGTTGGGATTGAAGCCTCCGCCCATGATGCGGGCCGCTGCCTCGTCGAGCAGACCGCGGTCGTCGGTCACGTCGATGGTAATCGACGACTGTCCCGTCGACACGACACCGAACAGGTCGCCCTCGCGGATGAGGTTCTGCGTCAACTGCTCGAACACCGCGCGCGTGCGCAGCGTCAGGCCCTCTTCGATGTTCAGATCGTCGACGAGGATGACGACCAGCCGCCCCCCCGTTTCACCGGCGGGGCGGGGTGGAGGTGGGGGCGGGAGAATCACTCCCCCCGGCAGTTGCGTCGGCGGGGCGAGCTGGCTGCCCGTACGCCCGCCGACGACGGGCACGAGGGAAACGACGGGCCGCGGCCCGTCGTCTTCGAACACTAGGAAATCCTCCGCGGTCAGATCGGCCAGAAAGAGGCCACTCCGGTCACGCGGAACGACCACCGTCGTCATCAGCGTGACGCCTGTGCGGAACATCGCGTCCGGGGCCCCGGGATCCTCCGGTCGGCCCGTCGGCTGGGGCTGCGCCTGTGCGACGAGAACAGCGGTAAGCACGATGAACGACATCACTACCGGAATTCTCCCGAATAGTGTGTTTCGCATAATACAGGCGACAATACCACAGATTCGATCGGCGACCATGACCGCAATCGGATTGAGCGCCGATCTCCGCGTTCGCCATCACCCACCGCCCGGCCGTCCGCAGGGGGCATGTCCGCTGAGAAATCACCCGCAAGAGCGAAGGCGCGTCTTGATACAGATCAAGGAACGCGCCGCCAATTGGTGCTGGCTAAGTGGCAGCGGGCGACGGGCCCCAAGCGGGCCCTCGCCTACCCCTCGACCGCCATCGGCTCGTCGCGGCCGACGACCTGGGTCGCGGGGCCTAGTATCAGCGGGTCGGGGCCCGTCACCACGTCGGTGTTCTTGTCGGGGTAGGGCATCTTCGAGAGGAAGTGCAGCAGGCAGGCGACGCGGGCGCGCTTCTTGTCGTCGGACTTGATCACCGTCCACGGGGCGTCGTTGGTGTCGGTGTAGAAGAACATCGCCTCCTTGGCCTCGGTGTAGCCGTCCCACTTGTCGAGGGAGGCGAGGTCGACGGGCGAGATCTTCCACTGCTTCAGGGGGTCGGTCTGGCGGCTGCCGAAGCGGCGCGCCTGCTCCTCCTGGGACACGGAGAACCAGTACTTGAATAGGCGGATGCCGCTGTTGACGAGCATGCGCTCGAGCTCGGGGCACTGGCGCATGAACTCGAGGTACTCGGAGCGGGTGCAGAAGCCCATGACGCGCTCGACCCCGGCGCGGTTGTACCAGGACCGGTCGAAGAAGACCATCTCGCCGGCCGCCGGCAAGTGCTCGATGTAGCGCTGGAAGTACCACTGCCCGCGCTCGCGCTCGGTGGGCTTCTCGAGGGCGACGACGCGGGCGCCGCGGGGGTTCAGGTGCTCCATGAACCGCTTGATGGTGCCGCCCTTGCCGGCCGCGTCGCGCCCCTCGAACAGGACGACGACGCGGGTCCCCGACTCCTTGACCCAGCGCTGCACCTTCAGCAGCTCGGCCTGCAGGGCGGCCTTGCGCCGCTCGTAGGCGCCGCGCTTCATGCGGTCCGAGTAGGGATAGACGCCCTCCTTGAAGACGCGCCGGATGACGTCGGGGTCGTGCATCGAGCCCACCCCGGCCGCATCCACCCGAATCGTCTCCGCGTGCTGCGCGTCGACGACCGGGGCTCCGCTCCGGTGCGCGCGGGAGTCGCGCGACTTCGACTTGCCCTTCGCCTTCTTGGCCTTCTTCGGCGTCTTCGCGGGCACCTTGCCGCCGGCGCGCGCCGGCCGTTGCGGGCGGATCTCGTCGGTCATGACTCGGGTGCGTGCTCGATGTGGGCCTGCCGGTCTCGTCGAAGGACCACCGTCGATTCCCTCGCGGAATGCCGGGCGCGGCACATCGCTCCCGCCGGTGTCCCCACTTGCCCGTCCGTCAGCGTTCCCACCATGCGTCCGCCAGCGCCCCCCACTTGCGCGCCCCGCCGAGCGGCCCTACTGGGTGGCCCCGCGCGCCGCCGCCTCCTCGAGGCGCGCGTTCCGCAGGATGTTCGCGAGCCCGTAGTTTCCCTCGTGGCAGGCGTACTCGTACATCGCCTGGCCGGTCTTCTTCAGCGGGAACATCACCGTCCAGGGCGCCACCCAGGTGGACGGATCGTCGGCGGTGATCTCGTAGCGGACGGTGTCGGGCCCCACCCGGGTGAACCGCTCGGTCACGCGCACCGCCCCGGTCGAGCCGCGGAACCCGGCGCCGTCCCGGTAGTGACTGGACTCGACGACCAGCGTGTCACCCTCCCACCGCCCGCGCGCCTCGCCGTGCCACTGGGGAATGCCGGCGTAGGACCGCCCGTCGAGCGGCACGATGCGCGCGTCGTGGATCATCTCGGACACGATGACGACGTGGTCGGGCGTCTGCAGGATCTGGTAGTTGTTGTTGTAGGCGCCCGGCAGCCGCGGCGTCCCGAAGCTGAGGCACCGCTCGGTGTTCCCGCGATAGTCGGCCCCGTCGGCGGGATGCGCGCGCCGGCGGGCCGACCGCTCGGCGTTGCGCCGCCGGGCGGCGTCGGTCAGGGCGGGAATGCGCCCGTCGGGCGGATCGACCACCAACGAGGTGCGCCGGTCCTCGGTCAGCTCCTTCCCGTAGTCGAGCCACCACTTCGCGTGCACGCTGGGGGCGCGGTCGTAGTCGGCCTGCTCCTCGAGGGTGCGGGCGGTGAAGGCGGCGGCCTCCTCCTCGTTCATCACCGCCTTGCCCGCGAACTCGCGGGGGCGCTCGAGCGGCGTCATCGTGCGGTAGTCCCAGACCCCCTGCAGATCGGGGGCGCCCCACCCCGTCCGGGGAACCTGCCACGGCTCGTCCGCGCCGGATCCGGCGCCGGCCTGGGCGGCCGCCCCCGACGCCGCGAGCGCGCAGACGACCCACCCCGCCGCGATCCGAAAGCCGAAGACGAGAGCGCTCCTGCGCATGTCTCTTCTCCCTGCGTCCCAACACCGGTCCGGTCACCCTCCCGGGACGGGACTCACCACGCCGGCGGCACGCCCGCGGCGCCACGTGCACGATAGCACTCCGGGCCGCCCGGAGTCACGCCGCCGCGCTTGAACGCCGCGCGGCCGATGGCCATAATCCCGTGCGTCCGAATCGCCGCGCGTTCCAAGGAGAGCCACATGCCCAGAGCCGCTTCTGCCCTGCTGCTCCTCCTGCTGGCGTCCGTCGCCGGGGCCCAGGACGCCCCCGAGGCGACCGACGTCACCTCCGCCGACATCCAGAGGTTCATCAACGCGCTGCCGCGAGACGCCGTCAGCGACCGCCCGATCCGGGTCGTCGAGGTCACCGGCGACTACCGGGTCGGCGTATACGGCGTCCGCCCGCAGTCGCCGCTCGGCGGCGCGAACCTGCACCAGGTCAACACGACCGAGATCTACTACATGGTGGAGGGCGTCGGCACCCTGGTGACCGGGGGCGAGCTGATCGATCCCGTCGAAACCCCCGGCAGCACGAACGTCCGCGGCTCCGGCATCCGGCGCGGGGTGTCGCGGCGCGTCACCAAGGGCGACGTCGTCATCATCCCCGGGCGCACCCCGCACTGGTGGAGCGAGCTCGAGACCGACATCGAGTACCTGATCTTCCGCCCCGATCCGGACAACCGGCTGCCGCTCCGCTAGGCGGACGGGTCGCGGCGAGCGCGTGCGGGAGCAATTGACAACCTCCGCCAGTACGCACAGACTGGCGTTGCTTCTGCAGGCTGCGGAGCTTTCGACGCAGAGACCGGACGCTCGGCGTGAGCGTCGGCCCCGGCCGGGCGGTCGCGTCGCCGCCCGAACGCGGTCCAAGCGTCGCGACGGACTATCGGATTCGAGGACGAACGATGGTGAACAACGAAGGACGAAGAATCGCAGGATGGAAGGCCGGCGCAATCGGCCTGATCGCCGCCCTGGCAGTCGCGCCAGCCGTGGCCCAGGACCACGCCGGCCAGTACGAGCAGGCCGACATCGAGTTCGGGGCGCGCCTCTACGACGCCAACTGCGTGCAGTGCCATGCCGAGACGGGCGACGCCGTCGCGGGCGTGGACCTCGCCGCCGGCGTCTACAGCCGGGCCGGCTCCGACGCCGAGCTAATGGGGCTGCTGCGCGCCGGCATCCCCGGCACCGCGATGCCGCCCAACGAGTTCACGTCTTCCGAGCTCACCGGCCTCGTCTCGTACCTGCGGACGATGCGCGACTTCGACCTCAGCGCGGTCACCCTGGGCGACGAGTCGCGGGGCGAGGCGCTGTTCGCGGGCAGGGGTGCCTGCGCGTCCTGCCACCGGGTGTACGGCGAGGGCTCGCGCGTCGCCCCGGACCTCAGCGCCATCGGGGCCGTCCGCACCGCCGCCTACCTGCAGCAGTCGCTGCTCGACCCCACCGGCTCGATGCTGCCGGTGAACCGCCCGGTGCGCGCGGTGCTCGCGGACGGCACGGTCCTCACCGGGCGCCGGCTCAACGAGGACACCTACACGATTCAGATGATCGACCAGGACGAGCGCCTGCGGTCGCTCGAGAAGGCCGGCCTGCGCGAGCTGACCGCCGGCGCCGAGTCGACCATGCCGCCCGCCACCGACGCGCTCGACGACGGGGAGGTGGCCGACGTGCTCGCCTACCTGCTCACGCTGAAGGGACTGTGAACGCCATGTCGACCATGACCCCGCTACGCCGTATCGTTCTGCCCCTGCTGCTCGCCGCCGCCCTGCCCGGGGGGGCCGCCGGGCAGGTGACGTTCGAGCGCCTGCTGAACGCCGACGCCGAGCCCCACAACTGGCTGACCTACTCGGGCACGTACTCGAGCAACCGCTACACCACCCTCGACCAGATCACGCCCGAGAACGTCGACCAGCTCGAGCTGGCGTGGATCTTCCAGGCCAACTCGCTCGAGCCGTTCCAGGCCACCCCGCTCGTCGTCGACGGCATCATGTACCTGACCGAGCCCGTCAACAACGTGGTGGCGCTGGACGCGAAGCGCGGCAGCGTGTTCTGGAAGTACGAGTACACCCCGTCGCCCCTCGCCCGGCCGTGCTGCGGCGCGGTCAACCGCGGGGTGGCGATTCTCGACGACACCCTGTTCCTCGCCACCGTCGACGGCAACCTCATCGCCGTCGACGCCATCGGCGGCGCCCCGATCTGGAAGACCACCGTGGCCGACCCCGCCGAGGGCTACGCCCTGACCCTCGCCCCCCTCGTCATCAAGGACAAGGTCATCGTCGGGGTGGCGGGCGGCGAGTTCGGCATCCGCGGCTACATCGACGCCTACGACGCCGCGACCGGCGAGCAGGCGTGGCGCTTCTACACCATTCCCGGGCCCGGCGAGCCGGGGCACGAGACGTGGGAGAACGACGCGTGGCGCACCGGGGGCGCGTCGGCGTGGCTGACCGGCTCGTACGACCCGGACCTCAACCTCACCTACTGGGGCATCGGCAACCCCGGCCCCGACTGGAACCCCGCCCAGCGCCCCGGTGACAATCTCTACTCCGACTCGGTGGTGGCCCTCGACGCCGACACCGGCGAGCTCGAGTGGCACTTCCAGTTCACGCCGAACGACCCCTACGACTACGACTCGGTGCAGATTCCCGTGCTCGTCGACGCTCCCGACGGCGCCGGCGGCACCCTGAAGCTGATGCTATGGGCCAACCGCAACGGCTTCTTCTACGTGCTCGACCGCGAGAACGGCCAGTTCCTCAACGGGACGGAATTCGTGCCGGTGAACTGGGCGAGCGGGCTCGACGACAGCGGCCGCCCCGTGCAGACGCCGCAGCCGCCGGGGGCCACGACCTTCCCCGGCGTGCAGGGCGGCACCAACTGGTACTCGCCGTCCTACAGCCCCGAGACCGGGCTCTTCTACGTTTCCGCGTGGGAGGCCTACGGGTCGGTGTTCGAGGCCGAGGAGGCCGAGTACCAGCCCGGCCGCGTCTTCCTCGGGGGCCGGCCCGCCAACCCGTTCGGGGCCGGCGCCAACGTGCCCAGCCTGCGCCGCGGGCACATCAACAACTGGACCGACGCGGCGGGCGGCGGCGCGGTGATCGCGATCGACCCGCGCACCGGCGAGCAGCAGTGGCGGGTGGCGATGACCGACGTCACGAGCAGCGGCATCCTCACCAGCGCGTCGAACCTGCTCTTCACCGGCAACCGCGAGGGCGACTTCCACATCCTCGACGCCGAGAGCGGCGAAGTGCTGTGGCGCAAGCCGCTTGGCGGCATGATCGCCAACGGACCGATGAGCTACATGGTCGACGGGCGGCAGTACGTGGCCCTCGCCGCGGGGCACTCGATGTTCGTGTTCGCGCTGAAGGAGTGAGCGCAGCGCGCCGAGGATTCCCGGCGCTTCGCGGCGGACCGCGAGGATGCGCCGATAGATGCCCCTGAGACCGCGCGCTGGTGATGAACGTGGTTCGGGCCCAGGCGGCCCCAACCGAGTGTCGCCCACCCTCGATGATCCGACCGTCATGGAGGCGAAGTGAGGGCTCCCGCGATGGTGGTTGCACTCGGCAGCGACAGGCGCTGGAAGCTGGCGGAGCTTGCGACGGAGGCGCTGATGGTCGTGTTCGCCGTTCTCGTGGCGCTCGGCGTCGAGGAGTGGCGGGAGGAGCGGCAGCTTCGCGAGTTCGCGGATCGCGCCCGGGCCGCGGTCGACCGGGAGATCGAGCAGAACCTGGCCGAGTTTCGCAGCGCAGGACCTTCGTTGATCGATGGCCGGAACAGCGTGAGGAGCATGCTGCAGGCGCTGCGAGATGCACAGGAATCGCGCGACCGCGGCGAGAGCGGGAGCGCGAACTTCAATTTCAACTTCGATTTTCCCGACGTTTCCACGGCCGCGTGGCGCGTGGCACAGGCGAGTCAGGCGGCGCCCTACTTCGACTACGACTGGGTGATAGAGCGAGCCAGGTACTACGATGGGTTGGAGACGTACCTGGACCTTCGGGACGAAGTTGTCGACGAGGTCGGTTCGTTGATCGCGGGTGGAGGAGACATGGATCGGGGTGTGATCGTGGTGCGGCGTCTCTACGGTCGACTGGAGGTCCTCGTCCAGCTCCACGAAGGCCTGCAGGAAGGCATGGAAGAATACCTGGGCGAGAGCCAGGCCGACTGACAGCCCGCCGTGAAGGCCCCGCCGCATTCGAGCGGCGACGCATCCCGCTACGCCGGCGCTCAAGGATGTCCAGCACGTAATCCGACAGCGAGAGGCGCTCACACGCGGCGCGCGCCTCGAGCGCCTGATGGGGCTCTTTCGGAAATGACGGAGCAGGACCGTCCGTTCCGACCCCGTGTTCCCGGGTTCCCCCCCACTTGACAAGACCGCTTCGACGACGTGGTTGACAGCCCGTGGCGCTTCGTGCCACAGTCCTATGCGACGGCCACAGGAGAGTATCCGACGGGCGTGCCGGCGGGCACGGTCATGACGCGCGTCCTACGGCCGTCAGCAGACACATGATCCTGTGGCCACGCGCCGGCGCGTTCGTCTTCCGCCTCCGGGCGATGTTCTCGCGCCGACGCCTCGAGCGCGAAGTCGATCAGGAGATCGAGATGCACCTCGACCTCCTCACCACACAGTACGTCCGTGCCGGGATGTCTCCCGCGGACGCGCGCCGGACGGCCCGCGCCAAGTTCGGCGGGGTGACCCAGATCAGGGAATCGCTCAGAGAACAGGTCGGGTTTCCGATGATCGAGTCGATCGTCCACGACGTGCGCTACGCGGTGCGGGGGCTCCTCCGGGCGAAGGGGTTCGCCGCCGTGAGCGTGCTGACGCTGGCCCTCGGCCTCGGTGTCGGCACCACGTTCTTCACCATCGCCAGCGGGTGGGCGCTGCGCTCGTTGCCGTTCGAGGATCCCGACGCGCTGGTCGTCCTGAGCGAGACGCGGCCGAGGCTGGGGCGTACGCGCGAGCTCGTCTCGGCCGGGAGCTTCCAGGACTGGCGGCGGGACGCCCGCCTGTTCGAGGGCGTCGCCGTCTACTCGCAGGTCCGCTTCAACGTGAACTTCGGACGCGGCCGGCCGGAACGGCTGCAGGGCGCGCGGGTGTCCGCCGAGCTGTTTCCGCTGCTGGGCATCGACCCCATTCGCGGTCGGCACTTCCTGCCCGACGAGGACCGCCCCGCGGCGAGGCGGGTGGCGCTCGTCAGTCACGGGCTGTGGCAGCGGCGGTTCGACGGCGACCCCGGCGTGCTCGGACGCACGATCGACCTCGACGACGAACCGCACGAGATCGTCGGCGTCCTGCCCGAAGACTGCCGGTTCCCGCACTTCCAGGACATCTGGACGCCGCTCCGGCTCGACCCGACCGACGAGGACCGCGGCCGGCGGCGGTTCGAAGCCATCGCCCGCCTGGCGCCGGGCGTGACCGCCGGGCGCGCGCAGGCCGATCTGGCGGCACGCGCCGCGGACATCGCGGCGCGGCATCCCGACACCAACGAGGGATGGAGCGTCCGGGCCAGGTACCTGCGCGACGAGTGGATACCGCCGGTGACGAGGCTGGCCGCGGCCGCGCAGTTCGTGCAGGTCGGCTTCATCCTGTTGATCGTCTGCGCGAACGTCGCCAACCTCATGCTCGCCCGCGCGTCCGCCCGCCGCTACGAGACGGTGATGAGGGGCGCGCTCGGCGCGACGCGGGGGCGCCTGGTTCGCCAGTCCATCACCGAGGGCATCGTGCTGGCATCGCTCGGCGGCGTCCTGGGCATCTACATGGCGACGTGGGGCGACGTGTGGATCAAGTCGCTCATCCTGGTGCCGACGCCGTACTGGGTGCAGTTCCCCTTCGACGGGACGGCCCTGGCGTTCTCCCTGCTGGCGGTGGTGGTGACCGGCGTCGGCATCAGCGTGCTGCCCGCGCTCCGCGGCTCGAGGCTCGATCTCACCGGGATGATGAAGGGGGCCGGCGGCGCAGCCGGCGCCGGCGGCGGCAGGCTGCGCCGGCTGCTGGTCGTCTCGCAGTTCGCCCTGGCGACGATTCTGCTCGCCGGTGCGCTCCTGCTGGCCAGAAGCTATCTGACCCTCGACCATGCGGAGAACGGCTACGCGACGGACGGCATCGTGACCATGCGGGTGTCGCTGACCGGCGGCGCCCACGAAGACCCCCGCCAACGCCTCGCCTACCTCGACCGGGCGATCGAACGGCTCGGGCGTGCACGCATCGTCGAGTCGGCGGGTGCGGTGTCCGCCCTCCCGGCCAGCCGCGAGGGATTGGCGCCAACCGTCACCTTCGAGGTCGAAGGCGAGGTCGGCGGACGCGGCGAGGCGCGCATCGCGACACGGCACGTCGTGACGTCCGGCTATTTCGAGACCATGGAGATCCCGCTCCTCGACGGACGCCCGTTCACGGTCGCGGAGGTCAACGAAGGGACAGACGTCGTCATCCTGAGCGACGGGCTCGCCCGACGCATCTGGCCCGACGGCGCGCGCCTCGGCCGGCAGCTCCGACTCTCCGCCGGCGACGTGGGACAAGCGCCCGGCCCGTGGCTGACGGTGGTGGGGATCACGCGAGACGTCATGCCGCCGGCGCAGGTCCTCGGGCTCGACACGGTGCCGGCGGACCAGCTCTACCTCCCCTACGGGGCCCGGCCCACCCCGCTCATGACGCTGGCGCTCCGCACCCGTTCCGACGCGGTCCGGGCCGTCGCCCCCCTCCGAGCCGAGCTGCAGGCGGTGGACGAGACCGTCCCCATCTACAACGTGCTGACCATGTCGCAGGTGCTGGACGTCGTGCACTGGGTGCCGCGCCTCTGGAGCCAGACGTTCTCCGTGTTTGGCGCGCTCGCGCTCCTGATGTCGGCCATGGGCGTCTACGCCGTGACCGCGTACGAGGTCACCCGGCGGCGGCGGGAGATCGGCGTCCGGATGGCGCTCGGCGAGCCGCCGGGACGCATCTTGAGTTTCGTGCTCCGGGACGCCGGGCGCTCCTGCGTGATCGGAGTCGCCGTCGGGCTGGCGGTAGCGGTGCCGCTCGCGCACCTCATGGCTCGGCTACTCGTCGACGTGCATCCGAACGATGTCGTCGTCTTCGGGGGCGTCGCCCTGCTGCTCGTGGCCGCCGCGGTGTGCGCCGCGGGCGTCCCGGCCCACCGCGCCGCCCATGTCGACCCGATGATCACGCTGCGGGCGGAGTAACGGACACCCTCACCCACCACCCGGGTTTCGGTCGGCCAAATCAGGGAAGCAGAGCGTTGACGACGATGGCCGCGTCGGGATGGTCGAGGGGAGCGACCGCCTCACCGGCCCGGTGGATCGAGACCGATCGGTAGCCGTCGGCCGCCGGGTCGCGGTAGATCTCCAGACGTCGCTCCGGCAGGGCGAGGATCCAGTACTCGGGAATGCCGCAACGCGCGTAGAGGCGCTGCTTGACGGTACGGTCGCGGTGGAGCGGGTGGTCCGACACCTCGACGACCAGCAGGGCGCCTCGGTGGACAGGCAAAACCGGCCATTAGTGGACGGTTGAAAAGCGGCCATTTCCGATAGCCCGAGACGTTGACGCCGGCCGGGAACTGCGTGTTCCTGCGCGGCATGAGCAACGTCTTGGCTGAACACAAACGACAGCAGATCCTGGCCCTGGGACGCCTCGGGTGGTCCCTGCGGCGAATCGAACGGGCCACCGGGGTGCGCCGCGAGACGGCCAGCAACTACCTGAGGGCCGCCGGCGTGGTGGTGCGGGGCCGTGGTCGGCCGGCCGCGCATCCGGCAAAACCGGCCATTTCGTCGGAGGTGTCCACCGACTCTTCGACGGCTCCGGCGGCCAGCGCGGGCACGACGCCCGTCGTGCCCGCGTCCGAAGACCGCCCTGGTCGGGCGCCGCAAGCGAGTGCCTGCGAGCCGTACCGCGAGCTGATCGCCGAGGCCCTCGGCCGCGGGCGCAACGCCATGGCCATCTGGCAGGACCTGGTCGACGACCATGGTTTCCCGGCTGGTTATGCAAGCGTACGGCGCTTCGTCTCGACGCTCCGACAGCAATCCACCTTCGAGGCACGGGCCGTCATCACCACCGCCCCAGCCGAGGAAGCCCAAGTCGACTACGGCGACGGGCCGATGGTCCGGGACCCCGACTCCGGCAAGTACCGGCGGACACGGCTCTTCGTCCTGACCCTGGGCTACTCCCGCAAGTCGGTGCGGCTGCTGCTCCGCCGGTCGAGTGCCCAGGTCTGGGCCGAGCTGCACGAGCGGGCGTTCCGCCGGCTGGGCGGCACCGTACGTGTCGTCGTCCTCGACAACCTCAAGGAGGGCGTCCTCACGCCCGACATCTACGACCCCACCCTCAATCCGCTCTACCGCGACGTGCTCGCCCACTACGGCGTCGTCGCCCTGCCGTGCCGCGTCCGCGACCCCGATCGAAAGGGCAAGGTCGAAGCCGGCGTCGGCCACGCCAAAAGGACGCCGTTACGCGGCCTCCGCTTCGAGCGCCTCGACGACGCCCAGGCCTATCTCGACCGCTGGGAGCGGCGCTGGGCCGACACCCGCATCCACGGCACGACCAAGCGGCAGGTCGCTGCCATGTTTGCCGAGGAGCGGCCGGCTCTCGGCCCGTTGCCGCTCGAGCCGTTCCGCTACTACCAGTACGGCCACCGCACCGTGCACCTGGATGGCTGCGTCGAGGTCGCCGCCGCCTACTACGGGGCGCCGCCGGGCTGGATCGGCCGTCGCGTCCACGTCCAGTGGAACGCAGCTCACGTACGGCTGCTCGACCCCCACACCGGCCAGCTCCTCCGCGAGCACCTGCGCGCGCCGCGGGGCTGGCATCGCATCGAGGACCGAGACCAGCCCGCCCGCACCCCGCCGAAGACCCTTGCCCTGCTCGCCGCCGCCAAGCGGGTCGGCCCGGCGACCTCCACCATCTGCGACCACATCCACCGTCACGACGGCGCCGCCGGCGTCCGTCGCATCCTCGGCGTCCTCGCCCTCGCCAGGAAGCACGGTCCCGCCGTCGCCGAAGAGGCCGCCACCTCCGCCCTCGAACTCGGTGTGCCCACCTACCGCTTCCTCCGGCGCTATCTCGACCGCCGGCCCGGCGCGCCCCTCTCCCTGCGTCAGGTCGACCCGCTCATCCGGCAACTGACCGTCTACCGCGATCTCATCGACCGCAGAACAGGAGACTCGTCTTGAATCTCGTCGAACTCGACCAGGCCCTGCGCAAGCTCCGCCTCTCCGGCATGGCCGACGTCCTCGAAACCCGCCTGCAGCAGGCTCAGGCCGAGCAGATGGCCCCGATCGACCTCGTCGCCGCCCTCGTCACCGACGAGCTCCAGCGACGCCAGGACCGCCTGCTCGCCCGGCGCCACAAGCAGGCTCGCTTCCGCGACCCCCACCGCTCCCTCGACGGCTTTGACTTCGCCTTCAACAAGAAGATCAACCGCGCCCTCGTCTTCGAGCTCGCCACCGCCCGCTTCGTCGCCCAGCGCGAGGACGCTCTGCTGATCGGCCCGCCCGGCACGGGCAAGAGTCATCTCGCCCAGGCCATCGGCCGCGCCGCGATCCACCAGGGCTACCGCGTCATCTACCGCGAGGCCCACGCCTTCCTTGAGGAACTCGCCGAGGCGACCCTTGCCGAGACCCGCAAGGACTACCTGACCGAGCTGACCCGGGTGCCCCTGCTCATCATCGACGACCTCGGCATGCGCAAGCTGCCCCACACCGCGGCCGAGGACCTGCTCGAACTGATCATGCGCCGCTATGAGCGGGCCTCCACGATGCTCACCTCGAACCGACCGGTCGAGGACTGGGGCAAGCTGCTCGGCGACACCGCCGCCGTCACGGCGCTGCTGGATCGCCTCCTCCATCACGCGCACGTGCTGAAGTGCGGGCCGCGGAGCTGGCGCACCAAGGTCCAGACGACCTTGCGAACACAGGGGGCCGTGAAGTAAAGATCAACGCCCCGTCTCGGGCGCCGGAAATGGCCGGATTTGCGGTGTCCACTAATGGCCGGTTTTGACCCGTCCACTGAGGCAGGGCGCTGGTCGGATGGGCGTGGCGGTAGCTGCGGGCATCGCCCGCGACGACGGCCACGTCCGGTTCCGGTTCCGAGTCTTCACCAGCGGCGAGGGGGCCCTGCGTTCGTACGCGATACCCGGCGCCGAAGGCGCCTCGCAGAGCATCGACGACGAGCTCGATGCCCGTGAAGTGCTCGCTCCCCTGCGGCCCCATGGCGAGGATCGCCCCTTCGATGAGCTCCAGCCGCGCATCGGGGCCGAAGACGCCGGCCTCGACCGCGCGGTCGTACTCGGCGCGGCTCCAGCGGTGTTGGGAAACGGTCATCGTTTCAGACACAGCGCACCTCATCGTACTATGGCAAGCGGGCCGCCCAGGCAGAACGGAGCGCTGTCTGCTGCCTGCGAGCTCCGGGGGGAGGGCCGAGGTCGGGACCGATCATCCCGGCCTGTTCGGGGTAGAACGGAACGCCGTCCGCTGCCTGTGCGGACCAACGCCCCGATCGGTCTGCCGCCCATGGCGGCGCCAGGCTATCGTCGTCAGCGGCTTGCCTCCGCGGCGGCCTCCTCGAGCCGCGCGCCGGCGAGCATGTTCGCGGCGGCGTAGTTCCCCTCGTGACAGGCGTTCTCGAAGAGCGGCAGGGGGTTCCTCCGCAGCGTCTGCACGGCGGTCCAGGGGGCCGTCCAGATGGTCGGGTCCTCGATGGTGTACTCGTACTCGATGACGCCGGGGCCGACGCGGGTGAACCGCTCGACGAGGTGGGCCTCCCGGCTCGCGCCGACCAGGGGCAGCCAGCGGTCGAAGCTCGTGGTCTCGACGACCAGGGTGTCGCCCTCCCAGCGGCCGCGCGAGTCGCCCAGCCACTGCCGGATGCCGCCGTGCGGGCGGTCGGTGATGGGGATGATGCGGGTGGTGTTGAGCATCTCGACGAGCATCACCAGATGATCCTCAGTCTGGAAGATCTGGACGTTGTTGTTGTAGGCGACGGGAAAGATGGGCAGCCCGGTCGTCCCCAGGCAGCGGTCGAAGTAGCTGAGGTCCTCGATCTGCTCCAGCGGCGCCGACCCGAACGACCCGGGCGCGCTGAACCGGGTGCGGCCCTCGTCGGTCCGCGGCGGCCGCCGGCCGTTCGGCGGGTCGACGATCAGCGAGGTCCGCCGGGTCTCGACCACCTCGGTGCCGAAGTCCATCCAGAAGCGGTTGTAGGCGCCGATCGAGCCGCCCGCCTCGGTGCGTTGGGCCGGCGCCCGATCCGCCGCCTCGTTCTGCTCGACCGCCCCCTGCTCGAGCGCCCGCGCCTCTTCCTCGGTCAGAAACTCGCGGTCGCCGTACTCCTCCGGGCGCTCGAGCGGCGTCAGGGTCCTGAAGTCCCACACGCCGTTCAGGTCGGGCGCGCCCCACGGCGTTCGCGGCACGCCGGCGGTCTGGGCGGAAGCGGCGGCCGGCGCCAGCAGCAGCGCCAGTGCGAGCAGGGTGGTCGCGGACCGATGAGACACGCGCATTCGGCTCTCTCCAGACAGGGTTCCCGATCAGGGTCTCCGCGCCGCCGGCGTCGAGCGCCTTCAGGGCCGCGCCGCCGACCCCGGTACTCGTCCATCCTGGCGCCCCGCGCCAACCCGCGACACGCCAACGAGCTGCATCCGGTCGTGAACGTCCCACCTTGCCGCGCCGGTACAGCCCGCGTCAAGACCCTAGCAGACGGCTCGCGACCCCACAAGCCGCCAGCCCCGCAGGCTCTTCGTCCACGGGCGCACTGACGCTGGGTGCACGACAGGAAGTGAGACGCCGCCGGTCACGACACCGAATCCCGGCCCGACCCGTGCCGGGGGGTCATCTGTAGAGTCGGCGACGGGCGCGGCGGCGGTAGGGGGCGAGGGTGGCTTCTCCCGGCGGCTCTTGCCTTGCCCCTCGCCATGACTCCGTTCGCCGCTCGTCGAACCGGACGTGCGGGTTGCTCGCATCCGGCTCTCGGACGAGATCGTGCCTTCGCCCTACGGAAACCTGCCGCTCGCGGGACAAGGTGCGTGAGCTCGTACTCTTGCCGGAGTCGCTCGTCCGAGAAGCGCACGCATTCCCCGGAACTTCACTGGCGGAGCCGCCCCGTCGCGTGCCGGTCAGTCGTGGCGCAGGCAGGGCGAAGCCTGGCCCCACACGGGCTGCCACGGAAAACGGCCATCCCGACGCCGGCCGTCAAGACGGGTCGGCCGCCTGCCGCTCGCACGTCGCTTCCGCCGGCGGGCGCGGACGCCACAACTGGTGGATCACCCAATCCAGGTCCAGGCGCTCGCCGCGCCACTCGGGCGTGAGGGTGTCGGGATCGATGGAGATGCCCTCTCGTTCGAGTCGCGCCCTCACCGGCGCCAGCGGCCGACCCGTCCAGTCCGGCGGCGCCGGCGCGTCCGGCAGCGGACGGTCGTCCGGCCGGACGAAGGCCACGTTTCCGGCCGCATCCAGCGTGACCCGGAACCCCTCCTCGTGGACCGCCCGGTGGTGCCGCCGGCAGAGAAGGACGAGATTGTCGAGCGCCGTCGCCCCGCCGTGGGCCCAGTGCACGATGTGGTGAGCATCGACCCGGACGTTCCGGCACCCCGAAAACCGGCAGTGGCGGTCGCGGGCGTTCAGCGCCCGGCGCAGGGCCGGCGAGATGCTCCGCGTCCGGCGTCCGACGGCGAGGATCTCGCCGCCGGGGCCGTGCTGCATCCCGACCGTCGCCGCGTCGCAGGCCAGGCGCCGCGCGGTCTCCGCCGAGACGTGGATGCCCTCCGCCTCCTCCAGCACCGTCTGTCGGTGGCCGGCCGGGGTGGACGCGGCCGGACGCGGCCCCGGGCAGGGGACCTGCGACCGCTGCGATGGCGCGGCGCGTTCCGGCGTGTCCGCCTGGCCCATGAACGGCCCCGGCTCTCGTCGAACTGCCACCGCGCGTGTTTCCCGGCCGGCGCCGCGCCGCACGGGCACCAGCGATGCCGTCGCCGACGTTCCCGCGGGAACGCCGGAAGGGTCGCCGCGCCCCTGCGATCCGGCCGGCGCCGCGGGGGCTCTCTCGGAAGCGTGCGTGCGGCGGTCACCGTGTCCTTGCGACCCGGATGCTGCCGACGGCCAGACCTCGGAAGCGCGTCCGCCAGCGCGCGGCGCTGATCCCGACGCGGCCGTCCCCGACGTTCCCGCGGGAACGTCGGGCGCTTCGGTCAAGGCCTCCGCGTCCACGTGCACTACCACCTGATACCGGTCGCCCGCCGTCCCCCGGTCGAGCCCGCCCGACAACGCGCACTCCGCAATCACCCCCAGCGCATCCGCCTGCCGCTGCGCCAGCGACGGTGCCTCCGTCTCCGCATCGGGGGCGGCCTCTCCGTCCGCGGCCGCCGCGGTCGCGTCAGTAGCGACGGTGCCGCGGGCCTGATCGCAGGCGGCCTCGAGCGCCCGCCGCACGACCGCGCCCACCTCGGGCGACAGGCGGCCCCGCACCACCACCATTCCGTTCTCGTCCACCCACGTCCGCAACGACCGCGTCTCGTGCCGTCGCCGGTCCTCGGCCCGCTCCGCCAAGCGGTCGACCCGCCGCCAAGCGCGCACGATCTTCTCGACGTGGGCGGCGGTGCCCGACAGCGCCACGTTCAGCAGGTCGTCCTCGGTCTCGGGCGTCGCCACCCGCGTAACCGCGCGCATCTTCGAGTAGGAGACCTTGCCGCGCCGCATCGCGTCGCTCAGCTTCGGTAGGTCGGCCAGGGCGCGCGCCACCCGCACGTGCTCGCGGGCCGCGCCCGGCTCGAGCCCGGTGCGCCAGCCGAGCCACTCGGCGCACGACGTGCAGCCGGCCCAGCCGTTTCTCTCGTCGAACTGTCGGATGAGGCTGAGCAGCTCCCAGGTGGCGGCGTGAATGCGGGTGGAGAGCTCGGCGATGCGGTCACCGAGCGCGACGACCTCGGCCTGGGGACCATCGGGGCACCACGACCGCGGTGCGGGTGCGTCGCTCTCCGGCACGATGGAGTCCGCGGAACGCAGCTGGGACGCACGGACATCGGGTGTGGTTTCAGGGTGCATACCCCATCGTAACCCACTGATTTTGAGCGGCTTGTACTCGCGCCAGCAGCCCGAACGGGCCGTGGGGCGACAGATTCCGGTCTCGCGGTCGGGGTCGTGCAGCCTGCGGCGCCTCAAGGGTGTTCACAGGCATTCCTGGCGGCGTCCCGGAAATCACGCGGACTGGCTGCCAAAAGTTGTCAAGAAAAAACGCAGCGGCGAGGCGCTCTTCGAGTGCGTGGAGACCGAAGACGTGGGCGCCCCCGGGCCGAAGAGTGCAGCGACTTCCGACGCGAGCGCGGCGGCGAACCCTCTGCGTCAATCACCTCGACGGCCCGGCTGGCGGTGGCGAGCGCTCGACGGTGAACGGCGCGCAAGAGCGTCTCGAAGTACAGGGCATTCACGTTCTCGTTGGGGAACGCGTCGACGTCGGCCCCGACCGCCGCGCGGCGATCAGATCCTCGACGCTCCCTTTCTGGGCCGCGTAAATCCCCCACTCTATTTGTCGTGCACCCACTGGCGCTCGTCCGCGCACCACCGCGGCGGAAGGAAACGAGGTACCGGCAACCTTGACACCCAATCTGGCCAGAACGAGAATCTCGACATGACAGATAGCCAGGAAGCCCCATGACCGACTGGCCCCTCCACGATGCCAAGAACCGGTTCAGCGCAGTTGTCGATGCCGCGCTCGCGGGCGCCCCGCAGCGGGTAACCCGGCGCGGCAGGCCCGCCGTCATGGTGCTCGCGGCAGAGGAATACGAGCGCCTGATTCACCTGGCGAGGGCACGAGCGCCGACGCTTCCGGATCTCTTGCTCGCGATCCCGCGGGGCGGCGGCGAGCTCGAGCGCATCGGGCTGCCGTCCCGACCGGTGGACTTCTGATGTTCCTCGTCGACACCGACGTGCGGTCGTTGCTCCGCAGACCCGAACGCAGCCCCGACGTCAGTCAATGAATGGCCGGGCAGCGGACCGCCGACATCTACGTGAGCGTCGTATCGGTCGCGGAGATCGAGCGGGGAATCACGCGACAACGGGGGCGCGACCCCGCATTCGCCCGCGCCCTCGCCGCCTGGTTGGACCGCGTGCTCTCGCTGTACGGCGACCGGATTCTCCCCGTCGACGCGTCGACCGCCCGGCGGTGGGGCCGCCTGCCCGGCGATCTCCGACACGAACGCACGGATCTCCTGACTGCCGCCACCGCCCTCAAGCACGGCTTGACAGTGGTGACCTGCAATGTTCGCCACTTCGAACCGACCGCCGTGTCGTGCCTGGATCCCTCGGCTACCGGTTCCGGCGCTTCTCGCGAACCGAACGCTTGATGAAGCCGGCTCATCGGGTACCCGCTTCATCGCGCCGAAGGTACAGTCCCCGACGGCAACGCCAGCGCGATCACTCGCCAGGGTGGTCCAGCGATCCGATCGGCAACACTATGGACTCTGCTCCCCCCCGGCATGTCCGTGATCGGCGAGCCGACCTTGCCAGCCCCGCAGGTCTGCTCCCAGACCAAGTCGCCGGTTTCCTTTGTCGAAGGCGCGGAACCCCTTGCCGGCTTCCCGGCCGCGCCGGCCGGGGGACGGACCACCGGTCGCACGACTTCAACTTCTACGACGCTCTGAATCGTGGCGCCGGCCCCAGCAGGAGTGAAGCGGAAGGAGGAGAGGGCGTCTGCCCCGCCGCCCCGGACGTCCGTCGCCCGCCCGATTCCCCGCTACACAGCGAAACGTTCCGCTCCCTCGTGCAGATCTCCCCGTCTCGGCCGCCGCCCGCGGTGGCTACCGCCTATTCCGAATAACGACGCGTGATCGCATTCGCTGCCTCGCCAAGACCCGGAAAAAGAGAATCCCGTGATATGTTCAAGAGTCGCAACTCACCCAAAATGTGCTGTTTGCATTCTTTCGGCACCACAAACCTATAGTGTCCATAGATCGGAATTCCTGCATTCCACTTTCGAATCTCCCTCCGCTCGAACCTTTCATGAAACGCCGAGATTATAAAATGCCCCAGCTTGTGCCCGCACCCGTTCGAATGATTGTTAGGGCTCAACAACGAATACGCGAAAGAAATCTCTCGGATCGATTCGTTCTTCAAAGAACGGCCTCTCTTGTCTGATCTGGAGTGAAAGTGTGTTCGTTGCGCCTGTCATTCCAACTGTCAACACCTTCGAGTAGCCACTTTACATGTTCGGGATTGGCCATAAAGGGTATTCACTTCGAGTAGAGGGCCGGGGCGGCGCAAGCCCGCTATCGCTGCGACTGCATAATCGTATTCCAGCAAGTAGACGCTGACCTGCTCCGTCCGCGCGCCGGCAACAGCGGGCCGGTCGGTTCGGACCCGATTCTTGAGATCTCGCGCGTGCGCGTCCCCCGGTGGCGTCCCCTACGGCAGCGCCAGCGCGATCCACTCGCCGGGGTGGTCCAGCGAGCCGATGGGCAGCACGATGTACTGCTTCCCCCCGTGCATGTAGGTGATCGGCGAGCCGACGTTGCCGGCCGGGAAGGTCGTCTCCCACACCACGTCGCCGGTCACCTTGTCGAAGGCGCGGAACCCCCGGCCGGCGTCGGGACCGGCGCCGGGCGGGGTGCGGACCATGATGGGGTCGCCCTCGCTGACGAAGAGCAGGGTGCTGGTGAGCAGCGTCATCGCCCGGCCCGGCTGGCCGAGGGGCGGCAGGTCGAGGTGGGCGATGGCGGGGTGGTCGCGCGGGCCGTCGCCGTTGGCGACCATCCAGACGTGCTCGCCGGTGTTCATGTCGATGGCGGTGATGCGGCCGTAGGGCGGCTTGAGCAGGGGCAGCCCCTGCGGACCCTGGGGGAAGGCGCGGGTGCCGCGGGTGTAGCGCACGTTCATGCGGTCGGGGTTGCCGGGGGTCAGGTCGGCCGCGAACGTCCCGGTCACCGACGGCACGTAGAGCATGCCGGTCTCGGGGTCGAAGCCGGCCCCGCCCCACTCGGCCCCGCCGACCGAGCCGGGGAGCTGCAGCGTGCCCTTGGTGTCGCCGTCGCCGTCGCCGCGGATCGACGGCGGGGTGTAGATCTCCCCCAGCACGAACGGCGCGGCGATCTCCTCGGCCTCTGCCCGCAGCTCGGGGGTGAAGTCGATGAGGGTGTCGACCGAGATGCCGTGCACGTCGAACGGCGCGGGCTTCGTCGGGAACGGCTGGGTTGGCGAGATCCACTCGCCGGGGGTGTCCGAGCCCGGCACGGGCCGCTCGACGATGGGCCACACCGGCTCGCCGGTGACCCGGTCGAAGGTGTAGGCCATGGCCTGCTTGGTGAGCTGCACCACCGCCTTGATGTCGCGGCCGTCGACCACGATGTCCATCAGGATCGGGGCCACGTTGTTGTCGTAGTCCCACAGGTCGTGGTGCACCATCTGGAAGTGCCACACCATCTCGCCGGTCTCGGCCCGCACGCAGACGAGGCTGTTGGCGTAGAGGTTGTTGCCGGGGCGGTGCCCGCCGTACATGTCGTTGCTCGGCGCCCCCGTCGGCAGGTAGACGAGCCCGAGCTCCTCGTCGGCGCTCATCATCGTCCAGACGTTGCCCATGCCCGAGTACTCCCACGAGTCGTCGAGCCAGGTCTCGACCCCTGGCTCGCCGGCCCGCGGAATCGGGTTCCAGGTCCACCGCAGGGCGCCGGTCCGCACGTCGTAGGCGCGGACGTAGCCGGGGCGGTTCTCCATGGTCAGAGGATGGTCGGCCATGGCCTGCCCGACGATGACCACATCGCGGACGACGAGGGGCGGCGAGGTGAAGTTGAAGTCGACCAGCTCGTCGGTGTCCTCGAAGACCCGGAGGTCCACCATGCCGCCGTCGCCGAAGCCGGGGACGAGCCGGCCGGTGTCCACGTCGGTGGCCAGCAGGTACGGCGGCCGCACCGACAGGATGCGGCGGCCGCCCCCCGAGTCGTCCTCCCAGTAGCCGACGCCGCGGTTGGCGGCCCCCCGCGGGGTCTCGTCGTCGGTGAGGAAAGGCAGGTCCTGCACCCAGCGGGTCGCGCCGGTCGCGGGGTCGAACGCCTCGACGATGCCGATGCCGTTCGACGCGAACAGCACCCCGTCGACCATCAGCGGCGTCGACCGCAGGTTGTTCGAGTAGCGCAGGTTGTCCCAGCGCGCGTGCAGGCCCGCGTCGACGGCGGGGCGGCGCCACACGATCTCGAGGTCGTGCACGGTCTCCGCATCGATCTGATCGAGGGCCGCGTAGCGGGTGAACCCGCTGTCGCCGCCGTGGACGCGCCACTCGCCGCTCGTGCCGTGCTGGGCCGCCGCGGTCGCGGCCATGACGAGCATGCCCAGCAGGGCCGCACCCGCCGTGCCGCAGCCGGTTCTCGTCGTCGTCCTGTCGCTCATCGGTTTCCCCGTTTCCTGCTCGACGCTGTCGTCGCGCTTGACGCTGTCGCCGGCCCGGACACCACGCCCGCGCGGGGCCCCGGTGCTGCACCACGACCCAACTTCAGGGTGTGCGGCGCTGTGATTCGTCAACGATTGCGCGCTGCAAACCCGTGTCCGTGTCCCCAAGATTGGGACGTGACGCGCTACCAGCCTGCCCGACCCGGCCGGAGTCGGCGCCGTGCTACCGGCGCATGTTCCTGGCCCGGGATCGCCTCCCGAGGCTCCGATCGCCGCCCATCCGTGCCGACAATCCGCACCGCTTCCCTCGGTGCGGCCCGCTACCGGATGGCCGAGAACTCCGTCGGCACGAGCATCCGCGCGTCGATGGTGTCGACCAGCGCCCGGTCCTCGGAGCGCTCGGCCGAGATGATGATCCGCTGGAACTCGGGGTTCTCGCCGAGCCTGGCCCACATCTCGTCGCGCGCCTCGAGCGTCGGATACCCCAGCATGTAGATGAACGTGTCGTCGGTGTCGTCGCCGGTGGCCGCGTTCCAGTACCCCACGTTCTCCATGCCCGCCTCCTCGAACATGGCGGCCGTGTGGTCGCGGAACCGGTCGGACAGCTCGGCGCGCTTGCCGTCGACCGTCTTGTAGATGCGCAGCTCGAACACCCGCGACTCCGGCTGCTGGGCCGACAGCCCCCACGCCATCCCGAACACGCCGAATGCGCAGCCCACCGCGGCGAGCGTCTTCCAAGTCCTCATCGCGAACCTCCCGGTCTCGTGTCTCCGATTCCAGACCCTCCGGCGGGCGCCCGGCGCGCCGGCGGGTGCTGCGTCATTGCAAACGGTTCCGTCCCCGCTGTCAAGCCGGTGGTTCAGCACGACAGCGGCTCACGGCGGCAGGTCCCGTTGCGTCAGCCCCCCGCGACTTCCCCGACCGCGGTTGCTCGTCGAGCCCCTCCGCTCAGGCCTCGCGGGCGCCCCCCGACGCCGGTCGGCGCGACGCCGGGTCTCCTCGGCCGCCCCCGATGCCCGGTGTGCTCCCTCGTCACGCCCTGTCCCACCGGCGCGATGACCGCACACCGCCGCCCTCGCCTGTCTCGATGCAACGCCTGATTCGCTCCCGACTGATACGATCGCGCCCGCATGGCCGACACCCCGGTGGTCCGCGTCTCCGGCATCCGGAAGGCCTACGGCGCGACGGTGGCGGTGGACGACGTCTCGTTCACGGTCGAGGCGGGCGAGATCTTCGGCCTCATCGGCCCGAACGGGGCCGGGAAGACTACGACCATGGAGTGCGTCGAGGGCCTGCGGCGACCCGACCGCGGGCGCATCGAGGTCCTCGGCCTCGACCCCATCCGGGACGCCGGGGCCCTGCAGCCCCGCATCGGCGTGCAACTCCAGGAGGCGCAGCTCCAGAAGCGCATCAAGGTGTGGGAGGCGGTGGACCTGTGGGCCGCCCTCTACGACACCTCGGTCGACGGCGACCGGCTGCTCGGCCAGCTCGGGCTGACGGACCGGCGCGACGCGTGGTTCATGACCCTGTCCGGGGGCCAGAAGCAGCGGCTGTTCATCGCCCTCGCCCTCATCAACGCGCCCGAGCTGGTGTTCCTCGACGAGCTCACGACGGGACTCGACCCCCAGGCGCGCCGGGCCATCTGGGATCTCGTTCGCGGCATCCGCGATCGCGGCCAGACCGTCTTCCTGACCACGCACCTGATGGAGGAGGCGGAGCGGCTCTGCGACCGCGTCGCCATCATCGAGCACGGGCGCATCGTCGACCACGATACGCCGGCCGGCCTCGTCGCCCGGCACTGCCCTCAACGCACGGTGGTGGTGACGACCGCCCACGAAGGGGCCGCGGCCCGGTTCGCGGGGCTCGACTCGGCCGATACCGTGGACTGCGACGGAGACCGGCACACCATCCGGGGGCGCGGCGAGGACCTCGTGACCGAGGTCATCCATTGTCTGTCCGAGCATGGCATGCGGGTCACGGCGTTCCGGACCGAGGAGCCGACGCTGGAGGACGTCTTCCTCACCCTGACCGGCCACTCCATTCGCGACTGACCCGAACCGAGACCGCGATCCCCGACGCCATGATCCGACATCTCCCCCTGCGCGGCCTCGGCAAGCTCACCTGGCTCGAGATCAAGATCTTCGTGCGCGAGCCGATGGGCCTCATCGGCTCGGTGGTCATCCCCGTGTTGATGTTCCTGGTTCTGGGGCGCACCTTCGGCCCGCGGCTCGCCGAGGGCACGTCGCCGACCGCGATGGTGATGCGCACCAGCCTCCCCGTCTTCGTGGCCGTGTTCATCGCCATCAGCGCGGTGCTGTCGCTGGTCGCTATCGTCTCCATCTACCGCGAGGGCGGCATCCTCAAGCGGCTGCGGGCGACCCCCATCAGCCCCGTCACCATCCTCGTGACCCACGTGCTGGTCAAGCTCGTCCTGACCGCGGTCACCGTCGTCCTGATGTTCCTCGCGGGACGCCGCTACTACCCCGCCGGCACCGACGTGCCGCTGCTGTCGTTCACGCTGGCGCTGCTGTTCAGCACGTGGAGCATCCTGTCCATCGGCTTCATCATCGCCAGCCTCGTCCGCACCGCGCGCTTCGCCCCGCCGCTCGGCAGCCTCTTCCTCTACTCGATGCTGCCGTTCTGCGGCCTGTTCGTCCCGTTGGACGCGCTCCCGCCCGCGATGCAGGCGGTATCGAGGGTGATTCCCCTGACCTACGCCGTCTCCCTGCTGTCGGGCATCTGGCAGGGCGACCCGTGGTCGGCCCACCTGAACGACGTCGCGGTATTGCTCGTCGTCTTCGTCGTGTGCACCCTCATCGCGTCGCGGGTCTTTCGGTGGGAGTGAGACGAGGGCATCGAGTAAGCTGGGCCGGCTGAGTCTTCGCGCCGGCCGGCGCGCGGCGGCGTGCTCGGAGGTCATCACCTCGGGGCCATTTTCTTCCCGCGCCGCCGTAGACGCTTCGAAGCAGCCGGGAGGATTCCCATGGGCGACCGTCGACGGGTGGGGCTCGGCGTGTTCATCATCGCCACGATCGCCTCGAGCGTGGCGCCGTCCGCCCAGCAGGCACCCACCTTCCGGAGCGGCGTCGAGCTCATCGAGGTGGACGCCACCGTCATCGACGGCGACGGCAACCCCGTTCCCGACCTGCGGGCGGCGGATTTCTCGGTGACCGTCGACGGGGAGCCGCGCGCCGTCGTCCAGGCGCAGTTCATCTCGTTGCGGGCGCCCGAGAAGAGCTCCCTCCCGGCCGATTTGCCGGCCGAGGATGCCGGGTACACGTCCAACGCCGACTCGGATCCCGGCCGGCTCATCGTGATCCTGGTCGACGAGGAGAGCATGCCGTGGGGAGAGGGGCGCCGCCTGATGCACGCCGCCGCCGGGTTCGTCGACAGCCTGGGCCCCGGCGACCGCGTCTCGGTGGTGGCGATGCCGCAGCCCGGCGTCTACATCGACTTCACGTCGGACCACGACCGGGCCCGCCGCGCGGTCGAAGGCATGTCGGGCCTGGGCGTCCCTCCTCTGGGCGGAGCGATCGAGTTCGAGATCCTGCAGGAGACCCGACGTCGCACCGCGGCCGTGCTGCACGGCATCGAGTCCATCCTCGAGGGCATGCGTGGGGTGGAGGGTCCCAAGGCCCTCGTGTGGCTCTCCGGCGGCCTGGTGATCGACGGAGAGGAGCTGGGCCTGAAGAAGATCGCGGACCTGGCCGCCGCCTCGCGCACGACGCTGTACATATTCATGCTCGACGAGCTGCTCGTCGACGGGTCCCGGGCGGCGTCCGGGGCATTGCCGGATGCCTTCGTGGTGGAGAACTCGCCCATGCGAGGGGGAGGACCCGGCGGAGTCGGGACGGCCTTCGTGGAAGGGGTGCCGGCAGATGCGGGGATGCGGCTGGGCCCGCCGAACCGCCGGGTGCAGGAGCAGGGCCTGATGGCGGCGGCGTCGATGACCGGCGGCAGCCTCATGCGCACCTACTACAACCCCGGGCCGCTGTTCGACCGGCTGGAAAGGGAGCTCTCCGGCTACTACCTCCTGGGCGTGGAATCGATCGCGGGGGACCGGGGCGGTGAGTTCCGCGACATCGACGTGTCGGTGCGGCGCGACGGCGCCCGCGTCCGCTCGCACCGCCGGGTCCACGTCCCGCCGGAGGAGGCCGGACGCGGCGCCGCCGAGCGCCTCCTGCGCCTGTTGCGATCGCCGGTGGCGGTGCGCGAGCTGCCGCTGCGCGTGGCGACGTACGCCTACCGCAACGCCACGAGCTACAGCGAGCCGCTGCGGATCCTGATCGGCGCGGAGGTCGATGCCCCGGGCGGCGTGCCCGCGACGCTGGACGTGGGGTACGCGGTGCGCGACGCCGACGGCGC
This sequence comes from Vicinamibacterales bacterium, assembly GCA_965207615.1. GTDB lineage: Bacteria > Acidobacteriota > Vicinamibacteria > Vicinamibacterales > UBA8438 > JAJEEA01. The sequence continues at coordinate 1,440,140 of CBDBMZ010000003.1, forward strand.
GGAGACGGCCCGCGCGACGATGCAGGTCACTCCGAGGCTGGTGCGGAAGCCGGACGGACCGGTCCTGGAGGTCGCCATCGCGGTGCCGCTGGAACAGCCGGGCGCGTACTCGCTGAAGCTGGCCGCGATCGACGCGGCCGGGCGGCGCGGCAGCGTGGAGCACCCGATGCGCGCGCCCCGGCTGTCGGGCGAGCCGCTCGCCGCCGGCGACCTGATGCTGGCCGACCAGGCCTCGGCGCCGTCGGGACGCATCCTCCCGCAGGTCGAGGCGCAGGTGACGAGCGGGCGGCTGCTGGCCTTCACCGAGCTGTACGCGCGGTCTCGGTTTCGGTGGGACGACACCCGGGTCGAGGTCGACGTCGTGGACGGCGGGGGCGGGCCGGTCCTCGCGCGCGGGCCGGCCGTGCTGAATGGTCCGGACGGCACCCGGCACCGCCGGGCCACGGCCATCGTCGCGGTGCCCCACCTGCCGCCGGGGCGCTACGTGGCGCGTGCCCGAGTGATGCGCGACGGCGCCGAGCTGGCCCGGGTTCGCCGGCCGTTCCGGATCATCTCGCAGCCCGTCCCGTAGCCTCGGTGCCCACGCCGCCTTCCCTCCACCCGCAAGGCCATACGTCACCGCCCGGGCGGCCGCGTCCACTCCCGGGCGAGCCGGCGGCCCTCCGCCGTCTGCCCGGGGGTCACCCACTCTGCCAGCTCGGCGCGTTGCCGGGCGTAGAGGCGCCAGTCGCCGCCGTCGAGGCTCGACCGCCACGCCAACTCGATCCACATGCTGGCGAGGACCGGGTCCTCCTCGACCCCGGCACCGTAGGCGTAGAGGGAGCTGAGCGCGGCCTGGGCCGGAGGGTGGCCCTGCTCGGCCGCCGCCTGGTACCAACGGGCCGCGGCCGCGTCGTCGCCCGCGACGCCCCGACCGCGGAAGTAGAGGAGGCCCAGGCTGTACTGCGCCGGTGCATGGCCCCGCTCGGCCGCGAGCCGGGTCCAGCCGACGGCCTCCGCGTCGTCCTGCGGCACACCCTCCCCGACGTAGTAGCGTCGGCCGAGCTCGGCCTGGGCGGCCGCATCGCCCTGCTCGGCCCGCTCGCGCAGACCGTCTGGAAGCTGTGCGGCGGCCGAGGGCAGCGCTGCCGCCACGAAGAGTCCGGCCGCGAGCGCCGGTCGGACGCTCATTGGCTCGCGGCTTCGTTGCTGATGCGGTAGAGCTTCGACTGCGTCCGGAGAATCAGGCTGCCGCGCACGACGGCGGGGGTGGCGAGGGCCATCTCGTTCAGCGAGTTGGTGTGCAGCAGCTCGAACTCGGGCCCGGCGCGGACGACGAAGGTGTCGCCGTCCTCGCCGAGCAGGAACACCCGGCCGTTGTAGGCCCACGGCGAGGCGGTGAACCCGGTGCCGGGACGGATGCGGGTGCGGCCGTAGATCTCGCGGCCGGTGCGGGCGTCGTGGCTCAGCAGGAACCCGCGGTCGAGCAGCGTGTAGTAGGCGCCCCGGTAGACGAGGGCCGAGGTGTTGTAGGTGCCCAGCATCGGTTGGTACCAGACGACGTAGTCGTTGCCGGCGTCGCCCGGCGCGAGCGAGATGTCGCCCGACGCGCCGGCGCGGATGGCGTAGACCGGGCGCGGCATGCCGCCGGGGTAGCCCGAGCTGATGTAGACGAGGCCGTCGCGGGCGAACGGGGTGGGGACGACGTTGACGGTCATGCCGCCGATGTCCCACAGCTCGCGGCCGTCGAGGTCGTAGGACCGGACGCGGCGGCGGCCCGCGGTGACGATCTCGGTCCGGACGTCGTTCTCCCACACGAACGGGCTCGACCAGTTCTCGTTCTCGTCGCGCTCGACGCGCCAGACGGTGTCGCCGGTGCGCGCGTCGAGGGCGAGGAGGAACGACCCCGTGGTGTTGTCGTTGACGATGTAGAGCCGCCCGTCGTGCAGGGCGGGCGAGGCGGCGGTGCCGAAGCGTTGCCAGCCGTTGAAGACGCCGACCTCCCTCGTCCAGACCACCTCCCCCTCGAAGTCGAGGGCGGCGACGAGGCCGACCGTCCCGAAGTAGACGTAGAGGCGCTCGCCGTCGGTGACCGGGGTCTCCGACGCGAAGCTGTTCTTGATGTGCCGCTCGATGGCGGGCACCGCCGAGTACAGCTCGCGCGTCCAGCGGATCTCGCCGGTCTCGAAGGAGACGTCGTGGACGAGCCACCGGTGCTCGGCCGCGGCCGGCGTGGCCCCGAAGTCGGCCCCGGGGTCGTACAGGCCCGGCTGCGGCGGCGGCTCGTCGCCGGCGCTGACCGCGGTGGTCACGAAGACGTGGTCGTCCCAGACGACGGGCGAGCTCCAGCCGAGGCCGGGCACGTCGGCGGCCCAGACGACGTTCTCGGTCTCGCTCCACGTCTCGGGGAGCCGGGGGTCGTCGGCGACGGCGCCGGCGGCCGGGCCGCGGAACGCCGGCCACTGGCCGGACTGCCCTCTCGCGGGGGCCGCGAGCCCCGCCGCGAGCGCGAAAACCAGGACGAAGCCGCTAATCGACGTGCCGCGCATGGAATCCTCCTGGCGCCGCGGGGTCCTCACCGCCATCCCGTGCGGTGGCCGGCGAACGACGCGGGAGGCGCTTCGGTCTGCGCCCTGCGCATCGTCGAGAGGCGGAACGGTCGCGAGCCCCCGCTCGCGGGATACGCCTGAGCCAGCGAATCCTGCCGTCAGTACGCGTCCAGCCTCCTGCCGATGCTGGACCGATGTATGGCGCAGGCCCCGTCGGTCGCCGATGCGGGCCTGCGTGTGCCGCGAAGCCCGCTCGGTGCTCAGTCGCTGATGCGGACCCAGCGTATCGTGCTCTGCACCTCGCGCCCCTCGTCGTCGGTCGCCGGGGGCGGCATCAGGTTCAGGTGCGTGTCGGTCAGCTCGTAGAAGCGCTGCGCGTCGGTGCCGCTCTGGTTCGGGGTCTCGTTGCCGATGCGGTGGTGCACGAGGTACGCCTCCTCCTCGTTGACGGAGAACGGCCCGAAGTAGCTGCCGTAGGTGTCCACCACCGCCAGCGCCTCCTCCGCCGTCGGCTCGTCGCCCGCGTAGGGCTGGCGGCCGGCCCGCATCAGGTGCACGGACATGTGCCCCGACGGCGCGTAGGCGATGTACGCCGTCTCGTACTGGTCGGCGGGCACCGACTCGCCGTCGCTGGTCTCGCGCGTCACCGACTCGACGCGGTAGAAGCCGAAGAGCCGCCGGTGGGTGTCGGTGAGCTCCGACTCCGGCAGGTCGGGCAGCCGCTCCCAGGTGATGTACGACCGCGCGCCGTCCTCGCTCGCCGGAGGCTGGAGGATCAGGTTGTCGCCCTCGAAAGTGAAGAACCGCTGGTAGTCCGACCCCGCTCCGGACGGGTTCAGGCTGCCCTCCAGGTGATGGGTGACGTAGCCTTCCTCCTCGTTCACGCTGTAGCCCCCGAAGTAGGAAGAATAGCTGCCCATCTGGGCCAGCGCCTCCTCCGGGGTAGGCCCGCCCTCGGAGTACGGCTCCCGGTCGGTGCTCATCAGCGTCACCCCCATGTAGCCGGTGGCGTCGTACATGATGTAGCCGACCCGGTCCTCCCTCGGCTCGCCGATCAGCTCGCCCTCGGCGTCGCGGCGCTCGCTGCGAACCAGCGACCATGCGCCGGCGAAGCGGTCCATCGGGTTGGCCTCGGCCGCGTCCCCGGCCGCCTCCTCGGCCGGGGCGGAGTCGCCGCAGCCGGCCAGGGGTACCAGGGACATCACGCCCACGACACCGATCGCCGCGAATAGCGTCCTGCGCATCGCTCTCTCCTTCCCCACCGTCTGCCACGATTCGAAACTACCGACCACCCCTTGACGGATCGCCGCCTCGTGTCGCCGCTTCTCACCGCCCCTGCCCGCCGGCGCGGCCGCGCGTTCTCGGCGCAAGCCGCCGGGCCGCGCCGCCGCCCCCGCGGGCGCCGACCGGGCCGCCCCCTTCGAGCCGCCTACGGCGTCACCGTGACCGTCACGTCGGCCGGCGTATAGAGGTAACCGTCGTCGGCCATCGCCCGGATGACGTAGGTGCCCGGCTCGCTGAAGACGGCCGTGGTCACGATGCGGCCGTCCTCGGGGAGCGGCGGCGGCGTCCATCCCGGCGTGTGGTCGACCATCGGCCGGACGAACGGATCGAAGTCCACCGTCCCCGGACCGCGGTACTGGATCCAGGCCAGCCGCAGCCCGAGGGCGTTGCGGCGGCCCGGCGGGCGGCTGTTGCGGGCAGGCCGCATCTCGGGCACGCCGTCGTCGGCGATGACCGCGGTCAGCGACAGCGTCTCGCCCACCGCGACGGTACGCCGACGGCCCTCCGGCAGCTCGATGGTCGGCGCGTCGTTCTCGATCTCGGGGGCGCCGCCGCCGGCGCGGTTCATCGCGATGACCTGCTCGTCGATGATCTGCTCGGGCACCAGCCAGCCCACCGCGCGGTCGGTCCGGCCGTGGGCGGTCACCGTCCACACCAGCTCCTTGTCGCCCCAGTCGGCCGGCACCGTCACCTGCCACGCGAAGCGCTGCCGGCGCGGGTAGAAGTACGAGGGCTGGCCCTGGTCGACGTCGCCCGGCTCGAGGAAGTTGTCGGGCCCGACGGGGATGTTCAGCTCTTCCTCGTAGTTCCGGTTCAGGTAGCCGAACAGCATGTCGAAGCTGCCGTCGGGGTTCTGCACCCACCCCTCGAAGACCGGCTGCAGGTTCTGGCCGCTGTGGTAGGTCTGCGCGCTTGCGGCCGGCGCCGCCGCCAGGAACGCGAGGCCCGTCAGCCCGACCGCGACGACGAGAAACGCGAGGCTCGTCCGTCCCGTTGCGACAGGGAGGAACGCAAGGCCCGTCCGTCCCGGCGCGGCCGCGCCGAACCCGCATCGACACCGCAGCCGCATCTTCAGCCCTCCCTGTCAGTCCTCACCAGGTGCGGTGGCGCGAGCCACGCGGTTTCGCCGCGGCCCCCCGCCGCCGTCGAGAATCGGCGCCGCGCAACTAGTCGCTGCCGGCCCGACGCCGTTCCGCCAGCCTCTCCTCGTAGACGTCCTCGGGCATGTGGAAGAAGCTCATCCACGCGAAGCTCATGTCGTCGATCGACCGGTTCCCGAAGCCCACCCAGTTCTTGGGGTCGGGGTTGTAGCGGTTGGCGGCGGTGTTGTCGTGCCAGCCGATGACGTGGAGGATGGTGCCCGCCGGCAGCAGCGGCGCCTCCTCGTCGGCGTAGTTGTAGACGATGTGCCAGCCGAAGTTGTGGCCGGTGCAGCTCAGCGTCTCGATGAGGCCGTCGGGGTGGATGGCCTCGACGCACATGCGCTTGCCGCGGATGTGCATGTGGGGCTGGAACCCGGTGACCTGGGTCGCCTCGGGCAGCACGTAGTAGCCGTCGCTGCGCACGTTGTCGGCCCCGGCGGGGATGTCGAGGGTGTCGAAGCTGTCGCCGACGTGCCGCGAGATCAGCACCCGGTCGGGCACGTGGCCCTCGGGATAGAACTGGAAGCCGACCCGCGTGCGGTCGGCGATCTCCTCCCCCACCGAGCTGTAGTGCATGTTGAAGCGGATCTGCGTCCCCGCCCGGATCAAGCGTCCGGTGCCGTCGGGGAAGATGTCGCCGTTCTTGCCCATGGCGTACTCGTTGAGGAAGCCGCCGCCCTCCTCGCCGTCCTCGTTCTCCCATGTCATGGACGTGGCCACGTGGTGCACCACGCGGTGCGCGCCGGGCGACGGCTTGGTCTCGACCGCCTTGATGTAGCGGTCGGTGGTCAGCCGCGAGTCGGCCCAGATGTCGAGCCAGCGATCGGCGTCGACGGCGCCCACGACCACCGGCTCGGGCAGCTCGACGATCCACTCCGGGGCCCCGATGCGCCACTCCTCGAGCGACTCGAGCTCGACGGGCGGCGGCGCGTCGGCGGGGTTCCCGCGCGGGGCCCCGGCGTCGACCCAGCGGCCGATGGCCGCGATCTCCGCGTCGGACAGCGACGGGTCCTCCTTGAACCGCTTGACGCCGACGTTGCGCTCGATGAACCACGGCGGCATCTCGCGCTGCGCGGTCTTGTCGCGGATGGCCCGCGCCCACGGACGCACCTCCTCGTAGGTCAGGAGCGACATCGGCGCCACCGAGCCGGGCCGGTGGCACTGCTGGCACGCGCGCTGCAGGATCGGCAGCACGTCCCGGGTGAACGTCACGTCGCCGTCCGCCGCCTGGCCGGCCGCCGAGCCCGCCGGGGCCAGTAGTGCGGCGCCAGCGACCGCGAGCATGCAGACGCGTGCCGCCAAACCGCCGTCCGACCGTCTCTGCCTGGCGTTCATCTCTGTTCTCCCAATCCTTCGGCCCGCTTCCCGCACCACCCGTCTCGGCGCATTCCCAGGTGGGGCGGCTCGTGGCATTCTCCGTCAGGGCAGCCATCCGATCAACCCGCATCCCTGGATGCCGCGGGTCCGGCCCGATCCGCGACCCGGCACACCCTCCGCTTCGGCGAGACCGGTTTCGGGGCACTCGGTCACGCCGGAAGCCCGGACACCTCGTGCCGAGGTCCCTGATTCCGTCACCGCGCTGCCGGCGCGTGCGCGCATTCCTCCAGATAGCGCATCGCGGCCTCGACGCCGCTCGCGGCGACCGGTACCTCGCCGAGCCGCAGCCCCATCTCGACCCCGGCCAGGGTGCCGAGCAGGCTCAGGTCGTTCAGGTCGCCGAGGTGGCCGATGCGGAAGACGCGGCCGGCGAGCTTCGTCAGCCCCACCCCCAGCGACATGTCGAAGCGGTCGAGCACCACTGACCGCACGCGGTCCGCGTCGTGGCCCGGGGGCATCATCACCGCGGTGATCGAGTCGCTGTACTCCTCGGGGACGGCGCACAGGATCTCCAGGCCCCACGCCCGCACCGCCCGCCGCGTCGCCTCGGCGTGGCGGGCGTGCCGGGCGAACACCTGCGCGAGGCCCTCCTCCCGCAGCATCGCCAGCGCCTCCTTCAGCCCGTAGAGGAGGTTGGTGGCCGGCGTGTAGGGGAAGAACCCCTTCTCGTTGGCCGCGAGCACCGCGCTCCAGTCCCAGTAGGCGCGCGGCAGGGTCGCGCGGCCGTGGGCGGCGAGGGCCTTCTCGCCGACGGCGTTGAAGCTGAGCCCCGGGGGCAGCATCAGCCCCTTCTGGGACGCCCCCACCGTGACGTCGACCCCCCACTCGTCGTGCCGGTAGTCGATGGACCCCAGCGACGAGATGGTGTCGACCATGTAGAGGGCGGGGTGCCGGGCGTGGTCGATGGCGTGGCGAACGAGGGGGATGCGGCTCGCCACCCCCGTCGAGGTCTCGTTGTGGACGACGCACACGGCCTTGATGGCGTGCCCGCGGTCCTCCTGCAGATGCTCCTCGACGCGGGCGGGGTCGACGCCGCGCCGCCAGTCGCCGGGCACCCACTCGACGTCGAGGCCCATCCGCTCGGCGATCTGCTTCCAGAGGGTCGCGAAGTGACCGGTCTCGAACATGAGGACGCGGTCGCCGGGCGACAGCACGTTGACCAGCGCCGCCTCCCAAGCCCCCGTGCCCGACGCCGGGAAGACGACCACCGGCCGGGTCGTGCCGAACACCTCGCGGACCCCGTCGAGCAGCTCGCGCCCCAGCGCCTGGAACTCGGGGCCGCGGTGGTCGATGGTGGGCTGCGACATCGCGCGCAGCACCCGGTCGGGGACGTTGGTGGGCCCGGGGATCTGCAGGAAGTGACGGCCGGCTCGGTAGGACATGCGCGCGCTCTCCGGTTGCGGGACAAGGGTGGCTCCAAGTGTCGGGACAATCTACCATCCCTCCGGAACTTGCCGCGGCCGGGCGACGTGGTGAGGGTCCCGGGGGCGCAGCGCCGCTGTCTGTGATCTGCTCCGCAGCATGGACGAGCAGGACTGTTGAGTCGATGCGTGAGTCATAATGAGTCGAATGCGAATCATGGAGGAGGCGGCATGCGACAGTTGACGGTGCGGGGGTTCGATCAAGCGCTGATCGAGCGCATCAGGCGCCTGGCGAACCAGGACGGCATCTCGCTGAACCAGGCCGTCCTCAAGCTGTTGCGGCGCGGCGCCGGCATCGGCGCGCCACAGAGCGGCCGAGCCGTGGTTGGAGCGTCGCTGGATCACCTGATCGGCACCTGGACGCCCGACGAGGCGGATGCCATGGATCGGGTGTTGGCGGACCTCGCAGAGATTGACGAATCGATGTGGCGATGAGAATCCTGCTGGACTCGAACGCCTATTCGCATCTGAAGCGCGGCCATCCTCGCGCCGCGGACATCGTCCGCGCGTCCGAAGAGGTTCTGCTGTCGCCGGTGGTCATCGGCGAGTTGCTGTACGGCTTTCGCCGGGGCTCACGCCTCGACCGCAACCTCCGGGAACTGCAGGCATTCATCGACAATCCCTACGTCACGGTCGCGCCGGTCGGCTACACGACAGCCGACCGCTACGCGCGGATCGCAGCCGCGCTGCGCGCAAGGGGCCGTCCGATTCCTTCGAACGACATCTGGATAGCAGCGCACGCGCTGGAGACCGGCGCCGATCTCGTATCTGCGGACCGGCACTTCGCGGAAATAGACGGTCTGGCCTGGATGCCGCTCGACAGCTCCGGGCCCTAGGAGTCTGCGCCGTGGAACGGTGCAGACTCCTGGCAGGGTTGGTTGGGCGCCCAGCGGAGCCGCAGGCGACGATGGGCGGGCTAGCTGTCGTGAGCCGGCGGCATCGACATCGACAGTCCGAACCACGTATCGGAAGCTCGGATCGCGGCTCGTCGGCCGACGGCGAGAGCCCGCCGGCCGCACGCCGCGTTGCATGCCGCGCGAGCGCGTCGTTGGCCGGTCGGCGCGGGCGGCGGGGATATACTCCCCCCGTGAGCGAGAGCCTGCAGCGCGACCTCGAAGCGGCCATCGACGGCGAGGTGCGCTTCGACCGCATCAGCCGCTCCCTCTACTCGACCGACGCCAGCGTCTACCAGATCGAGCCTACCGGTGTCGTGGTCGTCCGCAACCGCGACGACGTGCTGCGCACCATCGAGGTCGCGCGCCGGCACGGCGTGTCGATCACCGCGCGCGGCGGCGGCACCTCGCAGGCGGGTCAGGCCATCGGCGAGGGGCTGCAGCTCGACACGTCGCGGTTCTTGAACCGGGTGCTGGAGGTGAACCCCGAGGAGCGATGGGCGCGCATCGAGCCCGGCATCGTCCTCGACGAGCTGAACGCGCACCTCGCGCCGCACCGGCTGCGCTTCGCCCCCGACATCTCGACCGCCAACCGGGCCACCGTCGGCGGCATGATCAGCAACAACTCGAGCGGGGCGCGCTCGGTGCTGTACGGCAAGACCATCGACCACGTGCTCGACCTCCACGTGGCCCTGAGCGACGGGTCCGTCGCCCACCTGCGCCCCCTCGCCCCCGACGAGTTGGAGAAGGCCTGCGCCGCCGACACCCTGGAAGGCGCGTGCTACCGGACGGTGCGCGAGCTGGCGCCGGCCCACGCGGCCGAGATCGACCGCCGGTACCCGAAGATCCTGCGCCGGGTCGGCGGCTACAACCTGGACCGGTTCACCGACCCGGGCCGGCCGTTCAACCTCGCCGAGCTGATCGTCGGCTCCGAGGGCACCCTCGGCCTCGTGGTCGAGGCACGGGTGAACCTCGTGCCCCTGCCCGACGCCAAGGCGGTGCTCGCCCTCGAGTTCGACGACCTCCTCGACGCCCTCGGGGCGACCCCCGCGATCCTCGAGCACCGTCCCTCGGCGGTCGAGGTGATGGACCGCTTCATCCTCGAGCACGCCCGCGAGAGCCCCGCCCTCGACATGCTGCGCCGGGCGGTGCTGCAGAGCGACGAGACGCCGGGGGCCCTGCTCTGCGTCGAGCTCTACGCCGACGACACGGCCGAGTTGCCCGGCCGCCTCGAGGCCATCGAGAAAGACCTCGCCGAGCGGGGCATCGCCTGCCGCGCGTCCCGGGCCCTCGACGCCGCCGCCCAGGCCCGCGTCTGGCGCCTGCGGCAGTCGTCGCTGGGGCTGTCGATGGCGATGAAGGGCGACGCCAAGAGCATCTCCTTCGTCGAGGACACCGCGGTGGCCCCGGCGCGGCTGCGCGACTACATCGCCCGGTTCCTCGACGTCGTGAAGCGCCACGGCAGCACCACCGGCGTCTACGCGCACGCCTCGGTCGGCTGCCTGCACGTGCGCCCCGTCGTCAACATGAAGACCGAGGCGGGGGTGCGCCAGTTCGAGGCCATCGCCGACGACATCGCCGAGCTCGTGCTGGAGTACGGCGGCGCCCTCTCGGGCGAGCACGGCGACGGGCTGGTGCGCGGCCCGTTCATGGCGCGGATGTTCGGCCCCGAGCTCTACGAGGCGTTCCGGACCGTCAAGCGCACGTTCGACCCGGTGGGGCTCTTCAACCCCGGCAAGATCGTCGACGCGCCGCCCCTCACCGCAAACCTGCGCTACGGCCCCGAGTACAAGACCCCGCAGCCGGAGGGCTTCTTCGACTACGCGGCGTTCGGGGGCCTCGGGCGCGCGGTCGAGATGTGCAGCGGGGTCGGCGCGTGCCGGAAGACCCTGGACGGCACGATGTGCCCATCCTACATGGCCACCCGCGACGAGACCCACTCGACCCGGGGGCGGGCCAACGCCCTGCGATCGGCGATGACCGGCCGCCTCGAGGAGGCGGGGCTCGGCGACCAGGGGGTCCACGACGCCCTCGACCTGTGCCTGGAGTGCCGGGCCTGCAAGGCGGAGTGCCCCGTCGGGGTGGACATGGCGCGGTTCAAGGCGGAGTTCCTCGCCGACTACCACGCCCGGCACGGGACGCCGCTGCGGGCGCGGCTGCTCGGGCACATCCGGGACCTGTCGGCCGCCGCGAGCCCGCTGGCGCGGTTCATCAACCCCTGGCTCGGCCGGTCCTGGGTCCGCGCCGTGAACGAGCGGCTGCTGGGGCTGGACCGCCGGCGGGCCCTGCCGCGGTGGGCCACCCGCACCCTGCGGACGCAGTGGCGCGCGCGTCCCCACGCCTCGGCCGGCAACGGTGCGTCCGTCGTGCTGTTCGCCGACACCTTTACCAACTACTACCATCCCGAGATCGGGATGGCGGCGGCCGCCGTCTGTGACCGCGCCGGCGTCGGGGTCGCGCTCGGGCCGGACGTCTGCTGCGGCCGCCCGCTCATCTCGCAGGGCCTGCTGGGCGAGGCGCGGCGCCGGGGCGAGGACGCGGTGGCCCGCCTGCATCCGCTTGCCGCGGCGGGGCGGCCCATCGTCGTCCTCGAGCCGAGCTGCCTGTCCTCCCTGAGCGACGACCTGCCGGCGCTGCTGCGCGGAGAAGCGCAACGGCGGGCGCGCGAGGTCGCTGGCGCGTGCGTCCTGTTCGAGGAGTGGCTCGATCGCGAGCTGAGCGCCGGCGCCGTCCGCCTCGATCTGCAGCCCGGCCCCGAGCGGCTGCTGCTGCACGGGCACTGCCACCAGAAGTCGCTGGGCCTCCTGCCCCCGGCCCGGGCCCTGCTGTCCCGCGTGCCCGGCGCCGAGGTGGTGGACCTCGACGCCGGCTGCTGCGGCATGGCCGGGTCCTTCGGCTACGCCCGCGAGCACTTCGACCTCTCGCGCCGCATCGGCGAGCGCCGGCTCCTGCCTGCCGCACGGGCGCTGAAGCCGAACGAACGGCTGGTCGCGGCCGGGGTCTCCTGCCGGCACCAGGTGCACGACCTCGCGGGGGCGGAGGCGGTGCACCCGGCGCAGTTGTTTGCGGAGCTCATGCCGCCCGCCTGACGACGCCCACGGGGGGATTCACCATGAGACCGGCCGAGATCATCTTCGAGGTAACCGAAGCGCCCGAGGGTGGGTTCGTCGCGAGGGCGGCGGGACACGGCATCCTCACCCAGGGGGACGACTGGAACGACCTGAAGGAAGTGGCGAGGGACGCGGTGCTCCGCCACTTCGAGCAGGACGATGCGCCGAGAGCGATCAGACTGCATCTCGTGCGCGAGGAGGCCGCCGCAGTATGAAGCTGCTGCTGACTCTGCTACTCGCTCTCGTGGTCCTGGCGCCCCTTGCTCAGTCGCCGTTTCAGTTGATCGTGACGGTGGTGGACGAGGACGGCGCGCCAGTGGCGGGGCTCAGGCGCGGAGATTTCACGGTCCGCAACGGCGGGGCAGAGCTGGAGGTGCTGGACGCGGAGCCGGCGTCCCCGGCCGTGCAGATCGTCGCCGTCTTCGACAACCTCGCGGTGACCCAGCGGCTGCTCAACGCCGGCATCGCGCGACTGATCGGCGCACTCGACGACGAGAGCATCCTCGACATGCAGAGCGTCGACGGCGAGCTCGACGCGGCCCTCGTCGAGGCGGTCGACGACCTGCACGCCCGCGGCGCGGCCCGCCCCGTCGTCCTCATGCTCGGCCAGGCCACCGAGATGGCCCGCTCGGAGCTCCAGTCGTCGCAGGTGCGCGGCCGGCGCCGGGCGGCCGACCTGTCGGGCGACCTCGACGGGCTCACCGATCTGATGACCGCCCGCGGCGTGCTGTTCTCAGGGGTCTCCGTCACCGGCGTCCCCCTCCCGAACTTCGAACGGCTCGCCGCCGCCACCGGGGGCCGCTTCGAGCGGATAGACGACCCCGCGGCGCTGGGAGACACCCTTGCCGGCATCGGCCGGGAGCTGGGGATGCAGTACCTGGTGACCGTCGCACCCGGCGCCGCGGAAACCGCGGCGCTGGAGGTGAGCATGCGACGGGACCGCCTCAGCGCGCGCATGGCGCCGTACTCACCCGGCCGCTAGGGCGTCCACGCCGACGGCCGTCACGCCGACGCCCCTCGCCGGCCGCCTACTCCACCCGTAGCGCGTCCATGGGGTCGATGCGGGCGGCGCGCCGCCCGGGGAGCCAGCAGGCGACGAGGGCCACGACGACGAGGGCAACGGGCGCCGCGGCGAAGGTCAACGGGTCGTCGGCGCCGACGCCGTACAGGAAGCTCTCCAGGAGCCGCGACGACCCGGCCGCCCCGAAGAGGCCGAGGACGGCCCCCGCCGCGACGAGCCCGGCCCCCTGCCGGACGACGAGGGCGACGACGTCGCCGGGCCGGGCGCCGAGGGCCATGCGGACCCCGATTTCCCGGCGGCGCTGCGAGACGGTGTAGCTGAGCAGGGCGTAGATGCCGAACGCGGCGAGGAACAGGGCGAGGGCGGCGAAGAAGCCGAGGAAGACGGCGTAGAAGCGGGGTTGCTCGACCGCCGCCGAGAGCCGGGCGTCCATCGTCGTCACCTGGTCGATGCTCGCCGCGGGACCCGCCGCGGCCACCGCCTCGCGCAGGAAGGGGACGGCGGCCAGCGGGTCGCCGGCGGTCCGCACGGCGACCGACGAGGAGGAGAACATGCGGCCCAGCATCGTCGCCTGCTCGATCTGCTGGAGCGGCAGGTACGCCTCGGCCTGCGACTCGGTGATCGTCAGCGCACCGTAGCGGACGTCGGCCACGACCCCGACCACCTCCCACGGTTCGTCGCCGGCGCCGGCCGGCACCACCCGCCGGCCGACCGCCGGCTCGCCGCCGAAGATCTCGCGGGCGAGCGTCTCGCTCAACACCAGCACCGGCGGCCCCCCGGCCCGGTCGAGGGGGGTGATCGCCCGTCCGCTCCGGAGGCGCAACCGCATCGCGTCGAAGTAGCCCGGGCTGACGAAGTTGATGGGCGCCTGGGGAAGGTCCTCGGGGTCGGCGGGCACCGGGGCGCCCGCCGCGTGGAACGTGGCCCGGCTGACGTTCCCGCGGGACGCGAGCGGGAAGCGCGACGACACCCCCGCCGCTTCGACGTCGGGGAGGGCCTCCAGCCGGGCCAGCTCGTCCACGAGGGCGCGCCCGAAGAGTTGCCCCGCGGTCTGGAGGCCTGGGATCGCGTCGGGGGCCATGTCCGGGCGGAACGTCACGTCGGGGTTCCGGATGCGGGCGGCGATGACGTTGGCCGGGTCGTAGCCGCGGTCGACGGTCACGAGCCCGACGAAGCTGCGCAGGAGCAGCCCCGCCCCGACGAGCAGCACGAGGGCGAGGGCGACCTGGGCCACCGCCAGGAACGCGCGGGCCCGGTTGGAGCGCAGCAGCCGGAAGCCGCCGGTGGCCTGCGCGCTCCCCTCGTTCAGGGTGCTCACCAAGTCGATCCGCGACCACTGGAAGGCCGGCGCGGCACCGAACAGCAGCCCCGCCGCGATCGACAGCCCCACCGTGAACGCCACCGACAGGCCGTCGATGCCGACCTGGTCCAGCCGCGCGATGTCGCCGGGGACGAGGGCGGGCACCGCGCGCAGCACGATCGCCGCCGCGGCGAGGCCGAGGACGCCCCCGACCGCGCCCAGCATGACGCTCTCGGTCAGGAGCTGCCGGACGAGCCGGCCGCGGCTCGCGCCGAGGGCCGCGCACACCGCCAGCCCCCGCCGGCGCGTCACCCCGCGCGCGAGCAGCAGCCCCGCCACGTTGATGCAGGCAATCAGCAGCACGAGCGCCGTCGCCGCCGTCAGGGCCGTCAGGGCCGGCCGGTACGCACCCACCATCTCCTCAAGCAGCGGCACGACCCGCGCCTCGCTCCGGCCGAGCGCGGCGGCGGCGGCCCGGGCCGCGCCGGCGGGCAGCCCGGACGACATCGAACCGGCCTCCAGGCGGGTGCGGACCTCCGTCGCCGCCTGCTCCGCCGAGACCCCCGGCGCGAGGCGACCGAGGCCGTTGAAGGCGATCAGGACCACCATGCGCGGCTGCCCCGCGACGGCCGCCGCCGGCGGCGCGAACGGGGGCACGACGAGCGGCGTCCAGAACTCGCCGTCGGGGTTCGGGAAGTAGAACCCCTCGGCGAGCACGCCGACGACGGTGTAGGGATCCCCGTCGAACTCGAGGGGCGCCCCCACGATGTCCGGATCCGACGCGAAGCGGTTCGTCCAGGCGCCGTGGCTGAGCAGCACGACCTGGTCGGCGCCCTCCCGCGCCTCGTCCTCGGTGAACAGCCGGCCGAGGCGGGGGGTCGCCCGCAGCAGGGGGAACATGCCGGGCGAGACCGCGGCGCCGCTCAGGGTGACAACGCCGTCCGGGCCCGCCCACTCCACCGAGCTCTCCCGGTACACGGCCAGGCCCTCGAACGACTCGGCGTCCTCGAGCAGGGGCATCGACCGGTTCGAGAGGTAGATCCCCGCACGGCCCCCGAGCGACTCTCCGAGGCGCACGAGGCGGTCCGCGTCGGGATAGGGCAGCGGGCGCAGCACCAGACCGTAGACGATGCCGAACATCGCCGTGTTGGCGCCGATGCCGAGGGCGAGGGTGACCAGCGCGGTCACCGTGAAGCCGCGCTGGCCGGCGAGCCGGCGCACGGCGGAGCGGACGTCCTGAAGCAGCGTATCCATGCGGTCGCGGCACTCCCTTCCGGCGCCGATGCGGCGGCCCGAGGGGTTAGACGCCGGCAACGCGGAAATGGCCGCGCGCCGCTCAGCGCAGGTAGCCGCGGCGGGCCTGCACGCGCCGGCCGCGCCCGCGCACCCGAACCTCCAGCTCGTGCCACCCCCCGGCCTCGACCCCCTGGGGCGTGTAGGTCAGGAGATAGCGGCTTCGGAACTCGTCCACGACCCGGGCGAACACGTCGCGCAGGCGGTCGAGGTCCGCCGCCACGTACACCGAGCCGCCGGTGTCGGCCGCGAGCTGGGCCAGGTACTCCTGCCGGAAGAGATGCGGATCGTCCGCGAACCAGCGGCTCGCCCGCCCGCGCCCCTCGCGCTGCCGCCAGCCCTCCCGTGCGAGGTGATCGTGATGGACGCCGTAGACGACGACGTCGCTGCGGCGGGCGGCGTCGAGCACGTCGGGAGGATTGAGCCAGCTCGCGGTGTCGTACCCGTCGCTGAAGACGAGCACCACCGTCCGCCCCACGGTCCGGTCGCGCAGGGCAAGGGCCGCGAAGGTGGCGTCGTAGAGGGCGGTCGCGCCGCCGGCCCGCACCCGGTCGAGGGCCGCCGGGAGATCGGCCGCGGGGGCGGGGGGCTCGACGGCCAGGCGCAGCTTGTCGGAGAAGGTCACCAGGCCGACCCGGTCGTCGGGCCGCAGCGCGTCGCCGGCCGCGCCGGCGGCGGCGAGCAACTGGCGGAGGGGCGCGCCGCGCACGCTTCCGCTCGTGTCCAGGACGAGCAGCAGGGTGACCGGAACCTCTTCGACGAGGACCGCCGCGACGTCCTGCCGCACGCCGTTGTCGAGCACCGTGAAATCGTCCGCGGTCAGCCCCGCCACCGCGTCGCGCCCGCGGGTCACGAGCACGTCGACGGCCACCGCGTCGACCCCGGTGCGGAAGGTCTGCCCGGCCGCGGTTGCCGCCCCGGCAGCGAGGACCAGCCCGAGAATCGCGGCGACGAGCCGGCGGGGTGGAACCACATCGCCTCCGGCGGGGCCGCGCCGGCCCGCCGACGGCGGGGGCCGCCAGCCCGAAGTGGCGATCAGGCGGCGGGCGGAGCCGAGGGGCAACGCTCCCCGGGCGACGCGCCGGCGCGGCCTCGCACTCACCGCCGCACCTCCCGGCGCAGGGCCTCCCGCAGCTCCGGACCGTTGCCGAGGCCGAGCAGGTAGTCGACCCAGGGATCGATGGCGACGCCCGCATCGCCGCGCAGCACCGGCTCGAGCACCGCCGCCGCGCCCCGCCGGTCCCCCTGCTGCTCGAGGAGGCGGCCGAGCGCCACCCGGGCCGCCTGTCCGTGCGGGTCGAGCGCGACGGCGTCCCGGAAGCGGGCCTCGGCCTCGGCCGGCTCGCCGGCCTCGAGATGCAGCCGGGCGAGCAGCAGCCGGCCCAGATAGGCGTGGGCGCGAGGCACGCCGCCGCGTTCCACCAGGCCGGTCAACCGCTCCCGCACCGACTCGCCCTGCCCCAGGAGCATCCGGACCCGGGCCAGCCGCAGCGCCGCCTCCGAAGCGGCCGGGGCGACCCGAAGCGCCGCGCCGGCCCGCCGGGCAGCGGCGAGGAGCCGGCTGCGCTTCCGTTCCTGCAGCCGCCGCAGGCCGCCGCGCTCCAGCTCCGTCGCGTCCACCGGGGCCAGCGCGAGGCCCTCGTTGAACCATGCGGCCGCCGTCAGCAGGGCCACGTCGTCGGGAAGCAGCTCGCAGGCGAGGTCCGTGAAGGTCACCCCGTCCTGCCACCCGCCGTGCTCGAAGGCGAGGAGCGCCGCCCCGAGGAACCAGCGGCGCCGGAACGACCCCAGGGGCTCCGGATCGCGCGCGTTCAGGTCGACCCAGCGAATGGCGAGCTCGACCTGCTCCTCCGCGTCTCGGTGGAGCCCCCGCGACCGCAGCAGACCGGCCACGTCGAGGTGCAGCATCGCCGCCGACCGGAACAGCCGCTCGTTGAGGGCCGGCCCGGCGTCGGTCCCAGTCAGCCGGGTGTCGGGCTCGCGCACGCGGTCGATGAGGGCGTGCACGGCGGACGGGACCATCGCCCGGACGCCGGCCATCGCGGCGCCGGCGTCGCCCTCTCGGTACTCCCCCACGAGCGCGCGGTACGGGGCCAGCTCGTCGGTGAACCAGTAGTCCGACTGGCCGGCCGGCGCGGGCGCCGCGGAGGCGACGGTCAACGCCGCTATCGGAAGCAGCCACCGGAGACGCACCTCTAGCTCTCCCCCTTCTTCACGGCCAGCAGCAGAACGTCGCGGGCCAGGTCCGAGCGCAGCGCTTCGACCTCGAACGATGGCACGCCTGGGGCGTTGGCGAAGGCGCGCCGGGCCCGGCCGCGCCAGTCCTTCTGCCGTCGCGCGTGCTGATAACAGGCGAGGAGGTCACCCGGCCGCAAGGCGGCAAAGAGAGCGGCCACCTCTTCCGAGGTCACGTGCTCGGGACCTGCACCGCTATCGGGCGCGAGACCGGTGTCGGGATCCAGCAGGACCAGCACCGGCGCCTCGTACTTGCCGACTCGCTCGCGCAGGCGCCGAAAGTACGCGGCCCGATCGACGAACGGTTCCTTCACGGTCGCGATGCGCAGCCCGGTTCGCGTCCCCAGTCGTTGCAGGTCGTCCAGATCGCGAAAATGGCGAACGACCCCGTCCGGCAACGCGACCGGTCCGCGTGCCGTGGCGAGCGGGGGCCACTCGCCGTCGGGCCGATACATGGCCACGTAAACGACGTCGGACAGCCCCTCGCGGCGCGCGAGATGCAGTGCGGCGCTCCACTTGACGACGTCCCGGTCGTCGCCGTACCAACGGTCACGCATCGTGCCTGCGGCCCGCCGCGGAGGTCCGACCGCACGCGTCCGGCGACGCAGGTCCGCCCGGACCGCGCCGTGGCGCGGATTGGGTGCGGTCCGGGGCGCTCCGGACAGGCCGGCGCGTCACGACGCCTTCCGTGGGGACGCCCCTCGACCGCTGACGTCCCCCCTCGGCGGACCCGGCGCGCCGCGCGGCTCGCTCCATGCTCCGGTCCCGTCCGCCCGCGCCGCATGACACACTCCAAGCGTCAGTGGCTGGGCGGCGACCTCTGGACTAACGCCGTCGTACGGACTGAATCACCACCGCCTCGTTGGGCACCGTGTTCGTCGCCGGCACCGCGGCAATGCGGTCCACGACGTCGGTGCCGTCGATCACCCGGCCGAACACCGCGTAGCCGAAGTCGCGCACACCGTGGTTGAGGAAGTTGTTGTCGACGGTGTTGATGAAGAACTGGTCCGTGGCGCTGTGGATCTCGCTGGTCCGGGCCATCGCGATGGTGTACCGGTTGTTCAGCAACCCGTTCTGCGCCTCGTTCTCGATCGGGGGACGGGTCGGCCGGGTGCGCATCTCCGGCGAGTAGGCGCCGCCCTGGATCATGAACGTCTGGATGACGCGGTGGAAGATGGTGTTGTCGTAGTGCCCGGCGTCCACGTACTGCAGGAAGTTGTCGACGCTGATCGGTGCCTCGGCGGGGGCGAGCTCGACGGTGATGGTCCCCAGGCTGGTCTCCATCACGACGACGGGGCCATCCTGCGCGGACACGGCGCCGGACGCGGCGAGCGCGATGCCGGCGGTCACGCCGGCGATGGTGCGGAACTTCATGAACATCTCCATTCTGGGCGACCGCGGCCCTCTCCGTGGCCGCGGCAACGGCGGTGCCCGCCGGCGGGCGGGCGACGACGCGGCGTGTCAATCCGATGGATGGTATCACCCCCGACGGCCGCGCCGGACAGGCTCCGGGAGCTCGTGGCGAGGCCCCGCATCCACCGCGAGCGGCGGCGAGGCGCCCACGCGGCAAGGCGGCGAGGGCGCCTTGCCGCACGCTGCCCCCCCTCTCGGCCCGTCTCGCGCCGTGGCGAGGGTCCCGCCCGGCCCGCGGCGCTCACCCGTCCCGGCGGTACTTCAGGACCTGGGTCCAGGCGACGGAGAACAGACAGTAGGCGAGAAAACAGTAGAAGCCCGGTCCGAGCTCGGAGGCGAGCCGGGTCTGCATGTCCACGTCGATCTGCCGCAGCAGCACCGGGACGCTGAAGCTGTTGGCCTGGGCCTGGTCGCGGGTGGCGAGGAACGCCAGGAACACCGCGACCACGAACACGTCGGCCATCGACCACTTCCCGATGACGTCGACGGCGAGCACCAGCCGCCGGCGGACCGCGTCGCCGGCCGCGTAGATCGACCCCAGCAGCATCCCGGCCTTCGTGACGGGAACGATGACGCTGAACAGCAGGATCAGGAACGACACCAGGTAGTCGGCCGAGAGCCACAGCTCGCGGACGGTGCCGAGGATGGACCGGGTCTGCTCGTAGACGGTGACCTCCACCGGCTCGGGGATGATCGACGCCGCGACCTGGGTGGTGATGGTGACGCCGTAGACCGGCAGGATCACGCCGGGCACGAGCAGCACGAAGTTGACGAGGGTGAGGGCGACGACGACCGCCTTCGTCACGACCCGTCGCCTTTCCGGATCGCGGCGATCCTCCGGTCGCGGGAGGACGCGAACTGCCCGAGGTCACGGCGGTGGTTGGCCTCGATCTCGCGCCGGCCCTCGAGATCGAAGGTGGCCGCGAGCTTCGAGCCCATCAGGATCTCGGCCTCGGCGACCTTCGCCTCGTAGTCGCGGCGGGCGGCGGCGATGGCGTCCTTCTGGTCGTCCGTCAGGGGACGGCCCGCGGTGTCGTCGCCGGTCTCCGCATCCTGCCGTCGGAGACGCTCCATCGCCAGTTCGACCGCGCTCTTGGGTCCGGTGTCCGCCACGTCCGTCCTCTCCCCCGCCTCGCGCACCCCGACGAGGCCCCGGAATTATAGCCCGCCCGGCCTTGGGGAACGGATGTCGTCATGGGGCGTCGCGGCCGCCCGCAGGCTGAGGAAGCCGGCCTGACGCAGCGTGAAGCGGGTGCTCCTCCGACATATCGGGACGCCGCAACCGGGCGGGCCGCCTGTCCGCTCGAACCACCGCGGGGCCTCGCCGCGGGCTGCTAAGATCGCCGCCCATGAAGATCCTCTCGCGCCGGACCCTGCTGCAGGCGCTCGCCGGCCCAATGGTCCTGGCCGGATCAGCCGGCGCACGCCCGGGGGCGGGGACGGTCGGTGCTCAGCCGGGGGAAGTCACGGCCGCCGCGCAGCCGGTGGTGCGGAACGCGCCGCGCCCGCTCTCGCCCGACGCCGTCACCCACGACTGGGCTTCGTTCCTCGGCCCCACCCACGACGCGGTGTCCACCGAGACCCGCCTCAGCCGGTCCCTGCCCTCGCCCCTCGTCTGGGAGATGGAAAAGGGCACGGGTTACACGTCGCCCGCCATCGCCGGAGACCGGCTGGTGTTCCTCCACCGGCGGGCCGACCACGAGGTGGTCGAGTGCCGCCACCCCGAGACCGGCGAGCTGCACTGGGACTTCCGCTACCCCACCCGCTACCGCGACCGCTACGGCTACAACGACGGCCCGCGCTCGAGCCCGGTCATCGCCGCCGGGCGGGTGTTCACCCTCGGGGCCGAGAGCCGCCTGCACGCCTTTGACCTCGTCACCGGGCGCGGCCTCTGGAGCCGGGACCTGCGGGCCGACTACGGTGTGCACCAGGACTTCTTCGGCACCTCGTCGACGCCGTTGGTCGAGGACGGCCGGGTCATCGTGAACGTCGGCGCGCCGCGCGGGGCCTGCGTCGTCGCCTTCGACGCCGCCACCGGCGGCGAGCTGTGGCGGGCCGGCGACTGGGGCCCGAGCTACGCCTCGCCCGTGCCCGCCGTCATGCACGGGCAACGGCGGGTCTTCGTCTTCGCGGGCGGCGAGTCGTCGCCGCCCAGCGGGGGGCTGCTGTCCATCGACCCCGCGGACGGGGCCGTCGACTTCGCGTTCCCGTTCCGCAGCCGGACCTACGAGTCGGTCAACGCGTCGTGTCCGGTGGTGTTCGACGACAAGGTGTTCGTCTCCGCCAGCTACCGCACCGGCGGCGCGCTAGTCCGGGTCCTGCCCGACTTCACCCACGAGGTGATGTGGACGACCCGCGAGTTCGCCCTGCACTGGAACACCGCGATCCACCGGGACGGCTACCTGTACGGCTTCGACGGCCGCAACCAGGGCGACTCCTCCCTCGCCTGCGTGGACGCCGCGACCGGGGAGGTGGCGTGGCGCGAGGTCCCCCTGTGGCCCGAGACGTTCGAGCAGGGCGGGCGGCAGCGCCGCGTCCAGCTCGGCACCGCCCGCGGGTCGCTGCTCGCGGTCGACGGGCACTTCCTCGCCCTCGGGGAGATCGGCCATCTGCTCTGGCTCGATCTCACCCCGGACGGCTACCGCGAGATCTCCCGCACGTGGCTGGCCGCCGCCTACGAGTCGTGGACGCTGCCCGTGCTCAGCCGCGGCCTGCTCTACTTCGTCCAGAACTCGCGTGACCTGCTCACCGGCGCCACCCCGCGGCTGCAGTGCTACGACCTTCGGGCGTAGCCCCCAGCGGCAAGGGGCTTCGAACGCGGGGTTTCGGTAGTCTGCAGGCGGCCCCGCAGAAGCGGGGATGGCCCGCGATAAACTTGGTATCCCGTGGCTGCTCCTCACACTCTCGTCCTGGTGCCCACCGAGATCGAACGCCGACACCTCGCCCGCCAGCGGGGCTTCGGGGTCGAAGCGCCGTGCGAGCTGTGCGGCTTCGGGCCGGTGGCGGCGGCGGCGCGGGCACGCGACGCCATCGCGGTGCACGAGCCGGAGCGCGTGATTCTCGTCGGCATCGCCGGCACATTCGACCCCGGCGGGCTCCCGGTCGGCACCGCCGCAGTGTTTCCGTCGGTGCTGATGCACGGGGTCGGGGTGGGCATCGCCACGTTCGTCCCCGCGACCGACCTTGGCTACCGCCACTGGCCGCGGAGCGGCGACGGAGAGGCCGACGGACCCGACGCGCTGCCTCTCGCCTGCCCGGTCCCTCCCGCCGCGGGCCCCCTGCTGACCGTGTGCACGGCATCGGCGACGGACGGCGAGACCCGCGAGCGGCGGGCGCTGTTCCCCGACGCGGCGGCCGAGGACATGGAGGGCTTCGCGGTGGCCCTGGCGTGCCGGCTTGCCGACGCGCCCCTGGCCATCGTCCGCGGCATCTCGAACGCGGTCGGCGACCGCCGGTTCGAGCGCTGGCAGATCCCGGAGGCCCTAGACGCCGCCTACCTCGTCGCGGCCGATCTGCTCGACCGGCCCGACTGGAGCGGCCCGTGACGCCGATCCACCTGGGCATCTCCACCTGCCCGAACGACACTTTCGCCTTTCACGGCATCCTCGAGAGGAGGGTGGACCCGCGGGGTCTCGACTTCCGCATCGAGCTGCTCGACGTCGAGGAGCTGAACCGGCGGCTCTTCGCCGGCGACTTCGACGTGGCGAAGGCGAGCTTCCACGCCGCGCTCCTCCTGCGCGAGGACCTCGGCGTGTTGCCGGTCGGCTCGGCCCTGGGCTTCGGCGTCGGCCCCCTGCTGCTCGCCGCGCGCCCCCGCACCCGTCCCGGCAACCCCGTCCCCACCGCCGGCGGCGGGTCGCGGCCGGCCCGCGTGCTGTGTCCGGGCGCCCACACCACCGCCGCTCTGCTCTACGAGTTGTTCCACGCCGGGGAGGGCGCCGTCGAGCAGGTGGTGTTCTCCGACATCATGCCCGCCCTCGAATCCGGCGACGCCGACTTCGGGGTCTGCATCCACGAGGGCCGCTTCACTTGGCGCGCGCACGGACTCGCCTTCGTCGAGGACCTCGGCACGGTCTGGGAGGAGGCGACGGGCGCTCCCCTTCCCCTCGGCGGCATCCTCGCGCGCCACGCCCTCGGCACCGACACCATTCGCACCGCGACCGCCGTGATCCGCGACTCACTCGCTCACGGCCGGCGCCATCGCGAAGAGACGGTCCCCACCATGCGCCGCTACGCCCAGGAGCTGAGCGACGAGGTGATGTTCAAGCACGTCGACCTCTACGTGAACGACTGGACCACCGACCTCGGCGACACCGGCCGGGCCGCGCTCGAGACCCTCGACCTCCGCGCCCGCCGGGCCGGCGTCGCTGCCGGCGGTGCGGCGCCGCTACGGGTTTACTGACATGACGCACCACCGCATCGTCTCCCTCATCGCCAGCGCGACGGAGATCGTCTGCGGCCTCGGCTTCGAGGATCAGCTCGTGGGCCGCTCCCACGAGTGCGACCACCCCCACTCCGTCGCCCGGCTCCCGGTCTGCTCGTCGTCGAAGGTGGAGGTCGGGGCGGCCGGCCGCGCCATCGACGACCAGGTGCGCACCATCGTCGCCGACGGGCTCTCGGTGTACCGCGTGGACGCGGGCATCCTCGACCGCCTCGCGCCCACCGTCGTCATCACCCAGACGCAGTGCGAGGTCTGCGCCGTCAGCCTGAAGGACGTCGAGGCGGCGGTATGCGAGCTCGTCGGCTCGCGGCCCCGCATCGTATCGCTCGAGCCGATGTCGCTGCCCGACATCTGGTCCGACATCCGGACGGTGGCGTCGGCCCTCGACGCCCCGGAACGCGGCGAGGCGCTCGTGGACCGCCTCACGGCGGGGCTCGACACGGTTCAGGCGCGGGCGGCGGCGGCAGGGACCCGGCCGTCCATCGGGTGCATCGAGTGGATCGATCCGCTGATGGCGGCCGGCAACTGGGTGCCCGAGCTCGTCGAGCGGGCCGGCGGCGTGGACGTCCTGGGGAAGGCGGGAGAGCATTCCGGCGGCCTCTCCATCGAGGCCCTCGCCGCCGCCGACCCCGACGTGATCGCCGTCATGCCGTGCGGATGGGACATCGAGCGTTCGCGCCGCGAGATGCCGCCGCTGACTTCCCACCCGGTCTGGCCGGGGCTCTCCGCGGTCCGGAACGGACGCGTGTTCATGACCGACGGCAACCAGTACTTCAACCGCCCGGGACCCCGCGTGGTCGAGTCGGCGGAGATCCTCGCGGACATCCTGCACCCCGAGCGCTGCGACTTCGGCCACCACGGCCGCGGCTGGACCCGCTGGACCGGCGATGCCGGCGCCTGAGCTCGGGAACCGCGTGGGGCTGTGCCTCCACTGCCGGCACGCCCGCCTCGTGCGCTCCCGCACGGACCAGGACTACTATCGGTGCGGACGGTCCGACCTTGACGCGAGGTATCCGAAGTATCCGCGCCTTCCCGTCATGAGCTGCGAAGGTTACGACGCCGTCGAGCCCGTCCGCGACGCGTCCGGAACGCGAAGCCGATCACCCGCCCGCGCGGAGGACGCCCACGGTGAGGGCGGCCCAGCCGGCGAGGAAGCAGAGGCCGCCGATGGGGGTGATGGCGCCGAGCCAGCGGGTGCCGGTGACCGCCAGCAGGTAGAGGCTGCCGGAGAAGACGACGATGCCGGCCACGAAGAGCCAGCCGGAGGCGCCGACCCAGGCGTTCGACCAGCGCTCCGCCGCCCACGAGACGGCCATCAGGGCCAGCGCGTGGATGAGGTGATAGCGGATGCCGGTGTCGTAGACGGCGAGCAGGTCGGGCGCGATGCGCTCGCGCAACCCGTGGGCCCCGAACGCCCCGAGGAGGACCCCGAGCCCGGCCATCGCCGCCCCCGCCGCGAACCAACCTGCCACCATGCCGGCCTCCTCCCCGCGTCGCTACGACCCCGGTCCCCGTCCCTCGCCCATCCTGGCCGTCAGGTAGCGGAGGATGTCGCGGACCGAGATGATCCCCGCCAGCTCTCCGGCGGTGCCGACGATGGGGATGTGCCGGTAGCCGCCCACCGCCATGCGCTGCACCGCGAAGGCGACCTTGGCGTCGGGCTCGAGGGTCTCGGGCGGGGCGGTCATGAACCCGGACACCGCGCGGTCGCCGAGCTCGGACGCCTCGGTGCCCAGGCCCACGAGGGCATCGCGCTCGCTGAAGATGCCGACGGGCCGGTTCGCGTCGGCGACCACCACGCAGCCCGTGCCGCCGTCGACCATCGCCCGCAGGACGTCGCGGACGGGGGTGTCGGCCGCCACCACCACGGGGTCCTGCGGTTCGAGGACCTGCACGTGGTCGGCCAGGAGGCCGCGCTCGACGACGGTCGCCGGGTCCGGCAGGTGGTCGTCGCTGAGCGATTGTCCGCACTCGGCGCAATCGTCGACGCCGTCGATGTTGTCGGCCCCGCACCAGGGGCAGATCATGGAACCGTCCAGGTCTCGCCGGAGTTGAAGAGTGCGTTCAGGTCGCCGTCGCCCGATCGTTGGCGGGCGGACGCCACCTGCGCCGCCAGCTCCTCGTCGTAGCGCGGCGCGTCGATGGCCCGGAAGACGCCGATCGGCTCGGGGAATCCGTCCTCGTGGCGGAGCCGGCTCAGCAGATAGGCGAGGCTGGGCTCGGACGCCCGCTCGTCGTGCACCAGCAGGTCGGCCTCGCTCGTGCCGTTCCCCAGCTCGACGACCTCGGGCTCGAGGCCGTTGAGACGGATGCCCTTTTGCCGGTCGCGGCCGAAGATCAGCGGGGCGCCGTGCTCGAGCTCGATGGTGTGCTCGCTCTTGGTCTGCCGGTCGCTGGCGTACTGCCACGCCAAATCGTTGAACACGTTGCAGTTCTGGTAGACCTCGACGAACGCGGTGCCCCGGTGCTCGGCCGCGCGCCGCAGCACTCCCTCGAGGTGCTTGATGTGGGTGTCGATGGAGCGCGCCACGAACGTGGCCTCGCAGCCGATGGCGATCGACAGGGGATGGAGGGGGTTGTCGATGGCCCCCATCGGCGACGTCTTCGTCTTCTTGCCGAGCGGGGACGTCGGCGAGTACTGGCCCTTCGTCAACCCGTAGATGCGGTTGTTGAAAAGCACGATGTTGATGTCGAGGTTGCGGCGGATGGCGTGCATGAGGTGGTTGCCGCCGATGCTCAACCCGTCGCCGTCGCCGGTAATCACCCACACCATCAGATCCGGCCGCGCCGCCTTGAGCCCGGTCGCGAAGGCCGGGGCCCGGCCGTGGATGCTGTGGATGCCGTACGTGTTCATGTAGTACGGGAACCGGCTCGAGCAGCCGATGCCGGAGATGAAGACGATGTTCTCGCGGGGCACGCCCAGCGACGGCAGCATCTTCTTCATCTGCGCGAGAATCGCGTAGTCTCCGCATCCGGGACACCAGCGCACGTCCTGGTCGCTGGCGAAGTCGGCCGCCTTCAGCACCGGCAGCTCGACCGGCGCGGCGGCCTCGGCTCCGGGCTTGGCCTCGCCCGCGCGGCCGCCGCCTTCGCCCGGCGGCGGCTCCGCCAGCGCGACCGGCGCGTCGCCGTTGGAAACCGTCTCCTCCCGCCCGAGGCCGACCCTACGCCACCAGCTTTCTAATCTTGAATACGACATCGGATACCGTGAACGGCTTGCCCTTGACCTTGTTCAGCCCAACGCACTCGCGAAGGTAGCGCGACTGCACCAGCATGCGGAGCTGCCCCGTGTTCAGCTCCGGCACGAGAATCCGCTCGTAGGCGGCGAGCACGTCACCGAGATTGGCGGGAAACGGGTTCAGATACCGCAGGTGGGCATGCGCCACCGGGAGCCCGCCGGCCCGGCACTCGTCCACGGCGCTCGTGCAGGCGCCGAACGTGCCTCCCCAACTGAGCACCAGCAGCTTCCCCCGCGCCGGCCCGTCCACCGCCTGCGGCGGAATGTCCCCGGCGATCCGGGCCACCCGCTCGGCCCGGACGTTGGTCATGTGCTGGTGGTTCTCGGGGTCGTAGCTGACGTTGCCGGTGACGTCCTCCTTCTCCAGCCCGCCGACCCGGTGCATCAGGCCCGGCGTCCCGGGGAGGGCCCACGGGCGGGCCAGCCGCTCGTTCCGCTCGTAGGGCAGGAAGGTCTGCCCGTTGGCCTTCGCGGGGGGGTGCTCCACCGGAATGGGCGGCAGATCGTTCAAGTCCGGGATCGCCCACGGCTCCGAGCCGTTGGCGATGTAGCCGTCGGAGAGGAGAATCACCGGGGTCATGAAACGGGTGGCGATGCGCCAGGCCTCGAGCGCCACCTCGAAGCAGTCGCTCGGGCTGCGCGCGGCGATGATGGGCAGGGGCGACTCGCCGTTGCGCCCGAACATCGCCTGGAGGAGATCCGACTGCTCGGTCTTCGTCGGCAGCCCGGTGCTGGGGCCGCCGCGCTGGATGTTGATGACGAGCATGGGTAGCTCGAGAATCATGCCCAGCCCCATCGCCTCGCCCTTCAGCGCGATGCCGGGACCGCTCGAGCTGGTGACCGCCATCGCACCCCCGAACGCCGCCCCGATGGCCGAACATATCGCGGCGATCTCGTCCTCGGCCTGGACCGTGCGCACGCCGA
The DNA here is from genome assembly GCA_965207615.1 of Vicinamibacterales bacterium. Lineage (GTDB taxonomy): Bacteria > Acidobacteriota > Vicinamibacteria > Vicinamibacterales > UBA8438 > JAJEEA01. Next base: position 1,467,760 of record CBDBMZ010000003.1, read on the forward strand.
AGTGCTTGAGCGCGCTCAACTCCTCGAGGACCGGGCTCGCGGGGGTGATGGGATACGAGCCGCAGAACAGCTCCTTGCCGCTGAGCCGGGCCGCGGTGACCAGCCCCCAGGCCAGGGCCTGGTTGCCCATGACGTTCCGGTAGGTGCCGGGGGCGAGCCGGGCCGGCTCGACCTGGTAGCTGTGGTCGAACGCCTCGGTCGTCTCCCCGTAGTACCACCCCGCCCGCAACGCCTTCTCGTTGGCCTCGGCAACCTCCGGCTTGCTGCCGAACTTGTCGCGCACGAAGCGCAGGGTGGGCTCGATGTCGCGCCCGAACAGCCAGTAGATCAGCCCGAGGGCGAAGAAGTTCTTGCAGCGGTCCTGCAGCTTCGAGCTCAGGCCCTCGACCTCCTTGACCGCCTCGCGGTTCAAGGTGTCGAGACGGACCTTGATCACGCGGTAGTCGTCGACGGTTCCGTCCTCGAGAGGATTGGCGTCGAGCCGGGCCAGCTTCAGGTCCTTCGCCTTGAAGCTCTCGTCGTTGACGATGAGGATGCCGCCCTTCTCGAGATCCTTGACGTTGGTGACGAGGGCGGCGGGGTTCATGGCGACGAGCGCCTGCAGCGTGTCGCCCGGGGTGAAGATGTCCCGCGAGGCGAACTGCACCTGGTAGCCGCTGACGCCGGCGAGGGTGCCGCGCGGCGCCCGAATCTCGGCGGGAAAGTCGGGGAACGTGGCGACGTCGTTGCCGTGCAGCGCCGACGTGTTGGTGAACTGGCCGCCCACCACCTGCATGCCGTCGCCGGAATCGCCGGCGAGGCGAACCGTCGCCCCGTCGAGCCGGATGGTTCGCTTCTCGGAGGCCGGCAGCACCGGCGATTCCGGGAACTCTTCCGTGGACACCGTCGCAGTCGACTCGCGCGTCATTCTCTCGTTGCTCGCTGTAACACCTGAACTAGGCCCCCTCCCGCGCCTCGGTGGCATGGTGGGGCGCCGGCGGCAGGTTGTAGACCGTCGCGGGAAAGTGATCGACGAGGAAGTGCAGGATGCTACCGACCTTGACGAAGCCGACGGGCCGGCCCTCGGCGTCGACGATCGGCAACCGCCGGTATCCACCCTGCGCCATCCTCGTGATGGCCGCGCCGACCGTGTCGTGCTCGGACAGCGCGACCGGGTCGGGCGTCATCACCCGCTCGATCGGCACGCTCAGATCGACAGCGTCGGCCATCAGCGCCAGCGCATCGCGCTCGGTGAAGATGCCGACCAGCTTCCCGTCGCGGCAGATCAGCACGGCGCCCCGCCGCTGCTCCTTCATCCGCTCGAACGCCTCACGCACCGGCGTGAGCGGATCGAGGCAGATCGGGTCCGAGGTGACGACCTGTCGCAGGGTCTCGGTATGCAGACTCAACTGGGAACCCATGGATACCGATCCGGTTCCGGGCGGCCGCGAGGCTCCGCGCATTGCGGCGCCGAGCGGCGAACCGGCTCCCGCCGTGACGCTCCGCCGGCGGCCGCTCCGCGTGACCGGCGCGTCCGCGGTGCGGCCCACCCCGCGGACGCAACTCCTGTCTTTGCCCAGAGTGTCGGACTGTCGGTCGCGAACCTGTAATGGCGGGTCTTCCACCCGATCCAGAATCGACGTCGACGGGCCAACCGCCCCCGTCACCGGTCCCGCGCGTATTATACGCTGTTGAAGTCGTCCTTCAGCGCGATTTCGTCCGACCATGGCACGTGTTTTTGCAACTTTAGCGGTGACCGGGAGCCAGAAGGGCCACGATTCGACCCCGCGGCCGGCAATACGCGGTGCGCGGGGGCCGGCGCGCGCCCGCGGCGCCGAAGCGCCCGGAGGGGAGATGAACGGGTGAAGCCTCGCGCGGCGGCGTTCTGCCTCGGCATCTGGGTCATGGGCACGGTCTGCATCAGCGTGGCCGCGACCCAGAACTTCTACACCATCGACCGCCTGCTCGCGGCAGGCGGCCATCCGTCGTTCGCCGAGGGCGTGGACCGGCTCGGGGCACCGGCCGCCCGGGATCTGCTCCGGTACCTGTCCTCCGAGCTCAACCGCCTGTTCTTCCGGTACTGGAACCTCGTCCAGCTACCGCTCGGCGGCGTCACCCTCTGGCTCGTCCTCCCCGCCGGGGACCGCCGGCTACGGTGGCTGGTCGGAGCGATGCTCGCCATCGCGGTGGTCCTGACGGTGGTCGTCACGCCGCCCATCGTCTCCATCGGACGCAGCCTCGACTTCGTCCCCCGCGACCCGCCGCCGCCGAGCCTCGCGACCTTCGGCATCCTGCACGCCGCCTACACCTCTCTCGAGATGGTCAAGGCCGCGATGGGGATCTGCGCGGCGTGGTGGATCTGCCGCGCGGCCGGCGGCCGGTGACCGGGGAGGACGTCGACATGTCAGAGGAGGCACCCACGTCCGCCGAGGGTCCGCCGCCGGTCGCGGGAACCGGCCCCTCGACGCTGCCGGCCCTCCTGGAGGAGCGCGCGCGCACCGCCCCGGACGCGCCGTTCGTCGTCTTCGACGACCTCGAGGGCGGCGTGTCCGCGCGGACCTACGGCGAGTTCGCGGGTGACGTCAACCGGACCGCCCGCCTGCTCGCCGACCTCGGCATCGGGCGCGGCGACCGGGTAACCCTGCTCCTCGGGAACTGCCCGGCGTTCCTCGACCTGTGGTTCGGGGCCGCCGCCGTCGGGGCGGTCATCGTGCCCGTCAACACCGCCTCCTCGGAAGCGGAGCTCGAGTACCTGGCCGGCCACTCGGAGAGCCGGGCGATCTTCACGCAGGCGCCGCATCTCGAGATGGCCGGCGCCGTGGCCCGGCGGTGCCCGGGGGTCGAGTCGGTCATCGTCTGCGGTCCCGGGGCAAGGTCCCCCGCCGCCGGCTTCGACGCGCTGGCGGCGGCGCGCCCCGACACCCCGCCACCGGGACCGTCCCCCGGCCCGACCGACGACGCCGCGATCCTCTACACCTCCGGCACGACGGCGCGGCCCAAGGGCGTGCTCGTCACCCACGCCAACTACCTCTGCGCGGGACGAACGGTGGCGAACCACATCCGACTGACCCCCGACGACCGCCACCTCGTGGTGCTGCCGTTCTTCCACGGCAACGCCCAGTACTACTCGACGATGAGCACCCTCGTGACCGGCGCGAGCATGGCGATGACCGCCCGCTTCAGCGCCAGCCGCTTCTTCGACCTGGCCATCGCCCACCGGTGCACCGCGTCGAGCCTGTTCGCGGCCCCCATCCGGATGCTGCTGGCCCAGCCGCGGCGCCCCGAGCTGCGGTCGAACCCCCTGCGGGTGGTGCTCTTCGCCCAGAACGTCACCCCCGCTCAACTCGACGAGTGGGACGAGCGGTTCGGGCCGCAGTTGCTGCAGCTCTGGGGCATGACCGAGACGATGGGGCCGCCGATCATGAACCCTCTCGACGGCGAGCGGCGCAACATGTCGATGGGGCGGACCGTCGCCGGCTACGCCGCCGACCTCGTCGATGACGGCGGGCGGCCGGTGCCGCGGGGGCGGCCGGGGCAGATCGTGGTGCGCGGCACGCCGGGGCTCACCCTGATGAAGGGCTACTACAAGAACCCCGAGGCGACCGCAGCGACCCTGCGGGGCGGTTCGCTGTGGAGCGGGGACACCGCGCGGCAGGACGCCGGGGGCTACTACCACTTCATCGACCGCGCCAAGGACATGATCAAGCGGGCGGGCGAGAACGTCGCCGCGAGCGAGGTCGAGGCGGCGGTCCGCCAGCATCCCGGCGTGTTCGACTGTGCCGTCATCGGGGTGCCCGACGAGATGCGGGACGAAGCGATCGTCGCCGTCGTGGTGCCGCGCGACGACGCGCTGCGCGAGGACGCGATCATCGAGTGGTGCCGCACCCGCCTCGCCCGCTTCAGGGTGCCGCAACGCGTGGTGTTCCGCGCGGCCCTGCCCCGCACCGCCGTCGGCAAGATCCAGAAGCACGTCCTGCGCGCCGAGCTGGGCGGGGCCGGCCCGCGGGACCGGTAGCCGGCGAGCTCGCAGCCCCGGCGTGCGAGCACCGGCCGACGCCCGCGGCCGGGCCCCGGAGCAAACCGACGGCGCTCCTCGGCGGCCGCATTGGCCGCAACCGCCGACAGTCCCGCCGCACGGGCGGCACGACCCGCCCGCGCCGGACCCCGGCGGCGAGACTGGTAGAATCCCGTGGTGAACCTCGCCGCCTGGATTCTCGGCTACCTGAGGCCGTACCGCGGGCGCGCGGCCGCGGTGGTGCTCCTCGTCCTCGCCGAGACCGGCCTGACCGCCCTGGCCCCGTGGCCGCTGAAGGTCCTGGTCGACAACGTGCTGGGCGGCGCCCCGTTCCCGCCCGCGGTGGCGGCGCGGCTGCCCGCCGCGCTCGACGACGCCGTCGCCCTCCTGCTGGCGGTGGTCGCGGCCGGCCTCGTGGTGCAGCTCGGCGCCGAGGTGGTGCGCATGACGCACACCCAGATGCAGGTCGACATGGCGCAGCGCGTCGTCTACCGGCTGCGCGAGCAACTGCTGAACCACCTGCAGGCGCTGCCCCTGCGCCACCACGTCGCGTCTCGGACCGCCGACTCGGTCTACCGCCTCGACGCGGACGCCTACTGCGTGGACGACCTCGTCATCGGCGGGGTGTTCCCGTTGACCGTCGCCGCAATGAACCTGGGCCTGATGTTCGGGGTGCTCCTCTACGTCGACGCCACGCTCGCCCTGCTGTCGCTGAGCGTCGCGCCGTTCCTGTACCTGAGCCTGCGGCACCACGCGCGGACGATGACGGACCGGGCCGAACGGGTCAAGAACCTGGAGTCGGGGCTCATCGAGCGGATACTCGCGGTGCTGGCGTCCATCGCCGCCGTCAAGAGCTTCACGCGCGAGCGCCACGAGCTCGAGCGCTTCGCCGACGCCGGCGACCGGACGCGGCGCGCGCGGCTGGACCTGACGTGGCAGGAGTCCCTCTTCTCGGTGACGGTCACCGCGGTGACCCTCCTCGGCACCGCCCTCGTCCTCGGCGTCGGCGGCCTGCACGTCCTCGAGGGCCGGCTGACGGTGGGCAGCCTGCTCGTCGTCGTCGCCTATCTCGCCGCCGTCTACACGCCGATTTCCGAGATCGCGCGCACCACCGGCACGCTGCAGCAGGCGGTGGTGAGCGCGCGCCGCGTCCGCGAGCTGCTGGCCCTGACCCCGGAGGCCGCCGACGCGCCGGGGAGCATCGCCGCCGACGGGCTGCGCGGTCACATTCGCTTCGAGGACGTGGACTTCGCCTACGAGCCGGGCCGGCCGGTCCTTCGCGGCGTGAGCTTCGAGGCCCGGCCCGGCGAGCTCGTCGCCCTCGTGGGTCCCACCGGCGCCGGCAAGACCACCGCGGCCAACCTCGTCCCGCGGCTGTACGACCCGCAGGGCGGTCGCATCCTCGTCGACGGCGTCGACGGCTCGCGCTACGGGCTGCGGTCGCTCCGCCGGCAGGTCGCGCTGGTCCCGCAGCAGCCCATCCTGTTCACCGGCACCATCGCCGACAACATCCGCTACGGGCGGCTGGACGCCGGCGACGAGGAGATCGAGGCCGCGGCGCGCGCCGCCCACGTCCACGACTTCGTGGCTCGCCTGCCGCGTGGGTACCTGACGGACGTCGCCGAGGACGGCGCCTCGCTGTCCGGGGGCGAGCGCCAGCGCATCGGCATCGCGCGAGCCCTGCTCAAGGACGCGCCCATACTCGTTCTCGACGAGCCGACGTCGGCCCTCGACGCCATGTCCGAGGCGGCGGTGATCGACGCGCTGCGCGAGCTTCGCGCCGGACGGACGACAATCGTCATCGCCCACCGGCTCTCGACCGTCCGCGACGCCACGCGCATCGTGGTGCTGGAGCGGGGGCAGGTCGCGGCGAGCGGACCGCACGACGAGCTGATGCGAACCAACGGCCTGTACCGCGCGATGTGCACGCGTCTCAGCCTCGGCTGGTCCCGGCGCGAGCCCCCGACGGTAGACGAGCTCATCGAGGAAGCAGGAGCCGGCACCGCGGAAATGCGCGGGCTGCCGGAGGATTGGCCGGGCGGTCCGCGGCCCCGCCAGGAGCCGCGGTCCGGGCGGGCGGTCCCATGAGAATCCTGTTCGCGGGCATCATCGGCCGCTACCCGTTCGGCGGCGTGGCGTGGTGCTCCCTGATGTACCTGGTGGGGCTGCGGGCCCTGGGCCACGATGTCTGCTATGTCGAGGACACTGGCGAGTGCGTCTACGACCCCGAGCAGGACGCGGTGTCGCTCGACCCGTCCTACGGCACCCGGCACATCCACGAGACCCTGGCGCCGCACGGGCTCGGCGACCGGTGGAGCTTCGTCAACTACGACGGCGCCTACCACGGGCTGTCGAAGGAGGCGGTGCGCGCCTGGTGCGCCGACGCCGACCTGCTGATCAACCTGTCGGGCGGCACCTGGTTCTGGCGCGACGAGTACGCGCGCATCCCCCGCCGCGTGTTCATCGACTCCGACCCGGTCTTCACGCAGCTCGCCATCGCCAAGGGGGTGCCCTGGTACGTCGACTTCTTCCGCCGCTTCGACCACCTGTTCACGTTCGGCGCGAACATCGGGACCCCCGGCTGCGACGTGCCCACCGGCGAGTTCCACTGGGAGAAGACGTGGCAGCCGGTGGTCTGCGAGCTGTGGCGCACCGAGGCCCCGGCCGCGCGAGACCGGTTCACCACCGTGATGACGTGGCGGACCGAGAGCTTCGAGGACGTCGACGGCAACAAGGACCGCGAGTTCCTGCGGTTCCTCGACCTGCCGCGTCGCACCCCGAGCCGCTTCGGCCTCGCGGTGAACGGACCCGACCGCCTGCTCGCCGAGCACGGCTGGGAACCGGTGCCGGCGATGGAGGTGTCGCGCACCGCCGACGCCTACCGCGCCTTCATTCAGGACTCGAAGGCCGAGTTCGGGGTGGCCAAGCACGCCTACGTGGCGCACCGCTCGGGATGGTTCAGCGACCGCACCGAGTGCTACCTCGCGGCAGGCCGGCCCGCCCTCGTCCAGGACACGGGATGGAGCGCGCACCTGCCCGCGGGGGCCGGCCTGCTCGGGTTCTCGACCGTGGAGGAGGCCATCGAGGGGCTCGCGCGGATCGAGGCCGACTACCCGGCGCACGCGCGCGCCGCGGCTCGCGTCGCCCGCGAGGAGTTCGACGCGTCGCGCGTGCTGCCGCCGCTGCTCGAGAGGGCCGTCGCGTGACGCCGCCGGCCGTTTCGGCAGCCCCGTTGCGCATCGCGCTCGTGGGACCGGTGGCGCAGTCCATCCCCCCGGCCCGGTCCGGATCGATCGAGACGGTGACCGCGATGCTCGCCGACGGGCTGGCGGCCCGCGGACACGAGGTCACCCTGTTCGCGACCGCCTCGTCGACCACGTCGGCGCGCCTGCACGCCGTGTTCGACGAGGGCTACAACCGCGACACCGACCTGTGGCCCTGGGAGCTGTGCGAGCTCTTCAACGTCGCGGCGGCGGTGGAGCGCGCCGGGGCGTTCGACGTCATCCATTGCCAGGCCGAGTACGCCCCGCTGTCGCTGGCCCTGACCCGGATCGCGTCGGCCCCGGTGGTGCAGACCGTGCACCACGCGCCGTCCGCGCCCGAGGCGGCACTGTGGTCCCGCTATCCGGAGGCGCCGTTCATCGCCGTCTCCCGCGCGCAGGCGGAGCGGCTGACCGGACTCGACGTGGCCGCCACCATCCACCACGCGGTCGATCCGGCCGTCTTCGAGTACCGGGCGGACCCCGACGACCACCTGCTGTTTCTCGGGCGCTTCACCCCGGAAAAGGGCGTGCTGGAGGCGATTGACGTCGCCCGCCGCACCGGTCGCCGCCTCGTCCTCGCCGCCGCCGACAACGACTACTACCGGACCGCGGTGGCGCCGCTCGTCGACGGCGACCGCGTGGTGTACGCCGGCGAGGCCGACCTCGAGGCCAAGGTCGCGCTGCTGCAGGGGGCCCGCGCCCTGCTCTACCCCGTGCAGGCGCCGGAGTCGTTCGGCCTCGTGCTGATCGAGGCGATGATGTGCGGCACGCCGGTCGCCGCCCTCGACCTCGGCGCCGTCCGCGAGCTCGTCGACGAGGGGCGGACCGGACGCGCCTGCGCCTCGCTCGACGCCCTCGCGGCCGGCCTCGACGACGTGCTGGCCCTCGATCGCGGGCAGGTGCGCGCGCGCGCCCTCGAGCGATTCCGGCCGGAGCCGATGGTGGACGCGCACGTCGACGCCTACCGCCGGATCGTGGCGACACATACACGGCGGCCCCGAGCGACGGCCGGTCGCGTGCTCGACGACCGGGGAGCAACCGGCAGAGCCCCGGCGCGCCCGCGCGCCGAGGGGCAGGAGCAGCCATGACGACCGCATTCGCCGTGCAATCGGCGCCGACGGGGCCGCGGCGCCCCCGCACGCTCGACGCAACCGAACGCGGAGGCGCACGGCCGTGACGAGACCCCCAACCCCGCCCGGCGACGGCGCGCCGCCCGCTTCCGCGGCCGGCGTGCGGCCATCGGTGCTCGCCGTCTTCGCCCACCCCGACGACGAGTCCCTCGCGAGCGGGGGGCTGCTGGCGTGGTGCGCGGCCGCCGGGGTGCGGGTGTCGCTGCTCTGCCTGACGCACGGCGAGCACGGGCACGCGGGCCGCGGCGCGCCGGCCCCGCAAACCCTCTCCCTCCGGAAGGTGCGCGCCGGCGAGCTGCAGGCCGCGGCCGAGCTGCTCGGCATCGCCCGTGTCCGCCTCCTCGACCACGAGGACGGGATGCTGCCGTGGATCCTCCCGGACCGGCTCGGCGCCGACATCCTGGACGAGATTCGCCGTACCGCCCCGGACGTCGTGGTCACGTTCGACGCCGACGGGCTCTACTGGCATCCCGACCACATCGCCGTGCACGAAAGGACCACCGCGGTGGTGGCGGCCCTCGGCGCCGGGGCGCCGGCGCTGTTCCACGTCACCCTGCCGCCCGGCTCGATGCGGGCGGTCGTCGACCACGCCGCCCGGGTCGCCGCCGCGCGCGGGCTCGCGCGACCGTTCCCGCGGGCCATCCTCGGCGTCGGCGACGCCGACGCCTTCGGCGCCGGGGCGCCTCCCCCGACCCTGATCGTGGACGCGCGCGACCACGCCCCGCAGAAGCTGCGGGCCTTGCGCTGCCATCGCAGCCAGTTCGAGGGCTGCGCCCTGCAGTTGGTCGATGAAGACGACGCAGCGCGGCTGCTGGGAAGGGAACACTACCGGCGATCGGAGGTCGGGACCCAGGGCAACACGATCGTCGACCGGCTGGCTGCGGAGGGCGCTATCGGCACGAACCGCCGAGAGCAGGGAGCATGAGGGAACCGTCGACTGCAACGACGCCCGGCCCGCGCGTTTCCCGGCGGGAATGCTCCTTGCGCGCGGAACCCTCGAGCTGACCGGTCAGCGGCCTGCGAGTCATGCGAGCCACGCTCCTCGACTGGATTCGTTGCCCCTTCTGCGGCACCCGGCTGCAGGTGATCGACAACGCGGCCCTTGAGCGCACCGACGCCCGGATCGAGGCCGGCGTGCTCGGCTGCGAATGCTGCGCCTTCCCGGTCGTCGCCGGCATCCCCATCCTGCTCGCGGACGATGCGACCCGCGCCGCGATGCACGCCCTCGAACGCGGCGACGGCGACGAGGCGCTGGCGGGCGCCCTCGGCGTCACCCGCGCGCAGGCGGCACGGCTCGCCTGCGCCGAGGAGGCGGGAACGCTGACCTACCGCGAGGCCCTCGCGGTGCTCGCGCCCGACGCGGAGGGCACGTACTTCCTGCACCGCTTCTCGGACCCGACGTTCGTCGCGGCCGAAGCCCTGGTGCGCGTGCTGGGCCCCGCCGCCGCGACGACCGGCGACCCCTGGCTCGATCTGTGCGGAGGCACCGGCCACCTCGCCCACGTCCTCGCGGCCGGCGGCGGACGGGCCACGCCGGCGCGCGCGGGCACGGTCATTGCCGACCTGTACTTCCGGAAGCTGTGGCTCGCGACCCGCGTCACCGTGGCCGGGGCCGACGCGGTGTGCTGCAGCGCGGAAGCGCCGCTGCCGTTCACCACCGGCCGCTTCGCGCTGGTGGTCCTCATGGACGCGTTCCCCTACATCTGGCACAAGCGCCTGTGCGCGGACGAGATGATGCGGGTGGCGCATCCGGACGGCGTCGTCGCGCTGCCCCACCTGCACAGCTCGGAGGGCGAGAACTACGCGGCCGGCGATCCGCTCAGCCCCGCCGCGTACCGCGATCTGTTCGCACCGTTCGAACCGGCCCTGTTCAGCGACGCCCGGCTGCTCGACGGGGTTCTCGACGAGGCGTGCGTCGATCTCGCCGACGACCGGTCGCCCGCCCAGCTCCGCGGCGAGGCCTCCCTGACCCTCGTCGCGAGCCGCCGGGACGACGTGCGCCGGCGGGTGGCGGCGCCGGAGCCGGTCGGGGTCGCCGGTGTGCTGAGGGTCAACCCCTTGTACGCGGTCGAGGTCGGCGGCGGCGGTTCGGTGCTGACCCTGCGGTTCCCCACGCCCGAGTACGAAGAGGAGTTCGGCCACTGCCGGCGCTATCTTCCGGAACGGGTGACCGTGGACGCGGACTTGCGCGGCACGATCGAGCCGCGAGAACTGGGGCCGCGCTACGTGGAGTTGAGACGGCGGCGGGTGATCCTCGACCTGCCTCCACGCTATCTGTAGCGCCCAGCCGCCCACCCGCGGGCGTCACTCGACCGAGGCCGCCTGCCCTACCAGATCGTGTCGGCGCCCAAGGCGGCATCTCGCGGCCGGACAGCTGGCCGAGACGATCGCCAATCTCCTCGTCGGGGGTCGCGACCCGCAGCCCCTCGAGCAGGCCCTGGGCCGCGATCCCCGACGTGCCGCTACGCCACCCGTAGTCGCCGGTCCCGACCAGGTTCTACGCCTCGACCGACTCCAGGAGCGTGTCGACCAAGTCTGCCCGGCGGAAAGTCGCTGACAGTCTTTGCAGCGTCCGCTCTCGTCCGCTGAACAAAGGACCGAGCGCCTCCCCTATTCGTTCGGCCGCCCGATTCAGGTAGTCGTCGGACTCTCGCTCCACCGATTCCCGCGCGGCTTCGAAATTGCGGTGGTCGAGCTGCCCAAGCCCAATACCCATCTCCTTCAGGAGATACCGACCCATCAGCATGGCGATGAAACGGGAGCCGTACGCCAGAAAATCAGGCGCATCCTCTGGAGGGCGCTTGCGTCGGTTCTCCGCGTGCCGGTGCAACAGGGCGGCGATTACCGCCTGCGCGCCGTTGAGTTCGTCGGTGAAGATAATCTTGTACAGTGCGCCGAAATGCTCTCGACTCCTGAACCGAGCCTGGTGCGGCCGGTGCCGCCAGATGGCGAGGACGGCCTCGGCAATGACAGCGCTCGTAAACTCGTCGGGTGACACCGCCCGGTCTTCCCGCTTGGCCCGGTAGGTGTATCCCAATTCGGCAATCGACCGCCCAAGGGCCCCCTGGCGAGCGTCGTTTGCCTTCAGATCCCGCAGATCCACGGGATTCTGGCTGTTTGTAGCGAAAGTAATCGCCTCCACGAGCTCGGCGTCGTTCTGCTCGAGCTCGTATATCCGGACGAGCACCTCCGCGTCGCCAATCTCCGGACCGATTTCCTGCGCCATCTGCTGGACGGTGCGCGCCGTCTGTCCGCCGTTGACGATCTGCAGATCGTTCACCTGGACCCTCCAGTTCTCTTCCTGGAGAGCGTTGTGTCGGAATTGTGAGCACGTGATGGTGATCCCGTTGTTGTAGAAGTAGAAGTTGGGCCGCTGACCGGGCGACCGCAGGGTGTCTGCGACCGCCTCGTTCACACGGTTGCCGGCCAACCCCAGGTAACGCCGGATGTTCCTGTCGAACAGCCGATTGCCGTACTCGTCGGTCAGCCGTGCGAGCTCGGCGACCGACATGCGTCCTGTCAGGGCCCGCCGGAAGTCGAAGGTCTCGACCCGGGCGGCGCCGGTGAGCCTCAGGTCGGCGTTGATCGGTTTCCGCGCCTGCAAGAGACCGAGAAGCTCCTCCGCCCCGATGTGGCGCCACCCCACCTGATCTCCGAAATCCCGAGCCGCATTGTCCATCCGCTGCTGCGCCTGCGTCGTCCAGCACTTACCGTTGTTGGCGGCGACCGCGGTCACGCGCGGAATCGCTCCGTCCTTGACGAACGAACGGATATCTTCGACCCTCTCGTTCAGTCGCCTGTTCAACTGTACTGGGCGTGCCGGATCGAACAGCGCGCCGAGCGCCGTGACCATTCCGGAGATTCCGTTCTCGGGGAACGCCGCGTCTCCACCCAGATCCCTCTTGTACTTGCCCTGCACCAGGGTGACGTGAACCTCCCCGTCTTCAGGGGGTTCGAAATACAGCGCATCGATCCCGAAATCGTCGCCGCCGTCGACGATTCCGTCCAACGTCTGCTCGTCGGTCAGGTCGAATGCGGTCTTGGCGACGAGGAACAGGAAGGCGATCGAGCGCATCCGGTGTTCGTCGGCGCTCGGCCGCAACTCGTCGGAGAAGGCTGCCGAGTGTCTCTCGACGATACCGGACACCTGCTGGTCGATGATTTGCGCGGCGAGTGACATACCCAATTGTACGCGAGTGGGCAAGCCCCGCAGGCGCTGGGGCGGCGTTTGCGGACCACCGGGCGTTGGCTGCTCCACTTCCTTCGTCCCGGCCCGCACCGGTCACCGAACCGATTGCGACCACATGTCGAAGCGGCGCTCCCCGGGGGGACCCTTCAGGAATTCGCGCCGCTCTACGGCGCGGGTTCTCGGGGCCAATCGAGACGGGCGGAGACCGGATAGTGGTCCGACGGATATCGTCCGTTGTCGTCGTGCACCACGGTCTGCGCGGTGCGCACGACGAGAGGGCCGCCGACCAGGATCCAGTCGATTCGCCACACCTGGTCCTGAGGCGGCGGCGGACCGAAGCCGTTGCTGGTGAACGGCGGGCCCCGTCGTTCGTCCGCGGCCAACCACGCATCCCGCAAGCCCTGTCCGGTGGCGATGCGCCAGGTTTCGGTATCGCCGGCGCTCGCGTTGAAGTCGCCGGTGACGACGACGGCGCTGCCGGCCGGCAGGGCGGCGACGCGGTCGGCGATCAGGCGGGCGGACTGGTACTGGCGCGGCCCCCGGCGCAGGGTGAGGTGGGTGTTGAACGCGTAGACCTCGCGGCCGGTCGGCAGGTGGTAGAAGCGGGCCCAGGTCACGATGCGGCCCCGCGGCCGCCGGAACCGCCTCCGCGAGGGATCCGGACGAGGGAGCGGCGGGACGTCGGGGGTGTCGGTGAGCCAGAAGTTGCCCGAGGCGATGGGGCTCAGCTCGCGGTGGCGGTAGAAGATGGGCGTGTACTCGCTGAGCCCGACGCCGCCGTTGAGGCCGCGGTCGACACCCAGCCACCGGTAGCTTGGCAGCATGCGGTCCAGGTACTCGATCTGCTCGTCGATAGCCTCCTGCAGACCGAGGATGTGCGGCGCGGCCCGGGCGATCGTCTCGACCACGAGGTCACGGCGGTGCGGCCAGGCATTCGCGCCGTCGTCGACGTTCGACGTCCGGATGTTGAACGTCATCACGTCGAGAGTGACGGGCTGGGCGGCGGCCGGCGGCGCGAGCCAACCCCAGACTGCGGCGGCGGCGAGCAGGGCGACGCGGGCCGTGCGGATCGCCCACGCCGTGGCTGGCGCCCTCCCACTCCTGCGCCCGCCGGCCGGGCCGGCGCCGCCGCGGCCGGCGCTCACGACGGTTCGCGCCGATCGCGCGCCTGCGGGTTCTGGACCCGGCCGAGGGCCGACGGCAGATCGATGCCGGCCTGCTCGGCCAGCTCGTGGAGGGGCGGCAGCGCCCCGATGAGCCCCCGCAGGAAGCCCGCTGTCGCCCCGTTGCCGTCCTGACCGTTGGCGCCCGAGTCCCATACCGTGACCTTGTCGATCTTGAGATTCTGGATCGCCTTCACCTGCTCGGCAACCAGCTCCGGCAGCTTCTCGACGATGAGCAGCGACGGGGCCAGGTCCGGCCGCTCGGCGCAGACCCGCAGCAGGTTCTCGTAGCCGGCGGCCTTGGCGTCGAGCACCTTCCGGACGCCCTCCGCCTCGGCGAGGTACTTGGCGAGCACGGCGTCCGCCTCGCCCTGGGCGACGCGGCGAATTCTCTCCGCCTCGGCCTCGGCGTCGATCTCGATCTTCTGGCGATCGATCTGCTGCTGCGCGATCTGGGTCTTCTCGAGCCGGGCGAGCTCCTGCTCCTTCTCGGCCCGCAGCACATCGCGGGACGCCTCGGCGAGGGCGACCTCGCCGCGCCGCTTCGCCTCGGCCCGGCGCTGGTCGAGATCCGCCTCGTAGTCGGCGATGTTCGCCTTCGAGTCGTTCTCGCCCTGCACCGCCGACGCCTCGAGCGAGGCGACCTTCACGCGCTGGTCCGTCTCCGCCTGCTTCTTGCCCTGCGTCGACAGCGCGTCCTGCTCCGCGACGGCAATCTCCTGCTCGCGAGTGGCGTTCGCCTCGCCGGTGACGCCCTCCGCCTCGAACTTCGCGACCTTGATGCGCTGGTCGCGCTCGGCCTGCTTCTGCCCCGCCGCGGAGTCGGCCTGCTGGCGGGCCACCTCGACCGCCATCTCGCGGTTGGCGCTCGCCTCGCCGATCGAGCCGGAGCGGTCGGCGTCGGCGACCTCGATCTTGGCCTGGTTGATGGCCTCCGCCGCCGCCTTCTTGCCCAGCGCGAGGATGTAGCCCGACTCGTCGGTGATGTCCCGCACGTTGACGTTGATCAGCTCGAGCCCGATCTTGTTGACCTCGGTGCTCACGTTCTTGTTGACGAGGTCGAGGAACTTCTCGCGGTCCTGGTTGATCTCCTCGATGGACAGGGTCGCGATGACGAGGCGCATCTGGCCGAGGATGATGTCGCTGGCCTGGGCCGCGACCGCCTTCTCGTTCAGGCCGAGCAGCCGCTCGGCCGCGTTGTTCATGATGTCGGGCCGGGTGGAGATGCCGATGGTGAACGTGGACGGCACGTTGACGCGGATGTTCTTCTTCGACAGCGCGCTCGTCAGGTCGATCTCGATCGTCATCGGCTCCAGGTTGAGGTAGGCGTAGCTCTGGAGCAGGGGCACGATGAAGGTGCCGCCGCCGTGCAGGCAACGGGCGGCGCGCTCGCCCGCGACCTTGCCGTAGACGACGAGCACCCGGTTCGAGGGGCACCGCCGGTACTGACGGGTCAGCATCGTCAGCACGAACAGCATCAACAGGACGATGGTGGCGACCACCCCGAGGGTGCCGAAGTTGATCATCTCGGTCATCCGTTACCTGCCTCCCGCGTCACCTGCCATTGATTCCCGTATGGAGCCGAAGGGCCGCCGCCCCGCCGACCGCCCGTGTCCCGTCGGACCTGCACCGTCCCCCGGGCCTGCAAGCGGCGCGAGCACCGGCCCCGCCTCGCCGGCCGCCGGCCGTCAGCGCCGGCTCATCGATGAGGGGCGACGACCAGGGTCTGGTCGTCGCGCACGTCGACCACGAGCGCGTCGGTGAAGGCCTCCAGCGCGGGGCCGTCGCTGACCGCGTCGAGCGTCATCAGCCGCCCCGACACCGTCACCTGCACCTGTCCGTGCCCGGCGTCCCTGGCGGGAACCGCCATGTAGACCTGCGCGGTCTTCCCGACCGCCGTCTGCAGGTCGTAGGTCACGGTGCGGTTGAGGCTCCGGGTCACGTACATCAGGCCGGCGGCCAGGAACATCATGAGGACCCCGAACCCGACCGCGATGACCACCGACACCGGCCGGCCGAGCCCCCAGTCGAAGCGGCACGCCAGCCCCATCCACCCCGTGCCCATGATGAACGCCATCACCGACAACAGCGAGAACAGGGTGAAGGAGGCGTCGGTGCCGCTGTCGACCTCGACCTCGAAATCGCCCAGCACGTCGCCGAACATCGCGAGGGCGAGGCGGAGCAGGAACAGGAAGGTGCCCACCAGCGCCATCAGCGAGTAGGTGACGGCGTCGCCGCCCAGCGCCATCAGGTCCGACCAGTCCCAGAACAGCTCCCAGGCCCGCCCCATCGTTCATGCTCCCCGGACGCCTGTCGAAGCGCCCAATGTGCCATTACGCCGTACACGCCGAGATATTCGCAACACGCCGGGATGTTCGCAAGCCCGCGCGGCGGACGTCGCCCCTCGGCCGCCCGGGGGCATCGCCATCCCGACGCCCGGCAGTCGCCGCGACCATGATTGCCGCGGGGTCCGGGCTTCCGCGGCGGCGGGTCATGGCGACTGGGGCGCGGGGAACGAACGACCCGGTGCCCGACACGGGTCCGGGCTTCCGTGGCGGCGGGTCATCGCGGCCCCACCCGCGCCGGCGCCGCGCCCGCCGCGGCGTCGTCGCCGAAGGCATCGAGCAGGATCGGCAGCAGCCCGTCCATGCGCGCGACGGCGGGGCGCCGTGGGGCCAGCCCCGGCGCGAACCCGTGGCTGTCGACGAGCCGGTCGATCAGGGCGTCGCGGCTCGCGACCACGTGCACGGGCACCTCCCAGGAGGCGCCGGCGCCGCTCACCAGGGCCGGCGGCTGATGGTCGCCCACCAGCACCAGCACGAGGTCGCGGTCCGCCCGAAGCCGGAGATAGCCGCCGACGTTGGCGAACGCGTACCGCAGCGCCTCGACGTAGCTCGGGCCGAGGTTCGTCCAGTCGGCCCAGGCGGACCAGGCGCGGTCGAGGTCGTCCGCGTCGTAGGGGCTGTCGGTCAGCACCCGCGCCCAGTCGGCCTGGTAGGGCGGGGCGGGCACGAACGGCGCATGAGTGGTGATGGTGGCGAAGAACACGAAGGCGGGCCGGCGGTCCCCCGGGACGATCTCGGCCGCGTCGACCCGCGCGAGGGAGTACTGGTCGTTGACGTTCCACCACCCGAACGGGGGCCCCCGGTAGTCGAGCCGCGCGTGGTCGTAGATGTCCTCGAATCCGTAGAAGGCGCCCTCGGGCCAGCCGATCAGGAGCCCCGGCATGATCGCGACGGTGCGGTAGCCGCGGCGCCCGAACAGCTTCACCAGGGTGTCCCGCTCCTGGGCCATGAGGCGCACGTTGGCGGCGGGGTCGCGCACCTCGGTCCCCGAGAGCAGGCTGATGTGCGCGAGCCACGACTCGCCGCCGAAGGTGGTCGACTCGACGAGGGCGGACGCCATGCGGCGGCCGGTCCCGGCCACCGCCGCCTCGAACCGGCGCCGCGACGGGGCCAGGGCCTCGACGAAGCTGTCGCGGTCCCAGCTCACCGCCCCGTACGATTCCAGGAAGATGACGAACACGTCGGCGCCGGCGACGCGGGAGAGATCGGAACGCATTGCCGGTGGAGGACCGAGGTCGCGCAGGCCTGCCCCGCTCGCCTCGTAGGCCAGCTCGCCCAGCTCCCGGGCGAACGCGGGAGACACCGGCTCGGCCACCCGGATGCCCCCCGGCGCCTCGACGCCGCCCCACTGCGCCAGCCCCAGCAGCAGCACCGCGCCGGCCGCGCCGCCCAGCACGCGACGCGCCGCCGGCGAGCCGGCGGCGGCCGCGATGCTCCCCCAGGCCCAGCGCGCCACGAGGTAGAGCCCCAGGGGCACGAGGACCACCCCCGCCAGGAACCCCGCCTTGAGCCAGGGATCGGCCACGAAGGCGAACATCGCGCCGACCTTGGGCACGTGCTGCATGTCCCAGTAGAGATTCACCTCGCGGCCGTAGAGGGCGGCGACGGTGACCTCGACGTACCGCCCTCCGGCCAGCAGCAGCCAGGCGACGGCCAGCCACCTGACGGCCGCGCGCGGCGGGCGACGCCCCCAGGCGTGCAGCCCCGCGAGCAGGAGGACGCCGGCCGCCGCCTCCACGGAAAGCTCGCGGTTGAGCCGAATCCCGAGGGTCGGCCAGACGTTGGCGAAAGTGAGCGAGACGTTCACGAGCAGGAGAGCCGCGCACGCCGCCAGGGCGCGCCGGACGGCCGGCCCCGCTCCGCCCCACCCCGGCGCGTCGGTCGTCATCGGTGTCGCGGGCCGGGAGCCCCGGCGAGAGCCCCGCGCGGTTCCACCAGGGGCTTCCTAGCTCTCCAAGGAGTACGGGAGCCGCCGGGCGCCGACGGCGAGCGCCGCCAGCCCGCCCACCACGGGCAGCGCATAGCCGTTGGTCAGGTACGCGGAAGAGAACAGGAGGCCCATGGCGAAATGGAAGTTGAGGATCATGAACAGCGCCGCGATCGCCGCGAGCCGCGGGCGGTACCCGGCCACCAGCGCGAGGCCGGTGGTCAGCTCGCCCAGCAGCACGAGCCGCGCCAGAATCCCGCGCAGGGGCATCGCGAACCAGTCGATGTAGAGCTTGCTGATCGCCGGCGCCGGCCCCCACCAGTTCCGCAGCTCGTTCTCGAGGAGGCTGCTGTCGCTCGCCCAGTCGAGCTTGCCGTATCCCATCGAGATCAGGAAGATCCCCAGGACCATCGAGAGCAGCCGGAGTCCGTTGGCGCTTGCACTAGGCATTTGTCGCCATTGTAACCGGGGTCCGCGCCGCCGCAGAATGCAATGCCATGAGGCCGACGCACCCGAGCCGCATCTACGGCCTGATCCGGTCCCTCGCCGTCTACCATGCGATTCCCCTGCGCCAGCGACGGCTGCGCCGGCTCTATGCGAACTTCGCGGGTCCCGGCGACCTCGTCTTCGACGTCGGCGCCCACGCCGGCAACCGGACCCGCGCACTCGCCGCCCTCGGTTGCCGGGTCGTAGCGCTCGAGCCGCAACCCGACTTCACCGGACTGCTCCGGCTCCTGTTCGGCCGCCATCCGCGGGTCTCCGTCGTCGAAGCCGCCGTGGGCGACCGTGTGGGCGTCGCCACGCTCTCCATCAGCGACCGCACGCCGACCATGACCACCCTGGCCACGGCGTGGCGCGCCGCCCGCGAGCGGGATCCGGTGTTCACCGGCGTGTGCTGGAACCGCGACATCGACGTCGAGGTGGTCACCCTCGACGCGCTCATCGCGCGCTTCGGCGTGCCCGCGTTCGTGAAGATCGACGTGGAGGGCGCGGAACCGGCGGTGCTGGCCGGGCTCACCCGCCCCGTCGCCGCGCTGTCGTTCGAGTACCTGCCCGGCACGCTCGACTACACGCGCACGTGCGTCGACCGGCTGCGGGCCCTGGGGCCCTACCGCTACAACTGGTCCGTGGGCGAATCCTACGAGCTCGCCGCCGGCGACTGGGTGGACGGCGACACCCTCCTGGCCGCCCTCCGCACCGGCCCCGCCCGGCGCCGGTCGGGAGACGTCTACGCGCGGCTCGAGACGACGTAGCCATGCTCGCGGTCACGAGAAAGCGGGGGACTTCGCTGGCGGGGCCGCGCCCGGCGGCGGTGGCGCCAGCCCTTGCCGTTAGGATGGAAGCGTGTTGACCGCAGAACGGAAAGCGGGCTCGCCCGAGTTCGATGTGGCGGACGTGCGGCGGTACTACGACCGGAACACCGGCAGCTTCGTGGCTCACGGCGAGGGCGGCGCGGCCGGCGCGCTGCATCGCGCGGTGTGGGGCCCGGGCGTAGACGAGGCGGACGCAGCGTTCCACTACGTCGAGAACCGGCTCCTCGCGCACCTGCGGGAGCTGCCGGGTAGGGAACGGCCGGTGCATGTCGTCGACCTCGGTTGCGGGGTAGGCGGCAGCCTCTGCCACCTCGCGGCGCGTCTGCCCATCCTCGGCACGGGGCTGACCCTGAGCCCCGTTCAAGTGCGCCACGCGGAACGGCGCATCCGCGAGGCGGGGCTGGCCGATCGGGTCCGGTGCCTGGAGGCCGACTACTGCGCGCCGCCGGCGGAACTTCCCCCCGCCGACCTCGCCTACGCAATCGAGTCGCTGGTACACGGACCGGACCCGGCCCGCTTCTTCGCCTCGTGCGCCCGGATGATCCGGCCGGGAGGGCTGCTGGCGATCTGCGACGACTTCCTGCGGCCGGCCGGCGGCCCCGCGGCCCGGCGGACGGTCGCCCGGTTCCGGCGGGGGTGGCATCTCAACACGCTGCTCCATCCGCACGAGCTGCGCGAACTCGCGGGGCGGGCGGGGTTCGAGCACCTCTCCACCGACGACCTCACGCCGCACCTGCGGCTCGGCCGTCCCCGGGACCGCGTGGCCGCCCTGTTCATCGGCGTCTTCCGCTGGCTGCCCCTCGACCGCACCCGGTTCGGGCATCTCGTGGGAGGAACCGCCCTGCAGACCTGCCTCGCCAGAGGCTGGATCGGATACGATCTCGCGCTGTTCCGACGGACCGCCCATCCGGAGGGTCCGGCCGCGGTCGCGCGCGAGGCGGCGATGACGGCTCCACCCGCGGAAGAGCCCCCGGCGCCACCGGCGGTCAGCCAGTGCGTTCCCGGAACGGCCCAGGGTCCACGGTAGGCCAGCTCGATGTCGGACGACCCCATCCGCTACTGGCACACGCTGACCACCGTCGAGGCGGCGGCCCTCGCCTCGCGCGACCCCGTGATCGTGCTGCCGGTGGCCGCGATCGAGCAGCACGGGCCCCATCTGCCGCTCTCGACCGACCTCGTGATCGGCCTCGGGCTGCTGGCCGAGGCGTTCCGCCGGCTGCCTCCGGAGCTCCCGGTCCTGGCGCTGCCGCCGCAGGCGGTCGGCACGAGCGGCGAGCACCGCCGCTTTGCCGGCACCCTCAGCCTGACTCCCGAGTTGCTGACGGAGTCGATGGTCCAGACCGGCGCGGCGATCCGGCAAGCCGGCGCGCGCCGCCTCGTCGTCTCCAACAGCCACGGCGGCAACCCGCCGGCGATCGGCATCGCGGCGCAGCGGCTGCGGGAAGAGCACGGCCTGCTGGTGGTCAAGACGAGCTGGTTCGGCGGTCCGCGTCCCGACGGAGCGGCCCTCCCGGACGAGGAATGGCGCTACGGCCTGCACGGCGGCGCCGTCGAGACCGCGATGATGCGGCATCTCCGGCCCGACCTCGTCCGCCTCGACGCCGTGCGGCGCTTCCCGTCCCTGGACGAGGAGCTGAGCGGTACGCTGCAGCGGGTCTCGGCCGAGGGCGTCGCGTCGTTCGCATGGCTCGCCGGCGACCTCAACCGGGAGGGGGTCACCGGGGACGCGACGCTGGGAACGCCCGAGCTCGGCGCGCGACTGGTCGCGCATTACGGACAGCTGCTCGCCGAGGTGGTGGAGGATGCGCGACGGTTCCCGCTCGATCGACTTGCTTGATGTTCGCGCCCACGTGCTGGAAGGCGCGCATCGCGAACAGCCTGCCGAGCCCGACGAGTTCGCGGAACACCGCGGCCCGCGAGAGCGCGGCGGGTCGACCAAGCAGGCTCCGGGCCGCCGGCCCGCTGTCCCCCCGGGGAGCACCCATGAGCGAGTTCACCATCCGGACGGCGACCGTGGACGACCTGAACACGATTGTCGATTTCAACGCCCGGCTCGCCGAGGAGAGCGAGGGCATGCTCCTCGATCGCGGGATCCTGCGCCACGGGGTGCGGAGGCTGCTGTCGGACCCCGCCCGCGGCGCCTACCACGTCGCGAGCGCCGACGGCGTCGTCGTCGGCCAGATGATGCACACGCACGAGTGGAGCGACTGGCGCAACGGCGACATCTGGTGGATCCAGAGCGTGTACGTGCACCCCGACCACCGGCGACGGGGAATCTGCCGCGCGCTGTACGAGCACCTGAAGGCGCTGTCCGCTTCGGACCCGGGCGTGGTGGGGCTGAGGCTCTACGTGGAACGCGAGAACGCGGTCGCCCAGACCGCCTACGCCGGCCTGGGCATGCGGATGGCCGGCTACCTGGTGATGCAGGACATGTTCGGTGCGGCCGGGTAGCCGCGCCACGGAACCCACCCGAGCGCCGGGAGGACCGCGGGCTCGCGGCGGCAGAGGGGGGCGGATGGGAACCGGCGGAGCGACGTTCCCGGCCCCGCGCCGCGGACCGGACCCGTACGGGACCGGGTCGACGCCCGGCTCCTGCCGGCCGGCGACCACGCGCCCCGGCCGGGGCGCCCGAGAGCCGGGCCCCGCCCCTGCTACTCCGGCCCCTGCGCGCCCGCGAGCATGTCGGTGAGCCAGTGGCCGGCCCGGTCGACCTTGGCCTTGACGTAGGGGAGATTGTGGCGGTTCAGGGTGCCGAACAGCGGCTTGCGCTCGACCACGTCGATGCCCTCGTCGCGCAGCGCCGCGACCTTCTGCGGGTTGTTGGTCAGCAGCACGACCCGCTCGACCCCTATGTGCCGGAGCATCTCCACCGCCACGCCGTAGCTCCGCTCGTCGTCGCCGAACCCCAGCACCTCGTCGGCCTCCACGGTGTCGAGGCCCGTATGCTGCAGGGAGTAGGCCCGCATCTTGTTGCCGAGCCCGATGCCGCGGCCCTCCTGGGCGAGGTAGAGCAGCACCCCGCCCCCGCTGGCGGTGAAGACGCGCAGGCTCCCGCGCAACTGCTCGCCGCAGTCGCAACGGAGGCTGCCGAAGAGGTCGCCGGTGAGGCAGGCGGAATGCAGCCGGACCGGCAAGGGGTCGGGCCACGTCGCGGGGTCGCCAATCAGCACCGCGACGTGCTCGCGGAAGCTGTTCCCCTCGCGGAACACCATGAACCGGGCGTCCTCGGCGTGCTCCAGGGGCACGGGACCGTCGCTCACGTGGGTGACCTCGACGCGCTCGTCGGCGGCGAGGGCCTCGACCTGCGCCGTCGTCACGGAGAGGATCTCGCCGCTGGCCAACCCCGCATCGAGCCCGCCGGCTCCCCGGCCGCTCACCGACACGCCGACGATCGCGGGCAGCAGCCCCGCCAGCCGGGCCAGCATCACCCCGCTCGACTCCAGCGTGGTGGCCGGCCGGGGATCGAGGTCCGGCGCCTCGAAGCGGCCGGCCGCCATGCACAGATGGAGGATCTGCTGCGGCTGCGTCGCCCCGTTCAGCCCGAGGCTCACGTCCCGGGAGGGACCGCCGTTGCCAAGGCCCATCGCCTGGGCCCGGTGGTGGGTCACCACGAGGCGCGGCGCGACGTCGAGCCGGCGCAGCGCCTCGAGGGTCCCTTGGCCCAGCGTGTCCACCGTCGCCAGCAGGATGCCCGGCCCGCCGGCACCATGGGACGATCCGCTGACGTAGAGGGGCCGTCCCTGTCGAAGGTCGAACAACCCGCGTTCCGCGTCGTACATGCTTCGAACCACTTCTTGTCGCCCACGCCTGAGGAAGTGACCAGCCTCGGGTGAGATGGAGGACCGGACCGGTGCCGACACTCATGACCGAAGACACCGCCTGGAGACTGCTGCGTGCGGTGCCTCGCGACAGGAGTGCGACGAACCACGCCGTTCCGGACGATCATAATGCAAGCGGCGACGTGCGGCTGCATGTCGACCCGGGAGGGGCCTGGCGAACCTCGGTCCCGCCGAGCGACGCGGCGCGGGATCTCCTGGACCTGTACCTGCCGCTGCAGCTCGACCCCCGGCTCGTCATCGGCCAGATCGGCCAGAGCCTGGACGGCCGTATCGCGACCGAGCAGGGACACTCGCATTACATCACGGGCCCCGCCGACATCCGCCGCCTGCACCGGCTGCGGGCCCTCGTCGACGCCGTCATCGTCGGCGCCGGCACCGTGGCCGCGGACGACCCCCGCCTCACGGTGCGGGAGGTGGAGGGCGACAACCCCGTCCGCGTCGTCCTCGATCCCAACGGGCGCCTCGGCCGCGACCGGGCGGTGTTCAGCGACGGCGCGGCGCGCACCGTGGTGGTCCGCCGCGCCCCGCCCGGACGACCCGGCGGCTGGTCGAAGCCCGACCTCCTGGAGCTGCCCGCCGATCCGGCGTCCGCCGACGGCAGCGTCGCCCCGTCCGCCATCGTCGCCGGCCTGCGCGCCCGGGGCCTGTCGCGGATTCTCGTCGAGGGCGGCGGAGCGACCGTCTCGCGCTTCCTCGGCGCCGGCGTGCTGACCCGCCTGCACGTCGCCGTCGCGCCGCTGCTGATCGGATCGGGCCGCCACGCCCTCACCCTGCCGCCCGTCCCGTCGCTCGACCGCGCCCTGCGCCCGCCGTGCCGCCGGTTCCCGCTCGGAGACGACCTACTGTTCGACCTGGACATGCGCTGACTCACGGGTCCCCCCCCGCGTCGAACCGTTGAGCGCGGCGTCGCCAGCCGGTTTCGACTCGAATCGGCGCCGGCTCGTCCGCCGCAGTGGCGTCATTCGCGCCCTGCGCCCGCGGTGCTCGGCGCCGGCTCGCCCCGCCGCCCTTTGCGTCATCGGGATGTCCGGACACCGGCAAGGCCTTGCCCTGCTCGATCGGCGCCGGCCCATCCGACGTCCGTACGTCGGAGCGTGGGCAGTCGCGTCACCGTGCGGCTCGACTCGAGCGGCGTCCCCTCACTTCGACGCTCGTGCGTCGGACCGCGCGAGGGCGGCGTCACCGTGCGGTTCGACCCCCCTCCGCCGCCGGTCCAGCCGGCGCGCCGGCCCGGGAGCGCCCGCGCCGGAGACCGAAGGCCAGGAACAGGGCGCCGGGCGTGCTGCCCGCCAGCACCAGGAGCCCGTAGGCGACGGACACGACGACGCCGTCGGCCGCCGTCAACCCCACCGCGCCCCAGAGCACGGCGGCCGCCCCCTCGCGCAGGCCCCATCCCGCCACCGTCACCGGAATCAGCATCGACATCAGGACCGGGGCGACGAGGGGGAGCAGAACCGGCAGCGGCGTCTCCACCCCCACCGCCCTCGCGGCCAGGAGATAGGTCGCCAGGTACGTCGCCACGACCACCAGGGCGCTCGCGAGCTGCGCCGCGAACGCCCCCGGCGCCAGGTGGGCCGCCCCGACCTCGGCCAGGACCGGCCCGTACAGCGACCATTCGGACGACTGGCGGCGCATCCACACGATCGTGGCGACGACGAGCCCCCCCGCCAGCAGCGCCGCTCCGACCATGGCCGGCCGGGACCCCGGGACCACCGTCACCGGGAGAAAGAGCAGCGAGACGCCGGCCACGGTGGTCATGACGACCTGGGCCGAGAGGCGCTCGAACACCACCGCCCGCACCGCCGGCCCCCGCGGCGCCTGCACCCGGACCTGCGACCTCGCCTGGCGCCAGGCCCGCGCGACGTCGCCGAGGACGCCCCCGGGAAGGACCTGGTTGAGAAATATCGACAGGTAGTACTCGCGCCACGCGACCGGCCACGGAAGATCGACGCCGAGCCGCCGGGCGGTGAAGCTCCACCGCCACGCGAGCACCGCCACCTGCACGACGGAGAGGGCGAGTGCGGCCAGTATCCAGGACGGCTGCATGGACGCGAGCCGCGACGCCACCGCGCCGGCGTCGAGCCACACCGCGAGACCGGCCAGCAGCCCCAGGCTCACCGCCGCCCGCAGGAGGAGGGGAACGCGCCCCGGTCCGCGCCGCGGCAGCTCCGCCGCCGGCAGTTCGCGCGCGCTCATTCCGCGTCACCCGGCAGCGCGAGCAGATCGCGGTGGCCGACCGTCACCCGGAACCCTCCCCGGGCCAGGGCGGCCCGGCGGCGCGCGGCCCACGCGGCGATCCGAGCCGCCGCTTCCGGCCGCACCTCGGCCGCCGCCGCCGCCCACCCCTCGACGAGCCGGTCGGTCAGCCGGCGATCGGGAGCCGCGAGCCGCCAGGCGCTCCCGGCGAGCCACGTGCGGTACCCGGCCTCTCGGAAGAGACGCGCCGCGAGCGGCGCGGCCGCCGGGCCCAGGGCAGGGCCGAACCCCTTGTCACCCCGTTGGTGCCGGTTGACGGCACCCCGAACCAGGCCGTCGTCCGGGTCGGCGTCGGCGCGCCATCCCGCCGCCGATTCCGTCATCCACCCCACCTCGCCGTCGTAGGTCAGCGCGAAGTAGGCGCCGCACGCGGCGTCCGCGCACTGGCGCACCAGCGCGCCGAGCCACGACTCGGACACCAGATCGAGCAGGGCCGAGGCGGTCACCAGGTTTGCCCCCCCGACGACCGCGAGCCCCTCGGCCGCGAGGTCGCGGGCCACCGCGTCGACCGCATCGACCTCGGGCGGCGCCTCGAGACGCCGCAGCCGGTCCACGTGCCGCGGATCGTGGTCGACCAGCGTCCACCTCTGCCCCGGCGGCAGCCGCGGGGCGAGGTATCGCAGATTGGCGCCGGTTCCGCTGCCGAGATCGACCACGCGGCTCCAGCCGCGGCGGCGCGACGCCGCCCGCAGCCGCTCGGGCAGCGTCCCGTCCCGCGCCCGCCGGTCCGCCGGCTCGCGCAACGCCAGCCAGTCCGCGTCGAACGTCTCCACGCCAGCCCCTCGGGCCGCGTCCCGCCCCGCATTCACCGTTCCACCAGCCCGCGCGACGCCGGCCGATCGGCGTCGTCGTCACCCTGCGGCCGCGCCGGCGGCGTCCCGCCCCGCGCCCGCGGGCCCACCGGCTCGCGCCGCGCCGTCCCGGCGCCGTCAGGCGTTTCCATCGGGTGTCAACGCCAGTATCGCCGCCGCGAACCGGCGGGCGGCCTCCGGCCAGTCCGGCAGCTCCGCCGCGTGGCGGCGCGCCGCCGCCGCGAGGGTCCGGCGACGCTCCGCGCCGCCCGGCTCCCGGAGCAGGCCGCGCAGGGCCCCGGCCAGCGCCGCCTCGTCGCCGGGGGCCACCAGCACCCCCGCATCGGCGGGCACGGTGTGGGGAATCGCCCCCCCGGTGGTGCCGACGACGGGGAGCCCCCGCGCCAGCGCTTCCGCGAAGGCCATGCCGTAGCCCTCGTAGTGTGACGGCAGCACGAACAGCGAGGTCCGATGGTACAGGCGGCCGAGCTCGTCCGCGCCGCACTCTCCGGCGAACCGGAGGCGCCCGGCGAGGCCGGCCTCGCGGACGAACGCGGCGACCTCGGCCGCGTATCCCGGATCCCGTTCGAGGCTGCCGGCGCAAACACAGCGCCAGGGCAGCGCGGCGAGCCGGGCCAGCGCCGCCGCCAACGGGCGCTGGCCCTTGCGCGGCGTCACCGATCCCACCGACAGCAGCAGCGGGGGGTCTCCCGGTTCCGGACCCGCGGCGAGCGGCGCCGGGTCGGTGCCGGGCAGGACCGCCCTGACCCGGTCCGGGGCCACGCGGTAGGCCTCGAGCCGCCGGGCGGTGAACTCGCTCGTGACCAGAACCCCGGCGCAGGCGGCCAGCGCCTCCCGCTCGAGGGCCTCGAACCGTTCGCGCCGGGGCGCGTCCAGCCCCGTCTCGTCGGCGAGCGGATGGTGCACCAGGGCGAGAATGCGCAACCGGTCGCGCTCGGCGCGGGCCGGCCCCGGCAGCCCCCCGAGGGCCAGGCCGTCGACGACCACCCGCGCGCCGTCGGGGAGGTCGGCCAACGCCGCCGCCATCCGTTCACCGGCGGCGTCGTCGGTCGCGGGGAAGGCGCCGGCCAGGCTGTGCACGTGGACCTGCCAGCCGCCAGCCCGTAGCCCGTCGACCATTCGCCGGTCGTAGATGTAGCCCCCGGTCTGCTGGTCGATGGGGCCCGGGACGACGACGTGCAGACGGGCCGGGCTCACACGGGACCCTCGTAGCTGCCCCAGGCGACATGCGATTCGCGCAGGGTGACGCAGATGGAGGCGAGGCCGCGCGCGCCCTCCCCCAGGCGCCCCTCCCGCGCGTCCTGCGCGAGCTGGTCGAAGATGTGCCGGGCCAGGAACTCGGTCGACGTGTTCCTGCCCGCGAACGCCGGCTCCTCGTCCAGGTTGCGGTAGTTCAGGTCGGCGAGGAACGCGCCGAGGCGCCGGCTCGCGAGCCCGATGTCCACCACCAGGCCGTCGTCGTCGAGCTCCGCCCGGCGGAAGGTGGCGTCGACGACGTAGGTGGCCCCGTGGAGGCGTTGGGCCGGACCGAAGACCTCGCCCTCGAAGCTGTGGGCGATCATGAAGTGGTCGCGAACGTTGAGGCTGTACATGGTTCCTGTTGCCGAGAGAGTCAGTAGCGGATGCGATGACAGAGGGTGTCCCCGGGAGGACCGCTCACGCGGGTCATGACCGCCGGCAGCTCCTCGAACCCGTCCTCGCCCGTGATCAGGACGTCGAGCCGCGCGTCGGCGAGCAGCGATACGGCCAGGGCGAGCCGGCGCGCGTGGTCCCACCGCGGCGAGCGGGCCGGGGGGAGACGTCCGACCTGGCTGCTCCGCACCGTCAGCCGGCGGGCGTGAAAGGCCTCGCCCAGCGGCAGCGGCACCGGCCGGTCGCCGTACCAGCTCGCCTCGACGATGGTCCCCTCGACTCCCGCCAGGGCGAGGGCCGCGGCCAGTCCGTCGGGATGGCCGCTCGCGTGGATGACGAGGTCGGCGTCGGCGCCGTCGGGCGCGCTCGTCCGGAACGGGATATCCAGGGCCTCGGCGACCGGCCCGCGTGCCGGGTTCGGATCGATCAGGGTCAGCGCGACGCCGGGCACCCCCCGGCAGAGCCAGGCGCAGAGCAGCCCCACCACTCCCCCACCCACCACGACGACGCGGTCGCCGACGACCGGGCAGGCGTCCCACATCACGTTCACCGCGGTCTCCAGGTTGGCGGCGAGCACCGCGCGGCCCGGCGGCACCCCGGCCGGCAACCGCGTCACCGCGCTCCGCGGGACCGTGTAGCGGTCCTGGTGGGGATAGAGGCAGAAGACCACCCGCCCGACGAGCTCGTCCGGGCCCTCGACCACGTGCCCGACGCTGCTGTAGCCGTACTTGACGGGGGCGGGAAGGTCACCCTCCTGGAACGGCGCCCGCATCGCCTGATACTGTGAGGGCGGCACCCCGCCGCGGAACACGAGCGCCTCGGTACCGCGGCTGATGCCCGAGTAGAGAGCGCGGATCGACACCTCGTCGCCCCGCCGCGGGGGCAGTCGCGCGTGCACGATGGCGCCGCGGCCGGGCGCCTCGATCCAGAACTGACGTGCGGTGATCGGCTCGGCCATCGCGAGTCCAGCGCCGACACCTTATCAGACGATGCCCGCGACGCCCCCCCGCGACTCGGCCGGGCCGCCCGCCCACGGACGCGGCCGCGTGGCCGCGGAGCTGGCCATCGGGCTGGCGCCGCTGCTGCTCGTGGCCGGCGCCACGGCCCGGCGGCTCGAGCTGCCCCGCGACTACCTGCCCACCGCGGTGGCCGCCTACGGCCTCTTCGCGGCCGGGGTCCAGAACCTCCTGCCGCCGCAGCCCTGGCCCGGACTGGGGCCGGCCAACCGGGTCACGGTCGGCCGCGCCGCGCTGGTCCTTTCGCTCGCCGCGCTCGTGCCGCACGCGCAGGGCCTGCCGAACGCCGGCCTCTGGTGGATCATCGGCATGGCCACCGCCGCCCTGTGCCTCGACGGCGTCGACGGGCTCGTGGCGCGACGCACCGGCACCGGCACCGACTTCGGCGCCCGATTCGACATGGAGCTCGATTCGGTCCTGATGCTGGTGCTGGCCGCGCTGGTGTGGCGGAGCGGGCGGCTCGACGCCTGGATTCTGTTGCTCGGCGCGCCGCGCTACCTGTTCGTGGCCGCCGGATGGCTGCTGCCGTGGCTGCGGGCTCCCCTGCCCCAACGGTTGCGCCGAAAGGCGGGGTGCGTCGCCCAGGGCGTCGCCCTCGTCGTCTGCCTCGCCCCCATCGTCCCCGCCGGCCTCGCCGCCGCGAGCGCGGCGGTCACCCTGGTTCTGCTTGCAGGTTCGTTCGCGGTGGACGTCCGCTGGCTGTTCGCGCACGAACTGAAGGGACGACGAAGCGATGGCGGGTAGGGGCGTCCCCGAGCGAAGGGTCGCCCGGCCCTACGGCTCCTCGTCGAGGCGCCGCCAGCGCAGGGTGCCGTAATTGGCAAACGCCTCCCCGTCGACGGACATGCGCATGCGGACGTCGTAGTGGAAGGGCGACAGCATGAACGTGCGGCCGGCGAGCCGGACCCGGCTCCCCCCGCGCTCGATCGGCGCCGCCTCCCAG
The DNA here is from genome assembly GCA_965207615.1 of Vicinamibacterales bacterium. Taxonomy (GTDB): domain Bacteria; phylum Acidobacteriota; class Vicinamibacteria; order Vicinamibacterales; family UBA8438; genus JAJEEA01. Next base: position 1,497,582 of record CBDBMZ010000003.1, read on the forward strand.
TGGTGCGAGAAGTAGCCGCCGGGGTCGCCGCCGAGCCGGCCGACCTTGAGGAGCTCCCAGCCCCGGCTGTCCTCCTCGAGCCGCACCAGGTACCTGATGCGCCGGTCGTACACCAGGATGGACTCGACCGTCACGTCGCCGTCGAAGGTGGACGCCTCGATGGTGCTGGCGTACGTGCACCCCTCCACGTGCCGCACCGTCTCGGTCCCCACGAACTCGCTCGACTCGGCGAGGGGCGAATCGGGCAGCACGCCTTCGACCTCCCAGGTCCCGACGAAGTAGTGCGGATCGAACGGGGCGGGGTCGTCGCCCTCGGCATCACCCTCGACCCCGAGGGTCGGCCGCCGCAGCGCGTTCAGCCGGCCGATGAGGTCCAGCTCCTGCTCGGTCAGGCACTGGCCTTCCACCTCGGTCTCGCCGGGCTGGAGCTTGACGATGGGCTCCGCCTCCAGCTCGGCCGGCGTTTGCGCCGCCCCCGCTGCCGCGAGGGTCAGCAGCAGGCACACCGTCAAGGACGCGTTCCGCATGATGTCTCCTGTCGTCCGGGCGGGGATGGGCGGGAATCCGGAAGACCGTGACGAGAGCCCCGGCGGGCTGCCACGGGTCGCCGGGGACGAGACGCAGGGGCGCTCCGGCCTCGGCCGGCACCGTCCGAGAGCCGGCGCCGCCCCTCGGTGAGGCGGCGCCGTTCCAAGGTCGAACACCCTGGTGGACTGTCCCGGAGCTGACGTTGCCGCCCTGTCGCTGGTTTCCGTCGGCAACTGCTGCGGAAACGCCCTGCGCCATGGGCAGCCTTCATCGAGGACGGTTCACTCGTCGTCGTCGGCCGGCGTCTCCTCGACCAGTGTGTAGTTGACGCTGGTCAGGTACATGTCGTCCCAGCTCTGCTCCGACCAGTAGACCTCCTTGTGGGGAGCCGGGTTGCGCCGGTTGTTGCGCGAGTTGTCGTAGCGCGCGACCGACTTCACGGTGCTGCCCGCCGGCACCCGGATCGGCTCGGCCAGCTCGTACTCGAACTGCCAGTCGAAGTCGTAGTTGGGGACCCGCAGCAGTATTTCCTCCCGGCCGTCGGGATACGTCAGCACCCAGGTGAAGTCCTTGCCCCGCACGTGCGCGTGGACGAACATCGACTGGATGATGGCGTCGTTCTGGAAGCCCCCGATGCCCGTCACCGTCCAGTTCCCGTCGTTGGGGGGAATCGGCGCGAGCAGCGGGTTCAGCCCCTGCCCCACCTGCCGGGACGCCGCCCTGGCACGACGTTCCTCGGGCGTCAGCGGCGGCGGCGCGACCAACTGGGCATTCTCGGAAGTGGTCTCGTTGAGGCTGAGGCTGCGGACCCGCTGCGACCGCTCCTCGGTGGCCAGCCACGCCCCGATCGCGGGCCGAGACGTCTCCGGCTTGCCGGTGGCCTGGTAGTGCAGGTTCCAGATGATGTAGTCGAACAGGTCGCCGCGGATCTCCCGCACCTGGCCGGGCCGGGCCACGTCGGCGCCGACGCCGGGAATATAGGGGCCGAAGCCGGCCCGCTGGGCGGCCGCCTCCTCGCGCTCCTCGGGGCTCCGCTCGCGGCGCTGGGCCCGCCCGTCCGCGGTCAGCCTCGCCACCTCCTCGGCGTCGACGTCCGGGTCCCGCACCGGCACGTAGTCGACCTCGGGGCCGCCGGCCCACGCCGGGCCCCGGCCGAGCACCATGCCCGCGGGCATGTTGACGAGGCCGGTGGTGATGTGGTGCGTGGCCGCGTAGTTGCCGGGCCGCACCTGGGTCGCCGACACCGTCATCACGTCGTCGAACGGCAACGGGGTGTAGAGGTTGAAGTTGGGCGTCTCCCCCTCCGCGTCGATCTGCCACGCGATGGGGAACTCGATGACGTAGTCGGGCTCGAGCCCCGACGGATGGCTCCAGCCCGCGGCCGAGAAGCGGGGGGCCTCGGGGGCCGGCCCGGCGCCCTCCGGGGCTCCGGCGTCCGCCCACGCGGCGATGGTCGCGATGTCGTCGTCGCTCAGGCTCATGTCGTTCGAGAACTCGCCGAAGCGCGGGTCGGCGAACCACGGCGGCATCTCGCGCGCCTCGACCTTCGCCTTGATCGCGCGCGCCCACGGCCGCGCGTCCCGGTACGACAGCAGCGACATCGGCGCCACCTGGTTCGGCCGGTGACAGCTCGCGCAGTTGTCGAGCAGAATCGGGCCGACGTGCTCGTTGTAGGTCGGTGCTTCCTGGGCCGCCGCGCCGGCCGCGCCGGCCAGCGACAGGGCGACGACGCCCGCCGCCACGATGATTGCTCGCATGGTGGATTTCTCCCTGTTCACGGATTGGCTGACAGCTATCGGACCGCAGGCGCGACCGGCGGGGCCGACCCCCCGAGGAACAGCCGCTCGCCGCCGGCGAGCAGGAAGTTCCTGCCCACCCCCTTGGGCGTACCGTCCTTGGCGTAGTAGCCCTCGACGGTCAGCTCGATGCCGATGTCGAGGGTGTTCTTCGTGACCCCGTTGCGGATGAGCTCGTTGGGGCTCCCCCCCTCGATCATCCACCGCACCAGCTCGCCCTCCTCGTTCTCGATGTCCATGTGGAACCAGGAGTGCGGGTTGATCATCTCCCACCGGACGAGCGTGCCGGTCAGGGTCAGCGGCCTCTCGATGTCGAACTCGGCGGAGAAGGCGTGATGGGTCGACACCGGCGCGGCCGCGAGCAGCACCCCGGCGCCGACGACGACACAAGCGAGCTTCGTGCGCATGGTTCCCTCCTGAACCCTGATCTGTCACCGACCGGCGTCCTGGCCCGCCCACCGTCGCCTTCGGCTCCGCCGGGCGCCCAACCAATCCTACAGGAGTCCGCGCCGTTCCACGGCGCAGACGCGCCTAGGGCTGCTTGCGGAGATGCCCGTAGATCAGATCTTCCACGAACTCGACGCACCGGAACTCGAGGATGCGCGCGTTCTCTTCCACGCGTCGATACAAGGGCATCCGTATCGTCCACGGCCGCGTGAAGACGTTCGGGTCCTCCATGGTGGCTTCGTACCAGAGCGTGTCGGGGCTCCGCGGGGTGATGCGCTCCACCACCCGCATCGCCTCGCTGTGGTGGTTCCCGGACTGGTCGAACCAGGTCTGGCCGTAGAACCCGGTCGTCTCGATGACCAGCGTGTCGCCTTCCCAGTGCCCGTTCGACCACCCCATCCAACTGTCGGCGGGGGCGTCCATCTGATCCTCCATGTACACCGTGCGCACCGCGCCGGCGAACTCGAAGAGCATCATGACGTGGCCCCGGCTCTGGATGATCTGGAACGGGAACGGCATGTACATGCCACGCGGCGTGCCGGGCAGGTAGCACTTGATGGCGGGATCGCGCTCGAGCCGGTTCGCCCGGTTCTCGTCCCGTTCGGCCAGCGCCGCCGGCGTGTACGGGATCGCGCCGCCGTCGACGATGACCCCGAGGCCGCCCGGCACCGCCGACAGCGCTCCCAGCTCGCGCACCACGCTCGGTCCCGCCGAATGAGGCTCGACATCCCAGTGGGCGGCGTTCATCGCCTGCCAGATCCCGTTCAGATCGGGGCGGCCGTCCGGCGTCCGGGGCGCCTCGTACTCCGCGGTCTGGCCCATCGCGGACGCCGCCGCCAGCAGGGCGGCGGCCGCCAACGTCATCGTCGCTGCACGGGTGCGCATCGCCATGTCACCTGTCCCTGCCCTGCTCGGCCGCCTCGGCGGCTGCCTCGGCCGCGAGCCGCTCTTCCAGTCGGGCGCCGACCAGCGTGTTGTAGAGCCCGTAGTTGCCCTCGTGGCAGGCGAACTCGAACAGCGGCCCCCGGGTCTTCTGCATGAGGTTCACGGCGGTCCATGGACGGTCCCAGGTGCCCGGATCGTCCACCGTGAAGCGGTACTCGATGACGTCGTCGGACACACGGGTGAGACGCTCGGTCACCTTCATCCGTTCCCCGGACCCCTGGAACGGGTTCTTGCCGTTGAAGTTGGTGGTCTCCACGACTAGGGTGTCGCCCTCCCAGCGCCCCCGCGACAGGCCGATCCACTGCTGCACGCCGGCCGGGGGCGCGGCCGCGTTGTCGAGGGGGATGATGCGCGCGTCGTGGATCATCTCCGACAGGATCATCAAATGGTCGGCCGCCTGCACGATGTGGTAGTTGGCGTTGTACCCGTTGGGCATCATCGGCGGGCCGACCCCGCGCATCATGATGCAGCGGTCGTCGAGCTGGTTGGCCTCGGCCGAGTCCCAGCGCCCGCCGAGCCGGGCCTGAGCCTCGGCCCGCGCCGCCGCCGTCCGCTGTCCCGCGGCGTTGACCGGCGGCAACCGCCCGTCCGGGGGGTCGACGATCATCGACGTGCGGAGGTTCTGCGCCCGCGCCGCCTGGCTGCGGTCGAGCCCGAACTGGGTGAAGTCGTAGTGGACGTCGGGAATGGTGCCGGGCTCGGTCTGGGCGCTCTCCCGCGCGGCGCGACCGCCCTCGATCGCGGCCACCTCCTCCGGGGTGTAGAACTCGGCCGTCACCCCCTCCCGCCGCTCGAGCGGCGTGTAGGTCTGGTTCGACCAGAACCCCTCCAGATCCGGATGGCCGTCCGGCGTGCGGGGCACCTCGTACGGTGCGTCCGCTCCGCCCGTTGCGTCCGGCTCCTGCGCGGCGGCGGGGCCTGCCGCCGCGAGCGCGAGCCCGGCGAGGACGACCGGCCAGCCGCCGGCCACGTTTCGACGAAGCATCTGAGCGCTCCTTCTCCGCATGCCACCCTGGCTCTGCCGACTCGGAATGCATGCGGGCCGCGAACCACGGCAATTATCGCCCAACACGGCGCCGCTCGCGACACCAAATATGGGAGTTGACGAACCGCCCCTCAGGTACCGCCGCGCGTTCCCCGGTATAATGGCTAGCCGACATGGCTGAGACTACCGGCGACGCGCCCCGGGACGAGAAACCGGCGCAGGCCACGGTTCCCGTTGCCGGCGATGGCGATCGCGCGACCACCGCGGACAGCGAGGCGCTGAAGCTGGTCGTACCGGCCGGCACCCCCGTCGCCGGCGGGACGGTGCTGGCGTCGCTGCGCAACTGGAACCGCCGGAGGCGGTCGAAGAAGCGGGGCGGCGACGCCCCGCCCGCCGCCGAGGCCCTCGACGCCGCGCAGCCGGCGTCGCGCGCCGCGACCCCGTCGCCGGCCGAGGGCGCCGCGGAGGCGGCGGAGCCCTCCGCGGCCGAGGGTCCGGCCGCGCCTCCCGTGGGGAACGAGCCGGACCTCGAAGTGGATTCCGCCGCCCCGGGAAACCCCGACGCCCTCGCGACGACCGCCGGCGCGAAGGCCCTGCCGGCAGAGGAAACCGAGGAAGGTCCTGTCACGATGCCGGAACCGCCCGCCGACGGGCCGTCTCCGGAGCGAGTTTCCCCCGCCGCCGCGAACCTCGACCTCATCGCCGAGCGCCGCGCCGCGGCCCGACGGGGCGGTGGCCAGGACCGCATCGACGCCCAGCACGCCCGCGGCAAGCTGACCGCCCGAGAGCGCATCAAGCGGATGCTGGACGCCGGCTCGTTCGAGGAGCTGGCGCCCTACGTCGAGCACCGCCACGCCGGCTTCGGGCTCGAGAAGAACCGCCACGCGGGCGACGGGGTGGTCACCGGGTTCGGCCTCGTCGACGGCCGGCGCGTCGCCATCTTCGCGCAGGACTTCACGGTGCTCGGCGGCTCGTTCTCCGAGGTCCAGGCCATGAAGGTGGGGCGGCTGATCGAGGCGGCCACGAGCAGCGGCCTGCCCATCGTCGCCCTCCTCGACTCGGTCGGCGCCCGCATCCAGGAGGGCGTCTGGAGCCTCGCCGGGTTCGGCGACCTCTTCTGGCGCAACACCCAGGCGAGCGGGGTGGTGCCGCAGATCAGCCTGATGCTGGGGCCGTGCGCGGGCGGGGCCGTCTACTCGCCGGGGCTCACCGACTTCGTGGTGATGACCCGCGGCAACAGCTTCATGTTCATCACCGGGCCCGACGTCATCCAGACCGTCACCGGGGAGGAGGTCGACGTCGAGACCCTCGGCGGGGCGACCACACACGCGGCGGGGTCGGGCGTCGCGCACTTCGTGACCGACGACGAGAACGGCGCGTTCGCCCTCACCCGGCGGCTGCTGGGTTATCTGCCGTCGAACAACGTCGACGATCCGCCGCTCCTGCCCCCGGACGAAGCCCTGAACCCGGACACGGCAGTTCTCGACGGGCTCATTCCCGAGTCGGCCGAGCTGTCCTACGACGTCCGCGACGCCATCGGCCTCATCGCCGACCGCGGCTCGTTCCTCGAGGTGCAGGCCGACTTCGCGCCGAACGCGGTGGTCGGGTTCGCCCGGCTCTCGGGCCGGGTGGTGGCGTTCGTGGCCAACCAGCCGGCGCACCTCGCGGGGGTCCTCGACATCGACGCCTCGGACAAGATCGCGCGGTTCATCCGCTTCTCGGACGCGTTCAACATCCCCATCGTCACGCTGGTCGACTGCCCCGGCTTCCTCCCCGGCAGCGGGCAGGAGCGCCAGGGCATCATCCGCCACGGCGCCAAGATCGTGTACGCCTACTCGGAGGCGACCGTGCCCAAGGTCTCGGTCGTGCTGCGCAAGGCCTACGGCGGCGCCTACATCGTGATGAGCAGCAAGATGATCCGCACCGACGTATGCCTCGCCTGGCCGTCGGCGGAGATCGCGGTGATGGGTCCGAAGGGAGCCGTCAACATCCTCTACGCGCGGCAGCTCGGGGCCCTCGATCCCGCCGAGCGGGAGGCTGAGCGGACCCGCCTCGAGGGCTCGTTCCAGGAGAAGTTCAACTCGCCGTTCGTGGCGGCGGCGGCGGGGCACATCGACGACGTGATCTACCCGCGCGAGACCCGGGCCCGGGTGACGGCGGCGCTCGACTTCCTCAAGGACAAGCAGACCGCCACCGTGCCGAAGAAGCACGGGAACATTCCGTTGTAATGCTCTCCCAACTCGAGACGGTGCTGGAGATCTCGGCCTACGGCACCGTCATCCTGTTCGCGGCGCTGGCCGGGCTGCTCGGTCTCATGTACCTGCTGACCGCGCAATGGCCGGCCCGCGCCGCGCAGTGGCTGCTCGAGACCGTCCCCGGCTCGGAGCCGGCGACATTCGGCCGGATCACCGACGCCGAGCGGGAGCGGCGCCTTCGCGCGGTGGCGATAGCGGTGGCGGCGGCCTGCGCGACCGTCGAGCGTGCGCCCGGCGTCTTCGACCGGACCCCGTCCCAGTGGCGGCACCTGCACCTCGCACGGCGCCTCGGCAGCCGGGTTGCGCGCACGAGGGCGCGGTCGTGAGCCGCTACCGGGTCACCGTCGACGGCCGGCGGTACTACGTGGACATCGACGACCCGCATGCGCGCCCCGTCACCGCGACGGTGTCCGGCACGACGTTCTCGGTCGACGTGGAGCCGTCCGACAGCACCGACGTGCCGATCGGCGACGCCCCGCCGCGCACGGCGGGGATACGGCAGGCGGCCCCCGCCGAGGCTCCCGCCGCAACCGTTGCCTCCGGCGACCCCGACCGCATGATCGCGCCGATTCCCGGGGTGGTCTCCTCGATCGCGATCGCCGCCGGGCAGACCGTCGCGCGCGGCGACGAGCTGCTCACGCTCGAGGCCATGAAGATGATGAACGTCATCCGGTCGCCGCGGGACGGCCGCATCGACACCGTGCACGTGGCCCAGGGCAGCCGCGTCGCGCAGGGCGAGCCGCTGGTGTCGTTCGAGCCCTGAGCGCCGCGCGGCGGCCGCCGTTTTCCGACGCGCTGCCGCCCGCTCGGCGCGGCGGCGCGCACCGGTCTTCATGATTCCCCTGGTCCCCACGATTGCCCCCGAAGCCCTGCTGATGTTCGCCATCGGCGGGCTCCTGATCTACCTGGCCATCGCGAAGGAGTACGAGCCGACCCTGCTGCTGCCCATCGGCTTCGGCGTGCTGCTCGGCAACCTGCCCAACTCGCCGATGAACCAGCCGGAGGGGATGCTGCAACTGCTGATCGAGTTCGGCATCGACACCGAGCTGTTTCCCCTCTTCATCTTCATCGGCATCGGGGCGATGATGGACTTCCGCCCCCTGCTGTCGCAGCCGATGTTCGCCCTCCTCGGGGCGGCCGGCCAGCTCGGCATCTTCGCCACCCTCATCCTCGCCACCCTCTTCGGCTTCCCCCTGAACCAGGCCGCGTCGATCGCGGTGATCGGCGCCATCGACGGCCCCACCAGCATCTACGTCTCGTCGCTGCTCGCCCCCGAGCTGCTGGCCCCGATCGCGGTCACCGCCTACTCGTACATGAGTCTCGTCCCCATCATCCAGCCGCCCCTGATGCGGCTGTTCACGACGCGGGCGGAGCGCCGCATCCGGATGGAATACGCCCCGCGCCCCGTCCCGCGCGGCGCGGTCATCGCCTTCCCCATCGTGGTGACCATCGGCATCGGCATTCTCGTTCCGCCCTCGGCCCCGCTCGTTGCCACGCTGATGTTCGGCAACCTGCTGAAGGAGTCGGGCGTCGTCGCCCAGCTCGCAAGCACCGCGTCGAACGAGCTCGCCAACCTGTCGACAATCTTCCTGGGGCTCACCGTCGGCAGCCTCATGCAGGCCGAGACGTTCCTGCAGACCCAGACCCTGTTCATCCTCGGCCTCGGGCTCTTCGCGTTCGCCCTCGACACCATCGCCGGCATCCTGTTCGGCAAGGTGCTGTGCACGGCGAGCCGCGGCAAGGTCAACCCCCTGGTGGGCGCCGCCGGCATCAGCGCGTTCCCCATGAGCGGGCGGCTCGTGCAGCGGGTGGCGCAGGAGGAGGACTTCACCAACCACGTCCTCATGCACGCCATGGGGGCCAACACCGCCGGCCAGCTCGGCTCGGTCATCGCCGGCGGGGTCCTGCTGACCCTCTACGGGATATTCGGTTAGATCTGCAGGCCGGCACGGACCCGAGGGGGTCGGTGGGACGGCTGACGGGACCGCCGGCCGCCGCGCGCCGGGCGGGAGTTCGCGGCACGAGCCGCGCCCGCAGCGGGAGCCGCGAAGGCGTCGGTCGGACGGCCGAACAGGGCTCGCGCGGCAGGCGCGGCGAGGCCCGCCCTGGGCGTTTTTTCGGTGTAAGCTACACCGGTCGGAAAGACCAGAAAGGGGACTCCCGCATGCGCCAGCACTCAATGGTGAAAATCGTCTGTGCCGCCGCCCTCCTGGTGGTCGCGTCGACGATCGCGGCGGAGGGCCAGTACAGCCTCACCGTCAACCGCGACCGGCTGATCAACGCCGCGAGAGAGCCGCAGAACTGGCTGCTCATGAACGGCGACTACACCGCGACCCGCTACTCGCGGCTCACCCAGATCGACCGCGACAACGTCGCCGATCTCCGCATGGTGTGGGCGCTGGCCCTCGGCGGCATGCAGGACACCGGGCGCAACGGCCCCGAGGCCGAGCTCAACCCGCTGGTCGACAACGGCTTCCTGTACACCAGCGACGGCTGGGGTACCGTGTACAAGATCGACGCCCGCAACCCGAACTACGGCGAGTTCGTCTGGATCGCCGACCCCGGCGTCGACCACGAGGGCAACACCTCGCGCACCCGCGGCATCGCCCTCTGGGAGGACCGGGTGCTGCAGAACCTGCCGGACGGCCGGGTCATCTCCATCGACCGCGAGAACGGCGAGATCATGTGGGACGTGGAGATCACGGGCGTCAACGAGTTCGGCCGCCGCGAGCGCTTCCTGACCGCGCCGATCGTCGCCGAGGGCAAGGTCCTCGTGCACAACGGCGCCGGCGACGGCGGCACCCGGGGCTGGGTGGCCGCCCTCGACGTCGACACCGGCGACGAGCTGTGGCGCTGGTGGGTCGTGCCCGAGCCCGGCCAGCCCGGCAGCGAGACCTGGAAGGACGACCACAACGCCTGGAAGACCGGCGGCGGCGGCATCTGGCAGACCGGGTCCTACGACCCCGAGACGAGACTGTACATCGTGGGCACCGGCAACCCGTTCCCCGGCTACGACGCCGAGTTCCGCCCCGGCGACAACCTCTACACCAACAGCGTCGTCGCCCTCGACATCGACACCGGCGAGCTCGAGTGGTACTTCCAGTACACCCCGAACGACTCGTGGGACTACGACGAGGTCGGCGTGCACATGCTCTACGACCTCGAGATCGACGGGCGCATGCGCAAGGTCGTCTCCCACTACGCGCGCAACGGATTCTTCTACACCCTCGACCGCACCGACGGCAGCTTCATCAAGGGCGCGCAGTACGTCAACGACCTGAACTGGACGGCGGGGCTCGACCCCGTCACCGGCAAGCCCGTCGAGTACGACCCGAACCTCGACGTGCAGATCTACAACCCCGAGGCCCGCGCCATGCGCGGCGACCGCGACGAGATGAAGCGCGCGTGCCCGACCTGGCACGGCGGGGTCGCCCACCAGCCGATGGCCTACAACCCGGTGAAGCACATCGCCTACGGCGTCGGCACCGAGGGCTGCTTCGAGCAGACCGGGGCCGCCATGGTCCCCGCCAGCCCCGACGGCGACATCGATCCCCAGCGCAGCGAGCGCCGCCAGTACGACAGCGACCTCTACTACGGGGCCCTGACCGCGTTCGACGCGGTCGACCACGAGGTGCTCGGCAAGGCGGTGACCGAGATCGAGATCCGCTCGGGGGTGACCGCCACCGCCGGCGGCCTCGTGTTCACGGCCCTGCAGGACGGCTGGCTCGTGGCCTACAACGACGAAACGCTGGAAGAGCTGTGGCGCTTCAACGTCGGCACCCCCCTGAAGGGCGCGCCCGTCACCTACGCCATCGGGCCGACGCAGTACGTCGCGGTGCAGTCGAGCGGCCGCCATCTGCACCCGGTGCGGTACGACAACCTCGAGAACTCGAGCTACCTGTTCGTGTTCGCGCTCGACCGGCGCTGATCGCCGGCTCCGCACTCCCCGGACGGTCCGATCCGTCCGCGGGAGTGCGGGCGGCTGGCCGCGAGCTCGATCCGTCTGTCGACGACCGAGGCAGGGCGGCTGGGGGCGGCTTCAATCAGGTCGAACGTGCTCCGTCAGGAGCCGCGCCGCGTTCTCCTTGGTCAGCGATTCCACGTCCTCGGTGCGCTCGAGGAACGGGCGGACATCGGCGACGGCGCGGTCCCAGTCGAGGACGTCGATTCGGGCGGCTACGGTCTCCCGCCAGGTTCGGGCGCTCAGCTCCGCGCCGGTCCAGCCGGTCTGCCGCAGCGCCACGTTCAGCAGGGTCAGGTTCGGCGCCGGCCACGTCGGATCGCTCAGGTACCAGATCAAGTCGTACAGGTCCCGCCCCTTGGTGTAGGACCGCTGCAGGACGGCGTGGAGCTTGCCGGCGAGCAGCGACGCCCGGTCGTGATGGCAGAGGCGCAAGGTGACATGGCGGCGCACGAGACGAGTGTCCAGCACGGCGCCGGCCGGTGGACGCGTATCGACCTCGATCTTGACCGCGAGCGCCTCCTCCCGGCGAAGCGACAGGCCCGCCTCGTGCAGAATGCCCCTGACGCGCACGAACGCGCCGTGCACCGTCCGACCGTCCCGCATCGACAGGTCGACGACGTAGCCTTCTCGCGCCAACTCCGCGCGGATCGCCTTCAGCCAAGCCCGCAGATCGTACCGCGACGGGTCGCCTTCGAGCGTGAAGTCGAGGTCTTCGGAATAGCGGGGCAGCGCGAAGAGGAAGCGCAGGCAGGTCCCGCCGTGAAGGGCGAGCGGCACCATCGCGCCCGCCTTCTGCAGAACGCCGAGAATGCGGGCCTGCAGGTATTCGCGGGCCCGGTTGCGACCCTGCACCGGATCGACCGCGCGCATGAGGTCGAGAAGATGGGCCTTCACAGGACCTCGAAGCTGCCCGCCTGATCACGGGCCATTGCGCGAACGCGCCGGGCCGCCCGCCGCAGCTTCGGCCGGGCCGCGGTCGCCGCCAGCCGTTCCATCAGGTCAAGGTTCAGGGCGTCGAGGTCGAGGCGCAGCCCGGCGAGATGGGGCGATTCGTCACCGCCCGGACGCAGGTGAACGAGATCGAGCAACGCCTTCTCGGGCAGCGCGACGAACGCCTGCTGATGCCGGCCCAACTCCACGCACCGATAGCCGAACAGCAGGTCGCCTTTCAGGTGGCGGAACGAGAACCGGCCGAGCGCCGTGCGGCGGAGCTCGGGCCGCGCGGCGGCCACGCTGGTCACCTCGGGCACGTACTCGGGAATGCGCTGCGCGTGCGCCAGCGCGGAGAGGCCGCTGACGTAGGATCCCGGCACGAGGCGGTTGGCGACGAGGAAGGGGTGGGGCGCACGTCGGCGATAGGGAGGCGCCAGCGCATACAGCCCTCGCCGCAGCCGGTGGAGCCGGCCGGTCCGGGTCCAACGCGCGAGCTGGCGCCTGACGTCGGCGGGGTCGACGGCGCCGGCCAGGAGCAGGCCGGTTTCGAACAGGGGCTCGTCGCCGACGATCTCCAGCAGTTGCTCGAATTTCATCGCGATAGAATGCCGTACGTGTCATTTTATCGCGACAGAACTTGCCCGCGCTACCCGGTCTTCAACGGGACCGGTATGCGCCCGACACGCCCGACACGCCGGCCCAGGACGTGTTGACCGACGACGAGCGGCAGGTGATCGGCTTGGCGTGCTGCCCGGACAGCTTCGGGAAGGATGACGTTGCGCCGAACTCGACGCAGGGTGGCGCGGCGGCCTCCGCTTGGCGCCCAACCAACCGACCCTCCAGGAGTCCGCACCCGTTCCGCGGCGTAGACGACTACCCCAGCAGCGACAACAGGAATCCGGCGGCCACCGCGGACCCGATCACGCCGGCCACGTTCGGGCCCATGGCGTGCATCAGCAGGTGGTTGTTCGGGTTGGCCTCGAGGCCCACCCGGTTGACGACGCGGGCGGCCATCGGCACCGCCGAGACACCTGCCGCGCCGATCAGGGGGTTGACCTGCCCGCCGCTCAGGCGGTGCATGGCCTTGCCCATGAGGACGCCGGTGGCGGTGCCCACCGCGAACGCCACGAGGCCGATGGCGAGGATGCCGATGGTCTCGACGGAGAGGAAGGTGTCGGCGGCGAGCCGCGATCCGACGGTCAGGCCGAGCAGGATGGTCACGATGTTGATGAGCTCGTTCTGGGCGGTCTGCGACAGCCGCTCGACCACGCCCGCCTCGCGCAGGAGGTTGCCGAACATCAGCATGCCGACGAGGGGGGACGCGGCCGGCAGCAGCAGGACGACGAGCAGGAGGACGGTGAACGGAAAGAGGATGCGCTCGGTCGTGGACACCGGACGCAGCTCGTCCATGGCCACCGCGCGTTCCTCCTCGGTGGTCAGTGCCCGCATGATCGGCGGCTGGATGATGGGCACCAGCGCCATGTACGAATAGGCGGCGACGGCAATCGCCCCCAGCAGATCCGGGCTGAGGCGCGACGCGAGGAAGATCGCGGTCGGGCCGTCGGCCCCGCCGATGATGCCGATGGCGGCGGCGTCCTGGAGCGAGAAGTCGATGGCCGGCACGACCTCGCTCATGGCCAGCGACCCGAGCAGGGTGAGGAAGATGCCGAACTGCGCCGCCGCGCCCAGCATCAGCGTCTTGGGGTTGGCGATCAGCGCGCCGAAGTCGGTCAGGGCGCCGACCCCCAGGAAGATCAGCAGCGGGAATATCCCGGTCGAAACGCCGACCGAGTAGAAGTAGCCGAGAATGCCGTCGGGGCCGCCGATGTCGGCCACGGGGATGTTGCTCAGGATGGCGCCGAAGCCGATGGGAATCAGCAGCAGCGGCTCGAAGCGCCTGGAGATGCCGAGAAAGATGAGGACGCCGCCGACCGCCATCATCGCGATCGGACCCACCCCGCCGAAGTTGGCCAGGCCGGTCGTCTCCCAGAGCCTCAGCAGCAGGTCGGATTGCATGCGGCGCGTTCCAGGGGCCCGAAAGCCCGGTGTCGGTGCAACGGGGGGTACACCAGGGGCCCCCGGCAGCCCGTGGCGAGAGTCCCCGCCGCATTCGAGCGGCGATGCATCCGGCCTGACTGCGTCGCTCCCCGGTCGGGTGTGGCCAATACTCTCCCTCGTCGCGCCTTGTCAGGGGGGCGCCTCGGCTTCGGCCCGCGCCCTCCGGGCGCGGTGCAACGCGGACCTCACCACGGCTCCTAGGCGATGTGGAGCAGGGGGTCGCCCTTCTGGACCTGGCCGCCTTCCTGGACGGCAATCGAGACGATGCGGCCCGCGCGGGGGGTGCTGACGTTGGTCTCCATCTTCATCGCCTCGAGCACGAGGACGACGTCGCCGACGGCGACCGACTGCCCCGGCTGCACCCGGACCGCGCGCACCGTCCCCGACAGGGGCGACGGCAGCGGCTCCCCCGAAGCGGCCGGCGCGGGGGCGGCGGCCGGGGCCGGCGCGGGCGCAGGCGGGCCGGCCGGCTGGATCGAGTCGACGGCGCCCTCGGGGCTGACCTCGACGTCGTAGGCCGTCCCGTTGACGTTGACCCGGTACCGGGCCGGGCCGGCGTCGGCCGCCGCCGGGGCCGCGGGAGGCGCGGCCGCCGTCGACGGGGCGGGCGCCTCCTCCCAGGGCGGCGGCTCGAACGCCGACGGGTCGTTCCGGTTCTTCAGGAACTTCAGCCCGACCTGATCGAACAGCGCGTAGGTCAGGACGTCCTCCACCGGATCGTCCGCGCGCCGGAACCCTTCCTCCCTCGCCAAACGGTCCACCTCGGCGGTCAGCTTCCCCATCTCCGGGGAAATGCGATCGGCCGGCCGGCAGGTCACGGGGTCGTCCCCGTCGAGTGCCCGCTTCTGCAGATCGGCGTCGACCGGGGCGGGGGTGCGGCCGTACTCGCCGCGCAGCACGCCGGCCGTCTGCCGGGTGATCGTCTTGTAGCGCTCGCCCGAAAGCACGTTGACGATCGACTGCGTGCCGACGATCTGGGACGTCGGCGTGACCAGCGGAATGAAGCCGAGCTCCTTGCGCACGCTCGGCATCTCCTCGAGGACCTCGTCGAACCGGTCGGTGGCGCCCTGCTCGCGGAGCTGGTTCTCCATGTTGGTCAGCATGCCGCCCGGGACCTGGGCGGTCAGGATCCGCGCGTCGATGCCGCGCAGCGAGCCCTCGAACTTCGCGTACTTCTTGCGGACGCCGCGGAAGTACGACGCGATCTCCTCGAGCAGCCCCAGGTCCATGCCCGTGTCCCGGTCGCCGCCCTCGAGAATGGCGACCACCGACTCGGTCGCCGAGTGGCCGTAGGTGTGGCTCATCGACGAGATGGCGGCGTCGGCCATGTCGGCGCCGGCCTCGACCGCCTTCACGATGGCCGCGGTGCTCATGCCGGTGGTGGCGTGCGAATGCAGCGAGATCGGCGCCGACAGCGCTTCCTTGAGCTTCGACACCATCTCCTCGGCCACGTAGGGCTTGATGAGGCCCGCCATGTCCTTGATGCAGACCGAGTGACAGCCCATGTCCTCGAGGCGCTTCCCGAGATCGATCCACGTGTCCATCGTGTGGACGGGGCTGATCGTGTAGGAGATGGCGCCCTGGGCATGCCGGTCCGTCTTGAGCACCGCCCGCACGGCGGCCTCCACGTTCCGCATGTCGTTCATCGCGTCGAAGATGCGGAAGACGTCCATGCCGTTCTGGGCGGCCTTCTCGACGAACGCGTCCACCACGTCGTCGGCGTAGTGGCGGTAGCCCAGCATGTTCTGCCCGCGCAGCAGCATCTGGGTCTTCGTGTTCGGCAGGGCCTTGCGGAACCGGCGCAGCCGTTCCCAGGGGTCCTCGCCCAGGAAGCGGATGCAGGCGTCGAACGTCGCCCCGCCCCACAGCTCGACCGACCAGAAACCGACCCTGTCGATCTTCTCGCAGATCGGCAGCATGTCGTCGATGCGGACGCGGGTCGCGAGCAGCGACTGGGCGGAATCGCGAAGGACCAGCTCGGTGATGGCCAGGGGTTTTTTCATGACTACCGCGTGTCTCTTCGATAGGCGGTCACCGCGGCGGAGATGACGGCGACCAGCTCGGTCCCGCCTGCGTCGAGGCCGCCGGCGGCGGGGGCGTCCGGCGCCGTGGCGGGCGGGCCCACGGCGAGGGCGAGGCGGGACATGCCCTTGACGGCCAGCACCAGCAGGGTCAGCAGGACGAACACCACACCCATGCCTGCCAACATGAGCTGGACCCCTTCGCCGAGCACTCCCGTCAAGACGACCGACCTCCCTGAAGCGCTCTGCCGACGGCGCAAGCCCGCGCATGTTAGCACAGGACCGACGTGCCCGGCGGCGGCCCGACAGCCCGCCAGGACCGCGAGGGACGCGCCCGCATGGCCCGGCGCCCCGCTCGCCGGCCGCCCGCCGTCCACGGTTCGGGCCGGGCCCGGTGCCCGCGGGACCGTTCCACGGTCTTCGACTGCCCTCGATCGGGCGGTGCGCTGCCGCAGCCCCACGTCGGGTGACGGCAAGAGTAGAATGTGCCCCATGAACAGACGTGAGCCTCCTGCAACGTGGAGTCGACGCGCGGTGATCCGCTACGCCGCCGTCGCGGCCGTCGCGTGTCTGGGAACCGCCGGTGCGAGCGCCCAGGACGGCGCCGCCGACGGGGAATGGGGCGTGTTCGGGGCCGATGCGGGGGCCACCCGCTACTCGCCGCTCGACGAGATCGACGCCGGCAACGTCGGCGATCTGGAGGTGGCCTGGCGCTGGAGCGCGCGGGACCAGGGCACGCCGCCGCCCTCAGGCCGGACGCAGATCAGCCCCATCGTGGTCAACGGCGTCCTCTACACCACCATCGGCAACCAGCGCAGCGTGATCGCCCTCGACGCCGCCAGCGGCGAGCCGGTCTGGAACTGGCACCCGGGCGACAACGAGCGCCGGTGGGGCGACATCATCGAGCCCGTGGCGCGGAGCGCGGGACGCGGCGTGTCCTACTGGACCAACGGGGCCGGCGACGAGCGCATCTTCGTGGTGACGCCGAGCTTCCAGCTCGTGGCCCTCGACGCCCGGACGGGCGAGCGCGTGCTCGACTTCGGCACCGCCGGCGTGGTCGACATGATGGACGACCTGCGCTGGGACGAGCGGCCGGCGGCGGAGCGGGCGGGCCGAGTGGCCAACACGTCGCCGCCGGCCATTCTCGGCAACGCCCTCATCGCCTCGATCTCGCTCCACACCGGCAGCATTCCCACCCGGGCCTCCCCCAACGAGGTCTGGCCCATGAACATGCCCGGCGACGTGGTGGCCTACGACACCCGCTCGGGCCGCAGGCTCTGGCGCTTCAACACCGTCCCCAAGGAGGGGGAGTTCGGCGCCGACACCTGGCTCGCGGCGGACGAGTCGCTCTGGGACGTGCCGACCGGCACCCACGACTGGGTGCAGGAGCACCCCGATCTCCTCGACGCCTCGTGGAAGTACACGGGGAACGTCGGGCACTGGGCGCCGGTGACCGCCGACCCCGAGCTCGGCCTGTTCTACGTGGCGACCGAGACGCCCACCAACGACTACTACGGCGGCTACCGGCCCGGCGACAACCTGTTCGGCAACTCCGTGCTCGCCCTCGACGCGGAGACCGGCGAGCGGCGTTGGCATTTCCAGCTCACCCATCACGAGCTCTGGGACTACGACATCCCCACCGCCCCCATCCTCGTGGACGTCGAGGTCGACGGCCGCCCCGTCAAGGCGCTCGTGCAGCTTTCGAAGCAGGGGTTCGCGTACGTGCTCGACCGGGAGACCGGCGAGCCGGTGTGGCCGACCGAGGAGCGGGCGGTGGGCGAGTCGGACGTTCCCGGCGAGTGGACCTCACCGACGCAGCCCTTCCCCACGAAGCCGCCCGCCTTCGATCAGCAGGGCGTCACCGAGGACGACCTGATCGACTTCACGCCCGAGCTCCGGGCCGAGGCGCTGCGCATCGTGGAGCCAATCCGGCTCGGGCCCCTCTATACCCCCCCGTCCCTGATCGAGCCCGGGGTCAACCTCGGGACCCTCGGGGCCCCCGGCGCCGGCGGAGGCGTCAACTGGCCGGGCGGCGCCGTGGACGTCGAGGCGGGCCTGCTCTTCGTGCCGTCGCAGACGCGGCCGACGCTGTTCGGGTTGACGGACGGCACCGAGGGGACCGGTGTCCGCTACCACATCTCGTTCTCGCGGGGGGTGCCGACCGTCCGCGACCTGCCGCTCCTGAAGCCGCCCTACGGCCGGATCACCGCGATCGACCTGACCGTGGGAGAGATCCTGTGGCAGATCCCGCACGGCGAGACGCCGGAGTACATCCGGCGGCATCCGGACCTCCAGGGCGTGGACGTGCCGCGGACGGGGACCCTCACGCAGAGCTCCGGGCTGCTCGCCACGGCCACCCTGCTGTTCGCGGGCGAGGGACAACGGGGGGCGCCGGTGCTCCGGGCGTACGACAAGCGCACCGGCGACGTCGTCCACGAGATTGCGCTTCCGGGCGGGCCGACCACCGGGTTCCCGATCACCTACCGGGCCGACGGCCGGCAGTACCTCGTCGTGGCGGCCCTCGACGAGGAGCGCATTGCCGAGCTGGTCGCGTTCGCCTTGCCCTAGGAGTCTGCGCCGTAGAACGGTGCAGACTCCTAGCAGGGTTGGTTGGGCGCCCAGCGGAGCCGAAGGCGACGATGGGCGGGCTAGCGGCCAAACTGATCGAGGGGCGACGAGGACCACATGGTTCGAGGGCCCTCGCCGCCGCTTCTAGTGAGGGCGCGGAGCGACGCCCCGCGAAGCGCGGCGAAGGCCCCCCGCACCAGCCCCGCCTCAGCGACGGTCCTGAAGCCCCCGCCAGCCGCGCCGCGCGAGGAGCGCGGCAAGCACCAGCACGCCAACCAGCGGCAGCGCCGGCACGGCGCCCGCCCGCATGAGATCCAGGTGGCCTTCATCGTCGATAGGGCAGCCGTGCAGGTGCCAGTCGCCGCCCCACTCGTCGGGCTCGATCGTCTCGACATGGACCTCGACCTCGCAGCCCGCGATACCGTCGACCTCGAGCGTCAACTCCGGGGGCGTGCCATGCCCGCCCGTTACGTCCCCGCCGAGTTCGTCCAAGTCGGGGTATAGGGCGGCCACCGCCGACGGCACGGGCATGTGCCAATGCCCATCCACATGGTCGCCGTGCAGATGGATGTCCATCTCGAGGGCGTCGGAGTCGAGGATTGTCCCGTAGATGTGCCCAATCCACATTCCGTCGAGGTCTTCGATCCCCTGCGCCGAGGCGCCGCTACCCACGAGAATCACCGCCGCGAAAACCGCTGCCGCTGCCGTGTTCCGCCGTCTCGTCATGCCTCTCTCCTCTCGAATCGCACCGCCGAGAAACCCCGCCGCGAAACGGTCCGGCTTCCGCCCACCGAGCTTGGGGCTGACATCCTTCTGCCCCTTGTACCTCACCGGTCGCCGGACCGTCGTTCGTCAGGGCTTGCCATCATTGCGGGAACCATACCACACGCCAAGCGAGCGGGTGAACGGAGAGGGCCGCGGCCAACGGCCCCCGCCCCCTTCGGGCGACGGACCGCCGGCGGCGCCCCTCGAAGCGCCCATCACTACCGACGAGGCCCACGACATCCCCGTCAACGCGTTGGGTCGTGAGCGATCGCAGGTGCAGATTAGAGGCTCCCGGTCGGCTTCAGGCAACCTGCGGGGCGAAGCTACCGTATCCTCTTCAAACAGCCATGACGTCCCGACTCGCCTGCTCGTCGCGACCTCCGGGCCTGACGACGACCGCGGCCGGCCGCGTGAGACGATCACCGAAGGCGGTGGTCCGACATGGTTCATCCGGGAGGCCACATGAAGACCCGCAGGCTCACGGCGGCGCTGGCGTTCTGCTCCCTCTCGTTCACCGGGTGCAGCCCGGGAACGGTGGTCCGTTGCGCGTTGACGGATCTGCTGACGCCCGAGCCGGGGCCGCAGCCGGCCGACACCCGGACCATCGCCGCGGCGGCGGAGACGACGCCGGTCCCGGATGCCTGCGACGCGGCCGACGACCCCGCCGTCTGGGTCGACGAGGCGGACCCCGAAGCGAGCCTGATCGTCGCGACCAACAAGCTGCGCGGCCTCGTCGTCTACGGGCTCGACGGCGCGGTCGTCTCGACGAACGACGTCGGGCGCGTGAACAACGTCGACCTCCGGGACGGCGTGGACGTCGGCGGCAAGGAGACGATCGTCGTCGCGGCCACCAACCGCACGACGTGGACGATAGACGTGCTTTCGCTCGATCCCGAGAGCGGAGACCTCACTCCGCTGCTCGACGATCCCATCTCGCCGGACTTCGACGAGGACCCGTACGGCCTGTGCCTGTACCGTAGCCCGGCGACCGGCTGTCAAGCGACACTCAAAACTGACCCCCCGGCGACATCGAAAACTGACCCCCGAAGAAACGGCGTATGTAGATCGACTTCCGGCGATTCACCGCGTTCCGTGAGCACCGTGGACGGCCGGGCCGCCCCGTCCAGGCCGGGCCGCAAGGCCCACAATTGCCATCCGAGCCGCGGGGCGGACGGTGTGTCACCCGACAGGGCCGTAGCATCGCGGAGGACGTGCGCAGCACGTTGACACGCCGTCCGTCCCGCAGCTACGCGCCCCGACCGCCCGACAAGCTGCAGTGCGTTCCGGGACCGGATCCGGGACTCGCCGGCCTGCCGCCGCTCCCGGTAACGCGCCTGCCGCTCCGCGTTCGTCAACGCCACGACCACTGCCCACCGTTACGTAACGGACCGGGGGCAGGCGGCTCGACCCCCGGACGTTCACGACGTCGAGCGTCGGCGGGCTCGACCGGGGCCGCGTGGCAGCGGGCCGGCCAGCCTGACAACGGCCACGCCGGCCGAAGGGCGGCGGCACCGGCGCGTGAGCGTGAGTCCCTGTCTGTGCTCGCCCTGATGTCGGTCGCATGGTCATGACGACGCCCCCGAGCGGGTCTCCGACGCGACAGGCTTCGGGGCCGGGATCCTCAGGGCGCCCGCCCGACGCTTCTCCCGCAGCCTGTAGCTCTCCCCGGTAATCGTCAACACGTGGCTGTGGTGCAGCAGCCGGTCGAGGATCGCGGTGGCGACCACGGCGTCGCCGAACACCTCGCCCCATTCGCCGACCGAGCGGTTCGACGTGATCAGCATGCTCCCGCGCTCGTAGCGCCTCGAGACGAGCTGGAAGAACAGGTGCGCGGCATGCGCCTCGAAAGGGAGGTACCCCAGTTCGTCGCAGACCAAAAGTCTGGGCTTGGCGTAGAAGGTCAGGCGGTCCTCCAGCCGCCCCTCGCTGTTCGCCTTCACCAGCGCCGCCATCAGCGCCTGAGCCGTCGTGAACAGGGTCGAGTAGCTCTGCCGGATCGCCTCGCGCCCGAGCGCGACCGCGAGATGCGTCTTCCCGACCCCCGGGAGACCGACGACATACTGCTGCATATCAGGGTGATTCGAGGACGGTCCACTACCGTTTTCACCCGCGTGCGGGTGAACAGGTCGAAGTGGTACGCCGGCACGAGGGGAAGTACCTGGTGGTCCGGCAGCCGGACGGAACGCTCGCCTACCTGCCGGAGTGGATGACCAGTCCACGGGCCGCCTCCTTCGAGGTGTGCGAGGTGCCGGCGTTGCCGCGTGAGGCGCTATCGGAGCTGCGCGGCGTGGTCGATGCATTCTTCCTCTCGGCAACGGAACCGAAGGAGGGAGGCAGCGTCGATGCGACGGTACGGAAGGACGCTACAGGGAAGGCTGTTCGAGCCGGAGAGCCCGACGATCGCGACCACCGGGGAGCAGCGGGACCGCCTGGTCGAGCTCGTCGGCGCGCTCGTGCTGGAGGTGATGACGAATCGGGACGCGCAGCAGGCAGGGGGCGATCATGACGCGGGTGACGCCTGAGCACCTGACGCGTGCGGCCTGGGTTTACGTCCGACAGTCCACGCCCGGCCAGGTTCGACAGCATCAGGAGAGCCGGGGCCGACAGTACGCGCTCCGGGACCGCGCCCGACAGCTGGGGTGGCGCAACGTCGAGGTGGTCGACGAGGACCTCGGGCGCTCGGGTGGCGGGACGGAGCGTCCGGGCTATGATCGGCTGCTGGCGGCCGTGTGTCGAGGCGACGTCGGAGCGGTCCTGTCTCTGGAGGCCTCCCGACTGGCTCGCAACGGACGCGAGTGGCATACCCTGATCGACTATTGTGGACTGGTCGGCTGCCTGCTCGCCGACGAGACCAGTGTCTACGACCCGCGGTTGCCCGACGACCGGCTGCTGCTCGGCATGAAGGGGACGATGTCGGAGATGGAGTTGTCGACGCTGCGGTTCCGCTCGGTCGAGGCGCTGCGTCGCAAGGCGCGCCGCGGTGAGCTGTTCCTGACGGTGGCGGTCGGCTACGTGCGGGTCGACCGTGACGGGATCGGGATGGATCCGGATCAACGCGTGCAGGAAGCGGTCGCGCTCGTGTTTCGGAAGTTCACCGAGCTGGGCAGCATTCGCCAGGTTCATCTGTGGCTCCGGCACGAAGGGATCGAGCTGCCTGCGGTGGTTCGTGACCAATCGCGACATCGGGTCGTATGGAAGCTGCCGGTCTACAACACCGTGCATCACATGCTGACGAACCCGGTCTACGCCGGCGCCTATGCGTTCGGGCGGACGGGCAGCCGCACCTATCTCGAGGACGGACGCAAGCGGGTGGTTCGGGGCTTTCGACGTGAACGGGACAAGTGGGACGTGTTGATTCGCGACCACCACGACGGCTATATCACGTGGGCCGAGTATGAGAGGAATCAGAGAGCAATAACCGAGAACGCGAACCGCTACGGGGCCGCGGTCCGGGGTTCGGTTCGCAAGGGCGAGGCATTGTTGGCGGGCCTGCTACGTTGCGGCCACTGCGGCCGCAATCTGCATGTGGGCTACTCCGGGACCCAGAGCAACGTCGTGCGCTACCAGTGTCAGGGGAGCCATGTCAATCACGGGACCGAGCGCTGCATTTCGTTCGGCGGACTCCGCGTGGATCGGGCCGTCAGCGAAGCGGTGCTGCACGTGTTGAAGCCGCTGGGAATCGAAGCGGCGCTGCGGGCGATCGAGGAACGGCAACGAGCGTCGCGCGAGGTGCTGCGTCAGGCGGAGCTTGCGCTGGAGGCGGCCCGCTTCGAGGCGAAGCGGGCGCACCGCCAATACGATGTCGTGGATCCGGACAATCGGCTGGTCGCTGGCGAATTGGAACGGCGTTGGAATGAACGTCTGGCGGTCGTTCGGCAACGTGAGGAAGCCGTGGCGGCGTTGCGTGCGAGCCGGAAGCACGAGGCGCTCGGTCCGGAGGAACGCGAGGAGTACCTTGCGCTCGGCGCCGACCTCGAGCGGGCCTGGCACGATGAGCGGGCGACCCCGGAGACCCGCAAACGCATCTTGCGGGCGCTCCTCGTGGAGGTCGTTGCGAACATCGAGGGTGAGCGCATCCGGCTGCGCCTGCACTGGCAGGGCGGTGACCACACCGAGCTGATGGTGCGCAAGAACCGTAGCGGCCATCACCGATGGACCACAGACGCCGAGACGGGGGACGTCGTCCGGGAGCTGGCGCGACTGATGCCTGATCGCTTGATCGCCGGTCACCTGAATCGTGTCGGATTGCGGACTGGGCGAGGCAATCCCTGGACCGAGACGCGCGTGCGCGCCTTCAGGACGTCGCGCGGGATCGCGGTCTATCGAGAGGGTGAGCGCCAGGAGCGCAATGAACTTACGTTGCAGGAAGCTGCGGATCGTCTCGACGTCAGCAAGATGACGATTCTGCGGCAGATCCGGCGGGGGCTGATTCCTGCCCGTCAGGCCTGCAAGGGCGCTCCCTGGGCGATTTCGGCCGAGGCCCTGGAGCGGGTGCGGCTGGGACCAGCGGACGCGGAAGAGGGTCCCGTAACAGCGCGCCCGCGCCAGGAATCCCTGCAATTGTAGGCATGTAGCGAGGTGGGCATCATGACGCGGGGTCGGGCGGGCCGAGAACCAGGAGCGCGTCGCCGTGCGCCACCCACCGCGACGTCGCCAGCTCCCGCACTTGGCGCCGGTCGACGCTCGGCTGCGCCTTGAAGTCGAAGTCGGCGAGCTCGCGCACCATCGGGAAGCGCGCGATCTTCAGCGCCATCTCGATGCGCCGCTCGTCCTTGCGCGAGACCTCCCGCTCGACGAGCATCGCCAGCGCCTCCCGCAACGTCAGCTTCTTCTCCGCCGCCTCGTCGAGCAGGTTGTCGAGCTGGTCGCGGATCGCCGTCAGCTTCAGCCGCGTCAACCAGCCGAGAAGCGTCTCATGGTCCACGGCCATCAGAAGCTCCCCCCGGCCACGGCCGCGTACTCGTCGAGCGGACGCAGCAGCTCCGGCTTCGGCCGGACCGCCGCGGTCTCGGCCGGACGCGGGCCGCCGACGACGCCGACCAGGTGGGCCCGGTCGGTGACCCGAGCGTGGCGTCCCTCGTGCTCGACGTGCTCGGCGACAACCTTCGGGCCGTGGTGAACGCGGACCCGGCCGCCGCTGACCACCACCCGCACCCGCTCGCCGATCAGCCGCCACGGCACCGAGTAGGCGTTGGTGTCGACCACCACCGCGCAGTCGGCGTGGACCGTCCGGGTCAGATCACGCAACTGGCCGAACGGCGGCCGGCCCGCGCAGGGCCGAAGGCGCTCCGCTTCCCGGGCAAAGCGCTCGAGAGGGACTTCACCGGTGGTGCCGTGGCGTCGCCGGTCGGCGATCTCCCGCTGCCACCACCCCAGATGCGCGTCCATCCCCGCCCAGCTCTCGAAGCGATGTCCGGCGATGGCGCTTGCCTTGACGTAGCCGACTCCCCGCTCGTCCTTCCCCTTCGTCCGGGCCCGATACGGCGCACACGCGCGCGGACGGAACCCCCAGTGGGCCGCGAACGCCAGGAACCGGTGGTTGAACTCGACCTCGCGAGTCGACATGTCGTGATTGACCACCAGCGGCCGCGGGTTGTCAAGCAGCACCTCCCTCGTCACGCCGCCAAAGTGATTGAACGTGCCCTCCAGGCCGCGGAACCAGGACGACTGCCGCTCGTGCCTGAACGTCGCCACGTAGCAGCGCCGCGAGTAGCCCAGCGTCGCCACGAACAGGAACACGCGCACCCGCTCCCCGGCAATCGGCACCCGCCGCTGGCCGAAGTCAACCTGGAGCTGGCGCCCGGGCGGAGTCTCGAACCGCACCGTCGCCTTCGCCTCGGCCGTCAGCAGCCGCCGGAACGGCGCGACGGCCCGCTCGACCGTGCGCAGGCTCACGTCGATGCCCTGCTCCCGCTCCAGGTCCTGTCGCACCACCTCGGCATTGCCGCCGTGCTGGAAGAAGCGCTCCTTCAACCACGCCTCCTGATCCTCGAGCTTGCCGCCACCGGCCCGCCGGCTGTACGTCATCCAGCCGTCGGCCGCGACGTAGCGCTTCACCGTGTTCTTGCTGCACCCGAACTCCCTCGCGATGCGCCTCAGCCCCCAGCCGAGTGCCCGCAGGTGCAGCATCGCCTCCACCTCGTCTGACTGCCTCATCTGTGCCCGTGGCCTCCCTGCCCACGGGCCGACATCCTCGCATCGCTTCATCTGCTGACTCCCTCCCTTGGCCCAGGGGGGTCAGTTTTCAGTGTCGCCAGGGGGTCAGTTTTCGCTGTCGCCTGACAACCGAAGTCTTGCCGCTGCCCGCGGCGGCCACCACCAGATTGTGGTCGTCGTCCACACACACGGCCCGGCGCTGTTCTTCCGTGAGGGGACGCGTTTCGACGCGGTCCAGGAAGCCACTGGAGCGCTCGAGTTCGCCCACCAGGAAGGTCTTGTTCGCCCGCTTTCGCGCCGCTTCCGGGTTCGACAGGAATGAGCGGGCGCGCTTCACCGACTGGATGACAGGTTCGGTGTCGAGCCGCTCTGGCCACCGCTGGGGCAGTGTGGATGCCGCCCGTTGCACCTCTTCGACCAGCGACGAGAAGGCGCGGCGGCGCACGTAGCACCGCGGCGCCTCTAGGTCGGCCAGTCGGGCATCGATGATGCGCGGCGCTTCCGCATGTTCCACCAGGAATTGACGCCACCAGTTGGTCAGTCGGGCATCGATGATGCGCAACGCTTCCGCGTTTTCCACTAGGAATTGACGCCACCAAGCGATTCGCGCTTTCTCGATCGCGGCGGCCAGCGTAGCCGCCTCGCGGCGCCGGAGTCCCGACACGGCGGTGTCGCCGCGGGCGGTGCGGATGCGAACGCCGCCCCAAGCCCATTGCCGCTTCAGCGAGGCGGAATGGATGTCCCGCATCGGAATCTCCCGCGGCCCGGAGAACATCGTCAGCCTGAGGGTCGTCCGTCCGAGCGCCGCCGCCCGCGCGTCCCACGGTCGTGCGACGGCGAACAGCAACGACGCCAGACCGACACGCTTGAAGGCCGGAGAGCTGCCCTGCGGGCGGTCTGTGAGAGTCTGCGGCATTCCACACCCGTCTATCGTCGCTTGCAGGCTTGCACACGCCCGCCGACGGGGTCAATAGTACCCGGTCGATGTCCCGCATGTGCCGCACGCCTCGTTCTGCTTGCCGAGCACCGGCCCGAGCCGGTCGCACGGATTACGCGAGCGCAGGTTCATCGCGATGGTCCACTCCCGACACCGACGTTGATGGGCTGCAGGCACCGCGCCCGGTCCGGGCCGTTCTGGACCTTCACGTGCCAGATCGGCGCAAGAGCTCTGGCAGATCGGCGCTGGTCACCGCGGAGGCGAGCGATGCCGATGTGCGGGAAGGCGTCGCGTTCCGACGCTGTTCGGCCAAGTCCGGGCGGCGGCAGTCCGCAGCCGATCGCGCTGACCCGGCCGCGCCGCCAACCAGCACCGGGACGAGTTCGTCGATGCCGACTTCGTCGATCGGCGTGAGCCTTGGTTGCGGACGACGTTGGGCGAGCGCCGCCCCAGACGAGTTCACGCTGGCGGTCTGTCTCCTCGGCCTCGCGATCCCGGAACGGCCGGAAGACTTGTGGCACGGCGGCGACGAGTTGCCGCTGGCGCTCGGGAACACGGACGGGTGGCCGCTACCGTCGAGCGTCCGCGACGCGTCGAAGGATGTACAGCGCGCGCCGAGAGAGCGGGACGCGCTCGCGCTTCACCTCATCCGCCCGACCGGAACCCACCGGAGTTCCCCGGATTGATCGCCACGTCGGCCTGCAGCGTCTCGTTGGTGCGGCCGGGGGACCGAGCGCGTCCGCGGGTCGATACGACCCGAGCGGCTACGGGTGGTCGGGGCCGAGGCGGGGCAGCCCGGCCGCAACCGGGCTGCTTCGACGCCGTCAATCTTCCTCCACCGTTGGTCCAGACACCACCTGCCCGTCTCTGAACTCCACCACGAACTTGTACACCGCCTCGGGCGGGCTGGTGTAGAACCGCAGGGGCCCGGTGAACAGTACCGGCCCGCACTGCGATGTGTTCGGCAGCCTTCCGCCCCACGCGACCGGCGACACGAACGACAACCTCCCGTCGGGCGAAATCTCGTACCCGCCGTCGGGCCGACCCTCCAGATCCGGCGTCTGGAAGTTCGCGCCTGGGGGCACGTACCCAGGCAACTCCATCCGACACAAAATCGTCCTCATCTCGTCTCCTCTCGATGACCTACCGGTTCCTGGACGCCGCGCTCGTATGCTCTCCGGCCCGAGGAGGTCGAGATGGCGAACGCGGCGTGTGCTGGGAGCAGAACGGGGTCCACCACTGTGCAGGCCGGGCGTTGCGGCGCACGTGATGGGGGACGACGCCCGATGGCTGAAAGCGGCGTCTCCGATTCCACGTGGGCGTTGCCGTCGTCCGCCAGCATCGTCTCGATCGGCTTGGCCACTCGGACGGACCCGGCTCGAGTGTTCATTTCGGCCTCGTCCTCCCGCGGCGGTCGCGCCGCGGAGTCTTCCCCGATTGAGGGGAAAAGTGCACCCTGAGCGACCCGGTCCGCTCGGGCGTGAGACGCGCTGCCCCGTTTCTGTGGGGGCAGGGAGTCTTACGGCCCAGGCCGGGGTCGCTCAGAGTACTTCAACTGGTTTCGGGGCTAGCCCCGGGCGATCTGAGTTTCTCTGTAAACTACTGTTAAAATTGGACTTGATGTATCTCGTTCCCTAGAGAGTCAGGGTTCGGCGTACGGCGTACGTCGGCTTTCGGGCGTTTCCGGCCTGGTGGCAGGAACCGAGACGCTCTGGGGGCAGGAACTCAGGCGCGATTTATGGCTTTCGCCGAGCGTGGCCCGAGGTGCTCTCCCCCAGGTCGGTGGGGACCGTCGGCCCGGAGGTCCGTAGCGTGCTCGTCCGGCGTTTTCTGGCGCGGCGCGTTTCTCGCAGCACGCGGCGGGCGACGTGTTGCACGCGGCGACGTTCGGGCTCGCGGTCGGTGGATGGCGGGTCGTGCGAACGGCGCTGCGTGCGGCATCGTCCGACGGCGCGGTTCTGGCGTTCCTCGATGGAACGCCCCCGAGAGCGCTCGGGCCCGGTCACGCGCGAACGCGGAACGCCTCGTCGGCGCCGCCGGGTCCGGCGACTCGGCGGACGTGCACGTACACTTGGCCGAAGCCGCCCGGTCGAAGGACGGCACGTCGGCGGGCTCGCTCGCCGTCGCCCTCGTCTCGGCGCTCGCCGGCCGGCCGGCGCGGAGTGATGTGGCCATGAGCGGGGAGCTGACGCTGTCTGGGGGGTGGCGCCGGTCGCGAGCATCCGGGAGAAGGTGCTCGGGGCGATCCGGGCAAGGATGACGGCGGTGATCCTGCCGGCCGCCAACGAGCCCGACGTCGCCGAGAGCTTCGTCGATGGCGTGCCGTGCGGCCTCAGCGTGCGCTACGCCCGGACGATGGACGATGTGCTCGCCGCGGCGCTGCCCGACGCGGCCGGCGGTCGAGGGCCGGTCGAAGTCGACCGGTTGACCGGCCGGATATGACGGTCGCTCATCCGTCGGCCGACGAAGGCCGGTCGGCGACGTTGGTCGGGCCGCATGCGTTTCGTGATCGGGTACTCTTGGGACCTCCGCCGGTGCACGGAGCCGGCTCCGGGGGACTGGGATTGGAGATCGAAGACGGCGGCGGACCCGCGCCCGCAGGCGATTCGGCCCGCCGCCCCGCGGCCGCGAGGCGGCCGACCGGCTGGGCGGCGGGCAACGTCATCGACGCGCTAGACGCGCGCCGGGCGGCGGCTGAGGACCTCGCGGTTTCGCTGCTTGACCTCCTCTATCTCGTCGAGCACGCCAAGCGCGAGAGCCCCGCGTGTGGGGCAGAGCTGCTGCCGAAGCGCGGGACGAGATCAGCGAAACCGATCACGGACGCGGAGGAACTAGCCGGGGAGTTCCTCAAGAAAGCGGCCCAGCTAGTCGGGGCGGCTTCAGAACCGGAAGGAACCGAGCCGTTCACGATTCGTGGGTGGGTGACCGAACCCAAAACAGAGGACAGGGAACACGCCGCGGCCTTGGTGCTCGAGCTCACGCTCAAGCACCTGCTGGCCGCGCAGAAGATGAGCAACGAGCTCACCAGAGGCGAATCGTCGACACGGGCCGACATACTAGATGAGGCCAAGGAACTAGGGCACGACGCCCGGAAGACATTCGCGAAACTCGGGGCATCGACCCGGAATGAGATCCTGGCGGTGCACAAACGGTGCACGCACAAGTACCGGGAACTGTGCCGGGTAACCGGCCGACAAACGGCCACGCTAGACGAGACGCTTCAGTGGGTCAAGCGGGCACCGTCGAACCGCTACCCGCCAGAGGAGCTGCGGGAGCAGACCCGGGGACCGTACGTACCGCTCGGCGGAGCGTGGCATGGCGGGGGCCGCCAACGGCAGGAAACACTCCCGTGCTTCCCCGCAGAGCTCGTCGAGTGGGCGGAAAACAGGTTCAGGAGCCGGAAACCGGAGCGGACCCACCTGGAACTACTCGAAGCCCTGTCCGAAAGGCTGGACAGCGGCCACTGAGCCGAGACGCCCCGATTCGCCGGGATCGCCTCAAGCACCACTGCCTCGGGCCGACCGGCCCCGTGAACGTCATCTCTCAGCAGAGTCCGGTCAGCTCGCCGGCGGCCACGTCCCAGACGCGCCGGAGGGACACCACGGACCAGCCGTGGTTGAGTGCCACAGCGAAGGCGCGGAAGCCGGCGGCGGGCTGTCCGGGGAACCGGACGGGGGGAGAGGCAAGGCTTGTGCAGGGCCGCACTTCACGACTCAAACGTCTCGACGCCCGCGGCCCGAAGGACGCGGACCGCCTCGGCGACGGCGGGGTCGAGACCGCCCCGCGGCCTCCGCGTCCGGGCTTCATCGGGTCCCGGCGCGGCGCGCCGGGGAGCGCCGGCCTGGTCCACGCGGGGAAACCCGCGGCGCGCGGCGCCGTCTGGAGGACCTAGTGGAGGGCGGTCGGCTTTCCGCCTGTGCCGGTTATCGGGCGAGTACACGGCGCGGGTCGACGACAGCGACGACGCACAGGCGCGGTGGGCGTCGTTGCGCACCGCGGGGCCTGCGTGTCAACGACCTCGACCGTCGGTTCAACGCCGGCGAGGCGGTGACGTTCGAGGTGCCCTGCCGCTGACGGCCGACGTGTGGCACGGCACGCTCGACGCCCTGGCCGAGGGCGGCGGCGCCCTCGTGGCCCTCAAGGAGAACGTCCGAGTCGAGGGCAAGCAGAATATCTGGACGAAGGTCATGACGACGTTCTTCGCGCTGTTCGCCGAGGTCGAGCGCGACCTGATCTCCGAATGCACCCGCGAGGGCCTCGCCCGAGCCAGGTCCGCGGGCCGGAAGCTCGACCGCCCGAAGAGCTCGCTGGGTGTCTCCCGGCTGGACGGCCGCGAGGACGACATCGGGCGCTTCGAGCTGGGCGTCTCCAAGACCGCCATCGCGAAGCTCACGGGCGTGTCGCGCACGGCCCTGTACAAGCGTCATGAACGCGCGTGACCTTGAGCCGCGGAGATGACTCTGGACGAGCCGACCTGGGAAAACACGCCCCGGCGCGATGCCGGGGCGTGTCACTGGTCGGGACTCTACGCGGTCACTGGCCCTCCTCCTCGAAGCTACGCAGGTAGCGGGACACGGTGATGGGCGCGCAGCCGACCGCCCGCGCGATACGCTTGAAGCCGAGGCCCTCGGCGCGAAGCTCGACCATGCGCGCGACGGCCTCGGCCGACATCGGCGGGCGCAGGAACCCGCGCCTGACCGTCACGCGGCCGCGCCGGCGCAGCACCTTCCGGTCGGCGAGGGCCGGCATCGAGCGCTCGTCGTCGTAGAAGTCGGATGCGTGCTTGGCCACCTCGTGCCAGTCGACGACGGCGCGCTTCGGACTGCCGTTGATGGGCTCGGGGTCCGGCATCTGGTCGAGGAGGCCGTCCGCCCCCCGCCACGCGACCTCGAACTCCCGCCCGGCGCTCACGGCCGACTCGCGGACGACGGTCGTCAGCGGCTCGACCTGCTGGTAGACCACCGAGAGGCCCGTCGTGTGGCCGGCGCCGGTGCGATACGACACGTCGGCGAGAGCCGAGCTCACGGCCGGACTCGCCAGCGCCGCGGCCAGCGCGGAGCCCTGCATGCGCAGCTTCGCCGTGAGCCGCAAGGCGCGGATCGTCGAGCCGCCGTGGTCGATGGAGCGGACAACAATCTCGGAGCCGACTCGTATCGGCCGGCCGTCCCGGAACCGGTCCCTCCTCGAGCTGCGGACGCGAGTAGTGGCCATCGGTCACTCCCTCTCGCGGCGAGTCACGTCCGGCCTCATGCCGGCCCGCGCTCGCGCGCACACGTCCGGCCGCGGGACCCCTGCCCGCGATTCCGGAGTCAGGGAGCCCCGCAGGGGACCGCTGCCCGGGGCGGCTAATCGACCGGCCGATGGTTTTCGGCGCCGGCGTTCAGGCCGGCCGGCCTGAGAGAGCGGCGCCCTCGTCGGGCACGGCGGTGGTGGTTGCGAGGAAGTGCCGGCCTGCGGCGAAGCCGCGTTCTTTGCCGGCGCCGTCAAGGTGGAAAGCGGAGATTCGATGCCCCGGGCGTTCAGCGGCGGCGACCGCCCTTAGCGGTCGCCGTCCTTGACGCCGGAATCTGCGGAAGGCGCACCCGTCTGGCCGGCCCGCTTTTCAGGCCGGCCGGGTGCGCCGTCGCAAGGGCAGGGGTTCGCCGCCCATCCCGTGGCCGTTGGTCTTCACGGCCGCGGGATTGAGGCCCGGACCGCAGTTCCAGGTCCGGCCGGGGGCGGCGTCCGCCCCGCCGGCGTCTGCCGGCGTTCGGAGCGGGTGCAGTCCAACCCGCTCCGGGGGCGGATGGGAGGACTGTGCGTGCAAGCCAACCTCTCGACCTGGCACGCCGCTGGCAGAGGGAGGGCGGGGAGAATGAGCCGGACCGCTTTGCGGTCCGCCGTCTCGGCCTGCGCCCGCGTCTCAAAGACCGACGGCTCGCTGTCGCTGGACCTGCAGCGCGACGCGCTGGAGACCGTCGGCGTCGACGAGGTCGACGTCTACCACGACGTCGCGTCCGGTGTCCGCGACGCCCCGGCCGGTCTCGACAGCCGCCAGCGCGCCCTGCGCAAGGGCGATGTGCTCGCGGTCCGGAAGCTCGACCGCCTCGGCCGGAACCTCGTCCGCCTGGTCAACACCGTTCAGGACCTGTCGGCCCGCGGCGTGGGCTGCTCGCCGACGACGAGGCGCAGATCGACACCACGACTGCGGCAGGCCGCCTCGTGTTCGGCGTCTTCGCGGCGCTGGCCGAGTTGGAGGGAGAGCTGATTCGGGCCGCGGCCGCCGTCCGTCCGGCCCATGCGCCTCGCGAGACGTCCCACTCGCGCCCCGGGACGTTGTGGCGTCAGCGCACCATGAGCTCCTCGACCTGGCGCCGGTCGTCCGCCGACGCTAGGCGGTGAGGTGTCGGTGACCGCCTCGGAACTGCGCCCCGGGCCGCCGTCGGCGCATCACCACATTCCCAACTTCCGCGGAGCGGACAAGTCCAGCCTGAGCGACCCCGCGGTGCTGACCCAGGAGTGACACCTTGGTTTCACGTTCTGGGTCAGAAACCAGTAGTACGTAGCGGGGTCGCTCAGGTGTGGGTCCTCGTACGGGTCGTGACCCAAACTGGGGGTCAGCCTGGGTTAAGTGACTATCTGCCAGTAGTTTGAGATGGAGGGGCGTGAAATCAGGGTCGCGCTGGACGTGGTAGTTGGGTCAAGTCGATGACTACCATGGATCGGGTCACTGGCAAGTGAAATAATGTAGACGCCCAACGGAGTCAATCTACCCATGCGCATTCGTGTTCTCAGGAGACACCATGAGGGGAGCCGGTGCGCTCGCGGTTCGCCTTCGTCCGCGTCGCCAGAACGGACCACATGTAGGCCGACGTGTCCATCGTACCACGCGTGCCCCGACCTGCCGAGCCACCATCAGGACGCCAGCTTCACGACCTCGGCCGCGCTGTACGGCCGCACCGTCGCGAGTCGCCGCCGCCACGTCCCGGTGCGGCAGGCCGTCCGCATGATCGGCATGGACTTGCTCAAGGTTCCTGACGCCCAGCGCTCTTCGCACCATCCGCCATCCACCGACCGCGAGCTCGAAGTAGCCGCGTGCAACAGGTCGCCCGCCGACGACCGGCGGCGCGTCCGACCGAGCCGGCCAAGCCGATCGAGACGGTGCTGGCGAGGGAATGCCCCCCGAGAGCACCCGGACCGGCCACGCCCCGCCCAGGCGTCCTGCCTCGCGTGGTGGTGTGGGTCCTTGTCAAGACTGGACTCCTCGTCGCCGTTGCCGCGCTCCGCGCGGCAACGGTCTGGCGCGCACAGCGCGCCGCCGACGTCCGGCTGGGGCAGAGGGGTGGCACCATATCAGCCTGCCCCTCCTGTGCCCCCGGCCGGGCCCGTTTTTCCGGAGGTCGTCAGCGGGCACGAGGGGTTGCCGCGAGATAGGCCGACCAGTCGTCCATCAGCCGCCGGCGGCGTGCGAACAGGTCCGACCTCGCGTAGGCCGCCTCGACCTTGTTCTGGACCACGTGCGCCAGCGCCGCCTCGATCACCTCCCGCGGGTGGTCCGTCTCCTCGGCCGCCCAGTCCCGGAACGACGAGCGGAAGCCGTGCGGAACGGCCGCGACCTTCTGGTTCTTCAGCAGCCCCGACAGCGCCATGTCATGCAAGCGCTTGCCGCTGACGCTCGGGAAGACGAGCACGCCATCGCCGCCGACGAGCGTCCGCGCCGCGTCGAGGATGTCCAGAGCGCGCCGGCACAGGGGAACCCGGTGCTCGCGCTTCATCTTCATCCGTGTCGCCGGAACGATCCACACGTGGGCCTCCGTGTCCATCTCGTCCCATCGCGCCCCGCGGACCTCGCCGGACCGCGCCGCGGTCAACACGAGGAACTCGAACGCCAGCTTCGCCCCGGCCCACGCCCGCGACGTGCGGATCCGCTCGATGGCTCCCGCGACCTCGCCGTGCGGCAGCGCCCGCATGTGCCGCACCAGGTCCCCCTGCGGGCCGAGCGCCGGCCCGATGCGGTCACACGGGTTGTCGTCGCGATGCCCCATCGCCACCGCCCACTCCATGACAGTGCCGATGCGCTGGCGGACCCGCCGCGCCGTCGACGGTCGGGCGTGCCAGACCGGCCGCAGCGTCTCGACGACGTCGGCGCTGGTGACCTCGCCCACCGGCAGGTGGCCGAGGTGCGGCACGGCGAAGCGGGTCAGGCTCGACAGCCAGTCGCGGGCGTGCCGCTGGTCGCGCCAGCCCCGCCGCATCTGGTTCCAGACCCGCTCGGCGGCGTCCGTGAAGGTCGGCATGCTCTTGAGGCGGCGTTTCTCGGCGAGGGGGTCGCCGCCGGCGCGGGCGAGCCTGCGGTTGGCGAGGGCCTGGGCGCGGGCCTCCTTGAGGGGGACGAGGGGGAAGCCGCCGAGCCCGAGCTCGCGGCGGCGCCCGCGGATCGCGAGGCGCTGGACCCAGCTGCGGGTGCCGGTGGGCTGGACCTCGAGGTAGAGGCCGTCGCCGTCGCAGTAGCGGCCGGCTTGTGCTACGTTACGGACGAAGGTAGAGGAGAGCGCGTGCCGGGGGTGCCGGCCGCGCGGCTTGGTCTTTGGGGTCCTGGATTCGAGCGTCATGGTCTACCACTTTTCCCCGTATCTGATGGCGGAAACAGGTAGATTTTACCGGACGGATCGGGCCTCGTCAAGATCCGGATATCCGGCAGTAATCGACTATTATTCAGCACTTTACGGACCAGAATGGACGGTGCCGGACGGTTCTGGCCAGCCTGAATCTGGCTGTTGGGGCTACAGTCCGCTCGACCAGATCGATCGCGAGAACGTGGGCGACCTCCGGATGGTCTGGACGCGGGCCCTCGGGCCGGGTCTCCAGCAGGGAACCCCGCTGGTCCACGACGGCGTCCTGTACATGCCCAACCCGCGGGACGTCATCCAGGCCCTCGACGGCGCGAGCGGCGATCTCCTGTGGGAATACCGGCGGTCGCTCCCCGAGGACGTGGACGAGTTCCTCATCACCGTCCTCGCCGAGGTCAACCGCAACCTCGCCATCTACGACGACCTCATCATCGACACCAGCGTCGACGACTACGTCTTCGCCCTCGACGCCTCGACGGGCCGGCTGGCCTGGGAGACGCAGATCCTCGACTACCGGACGCATCCCGCCAACCAGACCTCCGGCCCCATCATCGCCGGCGGGAAGATCATCTCGGGGCGGAGCTGCACCCCGGCCGGCGGTCCCGAGGCGTGCGTCATCACCGCCCACGACGCGAGGACCGGCGAGGAGCTGTGGCGCACGCGCACCATCCCCGCGCCCGGCGAACCGGGGGACGAGAGCTGGGGCGACGTGCCCTACGAGGAGCGCAAGCACGTCGGCGCGTGGATGGTGCCCAGCTACGACCCGGCCCTGAACCTCATCTACATCGGCACGTCGGTGACGTCGCCCGCCCCGAAGTTCATGCTCGGGGGGGTCGACAAGAAGCACCTGTACCACAACTCGACGCTGGCCCTCGACGCCGACACCGGCGAGATCGTCTGGTACTACCAGCACCTCAACGGACAGCCGTTGTCCGCTGCCGTGCATGGCCGTGCAAGGAATCCCATAAATAGCTGATTGGTAGTCGGTTATTACTTCGTCCGGCAGTCTACGGCCGGTCAGGCCGGCCTTGCAGAATCCGCCAGCATCCCGTATATGATAGGGGAATGGAAAGCGGATACGCCCCGGCGAACAGACCTCAAAGAACCAAGCCCCGAGGCCGGCACCCCGACAAGGCCCTGTCGGCCGCCTTCATCCGCTCCGCCCCGCCCGGCAGGCACTGCGACGGGCAGGGGCTCTACCTCGTTGTCCAGCCCACCGGCACCCGCAGTTGGGTCCAGCGGCTCGTCATCCGCGGCAGGAAACGCGAACTCGGACTCGGCAGCACGGCCTTGGTGTCACTGGCCGAAGCGCGGGACCGGGCGCTGTCGAACCGCAAGCT
Organism: Vicinamibacterales bacterium; assembly: GCA_965207615.1. Classification (GTDB taxonomy): domain Bacteria; phylum Acidobacteriota; class Vicinamibacteria; order Vicinamibacterales; family UBA8438; genus JAJEEA01. Next base: position 1,533,889 of record CBDBMZ010000003.1, read on the forward strand.
CGCACGCTCTGGCGGCGATCCCCTGGCTGAGAAACGCCGCGCCGAGGGCATGCCGACCTTCGCCGACGCCGCGGCCCGCGTCGTCGAGCAGAAGCGGGCCGGCTGGCGCAGCCCGCTGCACGCCCGGACCTGGCTGCACAGCCTCGAACGCCACGCCTTCCCCCGCATCGGCAACCGGCCCGTCTCCGAGGTCGCGAGCGCCGACGTGCTGGAGGTTCTGACGCCGATCTGGCACGTGAAGGTCCAGACAGCGCGGAACGTGCGGCAGCGCATCAGCGCGGTGATGGAGTGGGCCATCGCGATGAACCTGAGAGCCGACAACCCGTGCGACCGGCTCGGGCCGGTGCTCGGCAAGCAGAACGAGGTCGTGCGGCACATGCGGGCGCTGCCGCATCGGGACGTGGCGGCGGCGATCTCGGCGGTGCAGGCGTCGGCCGCGGCCGAGTCCGTCAAGCTGGCGTTCGAGTTCCTCGTGCTCACGGCGGCGCGTTGGGGCGAGGTGCGCGGGGCACGATGGGACGAGATGGACACGGAGGCCCACGTGTGGACCGTCCCGGCGACGAGGATGAAGGCGAACCGCGAGCACCGGGTTCCGGTGTGTCGGCGTGCTCTGGACATCCTCGACGCGGCGCGGACGCTCGGCGACCACCCCGGCCCGCTCGTGTTCCCGGCCGGCGACGGTGAACGGCTCGACGAGAAGGTGCTCCGGCGGCTGCTGGAGCGTCAGAAGGTCCAAGCCGTTCCTCACGGCTTCCGGTCCTCGTTCCGGGACTGGGCGGCCGAGGAGACGGAGCACCGGCGCGAGGTCATCGAGGCCGCGCTGGCGCACGTCGTCGGCAACAAGGTGGAAGCGGCCTACGCGAGGTCGGACCTGTTCGAGCGACGGCGGCGGCTCATGGACGATTGGGGCGAGTACATCGATCTCGGGAGATCGAGCCGGAACGACATCGAGCGGGCCACAGAACACGATACGATCCCGAAGAGATCCGGGCCGTGAGAGAGAGGCCGGCACCGACGACCCCGAGGAACCGAATGCTGGCTCCTCACGACCGTTGGTAGTGAGAAGCCAGCCGACCCGATGTGTACACATCGGAGCTGGCGAGGGGCTGCGCCCCTTCGAACCCTGCACGGACCCCGGCGCGTCGCTGCGCCGGTTGCGGACCACTGCCGATGCGGCCGTCGCCGGGCCGCTCGCTCGGCAGGATGGCGAGCGCCGGGCGGTGCCCGGCGTCCGGGGAGCGCACGGTCGACCACGGCCGTCAAGCGTTGACACGCTCCTCCGCTTGCGCTCCGGCCCTGCCGGGTGACTGCCGCGGCCGACCGTGCGGGATCGCCTTTGTGGGCCAGCCGAAGGCTTGGCCCCGTTGACAACGAACAGCGCATGCGCCACACCGTTGTCGCGGCGCACGAGACCCGCGACCGGTTAGTGTTAGTGTCCCCGTACGTGGTGGAAATTCGGTAGGCCGCCGAACGAGGTCACCGTTTCGATGTCGGCGGCGCGATGCAGGTGGTGGGTGACGAACTGATCACCACCGAGGGCGCCGGCAGGACGTGCCCGATGTCCAGCGGTTCGAAGGGGAGGCACAGCTCTGGACTTTCGATGGCCAGTCGTGAGAATCTCCCTGTTGGCTCTCGGTTCGCTGTGCCCGTTGCGGTCGTGGGCAGTGCGGTCGGCCCCTGTGTACCGCACCCGGTTTCTTGGACACAAGTTTGGGCTACGCGGCTTGGCGTAGCTCGTACTCCTCTCGTGCCTCGAGGGGCGTGCGATAAGCCAGCTTCTCGAGGCGCCAGCACCGGTTGTAGCGCTCGACGAATTCGGCGACGGCGGCGTGCACGTCGGCGAGATTTCGAAACACCCGGCCGTAGACGGCTTGCTCCTTGAGCGTGCGGTTCCAGCGCTCGACGACGCCGTTGGTCTCCGGCTCTTCGACGAAGCCGAAGCTGGGGCGGATGCCCCAGTAGCGGACCTGGTTGAGGAAGTGGTCCGACAGATACTGGCTGCCGTGATCCATCCGCAGCGCCAGCCCGCGGGCCACGTCGGCCTCGACCGAGCCGCAGCGTCGCCGGAGCCCTTGCGCGACCGGCTCGAGGGCCGCGAAACGGCTGCCCACCTTGCACACGTGCCAGCCCACGCACTCGGCGTTCCAGTGGTCGACGGCCGCGAAGGTCCAGACCCAGCCGTCGTCGACGGTCAACACCCGCACGCCGTCGGTACCCCACATGACGTCGGGCGCCGAGGTGACAATCGTGCCGTCGTGCCGCTGCGGCTCACCCTGCCGCCCGCGATGCGGCGAGAGCAGGCCCTGCGCGCGCATCACGCGCAACACCCGTGTCCGCGAGACCCGGATCCCGTCGAGGATCCGCAGCCGCGCGTGGACCTTGCGATGGCCCTCGCCCTGGAACGGAGAGCGGGCCAAGTCGCTGTGAATGGCCGCCAGCAGCTGCGCATCCGACAGCGCGGGCGTCGGCCCGCGGCGGCGCGGACTGTCAGCCGACGCTGAACACTGCACGCGAGCCCGCCGCGCGTAGAACGCCGAGCGTGACCGCTCCCACGTTCGGCACACCCGCTCGAGCCCGTAGCGCCGTCCCGTCGTCGCGGAGGTCGTTTGGCTCATCGTCGCGACCTCCGCGTCGCCAAAGGGACGCGGCGCTCCGCTGCGCGGGCACGCGACCGCAACAGCTCGTTCTCCATCGACAGCTCCCCGATGTGTCGCTTGGCCGCATCCAGCTCGGCGGCCAGCGGCTCACCGGCCTGCTCCTTCAGACCCAGCTCGAGACCGGCCAGCGCCCGCGCCTTCCACCGCTCCAGCCGATAGACCTCCACCCCGACTTCACGCGAAACCGCGTCGAGCGGCTCGCCGCAAAGCAGCCGCAACACCACGTCCCGTTTCCGGCTCGCGCTCCACCGCTGGCCGGGAGCCAAGCCCCCCGACCCCATCGCCGCCGCGTCGGTGCCGACTCCGGTCGCCCTCCGGGCTCCCTCCGTCGGCACCGACCCAGCTCCCTTCACCCGCCTCGACCGAACCATACCCCCACCTCCTGGTGACATCGGATTCTCCCCCTAATCCGTGTCCAAGAAAACTGGGGGCGCCCCAGCGGTCGGCCCCTGGCAACGTCCGATCGGCATCGTCGAGTAATGCCTGCCGGGAGTGTGCGCGGAGCCGGCGTCAAGACCGTCAAGACCGCGAATCCCGCATAGTGGGGGGACGGTGGAGTGGCTGCAATGACGAAGGGACACGTGTGCGGATGTCACGGCACGGCAAAGAGAATGCGCCGACGTCTACTGCCGGTGGTTCCGACCGCGGTGCTGGCGCTGCTCGGTCTATGGGCGGTTCCGGCGTGTGACGGGGGGCCATCGAGTCCCAGTGCCAACTGGACTTGCGACGTTACGCTCACGTTGGCTCCGTCGAGGTTCGGTTCGCTCAGTTCGCCAAGCGGATCCGGGCGTGGTACGGGAACGGGCGCGACCAGGGACCAAGCGCTGTCGGCTGCCTACGCACAGGCCTGCGCCCAACTCAATCTTGATAACGCGACGGCAGCGCGGTGCCGTGCCGGGGACGATTTCCAGGTCGAAGGAGGGAGCTCGGGCAACGTGCGCTTGTTCAGTGCAGTCGAACGCTCGGTGAGTTGTCGGTCATGATCCGTTGGGAGAGCGATCCTGGCGAACCCTACGGGGTGGAGCCCAACACTGAATGATCGTCGGGTTTCATCGGGAGGAGGATTCTGTGCCATCGGCGATGCCGGGCGTGGTCCTTCTGTTCTCGCTCACGTTGGCGGCCGGTTGCGCTACGTTGCACGAGAATGCTCGGAGTGGCGACGCGTCCGCCGTCGCCGCGCGGTTGGCGGACGGCGCGGATCCCGAGGGGCTCGACCGGGATGGTCACACGCCATTGCACGTGGCTGTCCTTAACGGGCGCCACCGGGTCGTCAACGTATTGCTTGAGGATGGGGCTGACGCCGATGCCCGAGGGCCCGGCGGCGCGACACCGCTGCACTACTGGGCGCTGGGTGATCACCACTACACCCATATCGTGCGGGCGCTGCTAGCTGCCGGGGCCAGTGTCGGCGCACAGGCTGACGACGGGGCCACGCCACTTCACTGGGCGGCGGCAAGAGGTTCCCGGTCGTCCGCGCACGTTCAGCGTCGGTTGCAGTTGCCCCGGAGCACCGGCGAGCGGTCGATGACCCAAGAGGCGCTAGAGGACGCTTCACCGTTCGAGTTGTTGGGCGTACTGCTGACGGTCGGCGTCATCGACGCGATCCTCGGGACCGAGCCCGCGGAGAACGTAACGGTACTGCTCGAAGCCGGGGCGAACGCTCGGGCTCGCGACCACGGCGGCGCGACACCGCTGCACTGGGCGGTGAGTGCGGACGCTCCGGTCCGCGAAATGACCTCACTTCTGTTGGCGGGGGCCGTCCCGTGGATGCGCGACAACGAGGGGAACACGCCGCTGCACTGGGCGGCCGCCGCGAACGCGTCGATCAATGTCGTGCAGATGCTGCTGTCGGCGGGCGCCGACCCGGCTGCGAGAAACGCCGCCGGGGTCGTTGCTTCCGATCTAGCGCCACCCGACGCTGCGATCCAGCCGTTGTTGGGTGCGAATCAGACCGCGACGCGCCTTGATGTTCAGCGCCGGGGCATCTACCTCATGCGGGTGACCATTCACGGTGTGGCGGGCTGCGGCGACGACTTCTTCGGATCTCCGGAGTACTACGCCGTCGTCGAGCGCGACGATGCCGAGCTTTGGTCCCTGGTTAACGCCACGGTCGGGGAAGCGGAGCGGGTCGCCGACGCCACTAGCGCATGGGGACCTTGGGGCGTCCTCGACGCCCTAGCGCAGCGAGAGGAAGTCTCTCACGGCACCAAGCCGCTCTTGGGGGCCGAGCAACAACGTCTGGAGCGCCTGCGACAGGCGACTGATCTCTCGCGGGCAGAGAAGGACGAACTGGCCGAGCTCGCAAGGCGAGAGACAGCGCTCTCCCCGGACGACACGCGGCGGTTGGCACAACTCCGGCAGCTGCGTACACAGTGGCGCTCGCAATTGCAGCGGGTCCGGATGCAGGAAGGCGAGTCGGACGGGCACCTGCACCCTTTCCTGCCTGTGTACCCGAACGACGTGCTGCGCATCTCTCTCCGTGAGGACGACTTTTCTGGATACGAACGCTGCTTCGAAACGACGGCGGTGCTTCAGCCTTCCGCGCTCGAGCGCGGATCCTTGGAGATTTCGTACCGCAACCAAGTCGCGCTGACGCTGCACTTCGTCCGCTAGCGACGCTCGCGGCTCGGTGGCGCGGAGTCGGAGCACGTCCACACATCCACACGGCCCACACCGCCCACACACGGCTGGAGTGGTCCGGGCGATTCCTGTTCAGAAAAAGGGATGCGACAAGGGAGCGGCGGGGGCGTGGCGACCTATAAGTCACATGCTGTATATGGTTTACAGACGGTTGGTGGCGGTCAGCACCTGAACGACCACTGGGACCTCGACCACCCGTTCGAGCGCCTGCTGATCGACACCGCCGTCGCGCCGGATCCGGCGACCGTGCCCTGGATCAATCCGCGGCTGCAACACGGCGAGGTCCGCAAGGTCGTGACCGGCATTCCCGGCAAGACCGGCATCGTCTATACCCTCGACCGCGAGACCGGCGAGTTCCTGTGGGCGACGCCGACCGTCACGCAGAACGTGATCAGCGACATCGACGGCGCCACCGGCGCGGTCACCGAGAACTCCGAGGTCGTCTTCACGGGCGACGGGCAGACGGTGCTGGCCTGCCCGACCCTGGTGGGGGGCAAGGACTGGGAGGCGGGGGCCTACAGCCCGGCGACGGGGCTGATGTACTTCCCGTTGCGCAACGCCTGCGCGCGCATGATGGCCACGGCCGGCGGCGACAGCGTCGCCACGTCGCTCTACGCGCTCGTCGTACGGAGCGAGCTTGCGCCCGGCACCGACCAGCTCGGCACCGTCCAGGCCATTTCCCCGGAGACCGGCGAGCTGATGTGGACGTACGAGCAGCGGGCCGCCACCACGTCGCTCGTCGCCACGGCCGGGGGGCTCGTGTTCGGCGGCGATCTCAACGGCCGGTTCCGCGCTCTGGACGCGGAGACCGGGGACGTGCTGTGGGAGGTGAACCTGGGGTCACCGATCACGGGGTTTCCGATCACGTTCGCCGTCGACGGCCGCCAGTACGTCGCGGTCAGCACCGGCAGCTCGCGCACCCTGGTGTACTTCGCGCCCCTGACGCCCGAGCTGCGCCCGAGCATGGGCAACAACCTGTTCGTGTTCGCCTTGCCCGACTAGTGGACCGTCCTGGAGACGAAGCTGCCCATTCGGCGGGCCGTTTCGGCAGCACTTGCCGCCTCCAGCCCGCAACCGGGCGGCAAACGTAGCTCCGGGACAGTCGACGAGAACGGCCGGCACCGGGTCGAGGCCGAAACCGTGACGCCGCGGCTTCTCGGCATGCGCTCGGTCCGGTAGCCGGCGCGAGCGGTAGCGGGCACGCCGGCATCGGGACGAGACAACACGCGGTCCCGATGCCGAACAGTCAGCCTTCGAGTCCGCGCGACACGCCGGGGCCGGGACCGGTGCCTAGAAATCGGCGGGGGCCGGCGCGTTGTTGCCGTCCCAGTCCTTGACGTTTCCGTCCGGGTCCTTCAGGAACCCGAGCAGGCACCCCGGCGAGCCGTCCCTCACGGGGTGGCAGCGCGCCTTCACCGCGTCGCCGGGCGTGAGGTAGCCGCGGGTGATGCCGCTCTCGGCCAGGTGGTTGCGGTCGCTGGCCTCGAGCGCCCAGATCTGCGGCTCGCCGTCGGGGCCCTCCACCTCGAGGTAGAGCCAGGAATGGGGCACGAGCAGGTGGAGCTCGGTGACCACCCCCTCGATGTCGGCGAACTCCTCAGAGTAGTTGCCGTGGGAATGGTGCCCCCCGGCCGGCAGGACGAAAGCGACCGCGCAGACGACGGCGAGACCGAGCTTGAACCGCATGGTCATCCTCCTTACTGAACCAGGTACCTTCCACCGTCCGACGGACGACGATGCAAGGTCATTCACTTCCTGTTCCCGGCAGCCCGGCCGAGTCCTTCCAAGGGACGGTCCCGGAGCTGACGTTGCCGCCCTGTCGCTCAATCACGTCGGCAAATGCCACCGGAAGTCTCCCGCGGCACGGACAGCCCCTCTCCAGGCCGGTCCATTAGAACACCGCCGGGACGCGGGGCGGCGCCGGGAACCCGTTCGAATAGGCGGACTGGTAGCGCAGCCCGTTCCCGTCCTCGTCGAGCCAGCCCAGCGACTGCTGGAAGAGCGCCGGCTCGGGGTAGCCCCGCGGGACCGTGCCCTCCGCGACGTAGAGCTTGTCCTCGTGCATGTAGATCGACACGAACGTGCGCGACTGGTCGGGGTTGGTCAGGTGCATCTGGTGCCCTTCGACCCGATCGAGCGAGTTGTAGCCCAGGTGCGTCACCTCGGCGTCCCGCTGCATGAACGTCCAGGTCGCGTAGAGCATCGCGCCCCGAACGTCGTGGCGCCAGTACCCCTCGCCGGTGGACCCGCCGCCGCTGCAGCGCTCGGCCCCCGGCGGGCAGCCGCCGGCCCGCTCGGTGAGGATGCGCTCGACGTGGCTGTAGTCGGCCACCGTCACCGAGAAGCGGCTCGGGCCCCTCTGGGCCGCGTAGACGCGCGCGGGCACCTCGGCTCCCATTTCGGAGACCCACGTGGTCTCGGTCACCGCCGGCTCGCCGGGGAAGTTGCAGGTGAACCGGTCCTCCTGGCTGGCGAACTCGGTCCAGTCCTGCGCCGCCCCCGGCGCGGCCATAAACACGACGGAAGCCGCCGCGACGACTGTGATCAGGCGCATGGTCGTTCCTCCCGCTGATAGGCGACAGTGATCGAAGTCGCAAGCTGCCGACCGCGGCCCACATTCCCCGGTCTTCCGCGCCTGGCAAGCGGCCAGGCCAACTCGGTCACCGGCCTGGAGATCCACCCGTCAGGGCTCCTGCCGGCAGCGGTCGGCCCCCACCCCGCGCCCCTCCGCGCCCACGTCGCGATAGACCTCGTGGCAGCTCGCGCAGGCCTCGTTGAGCTGGTCGGTGGCCTCGATGACGGCGTCGACGCTCCTCGACTGCGACGCCCGGTAGGCGACCCGCCCCGCCTCGACGACCGCCTCGGTGTACTCCCGCCAGTCGGCCCGGTCGACGGGGACCGGCCGGCCGTTCTCGCACCGGCGCCCCGGCACCAGGAAGAGGGGCGCGGATTCGGCGATGGCCAGCGCCGCGAGGTCGATGGCCTCCCATCCCGGATAGACCGTCGATCCCCATTCGACGAAGTCGAAGGACCGGGCCGCCGTCGGCGGCGGCACGTCGTCCGCGGGGTCCTTGATCTGCACGTTGAAGACGATGTTCGAGGCAGGGAAGGCGATGGCCCGCATCAACTGCGCGAGGTTGGCGATGGGCGCCACCGAGAGGTCCCCCCCGCCCGCGGCCGCCGAAGCGGTCGCCACGGTGGGGAGCGCAATGTCAGCCAGAGCGCCGTCGGCCAGCTCCGCCTCGCCGGCCGGGAACGCGCCGGCCTCGAGAATGTAGGCGGTGAGGTCGATCGACTCCTGCCGCGAGAGCGGCGCCGTCGCCTGGAGGGGCATGGTGTTGTGGATCTTGTCGACGAGCTCCACCACCGGCAGCGCGCTCCAGACCGACAGGAATCCGTCTCCGGCCAGCGGCGGGCCGACGCTGCCCTCGAGCGCCTCGCCGTGGCAGGTCAGGCATTGCGCCTGGTAGACCTGCGCGCCCCGCGCCGCCTGCCCGGAGGTGTACACCCCATCGGCCACGGTGCGCGACGGCTGGGCGCGCGCGGTGAGGACGAACGCTCCCGCGAGCGCGCCGGCGCAGAGCATCGCGGCCGCCGCCCGGCGAACGGTTCCCCGGCCGGGTCGAATCATGCGCATGATGAACCCTCTCGAGCCTGTCGCCGACGGCCCCCGGACGCCCGCCGCCGACCCGTCGGCGCGTCCTGCAAGGATGGTAGCAGGCATCCCGGCTGCCACGCTTCCTTCCGATTCGCGGGCGATGCCGCGCTTCGCGAGTTGCGTCATGCGGTCTCCCCCACTAGTGGGCCATCCGGAGAAACCTGCCCATGCGTCGGCCGGCTCGAATTGAACGGTGCCGGGCAGAGCGACCAAGGCATGGGCAGCCTTTCTCGAGGACATCCACTAGAAGACGACGAGGAACCGGCCATCCTGGACGACGGCGGCGACGGTGCTTCCCTCGATGACCGTCCCGGCCCCGCCCGGCTCTCCCACGGGGCGGCCGGCGGCGTCGAAGACCCGCCAGTGCAGCGAGCCGCCGAAGCTGAAGCCGGGGCCGTCGCCCCACGCGACCAGGGTGTTTCCGCGGGCATCCACGGCGACGGCGGGGTTCTTGCGGCGGAAGCGGGCCTCCCCCGGCGGCGCGCGCACGGCGTCGAGCCGGTCGATATCGGCGAAGTAGACCTGCCCCTGCGTCTCCCACGCCGCGGTCAGGCCATCGGGGCCGGCGAACAGGTTCGTGGTGGACACCGGGCAGGCCCCCAGCTCCCACGGCTGGACCAGCCGGTCGGAGAACGTGCGGCCGCGGTCGGTCGACGTCAGCAGCCGCTGTCCCCGGCGCACGTTGTCGCCGGCTCCGCGGTAGGAAACGTGGACGGCGCCGCCGGAATCGGCCGTGGCGGCCAGGCCGCAGCAGGCGCACGCCCCCTCCGCCTTGGGGCTGACGCGGCGCGCCGGCTCGAAGGTGGCCCCGCCGTCGCGCGACGGCGCCAGGAAGACGCTGCGCCGCGCGTCGTCGAACGCGCCGGCGTGCCAGAAGACGTAGACGTTGCCGCCGCCGTCGGCGGCGACGGCCGGGCCTGCCTCGAGGGCGCCCGCCTCGCCGGCCGGCAGCTCGCGCTGGGGCTCGAAGCCGGGGCCGTCGGCGCGGCTCCGCGTGTAGAAGAACGCCGGGGGGTCGGCCTGCAGCCAGACGACGTGGAGCCGCCCGTCGAGCCCGAGCGCGAGCTGCGCGCCGTCTATCGGGCCCACGCCCATCACCGAGAGCGCCCGGCTGTTGACCTGTCGCGGCTCCGACCAGCCGGTTGCGCCGGACTCGCGCGTCACGTGGAAGAGGTCGCCGCCGCTCGTGTCCCCGGCGACGTACACGACGTGCAGCGCGCCCCCGCCGTCGACGACGGCCCGTGGCATGCGACCGCCCTCGGGAATCCTCAGCGACTCGACCGCCGCGCGGGGCGACTCGACCGCCGCGCGCTGCGAGAGACCCGCTCGGGGGAAGGTGGCGAGCAGGAAGACCGCGATCGCCACACGGCCGCATCGAAGCAGCGTGACCGTCACGGGCCTACCTTACCGCCCATCGGCCGCCCCCGCAAGGCGGCGGAGGCATGCCGAACCCGCTCGGGCCGGATGCCCCAGCCGACGAGCCACGCAGGCAGGTCGCGGAGCCACGGCAGGGCCGGGGCGATGCGGACCGCCCACGGCAGCCGGAACGGCCCGTCCTGCAGGGCCCGCGCCACCAGCTGGCGCTGCACGAGCGCCTGCACGGTCTGGATGAACCAGGTCGGGTGCCGGCGCCGGCGCTGCACGGCGGCGAGGTGCGCACGGGTGAGGTTGCCGGCGAGAAGAGGCTCGCCGAGGAGGTTGGCGGCGGCGACGGCGTCCTGAATGGCGTAGTTGATGCCGACGCCGCCGATGGGCGACATCACGTGGGCGGCGTCGCCGATGGCGAGCAGGCCCTCGCGGTGCCACGTGGGGATGCGGCTCGACTCGACCGACAGGAAGTGGACGTCCTGCCAGTCCCGGATCGCGTCCATCCGATCGGCGAGCTCGGGGAGCAGCGCGGCCAGATCCGCGCGCAGCGCGTCGAGCCCCGCCTCGCGGACCGCGCGGCTGCTTCCCTTGAGAATCGTGTAGCCGAGCTGCCACTCGCGGGCCCGCGCCAGCACCACGACGAGGCGGCCGCCGCCGATCCGGAAGCCGGTCATGTCCGCCGCGCGCTCATCGTCCCGGCGGGGCAGGACCAGCCACATGACGTCCATCGTCGCCGCGTTCCGCCTCGGCACGAAGCCCGCGAGCTGGCGCATCCGCGACCCCCGCCCGTCGGCGGCGACGGTCAGCGGCGCCCGCAGCTCGCGCTCGCCCTCCCCGTCTCGGTAGCGGACGCCGCGTACCGCGCCGCCCTCCACGATCAGGTCGGTGACCCGAGCCCCCAGGCGCAGCTCGAAGCACTCGTGCTTCCGCGCCTCGCCCACGATGAAATCGAGGAACTCCACCTGGGGAATCATCGCGATGTAGGGGTAACGCGACCGGAGCCGCGTGAAGTCGGCGAGAACGGTGGTGGTCCCGCCGCTCTGCACGGTCATGCGGCGCATCGTGGCGTGGTCGCGCGCGAGCAGGGGATCGGCGAGCCCGAGGTCGTCGAGCATCTCGAGCGTCGAGGGGTGCACGGTGTCCCCGCGGAACGCCCGGTCGAAGTCGTCCCTCGCCTCGAGCAGCGCCACGGGCACGCTCCGTCGTGCCAGGAGCAGAGCGAGGACGGCGCCGGCGGGGCCGCCTCCCACTATGCAGCAAGCCGTGTTAGCTGCCATGCCGGGACCGGGAATCGGATTCGAAGGCGGTCTGGACGCGCGTCGCCAAGTACCACAGCCACACCTGCGAACGGCGGGCACCGTATTCCCCGACGAGCTCGCCGACGAGCGGCTCGTCCTTCAGCTCCGGCAACCCCGCCCAGAGAGCGACGAGGGCGCGTTGCTTGCTCTCGACCGCCCGCAATCCGGCCGGCGTCACCTCGAGAATAGGCCTGGTGCCGCTCCTCCGCGATGACGTCGGATCGCGCACGGCGGGCGCCACGAGCTCGTCGCGCTCCAGCCGGTCGAGCGTCGCGTGAACCTCCCTCGGCACGACGCGGCAACCGCCCCTCTGGCGCATCTCGCGGGCAATCGCGGCGCCGTGGGCTCGCCCTTCGACCGTGAGGATCGACAGAAGAACCATCAACTCGAAGTCGGTCAGAAGGTCGGACGCCATTCTGTCCAATACAAGTGCCCTTAGGTCAGATCCCAGCCGGGCAGGGCGGCCGCCTGTCGGACCCACGCCGCCATCTGCGCCTCGTCGAGCTCGCCCTCGCGGATGTCGGCCCAGCGGGCGTCCTTGTCCTTGCCCGAGCCGGGCGGGACGGGCCGCAGCGACGCGCCTTGGAAGAAGGTCACCTTCACGTAGCGGGTGAAGATGTGGACGTTCAGGAACCAGCCCCGGCCCTCGACGCCGTAGAAGGGCGAGTTCCACCGCACGCACTTGCGCACGCCGGGCACGGTGCGCACGATGACTTCGTCGAGGCGGCGCCCGACGTCGCTCTTCCAGCCCGGCATGGCCGCGATGTAGGCCTGCACGGGGGCGTCGCCGTCGGCCTTCGCGATCTGGGGGTTGCCGCCCGACAGGACGACCGGCTTCGATGCCGACCCGCTGCCGGCGGCCTTCCCTGCAACCTTCGTCGGCTTCCTGGGTATCTGACCGGCCATTGCTGCTACGTCAAGCGCCCGTCATTCGACAACGAACGCCTCGATGAATCCGAGGCGCTCCATCCGCAGGAAGTCGTTGTCCAGCGACCAGAGGGGCAGCTCGTGCTCGGCGGCGATCGCCGCGATGAGGAGATCGCCGACGCCGAACCGATGACCACGGTCGCCGGCCCGGCGAACCCAACCGTCGATCCGGTCCCAGGTCGCGTCGGTCGGGAACAGGACCGGCAAACCCGAGAGCGCGCGTCGCAATCGCGGCTCCTGCGCGCGCGACACGCCGCTCAGGAGCTCCACGCGCACCGGGACCGGCACCGCCGCCTCGTCGTGGTCCAAAAGCCGGTCGAGGCCGCGACCGGCGGCGGAATCGCGGGCGCGCAACGCGGCGACCCAGACCGAGGTGTCGACGCAGATCATCGGCGCGGGCGCCGACGGGACCGGGCGGTGTCGACGTCCAAGATCACGGACCCCAACAGATCCCGGAGCTCGTCGACTCGCTTCCTGCGTATCAACTCGCGCAAGGAGAGCACGACGGTGTCGGTCTTCGACTTGAATCCGAGCAGGCGTTGCGCTTCCGCGAGCAGTTCCGCCGGGAGATCCAAGGTGGTACGCATACGCCTATCGTACATCGATATGCGTACAGACACACTACGCCTCGCCGATTTGGATGCGACACCGACGGGCAGTGGTCGCTGCCGAACGTCCACGCGCCGTCGATCACGGCGGCGGCGATCCCGCCGCCGCCGCCGCCGCCGCCGCCGTGTCACGCTGTCGTGAACGCCCGCGCTCGAGAACGGACGCCGGTAGGTGCAGGTCAGCCCGAGCAACCCGAGCTGCACCATCGCGCCCGGCGCGAGCGCCGGCGCCGGGCCCGACAGCGACTCTCGCACCACCTCCCAGCCGGCCATGGACGGGTTCACCGACAGCTCGAACGCGGCGTTGTCCCTACCCGAATTGGCAGCGTGAGGAAGGGGTTGCCTAACCTAAAGACGACCTTGGTACCGTGCCATGGAGAAACTCGCAGGAGAGCACGACGGTGTCGGTCTTCGACTTGAATCCGACCCCTACCAGTCGATACGGCCGGGATCGCCGGCGTAGACCGACCGGATGAACGCCAGGATCTGCCAGACCTCGCCGTCCTCGAGCACGCTGTAGACGGTCGGCATCGTCTGCTCGGGGATCTCGCCCTTGATGAGCCTGAACAGCACCTCGTCGTCGCTGCCGAACACCCACGCGTCGTCGATCACGGAGGTGGCCATCCCGCCGCCGCCCCCGCCGCCGTGACAGCCCTGGCACCCGACCTGGAAGTACAGCGTCCTGCCCTCGGCGGCCATGTCCGCGTTCCCGGTAAAGGGGTTGAGCCTCCGTGGCGCCGGCGCCGGGTCGACCGGCGCCGAGGCCGGCGGTGCGGCCTCGGCGTTCGGGTCCGCCGCGCCGGACACGCCGGTGGGGACGACGGGCACGCCGTACTCCTCCAGAATGGCCAGGATCTCGGCCCGACGTCGGTCGATTGCCGCCTCGAGCCGGCCCTTCAGCTCCTCGTTGGCCTTCGCGACGCCCATCGAGATGTCGAAGGACAGCGGCACGCCCGGCTCGTCCTCCAGCGGGACCAGCTCGAGCGGCGCGTTCGATGTCCTGGCCGCGTAGCCGGCGAGGGGACCCCACGCGACGGCGACGTCCACCGCGCCCGCCACCAGGTCGTCGAGCAGCTTGCGGGGCCGGTCCCGGTCGCCGCGCGGATCGAAGAACAGCGAGTAGGTCGAGACGTTGTCGAGCAGGCCGCGCCGCGCCAGGCTCTCCTCGGGCGGCGTGTTGACATGGACGCCGATGCGCAGCTGCTGCAGCTCCGGCGCGTCGAGCGACCGGAAGTCGTAGCCCCGGTCGTCGCGGTACGCCATGACGTACGACGAACGGTAGTACGGCTCCGTCCAGAGCACGAAGTCGAGCCCCTCGGGGACCCCGAAGATCACGTCGCACGTCCCCGCGTCGATGGTGTTCCGGACGAGGCCGCGCTGGTGCGGCCACCACGCGTAGACCGGCGTCGCGCCGAGGTCGGCCGCGACGACCGCGGCGATCCTGTTCTCGAACCCCTCGAGCCGCTCGTTCGAGTACGGCAGGTTGTCGGGGTCGCCACAGACGCGGAGCGCCGGTGCCTGCGCGAGGGCCGGGACCGCCGACAGCGCCCGGGCCGACAGCAGCGCGCAGGCCCCGACCGCGGCGACAACGCTGCCGGCGGCGACGACGCCCCTGAGAGTACGGGTCACGACAGTCTCCGTCGGCCTAGTCTTCCAGGGCGAAGACGTGCAGCGTCCCGCCCACGGAGGTCACCCTGTCCAGCCCCGAGTCGTAGGCGGCGCCGACCGCCCCCAGCGCCCCGAGCGGGTCCTCGCGCGAGAGGTCCGCCGCGACGGGGAGGCCGAACCAGCCGCCGATGCCGGAGTAGATGGCAACGTACTGCTTGCCGTCGGGCGCGATGAACGTCATGGGGTTGCCTATCGATCCCGACGGCAGCCTCGACTGCCACAGGATCTCGCCGCTCCTGGCGTCGACCGCCTTGAACCACCGGTCCATGGTCCCGTAGAAGACCACGTCGCCGGCCGTGACCACCGTGCCGGTCCACACCGGAAACGGCTCGGTGATGCCCCAGACCTTCTCGCCCGCCTCCGGGTCCCAGGCCATGAACTCGCCCTGGTAGCCGCCCGGCCCGGCGAAGATCCGCACGTTCGCGCCGACGTACGGCGCGCCGGCGATGTACCGCACCTCGAAGCCCTCGTAGTTCATGCACAGGTTGTTGGTGCCGGCGTAGATCAGGCCGGTCCGGGGCGAGTGCGACACCGGCTGCTGGTTCTTGGCGCCCATGGCCGAGGGGCAGATGTCCAGGGTGTTCACGCCCTGCCGGGTGCGCTTCTCCGGGACCTCCACGGGGCGGCCGGTCTCCAGGTCTATGCGCTCGGCCCAGTTGGTCGCCTCGACGAACTTCTCGGCCGACAGGAGCGTGCCGTCGGTGCGGTCGAGCACGTAGGCGAAGCCGTTGCGGTCGAAATGCACCAGCGCCTTCACGTCGCGCCCGTCGATGGTGAGGTCGAGCAGTACGTGCTCGTTGATGCCGTCGTAGTCCCAGGCGTCCCACGGCGTCATCTGGTACGCCCATTTCGCCAGGCCCGTATCGGGGTCGCGGGCGAAGATCGTCATCGACCACTTGTTGTCGCCCTCGCGCGGGGTCGGGTTCCACGTCCCGGGGTTCCCCGTGGAGTAGTAGACCAGGTCGAGCTCGGGGTCGTACGCGTACCAGCCCCACGTGGCCCCGCCGCCGTTCCGCCAGCGGTCGCCGGGCCACGTCTCGGTGCCCGCCCCGGGTCCGCCGTGATGGGGATTGGCCTCGTTGAAGTCGGGCGCGAGCATGACGTCCTCGTCCGGGCCCATGCTGTAGGCCTTCCACAGCTGCTCGCCCGACTCGACGGCGTAGGCGGCCACCCAGCCGCGGATGCCGAACTCGCCGCCGGAGACGCCGACGATGTACTTGTCCTTGACCACGAGGCCGGCCATCGTCATCGTCTCGCCGCGCAACGGGTCGGCGTTCCTGACCTTCCACAGCTCCTCGCCGCTCTCGGCGTCGAGAGCGATGACGTGCCCGTCGAGCGTCGTCATGAGAATCCGGCCCTCGACGTAGTTCACGCCGCGGTGGACGAGATCGCAGCAGGCGACGGGCACCGCGCGGTCGTCCTGGACCGGCGTGTACCGCCACTTGATGGGCCAGTCCTCCTCGGTGAGGTCGATGGCGTACACGTGGTTGGGGTACGCGCTGTGCACGTACATCGTCGAGTCCACGACCAAGGGCTGCCCCTCGTGGCCGCGCAGCGCGCCCGTCGAGAACGACCAGACCTGGGTGAGGTTCGCGACGTTGTCCGCGGTGATCTGGTCTAGCGAGCTGTAGCGCGTCGCCGAGTAGTTCTTCCCCGGCAACACCCACTGGTTGTCGTCGTTCTGCCGCGACATCAGATCGTCGTTGGCGGCGATCGCCAGCGGCAACCCCAACGCCAGAGCCGCAATGGCACAGATGCTTCGCTTCATGGCCGTTCCCCTTCCCTGGCCGTCCTCGAACGCCCCCGTCGCCCGCACCGGGCGATTCGTGCCGAGAATGGCGGTTCGAACGACCGGCGTCAAGAGCTAATTCCCGTCGCGGCGGGACGGGCGCGGTCACAGCTCCGTCGCAGGTCGCCCGCCTCGCGTTCGGTCCGTAGACCGAAGGGCGCGCAGCATCGCCTCCAGTCCCGGCCGGGCTGCCGGGATATGTTGCGGAGCGTCCCGTCGCTCGCGACCCTCGTTGACTCCTCGGAAGTCGTACCGGGCGATTCGCGCCTACCCCAATCTGCGCTTCGCCGCCCCGGCTACACCCCCCGTGAACCCTGTAGGCAAGAGTTGACCTACCGCGCCAGCGGGTGCGGACGGAACTGGAACTTCACGAGGATGGGCTTCGACACCGACCGGTACTCGCCGTCCTCGACGGCCATCCCGTCCTCGGCGTGCCACACCGTGTCGGAGCCGGTCGACGAGTAGACGCCGCGCCCCTTCCAGCCGGCGTCGGGATCGTCGATGCGGCCGTCGAGGCCTCGCGGGTGGAAGCCGGCGAGCGGATACGGCACGCGCATGACCACCGTTTCCCCTGTCTCGGGAAGCAGCGCTACCAGCGAGTCCGAGCCGGTGCCGGTGGCGATGGGCACGTTCTCGCCGAGGCCCAGGGTGTCGAACTGGTCGACCCAGTTGTAATAGTTGTAGTCGGCGCGGACTTCCGTCCCCTTGAACACCGGGCCCGGCAGCGGATGCAGCGTCCACCCTTCCGCGCAGTGCCGCCCGGTGTGCGCGTCGGGTCCGGTCAGCCCCCCGCACTTGCTCCGGTCGAAGCTCGCGAGGTGGTTGGTCCCCGAGAGCGCCGTCCAGATGACGCCGTTCGTGTCGACGTCGAGGCCGCGCGGCATGAAGCCGCGCTCGCCCGCCGCTTCCACGTCCCAGCGCTCGGAGGGCACCTCGAACACCTCGGCGATGCAACTCTCCGGCGGGTCTTCGCCCACCACCAGCCGGACGATCCGGCCCGGGTACGAATCCTGCGCGCCCCAGACGGAGCCGTCGACGGGGTTGACGATGATGCCGTAGGCCCCCACCGTGACGCGCGTGTCCCGCGCCGGGTCGAAGTCCCAGGTGCTCGCGGTCGGGTCCTCCTCGAAACGGGAGCCCCGCACGAGATCGGGCTCGTTCCACGGCTTCGTGATGCGGCCGTCGCCGTTGGTGTCGACCACCGTCGGGCACCAGCCCTGCGCCAGCCGCCCGTCACCGGTCTCGTCGAAGAGCTTCGTGTCGAGCCAGCCGAAGACGTCGCTGTTCGGCCGGCTGAGGAACAGGGTCTCGGCCTCGTCGTGCGCGAACTGCAGGTGGTGGCTGCCGAAGCAGGTGTCCACCATCGTGAACTCGCCGGTCTCGGGGTCGTAGTAGCTCACGTTGCGGCCCGACCGCTCGACCGGGAAGTACTCGGCGAACTTGTTGCCGGAGCCGTCCAGGCACCAGTCGGGCTGGTTCTCGGGCGGCCGCAGCGTTGCCGTGTACCAGACCCGGCCCCGGCTGTCGAGCATCGGGTTGTGGATGCTCGCGGGGTTGAAGCGCGCGAGGTCGGCGAGGCGCGACGGCGGATAGCCCGACTGCGCGTAGGACGCCCGCATGGTCGAGCGGTCGGCCAGGGTCGGGATGCGCAGCATCGTCGCGGAGTGGGTGCTCGGGTCGAGCATGGCGAGGTTGTCGTTGGCGATGTCCACCCCGTAGATGGGGCCACCGGCGTTCACCGTCGGGTTCCGCTTGTCGGTCGACGCCTCGTCGTGGATCTTCCCCATCTCGTCGGTCCACTCCCACTGGGTGAGGACCAGGTTGCGCTCCACCCCCCGCGGGCGCGGCGGCGCCGGGGGCACCTCGCCGGTCGCGATGCGGTCGCTCCAGTCGGCGAACATGCGCAGCCCGCGCCCACGGCCGAACCGCGACATCCACATGCTCATCTCGGCCCCGCGCTGCCCCATGCGGACGCGCGCGTCCCAGGCGTCGGCGCTCGAGTCGTAGTCGAGCCCGTCGGGGTGCCCGCGCGTGAACTCGCCCCCGACCTGGTGGCAGCGCAGGCAGGCCTTCACGTTGTAGAGGTACTCGTCGCGGGTGCGCAGCTCCTCGCTGATGCCGTTGCCCTCGGGGCCGGTGCCGGGGAACTCGCCCGCCCCAGGCGGCTCGATCAGAGACAGCCAGTACGCGGCCGGATAGACGGCGGCGGCCTCCTGCGGCGTCGCCGCGACGTCGGCCGTCAACTGCAGGTCCTGCCCCGGCTCGGCGGCCACCGGCGTCGAGTCCACCAGGCCGTACCCGCGCACCCACACCGAGTAGCTCGCCTCGGGCAGATCCGGCAGCAGGAACCGGCCGTCGTCGCCGGTCACCACGATCTTGCGGAACTTCGTCGGCAGGTCGCCGGTCTCGGCGACGACCCAGACACCCGACTCGGGGCCGGCGCCGCTGGTGACCACGCCGGTGATCGTCGGATCCCCGCCCTGCGCGCCCAGCACGAGTCCCGCTGCGCTCATCGCCAGAAGCACCCCCACCGCCAACCGCTCCGGTCTCCGTGCCATCCCGGCCTCCCGCTGTTCCTCACCCTCTCCGGGCGTCGTGGTCCCGTTTTCCCATGGTCCTGGCTTGCGCTCGTCGGGACGCTGGCGCCGAGAGCGTTCTCTTGGCATCGTGTGGGCGGACATCCCCTGCCGGCTCGCTCACGCCGTAGACGAGGTAGATTGTACGCGGTCTTGACAGCTCGCCGGTGTGTCGGCGCGTCCCCCGCCCCCCTGACCAGGATGTCGATGTCGGCTCGGCGCTTCCGGCGACCGACCGAAGGCCGGAGCCGCGCGCTCCCCGGCGTCGACCGGCCGTCGCCGAGTTCGAGCGCATCGACGACGAGTCGTGGCAATGAACATCGTCCTCGACATGCCTTCCGCAACGTCGGCCCGGGCAGGGGGCCGACCGGATCCCGCCACCATGCGCACGCCCGACTTCGACGAGACTTCAGCGCTCGATCTCGTTCTAGCCCGACATATATGTTACACTTCGTAACGTGACTATACGTAACGCCATCCTGACCGAGCTGCAGCAGGCCGTCATGGAGGTGATCTGGTCCGGCGGCGAAGCGACCGCGGAGCAGGTGCGCGAAGGGCTGCTGCCCGCCCATCCGCTCAAGGATTCGAGCGTACGGACGGTGCTGAGGCGCCTGGAGGCCCGCGGCTACCTGAGCCACCGGGTGGCGGGCAAGACGTTCGTCTACCGGGCCGAGCTGCCGCCGCGGGGCATTGCCGCTTCCGCCGTGCGGCGCATCATCGACCGCTTCTGCGCGGGCTCGACCGAGCAGTTCCTCGTGGGCATGGTCGACGAGCAGGTGCTCTCGGTGGACGAGCTCGAACGCCTCGCGCACCGGGCCAGGGACAAGGCGAAGCCGAGGCGAGGGGGACGGTCATGAGCGGGATGAGCGGGACGGTGCTGGAAGCGCTGGCCGACGCGTCGCTGCGGGCGGCGCTGGTCGCGGCGTTCGTGGCGGCGGCCCTCGCAGCCCTCCGGGTGCGGGCCGGTGCGACCCGGCACGCCGCGTGGACCGTCGTGCTCGTCGCGATGCTGCTGATGCCGGCGCTGTCGCGCCTCGTGCCCGCCGTCGGCGTGCCGGTTCCGCCCGCCGCGCGCGAAGTCGTCGCCGCCGCGGTCGCCACGACCCCCGGCCCGCGGACCGAGCGGAGTCCGGCGGCGCCGGCTCCCCCGCCGCAGACGCCGCCTCGTCGGGAACGCGGCGCCTCGCACGACCCCGCGCCGGCGGCGCCTTCCCCGGGCGCTTGGCGGTGGGCGGCACGCGGGTGGCCGTGGGCGGCGACCGCTCTCGCCGTCTACGCCGCCGGCATGGCGTCGATGCTGCTGCGACTCGTGCTCGGGTTGTGGGGCTCGCGGCGGCTCGCGCGCGGCGCGCGGCCTATCGACGGGCCGCCCCGCCGCCGGCTCGGCGCCCTCCCCGTCCGGATCAGCGAGTCGGACCGCGTCGCGGTGCCGGTCACGGTGGGCCTCTTGCGACCGACCGTGGTGCTCCCGCTTGGCTGGGAACGGTGGCCCGGGGCTACGCTCCGCGCGGTGGTCGCGCACGAGCACGCGCACGTCGTGAGGCGCGACCCCCTCGTCGCCGGGCTCGCCTCGCTGAACCGCTGCCTGTTCTGGTTCCATCCGCTCGCCTGGTGGCTGCGCCGCGCCCTCGCCCTGACCGCCGAGCACGCGTGCGACGAGGCGGCCTTGCGCACGGTGCGCGCGCCACAGGCCTACGCCGACGTGCTGAGGTCGATGGCCATCGCCGTCCGCGCGCGCGGTGGCCGTGTCTCGTGGGAGGGTGTCGGCATGCATGGAAGCCCGTCGCTGACTCGGCGAATCGCCCACATCCTGCGGCGGGCGCCCCGGCGCGCCGCATCGCCATTCTCCACCGTCGGCCTGGGTGCCTGCTGCTGCCTGATCGCGATCGCGGTCGCGGCGTGCCGCCCGGCCGCGGACGGGACGGGGAACCCGTTCCTGGACATCCAGCGGCAAATGGACACCGCCACGGTCTCGAGCTGGCCGGTCGATCGGCTCCTCGACGACTTTCCCGACACCGAGGTCGCGGTGAGACATGGCGACCGGCCGCGCGCCGAGGAGATCCTGCTCCAGCGCCGGACGGAAGACCCGACCGGCCTTTGGTCGGCCCGCCTCGGCCGGTTCTACGCGGCGAGCGTCACCGGCTACCGCGTCCACGTCACCGACGACGGCCCGCTCGTCGAGGTGACCGGCTTCGACCCGGACAGCGCGTTCGCCGCGCATGCGCGCGCCCGCCTCGCCGCGTCGAGCGATCCGGTCCTGCTGACCGCCGCCGCCGAGTACGTGCTCAACGCGCCGCGCTACAACCGGAACAGCTTTCCGGAGGACGTCCTGATGGCCAGGGACTGCCTCGAACGCGCCGCGCGCCTCGATCCGGAGTCGGTGCGGACCCGGACGATGCTGGCAGGTCTGGTGGCGAGTGAGCGAACCCGCGCCGCTTGGCACCGCGACCGCGCCGTGGCCCCGGCCGAGCAGTACGACGCCCTGGCCGCCCTGCCCCCGGCCGAGCGCTTCGAAGCGATGGCCGAGGCCGCGGTCTACGCGTTGATGGGCGTCCGCGGGGCCGCGCGGTTCGACGACCGCAACCTGGCGGGTTACATCGAGACGAAGACGGACAACGCGAGACGCTTCGCGCGCGTCGTGCTCGACCTCGGGCCCCGCTTCGCGGGCGTGCCCGATGCCGGCTCGTTCATCTACCAGGCGCACATGACGCTCGCCTCGACGGCCATGCTCGACGGCGATGTCGACGCGGCCGTTGACGCGCTCCGCAGCGCCTCCCTGGCGCCCCCGGCCGAAGGGCTGACCTACGGTCATGGGGTGGCCGCATGGCGCGTCCTGCTCGACCTCGTGGACGCCGGCGAGCAGGCCGCGGTCGTCGACTTCCTCGAAGCCATGGCCGAACGCAACCTCGCGGAGCCGGACCGCCTGCTCGCGGCGGCGGACGACGTTCGCGGCGGACGGCCTCCGTCCCGCCTGTTCTGGCGCGCCGCCCCGCCGCGTTGACGCCCGCGAGACGACCTCGGGGCGCGCATCTGCTGCGTGATGAAGAACGGCCGCCTCCTCGACGCCGACACCCTCGACCAACCGTGGCCGCGCGAGCGGGCGCTCGGCACGCCCGTCCGGCTGGGCGACGACCCGGACGGCGTCGCCGCGGGCATCCGGCAGCGACCGGCCGGCCGCCGCGACGACCGGCCCGAGTTGCTCAGAGCCGCTGCGCGCCGGGCCGGCCGTCCTCGACGACGAACGACGCGCGCGTCGAGATGGGGCTGCCGGGCCGGGTGACGTACTCCAGGACCTGGTAGTCGGCCCGGCACCGCTCGGGCGTCAGGTCGCAGCGCACGTAGCCGCGCTGGGCGTTGTAGAAGCGGATCGCCGGGTTCTCCGCGAGCAGGGCGGCGGTGTCGTCGCGGACGTCGACGCCGTCGCCGCCCGAGCTGATGGAGGTGCCGACGAGCTCGGTGCCGACCACCGGCGCGGCGGGGTCGCGGTAGTCGACCTTGAGGTCGTTGACCCAGTTGCTGTGGATGTCGCCGGTGAGGACCAGCGGGTTTCCGGGCCGGCGCGTGGCGAGGAACTCCATGAGCCGTCGGCGCGCGGCCTCGTAGCCCGACCACATGTCCAGCGCGTAGGACTCGCCGTCGCCCGAGGTGTAGTCGATGCGCGCCATCATGATCTGCTGGGGGATGACGTTCCACCGCGCGGCCGAGCCGTCGAGCCCGTCCACCAGCCAGCGCTCCTGCGCCTCGCCGAGCGGGGTGGCGGCGGGGTCGAACATGCCGTCGCAGGCGCCCCGGCCGTCGCCGCACGGCTGGTCGGTGCGGTACTGCCGCGTGTCGAGCACGTGGACCGAGGCGAGGTCGCCCCAGCCGAAGGCGCGGTAGAGCTGCAGGTCGGGACCGGCGGGTAGCGACGAGCGGCGCAGCGGCATGTGCTCGTAGTAGGCCTGGTAGGCGGCGGCGCGGCGGCGGAGGAACAGCTCGGCCGGCAGCCCCTCCTCTTCCGACACCGCGTTCGCGTAGTTGTTGTCGACCTCGTGGTCGTCCCACGTCACCACCCACGGAAACGCCGCGTGCGCCGCCTGCAGGTCCGGATCGCTGCGATAGAGCGCGTACCGGTTGCGGTAGTCGTCGAGCAGCTCGATCTCGTCGCCGGTGTGCCTCCGCACCTGCCCGTCGCGCCCCTCGTACTCGTAGATGTAGTCGCCGAGATGGAAGACGAGATCCAGGTCGTCCTCGGCCATGTGCCGGTACGCCGTGTAGTACCCGTGCTCGTAGTGCTGGCACGAGGCGAACGCGAACCGCAGCCGGTCGGGGCGCGCTCCCGCGGCCGGCAGGGTGCGCGTCCGACCGACGGCGCTCTCATCAGCCCCGGCGCGGAACCTGTACCAGTACCAGCGCCCCGGCTCGAGCCCGTCGACCTCGACGTGGACGCTGTGGCCGAGCACCTCGCGGGCGACGCTCGTCCCGCGTCGGACCACGTCGGCCATCCCCTCGTCGCGAGCCACCTCCCAGACGACCTCCACGTCGTCCGGAGGCATGCCGCCGCCGTTCAACGGGTCCAGGGCGAGGCGCGTCCAGAGAACGACGCCGTCCGGCGTCGGATCGCCCGACGCGACGCCGAGCGGGAACGCGGAGGGCTGGAAGAGAGACCGGCCCGAGACGCGGCGCGCGGCGCCGAGTCCGAGCAGGGCCAGACCGCCGGTCAGCAGATCGCGGCGGTCCAACCGACGCTGAAGCAACGAATCGACACGGAGGGAGTGGGTCATCGCTCGTCCTCGGCTTCCGACGGCGCAGTTGCGCCGCCTGTTGACATCATGGTTCGGTCGGCGTCGCCGCCAGCACCGCAGGATGCGGCAAGTCTACCCCGGAAATCGCTTCAACGGCGTGGACGATCACGGACATCGCGTCGATGGCCGTTCGGGCCGCCAAGTCGCCAACAGCGTCGGTGCCAGGTCGGCCGGCGATGGTGGAATCGCGGCTGGTGCGGAGCCAGCGAGGCCCGTGGTGCGTCGCCGGAACACGCGAGCCCCGACGATCCAGGTCATCAATCGCGCGGGTCCGGAACGTCGGCGCGCACGGGGGAACAGACTGACTCAGAGCACCTGCGCGCCGGGCCGGCCGTCCTCGACGACGAACGACGCGCGCGTCGAGATGGGGCTGCCGGGCCGGGTGACGTACTCCAGCACCTGGTAGTCGGCCCGGCATTGCTCGGGCGTCAGGTCGCAGCGCACGTAGCCGCGCTGGCCGTTGTAGAAGCGGATCGCCGGGTTCTCCGCGATCAGCGCGGCGGCGCGGTCGCCGCCGTCGGCGCCGTCGCCGCCCGAGCTGATGGACGTGCACACGAGCTCGGTGCCGACCACGGGGGCGGCGGGGTCGCGGTAGTCGAGCTTGAGGTCGTTGACCCAGTTGCTGTGGATGTCGCCGGCGAGGACGAGCGGGTTGGCGGGCCGGCGCGCCGCGAGGAACTCCATCAGCCGCCGGCGCGCGGCCTCGTAACCCGACCAGATGTCCACCGCGTAGGACTCGTCGTCGCCGGACGCGAAGTCCACCCGCGCCATCATGAGCTGCTGCGGCACGACGTTCCAGCGCGCCGTCGAGCCGTCGAGCCCGTCCATCAGCCAGCGCTCCTGCGCCTCGCCGAGCAGCGTCGCCGCCGGGTCGTAGATGCCGTCGCAGTTGCCGCCCCGGTCGCCGCACGGCTGGTCGGAGCGGTACTGCCGCGTGTCGAGCACGTGGAACGAGGCGAGGTCGCCCCAGCCGAAGGCGCGGTAGAGCTGCAGGTTCGGGCCGGCGGGCAGGGACGACCGGCGCAGCGGCATGTGCTCGTAGTACGCCTGGTACGCGGCGGCGCGGCGCCGGAGGAAGAGCTCGGCCGGCAACCCCTCCTCTTCCGAGACCGCATTCGCGTAGTTGTTGTCGACCTCGTGGTCGTCCCACGTGACGACCCACGGGAACGCCGCGTGCGCCGCCTGCAGGTCGGGATCGCTGCGATAGAGCGCGTACCGGTTGCGGTAGTCGTCGAGCAGCTCGATCTCGTCGCCCGTGTGCCTGCGCACCCGCCCGTCGCGCCCCTCGTACTCGTAGATGTAGTCGCCGAGGTGGAAGACGAGGTCGAGGTCGTCCTCGGCCATGTGCCGGTACGCCGTGTAGTACCCCTGCTCGTAGTGCTGGCACGAAGCGAAGGCGAACCGGAGCCGGTCGGCGCGCACTCCCGCCGCCGGAAGGGTGCGGGTCCGCCCCACCGCGCTCTCGTCGACTCCGGCACGGAACCGGTACCAGTACCAGCGCCCCGGCTCGAGCCCGTCCACTTCGACGTGCACGCTGTGGCCGAGCACCTCGCGGGCGACGCTCGTGCCGCGCCGCACCACGTCGGCCATCCCCTCGTCCCGCGCCACCTCCCAGACGACCTCGACGTCGTCCGGGGGCATGCCGCCGCCGTTCAGCGGGTCCAGGGCGAGGCGCGTCCAGAGGACGACGCCGTCCGACGTCGGATCGCCCGACGCGACGCCGAGGGGGAACGCGGAGGGCTGGAAGAGAGACCGGCCCGAGACACGGCGGGCGGCGCCGAGTCCGAGCAGAGCCAGGCCGCCGGTCAGCAGATCGCGGCGGTCCAATCGACGCTGGAGCAACGAATCGACACGGAGGTAATCGGTCATCGCCTGTCCTCGGCTGCCGATGGTGCCGTCGCGCCGGGTATCGAGAGCATGGCTCGGCCGCCGTCGTTGCCCGGCACCTCGGGATACGGCAAGTCTACGCCGAAACCGTTTCAACCGCGTAGCGGCGAGGTCAACTTCCGGCAAGACCTCTCCTCCGCAGGCGGGCGAACACGTTCCGCGCGAGTCCCGGGGTTCGGTGCTAGGGGTCGATGGGGTGCCGCTCTCGGGGGCCGAGCCATCCGTGGCCGCGAGAAACGAGAGCGGCACAGCCTGGCGGTGCCCACGTCTCGAGGCCCCGATATGCCTTCATGCCTTCGGCAGGCTCAACGGATTCCCGTGGCGCGGTTGTCGATGCGTGACCCCAGCAGTGCCGACCCCTGCCTCCACATACATTGACAATCTACATTAATCGACCTATTGTAGATCATCTTCATATACGGAGAGCCAACCATGCCGCTGCGTTCGCCCCTCGTTCGCCTGCTCCCGTGGCTCCGCCGCCGCCGCGCGAAGCGGGCGGAGACGGACATCCGGCGCGAGCTCTCCCTGCACCTGGAGCTCGAGACGCAGCAGAACCTCGAGCGGGGCATGTCGCCAGCGGACGCCGCGCGGGCGGCGCGGGCGACGCTCGGCAACGCAGGGCTCATCCGGGAGGACGTCCGGGCCCTGTGGCGCTGGCGCTGGCTCGACCAGTTGCGGCAGGACGTACGGTGCGGCGCGCGCACCCTCGCCCGCGGCCCCGGGTTCACGGCGATGTCGGTCGCCACCCTGGCCCTCACCATCGGGGCGACGACGGCCATCTTCAGCGCCCTCCATGGCATTCTCCTGCGCCCTCTGCCGGTCGCGGGACCGGACCGACTGGTCCGCATCCTCGACATCGGCTACGTCGGCGAGCTCGTCGAGCTGCGCGAGCGGGCGCGCACCCTCGACGTCTCCGCCTACGTCCCGCCGGACGACCGGACGCTCACCGGACTCGACGAGCCCTTGCGCGTGAGTGTCGTGCCGATCACGGGCGATCTACTGGCCCGTCTGGGCCGCGCGCCGGCGCTGGGTCCGGGCTTCCGCGTCGACGACGAGCGCCCCGGCGCCGCGCCGGCCGCCCTCCTCAGCGACGCGCTGTGGCGGCAACGCTTCGGCGCCGACCCGGCCATCGTCGGACGGACGCTGCCGCTCGACGGGGTCGCCCACGAGGTGCGGGGCGTCATGCCCCCGGACTTCGACTTCCCGTCGGCCGGCGTGGACCTCTGGGTGCCGATGACCGTGGACGTGGCGAGCCCGGTCGGCCTGTGGGCGCGCACCGCGTTCCTGGTCGGCCGGCTCCGCCCCGGCGTCTCCCTGGAGGCGGCGACGGACGAGATGCGGGCGCTCGGCCCGCAGTTCGCCGGGCTGTTCCCGTGGCGGATGCCCGACGACTACGGGACGCGCGTCAGCCTCAGGACGTGGCGAGAGGACCGGCTCGGCGAGGTGCGCCCGATGCTGCTCCTGCTGCTCGCCACGGTCGCCGCGGTGTGGCTGATCGGGGCCGTGAACCTGACCAACCTGCAGCAGGTGCGCGCCGCCGCCCGCCGGCAAGAGCTGGCCCTCCGCGTCGCCCTCGGGGCCGGCCGCGGGCGCGTTGTCCGGCAGCTCCTGACCGAGAGCGCGCTCGTCAGCCTGCTCGGGGGCGCGGCGGGCCTCGCCGTCGCCTGGGCCGGCGTGCCGGCCCTGGTCGCGCTCCTGCCCGCGGACGTTCCGCGGGCGGACGGGATTCGCGTCGACGGCGTGGTCCTCGGCTTCACCGCGGTGCTCTCGGTCGTCACCGCGCTGGCCGCCGGCACGCTGCCGGCGTTGCGCGCGGCGCGCGCGGGCGAGGAGGCGGCGCGATCGGGCTCGCGCGGAAGCATCGGCGGAACGACGGGCCGCGGCCTCGACGTGTTCGTTACCGTCGAGACCGCGGCGGCCGTCACCCTCGCCATCGCGGCCGCCCTGCTCGCCCGGAGCCTGGCCTCGCAGCTCGCGGTCGACGTCGGACTCGCCTCGGAGCGCCGCGTCGTGGCAGAGGTCGCGCCGTCGGCCGCGCGTCATCCCGACGACACCGCCAGGCTCGGCTTCTACACGGCGCTGGAGCAACGTCTTCGCGCCCTGCCCTTCGTCCGCACGGTGGGGCTGTCGATCGTCTTCGAGCCCTTCGGGGCCGGTTTCGGCTTCAGCGTGTTCATGATCGAGGGACGGCCGAACCCGGCCACGGAGGGCGGAGAATGGCCGTCGACCGACCTGCGAACGGCCGTGAGCGCCGACTACCTGACCGCCCTCGGCGTGCCCATCGTCGAAGGCCGCGCGTTCACCGAGGCCGACTCGAGCAACGCGCAGCGCGTCGTGCTCGTCAGCCGGCGCCTGGCCGAGACCTGGTGGCCGGGCGGGACCGCCGTCGGCCAGCGCATCCAGTTCCCGGGCAGTCAGGGAGACGCCGATCCCTGGCGCACGGTGGTCGGCGTGGTCGAGGACGTCCGCTGGCGGGGGCCCGCGAGCGAGGAGGGCACGACGCTGTATCTGCCCCTGGCCCAGCACGTCGGCGCCATCGACGCGATGTCCGTGACCGTCCACGCCGCCGCCGACCCGGCCCTGGTGACCGACAACCTGCGGGCGGTGGTCGCCTCGCTCGACGCGGAGACGCCGGTCAGCCGCATCCGTGCGATGGACGACGTCATGGCGCAGGCCGTCAGCCGCCCGCGCTTCACGACGACCCTGGTGCTGGGGTTCGCCGCCCTCGGCGTCGTCCTGGGGATGATCGGGGTCTACGGCGTCGTCGCCTACGGGGCCGCGCGCCGGCGCCGCGACATCGGCATCCGGCTCGCCCTCGGCGCGACCCGCGCCGGCGTCCGCGCGCGCTTCGTGCGCCACGCGCTGGCGTTCGCGGGCGCCGGCGTGGTCATCGGAGAGCTGGCCGCGGCCGTCCTGATGTCGTCGCTCTCCTCCCAGCTCCATGGCGTCAGCCCCTGGGACCCCGTCACGTATGTGGCGGTCCCCGTGCTGTTCGCGCTGCTCGCGGGACTCGCAGCCTATGTTCCCGCGCGCCGCGCAACCGCGCTCGATCCCGCCGCGGTTCTGCGCACCGAATAGCGGTGTGGCTCCGGAAACTCGCCGCCCGTCGCGACACCACGCGTCGCGCCGGCCCGAACTAGTCCATCGCGCTTTCGATGTCGGTCCGCGAGAAGTCGCCGCCCTTGAACAGCAGCGGCAGTCTCTTCTGGCGCGCGAGCGCGTACGGGAACACGTCCCCGAGATTCAGGCCGGCGGGGTGACGCCCCTTGCCGAAGCGGCGGTACGCGCGAACCGCGATGGCCGCCTGCTCGGCGTCGACCGGCTCGACGGCGACGTAGGGTTCGTTCAGGAACGAGCGGGCGGCCTCGAACAGCGCGTCGGCGCGCCCCGCCACCGCGGCCAGCTCGACCGCCGACACCGCGGAAACCAGCGCCCTGCCGGCGAGCTCGATCTGCTCCCGGAACGCCGACTCGCCTTCCTCCCCCAGCAGAATGGCGACGATGGCGGACGTATCGACCACAATCACAGGGGCAGTCCGCGCTCGTCGTACAGGTCGTCCTGCAGCGCCTCGGACAGGGGTCGGCCGTCATCGGGATTCAGGTGCACCAGTCGCTCGCGCAGGCGCGGACCCGCCTTCGCATAGCGGGCGAGAGACGCCCGGACGGCGACTCGATTCGTTTCGCCCCTGCCGGCCTCGTTCTCGAGCGCGTCCAACGCGCGCTCGATGACCGCGGTCTTGCGCCCGCGCCCCCGCAGGCCGAGGCGGACGGCCAACCGCTCGACTCGCTCGTCGAGGTCGTGCCTGTGAGCGATGTTGATCGCCATGACGTGATCGTAGCATCGAATCGTAGCATGGAGGAGGGTCTTCGCCTCGATCACGTGCTGCTCACGCCAGCGCAGGCCCGGGAGCGCGCGGCGACACACCGACAGGCACGGTGCCGCCACGGCGGATCCCGGCAAACGCCTCCGGGCCCTGCGGCAACGGCTCGGGAACCGGGTGGACCTGTATCTCCCGCCCGACGAAGCGCCGCCGGCCATGCCCGGCGCTGGTCGTCGTCGCGCAGCCGCGCCGTCGCCGGCGACGGCCGGCAGGAGGGTCCCATCCTACATGCGCCTGAACAGGTGCCGGTAGGCGGCGCTCACCCGCAGCACCTCCGGGCGCTCCTTCAGCGTGAGCCGATACCGCCCTCGCAAGTCGCGGCGCGCGGCCTCGATCGCGGCGACGTTGACGATGCCGCCGCGGTGGATCCGCCAGAACCGCGCGGGATCGAGGCGCGCCGCCAGCTCCGAGATGGGCGTGCGCACCAGGTGCTCCCGGTCGCGCGTCACCGCCGCGGTGTACTTGCGGTCGGAGCGGAAGAAGCAGACGTCGTCGACGGCGACGAGCTCGACTCGCTCCCCCTGCCCCACCCGCAGCCAGTGCAGGTACTCGGGGGTGTCGGCCAGGCGCCGGATCAGCGATTCGAGGACCTGCGGGGCCGGTTCGTTGCGGTTCCCGCCGGCCAGCCGCCGCTTCAGACGCTCCACGGTTTCGTCGAGGCGCGACCCGAGCACGGGCTTGAGGAGATAGTCTACCGCCGCCCGCTCGAACGCCTCCACCGCATGGCTGTCGTACGCCGTCACGAACACGACGGCGGTGTTGGGGCCGGCGCACCGCGCGACGTCGAGGCCCGAGGGCGGCGGCATGCGGATGTCGAGGAAGGCGACGTCCGGCCGCAGGCGTTCGATGGCCTCGAGCGCCGCCGCGCCGTCCCCGACCGACGCGACTATCGCCAGCTCCGGCCACGCGTCGGCGAGCAGGCGCTGGAGCTCGACCCGCAGCGCCGGCTCGTCGTCGGCGAGCAACGCCCTGGCGGCATCGCCCACCCTCAG
Organism: Vicinamibacterales bacterium; assembly: GCA_965207615.1. GTDB lineage: Bacteria > Acidobacteriota > Vicinamibacteria > Vicinamibacterales > UBA8438 > JAJEEA01. The sequence goes on from CBDBMZ010000003.1 coordinate 1,564,621, forward strand.
AGCACCTCCACGGCCGCGGCGGGGGCGGCGGGAAACCGCAGCTCGGCGCTGACGCCGCCGCCGGGCGTCTCCTCGAGGGCCAGCCGCCCGCCCTCGCCGAACGTCGCCTGCAGGCGCTCGCGGACGCTGGCGAGGCCGACGCCCTGCCCCGCGGTGTCCGGATCGAGCCCGATGCCATCGTCGGTCACCCGGATCCGCACCACTCCGCGGAACCGTTCCGCGCGCACCTCGACGCGGCCCCCGGCCGGCGACGGCTCGATGCCGTGGAGCACCGCGTTCTCCACCAGCGGCTGCAGCAGGAGCGGCGGCATCGGCACCGCCTCGAGGCCGGGGTCCACGTCCACCTCGAAGGTCATGCGCCCCGCCATCCGCAGCGACTGGATGTCGAGGTAGGCCCGCACCACCGCGAGCTCGTCGCCCAGCGTCCCGTCCGCGCGGCGCGTGCGCGACAGCGAGGCGCGCAGCAGCGACGTCAGCCGCTCCAGGAGCCGCGCGGCCCGGTCGGGATGCGTGCGGATGAGCGAGATGACGTTCGCCAGCGTGTTGAACAGGAAGTGCGGCTCGACCTGCGCCTGCAGGACGCGCAGCTCGGCCTCGGCCAACGCCTTGTCGCGGGCCAGGGCGTCCCGCCTCGCCCGCTCGAGTCGGTTGCGCACCTCCCACAGACGCTCGACCGCGATGGAGCCGGCGAGGCCCGCGCCGCTCAGCAGGACGCCGATCAGCAGGAACGCGTTGCTGCCCAGCAGGAACAGGGGGTCGCCATCCAGGAGGGCGCCGCCGAGGGCGAGACCGAGGACCATCCCGCACGCCGTGGCGACGGTCTCCGCCGCCCGGCGCGGCAGCCACGCCGGCCCGTGCCGGTGCGCGAGCAGGTTGAAGGCATGGATGGAGAACCCGATGCCGTAGCTGGTCGCGAAGTACGCCGGCTCGAGCCGCTCGGACATCGCCAGGCTCAGCACGCCGCCGACCAGCGTGCAGAACGCCGCGTTGAGCGCCCACCCCCAGTGCGCGGGATGCTCCCGAATCGACGCCTGCAGCCAAGCCGTCATGGTCAGAACTCGAGCTCGAAGCCGCCCACCGGGAGAAGCCCCCACTGGGTGGCGCGGTCCGGACGATTGTCGTCCGCGTCCCAGTAGTAATGGAAGACGTTGTCGCGGTCGTAGACGTTGAGCACACTGAAGAAGCTGACCAGCGTGACGCGCCGGTAGTGCCGGCGGTGGTCGAAGCGCAGATCGAGCCGATGGTAGGCGGCGTGGCGTTCGCCGTTGATCCGATCGCGCCGCACGATGCCCGCCCCCGCCTGCGCCGACAGCTCCGGGTCGAAGGGCGAGTACGGCCGTCCGCCGGCGTATCGCCACCGCCCGCTGAGCTCGAAGCGCTCGTTGGGGCGGTAGCCGACCATCACCGACGCGACGTGCCGGTGGTCGAACGTCCGGTCGCGCTCGACCCCGGTCGCGTCCGTGTAGCGGGACACCGCCCAGGCGTAGCTCACGAGGCCGTGGACGTCCCGCGCCAGCTTCTTCCGGACGAGGCCCTCGACCCCGTGCGACCGCGCCCGGCCGCCCCCCACCAGACGCCCCGGCGCCGGCGTCCTGAAGTCGGCGAACCCGTCGACGACGAGCGCGGTCGGATCGTCCGGGTCGAATGGCAGCCCCCGGTAGTCCTTGCGGTACGCCTCGACGCTCAGCAACGTGCTCGGCGTCAGCCGCCGCCGCACCCCGGCCACGTAGTGGTTGGCGCGCTGGTCGTCGAGGCGGCCGTTGTCCGGGTGCTGGACGAGCAGCCACGCGGGCAGCGTCTGACGGTAGACGCCGGCCGCCGCGGTCAGCGTCGTTCGCGGGTCGACGTCCCAGGCCAGTCGCACGCGCGGCGACCACGCGCCCCGCCGGTTGATCGTGAAGTGGTCGAAGCGGCCGCCGAGCGTCGCGGTGAGGCGCGGGCCGACCGACTGCTCCACCGAGGCGAAGGCGCCGGTCTTGCGCCCGGTCAGCACCGTCCGCACGTCGAGCTGCTCGTCGCGCGTGCCGAGCCGGGTGCGGTCGGACCGCGCGAACAGGTCGAAGTCGCCCGACAGCCGGCGTGCCGTCACGCCCCAGGCCAGCGCGGTGCCGGCGCGCGCCCGGTAGCGCCAGTGGCTGCGCAGCACCATCTCCTGCTCGCGGGAGTCGTTCTCGAACAGCGTCCGCGCCGCATCGTCCGCCGCTTCCGTGACGCGCACCCCGTAGTCCGCGCGGGTACGGGCGATCGAGGTCTCCGCATACCCGTTTGCGCTCCACAGCCAGCGCCAGTTGAGCCCCCCGACGTACTGCCCGGCGCGGGAGACGACCTCGGCGTCCTCCCGGTCGTCCAGCGAGAGGTCGATGGCGTCGAGGCCGCCGAGGCCGAGCACCTGCAGTCGATGGGTCGGGCCGAGGTCGACCGTCGCCATGCCCTGGAAGTCGCTGTACCGGGGAACCGCCCCGCCGGTGCCGATGGCGCCGACGATGCCGGCGATGAGCTCGAGGTAGCTGCGCCTCGCCGACAGCGCCCACGACCCGCGCCCGCCGCCGAGCGGCCCCTCCAGGAGGACGCCGGCCCCGGCCATGCTCGTGGAGACCTCCGCGTCGACCTCGGAGCGGTTGCCCTCGCGCTGGGTGACGACCATCACCGACGAGAGGCGGTCGCCGTGCTCGACCCCGAAGCCGCCGGCCGAGAAGCTGACGTCGGCGATGAGGTCGGTGTTGAGCAGGCCGATCACGCCGCCCGACGCCCCCTGGGTCGGAAAGTGGTTGATGTTGGGGACCTCGATGTTGTCGACGACGGTGAGATGCTCGCCCGGGCTGCCGCCCCGGACGATCAGGTCGTTGCGCTGATCGGTGGCCATGCCCACGCCCGGCAGCACCTGCAGCATCCGGCTGACGTCGCCGGCCGAGCCCGGCGCCCGCCGGATCTCCTCGTAGCTGAAGCTCACGGTGCCGACCGCCGTCTCCTCTTCCGCCGAGAAGTAGTCGGGGGTGACGTCGACGACCTCGCGCACGGTGGGGCCGGCCTCGTCGAGCGCCACCGCCAGCGGCGTGAAGCGGCCCGGCCGTACGACGACGTCGTGCAGGATGGCCGACTCGTAGCCGACCAGCACGACCTGCACGCGGTGCAGGCCGGCCGGCACGTCCGCCAGCGTGAAGCGCCCGTCGGCGCCGGTGACGGTGGCGAGGCCGCTGTCGAGGACGACGACGGCGGCCGCGCCGAGCGGCTGCCGGGTGGCGGCGTCGACGACCTGGCCGTGGATGCTGCCGGCGCGGCTCGCCTCCTGCGCGTGCGCCGCGACGACCCCGGCGAGCAGCGCGACGACGACGCAGACGCGGCACAGCGCCGGAGCGACGCGCCGACCGTGACGCCGGTTGCTCGTCCCGATGCCGGACATGCCATCACGGTAGACGGGCTCGGCGAGAAGAGGCACCCGCAGGCGACGAAGACGCCATCGGGCGGAACGAAACGGGCCTGGTGGGGAACCAACGGATCCGCGCAATGCCGGCTCGGCGGGCCCCTCGTTCCGCCGGGACATCCTCCGCCTCAGCCGCCGGGGTGCCGGATGACGACGACGGCCATGACGTCACCCACCGCGAAGTCGTCGTGCGCGCTGTCCGAATGCAGCGGTTCCGCCGACAGCGATCGCGACCTATGGCTGCCGCAAGCAGATACCGAACGCATGAACCGCGTGCGCCGTCACCCCCCGCGGCGGGAGAGCGGGTCGCCGGGCCGTGGCTTCAGGGGAGGGCGGTCACCGCCCGGCGCGCTCCTCGGCGCAGGCGCCCCGGGAATGGCGCGCTCCTCGGCGCAGGCGCCCCGGGGATGAGGGGCATGCTGCAAGAGCGGGTCGCCCGGACTCCGGCTTCAGGGGAGGGCGGTCACCGCCCGGCGCGCTCCTCGGCGCGGGCGCCGCGGAGGATGAGGGGCATGCTGTAGTTGCCCTCGTGGCAGGCGTTCTCGAAGACGGGGCCGGCGGCGCGGGTGATGGGGAACATCACCGTCCAGGGCCCGGCGAACGACTCGGGGTCGTGCGCCGTGAACTCGTAGTGCAGCCGGTCGGGGCCGGCGAGGCGAATGCGCTCGACGTAGCGCGCGTTCGGACCGGTGCCCTGAATCGTCCATACCCCCTTGAAGCCGGTCGTCTCGACGACGAGGGTGTCGCCCTCCCAGCGGCCGCGGGAGCTGCCCTGCCACTGGCGGAGCCCCGCCGGCAGCGGCGGGCGCCCGTCGAGGGGGATGATGCGCAGGTCGGAGTTCTGCTCGTGGAGGATGGCGACGTAGTCCGGCGTCTGGAAGATCTGCGCCAGCCGGTTGGGGGACACCGCCAGCAGCGGCACCGTGCGCCCCATGATGCAGCGCTCGTAGCGCTCGCGGTCCTCCGGCCCGTCGGCCGACCGCAGCCGGCTGGCGATGCCCAGCGTGCGCGCCCGCTCGCGGCCCGCCGCGGTGCGCGCCGGCAGCCGGCCGTCGGGCGGATCGACGATCAGCGACGTCCGCCCGTCGGTCAGGCCCCCCGGCTGCCACCAGTCGGCGTTGAGCTGCAGGTCACGCTCGCGCCCGATGGCGGCGTGGCGCCCGACCAGGTACTCCGCCTCTTCCTCGGGCGTCAGCACCTCCCGGCCCGCGAGCGCCGCCGGCCGCTCCAGCGGCGTCGTGCTGCGGTATTCCCAGTAGCCGCTCAGGTCCGGCACGCCCGAGGGCGTGCGGGGCGCCTCGGCCGCCTGCGCCAGCGCCGGGACCGGGGCCATCAGCAGAAGGGCGACGAGCGACAGGCTGCGCATGACGACCCCACGATACTCCAGAATGGCGTCGTGCACACGCCGCCACGCCGACCTCACGGAGCCGACCGGTCGATCCGAGCCAGCGATCGACGTTCGGTGGAGGCCGGACGAGGCCCATGCAATCCACGTAGATTTCAACGGTTCGGGTTCGGAGGCATGCAGGCGGCGGCCGCAGTGGACTATACTCCCCGTACGAGGGCCGCGCCGATGCCACCGAAGCGTGATGCCGCCGATCCGCACGACGCCTTTTCCGCATCGCGGCGGGATTTCCTGAAGTGGACCGCCCTCGTCGGGGGCGCGACGGCGCTCGGCGGCGGCGGGCTGCTCCTGTCCCGGTACCCGACCGGCGGGGCGCCGGCCGGCATCTCCACCGCCGGGGCCGCCACGGCCGCGACCCGCGTCTTCCGCACCGCCAACACCCCCGAGTGCCTGCACTGCGCGATGCTCGCGCACGTCGAGGACGGGCGCCTCGTCAAGGTGACGGGCGACCCCGACTTCAACGTGCTCGCCTGCGCCCGCGGCATCTCGCGCATCCGCCAGCTCTACAGCCCCCACCGCTTGAAGTACCCCATGCGCCGGGCGGGCCGGCGCGGCGAGGACCGGTGGGAGCGCGTGAGCTGGGAAGAGGCGCTCGACACCATCGCCGAGCGCTACCGTCGGATTCTCGAGGAGGACGGCAACCAGGCGTTCCTCGCCTTCGGGGGGACCGGCAACTGGTCGACGCTGTCGACGGGGGTGCGGGGGCTCTACTCGGCCTGGTGGAACCGCTTCGGGGGGGCGACGCCGATCATCTCGCAGCTCTGCTGCGCCTCGGTCAGCTCGGGGTTCAACGCCATCTTCGGGGGCGGGCGGTCGGAGTTCCGCGACGAGTGGGTGCACAGCCGCTACTTCCTGGCCTGGGGCAACAACCCCGCGGTGTCGAACCAGGGCTACGTGAAGAACATGTTCCAGGCGCGGGAGGAGCACGGGGCGCGGCTGACGACCATCGACCCGCGGCTCACAGAGACCGCGGCCCTCTCCGACCGCTGGATCCAGATCCGGCCGGGGACGGACGCCGCGTACGCGCTCGGCATGATCAGGGTGCTGCTCGACGAGGATCTGTTCGACGACGAGTACGTCCGGCGGTACACCAACGCGCCGTTCCTGGTGCGGCTCGGCGAGGGCGGCTACGACCTCGAGGCGGCGTCGCGCGCCTGGCCGGCCGGCGGCGAGACGCTGCCCGTCGACCTGCGCGACCTGCGGCTGCTCACCGACGGCGGCAGCGGCCCGGGGAGCTTCGTCGTCTGGGACGAGCGCGCCGGGCGGCCCGTCGCCGCCGACACGCCGGGCGCGCAACCCGCCCTGCGCGGCAGCTACACCATCGACGGCGTCCGCTGCCAGCCGGTGCTCGAGTGGGTGCGCGCCATCGCCGGGCGCTACACGCCCGAGGTGGTGCAGCGCATCACCGGCGCTCCGCCCGACTCGATCGCGGCGCTGACGCGCGAGTACGCGGCCGCGAAGCCCGCCGCCATCATCCAGAACATGGCCGGCGCGCAGCGCACCGACCACGGCACCCTGACCGTCATCGGCCACCTCTACCTCGCGTCGCTGACCGGCAACATCGGCCTGCTCGGCGGCGGCGTCAACGACAACGGCGGCTACCTGAGCGAGGGCGGGACCGTCAACCCGCCGGTGCCGCTGCAGCGCAACCCGCGCATCGACGGCATCCCCGCCACGAAGCTCGGCGAGTACCTGGTCGAGCGCAAGCCGCACCCCATCCGCGCGATCCACGTGGCGGGGACGGGGGTGCTCACGCAGTACCCGAACACGCGCAAGATCATCGCCGGGCTCGACAACATCGACCTGATGGTGGTGCAGGACATCTTCATGACGACGACGGCGCGCTACGCCGACTTCGTCCTGCCCGTGACCACCCTCTTCGAGACCCGCAACCTGCTCGCGGGCATCCGCAGCCGCTACATCCAGCTCATGAATCAGGCCATCGAGCCGCTCTTCGAGTCGCGCTCCGACCGCTGGATCATGACCGAGCTGGCGAAGCGGCTCGGCTTCGGCGACGACTTCGACAAGCCCGACGACGAGCTGCTGCGGCACGTGCTCGAGCCGACCGGGGTGACCCTGGAGCAGTTGGAGGAAGGTCCCGTCAACCCCATGCCCGACCCGTGGGTCCCGTTCGCCGACAAGAAGTTCAACACGCCGTCGGGCCGCATCGAGCTCTTCTCGCTGTACCTGCAGGAGCGGGGCTTCGACCCCCTGCTCGAGTACCTGCACCCGGTCGAGGCGCCGTGGGTGGACCCGGCGCGCGCCGCGCGCTACCCGCTGCAGCTCATCAACCGCAAGAACCACAACCACGTCAACTCGAGCTTCCACCACCACGACTTCCTCACCGAGATCTGGGCCAGCCAGGTGCTGCAGATCCACCCCGACGACGCCGGGCCGCGCGGCATCGAGGACGGCGCGCGCATCCGCGTCTTCAACGACCGCGGCGAGATCGAGGCGATGGCGCAGGTCACGAAGGGCATCATGCGCGGGGTGGTCAGCGTGACGACGGGCTGGGGCGCGGTGAACGAGAAGCAGACCGCGAGCATCCTCAGCCCCGACAAGTACGAGCCGATCTCGCTCGGCCACACGCTGAACTCGTCGATGGTCGACGTCGCCGCCGGGAACGCGGCATCGAGGGGGGACGCGGCATGAGCGACAAGCAGGTAGCGTTCTTCTTCGACGCCAACCGGTGCACCGGCTGCCGCACCTGCGAGGTCGCTTGCAAGGTCGAGAACGGGGTCGAGCTGGGGCCGCGCTGGCGCAAGGTGCGGACGGTGGAGGGCGACGGCGACGGCGGGCCGTACATGTACCACGTGTCGATGTCGTGCAACCACTGCGAGGTCCCGGTGTGCGCCGAGGCCTGCCCCTCGGGGGCCATCACGAAGCGGCCCGACGGCATCGTCATCGTCGACGAGAGCAAGTGCATCGGCGCCCGTCTCTGCGCCTGGGCGTGCCCCTACGACGCGCCGCAGTTCAGCGAAGAGACCGGCAAGATGGAGAAGTGCAACTTCTGCTCGCACCGCATCGACGCCGGCACTGGGGGGCCCGCCTGCGCCGAGGCGTGCCCGACCAAGGCGCTGCAGTGGGGCCCGCTCGACGAGGTCGCGGCGAAGGCGGGCGGCACGGACCAGTTCGGGCCGTTGCCCGACGCCGAGATCACGAAGCCGGCGATTCGCTTCATCCCCCTCAAGCTCGTCCGCGCCTGACCGCGCCGTCCGGATGGAGACGCGCGACTGGTCGCTCGTGTTCTTCACGGTCCTGACCCAGGCGGCGGTGGGGGCGTTCCTCGTCCTGCAGGTCCTGCGGTATCTGTCGCATCGGCAGCGCGCGCCAGGTGGCACCCGCGCAGCCGACGAAGGGTCGAGCGCGCGACGCTCGGCGGACGGCGCGCGGCACGACGGCCCGGAAGCAGGGAACGCGGGCGACGTCGGCCGCGAGGCGGCAGTTTCCCTCCTGATCGTGCTGGCGGTGCTGTCCGCCGGCCTGTTCGCGGCCCTCTTTCATCTCTCCACCCCGCTCCAGGCCGTGCGCGCCATCGTGAACTTCTCGTCGTCATGGCTGAGCCGCGAGATCGTCTTCGGCAGCCTCTTCGCGGCGCTGCTGGGTACGCTCGTGTGGCGGGAATGGCGCGCCGCCGATGTAGTGCCGGCGAATCCCTTGCTGGTGGCGTGGCTGCCGAGGCTCGCGGCGGCGGCCGGCCTGACGTTTCTCGGCTGCCAGATCGCAATCTACCTGCTCCCGGCCCAGCCCGCCTGGAACAGCTTCGCCACGCCCGCCGCGTTCGCGGGCACGGCGCTGCGGCTGGGCATCCTCGGAGTCACGGCCGGGCTTGTCGTACAGAAAGCGACTGACCGCCCGGACGACCCGATGCGCACAGGCAGGGTGTCGCCGGCGGTCCTCCGCGGGCTCGCGATGGCCGGCATCGCGGCGCTGGCCCTGGAATTCGTCGTCGTGCCGCTCCATCTCGCCGCGCTGGCCGCCGACGGCGCTCCGGCGGCGGCCGCGAGCGCCCGGCGGCTCAGCGGCGACTACGGCGGCGTGCTCCTGCTGCGGCTCGGGCTGCTGGCCGCGGCCGCGGCCGCGCTGGGCGGAGTCCTCGCCGTCGCCCGCGAGCCCGTGCGAGCGCCCCGGCGCCGACTCGCTTCCACCCTCGCCAGCGGCGCATTCGGCCTGGCCGCGGTGTCGGAGATCTGCGGGCGCTTCCTGTTCTACGCGATGCAGGTGAGGGTCGGCATTTGAGCGCTCCCGCGTCGAACGAGGCGGCGACCGTGCCGGCCGAGTGGCGGCGGCGACAGGAAGAGCAGGCCCTCGCCTACCACTACCTCGGGCGCTGCTTCTACGAGGCGCCGCGCGCCGAGTGGCTGGCCGCGCTCGCCGGCGACCGGCTGTTCGCGGCGTGGCCCTTCCCGTCCCGCGACGACGGCACCGCCGCGGGGCTGGCGTTGCTGAGCACGTTCTGCGCGAGCTGGGACCCGGCCGGGCTCGGCGCCCTCGAGTGGGACTTCAACCGGCTCTTCGTGGGTCCCGGCGAGATGCGCGCTCCGCCCTGGGAATCGGTCCACCGCAGCAAGACGAAGCTCACCTTCCAGGAGCCCACGCTCCAGGTGCGCGAGTTCTACCAGCGCTTCGGTGTCGAGGCGCCGGGCATCCACCGCGAGCCCGACGACCACCTCGGACTCGAGCTGGCCTTCGTGGCCACGCTGTCCGACCAAGCCGCCGGGGCCGCGGCCCGGGGCGACACGGCGCACCTCGCGCGGTGCTTCCAGGCCCAGAGCGACTTCCTGCGGGACCACCTGCTCGCGTGGGCGCCGGTCTGCCTCGCGCTCGTCGACAAGCACGCCGAGACCGACTACTACCGCGGCGCGGCCCGCCTCGCCCTCGGGTCGCTCTCGGAATCGGCGCGCCTGTGCGGCGCCGGCGCCACGGACCCGTCCCGGTGACACTGCTGTCCTGAGCGCCTTGACTCCCCGCTTCACGTCCGAGCGTCTCTTCACGTCCGATCGGGAACGGCGCCTCTGGGCCTGGACGCTCGCCGTCGTGGCCGCCATCTACTCGACCCTCGGCCTGGCGCGGACGCTGAACGCGGCGCTGGGCGACCTCGGCCTGGGCGTCGGCCTCTTCATGCTCTGCTGCCTGCTGGTGCTGGCGACGGCGGTGACGCAGGGGCTCAGGGTGCGCCCGGGCGGGGCCGAGATCGCCGTCGCGCTGGGCGTCGCGGCCGCCTACCTCCTGGTGCTCGTACGGATGTCGATTCCGACGGAGCGTTCCCACCTCATCGAGTACGGCGTCGTGGCCCTGTTCATCCACGAGGCCCTCACCGAGCGGGCGAGCCGCGGCCGCCGCGTCCCCGCGCCGGCGCTGCTCGCAGTCGTGGCGGCCGGCCTCGTCGGGGTGCTCGACGAGTGCCTTCAACTGTTGATACCGAGCCGCGTGTTCGACCCTGTCGACATGCTGTTCAACGTCCTGGCGGCGACAATGGCGGTGACCGCCAGCTCCGCGCTGTGCTGGGCGCGGCGACGGAAGGAGTCCACTCTGAACGGGTAACCGCATGCGTCCCATCCGGTTGAGCACCCATGCCCTTCGCAAAGCCGCGCAGCTCACGCGCCGGAGCAGGTCATCACGCTGCGTGCAGGTCGGGAGGTCCGGCAGTCGCGGCGGATCGACGCGACCACCGGACGACGATACCTGATTCGAGTGTTCGTCGATGTCGGTCGGGAAATCGACGTAGTCGTGACGGCGTACCGGACGACGAAGATCGAGAAGTACGGGGGTGACGATGAAGGCGCGCTACGATGAGGAAACCGACACGCTCACGTTGATCCTTCGAGACGCGCCGGTGGCCGAGAGTGACGAAGACAAGCCCGGCGTGATTCTCGACTACGGCGAGGATGGCGTCCTCGTCTCGCTGGAAGTCCTCGATGCGTCGAAGCGCGTCGAGGACCCCCGTGCCGTGACCATGGTCGCACCGCCCTCTACGGCCGGAAGGTGATGTTGATGGTCATCCGGGTGTCCACCGGCACGCCGTGGAGCAGGGTCGGCTCGTAGCGCCACCCGCCGACCGCCTCGACGACCGAGCGCGCGAGGTCGGGGTGCACCGTCGTCATCGTCGCCGGGTCCACCGGGGCGAGAATCTGCAGCACCTCGACGGTGCCGTCGGTCGTGATCAGCCCGTCCAGGACGACCTTGCCCTCGAAGCCGCTGCCGCGCACGGACGCGGGATAGACGGGGGCGACGTCCCGGATCTTGATGGGCGGCGCTATCGAGCCGCCGCCCGCGTTACGGTTCTGCATGTACCGCTCCCGCGTGGCGGCGCTGATCTCCCTCACCTCGGAGGGCGACTCGCCGGTGTCCGTCACCGTGATCGTCTCTTCCACGGAGCCGAGCTCGAGCACCAGCTCTTCCTCGATGCGCTGCCCCGCCTCCAGCGCGAACCGCCGGAACAGCCTCGCGAAGCCCGGCCTGGCGGCCATGAGGCTGTAGACACCCGGTTCCAGGTCGGCGAACTCGAAGCGGCCGGCGTCGTCGCCGTCCACCCGCGTCTGCTCCCCGGTGGCACGGTCGGTGAGCGTGAGGCCAGCGTTCTCCACCACCTGACCGGCCTGGTCGACGACGGTGCCGGCGATGCCCGCGGTCTGCGCGGCCAACTGCAGGCTGGCGATCAGCATCGAGGCCAGGGCCAGCCCGCCCAGGCTCCAGATGCGGCCGGGACGCGTCATCGGACGCCGGTTCGTGCGCGGATTCAACATGGTGGACACCCTCCGTTCCAGTTGTGACGGACGCGCCAGCGCGGGCGCCGGCAACCCCGTCCGCCGGTGCTTCCGAACCTCTCTCGCCAGCTCGACGAGGTGCATCGCGAAGGCGGCGGGGGCGACGCCGTGCGCGAGCACCACGTCGTCGGCCGCCTGCTCGCTCTCGCGGCGGAGCCGCGCCCGCAGCGCCCACGCCAGCGGGTTGAACCACCAGACGCAGCGCAAGGCCTCGGCCGCCAACTGCACGACCCAGTCGCCGCGGCGCGCGTGCGCGAGCTCGTGCAGCAGCACGACCCGCATCCGCTCCGCCGACCACGCCGACGCCGACACCGGGAGCATGACGACGGGCCGGCGCCAACCCCAGGTCGCCACCAGCCCGGGGGCCGGTCCGAGCCGGAGGTCGACGCCACGCGTGAGGCCGCACGACCGCGCGAGCTCGCCGCACAGCCGATGCCACGGCCCCCCGGTCACCCGCCGCGCCGACGCGCGGAGCCGGCGGAGCCTCGCCAGTCGGACCAGCAGCACGCCCACGCCGGCGACGGCACCCATCAGCCAGATCGCCGCGCCCAACCGGCGCGAGACCGCGCCGATGGCGGCCATCGCCACCGTCGGTCGAGACGAGCCCCATCGCGAACGCGAAGGCTCCCGCCCCGCCGCCTGGCGCGCCGCGCCGCCCTCCGCCGGTTCGGCGAACGGTGCCGCGGAGGAGCGCGGTTGGAGAGCCTCGAACACCGATCCGGCCCGCCACGCGAGCGGTCCGACGGGGACCGCGTGCGCGCCGGGAAGGTGCGGAAGGACATGGATCGCCGGGGCCGCGCACGCCGACGCGACGCCGACGGTCAGGACCCAGTGCCTCGCCGCGGCCGACCTCGCGCGCAGGCAGAGGGCGCAAACAAGGGCCAGGAGCAGGATGGCCGACACCTTGACCGTCAACGCGGCGAGCGGGATCACCGCGGCTCCTCCCGCTTGCCGCGCGCGCCTCGCTCCGGCCCCTCGTCGGGCCGCGCGCCCCCGTGACGTTCGCCGGCCCCCTGCCCCGCTTTCGCGTCCGAGACGATGCGCGCGATCCGATCCAGCTCCGGCTCGGTCAGACGCCTCGCCTCGCCGCCGAGCAACGCGGCCACCGCCTGCTCGGCCGAACCGTCGAAGAACGTGTCGACGAGGTGACGCAACGCCGACCGGCGCGCGGTCCGGCGGGGCGTGGCCGGGCGGTACACGTAGCGCAGCCCCTCCTCCTCGTGGCGCACGTGCCCCTTCCTCTCGAGAATCCGCAGTTGCGTGCGGACCGTCGAGGAGCTGGGATCGCCCGGCAACTGGTCCCGCACGACGCTGGCCGCGGCGCGGCCGTGCCGGAAGAGGATGTCCATGATCTGCCGCTCGCGGCGCGACAGACGGCTGTGCCATGGTGTGCTCGTTCGGGGTTGCCCGGGAGCGCGGCCCGCGTCATGTGTTATTTTTTTGGCCACTAGCCATCAAATTAACAGTACCGAATCTGCGTGTCAACCCCCGTCATGGCGGGTCCCGCACCGCCACCGGTCCAGGTGCTCCTTCAGGCCGGCAGTCCGCGCCCGCAGTCCAAACAGGTGCGGACTCCCGGAGGGTGGGCGCCAGGCGGAGCCGCAGGAGACGATTGGGCCGACGCCCCGTGGCCGGCCGCGTGCCGGGCGGCATGGACCTGTCGTGTCACGCGCCCTACCTCATCGACATCGAGATCGCCCACGTGCTGCGGCGGTACGGGCTGGAGGGGACCTTCGACGAACGGCATGCAGCCCGGACGCTCCGACACTGGCGGCAGCTCGATGTGGAACGGTATCCGCACGAGCCGTTCCTCGACAGGGTCTGGCGCCTTCGCGACAACGTCACCGCGTATGACGCGATCTACGTGGCGCTGGCGGAAGCGCTCGGGGAGTTGCTGGTAACCGCGGACCGGAAGCTCGCCGGCTCCCCGGGGCTGAACGTCCGGGTCGAGCTGTTGTAGCGAGGCTCCTGATGGGCGGCGAGGGGGTTCCGCGCGCTGCAACCGAGGTCGGCGGGCGGCGCGTCGACGGCGGCCCCCCCTCGACGACGTCGACTGCGTAGCGGCTGCGCGGGATCCTCGACCACCCTACGACCCGAGCCGCTCCTTCAGATGACGCCCGGTATGGCTGACCGCGTGCTGCGCGGCAACCGCCTCCGGCGTGCCCTCGGCGACGATCCGACCGCCCTCCCTGCCCCCGTCGGGGCCGAGGTCGACGATCCAGTCCGCGGCGGCGACGACGTCGAGGTTGTGCTCGATGACGACCACGGTGTTGCCCCCCGCGATGAGGCGGTCGACGATCGCGAGCAGCCGGTCGATGTCGGCGGGGTGGAGGCCGGTGGTCGGCTCGTCCATGACGTAGACGTTGCCGGACCGGGTCAGCTCGGCCGCGAGCTTCAGGCGCTGCGCCTCGCCGCCGGAGAGGGTGGACAGGGACTGGCCGAGGCGCAGGTAGCCGACGCCGACGTCGACGAGCAACTGCAGGCCGCGCCCGACGGCGGCGAGCCGCGCCCCGCCGCCGGCCGGGGCGAAGAAGGCCAGGGCGTCGGTGACGGTCATCTCGAGGACGTCGTGAATGGAGCGGCCGCGCCAGGTCAGCTGCAGGACGTCGTCCCGGTACCGGCGGCCCTCGCACACCTTGCAGTCGAGGCGGACGTCGTCGAGGAACGACAGCTCGACCTCGAGGTAACCCCGGCCCTTGCACTCGGGGCAGGAGCCCTCCGCGTTGAAGCTGAACAGCGCGGGCGAGACGTGGTTGGCGGCGGCGAACGCCTTGCGGATGGGATCGAAGACGCCGACGTAGGTGGCGGGGTTCGAGCGCGACGAGCGCCCGACGGGGCGCTGATCGACGACGACGACCTCGATCCCGCGCCCGCCCACGCCGCCGCGTCCGCCCTCGACGCCGCGTCTGACCTCGACCCCGCGCCCGCCCACGCCGCCGCGTCCGCCCTCGACGCCGCGTCTGACCTCGACCCCGCGCCCACCCTCGCCAGCGCGCCCGCCCTCGACGTCACGTCTGACCTCAGCCCCGCGCCCACCCTCGCCAGCGCGTCCACCCTCGGCGCCGCGTCCGTCCTCGACACCGCACCCTCCTTCGGCCGGATCGCGCCGCAGGGTGTCGACGAGCTCGGCGACGAGCGAGCTCTTGCCGGACCCGGCGACGCCGGTGATGCACGTCAGCACGCCCTTCGGGATCCGGACCGAGAGGTCGCGCAGGTTGTTGGCGCTCGCGCCGTCGACGCGCAGCGTGTCGCGGAACGCCCGGCGCCCGCGCCGTAGCGGAGCGGTCCCGTCGCGCAGCGCGCGCGACGTGGCGCCGTCAGCCCGCAGCAGGTCGTCGAGCCGGCCCGAGAAGACCACCTCGCCACCACCGTCGCCGGCGCCGGGGCCGATGTCGACCACCCAGTCGGCGGCGCGGATGACCGCGGGGTCGTGCTCGACCACGAGCACCGAGTTGCCCTGGTCGCGCAGGCGGCGCAGCATGGCGATGAGGTGATCGATGTCGCGCGGATGGAGCCCGACGGTGGGCTCGTCGAGGATGTAGACGAGGTCGACGAGGTCGCAGTCGAGCTGGCGCGCCATCTTGACCCGCTGGCTCTCGCCGCCCGAGAGCGTCGGCACCCCCCGGTTGAGCGACAGGTAGCCGACGCCGATGTCGATCAGGTGCCGCAGCGTCCCCCGCATCCGCGCGACGAGCGTCGCAACGACCTCGCGGATCGGCGCGTAGTCGTCGTGGCCGGCGAGGTCCCCCAGCGCCCGGTCCAGCTCGGTCAGCTCGCACTCGACGAGGCGGCCGATGGTCCAGCCGCCGGCCAGCTCCACCGCCAGCGCGGCGCCGTTCAGCCTGGCGCCGCCGCAATCCGGGCAGGGGCGCTCGTGGAACAGCCGCCGGTACGCCTCCCGCGCCACCTTCGCAATCTGGTCCTCGTTCTTGTCGACGTGGAGCCGCGCGAGCTTGCGGGCCACCCCGTCGAAGGGCCGCTCGTAGGTCTCGCCCTGGTGGACCTTCCTGACGGTCAGGCCGTCGGCCCAGAGCAGGCGCTGCATCTCGGCCTCGCTGAACCCCCGGAGCGGCTTGTCCGGCGGGACCACCCGGGAGCCGACGATCTCGCGCCAGTACCACTTGCCGACGGCGTAGCTCGGGTGCCGGATGGCGCCTTCCTCGATGCTCCGGTCGAGGTCGAGCAGCTCGTCGACGTCGATGCGGACGCGCTTCCCCAGGCCCTTGCACGCCGGGCACATGCCGTCGGGATGGTTGAACGAGAAGCGGTGCGACCAGCCCACGTGCGGCCGCCCACAGCGCGAGAACAGCATCCGCAGGTAGGTGTAGACCTCGGTGACGGTGCCGACGGTGCTGCGGCTGCTCGCGCCGAGGCGCTTCTGGTCGATGACGATGCACGGCGAGATGTTCCGGATGGCGTCGACCGGGGGGCGTGTGAGCTGCGGCAGGCGGCGGCGGGCATAGGTGCTGAACGTCTCGACGAGCTGGCGCTGCGCCTCGGTGCAGATGGTGTCGAAGACCAGCGAGGACTTGCCGCTGCCGCTCACGCCGGTGAAGGCGACTAGCCGGTGCTTCGGAACGTCGACGTCGATGCTCTTCAGGTTGTGGGTCCGGGCGCCCCGAATCTCGATGTGGGTCACGTGCGGCGGTCCTCGCCCGCCAATCGTCGCCGTCGGAGTCTCGCGCCAGCGAAACTCCCAACGCGACCGCGAGGTCGCGCAGCGGCCTCCGCCTGGCCCCAACCATCCATCCAACAGTCCGCGCCCTGCTACGGCGCAGACTCCTGGCTGGCATAAGATCGTATCCGCGCAATCTGTGGAGGGTTGACCATGCGATGGAGCGGTGCGCCGGGCACTTGCGCCGAAGGAGCTTCGAGCCGGCGAGACTTCCGACGCGACCGCGGGGTCGCGCGGGCGGCACGCGGCCTGGTCGGGATGCTGCTGTTGGCGGTCGCGGCGGCGGGGCCGCCGGAAGCGCTCGCCCAGGCCGGCGCCGACCCGAGGGAATGGCGTTTCTACGGGGGCGACCCCGGCCACACGAAGTACACGCCGCTCGACCAGATCACCGCGGACAACGTCGACCAGCTCGAGATCGCCTGGACCTGGACGTCGGTCGACGAGAAGCTGCGGGCCGACAACCCGGTCATCGGCGACGGGCGCCGGTTCCGCACCTACGCCTACGAGGTCACCCCCCTGGTGGTGGACGGCGTGCTCTACACCACCACCAACCTCGGGCAGGTGGCGGCAATTGACCCAACGACCGGCAAGACCCTGTGGAGCTACGACCCGGGGCTCTACCTCGACGGCCGACCCGCCGTGCACGGCTTCCTGTCGCGGGGCCTCGCCTACTGGTCTGACGGCGAGGACGCCCGGCTGCTCTACGCCGGGGGCCGGACGTGGCTGGTCTCGGTCAACGCGAAGACCGGCGAGCCCGACCCCGACTTCGGCGTGAACGGGCGGGTCGACCTGGCCCGGGGCCTCGGCCGCATCATCGACACCAGCCAGTACGCGGTGAGCTCGCCCCCCCTCGTGGCCGGCGACACCGTCGTCGTCGGCTCGGCCATCACCGAGGGCACGGGCCGGAAGGAGGCCCCGCCGGGGCACGTCCGCGGCTACGACGTGCGCACCGGCGAGATGAGGTGGATCTTCCACACCATCCCCCAGCCCGGCGAGTTCGGCCACGAGACCTGGGGCAACGACTCGTGGAAGTGGGCGGGCGGGGCCAACGTCTGGTCGAACATGAGCGCCGACCCCGAGCTGGGCACCGTCTACCTGCCGATCGGCTCGCCGGTCACCGACTACTACGGCGGCCACCGCCCCGGCGACAACCTCTTCGCCAACTCGCTCGTCTGCCTCGACGCCGAGACCGGCGAGCGGGTGTGGCACTTCCAGTTCGTGCACCACGCGGTGTGGGATTACGACCTGCCGGCGGCGCCGAACCTGATCGACATCACCGTCGGCGGGCGCGAGATCGCGGCCGTCGCCCAGATCACCAAGCAGGGGTTCACGTTCGTCTTCGACCGCGCCACCGGCGAGCCGGTGTGGCCCATCGAGGAGCGGCCGGTCCCGCCGTCGACGGTGCCGGGCGAGCGCACCTCGCCGACGCAGCCGTACCCGACGAAGCCGCCGCTCTACCTGACGAACGGCTCGCTCGAGGAGGACCTGATCGACTTCACCGACGAGCTGCGGGCCGAGGCCCTCGCGATCTACGAGAGGCACACCGCCGGCCCCCTCTACACGCCGCCGGCCCTGGGCGGCAACATCGTGCGGCCCGGCTGGAGCGGCGGCGCCAACTGGTGGGGCGCCGCCTTCGACCCCGAGACCGGCCGCCTCTACGTGCCGAGCTGGGCCCACTTCTCGTTCGTGGTGCTCGAGCCGGGCGACCCCGCGCGGTCCGACCTGACGATCCGGCCGCGGGTGAGCAACCTGCCCGGGCCGCGTGGCCTCCCCCTCTTCAAGCCGCCCTATTCGCAGCTCGCGGCCCTCGACATGAACGCGGGCGAGAAGCTGTGGAGCGTGCCCCTCGGCGACGGCCCGCGCGACCACGAGGCGCTGCGCGGCATGGACCTGCCGCCGCTCGGCAACTACGAGAAGAGCGGCGGGCCGCTACTGACGAAGACGCTGCTCTTCATCGGCCAGGGCATCGAGTCGAACCGGCTGCGCGCGTTCGACAAGGACGCCGGCTACGAGGTGTTCGAGATGGAGCTGCCGGCGCGCTCGTCGTCGGCGCCCATCAGCTACCTCGCCGACGGCCGGCAGTACATCGTCCTCGCCGTCGGGGGCGGCGACGCCCGCGAGCAGCTCGTCGCGCTGGCGCTGCCGTAGCCGCCCCGGTTTCCGACGCACGCATGAATCCGCGCTCCGTCCTGAACCCGCTCGCGTGAGGGAGACAGCCCCATGAGGACCGCAATCGTCGCCATCCTGCTGCTCGGCGCCGCCGGGGTCGCGAGCGGAGAGGCCGTGCGGCAGGACGAACCCCCGATGGTCTTCCAGCGCGTCTGCAACGTCGTGCCGGGCCTGAAGGCGGACGCCGAGGCCCTGGCGCGGGAGATGGTCGACATCGTCGGGGGAAGGTACCCCGGCGCGGAGATGTCGGCGAGGACCGGCCGCTGGATGACGGGCTTCCAGAACATCGAGCGGCCCGTCGACCAGATCCTCTTCAGCGAACGGCACCCCGACGAGGACATGCGCCAGGACTTCAACGAGATCCTGATGGGCGACGACGAGTTCCGCGCCCTGCAGCAGAAGATGGCGGGGGTCATCGACTTCAGCAGTTGCACCGAGACCCGGTATCGCGCACGCCCGTAGTGGGAAGCAGGCTCCGCAGGGCCGATCCACGGGTCTTGACAACACCTCGGAGCATTCGCCGGTCGCCGGCAGACCGTCAATCTCACCGCGCGACGTAGCGCCGGCGGAGCCGGCGAGCCAGCCGTCGCCGATGACGACTCCGACGCGTTCTCGCCGCCGGACACGGCCAGGAAGGAGGGCACGATGAGACGAACATTCGCACTCGTGGTTCTGGGGAGTCTGCTGGCCGCCCTGGCGGCCCCGGCGGCGGACGCGCGGGTGGTCCGGATCGTCGTCGAGCGGACGACCCCGTACGCCGGTGGAGAGGCGTTCGGCGACGTTGGCCCGTTCGAGCGCCTCGACGGCACCGTGCACATGGAGGTCGACCCGGACGACCCGCTGAACGCGGTGATCGTCAACCTCGACCGCGCGCCGCGCAACGACCGGGGGATGGTCGAGTTCAGCGCGCCGTTCTTCATCGTCAAGCCCGTCGACATGGCGCGGGGCAACCAGAAGCTCCTGTACGGCATCAACAACCGCGGGAACGCTCAACGAGATCCTGATGGGCGACGACGAGTTCCGCGCCCTGCAGCAGAGGTTGGCGGGGGATCGAGCTGGGCTTCCACACCTTCCCGTCGACCGGCCCCGGTGCCGACGACGGCCTGTTCTTCCGCCTCGGCTACACCCTGGTGGACGCGGGCTGGGCCGGCGACGTCGTGACGACGGCGACGCGGCTCGGGGCGAACCTGCCAGTCGCGGTGCTCAACGATCGTCAACCTCGACGGCAGCCCCGTCGTCTCGCGCATCCGCATCGAGTACCCGTCCGACCCGACGGCGTCCGGCGCCGTCGCCCATACCCTTCCCCTCAAGGGGAACGACCGCTTCGTGAGCTACGAGACGGCCGACACCGACACCGCCCGGTCGACCCTCACCGTCCGCGACGCCATCGACGGCGAGCGCCGGCCGGTCGCGGCCGACGGCTGGGCGTTCGGGACGTGTCCGTCGGGCGAGGCGTCGCTCACGCCCTCGACCACCGACATCTGCCTCTTCGACGGGTTCGACCCAGACAAGGTGTACGAGCTGATCTACCCCGCGAAGAACCCGTGGGTCATGGGCCTCGGCTACGCGGTCACGCGAGACGTCGCGTCGTTCCTGCGCTACGAGGCGGCCGACGACGCGGGGACGCCGAACCCCCTCGCGTCGAGCGCCGACGCGACCGGCATCCGCCGCGCCTACGGGCTCGGCATCTCGTCGACGGGGATGTACCTCCGCGACTGGCTCTATCTTGGCTTCAACGAGGACGAGGGGCACCGACGCGTGTTCGACGCCGTCCGCATCCACATCCCCGGCTCGCACCGGCTCTTCGCCAACGTCGAGTTCGCCGACCCCAACATCTACTCGCGCCAGGACCGGACGACCGACTTCACGTCGCAGTCGGTCCCGCCCCTGACCTACGCCGTGACCACCGACCCGGTGACGAACGTGCGCGACGGCATCCTCAAGCGGCCCGCCACCGACCCCCTCGTCTTCCACGTCGACACGAGCAACGAGTTCTGGCAGATGAAGGCGTCGCTGAACGTCCACGACGGGCACGGCGACCCGGTGCCGGTTCCCGACAACGTCCGCTTCTACCTGCTCGCCAGCCACCCCCACGGCGGGGCGGCGGGGGTCGGGGCGATGCCGACGGCGCGCGGGGCCTGCGCATACGTGACGAACACTTACCGCAGCGCGGCGCCGGCGATGCGCGCGTTGCTGGTGGCCCTCGACGACTGGGCCGACCGCGGCATCGAGCCGCCTGCGAGCAGCTACCCCGACGTGCGACGGGGAACGCTGGCCACGGTGGACGAGGTGGCGCGCACGTTCCCGGCCATCCCCGGCGTCACGTTCCCGACGCGAGTGAACGGGCTCGACGCGCTCGGCTTCGGCCCCACGTTCGGGCCCGGTGGCGGCCGGCAGACGGTGCTGCCGCCGACGCGCGGCGGGTCGTACCAGGTGCTCGTGCCGACGACCGACCGCGACGGGCACGACGTCGCCGGCATCCACACGGTCGACATCGCGGCGCCGGTCGGCACCAACACCGGCTGGAACCTGCACGCGGTCGGCCCCCGCGGGCGCGACCTGTGTTCGCTGACGGGGTCGTTCTTCCCCTTCGCCCGGACGCGCGCGGAGCGGATGGCGAGCGGGGACCCGCGACTGTCGCTGGAAGAACGCTACGGCGACCACGCGGGCTTCGTGTCCGCGGTCCGGCGAGCCGCCGACGAGTCCGTTGCCCGCCGGTTCCTGCTGCCCGAGGACGCCGCGGTGCTCGTCCGGATGGCCGAGGAGAGCGACGTGCTGCGGTGACCGCCCCCGGGCCGGCTCGGGCTACCGACCGCGCCGCCTCCTGCACCGGTGAGGGCCGACTACTGTGGCCATGAGTCTGCGCCGTAGAACGGCGTTGACCCTGGAGGGCTGGTTGCGCACCCAGCGGAGCTGAAGGACGACGATTAGCGGGCCAGCTTCCCCAGGTCGCCGATTCTCAATGGGCCGCCGCTCGCCGCGCTTCCCGAGTACCGTCGCCACGGTCGCGCATCATCGTCCCCCCGAGGCGCCCCGGTCGGTTAGACTGCCAGATGATCCGCGGTGCCAGGCCTTGCGCCGGATTCGGCCGGGCGGGCGGGCTCCGCGACTCTAGACGGAGGTCGGCGATGAGCGTCATGGGAGCAGACGAGTTCGTGCGGCGACTCGATGCCGCCGTCAGCGTCGGGGACGTCGAGGCCGTGACCCTGGCCGTGCAGCACGAGATCGAGAACGCGCCCGGGCGGCTCCAGCTCGACGAGCGCTTCCGGCGCACCCGCCCGGACCGCTACGCGAGGCGGCTGCTGCACCGCGACCCGGCCCGCCGCTACACGGTCCTCGTGATCGCCTGGGCCCCCGGCCAGGGGACCCCGATTCACGACCACCCCAACCTGTGGAGCGTCGAGGGGGTCCTGGAAGGCGAGCTGGACGTGACGCAGTACGCCCCGCTCAAGGAGGAGGCCCACCGTTGCCGGTTCGCCCCGGTGGAGTCGCACCGCGTCCTCGCCGGTGACGCCAACTTCCTGATCCCGCCCTTCGAGTACCACTCGCTGACGAACGACCTCACCGACCGGCCGTGCGTGACGCTTCACGTCTTCGGCGGCGAGCTGATGGAGATGAACACGTTCGACCCGGTCGGAGACGGCTGGTACGAGCGCTCGCTGACCCGGGTTTCCTACGACGATTGAGACTGCGTCGAGATCACGGATCGACGAATACGTACTCTCCCGGGCGAGATGACGCTGAACGCGGAACGCATTTCGTCACCGCGTTCAGCAAGCAGGCGCGACACGGTGCCGCCCTTTGCCTCGGCGGGCAGACCGGCCAACCGGATGAGCAAGACACCCGCGTGCACCCGCTGCAAGCGGAAGACGAGCTCGCCGAAGTCCCGATCACCGGTCAGCAGCAACGCACCGTTCCGCATCGCCTGCTGCAGCACCGTGTCGTCGTCGATACCCGGATCCATCTCGGCGACATACAGCACCGCATGACCGTCCGCACGAAGGCGATCGCCGACGACCCCGTCCACGCTCTCGTCCGCCAGGAGATTCACGCGTCCGGTCCCGCGGTGGGATAGACCACATCGGCTCGCAAGGCGCTGGCCGCGAACCCCAGAGCGGCTTGGATCCCATCACTGGTCAGACGCGGATGCGCTTCGAGTATCTGGTCGAACGTCTCGCCGGCCGCGAGCTTCTCCAGAATCAGCTCGACGGTGATCCGCGTTCCCGCGACGACCGGTTTGCCCATCAGAACGGCGGGGTCCGACCGGATGAGATCGATGTCCATGTTCATTCCTCCCTGCACACCAGTAGCGCGTGAGGCCGACACGGCTCCGCAGGCCCGCCGACCGGGCGATGCCGCGACTCTCCGGTCACCACGGCGACACACCCGCCGTGCAGATGGGCGCGGGAAAGCCCTAACGCGGGTCCGAGGCCTCGGCCGCCGCCCGCTCCTCCGCCCGCGCAGCCGAGAGGATGTTCACGAGGCCGTAGTTGCCCTCGTGGCACGCGTACTCGAACACCGGACCTTCAGTCTTCCGCAGCGGCACCCGCGCCGTCCACGGGGTCTCCCAGATGTCCGGGTCCTCGACCGTGAACTCGTACTGGAGGATGTCGCCCTCGCGGGTGAAGCGCTCGACGAGCCGGCGCGGCTCGCTGCCGATCATGGTCAGCTCGCCGTCGAAGTGCATCGACTCGACGACCAGCGTGTCGCCCTCCCAGCGGCCGCGACCGTTGCCGCCGAACTGCGCGAGGCCGCTACGGGGGCTTCCGTCGAGGGGGACGATGCGCACGAAGTGCATGCTCTCGGCGAGGATGGCGACGTGGTCGGGGGTCTGGAAGATCTGCACGTTGTTGTTGTAGGGGCCGGGCACGATGGGGAAGCCGATGGTGCCGAGGCAGCGGTCCATCAGGTTCAGGTCCTCCCACGAGTCGAAGGGCCCGGGGCCGAACGAGCCGGCGACGGCGGCGCGCCGCTCGTCCGCGCCGTCCACGGTGGGCGGATGGCGGCCGTTCGGCGGGTCGACGATGAGCGAGGTGCGCCGGTCCGGAACGGGTTCGGTGCCGAACTCGAGGAATACCCGGGTGTGTATCTCGTGGCCGGGCACCGTCTCCCCGTTGTCGATCGACTCGAACAGGTCGGCCGACCGGCGCGCGAGGGCCGCCGCCTCCTCCTCGGTCATCACCGCCCGGTCGCCGTATTCGTCCGGCCGCGCCATCGGGGTGGCGGAGCGGTAGTCCCAGACGCCCCCCAGGTCCGGCGCGCCCCAGGGCGTCCGCGGCGTGTCCGCCGTCTGGGCCGACGCCGGCCCGGCGGGCCACACGAGCAGGGCGCCGAGCAGTCCCACCGCCGGCCAGCCACGAGTCATCGTCTCACTCCCTCCAAGAGTATGGTGTGCGCAACGACGGCGTTCAACGACCCGTCAGTAGTGGTGACGGGTCTGGACGATTTCGACGGCTCGCCTTCAACTCGGCTGACGAGCCGGTGTTCGCCGTCGATGCGGCGAGACCGGCAGCCGGCCAGTTGGTTCTTGAGTGGTTCCGGCTTCCCGATTCCTCGAAAAGCGCCGCAGGATGTTCATTCGCGGAGCCTGCGCTCCACACCGCCACCGGCCTTCAGCTCTTCGAGCGACTCCAGCAGACGTCGTGCGTTCGCGGGACTCCTCAACAGATGGGCCGTTTCCTCGAGGCCCTCGTAGTCGCGCAACGACAGCATGACGACGGCCCCGCCGTTCCTGCGCGTGATGACGACCGGGGCGCGATCGTCGCAGACGCGGTCTCATCGTCTTGGCGAGGTTTGCCCGAGCATCCGAGTACGTGATCGTATCCATGACTTCGCCTCTACCGACCGTCGGTACAGAGTATGGTACAAGTCGATCGAACAGAATCCCGAGGTGTTGACGATGCGACGGATCGGTGCACCGGCGACGGCGGCGCTCGCGGCGGTGGTGTGGTTGGGCGGCGCCCCGGCCGAGGCGCAGTACGGCGCGCCGGCCGGCGGCGAATGGCGCAGCTACGCGGGCGACAGCGGCAGCACGAAGTACTCGCCGCTCGACCAGATCACGGCCGACAACTTCGCCGACCTCGAGGTGCGGTGGCACTGGACGTCGGTCGACGCGCATCTCGTTCGCGCGACCCCCGACGGCGACTCGCTGGTGGCGGCCGACACCCTCTTCGACATCCTGCAGGCGGACGAGCCCGACCTGTGGACGGCGTGGGACGGGGTGCGGCAGACGCGCGCCCGGCCGACCATCCGCTCGCTGGTGGCGACGCCCCTCATGGTCGATGGGGTCCTCTACCTCAGCACCCCCCTCTACCGGGCCGCCGCCATCGACGCGCGCACCGGCGAGACCCTGTGGGTGCACGACCCGCGCGCCTACGAGTCGGGCATGCCGGCCATCGCGCAGTGGCGGCACCGAGGCGTCGCGTACTGGGAGAACGACGGCGACGCCCGCATCGTGTGGGCCACCGGCGACGGCTTCCTCATCGCCGTCGACGCCAGGACGGGCCTGCCCGACCCCGACTTCGGCGACAACGGGCGCGTCGACCTCACCGACGGCGTGCCCCGCGCGACCCGGGGCGAGCGCGACGTCCTGAACCTGCTGCCCCTCTCGTCGCAGTCGCCGCCGATGATCATCAACGACACCATCGTCGTCGGCTCGACCATCAACGACCGCACCATCACCCGCGAGGCCACCCCCGGCTTCGCCCGCGCCTACGACATCCGGACCGGGCGGCACCGGTGGGACTTCCACACCGTGCCCCAGAGCGCCGACGAGTTCGGGTCGGACACGTGGCTGAACGAGTCGTGGCGCTACAGCGGCAACACCAACATCTGGTCGATGATGAGCGGCGACGAGGAGCTCGGCTGGGTCTACCTGCCCGTCGGCACCCCGACCAACGACTACTACGGCGGCCACCGGCCCGGCGACAACCTCTTCGCCGAGAGCATCGTCGCCGTCGACGTCGAGACCGGCCAGCGGCAGTGGCACTTCCAGACCATCCACCACGGGCTGTGGGACTACGACCTGCCGGCCGCCCCCAACCTGCTCGACATCACCGTCGACGGGCGCGAGATCAAGGCGGTGGCCCAGGTCAGCAAGCAGGGCTTCGTCTACGTCTTCGACCGGGTGACGGGCGAGCCGGTGTGGCCCATCGAGGAGCTGCCGGTGGCGACCGACACCGATCTGGAGGGCGAGGTCATGTCGCCGACCCAGCCCTTCCCCACCCGGCCCGCCGCGTTCGAGTACCAGGGCACGTCGATAGACGACCTCGTCGACTTCACGCCCGAGATCCGGCAGATGGCCGCCGACGCCGTCGAGGGCTTCCGGCTCGGGCCGCTCTACACGCCGCAAACCCTGCGCGGCACCATCATGCGGCCCCCCGTCGGCGGCGGCGCGAGCTGGTCGGGCGCGGCCGTCGACCCCGAGACCGGCTACCTGTACGTGCCGTCGACGAACGGCCATTCGACCATCCAGCTCACCGAGCCCGAGCCGCATGAGCAGTCGACGCTTCGCTACATCCGCCGCTCGGTCTCGGCCGGCCCCGTGATGCCGCGCGGGCTACCGCTGTGGAAGCCGCCCTACACGCGGATGACCGCCATCGACATGAACACCGGCGAGCACGCGTGGATGGTCCCCACCGGCGACGGCGACCGCATCCGCAACCACCCCATGCTGCGCGACCTCGACCTGCCCCCGGTCGGCGGCGACGCCAGCCGCAGCGGTCCCCTGCTGACGAAGACGCTGCTGATCTATGCGCTGACGGCGGGCGGCACGGACGGGGGGCCGCGGCTCGTGGCCTACGACAAGGCGACGGGGGCGGAGATCGCGTCGGTCGACCTGCCGGCCGGGGCCCTCGGGGCGCCGATGACCTACCTGCTCGACGGCGTGCAGCACATCGCGCTGACGGTGGGCGGCGACGTGCCGGGGCTCATCTCGTTCCGACTGCCGGAGGGAATCTTGCAATGACAGCAGACATGGGAGAGATATCAGTCGACTTCGAGCTGGAGAACCCGGTCGATCACGGGATCTTCGAGCGGGGGCTCGGCGACGAATCCGGTGTTCGTCGCACTCGCGTACACGGCGTCGTCGACACCGGGGCGATGATGCTCGTGCTCCCCCGGAACATCGTCGAGCAACTCGGGTTGCGGGTCCAGGACACCGTGGTTGTCACCTACGCCGACAATCGCAAGGAGGAACGCCCCGTCGCGGGTCCGGTGACGGTGCGCATCTGCGGCCGCTCGACGCGCACCGACTGCGTGGTCGGCCCGCCGGCGGGCGAGGTCCTGATCGGCCAGATCATCCTCGAGGCCCTCGACCTGATCGCCGATTGCACGAACCGCACGCTGACGCCGCGGATTCCCGACTACCCGCTGCTGAGAATCTGAGGCTCCTGGCCGGCCGGCGCTGCGTCAGGCGTTGCGCGGGGACGCCCGACGCGCGCCAACTCGAGGATCTCTTCCTGGGTCATCGGGCTCGGCGGATGGTGGCTCAGGCACATGGGGCTGCGCACCCGCTGAAACGGCACCATGTCGCTTCCCACGAAGAACTCCCCGGGCCGCAAGCGTGCGATGCCCCGCGCGTCGCCGCCCTTCTGAGCGGCCATTTCCTGGGCGGCCGCGATCTGCGCCGGGGCATTGAGGAGGCCGAAGAACTGCGTCGTCGCGTTGCCGGGAATCCGGTTGTGGAGCCCCTTCGGCGCCTGAGTGGCGAAGACCAGGCCGAGACCGTACTTCCGTGCCTGGGAGGCGAGGGCGAGCGTGCTGTCGGTGGTCGCCGTACGGCCCGTCGACGGCGCGAACGTCTGCGCTTCGTCCATGACGAACAGACCGCCCAGCGGCCGGTCGCCGGCGGGGTGCATCTTCACCCAGGCGAAGAGGGCCATCTGCAGCTGATTGACGAAGTGCTGTCGCTGCTCGTCGTTCGGCAATCCGACGAGACTGATGACGGAGATGCGCGCACGTCGGCCTGCCGCCGGCTGGAGAAGGACCGAAGGATCGACGGCTTCGCCGGTCCCGCCCAGCATGGGATCGTTCACGGTCTCGGCGAGCAGCGTCTGGGCGATGTCTGCCGCGAGCTTCCCGCCGCTCGCGAGCCGGCTGACGCCCTCCGGCAACGCCGACAGGTAGCCCAGGAATCCCGTGAGATCCCCGCCATCGCGTTGCACGTACGCAGCCAGAGCTTCCTTCAGCACGGCCCGGCCCTGGCTGAGACGTGCCCCGGACGCGGGCAGGCCCGAGCGCGGGACGAGCGAGGCGACGGCATTGTCGAGCGCAATCCCGAACTCGTCCGGATCGTCCGCCACGTCGCCCAGGCCGGCCAGCGGTGCGAACGAGAGCGGGCGTCCCGTCGTCAGGCGCGGCGTCCACACCACGACCTCGGTGTCGCGAAGGTAGGTCTCCGCCTTCTCCGCATCGCCGTCGTTCCAACCTGAGGGAGGCTCGGGCCAGGCCAGACCGAGACGCGCGAGGTCGTTGTTCGGATCGAGCACCACGGCCGAGACGCCCTTCAGCGCGCACTGCTCGACGAGCCGGCGGATGAGCACGGTCTTGCCGGAGCCGGAGCCCGCGAAGATCACCGTATGGCGCCGCAGGTCGTCGAGTGGCACGGTCACTTGCCGACCCGTGCCTTCCGAGATGCCGATGGGAATGGAGCCTTCGTCCGCCGGCGCGGGCACCCTGGCGGGCCTCGACGTTGCAGCAACATTGGACAGTGTCGCGGTCCTGGGCGGTTCCGTGGTCCTGCTCGGTTCGGCGGTCCGGCGCGGTGCGGCGGTCTGTCGCGATTCGGCGGTCTGGCGCGGTGCAACGGCCTTGGCTAACTCACCGGACCTGGCCGGCTCGGCAGCCTTCGGCGGTGTGACGGCCGTGCGCGACTCCTCGGCCTTGGCCGGCTCTTCGGCCTTCC
The DNA here is from genome assembly GCA_965207615.1 of Vicinamibacterales bacterium. Classification (GTDB taxonomy): domain Bacteria; phylum Acidobacteriota; class Vicinamibacteria; order Vicinamibacterales; family UBA8438; genus JAJEEA01. The sequence goes on from CBDBMZ010000003.1 coordinate 1,592,962, forward strand.
GCGGTGCGGTGGCTCCGGGTTCCATGGCCCTCGGCGGTGCCTCGGTTTCCGTCGGTGCGGCGGCGACGGGAGGCTCGGAACCCAAGGGCGCGAGCACTGCCGCCCGGCTCGCGTGGCGACGCATCCTGAGCCAGACGGTCAGGCCCTTCGGCTTCTCTTCGAGGAGCTGCTGCAGGGCTCGGAAGACCTTGAGGTCGGCCTCCGGCAGCGTCATGACGATACCGCCGCGCGCCCGCAGCTCATCGAGCGCCTGCTGCGTCTTCGGGCCCCGGGACCAGACTGCGTTGCGCAGGACGAACAGACGCCGCCGCTCCCCCGAGAACTCGAGCCCCGATGCCGTCACCGCGGCCCGCAGCCCGTTCAGGGCTGCCACCGGGCTGGCGTTCAGGACGGCCCGGAACGACCAGTGCACTTCGTCGTCCGTGTCCGCGTCGACTATCCGCCGCAGCCGCGCATGCAGCAAGGGTCTTGTCCCGGGCGGCGGATCGACCGAGAAGTCGCCCACCGCGACGTTCTCCTTCGCCCACGCAGTCAGGCCGGCGCGCAGCAGGGGCGGCAGGCCATGGTCCACCGTCTTCTCGTCGAGGGCGGCGGCGACGTTCGCCTCCTGAACCAACCGGCCGAACCGCCGGTCGAGGCCCGGGTCGGCGACACCCGGCCGGGGCGCGTCCGGCAACGGCTGTGGCCCCTGCCGCCCGTTGGGCAGTTGCTCCAGCTCGGTGACGCGACCGTTCTCCCGACAGCGCACGCAGTGGTCCTGGACCACTGTGATCAGGCTGCGGGGGGAGAACAGGATCGCGTCGTCAAACGCGGTCGTCCGCACCGGCCAGGTCGGATACCTGGGCGTGAACCCGGCGCGGGTGTAGGCCTCCCGGAGGTGCGCGGCCACCAGCGCCTTCCCGACTTCCGCCGAGGGGATGAGCTGGAGCTCGACTTTTGTCGGGTAACGGGCGTGAGCGGTCGGTACGGCCCGGTCGCGAATCAGCGCCCAGCTGTCGGCCAGGCACGACAGGACGATCAGCGAGTGCTGCACGTCCTCGGCGAGGTCCATGAGTCCGTTCGCGATCTCGTGGAGCACCGACTGCTCCGTGGCGCCGTCGAGCGACCGCCCCAGCGCGAGCAGTCCGTCGAGCTGGTCGACCGCCACCAGGGTCGTACATCCGGCGGCGCCTGCCAGCCGATCGAAGGCGCCGACGACCCCTCGACACGGAATGCGGCTCGCGCCGATGGAATGCGCGCGCCCCTCCTCGACGTCGATCGACAGCCCCTGAATCAGCGCGTCTCCGATGTCCCGGTGGGCGAGATCCTCGCTGTTCGTCAGGATGAGCGCGATCGCCACGTCCACGGTCACCCGATGCCCGGGCCGGCGGCCGAGATGCACCTGGAGCCTTCGGCGGACGGCCTTCAGGTGGGCGGGATCGAACGTCCCCGCCGCCAAGTCCTCTATCTCGGCTCGCGGCAACCCGATCGCTCCCCCGAGGCCATGGAGGACGGTGCGCAACTGGGTCCCTTCTTCGTCCATGTCGCGATGCAGGGCATCCACGTAGGCCAGCGCCAAGCTGTTCCAGAACTGGCGCGCGGTGCTCGGCTGGAAGAGGACGAAGATCTGCCCCCGGTCGACCACCGCATGGCGGACGCGCCCCAGAAAGTGCGACTTGCCGATCCCCGGCCGCCCCTCGATGACGATGTTGCCGACCGGCGCGCCGTCGCGCACCCGGGCGAACGCGTTCAGGATCCGCTCGAACGCCCACGAGTGAATGCCGTCGACGTGGACGACGTCGTCGCGCCAGATGTCGTTGCCGGCATACGCCGTCCGGAACGCCACGTGTCCAAGCGCCTTCAGCTCTGGCTCCACAAGACTCACTCCATGCCGATCATGTGCATATCGTCCACGCCGAGCCGAAGCGCCGCGTCCCGGTCGGCCTGCGTGAGCCGGCGGCGGTCCTCGTGCAGCGTGAGATTGACGACCTTGTCGCGGAACATCCGGACGAGCTCGAGATCCACCTCGCGGCGCGGCCAATCGCCGAGCCGGGCCCGGAGATCGCGCAGCTCCACCCGGTCCCAGGGGCGGGACGCCAGGCTGCGGTAGGCCTGCCGAATCCGATCCCGGAGCGAACCGGCAGGCTTCGGAGCCGGGGGCGCGAACAGCTCCTGCAGCAGCATCCCCCGGGCGTCGAGCGCGACCTTCAAGCCGTTGAGGAGCGCGTACAGCGCGCCGCCGGCGGAGCGCGCGTGCGGCGGCACCGGCTCGTCGAGCTCGGCTACCGCCCACGCCCAGCCGGCATCCGTCAACTCGTGAACGTAGCCCTTGGCTCCGCGGCGGCTCTGGAGGAGCCCGTCCTGGTTGAGCTTCACCCGAACGGCCTTCCTGACATCTATTCCATAGCGCCGCTTGAGCTCCGCGTTCCGCGTTTCCTTGTTGAGGGCCATCAGCGCGATCATCGCGGCGCGCTCCGGAATTCCATACGCCATGCTCACGTTTCTCCTGCCGTGGACCGCCGCCGGTCCTTCAGGAATCGTTCGAGCTCGTCGACGACGCGGGCCACGTCGTCGAGCACTTCGTCGTTCGTGTAGCGAAGAACCAGGAAGCCCGCGCGCTGTAGCGCGCGATCACGCACCCGATCGGCGGCGTACTTGCCGGTGCCCAGGTGGTCGGGTCCATCGAGCTCGACGACGCACTTCTCCCGCGTCCAGACGAGATCGACCCGGATGGGGTTGGCGAGAACTCCCCGCGACCAGGTCCGGTTCCAGGCGCGACCCCTTGCCCACTCGGATCGCGCGAGATGCGCCTCGAGACGCTGTTCCGCCCGGCTGCCCGGGTTGGGCCGGCCCCGCGGCGGCGTCAGGTAGGGAGGGCGCGGCGCAGCCGGCGGCTCCGACGCCGGCATCCGGCCGGGGAGCGAAGTTCGGGGCACTCGGGTCATGCGGGCGGTCGGGGTCCCGAAGAGCCAGACGGTGAGCCCCCCCGGCCCGGCCAGCCAGAGCGCGTTCGCTTCCGCGACTTCGATCTGCGCGGGGCTCCACTCACCCGCCAGCTCGACCATCACGACGAGCCGTTCATACCCGTAGGCGCGGAGGATCAGCTTCCGGGCTTGGCGCACGGCCGTCTCTCGCGCGAACTCCACCACTGCGAGCAACCGCCCGCACAGCGACGCCTCCGCCGCCGCGGCAAGGAACGGACCGAACAGGTCGCTGCCGGCGGCGGCTCGCTCGCAGATCGCGCGCACGGCGGCCAAGCCGGCGCCACCGGGTCCCGTGAGATGTTCCGCCTCCGGCAGCCAGGCGGGGTACGTGCCGGTGACCGCCTCCGACAACGCGTCGACAACCTGCTCCGTCAGATCGCTCCGGCCCAGGCTCGACCCGGCCACGGCGACGGTCAGAATCGCTGCCGCCACCCCATGGGTCGATTCGGCGACCTCTCGAACCGCCACCGGAGAAGCCTCGGGCCAGCTCACGAGGGGTTCGCGCAGCAGAGCCTCGATCTCCGCATTGGTCCGGGCGGCGTCGCGCCGAAAAACCATGGGCACGATGCGGGATCGTACTCGAACACGCCCCCCGTTCGGTCACCCGAGGTCCCGTCAGCGCGGCTTGTCGCCCCGTATCGTGATCAGGCAGAGCTCCGAAGGCACCGTGTCGCCCGGCCGGGCATCGACGGCCTGCTCCAGACGCCGAATTCCCGCCCGGTAGTCTTCGTCCGACATGGCCATGAAGTGCGAGGTGCGGTGCCGCTCGGAGGCGTAGGTCAGGTACGCGCCGAGATCCTCGCGGGTGCTTCTTTGCGCTCGTTCCATCTCTACGTCCAAGAAGCCGGCATCGCGCATGGCGTTGCCGAAATCGTCGCCGGTCATGAAGTCCCGGTAATCCAGGGTCCTGGCCGCCGGGAAGAAGCGGTAGAGCACCCAGCCGGTCATCGACCACGGATCGATGTTGGTCATGACGAAGCGCCCGCCCGGCCGCAGCACCCGAAGCACCTCGGCGATGAACCGTTCCTGGTGCCGCATGTGCGGATAGGAGAACTGGTTGCTGACGTAGTGGAACGCGCCGGTCCGAAACGGCAGAGCCGCCCCGTCCCCCTGCACCCAGACCGCGTCGGGACAACGCTCGCGCGCGACGCTCAGCATCCCGATGGACAGGTCCGCTCCCACCAGGGTCGCGTCCGGCATCGCGACACGATTGGCGAGCTGTTGCTTTCCGGTTCCGCAGCCGACGTCGAGAACTCTGACGTCCGAGGCCGTGATGGAGGGGCTCTCCTCCAGGAAGGCAGTCAGGCCCGCGTCCACATCGTGATCGCGAGAGGGCTCGTCGTACGCGCGGGCGATCTCATCGTAGTCCAGTCGCCGCATTCCGCATCGTACCCGGTGTACCGATCGGGCCGGCGGACGGGCATCATGCCTCGCGGCGCTCCCACGCGGAGACGAAGCCCGAGGACAGCCGGTCGAGGTCGTCGAGGATCATGTCGGCGGCCTCGCACCGTTGAAACCAGAACCGGTCGAGATCGGCCTGCCGCTCGACGGGACCGAAATAGTGCTGCCGCACGCCGTACTCGCTTCGGACGAGCTGAATCGCCCACACGTGGGGCGCGAACTCGACATCGGTGCGTTCGACCTCCCGGTTCGCCCGGCAGTACGCCTCGACGAAGGCGAGGGCCTTGCCGTGCCAGCCGGGGCCGGCGGTCATCGTCTCCGGCGCGAGCGCGGCCCGGCCGATCTCGAACGCGGGCAGGAACCGCTCGGGCGGCCGAAAGTCCACGACCGCGACCAGCCGGCCCCTTCGAAACAGGATGTTCCAGAGGCTGTAGTCGCCGTGCACGACCTGCCGCCCCAGCGGCGGAAGCGACGCGAGAAGCGAGGCCGCTCGCGGCAGCAGGTCCAGTCGCCTGCGCAACAGGCACGCCGTCCGGCGGTCGAACTCGTCCTGCTCCTCCCGCTTCTCGATGGCTCTCAGGTAGCGCTCGAACGCGGCCCGCTTCCCGCTTGCCTCGAGAGCGAGCCACTCCCCCGCGGTGTCGCGGCGAGCCGGTCGGTCCCGCAGGCAGGCGTGCAGCCGGCCGAGCGTGTGACCGGCCTGGGCCATGTCCGAGCGCGAGAGCGCGATGCCGGAGGTCGTGTCGGAGACGTGCTCGAACAGGGCGAGCGTCAGCCCGCTCTCCGACAGCAGCAGCTCGCCGCCGGCGGAGGGAATGACCCGTGGCACCGGCAACCCCGCGGCCCGTGCCTCCTGGGACAGCTTCAGCGCGGCCGCCTCGCCGGCGATTTCGGCACCCGGCGGGTACTGCTTGAGGAAGTAGTCGGCCTCGGACGTCCGCACCAGCCAGTTGGTGGCGCCCATGCCTTTCGCGATCCGCGCAATGGAGCGCGCTTCACACCGGTAGTGTCTCGCCAGCGCGTCCGCCAGCCGCCGCGCCGCATCGGACCCGTCGTTCGCCTGGCGGGCCGACTCCGAGGCGGTCAAAGACGTCGACTCCGCGCGGTGTGGCATGGTGCCGTCCGGCCCTGCTCGGCGGCGTCAGGCGCGTCTCGCTTCGGTGCCGTGCCGCTAGAAGCGGAACAGCCGGTTCACCTTGACGACGAACCCGCGGTTGCGCAGCTCCGAGAACCGGTCGGGGCGCAGGGGGTCGGTCTCGCGATCCTCGGTGTAGACCACGAACAGCTCGCTGCCCGGCGAGTACTCCCAGCGGAGGCGGAGGTTGTTGCTGACGGTGTTGGTGCTCGAGTTGTACTGGATCAGCCCGCTGAAGAACATGCGCGGCGTGAACGAGAAGTTCACCCGCGACACGAGCAGGTCGGTGCGGAACGAGCCCTGCGGCGAGTCGATCCAGTTGACCGACACGCTCGGCTCGAGCGAGAGCCGCTGCGTCACCTCCATGCGCCCGCGGCTGAAGCCGACGGAGCGGATGGTGCCGTTGAAGTAGTCGCCGGCGCGCACCGTGAACGTCCCGTTCAGGCGGCGCTGCGCGCCGGGCGAGTACGTGCCCTCGACGTCGAAGAACCGGTAGCCGCCGACCGGGAAGGCCACCTCGTCGGGCCCCGGCGTGAACTCGCGGTGCAGGAACTCGTAGTTGTCGGCCACCGAGACGCCGAACCGGTCGCTGTTCTCGAGCTCGGTGGCGAACGCCAGCTGCGTCTGGCGCGTCTCCACGATGCCGAGGTCGGCGGTCTCGATGTAGTCGTAGCTCCCCTCGAGCCGGAACTGCCGGATGCCGGCCAGCGAGCGGGGCCGCGGGCTGTAGCGCGCCGTACCGTAGCTGCGGCGGAAGTTGTCGCGGCGCAGGAAGCCGACCTCCGGGATGAAGTTGTCCTCGACCACCAAGTGCTCGGCCTGAAACCCGTAGAGGTCGCCGGCGTAGTTGAAGCGGCCCTGGTAGCTCAGGTCCTGCCCGTCGTTTCCCGGGGTCTGTGTGCGGGCCGCGTAGGCCAGCAGGCTCACGTTCTCGTAGAAGGAGAACGTCGCGTCCGCCCCGTAGGCCTGGCTCGAGCCGTCGCCGAGCAGCGAGACCGATCGGTTCGTGAAGATCCCGCCGATGCTGCTGCGGCGCAGGATGTCGCGCCTCAGCCGCACGACGGTGAAGTTGGTCCTCTCCGCCGCGGCCGCCGCGTGCTCGTCGGCCTGGATGTTCAGCAACCCGACGTCGAACGCGCCGATCTTGCCGGTGATCCGGCCGCCGCCGACAATCGGCACCACGGTCCGGTTCTGCAGGCCGATCTGGCGGCTGTAGAACAGGGTCGGCGCATTGCCGCCGCCGAAGAAGCCGCCGCCCTGCCCGCCCCGGCGCAGGGCCCCGCCGAAGCCGCCGGCGAGGCCGCCTCGGGCGAAGCCGAAGATGCCGCGGCCCTCGAGAAAGAACTCGCGCTTCTCGGGGAAGAACAGGCTGAACCGGGTCAGGTTCACCTGCTGCTCGTCCACCTCGACCTGGGCGAAGTCGGTGTTGTACGTGAAATCGGCGGTCAGGTTCTGGGTGATGCCGTACTTCACGTCGAGGCCGCCGCTTCCGTCGCCAGCGTTGACGGTGGGCTCGGACGCGGCGAGGTTGGTGCTGACGCCGCCGATGCCGTAGGGTTTGATCTCCAGGTTGGCGCTGCCGCTCGGGGCGTCGAGCCCGACCAGGGTCCCCGCGTCAGAGACGCGGAAGATGCCCCCCGGCCCCGACCCCGCCGAGATCGGCAGGGCGGTGATGTAGGCCCACTCGTTCTTGCGCCGCACGTTGCGCCGGAGCTGCACCCCCCAGATCTGGGACGGCCCCGGCCGGTACCGGAGAGACTTGAACGGAATCTCCATCTCGACCGTCCACCCGCCCTCGAAGCGGCCGGTGCGGACGTCCCAGATGGGGTTCCAGTCGCTGTTGGGGTTGCCCTCGTTGGTGATCTGGAAGTCGGCGAGCGCGCCGAGAGCGTTGGTGTAGAACGCCACCCCGTTCCGGCGGTCGTAGAAGGTGTCGAGGATGACCGCGAAGGTGTCGTTCTGCCGGAGTTGCCGCGTGTCGCGGCGCATCTCGTTGGCGACCCACTGGCTGGGCGGGGCCGAGTCCCACACGCGGGCCGCGACGTAGATGTTGTCGTCGTCGAACAGGATCCAGGCCTCGGTCTCCTCGGTGGCGGGGGCGCCCTCGTCGGGCGACTGCTGGATGAAGCCGGTGATGGCCGGCACCGTGAAGTAGACGTTCTCGTCGAGCTGCCCGTCGAGCCGGATGCCCTCGGGCAGCTCGACGGCGCGGATGGTGGCGTTGCCCTGGTCGTCGCGGCGGATGACGTCGGGCGGGAGGGGGGGCGGCGGCCCGTCGATCACGCCGGGCGAGAAGCGCGGCGCCTCGAACCCGGCCCCGCCCGCGAGCGGCGGCGCGGAGCTGGTTGCGGACGGCGGCGCCGCGGGCGGCGGCGCGGGGTTGGTTGCGGGCGGGTTCGAGGCGGCGGCCGGCCGCGCCCCCCGCGCCAGGGCGGGCATCCCGCCTGCCGATTCCGCCCTCCTCGGCTCGGTCGGCCCGCGGCCGGCGGGAAACCCCGTCGGAAACGATCCCTCTCCGAACTCGAAAGGCCCTGGTCGCCGGCCGGCCGGCCGCCGCGCGACGGAACTGCTCGAAGCCTCCGAACCTGCGGCCGCGAGCAGCTCGGCGGCCACCCGGTCCTGAAGCGCGAACAAATCCCCGGCGGCGCCGTCCACCACCGTCGCGGAAACGACGGTCCCCGTGCGCGCCTCGACCAGCCTCGCGGTGATGCGCAACCGATCGCCGACCCGCTGGTAGCCGCCGCCGACCACCCAGCGCGCCCCGGCGGCCCGGCCCGTCTCCACGAGAGCCGCGTCGGACGTCGCGGCGGCGCCAGCCACGGGACGCGCACGCGGAGACCCGCCGACGAGGGAACGCACCGACCACCGCTCGCCAATCTCCGCCGCGACGACCTCTGCGATACCCCTGCCGAACCACTCGTCGGCGGGCGCGCCGCTGATGTTGGCGAACTCGGTGACGACCACCGCCTCGGGCGAGACGCCCTGGGCGCCGGCGCAGACCGCCGCCAGCCAGCAGAGCGAACCGCCCAACGCGACGCGAGCCGGATGGGCGTGCATCACATCGATAGACGCCGGGCGCAGGGCCGCCGTTTCACTGCGCGATGCCGCGGACGCGGCGGGAACGCCATGGTCATCGAGCTCGACACGGCCTTGATCGTCATCCTGGTGCATCTCTGGCCGCCCCGGGTGGTGGTTCATGTGCCTTCTTCGACGCGTGATGGCGATTGCGCGACGATGCAGCGGCCAAGCACGAGGTGATGGGCGTACAGTTTGAAGATCGGATCTGCAGTATGAAACACTCTCTTCGTGATTCCGAGGCATCTCGCGGCAACGGTGGCGCGGGCGGTGGCGCAGTACCCGGTGGTGTCGGTGAACGGACCGCGACAGTCCGGGAAGACGACCCTGCTGCGCAGCGCCTTCCCGCGGCACCGCTACGTCTCGCTCGAGTCGCCGGACGAACGCACGTTCGCCCTCGAAGATCCACGCGGTTTCCTGGGCCGCCTCGACGGACCGGCGATCCTGGACGAGGCGCAGCGGGCGCCCGACCTGTTCTCGTACATCCAGTCGATCGTCGACGACGATCCGGCCCCCGGCCGCTTTCTGCTGTCGGGCTCGCGGAACTTCCTGCTGATGCAGCGCATCTCCCAGTCGCTGGCGGGGCGGGTGCGCCTGACCAGCCTGCTGCCGTTCTCGCTGGCCGAGCTGACCCGGCGGGACGCGCCGGCCGTGGGCGACCTGCTGGCGGCCGGCCCCCGACGTCCGTCGCCCGACGGCGCCTGGACGGTCCACGCCGTGCGGGGCTTCTACCCGCGCATCCACGACCTCGGGCTCGATGCCGGCGAGTGGCTGGCGCAGTACTTCCAGACGTACCTGGAGCGTGACGTGCGTGACCTGACGCAGGTCGGCGATCTGGAGGCGTTCGGCCGTTTCGTCCGGCTGTGCGCGGGCCGGGCCGGCGGACTGTTGAACCTGTCGGGCCTCGGCAACGACTGCGGCGTGAGCCACGACACCGCCCGCCGCTGGCTGTCGGTGCTGGAGGCGAGCTTCGTGACGTTCCGGCTGCAGCCGTACCACCACAGCTTCAACAAGCGGCTGACGAGGCGTCCCAAGCTCTACTTCGTCGACACCGGGCTGCTGTGCTGGCTGCTGCGCATCCGCGACGCCGACCAGCTCGCGACGCACGCCGCGCGCGGGGCGGTGTTCGAGAACCTGGTGATCGCCGAGACGCTGAAGGTGGCCTGCAACGCGGGGCAGGTGCCCGACTTGTACTTCTGGCGCAACCACCGGGGCCACGAGGTCGACCTGCTCGTCGAGACGCCGGACGGCCCGCACGCGGTGGAGATCAAGTCGGGAGAGACCGTCGCCGGCGACTTCCTCAAGGGCCTCGCCCTCTGGCGCTCGCTGGCGGGACAGTCCGCGCCGGCCACCGTCGTCTACGGCGGGCGCGAGAGCTACGTCCGGGGCGCCGTCGACGTCCGCGCCTGGCGCGACTGGACGTGAGCGGCGTGGTCGATGACGCGTGCATCCGAAGGGCGCGCCCACCGCGCGAGCCACACACCGGCGTCGCCGCCGCCGCGATGCGCCCCTTGACGCGCCTGCCTGCCGGGAATAGCGTTGCCGGACAGCGCAGCTGGTGCGCCTCACCCGCGTCGGGCGCCATGACGACACAACCATCGGGTCGCGGACGTCAATGGCTCGAGAAGACCGAGCTGATTCTCGCCCGCTTGGCGGCGGTGGCCGTCGGATTCGTCCTGATGGTCGTCGGCCTCGGCCTGGGCGTGACGATGATCATGCTGCCGATCGGCCTCCCGGTCGGCCTGATCGGCGTCATGCTGTTCTTGTGGGGCCTCGTGGGTCACTTGGGGAATGACCGCTGACCGTCGCGCGGCGCGAATCGTCCGCATCGACGACCCGCGCCCCTGACCGCGAGACGCAGACCTCGACGCTGCGCCACTCCCCTCGACTACGATTCGATCGCGACCTTGCGGAACTTGCGCCGAATCTCGTCCGGCGGGACATCGCGCACCGGTTGATGGAAGCTCCAGAGGTGACCCTCGGGGTCCTTCGCCTCGTAGCGCCGCTCGCCCCAGAACTGGTCGGCGGGTTCCGACACGATCTCGGCCCCGGCGGCCCGCGCACACGCGCAGTGTCCGTCGAGGTCGTCGACGTACACGATCAGGGCCTGCGTCGTCGTCCCGGCGGTGGCGGGGCTGACGATCCCGTGGCCGCCGGCCGTGCCAATCATGACGCCGACGCCGGCGACGGCGACCTGCGTCAGATAGACCGACCCTTCCGGGTGTTCGAGCCGCGCGCCCGGAACTTCGACGAAACCGAACGCGCGCTCGAGGAACGCCACGGCGGCGGTCGGATCGTTGTACGCCAAGCGAGGCATCACACGGACATGTGGCATCGAGTCCAGCTCCGTTCGACCGGCGGGCCCGGCCGCTACGTGCGCAGGCGCTGCATGAACCACCAGTGGTGACCCTCCAGGTCGCGGGCCTCGTAGGTCCGGTCCGTCCAGTACCCCTCGCCGTAGTCCTGGGTTGCCGGCTCGACGGTTATGACGGCACCCGCCGACCGGGCCTGCTCGCAGTGGGCGTCGACATCGTCCACGTACACGGCCAGCGCCTGAGTGTTCGCGCCGCCGACCGCGCACGGAGACTGCGGGTACGTCCGGTCGGGACGCAGGCCCACCTGTCCGACCATGATGAGGCCGCCATCGAGAACGAGCTGCGAGTGGGCAATCTGCCCCCGGTCGTTCTCGACCCTCACCTGCACTTCGAAGCCGAAGGCGCGAGTCAGCCAGTCGATCGCAGCCGCGGCGTCGTCGTAGAACACGGCTGGTGCGATTCGGGGCCACCCGTCGGGGGGATTCTCCATGCGGTCTCGGTCCTCTGAATTGCGCCTTGCACCATCCGAGGGCTTCGTCGATGGGCCCGACGAGTGTCGCGCCGCCCCTGTCTCGTAGTCGAAGATCTTGCCGTCGGGAGCGAAGATCAGCCGCGCCACGCTGAAGCTTGCGAGCGTCATGGTGAACCTCCGCCAAAGACAGAGCCAGTCCCTGCAGCGCGAGGAAGTCCTCCGCGCCGCGCGGCGATCGGGCCGGGAGCGGTCAGGGCACCTCTGAAGAAGCACTGTCGACCGCAACGTGCGTGTCGGGATTCAGGTCTCGATTGGGGTCGACGAGATGACCGCCCGGGAAGCTGACGGAGACGGCCGGGGCGGACGTATCGAGGCACAGAAGGTGGTTGTTGTCTCGGTCCCCGAGATCCGCGAGCGCCGCCGGAACGATCTCGTCACTCGAGCCGTCCGGGCGCTCCACGGTCACGCGATAGAGGGCGCGCTCGACGTCGCCAGGTTCGTCGCCATTCGGCAGTCGTACGCCTCCGGCCCAGGTCGCCCGCACCACCTGTTGAATGCCTTCCGGACAGGCGGACCCACGGCTCTCCGTTGACCATCGGTCCCCCGGTACCACCTCCGCCAGCACGAGAGAGGGCCCGGCATCGAGTGGCGTGACGTTCGTCCGTGTTCCGCGGAAGTTCACCGGGCCGCCCGTCACTCCATCCGAGAGCAGGTCGTCGACAACGAGCACTTTCGCCGGTGGGTCGTCGGCCGCGTCGCCGAACTCACCGATGAGGAGCACGGTCCTGAGCTCGCCTGGATCGCTGGCCGGCCGGAGGGTCGAGCAGATGGGAGTGCGTTCAGACCCCGACCGTGTGACAATCCGAAAGTCCTCGGCCTGCAAGGTCTCCGCGTCAACGGTATGAGACAGCACGATCGGCATGCCGTCCCGCCCGGATGCGCCCGGGCAGAGGAGATTCGCCCTGGCCGGCAGGGCGTTGTCCAACCCGAAGAAGGCCGACAGCGGGCGCGCCGTTTGGCCGTTCGCACCCTGCGCCACAGGCATCATCGCTGCCAAGCCCCCTGCGACAAAGTAGAGAAACGCCTTCATACGCCACCTCCCACCTGACCCTCGCCGACCGCTCGTCGAAGGAATCGTCGTCCGACGCCTCACTCCGGCAAACCAAACACGAACAGGTTGTTCCCGTAGCTCGGACGAAGCTCCGGCGTCAGGCCGACGAACGCCGACGCGCTCGCGGCCGTGCCCGTGCTGACCGCGACATACTGGCGGCCGTCGACCGCGAAGCTGATGGGAAAGCCGGTGACCGGCGACCCGATGTTGATCTCCCACAGCACGTCGCCGGTCTCCTGGTCGAGGGCGCGGAAACGCCCGTGCACGTCGCCGCCGAACACCAGTCCGCCTCCGGTGGCGACGAGCGACAGCGTCGCGGCCCGCTGCTCGCGGAGCCAGGTGGTCCGGCCCGTCTCCGCCGAGATCGCCCGGACGGTGCCGAGCTGGTCGGTGCCGGGCGACAACTGGAAGCGTGCGGCGAGCTGGTAGATGGCGAGCCCCTCGTCCGGGGTCGCCAGCACGCGCGCGCAGGAGTTGCGCAGCGGATAGTACATCGTGTTCGTCAGGGGGCTGTACGCGCCCGCCTCCCAGTCCTTGCCGCCCAGCCACCCCGGGCAGGACAGGATCTGCTGCCCGTACGAGCTGAAGACCACCTCGGGGTTCTCGCTGACCTCGCCCGTGGCGCCGTCGATGTCGGCGATGAGGTTCTGGCCGACCGTCGGCGTGGCCCAGAGGAACTCCCCGGTCTCGCGGTCGAGGGTGTACACCACGCCCGTCTTGCCGGGAATGCCGGTCACCACCCTGCGCACCTCCCCGGCGCGCAGCCGCGGGTTGATCCAGCTCACGGCGTCGGGGTCGGGAGCCACCGCGGTGTCGACGAGCAGCCGCTCGAAGGGATGGTCCATGTCCCAGTGGTCGTTCAGGTGCTGGTAGTACCACCGGATCTCGCCGGTGTCGGCGTCGAGCGCGAGCGTCGAGTTGTGGTAGAGGTGCTGGTTGCCGCTGCCGCCGAGCAGGAACTTCGGGGCGGGGGAGGTGACCGACGTCCCGACATAGACGAGGTTCAGCTCGGGGTCGTAGCTGGGCACCATCCACGACCCCACGTGCACCCGCTCCTCGTAGGGCACGCCGCCCCAGGTCTCGTCGCCGGGCTCGCCCGGCGCGGGCACCAGGCGGGTCCGCCACAGCTCGGCGCCGGTCGTGGCGTCATGCGCGACGATCACGCAGGCCGCCGGCCCGCCGGCGGGCCGGCAACTGCGCCCCGAGACCACCTTGCCGTTGGCGACGATGGGCCCCGACGAGTGCCGCGCCGACCCCGTCGCATAGTCGAAGATCTCGGTCTCCCACGCCAGCTCCCCGGTCGCGGCGTCGACGGCATAGACGTAGCCGTCGTTGCCGGTGTCGATGATCACGTTCCCGTAGATCGCCACGTTCCGGTTGACGGAGACCAGCCCCGCCGCCGCGGCCAGCGTCTCGGCGGCGCCCTCCGGCGTCTCCCGGCGGTACTCCCAGAGCAGATCGCCGGTCGCCGCGTCGATCGCCTGCAGGTGGTCGTTGGGGTTCGGCATGTACAGGGTGCCGCCGTAGACCAGCGGCGTGCCTTCCTGGTAGCCGGACGACAGGGCGCGGGTCCACACCAGACGCAGGCGGTTCACGTTCTCCCGGTCGATCTGGTCGAGCGGGCTGTAGCCCCAGCCGTTCAGGGTGCGTCGCCACATGAGCCAGTCGCCGGGCGCCGGATCCTGCAGCATGGCGTCGGTGACGGGAGGAGCCTCGGGGGCCTGCGCGGTGGCCGGACCGGCCGCGGCAGCGAGTCCGAGCAGGGCGAAGACAACAAGACGCATCATCCGGCTGGCGGCTCGCGAGAGGTCGCTCCGCACGAACTTGTGAATCATGGTCCGTACAGGATACCCGCAGTCGGCGCAGACGCGCTCGTTCAAGGACGTACAATTTGAAGATCGGATCTTCAGTATGAAACACTGCCTCTGTGATTCCGAGGCATCTCTCGGCGACGGTGGAACGGGCGGCGGCGCAGTATCCGGTCGTGTCGGTGAACGGACCGCGACAGTCCGGGAAGACGACCCTGCTGCGCAGCGCCTTCCCGCGCCACCGCTACGTCTCGCTCGAGTCGCCGGACGAGCGCACGTTCGCCCTCGAAGATCCACGCGGCTTCCTGGGCCGCTTCGACGGACCGGCGATCCTGGACGAGGCGCAGCGGACCCCCGACCTGTTCTCGTACATCCAGTCGATCGTCGACGACGATCCGGCTCCCGGCCGCTTTCTGCTGTCGGGCTCTCGGAACTTCCTGCTGATGCAGCGCATCTCCCAGTCGCTGGCGGGGCGGGTGCGCCTGACCAGCCTGCTGCCGTTCTCGCTGGCCGAACTGACCCGGCGGGGCGCGCCGGCCATGGGCGACCTGCTGTCGGCCGGCCCCCGGCAGCCGTCGCCCGACGGCGCCTGGACGATCCACGCCGTGCGGGGCTTCTACCCGCGCATCCACGACCTCGGGCTCGATGCGGGCGAGTGGTTGGCGCAGTACTTCCAGACGTATCTCGAGCGTGACGTGCGCGACCTGACGCAGGTCGGCGACCTGGAGGCGTTCGGCCGATTCGTCCGGCTGTGCGCGGGCCCGGCCGCCGGGCTGCTGAACCTGTCGAGCCTCGGCAACGACTGCGGCGTGAGCCACGACACGGCCCGCCGCTGGCTGTCGGTGCTGGAAGCGAGCTTCGTGACCTTTCGGCTCCAGCCGTACTACCGGAGCTTCAACAAACGGCTGACAAAACGTCCCAAGCTCTACTTCGTGGACACGGGGCTGCTGTGCTGGCTGCTGCGGATCCGCGACGCCGCCCAGCTTGCGACGCACGCCGCGCGCGGGGCGGTGTTCGAGAACCTGGTGGTCGCCGAGACGCTGAAGGCGGCCTGCAACGCGGGGCAAGTGCCCGACCTGTACTTCTGGCGCGACCAGCGGGGCCACGAGGTCGACCTGCTCGTCGACACGCCGGACGGCCCGCACGCGGTGGAGATCAAGTCGGGAGAGACCGTCGCCGGCGACTTCTTCAAGGGCCTCGCCCACTGGCGCTCGCTGTCGGGGCGGTCCAGCCCAGCCACCGTCGTCTACGGCGGGCAGGAGAGCTACGTCCGGGGCGGCGTCGACGTCCGGGCCTGGCGCGACTGGACATGAGCGACGCGGTCGATGACGCGTGCATCCGAAGCGGGCGCCCATCGCGCGAGCCCACATACGCCGGGCGCTGCGCCGAGACGCACGGTTGCCGCCGGCTGCATCGCGTCCGGCGACCCCTTGTCGGTCGTAGAGCGCGAACGACCGAATGACATCACTCCCGCGTCCGAGCCGCCGCCCGGATGCAAACCTTGACGCGTGTACCGCACGGGAATAGCGTTGACCGACAGCGCAAGGGTGCGACTCACCCGCGACAGGCGCCATGGCGACACTACCGGCCGGCCGCAGACGCCGATGGCTCCGGGCGTTCGAGACGAAGATGTCCTCGACGTCGGTCAGGGTGTTGGCGCCGTCGTAGCGGCCGCGCGCCAGCACCGATGTCCTGGCGGCGCGAGGAAGTCCTCCGCGCCGCGCGGCGATCGGGCCGGGAACGGTCAGGGCACCTCTGAAGAAGCACTGTCGACCGCAACGTGCGTGTCGGGATTAAGGTCTCGATTGGGGTCGACGAGATGACCGCCCGGGAAGCTGACGGAGACGGCCGGGGCGGACGTATCGAGGCACAGAAGGTGGTTGTTGTCTCGGTCCCCGAGATCCGCGAGCGCCGCCGGAACGATCTCGTCACTCGAGCCGTCCGGGCGCTCCACCGTCACGCGATAGAGGGCGCGCTCGGCGTCGCCAGGTTCGTCGCCATTCGGCAGTCGTACGCCTCCGGCCCAGGTCGCCCGGACCACCTGTTGGATGCCTTCCGGACAGGCGGACCCACGGCCCTCCGTTGACCATCGGTCCTCCGGTACCACCTCCGCCAGCACGAGATAGGGCCCGGCATCGAGTGGCGTGACGTTCGTCTGTGTTCCGCGGAAGTTCACCGGGCCGCCCGTCACTCCATCCGAGAGCAGGTCGTCGACAACGAGCACTTTCGCCGGTGGGTCGTCGGCCGCGTCGCCGAACTCACCGATGAGGAGCACGGTCCTGAGCTCGCCTGGATCGCTGGCCGGCCGGAGGGTCGAGCAGATGGGAGTGCGTTCAGACCCCGACCGTGTGACAATCCGAAAGTCCTCGGCCTGCAAGGTCTCCGCGTCAACGGTATGAGACAGCACGATCGGCATGCCGTCCCGCCCGGATGCGCCCGGGCAGAGGAGATTCGCCCTGGCCGGCAGGGCGTTGTCCAACCCGAAGAAGGCCGACAGCGGGCGCGCCGTTTGGCCGTTCGCACCCTGCGCCACAGGCATCATCGCTGCCAAGCCCCCTGCGACAAAGTAGAGAAACGCCTTCATACGCCACCTCCCACCCGACCCTCGCCGACCGCCCGTCGAAGGAATCGTCGTCCGACGCCTCACTCCGGCAAACATAGCACGAACAGGTTGTTCCCGTAGCTCGAGCGAGGCCGATCAGAGTGAGAACGACAAGTCGCATGATGTTCCCTCAGCTCGCCGCCGCATCGTCCAGCGGCTCGATTCTCAGCACCGCCCCTGCCTCGTGATCCGTCGTCACGTACAGCAGGCCGTCCGGTCCCTGCTTGACGTCGCGGATGCGCTGGTTGAGCTCGGTCAGGAGCGGGATGTGCCGCACCGGCAGTCCCCGCTGGTTGAACACGATGCGCTGGAGCTGCGTGGTGGACATGCCGCCGACGAAGAGGTCTCCCTTCCACGCGGGGAACGCGTCGCCCGTGTAGAGGGCCATGCCGCCGGGAGAGATGACGGGGTACCAGTAGAGCAGCGGCTGCTCCATGCCGGGCGCACAGGGCTCGGGCAGCTCAGGGCCCGTCCCGCCGGTGCCGATCGTGGCTTCGCCGGTGTACGCGCGGCCGTAGGAGACGATGGGCCAGCCATAGTTGCGCCCCGGACGGACGATGTTGAGCTCGTCGCCGCCCTGCGGGCCGTGCTCCACCTCCCAGAGCTCGCCGGTTTCGGGATGGATGATGAGGCCCAGCGGGTCGCGGAACCCCAGGGCGTAGATCTCCGGCCGATAGGCCGGGTCGCCGACGAAGGGGTTGTCCTCGGGCGCCGTCCCGTCGTCGTTGAGGCGCAGGATCTTGCCGGCGTGACTGCCGGGCTCCTGAGCCTGCTCCGCGGTCCCGACGCGGTTGCTCCCCCCGCGCTCCCGGTCGCGCAGCGGCATGCCGATCGACATGAAGATCTTGCCGTCGGGGGCGAAGATCAGCCGAGCCACGCTGAACCCGCTGACCCGGGCGTCGGAGACGAAGATGTCCTCGACGTCGGTCAGGGTGTTGGCGCCGTCGAAGCGGCCGCGCGCCAGCACCGACGTTCCGGCGAGCGCCTGGAACTCGGCCGGTTCCACCGCCGCGTCCTCGCTCGGGTCGGGCTTCAGGTAGGTGAAGTAGACCAGCCGATTCTCGGCGAACCGCGGATGCACGGCCACGTCCCACAGACCCAGCCGGCCGCCGTAGGCGTTGTACACCTCGGGCATGCCGCGGACGGGCTCGGGATCGAGCACGCCGTCGCGGATGATCCGCAGACCGCCCGAGCGCTCCGCGACCAGGATGTCGCCGTTCGGCAGGAAGTCCACGGCCGACGGACGGAAGAAGCCCTTGATGGGGACGACACGGAACCGCTGATCGCCGAAGCCCAGGATCTGCGGCTCGTCGGGCAGGGTGTCCGGGCCGATCCCCCGGCGTCCCTGCTGCGCGTTGCTGATGGCGATGAACAGGCACATCGTGAGGACGACGAAGAGCGCGGGCGACCGTCTCGGCGAGCTTGCGAGCGTCATGGTGAACCTCCCGACAAGTAAAGAGCCAGTCCCGGCGGCGCGAGGAAGCCCTCTTCCATACCGTCACGGTACCACGTCCCGCGGCCTCGGCGGTCGGCAGCGCGAACGATCGAGCGACGCGTATCCGCGTCCGCGCCCCCGGATCGCGATGGCGCCTGGAGGGTCCGCGCCGAGCGGGGCTTCTACCCGCGCATCCACGACCTCGGGACCGATACGGGCGAGTGGCTGGTGCAGTACCTCAAGACGACGCCGGGGCGCGGCGTGCGCGACCTGATGCAGGTCGGCGACGCGGAAGCGTCGGCCGTTTCGTCCGGCTGTGCGCGGGGCGGGCGGGCGGCCTGCCCACGCCAACGCCCACAGCTGATGTAGCATGGCTGTTACGCTTGGTGTTGACGGTGGTGACAGCGCGGAAAGGGCGGGCGATGGGCGGTTGGCAGGAGTGGTTCAAGGTGCAGGCGGCGCTCGACGACCGCGAGTGGGACTTCAGGACCGTGGACGGCATCGCGGGGGAAACCGGATTGGCCCCTGACGCCGTGGCACGGCTGCTCGGCGAACATCGAGCCGAGCTTCGACAGATCCTCTTGCGGGACGGCCGGATCGGCTACACGCTGAAGTCCCGGCCGAGGACTCTTCGTCAGATCTTCGCCGAAATGCAGATGTTTGCGAGACTGTAATGGCAGGACTCGTCCTCTGCGGGAGGGTCGGCGGCGGCTTTGCCGTGGAAGTCCTTCGCTTCTATCGCATCCGAGACGACCTGCACAAGGGCGCACCGGACTGGTCCAAGAGCTGGCTGTACTGGGTCGTCACCCTCGCCATGATCGCGCTCGGCGGGCGTCCTGGTCGGGCTGTACGAGAGCTCGGACGACGTGGAGCTGAACGGTCTCCTGGCGTTCAACATCGGTGCCTCCGCACCCCTGATCATCGCGAACCTGACGGATCGGGCACCGTCCGGCCTGTCCGGCCTCCAGGTCGACTGAACCATCCGCCGGATTGACGCGGGAGGGCCCACAGGCTGGCTGCGGGTTCGGGAAGCGTCAGGTTCTCCATGGGGTGTCCGGGCACGGAGGAGGCGTTGCGAACGGGACGCGCAAGCCGGATCACCAACCGCGCCAGGTGCTCGTGGAGGACTCGCAGGCCCCTCGCTGGTCCGACAGGCGCCACTACACCCGCTGCTGCGTGACCGTCGGCAGACTCCGACTCGTTGACCCGGAGACGGGCCGCGAGCCGGAACCGCGCCGGGAGCGGACGTGACCGGGACCCGCCGGAGCCGTCCGAGGTTCACCCGGGAGGCGGCAACCCGATTGTGGCTGCACCGCCAGGGGCTCGACCGGCCCCGTGGGTCGACTTCGCTCGGCGCCGCGGCCTTCGTCGACCACCTGGAGCGGACCGGCGCCCTCCAGCTCGACAGCGTGAACGTCGTGGACCGGGCCCACTACCTGACCCTCTGGAGCCGGTTCGGCTCGTACGACCGCTCGAGAGTGGATCGATGGGTGTACGGAGATCGTCTCGCGTACGAGTACTGGGGACACGAAGCCTCGATCCTTCCCATCTCCCATCTCCCTCTCGGGCGCCGGCGCATGCGACGATTCCCTCCCGAGAGCTGGTCGAGGCGCGCATGGTGGGACCGATTCGCGACCTCGACGGCGTCGAAGCGGCGAGTGCTGCGGCGGCTGCGCGCGGAGGGGCCTCTCGAGAGCGTCGACTTCCAGCCGCGGCCGGCCGAACGCGAGGAGAAGACGGACTCGCTTGCGTGGCGCCTGAAGGAGGACAAGCGCTCGCTCGACCTGCTGTGGCACGACGGTCGGGTCGCCGTGCGCGGGCGGCGGCACTTCCGATGCATCTACGAGGTGGCGGAGTGCGTCTACCCCGACGGGCCGGTCGCGTCGCTGACCGAGTACCACGACAGTTGGCTCCTGATCGGCCTCTCGGGGTGCGGGATCGCTCCGGAACGACACCTCGTCAACTACTTCACCGGGCCGGAGCTCAACGCGGCGGAGCGGCGCCGGGTCATCGCCCGCAACCTGCGTAAGAAACGGATCGTCGAGGTGGACGTGGAGGGACTGCGGGGGCCCTGCTACGCCCTGCCCGAACACCTCGAGGTGATCGACCATCTGCTCGAGCCGACCGGGACCACGCTGATCTGCCCCTTCGACTCCCTCCTCTGGCAGCGAAGGCGCGCGGCCGAGCTTCTCGACTTCGAGTACACCGTCGAGATCTACGTCCCCGCCCCGAAGCGGAAGTACGGCTACTACGTGTTGCCGATCCTTCACGACGGGCGCCTCGTGGGACGACTCGACCCGAAGCTCCACCGCGACCGCGGCCTGCTCGAGATCCGGGCCCTCCACGTGGAGCCCGACTGCGCAATGACCGCGGACTTCCGCGTCGAGCTGGATGATGCGGTCGCGGATCTCGCGAACTTCCTCGGTGCCACGGACATCCGAATGCCTTCCTTGTGAGGGCTGGACCGCGCCCGAGGAGACGGCGCTGTTCGTCCAGTTGGTGCGGATGTGGAACTGCGGCATGTCCGAGACGATCAGCAGCGGCGGATTCTCCAGAGCCAACGCGTACCGCCGCCGGCTACGGGGAGAACGTGTTGCTTGCGCCGACAGTGACCGACGCCGACAGCCGAATCACCGCGGACCGAGCTGGCCGAGCCGGTTGAGCATGTCGATGCTCGAGCCGCTCGTGCTGTCGAGGATCGTGCGTTCGCTGCCGTCGTCGACGGCGGACCGGATGGCGCCGAGGACCTGGGGTGCGGTGACGGGACCGTTGTTGTTGAGGTGGGTGGCCACGCCGGACTGGACGAGGGCCCGGCCGGCGTCGCGAGCGGCGTACGTCTCGATTTCGAGGGGGCCTGTGCCGATGGTCTTGCGGATGGAGAGCGTGTCGTCCTGGAGTTCGATCTCGAGCCGTGTGTAGCGGTGGGCCTGGAACGCGGCAGCGGCCTCGGGTCCGAGTCCCGTGCCGGTGGTGCGGCGGGAGCTGCGGATCGAGTCGTGGAAGTTGTCGGCGAGCATGCCGGCGGCGTTCCGCCAGGCGCTCTCGATGGCCGCGGCCCGTTGCCTGGAGACCATGCCGGCGGCGGCTGCGAGAGCGGCGGGTTCCTCGTCGGCGGCGGTCAGGACGTCCAAGACGTCCCGGACGAGCACCTGGTCGACGCGTTCGAGCTTGCCGCACAGGATCTGGTGGCTGGAGAGGACCGTCTCGAGCTGGCCGTCGACGGTGGCGCTGGCGTGGCCGTACGGGGGGTCGGGTCGGAAGATGGAGATGTCGAGAAAGCCGTGCTCGAAGGCGATCTTCACGCGGCCGCCGGCGACGGCTTCGGGAGTGCCGCCGAGTTGGCTGACGATGTTGCGTTCGTTGTCCTGCAGCAGATCGATGAGGGTGTTCCGGCCGGGGAGAAGCACGTCGATGTCGGTGCTGATGCGGTGCTTCCAGCGGGCTGCGAGGATCGTACCGCCGCCGAGGTGCGGAGGAATGCTCCGGCCGAACATCTCGGGCGGTATCGCGTGAACGATGCTGCGTTTCGCGGCCCAAAGGCTGGCTGCGGGTTCGGGAAGCGTCAGGTTCTCCATGGGTCGTCCTGGCGCGGAGGAGGCGTCGCGAAGGCGTTGATCTGGCGGATTCGCAGTGGCGGTACGCTGCCCTGGCGCCGGGCGGCGCGGGCGAGCTGCCGCCAGGTGAACGCCCCTTCAGTGTGGGCGTTGACGAGGTCCTCGAAGGAGGCCTCGTTGATGAGCACGGTGGCTATGGACCGTTGGCGGTTCGTGGGGTTGTCGGCGCGCAGGGCGTCATAGAGCTCGACGCTCGTCGGGCGGACGCGCCAGCCGGCGCAGGCGCCGCCGAGTAGTCCCCGGATGGTCTGCGAGTACGGACCGGTGGCGTCGGGGTCAGCGTCGAGACGAACTGCGGCGAGGTCGTCCGCCGTCGAGTACTCGTCGGGGAAGGCGTCGGTTGGCGCGAGCGTGGGCGGTGTGGCGTCAGCGTGGCGCCGCCGCGCGGTTTCCGCCCTGCTCCAGGCCCAGGTGTCCGTCTTCCGGGGGTCTGCGGTTTCGGGGGGCCGGCGGGTCGCGGGCACAGGTGTGTTCTCAGCCGGTTGTTCGAGGCGCCCCCCGGGCGGGTCGTCGACCGGGGCGGACGGGTGGGCCGAAAGAGCCTCCCGCCCCCGGGGGCGCCGCAGGTTGGTGGACGGTCGTTTGACGGTGCCGGCGGCCATCGAGTCGATCATCGGATCGTAGAGCAGTCCTGGCAAGTTTCCCCCGCGCGCGAGCTCCGGATCCAGAGCGGCGGCCGGCCGCCAATCAGGAGAATCACCGTACGCCGCGGATCGAAAGCCTGCAACAACTCCGGCGCGAGGGACTTCTCGAACCGGAGCGGGGATGGGAACGATGAACCACAGGCCTTTCAGGGAGCTGACCAAGGACTGGCCGCCGGAGCGTCTTGCAAGGAACGAGGCGAAGGTCGAGAAGATGCTCGCCGGGCTGGATCGGCGCGAGCGTGAACGGACACGGGACGAGCGCACGTCCCGTGCCGCCACCGAGGAAGCTCAGAGCCGGTCACCGGGACCGACGCGCTGACGTGTGGCGTGCCGATGCGACCGGGCCCCTCAGTCGACGGCCGTCCGACGCCTCACTCCGGCAAGGCGAACACGAAAAGCGCGTTCCCCCCCTCCGGCTGGTAGATCTCCGGACTGAGCTTCGCCGTCAGGCTACGGAACACGCCGCCCAGCGCGGCGGGGACGGCGATGAACTGGCGGCCGCCCGCCTCGTAGGTGACCGGGTAGCCGTGCGCCGACGAGGCGAGGCGGGTCTCCCAGAGCACCTCGCCGGTCTCGACGTCGAACGCGCGGTAGTAGCGGGCGCCGTCGCCGGCGAAGACGAGGCCGCCGGCGGTGGTGAGGGCCGACGTCAGGAAGGGCGCGCGCTGCTCGTGGCTCCAGAGCTCCTCCATGGTGCGGACGTCGTAGGCGGCGAGCTTGCCGGTGTTGCCGTCGCTGCCGGGCATCTCGAGCAGCTCGTAGCGGCCGGCGGTGCCGCCGCCGCCCTCGATGAACTCGACCTCGCGGCCGGTCAGGTGCATGCACGCCTGGTGGAGGGGGATGACGAGGGCGCCGGCGCCGGGGTGGTAGGCCGACGCCTGCCAGTTGTGGCCGCCGAGGAGGCTCGGGCACGCGAACACCCGCTCGCCGATGGCGATGTCCTGCAGGTCGTCGCGGTAGGTCAGCTCGCCGGTGTCGCGGTCGATGGACGCGAAGATGTCCTGGTGGACGGTCTCGCGCAGGTCGACGAAGGCACCGGTCCGCCGGTCGAGCTTCCAGAGGATGCCGTCCTTGCCGATGGTGAAGAGCCACTGCTCGCCGCCGGCGTCGACGAGCACCCGCTCGTAGACGATGTCGAGGTCGAGGGTCTCGCCCGGCGCGTGCTGGAAGTACCACTGCACCTGACCCGTCTGCGGGTTCAGGGCAAGGGTCGAGTTGGTGTAGAGCGCGTCCTGCCGCGTCGTCATGCCCCGGCTCGACGCCACCCACGGCTTGGCCTGGGCGGTGCCGATGAAGAAGAGGCCGAGGTCGGGGTCGTAGCTGCCCGGTATCCACGAGTCGCCGCCCGCGCGCAGGTACGGCGGCGTGTCGCCCCACGACGCGTTGTTGGGGTCGCCGGGGAGGGCGATGGTCGACGTGCGCCACAGCTCGTCGCCGGTGTCGGGGTCGTGACCGGTGATGAAGCAGGTCTGCTCGGTGTAGCGCTCGCAGCCGTTGGTGCCGGTGATGACGACGCCGTTGGCGATAACGGGGCCCGCGTTCTGGCGGAAGCCTTGGGTGTAGTCGTCCTTGACCGTCCGCCACACCTCCTCGCCCGTGCTCGCGTCGAGGGCGACGAGGGTCGCGTCGGCGCGGGCGAGGAAGAGCTTGTCGCCGTAGAGGGCGAGGGTGCGGGTGGCGCCGGGACGCGCGTCGTCGGGCAGCCGCGCGCGGTACACCCAGATGACGTCGCCGGTCACCGCGTCGATGGCCCGCACGACGTTCCCGGGGCTGGCGAGGAACATGACGCCGTCGTGCACGATCGGCGTCGTCTGGTGGTTGCCGGGCCGGACCGAGATGGACCACGCGAGCTGCAGATCGCCGACGTTGTCGCGCGTGATCTGGTCGAGCGGGCTGTAGCCGTGGCCGTTGCGGGTGCGCCGCCAGCTCAGCCAGTCGCCGGGCGGGGGATCGGCGAGCATCGCGTCGGTCACCGGGGTCAGCTCGTGCGGCACCATCTGGTTGACGAACCGCGACACCCGCCGCCGCGGCCGCTCGCCGGCCTGGGCGGCGCGCTGCGCCTCGGCGATGTCGGCGGCGTCGCCAATCGCCACCGCCTCGCCGACGGCCAGGGTGCGGTCGCCGGGCAGGGCGCCGTTCGCCTCGAGCATATAGGCCACGAGGTCGATGTAGGACTGGTCGCTGAGCGCGCCCTCGGCCCCGGGGGGCATGGTGTCGCGCAGGTACTCGAACAGCTCGTCGGTGGTCTGCCCCGCCCAGGTGTTCAGGAACTCGACGCCGGACAGCGGCGGCGCAATCATGCCCTCGAGCCCGATGCCGTGGCATTCGCTGCACTGGACGCCGTAGGCGGCCCAGCCGCTCGCCGCCTGGTCCGCGGTGAAGGCGCCGTCCGCGCCCGCGGGCTGCGCCGCCGCGGAGACGGCGCCAGGTCCGGCGGTCAGACCGGCCGCCACGAGCAGTCCGGCCGCCGCCACCCGTGCCAGTGCCTTGACATTGAGTCCGCGCCAACCCGAGCGGCCAAATCCGACGCGAGTTTCCTTCGACATGGTCCGTACTCCTGGTCCGCCAATCGCGTTGCTCGACGGCTTCGCTTGGCGCAACCAACGCTGCAGGAGTCCGCGCCGGTCTACGACGCACGCTCCCGGGTGCCGTCATTCGGCGTCTGAACGCCGCGCACTCGTCCGTGCCGCCCTTATATCATCAACCCGGTGGCGACGCCATGCTCCCGCCCCGGCTGGCCGAAGGACGACGGTGGAGCGCATCGACGCCGACGGCGCGAACGGCCGGCCCGCCTGCCGCCGCACCGTTCGGCCTGATCGCCCGGCCGCGCGCCGGAAACGCGCCGCGGGCGGAACCGTCAGTCGAGGCCCGGCACGTCCCGGACCCACGCGGTGGGGCCGTCCTCCCACTTGTTGTGGGTCAGCCGGACCACCGTGCGGTCGGAGAGGCGGATGGCGTGCAGCTCGCCGTAGGGCTGGGGCTGGAAGACCACCCGCAGCAGGGGCAGCTCGTCGGCGAGCTCGGCGCGCTGGGAGGTGAAGAGCACCCACTCGTCGTCGGGCGAGAACCGGGGGTGCATGTCGTGGCCGGGGCTCGTGGTGAGGCGCTCGGGCGGGCCCGGCCGGCCCTCCTCGTCTACGGTGACGGTGTACAGCTCGAAGTTCCCGTCCCGGAGCGACGTGAACGCGACGCGGTCGCCGGCCGAGGAGAACGCGGGCATCGTGTCGGTGGCCTCGTGGCGCGTGAGGCGCCGCACGTCGCCGCCGTCCGCGTTCATCAGGTAGATGTCGGCGTTGCCGCCGCGCCGGCTGCGGAAGACGATGCGGCGGCCGTCGGGCGAGAAGTCGGGGAGAGCGTCGTTGGCGTCCGAGTCGGGCGTCAGGTTCACGAGGCCGGTGCCGTCGCCGCGGACCTTCCAGATGTCGACGTCCACCGCGTCGGAGGCGAACGGCGGCCCGACGATGAACGCCAGCCACCGGCCGTCCTTCGACCACGAGGGCCCCCAGGCGGAGTCGGGCCCCCGGTAGCGGTCCGCCCCCCCGGCGAGGTCGTGGATGACGCGCTTCCCGGTGCCGTCGGGTCTCGACGCGACGAGGCGGGCGAACGCCTCGCTGGTGGCGATCTCGCCCGAGGTCGGATCGACGGCCGGCAGGTAGCCGCGGATGCCGATCAGGGACACCTGACGGTCCGGCATGTCGACGGGCAGCGGCGGGTGGACGAGGAACGCCCCCGGGGCGTCGCTCTCGAACACCGACGCGTCCTCGACCGGTCCCGGTCCGTGGGCAAGGAGCCGGCCCGAGGCCGGATCGTAGGCCGGCGCCCAGTAGTCGCGGGCGGCGTCGCTCTCGACTCGCGGGTCGGACCCGTCGGGCCGGGTGGAGACGAGGGTCCACCGGCCATCGCGGTGCGCGGTGTAGGCAAGTCGGCCGTCGGGACCGAGGGCGGGCGACAACGCGGCCTCGGCGGCGACGGAGATGGGCTCGGGGCCGGCGACGGCAGGCTTCGCGGTGACCACCGCGTTCGGGTCGTCCCCGGCGTCGTTGGCCTCGCTGTCGACGGCGGCGCGGTAGATACGCGAGTCGCCGTCGCGCTGCGAGTAGAAGTAGACGCCCTGCCCGTCGGGCGTCCACGCGGGGGCGCCGTCCCACCTCTCGTGCCGCGTGAGCCGCCGAACGTCGGTCCCGTCCGCCCCCATCACGTACAGCTCGCTGGCCAGGTAGGTCGGCCCCGGGCTCGCCCCCGTGCTCGTCGCCACCGCGGTGTCGCGGCTGCTGGAGAACAGAATGCGCGTGCCGTCGGGCGAGTAGGCGGGGTTGTAGTCTCCCGCCGCGTGCCGCGTCAGGTTCCGCGCCTCGCCTGCCGCGGACGGGTCCTCGGGAAGGAACGGCATCTCGAAGACGTCGGCGTTGCCGTCGCGCGTGCTGACGAAGAGCAGTCGCCGGCCGTCCGGCGAGATGGCCGCCGCGTCCTCCATGGCGGGGCCCTCGACGAGCGGCCGCGGGCCGGCGTCGCCGTGCAGGTCGAGCACGTAGAGGTCCGGGCTACCGGTCCGCTCGGAGGTGAACACGACCCAGCGCCCGTCGGGCGAGATCGCACCGTTGTAGTCGAGGCCGGGGTCCGTGGTCAGTCGCCGGGGTTCCGAGCCGGGGCCGTCGAAGAGGTACAGGTCCCAGTTGGCGGGCAGGATGCTGCTGTAGACGATGGTCTCCCGAGCCGGCTCGGCCTCCTGTCCGCCCTCCACGGGGACGGTCACGACGGCGAAGAGCGCGCAAACCGCGACGAGCTTGGCAGGCTTCATCTTCTCACCCCAATCGTCCAGAACCCGCCGCGTCACTCCGGCAGCGCGAAGACGTAGAGCGCGTTGCCCCCCTCCGGCTGGAAGATCTCCGGGGTGAGGGTTGCGGTGAGGCTGCGGAACGCGCCTCCCAGCGCCGCCGGCACCGCGATGAACTGCCGGCCGCCCGCTTCGTAGGTGATGGGATAGCCGTGCGCCTTCGCTCCGAGGCGGGTCTCCCAGAGGACCTCGCCCGTCTCGACGTCGAACGCCCGGTAGTAGCGGTCGGCGTCGCCCGCGAAGACGAGCCCGCCCGCCGTCGTCAGCGTCGACGTCAGGAACGCGGCCCGCTGCTCGCGGCTCCACAGCTCGTCCATCGTCCGCACGTCGTAGGCGGCCAGCTTCCCGACCTTGCCGTTCGAGCCGGGCATCTCGGTGAACTCCGACCGGCCCGCCTCTCCCCCGCCGCCGTCCACGAACTCCACCTCGCGGCCGGTGAGGTACATGCAGGCCTGGTGCAGGGGAATCACGAGAGCGAAGGCGCCGGGGTGGTAAGCCGACGCCTGCCAGTTGTGGCCGCCGAGCAGGCTGGGGCAGGCGGGCACGCGGTCGCCGACGCCCGCGTCGTGGATGTCCTGGCGGTACTCGAGCCGCCCCGTGGTCCGGTCGATCGACTCGAAGATGTCCTGGTACACCGTCTCGCGCAGGTCGACGAAGGCGCCGGTGCGGCGGTCGAGCTTCCAGAGGATGCCGTCCTTGCCGATGGTGAACAGCCACCGCTCGCCGTCGGCGTCGACGAGCACCCGCTCGTAGACGATGTCGAGGTCGAGGGTCTCGCCCGGGGCGTGCTGGAAGTACCACTCCACCTGCCCCGTCCGCGGGCTCAGGGCCAGCGTCGAGTTGGTGTAGAGCGCGTCCTGCCGCGTGGTCATGCCGCGGCTCGCCGCCACCCACGGCTTGGCCTGCGCGGTGCCGATGTAGAAGAGGCCGAGCTCCGGATCGTAGCTGCCGGGGATCCACAGGTCGCCGCCCGCCCGGAGGTACGGCGGCGTGTCGCCCCACGACGCGTCGTTCGGGTCGCCGGGCAGCGCGATGGTCGACGTCCGCCATAGCTCGCGGCCGGTGTCGGGGTCGTGCCCGGTGATGAAGCAGGTCTGCTCCTTGTAGCGCTGGCACCCGTTGATGCCGGTCACCACGACGCCGTCGGCGATGACGGGGCCGCCGAACTGCATGAACCCCTGCGTGTAGTCCGCCTTGACGGTACGCCACACCTCGCGGCCGGTCCGCGCGTCGAGGGCGACGAGGGCGGCGTCGTAGGTGGCGAGGAAGAGCCTGTCGCCGTAGAGGGCGAGGGTGCGGGTGGCGCCCCGCTGCACCGCGTCCTCGGGCAGCGGCGACCGGTACTGCCAGATGACCTCGCCGGTGACCGCGTCTATCGCCTGAATGACGTTCCCGGGATTTGCGAGGAACATCACCCCGTCGTGCACCAGAGGCGTCGTCTGGTGGTTACCCTCGCGGATCGCGAGCACCCAGGCCAGCCGCAGCTCGTCGACGTTGTCGCGCGTCACCTGGTCGAGAGGGCTGTAGCCGTGGCCGTCGCGCGTGCGCCGCCAGCTCAGCCAGTCGCCCGGGGGCGGATCCGCGAGGAGGGCGTCGGTGACCGGGGTCAGGTCGTGGGGTACCTCCCGGTTGACGAAACGCGTCGACCGCCGTCGCGGCCGGTCGCCCTCGCGCGCCGCCCGTTCCGCCTCGGCGATGTCCGCCGCATCGCCGATCATGACCGCCGCGTCGGCCGTCAGTGGCGCGTCGCCGGGGCGGGCCCCGTTCATGTCCAGGATGTACGCGACGAGGCCCAGGTAGACCTCGTCGCCGAGCGAGCCGCCGAGACCAGGGGGCATCTCGTCGCGCACGTAGGCGAACAGCTCGTCCGTCGTCTGCCCCGCCCAGCCGTTCAGGAAGTCGACCCCGCGCAGGGCCGGCGCCTCGGCCCCGAACAGCCCCTGCCCGTGGCACTCGCCGCACTGCCGCCCGTACGACGCCCACCCCGCCGCGGCCTGGTCGGCCGTGAAGCCCCCGTCGGGCACGGGCTGCGCCCCCGCGACGACGGCGCCCGGTCCGCCGACCGAGCCGGCCAGCGCGATCGCGCCGGCCGCCGCCGCCCGGACCACCGCTACCGCCAGCCAACGCGATCCGCCGTCCTCGACGCGAGCTTCTCTCGACATGATCCGCAACTCCTCGGCGCCGTCCGACGACGCCTGAATCGGGCCGCGCCGCGTCACTCCGGCAGGGTGAAGACGTAGAGCGCGTTGCCTCCCTCGGGCTGGAAGATCTCGGGCGTGAGGGTCGCGGTGAGGCTGCGGAACGCACCCCCCAGCGCCGCCGGCACCGCGATGAACTGTCGGCCGCCCGCCTCGTAGGTGATGGGGTACCCGTGCGCCTTCGCCCCGAGGCGCGCCTCCCACAGGACCTCGCCCGTCTCGATGTCGAACGCCCGGTAGTAGCGGTCGGCGTCGCCCGCGAAGACGAGCCCGCCCGCCGTCGTCAGCGTCGACGTCAGGAACGCGGCCCGCTGCTCGCGGCTCCACAGTTCCTCCATGGTCCGGACGTCGTAGGCGGCCAGCTTTCCCACGTTGCCGTCCGAGCCGGGCATCTCGAGGTACTCGGACCGGCCCGCCACGCCGCCGCCCCCCTCGACGAACTCCACCTCGCGGCCGGTCAGATACATGCACGCCTGGTGGAGGGGAATCACGAGGGCGCCGGCCCCGGGGTGATACGCCGATGCCTGCCAGTTGTGTCCCCCGAGCAGGCTGGGGCACGCGGGCACGCGGTCGCCGATGTCCGCGTCGCGGATGTCCGGCCGGTAGGTCAGCTCGCCGGTGGCCCTGTCGATGGACTCGAAGACGTCCTGGTAGACCGTCTCGCGCAGGTCGACCAGCGCCCCGGTGCGACGGTCGAGCTTCCAGAGGATGCCGTCCTTGCCGATCGTGAAGAGCCACTTCTCGTCGTCGGCGTCCACCAGCACCCGTTCGTAGACGATGTCGAGGTCGAGGGTCTCGCCCGGCGCGTGCTGGAAGTACCACTCCACCTGCCCCGTCCGCGGGTGCAAGGCCAGCGTCGAGTTGGTGTAGAGCGCGTCCTGCCGCGTCGTCATGCCGCGGCTCGCCGCCACCCACGGCTTCGCCTGCGCGGTGCCGATGTAGTAGAGGCCGAGCTCGGGGTCGTAGCTGCCGGGAATCCACTGGTCGCCGCCGGCCCGGAGGTACGGCGGCGTGTCGCCCCACGAGGCGTCGTTCGGATCGCCGGGCAGGGCGATGGTCGACGTGCGCCAGAGCTCCTCGCCGGTCTCGGGGTCGTGCCCGGTGATGAAGCAGGTCTGCGCCTTGTAGCGCTGGCACCCGTTGGTGCCGGTGACGACGACGCCGCCGGCGATGACGGGGCCGGCGTTCTGTCGGAAGCCCTGCGTGTAGTCGGCCTTGACCGTCCGCCACACCTCCGCGCCGGTCCGCGCGTCGAGGGCGACGAGGGCCGCGTCGGCGGTGGCGAGGAACACCCGGTCGCCGTAGAGGGCCAGCGTGCGGGTGGGCGCCCGCTGCGGCGCGTCCTCGGGCAGCGGCGAACGGTACTGCCAGATGACGTCGCCGGTGACCGCGTCTATCGCCTGCACCACGTCCCCGGGGCTGGCCAGGAACATCACCCCGTCGTGCACGAGGGGCGCCGTCTGGTGGTTCCCCTCGCGGACCGCGAGCACCCAGGCCAGCCGCAGCTCGTCGACGTTGTCGCGCGTGATCTGGTCCAGGGGGCTGTAGCCGTGGCCGTCCCGGGTCCGCCGCCAGCTCAGCCAGTCGCCGGGCGGCGGGTCCTGGAGCAGCGCGTCGGTGACCGGGGTCAGGTCGTGCGGCACCGCCCGGTTGACGAACCGGGTCGGCCGCCGCCGAGGCGCCTCGCCCGCGTCCGCCGCCCGCCGCGCCTCGGCGATATCCGCGGCGTCGCCGATCGGCACCGCCGTCTCGGCCGTCAGCAGCGCGTCGCCCGGCCGGGCCCCGTTCGCCTCGAGGATGTACGCGACCAGCTCCAGATAGACCCGGTTGCCGAGGGACCGCCCGAGGCCCGGCGGCATCTCGTCCCGGACGTACGCGAACAGCTCGTCCGTCGTCCGCCCCGCCCAGCCGTTCAGGAAGTCGACCCCCCGCAAGGCCGGCGCCTCCGCCCCGTCGAGCCCCTCGCCGTGGCACTCCCCGCACTGCCGCACGTACTCCGTCCACCCCGCCGCCGCCTGCTCGGCCGTGAAGCCCCCGTCCGACGCCGGGACCTGCGCCGCCACGACGACCTCCGGTCCTGTGATCGGACCACCCGCCACGACCAAGCCAGCCACCACCGCCCGCACCACCGCGGCCGCCGCACCGTTCCGTCCGCGCCCACGCGATCCACCGACGCCCACGCCGGTTCTCTTGGTCATGATCCGCACTCCTCGGTGTCGTCGGACATCGCGTGCACGCTCCGCAGCCCCCCGTCCCGCCCTTATACCACGGCCCGGGCGTCGTCCTGCCGGTTCACGCGGCTGCCTGCCTTGTGAGAGCCCACGCCGCGACGACCTCAGTGAATCCGCGCGGACCGGCCTCCCGGATACAGCGACGTCACCGACATATCCGCGAAGCGCCGACCAGATGTGAACGCGCTTGTCTTCGCCCTGCACGAGCTCGATCGGGCCGCGCACGAAGCGGGGCCGAACAGCTCGCGGATCCTCACCAGCCACCGATCGTCCACATAGGGGCGCACGAACCGGGTCGCGGCCGTGCTCTCCTCCATCAGGTACCCGCCTCTCTCTCTCCAACGTCGAACCTGATCTTGGGAGAGCAGGCGACCGAACCCGGCTGCCGCCACCAACCTGGCTGCCGGAATCGTCCACGCCCCCCCGCATGACGTCGACGACCCCCTCCGCATAGTCCCAGTCGCCACGCCCCGCCACGCACGGACCGTGCTCCAGCTCGGGACCCCGCCGCGCCCCGGCCGCGCCTTCCGACCCACGGCGCCACCCTACCCCTGCGCCGCCACCTCCTCCGAAGCCCGCCCGTCCGAGACCCGCTCCCCTCTCACCAGCGCCCGATAAGCGTCCCACTCCCTCTGGCCGACCTTCCCTGCCCACTCGCCAGGCAGGAACCCCTCCCCGACCCGCGCATTCCGCCAACGCTCGAAATCGAATCTCACGGACTCTGGGTCCACCGCCCCGCATTCCTCCAACGCGATAAACCCCACCAACGCGTCCACGGTGATATCTCCGTCCGCCCGGTCGGAAACGCCCGCAAACAAACGCGCACGATTCGCGAATCGCTTCACATCGCGAAATGTCCCCCGAGTCCTGACCACCAGCGGCTCCCATGCTCGCAACGCCTTGCGCAATTCCTCGTCGTCCCGCACCGGCCCCGAAGCTCTCGACCCTCCCTGATTCAGCCCAGTCAGTCTCCAAGTCATAGCAACAAGGCCCGCCACAAGCAAACCCACCCCGGTAACCAGCACCACCTCCATCACAACATCCATGCCTCAACTCCTAACAGAACGGAGGTCTTCCACAGTTACAGCCGGAATCGGAATCCGCAAGTTAATCAACTTCTCCAGATATATCTCTGCGTACGCCTCCTCAGCTTCCTTAGCCTTCTCATCTACTCCATCCTGCCCGGCAGCTATGACACCAACTTCCCTAGCATAGCGCCTGATCGCTTGCTTCACGCGACCCTCTTCGATTCCCAATAGGACCAGGCATTTGCCATTCGACGTCAGAAAATCCACCGCCTCGAGAATCGTGACAACTTGCTCCGGCTTGCATCGGTCGAGGTCATCGACCACAATAACCAAGCTCCCCTTCTTTTCAAGCGCTCGGCAAACTTGCCCAAGAGCCGTTCCGAATCTGTATCGAAAACCAAGCTGATCTGCGAAGCGTGTCAGCCCAGGTCCCTCCCGTGAAACCGAAGAACCAAATACTCTGCCAAAAAATCCATACCCCTTGACTACGGGATACGCGGCCAAGAAAGAAAACATTCCACTGAGAGACTTGCCGTACTGATCGGCCGAGAGGGCCGAAAGGACCCAGTAGCCTCCTGTCACTAGAATCAATACCGCGCCCAAGAATATCGCGAACCGGGCCTTTTCTTGAAGAATACGCATGACTACCAGTTTCAGCCGGAACTCAAGGTAGGGCCCCGAGGACCACTGCTCGATTTCACAGCGAATGGTCTCCATCAACGCGGCAAACAAATGGGCCTCGCGTTGGTGGTGCCACGCATTGAGCCACACACAGGGGAAGCCTGCGGCGCTGACATCTCGGTGGACCATCCTCATTACCGACGACTTGCCACTGCCCCACTTTCCGATGAGTGCTATTGTCAACGGCGCGGCAATGTCTGTATTGCGCAAGAGGCGGGACAACCTCCTGATCAGGTCCTGCAGAGCGGCAGTGGCTTGTTCGGGTTGATCAATCGGGGCGTCGCTTTCCAAGGTGGGTCCATCCAGAGGGGTTTCGAGAGCCCGACGCCAAGTGCTTTTCGAGATCGGCCAGAGGGCCAACAGGCCGACGACAGCAGCTACGGTCGGGAGAAGGAACTCCATGCCGCTCGGGAACTCGGGCAAAAAGAAGCCATAGACCACATGCAGCAGGCACAAAACCGTTCCAGCGAGTATCAGCGCGGAGGACCGGTCACTTGCATCTACGAGCCGACTGCCACTGTGTTTCCATATTCGAACGCCATTGTAATAGCCCAGACAGCAGAGTACGACGAAACCGATAATCCACAGGATCAAAACGACTTCTTCCATGATGGCCTCCTATGTGCTGCCCCTTGGGCTACACCGCGCTGTCTCACCACGACGGGGCAACTGCCGGCCGGTGAGCAGTTCACGCTGGAAAGAGTGCATGCCATTTGAGCTTGGGCGCGCCTGAAGAGCCGTTGACGTCGAGGGCGTGAAGTGCCGCCGTCCGATGACTCCGCGAGGCGTGCGTTCACGGCTGAACCGGTCGAATGTCGAGTTCCAATGGTCATAAGCCGCGGGGACCGCAAGACCTCCGGGACGCATCCATGGAAACAACTGCCAAGTGCTCGGCCCAATCGTCGCGGCCGCGCCCAGCGTAGTCCCGGTGTTTCGTCGGACCATGGTGCACCCGTCGGCGTGTTACGCGCCTGTGCGCGATTTGTCAATACACGCAGCGACGTGCATGGTTACCACAATCGTCTCGCCTTGCCAATGATCTGTGTTGCAGCCCCGGACCCGTTTCGCGACGGCGGCTGCAGTTCTACGGCTCGTCGGAAGTGGGGGTCGGGCGACGGCTGCGTCCGGTGGCGGGTTGAGGGCCTCTTGCGCCGACGCCTCCCTCGGAGCGGCTGCCTCGTCGCCAGGCCCGGAACAGCGTGCTGATGGAGAGCGCCGCGTCCAGCCGCGACGGCTCGTAGCTGGGCACGGCGTCGAACCCATCGTGTTTGGCACGTTCCGGACTCGTACAGTACGTCGTTGAACCCGGCCATCGTCGCTTGGACAACACCCGGGACCTGAACGAGTAGTTGAGGCAGAGACGTGGGTGTCCCACCGCCAGCCCGGGCGGGTCCATCCCCGCCCAAACACCGACAAGGCCTTGCGGGCGACCCTATTGTGTGCGGAGGATCGGCCGGCGGGTACTCGAACGATTTCAGCGCCCGTCGGGAAGCGGGCCGAAGTCCGGCGGCGGCGTCCGGTGCCGCGTCGCCGCCTCGTAAGCCGACGCCACCTTCAGCACCGCGGCCTCGTCGCCGGGGCCGGCCCAGAACATCATGCTGATGGGCAGCGGCGTGTCGAGCCGCGACGGCTCGTAGCCGGGCACGGCGTCGTACCGATCGCCGGCCGCGTTGAGGACGTAGCGGGGCTCGTAGACGACGTCGTTGAACCCGGCCGGCACGACGATCTCCGGCGCGCCGATGAGCGCGGTGATGGTCTGGGTCGACCCCGACGCACCGCGGCCGTTGACGGTGGGCTCGCTGGGCCCACCCACCTTCTGGTGGGGCAGGGTGTTCTCGGGGTTCACGAGCACGTCGAGCCGGTTCTCGCGCATCACCTTGGCCAGCACGAGCTGCATGACCGCGCGCATCTGCATGCGCTCGGTGTTGCCCGTCGAGCGGACGTCTTCGAGGGCGGCCCAGTTCGCCGACCCCGCCTCGGCCGCGGCCGAGAAGTACTTCGTGTTGGCGTCGAGGCTCGCCATGTCGGTGACGCGCTCGTCGCCGCGCCGGGCCAGGTACTGGTCGATGTGGAAGCCGAAGGCCCGCGTCGCGGGCGAGAGGGTCACGCGGCGCAGGTTCAGGTTGGCCGCGAGCGGCGCGTCGCCTTCCGCGAGCTCGACGAGGTAGCGCTTCGACGTGACGTCGTGGCCCTGCACCGCGAACTCGAGGGCGCCGGCGCGGGTCTTCGAGAAGTACTCGGGCATGTGGATCGGCAGGATCTCGGCCAGCGCGTCCTGGAACGTGTAGTCCAGGTCGGGCACGTCGGGGTCGTCGGGATGGAGCGCATCCCGCGACTCGACGAGGGTCGCCCCGAGGCGGTCCCGGAGCACGGTCTTGATCTCCTGGTCGATCCGGTCGCTGATCGCCGCGTCGTTCAGCGTGTGCTTGACCATGTACTCGCGGACGATGCCGATGCGCATGCCCGCGAGCGGCTGCTCTCCCCCGTCGCCGGGCGCCTCGTCGACGACGAAGCCGGCGTAGGGCTCGTCGGAGACCAGCGCCTCCGGCACCGCGGTGTAGATGTCCCGGGAATCGAAGTAGCCCAGCGCGGGGTCGACGAGGGCGTCCAGCACGAGGGCGGCGTCGCGGACGGTGCGGCAGTTGATGCCCGCGCGGTCCACCAGGGGGTTCGACCCGACGGCGCCGCCGTAGGGGATCAACCCCTTGGTCGTCAGCAGGCTGACCACCCCGTTGCGCGACGCCGGCCCCTTGCACGACCCGCCGGTCTGCTCGCAGAAGGCGCAGGTGACGAGGTTCGCCGACACCGCGACGCCCGACCCGGAGCTCGAGCCCCGCGGCGAGCGCTCGGTGTCGTAGGGGTTGCAGGCCTGCCCGCCCCACGTGCTCCGCTCCGAGTAGCCCAGGTAACGCGCGGTCGCGGCGGCCGGCCCGCCGGGGTTGCCGATGCCGCCGTTGAACTCGGTCGCGTTGGCCTTGGCGTAGACGATGGCGCCCTTCGACCTCAGCCGGTCGACGATGGTCGCGTCGGCCGGCGGCGCGTCCATCGCGAAGTCGATGTCGGCCGCCGTCGTGGTCCGCATGTCCCGGGTGTCGTAGACGTCCTTGAACCCCAGGGGGATGCAGTACATGGGCATCGCCGTCAGATCCGGATCCGAGCCGTACCGCGCATCGAGCTCCGCCGCCCGCTCGAGGGCGTCGGGCTGCCGCCGGAAGGCGTCGCAGGCGGCGGGGCAGTCGGCCGGAATCTCCCCCGTCTCGGGGTGCGCGTCGCACGCGCCCGGGCAGCTCATCGATCGCTCGCCGCGCAGGTTCAGCGTGCTCAGCGCGTTGACCTGACCCGCGTCGGGGACGCCCGCGACCATGCCGTACTGCGCCTGCACGGCGGGGTCCGACAGGGTGGGCTCCATCCGCCCCAGGTCGAGCGGCATGCCGCGATACCGGTCGAAGTCGGGAAGGACGCTCGAGACCGGAACGGTGGAAGTGGGGAAGCGCACCGGCGCCCCGGCGCGAACCGGGCCGGCCGCCGGCGCGATCGGCGCCCCGTCGAGGGTGACGAGCCGAGTGCAGGCGCCGTTGTAGGCGCGGGCCCGGTCGACGTAGGCCTGCACCACGCCCCGACAGCTCGTCCGGCCGTCCTGGATGGCCCGGTGAATGTCCTCGATGGTCGCTTCCTCGACCTGGAACCGGTCCGATTGGCTCGCCACGGGTTGCGCGGCGGCGACTGCCGGCATCGACAGGCACAGGGCCGCGGCCGCGAGCCGCGCCCCCGTCGACACCCGGCGCCGTCGTTCGCGAGTCGTCGTCAGTCCAACCATGCCAACCTCCCAAAGCGCACGAGCGGACCCCGGCGGCGCCGCGGCCGAGCGAAACCGCCGCCGACGTTCGGGCCGCCGGGCTCAACGATGTCGTCGGATTATACGGGCAGGCGGTCCCCGGCGAAGGACGGTCAGGGGGTCGGCGTCGGGCCCTGGTGTATGCTGAACGGCAGCGTCAACGAACTCCCTTGATGACGGAAGCAGCCCCTGCGATCTCCAGCGATCCCGCCGTCATGAGCGGGACTCCCGTCTTCGCCGGCACCCGTGTGCCGTTCCAGGCGCTACTCGACTATCTGGAGGCCGAGCAGACCATCTGCGAGTTCCTGGACGATTTCCCGACGGTTTCGAGAGAGCAGGCCGTAGCCGCTCTGGAACAGGCGAAGGACGCTCTGCTGACCCGTGCGTGTCCTGCTTGACGAGTGCCTGCCGAGACCACCGAAGCGTGAACTGATCGGGCACGCGGTGCGGACCGTGCCCGAGATGAAGTGGTCCGGCAGGCGCAACGGCGATCTCCTGCGCCTCGCCGCACGCGAGTTCGACGCCCTCCTCACCGTCGACCGCCGCCTGCCCCGCGAACAGAAGCTCCCGACGTTCCGAATCGCCGTGATCGTGCTGGTCGCGCGCAGCAATCGGCTGCTGGACCTGCTCCCGCTCGTTCCGGCGATTCTCGAGATCCTGCCTCGATCCCGGCCCGGCGAGGCGGTGGTCGTCAGTGCCTGATCGATCCCCGAGCTGGGGTAGCGAAGGGCCCAACGGATCGCGCCGGCCGCCGGCCTATTGCCGCTGCCGGATCATGATGTTCGCGAGACCGCGCGCATCGGCGGGAAGCTGGTCGTCGCCGGCCGGCATACGACTCATCGAGAGCATGTAGGCGACGACGTCGGCGTACTCCTCGTCGCTGAGCGACGCGGGGTTGTCCTCGGGCATGGTCAGGCGCGTGTACGCGAGGAGGGTGGCCAGCGAGCGTCCCTCCCACACGCGCAGGAAGCGCGCCCGCGCCAGCGGGGGCGTGGACAGCATGTCGGGGTCGTCGGGGGCGCCGTTCAGCCGCCGGCCGTGGCACAGGCCGCAGGCGCCGAAGTAGACCTGCCGGCCCCGCGCCGCCTGATCGTCGGTGAAGACGCCGTCCCAGACCGATGCCGCCGGTTCGGCGTCCGCGAGCCGGGCCAGCACTGCCGCCGCCTCGTCGGCCGTCACCGCGCCGAACCCGTTCGTCCAGGCGCCGCGGACGTAGCTCGCGACGGCGGCGGTCTCGGCCGCGCCCAGGGCCGGGAACGCCGGCATGTTGCCGATGCCCTCGCGGACGGCGCGGACGATGCGGGCCGCGTTTCCGAGTCGCTCGTTGCCGTTCAGGGCGGGGAACACGGTCGAGCGGCCCCCGCCCGAGTCGCCGTGGCACAGGGCGCAGTGCTGCTCGTAGAGCCGCCGTCCGTCGACCGCCGCCTCGTCGACCTGCGCGGCGGCCGCGGCCGGGACCAGCAGGCACGCCAGAAGCCCGTGGAAGAAGCCCCGCCGCATTCGGCCGGCATGGCGCGCGACCTCGCCGCGGGCTCCCGGACCCGGACCATCAACCAGGATGTCTTCCATCAGCCGAGCCCCCACATCGTGTCGTCCCGTTCGCGCCGAGGAAGGCCTCCCCGCGCACCGCGAGCCGGTTTGACTCGCCGAATCAGGACCAGATATCCGCATCCGAGAGCTCGCGATCCTGCTCAAGCTCCGCCCGGATACTCGTGTCGCCCTTCACTTCTCCATCGAAGCGGAAGGGAATGCAGCCCTTCCCGGAGACGAAGAGCCGGTACTCGCCGGCCGGCACCCGCAACTCGGCCGCGCCGCGCGCGTCGGTGACGGTCCGGTACGGGTGCGCGACGACCCGCGCGCCCTCGACCGGAGTGCCGCTCTCGGCGTCCACCGCCGTCACCGTCACGAGGCACTCGGGCGCGGACACCACTCGCACTCCGAAGCGCGTGCGGCTGGTGGCGTGCGCGACGGCCGAACCGCCCGTCTCGGCCGAACGGCCCGTCTTGGCCGAACCGTCCGTCTCGGCCGCGCCGCCCGCCTCCGAGCCGCCGCCCGTCTCCGAGCCGCCGCCCGTCTCCGAGCCGCCGCCCGTCTCCGAGCCGTCGCCCGTCTCCGCCGCGGCCTCCCACGTGTACAGACCCTCGGCGTCCGGCGCGATCAAGGCGACCTCGGCATGGTGGAGTGCATCGGTGCCGGGCCACGGCTCCTCGCCGAGGGCAGCCGTGGCCCGCCTCTCACCCTCGTGATCGCGCACCGCGACCCGCAATCCCTCGGGCCGACACCCGGCCGGGCAGGCGACCCCCACGCTGACCGCGAAGCGCTGCCCCCGCTCGATGGCCGGCGGCGCGCCCCAGACGACGACGCGCGTGTCGCGCGGCTCGTCTTCCGCGTCCTCGGTCGACGCGCCGGACGCCGGGTCCCGCGACACGGGATCGACGCCGGCATTCACGTCGTCCGGCAACGCCTCGACCCGACCTGGGTCGCCCGTGTGCGGCGTATCGTCCCGATGAGCCATGGTCGACGAGTCCGTCCGGTCGGTTCACGCCATCCGGGCCGCGGCGTCCACGCCTACTCGGACGGCTTCTCCGCGGCGTGCGTGCCCGCGATGTAGCCGTGCACGTGGCCCTTGCCGAGGCCGTGCTTGTTGAACCCGCCCACCGCCTCGCCGCCCGCGTAGAGGCCGGGGATGGCCTCGCCCTGCATGTCCACGACCTGCTGGCGGCCGTTGACCCGCAGGCCGCCGTAGGAGTCGTGCCAGACCACCATGATCGACAGCGCGTAGAACGGCGGCCGGTCGATGCGGTACAGCGGCGCGTCGGCCTCGCGCTCGAAGTCGGGGTCGGCCCCGGCGTCCACGTGCTCGTTCCACTTGGCCACCGTCTCGGCCAGATGACGCAGCGGCACCCGCTGGAACTCGTGGCCGGCCTTGATCTTCTCGGCCAGCTCCTCGATGGTGTCGGCCTTGAAGAAGTAGCCGTTGTCGGCCACGTAGGGGAAGTAGAGCTCCCAGCCGGTGCGGTCGACGGCCTCCTCGTCGAAGATGGCCCACAGCGGCCCCGAGTGGTAGTCGGGCGCCTCCGAACCCTCGTTGATGGCCAGCGCGGCGTCGAGGCCGTGCTCGTAGCTGTACATCTCGCGCACCCACTTCGCCTGGCAGTTGCGCCAGTCGAGGGGCTTGTGGTCGAGCCCCCGGCCGGGGGTGGCGCCGTCGCCGGGGTACCGGCTGCCGGCGGGCCGGGAGGGCAGGCGGACCTCGTTGAAGAACCGCTTCCCGACCTGGTTCACGGCGATGAACTCCTCGAAGCCGGCGCTGCCGACGTTGACCCCGGCCGAGCCGCGGAAGCCGAACGTCGGGTGCCCGGGCATCATCGTCGTGTAGGCGTCCCGGGTGCCGAGGCGGGTCGAGAGGTGGAACGTCGTGGGGTACGACAGGTTCTGCTGCATCCCCGCGAGGTTCGCGCCCACCCGCAGGCCGGCGACGAGGGCGCTCGCGTCCTGGCCGTGGGGGCCCTGCAGGGCGAGGCCGCTCGTCGGGAACGCGGGCTCGCGCATGGCCGGGTAGAACATGCTGCGCACCTGGGGGTTGCCGGCGTGGCCGCCGCTGGCGAGGATGACGCCCCGGCGCGCGCGGATGGTCACCGTCTCGCGCCGCTCGTCGACGTTGCCGTTCTGCCAGTAGCTCTGCATGAGCTCGCCGGTCTCGGGGTGGTGGCGCGGCGAGTAGTGGGCGCGGATGCCCACCACCCGGCCCGAGAACGGCTTCTCGCGGATCAGATCCGCGAAGGCGCGGTGCAGCATGAACTCGACGCCCTTCTCGCGGGCCGAGAACTCCAGCGGCCGGGCGAGGGCCACGCCGTTGCTGACGGCGCCGGGCGCGACGGAGCGGCTCGCGTCGTTCATCTGCACCGGCGCGAGCGCGCTCGTGCGCTCGGGGTCGGCGACGCCGGCGTCCTCGGCCGTGATCGTGCCCGCCTTGATGTCGGTCTTGTCGCCGAGCATGAGGAAGGCGCGCGCTCCCCGCGCGCGCGACAGGCCGCCCCCGCCGTGGGTGCCGCCGGCGCGCGCGAACCGGACGTAGTTGTCGATGAGCAACTGCCGCGTGGCCGGGCAGTTCTCGGCCCACGCGCGCGAGAGCTCGCGCTCGTTGTAGCGGTACGGGCTCTGGCCCTTGCGGTCGAGGACCGACCAGTCGGTGAGGTCGGTGAACAGGAGGTCGACGCTGTCGTCGAGCTCTTCGGGCGCCTCGGTGGGATCAACGGTGATGAACCCCTCCTTGTCCTTCTCGCCCTTCATGTCGCGCACCTGGACGGGGTCGCCTCCCCCGAGGGACACGAACGACCCGCTGTGCAGCATGCGGCCGCCGACGTCGTAGTTCGCGTCGACCACGAGCACGCTGGCCCCGAGATCGCGCGCGCGGATGGCCGCGGTGAGGCCGGCGCACCCGCCGCCGGCGATGACGACGTCGACCTCGTAGTCCCAGGCGACGTCCTCGGCCGGGGTCTGCGCCTCGGCCGGGTTCGGCGCCAGCAGCGCGCCCGCCCCGAGACCGGCCGCGGCGCCCGTCTTGACGAAGTCCCGCCGGCTGACGCCCTGCTCGTTCTCGAGCCTCGGATCGTCGTGGTCGTTGTCGCGCTTCTTCGCCATGTCCAGTCTCCCTCGGTTGCCTTCGCGAATGCCTGCAACACTACACCGAAATGCCGAACCGCGGGGCCGCGTCCCCCCCCAGGATGGCGATCCGGTCGTCGTCGCTCAGCCCCGACGTGTCGAGGACGTGAGCGACACGTCGAAGCGAGGCACCCGGGCGTCGTCCGGAGTCGCCGCCCACGGAAACGGGTAGTCGCTTCGCTTCCGATCACGATCCGGCCCGCCCCGAGCACCGCTACGAAATGCCGCCCCGCATGTCGCTCCCGGCCGCCGCCATGCCGGCCAGCGCGCTCGCCGTCCGGCCGATGAAGTGCCTGCGGGTCGGCATCTGCTCCTCCCGGTCCTGCGGGCGACCCGGCCCGTGACCCGGTCGAGATCGGTCAGGCCGATTATGCCACTCCGAGGGCCCCACCGCGCGATTCGGGCTGCACCGGCCGGTTGCCGACTCGATTCGACGAAAAGAGGCCGTCCGGCTCCATTGGCCGGGTGGATCTCGGCAATGTGAGCCCCACGACGGTCAGCGAAGCCGTCGGCGGCATGCAGGCTTCGAGTTCCCGTCGGGCCGCGACGAGGAACGTCACGCGCCGGTGATGAAGTCGAGGTAGTTCTCCCGATCGACCACGCGGAACGAGCCGGCGGGATACGCCTCGCGCCAGGCGCGGGGGGGGCGGAGCCGGGGTCGCGGGGTCCACTTCATCTCCACCCCGTCGAGGCGGCCGCCCCGCTCTTCGACGAGGTCGATCTCCTGGCGGTCGTAGGTGCGCCAGAAGTAGCTCTCGGCCCGACGTCCGGTGTAGAGGTTGTACTTCAGCCGCTCGACCATGACGTAGTTCTCCCACAGCGCGCCGGCGTCGTCGCGCAGCGCGATGGGATTGAAGTTGTTGATCAGTCCGTTACGGACGCCGTTGTCGTAGAAGTAGTAGCGCCGGCTCTTGGCGATCTCCTTGCGGAGGTTGCGGCTGAAGCCGAGGCGGCCGTAGATGACGTAGGCCTTCTCGAGGAGGTCGAGGTAGCGTTCCACCGTGTTCTTGCTCATGCCGAGCCGGGTCCCGAGCTCGGCGACCGAGACCTCGCCGCCGATCTGGAAGGCGACCGCCTGCAGCAGGCGCAGCAGCTTGTCGGCGTGCCGCACGCCTCCGAGCTGCAGAATGTCCCGGAAGAGGTAGGACGCGATGAGCTCCTTCAGGTAGATCTCGCGATCCTCGATCGACTCCGTCAGGACCACTTCGGGATACGACCCGTATATCAGCCGCATCTCAAGCTGCGCCGTCGTCTCGGGGGCCGTCTCGACTTCCGCGAGCTCCAGTTGCGAGAGGGGGAGGAGCAGGAGCGTGCGCTTCCGCCCCGTGAGCGGTTCGCCGGTCTGCCGGGCGAGGTCGAAGGACGACGATCCGCTGGCCACGATGCGCAGGCCCGGGACGTGGTCGACGAGCAGCTTGAGGTTGAGGCCGACCTCCCGCACGTGCTGCGCTTCGTCCACGATCAGCGTCGCGCGCCGTCCGACGAGCGCGCGCAGCTTGGCCACCGACTGGCTCTCGAGATACTCGCGCACGTCGACGTCCTCCCCCGACACCAGCAGCGCGTCAGGGTCGTGCTGCCGCATGTACTGTCGCAGGAGCGTCGTCTTGCCCACCCGCCGGGGGCCGTAGACGACAACGACCCGGTTGGGTGCGACCGAG
Source organism: Vicinamibacterales bacterium (assembly GCA_965207615.1). Classification (GTDB taxonomy): domain Bacteria; phylum Acidobacteriota; class Vicinamibacteria; order Vicinamibacterales; family UBA8438; genus JAJEEA01. Next base: position 1,636,667 of record CBDBMZ010000003.1, read on the forward strand.
CGCGCAAGGCGCCCGAGCTGGGCGTGCGGGATATAACGGGCGACCATAAACTGACCAATATAATGTTAATTTGGTCAGTTTTAAAGCCGTATTCAGAAGTTGGTCGGCCGCATCAACGGCACGGGTCGACCCATCGCAGGCTCGGAAAGCGCAGGAAGTCCGCGTCGGTCGTGTAGAGCACGTAGCCTCGTTGCATCGCGAGCGTCGCGAGGTGGGCGTCGGTGGTCATGTTGCCGGCGGTGCCGATTCGCTCCAGACTGGCTCGCAACCCGCCGAAATGCCGGTCCGAAGGCTGAGCGACGTGCACGTGGGGCAGCCGCAGCCAACTCTCGATGCGGTCGAGCACGTCGCCGACGGGCAGCGGCCGGAGGAGGACGCGCGGGTGCGTGGTGATCCGGACGAACCCGAGCATCACCACCCAGGCGAGGCCGACGCCCTCGGTTCCCGCGAGGCACCGGTCCCACCACCGTCTGGCCGGCTCGTGCACGGCGGAATCGCTGTTGTGCGCGTGCACGAGGACGTTGACGTCCGGCAGAATCATCTCGTCCGCGCGAGCGACTCCACGGCCGCCTCGGCTTCGAGCTCGTCCGCGAGCTGGTTCAGCTTGTCGAGATCGACGCCCGGCCGGAACCCGAAGGAGTGCGGGATCGTCGTGGGCGCCGGGACGTCGCGCGGTGCCATCTCGCGGGACAACCCGGCGCGCAACGCCCGGTTGACCATCTCCTTGAACGACACCCCGAGCGTGGCCGCCTGCTGCCGCAACAGCGCCGCCAAGTCATCGTCGAGCGTCAGCGTGGTCCGCATAACGCAGGCATCGTAGATGCCCATCAACATGATGTCAAGTCATCACAAACGGCCGGCGGCGAGCCTACCTTGACACTGCTGCCGTCATTCGGGCACACTTCCATCGTCAACCGATGGGAAGAAAAAGCGGCCCCGAGCTTCTGCCGGGCACCCTCGACCTGCTGATCCTGCGGACGCTCGCCGCCGGATCGCAGCACGGCTACGGCATCGCGTCCCACCTGAAGACCGTCTCCGACGACGTCTTGCAGGTCGGCGAGAGCTCGCTCTATCCCGCCCTGCAGCGCCTGCTGCTGAACGGGTGGGTCGAGGCGGCCTGGGGCACGTCCGAGAACAACCGGCGCGCCCGGTTCTACTCGCTGACCGAGGCCGGCCGGCGACAGTTGACGCAGAAGCGCGACGAGTTCGACCGCATCGTCTTCGCCATCCACCGCGTCCTCGACGCGACGTAGGGGTCTGCGCCATGGAACGGCGCGGACTCCAGGAGGGTCGGTTGGGCGCCGGGCCGAAGGCGACGATTGACGGGCCAGGAAGGTCGGCATGACGAGGCTGCTGCGGCGCCTGCGCTACCTGCTCCGGCGGGACCGTCACGAGCGCGAGCTCGACGACGAGCTGCAGTTCCACCTGGAGATGAAGCGTCGGGAGCTGGAGTCGCGCGGCGTGGACAGCGCGACGGCGGCCGCGGCCGCCCGGCGCGCGCTCGGCAACCTGCCGCTCACCCGCGACAACGTGCGCGACGTGTGGATCGCGCCGTGGCTCCGGAGCGCGGCGCAGGACGTCCGCTTCGCGGCGCGTCTCCTGCTCAAGGAACGCGGGTTCACGCTCGCCGTCGTCGTGGTGCTCGGCGTGGGGATAGCGCTGACCGGCGCCATGTACACGGTGGTGAACGCCACCCTGTTCGGGTCCCTGCCCGGTGACGACGGCGAGCGCATGGTGTCGCTCGGCACGCGGGATGCACAGGGGCGTGCGGCGGGCGTCTCGCTGGCCGACTTCGAGGACTGGAGAGACGGGAACGAGACCTTTGACGGGATGGCCGTGATGTTCGCGACCTCCCTCAACGTCAGCGACGACGAGGTCGCCCCCGAGTTGGTCTTCGGGCTCTACGTCTCGCACGATGCGTTCCGGCTCCTCCGCACCCCGCCGGTCCTCGGGCGCGACTTCCAGCCGGCGGACGACGTCGACGGCGCCCCCGGCACGGCAATCCTCTCCCACGACCTCTGGATGAGCCGCTACGGCGGCGACCCGGACGTGGTCGGCCGGACCATTCGCGTGAACGATCGGCCGTCGGTGCTCGTCGGCGTCATGCCCGAGGGGTTCGCGTTTCCCTTCGAGACCGCGGTCTGGGCGCCCGTCGGACCGACGTTCGGCGGATCGGACCGAGGCCGCGACGCGCGGACCCACCAGGCCTTCGGCCGGCTGGCCGACGGCGTGTCCCTGCTGCGCGCCCAGGCCGACCTCGACGTGGTGGCGGCCCGGCTCGCGGAGCGATACCCGGAGACCAACGCGGGCATCCGGCCGACCGCCGTGACGTTCAGGGAGCTCGTGCCGGACGACGACAAACGCCGCCTGCTCGCCCTGCTCGGGGGCGTCGTCTTCGTTCTGCTGATCGCGTGCGCGAACGTCGCCAATCTGCTGCTGTCGCGCTCGGCGCGCAGGGTCCGGGAGATGAGCCTCCGCCTGTCGCTCGGGGCGACGCGCTGGCGGCTCGTGCGACAGTTGCTGGTGGAGAGCGCGCTCCTCGCGGGGATGGCGGGACTCGCCGGGGTCGCCCTGACCGGCCTCGCCATCCGGCTGGTGACGACGCAACTGGGCGGTCCGGGGGCCTACTGGATCGAGTATTCGATGGACGGGCGCGTGCTGGCGCTCGTCGCCACCACCTGCCTCGCGGCCGGGCTCGCGTGCGGCGTCGCGCCGGCCCTGCACGCGTCCAAGACGAACGTGATCGACCGCCTGAAGGACGGCGGCCGGACCGGCAACGGCGCCGCCGGCCTCCGCGCCCGCCGGTGGGCGACGGGGCTGCTGACCACGGAGGTCGCGCTGACGCTGGTGCTGCTGGCGGGAACCGGGTTGATGGTGCGGAGCTTTCTCGCGCTCCACGAGGAGAGCCTCGCGGTCGATGCCGAGGGACTCACCACCATGGGCGTCAGGCTGTCGTCGGCGAAGTACCCGACCCCCGGGGAGCGCTGGGCGTTCTACGAGGAGGTCGAGGCCCGACTCGGAACCGTGGGCGCCGTCGACGCGTTCACCATGGCAAGCGTGAATCCGCTCGGCTTCGGGTACGCCCGATCGCTCTCCATCGACGGGCGTCCGGCCGAGATCGGTGTCGAACCGCCGCGCGTGACGTACGTGACCGTCGGGTCGGACTATTTCCGGACCCTCGGGCTTCCGGTCCTTCGCGGGCGCGCGTTCACGCGGCTCGACGGGACCGCGGGTCACGAGAACGCCGTCGTCAACGAGCGCTTCGCGACGATGTTCTTCCCCGACGACGATCCCATCGGCCGGCGGATCCGGCTGGCGAACCCGAACGTGATCGCGGAAGAGCTGCCGTGGCTGACGATCGTCGGCGTGTCGCCGACGGTGCGCCAGATGGCATGGACCGGGGGCCCCCCGGATCCCGTCGTCTATTACCCCTTTCGCGGCGACAGCGGGTTCTTCGCCCGGCTCATCGTGCGCAGCTCGCCGGGATCGGGCGTCGTGGCCGCGATTCGCGAGGAAATGCGCCGGCTCAGCCCCGACCTCCCGCTCTTCGCGGTGGGGCCGCTCGAGGAGGCCATGGCGGGCTCGCGATGGACCCAGCGCTCGCTCGGGGCCCTGCTCGGCATCTTCGCGGTCGTGGGGCTGCTGCTCGCAGCGGTCGGCGTGTACGCCGTCGTGGCGTGCTCGGTGGCGCAGCGGTCCAACGAGATCGGGATACGCATCGCGCTCGGCGCGACGGCGGCGCAGGTCGTCCGGTCGGTCTGTCACCGAGCCGCGTCTCCGCTCGGGCTGGGCCTGCTCGCCGGCCTGGCCGGCGCCGGCGCCCTCGGCCGCACCCTGGAGGCGTTCCTCGTCGGAATCGAGCCGTTCGACGCGGCCACGTTGCTGGTCGTGGCCGCGCTGCTGGCCGGCGTCGTGCTCGTCGCGAGCCTGGTCCCCGCCCGCCGAGCGGCGGGGGTCGACCCGCTGACGGCGCTCCGCTGCGAGTAGCGCCGGGCGAGTGACGGCCCCTGGAATCGGCGCGTGACGGCACGATGTCGGCGCCCGCGGCGCGCGACTCGCGGATTCTCGTGGGCGTCCCGGGAATCGACGCGTTCGGCGCGACGTCGGCGCGTGGTGGAGGTCGAGGAGCAAGAGGATGCGAACTCCAGTCGAAACCGTGTGGAGCAAGCCGGCCGGTTGCCTGCTCCTGGCCCTGGCCGCGGCCGCGGCCTGCACTTCCGGTTCACCCGATCTCGCGGAAGATCTCCGCGCCATCGAGGCCCTCAACCAGCACGACGTCGACGCCGTGCTGTCGAGCGACGTCGATGCGCTCATCTCGCAGTGGACGGACGACTTCGTGGTGATCACGCAGGGCTCCATCGTGCGGGGCCGCGATGCCAACGCCGCGCTGATGGAGCCCGCCCGGGAAATGGCCAGCCAGCTCGAGCCGCTGGAGCACGTGCTGGACTTCGAGGAGACGATCGTCGCGGGAGACTACGCGTTCCAGTGGGGCACCGTCCGTTCGAGCTCCCGGGCGCGCGCGTCCGGGGAGGTGTTCTCCGGCGGCGGCAAGCTGATGCGAATCCTGCAGCGCCAATCCGACGGCTCGTGGAAGATGCACCGCACGATGACGATCCCGGACCCCGGCGGCGAGTAGGTGCGGACCTGGCACGCATGCGATAGGTTGAACGCAGACGGCGGCGAGAGGGTCGACGTCCTTCGGAGCCGACGGAGGCTGCCCCGATCCACCGACTCGGGAACGCCTGCTGGGCCACCGTTCCGCAGGAGGGGCCTGAAGTTGCCGACCGTGGCACAATGCCGCCACGGAACGACCGCCGCCGCCGCGCAGCTCCTGGCTGGAAGGCCGGGTGGCACGGAGGGCGATTGATCCATGCGATATGAGTTCCTGGTCGAGACCTACGAAACGGAGCGCCTCAAGGTGCTCGGTGTCTGGAGCATGTTTCGCGATGAGGACCTCCCGGTCCGTCCGCATGCCAGGGACAGGCGTGGTCGCAGCGTGCATGAACAGATGGTGCACCAGTGCGTCAGCGAGGACCTGTGGTTTCGCACGATGCTCGGTATCGGGACCAGCGTGTCTGCGCTTCCGGAGATTGAGAGCAGACTCGATTTCATCCACCGATACGCCACGAGCTCCGCCGAGCGGCTGGATGCGCTGAGATCGCAGCCCGAATCCTGGTGGGAGGGAGAGACCCGCTTCTTCGATACGGCCCGGTCGCGGGCTTGGGTCGTTGTCCGACGCATCGCGCACACGTCTCATCACCGCGGTCAGCAGATGGCGATGCTTCGGATGCTCGACCGCGACCTGCACAGCAACTACGGGCCGACTTCCGATACCGGCGGACTGATGCGGAACCACGCACCCGTGATCTACGCCTACCCGAATCTCGAGGAGCTGCTGGCCGGCGAGCTCGCAGGCGGACGCAAGGCGCCGCTCCCGGGGCCTGGAGAACAGCCGCCTACCGAGCGGCCCGGCAGCTGAGACGGCCAATCCGCAGGCCTCGCTGCCGTCACCATCGCCGAATCACCACTTCACAACTCGTGGCCAGCCGCCCGCCGCGAATGCTCGGTCTCACGGAAACGACGCGCGCGTGAAGGCCTCGAGCATCGCCGATTCCGATGGTGACGACAGAACATGCTGCCTCGCGTAGTCATCGGCTTGCGGATAGCCGGTTCTCCGCACCCGCGCCGCAGCCGCATCGAGGTCGAACACCGTGTGGCGGAACTCGACCCCCGGCCCGAGCAGGAGCCAGTCCGCCCCGGTCCGCCCGAACGGCATTCCCACGCTTCCTGCATTGACGACGCGAACGCGGCCGAGCGGGCGATCGAACTGCATGTGAGTGTGGCCACAGACGACGAGCCGGGCGGTCACTCCTTCGAATGCCTCCAGCAGACCATCCGGGGGCGTCAAGCGAGTGAAACACTCGCACTCGCTTCGTGGCGTCCCGTGGCAGAACAGAACCCGTCCTACCCCGTCGACGTCGAGCTCATGCGTATTGGGCCATCCCTCGAGCAGCGCAAGGTGCCCCGCGGGAAGCTCGCTCGCGGTCCAGCGCAACACCTCCCGTTGCGCCGCCGGCAGCGGCTCGCCGGAGGCGGTGCCCCAGTACTTCACTGCGTCGGGGTCGCCCGCCTCCGCCTGCGCCAGCACAGCCAACTCTCCGTTGCCGCAGATGAAGTGCATCGGCATGTCGAGCCCGAGAAGCAGATCGAGGGTCTCGCGAGGCATCGGGCCGGGAACGACGTCGCCCCCGACCAGCACGTGATCGACCTCCGAGGCACGGACTTCCCCGAGCACCGCCTCGAGAGCCGGCAGGTTCGCGTGTATGTCATAGAGGGCGGCAACCCGGGTCGCACGATATACTTGCTTTCTCCTGCGCTGCTCAGTCCACCGAACGAAGGTTCGACGCCGAGCATCTTGTCCGGAAACACGGGGCGTCGAAGCTCAGTTGCCCGTCCGCGTCGTCACGACGCACCATCCGTGAATCGTACCGGATCTCGGGCCGGAAGCGCCTCGAAACCGCCGGACGTGCCACAATGCAGGGCCAGGGCCGTCGAACGTCGGATGCCGACCCCGGCGCCCCGGTCGATGTGTCCGAGAGGCTGGACCGACACCGCTCGTCGACGAGGCACCCGTGAACCGAGACACCAGGGAAACCATCGGTCCGGATCGACGCGTCGAGAAGGAGTTGGAGCGTCGCCGGAGCGCGGAGGCGATACCGCGGCAGTACCCACTGCGCCCCCCAGAAGCCTTCAGCGCAGACCCGGCGCCCCCCGAGGCGCTCGAGAGGCTGTGCCCGGGAATCGACCCGGCCGAAACGGGTCGAAGGGCGCGGGCCGTCGCGGCGCGAATCGGCTCGAGTTGCGCCGGGTGGGCGAAGCCCCCGACGCCGGCGGAGTTCTACGACGCGGTGCGTGCGGAGGAGCCGAGCGAACGCCAGAAGGCCCTCGTGCTGATGTGGGTCAGCGAAGCCACCACCCACGAGATCATGGCGGCGTGGGCGCAGCACGCCTACACGTTCCGCCAGCTCGCCCGGGCGGCCGCGAGGGCCGGTCTCACCTACCCGGCGTCCATTCAGCAATTGAACTACATCGCCACGCCGTATCCCGAACCGGACGAGCCGCGACACGGATGACGTTACCCGAACCGGCGCGCCGGCTGTGGCTCCTCGCGTACGACACCATCGAGGAGCACGTCAACGCCCTGTCGAGGGGACCGCACGAGATACGCCTCGGCGGGGGCTCGGTGCTCGCCGCGCGCTGGCAGCACAGGACCAGCTACGACATCGACCTGACGCTGAGTCCCGAGGCCGGGACCACGCGGCTGGCGGCGGAGAACAACCCGGCCCTCGACGCCGCGCTCAGGGCCCTGGGCGGCAGCCCGGAACACGAGCCGCCCAACTACAGAGTGAAGTTCGAGGCGGGATGGATAGACATCGCCACCCTGGAGCCGAAACCTGCCAAGGGATCGGCCGCCACCGCGGTGCACGGCAGGACAGTTCAGGTGCTGAGCACGACCCAGATCCTGCGCGGCAAGCTCGAGCGGGGGACGCGCAGCCCCGTCCGCGACGTCTTCGACTTCATCACCGCGAGGACGACCGACCGCGGCGGGCTGGCCGCCGCCGTGAACTGCCTGGCGACGACCAGGATCCACGAGATCGCGTACTGGTGGGATCAAGCCAACGAAACGCTGGGGACCCATGCCTGGGAGCAACTGTCGCGCGTGCCCGAGCGCTTCCGGCGCGACCCTTCCACGCTCGGCGTCCAGGGCGGCGAGGCGCTCCGCGGGGCGATATACGAGCGAGCCGTGATCTACGCCGGAGCCGACCGGGCGTACGCGGAGGTCGCAACGCTGGACGGCTACGAAGCCACGTTCGACGTTCGCGGCGAAGAGCTGATCAGCCGCGGTCTGTACGACCACATCGAAGCCTTGACCGGCGATGCCGAGAGCGTAAGGGAGCGAATCGCGATGGCCGGCGAGAAACGCGGCGCCCCGACAAGAGTCTGGGCAAGCCGCCTCGGAAGAGCAGAGCGTTAGCCGGTCTTGGCCCGTCGCAGCCGCAGCCGAAGCGCCCGTGAACATGACGCCGCCGGCGGCGCCTGTGCCAGACCCCGGCAGTTGAACATCGGCTGTCACGGCGCACGTCGCGAGACCGGACGAGATCGAACAGGGGCGGAGAGTCAGTCGGCAACCTCGTCACCATCGAAGATCGGAACACTGCAAGGCGCGGTGAACTCGTTCGCCGGGAGATTCCCGGTATTCACGGTGCCGGCCGGCTCGAAGCACAGCACGTACGCGTCCTCTGCGGCAGCGGTGCGGTGCTCGACGCCGCGGGGAACCAGCACGCAATCTCCTTGCTTCATGTCTACCCGCCGGTCGCGGTACTCCACCGAGAACCGTCCCTTCCACACCAGGAAGAACTCGTCGGCGTCATCATGACGGTGCCAGGGAAAGACACCCTTCACCCTGATGAGCTTCACCTCCTGGCCGTTGAGGGCGGCGATGACGCGGGGACGCCACGCCTGGTCGAGACGCTTGCAGCTCTCGTCTACGCTGATCTTCTCCTTCATCGCCGTCCTCACGAGGACCGCCCCGCCGGCCCGTCCCATTCGGCGGCGGGGCTTCCCGACCACACCCAGATCACGTAGTCCACCAGGGGCGGAGTTCCGCCGAGTTCGCGTAATCGCGTCATGACCTGCCCCCGATGGTGCGTCGTGTGCGTCACGACCTGAAGCGCGGTGACGCCCAGGGTGACGTCGCCGCGCGGGGGGCCGAAACGCTGCTTCATGCGCTCGCCGAAGGCGTCCGACACGGGCTCGGCCAAGGCTTGCGGGCCCACCGATTCCAGGAAACCGCGTGCCGTCGCGTAGTACGGGCGCGCCCACTCGTAGACGGCGGCGAGAGGGTCCAGGTCCTTCGCCGCCGATCGAGGCTGCCCGGTCCACAGGCTCAGGAACGCCTGCTGCGTATCGTGCATGTGGAAGAGCTTGTCGCGGAGCCACGGATCGTCGCGGGCGTCCGCCGTCCTCAGAACCTCGGACCAGACCCTGGCGTCGGCCCACTCCATGTGGGCGTAGAGCACGCGAAGCAGTTCGGGGGTGTACATGGCGGCGTCAGCGTCCAGGTCCAGATCGCGCTGGACCGCACCGGGGCGGTGGCTTTCCGGGCCATGAGCGGTCATGCGTTGCGGCGCGCGTCCTGCTCGATGCAGGTCAGCGCGGAGCGGGTCAAGAACTCCGATCGCGACGTACCGGCGCGCTTCGCGGCAAAGTCGATCAGCGCGAGGGCATGCTCCGGGATCGTGACGCTCAGGCGGGTCGCTCTGTTCGAGGTGCCGGGCGTGTGCAGGTCCACCTCCACGAAGCCGATCAGGGCGCCGGGCGCGCTCGGCGGTGCGGGCTCGGTACTGGGAGCCGGCACGGGCTCGCCATCGGCGATCATCGCCTCGAGATGCAACGAGATCGCCTCCTTGGCGTTGCGGAGCGCTTCGTCGAGGTCGTCGCCCGCCGACGTGCAGCCGGGCAGGTCCGGCACGGTCACGTCGTAGCCGACCCCCGGCTCGCTGCCGTCGAGTTCCACGAGATACCTCATCGGTCCCTCCAATCCCAGCCGGCCTGCTGGAAGATCCGCCTCAGCGTGCCGGCGCGGACGGCCTCGCGGGGATGCACCACGGTCACACGGCCCGGCTTCGAGTCATGCACGTAATGGTGGTGGCTGCCCTTCGTGCTGTGGAGCCGCCAGCCGTCGCGCCGGAGACGCGTGATGAGCTCGGCGCTCTTCATGTGTATGTATAGTCCATATAGGGCCGTGGGAGTCAAGCGTTCTGCCGCCTGATACCGCTCGCGGGGGTGGACTCGGAAGCGTCGAACGATGTTGGCGGGTTTCCGCCGGGCAGGAATCACGAGCCGCTCCCGCGCGGCTCACTCGGACTCCCGCAGCGCCGCCAGGGGGTCGATTCTCGTCGCGCGCCACGCCGCCAACAGGCTCGCCGCGCCGCACACCGCGACGAGCAGGGTGGTGAGCACGGCCAGCGCGCCGGCCTCTCGCGGGGCCACGCCGAAGAGGAGCGGGCGAAGCAGCTCCGCGGCGGCGAGGGCCGCGCCGAGGCCGACGGCGGCGCCGAGCAGGGTGAGCACGAGGGCCTGCCCCCACGCCAGCCGCAGCACGTCGGCCACCTGCGCGCCGAGGGCGCGGCGCACGCCGATCTCGCGGGTCCTCCGGGCGACGCCGTAGGCGACGGTGCCGAAGAGGCCGACGGCGGCGAGGCCAAGGGCCAAGCCCGCGAGCAGCGTGGCCAGGGTCATGTTGAAGCGCCACGGGCGCATGGCGTCGTCGACGAGACCGCGGAGCGGCGTGATGGACCGGACGACGAAGTTGGGGTCGGCCCGAGGCATCTCGGCACGAAGCGCGGCGGCGAGCGGGGCGGGGTCGTCCTGCGCCCGAACCACCAGGTGGTTCAGGCCCATCGACACCTGCGTGAATGGCACGTAGAGGCCGAACCGCCCGCGCGCGATCTCCCGGTACCGGGCATCCTCGACGACGCCGACCACGGTCTGCCACGCCGGCGCGCCGTCGGAGCCGGCCCGGGCCCCGATCGCGATCAGGCGCCGGCCCACGGCGCCGCCGGCCGGCCACAGATGGCGCGCGAGCGATTCGCCGACCACGACCGCGGCGGGCGCGTCCGCGGTGTCGCGGTCGGTGAACGTGCGGCCCGCGACGAGATCGAGCCCCATCGCCTCGAAATAGCCGGGCGACACGGACTGCAGGGTGACCGGGGGCCGTTCCGGCCGGTCGGGTCCGTCGAGCGGCTCGCCCTCGAGCACCACGCCGCCGTCCACGCCGACGACTCCGTGCTCGAAGGGCAGCAGCATCGTCGCGCCGGCGGCCTCGACCCCGCGCAGAGCGCGGACGCGGGCGAGAATCTCCCGGTAGGCGGTCCGCCGCGGCGCGACCTCCTCGTACGCGCCGTCCCTGGGGGCGAGGGTGAGCACGAGCACGCCGGCGGGCCGGTAGCCGAGATCGACGCGCGCCAGGTTGACGTAGCTGGACGCGAGGAGGCCGGCGCCTACCGTGAGGACGAGGGCCATCGCGACCTGCGAGACGACGAGCACGTTGCGCGCGCCGGCTCCCGCGCGCCCCGGGGTCACGCCATGCGCGCCGTCGCGCAGCCAAGCGACGAGGGGCATCCGGCCGGGGCGCGGAGACGCCGCCGCGGTCATCGCGAGCGCGAGCCCGACGGCGAGCAGCGCGGCGAGGGCGACCGAGGTTCCGGCCACCGCAGCCTGCTGCAGCCGGGGCATGTCGGCGGGGCCGAGGGCGACGAAGACCGGGAGCGCCGCCCACGCGAGGACGATGCCGCCCGCCGACGCGGCTCCCGTGACGAGCAGGGTCTCCAGCAGGTGGGCACGGAACAGGCGCCCCCGGCCGATGCCGAGCGCGCACCGCACCGCCGTGTCGCGCCGGCGCGACTGCGCCCGCACGATCATCAGGCCGGTCACGTTGGCGCCGGCGATCAGCAGCAGGAGCGCCACGCCGCCCAGGAGAACGAGCAGCGCGGCCTCGGCGTTGCCGAAGACGTAGTCCGTCAGGGGCGTCACGACCGCGCGCCGCGTGCCCAGCCGCGAGAAGTGCGCTTCCCACAGCCCCGGCACGATGACGTCCATCTCCGCCCGTGCCTCGTCCACGGTGCGGCCCGGGGCCAGGCGTCCGATCGCGTAGAGAACCCCGAGGCCGCGCTGCGCGCCGGCGTCCATCCCGTTCTCGCGGAAGATGCCGGCGAGCTCGCGGCCGACCGGGGTCCACACCTCGGCGCCGGGCGGGAAGTCGAACGCGGGCGGCATGACGCCGACCACCGTGAACGGCTCGCGCCGTGCGCCGACCGGCACCGTCGACCCGACCACGTCGGGGTCGCCGCCGAAGTACTGCCTCCAGGCGGCGTGGCCGAGCACCATCACGCGCTCGGCCTCGGCGCCGTCCTCTGCCGGCAGGAACGTCCGGCCGAGCAGCGCCTGCGCGCCCAGGGTGTCGAAGAACGACGCCGAGACCGCGCTGATGGTCAGCCGGATCGGCGGGTCCTCCTGGACCTCCACCTCGCCCCACGTCGTCGAGCCCATCGCGGCCATGTCCGTGAACGACCCGGCCTGCGCGCGCCAGTCCTCGAAGTTCGGCAGCGAGACCTCGATGTGGGGGTTGTCGGTGCTGTCGTCCTTCTCCCACAGGACGACGAGCTCGTCCTGGTCCGCGAACGGCAAGGGCTGCAGGAGGACGGCGTCGACCACCGCGAAGAGCCCGACGGCGAGCCCGAAGCCGAGGGCCAGGGTGAGGGTCGCCGCGAGCACGAAGCCGGGTTGCCGGGACAGGCCGCGGACAGCGTAGCGCAGGTCCAGGCCGCACTCGCCGGCGAGCCGTAGGCCGCCGGAGTGCGGGAGCCGGTCGTCGACACCGTCGGGAACACCGCAAGACGGGTCGGGAGACTTGGAAGCCATGCCGCTTACCTGGCTCTGGCGGGCGGGTGACGCCACTCGGTCAACGACTAGCGTTGAGGCGAGAATCGCGAAACCCACTCAGTTGTTCGCGGCGCCGGCGTTGATCCACTGCTTGATGAGGTCGATGTCCGCGGCCGAGAGGAATGGACCGCCTACCGGCATCCGGTCCCCCACGATGCCCGCGCGGCCATCGAGCTTGTGGATCAGGTAGCTGTTCTCGGCGTCGTTGGGCTCGACGAGATCCAGGGCCACCTGGATGCTCTGCCGGTTCACGAGGTTCGAGAACGACTGGCCGTCCCGGAGATCGAGGTCGGCGTCGGTCGCGTGGTCGCCGTGATGGCCGATGCACGAGTCGTTGAACACCACACTCTGGATGCTCGACAGGGTGGCGGTCAGCGCGCCCGGTGTCGGGGTCGTGGTCGGCGCAGTCGGCGCAGTCGGCGAATCGCTCCCGCACGCCGCGACGCCGACGGCGAGAAGCAGAAGCAGTGCGGAACGGGAGATTCTCCTCATGGCGATAGCGTAGCCGACGGCGGGAGGCGGGTCCAGGGAGGCCCGGCATCGATGCGCGAGGCCGGCCTCGCCGAGTAGCTGACCCAACTCGGTGGCGGTCGCGATCGCCGACGGTTCACCGGCGCCGGCTCCGACTGCGCCCGCGGTCCGGCGCGCCGCGCAGTCGCGGCCGGCGCCGCGGGAGAGAATTCGGCGGCCCAGGAGCCTGTGGCGAAGACCCGGGGCCTTACAGATAGAGGTGCAACTGCGCCAGCACGGTCTGCGTCCGCAGGTCGGTGAACGGCAGGCGGTCCCGGTAGTAGGACAGGTTGACGTGCCAGTGGGTCCGCGGGTAGAAGTCCACGCCGTACACGAGGCGGCGGACCTCTCCGCGGGGGTCGGTGTCGGTCCGGTGCCACTGCGGGGAGACGCGCAGCCACAAACCGCGGACCGCCTCGACCGACGTCTGGTTGGCGAGGATGTAGGCGCGGCCGCTCGCGGTCCGCCGCTGGAACCCCACGTCCGCGTGGGTCCAGGTCGTCAGCCACGAGACCGGCGCGTACCCGAAGGACAACCCCGTGTTCACGCTCCGGGCGGCGACCTCCGATGCCCCGCGGTGCAGCACCGAGGCCGCGAGGACCATCCGCGGGCCGAGGTCGACCTGGAACCGGCCCGCCGACGTCAACGCCTGCCGGCCGTCGTCGTCGACGAGAGACTCGGCGCGGCCGGGGCCGACCGAAACCTGCAGGAGCGTCCGATCCGTCGATACGCCCACCTCGACCCCGTAGACCTGGCCGTCCTGCGCGAGGTCGAGGCCCTTGCGAGTGAACGACTCGTGGTCGGCGAAGCGGACGCCGTACGCGGGGAGAAAACGCCCGCCGCGCACGCTGACCCCGTCGGTGGCCTGATAGGCCACCCAGTGCTCGTAGGAGATCAGTCGGGGGCCGCCGCGCGCGGGCTCGCGACCGAGGGTGCCGTACGCCGTCCACCGGCCCCGCCGCCACGCGGCCTGAAGATCGAGGTTCATGAGGAAGCTGCGGTCCGGCAACGCGCGGCCACCCACGTCGACGGCGATGCGAGACGGCCTGACGTCGAGACCGAGCTGTAGCGGGCTCTCGCTCGGGATGGCGCCGAAGAGGAAACCCTCCTCGGCCCTCGCCCCCGACGGGGCCCCGCCCGCCCCCTGCCGGCCGAACGTCGAGATCTCCTCCCGCGACAACGACCGACCGTATGGCGTCAGGAGTCCGCCGCCCGAGGCCGAGTAGTGGCAGGCGGTGCACCGCGGGTACTGCTTGGAGAGGAACGTGGGCTCGGCGGAAGCGGGGCCGGCTCCGCATCCCCCCAGGAGCAGTGCCGTCCAGAGACCCAGCCGCATGATCGCGCCGGGCCGTGCGTTGCGGGTCATGAGCGGCCGTCCGGCGGTGTATCGACGCCCGCCGCCTCGAACCGCACCGTGATCTCGACGTCGTCCCGCACGCCGATGCCGAGGTAGCGGGGGGGCGGAATGCCGAACGCCTCGAGGCTCAACCGGAACACCGCCTCGACCTGAATGCGCCCGTCGCGCCGGCGCAGCTCGGCCTCGCCCTCGATCGCCCGCCGAACGCCGTGCAAGGCCAGGGAGCCGGAGAACCGGGTCTCGCGCCGACCGCCCCCGCCCGGCGGCGGATCGTCGAGCACGATGCCCGAGAGGACGGCCTCGCGAAAGTCCGGGCCGCGCTCGACCTCCAGGTAGTCGCCCCGGAGGTGTCCGTTGCGCAGCGAGATGCCGGTGTCGAGGGTCGCGAGATCCACCCGCAACTCGCCCGAGAAGGCGGCGCCGTCGTTCGCCGAAGACCGGAGGACGCCGGACAGCGACGACGTGACCGCATCGAACGAGCCGCCCACCGTCATGCGGCAGCGGACCCGCACGTCGCCGGCCGACACCGTCCACGACCCGACACCGGGAGAGATCTGGGCCCCGGCCGGAGCGGTGATGGCCGAAACCAGGGCAACCAGGACGAGGACCGCGCCCGCCACCCCGGGCCGGGAAAGCGCGGCAGGCGCACGGCCCCGTCCGCGTCCGCCGACCGGCGGTGAAGCCGCGGGCCGCCGCGAAAGCGGCCAGGCGACTTCAGGGCCCGGCGTGCGGCCTGCCGGGCACGGACGAAGGCCGACCGGAAGCCGTCCGAAGAACAACGCGTTCAACGCGGGAGGCATCGCCGGTCGTATGCGCTCCTGCCGCGAGTCCTACTGTTCCAACTGCTCGAGCGCATCGAGGAACACGCTCCAGGGCACCGGCTCGCCGTGCACCGGGGCCAGGGTCTCCACGTCGAGGTTCATGCGCTCCACCTGCGTGTGCAGCGCGCGCATCGACGGCAGCTGCGTCGGCCTCGGCGGCTCGTGGGTGTCGAACAGGGCCGACTGGAACGCGATGCGCTCGGCCGGCAGGTACGCCATCAGCATCCCCGCGACGTGCCGGAGCGGCTGCACGTAGTAGACGCGCAGTATCCGCGAGTTGTCGGTGATGACGTAGTTCTCCTGGACGGCCTCGTAGTTGTAGCCCTCGGCCAGCTCCGTCGGCGGCCACTTCGAGACGATGTCGGGCTTGATGGTCCGCGGCTCGTAGGTCAGCACGTCGTGGTTCAGGAAGTCGAGGTTGATCATGTGGGTGACGATGGTCGACCCGACGTGCAGGTAGGTGCGCAGCCCCCCGATGTGGTCGAAGTGCGGGTGCGACGCGATCACCCAGCGGATCGGCTTGTCCGGGGCGAGCTGCGTGATCCGGTCGATGACCTTCAGGCTCCACTCCTCGTCGCCGGGGGCCTCGAAGACGGCCACGAAGTCGCTGAACTCGATCATGTAGCTGGCGGCGGGATTGCCGCCGAGCCGGTAGACCCCGTCGGCGATCTCGTCGACGGTGACCTCGGTGGTCCAGTCCGCCTCGGCCACCGCCTCGGGCACCGGCACCGGGTCGCCGCAGTCGTTGGGCCGGATGTCCGGGAACGGCCCGCCGTAGGAGTTGTGCCCGGTGCTCTGGCGGTAGAACTGCCAGTTGTCGTCCCACCCCTGGTGCGAGTGCCAGTTGGTCGGCCACTTGACGTTGCCGAACGAGACGAAGTTCGTGGACTCGTGCTCGACGTTGAAGTCGCCGAGGGCGGGGATGTTCACCGTCGTCTTGAGCCGCTGGATCAGGTTCTGGGGGTTGATGGTGGCGTCCACGCGGTACTTCCCGAACATCTCTATCGCGACCACGTGCATCTTGACCGGCGCCACGACGTTGCCGTCGCGGCCCTTCTCGATCTGCTCCCAGCGCCAGAACGCCACCGGGTTGGCGCCGGGCATGCGGGCGGCCTTGAGGAACCCGTGGGGGTTCAGCCACATGTCGAGCTGGTAGACCTCGGCGATCTCGGGATGCACCGCCACCGGCGGCCCGTCGCCGTCCATGTGCCACGAAAACTCGCCGTTGGTGACGTGCGTCTGGCGCGTGTGGGCCTGGGTGGGCGTGCCGCTGCGCCAGCCGAGTCCGTACTTCCAGGACGCGGGGGCGAGGCCCGGCTCCCGGTCGAACGTCTCGACGCTCGTGCCCGCCTCCCAGTTGATGGTGCGCGTGTAGTTGTCGAGCGAGCCGATGCGCGGCCAGTCGATGTTGACCGCGTTCTCGAACGTCTGGCCCACCGCGCCGGCGTAGCCGCCGCTGCCGGAGTACGAGAGGCAGCGCAGGTCGGCCTCGCCGATCTCCTCCGCGGCGGCGGCGAGCAGGGGCGCGGGGTCGACGAAGCCCGGGGGGAACTCCTGGGCGGCCAGGGGGGTCCCGGCCAGCACGAGCACAATCACGCCGACAAGACGCTTCTTCATTTGCCTACCCTCGTCTCGGTGCAACACCAGGTCTCGCCACGCACCCGTGGCCCGCCAATCGTCGCCTCGGCTTCGCTTGGCGCCCAACCACCCCGCCAGGGGTCCGCGCCGTCCCACGGCGCAGACTCCTCGCCCGCCAATCGTCGCCTTCGGCTCCGCTCGGCGCCCAACCAACCCGCCAGGAGTCCGCGCCGTCTACGGCGCAGACTCCTCGCCCGCCAATCGTCGCCTTCGGCTCCGCTCGGCGCCCAACCAACCCGCCAGGAGTCCGCGCCGTTCTACCGCGCAGACTCCTACAGCAGCCGCTCCACGTGAGGCGCCAGCTCCTCGTACGGGAGGTCGCCCGGGTTGTAGAGCCGCACGATGCCCTCGCGGTCGATGACGACGAGGGTCGGGGTGGTGCTGACCCCGAACTCCAGGAAGTTCCGCTGGCTGACCGGCGCGCTCATCCACGACGGAATGGGGAACCGCTCCTGGTAGGCGCCGCGCAGGTAGTCGAGCTCCTGTTCGGGCGTCGCGTCCTCTCCGCGGGCGATGTAGCCGTAGAGCTGGGTCGGACCGAGGACGACCAGCCCCTGGTCGCCGTAGGCGTCGTGGAGTTGCTCGAGGACGGGAATCTGCCGCTTGCAGTCGGGGCACCAGTGGGCCCAGAAGAACGCCACGACGACCTTCCCCTTCAGGCTGTCGGCGTCGGGAAGCGGCGTGCCCAGGTCGTGCTCGACGTCGAGCACCGGGAACGGCTCGCCCTCGAGGCTCAGCAGCAGCACGTTCTTCTGGATGCGGGTCTCGATGGACGTGCCGCGGTACCGCTCGCGCTCGGCGGTCAGGAACTCGACGCCGCCGGCGCGGTCGCCGCGGGCGTCGTGGACACGGCTCAGCACTTCGATGCCCGCCCCCAGGGCGAGAGGCAACTCGTTGTCGGCATCGAGATCGCGCTCGCCGAGCAGGGCGACGCTGCCGTCGCGGGCCTCGCTCGCGTACTGCTCGGCAACGTCCCACCGCCCGGCGAAGCCGGCGCCGCGGCCGAGCCACGACGCCGCGAGCAGCCAGCGCGGCGACGCCGTGTCGTGATGCGGCCGCTGCGCCTCGATGAGCGCCTGCGCGGCGTCGACCTCCTCGGCCCACGCCATGTCGCGCATCTCGGCGATGAGCTCGGAGACGCCGAGCGGGCTCGACGCCGGTTCCGCCGCTTCGCCGACTTCGGCCGGCGCCGGGCCGCAGGCCACGCTGAAGGCCAGCCCGGCCGACCCCACCAACACCGCCAGCTTGCTCACTGTCATCTCGGACGCTCCCCCTGCCGTTCTCGGCACAGAATCTCTTCCGCCCCATTCTACTCCCGCCGGGTGAAGCGGCGCTCTCCTGCTCCCGCCGGGTGAAGCGGCGCCCCGCAAGCCGACTGCCCGCGTCGGCCCCGTCGACGCGCCGCGGCCGACCCGTTCACGGAGCGATCAAGCGTACCGATGGGAAATAGGTCCTGATTCTGCCGGTGTCGGCGGTAGCGAGCGCCCAGCCCATCACCTGCGCGTGCGCACCGATGAAGAAGTCGGGCAACGGCGTTCGCGGCGATGGCCGGCCGGATTGCCGTCGCCTTCGGCCGCAGTATCGACGGTAGGCGACCGCGCAGGACTCCGCCGCCGCCGCCGGCACGTCGAGCACCTCGACACCCCAGCCGCGAACGAGATCGGCGGCACTCGCGGGATCCGACACGCCAACGCAGATCTCGGCCAGGCAGACGGCGTTGATGGCCGCGCCCTCGGCCGCGACGGCCCCGGCGACAGTGCTTCGCGCCCACTCGTGATGGGCCGATCCGCTTTCGGTGGCGAATATCAACACGTTGGTGTCGAGCAGCGTCATGGCTCGCGTGTGAGCTGCTTCAACTGGTCCCAGGAGAGAGTCATCCTCAGGGGCGACCGCGACATCGCCTCGAGACACTGCTCGCGGCTCACCTTCGGCAACGGGGCGGGACGGTGGAGGCGCACCAGCACGTACCGTTCCTCTCCGAGCCGCTGAACGTCGAAGACGTCGCCGGGTCTGGCTCCCGGCACGACAACTCGTCTCTTCCCGTCGGCTCGGACCGTGCCCATAGTGGGATTATCCCACCTCCGCGAGGGGTCGGTCAACGTCCGATGCCCGCGTGGCGGCCGGGGAGGGGCGACTTAGCCGGCACGAACTCGGCGTATACTGCCGCTACATGCTCTCGAAACACGCACGGTCGGCCTTGGGCGGTCTGGCGGTGCTGCTGGCGGCCTCGTGCGGCGGCGCACCCGACGCCGCGCGGTCCGGCGTCGCCGCCGATGCCGCTCCGGCCGTGGCCGAGGCCCCGGAACCGGACCCCGGACCGCAGCCGACGTTCATCAACCTCCTCCCCTGGGGCGAGGTCGACTTCACGCGGGGCGAGTTCCCCTCGCGGGACGCCTGCAACGCCTTCGTGCGCGCGCTCCCGAACTACTCGGGCTACACCACGCCGGAACGCTGCGAACCGATCGAGGACCCGGTGTACTGCACCGAGTGGCAGGATCCCGACGACCCGCAGGCCGGCCTGGACTGCTTCAGGGGCGTGGGCGGCTGCGAGGTCGAGCTTCGGCGCCACGACCTGCTGGCGGAGAGCCGCGGGCGGACTATCGCCGCCCGGTGCGAGCCGGCCTCCCTCGCCGACGCCTGGGTGCGGTACCGGGACCTCCACCCCGACCCGGAGCCGTGAGCGAGCCGGACGGCAGCGTCTTCTACCGGCTCGGCCGGCTGGCCGGCCGCAAGGCCCGCAAGGCGACGTGGGTCTGGCACTCGCTGACCGGCGACGACCGCAAGGCGATCGAGGCCGAGCACGGGGTGGGCGCGGACATGGCGGCGGTGGTGCGGGAGAAGAGCGGGGTCGAGGCCGACCCCGCCCTGCGGGCAGAGCTCGACGAGATCGTGAAGGCGCTGGGCGGGGTGGTCCGCAACCGGCTCCACCGCTTCGAGGTCGGGGTCGTCCGCGAAGATCAGCCGACCGCCTACGCCCTGCCCGGTGGCTTCATCTTCCTGACTGCCTCGCTCGCCGACCTGTGCCGGCGCGACCGCGACGAGCTGGGGTTCGTCGTGGCCCACGAGATGGCCCACGTCATCCGACGGCACGCGGTCAATCGGGTCCTGCGCCAGACCGCCTACTCGGCCGCGGCGATCCTGACGCCGGGCCGCGGGGTCATCGCCCCGTGGCTGCATCGCATCGGGCTCGAGTGGCTGGAGCGCGCCTACTCGCGCGAGCAGGAGCTCGAGGCGGACGCCCTGGCGGTGCTGCTGACCCGGGCCGGGGGATTCGACCCGGAAGGCGCGTTACGGCTGTTCGAGCGGCTACGCACCCTCGAGCCGGCCGGCGGCAAGGGCATCGGCGCGTACCTGTCGACCCACCCGCCGGTCGACGACCGAAAGGCGGCGTTGCTCACGACGCTTCGCCGAGACGGGCCTGGACCGCCGCCTTGATGCCGCCGATCTCCTCGCGCTGCCGCTTGTAGCGCCGGAGGTGGTGGGCCGCGGCGTCCAGGATCTCGGCCAGCTCGGTATTGCCGATCCATGCCCCCGCCCGGTTGCGCGCCGCGATGTCCTGAGCGGCGTGAGTCTGATCGAGGACGAGCGCGGTGTCCTGCTCGACCATGGCCACGACGGCGGAAACGAGCGCGATCTGGTGCGGGTCGTCGAGGGTCTCGGCGAGCTCCCGAAGCGGTGCGAGGCGGTCGTCCTGCGAGTCGGTCATGGATCTCCGGATGCGAGCCCGGCAGATGCGGTGCGCCGTGCCGTGCCGTGCACGTAGAATACAGTACACGGACCGCGCGGATCCCGCCGGCGGCCGGGGGCGGATTCCGGCCCGAAGCGGCCGGGATCCGAATCGCTTCCGCGAGCGGGCTCGACGAAGCCGGGAGTGACCATTGGCCAGCGGCAGAGGGACTGCGAACCGCGGCGCAGAACGCGGCCCGGCCCTGACGGCGCGGGCGGCGAAGGGCCTCTTCGCGGCCGTGGCCTTGTGCGCGGGTTGCGCGCCGGCCCCGGCCGGCGAGGGCGTGGCGGACGCGCCCGGCGCCGGTGGCGAAGGCTCTGAGACGGTGGTGCTGGCCGTCGGCCACCAGACGCGCTGGCGACAGTTGCGCATCGAGGGCGAGACGGATCTGCCGGACGGGGCGGTGGTGACGTGGCAGGTCACCCACGCCCTGGGCAACGAGATGCCGAGGGGCGATTGGCCCGCCCAGAACCTGATTTCCGACGGTACGGCGGTCGTGCAGGACGGGGTGTACTGGACGCGCCTCAACACCACCTACTGGGCGCCGGGGCGCGTCGACGTGCGGGTGCAGTTCCCGGTGGCCCCCCAGCCCGACCCCGTGCGGCTCCGCTACGGCGAGTTCGGGGAGCACCTCGCCGGCGAGAACGTGACGTCCCTCGGCGGCTCCCTGGTCGTCACCGCCGAGCATACCTTCGATTGGACGCGCTGACCGCGCCGCCCTGACCACGCCGTCCTGACCACGCCGCTCTGACCACGCCGTGTCCTTCTTCCGCCCCGCCGTCGACACGCTCCAGCCCTACGTGCCCGGCCGGCAGCCCGCCGCCGGCGCGCATGTCGTCAAGCTGAACACGAACGAGAACCCGTATCCGCCGAGCCCGCGCGCGATGGCCGCGCTCGCCGCCCTCGACGGCGACGAGCTGCGCCGCTACCCGGACCCCGCGAGCCGGGAGTTCCGCGAGGCGGCGGCGGAGACCCTCGACGTCGACCCGGCGTGGATTCTCGCCGGCAACGGCAGCGACGACGTGCTCACGATGCTCGTCCGCTCGGTCACCGGACCGGGCCGCCCCGTGGTCTACCCCACCCCGACCTACGTGCTGTACCGCACCCTCGCCGGCATCCAGGAGGCCCCGGTGGTCGAGGTGCCCTTCGACGAGGACTTCGTCCTGCCGGTCGCGGCCCTCGCCGAGGCGGGCGGGGCGCTGACGTTCGTGGCCAACCCCAACAGCCCGTCGGGGACCGCCGCGCCGGTGCCCGCCCTCGCCCACTTGGCCGACTCGCTCGACGGCCTGTTGGTGCTCGACGAGGCGTACGTGGCCTTCGCCGAGGCCGACGCCCTCGACCTCGTCCGACGGCGTTCCAACGTCGTCGTGCTGCGGACGCTGTCGAAGAGCCACGGGCTGGCCGGCCTTCGCCTCGGCTACGCCGTCGCGCCGCCGGCGGTCATCGAGGGGCTCGGGAAGGTGAAGGACAGCTACAACGTCGGCGCGGTGGCCGCCCGGGTGGGGGCCGCGGCCATCCGCGACGGCGACTACGCGCGGCGCATCGCCGGCCGCATCGTCGAGAGCCGCCACCGCCTGGCCGGGCGCCTCCGGGAGCTGGGATGCCGGGTGTGGCCCAGCCAGGCGAACTTCCTGCTCGTGCGGCCGCCGGGCGGCGACGCCGCCCGCGTCCATCGCCGGCTCGAGGCGGCCGGGGTGCTCGTGCGCTACTTCGACGAGCCGGCGCTGGCCGAGACCCTGCGCATCACCGTCGGCACCGACGAGGAGAACGCCGCGCTCCTCGACGCGTTACGGAGGATTCTGTAGCTCTCCGTCCGGCGGTGGGGACCCACGTTCATGAGAACCGGGGCGCGGAGCGGCCGCCGGGCGCCGAGGCGCGCGAAGTCCCGGCCTGGAGGCGCGTCCGAGCCATGCCAATCGCCGTCGACGTAGCGATTCTGCTCCCGGCCGCCGCGCGGGCCGTCGCCGAGCGGCTGAACGCCGGATTCGATTACGCGCCGGACGCGGGGTTCCGGTTCGACGCGTCGCATCATCCGCACGTCACCCTGAGCCAGCACTTCGTGCGGCGGGACCGGCTGGCCGAGGTGGAAAAGCAGGTCGGCGCGGTTGTGGCCCGGCTCAAGCCGTTCGAGATGCACGTCACCGGCGCGCGGACCGGCCGCACCGCGCAAGTGCTGACGGTCGAGCCGTCCGCGCCGCTCCAACGGCTTCACGAACAGGTGATGGACGCCCTGCGCGACCACGAAGTCGCTGGCGAGGCGACCGCGTTCCAGGCGGACGGGGCGCCGGCGCGACCCGCCGACGTCGCGTGGGTCGCGGGATTCCGCGACCGGTCGAGCTACGCCCGCTACGATCCGCACGTGACCATCGGCATCGGGCCGCGCCCGGTATCGACGGCGCCGTTCCGCTTTCGGGTGGAAGAGGTCGCGCTCTGCCGGCTCGGCCGCTTCTGCACCTGCCGGGAACGCCTCGCGAGCTGGAGGCCGTGACCGGCCGTGGCCGGGTGTCCGGGTACCCGGCGGGGCCGGCGCCCCGACGGGGGCTCGGTCCCGGCGCGGGGCGCCGTCGGCGGCGAGACGCGCGGGAGTGACCTCGGTTGCCCGGCCCTGCCCCGGCCGGGCTTGCCGGCATGCCGCGAACCGGGAGAACATACGACGCCAACGATCCGGAACGCACGCGGGCGCACGACGGTCGGCCGGACCGGCCGTGGCTCGGCGCCCCCGCACCCGGGCAGACCGCGCCGCGGCGCCGCGGCGCCTTCGACAGGAGGTCCCCAGATGTTGCGCAGACTCGTCGTCCTCGGCTCCGCCGCCCTGCTCGCGGCGGGCGGACTCTACGTCACCACCGGCACGCACGCCGCCGCCGGCGAGGCGGCCGGACAGGAGGCGTTCACGCCCCGCGAGGTCACCCCGGCCGACATTCCGCCGGACATCCACGAGGACTCGTGGGCGCGGCTGCCCACGATCCAGCGCGAGGACCTCGACGCGGAGGGCCAGCGCGTCTTCGACATCATCGTGAACCCGGACAGCCGCTACTCCACCGGGCTGCGCGGCCCCATCGGGATGTGGATGTACAGCCCGCCGATGGCCGAGCACCTGTTCCCGGCCAGCAGCTACCTGCGCTTCGGCGCGGACGGGGCGCGGGACCAGCGGCTGGCGGAGCTGGCCATCCTGACCGCGGCCCGCGCGCTCGACAGCCAGTACGAGTGGTCGGCCCACGAGGGGCTGGGGCTCCAGGCCGGGCTCGAGGAGGAGATCATCGACCTCGTCCGCCACGACCGCCCGGTGGCGGAAGGCGACGGCCTGCCGGGATTCGGCGAGACGGAGCGCACGATCGTCCAGGCCACCCGCGAGTTGATCCGCGAGCCGAAGCTCAGCCGGGAGACCTTCGAGGCCGCCCAGAGGCTGCTCGGCAACCAGGGCATCATGGACCTCGCAGGCCTGATCGGCCACTACACGCTGGTGAACTACACCCTCAAGGCGTTCGACGTGCAGCGGCCGCCGGGCAGTCAGCTTCTGCTGCCGCTGACGGATCAACCCTGACGCCGCGCGGCGGTCCCCGCGCCCGAGGCCCGTGGATCGGGGCGGTCGGCGACCGCCCCGTCCCCGGCCAGCCGCCGGCGCTCGGCGACGATGAGGCCGTACTCGGCCGCACGCTTCCAAACCCGGTTGGCCATCTCCGTCAGGTGGACCGCCCGCAGGCCGTAGTAGAGGAAGACCGCGCCCACGACGCCCACCGCCAGCGGCAGCAGCGCGTCGACGGCGGGCTCGCCCAGCTCCGGGGCGAGTCGGCCCAGGCCCTGGTAGACGACGAACCCCAACGCGGCCAGCAACGGCCCGGTGACCGTGCGCACGCTCCACGACGCCACCCGCGACTGCTTCTCCATCGACGTCGCCACCGTCCGCAGCCGCTCGATCCCGCGGGCGATGCGATCGAAGTCGGCCCCCATCAGGACATCGCGCAAGCTGACCTGGGCTCGGCACACCCGCGCCACCCGGCGGTCGCCGCGAAGCCAGGACACCCCGTCGACCGCTACCGTGAATTCGGGAAACCGCGTCCGCAGCCCGGCGATGAGCCGCGCCTGCCCCGCCTCGGTGTGCTCGTGCAGAGTCGAGGCGGGGTCGATCCTGATGCGGCGCCGGGACGGCGTCAGCACCAGCTCGTGCAACTCGCCGCTCTCCGGGTCCTCGACGTAGGCGGCCGCGTGAGGCGCGATGCCCTCGTGCAGCACCGCCTCGTGGTCCAGGCACGGCAGGCGCGGCACCGCGGCGGCGACGTCGGCCTTCAGCCGGTACAGCTTGACGGCCCGGAGACAGACGAGCGACGCCAGCTCGGCATAGAACCGACTGGCGACCTCGCACGTCCCGGGCGCGGCCCCGGCGGGAACCGCGCCGACGCCCTTCACCCGGGTCGCTGTCTCCCGTTCCATCGCGCGAATCGGGGGGAACCGCGGCGCCGCCTCTCGCGTATCCCCTGACGGTATCCACGCGCCGACGGTATCGACGCACAGCGCCCCCGACGGTGGGCTGCGCCCGCGTCCGACGGTATCGACGCGTCGGCACCGGGCGGGAACGGCGCCGAGCCAGCGAGGGTCTGCCAGAATAGCACGCGCCCGTGGCGCCGCCATCGAGCCGGAGGGTGCCGGGCGGGAACGGCGCGGTGACGACGAACGGCGTGACGACGACGGGAGTCGATGTCGAGCCGACCCCCGACCCGCCGAGCCGGATCGCGCCGTTACCGCGTGAGTGAAGAGGAGAGAATCGATGTCGGACCAACAGTGGTACCGGGCCGAGGGCGGAAACCAGGTCGGCCCGATGTCGGAAGCGAAGCTGGCCACGGACATCCGGAACGGCGACGCCGACGCATCGACCCTGGTTTACACCGCCGGCATGGCCAACTGGACCGCGGTCGCCGACGTCCCGCGCCTGCGGACTCACCTGCCGGCCGAGACCCTCGCGGTGCTGCCGGTGCCGGCGGGCCGCATCGCCCACGAGATCGATTACCACATCGAGGGCGTCGAGATGCAGTTCGTCGAGATCGAGCTCGACCCCGGCGAGAGCGCGGTCGCGGAAGCCGGCGGGATGATGTACATGCACGGCGGCATCGTCATGGAGACGGTGTTCGGAGACGGCAGCGAGCCGCAGCGCGGCGGGTTCATGGACAAGCTGCTAGGGGCCGGCAAGCGGCTCCTGACCGGCGAGAGCCTATTCATGACGGTATTCACCAACAACGCCCACGGGAAGGCGCGGGTGGCCTTCGCCGCGCCCTACGCCGGCAAGATCCTGCCCATGGACCTCAGCCAGCTCGGGGGCGAGCTGATCTGCCAGAAGGACGCCTTCCTCTGCGCCGCCAAGGGCGTCTCCATCGGCATCGCCTTCCAGAAGAAGATCGGGGTCGGGCTGTTCGGCGGCGAGGGCTTCATCATGCAGCGCCTCGAGGGTGACGGCCTCTCGTTCCTGCACGCGGGGGGCAGCGTCCACCAGGTCGACCTCGAGCCGGACGAGACGCTCCGGGTCGACACCGGTTGCCTCGTGGCGCTCCAGCCCACCGTGTCCTACGACATCCAGTGAGTGGGCGGCATCAAGACGGCGCTGTTCGGGGGCGAAGGGCTCTTCTTCGCCAATCTCACCGGCCCCGGCGAGGTGTGGCTGCAGTCGCTGCCCCTGAGCCGCCTCGCCGACCGCATCTACAAGGCGGCGCCGCAGACCGGCGGCCGCCGCCAGGGCGAGGGCTCGGTGCTGGACCACGCGCTCGGCATCGGCAACCTCATCGACGGGAAGTAGCGGCCGAGCCGCGGAACGGCGCCGGCGGCCGGGCCGGGGGCAGGACGTCGCCGACCGCCGGGCCGGCGGGAAGAACCGCGCCGGCCGCCGGGCGGCCGCGGGCGTGATTCACCCGCGGGGGATGATATAGTTCACGTTCTGATTCAGCCTCTTCGCGCCGCTCGCGGCCGCGTGCCGGCGTTGCCGTGCCGCCCCGGGCGCGGAGGCTGCGTGGAAGTGCGTACGACGGCGCCTGCCGCGTGCACTCTTCGGCAACCGGCGTCAACCGGGCGGCGCGATGCCGCCTCTGACCGCCCCCAGACAGACGAGGTATGAGAGAAATGCGGAATCCGTCCCCCAACCCCGGTCGCCGCGTCCCCGCGGTGTGCCTGCTGGCAACGCTCTGCCTCGCGGCAGCCCTCACGACGACGACCGCCGCCCAGGACCAGACGATCTGGGACGGCGTGTACACCGAGGAGCAGGCGGCCCGCGGGCAGCGCACCTACGACCAGGAGTGCGCGGCCTGCCACCTCGACGACCTCATGGGTGACGGCATCGCGCCGTCGCTGATCGGCTCGGCCTTCTTCTTCCGGTGGAGCGAGCTGTCGATGGGCGACATGTACACCGCCATCCGCACCACCATGCCGCAGGGCGCCCCGGCGAGCCTGAGCCCGTCGGGCTACGCGGACATCTCCGCCTACATGCTGCAGAAGAACGACGTGCCAGCCGGAAGCATGGAGCTTCCCAGCGACACCGACGATCTCGACGCCATCATGATCACCGAGGCACAGTAGCCTCGAAGCCCTGCCGCCGGGGCCGGCCGCCGGCCCCGGCGTTCCCCGCTGTCGCCTTTGCGGCGCGGCGCCGCAAGCCCCCCCGCCGGGCCTCCGTTCCTGTGGCTCCACCACCTCCGGCTCGTCTCCCCGGACATCGAGCATTCCCCGAACTCGCGGTCCCCGGAGCCGGCGGATGCCGGCGTGGCACCGTCGCCTCCGGGCGGCCGCCCCGGCGCGCGGCGCCGACGTCAGCCGGGACGACGCGGTCCGCGAACGCGCCCCAACGCAACACGGGGTCGCCGGATCCGCACGTCCGCCTCCGGCCAACCGAATGGCGGCGCCGTCCTAATCAAGTGGAGGGCGTGACCGACCGGCGAGCTCGCGTCGCGACCCGTGAATCCAGGGAGGGTTCAATCGACATGACGACGACCCGCACGAGACGAACGCTGTGGAGCATCGCGGTGCTTGCGGCGCTGGCCGCGCCGACCGCGGCGGGGGCGGAAGCAACGACGCAGGAGGAGCGCGACGAGGTAGAGCGCACGGTGGTGAGGCGGCTCGATCTCGGCGCGCCCCGTACCGAGATCGGCGCCTCGGTCCGCGACGTCGAGGAAGCCGGCGAAGGCGCCGAGGGCGCGGTGGTGACCGACGTGCGTGCCGACGGCCCGGCCGAGGCGGCCGGCATCGAGCCGGGGGACGTCGTCGTCGAGTTCGACCGCGAGCGGGTACGCAGCGCCCGCCAGCTCGCGCGGCTCGTGGAGGAGACCCCGGCCGGGCGGACCACGGCGGTGCAGGTGTTGCGGGACGGGTCTGCGGTGACGCTGAGCGTCACGCCGGCGGAGAGGTCCGGCTGGGCTGGCCGTTGGCCGCAGGGCTTCGCCGACCGCATCCGCGTGGAGGTGGGCGACGTCGAGGATCGGCGCGCAGAAGCGGAGGAACGAGCCAGGGAGCTCACGGAATCGCGGGAGCTCACCGTGCTCCGCCGGTTGCCCGAGGCCTTCCGCTTCGGCGGCCCCACGTTCCCGGGCGGGGTTCGACTGGGCATTCGCGCGGAGTCCGTCGGCGGGCAGCTCGCCGCGTTCTTCGGGACCGACGCCGGCGTCCTCGTCGAGCACGTCGACGACGGCACGACGGGCGCTGCGGCCGGCCTGCGCGCCGGTGACGTCATCACCGCCGTCGACGGAAACGCGGTGGACGATCTCGCGGCGCTCCGTCGCCGGCTCGCGCGCCTCGAGTCGGACGCCGCGTTCGACCTCACCGTCGTGCGTGACCGCGCCGAGACGTCCCTGACCGTCGAACCGCCCCGGGAAGAAGAGGAGAGGCCGCGTCCACGGCGGCGTGGATCGGCGATTTGATCGGGGAGGCTCCCGGAAACCAGAGTGAGACCGCCCGTCGCCCCCGAAGTCCACGAGGGCGCCGGGCGGCAGGGCGACCCGCGCGCCAAGGCGAGCGAGGACGCCTGCGTCGCCGGTCCGGAGGGCACCGGGACCTTGTCCCGGGTGCCCGGTGACGCCGGCTCACTCCGCGTGCAGCGTCCGGGCCGGCGCCACCCGCAGCGCGCGCGCCGCCGGCACGAGGCAGGCCGACGCCCCGAGCCCGAGCACCGCGAGGGAGGCGCCCGCGAGCACGACCGGGTCGACGGGGGCGACCCCGAACAGCAGGGCCTCGATGAACCGCGTGGTGGCGAGCGACACGATGAGGCCGGCGGCCAGACCCGCGGCGACCGGCCGCAGCCCCTGCGCGCACACGTGGCCGACGATGCGCCCCCGCGTGGCCCCGAGGGCCAGCCGGATGGCGAACTCGCGCCGGCGGCGGACGGCCCGCTGGGACACTGTGCCGAAGACGCCGAGGCAGACCAGCGCGAGCCCCGCGAGCGCGAAGCCGGCCGTCACCTGGAGCAGGAATCGCCGGACCGAGACGCTCGCTGCGAGCACGTCGTCGAGCACCCGCACGTTGCTCACGGGAAGCAGCGGGTCGAGCCCGCGCACGGATTCGCGCACCGACGCGACGACCGTACCGGTGTCGGCCCCGCCGCGCGCGACCAGGGTGGCGGACGACGGCGCGAGCCCCCAGTACGGGAGGTAGGCGACGAGACCGGGGTCGACGTCGAGCCCGAGGATCGTGGGTGAGAATCGCGACGCCGGGCCCGCCGACGGCGGCGTCGGCCGCCCGGAACCCCCGGCCGACGGCCGGGGCCACGCCGAGCAGGTCGAAGAAGCTCGCCGTCACCCGCGCGCTCCGCAGGCTCCGGGGCTCGCCGGCATTCGTCAGGGTCGACCGGATCGGGCGGGCCGCCGCGACGCCGGCGCAGACGTCCCGGCACCCGGACCACGCCTCGAGCGCCAGGAGACTGGCGGGGAACGCGGGGAACCGATCCTCCATCTCGCGGATGTGGATCTGCACGGTGACGAGCTGCCCCGGATCGCGGAAGGGCAGCGGTGACAGCAGCACGCCGTGGACGAGGGAGAAGACCGCCGTCGACGCCCCGATGCCCAGCCCGAGCACCGCCACCACGACGGCGGTGAATCCCGGGCTGCGGCGCAGCCCCCGCGCCACGTGGCGCAGGTCGCGGCCGAGGCCGTCGAGCCAGCGCCACCCCCAGACCGCCCGCGTGTCCTCCCGGATGAGGGCCGGGTTGCCGAGCCGGCGCCGGGCGGCGCGGGCCGCCGCCTCGGGGGCGACGCCGGCGTCGATCAGCCGCTCGCGCTCGAGCTCCACGTGGAGGCGCATCTCCTGCTCGAGATCCTCGCCGGCCCGGCGGCGGCCGAAGTAGGGAACGACGCGGAAGAGCCAGGCGGGCCACGGCATGGGACACCTCCAGTAGATTGCCTGCCATCGAAGCCACTCGGGTAGAACGTCAACCTTTGATGACGTCATGACCAGCCGGGCGGTTCCAAGGAGACCCGGAAAGGACGCACGGTGGGACCGCCGCCCGACGGACACGGAGGCGGCCGGGGGTGATACGATGGTGACAGGCTCCCGCCGCAACCTGCCGCCTCGGAGCGGCGCCGCTCGCCAGGGCGGGCCTCGCTGTCGGACGCCCGGCACCGGCGCGGAGACCGCGAGAGACCCCTCCATGGACACCTACTACCATCCCCCCGATCTGGCGAAGTTCGGCGACGTCGGCAAGGACGCGCCCGAGCTCTGGGAGAAGTTCTCGGCGTGGTACGGCGCGGTGTTCGCCGAGGGCGCGCTGACCGAGCGCGAGAAGGCGCTGATCGCGCTGGCGGTGTCCCACGCGGTCCAGTGCCCCTACTGCATCGACGCGTACACGACGGCGTCCCTGGAGAAGGGCGCCGCCCCCGACCAGATGACCGAGGCGGTGCACGTCGCCGCCGCCATCCGTGGCGGGGCGGCGCTCGTCCACGGCGTGCAGATGCGCAACCGCCTCGACAAGCTGTCGATGTAGCCATGTCCCTGCCCACCCTGCTCAACACGCGCTCGCCGCTCGCCTCGCCCGCCGCCCAGCGCGCGCGCCTCGAGGCGCTGCCCCTCGCCCGCACCTTCCGCGCGGCCGCCGCGTCGGCGGGGCACGAACCGCTGCGGCCGGCCGCGGCCACGACGCTGCAGATCAACGTGGGCAAGCGCTGCAACCAGGTCTGCCGCCACTGTCACGTCGACGCCGGCCCGGACCGGCGCGAGGTGATGCCGGACGCGGTGGTCGAGGCGTGCTTCGCGCTGCTCGCGGCGACGGACATCCCCACCGTCGACATCACCGGCGGGGCGCCCGAGCTGCACCCGCGGTTCCGCGACATGGTCGCGCGGGCGGCGGGGCTCGGCCGGCGCGTGATGGACCGGTGCAACCTGACCATCCTCACGCTGCCGGCCTACGAGGACCTCGCGGCGTTCCTGGCCGAGCACCGGGTGGAAATCGTGGCCTCGCTGCCGTCGTACGCCGGCGCGATGACCGACCGGCAGCGCGGCGACGGCGTCTTCGAGCAGTCCATCGAGGCGTTGCGCCGGCTCAACGCGCTGGGCTACGGCGTCGCCGACTCGGGGCTGGATCTCCACCTCGTGACCAACCCCGTCGGGGCGTTCCTGCCGGCCGGGCAGGCCGCCCTCGAGCGCGACTGGAAGCGCGAGCTCGAGCGGCGCCACGGCATCCGCTTCAATCGGCTGTTCACCATAACCAACATGCCCATCAGCCGGTACCTCGACTGGCTCGAGCAGTCGGGGAACCTGCGGGGCTACATGGACCGGCTGGTTCAGGCGTTCAATCCGGCCGCCGTGGACGGCCTGATGTGCCGCTACACCCTGAGCGTCGGCTGGGACGGCCGCCTCCACGACTGCGATTTCAACCAGATGCTCGACCTCGCGGTGGACCCGTCCGCGCCCCAGACGGTGATGGACCTCGCGCGCGGCCTGCGGGGGCCCGACGGGGAGCCCGCGTCACCCGCACACGCCCTCGCCGCCCTCGGGCGGCGGCGCATCGCGACCGGCCCGCACTGCTTCGGCTGCACCGCCGGGGCCGGCAGCTCGTGCGGCGGCGCGACGGCCGCGACGTAGCCCTCTTCTCGGCCGTAGGGGAGGCATGAACCGAGAGGAGCCACCCGGGACGAGCGCGGATTCGACCGCACCGCCATGATCGGCCCACCGTGCGGCGGCGCGACGGCCGCGGCGTGGAGGAGGCTCCCCCGCCGCCGGGCTCGCGCGGCGGCGGGATCCAGAGCCGGCGCCCACCCGGAGTCAGATCAGCGACTTCAACAAGGCCATGGCCGGCGCCACGCGAATGTCGTCCGGGCTCACGTAGTCCTTCGTGCCGGCGGCCGAGACCTGCCACGCGTCGCAATCGGGGAATCGTCTCTTGAAGTAGCGCAGGCTCTTGTCGACCGGCGAGTCGGCCCACTTGCATTCGACGCAGCGGACCGGGCGGCGGCCGTCCACGATCACGAAATCGACCTCCCGCCCGTCGGTGTCCCGGAAGTAGCGAAGCTCGATGTCGCGTCCCTCGGCGTCCTGCTGGTAGTGGACCCACTTCAGCAGGTGACAGGCAACCAGGTTCTCGAACCGCGCGGCGTCCGAGGGCACGACCGACCAGTCGAGGTGGTAGTGCTTCCGTTCCTTCTTGACGGCGCGGATCCGGGGCGCGCCGAACGGCGGCAGGCGGAAGACGGCATCGAGCCGCTCGAAGACCTGCAGCCACCCTGCCGCCGTCTTGTGGCTCACCTGCAGGTCTTCGCGCAGGGCGTTGATCGAGAGCGGCGAGCCGACCAGAGCGGGCAGACGAAGCATGAGGTCCTCCAGCCCGCCCAAGTCCTGGACGCGCTCCAGGCTGGCGACCTCGTCGCGGATGAGCAGGGTCCGATGCGCCC
The DNA here is from genome assembly GCA_965207615.1 of Vicinamibacterales bacterium. GTDB lineage: Bacteria > Acidobacteriota > Vicinamibacteria > Vicinamibacterales > UBA8438 > JAJEEA01. Next base: position 1,669,070 of record CBDBMZ010000003.1, read on the forward strand.
GCGACCAGCGCCGGGCCTCCCGCTCCGAGCCCCCGAGGAAGGGCTCGGGGAACCCGCCGAGCGTCAACAGGTCGCGCAGCTCGTCAGGCGTCTCCAGACCGAGCTCGGCCACCGAGAGCGGGTGCAGGCGCAGCAGGTGGTAGCGGCCCTGCAACGAGTCCCCGCCGAAACGGTAGAGATCGAGCCGCGCGCTTCCCGTGACGAGCAGACGGCGACCGCGCGCCCGGCCGTCGTAGAGCCCCTTGAGGTAGTTGCGCCAGCCCCGGTACTTGTGAATCTCGTCGAACACCCACAACTGCGCCGACGGCAGCTCGCGCCGCAGGATGCGCTCCCGGTCCTCGGCGACGTCCCAGTTCAGGTAGCCCCGCCGGGCGCCGGGCAGCATGCGGGCCAACGTCGTCTTGCCGACTTGACGCGGACCCGCCACGAACACCATCTTCCGGGCGAGATCCCGAGTGACCTGCTCGGCCAAGTAGCGGGTACGATGGGCCACGTGTCGACGGTATCAGTATTTTTGACTATGGTCAAAAACACTCATGAGTATTTTCGACTGACCTCAAGAATGCAGACGATTCCCCGCACCGGGAGCCCTCCCCCCCAAGCACCGACCGCGGACCGTGACCGGACATCCGCCGTCACCGGGGCCGACACCGTTGCATTCGCCGAGGACTCGCGGCGGGTCCGCTACCCGCCCCAGCGGTACCCGAGGCGCGCGTAGTAGTAGCCGCCGCTCAGGCCCCAGGGCGTGAACTGGCTGTAGGGAAGGCCGAACCGCGCCGCGAACAGGTCCATCCGGTCCGAGTAGGTGTCGAAGACGTTCTGGCCGCCCACGGAGAGGGTCGCGGCGGCGGTGAGGGGAACGCTGGCCTCGAAGTCGAGGATGAAGCGGCCACCGAGGACCGGGGCCTCGGCGCCGCGCGCGGAGCGCGCATCGATGTGATCGACCCACGACCCGTAGTAGTGGAGGCGGCCGAGGAGGCCGACCCGGCCGGCGCGCTGGTTGACGGCCACGTTCCAGCGCGTCTCCGGCACGCCCCGTTCGAGGGCGAGCACGTCGCCGGGGCCGAGCAGGTCGGAGTCCTTCGTCACTCTCGTGTCGGTGTGGTTCATCGCGAAGCTGAAGACGGTGGCGCCGCCCAGGGCGGGAGGGGCCCAGGTGGAGACGACGTCGACCCCCCGCGTCCGGGTCGAGAAGTCGTTGATGAAGAAGCGGAAGAAGGCCAGGGTGCGCGCCGAGGCGATGCCCTCGGACAGGAGCTGCGCGCGCTCGCCCGCGCCGAGGGTGAAGTTCTGCGACAGGGCGAGGCGGTTGCCCACGTCGACCTGGAAGTAGTCGGCGGTCAGGGTGAACGGCCCGGTGTCGATCACCACCCCCGCCGTCGCGTTCACCGAAGTCTCGGGGTCGAGGGGCCGGCCGCCCCGGAGCTGGGCGGCCCGGAAGGTCGACGGCACGGTGGCGCTGTCCACGAGGTCCAGGGTCTCCGGGTCGATGGTCGACTGCACATTGAACGTGTTCTGCTGCCCGGGCGTCGGGGCGCGGAACCCGGTGCTGACGCCGCCGCGCACCGAGACGGCGCCGGTCAGCGCGTAGCGCGCCGACAGCTTGCCGTTGGTGGTCGAGCCGAACACGTCGAAGCGCTCGAGCCGGACGGCGCCGCCGACCGTCCAGCGGTCGTCGTCGGGCTCCCGCAGCTCCACGTCGCCGTAGACGGCGGTGTTGGCGCGGGCCCACGTGCCGGCCGTGTAGTCGGGGAACCCCGCGAAGCCGTTCGAGCCGGAGACGAAGCCCTGCGCCGCGTAGGGGCCCACCTGCCACGAGAGCGGCTCGCCTTCCCGTATCGTGAACCGTTCGTCCCGCCACTCGGCGCCGGCGGCGAGATGGACCATGTCGGTGGCCGCCCAGGAGACGTCGAGGTTCAGGTCGACCTCGGCCTGCCGGTAGAGGCCGGGGTCGAAGTCGCGGGGCGTGTCGGGGCCGAGCGAGGCGTTGACGGTGTTGTAGAGAAAGAAGTCGGCCTGGTGGGCGCCGTAGCCGGCGCTCGCGTCCCAGGTCAGGCCGTTGGCCGCCGTGCGGCGCAGGCCGGCGACGGCCGACACGTCGGCGATGACGCCGCTGAACGAGGGGGTGAACCCGCCCGGCGCGATCTCCTGGAAGGTGAAGCAGTTGGGGTCGGCGAACACCTGCGCGAGGGCCGCCGGGTCGGGCCGGTCGTCGGTGATCGTCACCGTGGGGCAGCCCGCCGAGCCGTCGCGCACGCCGTCGCGCGCGTCGAGCACGTCGCCGACGAGCAGCGTCTGCCCCTTGTCGAGGCTGAAGATGTTGGCCCGCGTGTTGGGGTTCCGGTAGTAGAAGCTCTGCGTCGAGGTCCTGCCCGCGTAGTTGGCGTGACCGTAGAGCTGGAGGTCGTTGGCATACCGATGGCCGAAGTTGCCGAAGAGCTTCACGTCGTCCTCGCTCGTCGGGTCCCCCCACGGCTGCGCGGGGTCGGCCACGGCGGTGTTGCCCGCCGCGACGAGGGCCGCCGCGTCGGCCCGCTGCACGCTGCGGTCGGTAGGTCCGGTGTTGCCGTACTCGAAGCTGAGGTTGGCGAAGCCGGTGTCGCCGAGGGGCAGCCCGACGTTGCCGGCGGCGCTGTAGGCGTCGCCGTCGCCCGCGCGGTACGTGCCCGTGTCGATCTCCAGGCTGCCGCCCGACCGGTCGTCCTTGAGCAGGAAGTTCATCACCCCGGCGATGGCGTCCGAGCCATACTGCGCCGACGCGCCGTCGCGCAGCACCTCGACCTGACGAAGCGCGATGGCCGGGATGGTCGAGATGTCGGGGCCCTGGGTGCCGTCGGTCACGCCGCCGAACCAGACGAGGATGGCCGAGCGGTGGCGGCGCTTGCCGTTGACGAGCACCAGCGTGTGGTCGTGGGCGAGGTTGCGGAGGCTCGCCGGCCGCACCAGCGACGCCGCCCCGCTGATGGGGTGCGTGGCGACGTTGAACGACGGCACCAGCGTGCGCAACCGGTAGTCGAGCGAGTGCGCCCCCTGGCTGACGACGTCCCGGAACGGAATGGCGTCGATGGGAACCGGCGACGCCGTCACCGACCGCGGCCGCGCGCGGCTGCCGACGACCACCACCTGCTCCTCGAGCTCGACCACCAGCTCGACCTCGAGGGTGACGGCGGCCCCGGCCGCCGCCTCGACCCCCGAGCGCACGACCTCGTGGAAGCCGGGGAGGATGAACCGCACGTCGTAGGTGCCCGGCCGCAGCCCCGCGATTGCGAACGCGCCGGCGCCGTCGGTAACGGCGGTCGCGACCGGCCGGCCGGCCGCCGCGCTGCGCACCTCCACCGTCACGCCGGGCAGCACCAGGCCCGTCGCATCGGTGACGGCGCCGTCGATGACCGCGTCCTGGGCGTTGGCGGTGCCCGTGCCCCCCAGCACGAGGATCAGCGCGAGAACGCTCCCCGGCAGTATCCCTCTGGAGCAACGATTCACCGTGCCGTGCATCTTCATCTTCGAACCGCTCCCGACCTCCACGTGCCGGCGAGGCGTTCCGGTCCAGGAGCAGCCCGGGAGTCTGCGTCGTCGAACGGCGCGAACTCCCGGGAAGCCGGTCGGGCGGCAAACGCCCCGCCCAGGCAGTTCACCGACACTCACGCGCGCCTGAAGTTCTCGTAGCGAATCTCCAGACAGTGCCGGTCCGGCTGGAATCCCGGATTCCGGGGAACCGTGATGCGAGTGCCGTGCAGGGCCTGAATGCCGTGCACCAACGTCGGTCCGTCCGTCTCCCTCAGGAGGTCCGGGCGAACCTGCACGACGTAGTCGGGTCGAACACCGAGGAAGTACCGGTCGAAAGCGGCATGGTGGAGCTTGCAGAGCGCCAACCCGTTTGCGACGGTCGGCTCCCCCTCTTCCGCATCCGGCACGATGTGCGCAGCGTCGAGCAGTTCCGCGTGCCGGAGTCTGCAGAAAGCGCACTGGCGGCGGTACGCGTCGAGAACCCGCTCTCGAAACGCCCGCTGGTGGATGCGCCGCCGAACCGCGGCCGTCACGTACTGTCGCCTTCCGCTCTCCAGATCGTCGCGCACCGCTGGCGTCCATTCCTTGGCCGGCGGCCAGCGATGACGCGCATCGTCGACGGCAACCGTGAAGGTCAGTCCGTTGCGGTCGTCGCCGACGACGAACACCGGCCACGCCGCCACGTATCTGCCCGGCACCACGCCGTGGAAGTAGATCAGAGGCAAACGCTCCCGCATCGCGACACGAAGACGCCGATTGTCGGAGTGATCCGGATCCGTACCGCGGTACCGATAGCGCAGGAGATCGTTCGGCCCGAAGGCATCGTCATATGGGCCACTGGGGGCCGTCGTAATGGAGAGCGGCGCGTCCGGCAGCACCCGCGGCTTGAAGATTCCCTGCGGTCCAACGAGCGGCACGCGACGCCCGTGCAGCGTGAATCCCTCGGCCAGCAGTTCCCTCGGCAGTACATCGCCGTGGCTGTCGACCTGACCTTGAAGCCATTCGAAGGCGGCGTTCCGAACCCCTGCGTCCCACGTGCGATCGGCCATGTCGACTGCGCCGCGTCAGCCGTCGAGGCCCAGAATCCAGCCCTCGCCTGCCATTACCCCGCTCTCGCCCGGGTCCTCGAGCCAAGCGCATCGAGTTGCGGGTTCTTGCCGCCATGGATGGGGCGGGAGGCGCCGGGCTAGTCCACCCGACGCTCGAGTTCCTCCGCCGAGATCGTCGGTTCCTTGCGGCGCGCCTCGATGAGATCCCAGAACGCGGGACTGGTTTCCAGAATCACCGTCTCCCAGTCCTTGCCCTCGACGCCGAGCAGGACCGCCGCGGGCGCTCCACGGCGTGTGACGACAACGCGGTCACTTTGCGCGGAATCGACGACGTCCTTGATGTTCTTCTGCAGGTCTCGTACCGAGATCGTCTTCACAGGATCTGCTCCGTTGTCGTGTGCGGCGGCTTGCGTCGGACCGCGCGCACGAAAACCACCCGGCCGACTTCGTCGACGTCGTAGAAGACGCGATAGTCGCCGATCCGCAACTGCCAGATCGGGGGCACGTGCTCGAACGGCGGCGACAGCTTCCGAAGCTGCTTGACGTGCTTCGTTCTTCTCGTCGGTTCGTGGCCAAGCCTGCGCCGAACGCCGTCCAGGATCCGCTTTCGTTCGGCCGCGCGCATCGCACCAAGGTCGCGTACCACGCCAACCGCGAACCGGAGCTCGTACACGCATATATTATTGCAGATGCATCACCCGAAGATGGGACCGGCTGGGAGCCTCTGTTCCGGGAGAAGCGGGACCCGAACGGACCGCTTCGCCCATCGCGGCACCGCCCGCCAGCGCCGCGGGGCGGCGTTCGAGCTGCCGATCGACGATTCGGCAAGCCGTTCTTCCGCCATCAGCGGCCCGCGCCGTCCGCCCGGGCACGCAGGGCGGCCACCGCGGCGTCCGCGGTGGGGCGGCAACCGCCCGTCAACGTCCGGGCGAGGGCGCCGGTGACGTTGGCCACGGCAAAGCTCAGGCCCTTGAGGTTCCGCTCCGGCGGGATGCCCGGCGCCGGCCGGGGATAGCCGGACGCGCGGCAGACCGCCCGCTGCTCCGGATCCGCTCCCACCTCCACCGAGAGCCGCGGGCACGTCCAGTCGAGCTCGACCGCCACCACGCCGTCGAGCGTTCCCGGCAGGTACCGCACCTGTTCATGGCGCCCCGCACTGACGATCAGTGCTCCCGCCGCCACGGCCCGCTCCGCGGCCGCGCGCAACGCGGCGGCGTGCGCCTGGTTCGCGGTGCCGAGGCTGAGGTTGATGAGGTCCGCTCCATGCCGCCACGCCGCGTCGATGCCGGCGATGAGGGTCTCGATGGACGCCGACAGCGTCCGGTCGAAGACCTTCACGATGAACAAGTCGGCCCCCGGCGCGCGCTCCTGGATGGCCGCGGTCACCGCGGTGCCGTGGCCGATACGGTCGACATAGTCGCCGTCGGCCGCGCCGGGCACCGCCGTCAGGCCCCCGGCGACTCGCCCGATATGGGGGTGCGAAGGATTGACCCCGCTGTCCACGACCGCCACCCGCAACGGCCGCGGCCCGGGCACGGCCCCCTCATCCGGCGCCGGCATGATCCTGGTCCATCCCTGTCATCCTCGTGCGGCGCGTGACGTCCGCGGCGTGTGCTGCACCGTCCGGGACCTGCCACCCCGCGCGGCGATGACCGACCGGCCGCAACGAGACCGTGCTCCCCTCGCCGTGGCGCGCGCCGCCGCGCCGCGCAGTCCCCGGGCACCAGCCTCCGCACTTCTACGACGCGCGATCCGCCGCGAACAGCTCCGCGAACCGGCCGCCCCGCGCCATCAGCTCGTCGGGGGCGCCCTCTTCGACGACGCGCGCGCCGTCGAGCACCGCGACCCGATCCGCCCGCCTCGCGAGGGCCGCGCGGTGGGTGATGAGCACGGTTGTGCGCCCCCGCATGACCGCCTCGAACCCTTCCGCCACCTGTTGCTCCGACTCCGGATCGAGGGCCGCCGTCGGCTCGTCGAGGACCAGCACCGAGGGCGCGGCCAGGAGCGCCCGCGCCACCGCCAGCCGCTGCCGCTCGCCCGCCGACAACGCCGCCCCGCGCTCCCCCACCACCGTCTCGTGTCCCTCCGGCAGGGTCGCCACGAACCGCGCCAGCCCCGCCCGGGCCGCCGCGGCCCGCACCTCCTCGTCGGTCGCGTCCGGGCGCGCGTAGCGGACGTTGTCGGCGATCGAGGCGTGGAAAACCGCCGGCTCCTGCTCCACGAGCCCGACGTGCGCGCGCAGGTCGCGCAGCCTGAGCGCGCGCAGGTCGCGCCCGTCGAGGCGCACCGTCCCCGCGTCGGGGTCGAGGAACCGCAGCGCGAGGTCGGCGATGGTGCTCTTGCCGCCGCCGCTCGGGCCGACGATGGCGAGACAGGCACCGGCCGGCGCCCGCAGGGTGACGTGCTCCAGCACCGGGCCGCCGCGGTCGAACGACAGGGTGACGTCGTCCAGCTCCAGCTCGCCGCGCACCTCGGCGAGCGCCTCGGCCGACGGCGGCTCCACCACCTCGGGCTCGACGTCGAGGATCTCGTGCACCCGTCCCAGCGACACCCGCACCGTCGCGAAGCTGGCGTACAGCCCCATCAACGCCTGCACCGGGGCGAACAGCCGAAGCTGATAGGCCATGAACGCCACGAGGGTGCCCAGGGTCAGGGTGCCGTCGATGACCCGCTGGCCGCCGTACAGGAACACCAGCGCGGTGCTGCCCGACAGCACCAGCCCCGGGAGCCCGCCCGACAGGTAGGTGGTCCACTGCATGGCCATCAGGGCGTCGATGAACCGGCCGTTCCGGCGCCGGAAGCGCTGCACCTCGCGCTCCTGCGCGTTGGCGGCGACGACGAGCCGGACCCCCTGCAGGGTCTCGATGAGGAAGCTGCCGATGTCGGCGCTCCGCTCGCGCAGCACCGCGACCCGCTTCTCGAGGCGCCGACGGTAGTGCACGAGGGCCCAGATGCTGACGGGCAGGGCGGCGGTCCCGAGCAGGAGCAGCCGCAGGTCCAGGTACGCCAGCATGACGACCGCCCCGATCAGGAACAGCACGTTCCCCACCCACGCGAGCACGACCTCGGACGCCACCCGCTGGATCTCGCCGATGTCGTTGTTCAGCCGCGACATGATGTCGCCGAACCGGGTCCGCGCGTGGAACCGCGGCGAGAGCTGCTGCAGGTGGCGGTAGAGGGCCAGTCGCATGTCGAAGAGGACGTCCGCCGACACCCGGGTGTAGCGCAGCCCGCTCCACACGTTCAGCCCGAACCCCGCCGCGGTGACCGCGACGAAGACGAGCACGACGAGGCGCAGGGCGCCGGCGTCGCCGGCGAGGATCGCGCCGTCGACCAGCGTGCGGGACAGCAGCGGCACCACGAGCGAGAAGCCGGTGGAGACGAGGCTCAGCACCACTACCAGGAGCAGGTCCCAACGGTAGGGCCTCAGGTACGACAGCGCGCGGCGGAAGTGCGGATCGAGCACGGGTGACAGAATATGTCGAAATGGGTGCGGCGCCCCTCGACGTCGTCGTCATCGGAGGCGGCCCCGCCGGCGCGGCGGCGGCCCGCCTGCTCGCCGACCGTGGCCACTCGGTGCGGGTGCTGGCGAAGCCGGCGGACGACGCCCGCACGCTGGGCGAGTCGCTGCCCCCGAGCTGCCGCGGGCTGTTCGACCTGATCGGAGTGACCGCGGAGGTCGAGGCGGCGGGCTTCCTGCCCAGCACCGGGAACACGGTGTGGTGGGGCGGACAGGGTCCGCGCGGGGTGCGGTTCGCGAGCGGCGGCACCGGCTGGCAGGTGCGACGGAGCGAACTCGACCGGCTGCTGCTGGGCCGCGCGGCGGAGGCCGGCGCCGCCGTGGACACCGACGCCATGGTTCGACGAGTGGACCTGGCGCCCTCGTCCGCCCCGGCCGGAGCGGCGGAGTCCTCGATACGCTACGTGGCCGACGGCGCCTGCGGCTCGCTGGCCGCGCGGTTCGTGCTCGACTGCTCGGGCCGTGCCGGCGTCGTCGCCCGGCGCGGATTCCGCCGGCACGCGGCCGGGCGCACCACCCTGGCCCTCACCGCGGTGTGGTCCCGGCCGGGCGGCTGGGGTCTCCCCGACGAGTCGCACACCCTGGTGGAGAGTTACGGGGACGGCTGGGCGTGGTCGGTCCCGGTGACGGCCGAGCAGCGCTACTTCACCCTGATGGTCGACCCCCGGGTCACCCGCCTCGAGCGCGGCGGCCCTCTCGCCCCCTGCTACGAGGCCGAGCTCGCCAAGACCGCGGCCCTCGGCCCCCTCACCGCCGGGGCCTCCCTCGACGTCGAGCCCTGGGGCTGTGACGCCTCGGTCTACGACGCGCGCGCCTACGGGGCCCCCGGCATGCTGCTGGTCGGCGACGCCGGGTCGTTCGTCGACCCGCTGTCGTCCTACGGCGTCAAGAAGGCCCTGGCGTCGGGGTGGCTGGCCGCCGTCGCGGTGCACACCGCCATGGTCGACCCCGGGCTGGCGGACGTCGCGCTCGAGGTCTTCGACGCCCGGGAACGGGAGATGCACGCCGCGCTCGATCGGCAGTCGGCCGAGTTCTTCGCGGAGGCGGCGGGCCGGCACGACCACCCGTTCTGGACCGACCGCGCCGAGGCGGACATGCCGGAGGCGGCGCCCCTCGCCCCCCCCGAGCCGGCCGTCGACGCCCTGCGCCGGGACCCCGGCGTCCTCGCCGCCTTCGAGGCCCTGCGGCACGCCCCGGCGCTGCGGCTCCGGCGCGGCGACCGGCTCGGCGTCGTCCGCCGCCCCGCCATCACCGCCCGGCGCATCATCCTGGAGGACCGTCTCGTCGTCCCCGGCTGGCCGGACGCCGACGCCGAACGGGGCCTCCGGTTCCTCCGCGACATCGACCTCGTCAGGGTGGTGGAGCTGGCCCCGCTCCACCGGCAGGTCCCCGATCTGTACGAAGCCTACAACCGCGTCTGCCCCCCGGCCCCGCTGCCGGACTTCCTCGGCGTCCTGTCGGTCCTCATCGCCAAGGGCGCGTTGCAGGAAGCCGGCGATCAGCCGCGGGAGCGAGGGCGGCAAGGCTGACACGCGCCGCGGTATGTGCTACAAAGGACCGTCCGCCGGAGTCCCCCGATGCCCCAGTCCCGTCCGACGCTCCTGTTCCGGCTCACCCTCGTCACCCTGCTCGTCGCGGCAGGCGCGCGCGCCCAGTCGGACGAGAACGGCCCCGGCATTCCCGTCCACGACGAGACGGTGCGCCTGGCCTGCGGCTCGTGCCACCAGGCAGACGAGGCGGGCCGGCTGTCGCGCATCTCGTTCCGGCGCACGACGCCCGAGGGGTGGCAGCAGACCATCCGGCGCATGGTCACCCTGAACGACGTGGCCCTGACCCCGGAGACGGCCCGCGACGTGGTGCGCTACCTGTCGAACAACCTCGGCCTCGCCCCCGCCGAGGCGCTCGACGCCGCCTGGGAGGCGGAGCGCCGCGGCGACGACCAGCCCTACGACGATGCGGACGTGGAGGAGACCTGCATTCAGTGCCACTCGATGGGGCGCGTCATCAGCCAGCGGCGGACCGGCGAGGAGTGGTCGCTGCTGATGGCGATGCACCGGGGCTACTACCCGTTCACCGACTTCCAGGCGTTCCGGCGCGGCAACCCCGGCGACGGCGAGCCGCAGGCGGTCGACCGGGCGGTGGCCCACCTGTCGGAGCGGTTCCCGTTCGAGACGGCGGCGTGGTCGGCGTGGTCGGCGACGATGCGCCCACCGCGCGTGGGCGGTTCGTGGCTGCTGCGCGGGCACGCGCCCGGCCGCGGCGCCGTCTACGGCCGGATGACGATCACCCCGGTGCCCGGCACCGAGGACGAGTTCACGACCGAGACGACCTACACCTTCGCGCACACCGGCCGGCAGGTGGAACGCACCGGCCGCGCCATCGTCTACACCGGCTTCCAGTGGCGGGGCCGGTCCATCCCCGGCGACCCCGACGCCGACGAGCTGCGCGAGGTGATGTTCGTCGAGCGCGACTGGCGCACCATCGGCGGCCGGTGGTTCACCGGCGGCTACGACGAGACCGGCATCGACGTCACCCTGGAACGCCTCGGCGACGGGCCGGCGGTGGCCGGGGTGCATCCCCCGTCGCTGCCGGCGGGCGCCGCCGCGACCGTCCGGGTCCACGGCCAGAACCTCGCTGCGGCGTCGGCCGACGCCATCGACCTCGGCCCCGGCGTCTCCGTGCTCGACGTCACGGGGACGACCGGCGAGTGGGTCGATCTGCGGGTGCGGGTCGACGCCGACGCGGCCACCGGCGGCCGCGACCTCGTGCTCGACCGGACCGCGGTGGCCGGCGCCCTCACCGTCTACGACGAGGTCGACCGCATCGCGGTGACCCCGCGGGCGGGCATGGCCCGGGTCGGCGGGGTCCGCTTCCCCAAGCAGTTCCAGCAGTTCGAGGCGCGGGCCTGGCACGACGGGCCGGACGGCGAGCCGGCGACGGACGACGACCTCGACCTGGGGATGGTGGACGCTCGGTGGTCCATCGAGGAGTACGCCGTCACCATCGGCGACGACGACATCCGCTACGTGGGCGACATCGAGGCCGGCGGGCGGTTCGTCCCCGCCGTCGACGGGCCGAACGTGGAGCGCAGCGGCAGCCGGAACAATGTCGGCGACGTCTGGGTGGTGGCGACGTGGCCGCCGGACGCGGACGACGGGGACGGACTGACGGGCCGCGCCCACCTCCTCGTCACCGTGCCCCTGTACCTGCGCTGGGACCCGACCGCCGTGGAGCAGCCATGAGCCTTGGCGCATCAGTGTCCGTGGCGCGCTCATCGTTGGCGCCGGTACCCCGCCGGGGTGGAGCAGCCATGATCCTGGGTGCATCGGGACGAGTCGCGCGCGCTCACCGTCGGCGCCGGGACGCCACCACCGTGGAGCAGCCATGAGCGTGCTTGCCCAGGGAGAGTTCCATCCGTTCACCGCGGCCGGCCGCCGGTTCCTCTACCTGGTGCCGAGCGCGGCGGTGTTCGCGCTCGACGAGCCGGCGGCGGCACTCCTCGACGGCCTCAACGGCCGGCGGGTGCCGCGCGAGGACCTGCTCGCCGACGTCGCTGCGCGGTTCCCCGGCACCGACCTCGGGCAGACGCTCGACGAGCTCGAGCAGGTGCACGCGGTGCGCACCGTCGCCGCCCCGGCACCTCCGGCACCACCGGCGCCAACGATCATCCCCCTGACCCCGTTCCCCCTGACAACCGCGGTTCTGAACGTCACCAACCAGTGCAACCTCAGCTGCACCTACTGCTACGAGTACAGCGAGGACAAGATCGTCGACACCACGACGGGGGCGCAGCCCAAGTTCATGAGCGAGGAGACCGCCCGCAAGAGCGTCGACCTGCTGATGAACGAGTCGGGCGACAACCGGGTGGTCCACGTCAGCTTCTTCGGCGGCGAGACCCTGATGAACTACCCGGTGCTGAGCCGCGTGGTGCCCTACGCCCGCGAGCAGGCCGCGGCCCGGGGCAAGCGGGTCGAGTTCAACCTGACGACGAACGCCACCCTGCTGACCGGCGAGATGATCGGGTTCCTAGCCGAGAACGACATCTCCGTCACCGTGTCGATCGACGGCCCCCGCGAGATGCAGAACCGCTTCCGCGTCTTCCACGACGGCCGCGGCAGCTACGACGAGCTGCTGCCGCGGGTGCGCGAGCTGCTGCGGCGCCACACGAGCCGGCCCATCGGGGCCCGGGTGACGCTGACCTCGCAGGTGAGCGACGTCGTGAGCATCTACCGGCACCTGACGGAGGAGATCGGTTTTCAGGAGGTGGGTTTCGCCCCGGTGACGACCTCGCCGGGCCGCGACTACGCCCTAGACGGGTCGGGCTTCGACCAGATGGTCGATCAGTTCACGGCCCTCGCCGACGAGTTCCTCGAGGCGGCCTTGGCGGGGCGGCACCACGGGTTCTCGAACGTGAGCGAGACCCTCGAGGAGATTCACAAGGGCGCCAGCAAGGCCTATCCGTGCGGGGCGGGGCTGGGGCTGGTGGGGGTCGCCACCGGCGGCGACGTCGGCCTCTGCCACCGGTTCGCGGGGTCGGACGAGCACAAGCTGGGCACCGTCGACGACGGGCTCGACCGCGAAGCCCAGAACGCGTTCCTCGAACGCCACCACCTGGCCAACAAGACCGACTGCCACACCTGCTGGGCGCGCCCGCTGTGCTCGGGCGGGTGCTACCACGAGGCGCACACCCGCTACGGGACGAGCGCCCATGCGAACCTGCACTACTGCGAGTGGATCCGCGGGTGGACCGACGTCTGCCTGAAGGCCTACGGCGAGCTGGCGGCCCGGAACCCCGAGTACCTGCGCCGGTTCGACTGAGCGGACGGTGAGACCATGAGACACCTGAGAGCGATCAACCAGAAGGCGGCCCGCGTCGAGCGGACCGTCGCCGCGCCGCCGCCCGACGCGTCCCCCGACGGCGACGTCGTCGCGCTGCAGGAGCAGGGCTCGGGCCCGCCGCAGCAGCCGGAGGGGCCGCACATCCCCCTGGGCTGCTCGCTCGTCTTCCAGCCGGGCTGGGAGGCCGACCGCAACGGCGGCACCGCGGGACTGTGCCAGCCGGTCGAGCGCGACTTGTTCGACTGCCACCGCGGCTGCTTCTGGCCCGCGCACGTCCCCGACCAGCTCAATCACACGCCGGACTGGACCGGTAAGTGTGCGGCCGCCCAGAAGGATTGGCGCAACATCGACCTGATCTTTCCGTAGGAGCTTGTGCCGCAGGAACCGCGCGGCTCCTGGAGGGTTGCCTGGGCGCCAAGCGGAGCCGCGGGCAACGATCTGTCGGACCCGGCTTCGGCGTGGAACAGGCCTCCCCGGGGGTGCTCACTCCCTGGAGGCGCCGGCTCATCCAAGCGCCGACTCATCGAGGGCCGGCAGGTGTGGCACCGTAGCGCGGCGACGGAACCGCAGGCAACGATTTCCGGGCCCGGAGCCCGTCCCTCGTTCGGGAGACCTCGACCCATGCGCAAGCTGGCCGGTGCGTTCGCGCTCCTCACCCTCCTTCCCCTCGCCGCGCCGGCCCAGCCCGCCGGCGGGCTGACGGGCGGTGACGGCACCTTCTACGTCGGCGCGTTCCCCAACCGCATCTACGTCATCGACGAGGCGACCGAGCAGGTCGTCGACACCATCGAGATGACCCTCGGGGGACCGCCCAACGAGATGCGGATGTCGGCCGACGGCTCCCGCATGTACATGCGCGACCGCACGTTCGAGCAGGTCGAGGTGATCGACCTCGAGGCGAGGAGCACGATCGACACCTTCACGCTCAGCGAGGGCGCGACGAAGGTGCGCATCCGCAGCCTGGTGGTGTCGCCGGACGACGCCTACGCCGTGCTCCTCGCCGACACCGCGATCAAGCACCCCGACCGGTTCGAGATCGCCCCCCGCCGGCTCCTGCAGGTGGATCTCGCGTCGCACGAGATCATGCGGGAGATCCCGTGGCCGGACGGCGAGGAGCGGACAGGCGCGAGCATGATGTTCTCGCCCGGCGGCGACCTGCTCTACCTGTTCGGCGGGGAGATTCTCGCCCTCGACACCGACTCGTTCGAGGTGGTCGACCGGTGGGAGCTGTCGTCCATCGAGGCGCCGGACCTCGAGCGGTTCAGCTTCGGCTTCGGCGTCGACCGGAACGAGGAGCCGGGCTTCTTCACGAACCTCTTCCGCGTGCGCGACCCCGTGCAGAACCGGCGCCTGATGGGCATCGCGCGCATCAACCTCGCCGAGCGTGACGTCGACTTCTACACCCTCGGGCCCGACCAGCCGCTGTCGTCGTTCTCGCTCGCGCCGGACCGGCGCAAGGCCTACGCGGTCCTCAAGCGCATCGGCCACTACGAGATCTGGACCTTCGACCTCGAGGGGCGGCGCGTCGAACAGCGCCAGGTCGTCGAGGGGCGCCCCCGCATGTCGCTGGCGGTGAGCACCAACGGCCGGCTCCTCTACGTCCACCAGGCGGGCGCCACCATCGACCTGCTCGAGGCGTCGACCTACCGCTACCTGCGCACCATCAGCCTCGACGGCGACATGACCAACCTGTTCCTGGTTCCAAGCCGGGGACAATGACGGGAATCGCCTTGCCGCGTCCCGGGTGAACCACCAGCACCATGCGGGCGGTAACGGCGCAGTGGACGAGTCCTCATCCATCATCGCCCCGGCCCTGAACGTGTGCGTGAGGCTCCGCGCGCACCTTCGGTCGGCAACACCTTGGCGGGTCGGGTTCCCTAGTCGCGCCGACGCCTGCCGGGTCTGCGCTGGTAGGATCCGAGCGTGAGTCCCACGGCGTCTTCAATCGCGAGGCTGCCGGCGTCGGTGCCGGAACCGTTCCGCACGTCGATAGTCACGGCCAGTGATGCCTGGTCCACGCTTCTCGGGCCCCGCCTTCGCTCGTTGGTACTCTTCGGCTCGCTCGCCCGCGGCCAGGGCACGGCCTGCTCGGACGTCGACCTCCTGGTCGTTGCCGACGACCTCCCGCGCAGCCTCGTCGAACGCCGGCGCCCCCTGCTCGCGGCGTGGTCGGAGGCACGCGCCAGACATGCCCTGCCCGCCGTGGACTGGAACCTCGTGACGAAGACGCCGGAGGAGGCGCGTTACCACAGCCCCCTCTACCTCGACATGGTCGAGGACGGCATCCTCCTCGTCGACCGCGGGCGGTTCTTCGAGACGGTGCTCGACGCCATGCGCGCCCGCATGCGCGAGCTCGGAAGCCGGAGGGTATTCCTCGACGACGGAAGCTGGTACTGGGACCTGAAGCCCGACTTCCGGTTCGGCGAGGTGGTCGAGATATGACCAGCTCGCGCATGGGGCGGCTCTACATCGAGGAGGCCGCGAGCCGGGTCGAGCTGGTGCGCCTCGCGGTCGAGCGCGGGATGTCGGCCACCGTCGTCCGCGAGGCGCAGGAGTGCGTCGAGCTGTTCCTGAAAGGCGCCCTGCGCCTCGTCGCGGTCGAGCCGGCCCGGACCCACGACGTCGCCGAGGCGCTGCGCCGCGAGGCCGCGCGCTTCCCCGAGTGGTTCCGCGCCGAGGTCGACCGCCTCGCCACCATCTCGACGGAGATGGCCGGCGACCGCGGCATCGCGTTCTACGGCGACGAGCGCCAGAACCTCGCCCCCCGGGACCTCTTCGACGAGTCGGACGCCGAACGGGCGGCCAGCAACCTCGAGTACGTCGCCGAGCTCTGCCGCCGCCTCGTCGAGACCGTACCCGACTGACGACCGGACCTTCCGCGCGCTCAGAACTCGCCCTCCCGCACCTTGGCGGCGTGCAGCTCCTTGACGACCGCCGGCCGCACCGGGTCGTTGCCGGGGAGGACTCCCTCCCCCTGCTTCAGCTTCCGGGCAGCCACGCTGTCGAGGCCGGCGAGCTTCCTCGCGCCGTCGAGGGCGGTCAGGTCGCCCCCGTAGAACTCGAACCAGGGCAGCCCGGCCTCGGTGTACTCCCTCGCCGTCGGCGGCTTCGCCGGCGGCTCGGCGCTGGACACTTGCAGGAACTGCACGCTGTTGAGGATGTGCACGAAGCAGCGGGAGCGCGCCGACCGGTTCCAGGCCTCGAAGCCGTGGGGGTCCTGGTAGATCTCCTGGCGCATGAGGCCGCCGGGCGCCAGACCCATGTCGGCGGGAGGGGCCGACATGCAGAAGGCCACGCCCCTGTCTCTCTCCCGCTCTTCCCGCCACTCCTCGTACTTCGCCGCCAGCATCGGGTACGCGACGATCTGCAGCCCGCCGTGCTGCGCCTCTCCGGTCAACTGCTCCTCGGCCGTGTAGCCATCCCCCAGGGGCATGGCAACGAACTGCCGAATCAGCCCTTTCCCGACGCAGAAGCCGTCCAACCACGGCTGCCCGGGCACCGCCATGTAGTTCTGCGGCCGCTCGGAGAGCTCGTTCGTCCAACCCTCGCCAGTCAGGGCGTCGATCTTCCCGGCCGCCACCTTGACGGCCATCGGATACTCGGCGTCGAGTTGCAGCCACATCGCCTCGGCCTGGTACATGGGCAGGAACACGCCGCCGTGGCGGCCCCAGGCTTCCGGGGCCTTGTCGAGATGGTCGTCCACGTGGCGGAGAGGGAACCGCCCGAGGCCGGGCGGCAGGGGGTGGTCCCGGTTGTCGTCCGGAATGCGCAGGGTGCGCTGGAATCCGATCCGGCACACGGCATCCGCGTGCACCTCCGGGAATCGGAAAACGAGTCGGTCGTTTCGCAGCTCAATCATTCGTCCTCCTGGTCAGGCAGCCCTCGTCTCTGTCGCCCGGCGTCTACCAGTCCCCGTCCCGAACCTCCCGGACGACGCGCAGGATCGCGTGCTCGGGCGCATCCTTCAGCTGCCGCAGCAGATCGGCGAACAGGCGCGGCCGGCGCAGGATGATGTCCTTCAGGTCGCTAGACACCTTGCCGGCCATCGCCAGCAGCAGGTCGGAATCCTCGGTCAGCTCTCCCGCCAGCCGGCGAATGGCGGCCTCGGACGGGGGCGCCATCTGGTCCCGCTCGATCTTGCTCAGGTACGCGGGCTCGACGCCGATGCGATGCGCGACCTGCCGCACCGAGAAGGCCCGGTCCCGACTGCGAATCCGTTCGCGGGCGGTCCGGACGTACTCCCCGAATGTCATGTGTAATACATACTACACACCTACCGCATCCGCCAAGCGGACCGGGGTCCCCGGGACCGAACCGCTCCTCGCCCCATATCCCGAGGCGTTAACATAGCGAGGTGTGGATCGATTCAGGGACAAGAACGCCGAGCGCATCTTCCGCGGTCTGGCGGCCCGGCGGCTGCCTGCGGACATCCGGCGTCGGGCGCGCATGCGGCTTCAGCGGATCGTCGCCGCGGCCGCTCTCTCGGATCTGCGCCTCCCGCCGTCCCACCGCCTCGAAGCGCTGCGCGGCGACCGGGCAGGTCAGCACAGCATCCGCATCAACGACCAATGGCGCATCTGCTTCGTCTGGACCGATCAGGGTGCGACAGAGATCGAGATCACCGACTATCACTGAGGCAGGCACCATGACCCACACCACCCCCATCCACCCCGGTGAACACCTCGCCGAGATGCTGGCCGAACTGGGAATCAGCCAGTACCGGCTGGCCCGGACCATCGGCGTACCCCCGCGGCGCATCAACGAGATCGTCCACGGCCGCCGGTCGGTCACGGCGGACACGGCGCTGCGAATCGGGCGGGCGCTTGGAACGACTCCCGAGTTCTGGCTGAACCTGCAGCGGATGTACGACCTGGACATGGCGCGTAGCGCCGCGGACGTAAGCCGCATCGAACCGCTGGTCGCGGCAGGCCACGAGTCCACCCCGTAGAGCGACGCCGGAGTGGGTCAGCCACCGAAGCTACCCAGTTTCCCCAGCGACGCCGGACCGCCGGTCGAGTCCGGCGTCGAGGTGGGCGAGCGCGTTGGCGTAGCCCAGGTGGGTACTCGGTTTGAGGGAGGTGTTCGGCGAGGCGGACACGCGGCGTCGGGCGCGGTCTCGACAGGGCCGCGTTGGGACGAGCGAATCAGTCACCGCAGCGGTGGACCGCCGTCGCCGTCCGGACTCACGTCATTCCCGTCGAGCCCGCCGTCGAGCCGCCGAAGTCGGCCGGCTCCAGCCCGCCACCGCTCGCCTGGCAACTCTCACACCAGCGGCCGGGTATCGACGGTCACCGTGAGCACGTCGAGGTCGTAGAACTGCTCGTGCTTCACTTCCTTCGCCACGTGGCGGAGGATGCGCGGGCCGACGTCCCTTGCGATCTCGTGGTCCTCGTCGAGCCGGCCGAGGCGGTCCTCCAGGTTGGCGTCGTCGGGGCCGGCGACGAGCTCGATCTGGAGGACGTCGTCGATCGGCCTCACCGCGACCCGGACGGGCTGCGGCTTCGACTCCTCCTGGCGCTCGAGCAGGTACAGGAACGCCTCCTCGCCGGCGAGCTGCAGGCGGTTGACGGCCAGCTCGTCCCAGCCGGCGCGTTCCGCGGCGAGATCGAGGGCGGCGTGCAGCTTCGGCAGCGACCGCACGCTCGGCTCGAGCACGTCGCGCCGGGCCCGTTGCTTGAGGGACACCAGCAGGGTCAGCACCATGGCGACGATGCCCCCGGCCGCCATGCCGTTGTCGAGGATGCCCCGGGACCACTCGGGCAGATGGTCGGGGAAGATGGCGCCGTACTGGAAGCCGAGGCCCACCCAGAACGAGATGCAGACGATGAGGCCGCGCTCGTAGCCGAACCCGCCGGTGGTGACCAGCCGCACCCCCTGGCGGAAAAGCAGCACCACGAAGATGAAGATGTACGCGCCGGCGACGGGGTCGGGCACCACTTGCAGCAGGGCCGGCAGCTTGGGCATGAAGGCGGTGAGGACGATGATGATGCCGCCCCAGAGGGCCACCCGCCGGGCCGCGACGCCGGTCAGGTCGGCGATGGAGATGCTGCTCGAGTACGTGGTGTTGGGCACGGTGCCGGCGAGGCCCGAGAGCAGGTTGCCCACGCCGTCCGCGTTCAGCGCCCGCTGGACGACCTTGAAGTCCACCGGCACCGCGGTGCGGTGCGAGACCCGCTGTATCGCGATGGCATCGCCGTAGGTCTCGATGGCCCCGATGACGGTGACGATGACGAACGGGACGAGAAGGCCGAAGAAGCGGCCGTCGAACGAGAGGTCCAGGCCCGGCCAGCCGCTCCGGGGCAGGCCGAACCAGGCGGCGTCGACGAGCGGCGTCCAGTCCAGCATCCCGGTCGGGGCGGCGACCGCGGTGCCCACCACGATGCCGAAGAGGGGCGCCCACAGGCGGGACGCACCGCGCGCGTAGAGCGACACCAGGAGGATGGTCACGAAGGACACGGAGGCGACCAGCGGCCCGCTCGGCGACGCGGGGTCGACGCCGGGGGGAACCTCCGACAGCATGTCCGTCGTGATGGGGAACACGTTGACGGCGAGCAGCATGATGACGGTGCCGCCGACCGTCGGCGTGATCAGCCGGCGGAAGAACGACAGCCGCGCCGAGAAGAAGAACTGCACCAGCGACGAGGCGACCACGAGGGTCCCGAGCAGCGACAGGCCGCCCGCCGCCACCGCCGCCGCCGAGACGCCGATGAACGCGCCCGACGTGCCCATGTAGAGGGGGTAGCCGGCCCCGATCGGACCTGCGGGCCGCGCCTGCAGGATGGTCGCGAGGCCGCTGACCACGAGGGCCGCGAACACCGCCCACTCGAGCCCCTCGGGGTAGTCCGCGGCGTTGAGGACGATGATGGGGATGAGGATGATGCCGGTCAGGACGAGGGTCACGACCTGCAGGCTGAGCCCGAGGGTCAGCCCCTCCGACGGCGTCTCGTCGACGGCGTAGCGCAGTCGGGAGCTCGAGGTCGGTCCCTGGGGTTCGCTCATCGAACGGCCGCTCCTTCACGTCCGAAACGCGACACGCCACCGAAGAAGGAATGCGGAGATCATCCGATGAAGCGCGTGGCGATCAGCAGCACCAGGGCGGGGACGACGGTGACCGCGATGAGGTCCATCAGCACGCCGTAGCGGATCATGTCGGTGATGCGGACCCGGCCCGATGCGTAGACGATGGCGTTGGGCGGGGTCGACACCGGCAGGGCGTCGGCCACCGAGGCGGACAGCGCGGCCGCGACCGAGGGGATGATGGGGCTGACCCCCGCCGCCGCCGCGATCGAGATGACGATGGGCACCGCGATGTTCGTCGCCGCGGTGTTCGACATCGTCTCGGACAGGATGACCGTGAACAGGGCGGCCGCGAACGTCAGGGTGACGAGCTCGCTCGTCGGCACCAGCCCGGTGATGCCCTCGCCCACGACCCGCGCGAGCCCCGTCGAGGCGGCCAGCCCGCCGAGGGCGAGCCCGCCGCCGAAGAGCAGGATGGTCCCCCAGTCGATCTGGGCCGCCTGCTTCCAGGTGATGGTGGTGGGCTCGGTCTTGCTGATGGGCAGCAGGAACAGGAGCGCCACCCCGGCGAGCGCCGCCACCGCCTCGGGCACGCTGGCCAGCACCGAGCTCGCCACCGGGTGATCGGCGCCCAGCACCAGGGCGAGCAGGCCCGGCCCCACCCACAGGCTGACGGTGACGCCGAACGCGATCACCGCGTTGATCTCGCCGCGGCGCCACGGCCCGAGGGCGGCCTTGCGCTCGGCGATGATGCGGTCGGTGCCGGGGATCTCCTTCATGCCGGTCTGTCCGACCCAGTTCAGGTAGACGAAGACGATCGCCATGAGCACGCAGACGATGGGCACCGAGAACAGCATCCACTGCACGAACGTGATGCGGTAGTCGAGCTGCTCGCTGAGCATCCCCACCGCGATCAGGTTCGGCGGGGTGCCGACCGGCGTCGCCATGCCGCCGCGCGAGCAGCAGTACGTGGTCATCAGCATCAGCGCCGTGCCGTACTTCTTCGGGATGTCCGCCGTCGACTCCATGAACCGGATCAGCGACACCCCGAGGGGGACGAGCATCGCAGCCGTCGCGGTGTTGCTCATCCACGCCGACAGGGCGGCGGCGATAAGGCCGTAGGCAAAGAGGATGCGCGTCGGCCGGGCCCCGATGATCGGCAGCGAGAGGACTCCGAACGCCACCCGCTCGTTCACCCGGTGCACGAAGAGGGCCCGGGCGAGGATGAAGCTGCCGATGAACAGGAAGATGGTGGTGCTGGCGAACGGCCGGAAGGTCTCGCCGGCCGGCGCCACCTGGAGGAAGATGGCCAGCGCCGGTCCGATCAGCGCGGTGACGGCCAGCGGCACCGCCTCGGTGACCCAGAACACGATGACCAGGGCCATGACCGCCGCCAGCCGGTGCCCCTCGGGCGTGAGGGACTCGAACGGCCACGCGAGGACCAGCAGGAAGGCCAGCGGCCCGACCACCAGGCCGATCTTCCGCCGCTTCTCGTCGAACTGCGCTTCCGCGGCGGTCTTGGCGGGGCGGAGGTCTCTCGGCTCGGCTCCGGGGGTCGACGGCGGGGGCTCTGATGTCATAAGCTCGTCGATCTATCACACTTCGAAGCGGGGTCAAAGCAGCGCCACCGACCCGCTCCCCGCCCAGCTGGCGCGGACGGCCGGTAGTGGCGAGCGCCGACTCCGCTGGACGCGCGGTCCGCGACCGGCCGCCGGCGTCTCGGAGAGAGCGTCGGCACACGGTCTGCGGGCCGCGCTCCTAACGTGATATCCTCTTGGTGGGAAGTTCCGGATTCGACGAGGAAGGTGTCCTGTGATGGATCATACGGTGTTTGCGCTCATCGGCACGCTCGGCGTCCCCGAGCTGATCATCATTTTCTTCATCCTGATGCTCATCTTCGGGGCCAACCGTCTGTCCGGGCTCGGCAAAGGCATGGGTCAGGCCATCCGCGGGTTCAAGGACGAGATGGCCACGAAGGAGAAACCGACCGAAGCCGAGCCGCCGCGCGACGCCTGACCCGGCGCGGCTGGCGCAGCGTCCACCCGACCGTACTCACGACGGCCGGCGCGCCCCGTGGGCACGCCGGCCCCGGAACCTCTCCCAGCCGACCGGTCGTACCCCCGTGCAATCCGGACTGTGGCCCTGTGGGTCCGCTGTCCGCCCAATCGATCCTGCGGGCAGACGCCGCTTCCTCTTGCTGAAGGCGGCACCGTGCCACCGTGGGCACTCCCGACAGTCTGGACAGTGATCGATGCCGGTCCGCTAACTGCACCCGGGCGCAGCCCCGTTCTCCAGGGGTTTCTGCGCTTTGACACGTGGCAAGGTAACTTCCGTCACCGTCCTGAGAGGCTATTGGAGACCAAGGTCGCGCATGTGCGCCACCAGGTCGCGCCCCGCCCTGGACGGGTTGACCCGCTTGTCGATGCGCAGGATGCGGCCGTCGCCACCGATGATGAAGGTCCAGCGGGCGGGGAACCCGCGTCCGCCGGAGGGCACGACCCCGTAGGCCTCGGCGACCTCCCGCGTCGGATTGCTCAGGATGGGGAAGCCGGCGCCGAGCGACTCCGCGAACCGCCGGTTCGTGTCGGGGTCGTCGGTGCTGATCATGAAGTACGCCATGTCGATGGCGTTCAACGCGTCGCTGGACTCACGCAGCGACCTGCACTGGGCCGTTCAACCGCCGGTGAACGCCATGGGGAACCACGCGAGCACCACCGGCGTCCCCGCGTAGTCGGACAGGCTGTGGGTCTTGCCGTCGCTGCCCGGGAGGCTGAACGCGGGCGCCACGTCGCCGACCCTCAACGGCTGGGCGGCGGCGCCCTTCACGCCGACCGCGGCCACGGCCACCACGGCCAGGGCGCAGAGTGCCACGAGCATTCTCATTCTCTCCTGCTCCTTCGCTCGACGACGCCCTCGCAGAACCAGCGCCGGCCGCAAGGACGCGGCATGCTATCACGTCCGGCCCGGCCGTCCCGGCGCGGCCGGCTGCCGTCCGGAGCCGGTCGCCGCGTCGAGCACGCCGATGTAGGGCAGATGCCGGTACCGTTCGGCGTAGTCCAGCCCGTAGCCGACCACGAACCGGTCGGGGATGGTGAAGCCCACGTGCTCGATGTCGACCTCGACGCGGCGTCTCGACGGCTTGTCCAGCAGAGCGACGGTGCGCACGGACCGCGGACGCCGGACGCGCACCGTGTCGATCAGCAACGCCAGGGTCCGCCCGGTGTCGACGATGTCCTCGACGATGAGCACGTCGCGGCCCGCGACATCGTCGTCGAGGTCCTTCGTCAGCCTCGGCGGACCGGCCGGGCGGATCCCCGACCCGTAGCTCCCCAACCTGACGAAGTCGACGGTGACGGGCCGGGGGATCGCCCGCATCAGGTCGGCGACGAAGATTACCCCGCCCTTCAGGACGGACAGGAGGTGGAACTCGCAGCCCTCCGGGTAGCCGGCGCAGATCTCGGCACCAAGCTCCCCGACCCGCTCCTGGATCCGCTCGGGAGTGAACAGGACCGACGGGGTGGGGCCGCCGGCCGCGCCCGAAACCGGCTCGGTGGTCGCAGGCGAAGGCCCCGCTGGGTTGGACGGGCGATGCATCCTGCCTGACCGGCGTCGTTCTTCAGAGCCACGCTGCTCCGCGGTCACCCGCGTCCGACAGGCCGCGTCACGACACCGGCTCGCACGGACGCGCCAGCCCGCCAACCGTCGCCCTCGGCTCCGCTTGGCGCCCAACCAACCCTGCGGGAGTCCCCGCCCTGCCACGGCGCAGACTCGTGGCCCGCGGGCGCTCGGGCAGGTGCCGGTGTCGCGCGGAACTCTCGCCGCCGACCGCCGGCGAAGAAGTGGTGGGCGCTAGTGGATTCGAACCACTGACCCCCGCCGTGTGAAGGCGATGCTCTACCACTGAGCCAAGCGCCCACTCCGAAACCGGCCGCCCATTGTACCTCACGCGGGCGACCGGCCGGCGATCAGGGAACCGCCTCGAGCAGCGCCCGCAGCATGCGGGCGTAGCTCGCGTCGGCCTCGCCGTGCTCGGCCGTCGCCGCGTCGGTGAACGCCACGACGGTCCCGGCGACGTTCGCACTGTCGCCCGGCGCGCCCGCCTGCAGGCCGTCGGCCCCGACGTCGGTCACCAGTACCTTGCTGGCCGCGATCGACGCCATGTTGAGGTCCATGTAGACGTCCCGATAGCTGCCGGCGGCCAGCTTCTGCTCGACGTAGATCGTGGGGTCCATGCGGGCGGACACCACCATGAGCTGTCCCGGAAAGCGCAGGGCGGCCACGAACCGGTCGGCGCCCTGCGGGCCTTCGGGATCCCGGGCCGCGATGCTGTCGAGTTGCGCGCTCTCCAGGGCCGCGGCCAGTTGGCCCGCCAGCGACGCCGACTCCTGGGCCTGCGCCCAGGACGCGGCGCCCACGATGAGCACCGTGACCGCCGCAACCACCGCGGGTCTCGCTACACACCGAACGCATCCCTGCATGGTGCCCTCCTATGTCCCGATGAGCAGCTTCTCGTCCTCCTCCGCCGACTCCGGCGACCGCGACACGACGAGCCCGTGCGAAACCGCGCACCGAAAGGCTCCAATGCTGCGGGTTGGCTCCGGGCTCGCGGTCTCATTCTACACCCGGTCCGTTCGCCTGCACCCGGAAATGCGCCGTCAGGACAACGCGTAGCCGGGGCTGCGCAGCGCCTTGATCTTGTCGCGCAACGCCGCCGCGCGCTCGAACTCCAGGTTGGCCGCCGCCGCCCGCATCTCCGTCTCCAGCGACCGCAGGTGGACGTCGAGCTCGGCCTGCGTCCCGAACGTCTCCGCCGTCTCGCGGACCGCCGGCACCGTGACGTAGTCGCGTTCGTACACCCCGGACAGGACGTCGTCGATGTCCTTCACGATCGACTCCGGGGTCAGCCCGTGCTCGCGGTTGAACGCCTCCTGGAGCGACCGGCGGCGCTGCATCTCGTCGAGGGCGGACCGCATCGAGTCGGTGACGACGTCGGCGTACATGATCACCAGTCCGTTGACGTTCCGGGCGGCCCGGCCCGCGGTCTGGATGAGGGAGCCCGACGACCGCAGGAAGCCCTCCTTGTCGGCGTCGAGAATCGCCACCAGCGACACCTCGGGCAGATCGAGCCCCTCCCGCAGGAGGTTGATGCCGACGAGCACGTCGAACACCCCGCGCCTCAGGTCCCGCAGAATCTGCACGCGCTCGAGGGTCTCCACCTCGGAGTGCAGGTAGCGCACCTTGACCCCGAGCTCCTGGTAGAACTGGGTCAGGTCCTCCGCCATCCGCTTGGTGAGGGTGGTGACGAGCACCCGCTCGCGGCGCCCGGCCCGCTGCCGGATCTCGTGCAGCAGGTCGTCGACCTGTCCCTTCACGGGGCGGACATCCACCACCGGGTCGATGAGGCCGGTGGGACGGATGATCTGCTCGACGACCACCCCCTCGCTCTGGTCGAGCTCGTACGGCCCGGGGGTGGCGGACACGAAGACCACCTGGCCCACCCGGCTCTTCCACTCGTCGAAGGTCAGGGGACGGTTGTCGAGGGCCGAGGGCAGGCGGAACCCGTGCTCCACCAGCATCTCCTTCCGCGAGCGGTCCCCGTGGTACATGCCGCGCACTTGGGGGACGGTCTGATGGCTCTCGTCGACGATGGTCAGGGCGTCGGGGGGCACGTAGTCGAGCAGGGTCGGTGGGGGCTCGCCGGCGGCGCGCCCCGACAGGTGCCGGGCATAGTTCTCGATGCCGTGGCAGTACCCGATCTCGCGCATCATCTCGAGGTCGAACATCGTGCGCTGGTGCAGCCGCTGCGCCTCGAGCAGCTTGCCGATCGACTCGAGGTCGCCGCGGCGCTCCGCGAGCTCAGCCTTGATCCCCTCGACCGCCTCGAGGGTCCGCGCCTTGGGAGTCACGAAGTGCGATTTGGGATACACCGCGATCTTGTCGTGGCGCCGCAGGGTCCGACCGGTGACGGGGTCGAAGCTGACCAGCTCGTCGACCTCGTCGCCGAAGAGCTCGATGCGCACGCCGACGTTCTCGTAGGAGGGGTGCACCTCCACGACGTCGCCGCGCACCCGGAAGGTGCCGCGGTCGAACTCGTGGTCGTTGCGCTCGTACTGAATCTCCACCAGCTTGCGCAGGATCCAGTCGCGCTCGACGCGCTGGCCCCGCTCGAGCGGCAGCATCAACCCGTAGTACGCCTCGGGCGAGCCGAGGCCGTAGATGCACGACACGCTGGCAACGATGAGGACGTCGCGCCGCTCGAAGAGGGACCGGGTGGCGGAGAGCCGCATGCGGTCGATCTCGTCGTTGATGGTCGCCTCCTTCTCGATGTACGAGTCGGTGGCGGGCACGTAGGCCTCGGGCTGGTAGTAGTCGTAGTAGCTGACGAAGTACTCGACCGCGTTGTCGGGGAAGAACCGCCGGAACTCGAGGAAGAGCTGCGCGGCGAGGGTCTTGTTGTGGACCATCACGAGGGTCGGACGGTTCACCTCGGCGATGGTCCGGGCCATCGTGAACGTCTTGCCGGAACCGGTCACCCCCAGCAGGACCTGGTGGCGGTCGCCGCGCCGCAGGCCGTCGGTGAGCTCCTGCACCGCGCGGGGCTGGTCGCCGCGCAGCTCGAAGTCGCTGACGAGCTTGAAGCGATCGTAGGTGGAGGGCACGAGAGCCTCTCGATGGCCGCCGACCAGGCGCGGCGACGTGTGCCCCCGGCGACGGGAGCCCCGCCCGCGTCGAACTAGCGTGGCGGTGACTCTTCGAAGTAGGGTGCGAAGTAGCCCTCTCGCGCGCGGATGCGGGCGTCGTCGAGCTCCGGCCGATCTCCCCGCAGGCTCACCGTCACCCGTCGCCACGCGCCGTCGGTGGTCCTGTCCGTGGACACGTAGCCGAGCGAGTACCGCGCCTCCAGCTCCTCGCGAATCCGCCCGTAGATCTCGTCGAGGTCGTCCTGCGAGATCGGAAACCAGGCGCGCCCCCCCGTCAGCCCCGCGATCTGCTGCAGCCGCCGGCGTTCGCGCATCTGCGCCATGGTCCGCCGCCGGGCCTGGAAGCCGATGGCGTAGATGGTCACGTCCGACGCCCGCAGCAGGTCGCGCAGCTCGCTGTAGCGCAGCCGGCTCCGGGTGTCGGCGCCGTCGGTGTACAGCAGCAGCACCTTGCGCCCGTCCTGGGCGAACGCGCCGTCGAGATAGACGCCGAGGGCATCGTAGAGCGCAGTCATTCCCTCGGCCCGCTGACTTCGCACGCGCTCCACCAGCCGGGGGAAGTCGGCCTGGCCGAACCGGCTCACCCGCACCTGGGTGTCGAACTCGACCAGGGTCATGTCGGCCGCGAAGTCCAGCCCCCGCAGGAACCGGATGGCCGCCGTCTTGGCGAACGCCGCGTCGACGGTCATGCTGCCGCTGACGTCGAAGAGCACCCCGAGGTGCAGCGGGATTCGATCGCTGTCGAGCTCGAGTCCGCGCGAGAAGTAGGCGATGCGCTGCTCCTGCCCCTCCTCGACCACCCGGAAGTCGTCGGCCGTCAGCCCCGAGACGATCTCACCATCCTCGTCGAGGACGGTGACCCCGAACCGGACCAGGTCGACGCCGCTTCGAAACACCGGCTGCGCGGCGGCCGCAACCGCCCCCGCGAGGACCAGGACGATCGACGTCGCGGCTCGGCGCATGGCACTCTCCTGCTTCGGATGTCGGCGATCTTATCCGATTCTCCAGCCGGACCGTCGGTCGAGGACCGCCCCGACTATAATGGAACCTCGGGCCGCTTCGGAGCGGCTCGAACGGTCAGCAGCATGAAGTGCCTCGCCGTCTGCCAGGACGAGGGGACCATCCGACTCCTGGCCCGGACGCTCGAACCGCGCCTCGACATCGAGTTCGTCGTCGAAGACCGACTCCTCGGACGGCGTCTCGACGACGCCGGCATCTCCGTCCACGTCGGCAACCCGCGCCGGGTCGACACGTGGCTCAAGGCCGATATCGGTCCCGCCTCCTGCGTCCTCGTCGAGGATCTCCCCCGCCGGAGCCCGCGACGGACGATCGAGGCGATAAGGGACGCGGGGGCCACACTCGTGTATCTGCTCGACACCGAGCAGCCCCGGAGCCCCAGGCAGCAGGAGCGGCAACGCCTGCTGACCGCGTCGGGGGTCGCCCGACTGGCTCTCTCCGACCTCCTCCGGGGCGCCCTGGGGGCGGCGCTGGAGCGGTCCATCACCCGCGCCCGGGTCGAGCAGTACCAGCGCTATCTGGCCGACGCCGACCGCATCCTGATTCTCCTGCACAACGACCCCGACCCCGACGCGATGGCGAGCGGGCTCGCCCTGCGAACGCTGCTCCGCCGCACCAGGACGACCGCCATCATCGGAACGTTCCAGGCCGCCACCCGACCCGAGAACCTCCGCATGGCCAACCTGCTCGACATCAAGATCGAGCTGCTCAACCGCCGGTCGCTCAACGAGTTCCCCCGCATCGCCACCGTCGACGTGCAGCCGCACTACTTCGGGGGGCTGCTCAACCGGGTGGACCTCGTCATCGATCACCATCCCCAGCGCGCCGGGTACAGCGCGACCTTCAAGGACATCAGGCCCGACTACGGCTCCACCTGCACCATCCTCACCGAGCATCTGCGGGCCGTCGACGCCAACATCTCGGAGCGCACCGCCACCGCGATGCTCTACGCCATCAAGTCCGACACCCTGTTCCTGTCGCGCCACACCGACGAGTCGGACCTCGACGCGTTCCGTTTCCTCTACCCCCTCGCCAACGCGGCCCTCGTCCGCAAGATGGAGGGGTCGGAGACGAACCTCGAACGGCTGGCCTGCCTGTCCACCGCGATGCAGCGCAGCCGGGTCGACGGGGCGCTCTACACGTCGCACCTCGGCGAGGTCGAGCGCGAGGACCTGATCACGTTCGTCGCCGACTTCCTGCTCCAGGTGGACGAGATCTCGTGGTCGGTGGTGTCGGGAATCGTGCGGCAGAACGTGGTGATCTGCGCCCGCAACCTCGGCGAGGCGGGCGACGCCGGCAAGTTCGTGCGGCGGTCGTTCGGAGACATCGGCAGCGCCGGCGGCCATCGCGTCATGGCCAAGGCGGTCGCACCCGCCGACCGGTTCATCGAGAGGTTCGGATCGGTCGAGCCGGACCGCGTCCTCGCCGTCACCCACGCGCTGGCCGAGGAGTTCCTGGGAACGTCGGCACCGTCCGAGCGGCGCCGAGGCGCCGAGGCCGCCGCCGGGCCGGCGGTCTGAGCCGAAAAGGCCTTCCGGCAACGTCGTCTGTCCCGCTCTGCGGCGCGGGGTCCTATGCCACCGGCGAAACCGGGGTCGGCGGACGGGGCCGCGGCGTCGGCTGCATCTCCTCTCCGCTGGGGGCGACGACGGGGCTGACGAACTGCCGGTACCCGTCGTCGAAACCGCGGTCGATGAGGTCCGTGAGGGTCCACGCCCGATCCGAACGCTCGTCGTACGAGCCCGCGAAGTCGAACGGCCCCAGCGGATTGTGGGCGGGACGTATCTCGAAGAACGCCTGGAACAGCCGGGCCCGGCTCGCGACGGCGTCGCGCGCCGCCGCCGCCTCGATCGACTGCAGCGACTCCCCGATGCGCCCGCGGCCGTCGCGGCGCCGGCTCCCCAGGGCGTGCGGGCCCGTCGGCGGCGGCTGGGCGGACACGAAGATGACCTGCTGCACGCCGGCGAGGACCACCTCGTCGAGCAGGCGCCCGACCGCGTCCGGCCGGTCGCACAGCCGATGCGCCTCGCCCCGCCAGCCGCTGCCGGCAGGGAACTGCACCAGCCACGGCTCCGTCGCAACCGGCAGGCTGAGAGAGGCGGCGAGGGCGTCGAACGAGTGCCGGGCCGCCCACCCGCCCAGGTCCAGGGCCTCCAGAGGGCGGTCGGCGCCCCCGCCGCGGCGCCGAAAGAACGAGCCCCTGAACTTCTTCGTGAGCATGGCGACGACGAGGTCGCGGGATCCATCCAGGTCGTGCACGGCGATCAGGAGCTCGCGGAACCCGGGCTGGCCGAGGCTGTCCGAGAGCAGGCGCGTGTACCGGAGCCCGAACTTCTCGGGGCTCGGGCGCGCCATCGCCGAGGCCCCGCGCACCGACTTCCACAGGCCCTTGCCGAACCAGCGCTGCCCGTAGTCGGCGTCGAGAGGGGCCCCCGCGAGCAGCCACCACAGCGCCCCCCGCCCCCGCCGCCCCGGCCGCGTCCGGTACCACGTCAGCGCCGCCGACCAGCCCAGCACGCCGAGCAGCAGGACGAGGGCGAACACCGTGACCCGCGGCAGCCAGACCGGCAGCACGCCCGGGGCGAAGACCCAGTCGACGAGCCGGCCGAACCCGCTCGTCAACCAAGTCCCGTCCAATCCGGCGACCTGGACGAAATAGGCTATCGCGTAGACCAGCGTGGCGATGACGACCACCCCGAGGGGGAGGAGCAGGGTGGCGAGCGCGGTCCCGAGGACGGCGGCGGCCGAAACCAGCGCCGGGCGCCACCGGTACAACCGGGCCGCGCCGGGCGCCGCCCACAACCCCGACCGCTCCCAGAGCTGGTCGGCGCCGTCCACCGCCCCGAACAACGCGCCGACGGTGCCGATGCCGCGCCCGGCCATCAGATCGACCTTGA
Organism: Vicinamibacterales bacterium; assembly: GCA_965207615.1. Classification (GTDB taxonomy): domain Bacteria; phylum Acidobacteriota; class Vicinamibacteria; order Vicinamibacterales; family UBA8438; genus JAJEEA01. The sequence continues at coordinate 1,699,617 of CBDBMZ010000003.1, forward strand.
CGCCGGCCTCGTGCAACGCCCGCAGCACCCCGGCATGGTACGCGCCGGCGGTGCCGGTGCCGGTCAGCACCACGGCGGTGCGCCGGTGCGGCGAGTAACGCAACCCGCCGCCGGCCGGTGTGGGAGCCGCGGCGCTGCCCGACGGGGTCGGGGAGGGCGGTCTACTCGCCATGAATCGTGACGAGCTTGATCAGTTCGAACTCGCGTATGCCGCTCGGGGTCGGCACCGCCACCTCGTCCCCTTCTTCCTTGCCCATCAGGGCGCGCCCGATCGGCGAGGCGGTGGATATCCAGCCTTTCTCGGGATCCGCGTCCTCGGGCATGACGAGCCGGTAGACGATGGTGTCGGCGTCCACCTCCTGCAGGTGCACGGTCGAGCCGAAGCCGGCGCGGTCGGTGGGAATCCGGTCGAGGTTCAGCAGCGACAGCTCCGCCACTCGCTTGCGCAGCATGGCGAGGCGGGCCTGCACGAAGACCTGACGCTCCTTCGCGGCCTGGTACTCGGCGTTCTCGCGCAGATCGCCGAGCTCGCGGGCGCGCTTGATCTCCTGCGGCAACTCGCTGCTGAGCTCCCGCTCGAGCTGGCGAATCTCGCCCTCGAATCGCTTGAGCAGTTCCGCCTTCATGCCGGCGTCGTCTCCCCCTGGCCGAAGCACCGCAGCCGCCCGGCCCGTCGCGCCCGACCGCCGCCGCGGGACCTCCGCCGCCGGGCGTCACCTGCCGGCACCAACGGCGTGTCCGCCAAAGGGTAACGATAGCACATCTGCTATGCTCGCCCCGGACACGAACGCCGAGCCCGTGGAGACGATCACCAGCCGTCGCAACCCGCTCGCGGCCAAGTTCCGGCGCGCCGCGCGGCGCGATACGGGAACCGGCTCGACCGTCCTCCTGGAGGGCCCCCGGCTGGTCGAGGACGCCCTGGCGGCGGGTCTGCGCCTGGACGTCGCGGCGGTGTCGACGACCCCCGCCCGCCGCGTCTCGGCACTGGCCCGCCGTCTCGAGCCGGTCGCCAGGGTCGTTCGGGTGACCTCGGCGGTGATGGAAGCCCTGAGCCCGGCCGCGACGCCGAGCGGGCTCGTCGCCCTGGCCGCCATCCACCCGGCCCTGGTCGAGGACGCCATGCGGGCCTCGCCGCCGCTGGTCGTCGGGCTGAGCGGCGTCCAGGACCCCGGCAACACGGGCGCGGTGATTCGCGCCGTCGACGCGGGGGGCGCCTCCGGCGTGGTCACCGTCGGCGGCGCCGATCCCCTCGGGTGGAAGGCGCTCCGGGGCGCGATGGGCAGTACCTTCCGGGTGCCCGTCGCCTGCGCCGAGGACCCCGCCGCGGTCCGGCGACTGGCGTCCGCGCGCGGCCTGCGGGTGGTGGCGGCGGCGCCCCGGGGGGGGACCCCGCTGGCCGAGGTCGACCTGAGCGGTCCCTGCCTGGTCTGGCTCGGAGCCGAGGGCCCGGGCCTCGACCGCGACGCGGCCGTAACCGCCGACGAGACGGTGTCGATACCGATGCGTCCGCCCGTCGAGTCCCTCAACATCGCGGTGGCGGCGGCGATCATCGTCTACGAGGCCGCCCGACAGCGGAGCGGCGTCACCGGGTCCGCGCCGTCCGCGGGGCGCGAACCCCGATCGGCATGACTTCCGGAACCCTCTTCGACGAGCCTCCCGAGAAGACGGGGAGCGCGGCGGATACCCCGCTCGCCGAGCGCATGCGACCGCGGCGCTTCGACGAGCTGGTCGGCCAGGACGAGCTCGTCGGACGGGGCCGCCCGCTGCGGCAGGCCATCGAGCGCGACACCCTGCGATCGATCGTCCTCTGGGGTCCTCCCGGCAGCGGGAAGACCACCCTGGCCCGGCTCATCGCCGACGTCACGACCTCGAGGTTCGTCGCGTTCAGCGCGGTCCTCTCCGGCATCAAGGAGATCCGGGGGGTACTGGCGGGGGCGGAGGCGGCGCGGGCCCGTGGACACCGGAGGACGATCCTGTTCGTCGACGAGATCCACCGCTTCAACAAGGCCCAGCAGGACGCGTTCCTTCCCAGGGTCGAAGCGGGCGACATCGTCCTCGTCGGCGCCACCACCGAGAACCCGTCGTTCGAGGTCAACGCGGCGCTGCTGTCGCGCTCCCAGGTCTACGTGCTGAAGCCGCTGTCGCGCGAGGCCGTCGGCGCCCTGCTCGACCGTGCCCTCGCGGATGCGGAGCGGGGGCTCGGCGGGGAGGCGTTGCGGGCCGACCCCGACGCCCTCGCCGCCATCGCCCGTCACGCCAACGGCGACGCCCGCGTCGCCCTGAACCTGCTCGAGCTCGGGGCGGCGGCCGCCCTCGCCCGTGCGGCCGAGACAGACACGGCCGGCGAGGCCCGCCTCACCCTGGCCCTCGCCTCGGACGCGATGCAGCGGCGCGCGCTGCTCTACGACAAGGGCGGCGAGGAGCACTACAACCTCATCTCCGCCCTTCACAAGTCGATGCGCAACAGCGACCCCGACGCGGCGGTGTACTGGCTCGCCCGCATGCTGGAGGCCGGCGAGGACCCCCTCTACGTCGCCCGCCGCCTCGTCCGCTTCGCGTCGGAGGACGTCGGCAACGCCGACCCGCAGGCCCTCGCCGTGGCGGTGGCGGCCAAGGAGGCGGTACACTTCATCGGCATGCCGGAAGGCAGCACCGCCCTCGCCCAGGCCGCCGTCTACTTGGCCACGGCGCCGAAGAGCAACGCCGTCTACCGGGCCTACGGGCAGGCCGCGGCCGACGCACACCGCGAGGCCGCCGACCCGGTGCCGCTGCACCTGCGCAACGCGCCGACCCGGCTCATGAAGGACCTCGACTACGGCAAGGGCTACCGCTACGCGCACGACGAGCCGGAGGCGGTGGCGGCGATGAGCTGCCTGCCGCCCTCCGTCGAGGGGCGGCGCTACTACGCCCCGACCGCGCGAGGCTTCGAGAAGGAGATCGGCCGCCGCCTGACCGGCTGGCGGCGCATCCAGGCCGAGCGCCGCGCATCCGCCGGGGCCGCCCGCGGCGGTACCGGCGCTCCCCCGCCCCCCGATGCGGAGGAGCGAGACTGAACCATGCCCGGCGCCCTCTACTACGTCGGCCGCGGACTCCAACTGCTGGGGATGGCGGCGCTTCTCGAGTCGATTCTCATCGCCGGGCCCATGGGCCCCAGCCCGCGCATCTTCGGTTTCGGCGTCGCGGTCTTTCTCGTGGGGCACTTCATCGTGAAGCGCACCACCGGATAGGCGCTTGCGCCGGCGGCGTCTCGCGCCGGCGACGCTCCCGAGGCCTCAGGTTGGCAGCGGGGCTCCGGCGGGCCGGGCCCCTTCTCTCCGCGGTCAGCTTCGCCGTGCGATGATGACCCAGATCTCCGCGTCGGGCGACCAGGCTTCGTCCCGGTAGCCGCCGAGCACCGCGTCGACCGCGAAGCCCGCCGCCTCGAGGCGATCGACCACCTCGGGGACATCGAGCGTGCGGAACGCGATCGAGACCGGGTAGGTCCTGCGCCGTCCCCGCCGGGTCTCCACGAACTCCTGGTCGAAGACCGTCAGCCCCTGGCGCGGCGCCTGGCGCACCGATTCGATCAGCGTCACGCGGCGGCCGCCGCTCATCGGCCCGCGGAGCCCGACCCGGCGGGAGTACTCGCCCCAGCGCGGCAGGCCGGGGGCGAGGTCGACGCCGAAGGTACCGCCGGGCGCGAGCACGCGGGCAACGCCGTCCAGCGTCGCCGCGAGATCGTCGTCGGAGAGGAGCGACTGAAGCATGCCGTAGGGGGCCATGACGAGGCGGCAACCCCAGTCGGGGCGGAAGGGCAGGGCGCGGATGTCGCCGCGCACGATCGAGGCGCGGCCGGTCAGGCGCGCGCGCCGCAGCCGCGCGCGCAGCTTCCGCAGCATCGCCGCCGACCGGTCGATGCCGACGAAGCCGCGCGCCTTGCGCGCGACCGGCACCGAGAGCCGTCCGGTGCCGCACCCGAGCTCCAGGACCGTCCCGTCCGCGCGGGCGGCCAGATCGGCCCAGAACCGGACGTCGCGGCGGCCGACGGTCTGGGCGTTCTCCCAGTCGTAGAACCGCGCATAGGCTTCCCACCCGTGCCACCCTTCGGCGGGCGTGCTCATGCGAGGGGGCCCTCCGGGCTAGATGCGCTCGAACCGCTTCTCGATCTCCCGCCGCGAGAGGCGCAGGACGACGGGGCGGCCGTGGGGACAGACGGAAGAATGCGCGGTGCGCCGGAGGGCGTCGAGAATCCAGATCATCTTCTCGGGCGTCAGCCGGTCGTGGGCCTTGACGGCGGCGTGGCACGCGGTGGTGGCGGCGCTGCGCCTCAGCGCCTCGTCGACGGCGGCGCCGCGGTCGAGGCCGTCGAGATCCTGGGCGAGCCCCCGCACCGCCGCCTCCGCCGCGGCGAGGGGCACGACGACCGGCACTGCCGCGATCCGCACGCTCTCGCCGCCGAACTCCTCGACCTCGAACCCCAGCCGGTCGAGCGCCTCCCGGTGGGCGGCGAGCGCCTGACGCTCGGCCGGGGGCAGGTCCAGCACGATCGGCTGCAGCAGGCGCTGGCTCTCGAGCCGGCCGGCCGTCAGCCGCTCCATCACCTGCTCGAACAGCACGCGCTCGTGGGCCACGTGCTGGTCGACGATGGCGATGCCGTCCTCGTCGACGGCGACGATGAAGGTGTCGCGGAACTGACCGAGGGGCTGCATCGGGCGGTCGACGACCCCGCCCGCCGGCACCGCGGGAGCGCCGGCCGCGCTCCCCACGGTGACGGCGGCGGGGCGCAACTCGCGCACGGCGTCGACCAGCGTGGGTCCGCCGGCTCCAGCGGAGCCCGTGGCGCCGGGGGGTGCGGTGCGCGCTCGCGCATCGCTCTCATCCGGCGGCGCCGCGCCGACCTGCGCGCCCGCCTCCATCTCTGGAACGGCATGAGGGACCGGCTGCCAACCGCCCGCGGCTTCCGCTCCGGACGCTCCGGCGCTCCCTGCAGCCGGTGACGCCGCGCGCCCGGAGGCCGGATCACGCAACGTCACCGCCGGCGCGGCGGTGGCGCCCAGGGCTTCGGCGATGGCCCGCCGCAGCACCTCGTGCACCAGGGACGGCTCGAGAAAGCGGACCTCGGCCTTGGTGGGATGCACGTTGACGTCGACCCGGTCGGGGGGCAGCTCGATGAAGAGGTGGACCTCGGGGCGGCGCTCCTTGATGGTGGCGGTGTCGTAGGCGTGGACGACGGCGTGGGCGATGGTGCGGTCCTTCACGGCGCGGCCGTTCACGAAGACGTTCTGCGGACCGCGCGCGCGCCCGCCGCTCCCCCCGGCGAGGCCCGCCACGAACCCCGTCACCGTGACCCCGGCCGCCTGCTTGCGCACCTCGACGAGGTCGTCGCGGTCCCGGTAGAGCTGGAACAGGCGCTCCGCCAGCCCCCCGACCGGCGGCCACCGCGCGATCCGGCGCGTCCCGCTCGTGAACGTGAAGCCCACGCGGGGCCGGCCCAGGGCGAGTTGCGTGACGAGCCGCGAGATCTGCGCGGTCTCCGCCCCGTCCAACTTCAGGAACTTGCGGCGCGCCGGCACGTTGTAGAAGAGGTCGGTCACCTCGACGATGGTGCCCTCGGCCGCCCCCGCCTCGCGCGTCGAGTCGATGACCCCGCCCGACACCCGCACTTCGACCCCGCGCGAGGCGCCGCGTGCGCGGGTGCGGAGCAACAGGTGCGACACCGATGCGATGCTCGGCAGCGCCTCGCCGCGGAACCCCAGCGAGGCGATGGCCGCGAGGTCCTCGACCCGCCGGATCTTGCTGGTGGCGTGCCGCTCCAGGGCGAGGAGGGCCTCGTCGGCGGTCATCCCCTCGCCGTCGTCCTCCACCCGCACGAGACGCTTGCCGCCCAGCTCGACCGTGACCGCGACGCGCGACGCTCCGGCGTCGAGGGCGTTCTCGACCAGCTCCTTGACCACCGACGCTGGGCGCTCGACCACCTCGCCGGCGGCGATCTGGTTCGCCAGCTCGGCCGGCAGCCGCACGATGCGCGGCGGGCGGTCTTCCGCGGGGACGTGGTCGGTCATGGGCCCCGGGCTGCCGTCGCTAGTCCGCGTCCTTGACGAGGGCGGAGACGTCGGCGAGTTGCAGGATCAGGTGCTCGAGCCGCTTCAGCAGGGCGAGGCGCCGGCGCCGGAGGCCGGGGTCGTCGGCCATGACGAGCACGTCGGTGAAGAAGCGGTCGACGGCGGGGCCGAACGCCGCCGCCTCCGCGAAGGCCGCGTGGTAGTCGGTCCCGGCCGCCACCGCCGCCGCGATGGCCGGCCGGCGCCGGTCGAGCTCGGCCGCCAGCGCCGCCTCCGCCGGCTCGGGCGGCTCGTCCGATACCGCCGCCCGTCCCGCCTCCACGTCGGCGAGTTCGGCGTCGGGCAGCCCCCGGGCGATGTTGCGGACCCGCTTGAACAACGCCGCGAGCTGCTGGAACCCGGTCGACCCCGTGAACCGGGGCAATGCCTCGAGCTTGCGCCGCGCGTCGAGGGGGACGACGGCGCGCCAGGACGGCCACGGCTGGGTCACCGCCCGCACGTTTCGCACGTCGTGGCCGCGCTGCTCCAGCACGAACCGCAGCCGCTCGAGCAGGAACTGCTGCAGCCGCTCGACGGCCTCGGGCTCCGCCGCCGATTCCCGCCCCGCTTCGCGCGCGTCGTTCCGGGCGGCGCCCCCCCCTTCGTGCGCCGCCTCCGCCGCCGCGACCAGATGCCCCAGGTCCGGGCGCGCGGTCAGCCCGGTCAGCTCCGGGAGGTCCACGAGGATCGCGAAGACGCCGTGGGCCTGCCGCCGGAGACCGAACGGATCCCGCGCCCCCCGCGGCCGCTCGCCGGCCCGGAAGAGCCCGACCAGCGTATCCAGCTTGTCGGCGAGGGCGACGGCGGCCCAGCTCGTGCCGGCCCCGCCCAGATCTTCCGGCTGGGGCGGGGCGTCGGCGGTGACGCCGATCGGCAGGTAGTGGTGGTAGACGGCGCGCCACACCTCTTCCGGCTCGCCGTCCTCGCGGGCGTAGATCCCCCCCATGACGCCCTGCAGCTCGGGGAACTCGCCGACCATGTCGGTGGTCAGGTCCGCCTTGGCGAGGCGGGCGGCGCGGGCCGCGTGGTCGACCGCGGCGGGTGTGCCGAACGCGTCGCCGGCGACGGCGGCGGCCAGCTTCTCGATGCGCCGGGCCTTGTCCAGATAGCTGCCGAGCTTCGCGTGGAACCGCAGCGTGTCGAGACGGTCGAGGCGCGAGTCGAGCCGCGCGCCGCGGTCCGCCTCCCAGAAGAACCGGGCGTCCCTCAGCCGCGCGACGAGCACCCGCTCGGAGTTGCGGGCGATCGCGGGCACGTTGTCCTTCGGGACGTTGGTCACCGCGAGGAAGTGCTCGGTGAGGCGGCCGTCGCGCGCCGCCACCGGGAAGTAGTGCTGATGATGGATCATCGTCGTCTTCAGCACTTCGTCGGGCAGGGCGAGGAACTCCTCGGGGAAGCGGCCGGCGACCACCGACGGATACTCGACGAGATCGGGCACCTCGTCGAGAAGCGACGCCGCCCCGCCGGCGCCCCCGACCACGCCACCTACGCGCTTCGCCTGCGTCTCGAGCTTCTTCGCGATGCGGGCGCGGCGCTCCTCGCGCGACAGCAGCACGTAGTGCCGCTTCAGGGTCTTGCGGTACTCGGTGAACGAGCCCACCCGCACGGGGCGGCCGGGCCGGCCCTCGCGCGCGAAGAACCGGTGGCCGCGAGTGGCCGAGCCGGCGCGGATCGGGGCCACCCCCCGGGCCGCCGCGTCCGGGGTGCGGCCGATGACGAAGGGCACGACCCGCCCCCCGAACAGGAACACCAGCCAGCGGATGGGGCGCCCGAACGGCAGGTCGCCGCGGCCGTCGTCGAGCCGGGCGTCCCAGTGCATCTGCTTCGGAAAAGCGAGGTCGCGCAGGGTCGCGGCGAGCACGCCGCCGAGGACCGAGCGGGCGGCCCGCCCCCGCTGCCGGCGCCGGTGGGCCAGGTAGGTCCCCTTGGGCGTCTCGATCCGGATCAGCCGGTCGACGGGGACCCCCTGCTTGCGCGCGAACCCGACGGCGGCGGGGGTGGGCTCTCCCCCGTCGGTGAAGGCGGCCCGCACCGGCGGGCCGGTGACCGTCTCCTCGACGTCCGCTTGCCGCTCCGCGACCCGGGCCGCGTGGACGGCGAGTCGGCGGGGAGTCGCGAACGCGGCCGGCGGGACCGGGCACGCAAGCCCGGCCGCTTCGAGCCGGGCCCCGACGCACGCGCCGAGCTGTCGAACCAGCGGCGGCATCCAGCTCGCGGGCAGCTCCTCGCAACCAATCTCTATCAGCAGCTCTCGATACATGACGTCCGTAACCCGATTCCCTCGCCGAGCTCGCCTCGCGCCGTTCCCGCCCGCCGACCCTCGGTGATTCCGGGCCGTCCCGGCCGGGGAGGGGTTGCCGCGCGACCTCGCGGTGGGCTGGAAGCGTCGCTGACGCGACCCCCCTGCGGCTCCGCTTGCCGCCCTGCCGACCCTGCCGGAGGCCGGTACCCTCCCAGGGCAGAGACTCCCGGCGCGCCGGTCACGGGGAGGCCGTGCTGTCGCCAGCCGGCTCGCCGGCCTCGGCCTCGGCGTAGGCCCCGGCCACCGCAACCGCCAACTCCCGCACCCTCAGGATGTACGCGGCGCGCTCGGTAACCCCGATGCCGCCGCTCGCGTCGAGGATGTTGAAGGTGTGCGAGCACTTCAGACAGGCGTCGAGGGCCGGCAGCACCAGCCTCGACTCGATCAGCGTCCGCGCCATGCGGTGGTGCTGCTCGAACAGCTCCCGGTGGCGGGCCGCGAACTCCGCCTCCGGCAACTCGACCATGCCGAACGCGTACTTCGTCTGCTCCACCTCGTCCTGGTGCCGCACCGTGCGGTATGTCACCCCCGACGCCCACTCGAGGTCGTAGACGTCGTCGACCCCCTGCAGGTGCATCGCGATGCGCTCGAGCCCGTAGGTCAGCTCGACCGACACCGGCGACAGCTCGATGCCACCGGCCTGCTGGAAGTAGGTGAACTGGGTTATCTCCATCCCATCGAGGAGCACCTGCCACCCGATGCCCCACGCCCCCAGGGTGGGCGACTCCCAGTTGTCCTCCTCGAAGCGCACATCGTGGCGGACGGGGTCGATGCCGCACACCCTCAGGCTGTCCAGGTAGAGGTCCTGTGCGGCGTCCGGCGACGGCTTCAGGATGACCTGGAACTGATGGTGCTTGAACAGCCGGTTCGGGTTCTCGCCGAAGCGGCCGTCGGCGGGGCGCCGCGACGGCTGCACGTAGGCGACCCGCCAGGACCGGGGCCCCAGAACGCGGAGGAACGTCTCGGGATGCATGGTCCCGGCCCCCACCTCGGTGTCGAGGGGCTGGTGAATCAGGCATCCGCGCGACGACCAGAAGCGCGACAACGCGGCGATCAGGTCCTGGAGGGTCACGGCGCCGCCTCTCGGGGCGAACCCCCCGGCGGCGGCGACATCGTCGCGCGCCAAGGCCCCGTGGCGACAGGCCTGACCCGGGTACGTATCTTCCTCATGATGGCGTCACTCCGGGGCTCGTCCGGGCCATCGCCCGCAGCACCCTGGCCGACCGCAACTCCTTCTCCAGGTGCATCGCGAGCAGTCGCCCGTGGGCGCGGTCGAGCTCCTGGTCCGCGCGCGCCGGCAAACCGACTTCGGACAGCGCGTCGGGCGGCGTCGACGCGGCGTCGCGGAGAAAGCGCAACGCCTCGGCCGACAACGGGAGCCCCCGGCCGCCGGCGCACGCGGCGCACCGGAAGCCGCCGCGCGCCGCATCGATGCGGCCCCCCGAATCGGGACGGCGGCCGCACCGCCCGCAGGCCGTCAGCGACGGATAGACTCCCTGCAGGCGCAGCACCCAGTACTCGAAGTAGCGCGCCAGCCGGGCGACCGGTATCTCCCCCGCCAGCAACGCCCCCACCGCCGACCCGAGCCGGAACAGCGCCGCGTTCGGCTCCGCTTCCTGCGCGCACTCGTCGAGAATCTCCGCGAAGTACTCGACGTAGCCGAGCCGCTCCCCGTCCCGCGCCAGCATCGGCGAGCGCACCGGCTCGACGTAGCGCAGCCGGACCAGCTCGCGGTGCTCCCGCTCGTAGTAGGCGAGCCGCACCGCCGTCAACGGCTCGAGCCCGCCGGCGAACCGCCGCGAGCGCGGGCGGCGCGCGCCGTTGGCCACGCCCCGCTTCTTGCCCCGCTCGGGCGTCAGGAACACGACGATGCGGTCCGCTTCACCAAGATGGTAGGTGCGCAGGATCAGCGCGTCGGTCGTCAGGACTGGCATCGCGAGCGCGGCGTGCCCGGCCGGCCACCATTGTAGCGCCCCGCCGCGGTCGAGGCCACGGCGGGGCCGCCGCCGTCATGCCAGCCCGTCCAGATAGGGCAGGAACAGGGTGGCGAGGCCGAGGAACGCGAAGAACCCGAAGACGTCCGTCAACGTGGTGATGAACACCGCCGACGCCAGGGCCGGATCGATCTTGAGGGCGCGCAGGGCGATGGGAATGACGGTCGCGGCCACCGCCGCCACCAGCAGGTTGATGACCATCGCGAGGGCCAGGATCGCCCCCAGGTACACGTTCCCGTACAGCAGCCACGCCACCAGGGCCCCCACCGTCCCGAGGGCGATGCCGTTGCCCAGGCCGACCAGCGCCTCCTTCAGCACCGCCCTGCGCGAGCTGCCCCAGGTGAGTTCCCCCAGGGCGATGGACCGCACGATAACGGTCAGGGTCTGGGTCGCCGCGTTGCCCCCCATGCTCGCGACGATGGTCATGAGGACGGCCAGCGCCACCGCCTGATCGATGGTCGCCTGGAACGCCCGCACCACGATCGCGGCGAGGGTCGCGGTGACGAGGTTCATGGCCAGCCACGGCAGCCGCTTCCGCGCCGACTCCCCCGCCGGGGTGAACACGTGCTCGTCGCCGCTGACGCCGGCCAGCCGGTAGAGGTCCTCGGTGGCCTCGTCCTTGATGATGTCGATGACGTCGTCGACGGTGATGATGCCGACGAGCTTGTTCTCCTCGTCGACGACCGGTATCGCCAGCAGGTTGTAGTTGGCGACGTGCTGCGCCACCTCTTCCTGGTCGGTGTCGACCCGCGCGCTGATCAGGTCGGTGGTCATGATGCGCTGCAACGGGGTCTCGGTGGCCACGAGCAGCAGCCGGCGCAGGGAGACGACGCCCACGAGATGCCGGCGCTCGTCGACCACGTAGAGGTAGAAGACCATCTCCACCTCGCGCGACCCCTGCAGGGCGTGGATCGCCTCGCCCGCCGTCATCTCCTCCGACAGCGCGAACACCGTCGGGTTCATGATGCGGCCGGCCGTCTGCTCCGCGTACTCGAGCAGGTTCTCGACCTCGCCGGACTCGTGCGGGCGCATCCGCTCGAGCACCTCGGCCGACAGCTCGTCGGGCAGCTCGTCGATCAGCGCCGCCGCGTCGTCCGACGGCAGGTCGAGCAGCCACAGCGCGATGCGCTCCGGCGGGTGGTCGGCGAGCAGGCCGGCGCCGGGCTCGACCCCGTACTCCATCAGCGCCTCCATCGCGAGGCGGCTGTCGCGGTCGAGCAGCAGGTCGAAGGCGTCGCGCCGGTTCTTGTCGGTGAGCTCGCCGAGAACCTCGGCGAGGTCGGCGGGGCGCTGTTTCTGGAGGAGGTTCAGGAGGTTGGCGGACGCACCTATCCGCTGCAGTCGCTTGACCGAGTCGAGCACCACGTCGATTCGGCGGTGGAAGGGCATCGTCCCGTCGTCCGGGGCGCGGTCGCGGACGAATGCCGCGACAAGTCGGGTTCCTCTGGATGGTCCACGGTCAGCATCAGGATCATTCCAGTTTAGCACAGCGACGACGCGCACCTTGCCCCGCCATGGCGGCGGCACGCGGCCGCGTCACGCATCTCCCGTTCGGACCACCGGAACGGGCCGCATTGGTCAGAGCGGGCGATCGAATGGAACCAGATCGGGCCGCGAAGCCCGGTGGCGGCTGGATGCGAACGAGGCGCACGGGGTCATAAAGCCGTCGCGCGCCCCCGGGAACCTGACGCCGCAGGGCGGGTGTGCACCGCAAACGGAAGACCGGGACGCTGACCGGCTGCGCCTCCGATTCGCCCGGCCTTCGCCGGCGCCGTCGGCCGGCGGGGTCGCGCAACCCGCCGCCGGCCGATCGGGCGCGCGCTCACTCCGCGGGAGGCGTGCAGCGCGGGATGGGCGGTTCGGTGTAGCTGTCGCGGTAGACGCGGTGGCACGCTGCGCAAGCCTCGGCGACGTCGCCGGTCATGAGGATCGCGTCGAAGTCGTCGTACTGGCGGGCCTGCGCCCACTCGTAGGCGGTCTGGCCCGCAGCCCGCAGCCCGGCGACGTACTGCTTCCAGTCGTCGCGCTCGACCGGGGCCGCCACGCCGTTGCGCGCGGGGTCGTCCTCGAGGTTCTCGCACAGGCGCGGCAGCTCGATCAGGTTGGCGGCCTCGACGAGGGCGACGGCCGCGTTCTCGAGGGCCTCCCATCCGGTGTAGATGTTGGAGAAGCGGGCGGTCGTGGAATCGCCCTCGGCCGCCTCGACCGGATCGTCGGGGTTGTTCGTCTGCACGTCGAAGATGATGTTCGAGTTGGGGAAGAGAATGCCGCGCATCACCTCGGCCAGATCGCCGAACACCTGCGGCTCCGGCTGTTGGGCCCGGGCCGTGCCCGCGACCAGCAGGACCGCCATGAAAACAACGCTCAATCTACGCATTCGCTCATCTCTCCGATTGGATGTGCCCGCACCGGGACGGGCAGCGTCGCTCAGCCCACCGAGTGATATGCCCTGGTCGGAACGGGCAGTTTATCCCGTCGTCGGCGAACGGTCAACCGCGTGGACCGCCGGGCCGGCCCGCTTGCGGCGATGCCGCGGCAATGGACGGCAGCGCGGTATCATGGTTGAACTTCCACATCGAGGAGGATGCGTGACCATGTCCAGTCCTGCACGAGGCGTGCCCGTCCTGGCCGCCATGGCCTTCGCCCTGTTCACTATCGCCGATTCGCCCCCCCTGGTCGCGACCGGCCCCTTGCAGGAGGCCGCCGCCGAGGCGCCGGAGAACCCCATCGAGGCGACCCAGGAGTCGGTGAGGTCGGGCCTGCGCGTCTACGGGCGCTTCTGCCGCTCGTGCCACGGCATCCGCGCCGACGGCGAGGGCATGACTGCGCCGACGGGGTCGAGGCCCGCGAACCTGATCGACGACGAGTGGACGCACGGCGACACCGACGGCGACATCTTCCTGGTGATCCGCAACGGCGTGCCTCCGGCCTACGACATGGACGCCTGGGAGGGCCGGATCACCGACGAGGAGATCTGGCACATCGTCAACTTCCTGCGCAACATGGCCGAGCGGATGGCGCGATAGCCCGCCAATCGTCGCCCTTCGGCTCCGCTTGGCGCCCAGCCGATCCGGCGGGAGTCCGCGCCGCCGCCAACACGGGTTCGGACTCCCGGCTGCCGCCGAGGCGTCGGCGCCGACTGCCGCATCGACGGGGACCGTCGGTCCCGCCTCCGGACATCCCGGCCGAGCGCAGCGCGCTGACGTGCAGTCCGCGCCAGCCGGCGTGTCCGTCCCTCACGCCTGCTCGGTCGGGGCCACGCCCGCCTGGTCGAGGATCCGGTCGTCGTCGCGCCAGTCGGCCCGCACCTTGACGTGCAGGTCCAGGTACACCGGAACGCCGAAGAAGCGTTCCAGGTCCTGTCGGGCCTCGGTCCCGATCTGCCGGATGCGCGCCCCCCCGGGACCGATGACGATGGGCTTCTGCGACTTCCGCTCGACCAGGATGGAGCAGAACAGGCCCAGGCGCCCCGGCTCGCTCTCGTCGTCGAAGCGGTCGACGACCACCGCGGTCGCGAACGGCAGCTCCGCGTGGGTGTGGCGGAGCACCTTCTCGCGCACCGTCTCGGCCGCGAGCACGCGCTCGGGCTGGTCGGTGAGGAAGTCGTCGGGATAGAGCGCCGGGCCGGCCGGGAGCCTCCCGACGATCTCCCGCTCGAGGATGTCGACCCCGTCGCCGGTGGCCGCGGACACGGGCACGAAGGCGGCGAAATCGCGCTGCCGGCGGTACCAGTCGATGATCGGCAGCAGGCGCGGCTTCGCGATCAGGTCGATCTTGTTGAGGATCAGCACCACCGGGGCCGGGGCCCGCTCCAGGGCGCCGATGACGAAGCGGTCGCCGGCACCGACGCCGTCGGTGACGTCGCGCACCAGCCCGATCAGGTCGACCTCGGCGATCGACTCCAGGGCCATGTCGACCATGCGCACGTTCATCCGATGCAGCGGCCGGTGAATGCCCGGGGTGTCCACGAAGACCACCTGCGCTGGGGTCTCTCCCGTGTAGTTCCGCACCGCCAGGATCCGGTTCCGCGTGGTCTGAGGCTTGTCGGAGACGATGGCCAGCTTCGTGCCGACGATGCGATTGAGCAGGGTGGACTTGCCCGCGTTGGGGCGCCCGATCAGCGACATGAAGCCGGCGCGAATGGCCGGCGGCCCGGTTCCCGCCACGCCTATCCCTCGACGGACGCCGCCGCCGGCCGGCGGCTGACCCGCACCTTGCGCACCCGCCGGCGCTCGGCGTCCAGCACCTCGACGACGAGGTCGTCCACGTCGACCGTCTCTCCGACCGCCGGCACCCGCCCGAGCCGGGCCAGCAGATAGCCCCCCACCGTCTCGAAGCCGTCCCGCTCGACCGACACCCCCAGGCGCTCGGCCAGCTCGCCGACCCCCACCGTGGCCAGGAACACGAAGCGCCCGCCGGCCTCCTCGACCACCGGCTCGGACTCGTCGTCGTCGTACTCGTCGCGTATCTCGCCGACGATCTCCTCGAGGAGGTCCTCGATGGTCACCAGCCCCGCCGTGCCCCCGTACTCGTCCACGACGATGGCGCTCTGCGCGTGCCTGACCTGCAGCTCGCGCAGCAGGTCGGCGACGCGCTGGCCCTCGGGCACGACGCAGGCCGGCCGCAGCAGTCGCGGGACGATGGGCGAGTCCCCCGAGAGCCCGTCGGCCTTCACCAGGTCCTTGGCGAAGACGAAGCCCAGGATGTTGTCGAGGTCGTTCTCGAAGACCGGAATTCGCGAGTACTCCTCCTCCGAGAAGAGGGCCCGCAGCTCGTCCACCGTCGCGTCGCGCGCGATGGCCACGATGTCCGGGCGAGGAGTCATCACCTCGCGCACCAGCGTCCCCCCGAAGTCCACCACCGACTGCAGGAGCCGCCGCTCCTCGGTGTCGGCCGCCTCCGCCCGTGCCTCGTCGTCCTCGCCCTCCGGGTCGTCCGCGCCGCCGTCGCCGCGCCCGTTGGCGGTCCGCCCGCGCCGCGGCCGCGCCAGCAGCAGCAGCCATCCCGTCACCGGGCCCAGGACCCGGAGCGCCAGGTCGAAGGACGGCAGCAGCAACTCGAGCACCCGGCCGGCGTTGCGCCGTGCGAGCGCGGAAGGCACCACCTGCTCGCAGACGACGACGAACCCCACGATGCTCAACAGCAGCACCCCCACCGCACGCGGCGTCGCCACCCCTGTCAACTGCGCCAGGATCACGGCGGCAACCGCGAACAGCCCGCCCCGCAGCAGGCGGGTGATGACGTACAGCCGCAGGGGATCCTCGAGGTGGGTCACCAGCGACTCGCTGCGGGCGTCCCGCTCCGCCGTCAGTCGCTCCGGCAGACGGACCATCGCCCCGAATGCCGACTCGATGGTCGCGACGTAGATCACCGCACAACCGAGCAGGAACAGCGCCAGGGGCATCATGAGGCGTCCACCGGCAACCCGCCGCGCCGCTGGAGCCGTCGCTCCAGGCGCCGCATGCGCCCGTCGTCGTGCTCGTGGTCGTATCCCAGCAGGTGCAGCAGGCCATGGAGGGCGAGGCGGCGCCGCTCGTCGGACTCGGTGAGGCCGGCCGCCCGAGCCTGCCGCGCCGCCCGCCCGGTCGCGATCACGATGTCTCCCAGCCACCGCGGACCGCCGGCCGCGCCGGCGCGGCGGGGCCCGGTCCCGTCGGGCTCGGCCGGGAAGGACAGGACGTCGGTCACGCGATCGATGCCGCGGAACCGGTGGTTGAGGTCGCGCATCTTGCGATCGCACACCAGCGCGATCACCGCCTGCCCGGCCGCGGACCGTGGCGCCACCCCGGCGAGCCAGACCGGGAGATCGCCGGCCGCCTTGGGCCGCCCGCGCCCGTCCGTCACCACCACCTCGAGCCGGGTGGGCGGTTGGGCCGGGCGAGGGTCGGGGTCGTCCGCGATCATCGGAGGTCGAGCACCGTCGAGGCGCCTGATCGAGAGGCCCTCGCCGCACAACGGGTCGTGGTGGTGGTCATCGTCGGGCCGTCGAGCAGGTCATGGTGCCGGATCGAAGGCTGCCCGCCCGCCGGAAGCCGGCGCCGCGGCCGGCTCGTCGGGACGCTCCGCCCAGGTTTCGTACGCCCGGACGATCCTGCGCACCAGCGGATGCCGCACGACGTCGCGGTCGTCGAAGCGAGTGAACGCAATGCCGTCCACGTGCTCCAGGATCCGCAGCACCTCGACGAGGCCGGACACGCGGCCCGCGGGCAGGTCGATCTGGGTGATGTCGCCGGTGACCACCGCCTTCGACCCGAAACCCAGCCGGGTCAGGAACATCTTCATCTGCTCGGCGGTGGTGTTCTGGGCCTCGTCGAGAATCACGAACGCGTCGTTGAGGGTCCGGCCCCGCATGAACGCGAGGGGCGCGATCTCGATGGTCCGGCGGTCGAGCAGCCGGTCGACGCGGTCGAGATCGAGCATGTCGTAGAGCGCGTCATAGAGGGGGCGCAGGTAGGGGTTCACCTTCTCCTGCATGTCCCCGGGCAGGAACCCGAGGCGCTCGCCGGCCTCGACGGCGGGACGCGCGAGGATGATGCGGGTGACCTTCTTGGCGGTCAGGTAGGCGACGGCCTGGGCCATCGCCAGGTAGGTCTTGCCGGTCCCCGCCGGTCCGACCCCGAACACCACGTCGTGCCTGTCGATGGCCTCCAGGTACCGCCGCTGATTCAGGCTCTTGGGCGCGACCTGCCGCTTGCTCGACGCCTTGACGGTGGTCTTGACGAAGTAGTCGCGCAACCGGACCGACGCGTCCTGCATGACGAGCTGCGCCGCCTGCCTCACGTCGTCCGGCGACAGCCGATAGCCGTCGCCGACCAGCGCCGACAACTGCCCGACGGTCCGCTCCACCCCCTCGACCGCCCGCGCCTCGCCGTCGACGAGCAACTGATTGCCGTCGGTCCGGACCCTCACCCCGAACAGCTCCTCGAAGACGGTGAGATGGGAGTCGTGGGCGCCGAACAGTTGCTCGATCCCGTCGTCGGGCACGGAGATCCGCGTGGCCGCGGCAGTGCCGGATGGGCTGGGTTCTTCGGACACGTCCGCCTGCGATCGTGCACCAATCGGCCGGCTACGGCAAGTGCCCGCCCTCCCGCCGCTTCCGGCAGGCGGCACCGGCCCCGGCGGGGTCCTCCACCACGCCCCCGCCGCCCTCCACGCCCGACCCGAGCGGCGACGGGCTTCGGGGACCGGCCCTCACCCCTCCGTCTGCAAGTGCAGCTCGCGCAACTGGTGGGGGCTCACCGTCGACGGGGCGCCGGTCATCAGGTCGACGGCGGTGGCGGTCTTCGGGAACGCCATCACGTCCCGGATGGACGCCTCGCCGGCGAGCAGGGCCACGATGCGGTCGACCCCGAAGGCGATGCCGCCGTGCGGCGGGGTCCCGTACTCGAGGGCGTCGAGGAAGAAGCCGAAGCGCGAACGGGCGTCCTCGTCGCTGATCTTCAGCAGCTCGAAGATGCGCCGCTGCAGCGGCTGCTCGTGGATCCGGATGCTGCCCCCGCCGATCTCCCAGCCGTTGAACACGAGGTCGTAGGCCTTGGCCCGGATGGCGCCGAGGTCCCCGCCATCGAGGAGGTCGCGGTCGTCGTCGTGGGGCGACGTGAACGGATGGTGCCGCGAGACGTGGCGCCCCTCGGTCTCGTTCCACTCGAACATCGGGAAGTCGACGACCCACGCCAGGGCGGAGCGCGACTCGTCGACGAGCCGCTCGCGCCGGGCGAGCTGCAGCCGCATCTGCCCGAGCAGCCGGGACGGCTCCTCGCCCGACCCCGCCGCCACGAGCACGAGGTCGGCGTCGCCGGCGCCCGCCGCCTCGAGAAGCCGCCCCAGCGTCTCGGCCCCCGCCACCTTGAGGATCGAGCTCTGCACGTCGCCGTCCGGCCCGCGCCGCGCCCACACGAGCCCGGAGGCGCCCAGCGCGATGGCCTCGTCGACGAGCTTGTCCACCTGGCTGCGCGAGTACCGCCCCGCCCCCGGCACGACGAGGGCGCGGATGACCCCGCCGCCGGCCACGCACTCCCGGAACACGCGGAAGCTCGAGTCGGCGAAGACGGCGGAGACGTCGGCGATCTCCATCCCGATGCGGAGATCGGGCTTGTCCGACCCGTACCTCGCCATTGCGTCGGCGTAGGTCAAGCGGGGAAACGGCGCCTCGACGGTCAGGCCGGCGGCGGCGCACACCGACTCCATCAGGCGCTCGACGATGCCGAAGACGACGTCCGGGGTGGCGAACGACACCTCCATGTCGATCTGCGTGAACTCCGGCTGCCGGTCGGCGCGCAGGTCCTCGTCGCGGAAGCAACGGGCGATCTGGAAGTAGCGGTCCATGCCCGAGATCATCAGAATCTGCTTGAAGATCTGCGGGGACTGCGGCAGGGCGAAGAACTCGCCCGGATGCACCCGGCTGGGGACCAGGTAGTCGCGCGCCCCCTCCGGCGTCGACTTGGCGAGGATCGGGGTCTCTATCTCCAGGAAGCCCTGTTCGTCGAGGGCGCGGCGCACGGCCAGCACGACCCGGTGCCGGAGCTGCATGTTCTGTTGCATCCGCTGGCGCCGCAGGTCGAGGTAGCGATACTTCAGCCGGAGGTCCTCCGAAACCGGGCTCTCCTCGGCGATGTGGAAGGGCGGGCGCTTCGACTCGTTCAGGACCTCGATGGACCGCACCGCGATCTCGACCTCGCCGGTGGCGATCTTCGGGTTGAGGGTGTCGTCGGACCGGCGCTCGACGACCCCGGCGACCGCCACCACGAACTCGGGCCGCAGCCGCTTCGCCTGCGCGAGCAGCGCCTCGTCGTCGCGGGCCACGACCTGGGTGACCCCGTAGCGGTCCCTCACGTCGACGAAGATGAGGGAGCCGAGGTCGCGCACCCGGTGCACCCACCCCAGCAGAGTCGCCTCCTGCCCCATGTCACTCGGGCGCAACGCGCCGCATGTATGTGTCCGCACTGCTTCACACCCTGTCCCCGGCGTCGACGTCCCCGTCGCTCGTCCGTCCATTCCGCTCCGGCGCCGCGGCGCGTCTCGCCGCCAGCGCCGCCGCGACGGCGTCGCGGGCCACCCGCCGCTGCTCGCTCGTCGCCATCTCCTTGACGGTCACCTCGCCGGCGGCCAGCTCGTCCTCGCCGATGATGAGCATGTGCCGGGCCCCGCTGCGGTTGGCCCGCTTCATCTGCGACTTGGACGAACGCCCCCCGTAGTCGATCAGCACGCGCAGGCCGGCCCGGCGCAGGTCGCGGGCCAGCACCCGCGCCGACGCCCGCGTCGCGTCGCCGAGGGCGACCACGAACGCGTCGACCGGCGCCGCGTCGCCCGCGCCCTCGGGCAACGCGAGCACGAGCCGCTCGAGCCCCGCCGCGAACCCGATGCCGGGGCGGTCCGGCCCCCCGAGCTGCTTCACGAGGCGGTCGTAGCGGCCGCCGCCCAGCAGCGCGTTCTGCGCCCCGAGCCCGGCCCCGAGAATCTCGAAGGTGGTGCGCGTGTAGTAGTCGAGGCCCCGGACGAGCCGGTGCGACACCCGGTACGACAGCCCGTAGGCGTCCAGATGGCCCCGCACCTCCGCGAAGTGGTCGCGGCAGGCTTCGCACAGGTAATCCTCCGAGTGCGGCAGGGCGTTGATGATCGGCTGGTCGGCGGGCACCTTGCAGTCGAAGATGCGCAGGGGGTTGGTCCCGGCCCGGCGCCGGCAGTCGCCACACAGGTCGGATACCCGCTCGCCGAGGGCGGCGAGCAGGGCGGCGCTGAACGCGGGCCGGCACGCCTCGCACCCCACGGAGTTGATGACGAGCTCGGCCCCCTCGAGACCGAGCTCGGTCACGAAGGCCCAGGCCATCTCGATGACCTCGGCGTCGACGGCCGGATCGGCGATGCCGAACACCTCGACGTCGAGCTGGTGGAACTGCCGGTAGCGGCCCTTCTGAGGGCGCTCGTAGCGGAACATCGGCCCCAGGCTGTAGAGCTTGGCGAACGGCAGGGCCTGCTCGAGGCCGTGCTCGACGAAGGCGCGGACGAGGCTGGGGGTCGCCTCGGGCCGCAACGTGACGCGCTCGCCGCCCTTGTCGGTGAACGCGTACATCTCTTTCTGCACGATGTCCGTCGACTCGCCGGTCCCCTTCGCGAACAGCTCCTCGCGCTCGATGACCGGGGTCCGCACCTCGACGTACCCGTAGCGCTCGCACACCTCCACCGCCGCGCGCTCGACGCGCCGCCACCGTCCCACCTCGTCGGGCAGGATGTCCCGCGTGCCGCGAATGCCGGGAATCACAGTGAGGAGGGGTCCCTTCCTTCAGACCGCCGACCGCATCTTCATCGCGCGTCCGGACTCTCCTCGGGTCCGTCCGGAGACAGCAGGAACTCGCGCTTGTAGGCCACGTAGTGGTCGGCGTAGCGGCGGATCGAGGCCGCCTCGTCGCCGGTGGTCGCCCGCCGAACCCGGCCGGGGCTGCCCATGACCAGCGAGCCCGGCGGAATGGCGGTCCCCTCGGCCACGAGGGCGCCCGCCGCGACGATCGAGCCGGACCCGACGACGGCGCCGTTCAGCACGATCGCCCCCATGCCGATGAGGCACCGGTCCTCGACCACGCACCCGTGGAGAATCGCCCCGTGCCCCACCGTCACCTCGTCGCCGAGCCGGGTCGCGTGGGTCCCGCTCATCCCGTGGAGCACGCTGCCGTCCTGGATGTTGGTGCGGTCGCCGACGCGGATCCAGTGGACGTCCCCGCGCAGCACCGCGTTCATCCAGACGCTGCTGTCCTCGCCGATCTCGACGTCGCCGATCACCTGGGCGCTTTCGTCTACGAACGCGGACGGTGCGACTCGCGGGAAGCCGGCGCGGTGGGACCGGAGCACGGCGTGAATTATATGTCGAACGGCGGGCGGACGGCGTCGCACCCAGGGGGGGGCAGCGAGACCGCGATGCGGCTCTCCCACTGCCACGGAGAGGGAGAACGGTGGTCCTCGCTCCGATGAGCCGGGTGCCGGGGCGGCCGGAGGCTCTCTCCACCAGAGCTCGCCGTCGGGTTCTGCGCGCGCCGGTTCATCCTGCGGCAAACGGCGGCGCCTGACTCTCCCCCACGGCCCCAGGCCCTTGCCGCAGTGGCATAATGAAGGGCGATGGAGGTCCAGGATCGGCTCGGACGGCCGCTCGCGAACCTGCGGGTGTCGGTGACCGACCGGTGCAACCTGCGGTGCCACTACTGCATGCCCGAGGCGGAGTA
This sequence comes from Vicinamibacterales bacterium, assembly GCA_965207615.1. Taxonomy (GTDB): domain Bacteria; phylum Acidobacteriota; class Vicinamibacteria; order Vicinamibacterales; family UBA8438; genus JAJEEA01. Next base: position 1,721,203 of record CBDBMZ010000003.1, read on the forward strand.
CGTCTGGCTGCCCCGCAACGACATCCTGACCTTCGAGGAGATCGACCGCCTGGTCGACGTGTTCGCGGCCCTCGGGACCGACAAGGTCCGCATCACCGGGGGTGAGCCGCTGCTGCGCACCGACCTGCCCGACCTCGTCGCGCTGCTCGCCGGCAAGGCCGTGCTTCGCGACCTCGCCCTGACCACCAACGGCATCCTCCTCGCCGACCAGGTCGCGGCGCTGCGGCAGGCCGGCCTGCCGCGCATCACCGTGAGCCTGGATACGCTGGACGCCGACCGCTTCGAGGCCCTCACGCGCTTCGATCGCCACCGGGAGGTGCTGCGGGGACTGGACGCGGCGGCCGAGGCCGGGTTCGAGAGCGTCAAGATCGACACCGTGGTGATCCGCGGGGTCAACGACGACGAGCTCGTACCCATGCTGGAGTACGGCCGGCGGGTGAACGCCGAGGTCCGGTTCATCGAGTACATGGACGTCGGCGGCGCCACCCGCTGGTCGATGGACGACGTCCTGCCGCGCCGGGAGATGCTCGACCGGCTGGCCGCCCACTACGGACCCGTCGAGGCCGTCGACGAGACCACCGCCGCGCCCGCCGACCGCTTCACCCTGCCCGACGGCCTCGTGTTCGGCATCATCTCGTCGACGACCGAGCCCTTCTGCCGGCAGTGCGACCGCAGCCGCCTCACCGCCGACGGGCTCTGGTACCGCTGCCTCTACGCGCGCACCGGCACCGACCTTCGCGGGCCGCTGAGGGCCGGCGCGAGCCGGGAGGCCCTGCAGGACCTCATCGCGGCCACGTGGCGACAGCGGGACGACCGCGGCGCCGAGGAGCGCCTGGCCGCCGCCGACCGCGCCACCTTCATCCCCGTCGAGGCGCTGCAGGAGCAACCGCACCTCGAGATGCACACGCGCGGCGGTTAGCCGGGCCGTCCTTCAATCTCGTTCGCCCTCCCGCGCTCCCCTCGGCGCGCGTTCGGCGCAGCCACGCGTTCGGCGCACCCTGCTGGCGTACGGCTCCGCGCCAATCATGTCAAGATGGGGGTCACCGGGAGCGGCGCCTCGGACGAGCGGCGCGGGACGGAGCGAGGGCGACATGACAAGACAGCGAAGCAGTCGTACCACGGTCTGGAGCCGCCGCGAGGCGATGCGGATTCTCGGTCTCGGCGGCGCCGGTCTGGCCGCCGCATGCGGGCGTGGGCCGGAGACCGCACCGTCCACGGAGCCGGCGGCGCCCGTCGCGTCCTCCTTTCCGGACGGGGCGATAGTCCGCACGATTCTCGAGGATCTCTCGCCTGACCGGCTGGCGCACGGCGCGGTGCTCTTCCACGAGCACATGTCACTCGACATCCCTTTCTGGGACCGGCTGCTGGGGGCGGAGAACCCCGCGCGCGAGCGGTTCATCGGGCCGCCGGACTCTCCCTACTTCATGCAGGACGCGGAGGTCATGGCGGCAGAGCTGGAGGCGGCGGCCCGCGAGGGCGTCGCGGCGCTCGTGGACGGCGGCCACGACGACATGGGGCGCAGCGTGGCGTTCCTGCGCGAGGTCTCCGAGCGCTCCGGCATGCCGATCGTGGTGAGCGGCGGCTACTACACCGACCCGTTCCACCCGCCGGACGTCGCGAGCCGGAGCGAGGACGAGATCGCCCAGGCGCTGGCCGAGGCCGCGGCGGCAGAGCGGTGGGGCGCGTTCGGCGAGATCGGCAGCTCGGCCGAGATCACGCCGTCGGAGCGCAAGACCTTCCGCGCCGTCGGCAAGGCCCATCTGCTCACGAACCTGCCGATCTTCACCCACACCGCGAACGGGCAGGCGGCCGAGGAGCAGCTCGACCTCCTCGAGTCGCTCGGCGTCGCGCCGGGGCGGGTGGCCATCGGCCATCTCGGCGGGCTCGACGACCCGGAGGCGGCCGTCCACCGGCGCATCGCCGCGCGCGGCGCGTTCGTGGGCTTCGACCGGCTCGGGGGCGGGCCGGACGCCGACGGCCGCAAGGTGCCGATGATTCAGGCGCTGATCGCGGACGGCCACGCGGACCGCGTGCTGCTCGCGTCGGACTTCGCCGCCGCCCAGGACATCCAGCGCAACGGCGGCCCCGGGTACGCCAAGACGATCACCCGGTTCGTGCCGATGCTGCGCGAGGCGGGGGTGACCGACGACGAGATCCACGCGATGACCGTCGACAACCCGTTGAGCTTCCTCGCCTTCGTCCCGCCGTCAATGGAGTGACGGCGGCCCTGCCGCACCGCCGCGGCCGATCTCCAGGGCAACCGTCAGGGCGTGGTCGAGTGGTTCGATCCGTTCGGCGCCGAGACTGCCTACGAAGTGCGTCAACCGTGACTTGTGGAGGCTGAGCAGCTCGTCGCAGTGGACGCTGCCGTCGTGCCTCAGCCCTTCCCTCGGTTCGACGTCGACCTGCGTCGCGAGACCATGCCGCGCCGTGTACACCGGCGCGCAGATCACGGACGAGAATCGGGAGTCGATCGACCGGTCCTCGACGGATCAGCGCCGTCGTGCCTTCCGACGGGAGAACAGCAGACCCGACCAGTCGTCGTCGACGGCGCAGATCTTGTAGTCGACCAGCCCCTGGTGGAGACCCGCCGAGCGGACCTCTCGCTGTGAGATGTCGGCGGCGAGGGGCGAAGTTCTCTTGGGCCAGACGATCCACAGCCTGTCGGTGGTCACGGCGCCCGCCACGCGCTCGAGCCCCTCTTCCAGATCGCGGCGGCGCGGGACGAACCAGAGGGTGAGATCGCACGCCCCGCCGCGGCGCCGGGTGACCCTGGCCCCATCCGGCAACTCTCCGAGGGTCGTCTCGAAGCCCGCCGGCGCGTTCAGCAGCCGGACCACGGTCCCCGGCTTGATGCCGAGCTTGCGAGGCAACGGCGTGCCGGAGTAGCCGGCCAGCACCGACGGCGGTCGGGGCACGTCGGCGGGCGGGCACTCGATGACCTGCCGCATCGCCGCGAGAACCTGTCGGCCAGCCGTGCAGACCGCGCCCGGAAGCAGGTGGCGAATCTGCGTGAACCGTTCCGCGCTGCCGTCGACGAACACCAGGGGCACCGGGCGCGACGACGCCTGCTGGCGAATCCCCAGCCCGAAGTCCCGCCCCTGGCTCGCCGCCCGCGACAGGTCGATGGCCACCGCGGCCGGCGGGTCCTCACCGATCGCCTTCAGGTCGGCCGGGGTGCGGAGAGGCCGCACGTCGACCACGTAGCCGCCCTCCCGCAACTGCTCGACCCAGACGGCGGCGGGGTGGTAGTTGAGAACGCGGACGGTTGCGGTGGACATCGTCGCGATCGGTGGACGCGTGATGGTAGCACCGGTCGGCATGGTCCATGCCCGCGCGCTGCCCGCCCGCACCGGCGTCGGACCGGGTGGCCGTGGCGCCCGCCCGACCTGGACCGGACGCACGACCGTGTCCGACGGATACAATCTTGCGGGTCCGGGACGAGGTCCCGGCGACGCCTGCCCCGGACGGTCTGCCGGCCAACCCCGTACGCACCAGCGCGGCCGCCGGGCGCCGACCGCCCATCACGTCGAGACGCGACATGGACGCCACTTCGCCCCCCGCACCGGACGACTCGCTCACCGCCCTACTCCACCCGCGCTCGATCGCGATCATCGGCGCCTCGGACGACCCCGCCCGCATCGGCGGCCGGCCGCTGGCGTACACGCGGGACGCCGGGTTCGCCGGGCCCATCTTTCCCGTGAACCCGCGGCGCGCCACCATCCAGGGCCTCCCGGCGTTCCCGACCATCGCCGACGTCCCCGGGCCCGTCGACACCGCGATCATCGCGGTGCCCGCCCCCGCGGTGGTCCAGACCGCGGAGACCTGCGCGGGGGCCGGCGTGAAGGCCGCGGTCGTCTTCAGCGCGGGATTCGCGGAGACGGGCGGCGAAGGCCGGCGGCGGCAGGACGCGCTCACCGCCATCGCCCGCGCGTCCGGCATGCGCATCGTCGGCCCCAACTGCCTCGGGATCTACAACTCCGCCAACGGGTTCTACGCCACGTTCACGACGACCCTCGAGGCGGCGCACCCCGTGCCCGGCGGCGTCGGGCTGGTCAGCCAGAGCGGAGCCTACGGCAGCCACCTGTCGCTGCTCGCCACCCGCCGCCGCATCGGCATCCGGTTCTTCGTCACCACCGGCAACGAGTGCGACGTCGACGTCGCCGAGACCATCGGCTGGCTCGCCCGCCACCCCGACATTGCCGTCATCGTCGCCTACATCGAGGGCGTCACCGACCGCGATCGGCTGCTCGCGTCGCTCGCCACCGCCCGCGAGCACGGCAAGCCGGTCGTCCTCCAGAAGGTGGGCCGCACCGAGATCGGCGCCGCCGCGGTCCGCTCCCACACCGCGACCCTGGCGGGCAGCGACGCGGTGTACGACGGGGTGTTCCGCCAGTTCGGCGTCCACCGCGCTCGCGACGCCGAGGAGATGCTAGACGTCGCGTACGCCGCATCGTTCGGCGCGTTCCCGGCGAGCCGGCGGGTCGCGCTGATGAGCATCTCCGGCGGGGTCGGCGTCCAGATGGCGGACGAGGCGGTCGCCTGCGGGCTCGAGGTCACCCCGATGAGCGACCTCGCGCAGGCCCGGCTGAAGGCGCAGCTTCCCTACGCCTCGCCTCGCAACCCCGTCGACATCACCGCCCAGGCGTTCAACGACCTCGGCCTGATCCGGTCGAACCTCGATGTCGTCCTCGAGGAGGACGCCTACGACGCCGTCGTCGCCTTCTTCACGTTCGTCGCCGCCGCCGAGGCGATGGTCGAGCCCGTTCGCGAGATCCTGCAGGACGCGCGGCGCCGCCACCCCGACCGCCTGCTCGTCCTGTCCATCGTCGGCCCGCCCGATGTCGTGCAGCACTACGAGGCGGCCGGGTGCCCGGTGTTCGAGGACCCCTCGCGCGCCGTCCGCGCCGTCGCCGCTCTCGCCCGACTCGCGGAGAGCTTCGACCGACCGAAGACGACGCCGCCCCCCCTTCCGCCCGTCGAGCCCCTGCCGCCGGCACCGGTGGGCGAGGCCGAGGCCCGGCGGCTCCTCGCCGAGGCCGGGCTTCCGATGGTCGCGTCGAGGCTGTGCGACACGGCCGACCAGGCGGCGGAGTCCGCGGCGGCCCTCGGCTTCCCTGTCGCGCTGAAGATCGCCTCACCCGACATCGCCCACAAGAGCGACGTCGGCGGGGTCGCGCTGGACCTGGAGACGCCGGACGCGGTGGCCGAGGCCTTTGTCGCGGTCACCGGCAAGGCGCGGGCGGCGTGCCCTCGCGCCCGCCTCGACGGGGTCCTCGTCTCGCCGATGGTCCGCGACGGCGTCGAGATGATTCTCGGCGTGCAGCACGACCAGACCTTCGGCCCCGTGGTGATGTGCGGGCTCGGCGGCGTGTTCGTCGAGGTGCTCGCGGACGTCTCCTTCCGGCCCGCCCCGTTCGACGACGCCGAGGCGCACCGCATGCTGCGCGAGCTGCGGGGGTTCCCGCTCCTCGCCGGCGCGCGCGGGCGCCCGCAGGGCGACGTAGACGCCCTCGCCGCCGCGCTGGCGGCCTTGTCCCGCTTCGCTGCCGCCCATGCGGGACGGCTCGAGAGCGCCGAGCTGAATCCGTTGATGGTGCGCCCGGCCGGCCGGGGCGTCATCGCCCTGGACGCGCTGATTGTGCCGAGGGCGAGGGAGTAGGCTCTCCCTGCCATTCGGCCGGCTCAAGGTCCGAGCCGACCATGGTATTCTTCTGCCATGCAGATTACCATCGATGCCGCCGGGCGCGTGGTCATTCCGAAACCGATGCGTGAGAGTCTGGGGCTGACGGCCGGGCGCACCATCGAAATCCGCGAACGGGAAGGCGTCATCGAAATCGAGCCGACAGCGACGGCCATGCGTCTGGAAGAACGGAACGGGCATCTCGTGGCGGTGCCGGATCGCGAACTGCCGCCGCTGACCGATGACCTCGTTCGCGCCACCCTCGAGAAGACACGGCGGTGATGAAGGCCGTCGACACGAGCGTCGTCATCGCCGGTTTCGCGACGTGGCACGACGGCCACGACGCGTCTCTCGCCGTGCTCGACCGGCGTCCCCGGGTTCCTGCTCACGCGCTGATCGAGAGCTATTCGGTGTTGACGCGGTTCCCACCGCCGCACAGGACACCCCCTGCGACCGCGATGTCCTTCCTCCACAGGCGGTTCGTCGATCCGCCGCTCGCCCTGCAACCCCGCGACCACGTACGTCTGCTCGAGCTGGTCGGCAAGCGCGGACTGGCCGGCGGCTCCATATACGACGCGCTGATCGCGTGGACCGCGAAGCTGGCCGGCGCCACGCTGCTCACGCGCGACAATCGAGCGATCCGGGTATACGAGGCGGTCGACGTTCCCTTCGATCTGGTCGTCTGAGGCGAGAAGCATCCTGCCCGACCGTGACGCGGCCACCGCAGCGCTCGCCATGGGAACGGGTCGGCGGCAAGCGCCGGTCACGCAAGACGAGGATCTGCCGCTGGTTGTTCGGCGTCAACCATTCTTGCCGGTTCGGGCCGACTATTCTTGGCGCTGGCATGAGACGTCACCGGCGGCCGGGACGATCCCGTTCAGGCCGGGCCGACCCGGCCGGGACGTAGAATCGGGACATGAGCGGCCACGAGTGCCACCACTGCAAGCAGTGGGTCGAAGAAGGCGAGGCGCACGACTGCTGGACGACGACCGAGGCCGCGCTGACCGCGGATCTGTCGGAGGACCTGCTGGAGGCCTGGGAGCGGATTCGGGAGACGGCGACCGGATTCGGCGACCAGCGAGTCTACGCCTCGCACCGTTCGATCATGTTTTCGCGGCGGTCCTGCTACTTCTTCGTCCGCCCGAAGCGGACCTTCCTCGAGCTGTGCGTCTTCCTCGGCCGGGCGGTGGACGCCCCCCAGGTGCGCCGGGTCGACCGCGTCTCGCGGTCCAAGCTGCGCCACACGATTCCCGTCCGCCACCGCGACGAGGTGGAACCGCCCATCACCGACTGGCTCGCCGAGGCGTTCGAGCTCGCCGGCAACCCTGCCCCAGCCAGGCGCGGCGCAAGAGAGTCGGCGGTAGAGACCCCCTGACGAACGAAGGGCCGCGCGGCAGGTGCCGTGCGGCCCTCGACTCTCCGGCCCGACGACGGCGCGGCTAGCCGACGCCGACCGTCTCGCGCTCCTCCGCCTTCGGCTTGGCGCCGCCGAGACCCTGGATCTGGATGAGGCCTTCTGCCGGCGCCTCCTCCTTCAGGATGTGCTGGCGGTAGAGCTCGGCCATCCGCTTGTTCTCGGCCTCCTGCTTCATCCGCTCGCGGGCCTCGATCTTCTCCTGGCGGGCGTTCTTGGCGATGCCCTTCTCGTCGAGGTCGGTCTGCTCGCCCGCCGCCACCGCCTCGGGGTCGAGCACCAGGTGGTGCTCGGTGCTCTCGAGGCCGACCTTCTTGCCGCCGGCGAAGATCTCGTGGCGGCCATGCTGGTCGTACCACTTGGTGAGGGTGGCGGTCATGTGCATCTTCTCGATGATGTTCCGCCAGCCGATGCCGGTGTTGTAGGCGCAGAAGGAGATCTCGCCCTCCTGGGTGGCGTAGGGGATGATGCACCGCTCGGTGCGCCGGAAGTCGTAGTTGAAGAGGTCCTGGAACCACATGCCGGCGATGAACAGGAAGTTCCAGCGGTCGCCCCGCCGCTTGGCGATGTCCGCCCGCGTCCGGTCGCCGGTCACGCTGCCGTAGTCCTTCTTCGACGCGCCGAAGGTCTTGTCGAACTTCTGCAGCAGGTCCCAGAGCTTGAAATGGGTCGGCGCCTTGAACGGGTCGTAGTTGCGCATCAGGGCGAGAGCCATGCCGAGGACGGAGGTCCGGCGGCCGCGGCCGCCGTCGTTGACCCGGCCGAGGTCCTTGGCCAGCCGCTCCGCCTTCAGGAACGCGGTGACCGGCACCGACTCCTTCGTCTCCTTGTCGATCATCACCGCCATGCCGACGCCGCAGTTGGGGTGGCAGCCGCAGTTGAGCTGGCCCCAGTCGGCCTGCGGGCCGTGGACGTAGTCCGCCGAGTCGGTGAACGTGCCCATGAACGAGATGGGGAACCAGTCGCGGACCGGCTCGCCGATGCCGGTCTGGTCCTTCACGTCGTGGGCGAGGTGCGACAGGGTGTAGCGCTGGGCGTGCCGCCGCTCGTCGGTGATCTCCTCGTCGCGCCCCGTGAACGACACCGGCTGGAACGACAGGAAGTTGATCTTCTTGGGATTGTCGAGCGCGAACTGCACGACCCGGCCGACCTGCTCGTTGTTGATGCCGTTGAGGATGGTGATGACGGGGACGATGTCGACCCCGGCGTTGTGCAGGTTCTCGATGGCCCGCAGCTTCACGTCGAACAGGTTGCCGACGAGCCTGTGCGAGTTGGCGGCGTTGCCGATGCCGTCGAACTGCAGGTAGGCGTAACGCAGCCCGGCGTCGGCCGCGGCCTGCGCGAAGTCCGCGCTCTTGGCGAACTCGATGCCGTTGGTGGCCGCCTGCACGCTGTTGTAGCCGACCTTGCGGGCGTAGCGCACGGCGTCGAGGAAGTACGGCGAGATGGTCGGCTCGCCGCCCGAGAACTGCACCGACATCTGCCGCTTCGGCTTGATGGAGATGGCGTTGTCGAGCAGGGTCTTGATGTCGTCCCACCCCAGCTCGTGGACGAACCCGACCTGGTTCGCGTCCATGAAGCAGGGGTCGCACATCATGTTGCAGCGGTTCGTCAGGTCGATGGTCAGCACCGAGCCGCGGCCGTACTTGATGGTGCTGCTGCCGTGGTTGTGCAGCTTCTCGTCGTTGTGGGCCCGCATGTCGCTGCCCGGGAACGACTCCTCGAGGTGCTTGAAGAACTCGGTGTCGATGGCCATCACGTCCTCGAAGTGGCCATGGATCGGGCAGTCCTTCACCATCATGATCTTGCCGTCGCGCTCGATGATGGTCGCCTTGATCTCGCCGACCTTCTCGTTCAGCAGGATCTTGTAGTCCTTCTTGCCGTCGAGAATCTCCTGCCGCGCCTCGCGGACGCACACGGGGCATAGCGAGTCGGTCTCGCGGGGCCACCCCAGGGGAGGCTTCACCTTCTCGTGCGACTTGAGCAGCGGCTTGTCGGCCCAGGCCGGCGTGAACGACGGGCGCTGGTTGAACCGGTTGAGCAAATCGAACACCCGGAAGCCGGCGTCGGCCGCCAGCGTCAGACCCTTTTCGGCGTACTTGATCGGCTTGTGCATCTTCAACTCCTGCTGATCGGCGTTGGTGCCGCGCGACGCCCCCATCTGGCCGCACCCGCGTCCGAGACGTGGCGGCGGGCCGGGTTGGCATGCATCGACGTGCGACCGTACCCTAGCCCGGGCCGGCGGTGAACCCCGCGACTTTGCTCCGGGCTGGCGCATTTGCGCGTTGAACGGGCATGGGGCGCGCTGATTGGCGCGCTCCGCCGCCCGAGCCTGGCCACGGCGCGGCCCGACCGGCGGGGTGTCAGGCCGCGCCCTGGCGAAACGTGAGGTTGAAGCGCCCGGCGAAGCCGTACCCGGCGGGCCCCGTTCCCGGGAGGATCGACACCACGCCGTGATACCGCAGCCGGCTGCGGCCACCGAACACGAACCCGTCTCCCGACGCCAGCCGCACCACCGTCTTCGGCTCCCTGCGCGTGAGCCCGCCCATGACGAACCTCGCGGTGTCGCCGACGGACAGCGACACGATGGGCACTCCCGCGTCGAGCGTCTCGGGACGCTCGTCCTTGTCCTGATGCAGCCCCATCCGCCCGCCGGCCTCGTAGTAGTTGAGGATGCAGACGTCGGGCGCGAGCCGCATGCCGGCGGCGGCCGCCACCCGCGCCGCCAGATCCGCGAGGTCGGCCGGCAGGGGAAGGACGGCGCGGCCGTCGTGGTCGCCGCGCACCGCCTCGTACCGATAGGTGCGCGCGTTCCAGTGCCGGCCCAGACAGACCATCCGCACCCGCATCAGGCCCCCGCCCCGCACGCGGGGGACGTACCAGCCGGCCGGTCCGCGCCCGATGGCCAGGCACCGTGCGGCGAGCCGGCGCTGTTCGTCCGGGGCCAGCACCGCGGGCAGGTGCAGCGCATCGGGGTAGATCTCGATACAGCGGGACGCCATCAGTGATATTTTAGGGTTCCGGCGTGCCGGACCCGACATCTTTCGGCGCACGGCCGCCCCCATCGAGGATCGGCGAATCTTGACCACTGCCTGGAAAACGCGATACACCGCGGACGTCGCCGTCATCGGCGCCGGCGTGTTCGGCGCCTGGGCCGCACTGCAGCTCCGCAGCACCGGCCGTTCCGTCGTGCTCGTCGACGCCTTCGGCGCGGGCAACACCCGGTCCAGCTCGAGCGGGGAGTCACGGCTCATCCGCTTCGGCTACGGCCGGCACGCGCTGTACACGCGATGGGCCCAGTACTCGGCCCACGCGTGGCAGGAGCTTCTGCGCGACTGGCGCGAGGATCTCTTCGTCCGCACCGGCGTGCTGTGGATGGCCCGGGGGAGCGACGCCGCTATCGACGACACCGCCCGCAACCTCGGGCTGCTGCACGTCCCGTTCGAGATGCTGGATCGCGCCGAACTCGAGCGACGGTACCCGCAGTTCACGCTGGGTCCCGTCACGCGCGGCCTGCTCGAGCCGACGGCCGGGGTCATCCTCGCGCGGCGGGCGGTGCAGGGCGTCGTCCGGCAGGCCGTCAAGCGGAGCGTCGACTACGTGATCGCGAGGGTGCTGCCCCCGCCCACGAACGCAGAACGCCTCGAGTCGCTGCAGACGAACGCCGGCGACCACATCGTGGCCGACAGCTATGTCTTCGCCTGCGGCGCGTGGCTCCCTCAGATCTTCCCCGGGCTCCTCAGCGACCGCATCCATCCCACGCGGCAGGAGGTCTTCTTCTTCGGCCCGGACCCGGGCGACCGGCGGTTCACGTCCCCGTCGATGCCGGCCTGGATCGACCCCTCGGGAGGCGTCTACGGACTCCCCGACATCGAGGGCCGGGGGTTCAAGATCGGCCTGGACCACCACGGCTCGGAGTTCGACCCGACCACCCGCGACGATCGGATCATCTCGGAAGGGGGCCTGCAGATCGCGCGCATGATCCTGGCCCGGCGCATACCCGCCCTGCGCGACGCCCCGCTGCTCGACGCGCGGGTCTGCGCCTATTCGAACAGTTGGAACGGCGACTTCCTGATCGACCGCCACCCGGACATCGCCAACGTCTGGCTCGTCGGCGCCGGCTCCGGCCATGGCTTCAAGCACGGCCCCGCCGTCGGCAACTACGTGGCGTCGCAGATCGCCGGGCTCGACGAGCCCGAGCCCTGCCTCACGCTCGCCGCGCACCGACAGCAGCGGTCGCGTCAGATCTTCTGAGGCCGCAAGGACGGAGGACATCCGCCGGAGGCAGTTCCGGTTGGTCCGGCCAGGAGTCCGCGCCGTGGAACGGCGCGGACTCCTGGAGGGTCGGTTGGGCGCCAAGCGGAGGCCGCAGCGCGACCCAGCGGTCGCGTTCGGCAACGATTGGCGGGGCTAGGAGTCTGCGCCGTAGAACGGCGCCGACTCCTGGAGGGTTGGTTGGCGCCAAGCGGAGCCGAAGGCAACGGTTGGCGGGCTAGGAGGCGACGCGCGGCCGCACCGCTCCGCGGCCCGCCTCCGCCGCCGCGAACCGGGGACGGAACCGAAACCAGAGACGCACGCCGAGAAGCAAGGCCAGCACCGCCGCGTAAGCAAGCGGCGGCCGGATGTCGATCTTCACCAGCCAGAGGTAGTGCACGACCCCGGCGACGGCGGCCACGTAGGCCAGCCGGTGCAGCCGCCGCCACCGCTCCCCCCCCAGACGCCGGATCATCGCGTTGGTGGAGGTGACGGCGAGGGGTACGAGCAGGACGAACCCCGCGAAGCCCGCCGTCACGTAGCGGCGCTCCACGATGTCGTCGAGGATGAGATCGAACGCGAAGAAGAAGTCCAGCACCAGATAGGTGCTGAAGTGCAGCAGCGCGTAGAAGAACGCGAAGAGCCCGAACATGCGGCGGAAGCCGGCCGCCCACGACCACCCGAAGAGGCGCCGCGCCGGCGTCACGGCGAGCGCTATCAGCAGGAACCGCAACGTCCAGTCGCCGGTACGGTGGGTGATGAACTCGATGGGGTTGGCGGACAGGTTGCCCGTGAACGCGCGCCAGACGAGCATGCCCAGGGGAATGAGGCAGGCGGCGAACACCCACGGCTTGACGCGGCGTACCGACATCTTGCTCTAGTAGTACCGGCGGAGGTCCATCCCGTCGTAGAGGCCCGCCACCTGGTCGGCGTAGCCGTTGAACATCTGGGTCCGGATGCGGAAGAAGCTGCCGATCCGGCGCTCGCTCGCCTGGCTCCACCGCGGGTGGTTCACCTCGGGGTTCACGTTCGAGTAGAAGCCGTACTCGTTCGGGATCGCCACGTTCCAGGAGTTCCGCGGCTGGTCCTCGACGAACTGAATCCTGACGATGGACTTGATGCTCTTGAAACCGTACTTCCACGGCACGACCAGCCGCAACGGCGCGCCCTGCTGGTTCAGCAGGGTCTTCCCGTAGACGCCGACCGCGAGAATCGTCAGGGGGTGCATGGCCTCGTCCATCCGCAGGCCCTCGACGTAGGGCCAGTCGAGCGAGCGCCCGCGCTGGCCGCGCATCTCGGACGGACGGTAGAGGGTCTCGAACCGGACGTACTTCGCTCTAGAGGTCGGCTCGAACCGCTTGATGAGGTCGCCGAGGGGGAACCCCACCCAAGGCACCACCATCGACCACGCCTCGACGCAGCGCAGCCGGTAGATGCGCTCCTCCAACGGATGCGGGCGCAGCAACGTCTCGAGGGGCACGTCGGCGGCCGGCTTGTTCATCTCCCCTTCGACCCGGACCGACCAGGGATCGATGGTCATCTCGTGCGCGTAGCGCGCCGGATCGCCCTTGTCGAGCCCGAACTCGTAGAAGTTGTTGTAGGTCGTGATGTCCTCGAACGAGTTCAGCGCCTCGTCGGTGCTGAAGGGGGACTCCAGCAGGTTCGGGATGGGCTCCTGCGCCTCGACCCGTCCGGCCTCCGGGCCGAACGCGGCCCCCGCCGCCATCGCCCCGGCCACCGCGCCGGACGCGGTGCGGATGAACTCTCGCCGGTTGCGGTACACCCGCTCGGGGGTGATCTCCGACGATCGGATATCCGGTGCCTGCTTGATCAACATGCTCGTGCTCCACTCGTGTGACGACGGGTCACTGCTCCCCTCGCCCGCCCACCGTCGCCTGGCGGCTCCGTTGGCGCCCGATCGACCCTCCCGGGAGCCCGCGCCGTTGCACGGCAGAGGCTCCCACTCGTCATGTTCGCTCCTGCACGGTTGGCTTGTCAAACCGCGTCCTCGCCCGAGTCCCGCCATGCCGGGTACATCGCGGCGAGGCGATCCGGAGGCCGGCCGGCGAGATGCAGCGCCAGGATGTGAAGGTTGGCGGCGGTGCGGCGCCACCAGCCGTCCCGCTCCCAGCGCCTCGCCGACACCGTCACCCCGACCGAAGACCGCCAGAACCGCCCCTGCGCGCGGATTCGCGCCACGAGGTCGGCGTCCTCCATCACGGGTATCGACCGGTAACCCCCCAGTTGCCGGAAGAGATCCCGCCGCACGAAGATGGCCTGATCCCCGTACACGACCCCGAGCCAGCGGACCCGCCAGCGGACCCCCGCCTCGATCACGCGCGCCTGCCAGCGGCGGGCGTCGATGCGCAGCCGGAAGCAGCCGCCGACCGCGCCGGCCGCCCCGGCCCCGGCGATCTCGTCGGTCCACCCCGCGTCCGGCAGCGCGTCGGCGTGCAGGAACAGCAGCCACTCTCCCCCCGCCCGCGCCGCACCCGCGTTCATCTGCCGTCCCCGCCCCGGCTCGCTGTCGACCCAGACGACGTCCGGCCGCGCCCCGCGCATGCGGCGGACCGCCGCGTCGCCGGCATCGCCGTTGGCGACGATGACCTCGCACCGGGACCGCTCCGGCAGCCGCGCGAGCAGCCGCGCGAGCCGCGCCGCATCGTTCAGGACGGGAACGATCACGGATATCGAAGGCGCGAGGGGTACCGGAGGATCGACCGCGGTCATGACCACCACCCGGAAACGCCGGGGACCGGTCTAACCTACCATCCCGAAGGACGCCCCGGGACGCCTCTATAATCCGGGCCGTGACCCACCCGTGCCACGAACCGCCGCCGCCGCTGCTGCGGCGCGGCATCGAGCAGTTCAACGCCGGCCGGTTCTTCGAGCAGCACGAGACCCTCGAGGACCTCTGGCGGGCGGAAGGCCGGCCGGTCCGTCGTCTATACCAGGGCATCCTGCAGATCGGGGTCGCGATGTATCACCTGCAGCGCGGCAACCACCACGGGGTGACGGTCATGCTCGCGCGGGGCACGGACCACCTCCGCGCGTTCGCGCCGGTCTGCCAGAATGTCGACGTGGCGGATCTCATCGCGGGGGCGGCGCGTGTTCGGCGGGCCGTGGACCGCCTTGGCCCGGGCCGGCTCGACGCCTTCGACTGGTCGCTCGCCCCGACGGTCAAGTGGTCCGGCTCGGGCGCCGGCTCCGACGTCCCGGGGTAGTACCGCACGCCTCGCGCGGGCCAACGCGGTGAACACCCATAGCGCCGAGACCGGTAGCATGGAGGGGCGGGCCGGGAGACGCCCATCCGGCGGGCACCGGCGATGGGGCGCGTCGGACCGGACGGTCGTAACCCGCGGTCGGGCACCGCTGCTATACTCTGCCGCCGATGAGCACCGCCGACCTCCGGTTCACGGAGCAGACCGTCGCGTTTCTCGAGGCCCTGAAGCGGAACAACGACCGGGAGTGGTTCAACGCGCACAAGCCCGACTACGAGGTCCACGTGCGCGCCCCGATGCTCGCGATCATCGAGCGGCTCGCGCAGGACTTTCCGCGCATCGCCCCGGATCTCGCCGCCTTGCCGCGGTCCATGTACCGGATCTACCGGGATACGCGGTTCTCGCCCGACAAGACCCCGTACAAGACCCACGTGGCGGCCGCCTTCACGCACCGGACACTGCCCAAGAGCGAGAGCGCGGCCCTGTACTTCCACTTCGCGCCCGGCCAACTGTGGATCGGGGCCGGCCTGTACGCCCCCGGGACACCCCGGCTGCACCGCATCCGCCTGCACATCGCGGCCGATCCCGACCGCTTCCGCCGCCTCGTCGAGTCGCCGGCGTTCCGGCGCCGGGGGGGCGTGCACGGGACGAAGCTGCAGCGGATGCCCCGCGGCTTCCCCGCCGACCACGAGATGGCCGATTACCTGAAGCTGAAGCAGTTCCTGGCCGGCGGCGAGGAGCGAGACCCGAACATCGCCCTGGGCCCGCGGTTCTACCGCACGCTGCTGCGGCGCTTCGAGACGCTGGCGCCCTTCGTCGAGTTCCTCAACGCGCCGCTGGTTGCGGCGGCGGGGCCGACCCGCTGACGCAACGCCCGGCGCCCGGCACGACCGGCGGCCGCAGACCCCGGGACGCGGAAGGCGCCGTGCCCGCGGGCACGGACTCGGGTGCCGACGGATGCGCGCGGCGCGGACGGTGTTACCATGCCCGTCGAAGGCAGGGTGCAGGTTGTTCTTCGAGATCCTCGACATCCTCGGCCGCGGCGCAAGGCTGAGATGCCCGTGCTGCGGGCACGGGCGGCTGTTCCGGACCAGGTTCCGCATCCATGACCACTGCCTGGCGTGCGGCGAGCGCTTCGAACGCGAGCCCGGACAGTGGTTCGGGGTCATCTACATCAACCTGGGGCTTTCCGGCATCCTCCCGGCCTGCGGCTACCTGATCATCAACGCCTTCACCGCGTTGCCCGCGTCGCAGGTGCTCGGGCTGCTGCTCCCTCTCGCCGCCCTCGGGCCGTTCCTCTTCTTCCGACTCGCGACGGGCCTCTGGACGAGCATCATCTTCCTGGGCGAAGGACTCTACATTCAGTGGCCGAACCGGTAGCCGACGCCTCCCGCGACGCATCCCGCCCCGAGCCCGCTCCCGCGCCGACCGGTCCAGCGCTGTTGCTGCGGCTGATCGCGGCGTTCACGTTCGCCAAGTTCCGGAACATGTGGCTGGCCGCCTTCACCTCCGCCATCGGGACGTGGGTGCAGCGCATCGCCCAGCAGTGGCTGATTCTGAGCCTGACCGGCTCCGCCTTCTTCCTCGGGCTCGACACGTTCCTCGCCGAGCTGCCGCTGCTGCTCTTCACCCTGATCGGCGGCGTCGTCGCCGACCGCTACGACCGCCGGCACCTCCTGATGGGCTCCCAGAGCCTGCAGATGGCCAGCGCCCTCACCCTCACCACGCTGGTGTTCTTCGACGTCGTGGAGGTGTGGCACATCCTGGCGCTGTCGTTCGTGGCGGGCCTCGCCCAGGCCTTCGGCGGACCCGCCTTCCAGTCCCTGGTCCCGTCCCTCGTGCCCCGGCAGCATCTGCCGAACGCCATCGCCCTCAACTCGATACAGTTCAACCTGGCGCAGATGATCGGGCCCGCCATCGGCGGGGTGGTCATGGTGGGGCTCGGCATGGCCGCCTGCTTCGGCCTCAACAGCCTGTCGTTCCTGGTCGTCATCGTGGTGCTCGGGCTGATGCGGGTCCCACCGCCGGCACCGGCCACGCGCCAGCGGATCCTGACCGAGCTGGGGAGCGGCCTGCGTTACGTGCGGCAGAGCCGCGCCCTCCTCGGGCTGACGGCGCTGGCGTTCGCGACGACCTCGCTGGCCCTGCCGATCAGGGCCTTCCTGCCGGTGTTCGCCGAGGACGACGTCCTCCTGCTGAGCCGCATGATGACGACGTTCGGGGCCGGCGCGGTGGTCGGCGCCCTCGTCGTGGCCTGGCTGGGCCGGTTCGACCACATGGGCCGGGCGCTCCTGCAGACCCAGATCGTCTTCGGCGGCATCGTCGCCGGGTTCGCCCTTCTGCCGATCGGCGGCGCCAGCTACGCGCTGCTGTTCCTCGGCGGCACCGCCCTCCTGATGATCTTCTCGCTGACCAACTCGCTCGTGCAGCTCACCGTCCCCGACGAGCTGCGCGGCCGGGTCATCAGCATCTACCTGGTCGCGTTCCGCGGGGGGATGCCGCTCGGCAGCCTGGTGAGCGGAGCCCTCATCGCGCATTTCTCGGCGCCCGCCGTCATCGCCGTCAACGGGTGCCTGCTGTCGCTGGTGGCAACCCTGTTCCTGCTCGGCCATCGGCAGGTGCGGGAGCTCTAGCCGCCCGCACGGCGGAGTCTTCCGCGCTGGCCGGACTTCCGAAGGCGCCAGGGTGGCGCCGGAGTCCGCGCCCGCAGACCCGACGCGACCGCAAGGTGGCGCCGGAGTCTCGCGCCAGCGAAACCCCAACGCGACCCGCGGGGTCGCGCAGCCTCTTGATTTCTCGTCCCGCTGCGCGACAATGATGGCGAGCTCAGAGCGAGGGCGACCATGGCCAAGACTCCCGCATCAGCCGCGCCCGGGTCCAGCCGGAAAACACCCGTCGGCAAGAGAAGGAAACTGCCGATGGTCGTCCTCGCCATGGCGGTCGGCGGCGGTATCGGGCTGCTGGCGAGCTGGGTGATCGACCACATCGACGGGTTGAACGACGAGATCGCCACGCTGGAGGTCGCCGGGCAGCGCGCCACCGACGAGGCCCGCCAACAGTCCTCGCGGGCCGACGCGGCGGAGCAGTCCGCCCGCGAGGCGCGGGCCGCCCGCGAGCGGGCCGAGACCGATGCCGAATCGGCGCGGGAGGAGGCGGCCGACGCCGACGAACGGGCCGCCACCGCCATCTCGCGGGCCGCCGACGTCGAGGCCACGTCGCTCGCCGCCCAGGCGGAGGCCCGCCGGGCCCTGGAGGAGGCCGAGGCCACCCGCCAGGCGGCGGAAGCGGAGATGAACCGCCTGAACGAGGCGCTGGGCAGAATCGCCGAGACCCGGCGCGCCGGGCTCGGCCTCGTGATGAACCTCGACGAGGGCTCCCTCAAGTTCGACTTCAACCGGGCGGACCTGCGGCCGGAGAGCCGAGAGACCCTGGCCCTGATCGCCGGCATCCTGTTCACGTCGGAGGACTTCGCCATCACCATCAGCGGCCACACCGACGCCCGCGGCAGCGAGCAGTACAACCAGAGCCTCTCGGAACGACGCGCCCGGGCCGTCGCGGACTACCTGATCGAGGCCGGGCTCGCCGCCGAGCGCTTCACGGTGGAGGGCCTGGGCGAGGCCTTTCTCCTCGACACGGGAAACAGCGACGCCGCCCACGCCAGGAACCGGCGCGTCGAGCTGGGCATCGTGAACGCCCGCATCGTCGATCCCCGGCAGCTCGACCCGTGATCGACGCCACCCCCACCTCCGACCGCGCCGCGGTGAGGGATGGAATCCCCGCGTGACCAAGCACGGCATCCTCCGCGAGCTCGCCGGCCTGTTCCTTCGCCTGGGCGTCACCGCCTTCGGCGGACCCGCCGCCCACATCGCGATGATGCGGGACGAGGTCGTCGAGCGCAGGCGATGGCTGAGCGACGCCGAATTCCTCGATCTGCTCGCCGCGACGCACCTGATTCCGGGCCCCAACTCGACCGAGATGGCGATCCATCTCGGGCTGAAGCGCGGGGGCGCTTCCGGGCTGCTTCTCGCCGGCGCCAGCTTCATCCTGCCCGCCGCCCTCGTCGTGGGCGCCATCGCCTGGGCCTACGTCCGCTTCGGCGACGCCCCGCAGCTCGGCTGGGTGATGTACGGCATCGGGCCGGTCATCATCGCCATCGTCGCCCAGGCCCTGTGGAAGCTCGGGGCAGCCGCGGTGAAGGGACCACTGACCCTGTTCCTCGGCGTGGCCGCGACGGGGCTGGCCCTCCAGGGCTGGAACGAGCTGGGCCTGCTCGCGATGGGCGGCATGGTCATGGCCGGGGCCCGGCTCGGCCGCCCCGGCATCGCCGCCCTGGCCGGGGCGTGCCTCCCGGCGGCGGCGCTGGCCGCCGGCTCCGGCCTCGCGGCGCCCGTCACCCTCGCCCGCCTGACCCTCTTCTTCCTCAAGGTGGGATCGGTCCTGTTCGGCAGCGGCTACGTGCTGCTCGCCTTCCTCCGGGCGGACCTCGTCGACCGCTGGGGCTGGCTGAGCGACGCCCAGCTCATCGACGCCATCACCATCGGCCAGGTGACGCCGGGCCCCGTCTTCACGACCGCCACGTTCATCGGCTACGTGCTGCACGGGTGGGGCGGCGCGATGCTCGCCACCCTCGGCATCTTCGCGCCGGGGTTCCTGTTCGTGGCCTGCTCGCAGCCTCTCATCCCCCGCCTGCGGGCCTCGGCCGTCACCAGCGCCGTCCTCGACGGCGTCGTCGTGGCATCGCTGGGGCTGATGGCGGCGGTCACCTGGAGCCTGTTCCGATCGACGATCGTGGACCCGACGACGGGGGCGCTCCTGGTGGCGGCGGCCGTCCTCCTGTTCGCCACCCGCCTCAACTCCACCTGGCTGGTGCTGGCGGGCGGCGTCGCGGGGGCAATCCTCCAGGGGGCGGGCTGACGGACGGCGGCCCCGGCGCTCGGATTCGCCGAGCCTCCCGCGCCGTGCGACGAGCACCCCTGCTCGAAACCGAGTGGGCGCCGAAGCCGCAGCGCAACGCGGCCGCGGCAACGATGCGTGGACGGAACCTGGTGGGCGCTGCGACCCCGGTCGACCGTCGCCCCGTCCGGGACCGCGAATCGTGTGGCGCGGGCCGGGACTCCGGCACTGGACGGCCCGGGACTCCGGCACTAGAATTGTCCGGGCTCGTCGGACCGGGCGCCGCCGCACGGCATCGCGGAACCAGAAGAATGGGTCAGACGGTCTGCGTCTACTGCCGGGAGCGGGCCGGGGTCCCCGAATGGGCTCCATTCTGCAGCGAGCGGTGCAAGCTGCTGGATCTCCGGAACTGGGTGGACGAACGGTATCGGATCCCGGGAGGAGACGCCGCCGCGGCGGGCGACGACGACCCGGACCGGCAGCCCTGACGCCACCCCGGAGCGGGGCCCGAGCACGCCTGTCCCGCACGATCCGATCCTCGATGACAGGACGACCGCGAACAGACATGGCTGACACCCTCACGATTACCGACAACCGCACCGGCCGGCAGTACGAGATCCCCGTGGTCGACGACACCATCCGCGCCCTGGATCTCCGGCAGATCAAGGTCGACCCGGGCGACTTCGGCATGATGTCCTACGACCCCGCGTTCTTGAACACCGCCTCGTGCCGGAGCACGGTCACGTTCATCGACGGGGAGAAGGGCATCCTCCGGTATCGGGGGTATCCCATCGAACAGCTCTCGGAGCAGAGCACCTTCGTCGAGACCGCCTACCTGCTCGTGAACGGCGAGCTGCCCACCGGCACTCAGCTCGCGGAGTGGCAGGACGAGCTGTCGCAGCACGTGATGCTGCACGAGAACGTCAAGAAGTTCGTGGAGGGCTTCCGCTACGACGCCCACCCCATGGGCATCTTCCTGAGCACCGTCGGCGCCCTGTCCACGTTCTATCCCCTCGCCAAGGCCGTCGACGACCCCGCGTCTCGGCGCCTGCAGACGCTCCGCCTGATCGCGAAGGTGCCGGGCATCGCCGCCTACGCCTACCGGCACAGCCTCGGCAGGCCCTACGTGGACCCGGACGGCGAGCTCAGCTACACCGGCAACTTCCTGAGCCAGCTCTTCAAGCGGACCGAGCCCGTCTACCGGCCCGACCCGGTGCTCGAGCGGGCCCTCGACGTGCTCTTCATCCTGCATGCCGACCACGAGCAGAACTGCAGCACGAGCGCCATGCGCGGCATCGGCAGCTCGCACGCCGATCCCTATGCGGCGATGGCCGGCGCCGCCGCGGCCCTCTCCGGCCCCCTCCACGGAGGGGCCAACGAGGCTGTCCTGCGCATGCTGGCGAAGATCGGCAGCGTCGACAACGTGCCCGCCTTCGTCCGGAGCGTGAAGAACGGCGAGGGCCGGCTCATGGGCTTCGGCCACCGCGTGTACAAGTCGTACGACCCCCGCGCCAGGGTCATCAAGGCCACCGCCGACCAGGTCTTCGAGGTGACCGGCCGCAATCCCCTCCTCGACGTCGCCCTCGAGCTCGAGCGGATCGCGCTCGAGGACGAGTACTTCATCGAGCGCAAGCTCTATCCCAACGTCGACTTCTACTCGGGGCTCATCTACCAGGCGATGGGCTTCGAGCCGGCGATGTTCACGGTACTCTTCGCCATCGGCCGCACCGCCGGCTGGATCGCGCAGTGGGAGGAGCTGCTGTCGGACGAGACCCGCAAGATAGCCCGACCCCGGCAGATCTACGTCGGCGAGGGCCGGCGCGACTACGTGCCGATGGCCGGCCGCTGAGCCCGAGGACAGATCGGCAGACCAGAATGCCGTACCTGTCGGTCGGGATTGCAAGGGGCACATCTCGCCGCGCGCGGTGCGGTGCAACGGCACGAATAGCGACGCTCGCGGCTGCAGCATGCCTGGCAACCTTCGACCACGCGAGGGCACAGGGCGGCGCCGTGTCGGATCGGGCGGCGC
Organism: Vicinamibacterales bacterium; assembly: GCA_965207615.1. Taxonomy (GTDB): domain Bacteria; phylum Acidobacteriota; class Vicinamibacteria; order Vicinamibacterales; family UBA8438; genus JAJEEA01. The sequence continues at coordinate 1,742,697 of CBDBMZ010000003.1, forward strand.
TCGAAGCGCTCCACGACGCGACCGACGGCGAACGCTGGACCGACGGCACGAACTGGAAGACGGCGGCAGCGCTGGACACCTGGTTCGGCGTGACGACCGACGATGCCGGCCGGGTCACGGAGCTGGAGCTTGGCGAGAACGGTCTGACGGGCTCTCTGCCAGCCGCTCTGGGAGGCCTGTCGAACCTCGAGCGGCTGTCGCTCTGGGGGAACGAATTGACCGGCCCCATCCCGGGCGAGCTGGGGAACCTGGAGAGCCTGGAGAGGCTGACCCTTGCCAGGAACGGGTTGACAGGCCCCATCCCGGGCGAGTTCGCGAACCTCGCGCACCTGGAGTGGTTGTCGCTCGCGGGGAACCAGTTGACCGGCCCCGTGCCGGCGTGGCTGGGGAACCTGCCCCGCCTCCGGCGCCTGTGGCTCGGAAGCAATGACCTGACCGGCCCGGTCCCGGGCGGGTTGGGCAGCCTGACGGACCTCGAGCTGCTGGACGTGTCGTACAACTGGGGCCTGTCGGGGCCGCTCCCGCCCGCGCTGCGGCGCGCCAGTCTCGATGAGATCGACATCTTCGTCACCCCGATATGCGCGCCCGCCGCCTGGGAGGATTGGCTGGAGACCATCACGTTCCGAGGACGGCTGTGCGAGACCGCGGGGGACGCCACGATCGACCTCGCCGTCATCTATACGCCGGCCGCGCGTACGGCGGTCGCCGACATCGAGGTGGTAATCGACCTGAGGGTCCGCGAGACCAACCAGGCCCTTCAAGGGAGCGGAGTGCCGCACCGCATCGCACTGGTGGGGAGGTTCGAGGTGCAGTACACCGAGTCGGGCGACTCCCGCGACGATCTGCACCGGCTCGCGAATCCGTCCGACGGCTACATGGACGAGGTGCACGCCCTGCGTGACCAGGTCGGGGCCGACCTTGTGCACCTGATTGTCGGAGAGCTGGACCCCGAAACCTGCGGCAGGGCCTTTATCGGGGGTTCGTTCAGCGTCAGCGGGATATTCTGCGGGGGCAGGAACTTCGCACATGAGCTCGGACACAACCTGGGGCTCCGGCACGACAGGTTCCAGGTGCTCCACCACCAGAGCGGGCCGTACCCGCATCCGGCGTACGGCTACGTGAACCCGCAGGGCCTCGAGCCGGTCTATACGCCCAGGAGCTGGCGCACGATCATGTCCTACCCGGCGCAGTGCGACTACTACGCGTCCCAATGTCTGCAGTTGTTCCGCTTCTCGAATGCGCGCCAGACCTGGAACGACGACCCGATGGGTGTCGCCTACGGCGACGGCGGGCCGGGACTGACCGGGCCGGCCGATGCGGCGGCCGTCCTCGTCAACACCGGGCCGGCCGTGGCCCGGCGGCGAAAACGCCCCATCCCTGACACCAACCGGCCGCCGGTCCTGGTGGAAACGCTGCCGGACCGGTCGCTGCCGGCGCCGCCCGGCGTGTTGGGGGTGGACGTCGCGCGGGCGTTCGCGGATCCCGATGGCGACGCGCTGACCTTCGCAGTGCAGTCGTCGGCGCCCGACGCGGTGGCGGTGGGCCTGGCCGGCGCCCGCCTGACGTTCACGTCGGTGGGCGCCGGCACCGCGACGATCGGGGTGACCGCGACCGACCCGCACGGTCTGAGCGCTACCGCGTCCTTCGCGGTGACGGTTGCGAGACCGGGGACCTTCACCGACGACCCGATCCAGCCGGGAGCGACGCCGGTCAGGGCCATCCACTTCGCGGAGCTGCGGACACGTATCGACGCCCTGCGGCGAAGGACGGCGCTGCCGCCGTTCGCCTGGACGGACCCCGTCCTCACGGCCGGCGTGACGCCGGTCAGGCTCGCGCATCTGCTCGATCTGCGCGAGGCGCTCGCCGCGGCGCACGTGGCGGCGGGGAGCGCGGCGCCAGTCTGGACCGACGGCGCGGCGGCGGCGGGGACGACCCTGATCAGGGCGAGGCACGTGACGGAGCTTCGGGCCGCCGTGATCGCGCTGGAGTGAAGACCCTGCCACCCCTGATCGGTGGCGTTTCGCGCCCCCCCCTGCGCTACCCACCGTTCATGCGGGGTTGCCACGTGCGCTCATGACCCGGGCCATCGGCCCCACCGTCGGCCTCATCAAGACCGCGGGGAACTCCAGGCCGACGTGCTGACCAGGCTCCCGGGCCACGTGGCGGAAGTGTGGGAAGGGCTGGCCCGCCGCTCGGTACCGCACCTGGCGATCGACGCCCTGCGCTGGAACCCGGCATCGCGCTGGTGGGGCCGGGGCGTCGACGACGACCCGCTGGAGATCGACGTCGTGTCCGAATCCTCCGACCGACGCCACCTGCTGCTCGGCGAAGCCAAGTGGACCGACGGGCCGACCCGGACGGTCTGGCCGCAGGACTGGCCCGCAAGGCGCGCCGCGTTCCGTTCCGGCACGGTCGCCGGCTGCACTACGCACTGTGGCTGAAGCGCGGCGCAGGAGACCGGGCCGACCGGGAGCCAGTCATCACGCCGGACATGGTGATGTCGGCTTCGGGAGAAGCGTGACCTCGGCAGACAGTGAACCGGCTCGGCCCGCCACCCGCCTTTGACTCCGCTCGGCGCCCGACGACCACCCTCCACCAATTCGCTCCGTTCCAAGGCGCCGACCTCTACCGACCCGCACGCGGAGCGATCCGTTCCCCGCCCGCGGAGGAATCCGCGCCGTTCCACGCCGGCGCCTACCCACCGGCCGCGGGGTTCGACGTCGGTCCCCGGTACGCCACTACCACTACCGTCACGTCGTCGTTCTGCGGCGCCCCGGCCGTGAACGCCTTGACGCTCGACAGCAGGTGCTCCATCTGCGCCGGGGCATCCCGGCCGGGGGCGCCGGCGATGCTCTCGAGGATGCGGGCGTCCTCGAACTCGTTGCCGTCGGGGTCGAGGGCCTCCGACACCCCGTCGGAGAACAGGACGAGGAAGTCGCCGGGCTCCATCCTGACCGACTCCTCGGCGAAGGGCAGGCCGTCGAAGAGCCCCATCGGCATGCCGCCGGTCTCGAGCCGGCGCGCCTCGCCGCGCCCGTCGACTAGGAACGGCGGGTTGTGGCCGCCGTTGCAGAACGTCAGCGTGCCGTCGGGGTCGAGCTGGGCGTAGAACAGCGTGACGAACCTGGCCTCGATGGCCCGGTGGACGAGGGCGGAGTTGAGCCGGCTCAGGGCGTCGGCGGGCCCGGAAGCGACGGCCGTCTGCGCGGTCAGGCTGCCCTGAGTGAGGGCGCCGAGGAGGGCCGCCGGCGGCCCCTTGCCGGAGACGTCGCCGAGCGCGAGCCCGAAGCTCCCGTTCGGCAGGTCGATGTACTCGAAGAAGTCGCCGCCTATCGAGAGGCACGGCAGCATTTCCGCCACGGCGTCGAAGTACGGTCCGGTCCGGCTGCGCGTCGGCAGCAGGGCCTGCTGTATCTCGGCCGCCGTGGCCATCTCCTGGTCGAGCCGCGCCTTCTCGACCGCGGCCCGGTAGAGCCGGGCGTTGTCGATGGCCACCGCCGCCTCGGCGGCCAGCGCGTCGAGGGTCGCGCCGGTCTCCGGCGACAGCAGGTCGCCCTTCGCGCGGCTGTCGAGGTAGAGCACGCCGATGCGCCGGTCCTCGGCGGCGGCGTCGTTCGCCTCGACGTGGCGCAGGAGACGCAGAGGCACGCACAGGACGTTGCGGATGCCGAGGGCGACGGTGCCCATGTGCTGATCGGCGAGGTCGCCGTCGAGAAGGTCGGTCTCGATGCGCGTGCGGCCCGCGCGAAAGACCTCCTCCGGGATCTTCCGGCTGGTCTGGAACTTGTCCCCGGGCAGCGTGGACTGATCGCGGGAGCGCCCCAGCTTGAACTCGAGCCGATCGTCGTCTCCCGCCAGCATGATGAAACCGCGCTCGGCCCGGCTGACCGCGATAGCGGAGTCGACGACCATCGCCAGCACGTCGTCGAGCACCTTGCCCGAGCTCAGCGCCCTCAGCCCCTCCAGCAGCACCGCCACCTGGTGCATCTCGCCGACGGCGGCGCGCTCCGTGGAGGCGGCTTCCGCAGCGTCCTCGTCCGACAGGAAGACGAACTCGGCCCCGTCCCCGTGGCCGAGCCGGACCCGGTCGCCGTGCGCGAGCCGGTGCTCGGTTATCGCCTCGCCGTTGACGAAGGTCCCGTGGCGCGATCCGCGATCGCAGAGGCGGAAGCCGTCGTCGACGGCGGTGATCTCGGCATGGACACGCGACACATCGCCGTTCGTCAGGTGCAGGTCGCTCCCGATCCGCCGGCCGATGGTGAACGGATCCTCGTCGACGGTCACGACCCGCCGGCCATGCTCATCGTTGACGTCGAGTTTCGGCAGAGCCATGGAACTCCCAGTCCAGACCGCCCGCGCGGCCCCCGCGCGTCAATCCTCCGCCGGAACGGAGAGAACCGGGTCCGGCCCGCGGAGCCGATCGAGCCACCCGTCCCCCAGCAGCGTCCAGCCGGCCAGCCCCAGCAGGACGAACCCCGCCAGGACCACCCAGGCCCACCGCCGGCGGCGGCCGACCCGCGCCGGCTCGCGGCGCCGCCGGGTGGTCGCGGCGCCGCAGCGAAAGCAGATCAGCGCCTTCTCGGCAATCTCGGTACCACAAGTCGCACAGTGCATGAGGAACAGGAATCCCCGCCCGCCCACCGTCGCCTTCGGCTCCGCCGGGCGCCCAACCGACCCTCCAGGAGTCCGGGCCGTTCCACGGCGCAGACTCCCGGCCCGCTAATCGCCGCCGCCCGGGGGCGCAGGCTCCCGAGGGTTCGACCCCAGATGCCGGATCTGCCGGGAGACGCGCGCCAGCTCGATCAGCGTCCGTTCGAGCTCGTCGAGATACGCCGCCGGCGACATGCGCGGACGCGCCGCCTTCAGGGCGTGCACCGCCTCCTCGAGCGCCGCCCGCCGCGCCATGAGCAACGCCGCCGCCGGATCGGCCGCCGCCACGAGCGCCGCCGCGGGGCCCGCCCCGACGTGGAGCCGGGCCGCGGCGGCCCCGTCCGGGCCCGGTTGGCCGGCCTCCCGCCCGCGGCCGTCGCCGTCGTCGTCGATCAGCGCCCGCTCCGTCGCCAGCCGTCCCTGCTGCCGATACCACTCCCGCACCGAGAGGCTCGCGTGGTCGAAGGCCTCGAGCACGGAGACGCGGCCGTCCTTGTCCGCGTCGGCGGCGGCATCGGTGAGGGCGCCGATGAAGAACCGCGGGAACACCGTGTCGTAACGCTGGGCCGCCGACCCGGTCGCGGTGACGATGGTCCGCCCCGGCGCCGACAGCCGGGAGAGGAACGGAAAGCTCGCACTGCCGGTGTTGACGAAGACGAGCCGCCCCGGCAGGTCTCCCAGCCAACCGTCCCACTCGCCCGCCTCGAGGTCCGGGCCGACGAGGTTGAACTTGGCGTCCACGCCGTCGAACGAGCCGTGGCCGATGAGGAAGACGTAGAGGACGGCGTCGTCTCCCATGCGGGAGGCCAACGCGTCGACCGCCCGCCGGACGCCGGCGCGCGACGCCCGCCCCACACCGGGGCCGGGGGTCTCGGCCAGTACGATCAGGTGGTCCTCGTCGAACCCGGGGAGGCCGCGCAGGGCGGCGACCAGCTCGCCGCGCCACCGCGCGTGCCTCTCGCGGAACGCGTCCCCGCCAGAAGCGCCGCCGACCACGAGGGCGTACCGATCCTGCGCCGACGGGGCGGCCGGTTCGAGCCCGGCCAGGAGGGCCACGAGCAGGACCGCGGCGCCGCGGCGGCGGGCCCCGTTCATCGCAGACCCCACCGGCGCCGCAACCCCCACTCGGTGGCGAGCAGGCCTACGATCAGGAGAAACCCCCACGCGGTGTCCCAGGCGTCGCGAAGGACGGGGGCGGGCGGGGGGCCGAGCCCGGCCCGCACCGTGTCCGCCAGGCCGCCGGCGCCACCCAGATCGAACCACCGGCCCCCGCTGGCCACGGCGAGGCGTCGCAGCAGGCGATCATGGCGGCGGGGCTCGCTCAGCTCCGGATCCGATCCCCCCACCAGGAGCGCCGCGCCCGCGGACTCGAGGCGGCCGCCACGGTGCTCGACGACCGCCGTCACCCGGTGCGCGCCCGCCCCCTCGGGCTCGACCGTCACCGCGTAGCGTCCCGGCTCGCCGGGCCGAGGCACGGCGGAGTGCTGCCGCCGACGGCCGTCCGGGTCCTCCACCGCAACCCGCACGCGAGCCCCGGTCAGCGGCGCGAACCGTTCGTCGGCCGCCTCGACCTCGATGCGCAACTCCTCGCCCTCGAAGCGCCCGCCGTCGATCCGCAGCGTAACACGGTCGGGCGCCGCCCCCCCCAGCCACCGCACCGTCTGACGCCAGAACCGCTCGTAGGTCCGGTCCGTCGACGGCGCGAGCATCTGCCAGCGCCAGGACGCCTCGCCGGCGAAGACCATGGTGCGGCCGCGCCCGAAGCGCTGCACCGCGACGACCGGCCGCGCCGGTTCGCCGGGCGCCACGGCGAGCACCGCCGCGCCCGGGCGCGGCGGTCCCAGCGGAACGACGCGTCCCAGCGTGGGCATCGCCGCCCATCCCGTCACCGTCTCCGCGACGCTCGCCCCCAGACGCGGGATCGGATGACGCTCCCCTTCCGGGGTCAGGACAATGCGCGGCGGCGCGCCCGCGGCGGCACCGGCGCCGAGCACGCCCGCCCGCCCTTCTTCCCGGAGCGCCAACGGGAGCAGCGCCTCGAGGGGCGTCGCCCGGAACCCGCGCCCCTCGAACGAGCGGGCGCCCATGACGAGCAGGCCTCCGCCCCGTTCGGAGACGAAGTCCGCGGTGCTCTCGATCTGGTTCGGGTGCAGCCGCTCGGGCTCCACGTTTCCCAGAATCACGGCGTCGTACCGGAACAACGCCTCGCGCGTCGCCGGATACCCCCCGGCCAGCGCCTCGACCCGGCCGGCCGCACCCTGCACGTAGAACGTGCGCTCGCCGAGGTCGTTGCGGCCCTTCTCGATCGCCGCGTCGACGACGACGCCGGGGTCGCCGCGCAGGACCCGCTTGAGGAAGCTGTGCTCGTAGCCGGGGCCACCCTCGACCAGAAGCACGCGGCGGGACCGGGCGGGGGGCGGCACCAGCACGCGGCGCGTGTTGTTCGCGGCCACCGGCTCGCTCGAGTCGACGGGAATCTCGACCGTGTAGAGGGTCGCGCCGTCACGCCCGGGCGACACCGGGACGACCGTCCGGGTGACGGCGCCGTCTCCCGGCGGATCCACCGTCACCACCGCGATCAACCGGTCGTCCTCCAGAACACGGACGTCGAACGGCTCGCCGTCGAAGCCGTGACCGACGGTGGAGAACGCGAGGTCGACGACCGACCCCGCCGCCGCCGGCCGGCCCGCGCTCAGCTCGATCACCTCGCGGTCCCGGACGGGCTCCGGGGCGCCCACGCCGACCGTGAAGACGGGCGGTCCGTCCGGCCCGTCGGGGACGCCGGCGCCCGTGTCGGCGCCGTCGGAGACGAGCACGATGCCGGCCGTCCGCCGTTCCGCGTAGCGCTTCACGGCCTCGCTGAGAGCGCCCGTCAGGTCGCTCCAGCGGGCTTCGGGCCGGGCGGCCCCGAGATCGAGGGGCTCGAGGCGTTCGCCGACACCCCACAGCTCAATCCGCACGTCGCCCGCGAGAGCCGGCATCACCACGTCCCGGATCGCCGACACCGCGGCGTCGAGGCGGCGGGCGCCGCCCGCGTCGGCGACGCCCATGCTGCGCGACACGTCGAGCAGGATGGGGAGCACGGGGCGATCCGCGGATGCCGGCTCCTCGCGCACGGGCCGGGCGAGCAGGAGCAGAATGAGCAGGAAGACGGAGAAACGGAGCCCGGCCAGCAGTCCTCGGCGCCCCCGCGACAGCGTCGCGAGGGGCCGGAGATAGCTCCAGCCCGCGGCGACGGCGAGGGCCGCGGCCAGACCCAGCGTCACCCACCACGGCCACGGGACAGCCAGGCGCATCACGGGTCCGCCCGTGGGCCGGCCAGCGACCGGTAGTACTGATCCACGAGGCGCCGGTAACGCTCGGGCACCGCGTCGTCCGGCCCCGCCGAGTACCGGTCCCGAAGCGCCCGCTCCGAGAGCTCCCGCGCGCGGTCCCTCTCGAACCGCAGCAGGGCGGTGACGAGGTCGCGGCGAAGCGACGTCCAGCGGGCATGGTCCAGCCTCGCGGCGTCGGTGCCCGGCGCGGACCGGCTGCGCCACTGCCGCACCCACCGCTCGAGGTCGGCGCGCAGCCGGGGGTCGGCCTCTCCCATGGCCCGGAGCAGCCCGGGATGCTCCGCCAGATCGGCCGCCGCCTCCTGTCCCGGATCCGCCGTCGAGCCGGCGCCCTCATCGCCGCGCCCCGCTGATCGGTCCGCCCGTCCCCCGGTCTCGCTCCCGTCGCCGCCCGGCCGCTCGCTCGCCGGATCCGCTTCGCCCCCGCCTCGGGAGGCGGGCGACGGCTCTCCGCGGGACGGGCCATCGTCCGAGGGGTCGTCGGCGCCCGCCGGGCGACTCAGGCCGTCTCCCGCCGCCGAAGCCTGCAGGCGCTCGAGCAGCCGCCGGGCAGTCTCCAGCTCGGCCGCCAGCCGCTGCCCGGCCTCGTCCTGCGACTCGCCCGGCACACCCGCCCCCGCTCCCGACTGCTCACCCCGCAGGCGCTCCGCGAGCCGCCGCAGCGCGTCCGCGGCGTGGTCTCCGTGCTCACGCGCGGCCCCCGTGTCCTCGCGTCCGAGGTCGCTGGTGGCGCGCTGCATCTCCTCCGACGCCCGGCCCAGCACGTCGCCGGCGCCTCCGCCCGCCGCCGATCCCTCCTCCGAGTCCGGCCGCCGGCCGAGCCGGGCCGCCAGCGCCTCGAGCTCGGCCCGGAGCGCCTGCTGCTCCCGCCTCAGCCGCTCCAGCCTCCGCCGCCGCTCCGCCGCCGAACCCGTCTCCGGGGACTCGCGCAGCTCCCGATTGATCCGTTCCTGCCGCCGGGCGAGCTCCCGCAGGCGGTCGTGGGCCTCGTCGTCCTCGCCGCCCGCCGACTCGCCGGGCTGACGGCCGGTCTCGTAGCTGGTCTCCTGCTCGCGCCGCAACTCCCGATCGAAGAGCTGCGAGAGGTCGAGCTGCGCCTGCTGTCCCCCCGCGCCCCCGCCGGGCTGCATAGAGACCTGCCGGCGCCGGACCGCCGCCTGGGCGGTCAGCAACTGGTTCAGCGCCTCGGTCTCGTGCGGCATCGCCGAGGCGGTGTCGAGCGCCTCCAGCGCCGCCTCGGCCGCGGTCATGGCCTCGACCGCGGCCTGCAGCGCCCGGCGCTGGACGGCGGGACCGTCGCCCCCGTCGGCGCCGCGGCTTCGCCCGAACGTCCGCCCCGCCGCGCCCACCGCGCCCGACGTCGTGTCTCGCACCTCGCCCTGCACCTTCGAGACCGCCAGCACGTCGTCATCGCTCCTGCTCGCCGACTGGTCGAGCCGCCACGTGGCCACGACGATCTGCTTCTGCAACCCCACCAGACGGCCGATCTCGGCCGCCTGCGGGCCCAGGCCACCCTGGCTCAGCGCTTCCTCGAACTCGTTGTCGAACGGCCGGATCTCCAGGAAGTAGAGGTCGGAGCGCGCCTCGGTCGAGACGCCCCCGAAGCCCGAGTCGCGCGCCCGCGCGAAGTAGGTGACGACGTCGCCGGGCTCGACGGCGAGGTCCTCGACGAAGAAGGTGCGGACCCCCGTCACCGCCGAGGCCCCCTCGGGGACGTCGAACGGCAGCGTCCGCTCGGCCCGGCCGACGACCGTGTAGATCAGGTCCAGACGCTCGATGGCGTGGTCGTCGTCGGCCCGCGCCTCGATGGTCACCTCCTCGAGGGGCGTGACCTCCCGGTCGCCGCCGGGTCGCAGCACCCGCACCGTCGGGGGGCGGTCGACGGTGGCTCGGATGAGGTAGTCGGCCGCGTCCCGGCTCGACAGTCCGTGGGCGTCGACGACCCGCACCCGGTACCGGCCGTCGCCCTCGACGACGAGGGTCGCGGTGCGGCGGCGGGCGTCGCCCGCGCCGGCGAGGGCCACCCGACGGCCGTCGGACAGCACCAGCGCCCCTTCGACGACCGGCTTGTCGGTGTGGACGACGAGCCTGGCTGAGGTGCCGGCAGGAGCGATCAGGTCGCCTCCGTCCTCCTCCGACCGCGGGGCGAGACCGGTGAAGGACGGGTAGACGTACTCGACGTCGATGCGCATGACTCGGGGCGGCGTCAGAGCCTCGACGGAATACGCCGGAGAGGTGAACGCGGCGGCCCCGACCCGGTAGCGGAAGCTGCGGTCCACCGACGGGAACTCCGCGAGGTAGCCGTCGCCGGACGGCCGCATGCGGATGTCGCGCGGCGTCATGCCGTCGAGCACCGACAGGACGGGCGGGGTCCGGGCCGACGAGGCGCCGCCGTCCTCGAACCGGGCGCGGACGCGAAGGGGTTGGCCGGCGACGAGGCGGAAGTCGCCCGGCTCCACCGCGAGCTCCGCGCCGGACGGCGAGGCGTGCAGCCAGGCGGTGCGGGCGATCCGCGAGAGCGGGGTGGACCCGAGGGCGACGACCGCGACGAGCGCGGCGAGGGCCAGAAGGCCCCGCGTGGCGGCGCGACGCAGTCGCGCCGGCGTGACGACGCGGGCGAGGTCGATGCGACGGAGGCGCTCGGCGGCGTCCGCGACCACCAGCTCCTCGAAGCCGGTGGCGGGGCGGGCCGCGGCGAGGGCGGCGGCGCTGGCCACGCGATCCTCCAGCTCGGGGCACCGCTCCTCGACGAGCCGCGCGACCCGCCCGTCCGACGGCCGGCGGCCGAGCCGCCACAGTGCGCGGGCCGAGAACGCGAGCGCCGCCGCGAGCGCGGCGGCCGCCGTCGCCAGCAACGGAACGTCCGACAGCGCGAGGAGCAGCTCGGTCCCGATGACCGCGAGCAGGCCAACGCAGACGACTCCGGCGACGCGGGCCAGACCGTGCAACCAACGGGCCGTCAGCCAACGGCGCCGGACCCGGGCCAAGGCGATCCGCAACTCCGCCCCGTGTCCGTCAGCCATGGCGCCAATTGTCTCACCCGGCCCCGGCGGCGGCAACCGGACGCGGCTCCCACCTCGGGGCCGCGTCGACGCGGGCCGCCAGGGCCGGCGGCCTTCGCGTCGACGCCACCGGGGCCGCCGGAGGGCGGGACCCCGCGGCGGGGCGGACCGTCAGGGGGTCCGGGCCGCCAGCAGTCCCTCGACGACCAGCAGGAGGGCCATGCCCACCAGGAGATAGCGCCAGAGAGCCTGCTCCGCCTCTTCCCGGGGAGGCGCCGAGTCGCCGCGGCGAGCCGCCTGCCCCGCCGACTCGCGATCCGACGCCGCGGCGAGCCGCTCCACCGACGCCCGGAATGCCTCGTCGCCGAGGGGCACGAACGCCGACTCCCGGGCATCGACGTTCAGCACGACGGGGCCGGCCCCGCCCGGCAGCCGCGCCGGTCCCGGCTCGCCCGGGGCACCCGGCGGGGCCGCACCGACGACAAGCTCCCGGGACCGCGCCGGTCGGGCCGCCAGGTAGCCGACCACCTCGTGCAGGAATGGCACGAACTCGGGCCGCCGGGGCAGATCGTTGCCGTCGTTGCGCAGGTCGGCGGCGAAGACGAGAATCCGGCCGTCTCCGGCCGCGTGCTCCACCAGCGCCGGGGCGCCGTCGGTGAACGCGAGAACGACGCCGCCGGCGGCGGCGTCGAGCGACGCGGTCCGCGCGAACCGGGCTCGGCCGAGTCGGCCGGCCACCTCCCCGAGGGCGCGAACCAGCGGATGACGGCGATCCGTGGCCACGAGAGCCAACGGCTCGGCGTGCACGCGGGTCGCGGCCGGGCCGGGGCCGGCCTCGAGCAGCCCCGCTCTCGCGGCCGCGGCGACGGCCGGGCCGTCGACCGCGAGCAGTCCGCCCCCGCCCCGCACGAATCCGGCGAGCCGTTCGCGCCCGGCGCGGTCGAGGCCGCGGCCTCCGACCAGCACCGCCACCGCTGCCTCCGCCAGCGGGTCCGGCCGCCGCCCGAGGTCGGCCGCCGACGCCGTGGCGACGGCGAACCCGCCCACCCCGTCGCCGGGGGCGAGCGCCCGCTCCAGGAAGGGCCCGGGACGCTCCCGGTCCGCGGTGACCAGGAGGACCGCGGCCGGGGCCTCCTCCTCCAGCCGCCGGTAGCGTCGATCATCGGCAGGATACCCCGCCGGGTCCGAGACCGTTGCCGTCACCACCCCCGAGGCGGGCAGGACGACGGGACGCCTGATCGTCGACCCGCCGGGCTCCACCCGCTGGACGCTCTCGTCGATCACCGCGCCGTCGACCGCGAGCGTGAGCCGGGTGCTCTCCCCCCCGTCCCCCCACCGGGACAGCCGGATCGCCGTGCCCGACGGCTCCCTGTCGACGCCCACCACCGCGAGGTTGCCGGCGGGCGCGCCCACGCGCCGGGTCTCCACCTCGACGTGGGGCGAGAGGCGGCCGGTGCCCGCCTCCCAGCCGCCCGCCTGCAGGTCCGTCACCACCACCACCCGCCCCGGCCGGTCCCCGATGAGGGCCGAGGCGGCGGCCAGTCCGTCGCGATAGCGGGTGGCGCGCGGGCGCGGCGACAGCCCGTCGACGGCGGCGTGGGCCCCGGCGCGCGCCAAGGCCAGCGGGGCCACCACCCGGGCCGCGTCGTCGAACGCCACCACCCCCACGGACTGCCCGGTGGGGACCGCGTCGATGGCGACGTGGGCGAGCGCCCGCGCCTCGGCCGCCTGGCCGGGCGCGGAAACGCTGAAGGACGTGTCGACAAGCACCACCGTCGCGCCTTCCCCGGACCCGCCCCGGTCGGCGACGAACGGCCGCGCGAACGCGAGGGAGAGCAGCACCAGCGCGGCCACGCGCAGGGCCAGCAGCACGAGCTCGCGGAGGCGCTGCCGGCGGGTCTGCTCGACCCGCGCACCCCGCAACAGGCGCACGTCGCTGAACGGCACCCGCGGCAGCCGCTCCCGCCGCAGGAAGTGCAGGACAATGGGCACCGCGGCAGCCAGGATCCCGAGCAGGAAAGCCGGCGTGAGAAACGCCATTCACCGCCTCCGCCCGCGCGCCGCGAGGAACGCGAGGAGGGCGGCATCCAGGGAACGGTCGGTGCGCAGCAGGTGGTGGTCGACGTCGGCGGGACGGAGCGCGTCGCGGTAGCGCGCGACGAGGGCCTCGATCTCGGCCAGGTAGCGCCGCCGCACCCGGGCCGGCACCACCGGCACCTCGTCGGCGGACTCCAGATCCCGGAACCTCGCCGCCTCCTCGAACGGAAAGGTCAGCTCGGCCGGGTCGAGGACCTGGAACACCAGGACGTCCGCTCCCCGGAACCGCAGGTGCTTCAGCCCCTCGATGACGCCCGCGGGGTCGTCCAGGAGGTCCGAGACCAGCACCACGAGGCCGCGGCGCTGCATGGCGGCGGCGAGCCGGTGGAGGGGCATGGCCACGTCCGACCGCGACCCCGCCTCGGCCCGGCTCAGCCGCGCGAGGACCCGCCGGAGATGGCCGCTTCTGGCGCCGGCGGGAACCGCGTCGACCACCTCGTGGTCGAAGAGGGTGAGGGCGATCGCGTCCCGCTGGCGGTGCATGAGGTAGGCGAGCGCGGCGAGCACGAAGCACCCGTACCGGAGCTTGCTGACGGCGTGCGAGCCGTAGGCCATCGACGCGCTGACGTCGAGCAGGAGGTGGCACTCGAGGTTCGTCTCCTCCTCGAACCTCTTGACGTAGTAGCGGTCGCGGCGAGCGGCGAGTTTCCAGTCGATGGTCGCGGGGTCGTCGCCCGGCAGGTACGGGCGGAACTCGCTGAACTCGACGCTGAACCCCTTGAAGGGGCTCCGGTGGAGGCCGACGAGAAACCCCTCGACGACGGCGCGGGCGATCAGCTCGAGCGACCCGATGCGGGCCACGACGGCCGGGTCGAGAAGAGACAACTCGCGGGACGCCGCGCCGGGAGCCTGCGCCGTGGGAACGGCGCGGACTCCTGCAGGACTGGTTGGGCGCCAAGCGGAGCCGAGGGCGATTGGCGGGCTGGGCATGGCCGCCTTCACATGCCGCTGGCCGGGGCCGGCACCGACTCGAGCAGGCGGTCGACGACCGCGTCGGCGTCGACCCCGTCCGACTCGGCGTAGAAGTTGGTGACGATGCGGTGCCTGAGGATGGGGTGGGCGAGGGCCCGTACGTCGGCCACCGAAACGTGGTAGCGCCCTCGCACCAGGGCCCGGGCCTTGCCGCCGAGGACGAGGGCCTGCGACGCCCGCAGGCTCGCCCCCCACCGGACCCACTTCTCGACGAAGGGCGGCGCGTTGGGCTGCCCCGGCCGGGACGCATCCACGAGCCGGACCGCGTAGCGCGCCACCTCCTCCGCCACCGGCACCCGCCTCACGAGATGCTGCACGGCGAGGATGTCGTCCCCGTCGAGAACCCGCGCCAGCCGGGGCTCCTCGTCGCCGGTGGTCGCGGTCACCACGCTGACCTCGTCGTCCTCCGAGAGGTACCGGATGACCACGTTGAACATGAAGCGATCGAGCTGCGCCTCGGGAAGCGGATAGGTGCCCTCGAGCTCGATGGGGTTCTGGGTGGCGAGCACGAAGAACGGGCGCTGCAGCGGATAGCTGTGCCCGGCCACCGTGACGTGGTGCTCCTGCATCGCCTCGAGCAGCGCCGCCTGCGTCTTCGGCGGCGTCCGGTTGATCTCGTCGGCGAGGATGATCTGGGCGAAGATCGGCCCCTCGCTGAACGTCAGGGTGCGATGGCCGCTCGACTCGTCGAGGATCTCGGTGCCGGTGATGTCCGCCGGCATCAGGTCCGGCGTGAACTGGATGCGCTTGAACGGCAGGTCGAGGATGTCGGCGAGGGCCTTGATGAGCCGGGTCTTCGCGAGCCCCGGCACCCCCGTGATCAGGCAGTGCCCCCCCGTGAACAGGGCGGTCAGCACGAGGTCGATGGCCTCGTCCTGGCCGACGATCACCCGGCGCAGCTCGCCGAGGATGCGCTCGCGGCTGCGCGCGAGGTCCCGTGCCCCGGCCGCCGCCGCATCCGCCGCGGGGGAGAGGCCGACCGGGGGAGCGGGAGGCGCCCCGACGGCGGCGACGTCTTCGGCCGGGACGTCAGCCATGCGCCCCGACCGGCGCCGCCGCGCGGCCGGCTGCGGGTTGAGGGCCCGGCTCCCGACCGCGCGACGCGGCGCTCCTCCACCGGCGGCCGGGCATCGGCGGATCGAGCAACGCCACGCGACCGTGCGGCGCGACGTTCTCCCGCGGGCGGCCGGGCATGTAGTCAGTGGGTGAGCGCATAGACGACCTCGTTGATCATCATGCGGTAGGCCTGGGCGGTGTACCGGATGTAGCCGGGATAGTCCTCGGCGTTCGACCACTCCCAGCCGTCGCCCATGTCGGTGTTGAAGTTGAGGAGGACCATGGCGCGGCCGTCGTCGTCGAGAATCGCGTGCAACCCGGCCTCGACTCCTCCCTTCTCCCACGTGACCCCGTTGAAGAACGAACCGAGCCCCGGGATCTGCGGGTACTCGGTCAGCCGGTAGAAGGCGCTGAACACGGGATGGTCGAGCGGGAGCTTCACGATCTCCCGCTCGGGGAACACCCGCAGGAGCTCCTTCTGCACGGTGCCGAACTCGATCGGCCCGTGGAAGTCGTCGAACGTCGCGGTGCCGCCCCGCAGCAGGAACTCCCGCAGGAGCTCCACTTCCTCCGGCTTCAGCCGCAGGTTGCCGGGCTCGACGAAGTAGATCCAGGGGTACTCCCACAGCCGCTCGTCGTTCAGGGTCAGCACCACCGGGTCCTTGACGCGTATCGAGGTGACCCGCCCGAGGCGTCGCGACAGGTTCTGCTCGGCCGCGGGGCCGTCGATGGCCCAGGGGTCGCTCCAGTACCGCGCCCGGAAGGCCCGCAGCTGCTCCTCCCACGAGCTGTAGCGGATGCGCACGAAGGTCCACTCCAGACCGTCGAGCTGGGGCGTGGGGGGCGCCGCGTCGATGTCGGTGATGACCGCGCCCGGGGGCTGGGCGGCGGCCGGATCCGCGCTGGCGACCAGCAGCGCGAGCACGATCGGCAGCCAGCGACGCAACCGCCCGCTGCGGCTCGATCTCGGATCGAACGCGACACCGCCCTCCCGGCGTGCTCCCGGCGCCGCGCCCGCCGCGGCTCCGCGGGGCCTCGCACCCCGGCGCGGCGCGGAAACATGCCGGGCGGTCCGCCGCCCCGTGGGGGCCGACGTCGCCACAGCCCGCAGCGTGGCCCGCGGCCGCGCGGGCGTGGCGGCGGTCCGGCCCGCCGTGGAGGCTGCCGTCACAGGCCGGCCTCCACGATCTCCAGCAGCATCTCCTGGGCCCGCTCGTAGGTCGGGGCGATCTCGAGGGCGGCGATGACCTGCCGCCTCGCGGCGTCCATGTCGCCGGCGGCCAGGTGGCTGTCCGCGAGGTCGACGTGGGCCGACACCCGATCGATGGGCCCCGCCGCGAGCGCGATCGAGAACTCCCGCACCGCCGTAGCGGTGTCGCCGGCGGCCATCGCGAGGCGGCCGAGCGACTGGTGGGGATCGGCGTCGAACGGGTCCAGCGCCGTGATCAGCTCGTAGGCGCGGCGCCGGCGCCGGTCGTCGCCCGCCTCCTCCGCGAGGACGGCGAGCCGCCGGGCCGCGCCGAGGGCGCGATGGTCGTGCTCGAGATGGGCCTCGAGATGCCCCATCGCCCGTTCCCGGTCCTCCTGCTCCAGGGCGATGGCGGCCAGCGGGAGGTCGGCGCTGCCGTCGCCGGTGGCCATCGGCGCGAGCGCCGCCGCCCTCTCGAACGCGGCCCGCGCCGCCTCGGCGTCGCCGTCCCTCCACAGGGCGTGGCCCAGCGACATCTGGACGGGATAGCTCCCCGGATGCTCCTCGCCCAGCTCGCGCAGGCGTTCGAGCCGGGCCTCGCCCTCCAGCTCGCGGCCCGGCTGCTCGGGGCTCGCCGGCTCATCCAGGTCGCCCAGCCGCCGCACGAGCGCGCCCGCGGCCCCGGGGTTCGGCTGCTCGGGGTTCTCCATGGCCCGGCGCAACGCGCCGAACCGCGCCTCGACGTAGACGTCGAACGACGCCTGCAGCGTATCGAAGCCGAGCCCCACCCGGTCGAGGGCCGCCTCGGTGTCGAGGCCCTCCCCGTAGGCCCGAAGGAGGTCGTAGATGGTCGACTCGCCGTACTCGTCGATCATGTGCTCGACGAGCACCGAGGCCTGGAAGTACGAGATGGAGATCTTGTCGGGCCGCGAGAAGCCGGAATTCAGATCGCGCAGCGAAAGCACGTCGCCCCGGTTGAGGTCCGTCGCGAACTCGAGGTCCTGGTCGCGGGCCCAGTCGGCGCGCACCCGCTTCTCCTCGTACACCGACAGCCCCTCGGTCAGCCACCGCGGGACCCGCTGGTTCGACATCTGCAGGGCGATGACGTGGGCCATCTCGTGCCACAGCGTCGCCTGCCAGTTGAAGTCGCCGGGGCTTCGCGCGCGGGGCGAGTCGAGGGTCACCACCCTGCCGAAGCAGGCCCCGAGCGCCCCGATCATGCCGGGCAGGCCCAGCGTCCGCACCGCGAAGTGGTCGTGCTGCGGGAACATCTCGATCAGGATCGGCACCTCCGGCTCCATGCCGTAGCGGGCCGAGAGCTCGTCGAGGGAGCGCTGGCCGATCTCGATCACGTAGTCCTTCAGCACCGGCGCCTCGTCGGGATGGAGCCGGACGATGAGGTCGCCCTCCTCGAACGTCTCGAACCCGTCGAGGGTGTCGAGCATCTCCAGCAGGTTGAACGTGATGACGTCGTAGGGGTCCTCCCCGAACGACCGCTCCAGGGCCAGCCGCGCCCCCGCCTCGTCCCCGGTACGGAGCAGGTGCATGCCCAGCTCGGCGTAGGCGCGCGTGTTGGCCGGATCGATGGCCAGGCCCCGGCGCACCAGGGCCGCCGCCTCCTCGAATCGGTAGTTGCGGGCGGTGAGGTTGCCGGCGACCCGGTAGACCTCGCCGTAGGTCGGGTTGAACTCGAGAACGCCTTGCACCTCCGCCTCGAAGTCGTCCAGCCGGTCCTCGACGTAGGCGACGGCGGCCCGCAACGACCGCGCCTCGAGGCTCCGCTCGTCGATGGCGAGGGCGCGCTCGAGCGACGCCCGGCCCGCCTCGTGGTCGCGGTCTTCGAAGCTGCGCTGGGCGAGGAAGAGATGAGCGTCCAGGTAGTCGGGGGCGACCTCGATGGCCCGGCTCGCCGAGGCGCTCGCGGCCGGGGGGTTGGTGTCGGCGAGGGCGCGGGCCATCCCCAGCAGGGCCGGCGTCCACTCCTCGTCGATCTCCAGGGCCGCGATGTACGACTGCGAGGCCTCCGCCTGGTCGTACTTCTCCCCGAACAGGTCGCCCCACAGGGTCTGGATGGCGGGGTCGTCGGGGGCGACGCCGGCCGCGTTCCGCAACAGCGCGTTGGCCTGACGGTAGCGGCCGAGCGCCCGGGCGGCCCGGGCCGCCCGGTACAGGTCGACGGCGTCCGGCGAGCGCTGCAGCCGGTCGACGAGCACCCGGAACCGGGCCGCCGCCTCGTCGCGCCGGCCGAGGTACTGCTGCAGCAGCGCCAGCTCGAGCCCCGCCGCGCTGACGGGGTTCGCCTCCGCGACCGGGGCGAGCCGCTCCTCCGCCGCCTCGTACTCGCCGCCGAGGACGTCGAGCCGGGCCAGCAGCGCCGCTGCCGACGGATCCCCGGCGTCCCGCTCCCCGGCCAGCGCCCGCGCCTCGTCGTACTCGCCGTGGGCCAGCGCGCGGGTGGCCGCACGGTGGAACTCGTCCTCCTCTGCCCGCGTGTACCGCTCCTGGGCCGCCCCCGCGGCAGGCCACAGGCTCGCGGCGCCGAGCGCGACCGCGGCGCAGAGCACACCGAAGCCGGGACGTCTGCTCGTCACTCTGCCTCTCCTGTGCATCGGGCTCTCGAAGGTCCGATTATATCCAGGTCCGTCGCGCGAGCGGCCGGACGCCGGCGGGTCAACCCCCGAAAAGCGGGGTCGGCGCCATCGCGATGCCCGCCCTTCGGGTCGTGCGCGAAGCGGCCTCCAGACCGCTCCAGGCTCTTCCCGGGAGGGATGGGATCCGGTCAGCCCGAGCTGACCGCCCCCGGGGCGGTCACAGGAAGGCAATCGACTGATGCGACGGGATCTCGAAGCGGCGGCGGCATCGGGGGCAGGTCAGCATGTCGTCGACCCGCACCATGTAGTCGCGGAGCTTCCGGTGCATCTCGCGGTCCTCGGCGTCGGCCCCGCGGGGCGGCCGATCCTTCTTGAGGCGCCGGATCCACCGCACCTGGTACTCCGAGCGTTGCCGGCACCGGGGGCAGGTGAACGTGGCCGGCTTCCGCTCCTCGCGTTCGTTGAAGAAGTCGCGCTCGTGACGTGCCATGGTGACGATGCCGGGGACGCCGGGGCCCGGGATCCGCGTGCGCCCCGCCGGCGCCGGCCCGTCAGGCGTCCTTGATGCAGGTGACGAGGGACCAGATGCGGGGAATGTTGACCTTCTCGATCGACACCGGCTCGAGGCCGGCCTGGGCCAGGAACGCCGGCAGGTCCAGATCCGCCTTGAAGCCGAGATGCACGGTGACGGGAGAGATCCACCGTTCGATCTTCGCCCCCAGCCGGCTCCTGCTCATGAAGTGGTTGAGGAACACGAACCGGCCGCCGGGCCGGCAGACGCGCCGCATCTCGTGCACGGTCCGGATGGGATCGGAAACGACGCTGATGGTGTACGGCGCGTAGACGATGTCGAACGAGTCGTCGGGAAACGTCAGCGCCTCGGCGTCCATCTGCATCAACCGGACGTTGGTGCGCCGGCGCCGGGCGATGCGCTGCTCCGCCTTCTCGAGCATCGACGCCGACAGGTCGATGCCGGTGACGTGGCAGTCGCGCGGGTAGAGCACCGCGTTGATGCCGGTGCCGACCCCGACCTCGAGCACCCGGTCGCCGGGCGCGATGCCGAGAAGTCCGATCGACTCGAGCCGCCCCGCGTGCAGGGTCGGACCGAACGTGTAGTCGTACACCGAGGCGATCTTCTCGTAGACCTCCTCGACGAAGTCGGTCTCGACCGACGCGACGGAGAGCGTGCGGGTGGCGGCGTCGGGAGGCGCGACCGCCTTCTTGGGCTCCGACTCCTGCAACTGTAGGGACATGCAATCGCGCTCCGCGTGGCGGTCCACCGGACAGCCTCAAAGGACGGCCGTGCGGTGTGGTCCCGCCGTCGCCCCGAGACGACAACCGTGCGACTATACCGTTTCGCCGACGCAACGGCAAGGAGAGAAACCGGGCCGGACCGGCCGGAGGCCGAGGCGCGGCGGCGCCGGGCCGGTCGCTAACTCATTGGCTGCCAAGGCTTTGGCTGTCATCGCGCCGTTTGACAGGCGGCCGGCGGCGCCGGTATAGTGGCGCGAGCCGGTCGTCGTGGCGCCCCGCGGCGCCGGCCGCTCCTCCCGCTGACCATGCCCGAGGAAGGCAGACTCCTCACGGTCGAGCAGGCGTTGCTGACCACCGTCGTGGTCAAGATCGCGCTGGTGGCGGCGCTCGCCACCATGCTCGTCCGCTTCGGCCAGTTCCGCCGGATCCTCCTGACCGAGAAGCGCGCGTGGCGCGAGCGCCTGACGTTCGCGTTCGCGTTCGGCATCCCCGTCAGCATCGGGGTCATCTCGCGGCTGCTGCTCGACTACGCGGCGGCCGATCTCTCCCTCGCGGGCTCGTTCCTCGCGGGACTCATCGCGGGCCCCTACGCGGGGGCGATCGTCGGGGGCCTCGTCGGCTTCCCGGCCCTGATGGCCGGCGAGTGGATCGCGATCATCCACATGGTCGGCTGCGGATTCGCCGGCGGGGGACTTCGCGAGCTGTCCCCCAAGGAAGCGATCTGGCACGTGAGCCCGTTGCTGGTGACGGCCCTGCGGCGGCACACGTGGCGGCTAGCGGGCCGGTTCCGCGTCGACTGGCAGTTCACCCTGATGGCGGGGCCGGTCGGCCTCGAGCTGCTTCGGCAGGCGCTCGCGGACCGGTTCGGCGCCCAGCGGCTCTTCGCCCTCGAGCCGACGAACGTCTGGCTGATGGCGGTCATCGTGCTGACGACGGTCATGTCGGTCGCGATCCCCATCAAGATCTGGAACACGGCGCGCATCGAGCACCGGCTGCAGGAGCAGGAGAAGCTGCTCATGCAGGCCCGGGTCGAAGCCCTCGCGAGCCAGATCAACCCCCATTTCCTGTTCAACACCCTCACGTCCATCTCGTCCCTGATCCGCTCTCAGCCCGAGACCGCCCGCATGCTGATCGGCAAGCTCTCCGGCCTGTTGCGCCGGCTGCTGCGGAGCCAGGAGCACTTCGTCACCCTGCGGGAGGAGATCGAGTCGATCGACGAGTACCTCGACATCGAGACGGTACGCTTCGGCGAGACGCTGGTCGTCGAGAAGCGCATCGCCGCGGAGACCCTCGACCAACTGGTGCCCAGCATGCTGCTGCAACCCCTGGTGGAGAACTCCATCAAGCACGGCATCTCGCGCAAAGTCGGGGGCGGCCGCATCACCATCTCGAGCGGGCGCGTCCGCGGCCACACCGTGATCGAAGTGATCGACGACGGCCTGGGCATGGTGACCGACGCCCCCGACGCCGGCGGGCGGCGCGGCATCGGCCTGAAGAACGTGGACGAGCGCCTCCGGGTCATCTACGGCGCCAACTATCATCTGAAGCTCCACAGCGCGCCGGGCGAGGGGACCCGCGCCCGCATCGAGATTCCCGAGCTGGCGATGCCGCGAGCCGCCACGGCCTGACGTGGCCGGCGATCGGCGGTCCTGATAGAATGCCCCTTCGAGTTCTGGTCGCCGACGACGAGCAGCCTGCCCGCAACGAGCTCTGCTTTCAGCTCGGTCAGCTCGACGATGTCGAGGTGGTCGAGCAGGCGGCGGACGGGCCGCAGGCGGTGTCGCTGGCCGAGTCGCTCGACCCCGACCTGGTGCTGCTCGACATCCAGATGCCGGGCATGACCGGGTTCGAGGTGGCCCGCCGGCTGCTGGAGCACGGCGTCAGGAGCCGGGTAGTCTTCGTGACCGCCTACGATCAGTACGCGATCGAGGCGTTCGAGGTGAGCGCGGTCGACTACCTCCTGAAGCCGGTCGAGTCGTCGCGGCTCGCCCGGTCGATCGAACGGGTCCGGCGGCTGCTGGCCGCGCCGGCCGAGCAACCCGACGGCGCGGCGGCAAACCGCGAGCTCGAACGGATCGTCCAATACGTAGCGCAGCGGCAGCACCGGCGGGAACGCCTGGCCATCAGGGTGGGCGATCGCTTCCTGCTCGTTCAGGCCGACGACATCGTCTACGCTTCGCTGGCCGACGACGTCATCACGATCGTGACCGGAACCGTGACCGGCACCTCGAACTATCGCACGCTCGATGAGCTGCATTCGCACCTCGACCCCGCCGTGTTCTGGCGCGTGCATCGATCGCACGTCGTCAACATCAACAAGATCAAGGAGATAGTCCCCTGGTTCAGCCGCAACTACATCCTGAGGATGAAGGACGGGAAAGGCACGGAGATTCCGGTCAGCCGCACCCAGACCAAGCGGCTCCGGGAGTACCTGAGCCTCTAGCGGGACCGAGCCCGGAGGGCTTGCCTCCCCACCTGCTGTCGCCGAGCCAGGCCTGGGAGGCCCAGCGCCGGGCGCAGCGCTCGGCCCTGGCGGCGCGCGCCGGCGAGGAGATCGTGGCGTGGATCAAGACCTTCGCGTCCGCCGCGGTCTACGCGACGCTCATCGTCACCTTCGGGTTCCAGGTGGCCCGGGTCGAGGGCCGCAGCATGGAGCCGACGCTGGCGGACCAGGACCGGCTGATCGTCAACAAGGCGCTGTACAAGTTCTTCGGCCGGCCGGAGCCCGGCGACATCGTCATGCTCTACTACCCGCGCGACCCCGACAAGTCCTTCGTCAAGCGGGTCATCGCCGAGGCCGGCGACGAGGTGCGGATCGAGAACGGGAAGGTCTACGTGAACGACGTCCTGCTGCCGGACGAGTATGTGCCGCCCCGGTTCCGGAGCCACGAGACCCTCGGCCCCGAGCGGGTCGAGGACGCCCACTACTTCGTCATGGGCGACCACCGGAACAGCAGCTCCGACAGCCGCCACTGGGGTCAGGTGCCGGAGAAGTACGTCATCGGCAAGGTCCAACTCCGCTGGTGGCCCCTGTCCAACGCCACCATCTTCTGACACGTTCAGGCTCCCTCGCGGCACCCGGCCGCAAGGGAGCCTCTCCGGGGCCAGGAGTCTGCGCCGTGAACGGCGCGGACTCCTGTAGGATTGGTTGGGCGCCAAGCGGAGCCGAAGGCGACGATTGGCGGGCTAGAAGAACCGCACCGAGTAGCCCACCTTGACGCCGCGGCCAATCTCGGGAGCCAGGTCCTTGATGAAGGACGTGTGGTTCCGGTAGAGGGCGTTGGTCAGGTTGTACCCCGTGAAGCTCAGGATGTGCGCGGCGCGCTGGCGGGGCCAGACGTAGGACGCGCGCAGGTTGACGACCGAGTAGCCCTCGGTCTCGGTCTCGTCGTGGAACACGCGGTCCTGGGCGCCCGCGAACTCCAGCTCCGGGCTGACCGTGAACCCGCCGTACGGCAGGTCGAGGCTCAGCGTCCCGCGCAGCGGTGGAATGCGCGGCAGCGGCTCGTTGGTGGCGGTGAGCCTCGCGTCGACGTAGCCGATGCCGAGGGTCGTCCACGCGCGTCCCCCCAGCCGGAAGCTCGCGCGGGCGTCCCAGCCCCGGAACCGACTGTCCCCCTGGTGGAAGTCGAGGACCCCGAGGCCGTCGGCCTCCTCGCCGGTGCGCTCGCCGAAGATGAAGTTGTCGATGCCGTAGACGTAGAAGTTCATGCTGGCCCGCGCGCTCTCGGACTGGTGACGCAGGCTCAGGTCGATGCCGAGCGTCGTCTCGGCGTCGAGATTGGGGTTGCCGACCTCGAAGGCCAGGTTCCCGACGTGGGGACCGAAGTTGAACAGCTCCTCGAGGGCGGGGGCGCGGTGCGACGACGTGACGTTGGCCACGAACGCGCTGCCCGTGCCGAGATCGGCGTGCAGGCCGAACGACGCCGAGCTCCCCAGGAACTGCCGATCCCGCGGGTCGGGCGCGACGAGCCCGCCGTGGTCGTGGTCGTCCTCGTCGTCGTCATGGTCGTCGTCATGATCGTCATGGTCGTGGTCGTGGTCGTGGTCATGATCGTCATGGTCGTCGTCATGATCGTCGCCGTCGTCATGATCGTCGTGGTCGTCGTCGTGGCCCCCCGGCCGCTCGTCGGGCCGGTAGTCGTTGCGTTCGACGCGGCCGCCGAACTGCAGCCGATAGCGTCCGAAATCGACCTCCTCGTAGGCGAACGCGGCGAACGACGTCTGGTCCGTCCGGGGCGCCAGCGCCTCGACCCCGACCGCCTCGAACTCGCGCATCTGGGCCCAGGCCCCGAACCGGCCTGACAGCCGCGCCGTCTGCTGCTGGTCGACCTCGGCGCGCACGATGGTGGTCCGGTTGGTGAACCGGGTGCCGATGCTCTCCATCCCCTCGTGGATCTCAAGCTCGTCGTGGCCCCAGTCGATGACGTTGGCGGTGAGGCGGATGCCCTCGATGGCCCGATTGGTGAGGTTGCGCAGGCCGATGTCGAAACGGCCGACGCGCCGACGCGAGGCGAGGTCGATCGCGGCCTCGTCTTCGTGATCGTCGTGGTCGTCCTCGTCCTCGTCCTCGTGGTCGTCGTGGTCGTCGTGGTCGTGGTCGTGGTCGTGGTCGTCGTGGTCGTCGGGCTCGTCGTGGTCGTCGTGCTCGTCCCCGTGCGCCGCGTGGAACTCGCCGGCGAACGGCACGCCGTACCGGCCGTCCTCCGCCCTGAACCCGCCGCTCACGAAGGCCCGGTCGCCGAACCAGCCGACCCCGGCCTGCGCGTTCGTCAGCTCCGTCGCGGAGTTCTCGACGAGGCCTTCCGGAGTGCTGTAGTCACCCGTCCGCCGCAGGCTGCCCCCGCCCCAGAACAGCGTGTTGCCCTGCGCATGCTGGAAGCTGGCCGCGGTGCCCGCCTGGGTGTTGGCGCTCCCCCCGTCGACGGTGAACTGCCCCCGCGTTCCCTGGAACAGCGCGTCGCGGTAGCTCTCGTGGGGCGTGATGATGTTGACGAGGCCGCCGACGGCGTTCGAGCCGTAGAGCAGGGTCGCCGGGCCGCGGACGATCTCGATGCGCTCGGCCCCGTTGGGGTCGACGGTAACGCCGTGGTCGCCCGACTGGCTCGAGAGGTCGCCGGTGCGGATGCCGTCCTCGAGAATGAGCACCCGGTCGCCGTCGAAGCCGCGGATGATGGGCCGGTCCGAGCCCGGCCCGAAGCTGCGGTTCGCGATGCCCGGCTCGTTCCGCAACGCCTCGCCGATGGTGTTGGCGCCCACCGCCACGACGTCGAACGAGTCGAGGGTGGTGACCGCGTTGAACGCCTCGAGCGACGTCTCCGCCCCGCCGGCCGAGGCGGTGACGGTGAGCTCCTCGTGGACCGCCGACAGGCCGAGCATGAAGTCGACCATCGCCGTTTCTCCCGGGGCGACGGTGACGGTCTGGCGGCCGGCGGTGAGGTGCTCGCGCTGGGCGAGCACCTCGTAGGTCCCGGCGGGAACCCCGTCGATCTCGAACGCGCCGTCCTCGTCGGTCAGGCCCACCGCGCCCGCGCCGACGACCACGATCACCGCGCCGGTGACGGGCCCGCCGCCGTCCTCCAACATGACCCGGCCGCCGACGGCGCCGGTCTCCTGCGCCCGAGCCGGCAGGGCCAGCAGCGCGGCCGCCGCCAGGGCGGCCGACAAACGTGTTGCAGTCAATCGGTACATCTAGACTCTCCTCGTCTTCCAAGCCTGCTTCGGCAAACTGTTCTGTTCCGGCGGCCGGCTGGCCATCACCCGACCGGAGCTGCACGCCGCGGGACGGACACCCGCACCGGACCCATGACATCGCGCACGCAGGACGTGTCGGCCCCGCATGGCGGCAGCTGCGCCGAAGAACCCGCCTCTTGCCGGGAGACGGCTACTCCCAGCCACCGGTGGACGTAGACGATCCACCTGCGCCAGCCGAGCCAACGCTTCATTGGTCGTATGGTCCTCTAGGGGAACCAGGAAAACACATCACTGTATGGCGGGCCGCAGGGCGCACAAACTTAAGAGTTGCTGACACCGCCTTAAGGAACGCGTCAGGCAACCGCCAAAACTTAAGAGTTGCTGACACCGCCTTAAGGAACGCGTCAGGCAACCGCCAAGCGATCGGTGTAATGCAGCCAGTGACGAGAGTTAGGCGGGGGGAGCGCGGGCCGGGAGACGGGCGGGTCGATCGGATGCAGTCCAGTCGCCGCTGGCAAGCGGCTGCAGCCGCTCCGCGCCGTCCGCGGGTCCGATCTCGAGATCGCCGGACAGCTCGGCCACGGGCTGTTGACGCAACTGGCAGACCGCGCAGTCCCGGTCGCCGACGTGGTCCCCGTGCCAAGCGGTTGCGGCGGACGCGGCACCGACCAGCGCGGCCGCCAGCACAGCAATCCGGACGCGCCAGCCGGGGCTACGCCGGGCGAGCCCCGTGTGCATGGGTCCTCCTGGGAAGCACCATCGTCGATGTGTCAGCTTAACCGGGATTCTGCGGCCGGGCAAACGGCGCCCGAGGCCCACGCGGGGCGTAAACGCCTCCGTTCGGGCGGGACGCCGTCGACGCCTCCGGCCTTCCGGGAGGGCTCCGCGCGCCCGAAACGGGCCGAATCCGGCCGGAGCGCGCGTCAGGCGTCCTGGTAGATCCCCTCTACGACGTCCTGCCAGCGCTCCATGACCACGCGGCGCTTGAGCTTCAACGTGGGGGTCAGCTCGCCGGTGTCGATGGAGAACTGCGTCGGCAGGAGCGCGAAGCGCTTGACCTGCTCGAAGCTGGCGAGCTCGGCGTTGGCCTCATCGACGATGGGCTGGAACAATGCCCGCACGTCCGCGCGTCCGACGAGGTCGCCGAGGTCGCCGGACGCGATTCCCGACGCGGCGAGACGCTGCTCCAGGGTCGCCGCGTCCGGCACCAGCACCGCCGACACGTAGGGACGCCGGTCGCCGACGAGCATCGCCTCGGCGACGATCGGGTCGCGCTTCAGCAGCGCCTCGATCGGCTGCGGGGCGACGTTCTTGCCGCCGGCGGTGACGAGGATCTCCTTCTTGCGGTCGGTGATCGAGAGATACCCGCCCTCGTCGATGCGGCCGATGTCACCGGTGTGGAACCAGCCCTCGCGGATGCACTCGGCGGTGGCCTCGGGGTTCTGGTAGTACCCCATCATGATGTTCGGCCCGCGCGCCAGCACCTCGCCGTCGTCGGCGATGCGCAGCTCTACCCGGGGCAGGGCCGGCCCGACGGTGCCGATCCGGGCCGCCCCGAGGGGATTGACCGTCAGCACCGGCGCGGTCTCGGTCAGGCCGTAGCCTTCGAGCACCGGCAGCCCCACCGCGTAGAGGAACTCGGCCACCTCACGGCTCAGGGGCGCGCTGCCGGAGCACACGAACCTCAGCCGCCCGCCCGTCCGCGCCCGGATCTTCGAGAGCACGAGGCGGTCGGCAATCGGCGCCCGGAGGCGGGTCCAGAGGCCCGGCTTCCTTCCCCCCGTCTGGGCGCCGGCCATGGCGTGGCCCACGCCGGTGGCCCACGCGAACAGCGCCTGCCGCACCCGCGGCGCCTCGGCGACGGCCGCCACCACCCGCGCCCGGACCTTCTCGAAGACCCGCGGCACGCCGGTCATCACCGTCGGACGGACCTGCTGCATGTCCCGGCCGATCGTCTCGAGGGACTCGGCGAAGATGAACGTCGCGCCGTTGTACAGGTACATGTAGACGGTGGTCCGCTCGAACGCATGGCTCAACGGCAGGAACGACAACGCGGTGTCGTCCTCGGAGATGCCGACGACCTGGTTGACGTCGGCGACGTTGGCCAGGAAGTTGCGATGCGAGAGCATCACCCCCTTGGGGTGCCCGGTCGTGCCCGACGTATAGATGATGGTGGCCAGCGCATCGGGCTCGATCGCGTGCGCCCGCTCCTTGTAGATGCGGCCCAGGCCGTCCTCCGTCATCAGCCGGTGGTGCCCGCGCTCCCTGATCTCGGCCAGCGAGTACTCCCGGAGCGGCGGCGGAGCATCCGCCTCGCCGGCGGCCTCGACGCCGCCCCCCTCCGAAGCGGCTTCCCCGGAGCCGCCGTCCCCGGAGTCGCCGTCCCCGGCCGCGCCGGGCGGGACGGCGGCAGCCGCATCGACGACATCGGCCGCGGGGGCATCCCCGGCAGAAGCGACGGGGTCGGCCGCACCGGCCGCGGTAGCGCCGTGATCGAAGACCACGACGGCTTCGACCGCCGGCGCGTCCTTCCGCGCCGCCCGCACCTTCGCGGCCTGCTCCTCGTCGGCGACCATCACCACCCGGGCCCCGCTGTGGGCCAGGATGTAGCCGACCTGGTTGGCGGGCAGGGTCGGATAGACGGGCACCGTCACCGCCCCCGCGGTCAGCGTCGCGAGGTCGCCGATGACCCACTCCGGGCGGCTGTCCGACAGGATCGCGACGCGGTCGCGCGGCCGAACGCCCAGGGCCCCGAGCCCCAGGCTCAGGTCGCGCACCTCGTCGAAGAGTTGCCGGTTCGACCACTCGCGAACCCGGTCGCCCTCGCAGCGCCCCGTGAGCACCGGCTTGGAGAAGCGCCCGGACACGCGGAACGGCAGCTCCGCGAGGGTCCGGATGTCGGAATCGGTCATGTCGTCTCTCCTGTCCGTCATCGCTCCCGGCGGTACTCGCCGCCGCGGCCGCCCGTCTTCCGCATCAGGCGAATCTCGCCGATCACCATCGTCTTGTCGATCGCCTTCACCATGTCGTAGACGGTCAGCGCGGCCGCCGCCACCGCGGTCAGGGCCTCCATCTCGACACCCGTCGGCGCCGTCGTCCGCGCCACCGCCTCGATATCGTAGCCGTCGGGACGCTCCTGGAGATCGACCTCCACGTGCGAGAGCGGCAAGGGATGGCACAGGGGGATGAGGTCCGCGGTCCGCTTCGCGGCCATGATCCCCGCGATCCGCGCCGCCTGCAACGGGTCGCCCTTGGCGATCCTTCCCTCGCGGATCAGGGCCAGCGCATCCGCGGCGATGGCGATCGAGCCGCGGGCCACCGCCTCGCGGCGCGTGGCGGCCTTGCCGCCGACGTCGACCATGCGGACGCGGCCTTCGGCATCCACGTGCGACAGGCGCGTCCCCGCGTTGACGGCTGCCGTGCGCGACCCGGTCTCCGGCATTGGGTCAATGGCGGCCCGGCTGGTCGGCGCCGCGGGCCAGATGAAAGGAGAGGCTCTCGAGCGACACCGTCAGGTCGACGCTCTTCAGCTTCACGTCGGGCGGCACCCGCAACGCGCCCGGCGAGAAGTTCAGCAATGCCTTGATGCCCGCCTCGACGACGGTGTTCACCACCACCTGGGCCGACTCCGCGGGCACCGCGACCACCGCGATGGTGATCTGCTCCCGCCGCGCCACTTCCTTCAGGTCGCGGATATCGTGGATGGGCACGCCGCTCCGCGACCGGCGGCCCACCTTCTCGGGAAGGGTATCGAACAGCGCGACGATTCGGAACCCCTCCTTGCGGAAACCGGGATAGTCGGCGAGGGCGAAGCCCAGGTTGCCGGCGCCGATGATGGTCACGTTCAGGCACCGGTCGAGTCCCAGTATCTGCCGCAGGCGCTGGCGCAGGTCCGCGACCACGTATCCCACGCCCCGCACTCCGAGGTCGCCGAAGTGCGACAGGTCCTTGCGGATGAGGGCCGCGTTCAGGTCGAACTGCGCCGCGAGCACCTTGGACGACACCGTGCGCACGCCGCCGGCCTCGAGCTCGTTCAGGAACCGAAGATACAGCGACAACCGATTGGTGGTCTGTTCGGAAACCTGTTCTGCCATGACACCCCGGCCGGCCCGCCGCCGGCACCCCCGTGGCCGCAACTGCCGGAGAGAGTATATGTTAGGATACTGCCGTGCGGAGCACGTCAACCGGTGACGGACGCTTTCTCGCCACGCCGGAGCGGCCGGTGCCACACCTCCCGCGGTGGCGGTTCGCGGCCGCCGCCGTGCTTCTCCTCGCCGGGGTGCTGCGCCCCGCGGTCCCCGCCGCCCAGCCGCTCCGCTACATGCCGACGACCCTGGCCGCCCTCGACGCCTATCCCAGCTTCTTCCACCGCCAGCCGGTGGTGGTGCGGGCCACGCCGGAGGGCGACCTGCGGGACGTGTTCGTCAGCGACGGGGAACGGCGCCTCCGCGCGCTCCACGTCGCGCCGCCGGTCGCCGACGAGCGTGACGTGCTCGAGATCGAGGGTACGTTCTGGGACGTGGGCCGTCTCCAGCCGGATGATCCCCGCGTGGCCGACCACGACATCGCCGTCATGTCCGAGAGGCTGCTCGGCAAGCCGTGGCCGTCGACCGGCGAGCTGCGAATCCTGATCGCGGACGACACGCGGCGGGCGGACGCGCTTGACGGCACCACCATCCGGACCATCTCCCTCGAACCGGCCCGCTACCGCGACCGGACCGTCACCGTGACCGGCCGGTTCCGCGCCCGCAACCTGTTCGGCGACCTGCCGGAGGCGCCGGGCAACACCCGCGACGACTTCGTGCTGCGGTCCGGCGATGCTTCCATCTGGATCGTGGGCATGGAGCCGAAAGGAGACGGCTTCGACTTCGACGTGATGGCCAGGGTCGACACCAACCGCTGGCTGCAGGTCACCGGCGTCGTCGGGGGCGGAGATCATCTCGCCACCATCGAGGCCGACCACCTCGCCATGGTCGACCGCCCCGCGCCGCCCGCCGCCCGCCGGTCCGCGCCCCGGCCCGAGCAGCGGCTGCCCGCCGAGGTCATCTTCTCGGCCCCGACCCAGGACGACACGGAGGTCGCGGTCGACGCGCTCGTCCGTTTCCAGTTCTCGCGCGACATGAATCCGGACTCGTTCACCGGGAACGTCCGGGCGGCCTACATCGGCACCGACGGCGCGCTGGACCTGACGCCGGAGTATCGCTCCCGCAACCGGGTCCTGAACGTGCAGTTCGCCGAGCCCCTGCTTCCCTACCGGCCGGTCGCGGTGACTCTCGGGGACGGGATCGAGGCCGTCGACGGCGCCGCGCTGACGCCCTACACGCTACGGTTCGCCACCGGCGGCTCCTGAGAGCCCGCGCGGTTCGCGCGACCGACCGGCCCAACGTCGACAGCCGTGGCGGTCAGGGGACGGGTCCTGCCGCCAGCAGCCCTTCCATCGCCGATCGGGTGGCCTCGATCAGCTCGTCACGCTGGGCGAAGCCGAACCGGCCCGACTCGATGGGGGACCCGATCCGCACGCTGACGGTAACGGGACGGATGATGGGGCTGCCCCGGCGCATCGCCTCACCGGCGCCGAGTATCGTCAGGGGCACGACGGTCGCGTCTCCCCGTATCGCCATCACGAATCCGCCCTTCTTGAACGGCAGGAGCTCGCCGCTCCGGCTCCGCGTGCCCTCGGGGAAGACGAGAAAAGAGAAGCCGCCCTTGAGCGCCGCGGCCGCGGTGTCGATGGCGGCCCGGCTCTGCTCGCGGTTGCGGCGCTCGATGGGCACGAACCCGGCGACCCCGAATGCCACGGGCAGCAACGGCAGCTTCTGGAGCTCCGCCTTGTAGAGAATGCGCAGCCTCGGGTGCACGGCGCGAAGCGCCATATAGACGATGGGGGGCTCCAGGTTGCTGGTGTGGTTGACGCAATACACGGTGGGACGGTCGCCCCGGACGTGCTCGCCCCCGGCGACCCGGTACCGGATGCCGACGGTGGCCAGCCCGATGCGCACCCCCTGGCGGCCGAGCCAGTAGAGCACGCCGGGATGCCGCACGACGAGGGCGACCGCCATCCCCACCGGCGCCGTCACCAGGACGTAGAGGGAGACGATAACGTAGGCAGCGAGGGACCTGAGGGCGGCGACGGGGGTGGAGTGCGCGAAACGCATCATCGAAACGGGGCCGGCGCAAACGAAAAGAGCCCGGTCCGGCGGCGCCGGACCGGGCTCTCAAAGGACGCCGATCTGCCTTCAGGACGCACGGGCTTCCTGCGCCCGGGCCGCCGGCGTCTTCGTCGCCTTGGCGACGGTCGCCTTCGTCTTGGTCTTCGCCGCCTTGGCCCGGGCCATGGCCCGATCCCGGTTGACGAAGCAGCGGTCGAGCGCCTTGTTCACCCTCTCGTCGATGGCCTCGGCGCTGTCTCCCACCACCTCGGAGATCTCGGACACGACCAGGAACTTCGCCCGGTCGAGCATGCGCTTCTCGCGAAACGACAGGTTCTTCGACTTGGCGAGGAACGTGAGGTTCTTCAGCACGTCGACCACGTCGTAGATCGAGCCGGTGCGCATCTTGTCCGAGTTGTCCTTGAAGCGTCCCTTCCAATTCTGGTGATTGTCGATCTTGCCGTTCCCGAGCAATGTGAACAGCTTCTTGACCTCCTTGTCACCGATTGCACGACGCAGCCCCACGCCGTCGACGTTATCGACGGGGACGAGCACGGTGGTGTCGCTGTCCGCCATACGCAACGAATAGAACCCGCAGGTCGTCCCCATGATCGTCCGGGTCTCGATGCACCGCACGACGCCCAGGCCGTGGTTCGGGTAGATGACCTTGTCTCCAACTTCGAACTTCACATAACCCCCTAGTTGGAATCCGGCTATCGCGCGCTCCGAAATCTGCTCAGTATAGCCTGTTTTACTCCCTGAATCAACGGCAAACCCAACATTTCTCGACGGTTACGGAATTCGCGGTCCTCGCCCGCCAGTCGTCGCCTGCGCCTCCGCCCAGCGCCGAACCGACCCTCCGGGAGTCTGCGCCACCGCGGCGCGGACTCCTCGCCCGCCCGCGCTGCGGACCGCCCCGCGCGGCCGTGGGCCCCGCCGGAAGGGCCGGCCGCGAGTCGAAAGTACTGTAGAGTAGGGGCTGGCGCGACCGACCGGGGTTCGATCAGGAGACTGTCATGCGTAGACGGGCCGCAATGCTCGCGGCGGTGCTGGCGATCGTCGCTTCGGCGCCGATCACCCCGCCGACGGTAACCGCCCGCCAGGCGGCAGAGAGCCTGGCGCCCTACGTTCCCACGCCGTACGACGTGGTGAACCGGATGCTCGAACTGGCCGAGGTGACCCGGGACGACGTCGTCTACGACCTCGGCTGCGGCGACGGCCGCATCGTCATCACCGCGGCCGAGCGCTTCGGCGCCCGCGGCGTCGGGATAGACTACGATCCGGAACGGATCGCCGAGGCGAACGCCAACGCGGCGCGCCGGGGCGTGCAGGACCTCGTGACCTTCATCCAGCAGGACGCGATGCAGGCCGACGTCTCCGACGCCACCGTCGTCACCCTCTACCTGCTCTCGTCGTCGAACCGGAGGCTGCGCCCGATCCTGACGAGACAGCTCACGCCGGGCGCGCGCATCGTGTCGCACGCCTTTCGCATGGGCGACTGGCGGCCGGACGTGACGCACGAGTTCGAGGACGAGCGCGGCACCACGCGCACCCTGCACCTGTGGCGCGCCGACGGCGTCGTGCGCCCCTAGGAGTCCGCGCCGTAGAACGGTGCAGACTCCTGGCAGGGTTGGTTGGGCGCCCAGCGGAGCCGGAGGCGACGACGGGCGGGCTGGCAGCACCGCGAACCCTCCGTGCCGGAGTGGTGAAACTGGCAGACGCGCGGGACTCAAAATCCCGTGGGCCTTACGGCCCGTGTGGGTTCGACCCCCACCTCCGGCACCATCCTCCTCCTGGCACCCCGTGGCGATAGACCACGCTGCATTGGGGCGACGATGCGCCCCGCCGCTCTCTGTGCAGCGCAGGCTCTCACCGCGGCGGCTGGACCGCCAATCGTCGCCCGCGGCTCCGCTGGCGCCCAACCAACCCTCCAGGAGTTCGCGCCGTTTCTACGGCGCAAACTCCTAGTGGAACCGCACCGCGTAGCCCACCCGGACCCCGCGGCCCATCTCGGGGGCCCGGTCCTTGATGTACGACGTGTGGTTGCGATAGAGCGTGTTCGTCAGGTTGTAGCCCGTGAACGACAGGATGTGCGACATGTCCTGCCGCGGCCAGACGTACGACGCGCGCAGGTTGACCACGGAATAGCCTTCGGTCTCGGTCTCGCCCCGGAACACGTCGGCCTGCCGCCCCGCGAGCTCCACTTGCGGGCTCAGCGTGAACCCGCCGTAGGGGATGTCGAGTTCCAGCGTGCCTCGCAGCGGCGGAATCCGCGGCAGCGCCTCGTCAGTCGTCGTCAGCCGCGCGTCGACGTACCCGAGGCCGAGCGTCAGCCAGGTCCGTCCCGCGAGCC
Organism: Vicinamibacterales bacterium; assembly: GCA_965207615.1. Taxonomy (GTDB): domain Bacteria; phylum Acidobacteriota; class Vicinamibacteria; order Vicinamibacterales; family UBA8438; genus JAJEEA01. Next base: position 1,777,039 of record CBDBMZ010000003.1, read on the forward strand.
GGGTGCTGCCCCGGGCGTCGAAACCGGAGAAGCGGCTGTCGCCCTGCAGGATGTTGAACACCGGCAGGTTGTCGGCCACCGCCCCGCTACGGCTGCCGAAGATGAAGTTGTCGATGTCGTACATGAAGAAGTTCAGCTCGCCCCGGACGCGGTCGCTCCGGTGCCGCAGGCTCACGTCCAGGCCGAGGGTGGACTCGGCGTCGAGGTCCGGGTTGCCGATGTCGAAGGAGAGCGTGCCGACGTGAGGACCGAAGTTGTACAGCTCCTCGATGGCCGGGGCCCGGTAGGAGCGGGTCACGTTGGCGACCAGGGCGTTGCCGGCCCCGAGGTCCGCGTGGAGTCCGACCGACGCCGATGCACCCTCGAAGCCGCGGTCGCGCGCGTCGGGCGCCTCGAGCGCGCCGTGCCCATCATCGTGATCGTCGTGCCCATCGTCGTGATCGTCGTGGTCGTGATCGTCGTGGTCGTGATCGTCGTGATCGTCGTGCCCATCATCGTGATCGTCGTGCCCATCGTGATCGTCGTGATCGTCGTGCGCACCCCCGCCGGTACGCTCCGCCACCTGGTAGTCGTCGCGGTCGACCCGACCGCCGAACTGCAAGCGGAAGCGCCCCAGGCTCAGCTCTTCGTAGGCGAAGGCCGCGAAGGACGACAGGTCGGTCCGCGGCGCCAGCGCCTCGACGCCTGCCGCCTCGAAGTCCCGTACCTGCGTCCAGACGCCGAACCTCCCCGCCAGACGGTCCGTCTGGCGCTGGTCCACGTCGGCGCGAACGATGTAGGTGCGGTTGCTGTAGCGGGTACCGACGCGTTGGCTCCCGCCCTCGCTCTCCAGCTCGTCATGGCCCCAATCGACGACGTTCAGGCTGAGCCGTGCTCCCTCGATGATGCGGTTGTCGAGGTCCCGGAGACCGACGTCGACCCGCCCGGCGCGACGCTGCCAGTCGAGTGAGATCGCCGTCTCGCCATGCTCGTCCCCGTGCCCGTCGTCCACGCCGTGATGTCCGTGGAACTCGCCGGCGAACGGCACCCCGTAGCGGCCGCCGTTCGACGTCACCCCGGCGCTCGCGAAGAGCCGGTCGCCCGACCAGCCCACCCCGGCCCGCACGGTGCTCGAGTCGGTGGCGGAGTTCTCCACGGTCCCCAGGGGCGTGGCGTAGTCGTCCGTCCGCCGCGTGCCGCCGCCCGCCCAGTAGTGCACGCCGTTCCGCGCGTGTTGCAGGCCGAAGTTGGTGCCGGCCTGCGCGTTCGCGCTCCCCAGGTCGGCGCTGAACTGCGCCCGCGTGCCCTCGGTCAGCGACCCGCGGTAGCTCTCGTGGGGCGTGATCACGTTCACCACCCCGCCGACCGCGTTCGGGCCGTACAACAGCGTCGCCGGCCCGCGCACGATCTCGATGCGTTCCGCGCTGTCGGGGTCGACCGCGACGCCATGGTCGCCGGACTCGCTCGACAGGTCTCCGGTGCGGACGCCGTCCTCCAGGATCAGCACCCGGTCGCCGTCGAAGCCGCGGATGATCGGCCGGCTCGCGCCGGGGCCGAAGCCGCGGATCGCAATGCCCGGCTCGTTCCGAAGGACGTCTTCGAGACCGGCGGGCGACTCTCTTGCGATGTCGAACGAGTCCACGGTGGTGACCGCGTTGAACGCCTCGAACGTCGTTTCGGTTCCGCCCGCCGAGGCGGTCACCGTCACGTCCTCGCGAACGGGCGAGAGTCCGATCTCGAAGTCCGCCGTCGCCGTCCCGCCCGGATCGACGGTCACCGTGCGCCGTTCCGCGGTCAGGTGCTCGCGCTGCGCGAGGACTTCGTGGGAGCCGGCCGGCACGCCGTCGATCTCGAACCTTCCCAGCTCGTCGGTCAGCGCGAACCTGCCCGTGCCCACGACGATGACGACCGCACCGTGAATGGAGCCGTACTGTTCCAATGTCACGGAGCCGAGCACCGTGCCGGTCTCCTCCTGGGCAAGGGCCGGCGCCGCCGTGAAGACGGCCATCGCCGCCGCAAGAACACCTGTCGCTGTCAATCGGTACATCAGTATTGCCTTCCCGAGTTCCACTCCTCGTGACCCTGTTCCGTTTCCATCGGGCAGGCTGCCGAGAACGCGCGGGGCGCGCCGCGTCAGGAGACAGCACCTTGGACGGGTGCGAGACACGACACCGCCGACCGCAGTCGGCCGCGGACAGGCGCCATTGCCGCAACGTGCACGCTCATGCGCTCGCGGCAGAGTGCGCCGTCGACAAACGATGGACGAAACGCAGCGCGTGACGGGAACTAGGCGGGCGGGCCGCGGGCGGGGAGGCGGCGGGAGTGGCCGGACGCGATCCACTCACGATCGGCAGGCTGCTCAAGCGGCTCCGCCACATCGGCGAATCCGATCTGTGATGAGCCGGGAGGTTTGTCGGCAGGCTGGTGTGGGAGGCAGACCGCGCAATGCTGGTCGGCCGCGTGCTCCTCGTGACAGAAGACCTCGGCTGCGGCGGCACCGGCCACCGCCATCGCCAGGACGACGATCCAGGCGCGCCAGCCGGGATGTGCCAGCCCCCGGCGCAGAGCCCCCCTCTCCACCATCAGCCCGCCACTGTACCAGAGGCGGGCCGGGGCGGCAAGGGGCGGAGCGCACGGGGACCGGCGAGTCTCCGCCGCCCTCCGCCCGGGGGACTCAATGCACCGTGGACGACTGGAGGCTTGACGAGATGACCCGGGCGATCATCTGCGTCAGCTCGTCGGCCGGCAGGTCGAACGGGCCGGCGGCGATGGCGCCGCTGGGGATCTCGATGGCGATCGCCACCCCGGCGTCCGCCGCGGTGACGATCCAGCTCAGGCCGCGCAGGGAGACCTCGCCGGGCTCCGCCTCCTCCTTGCGGTTCACCCGGTCGAACACCCGCAGTATCGACAGCAGCACCTCGCGGACGTCCCCGTCGGTCCAGCCCGGCGGCTCGGGACCGGGGTAGGTCACCGTCTCGGTGACCACCTCGTCGGTCCCCTTCAGCAGCACCTCGACGTCGAAGGTCATGCGGTGGCTCCTCCCTCCGCCGTCAGGACCGCGCCGCCTGCGCCCGGTGGGCGGTCAGGGCCGCGAGCCGGGCGCGGAACGCCTCGGCGTCGTTCACCGGCCTCTCGCAGGCGCCGTCCCGGCAGAGGTAGGCGCTGGGCCGGCCGTCGAGCATCTCCATCGACCCGATCCACGGCAGCCGCGCCGCGACCTCGCGCTGGTGCGCTCCCGGCTCGACGACGAGGCTGACCGCCCCGGGCAGGAAGCACGCGGCGAACGCCCGTTGGAGGGCCACGGTGCCGGCCGCGTCGCGCGGCCCAAGCAGGATCACCTGCGGCACGCCGGCCTCGGCGGCGGACGCGGCCGCCATCATCATCGGCACCACCCGCGAGAGCTGCGGCGACGCCGGGACCCGGCGCAGGGTCTCCCCGAGCTGCTCCCGATACGCGCCGGCCTCCTCGGGGCCCGACAGGTGCGCGAGGCTCAGGAGGTTCCACGCGGTGACCGACGCGGCCGACGGCTCGGCCCCGTCGTAGTCCTCCTTCAACCGAAGGAGGACGCTGGCGTCGTCGCCGCTGGTGCTGAACCATCCGCCGTCCGCGTCGTCCCGGAACAGGCGGCTCTGCGTCGCGTGGAGCTGCTTCGCCCAGTCGAGCCAGACCGGATCGCCGCCGGCCTGGAACAGCTCGAGCAGGCCCCACACCACGCAGGCATAGTCCTCGGCGTAGCCGTCGACGCCCGCGCGCCCGTCGCGGAACCGCCGCAGCAGCACTTCCCGCTCCCCGTCCCACAGGTGGTCGCGCAGGAAGCGGGCGGCGCCGGCCGCGGCCTCGAGAGGGTCCGGCGACGGGACCTCGCCCAGCGGGGCGAGCCGCGCGGCGCGGGCGAAGGCCGCGATCATCAGGCCGTTCCAGCCGGCCAGCACCTTGTCGTCGAGGGACGGACGTTGACGCCGCGCGCGCACGTCGAACAGGCGCGGCCTCGCCCCGTCGAGCACCGACATGACCGATTCGAGGGACCGGCCGCTCAGCCGCGCGACGTCGTCGACCCCGCGGGCCACGTAGAGGAGGTTCTTGCCGGTGAACTCGCCGTGCGGGTCCTGGGGCGCGTTGCCGTCCGGCTCGACGCCGTAGCGGAACCGGACGACATCGGCGTCGTCCCCGAAGAGCGCCTCCACCTCCGCCTGGGCCCAGACATAGAAGGCCCCCTCGCGCTTCGCTGCCGCCGACCGGCCGGCCGGGGCCGGGGCGCCGTCCGGGAGGCTGTCGGCGTCCTCGGCCGAGAAGAACCCGCCCCCGGGATGACGCAGGTCGCGGTGAACGTAGGCCAGCGTGTCGTGGGCGACCTCGGCGAACGACGGCTCGCCCCCCGCCTGGGCGGTCTCCAGGAAGGCGATGGCGAGCTGGGCCTGGTCGTAGAGCATCTTCTCGAAGTGGGGAACGCGCCACATGGCGTCGACCGAGTAACGGTGGAACCCGCCACCCACGTGGTCGCGCATGCCGCCGAGGGCCATCGCCCGGAGGGTCTCGAGCACCATGTGGCGGGCCTCGACGTCCCCGGTGCGCGCGTGCTCGCGCAGCAGGAAGAGCATCTCCGCCGGACGCGGGAACTTGGGCGCCCCGCCGAACCCGCCGTTACGGGCGTCGAAGGCGCCCGCGTACTCCCGCACGCCCCCCGCCAGCATCTCGCCGTCCGGCATCCGTCCCCCGGACGGACGCCGGTTCTGCTGCACCTCCCGCAGCCGCTCGATCACCCCGTCGGCCGACGCCGCCAGTTCCGCCCGCGACTCGCGCCAGCGTTTCGCGATCTCGGCCAGTATCTCCGCGAAGCCGGGACGGCCCCAACGCGAGGACGGCGGGAAGTAGGTGCCGCCGTAGAACGGCTTCAGCTCCGGGGTGAGCCAGACGCTCATCGGCCAGCCCCCGGCGCCGGTCGTCGCCTGCACGAACGCCATGTACACGCGGTCGATGTCGGGGCGCTCCTCGCGGTCGACCTTGACGGGCACGAAGCTGCGGTTCAGGACCCGGGCGATGTCCTCGTTCTCGAACGACTCGTGCTCCATGACGTGACACCAGTGACACGTCGAATACCCGACGGAGAGGAAGATGGGCAGGTCCTCGGCGCGGGCGCGGGCGAACGCCTCCTCCCCCCACGGATACCAGTCGACGGGGTTCTCGCAGTGCTGGAGGAGATACGGGCTGGGCTCGTTGGCGAGGCGGTTCGGCATCTATTCGGCCCCGGGCTCCTCCCAGCGCGGATACGACCCCAGCGTCCTCAGCAGGGGGGCGAACTCGGCCAGGTGCATGAGAGCGCGCGCGCAGGGCAGATCATCGCGCGACGCGGTGAGGTCAGCGTAGAACAAGTACTCGAAAGGGCGCTCGGGAATCGGCCTGGACTCGAGCTTCGTCAGGTCGATGTCGCGCAGCGCGAAGACGCTCAGCGCCTTGAACAACGCGCCGGCGTCGTTGGTCACGGTGAAGACGATGGTCGTCTTGTTGGCAGGGCCGAGCGGCGTCGAGTCGCGCCCGACGAGGAGGAACCGGGTGGTGTTGTCGGCGAAGTCCTGCACGCCCGCCGTCAGTATCGACAACCCGAACACCTCGGCCGCGCGCTCGGACGCGATCGCCCCGGTGTCGCGCAGCCCACCGTCCCGAATCAGCTTGGCGCTGCCCGCGGTATCGTAGGTGGGCACGAGCTCCACGTCGAGGGTGCGGAGGAACCGCTCGCATTGCCCAAGGCCCTGCGGGTGCGAGAACACCCGCCGCAACTGCTGCTGCGTCGTCCCTTCGAGCACGAGCAGATTGTGCACGATGGGCTGCTTCACCTCGCCGACGATCGGCAGCTCGTGCTTCAGCAGGAGGTCGTAGTTGCCGTGAATCGTGCCGTGGCTCGAGTTCTCGATGGGCAGGATGCCGTGCGTCGCCCTCCCCTGCTCGACCGCGGCGAACACCGCCCCGAAGGTCTCGCAGGGCAGGAGGTCGGCGGACGGCCGGAAGCGCAGGGCGGCGGCCTCTGAGTAGGCGCCAGGCTCACCCTGGTAGGCGATACGCATCACTAGAGAATACAGGAGAGACGCGTCGGCCCGACCGACCGGCGGTCGCGGGCAGGGCTATAATCGTACCAAATGCCGCCCCGTTCGCCCGCGCCGGCCGGCCGCGGCGCGCCGCACCCCCGCCCTTCGAACCCGCCGGCGCCCTCGCCGGCCCTGGTGAAGCGCGGAGCTTCACGCGCTCCCCGCCTCGCAGCCCGTGGTGGCACCCCGCGTTGCACCGAGAGGAGCGAGGCGCCCGCCTGACAGGGCGTGAGGAGGGCGCATATTCGGCACATGCAACCGACGAACAACGCAGTCAGGCGGGATGCACCGCTGCTCGAATGCAGCGGAGACTTCCTCCACGGGCTGCTGGCCCCGCGTCCGCCCCATGCGAATCCTGCCGTCTAGCGTCGATACCGGCAGCGAGGAGTTCCGCACCAATCTGCGTGCGACGGAGGCGCTTGAGCGCGACCTCGAGGCCCGCCGGGCGCGGGCGCGGGAGGGCGGCGGCGCGGCGGCGGCCCGACGGCATGCCGAGCAGGGCAAGCTGCCGGTGCGCGAGCGGCTCGACCGCCTCCTCGACCCCGACACGCCCTTCCTCGAGCTGTCGGCGTTGGCCGCCGGGGGCATGTACGACGACGAGGCCCCGGGAGCCGGGCTCGTCACCGGCGTCGGGCGGGTGAGCGGCCGCGAGGTGATGGTGGTGGCCAACGACGCCACCGTCAAGGGAGGCACCTACTTCCCCGTCACCGTCAAGAAGCATCTGCGGGCGCAGCGGATCGCGCTCGAGAACCGGCTGCCGTGCGTCTATCTCGTCGATTCCGGGGGCGCCTACCTCCCCATGCAGGCGGAGGTGTTCCCCGACCGCGAGCACTTCGGGCGCATCTTCTTCAACCAGGCCCGGCTCTCGGCGGCGGGGATTCCGCAGATCGCGGTGGTCATGGGCTCGTGCACGGCCGGCGGCGCCTACGTGCCGGCGATGGCCGACGAGACGATCATCGTCGAGGGCACGGGCACCATCTTCCTCGGGGGACCGCCCCTCGTGAAGGCGGCGACCGGCGAGGACGTCCCGGCCGAGGAGCTCGGCGGCGCCGACGTGCACACGCGGCTCTCGGGCGTCGCCGACTACCTCGCCCGGAACGACGCCGAGGCGCTGGAGATGACCCGCACCGTCGTCTCGACCCTGCACACCGTCAAGCCGCCGCCCGGCGACGTCGCCGTGCCGGAGGACCCGCGGTACGACCCGGGCGAGATCGGCGGCATCGTCGGCGCCGATCTCCGGCGCCAGTACGAGGTGCGCGAGGTCATCGCCCGGCTCGTCGACGGCTCGCGCTTCGACGAGTTCAAGGCCCGCTACGGCCCCACCCTCGTCACCGGGTTCGCGCGCCTGCACGGTTTTCTCGTCGGCGTCATCGCCAACAACGGCGTCCTCTTCTCGGAGTCGGCCCTCAAGGCGACGCACTTCATCCAGCTTTGCAACCTGCGGGGCATCCCGCTGATCTTCCTGCAGAACATCACCGGGTTCATGGTCGGCCGGGAATACGAGCGGGCGGGCATCGCCAAGGACGGGGCCAAGATGGTGCACGCGGTGGCGAACGCCGCCGTCCCCCGGTTCAGCGTCATCATCGGCGGGTCGTTCGGGGCCGGCAACTACGGCATGTGCGGCCGCGCCTACGACCCGCGCCTGCTGTGGATGTGGCCCAACGCCCGCATCTCGGTGATGGGCGGGCCCCAGGCGGCCAGCGTCCTCGTGACCGTGAAGCGGGACCAGCACGAGCGCCGGGGCGGAGAGCTCGCGCCGGACGACGAGGCGGCCATCCGCGACCCCATCCTCGCCCGCTACGACCACGAGGGATCGCCCTGGTACGCGACGGCCCGTCTCTGGGACGACGGCGTGATCACCGCGGCCGAGACCCGGCCCGCCCTCGCCCTCGGCCTGTCCATGGCCGCGGGCGCCCCCCTCGCCGACCCGAAGTTCGGCGTCTTCCGGATGTAGGCGCACGTGGCCGGGATGAAGGACGATGGCCTGGAGCGCTCGCGACTGCTCGCCTACCTGGCGGCCGCGGGTATCCTCGCCGTCGTCACGGCGCCGGCCGAGCCCCTGGTGCTGATGACGGCGTTCGTCGGCTGGGGGTTGATCCTCTCGCTGCTCCTCGCCGCGCTCGGCGCCATGCTCCGCGCCATCGCCTCGATTCTCCTTTTGGTTGGCGGCATCCCCGCCGTGGCTCGGCTGGCGGCAGCGCGCGCCCGCCACCTGGTACACAGGGCGGACGGCCCGCGGTACAGCGTGGGAGGGCCGCAACCGTGACCATCACACGCCTGCTCGTCGCCAACCGCGGCGAGATCGCCCTGCGCGTCGTCCGCGCGTGCCGCGAGCTGGGCATCGAGGCGGTGGCGGTATGCTCCACCGCCGACGCCGGGGCCCCGCACGTGCGCGCGGCGGACCGGGCCGTCATCATCGGCCCGCCGCATCCGCGCGACAGCTACCTGAACGCCGGCGCCGTCATCGACGCCGCGCGCGAGACGGGCGCCGACGCCGTCCACCCCGGCTACGGCTTCCTGTCCGAGGACCCGGCGATGGCCGCCGCCTGCGCCGAAGCCGGCCTCGTGTGGGTCGGCCCCCCCGCCGACGTCATCGCGCGCCTCGGATCGAAGATCGAGGCGCGGCGTCTGATGCAGGCGGCCGGCGTGCCCATCGTTCCCGGCGAGACCCCCGCCGATCAGACCGACGCCGGCCTCGCCGCCGCGGCCGAGCGGGTCGGCTACCCGCTGTTGCTGAAGGCGTCGGCGGGCGGCGGGGGGCGCGGAATGCGCACGGTGCGCGCGGCCGACGGTCTGGGCGAGGCCATCGGCGAGGCGCGCCGCGAGTCGGCATCCGCCTTCGGCGACGGCACGCTGTACGTCGAGCGGCTGCTCGTCCGCCCCCGGCACGTCGAGGTCCAGATCGTGGCCGACGACGCGGGGCGGGTCGTGCACCTGCACGAGCGGGACTGCTCGATCCAGCGCCGCCATCAGAAGGTCGTCGAGGAGAGCCCGGCGCCGGGCCTGACGCCGGGCGTGCGGGCGCGGCTGACGGAGGCCGCGGTCTCCGCCGCCCGCGCGGCCGGTTACCGCAACGCGGGGACGGTGGAGTTCCTCGTGGACGGCGCCGGCGACGACGCGACCGTCGCGTTCCTCGAGATGAACACCCGGCTGCAGGTCGAGCACCCCGTCACCGAGGCGGTGACAGGCCGCGACCTCGTGCATGCCCAGCTCGCGGTGGCCGGCGGGGCCGGCCTGCCGTGGTCGCAGGACGAGATCGCGGTGCGCGGCCACGCCGTCGAGTGCCGCGCCTACGCCGAGCGTCCGGCCGAGGGCTTCCTCCCCGACGCCGGGACCCTGCTCCGCTACCGGGAGCCGGCCGGACCCGGCGTCCGGGTCGACGCCGGGGTCGTCGAGGGGAGCGTCGTCTCCCCCGCCTACGACGCGCTCCTCGCCAAGCTCGTCGTCCACGGCGAGACGCGGGCGCGGGCCCTGGCGCGGGCCCGGGCCGCCCTCGCCCGCTATGTGGTGCTCGGGGTGCGCACCAACCTCGATCTCCTGTCGCGCATCCTGCGCCACCCGCGGGTGGTTGCGGGGCCGGTCGACACCGGGTTCCTCGACACCGCCCTCGACGGCCTGCTGGCCGACGACGACGAGGGGCCGGCCCTCGCCCTCGCGGCGGCCCTGGCCGTCGACGAACGGCTCTCGCCGGACACTCCCGAGGCGGGACGGCGCGCGCCGGCAGCGGGGAACGATCCCTGGACTGCCCTCGGAGGCTGGCGGCTCTCATGACCCCTCCGCGCCGGTCGGTGACGGTGGAGACCATCGCCTGCGAGGCGGACCAGGCGGCCGGTCGAGTGCGCATCCCGGGCGTCGACGAGCCGGCCGTGGTGGAACGAATCGACGAGGGCAGCTACCGGGTCCGGCTGGGCGAACGGCGGTACGAGGTCGTAGTCGCCCGCGAGCCGGGCGTCGAGTGGGGCTGGGTGGACGGCCGCGCCTTCCGCTGGACGCGGGTCCCGGAGGCGGCGGCTCGCGACCCCGAACCGGCCGCCGACGCGGGGGCCGTCCGCGCCCCGATGCCCGCCGTCGTCACCGCGGTCGCGGTCTCGCCCGGGCAGGCGGTGACGCGGGGCGACACCCTGCTGGTGCTCGAGGCGATGAAGATGGAGATTCCGGTGAAGACGCCGCGCGACGGCCTGGTCACCATCGTTCGGTGCAAGGCCGGGGACCGCGTGGACGCGGATGCGTCCCTGGTGGAGCTGGACGGCCGCGATTCCGGGCAGGCGTGAAGGTCGCGCTCCGCTGACACCCTCCGTCCGGGCAGTGCTGCCCCCGGCGTCAGGCGTTTCGCTCAGCCGTGACGCGAGCGCCGCTCGCGGTGTGCACTCTGCCCGAGGCGAGCACGGTCACCACCGTCTGCAGCGTGGACTCCATCGAGTCGACCCGACCCGACAGCCGCTCGACCCGACCCGACAGCCCGGAAATCTGCCACGCGTCGAACAGCGCCCCGCCCGACGCGATCAGCAAGAGCACCGTTATCGACGGTCACGGTCATCTCAGGCGGTGGCGGGCTCGGTCTCGACCGGTGCGTCAGCCCCCATCTCGGACTCGACCGCCGTGACCACGTCCCCGTACTCGACCATGTCGATCGCGTCGTAGTCGGCCGGGCACCCGAAGTCCCGCTTGCCGGGCGCGGTCGGATTGCCGATGGTCACGCAGAGCCCGCAGCCGATGCACTTGTCGATGCGCACCGCGCACACCCAGCGGTCGTTCGCGTCCTTCTCCTCGACGATGCAGTCTTCGACGGGGCAGGCGGCCTGACAGATCGAACAGGCGAACGCGCCGAAGCAGCGGTCCGGATCGACCACCGCGACCTTGCGGGGCGCCCGCTTGCGGGGGGTGTTCTGAAGCTTCGTCCACATGGGTGGTGATTATACCGCAGCCGCCCGCGGACTCCGGCCGGCCTCGACACCCCGCCCCCGCAGCCGGTCGGCCCAACCGTGGTCCGACGCGGCGATCGACGAGGAACTTCATGGCTCGGGCACGGAAACGGCGAACTGCCGTTCGTCACGGCGGCGAGGCGGCCGCCGCCGACCCCGTCGACCCGCGCTACAATGGAAATCCCATGAACTGGAAGGACCACCTCGGCCCCATCGTCACCACCATCATCGGCGGCATCCTGATCGCCACGTTCACCGTCATGATCGGCGGCGTCAACCGCCGCATCGACGCCCTCGACGCCGGACTGCAACGCACCAACGAGCGCATCGACACGCTCGGCGCCGAGATCCGAACCGAGATACGACACGCTCACGAGCGCATCGACGCGCTCGGCGCCGAGATCCGAACCGAGATACGGCGGGCCAACGGGCGCATCGAGCGCACCAACGAGCGCATCGACCGCACCAACGAGCGCATCAACCGCGTGCTGGAAATCCTCCAGGCGCCCGCCGGCGCGGACGCCCGGTAGCGCCGGGGGCGGCCGACTCGCGGACCCGTCGCGCCCGCCTCAGACGGACATCCCCCGCCCCGCGATCGGCCACACCACCTCGACCCGGTCGCCCCTCACCCCGTAGAGCTGGTCGTAGAGGTTCACGACCGGGTCGCAGTGCGACACGATCAGCTCGAGCTTGTCGCCCACGCGGTAGGTGCGGCTGGCGTTCTCCTCGTAGCGTATGGTCCCGAACTCGTCCGACCCGGACGTATAGCTCATGCCCGTCTCGCCGGCCACGATCGGCCAGGGCCGGTTGATGGTGTTCGCCTTGGCGCCGGCGTCGGTGGTGGCGCGGCCCTCGTACTGGGCGTTCAGCACCGTGGTCAGCACGGTCAGGGCGGGGGCGAAGTCGCTGTAGACCTCGTCGTCCTCCTCGCCCCCGATGCCCAGGTACTGCGCGTCCATGAACACGTAGCTGCCGACCTGCACGTCGGTCATGCCCGGGGTCTCGTGGTCGATGTTGTAGGTGCCGGTGCCGCCGCCGCTGAAGATGCCGGTGTCGAGCCCCGACCGCTTCATGCGGTCCGCGGTGTCGGCCGCCGCCTCGAGGTTGGCCAGCGTCCGCCGGCGCCGCTCGGCGAACCCCGTCACGTGCTGCGAGCCGCCGTCGTAGCAGAGCATGCCCCGCAGGCGCAGCCCCGGCAGCGAGTCGACGAGCTGGGCCAGCTCGAGGGCGGGGGCGCCCGGCGTGATGCCGGTGCGGTGCCCGCCGGGGTCGACGTCGACGGTGACGTCGGCAACGACCCCCGCCTCCACCGCCGCGTCGGAGAGGTCGCGCGCGTTGGCGGCGGTGTCGACGGCCTGAACGAAGCCGTCGCACCACTTCCGAAGGTACATCGCGCGGCGGATCTTGCGCGGGCTCACGTTGACCGTGGTCAGCAGGATCTGCTCGACCCCGTGCTCGTACATCACCTCGGCCTCGGAGATCTTCGCGGTGCAGATGCCCACCGACCCCGTGGCGATCTGAAGGCGCGCGATGGCCGGGCACTTGTGGGTCTTGGCGTGGGGGCGGCTGGCGATGCCGTTGCGGGTGACGGTGGTCTGCATCCGGTCCAGGTTGCCCTCGAGTCGGTCCAGATCGACGCAGAGGCACGGCGTATCGAGGTCCCACTTCGAGATGCCCGCCTCGAGCCGGCCCCCCGGTGCCTGCCGCCTCATCTCGGCCGCGCTGTAGCCCTTGACGGGCTTGGGAATCCAGACCGACGCGGCACCGGCGCCGGCCGCGTGCAGGAAGTGACGACGAGACAGGGGATGAGTCATCGGACAAGCTCCTCTCGCCGGTGGTTATACCGCAAAACGCCGCGCGACGGCAGGGTGGGGCCCACGAGCACGGAAGTGGAAGGGGCGCCCACTCACCGTCAGAAGCGGAACAGCCGGTTCACCTTCACCACCAGCCCGCGGTTGCGCAGCCCCCCCGCGTATCGGTCCGGCCTGAGCGGATCGCTGTCCCGATCCTCGGTGTAGACGACGAACAGCTCGCTGCCGGGGCTGTACTCCCAACGCAGGCGGAGGTTGTTGCTGACGGTGCGTGTGCTCGAGTTGTACTGGACGAGGCCGCTGAAGAACATGCGCGGCGAGAGGGTCCAGGTGATGCGCGAGACGAGCAGATCGGCGCGGAACGCGCCCTGCGGCGTCTCGATCCAGTTGACGGACACCGTCGGCTCGACGGCGAGCTGCGGCACGAGGACGAGCCGGGCGCGCCGGAAGCCGACGGACCGGATGGTGCCGCCGAAGTACTCGCCCGTCCTGACCGTGAGGATACCGCTCAGGCGGCGCTGCCCCCCGAGGGTGTAGGTGGTCTCGAAGTCGCGGAAGCGGTAGCCTCCGACCGGCAGCACCACGCCGCGCCCCGGCTCGAACGGCCGGACGAGGAACTCGTAGTTGTCGGCGGCCGAGACGCCGATGCGGTCGCTGTTCTCGAACTCGGTCAGGAACGCGAGCTGCGCCTGCCGGGTCTCGACGACGCCGGTGTCCGCGGTCTCGGCGTAGTCGACGCTGCCCTCGAGCCGGAACTGGCGGATCGCCTCGATCGAGGCGGGCCGCGGGCTGAACCGGGCGGCCCCGAACGAGCGCCGGAAGTTCTCGCGCCGCCAGAACCCCACCTCTGGCCTGAAGTTGTCCTCCACCGTCAGGTGCTCGGCCCGGAACCCGTAGCGGTCGCCGTCCCAGTTGACCTGCCCCTGGTAGCTCATGTCGCGGCCGGTCCGGCCCGGGGTCCGCGTGCGGGCCACGTAGGCGACGGCGTTGACGTTCTCGTAGAACGAGAAGGTGGCGTCGGCGCCCAGGGTCTGGCTGGCCCCGCCGCCGGCGAGAGACACCGAGCGGTTGGTGAAGAGGGCCCCGAGGGCGCTGCGGCGCAGGACGTCGCGCTTTATCCGGGCAACGGTGAAGTTGGTCGGCTCGACGCCGACGTTCCGCACTTCACCCGCGTGCATGTTCAGCGCTCCGACGTCGAAGGCGCCCACCTTGCCGGTGACTCTCGCCCCCCCGGTGATGGGTACGACGGCCCCTTCCTGCAGCCCGATGCGGCGGGAGTAGAACAGCGTGGGGGCGCTGCTCTCCTCGCTGGACCGGCCGCTGCCGATCAGCCGCAGGGCGCCGTCGCGGAGGCTGGGGCCGCCGCCCCGGGCGAACTCGAAGATGCCCCGGCCCTCGAGGAAGAACTCGCGCTTCTCGGGGAAGAACAGGTTGAACCGGGTCAGGTTCACCTGCTGCTCGTCCACCTCGACCTGGGCGAAGTCGGTGTTCCAGGTCAGGTCCGCGGTCAGGTTCCGGGTGATGCCGTACTTGACGTCCACCCCGTAGTCGCCGTCGCCGTCGTTCCGGCGTGGCGTGTCCAGCGTGAGGTCGGTGGTGACCCCGGAGATGCCGTAGGGCTTGATCTCGAGGTTGGTGCCGCTGTCCGGCACGTCGAGGCCCACGAGGAGGGCGGCGTCGGACATGCGGAAGATGCCCCGGCGACCGGCCGCGATGGGCACCGACGTGATGTAGGTCTGCTCGTTCTTCCGGCGCACGAGGCGGCGAATCTGCACCCCCCACTGCTGGAGCGGCCCCGGCCGGTATCGCAGCGACTTGAAGGGAATGGCCATCTCCACCGTCCAGCCGCCCTCGAACCGGCCGGTGCGCACGTCCCACACCGGGTTCCAGTCGCCGTTCGGGTTGCCCTCGTTGGTGATGCCGAAGTCGCCGATCGCCCCGAGCGGATTGGTGTAGAACGCGACCCCGTTGCGCCGGTCGTTGAAGGTGTCGAACGCGACCCAGAACGAGTCGTTCTCGCGGAGCTGGGGGGTGTCCCGCCGCATCTCGTTCGCCACCCACTCGTCCGGGGGTGCCGAGTCCCACACGCGGCCGCTGACGTAGATGTTCGTCTCGTCGAAGAGGATCCACGCCTCGGTCTTCTCGGTCGCCGGGGCGCCCTCCACCGGCATCTGCTGGACGAAGTCGCCGATGGAGGGCACCGTCTCGTAGACCGGCTCGTCGAGCACGCCGTCGAGGCGAATGCCGGTGACGAGGCGGACCGCCCGGACCGACGCCCGGCCCTGCGCGTCGCGGGCGACCACCGCGGGCGGGCGCGGCGGCAACGGCCGGTCGGTCACGCCGGCCAGGGCGAACCCGCCGGCGCGGGAACCCGACGAGTCCTCGGGCGCCTGCCGATCCCCCGCCCCTGCAACCGCTGCGGGAATCCCTGGCACTGCCTCCGTCCCCGCCGGCCCCTGGTTCCCGGATGCACCCTGGGCAAGGGCCGACACGGAAACGCCCGCAAGAAGCAGCGTGCACAGAACGCTCGGGAACGCCAGCGTACCGAAACGGCACCGAAACGCCGACCGGTCACGTGGTGGCAGATGCAAGGTCAACAGACCACGAGGAAGCGCGGGAGCCTGACTTTCTATGAACTCGGAGAGACAGATGGCGTCTCGCACAATCGAGCGACACGCCTTCCCGCAATTCTATCGAAACACCTCGCTCATCGGGCGCCCGGAGTACCCGGTCATCTCCAGGTAGCCCCGCCCCCGGACCTGCCGGCCGCCGACCCGGCCGTTCACGGTGACCGCGCCCTCCCAGTAGGTCACGCCGGTCGAGGCCGCGGTGTCCAGCTCCTGGGCGTCGAGGGCGGCGGCGACGTCGAGGACCGCCTGTCGTCCCGGCACCTCGACACGCCACTCCACGGGGTAGACGGCGCCGCTGCCCGGCGACGTCCACCGGCGTCCCGGCACCAGCCGCACGTCGCTCGCGTCCAGGGGCGCCGCGATCCCGTCGGCGCCGACCCAGGTGCCGGCGGAGTGCCGGTCGGACCGCCCGTCGGCGCGGCGTAACTGGAAGACCATGATGTCCGCGCCGTCGTCGAGCTGCAGCGAGAACCAGTCCCAGCCCACCTGGCCCGGCTCCAGGAACGTCGTGCCGAACTCGTGGTCCATCCAGCTCGCGCCGGTCACCTCGATCCACTCGCCGTCGAGGCGCACCCGGCCCGAGGTCGGCATCCGGGTCATCGAATAGTACTGCGAGGCGTTGCCCGCGGACGGTCCCTTCCGGCTGAGGCCGTTCTCACCGTGGAGGGTCGGCCCCCGGCCGGGCTCCAGACGGAGGTCGATCCCGAACGACCGCTCGATCGCCTCCAGCCGGTGGCCGCCGCCTGCGAGAGACGCCCGCCAGTCGCCGTTCCAGACGTCGAGGGTCGCCGTGCGTGCCCCCGCCCAGCCGAGCCCGCCCCGATCGAGCCGCTCCGCGAACACGTGCCGGCCGGTTCCGAGGTCGGTCACCGCCAAGTGCGCCATGTGGAGATCGCGGACCGCCCACCGCGACGGGTTCTCCGGCGCCGGGTCCACGCCGACGCGGAAGAAGGTGACCTGGTAGCCGAACCGGCGGCCGCGGTCCGAAGCGAGGTTGCCGGTGTAGTACCACCATTCGATGCGGTACTCGGGGTGGCTGCCATGGTCGCGGGGAAACCGCCAGACGTGGCCGGAGCCCGCCTGTCGCCAACCCTCCGCGGTCACCGCCCCGCCCGGCTCCTGACCGGGGGCCGGCCCCGGATGCACCGGCATGACGGCGGCGACCCGCCCCGCCGGCTCGCCGGCCCCGGCTCGGGATGCGACCGCGTGCGTCGGCGGCGAGCCCGCGCGTTCGATGGAGACCGGCGAGACGCCCGCGGCGCCGGGCGCCACCGGGGCGCCGTGGAGAAGCACCCCACCGAGAAGCGCCGTCCAAGCGGGAAGCAGCGCCATTCCAATGCGGCCGGACCGCCGCCGACCGCTGCCGGCACGCCGCGGCGCCGTCCGGCCGGCGGCGCCGCGGGAGCCGGTCATCGCTCCGCCCCCGCCGCGACCCGCGAGGCCACCCGGGCCGGGTACAGGCCGGCCAGCGCCGTCGCCGCCGCGATGAGGACCGTCGACTGCGCGAGGAACCCGACCGGCAGGTGGAACTGGATGGTCCATCCGAAGCTCTGCACGTTGATGACGTAGATTAGGATCAGCGACAGCGCGATGCCCACGGCCAGGCCTACCCCCTGGCCGAGCAGCCCGATCATCGCGGCCTCGATGACGACCATGCGCCGAATCAACGGACGACCGGCCCCGACCAGCCGCAGCATCGCGAGCTCGCGGCGCCGTTCCAGCACCAGGGTCAGGAGGGTGGCGGCCACCCCCAGGATCGCGACGACGATGGCGATGGCCTGGAGCGCGTAGGTGATGGCGAAGGTGGCGTCGAAGATGCGCAGCACTTCCGAGCGAAGGGTCCGGTTCGTCCGGATGAAGAGGCGGTGGTCGGGCCCGGCCGCGGCCAGCAGCTCGTCGCGCACCGCCTCCGGTTCCACGCCCGGCGCCAGGTAGAGGGTGAGGCCGCCCGGGCGCCGGGGACCGTAGTGGGCGGCGAAGGTCCTCTCGTCCATCACCACGATGCCGCGGTCGCTCGAGTAGTCGTAGTACACGGCGGCGACGCGGAACGGGCGCGGCCCCCGCGGCGTGTCCAGCGTGATGCTGCCGCCGACCTCCGCCCCGTGCTTGATGGCGAAGCTCTCCGACACCGTCACCGCGTCGGCCCCGATCGCCCCCCGCATCGCCGCCGGCCCGTCGGCCGGGGCCTTGAACAGCAGCGCCCCGTGCTCGAGCAGCACGTCGAAACGCCCCGCCCCGAGGATGACCAGGTCTCCCTCGGGTCCATAGGGCAGGTCGACGCTGCGGAACCCGTCCACCGCCACGACGGCCGGGTGCGACGCGATCCGCCGCTCCGCCGCCTCGGAGACGCCCGCCGACCCCCCGACCGGTCCACCGTCGGCGACGGCCACGAAGAGATCCGCCTGCAGGGTCTGCCCGACCCAGTAGGCGACGGTCTCGCGAAAGCTGCCGACCATGATGGCGATGGCCGCGAGCATCGCGAGGCTGACGACGAGCGCCGCGACGGAGACCGCGAGCCGCGACACCGCCGCCGACAGGTTCGCGTGGGCGAGCAGACCCTCGACGCGGAACCGCCCCGCGAGGAGCGCCCGGCCCCGGCGCCGCAGCCCCTCGAGCAGCACCGGCACCAGCGCCGCCGCTCCGAAGACGACGGCGAGCGCCGCCGCGAGGCCGAACACCGGGAGTCCGCCGACCGCGTCGAGCGTCGACAGCCACCCCCCGGCGCCGAAGAGCGCCGCCGCGACGAGGGCCGCCCGCCGCGGGAACCGCTCGCCGCCGGTCCCGCCGTCGGGCGGGCGAACCGCGGCGAGGGGAGTGACCCTCGCCGCCTCCGCCGCCGGCAGCGCCGCCGCGACGAGGGCGAGGGGGATGGCGACGGCCCCCGCCAACACCAGCTCCGCCGCCCCCAGCGGCGGCACCACCGCCTCCGACGTCACGTAGAGGGTGTTGACGGTGGTCGAGGTCAGCGCCACCGCGGCGCGGGCCAGTGCCCATCCCGCCGGCGCGCCCAGCCCCGCCGCGAGGACCGCGAGGACCGCGGCCTCGCCCAGGAACAGGCCGAGCACGAGACGACGGGTCGCGCCCACCGCTCGCAGGATCCCGATCTCGGCGCGCCGGGCGATCACCGAGACCGCCACCGTGTTGTAGACCAGGAACAGCCCCACGACCAACGCGATCCAGGACAGCGCGGTCAGGTTGAAGTGGAAGGCGGCGAGCATCCGTTCGACCTGCCGCCCCCGCTGCGCGGGCCGCTGCACCCGGAGCCCGGCCGGCAGCCGCGACGCGATGGCGCGCTCCGCGGCGTCGACGGCCGCGGCGTCGAAGAGCTGGATCTCGACCCGATCGACCCACTCGAGGCCGTCGAAGCGCCACTGCGCGGCGGCGATGTCGAGCAACGCGAGCCGGCCGTCCGCCACCCGCGCCGGCCCCTCGTCGAGCAGCAGGCCGCGCACCGTCATCTCGTGCGCGGCGTCGCCGACGACCAACCGCACCGGTGCTCCGACGTCGACACCGTGCCGCGCCGCGAACCGCTCGGTCAGCACGATCGACGTGGAGTCGAGCAGGACGTCGAGCAGCTCCTGCGGCCGCGGGGGCCTCCCCCGCCGCGAGAAGCGCAGCAGTTGGTACTCCCGGAACGGCCGGTCGCGCAGCACGTCGACCCCCAGCACCCGGAGCCGGTAACCGGCGCCGTCGGCGGTCTCGAGCCGGGCGTTGCGATCGATGACGGGGCTGACGCGGCCGTAATCTCGCAGCCACTCCATGCCCGCGAGCTGCTCCTCCGGCACGCCGACCCCCGCCCCGACGATCTCGAGCGAGGTCCGGCCGGCGACGACGTCGAGCGCGGCCCCGAAGCCGCCCACCGAGGCGGCATTGGCGAGGCGTATCGCCACCACCACCGCGACCCCGAGGGTCAGCCCCGCCACGGTGACGAGACCCCGGACCGGATCGCGCCGCATGCCGCGCACGATGAACTGGCGGAAGAGGATCAACTCGGCAGGGCTCCCGTCAGGTCTCGACCAGCGCGGGGGCGCGGATTAGGGCCGCCGGCCGCTCCTCCTCGACGCCGTCGCGCAGCCGGAGCACGCGATCGGCGGCGGCCGCGAGGGCCGGGTCGTGGGTGGCCAGCAGCACCGCGACCCCCGTCTCGCGATTCAGCTCCCGCAGCAGCGAGAGCACCCGCCCGCCGTTGTCCGAGTCGAGGTTGCCGGTGGGCTCGTCGGCGATGACGAGGGCGGGCCGGTGGACGAGGGCCCGCGCCACCGCCGCCCGCTGCAGCTCTCCCCCCGACACCCGCGCCGGGTGGTGCTCCAGACGATGGTCGAGCCCCACCCGCCGGGCCCCTTCCCCGGCGCGGGCCAGACCGTCCCTCCGGGGCACGCCGGCGAGGAGCAACGGCAGCGCGATGTTCTCGGCGAGCGTGAGCGTGGGCAGGAGATTGAAGAACTGGAAGACGAAGCCGATCCGGCCTCTCCGCAGCGCCGTCAGCGCCTCGTCGTCCAACTCCGCGAGGTCGACACCGTCGACGGCCACCGTACCCGACGAGGGCCGGTCCATGCCCCCGCACAGGTGCAGGAGGGTCGACTTGCCGCAGCCCGACGGCCCCACGACCGCCACGAACTCGCCGGCCGCGAGCTCCAGGCCGACGCCCCGCAGGGCGTCCACCGCGCTCTCGCCGCCGCCGTAGCGCTTGTGCAGATCGCGGGCCCGGAGCACCGGCCCGCCGCCGCGGGCCTGGGACTTCACCACCGGGCGGGCTCGGACCACTGCGAGCAGAACGGCTCCCCCAGCCAGTGGAGCCCCGGATCGCCGATGGGGCTGCCGGGCGGGGGCGTTGGCGGCTCCCACGCCTCGGCGCCGTCGGCGGGGGCCTGGAGAAAGCGATCGATGTCGCGGCGCAACGCGCTCACGTGCGCCGTGTGAGCCATCCGGTCGAACTCGCCAAGCCGTTCGACTTCCTCGAGAACGCTGATGGGCCACGCCTGGTCTCGCTGCAGCCGGTAGGCGGCCAGCGCGCGCACCTGCTCCATCGGCGCCACCGACGCCAGACGGATCAGGCGATCCACGAGAACCCGCTGCACCGCGCGCTGCACCTCGATCTCGTGACTGTCGGCAGACATCACCCCGAATACAGCGTCCCAGATCGTCTCGATGACCTCGACCAGCCCCGGCAGGTCGGCGTCCTGCGCATGCTGCTCGACGAGCCGGGCGGCGCGGTCCGGCCGCAGGAGTGCGGAAACCGTGAGGTCGGCCGCGACCGCGGCGGGGGTGATGCGGTCGAACGTCGATCCCGTGTAGCGCGGAAAGAGCTCGCGGTGGTGTCCGTATCCGGCGGGGCGGGGCGGGACGAGGTCGGCGACCGACGCGGGAACGGTGAGTTCGTCGGCCCGCAGGGTCCGCATCAGCGCGCCCAGCGCCGCTCGCTGGTCGGCCGCGGGGACCGTCCGCATCGGCTCGCGCCCGTCGCCCCGGAACGTGTAGGCGTAGTCGACGCCACCGAGGGCAGAGGCCGCCGCCTCGATCTGGTAGCGATGGTGCAGGAACAGGGGCACCAGCGCCTCCTCGAGCAGGGCCAGCGGCGTGCCGTTCCGCACCGCCCCCTCCCCGAACCGGTCGAGCGCCGCCCGCCGCACGTCGAGCATGCGGTGCAGCTCGGCCGCCGGCTCGGTGCCGTTGGCCCAGATGTGGACGCGGGGGTTGGCGCCGGTATCCTGCCCGGTCAGGAAGCGGAGGTCCGCGTCCCACGCCTCGGCGAGCACCGCGTCGAGGGCGGCCGGCTCGTCGGTCCCGGCCGGGAAGTCCTGATAGCCGTAGCGAATCGCCACCTCGTCCCAGGCCCCGATGCCGACGTCGTAGGCGTCCGACAGATCGATGCGCCCGTCCCGGTTGACGGTCACCAGGGGGTGCGGATAGTCCATGACCGAGATCCGCCCCTGCGTGCTCGCGTAGTAGTTGTGGCCCAGCCCCAGCGTATGCCCGACCTCGTGGGCCGAGAGCTGGCGGATGCGGGCCAGGGCCATCTCCGACAGCTCGGCCGGCTCCTCGTCGCCGGTCAGGTAGGGCGACAGCAGCCCCTCCGCGAGCAGGTAGTCCTGGCGGACGCGGAGCGAGCCGAGGGTCACGTGGCCCTTGATGATCTCGCCGGTGCGGGGGTCGGTGACCGACGAGCCGTAGCTCCAGCCCCGCGTCGACCGGTGCACCCACTGGATGACGTTGTAGCGGACGTCCAGGCTGTCGGCGCCCTCCGGCATCATCTCCACCCGGAACGCGTCGCGGTACCCGGCCGCCTCGAACGCCTGGTTCCACCACCGGGCGCCGTCGAGGAGGGCGGACCGGACCGGCTCGGGCGTCCCCCGGTCGAGGTAGTACACGATGGGCTCGACAGGCTCGCTGACCGCGGCCCCGGGATCCCGCTTCTCGAGCCGGTGGCGCCGCAGGAACCGCCGGGTCATCGGCTGCCCCAGCGGGGCGCCGTAGTCCTCCCAGGTCAGGGCCCCGAAGCCGGCCCGCGGGTCCCAGGGGCGGGGCGTATAGCCGTCGTCGGGCAGCTCGACGAACGAGTGGTGCTGCCGCACCGTCACCACCCGCGCGGTCGGCGCCACCGCCCCGAGCGAGCCGCGCCCGAACCCCGGCCCCCCGCCCCCGGGGTCGCCGGTGAACGTCAGCCGCGCCTCGAGCTCGGTGTTCCGGGGGAAACCCCGGGTGCGCGGCAGATGGACGGCGCTGCGGCTCTCGTCGAGCCGGTAGGCGCCGGGCAGGCGGTCCGCCACGCCGTGCGCGTCGCGGAGGAGGAACGGCGTCACCTCGACGAGCACCGTCCCGTCCGTCTCCGCCTCGACCGTGAACCCCCACAGGACCGACGTGGCGAACGCCTCCTCGAGGGCCCGGGCTTCGTCGGGATTCTCGCTGTCGACCCGGTAGCGCTGGTTGGGCTGCACCAGCAGCACCTTGGGGCCGACGCGCTCGAACCGCACGATGGCGGTCGCCCCGAGCTGGCCGCGATCGAGCCCGATGTCGTTGGATCCGACCCCGGCGGCGAGCGAGCGCACGTAGAGGAGATCCTGGTCGAGCCGGGCGATCTCCATCCACAGCGTACCGCTTCCCTCGTCCCAGTACAGCGGGAGGAACCCGGACAGCCGTTCCATGCCCGCGGTCCGCTCGGCGATGAAGGGCCGATCCTGGGCCAGGGCGAAGACCGGCCAGACCGCCACCGCCGCCAGCAGGGCCGGCAGGAATCGTCTCGAGATTGCAGGCATGGTTCCTTCCGCGGGCCCGGCGGCCCGCTTCAATTGCGGCGGAGGGCGTCGGCGACGTAGCCGCGGCGGGTCCGTACCGTGTGGTCCTGCCCCTTGATGCGGACGCGGATCGACCGGTAGCTGCCGTCGGCGGGCCGCTCCGGCCGGTAGCCGAGCATGTACTGGTGGTTCAGCTCCTCCGCGATGCGCGCCGTCGCCGGCCCCAGCTCGGGGCTGTCGCGCACCACCTCGGTGTAGCCGCCGCTCTCGGTGGTCATCTCGCGCAGCGCGTGCGGATTGACGCGGTCGTTGATGGCCCGCGTGTCGGGGGCGTCGATGGCGATGGCGTAGACGAACGCGGAGTTGCGGCGCAGGAGGCGCCGGACGTCGCGCACGCTGGCGAGGCTGCCGGTGTCGGAGCCGTCGGAGATCAGGACCACCGCGGCGCGGGGGTGCCGGCGCTCCTCGAACAGCGGTAGCGCGTTCATCATCGCGTCGTAGATGCTCGTGCCCCCCCACGGGCGGACGTCGTCGAGCCGGTTCCGGAGCTCGCGCGGTCCCACCGTCCACTCGACGGCGATGCTCGGCTCGTGGTTGAAGACGCTGATGAAGACCTCGTCGCCCACGTCCAGCCGGTCCGCCAGGAACTGGTCGAGGGCGAGCCTCGCGTCGTCGATGCGCTGGCCGTACATGCTCTGGCTGACGTCGAGGACCACGCCCACGCTGAGGGGCACGCGGTCGCGCGTAAAGTGGGTCAGGGGCTGCGGCTGGCCGTTCTCGCAGATCTCGAAGTCGTCCCGCCCGAGGTCGCCTACGAGGCGGCCGTCGGCGTCGACGACGGTGGCCGCCATCTGGACGATCTCGACCCCGGTGCGGAAGAAGTCGTCGCCGCGCTCGGCCTGCTGGCCGAAGACGGCAATCGACGCCGCGGCCGCGGCGAGCGGCGCGAGGAGCATCCCGGGCAATGCGCGGCAAGACATGGGGCAACCGTCATTCTATGCGAGCCGCGAGGCGGATTCCAGCCGGCTCGCGGCGCCGCCTCGGCGGCGCCGGGGGCGGGGGCCCGGTACGCACGAAAAGGCCCGGGCGCAGACGCACCCGAGCCTTTCCGAAGCTGTCTCCCGCAGCCTGTCGCCTATTCGGGCTCGGTGGGGTCGCGGCCGTCGCGCGGCGCGCCCGTGCCCGACGAACCCATGAACAGCTTGCGGCCGTCCCGGAAGGTCAGGTCGCGGCCGTTGCCCTTGTTCGAGCCGTCCTTGGCCTGGTAGCCGTCCACGATGATGAAGGTACCCGGAAGCAGCGACTCCCTGTTGAACCCGCGCCGGAGCAGCGTGTTCGGGGTGCCGCCCTCGACCATCCAGCTCGTGACCGTGCCGTCCTCGTTCTCGACGTCCAGGTGGACCCACGCGTGCGGGTTGATCCACTCCATCCTCGTCACCACCCCTTCGAGATGGATCGGACGATTGGCGTCGAACTCAGCCGAGAACGCGTGATGAGCATCCCCGGGGACGGTGGCCAAACCCACGACAACCGCGGCCGCCACGACTGCTAGTACTGTTCGCATCTCTTACGCCTCCTCGCTGTGTAAGCTCACACTCCGATGATTATCGAAATTCCCGTGTCCCGTGTCAATACCGTGATTCGCGCAACCCGATCGATCCGCTATTGGGGCGGCTCGAGGACGATCTGGCGGTCGGAACCCACGCCGGAGGCCCGGAAGACCGGGGTCAGGTCCGGATCCTTGCGCAGGTGCCCGTACATCAGCTCCTCGGCGAACTCGACGCACTTGAACTCGAGCAACTGCATGTTCTCGTCGATGCGCCGGTACAGCGGCAGCTTGATCGTCCAGGGCCGCGTGTAGGTCTCGGGATCGGTGATGGTCGCCTCGTACATCAAGTGGTTCGGGCTGATGGCGGTGTATCGCTCCTCGACGTGCATCTGGTTGCTGTGGTGGTTGCCCGAGCTGTCGAGCCAGGTGTCGGGCACCTGCGCGGTCACGTCGATGACCAGGGTCTCGCCTTCCCACCGGCCGATGTTGTGGCCCATCCAGGCGTCGACCGGCGCCACGAAGTCGGGGCGGTCCATGTAGACGATGCGGCTCGCGCTCGCGAACTCGTAGGCGAGGAGCACGTACTCGGGCGTCTGCACGAGCTGGAACGGATACGGCATGTAGGTCGCGCGCGGCACGCCCGGCATGTAGCACTTCACGGCGGGGTCGCGCTCGAGCCAGTACTGCAGGTTCTCCTGCTGCTGGGCCCGCGCCTCGTCGGTGTAGGGAATCTCCCCGCCCTCGACGATGCCGAGGCCGCCGGGAATCGCGCCCAGGGAGGCCATTTCGACGACGGGGCCGAGCCGCGCCGCGTGCGGCTCGATGTCATGGTGCGCGGAGCCGATGGCCTGCCAGATGCCGTTCAGGTCCGGGTTGCCGGCGGCGGTGCGCGGCGCCATGTACTCGTCCTGGGCCAGGGCCGGCTGGACGGCCATCGTCAGGCCGAAGACCATCACGGCAGCCGTCAGGCCGGCAATCGTTGCTGTTCTGAGCCGATTTCGCATTTCTCTGTGTCTCCCTGACACGCCGCCAGCGTGTCTGACCGGCGGGACCCAACTCGTTCGCGGGCCCCACCACCACGAGCTTGCCCTACGCCATACAAACCCTACGACAACAGTCCGATGAGGCGCGCGCCGATCGTCACGCTCGTCCAGAGCGCGATCGACGTGATCCCCACCACCTTCGGCCAGACCGGCCCGAAATGCCCCTCCTCCTTCGATGCGATGATTCGACGAATCACGAATGTCACCACGACGCCCACGAACAGCGCCTCCATCTTCCACCAGAAGAAGGGGCTGTAGTACTGCTTGATGGCCGTCGACGACATCTGCGGGATGCCGGTCAGCACCAGCACCACGAAGCTCCAGACGAGCCACGGCTGCGCGGTGCGCGCCAGCTCCGGAATCGACGCCCACGTCAGCCCGCGGCCGAGGAGCCGCAGGTCGACGACGAGCACCGCGCCCGCGAACACCGCCACCGCCAGCAGGTGAATGCACTGCACGATGGGGGTGGGCCAGACCGAGTTGAGGAAGTAGGCGCTGAAGCCCAGCTCCTGCATCCACTGAAAGAACGGTAGCAGCATCGCGTTATCCCAGCCCCATGTCGGCCCACCACTGAGGCACGAGACCGCTGTAGGCGGTCATGCGCCCGGTCACGATGACGCCGGCCCAGAACGCCAGCGACACGTAGCCCGCCACCCGGGCCTTGAGCGGCGCCACCGGATCGTTCTCCCACTGGTCGACGGTCTTCTCGATCTTCTGGTGGAAGTAGGCGGCATTGCAGGCCAGGATGACGAGCATCCCCATCTTGAACCAGAACCAGAAGTTCGGATAATACCGCATCGGCTGGCTGTAGAGCATGACGAAGCCGGTGCCCGCGTTGATGATCACGCCGGCGTAGAGCCAGGGGAACAGCCCCGACTTCACCTTCGTCACCGGGACCCACCTCAGGGCCATGCCCGTCAGGCGCATGTCCCAGTAGGCGATGACCCCCGCCACCAGCCCCATGCTGACGACATGGGCCGTCAGCAGGTAGACGTAGCCGTTAAGCGATTCCCGGAGCGCGATGCTGCTGGGCATCGCGTCGACCCACTCGAAGAGGGGCCGCACCAACTCAAGCAGGCTGCCAATCATCCGCTGCCACTCCCTCGGTCGTCTCGCCACCCCGTCACGCGCTTCGTCCCGCCCCCGAGCAGACCCCGGGAACGAGGAAGCACGGGACTCACCGATGCGACGTCACGGTGCGGTGCAGCGATTCTCCTCGGGGCAGCGGCGGCCACCTCCGCCGGGTCGCACCGCCGCGGCACGCAAACTGCCGCGCACCGCCTCACGCCTCTACCCCGTACCGCTCGCGGCCGACCCGCCTCGGGCCGCCCGGCCCCAGGCGACCGGCGCGAACGCCACGCCGTTTCGCAGGCGCGGAGTGTACCTCGCAGCTTGGTCAAGGTCAAGAAAGGCGAGGAGGCCGCGGGAGCGCGAAATCGCGTCAGGAACGCGGGCTCAGGCGGCGGGCGTGCCGCCGCAGACGCCGCCATCCCTGCCCCGCGGACGTCACGCTCACGAGAATGCCGCCGAGGCTCAACCCGATCACCACCGCGTCCCACAGGGGCCGGCGTCCGTACAGAAACGGGAAGTCCAGCCCGTGCAGACCGCGGTACAGCCAGCGGTTGACGCGGGTCAGGCGTTCCTCCTTCCTGGCGATGGCGCCGCGGTAGGGGTCGAAGTAGAGCCACGTGGCGCCGGCGTCGTCGTACCGGACCCGCAACACCGGCAGCGGCCGGCGCCGGCTGCGATCGTAGTAGTAGTCGTCGTAGGCGCGGAGCCACGTCGCATCCTCGACCGCGGCGCCGGGCATGGCGGCGGCCGCCGCGGCCTCGATGAGCTCGTCTTCGAACCTGACGAAGGCGCCGTCTTCCGGGCGCAGCAGCGAGACGAGCCGCTGCCCGGGGCCCCGGGACCGCAGGGTGGCCAGGGTGGTCGGCAGGACCAGGTCGTCGGGCGGCGCCCCCGCGGGGTCGGCGGCCCGCACGTGCGGCTCGTTCGCGATCTGCAGCACCTCCAGCTCCTTCGGGGGGAAGAACCCGCCGATCGCCGCCGCCGCGGCGCGAAGGCCGTCGGCGGTGAGGGGACCGAGCCGCAACGGCCCCCCGGACACCGCCTGCCGCTGCGCGGCCGTCGCCCCCGTACCCGGGTGCCAGCTCCAGGGGTCCATCGACAGCCCGCCGCTGAAGATCCAGGTGAAGGTGACGAGGCCGAAGACGAGGCCGGCGTAGTGGTGCCATCGCATCAATCCCGCGTAGGGCGAGTGCGAACGGCCGTCCCGCAGCCGGTAGGCGGTGGAGGCCGCCACCCGCCACAGCCCCCAGACGATGCCCGAGAGCGCCAGCGCGCACCCGAGCATCGACAGCCCGATCACCAGGTCGGACCAGAAGGCGGCCCGCGAGCGCAGGGGCGTGAAGTACAGCCAGTGAGGCACGGCCCCCAGCCACGCCCAGAACCGGCCCCGCCGGGTGGTCTCGAGGACCGGCTCGACGGTGCGGTCGGAGATGTAGAGGACCGTCGCGGCGTCGTCGCCGAGGGCTACGCGATGGAGGGGAAAGAAGGCACCGCTCTGCAGCGTCCACTGATCGGGATCCGTCAGCCGAGCATCGTAGCGGGCGCCGGACGCTTGCTCCGGCGCGAACCGCCGCGCGACCTCCAGGGCCTGCTCGGGATCCAGACCGCCCGCCGCTTCCCCCGTATCCGCGTAGATCGTCGTCCAGCCGCCGCCCCCGGCGAACCGGTAGACGGGCCGGTCGCCGTGCATGCCGACGAGGATGCGCGCGGGAGCGAAGCCCGCCCGGACCGCCGCCTCGCCGACGTCGAGCCGGGCCGCGGACAGGTCGAGGGTGGGCGCGCGCGCAAGCCGCTCGGCGGGGTCGAGGGCCGGCATGCCCGCGTACATGAGGACGATGCCGGAGGCGAACCAGACGACGAAGAGCAGACTCCCGGCGATGCCGAGCCAGCGATGCGTGTAGATGAGGACCCGGCGCAAGACGATGGATGGGCTCGACACCGATCCGCCCTCGTTCCAGCCCGACGGAGCTCCACGCCCTCGCGTCCCGCGGCGCCCCCCGGGAGCCGACGCCACCACCGCGGGCGCGAGGTCGGCGCGCGGCGGAGCCCGCCGGAGCGGGGCCGGCAAGGCGCGCGTCGGACGATGCGACGGCGCGACCCCTTGCGGTCGCGGCGCGGCCTTGCGATCACGCCGCGACGTGGTGGTCACGGCGGGAGTTTCGCCGGCGCGAAACTCCCATGGCGCAAGCTTCTAGGCCCCCGGCTCGATGGCCCGGCCCCGGTCCGCGTCGTCCACCCAGTACAGGGTGTGGCAGTTGTTGCACGTCTCGTAGACGACCTCGCCGAGATCGAATATCCGCTGGGGATCCTCGGCCGCGGCCGCGTCGAACGCGAGCATGGCGGCGTCTGCCATCGCCTCGGACATGCGGATCCACTGGTCCTGGTCGCGGGCGCGGCCCTCCATGATGAGCAGGTTCGCCGACTCGGCGAGGGCCACCGCCCCCAGCTTGACCTGCAGCCAGTCCTCCTCGGTCTCCGGCTCCCAGTAGGTCTCGCCGTTCTCGTCGAGGATCGTTCCGACGGCGTCCCACAGCAGATCGGCGGCCGGATCCAGCATGTTCGCCATCAGCATCTGGACGGTGTTGTCCGTCCGGAACGGCGGCCCGGGCGGCGGCTCTCCCCCGCACGACCCGGCAAGCAGCACGGCGGCGGCGACTATCGCGGTCCTCGTTCGCATCTCGTCTCCTTGGGCGCTTGCGCCGGAGGCGTCTCGCGCCAGCGAAACTCCCAACGCGACCATGCGATCGCGCTCGCTCCCGATCCGTGGAGGCTGGGGCGGGAGGGGGCCGGCCGGCTCGGCCACGCTATCCGCCCGGGCAGCCGGGTCCATCCGCTACGGTTCCTCTTTTGACGCCGGTGGAGATTATAACGTGGCGAACCGCATCCGATGCCGTCCCGTCGGCCCGGCGGCCGCCCTGCCGGCCCTATAATGACCGCGTTCACCCGTCGCGGGCCGCGACGCCGCGCCCCGCCGCCGCGGCCCGGGGACTGACCGGACGCGAGAGGGAGATCGACCGATGACCGCACCAAGCCGATTGTCGCTGCTGCTGGGGGCCGCCGCCTGCGCGGCGATGCTCTCCACCGGGTCCCGCGCTCAGGAGCCGGACCCGCTGCCCCCCCTCGTCAGCGCCGAGCAGTTCGAGCGCTGGCTGACCGAGCTCTCGAACTGGGGCCGCTTCGGGCCCGACGACGAGCTGGGCATGGCCAATCTCATCACCCCCGCGAAGCGGGCCGAGGCGGCCGCCCTCGTCACCGAGGGTCACACCGTCTCGCTGGCCTCGAACGCGCAGAACTACCGTTCGGCCGACGTGCCGTGCCCGGTCGAGTGGTCGATGTCGCGGGCAACCCGCACCGGGGCCAGCGACACCATCGCCTATCCGTGCATCCACGGCCCCGGCACCACCCACCTCGACGCCTTCGCGCACGTCTTCTTCGACGGCAAGATGTGGAACGGCTACGACGTGGACGGCCTCGTCACCATGGAGGACGGCGCGCTGAAGAACTCCATCATGGCGGTGAAGGACGGCCTCGTGACCCGGGGGGTGCTCTACGACATCCCGCGGCTCAAGGGCGTGCCATGGCTCGAGCCGGGGACCCGCATCACCGTCGAGGACCTCGAGGCGTGGGAAGAGCGGACCGGGACACGCGTCGGCCCCGGCGACGCCTTCCTCATCCGCTGGGGCCGCTGGGCCCGCCAGGACGCCCTGGGCCCCTTCGACACCGGCCGCGAGGCGGCGGGCCTGGACAACAACGTCATCCCGTGGCTGAAGGAGCGGGACGTGGCCATCGCGGGCTGGGAGACGCCCGGCTACGTGCCCCAGCCGGAGGGCGACCTGCCCCGCACCGCCCTCCACAACTTCGCCCTGACCATCCTCGGCATCCAGCTCCTCGACCGGGCCGACTTCCAGGCCCTGGCCGAGGCCGCGGCCGAGCGCAACCGATGGGAGTTCATGGTGACCATCGCCCCCCTGCGCATTCCCAACGGCACGGGGTCGCCGGTCAATCCGATCGCGATGTTCTGACAACCGTGGATCGTCCCGAACCGGGTTGCCGCGCCGGGGCCCTCCCGACTGTTCGCCGGTCCCGGGCGCGGACCGCCGGGGATCGTCGTGGTCCGGCTTGCCGCGCGCCCGCGCCCCCGACCGGTGCGCGGGTCGGGGCGCAGTGGGCCGGGTTCCGGGCTCGGGCCGGCTACGGTCGGGCGCCGCGGGGTGGGAGCGCCACCTGAAAGGAGGAGGCCACGTGAAGGTCACCGCCGTCGAAGCGACCACCTGCGTCGTACCGCTCGAGCGCGGCATCGCGTTCGCCACCCGGGCGGTGTCCGAGCGCCACTACACCCTGGTGCGCGTGCGCACGGACACCGGAGTCGAGGGCATCGGCTTCTGCTACGGCGGCACGCGCGGAGGACGGCTCGCCACCCTCGCGGTGCGCGAGCTGCTCCGCGACCTTGCGGTGGGACGCGACCCCCATGACGTCGAGGCGATCTGGGAGGCGATGTTCCGCGAGGCCCTGCTCCAGGGCCGGCGGGGCGCGGTGGTACGAGCCATCAGCGCCGTCGACCAGGCGCTCTGGGACGCCGTATCGCGCGAGGCGGACCTGCCGCTGCACCGCTACCTCGGCGGCTACCGCACGGGGATGGCACCCGCCTACGCGAGCGGCGGCTACTACGCCGAGGGCAAGACCCCCGACGACCTCGCCGACGAGGTGCGCGGCTACGTGGAGATGGGCTTCGACGCCGTCAAGATCAAGGTCGGCGGGGTGTCGACGGAAGAGGACGCGGCGAGAATCGCCGCCGCCCGGGAGGCCGTCGGGCCCGACGTCGAGCTCTTCCTCGACGCCAACAACGCCTGGCGCGACGCGGCCTCCGCGATCCGAGCGGTGCGCGCGTGGGAGGAGTGGGACCCCGGCTGGATCGAGGAGCCCCTCATGCCCGACGACGTCGACGGGCACGCTCGGGTCGCCGAGTCGGTGGCGACGCCGGTCGCGACCGGCGAGATCCACGCGACGCGCTGGGACTTCCTCCAGCTCGTCGAACGGGGAGCCGCCGACGTCCTCCAGCCCGACGCCGGGGTCTGCGGCGGCATCACCGAGTGGCGCCGCATCGCGGGGCTGGCCGCGTCCCACGACCTCGCCGTGGCCCCCCACTGGCTCGCCGACCTGCACGTGCACCTCGTGGCGGCGACCCCCAACGCGGCGTGGGTGGAGTACTTCACCGACTTCAAGGTCCTCAACGTCGGCCGGCTCTTCTCGACCGCCCTCGAGGTCGTACCCGGCGGCGTGGCCCTGCCGTCGGGCCCGGGGCTCGGGATCGCCCTCGACGATGGTGCCGTGTCCCGCCACTCGATCGACGGCTGGAGCTGACATCGGGTCTCCCGGCGGGCGGAGACCTGTTGCCCGACCCTCGCGAGACTTCGTCGAACCGGCGGGATACGACGCCCGGGTGGCAGTCCGCAAGGCTGGCGGAGAACCGCTCGCCCCGGCCTCGGCGCGGCGTCCGAGGGCAACGTCGCCCTTGAATCGACAGCGGGCACGCGGCTAGACTGTTGGCGTCCACCTATATAGATGCAGAAACGAGTCACCGTCCTCACCGTCGGATTGTGCGGCCTCCTCTCGGGCGGCGCCGCGGGGCTCGCGTCGGCCCAGACCGCGCCGGACGGCGGCGCCCCCGAGCGAGTGGTGCGCGGCACCTGCGTGACCTGTCACAACGACCGGACGCTGCGCGGCAACCTGTCGCTGGAGCGCTTCGACCCGACGGCGGCGGCGGACCACCCCGACGTCGCCGAGGCGATGGTCCGCAAGCTGCGGGCGGGCATGATGCCGCCGCCGGGGCCGCGCCGGCCCGATGCCGCCGACCTCCGCACCCTCGTCGAGACCCTCGAGGACCAGCTCGACGAGGCCTCGGGCATCGCTCCCGACCCCGGCGGGCGGCCCTTCCAGCGCCTCAACCGGGCCGAGTACGCCCGGGCCATCCGCGACCTGCTGGGGCTCGAGGTCGACGCCGGCGACTGGCTCCCGCTCGACCAGCTGAGCGCCAACTTCGACAACATCGCCGACGCCCAGACGCTGTCGCCGACGCTGCTCGAGGCGTACCTGAACGCGGCGAGCGCCATCGCCCGGCTTGCGGTCGGCGAGCCCGGCCGGCGCGCCGTCGACTACACGTACTCGAACTCCGAGTACGTGTCGCAGCATCCCTGGGACCACGTCGAGGGTGCGCCCTACGGCACCCGGGGCGGCATCGTCGTCGACCACGTGTTCCCCGCCGACGCCGAGTACGTCTTCGGGTTGACGTTCACGTCCGGGGCGAACACGCGGATCGAGGACATCGACGTCTCGATCGACGGCGAGCGGGTGGCCCTGCTGCACTACAACACCGACCGCCGCGTCGACGCCGACGGCCGGGGCGGCGTGACCACCCAGACCCCGCCGGTCTTCGTGCGGGCGGGCCCGCACCGGGTGGCGGCGGCGTTCATCCGCCGGTCGGACGGTCCCTACGAGGACCTGATACGCCCCCACGACTGGTCGTTCGCGGGCGGCGGCTCCGGCGGGGCGGGCGTCACCACGCTGCCCCATGTGCGCGACCTCATCGTCACCGGGCCCCACGGGGTCACCGGCCTCTCCGAGACCCCGAGCCGGCAGCGCGTCTTCACGTGCCGCCCCACCACGCCGGACGAGGCCCGGCCCTGCGCGCGGCGCATCGTCGAGCGCCTGGGCCGCGAGGCGTACCGGCGGGCCCTGACGCCGCGCGACGTCGACGGGCTGCTGTCGTTCTTCGACGAGGGAGCGGCGGCCGGCGGCTTCGAGATCGGGGTACGGACCGCCCTCGAGGCGATGCTGGCGAGCCCGCACTTCGTGCTGCGGCTGGAGCGGGCGCCGGTCGACGCGCCGCGCCGGGGCTACCGCCTGAGCGACGCCGCCCTCGCTTCGCGCCTCTCCTTCTTCCTGTGGGGCACGCCGCCCGACGAGGAGCTGAGGACGCTGGCCGAGGCCGGCCGCCTGACCCCGGAGGAGCTCGAGCGGCAGGCCCTGCGCATGCTCGCCGACCCCCGGGCCGAAGCGCTGGGCACCCGGTTCGCGGCGCAGTGGTTCCGCCTGCAGGACATGGACAAGGTCCGCCCGGACCCCAACTTCTTCCCGAACTACGACGAGAATCTCGCCCGCGCGATGCGGCGCGAAACCGAGCTATTCTTCGCGAACCTCGTGCAGGAGAACCGCAGCCTGCTCGATCTCTACCGGGCCGACTACACGTTCGTCGACGAGCGGCTGGCCCGGCACTACGGCATTCCCGGGGTGGCGGGCCGCCAGTTCCGGCGGGTGGCCTACCCCGACGACAAGCGCCGCGGGGTGCTGGGACACGGCAGCATCCTCGTGCTGACGTCGCTCGCGAACCGCACGTCGCCGGTGCTGCGCGGCAAGTGGGTGATGGAGGTGCTGATGGGCACCCCGCCGCCCCCGCCGCCGCCGGACATCCCGGCCCTTGAGGAGACCGACGAGATCCGCGACGGCCGGCGCCTGACGACCCGCGAGCGGATGGAGCAGCACCGGTCGAACCCCGCGTGCAGTTCGTGCCACCGCCTGATCGACCCCATCGGGCTGGCCCTCGACAACTTCGACGTCACCGCGAAGTGGCGGGTGCGCGAGCACGGCGTGCCCCTCGACACGCGCGGCGACTACTACGACGGTACCCCGGTGTCGACGCCGCGCGAACTGGTCGACGCCCTGATGGCTCGGCCGATTCCGCTCGTCCGCACGTTCACCGAGAACCTGCTGGCGTTCGCGATCGGCCGGCGGGTCGAGTACTTCGATCAGCCGGCGGTGCGCGCCGTCACCCGCGCGGCCGAGGCGAACGACTACCGCATGGCGTCGTTCGTCCTCGGCGTGGTCGGGAGCGACGCGTTTCAGCGCAGTCGGGAACCCCGGGATTCTGCGCCGTAGCGGCGGCGCTTCCTGGCCGGGGTTGGTTGGGCGGCAATCGGAGCCGCAGCGCGACCTTGCGGTCGCGTGAAGACGACGATCCGGGCGAGTATCCGGCGCGAAGGCCGGGCTCGGCCGATGTAAAGGCCGGGCTCGGCCGATGTAGAGATGTAGAGGAGACCTCATGGCGTTCATCACCGGAAAGCACCTGCCCCGGCGCACGTTCCTGCGCGGCATGGGCGCCACCGTGGCGCTGCCGTTCCTCGATGCGATGGCCCCGGCGGGGCGCTTCGGGAGGACCGCCCTGGCCGCGGTCAACGACGTGACCCGGCTCGTGTGCATCGAGGAGGTGCACGGGCTCCCCGGCTGCAACGAGTGGGGCGCGACGCAGCACCTGTTCGCGCCGGCGACGATGGGGCGCGACTTCGAGCTGCTGCCCGACAACGCCCTCAAGTCGCTCGAGCCGTTCCGCGACTACCTGACCATCGTCAGCAACACCGACGTGCGGATGGCCGAGGCGTTCAGCCCGCCGGAGATCGGCGGCGACCACTTCCGCTCGTCCGCCGTCTTCCTGACCCAGTCCCACCCCAAGCAGACCCAGGGGTCGGACCTCTTCGTCGGCACGTCGCTCGACCAGCTCTACGCGCAGCGGTTCGGGCAGTCGACGCCGATGCCGTCGATGCAGTTCTGCATCGAGAACCTCGACCAGGCCGGCGGGTGCACCTACAACTACTCGTGCGCCTACACCGACTCCATAAGCTGGTCGTCGCCGAGCGAGCCGCTGCCGATGATTCGCGACCCGCGCGTCGCCTTCGAGATGCTGTTCGGGGCCGGCGGCAGCCCCGAGGAGCGGGCCGAGCGCCGGGCGACGCGCCGCAGCATCCTCGACTGGATCCTGAACGACGTGGCCGAGGTGCGGCACGAGCTCGGCTCCGCCGACCGCCGCCGCATGGACCGCTACCTCGACGACGTCCGCGAGGTCGAGCGCCGCATCCAGATGGTGGAGGGCCGCAACGACGGCTCGGCCGATCCGCGCGAGCTGCCCGACGCCCCGCCCGGGGTGCCCGACTCGTTCTCGGAGCACATGCAGTTGCTGTTCGATCTCCAGGTGCTGGCGATGGAGACGGACATGACCCGGGTGATCTCGTTCAAGACGGGCCGCGACGCCCAGAACCGGGTTTTCCCGGAGAGCGGCAGCAACCGGCCGTTCCACCCCGCGTCGCACCACGGGAACAACGAGGGGCGGATCATGGAC
The DNA here is from genome assembly GCA_965207615.1 of Vicinamibacterales bacterium. Lineage (GTDB taxonomy): Bacteria > Acidobacteriota > Vicinamibacteria > Vicinamibacterales > UBA8438 > JAJEEA01. Next base: position 1,812,522 of record CBDBMZ010000003.1, read on the forward strand.
TTCAACACGATCTGCCAGTATCGCGTGGGGCAGCTCCCGTACTTCCTCGAGAAGATGCAGCAGGCGATGGAAGGGGACGCGTCGCTCCTCGAGAAGACCGCCGTCATCTGGGGCTCGCCGATGGCCGACGCCAACATCCACAACCACCGGCGCTGCCCGCTGGTCTTCCTCGGCCACGCCAACGGCCATCTCGCGGGCAACCTGCACCTGAAGGCGGCCGACGGGACCCCCATGGCGAACGCGATGCTGACGCTGATGCAGTCGCTGGGGCTCGAGATGGACCACTTCGGCGACAGCAACGGGACGTTCGCGCTGTCAGGGCCGATGGCGCCGGAGACCACCGAGGCGGGAGGGTAGCACCGTGGCGGCGCCGCGCACGCAACGGTCGATTCGCGACGCTCGTCGCGGAGCGTCGCATCCGGGCCGGCGGACACGGAACAGGACGGAGGTGGGAGGGTAAGCGCAGTGGATGTGTCACGCACGAGAGCTCGACTCGCGAAGGCCGTCGGCGGGGCGTTCCTCGTTGCCGCCGTGACCGCCGGGACGACCGGCGTCAGCGAACTCGCGGCGGCGCCGGGAGACGCGTCGGTCGCCGACGCGGCACGCATCGGGGACCTGCCGTCCGTCCGCGCCCTGCTGCAGGAAGGCGCGGACGTCAACGCCGCGCACGGGGACGGCATGTCGGCGCTGCACTGGGCGGCCGAGCGCGGGGACGCCGAGATGGTCGAGGCCCTCGTTCATGCCGGTGCCGCCGTCGACGCGGTGACCCGCATCGGGCACTACACGCCGCTGCACGTGGCGAGCACGGGGGGCCACGCCAAGGTCATCGGGCGGCTCGTCGAGGCGGGCGCCGACGTGTCGGCCACCGCCACCACCACCGGCGTGACCCCGCTGCACCTCGCGGCCGCGGCGGGGAGCGCAACCGCGGTCACCGCCCTGCTCGATCACGACGCCGAGGTCGACGCGCGCGAGGCGGCCTGGGGGCAGACCCCACTGATCTTCGCGGCGGCACGCAACCGCGTTGAGGCCGTTCGCGTCCTCCTCGAGCGCGGCGCCGACCCCGCAATCACCTCGAAGGCTGTCGATCTCGTCGCGGACGGCCGGCTCGCGGGCGAGGCGCGGCGGCGGCAGCGCGCGGTGATGGAGGCGTTCGAGGCGGGAGACGCGCGGGCGACGCCGAGCCAGATCCAGGCCGCGGTGCTTGCCGGGCGCGCCCGCTACCTGTCCGGCGAGGTCCCCCCGGCCGAGGAGAACCCGAACGCGAGGCCGCCGTCCATCGAGACCAAGGGTGGGCTGACGGCGCTGCTCCACGCGGTGCGTCAGGGACACGTCGGGGCGGCGATGGCCCTGGTCGACGGAGGGGCCGACATCGACCAGGTCGGAGACGGCGACGCGACCAGCCCTCTGCTGATGGCCGCCATCAACGCGCACTTCGATCTCGCCTTGATGCTCGTAGACCGCGGCGCCGGCCCCAACCTCGCATCGGGCCTCAACGGGGTGACGCCGCTTTGGGCGACGGTGAACGCCGAGTGGCAGCCGAGGACCCGGTATCCCCAGCCGCAGCAGCACGGCCTGCAGCAGGCAACCTATCTCGACGTGATGGCGGCGCTGCTCGAGGCCGGCGCCGATCCCAACGCCCGGCTGACCCGCCACCCCTGGTACATGGTCTACAGCGGCTGCGGCAACCGGAACTGCGGCCTCGTCGACACGCAGGGCTCGACCGCGTTCTGGCGCGCCGCCTACGCGACCGACGTGCCCGCGATGCGCCTGCTCATGAAGCACGGCGCCGATCCCGACATCCCCACCCTCGCCCCGCCGCCGCGCCGCGCCCGCGGGGGCACCACCGCCGAGAACGACGAGGAAGCGGACGTGCCCGCGGTGCTGCCGGCCGCGCCCGGGCTGTGGGTGGCGACAGACCTGACGACAATGGGTCCCGACCCGTCGGGCCTGCCCCCGTACAAGGAAGGCGACCCGGGGGTGTACCCGATTCACGCCGCGTCCGGCGTGGGCTACGGCGAGGGTTTCGCCGGCAACGCCCACCGCCACGCGCCCGACGCCTGGCTCGACACCGTCCGCTACCTGGTCGAGCTGGGCGCCGACGTGAACCAGCGCGACCACAACGGCTACAACGCCATCCACCACGCGGCCGCGCGAGGGGACGACGAGCTCATCCTCTACCTGGTCGACCGGGGCGGCGACGTCACCGCGGTGAGCCGCCGCGGCCAGACAACCGCGGACATGGCCAACGGCCCGGTGCAGCGCGTGTCGCCGATCCCCCGGACGGTGGCCCTGCTCGAGAGCCTCGGCTCGAAGAACAACAACAACTGCGTGACGTGCTGACTCTCCGACTTCCGCGCGTGTTTCTCTTCCTCGCCTCCCTCCTGCCGGCGCTGCTCGCCGCGCCGGCGTGGGCCCAGGACCCGGCGCCCTGGCTCGAGATGACCATCGTGCAGGTAGACCCCGCCCGCGTCGGCGAGTTCCTGGCCGCGCAGCGGGAGATCTCGGCCCTCGACGAGGAGGCGGGCGTGCCGTGGCGCAGCGTGGGGCGGACCGCGGTCTTCGGCGACACCTACCGGTTCGTCATCACCACCCCGCTCGCGAGCTTCGCCCAGCTCGACCGGACCGGCGACGAGGGCGCCCGCGCCGGCATCGTGAGCCGCATCCGGAACGTCATCACGAGCCGCGCCACCTACGCGGTGCGGACGGCGCCGACCCTCGACAACCCTCTCCCGGAGGGCGAGACGCCGGCCCTCATGCTCGTGCAGATCGTCTCCATCGCGCCCGGCCGCGAGCAGGAGTACCTGCGGGTGATGGCCGAGGACGTCTTCCCCCATTTCGACGAGGCGGAGATGCACCACACCACCGGCGCCCTCACGTTCGGGGGCGAGGGCGGGTACGTCCACGTCTTCCACGTCGAGAACTTCGCCGCCCTCGACCAGGGGTCGCCGCTGGCCCGCGCCCTCGGCGCCCCGGCCGCCCTCGAGGTGATGGCCAAGCTGTCCGGCATCGTGACCCGCAGCGAGCAGTGGCTCGTCCGCTACCTCCCCGACGCGAGCTTCCGGCCGGAGCCGGAGGCCGAAGACCGACCGTAGCGGACCACGACGCGCAACGGCTCGTCCGCTACCTCCCCGACGCGAGCTTCCGGCCGCCGAAGGTCGAAGACCGGCCGTAGCGGACCACGACGCGCAACGGCTCGTCCGCTACCTCCCCGACGCGAGCTTCCGGCCGGAGCCGGAGGCCGAAGACCGATCGTGGCAGACGACGGCGCTGACGGCGACCCCCGTGAATCGCATCGGCGCGACGCCAATCGCTCAACACGTGCTATTTTCGATGACGATGCCAGAGCCTGAAGTCCTGGTCGCGGGGAATCGAGAGGCAACCATGCACGTCGGGCCGCTCGGGTCCACCATCCACGTCCTGCACGCCGACGCCGGGACCATCGCCGAGCTCGCCACCCTCGACTGGAACAGCTCTTTCCGGCGAGTCTGCCTCGACCCGGTCGGCGGGCTCATCGTCCTGATGACCCCGTCGCGCCTCCACGAAGATCTGTCGGAGATTCTCGACGACATCGTGGACATCGCCGCCAGCACGCTCAAGGGCGCGGTCAGGGCGCTGCGTACCTCCCGCCTCCGCGAACCGGGCGCCCCGCCCGGCACCGGCATGGAGCCCGACTGCGCCTTCTACGTCGGCGAGAACGCACGGGCCTATCGCGAGGCCCTGGATGAAGGCGAGAACGCGGCCGACGCGTTCTTCGAGAAGACCCCGCCCGACCTCGTCGTCGAAGTCGAGATCACGAGCGCGGCCCGAGGCAAGATCGCCCGCTACGCCGATCTAGGGGTGCGGGAGCTGTGGCTCTTCCGCCCCCGCGACGGCAAGGAGGACAACCCGGAGCTGGACTTCCTCGCCTTGAGTCCTGACCCCGACCCGCGGCCGCTCGCCGTTTCGAACGTCCTCGGCAGCCTCACGCCCGCCGACGTGCGCGAGGCGGTGTACGGCATGCGGCGCAGCGTGACCCGTGACGAGCGCACGGAGGCCGTCGTCCGCATCGTGCGCCGCCGCCAGCGCGGCAGCGTGCGGGTTCGTGAAGAGGAGGCGGCGTACTCCTCCGACCGCGGCCAGGAGTCTGCACCGTAGAAGGACGCGGACTCCTGGCGGGTTCGTTCGGCGGACGCGGAAGCCGCTGGCGACGATTGGCGGGCTGCTCCACTCCGCGTTCGACGTTCCGCCCGGGGTGACCCCCACCGGCCTCCACTACGAATCAACTCCGCCCTTCGTGGAACAGGCTCCTGAGCACGAACAGCACGTTGGCGGGCCGTTCCCCCAGCCGGCGCATGAAATAGGGGAACCATTCGCTGCCGAACGGCACGTAGACGCGGACGCGGTGCCCCTGGTCGACCAGCCGGGCCTGCAGGTCGCGCCGCACGCCGAACAGCATCTGAAACTCGAACCGCTCCGGCCCGAAGCCGAGGTCGCGCGCGTGGGCGCGGGTGGCCGCGATCATCTCCGGGTCGTGAGTGGCGAACGCGGGGTCGACGCCGTCCTCGAGGAGGGACCGCATCAGCCGCACGAAAGAGGCGTTCACGTCCGCCTTCCTCGGCCAGGCGACAGCCGGGCCCTCCTGGTAGGCACCCTTGCACAGCCGCACGCGGGCGCCGAGGGCGTTCACCCGGGCGAGGTCGTCGGCCGTCCGGTAGAGATACGACTGCAGCACCACGCCCACGTTGCGGTAGCCGTCGCGCCAGACGCGCTCGAACAGGCCGAGGGTGGACTCCACCCACCGCGACTGCTCCATGTCGATGCGGACGAAGCAATCGTCGCCCGCCGCGTCGAGCACCCGAAGAAGGTTGGCCTCGCAGGCGGCGGGGTCCACCCCCAGGCCGAGCTGGGTGAGCTTGACCGAGATCTGGCACGCGAGACCGGCTTCGCGCGCGTCCTCCACGACGCCGGCATAGGCGTCGGCGGCGGCCCGCGCCGCCGGCGCCGCGGTGACGGCCTCTCCGAGGTGGTTCAGGGTGCAGGCGATGCCGCGCTCCGCCAGCGCCCGGGCGGCGGCGAGCGCGTCGCCGACCCGTTCTCCGGCGATGAACCGCCGGGCGAACCGGCCCTCGCGCATGCCATAGCGGGAGGCGAGCCGCTTCACCGTGGCGCTCGCCGCGAGGGTGTGGAACAGCGCGCGCGACAGGGGCTCGATCATGTGACGGGGCGACCGCGGTCCGCAGGGATCGAGTTGCCGAGGTGGTTGGCGGGATGGCGGGACGAGTGACCCCGTCGGCGGGGAACGGCGGTTCCGTTCATCGGCACGTCATGCCGGCGCCGGGACGGACCCGAGATGCAGGGTGGAACGAGTGCCGCCATCGGGCGACGGCAACTCTCTCCACCCTCCGGTCTTCCCCCGCCGGCCGTCACGCCAGGATCTCGTGCACCACGCGGGCCGGCTCCACCCCGGTCAACCGCGCGTCCAGCCCCCGGTGCTTGAACGTGAACCGCTCGTGGTCGATGCCGAAGAGGTGCAGGATCGTCGCCTGGAAGTCGTGGATGTGCACCGGGTCCTTGACGATGTTGTACGAGAAGTCGTCGGTCTCGCCGTACACCACCCCGCCCTGCACGCCGCCGCCGGCCATCCACAGGCTGTAGCAGCGCGGATGGTGGTCGCGGCCGTAGTCGGTGGGAGTCAGGCGGCCCTGCGAGTAGATGGTGCGGCCGAACTCGCCGCCCCAGATGACGAGGGTCTCGTCGAAGAGCCCGCGCTCCTTGAGGTCCTGGACCAGGGCCCACGCGGCGCGGTCGACGTCGCGCGCCTGCGCCGGCAGCACCTGCGGCGCGAACGAGTGCACGTCCCAGCCGCGGTGGTAGATCTGCACGAAGCGCACGCCCCGCTCGACGAGCCGCCGCGCCATCAGGGCCGCGTTCTGGAACTTGCCGGCCTGCTTGGCCTCCTCACCCCAGCGCTCGAACGTGCTGTCGGGCTCGCTCGACAGGTCGGCCATCTCGGGCACCGACGACTGCATGCGGAAGGCCATCTCGTACTGCTCGATGCGGGCGAGGGTCTCGGGGTCGCCCACCTGCTCGTGCCGCAGCCGGTTCAGGGCGCCGAGCCCGTCGAGCATCTCGCGCCGCACGCCGGGCGACACGCCGTCGGGGTCGCGCAGGTAGAGCACGGGGTCGGCCCCGGTGCGCAGCCCCACCCCGGCGTACTCGGGCGACAGGAACCCGGCGCTCCACAGCTTGGCCGAGATCGCCTGCACGCCGGCGCGGGGATGGCTGCGCTCGGCGTTCATGACCACGAACGTCGGCAGGTCCTCGTTCATGCTGCCGAGGCCGTAGGCGAACCACGCCCCGATGCACGGCCGGCCGGGAATCTGCTGGCCGGTCTGGATGAACGTGATGCCCGGCTCGTGGTTGATGGCGTCGGTGTGCATCGACCGGATGACCGCGATGTCGTTGGCCATGCTCGCGGTGTGGGGCAGGATCTCCGAGAACCACGCGCCGCCGTCGCCGTGCTGCGAGAACTCGAACACCGAGGGGGCGATGGGGAAGCGCGACTGCCCCGACGTCATCGTCGTCAGCCGCTGGCCCTGGCGGATCGACTCGGGCAGGTCCTTGTCGTACCAGTCCCGCATCTTCGGCTTGTAGTCGAGCAGGTCCATCTGCGGCGGCGCGCCCATCATGTGCAGGTAGATGCAGCGCTTCGCCTTGGGCGCGAAGTGCGGCACGGCCGGCAGCCCCCCGGCCGCGGCCGGGGCCTGCCCCGGCAACGCGAACGCGTCGTCGGCCAGGAGGTTGGCGAGCGCGAGCCCCCCGATGCCCCGGGCGGTGCGGCCGAAGAACTGACGCCGGGTCTCCGCGCGAACGGCTTCCTTGAATGGGTGCATCGTTTCCTCTCCGCGCCCTACTTGTTGAGAACTTCGTCCAGGTTCATGAGCTGGCTCGCCAGCATCGTCCACGCCGCCGACTCGGTCAGCGGCAGCGCCGCGTCGTGGGCCGACTCGCCCACCGCCAGCAACTCGCGCGCCCCGTCGGCGTCGGTCCCGTAGAGGTCGACGAAGCGGTCCCAGGTCCGCCGCGCCACCGTCCGCTCGGGGGCGGTGAAGCTGCGGGCGAGGAGCCGCGTCGTCAGGTAGTCGAGCCGCTCGTCGAAGTCGTACCCGCCCTCGCGCATCGCGCGCTGGGCGAGGTGCCGCGACGCCTCGACGAACTGCGTGTCGTTCATCGTCACCAGGGCCTGGAGCGGCGTGTTGGTCCGCTCGCGCCGCACCGTCGAGTGCTCGCGCGTCGGCGCGTTGAAGATGTCCATCGACGCCGGCGGCGCCGACCGCTTCCAGAACGTGTAGAGGCTGCGCCGGTAGAGGGCGTCGCCGCTGTCCCGCTCGTAGACGCGGGTGTTGCTCTGCGGCATGGCCACCGTCGACCAGACCCCCTCGGGCTGGTACGGCCTCACGCTCGGCCCGCCGATGGTGCGCACGAGCAGCCCGCTCGCGGCGAGGGCCTGGTCGCGGACCATCTCGGCGTCCATCCGGAACCGCGGCCCCCGCGACAGCAGCCGGTTCTGCGGGTCCCGCTCGAGCTTCTCGCGGGTCAGCGCCGCCGCCTGCCGGTAGGTGGCCGACGTCACGAGATTGCGGTAGAAGCGCTTGACGTCCCACCCCGACACCCGGAAGTCGTGGGCCAGGTAGTCGAGCAGCTCGGGGTGCGAGGGGGTCTCCCCCTGCGCGCCGAAGTCCTCGGCGGTCGCCACCAGCCCGGTGCCGAACACCTGCTGCCAGAACCGGTTCACGGTCACCCGGGCGGTCAGGGGGTTGGCGTCGTCGACGAGCCACCGCGCGAGGCCGAGACGGTTGCGGGGCCATGACTCCGCCATCGGCGGCAACGCCGCCGGGGTGCGCGCGAGGACCCGCTCGCGGCGCTGGTCGTACACCCCGCGCTCGAGCACGTAGGCCGCCGCCTCGCTGTCGGCGCGCTCCTGCATCACGTGGGTGATGCTGCCGCGCCGCCGCACCTCGCGCCACTCGTCGTCCACGGCCCGGCGCCGGGCCTGGAGCCGGCGGTACGGCTCGTCGTCGATGCTCAGGTAGCGCAGCCGCAGGACGTTGCGCTCGGGCATGGTCAGGCCCTGCGGCGACTTGACGGTGGCCCCCCGCAGGGTCCGCCACTCGGAAACCACCTTGGCCTCCTGCACCGTGAGGGCCCGGTCGAACACGCGGAGATCGGCGATGCCCCCGCCCGCGAAGTGGCGTTGCTCGAGCACCCCGCGGTTGATGGCGTCGCCCCGACCCAGGTAGAACGGCTCGTCGGTGACGATGCTGCCCTCCGCCTTGGCGAAGAACTCGCTGCCCTGCTCCTCGACGCGCTCGCCGTTCTGGTAGACGTGCAGCCCGCCGCGCTCGCCCGACCCGTCGTGGGTGAGCACGACGTGGGTCCACTCGCCGGCCGGCATCCGCTTGGTGTTGATGGGCCCGACGCGGGCGCTGGTGGCGGCGCCGCGCTCGTTGCGCTCGCCGGTGAGCCGGAAGTTGAGCTGCCGCGAACCGAGGGTCACCGACCAGCCGCGCGCGCCGTCCTCCTGGTCGTACTGGCCGGCCACGACGAAGTTGCCCTCGCCCTCGGGCTGGAAGATCCACATCGCGATGGAGAACGGCGTGTCGGCGTCGAGGCCCAGGGAAGGCAGCTCGACCCACGACTCGCCGTCGAAACGCAGGGCGGGATGGCCGTCGGGGCCGGCCTCGATGGTGACGCCGGGCTCGATGGCGACGGGGCGCCGCTCGCCCTCGTGGACGACGGCGGGGCCGGCCGGGTCGTCGAGGACCAGCGTCAGCAGCTCCGCCTCGGGCTCGAGCGGGGTCACGAGGTCGCGGTGCTCGCCGCGGGTCACCCACTCGATGAAGTCGGGGTTCACCGTCACCGCGCGCTCCTCGAGCCGGCCGTCGAGCTCGACCGCCTCGTCGCGCAGCTCGTGCCAGAGCGCGCGGTCGGCGTCCTGGGGCACCACGAGGATGGGCGGCGGGTCGGAGACGTTGCCGTCCATGACGTACTGGGTGGTGTTCCGGAAGAACGCGGTCATCGCGTAGAACTCGCTCTGCGCGATGGGATCGAACTTGTGGTCGTGGCAGGTGGCGCAGCCCACGGTCAGCCCGAGGAAGACGTTGCCGATGGTCTCGGCCCGGTCCTTGGCGTAGATCGCCTCGTACTCCTCGGGCACCACCCCGCCCTCGTTGGTGGTGATGTTGTTGCGCTGGAACCCCGTGGCCACGAGCTGGTCGAGGCTCGGCTCGGGCAGCAGGTCGCCGGCCACCTGCTCGACGACGAAGTCGTCGAAGGGCTTGTTCTCGTTGAACGCCCGGATCGTCCAGTCGCGCCACGCGAACATCTCGCGGTAGTTGTCGATGTGGATGCCGTGGGTGTCGCCGTACCGCGCCGCGTCGAGCCAGTAGCGGGCGCGGTGCTCGCCCCAGTGCCGCGACTGCAAGAGCCGATCGACGAGGGTCTCGTAGGCGTCGTCCGAGTCGTCGTTCAGATAGGACGCGAGGAGGCCCGGATCGGGGGGCAGCCCCGTCAGGTCGAGGGCGACCCGGCGGGCCAGCGTCCGCTTGTCGGCCTCGGCCGCCGGCGTCAGCCCCTCGGCCTCGAGCCTGGCGAGCACGAACCGGTCGAGCGGGTTGCGCGCCCACGCCTCGTCGGTCACGGCGGGCGGCGCGTGATCGGCGACGGCCTCGAACGACCAGTGCTGGTCCCAGGACGCGCCCTCGTCGATCCAGCGCGTCAGCACGTCGACCTGCTCGGCCGACAGCCGCTTGTTGGACAGCGCCGGCGGGGGCATCCGCAGGCGCTCGTCGGCGTGGGTCACGCGCTGGTGCAACAGGCTCGCCGCGGCGTCGCCGGGCACGACGGCGGCGCCCCGCGGGCGCGCCCCGAACGCGCCGTCCTGCGTGTCGAGGCGCAGCCTCGCCTGGCGCGTGCCCTCGTCCGGCCCGTGGCACGAGAAGCAGTTGTCGGCCAGGATGGGCCGCACGTCGCGCTGGAAGTCGACGGTGGCGGGCGCGGGCGGTCCCTGGGCGGCGAGGCCGGCCGGGGCCGTCGGCAGCAGCGGCGCGGCGGCGACCGCCGCAGTCAGGGCGAGAGCCAAGCGACGAATGGACATGGTGTGTGCACTCCGCATTCGAGGTACCCGCTACGTGCGCATGGCCGGCGCGTTCCCCCGGCGGGAGGCAACGAGCGCGCTCGGCCGCTGGGCCGTCGACGGACGGTCCAGCGGCCGGCGCATCACCGGTCGCGCGGGACGGGCCGTCCCTGCCCGACGTCGGGCGTTCCCGGCCCGCACGGATCGGTGCGGGGTCGGGAAGGCCCGGCGGTCAGAAGCGGAACAGTCTGGTGAACTTTACAACGAAAGCCCGGTTCTGGAGCATCGGAAACCGCTGGTCCGGCAGCAGCACGGTGTCCCGCTGGTCGTTGTAGACGACGAACAGCTCGCTGCCGGGGCGGTACTCCCACCGCAGGCGCAGGTTGGTGCTCACCACCTCCTGGGTCGGGTTGAACTGCACCAGCCCGCTGAAGAAGACGCGGGGGTTGAACGTGTAGGTCAGCCGCGTGATGCCCAGCGGCGCCGTGAACTCCGCGTCCGGGAGCCTGACGCGGTTGACCGAGATGCTGGGCTCGAACGAGAACTGGGGGGTGACCTCGATCCGGCCGCGCGAGTAGCCCACCGCGGTGATCTCGCCGTTGTAGAACTCGCCGTGCTGCACCGACAGGTTGCCCGAGACGCGGCGCTGCGCGCCCATCGAGTACGACACGTAGTAGTCCCGGAACACGTACTCGCCGGCCGGAATCTCGTACTCGGTGCCCAGGACCCGCCGCCACGGCACGTCGAGGAACTCGTAGCTCCGCTGCACGTCGGCGCTGAACCGGTCGCTGTTCTCGAACTCGATCTGGAAGTTGGCCTGGGCGAGCTCCGTCTCGGGAATGCGATCGACAGCGGTCTCGAAGTAGTCGTAGCTGCCCCCGAACGTGAACTGGCGCACCGCCTCGATGCCGGCCGGGCGGGGCGCGTACTTGGCCTGCACGTAGGTGCGCCGGAAGTCGTCGCGGCGCATGAAGCCCACCTCGGGGTTGAAGTTGTCGCCGACGAGCAGGTGGTCGACGCTGACCGCGTAGAGGTCGCCGTTGTAGGTAAAGGCGGCCTGGTAGCTCTCGTCCTCGCCGACCATGCCCGGCGTCTGCGTCTTGGCGTAGTACCCGTTGAAGTTCACGTTGTCGTAGAACGAGAAGACGCCGTCGACGCCGAACGCCTCGTTCGACCCCTGCTCGTTGAGCGACACCGAGCGCCCGGTGAAGAGGGCGCCGATGGCGCTCCGCCGCAGGATGTCGCGCTTCAGCCGGAGGACCGTGAAGTTGGTGGGGACGGCGACGTCCATGACGTCGTCGGTCTGGATGTTCAGGGCTCCCAGCGTGAAGTCGCCGACCTTGCCGGTGAGCCGCCCGCCGGCCTGAATGGGCACGGTGGTCCCCGACTCGAGGCCGATGCGCCGGCTGAAGAAGACGGTGGGCACGTCGCCGCCGCCGAAGAAGCCGCCGGAGCTCGGTCTCCCGCCGCCCCCGGGTCCGCCGCCCCCGCCGAACCGCACCCCGCGGCCGAAGTCGAAGATGCCGCGGCCCTCCAGGAAGAACTCGCGCTTCTCGGGGAAGAACAGGCTGAACCGCGTCAGGTTGATCTGCGCCTCGTCCACCTCGACCTGCGCGAAGTCGGTGTTCACGGTGAAGTCCGCGGTGAGGTTCTCGGTGACGCCGTACTTGACGTCGACGCCGCCGTTGTAGTCACCCTGGTTGTAGACGTCGGTGGCGACGTTGGTGGCCGACGACCCGATGCCGTAGGGCTTGATCTCGAACGTCCGGTTGCCCGACGGCACCTGCAGCCCCGCCAGGGTGCCCGCCGCCGACAGCCGGAACATCCCCGGTCCGGCGGAGATCGACACCGGGGTCAGATAGGTCCACTCGTTCTTCCAGCGGATGTTGCGGCCGAGCTGGATGCCCCACACCTGCGACTCGCCGCCAGGGAACCGGATCGACTTGAAGGGAATCTCCATCTCGACCGTCCAGCCCCCGGCGAAGCGCCCCGTCCGGACGTCCCATATCGGGTTCCAGTCGCTGTTGGGATTGCCCTCGTCGGTGATCTGGTAGTCGAAGAACCCCCCGATGGGGTTGACCATGAACGCGAACCCGTTGCGCCGGTCGTAGAAGGTGTCGAAGGCGGCGCTGAACGTGTCGTTGTTGATGATCTGGAACGAGTCGCGCTGCATCTCGTTGGCGACCCACTGCGACTCGGGCGCCGAGTCCCACATGCGCGCCGAAATGTAGATGCTGCTGTCGTCGTAGAACACCCAGGCCTCGGTGCGCTCGGTCGCCGGCGCCCCCTCGTCGGGCTGCTGCTGCACGAAGCCCGTCAGCGGCTGCACGATCTCGTAGAAGCCCTCGTCGAGGGTGCCGTCGAGGTCGAGGGGCCGGTCGAGGGGCACCGCCCGGACCGTCACCCGCCCCGCCGCGTCGCGCGAAAGCGTCTCGGGGGCGAGGGGCGGCGGGGGGCCGTCGATGATGCGCGGTGCCGCGCCGAAGCCGGCGGGACCCGTCGCCGCGGCGGGTTCCCCCGTGCCGCCGAAGGGATCGGGGCGGCCCGCTCCTCCGCCCGCGCCCGGGTCGCCGCCCGGCGGGGAGAACGGAGGCCGGCGCCCCGCGCCCGGGTCGCCGCCCGGTGGGGAGAACGGAGGCCGGCGCCCCGCGCCCGGGTCGCCGCCCGGCGGGGAGAACGGAGGCCGGCGCCCCGCGCCCGGGTCACCGCCGGGCGGGGAGAACGGAGGCCGGCGCCCCGCGCCCCCGGCCGCCTCGCCGCCCGGCGGCCCGAACGGAGAGCGGCGTCCCGTCCCCGCGGCGGCCCCGCCTCCCGGCGGTCCGAAGGGAGAACGGCGTCCCGTCCCCGCCGCGGTATCGTCAGCCGGCGGAGCGAAGGGAGGCCGGCCGCGCTCCGCCACGGGCGCGTCGCCGCCCAGCGGGTCGCGCGACGGGACCGGCCGACGCATCGGCGGGGGCGGCGCGGGGCCGGAAGGCACGTTCGCGGCCATCGCCGACCCGCTCGCCGAGAGCCCCCGGCGCAGGTCGGCCGACAACCGATCCTGCAGGTCGAAGAGGTCCCCCAGCGTACCGTCGACGGTGGTCGCGTGTTGAACCGCCGCCGTCGCCACGTCGACGATGCGCGCGGTCAGCCGCACCTGCTGGCCGAGCCGCTGGAAGCCCCCGCTGATCACCCAGCGCGCGCCGAGGGCCCGCCCCGCCTGCACCGCCGGGGTATCGCTCAGGTCCACCGCCCCGCCCGCCCCGGCGCGCGCCTGCCGCAGCGCCGCCTCCACCGCGTCGTTCCCCACCACGGCGACGGCAGCGGAACCGGCCAGGTCTGCGGTGATCGTCTCGGCGATGCCGAACCCGATCCACTCGTCCTCGGGCGCCCCGGTGATGTTGTCGAACGCCGCCACCGCGACGGTGTCGCCGGAGGCCGCGAGCACGGCAAGCTGGGCGTGCGCCGGCGCCGACGCGAGCAGGAGCAACGCGACCGGGAGCCAGGACCGGATCCCCACGCCGCCGGGACGGCCGGCACGCGGTCCCCGCCCGCTCGAAACCCGCCGCGAGAGACAACCGTGCGTCGCCGGCCCGGAAAGCCAGCGCCTCATCGGACCGTTTCCCTGCACGCCATCCGGCAATTGTCGCATACCCATACAGGACGTTCGAAACCCGGGTTCCGTTGACAGGCCCGCCCCTCTTTCCGACGGCGGCGAGCCCGACCCGTTCCGACGGCGGCGAGCCCGACGGCGCCAACGGCGGCGAGCCCGACGTGCCGCCTGCTGATTCGGCCGGAGACTCCCGCCGACGAAACGGCGGTGCGCCGGCCGGACGTTCGCGTCATGCGGCGAAGCCGACAGCGCCAACAGCGGCGAGCCCGACAGTCTCGGCGGCGGCGAGCCCGACGTGCCGCATGCCGATTCGGCCGGAGACTCCCGCCGACGGGTCGCCGACGAACCGGTGGTGCGCCGGCCGGCGCGTTCGCGTCATAATGCCGGGGCGGGAGCGCGTCGGACATCGGCCTCGATCCGGCGGATCCCCGCGTCGCACCGCGCCCGGAGGGCGCCGGGGACCGGGGGCGCCGGGGACGGGAGGGGGCCGGCGGACGGGAGGGGGCCGGCGGACGGAACAGGCCCGTGCCGCGGCGCAGCCCCGGCCGCCCGGCGGGATCCGGCGCACCCGGGTCGGGAGACTTCGGCCCGGCCTGGCGGTCCGGCGACAGTGGCCTGAAGCACGAAGCACAGATGAAGGCAGACGCAGGAGAGAAACGAATGGCGAGACTTCCGATACGACTCGTGGCCGCGGGCGCGGCCGTCGCGGCGCTGGCGCTGGCGGTTCCGCCGGGGGCGGCCGCCCAGGAACCCGACTACGCCCCGGTGACCGACGAGCGGCTGCGGTCGCCCGCCGACGGCGACTGGCTGATGTACCGCCGCACCTACGACAGCTGGGGCTACAGCCCCCTGGACCAGATCACCACCGAGAACGTCGCGGACCTCGAGCCGGCATGGCTGCTGTCGACGGGCGTCACCTCGGGCCACGAGTCGCCGCCGGTCGTCAACGACGGCATGATGTTCATCACCACCCCCGAGGACCGGGTCATCGCGGTGGACGCCCGCACCGGGGAGCAACTCTGGCTCTACCAGCGGCAGTTCCCCGACGACATGGCCCATCCCCACCGCACCAACCGCGGGGTCGCCCTCTACGGCGACAAGGTCTACTACACGGCGCACGACGCGTTCGTGATCGCCCTCGACGCGATGACCGGTGAGCTCGTCTGGGAGACCGCCGTCGCCGACTACCGCACCGGCTACTACATGACCATCGCCCCCCTCGTGGCCAACGGCAAGGTCCTCGTCGGCCCGTCGGGGGGCGAGCGGGGCATCCGCGGGTTCGTGGCCGCCTACGACGCCGAGACCGGCGAGGAGGTGTGGCGCACGCACACCATTCCGGGCCCCGGCGATCCCGGTATCGAGACGTGGCCGGGCGAGACGTGGCGGACGGGCGGCGCCTCCATCTGGATCACCGGCTCGTTCGACCCCGAGCTGAACCTCACCTACTGGGGGACCGGCAACCCCGGCCCCTGGATCGGCGACCAGCGGCCCGGCGACAACCTCTACACCAACTCGGTCGTCGCCTTCGACGCCGACACCGGCGAGCTGAAGGGGCACCACCAGTACCACTGGAACGGCTCGTGGGACTGGGACGAGGTGTCGGCCCCGCTGCTCATCGACGTCGCCCGCGACGGCCGCACCATCCCGACCCTGGTGCACCCGGCCCGCAACGGTTACCTGTGGATGCTCGAGCGCGGGCCCGACGCCATCACCTTCGTCGAGGCGCAGCCCTACGTGGACCAGAACGTGTTCACCGCCATCGACCCGGTGACCGGCCGCCCCGAGTACGACCCGGAACGGAAGCCGGGCACCAACCGCCCGGCCACCTTCTGCCCCTCGCTGTGGGGCGGCAAGGACTGGCCGCCGGCCGCCTACAGCCCCCAGACCGGCTATCTCTACATCCCCGCCAACGAGAACCTCTGCTCGACCATCGTCGGCCGCGAGGTCGAGTACGTCCCCGGCCGGGCGTTCACCGGCGCCTCGTCCCAGGTGTTCGTGGTGAACGACGCCGAACACCTCGGCGAGCTGCAGGCGTGGGACCTCGCGACCGGCGAGCAGGTCTGGACCCACGAGTTCCCCGAGTCGCAGAACTGGGGCCCGATCATGACCACCGGCGGCGGCCTCGTCTTCGCCGGGGGCACCAACGACCGCTACTTCCGCGCGTTCGACGCGGCCACCGGCGAGGTCCTCTGGGAGCAGCGCACGAACTCGGGGGTCATCGGCGTCCCCGCGTCCTACGAGGTCGACGGCGTCCAGTACATCGCGGTCCAGTCGGGCTGGGGGGTCGACGCCCAGGGCATGCAGCGGGCCGTCAACGCCCACTTCGAGCGGAACGTCCAGGTGCCCCAGGGCGGCGTCCTCTGGGTGTTCGCGCTGGGCGAAGAGTAGAAACCACCCCGGTGTGCGCCCGGTCCGACCGCCGCCCGGACCGAGCGCCGCCGGGACCGCTCCGATGGGTGGAACGCCCTCTCGGCTGGCTCCTCGCCGCCGGACCGAGCGCGGCCCGGGAGGGAGGCAACGTCCATTCGACTCGTCAGGGAGGCGCCATGGCCACCGCAACAGTCCATCGCCACCTCTTCACCGTGGACGACTTCGCGCGCATGGGCGAAGCGGGCATCTTCACCGCAAACGACCGCGTCGAGCTCATCGACGGCGAGGTCCGCACCATGAACCCTATCGGGCCGCCGCACGCCTGGATCGTGAACCGCCTCGTGCGGTTGCTGCTCACCCGCCTGGCCGACACTGCGTACGTGAGCAGCCAGAACCCGATTCGTCTGGGGCGGCACACGGAGCCGCAGCCCGACGTGGTGGTGGCGCGGCAGCGCGGAAGCGCCTACCAGGAGCAGCACCCGGAAGCCGGCGACGTGCTCCTGGTCATCGAGGTGGCCGACTCGTCCCTGCTCTACGACCGGCTCGAGAAGGCGCCGCGGTACGGCCAGGCCGGCATCCCCGAGACGTGGATCGTCGATGTCGCGGCCAAGACCGTCACCGTGTACACCGGCCCCGGTCCCGACGGCTACGGCAGCGAGCGCATCGTGTCGGGCGGGGAGACGGTGACGTCGACCGCGGTCGCCGGACTGCGGCTGCCGGTCGACGAGATGTTCGGGTGAGTCGTGGGCACGACCGACGATGCAGTAGCCGAGGAAGGTGACACAGCGTTGCACGCGCCCCCCTAGTGGACCGCCGCCCACCAACGGCGTCGGTCCGCCCGGATTCCGCCCGTCTCACCGTGCCGCCTCCAGGCTCGCAGCACGGCGCTCGCCCGGGCACACGTTGAGATTCTCGACAGGCGGGACGGCGCGCCGCGTTGAAGAAACTGCCAAGTCTTCGTACCATGCGCCTCGGTTGGGTTGCATGGGACGAGAACGGCTGCCACCCATGGTCCGTCTTGCGGCGAGCGCTGGCGTGAGAGCGCCCGTACGGTTCTACCTGCGCTCGGGCCGCGACCCCGACGCGACCGATTCCAGGTGCAGGACGCTGCTGTTGCTGGCGGCGAAGGCAGGACGTACGGACGTCTGCCGCCTGTTGATGGAGTCGGGCGCAGACCCCACGCTCCGTGACGTCGACGGAACGGATGCGCTCTCCGCAGCCATCAGGAACGGGCATAGCGAGACAGCCGGCGTGCTGCGGGCCTACTTGGCCCGCCTTGCACAACCGCCGGCGCCACGCGCCGATCAGGCGCGAACCGCTGGAGATTGGTCAAGGATCGCCAACAGGCCGGAGAACATCCCATCCGAACCTGACGGCGACGACCAGACCCTCAACCTCGATGACTGGGAAGAACAACACGATGCCCCACCGCCCGCGGATGCTCTGGAGCTGCGCGCTTCCGCCACAGAACTGCAGAGCGGGATCTCCGCACATTCTCCGATAGATTCCGACCACGAGTGGGCAGATGTCGAGATCGACCTTCCGAGATCAGCCGCTCGACTCGACGCTGCCCACGTGGTCTGGCTCGACGAGGTTCGCAGTCTCATCCACTACGGCCTTTCCTGGGGATGGGTCACCCGGCATCAGGTTGCCGAAGTCGCAGGCTGGACCAACACCGGGGACGGCCGCGAAGAAGTTGAAAACCACTTGCGGCTCGTGCTCGGAGAGGTCGGCGTCATGGTGGACGAGAACGTGGATGAGCCGTTCATGATTGGCCAGCTCTGGAGGGACTGGCAAGACAAGCCACCTGACGAGGATGGCCACCGCGCGATCATCAATGAGGCAGTCACCTTCTTGGCGACCGAAGCAGCCCCCTTTCTGGGAGATCGTCGCCACGTGCCTGGACCCGCCCACCTGATGGCGGAGGACCTGCGGACGCTCGGTGTGGCATCCTCTCGGGAGACCTTCCAGGGCTGACCTCCTTGTCGCGGCGGACGTGGACAATCGATGACGCCACCGGAACGATACCGCCACGCGCCGCCTCGTGCAGGCGCCATGATCGAGGCCCTGCGGGGCCTCGGCTACTCGACCGCGACGGCGCTCGCCGATCTGGTTGACAACAGCATCGCAGCCGGCGCGGGGAACGTCGATCTGACGTTCGCGTGGAAGGGGGCGGACAGCCACATCACCATCCGGGACGACGGCCGCGGCATGGACGACGGGGATCTGGACCGCGCCATGAGGCTGGGACACCAGAGCCCGCTTGACCCGAGAGCCGCCAACGATCTCGGCCGCTTCGGACTGGGACTGAAAACGGCATCGTTCTCGCAATGCCGGCGGCTGACCGTCGCCAGCAGGCGAAAGGGCGGGGCGGTCGCCTGCCTGCGATGGGATCTGGACGTCCTCGCTTCCAGCCGCGACGACACGTGGCGGCTGCTCGTCGAGCCCGCCGAGGGGTCGCACCGGTTGCTGGACCCGTTGCAGGAGACCCCGCGGGGTACCCTGGTCCTGTGGGAGAACCTCGATCGCATCGTGACACCCGGTTTCTCGGAACAGAACTTCCTCGACCTGATCGACGTCATCGAGCGTCACTTGGCGATGGTCTTCCACCGGTACCTGGCCGGCAAGTCTCCCAGACTCCGAATCGCCATCAACGACCGGGCGGTGACGCCCTGGGACCCCTTCCTTGCGACCCACCATGCCACGTGGTCGTCACCGGTGGCGACGCTCGCCCCCGGCGTTGCCGCACAAGGCCACGTCCTGCCCCACAAGGATCGGCTGAACCCGAGACAGCAGGACGAGGCAGCGGGACTCGAAGGCTGGACGGCGCAGCAGGGGTTCTACGTCTACCGCAACAAGCGGCTGCTGGTCGCCGGGAGCTGGCTCGGGCTCGGCCGTGGACGTCCCTGGACGAAGGAGGAGGCGCACCGGCTGGCGAGAATCAGGCTCGACATCCCGAACTCCGCCGACGCCGAGTGGAAGATCGACATTCGCAAGTCCACCGCACGGCCGCCCGTGGCCCTGCGTCAGGATCTGACACACCTGATGGAGGATACTTGCGGAAGGGCCCGCCGCGTGTTCGCCCACCGGGGACGCGTCGTCGGACCCGCGGCCAGGGGGCCGGTGGTCCAGGCGTGGCGCGCCGAGCGGCTGAGCGACGGCATGCGCTACCGGATCGACACGTCGCATCCGGCCGTCGCCGCGGTACTCGACAACGCCGCCGCCCTCACGCCGCAGCTCCGGGCGATGATTCGCGTCCTCGAGGAGACGGTTCCGGTGCAGCGCATCTGGCTGGACACAACCGAAGGCCGGGAGACTCCGCGGACCGGATTCGGCGGGGCTCCCCAGGCGGAGGTCGCGACCGTCGCGAACGTGCTCTTCAACGACCTCGTCGCTCGACAGCGCCTGACGCCGGAGATGGCCCGCGAGCGGCTGCTGCGCACGGAACCATTCCACAATCACCCGGAACTGGTGGCCGGGCTGCCGGTCCCGTGACGACCGGAGAAACGCGCCGAATGGCCCACCAGGACACCGCCGTCAGGCTGCTGCAGGCGATGCTGCAGGCGGAGATCGGCAAGCACGACATCACGCCGGCCCTCATTGCCGAGAGGCTCGACTGGCTGCTGCAGCACGGACCGCAGTTCGCCATCGACCCGGAACGAATCGACCGGCAGGCAACCGTCGATGAGATGGTCCGCCGGTTCAGCTTGTGGATCGGACACGACACGATGCTCACCAGCGACACCGGCCATGAGGCATGGCTGGTGTCGGCCCGCAAGCAGGGATGGCGGTACTGGCCGCGGTACCGGGAATGGCTGGATGCCAGGCTGCCGGCGACCGTCATCGACGCCATGGACCGATCGACCGACCGGGTGCTCGGTCTGCTCGAGGATCCCCTGAGGGCCGGTGCCTGGGACCGGCGTGGGCTGGTCGTGGGAAACGTCCAGTCGGGGAAGACGGGCCACTACATCGGGCTCGTTTCGAAGGCGGCGGACGCCGGCTACAAGATCGTGATCGTCCTCGCCGGCCTCCACAACAACCTGCGGTCGCAGACGCAGATGCGGCTCGACGAGGGGTTCCTCGGCTACGAGACCACGCCCAGGGAAGAGGACATCAGGCGTATCGGCGTCGGCACGGTCGACGGCGACCCGTCCATCCAGCCCAACTTCGCCACGAACCGCACGAACAGCGGCGATTTCACGACGAGGGTGGCCAGGAACCTGGGGATCTCGCCGGAACAGAGACCGTGGCTGTTCGTGGTCAAGAAGAACAGGACCGTACTCAACCGCCTGCTTCAGTGGATCAGGAATCACGTGGCGGACCTGCACGACCGCGAGACCGGGCGGAGGGTCGTCACGAAGCTCCCGCTGCTCATGATCGACGACGAGGCCGACCATGCGAGCGTGGACACCCGCGAGCAGGTCGTCGATGAGGACGGCCGTCCGGACGAGGACCATCAGCCGACCGCGATCAACCGCCTCGTCCGCCGCATGCTGCACTCGTTCGCCCAGTCGGCTTACGTGGGCTACACGGCGACTCCGTTCGCGAACATCTTCATCCACGAGAGGGGATCCACCAACAGTGAGGGGCCGGACCTGTTCCCGGCGGCGTTCATCGTGAATCTCGCCACCCCCTCCGACTACGTCGGCTCCGCGAGGATCTTCGGCGGCCGAGACGAGAATGCCGACATGCTCGATCTCGTGCGAACCATCGACGACTATTCCGGCGTGAACGGCGGCGGCTGGATGCCCCTGCGGCACAAGAACGGCCACGCGCCCCGCTACCTGGGGGAGGACCGGCTGCCACCGTCGCTGGAGGAGGCCATCGACGCCTTCGTGCTTGCGTGCGCCGCGCGCCGTGCCCGCGGCCAGACGGGACGGCATTCATCCATGCTGATCCACGTGACGCGCTACACGTCCGTTCAGAACGAGGTCCATCGGCAGGTGGAAACCCGCGTGCGCCGTCTTCGCCAGCGGTTGACGCGGGGGATCGGTGTCGAGCAGACAATCGCGAGCCTGAAGTCGTTGTGGGAGCGGGACTTCGAGAGCGTCAGACGCCGTGCAGTCGACCTGGACGCAGGCTCCGTTCCGGCGAGCGGCAATCGCTGGGACGCCGTGGAGCCGCTTCTCCCTGATGTGGTCTCCGACGTCGTGGTCAAGACGATCAACGGCACGGCAAAGGACGCCCTGGACTACACGGAACACGAGAACACGGGACTCACCGTAATCGCCATCGGGGGCGACAAGTTGTCGAGGGGGCTGACTCTCGAGGGGCTCTGCGTCAGCTACTTCCTCCGCGCCTCGCGCATGTACGACACGCTGATGCAGATGGGCCGCTGGTTCGGCTACCGGCCCGGCTACGTGGACCTGTGCCGCCTCTATACGACGGCGGACCTGGCGGAGTGGTTCGGCCACATCACCGACGCCGCCAACGAGCTGCGCGAGGAGTTCGAGCAGATGGCCGACCGCGGGGGGACCCCACGGGACTACGGGCTGAAGGTCCAGTCGCATCCCGTGCTGATGGTGACGTCGCGCCTGAAGATGCGAACGGCGCGAAGCCTCATGCTTTCCTTCAGTGGCACTCTCGGGGAGACGGTTGCGCTCTACCGGACCGTGCCTGAGCTTGAACGGAATCTCACGGCAACCAGGGATATGGTCGCGATTCTTGGCGACCCGGAGGTCAATCCTGAGCGCCAGCGGCAAGGGCAATCCGCCCGATGGAAGGGATTCCTGTGGAACGACGTCCCGGCACTCCACGTCCTGGAGTATCTGTCCGAGTACAGGACGCACCCCATGGCCCACCGCGTGAACAGTACTCTCCTGTCGGAGTTCATTGGGAAGATGCTGCGCCACGGGGAGCTCACCCGATGGACCGTGGTGCTGATCGGCGGCAGAACCGGCAGGCATGTGGATCTCCGCGGCGACATCACGGTGGCGATGCTCAAGAGAACGGTCAAGGGCGACCATCTCGACAACCGCTACTCGATCGGGCGACTCATGTCGCCCCGGGACGAGGCCATCGACCTCGACGACGCCGAGTGGAACGCGGCTCTCCGGAGGTCCATCGCGAGGGCCGACCGCGAGCGGAAACCGCAGCCGAGAGCACCGTCCGGGCCGGACATCAGGCATGTCCGCGGTTTCGGCGCACCGGGCGTGCCGGGACGGCCAGATCGCGGCCTCCTGTTTCTCTACATGCTCGATCCGAGGTTGGCCGAGGCGGGTTTCCCGGACGACGCGCCGCCGGTTGCCGCATTCGGGATCAGTTTCCCGGGCAGCAATCGTGGCGAGAAGGTCGAGTACAAGGTCAACAACGTGATGTGGGAACAGTGGGAGCAGGAGTATGGCGCCGCCGATTGACGAGGCGCTCGACGTTGCCTGGCGGGCCCTGGTTGAAGCGGGGGAAGACCACCCCACCGAGGGATGGCGCACCATACCCGTCGAACGGACGGCCCAATGCCGCATCCTCGCCGGACGCCGTTTTCGCAGCGGCGACGAGGCCGTCCTCTTCGGGTTCCCCCTCGCCGCGGTTGCGGCCACCGCCAACCTGCCCCGAGCACGCGGCTTTCGCGTGGAGATCGTGCGGGACGGGATACCCGGAGACACACTGGCGTGGATCGCCCTGGTCCGCGAACAGGCGGGAAGCCTGACCATGTTCGGCAGGATGGCGAGCGACATCATCGCGCTCCTGCGCGGCGCTTCCGCCGACGAAGTGCCTTTGTTTCCGCTGTTCACGGGACGGATTCGGGCATGGCAGGCGTTCATGGAATCGGGCAGCCACGACGTGCTCAGTCCGGCGGCGGAAGTCGGACTTGTCGGCGAACTCCGGTTCCTGCGACACATCCTGGAAGCGGGCGTAGAGGCATCCGTCGCCGTTGACGGCTGGCGCGGCCCGATCGACGGCCTGCACGATTTCGTGTTGGGCACCGGCGCGGTAGAGGTGAAGACCAGCACGACATCCGGAGAGTTTCCGGCCACCATCGCATCACTGGACCAGCTCGACGACTCCCTGGCCCGACCGCTTTTTCTCGCGGCTGTACGCCTCGCTCTGCGAGCGTCCGGCCGCACGCTGCCGGAGACCGTGGCGGACGTCGACGACTGCATGGCCGCCGATCCGGCTGCACGAGCCCGATTCTCCGATCTCGTTCTTCGGGCCGGTGTTCTCGACGACGTCAGAAACCGATACGTACGCCGATTCGCGAACGTTCGGACGATGCTGTTCCAGGTCACCGACGCCTTTCCCCGATTGACGCGCCGAAGCGTCGCGCAGGCGGTACGGCGGGTGCGCTACGACCTGGATCTCGACCTCGTTCAAGTCCCGGAAACCGACATCGACCGCGTTCTCCGGGAACTTCAGGTGATCTGAGGCATGGAACTCGGTGAATTCCTCCGCCAGACGCAGGCCGACGTCAGAGCGAACGTCCAGGACCGCCTCGGTGAAGGCGGCGGTTATCCCTATCCGGAGTCCGTGTTCGCAGAAGTTGTCATGGAGCACATGTCCGAGATCGGGATGACGTTCGAGCCAGCCGTCTGCCACTACACCGCCAAAGTCGGCAACGCAACACTGCGCCTGAGCGGGTACGCGGTGTCCGACGATCAGGATCAGCTCGATCTCTTCGTCAGCCTCTACGCCGGAGCCGACGAGATTCGACACATCCCGGATTCGGAAACCAAGAAGGCAGCCGAACACTGTCTCCGGTTTCTCGCCCGGTCGGCTGACGGAACGCTCGCCGCAAAGATGGAGGAATCGGACGACGCCTATAGTCTGACGTTGACCATCCATGGCTGCTACGACAAGCTGGACCAGATCAGGATCTACGTCCTCACCGATCGCCGCGCGAAGGCCAAGAACTTCAAGTCGCGAGAGATCCGCGGGAAGACGGTCAAGCTCGAGGTCATGGACATCGAGCGCCTGTACCACCACTGGTCGACCGGCAAGCCCCGCGACGAGCTCACCGTGGACTTCGACGAGGTCACCGGCGGAGCACTACCCTGCATCTACGTGCCAGGGGAAATGTCCGAGTACGACTACGCTCTGACGGCGCTGCCGGGCGAAGCTCTCCGCTTCGTCTACGACAAGTACGGCGACCGCCTGCTGGAAGCCAACGTCCGGTCCTTCCTCAGCGTGACGGGAAAGGTGAACAGGGGCATCCGCGACACGCTCCGCTCCGCGCCGGAACGGTTCATGGCATACAACAACGGCATCGTCATCGTCACCGATGAACTCCGACTCGGCCGCACCGCGGACGGGGGTCCCGGCGTGCTCTGGATGCGGGGCATGCAGGTGGTCAACGGCGGACAGACCACCGCATCGCTGTTCTTCAGCCAGCGGAAGCACCCGAACGAGATCGATCTTGGCCGCGTGCGGGTTCCGGCGAAGATCATCGTTCTCAAGACACCCGACCCCGTCGCCGAGGAGGAGTTCGTCGCCAACATCTCGAAGTACGCCAACAGCCAGAACAACGTGAAGCAGTCCGACCTCTCCGCGAACAAGCGCTTCCATCGTGAGGTCGAGAATCTTGCGTCCACCACCATCTGCCCGGACGGCATCGGACGCTGGTTCTACGAGCGAGCCGCTGGCAGCTACAAGACGATGCTTGCCAGGGACGGAACCACCGCCGCCCGGGCCAAGAAGCTCCGGCAGGCTACTCCACCCGCCCGGAAGATCACCAAGACGGATCTGGCGAAGTACCTGAATGCGTGGGAGCAGCTCCCGCATGTGGTCAGTTTTGGAGCGCAGAAGAATTTCGTCAGGTTCATGGACCGGATGACGACAGCCCATGATCCCGCTACTGGACAGTCCGTGACCC
Source organism: Vicinamibacterales bacterium (assembly GCA_965207615.1). Lineage (GTDB taxonomy): Bacteria > Acidobacteriota > Vicinamibacteria > Vicinamibacterales > UBA8438 > JAJEEA01. The sequence continues at coordinate 1,837,404 of CBDBMZ010000003.1, forward strand.
TGACGGAATTCAAGCGGATGATCGCGAAGGCGATCATCTACAGGACAACGCAGAAGGTGACAAGGGGCAGGTACCCGGCCTTCCAGGCCAACGTCGTGACCTACACCGTGGCCGTGGTCGCCCGACAACTCGGGGCGAGACTCGACCTCGACAAGGTGTGGTGGCAACAGGAGCTCTCGCTGGAGCTCCGCAGCCAGATCATGACCTGGGCCGACAACGTGCATGCGGAGCTTCATCGCACCGCAAACGGGCGAATGGTGTCGGAATGGGCCAAGAAGCCCGACTGCTGGACCGCGGTTCGCTCGGCCACATATGCGGAAAGTGTGGTTGACATTCCGGAACTCACCGCTGAACGCGGCTCGCCGCTGCGCACGGGAAGCGGGTGATGGGGCGACTTCACAAGGGTGACATCATGTCGCCCCAAACGCGCAGCGCGGTGATGTCCCGGATCAGGGGTCGCGATACCGGACCGGAGAGGGCCATGGCGGACGCGTTCGCAACCCGTGGGCTGACATGGGAGAGTCACGTCCGGGAACTGCCCGGCCGACCCGACTTCGTTTTCCGGGCGGATCGCGTGGCCGTGTTTATCGATGGCGACTTCTGGCACGGATGGCGTTTCCCGCAGTGGCGAGAGAAGCTGTCCGACAAGTGGGAGATCAAGATTGCGGCAACCCGACGTCGCGATGCGCGGAATCATCGTCGCCTCCGACGGATGGGCTGGACGGTCGTCCGGATCTGGGAGCACCAGATCGAGCGTTCGCGGGACGCCTGCCTGTTGAGGGTTCTGTCGCACCTTCGGGGGCAAGACAGCACGACGAGGGGTTGACCGATGCTCAAGGACCCGAAGATCCGCACCCTGGACGTCTTCTGTGGTGGAGGCGGAAGCAGTTGGGGGGCACGCGCCGCAGGCGCAGAGATCGTGTGCGGCATCGACGCCTGGGATATCGCCACGAAGACGTACGCAACGAATTTTGGCCAGGACACGGGAATCCGGCGCACGCTCGTCGAGACGGGGCGACTGCCTGTCGTCGACCGACTGGGAAGCATCGACCTCATCCTCGCATCTCCCGAGTGTCGCAGCCATACGTGCGCCAGAGGCAGCGGACAGCGCGATGAGAACAGCAGGAGGACGGCCCGCTACGTGCTCAGATTCGCGCGGAAGCTGAAGCCGCGGTGGATCGTCATCGAGAACGTGATCCACATGCGCAACTGGGACGGCTTCGGAGGACTGGTGGCAGAAACCGAGGCACTCGGCTACCACGTGCACGCTCAGGTTCTCGACGCATCGGCGTTCGGTGTTCCGCAAAAGCGGCGGCGCCTCTTTCTGATCTGCGATCGCGAGGAGGTGCCGGCTCCCGTGACTCCGCCGGGCGGTGCCCCGCGGTCGGTCAGATCCGACGTAGTCATGTGGGATGGGCCGTGGCGATCCAGACCCTTGTACCGGGCCGGGCGGGCGGATGCCACGATCGAGAAGGCAGAGCGAGCGATCGATGCGCTTGGGCGTGGAACGCCGTTCCTCGTCGTCTACTACGGCTCGGACGGTGGCGGGGGTTGGCAGACCATCGACGTCCCTCTCCGCACCGTGACGACCATCGATCGCTTCGGGCTCGTGACTTGGCTCGGCAACGTACCGATGTTGCGCATGCTTCAGCCCCCGGAAATCCAGCGAGCGATGGGGTTCGGCAGTGATTACCGACTGCCACATGGTTCACGTCGCGACCGCATCAGGCTCCTTGGCAACGCGGTCTGTCCTCCCGTCATGACCACGGTGGTGACCTCCGTACTGCGAAAACGCGCCTCGAACGTGCGTAGCGCCGCCTGATCACAGTGCCACGGCCGGTGCGCGTGCCGTAGACGGCGGGAGCCTCGGCCGTCACAACCGGCCGACCGGCCTGGCGGACGCTCCCGACGGCTCACGTGAATGGCCGAACCACCGCCAGCAACTCCTCACCGGGCCGCCCCGCCACGGTGGCGCGCCAACCCACCAGGTCCGGCCACCTGCCGAAGAGCGCGAAGACTCGACCGTCACGCGATTCGCCGGGCTGAAGGCCGCCGTCCACACGCCAACCCCGGGCACCCCCGGGCACGAGCGCCGCTGATGGCGCTTCGAGCCCGCGCACGCCCATGCGTCGCAGTCGAGACGCCTCTGCCCGACAAGCCGGGTGTGACGCGCGACCGCCCGTGAGAACGTCACGCGCCAGGTCGGGGCTTGCGAGGGGAGGCTCACCCTCAGTGGACGGGTCAAAACCGGCCATTAGTGGACACCGCAAATCCGGCCATTTCCGGCGCCCGAGACGGGGCGTTGATCTTTACTTCACGGCCCCCTGTGTTCGCAAGGTCGTCTGGACCTTGGTGCGCCAGCTCCGCGGCCCGCACTTCAGCACGTGCGCGTGATGGAGGAGGCGATCCAGCAGCGCCGTGACGGCGGCGGTGTCGCCGAGCAGCTTGCCCCAGTCCTCGACCGGTCGGTTCGAGGTGAGCATCGTGGAGGCCCGCTCATAGCGGCGCATGATCAGTTCGAGCAGGTCCTCGGCCGCGGTGTGGGGCAGCTTGCGCATGCCGAGGTCGTCGATGATGAGCAGGGGCACCCGGGTCAGCTCGGTCAGGTAGTCCTTGCGGGTCTCGGCAAGGGTCGCCTCGGCGAGTTCCTCAAGGAAGGCGTGGGCCTCGCGGTAGATGACGCGGTAGCCCTGGTGGATCGCGGCGCGGCCGATGGCCTGGGCGAGATGACTCTTGCCCGTGCCGGGCGGGCCGATCAGCAGAGCGTCCTCGCGCTGGGCGACGAAGCGGGCGGTGGCGAGCTCGAAGACGAGGGCGCGGTTGATCTTCTTGTTGAAGGCGAAGTCAAAGCCGTCGAGGGAGCGGTGGGGGTCGCGGAAGCGAGCCTGCTTGTGGCGCCGGGCGAGCAGGCGGTCCTGGCGTCGCTGGAGCTCGTCGGTGACGAGGGCGGCGACGAGGTCGATCGGGGCCATCTGCTCGGCCTGAGCCTGCTGCAGGCGGGTTTCGAGGACGTCGGCCATGCCGGAGAGGCGGAGCTTGCGCAGGGCCTGGTCGAGTTCGACGAGATTCAAGACGAGTCTCCTGTTCTGCGGTCGATGAGATCGCGGTAGACGGTCAGTTGCCGGATGAGCGGGTCGACCTGACGCAGGGAGAGGGGCGCGCCGGGCCGGCGGTCGAGATAGCGCCGGAGGAAGCGGTAGGTGGGCACACCGAGTTCGAGGGCGGAGGTGGCGGCCTCTTCGGCGACGGCGGGACCGTGCTTCCTGGCGAGGGCGAGGACGCCGAGGATGCGACGGACGCCGGCGGCGCCGTCGTGACGGTGGATGTGGTCGCAGATGGTGGAGGTCGCCGGGCCGACCCGCTTGGCGGCGGCGAGCAGGGCAAGGGTCTTCGGCGGGGTGCGGGCGGGCTGGTCTCGGTCCTCGATGCGATGCCAGCCCCGCGGCGCGCGCAGGTGCTCGCGGAGGAGCTGGCCGGTGTGGGGGTCGAGCAGCCGTACGTGAGCTGCGTTCCACTGGACGTGGACGCGACGGCCGATCCAGCCCGGCGGCGCCCCGTAGTAGGCGGCGGCGACCTCGACGCAGCCATCCAGGTGCACGGTGCGGTGGCCGTACTGGTAGTAGCGGAACGGCTCGAGCGGCAACGGGCCGAGAGCCGGCCGCTCCTCGGCAAACATGGCAGCGACCTGCCGCTTGGTCGTGCCGTGGATGCGGGTGTCGGCCCAGCGCCGCTCCCAGCGGTCGAGATAGGCCTGGGCGTCGTCGAGGCGCTCGAAGCGGAGGCCGCGTAACGGCGTCCTTTTGGCGTGGCCGACGCCGGCTTCGACCTTGCCCTTTCGATCGGGGTCGCGGACGCGGCACGGCAGGGCGACGACGCCGTAGTGGGCGAGCACGTCGCGGTAGAGCGGATTGAGGGTGGGGTCGTAGATGTCGGGCGTGAGGACGCCCTCCTTGAGGTTGTCGAGGACGACGACACGTACGGTGCCGCCCAGCCGGCGGAACGCCCGCTCGTGCAGCTCGGCCCAGACCTGGGCACTCGACCGGCGGAGCAGCAGCCGCACCGACTTGCGGGAGTAGCCCAGGGTCAGGACGAAGAGCCGTGTCCGCCGGTACTTGCCGGAGTCGGGGTCCCGGACCATCGGCCCGTCGCCGTAGTCGACTTGGGCTTCCTCGGCTGGGGCGGTGGTGATGACGGCCCGTGCCTCGAAGGTGGATTGCTGTCGGAGCGTCGAGACGAAGCGCCGTACGCTTGCATAACCAGCCGGGAAACCATGGTCGTCGACCAGGTCCTGCCAGATGGCCATGGCGTTGCGCCCGCGGCCGAGGGCCTCGGCGATCAGCTCGCGGTACGGCTCGCAGGCACTCGCTTGCGGCGCCCGACCAGGGCGGTCTTCGGACGCGGGCACGACGGGCGTCGTGCCCGCGCTGGCCGCCGGAGCCGTCGAAGAGTCGGTGGACACCTCCGACGAAATGGCCGGTTTTGCCGGATGCGCGGCCGGCCGACCACGGCCCCGCACCACCACGCCGGCGGCCCTCAGGTAGTTGCTGGCCGTCTCGCGGCGCACCCCGGTGGCCCGTTCGATTCGCCGCAGGGACCACCCGAGGCGTCCCAGGGCCAGGATCTGCTGTCGTTTGTGTTCAGCCAAGACGTTGCTCATGCCGCGCAGGAACACGCAGTTCCCGGCCGGCGTCAACGTCTCGGGCTATCGGAAATGGCCGCTTTTCAACCGTCCACTAATGGCCGGTTTTGCCTGTCCACCGAGGGGCTCACCGAGGTCGACCGCCCACAGCGTGCGGCGGATCGTCGCGAGGTCGTCCGGGTCGGAGATCTCCTCGTGGCGCAGCAACTCTGCCCATGCGCCGTCCGGGGTATCGCTGAAGTAGTGGGCCGGGCCGTCACCCGTCGCGTGCCAGCGCGCGGCCGGTTGATCCGCGCCTTCCCACAGAAACGGATAGCGCGGGTCGGCGTGGCGGAAACCGATCATGATCACGTGGCGGGCGATGCCGTCAGGGCATTGGCCAGACCGCGCACCTGGCGGGCTCCAGGGTCGTCCGGCTGCCACCCGGCCGTCAGCACGTCCGCGGGCGCACGATTCCCCAGCACCGTGCGCGGCCGGGCGAACCAGCGACGAATGCCGGCGTCGTTGTACGCGCCCGCGAGGTCGCCGACGATCAGGGCCAGCGCGTGCAGGCGGACGGCGACGTCGTCCGGGGTCCCCCTGACCCCGGACAGATAGCGGCGGAGGCTGACGGTGGAGATGCCGAGCAGACGGGCGAGCACGTCGACGCCGAGCAGCCGCTGCAGGGCCGGCCATTCCGACGCGGGCACGGGCGACGCGCCGAGGGCCTCGTTGACGTGTTCGAGCATCGCCTGGAAGCGGTCCGGTTCCGGCGCGCCCGAGCCCAGGTGCTCCGCGAGAATCCCCTTGCCGACTCCCGCCCGCGTGACGTCCCTCGCCACGCGTTTCCACTCCGACAGGTCGAGACGATTGATCGAACGCTCGGCAAGCAGGCCCATGGCGTCTGCTCGCATCACGACCGAGATCGCGAGACGGGCAATCTCGGGGTTGTCGAACGGACTCCGAACGGACTCTATTCGGATAACGGCCACCTATCCGATTCTACACCGGACGGCGGCGCTTCAACGGCACGAACCCGCACCCCGGTACCGGGCACGCCGAGCGTCGCCTGAGCGCATCGGCGCCGCTGCGCGCGGTCCGGCCGCTCACGGGACCGGTCTCGACCGTGGCGGCGGCACGAACGTGGGAGCCGGCCGTCGGTCGCCTGACGCGTCTTGACAATGTAGGCTCACGTAGCTACGCTGCGGATGATGAAGACGACAGGCGTACGAGACATCAAGAACCGCTTCAGCGAATACCTGCGGCACGTGCAGAACGGCGAGCGCGTGGCGGTCACGCACCGCGGCCGGATCGTGGCCGAGCTCGGGCCGCCGGCACACGTCACCGAGGAAGAAGCCTACGCCGAGCTGCGGCGTCGGGCCCGTAACGGAACCGTCCGCCTCGGCGCGCCGAACCGCCCGGACGTCTACCCCCGCCCGGCGCGTCGGCTCCCCTCCGCCGTCCTGCAGGAATTGCTCGACGGCGTTCGGGGCGAACGGTGAATCTGTATGCCGAAACGAGCGCCGTCCTCTCGTGGCTGCTCGCCGAGGACCTCGGCGAGAGCGCCCGGTCGCAACTGACCGCCGCGGCGGCCGTCTCCACATCCGACCTGACGCTCATCGAATGCGACCGCACGCTCCGGCGCGCCGTCGCGACAGGACGGTTGACGGCCGGGGAATCTCCGCAGATGCAGGCCCTCGTCGACACCGCCTCCGCCCATTGGACCCTCTACGGCATCGACGCGGAAATCGTCCATCGGTCCCGTCGGGCGTTTCCCCGCGAGCCGATCCGAGCCTTCGACGCCGTCCATCTCGCCACCGCGCTGGCGGTCCGCAATCTCTTCCCCGACGTTCGCGTGCTGTCGTTCGACGACCGCATCCGCGGCAACGCCGCCGCCCTCGGCTTCGAGGTCGTGCCCTCGCTCGACGGTCGCGCTTGAGCTCCTTCGAGCACCGCCGACGCTACTACCCGCGCCGTGCGCACCTCGAACTCCCCCGGGAGGCTCGCCGAGCGAGCTCGACGGACCTCCGCAAGCCGCTCACGCCCCCGCGGCCGGCCTCACATCCCCGAAACGCGGCCGGCGATGCGGTAGCAGTGGAAGATGATGTGCCACCCCAGCACCACCGCCACGAGCCACGCCACCCAGTAGTAGTCGCCGGGAATCCCCAGGTTGCCGCCGAAGAACGGGGTCGCGTGCTCGTTGGCCATCGCCCACAGCAGCGGCAGCGACATGTACGTGTTGTGCTTCGAGCGCAGCCCGGCCAGCGCCGGGTCGGCGGGGTCCGGAGCCTTGCCGGCCTTCACCGCCGCGATGATGCGCTGCTGCGCCGGCCAGATGCGGAACCACACGTTGAAGGCCATCATCGTCCCGAACATCGCGCCGGTGTGGATGAGGACCGAGCGGGGCGGGAATCCGCCGACCTCCACGAACAGGAAGACGACGACCGCCAGCAGCAGGAACGAGACGATGGTGGCGGCGCGGACGTTCGACTTGAGCCCGCTCTTCCAGAGCGCGTCGTAGCCGAAGACGGCCAGGAACGTCACCGCGATCATCGAGATCGCGCCGCCCCCCCAGCTCGCGTCGATCTCGATCGCGAGGCGGCCGTGGTAGAAGATCAGCAGCAGCAGGAGAACCCCCGTGATCCAGGTCCACGCCGCACCCCAGCGGAACCAGAAGAGTGCCCGGGGCATCAGCTCCGGCACCACCTTCTGCTTCGTCGGCCCGTCGAGCTTCGCGGCCATCGGGGCGTTCACGAAGTTGAAGAAGTAGAGGTGCCCGATCCAGATGATCCCCGCGAACACGTGGAGCCACCGGAAGATGAACTGCAGGCTTTCCATCATGGTGTTCCTCCCTCCTCGTTGCGCCGCACGTTCCGACCTGCCCCCGATTGTAGCCCCACGGGGTCTGCTCCGCCGCGTGTACCACACGGCGGCGGGGCCGGCACGCCGGCCGTGCGCCTCTTCCGCCAGCACGGGCGCCGTCAACCGCCCGACGGGCCGTCGCTACGGACGCGGGCGAGAAGCTCCGACGCCGTCGCGCACTCGATGATCCGGTCGCCGACCCGCCCGAGCCGATCCGGGTCGGTGACGCCGGCCAGGGCGGCGGCCAGCAGCTCCCCCGCCGCCGCATCGAACTTCCGCGCCGCCTGGCGGCAGAGCACAGCCCGCCCCTGCTCGATGCCCTGCACGCGGCCCTGCTCAATGCCCTGCGCCCGGCCTTGCTCGATGCCCTTCTCGAGCCATTCGCAGGTCCACTCCCGCACGTTCTCTTCCAGCATCGTGTGCATCTCCTGCAACTGCGCCAGCGCGTCGCCCGGGCCCTCGGGAAGCCGACCCGCGAGCCGCAGGCCCTGGCGGAGCCACGCCGCGAACGCCTGCCTCAGCTCCTCGTCGGGCTGCGCCCGCAAGAGGTCGATCAGCACCTGCACCCGCAACGGCTCGGGCAGCCGCGCCGTCCCGCGCGCCCGCTCCAGACCGACGAGCGCCGACACCAGGTTGCCCGATGGCAGATCCGCGTCGGCCGTGCGCGCCGCGTCCAGAAGATAGTATCGCTGCCGGATGCCAGCGGGGCCAACGCCGATCTCGATCCCGGTCCCGACGGGAGCCGAGCCCATCCGGCGGGCCGCGGCCGCTGGCGCGGCCCGCCGGATGTCGCGGAAGACTGGCCGCGCCGCGGCTACTCGATCGCCTCGTAGACGAGCGTCTGGAACTCGCGCTCGAGGTCGTAGGCGGCGAACGGCATGAACTGCGTCCACACCATGCCGACGAGCTCGGCCTCGGGATCGATCCAGAAGAACGTGTTGGCGGCGCCGGCCCAGCGGAAGACGCCGTCGTGGTCGGGCTCGGGCGAGGCCTCGGCGTCGACCATGACCGCGAAGCCGAGCCCGAAGCCGTAGCCGGGGCTGAGGAACGCCCCCAACTCTATCGGGACCATCGCGTCGGGGAGGTGGTTCGAGCGCATCTTCTCGACGGTCTCCGGCGCGAGAATGCGGACGCCGTCGAGGCTGCCGCCCTCGAGGAGCATCTGGGCGAAGCGGATGTAGTCGGACGCGGTCGAGGTCAGGCCGCCGCCCCCGGAGGGGAACGCCGGCGGGCGCGTGTACTGCCCGTCGACCGGGGAGTCGGCCACGACGAGGTTGCCGCCGAGACTGGCGTAGTTGGCCATGAAGCGGCCCCGCTTCTCCTCGGGCACCCAGAACGCCGTGTCGTCCATGCCGAGCGGGTCGAGGATGCGCTCCTCGACGAACGCGTCGAACGCCTGCCCCGAGGCGACCTCGACGACGCGGCCGAGGATGTCGGTCGACACGCTGTAGTTCCAGCGCGAGCCGGGGCTCGCGATCAGCGGCAGCTCGGCCACGCGTCGGCCGAAATCCTCCAGGTCCTCGGCGAGGGTGAGGGGGTTGGACTGGTTGTAGAGCCGGTCGACGGCCGAGTCGCCGAAGAACCCGTAGGTGAGCCCCGAGGTGTGGGTCAGCAGGTGCTCGACGGTCATGGGCCCGTCCGCCGCGACCCGCTCGCCGCCGTCGCCGAGGACCTTGACGTCGGCGAACTCGGGCACGAACTTCGAGACCGGGTCGTCCAGCGCGACCTTGCCCTCCTCGACCAGGATCATCACCGCGACGCTCGTCACCGGCTTGGTCATCGAGTAGATGCGGAAGATGTCGTCCCGCTCCACCGGGTCGCCGGACGCGGTGTCGCGCGTCCCCACGGCCTCCCAGTGGACGACCTGCCCCCGGCGGGCCACCATCGTCATCACGGCGGCGAGGCGGCCGTCGTCGACGTAGGCCCGCATGGCCGGCCCGATGCGGGCCAGCGCGTCGGCCGACATCCCGACCGAGCCGGGGCTCGCCGTCGGCAGGCCAGCGTCGTCCGGCGCCGACGACTGGGCGAGCGCCGCCGGGGCGAACGCCGCCAGCGCGAACGCCGCGACCGCGACGAGCCCCACGAACGCGGCCGCGTTGGCCGAATACTCGCGAATCATGACTGTCTGCCTCCTTTGGCGGTCGATCTCTACTCTCTCGAACGGATGCCGGACTCGGCGCGCGGACCGCCCCCGGGACTTGCACACCGCGTCGAGCCCGCGAGCTCCTCGCAGGCCAATCAGGGATGGCTCCATGGGTTCTACCGCACGCCGAGCAGGATCTCCGTGGTCAACTGGTCCAGCCGCTCGTAGGCCAGCTCCCGGCGCCCCAGCGCGGCCCGGTCGAAGCGGTGGCCCTTCAACGTGGCCGCACCGTCCGGGCTGAACGCCCCGAACCCCGGTGCGGCCTGGGTGGCCTCGGCGAGGCCGGCGAGAAGCGCGCGAACGTCGGGGTCGGCGCTCCACCGCGCCGCCTTCTCCTTCAGGATGAGGTAGGTGCGCATGCAACCGCGCGCGAAGTCCTTGACGCCGTCGATGCCCTCGGTGCGGTAGGCGTGGGCGTCGAAGTGGCGCGGGCCGGCGTAGCCGACGTCCTCGAGGAACTTCACCAGCCAGAACGCCGCCTTGGGGTTCGCGGCGCCGAACCGGAAGTCCTGGTCGTAGCGGCCGATGACCTGATCGTTCAGGTCGATGTGGAAGAGCTTGCCCGCCTCCCACGCTTGGGCCACCGCGTGGGTCATGTTCAGGCCGGCCATGTGCTCGTGGGCGACCTCGGGGTTCACTCCGACCAGCTCCGGATGGTCGAGGGTCGGGATGAACCCGAGGTAGGCGCCGGTGGTCGCGAAGTAGATGTCGCTGCGCGGCTCGTTGGGCTTCGCCTCGAGCGCGAAGCGATAGTCGTAGCCGTTGGCGATGGAGTACTCGCAGAGGAAGTTCAGGGCCTCGCGAAAACGCTGGACAGCGATGTCGGGGCGCCGGCAGCCGTCCGTCTCGGTCCCCTCGCGCCCGCCCCACATGACGAAGATCTTCGCGCCCAACTCGGCCCCTAGGTCCATCGCCCCCATCGCCTTCTGCACCGAGAGGGCCCGCACCGCGGGGTCGTTGGCGGTGAACGCGCCGTCCTTGAAGGCGGCGTCGGTGAACAGGTTCGTGGTGACCATGGGCACGACGATGCCGTGGTCCCCGCACGCCTGCCGGAAATCGCGCACGATGCGGTCGCGCTCGGCCGCCGTCGCGTCGATGGGCACGAGGTCGTTGTCGTGCAGGTTCACCCCCCAGGCCCCCACCTCGCCGAGGAGCGCCACGAGCTCCACGGGGGACAGCCGCGGCCGGACCGGCTCGCCGAAGGGGTCGCGGCCGGGGTTGCCGACCGTCCAAAGGCCGAACGAGAACTTGTGCTCCGGGCGGGGAGCGTAGGCGTCGTCAGACATGGTTCATCTCTCACCGGCCGGCGGGTGCAGGGCGCCGTAGAGGGTGCGGAAGCGGCGGTACTGCCGGTCGAGCGCCGCCATCGCGCCGGGTTCCGGCCCGATCGTCCCCGCCACCCGTACCGCGGCCGCGCAGGCCTCGTCCACCGAGCCCCACACGCCGGCCCCGACCCCGGCGAGCAGCGCCGCACCGTAGGCGGCGCCCTCCTCCGCCGCCAGCACGTCCACGGGCTGGCGGTACGCGTCGGCCTGTATCTGGCGCCACAGCGGCGACCGCGCACCGCCCCCGCCGAGGCGGATGCGCGTCGCCGGCACCCCCATCTCCTCGAAGATGGTCAGGCTGTCGCGCAAGCTGAAGGCGACGCCCTCGAGCACCGCGCGGATCACGTGCGCCCGGCCGTGCGCGGCCGACAGCCCCACCAGCGCCGCCCGCGCTTCCGGGTCGAGGTGCGGCGTCCGCTCACCCATCAGGTACGGCGCCCACAGCACGCCGTCGGCGCCGGGCGGGGCCTTCGCCCCCTCCGTGCACAGCCGGTCGTAGGGGTCCTCCGCTGCGTCGGAGCCGCCGTCGCCCACGCCGATGGTGTCCCGCAGCCAGCGCAGCGACAGCCCCGCGCCCTGGGTCACCCCCATGACGTGCCAGCGGTCCGGCACCGCGTGGCAGAAGGTGTGCACGCGCCCGCCGGGGTCGAGGGCCGGCCGGTCGGTGGCCGCGAACACCACCCCCGAGGTCCCGATGGTGGCGCTGACGGCGCCGGGCCGCACGATGCCCATGCCCACCGCCCCCGCCGCCTGGTCTCCCCCGCCCGCCACGACCGGGGTCCCGGCGGGGAGGCCGGTGGCCTCGGCCCCGGCGGGGGTGAGACGGCCGGTGACCTCGGGCCCCTCGTGGACGGCGGGCAGGGCGGCCGCGTCGATCCCCACGTGCGCGAGCAGCTCCGGCGACCAGCGCCGGGCGGCAACGTCGAAGAGCAGGGTCCCCGAGGCGTCCGCCGCGTCGGTGGCGCGCTCCCCCGTCAGCCGCCACCGCACGTAGTCCTTGGGCAGCAGCACCGTCCGCACCCGCTCCCAGTGCCGCGGCTCCTCGTCGCGCACCCAGAGCAGCTTGGGCAGGGTGAACCCGGTGAGGGCGGGATTGGCGACGAGCTCGATGAGGCGCGCCGACCCGACCTCGTCGGTGAGCCGCCGGCACTGGGCGCCGGTCCGCTGGTCGCACCAGATGAGGGCGGGCCGCACCACCTCTCCCGACGCGTCGAGCAGCACCGCGCCGTGCATCTGGCCCGACAGCCCGACGGCCCGGACGTCGCCGGGCGCGGTCCCCCCTGCCGCGAGGGCGGTCCGGATGGCCGCCTGCGACGCCCGCCACCAGTCGGCGGGATGCTGCTCGGCCCAGCCCGTGCGGGGAGAGTCGAACGCCGCGTGCGCCTCGGTCGCCGTCGCCGTCACCGCCCCGTCGGCATCGACGATCACCGCGCGCGACCCGCCGGTCCCGACATCGAGCCCCAGCACCGCCATCGGCCCCATAGGATACCCCGCCCGCCGGCCCGGCATGGGCTCCACCCGGCCGGCGTCCTCTTCGGCGAGAAACGCGGTACCATGATGGGCACGGCATGACCCCGACGCGGAAAGGATGTGGACCGTGCGACACGCAGTTCAGCTCGTAACCATGGCAGCAGCCGCCCTCTCGCTCCTCGCCGGCCCGACGCCCACCGCGGCGCAGACCGCCAAGGTCCTCTACCTCACGCAGTCGACCGCGTTCGCGCATCCCGTCCTGCCGCACTCCGAGGCCGTCTTCACGCGCATCGCGAAGGAGACCGGCCAGCTCGAGGTGACCGTCTCGCGCGACGCCTCGACCCTGACCGCGGACACCCTCGCCGGGTACGACGCGGTGGTCTTCTTCACGACCGGCGAGCTGCCGATGGACGAGGCGCAGAAGGCGGCGCTGCTCGCCTGGGTGCGCGGCGGCGGCGCATTCGTCGGCGTCCACAGCGCCACCGACACCTTCTACGAGTGGCCGGGCTACCTCGCCCTCATCGGCGGCTACTTCGACGGCCACCCCTGGCACCAGGAGGTCACGGTGCGGGTCGAGAACCCCGAGCACCCCGCGACCCGGCACCTCGGCGAGTCGTTCCGCATCCACGACGAGATCTACCAGCACCGCGAGTGGTCACGCGCGAACGTCGACGTGCTGCTGAGCCTCGACACCGGGTCGGTCGACATGAACGCCCGCAACATCCGGCGCGACGACGGCGACTTCGCCCTCGCGTGGACACGTGAGGAGGGCGACGGCCGCGTCTTCTACACCGCGCTCGGCCACCGCCCCGAGGTGTGGGACGACCCGCGCTTCCAGACCCACCTGCTGCAAGGCATCGCGTGGGCCATCGGCGCCCCCGCGGGCACGGACGAGACCGCCGCGAATCTGCTGACCGCCGAGGAGAAAGCCGACGGCTGGGAGCTGCTCTTCGACGGCGAGAGCCTCGCCGCCTGGCGCGGCTACCGGCGTGACGCCGTGCCCGACGGCTGGCAGGCGGTCGACGGCGCCATGGCCCGGGTGGGCCGGGGCGGCGACATCATCACCGTCGAGCAGTTCGCCGACTTCGACCTGCGCTTCGACTGGCGGGTGGAGGAGGGCGGCAACAGCGGCGTGATGTTCCGGGTCGCGGAGGGCGACGGCCCGACGTGGCACACCGGCCCCGAGTTCCAGATCCTGCACAACGCCGGCCACCGGGACGGACAGGCCCCCATCACCTCGGCCGCCAGCAACTACGCCGTCCACCCGCCGGCCCGCGACGTCACCCGGCCCGTCGGCGAGTGGAACACCGCCCGCCTCGTCGTCCGCGGCGCCCGCGTCGAGCACTGGATGAACGGCGAGAAGCTGCTCGAGTACGAGCTCGGCAGCTCCGACTGGCAAGAGCGGATGATGGCCAGCAAGTTCGCGTCGATTCCCCGCTACGGCCGCGAGCCGCGTGGCCACATCGCCATCCAGGACCACGGCGACCCCGTCGCGTTCCGAAACCTCAAGATCCTCCGGCTCGACGCGAAGTGAACGCGGTCATCCAGGACACCCCGCAAGGGGCGGGGGACGCAATCGTCCTCCGCCCCCGGACGTCCCCGGGCTCGGCCAGACCCGCCGGCCGATCGGCGAGGCAACCGCGGAACCCTCCTCGTGATCATGCTCGTGACGAGCGGGAGCCGTCTCATGACAGGCGGGAGAGCAGGTCTTCGGCGTCGTCGCACCCGATGATCAGGTCGCCGGCCTCGGTGAGGCGATCGGGGTCCTCGATGCCGGCCAGGAGCTCGGCGATCCGATCCGCCGTGAGCGGCCCGAACTTCTTGGCGACCAGACGGCCGAGGAAAGTCCGTTCCCGGGCGATGCCCGCGGCGCGCCCTTGCGTGAGCCCCTCGGCGCGCCCCTGCGTGAGTCCTTCGGCCCGGCCCTGCGTGAGTCCCTCGGCCCGGCCCTGCGTGAGTCCCTCGGCCCGGCCCTGCGTGAGTCCCTCGGCCCGGCCCGCCCGCAGCCCGATGTCGTGGGCCTGCCGGCGGTGGCGGCCGAGCTGCGGGTCGTCGTCGGGGGTGGTGCCTTCCTGCACGCCGAGCCGCCGGCCCACCCGCGTCAGGTCGGCGAGGGTGCGCGGGCCGAGGCGGCTCTCGTTCACGGCGGCGTGGATCTGCGCCGCCGTCCAGGTGGGAAACGCGCGGCTCTCGTCCGCGATCCGGTAGCGGCCCTCCTGCAACACGTAGATCGTCAGGCCCGGCCGGAGGCGCCGGGGCCGGTTCGGCGATGGCTCGTCAGGGGTGTCCACCCACACCTCGGGGAACCCCCACGCCTCGTACACCGGCAGCTTGTTGCGCCGGACGTCGGTGGTGTGATCCACCTCGAGGATCACGTCCGGCAGGGGGTCCACCCCCAGCACGATGGCGGGGTCGCGCGGCCGCCAGACCCTCCGGTCCAGGTAGATGGTCTGGTCGGCCACCAGCACCTGCCGCGGCCGGCCGTCCTCGCCCCGCTCCATCAGGTAGACGGCCCCGGCCAACAGGAAGCGCGACCCGCGCTCCAGGCACATGCGGGTCAGCAGCTCGCTCAACAGGTTCGGGGCAGTCTCGTGGACGGGGCCGGCGTCGCGCAGGACCCACGCCGTCCCCGCCTCGGCCGACCAGTACTCGATGCGGCCGTCGTAGCTCCACACGTCGTCCCATGTCGGCAGCGACACGGGGTCGCAGCCGGGAAAGTCCGGGTCGGCGGTCGGCGTCGGCGCGCTCGGCTTGACGACGCGCTCGGTGCGCCGGATTGCCGGGGGGATCGATGCAGCCACAACATTCATTGTGTCATATTCGACGCAGGCAGTGAGCGCCGCGCTCGCCGCGTGCCGCAGCCGCCCGTTCCCATCGCCGGGGCGGATCGAGGAGACAGCGGCCGAGCACTTCCTCACGAGCGTCGAACCTGCAGGACCTCATCGCTGCACACGCCGGAAGCCGGCGCATTCCGACTCTGCCCCGGCTCGCCCCCTATGCGAGCGGAGCATATGAGCCCGCCACGGCCTCGCGGGCCTTCTCGGACAGCTCCCGGTAGTCGGCGCCGACGACGGGCGGGGAGACGACGACGTCCACCTCGATGCGACGGTGGTGCAGCAGGCGCCAGACGTGGGGGAAGAACGCCATGCCCCCGTACCAGCAGACGTCGTCCCGGTTCCCGCGGCCGACGGGGGCCGCGTCCAGGGCCCGGTAGTTCAGGGTCAGGGGCAGCACCGGCGTTCCCGCCACCGCGCAGGCCTTGAACAGGGGGCTCTTGAAGGGCTGGACCCCGGCCCCGTCGCTCGCCGCGCCCTCCGCGAAGAGGGTCACGGGGACGCCGCTCTCGAGGAGGGCGGCGACGGCCCTTATCTCCTGGGCGAGCCGCCGCCGACTGATGCGGTCCACGAAGAAGCACTGCGCGAACCGGCAGATGTGCCCCAGGAAGGGGGTCCCGTGCATCTCCCGCGACGTGACGAAGGTGGAGGGAAACAGCGCCCCGTGGACGAGGATGTCCAGATAGGACAGGTGGTTTGCGGCGTAGAGATACGCCTGCCCGGGCGCGACGTGACGCGCGTTCCTGAGGGTGACGGTGACTCCCCAGTGGCGCAGGAATGCCCGGCATCCGAGGGACGTGACCCGGTTCGCGTAGCGCCGGGCCGCGAGGGGGAACCACCGCCTGAGGCAGATCCCGAAGGTCTGCCAGAACGCGAACGCGAGAACGATGATGCCTCCGCCGATCAGCTTGAACAGAGCCCTGCAGGACGTCACGTCAGGACAATTCGACTGAAGTTGCCAACTGCGCCAAGGCGTGGCCCGTCTTCGCCGGTTTCCCGCGCTCGGCGTGCGGCGGGGGTGATTGCCGTCGGGGCCCCCGACCGCCCACCGGTGTCAGACGGCGGCGCCGTGGAAGGGCCCGAACGCCCGGACGGGTTGGTCGGGGCGGCCACGCGGCGGCTCGGCGGCGTGGCCGCAAGGCGCGCCTGCGCGGCTACGGCAACGCGAACACGAAGATGTTGTTGCCGTTGCTCGGCCGCAGCTCCGGGGTAAGGCGCATGTTGTCGCGCGAGCTCAGCGACGAGCCGGTGCTCGCGACGACGTACTGCTTCCCGTCGACCGCGTAGGTGATGGGGAAGCCGGTGACCGACGTCCCCAGGTTGATCTCCCACAGCGACTCGCCGGTCTCCTGGTCGAGGGCCCGGAACCGCCCGTTGCCGTCGCCCCCGAAGACGAGCCCGCCGCCGGTCGCGATGAGCGAGGTGGTGCCGGCCCGCTGCTCGTAGACCCAGGCGGTGTTGCCGGTCTCGGCCGAGATGGCGTACACCGCCCCGACCTGCTCGGTGCCCGGCGCGATCTGCTGGCGCTGGGCGAGGTTGTAGAGGGTCAGGCCGCCCTCGGTGGTCGCCATCATCCGCGCGCACACGTTCCGCAGCGGGTAGTACATCAGGCCCGTCAGGGGGCTGTAGGCGCCGGCCTCGTGGTCCTTGCCGCCGGTCACGAAGCTCGGGCAGATGAGCATCTCCTGCCCCTCGCGCTCGAAGACGAGCTCGGCGTTCTCGGTGACCGCGCCGGTCGCGCCGTCGATGCCGCTGACCACGTTCTGGGCGGTGGTGGGCATGGCCCAGAGGAACTCGCCGGTGGCGCGGTCGAGGGTGTAGACGATGCCGGTCTTGCCGGGGATGCCGGTCATGACCTTCCGCACCTCGCCCGGCTGCAGCCGGGGGTTGATCCACGGCACGACGGCGGGGTCGGGGGCCACCGCGGTGTCGAGGAGCAGCCGCTCGAACGGGTGGTCGAGGTCCCAGTGGTCGTTCAGGTGCTGGTAGTACCAGACGAACTAGATGCACAGTGTCGATGGAGGTCCGGTGTGTTCCCATGTTGCCCACCTAAAGCAAGTTTTTTCTGCTAGTTGCGGCGATTATCGTGTCCCGATCAATCCGTGCGCGTCCAGAGGAATCGCGCTGAAACCGCGACCAAAACGTGGTATAGTTCGTGGATGACACTGGGCGTGGGAGGGTGCGATGAAGCTGACCCAGAAGCGGATCGGAACATTGCCGCCCGGCCGCCACGGGGACTCGGACTGCAAGACCCTGTTCGTCGTTGTGCAGCCGGCCGGCTCCCGGGCCTTCGTGCAGCGGCTCACCGTCAACGGCAAGCGCGTCGACCGTGGCCTCGGCGGATGGCCCCTGCGGACGCTCGCCGAGGCCCGGGCCATCGCTTCGGCCAACCGCCGGGCGGCCCGGCTCGACGGCCGTGACCCCTTCACCGCTCCGCACAACGTCAAGCCGCTGTTCCGGGACGCCGCGGAGGCGACGTTGGCGGCCAACCGCGGACGGTGGTCCGAGAGCAGCGCCCGAGCGTTCATGCAGCCGCTTCGGGGCTGCAACGTCCTCAGGGTGCTCGGCCAGCATCGCGTGAACGCCATCAGCCGCCAGGATATCATCGGCGTGCTCAAGCCCGTCTGGACCTCGAAGCCGGCCGAGAGCCGCAAGGCGCTCCAGCGAGTTCGCGCCGTCCTCGACTGGTGCCTGGCCCACGGCCACGTCTCCGAGAACGTCGCGGCGAACGGCGGCATCAAGGCGGCTCTCCCGGTCCAGGAGCGCGTCAGGCGCCACCACGAGGCAGTCCCTTACCGGGATGTACCGAGCGCGTACCGCAGCATTCTCGG
The DNA here is from genome assembly GCA_965207615.1 of Vicinamibacterales bacterium. Lineage (GTDB taxonomy): Bacteria > Acidobacteriota > Vicinamibacteria > Vicinamibacterales > UBA8438 > JAJEEA01. The sequence continues at coordinate 1,855,487 of CBDBMZ010000003.1, forward strand.
CAGTCAGGCCGCGGATTCCGCCCGAACCTGCGCCGCCTTTCTGGTCCTGACGGCCACCCGGTCGGCCGAGGCTCGGGCGGCGCGGTGGGACGAGATCGACCTGGGCGGCAAAACCTGGACCATACCGGCCGCACGCATGAAGAGCAAGCGGGCGCACGTCGTGCCGCTGAGCGCCCCGGCCTTGTCGATCCTCGAGGAACGACGCGGTCTGCACAGGGGAGGGCTCGTGTTCGCCTCGGAGCGCACCGGCCGCGCCCTGTCGCAGATGGGGCTGACCCGGACGGTGCAGAACATCGCCGGCACGATCCACGGCTTCCGCTCCTCGTTCCGCGATTGGGCGTCGGAGGAGACGGCCCACGACTTCGCCGTCGTCGAAACGGCGTTGGCCCATGCGGTGGGCTCTGGGGTCGAGCGGGCGTACCGTCGCGGCGACCTCCTCGCGAAGCGTCGCCTGTTGATGAACGCCTGGGCGCAGTTCGTCCTCCTTTGAGCAGTCCTCGTCGCCGCCGAAAGATAAGTGATGCGTCGGCAGTGATCGGGAGTTGGCTACCGCGGGCCTTCTTAGTTAGTTAGTTAAGTTAGCTGCGCGCAACGGGCCGCTGGGGTTGCTGACGACGCGGTTCGAATGTGGGGGTCCGCGGCTGCCGTCGGCCCGCAGTTGCTGAACGGGATGGTGCCGCGCTTGCGGTAGACGAAGCGGCGGCGCAACTCCCGCTTCCGACAGCCGTTCCAGCACCCACGTGACCACCGCCGAGTGCGTTTCCATATGGATCAGACGCCGTGTCCGTGACGAACGTCGAGTAATTCGGCGTCGCCTCCGTCACGTCCAGGCCCAGAAAAGCCCGCAGGCTCAGCGGATCCACAATCTGCCACGCGAATACCGCGCTCCGATGACAGTACTTCGAAGTAAGCCGATGAACAGAGGTCGGAACTACCGCCCAGGGGGGCAGACTCACACGACCCGTCCGCTTACGACACTTCACCACACTCAGATCGACTTGAGTCTGCCGACCTTTTGCCACTGGCTGCTATCCGACCTTTCCTCTTCAGTACTCATAGGATCGACACCTAGAATTCCGGTTTGCTCGTTCTACAGAGCGGCAACTGCGATTAAGTTCAGTGACAAGATAGCCCGCCAGCGTGCGATCCCGGATCTCACGACTAATAATCTCCAAAGCTCTAAAGAAGTGACTTGGCTTGTTGATGCTGATCATGTAGGGCGAGTCCGTTAGCTCCAGCAGGTTCTTCGGTGTGCCAAAGTCATCGATCTCAATTTCCACCACGTCAGTCCGGCGTGAACTACTCAACACCACACCCTCGATGTACTCCCGTGTGACGACGCCAAGGTCGCCAGTGCGGCACACATATCGGAACGCGGCCGCCATACGGAAGAACCTCTCTGAAGGTGCCCTTGCCTCATGATCTTCGATATGATAGCTAAAGAACTCGTACATCCGGCCCGCCGCCCCGTACTCCGTGGTCACCTTGATCCGCCCGTCGTCGATCTCCGCAACCCGTAGCTGATTAAGGACCCTTTCCGTTGCGGCATCGTCGGACTCCAGCAAATATAGGTCGTTCACCCGCCGCAGCTCTCCACATCTCGTGGCTAGAGTCGCCGCCCGGCGTTTGTCGATATCATATCTGGGGTGCGGCTCGTCTGCCCGGGTGATCTGACCATGCTGCTTCCATTCGTTGAGTTCGGTCTCTGAGATGTACCCTCGGAATAGCTCATCCCGTCGCCCTTCAAGTGTATGGAAGCCGTTCTCGTCGGTGGCCACTATATTGAACGCGTCTCCGCGGGCGATCGACCAAGCGTTGTCGTCGATCGGTCTACAGCCCGGGCTCTTGCACAACGAGAACTCTGAGTTGAATATCACTTCGTGCGTGCCGATTCGCTCGCGGAACGTACTCCGGGAGACGTCGTCCGGATTCACTAGAACGTTTACTCCGTCCTGCGTCACCGCCCGCAGGTACTCCCTGCCGAACGCCTCCTCGCGGGCGTCCCGATTGTCGATATACAGTAGATAGCGTTCAGGCAGGAATGACACGATCTTAAGCCCGGTTTCCAGAGGAGACGTAGCGAGTCCCCACGTTTCGAAAACGACATAATATGGCGAGTTTTCGGCTTGCGCCCGCGCGAGCAGCCCACACGCCATTAGGGCTATGAGGACCACCGCTAGTGTCCATCGGTTAGCTGTTACCACCACAGGAACCTCCCATCCTCGACTTCCAGCAGCTCCGCTTCAACGGTTTGCACCATTGCTTGCTGACTTGCGTTGCTGAGGTCAAAAAACTGTGTTCGGAGCAAACTCACATTATGGTCATAGTTGGTCGGCGGTGGCCGCAGATCTATCAGATTACCCGTGACCAGCCGCAATGTCTTAGTAAATGCGGCGGCTGGGATCTTCGTGCGTGGATGAGCTGCCGCTATGACGTTAATGTCAACCTCTAGCCGGTTAGTAATGGACTGAAGACTCTTGGCCGCTGACTGCGCCTGCGACGTGTTGATGGTGTCCGGCGCTATCACTTGACGGGCCGACTCGAGTTGCACCAGGAGTGCGACAAAGTCAGTCTTCGCCTGGGTGTAGCGGTCAATCAGGAACTGCGAGTTGACGTTGGACACCGCTAGTGCGCGCTCTCGTTTGAGGGTGAAAGTCCTAAAATTGTGTTCTACGGTCAGCGCCACGAATAATGCCAAGGCACCGATCAGGACTCGGTCGAAGACCTGCAACCCCACAACGCTGAGGCGAGACCGCGGCGGGTCCTGGGGCACCGTTAGGCCCGATGTGTGAAGGGGATCGGTTCCGAGGATCTCGGCGATCTGCCCCGCCTCCGCAGGTGTACAGGTTGTCTTGCAACCCAAAACGCGAGCGACCCAGAACTCGCTCTTCTCCAGCTTGGCGGCAATGCTCGAAATGGTCTCGCCAGCGGTTTCGGCGAGCGTCAGCAAGTCCGGATCGCTCATTCGCATTTGGGCTGCACCCCCGTTTGGGTGTGACACTCCAGTGCGGATCATAGCACCTGGTAGCGTGTTTTCCAGGGCTCGGACCCGGCGGGAAGGCGGCTGGACGGGGCGGGCGCTCGGACGTGGGCTCGTCGTGGCGGGCGATGATGTAGCGGCGGGCGGCGGTCGGGGACTGCCGCCCTCGTGCAGGCGCAGCAGATCGAAGGGGTACGCGTCGCGAAAAGGAGGGAGCTCTACGACCGGACGGCGGACACGGTGACGGTCGACGAGCTCGAGCCCATCGTGAATCTCGGCGTGTATGGCCCCTCTGCGGCGCCCGGCAGGGGCCAGGACACGCATGTCGCTCGGCTGCGCGCTGTGCGCACGTCTCGAAGGCCGACGGCTCCGGGTCGCTGGACGTGTAGCGCGACGCCCTGCGGGGGGCCGCCGCCGCGAGGCCGACCGGGTCCGGCACGCACGTCGTCCGGCCGTGCCTCGTCGGCAACTCGGCGCTTTCGCCGGGCGCCGCGACCGTGCGCACGATCTCGGCCGAACCGGCGAACTCGTCTTCCGTCATCGCCTGCAGCGACAGGCTCACGGCACCCAGCGGGCGCCGTCGGTGGCGCGGGAGCCTGGTCGAGGTGAGCGTGGAGGACAGTGAGCGACTGGACGGTCCCCGGTGAACACCCCGATCTCGCGAACTACCACACCCACAACATGTTCGCGATGCCTCGCCGCGTCGCTGGCGAGCTCGCGCATGACCTCGTGCAACACGTTGTCGGCCTGCTGGGCGGCGCGATGGTGACCCGCAGGCTGCCGATCACGCCCGGCGAGCAGGGGCTTGGTCTACTAGTCAGCAACATCTGGGCCGCGTCGTCGAGGTCGTGGTGGGGCACATTCGGGTCACAGGGCGCCGGCCTGATCGGGACGGGCCCGAACGAGGTCCGGGTGGGAGGCGGGGTCGGCCGGCTGTCGATGTGATGCGACAGCGAGCTGGGCGGCGACGTCGACGTTGGGCGCGTCGACGTGGATGGATTGCAGTTCGCCTTGGCGGCCGCATCGAGGATGCTGAGCTACCCTCGTTATCAGTCTTCCTCCTCGAAGCTGCGGATGTAGCGCGAGACGGTCCACGCCGCGATGCCGAGGGCCTTGCCGATCTTCTTGAAGCTGAGGCCGGCGTCGCGGAGCTCGACGATGCGAGCGACGGTGTCGACCGGGAGCGGCGGGCGCAGATAGCCGCGCCGGCTGGACACGCGGCCCGGGCGTCTCAGCGTCGCCCGGTTCGCCGGCAACGGCTTCGTGCGGGGGTCGTCCACGTCCGGGTCGAACTTGCCGAGGTCCTTCCAGTCGAGGCGCGTGCGCTGCGGCCCCTCGGGCATGGCGCCTGCCGCGGGTCGAGTTCCACCTCGTTCATCGCGTTGTCCTTTCCCTGGGGAGGTTCGTGCGGCCCCTTGCCGGCCGGGATCTTCGTCGTTGCCCCGCATAGCGGGGCAAACGAAAAGGCGCGCACAGCGCGCGAAATTTCCCGTCCCGGCCGCCTGTCTTCGACAGGCGGCCGGGTGGACGGGGGGCGAGGGGCAAGGGGTCAAGATTCACATGATGGGTCGATCGTACCCCCGCCTGTGCCGCGTATGCGCCGTATTCCGAGAGGTCGGGATGACGGCCCGCCGGCGCTCGTTCGCCGTCTGCCTGCTCGAACGGCTCGCCCACGGAGGCGTGCGGTTGTCGGGTCGGAAGCTCGGCTCATGTCCGCGGTCCCGCCACGGCGGGTGCCCGGGCGGAAGCCGCCTTTCACCTTCCGGAGGCGGTCGCCTGCTCGTCACCTGCTCGAGGCGGTCCGGCAGCCGGTTGGGCAGCCACCCTCGCAAGGTCAGCCCGTCGTCCCGCCGCTCAGCGTTTGGGACGAGGCCAACCTGGGGGAATCACGCCCCGGCACCATGCCGGGGCGCGTCGTTTGTCAGCGAAGTCCCGCGGCTCGGACCGGTCCGGCCGCGGGACGTTCAGCGCCACGTCGAAACGGTCAGCGACCCTCCTCCTCGAAGCTGCGCAGATAACGCGACACGGTGATGCGAGCGCAGCCGACCGCCCGCGCGATGCGCCCGAAGCCGAGGCCCTGGGCGCGAAGCTCGACCATGCGCGCGACGGCCTCGGCCGACATCGGCGGGCGCAGGAACCCGCGCCTGACCGTCACGCGGCCGCGCCGGCGCAGCACCTTCCGGTCGGCGAGGGCCGGCATCGAGCGCTCGTCGTCGTAGAAGTCCGATGCGTGCTTCGCCACCTCGTGCCAGTCGACGATGGCGCGCGTCGGACTGCCGTCGATGGGCTCGGGGTCCGGCATCTGGTCGAGGAGGCCGTCGGCGCCTCGCCACGCGACCTCGAACTCCCGCTCGGCGCTCACGGCCGACTCGCGGACGACCGTGGTCAGCGGCTCGACCTGGTGGTAGACCACCGAGAGCCCCGTGGTGTGGCCGGCGCCGGTGCGATACGACACGTCGGCGAGAGCCGAGCTCACGGCCGGACTCGCCAGCGCCGCGGCCAGCGCGGAGCCCTGCAAGCGCAGCTTCGCCGTCAGCCGCAGGGCGCGGATCGTCGAGCCGCCGTGGTCGATGGAGCGGACGACGATCTCGGAGCCGACTCGTATCGGCCGGCCGTCCCGGAACCGGTCCCTCCTCAAGCTGCGGACGCGAGTAGTGGCCATCGGTCACTCCCTCCTGCGGCGAGTCGCGTCCGGCCTCATGCCGGCTCGCGCTCGCGCGCACACGTCCGGCCGCGGGACCCCTGCCCGCGATTCCGGAGTCAGGGAGCCCCGCAGGGGACCGCTGCCCGGGGCGGCTAATCGACCGGCCGATGGTTTTCGGCGCCGGCGTTCAGGCCGGCCGGCCTGAGAGAGCGGCGCCCTCGTCGGGTACGGCGGTGGTGGTGGCGAGGGAGTGCCGGCCTGCGGCGAAGCCGCGTTCCTTGCCGGCGCCGTCAAGGTGGAAAGCGGAGATTCGTCGCCCCGGGCGTTCAGCGGCGACGGTCGCTCTTCGCCACCGTCGTCCTTGACGCCGGAATCTGCGGAAGGCGCACCCGTCTGGCCGGCCCGCTCTTCAGGCCGGCCGGGTGCGCCGGCGCAAGGGCAGGGGTTCGCCGCCCATCCCGCGGCCGTCGCCCTTCACGGCCTCGGGATTGAGGCCGGACCGCGGTTCCAGGTCCGGCCGGGGGCGGCGTCCGCCCCGCCGGCGGCTGCCGGCGTTCGGAGCGGGGTCGCCCTTCAACCCCGCTCCGGGGGCGGATGGGACGACTGTGCGTGCAAGCCAGCCTCTCAGGCCTGCGCCGCGTGAGCAGGAGCGGGTTGTTTGCGGGAGGGAGGTGGAGTCGACGACCGGCGCGGTGGCGGGCCCGCGGCGGCGAGCCGCGGCGGGGCAGTTTCCGAAGCGGTGCGAGGCGCCAGGGCCGCGCGGCGGTCTTCCCGCTCCGCGTGGCCGCCTGCATCCGCGGACGTAACGGTCTTCATCGATCCAGGCCGCGTCCCCGGTCTCTCGTCCGCTTTCGCTCGGGCGGCGGCCTGTCGGCGGGGCGCTCCCGCTCCCGTGCCCGTTCCCGTGCCTGCTCCTGCTTGAGCCGCCGGGTCGCCTCTTCGCTCCGGATGAGTTCCTGAACGGCCCGGATCCTGACCGTGACCTCCCAGCCGGGCCGCGCGGCCGCACGCGCCGCCATCATCTTCCCGTGCAGGCGGCGCGCATCGCGGCCGCAGGCGCGGTTGATAGCGGTCGCCTCGAGCTCCCGCTTCTTCCGGTCGTCCTTCCGGCGGTCGGCCCACTTGTACCGCCAGCTGTTCTGGGCCTTCCGGACGGCCTCCTCCGCACGCTTCAGGATCGCCTGCCATTCCGCCGAGTGCGAGTACTCCGCCGGCAACCGGCTCTCGTAGCCGCCCAGGTGCGCCTCGGCGACCCGCCGGCCCTCGGTCCGGTCCGGGTCCCAGACTGTAGCCCGCCGGGTCACCTCCTCGACGGCCTTGTCGCTCCAGGCCGGCGCGGGCTTGGCGAGAGCGGCCGGCAACTCGCCCGGTTCGACCGCGATCCATCTCGACGAGCGGGGCTCCTCCCGCTCGAAGAGCCGGTTGCCGCTCGACGCGCCCGCGGCCAGCTTCTCGAAGTCCGGACGGCGGATGTCGGCCGCGTGCCCGGGCCACTCCCGGCAGTACCGCTCCTCGAAGGCGGTGGGTCGAGGCCGCCCCCGGGCCGGGCGCTCCGCGGAGGCCGCCGGCCCGTCCGCGGCGGCCGACGCCCCCGGACCGGGCGAACGGCCGAACAGCCGCTCGAGCCGATCCCGCAGCCAGTCGTAGAGCCGCTGAACGAAGTTGCGCGGCGCCGGCGGCTCGGCCTTCTCGGCCGCGTGCGCTCTCACGAGGGCGCGGTCCGAGAGATCCTGCGAGACGCGCCGGCCCGCACGGCCCACCTCCGTGGTCACGTCGAAACGGCCACCCGCGTATTGGCACGCCGTGCTGGTGGCGTCGGGGAAGCGCTGTTCCGCCTCCAGGACCACCTCGTGTTCCCGGTGTCGCCGAGTGGCGACCTCCCGGCGGCCGGCGTCCCGCTCGGCGACGTCGAGCGCCCGGTCGATGCGGGCCGGGCGGGTCCCTGACCGCCACGACGGGTCCTCCGCTTCGAGGGCCTCGATGAGTGCGTCGGCCGACGCGGGGTCGGCCAACAGCTGCTTCACGCGAGAGTTGCGCTTCTCGATGGCCGCCTGCTTGCGCCGCGCCTCGGCACGCTCCTCCTCGAGGCGGGCGGCGGCGGTGGCGGCGGCAAGGGCCGCCGCTATCCCGCCGGGCGCCGAACGGTTCGCTTTCCAGGCGTCCATGACCGTGCCGGCCGGGAGACGCTGGTCGGCCGCATCGTCGAGGGCCTCGGTCGTGCGCTCCACGGCCGCGATACCGGCCGCGTGCGTCTCGCCGGTCTCGTAGACCGCACGGACAGCGGCGGGGCGCAAGTCGACCTTCGACCGCGCCGCCGCGGCCTGCGCCGCCTCCGTGGCCGTCTCGAGGTCCGCCGCACGGCGCGCCGCCGCCGCGCGTTCCTCCCGCTCCCGCTCGCCCGCCGCGAGGGCCCTGTCGAGGGCCGCCGTGTCGAACCGGTCCGGACTGTCGCCGAGAACCTCGCGGTAGCGGGCGGCGGCGGCCTCGTCCGACCGCACGGCGCGAAGACGCCCGAGGCGCGAGCCGTCGGACTCCGCCGCGCTCAGCGCCGCATCCTGGTTCCCGCGCGTCGTCGTGGCGTTCCCGTCCACGCCCCACTTCGGATCGATGTCCGCCAGGTGGGCGTGGTACAGGTCCAGGCCCCCGGTGCCGAGCGCCTCGACGCGGGCCTTCGCCGCGGACGCCTGGTCGATGACGGCCCAGCCGTCGACGAGCGTCTGCGTTTCCCGGTCGGCGGCGCCGAGGACCTCGACCCGGGCGTTGCGGAGAAACTCTTCACCGGTCGTGTCCTTCCGCAGATCCGCTTCCTCGAGCTCGAGCTCGGTGCGGTCCGCCTCAAGCAGATCCTCCGCCCGGTCGATGACCCGCGCCTGCTCCGCGATGCCGCCGTCGCCGGAGACCGCATCGCGCGCCGCCAGCTCTTCGGCCGCCTCGGCCAGCAGCCGGTCGTCGCCCGTGGCCGCGAGGACCCGTTCCTCACGCCGGGCGAGCGCCTCCCCCACGCGCTGCTCCGCCGCGCGGACCATCGACTCGCGCTCGGCCGGGGTCGGCGGCGCCGCCGCAGCACCGCCGGCCCGAGCCTGTTCCGCCGCCGACAGATGCCGCCGGCCCAGCGGGATCGACCGGAGCGCTTCTTCGCGAGCTCCCAGATCCTCGTCGACCCGTTGCGCGACCCGTTCCAGAACGGATTCCCGCTTCGTGAAGCTCTGCCTCGCCGCCGCGCCGGCGACGGCCTCCCCGTACTCCTCCCCCAGCAACGTCGAGCCGGTCGACGTTGCCATGAGCGACGCCTCGCGGGCGGCGAGGTCCGCGCGGAGACGGCCTTCCACCGTCTCCACGGCGCGTTCTCTCTCCTCCATCGTCAGACGGCCGTCGGCGCGGGCAAGGACCGGCTGGTGCGCCTCGTCCAGCCACTGCCCGCCCGCCGAGGTCGCCCGCACCGACTCCTCGCGCTCTACGAGCCTGGCCCGCCGTTCGCCGGCCGCCTCCAACTCCTCCCGCTTCCGCTCGCCCGCCGCGAGGGCCTTGTCGAGGACCGCCGTGTCGAACCGGCCCGGACCGTCGCCGAGGACCTCGCGGTAGCGGGCGGCGGCGGCCTCGTCCGTCAGCACGGCGCGAACGCGCCCGAGGCGCGCGCCGTCGGACTCCGCCGCGCTCAGCGCCGCATCCTGGTTCTCGCGCGTCGCCGCGGCGTTCCCGTCCACGCCCCACTTCGCATCGATGTTCGCCAGGTGGGCGTGGTACAGGTCCATGCCCCCGATGCCGAGCGCCTCGACGCGGGCCCTCGCCGCGGCCGCCTGGTCGATGACGGTCCAGCCGTCGGCGAGCGTCTCCGGCTCCCGGTCGGCGGCGCCGAGGACATCGCCCCGGGCGTTGCGGAGAAGCTCCTCGCCGGCCGCGTCCTTCCGCAGATCCGCTTCCTTGAGCCCGAGCTCGGTGCGGTCCGCCTCAAGCCGGCCCTCCGCCCGGTCGATGACCCGCGCCCGCTCCGCGAAGCCGCCGTCGCCCGAGATCTCGCCGCGCGCCGTCAGCTCTTCGGCCGCGCCGGCCAGCAGCCGGTCGTCCCCCGTGGCCGCGAGGACCCGTTCCTCGCGCCGGTCGAGCTCCTCCCTCACCCGCTGCTCCGCCGCTCGGACCACCGACTCGCGCTCGGCCGGTGGCGGCGGCCCCGCTGCCCCGACGGCCCGAGCCTGTTCCGTCTCCGACAGATGCTGCCGGCCCAGCGGGACCGACCGGAGCGCTTCCTCGCGAGCCCCCAGCTCCTCGCCGACTTTTTGCGCGACCCGTTCCAGAACGGATTCCCGCTTCGCGAAGCTCTGCGTCGCCGCCGCGGCGGCGACGGCCTCCCCGTACTCCTCCCTCAGCAACGTCGAGCCGGTCGACGTTGCCATGAGCGACTCCTCGCGGGCGGCGAGGTCCGCGCGGAGACGGTCTTCCACCGTCTCCACGGCGCGTTCCCTCTCGCCCGGCGTCAGACGGCCGTCGCCGCGGACCGACTGGTGCGCCTCGTCCAGCCACTGCCCGCCCGCCGAGGTCGCCCGCACCGACTCCTCGCGGGCGGCCAGCCCGGCCCGCCGTTCGCCGGCCGCCGCCTCCGCCTCCAGCGCCGCGATACGCGCGTCGAGCGCCGCGACCCGCGACCTCGCCTCGACCACCTCCGCCACTTCCGGCGCGTGCGCCGAACGGACCTCCTCGGCGGAAGCCGCCGCCGCCTCGGCCGCCGCATACCGATCCGGCTTCAGCTCCGGCGCCCTCCCCGGCCGGTCCTCCCAGTTGTGCTTCGCCGGCGGGCCGATGTGCAACGACGGCGGGTTCAGCAGAAGACGTACCTCCGCCGCCGCGTCGCCGGCCGCGCGCGCACGCGCCAGTTGCGTGGCGTGGCTCTCCGACGTCACTTGGTCGTCCACGCCGGCCCGCTCGAACGCCAGATTCATCTCCCTCGCCCACGCCGACCGCGTCTCCTCCAGCCACGCCCGCGGCTTCGTCCGCTCCGTCTTCCGCGCGCCCCCCGACGCCGGATCGCCCTTCTTCGGCGCCGCCCGCCGGAACCACCGCTCCGCCCCGCGCTCCACCCCGTCGTTCACCCGCTCCGAGAACACCAGGTGCAGGTGCGGGTTGTCCGCCACCCCCGCCTTCTTCGACTCGCCGGCGTGCACCGCCAGCGTGTACGGCAACTCGCCCGACGTCACGTGCGCCGCGAAGCTCCGCGCCAGTTCGAGCCGATCGGCAGAGTCCAGCGAGTTGGGCAGCGCCGCCGTCAGCGATCGGAAAAGGCGGCCGTTGCTCCGCTCGTGCATGTCGGCCGCCGCCCAGTACAGCCGCGCGTCCGACGACGCGAACGCCGGCATCGAGCCCGACTCGAGGTGCACCACCTCGTCCTGGCAGGCCGCCTCGTACTTGCCGTCGCGGCTGATGTAGTCGTACTTCGCCGCCGCCGACTGGCCGGTGCCGCGGCTGCCCGTGCTCACGTTGACGTGGCAATACATGGCGTCGTGCTCTTCGGGCCGAAGGCTCTCGTCGCACGTCGGTTTCGCGCAGCGAAACCGGTAAGTGCGCCCTGCGGGTTTCGGGGTTTCCTTCAGTTAGTGCCGTGGAGTCCGGGGGACTCTTGGCTTGTACGGTTGTTTTGCTCCATTTTTCGACCGCCTGGATTCATGATACATACCTGGTTCATGCAGACGTCAAGACGTGCTACTCGGATCGTGAAGCTCAAGGAGCGGCGGCAGGAGCTGGCGGCCAAAGCGAGGGACGCGGACAGGCTCCTCGCGGATCGACTGCGCCGGCTCCAGACGGACGAGGCGAAGACCGAGCGCAAGCGGGAGACCCGCCGCAAGATAGTCGTCGGGGCCATCGTCCGGGCGGCGCAGACGTCGCGCACGGACATCAGTCTCGGCTGGCTCGACGAGCAGATCCGGACCCTGAAGCGGCCCGACGACCGCGCCCTCTTCGGTCTCGATGTCGAGCCGTCCGCCGACCCCAACGACGCGGACAAGGCCGAGCCGGCAGCCGCGCTGTCGACCCCGATCACCGCCCGGCAGAAGAAGCTGTTGGCCAAGCTGGTCGAGGCGCATCCACAGCTCGCGCGGGAGCTCGGTGTCGACCCCGACGAGCCCGGGCTGGAGAAGCTCGGCAAGGCAAACGCGGCCTCCCTGATCGACGCGATGCTCGACCGCGTCAACGCGCAGGCACCGCCAGATGAACGATGACGACTCGTGCGCCCGGGGCGCCAGGCGGCCGCCGACTGCCGCCCGGCAGGCGTCCGTTCGTGAGGGTGGTCGGTGTCGAGCCGGTGGTGGGAAGTGCGCGAAAGGGCAGGTCGTCGAGGGCGAAGATCGGCCGGCGGGGGCCGTCACGCGAGGGCGGGATCCGTCACCGCTCCCTCGCCCCCGCGCCCGTCGGCGGGCCGGTCAGCTTCTTCGCCACGCGCTCCGGACTCGTTGCGGGACGCTGCCGATCGCCGGGACAGCAACTGTGCCAACTGCTTCACGTCCTCGACCTGCTGCAGGAGATCCTGCATGTCGGAGCGCCGGACCGAACCGTGCTTGAGCCAGCCCGTGATCCTTCGGTTGAAGGAGGAGGTCGTTTCTTCGAGATGCTCCGCCACCGCGGCCTGTAGCTCCGGCTCCTCGTCGAGCAGCGCCCGCCACAAACCGGTGAGCCGGCCGGCGTGCCAGTCGGGAAGCCGGTACACCGGGTCCGACGGAACGAGCCAACCGCGGTACACGGCCAGGATGACGCCGCGGTCGTCGACGTTCTTGCGCTCCCACCGCTCCGGGATCAGGTCCTGGTGGCCGTTCGGCTTGGGCGGGTCCCAGGCGGCCACCTCGTAGGTGGTCGCCGTCAGCCGGATCAGCCACCGCAGCCCTTCGCGCCCCTTCCGATCCCGCAGCCAGATCCGCTGACCGGGCTCGAGCTTCGCGCACGGAGAGACGAGGCAGAAGTCCGCCGACCGGATGCCGGCCGGGACCATCGAGTCGCCGTGGCAGCTCACGTAGAACGCCTGGGGGTCGTCCAGATCCACCGGCGCCGGCCTCGTCCGATCGGCCTCTTCGCTCTCCGTCAGGTGGACCCCCGGCGACGGCGGCGACAACACCCGCACCGGCAGTTGGACGCTCGGGTCGAGGCGGGTCAGCGGGCGGGACGGTTCCGCGCCGTCGGCCTCGACCTGAACATCCCGCGAGGGACCGATGTAGAGCTCCAGACCGAGGGCGCGGCAGACCTGCTCGGCGCGGTTCAGGCGGGGGACGTGCCCGTTCAGGACGGACCGGATGGCGTCCTGCGGCAGGCCGCTATTGACGGCGGCCCGGTATCGGGATTGTCCTCTTTCCGCGAGCCGACGCCGGACCGCCTCCGCGAAGTCGATGGTCGTCATGCCGGAAAGTATACCGACTCTCAAGACGAACGTGCACTTGGCTGGACTCGTCGTCTCGATCCACTTTCGGTACATACACGCATGCGTCGGCAGTCTCATCGGGGATCGCGACGGCGAGGACGGTCTCCATTCCCGCCTCGGCGCTTGGCGGGCGACGTGCCATGACGACGAGAGGTACTACTGATCGGGTGTTCCCAGCCGAACCGATCCGGCTTCCCGGCGGCGATCCTCGCTGACTGCAGGAGGTCGTCGACGAAAGGGTCGATATCCGCAGATGCGACGGAGACCGCTCACCGCCGGGGCATAGCGGATGTGGCGGATGCCGTGGGCGCGGCCTGTCCCTGCCAGGTCGGGGGGGGGACCGCGGGCGAGGAGCGCATCAGTTCGACGGCGCCCCCGGCTTTCTCTCGCTGCACGTCCGGTTCGAGCGACGGCAACGCAACCGCGCCGCACGCTCCCACCGCCGCGGAGACGGGCGGAGCATCATCGGCGAAACGCGTGCGACTTCTGAGACCCAACGACCCAACGCCGGGGCGGCGGGCTGGGGCGCCACCACCCTCGAGGCCTTGCAGCCGGCCGCGGCCGACGGGTGTCAACGGGGTGTCGTCCGGCTCGTCGCCCTCTCGACCCCCTCGTCGTGTCTGCTGCTCGTGCATCGCAGGTGCGCTGATCGGAGCGCTGCAGGACATTACCGCGGCGTGACCAAGTTGCTGGACCGCCAACGCCATAGGCGCCGGCTATCGGCACCGCGGAAACGCGATGCACGTGACATCCGTGGGGGTAGAATTAGCGAACGAGAGGCGCTGCGTTCTCCGGCAGGTGCGAGTTGCATCTGCACCGCGCCGAGACATCCGTGAGCATCCGAACAATCTTCGACACGTGCCGTCCCCGCGGCGATGTCATGAGCGGGACGGTGGCCGAGGCAGACTTCGCGGCCGATCTCGCCCAGGTGGTCACCGGCGGCGGGAGCCCCGAGTACGTGGATCCTGTTCGGTTCTTCGCCAACAGCTATCCGACCCGCGGCCTGAAGAACCTGCTGGCCAACGTCTGCCGGCGCCTGAGCGGCGCCGGGGGCGAGGCGGCGGCGATCTTCCGCCTCGACACCTCGTACGGCGGCGGCAAGACGCACGGCCTGATCGCCCTGGCCCACGCGGCGCGGGGGTTGCCGCGGGTGGCCGGGATGGACGAGTTCATCGATGCGTCGCTCCTGCCGAAGGGGCCCGTGCGCCTCGCGGCCTTCGACGGCGAGAATGCGGACCCGGCCAACGGTCGGACGATGGGCGAGGGCGTCCGCGCGCACACGCCGTGGGGCGAGCTGGCCTACGCACTCGCCGGCGCGGTGGGCTACGACCGGGTCAGGAACAGCGACACCGGCGGCGTCGCGCCGGGGGCCGACACGTTGCGCGAGCTGTTCGGCGGAGAGCCGACACTCATCCTGCTCGACGAGCTCTCGGTGTATCTCCGCAAGGTGCAGCAGAGCGGCGCGGCGCGCGACCAGTTGACCGCGTTCCTGACGTCGCTCTTCAAGGCGGTGGAGGCGACGCCGCGCGCGGCCCTGGTCTACACGCTGGCCATCGGCAAGGAAGGCCGGGCGGTGGACGCCTACTCGGTGGAGAACCAGTTCATCGCCGATCGGATGGCCGAGGCCGAGAGCGTCTCGGCGCGCAAGGCGACGCTGCTCAATCCTACCGAGGAGGACGAGACGCCCCAAGTGCTTCGCCGGCGCCTCTTCGAGTTCATCGACGACGACGCTGCGCGGGACGCGGTGGCCGCCTATCACGCGGTGTGGTCCGCGAAGCGCGAGGCCATCGCCGACGACGCCGCCCGGCCGGAGACGGCCGAAGCCTTCCGGGCGAGCTATCCGCTGCACCCCGAGGTGCTGCAGACGCTGACGTCCAAGACCGCGACGCTCGATACGTTCCAGCGCGTCCGCGGCATGCTGCGGCTGCTGGCGCGAACCATCGCGCAGCTCTGGGAGACCAGGCCTGCGGACGCCACCGCCGTTCACCTGCATCACGTCGACCCAGGCTGCGAGCCCGTTCGGCAGGAGATCGTCACCCGCCTGCAGCAGTCCGCCTACGTCCCGGCCATCGCCAACGACGTGGCCGGGTCGGGCGGCGCCCGCGCGCTGGCCGAGGAGATCGACGCGAAGTACCACGGCGGCCTGCCGCCCTACGCGGCCTACGTGGCGCGCACGGTCTTCATGCACACGCTGGCGTTCAACGAGCCGCTCAAGGGGCTGTCGCCCGAGCAGTTGCGCTACTCGATGCTGGGGCCGACGTCCGACGTCAGCTTCATCGAGGAGGCGCGGAAGAAGTTCGTGCAGGAGTCGGCCTACCTCGACGACCGGCCCGGCGCGCCGATGCGGTTTCTCGCCGAGGCGAATCTGACCCAGATCATCCGCCGCGAGGAGAAGAACGTCGACTCGGGCGAGGCCCGCTCCGAGCTGAACGACCGCATCCGGCAGATCTTCAAGGGCGGCACGTTCGACGCGATCCCGTTCCCGGGCGGCCCCTTCGACGTGCCCGACGACGTGGGCAACGGGCGGCCGAAGCTTGTCGTGCTGGCCTACGACGCGGTGACCATCGGGGCGGCGGAGGAAGTGCCCGAGCTCGTGCGGCGCATCTATCTGCGCAAGGGCTCCGACGGGTCGGCGCTGCGGCTTCTGCGCAACAACGTCGTGTTCGTGGTGGCCGACGACGCCCGCAAGGCCGAGATGCGCCGGCACGCGTCGCGCCGGCTGGCCCTGCGCGAGCTGCGGAAGCCCGAGCGGCTCGCCCACCTCGCCGAGCACCAGCGCGACAAGGTCTGCGAGTTGGAGGCGCGGTCGGAGCAGGAGCTCGCGCTCGCCATCCAGCAGTGCTACCGCCACGTCTTCTATCCGTCGCGGCACCGCGTCGAGTCGGCCGACGTCGATCTGGCGCATTCGGCCATCGACACGCATTCGACGTCGGACCAGCCGGGCGCGGGCCAGCAGCATGTCGCGCGGGCGCTCGCCGACCTCAACAAGCTGCGCTACCCCGAGGACGAGCCCGACTCGCCGGCCTACGTCCGCGACCGCACGCCGCTGAAGAAGGGGGAGATCACGACCGCGGCACTGCGCAACGAGTTCCGGCGCGACCCCGGCCTGCCGATGCTCGTCGGCGACGACGTGTTCGTCCGCGGCATCCGGCTGGGGGTCGAGCAGGGTGAGTACGTCTATCGCCGGGCCGATCTGCTGCATGGCCCCGGGGACCCGTTCGCGGAGATCGTGATCGACGAGCAGTCGGTCGTCTTCACGATGGCGTTCGCGAAGAACCGGGGCATCTGGCCGCGACCGACGCCGGCAACGCCGGACCCGCCCGTTCCACATCCGCCGGTTCCCCCGGGGCCGGACCCGCCGGTGCCGCCTGGACCGGAGTCGCCGGTTCCACCCCCGCCGCCGCCCGATGCGCTGACCGCGGAGGGGGTGCTCAGGGACGCGCTGACGCAGATCTGGGAGCAGGCCCGCGACCGCGGCGTCGACCGCATCGGCATGCTGACCATTCGGATGTTCGAGGCCGGCGACGCCTTTCGGCTCCTCGGCAGCGTCGGCGGCGTGCAGCAGGCGGAGAAGCTCGTCACGTTCGTCGGCGGGTACGAGACCCGTGACGGCGGCTCGTTCCAGATCGAGTTTCGCGGTCCGACGAACGACGCCCAGCCTCTGCGCGAGTTCCTCGAGCCGCAGTTGCGCGACGCGAGTGTCCGGAACCTGGAGGCCGGCTTCGAGTTGACCTTCGCCGATGGACTGCCGATGGCCAGCGACGCGGCCGAGACCTTCACCGAACGTCTGTCCCGGTTCGCAGGAGGGGCCGCCTACGTGTCGGCGACGGCGCACGCGGCCGTATCGTGATGGCGCGACTCGAACGCGTGGCCTCGGTCGAGACGCCGGCCTCGTCGCCGCGCTACGAGCTGAGGCTGCGCCGCCGCGGGCCGGTCGACGCCGATTACGCCATCTGGCAGCTTCCCGCCGCCGCCACTCCCCACGTCGTCGCGCCCACCCGCGTCGCCGGCCTCGCGGGCCGCAACCTGCAACTCGTCGAGCACCGCGTCCTGAAGCGGCTCGCCCGCGCCGGCGTCAAGCTCGGGTCCCCCGCGCGCCGCATGACCCGCGGCTACGCGCTCACCGAGGACCTCGCCCTGACTCTCGGCCTGCTGTTCCGCGCCCTCGCCCCCATGCGCAGCCGCGACAACATGCGGGCGGTGGCCGAGGGCATCGAGGCGATGGGCCGCGAAGAGGCGGCCTACTGGCTCGGCATGGCCATGCACCGCCGCCGCCCCCGCCGGGTCCTGACCGCCCTGCGGATGCTGCTGACGGAGCCGCGGCGCCGGAGCTAAGGAGCGCTCGGCATGATGCTCGGGTCGGTCGTTCGACCGCGGTTCTGCCGGGAGTCCCCCCCACCCGGTGGAAGGGGGGTGCGTTCGGCATGACGCTGAAGTCGGTGGAGATCGAGAACCACAAGGCGACGAGCACCTCCGGCTTCCGCTCGACTAGGCGCTGGACGGTGCTGCACGGCGGCGACGAGATGTAGCATGTCGAGCGACATCGCCGTCGGCTTGGTGGCTTCCGTTCCAGAAGACCAGGGTTGGAAGTACCGACCGCTCCACCCCCAACGGTTCCCTTCACGGCAACAAGGGTTGACGTCTGTATCGCGTCACGCTACACTGTTCTAGTGGTGAGATCACAGAAGGGTGCCCCGCCCGTCGGTCGCTACATCCGGCAGCAGATCATCCCGGCGGGCATGTCCGTCACGGAGGCGGCGCGGCGGCTGGGCGTGGGCCGGCCGGCGCTGTCGAATCTCGTGAACGGCCGCGCGGCCTTGTCGCAGAACATGGCCCTTCGGCTGGAGGTCACGTTCGGGGCCGATAGGGCGCGGCTAATTGAGCTCCAGGCCGCCAGTGACCGGGATCGTCGACGCGTCGAAGACCGGGCCGTGGCCGTGGGGACCTACGCGCCGAGCTTTCTCGCGATAGCGGCTCGGCAGATCGAGCAATGGGCAGCAGACAACCGGGCCCGCGACCGTCTGCCGGTGCTGCTCCGCAGGCTGATTCACGCCACCGGACGTGAGCTGCGTGACGTGGACTTCCCCGGCTACGACAATGCCCAGCGTCCTGGCTGGGACGGCCGGGTCGAAGCGGATGCGGCTGCGCCCTGGGTACCGGAGGGCAGGTCGTTCTGGGAGTTGAGTGTCGACCAGCGTCCGAAGGTCAAGGCCGACAGGGATTACCGGACGCGCCTGAAGGCGCTGTCGCGCCAGGAGCGGGCGACGAGCACCTTCGTGTTCGTGACGCCGCGCAACTGGCCGCGAAAGGACGCGTGGGTCCGCAGCAAGGAGGTCGCCGGCGACTGGAAAGCCGTGAGAGCGCTGGATGCCAGCGACCTCGCGCAGTGGCTGGAGGCCACGATCGCCCCGCGGATCTGGCTCGCTGGCGAGCTGGAGATTCCCACCGAGGGCTTCCAGACCCTCGACGACTTCTGGGACCGGTGGGCTCAGGCCAGCGACCCGCCGATGACCCCCAAGATATTCGAACCGTCCGTGACCGCCCACTTCGAGCGCTTCACGAAGTGGCTGGAGAAGCCGCCCGGCGACCGTCCACTCACGGTTGCCGCCGATTCGCGAACGGAAGCCGTCGCGTTCATCGCGTGCCTGTTTCGACACCACGACGTCCCGGCAACAGCCCGCTACCATGCCGTCGTCTTCGAGTCCGCAGGCACGTTGCGAACGCTGTCGGGATCGCCGTCGCCTTTCATCCCGATCGTGTACGACGACGACATCGAACGGGAGATCGCCTCACACTATCGTCAACGCCCCTGCATCGTCGTGCGGCCCCGCAACGCCGTCGATCGGGAACCCGACATCACCGGCGAGCTACTGGGCCACGGCGCGTTCGAGAAGGCGCTCGCCGACATGGGCATTACCGAACGGGAGCCTCTCGACCGCCTGGCGAGCGATTCGGGGCGCTCGCCGACCGTCCTGCGTCGACGGCTGTCCCCGATCCCTACGATCAGGAAGCCGGCATGGGCCGGAGAAAAGGACGCCGCGCGGCATCTGATCCCGCTAGCTCTTGTCGGTGCCTGGTGCAAGGCATCGAGAGCGGACTGCGAGGTTCTTGCGGCGCTCGCGGGCCGTTCGTACTCCGTCGTGGAGGAGGACGTTGCCGAGCTGCTTCGATGCGACGACTGCCCGGTCTGGAGTGTCGGCCAGTACCACGGGGTCGTATCCAGAATCGACGCTCTGTTCGGCATCGGCCCGTGGATTACCCAGCACGACATCTCTCACTTTCTGCTTATCGCGCAGCACGTCCTGTCGGAGTCGGATCCCGCGTTACCGCTCGTGGAGCCTTCGCCGCCGGTTCCAGCTCCGCCCTTCCTCCAGCATGCTCCCGGGGCGAAGTACCTTGGCCAGCCGCAACGCTATTCCGACGCATTGCGGTCCGGGGTCTGCGAAACTCTGACGCTGCTCTCAGTTCACGGCAACGCGTTGTTCCGGGATCGTCTTGGAGTCGCCGATGTCGGCGAACGGGTCGCCGAAATCGTGAGCCGTCTCCTCACGCCCTTCACGCACGAAACACTGCTACAGCACGCCGCCAACCTGCCCACGCTTGCCGAAGCTGCGCCGGGCGTTTTTCTGGCTCTGCTCGAAGAGGATCTCACGCGACCGAAACCGGCTTTGCTGGAAACTCTGAAGCCGACACGCGCCGGCGTATTGGGCAACAACCCGGCACGATGCGGCGTCCTGTGGGCATTGGAGCTCCTCGCCTGGAACCCGCAAGACCTGATGCGCGTCGTCAACATCCTGGCTAGACTCTCGCAAGCGCGACTCGACGACAACCTATTCAACAAGCCGATTAACAGCCTGTTCGGGATCTTCTGCTCCGGGATGCCGCAGACAACAGCGCCACTGCGCGAGCGAATGGAGGCACTCGACGCGCTGTGCCGCCGTTTTCCCGACATCGGTTGGCGAACCTGCATCCGTCAATTCGACGGCCTTCAGCACATCGTCCACGGCGCCCGACCGCGTTGGCGGAACGACGCAGCTGGCGCCGGCCAGCCAGTAGCGCCAGACGAACGGTGCGAGTTCATGCGCAAGGCACTTGATCTTACGATTGCGTGGCCGACCCACGACAACACGATGCTTGGCGACCTGGTCGAACTTCTGGGGAGCATGTCCGACCACGACCGGTTGTCCACATGGGACCGCATCAATGCGTGGGCGAGAACCGAGACCGACGAGAAGGCCAAAGCGACGTTACGGGAGCGGATTCGTCGGGCCGTATTCACCCCGTGGGGCAGCCTTCGCAACCTGGGTGCCGACCAGAGAGCGAGGGCACACGACACCCGTGAGAAGCTGGCTTCGCGCGATCCTGTCCTTCGCCACGCGTGGATCTTCGCTGACGCGTGGGCGAGTCACTTGACTGACTTGCCTGATGACAGCGAAGATACCCCCTTGGATCCGAGGCGGCGAGCGGAGCGCATCGGGGAACTTCGCACGATGGCGATGGGGGAGATCTGGTCTGCGCAGGGTCTTGACGGCGCTCTCGCCCTCCTGCCCGACAGCGATGGGTGGTCGGTCGGTTACTACGCTGCCTCCTGTGCAGCAGACCGGAATGCGGCCACCGGTGTTCTGCTGACTTGTCTCTCGGCAGACCCGGACTCCGATGGCAGGCTCGACGACTTCGTACGGGGATTCCTGGGGTTCTTCGCTGAAGACGCGCGGGCCGTACTCATCTCTACCGTTTCTGCGACGGCCATCGTCGGACAGAAGGTTCGACTGTTCAGATGTGCCCCATTCAGGTCAGCGACGTGGCGTTTGCTCGACTGCCAGGATCCATGCGTGCGGGAGCCGTACTGGCGTACCGTCCAGCCGCGACCGGCTCAATTCACGGAGACCGAAATAGCGGAGGTCATTGATGGCCTGCTCGAAGCTGACCGCCCCAAGGACGCTTTTGAGGCTGTACATTGCGATTGGGGCAAGGTCGAGACAGGGCGGTTGCGACGCCTGTTGACGGCCATTGAGGCCGAGTTCACCCTCGTCGGCTTCGACCGCTACCGCGTTTCGGAAGCCCTGGAGTCCCTGGACGGTCGTGGGGGCGTCACGGTTGACGAGATGGCGCGGTTCGAGCTAGCCTTCATCGAAGCGCTTGATCCGCTTGACCACGCCAAGCACGGAATTCCGAATCTCGAGCGGAAGATCGTCGAGTCTCCGTTTTTCTTTGTTCAGGCTGTCATCCTTCACTGTAAGCCGTGGGATAGCAAGCAGGAGCGGCGGGAATCACGCACAGAAGGCGCTGATGCGCCCCTACTTCAGCACGGGGTGTATCGGTTGCTTGGACAGTTGACACGCATACCCGGCATGGACGAGAAAGGCGCGATCGATTCCCACACCCTGATGGAATGGATCGCGGAAGCGAGACGTCTGTACATAGAAAAGAAACAAGCTGAGATTGGGGATCAAAAAATCGGTCACCTCTTGTCAAGAGCGCCCGCCGAAGACGGTGGGCGCCGGTGGCCGTGCGAACCTGTCTGCCATGTCTTGGAGACTATCGCATCCAAAGATGTGGAGTACGGCTTCCGTACTGGAGTGGGGTTCGGTTACCTTTGCGGCGACGGCATGCGACTCTTGGACGAGGCTGGCGCACAAGAACGGGACCGAGCGGCGAAGTATCGAGCGTGGGAAGAACAGTGGCGTTTTCGTTACCCCTACGTCGCCAACATTCTGAAACACCTAGCTGAAGAACACGGGCGGGCCGCGCAATATTGGGATTCTCGGGTGCTCGAAGGGACGCGTCTGGAGTACTGACGATCCCGTGTGGAGGAGTTCTGCAACGCAGGGCTAGCAGTAGACGAAGCGTGTCTGGCGTTACTCCGAGGTGTGGGTCGGGTGTCGGCCGTCCGAGGGCATCAGCCAAGGCGCTCCGGCCCGTTGGCCGCGGAGAGCGTGGGGCTGGCTGCGACGCGCTCGGAATGGCGACGCCTCGGCGAATGCATGGATCGCCCGGAGACAGTGGGCACGTGACGCAGAGGGCGCTGTCCTTCACCAATGAGACCCGTAGCGGAGAGAACACCGGCTGCGCTGTGGACTGCACGATGGCTGACACGCGACTGATCGAACGCTGGCTCCCGATCTCAGCACTCGGCATTGAGAGCACGCGAGAGCGGACGCCGATGACGCCGTTCCCGGCACCGAATCGCCTTCACGTCTGGTGGGCGCGCCGGCCCCTGGTGGCGGCGCGGGCGGCGGTGCTGGCGTCGCTGTTGCGGGCGGATGCGGATCGGGAGCGGTTCCTGCAGGTGCTGGGGATTCACGGAGATCCGGTGGCCGCGCGCGACCAGATTGGTCGCGCGCGAAGGACCGGGGTTCGCGTGGCAGATCCGTACGGCTACGGGCGCGCTTTCAAGTATGCGCCAGCGAGCGGCGATTCCGATTGGCTCAGTGAGGCGCTCCCCGACAGCCGGTGCGTGACGGTTCTCGATCCTACCGCGGGTGGCGGGAGCGTTCCGTTCGAGACGCTCCGGATGGGGTTCACGTCGCTTGCAAACGATCTCAATCCGGTAGCAGCGTTGGTGATGAGGGCTACGATTGAGTGGCCGTCTCAGTTCGGCGCCGACATCGGAAACACGTTCGAAGCACTGGCCGGCGAGTGGCGACTCCGCATGGAGGGTCGACTCGGCCCGTTCTTCCCTCAACGCGCAGTCGATCAGCTCGACGTGACGTACCTGTGGGCGCGCACGGTTACCTGCCCCTACTGCGACGGTCTGGTCCCACTGTCGCCGAACTGGCGGCTCGCGACGGACGGTACGGGAGTCCGGCTTCTGCCGGACTGCGCCGGTGGTCCGGAAACCCCGGGCCGCGTCTGCGCGTTCGAGATCGTGGGCTCGGCCGGCGAGCAGTTCGCCGGCACAGTGGCCCGCGGCGACGGCCACTGCCCCTACGCCGACTGCGGCCGGGTGATCGACGGCGACGAGATCAAGCGTCAGGCGCAGGCGGGTCGGATGGGCGAGCAGCTCTTCGCGGTGGTCTACAAGCGGCGGGTCGAGACGCGCACGAAGTCGGGCCGGCGAGGCCGGGACAAGTGGGTGCGGGGCTACCGCGCGCCGCGGCCCGAGGACGACAACGGCGCGGAAATCCGCGACAGGCTCGCGGAGAAGCTGCCGGAATGGGAAGCCCTGGACATCGTGCCGGTCGAGAGATTCCCGGAGGACAGCAACGACGACCGGCCCATCCAGTACGGCATGCCCCTGTGGCGGGACCTGTTCTCGCCGCGCCAGCTTCTCTGTCACGGCGTCAGCGTCGAGGTCTTCCGCGAGATGCTCGACGCGGACGTGGCGGCGGGCAGCCTGGACGAGTGTCGGAGGGCGGCGTACGGGTACCTGGCGCTGTCGCTGGACAAGCTGCGCGACTACAACTCCCGGATGACCCGGTGGCATGCCGGGAGGCAAGTCGTCGCGGGCACATTCGACCGGCACGACTTCTCGTTCAAGTGGTCCTACGCCGAAATGGCGCCGTTGATCGTGGGCCTCGGCTTCGACTGGGCGATCGACCAGACCGCGAAGTGCATTCGGGAGCTTGTCGCCTTGGTCCGGTCGGACGGCGCTGACGACCCCCGGGGTCTGCTCGATGCCGCCGAACCGCCAACGCCCGAGCCGCCGCCGGTCACCATCACCTGCAAGTCGGGCGACAACCTCGACCACCTGGACGACGGCTCGGTGGACGCCGTCGTCATGGACCCGCCGTACTACGACAACGTGATGTACGCCGAGCTGTCCGACTTCTTTTACGTCTGGCTGAAGCGTACGGCCGGCCACGTCTTCCCCGAGCTCTTCCGCCGGAAGCTGACGGACAAGGAGAACGAGGCGGTCGCCAACCCGGCGCGCTTCGCGGGGCAGCCGGGGGCGCGGTCGCTGGCGGGGCGCGACTACCAGCAGCGGATGGCGGCCATCTTCGCCGAGTGCCGGCGGGTGCTGAAACCGGACGGCGTGATGACGCTGATGTTCACGCACAAGGCCACCGGGGCCTGGGACGCGCTGACCACGGGGCTCATCGATGCGGGCTTCGTCATCACCGCGTCGTGGCCGGTGAACACCGAAGCCGAGGGCAGCCTGCACATCCGGGACAAAGCGGCGGCGAACAGCACCATCTTCCTCGTCTGCCGTCCTCGGCAGAGCGGCGAAGCGGGCGCAAGGGGCACCGAGGCGGTCTGCGAGGTTCGGCCCGCGTACGGGGACGTCGCCCCCGGCCCTGCCCCGGCCGCGTACTGGGAGGACGTGGAGCCGGCTGTCGGCCGCTCGGTCCGGACGCGCGTCGCGGAGTTCCAGGACGCCGGCATCGGCGGGGTCGACCTGTACCTGGCGTCGTTCGGGCCGGCGCTGGAAGAGTTCTCGCGCCGCTGGCCGTTGCGCCGCGGCACGCCTCGCCAGAAGCCGGAGCAACGCCGGCAGCGGCAGCGCGTGCTGTTCGAGGAGCCGTGGGACCCGTACGCGGTCACCCCCGAGGACGCGCTGGACGCAGCCCGGCGCGAGGTCAAGCGGTGGCGGCTGAGCCAACTGACGCACGTGAAGGCCGACGACGACCTCGACCCGCTGACGGCGTTCTTCGTGCTGGCCTGGGACGCGTTCAAGGCACCCGTGTTCGCCTACGACGAGGCGCTGCGGTTGGCCCGCGCGGTTGGTGTCGACCTGGAGGGCGGCGTGGTCGGCCGGGTCGCGGGCAAGAAGGCGAGCGACCTGCACCTGTGGGACAGCGCGCGGCGGGCGGCGGCCGGCGCCCTCGGGCCGGCCGACGGGTCGCGCGGGATGATCGACGCGCTGCACCACGCGGCCCACGCCGGCCGTGTACGGTCCGTCGCGGCCGCCGCCGAGATGCTTGCGAAGGCCGGCCTGGACCGCGAGCCGCGCTTCCTCGCCGCCTTCGAGGCGGTGCTGGAGATCCTTCCGCCGTCGAAGACCTTCACGGGAATCGCTCTCGACGGCGCGGTCGAGGCGTCGGGGAGCGACTTCGAGGCGCTCTACAATCTGTACCGCTTGGCCTACGACGACCGCATCGACGAGCCTGACCAGTTGCGTCTGTGGCGGGAGGAGAGCTGACGGATGCTCGCGGTTCGCCGGCGGGAGGTTACGTGCAGCGCCGCGGGCGGGCGCATCTGCGCGTCGGTGGTGACGACGTGAAGCCGAAGATGGTGACGACGTGAAGCCGAAGGTGTACGTCGAGACCTCGGTGGTCAGCTATCTGACCGCAGGGCCGTCGCGCGACGTGGTGGCCCTGGGAAACCAGGTCGCCACGCGGGAGTGGTGGCGCGAAGCGGCGGATCGGTTCGAGCTGGTCGCTTCTTCCCTCGTGATCGAAGAGTCGAGTGACGGCGACCCGGAAGCGGCCCGCGCCCGTCTCGCCGCGTTGGAATCGGTCCACGTGATCGCCGTGGGCGACGAGGCCATGGCGTTGGGCAGGATTCTGGTCGCGGCACGTGCGTTTCCGGCGGAGGCTGGTGCCGATGCCGTTCATGCCGCCATCGCGGCCCTGAACGGAGTAGATTATCTGGTGACCTGGAACATGAGGCATCTCGCGAATCCGGTGGCGGCGGCCCGCATCGAGCAGGTCTGCCGGGATGCGGGTCACGAGCCGCCTGTCATCTGCACGCCGAGCCAGCTCAGGGAGATGGAGCATGAGCAGCCGCATCGATGATCCGATCGTCGAGGAAGTACGGAGAGTGCGGGCGGAGATCTTCGCGAGGCACGGCAACGACATCGCGGCCCTCGTCCGGCACGCCCAGGAGCTGGAGCGCACTCTTGGTCGCCCCTGCGTGCGCTACCCGCCTCGGCCCGTCGTTCGCGCCGGCGCGGGGCCGGTGGCGACGGAAGGGCAGGGCTGCGATCCGCCGTCGGTCGCGAAGGTCGTGCGGCCGGCTCCGTCGCCTCCACCACCGCGTTCCGCGCCTGGAGAGCCATCGTAGGTCCAAGCGCGTCTGTTCCTCCGGCGTTGGCCGGCAGTCTGGCGACGCGGCTGGCACTGATTCCCGCTACGGCGCCCGAGTCTGACGGGGTGAGGAAAGCTGACATGCTCGCCGGCCGCTCGTGGCAGCGCAAGTACACCCCGGACGACGGCGACCTGGTCCGGCTGTTCTACGTCCCGGCGCTCGAAGACGCGGAGCGGTACGACCGCCTGACCGGCTACTTCAACGTCGGCGCGCTCGCGCTGGCCGCCCGCGGCATCGAGGGGCTGGTCCGCAACCGCGGCCACATGCGTCTCGTGGTCGGCTGCACCCTGCCGCCGGCCGAGATCGAAGCCATCGAACGCGGTGCGGCGCTGCGCGAGCGGGTCGAGCGCCATCTCGCCGAGCTGCCGCTGGCGCCGCCCGACGCCGACGCCGCCGACGCGCTGGAGTTGCTGGCGTGGATGGTGGCGCGTGGTCATCTCGACGTGAAGGTGGCGGTGCCGTGCGACGTCGAACGCCGGCCGGTTCCCGAGGACGGCATCTTCCACGAGAAGGCCGGCATCGTGGCGGACCGGGCGGGCGATCGGCTCGCCTGGAACGGCAGCCTCAACGAGACCGCGGCGGGCTGGCGCCACAACTGGGAGAGCATCAACGTCTACACGAGCTGGGGGCCGGAGCCGAAGCGCGTCGACGACGAGGAGGCCAACTTCGGGCGCATCTGGGCTGACCGGGCGAAGCGGGTGATCGTGCTCGACACCCCCGAGGCGGTGCGCCGCGACCTGATGCGCTTCATGCCCGACAGCGATCTGCCCGCGCGTCTGCGGGGCGGGGGGCCGGACCCGCCGCCTGCGGTCCCGGTCGTTCCGGCCCCGGATGGGGGCGACCAAGCCGATGAAGACCCCGAGCCCGCTGTCGATCCGCGCAGTCGGGTCTGGGCCTTCATCGGCCGCGCGCCGGCGCTGCCCGATGGGGGTGCGCGCGTCGGCGAGGCCACGGCCGCGGTCACGCCGTGGCCGCATCAGGTGCGAGCGTTCGAGCGGCTCTACGCGCACTGGCCGCCGCGGTTGCTCATCGCCGACGAGGTGGGGCTGGGCAAGACCATCCAGGCCGGACTGCTGCTGCGGCAGGCGTGGCTCGCCGGCCGCGCGAAGCGGATCCTGATCCTGGCCCCGAAGGCGGTGCTCCGCCAGTGGCAGATCGAGCTGCGCGAGAAGTTCAACCTAAACTGGCCGATCTACGACGGGCGCCAGCTCGTCTGGTACGCATCCCCGGCTCGGCGGGGCAGCGATCGACGCCCCGTTGCCCCGGATGCGTGGCACGCCGAGCCGGTCCTCATCGCGTCCAGCCACCTGATGCGGCGCCATGACCGGGCGCAAGTGCTCCTCGATGAAGCGCCGTCGTGGGACCTGGTGGTGCTCGACGAAGCCCATCACGCCCGGCGGCGTGCGGCGGGATCGGCGCAGGAAGGGGGACCGAACGCGCTGTTGCGGCTCATGCGGGGCCTGAAGGACCGCGCCGCAGGCCTGCTGCTGCTGACGGCGACGCCGATGCAGGTGCATCCCATCGAGGTCTGGGACCTGCTGAACCTGCTGGGCCTGCCGGGCGACTGGAGCGGGCCGGCGTTTCTGCGGTTCTTCGAGGACATCGCGGAGCCGAGCCCGTCCGCGGATGCCGTCGAGCGGATGGCGGGGCTGTTCCGGGCGGCAGAGCGGGAGTTCGGACCGATGGCGGCGTCCGATGCCCGGCGGATTGCCGGGCTGTCGCCCCTGCGTGCCAACCGCGTGCTCCGTGCGCTGCGCGACCCGGCCAGCATTCCCCGCCGGCAGCTCGAAACGCCGGAGCGGCGGGCGGCGCTGGCGCTCATGCGGTCGCACACGCCGGTCCGCCACCTGGTGTCGCGGCACACGCGCGAGCTGCTGCGTCGCTATCACGAGAAGGGGCTGCTGGCGACGCCGATAGCCGAACGCAGGGTCGAGGATCGCTTCGTCGAGATGACCGCCGGCGAGCGGGCGCTCTACGACGCGGTGGAGGACTACATCGCCACCACCTACAACCAGGCGGCGGCCGACGAGCGCACCGCGGTGGGGTTCGCCATGACCATCTACCGCCGCCGGCTGGCCAGCAGCTTCCAGGCCCTGCGCACGACGCTCGAACGGCATCTCGGCGCGGTGGCCGCGGCCGGCGACGGCGCCGTGGGCGCCGATGCGTCCGATGCGCCGGCCACGCTCTTCACCACCCTGGACGAGGACGTGTCCGACGACGAGACGTCGGACGAGGCGCGGGACGTCGACGAGGTGGCGGCGCTCGAGCAGCGGGCGCTCGCGTTCGAGGAGGCCGCCGACATCCGGGGACTGCTCGACGGCATCGGTCGTCTGCCTGCGGACGGCAAGGTGCAGGAGCTGAAGCACGTGATCCAAGAGCTGCGCCGCGACGGCTTCGCCCAGGCGATGGTGTTCACGCAGTACACGGACACGATGGACTTCCTGCGTGAGGAGCTGGGCGCCTGGGGCGCCACGCTGGCGGAGGCCGAGCCGCAGGCTTCTGAGTCGCGCGCGGACAGGTCGCAGAATCGGGTCTCCGGGAGACCTGACCGGCCTCCACCAAAGTCGCCCGCAGACGGATCGCAGCTCACGGACCGGCGTGCGAACGCCTTGCGCCTGACGTGCTTCTCGGGCCGCGGGGGCGAGGTTCGGTCCGCCGGTGGCGCGTGGAGCACGATCGGCCGCGACGAGGTCAAGCGCCGATTCCGGGAGGGTCAGGCCGACCTGCTGTTGTGCACCGACGCAGCCGCGGAGGGACTGAACTTCCAGTTCTGCGGCGCCCTGATCAACTACGACATGCCGTGGAACCCGATGCGGGTCGAGCAGCGGATCGGCCGCATCGACCGCCTCGGGCAGGCGCATCCGGCGATCCGCATCATCAACCTGCACTACGCCGGAACCGTCGAGACCGACGTCTACCGCGCGCTGCGCACCCGCATCAACCTGTTCGAGTCGGTGGTCGGTCCTCTGCAGCCGATCCTGGCCCGGCTTCCGGGCACCATCGCTGGCGCGGTCCTTTCGGGAGGGGGGAGACGGCATCAGGGCGCCGGCCTGTCGGCGGTCGAGCCGCTGTCGGTGTCGCAGGCCGGCGGGCGGGGTGACGTGGTCGCGGCCATCGAGCGTGAGGTCAGCGACGCCGGAACCGGCGGCTTCGACATCGACGCGACGGTGGACACGGAGGTCGCCATGTCGCCGCGGACCCCGTCGCCGGTGGCCATGGAGGACCTCGACCGGCTGATCTCCTCGCCCGATCTGATGCCGCCGGGAACCGACATCCAACCGCTCAGTCGCCGCGAGTACGGCCTGCGGGCACCAGGAATGCGCGAACGCCTGCGCGTAACCACCGACCCTGCCTACTACGAGGAGCACGCCGAGAGCGTCGAACTCTGGTCGCCGGGCAACCCGCTCTTCACGCGACCGCAGTTCACGACCGAGGTGAAGGACGATGAGTTTCCGGCGGAAACGACGCTGAAGAAGTTGCTGGATGAATCACGCAGGCCCACGACATGACCGCATCCTCGGCACGGTTCGCCTCACGTCGTCCGCCAGCGGCCGCTGAAGGGCCAAATCACGGTAGCCATTCCAGCAAGCTGACGGTCGGCGGGTTCCACGTCGACCCGATACCCGCGTCGGTGCTCACCGTGCTGTCGAAATACTGGCGTCGTACCCGGGCCAGAGTCTACAACAATCCCGAATACGGCGTCACGAAATCGTCGCGCATCCGGTATGCCGAAGCGGACCCACCCGCTACCAGCGCGTCCAGGATCACCAGCACCACTTGGCGAAGCCGCGAGTCCGACTTGATGAGATGCGGCTGCGAGTACACGAACGGCCGCAACAACGTCTCGAGGTTGAAGGCCACGCTGGAATCCGACGCGATCCGCACCGCATCACCCTGCTCCAGCATGTGCCCCAGGACGCCGAAGGACCCGGGCAGAGACTGATGCCCGACCATTCCCAGGTATTCCGAGTACGCGCGCGCGACTGGTACAGTTGCGGGAAGGCGGCGCGCTAGTTCGTCCACGCAGTCGGTGTGGCCGTGCAGTCTGTGCCACTGTTTCGCGTCCTCTTTCCAATAGGGACCGAGGAACATCAGGCGCAGCAAACCGAGTCCGAAGGACGTGTCATCCGTCAACCCCGAGCCCCACTGCGAATCCGTTACCGCGTCGGCCAACCGCTGCCAGATCTCCCAGAAACAGTCTTCCGTGTTGCGGTCCGCGGATATGATCAGTTCTGACACGAAGCCATCGACCTCCTGCCGTTGGTCGGCAACCGCCCCTACGATCGCGCCGCTGACCCGCACCGCCTCCGCTCCCGGAAGTCGAAGCATGAACCTCGCGAGCGACCGGAGCGCGTCTCCCTCGAGTTCCAAGTTCCGTTCCGTGCGCCGAGTGCTCCGAGCGTCGGCACGCCACACGTCCACGAGCCATTGCGAGACCCTTGAGTAAAAATTACGGGACTCCTCCCAGCCCGGGTGATGCTCGAAAACCGCCAGCAGCGCTCTGAGGGCAGCACCGACCACTGGACCGTCCAGATCCAACCGCCGCAACTCTTCCGCAGGGTCCAGGCCCCCCTCCTCGATCATCTGCCGAACCGCCGGCACGACCGACTCCTGCGGGTCGGGCTCGTCGTGGACGCCCGCGGCGCGCCGCCGTCGCATTGTCTCCCGCGCCTTCAGCGCCAAACGCGACCGGTATGCCGCCGCCGCCAAGCACTGTAGCACCAGCGCTTTGTGACTGTCGCCGACGAACAAGCCGAGGCCGGTGAAGGCGTACTCCACCACCTCGTCCACGGGATGGGTCAGCGACACGGACAGAAGGCCGCTGGGGTCGACTCCCTCCGCTTTCCTCGAGTGCACGGAAAGTAATGGCACTACGCTCGCGCATACCCGGTCAGCGCGCATGCTGTTCCTTCCAAGGCGGAGCGTCAGCTCCACGGTTTCCGCCTCCCGCCGAACCTCCCAGTCCACCCGTCTGGCGCACCACTCGAACTCCGCGTCATCGAGTTCGTCCAAATGGTCGCGAACGCACACCGCCGCCGCGAAGCCCGGGCCGTCCCGGCAAAACTCATCAGCTTCGTCGAACTCGGCCTCGACCGCTCGTGCCTCCGCCAGCAGTGAGGCTCGCCACTCTACCTCGGCGACCGAGCCGTCCCGTCGCCACATCTTCATTGCTTGGTTCTGGAGTCCCAAACAGCGGTTAGTGGCCTCCAGCGACCCGGTCACTCTCTCGATCATCTCTTCGACGTCACGTTCCATCTTCCTCGGACGGAAATAAACCCGGTTCTCCGCATTTCCGGTACCCCACTCTTGCGTACCCTCGGGTGGGTCCTGCGGTTCGTAGCCCCGGAGGTCCATACGGTGGAGGGCGAGTCGCCACATCCGCGTTTCCTCGCGTGGCTCCTCGGGCAACTCCGCCCGATGTCGGTCGATGATCTCCAAGACCTCGTCGCGATGCTTCCCGAGTTGCATCCGAACCGCCAACAACTCCAGATCCCCGCGCCGGTGGGGAAGTTCGTTGGACTCTTTGCGTTCCTGCTCGAACAGCCGGTGGCGTGGATTGAGCCCGGCCAACGCCTCGAACGCAGTGCTCGACTCCGCCGCGAGGCGACCGTGGTCGAGTTGCACCACCTCGCGGCTCGACAGCAGGGCCAAACCCGTTTGACCGACCTTCTCTGGATAGGCCACGCAAACACTCGCAACAACGCCCGTCGCCATCACGTTGTTGCTGTTCCCAAGCAGGTGTAGAAGCCAGCGATCGAGGTCAACCCCGTCGACCTTTCCGAGCGACAGCAGCCAGGACTCCAAAGCCATCAGTGCCGACACAAGGATGTCCGGCCCGACCGTGTTGCCGCGGTAGAGACGGTACAGCCGTGCGTTCGCCCACTGTTCCACGGTACCGTGGTTTGGCACCGCGAGCGACGTCTTCCGGGCCGGTTCCATGATTCGCCCAGACGACTGCTCCGTGGCGTACCATCGGCCGGCGTGGTTGAGCAGACTCAGGCTAAACGCCACCGCCTTCTGTGGGTGGCTCCGCAGCAGCGCGCCGAACGGTCCCTGCAGTGCACTGGGCGGGCGGTACGAGTTTATCGGCAGGTCGCGGATCCCAAAGCCGTAGTCGACCTCGTCGATCGGCGACCCCATGACGCCACACTCGCGCTGCCGGTCGACGAGCGGCAACCTGCACCGCGCGTTCAGCAGCGCAATGACCTCGTCGGGGAACTCCCGGCACACGAAAGCCCCATCGAATCCCGTGAGCATCAATTTCGACAGGTCGAAGGCCATCCGGTCACGACGGCTGCACGTCCTCGCCCGTTTCATGAGATTTCTGAACTGTCGAACAAAACCGGGAATCTTGAGGGCGACCTTCAGCACGCGTCCGCGCGGGTCCTTCCAGCCGTCGTCCTCGAGCTCCGAAAAAAGTCTGTCGACAATCGCGCCGGCCTCCGCGATGCCGGTTGGTGCCTGGTTCTGCCAGTCGATCTGTCTAGCCCAGTCCTTGGGGCGCCCCCAGTTTTCTTGGACACGGATTAGGGGGAGAATCCGATGTCACCAGGAGGTGGGGGTATGGTTCGGTCGAGGCGGGTGAAGGGAGCTGGGTCGGTGCCGACGGAGGGAGCCCGGAGGGCGACCGGAGTCGGCACCGACGCGGCGGCGATGGGGTCGGGGGGCTTGGCTCCCGGCCAGCGGTGGAGCGCGAGCCGGAAACGGGACGTGGTGTTGCGGCTGCTTTGCGGCGAGCCGCTCGACGCGGTTTCGCGTGAAGTCGGGGTGGAGGTCTATCGGCTGGAGCGGTGGAAGGCGCGGGCGCTGGCCGGTCTCGAGCTGGGTCTGAAGGAGCAGGCCGGTGAGCCGCTGGCCGCCGAGCTGGATGCGGCCAAGCGACACATCGGGGAGCTGTCGATGGAGAACGAGCTGTTGCGGTCGCGTGCCCGCGCAGCGGAGCGCCGCGTCCCTTTGGCGACGCGGAGGTCGCGACGATGAGCCAAACGACCTCCGCGACGACGGGACGGCGCTACGGGCTCGAGCGGGTGTGCCGAACGTGGGAGCGGTCACGCTCGGCGTTCTACGCGCGGCGGGCTCGCGTGCAGTGTTCAGCGTCGGCTGACAGTCCGCGCCGCCGCGGGCCGACGCCCGCGCTGTCGGATGCGCAGCTGCTGGCGGCCATTCACAGCGACTTGGCCCGCTCTCCGTTCCAGGGCGAGGGCCATCGCAAGGTCCACGCGCGGCTGCGGATCCTCGACGGGATCCGGGTCTCGCGGACACGGGTGTTGCGCGTGATGCGCGCGCAGGGCCTGCTCTCGCCGCATCGCGGGCGGCAGGGTGAGCCGCAGCGGCACGACGGCACGATTGTCACCTCGGCGCCCGACGTCATGTGGGGTACCGACGGCGTGCGGGTGTTGACCGTCGACGACGGCTGGGTCTGGACCTTCGCGGCCGTCGACCACTGGAACGCCGAGTGCGTGGGCTGGCACGTGTGCAAGGTGGGCAGCCGTTTCGCGGCCCTCGAGCCGGTCGCGCAAGGGCTCCGGCGACGCTGCGGCTCGGTCGAGGCCGACGTGGCCCGCGGGCTGGCGCTGCGGATGGATCACGGCAGCCAGTATCTGTCGGACCACTTCCTCAACCAGGTCCGCTACTGGGGCATCCGCCCCAGCTTCGGCTTCGTCGAAGAGCCGGAGACCAACGGCGTCGTCGAGCGCTGGAACCGCACGCTCAAGGAGCAAGCCGTCTACGGCCGGGTGTTTCGAAATCTCGCCGACGTGCACGCCGCCGTCGCCGAATTCGTCGAGCGCTACAACCGGTGCTGGCGCCTCGAGAAGCTGGCTTATCGCACGCCCCTCGAGGCACGAGAGGAGTACGAGCTACGCCAAGCCGCGTAGCCCAAACTTGTGTCCAAGAAACCGGGTGCGGTACATCTAGCCCAGTCCTCCACCAAGCCGACCACAAGCTGCAATCGCTTGGGCAGGAGCTCGTCGGTCAGGTTCAGCACAAGGCGAAGCGTCGGCACCCACCCGGGTCCCGCCGGTACGAGCACTTGCGACGGTAGCCCAGGAAGGTCTAGCCACTTCGGGGACTCCTTGCACGCCACGCGGAGAACGTGCGTCACGCGATCCAGCAGGTCGAAGTCCCCCCGGGCAATGCGCGGCCGGCATGCCTCGACGAAACGGTCGGCGGAGCCCGAAAGCAGGGCCGCCACCACGCAATCATCTCTGAAATAGCTCGCAAGGGCCTTCGAGTCGATAATGCTCAACACCAGCTCCAGGGCCTCGTCCGGTCGGTTCGCGAACCGGTCCGCAACCCACTGCCGGAGTCCGCGGCGGATCGCCGGGTAGCCGCCTACTGCTTCCTGTAGGGCTGTGACTGAACCGTCGTTCTCCGCGAATCGGTCCTCGATCCGTTGCAGCACACCCCAGTCCTCCAGCACGTCGTGCGTCACCGAATAGACGGCCGAGGAGTCCAGTGGCGTCGCCACCAGCGAGTCCCTGCGCAACGCTTCCAGGGCCTCGGCATCCTCTACACCTGGCGCCACGAAGGGGCGGAGTTGCACCGCCCGCCGCCACGCGAGTTCCAGGAACGCCCGCTCGCGACGGCTTGGCATCCCGGCGGCCGGGTGCCCATCGTTCCGGATCAACTCCCGCCAGACCTTTCTGCGGAATTCGACCAGGCTGGTCGGGAACGCTGCCGCTTCCCAGTGCAGGCGCGATGCAAGGTCCACCAAGTAAGGAGTTCGAAGCAACGCGCGGAGCCTGGCGTCCTCCAGCGGCTGTGCGAGCACCGGCACGCCGTTGCGCGCGCTGTACCGCACCCGGTTTCTTGGACACAAGTTTGGGCTACGCGGCTTGGCGTAGCTCGTACTCCTCTCGTGCCTCGAGGGGCGTGCGATAAGCCAGCTTCTCGAGGCGCCAGCACCGGTTGTAGCGCTCGACGAATTCGGCGACGGCGGCGTGCACGTCGGCGAGATTTCGAAACACCCGGCCGTAGACGGCTTGCTCCTTGAGCGTGCGGTTCCAGCGCTCGACGACGCCGTTGGTCTCCGGCTCTTCGACGAAGCCGAAGCTGGGGCGGATGCCCCAGTAGCGGACCTGGTTGAGGAAGTGGTCCGACAGATACTGGCTGCCGTGATCCATCCGCAGCGCCAGCCCGCGGGCCACGTCGGCCTCGACCGAGCCGCAGCGTCGCCGGAGCCCTTGCGCGACCGGCTCGAGGGCCGCGAAACGGCTGCCCACCTTGCACACGTGCCAGCCCACGCACTCGGCGTTCCAGTGGTCGACGGCCGCGAAGGTCCAGACCCAGCCGTCGTCGACGGTCAACACCCGCACGCCGTCGGTACCCCACATGACGTCGGGCGCCGAGGTGACAATCGTGCCGTCGTGCCGCTGCGGCTCACCCTGCCGCCCGCGATGCGGCGAGAGCAGGCCCTGCGCGCGCATCACGCGCAACACCCGTGTCCGCGAGACCCGGATCCCGTCGAGGATCCGCAGCCGCGCGTGGACCTTGCGATGGCCCTCGCCCTGGAACGGAGAGCGGGCCAAGTCGCTGTGAATGGCCGCCAGCAGCTGCGCATCCGACAGCGCGGGCGTCGGCCCGCGGCGGCGCGGACTGTCAGCCGACGCTGAACACTGCACGCGAGCCCGCCGCGCGTAGAACGCCGAGCGTGACCGCTCCCACGTTCGGCACACCCGCTCGAGCCCGTAGCGCCGTCCCGTCGTCGCGGAGGTCGTTTGGCTCATCGTCGCGACCTCCGCGTCGCCAAAGGGACGCGGCGCTCCGCTGCGCGGGCACGCGACCGCAACAGCTCGTTCTCCATCGACAGCTCCCCGATGTGTCGCTTGGCCGCATCCAGCTCGGCGGCCAGCGGCTCACCGGCCTGCTCCTTCAGACCCAGCTCGAGACCGGCCAGCGCCCGCGCCTTCCACCGCTCCAGCCGATAGACCTCCACCCCGACTTCACGCGAAACCGCGTCGAGCGGCTCGCCGCAAAGCAGCCGCAACACCACGTCCCGTTTCCGGCTCGCGCTCCACCGCTGGCCGGGAGCCAAGCCCCCCGACCCCATCGCCGCCGCGTCGGTGCCGACTCCGGTCGCCCTCCGGGCTCCCTCCGTCGGCACCGACCCAGCTCCCTTCACCCGCCTCGACCGAACCATACCCCCACCTCCTGGTGACATCGGATTCTCCCCCTAATCCGTGTCCAAGAAAACTGGGGGCGCC
Source organism: Vicinamibacterales bacterium (assembly GCA_965207615.1). Lineage (GTDB taxonomy): Bacteria > Acidobacteriota > Vicinamibacteria > Vicinamibacterales > UBA8438 > JAJEEA01. The sequence continues at coordinate 1,891,678 of CBDBMZ010000003.1, forward strand.
CCACGCCGTTGCGCGCGCTATCCAGTTCGGCGTTGGTCAACGCCGGTACTTCGAAGGTCGTCGGCTGGACCCCGGCGGGAATCAGCGAGCTCCTGACCGTTTCGAGAGAGTATTCCCGTACGGTAAGCAGGATCCAGGTTGACGGGTCCTTCTCAGCGAGTTGCAGCAACTGGAAGAACCCGTCGCGAACCGCGCGTTCCAGAAGCCGCTCGACCCCGTCCACAAGTACAATTTTCCTGTCATGCCCCGCCAACAATGCCAGCAGCCGCTGGAAGTTCAGCGATGTCTGCGCATTTGCGAGCGTCTCGTCGACATGCGCCGTCGCGAACTCGACCGCCTGGAAGCACAGCACGGGATATCGGGCCTGTAGTTGGGCGACGACTTCCCGAGCCAACGCCGACTTCCCCGAGCCCGCGGGCCCGGACACGATCACGAGCCGGTGCTCCGCAAGCTTTTCGACTACCGATTGTACGTGGCGAGATCGTTCGATCGTGTAGCCGTCGCCGATCGTCGAACGGATGCTGTTCTGGACCGTCTGCCCGTGCTCGACCAACGTGTTCAGTCCATTGCGGTCCGCGGCGGAAACCGGGCGGTATCGTTGCTGCAATTCGATGGGCAGGTCCGCTCGGGTGTAGCTCTTGGCGGCCGGCTTCCCTTCGCCGGCACTCGCCAACAGCGTTGTCCAGGCTCCTCGAGCTTCCGCATTGTTTCCATTGCCGTCCGCCGTGCAGCCCTGCAGGAGCGACAACATCGACGCTTCCGTCTGGGAGGTGGGGGTATTGAAGTCGAAGCTCAGGATGTTGACGGTCCGGAGGAACCGCCAGTAGACATCGGCGTCGGGCGGTTTACCTTCTTCGTCGGCCAAGATCGCCTGGATCGCTTTGTGCTGCTCTTTCGCTTTGATGGAGATGAACCCGTCGAGCGATAGCCGGCGCGCGAAGTTCTCCGCGTCGATTGAGGCGCGGGCGCATGCCAGCAGCGACCGGAAGTCCCGGAGCAGCACCGACGTCCCGTGGAGTGTCGCCACGGCGAACTGGTCCTTCGACTCGTTGAATCTCTCCGCCTGGAAGTCGCTCCACATCCCCTGGATCGTCTTGCGGCAATCGTCGTCACTGGCGGACACCCGGAAGCCGCGCTTGACCTGCAGTGCCAGCCGGCGCGGCAAACCGTCGCTCCTTTCGCCGACGACCAGCAAGTCGTCCGTGGCCCACCCAAAGTGGCCGGTCTGGAGATGGATCTCCACGACCGACGTATCAATCAGAACCGGCGGTGTCCCGCGGACTAGTAAGAGGCCGAGCGCCAGCCCTGCCACGTGCTGCTCGAACTGCTCGCCGCCTCCGCCGGTGGCAGCGGGGCTCGGCACGCTCTGCGTCTGCTTCATCGCTGCGCCTTTACGCCCATACAGGTCTTTAGCGGCTGCCACCGATGGGATTGCGCGTTGCGCATCGGACTTTGGGACCTAAGGCACTGGGCTGACGCTGCTGCCTACCGTGCTGCACGTTGGGCGGCTCGGCGCACTGTCGAGCGAACGCTTGCCGGTTGCCGTGTCGGGTGCGTGCGCGGACCCCCGCGCGCCGACCGCGGCGGTCTTGGCCGCTTCCTGCTCGCCGGGCTGGCGAGGTCCGCCGCCTTCTGGACGGTTCGTGCTTGCGGCCGCTCGCGTCCTTGGTGCGTTCACGGTCATAGGCCAGCAGCGGGTCGGAGATCCGGCGGGCGTCGCTTGGCGGCGCACGGATCTCCTTCTGGTGGCTCTCCGGGCCTTGATCGAAGGAGCCGACGTACGCGGTGCCGTGCCGCGGCTCGTGCGCGAACTCGCGGGTCGTCATCGCGACGACCTCGGCGCGCCAGCTCTTCGCGGGCGGTGAATCTCGAGGCCGCCGTGGTTGACCGCGGGTCGGCGCGTTCACTCAGTCGGGGTGCCCCGTCGCGTCGTCCAGCTCTTGTAGGGCCGTGTGCGTCGTGTGCGTGCAGATCGACGGCGACGCGAACTGGCTCCGGCTCGGGAAGCACCAACGGGAGTGCCCTACAGACTACACTAGAGCGCGGTTGCCGGAAACGTCGGCCGCTCAGGCTCGCGTCGGGTGATGCCGTGGTGCCGGGACCGGCCCGCGCACGTCGCCAGTTCACTGTGGCTCGGTGGCTCCGCGTGCTGGGGGCTTACCGCTCAAGGCGCCAGCGGCCAAGAGCGTCGGCGCCGGTCGGTGTCCGGGGAACCGGTGGACCCCGGGGACCCTGGGACCCTGACCCTGGGGAGGGGACCTCGGGGGACCTGAAGACCCTGGGACCCTGGGACCACTCCTGGAGCCGGGACCCTGGGACCCGGAGGACCCTGGACTGTCATGGACCGCTGTGGACGGGAATCATGGCGTGGTCCAGAACGTGGTATATGGGTAATCGCGAATATCCAAAAGGGCCCGTTTTTGTTGCTAGATTTCTGGATCTCATCTAGTACCAGACGATCTCGCCGGTGTCGGCGTCCAGCGCGAGGGTCGAGTTGTGGTACAGGTGCTTGAGGTCGGTCCCCCCGATCATGAACTTGGGCGCCGGCGAGGTGACCGAGGTGCCCACGTAGACGAGGTTCAGCTCGGGGTCGTAGCTCGGGACCATCCACGAGCCCACGTGCTTCCGCTCCTCGAAGGGCACGGCGCCCCAGCTCTCGTCGCCGGGCTCGCCGGGGCCGGGGATTAGCCGGCGGCGCCACAGCTCGTCGCCCGTCGCCGCGTCGTGGGCCACGATGACGCAGGCGTGGGGGCCCCCCTTCGGCGCGCAGCTCCGACCCGACACCACCTTGCCGTCCGCCACGATGGGGCCCGAGGTCTGGTTGGCGGGATGCACCCGGTAGTCGAGGACCTCGGTCTCCCACACCAGCTCGCCGGTCTTCGCGTCGAGGGCGAAGATGTAGTCGTCGCCGCTCGTGTCGATGATCAACTCGCCCCAGATCGCGATGTTGCGGTTGGTGTCGGTGAGGCTGCCGATCATGTACTCGGCGAGGTCGTCGGGCCGGTCGCGGCGGTACTCCCAGATGAGGTCGCCGGTTACCGCGTCGAGGGCCTGGATGACATCGCGCGGGTTCGGCATGTACATCACCCCGTCGTGGACCACCGGGGTCCCCTGCTGCAGCCCCGGCCCCAGCGCCCGCGTCCACACCATGCGGATGTCGCCGACGTTGCCGCGGTCGATCTGGTCGAGGGGGCTGTAGCCCAGGGTGTCGAGGGTGCGACGCCACATCAGCCAGTCTTCCGGATCCGGGTCCTGCAGCATGGCGTCGGTGACGGGAACGAACTCGTCCGGGGCCTGGGCGTGGACGGCGGCCGGCAACCCGAGCGGCGCCAGCAGACCGAGAACGACGAGGAACGACGGAACGAGGCGGCGTGCGTGCATGATTTCTCCTTGGGAACGCTGACGGAAGCTGCGTTGTCGTGCGCCGGGCGCGTGACCACCCACGAACTCTATCCGCGCTCACGGCGGCATTCGCCGTCGAGGCCACACGGGTAGCCTCAAAGGCCGAACGTCGCTACGAGCGTATGAACCACCGTTCTCCTCTTGCGACATCCGTCGCGCAGGGGTGGTTCGTCTTCGCCCCCCTGCATGCTCACGGGAATCCTCCGGGCGCCCGCGCCGTTCCAGGGCGCAGACTCCTGGCCGCGGAACCGGCGGCGTTCGGATGCAGTCGGCAACGTCATGTCGATCACTGTCCGTGGCGATGCTCGAGCCGGACGCGGTCACTCCGGCAGCGCGAAGACGTAGAGCGCGTTGCCGGTCCGGGCCTGGTGGATCTCCGGGTTCAACGTGGCGGTCAGCCCCCTGAAGATGCCGAGCCCGGTCGGCACCGCGAGGAACTGCCGGCCACCGGCCGCGTAGGTGATCGGGAAGCCGTGGGCGGCGTGGCCGAGGCGAGTCTCCCAGAGCACGTCGCCGGTGCGGACGTCGAGGGCCCGGAAGTAGCGGTCGGCGTCGCCGGCGAATACCAGTCCCCCCGCCGTGGTCAGGGCCGACGTCAGGAACGGCGCGCGCTGCTCGCGGCTCCACCGCTCGTCCATCGTGCGGACATCGTAGGCCGCGAGCCGGCCGACGTTGCCGCCGGTGTCGGGCATCTCGAGGAGCTGGGGCAGCCCCGCCTCGCCGCCCCCGCCGTCGACCATCTCCACCGGCATGCCCGTCATCGTCATGCACATCTGGTGCAGCGGGATGACCAGCGTGCCGGTTTCGGGATCGTAGGCCGTCGCCTGCCAGTTGTGCCCGCCGTACAGCCCCGGGCACGCCCGCACGGTGTCGCCGACGCCGGCGTCGCGGATGTCCCGCCGGTACGTCACCCGCCCCGTCTCGCGGTCGATCGACTCGAAGATGTCCTGGAACAGCGTCTCCCGCAGGTCGACGAACGCGCCGGTGCGGCGGTCGAGCTTCCAGAGGATGGCGTCCTTCCCGATGGTGAAGAGGAGCTCGCGGCCGTCGACGTCGACGAGCACACGCTCGTAGACGCTGTCCATGTCCAGCGTCTCTCCCGGCACGTGCTGGAAGAACCACTCCACCTGCCCGCTCCGCGGGTTCAGGGCGAGGGTCGAGTTGGTGTAGAGCGCGTCGTTCCGGGTCGACATGCCCCGGCTCGCGGCCACCCACGGCTTCGCCTGCGCGGTGCCGATGTAGAAGAGGTCGAGGCCGGGGTCGTAGCTGCCGGGAATCCAGGTGTCGCCCCCGGCCCGCAGGTGCGGCGGCACGTCGCCCCACGAGCCGCTGTTCGGGTCGCCGGGGAGGGCGATGGTCGAGGTGCGCCACAGCTCGCGCCCGGTGTCGGGGTCGTGGCCGGTGATGAAGCAGGTCTCGTCCTTGTAGCGCTGGCAGCCGTTGATGCCGCTCACCACCACGCCGTTCGCGACCACGGGGCCACCGAAGTGCATGAAGCCCTGGGTGTAGTCGGCCTTGACGGTCTCCCACGCGAGGTCGCCGGTGCCGGCGTCGAGGGCCACCAGCCGCGCGTCGTAGGTGGCCAGGAACACCTTGTCGCCGTAGAGGGCGAGGGTGCGGGTGGCCCCCCAGCGCGCGGCGTCCTCGGGCAAGGGATGGCGGTACTCCCACAGCACGTCGCCGTTGCTCGCGTCGAGGGCCTGCACCACGTTGCCGGGATGGGCGAGGAACATGACCCCGTCGTGGACCAGGGGGGTGGTCTGGCTGTTCCCGTCCTCGATGGCGACGGCCCACGCGAGGCGCAGGTCACCGACGGTGTCGCGATCGATCCGGGCGAGGGGGCTGTAGCCGTGGTTGTCGAGGGTCCGGCGCCAGCTCGGCCAGTCGGCGGGCGGGGGGTGCTGCAGCAGGGCGTCGGTGACCGGGGCCGGGGCCAGGGTGCGAGGAGGGCCGTAGCGTGTCGTCCGGGCATCGGCGTCCGCCACCCCGCCGAGGCCCGGCGCCGCCGCGGTCGCCGCCTCCGGATCTGCCCGGGGCTCGGCCTCGCCCGCGGTCGGCGGCACGCCGCCCGCCGCCCGTCCGTTCGACTGGATCACGAGGGCCACCAGGCCGTGATAGGCGTCCTCGCTCAGCGTGCCGCCGAGCCCCGGGGGCATCTCTTGGCGGAGGTACTCGAACAACTCGGCCGCGGTCCGCCCGCCCCACCGGCTCTCGAAGCCGACGCCGATCAGCGCGGGCCCGTGCGACCCGCCCTCCAGCCCCGCCCCGTGGCACTCCGCGCACGCCCCCGCGTAGACGGCACGGCCCAGGGCGAGCTGCGCCTCGGTGAACCCGCCCGCTTCGGTGCCCTGCCGGGCGCCGGCGGTGGCGGCACCCGGCACCCCTGCCGCCGCCGTCAGCAGCGCCCCGACGAGACGAACCCGCAACTGGCTCCGCATCAGACTCCTTCTCGATGTGGGGGACGAGCGCCCCGCGGACCCCGGACGGGCGGAAGTGCCGCCTCACCGCCGACCCGCGGCCGGCGGGTCGACGACGACGCTGGCCGTGCCGAGCAGCGGCGTCGCGTACTCTCGGCGCACCGCCCGCGGCGGCGGCACCGGGCCCACCTCGAGGCCGGCCGCGATGCGCACCGGCGAGAACCGCTCCCGCGGCACCACCTCGGCCACCTCGCTCCAGTGGTCCTCGACCACGATGGAAACGGCGGGGGGCCCCGGCAGGAAGCCGGGACATCCGGTCAACGCGGCGTGGAACACGGCTCAGGGCCCCTCGTGGGTGTGGATGTAGCGTTCGCCCCGCGCCACCGCCTGCCGCCCGGCGGCCAGCCGGTGCTCGTTGGTGACGCCCTCGGAGCAGGCCTCCTCGAAGAACTCGTACTCGCCGTCCCGCCCGATGCGCCCCATGTCGAACCGCAACGTCCACGGCCTCGTGAAGACGGTCGGATCCTCCAGGGTCGCCTCGTAGCGCAGGGTGTCGTCGTCGAGCAGGGTATAGCGCTCGACCACCCGCAGGTTCTCGCTGTAGAAGCTGCCGTGGGAATCGAGCCAGGGCTCGTCGTTGAAGTTGGTCACCTCGACGACCAGCGTGTCGCCCTCCCAGCGGCCGCGCGAGTCGCCGTTGTACATCGTGATGTCGGCGCCGACGTGGGGGCGCCCGTCGGTCGGGATGATGCGGTAGGCGTGGGCCCACTCGTAGAGGATGACCACGTGACCGTCGTTCTGGCGGATCTCCAGATCGCCGCGGTAGTTGCTACGCGGCGCGCCGAGGAGCAGGCACCGGTCCTCGGGGTCGATGTGGGCCAGCTCGGTCGGCGTCTCCATGTCGTAGAGCATCTCGGTGCGCCGCTCCTGCGCCCACGACTGGTAGGGGATGCGCCCGTCCGGGGGGTCGACGATGACCTGGAAGGGCAGGCCGAGGCGCTCGGGGCCGCGGCTCTGCATGCGCGCATGGACCGGATCGCAGCAGCCGTCCTCGATGCTGTGCGAGGCGTTGGCCGGCCCCCCGTCCCAGTACCCCTGCATGTCGGGGCGGCCGTCGGCGGTGCGCCGCGGCGACCACTGCGACTCCGCCTCCTGGTTGGCCCCGGCTCCGGGCGCGGTCTCGGCTTCCGCCACCGACGTCGACTGCCCGACCGCGGGAGACGCCAGCAGGCCGCCCGCGATCAAGCCGGCAGTCGCCAGGATCCCCGCCACCGTCCGTCTGCTCCTGATCCTCTGCATCGGTGTCTCTCCCCCCGCTCCTCCCGGCCCGCCGCCGCGGTTCGTCCCGCCGGGTTCTCGAACCCGTCAGGCAACCGGATGTGCTCTCCGCCAGGGGGGCCTGCGGCGCAGAACGGCGCGGGCTCCCGCGGGGTCGGGCGGGCACCAGGGAAGCCCCGCCCAGCTCGCCGGGCCGAGCCGGCGCCGTTCCCGCTTCCCGACCGCGCACCGAAGACGGCGGGCTTCACCGCGCCTCGTCCGGCCGCGCCCCGACCGCCAGGTCCTCCTCCGCGTAGGCGTAGCACTCGTACTCGAGAAGCTGAACGCCGGGCTCCTGCCGTCGGTACAGCGGCATGCGTATCGTCCAGGGCCGCGTGAACACCTCCGGGTCCTCGATCGTCGCCTCGTACAGCAGGTGGTCGGGTCCGGTCGGCGTATAGCGCTCCACCACGTGCAGGGCCGTGCTGTGGAAGTTGCCGGCCCGGTCGAACCACGTCTCGTCGTTGAAGTGGATCACGTCGACGACCAGGGTGTCCCCCTCCCAGCGGCCGCGCGAGTCGCCCATCCAGAAGTCGATGTGCCCCTCAGGGTGCGGGGTCCCGTCCATGTACACCGTCCGGCTCGCGTGGACGTACTCGTAGAGGATGAGCACGCGGTTGGAGAACTGCAGGATCTGGAACGGGTACGGCATGTAGGTGATGCGAGGCACCCCCGGCATCGCGCACCGGGTCTCCGGATCGGCCGTCGCCCGGTTCTCGAAGTTCCGCTGCCTCTGCTCCAGGGCCCACGGCTGGTAGGGAATCTCGCCGCCGACCACGACGCCCTGACCGGCCGGGATGCCACGGCTGCCGGGGTGGTCCTCGAGGTCCCAGGCGGCGGTGTTCAGCGCCTGCCAGATGCCCTGCAGGTCGGGCTGGCCGTCGCTGGTCCGGGGCGGGGCCCAGGTCTCCTGCCCGGATTCCGCGGGCTGGGCGTGGCCGGCGCCCGCCGCGACGACGAGCAGGCTCAGCGCCAGAACCGATTCGACGCAGCCTCGCCCCCAACGGCCGAAAGTAGTCATCAGCAGCTCCGCCACGGTTGGTCGAGGTCTCGGCTCCACCTAGCGACGCGGCTCCGGCGCGCCGGTGCCCGACGAGCCCGCGAACACGTTGCGGCCGTCGGGGAAGGTGATGGTGATGCCGTTGGCGGTCGGGGTCGCGTCCTTGGCCTTGTAGCCCTCGACCACGATCTCCATCCCCGGCGGGAAGTCGCTCCGCCGCAGGCCGCGCCGCAGGAGCGCGGTCGGATTGCCCATCTCCACCGCCCAGTTCACCACCTCCCCGTCGGGGCTGGCGACATCCATGTGGATCCACCCGTGCGGGTTCACCCACTCGAGCTCCGTCAGCGTGCCCTGGAGGGTGACCGGCTGGTCGATGTCGAACTCGGCCGAGAACGAGTGGTGCGCCGACACCACCGCCCCCGCCAGCAGCACGCCGAGAGCCGCGACGCCGACAGACAGCATTCTCATGCCTGACCTCCTGCCGTCTCGAGAAGCCGCGCTTGTAGTCGCAGGTTACACCCGCACCCGCCGAGACGCAATCCGGCCGAGGCCGGTGGCCCGGAGAACGTCGCCCGGGGGGCAATGGCGCTCCGCCGCACGTGCTCTGGCGGACCTCGCGACGCGAGCCCGGACGCAATGAAGCAGTAAACTGACGCCGGAGCGCAACTCGTCGGCGGCACGCAGCACCGCGCGGGCGCACGAGGCGGGCGCGGGCCCCGGATGGCTCCGTCGGGGGACACGCGCAGATCGGACCCAAGATGACCAAGCCGTTCCGGAACGCCCTGACGACGGCGGCGGCCGCGTCGATCGCGCTGCAGACGCTCTCTGCGGCCGCGGAGCAGCCGCCGGCGGCCGCCGCCAAGCCGAACGTCGTCATCATCGTCGCCGACGACCTCGGCCGGCGCGATGTCGGCTTCAACGGCGGGAACCTCGCCACCCCGAACATCGACCGGCTCGCGCACGAAGGCGTGTCCATCGGCCGGTTCTACGCGGCCCCGGTCTGCTCGCCCACCCGGGCGGGCCTGATGACGGGGCGCTACCCCATCCGCTTCGGCCTGATGCGGGCGGTCATTCCCCCGTGGCGCGACTTCGGAATGGACCTCGCGGAGACGACCCTGCCCGAGCTGCTGGCCGAGGCCGGCTACCGGCACCGCGCCGTCTTCGGCAAGTGGCACCTGGGGCACACGTCGATGCGCTACCACCCCCTGCGCCGCGGCTTCACCCGGTTCGTGGGCCACTACAACGGCGCCATCGACTACTTCACGCACGAGCGCGAGGGCGAGCGCGACTGGCAGCACGGCTACGAGTCGGTCGACGAGCCGGGCTACGCCACCGACCTCATCGCGGAGCACGCGGTGCGGTTCATCGACGAGCACGCCGCCGAGCCCGAGCCGTTCCTCCTGTACGTCCCGTTCGGGGCGGTGCACTCGCCGTTCCAGGCCAAGGGGCCGGACCTCGCCCTCTTCGGCGACCTCCCCGGCATCGAGCTGCCGCGCGACTGGCGGGTGGCGACGGCGGCCGCGCGCGAGCCGCCGGCCGAGCGCCGGACCCGGAACCGTCGCATCACCGCGGCCATGAACCGGGCGCTGGACGCCGGCGTCGGCCGCATTCTCGACCGCCTCGACCACCACGGCATCTCCGACGAGACGTTCGTACTGTTCTTCTCGGACAACGGCGGCGTGGTTGGCGTGGGCGACAACCGCCCGTTCCGGGGGTCGAAGGGGACGGTGTTCGAGGGCGGCACGCGGGTTGCGGCCGCCGCCCGCTGGCCGGCCGGCGGCATCGCGGGCGGACGCGAGGTCACCGCGCCCGTCGCCTACATCGACGTGCTTCCGACGCTGCTGGCGATGGCGGGGTTGGACCCACCCGAGGATCGCCCTCTGGACGGCCTCGACGTCGGTCCCGTGCTCCGGGGCGACCGGCTGCGGCTCGACCGCGACCTCTACTCGTTCATCGCGCAGCTCGACCCCGCCGTCGAGCAGGTCAGCGTCACCGAGCCGCGGTGGAAGCTCGTCGTCATCGGGCCCGCCCTGACCGCGCCCGCCGCCGCCGCGACGTCCCGGGTCGAGCTGTTCGACATCGTCGCCGACCCCCACGAGACGGCGAACGTGGCCGACGGCCACCCCGAGGCGGTGGCGCGGCTGCTCGACAAGGCGCGGGCGTTCCGCGCGCTGCAGCCGGAGGTCCACGTGCCGCCGTTCCCGGCGGGCCGGCAGGGGTTCATCCCGCCGCCGCGCTGGCGGCCGGCCGACCTGCCGCCGGCAGCTTCCCGGTAACCGGCGCGGCGCCCGCCGCAGGACGGCGCGGCCCCGGAAGAGCCCGGGCGGAAGGGGCCGTGCGCTCAAGGACGTCGGCCAGTCGTCGAAGGCCGACACCATCCTGCTGCCCCACTCGCCGGGCCACGTCGCCGACATCTCCGCCCAGTTGCGCGACGCCATCATCGCGGGGAACGAGGCCGCCCGCCGGCCATAGGACAGTGATCGATGTACACTTGCCGATTGCCGCCCCGGCCCAGCCCGTGTTCCGCTGTCTTCCGGGCTTGGCCATGTGGCAAGGTAATCCCCGTCACCGTCCCTTGGGGCCGTGGCGATGGTCCCCACGGCAATGTCGGCGTACCGTGGGGCTTCACCCCGATTCCCCGGCTCGGCGAACCCGCGCCGGCCGGCCAGGCGACCTCGCGCAGCAGGACCCCGCCCAAGGAGCACCGATGTCCCGATTACAGCTTGCGATCAACGTGACCGACCTCGAGAAGGCAATCGGGTTCTATTCCCGCCTGTTCGACACCGCCCCCGCCAAGGTGAAGCCCGGCTATGCCAACTTCGCGATCGCCGACCCACCGCTGAAGCTGGTCCTCTTCGAGGGACCGGAGGGAGCGACGCTCAATCACCTGGGCGTCGAGGTCGAGACGGCCGAGGAGGTCGCGTCGGCCGAGCGGCGCCTGCGGGGGGCCGGGCTCGAGACGACCGGCGTCGAGGAGACCGTCTGCTGCTACGCCGAGAAGACGGAGACCTGGCTCGCCGACCCCGACGGCGCGCGCTGGGAGTGGTACGTCAAGTCGGGCGACGCCGGCCAGCTCGACAAGTCGGTCTCCGCCAACCGGCCCACCGGCGCCGGGACCGACGGCGCACCCGTCACCTGCTGTTCCTGACCCGCACGCGCCGGGTGCCCGGAATGGGCGGTCAGTCGACCGCCACCGTCACGACCGTTTCTCTCCCGGCATCTGCTCCCGCCGGCAGGTCGGGATCAGCGGCTCGACCAAGCTTCCCTTGATGACGACCGAGCCCCGTCCGGACCCGAGCACGGTTCGATTGCGATTGCGCGGGCGCACCGGGACGACGCGCGCAAGCGGCGCGTTCCGTTTTCTGACCCCACCTCCTCGCCGTTCGCCGCGGCCGCGAGGTACTGGCTCAGGTGCATCCTGAACTCGGCGACATTGGCGACCCTCATGGCCATATCGTAAGCTGGATTGGTGACCTTGAAGCGAATCCTGCTGCCGACCGATTTCAGCGACACCGCCGCGCACGCCCTCGGCTACGCCCGCGAGATGGCCGAACGGTTCGGGGCCGAGGTGCACGTGCTGTACGTCGTGCCCGACCCGACGCCGCAGGACTGGGCGGTGGGGGCGGCGGCGCCCATCGTCTCGGACCTGCTCGAGAAGTGGCAGGCCGACGCCGAGCGGCATCTCGAGCAGGTCTCCCTGGGCGGCGTCGAGACGGTGCGGGCGCTCCGCGTCGGCCACGCTTTCGTGGAGATCGTCCGCTACGCCACCGACAACGCGATCGACCTGATCGTGATGGGCACGCACGGGCGCGGCCCGGTCCGCCATCTGCTCCTCGGCAGCGTCGCCGAGAAGGTGGTGCGCAAGGCCCCCTGCCCCGTGCTCACGGTGCGGCAGCCAGGACACGCGTTCGAGATGCCGGCACCGACGCCCGGCGAATGACGTGCGATGCACCCGCCGCGCGGCGCCCCGGTTCGCAAACCCGGCTCCGCCGAGCTCGCGCGGCCCTCACGACAGGAGCAAGGACGATGGTGTTGCTCGTTCGCAATCGCGTGAAGGACGCTGGCCGGTGGAAGCGTGTCTTCGACGCCCAGGCGGCGGCGGGGGCCGCGGCGGGCCTGACCGTCCTCCAGGTGTGGCGCTCGGTCGACGCGCCCGACCAGGTCTTCTTCCTGCTGGACGTCGAGGACCGGGGGCGGGCCGAGGCATACATGGCGTCGCCGGAAGCGGCGGCGGTGGGCGTCGAGGCGGGCGCGCTCGACGGCGAGGTCCACTTTCTCGAGGCGCTCTCTTCGTAGCCGCGGCCAGAGCCCCGCGGCGACACCATCGAACCCGCCAGACATCCCCGGTCGAAGACCCGGATGGGGGTCGTCCCCGTCCTGGCCCCCTGCGCCGCCGCGGGTCGCCTGAACCGGCTCGATCCGCTTGCTGCTACGCTATCGGCAGGGCCAATGCCAGACAGCGGACACGGACGGGCCTCGTCGCGGTCGCAGCCACGGCCTTGCGCTACGCCGGCGGACGGCACGCCGCCGATCCGGCTCGGCATCTCGAGCTGCCTCCTCGGCGAGGCGGTTCGCTACGACGGCGGGCACAAGCGCGATCCCTACCTGGTCGAAACGCTCGGCCGGCTGGTCGAGTGGGTGCCGGTCTGCCCGGAGGCGGAGCTGGGCCTGGGGACGCCGCGCGAACCGATACGCCTCGTGCGCGACCCCGACCGGACCGACGGCGTCCGGCTCGTCGGCCGCAGCGGCGTCCTCTTGACGGGGCGGATGCGGCGTTTCGCCCGGAGCCGGGTGCGCGACCTCGCGAAGGCGGACCTGAGCGGCTACGTCCTCAAGAAGGACTCGCCGAGCTGCGGAATGGAGCGTGTGAAGGTCTGGGCCGACGACGACGGGCGGGCGGCGGAGCGGAACGGCCGCGGCATCTTCGCGGCCGAGCTGCTGCGGCAGTACCCGAACCTCCCGGTGGAAGAGGAAGGCCGGCTGCGGGACCCGACCCTGCGCGAGAACTTCGTCGAGCGGGTGTTCGCCTATCGGCGGCTGCGGGCCCTCCTCTCGTCGCGCTGGACCGTCGGCGGCCTCGTGCGCTGGCACACCGCGCAGAAGCTGGCCCTGATGGCCCACTCGCCGGTCCGCTACCGTGAGCTGGGGCGGCTGGTGGCGGAGGCGAGCGACGTCCCGCGGGCCGAGTTGGCCCGCCGCTACGAGGACGAGTTCATGTCCGCGATGCGAATTCGGGCGACCCGGGCACGCCACACCAACGCGCTCATGCACGCCGTCGGGCACTTCAAGCGGCAAATCGACACCGCCTCGCGCGACGAGCTGCTGGAGTTGCTCGAGGACTACCGCCTCGGCCTCGTGCCGCGCATCGTGCCCCTGACCTTGGTGCGGCACCACGCGCGGCGGCTGGAAGTGCAGTACCTGCAGGAACAGACCTACCTGCACCCCCACCCGAAGGAGCTGGCCCTGCTGAACCACGTATGACGGCGGCGGCGAATCAGGCGCTCACGGCTTGGCGACGTTCCAGTACACGCCCGCCCCGCCGTAGGTGTCGCCGAGCTCGGCCAGCCAGACGGCGCGCTCGATGTCGCCGGGGCTGCCGTCCGGCCTCGCGAAGCTGTAGGTGGCCTGTCCCCGGTTCTGGCCGGGCGCCTCGTCGTCGGCGTAGGTGTAGAGCGCGTACCCCTTGTAGGCCCACTGGCGGGTGCCGTCCCCGCGCGCGACGACCTCCCAGAAGCCCGTCGGCCGGGCGTCGGCGGGCGCCGGGAACGGACGCCAGAGCGCGAGGCAGTCCTCGTCGGCGCACGCGTCACCGCCGAGGCGCTTGCCCCGGTGCCACGAGTTCTTGAAGCTGTCGCGCAGGTTGCGCCCGCCCCAGTACTTCTGGAACGCGGAGCCCGAGTACAGGGTCATGCCCCCGAGCGACAGAGCGTCGCCGTAGCCCTCGAGGGCGGTCACGCCCACCCGCGGCGGCCGGAAGCTCTCGGTCAGCACCGCCAGGCGCCAGCGCGCGTCGGCGTCGCGGCCGTGCGCGTCGCCGGGCAGCAGGTCGCCGCGGTAGCGATAGAGGGGCCGCCCCCGGTGAGCCCACTGCCGGGACCCGTCCGCGCGGCCCACCACCGAGAAATCGCCCACGTCGAGGGCGAGGGCGGGCGCCGCAACCGGCAGCCAGTCCAAGTCGCATCCGCTGTCGGAGCAGCCCTGGCCGTCGTTCGCGGCGTCGCCGTCGAACGCGTAGAGCGTGAACCCGGCGAAGTCGGCGAGGACCACGGCCTGCGCCGACAGCACCAGCCTCGGCTCGATGCCGTCGGGCGCCGCGATGGACCGGTGCGGCTCGAAGCGGGTGACGCGCCACCCCGGGGGCGGCATCAGCGCGCCCGCCGCCTCCGGCCGTTCGGCGAGCTTCAGGTTCGCGGTCTCGGCGAGGGCGACGTTGGTGGCGACCTCGCCCGGCTCCTCCTCCCGCGACCAGGTGTGGAGCGGGCGCAACTGGTAGGCCCACTGCAGGCGACCGTCCGCGCGGCGCAGCAGCGACCAGTCGGCGAAGGGCTCGGCGCCGTCGGGGGCCAGCAGGGGCGGGAACTCGCCGGCGCAGGCGTTTACGCAAGCCGCGCCGCCGGTCCGGCCGTCCTCCGCGAACAGGAGGGTGCGGCCCGCCTCATCCCCGAGCCGCGTCCAGAGCATCTGGGCGGCCGACGCCGACAGCTCCCGCACCACCTCGACCAGGGTCACGCCGGGGGGAACCGTCGCCGGCGCCGTCTTCTCCTCCGCCGCGGCCGGGGACGGCCCGCCCAGCGTAAACGCCGCGGACAACCCGGCAACTGCCGCGCACCGAACCGCCGGCCGACCCCATCGCAAACGCATCATGGCAACTCTCCAGCCCCGGAGCCCACGGCAACCACGCGCCCGCCGCCTCGGCCTCAGGCCAGCACCTCGGTGAACGGCCGCGACACCTGGTTCGACTCGGTGCCCCACTGGCCGCTCACCAGCCCCAGGGCCTGCTGGATGGTGAACCCGACGCGGGTGGCCGCGTCGCCCTCCGCCGCGACGTGCAGCCCCGTCTTCATCCTGCCCCCGCCGCTGCCGGCGGTGAGAATGGGGTAGCGCTTCATCGAGTGCATGCGCGCCTCGCCGTGGTCGGTGAACGCGAAGACCACGGTGCGGTCGAGCAGGGTGCCCTCGCCCTCCTGGATCCCGTCCAGCGTCTGGACGAACTCGCGGAAGAAGTCCATCATCCGCTCGGCCAGCCACTTGCAGGTGGGCTGGTACCCGAGCTCGGGATCGATCGGCTCCTCGTGGGTCAGGGCGTGGTAGGCGTTCACCTCGCCGGGCCGGCGCAGCCGGGAGAAGGCCGACCCCATCGTCAGGTTGAAGATGCGCGTCTGGCCGCACGCCATCGCGTGGGCGAGGAGCCGCGCGTACTGCCGGTGGGTGCGCTCGACCTGCTCGACGAGGGCGCCGATCTCCTCCGTCCCGGCTTCGGGAACGGTGCACGCGGGGAGCGGCGCCGGCCGGTCGAGCTCGAACGCGAGCTTCTGCTCCAGGTCGCGCACCGACGAGAAGTACTCGTCGAGGCGCGCGCGGTCCGACGAGGACACCGACGACATCAGCTTCCGGCGCTGCTCGGACACGGCCGAGAGCACGCTGTGGCGGACCATCACCGCGGGGTCGGGCTCGAAGTCGGCGAGGTTGGGGTCGCGGAAGCCGTCGCCGAAGATGCGCGCGTACAGCGCGAGGGGCGACGTCTCGGACGGGTTCAGGCCGCTCGACCCCCGCGCGCTCCAGCTCGCGCTGGCGTCGCCGTCGCAGGTCACCTCGAGCGAGCGGAACCGGGTGCCCCGGCCGATGTGGTCGCCGACGAGGGTGTCGATGCTCGTCGAGTAGTCGCCGCCGTTGCGCGACACCATGCCGGTGGCTTGGCCCTGGGCCCCCGAGTAGTGGTTCTGGTTGACCTTGCCGTCCAGGAACACCTGCATCCCGCTGAACAGGTTCATCTTCGACCGGATGGGCTTCAGCCCCGCGAGGTGCTCGGGCAGCTCGTAGTCGGGGCCGGCGATGGCGGGCTCCCAGTGGTTGGGGATCAGCCCGAGCCCCCAGAACCACGTGCCGAAGCAGGGCGGCAGCGGCGCGCCGGTGGCCGCCCACGCCGTCCCGTTGGCGTTCAGGAACGACTCGAGCACCGGCAGCCCGACGGTGACCGCGGCGCCGCCCCTGAGCATGCCCCGCAGCACGGTGCGGCGGCCGATCTCGCGTGTTGCAGTCATGTCGCTTTCCTTGTCGTTTCTCGACAACCTCGGGCAGCAGGACCGCCCGTCAGGACGCGCCGGGCGCGACCGTGTAGAAGTCCGGGTGCCGCGCGATGCGGCGCATGAGGTCGCGCCACTTCACGCCGCGCTCGACAAGCTCCGCCTCGACGTCGCCGAGCCACGCGCGCTCGACGTCCGTCGGCGGGCGCGCCGCACCGTACGAGAAGGCCCGCTCGATGAAGCACGACGCCGCCCGCGGGTCGTCCCTCAGCGCCTCCGCCAGCCCCGCCGGCCCCGCGTAGGTCCGGCCGTTCAGCTCGCCGCTGGCGTCGATGGGCGCACCGTTCTCCATCGTCCGATACCCGCCGGCCGCGTCGAACACCTCGAGGGTCAGCCCGATGGGGTCCGTCAGGTTGTGGCAGCTCGCGCACGCGGGGTTGCGCCGGTGCTCGGCGAGGCGGTCGCGCGTGGTCCGGTAGTCGGGGTTGTAGGTGTCCTGCAGCAGGCTGAAGTCGACGTCCGGGGGCGGCGGCGGCACCGTCCGGCACAGGAATATCTGCTGGACCGCCTGTCCGCGCAGCGTGGGCGACGACCGCCCGGGATGCGAGTGCAGGGCGAGGAAGCTCACCTGTCCCAGCAGCCCCACGTGGCTGTTCCCCTCGGGGAACCGGTACGGCACCCACGGCACCGCCCCGCCCAACTCCTGCGAACGGGGCAGCGGGACCCCGTAGATCGCGGCGAGCGGCGGGGTCAGGAACGTGTCGCGGGTGACGAACAGGTCGCGGTAGTCGCGGTTCCGGTTCAGCAGGTGGTCGGCGACGGTCCGCAGGGTCTGCTCGCGCGCGTCGTCCTCGACGTTCTTCGTGAAGCGGGGGAAGAGGCTCGAGTCGATGGACAGCGTCGCGAAGCGGTCGAGCTCGAGCATGTCCGAGAAGAACGCGCGCACGCCCCGCTCGGCCCGCGGCGACGCCAGCAACCGCTCGACCTGCCGGTCGAGTCCTTGCGGAGAGAGCAGCTCGCCGGACTCGGCGGCGTCGAGGAGCAGGTGGTCGGGGGCGCTGTCCCAGAGGAAGAAGCTGAGGCGGGAAGCCGTCGACCACGCGTCGAGCCGTAACCGGTCCGGGTCGGCGGGGTCCGGCTCGCTGCGCTCGACGCGGAACAGGAACTCCGGCGCAACCAGCATCCCCGCCAGCGCCGCGCGCAGCCCCGCGTAGTAGTCGCCGAGGGTCTCGGCCGCGGCGCCCGCCACCGCGACGTACAGATCGGTCTCGCCGCCGGTCAGGGGACGGCGGAACAGGAACCGCCCCGCCCGCTCGATGAACCGCGCGGCGCACGCGTCGTCGGGGGCGTCGTCCGCCGCGGGCCGGCACCCGATGAGGGTGGCCCGGCGCGCCGGGTCCGTCACCTGCGCGGCGATCTGCTGCGCGAGGGCCTCGTAGCGCTCGACCTCGGCCGCGGTCAGGGTCGCCCGCCGGGCCCCGACGGCGAGCAGGCCCTGGTCGCGGACGCCCAGCACCGAGGCGCTGTCGTCGACGCGGATGCCCGGGCCGAAGATCTCGTGGATGGCGCGCTGATACTGGACCGGCGTGAGCCGTACGAACGTCAGCTCCTCCGCCGCGCCCGGCGGCGCCGCCGCGCCGAGCATCAGCCCCGCCAGCAGGGCCGGCAGGGGCGAGAACCAACGCAGGCGAGATCGTCCGTTCATGTCCTCACTCCGGGTCGAGGGTCACGTTCTCGTGCACCGCGGGACCGCTCAGCTCCGGGCCGGGACCGACCGCGTCGGCCACGACCTCGCCCGCCAGGGTCGCGTGGAAGGCGGGCACCGCCTCCAGGAAGTAGGCGGCGGAGATCGCGGTGTTCTCCCCCGTCTCGGGGTCCGGCACCCCGTCAGCCAGGCGCTTCATCGCGTAGTACACCCCCGGCAGGTCCACCTGGGCGTTCTCCTCGCCGCGGATCGCCAGGTAGTGGAAGTAGTCGCGCCAGGGCTGATAGCCGCCGATGATGCCCGACGCGCTGCCGTCGTCGGCCATCACCAGCCGCAGGCGGGTTCCGGTGAACCGCAGGATGGCGTAGAACTGCGACTCGCCCTGAATGGAGAAGGCGCCGGGCTCGATGGTGAGGACGCCGTCCTCGATGCGGCCCGCGAACACGCTGTGCGAGCGCGGGTCGGGGTCGACGACGTAGGTGGCGCCCGACAGCACGCCGACGCGCGCGTCCCGCATGGCCACGTTCAGGGCCCGGTCGAAGGTGACGGTGACGTCCCCGTCGCGGTCGAGGTCGGCGCCCGACACCGACATCAGCCACGCCGGCATCGCGTCGAGCGCCGTGTCCCAGGCGATGTCCTCGTTGTACGGCCGCACCGGCCGGCGGACCTGGTAGACCTGGAAGCAGCCCAGGGCGCGCCACATCTGGTTGTCGACGCCGAGCTCGCCGCTGGCCGGATCCTCGAACGAGTCGGGCTCCACCACGCCGTTCAGATTGAAGCCGGGGGCGAAGCGGCCCTGCGCGGTGCGGATCTGCGGATCGGCGACGAGAACCGGCACGTTGCCGGGGTTGACCTCCCGGCCGTTCAGGCGCGGGAGCTCGTTGACCGGCACCCGGTTGCCGTCCGCGTCGACGCCGTCGGCGAGGATACCCCTGGCTTCCGCTTCGCTGAAGCCCCGGCCGACGAGGCGCCGCACCTTGAGCGCGGTGAGCCCGCCGTTGTCGCCCTGCGGGCAGGTGTCCGCGTTCGCCCAGGTCGCGGTGTGGACCATGGAGATCACGTAGCCGCGCGTCTCGGCGGACGCGTCGGGCGCGGCGGTGATCCCGACGAAGGCGAGGAGGCAGGCGCCGACGAGCCCTGCCCGCAAGTATGTTCGAGGACGCGCGCCGACAGAAGTCATGGGTCCTCCTGCCGCCCAAAATGCACCCGCGGCGGTCCGCTGTCAAGCCCCCCGGTCAGGGCAGGGCCAGCGCCACCCACTCGGCCGGCCGGTCGCGGCCGCCGACGGGGACGACGATGAACTGACGCCCCTCGTGCAGGTAGGTCATCGGCCCCCCGGTGGTCCCCGCCGGCAGCTCCGTCTCCCAGACCACCGCGCCCGTCGCCTTGTCGTAGGCGCGGAAGCCCGTTCCCCACATGTTGTCCTGGATGCCGCCGAAGACGTTGCCGCCCTCGCCGATGAAGAGCAGCGTCGCGGTCACCAGCGCCACCGGGCGGCTGGCGATGCCGAGCCGCGGCAGGTCGAGCCCGCGCAGGGCGGGATGGTCGCGCAGCCCGCGGCCGTTGGCGACCCGCCACGCGAGCTCGCCGCGGTTGAGGTCGATGGCGGTGATGCGCCCCCACGGCGGCTTCACGAGGGGGATGCCGTCCAGGTACGGCGCGTCGCGGTTGGGGCTGTAGTACGTCATCTCCGCGTTCTCCTCGCCCGAGGCGTCGGCGAGCCGGTAGACGCGCGGCACGACGTGG
This sequence comes from Vicinamibacterales bacterium, assembly GCA_965207615.1. GTDB lineage: Bacteria > Acidobacteriota > Vicinamibacteria > Vicinamibacterales > UBA8438 > JAJEEA01. The sequence continues at coordinate 1,911,508 of CBDBMZ010000003.1, forward strand.
GAGAACGCGTAGTAGAGCCCCGTGTCGGGGTCGAACGCGCCGGTGTTCCAGTTGCCCGACCCCCACGAGCCGGGGAGGGCGAGGGTGCCGTCGGTGCCGCCCGGCTCGTGGCTGACGAGCGACGGCGGCGTGAACAAGGGCCCGAGGACGAAGCGACCGGCGACCTCGCGGGCCCGCTCCTCCAGGTCCGACGTGAAGTCGACGAGGTCGTCCACGCTCACGCCCTGGTGCGCGAACGGCGGCGGTCGCGTCGGGAACGGCTGGGTCGGCGACGCCCGCTCGCCCGGCACCGTCGACGCCGGCACCGGGCGCTCCTCGATGGGCCAGACCGGCTCGCCCGTCGCGCGGTCGAAGACGTAGAGGAACCCGGTCTTGCTCGGCTGCATGACCGCGCGGACGCGGCGGCCGTCCACCGTGATCTCCCCCAGCGTCGGGGGCCCGACCGTGTCGTACTCCCACAGGTCGTGGTGCACCATCTGGAAGTGCCAGACCCGCTCGCCGGTGGCCGCGTCGAGGGCGACGAGGCTGTTCGAGAAGAGGTTGTCGCCGGGCCGGTGGCCGCCGTAGTAGGCGGCGGTGGGGGCGGTCAGCGGCACGTAGACGTAGCCCAGCTCGGGGTCGGCGCTGAGGCAGCACCACGAACCGAGGTCGCCCGACGCCTCCAGGGAGCCGGCGCCCCAGGTGTCGGCGCCGAACTCGCCCGGCCGCGGCACCACGTGGAAGGTCCACCGCAACGCGCCGGTCCGCGCGTCGTAGCCCCGCACGTTCTCCGGGGCGCTGTCCCGCCAGCGCACCCCGCTGTCGCCGGCCCCGTCCACCGTGCCCGCCGCCACCACCACGTCGCCGACCACGATGGGGCTCGCCCCGCCGTGGGCGCTCCGGGCACCCGCGGGCGTCAGGTCGACGCGGCCACCATCGCCGAACCCCGCGATGGGCTCGCCCGTGGCGGCATCGAGGGCGTACAGGAACCGGTTGCGGAACGCGAAGATGCGCCGGTCGGCCCCGTCGGACCAGAACGCCACGCCGTGGGCGCCGCGGCCTGCGACGCCCTCCAGCGTCGGCAGGGGCGGCTGCTGCAGCCACAGCGTCGCGCCCGTGCCGGGATCGAACGCCTCGACCAGCCCCACCGCGTTCGACGCGTAGAGAACGCCGTCGACGAGGATGGGGGTGGAGCGCAGGTATCCGGACGGCTCCAGCTCGGGAAACGCGCTGGTGAACGACGCGTCCGCGGCCGGCCGCCGCCACGCCACCCGCAGGCCCGCGACGTTGGTCCGGTCGATCTGGTCGAGCGGTGAGTAACGCCTGAAGGCGCGGGTGCCTCCGAAGTACGGCCAGTCGCTCGACGCGTCTCCGTCGGTCTGGGCCGCGCCGTCCACCGCCGGCAGACCCGCGATGACCAGCGCGCCCAGGGTGAATGCCTGCAATCCCCGCAGCCGAAGTCGCCGTATGACTCGCATCGGAATCCCTCGGGGGCCCTCCAACCGGCGACGAAACCTCGCGCCACGCCTGCGCTCTGACGAACCACCCTACGGCGGGCTCCGCCGTCAGAGCCGCAGGACCGTCACCCGTGCGCGGTCTTCCGCGAGGTGAGCGACGGCGGCGTCGAAGGTCACGAGGCGGCCGTCGTGACGCGTCGCCAACACGAGTAGGTGAGCGTCGGTCACTTGCCGATATCCGTTCAGGCGATCGAACGTCCCTGCGCCCGTGCGGACCAGGTCGAGGTCGTCCGGCCACAGCTCGTGGCCGGTCAGGTCGGTCATGGCGCGCAACACCGCCGCCGCTTCGCCCGGAGATCGGGCGTCCGGGAGCACCTTCCGGTTCGACGAGACCCGGACGAAGCCCGCCTGCGTGATCGGGGCAGTGGCCCAGGCCGCCGGCGCGTGGTCCGAGAACCACGCCACGGCGCGATGGTGATGGACGTGCGTGGGCCAGGCGAGCGCCACCAGGACGTTGACGTCGAGCAGCGGTGTCACCAGTCTTCATTGGCGGCGCGCACCATTTCCGGCGTGATGGGCGGACTGTCCGGGTCGACCGTGAAGCCGGGGATGCGCCGTTCGGTGGCCACACGGCGGGCGCGCAGGCTGCGCCGCGCCAAGTCGGACAGGGCCGCACCCACCGAGACCCCCCGTTCCGCCGCCAGAACCCGCGCGCCGGCCAGCACGTCGTCGTCGACGTTGAGCGTGGTTCGCATCGCCGCACCAGCGTATCACGCCATCGCCCCGACGCGGCCAACTAGGAGTCTGCGCCGTGGAACAGCGCTCCTGGAGGGTTGGTTGGGCGCCCAGCGGAGCCGAAGGCGACGATGGGCGGGGCAGGCGTCTGCGCCGTGGAACGGCGCGGACTCCTGGAGGGTTGGTTGGGCGCCCAGCGGAGCCGAAGGCGACGATGGGCGGGCCAGGTTCGAACTGCACGGCGGCAACGGGCCGAAGCAGGTGACCTCGACCCTGAGGACGCAAGTTGTCGCCGCTACTCGTCCCGGAGGGCGACGAGCGGATCGACCCCCATCGCCCGGCGCGCCGGCAAGTAGCAGGCCGCGAGCCCGGTCAGGACGAACACGAGGGCCACGACCGCGAAGACGCCGGGGTCGGCAGGCTCGGTCTCGAAGAGGAAGCTGGACAGCGTCCTCGACAGCCCCGCCGCGGCGGCGGCGCCGATGGCGAGCCCCGCCAGCACGAGGACCAGTCCCTGCCGCAGCACCATGGCCAGGATGGACCGGCGCTCGGCCCCCAGGGCCAGCCGGAGGCCGAACTCGCGGGTGCGGTGGCTGACGGAGGTGGCGATGACGGCGGCGATGCCGCTGACGGTGATGACGAAGGCCAGCCCCGCGAACAGGCTCAGCAGCATCACCGAGAGCCGCCGCGTCGCCGTGGTGCCGGCGCGGGTCTCGGCCAGGGTCCGGAAGTTCTCGACCGGCTGCTCGGGGTCGACGGCGTGCACGGCGTCCCGCACCCGGGCGCTCAAGGCCCGGGGGTCGCCCTGCGCCCGCACGAGGACGCGGGTCGGCGAGCCCGCCCCCTGGAGGAACGGCCGGTAGAGCTGGTCCGGCGGATCGCGGTCGAGCCCGTGGTCGCGCACGTCGCCGACGACGCCGACGATGGTCACCCAGGTCTCGCCGTCGTCCAGGGTGACGCGCCGCTGTAACGGGGTCTCTCCGTCGGGCCAGTGCCGCTCGGCCAGCGCCCGGCTGACCACCGCGACCGGCGTCGTCTCCGCGTCGTCGAGCCGGGTGAAGGCGCGGCCGGCGAGCAGGGGGACGCCGACGGCCGCGAAGTAGTCGGGGCTGACGACGCGCGTCTCCAGCTCGGGCCGCAGGTCGGGGTCCTCGTAGGTGCGGCCCTCGATGGCGAACCGCTGCTGCTGCCCCACCTCGCTCGCCATCGGGAAGCCGTTGGCGACGGCCGCCGCGGTCAGCCCGGACCGGCCCTCGAGGCGGGCGAGGACGTCGGCGAAGAGCTGGCGGCGGCTCTCCTGGGTCGTGTACTTCGACCAGTTGGGGAAGACCTCGGCCGTCAGCACCCGCTCGGCGTCGAACCCCGCGTCGACCTGCTGCAGCCGGTAGAAGCTGGTCAGCAGGAGCCCGGTGGCGATGAGGAGCACGAACGCGGCGGCGACCTGCGACGCCGTCAGCAGCCCCCGCGCACGGTGCCGCGTGGGGGTGTCGGTGGCGTGCGAGCCGGCGTCCTTGAGGGCCGCCGACACGTCGCGCCGTCTCCCCAGGGCGGGGGCGGCGCCGAACGCGACCCCGGTCGCCAGCGACAGCCCGAGGGTGAACGCGAGCACCCGCCCGTCGACCGCCACCTCCGTCGTGCGCGTCGTGAACAGGGCCGCGAACGCCACGAGCAGGTCGAGGCTCAGCCACGCAACCAGCAGACCGAAGGCGCCGGCGGCGAGGGCGAGAAGGCTCGACTCGGTGACGAGCTGCCGCAGCAGGCGGCCGCGGCCCGCCCCGAGGGCCGACCGGAGGGCGAGCTCGCGCTCCCGGCGGCTCATCCGCGCCATGGTGAGGTTGGCGACGTTGGCGCACGCGATGAGCAGCACGAGCGCGGTGGTGGCCAACAGGACCAGCAGCGTGGGGCGGGCCTCCCGCGTCAGCTCGTCGGCGAGCGGCAGCGGGGTCGCCGTATAGCCGGAGTCGTCCGGATAGGTGTCGGGATGCGCGCGCTGCAACCGGCCCGCCACCGTGGCCAGCTCGGCCCCGAAGCGGTCGACGCCGACGCCCGGCGCGAGCCGGCCGAAGGCGGTCATGCCGCGGAACGCGGTGCGGTCCTCCTCCATCCGGGCCTCGGCGCGGGCGCGGAAGGGGCAGGCCGACGTCGGCATGTAGACGTCGTTCTCGCGCGGGTACTGCGGGACCGGCGGCAGCACCCCGACCACCGTGTGGGGCCGGTCGTTCATCTCGAAGACCTGGCCGACGATGGCCGGGTCGGCGCCGAAGCGCTGCTGCCAGTAGGGGTAGCTGAGGACGAGGACGGCCTCGGCCCCGAGGTCGTCGTCGGCGTCGCGGAACGTCCGGCCGTGCAGGGGCCGCACGCCGAGCACGTCGAAGAAGTTCGCCGACACCACCCCGGTCAGCACCCGGTCCGGCTCGCCCCGGTTCAGCAGCGTGAACGACATGCCGTGGTACTCGACGAAGCCGTCGAGGGTCGCGAGCTGCTCCCGGTAGTCGCCGATCTCCTTGACCGAGAAGGGGATGTTTGCCGAGCCGGCCCGCTGCGCCTGCTGCCGGGCGAGCACCAGCTCGTGCCCGTCGGCGTACGGCAGCGGCCGCAGCAGGACCCCGTCGACGAGGCTGAAGATGGCGGTGTTGGCGCCGATGCCCAGGCCGAGGGTCAGCACCACCGTCAGGGCGTACCCCGGCGACCCGAGCAGCGAGCGCAGGCCGTAGCGGACATCCCGGGTCAGCGCATCCAGCATGGGTTCCTCTTCGAAGTCCCGGCGCCGCCGGGAACTTCGGCTCCCGTCGGGCTGCAGCAGCAGGCGCGATGCCGACGGCGACCCGGGCGCGCCGTCGAGGCTTTCTACGCGTCGGCCGCGGACTCTCCGGCGCGCCCGCGGCGTCCCCCTGCGGGCGCCGCACCGGACGGCCGAAGAGCGACTCCCGCGAGGTCACCATACGCAGCCGGGGAGGGCCCGAACCCCTCGGCGGCTACATGCTCGGCCACGCGTCTGTCCGCCGGTTCTAATCGTAGTCGGCCGCGTCGAGCGACAACCGCACCACCTCGGCGTCGTTGCGCGCGACGACGTGCCGGTTCGCGAACGCGGGGTGCGCCCAGAGCACGGCGCGGTCCCCCCACCGGCCGCTGGCCCCGCCCTGGGTACGGGTCGTCGGCTCGAGCAACTGCGTGCGGTCGATCTCCTGGTAACCCTCGGGCGTGAACCACGCGATGATCAGGTCGCCCGAGTCGTTGGTCACGAAATAGCGGTCGCCGTTGCGCACGAAATAGGCGGTGGCCCAGCGGTCCTGGGCGTTCATGCGGTCGCTCTGCCACAGCCGCTCGCCGCTGGTGGCGTCGATGCCCCGCAGCTCGCCGTAGCTCCCCACGCCGTAGAGGTGGTCGCCCACCACGATGGGGGTCGAGATGATGGCGTGCAGCGTGTCGGTCTGCTCGGGCAGCTCCCCGCGGTTGCGCCCCCGCCACAGCACCCGCGCGGCGGGCCGATCCGAGTTGAGGGCGAGCATCATCGCCCCGTTGAAGAACTGGCTGACCACGAGGTAGCGCCCGCTGCGCACCGGCGTCGTGATCGACAGTCCGCCACCGATGGCGAAAGGCTGCTCCCAGTAGATTTCACCGGTCGCGGGGTCCAGCGAGGTTATCGCGGTCGCGTGCCAGACGACGAGCTGCCGCGCGCCGCCCGCGTCGATGACGATGGGCGACGAGTAGCCGGTCTCGGAGTCGTTCTCCAGGGCCCGCCACACCTCCTCGCCGGTAGCCTTGTCGAAGGCGGCGATCTTCGCGTCGGGGTCGCCCCCGAGCACCACGATCAGCAGTTCGCCCTCGACGAGCGGCGACTGCGACACGCCGTAGACGGGCACGGTGACCCCGTACTCGGCCGGGGTGTCGATGCGCCAGACGAGGTCGCCGGTCGCGGCGTCGAAGCACGACAGCATGCCCGCCGCCCCGAGAATGTAGACGCGGTCACCGTCGACGGTGGGCGTGGCCCGGGGACCGGTCGCGAACTTGAAGTGGATGTTGCGGTAGGTGGCGGGCCACTCCCGCGTCCACAGCAACTCCCCGGTCTCCTCGTCGAGGACCACGAGCCGCTCGTGGCCGTCCATGGTGCGGCTTCCCGGGGTCTCCGCGTAGTCGAGGACGAAGACACGGCCGCCGGCCACCGCCGGCCCCGCGAAGCCGCCGCGCACGGGGACCCGCCACTTCACGGCGAGGCCGCCGTCGGGGAACCGCTCGACGAGTCCGTTGTCGCGCCACACCGCGTCGCGGTCGACGCCCCGCCACTGCGGCCAGTCTTCGGCGCCGAGGCCGGCCGCCGCAAGGGAGACGAAGACGCACGCGATGGCGGTGGTCCGGGTCGACAAGCGACGGTCAGACATGGGCTGCTCCACGCTCAATACGAAACGACATCGACGCCGGGCACCCGGTCGAAGTGCCTACGGTTGCGCGTCACGAGCGGGGCCTCGTCGACGACCGCCGCCGTGGCGATCATCAGGTCCATCGTCGCGATGATCTCCCCGCCCCGCTGGAGACCGGCAAGCAGCCGCGCGTAGACCGATGCGAACCGCTCGTCAGGATAGACGATCCCCAGAAAGCCCGTCAGCCCCTCGACCCTAGCCCGCCAATCGTCGCCTTCGGCTCCGCTTGGCGCCCAACCAACCCTCCAGGAGTCCGCGCCGTTCCACGGCGCGAACTCCTGGCTCGCTCCCGAAGCGGATTCGCCGATCGCTCGACGCCAGCGTACAGCTCGCAGGCCGCGAACACCGACAGCACGATCTCGCGCCCGTGAAGCGCATCGAGCAGGCCGTGGGCCGGGCCCGGGTGAGATCGGGCCGACTCGCGCAGCAGATCGACGAGAAAGGACGTGTCGCAGTGGATCACAACTCGGCAGAGCCAGCCGGGTTCTCGGCTCGACGCCGCACGACGTCCTCTATCGCGTCGAGCGTGTCAGGGCTCAGCGCGAACCGATCGAGGGCCGCCCGCAGGTCCCTCCCGGTCTTCGGCGCGTTGAAGCGTTCCTTGATCACCTGCGAGAACGACTGACCGCTACGCTTGTGTCGCCGAAGCACCTCGTACGCGTCCAGGTCGATGGTGATGGTCTTGACGGCCATGCGCTTATCGTGCACGTGTACTCGGCGACCGTCAAACGGCTGGTGTGACCGGAGAGATCGCGGTCGCGCACGACCTGCCGACCCGCCGGCCGCGCGGTTTCGTCTACTCGTAGTCCTCGGCCGCGAGCGACAGCCGCACCACCTCGGCGTCGTTCCGCGCCACCACGTGCCGGTTGGCGAACGCGGGGTGCGACCACAGGACCGCGCGGTCGTCCCAGCGGCCGGAGGCGCCGCCGCGGGTGCGGGTGGTCGGGGTCAGCAGGTGCGTGCGGTCGATCTCCTCGTAGCCGGCCGGCGTGAAGCGGGCGAGGACGAGCTCGCCGGACTCGTTGACGACGAACCAGTGGTCGCCGTTCTGCACGAGGTACGAGTTGGCCCAGCGCTCGTGCGGGGTCAGCCGGTCGGTCGACCAGAGCCGCTCGCCCGTCGCGGCGTCGAGGGCGCGGAACTCGCCGTAGCTGCTCAGGCCGTACAGCGCGTCGCCCGCGACCACCGGCGTCGACAGCGTCGCCCCCTGCGGCGGCCGGTCGGTGCGGTTGGGGTTCTCGCCGGTCCACAGGGGCCGCGCGTCCGGCCGGTCCGAGTTGAGGGCCATCATCAACCCGCCGTTCTCCACCTGGGTGACGAGCAGGTAGCGCCCGCTCCGCACCGGCGTCCCGATCGTCAGCCCACTCGGCACCACGAAGTCGTGCTGCCACCAGACGTCGCCGGTCGCGGGGTCGAGCGACGTCACCGCCGCCGCGTGCCAGACGATGAGCTGGCGCACGCCGCCCGCGGTGATCACGATCGGCGACGAGTAGCCCGGCTCGGAGGTCGTCTCGATGGCCCGCCACGCCTCTTCCCCGGTCGCCTTGTCGAACGCCACCACCATCGCGTCGGGCTCGCCGCCGAGCAGGGCGATGAGGTGGTCGCCCTCCACCAGCGGCGACTGCGAGACCCCGAACACGGGGACCGTCACGCCGTAGTCGAGGGCCGTCTCGACCCGCCAGACGAGGTCGCCGGTCCCTATCTCGAAGCACGACAGCGTCCCCGCCGCCCCGAGGATGTAGACGCGGTCACCATCGACCGTGGGCGTCGCGCGCGGACCGATCGCGAACTTGAAGTGGATGTTGCGGTAGGCGGCCGGCCACTCCCGCGTCCAGAGGACCTCGCCGGTCTCCTCGTCGAGCACCAGCAGCCGCTCGTGGCCGTCCATGGTGCGGCTGCCCGGCGTCTCCTGGTAGTCGAGGACGAAGACCCGGCCGCCGGCCACCGCCGGCCCCGCGAAGCCGCCGCGAATCGGCGTGCGCCACTTCACGACGAGCCCGTCGTCGGCGAACCGCTCGACGATGCCGGTGTCGCGCCACACCCCGTCGCGGTCGACGCCCCGCCACTGGGGCCAGTCCTCGGCGGCCAGCGAGACCCCGGCCAGGCAGACGAGAGTACAGCCAATCGCAGCCCTCATCCGGCTGCGTGCACGTTGATCGGACATCGACGGCTCCCTGGCGAATCCGGAAACGACGGGTTCCGGCTCACTCGTAGTCGGCGGCGGCGAGCGACACGCGCACCACCTCGGCGTCGTTGCGCGCGAACACGTGGCGGTTCGCGTAGGCCGGGTGCGCCCACAGCACGGCGCGATCGACGCCTCGCCAGCGGCCGGAGCCGCCGCCGCGGGTACGGGTGGTGGGCGTCAGCAGGTGCGTCCGGTCGACCTCCTCGTAGCCGGCCGGCGAGAAGCGCGCGATGACGAGGTCGCCGGTCTCGACGGAGATGAACCACCGGTCCCGGTGCCGCACGAGGTGCGAGCTCGCCCAGCGGATCTCGGGCACGAGCCCGTCGCTCGACCACAGCCGCTCGCCCGTCGCCGCGTCCACGCCGCGCAGCTCGCCGTAGCTGTTGAGCCCGTAGATCGCATCGCCGACCACGATCGGCGTCGACGTCATGGAGTTCTGCGCCGGGCGGTCGGTGCGGTTGGGGTTCGCCCCCGTCCAGACCACGCGGGCGGCCGGACGGTCGGGGTTGAGGGCCAGCATCAGGCCCCCGTTCTCCACCTGCGAGATGAGCAGGTAGCGCCCGCTGCGGACCGGCGTGCCGATGGTCAGGCCGCTCGCGATCCGAAAGTCGTGCTGCCACCAGGTGGCGCCGGTCGCCGGGTCGAGCGACGTGACCGCGGCCGGGTGCCAGACGATCAACTGCCGCACGCCCCCGGCGGTGGTCACGATGGGCGAGGAGTAGCCTGCCTCCGAAACCGTGTCGATCGCGCGCCAGACCTCGGCGCCGGTCGTCTTGTCGAACGCCACCACCATGGCGTCGGGCTCGCCGCCGAGCAGCGTGATGAGGAGATCGCCCTCCACGAGGGGCGAGTGCGCCACGCCGTAGACCGGCACGGTGACGCCGTAGTCGGCCACGGTGTCTATCTGCCAGAGCAGATCGCCGGTGGCGGTGTCGAAGCACGACAGCATGCCGGCGGCGCCCAGGACGTGGACGCGGTCGCCGTCGACGGTCGGCGTGGCCCGGGGCCCGGTGGCGAACACCGGCACGATGTTACGGTAGGTGGCCGGCCATTCCCGCGTCCAGAGGACCGCCCCGGTCTCCTCGTCGAGGGCCAGGAGCCGCTCGCGGCCGTCCATGGTGCGGGTGCCCGGCGTCTCCTGGTAGTCGAGGACGAAGACGCGTCCGTCGGCGACGGCCGGCCCCGCGAAGCCGGCGCGCACCGGCGTGCGCCACTTCACGATCAGCCCGTCGTCGTCGAAGCGCTCGACGATGCCGGTGTCGCGCCACACCGCGTCCCGGTCGGCGCCCCGCCACTGGGGCCAGTCCTCGGCGTCGAGGCCGATGGCGGCGAGGCAGGCGAACGCGCACGCGATCACGGTGGTCATCCGGGCCGGCAAGCGGCGGTCAGTCATCTGCTGCTCCACGTTCAGTCCGAAACGACGTCGACGCCGGGCACCCTGTCGAAGTGACTTCGGTTGCTAGCCGGCGAGGTCTGGTCGGCGACCGCCGCCGTGGCGATCATCAGGTTCATCCTCGGATGGTCGCCCGCCGGAGGCCGGCCAACAGCCTTGCGCAGACCGCCGCGACCGCTCGTCAGGATAGACGATCCCCGGCGTGACGGCTACGGGGTCACGACCATGATGCCCGCCGGCCGAAGCCGCTCGAAGTCCGACACGTTGGAAGTCAGGATGCGGTCCACGGGAATCCTCTCCGCGCAACGGACGTGCAACGCGTCGTAGACGACGCCGCTCGCGAATCCGCCGCGGCTGACACGGCGAATCGCATGGACGTAGTCGTCGTGGTTCAGCGGCACCGCGATCAGCCGTCCCAGGAGGCTCTCCTCGACGAGTTGCCGGGCCTCGGCCGGGAGAATGCGTCGCCGCAGCGGCAGCGCCGTCAGCGTGGCGTAGCACTCTGCCAGCGCATGTGTCGAGCAGTATCCCGAGTGCTCGCCGTCCGTGTAGCCCAGGAGCGCGTCGAGCGCCGCCTCGTGGTTGGGGAGTTGTTCGGCGACCGCCGGCACCAGGACCGACGTATCGAAGAGAACGCGCACTACTCCGGATCCTCGGGGAGGATCCGGCGGCTCCTCGATTCACGCTCCGCCCGGATGAACGCCGCGACGTCCAGGTCCGTGCGACCGCCGCCGCGATGCACCAGAATCCCCTTCTTTCTGACCAGGACGGGCTCCGCGTCCACCCTGCGGAGCTGCAGGCAGTCTCCGCCCGCCTCGATCTCGAGCTCGGTCCCTGCGACCAGGTTGAAGCGCTCGCGCAGGCTCTTCGGCACCACGATGCGCCCGGCGCGGTCGATGGTAATTGTCACGGCATGATGGTAGGCACGGTGGGGCTGCGCAGTCAATACCGCTGCGACGGTGCGATGGAGCCCCGATGGGTGTCGGTCTCTAATCGGCCGCTCCCGGCGACCAACCGGGAACCCGGTGGACGCGAGCCTTGATCTTCTACACATCGATCTGCTACATGTAGAAGATAGAGGCATCAAGCAATGAACGCACCCAAGACCGAACTGCCGCAGGGCACGCTGGACCTGCTGGTGCTGCAGGTGGCGGCCAACGGTCCGATTCACGGCTATGGCATCGCACAGCGGATCAAGCAGATCTCGCGCGACGTGCTTCAGGTGCCGCAGGGGTCGCTCTATCCGGCCCTCCACCGCCTGGAAAACCGCAAGCTCCTCGTGGCGGAGTGGAAGCCGTCCGACACGGGCCGCGATGCCAGGTTCTACCGGCTGACGCCAAAGGGCCGCGCCCGGTTGCAGGAGCAGACCGAGAGCTGGGCCCGGCTCGCCGAGGCCGTCGGCCTGATTCTCGGGACCGCGGGCGGAGGCGCGCGGTGAGCTGGTGGCGGCGCCTCCGGCACCGAGACCGGCTCGAAGGCGAGCTGGACCGCGAGTTGCGCGACCACGTCGAGCGGCAGGTGGCCGAGCACGTGCGGGCCGGCCTGCCCGAGGACGAGGCGCGGCGCCGCGCGCGCCTCGAGTTCGGCGGCCTCGACCAGATCAAGGAACTGTGCCGCGACGCCGGCGGCGCACGGTGGCTCGACGACCTCGGACGCGACCTGCGGTACGCGCTGCGTCGACAGCTCACGGGCCGCGGCTCGGGTGTCTCCGTGTTCGCCGTCGCCGCCCTGGCCCTGGGCGTCGGCGCCGGCACCGCGATGTTCAGCGTCCTGGATGCCGTCGTGCTCCAGTCCCTGCCGTTTCCGCAGGAGGACCGCCTCGTCGTCGGGTGGAAGACGAGCCGGACCGACCCGGCGCGCCTCATCGAGCTCTCCTATCCCGAGTTCCTGGCGTGGCAGTCGCAGTCGACGAGCTTCGACAGCCTCGCCGCCCTGCCGACCACCGTCTATGGATACAGCTACGTCCTGACCGGCCGCGGCGATCCGCTCACCGTCGAGAGCGCGCGCGTCACCGGCGAGTTCTTCGACGCCCTGGCGGTGCGGCCCCTCCTCGGCCGCACCTTCCTGGCGGCCGACGACCGGGAGGGAGCCCGGCCGACGGTCGTCCTCACCCACGCGTTCTGGACGAACGTCCTCGGCGCGGACCCCGGCGTCGTGGGGTCCGGCCTGACCCTGACCGGCGTCGACTTCACGGTGATCGGCGTGCTCCCGGCCGGGTTCGTCTTTCCCCGAGGGGTGGACGTCTTCACGGCGCTCGGCACGCGGCCCGGACTGGCGAACAACCGCACCGTGTTCCTGCAGGTGGTCGGGCGCCTGCGCCCCGGCGTGTCGCGGGAGCAGGCGGCCTCCGAGCTCGACGGCGTCGTCTCGAGACTGGAGATGCAACGGCGGGGAGCGAAGATCGGGGATCAGATTGCGGCGCTCACGCCGCTGCGCGATCACGTGCTGGGAGGCAGCCGACTCGTCGCGTCGCTGCTGTTCGCCGGGGCGATCGTGCTGCTGCTGGCCGCCGGCATCAACCTCGGCGGACTGCTGGCGACGCGCGCGGCCCGGCGCGGCGGCGAGGTGGCGCTCCGTCTCGGCCTGGGCGCCTCGACCCGTCATCTCGTCCGCCAGTTCGTCGCCGAGGGACTGATTCTGGCGACCGTCGGCACCATCGCGGGCATCGGTCTCGCCGTCGTGATGCTGGATGCCGTGGTCGCGCTTGCGCCGGACGGTATTGCGCGGATGGCGTCCGCCTCGATCGACGGCTGGTCGCTCCTGTTCGCCGCCACGTGCCTCGCAGTGCTGACACTCGGGATGGGCTGTGTCCCCTTGTGGCTGGTCCGCGCCCCGTCCATCGACACCCTCCTGCGCAGGAGCGCCACGGGCGCCGGAGGCTCGACCCGCGCCGCGCGCTTCGGCGGCGCGCTGGTCACAATCGAGGTGACGGGAACGGTGGCGCTGCTCGTCATCGCCTGCGCCCTCGCCGTGAGCTTCGCCAACCTGCGCGGCGCGAACGTGGGCTTCGACCGCGACGGCGTCCTGACCGCATTCGTGAACCCGAGTCGCGCGCGCTACCCCGACGCGGCGGCGCGGCGTGGGTTCTTCCGCGACGTGATTGCGCGACTCGAGGCGAACGCCGAGGTGGAAGCGGCCGGCGCGGCACTGCTGAGGCCCCTGGAGGGCGTCATCGGGTGGGACCTGCCCTACGCGCTTCCCGGTCAGAGCCCCGAGGACGCGGGCGGCAATTCCATCCTGAACCTGGAGGTCGTGACGCCCGCCTACTTCGACGCCATCGGCACCCCGTTGCTGGCCGGCCGCGCCTTCGCCGAAACGGACGGCCCGCGCGTCGCCGGCGCCGAGCCGGGCCCCGCTGCGCAGCCCGCCGACGAGTCCGCGGCCGGGCCCCGGCCGCCGGCACCCGTCGAGCCCACGGTCGACGAGCCCCGGCCGCTGGTGGCCATCGTCAGCGAGAGCACGGCCCGCGAGATGTACGGGTCCCCGCTGGCCGCCGTCGACAGGCGGTTCGTCGGCGGCCGCAACGCACCGCGCTCCTATCGCATCGTCGGGGTCGTGGCCGACGGCCGATACCGCCGCGTGCACGAGGTCAGCCGCGACGTGTTCCTGCCCTATACGCAGACCGCCATCCCGCTGCGGTACGTCGTGGTCCGCACCTCCGCGCGCCCCGCCGCGGCGCGGGAGATGCTGCGCCGCGCCCTCGCCGAGACGGACCCGGAACAGCCGATGAGCGGCGACCTCACGACGACGGAGCTCGTCGAGCGGGCGCTGTCGCGGGAGCGATTCCAGAGCGCGCTGCTGATCCCGTTCGGGCTCGGGTCCGCCCTGCTGGCGGCAATCGGCGTGTTCGGCATGGTGAGCGACGCCGCGAACCGCCGGCGGCGCGAGCTCGCGCTTCGTCAGGCCCTCGGCGCGACCCGAGTCGAGGTGTTGTCTTGGCTGCTCCGCTCGACCCTGGCGTGCGTGCTGGCCGGGCTGGGGGGCGGGGTGTTCGTGGCCGTCACGGCGGGCCGCATGCTGAACCTGGGCCTGTTCGAGACCGCCCTCGCGAACCCGTGGATCATCGCCACCGTCTGCTCCCTGATCCTCGGCGTCTCGCTCGTCGCCTGCACCGGGCCGGCGGCGCGCATGGTGCGGCTCGACGTGGGCGCGGAGTTGCGACAGTGAGAGAACTGCACCCGCATCGCGGCGCCGCCGGTGGAGGTGCGCAATGAGCTGGTGGAACCGGCTCCGGAACCGTGACCGACTCGAAGGAGAGCTCGACGCCGAGCTGCGCGACCACGTCGAGCGGCAGGTGGCCGAGCACGCGCGGGCCGGCCTGCCCGAGAACGAGGCGCGCCGGCGCGCGCGCCTCGCGTTCGGCGGCCTCGACCAGATCAAGGAGCAGTGCCGCGACGCGCGTGGCACGCGGTGGCTCGACGACACCTGGCAGGACCTGCGGTTCGCGGCGCGTCTGCTGGCCAACCAGCGGTCGTTCACCGTCGTCACCGTCCTGGTGCTGGGGATCGGGATTGCCGTCACCACGCAGTTCTTCACGCTGTTCGACGCGCTCACGTCGAGGAGCCTGCCCATCGACGATCCGGAACGGGTGGTACACATCTCGACCCGGGACGGCCGCGCGCGTCCGGGGGGCGTCTCGTACGCCGACTTCGAGGACATTCGCGGCGCCGCGACGTCGTTCAGCGCGCTGGTCGCCTACGAGGCGACCCCGGCCGCCGTCGCCGAGGACGACCGGGCGCCGGGGCGATTCCAGCGCGTCTTCATTTCCGCGGGCGGCTTGCGCCTGCTCGGCGAGGCGCCCGTGGTCGGCCGGGGCTTCCGGGCTGCGGACGAGCAACCCGGCGCGCGGCCGGTCGTCATTCTCGCGGGGCACGTCTGGCGAGACCGCTACGGCGCCGAGCCGACCCTGGTCGGCCGCCCGATCCGGATCGACGGCGAGCCGGCGGAAGTGATTGGCGTCATGCCCGACGGCTTCCGCTTCCCGCGGCTCGCCGACCTGTGGCAGCCGGTCTCCCAGGTCGCGGACCTCGCGGAGCAGCCCCGGGACCGGCGCGCTTTCGGGGTGATCGGCCGGCTCGCCGACGGCGTGTCCGTCGCGAGCACGCGCGCCGAGGTGGAGGCGGTCACCGCGACCCTCGCCCGGGACCATCCGGAGGCTCATGACGACGTCCGGCACGTCACGGTGCCCGTCGCCGAGCGGTTCGTCGCCAGCGACCCGACCCATCCGGCGTGGTTCGCATTCCTTTCGGCCGGGGCCGTCGTCCTCCTCATCGCCTGCGCGAACGCCGCCAACCTGATGCTGATGCAGGCCGTACGGCGCCGCCGCGAGATCGCGGTCCGGCTCGCCCTGGGCGCCGGCCGGTGGCGCGTCGTTCGGCAGGTGCTGATCGAGTGCGCGGTGCTGGCTTTCCTGGGCGTGCTCGTCGGCGGCGTCCTCGCCATGCTCGGCCTCCGGGCGCTCGACAACGCCATTCCCGACGGCGTGCTGGGCTACTGGATCACGTTCGACTTCGACGCGCGGGTCTTCGCCGCGATGGTCGGGATCGGCAGCGCGTCCGTCATCCTCTTCGGTCTCGTTCCCGCCCTCTCGGTGTCCAACCGCAGCAGTGGGGCGCTCCGCGACGATGCGCGGGCCGGCGCGGGCCGGAGCACCGGTCGTCTGACGAGCGTGTTCCTGGCCGCCGAGTTCGGCCTGACGCTCATACTGCTGACGGCAATCTCGAACTCCGTGCTCAGGTTCGTGGAGGATCGAAGGACCTTCACCATGGTCGATTCGGCGGGTGTGCTGACGGCGGAGGTCGCGCTGACCGCGGATCGGTACGAGACACCCGAGGCGCGCACCGCGTTCTTCGAGGACGTGCGCGCCCGACTCGGCACCCGGGGAACGACGGCGGCGATCGTCGACGCGCTCCCGGGCGGCGGAGCGGGCCGCACGTCCGGGGTCCGGATCGACGAACGACCGGAGACGCCGGCCGAGCTGCTTCCCGACGTCCTGACCTTGACGACGGGGCCGGGCTACTTCGACGCGATCGGCGCGCCGCTGCTGCGGGGACGGCCGTTCTCCGACCGTGACGGCGCGCCGGGCGCGGAGGCCGCGATCGTCAACGCCCGCTTCGTCGAGATTCATTTCCCGGAGGAGGAGCCTCTCGGCCGCAGGATCGGGCTCGCCCCGACCGCGACGGACGCGCAGGATACCTGGCTGGCCATCGTCGGCGTGGCGCCGACGCTGCGGCAACGCCCGGCGCGCCGAGAGCCCGACCCGCTGGTCTACCTGCCGTCCCGCGCCGACCCGCCCCGCGTCGCGACCCTCCTGGCCCGCGGCCCCGCCGACCCGGGCTCGGCCGCGTCCGTGGTTCGCGAGACGGTCCGGCGGGTCGACCCGGGTCTGCCGCTGTTCCGCGTCCGCACGCTGGAGCAGGCGCTCCGCGACGCCTCGTGGAACGGCCGGATGAGCGAGGCGATACTCTGGACCATCGCGTTCATCGCGCTCGCCCTCTCGACGGCCGGCCTCTTCGCCGTGACCTCCCACGCCGTCGAACGGCGGATGCGCGACCTCGGCATCCGAATCGCGCTGGGCGCGCAACCGCCCCAGGTGGGCTGGATGGTGCTCCGGAACGTGGTCCGCCACCTCGTCCTGGGCACTGCCGTCGGGGTCGTCGGCGTCTACGTCTGGAGCACGTGGATCGAGGGCGGGAACGGCGGCGGCGAGGGGCTCCTCGTGCGGCTGCTGGCCTTCGCGCCGGGGCCCGCCGTCGTCACCCTCGTGGGCCTGATGGCCAGCCTCGGCCCGGTGAGGCGCGCGGTCCGGCTCGATCCGATGACCGTGCTGCGAAGGGAGTGACGGTCATTGCGAAGGGAGTGACCGTAATGAGCTGGTGGCGGCGGCTGCGGAATCGCGAGCGCGTGGAGAACGAGCTGGACGCCGAGCTGCGCGACCACGTCGAGCGTCAGGTCGCCCACCACGTCCGGGCCGGCCTGTCGGAGCGGGAGGCGCGCCGGCGCGCGCGCCTCGAGTTCGGCGGCCTCGACCATGTCAAGGAGATGTGCCGCGACGTGGGCGGGACGCGGTGGATCGACGAGACGTGGCAGGACCTGCGGTTCGCGGCGCGGTTGCTGCTCAAGGAACGCTGGTTCACGGCGGCGGCGGTGCTCGCCCTCGGGCTCGGCATCGGCCTCACGAGCACGGGGTTCACGGTGTACAACGCCATGCTCGTCCGCGGTCTGCCCGTCGACGACGAGGAACGCGTCATGGCGCTGGCGATGCGCGACGCCGACGGCCGCGAGCGGCGGTTGTCGTACCTCGACTTCCGGGACTGGAGAGTCGAAGCGACCAGCTTCAGCGGCATCGCCGCCTACGGCGAGCCGGCGATGACCGTCGGCGACCCCGGGCTCGCGACCGAGCGGTTCCCGGGCGCGCGCGTCACCGCAAACACGTTCCGTCTGCTCGGCGTCGAGCCGCTGCTCGGCCGCGACTTCCGCCCGGAGGACGACGGCACGGGCGCGGCCCCCGTCGTGATGCTCGGGCACGGCATCTGGACGAGCCGCTACGGCGCCGACCCCGAGGTGCTCGGCCGCGTCATCCGCGTCGACGGCGCGCCGGCGACGGTCATCGGCGTCATGCCCGAGGGCTTCGAGTTCCCCATGTGGGCGGAGTTGTGGCAGCCGCTGGGGCTCACGCCCGACCTCGCCGGGCAGCCGCGCGACCGGCGGGTCTTCCGGGCCGTCGGACGACTCGCCGACGGCGTGACCGTCGCGCGGGCCCAGTCGGACCTCGACGCCGTCGCGGCGCGCCTCGCTGCCGCCTACCCCGACACCAACGCGGGATTCCGGCCGTGGGTCGACCCGTTCAACGAACACTACAACGGGACCCTGCGGCCCGCCCTGACGGCGCTGCTGATCGCGGCCGGCATCGTGCTGCTCATCGCCTGCGCCAATGCCGCCAGCCTGTTGCTGGCGCGCGCCGCGCGCCGTTCCCGCGAGGTCGGCATGCGGGTGTCGCTGGGGGCGACGCGCGCGCGCATCGTGCGGCAGCTCCTGGCCGAGTGCGTGGTGATCGCGGGCGCGGCGGGGGTGCTCGGCCTGGGCCTCGCCCACCTGTGCGCGCGGCTGCTCACCCTGGGCATCGAGCCGCTGATGGCGCCCTTCTGGATCGACTTCGCCATCGACGGCCGCGTGCTGGCGTTCCTCACCGCTACGTGTCTGTCGGCCGCCCTGATCTTCGGGCTGGCGCCGGCGCTGCACACGTCGAGGGCGAACGTGCGCGACCTCGCCACCGCGGCGGGGCCGGCGGGCGCCGCCGGACGGCCGGCCCGTCGCTGGATGGGATGGCTGGTGACGGCCGAGCTGGCCCTGACCCTGGTCCTGCTCGCCGGGGCGGGCCTGATGGCGCGCAGCCTGCTGACGCTCGCCCGCGCCGACCGGGTCATCGACACCGCCGGCGTGGCGACCATGCAGATCGGCCTCCCGGACGCCCGCTACCCGACGGCGGCGGAGCGCATTGCCTTCTTCAGCACGCTTCACGAGCAGGTCGCGGCGAGCCCGGCGATCGCGTCGGTGACCCGGGCGAGCGCAATCCCCTTCGCCCCGGGCGGGGCGGCGCGGCGGACCGTGGCCATCGACGGCCGGCCGGCGCCCGACGGCGACTCCGCGCCGAGCGCGCGCGTCGTCGCCATCGCGAACGACTACTTCGAGGCGCTCGGCCTCCGCCTCCAACGCGGCCGATCGTTCACCGACCGCGACGGGACGGCGGGCAACGACAGCGTCATCGTCAATCGACGCTTCGCGGACCTGTTCCTGGCCGACGACGAGCCGCTGGCCCGCCAATCGTCGCCTGACGGCTCCGCCGCGCGCCCAACCAACCCTGCAGGGGTCCGCGCCGTTCCACGACGCGGCCCCCTGGGCCGGCGGATTCGCCTGTCGCCCGCCGGCGAACCCGGCGACCCCGGGCCGTGGCTGACGATCGTCGGCGTCTCGCCGACGGTGCGACAGAGCATGGGCGAGGCGCCCGGTCCGGTCGCCTATCTGCCGTATCGCGCGGAAGCGCTGCCGTTCGCCGAGCTCCTGGTGCGCAGCGAGCTGGGCCCGGACGCGGCGGCCCGCGCGGTCGGGCAGATCGTGCGCGGGCTCGACCCGGACGTGCCGGTCGGGCGCATCTGGACGCTGGACGGCGTGCTCGGGCAGACGCTCTTCATCCCGCGCATGATCGGGTCGCTGCTGGGTGCGTTCGCCTGGGTCGCCCTCGTCCTGTCCGCCGTCGGCCTCTACGGCGTCACCGCCTATGCCGTCACGCAACGGACGCAGGAGATCGGGATGCGAATGGCCCTGGGCGCTCAGGCCGGCGAGGTCCGATGGATGGTGCTGCGGCGCGGGCTCGCGCAGCTCGGCGCCGGGTTCGGCCTCGGCCTCTGGGGCGCGCTGACCGTCGGCCGGCTGTTCGAAGCCTGGCTCGTCGACACCCCGCCGACCGATCCCGTCACGCAGGTCGCGGTCGCCGTCCTCCTCGGGGGCGTGTCGGTGGCGGCGTGCGTCTGGCCCGCGCGGCGCGCGGCCGGGCTCGACCCCGCGGCCGCGCTGCGTCACGAGTGAGCGCGCCGCGACGATGTCGACGACACCGAACTGAGGAGCCGCATGCTCGAGGTGCTCAACGTCTCCAAGTACTACGGCGCGGTCGTCGCGGTCCGCGGCGTCAGCTTCACGGCGCGCCGCGGCGAGGTGCTCGGCTATCTCGGCCCGAACGGCTCGGGAAAGTCGACCACCGTCAACATGATCGCCGGGCTCCTCGATCCGACGAGCGGCCAGATCCGCGTCGACGGCGAGGACATCCGCCAGGACCTCCTCGCCCACCGGCGCCGCATCGGGTACGTGCCGGAGACGCCCGACGTCTACTCGTACCTCACCGGCCCCGAGTACCTCACGCTGGTGGGACGCCTCCGCCGCATCGCCCCCGACGTGCTCGAGGAGAAGATCGAGCGCTTCCTGCGCCTCTTCGGCATCTACGGCGACCGGTATGCGCAGCTCTCGGCCTACTCGAAGGGCATGCGGCAGAAGATCCTCATCGCGGCCGGGCTGCTGCACGACCCGGAGATCGTCATCCTCGACGAGCCCTCCTCGGGACTCGACGTCGGCGCGACCCTCGTCCTCAAGCGGCTCATCCGCGCCCTCGCGGCCGAGGGCAAGATCATCCTCTACAGCTCGCACGTCCTCGAGATCGTCGAGCAGGTGTGCTCGTCGGTGGTCATCCTGCGCGACGGGCAGGTGGCGGCCTCGGACCGCATCGAGCGCCTGGAGGAACTGATGAACCAGCCGTCCCTCGAGCAGGTGTTCACGCAGCTCGCGGTGCAGAACGACGCCGGCGAGGTCGCGGGCGAGCTGGTGGAGGCGATGAAGCTGTGAGGGACGACCGCGTCCGACGGACCGGCCTCGGCGAGGAGCGGGAGCAGTTCCGGGTGCTGTTCCGCACGTTCCTGCGGCGGCTCTTCCACAACGACCTCGTGCCGGAGACCGTCGACCTGCGACAGGCGGCGATAGTCATGGCCGCGGTGCTCACCGTTCCCCCCGCCCTCTACGCCGTTGCGGCGTCGTGGAGCTACGGCTCCTGGATGGGCGACCTGCAGCTCGCCATCCGGGCCGTGCCGCACAAGCTGTACTTCATCGGCTACTCGATGGCCGCGGTCGGCCTGGTGACGGTCCTCGTGTGGGACGCGCTGTTCCCCGACCGCCGCGACGCGATGGTGCTGGGCGGCCTGCCGGTCCGCCCGCGCACCGTCGCCTTCTCGAAGCTCGCGGCTCTTGTCGCCTTCGTCGGCGGCTTCGCGGTCGTCGTCAACGCACCGACCACCGTCGTCTTCTCCTTCGTCGCCGGCGGCTACCTGCCGTTCGAGACGTTCCTCCGCTACCCCGCCGCCCACCTCGCGGCGACGGCGTCGGCCGGCCTGCTCGTCTTCCTCGCCCTCGTTGCGGCGCAGGCGGGTCTCGCGCTCATGTGCCCACGACGCCTCCACCAGCGGTTGACGATGCTGGCGCAGTTGCTGTTCGTGATCGTGCTGATCGAGTGGTTCGCGTTTGGGCCGGGCCTGCTCTACAACCTCGCCGGCATCGACTCCGCCGTGACGAACGAGCAACTCATCGCCGCCGGGGGGCCGTACCGGTTCATCGGGCTGACGGCGAGCGGCGCCGGGACGTGGCTGCCGCCGGTCTGGTTCCTCGGGCTCTACGAGGTCGTCTGGGGCTTCGACCCCGAGGTCTACCGCGGTCTCGCGGCGACGGCCGCCAAGGTGTTCGCGGGCACGCTCTCAATCGCCGCCGTCGCCTACGCGATCGGCTTTAGGCGCATGATGAAGCGCACGCTGGAAACACCGCCCGACACGTCAGGGCGTGCCGGCGCCCTGCCGCGCGGCGCGGCACGCCTCGTCGCAGCCGGTCTCGCGCGCCACCCCGTGGCGCAGGCCGTCGCGGCGTTCGCGGCCGCGAGCACGGTGCGCAGCCGCCGCCACCGGCTCATCATCGCCGCCTACGTCGGCCTCGGGCTCGCGTTCGTCATCGGCTCGTTCCTCAGCCCGCTCACCGGCATCGACGAGGACGCCCTGGCCGAGCCGCTCTCGGCGCCGTCGGTGCGCCTGCTCTCGGTCCCCTTCATCCTCTCGTTCTTCGTCCTCGCCGCGCTCCGCTTCATGTTCGCCGTGCCCACGGAGATCCGCGCGAACTGGGTCTTCCGCATCACCGAGATCGACGACCGGGGCGCGTACCTGGCCGGCGCCCGGACCGCCCTGTGGACGCTCGGTGTCGCGCCGGTGGCCCTCGTGACCTGTCCGATCTACCTCGCGTTGTGGGAACCCCGCCTCGCGTTCGCCCACACCGTCTTCTGGGTCCTCATGGCCGGCGTGCTCACCGAGCTGCTGCTGTTCCGGTTCCACAAGGTGCCGTTCGCGTGCAGCTACGTGCCCGGCAAGGCAAACGTAAAGCTGCTCTGGCCCCTGTACGCGCTCGCGCTGACGGCGTACGCCTCGTGGACGGCGCGACTGGAGCTCTGGCTGCTCGGCCGACCCCTCTGGTGGATTGTCGCCTGCACGACGCTGATCGCCGGTCTCGTCACCGTCATCGGCTGGCGCCGACGCGCCCTCGCGTCCGCCTCCCCGCTCCAGTACGAGGAAGCCGTCGATCCGGCCGTCCAGGTCCTGGGCGTGATGCGGACCTAGGCGTCTGCGCCGTAGAACGTCCCCTGCCGGCTCCGCCTCAAGCTCTTCACACTCGACGACGTCCTGCTGGTGCGCCAGCTCGGGGCCCTGTCGAAACGCGACGGCCAAGCCGTCGCGGACGCGCTCTCGCGCTCCCTCGCCGTCTGACCTCCTCGATCGGCTCTCTTCCGCAATCCTAAGTATAAATTGTCATTATGATTACCAAGCAAAAATAAACTTGATTTCTAGTTTCGGCTGCCGGAGACTGGCTGCCATGTGCGAAACGGCAGTCAATCGGTGGACATCACCGGAGCATGCGATCGAATACCTGGCGCGGGCGGACTCGATCCCGCATCGCGCCGACGGCGAGGCCGAACTGATCGAGTGGCTACCGCGGGAGACCGCGCGAGTTCTTGACCTCGGCAGCGGCGACGGACGTCTTCTTCGCGTGGTGAAGCGTGCCCGACCGAACGCTTCGACCGTAGCCCTCGATTTCTCGGAGACCATGCTCCGTCGCCTCAGGACGCGTTTTCCCGCGGATGCCTCGGTCCGCGTCCTGGCCCACGATCTCGACCAGCCCCTGCCCGCTTCGTTGGGCGATTTCGACGCGATCGTCTCCAGCTTCGCCATCCACCATCTCGCCCACGAGCGCAAGCGAGCGCTCTACGAGGAGGTGTACGGGCTGCTTCGGCCCGGCGGCGTGTTCTGCAATCTCGAGCATGTCGCATCGCCCACGGCAAGCCTCCACGAGCGCTTCCTCGCCCGGATCGGCATTGCTCCGGAGAAAGAAGATCCGTCGAACAAGTTGCTGGACGTCGAGACGCAGCTCGTCTGGCTCAGCGCGATCGGCTTCGCCGACGTCGACTGCCACTGGAAGTGGCGTGAACTCGCCCTGCTGGCTGCCGTGAAACCCGGGCTCTGCCCTCGGTCAAGTGCCCGACGAGACAAGCGCGGCGTCGAGCACAACCGAGACCCGCCGTGCGCCGCTTACGCGCGCAACGGCCGGAGATGAAGCACCTCGTCCGTGCCTACCGGTCCGACTCGATGCGGAACCCGCGCCGCGTCTCCGGCGTCCAGGTGCCGGGCATCACGTAGTCGTCGCGGCGCGGCATCCGGACCTGCGGCAGCGTCTCCGCGTCCATGACGGCCTCCTCGGAGATGAGGTCGTTCCGGTAGAGGAGGTACGCGGTCACCGCGTAGGCCTCGTCGTCGGTGAGGATGCCCGGCCGGTCGTAGGGCATGACGCGCCGGATGTAGTCCCAGATGCCCGGCGCGAACGGCCAGTGCCGGATCGGCCAGTAGTTGGTGCGGGTGGTGACGTCGCCGCCGACGAGGGAGATGGACGGACCCTCCTCCCCGGTCGGGCCGTGGCAGTTCGAGCAGCCCCGGCGCGCGAACACCATCGCGCCCTCGGCCGCGTTGCCGCTGCCCTCGGGCAGGTCCGCGCCGTCGGGCCCGACGATGCGATCGGCGAGCTCGGCCGCGGTGGGGGCGCGACCGAGGCCGGAGGGCGATGCCGCGTCCTGCGTCTGGCCCGCCGCGCTCAGGGGACCAGCCGCAACGAGCAGGCCGGCCGTGACGAGCGCGCCCGCGACGCGCAAGCCCGCCGCGCACAGGCTGCCCGCGAGGGGAGGGTCAGAGGCGGCGGCGCCGCCGCCTGGCTGCGCCGCCGCCCCAACCGACCCTTCAGTGAGCCGGCGCCGTGCCGGCGGCGACGCCGTTCCACGGCGCGGGCCGCTAAGCGTGCACGTCGACGACCACATCGACGGGCGCCAGCCCGTTCGTGACCTTGCCATCGGAACCCACCTTCCACGGCTGAATCCAGTTGCAGTGCCCGAGCTGGCTCTGAATCGTCCCGTAGAGCTGCCCCCGCGTCAGGCCCCAGTACTCCGCGTACTCGGCCTCCGTCGGCTGAAGCTGCCCCCGCTCGTCGAGGCAGCGCGACTGCAGCACCGCCTCCTCGCCGTTCCAGCGCCACGGCAGGCAGAAGCGGGTGTGGGCCTTCGCGAGCACCGGTCCCACCAGCTCCGCCTCCCGGTAGCTCGCGCCGCCGTCGGTCGACACCTCGACCCGGCTGACCTTGCCGCTGCCCGACCACGCCAGCCCGCTGACGACGTGGGCGCCGTGCGCCTCCAGCCGCTGGTCGCCGGACGGCCGGGTGATGACCGAGTTCGGCCCGAAGTCGTAGCTGTCGCGCTGCGTCTTCGGGTCGGGGGTCAGGAAGCGCGAGTGCTCCTGGAACGACAGATACGGCTGGTCTACGACCTTGATGCGCTTGAGCCACTTGACGTTGTAGATGCCCTCGAAGCCGGGCACGAGGAGCCGCAGCGGGTAGCCGTGGTCGGGCCGCACCGGCTCGCCGTTCTGCCCGTAGGCGACGAGCACGTCGTCGAGGGCCTTGGCGAGGGGGACGCTCTTGGTGTGCCGCCCGCCGTCGGCCGCCTCCGCGATGATCCACGACGCGCCGTCGCGCACGCCGACCTCGCCGAGCAGGACCGACAGCGGCACCCCGGTCCACTCGCTGCACCCCATGCGGCCGTGCGTCGCGGTCACCGTCGCGCCGCGCGGGTTGGGGCGGTTGCCCACACACTCCAGGAAGTGCACGCGCGAGACGAACGGCAGCCGGTGCAGCTCGTCCATCGTGAACACCAGGGGCCGGTCCACCATGCCCTCGACCATCAGGGTGTGCTCGGCCGGATTGATGTCGGGAATGCCGTAGTAGTGCTGCGTCGTGAAGTGCAGCGACGTGGGGGTGATGGTGCCGGTCAGCTCCGCCAGCGGGGTCTTGGCGCTCGGCCGTTGCGGGTTGGGCCGGATGCGCGGCGTCGTGTAGTGGCTGCGCCCCTCGATCTCACGGGTCGTCGTCACGAACCGCGACCGCCGGCCGTAGAGCACGCTCTCGATGGCGTTGTTGTCGGCGACCGCCGGCACCTGCGCCGCCGCCGCGGCCGGGCCGCCGGCCAGTTCCAGGGCCGGAGGCGCCGCGACGAGGCCGGCCGCGACCGCGCCCTTCTTCAGAAACCGCCGCCGGCTCGGGTGTGTGCCGCTCATCGTCGTCCTCCTCGCGGTCCTTCGCCTCACTTCGTCGGGAGCTCCCCGGGCCGGAAAGCTCACCGAAACCCTTCGCGACACCCCGGCGGCCTCGCCACGAACCGCCCTTCCTTCGCGGGTCTCGCCACGAACCGCCCTTCCTTCGCGGTACGACGCGAACGCCGGCGCCGACGCGAATCGTGCCGAATCAGAATATCGCCAGCGCGTTGACCGGCGAACCGGTGCCGTTCTCCACTGCCAGCGGCCCCGCGACGAGCAGGAACTCCCAGCGGTTCAGCGACGCGGCGGTCTCGGCCAGCGCCTCCAGGTCCTGGTTGTCGAACAGGTCGACCCCCATCGCCACGATCGTCAGCAGGTGCACCGGCAGGCGGACGTCCTCGACCAGCGACGGCACGACGTCGAGGGCCGCGTCGCTGCCCATGAACGAGACGTCGCGCGACTTGAACCACGGCAAGGCCGAGGCGTGCAGCCCCGCCGCGTTCTGCGAGATGTTCCACGGGCCGACCTCGGCGCGCCGCGCCCACCGGCCGGTGCGGATGAAGACGGCGTCGCCCGGCTGCACCGTGACCCCCGCCATCTCCTCCCAGGCGTCGAGGTCCTCCACGTAGATCGGCGTCCCCGGCTCGAGATACGGCACTCCCTTGAGGCGCGGGACGTCGACGAGCACGCCGCGGGTGACGATGCCGCCCTGCAGGTTGACGATCGACGCGTGGGAGCAGCCCGCCTCGCTGATCGTGTCCTGCGAGAAGCCGTTGTACATCTGCCCCTTGTGGAGGATGTGGCACAGCGAGTCGATGTGGCTGTGCGAGTAGCCGTGGTAGCTGATCTCGTAGCGGTCGCTGACGCCGCCGAAGAACGCCGAGGCGGCCTCCTCGTCGGGCACCCCCAGCATGCTGTGCCCGAACGGCAGCGGCACGTCGTCGGCCTCGTCCTTCAGGAGACGGTGCGCGAGGGAGACGGTGATGCCCTCGGTGGCGAGGGCCAACGCCGCCAGCCGCTTCTCCGGGGTGATCAGGTTCGCCGCCCCGAGCTGGTCGTCGGGCCCCCAGCGCCCCCAGTTCGACAGATCCTCCACCAGGCGCTCGATGTCGGCCTGATCGAGCTCGCGCGACTCCGGGGTGAAGGGGGGCGGCACGTAGGCGGCGGGCGCGTCGATCGTCGCCTCGGAAGCAGTGCCGCCGTCCGGCGCGCCGGTGCTCAGGAAGAACGCGACCAGCGCACCCACGAGAAAGCTCGCCGCCAGGGGTCCGTACTTCATCGCATTGCCTCCACGGGCCTCGCCGGCTCGAACGCCGGGGCGGTTGATGGACGGTCCACACGTCCCCTTGGTCTTCTCGAGTGTCCACAACCTTACCAGCCCTTAGCGTCAATGGGAAATCGCGCCGGGCCGCCGGGGCGCCGCCGGCTCGATCGAGCACCCTCACCCGCGCGTGCGGCCCACGCCGCCGCTCCCGACCTCGCGCAAGGGCGGTAGAATCGGGTTGTGGCGCCCGGGGCCCCGTGGGGCGGAAACCGGGTGCCGTGACGAACGTCAGAGGCAGCAAAAAATGACAGAAGAGCAGGTGTACGATTCCATCGCCAATCAGTACCGCGAATCCAAGTGGCTGCTGTTCCGCCACTTCATCGAGCGCTACTCCCTCATGGAGCTCCTCGGCGACCTGCGGGACCGGACGGTCGCGGACCTCGCCTGCGGCGAGGGCGTCTATGCGCGCCAGTTCAAGCGCTGCGGCGCTGCCGCGGTAACCGGCGTCGACATCTCCGAGGGGATGGTCGCCCTCGCGCAAGCCGAAGAGCGCAGGGAGCCGCTCGGCTGCCGCTACGTCCAGTCGGACGCCGCCGCGTTCGCGCCGGAAGAGCCCGTCGACATCGTCACCGCGATCTATCTGTTCAACTACGCCCGGACCCGGGAGGAGCTCGACGGCCTGTGCCGCGCCTGCCACCGCGCGCTGCGGCCGGGGGGCCGGCTCGTCGGCTTCAACGACAACGTCCGCCGCCCCCCGCGTCCCGGGGAATCCCTGGCGAAGTACGGACTCGGCAGGACCTGCCCGCACCCTCCCCGCGAAGGCGACCCCGTCCTGTGGAGGATCACCAACCACGACGGCCGGACCTTCCAGTTCGAGAACTACTACCTGGAGCCGGCCACCTACGCGGCGGCGGCACGGGGCGCGGGGTTCGAGGACTTTCGCTGGGTCGACGCCATGCTCGATCCGACGGAGCACGGCGATTCCTACTGGGACGACTTCATGGCCCAGGCGCCCCTGGCCGGGTTCACGGCGTCGAGGCGATAGGATGGCGGCGCGCTAATCCGCCAGAATCTTCCCTATCTCCCTTCGGGCCGGCGCGGTCAGGGCGTAGTGGCCCGGCCGCGGTTCCTTGAGCTGTCGCTCCTTGATCAGATTCCGCAGGTATCTGCTCAGGTTCTTGCCGTAGACCGGCTGATAGTAGTCGCCCGCCGTCTTCATTTCCCCGAGCAACACGGCTCGCGAAAAAGACCCCTGCCCCGCCCCGAGGCTCAATTGGGCGGACGCCGCGAGCACCAGGTCGGTCCCGTGCTTGCACCCGATCTTCGCGGCGATTGCGGCGGTAGGGGAAACAGCCGGCGTCTTCGTGTCCGGACCGGCGGAGGATCCCCTGTCGTCGGCCGGGCCGTCGGACCCGGGTGCCGCCGAGGTCTTTCTGTCGGTCTTTCTGCCCGAAGTCCTTCCTGCGGCGCTCTTTCCCCCGGAGGTCTCTCTCGAGGGAGCCTTCCCCCGCGAGACGGGGCGGGCGGCCGCCGGCCCCCTTTGACCGCCGGAACCCGCAGGGAACGTCGAGGCGGCCTGAAGCAGGCTCGCGAGCTCGGTCTTGAGGAACTGTTCGCTTCCCTCGTACTCGACTTCGGTGTCTCCCTTGCGGACTCGAATCCTGGTGGCCATGAAGGCTCCTCCTGCCGGGCGGCTCTCGTTCGGTGCGGCACCCCTGGTCACGCCTCGTGGCGCGACCATTCTCGCGGCGGCCGGCGCCCTCGCCAGTCGCGCTGCTCCGCCGCCTGCGCGGGTCCCGAAGAGCACCGCGTCGGCGGCGGGCGCCGCACGCCACGCCGTCTCGGCCGAACCGACGCGCGAAATGCTAATGAACGCCGGTGGCCAAATGCAAGCGGCGGGGCGGTCGCCTCGCGGTGATTTCGCGCTCGCTCGTCACGCCGGTCCCGACTCCCGTGATCCGGCCCGCGCCGACCACAGGAGGCCGCCCGCCGCGACCAGCCACAGCGTGAACACGATGCCGGTGACCTGGTGCACGACAGTGGCGGCATCGATCCAGACCAGTTGCATCGCACTCCCGAGAACCGCCGACACGGGCGCGAGGCGCTTCCACGCGCCCCCGAAACGCCACTGCGGCACCGCCATGACGATGAGCGCCCCGCCGGCGAGCGCGAACCCGAGCGCGCCGAACAGCGGCCGGAGTCGGGCGGTCACTTCCAGCGAGCCCGCAGCGGCGGCGAACGCACCGGGATCCGTGATAGCCCGAACGGCGAAGGCCATCAACACCGCGTATGCGCCGGAGACCGCGGTGCAGGCCCCCGACGCCGAGAGGAGTCCCGCGGCCAGGGGGGTTGCGGGACCCCGGACCCCCGCGGGTGTCCGCGACAGGTACCAGGCTGCCGCGATCAGGGTGAGACCGGAGGCCAACCGGCCGGCGCCCCCCGCGCCGTAGAGCCAGGCGGCGCGGGCGATAGCGGCCAGCGAGTCGACGAGCGCGGGCTGATCGGCGCCGGCGGAAACCCGTCCGACCACCGCCACGACGGTGGCGGCGGCGGTCAGGCCGAGCAGAACGCCCGCCCGGCGGGACGCGCCGGGCACGTCGCGGGCTGAACGCCCTTGCGAAAACGCCGAACCTGACCGGCGCATGTCGTCGCCTTCATGATCCGAACAGCTTCGTTCCGTGCTTCACCAGGGTGCGGCCCAGTCCCTGCACCCGTTGATGCTGCTCCGGATCGACGAGCCGGCCGTCGCCGCCGAACGCCTCGCGGGCCTTGGGTACCGCCACCTGATCGGGGAGGACGACGCAACCGAGGTTGCCGAGGATCGCGCGCACGTGGACCAGCCCCCGCAGCCCGCCCAGCACCCCCGGCGAGGCGCTCATCAGCACGATGAGCTTGCCGCGGAACGCCGCCAGCGGACCGGGGTCGCCGGGGTCGGGCCGGGACGCCCAGTCGATGCTGTTCTTGAGCACGCCGGTGATGGAACTGTTGTACTCGGGCGCCGCGACGAGCCACGCATCGTGGTCGATCAACTGCCGCTTGAGCAGACGTGCCGGCTCCGGCTTGCCGTGCTCCGACTCGTCGTCCTGATCGAAGACCGGCAGCCGATAGTCGCGCAGGTCGATCTCGGTGACGTCCGCGCCCGCCTCGCGGGCTCCGTCGGCGGCAATCCGGACGAGGGCCCGGTTGAACGACGCCCGCCGCGTGCTGCCCGCGAGAGCGAGCACCCGCAGTGGTTCCCGCATGGAGAGTCTCCTTCAGCTCGGGGGCGGGACTCCGGGCCCGGCCCGCTATAATCCTGCCAATCTCGTCGGCGCCCTCGAGGAGCGCGGTCGCTCCGAGAGCGAGGTCGACCGGACCGCGCGCAACGAGAACGCTCCGCGCCAATGCGGCAGGCAGGGGCAGGCCCGGACGAAGTGCCGAGGGCGGGGCTCGAACCCGCACGACCCGAAGGGTCACGAGATTTTAAGTCTCGTGCGTCTGCCAGTTTCGCCACCTCGGCATGGCCGCCCGCCCGACGAATCCGCCGCGACGCGACGCCGCCGGCGCTCGACGCCGCGGCCGATCCTCGACGCTGCCGCTCCAGACCGGCTCGAGGCTTGGAGAACGATGTCAGAGATGATAGCGCGCCGCCGCCCTACCGCGTTCCACTCGGCCCGCTCGACTCTCGCGGCGGGCGGAGCCCCGCTCAGCCACCGGCTGCTGCTCGGCCTGTCCATCGTCTGCTTGGCCTTCGCAGCCGCCCCCGGCGCGGAGGCCCAGCCGGGGGTTGCCGGCGACGGCGCCCACCACGGCTACCTCGCCGTCCGGCTGGCCGACGACGGCGAGCTGGCCGTGCTCGACGAGCTGAACGCCGGCCGCTTCTTCGTGCCCGCGTCGGTGCTCAAGGTCGTGACGGCGGCGGCCGCCCTCGATCACCTCGGGACCGCTTACCGCTGGCGCACCCGGCTGAAGTCCGCCGACGCCGTAACCGGGGGGGTCCTCGACGGCGACCTCGTCATCGAGCCCGGCGCCGACCCGACCTGGGGACGGGACCGGTTCCCGGGCGGTGCGGCCGAGCCCCTGGGCGCGCTCGCGGAACAGGTGCGCGCGCGCGGCATCGCCCGCGTCAGCGGCGATCTGGTGGTCGACGCCAGCCGTTTTCCGGGCCGCCCGCACCCGCTCGAGCGCGCCTTCGGCGATCTGCCCTACCGTCACGGCACCCCGCCCGCCGCCCTCGCCGTCGACGAGGCGACGATCTCGGTGCGGGTGGCCCCTGGCCCCTCCCTTGGCGCACCCGCCCGCGTGCAGGCGCCGGACGGCGTGACCGCGATCAATCTGACGACCACCGTAGGCCGCGACCGGCACGGAGCCGGCACCCTCGATTTCCTTCCGGTCTGGGGTACGGACACGTTCCTGCTCCGAGGCGAGTACCCGCTGAGCGAGCCCTCGTTCGTGGTCCCCGTGAGCGACCCCGCGCCGATGCTGCGCGCGGCCCGCCGCCTGCGGGCGGCCCTCCGCGAAGCGGGAGTGACCGTCGGCGGTCAGGTGCGGCTGGAGAGGACGCCGCCCGCCGCGGCGAGCCCGGCCTCGGTGCTGGCCGAGCTCCGGTCCCCCCCGCTGGACGACCTGCTGGGCCCGCTCCTCACCAACAGCCACAACTGGTACGCCGACACCCTGGCCATGACCCTGGGCAGGGAGGTGGCGGGTACCGGCCGCTTCGACGACGGGGTCGAGGTCGTCGCCGACTTCGCCCTCGATCTCCGGAGCGACCTCGCGGCAACGCCCGACGATCTGTCTCTGCGCGACGGCTCGGGGCTCTCCGCCGCCAACCTCGTGACTCCGGCCGCCGTAGTCCGCGTGCTCGCGCACGCAGCCAGCCAGCCTTGGGGCGAGAGGCTGATCGAGGCGCTGGCCCGGCCCGGGCGCGGCACGCTTCGCGCGTGGCCGCGCCTGCCCCCGGTCGCGGCCAAGACCGGCACGTTGCGGCATACCGTCGCGCTGGCCGGGTTCCTCGATCCCGGATCGGAGGCCCCGGTGATCTTCTGCTACTTCGTGAATCACCACCAGGGGGCGGCCGCCGCCCGCCGCGCGATCGCCGCCGCGCTCCGGTCCTGGCGCACCGGAGAAGGCGCCGGCGGCCGCTAGCGGCCGATCCTCGCCTTTCACGCCACTCGGGCGCTCGGCCACCTCCAGGCCGTCCGCGCCGTTTCCCGCAGGCTCCCGGCCTCGGCACGAGGCGGCTCGAGGAACCCGCCGCGTGTGGTAAGGTTTCGGCTCCGGCGTTGCGAGAAGCGCGCCGCGACCGTTTCCGGGCTGGAGGAATCCGATGACACCTGTCCTCATGACGTTGAGCCTCTTCGTGGCCACCGCCGTGGCCCAGCTCGTCTACGGCTCGACTCTCTACTTCGCCTGCACCTCGATGGAGGCCGGGCACGTGACGTTCAGGCACGCCTTCACGAACGCCATGGGCGTACTCATCCTGAGCCTCTTCGTCGTCCTCACGACCGTCGCGGTCCTCGACCACGGGTCGTGGATCTTCCTGTTCCTGCCGGCGTGGATGGCGATCACCGTCATCTCCTACGTCAGCAACCTCTTCTCGGTATCGTTCAGCCGGTCTCTGGCCATCCTGCTGCTCGCGGGCATGTTCTTCGGAGTCACGGCCCTCGTCATCGGCCGGGTCGGCGAGCTGATCCTGACCCAGATGGCCGCCGCCTAGAGGCCTGCCATGCGATCGACCACGACGAACCTGGAGGGATCGAGGAGCCCGCGGCAAGGGCCTCGCGACGTTCGATCGACGACCCGGCGAGCGGGTCCCCCAGGAGTCGGCGCCGTTCTACCGCGCAGAGTCCTGGGGGGTTGGTTGGGCGCCCAGCGGAGCCAAGAGGCGACGATGAGCGGGCTGGGAGCGGCCGGGGCGGGAGACCGCCTCCTGCGGGCGGCCGCGCCGTGGATCCTCTGCGGGCTCTGCCTCGCCCTGCCGGCGGGCGCCGTCGGACAGGAGATCCCGCGGCACGAGCTCGACGTGACGTGGCCGAACGTGCCCCTGCCGGATCGCATGCTGACGGGCGGGCTCGGCGGCATGTGCGTGGACGGCCGCGACCACGTCTTCGTCCTCAACCGGCAGAACGTCGTCCCCGAGGACCTGGACGGCGCGACGCTGGCCCCGCCCATCGTCGAGTTCGACCCCGACGGCAACGTCGTCGGGTCGTGGGGAGACCCCGAGGTCCTCGGCGGCCGCCTCCACGACTGCCACGGCGACGCCGACGGCAACCTGTGGATCATCGCCGCCGCCACCGGCGTGGTGCAGAAGTACTCGCGCGACGGCGAGCTGCTGCTCCGCATCGGCGAGGCGGGACGCTACGACTCGTCGGACGGCACGCGGAACGGGCGCCCCCTCAATTCCGACCGCGCGCAGTTCTTCCTGCCCGCCGCCATCGACGTCGACGAACAGACCGGCGAGATCTACGTGGCGGACGGCGAGCTCCCGGGCGGGAACCAGCGCATCGCGGTGCTGTCGCCCGACGGAGAATTCCTGCGCCAGTGGCCGCTGCACCGCACGGATGACGAACTGGACGTCACCCCGGTGCCGCACTGCCTGCGGGTGTCCGGCGACGGGCTCGTCTACGTCTGCGATCGGGAGGCGGACCGCATTCAGGTGTTCGACCGCGAGGGGACCTTCATCCGGAACATCGACGTGCCCTGGGAACCGCTCACGCCCTCCGAGGGACGCCCCAGCGGCACGCGGGGCACGGCGGTGGTCGTGGCGTTCTCGCCCGGCCCCGAGCAGCGCTGGCTGTACGTCTTGAACCAGAACCGCGTCATGGTCGACGTGCTGGACCGCCGTAGCGGGGAGGTCGTCTCGAGCTTCGGCGGCGGCCCGGGACGGTACCGCGGCCAGTTCACGCTGCCCCACGGCATCGGGGTCGACTCGAACGGACACGTCTACGTCGCCGAGCAGGAGGGCCGGCGCATCCAGAAGTTCGTCCGCGTATCCCCTTGAGCTCGAGGCGGAACCGACCGCCGCAGACGCGGGGTCAACTCCCACCCTCCGGCGCCTCGACTTCGTAGTGCCTGATGCGCACCCGAGAGGCGCCCGCCCGATCGATCGCGGTCGCCACGAGGTGGTCCGGCCCGAAGCGATCGAGCGAGAACTGCCATCGCGCCGCGTCGTCGTCGACGGCCGGGGTGAAGCGGACCCGGATGCCGGCCAGCGCCGGGGCCGGCAGGTCGAACCGGAAACCCGACAGCGGAAGGGTCAGGCCGCGCCCGCGCGCCTTGACGTAGGACTCCTTCAGGGTCCAGTACTCGAGAAATCTCAGCGCGCGCCGGGCCGGCGGGACCTCGCGCAGCGCGCGCGCCTCGGCCGGCGCGAAGAAGCGCTCCGCGAGATCGAGCCAGCGGCGTTCGCGCCGAAGGCTCTCGGCGTCGACCCCCAGCTCGCGTCCCCGGCTGACCAGGCAGACGACGAGCCCTTCGGTGTGCGACACGTTGAACCGGAGCCGCGAGGCGGGCGAGGCGATCTCGGGCCGGCCATGGCGGTTGGTCCGGAACCGCCATCGTGCCGGCGGCACCGCGCAGTACCGGCTCAGGGTGAGGCGCACGAGAGCGCGGGTCACGAGGCTGGTGCGGCGGTCGCGCGCGAAGCGGTAGCGGTCGGTGCGCGCACGCTCCTCGTCGGTCAGCATGGCGCGCAACCGATCGAGCTGCGCCGGATCCGTGAACGCGGCGGGCCGCGCCAACCACAGGTGCGCCTCCGGGTCAGGGAGCGGCACGACCGCGGCGGGCCCGGCCACGGCCCCGGGCTCCGCACGCGGACCCGCGCCGCTGTTCCCGGTCGCCCCGCGGTACGTGCGACTCATCGGTGATGCACCGGCCCGTCCCGCCACCGCGCCGCCGGCGGCCCCGGCAGGATCTCGCGCAGATAGCCGTCGACGCCGCGCTCGCGGCGCCAGTGACGCGGGTAGCCCAGGGACACCTCCTCGAACCGCACCCCGTCTATCCAGTCGGTCGTCCGCACGTGCAGGTGCCCGGCCACGACCACCTTGGCGCGATACCGCCGATGCCACGACTCGGTGCGCCGGGTGCCGCACCAGACGCGGAACCGCGGAATGCGGGGCAGCCGCACGAGGTCGCGGCGCAGGGGAAAGTGGTTGACGAGCACGAGGGGATGCCGGGCCGCCGCCTCCTCGAGCCGCGGCATCGTCTCGCCGATGCGCGCGCGGCACCAGGCGGGCCGCGAGGGGTACGGATCGGGGGCGAGATAGTGCTCGTCCGCGCACCGGATCCCCGCCTCCGCCGCCCACGCCGCCGCCCCCTCCGGCTCCACCGAATCGGGGCCGAAGCTGTAGTCGTACAGCAGGAACAGGGGAGCAATGACGCACCGGGGCTCCTCGGGCCAGACGACGTAGGGATCCTCCGGGGTCACCACGCCGAGCCGGCGGCACGCCTCGACCACCGCCTCGTACTTGGCCACGCCGCGGGGAGCGTCCGCACCGTGACTCCAGAGCTCGTGGTTCCCGGGCACCCAGAAGACCCTCGCGAACCGCTCGGTCGCGGCCCGCAGGCCGAGCTCGATCAGGGCCATCGACTCGGCGACGTCGCCGGCGAGAATCAGCCAGTCATGGGGCCGCGCGCGCCAGTCCGCGAGGGCCTCGCGGTTGGCGCGGTGGCCGAGATGCAGATCGCCGAGGGCGTAGAGCTTCATCGTCGATCCGCTTCGCGGCAGCGCGCCGCTCACGAGGGAACCCCGGAACGAATGTACCACCGGTAGCGTCGTAGTAGTGTGCATGCAACGGGCTCGGCCGGACCTGCCCGGCCCGACCGTTGCAGCCCCGAACGGAGGTGACGATGCCAACCGCCGCTCTACGCTGCCAGGACCTGGTCAAGACCTTCGCGGGGACCACCGCGGTCGGCGGCCTGAACCTGACCGTGCCGGCCGGCGCGATCTTCGGGCTGCTGGGACCCAACGGCTCGGGCAAGACGTCCACCATCCGCACCAGCCTCGGCCTCTACGTCCCCGACGGCGGACACGTCGAGCTGCTCGGCTCGCGCGACCCGCTCGCGGTGCGGCACCGGGTCGGCTACCTCCCGGAGGAGCGCGGCCTCTACGCCAAGATGAAGGTGGCCGAGCAGTTGACGTTCCTCGCCGCCATCCGCGGGCTCGACCAGGCCGAGGCGGCCCGGCGCGCGCACGCCTGGCTCGACCGCGTAGGGCTCGCCGCCAACGCGAAGTCCGACACCGGCGACCTGTCGAAGGGCATGCAGCAGAAGGTGCAGTTCGCGGCCGCGGTCATCCACGAGCCCGACGTCATCGTCCTCGACGAGCCCTTCACCGGCCTCGACCCCATCAACACCCGCCTCCTGAAGGATCTCATCCTCGAGCAGCGGGAGCGCGGCGCGACGGTGGTCCTCTCCACCCACCGGATGGAGCAGGTCGAGGCCCTGTGCGAGTCGATTTGCCTGATTCATCGGGGCCTGCCGGTCCTCGACGGCGTCGTCGCCGACATCCGGGCCGGCTACGGGCGGAACACCGTGGCGGTGGAGTACGAGGGCGACGGCGCCGCGCCGCTGACGAACCTGCCGGGGGTGCGCCGCGGCGAGGACACGGGACAGGAGGCGCGGCTCGAGCTCGATCCCGGGACCGACCCCCAGGCGGTCATCCGGGCGGTGGTGGACCGGGTGGCGGTACGCTCGGTGCGCCTCGAGCATCCGAGCCTCGAGGACATCTATCTCGAACGAGTCGGGGCATCGTCGCCGCCGGCCGCGGAGGAGGCGTCGTGAGCCTGAGCCAGATCGCCAAGGTGGCGCGCCGCGAGTACCTGACCCGCGTGCGCAGTAAGGCCTTCATCTTCATGACGGTGCTGATCCCGCTGCTCATGGGCGGCTACATGTTCCTCATGCCGCTGCTCTTCGCGTCGCCCGGCATCGACGAGCTGCGCATCGCGGTGGTCGACGCGAACACCGGCCTCGCGGCCGACCTCGGCGAGCACCTCGCGGCCATCGAGCGCCCGCGGGTCGACGTCGCCGAGCAGGCCACGGTGACGGAGGACTCGGAGAGCGCGCGGCAGCCGTTCACCGACGCGGTCCTGGACGGACGCCTCGACGGCTACCTGGTGTTGACCCCGGACCCCGTCATCGGGGCCCGCAGCCGCTACTACGCGCGAGAGACCGGGAACCCCGTGATGCTGCGCGATCTGGAGCGGGCGATCGAGGCCACCCTGCTCGACCGCCTCGTCGCCGGCACCGGCGTCGACACCGAACGCGTCCGGGCCTGGCAGCGCTTCGACCTCGACGCGGTGACGGTGTCGGACGAGGGCGAGACGGAGGGCGGCTTCGAGACCGCGTTCTTCAGCACGTTCGCCCTCGCGATGCTGCTCTACATGGCGGTGCTCATCAACGGCCAGGGCATGGCGATGGCCATCGTGGAGGAGAAGTCGTCGCGCCTCATCGAGGTCATCCTCGGGGCGGTGACCGCCACCGAGTTCATGACCGGCAAGATTCTCGGCGTGCTCGGCTCGGGCCTGACCCAACTGGGAGTGTGGGTCGGCGCGCTGCTGCTCGGGCTGCTCTACGTGGCCCCGATGCTGTCACTGGGAGCGGGGGCGGCCGACTTCGATCTCGGCGCGATCCTCAGCCTGGAGCTGATCTTCTACTTCTCGATCTTCTTCGCCCTCGGCTACTTCCTCTACTCGGTGTTCTTCGCGGCCATCGCCGCCACCTGCACGAGCACCGAGGAGCTGAGCCAGACGATGTTCGCGGCGGTCCTGCCCATGGTCGTCGCGCTGATGTCGAGCTTCTACGTCATCGCCAACCCCGGCACCGCCGCGACCCGCGTGCTGAGTCTGCTGCCGCCGTTGACCCCCCTCGTCATGCTGGCCCGCGTCAACGTGCTCACGCCGCCCTTCTGGGAGATCTGGCTGGGCATCGCCCTGCTCGCGCTCGGCATCGTCGCCTCCGGCTGGCTCGCCGCGAAGATCTTCCGCTACGCCCTGCTCATGCACGGCAAGCGGCCGACCCTGCCCGAGCTGATGAGCGTCATCCGCGCGGGCTGACGGCCGGCGGTCCCGACCGGTCCCGCCGGGCCGAACCGCAACCGCGGCACGGCGGCGGACCCGCGCGGCGCCGTTTTTCGCTATCATTGCCTCTTTGCACGTTCGCATCCCGACCCGGCCGTCGCAGTCCGGTGGAGCACCGGCGCGCGGCGGCCGCTGACCGAAGAGGTACGATTCATGAGCACGAGAGCGATGACGATCGCGGCCGCGGCGGCGGTCGTGCTGCTGTCCGTCCCGACGATCGCGGCGGCCCAGGAGCCGTCGACGGCCAACGGCGAGTGGCCGTCCTACGGCGGCAACCTCTCGCACGACCGCTACTCCCCCCTCGACCAGATCGACGCCGGGAACTTCAGCGAGCTGGAGCTCGCCTGGCAGTTCAACACCGACAGCTTCGGCCCCCGGCCCGAGACGAACTACCAGTCGACGCCGCTGATGGTGAACGGGATCCTCTACGTCACCGCGGGGTCGCGCCGCGCGGTGGTCGCCCTCGACCCGGCGACGGGCGAGCTGCTGTGGATGCACCGCGTCGACGAGGGCGAGCGCGGCGAGACGGCGCCGCGCCGGCTGTCCGGCCGCGGGCTCGCGTACTGGGACGACGGCGGCGACGGGGTCGTCCTCTATGTCACCCCCGGCTACCAGCTCGTCGCCCTCGACGCCCGCACCGGCTACGAGGAGGAGGGCTTCGGGAACAACGGCATCGTCGACCTGAAGCAGAACATCGACCAGGACCTCGAGCCGACCTCCGAGATCGGGTTGCACGCCGCCCCCATCGTGGCCGGCGACACCATCCTCATCGGGGCCGCCCACCGGCCCGGCGGCGCCCCGCCGTCGCGCACCAACGTCAAGGGCTACGTGCGCGGCTTCGACGCCCGCAGCGGCGAGCGCAAGTGGATCTTCCACACCATTCCCGGCGGCGACGAGTTCGGCAACGACACCTGGCTGAACGACTCGTGGCGCTACACCGGCAACACCGGGGTGTGGGCGCAGTGGAGCGTCGACCCCGAGCTGAACATGGCGTACTTCGCGGTCGAGGCGCCCACCGGCGACTACTACGGCGGCCACCGGCCCGGCGACAACCTGTACTCGGGCAGCGTCGTCGCCGTCGACCTCGACACCGGGGAGCGGGCGTGGCACTACCAGACGGTGCACCACGACATCTGGGACTGGGACCTGCCGGCGGCGCCGGTGCTGCTGGACATCACCGTCGACGGCCGGGACATCGAGGCCCTGGTCCTGCCCACCAAGCAGTCCTACATGTTCGTGCTCGACCGCGAGACCGGCGAGCCGGTGTGGCCGATTCCCGAGGTCCCGGTGCGGGCCGGCAACGTGCCGGGCGAGTGGTACGCCCCGACCCAGCCGATCCCGATGAAGCCGCCCAACGTCGACGACGTCGACCTCAGCATCGACGACCTCGTCGACTACACGCCGGAGCTCTTCACCCGGGCCATGGAGATCTTCAACCGGCACACCATCGGCTGGCTCTACGACCCGCCGACGGTGGCCGAGCCGGGCATGCTCGGCACCCTGCAGCTCCCCAACTCGACGGGGGGCGTGAACTGGCCCGGCGCCTCGGCCGACCCCGAGACCGGGTTCTTCTACATCTACACCAAGACCCAGGTCGGCGTGCTCGGCCTCGTCAACGACCCGGAGCGGTCGGACATGGACTTCATCCGGGGGCGGCCCGACGGCGTGGGCTTCCGGGAGGCGTCGACGAGCATCGACGGGTTCCCGATGATCAAGCCGCCGTGGGGGCGCATCACCGCCATCGACATGAACGTCGGGGACATCGCGTGGCAGATCCCCCACGGCGAGGCGCCGGACAACATCCGGAACCACCCGCTGCTCGACGGCCAGGACATCGGCCGCACCGGCTGGCCGGGCCGGGTCGGGGTGCTGGTGACGAAGAACCTCGTCGTCGCCGGCGAGTCGGGCTTCTACACGACCGAGACCGGCGAGGCCGGGGCGATGCTGCGCGCCTACGACAAGGCCACCGGCGAGGAGGTGGGCGCGGTGTACATGACGGCCCCCCAGAGCGGCTCGCCGATGACCTACGAGGTCGACGGCCGGCAGTTCATCGTGCTGGCGACGAGCGGCGGCGGCCGGTCGGCGACCCTGCTGGCCTACGCGCTGCCGTAGCCGGGCGATCGTCGCGGGCGGTTGCGCCATGGCGCAACCGCCCCTTTCCCAGGAGCCTGCGCGGTTCTACGACGCAGGCTCCTGGACTCCGCTCGCCGGTTGTCCGTCCCGCGCGGCCCGCCGCGCAGCACGGCGCGTCTGCCGATTGCCCGCGATGCCCAGGCGCCACCGCTTCTTCTCCGACCTGTCGAGCGTCTTCGACCGCGCGGCCTCCTTCAGCGATCACCCCGCCGGACTGCTCGACCAGATCAAGCGCTGCAACGCCGTCTTTCGCTTCGACTTCCCCGTTCGGCAGTCCGACGGCGGCATCCAGGTGGTCCGGGCATGGCGGGTCGAACACAGCCATCACCGGCTTCCCCTGAAGGGCGGCATCCGCTACAGCGCGCAGGTCGACGAGGACGAGGTCATGGCCCTCGCGGCCCTCATGACCTTCAAGTGCGCCATCGTCGACGTCCCCTTCGGCGGCGCCAAGGGCGCGGTGCAGATCGACGCCGGTGCCTACACCGTGGACCAACTCGAGCGCATCACGCGGCGCTACACCCACGAGCTGGTGCGCAAGAACTTCATCGGCCCCGCCGTCGACGTGCCGGCGCCCGACTACGGCACGAGCAGCCGTGAGATGGCCTGGATAGCCGACACCTACGCGGCGCTGCGCCCGGACCAGATCGACGCCCTCGGGTGCGTGACCGGCAAGCCCGTCGAGCTGAGCGGCATCCGGGGACGCACGGAGGCGACGGGGCGCGGGCTGTACTACGTGCTGCGCGAGGCCTGCGGCGAGACCGACGACATGCGGCGCATCGGCCTCGACCCCGGCGTCTCGGGCAAGCGCGTCGTCGTGCAGGGGTTCGGGAAGGTGGGCTACTGGGCTGCGAAATCGTGTCACGAGGCGGGCGCCGTCATCGTCGGCATCGCCGAGCACGACGGCGCCCTCGCCGATCCCCGCGGCCTCGACCCCGACGCCGTGCAGCACCACCGCGCCGCCACCGGCTCGATTCTCGACTACGCCGGCGCCACCACCCTGGCCGACACCCGGGCGGCGCTGGAGCTGCCCTGCGACATCCTCGTGCCTGCCGCGCTCGAGCACCAGATCACCGACGAGAACGCTCCCCGCCTCCAGGCCCGCATCTTGCTGGAGGGGGCCAACGGGCCGACCACCCCGGAAGCCGACGCCATCCTCGCCGACAAGGGCGTCCTCGTCATCCCGGACATCTACGCCAACGCCGGCGGGGTCATCGTGTCCTACTTCGAGTGGCTCAAGAACCTGTCCCACATCGGGTTCGGCCGCATCGAGAAGCGGTACCAGGAGAGCACCTACAGCCGCATCCTCGGCGCCGTCGAAACCGCGACCGGCGACCGTTTCACGCCGGACCAGCGCGCCGCCGTCATCCGCGGGCCCGACGAGCTGACCGTCGTCAACTCCGGGCTCGAGGAGATCATGGCCGTTGCCTACCGCGAGATCCGCGAGACCCTCGCGCGCCGCCCCGAGATGGGCTCGCTGCGCATCGCGGCCATGGCCAACGCCATCGAGAAGGTCGCCCGGTCCTACCTGTCGCTGGGCGTCTTTCCCTGATCGACGGATCCGGCCGGCGGGACGGGCGCGCAGTCAGCGGGGGGCTCGCTTCCGCCGGGGTCCGTCGCCCCGAACGGGTCCGGCACCCGGTCGAGCGCGGCCCGCACGAGATCCCGCGGCAAACGGGGCCACCGTCGTCCGGCGAGAACGGGAAGATCAGGAGGATGCCGCCGGCGTGCCGTCGCGCAGCCTCTCGAGCAGCTCGGGATCGACGTGCTGCTTCACGGTGCGCCGGTCGAGGGCGAGCCGGCGCGCCGTCTCCTGGTAGCTGCCGGTCCGCGCGTAGACGGTCGTGCAGTAGCGGCCGAGCAGTTCTCGGGCAGTGAGACCACCGTCCTGGAGAGCCGCCGCCAGGTCGTCGTCGACCGACCGAGACGGCGGCGTGGGCCGGTAGCGCTTTCGGACCAGGACGTTGCGGATGCACTGCTCGAGCTCGCGCACGTTCCCGGGCCAGGGATAGTCGGGGCCGAGGTCGCGGTCGATGCACGCCATGACCTCGTCGGCGAGCTCGGCCGCGCCGGCGTCGCCGACCACGCGCTCGCTGACGAAGAGCACGAGGTTGCGGAGCTCGTCCGGCGCGTCGCGAAGCTGCTCGCGCAGTGACGGCGTCACCACCAGGTCGGAGCAGAGCCGGTAGTACAGGTCCTCGCGGAACCGCCCCGCGCGCATCTCCGCCGCGAGGTCGCGGTTCGTCGCCGCGATGAGCTTCCCCTTGAACTCGCGGGGCGTGGTCTCGCCGATGCGCTGGAACTCGCGCGTCTGGAGGACGCGCAGCAGCTTGACCTGAATCGACGCGTCGATCTCGCCGACCTCGTCGAGGAGCACGGTGCCCATGGCGGGGCACGACTCCAGCCAGCCCACCCGGTCCTGGACCGCGCCCGTGAAAGCGCCCTTCCGGTGCCCGAACAGCTCCGACTCGATGAGCGTCGGCGACAACGCCGACAGGTTGAGGGTGTGGAACGCGCCGTCGAGGGTCCCGGCGAACGACTCCCGTGCCTCATCGAACGGCACGTAGCGCGACATCCCGATGGCGCGCGCCACCAGCTCCTTTCCCGTGCCGGAGGGGCCCGTGATCAGGGTGGTGATGTCGTGCATCCGGTCGTAGAGGGACCGCCAGTAGCGGCGCATGTCGTGCGTGAAGATCGACTGCCAGACCGCCGCCCGCAGGTGCGCGGCGGGACGCGACGCGCCGATGATGTGGCGATAGATGAGGCGGAAGGCGCGGCCGACCTGATGGCAGCAGGCGAAGAGGTGCCCGGGGTCGACGCGCCCCGGCAGCCGCAGCCCCGGCACGGCGAGGAAGTGATCGAGGTCCCGGCGGAAGTG
This sequence comes from Vicinamibacterales bacterium, assembly GCA_965207615.1. Classification (GTDB taxonomy): domain Bacteria; phylum Acidobacteriota; class Vicinamibacteria; order Vicinamibacterales; family UBA8438; genus JAJEEA01. The sequence continues at coordinate 1,954,204 of CBDBMZ010000003.1, forward strand.
GCGGTAGCAGGCCACCCGCCCGCGGCCCCGCGAGGTGTCCAGGTCGACCTGCTGCAGGGGCTCGGCGTAACGCTGGAAAAGGGTATAGGCGACGACCTGCCCGTACAGGATCAATTCGTCGCGGGTCGCGGCCGGGCGCTTCCGCAGCCGCTCCCGCGCGCCGCGCGCGGCGCGCTCGGCGATGACCCCCACCATCGCGAGGGCCCGGTTCTCCGCCTCGGGTTGCGCGCGCAGGTTCCACACGGAGCGGTCCGCAGCGTGCTCCGGTCCCAGGAGCGCACGCTCCCCTTCGACGAACTCGGGCACGAACGGATTGCACGCGGCCAGATGCGCCACCGACTCGACGCTGCCGCGCTCGCCTGGTGGAAAAAGGGACATCGACTTTGCCGGAGCCCGGGGCAGACGGTGATCGTGTACATCCAATGTACGTTCATGAACACTCGACGTCAATCCACCGCACGGAGGGGGCGGCCCGCCTCAACGTCGCTATCAGCGATGCCTGCGGGGCAACCCCGCCGCCACGGGGACCCTGGCGCGTCCGCAACCTGCGTGTCTGTTCGGGGCGCGGCACCAGGTCGGCTTCACGGAATCGCCCCGCCCTCACTATCCGGGTAGCGGCAGGAGATGCACGGTCGCCCCGAGTTCGCCAGGTAGCCCATGCGCCGCCAGAGACCCACCCTGACGCAGGAAGGCAAGTTCGCCCCCGCTCGGCGACGCCCACGTGCTTCACGTCGTCGACCGGCAGAAACCTCGTCGAGCGGGGTGCGTCGCCACGGTTCCCGAGATACAATAGTTAACATCTCGTTGCATCGCGCATCGAACAGGAGGCGGCCCGCCGCCCGTTGGACAAGGCGCGGCAAGGAGTCGCATGCCCCGCAACACAAGTGCAGTTCTGTCCTTGGAGGAGTCGACCATGAAACGTTGGATCTTCTCGGCCGTCTTGCTGGCCGCAAGCATCGGGCTCTTTCACGCGTCCGTCTCGGCGTCGGGCTCCATCGGGCCCGGCCCCGGCAAGGTCAGCCCCCGCGCAGCCTACTCGCAGGGCAAGGCGATCACGTTCAGGGAGCTGGTCTGCGACTCCTGTCCGCTCCAGCGGGGTGACCTCGACCAGGATCGCGCCCGCAGTCTGACGGCCAGCCTCGAGGCGGCCTACGAGGGCGACGAGACGGGCTCGCCGGACGACTCGGCGGTCCAGGTGCTGTGCGCCGGCGCCGACGACTGCCAGCTCAAGATGGAGCTGGTGCACTACTTCCTCACCCGCCGCTACAAGCTCTAGGCGGCGCATGCCCGGACACTCACTCGACCTCAGGAAAATACGGAGGAAGCCGATGAACAATGCTCGCTGGCTGGTCTTGACCACCCTCGTCGGTTCGGCGCTCCTGTCGGGCCTCGCCGTGCAACCCGCGTCCGCCCAGGGCTCGCCATGGATCGCGGAGCCGGGAACCGGCTCCGTCAACCTGTCGTTCGCCAACCAGGACGCGGCCGAGTTCTACCGCCAGACCACGAAGACGCAGGGACCCCTGGGGCCGACCGGCGCCCACCTGTCGCAGAACACGCTGTGGTTCGGCGTCAACTACGCGGTCACGGACGCCGTGGCCATCGACGTGCAGTCGGCCTGGGCCGCGAGCAACCTGCCGGGCGCGGTCGGCCCGTCCGGGGGCGAGGAGAGCTACAGCGGCCTCTACGACTCGAACGTCGCGGTGACGTGGCGCTTCGTCGACGAGCTGATCAGCAACGCGCCGAGCGTCGCCTTGCGGATCGGCGCGATCATCGCCGGCCCCTACGACACGGGGTACATCAACTCGATCGGCGACGGCGGCAACGGCATCGAGACGTCGCTCATCATCGGCAGGTTCGGCAGCGCAGCCGGGTTCTCGGGCGAGATCGGCTTCCGCGCCCGCACGAGCGCCGAGGTCAACCCCATGGCGGTGGGGGCCATGGCGGGGGAGCAGGTCGACATCCCCAACGACATGTTCGTCAACCTCGGCCTCTTCATACCGGCCGGCGACGTCGTCACCGTCGGCGTGGACTACCGGCTGGTCAATGCCTTCTCCGGCATCGACATCGGCGGAGAGGGCTTCTCGCCGAGCCGGTTCCCGGGACTGCACGAGGACGGCCACATCGTCGGGGGGCGGCTCATCGCCAACGTGACCGACCTCGTCAGCGTGAACGCGTTCTTCGGGCAGGTCGTGAGGGGGCGCAACATCGCGGCGTCACGCATCTTCGGGGCCGGCCTGAGCTTCGGCTTCGGCGGCTCGTTCTAGCACCGTTCGGCGGCGCCGCTTGCCGCCGGCCACCGGTTCGGGAGTGCCTCGTCGTAACGCGCCCTCCTCGCTGAAGCCGCGCGCGGTCCGGCCGTCACTCTCGACCGACGCTTCGCAGGGCCGACGCGTCACTGAACAAGGGCCGCCCCGGAGAATCCGGGGCGGCCCCTTTGAGTACGGGCATCCCACGCACAAAGGCCCGCCCATTCCAGCGTGCGGCGCGGTCCGCTCCCCGCCGTCAGGGCTCGTTCGTGGTCTCGGCGGCGGCGGGAGGCGCGTTGAGGCTCCAGTCGTACTCGAACTCCATGATGCCGTCGAAGCCCCGCAGCTGCTCGGCCAGCCCGGGCTCAGCGTACTCGAGGAAGTGCGCGATGACGTCGGCGTCGGTCTCGCCGAAGTCCTCGCGGTACCAGTCGGGGGCGTAGATGCTGGAGGCGACGGCGAACGCTTCGTCGAGCACCTCGACCCCGCGGGGGTGGTTCACGAAGTCGTGGGCGCCCTGCTCCAGCAGCTCCTCGAGGTTGTCGCGGGTGAAGGCCCGCGCCAGGAGATGCGGGCAGCCGTAGGCGGCGCAGTTCACGGCGTAGTGAATCCGCGGGTCCTTCCAGATGGGCCGCAGGATGCGGTGCTCGATGTCGTCGAGGGTCAGCGGCTGCCCGACGACCGAGGCGCGGACGTCGCCCCAGGGCCCCACCATGGGGATCACGCCTTCGTGAATCTCGCGGATGGTGTCGACCGGATAGTCGTCCAGCACCACCTGCACCGTCAGCGCGTTGTAGAGGTTGATCCAGTAGGCCATCTGCTCGTCCGCCGCCAAATCCCGTGGGTCGATCGCCTGCAGATCGTCCAGATAGCCGGAAAGGCGACCCCGGTCCGCGGCGTTGGCCTGCAGGGCCGCGTAGTCGAACAGGTTGACGCCGGTCTCGTCCGGACTCACGTAGGCGTCGAGAATCGCCTGCCAGCGGTCGTGCTCGATCCGCTCGGGGTTGGCGTCGTCGCGTTCGTCCCAGAAGGGAACCGACTCGGGCCGGGGCGCACGACAGGCGGCCCCGGCCAGCGCCGACAGGACGAGGAGGCCGGCGAGCGCCAGCCGCAGGGTGCCTCTCGGCGGTGCGTGCGTCGTTGGTGTCATTGTTCCGTATTCTCCCTCTTTTGCCGCAGCTCCGTATCCTCCGCCCGCGCTGGGCCGCCCCGGGCCGCCGACGCCTGCCGCCATCGCAGCCGGGCGATCATCGACAGGATGCCGATGCCCGCGCCGATGACGCCGCGGACGGTGCCGCCTACCTTCGAGACGCCGAAACGCCGCCGCACGGTGTCCACCGGCACCTCGACCATTCGCAGGCGGTGCTGGATCGCCTTGACCTGCATTTCGACCGTCCACCCGTAGGCGCGGTCCTGCATGGCGAGGCGCCGCAACGCCTCGGCGCGGATGGCGCGATAGGGCCCGAGGTCGGTCACGCGCTCTCCCCACAGCGCGCGAATCAGGAAACCGGCGAGGCGGTTGCCCATGATCTGCGGCGGCGACAACGCGCCCGGCTCGCGCCGGCCCAATGCGCGCGACCCCACCGCGAAGTCGGCGCCGTCCGCGATGGCGTCCAGGAGCCGGACGCACTGCCCGGCCAAGAAAGACCGATCCCCGTCGGTGAACAGCACCACGTCGACGGGGCGGAGCACGTCGATGGCGGTCAGGCAGGCGATGCCGTAGCCCGGGGTCTCCTCGCGCACCACCCGCGCCCCCGCCTCGCGCGCGCGCCGCGCAGTGGCGTCGGTCGAACCGTTGTCGCAGACGACGAAGTCGTCGACGAGCGGCCCTCCGCCGTCGGCGCGCAGCGCGAGCAGGTCCCCGACCACGGCGCCGACGTTGTCCTCCTCGTCGCGCGCCGGTACGACCGCGCCAACCGTCAGCCCCCTGTACGCCACGCCATGTATTCCCGGCCGACCCACCCGCGCACGCCCCGTGCCCCTTCAGGGATCATGCCATAGCGGCCGTCGTCGAGGCTCGTCGCCCCGGTGCCTCAAAGCCCGCCGCCGCCCCCGTCGGTCTCGGTGCGCACGCGCCGCCCGGCCACGGACCCATAGCCGAGCGCCACCGCGATCAGGCCGTACTCCGCCGGTCGCACCCACGGCGGGTGGCCGAAGGGATCCAGTGTCAGGTCGTTCAGGTTGAGCCCGGTCAGGTAGGAGAGCAGCACCGCGACCGAGGCCGTCCACGCCCACGCGGTCGGCCGGATCGTCGCGAACGGCAGCAGCCACAGCAGGTACCAGGAGTTGACGACCGGCGACAGGGCGAGGAATCCGCCGTAGACCCAGTCGCCCCGGGGAACCGCGCCGGCGGGAGCCTGCCGGTGGCGGAAGTAGTACCATCCCCACGCGCCGGCCACCGCCATACCGCACGCGATCCGGGCCGCGCCGGCGGGCATCCACGGCGTCAGCAGCCCGTACACGGCGGCGTTGAACTCCCACTCGCGCGCGAATACGGCCAGCGTCGCCAGATCGGTGCCGCCCTGCCAGACGAACGGCAGGTACAGCAACCCCAGCACGCCGCCGAAGATCCCCCAGTGGACCGCCCCTCCCCGCACCAGCACGAGCGGGACCATCAGCAACGCCAGCACCTTCGCCCCTACCCCCAGGGCGAGGCACGCGGCGGCGGCCTTCAGGCGCCCGCCCCTCGCCAGCAGCACCGCGGCCAGCACCACGCACACCGCGACCCCGTCGGGATGCGCGGTGAACGCGATCTCCTTGACCACGAGCGGACACCAGGCGTAGAGCAGGATGCCGCGGGCCGGCGCGATCCTCAGCAGCAGCCCGATGGCGAGCAGGTCGACGAGGACGAGGACCCCCTGCAGCGCCGCGACGCTGGCCGGGCGCACCGCGTACGCCGCGAGGAACACGAGCTGGGTCGCCGGCCCGTAGATTGTCGGCAACTCGGGGTAGTTGACCTGGTCGAGGACTTCCTGGAACGCCGCCGGCACCGCCGGGTCGGTGAAGAACGCCTCCGGAGCCGCCCCGTAGGGCGTGCCGTCCTGCGCGAAGCGGTACCCGTCCCAGAGGTAGCGGTAGAAGTCGTCCTCGAAGAACGGGCCGCCGACGAGGCCGCAGGCGCGGAACACCACCGCCCAGACGAGAAGGCGTCCCACCGGGAACGGCCCCTCGCCCCACCGGCCCCAGGCGGCATACAGACCGAAGGTCAGCAGCGACGTCCACCCCGCGATGGCCAGGAAGAGGACAAGCGACGGCTCCCCCGGCTGCCGCGACGCCCACGCGAGAGCGCCGTAGCCCACAGCGCAACCGAGACCCGCCGCGTCGACGACGCGCAACCGGCGGCGTGGCGCCCCGTCCGGCGCGGTGACCTCCATGTCGTGATGATCTCACGCGCATCGGGCGCGGCGAGGACCCACGGTTGACGGGTGCATACGGAACGTGCATATTCATACATATGCGGACAACCCTCAACATCGACGACGACCTGCTTCGCGAGGCCGCGCGTCTGACCCGCATCCAGGAGAAGACGACTCTCGTGAGACGCGGCCTGGAAGCCTTGATCGCGCGCGAGAGCGCCCGCCGCCTCGCCGCCCTCGGGGGCAGCGAGAAGCAGCTTCGCCCCATCGCGAGGCGCCGGCCGCGGCAGGACCCGTGATGACATTGGCGGACACGTCGGTCTGGGTGGACCATCTGCGTCGGAGCCGACATGGGCTGGCCTCTCTGCTCGAGGATGACGGAGTGCTCTGCCATCCGTTCGTCGTCGGAGAGCTCGCGTGCGGCTCCTTCGCCAACCGTGACCGCTTCCTGAGCCTGCTGAGCGCGCTCCCGCGGGCCATGGTGGCGGAGCACGACGAGGTCATGCGACTCGTTCACGACCGGCGCATTCATGGACGCGGTCTCGGCTGGGTCGACATGCACCTGCTGGCGTCCTCCGTCCTGGAGGGATGCGCACTGTGGACGCTGGACAAGCGCCTGGAGGCGGTCGCTTCAGAGCTCGGCGTCGCCGTCCCGTGACGGCAAGGGCGCCGCGCTTCCCCGGCACCGGCTCCGCAACGAGCCGACTCGAGGAGACACTTATGGGCGACAGACGGATTCGGATCCGCGCCGGCGACGTCACGGTTGGCGCGGCGCTGAACGACTCGACCACCGCCGACGCGGTATGGGACGCGCTTCCCATCACCGGCCGGGTGCAGACCTGGGGCGACGAGATCTACTTCCCGATACCCGTCGACGCCGAGGAGGCGCCGGACGCCGCGGAGACGGTCGACAAGGGGGCGGTGGCCTACTGGCCGCCGGGCAGCGCACTCTGCCTGTTCTGGGGACCGACGCCGATGAGCCGCGGAGACGAGATCCGGCCGGCGAGCGCGGTCAATGTCATCGGCGCCATCGACGGCGACCCGACCTTGCTCGCGGCGATCCCGAGCGGCGCCGAGATCGCCGTCGAGCGGCAGTGACGCGAGGCGCGGCCGTCAGTTGACCAACCGGGTTCGGCTCACCTGCGTTGCCGCCCGGCACGGCCGTCATTCCGAACGCGGCTTCTCCGCCAACAAGGCAGGTTGCTCCCGCTGCAGCCGGGCGCGGTCCATCCTCAGCAGCAGGCGCTCCTGCTCGGGATCGCGCGGCCGTCTCCCGGGCGCCCGCCCCGGTGGTTCGGCGGCGAGGATCTTCGCCCAGCGCTCGCGCTTCAGTCGCCGCACCTCCGCCTGGAACTCGTCGTAGTCGATCACCGCGGGTGCGCCTCCTGCTCGACCCGCTGCAGGGCCTCGGCCTCTTCTGTGACATCCTTCGTCCGCGCCCGCAGATAGCCCCAGTCCAGGCGGTGCGCGTACAGCTTCGCGAGCCGCCGGGTCCAGCGTCCGTCCTCGTCGCTCTTCCAGTGCACCCACGCGCGGAGGCGGTCGACGAGCAGATCCTCGACACCGATGATCACCACGCGCAGACCGTCGACGTCGACCTCGGTTCGCGGGGCGTCCTCGCCCGGGAGCCCGGCCGGCGCCGGTGCCTCGAAGAGCAGGTCGAGGTCGGCGTGATGCCACAACCGCCCCTCCTTCTCGAACCCCAGGGCCGCGAACGCGGCGTCCACCTCGGGTGCCGACGGAAGGGCGAGCTCCATGTCGCCGGTGGCGTAGCCTCCCGCGGTGTAGAACTCGACCGCGGCGCCGCCGACCAGAATCGGCTCGATGCCCCGGGGCGACAGCCAGGCGGTGAGCAGGCCGAGCATGATCAGCCGGCGGCGTCGAGGATCAGGTTCCTCGCGGAGGAGGCGGACCCTCTCCAGGAGATCACCGTGCTCGGCGCCCGTCGCGTTCGAGCGTGCAGCATCGCCGTTCGCGGTCACCGACATCCCCGACCCGAGTATAGTGGACGCGGGAGGTGACCATGGCTTGCACGCGACGCCGCTCGACGGTCCTTCGCCTCGTGATTCTCCTCGCGTGGTGCACAGCCACGCTCGGCGCGGCCGAGGCGCGCGCCCAGCACGGCGCCGAGGACGGCGAATGGCGGAGCTACGGCGGCGACGCCGGCAGCACCAAGTACTCGCCGCTCGACCAGATCGACGCCGGCAACTTCCCCGATCTCGAGATCGCCTGGCGCTGGCAGTCGGCCGACGGGGCGCTCGATCTCGATCGGTTGCGCGAGCAGAGCCCCCGCCTCGGCATCCGGATGCTCCAGGCGACGCCGCTGATGGCGCGCGGCGTCCTCTACATCTCCACGGCGCTGCACCAGGTGGCGGCCATCGACGCCGCGACCGGCGAGACCATCTGGGTACACGACCCGCGGGTCTACCTGGGTGGCCCCCCCACCCACTTCAACAACTCGCGCGGGGTCGCGTGGTGGAGCGACGGCGACGACGCCCGCATCTTCTTCGGCACCAACGAGGCGTACCTGATCGCGCTCGACGCCGAGACCGGGGCGCCGGTTCTCGACTGGGGCGACAACGGCCGCGTCGACCTGATGGAGGGCATCCCGCGCGCCGACCGCGGCGGCGCGAACCACCGCGGCCGCAACCTGATGGGGGTGGCGTCACCGCCCATCGTCGCCCGCGACGTGGTGGTCACGCCCAACATCATCTCCGACGGGGTCATCGCCAAGGAGGCGCCGCCCGGCTGGATCAAGGGCGTGGACGCGCGCACCGGCGACGTGCGCTGGGTCTTCCGCACCGTGCCGCAGGGAGACGACTTCGGCGCCGACACCTGGGGCAACGAGTCGTGGCGCTACTCGGGCAACGCCAACGTCTGGCCGCCGATGAGCGCCGACGAGGAGCTCGGCTACGTGTACCTGCCGACGGGCACCCCGACCGGCGACTACTACGGCGGCCACCGGCCCGGCGACAACCTGTTCGCGGAGAGCGTGGTCGCCCTCGACATCGAGACCGGCCAGCGGATGTGGCATTTCCAGGCGGTGCACCACGGCGTCTGGGACTACGACTTCCCCGCCGCTCCCAGCCTCGTCGACGTCGCCGTCGAGGGCCGCCCCGAACCCGTCAGGGCGATCGCGCAGGTGAGCAAGCAGGGCTTCACCTACGTCTTCGACCGGGTGACGGGCGAGCCGGTGTGGCCCATCGAGGAGCGCCCGGTCGAGACCGACAGCGACATGGAGGGCGAGTTGCTGTCGCCCACCCAGCCCTTTCCGACGAAGCCGCCGCCGTTCGAGTACCAGGGCGTGAGCATCGACGACCTCGTCGACTTCACCCCCGAGATCCGCGCCATGGCCGTCGAGGCGGTGCGCGACTTCCGCCTCGGGCCGCTGTTCTCGCCCCCGACGCTGAGCCACGAAGGCGGCCTGCAGGGCACGATTCAGCGCCCCCACGTCGGAGGCGGCGCGGGCTGGGCGGGCTCGGGGGTCGACCCGGAGACGGGGCTGCTCTACGTGCCGTCGGTCAACCGGTTCTCGGTCATCAAGTACTACACGCCGGACCCCGCCGACGGCGGCAACCTCCGCTACACCATGCGGGGGCTTGCGGCCGGCGTCCAGCCGCGGATGCCGAACGGGCTGCCGCTGCTGAAGCCGCCCTACTCGCGGATGACCGCGATCGACCTGAGACGCGGCGAGCACTCGTGGATGCAACCGAACGGCGACGGCGACCGCGTTCGCCGGCATCCGGCGCTGCGCGACCTCGACCTGCCGCCGCTCGGCGGCGACGGCCGCGGCGGCGTGGTGATCACCAGGACGCTGCTCGTCAGCGGCCTCACCGCGGGCGGGACCGACGACGGACCCCGGCTGGTGGCGCGCGACAAGGCGACCGGCGCCGTCGTCGGCTCGGTCGACCTGCCGGGCGGCCCCATCGGCACGCCGATGACCTACCTGCACGAGGGACGCCAGTACATCGCGCTGACGGTGGGCGGCGAGGTGCCGGAGCTGGTGGCCCTGGCCCTGCCGTAATGACGGCAAGGCCCCGGGACAAGACCCGCGGGTAATGGTGGCGTCCGGCCGCGGGCCGCTGGGCGGGGAGCTATGATAGAGGGCACTGGGAAGCTCCGTACGGGGCAGACCCGCGGGGGGCATACGGACTCCCGCGTGACCGTGCGGGCCTGAACCGAAACGAGTTGCGGGCGGCGATTACCTGGCCGGATCGTCGATGCGAACGCGGCCGCGCGCGCCGCCGGACGGGAGTCCCCGCCCGGGCGTCCCCGGAACCCCGGCGGACAACACGACAACGATCGGAGACTGGAACCAATGAGAATCACGCGCATCCTGACGCTGACCTGCGTACTCGCGCTGGGAGTGGCCTCGGCCGCAACGGCGCAGGCCCCGCCGTTGCCCGACATCGACGGGGTGGGACCGCAGGTCGGCGACGTCGCGCCCGCCTTCTCGCTCCCTGACCAGACCGGGGCGGCGCGGGACCTCGCGTCGTTGACGGGACCGAACGGGCTGATGCTGGTGTTCAGCCGCTCGGCCGACTGGTGACCGTACTGCAAGACGCAGCTCGTGGAGCTGCAAAGCCGCTATCAAGACCTCCAGGACCAGGGCCTCGGGGTTGCGGTCATCACCTACGACCCGGTCTCGACGCTCGCGGGGTTCGCGGATGAGCGCGGCATCGAGATTCCGCTGCTCTCCGACGAGGGCTCGGCCACCATCAGGAACTACGGCCTGCTGAACCACGAGATGGATCCGGCGCGGGCGCCAGAGGACCGTCGCGAGATGATGCGCCGGCTCTACGGCATCCCCTATCCCGGCACCTTCATGCTGGACACGGCGGGCCGCGTGACCTCGCGCTTCTTCGAAGCGGCGTACCAGGAGCGCTCCACGGTGTCGAGCATCGCGGTCCGACTCGGAGACGCGATCGCCGGCGCCGACGACCGGGCCGCGACCCGCGTTGCCACCGACCACCTGGAAGCCCTCGTGTGGGCCACCGACGACGTGGTCGCGCCGGGCAACCGCCTGTCCTTCGTGGTCGACGTCATGCCCAAGACCGACATGCACGTCTACGCGCCCGGCGACCACGGCTACCAGGTGATCCGCCTGCGCCTGACCGCGCCGGACTTCCTGCGAAACCACGACGTGACCTACCCGCCGTCGGAGATGTACCACTTCGAGCCCCTCGACGAGACGGTGGAGGTCTACGAGGAGCCGTTCCGGCTCGTGCAGGACGTGACGATCCCGATGCGGCGCGACATCGACGCGCTCGCCTCGGAGCCGGACGCCACCCTGCGGGTCGAGGGGGTGCTGGAGTACCAGGCGTGCGACCACGAGATCTGCTACCTGCCGGAGGAAGCGCCGCTGAGCTGGGAGCTCGCGTGGCGCCCGCTGGTACGGGACTAGCCCCGGAGAGGGGTCGCCGATGGACCGTCCTGCAGGAAGGCCGTCCATGCCACCCCCATTTGCTCGGCGGTGGTCGGGTTCACGTCCGCGGCCGGACGGGAAGCCTCGTTCCAGGCCGGTCCCCTGGCGCCGCCCCACCCCAACCGACCCTGCCGGGAGTCCGCACCGCTTCCACGGTGGCGGGCTCCCCATACCCACTGGAGCTGACATGACCAGGGTTCTGCTCGGATGCTCCGTCGGGCTTGGCGCCGCGCTCATGGCGGCGACGCCCGCGGCCGGCCAGATCACGACCGCGACGGACGTGACGGTGGCGGAGTACATGGCGGTCAGGAACGCCCCCGAGGGCGGCGTCGACCGTCAGGTGAAGGTGGTCGACATCGGCAAGTCGAACGTCGCCGTCGGCATCCTCCACCGCGACGCCCTGGAGTCGACCGGGACGGCGGCACGCGGCATCGTCCACACCCTGGTGACCGAGGTCTACTACATCGTCTCCGGGAGCGGGACCCTGATGACCGGCGGCACGATCACCGAGCGCCAGGACATCCCCGCCGATAGCCACATCGTCCAGGTGCTGGTGGGCGAGAGCTACCGGGCCACGGCGGAGGGCGGCGAGATCCGCGACGTGTCGGAGGGCGACGTCGTGGTCATTCCGGGCGGGGTGTTCCACGGGTGGACCGCGATTCCCGACCACGTCACTTACCTGAGCATCCGCCCCGACCCCGACAAGGTGCTGCCCGCCGGATGGGTGAACCCGATCATCCAGTAACCCGGGACCGAGGTCGTTCGGCCGGCCGCCTCGGTCAGGGTCGCTCCTCGATACGGTACAGGTGCGTGTCCGTGCGCAGGAACAGCGCGCCGTCGGAGACCGCCATCGAGGCCAGCGTCGAGCCGTCGAGCCGGTTCCGGGCCAGCACGTCGAACTCGGGGCCCGGCGCAAGCACCGTCGTGAATCCCGCCTCGTTCTGGAAGTAGATGCGCCCGCCCGCGAACACCGGCGACGCCGAGTGGTTGCCGCCGAGCCGCTCCTGCCAGTGGACCTCGCCGGTGAGGGCGTCGACGCAGGTCGCGATGCCGAAGTCGGTGACGATGTAGAGCTCGTCGCCGACGAGAATCGGCGACGGGGTCAGCGGGGCGCCCCGCCGCAACTGCCACGCGACGTGCGACCGGGTGACGTCGCCGGCGCCGTCCGCGCGTATCGCCAGCAGCGTCGGCTGCTGGAAGCCGGTCGAGACGTAGACCAGCCCGTGGCCGAAGACCGGCCGGGGAACGTTCGAGAAACCCCGGGGATAGACGACCTCCCAGACCTGCCTCCCCGACGCCGGATCGTGCCCCGACGTCCGGAACGCGCTGACGTTGACGATCTGCTCGCGCCCCCCGACGTCGATGACGATCGGCGTGGAATAGGCCTGCGACACCGGATCGGGCCGGACCGAGCGCCACGCCTCCTCGCCGGTGAGGGCGTCCACGGCCACCAGATACGCGGTGTCGTAGCCGTCGATGCTGACGATCAGCTTGCCGTCGTGGAGAATCGGCGACCCCCCGTTGCCGTGCTGCGAGATGTAAGGGAAGCGCGTGCGCCACAGGATGTCGCCGGCGGTGCCGACGGCCGCCGTCCCGGTGGCGCCGAAGTGCACGTAGACCCGCTCGCCGTCCGGGTCGAGGACCGGCGTCGGCGACGCGAGGCTGTTCTTCGGGTTGAGGGGATAGACCTCGCTGCTGTCGAAGACCTCCACGTCGAGGGCCGGATTCCCCGTCTCGGCGTCGAAGGCGAGCAGCCGCAGCGAGCTGCCCGTGTTCGGCTCGATCAGCGCCGTGGTGAGCCAGAGGCGCCCGCCCGCGACCACCGGCGACGACCACCCGCTGCCCGGCACCGGCGTCTTCCAGGTGACGTTCTCGGTCTCGCTCCATGCCAGCGGGACCGCCTCGTCCGGCGCATGCCCCTGCCCCGTCGGTCCGCGGAACTGCGGCCAGTCGGCGGCGTGCGGGGCGGGGCCGGCCAGAAACGCGATGGCCGCGCCCGTCACCGCTACCGGCGCCGTTCTCCGGACAATGGACATGTCGATGTTCATTCCCTGTCTCCCACGAGCATTGTAGCCGGGTCTCCGGCGCGTGACGGCGCTGACGCGCACGGCCGCTCGACTTTATTACACTGCACACAGGCCATGGCCCCGTCCATTCCCCCGCCGGTCACGCGAGCCGAACGCGCCGTCGGGCCGAGCGCCCCGACGCCGACCGCCGACCCGGACTTTCCCGGCTGCGACCCCGTCTCGCTGCCGACGTGGGACGACGTGTGGGCCTACGAAGGCCACATCGAATACTGGTCGGCCGAGACGGGGACGGCGTGGGTCCTGCGCGACGCCGGCCCCGTCCACGAGACCGCCCCGAGCCTGCTGAGCGAGCTGCTGACCCGCCTCGGCCAGGAGCGGGGGTCGCGCATCCGCTGCGCCGGGGCGGTCTACCTGATGGAGCGGGACGGGGACGGCCGGCCGCGGCAGATGCTGGTGGCCGACCAGACCATCTACCTGGACCGGAGCGTTTGGCGGCCGCGCGACCCCGCCATCGCGCTGGGGGTGGACCCCCTGCCGGACGTGATCCTCAAGGTGGACCACACCACCGACGTCCGGCGCAACAAGCTGCCGGTGTACGAAGCGTGGGGGTTCCCCGAGGTGTGGGTGGACACGCCCGACGAGCCGTCGCGGAACCGGCCCCGTCGCGTGCGGCCGGGCCTGATCATCTACGTGCTCGAGGAGGGCCGCTTCCGCATCACCGGCGAGAGCCGCGCATTCCCCACCTGGACGGCCCCGCAGATCCACGCCGCCCTGAACGAGAGCCGCCTCGGCCCGCGCACCCTCGCCGACCTGACCCGGGTCGGCCGACGGCTCGGCGAGCGGGAAGGCACCACCCCCGATGACGACCCGCAGCTCGGCCGCCACCGACGGCAGGCCCACGACGCCGGGCTCCGAGCGGGCCGGGCCGAGGGGCTGGAGCAGGGCATCGCCAGGGGGCTGGAGCAGGGCGTCGCCAGGGGGATCGAGCAGGGCATCGCCAAGGGGATCGAGCAGGGCCGGGCCGAGGGCATCGCCCGCGAACGAGCGGTTCTCCTTCGTCTGGCCGCCCGGAAGTTCGACGCGCCCACTGCCGAACGGATCGCCGCGTTCGTCGCCAGACTCGAGGACCCCGACGGCCTCGCCGAAGCCTGCGACCTGCTCTTCGAGTGCGAAGACGCCGACGACGTGCTCTCCCGCCTGTCGTGAGTCGGAAGCGCACCGCGGTGCCCGCGACAGCCCTCGCTCGCCCGCCGCCCTGTACAAGGGTCTGGTCCTTGAAGCCACGCTTATCTTGCATTCCGCGACGTTTTTCCGCAAAAATGAGCCGATGACCAACGCGACGAGCTCACCTGCCGCCACAAGCGCACTCCTGTCGTTTACAGCCCGGAACGTGCGTTCGTACTGGGACGAAGTGAACCTCTCGCTGCTCGGAACGAGGCTGTCAGAAGAGGGGGTCGCGCGCGACGTGAGTGTTGCGGGAAGTCCGGCCCCGGTGAGCGTGCTTCCGGTCGCCGGCATCTTCGGCGCCAACGCTTCGGGGAAATCCACGATTCTCCGCGCGATGGCTGACATGCGGGCGATGGTACTCGGCTCGTTTCAGCGAGGAGATCGAGAAACCAAGCTGCCCAGACATTCGTTCCTACTTCGCAGCAAGGGTCCCGAGCGCACATCCCGTTTCGCGATCGACTTGGTCCTGGAGGGGGTACGCTGGCAGTACGGCTTCGACATCGACGATCATCTGGTTCTGGACGAGTACGCCTATCACTATCCCAAGGGACGGCAGGCGCTGGCGTTTCGCCGCAACCGGGATGGCCGGAAACCGCGGTTCGGTCCCGCGCTCCGCTCCTTCGGCCGCGCGCTTGCACCCCTCGTCCGGAAGAACGCCCTGCTCCTGTCGCTGGCCGGCGCGGTAGCGGACGGGTCCAGCGACAGGCCTCGGGGCATCGCCAATCAGCTCGGCCCGTTGTTCGCCTGGTTCCGGACCAGTCTCGGGTTGATGGAAGCCGACAACCGACGATCGCGCATCGTGCACACAGCCGATCGCCTGGAGTACCCCGAGCTAAGAGGAGCGATCCTCGACCTGCTGCGGGCAGCGGACCTGGGCATCACGCAGATAGAGCGAGTCCCAATCGATCCGGAGCTCGCCGAACGGCTGCAGCGGGCTCTTCGCATCCTCGATGGGCGGGAAGACGAATCCGGAACCGGGCAGGAAGCGCAACTCGTGCTCAGCGACTTCGTGCGCTTGCATCACATGGGACCCGAGGGCCCCGTCGCCATCGAGCCGGAGCACGAATCCCAGGGAACGTTGGCATGGACCGGCATGTTGGGTCCACTGCTCGACACTCTGCGCAACGGGTCGGCGGTGCTGGTGGACGAACTCGACGCGAGCCTGCATCCCCATCTCGTGCAGATGTTCATACGCCTCTTCCAGAACCCCAGGACCAACCCCATGTGTGCCCAGCTCATCTTCAACGCCCACGATCCGACGATTCTCGGATACGGCGGGCAGCGCTCCCTCGGTCGAGACCAGATCTGGCTCACCGAGAAGAACGCAGACGGTGCGACGACGCTCTACTCGATGGCGGAATTCCGGCCGAAGCGCGACGAGGCGGTCGGAAGACGCTATCTGCAGGGACGTTACGGTGGGGTCCCAGTGCTCGACCCTGCGGCCTTCCAGCGCGCCGCGGACGCGACCGGGTCATGACGAGACCCTCCGGCCGGCGCCCGCGACGCCGCCACACCCCGACGGAACCGAGGCGAATCGTCCGCGTGCTCACCTAGGGTGAGGTAACGGAACCTGACTACCTCACCGAGTGGGCGCGCCTCAACCGGCATACGGTGCGCCTCGACCTTGCGGACTACGGGATGACGCCCGACGCGCTGGTCGGGCGAGCAAGAGTTCATGCACGACGCAACCAGCGATCGAGACGCGTAGATCGGGACTTCGACGAAATCTGGTGCGTATTCGACACCGACGAGCACAAGAAGCTGGCACAGGCCATCGAAGAGGCCAGGCAAGGCGGAATCGAGGTGGCGGTCTCGAATCCGTGCATCGAGCTATGGCTCGTGCTGCACGCCCGGGACCACACGGCCCACATCCATCGTCACGACGTGCAGAGGCTATCGAAGGAACTGGGCCTCACCGACGGCAAGAAGATCGCCGCCGCGGCGCGCAAAACGCTCGTCGTGGACTTCGAGACCGCGAAGCAGCGGGCTCGAGCCCTTGATGCTCGCCATGCCGGCAACGGCTCCCCGCCGCGGTCGAATCCCAGCACCGACGTGTGGCGGCTCGTGGATCGGCTCAACAGCGATCCGTGAGCCAGCAGCCTGGAGCGGGGCCGAGCCGAGGGCCTGGAGCAGGGCCGTGCCGAGGGCATCGCTCGGGAGCGTCGTCCTCGTTCGACTGGCCGCCCGCAAGTTCGACGCGCCCACCGCGGAGCGGCTGAGCGCGTTCCTCGCCAGCCTCGAAGACCCGACCGCCTCGCCGAGCCTGCGACCTGCTCTTCGAGTGCGACGACGCCGACGGCCTCCTCTCCCGCCTGTCCTGAGGCCCGTCGACGCCTTGGCAGCGAGGTCCGCGCGGCGTGACAGGCGGTCATCGCGTGGTATACCGTTCACAATCGAGAGCCGCCGAAGTCGGTACGCCGGATCTCGTCCGGCGGCTCGCGGCCGCGCTGGACGTGACGCTGGAGCCGGCCGGCGGCAGGCATGCGGACGAGGCCAGCTCCTGACGCGGACCGCGAGTATCGGCGGGGAGAGAGGCACGCGGTGGAGAAGAGCAACGACATGCGCAACCTATCCAGAGCGGTCCTGGCGGCCGGGCTCGGGGCGGTTCTCTTGACCGCGGCGCCCGCCGCGCACGCCCAGGACGTGGAGTGGCGGTCGTACGGGTCGGACGCGGCCGGCACCAAGTACTCGCCGCTCGACCAGATCGACGCGGAGACGATCGGCGACCTCGCGATCGTCTGGCGGCAGTCGGTGCTGCCCGACGCGATGCGGGAGGGGCGCGAGGACTTCACGCCGTCGATCGCCTCGCAGAACACCCCGCTGATGGCGGACGGCCGGCTCTACATCAGCTCGGCCCTCGGCACGGTGGCGGCGCTCGACGCGACGACCGGCGAGGTGCTGTGGTTCGACACCCCGCCCGACCGCGACGGCGAGCCGTTCACCCGCGTGCGCCAGACCCGCGGCGTCGCCTGGTGGGAGGACTCCGAGAGCGACGACGCCCGGGTGCTAGCGGTCGTAGGCTCGTACCTCGTGGCCCTCGACGCTCGCACCGGCGAGCGCTACCCCGACTTCGGCGACGGCGGCGAGGTGGACCTGACGCAGGGGTTCGACGAGCCCGTGGAGACCTTCAGTTGGGGATCTCCCCCCCTCGTGGTGGGCGACGTCGTGGTCATCGGCTCGGCCATGAGCGACGTCACCAACCCGAACATGCCGGCGATGAAGGAGATGCCGCCGGGCGACGTGCGCGGCTTCGACGTCAGGACCGGCGAGCAGATCTGGATCTTCCACACCGTCCCCCAGGAGGGAGAGCCCGGCAACGAGACCTGGCTGACCGCCATCAACGAGGACCGGGCGTCGTGGGAGTACACCGGCAACACCAACATGTGGGCGTGGCCCGCCGCGGACGAGGAGCTCGGCCTGGTCTACGTGCCGCTCTCGACCCCGACCAACGACTACTACGGCGGCTACCGTCCCGGCGACAACCTGTTCGCCGAGAGCATCGTGTGCCTCGACGCGCGCACCGGCGAGCGCATCTGGCACTTCCAGGCGGTGCACCACGGCATCTGGGACTACGACTTCGCCGCCGCCCCCAACGTCCTCGACCTCCACGTCGAGGGGCGCGACGAGCCGGTGAAGGCGGTCGCGGCGGTGAGCAAGCAGGCGTTCACCTACGTGTTCAACCGCGTGACGGGCGAGCCGGTGTGGCCCATCGAGGAGCGGCCGGTGCCGCCGGGCGACGTGCCGGGCGAGTGGTACGCGCCGACCCAGCCGTTCCCGACGAAGCCGCCGCCGTTCGACCAGCAGGGGACGACCGTCGACGACCTCATCGACTTCACCCCCGAGCTGCGGCAGGACGCGCTCGAGGTCTTCGAGCAGTACGTGACCGGCCCCCTCTTCACCGCGCCGTCGATGGTCGACGACTCGCCGGGGGGCACGAAGGGCACCCTGCAGATGCCCGGGGTGGTCGGCGGCGCCGACTGGGGCGGCTCGGCCGTCGATCCGGAGACCGGCATCCTCTATGTGCCGTCGGTCCACAGCGAGTCGGTCATCGGCATCGTGCCGTCCGAGCACCCCCGCTCCGACATGCGGCTCGTGGTCGAGACCCTGTCCCCGCTCGAGGGCCCCAACGAGCTGCCCATCTTCAAGCCGCCGTACGGGCGGCTGGTCGCCATCGACCTGAAGAAGGGCGAGATCCTGTGGTCGAAGGCGAACGGCGACGGGCCGCGCGACCATCCCATGCTGAAGGACCTCGACCTGCCCCCGCTCGGCCAGCCGGGCCGGGTGTCGCCCCTGGTGACGAAGTCGCTCGTCTTCCTCGGCGAGGGCGGCAACGCCGGCGTCGTGGTGCTGCAGCCGATCTGGGGCGGGGCCGGCGGCAAGATGTTCCGCGCCTACGACAAGCTGACCGGCGACGTGGTCTGGGAGATGGAGCTGCCCGGCGGCACGACGGCGGCGCCGATGACCTACATGGTCGACGGCCGGCAGTACATCGTCGTGACCGTGGGCTGGGAGGACATGCCCAGCGAGTACGTGGCGCTGGCATTGCCGGAGTGAGCGGCCGCGGCAACCCTTGGCAGGCGGCAGCCCGGGTAGGACGCCGCGCAGCCGCGAAGATCGGCGAAGGCTCATCGAGCCGGAAACGCCCGTGCCGACAAGTCGGCGACGAGGGCGCATCTTGGGGCACGGGTGACCGAGGAGCAACGCAGTCAGGCAGGGTGCTCCGCCGGTAGAAGGCAGCAGGATCTTCTGCTGCGGGATGTCGAGATCCGCGGGAGGACAATCCCATGCTACGGAGTGTTTTCGGGCGGTGTCGGGGGTTCGGGCGGCGCTGGTCGATCGGAGCCGCGATCTGTCTGGCCGTATCGGCCACTTCGTCGCGCGCGCAGGATCACGTCGAGCACGACCCGGCCGACATCGAGTACGGCCTCGCGGTGTACCGGTCGCAGTGCGCGAGCTGTCACGGCGAGACGGGGGACGCGACCGCCGGTGTCGACCTGCGCAACGGTCCCCTGCGCCGCGCCGCCACCGACCGGGACCTGATCGGGGTCATCCGGAACGGCATCCCCGGCACCGGCATGCTGGCGTTCGAGCTCGATGCGGCGGAGATGGCCGGCATCGTCGCCTATCTCCGGAACATGACCTGGGAGGCCGACGCGGTGACGCTGGGCGACGCCGCGCGCGGCCGGGCGCTCTTCGAGGGCCGGGGCGCGTGCCTCGACTGCCACCGTGTCGAGGGCCGGGGCCCCCGGGCGGCCCCGGATCTGACCTCGGTCGGCGCCGAGCGGGCCCCGAGCGCCCTGCGGCGCTCGCTCCTCGACCCGACCGGTACCATGCGGCCCATCGACCGCCCCGTCGAGCTGGTGACGGCCGGCGGCGAGCGGGTCACCGGGCGGCGGCTCAACGAGGACACCTACACGGTGCAGATCCTCGACGGCAACGCTCGCCTGCGGTCGTTCGACAAGGCGGACCTGAGCGAGTTCCGGGTCCTCACGGCCTCGCCCATGCCGGCCTACGGCGACCGGCTCGACGCGGACGAGCTGGCCGATCTGCTGGCGTACCTCGTGTCCCTGAAGGGCTGAGGCCCGACGAGGCGCTGCGGCGGAGCGGATCGAGGCCGACGCGGACCGCGCAACCCACGGGCCGGTAGCGAAGCCGCAACGGATTGCCGCTCGCGGAGCGGATCGAGTCGAGGGCGGACAACGCGAACCACCGGACGCTGCGGGGATCGCATCGAGGCCGAGGGCGGACAACGCGGACCATGACCAGGCGATGCGGAGGATCGGACCGAGGCTGAGGCGGACCATGCGAAACAACCAGACGATGCGGTGGATAGGACTCGCGGTGCTCCTCGGCGCATTGGCCGCCGACTCGGCGTCGGCCCAGGTGTCGTTCGAACGCCTCCGCGACGCGGCGCAGGCGCCGGCCGACTGGCTGACCTATTCCGGCACCTACTCGAGCCAGCGCTACAGCGAGCTCGACGACGTGACCGCGGCCAACGTCGAGGACCTGCAGCTTCAGTGGGTCTACCAGACGCCGGTCTTCGGCCCCTGGCAGGCCACGCCCCTGGTGGTCGACGGCGTCATGTACCTGACGCAGCGCCCCAACGACGTCGTCGCCCTCGACGCGCGGACCGGCCGCGTGTTCTGGGTGTACAGCTATGCGACGCCGCCGGACCACCGGACCTGCTGCGGCTCGAACAACCGCGGCGTCGCCATCCTCGGCGACCGGTTGTTCATGGCCACGCTGGACGCGCACGTCGTGGCGATCGACGCGGCGACCGGCGCCGAGCTCTGGGACGTCGAGCTGGCCGACAAGGAGCTGGCCTACTCGTTCACCCTCGCCCCCCTGGTGGTCGAGGACAAGGTCATCGTGGGCTCGGCCGGCGGCGACCGGGGCATCCGCGGGTTCATCGCGGCCCTCGACGCGGCCACCGGCGAGGAGATCTGGCGCTTCCACACCATCCCGGGGCCGGGCGAGCCGGGGCACGAGACGTGGGAGCCGTGCCCGCCGAACCCCGAGACCTACTGCGACCCCGAGGCATGGATGCACGGGGGGGCCGCGGCGTGGCTGACCGGGTCGTACGACCCCGAGCTGAACCTGATGTACTGGGGCCTCGGCAACCCCGG
Organism: Vicinamibacterales bacterium; assembly: GCA_965207615.1. Classification (GTDB taxonomy): domain Bacteria; phylum Acidobacteriota; class Vicinamibacteria; order Vicinamibacterales; family UBA8438; genus JAJEEA01. Next base: position 1,975,111 of record CBDBMZ010000003.1, read on the forward strand.
GCCCGACTTCAACCGCGAGCAGCGGCCCGGCGACAACCTCTACTCGGACTCGGTGGTCGCCCTCGACGCCGACACCGGCGAGCTGCGCTGGCACTTCCAGTTCACGCCCAACGACCCCTACGACTACGACTCGGTGCAGATACCGGTCCTGGCCGACTTCGAGCGCGGCGGGGTCACCCTGAAGGCGATGCTCTGGGCCAACCGCAACGGCTTCTACTACGTGCTCGACCGAACGACGGGCCGGTTCCTCAACGGGCTCCCGTTCGTGACCGTCAACTGGGCGGAGGGCCTCGACGACAGCGGCCGTCCCGTCGAGACGCCCCAGCCGCCGGGAGCGCCGACCTTCCCCGGCGTGCAGGGGGGCACGAACTGGTACTCGCCGTCCTTCAGCCCGCGCACGGGGCTGATCTACATTCCCGCGTGGGAGGACTACGCCTCGGTCTTCGACGGGCAGCCGCAGGTGTACGAGCCGGGGCGCTCGTTCATCGGCGGACGCCCGAGGACGGCGGCGCCGGTGCCCGACGCGCCCACCGTGCCAGGGCTGACGCGGGGCCCCATCAACACGTGGACCGACGCCGCCGGCTCCGGCGCGGTGGTGGCCCTCGACGCGCTGACCGGCGAGCCGCGGTGGAAGTTCGAGATGACCGACGTGACGAGCAGCGGCATCCTCACCACCTCCTCGGATCTGCTGTTCACGGGGACGCGATCGGGCTACTTCCAGGCCCTCGACGCCCGCACCGGCGACCTGCTCTGGCGGACGAGCCTCGGCGGGCAGATCACCAACGGCCCGATGACCTACGAGGTGGCCGGCCGCCAGTACGTGGCGGTCATCGCCGGGCACAGCCTCTCGACCTTCGCGCTGCGCGACTGAGGGCGCTGACGGCGATCGCCTTTGTCGCACTCGGCGCCGGAGGGTGAATCCGCCGGAACGAGTTGATGACCCGGTGTCGCGGCCGAGTGCGTGGCGGGGGAGCAACGCGCAGGAACGGGAGCGGGCAGCCAGCCGCGGTCGGTGATGCCGCGACGATGAATGTGCATGAATATCTTAAATGGACATTTAGATATTCATGTATAGCGGCCACGTAGTTCCCCGCCCTGGCCACGCCGCCTCGATCCGCGACCTGCTGCGGCAGTTTCCCGTCGTCGGCCTCATCGGTGCGAGACAGGTCGGGAAGACGACGCTCGCCCGGAGCGTGGTAGCGAACTCGGCGCAGCCGGTCACGTTCTTCGATCTCGAAGACCCCACCGACGAAGCACGGCTCATGACGACGCCGGCAGCGTGCGCTGGCGGAACGCGTTCATCCGGACGTTCCTCGAACGCGACCTGCCGCAGCTCGGCGTGTCGGTGCCGGCGGCGACCATGCGGCGGTTCTGGACGATGGTGGCCCACTTGCACGCGCTGCTCGCGCTCGATTCCGGGACCGCTCTCCTCGGACACCCGAAGGCCGGGGCGTCCTTGGGAGGGATTCGCCATGCAGGAAGCGGTCCGCATCCTCGGCGTGGATTGGGACCGGTGCTTCTACTGGGCCACGCACCAGGGGGCAGAGCGCGATCTGCTGGTGTTCAAGGGGGGGCGTCGGATCGGGCTCGAGCTCAAGCGGACCAGCGCGCCGCGGCTCACCCGGTCGATGCTCTCGGCGTTGACCGACCTCGCGCTCGACCGCCTGTTCGTGGTGTTCCCGGGCGATTCCCGGTTCGCCTTACGGGAACGAGTGGAAGCGGTCGGACTTGTGCGCGCTTGCGCGGAGGGGCTCTAGGAGCCCGTTGCGAAGAGTCCCCACTGCATTCGAGCGGCGATGGATCCCGCCGTTGTTCGTCGGTTGCATATGCCCAATATGCGCCCTCCTCACGCCTTGTCAGGGGGGCGCCTCGGCTGTTCGCTGGCACCCTTCGGGCGCGGTGCGACGCGGAGTTTTCACCACGGGCTCCTAGGGGGCGCCTGAAGCCGTGTCTGCTACCATGCGTGCACAGGCTGACACGCACCCTCGAGACGCCCTGCCACGCGCGGGTGCGTTCAACGCGCCGGGCCTCACGGATCACGCTGCGATGCCTCGCTCAGACACGGGCTTCCAGGGGGGCCGCAGTATCGTGCGGCGTACACTCCCGGGTTGCAGCGGCAATCCAAGCCACGGGGATGGCGAGCCCGGGACGACGCGGGACCGCGTTCGGTTTCGGCAACACGGATGCGGCCCCGCCATGCCCCCACCATGCGGAAGGAGGCAAACAATGAGACAGTGGGTCCGTTCTTCCTGCACGGCTCCCGCAGGCGCCGTCTTCGCCGGAGGGCTCCTGCTGGCCGCATCCGCCGCCGCCCAGGTCGACCTGGGTCGGATCGACATCACCGTCCAGGACGCCACCGGCGCCGTGCTGCCGGGTGCGGGGGTGTCGGTGGCGGGCCCCGAGAACCGGTCCGACGTCTTCACCGACGTACAGGGCGAGGCGCGCCTCCTGCGGCTGCCGGTCGGCACCTACGAGCTGAGCGTCGCGTTGCCGGGGTTCCGCACCTTCGTGGACACCGCGGTCCAGGTGCGGGCGGCCGCGTCGACCCCGCTGGTCGCGACGCTGGAGGTCGGCGGGGTCGACGAGACGGTCACCGTCTCCGGCACCGCGCCCATCATCGACCCGCGCCGCCAGAGCACCGACACCCACATCACGGTCGAGGAGCTGCAGGAGATTCCCTCCGCCCGCGACCCGTGGGTGCTGCTGCAGACCATTCCGGGCGTCGTCGTCGACCGCGTCAACGTCGGGGGGGCCGAATCGGGCCAGCAGTCGCTCTACATGGCCAAGGGGGCGGGCGCCCGGGAGAACACGTGGACCCTCGACGGCGTCGTGGTCACCGACATGGCGTCGCTCTCGTCGCCGACCTACTGGGACTTCGACCAGTTCCAGGAAGTCCGCATCAACACCGGGGGGGCCGACGTGCGGAACCAGACGCCGGGGGCCGCGGTGGACGTCGTGCTCAAGAGCGGCACCAACCAGCTCAGCGGCAGCACGCGCGGCTACTTCGCCAACGAGGGGCTGCAGCGCAACAACCTGTCGCCGGCCCTGGCCGAAGCCATCGGCGGGGAGACCATGAAGGGCAACCGCATGGAGCAGTACGCCGACTACGGCTTCGAGCTCGGCGGCCCCATCGTCAGGGACCGGCTGTGGGGCTGGGGCTCGCTCGGCGAGACCGACATCCGGTTGCGCACCCTCATCGACACGCCCGACCGCACCACCCTGACCAACCGGGCCTTCAAGGTGCAGGGACAGGTGACCAACGGCCTGCGCCTCGGCCTCAACCACTTCAACGGCGCCAAGATCAAGCTGGGGCGGAACGCCGGACCGACGCGGCCCGACGAGACCACCTGGAACCAGGGGGGCAGCGGCGCCGGCCTGTTCACGGGGACGGCCAACTGGGTCGGCAACAACAACCTCGTCGTCACCGCCAAGGCGACGCAGTTCAACTGGGGCTTCTTCCTGACGCCGCGGGGCGGCCTCGACACCGACGTCTACCGCGACGTCAACCGCGTCTACCACAACTCGTTCGCCGATTTCCGATCGTGGCGGCCCCAGTCGGTGGCCGACGTCGACGCCAACTATTTTCGGGGCGACCACGAGATCCGGTTCGGCGTGAACTGGCGGAGGAACATCCAGCAGGAAGAGTTCATCTGGCCCGGGTCGGGAACGCTCTCGCTGCATAACCCGAGCTATCCCGATGACGGATCGATGTTGGCCATCGTCTTCGGTGACGAGGTGCTGAACGCCGAGGGCCGGTACCTGAGCCTCTACGCGAGCGATCGGATAACGCTGGATCGGCTGACCGTCGACGTCGGCGTCCGCTTCGACCGATCGGCCTCGTCGCTGCTCGAGGCGCAGCGGCCCGCGAACCCCTTGATCCCGGACCTGCTGCCGGCCCTGACGTCTCCGGCCCTGAACAACACCCACGTGTTCGACATCCTGGCGCCGCGCATCGGCGTCAGCTACGCCCTCGGGACGGAGGCGGACACGCTCGTCCGGGCCAGCTACGGGCAGTTCGCCTCGCAGCTGCCCGTGGGCGCCGCCGGCATTCTGGCCGCGGGAACCAGCTATTCGGCCGCCTACTTCCTGGCCGCCGACGCGAACGGGGACGGCGTGACGCAGGCCGACGAGCTGGGCCCGATGGTGTTCGCGGACGGTTTCGATCCGGCCAACGCCACATCGGCGGAGAGCGTCAACCGAGTGGCGTCGGACCTGTCGTCGCCGAGGACCCACGAGTTCATCTTCGGTCTCGACCGCGAGCTGCCGATCCCGAACTCGGCCCTGACCACGTCGGTGACGTGGCGCCGGTTCACCAACTTCACGTGGGCCCCGCTGATCGGGATCACCGCGGCCGACTACGGCATGGTCGACACCCTCACCGCGACGCTGCCCGGGGCCGGCGGGGGCGCGACGGTCAGTCAGGACGTCTACGCGCCGCGGCCGGGCGTGATGCTGCCGCCCGGGGGCGGCGCGGAGGAACGCAACCGCGACGGCTATCATCAGAACTACTGGGGCTGGGAGACCAGCTTCATCAAGCGGCTGGCCAACCGCTGGCAGGCCCGCGTCGCCTATTCCTTCAACGATCACCGCGAGTACTTCACAGACCGGGGGGCGGCCATCATCGATCCGACGCCGTCGCCAACCGCCCCGCTGCGCGACGGGGGCCTGGTCATCGCCGGCACGGGCGGCAGCGGAAAGACCGACATCTTCTTCGTGAGCCCCCGGTACCAGCTCGTCGCCAACGGGCTCTACGAGGGGCCGTTCGGCATCAACATCGCCGGCAGCCTGCTGTTCAGACAGGGTTACGGGCAGCCCTACTACCAGGAGATCCAGGCCCACGCGCGGGACGCGGCGGCATTCAAGGACGTGCTTCTCGCGCCCGACGTCGGGGCCTACCGACTGCCCGCCACCAAGAGCTTCGACATGCGCATCGGCAAGGAGTTCCGGGGCGACGGCTTCACGGTGAACGTGGACTTCGACTGGTTCAACATCCTCAATGCCGGCACCATCCTCCGGCGCCAGTACGACATCGCCACCGCCGAGGGTCCCACGGGACCGGGCCAGACGCTCGAGATCATGAACCCGAGCCTGCTGCGGTTCGGATTCCGCCTCGGATTCTAGACGCCCGTCGTGAACGCCGCGATGCGACGCGGCTCACAAGGGCGCCGAGGGGCGCCGATGGCGCCGATGGACTGAAGGGCGCCCGCGCCCGGCAAGGCGGACGAACGAGGGAGAACACGGGGGCCGCCCGGGTCAGCGCGACAGGCGGGCCAGGCGCTCGCGAAGCTCGGGAGCATCGGGCAGCGCCGACAGGCCCGCCTGCAGGACCTGCGCCGCCAGCGCCGGCTGCGACAGGCGCACGTAGGCGTCGGCCATCGCCAGGTACGCCGGCACGAGGGCGGGATCGAGGAAGACGGCGCGGCGCCAGGCGCTCGCGGCCCGGCGGTCGTCGTTCATGGCCGCGTAGCTCCAGCCGAGAAAGAACGCGGTGAGGGCGCGCCGCGGCGAGTCGGCGTCGGCCTCGAACGCCGCTTCCAGCGCCGCCGCCGCCCCGGCCCGGTCGCCGGCGGCGAAGCGGGCCAGACCGCGGAGGGCCGGCCCCACGAGGCCGGCTTCGCCGTCGGCCACGCCCGCCGCCACCCGTGCGCGGACGGCCGGCCAGTCGCCCCGCCGCGCGAGCGCCAGCGCTTCGACGGCCCGTCCGTCGGCGGCGGCAGAGGCCAGGGTCGCCAGGTAGCGGGCCGCCAAGTCTCCGCCGAGCACCTCGGACGCCGTCCCCGCGGCCGCAGGGTTCAGAAGCGGGGTCAATCCCGGCCGCGACCCCGCCGCGAGGTCGATCTCTCGCCGTACGTGAAACGTCCCGCCGCCGTGCGTCACCTCCACCTGCACCGCGTAGCGGCCCGCCGGCAGACCGTGGAGCGGCAGCTCGACCCGCACGATCCGGCGGTCGGCGGACCCGCCGTCCACGATGTCGAGAGCGCCGCTCCGAATGCGCGTTCCGGGCCCACGGTCGCCGATGGACAGGAGCGCGAGCTCCACGCCGACCCCCTGAAGCGCGGCGGGCGGGCCGGACAGCTCCAGCGTGCCGCTGAGGCCATCGTCGGCGAACGCGGTCGCGCGGACCGGAAAGCGGTCGACCGGCGGCCCGAGGACGAGGTCGCCGGCCGATACGCGGGAACCGTCGACCGCGCCGATGCGAAGCTGGCGGTCCGCGCTTCCGATCCGTCCACCCGGCTCCCGGACGACGACCCGCATCAGGTGGATCCCGGGCGGCGCTTTGAACCGAACGCGATGCCCCGCCCGGGCGACGCCGCCCCCGGACGACGCGGCCGGCAGCGCCACGACGTCGGCGCCGCTCGCGACCACCTGCCCGGTGCGCGCGTCACGTACCACGAAGACCACGTCGGCGGCGGCGTGGGCCCCCGCGACCGGCAGATCGGCCTCCAGGCTCAGGACGACGCTGGCCGCGGCGGGCTCGGCTCCCCGCAGCACGTAGGTCGTGTAGTCGACCCGCAGCCCCTGCTGGGCGAACGGGGCGGCGAGCGCCGCGTCGATCGCCTCCCGCCGACCCCGCGCCGCGCCGTCGACCCCGCCCAGCGCGTAGCCGGTGCGGGTGCTGACGCGCGCGCCGGGCCGGGCCACCCGCACCGTGACGCGTCGGTACTCCTCGCCCGCGCCGGCCTCGCCGGCGGGGGTGAACCCGATCACGTAGTAGTCGCGAGCCCCGCCGCCGATGCGCTCGAACACCTCGTCCAGCCGCGGCGCGGCCTGCACGAAGAGCCGACCGTCGGTCTCGGCCGCGAGGGCCCCGAGCGGCGAGACCCGGCTCTGGATCGACGCGAACCGCTGCCCCCCGCGGGGCGCGAACGCGTCGACGTCCGACTCGCGCCGGTTGATGTCGAGCGCGTGGATCGTGCCGTGCGATTGCGCGGCGGCGGCCGCGACCCGTTCGATGTCGCGCGCGACGTTGTCGTCGTAGAAGCCCTCGGAGAACACGATCACTTCCTTGCGCCCCTCGACGAACCGGAGATCGCGGAGCACGCCGGCGAAGGCGTCGAGGAACTGGCGGGTCCGGAAGTCCGCGCGGCTCACGACGGATCGCGCCGCGTCGCGGACGTCGAGCGGGGCGAAGCCCACGGCCGGCCCGCGGTCCGCGGCGAGACGCCCGAGGACCTGCTGGAGAACCTCCTGGTTGCCGCGGCCGATCTCGTAGGCCTCGAACTCCCGCATCGCGCCGACGCTGGTGAGCACCACCGGGTCCCGGTCTCCGGCCAGCCTCTGCAGGGCCGCGGCCGCCCGGCCGGTGTCCGTCGTGAACGCGACCCGCGCGCCGGGACCGGGCAGTCCGTGCACCGCGACCCGGTCTCCCGGGCGGACGCGGTTACGGAGGAAGCGCTCCGCCGCCCGGCGGGCGACCTGCTCGTTGCGCGGGGTGATGTGCGACTGGTCGAAGACCAGGACGTAGAGGCGGCCGCGCGGGGCGCCCTGGTTCGTGGAGACGTCCGCCCCGATGGTACGCCGGACGGCGTCGGCGTAGGTGCCCGCCGGCTCGCGCACGTGCTGAAGCAGCACCACCGGACGCCGCGAGCCGTCCTCGACGACCTCCACCTCGCCGGCCCGCAGGTCGCGGATGGGACGGCCCTCGGCGTCGGTCACCTCGACGTCGAGACGCGCGAGCTCGACGCCGGCCGTGAAGCGCGGCGCCTCGTCCTGCGCGGCGGCGCCGGCGGCGGTCGCGAGGACCAGCGCCGCGGTCAGGGGCAGCCGGCGGAGAAGATCGCGCATGAGTTCTGCAATCGTCCCGACCCGCCCGCGGCGGATCGTCGACTGAACATGATGGACGCAACGGGGGCGCGTCAGGTTCCGGCGTGCGCGACACCCGTGGGCGGAGTTCGGTCAGATCGCGCCGGGCGCCCGATGTCCTGCCGACGTGCGCCTGCCGGGCATCCCCGAGGAACGAGCGCCGACGCCCGGCCGCCCGCCGCCGATCATCGGAGATCGACGGCGACCAGGGTGTCGGTGTTCCTCGCGTAGAGGCGGCCGTCGGCCAGGGCCGGGTACGCGCGCACCACGCCCGGCAGGATGCGGGCGCGGGCGAGCGGCCGGAGCGCGTCGGGGGTCGCCTCGGCCAGCATCAGCTCGCCGCTCTCGCGCAGCACCACGAGGAGGTCGCCGGCGAGGGTGACGGTGCCGGCGCCGAAGCGGTCCTCGCTCCAGCGGACGGCGCCCGAGCGCAGGTCGACGGCCCGCAGGCTCGGGCTGTACTCCTGGCGGCCGTGATAGCCGTAGAGCACGCCCTCGTGCACCACCGCGGTGGCGTAGTGGTTGGTCATGCTGTCGTCGCCCGACCACTCCTCGGCCAGCGTCTCGCCGTCGACGCGCAGCAGGGCGGCCCCGGTGCCGTAGCTGGCGGAGATGAACACGCGGTCGCCCTCGACGAGCGGGGTGGCCGCGTTGACCGACGCCCCGAGGCGCGAGCGCCACCGCAGTTCGAACCGGACCTCGCCGGTGGCGGGGTCGAGCCCCACGAGCCCGGTGCGCGTGAACACCAGCGCGAGCCGTCCGCCCACGAAGGTGCCGGCGGCCGGCGACGAGTAGCTCGCCTCGTGGGTGGTCGCGGTCCACAGCTCGTCGCCGGTGGCGGCGTCGAACGCGACGATGCCGCCGCGGCGGCCGCCGACGTTGGCGATGACCCGCCCGTCCTCGACGAGGGGCGAGCCGGCGGCCCCGAAGAACCCCTTGCGCACCCCGTAGCGGGCGTGGGTGTCGACCTGCCAGACGCCGGCCCCGGTCTCCAGATCGACGGCGTGGAGCTGGCCCTGCGCGCCGAACGTGTACACCCGCCCGTCGTGGACGACCGGCACCGACCGCGGCCCCTCGTCGAACCCGAAGTCGTCGCGGTAGCTGGTCGCGTAGTCGTAGCGCCAGACGGTGTCGCCGGTGGCCGCGTCGAGGGCCTCGACGACCTCGCGCCCCCCAACGCGGTGGAACAGGACGACCCGGCCGCCGACCACCACGGGACCGGCGAAGCCCGCTCCCACCGGACGGGACCACAACCGGCGCGGGCCCCCGTCGGGCCAGCCCGCGGCGAGCGTCGCGCCCGTGTAGCGGCCGTCCCGCGCCGGCCCGAGAAACTGCGGCCAGTCCTGCGCGGCCACGTCAATCCCCGCCGCCGCCGCGACGATCATCGCGAGGGCGTTCCATCGCATGCGGCGCGGCATCCCAGTCACGGTCTTTCGTGATCTCATGTCGTCATGATTCTACGATCCCCCGGGGCCGGATCGCAGGCCCCGCCTTTGCCTCTCCTTCGTCGAGGGGCCACGCCCGCCTCGACAGCCCGGACCAACGCGGTGCGTGTGGACGGCATGCCGGCCCGACATCATGCCGGTGCGTCGCGGCGAGGCTCGGCCTGTGAGCGCACCGCATCGCCGACCAGCGGGCGGCATCCGGCGTACCGAAGTAGCCGTGATCTTGCCCGGCAGCCCGTGTGACCGCCGATTCGGAATGGCCCGTGGTATAACGATCCGGTCGAACGGTCGGGCACGGTCGCGGAAGGACCGACCGGATACGGAAGAGGCACTCAGCGGAGGATCGCAGATGAGACTCGCGCGGCGCCGACTCCCGGCGGGAATCGCCCTCCTGCTCGCGGTGGGGCTGGCGGCCTCCCTCGCAACGGGGGCCGGCGCCCAGCGTTTCTTCGGCGAGGGCAACATGCCCCCGCGCTACCCGCCCCCGTCGATGCCGGACCGCGACTTCGCGTTCTGCAAGCTGATGTACCGCAGCGTCCGCTACGAGGCGCTGGGCATGGGCTGGATCACCGACTATCCGTACGCGGGCATCAACCTGATGTTCCGCTTCTCGGACCTGACGATGGCCCAAGTCAGCCTCGACCGTCGGGGCGAGCCGAACCACTGGGTCGTCTCGCTCACCGACCGCGAGCTGTTCAACTGCCCCTTCATCATGGCCGCCGACGCCGGCACCATCGGGCTCAGCGGGACGGAGATCACCCAGCTCCGCAACTATCTGCTCAAGGGCGGGTTCCTCTGGGTCGACGACTTCTGGGGCACCGCCGCGTGGCAGCACTGGCAGTCGGAGATCAGCCGGGTGCTGCCCCCGGCCGAGTACCCCATCCGCGACCTGCCGCTCGACCACCCGGTGTTCCGCGCGCTGATGTACGTCGAGGAGGTCCCGCAGATCACCGCCATCCAGTTCTGGTGGCGCAGCGGCGGCACCACGTCGGAACGCGGCCGCGACAGCGAGACGGCCCACCTGCGCGCGATCACCGACGAGCACGGGCGCATCCTCGTGCTGATGTCGCACAACACCGACGTCGCCGACGCCTGGGAGCGGGAGGGCGAGGACCCGCGGTTCTTCCGGCAGTTCTCGCCCAACGGCTACGGGCTCGGCATCAACGTCCTGCTCTACGCGATGAGCCACTAGTGGACCGTCCGCGAGAAAAGCTGCCGTGTCGCGGGACGTCGTGGGCGGCATCGACGCCCCGAGTCGGCGTCGTGCCGTCAATGTCGGATACCGGGGCAGCCCACCGGCAGGCCGCCTTGGAGAAAGGTCGCAGGGACCGCGGTCGTCTTCTACGCATGTGGGACTGACTCGGCACCGGACCCGGTTCCGGCGTGAGCCGCCACGAACACGAGGGAGCAAGCACCGTGAAACGGAGCAACCCAGGCTACCGACGCCTCACCGCCTCGATCGTCGCGATCGGCATGCTCGCCGCCCTCGCGCCCGCGGCGGGCGCCCAGGACTCGGCCGGCGTCCGCATGGTCCCGCCGGAGGGCGACGGCGCCCGCTACTGGCCGCGCTGGCGGGGCCCCTCGGGGCAGGGCGTGGTCGAGGGCACGGGGTACCCCGACCGCTGGTCGGACACCGAGAACGTCCTCTGGAAGGTGCCGGTGCCCGGGCGGGGCCACTCCTCGCCCATCGTGTGGGAAGACCGCATCTTCCTGACCACCGGGCGCGACCGCGGCCGGCGGGTTTCGATTCTCGCCTACCGCCGGCCCGACGGCATGCTGCTCTGGCAAGCCGACGCGCCGAACGGCCCCGGCGAACGTACCCACGGCAAGAACAGCGCGGCGTCGGCGACGGCGACCACCGACGGCGAGCGGGTCTACGCCTCGTTCGGCAGCCGCGGCATGCTCGCCGTCGACTTCGACGGCAACATCTTGTGGCATCGTGACCTGGGCCACATCGACAACTACCATGGCCCGGCCGGGTCGCCGCTGCTCTACCGCGACAGCATCATCATCTACCAGGACCAGAACGGCGGCGCCTTCGTCATCGCCCTCGACGCGCGCACCGGGGAGACGCGGTGGCGGACCCCGCGGGCGGCGCGGGTCGGCTGGGGCACGCCGATTGCCATCAGCGTCGGCGACCACGACGAGCTGATCGTCAGCAGCCAGCGGTTCGTCCAGTCCTACAATCCCTCGACCGGCGAGGAGCTGTGGCGCTGCGAGGGCATGCTGCGCGAGGTCATCCCCACCCCCGCGGTCGGGCACGGGCTCGTCTACTGCGCCTCGGGCCGGGCGGGGCCGACGCTGGCCATCCGTCCGGGGGGCCGCGGCGACGTCACCCGCACCCACGTCGAGTGGAGCATCACCCGCGGCTCGCCGTTCGTCCCGTCCCCGACCGTCTACGGCGACTACCTGTACCAGATCAACGACATGTCGAGCATCCTCACCAACCTGAACGCGCGGACCGGCGACACGGTGTGGCAGGAGCGCCTCGGCCGCCCGCGGCGCGAGGGCATCTCGGCGTCGCCCATCGTGGTCGACGACAAGCTGTTCGTCACCAACGACGAGGGCCAGACCTTCGTGCTGAAGACGGGTCCGGAGTTCGAGATCCTGCACATCAACGACATCGGCGCCCCGACCCTCGCCTCGCCGGCCCTCGTCGACGGCATCTGGTACATCCGGACCGCGGACGAGTTGTTTGCGATCGGCGATTGACCCGATCGACGGCAAGACGTCCGCCACCCCGGCATCCGGCCGACGCTCCCGCAGTCTGCGCGGCTCCGCCGCGCGGACTTCCCGGGTTTCCGGCTACTGCTATAATCAATAGCTGACCTCGTTCTGCTGAAGCCGACAGTCAACGGAGTCAACCTCGAAGACCTGTCGGGGATGTCGGTGCTCCAGCGGCTCCGGCAGGGCGTATCCCTCCTTGGCGGCCTCCTACAAGAATGTAGATTCAGGCGAACGAGTGCGGACAGCGGTGTAGATCGAGCGTCTCCCGTCATCGCGAAACCGCCGCCTTTCCAAGCGCACGGCGGATAGTCCGGGAAGTGGCACGACGTTTGCTTGAGCATGTAGTCGGGAGACACGCCGTTCCGTTCGAGTCGACCCCCGGCAACCCGAAGACCCCGGAGAACCCGATGACCGCAGCACGCAACGACTTCCTCCTCGAAGAGCACGGCCCCCTGCACCCGCGTTCGGCCGCCGCGCGCTTCGACACCCCGGCTCGCGACGGCGCCTGGAGCGACTTCCCGTGGGCCGAACGGGATACGTCGGCCACCGCGCAACGGCTCCAGACCGCCGTCTGGATCGAGGAGATCCTGGCCGACCTCGATCCCGGGTGCTGAACGCTCCGGACCTCACCGCCCGAAGGCGCCGGCCTCGGGCCTCACCGCGCAACAAGACCCGGGAGCCGGCGGCGCCACCCCGGAACCGGGCAGCGGAGACGCAAGACATGAAGCCGTTTGTCGTGAACTCGCACCGCCGCCTCGTCTTCCCGTCCAACTTCTTTCCCGAACCGGACTTCTCGTCCATCGACACCGTCGACGACCTCGCCGCCATCGTCCGGCGCGACTTCGAGGCCAAGGCGCCGACCGGCTCCGAGATCCGGGCCCGGGCCGAATCGGGCGGATACGCCAACCGCTACGAGCTGCTGCGCGATCTCGGCCTGCACCTGTTCTGGATGAACCGCTACGTCATCACCATGTACGAGAAACGGCCGACGCGGTGGCGCGACGTGCCCCGGCGCCGCGACGACATCTTCGTCCCCGCCCTCACCCCCTGGGAGGACGGCGAGCGCAAGGTCGCCGCCGTCGAGTCGTGCTATCGGCAGTTGCCGGCGGCGTGGGCGCCCGAGGTCGAGCACGAGCTGTACCGGATGCTCTTCGACGTGTTCCGCCACAAGCGGCACCACGCGACCGACCTGCCCGCCATCAAGCCCACCGTCGCCGAGGCCGTCGCCACCGGGTCTCAGCTCGTCTACCGCCTGGGATCGTTCGAGCCCGACTATCCGCGGTTCAGCCTCGCCGACATCCTCGACTGCCACGAGAGCGTGCCCGAGCTCAAGGCCCTGCGCCGCTGGGCGATGACCCTGCACAACCAGTACCCGTGGGACCGCTCGGACACGCGGCTGACCCCGGTGGGGGCCCTCAAGCCCGACGACGTCGTGGTGGTCTACCAGCCCCGCACCGCGGACGTGCTCGACTTCATCCGGCGGGTGAAGAACGGCGCGCCGCGCCGCCCCCGCATTCCCCCCGCGGCCCCCCCGCGGCAGCCCGTCAGCCCCCTCGCACCGGTGCAGGTGCGGTCGCAGTTCGCGGTGCAGCCCCGCATCGAGTCCCTCGCGGTCCGACGGGGCGAGATCCTCTGCACCAACGACGACATCATCCGCAACTCGGCCTCCAACTGGTCGCCGATGAGCGCGGCCGAGATCGCCGCCAAGACCGGCATCGAGAGCCGCTGCTACACCGAGGGCGGCCTCGATCACCTCGCCCTCGACGCCGCCACGAGCGCGCTCGACCGCGCCGGTCGGTCGCCGGAGGAGATGGGCGCGGTCATCTTCTGCACCTGCACCAACAACCGCCTCCTGCCGTCGGCGGCGACGTGGCTCTCCGGGCAGCTCGGCATGTTCCAGACCCACACCTCGGTCGACCTCGTCGCGGCCTGCGCCGGCTTCCCCTACGGCCTCGTCGACGCCGTGCGCATCCTGCAGGAGGTCCGGCGCCCGATACTGCTGGTCTGCGCCGAGAAGTTCTCCGACAAGGTGGGCAGCGTCCGCACGTCGCGCATGATCTTCGGCGACGGGGCCGCCGCCCTCGTCGTCGCCCCGGCCCCGGACGGCGCCGCCGGCGACGTGGACGTGCTGCAGACCTACGCCAGCGGCCCCGAGAGCCAGGTGAACTCGATCATCTGGCCCAACGTCGAGTTCGGCTGCGACATCACCGTCTACGGGCCCGAGGTCAAGGCGCTGGTGAAGCGCTACCTCGAACAGATGATCGGGGAGCTGCAGACCCTGCCGCATCCCGACGGTGAAGCGGGGAGCCTCGTGGACGCCGTCGACCTGATCATCCCGCACCAGGCGAACAAGCGGATGGTCATCGATCTCGCGGAGCAGGCGGGCATCGGCCGCGACCGGATGTACTTCAACATCGCGCGGGTCGGCAACACGTCGGCCGCGAGCATTCCCCTGGCGATCCACGACGCGGTGCGCGAGGGCGTGCTCTCGACGCCGACGCGGGTGTTCACGCCGGGGTTCGGGGCGGGCGCGGTCGCCGGCTACGCGGTGCTCCGCGTCGACCCGGCCGTCGTCGCGCCGGAGCGGACCGGACCGCCACTGGCCATGGACGCCGGTTCGCTGCCGGCGCCGCCCCACACCTCGTCGTCGGCGGACGTCGAGGCGGCATTCGGCGGCTGACGCCGCATCGGGCCCGGCGGCGGCCAGACGCACCGCCGCCGGCCCGCGAGCCCCTCGGCCCCCGTGTTACCCTTCGGTCCGGTTCGCGAAGGGGCGGCCCGCCGCGCGGCACCACGCGTCACATCGAGGCCGGCACACCGGCCGTACCCGGCACGACAGGGAGTCGGATCGGGCCGATGCCGCCCGCGAACGACGCGGGCCCGAGCCGGCCCGGGCCCTCGGGCGTGGGAGGAGACAGGATGTTCACAGGAAAGGTCGCCGTCGTCACCGGGGGTTGCCGCGGCATCGGCGCCGCCATCACCCGGACCCTGGCCGAGGCCGGCGCCCACGTCGCGGCCGGCTACAACCGGGGGACGGAAGCGGCCGAGGGGCTCGCGGCCGGCCTGCGGGCCGAGGGCCGCTCGGTGTCGCTGCACCAGGGCAACGTGGCCGAGCCCGAGGCCTGCTCGCGCGTGGTGCAGGAGGTAATGGAACAGCAGGGGCGCATCGACTTCCTGGTCAACAACGCGGGCATCAACGTCGACAAGACGGTGCGCAAGATGACCGTCGACGACTGGCACGCGGTGCTCCGGGTGAACCTCTCCGGCGCGTTCTACATGATCAAGGCGGTGCTCAACCACATGATCGAGCGCCAGAGCGGCCGCATCGTCAACATCAGCTCGGTCATCGGGCAGAGCGGCAACATCGGACAGGCCAACTACGCCGCGTCGAAGTCGGGCCAGTTCGGCTTCACCAAGAGCCTCGCCCTCGAGGTGGCGCGCAAGGGCATCACCGTCAACTGCGTCGCCCCCGGGTTCATCGAGACCGAGATGGTCGCCTCGGTCCCCAAGCCGGTGCTCGAGCAGGTGATCGGCCGCATCCCGGTGGGCCGCCTCGGGCAGGCCTCGGAGGTCGCGCGCTGCGTGCGGTTCCTCCTCGAGGACGAGGCGGGGTACATCACCGGCGCCGTCCTCACCGTCAACGGCGGCCTGGAGATGTAGGGGCAGCCGCCGCATGTCCGCCAAGCGCTCCGGTCCGGACGTCGGCCTCGGCGAGTTCATCCGCCGCCAGCGCGAGTTGGGCCACCTGTCGGTTCGCCAGCTCGCCGACGTGTGCGGCATCTCCAACGCCTATCTCAGCCAGATCGAGCGCGGTCTGCGCAACCCCAGCAGCTTCGTCCTCAAGGCCCTCGCCGACGGGCTGGAGATATCCGCCGAGACCCTGTACGCGCAGGCCGGCATCCTCGACCCGTCGGACGGCGAGGCGAGCGGCGTCGTCGAGGCGA
Source organism: Vicinamibacterales bacterium (assembly GCA_965207615.1). GTDB lineage: Bacteria > Acidobacteriota > Vicinamibacteria > Vicinamibacterales > UBA8438 > JAJEEA01. The sequence goes on from CBDBMZ010000003.1 coordinate 1,991,030, forward strand.
TCCGCCGCGACCCCTACCTGTCGGCGCGCCAGCGCGAGATGCTCGTCGAGATGTACGAGTCGTTCCGCAAGGTGAACGACTCGAGCGGGTGACGCCGGACGCGGACCCGTCGCGCGCCTCGCCGGCGCCTTCAAAATGCTTGCAAAAGTAAGCATTCCTTGTTACCATCTCCTCGTCCATCGACGGGCGTGACCCGTGCCGGCGGTGCTCACGTGATCGCAGGCCGGGCCGCACCCACGGTAATTCGGAGGGAGAACCCCCATGATCAACTGGACCAAGCAGACCGACGACATGCTGCAGGCGTGGACCGACACGCAGAAGAAGCTGTGGAGCAGCTGGGCCGAGGCGACAGAGCAGCAGGCCAGCCAGACCCAGCTCGCCGAGACCTGGCGGAAGGCCGTCGACACCTGGGAAGAGGCGGTCAAGAACGGCCTCGAGACGCAGAAGGCGGTCATCGGAAGCCTCGCCGACAGCGCGTCGGCCATCCCCAGCATTCCCAAGGACCTGCTGGACTGGGCCGAGCAGACGCAGGCCCTGAGCAACCGCTGGACCGAGGCCCAGAGCGAGCTGTGGGAGAGCTACTTCGGCATGGTCCGCAAGGCGGTGCCGGTGAAGATGCTGGGCACCATCGACGACGAGAACCAGAAGCTGTTCGCGGCGTGGCAGGAGTCGGTGGAGAAGGTCAGCGCGGCCCAGTCGGCGTGGACGCAGATGTGGACCGAGCGAGCGGCCAACGCGGTACCGAAGGGGACGCGGACGGCCGCGAAGGCGAGGCCGGCGGCCAAGAGCGCCGCGTAGGGAGCCTGCGCCGTGGAGCGGCGCGGGCTCCTGAAGGCAGAAGCCTGCGCCGTGGCACGGGCGGCCCGCCTCGGACGGAAGAGCAGGGGTCGGGCGGCCACGCGCCCGATCGACGACCACCCGGCCGGCGCCGGCAAGCCCGGCGCCGTTCGTTCCCGCATAGGAGATGACCGGCATGTCGGTGCAGTCCACTCCCGTCGACGAGAACGCCTGGTCGGCTTGGCAGACCGAGATCGAGCGCACCATGCAGCGTGTGCGCAACATCGGCGAGCTCGTGGCCGAGTCCAACGAGCCCGCGGTCGGGCAGAGCCCCCGCCGGGAGGTCTACCGCAAGCACAAGGCACGGCTGTACCGCTACGACGGCGAGGCCCGCCACGACACGCCGGTGCTCTTCGTGCCGAACCTCGGCATCAGCCGTCCCACCGTCTTCGACCTCCTGCCCCAGGCCAGCTTCATCGGCTACATGGTCGACCAGGGGTTCCCGTTCTATCTGCTCGACTGGGGGGTCTTCGGCCCCGAGGACGACCACCTGACGTTCGCCGACTGCGCCACCCGCATCCTGCCCCGCATGGGCCGGAAGCTACTGGCCGACGCGGACGCCGAGGCCTGCTCGGTCGTGGGCTACTGCATGGGCGCGCCGCTCGCGGTCAGCTTCCTCGGCAGCCACCCCGACTTCCCGGTCCGGAACCTCGTCAACCTCGCCGGCCCCATCGACTTCTCGCACGCCGGCCTGTTCGGATGCTGGCTCGACCGCCGGTACTTCGACGTCGACAAGCTGGTCGACACCATGGGGCAGATGCCGGCCGAGATGGTGCAGCTCGGCTTCAAGCTGCTCCGGCCCACCATGGACCTGAGCACGGGCCTGAACCTCTGGTGGAACGCCTGGAACGACCGCTATCTCGAAGGCTACAAGGCGCTCCAGAAGTGGGCCAACGGTTACGTCCCGTTTCCCGGCGAGTTCTTCCGGCAGTGGGTCAAGGACTTCTACCAGGAGAACCGTCTGGCGCGGGGCACGCTGCAGCTCAACGGGTTGCGGGTCGATGTCGGGAGCATCACCTGCCCCCTCCTCGTGGTCGGGGCCCGCGACGACAACATCGCCCCGCCGGCAGGGGTCAGCGCGCTCGTCGACCTCGTCGGCAGCCGGGACAAGGACTACATGGAGCTGCCCGGGGGGCACATCTCGCTCATTGCCGGGCGGAGCGCGTCGCGCGACTGCTGGCCGCACGTGGCGGGCTGGCTCGCGGCGCGTTCGTAGGAAGGGCCGGGACAAGGGCTACATGCGCTGCCCGACGGCCATATCTCGCTCAGCGCCGGCCGGAGCGCATAGCGCGACTGCTGGCCGCACGTGGCGGGCTGGTTCCTGGCGCGTTCGAGGGTATCGGCGCCGCGAAACGCTGGCGCCGAGGGGAGTCGCTTCTTCGTCGACCGGCCGCTACGCCCCCCTGAGCTGAACGTCGGGGACGGGAGAACACCGGGATCGCGTTTCGTCTCAGGCCAGAGGAGCTTCCACATGGCAGACCCCACTTCGGACCGCGACGACCTGTTCGCGCAGTGGCGCAAGCAGGTGGAGGCGGGCACCGACGCGTGGATCAAGACGGTTCGGCAGATGGCGAGCCAGGGGCACGTCCCGCCCCCGCCGGACCCGATGCAGTTCTGGCGCCAGTTCTCGAATCTCGGTCCCATGAACGCACCCCCGTTCCCGGGCGCGGGCCCCGTCGATCCCCAGGTGCTCGCCCAGTGGAAGGGGTTCCTCGACGACTGGATAGCGGCGTGGAGCGGAGCCCTCGAGAAGGCGATGGGAACCGAGGCGTTCGCGGAGGCCCTCGGCAAGACCCTCGACCAGTTCCTGACCATCCAGGGCAAGGCCCGCCAAGCGGCGGAGCGCTCCGGCAAGGCCGCGATCGACGCCGTCGGCCTGCCGTCGCGCGAGCAGGTCGTGGGCCTGTCGCGGCAGATGATGGACCTCGAGGATCGGCTCGAGGCGCTGGAGGACAAGATCGAGGACGTTCGGAACACTGCTCGGGCGACGGACCTGGGAGACCGGCTCGAGGCACTGGAGAGCAAGATCGAGGGCCTCCGGAACGGTCCTCGGATGATGGACCTGGGGGGCCGGCTCGAGGCGCTGGCGAACAAGATCGACGGTCTCCGCGACAGTGCTCCCGCCCCGCCGCCCCCCGGGGGCGACGGCCCTCCGCCACGGAGGCCTGCCCGCGGGGCGACCGGCGGCGGGACGGCAAAGGCGGGGGGCGGTGCCGCGAAGGCGAGCAGCGCCGCCGCGAAGGCCGGGCGCGGCGGCACGACGGCCGGACGCGGCACCGCGAAGAGCGGGGGCCGCACGACGACCCGGGGCGGCGCCGCGAAGAGCGAAGGCCGCACGACGAAGACCGGCGCCGGCGCGGCCAAGGCCGGAGGCGGCACGAAGACCGGAAGCCGTACCGCGAGGACGGGAAGCACCGCGACGAAGGCCGGAACCGGCGACGGGAGGACACGGAAGCGTCGGGCGTGACGGCGGCCGGACGCGCCACCATGCTGCCGGCGCCGCCACGAGACGCCGATGCCTCGAGGCACGACGGCGGCGCGAGCCTAACCACCCTTGCGCCGCGACGGTAGCGCTGGCGCGGACGGAGACGGACCGGACCGATGCGAGGACGCCCCCTGAAAGACCTGGCCGTCGGCGACAACGCGGAGTTGACCCGCGTCGCCACCGCCGGGGACGTGGCCGAGTTCATCGACTCGATCGGCGACCACAACCCCATCCATCAGGACTACGAGTACGCCGCCTCGACCCGCTTCGAGAAGCCCATCGTTCCCGGCATGTGGACGGCCGCCCTGATCTCGGCGGTGCTGGGCACGCGGCTGCCGGGCCCCGGCTGCATCTACGTCGCCCAGGAGATCGCGTTCACCCGTCCCGTCTACTTCGGCGACCGCGTCACCGCGCGGGTGGAGGTCGTGGAGCGGCTGGTCGGGCGGAACCGGGTGCGGCTGAAGACCGTGTGCGTCAACCAGGACGACCAGGAGGTGCTGGTCGGCGAGGCGCTGCTGTCGCCGCCGAAACAGGTGGTCGCCTACACCCGGCGGGAGACCGGCCCGGCCCGCGTCGCCCACTGGGCGCTGCAACCCACCCTGTGGGCCGCCCACACCACCAGCGCGTGGGCGCGGCTCGGCACCGCGTGGGTGTCGGCATGGCACGGAGAGCCGCGCCGGCCAGACTAGCCCGGACAGGCCGCGGCGCGGGCTCGGCGTGTACACTGACGGCCGATGCCCGACCGCGCGTCGGAACCGACCGGCGACCTGTGCGAGCTGACGGCGCGCCGCCTGGCAGCGTTGATCCGTAGCGGCTCGGTATCGGCGCGCGAGGTGATGGAGGCGCACCTTGCCCGCTACGAGCGGTGCAACCCGCGCGTCAACGCCATCGTGACCTGCGTGGCCGACGCCGCGCTCGACGCCGCCGATGCCGCGGACGCGGCCCTCGCGGCGGGCCGCGAGGTCGGCCCGCTGCACGGCCTGCCCGTCGCTCACAAGGACCTCTTCGTCACCGCCGGCATCCGCACCACGTTCGGCAGCCGCGCCTTCGAGCACCACGTGCCCGACGAGACCGCCCTCATCGTCGAGCGCGAGCGGCAGGCGGGCGCCATCACCGTCGGCAAGACCAACACCCCGGAGCTGGGGGCCGGCTCGCAGACCTTCAACGAGGTGTTCGGCGCGACCCGCAACCCCTACGATCTGTCGAAGACGTGCGGGGGCAGCAGCGGCGGGGCCGCCGTCGCCCTCGCCACCGGCATGGTGCCGATCGCCGACGGCAGCGACTTCGGGGGCTCGCTGCGCAACCCCGCGAGCTTCTGCAGCGTCGTCGGCTTCCGCCCCTCGTCGGGCCGGGTGCCGCGCTGGCCCAGCGCCGCCCCGTGGTTCTCGTTCCACGTCCACGGCCCGATGGCCCGCACCGTGGCCGACGCCGCCCTGCTGTTCGACGCCATCGCCGGCCCCGATCCGCGGGCCCCGCTGTCGCTGACCGTGCCGCCCGTCGCGACCCGGGACGCCCTCGAACGCGACCTCGCCGGGGTCCGCATCGGATGGTCGCCCGACCTCGGCGTCCTGCCGGTGGAGCCGGAAGTGCTGGCCGTCCTCGCGCGCGGCCGGGCCGTCCTCGAGGGCCTCGGGTGCGTCACCGACGAGACCGCCCCAGACCTCGAAGGCGCCCACGACGTCTTCACCACCTGGCGAGCCTGGTACTTCGACCTCGCTTTCGGACCCATCCTCGACCGCCATCCCGGCGTCCTGAAGGACACCGTGGTCTGGAATATCGAGGCCGGCCGCGCCCTCGGGGGACCCCGGCTCGCCGACGCCGAGCGCCGGCGCGCCGTCCTCCACCGCCGCCTCCACGCCTGGTTCGCCGAGCACGACTTCCTGGCGACGACGGTGGCCCAGGTCGCGCCGTTCGACGTCGACCAGCCTTATGTGACCGAGATCGCCGGCGAGGCCCTGCCGACCTACCTCGACTGGATGAAGTCGTGCTACCTCGTCAGCGCGACCGGCCTTCCCGCCATCTCGGTGCCGTGCGGATTCACCCCGGCCGGCCTTCCGGTGGGCCTGCAGATCGTCGGCCGCCCCTACGACGACCTCGGCGTGCTGCAGCTCGCCCACGCCTTCGAGCAGGCCACCGACTGCCGGAGCCGGCGGCCGCCGCTCGTGACATCCCCCTGAGTCCGAGCCGCGTCCCGCCGACCTCGGGCTCTGCGGCAGGCAGGTCCCTTCGTCGACGACCGGCGGCCGGCGGGGGCCGACCCCTCATGACGTCCGCCTGAACGCGGGCCGCGGTCGCCACCGAGATCCGCCCGCCAGCCAACCGGGACCAGTCCACCATCGACGCGCCTCTGCACCCGGATCGGTTGACGCGACGATCCATCCACCCGTCCGCGGAAACCGCACGACTCCGGGATTGACACGGCGGCGACCGTGTTACAACGTACGAACGTCAAAAGGTAGCGGAGCCTTCGCGACGGGCTTCAGGGGAACGGACGACGGGTCTGGCGGTCCGCGCGGCGATCGCGGCCGGGGCCGAGATCGTCCGCGCGCAACGGGGGACGAGACGATGCAAACGCAACTGATACGCGGTTTCGGCGGCATGCCGGCGTTCATGGCCGCGCTGGCGATCGCGGCCACGACGGCGCTGTGGCTCGGGGTGGCGGCGACCGCCCAGGGGCCGCTCGACGCGGACGACATCGGGGGCGTGGTGCGGGGCCCGAACGGGCCCGAGGCGGGGGTCTGGGTGATTGCCGAGACCGACGACTTCGACACCAGGTTCCGCAAGATCGTGGTGACCGACGACGCCGGGCGCTACGTACTGCCGGACCTGCCCGACGCCGGCTACGACGTCTGGGTGCGCGGCTACGGCCTTCGGGACTCCGAGGCGGTTTCCGGCCGCCCCGGCGCCACGCTCGACCTCGACGCCGTCCCCGCCGCGGACGCGCGCGAGGCGGCCCAGGTCTACCCCGCCAACTACTGGTACTCGCTGGTGGAGGTGCCGGCCGAGGACGAGTTCCCCGGCACCGGCGACGCCGGCAACGGCATCTCGCCGGGCATGCGCCACCAGGCGGCGTGGATCGACGGCCTGAAGCAGGGCTGCCAGCTCTGCCACCAGCTCGGAAACCTCGCGACCCGCGAGGTCCTGAACCCCGGCGACTTCGACTCGACCGAGGCCGCGTGGGCGCACCGCGTGCGCGTGGGCCAGCGCGGCGCGCTGATGGCCGGGGGGCTGCGCCGCTTCGGGGCCGAGCGCGCCATCGCGATGTACGCAGACTGGACCGACCGCATCATGGCCGGCGAGGTGCCCCCGGCGCCGCCGCGGCCCGAGGGGCGCGAGCGCAACGTCGTGCTGACCCTGTGGGAGTGGGGCGGCGAGACCGGCTACATCCACGACGAGATCGCCACCGACAAGCGGAACCCGCAGGTGAACGCGGGCGGCCCCGTCTACGGCGTCGAGTTCGCCAACGACAAGCTCGTCTGGGTGGACCCGCGCACCAACGAGGCGCGGGAGGTGGTCCTGCCGGTGCGCGACACCCCCGGCGAGGGCGACTTCCGGTCTTACATCGACCAGGAGAACCTGGAGCCGTCCATCTACTGGGGCGACGAGCTCGTCTGGAACAACCCGGGGAACCCGCACAACCCGATGATGGACGCGCAGGGGCGGGTGTGGATGACCCACCAGATCCGCGGTCCCGGCAACCCCGCGTGGTGCCGCGAGGGCTCGGACAACGCCTACGCGCAGCACTACCCGCTGAACCGGGCGGCGCGGCACGTCGCCTACTACGACCCGGCGACCGAGCACGTCGAGCTCATCGACACCTGCTTCAACACCCACCACCTGCAGTTCGGCTTCGAGGAGAGCGAGCGCCTGTACCTCAGCTCGGTCAGCTCCGTCATCGGCTGGCTCGACGTCGACGTCTACGAGGAGACCGGCGACGCGCAGGCCGCGCAGGGCTGGTGCCCGCTCATCGTCGACACCAACGGCGACGGCCGCATCACGGAGTGGGTCGGCCGCGCCGGCGACGTCGACCCGGCCCTCGACAAGGAGATGGGCGGCGGTTGGTACGGCATCGTGCCGGACCCGACGGCGGACAGCGTGGTCTGGGCCGCCTCGGGCGGCGTCCCCGGGCAGATCGTGAGGCTCGAGCTCGGGGACAGCCCGCCCGAGACGTGCGTCGCCGAGTACTATCAGCCGCCGTTCGAGAACCCCGACGCGCCGATTCAGGGTTTCTCGCCGCGGGGCATCGACATCGGCACCGACGGCATCGTGTGGACCGCCCTGTCTGGCAGCGGGCACATGGCCAGCTTCGACCGCAGCCGGTGCGACGTGCTGAACGGGCCCACCGCCACCGGACAGCACTGCCCTCAGGGGTGGACCCTGCACGCGACCCCGGGCCCCCAGATGAAGGGGGTCACCACGCACGGCAGCGCCGACTTCCACTACTACAACTGGGTCGACCAGCACGACACGCTGGGCCTCGGCCCCAACGTGCCCATCGCCACCGGCAGCACGTCGGACTCGCTGCTCGCGTTCCTCCCCGACGAGGAGGAGTTCGTGATCCTGCGGGTGCCGTATCCGATGGGCTTCTACTCCCGCGGCATGGACGGCCGCATCGACGATCCCGACGCGGGGTGGAAGGGCCGCGCGGTCTGGGCCGACTACGGCACGAACGCGGTGTGGCACTCGGAGGGCGGCAAGGGCACGCAGGGCAACCTGGTGAAGTTCCAGATTCGCCCCGATCCGCTGGCCCACTAGGAGTCTGCGCCGTAGAACGGTGCAGACTCCTAGCAGGGTTGGTTGGGCGCCCAGCGGAGCCGAAGGCGACGATGGGCGGGCTAGCGGACCGCCGCGGAAGCGCCTTCCACGCCCGGCCGTGAAACCGGGCGCGGAAGGCGGCCGTGCCCGGCGGCAGGCCTTCTCCGCGACGTCCTGCCGCCGGGCTCGTCGGCGCGCAGCGCCGCGACCGTACCACGCGCCGCCATCGCGCCAACCCGGCTCGCCCGGCGTTGGAACAGCGATCGATATAGGGTTGCCAGCTACACTCGGGCGCAGCCAGTCTTCTGCGGCTCTGCGCGCCCGACGCTTGGCGAGGTTGTTCCCGTCGGCGTCCTAGCGCCGTTCGCGGTCCAACATCCGGCGCTCCGCCGATCGTCTCGTGGACAAACCCTCCTCACCCGGTTCGCCGGATGCGCCGCCGCCCGCCAGGGACGACCTCGCCCTCGTCCTCGTCGGCGGGGGCGCCCGCGCCGCCTACCAGGTGGGGTTCCTGGGAGAGTTGATCCGGCGCCACCCCACGGCCCGGTTCCCCATCCTCGCGGGCACGTCGGCCGGCGCCATCAACGCGACCTACCTGGCCGCGCGGGAGGGGTCGCTGGCCGAGGCCATCGGTGACCTCGTCGAGCACTGGCGGGGCCAGCAGGCGGACCGCGTGTTCCGGGTCGACGGCCGCTCGCTCGCCGGCCTCGTCGCGCGCTGGGGCATCCGCCTGCTGTCGGGGGGCGCCACCTTCGCCCCGCGGGTGCAGGGGCTGCTCGACACCGCGCCCCTCCGCGCCTCCCTGCACGAACGGTTGAAGCCGAACCACAAGGGCGAGATCGGGGGCATCGCCCGCAACCTCGAGGCGGGCCGGCTTCGGTCGCTCGCCATCTCCACGAGCAGCTACAGCACCGGGCAGTCGGTGATCTGGGTGCAGGGCGGGGATCTGGCGGACTGGAATCGCCCCTACCGGCGAGGCCGCCGCGCCGCCATCACCGTCGAGCACGTCATGGCCTCGGCCGCCCTGCCGCTGTTCTTCCCCGCCGTCCGGCTGGACGACGGATGGCACGGCGACGGCGGCATCCGGATGATGGCCCCCTGCTCCGCCCCCATCCACCTCGGCGCCCGGCGCATCCTCGCCGTCTCGAACCGCCACCGGGGCATCACGCAGGAGGCCAGTCAACCCGTCATCGACCACTATCCGCCCCCCGCCCAGATCGGCGGGCAACTCCTCAATGCGATGTTCCTCGACGATCTCGACCACGACGGACTGACCCTGCAGCGCCTGAACTCGCTGCTCCGGGACCTGCCGCCCCACCGCCGGCAAGGCCTGCACCCCGTCGAGCTCGTCGTCATCCGCCCGTCGGAGGATCTCGGCCGGCTGTCGCTCGAGTTCGAGCCGCAGCTCCCGCGGGCGTTCCGCTACATGACCCGGGGCCTCGGGTCGCGCGAGACGACGAGCCCCGACCTGCTGAGCCTGCTGATGTTCCAGCCCGACTACATCCAGCGGCTGCTGGAGATCGGCGCCGCCGACGCGGTGGCCGCAGGCGGCCGGCTCGCGGCACTGCTGGCGCCAGAGAGAACGGCCGCCGACCCGACCTTGTAGTCACGGTGTAGTCTTGTTTCTCTCCGGAGGCGGCCGTATAGTGGATCGACGTCGGTCGGATGAGGAGACGGCCCCACATGGAACTCGCCGTACGTGAAGCCAAGGCGCGACTGTCGGAGCTCATCGCGGCCGCCCAGAAGGGCGAGCGCGTCGTGATCACGAAGCACGGCGTCCCCGCCGTGGAGCTCGTGCGCTGCCGCCCGCGGCGGGGATTCGACTTCGAGAAGTTCGAGGAGACGCGCCGAGAACTCGGAATCATCGGAGACGCCCCGGAGGAAGAGGTGGAGAAATGGAGGGCAGCCTTCCACGACCCCGCGTTCAGCCGTCGGGTGCTGGGTCTCGAGGACGAGCACTAGGCGGCGAACCGTGCACGTCCTCCTCGACACGTTCTACCTCTACCGATTCATGGAGGCGGGCGGCAGGTTCTCCGAGGCCGAGCGCCGCTTCTTCGAGGCGCATGCGGCCCACCTCTACCTGAGCGCGGTGTCGATCTGGGAGATGCGGCTGAAATTCCACGCTCGACACCCCTCCGGCGCCCGCAAGAGCCGCTTCGACCCCGAAGACGTCATCACGGCATTCGCACGGCATGACGTGACTTTCCTGCCCATGGCGGTGACGCACGCTGCCACGAGGCTCGCGGTCCCCGTGCCCCACCGCGATCCGTTCGACGAGCTTCTGCTGGTGCAGGCTCAGGAAGAGGGCCTGAAGCTTCTCACGTCGGATCGGCGGCTCGTGGATCATCCGCTGACGGTGACGCCGTAGCCTGCCACTGCCCACGTGGCAACGCAACCGCACCCCGCACCCGCCCGACGCAAGTCCCCCCGCGCACGGGAGACCGGATCATTCCATTTGACATCCCAATGATGCGTTGATACGCTTCATTGGAATGTCTAATACACAGCCCTCGAAGACCGAGGTCCTTCGCGGCACCCTCGACCTGATGGTGCTGCAGACGCTGGTCTCGCTCGGCCCGTCGCACGGCTACGCGATCGCGGCGAGGCTCGAGCAGGTCTCGGGCGGCGCCCTCGTCCTCAACATGGGCACGCTCTATCCCGCCCTGATGCGGTTGGAGCAGCGCGGCCTCGTGCGGGGGCGGTGGGGCACGACCGAGAAGAACCGGCGCGCCCGGTTCTACGGGATCACCCCGGCCGGGCGGCGGCACCTGGCCGCCGAAAAGCGGGGCCTGGACCGAATGGTGTCGATCATCGACGCGATCTTCCAGGAACCGGCAGCGTCGGCGGGCGGTCGTCACTGACGAGACCGCGCGACTCGCCGCGACGCTGGTTGCGCGGCCGCCGGCGACCAAGCGGGGCACGGCATGTCGACGGGGAGAATCACGATGAGGATCCACCTGATGTGGTTGCGCCGCCTGTGGGGCGCGTTCCGGCGCCACCGGATCGATCGGGATCTCGAGAGCGAGTTGCACTTCCACCTCGATCGGGCCGAGGAGGAGCTTCGCGGGAAGGGCCACTCGCCGGCGGAGGCCGCGCGGCTGGCGCGCGCACACCTCGGCGGCTTTCCCCAGGCGATGGAGGCGTTGCGCGACCAGCGCGGCCTGCCCTGGCTCGACGACCTGCGGACCGACCTGCGCATCGGCGTGCGCGGCCTGGCGCGGCGTCCCGGGTTCACGGCGACGGCGGTGCTGGCCTTGTCGATCGGCATCGGGGCCACCGTGGCGGTCGTCGCCGTCGCGAACGCGCTGCTCTTCCAGCCCCTGCCGGTGCCCGAGCCCGACGAGCTGGTGGTCGTGGCGCAGCTCGACGAGCACACCGCGGAGTTTCCGCACGGCCTGTCGTATCCCGAGTACCTCGACTACCGGGCGCTCAACGACGTCTTCGAGGGCCTGGCCGCGCGCAGCGTGGCGCAGCCGTTGGTGTCGTTCGACGGCGGCGCGGCGGAGCGGATCCGGATCGAGTACGTCAGCGACAACTACTTCGACGTCCTGCAGGTGGGCGCCGAGCGCGGCCGCACGTTCCTCCCGGGCGAAGGACGACGGCCTGGCGACGCCCCGTACGTCGTCCTGACGCACCGCGCGTGGCAGACGCGGTTCGGCGGCGATCCGGAAGTGCTCGGCCGGGTCGTGCGCGTCGGACCGGCGACCACGACGGTCATCGGGGTCACCCCGGAGGCCTTCAACGGGGCGGGCGGCGTCGTGCCGGTGGAGCTCTTCGTCCCCGCCACCGAGGGCGCGCTCGCCGAACCGGGATGGGCCGGGCTCCTGACCAACCGCCTTCCGGAGCGCTTCCTGCTGACGGGACGGCTGCGGGCCGGCGCGACCGTCGCCGAAGCCGCGGCCGAGCTCGACGTGCTCGCCGAGGCGCTGGCCGCGGAGCATCCCGACGCGAGCCGCCACAGCCGGCTCTACGTCGTCCCCGAGCGTCACGCGAGGCCGGAACCCGCCGCCTCGCGCCACGCGAGGCCGCTTGTGAGCGTGGTCATGGCCATCGCGTCGCTCGTGCTGCTCGTCGCGGTCGCGAACGTCGGCACCCTCCTCGTCGGCCGTGGAATCGTGCGGCGGCAGGAGATGGCCCTGCGCGTGGGTCTCGGGGCGACCCGGCGGCGGCTCGTGCGGCAGTTGCTCACCGAGAGCGTGCTGCTGGCGCTGATCGCGGGGGCCGGCGGGGGGCTCGTCGCGCTCTGGGCCGCCGATCTCGTCGTCGCAGCCCTGGCTACGGCCACAGGCGTGGAGCAGTTGGCGCTGGCTCCGTCCTTGGATTGGCGGGTGTTCGCGTCCACCGCGGCGATCGCGCTGGCAGCCGGGATGCTCGCCGGCCTCGCGCCGGCGTTGCGCTCGACCCGGATCGACCTCGCGCGCGCCATCGGCTCCGGCGGCCGCGACGACGGCGGCGCCCCGGGGCGGCGCCTGACGAACGGGCTCGTCGTGGTCCAGGTCGCGGTCTCCATGGTCCTCCTGGTCTGCGCGGGCCTCTTCGTGCAGAGCGGCAGGAACGCCGGCGCCATCGACTTCGGCTTCCGGACCGACGATATCCTGGTGCTGTCGGTCGATCCCCTCACGCAGGGGTACGACCCGGAGCAGGCCCTTGCGCTCTACCGGGCGGTCGTCGACGACGTCGCCGCCCTGCCCGGCGTGAGGTCGGCGAGCTGGGCGCGCCGCGCGCCGCTGGCGCCGGGCGGCAGCTCGGGGAGCGTGTTCACCCTCGACGGCGGCGCCGCGCCCGAGCCCGACGCCGCGAACGTGGCCGTGAACCACGTCGACCCGCGCTACTTCGACACCCTCGACATCCCCGTGACCCGGGGACGCGGCTTTCGCGAGGAAGACGCGGCCGGCGACCGGCGGGTTGCGCTGGTCAGCGAACGCGCGGCGCGGCAGCTCTGGCCGGGACGGGACGCGCTCGGCCGGCGCATCGTCGACGCCGATGCCGGCAGCGCGCCGTTCGAGGTGATCGGCGTGGTGCGCGACGCCCACATGGGACAGACGCCCTTCGACCGGCCGCCCTTCGTGCTCTACCCGTTCGGCCAGCGGCTCCGCTGGCGCGCAACGCTGCACGTGAACACGGACGGACCCGCGAGCGCCGCCGCGGCCATGGTCACCGAGACCATCCGCCAGCGAGACCCCACCCTGGCGATACTCGATGCCGGCGCCATGGACGCCGCGGTACGCTCCCACCCGATGCTGGCGGGCGTACGCATCGGCGCCGCCCTCATCGGGTCGTTCGGCGCCCTCGGCCTGCTTCTCGCCGCCGTCGGGCTCTACGGCGTCGTGTCCCACGCGGTAGCCCGGCGCAGGCAGGAGTTCGGCATCCGCGCCGCCCTCGGCGCCACCTCGGCCGCCATCACCCGGCTCGCCCTCGGGCGCGGACTGGTCCTGACGACGCTCGGCCTGGCCCTCGGCACCGCCGCGGCCGTCGCCGCCACACGACTCACCGCCGGTTTCCTCGTCGACGTCAGTCCGACCGACCCCGCGGTGTTCACCGTGACGGGCCTCGTGCTAGCGGGGGCGGCTCTCTTCGCTTGTCTCGTGCCGTCACGGCGCGCGGCCAAAGCCGACCCCCTGGCCACACTGAAGCAGAGATGACATTGTGACCGAGCCGAACGGGACCGAGACCCATGAAGTGAACCCGGCGACTGCCCTGCGCTCCGAATGAGCTCGTCGCTAACCGTCTATCGGATCGACCCGCTGGCGGGAGCTGCCGGAGGAGAACCACGATGAGCGTACTTCGCGAGTGCTGGCGTCGCCTGTGGGGCGCGTTCCGGCGCAACCCGGCCGATCGCGATCTCGAGCGCGAGCTGCGCTTTCATCTCGAACAGACCGAGGAGGAGCTTCGGGGGAAGGGCCACTCACGGGCCGAGGCCGCGCGGCTGGCGCGCGTGCGCCTGGGCGGCGTTCCCCAGACGATGGAGACGCTGCGCGACCAGCGCGGCCTGCCGTGGCTCGACGACCTGCGGGTCGATCTGCGCATCGGCGTGCGCGGCCTGACCCGGCGCCCCGGGTTCACGGCTGCGGCGGCGCTGACGCTCTCGATCGGCATCGGGGCGACGGCGGCGGTCTTCACGGTGATGAACGGGTTGCTCTTTCGGCCGCTGCCGGTGCCCGACCCGGAGGAGCTCGTCGTGGTGGCGCAGCTCGACGAGCACACCGCGGAGTTCCCGCACGAGCTGTCGTATCCCGAGTACCTCGACTACCGGGAGCGCAGCGACGTCTTCGAGGGTCTGGCCGCCTACAGCCTGGCGGAGGGGCTGTTGTCGATCGACGGCCGAGCGGCCGAGCGGATCCGGATCGAGTACGTGAGCGACAACTACTTCGACGTCCTGCAGGTGGATGCCGAGCACGGCCGCACCCTTCTCGCCGATGAAGGGCTCCGGCCCGGCGATGCGCCGTTCGTCGTGCTGACGCATCAGGCGTGGCAGTCGCGGTTCGGCGGGGACGCGGCCGTCCTCGGGAAGGTCGTGCGTCTCGGGCCGGTCAGCATGACCGTCATCGGGATCACGCCGGAGCCGTTCGCCGGTGTCAACGGCCTGGCCCCCGTCGAGGCTTTCGTCGCTGCCACGGAGGGCGCGCTCGTCGAACCGGAACGGATGCAAGAGTTGCTGACGGACCGGATCGATGAGGCGTTCTACTTGACCGGACGCCTGCGGCCCGGCGTGAGCGTCGCCGAGGCGGCCGCGCAGCTCGACGTGCTCGCCGACGCGCTGGCCGAGGAGCACCCGGACGCCAGCCGCCACAGCGAGCTTCATGTCGTGTCCGAGCGTGACGCCAGACCGTTCATCAATGCGTCGCGACACACCGCCCCCCTCATGATCGTGGTGATGGGCCTCGCCTCGCTCGTGCTGCTCGTGGCCGTCGCGAACGTCGGTACCCTCCTCGTCGGCCGCGGCATCGCGCGGCGGCAGGAGCTGGCCCTGCGCGCGGGTCTCGGTGCGACCCGGCGGCGGCTCGTGCGGCAGTTGATCACCGAGAGCGTGCTGCTGGCGCTGATGGGTGGAGTCGGCGGCGGACTCGCCGCGCTCTGGAGCGCCGATCTCCTGATGGCCCGCGGGGCGACGGAACTCAACCGTGCGATTGCGATGCCCGATCTGCCCGTGGATTGGCGGATCTTCGGCTTCACGGCGACGATCGCGATCGTCGCCGGCCTGCTCGCCGGCCTTGCGCCGGCGTTGCGCTCGACGCGGATCGAGCTCGCGCGCGCCCTCGGCTCCGGCGGCCGCGACTCCGGCGGGGGCGTACCGGGAAGGCGCCTGACGAACGGCCTCGTCGTGATACAGGTCGCGGTTTCCATGCTGCTGCTGGTCTGCGCGGGCCTCTTCGTGCAGAGCAGCAGGAACGCCGGCGCGATCGACTTCGGTTTCAGGACCGGCGATCTCCTGGTGCTGTCCGTCGATCCGCTCGCGCAGGGGTACGACCCCGAACAGGCCCACGCGTTGTACCGGGACATCGCCGACGAGGTCGGGGCCCTCCCCGGGGTCAGGTCGGCGAGCTGGGCGCACAGGGCGCCGGTGCGGCTGGGCCGGGTCTGGAACCGCGTGTTCACCCTGGACGGCGGCACCGCGCGGGAGCCCGACGCGGCGAGGGTCGCCGTGAACTACGTCGACCCCGGCTTCTTCGGCACCCTTGGCATTCCGGTGCTCCGGGGACGCGGTTTCAGTGAGGAAGACGGGACGAGCGACCGCCGGGTGGCGGTCGTCAGCGAACGCGCGGCGCGGCAGCTCTGGCCGGGGCAGGAGGCGGTCGGGCGACGGATCGCCCGGACGCGCGGCGCACCGTTCGAAGTGATCGGGGTCGCGCGCGACGCACACATGTCGGGGTCGCCGTTCGAGCAACCGCCGTTCGTCCTCTTTCCGTTCGGGCCCCGGTTCACGCTGTCGGCCACGCTGCACGTGCACGTGGACGGACCGCCGAGCGCCCTGATCCCGATGGTCACGGAGACCGTCCGCCGGCACGATCCGACCCTGGCGATACTAGAGGCCGGCCGCATGGACACCGTGGTGCGCTCGTTGGGGTTGCTGGCCCTCGCGCGCGGCGGCGTCGCGGTCATCGGCTCGTTCGGAATGCTCGGCCTGCTTCTCGCCGCCGTCGGGCTCTACGGCGTGGTGTCCCACGCGGTGGCCCGGCGCAGGCAGGAGTTCGGCATCCGCGCCGCCCTCGGCGCGACGCCGGCCGCCATCACCCGGCTCGCCCTCGGCCGAGGCCTCGTCCTCACGACGCTCGGCCTCGCCCTCGGCGCCGTCGCGGCCGGCGCGGCGACACGTCTCGTCGCCGGCTTCCTCGTCGACGTCAGTCCGACCGACCCCGCCGTCTTCACCGTGACGGGCCTCTCGCTGGCGACCGCGGCCCTCCTCGCCTGTCTCGTGCCGTCACGCCGCGCGGCCAAGGCCGACCCACTGGCGACGTTGCGCGCGGAATGAACTCGCCGATTCAGCAGGAACCGCCGACCCAGGACCGCGGCCAGGGCTCGGCGACAGCCTCCTCAGGCCAGCGGCGACGGCCATCGCCTCGTCAAGGTGAGCCTGGTCGATCTCAAGTGACCCGGCCTGCTCCCCAGACTTCGGTCCCGCGCTACGGCGCGGCCTCCTCGGACCCCGACCCGAGAACCGGCCGACCCGGGAACACCTCCTCCACGAGCTCGCCGTCCCTCACCACGAACGTGCCGCCGACCAGCACGTAGGGGATCCCGTCCGAGTAGCGGTCGGGCGCGTCGTAGGTCGCCCGGTCGATGACCGTATCCGGGTCGAACAGCGTGAGGTCGGCGTCGGCGCCGGCCTGGACGCGGCCCTTGCGGGACATCTGCGGGGTCACCTGCTCCAGACGCTGCGCCGGCAGCAGAGTCATCTTGCGCAGGGCGTCCATCAGCGGCAGGGCGCCGCGGTCGCGGACGTAGTGGCCGAGGATGCGGGCGAAGGTGCCGGCGCCGCGGGGGTGGGAACGGCCCTCGGTGAAGGGGATGCCGTCGCTGGCCGCGATGACGTCGGGCTGGGCGACGATCCACTCGTTGGTGGTCTCGGAGCGGCCGTGGGTGATGACCCAGCCGCCCTCCTCGCGGTAGCGGCCGAACGACTCCTCGGTCAGCCGCTCGCCGGTCTCGACCCACTGCATGCGGGCGTAGTAGCCGGGGGACCGCCCACGCCACCCGTCGAACAGGGCCGACTCGATGAGGCTCGCGCTGGCGGTGTAGGGGTAGGCCTCCGTGGTCACGTCGACCCCCTGCGCCCGCGCCCCCCGCATCAGCTCGAGGGCGGCCGGGGCCGACTCGCCGGCGCTGCTGTTCATGTGCACGATGTGCAGCGAGGCGCCGGTGGCGGCGGCGTTGGCGATGGCCTCCTGAAACGGCGCGATGGCCTCGCGGCTCGCGAACGCGCCGGCCGACCGGAGGTGGATGAACACCGGCGCCCCGCGCTCCGCCGCCGCCGCGAACAGGCGCCAGATCTCCTCGTGGCTCGCGCCCGGCGTGTAGGCGACGCCGAACCCGAAGCCGAGGGCGCCCTGGTCGAGCCCCGCCTGCATCAGGCGGGCCACCCGGCGCACCTCCTCCTCGGAGGCCTCCTCGTAGAGGTAGGCGCCGCCGCGCCCGAGGGTGAAGGTGCCCTCGTCGTTGCGCGCCGTCACGACCGCGCCGAACGCCTCGCGGCGGGCGCCCTGGTGGCTGACCGTCGCCCCGTAGTTGATCAGCGCCCGCCCCTCGCGCTCGGCGTACCAGGTGTCGACGGGATAGACGCCGATCTCCAGCTCCATCGCGGTGGTCACGCCGTCCCGAGCCTGGTAGCGCTGGCTCACCGGGTCCTGGCCGTGGGCGTGGAGGTCGACGAACCCCGGGGCGACGACGAGGCCGGTCGCATCGAGGACCTCGCGCGCCTCGGGGCGATCCTCGCCGACGGAGACGATGACCCCGTCCTGCACAGCCACGTTGGCCATCATGTCGAACCCGGTCTCGGGGTCCATGACCCGCCCCCCGGTCACCAGCAGGTCCACCGGTCCGGTCTGGGCCCCGCCGCCGCACGCCGCCACGAGGACGGCGGCGCACGCCGCCACGAGGCGCCACGCGCGGGCCAGCGCGGGCCACCGCCCCACTCGGCGCCGCGGTTTGCATCCGGTCATGGTGCGGTTCCTTCCTTACCTGGGCGGCGACCGCCACCCGGGCCTGGCGCAGCCTTGAGGCGCCGCCGCCCCCGCGACTCGTCCGGTAGCCTGCGGCCGCTGCCACGGTGCAGGCCGCCGCGGTGCGGACCTGCCCCGGTCCACCCTGCTCACGCCTCTTACCACAGCCCGAGGATCTTCCACCAGAGCAGCCCGACGGGGATCCAGATCGCGAGGTTGGCCACCGAGGCGTGGAAGCCGACCCGCCACCAGTCCTTCAGGCTGACGTAGCCCTCGACGAAGATGATCGGCGACGTCGTCGTCCCGTAGTGGGTCAGCCCCGCCGTCAGGTTGTTGATGTACACGAGGCTGTAGACCACCACCGGGGCCGGCGCCCCCACCCCGACGAGCAGGGCGAGGAACGGCGGGTACATGGCGAGGGCGTGGACGGTCGTGCTCGCGAAGAAGTAGTGCGCGTAGAAGTAGATGACGAGGGCCGCGACGAAGACGACGGGCCAGGGGACGCCCGCGAACCACGAGCCGAACCACTCGGCGAAGAGGGTCGCGACGCCGGTGTCGTTCAGCACCCCGCCCATCATCAGGAGGCCGCCGTACCACACGAAGATGTCCCACGCGGAGCGTTCCGAGAGGGCGCTGTCCCACGTCAGGGCCTGGGTCGTGAAGAGCACCGCGATGCCGAGGAGGGCGACCAGCGTCGGCGAGAGCCAGCCCACGTAGGACGAGAGGACCCAGAAGCCGATGAGCCCGACGAACACCGCCCCCACCACCGCCTCGCGCCCGCGGACGGGGCCGAGCTCGGCGAGCTGCTCGTTGGCGAACTCGGCGGCGGCCGGGGTCTGCTTCAGCGACGGCGGCATCACCCGGTAGACGAGCCACGGCACGAAGACGCTGGCCACGAGACCCGGCAGCAGGCCCGCCGTGAACCAGCTCGCCCAGGTGATGTTGACCCCGGCGTACTCCGCCGCCAGCTCGCCCAGCAGCAGGTTGGCGGCGCTGCTGTAGTAGAACATCGCCGACGCGATGACGCTACCCTGGTACATGCAGGTCATCAGGAACGCGCCGAGGATGGCCGACGACGGGCCCGGATGCGACTTGTAGAGGCTGCTGATGCTGCGGGCGATGGGGAAGACGATGCTGGCCGACCGCGCCGTGATCGAGGGCACCCCGGTGGCCAGGGTGAGGTCGGTCAGGTGCATCGAGTAGCCGAGCCCGAGCGACGTGCGGCCGATGGCCCGGATGAACCAGAGGGCGATGCGGCGGGCGAGCCCGCAGTCGCGCAGGGCGCGCGACATGAGCATCGCCATCAGCACCATCCACACCGACGAGGCCGAGTAGCCGCTCAGCGCCCGGTCCATCGGCAGGCCGCCGAGGACGATCATGCCGGTGATGCCCACCAGCACGACCTGCGACCCCGGCATGGGCTGCAGCATCAGCCCCCCGATGGTGGCGAAGAAGACACCGACCCGGCGCCAGTCCTGGGCCTCGATGCCCTCGGGCGGCGGCAGGACGTGGGCGATGGCGACGTAGATGCCGGCCAGCGCCAGCAGCCGCCAGGGTCTGACGGGGGATGCGGGGGGCGCGGCGGGGAGCGCGTCAGCCATGGCGGAGCGCCCGGTGACGACCCGTGGCAGGACCCCGCGTCGCACCGCGCCCGCGGGGCGCCGGCGGATCGTCGAGGACGCCGGCGGACGACAGGACGTGGCGAGTGCCCATCGTCAGGCCACCCGCTCCAGCACGGCCGCGAGCCCCTGGCCGACGCCGATGCACAGGGTCACCAGGGCGTACCGGCCCCGGCACCGCTGGAGCTGCCGGGTCGCGGTCAGCGTCAGCCGGGCGCCGGACGCGCCCAGGGGATGGCCGACCGCGATCGCGCCCCCGTTCGGGTTCACGCGGCTGTCGTCCTGGTCGATCTCGAGCAGCTTCAGGCACCCCAGCACCTGGGTGGCGAACGCCTCGTTGATCTCGATGACGTCCATGTCGGCCAGCGTCAGCCCCGCCCGCGCCAGCGCCTTCCGGCTCGCGGGCACCGGCCCGAGGCCCATCACCCTCGGCTCGACCCCCGCCGCCGCGGCGGAGACCACCCGGGCGAGCGGCTCCGCCCCCGCCCTCTCGCCGGCCGCGAGGCTCCCGATGACGAGCGCCGCCGCGCCGTCGTTGATGCCCGAGGCGTTGCCCGCGGTCACCACCCCGCCCTCGAAGAGCGGCCGAAGCGTCTCCAGCTTCTCGAGCGAGGTGCCGGGACGGGGATGCTCGTCGTCGGCCACCACCGTCTGCTCTCCGCGCTTCCGCCCCGGCACCGTCACCGGATCCAGCTCGTCCTTGTAGAAGCAGTCGGACTTGGCGCGGGCGAACCGTTGCTGCGACGCGAGGGCGTAGCGGTCGCTGTCGGCGCGGCTGATGCCCAGGTCGGCGGCGACGTTGTCGGCCGTCACCGGCATCGCGTGGTCGCCGTACTGCGCGGTGGTCCTGGGGTTGGAGAACCGCGAGCCCAGGGTGCTGTCGTGCACCGTGAGCTGGCGCCCGAAGGCCCGCTCCGACTTCGCCATCACGAACGGGGCCCGGCTCATGCTCTCGACCCCGCCCGCGATGAACACCTCGCCCTGGCCGCAGGCCACCGCGCGAGACGCGTCCACCACGGCGGCGAGCCCGCTCGCGCACAGCCGGTTGACGGTCATGCCCGCCACCTCCACCGGCAGCCCGGCGAGCAGCCCCGCCCGCCGCGCGACGTTGCGGCAGTCCTCGCCGGCCTGGTTCGTGCAGCCGGCGATGACGTCCTCGACGTCCTCGGCCCGGAACGGGCTGCGCGCCATCAGGGTGGCGATGGGGCCGGCCAGCAGGTCGTCGGGGCGCACGGGCGAGAGGCCCCCGGCGTGGCGGCCGAACGGGGTGCGGACTCCGTCGTAGATGTAGGCGTCGGTCATGGTCGCGGGCACCGTTTCCCTGGGCGAAAGGCACTCATTATACGTGGGCGGGCCGGGGGAACGGGCGCACGCCAAAACGGGCAGGCACGCGAGAAACGGGTTTGGCGCCCGGCAGGGGTCGCGGGTCGGTGAACCGGTCGCGGGCGCCCGGCTTCTTGTCGAGCAAGCGCGCGTCGTGAGCAACTGGTCCGCGGGTCGACGAACCGGTCGCGGGCCGCCCGACTCTCTATTCGGGCAGGCGCCCGTCCTGAGCAGTCGGTCGCGGGTCGGCGAACCGGTCGCAAGCCGCCCAACGCGTCACACGCCGCCCAGCGGGCCGCGGGCCGCGGGGCCGCAGGGCCGCATTCGATATCATCACGCGTCATGCACGGGCGACGCGGGGTCGTGGCGGCGGGGCACGCGCTGACGGCGGAGGCGGCGGGCGAGGTGCTGCGCGCCGGCGGCAACGCCTTCGACGCCGCGCTGGCCGCCCTCTGCGCCGCCTGCGCGTGCGAGCCGGCCCTCGCGTCCTTCGGCGGGGGCGGGTTCCTCCTCGCCCTGCCCGCGGCGGGACGCCCGCGGCTCTACGACTTCTTCGTGCAGACTCCGAAGCGCCGGGCCGCGGCGGAGAATATCGAGTTCGAGCCGGTCGTCGTCGACTTCGGCCCCGCGCGCCAGGAGTTCCACATCGGCCGCGGCACCGTCGCGGTGCCGGGCATCGTCCGCGGGTTCTTCGACGTCCACCGCGACCTGTGCACCCTGCCCGCCGCCGACCTCGTCGCCCCCGCCTGCGCCCTCCTGCGCGACGGCGTGGTGATGACCGCGCTGCAGGCCCACTTCCTGCACCTGTTGCGGCCCATTCTCGGCGCCACGCCCGAGGCCCTCGCCCTCTACTCGAGCCCGCGCGGCGGCCCCGCCCTGCTCGAGGAAGGCGAGCGCCTGCGCAATCCCGACCTCGCCGCCCTCCTGGAGCTGATGGCCGTCGAGGGAGACGACGTCTTCTACCGCGGCGCGGTGGCGAGGGCGCTGGTGGAAGACCTGCGCGACGGCGGCCTCATCGGCCTCGACGACCTCGCCGCCTACCGCACCGATGTCCGGGTCCCGCTCGCCCTCGACTACCGCGGCGTCGAGGTGCTGACCAACCCGCCTCCCTCCGCGGGCGGCACGCTGATCGGGTTCGGCCTGGGCCTGCTGAACGAGCTGCCGGTCGCGCCCCCCGGGAGCGGCCGCGCCGTCGCGATGCTCGCCGACGTGATGCGCGCCACCCGGGCGGCGCGCGCCGAGGCGCATGGCGGAGGGCCCGCGGGCCCGAACGAGGCCATGCTCGACCCCGCGCTCCTGGCGCGGTGGCGGAACGAGGTCCGGGGACGGGCGCAGGCCGCCCGGGGCACGACCCATCTCGGAGTCATCGACGTCCGGGGCAACCTCGCCAGCCTCACCCTGTCGAACGGAGAGGGCTCGGGGCGCGTGGTCCCCGGCACCGGCGTCATGCTGAACAACATGCTGGGCGAGGAGGACCTCAACCCCGGCGGCTTCCACCGCTGGCCGCCCGACCACCGCATGGCGTCGATGATGGCCCCGAGCGCCCTGCGATGGCCCAACGGCCGGCTGGTGGCGACCGGCTCCGGCGGCTCGAACCGCATTCGCAGCGCCGTTCTTCAGGTGATCGTCAATCTCGTCGACCACGGGATGGACGTGGACGCGGCGGTGAACGCGCCCCGCATCCATGTGGAGGGTCCCCTGCTCAGCATCGAGGGCGGCCACGACAGCGACGCCATCGCCGCCGCGCTGGCCGCGTGGCCCGAGCACCAGGTGTGGCCCGATCGCAGCGTGTTCTTCGGCGGCGCGCACACCGCCGAACGCTGCGGCGACGTGCTCGGCGGGGCGGGTGACCCGCGCCGGGACGGGGTCTCACTCACCGTCTGAACACGTTCGCTCCCGGCCGTCGACAATCGGCGCAGGAGCGCACGGCGCGGCCGCCACGGGGATGGGAACTTCGCGGCACGGTCGCAGAACGCGCTGCGGCTGCGGGGTGCTGATGCCGTTCCCCTGGGGAGCTGGCCGCGCATCCTGCGGGGGGCGTATACTCGATCACATGGTCGAAACCCTCACAGCCATCGCGGCCGTGGTCGGCGCCGTCGGGTCCGTCACCGCGGGCATCGGCGTACTCGTCGTCAACGGCAAGATCGACCGGCTGACGGGTCGGGTCGACGCCCTCGAGTCGACGATGCAGACCGTCCTCACGCTGATTGCCGGACGGCCGACCACCCCTGCTCAACCTTCCGGCGACTGACCCCGCTCAGAGGCCGTCGATTATCGCGTTGAGGGTCGCGCTCGGCCGCATGGCCCGCTCGACCAGGTCGTCGTCGGGCCGGTAGTAGCCGCCGATGTCGACCGCCTTCCCTTGCGCGGCGAGCAGCTCGCCGTTGATCTCCGCCTCGCTCTCGGCGAGGCGGGCCGCCGCCGCCGCGAAGCGGGCCTTCATCTCGGCGTCCTCGTCCTGGGCCGCGAGGGCCTGCGCCCAGTAGAGGGCGAGATAGAACGTGCTGCCCCGGTTGTCGATCTCGTTGACCTTCCGCGACGGATAGCGGGCGTTCTCGAGGTAAGTGCCGATGGCCTGGTCGAGGGTCCGCGCCAGCAGCCCCGCCCTCGCGTTGCCGGTCCGGTCCGCGACGAGCTCGAGCGACGGCACGAGGGCGCAGTACTCGCCGAGCGAGTCCCAGCGCAGGTGCCCCTCTCGCAGCATCTGCTCGACGTGCTTGGGGGCCGAGCCGCCGGCCCCGGTCTCGAAGAGGCCGCCGCCGTTGAGGAGGGGCACGATGGACAGCATGCGGGCGCTCGTCCCGAGCTCCAGAATCGGGAAGAGATCCGTGAGGTAGTCCCGCAGGACGTTGCCGGTCACCGCGATGGCGTCCTCGCCGCGGCGGACCCGGGCGAGCGAGAAGCGCATGGCGTCGAGCGGCTTCAGGATGCGGATGTCCAGGCCGTCGGTGTCGTGCTCGGGCAGGCAGGCGCGGACCCTGGCGATGATCTGCGCGTCGTGGGCCCGCGCCTCGTCCAGCCAGAACACCGCCGGCGCCCCCGACGCCCGCGCCCGACTCACCGCTAGCCGCACCCAGTCGCGGATCGGCTCGTCCTTGGTCTGGCACATGCGGAAGATGTCGCCGGTGCTCACCGCCTGCTCGAGGAGGACGACGCCGTCGCCGGCGACGACCCGGATGGTCCCGGGGCCGGGCCCCGTGAACGTCTTGTCGTGCGAGCCGTACTCCTCCGCCTTGCGCGCCATCAGCCCGACGTTCGACACGTTGCCCATGGTCGCGGGGTCGAACTGCCCGTGCTGCCGGCAGTCCTCGACGATGGCCTGGTACATGGTGGCGTAGGAGCGGTCGGGCACCATCGCCACCGTGTCCTGCAGCTCGTCGGCGGCGTTCCACATGCGGCCGCCGTCGCGCACGACGTTGGGCATCGACGCGTCGATGATGACGTTGTTGGGCACGTGCAGATTGGTGATGCCCTTGCGCGAGTCGACCATCGCGAGGGGGGGACGCTCGGCGTACACCGCGTCGATGTCGGCCTCGACGGCGGCTCGCTCCTCCGCCGGCAGCTTCGCGACCTTCTCCAGCACCCCGCCGAGGCCGTCGTTCACGTTGGCGCCGATCGCCCGCAGGGTCTCGGCGTGCTTCCGCAGGGCCGGCTCGTAGTACACCGACACGCAGTGGCCGAACATGATGGGGTCGGAGACCTTCATCATCGTCGCCTTGAGGTGGAGCGACAGCAGGGCCCCGTCCTCGCGCGCCTCCTCGATGGTCCGGCTGAAGAAGGCCCGCAGCGCGGCCACGTTCATGACCGCGGTGTCGACCACCTCGCCCGCCTCGAGGGGCACCCGCTCCTTGAGCACGGTGACCGCCCCGCCGGCGTCGACGAACTCGATGCGCACGTCGCACGGCCCCGCGGCGGTGACGGAGCGCTCGCTGCCGAAGAAGTCGTTCTCCTGCATGTGGGCGACCCGGGCCTTCGACCCGTCGGCCGGCCACGGCTTCATCATGCGGTGCGGGTGCTTCTGGGCGAACCGCTTCACGGCCGCGGCGGGGCGACGGTCGGAGTTGCCCTCGCGGAGGACGGGGTTCACGGCCGACCCCAGGACTGCGGCGTAGCGCGCCCGTATCGCCCGCTCGTCCTCCCCGACGGGCTCCTCCGGGTAGTCGGGGACGTCGCAACCCCGGCCCTGAAGCTCGGCGATGGCCGCCCGAAGCTGGGGGACGGTGGCGCTGATGTTGGGCAGCTTGACGATGTTGGCGGCCGGCGTCCGGGCCAGCTCGCCGAGCGCCGCGAGGTGGTCGGGAACGCGCTGGTCCTCGCGCAGCCGGTCGGGAAACGCGGCGAGGATGCGCCCGGCGAGGGAGATGTCGCGGGTCTCGACCTCGACCCCCGTCCCCTGGGTGAACGCCCGCACGATCGGCAGCAACGCGAACGTGGCGAGCGCCGGAGCCTCATCGATCTTCGTCCAGATGATGGTGGAAGCTGACATGGTCTCCCCGAATGACGGCGGTGAAGCGGCAATGGACGGGCCCCGGACGGGCGCGGATCCGATGATCGTACCCGATCCGCGCCGCCGGCACACGGGGCGGCAGCGGGCGCCGGGTGGGGATATAATTCCGTCCCTGCAATGCCGCCGCTGCATGGGCTGCGCGTCGTCGACCTGACCCGGGTGCTGGCCGGGCCCTACTGCGCCATGATGCTGGGCGACATGGGGGCCGACGTCATCAAGGTCGAGGAGCCCTCGCACGGCGACGACACCCGGGCGTGGGCTCCCTTCGCGGACGGCGTGAGCACGTTCTTCCTGGGGTTGAACCGCAGCAAGCGGAGCGTCGCTCTCGACCTCAAGACCCCGGCCGGGGCCGACGCCCTCAAGGACCTCCTCGCCGACGCCGATGTCCTGATCGAGAACTTCCGGCCGGGCAGCCTGCGGAGGCTCGGTTTCGACTACGACTCGATCCGCGACGACTTTCCCCAGCTCGTCTACTGCTCGATCACCGGCTACGGCCAGCAGGGACCCAGGCGCAACCTCCCCGGCTACGACGCGGTCATCCAGGGCGAGTCGGGGGTCATGCACGTCACCGGCTCTCCGGACGGCCCCCCGACCCGGGTCGGGGTCGCGATGACCGACTTCCTCGCGGGGCTCTACGCGATGAACGGCATCCTCCTTGCGCTGCGCGACCGCGACGAGACGGGGCTGGGGCAGCACGTCGACATCGCCCTCCTCGACTCGATGACCTCGACCCTGGCCCTCCCCGCCAACGTCCTCTTCGCCACCGGGGAGGAGCTCGGGCGCGAGGGCAACGACCACCACTCGCTCACCCCCTACGAGGCGCTGGAGGTGAGCGACGGACTGGTCATGATCGCGGTGGGCAACCAGCGGCTGTGGCACCAGTTCTGCCGGGCCGTCGGCCAGCCCGAGCTCGAGGCGGACCCCCGCTTCGCCACCAACACCGACCGCATGCGGCACCGGGGCGAGCTGAAGTCCCACCTCGGCGCGCTGCTCGGGAGCTGGACCCGCGACGCGGTGATCGAGCGCCTGCGGGCGCACGCGGTCCCCTGCGGCCAGGTGCGCTCCCTTGCCGAGGCCCTCGCCGACCCGCAATTGGCAGCGCGCGAGATGGTGGTCGAGCTCGACCACCCGCGGCTCGGCGCCATCAAGGCGCTGGGCAATCCGATCAAGCTGTCGCGAACGCCGGCGGTCGTCGATCGGCCGCCGCCCGCCCTTGGCGAGCACACCGGGGAGATACTGGCGAAGCTGCCGCCGGCCGACCCGCCCGCGGCGGAAACGCCGCCAACCGAGACGGCGCCGGCCGCCGCGGTCGCCGCCGACGTCGGGGAGTGACGGATGGATCATCCGAGAACCACGCTGGACGAGCCCGAGCGGGACCGGCGGAGGCGCGGTGAGGTGGGGCCGGCGCGGCCGCCCCGCGGATACGCGATCCGCCACACCCGTCCTACCGGCACCTGTCCCGTTCGGCGACGCGGGCTCCTGACCGGACGTCTCGCCTGCATCGGCGTGCTGCTGGCCGCCGCACCAGGCGCGCAGGCGCAGGACGGCGCCCGCTTCGGCGGCCGCCTCTCGATAGTGCCCGTCGACTTCGCGACGCGTGCGAACGTGTCGGGCTCGGGCGAGGCCGAGGCGGTGCTGGAGGACCGCACGCTCACCGTCAACGGCACGTTCGAGGGGTTGAGCTCACCCGCCACCGCGGCCCGTCTCCACCGGGCCCCGCCGGCCCGGCGCGGCCCCGCCGTGTTCGCCCTCGACGTCACCGCCGCCGCGTCCGGCCGGGTCGAGGGCGAGGTCGAGCTCGACGACATGCAGGTGGAAGCGCTGCGCCGGGGCGAGTACTACGTCCAGATCGCGACCCGCAACAACCCCGAGGGAGAGGTCCGCGGATGGCTGCTGCCCCGCGGTGACGAGACGGCCGAGGCAGCGGCGCCGAGGCCGCCGGCAGCGTCGGCGCCGGCTCGCTACCTCGCCAGTCAGGCCCGAGCCGGCGAGGCCGCGTACCGGGACGTGTGCGCCTCGTGTCACCGGCGCGACCTGAGCGGCGGCCTCGACACCCCGGAGCTGGCGGGACCGGCGTTCCGCAGCATGTGGGGCGGCCGTCCGGTGCGCGAGCTGCTGGGCTACGTCGAGGCGGCGATGCCGCCGGCGGGCCGCCGGCCGAACGAAGCCACCCTCGCGGCCATCGTCGCCTACATCCTGCAACGGAACGGGGCGGGCGCCGGCGACGCGGCGCTGTCGGCGGGGTCCGCGGGCACCATCGGCCCTTGACGGCGGAGACGGCTGGCGGTACGGAGGGCGTCTGTCCTATGATGGACTAGGTGGCTTGAGCGCCGCCGCCGAGGCTCTCGAAGATCGGGGTTCGTATATGGCGGTACGTCCGCGCGGCCTGAACACCGGGCCGTTCGTCGGCGTCGTTGCACTGGCAATAGTCGCCGGTGTCGCCTCGTACGATTTCTTCGTCGCCGACCCGTCGGGCGAGAGGACGCCCGCCCGCGCCGAAGCGCCGGCTCCCGCGCCGCCGCCGAGAGACGCCGCCGCGGCCCCCGAGCCCGACCCCCCGGCCTCCCTCGAGAACAGCGACGGCATGGTGAGGAAGCTCGTGGCGACGCTGTCGTCGCACCCGGGCCTCGCGGCCTGGCTGATCCCCGACGATCTGGTCCGCGTCTTCGTCGTGGTGGTGGACAACGTCGCCG
This sequence comes from Vicinamibacterales bacterium, assembly GCA_965207615.1. Classification (GTDB taxonomy): domain Bacteria; phylum Acidobacteriota; class Vicinamibacteria; order Vicinamibacterales; family UBA8438; genus JAJEEA01. The sequence continues at coordinate 2,019,406 of CBDBMZ010000003.1, forward strand.
ACGGACACACCCCGGACCGGCACCTGCCGCCGTGGCGCCCGACCCGTCGCTTCCAGACTGCCGGCGCATCGCCCGCGCTGCACGTCGACCCCCTCAGCCACGCGCGTTACGACACCCACGCGGAGATCGTGGCGGCCATAGAACCGGCGGCGGCGGCCCAGCTCTATCACGAGCTGCGGCCGCTCATCGCCACCGCCTACGCGGAGCTGGGACGCTCCGGCGAGGAGTTCGACGCGACGGTCGTGCGCGCCCTGCGGAACCTCCTCGAGACGCCCGTGCTGGAGCGCGAGACCCGGTTGATTCATCGCGCCCCGTTCTTCGAATTCGCCGACCCCGTGCTCGAGGATCTCCTGCCCGTTCAGAAGCAGTTCCTGGGCATGGGCCCCCGCAACGTTCGGGCGGTGCAGGCCAGCCTGCTGGAGATCGCCGAGGCGATCGGCCTCGACGTCGCCGGCCTGCCCGTGCCCCAGGTCCTGCGATAGGAATCTGCGCCGTTGCACGGCGCTGACTCCTGGAGGGTTCGGTAGGGCGCCAAGCGGAGCCGACGGCGACGATTGGCAGGCCAGTCGCCGGGGACCGTCGGCGCCCTCCACCGGTCATGCGGCTCCTCGTCAAGCGTCTCGATTCGGCTCGCGCCCGTCTCCCCGAACGCGCGCATCCCGGCGATGCCGGTCTCGATCTGTTCGCGGCGGCAGACGTCGACATTCCCGCCGGCGAGGCCCGGCTGGTCGGCACCGGCCTCGCCATCGAACTGCCCCCCGGCACCGAGGGTCAGGTTCGCCCGCGTAGCGGCCTCGCGCTTCGCCACGCGGTCACGGTGCTGAACGCGCCGGGGACCATCGACGCCGGCTATCGGGGAGAAGTCGGCGTCGTCCTCGTCAATCACGGCCGGCAGGCCTTCCGCGTGCGGCAGGGCATGAAGGTGGCGCAGCTCGTGGTGGCGCCGGTGGTCGAGGTCGAGGTGGTCGAGGTGCAAGCGCTCCCGGAGACATCCCGGGGCGGGCGCGGCTTCGGGTCGACGGGGTGATATGGTGGAATCGGCGACGTCATGGCGACCGATCCCCACCCAGCTCCCGCCGTCCACGGCGCCACCCTGCGGGTGGCCCTCTGCCAGTGCAACCTGCCGGTCGGCGACCTCGCGAGGAACCTCGACCGGCTCGGCGACCTGATCGCGCGCGCCTCGGCGCGCGGCGCCGACCTCACCGTCTTCCCCGAGCTCTCCGCTACCGGGTACCCGCCCGAGGACCTGCTGCTGAACCCGCGGTTCACGAGGGCCGCGGCCGACGGGGTGCGCCGCCTCGCCGCGTCGGTGACAGGGACGGTAGCGGTGGTGGGGCTGCCGGACCTCGACGGCGACCTCCACAACGCGGCGGCGGTGCTCGCCGGCGGCGAGGTGGCCGCCGTCTACCGGAAGCACTTCCTGCCGAACTACGCCGTCTTCGACGAGCAGCGGTATTTCGCCAGGGGGGACGCTGCGCTCACCGTCGACCTCGGCGGCGTCCGCGTCGGCGTCACGATCTGCGAGGACCTGTGGTACCCGGGAGGGCCGGGCCGGTGGGCGGCGGTCGACGGCGGCGCGGTGATCCTCGTCAACCTGTCCGGCTCGCCGTACCACCGGGGCAAGGGCGTCGAGCGCGAACGCATGCTCGCCCAGCGCGCGGCCGACTACGGCTGCTTCGTGGCCTTCTGCAACGCCGTCGGGGGCCAGGACGAGCTGGTCTTCGACGGCCACAGCCTCGTCGTCGATCCCGCGGGACGGGTCGTCGCCCGCGGCGCGCAGTTCGAGGAGGACCTGCTGGTCGTCGACCTCGACACCGTCTCGGCCACGCGGCGGCGCCTCCACGACCCGAGGTGGCGGCAGGCCGGCGCCGACCGCGACCGCGTGCGATCGATAGCGATCCAGACTGCGGCCCCGTCACCACCCGCGGCGGAGCCGGCCCCGGGCGAACCGCGATTGCGAACGGTCGAGACCGCCGCACCGCGCCCCCCCACGGCGGGGTCCGCCTCCGGCGCGCCCCCATCCGGGCCGGGCGTAACCCAGCGCCCGCCGACGCCGGCCCCGCGGGTCCCGCCGCTGCTCGGGCCCGAGGCCGAGGTCTACCGCGCCCTGGCCCTCGGCACCGCCGACTACTTCCGCAAGAACCGGTTCCGTCACGGGGTCCTCGGCCTCTCCGGGGGAATCGACTCCGCCCTCGCCCTCACCGTCGCGGCCGACGCCCTCGGCCCCGCCGCGGTGACGGCGGTCTCCATGCCGTCCCGGTTCACCTCCGTCGAGAACCGGGACGACGCGCGCGAGTTGGCGGGCCGCCTGGGTGTCGAGCTCCTCGAGCTGCCCATCGCGGACCTCGCCGGAGCCTACGACCGCATCCTCGCCGAGCCGTTCGGCGACGCCCCGCCCAACGTGGCCGAGGAGAACCTCCAGGCGCGCATCCGCGGCAACCTGCTGATGGCCCTCTCCAACAAGTTCGGCTGGCTCGTCCTGACCACGGGGAACAAGAGCGAGATGAGCGTCGGCTACGCCACGCTCTACGGCGACATGGCCGGTGGCTTCGCGGTGCTGAAGGACGTCCTGAAAGGCTGGGTGTACCGCCTCGCGCGGTGGCGCAACCGGGACGACGAGATCATCCCGCAACGCATCATCGACAAGCCGCCGACGGCCGAGCTGCGCGAGAACCAGCTCGACACCGACAGCCTGCCCCCTTACGACACCCTCGACGCGGTGCTCGAGGCTTACGTGGAGGAGGACCGCAGTCCCGAGGACATCGCCGAGGCCGGCTTCGACCCCGCCCTCGTCGACCGCATCGTCGCGATGGTCGACCTCGCCGAGTACAAGCGCCGGCAGGCCCCGCCGGGGGTGCGCATCTCGGTGCGCGCGTTCGGACGCGACCGCCGGCTGCCCATCACCAACCGGTACACGCCGCGCTCGAGCTCTGGCGTGGTGTCCTGAGCCCGTCTGCTCCGTCGGCCGCGTCAATCGGCCCCGTCCGGCTCCTCCAGTGCGATCATCCTGCCCTTCAGCATCCGGCGCGCGAACCGCGCGAGCCGCTCGTCGGCCGGCTCGACCCGGTCTCCGAATGCCGCGCGCATCGCACCGGCAATTCCGGCCAGAGAGTTGCGGCCGTCGCACGCCTTCCAGATGAGGGTCCCCACCTCGTCGAGCCGGATCCGGTAGTACGGGTCGCCCGAGAGCCCGGCCAGCCAGCGCCCCGGCCGGCTCGTGCCGAAGCGCGGCCGCAGCAGGACGCAGCGGCCGTCCTCCTCGCGCCACTCGAGCAGCCGCCGCGGCCGGGCGTCGACGGAGATCACGACGGGCGCGCACCCGGCCCCGGCTCGTCCTCGACCTCGGCCAGGGGCACGCGGACCAGCAGGTGGTAGAGCAGGATGAACACCAGCGCGCCGAGCAGCGACTGCAGCCAGGTCGGAAGGCCCGCCATCTCCGCGATCGACGGCAGCACCCGGTCGACCCCGGCCGTGATGCCTCCCAGGACCGCGAACGCCAGCAGCACCGCCATCAGCGCCTCGCCAGCGATGAAGCCCGACGACAGCAGCACCCCGGTGTTGTTCGCCTTCGTCACCGCCGCCTCGCCGGCGTCGCGGGCGGCGAGGGCGCGCGACAGCAGCCACGCGATGATCCCGCCGACGAAGATGGCGGCGGTGGCCGAGAACGGCAAGTACATGCCGACCGCGATGAGCATCGGCGACGGCGACTGGATGAGAACGAGCCCGAAGGCGAGGAACATCCCGGCGATGACCAGCGGCCACGCCATCTCCCCACCGACGATGCCCTCGGCCATCAGCGCCATCAGCCCCGCCTGGGGCGCGGGCAGGTCGGCGCTGCCGATGGTGTAGACCTCGTGCATCGCCATCATCGGCAGGATGAGGACGAGCGCCGCGACGATCACCCCGATGATCTCGCCGACCTCCATCTTCCACGGGGTCCCGCCGAGGATGTGGCCGACCTTGAGGTCCTGCAGCATGTCGCCGGCGACGCCGGCCGCGCAGCAGACCACCCCCGCCACCCCGAGGACGCCGAGGATGCCGGCGGGGCCGGTCACCCCGAGCCCGACCATGAGAATGGCCGCGATCAGGAGGGTGCTGAGGGTCAGGCCGCTGATCGGGTTGTTCGAGCTGCCGAGCAGGCCGATCAGGTACCCCGCCACCGCCGCGAAGAGGAACCCGAGCACGACCATGACCAGGGTGAGCACGAGGGCGCCGGCGATGCTGCCGCTGAAGAACCAGTAGAGCCCGAGCAGGGGCACCGACAGGGCCGCGATGGCGATGCCGATCTTGCCGAAGTCCAGATCGAGGTTCAGGCGGGTGACCGTCCCCGCCCCGGTCTGCGCCTTCCGGATGTCGGCGAACGCGCGGCCGATCCCCTCGATGAGGGCCGTCCGCAGGGTGAACAGCGTGTAGAACGCGGCCACGATCATCGTCCCCACCGCGAGCGGGCGTACCTGCCGCAGCCACACCTCCTCGCCGAGGGCCATCAGGGCCGCTCCGTCCGCCGTGTCCGCCGCCGCATCCGGGTTCAGGAAGAGCCCCAGCGGCACGAGCAGCAGCCAGCCCAGCACCGCCCCCGAGAACAGCGTCGAGGCGATTCGCGGGCCGACGATGAACCCGACCCCGACGAGGGCCGGCGAGGCGGCCGGCGACTGCAGGAGGAATCCGCCGGCGTAGCTCACCGGCTGGCCGAGCATCTCGACCGTCGAACGCCCCAGGTTGACGAAGGCGGTGGCCGAGTCCCGCACGATCTGGAGGCCGTAGGAGTTCTCGACGAACTCCCACGCGCCGGCGATGCCCATGGCCTGGAAGACGTACTTCGCCCCGGTCTGGCGGCCCTGCCCCGCCTTGACCAGCTCGGCCGCGGCCACGCTCTCGGGGAACGGCAGGTCCGCCTCGACGACCATGGTGCGGCGCAGGACGATGATGAACAGCACCCCGAGGAGGCCGCCCACGAGCATGATGGCGGTGCTCTCCCAGTAGCGCAGCTCGTCCCAGACCCCGCTGATCACGAAGGCGGGAATCGTGAAGATCGCCCCCGCGACGAGGGCCTCGCCGACCGAGGCGGTGGTGCGGGAGATGTTCTCCTCGAGCACCGAGCCCCCGACGCCCCGCAGGGCCGCCATCGCCACCACCGCGGCCGGGAACGTCGCGGCGACGGTCAAGCCGGCCCGCATGCCGAGGTAGGCATTGGCGGCGCCGAGCACGATGGCCATCACGACGCCGATGAGCACCGCCCGGACGGTCAGCTCCGGCAGGTCGGTCTGCTCGGGCACGAACGGCGTGAACCGCGGCGACGACGGGTCGGATGCGCTCATGGCGGCGTGTGCTCCCCTGACGTGCGTGGCCGGACAGCCTGCGCCCGCACGCGGGCTGGACGTCCACGAGGGCCAGTTCGACGGCGCCGCGCGGGGACAACCCGCGCGCGCGGGGGCCGAACTTGGCCGGCTGCGGTGCAGTATGCCATCGTGTCGGACACTCCCCGCGCGCGGGCCGGACTCTACGACCAGCCGGGACGGGCGGCCGCTCCCGGGGACAACCCGCGCGCACGCGGGCCAGACCGTCCCGGCGGAATCGGCGTCATCTCGGCGACCGGCGCGGGACGACCCGGCGGCACCGGCCCCGAGTGCTCCCGTGGCCGCCTTTATACGGGCATCCGGTGCGGGACGCAACCGCCGGCCTCCGGGGTCGGGCCGCGTGGCCGGATGTGGTACTGTCCCTGCCGCGAGACTCTGATTGACCCGCATGACGTCAACCACGGAACCGCGGCTCGACCGCGCCCCGACGGGCGCCGGCGCCGCCCTCCCCGACGCCCGGCTCATCCGTGACATCTACGCCGAGGAACGCGGGGCGGGCCGGCCCGTCGTCTCCATCGAGCTCTTCCCGCCCCGCACGCCCGAAGGGCACGCCGCCCTCTTCGAGCGCACCCTGCCGGCGATGCAGGCGATTCGGCCGCACTTCTACTCGGTGACCTACGGGGCCGGCGGCAGCACCCGCGACAAGACCCTCGACATCGCGGACCGCATACAGCGCGAGCACGGCGCTACCGCGATGGCGCACCTGACTTGCATCAGCACGCCGCGCCCCGAGATCGAGCGGTACCTGCAGGAGGCGCGGGAGCGCGGCATCCGGAACATCCTCGCCCTGCGCGGCGACCCGCCGCAGAACGTGGACGAGCTCGCCGAGCTCGAAAGCGGGTTCGAGTACTCGTACCAACTGGTGACGTTCATCCGGCGGCTCGGCGGCTTCTCGATCGGGACGGCGGGCTTTCCCGAGAGCCACGTCGCGTGCACCGAGGGGAAGCACGTCGACTGGCAGCGGCTGAAGGCCAAGATCGACGCCGGCGCCGACCTCGTGCTGACGCAGCTCTTCTTCGACAACGACGACTACTTCACGTTCCGGGACTACCTGGTGGACAACCTGGGGGTGAGGGTGCCGCTGACCCCGGGGGTGCTGCCGATCCTCGGCACCCAGCAGATCAAGCGGTTCACCGCCATCTGCGGGGCGACGCTGCCGGCCGCGCTGCTCGAGAAGCTGGAAGGGTTGGGCGACGACGCCGAGGCGGTCGCCGACTTCGGCATCGAGTTCGCGACCCGGCAGTGCGAGGCCCTGCTCGCCGGGGGGGCGCCGGGCCTGCACGTCTACTCGCTGAATCGGGCTCGCGCGGTCACGAGCATCTTCCGGAGCCTCGGGCTGGGGGGTTGAGGGCGCACCCGGGAGCCCGAGGCGGCAGCGCCGCTGGATCGGCGCAATCCGGATGCGGCGCGCTCCGGCGCGGGCCCCGCAGCCCCGCGCCGGCTTCCAGGCCTCAGGAGCGCTCGATCCACTCGACGAACTTCGATCCCTCGGAGGCGTCGACGATCATGACCCGGGTCACCCGGGCGTTCTCGTGAATCAGCGCCTTGGTGGCGTCGCGGGCCTCCTCGATGCTGGCGTAGCGGTTGAAGAGGATCGGCGAATTGGCGGCGCCCCCGCGAACGGTGGGAATCAGCTTGAACATGGCGGGGAGATCATACCCCGTCGCGGGGGCCGGCGATGCGGCGCCGCCTCCCGCGACGCGCCGGAGCAGCGGAGGCCGCGGTGGCGAACGGAACCGCGGGATCCGTCCCCCTCGGGTGCGACTCCGATCCCGGCCGCCCCCGCACGCCGTCACCGGCCATTCCCGCGCCCCGCGCCGGCCGGCGGCCGCCGGCCGCAGAGCCTCACGACGGGCGCCGTGTCACTCCGCACCCGACCGCTCCCCGGCATCGGCCACCGGCCAACGCCCACGGCCGAGATCCGTGCCGACCGCCAACTGCAGGACCTCGCCGTAGCTCCGCACCCCGCCGGCCACCCGGTTCGCCCGGAGATAGCCGTCGTTGAGGCGGCGGGCATTGCGCTGAATCACCGGCACGACGCGGCTCGTCCGCGCGCGGACCGCGGCGTAGTCGGCGCGCGGACCCGCACCGAGCCGGGCGCCGAGGGCCTCCCGCGACGACTCCGGCACCGCGCCGAGAAGCCGCGCCACGAGATTGAGCCACCCGCTGTACTGCATGCGCTCGTCCCCCGCCAGGCAGGTGAGCCACGCCACGAAGTTGGCCTCCGCCTCGTGGGCGTAGCCGGCCACGTGGGCCCACTCGTGCGCGGTGACGAACGGCCGCTCGAACGGCAGCACGGTGTCGTTGACCAGCACCTGGAGCGAGAACGGGTCGGTCATGCCGTCGATGCCGGCGCGCCGGAAGTACGGGGTCAGCAGCGAGCGCCGCGGCACGACGGCGGAGGCGGGACGGGACGCCCCGAGCTCGCGCTGCACGCGCTCGAACGCGGGGCCCAGCTCGGCCGGCAGCTCCTCGAGCTGCGGCCACGACCGCGCCTCGATGGCCTCGAACAGGTGGTTGAGATGAGCCACGGCGGACGCCGCCAGCTCGTCCAGGGCCGCGGCGGTCACCCGGCTTTCGGCGTAGCCGAGCTTCACGGCCAGTGTCTCGCGCCGGTAGTTCAGTCCCCAGGTGGCGAGAAACACCAGGTAGAGCGCCGCCGCGACGACGACGAGGCGGGCCGCGACGGCGCCGAGCACGCCCAGCCGCCCCTGCCGCCCCGGGCGCAGCAGGCGCCAGGCGCTCCACCCGAGGATGACCGCCGCCCCCCCTAACAGCAGCCAGTCGAAGAGCACCAGGGGCACCCGATTCGTTGCCGCCGTCACGAGTTGCCGCAGAACCGGATACACCCCCTGCGAGTACCCGGACTCGACGGCGGAGCGCGAGACCGGCAGCACCGCCATGAGGACGGCGCCGCCGACGAGCGACGCCGGCAGCCAGATCCGCCCGCGGCGAGGGGGCCCCGGTCTGGAACGACGCCGCGCCATCCCCGTACCCTACACCACCCGGGCCGGCTCACCGACGACGACGCTGCGGAGCCAGCGGAGACCGCGTTGAACCGGGCGGAGACTGCCAGCGCGGGTCCTCGCCCCGGCCGGGGCGAGGGCCTTCGTGGCCCAAGGGGAAGGAGGCGCCGGCCCGGCCAGGGCAACGATGGTCAGAGCACGACGGGGCGGGGAGCCACCGGCGGCCGCCGAACCGGGTGTTACACTGGGCCAATGCCCAGACCCGACGACGAGCCGACCTGGGGCCGGTCGACCGTGCACACCGTGTGCCCCCTCGACTGCCCGGACACCTGCAGCCTCGAGGTCGCGGTCGAGCGGGGGGCCGTCGTCTCCATCGACGGGTCGCGCAGGAACCCCGTCACCGACGGCTACATCTGCGGGAAGGTCCGCCGGTTCGGCGAGCGGGTGTACGGCGACGCCCGCCTGACCCAGCCCCTCGTCCGCCGGGGCCGCCGCGGCGACGGCGAGTTCCGGGAAACCACGTGGGACGAGGCCCTCGCCCTGATCGCCGAGCGGATGATCGAGATCCGCGACACGGTCGGCGCCGAAGCGGTGCTCCCGTTCTCGTACGGCGGGTCGAACGGCCTGCTGACGCAGGACACCGTCGACGCCCGGCTGTTCCGCCAGTTCGGCGCGTCGCGGCTCGCCCGCACTGTCTGCGCCCTGCCGACGAGCACCGCCAACCAGGCCCTCTACGGCAAGATGCCGGGGGTGACCTACGCCGACTACCGCCACGCCCGGCTCATCGTGGTGTGGGGCGCCAACCCGGCGAGCTCCGGCATCCACCTGATGCCCCACGTCAAGGCGGCGCAGGAGGCAGGGGCGGCCCTCGTGGTCGTCGACCCCCGCCGGACGAAGCTGGCCCGGCGCGCGGACATTCACCTCGCGGTCAGGCCGGGGACCGACGTTGCGCTCGCGCTGGCCGTGCACTGCTACCTGTTCGAGAACGATCGGGCCGACGAGGGGTTCCTCGCCGCCCACGCCGAGGGCGCGGACCGGCTGCGGGAGCGCTGCGCGGAATGGACCTTCGACCGGGCGGCCGAGGTGGCGGGGCTCGACCCGGGGCTGATCGAGAGCTTCGCCGAGATGTACGCCGACTACTCCCCCGCCGTCATCCGCTGCGGGTGGGGACTCGAGCGCAACCGCAACGGCGGCAGCGCCGCCCTCGCGGTGCTCGCCCTGCCCGCCGTCGCCGGCAAGTTCGGGGTCCGGGGCGGCGGCTACTCGATGAGCAACACCGCCGCCTGGAACCTGTCGGCCGAGTCGTGGATCGGCGCCCCCGAGCCGGCTACCCGGGTGGTCAACATGAACCGCCTGGGCCGAGCCCTGCTCGAGCTGCGGGATCCGCCGATCAGGATGCTGTTCGTCTACAACTGCAACCCGGTGGCGACGATGCCGAACCAGAACCGGGTGATCGAGGGGCTCTCCCGCGACGACCTGTTCACCGTGGTCTTCGACCAGGTGATGACCGACACCGCGAGGCTCGCCGACGTGGTGCTGCCCGCCACCACGTTCCTCGAGTCCTACGACGTGGCCCGGAGCTACGGGTCGACCAATCTGCAGCTCGCCCGGCCCGTGATCGAGCCGGTGGGCGCGTCACGACCCAACGTCGAGGTCTTCGCGGAGCTCGCGGGCCGGCTGGGCCTCGACGTCGGCGCCGGGTACGGGAGCGACGCCGAGGCCCTCCTCGAGCTCGCCGCCGCCCTGCCCGAAGAGGCCCGCGGCGGTCTCCTCGAGTCGGGTATCGCCCTCGGGGTGGCGGAGGGCGCGCCGGTCCAGTTCGTCGACGTCCATCCCCGGACCCCGAACCGGAAGGTGCGGCTGTTCCCCGACGAGCTCGAGCGCGAGAGCCCCGAGGGCATCTACCGCTTCCGGCCCGATCCGGCCACCCCCGACTACCCACTCGCCCTGATCTCGCCGTCCACCGGCAAGACCGTCAACTCCACCCTCGGCGAGCTGCGCGCGCGCGTGGCCAGCCTGCAGATTCACCCCGACGACGCCGAGCCGCGCGGCCTCGCCGACGGCGACACCGCCCGCGTCTTCAACGCCCTCGGCGAGGTGCACTGCCCGGTGGCGGTGGATGCCGGCATCCGGCGGGGCGCCGTCGCCCTGCCCAAGGGCCTCTGGCGCATGAGCACCCTCAACGGCGCGACCGCCAACGCCCTCGTCCCCGACGAGCTGACGGACGTCGGCGGCGGCGCCGTCTTCAACGACGCCCGCGTCCAGGTGGCCCGGGTCGTCACCGCCACCCTGCAGCTCGACGAGGCGGAGCGGCCGGTGCCGGGCACCATGCCCGACGCGTCGGTCCACTAGGCGGTTCCGTCACGCTCCCCGCGGCGCCGCCGGCGCGGGCGCGTGGTCGGGGTGGACGAGGTCGGAGACCCGGCCGCCGGGCATGCGGACGGCCGCGATCACCGCGACTCCGGTGACGGCGGCAGTGAACCCGAAGACCCGGTGAATCGCCTCCAGCATGCGGGCCTGCGAGGGTTCCGCGCTCGCGGCGACGGCGGCCGCGATGACCACGCCGAAGAGGGCGACGCCCACCGCCCCGCCGATGCTGCGGGTGAACTGGCCGAACGACGTGGCGACCCCGAGATGCCGCCGCGCGACCCCGCTCTGCATGGCGAGCACCAGCGACAGCATCGCCGTCCCCATGCCCATGCCGATCAGGGCGAGGTCCGCCCGGAGCACCCAGGCGGGCGTATCCGGGCCGACGAGGGTCAGGCCCGCGAACCCGAGGGTGACGCCGCCGAGGCCGCCGAGCACCATCGGACGGTAGCCGGTGCGGTGCACGAGCCGGCCCGCGATCACCGACACCACGACCCAGCCCAGCACGAGCGGGGTCAGCGCGCGCCCGGCCTCGACCGCGGTGCCGCCCAGCCCCTCCTGCACGAGGAGCGGCACGTAGGTGATGGCGCTGAACATGGCGGCGCCGACGAGCAGGCCGATGCCCGCGATGGACGCCACCATCCGGTCCGCGAGCAGATCGACGGGCACCATCGGCTCCGCCGCCCGGCGCTCGACCCGCAGCAGCCACCAGCCGGACCCGGCCGCGGCCGCGCAGGCGAGCCCGGCCCACGCTCCGCGGCCGGCCACCCCGGTCTGGCTGACGGCCAGCATCAACAGCGTCACCGACGTCGCGAGCAGGGCCGCCCCCGCATAGTCGACGCGGCGCCGGACGCCCGGCGGCGGGTCCCGCAGGGCGGCGCCCACCGCGACGGCGGCGAGGATGCCGAACGGGATGTTGAGATAGAACACCCACCGCCACGATAGCAGGGCGGTGATGTAGCCTCCGGCGAGCGGCCCGACCACCGAGGCGACCCCCCACACCGCGCTCAGCAGCCCCTGCGTCCGGCCCCGCTCCTCCAGCGTGTAGTGGTCGCCGATGATGCTCATTCCCAGCGGCATGAGGCCTCCGGCCCCGAACCCCTGCAGCGTCCGGAACACGATGAGCGCGGCCATCGAGGGGGCCGCCCCCGAGAGGGCCGATCCCATCAGAAAGATGCAGATGCACCACAGGTAGAAGCGCCGCCGACCGTACAGGTCGGAGAGCTTGCCCCACAGCGGTATCGAGACCGTCGACGCCAGCAGGTAGGCGGAGAAGACCCAGCTGTACCAGGCGAGCCCGCCGAGCTGGTCGGCGACGGTGGGCATGGCCGCCGCGACCACGGTCATCTCGATGGCCGCGAGGAACGTGCCCCCGAGCACGCCGGCCATGGCCACCGCCCGGCGAGCGCCGCGGATGGGTTCGTGATGGGTCATGCGCCTCGAATCCGTTCCGGAGGGTGTGGCGGAGCTCGGCGGTTCGAACGGCCCTCGGCCGTCTCCGCGTGTTCGCGGCCGCGCAACTCCGCGATGGCCGTGCGGGGGCCCGGCCCAACCTTCCCATGTTACGATTTCCGGCAGTCCTTCGTGAAACCAGCGCTTCGACACGGTCGCCCAGGATCGGCGCGGCCAGCGCGACCACCGCCATGCCTGAATCCGACACCCCCGTCCGAACCGTCAAGTGCGTGAAGTTGCAGCGGGAGCTGCCCGGGCTCGACGAGCCCCCCTGGCCCGGCGAGCTGGGCCGGCGCATCTACGAGCAGGTTTCCGCCGACGCCTGGAAGCAGTGGGAAGAGCGGATGACGATGATCCTCAACGAGTACCGCCTGATGCCCTGGCAGAAAGAAGCCCAGGACCTGGTGGCGAAGTACATGGAGGACTTCTTCTTCGGCGAAGAGTCGGCCCCGCCCCCGGACTACGTGCCCGAGCAGCAGAAGTGACGCGCCCGAGCCCCGGGCCGGCGGCGGGTCGCGGCCTCGCGCGCGACCCCGCGGCTGCCCCGGTAACGGCTTTGCAGCTCGCTGCTTCACCCGGCGTTGCACCGAGAGCGGCGAGGTCCCGGTTGACCAGCGTGCGCTTCCAGTCCCGCGACGGGCGCGCGGGGCCGCGTCAGGCCGTCGCCGGGCCGTCGAGGGCCGCCGCCCTCGGCGTCGGCGGCGTCGCCAGGCTCACCACGACCAGGGTGCCGATGGACAGCGCGAGGGCCGGGTACGCGGTCTCCAGGCCCAGCGGATAGACGGGCGCGCCGTCGACGCTGCGCGCCAGGGCCACGATCTCCCACCCCAGGGTCGTGACCATGCCCACGAGGATCGAGGCCACCCCGCCCGCCGGCGTCGCTCGGCGCCAGAGCAGAGCGCCGAGGAGGGCCGGGGTGATGCCCGCCCCGTACATCGTGTACGCCCACAGGGCCATCGCCAGGATGGTCGGGAAGAAGCTCCCCGCCACATAGCCGAAGAGGCCCAGCACGACGACGATGACGCGCGTGTAGACGATGACCTGCGCCCCCGTGATCGACGGGTCGACGAAGCGCTGGTACACGTCCCGGATCAGATTGGTGGCCGGGGTCAACAGGAAGCTGTTGGCGGTGGAGACGATGATTGCCGCCGCCCCGCACACGAGCACCACGCCCAGGAACGCCGGCAGCACGTCGGTCGCGACGCGGATGACGATCTCCTCCGACTGCGCCTCGGTCAGCCCCGGCGTGATGGTGCTGGCGAAGATCCCGGTCGAGTCGATCAAGGTCTCGACCAGCATGGTCCCGACGATCCACCCGCCCACCGCGAGCCGCGCCGCCCGCTCGTCGCGGGCCGAGAAGAACTTCTGGTACATGTTCGCTTCGCCGAGCAGGAGGAACATGGTCGGCAGGAACAGGGCCAGCGACGCCTGCGGGCCCAGGTTGCCGAACAGCGACACCTGGTCGGGCCGGAGCGCCCCCACCGCGGCGCCGAGCCCGCCCGCGTCGCCGACCATGAACGTGACCGCCAGCACCACCCCGACCGTCATCAGCACGCCGTTGCCGACGTCCAGGTAGGCGATGGACAGCATGCCCGCGAGCGCCGTGAAGAGCACGCAGAACGCCATCGTGATGAACGCCCCGGTGTCCGGGTCGATTCCCGCGACCGACGCGAGGAGGCGGCCGCCACCCCGGAACTGGTAGGCGGCGATGGTCGAGTAGGCGAGCACCGTGGTGATCGTGCCGAGCACCCGCGCCGCCGGCCCGTAGCGCAGCTCGAGGATGTCGGGGACCGTGTACTGGGCGATGCGGCGCACCCGCGGCGCGATGAAGTAGACGAGGGCGATGCCCGCCCACGCGCCGGCGGACTGCCACAGGGCCGCGAAGCCGGCCCGGTAGCCGAGCCCCGCCCCCGCGAAGAGGCTGCCCGACCCGATCCAGGTCGCGAGCAGCGTGAACACCAGCACCCGCGCCGGCAGGGCCCGTCCCGCCACGAGGAAGTCGTCGCCGGTCCGCACCCGGCGGCTGCGGTACGCGCCCACGAGGACGAGCACCGAGAGATACAGCAAGACGGCCGTCAGCATGGGTTGCCCCCCCGAGCGCATTATGTACCGAAGCCTACCGACGCACGTTCCCTGCTATGCTGCCGCCATGCCCCTCGACGAGTACCGGCGCAAGCGCGACTTCACGAAGACCCCCGAGCCGCGCGGGGGCGGCAAGCCGCGCAAGCGCGGGACGCCCAAACCCAAGCCCCTGTACTTCTGCGTGCAGAAGCACCTCGCCAGCCGCCTGCACTACGACCTGCGGCTCGAGCACGACGGCGTCCTCCTGTCGTGGGCGGTGCCCAAGGGACCGTCGCTCGATCACCGCGACCGTCACCTCGCGGTGCAGACCGAGGACCACCCCCGCGAGTACGGCGACTTCGAGGGCGTCATCCCCGAGGGCTACGGCCAGGGCATCGTCATGCTGTGGGACTACGGGACCTGGCGCCCGGAGGTCGACGACGTCGGCGAAGCTCTCGGCAAGGGCGACCTGAAGTTCTCCCTCGACGGCTACAAGCTCAAGGGATCGTGGGCCCTCGTCCGGACCCGCGACCGACCCGACACCTCCCCGTCCCAGCACGGCAGGAGCTGGCTGCTCATCAAGCACCGCGATTTCTGGTCGGGCCCCCTCGACATCACCACCTTCGCGCCCCTCAGCGTGAAGAGCGAGGGCGACTTCGACGACATCCTCGCCGCCGACTTCCCCGACGTCTGGGTGACCGGGCGCGCCGCTGCCCGGGGCGGCGCCATGGGCAAGGCGCTGCGCGAGATCATCGAGAAGGCCGCTGCCAAGAAGCTGGCGCGCAACGACCAGGAATCTGCACCGTAGAACGGGAGTCCTGCAGGGTCGGCTGGGTTCGGGCCGAGCCGGCGGCGACGATTTGGTGCGCTATCCGCGCCCCCCGTCGTCCCACAGGAGACGGCGCGAAAGAACGCCCCACACCGCGTAGGCGAGGCGGCGCCGGGCGTGCCGGGCGAAGGTGCCCTCCCAGAACTCGCCGGTGACGACCTCGCAGCCGTCCGGAACGCGTCCCACCGGCAAGGGCCGCTTGTCCTCGGCGGCGTAACGGTCGACGGTCTCGTCGTCGGGCCGCCCGGTGTTGACGATGACCGCGTCGACGCGGCGGCCGATGACCTCGCCGATGCGTTCCACCGCCGTCGCGGCGGTGAAGCCCTCCATGCCGCGGCCCTCGGTGAGCAGGTTGGCGACGAGCACGATCGGCCCGTCGACGGCGGCGAGGGCATCTCGCACGCCGACCGGGAGCAGGGTCGGCACGAGGCTCGTGTGGAAGCTGCCGGGGCCGATGACGACCGCGTCGAAGCCGGGAATGGCCTCTGCCGCGGCGGGATGGATGGCGACCTCGGGGTCGAGCCAGATGCGGCGGACGCGGCGCCCCTCGCGCTGCCCGGCGTCGACCTCGACCTCGCCGCGGGTGGTCGACCCGTCCTCGTACTCGGCGCACACCGTCGCCTGCTCGACGCTGACCGGCCACACCAGCCCGACGCAGTCGAGCAGCGTGCGCAGCCCGTCGACGGCGGCGAGGAAGTCGCCGGTGTACTGCTCCATCATCGAGAGCAGCAGGTTGCCGCCGGTATGGCCGCCGAGCCGATCGTGCTCGAAGCCGGAGAGGCGGGTCAGCAGGATGCGCCGCGCCTCGGCCTCGTTGCGGGCGAGGGCCAGCGCACAGCGGAGGACGTCGCCGGGAGGCAGCACCCCGAGCTGATCGCGCAGCACCCCCGAGCTGCCGCCGCTGTCGAACATGGTGACCACCGCGTTGACGCGCAGCCACGGGTTCTGCTTGAGGCCGCCGATGAGGCTGGGCAACCCCGTCCCGCCGCCGAAGCAACCGATGTTGAGCTGCCGGAGCCGCATGGGGGTATTGTCCCGAATCGGCCGGCGCCCGGTCCAGAAGGCGCCGCCGGGCCGTCTCCGGGTGTGGACGGGCACGGTCCGTCGCATGGGCGGACGCGTGTGCCGACATCGTGGGGACTGCCGCGTCCGCCGCGACGGGTTCGCGGGTACAATCCCCGCGCATCGGTCCAGGTCCATGCAGCTCATCGACATGCTTCTGCCTCAGTTCGACCGGGAGCTGGGTACTACCCGGCGCCTCATCGAGGTCGTGCCCGCGGCGGAGCTCGCGTGGGGGCCCGGCGGCGGGGCCCGGACCTTCGCGGAGCTGACCGGCCATCTGGCGGAGATTCCCGCTTGGACCCGCGGCATCATGAACGAGGAGAGCTGCGATCTGGCCGACGTGCCGGTCGAAGGCCCTGTGAGGTCGGTGACCGAGGCGCTGGGCCGGTTCGACGCCGGCGCGGCCATGGGCCGCGGCACCCTCGTCGGCCGCCCCGACGACGAGCTCGTCGCCGACTGGACCCTGCGACACGACGGCCGAGTGCTCTTCTCGCTGCCCCGGATAGCGACGGTGCAGGCGCTGGTGCTGAACCACCTCGTACACCACCGCGGGCAGCTCAGCGTCTACCTGCGCATGCGGGGATGCCGGATACCCCCTATCTACGGCCCCACCGCGGGCGACGGGGAACCCGCAGTCACGAGCCGGTGGTGAAACCGCGCGTGGCAGCGAGACCGGCGCGGCGCCCGCGTGGCAAGGCGCGACCAAGGCACATGCCGGGCATGCGTAGCCGAGTAGCAACGCAGCCAGGCGGGATGCACCGCCGGTCGAATGCAGCGGGGCCGTCGCCACGGGCTCCCCGACGATGACGACGACCATCCCGCGCGGCGGCGCCACAGACCGCTACGTTCCCCATCCGCGCCTCCGCGGCGGGCACCGCATGACCCTGTTCACCTGGGGCCGCCCGCGTCGCTTCCCGCGCCTGCCGCCGCCCGTGCCCCGCCGCTTCGACGTCGCCCCCGACGCCCGGGTGCTCGCCCACTGCCACTGGCAGGCGGAGCCGCGCCGGCACCCGACCCTCCTCGCCCTGCACGGCCTCGAAGGCTCCAGCGGGGCCCACTACATGCGCGGGCTCGCCGACAAGGCCCTGGCGGCGGGCATGAACGCGGTACTGCTGAACCAGCGCAACTGCGGGGGCACCGAGGCGCTGTCGGCCGGGCTCTACCACTCGGGCCTCGCGGCCGACCCGCGGGCGGTCATCGAGGAGCTCATCACGCTGGATCGGCTTCCCGCCATCGCCGTGGCCGGCTACTCGCTCGGGGGCAACGTGGCCGTGCGGCTGGCCGGCGACTACGGGGAGGAGGCGCCGCCCCAGCTTCGCGCGATCGTCGCGGTGTCGCCCACGATGCACCTGGGGATGTGCGTCGAGGCCCTCGAGCGGCCCGCGAACCGTCTCTACCAGTGGAACTTCGTGCGCAACCTGAAGCGTCGCATGCGGCGCAAGGCGCGGGCGTGGCCGGGCCGCTTCGACCTCGGCCGGCTCGGCTCGGTGCGGACCGTGCGGGAATTCGACGAGCGCTACACGGCCCCGCACCACGGGTTCCGGGACGCCGACGACTACTACCACCGGGCGAGCAGCTTGCGGGTGGTCGACCGCGTGCGCGTGCCGACCCTCGTCGTCAGCGCCGCCGACGACCCCTTCATCCCGACTCGCCAGTTCGACGACCCGGGGATCGCGGCCAACCCGCATATCGCCGTCCAGATCACGCCCCACGGGGGCCACTGCGGGTTTTATGCCGGCGCCGGGCCGGGCTTCGACGGCTACTGGGCCGAGTGGCGGGCGGTCGAGGTCGTGCGGGATCGAATGTCGCCGGCTGCACCCTAGCACGGCGCGGACTCCCGGAGGGTGGGTGGGGCGTCGAGCGCCGCCGAAGGCAATGACTGGCGAATCGGCCCGCCTCAGCCCCCGGCCGGCAGCGCGTCGACGAAGCGCCGGGCGAACTCGGGCCCCTTCCCCTTGTCCTCGTGCTTGAAGTAGACGAAGACCTCACGGCAGGCCCGGGTCGCCCCGGCGATCGTCTCCGCCCACCGGGCGATGTCCTCCGGCCCGTAGCCCTCGTCGCGCAACCGGAAGTAGCCGTAGTCGGCGGTCACTTCCAGCGGCGTCGTCATCCGCTCGCTGTCGGCGATGCACAGCGCCAGCCGGCGGGACCGGAGCCGCTCGAACACCGCCGGGTCGTGCCACGACGCGTGACGGAACTCGAACGCCGCCCGCACCCCGGACGGCAGCAGGCCCAGGAAGTCGTCGAGGACCGGGAGGTCCTTCCTGAAGTACGGCGGCAACTGGAACAGGAGGACGCCCAGCTTCGGACCCAGCGACCGGGCCGCCCGGCAGAACGCGCCGGTGGGGTCCCCGGTGTCCCGCAGGCGCGCCTCGTGGGTGATGCGCCGCGGCGCCTTGAGGGTGAAGCGGAAGTGCCCCGGGGTCAGGTCCGACCACCCGGCGAGCAGCCGCTCGGTCGGCATGCGGTAGAAGGTGTAGTTGATCTCGACCGTCGGCAGCCGCTCCGCGTAGTAGGGCAGCATCTTCTTGGGGGACAGCTTCTCGGGGTAGAAGCTGCCCCGCCATTCCACGTAGTTGTAGCCCGAGGTGCCGACGAGGATGCGCGACGGTGCGACCGGGACGCCGTCGGAACCGGCGTTCGGCGGGGGTGCGGGGGCGGGCATCGGCGCAAGTCTACCCGAGGCGGTCGCCTGCGCCGTGCGCTGAAGGCGGGAACGTGGGGCAGCCGGGGACTCAGTCGAGGTCGAAGTCGCGCTCGGGACGCGTCACGGGCTCGTGGCGGGCTTGTTCGAGGGCCTCGTCGAATCGCCTGGAGAGGACGTCGCCGCGGTTCCGCTCGTCGGTCACCGATTGCCGGAAGATGGCCTCGCGCCGGGCCGCTTCATCGGCCAGTATCCGTTGCGCCTGGTCGAGCTCGAGCTTGTCCTCGCGCTCGGGCTCGCGATGGGCCACGACACGCTTCAGGCGCGTGTCAACCGTCTGCACGGCGCCGCAGCATGGACAGACGACGTCGAACTCCGACGACAGCAGCGTGGTCATGCAGCAACGCCCCGGCCGTCACCCTTCCTCTTCGTAGCCCTCTTCCTCCATGGGACTGATGCGGGTCGAAGGTCGAAGCGCTTCCCGATAGTCGTAGACGGGCAATCCCTGCACGTGCAGGGAGAGGGTGCAGCCGGGCGCCTTCCGGTCGACGACCACGGTGACCGGGCTGCCCTCCACCCCTTCGCGAAACGCGAGTCGACAGCCACAGGCCAACTCCGCGTGGACGAACCCTTTCAGCATCGGCACCCCTCATCCGGATCATACATCAGTCGGCCGTCCCCGTCCCCGCTCAACCCATCCTGCCCGGCCGCCTCCGGCCGGACCACCCGATCCCGCTCGCGCGGCAGCCGCCGCCCCCGCGGCTCCCGCCGGCGCCTCGAACCATGCCCGCCGGGAATCTGCGCAGTCCTCGGCGATCCCGACGCCCTACAGCAGATCCCGGATGTCGTGCTCGAACTCGTCCTTCGTCGCGATGCCGGCGTGCGTGCGGCATACCGTGCCCTCGCGATCGATGAAGAAGGTCATCGGCACGCCCCAGATCGGCCCGTAGGCCTCCTGGAAGTCCTCGCGGCCCAGGCCCACGAGCATCGGGTAGTTCACGTCGAAGTCGTCCGCGAACTCTCGGATCTTGTCGACGGTGTCGTCCACCGACAGGCCCAGCACGACCAGCCCGTCGTCGGCGTACTCCTCCGCGAACTCGACGAACCAGGGCACCTCGATCTTGCAGGGACCGCACCACGTGGCCCAGAAGTTCAGCAGCACGACCTTGCCGCGCAACGAATCGAAGTCGAAGTCCCGCCCGTCGCTGTCCTGCAACACGAAGTCGTAGCTGGCCGGCTTGGCCCCGGCGTCGCAGGCTGCGACCCCGCCGGGCGCCGCGCCGCCGCCACCGTGTGGGTGTGTATGGGACGACACGAGACCGGCCGGCAATGTCGACATCGCCAGCGCCAGCGCACCGGCCCCCGCGACCATCCAACGCAACGTCATGACAAGCTCCTCTCGTCGGCCCGGCGCCCGACCTGAGGGCCCCGGCGCGCGCCGCCTTCCTGCAATAGCGTCGCATACGCGAGCGGACTTGTCCATGTCCTCTCCCGCGGTCGATCCCCTCCCCCACGGAGGACACTCGCCGGAAGCCGGCGGGGCGGCGCCGGCGAGAGGTTCGCGCACCCGTGGGACCCGTCGCTCGAGACCCCGCGGCACGACCGGAGCCGGCGTCGTCGGGCGGCGAGCGCGCGACGACCGAGGCCCGGGCGACGGCCCGGGCGGCCGCGGCTCCCGCGACGGAGAGCCATGCCGCCGGCCGCCCGGGACCCGGGGTCGCACGGCCCCGCCGGGCGCGCTGCCCGGGTCGAAGCCGGCCGGGCGCGGTTCTTGCTAAGATGGGTACCGAGGAAGGAACCCGGCCGCACGGTCGCGGGCGTCGCGACCGGCGCGGCGGCAAACGATCAAGTTGAGACACCCTCTCCGCCAGCTCCCGCCGCACGCCGCTGGCCCCTTGCGAGGTGAACCATGATGAGTTGCTCCCCCCGTGGGCGCGCCATCCGGAGCCGCGTCGTCCTGGCCGGCCTGATCGCCGTGCTCACCCTCGGCTGGACGGCCGATGCGATGGCCCAGGCCGCCACCCAGTTCTTCCCGTACTACGGCAAGAACCGGGTCAAGTACGACGACTTCCAGTGGCACATCTACACGACCGAGCACTTCGAGATCTTCTACTACCCCGAGGTGGAGGAGCACCTCGAGCGCATCGCCAGCTACGCCGAGAGCGCCTACGCCCAGATCAGCGCCGACCTGACCCACGACCTCGCCAACCTCGTCCCCCTCGTCATCTTCAAGACGCACAGCGAGTTCGAGCAGCAGAACATCATCCCCGGCGCGGTGTCGGACGGCGTCGCCGCCTTCGCCGAGCCGTTCCGGCAGCGCATCGTGCTGCCCATCGACGAGCCGCCCGACCAGCTCTACCGGCTGATCGCCCACGAGCTGACCCACCAGTTCGCGTTCGACATCATCCCGCGCTCGGTCATCCGGCGCGGCATTCCGCTGTGGGTCGACGAGGGGCTCGCCGACTTCCTGGCCGGCGTGTGGCGCCCCCTCGACCTGATGACGGTCCGCGACGCCGCCCTCTCGGACACGCTGCCGGAGATGAGCAAGTACGAGGGCTACGGCCTCAACGCGAGCCCCCGGCTCGTCTACAACCTCGGGCACGCCGCCTTCGAGTTCATCGAGGAACGCTGGGGCATGGCCGGCGTCCGCGAGTTCCTGTTCTCGCTGCGCAAGTCGGTGATCGGCGGGGAGAGCGACGTCTACCAGGACGCCTTCAACATTCCGGCCGAGGAGTTCGACGTCGAGTACTCCTCCTACATCCGGCGCCGTTTCCAGGCCTTCCGCGACAAGGAGCGGCCCGACGACTACGGCCGCGACCTCGCCCCGGACCCGTTCGAGACGCGGTACCTCGCCGTGTACTCGATCGAGCCGTCGCCGTCCGGCGACCTCCTCGCCGCCTACGCGGTCAACCGCAAGGACCGGGAGATCGACATCATCCTCCTGTCGACCGAGGACGGTGAGGTGGTGTCCAACCTGACCGAGGGCTTCAACCAGGACCTCGGCTACGAGTCGATTCAGTTGCCCGGCGCGCGGTGGAACGCGGTGCCGTGGATGTCCTGGTCGCCGGTCGACGACCGCCTCGCGTACTTCGTCCGCAAGGGGAAGTACCGGTCACTGATGCTGCAGAACCTCGTGACCCGGGAAACCGAGGAGATGATCGACCTGGAGATGGTGGACGCGCCGGAGGCGCCGGACTTCTCGCCGGACGGGCGCTACGTCGCCTTCTCGGCCCTGCAGAACGCGGTGGGCGACATCCACCTGCTCGACCTCGAGACCCACGAGGTCACGAACCTCACGCAGGACGACTTCGCCGACTACGCGCCGACGTTCTCGCCCGACGGCTCCTACATCGTCTACGTGGCGCGCATCAGCGGCAACAACAAGCTCTTCAAGCTCGACCTCGAGACCCGGGAGAAGACCCAGTTGACGTTCGGCACGTTCAGCGAGGCGAGCGCCCAGTTCCTCGACGAGAACACCCTCGTGTTCTCGTCGACCGCCGTCGACCCGCTGGCCCCCGTCGACCCCGACGTGGCCGCCAACGGCGACATCTACAACGTCTGGACGCTCGACCTGAACAACGGCGAGCTGCGCCAGTACACCGACGCCGCGACCGGCAACGTCTCGACTGTCGTCCTCCCCGGCGACCCCCGGCCGCGCATCGCCTTCGTCAGCTATTTCAAGGGCGAGTACGGCATCCACACCATCGAACGGCAAGAGCCGCTGTACACCGCGTTCACCTCGGACTTCGGCGCCCCGGGACCCAACATCGACTTCCAGGCGCCGCTGACCCACACCCTCGTGACCGCCAACAACCGGCGCAAGGGCCGGTTCGAGAAGATGTTCCTCGACGGAACCCCGCCCATCAACGTCGGCGTGACCAACAGCGGCGACTTCCTCGGCGGCACCGGCGTCTCGTTCTCCGACGTTCTCGGCGATCAGAGCTTCAACCTGTTCGCCTACTCCATCGCCCAGTACCGGACCTTCTCGGGCTCCTACCTCAACCAGAGCGGCCGCTTCCAGTTCGCCCTGCAGGGGTTCTCGCAGGAGATGTTCTTCTACGGCGCGGCCGGCTGGTACGCCCCGTCGCTCGCCTTCCTCAGCCGCGACGAGGCCCTCGCGGTGCAGACGGTGCGGGGCGGAAGCGCCTTCGGCATCTACCCACTCGACCGCTACCGCCGTCTCGAGGTGAGCGGCGGGATGTTCCACTTCAACGAGCGGTTCAACGATCCGTTCCTCCAGCAGCAGTCCAACCAGTACCAGGAGCAGCAGTTCGGCACCCAGTTGTTCCGCCAGGGCTCCCAGATGCCGGTGGGGGTCTCGTTCATCCAGGAGACCACGGTCTTCCGCGAGTTCGGGCCGGTGTCCGGCAACACGATGCGCTTCGCCTTCCAGTACGCGCCGACGGTCGGCACGACGTTCCTCGGCAAGAAGACCCTCGACGCCGACGCCCGCTACTACCTGCGGATCGGCGAGACCGGCGTGCTGGCCCTGCGCGGCCGCGCCCTCAAGAGCTTCGGAGACTTCCCGGACTTCCTGTACTTCGGCGGCAACTCGGAAATGCGCGGCTACGAGTACCTGGAGTTCATCGGCCACAACGCCGCCTTCTTCAACGCCGAGTTGCGCTTCCCCCTCATCGAGGCGATGCTCACGCCGATCGGACTGATGGGTGGCGTCCGCGGCACCTTCTTCTTCAATCTCGGCGGCGCCAGCCTGAACGATCGGCCGTTCACCTGGTTCGCCACCGGCGGCGACACGGTGACCCCGACCATCGGCTTCGGTCAGAACCCCGTCACCGGCGAGTTCTTCGAGGTGTTCGGCGACCCGGCGCCGGTTTCCGGGTTCCGGCTCGTGGACGGCCGGGCGTCGTACGGCATCGGCCTGACGACGTCGGTCATCGGCATCCCGATGCACTTCGACTGGTCATGGCGGACGCTCTTCAACGAGGACTGGGAGAACATCCTCTTCGCGGCCCGGGGAGGCAGCACCGCCTTCCGGAATCCGCGCTTCGACTTCTGGATCGGGTTCGACTTCTGATGTCGGCCGGCGGTCCCGCCGGGCGGCAGGTGGTGAGGCAGCGGAGTCCCCTGCTCGCCGCCAAAAGCAGACAGCCCGTGCCGGACCCTCCAAAGGGGGGCCGGGCACGGGCTGTCTCTCGTTGCCCCGGCGATCAGAGCCGCGTCAACCGCATCTCGCTCCGGCGCAGATCGAGCACGACCCGATAGTCCCTCAGGAAATGGTGGCCGACGGTGCCGCCGATGTGGAATCCCAGCAGGGCGCTCGGACGGTGCAGGTTCAGCACCACCACCGAGTAGTTGGGATAGAGCAACTGGTCGAAGGCGAGCGAGGTGCCGGGCCGCAGATACGCCTGCTCGTCCCACCCGGAGGTCCCGTAGACGTTGACGGGCACCTGCCGCACTTCGAGCGGGGGCAGGAGATTCGCCGTGCCCCGGCTGATGGAGATGACCTCGCCGCCGGTGTCGACCACGAAGCTCCGGGGAATCTCGTCGTTGACGACGCCGCGCACCACCGCGAGCCGGTGCTGCCTGAGCGGCATGGAGACGTCGAAGGGCTCGTCGGGCAGCTCCTCGCCGATGACGATCTCCTGACGGGCGTAGTCGACGATCATCGACAAGCCGACCGCGAGCGGCGAGAACGCCTCCGCCTCCGGTGTGGGGAGGCCGCCGAGCGGGGGGCTCTTGATCAACGCGGGGAGATTCCGGATGCCGAGGGAGCCGAACTCGAGCGATTCGAGGCGGCCCGCCTGCAGGCCCCTGAAGCCGATCTCGCCGACGCCGGCGCTCAGGGTGGTGCTGACGGGGCGCACGCCGAGCTGCTGCGCGACGGGCTGCGACAGCACCGTCTGCTCGGCCCCGGTGTCGACGACGAAGTCGACCATATCCCGCCCGTTGACCCGGCCCTGGACGATGACCTTCTCGTCGACCAGCCTGAACGGAATGGTGTGGAGCTGCCCCGGCGCCATCAGCTCGACCGCGGGGCGGTCCCCGAACGACCGCAGGAACTGCACCTCCGCCCGCGCCCAGTCCGCCCTCTCGGTCTCGGCCCAACCGGGGAGCAGCGCGATGTACCGCTCGTAGGCGTCGGCCGCGTCGGCGAACCGGCGCATGCGCCGGTGGATGTACCCCAAGGTGTGATACGCCGCGGACAAGTCGGGGGTGGCGTCGAGCGCCGCCTGGACCCAGTCGAGGGCCTCCTCGTAGCGCTGGCGGGTCGTGAGGCTCTTCGCCACGCCGTGCCGGGCCGCGCCGGAGCCCGGGTCGAGCGTCAATGCGTCACGATACAGCTGCTCAGCCTCGTCGAAGAGCCCACCGCCCCACAGCGCGTCCCCGGCCAGGGCAATCATCTCGGGATCGGAAGGGGCGAGCTCCAGCAGGATCTGCGACTCGATCTGCGCGCGGGTGAACTCCGCGACCGGCAGGAGGGCCTTGAGCATGCCGGCGCTGGAACGCAGGCGTTGCTCTTCGGTGGCCCCTTCCTGCGCTTCCTCGAAAGCGCGGATGGCCTCCCAGTAGCGCAGATCGTCGAGCAGCAGATTGCCGAGCTGAATGCGGGTCTCGACTCGCGACGCGGTCGGCGTCGGCTGAGCGCCGAGGACGACCGACAGCGCCGTCAGCACCGCCACGACCATCAGGGCGCGTGACGCCAGTTTCATGTCACCTCCACCGGGAACGACGGAAAGACGCCGGGAGCTTCCGGCGGGCCGGCCGAGCTTCGGGCGGCGCGGGGCAGCGCCCGAAGGAGCTCCCGCTAGCGCGAGTACTGCTCAATCGCCACGCCGTCGTACATGTCGTCGACGCGCAGAATCTGCTTCTGGCGATCGTAGCTGCCGAGCTCGTAGTCCTCGCTCATGATGAGCGCCTTGACGGGCTTGGTCGGGCACACCTCGGAGCACAGGCCGCAGAAGCTGCAGCGGGACAGGTTGAAATCGAAGTAGTCCAGCACCTTGATCTTGTGACCGGGCTCCCGATGTCCCCCCAGGATGATGAGCTCGTCGGGACAGACCTTGGCGCACTGGTCGCACACGATGCAGGTCTGCGCGCCGGTCTCCGGCTCGACCTGCAGCCTGAGCACCCCCCGGAAGCGAGGCGCGACCGGGCGCCGCTCGGCCGGATACTGGAAGGTGAACGCAGGTTGCGGGGTGTACCTGAGGGTGACCAGCAACCCCTTGATCAGGTCGACCAGGAACACCATCCGAAAGAGCTTCGCCAACTGTTGCACGGCCGCTACCCCCGGTCCTCGACGAGAATCGGATCGCTCTGTCCCGCCATGATGACCCGTTCCTTGCGCAACACCGTGTTCTCGCGCCGGATCTTGTCCTGGAGGCGCATCAACCCGTAGAGCAGCGCCTCGGGGCGGGGCGGACACCCGGACACGTAGACGTCGACGGGCACCACCTTGTCGACGCCCTGCAGCACCGAGTAGGTGGGAAACGGCCCCCCGGCGTTCGAGCAACTGCCCATCGAGATGACCCACTTGGGCTCGGGCATCTGGTCGTAGAGCCGCCGCAGGACCGGGGCCATCTTCTTGGTGACGGTGCCGGCGACGATCATCAGGTCGGCCTGGCGCGGCGACGCGCGGAAGACCTCGGCGCCGAACCGGGCGATGTCGAA
The DNA here is from genome assembly GCA_965207615.1 of Vicinamibacterales bacterium. Taxonomy (GTDB): domain Bacteria; phylum Acidobacteriota; class Vicinamibacteria; order Vicinamibacterales; family UBA8438; genus JAJEEA01. Next base: position 2,045,773 of record CBDBMZ010000003.1, read on the forward strand.
ACGGGACGCCGACGTCGCCATCATCTCGATGGCGCAGCAGGCCAGACCGAACCCCATCGGCCACAACGAGGACTGCCGCGCCCAGTTGAGGACCTTGTCGAGGTTCGTCGTGATGAAGTTGTCTTCGAAACGATGGTCGATCAAACCCATGGGCGGCTCGCTCGGCTACCGGCCTTCGTACCAGTTGGCGTTGACCTCGATGAAGCTCTCCCACTGATCGGGCACTTCGTCGTTGGCGAATATCGCCTCGACCGGGCATGCCGGCACGCAGGCGCCGCAGTCGATGCACTCTTCCGGATGGATGTAGAGCATCGTCTCGGCTTCGAACTCGTCCTCGTCCTTGCGCGGGTGGATGCAGTCCACCGGACACACGTCCACGCAGGCGGTGTCCTTGGTCCCGACGCAGGGTTCACAAATGCTGTACGCCATCGACTCCTCCGTGTCGTTCACCGGCCGCGGCGCCGTGGCTCACGGGCTGCCGGGGCCGAGGGGGGTGAGAGTGTCGGTCCGAGTGGGCCGGCGCGCATTCCGGCCCGACGGTGCCTTTCGTCAAACCGAAGAACACGGCGCCGCGCCCCGCCGCCGACCTCGTCATCCCCGCTTGCCGGACCACAAACCACCCCGGCATCCGGTTGCCGGACGGCTGGGACCAGGGCCGCGTCTTCCGTAAGGGCGGCGCTATGGTGCCCACACGACACCGGCCCAAGTTTACACGATTTTGGCGCGCCCGGCGAATCCGGCCTCCGCGCGCCGGGGCGAGCCCCGCGGCCGCCTTGGCCCGCCCGTTGCGGCGTCGGGGCTCCGGGCAAGGCCCGGCGGCGCGGCCGCGTTCCGCCCCGGCGGCCCGCTCCGCCCGCGTTGCGCCGGGGCGCGGCGGCGCGGTACGATCCGGGACATGGCGACCCTCGACGATGGGACGTCCGTCTCCGCCGGCACGCCGGCGACCTTCTACCGGGGACGCCGGGTCCGCCCCGAGGCGGCCCCGGCGGAGGCCAAGCCCCGCTGGCTGCGGGTCCGGGCGCCCGGCAGCGCGGGCTACCGGCGCCTCAAGCGACTCGTCCGGGAGCACGGGCTGCACACCGTGTGCGAAGAGGCCCACTGCCCGAACATCGGGGAGTGCTGGCATCACGGGACCGCGACCTTCATGATTCTGGGCGGGGTGTGCACCCGGGCGTGCGCCTACTGCAACGTCGAGCACGGCCGGCCCGGCCCCGTCGACCCGGGGGAGCCGGTGCGGGTGGCGGAAGCGGTGCGGGCCCTCGGTCTCGAGCATGCGGTCGTCACCTCCGTCGACCGGGACGATCTCGACGACGGCGGCGCCGGCGTCTTCGCCGCCACCGTCGCCGCCATCCGTTCTCTGGCCCCGGACTGCCGCGTCGAGACCCTCGTGCCGGACTTCGGCGGAAGCACCGGCGCGCTCGACATCGTGCTGACGGCGGGGCCCGACGTGCTGAACCACAACCTGGAAACCGTTCGCGGCCAGTACCGGCGGGCGCGCCCCGGCGGTGGCTACGACCGCGCCCTCCGGGTGCTGGCCCACGCCCGCCGCCACCGCCCCCGGGTGGCCACGAAGTCGGGGATCATGGTGGGCCTCGGCGAGACCCGGGACGAGCTGGCGGCGGCGCTGGCCGATCTGCGGCAGGCGGGATGCGACATCGTGACGATAGGCCAGTATCTCCGCCCGTCGCCCGCCCACCTGCCGGTCGCGCGCTACTACCACCCCGACGAGTTCGCGGCGCTGAAGGAGGAAGCGCTGACGCTGGGCTTCCGGCACGTCGAGTCCGGGCCGCTGGTGCGAAGCTCCTACCACGCGCATGAGCAGGCGGACGCGGTCGCCGCGGTGAGCCGCGCCACCCCCTGACACCGGGCCCGGCCCCGCCTCGACCGATCGGCGAGATGCTCCGGCCGGGTGGGGGTCAGCGCTTCCGTTTCGGCCGGTAGACGTGGGTGCTCTGGCCGAAGAAGACCTCGGCCGACTCCATCAGGGTCTCGGACAGCGTGGGGTGCGGATGGATGCACAGCCGCAGGTCGGAAGCGGTGGCCCCCATCTCGATCGCCACCACCCCCTCGGCGATCAGCTCGCCCGCCCCGCTGCCCGCGATGCCCACCCCGAGGATGCGTTCCGACCCGGGCTCGACGACGAGCTTGGTGACACCGGCCGGCCGGTCGAGGGTGACCGCCCGCCCCGAGGCCCCCCAGGGGAACTTCGCCACCTCCACCGCGCGTCCCTCCGCCCTGGCCCGCGTCTCGGTGAGGCCGCACCAGGCCACCTCCGGGTCGGTGAACACCACGGCCGGGATGGCGGCGGGCTCGAACACCGCCTTGTGCCCTGCGATGGCCTCGACCGCGATACGCGCCTCGTGGCTCGCCTTGTGGGCGAGCATCGGCTCGCCCACGAGGTCGCCGACCGCGAAGATCGTCGGCTCGGCCGTCCGACGCTGGCCGTCGACGGCCACGAAACCGCGTGAGTCGCGGCCGACCGCGGTACGGTCCAACCCCGGCACGTCCGAGTTCGGCACCCGGCCCACCGCCACCAGCACCCGGTCGAACCGCTGCTCCGACTCGCCGTCCTTGCCCTTCAGGGTCACCGAGACGCCGTCGCCGTCCTCGGCCAGCGCCGTCACCGTCGTCTCCAGGAGCACCGCCTCGCATGCCCCGCCGAGCCGGCGAGCGACGACCGCAACGAGGTCCCGATCGGCCCCCGGCAGAAGGCCGGCGGTCATCTCGACCACCGTGACCCTCGACCCGAGGGCGGCGTACACCGACCCCAGCTCGAGCCCGATGTAGCCGCCGCCGACCACGAGCAGCGAGCCGGGCACCGACGGGATCTCGAGGGCGCGGGTCGAGTCCCAGACCCGGTCGCTGTCGAGAGCGAGCGGGCCGGGCGCCGCCGGCCTCGATCCGGTGGCGAGAATCGCATGCTCGAACTCGAGCGCGGTGACCCCGCCATCAGGCGATCTCACCCGCGCCGACGTCGGCCCCGACAGCTCCGCCCGGCCCTGGAGGTAGGTCACCCCTCGCTGGCCCGAGAGCTGGCCGAGCCCCCCCGTCAACCGGGCCACCGACTCGTCCTTCCAGCCGCGCAGCCGGTCGACGTCCAGCGCCGGCTCTCCGAAGTCGACGCCCCACTTGCGGGCCTCGCGGGCCTCCGTCATCACCTTCGCCACGTGCAGCAGCGCCTTCGACGGCATGCACCCCCGGTACAGGCACACGCCGCCGGGGTTCGGGGCCTCGTCGACGAGGGTCACGCGCATGCCCAGATCCGCGGCGAGGAACGCGGCGGCGTACCCGCCCGGTCCCCCCCCGATCACCGCCACCTGCGTCGAGCTCGTCATGTGCGCTCCTGCCGCCGCCCCCCCCGACGCCACGGCCCGTCCGCGCGCCGGCGCCGACCACCAGTGTAGCAATCTCCCCGTCTTGCCTCGGCCCGGCCGTCCGTTCCATGATGGTAGCGAGCCGGTCGGCTACTGGAGGGACACAGGATGACGAAGGCGCGGAGACCGTTCGGCGGCGTCGGGACCGTCCTGCTGGCCGCCGGCGTCGCCGGCGCCTGCGCCCTCACCGGCGCCGCGACCGCCGCGGGGGGCCAGGGGACCACGATGACGCGACTGTTCGCACCCGTGGACATCGGGGCGGATCTGGCGGGGCTGCCGGACTCGGAGCGCCGGGCGCTCGGCCACATCATCGACGCCGCCCGCGTGATGGACGGGATCTTCCTCGAGCAGGTCTGGGCCGGCAACCCCGCGATGCTGATCTCGCTCGCCGAGGACCGGAGCGCGGCGGGCCGGGCCGCCCTCGACTACTTCCTGCTCAACAAGGGCCCATGGTCGCGCATCGAGGACGAGCGGCCGTTCGTGGCCGGCGCGCCGCCCAAGCCCGAGGGCGCCAACTACTACCCGGCGGGGGCGACGAGGGAGGAGGTCGCGGCGTGGCTGGACGGGCTCGAGGGACCGGCCCGCGCCGCCGCCACCGGGTACTTCACGACCATCCGCCGCGCTCCCGAAGGCGGGTTCACGAGCGTGCCCTACAGCGTGGAGTACGAGGGGCCGCTGGCCATCGCCGCCGAGCACCTGCTGGCCGCCGCCCGCGCCACCGCGGAGCCGACGCTGCGGCGATACCTGGAGACCCGCGCGGCCGCGTTCGCGAGCAACGACTACTACGACAGCGACGTGGCCTGGATGGAGCTCGACTCGGCGGTCGAGCCGACCATCGGTCCCTACGAGGTCTACGAGGACGAGTGGTTCAACTACAAGGCGGCGTTCGAGGCGTTCGTCACCATCCGCGACGCGGCGGAGACGGCGACGCTGGAGCGTTTCGGGGCCGAGCTGCAGGGGCTGGAGGACACGCTGCCCATCGACCCGCGGTTCCGCAATCCGGCCCTTGGCGCGTTGGCCCCGATCCGCGTCGTCAACGTCGTGTTCACCGCCGGCGACGCGAACAGCGGGGTCCAGACCGCGGCGTTCAACCTGCCCAACGACGAGCGGGTGGTGCGCGAGAAGGGCTCCAAGCGGGTCATGCTGAAGAACGTCCAGGAGGCCAAGTTCCGTCGCGTCCTTGCCCCTATCGCGCAGGTGACGCTGCGGCCGGTCGAGCAACGGGAGGTCTTGTTCGAGGCGTTCTTCACCCACATCCTGATGCACGAGCTGATGCACGGGCTCGGGCCCGGCACCATCACCGTCGACGGTCGGCGAACCACCGTCCGGCAGGAGCTCCGCGAGACCCACAGCACCATCGAGGAGGCCAAGGCCGACGTCGCCGGTCTCTGGGCCCTGCGCGAGCTCATCGACCGGGGGGTCGTCGACCGATCGCTCGAGCGCAGCATGTACACCACGTTCCTCGCCTCGACGTTCCGCTCGATCCGCTTCGGCATCGACACGGCGCACGGCCGCGGGATCGCCATCCAGCTCAACACGTTCCTCGACGCGGGCGCGGTGATCGTCGACGTCGACGGCCGCTTCGCGATCGACCACGGCCGCATCCGCGACACCGTCACCGCCCTCACCCGCGAGCTCATGACGGTGCAGGCCACGGGCGACCTCGAGGCTGCGCAGCGTATTCTGGAGACGCGGGGCGTCGTGTCCCCGGCGGTGCGGCAGGCGCTCGACCGGCTGGGGCACATCCCCATCGACATCCAGCCCCGGTTCGTCACCGCGGAGGCGCTGGCGGCGGACCCGCGTTGACGGCGCGCCGCCCGCGGCCGCGGTTGCCTTCGTCGGCGGCCGGGTGACGGCCCGGCGCCGCACCGGCGGCAGCAGGGCGCCGCCCGCGGGCAGCGAAGCAACCGAGGCGGGCGGGCGGCCGGACCGCAGGCTTGCTAAGATCGCACCATGCAGCTACCGGAACGTCTGGGAGAGCTTCGCGAGGCGGTCGCCGCGGGCCGCCTTCCGCGCCGCAGCGTCAGGGTCGAGATGCGGGAGAACCTCGTGCGCCGGCTCGCCGAGCCCGGCCCGCTGTTCCCCGGCATCGTCGGCTACGACGACACGGTGATCCCGCAGGTCGTCAACGCCATCCTGTCGCAGCACGACTTCGTGCTGCTGGGGCTGCGGGGACAGGCCAAGACCCGCCTGCTGCGCGCCCTCGTCTCGCTTCTCGACGAGGTGATCGCGGTGATTCCGGGCTGCCCGATCAACGACGACCCCCTCGCTCCCCTGTCCCGCGCCAGCCGCGACCGGGTGGCGGAGGCCGGCGACGACCTGCCCGTCGCCTGGCTCCCGCGGGAGCGCCGGCTGGTGGAGAAGCTGGCGACCCCGGACGTCACCATCGCCGACATGATCGGCGACGTCGACCCCATCAAGGCGGCCCGCGGCGGGCTCGAGCTGTCCGACGAGCTCACCATGCACTACGGCCTGCTTCCCCGCGCCCACCGGTGCATCTTCGCCATCAACGAGCTGCCCGACCTCGCCGGCAAGATCCAGGTCGGCCTGTTCAACATCCTCCAGGAGGGCGACGTCCAGATCAAGGGCTACCCGGTGCGGCTGCCGCTCGACGTGGTGATGACGTTCACCGCGAACCCGGAGGACTACACGGCGCGCGGCAAGATCATCACCCCGCTGAAGGACCGCATCGGCTCCGAGATTCGCACCCACTATCCGCTGACGCGCCGGGAGGGGATGCGGATCACGAGTCAGGAGGCGTGGACCGAGCGGTCCGGCGACGCGGCGGGAGCGCCGCGCATCCCGCCCTACATCAGCGAGATCGTCGAGGAGATCGCCTTCGTCGCCCGCGGCCACGGCAAGATCGACAAGCGTTCCGGCGTCAGCCAGCGCATGCCGATCACCTGCCTGGAGAACGCGGTGTCGAACGCCGAGCGGCGGGCGTTCGTCAACCGCGAGGCCGCCGCCGCGGTCCGCATCGCCGACGTCTACGCGGCCCTGCCCTCGATCACCGGCAAGTTCGAGCTGGAGTACGAGGGCGAGCTGCGCGGCGCCGACCAGGTCGCCCGCGACGTCATCCGCACCGCCGTCGGCCGCGTGTTCGAGGGATGGCTCGCCACCGTCGACACGGGGACGGTGGTCGAGTGGTTCGACCTGGGAGGCACGCTGGATCTCGGCGACGCGACGTCGGCGGCCGAGCTCCTCGATCAGACCGGCCAGATCCACGGGCTGCACGAACTCGCCGGCCACCTCCGGGTCGACGCAGACGAGCCGCCGCCGGTGCTCGCCTCCGCCGTCGAGTTCATCATCGAAGGGCTGTACGCGCAGAAGAAGATCAGCCGGAACGACACTTGGCAGTACAGCGCGGTCGAGACGAAGCGGCGAACCGCCATGACCCCGGAGCAGGCGTTCGAGACCGATATCCGCGTCCCGCCCGGGAAGAAGAAGTACTACAACTAGGCGTCCGCCCCGCAGGACGGCTTGTCCTGTACGATTGGGATCGGGCGCCGGCGGAGCTGCCGGACGAGGACATCGGGGCAGGAACGCGTTGGACGAGCCGGAGGGCCCCAGGAGTCTGCGCCGTGGAACGGTGCAGACTCCTGGCAGGGTTGGTTGGGCGCCCAGCGGAGCCGTAGGCGACGATGGGCGGGCTAGGAGTCTGCGCCGTGGAACGGTGCAGACTCCTGGCAGGGTTGGTTGGGCGCCCAGCGGAGCCGTAGGCGACGATGGGCGGGCTAGGAGTCTGCGCCGTGGAACGGTGCAGACTCCTGGCAGGGTTGGTTGGGCGCCCAGCGGAGCCGTAGGCGACGATGGGCGGGCCAGGCGCCGCCGACGATGAAGTACCGATACACGCGCTACACCGGCGACGAGCTCGACGGGCTCGACATCGAGGAGCTGGTGTCGAAGCTCTCGCGGCTGCTCCTCGACAGCGGCTTCGGCAGCGCCTCGGGCCGTCCCGGCGATCCGGACGCGGAGGACGGCCAGCGCTCGGAGCAGGCGTTGCGCGACGCCATTCTCGAGGCGCTGCTGAACGGCGGGATGCTGTCCGACGAGACGATCCTCGACCTGCTGGGCGACGCCGCCGACGCGGACCACGACGGGGCATCGCGACTCGAGTCGCTCATCGACCGGCTCGTCGACCAGATGGCCCAGCAGGGCTACATCACCCGCCACCCCGACCTCGAGGCGGCGGCCCGCGACCGCCAGGGCCGCGGCGGCGACGGACAGTCGCCGCCCATGCGGTTCGAGGTCACCGACAAGGGCCTCGACTTCCTGGGCTACCGGGCCCTGCGGGACCTGCTCGGATCGGTCGGCCACAGCAGCGTCGGCCGGCACGACACGCGCGACTACGCGACGGGCGTCGAGGCGGGAGGGGCCCCCAAGCCCTACGAGTTCGGCGACACCATGAACCTCGACGCCGCCGCGACGATCCTGAGCGCGGTGAAGCGGATGGGGCGGGACGCAATCACCGGGCCCGGCATCGAGGTCGAGCAGCCGGACCTCATGGTCGCCCAGGGCGAGTACCAGAGCGCCTGCGCGACCGTGCTCATGCTCGACTGCAGCCACAGCATGATCCTGTACGGCGAGGACCGGTTCACGCCGGCCAAGCAGGTGGCCCTGGCCCTCGCCAACTTCATCCGGCGCCAGTACCCGGGCGACACGCTGCGCGTCGTCCTGTTCCACGACTCGGCCGAGGAGATCCCGCTCCGACAGCTCGCGCGGGCGCGGGTCGGCCCCCACTACACGAACACCCGGGAGGGGCTCCGGCTCGCCCGGCGGCTGCTGGAGCGGCAGCCCCGCGAGATGCGGCAGATCGTGATGATCACCGACGGCAAGCCGTCGGCCCTGACCCGCCCCGACGGCAAGATCTACCGCAACGCCTTCGGCCTCGACCCCTGGGTCATCTCGGAGACGTTCGCCGAGGTCGCCACCTGTCGCAAGGCCGGCATCCTCATCAACACCTTCATGCTCGCGCGCGACCACGAGCTCGTGAGCTTCGTCAAGCGGGTCACCGCGATCTGCCACGGCAAGGCGTACTTCACGACCCCCCACACGCTGGGCCGCTACGTCCTGATGGACTTCCTCGACAAGAAGACCCGGACCGTGCACTGATCTGGAGGAGTCCGGGGCGAGAGGCCGCACCGCCTCGCCACCGGGCTGCCGGACGTCATGATGCTGCCCTCGACGATTCCCATCTTCCCGCTGCCCAACGTCGTCCTGTTCCCGTCGGTGTGCCTGCCCCTGCACATCTTCGAGCCGCGCTACCGCCAGATGCTGGCCGACGCCCTGTCGGGGGACCGAATCATCGGCATGGTGCTCCAGAAGGCGGGGTGCGAACCCGGCCCGGCGCCGCCGGTCTACGACATCGGATGCGCGGGCCTGATCACCCACGCCGAGCGCCTGCCGGACGGGCGGTCGAACATCGTCCTGCGCGGCATCGAGCGCTTCCGCATCGCCGCCGAGGTCCGTGGCCGCGCCTACCGCCGGGCCGAGGTCGCTCCCCTGCCGGAGACCGACTCCGAACGCATCCGCGACGAGCTCCGCCGGCTGCGGGCCCGCCTCGATCCCCTGGTCGCGGGCGAGTTCGACAACGCGAGATGGCGCCGGATGGTGCCGGCGGACATGGGGGACGACGCCCTCGTCAACACCCTCGCGCAGTACCTCGACCTCGAGCCGGTCGAGAAGCAGGCGCTACTCGAGCAGGACGACGTCGCCGGCCGCTCGCGGGCGCTCATCGACCTGATAGAGATGCACGCTGTCGCGGCGCGGACGGGCCGGCCGGGGCCGCAGTAGGGCAATCACGGTGGAGCGGCCGCGCAGCCCGCCCGGGCGGCCCGGCGGCGTCCCGCTCCGCTCGTCGCGTCGCCTGCCCCCTCGACCTCCGCGTCCGGCTTCGTGCGAGCCCCGGTCACCGCGGCTCCATCCGCCGCCAGCGCGCGCCGGTCCACACCTCCAGGCGAAGCAGGGCCAACACCGTCACGACCTCGAGGCGGCCGATCCACATGGCCGCGGTCAGGGTCAGCTTGGACAACGGGTGCAGCTCGCCGTAGCTCGCCAGCGGACCGACCTCGCCGAAGCCGGGGCCGATGTTGCCGAGGCTCGCGGCGGTGGCGGTGATCGCGGTCTCGAGGTCGGCCCCGAGCTCGATGACCACCGCCACGCAGGCCGCGAAGGTCACGACGTAGAAGACGAAGAAGACGAGGACGGACCGGATCACGACCTCGGGCACCACCCGGCCGCCGAGCTTCACCGGCATCACGCCGCGGGGATGGAAGGTGCGCCGTAGCTCGACCCGGGTGAACCGGCCGGCGAGCATGTGCCGGAGCACCTTGGGTCCCCCCGCCGCCGAGCCCGCGCAGCCCCCGACGAACATCATCGCGAGCAGCACCACCTTGGCCTGGTCGCCCCACAGGGCGAAGTCGGTGCTGGCGTAGCCGGTCGTCGTCAGGATGGAGAGCACCTGGAAGAGCGCCGTCCGCACCGGGGCGCCGCCGCCCTCGACCCGCCACAGCACCACCGCGAGCAGCGCGGCCGCGGCGACGACGATGCCGGCGTAGACGCGGAACTCGTCGTCGCGAACCAGCATCCCCGGCCCCCGGCCGAGCGCCCGGTACTGAAGCGCGAAGTTGGCGCCGGCAAGGAACATGAAGACGCAGAGGATCCACTCGACGGCGGCTCTGTCGTAGCCCAGTATCGACTGCGGGTGGGGAGAGAAGCCGCCGGCCGAGAGCGTCGTCATGGCGTGACAGACGGCGTCGAAGAGCGGCATGCCGGCAAGGAGCAGCGCCGCCGCGGCCGCCGCGGTCAGGCCGGCATACAGGTACCAGAGGACAGCCGCGGTCTTCCGGATGTGCGGCCCCAGCTTCTCCTCCGCGGGACCGGGCACCTCGGTGAAGAAGAGCTGCCGGACACCGTCCGCGAGGCGCGGGAGCACGGCGACCACCAGGGTGATGACCCCCATGCCGCCGAGCCACTGCGTCAGCGAGCGCCAGAAGAACAGGCCCCGGCCCGGCGCCTCGAAGTCGGTCAGGATCGTCGCCCCGGTCGTGGTGATGCCCGACATCGCCTCGAAGAGCGCGTCGACCGCCCCGAGCCCGGCCCACGCGTAGGGCACCGCGCACAGGGGTGCGAGGAGAAGCCAGACGCCCGCCACCACGGCCAGCGCTTCTATGCGCCGGAGCTCGTCGCCGGCCCGGCCCGAGACGCCGACGAGCAGTTGCCCGAACGCGCCGGCGGCCAGGCCGCCGGCGAGAAAGCCGCCCACGTCGGGCCACTCGCCGTAGCCCGCCGCGACGGCGGCGGGAGCCAGGAACGACGCGCCGAACAGCCGGATGATCCGGCCCGCGACCTGGGCGACGACGCTGAGGCGCATGATCGCTCGCTCCGGGCGGCCCTTGTCCTGCCAATCGCCGCCCTGCGGTGGGACTTCCCCCCGCGGCCTTCAGGTCGCGCGCCCGTGCGAGAACAGGTCGCGCACGCCGCCGACCGCGCCCTCGGTGCAGCAGATCAGGAGGTGGTCGCCGCCCTCCACCCGGTCGTCGCCGCGGGGAACGATGACGTCGCCACCGCGCAGCACGGTGCCGATGATGGACTGCTCCGGAAGCCCGAGGTCCCGGACCGCGGCCGCGGCGAAGCCCCCGGGGACCGTCACGTCCAGCACCTGGGCCTGCCCTTCCTGGAGGACCGCGAGGAGCACCGCCCGACCGCCGTCGATCCGGTGCACCACCGACGTCACCGCGGAGCCGCGGGCGGAAAGCGCCACGTCGACCCCGACGCGCTCGAACAGGCGGTGATTCGGCCAGTTGCCGACCCGCGTGATCACCCTCCGGACCCCGAGCTGCCGGCCCAGAAGCGAGGCGAACAGGTTGCGCTCGTCGTTGTCGATGACCGAGACGAGCACGTCGCTGCGGCCGATGTCCTCCGCCTCGAGCAGCTCCAGGTCGGTGCCGTCGCCGCACAGGACGAGGGCGTTCCGCAGGGTGGACGCCAGCATCTCGCTCCGGCCGGGGTCGCGCTCGATGATCCGCAGACGGATGCCGTCGGCGCCGTCGAGGCGCCGCGCGAGCCGCCCGCCGACGTCCCCGCCGCCGACGATGGTGACGAGCTGGGAGCGGGGGCGGGCCCCGGGCGACACGAGGCGGCGCGACGCCGCCATGCCCTCCCGCGTGCCCATCAGCACCACGCGGTCGCGGGGCGAGAGCCGGGTGCGGCCACGCGGGATCGACGTCGAGTCCCCGTGCTTCGCGGCGACGATGACCACCCCCGGGGGGAGATCGAGCGACGCCACGTCGCGGCCCGCCAGCGGCGAGTCGGTGGCGAGCCGGAACTCCAGGAGCCGAATGCGGCCGGCGGCGAACTCCGCCGCGTCGGTGGCGTCCGGCTCCCGGACGATCCGCTCGATCTCGGCCGCGAGCTCCGCCTCGGGCCAGACGACCTCGTCGATCCCGAAGTGGCCCCGGAGATTGCCGTCTCCGCCGTGCGCGTGGAGGAAGTTCTCCCTGGTGACGAAGCAGATGGTCCGCCGGGCGCCGAGCCGGCTGCCGAGCGAGCACGCGACGATGTTGATCTCGTCGTGGCGGGTGGCCGCGATGAAGACGTCGCAGCCCCCGGCCCCGGCGCGCCGCAGCACGTCGGGGTCCGCGCCCTCGCCGGTGACGAGCTCGACGTCCACATCGGCGAAGCGCTCGGCCCGCGCCGGGTCGACGTCGACCACGAAGACGTCGTGGTGCTCGGCGAGACCCTGGGCGAGCGGATAGCCGGTCGACCCGCCGCCGACGATGATGATGTGCATGCACGCCTCGCGGCGGCCGCGTGGAGTGCTACGCCGGGACCACGACGCCGGCGCGCGCGAGGCGGCGGGCGATCTCGCCGATGACCCGCTGGCCATGGAAGCGGCCGTTCTCGATGAAGATCCGTCCGCTGTGGATGCCGGAGATGACCTGCCCGGCGAGGAACAGGTTGGGGACGTTGGTCTCGTAGGTCTCGGGATCGTGGGCAGGCACCATCGTGTCGGCGTCGACGTCGACGCCGAAGCGCCGCAGCATCGCGGTATCGGGGTGATAGCCGGTCAGCAGGAGGACGCCGTCGGCCGGCAGCACCTCCCGTCCCGTCGCGGATTCGACGACGACCTCGCGTGCCCGGATCTCGACCACGCGGGTCTCGAAGCGCGCGGGTATCGAGCCTTCCGCGATGCGGTTCTCGATGTCGGGCCGGACCCAGTACTTGATGCCCTCCCCCAGCTCGGCGTGCCGGTGCACGAGGGTGACGCGGACGCCCGAGCGGTACAGCTCGAGGGCCGCCTCGGCCGCCGAGTTCTTGCCCCCGACCACCACGACCTGCTTCCGGTACCAGGGATGCGCCTCGGTGTAGTAGTGCGAGACGTGCGGGAGGTCCTCGCCGGGAATGCCCAGCCGGTTGGGGCAGTCGTAGGCCCCCACGGCCACGACGACGGTGCGGGCGAGCCGCCGGAACGAGCCCTCGTGGGGATGGTCGACATCGACGGCGAGCACCGCGGCGCCGTCCGGGCCGGGCTGCCGGGCAATCGAGGAGACCTCGCAGCCGAGCCGGACGGTGAGGTCGAACGTGTCGACGGCGCGGCGGTAGTAACGCAGGGCCTCGTCGCGCGTGGGCTTCGCGTAGGGGGTGACGAACGGCAGGTCCCCTATCTCGAGGAGCTCCGGGGTCGTGAAGAAGACCATGTTCGTCGGGAACTTGAGGATCGAATTGACGAGCACGGCCCGCTCGAACACCTCGCAGTCGAGGCGCTCACGGCGCGCGGCAATGGCGGCGGCAAGGCCGGCCGGCCCCGCCCCGACGACGATGACGTCCCTCACGCGATCCGGATCGCCCTGTTGATGTTGATGCTCCATGGCCTTGCCCGCCGCCGACCCCTGGCCCGCCCACCACCGCCTCCGGCCTGCTGGGCGCCCACCGCCCTCCAGGAGTCCGCGCCGTTTCACCGCGACCCCTCGCCCGCCAATCGTCGCCTGCGGCTCCGCTTGGCGCCCAACCAAGCCTGCAGGAGTCCGCGCCGTTCCACGGCGCAGACTCCTAGCGCGCGCGGTATTCCACGTTCACGTCGCTGACCAGAGCGATGGCGCGACCGCGCGCGATCTGCGTCTCCTCGCTGTCGACGCGCCGGACCTCGAGCTCGAGCCCGACGATGCTGATTTCCGTGACGTTGGACGGTACGATGACGCGGATGCGCTCGCTCCCCACCGGCGCGATCGCCTTGACGCCGCCGGGGCCCGCCCCGCCCCCGACCCGGTCGACGAGGTCGGCGGCACCGTGGAACTCGGCAAGGACGATGGGGCGCGCCAGCACCTCCTGGGCGCTCGCCACCGCGGCCGTCGCCAGGTAGCGCGCATAACCCCGGCCACGCGCCACCTCGTCCTCCGAGTAGGTGTGCCGGCCGTGCAGCGTGAACGTCACCGTGGCCGGTCCGCGGTGCGGGGGAATCCGCACGATGACGCCGTCGGCGATCTCGTCGCCGATCTGCACGTCGCAGTAGGTCCGGTCGGTGTCCACCCCGATGCCGAGGACGGACGGACACTCGACCTCGGCCGGCTCGATGCGGCGCGACTGCGCCGCCGCCGGGGCGACGGACGAGAGGGTGACGGCGACCGCCAGGGCCGCCGCCCGCAACCGCCGGCGACGACGCTCAGCTGTGCTCGGCATCGATCGCGTGCTCCGTGACGTCCCGGAGGACGGCGGCGCCGCCCCCAAGACGCAACAGGTTCAGAAACTCCATCCGCGTGCGGGCGTCGGTGCGAAACACCCCGTGCATGGCGCTGGTGAGCGCCACCGAGTTCTGCTTCTCCACCCCGCGCATCGCCATGCACAGATGAGTGGCCTCCACGACCACCGCGACGCCGAGCGGGCTCACCTTGGCCGCGATGGTCTCGGCAATCTGGCTCGTCAACCGCTCCTGCACCTGCAGCCGGCGGCTGAAGACCTCGACCAGCCGGGGCAGCTTGCTCAGTCCGATGACCTTCCCGTCCGGCACGTAGGCGACGTGGCAGCGCCCGAAGAAGGGCAGCAGGTGGTGCTCGCAGAGGCTGTAGAAGTCGATGTCCTTCACGATGACCATCTCGCTGTAGTCCACCGTGAAGAGGGCGTCGTTGATCACGACGTCAACATCCCGATCATAGCCGCTGGTCAGGAACCGCAACGCCTTCGCGACCCGATCCGGGGTCCTGACGAGCCCTTCGCGCGCCGGGTCCTCACCCAGCCCCGTGAGCAGAACCCGCACCGCCTCGGTGATGCCGTCGTCGGCGGTGTGCGTGGGGACGGCGGACGCCGTCGCTTCAATACTTGAAAAAGCCATGACCGGTCTTGCGCCCCAGCCGCCCCGCCAGCACCATCCGCTTCAGCAACGGCGGGGGGGCGTAGGCGGGATCGCGGAACTCCTCGAACATGATGTTCGCGATGTAATAGGTGGTGTCGAGGCCGATGAAGTCGGCCAGGGTGAACGGGCCCATGGGATGGCCGCATCCCTGGGTCATCGCCGTGTCGACGTCCTCCAGGGTGCCGCAGCCCTGCTCGTAGGCGCGCACCGCGCTCAGGAGATAGGGAATGAGCAGTCGGTTGACGATGAAGCCGGGCCGGTCCGGCGCGGTCACCGGCTGCTTGCCGAGAGACCTCGCGAAGGCGAAGGTCCGCTCGTAGGTGGCGTCGGTGGTGGACAGTCCGCGAATGACCTCCACCAGGGACATGAGCGGCACCGGACTGAAGAAATGCAGCCCGATGAACTTGTCCGGCCGCGTCGTCGCCGCCGCGAGCTCGGTGATGCACACCGAGGACGTGTTCGAGCAGAACAGCGTCTCGGGACCGACCACCGGCTCGATCGCCGCGAACGCCGCCCGCTTGGCGTCGACGTTCTCGACGATCGCCTCGACGATCAGGTCGCTCTCGGCCAGCGCCTCGAAGCGGGTGGTCCCGCCGAGCCGCCCCATCGCCGCGTCCCGCGCCTCACGGGTCATCTTGCCGCGGGCCACCCCGTTGTCGAGAAAACGCTCGATCCGCCCCAGCCCGGCGTCGACGGCGGCCTGATCGATCTCTCGCACGACGGTCCGATAGCCCGCCTGGGCACAGACCTGGGCGATGCCCGAACCCATGAGCCCGCACCCGAGGACGCCGACGACCTTCACTTCCGCGTTTTCTGCCACGCTCGCCCGCCAATCGCCGCCCTGCGCCGGCCGACCCTCCAGTGAAGTCGACGCCCGCAGGAATCGACGCCTCCCTGGCGGGTGTCGGCGCCGTTCCAGGCCGGAAAACCCGTCGCCTTCGGCTCCGATTCCCGCCCAACCAACCCTGCCGTGAGCCTGCGCCGTTCTACGGCGAAGACTCCCAGGGCGAAGACTCCCAGGGCGCAGACCCCCGATCCTGTCACGTACGAACCCGCCGGAGATTGTCCTGGAGCCTGGGAGCCCGTCGCCGATGCCGCGCCACGGGCCCGTCTTTCCGGAATAGCCATCCAAGACCGCGGTCACCGCGCCGCGGCCGGGGACGGTGCCGCAGGGTCAGATCATAGCAAACCGCTGCCCGGTCGGGCGGGCGCAAGCTCCGGATCGAGCGATCCCGACGCCGCCGGCAGCCACCCCCGGGCCGCCGTCGGGACGCCCCGGATCCGACTCAGGAGCGCTCGCCGGAAGCCACCATCGACAGCAGGAAGTCGACCGCTTCGGAGGGCACGCGGAAGGACAACGTCACTGCCGTTCCGTCGCCGCCGGTCTGCAGCGAGTCCAGGATCGCCTGCAGATCCGGGTCGCCCAAGGTCTGCAACTGCGCCAAGGCGACGAAGCCCCGAACGACGTCACGCAGGTTCTGAGCGGCCGCCTCGTCGCGGCCCTCGACCGCCAGCGATACGCTGATCCCGCCGTTGATGCGTCCCTGCACCGCGAACGCGGTCACCGGCGGCAGCCTCTCCGACACCTGCTCCGGCACCCAGCCGAGCAGTCCCGAGTCGCCGAACCGCCCCACCGCCCAGAAGCTGCTCCGGTCGTCCACCCTGCCCAGGAGCCGCATCATGTCCGCATCGGTGTCGATGCCGGGCTCGGCGGTCGCGCGGCGCGCCGCCGACCGGACGGCGGCCAGCTCCCCCACCGCCACCAGCCCCGGCTCGAGGAACGCCATCGCCAGCGACCCTGCGCCGTCGACCTCGCGGGTGACGATGCGCAAGCCGTTCTCCTCGGTGACCTCGGCTCCGCCGCCGCGGGCCACGGCCTCGAGCCGTTCCGCGTCCAGCCGCCCGCGGAACAGGGCCAGCCCGGAGGAACGCTCTTCTCCCCCAGCGTCCGCGTCCGGCTCCGGGGCCCAGAAGGCCAGCACGCGGTCGATGTCCCGTTCGATGTCCAGGCCCAGGTGCCGTTCGAGCTGCTCGCGCCCCGCACTGTCCGGCACGATCCGCCGAACCCGCTCCCGCAGCTCCGACGCCATCACTCCCCGCACGTCGGCGAAGGCCAGGGCCGTCGCGTGCGCGGGCACGAACGCGAGCTCGGGGAGCGCGTCGGACGCCACGTCGCGCGCGGCGTCGCTGTTGAGATACGCGACCAGTCCGCCGCAGAGTCCGACCGCGAGCACGCCGCCGGAAGCGAGCGCGACATAACGGGTCCGACGCGACATGGAGGCCATCATCGATCATCCGGCGGGTTGGCGGCGACGCCGTCGACCCGGCAGCCCGCGGCAGACGCCGCGCAGGCTCCCGCGACGGGTCCAATGATACCGCCGGGGCGGCCGTCACGGTGCGCGGGCGCGCTCATTGCTCCAGCACGTACTCCCGACGCTCGACGAGCCGTACCGCGAGGGCCAGCCCGCCGATCACGATCGCCGCGAGCCCGACGAGGCTCACGGTGGCCGACGGCACGATCTCGTTCGCCTGCAGAACCTGGAGGAAGAGGCTGGTCACCCCGCCGTCCTCGGGCATCGCGTGCGGGACCAGTCCCTGCAGGTAATACGACACCGTGAGCCGCTTCATGTAGCCCGGCACCACGATCACGACCGGCTCCCAGCCGAAGATGAACACGAGGCCGGTCAGCAGAGGCCGCTTGAAGAGCGCGCCGACGAGAGCGAACAGGGCGCCGTAGACGGCCAGCCCGACCGCGAGGAGGGCGAGGTCCATCAGCAGATCGGGGAAACCGGCGCCGATGCTGCCCCCGAGGAGCGGCACCACGAGGAAGAACACGAGCATCACCGAGGGCAGCACCAGCAGGCCGGCGCACACCAGATAGGCGAGGTACTTGCCGACGAGGACCGCGCCCCGCGGCACGGGGCGGGTGAAGAGGTACGTGATGGTCCGGTCCTCGACCTCGTCCGCGATCAGCGACGTCCCGTAGAAGACCCCCAGCAACGGCACCGAGAAGCTCAGGTAGAAGCCCCAGATCATCAGCCCGAAGATCGTGGGACCGTCGACGCGGCCGTCCATGGTCACCGGCCGTCCGTCGACCACGCCCCTGGCGTCGAACAGGTCCATCGACACCAGCAGGCGCAGGATCAGCGCCACCACCACCGGGCCCCCGACGACGAGGACCATGAACACCGTCCGGCGCGACCACAGCATCTGGGAGAACGACAGGTCGTAGATGCGCGCCACCGAGCCCAGGAAGGTGGGTCCGGCCGGCCTAGCCCGCCCATCGTCGCCTTCGGCTCCGCTGGGCGCCCAACCAACCCTGCCAGTAGTCTGCACCGTTCTACGGCGCAGACTACTGGGCCCGGACGGCGACGACTCGCGGGGGCTGGACATGGTGAAGCGTCTCTACTTCACGAGGTAGTCGAACACCGCCTGCAGGTTGTCGTCCGGCGAGCTGACCTCGTGGATGTCGCCCAAGGCGCCGGTCGCCCCCGCCTCCGTCAACCGAGCGTAGAAGGCGTCGGGCCGCCGCGTCTCCAGCACCACCGCGCCGTCCTCGAACTGCAGGCTGGTCACGTCGTCGTGGGCGATCAGGCCTCGGGCCAGCCCCCGCGGGTCGCCGGCTCGGATCCGCACCTGGTGAGGATGCTCGTCGATGAGGTCGCGAATCGTGTGGATGTTGCCCTCGGCGAGAATGCGGCCGTTGTGCATCAGGAGGATGGTGGCGGTCATCGCCTCGATCTCGTGCAGGATGTGGCTCGAGACGAGGACGCTCTTGCCGCGCGCCGCCCGCTCCTTTATCAGGCGAATCACCTTGCGGCGCGCGATGGGGTCCATGCCCGCCAGCGGCTCGTCGAGCACCAGCAGCTCGGGGTCGTGGGCGATGGCCTGGGCCAGCTTCACCCGTTGGCGCATTCCCTTGCTGTAGCCCCCGATCTTCCGGTCGGCGGCATCGAGCAGGTCGACGGTCTCGAGCGCGCTCCGGGCCGCCTCGGCCGCCTCGGCCGCCGACAGTCCGTTGAGCCCCACCAGGGCGGTCACCCACTCCAGGCCGGTCATGCGCTCGTAGAAGGCGTCCTGCTCGGGGCAGAAGCCGAGCCGGAAGAAGAGCCGCGGATTGCCCCAGATCGGCTCGCCGAGCACGCGGACGGCGCCCTTGCTGGGCCTGAGCTGGCCCGTGAAGAGCTTGAGCAGGGTGGACTTGCCGGCCCCGTTCGGGCCCAGCAGTCCGGTGATGCCGGGGCCGACCTCGACGGACACGTCGTTGAGCCCGATGACCTGGCCGTACCACTTCGACAGGTGGTCGGCCGCCACCACCGGAGCGCTCACGTCACCACCTCCACCCCGCGCACCCGGCGCTCGAGCACCAGGGCCGACAGGCCGATCAACAGCAGCACGACCAGCACCGACAGCAGCCAGGGAGACTCGAACCGGGGCGAAAGCCGGAAGATGACGTCGCCGACCTGCTCGACGTTGGCCCGCAACGAGAGCCACGCCAGCGTCGAGCTGGAGGTAACGCCGCGCAGGATGCCGCCCACCGCCGCCGTGAAGAACAGCGCGCCGGCATAGAGCATCGCCGTGTAGCGGGCGCTGGTCGACAGCGACGACAGGGCGAGCATCGTGAACGAGGCCAGCGACACCTCCATCAGGGCGTACAACGTCATCGCGGGCAGCAGAACGAGGTGATCGAGAAGAAAGGCGAGGCTCGCCGAGAACATCACCTGCAGAACCAGCAGGGCCAGCGCCGGCACGAGGGTCACCATCAGCAGGAAGAACGCGAGCACGGCCAGCTTGCCGGCGACGTACTCGGTGCGGCTCAACGGCTTGGAGAGGTAGATCTGCAGGGCGTTCGAGCGGCGGTCGTTGGCGATGAGACCTGAGCCGACGTAGACGGTCACGAACAGTACGAAGATCTCCTGCATGTCGAAGAACTGCCGGAAGGTCTCGACCGACGGCGCGAGCACGTTCATGGTCGGGAAGTTCGCCGACAGGTAGAACATCACCGCGCGCACGAAGAACTGCCCCCACGCGGCCAGCATCACCGCGAGGAAGAGCTTGCGGCCCAGGAGCGTGCGAATGCCGGCGGCGGCGATGACCAGCCACGCCCCGCCCGGCTCGTTGCGACGCCCGGCGTAGCGCCGGTAGCTCTGATCGTGAACCGGCATCACTCTTCCCCGACCGCTTCCGCGAAGACATCCTCGAGGGTCGGCACGCTCGTCCTCAGGTGCCGTACCTGCACCTGGTGGCGGGCCGCTGCCTCGAAGAGGTCGCGCGGCCCCTGGCCCGGCTTGACGAAGACCCGCATCACCTCTTCGCCGCCCCCCCGGCATTCCAGCCCGTCCGCCTCCAGCCCCCGGATGAAGGCGCCGGCGTCGCCCTTGACGCGAACCTCGAAGACCTCGCGGCGGCCCGCCTTGAGGTCCGCGATCGCGCCCTGGGTGGCCACGGCCCCCTGGTACATCACGATGACCTGGGCGCAGGTGGCCTCGACGTCGGGCAGGAGGTGTGACGACAGGATGAGGTTGACGCCCTTGCGGGTCGCGAGGTCCCGGACCAGGGCCAGCATCTCGTCGCGGCCCTTCGGATCCATGCCGTTGGTGGGCTCGTCCAGGAAAAGCAGATCGGGGTCGTGGACCAGCGCCTGGGCCAGCTTGATCCGCTGCTTCATCCCCGTGGAGTAGGTCTCGAGGTTGCGGTACCGCGCCTCGCCGAGCCCCACGTAGTACAGCACCTCGTGGGCGCGCTGCATCGCGTCGCTGCGCGGGAGGCCCGCGAGCTGCCCGCAGTAGGCCACGAACGAGACCGCGTTCATGCCGGGGACGTGGCCGTCCGACTCGGGCATGTACCCGAGGCGGGCCCGGATCCGCATCGGGCTCGACGCCACGTCGAGCCCGAGCACCTCCATTCGACCCGAGGTGGGCGTCACGAAGCCGAGCAGCGCCTTGAGCAGGGTGCTCTTGCCCGCCCCGTTCGGCCCCAGCAGACCCACCGCCCCCGGAGGGAACGTCGCGGCGACGTCGCGCAGGGCGGCCTGCTCGCCGTACTGCACCGACACACCGTCGAGGCGCGCCACGGGCGGGACGTCCGCGGGAGGAGTCGTCATGGCTTCTGGTAGCGATACGGAGAACGGCGGCGCGAGGTTCGCGGGGCCCGGAGAACGGACGCGGCTCAGAGACTGCCTCGAAGCCCGAGCTCGTCGGCCGCGGCCCGCATGAACCGGATGACGTTGGCGATGTGCTCGTCGAGGGGAAGGCCCAGCTCCTCGGCCCCCTGCCGGAGATCGTCGCGGGGCACGGCCCGCGCGAAGGCCTTGTCTTTCATGCGCTTGCGCACCGACCTGGCCTCGAGGTCGAGCACGCTGCGGGATGGCCGCACGAGGGCCGCCGCGGTGACGAAGCCGGCCATCTCGTCGCACGCGAACAGCGTGTGCTCGAGGCGCGACTCGCGGGTCACGCCGGTGTAGTCGGCGTGCGAGAGGATGGCGCGCATCACGTGCTCGGGATAGCCCCGCTCCCGCAGGATCTCGCATCCGCGGTACGGATGGTCCTCGGGGCTCGGCCAGCGCTCGTAGTCGAAGTCGTGCAGCAGGGCGACGATGCCCCAGTCCTCCTCGTCCTCGCCGAACTCGCGCGCGTAGCCGCGCACCGCGGCCTCGACGGCCAGCGCGTGCTTCAGCAGGCGATCGTTCCGCGTGTACTCGTTGAGCAGGCGCCACGCCTGGTCGCGAGTCGGTGTCATGGTCTGCTCCTCCGACGACTCGCTGGCAATCCCCGCCCGGACCGGTCGCCGCCCGGCGCGCCTGGCCCGCCGGCGCGGTCGCCGACCCCGGTGCGCGGCGCAGCCCCGCCGCCGGCCGCGAGCGGCAGCGCCGGGTCCGCGTTCAGATCCAGGGGCGCGGTCACCCCGGCCGAGATCTGCCGGAGACCGGCGGCCGCGATCATCGCGGCGTTGTCGGTCGACAGGTGCAGCGTCGGCAACACCACCGGCACGCCCTTCTTCTCGCCGCGCTCCTGCGCCAGCTTCCGCAACCGGCTGTTGGCCGACACCCCCCCCGCGATGCCGAGGCCGCGGGCGCCGAAGCGGCGGACCGCCTCGAAGGTGCGGTCGAGGAGGGCGTCGATGACCGCGCGCTGGAAGCTGGCGCAGATGTCGGCCAGCTCGGGCTCGAACAGCGGGCCCGGGTCGGCGGCGCGGCGGCGCTGCAGGTGCCGCGCGACCGCCGTCTTCAGTCCGCTGAAGCTGAAGTCCATGCGCCCGTCGCCCCGCCGCGGAAAGCCTGGCGGGGTGACGGTGGCCGGCCCCGCCGCGCGGTCGGCGTGGGTCATCCGCGCCACCGGGAACCGGACCGCCCGCTCGTCGCCGCCGCGAGCGATGCGGTCGATGACGGGACCGCCCGGATACGTCAGCCCCAGCAGCTTCGCCACCTTGTCGAACGCCTCGCCCGCCGCGTCGTCGCGGGTGCGGCCGACGAGCTCGTAGCGCCCCGCCTCGGGCAGGTGATAGAGGCTCGTGTGGCCGCCCGACACGACGAGGACGATGGCCGGCAGCGGGAGATCGGGCCGGACCAGGAAGAGCGACTCGATGTGGCCCGCGAGATGATGCACGGGAACCAGGGGCCGCCCCAGAGCGAGGGCCAGGGACTTGGCGAATGCCACCCCCACCAGCAGCGAGCCGACCAGCCCCGGCCCCTGGGTCACCGCGATCGCGTCCAGATCGCCCCAGGCCACGCCGCCGTCGCCGAGGGCCCGCTCCGCCACCCCGCACAGGTCGCGCAGGTGCTGACGCGACGCGAGCTCCGGCACCACGCCGCCCCACTCGCGGTGGATGTCGACCTGGGAGGCGATGACGCTCGACCGGATCGCCCACGAGTCCGGCCCCGTCTCGTCGCCGGTGGCGACGGCGGCGGCGGTTTCGTCGCACGAGGTCTCGATGGCGAGTACGGTGGTCATGCCGGGGTCGGCGCGGGAGAGCATACCGTCTTCAGGCTCTCGGCGAGCGGCGGCCGGCAGATGCCCCGCTCGGTGATGATGCCGGCCACGAGGCGGGCCGGGGTCACGTCGAACGCCGGGTTCCACACCGCGGCGCCCTCCGGCGTGAGCCGGGCCGAGCCCAGGTGCGTCATCTCCTTGGCGTCGCGCTCCTCGATGGGGATCGCGGCCCCGTCCGGCGTCTCGAGATCGATGGTCGACACCGGCGCGGCCACGTAGAACGGGACGCCGTGCTCCCTGGCGAGCACGGCCACGGTGTAGGTGCCTATCTTGTTGGCGACGTCGCCGTTGGCGGCGACGCGGTCCGCGCCCACCACCACGACGTCGATCCGCCCTTCGCGCATGAGGGAGCCGGCCATGCCCTCGGTGATGACCGTCGTGTCGATGCCGTCCCGGACGAGCTCCCACGCGGTCAGGCGGGCCCCCTGCAGGAAGGGCCGGGTCTCGTCGGCGTAGACGGCGACCCGCTTGCCGGCCTCCACCGCCGCCCGGACGACGCCGAGGGCGGTGCCGTAGCCGCCGGTGGCCAGGGCCCCCGCGTTGCAGTGGGTCAACACCCGCGCCACCGCGGGCACCACGGCGGCGCCGTGGCGCCCCAGCGCCCGGCAGCTCGCCACGTCCTCGTCGTGGATGCGCGCGGCCTCCGCGTCCATCGCCTCGCGGATCTCGTCAACCGACCGCCCCGCCCGCATCGCGGCGGCGAACGTCCGCTTCATGCGGGCGATGGCCCAGAACAGGTTGACGGCGGTGGGCCGCGTGGCGGCCAGGAGGTCGCAGGCCCGGTAGAACTCGCCGGCCAGCTGCGCGGTCCCCGACGCGGCGCTGCGGTGGAGCTCCAGGACCAGGCCCATCGCGGCGGCGACCCCTATCGCCGGCGCCCCGCGGATGACCATCGTCCGGATCGCCCGGGCCACCTCCCGCGCGGTGCGACAGCGCACGAACGCCTCACGGGCCGGCAGCCTGCGCTGGTCGATCATGACCACTTCGCCGTCTTCCCATCCGATGGTCGGCAACATCCGGCCCGGTCCTCCGCCGCCCCCGCGGCTACAGCAACACCGACGCGATGGCGGCGTTGATCAATGTTGCCAGAAACCCGCCCAGCAGCGCCACCGGACCCAGGCGCGCCAGATCGGGGCGCCGCTCCGGGGCGAGGCCGCCGATGCCGCCGAGGAGAATCCCGATCGAGCCGAAGTTGGCGAAGCCGGTCAGGGCGAACGTCGCGACCACGCGGGTGTGGTCGCTCAGCGTGTCGGCGTAGCTGGTATCGAGCTTGACGAAGGCCACAAACTCGTTGGTGGCGAGCTTGGTGCCGAGCAGGTCGGCCACCGCCGGCAGGTCGGCCGACGCCACCCCCAGCAGGGCCGCCACCGGCGCGAACAGCCACCCGAAGATCGCGGCCAGGGACAGTCCCGGGCTGACGAGCCCCAGGGCGTAGTCGATCATCGCGATGAACGCGAGAAACGCGATCAGCATCGCCGCCACGTTCATCGCCAGCCGCATGCCGTCCGAGGCGCCGCCCGCGAGCGCGTCGATGACGTTGACGTACCGGCGCTCCACCACCACCCGCACGGTGCCCGCGGTGGCCGGCGTTCCGGTCTCCGGCAGCAGGATCTTCGACAGGTAGAGGCCGCACGGCGCCGCCATCACGCTGGTGGTCAGGACCCCGACGGGATCGGCGCCGAGGCCGATGTAGATCGCCATGACCGTGCCCGCGATGGTCGCGAGCCCGCCCGTCATCAGGGCCAGCAGCTCCGACTGCGTCATGCCCGCGATGTACGGCCGGATCATCAGCGGGGCCTCGGTGATCCCGAGAAAGACGTTCGCGGCCGCCGACAGGCTCTCCGCCCCGCTCGTGCCCATGACCCGAGTCATCACCCGGGCCATCGCCTTCACCGCCAGTTGCAGGGCGCCGAGGTGATACAGCACCGTGAACACCGCCGACATGAAGATGAGAATGGGGAGCGAGGCAAAGGCGAGCACGAACCCGTCGGGGAAGAGCGCGGACATCTGCCCGGGGTCGGCCAGCACCCCGAACACGAACCGCGAGCCGGCGTTGGTGAACTCGAGGAAACGGGTCGCCACCGCCGCGATGCCCGCGAAGAGGGCGTAACCCGGGCGCACCCCCGCGATCTCCACGTTCAGGATGAGCACCGCGAGCCCGACCTGGAGCAGGAACCCGCGCGCGACGAGCCGCCACCGCACGTCGGCGAGCCGCGCCGAGCACGCCGCGGCGACCGCGAGGAAGGCGACGATGCCGGCGACGGCGCGCACCCGGGGATCGACGAGGTCGCGCAGCCAGTACGCGCCCCCGCCGAGCCCGGCCGCGAGGAGGAGCGCACCGAGTCTGGGCCGCCAGTCGGAAGGAACCGGGCTCTCGAGCCGCCCCGGGATCATGGCGCCGCCGATCATACGCGGGTCGGGGTCGTTATCGGGAACATCCCTCCCCGCAAGTCCCGAAGAGCCCGGCTCCCGAAGAGCCCGGCGCCGCGGCGGGGCTGTGCCGCCGGGCGGGGCCGCGGCACGCAGCCGCGCCCGTTCCGGCGGTTATCATGATTTCAGGGCTCCCGCCGGCGCCGCCGGACCCCGACGGCGCGCCGGCGACCACCTCCCCGGGGACGTGAACCCGTGCAAGCGACATGACCGACACCGCGCGCGCCTTGCTCGTCGCGGGGGCCGCCCTCGCCATCATCCTGGTCAGGCTGACTCTCGTCGCGGTCAGGGCCGACCCGAGTTCCCCGGCCCGCCTCGTCGCCGAGCTGCGTCTCGCTCAGTTCGCGGCGATGATGCTGACGCTCGACGCGGGGGTCTACGTCGGATTCGCGCTGGCCCAGGAATCGACCGCCGGCAGCGGACTGGACATCGCCCTTGCGGTCGGCTTCCTCGTGCTCGCTTCCGTCGCGGTGACCCGCGAGCCGGGGACTGCGCTGACCCTGCTGGCCCTGGCGTTCGCGGCTCACGCCGGTCTCGGCCTGCTCCACGGAGCGGGGATCCTGCCCTCGGAATCGATGCCGCCCTGGTATGCGACGGCCTGCGCCGTGTACGATGTCGGGGTCGCCGGCATCTGCTACTTTCCGAGGGTGTATCGTTGAGCCGGACCGACGCCGGCAGCGCGAACCCGGCGTCGCGCCTGGTGTCCGCCGACGCCAGGAGTCTGCATCGTGTGACGGCGCGGGCTCCTGGCGGGTCGGTTGGGCGCCCAGCCGAGGCCGCAGCGCGACCTTGCGGTCGCGTTCGGCGACGATTGGCGGGGCAGGAGTCCGCGCACCTTCGCCGAGACCGCGACGACTTCCGGAACGAGGATTCCGACGATGAGTGACGCAGGAAACCGGCTGCTGCTCGACACCGCCCGCAAGCGCCTCGTGGCTCACCAGGCGGGTCAGGTGCGAACCTGCATCGAGGCCCTGAACGAAGGTCAGATCTGGTGGCGCGCCAACGAGGACTCGAACGCCGTCGGCAACCTCGTGCTGCACCTGTGCGGCTCGACGCGCCTCTACATCGGCCACGGAGTAGGCGGGAACGGCTACCGGCGCGACCGTGACGCCGAGTTCGCGGAGCCGGGCCCGCTGCCGAAGGAGGACCTGCTGGCCCGGCTCGACTTCACGATGGCCGAGGCGGACCGGGCGCTCGCCACGTTCGACGCCGAGCGGCTCACCGAGACGACGGAGCTGAACGGCAAGACCCTCACCTTCGGCGAGCTGATCCTGAACCAGGTGCTCCACTTCACGACCCACGCCGGGCAGATCGTCTTCGCGACCAAGCTCATCCAGGCGGGCCTGATCCACGAGGTCTGGAAGACGACCCCGACGGAGTAGCCTCCGTCCGCCGCGGCCTCACGGCGAGGAGTCTGCACCGTGGAACGGCGCGGATCGGTGACCGCCTCCAAGACACCGCCCGACGGCTCCTTTCGCGCCCGCGTGATCGCGGTCGTGCGCCGCATCCCCCGGGGTCGAGTGGCCACCTACGGCGACGTGGCGAGCCGCGCCGGCCGTCCCCGGGCCTGGCGCGCCGTCGGCACCATCATGCGGACCTGCCGCCTCCCCAGCGTCCCCTGCCATCGCGTGGTCGGCGCCGGCGGCCGTCTCGGGGGCTACAGCGATCCGCTTCGAAAACGGCGGCTGCTTCAGGAAGAAGGAATCGTCGTGGGCCGCGGCACGATCCAGCGGTTCGACGCCGTGCGGTGGACGGAACCCCGCATCCGGGACCGGTGACCCACCGCGGCCGGGCCATCGCCCGCCACGGGGAACTCCGTTCACCGCCGGGCGGTGGCCGGCAACCGCCCCGGACGCCGGTGAGGCCTCCCCCCAGGCTACATGGCCGTCACGTCGAACTGCTCGTGATGCAGAATCGCGTCGGCGCGCAGCGTGACCTCGCGATCGAGGGTGCGCTCGATCTCCTTCAGCACGCCGCGCTCCTCCGACTTCAACGCCCGGGCCACGTCCGGATTGACTCGGAGCTGGATGTGATGGCCGTTCAGATCTCCGCTGACCTTCCGCAGCTCGGCGAGAATCTCGAAGCAGATGGTCGAGGTGGACTTGACCACGGCGCTCCCGGAGCAGTACGGGCAGGGCTCCGTCAACTGCCGCTCGAGACTCTGCTTGACGCGCTTGCGGGTGGTGATGATGAGCCCGAACTCGGAAACCTGCACCGCCTTGGACGGTGACCGGTCCCGGCGGATCTCCTGCTCGAAGAGCTGGTACACCTTCTGGCGGTTCTTCCGCTCCTCCATGTCGATGAAGTCGAGGACGATGATGCCGCCGAGGTCGCGGAGGCGGATCTGGCGGACGATCTCCTTCGCCGCCTCGAGGTTGGTCTTGACGATGGTGTCCTCCAGCCGCCCCGTCCGCTTGCCGACGTAGCGCCCGGTGTTGACGTCGATCGCCACCAGGGCCTCGGTCTGGTTGATGACGAGATAGCCGCCCGACTTCAGCCAGACCTTGCTCCGGAGCGCCTTGTCGATCTCCGACTGGACCCCGTACTCCTCGAAGATCGGGAAGTTCTTGTCGTAGTGGTGCACCCGGGACACGAGGTCCGGCATGATCCGCTGCACCAGCTTCACCGCCTTCCGGTACTCGCCCCGGTGATCGATGCGAATGGCCGAGAAATCGTCGGTCAAGAGGTCGCGCAGCAGCTTCGCGACGAGGCTCTCCTCGCGGTGGACGACGGCGGGCGCCCGGCGGGACTCGCTCTTCTTGAGGGTGTCCGACCACAGCTCGTGGAAGTAGGTGAGGTCGCTGACGATGTCCTCCTCGGGCCGATCCGCGGCGGCGGTCCGGATGATCACCCCGCCGGGCATCTCGTGCTCGGCCCGGAAGTCGCGAACGATGCGCCGCAGGCGGCCCCGCTGGTCGCGCGACACGATCTTGCGCGACACGCCGATGTGCTCGACCGTCGGCATGAACACGAGGAAGCGCCCGGGAATCGTGACGTGCGAGGTAATGCGCGCGCCTTTCGTCCCCAGGGGCTCCTTGACGACCTGAACGATGATCTCCTGGCCAGAGGTCAACAGCTTGTCGATCGGCTGGTCGCTGGCGTTGCGGTCGCGCCCGCGCCCGCGCCCGCGGGCCCCGGTGCTCCCCTGGCCGTCGGGGGGGGCGGGCGGCTCGCCGGCGACGCCCTCGGTCTCGATGCCGTCCAGCGACGCCATGGGATCGAT
The DNA here is from genome assembly GCA_965207615.1 of Vicinamibacterales bacterium. Classification (GTDB taxonomy): domain Bacteria; phylum Acidobacteriota; class Vicinamibacteria; order Vicinamibacterales; family UBA8438; genus JAJEEA01. The sequence continues at coordinate 2,074,135 of CBDBMZ010000003.1, forward strand.
GACGTCGGAGACGTAGAGGAAGCCGTCGCGCTCGAGCCCGAGATCGACGAAGGCGGCCTGCATGCCCGGCAGCACCTTGGAGACGCGGCCCTTGTAGATGTTCCCGGCGATGCTGCGGGACTTGTCGCGCTCGACGGAGATCTCCACGACCTCGTCGTCCTCGAGAATGGCGGCCATCGTCTCGTGGCCGCTGGCGGAGATGATCATCTCCTTGTTCATCACTATCACTCCAGATGGGAGCGACGCCGCTATGCCCCGACCGGCGCTCGGATGCCCGGCACCCCGACCGGGGCGCGCGGGCGTCCACGAACGACCGGCCGCGGGCAGCGAGCGGCGGGCTCGGCGGCGTCCCCGCCGGCCGCATGGCCGCCCACCGCGGGCGGCATTCGACCGGCGCGTCTACCTGATTCGCGTGCGGCGGGCAGCGTGCCCGGCCACGTCCAAGGCGGGTTCCGAACGTCTCGAGACGGTGGGAGAGCTGCGCTCAGTTCGTGAACCTTCGCATTCGCACGTTGAGCACGAACCCGAAAGCCGCCAGCGTGGCGATCACCGAGGAGCCGCCGTAGCTCATCAGCGGCAGGGTGAGCCCCTTCACCGGCGCCAGTCCGGCCGACATGGCGATGTTGTAGATCACCTGAAACGTGAAGCCGGCCATGATCCCGACGACGAGATACATGCCCAGACGGTCCTTGGCCAGTCGAGCTGCATCCATCCCGCGCAGGATGACGAACAGATACAAGCCGAGCGCAACCACCACGCCCAGAAACCCTTGTTCTTCCGCGAGTACCGAAAAAACGAAATCGTTGTGCGCGACCGGCAGGAAGTTGTACTGGCTCTGGGTCCCCCGAAGGAACCCCTTGCCCGTCGCCCCCCCCGATCCCGCCGTGATCTTGGCCTGAAGCTGCTGGTACCCCGCCCCGCGGGGATCCTTCTCGGGATCCAGGAAGCTCAGGATGCGCTCCCGCTGATAGTCCTCCAGGCCGTAGGCCCACACCGCCGGCGCGCTCAGGGTGCCCACCACGATCAGCAGGCCCACGTACCGTAGCGGGAGCCCGGCGAAGACGAAGATGACCAGTGCGACCGGCAACAGGGTCACGGCGGTGCCGAGATCGGGCTGCTGCGCGATCAGCACGAACGGGATTCCGACGATGAGCATGGCCATCACCCAGCCGAAGGGAGAACGCCCCCTCCATCGATGGCGCGTGAACAGCGTCGCCAGCCCCAGGGCCACCGCCATGCGGGCGAACTCCGAGGGCTGGAGGTTGAAGAGCCCCAGATCGATCCAGCGCCGGGCGCCGCCGCCGGCGGTCCCGAACAGGAGGGCGTAGGCGACGAGGCCGACCAGGCCCATGAAGATGAGGGGCGACAGATCCGCGAACCACCGGTAGTCGATCGAGAGGGTGACGACGAGGGCCAGGAAGCCGAGGGCGAGCGCCCACAACTGGATCGAGACGAGGGGGCTCGCACCGCCCGTCGTCGGATCGTACGTCGTGCTGTAGATCATCGCCACGCCGATGGCGGCCAGGAAGAGCAGCGCTCCCAGCAGCAGCCAGTCGATGTGGCGATAGAGTCGTTGCTCCAGCATCTACAGCCCTACTGGTCCGCCGCCGATTCCGCGGCGGCGGCCGGAGCGGCCCACGCCCTCCTGCCGAACGGCGGAACCGGCACCGTCGGCCGCGGCAGCCCTTCCTTCTTGGCGAAGTACGTCTCGAGGACGTGCCTCGCGATCGGGGCCGAGAGATAACCGTGCTCGTTGTGCTCCCCGAAGACGGCGCCCGCGATCTCGGGGGCTCCGGCGGGAGCCGCGAAGACGAACCACCCGTGGTCCCGAAAGTCCTGTTCCGAGCTGCCCGCCGCCGCGGCCCGGCCCTGCAGGGAGATCACCTGGGCCGTGCCGGTCTTGCCCATCACGTCGCGCCCGTAGATCCGACCGCGGCGGCCGGTCCCGGCCCGATTGACCACGAACCGGAGCCCTTCGGTGACCACGTCCAACGTCGTGGGGCTGATGGACACCCGCGAACGGGGCACGGGTCGGCGCACCCGCTCGAACCCTTGCCCCTCGTTGACCGCCTTGAGCAGGTGGGGGGTGACCCTCGTGCCCCCGTTGGCGACGGTCGCCATCATCACCGCCAGCGAAATGGGCGTCACCGACACCGCCCCCTGCCCGATGGCCACGGAGATGGTCTCGCCAGGGTACCACCGCTCGCCGCGCCGCTCCCGCTTCCAGGCGGTGGACGGCATCAGCCCCCGCACTTCATGCGGCAAATCCACGCCGGAGAACTCCCCCAGACCCAGGGCCGTCCCCCACTTGTGGATCTGGTCGATCTCCATTTTCTCGCCGAGCGCGTAGAAGTAGGAGTTGCACGACTTCTCGAGCGCCTCGCGCATGTCGACCGAGCCGTGCGTCGAGTGGCACCGGAAGTACCGCCCGTGCACGACCCGTCCGCCAGGGCAGGCGACGCGGAAGTCGGGCGTCACCACCCCTTCCTCCAGCGCCGCGACCGCCATCGCCACCTTGAAGGTCGACCCCGGCGAGTACCGCCCCTGCAGCGCGCGGTGGTTCAACGGGCGAAGCCGGTCGCGGTTGAGCCGTCCCCAGGTCTCGCTGTCGATGCCGCGGGCGAAGACGTTCGGGTCGTAGGCGGGTCGGCTGACGAGGGCGAGGATCTCTCCCGAACGGGGATCCAGGAACACCGCCGAACCGTTGAACCCGGCATCCTCGAACGCGTCCTCCGCCGCCGCCTGCAGATCGTAGTCGAGGGTGAGCTGGATCTGCCGGCCCTCGAGCGGCAACCGCTCGTCGAGGACCCGGATCTCGCGGCCGACGTTGTCGACGACGACCCGCCGCGCGCCGTCGCGGCCCATCAACAGTCGGTTGTAGGTGCGTTCGATGCCGGACTTGCCGACGATCGCGCCGCGGCGCACGCCCTCGAACTCCGGCGTCGCCATCTGGGCTTCGCTGACCTCGCCGACGTAGCCCAGGATGTGCGCGGCCACCTCGCCGGCCGGATAGAACCGGACGGGAAGCTCCTGAACGTAGATTCCCGGAAGCTCCCGGGCATGCGCGGCGACCGCCGCAACCTGGTCGAACGCGGCGTCGCGAATCAGGACCACCGGCCGGAAGGGCGGGTCCCGGCGGTGCCGTTCCACGACGGCCCGGAGCTCCGACAACGGCACGCCGGACAGATCGGCGAGAAGGGCCACGGTGCCCTTGAGGTCCTCGGCCTGCTCGCGGGACAACGTGATGTTGAGCGAGTTGCGGTTCTCGGCCAGCACGCGGCCGTCGCGGTCCAGCACCGCGCCGCGCGGCGCGCTGAGGACCAGCGTGCGCTGGTGATTGTCCTCCGCGTGCTGGCGATACTTGTCGTACTGGACGACCTGCAGCCACCAGAATCCGGCCGCGAGACCGGCGAACACGAGGACGATGCCCCACCGCCACATCGCCAGCAGAACGGCGAGGCTGTCCCTCGGCCGCTCGAGGGCGCCCGGTGCGAACCGGCTGGACATGCTGCTCATCGGCTCGGACTCAATCTCTGCTCGACTTCTACCCGGCGTGGCAGACGCTTCTCACTCGGCGTGGCGACCGCCCGGCCAACGCCCGCGAAGGCGCTGCCGTTCGGCCTCGTCCGGAATCGTCTGCAGCCCCACCGCCACCACCAGACCGACGACGGTGTTGGCGGCCGCCTGCATCAGCAGATCGCGCTGGGTGACGACCACGCGGTCATCGAACAACAGGCTGTAGCCGCCGACGAACAGGGCGGCGTGGAGCAGCGAGCCCCCGACGAAAACCAGTGCCTTGTGCCACAGGCGCGTCACCATGAACTGGGCGGCGAACTGACCGCCGAGGTAGCCCACCACCGTCTTCGCCAGGCCGCCCATCCCGATGACGCCGCCCGACAGCGCGTCCTGAAGCAGCCCGCCGATGGTGCCGGTCCACAAGCCGGCCCGGGGTCCGTTCACGATGGCCACGACCATGACTACCATGAGCACCAGGTCGAGAGGCGCCCCGGTGCCCGCGACCATCTCCACCAGCGTCGTCTGTACCGCCAGCGCCGCGGCGAGAGCGAAAGCGATCCACGCGACCCTCATCCACCACCGCCCGCCGCCGCCAGAAGTGCCGGAGGCGGCGATTCGGGCAGGATGACCAACACCTCGTCGAGGTCGCCGAACCTGATACGTGGACGCACATGGATGGTGCGATACAGACCGGGGCCCCGCAACACGAGGGTGACGTCCCCGATGACGAATCCCTTGGGATAGATGCCGTCGCTTCCGGACGTCACGACGGTATCTCCCACCTCGACGTCCTCGAGGTTCGACACGTACTCCATTCGCAGCAGCCGATCGTCCGCATCGCCCATCACCAGCCCGGCCACCCGGCTCCTCTCGACGAGCGCTCCGGCCGCCGCGTTCCGGTCGATCAAGAGCTGGACGCGCGCCGCCCGGGGCCCGGGCTCGTCGACGACGCGCCCCACCACCCCGGCCGCGGACACGACCGGCGCGTCGGGGCGGACGCCGTCACGACGCCCCCGGTCGATGGTCACCGTCCGGAAGTAGGGCGTGGCGTCGCCGCCGATGATCCGAGCGCCGACGGTGGCCAGATCGGCGGTGTCCCGCAACCCGAGCAGAGCCTCCAGGCCGCGGACCCTTTGCGCGCCGGCCCGGTCCATCTGCCACTGCAGCCTGACCGCGTCGAGCTCCCGGCGCAGGGACTCGTTCTCGGCCTTGACCGCCTGCAGCTCGACGTATCCGCTCCACAGCCCGCCGACCGTCCCCACCGTCCCCGTCACCGCGCGTTGCACCTCCGAGAACACGCCGAACGCAACGGTCTGCAGAACCGGCACGCCGGCTGCGGTGTTGGCCTGGGTCGACAGCAGCAGGAGGTGGCCGACCACCGCCACCAGCAGGGAGGCGCCGGTGCGACGGGTCAGGTCAATCAATGGAGATCTTTCGCAGCAGCCCGAAGTCCGACAGCATCCGGCCCGCGCCCAGCACGACCGACGCCAGCGGATCCTCGGCCAGGGCCAAGGGAAGGCCGGTTTCCTCGCGCAGCCGTTTGTCCAGGTTCTTCAACAGCGATCCGCCGCCCGTCAACACGATCCCCCGGTCGACGATGTCCGCGGACAGCTCGGGCGGCGTCCGCTCGAGCGCGACCCGGACCGCATCGACGATCACGCGAACGGTGTCCGCCAGCGCCTCGCGTATCTCCTCGTCGGTAATTGTAATCGTCTTGGGCACGCCCTCGACGAGGTGGCGCCCCTTGATCTCCATCGTGATGCGGCCGTCGAGCCCGCACGCGGACCCCATCCGCATCTTGATGGTCTCGGACGTACGCTCCCCGATGAGCAGGTTGTAGGTCTTCTTGATGTACTGGATGATCGCCTCGTCCATCTCGTTGCCGGCGACGCGGACCGCCTTGCTGTAGACGATGCCGGCGAGCGATATCACCGCGATGTCGGTGGTGCCGCCGCCGATGTCGACGATCATGTTGGCCGCCGGCTCCGTGACCGGCATGCCCGCCCCGATGGCCGCCGCCATCGCCTCCTCAACGAGATGCACCTCACTCGCCTTGGCGCGGTAGGCGCTGTCCTTGACGGCCCGCTTCTCGACCTGGGTGATCTCGGACGGCACGCCGATAACGATCCGGGGCCGCACCCAGACCGTCCGGTTGTGCGCCCGCTTGATGAAGTAGGTCAGCATCTTCTCGGCGATCTCGAAGTCGGCGATGACCCCGTCCCGCATCGGCCGGATGGCGACGATGTTGCCGGGGGTGCGCCCGAGCATCTCCTTCGCCTCGCGCCCCACCGCCTCGGTGCGCCCCGTGACCTTGTTGATGGCCACGATCGACGGTTCGTTCAGGACGATCCCCTTGCCTCGCGCATAGACGCACGTGTTGGCGGTACCGAGATCGATAGCGAGGTCACTGGAGAACAGCGAAAAAAGGGAGCTGACACTCAAGAGGGACACTCCTCCGGCATCCAGGGCGAACGGCGGCGGCGGCCCACGGTCGAACCGTTCGACTTCACGGCCCGAGTGGTTTCGGCGACCCGAGACGCCGATACCGGCAGGTCGTGAGAATACGCCGCACTACGCCACCGGACGGCTGCGACCATCTCACGCCCCACCGGCTCCTGCAGAGCGAGACGGCGGACGGCACCGAACGATGTCGACGAGCCCGGCGGTGGGGCTCCACCTCCCCCCGCCGAAGACGAGCCTCCGGCGGAGCTCCGAAGAAACCGAGGAGAATCCGGGCCTAGCCGGCGGCGCCCCGGACGAAAGTGCCGTTGGAGACGACGGACGGGACACCTTCCGGAGCCGTGCGGGGGCCGGTTGCCGATCCCGCCGATCATCAGAGGAACCATCCGAAGCGGCAACGCCCCTCCAGCCAGGCAACATGGATTCCCCCCGACAGTCGGAAACACCTCCAGGCATGCCCGCCGGGTCCAGCAGACTATAGCATATCCGGCGGTTGTTTGCGCCGCCCTACCCAACAGGTAGTGGCCCTGCGCGATCCGACCCAACCGGTAGTGGCCGGAGACGCGGCGAACCGCCCCTCCGGGCGTGTCGCTCGCGTTACGTCCTGCGTCGTGTCATAGAATGTAGCGATCCGCGCGCCGGCGAACCGGCAGGGGCCGGAGCCCGCCATCGAGCGCCGGCCGGCGGGAAGCTCCGCAGCTCGCGACCGAAGCGTGCAGCAGTACCAGGAGTCGAGCACAAGATGACGATGCTGGATCGCATGCGACGCCACAAGGCGTGGCTGAAGTGGACCCTCGCCCTCGCCGGTTTCGCCCTGCTGGTCCTCGGGTTCCCCCTGATCCAGCCTCCCCCCGAAACCCCCGGCACGCTGACCGACGTGCTGGTCCAGGTCGGGGACCAGGAGATCACCGTCGGCGAGTTCCAGACGCTCTTCCGGCGCCAGCTCCAGAGCTACCAGGTCCAGTCGGGCGGCGAGATCACCGCCGACCTCCTGCGCTCCATGGGCATCGACCGGCAGTTGCTGCAACAGGTGATAGACGAGTACGCGGCGCTGCAGGAAGCCGCACGCCTCGGCGTGACGGTCAGCGACGCCGAGGTGCGCGAGGCCATCGTGTCGCTCCCCGCCTTCCAGCAGGACGGCGAGTTCATCGGCGAGGCCGCCTATCTCCAGATGCTGCGGATGCAGCAGCCGCCGATGGCGCCGGCCGAGTTCGAGGAGAACGTGCGGCGGTCGTTGATGCTCCAGCGGCTGCAGGCGGCGCTCACCGACTGGATCACGGTCAGCGACGACGACGTCGAGCGCGAGCACGTCCGCCGCAACGAGCGCGTCCGCCTGAGCGCGATCTCGTTCCGGGCCGACGACTTCCGCGAGGGGCTGGACGCGACGGACGAGGACGTGGCCGCGCTGTTCGATCAGAACGCCAACGACTACCTGGTGCCCGAGAAGCGCCGGCTGCGCTTCGTGCTCATCGACGTGCCCGCCCTGAAGGCCTCGTTCACCCCGAGCGACGTCGACGTCCAGGCGTACTACGACAACAACCTCGATCGCTACACCGAGGAGGTCGACCTGCGCGTCAGCCACATCCTGCTCCGGACGCAGGACCAGGAGCTGGCCGATGTTCAGGCGCAGGCGGAGTCGATCGCGGCCGAGGCCCGGAACGGCGCCGACTTCGCGGAGCTGGCCCGTCGGTACTCGGAGGACGAGGGCACCCGCGAGGCGGGCGGCGACCTCGGACGGATCACCCGCGGCCAGATGGTGCCCGAGTTCGAAGGCGCCGCGTTTGCCCTCGAGCAGGACGAGGTCAGCGATCCGGTCACGAGCATGTTCGGCGTCCACGTCATCAAGGCGACCGAGAAGACCGGCGGCGCGACCCAGACCCTGGACGAGGTGCGGGACGCCATCGTCGACCTGCTCCAGCAGGAGAGCGCCGATGCGCGCGCCAGCGCGCTGTCCGAAGCGATGTCGCTGGAAATCAACGAGGCCGCCGACCTCGAGGCGGCGGCGGCGCGCCGCGGCCTGGAGGTGCAGGAGAGCGGATTCGCCGCCCTCGGCGAGCCGATTCTCGGACTGGGCTTCTCGTCCGACGTGACCACGCAGGCCTTTCAGCTCGCCGAGGGCGAAGCGGTGGGTCCCATCCCGACCCCGACGGGCCCGGCCTTCGTGACCGTCACCGGCATCCAGGCGCCCTACGTCCCGCCCCTCGAGGAAGTCGAGGCGCGGGTCCGGGACGACGTGATCCGCCGCAAGGCGTTCGTCCTCGCCCAGGAGCGCGCCGACGCCGCGGCCGCGATCCTGCAGGACGCCGACGACTTCGGCGCCGCGGCCGAGGCCGAGGAGCTGGACGTGAACGAGAGCGGCCTGATCGCTCGCGGCGCCGCGGTCCCGGGGGTCGGCGTCAACGCCCAGGTGGAGGCGGTCGCCTTCTCGCTGATTCCTGGCGAGACCAGCGAACCGGTCCTGACCGGCAATTCCGCCGTGGTCCTCCACGTCCACGAGCGCGAGGACGCCGATCCGGCCGATCTGCAGGCCAACCGCGAACGGTTGCGTAGCGAGATGATCCTGGAGCGGCAGAACCAGTTCTACGGCGCGTACATGGAGAACGCCAAGGCCCGCATCCCGATCAGCATCGACATGGGGGCCTTCGCCCTGGCGACCGCGTAGTGGTCCGCGCCGTGGAACGGCGCGGACCGCTGGAGGTGTGGTTGGGCGCCAAGCGGAGGCCGCAGCGCGACCTCGCGGTCGGGTTCGGCGACGATTGGCGGGCGAGCAGTCTCAGCGCACGAACGCGCCGGGCATGATTGCCAGCGGCTCGCCGGGGCGGAAGAGCCGCGCCGGCGCCGCTGCCCGGCCCACCAGCGCGGCCTCGGGAGCCGCCAGCCCGGCCCACGCCGCGGCGGCCCGCGCCATCGGGAACCCCTCGTCGAGCAACTCGAAGAAGCTCTTCGGGCGCGGGTAGATGACCAGCTCGACCTCGTCGCCGGGGTCGATGCCGGCCTTTTCCTTGGCCAGCGCGATGGCGCGGTCGAGCCCGCCGACCTCATCGATCAGGCCGTGCTCCAGCGCCTGTCGTCCAGTCCACACCCGGCCCTGGGCCACCTCGTGGAGTCGGTCCCGCGTCGTCTGCCGCCCCTCGGCCGCCTTCGTGACGAACTGCTCGTAGATGGCGTCCACGTGCTCCTGCACCTTGGCCCGCTCCGCGTCCGAGAACCGGGTCACCGGCGAGTAGATCTCGGCGAACCGACCCTCGCTCACCGGCTCGATCCCGACGCCGAGCTTCTCGTAGGTGCCCCCCGTGGTGAACTTGCCGAACACGACGCCGATGGAGCCGGTCAGCGTGGCCGGCTGCGCGACGACGGCGTCGGCCCCCATGGCGATGTAGTAGCCCCCGGAGGCCCCCAGGTCGGACATCGAGGCCACGATCGGCTTGCCGCTCTCTCGGACCAGGCCTACCTCGCGCCAGATGACGTCGGAGGCGATGGCCGATCCGCCGGGGCTGTCGATGCGCAGCACGATGGCGCGAACCGAGTCATCCTCCCGAGCGCTGCGAATGGCGCTCGTCAGGGTGTCGGAGCCGAGCACCTCTCCGTTCAGAACGTCGAACGTGCTGGAGCCCGAGTTGATGGCCCCGACGGCGTAGACGAGGGCGATGCGCTCGCCCTGGTTCAGCCCCACCGACCGCAGGCTGATCTGCCGGTAGTCGCTGTCCGCGATCTCCTGGCTGTCGGCCGCGTCGAAGGGTTCTCGGCGCTTCACCTCGTCGGCATAGACGAGCCCGTCGACCAGCCCCGCGGCGAGCGCGTCCTCCGGCAGGAACGGACCCTCGTCGACGAGCCCGCGCACCTCGTCGCCCGTGAGGCCCCGCGACTCCGCGATGCCCTCGATCATCTGCTCGTAGAGGTCCCGGTTGAGCGACTCGGCCATCTCGCGATGGGCCGGGGTCATGGTGGTCTCGGTGTACTGGTTGGCGGCGGTCTTGTAGTCGCCGGCCGCGAGCACGTCGGGGTAGGCCCCCGCCTTGTCCAGGGCGTTCCGGAAGAACACCTCGTACTGCGCGCGGCCCATGATTTCCAGGGGGCTGCCCGGCATCAGGTAGACCTTGTCGGCCGCCGACGCGAGGTAGTAGTCCTCCGCCCCTCCGTACTCGAGGAACGCCGCGATCGGCTTGCCGGACTCCCGGTAGTCGACGACGGCGTCCCGGATCTCCTGCAGCTTCCCCCACAGGACCCGGGGTCCGAGCTGCGGCTTCAGGATGACCCCGCTGATGCGGTCGTCCACCTTCGCCTTGCGAAGGCTGTCGACCACCGAACGCACCGTCGCCCCCCCCGCGCCGACGAGCGGCGTCAGCAACGCGTTCTGGCGGTACTCGGTCAGTCCCGCCGGGACCCGCAGCACCAGCACCGAGTCGGAGGTCACCGACGGGGCTCCCGACACCATGAGGTAGAGGACGGCGATGCCGGCCATCGACACGATGACCGCCAGCGAAAGAAAGACCACGATGAACCGGACGCCGCGGCTGACCCCCACGTCTGACCTCCTTCATGCGCGGCCGCGCGACGACCCGCGGCGCGAACCGGCGACGCACCTTCCGAGCGTGCTTCGTCGCCGGCGGGCACCGGCCGGCGATCGACACGAGTATACGTGACGATGGCGGCGGAGGCCCCCCCGGCTGGCGCCGGCTTGGGTGTCTTCGGTATACTGGGATTCTGCGAGGCGGTTCCCCCCAACTGCGGAAGTGGCGGAATTGGCAGACGCGCAGGCCTCAGGAGCCTGTGGGACCTAGTCCCATGGGGGTTCAAGTCCCCCCTTCCGCACCATCACCGGAATCACCGGCTTCGGTCTCCGCCGCCGTGAGCCCGCCCGCGGGCGGATGTCGCATTCCCCGATGAAGGGAGTGTGACGATGTCCGAAAGCGTTGGCACCCACGTCCGAGAAAACCGAGGCCTTCTCGCCGCGTGCGAGCGGCGCGTCCTCCTGTGGCTCGCGAGGCGGCTGCCGGGATGGGTCACGTCCGATCAGCTGACCGCCCTCGCCCTCGTCGCGATGCTCGGTTCGGGGCTGGCCTACTGGATGGCGAGCCTGAACCCGGCGGGGTTGTTGCTCGTCGTCGCCGGCCTCGCCGTCAACTGGTTCGGCGACAGCCTCGACGGGACCCTGGCCCGGGTCCGGAACCAGCAGCGGCCGCGCTACGGCTACTACGTGGACCACGTCGTCGACCTGATCGGGGCGTGCGCCCTCCTCGGGGGCCTCGGCCTGTCGGGCTACATGAGCCCCCTCGTCGCACTCGGGCTGCTCGTGGCCTACCTTCTGGTTTCGGCCGAGGTCTACCTCGCCACCCACGCGTGCGGCGTGTTCAGGCTCTCGACGTGGCGTTTCGGACCGACCGAGCTGCGCATCCTCCTCGCCGCCGGCACCCTCGCGCTGCTCGCCAAGCCGACGGTGGTCCTGATGGGCCAGCCCTATCGCCTCTTCGACGTCGGCGGGACGGCCGCGATCGGCGCGATGACGGCCGTCCTGCTGTGGTCGGCGGCCCGCAACACCGCCGCGCTTTACCGGGCGGAGCCGCTGCCGGACCGGAAACCGGTCGTCGCGCGTCAGAACGGCCGGTAGACGACCATGGCCACGGCGACGACGATGGCGGCGGCCGCCGCCGCGCGCAGCATGGGGATCCGCTCGGGCATCCGGAACGCCATGCCGGCGAGGCCGGACAGTACGAGCCAGCAGACGACCTTGACGAGGGCCCAGCCGGGGAATCCGAGCCCCATGACCCCCATGACCCCGAATCCGCTCAGGAAGACCAGCAGGCTCAGCGAGCCGGAAGCCATGAGCATTTGATGGCGGTTGTCGGGATGGGGCGCCGCGAACGCGGCGAACGTCGTGCCGGACATCAGGAGGACGGCGATCAGGTGCAGGGTCAGGAAGGTCTGGTAGCTCATGCGATTCGCTCCGCGCGGGAGGCGCCGACTGTCGCTCAGGAATAGCGGGTGTACGAGATCGTCGCGCCGCCGTCGACGACCAGCACCTGACCGGTGATGAAGCGGCCGGCCGGGGAAGCCAGCAGAAGCGCCGCCCCGGCGATGTCCTCGGGCTCGCCGATGCGGCCGAGGGGACAGGTGGAGACCGCTCCCCGCAGGCTGTCGGGATCTTCCCAGAGCTTGCGGGCGAAGTCGGTTCGCACCAGTCCCGGGGCGATGCAGTTCACCCGGATGTTGCTGCGCCCCCACTCGACCGCGAGGTTGCGGGCGAGCTGGTGGTCGGCCGCCTTCGAGATGGCGTAGATGCCGAGGGTGTCGTGCCCCTTGAGGCCCCCGATGCTCGACACGATGATCACCGAGCCGTCGCCGCGCTCGGCCATCTGCGGCAGCACGAGGTTGCAGAGCCAGAGGTTGTGCTTGACGTTGGTGGCCAGGATCTTGTCGTAGGCCGACTCGGTCACGTCGGCCATCGGGCCGAAGTGAGGGTTGACGGCGGCGTTGCAGACCAGGACGTCGATGCGGCCCCAGCGCGCGAGCGCGGCCTCGGCCAGCCCCCGCACCTGGTCGAGGTGGGACATGTGGCACGGGACGGCCGCCGCCTCGCCGCCGGCCGCGTTGATGGCGTCGGCCACCGGACCGCAGCTCTCCAGCCGGCGGCTCGAGACCACGACCCGCGCCCCCGCCTCGGACAGCGCCTCCGCGATGGCCCGGCCGATGCCCTTGGACGACCCCGTCACCAGGGCGACCCGCCCCCGCAGGTCGAACAGCTCCCGATATCCCATGCCGCCCTCTTCTCCCCGCCTCGACGCCCGCGACCGGCGGCCGGGGCCCAGAGAGTCTGCCAAACGGGCCAGGGAGCGTCAAATCCGCCCCGCCCGCCCATCGTCGCCGCAAGAACTTCGCGCCGGCGAACCTCCCGACGCGACCGCAGGGTCGCGGCCGCTTCCGCAGGGCGCCCAACCGGCCCGCCAGCCGCCCGCGCGGTTCTACGGCGCAGACTGCCGGCCGCGGTCAGCGCCGCTGGTCGAACCGCCGGTCCACGAGGGCCGAGGCGATGTGTTCGCCTTCCGGCTACCGCCGGCCGCGGTCAGCGCCGCTGGTCGAACCGCCGGTCCACGAGGGCCGAGGCGATGTCGACCTTCCGGATACTGCCGGCCGCGGTCAGCGCCGCGAGGGCCGAGGCGATGTTCGCCTTCCGGCTACCGCCGGCCGCAGTCAGCGCCGCTGGTCGAACCGCCGGCCGACGAGCGCCGAGGCGATGTTCACCTTCTGGATGTCGATGGTGCCGCCGGCGATGCCCCACCCCCAGGCGTCGCGCATGCGCCGCTCCATCGGGTACTCGCGCGAATAGCCGTAGCCACCCATGAGCTGCACCGCCGCCCCGGTGACCTCGCGCGCCGCCTCGTTGGCGAAGCACTTGGCGATGCTGGAGTCGAGTATCGACGGCAGCCCGCCGTCGGCGTTCCGCGCCGCGCGCTGAATCAGCAGCCGCGCCGCCTCGACCCGCATCGCCATCTCCGCCAACTTGAGCTGCACCGCCTGGAACTCGACGATGGGCTTGCCGAACTGCCGGCGCTCCTGCACCCAGGCGAGCGCGTCCTCCAGAGCCCCGGACGCCTGCCCGAGGGCCATCGTGGCGTTCCCGCAGCGTTCGAGGTCGAACGCCCGCATCAGCTTCGGGAAGCCGCCGGCCGGCACCACGAGCTGATCGAGCGGCACCGACACGTCGTCGAAGTAGAGATCCGACTCGGGGATGCCGCGGAATCCCATCAGCCGCTCCTGCTCGCCGAACGTCAGGCCCGGCGTCCCCTTCTCGACGTAGACCGCCCCGATGCCCCTGGCCCCCGGCGCCTCCGACATTCGGCAGTAGACGAGGTAGGCGTCCGAGTGCCCGCCGCCCGAGCACCAGCGCTTGGCGCCGTTGACGACGACGCGGTCCCCCCGCACCTCGGCCCGCGTGCGCAGGTCGGTGAGGGCGGTCCCCGCGTCGGGCTCGGACATCGCCACCGCCACGATCAGCTCGCCGCGGCACACGGCGGGAATCACCCGGCGCTTCAGGGCGTCGCCGCCGAAGTGCTCGACGGCCCGCACGGGGCCGGCCACCGACTCGAAGATGGGGAACGCCACCGCGGAGGAGACCTTGGCGAATTCCTCGAGGACGAGGAACGCCTCGACGTTCCCGAGGCCGAGGCCGCCGTGCTCGGACGGGACGTTCACCCCGAGGAACCCCATCTCGGCGTAGCGCTTCACCCAGCTCCGCGGCAGCGGCGCCGCCTCGCGCTCGGTCTCCTCCGCCACCGACTCCATCTCGCCGCGGGCGAAGTCGCGCGCCGCCGCCTGCAGGGCCTGCTGCTCTTCCGTCAACGTGAAGTCCATCCGGTATCCTCGGTTCGGGCCGCCGGCGGGCGGGTGGACCCGAATGGTACACTCGCGCCCGATTCGCGGTCCCCACACGAGGCCCCTGATGACCACACCACTCGACGAAGGCGGACTGAAGGCCCGGCGGCGGGTGCTCGGCGACGAGTACGTCGACCGGGCCCTCGACGGGCTCGACGCGTTCAACGCCGAGTTCCAGCAGCTCGTCACGGAATACTGCTGGGGCCGGGTCTGGACCAGGTCGACGCTCGACGACCGCCAGCGCAGCCTGATCAACCTCGGGATGATCGCCGCCCTCAACCGGAGCGGGGAGTTCCGGACTCACGTCCGGGGCGCGCTGCGCAACGGCTGCACGGTGGAGGAGATCCGGGACACGCTGCTGCAGGTGGCGGTGTACTGCGGCATCCCGGCCGGGGTCGAAGCGTTCCGGCTCGCCCGCGAGGTGTTCGTCGAGGAAGGCGTGAAGCCGGGCCCCGCCGAAACCGCGTGACCGCCCCTCGACTAGCCGGCCGCCCGGAGGTCCGCCTCGGCCCGGCGCGCCGCCGCCTGCCCCTCCTCCACGTCGACCCGCGAAAGCAGGAGGCCACCGACCACGAAGAACGTGATGAGCGAGAGGATCGCGCCCCGGCTGGACCCGGTCAGGGCGATCATGAGCGCGAACACGCCGGGGCCGACGATGCCCGCGAACTTCTCGAACACCCCGAAGAAGCCGAAGAACTCCGCCGACTTGTGGCGGGGCACCATGCTCGCGAACAGCGACCGGCTGAGGGCCTGGCTCCCGCCCTGCACCATCCCCACGAGCAGGGCGAGGGCGTAGAACCCCGTCGCCGTGGTCATGCCGTAGGCGAGGACGCTGATGACGGTGTAGACCACGAGCGACAGGAAGATGGCGTGCTTGGCCCCGATGCGGGCGGCGAGCTGCCCGAAGATGAAGGCGAACGGCACCCCGACGAACTGCACCAGCACCACCGCGGTGATCAGATCGCCCTGCTCGAGGCCGATCTCGGTGCCGAAGGTGGTCGCCATGCGGATGATGGTGCCGATGCCGTCGTTGTAGACGAGGAACGCCAGCAGCATCACGAACGCCTGCCGGTACCCGCGCAGCTCGCGCAGCGTCTCGCCGAGTCTCACGAACGATGCCCGGATGGGGCTCTCCCCCGCCTGCTCGTCGGCCTCGAGGGTCCGGGCCGGCTCGGGCACCTTCCGGAACAGGGGAATGGAGAACCCCAGCCACCAGACCGCCACGCTCACGAACGACAGCCGGCTCGCGAGGGCCGCGCCGCTGAGCCCGAAGGCCTCGGGGGCCTGGATCCAGGCGAGGTTGACGACGAGAAGAAGGCCGCCGCCCAGGTAGCCCAGGGCGTAGCCCGCCGTCGACACCCGGTCGAGCTCGCCGGGGCGGCAGATGTGCGGCAGCAGCGAGTCGGCGAACACCAGGCTCGACGTCACCCCGATGTTGGCGAACGCGAACAGCAGCGCGGCCAGCACCCAGTCGCCCTGCTGGATGAAGTACATGCAGGCGGTGGCGACCACCCCGAGCCCGACGCAGGCCCCCAGCATCTTCTTCTTGATGCCCGCGAAGTCGGCCAGCGCGCCCAGCACCGGCGCCAGCACCGCCACGAACGTCAGCGCCACCGTCGTCGTGACCGCGAACCGGAAGCTGGCCGTCGCCGGCTCGAGGTCGGCGGCCGCGACCGACGAGAAGTAGATGGGGAAGACCGCGGTCACGATGGTGACCATGAACGCGGAGTTGGCCCAGTCGTACATCGCCCAGGCGCGCAGCTCCGGGCGGTGCAGCCCGAGGCGTTCGAGGATGGGGGTCGCAGGCATTGGCGGAAGCTACCACACCCGCGACCGAAATACCCGGCGGCCGGGGCGCGCGCCCCCCGGCGGGGCGCGGACGCGCTCGTGGAACGTGATATACAGGGTGCTCGTCCCAGCGTCCGAATCGCGGCGACACCGCCGCCGTGAGCGGCGACGACGCCGCAACGAGCAGAAACCATGCCATCATTCCGCAGAATCGCCCTCGTGACCGCGGCGCTCGGCTGGGTGCCGACCCTGGCCCTCGTGGCCGTGCACTGGACCGGCGAGAGCCATGCCGCCGCCCAGGAGCGGACGCCGATCAAGGTGACCCGCATCTACACCGGGGAGGACGGCAAGACCCACGCCGAGGAGTACGACGTGCCGCTGGGGACGCGGCGCGGCGCGACCGAGCTGTCGGAGCCCGTCGACGTCACGAGCGTCCAGTTCCGGCGGACGTCGCCCGACTACTTCATCGACTGGCACACCGCGCCGCGCCGGCAGTTCGTCGTCACCCTGAGCGGGGAGAGCGAGGTGGTCATGGGCGACGGGACCGTGGTACGCCTGCACCCGGGGCACATCCTCCTGGCGGAGGACACGACCGGCCAGGGGCACATCTCGCGGGCGGTGGGTACCGAGGACCGGATCTCGCTGTTCCTGCCCCTGGCGGAGCAATGAGTCGGCACGGCCTGGCGGAGTCCCCGCTGGCGCGACGCTCCTTGCGATACAGGCTTCCAGCCTGTTTCTTCAGTGAGCGTCGCCCTTGACTGACGCAACGACCACGATCGACGCGGCGACACTGTTCGATCTCGGCGGCAAGACGGCGCTGGTCACCGGCGGCTCGCGCGGCATCGGCCGGATGATCGCCGAGGGCTTCCTGCAGGCCGGCGCGACCGTCTGGATCTCGTCGCGGAAGGCGGACGCCTGCGAGCGGACCGCGGCGGAGCTGTCGGCGACGGGGTCCTGCCACGCCCTGCCCGCGAACGTCGCCGACGACGCGGATCGCCGCCGGCTGGTCCAGGCCCTCGGCGAGCGCACCTCCCGGCTCGACATCCTGGTGAACAACGCCGGCGCTGCGTGGGGCGCGCCCTACGACGCGTTCCCCGAGTCGGGGTTCCGGAAGGTGCTCGAGCTGAACGTGACCGCGCTGTTCTTCCTGACCCGCGACCTGACGCCGCTGCTGGCCGCCGCGGCCACCCCCGACGATCCGGCCCGGGTCATCAACATCGGCTCGATGGACGGGCTCAGGGCCCCGACCATTCTCGAGAACGGCACCTTCCCCTACTCGGCGAGCAAGGCCGCGGTCCACCACCTGACGCGGTCGCTGGCCCTCGAGCTGGCCCCCGGCCACGTCACCGTCAACGCGGTGGCGCCGGGGTTCTTCCCCAGCCGGATGACCGAGGCGACGCTGGAGACGTTCGGGGACGAGATCGTGCGCCGCTGCCCCCTGAGCCGCATCGGCCGCCCCGAGGACATGGCCGGCGTCGCCATCTACCTGGCGTCGCGGGCCGGCGCCTACACCACCGGCGCGGTCATCCCGGTGGACGGCGGGACGTCGATCGCGTAACAGCGGTAGGCGAACCTCAGGTCGGGCCCTTCACCCCTGCTGCCGGAGACGTCGAAAGCCCGCGGCCAGGCCTTCCGGCCTCACCGCGGACTCACCCCATCGAACGTCCCCGCGTCGGTCAGTCCAGCAGCCGGTACGCGAGCAGCTCGCCGGCCTGGCCGCCGCCGCTGACCGCGACCACGATGTACTGCGCGCCGTCGTGCATGTAGGTCATCGGCGACCCCGACACCCCGGCCGGCATCAGCACCTCGCCGACCTCCTCGCCGGTCATCTTGTCGTAGGCCCGCAGCATCGCCCCGACCTCGCCCGACGGCGTGGTGAACGTCCCCGGCTCGCCCGCGATCACCAGCGTCTTCGTGATGAGCGTGCCAACGCGGCCGACGCGGCCGGTGCGCGGAATCTCCAAGCCCTGCAGATCCGGATGGTTGCGCACGTTGTCGGGCGTCTCGCCGTGCGGTATCTGCCAGAGGTGGTCGCCGGTCTTGAGGTCGATGGCGGTGATGCGGCCCCACGGCGGCTTGATGAGGGGCAGGCCGCGGATGGTCAAGGCCCGGTCAGCCGGCCGCACCCCGGCCGGGTTGCCGCGGATGAAGTCCATGTCCGACCGCTCCGGGTCGTTCACGAGCCCGAGCGAGGTGACGGTCGTGAAGGAGTACCCGTAGAAGATGTCGGTCTCGGGGTCGAGGGACCCGCCCGGCCAGTTGGTACCGCCGCCGGCCGACGGCAGCATGAGCGTCCCGTACGGCCCGTCGGGGTCGGCGACCACCGGCGGCGTGAAGATCGGCCCCATCCGGAAGTTGGCGACCCGCGCGAGGGCCTCGGCGTGCAGTTCGGGCGTGAAGTCGATGAGGTCCTCCACCCCCACGCCCTGCCGGTCGTAGGGGGCGGGGTGCGTGGGGAACGGCTGGGTCGCGGCGAGCAGCTCGCCCGGCACGTCGGACTGCTCCATCGGCCGCTCCTCGATCGGCCAGATCGGCTCGCCCGTCTCCCGGTCGAGCATGTAGAGCCACGCCTGCTTGCTCGGCTGGGCCACGATCTTCCGCTCGACCCCGTCGATGACCACGTCGGCGAGAATCGGAGCGCACGGGAAGTCCCAGTCCCACACGTCGTGGTGGATGGCCTGGAAGTGCCACAGCCGGTCGCCCGTCTCCAGGTCGACCGCGACGATGCTGTCCGAGAACAGGTTGTCGCCGTGCCGGTGCCCCCCGTAGTAGTCGTTGGTGGGCATCTCCGTCGCCAGGTACACGATGCCCAGCTCGAGGTCGACGCTGGTCTGCCCCCACACCCCGGTGTTGCCGGTGTAGCGCCACGAGTCGTTCAGCCACGTGTCGTTCCCGAACTCGTCGGCCCCGGGCAGGGTGTGGAAGATCCACTTCCGCTCGCCGGTGTCGCCGTCGAAGCCGCGAACGTAGCCCTTGGTGTTGCGCATCGACACGGGGGCGCTGCCGGGCACGTGGGCGGCCCCGATGACGATGGTGTCGCCGGCCACGAGCGGGGTGGAGTGCAGGCCGATGGAGCCGCCGAGGGGGTCGATCTCCTGGTCCATGTTCTGCATCAGGTCGACGATGCCGTCGTCGCCGAAGCCCGCGATGCGCTGCCCGGTCTTCGCGTTCAGCGCGACCATGCGATAGCCGGGCGTCACGTAGATGATCTGCCCGTCGCCGCCGTCGTCCCGGTAGGCCAGCCCGCGGCCCGACCGGCGGCGCGGCGCCACCTCGGCCCGCTCGCCCTCGTCGAGGCGGTGCATCCACAGGTACTCGCCGGTCGCCGCGTCGGCCGCGACCACCGCGCGGCGGGTGCCCGCGGTGGTGTAGATGACCCCGCCGACCATCAGCGGCGTGGACTGGAAGTTGTACTCGGGCTCGGGGCCGAAGTTGTCGGTCTTCAGCCGCCACACCAGCTCGAGCTCCTCGAAGTTGTCCCCGTCGATCTGGTCGAGCGGCGAGTAGCGCGTGTTCGCCTCGTCGCCGCCGTAGTGGCGCCATTCACCGCCTTGGGCGCCGGCCCCGGTCTGCCCCGACGCGAGCGGCGCGACGCCCCCGAGGACGAGCACCGCGACTGCGGCGTACAGCACGCCACGCATGCATCGTTCCATCATCGACCTCCTCAGTCAGCCGGCCAACTGTTTTCAATCCGCCACCGATTCGCTACCCGGCACGGCCGGGAGCCGCCGCGGACCGGCGGTGGGCGGCGACGGCCGGCACGATCTCGTCCTCCATCAGGCTGTACAGCGACCGCCGGTGCTCGCGCAGCGTCCTCCCGGGGTTGGGCGACGAGGTCATCACCGTGACCAGCCGCAGGTCCGGCACCACGTAGATGAACTGCCCGCCGTAGCCCCAGGCGTAGAAGGCGTTGTAGCCGGCCAGCTCCCGCACCCACCAGCCGTAGCCGTAGGCGCGGTCGGGGCTCCGGGTCCTCGTCGCGTGGGCGACGATCGACGCGTGCACCCAGTCCTCGGAGACGATCTGCTTCACGCCGACGCGCCCGCACTCGAGGTACATCTCGCCGATGGCGAGCATGTCGCGCGGCAGCATCGACATCTCGTTCCCGCCGAAGTACACCCCCTGCGGATCGGTGGTCCACCGCGGCACCGAGATGCCCATCGGCTCGCCCAGGTACCGCTGGGCGAAACGCCACGTGCTCATGCCGGACGCCTCGGCGACGATGGCCGACAGCAGGTGGGTGTTGCCGGTGCTGTAGATCATCCGCGTGCCCGGCTCGGCCACCAGGGGCCGGGTCAGCACGTGGCGGACCCAGTGACGGCTCGCCACCCAGCGCCCGTAGTTCCGGTTGCTGGTGGTCTCGAGCCCCGACCGCATGGTCAGCAGGTCCTCGACGGTGATGCCGCGCTTCGCGGGGTCGTCGACGAGGTCGGGAAAGAAGCGGTCGACGGTGTCGTCGACGGCGAGGTGCCCGCGGTCGACGGCGATGCCGACGAGCAGCGAGATGAGACTCTTCGAGGCGGACTTCATGTTGGCGGCGCGGTTCGGCCTCGCGCCGTTGAAGTACTCCTCGACCCGCACCCTGCCGTCCACGGAGACGAGCAGGGAACGCATGCGGGGCAGCTCGGCGAGCTGCGCCAGGACCGGCTCGAACGCGGAGTCCGCCTCTGCCCCGCCGACGTTGCCGGCGCGCGCCGGGCCGAGCAGGGCCAGACAGGCGGCGACCCCCGCGCAGGCAGCCGCGAGTCCGCGGAGTCGCCGCAACCCGCCTCGCTCCTGGTGCATGACGCTCAACCCATCCGGCCGACCCGGCCGCGCGCGCCGCCGCCCGGACGCCGCACCCGGCGGAAGGCGGCGTGAAACCCGCGCATCAATGAGACCGCCGCTCGAAGCGAACGGCAGCCATCCTACCACTGACGAAGCCGATGCGGTCAACGGCAGCCCGGAGCGGCTGTGCATGACATGTCTATCGTCGCCGCTGCGAATTCGCAATATAGAATCGGCAGCATGGGCGTCCGCGGGGGGCGCCGGCGACGGAACGTGAACGGCCGGACGCTGTGCCGCGAGCCCCATGGCGACGCGGCCGGTCCGGGGAGGTCGAGAATGAGACGCACGATTTGCCTGACCACGCTGACGGCGGTTGCCGTCCTGACCGCGGTCGCCGCCAACGAGGCGCGGCAGGAGCGCTTCGGCATCCGCACCCTTGAGCTCGCGGACAACCTCTACGTGCTGACATCGGATCCGGCCGAGCAGGGCATGCGCACCGGCGGGAACACCGCGGTGTTCGTGACCGCCTCGGGGGTGACCCTCGTCGACACCAAGATCCGCGGCTACGGCGAGGACATCCTGGCCGAGGTGGCGCGCATCACCGACAACCCCGTGACGACGATCATCAACACC
This sequence comes from Vicinamibacterales bacterium, assembly GCA_965207615.1. Classification (GTDB taxonomy): domain Bacteria; phylum Acidobacteriota; class Vicinamibacteria; order Vicinamibacterales; family UBA8438; genus JAJEEA01. The sequence goes on from CBDBMZ010000003.1 coordinate 2,095,669, forward strand.
CACACCCACTGGGACCACAGCGGCGCCAACACTGAGTTCCCCGACACCGTCGACTTCGTGGTGCACGAGAACACCGCGGGGCACATGGCGAGCACGGACTGCGACGACGGCGCGGGCTACCAGGGCGGGTCCATCAAGAACTGCGAGGCGTTCACCGGCGACGACGCGCGGTTCCTGCCGAAGATCACCTTCGCGACCCGGACCTCGCTCTACAGCGGAGCGGACCAGATCGACCTCTACTACTTCGGGCGCGGCCACACCGACGGCGACACCTGGATCGTGTTCCGCGAGGCCCGGGCCATGCACACCGGCGACATGATGGCGCGCAAGGGGCTGCCGTTCATCGACGCCGACAACACCAACGGCAGCGCCACCGAGTTCGGGCAGACGCTGAAGAACGCGGTCGACGCCATCGAGGACGTCGACACCATCATCCCGGGCCACAACGACGACCCCCTGACCTGGGACGACCTCGTCGACTACGCGGCGTTCTACGACGATTTGCTGACGCGCGCGCAGGCGGGGGCGGCGGCCGGGCAGAGCGTCGAGGAGACGGTGGCTGCGTACTCGGTGCCCGAGGAGTACAGCGACTTCCAGGCGCCGGCGGGCCGCGTGGAGCAGATAGTCGGCCTCATCTACGAGGGACGCTGATCCGCACCGGGCGGGATGATCCCGCTCCGGGGCATCCGCCCTCGGCGGGACGGACCGGTCCGGAAGTCGTCGCCCGGCATTCGACGACGGGCGGGGGCACCCGCAGCCCCCGTGCAGCGTGTCGGGCCAGGGCGCGACGGCCAGCCCGCTCACAGATCCTGCTGGGGGCCTCCGCGTTCGTTGCGGCGCGGGCGCTGGAAGAGGAGGACCGATGACCGTACCCCGCTATCGGCGGCTCGCTTGCATGCTCGGCGCCGTGCTCCTGCTGGTCCCCGCGGCCGCGCGGGAAGCACCGGCCCAGGCGCAGTCGTCCGGCGCCGCCGGCGCGGTGGAGTGGCCGTACGTGGGCGGCGACGCCGCGAACACCCGCTACTCGGCCGCCGACACCCTGACCCCGGACACCGTCGACCGGCTCGAGGCGGCGTGGACGTGGCGCCCCATGGACCGGCCTCGGCAGGAGTTCGGCACCATTCCGGGGAGCTTCACGAGCACCCCGATCATGCTCGACGGCACCGTCTACGTCAGCTCCAACTACAACCGCGTCGCCGCCCTCGACGCCGAGACCGGGGCCGAGCGCTGGGTCTTCGACCCCCGCGCCTACGCCGACGGCATGCCCGCCCTCGGCGGCGGGTTCCGCCACCGCGGGGTCACGATGTGGCGCGATGGTGACGACCTGCGCATCTTCCTTGCGAGCCGGCACCGCCTCTTCTCCATCGACGCCGCGACCGGCGACGTGGTGCCGTCGTTCGGCGACGCGGGCGTGGTCGACCTGAGCCTGGACCTCATCTGGCCCATCGACCGCAGCCACTTCGAGTTCAACGCGGCGCCGGTCATGTACAAGGACCTCGTCATCGTCGGCAGCGCCGTCGGCGACCGCGTCATCTACCGGCGCGCCCCGCCCGGCGACGTCCGCGCCTACGACGCCCGCACCGGCGCCCTCGTCTGGAGCTTCCACACCATCCCCCAGGAGGGCGAGTTCGGGAGTCAAACGTGGGAGAACGAGGCGTGGCGCCACATGGGCGCCACCAACGTCTGGGCCGGGGTGACCGTCGACGAGGTGCGCGAGCTCGTGTTCCTGCCCGTCGGCAACCCCACCAACGTCTACTACGGCGGCCAGCGGCTCGGCGACAACCTCTTCGCGGAGAGCCTCGTGGCGCTCGACGCGAACACCGGCGAGCGGACGTGGCACTTCCAGATCGTCCATCACGGCGTCTGGGACTATGACCTGCCCACGCAGCCGATGCTGACCCCCATCACCGTCGGCGGCCAGCGCATCGAGGCCGTCACCCAGCTCACCAAGCAGGGGCTGGTCTTCGTCTTCGACCGCGTCACCGGCGAGCCCGTATGGCCCATCGCGGAGCGCGAGGTGCCGCAGAGCGACGTGCCCGGGGAGCGCACGTCGCCGACCCAGCCGTTCCCGACCCGCCCGCCGGCCCTGCTCCCCACCCTCGGGATGCAGCCGGACGACGCGTTCGACCTGACCCCCGAGCTCGAGGCAGCGGCGCGGGCCGCGATGGACGCCTTCCGCACCGGCCCCCTCTACACGCCGCCCAGCCTCGAAGGGTCGCTCGTGCGGCCGAGCGGCGGTGGCGTCGCCAACTGGGGCGGCGGGGCGTTCGACCCCGAGACGGGGATGCTCTACGTGAAGTCGTCGAACGTGGCCGGCGTGCAGCGGTTGGTGAAGTTCGATCCGGAGACCACCAACAACCCCTTCGCCGACCGGACCGACCCCGACTACGTGGGCTACGACGCCGACCTCGGCGGCCGCGCGACCTTCGAGGGCGGCATCCCCCTGAACCGGCCGCCCTACGCCTACCTCGTCGCCGTCGACCTGAACGCGGGAGACATCGCCTGGCGCGTCCCCTTCGGCCGGGGCAGCGACCGCCTGCGGGCGCATCCCGCCCTCCGAAACCTCGACCTCCCCGACCGGCTGGGCACCCCCGGCGCGCCGGGCGCCATCGTCACCCGCGGCGGCCTCGTCTTCGTCGGTGGCGGGGAGAGCGCGCTCTACGCCTTCGACAAGGCCACGGGCCGCGAGGTCTGGTCGGCCCCGCTCGCGGAGCGCTCGACCGCGACCCCGATGACCTACCAGACGGCGTCGGGCCGCCAGTTCGTGCTCATCGCCACCGGCTCGGGGGCCAGCCAGGAGCTCGTGGCGTTCGCCACGCCGTGAGAGAAAACCAAACGTTGGGTTAGAATGCTCCATGACCTGGGGCGAGCTGATTCGCCGGCTGCGCGCGGCCGGCTTCGTGGAACAGCGAACCGGCAAAGGCAGTCACCGTCAGCTCGTCCATCCGGAGACAGCGAAGGTGATCACCGTCTCCGTGCACACCAGCAAGGAAGTGGGTACCGGACTGGCGCATCGCATCATGAAGGAGGCGGGGCTGTGATCGAACACTATCCCGTTGTCGTTGAGCGCGAGACCAATGGCACGTTCAGCGCCTGGGTGGCCGGACTGCCCGGCGTGTATGCCGCGGCGGACACCGCGGCGGCCGCGAAACGCGGCATCAGGTCCGCTCTCGCCGCCCACCTGGACGCGCTGACCGCGCTCGGCCAGGACGTGAAGCCCCAGGCCGACCTCCTCGTCCTGCGCCATGACGCCCGGGCCCGGACGCGCCGCGAGCGTCTCCGCTTCGTCGGACCGGGCGCGCTGATGGGGAAAAAGACAACCGCGGCCAAGGCCGAGGCCGCCCGTCGCAACGGCCGCAAGGGCGGTCGTCCCATCGAGCGGGCGAAGCTCCCGTCCCCCGCTTGATGCGGCATAGGCGACCTCCGACTGCCCTTCGACTCGACCCGAGCTGGGTGCACTGCACGGTGCGGGCGCGTGCGTGACGCCGGTCGGACCGGCGAAGATGCAGCCCGTCCCATGTTAACCTTGCAATTGCGGACCGTATCTCCGGAATTGCAAGGTGATTACCAGAGCCCTCGCGACAACCGTCGCCGCCCGTCTGCGCCAGTTCCCCGCCGTCGCCCTGATCGGACCGCGACAGGTCGGCAAGACGACGCTGGCGCGCGGGCTGGCCGAGGCCGCCGACAGCGCGTACCTCGATCTGGAGAACCCCGCGGATCTGGCAAAGCTGGACGACGCGCCCGGGTACCTCCGCGGCCTCGGCCGCGGGCTCGTGGTGATCGACGAGGTACAGCGTGCGCCCGGACTGTTCCAGTTGCTGCGGGTGCTCATCGACGAGCGGATCCGCGCCGGCGAGGTCGCCGGGCAGTTCCTGCTGCTCGGATCGGCGGCTCCGGATCTGCTGCGGCAGTCCGGCGAGAGCTTGGCGGGGCGCGTCGCCTATACCGAGCTCGCGCCGCTGGACGTCCGGGAGACGGGCGACCACAGCACTTCGCGGCTGTGGGTCCGAGGCGGGTTTCCGCCGAGCTTCCTCGCCACGGACGACGAGCAGAGCGCCGAATGGCGGGAGCAGTTCATTCGGACCTATCTTGAGCGGGACGTGCCGCAGCTCGGCCCGCGGGTGCCGGCCGAGACGCTGCGGCGACTGTGGACCATGCTCGCGCACGGCCAGGGCGGCCTCCTGAACCTCGCCGATCTGGCGCGCTCCCTCGCCATCGACGGCAAGACCGTGGCCCGATACGTCGACCTCCTGGCCGACCTGTTCCTCGTTCGCCGCCTGCCGCCCTTCCACGCCAACGTCCGCAAGCGCCTCGTCAGGTCGCCGAAAGTCTACGTGCGCGACAGCGGCCTCGTGCACGCGCTGCTCCGCCTCGACGACGAGGACGCGGTGCTGGGTCATCCCGTCGCCGGCGCGAGCTGGGAGGGCTTCGCGATCGAGACGCTCATCCGCGCCGCCCCCGCTCGGGCGCGGGCCGCCTTCTACCGCACGGCGACGGGCGTCGAGGTCGATCTGGTGCTCGAGCTGCCCGGCGGCCGGCTCTGGGCGATCGAGATCAAGCGGGCGTCCGCGCCCAAGGTCGAGAGGGGATTGCGAATCGCCCGCGAGGACCTGCTGCCGGACCGAACGTTTGTCGTCCACTCCGGCGACGAACAATACCCCATGGGCGGCGGCATCGAGGCAATCGGCCTCACGGCCCTGGCCGACGCCTTGGCCACGCTTCAGCCGGCACGGCGCCCACGTGAGGCATGAACGCCACGGCAGGCCCAGCGCAAAGCGGGGAGTGCCGAGGGTGCGACGGACCGCGTCGCGGCCACGCCCTGCGAGGAGAGCTTTCAGTATGGGAATACGCGTTCAACCCCTGGACATCGACATACCCCCGGAGGATCCGTTCACGAAAGACCTCCTCGGGCGAAGAGAACCGGTGGAGATCCTCACCAACATTCTGCGGTCAATCGAGGGGCCCTGCGTTCTCGCCGTGGACGGCGCGTGGGGCGCGGGGAAGACTACCTTCCTCAGAATCCTCGCCCAGTACCTGCGGAACCACCACTTCCCAATCATCCAGTTCAATGCCTGGAAAACCGACTTCTCAGGTGATCCGTTTCTCACCCTTTGCCAGGAACTGAACGCCGGGCTGAACGAATGCTCGCCCGGATCGCTCCCGAGCACGCTCGACGACATGAAGAGCGCCGCGACGGAAGTGCTCAGGAAAGCGCTTCCCGGTACCGTGCGGATAGCGACCGCGGGAATCCTGGATCTCTCTCCGTTGATCGAAAAGGAGGCTGGTCAAGCGCTCGCGTCTTATGCGCAAGCACGACTCGACGGCTACCTGGAAGCCAAGAAGTCCCTCGGGGCATTCAAGGCATCGCTCGGGCAACTGGCAACCGAGCTCGCAGACGCCAACGGCGCTCGTCCACTCGTAGTCGTCATTGACGAGCTGGACAGGTGCCGCCCGTCGTACGCCGTCGAGCTGCTCGAAACCGCAAAGCACTTCTTCACCGTGCACCACGTCGTATTCGTGCTCGCCATCAATCGCTCGCAGTTGGCTCACTCTATTCGCGCCGTATACGGCAGTGAATTCGATGCACACGCCTATCTTCGTCGGTTTTTTGACATCGACTTCCGGTTGCCCGAGGCCGAGAGACGCTCCTTCGTAGAGGCCACCCTTGCGGCCTCGGGAATCGACGACTATTGCCACGGCAGATCGGAGGGCGACCTCCATACCGTCCTGAAACAATGGTTGCCGGCATTCTTTGACGCCTTCGACGTCAGCCTCCGGAGCATTGCCCAGGCCATCCATCATCTCGGCCTGGTGTTCGCCTCTCTGCGTCACGACAGGAGGTCACTCGCGGCAGCGGTGACGTTGGCGCTGATAATGCGAACACTCGATTTTGATCAGTATCGCCGGTTCGCGCGCGGAGAACTCAAGGATCGCGAAGCAGTGCAGTGGTTGTTCAGCGGCAGAATGGCCTCGATCGACAAGATCAGAGGCTACCTGGAAGCCGTTGTCATCGTGGCGGCCATGGATGTACGGTATCCTGAAGACCATTATCTGCGGAGGGAGCCCTCGCCATACTTGCGTGAACTCCAGGAGAGCGCCAAACGGGCGTCCGGCGGCAACAGCGCAGAATCAGACGGGCACGCTCTTTGGGTCGTCAATGCGGTCGACTCCCTGGAGGCCGAGCGAATGGCTCATGACCGCGGACTTGGCTTCAATGAAGCGGTTCGCCGCCTTGACTTGGTTTCGACGTCCCTGGTGGTCAGTGATTCACCTTAACTCCCGGGGTATCGCAGCAACAAGCGGTAGCGCCCGCTTGACCCAAGTCGGATGCGCCAGTGCCTACTCGTAGTACGCCGGCGATTTCTCCAGCAGCGCGTTCTCGGCGATATCGTGCTCTATCCAGAGCCGGGCGCCGGTCTCGATCAGGAAGTCCTCGACGCGGTCCATCGACTCGAGGGTCGTCTCGGCGTCGTAGTTGAACGTGGGGACGCGCTTGAGCGAGCGGCTCTCGGGGAAGTGGTAGAGGTCGCCGCTGAGGACGACGGGGCCGTACTCGGCGAGGTCGACGAAGAGCACCTGGTGGCCGGGGGTGTGGCCGGGGGCCGACTTGATGACGACGGTGCCGTCGCCAAAGACGTCGTGGTCGCCGTCGAGGATGAGGGTCTCCGCCGTCTCGAGGGCGCCGTAGTACTGCGGGTCGAAGCTGTACGCGGCGGGGTCGTCGCTGAACGCGGCCTCGTGCTCGGGACGCTGCACGAGCCAGGTCGACGCCGCGAAGTCGTTGGCGTTGCCGGCGTGGTCGTAGTGCAGGTGGGACATGGCGAGGTAGGTGACGTCGGACGGCTCGTAGCCGAGCTCGGCGAGCTGCGCCCGCAGGGTGGTGGTGACGGTGGCGACGCTGCCGCTCGACTGCGGGCTCGCGTCCTGGCCGGCGAGGGCGTCCGAGAGGCCCGCGTCCCAAATGAGGCTCCCCCCGGCGTGTTCGATCAGGTAGCACGGCACCGAGAGCTCGAGGGTCGACACCTCGTCCATCGCCAGCGAGAACCGCCCCGGATCGCCAACCCGGAGGTGGCCGCAGTCGAAGATGTAGAGGCGGGGCGAGGCGAGGCCCGCCTCGGCCGGGCCGGCGTCGGCCTCGCCCACGGGCTCGCCGCCGGCACAGGACAGGACGCCGACGGCAATCAGGACCGCCGACAGGATCGACAGGCACCTCGACATCATCGCTGCCTCCCTCCGTCACTCGCGCCCCGCGCGGCCGGCCGCGACCACCTGGTCGAGGACGTCATCGAGGACGACCCGGACGCTCTCGACCGGCTCTCTGCTTCGCGCCGGAACCCCGACGTCACCCATCCGCGCCCGCCGTCAACCGTGCGTAGACGTCGAGGGCGCGGGTGGTCATCTCGTCGGTGCCGTAGCGCGCCCGCACCCCTCCGGCGGCGCGGCGCCCCAGCTCGGCCCTGCGCCCGGGCTCGGCGGCGAGCGCGGCAAGCACCTCCTCCAGCGCGGCCGAGTCCTCCGGCTCGACGAGCACGCCGCCACCGGTGCGCTCGACGAGCTCGGTGTAGGTGCCGCGGCGCGGCGCCACCACCGGCACCCCGCACGCCATCGCCTCGATGAGCGACAGCCCCTTGGGGTCGTCGTACTCGGCCGGCACCACGAACAGGTCTAGGCCCTGCAGGAAAGCGACCTTCTCGTCCAGCCCCAGCTCCCCGCGGTAGTGGATGTCCCCGGCGAGATCTCGGCCGGCGTTCGCTCGCTCGACCGACCGCCAGTACTCCTCGTGCTCGGGGCCGAGGTACCCCGCCAGCTCGACCCGGCACCCATCGAGCTCGCCTCGGCCGCGCAGCGCCGCGTAGGCGTCGCACAACCGGTGGATGCCCTTCTCGGGAGCCATGCGGCCGAAGTAGCCGAGGGTCACGGGGCCGGCGGAGGCGCGGTCGCCCGGCCGGAAGCGGTCGACGTCCACCCCCAGGGGCACGACGTGCATCTTCGCCCCGGGAATCTCGAGGTACCGGCTCATGCACCCGGCGTAGTAGTCGCTGACCGCGACGAACGAGTCGACGTGCGCGACCTGCTCGCGGATGAGGGCCACCGCGCGCGACCGGTACGGCTCGGGCAGGTGGCTCAGGAAGATGTTCTCCCCCTGCAGGGTGCAGTTGACGGGACACCCGAGGGCCTGCTTGAGGGGCTCGGCGATGCCGATCAGCATCGAGTTCGAGATGTCGATGACGTCGGGGCGGGGCTGGTCGCGCAGCCAGTGCACGAGCTTGTCGAACTCCTTGCGCTGGTGCCCGTGCGTCCCCTCGAGCATCGACACCGTCAGCCCCCCGAGCTGCCCGGGGTCGGTCTTCATGCGCCCCGAAACGAGCCTGAGCAGCCACGGCGACTCCCAGAGTCGGTCGAGCAGCCACGGCGTCCACCGGAACAGAGAGACGTATTCCTCCAGATATACGCTGATGCCGCTGAAGAAGACGCGCTTCTGGCTGACGTTCTCCTCGTCGGTGCGGGTCGGCGTGTAGAGCGGCAGCAGGGTGACCTCGTGCCCGCGGCGGGTCAGGGCCGCCGCCAGCGCGTTGTCGCGGATGCAGCTGCCGCAGTACATGCCGCTCGCGCCGGCCGTGATGCTGGTGATTCTCACGTGTCGCCCGTTCCGTGTCGCAGGCCGGCCTTCCCGCCCCCCGGCACCGCCGTCCTCGCCGCCGCCGAACCGGGGGACGGCGATCGATACGAATCGCCAACCTGCGCGCAGGCGCGGCCGATCTTCTGCGGCTCGACGCGCTGCCCACGAGGAGCTTCCGTGGGCGTCCTGAACGCCCGGCTCGGCCCCTGCGCCGGGGGTGCGGCGCAGACTCCCGAATCAGTCCGCGGCAATGGCGTAGAGGAACTGCCGTCCCCGCAGGTAGATCTCGTCGCCGGCGATGGCCGGCGACGCGTCGAACCCGTCGTCGAGCGTGTTGACCGCGAGCACGTCGAACTCCGGCCCCGCGCGCAGGACCGCGGTCGCCCCCTCGCGGCTCGTCACGTACAGCCGTCCCCCGGCCGACACCGGTGAGGCGTAGACGTTGCGGATGCCGCGCAGCCGCTCGGGCCCGTAGCGCCGCACGCCGGTGGCCGCGTCGTAGGCGGTCAGCACCCCCGAGTTGCTCTTGAGGACGTAGAGCTGGCCGTCGAGCAGGAGCGGCGAGGGCACGTAAGGCGTGTCGCGGTCCACCGACCACACCACCGCGTCCGACCCGCGGATGTCGCCCGCCGCCGCCGACAGGTCGATGGCGGCGAGCCGGTTGCCGCGGTAGCCGCTGGTGACGAAGACCAGCCCGTCCGCCGACACCGGGGTCGGAATGGCGTTCTCGGTCACCCCCCGGTCCCACCAGAGCAGCTCGCCGGTGGCCGCGTCGTAGCCGCGCACGGCCTCGGTCGCGCTCGTCACCACCTGGGCGCCGTCCTCGCCCTCGATGACGAGCGGGGTGCTCCACGAGGTGTCCTCGTCGCGGGGCGTCCGCCAGCGCTCGCGGCCCGTCCGCTTGTCGAACGCCGCGATGAACGACTGCCCCTCGTGGTCCCAGGGCACGATGAGCGAATCCCCGTGGAGGGTCGGCGACGCCCCCTCGCCGAAGCTCATCTTCGTCCGCATGTCGCCGAGGTCGGCCTCCCAGAGCAGGCGCCCGTCGAGGTCGTAGCAGTACAGCCCCACGGAGCCGAAGGACGCACAGACCACCTCGCCGTCGGTGACGGCCGAGGGCGAGGCCCACGTGTTGGTACCGTGGCGGCCCTGATGCGGCGCCGACTCGCTGGCCACGCGCTCCCACAGCACGCTGCCGTCGCGCCGATCGATGGCGAGGACCACGAACTGCTGCACGTCGGTCGCGGAGACGCCGCGCATGATGCGGGTGCGGAGCCGCGAGAAGAAACCCGGCCCCGAGCTCGCCCGCTCACCGGTCGGCGCCGCGGTCAGCACGAAGAGCCGGTCGCCCCAGATGACCGGCGTCGCCGAGCCCAGCCCCGGCAGCTCGATCTTCCAGCGCACGTTCGACGACTCGCTCCACGTGACGGGCGGGTCCCCCGCCGGCGCGACGCCGCTGTGGAGGGGCCCGCGCCACTCGGGCCAGAACCCGGCGGCGTCGCCGTCGGACTGCGCCGCCGCCGGGGTAACCGCCGGCGCGGACAGGAGCAGCGCGCAGAGACAGAGCCTCGCGGCGCCGAACCTGGAAATCCTGTGCATGGTGCTCCGCTCCTTCAGTTGACGATGGCGCTGTAGACGGCGACCTCGAAGCGATCCGTCAGCCGCGATCGGTTGTTTGGATAGAGCTGGGTCATGATGATCGCCACCAGTTGCTCCTCGGGATCGACCCAGTAGACGGTGTTGAAGAAGCCCAGCCAGCCGAACGCGCCCTCCGACCGGGGGCCGCCGGTCACGCCGGGGTCGCCCGAGATGGCGAACCCGAGCCCGAAGCGCTGGCCGGTGTCGGGCACCCCGAGCCCCGCGAGGTGGTCGCGGGTCATGAGCCGCACGGTGCGGCGCCCCAGGATGCGGGTCCCGTCGAGCTCGCCGCCGTTGAGGAGGGCGAGGAGGAACCGCGCGTAGTCCGAGATGGTCGAGGTGAGCCCGGCGCCGCCCGAGTGGTAGGTGCGGGGGCCGTCGTACGGGTAGCCGGCCGAGTAGACGGTGCGGCCGTCGGGGCTCGACACCGGCTCGGACGGCACCTCGACGAGGCCGTCCGCCCCAGGGGCGTAGACCGACGCGTAGCGGTCGGCGTCCGCGGCGTCGCGGAAGAAGCCGGTGTCGACCATGCCCAGCGGCTCGAAGATCTCGTCCCGCATGTAGTCGGCGAGCGACCGGCCGCTGACGACCTCGACGACCCGCCCGAGCACGTCGACCCCGAGGCTGTAGGTGAACCGTTCCCCGGGCTGATGCAGCAGGGGCAGGGCGGCCAGCCGGTCCACCATCTCCCCCACCGTGCCGGTGGCCTGCGCCAGCCCGTCGGTGATGCCGGCCTCGATGTAGCGCGGCGCGAGCCGCGGCGGGGCGAGAAAGCGATAGCTCAGGCCGGACGTGTGGGTCAGGAGATGCCGGATGGTGATGGGCCGGTCGAGCGGCGCGAGCCGGGGCTCGGACCCGCTTCCCGGCTCGAGCACGCGGACCGACGCGAACGCGGGCAGATGACTGGAGACGGGGTCGTCCAGCATGAGCGCGCCCGACTCGTAGAGCTGCATCGCCGCCACGCTCGTGACCGCCTTGGTCATCGAGGCGATGCGGAACAGGGTGCCGGTTTCCATGGGGGCGCGGGTATCGACGTCGCGCCAGCCGACCGCCTCGAGGTGTCCCACGCGGCCGAGGCGCGCGACCAGGGTGACGGCGCCGGCGATCTCCTGCCGCTCCACCGCCTGCTCCACCAGCGTCACGATACGCTCCAGGCGGTCGGGATCCAGCCCGAGCCGCTCGGGCGGCGCGCTCGGCAAGTCCTGGGCGACCGCGGGATGCCCCGCCGTCAGCAGCAGGAGGAAAAACGACCACAGCGCCACGCGCGTCACTCGTCCCGACATGCACTCTCTCCCGATGGGCCGGGGGGCCGAGCTCACGGTGCGAACAGCGCCCGGTGCTCCTCGGCGATTGCCTCCAGCTCGCCGCGATGCGACGGCAGCACGTAACCGCCGGCGATCAACGGCTCGGCCGCGGCCACGTAGCGGCCCCGGTAGTCGGCGAAGTCCGCATAGCGCTCCGTCACCGCGCGACGCGGATCGCCGGTCCGCTCCCGTTCCTGCGCCGTGAGGGGGAACGGAATCCGCCCACCCTGCAGATCGAGCAACTCGCTGGGCGCCCCGATGGCCGGGTTGCGCAGGTTCCACCCGGTGTAGGTGGACACCGGCGCCGCGACCCGAGGGAGCCGCAGCACCCCCCGCTCGTTGTTGTCGGCATCGAGGGCGGGCACCCGCACCCCGTAGAGCTCCCCGGTCCGGCGGGGCGGATGAAAGCCGATGCGGCGCAGACTGTCGAACGCCTCCCCGTAGTCGACCCGCTCAGGCTGCTGGATAACGGCAGGATACGAAACCCCCGGCAGGGGCTGCCATCCCGAGGCCGCCGCCGGCCATCCCACCAGCGTCCCGTCCGCGATGCGGGGATGCACGCTCGGCGGGGGCTCGACCCCGTCGCTCACCCACCGGTCGAGGGCCAGGAACAACGCCTCCCGGATCGGCGCGTAGTCGTTGGGGTTCACGGGCAACTGACCACGGTCGGACGGGGCGCGGGCCGGGCGGTGCTGGGCGCCGCCGACCACGTAGACCCGCACCTCGGGCGGCAGCACCGCGTCGCGCTCGCCGAGGGGGTCGGTGACCACCAGCGAGCCGCCGCGGTGCCAGTACTCCGAGGACGTGTCGAGGTGCATGACCCGCGGCACCGTCCCGCTCGCCCGCGCGCGGCGCAGCAGCCCGTCGGTGCGCCCGGTGAAGGGGTCGGTCTCCTCGCCGTAGGTGAACGGGAAGAGGTCGACCGGATAGAGGTGGCCGAGGTGCTGGGTCGCGGTGCGGGTCGGCGACGCGAAGCGGTGGTTGAAGAACCCGCGGCCGGCGCCGGCCACCGTCGGCATGATCCCGTCGAACACCAGGCGCCCCCGTTCGTCCGCGTTGAATCCCTCGTAGAGGAACGTCCGCAGGGCCCGGCCGCTCTGCGACCGCCCCTGGCCGATCACGCGCTCGGCCACCCGCGCCCCGTCGGGCCGCCGGAGAGGGTTCATGTCCGACCGGTCGTGCTTGAGGAACGAGACGAGGTCCCGGATGGCCGCGAAGCCGGCGCCCTGCACCACCGAGCCCCGCGCCTCGTAGATCAACTCGTAGATGACCCCGGGCTCGAAGCCGCCGGCGAGGGCCATCTCCAGCTCGACGAGGCCGCTGCCCTCGTCCACGCCGTCGTAGCGGGCCCCGAGCCGCCACCCGTCGCGCGGCACCGGCTCGCGGGGGTCCCGCTCTCGCAGCCGGCGGGTCAGGGTCGCGGCGGGCAGGGCGCTGACGAGGGGCTCGAAGGCGAGTTGGTTCCGGTCGCCGACGGGCAAGCGGTCGGCCGCGACATCGGTCGAGAGCTCGGCCCGGACCGTCCCCACGACCGGTATCAGGTCGTCCGGGTCGAAGGCCACGGGCGCTTCGAGCCGAAGCAGGTCACGCGTCACCGGCACCTGGGCGATCCAGCCGCTCGAGACGGTGACGTAGCCGCGCTCGAGGAAGAACGGCTCGCCACCCCACGTCCGCCGCCCTCGGTTGTTCACGACGTAGAGCACCGTCGGGCGGGCGAGGGCGCGGTCGACCGGCGCGATAATCTCGACGTCGCCGTAGAACTGAACCCGGCCCCGCTCGTCGGTCAGCGCGAGGTCGAGATCGACGATGCCCCGGTTGGCGGCGGCGTCCGGATCGAGGGCGTAGACCACGCGCCCTCGAAGCCGCTCGTAGGCGCCGACCCTCGATTCGACGCCCGCCCCGAACGGCTCCCGCGAGATGATGTCCAGCCGGAGAACCTCGGCGGTCGCGAACGAGGCCGCCGCCCCCCACGCCGCCAGCGCCAGCCAAGCAACGCGGCGGCGTGCCGCGAGCGGGGCCGTACCGACCCCGACGCCCCCGACGCCGCTGGCCCGCCCATCGTCGCCCGAAGGCTCCGCCTGGCGCCCAACCAAGCCTCCAGGAGTCCGCGCCGTTCCGCGGCGCAGACGCCTAGCGCTTCGAAAGCTCCACACCGTTGTAGGTCGCCGACATGAACTGGTTGCTGGGGAACTCGACCACCACCGGGGTCTGCAGGTTGAACTTGTCGTCCGGTCCGTCGTACTCCCGCACGGTGAGGATCGCGCTGAGGCCGACGATGCCGTAGGTGCCCTCGCCCTCGCCCTCCTCGTCCTCGAACTCGAACCGCTCGTCGTCCTCGAAGCGGAACCTCGGGGTGCCGCCTTCGGCGCGGAACTCGGTGCGCTCGCGGAAACGGCCCCCCGGGGGGGTGGCCGGCATCTCGAAGCGCAACGGGCGGGTCTGCCCGAGGCGGCGGACGTTGGCGACCTGCGCCAGGCCCTGGTAGCCGTTGAGGAGAACGGTGAACTGCCAGTCTCCCGACCCCAGTCCGATGAAGGAGAAGTTGCCGCCGTCGTCGGTCGTCGTGGTCTGCTGCGTTCCGTCGGCGCCGGCGGGATCCGCGATCACGTTGACGCCCACGAGCGGATTGTCCCACTCGTCGGTGACCTGTCCCCGCTTCGCGCCCTGGGCCCCGGCGCGCTCGGCCATGCCCAGTCCGATACCGGAAGCCACCGCCACCGCCGCCACGGTACGCAAGAACGGTCGTCGCATCGTCGACTCCTTTCCTCGGGGAAACCCGGGCACTGTAACGTTGCGCGCAAGGGAGCGCACGCCGCACCGCGTGAACCGATGCGGCGGCTCGCCATCGCACGCGCGCCCGGGAGCCGGGCTGAGGTGAACGCGCCCGGCCCGGCGGTCGCGTCGGGAGTCACGCTGGCCGCAGCGCGCCGCCGGGACCGGCCGCGCCCTGGCCATCCGTGTCGGGCCCTGCGCCGAACGCGAGCGCCTACGCCCCCGGCTCGGTGCAGTTGGCGTCCGCGGCCTCATCCCGATTCGGGTCGTGGCACGACAAGGTGGCGCGCAGGGCCCGGACGGCCGACCGCGCGCGCCCCTGGTCCATCGCGCCCGCGGCGGCGCCGATGTCCCTCAGCCTCTCGATCGAGGCCTGGGCCCTGGCGACCGCATCGTCGTCACCGCGCTCGGTCCAGAACGCCTCGATCTGCCGGAACATCGTGAACAGCTTCTCGAGGTCCTCGCCCAGTTCGGGCCAGTAGCGTGCGTCGACGTGCAGCTCGGCATCGCCCACGACGAGGCGGATCTCGCTCAACGTCGGGCCGTACGTCTCCTCCGTCAGCGGCTCCTGCGCCGCCGCGGCAAGGCCCCCGGCCACGAGCGCCGCGCAGAGACCGGACACCAGAGCACCCTTCGCACCAGACCACCGCATCATCGTCTTCTCCTCCCCGGACGGGACGGCGCCCGCCGCCGCCTCTGAACGGGAAAGGCCGGCCCCGCCGCGAGCGCGGGGCCGGCCTCGCCATCACGACTTCACCAAAACCGCCCGCACCGCCCTGAGACGGCGCACGACGGCTAGTTCCCGGTCGGCCAGAGCACGCCCTGGCTGTTGATCCCCTCCGCGCCTTCCGGCACGGGACCATAGCCCTTGAACACGAACTTCTGCAGCCGCGACCCCTCGTAGGTCTCGGTGGTGTAGATGTTGCCGTCCGAGTCGGTGGCGATGCTGTGCACGGCGAAGAACATGCCGGGCTGGCGCCCGCCGTCGCCGAACGCGGTCATCACCTCCATGGTGTCGCGCTGGATGATGTAGACCTTCATGTTCTGGCCGTCGGCCAGGTAGATCCAGCGCTGCTCGGGATCGTGCGAGAAGGCGATGTCCCAAGTCGAGCCCTGCGAGCGGGTGAGCGGGGCCACGATGTGCTCGGAGACGTAGGTCCCGTCCTTCTGGAAGATCTGGATGCGGTCATCCGCCCGGTCGCAGACGTAGACCAGGCCGTCGTCGGCGATCACGGCGCAGTGCACGGGGCCGCGGAACTGCGAGGCGGGGTCGCCGCCGGGCTCGTAGCGGCCGAGGTCGAGGTCGTCGTCCGGCTCGTTGCCGTAGGCGCCCCAGAAGCGCTTGACCTCGCCCGTGTCCTGGTCGACGACGGCGATGCGGCGGTTGAAGTAGCCGTCCGCGAAGTACGCCTCGCCCGCCTCGTTGTCGATGCCGATCTCGGCCACCCGGCCGAAGCTGTCGGTGGCGTGGCTGTCGCGCTGCGGAGCGGCCCGACCCGTGAGCTCGCTGACCGGACCGGTCATGCGGGCGCCGGCGATGCCGACCTGCATGAGGAAGTTGCCCTGGTGGTCGAACTTCACCACGTGCGAGTCGGGGCCGCCGTTGCCGCCGATCCAGACGTTGTTCATGCCGTCGATCGCAATCCCGTGGTTCGACACCGGCCAAGTGTAGTCACCGGTCTCCGTGCCGGGGCCGCCCCAGGCCTGCAGGAGGTTCCCCTCCTGGTCGAACTCGAGGACGGGGGGGCCGGGCTGGCAGCACTCGGCGACCGGCGGGTCGGTGGTCATGCCGATCTCGGTGTTCATCACGAACTGGTCGGGCGTGTTCCGGTGCACGATCCAGATGTGGTCGTCCGCGTCGACGTCGACCCCGATGGTCGGCCCCATCAGCCAGTGGTTCGGCAGGTTCTTGGGAAACAGCGGATCGACCTCGAACGTCGGCACGCCGTCGTTCGGGTCCATCGAGAGCGCGGCGCTCCCGCCACCCTGCTCCTGCGCGCCGGTGGCGGCCACCACGACCAGCGCCACCGCCGCCAGTGCGCCTGCGAAAAGAAGATGCTGCTTCCGATTCATCGAGACTCCTCCTTGAATCCGGCGCCCTGCGCCGACCCGCGCCGGCTACTTGCTGTAGCTCGGGTCCGTCAGACCCGCAACGCGTACGACAGAACCGCACCCCGACCGCACCGCGCCTGACGACGACCGCAGCCGCCCGTACGAACCGCGGGCGCCATGACCCGCCGGCCGAGCGCCGCCAGTATACTTGTAAACCTCATGAATTGCGCACTCTTTTCGATGCCGGCCCGTGAACGCCCCGAGCCGGGCGATTCCACCTCCGACACCCCCTCGCGGCAGTCCGCCCGACGCCCCCCGAGGCGGTGCGCGGACGGCGCCGGAGCCGCCGGACCGATGCGGCGGATGCCGCGGGGGCTCCTGGTGAAGGGCCTCGCGATCATCGGCCTGCTCCTGACGCTGCCCGCCACCCAGTCGGCCCACGACATCCCCGGCGACGTGACGGTGCAGGCCTTCGTCAAGCCCGAGGGGCAGCGCCTGCGCCTCCTCGTGCGGGTGCCGCTAGAGGCCCTGTCCGACATGGCGTTCCCGACCTACGGGCCGGGTTACCTCGACTTCGAGCGGGCGCGCGAGCGCGACGAGTTCACCGACGCGGCGATGGTGTGGATGGGGCAGGAGGTCCGCATCTTCGAGAACGACGCCCCCCTGCCCGAGCCGACGATCACCGCCATCAAGATCTCGCTGCCCTCGAACCGCTCGTTCGAGACCTGGGAGGGCGCCCTCGCCGACGTCCAGGGGCCGCTGCTCCCCGCCGACACCCAGATCGTCTGGCAGCAGGCGATGCTCGACGTCCTCTTCGACTACGACATCCAGTCCGACCGGTCGGACTTCTCGATCCGCCCTAGCTTCGAGCGGATGGGCCTCCGGGTCGTCACCGTCCTGCGGTTCCTGCCGCCGGGCGGGGCCGAGCGGGCGTTCGAGTTGCGCGGCGACCCCGGCGTCGTGCGCCTCGACCCGCGCTGGCACCAGGCCGCGTTCCGGTTCGTGGCGATGGGCTTCGAGCACATCCTCGACGGCACCGACCACCTGCTGTTCCTCGCCTGCCTCGTCATCCCGTTCCGGAAGTTCAAGCCCCTCGCGATCATCGTGACCGCGTTCACCGTCGCCCACTCGGTGACCCTGATCGCCTCGGCCTACGACCTCGCGCCCGACGCGCTGTGGTTCCCGCCGATGGTCGAGACCCTCATCGCGATGTCCATCGTGTACATGGCCATCGAGAACATCCTCGGGGCCAACGTGCAGCGCCGGTGGACCATCACCTTCCTCTTCGGGCTCGTCCACGGGTTCGGCTTCTCGTTCGCCCTGCGCGAGACCCTGCAGTTCGCGGGCTCGCACCTCCTGACGTCGCTGCTGTCGTTCAACGTCGGGGTCGAGCTCGGCCAGCTCCTCGTCCTGGCGGTGCTGGTGCCGGCCCTCCACCTGATGTTCCGCTACGTGGTGGCCGAGAAGGTGGGCACCATCCTCTTGTCCACGCTCGTCGCGCACACGAGCTGGCACTGGATGACCGACCGGTGGGGGGTGCTCACGCAGTTCCCCATCACCTGGGAGGCGTTCAGCCGGGCGATGTTCACCGGCGCGATGGGGTGGATGGTGCTCCTGCTGCTGATGGTCGGCGCCCTATGGGCGGCGGCCAAGGCGATTCAGTCTCCCCCGCCCCGGGAGGCGGCCGCCGACTGAGGACAAGCTGGCCATCGAAGCGGCGCAGAACGCGCGCGTGAACGCACCCGGGCTCCACCGCCGGCGGAGACCTCTCGGTCACGGCAAGAACTATGGCTCGGCGAGGAACTGGATCCGGCCGAGGGGACCGGCCCGGCTCGCCAGCTCCGCGTCACCGGCGGGCATGCCGTTCGCCTCGAGCATGAAGGCGAGGATGTCGGCCTTCTCCTGCCGGCTCACGCGGTTGGGCTGGTCCGGGGGCATCGAGACGCGCAGTCGCTCGAAGAGGTCGCGGGCCGAGAACCCGTGCCAGTTGTAGACGAACTCCACACCGGCAAGGCCCGGCGCCATGTCCCCGCCGCCGAGGTCCGCCCCGTGGCACTCGGCGCAGGCCCGCTCGTAGGCCTCGGCGCCGCGGCGCGCCTGCTCGCCGGTGTAGACGCCGTCCCAGACCGTCCGTCCCTGCCCGGCGGCGACGGCGCCCGCCGCGACGGCGGTCGCGGCCGCCAGCAGGACGGCGGCGAGGCGGCTCCCGGCAGCCCGTGGGGTGAGACCGCGCCGCTTCGCAACCGGCGAGGACGCCGGGGGGCGCAGGACGCCGGTGCGGCATGGCGTGACGCGGGGTCGGGTCGGCTTCACGGCGTGCTCCTCCAGGCGCAGGATGCCGGCGCGGAATGGCGTGACGGGGGGTCGGCTCCGCGTCACGGCATGCCCCTCACCCGCGGGCCGCGCGGGCGGCGGCGCGCTTCTGAATCAACCAGTGCGGGCAACGGTCCTCGTCGGCGTAGAGCCGCTCGCAGTCGTCGCACCGCACGCACTCGCTGACGAGAATCTTCGGGCCGTCGATGGCCCCCCACTCGCACGTCTTCTCGCAGAGCTTGCACGTGTCGCACTCGCTCCACCGCTTGATGCGGAAGACGGTGAGGTTCGACAGCAGCCCGAGGCCCGCCCCGACCGCGCACAGGTAGCGGCAATAGAGGTTGCGCACGAATACCGTCGCCAGCAGCAACAGCGCGAGCAGCGTCCACATCACCGCGTCGCCGCTCAGGGTGAACATCCAGAACGGCTCGATGTAGCGGTACACGAGGGTGTCGCCGCCCCCGAGGACGTACAGGACGGCGGCGGCCAGGATCCCGTACTTGAGATATACGAGGCGCCGATCGAGCCACGCCGGCGGCTCGATGCGAAGGCGCGCCGGCACCACCCGGTCCATGAGCTGAGTGAGGGCCCCGAACGCGCAGATCCGCCCGCAGTACAGCCGCCCCCAGAGCACCGTGGTCACCAGCGTGAACCCGATGAGGAGGTAGTAGGCCTGCCCGTCCGTCCACGCGGGCAGGCTCCCGCGCATCGCCCCGAAGATGTCGACCACCGACACCAGGCTCGCCTTGACGAACCCGAGGTAGGCGACGGCCAGCACGAGGCTGGCGACCTTGAGCCGGTCATCCTTCCGCACGAAGCTGTACACCGCGAACGCGAAGAAGAGCCCCAGGACCGCGACGTCGACGGCCGCGCCGGCATCGAGCAGCGCCGCCGTTTCCTCCGCCTCCTCCTCGAGCAGCGCGTCGAGCGCGGCCAGGTCGTCCAGCGACAGCGGCTGCGGCTCGGCCGGGGCCGGCTGGGCCGCCGCGGACGGAGCGATGCCCAGCCCGAAGAGCAGCACGGCGCCGGCAAGGATCACGCGGGGAGAACCACAGGTCATGGAGACACCCGAAGGCTGCCGATGCGGGCGGAACGCCGCGCCGGCGGCGGTTGCGGCCGGCGCGTCCCTATTCTGTCCGATCCGCGGCGGCCGGGGCCAACCCGGACGGCTCGGACGCTTCGCCCGCCGGCCGTCAGGATGAGCATCTGCCCTGCGGTCGGACCGTGACCGAGGCGGCGGACCGTCCCTCGGGCGCCGAGCCGCGGACATCGCGGGGTGGCACGCTCCTTGCTCGACATATGGGCCATGGAACCGATGATAGAATGCCCGCCTGCGGCACGGCGGCCTCCTCATCGCAGCCGGGGCGGGCGAAGGAGGGTTGCCGTGGACGGCCGGACGATGGAAGAAGTTGTCGAGAACCTGAATCGCCGCGTCGATCGGATCGAGCAGATCCTGCCAACCCTGGCGACGAAGGACGATCTCCAGAGGGCAATCGCCCCGCTCGCCACCAAGGAAGAGTTGCGGAAGGCAATCGCCCCACTCGCCACCAAGGAAGAGCTGCGGAACGCCGTTGCCGGACTCGCCACCAAGGAGGAGGTGAGGGCCGAGGGCGAGCGCACGCGGGCGCACTTCAACGCGGTCGCCGAACGCCTGGAAGAGCAGATCCGCCTTCTCGCCGAAGCCCTGCTCTCAATCGAACAGCGCCTGACCCGGCTGGAAGCCCGATTCGCCGAGAGCTGAGGGCCGCGGAGACACCGGCCCGAACGAATCGGTCAGCGATCCGCGCGCTGCTCGGCGAGGAAGTCGCGGGC
The DNA here is from genome assembly GCA_965207615.1 of Vicinamibacterales bacterium. Lineage (GTDB taxonomy): Bacteria > Acidobacteriota > Vicinamibacteria > Vicinamibacterales > UBA8438 > JAJEEA01. The sequence goes on from CBDBMZ010000003.1 coordinate 2,116,180, forward strand.
GAGCCGCCTCGCGCCCTGGCGGATCGCGCGGGTCGCCGCCTCCATGGTGATGGTGGCGCGGGACACGGCGTCGATCTCCCCGCCGACCTCGAGGGGATCGAGGATGCTCCTGCCCTCGAACTGCGGCGTGAACCCGGGCAGGTCTATGGAGAAGTAGCCGAACGGCTCGTAGTGGTGCGCCACCTCCACGCCGATGAGGCGGCCTCCGGGGTCCATCGCCACCAGGCTCTCGATGCGCCCCTTGTAGGCGTAGACGCGGGGCGCGAGATCGGTGGTGAAGAAGGCGAGCGCGATCAGCCGGGGGGCGGCGCCGGCCTCGGCCGCGGCGAACGCGCGGTAGTGCCGCGCGCCGCGGTCGCGCAGCTCGAAGCGGTCGGCGGCGGGCACGAGGCGGCGCAGCGCGCGCTCGTCCGCGGGCGAAACCACCCCCTGCCCGATGGCCGCCGGGGCCGCCGCCAGGGTCAGCGCGACGGCCAGAAACCCGGGGTGAAGGACCCCGCGACGACCCGGGGGCCGGCGGTCGCCCGACCGACCGGCCGGCGCCGCCGGCACACGCCCTGACGACGCGCGCCCCATCACTCGCCCGTCGGCTCGGCCCCGTCGACGCCCACCCGGTACACGCCGTTGCGGTGTCCGCGGAAGGTGCCCTCGGACAGCCACTCGAGCGTCGCCCGGTGCATGAACCTGTACTGCGCGCTCTCCCAGTTCGCGAAGTGGGTGGCGCACTCCATGGTCACGAGGACCCGGGAGTCGGTCCCCGTCAGGTCGGCGTGCAGCACGCCGCGGGCGTCGGGGTTGTCCTGCGCGCCGACCACGATCATCGTGGGCGCGCTGACCTTCGCGGCGTACTCGCGGTTCCAGCCCCAGGACGGGTTGCCGGCCCGCACCCGCATGACCCCCTCGGGCGGCCCCCACACCGACCCCAGCGGGTCGAATGACAGGATGCTCCGCCAGATGGCCGCGCGGACGCCGGGGTCGACCTGGTTCTCGCAGGCGACGTTGTCCTCCCACCGGCCGTGCATCAGGGTGTCGCGCGTCTGCAGCCGCATCGGCACGCCCGGGGCGGGCAGCTTACCCGGGGCCTCCGACGGCCCGTCGGGGCTGTAGCCCGGCGCGAAGAGGAAGAGCTTGTCCACCTTCTCCGGGTGCCGAGCGGCGTAGCCGCCGGTGCGGCGGCCGCCGGCCGACCATCCCACGAGGCTGACCCGCTCGACCCCCCGCAGCTCGCGGATGTAGTCGACGACGGTGTCGATCTCGTCCCAGTCGGACTGCACCGTGGTCGACCCGAACGGGTAGCTCGGCTCGCACGGGGCCGCCAGCGGATGCGGCGTGACGATGGCCTGGTCCGCTTCGCTCATGTTGCAGGCGTCGTCCATCTTCGGGCGCGGGGACCGGCCGTAGCCGGTGTGGTCCATCGCGAAGGTGTCGAACCCGGCCTCGGCCAGGTGGCCCATCCAACTGTAGTCCTGGTAGTCGAGGTCGTAGTCGGGCACCGACGGCACCGAGCCGCCGTGCACGAACAGCACGACGCGCCCCTCCGGGGCCGCGCCGGCCTCGAACCGGGCCATCGCCTCGGCCGACGCCTTCTCGCGCAGATAGAGGCCGACCCGCTGGCCCTCGTTGGCGGGCACCGTCGACGTGTGGGGCACGAAGCGCTCGATCGTCACCAGGCGCTCCTCCGCCGCCGCCGCGGGCGGCAGCAGGGCGGGAGCGGCGACGGCGGCGATCAGGGCGAGAGCGGCGGAGCGAACGAGCATGGCACCTCCCGGAATCACGTCCTTCGGTCCTCGGGATTATAGCCGGCCGGGGAATCGACTTCCCCGCCCGGCCAGCGGGGCCTTCTGCCGCAGGCTGCTATGATGCGCTACGGTTACGATTCGACACGTCGACCGTCGACCAACTCGGAAGGGGACGAACATGAGCATGCGACACGCGCTCGGCGCCGCGACGGCGGCCTGCACGCTGGCGGTCCTGGCGACCTGGACGACCGGGCCGGCGGGGGCCCGGCAACTGGCGGACGACGGGGTCATCACCGGGGTGGTCCGCAGCGACGACGGCCCCGAGGCGGGGGTCTGGGTGATCGCCGAGACCGACGACCTGCAGACGAAGTTCGTCAAGATCGTGGTGACCGGCGACGACGGGCGCTTCCTGCTGCCCCAGCTTCCCGACGCCGCCTTCGACCTCTGGGTCCGCGGCTACGGCCTCGTGGACTCCGACAGGGTGACCGGGCGCCCCGGCGACGAGGTCGCCCTGCGCGCGGTCGTCGCCCCCACGCCGCGCGACGCGGCACAGATCTACCCCGCGAACTACTGGTACTCGCTGATCGAGGTGCCCGACGCGAACGAGTTCCCCGGCACCGGGCCCGACGGCAACGGCATCTCGCCGGGGATGACGAGCCAGGCGCGGTGGGTCGACCGCATGAAGCAGGGGTGCCAGCTCTGCCACCAGCTCGGCAACCGCATCACCCGCGAGATCGACCAGCTCGACGACTTCGACTCGGCCCTCGCGGCCTGGAACCACCGGGTGCAGACGGGGCAGCGCGGCGCCTCGATGAACGCGGGCATGAACCGCTTCGGCCGCGAGCGCGCTCTGGGGATGTTCGCCGACTGGACGGAGCGCATCGCGGACGGCGAGTTGCCGCCGGTCCCGCCGCGGCCCTCGGGGGTCGAGCGCAACCTCGTCCTGACGTTGTGGGACTGGGGGCGGCCGACCGCGTACATCCACGACGAGATCGTGACCGACAAGCGCAACCCTCGCGTCAACGCGAACGGTCCCGTCTACTCGGTCGACGCGGGGCACGGCACCCTCGTCGTCACCGATCCGAACGCCCACACCTCGACCGAGATCGTCATTCCGGTGCGCGACGATCCTGAGACCATCGTGTCGCGCTTCCCCCAGACCCAGCTCCAGCCCTCGTACTACTACGGCGACGAGATCCTGTGGGGCAACGACCCCGACGAGCTCGCCGATCCGCACAACCCCATGATGGACGGGAAGGGGCGGGTGTGGATGACCTCGACGGTGCGGGGCGCGCAGGGGCCCGAGTGGTGCGGCGAGGGGTCGGACCACCCGTCGGCGCAGTGGTTCCCGATGGCGCGCACGGGACGACGCCACGCGTCGTACTACGACCCCGCCACCGGTGAGTTCGCGCTCCTCGACACCTGCTTCAGCACCCACCACCTGCAGTTCGGCGAGGACCCCGACGACACGCTGTGGTTCAGCGGCAGCGGCAACGTGGTGTCGTGGATCAACACGCGGCTCTACGACGAGACGGGCGACGAGAAGGCGGCCCAGGGCTGGTGCCCCAAGGTGCTCGACACCAACGGCGACGGGCGCATCACGCGGCCCTGGAACGAGCCCGGCGGCGACGTCGACCCGACCCGCGACACCCGCGTCGGCGGCGGCTTCTACGGGGTCATCGCCAACCCCGTCGACCACACCGTCTGGGGGGCCGAGACCGGGCCGTTCCCGGGCCGCATCGTGCGGCTCGACCGCGGCGACAACCCGCCGGAGACGTGCATCGCCGAGGTCTACGAGCCGCCGTCGATCGAGAACCCCGACGTGGACCCGGCCCTGACCGGCCACGCGCCGCGCGGCATCGACGTCGACCGCAACGGCGTCATCTGGACGGCGCTGTCGGGCAGCGGCCACATGGCGAGCTTCGACCGCGGCAAGTGCGCCGTGCTGAACGGACCCGAGGCGACGGGCCAGCACTGCCCCGAGGGATGGACCCTCTACCCGACCCCCGGCCCCCAGTTGAACGGGGTCGACGACCCCGGGAGCGGCGACTTCCACTATTACAACTGGGTGGACCAGTTCAACACGCTGGGGCTCGGCGAGAACGTCCCCATCGCGAACGGCTCGGGCTCGGACTCGCTGCTCGCGCTGCAGCCGGACACCGGCGAGTGGGTGGTGCTGCGCATCCCGTACCCGCTGGGCTTCTTCTCGCGAGGCCTGGACGGCCGCATCGACGATCCGGACGCCGGCTGGAAGGGCCGGGGCCTGTGGGCCAACTACGGCGGCAACTTCAACTGGCACATCGAGGGCGGCAAGGGCACCCCGAGCAAGATGGTGCACTTCCAGTTGCGGCCGCACCCCCTCGCCGACTGACGGCGCCAGGAGTCAACGACGTGAAACCGGCCGCATGGCTGGTCGCCATGCTCGTCATCGTCGGCCTGCCCACCGCTGCCCTCGGGCAGCGGTGGCGGGCCACCGACGACATTCCGCGCTACGAGCTGTACCTTCGCGAGGCGCTGCCCGGGGCCGAGACGTTCCGGTTCGTGGACCGCGGCACGCCGCACTACCGCGGCTATCGGACGGGACCGGACGGCGAGGAGATCCTGGTGGGCCTCGGGTTCTTCACCGTCGACTTCGCGCGGGACGTCCGCGGCTACAAGGGCGAGATCTGGATGCTGGTGGGCATGGCCCCGAGCGGCGTGCTGATCGACGTCAGCATGGTGTACCACGACGAGCCGTTCGGCTACTTCTCGATCGACCTCCCCGAGTTCATCGAGCAGTTCCGGGGCAAGAGCGTGCTCGCCCCGATGACCGTCGGCGAGGACATCGACGGGGTGTCGCGGGCCACCATCACCAACGATGCGGCGGTGCGCTCCATCCGCGACAGCGCCCGCCGGATGGCCCGCGAGTTCATCGCCGAGCGGCGGAGCGATCCTTAGGAGTCCGCACCGCAGAAGGGCGAGGACTCCTGTAGGATCGGTCCCGCGGCGTCACCCGGCGGCGCGCTCCGGCCGGAACCTGGAGCTTCGACGTCGCACCGTCCCGTTCCCCACTTCCCGAAACAATCGTGTCTCTTCTGAAAAACCTCTCGCTGGACAAGCTGACGCCGGCCCGCTTGTGGCCGGCCCTGGACGAATCCGTCCGACGTCTCGCGGTCGGGGCGATGTACGACGACGATCCGGACCTCCGCCGCGAGGCCGACCAGGCTCTCGCCGACGCCCTGCGCTTCCGACCCGCGGGGGTGCGCAAGCTGCCCGTCGACAAGCGGGTCGACTATTTCGTGCGCCGCGTCCGTCCGGACAACTCGCTGGCCTCGACCCTGCTGACCACGCTGCACCTCGCGCACCGGCGGGTCCTGCTGGGCGCCTTCCTCGACGCGCTGGGGATCCCGAACGACGACGGACTGATTGCGTCCGGCCACGAGCCAGAGCCGGTCGCGGCCGACCGGCTCGCCCCGGCCGTGAACGAGCTCCGCCGGCGCTTCGAGGCGCCCGACGTCGACCTCTACCTGGCGACCCTGCTCGCCCTCGACCCCCACGTTTGGGGCGGGTTGAGACCCCTGCTGGAGGCGGACGGGGCCTCGTAGCCGCGCGCCGCCCGAGACCCATGCACGCCGACCTGCAGGACGCCGCCGACTTCCACGACGCCATCATCGCCGAGGGCGGCAAGGCCCTCGTCGGCTACGAGCGCGAGAAGGCCCTCGCCAACATGGTGCTCCTGGCCGAGATCCCCACCACCTACGACCAGGAGGAGCAGCGGCAGGTGAACGCCGGCAACCTGCTGCTGCGCGGCGTGCCCGGCGTCGGGAAGACGTTCTTCGGGGTCATCCTCGCCGCCATCAGCGGGGCCCGGTTCGCGCGCCTGCAGGGACGCGCCGACCTGCAACCGACCGAGGTCGTCGGCTTCCAGATGATCAACCCCGCGACCGGCGAGTTCGTGACCGAGTTCGGCCCCCTCGCCTCGGCCGAGGTCATCCTGCTCGACGAGATCAACCGCATCCCCCTCAAGTCGCAGAGCGCGTTCCTCGAGGGCCTGCAGGACCGCTCGGTCACCGTCGGCAAGGAGACCTACAAGCTCCCCGCCTTCAGCTTCGCCATCGCCACCATGAACCCGATCGAGCTCGGCCAGGGCACCTTCCCCCTGTCGGAGGCGGCCACCGACCGGTTCGCGATCATGGTCAACATCGGCTACCTGCCCCCCGAGGAGGAGCAGAAGCTGGTGGCCTTCGACTTCAAGAAGGTGCACCTCGACGGCCTGATGCCGAAGGCGCGGGTGCTCGAGCTGCGGGCAGGCATCGGCGAGCAGGTGTTCCTGCACGACGCGCTCGGGCGGTACATCCGCCGGCTGGTGGCGGCGACCCGGCCCTACAGCCCCGAGACGGAGTGGCGGCAGCACTCGCCGTCGCCCCTTGTGGAGCAGTTCGTCGACCTCGGGGGCTCGCCCCGCGCCACCATCTGCTGGGGCCGGCTCGTCAAGGTCTGGGCGCTCCTGTCGGGCCGACGGGCCGAGGTCTATCCCGAGGACGTGCAGGCGCTCGCCCCCTACGTGCTGGGCCACCGCATCTGGCTCGCCCCCCACGCGGCCGGCCGCGGCGTACGGGTCGACGACGTCATCGGGGACATCGTCGACCGGGTGCCGATCCCATGAGCGCCCACGCCGAGGACCCGTGCCGGCCGACGCCCCACGGGGCGAGCCGGAACTTGGAGGTCGCCACCGTCGACCGGGTGCCGGCTCCATGAGCCTCGACGCCGACGACTCGCTGGTGTCCTGGGAGGAGATCCGGGACGTCGAGCTCGTCATCCGGCGGCGCATGCAGGAGCTGATGGGGGGCATCCACCCGAGCCTCGTCCACGGCCCCGGCCACGACCTCGCGGGGCTGCGCGACTGGGAGCCCGGCGACCGCCCCTCGGCCATCGACTGGGCGCAGTCGACCCTCACCAACTTCAGCCCCCTCGTGACCCGCGAGTTCGACCAGGAGAGCAGCGCCTCGGTGATGATCGCCGCCGACGTCTCCGACTCGACCCGGTGCGGGGCGGGCGGCGAGTCGATCGCGCGGGTCGTCGCCCGCACCGTGGCGACGTTCGCCCTGGCCGCCGCCTTCTTCCAGGACCGGGCCGGCCTCGTCACCTTCGACCGCGACGCGCGACGCATCGCCTTGCGCCCCCAGGTCGGCCGGAACCACGCCATCCACTGCGTGGACGTCTATCAGGACCAGCTGCACCGCCGGTACGGAGCCGAGCCCGCCTCGCACCGGACGTTCGCGGAGCTGCTGCGCCGGCGGTCGCTGGTCCCGGTGATCTCCGATTTCCTGTTCGAGGACCCGGACGCCTTCCTCACCGAGCTCGCCGACCTGAACAGCGCCCACGACGTCTTCGTCGTGCTCATCGACAGCGCCTTCGCGTTCGAGCTGCCACCGCTGTCCGCGGGCTGGATCGAGGCCGCCGACGCGGAGACGGGCCGCACCCGGGTGCTCGCCGCCGACGACGTGCGGCAACTCGCCCGCCGCATCGGCGAGTGGCAGGACGCGGTGGAGCACCAGGCGCGCGACCGCGGACTCGACGTTCTGCGGCTCGGCGGCGAAGGGCGGCACTTCCACGACACGGTGGTCGCGTTCCTGCTGGAGCGGAAGCAGATGAAGCGGCGGTAACGCGACACCGACCCTGCCCACCAACTCCGAAAAGCGGGGGGAATCGGGCGTTATAGTACGAGCCGTGGGCCGGGCGGCGTGTCGGCCATCACGGTCCAGGCCGCCAACCTCCAGGAAGACCTCGCCAAGGCCGCGCGGGCGCGGTCGCGGGCCTTGACGAGCAAGACGCGCCGCACGCGAGGACCGAGGAACACCCCGATGTCTCTTTACGCAACTCTCCGACACTCGACGGCGCTGGCCGCGGTCCTGCTTGTCCCGGTGGGCGTGTTCGCGCAAGCCGGGACCGAACAGGGTGGGCCGACGCCGGCGACCCTCTCCGTCTCGCCCGAAGAGATCACGCTGACCGCCGGCGAGGGGGCGCAGATCACCGCCACGGTACTGGACGCCGACGGGAACGAGATGGAGGCCGAGGTCCTCTATCTGCCGCTGTACGGGCAGTACTGGAACCTCGAGGAACGGACCTGGGGCTTCAACATCTTCAAGGTGACGCCCGACGGCCGAATCTCGACCCTGCGTCCGGGCCGGTATGCGGTGATGGTGCGGGTGGTGGGCGCCGCGCCCGACCCGGCGGCGCCGGCTTCGGACGCGGAGGGCCGTCTCGAGCGGCGCATACCGCTCACCATTCTGCCGCGGCCGGCGGCGTCGCTCGCCCTCGACGCCTCGGGACCGTTCTACGGCGGCACGGAAGTGGCCGTCCGGGCCGAAGCGCGCGACGAGACGGGGGCGGTCGTGGAGGACGTCGTGGTCGACTGGCGTTCCTCGGACGGGTCGGTGGCCCTGCCGATCGGGCAGCCTGCGGCCACCGAGGGCGCCGGCGCTCGAGGCATGCTGGCGCTCGGCGCGCCGGGCAGGGTCACGGTAACCGCCACCGCCGGCAGCGCCGTCGCCGAGCTGCTAATCGACGTGGAGCCGAACCCGGCCGCGAGCATCGATCTGACCCCGGACCGGAGCGCGGTTCGGACCGGAGACGTGACGCACCTGACGGCCAGGGTGACCGACGCCGAGGGACGGCCGCTCGACGACGTCCCGGTCGGCTTCAGCGTCTCCGCCGTCACCGACGACCTGAGCAGCGGCGGCCCCTCCTCGGGGCTGGTCACCGAGGACGGCCGGTTCGTGGCGGATCTCCCCGGGGTCTATACCGTCGTCGCCCGCAGCGGCCCGGTATCGGCGTCCACCGTCATCCGGGTCGTCGAGCGCGCGGTGCGGCGCCCCGTCGAGCTGGTCGGGCACGGCCGGGTGCAGGACCGCGCCACCACCGACCTGTGGGTGTGGGAAGCCCCCGACGGGCGCGACTACGCGTTGACGGGCACCCTCAACGCGGGCGGCCACGCCTACGTCTGGGACGTGACGGACCCGGCGAGCATCGATGTCGTCGACGTCGTGCGGGTGGACGCGCGCTCGGTGAACGACGTCAAGGTCTCGGAGGACGGCAGGACGGCGGTGCTCTCGCGCGAGGGCGCCTCCAACCGGCGCAACGGGCTGGTCATCCTCGACGTGTCCGATCCCGGGGTCGGGGTGCGGAAGGTCGCCGAGTACGACGACCAGCTCACCGGAGGCGTACACAACACCTACATTCACGACGACTACGTGTACGCCCTCTCCGCCGCCCGGCGCTTCGACGTCATCGACATCGCGGATCGCTCGTCTCCCCGGCGGGTCGGGAGCTTCGCCCTCGACAATCCGGCGCGGTCGATCCACGACGTCGTGGTGGTCGACGGCATCGCCTACTCCGCGAACTGGGCGGACGGGGTGGCGGTGATCGACGTGGGCGGCGCGGGACGGGGCGGCAGCCCGCGCGACCCGAGGCTCATCGGGCAGTTCCCGTTCCCCACCGGCTGGAACCACGCCGTCTATCCCTACCGGAGCGTCTCGACCGGCAAGTTCTACATCTTCGCGGGGGACGAGGCGGCGCGGACCGGCCCGAACTACAGCCCGCAGGCGGCCGTCGGCACCGGCACCCCCGGCTACGAGAACGAGCCCCATCGCTGGCGCGGCTGGATCCACATCCTGGAGTGGGACGAGCGCTTCGAATCGCCGCCGCGCCTCGTCGGCCGCTACGAGGTGCCGGAGGCGGGGAGCCACAACATCTGGGTCGAGGACGACGTGATGTACGTGGGGTTCTACAACGGCGGCCTCCGGGTGGTCGACGTCTCCGGCGAGCTGCTCGGCAACCTCTACCGTCAGGGCCGCGAGATCGCCCGCTTCCTGCCGCTCGACCCCGAGGGCTTCGTGCCGAACGCGCCCCAGGTCTTCGGCGCGCAGCCGCACAAGGGGACGATCTTCTTCTCTGACATGAACTCGGGCCTCTGGGCCGTGCGCCTCGGGGAGCTTCCGGGCGAGGCGGCGACGGACGAGCCGTAGCGCCTGCCGGAGCTTCGCCCGCAGGGTAGAATCAAGCCATGGCGGAAGCACTCAGGTTGATTGGACTCACACAGGATGGTGCCCTGCTGACAGTGCTGCTGGCGTGCGCCGTCATGTGGATGACGATGACCGTGCGCCAGTTGCGCACCGACGTCAAGGCGAACGCCCAGGGCATCGAGGCGAACGCCGAAGCCATCGCCGCCCTGCGTGGCGAAGTGCACGCCATCGCCACGAACGTGGCGGTATTGCGCGACCGCGCCGAGCGGACCTCCTGACCGGCCTTCACGGCCCCGCCCCTGCCAGGCCGCAACCCCTTCAGCTTTCGGCATTTCGGTGGGAGAACGGCCATGTCTGCGAGGTCGACGTCGAAGACCATCACCAGGGCACCGAACTGGCCGGGACCGGCTGTCCTGCCCGGCGAGATGCTGCTCGAAGAGTTTCTGAAGCCGCTGGGACTCCGCCAGGCCGAGGCAGCGGAGCGGCTGGGGATTTCAGGGAATCGCCTCCACGAGGTCGTGCTCGGCAAGCGCCGGATCACCGCGGACACGGCACTGCGGCTGTCTCGAGTGCTGAACACATCGCCTCGGTTCTGGATGCGGCTGCAGGCGGACTGGGACGTGCATCGCGCCGTCCGCCAAGCCGTATCCTGACGCCGCCTGGCGGCTCGACTGCTGCGCAAGGACACCCGCACCCTTGCCACCCCGAGTCATGGCAGCGCGCTGGGGAGGTGTTCCCCATGTGGTACGATTCGACGCAGGGGCTTGTACGGCACGCAGCATGGTCCGCTTCGCGGAGCGTCGCTCCGGCTCCTTGATTGCAGAGGCCCTGGACAGTGCTCCCCCCGGCGCTCATGGCCCTGCCGGCGTGCGGCGCGGAGCAGCCTACACTGTGTGCGGGGTTCCACGATGGATGTCGTGCTCTCGCGGAAGAACCGAGACGAGGTCGAGAAACTTCAACAACGCGAGGGCACGAGCGCGCCCATCGATTCGACCGATCAACTGATTCTATTGGCGTGCAAGCTGGCCAAGCGGCTGGAAGAGAAGAACGGCTCCTGTACGATCACGCGAGATGAGGCGGAGGCGATCAAGTCGTTTGTCCAGGACAATCTACTGCACGACTGATCCGCTGGCATAATGGTCCGCAGAACTCCACCCCTAGTGGACTGTCCTTGAAGAAAGTTCCCCATGAGTGATGCGCCGCGCGGGGTTGGCATACTTCCAGCGGAAGGGCCTCGCACGCTTCGAGTAGGCGTCGATGTACCGCCGCAGCTTCCGCGCCAGATCCGCCGTGGACGTGAAGATGCCACGCGACAGCACGTCCCGCTGAACCTTCGAGAACCACAGCTCGACCTGATTCAGCCACGACGAATACGTCGGCGTGAAGTGCAGGGTCACGTTCGGATGCTCGTCCAGGAACGCTTCCACCAGCTTCGTCTTGTGGGTGGACAGGTTGTCGAGGATCACGTGGATCGCCTCGTCGGGTGCGCGGGCCGCCACCACTTCCCCGAGGAAACCCACGAAGTCCAGGCTCGTGTGCCGGGCCGTGGTCTTGCCCTGAACCTCGCCCGTCCGCACGTTCAACGCCGCGTAGAGCGACAGCGTGCCGTGCCGCTTGTACTCGAATCCGTGGCGCTCGACCCGGCCCGGCGAGAGCGGCAACACCCGGTCCCGCCGGTCGAGCGCCTGAATGGCGGTCTTTTCGTCGATGCAGAACACGGCGGCATGGCGGGGCGGGTCCAGGTAGAGCCCGATGACGTCGGCGGCCTTCGTCTCGAAGTCAGGGTCGTTCGACGCCATGTAGCGGGCCAGCCGGTGCGGCCGCAGGTCCGCCTCCCGCCACACCCGCTGTACGATGTTCTTGTCCACGCCGAGGTGCGTCGCGAGGCGGCGGCACGACCAGTGCGTCGTCCCGTCCGGCGGCGGGCGACGAGTGGCGGCCAGCACCCGGGCGCGCAGGCGCACCGTCAACTTCCACCGCGGCCGGCCCCGATGACGGTTCGTCAGGCCCTCCACGCCGTGCTCCAGAAACCGCCGGCGCCACTTGGCGATGGTCGGTCGAGAGACGCCGAGCTTCGTCTCCACCGCCCGTGCGGAAACGCCCTCGGCGAGGAGTAGCACGATCTTGGCGCGCTGGACGAATCCGGCGGGCAAGGCGTTCGAGCGGGCGATCTCCTCGAGATCATCGTGCTGTGCGTCGGTCAGGTGAATCGGCTGTCCTTCAAAGGGCATATACGTAGAAGACGACAGCCGAACGGAAAACGTTTATACAGGACAGTCCACTAGTACTGACGGCCCTCGGCGGCGCGCTGATAATCGCGACGGCGGCTTCGGCGCAAACCGCGTCGGCAAGCCTGTACCCGGTCGAGGGCGGCCGGTGGGATGTGTCGCCGGGCTCGCCATTGACGTTCGGGTCGGGTCGGGCGGAGCGGATCTGTCTTGATTCGAGCGGGTATGTGCTGGCGGGCCGAGTCGAACCGGGCTACCGCGGGTCGTGGTCGCTGAACCTGGAAGGCAGTGGGGTCGGCGAGCGCAGCGTGACCGCGAACACCATCGGCGAGAACAACGGCTCGCGGTGGTCGTGGAGTTCGTTCGTGGCAGCAGACGGCCAGTGCTTCGACATGTGGGCGGTGGTTCTGGGGGGACCGCAGGACGGGCGGCAGTCGTCCCGGCAGACTACGCTCCAGCAACTCGTAGAACTCCAACAGAAGCTGGAACAGGAACAGAACGTCAGGGCGCGGCTCGACTTGCAGCGCGAGATCTCCCGGCTGCAGCTCGAACTCCAGCTCCAGCCCGCGGTACTCCGGCTGCGGCTCTACGAGTTACGGGTCGGCGTCGAGTGGTGAAGGGGGGCGACGCGGTGCTGGAGGTCTTCACCACGGCGGCGGCGTTCGTTCGTTAGGGCGGCGGCCGGACTCTGGAACGCCTACCAATTCGCCAAGCTCTCGGGGCGCATGGATGCGGCGGAGCGGGCGCACAGCGCGCACGTCAACGCGCCGGGGCTGCACGGGACGCGCTGACATGATGGCCCGCCAGCGGGTCTACCCCACGAGCGCCGCCCGCTGGCGCGCCTACCGCCAACGGCACGCACGCGCAAAAGCCGACCCCGGCCCAAGCGCCCATGTCGGGCCACGGGCCAAGGCGTCGGGCATCGTACGCACCATCCGCGCGTACTCACCGGTGTCAAGGCTCGCCGCTGCCGGGTAGTGGTCTAGTCTAGACCACTACCCGCTGCCGCGGCGACCCGCCGGAGGCGGGCTGCGGCCCTGACACCGACTCCGCGCTCTGGACCGGCAAGTTGTCCGACGATGCCGCACCCTGACCCTTCCGATCGTTCCACCCAGCGCCCGAGCGGACGCGCCGCAGGTCTTCGGCGCGCAGCCGCACAAGGGGACGATCTTCTTCTCGGACATGAACTCGGGCCTCTGGGCCGTCCGCCTCGGGGAGCTGCCGGGCGAGGCGGCGACGGACGAGCCGTAGCGCCAGCCGGGGTTCGCGAACGCGAGAGGCGGGCGCCCGGGCGTCGACATGCCGGGGCTCGGCGGCGACGGGCAGCGCTTCCACGACACGGTGGCCACGTTCCTGCTGGAGCGCAAAGCAGATAAAGCGGCGCAGGGCCCCGCCGCGCGGGCCGGATGGTTGCTCGTCACCGGAGTATTGACTACTATAGTCAGATAGGGCTGACCTGAGCGGAACATGCAGACAACCACCGTCTCTCAACTCAAGATGTCGTTGAGCGCCTACCTGCGCCACGTCAAGGCCGGCGAGGAGGTCGTCATCACCGAGTACGGCCGCGCCATTGCGCGCCTGCTTCCCCTCCCGAGCGCCGCCTCCTTGCCCGAGCACGTGAGAGACCTGGAGGCGAGGGGTCTGCTCAAGCGCGGGCAGAAGCCCCTGCCCGCGGATTTCTGGGACCTGCCGCGGCCCGCGGACCCGCAAGGAGCCGTTCAGGCGGCGGCCCTGCGCGAGCGCGACGAGAGCTGGTGAAGTTCTGGGACACGTCGGCGGTGGTGCCGCTCTGTGTTCAGGCGCCCACGTCGGTGGTGGTGCGGGAGATTCTCACCGAGGACGCAGCGATGGTGGTGTGGTGGGGCACACGCACCGAGTGTGTCTCCGCCCTGACGCGCCGCCCTCGGGAGGGCGGCACGACCCGGGCTGACGAGCGTGCCGCCCGGCAAGCGCTGCGTTCGCTCGCAAGCGCCTGGATGGAAATGCAGCCCAACGAGGCGCTGCGCAACACGGCGGAACGACTGCTGGCCGTACATCCCTTGCGCGCGGCGGACGCGCTACAACTCGCTGCCGCCCTGTCGTGGTGCAGGCAGGCGCCGGCGGGGCAGGACTTCGTCACTTTCGACCGGCGCCTTCGCGACGCGAGCTCTCGAGAGGGCTTCACGGTGTTACCAGAAACCCCGTGACATCCCCAAGTCGCCACGGCCAGCCGCCACGCTGCCCGTCCCCAGCGGCGCCGGTCAGCGTAGCGCGTACACGAACACGTTGTTGCCGGCGCTCGGACGCAGCTCGCGAGTCATGCGGAGCTGGGTGGACGACTGGGCGGCGCTGCCGCTGCTGACGGCGACGTGCAGGCGGTCGCCAGCGACGAGCTGATCGGATACCCGGTGACCGGCGAGCCGCGGTCGATCTCCCACGGCACCGCCCCGCTCTCGTGGTCGAGCGTGGATGATGACGTTCCGGGCGATGGTTGGGTGGCCCAGGGGAACTCGCCGGTCTCGCGGTCGAGGGTCGTAGGCGACGCCGATCTTGCCCGGCAGGCCGCTCATCACCCGGCGGACCTCGCCGGGCCCGAGCCCCGGGTTGATCCAGTCCACCGCGTTGGGTCGGGCGCGACCGCGGTGTCGAGCAGCATCCGCTCGAAGGGATGGTCGCGCGGGTCGCCGCCGTCCCGAACGGCCGGCCATCAACCGCGTCGGCTCAGTCCCAACGCCCTCCGTCGACAACCCCCAACATCTTGGGCCACGCCGCTCCGCTACCCCAAGTCCGTCAAGATGTAGTGTGCGCTTGACCGACCGCCACACCATGTAGTAGGCTCCCCCTCTTGGGAGAATGCTGTGCCTAGACCCGTCGCAACCCGCGCTCGTGCCACCGCGACCGAATTCCTGAGGAACCTGTGGCGTCGGCGCGCCACCATCTGGACGCCTACGCCCACCAGTCCGGACGAGATCTTTCCCCTGGATCTTCGCACCGTGGTCGAACATGGGCTCGGTGTCCGATTCGACGACCCCGAGTGCATCCCCGCCACTACGCCCGCTGCTCCTCACTCGGTGCCGGTCCAGACGGCGGGGTTCATCGACCGCGAAGGCGATCGCATCGTAGTAGCGCAGCAGTTCCCGATTGACTATCGCCGCTTCACCGGCGCCCATGAAGTCGGCCATTGGCTGCTTCACCCGAAACTCAAGTACCACCGAGACAGGCCCCTCAAGGGCACCGAGCGACTTGCGCCCAAGCGGCCGCTCGAAGAGTACGAAGCGGATGTGTTTGCCGCCGAATTGCTGATGCCAGGCAAGTATCTTCGCAAGTGTTTTGAAGCGCGTTTTCGTGAGACAATTCACCTTTCAAATCTCGACGATAATATCGCAGTCTGGCTATCGGGTCGCAGAGCGTCGAATGCCCGCATTTCCGATCTGGTGTCCCGTGGCCAGCGGTACTTGGCTCTGCAGGTGGCCACATGCAGATGCTTTGAGAGCCGGCATTTCGAGTCCATCGCGGACCGCTTTGGCGTATCACCAACCGCTGCAGCCATAAAGCTCGAAGAACTTCGACTTGTTCGTGCTTGAGGAGCGAGAAGTTGTATGGCGATCAAACGCGACGAAACATGGGGACGACTAATATACAGTCCGCTGACGGACACATTTGAGGCATGCGTAGAGGGGCCCATTTCATACATTACCATCGACAGACCCATCTCCGCGGGTTGCATAGTTACGGGCAAGTGTAATTTGAAATGCCAGTACTGTTACGGAAATGACGAATCTCTTCCGACAGAAGAGCTCTCAGCCGAAGAATGGGGAGCTGTTTTCCGGCAGCTGAGGTCATGGGGCTTGATGAGAGTTGACTTGTCAGGTGGTGAGCCCACGATTCGACCAGATATTTTCCAGATCGCGGTGGCCGCCATGGAGGCCGGGCTTAGCGTTGTTGTTAGTACCAACGGTATGGTTCTTGCCAAGAAAGGGCTATCCTTGCTGCCAGCGGGGATTCGTCTCCATATCAGCATTGACTCCGGCTTCTCTGAGATTCACGAGGGAAGCCGTGTCCGGCGAAATCTGCTCCCCTCTACGGGTTCTATGGCGGAAGTCATGGAGTTGGCTCAGCGAGCCGTAGCGGCAGACTACCAGGTTAGGATCCTAACGTGCATCGGCAGGCACAATAGTCGCGGCCTTGTTGAACTGGGTGAACGCCTCGCTCTCGTTGGTGTCGGGGATTGGAACATTTCTCGTATTCTGTCTGCCGGTCGAGCTCAACTCCACGACAAGCATAGATGGGAAGTAGATGACAACGCCGTGCTGGAGGAAGTACATACCGTAAGGGAGTGCTATCCATGGATGCGAATCGGTTACTCTAATCGGACCAAGCAGGATGGCTATTTTCTCTTGGTGCTGCCTGATGGCTCGTTGGCAACTCAATACACAGACGTCCGTGACAAGGTTGTCTTGGGTCGATTGGGGGCCATGAGTCTTGAAGACTTGCGCAGACATCCGGACTTTGACTTGGGTTTGCATGGTCGAAAGTGGGTGGCGATCACAACTGAGTATCAAGGGGATGCTGTTGTCGTTCAGAACTGAGTCAGTCGGCTGAGGACTTTGCAGCGCTGCGGGGATGCGCAATAGGGCGGAGGTGGAGATCGGTCTCGTGGGGTGTCAGACGGTTCGGTCGATGGTTTTGCTGCGCTTGGCGGCCTCGCCGGATACGTAGAGAGGCGTCAACCGGTACACACGATCAGCGATCTTGGATGCCACGCGCAATGTCTCCAGCACGGAGCGCGTCCCGGACATCGTTGTCAGGCGACAGCGAAAACTGACCCCCTGGCGACACTGAAAACTGACCCCCCTGGGCCAAGGGAGGGAGTCAGCAGATGAAGCGATGCGAGGATGTCGGCCCGTGGGCAGGGAGGCCACGGGCACAGATGAGGCAGTCAGACGAGGTGGAGGCGATGCTGCACCTGCGGGCACTCGGCTGGGGGCTGAGGCGCATCGCGAGGGAGTTCGGGTGCAGCAAGAACACGGTGAAGCGCTACGTCGCGGCCGACGGCTGGATGACGTACAGCCGGCGGGCCGGTGGCGGCAAGCTCGAGGATCAGGAGGCGTGGTTGAAGGAGCGCTTCTTCCAGCACGGCGGCAATGCCGAGGTGGTGCGACAGGACCTGGAGCGGGAGCAGGGCATCGACGTGAGCCTGCGCACGGTCGAGCGGGCCGTCGCGCCGTTCCGGCGGCTGCTGACGGCCGAGGCGAAGGCGACGGTGCGGTTCGAGACTCCGCCCGGGCGCCAGCTCCAGGTTGACTTCGGCCAGCGGCGGGTGCCGATTGCCGGGGAGCGGGTGCGCGTGTTCCTGTTCGTGGCGACGCTGGGCTACTCGCGGCGCTGCTACGTGGCGACGTTCAGGCACGAGCGGCAGTCGTCCTGGTTCCGCGGCCTGGAGGGCACGTTCAATCACTTTGGCGGCGTGACGAGGGAGGTGCTGCTTGACAACCCGCGGCCGCTGGTGGTCAATCACGACATGTCGACTCGCGAGGTCGAGTTCAACCACCGGTTCCTGGCGTTCGCGGCCCACTGGGGGTTCCGTCCGCGCGCGTGTGCGCCGTATCGGGCCCGGACGAAGGGGAAGGACGAGCGGGGAGTCGGCTACGTCAAGGCAAGCGCCATCGCCGGACATCGCTTCGAGAGCTGGGCGGGGATGGACGCGCATCTGGGGTGGTGGCAGCGGGAGATCGCCGACCGGCGACGCCACGGCACCACCGGTGAAGTCCCTCTCGAGCGCTTTGCCCGGGAAGCGGAGCGCCTTCGGCCCTGCGCGGGCCGGCCGCCGTTCGGCCAGTTGCGTGATCTGACCCGGACGGTCCACGCCGACTGCGCGGTGGTGGTCGACACCAACGCCTACTCGGTGCCGTGGCGGCTGATCGGCGAGCGGGTGCGGGTGGTGGTCAGCGGCGGCCGGGTCCGCGTTCACCACGGCCCGAAGGTTGTCGCCGAGCACGTCGAGCACGAGGGACGCCACGCTCGGGTCACCGACCGGGCCCACCTGGTCGGCGTCGTCGGCGGCCCGCGTCCGGCCGAGACCGCGGCGGTCCGGCCGAAGCCGGAGCTGCTGCGTCCGCTCGACGAGTACGCGGCCGTGGCCGGGGGGAGCTTCTGATGGCCGTGGACCATGAGACGCTTCTCGGCTGGTTGACGCGGCTGAAGCTGACGGCGATCCGCGACCAGCTCGACAACCTGCTCGACGAGGCGGCGGAGAAGAAGCTGACGTTGCGGGAGGCGCTGGCGATGCTCGTCGAGCGGGAGGTCTCGCGCAAGGACGAGCGGCGCATCGAGATGGCGCTGAAGATCGCGCGCTTCCCGATGGTGCGCGAGCTCGCCGACTTCGACTTCAAGGCGCAGCCGAGCGTCGACCGGCGCCAAGTGCGGGAGCTGGCGACGTCGCGGTGGGTGGCGCACGGCGACGCGCTCCTGGTTCTCGGCCCGCCGGGGGTCGGGAAGACGCATCTCGCGGTCGCGCTCGGGCGCGAGGCGATCCGGCAGAGCTACTCGACCCTGTTCACGACGGCTCAGGCGCTGATGGCGGCGCTGGTGAAGGCGAACAGCGAGGGGCGGCTGGAGGACCGCCTGACCTTCTACGCCAAGCCCAGACTTTTGGTCTGCGACGAACTGGGGTACCTCCCTTTCGAGGCGCATGCCGCGCACCTGTTCTTCCAGCTCGTCTCGAGGCGCTACGAGCGCGGGAGCATGCTGATCACGTCGAACCGCTCGGTCGGCGAATGGGGCGAGGTGTTCGGCGACGCCGTGGTCGCCACCGCGATCCTCGACCGGCTGCTGCACCACAGCCACGTGTTGACGATTACCGGGGAGAGCTACAGGCTGCGGGAGAAGCGTCGGGCGGGCGCCCTGAGGATCCCGGCCCCGAAGCCTGTCGCGTCGGAGACCCGCTCGGGGGCGTCGTCATGACCATGCGACCGACATCAGGGCGAGCACAGACAGGGACTCACGCTCACGCGCCGGTGCCGCCGCCCTTCGGCCGGCGTGGCCGTTGTCAGGCTGGCCGGCCCGCTGCCACGCGGCCCCGGTCGAGCCCGCCGACGCTCGACGTCGTGAACGTCCGGGGGTCGAGCCGCCTGCCCCCGGTCCGTTACGTAACGGTGGGCAGTGGTCGTGGCGTTGACGAACGCGGAGCGGCAGGCGCGTTACCGGGAGCGGCGGCAGGCCGGCGAGTCCCGGATCCGGTCCCGGAACGCACTGCAGCTTGTCGGGCGGTCGGGGCGCGTAGCTGCGGGACGGACGGCGTGTCAACGTGCTGCGCACGTCCTCCGCGATGCTACGGCCCTGTCGGGTGACACACCGTCCGCCCCGCGGCTCGGATGGCAATTGTGGGCCTTGCGGCCCGGCCTGGACGGGGCGGCCCGGCCGTCCACGGTGCTCACGGAACGCGGTGAATCGCCGGAAGTCGATCTACATACGCCGTTTCTTCGGGGGTCAGTTTTCGATGTCGCCGGGGGGTCAGTTTTGAGTGTCGCTTGACAACATCGTCGAGCTTGCAGGCGTCCTCCAGTCGCAGGCAGGGGGCCCAGCCGCCACCATCGGCTTCCACTAGCTCGACATCGACTTCCGCCGCGAACTCACCGCCTCGCACGAGTCTCGAGGTCGATCGGGTTCTCATGATTGTCTCCTCAGCCAAGTCTCGTCCCATCTCGCGGGTCGGACCTGTACGCCGTGACGACGACGGCCGGCGACTCTCTGTCCGGCGGGAATACCCCAGACTACATGAATCGGTCGATTCGCTCCATCGCGTTGCAGGACGAGACAGCAGCGCCCTTTCGGATAGTCCGGACAGTCCTCGACCACGAGAGCCCCCGCAACCCCAGCGACGACATCACGAACCCGCACGGCAACCGCCGCCAACTCTTCGAATCCAAGAAGCAAGACTCGCACTTCGCCGCGTGCGACCAGCGCCCGGATCTGCTCGACGGTGCTACTCGCACGATTCCGTCCGAGTGACCACGCACATCCAGCCGAAGGGGCGACTGTCCTACGGCCGCGGCAGCGCGAACACGAAGATATTGTTGCCGCTGCTGGGGCGCAGCTCCGGCGTCATCGCGCTCCAGCGCGAGGCGTTGCCGCCGGTGCCGGTGCCGGCGACCACGTACTGGCGGCCGTCGACCGCGTAGGTCACGGGGAAGCCGCTCACCGGCGAGCCGAGGTTGATCTCCCACAGCACCTCGCCAGTTTGGTCGTCGAGGGCCTTGAACCGGCCGTTGACGTCGCCCACGAAGACGAGGCCACCGGCCGTCGCGGCCAGCGACATGGTGGCGGACCGCTGCTCGTGGGTCCAGGCGACGGCGCCGGTCTCGGCCGAGATGGCCCAGACCGCGCCGAGCTGGTCCGTCCCGGGGGCGAGCTCGTTCCGCATGCTGAGGCTGTAGAGCGACCGGCCCCCGTCGTCGAGGGGGGCCATGCGGGCGCAGGCGTTGCGCAGCGGCATGTACATGGCGTTGGTCCGCGGGCTGTAGGCGCCCGCCTCCCAGTCCTTGCCCCCCATCGCGGTGGGGCAGGTGAAGACCTCCTGGCCGAAGCCGCGGAAGACCGCCTCGGGGTTCTCGGTCACGGCGCCGGTCGCGCCGTCGATGCGGCTCACCACGTTCTGGGCCACGGTGGGGGTGGCCCACAGGAACTCGCCGGTCGCCCGGTCGAGGGTGTAAACGATGCCGGTCTTGCCGGGGATGCCGGTCATGACCCGCCGCTCGCGCCCGGGCTGCAGGCTCGGGTTGATCCAGCTCACCGCGGCCGGGTCGGGGCGGACGACGGTGTCGACGAGGAGCCGCTCGAAGGGATGGTCGAGGTCCCAGTGGTCGTTCAGGTGCTGGTAGTACCAGACGATCTCCCCGGTGTCGGCGTCGAGGGCGAGGGTCGAGTTGTGGTAGAGGTGGGTCAGGTCGGCGCCCCCCACCATGAACTTCGGGGCCGGCGAGGTCACCGAGGTGCCGATGTAGAGCAGGTTCAGCGCGGGGTCGAAGCTCGGGGCCATCCACGTGCCGACGTGCCGGCGGTCCTGGTCGGGCACGCCGCCCCACGTCTCGTCGCCGGGCTCGCCGGGGGCGGGGGTGGTGCGGCGCCGCCACAGCTCCTCGCCCGTCCGCGCGTCGTGGGCGGTGATGACGCAGGCCTCGGGCCCCGCCGCCGGCATGCAGCTCCGGCCCGAGACGACCTTGCCGTTCGCGACGATGGGCCCCGTGCTCTGGTTCGCGGGATGGGTCGTGTAGTCGAGGACCTGCGTCTCCCAGACCAGCTCGCCCGTGCGCGCGTCGAGGGCGAAGACGTACTCGTCGACGCTGGTGTCGATGATCAGGTTGTCATAGATGGCCAGGTTCCGGTTCGTCGTGCAGACGCCGGGCATGATGCGCTCGCACGCGTCTTCGGGGAGGTCGCGGCGGTACTCCCAGAGCAGGTCCCCGGTGGCGGCGTCGATGGCCTGGATGACGTCGCTCGGATTGGGCATGTAGAGGACGCCGTCGTAGACGAGCGGCGTGCCCTGCTGCCGGCCGCCGGCGCTGAGCGCGCGCGACCACACCATGCGCAGCTCGCCGACGTTGTCCCGGTCGATCTGGTCCAGCGGGCTGTAGCCCCAGCCGTCGAGGGTGCGCCGCCACATCAGCCAGTCGCCGGGGGCCGGGGCCTGCAGCATCTCGTCGGTGACGGGGACGAACTCCGGGGGGGCCTGCGCGAGAGCGGCGGGAGCGGCGAACACCGCCGCGAGGACGAGCCCCGGGAGCACGCGGCGGAGCCTCCGCGCAGTATCGCAGGGGGCTGAGGGTCGAGGGGCAAGCACTGTCGTCAGCATCGTCTCACTCCGAGTGAATGGCGGCTCCCGCGGGCCGATCGCCGCCACGCTCATGGTCGCGGCAAGGGCCCTCAAGGGCATCGTCCGATCCGCAACCGGGCGGCGCTTTCGCCGGTCCGCCATGGTCGGAAACGCGAGGCGGCCAGCCTACCGCAAGTCACCCCCGCGCGCGAATGGACGTGGCTGGCGCGGCCCCGTCCAGTCTGCGGCGGAGCCGTCACCCCGCGCGCGAATGGACGGTGGCCCTGGTCGCCATGGCGGTCGCGAGGCGGCCAGCCTACCGCAAGTGGCACGGGGGTCCAAGAACGACCGCGACGAACCGCATCCGCGGCACGTTCCATGGTCTAATGCACCGTTCATGCGAGGGAATCCACGGTTGCGCGCGAGGCGGTTCGGCGGCGCCGGAACGGCGTCGACAGACTACCGTCGAGCCGGGCGGTTGACGAGAGCGATGACACGGGCGATGCGTCATGCGGGAGGCGCCTGGATGCTCGGCGCCGCCCTGGCCGCGGTCCTCGCGGCGCCGACCGCCACGGCAGCGAGGGCGGCGCCTGCGTCGGCCGCGCAAGCGGACGCCGGCGAGACCGCGGTCGACGCGACGGGGGTCGAAGCGACCACGGCCGGCGAGATGGTGGCCGACGAGGCCCCGGCCAACGCGACCGCCGTCGACGCGTTGCGGTGCTGGCGGCGGGTGGATCGGAACGCCGTCTTCGTCGGCGAGCGGTTCACGATGACGGTGACCTGCCGCACGGTGGAGACGGAGGCGGCGCGGACGCGGCTCGACGAGGCCGCGCTCGAGCCGGCCACCATCGACGCGGCGCCCTTCGAGGTGCTCTCCGGCGGACGCTTCGACGACGTTCTGACCGGACCCTACCGGTTCTCGCAGCACGACTACACGCTGCGCCTGATCGCCGAGACCGGCTTCGGCGCGGACGTGGAGATCCCCGCCCTCGACCTCCTGTACCGGATCGAGCGCCGGGTGGGCGACGGTCCGGCCCTCGCGGGGCGCGAGCTCACCTACATCCTGCCGGCCGAATCGGTCCGGGTCCTGTCGCTGGTTCCCGAAGACGCGGAAGGCATTCGGGACCTGCCGCCGGCCGGCTTCGGGGACGCTCAGGCAGGCGAGCTGCGAGCCAACCTGCTGGGGCTGCTGTCGGCGCTGTTCGGGGTCGCCACTCTCGGCCTAGTCGCCCTCGGCGCGCTGCGCGTCCTGCGCGACCACAAGGGCGTCGCGACCGCGACCGAGAAGCGGCTGTCGCCCGCCCTCTCCGCCCGCCGCGCGCTCGAGGAGCTGATCCGGGTGCGCGGCGCCGCGGCCGGCAACGGCTGGACGCGGGACGCGGCAGGCCGCGCCCTCGCCGCCCTGCGCATCGCGAGCGCGGTGGCACTGGAGCGGCCCGTCACCCAGTCGGCGCTGGCCGCCGGCGAGGCGCCGCGGGACGGGCAGTTGCGAGTGCGCCACGGGCTGCTCGGCCGCCGCACCGCAGCCCTCTCGTCGAGCGTCACCGCGACCGACTGGCACGAGCCAGGCCGGGACGACGAGGCCGGGCCCCTTGCCGGCCGGGCTGAGCCTTCCGGGCAAGCGGAGCAATCCGGCCACGCCGGACGTCCCTCCGCCCACACCGGACTTCCCGCTGGCGTCGGGGCTAGTCTCGCCGGCGCGGACGCGGCGGCCGACCTCCATCGGGCGATGACCCTGCTCACGACCTTCCGCTACGGGCGCGGTGACGGGTCGACCGCTCCCCGCGTCGAGTCCGACGCGCTGACGCGCGCCCTCGACGCCGGCATCGGCCACGTCGCGCGCCTCCGCTGGCGGGTGCTCGGGCCGGTACGGCACTTCGACCGTTGGACTCACGCCGCCCGCCGAGCCTCGCGGTCCGTGTCGAGGGAAGCACCGTGGAGACGTTGACCGCGGTCTTCGAGCGCCTGCGGCTCACGCTGGCCGAGCTGGGCGGAATGTCCCTCTCCGCCCTGCCCCTACCCCGACGCGACGAGACCGTGATCACGCTGGGCTTGCTGGCCCTGCTCGCGCTGGTCGCGCTGCTCGCCCGGACGGTGGCGCGCGCGCGCGCCGGCCGAACCCATCTCGTGCTGCCGACCCTCCTCCCCGCCGCCATCACCCGGCGCTCGGCCCTCGCGCCGCTCCGCCACGGCCCCTTCGTGCTGGTCCTGGCCGGCCTGCCGTTCTTCGCCGTCGCCCTCGCCGACCCCCACACGGCGCTGGTCCAGGAGCGCGCGACGTATCCGGGGCACCGCATCGCCATCCTCATCGACGCCTCACTCAGCATGGACAGCTCGTTCGCCACCGACCAGCTCGGCTGGGGCAACACGTTCCTCGCCAACGCCGCCGCCGCCGAGTACTTCGTGCGCCGGCGCATGGAGGGGTCGCACCGCGACCTCGTGTCGCTGGTGCAGTTCGGGGGCGAAGCCTACGTCGTCACCCCCTTCACCAACGACTACGAGAACGTGCTGCTCAGCATCGGCCTCATCGGCACCCCCGAGGAGTACGACCGCTTCCCCGACCACGGGACGCTGATCATGCGGGCGATCAGCCGCGGCGTGCAGCTCTTCCGCACCTTCGACTTCCTCCGGGCGCAGGGCAACCTGATGGTCGTCTTCAGCGACGGCCAGGACACCCACGCCGTCTACGAGGGGCAGTCGCTCGACGACATCCTGCAGGAGGCGGCGGACAACTCGATTCCCGTCTACTTCATCCGGACCGCCTACGACCAGGGGCTCGGCGACGTCCTGCCCGACATCACCTGGAAGCTGGCCGTGGAGAAGACCGGGGGCCGCTTCTACCCCGCCGCCGACGAGGCCGCGATCCTGCAGGCGGTGCACGAGATCGACGAACTGTCGGCGGGAGAGATCGAGGTCACGCAGTACGTCGCCCACCAGCCCCGCTTCCCGCCGTTCGCGCTCGCGGCGGCGGGCCTGTGGGGTCTGGCCCTGGTCCTGGGGCTCGGCGTGAAGCCGTTCAGGAGGTTCCCGTGAGGCGCCCGGCGGCGGCGTTGTCGCCGTCCCCGCCGGGCTGGGCGTGAAGCCGTTCAGGAGGTTCCCGTGAAGACCGCGCTGCGCTACCTCGTGCCCGCCCTGCTCCTCGCCGGCGCGGCCCTCGCGCTGCTCGCGGGCAGCCGCCTCGAGCGGCGGCTCGCGGCTGCCGACCGCGCCCTCGCCACCCTCGACCTCGCCGGCGCGGCCGCCGGGTACGACGGCGTCGCGGCGTCCCTGGCGCCGACCGCGCGCGTCCCCTGGCTGCTCGGCGGATTGCGCGACACGGTGGCGGTGAAGCAGGCCGCGGTGCGGTACTGGCGCGGCGACTACCTCCCCATCGTCACCTTCTACGACTCGCCCGACAGCCCCAGCATCGCGGGCAACGTCGACCTGCAGCTTCTCGTCGCCAACGCCCGCTACCGCGCCGGACAACGCCCGGACGCGAGCCGCGACATGGCCCTGGGCGCGCTCGACCGGGCCATCGGCGTCTACCGCCGCGTGCTCGAGGCCAACGACGCGAACGTCGACGCCGCGTTCAACTACGAGCTGATGGTGCGCCTGCGGGCCCGCATCGCGGGCGGCGGGCCGGTGCCGGAGGCGACGCGGCCCAGCGTGCCGGGCAACGAAGGAACGGACCCGGAGGAGGCGGACATGGAGGACATCCAGATCTACGTGCCCCGCGACCGCTTCGTCGAGCCGGAGGAGACCGAGGATCCGACCATCGGCGAGAGCGCGCCGATCCGCCGGCGCGGCTAGCGGCCCGTGGCGGAGGGCGCTGCCCTGGCACAGCGATGCGGACTCTGGAGCGACCCGTCTTGGCGGTTCAGCGGCATCGCCGGCAGAAACGGACGCGTGGCGACTTCGTCGACGCGGCCACGGGAACGAGGCGGCACGAGGATCGGCCGTGAACCCGACCCAGCTTCCCGCGCTTCAGTTCCAGGAACCGCTGTACCTGTGGCTGCTGGTCCTGCCGGCGGGCCTCGGCCTGCTGTGGCTGTGGCAGCTCGCGCACCGGCGCCGCGACGCCCGAGCGGCGCGGCGCGGGCGGACGACGCCCATCCCGGAGCGGTTCGCGTTGGCGGGCGGGCTCTCGTTCTGGCTCTGCCTGCTGCTCGCCGTCGCGGCCCTGACGCTCGCCCTCGCGCGCCCCCAGGCGCTGGTCCCCGTCACCCGGAGCGCCGGCGCCGACTTCATCATCCTGCAGGACGGCTCGGCGTCGATGCGGGTGAGCGACGTGGCGCCGGACCGCTGGCAGCGGTCGGTGGCGTGGATCCGGACGTTCACCGAGCTCCTCGGCTGGCGGGACCAACGCGTCGCCCTCGCCCTCTTCGCCCACCGCGCCGCCCCGCAAGTCCGGCTGACCCGCGATCCCAACGCCCTGTTCTTCTTCCTGGACCACCTCGGTGACGAACCGCCGTTCCGCCTCGAGGACGACACGAGCTGGGACACCAACATCGAGGAGGGCATCTACTGGGGCGTGCAGATGTTCGAGCGCGACGCCCAGCTCCACGGCGAGCGGCCGAGCGCCAAGGCGTTCATCGTGCTGTCGGACGGCCAGGCCTGGAGCGGCGAGGTGGACGACGCGCTGCAGCTCGCGCGCGACCGCCGCATCCGGGTATACACCGTCGGCGTCGGCACCACCGCGGGGGGGCTCATCCCCCAGCTTCCCGCCGGGCCCTACGACGCCCCCGAGGCCCCCATCCACTCGGCCCTCGACCGGCAGTCGCTGCGCGCGATCGCGGAGGCCGGCGACGGCGCCTACCACGAGATCGGCGTCGACAGCGGGCAGGACATCGCGCTGCGGATCCTCGGCGACGTCGAGCGCCACGCCCAGGCGACGCACCGCGAGGAGACGTTCACCGAGCTCTACTGGTACCTGCTCGCCGCCGCCGCCGGGTTCGTGGGGCTCGGCACGCTACTGCTCAAGGAGCACGCCCAGCTCTGGTGGCAGCTCGCGACGGCCGCGGCGCTCGCGGTGCTGCTGCTGCGCGCCTGAGCCGAGGCGAACCTCCCGGACCGGACCCGTTCCCGGCGCGGAGATCGATGCAGGCTTGCCGGCTTCAGTTCAGGTGCGGGCCGCAGTCCCGTTCCCCTGGACGCCCGGCGCACCGCAGGGGTTCGTGGGCGGCCTCCCACCGCACGGCGGCGCGGCGACCCGCACCCTCCGTAACGCATCAGCGCGAGGCGGGCGTCCGCGGGGCCCGCGGACCTCGCCGCAGACGGCGGTACAGCGCCATCCCCGCTCCACCGAAGAGCGCCTGGTCGAACGCCTTGAGGGCGGGCTTGAGCCCCAGCGCGCGCGCCTGTCGCGCGAGCCCGAGGAGGGTCGTCTCGTGCAGCCGCGGGCCCGATGCGGCCTCGCCGGCCTCCGCGGCATGGCGGCTCTTGCGCACGATGGGGCACGACTGCGAGCCCAGGCAGTACGCGTGGAACTCTCCCCGCGCGATATGGCGGCGGATGTCCTGGAGGACCGGGGCGTTCCAGGTCTCGCGGTACTCCCCCATGGCGGCGAGGGGACGGTCGCCGTAGCAGCAGGGCATGACGCCGCGGCGCAGGACGTAGAGGCTCTTCCACGGCTCGAGGCAGGCCGGCAGCCTGCCCTCGCCGAGCGTGTCGTCGCCGCCCTCCACGGCCACCGCGGCGTCGCTCGCCAGGGGCCGGGTCGGCTCCGCCTCGGGCGGTCCCTCGTCATCGCCGGGGTCGGGGCGGGCCGGCGGCGCGGCGGCCGCGAACGACCCATCGGCCTCGGCCAGGGCCTCGTCGAACGCCTGCCGGTAGATCGGCTCCATCTCGCCGCCGAAGTCGAGCTGGTTCGAGAAGGGCACCCCGCGGTGCCGGCACAGGGCGGCGGCGCGGGCGCTCAGCCGCACCAGCGTGTCGAAGTCGAGCCGCTCCCGGCTGTAGACGAAGTGGTGGCCGGCGCGGGTCCAGTCGAGCTCGTCGCCGATCTCGTTCAGCGGCCTCAGCACGAACCGGTCGGCGTCGAGGTCGGCGCACAGGTCCACGAACCCGTCCAGCTCGTGCATGTTGACCCGCATCGGCATGAAGACGAGGTGGATGCGCGGCAGGCCGCCCCGCCCGCCCTTGGCCGCGATGAGGCGGCGCAGGTTGGCGAGGATGCGGTCGAAGGTGTCGTTGCGCAGCTTGGCGTAGGTCGCGGCGGTGGCCGCGTCGAGCGAGACGTACAGCTCGATGCGGCGGCCGAGCAGCCGGCCGATGTTCCGGTCGGTGAGGATCTGACCGTTGGTGGTCATCTCCACCAGCTTGTTCCCCTCGCCGAACGCGTCGAGGAGGGCGTCGAAGTCCTTCATCATGAACGGCTCGCCGATGGAGCAGTTCACGAGCGACGCCGCATTGTCGAAGAAGGGTCCGTAGTCGCCGAGCGTGTCGAGGTTGAACGGCGCCTCGACGTCGTCCTTCTCCAGCGCCTTGGCGAAGTCCCAGTCGCAGTAGACGCACGGGGGCTTGACGTTGCAGACGCCGTACATGTCGATGCCGAGGTTGGTGGGGGTGGACGCCAGCTCGGCGCGGCCCTCGAGGCCCTCGCGGGTGTTCAGGACGGCGTTGCGCAACTGAACCGCCACCGTCCGGTGGCGCGCCGGGTCGCGGTGGATGCGGGGGGCGGCCACGCGAACCGCGAGCTGCCGGTCGTCGCCGGGCCTCGCCGAGGGCGGCAACTGGCGGTCGGCCCGCAGCCTGACCGCGCCGCGGCCGGCCGGCACCGGGACCGAGACGGTCCACCAGCCGTGGGGCAGCTCGAACGTCTCCGGCGGGCCGCCGCCCTCGACGGTCAGGTGCTGCCGCAGGTCGTGGAAGCCGCTCCAGACGCGGAGCTCGGCGAAACCAGGCCCCTCGCGCGGCTCGAACTCGATGCGGCCCTCCAGGCCCATCCAGCGGAAGCGGTCGACGTCGTCGTGCTCCAGCCCGTAGAAACCGGCGGCGTAACGCGCATCGGCGGCGGTGCGGTCGAACGCGCTCATCGCCCCCGCCGTGTCGTTCAGGACGGTCAGCATCGTGCCTGGCGCGTTCTGCACGTCTCGATTCTACCGTTTGCCGCAAACCGGGCGGACGAAGTCCGCCCTCGCGAGAGACCGTGACGCAGCCCCCCGACGGGCTTGCCCCCGGAAGGGGCGGGGTTTCAGCCCCGACGGGAACCACGTTGCCCGCTTCGCAGGCGTCCCACGGGCGGGAGACGGACCGCCTGTAATCCACAGAGTGGCATCGATCACCGTCCGTGGGGGGCGCTCGCCAGCGGTTCCAGCCCCGACTCCGCGATCGTCGCGGCCGCCGCCTCGGACGCCAGGAAGTCGATGAGCCGCCGCGCGCCGGCCGCGTTGGCCGCATCCGTCGCGATGCCCGCCGAGAACGTCGTGACCCGCTGGTACTCGGCGGGGATGGGGCCGGCGTAGGCCGCGCCCTCGATGGAGAGGATCTCGCTGACCTGCTGGAAGCCTATCTCGACCTCGCCGCGCGCCACCACCGCCGCCACCCGCTCGCTGACGATGCGGCGGCTCTTCGGAGCGAGCTCCTCGGCCACCCCGAGCCGGGGAAACAGCTCCGTGGACACGTAGGTCCCGCTGACGCTCGCCGAGTAGCCGATGGACTCGGCCGCGAGCAGCGTCTCCACGAACGCCTCGGGGGTGCCGATGTCCGGCAGGGGGGCCCCCTCGCGCACCGCCAACCCGATCGACGAGCTGGCGAGGTCGACCCGCGTGTCGGGCCGGACCAGGCCCCGCTCGGCGAGGCCGTCCAGACCCGCCTGCGACATGACGAGGACGTCGAAGCGCTCCCCGCGTTCAAGCCTCGCGGGGATCGAGTCGGGCGCCCCGCCCGTCGACGCCCCGTACGCGGTCGCCAGGCGGATGCCCGTCTCGCTCTCGAACAGCGGCGCCAGCGCATCGTGGGCCGCGGCGAGGCCGCCGGACGTCACCACCGCGACCTCTCCGGGGGCCTCCGCCGCGCCGGCCGCCGGCGTGTCGCCGGACGGCGGCGCGCAGGCCGCGATCGATGCCGCCAGGACCAGGAGGAACGTGATCACCGGGCGTCTGGACATGCTCTGCGTCTCCAGGGCGCGAGATCGCCGGCCCCAGCCGATGTTAACAGGAAGTCGAGGGACCGGCGATGGCCGCCCGCATCCCTCCTCTCGTCGGTTCGGCGCTACGAGGACCTCGCCCGACACTGGCTCGCCGCGACGCTCGGCGTGAGCATCCAGTTCACGGTGCTGGCCGCCATCGTAGCCGCCGCGCTCTGCGTGTCACGCCCCCTGGCGCCGCGGGTCCGCCATGCCGCCTGGCCGCTCGTCCTGCTGCGGCGCGCCCGGACCGCAGCCATGTGTGCTACGGTCGCCGACCACGCGGCAATCGGACCGGGCACGACCCGGAATGCCGGAATCCGTTCTACACTGAATCCCGTGACCGGGAAACGCTTCGTGAGCTGGACGCTCGCGCTGGCGCTCGTGGTGACCGCGGGCCACGTCGAGGCCCAGGAGTGGCCCGGATGGCGCGGCCCCCAGCGCGACGGGACCGTGCCGGCCGCGCAGGCGCCGGCGAGCTGGCCCGAGTCGTTCGCCCCCGCCTGGCACGTCGAGGTCGGCGAGGGCTACTCGTCGCCGGTGGTCTCCGGGGGGCGGGTCTTCGTCCATGGCCGGCGCGGCGACCTCGAGGTCGTGACCGCGTTCGAGCTCGAGAGCGGCGCGCGGCTGTGGCGACACGACTACCCGGCGCGCTTCGTGCAGAACACCATCGTCCCCACCGCCCTGCCGGGTCCGTTCGCGACGCCGGCCGTCGACAGCGGGCGCGTGTTCACCCTGGGCGCCGGCGGGATCCTGTCGAGCTGGGACGCGGCGTCCGGCGATCTGCTGTGGCGGAACGACTACTCGGCGTCGGTGCAGGTCACGGGTCTGTTCTGCGGCACGGCGGCCTCGCCGCTCGTCGACGGCGGCCGGCTGATCGTCCAGGTCGGCAGCGACCCGGGCGGCGGCCGCGTGCTCGCCCTCGACCCGGTGACGGGGGCGGAGATCTGGACGTGGCGCGGCTTGGGTCCCGGCTACGCCTCGCCGATCCTGATCGAGGTCGACGGCCGACGCCAGCTCGTGACCCTGACCGAGTCGTCGGTCGTCGGGCTCGACCCCGCGGACGGCGTCCTGCTCTGGAGCACGCCGTTCACCGACGAGTGGCACGAGAACATCATGACCCCCGTCTGGACCGGCGCCCACCTGGTGGTTTCCGGCCCCCGCCGGGGGACGCACGCGTTCACGATTCACCACCGGGAACACCGCTGGGAGGTCGCCCCGGCCTGGAGCAACACCGCCCTGACCATGTACATGACCTCCCCGGTGCTCGCCGATGGCATCGTCTACGGGCACGCCTCGACCCGCGCCGGTCAGTTCGTGGCCCTCGAGGCGGCGACGGGGACCGTGCGCTGGTCGAGCGAAGGCCGCGAGGGCGAGTACGCGGCGGCGCTGCTGGCGGGAGACGACCTCCTCCTGCTGACCGGCGACGCCGAGCTGCTGGTGGCGGAGCCGAGCCCCGCGGGTTTCGCGGTCTCGCACCATTACGACATCGCCGACGGCGCCACCTGGACGGTGCCCGTTCCCCTGCCCGACGGACTCCTCGTCCGCGACGCCACTGGCCTCTCGCGTCTCGTCGCCCCGAACTGACGGCCCGTCGAACGAGTGTCGTCCACCAACGTCGACCATCTCCCTGAACGCGGTCGTGCTCGTGAACCACTTTCGCCCAGACGGTCTCCCGCACTACGGAACTTTCGACCTCCCGACGGACCCGGGCGGCTGCTTCACCCGGGAATCGCCGGATCCCGACGGCTTGGCGCCAACAGCGACCCCACACGCCGTGACCGTGGGCGTCGGCCTACGCCATCTTGTCCTCGAACTCGCAGAGGTCCGCGATCGCGCACGCGCTGCACCGGGGCTTGCGCGCCGTGCAGACGTAGCGGCCGTGCAGGATGAGCCAGTGGTGGGCACCGCGCCGAAAGTCCTTGGGGACCCGCCGCAGCAACCGGTCCTCGACCTCTCGGGCGGTCTTCCCGCGGGCGATGCGGGTGCGGTTCGAGACCCGGAAGATATGGGTGTCGACGGCGATGGTGGGCTCGCCGAACGCCGTGTTGAGCACGACGTTGGCGGTCTTGCGGCCGACGCCGGGCAGGGCCTCGAGCGCCTCGCGGCTCCGCGGCACCTCGCCGCCGTGCTCGTCGACGAGGATGCGGCAGGTCTTGATGACGTTGGCGGCCTTGGTGTTGAACAGGCCGATGGACTTGATGAAGTCGCGGAGCCGGTCGAGGCCGAGGTCGAGCATCGCCCGGGGCGTGCCGGCGGCCGCGAACAAGGGGCCGGTAGCCTGGTTGACGCTCACGTCGGTGGCCTGGGCCGAGAGCACGACGGCCACGAGCAGCTCGAACGGGGTCCGGAAGTTCAGCTCGGTGGTGGGTTCGGGGTTGCCGGCCCGCAGGCGGGTGAAGATCTCGGTTCGCTTGGCCTGGTTCATGGGGCCGGCGCCGCGGCCTGGAATCCCGCTGCCTTGCGGTTCAGCGATTCCGCGCTTTCGCGGCTTCGCTATTATAGGCGCCGTGCGGGAGTCTGCGCCGCGCGCCGAGGCCGCGTCCGCAGGATGCGCCGGCTCCTGGCCGGAGGCGCCGACTCGCGGGAAGGTCGGTGCGGCCGCCCTCGGAACGGCACGCGACGTGACCTCGGGGTCGTGTCGGGACTTCCGCTGAGGAGACACCGGGGCGCAGGCTTCCGGACGAGATGTGATGCAGACCGCGACGCTCCCGGCCGAGCACACCGTCCTCGCGCCCGACGGATCGGAGATCCGCGAGCTGGTGGCGGTGAAGGGCGGCAGTCTCGTGCACTGCCTGCTCCCCCCCGGGGCAGTTTCCCGGGCGGTGGTTCATTCGACGGTTGAGGAGGTCTGGTACGTCGTCCAGGGACGCGGCGAGGTCTGGCGCGCGGACGCGAACAGAGACTCGGTGGTCGATGTGGCCCCGGGAGTCGCCCTGAGCATCGAGACGGGGTGCCGCTTCCAGTTCCGCAACACCGGCGACGACGACCTCTGCATCCTCATCGTCACCATGCCGCCCTGGCCCGGCGCGCACGAGGCACGGCCGGCGACGGGCCGCTGGCCCGCCGCGGGCGGGTAGCGGCGCGGACGGGAACGATGACCGCCGCTCCACCCCGGACACCCCTCCAGGACGACGCTCCGACCCCGACAGCGACGGGCTCGCCGCTCGACTACGTCCGGGCCCTGCGCCCACACCACTGGATCAAGAACCTGATGGTGTTCGTGCCGCTGCTGGCGGACCACGGCACGGACGCCGGGCTCTACCTGCGGCTGCTCGGGGTGTTCGCGGCGCTGTCGGCCTGCGCGTCGGGCACCTACCTGCTGAACGACGTGCTCGATCTCCCCCACGACCGCCGGCATCGCCGCAAGCGGCACCGTCCGCTCGCCGCGGGCCGGACGACGCTGGCACCCTCGGTCGGACTCGGCCTCGCGCTGGTGGCGGCGGGCCTCGCCGCCGCGTTCGCACTATCGTCGGCCGCGGGGTA
The DNA here is from genome assembly GCA_965207615.1 of Vicinamibacterales bacterium. Lineage (GTDB taxonomy): Bacteria > Acidobacteriota > Vicinamibacteria > Vicinamibacterales > UBA8438 > JAJEEA01. The sequence goes on from CBDBMZ010000003.1 coordinate 2,149,530, forward strand.
CGGCGTCCTCGTCTATCTGGCCGCGACGTGCGCCTACTCCCTGTGGCTGAAGCGCAAGACGTTCATCGACGTCATCGTCCTCGCCCTGCTCTACGCGATTCGCGTGCTCATCGGCGCCGCCGCCGTCGCCGTCACGCCCTCGCCGTGGTTGCTGGCGTTCTCGCTGTTCGTCTTCCTCGCGATCGCCATCGCCAAGCGGCAGACGGAGCTGGCCGCGGGGGAGGCCCTCGACGGGCGCGCCTACCGCGCCGAGGACGGCCCCGCGATGGCCGCGCTGGGCGCCGGCAGCGGGTTCGCGACGGTCGTGGTGCTGACGCTCTACGTCCAGAGCCCGGAGGTGAGCGCCCGCTACGCGCAGCACGAGCTGCTGTGGCTGGTCTGCCCCCTCCTCGTCCACTGGCTGGGGCGGCTGACCCTGCTCGCGGGACGCGGCGCGGTGGACGACGACCCCCTGGTGTTCGCGATGCGCGACCGGACGAGCTGGCTGACCGCCCTGCTCATCGCGGCGGTGGTCGTTGCGGCCTTGTAGGCAGGATCGAGACCGATGAGACTGTCGGGATGGGGCCGCTACCCCGTGCTGGACTGCCGGGTCGCACGGCTCCGCCGATGCGGAGAGCTGGGCCCCCTGCTGGCGGACCACCGCACCCTCATCGCGCGGGGCAACGGGCGCGCCTACGGCGACGCGGCGCTGAACCCGGCCCTCACGCTGTCCATGCTCGCGATGGACAGAATGCAGACGTTCGACCCCGACACGGGGCTGCTGACCTGCCAGGCGGGGGTGCTGCTGTCGGACGTGCTGGCCACGTTCGTGCCGCGGGGCTGGTTCCCGCCGGTGGTCCCCGGCACCGAGCTGGTCACCGTCGGCGGCATGATCGCGGCCGACGTGCACGGCAAGAACCACCACCGCGACGGCTCGTTCGGGGCCCACGTGGAGTCGCTGACGCTGGCGACGGCGGACGGCGAGACCCGGCGCTGCAGCCGCTCGGAGAACGCGGACCTCTTTCGCGCCACCCTGGGCGGCATGGGCCTCACCGGGGTGATCCTCTCCGCGAGCTTCCGCCTGCGCCGCATCGACTCCGCGTACGTGCTGGCTGAGACCGTCGCCACGCGCGACCTCGACGAGACCATGGCGCTGTTCGAGGCGTCGGGAGACCGGCCGTTCAGCGTTGCCTGGATCGACTGCCTGGCCCACGGCGGCGGGCTGGGCCGTTCGCTCGTGTCGCGCGGGGCGTGGCTGCCGCGGGCTTCCCTGCCCGCGAGGCTGGCGGTGAGCCCCTTGCGCACCGCGCCACCGGCGAGGCTTGCCGTCCCCGTGGACGCGCCGGCCGGGCTGCTGAACCGGCGGTCAATCCGCCTGTTCAACGGGCTGTACCACCTGCGCGGGCGCCTCCGACGCGGCGCGCGTCCGGTGCACTACGGGTCCTTCTTCTTCCCCCTCGACGGCATCGCCGCCTGGAACCGCCTCTACGGGCGGCGGGGCTTCGTGCAGTACCAGTGCGTGCTGCCGAAGGCCGAGAGCCCGCGCGGCCTCGCGGCCCTCCTGGCGTGCGTCGCGGCGGCCGCGCCGGGCCCGTTCCTCACCGTGCTCAAGCTGTTCGGTCCGGCCGGCGAGGGGCCGATGTCGTTCCCCATGGAGGGCTACACCCTGGCCCTGGACTTCCCGATGCGACCCGGCGCCGCGGCCCTGCTGGACCGCCTCGACGACATCACCCATGACCACGGCGGGCGGGTGTATCTCGCCAAGGACGCCTGCGCGGCGCCGGAGCGCGTGCGGCAGGGCTATCCCCGCCTCGACGAGTTCAACGCCGTCCGGACCGAGGCGAACCGGGGCGCGCACCGGTTCGCCTCGGCGCTGTCGCGGAGGCTGGGCTTGTGAAGGGCCAGGAGACCGTGATCGTGGCCGCCGCGTCCGACGTCGGCGCAAGCCGCCGTGCCTCGGCGTCGCCAGGGAGGTGCGCGCCGTGAACCACGAGACTGTCCTGATCGTGGGCGCCACGTCGGACATCGGCCGCGCCGTCGCCCGCCGGCTCGCCCGGGACGGCTGCGCCCTGCAGCTCGCAGCCCGCAACTCGGATGACCTCTCCCGGGAGGTCCGCGACATGCGGGCGAGGACCGCCGCGGCGGTGACCGCGCACCACTGCGACGTGCTCGACGCGGACGGCGGCGCCTCGCTGCTCGACGGGCTCGACGCCCTGCCCGACGTCGCGGTCTGCGTGGTCGGGCTGACCGGCGACCAGAAGGCCGCCCAGCGCGACGGCGCCGCGGCCGAGCGGATCATGCGGACCAACTACGTCGGCCCCGCCCTGCTGATGGCGGCCCTGGCCGAACGGTTCGAGCAGCGCGGCAGCGGCGTGCTCGTCGGGGTGAGCTCGGTGGCGGGCGAGCGCGGGCGCGCCTCGAACTACGTCTACGGCTCGGCCAAGGCCGGCTTCTCCGCGTTCCTGTCCGGCCTGCGCAACCGCCTCGCGGGCGCCGGCGTCCACGTCGTCACCATCAAGCCGGGCTACGTCCGCACCCGCATGACCGACGGCATGGACCTGCCGCCACGGCTGACGGCCGAGTCCGACGAGGTGGCGCGGGCCGTGGTCCGGGCGATCCGCCGGCGGCGGGACGTGGTGTACGTCAGGCGCATCTGGCGGGTGATCATGCTGGCGGTGCGGGCGATCCCCGAGTGGTTGTTCAAGCGCACTAGACTGTAGAGGCCCGCGCCGGTCGAATCGGCGTCGTCTCTCGCCGGACCGGCTCTCGCGGGAGGCGCCGACACCCCGGCGCCCCCTTGGAGGGATCGGTAGGCGGCGAGCCATAGCCGAATGGCGGTTGCCGGGCCAAGCCCAAGCCGCTTGGAGGATCGGCAGGACGGCGAGCGAGCGCCAAGAGGCGGTGATTGCCGGGCGAAATCCAAGCCGACCCCATCTGGAATGACTCGACCGCTCCGCCTCGTCGCCGCGATTCTGTGCGCCGGCGCCGCCCTGCAGGTCCTGCTGTGGTCGCGGCAGTGGATCTACGGCGACCAGTACGCCCTGCTGCTGGCCGGCATCGGGGTGCTGGAAACCGGCGACCTGCCGCCGTTCGCGAAGACCATGAGCGGCGGCGGACGCGTCCCTGGCGCCCTCCTGCCGCTGCTCGTCGCCGCCCCGCTGCAGGTCTGGGCCGACTACCGCGCGCCGGGGCTGCTCATCGGCCTGTCCCACATCGCCGCCGCCGCCATCCTGGCCGTCTGCGTCGGCCGCGCCCTCGGCCTCCGGTTCCTCGCCGCCTACCTCGCGGTCTACTGGCTCTCTCCGTGGCGGCTCTATCACGCCGGCTTCATCTGGGAGCCGGCCTACCTGTTCCTGCCGGCGGCGCTGCATCTCGCCAGCGCGTACCAACTGCGCGAGCGGTCACACGCGGGTTGGAGCCTGCTGCACGCCGCCAACCTGACGCTGGCACTCCAGCTCCACGGGTCGTTCCTCGTGCTGGCCCTCCTGACCGCGGGGCTCGCGGCGGTCCGGCGCGTCCGCCTTGACATCCGGGGGTGCGTCCTGGGCGTGCTGGCCGGAGGGCTCACCCTCCTCCCCACCGCGCAGGCCTACTTCGCTAGCACCCTGCCCCAGATTCTGCCCGGACGCACCGACGAGCTGTCCCGGGCGCTCATCGCCCTCGTGAACCTGCCGAAGACCCTCGCCTACTGGTGGCGTCTCGGCTCGCTGTACATCGGAAGGCGGCTCGAGCAGACGATCTACGCCGATCCCGAGGCCGCGGCTTCGGCCTTCGCCGCGGGAGCGACCAGTGTCGCCATCGCACTGAGCACCGCGTCGGTAGCGATCGCGGTGTTCGCGTCCTGGCGCTATTTCCGGCGGCATCCGTCCTGCGAGCCCGACGACCCAGCCCTGACATCGGCGTCGGAATGGCTCCGCGCCTACGCGGGATGGTGCCTGGCCGCCCTCTGCGCGGCCGCCGCGCTCTCTCCCGTCCCCGTCCAGGGCTGGCACGTGGTGATCGCGTTCCACGCCGCCTGCCTGCCGGTAGCAGCCTGGATATGCGCCGCGTTCAGAAGCCGGTCGCCCCTGCCCCGGGCGGCAGCGGCGACGTTCATCCTGCTGGAGGTCGTCGTCGTGCTCCTGCTGGCCTTCGGCCACCCGATGTACCGGCCGGTCTCCGGCGAGGCGCTCATGCGGCAGGATCTTCCCGAGGCCGTCCGCCCGCTCATTCCCGACCGGCCGCGGTGACGTTGCCCACCGCCCGCGCTCGATGAGCGTCCCGGAGGTGACCGACGCGCGGCGATGCCGTTCGTGGTGAACGACCTGCCCGTTGCCGGAGGAAGGTCGGATTCAGTCCAGCAGCCCCGAGAGCCAGTGGAGCGTGTTGAGGAGGAACTGGCAGTTGTCGTAGCCCGGCACGTTCATGCCCACCCGTATCGTCACCGGGGGGTCGGTGAGGGTCGCGACCTGGGCCGACAACATGGCCGCCTCGCCGAGCACGACGACCCTGCCCTCTCCGAAGGTCAGGGCCGCGCCCTGGGCCCGGCCTCCCACCGGCGCCGAATGCGCCTCGACGGCGGCCTCGAACGACCCGGGCGGCGCGTCGCTCTCGAGCGCCTCCCCGATGGCCTCGAGGTCCGGACCCGACGGCGCCTCGCGCGCGGTCTCGCCGAGCCTCATCAGCACCGTCGCCCCCGGGGGAACCCCCAGGGACTGGCCGGAGAACGACCGGAGGATCGTCACCCCTTCGGACGCGTCGCGCCCCCGCAGCAGTGGATGGTCGCCGAGCAGCCCGTTCTCGCGCGAGCTGACGAGCTGGGTCGTGATGCCGTCTCCCGACTCGCGGTAGTCCCACACCCAGCCCTTGCCCATGACCACGCCGAAGCGCTGGCCGAGGTCCTCGACGGCGCCCCCGAACGGGGTGTGGTCCGCGATGAGCAGGAGCGACCCGCCGTCCCGCACCCAGTCGCGCACGACGTCGGCCTCCCGGTCCGTCAGGGCCTGGGTGCCCGGCGCGGCCCCGCGGGGAGGCAGGGCGTTCGCGATCACGAGCACGTCGACGCCGCTCAGGGCCTCCGCGTCGAAGGCGGTCTCGCCGGCGAGCACGGTGTAGCCGTCACTGCGCAGCAGAATCCGCGAAAGGCTTGTAGCGCCCGTCCGCGGTGTGGAAGTTGGCGTGCGCCTCGTCGAGGACGACGACAGGCCCGCCCGGGGGGTAGGCGGGGCGGGCGACGGAAGTGTCGAAATCGGGATCCGCAACCTGCTGTGCGACGGCGGAAACCACCGGCAGCAGCAACCAGAGGCCCCAAACCGCGCCCAGCCCGACCGTCGCACGTTTTAACGGCATGCAACCCCGCAAGAAGAACCCGCAGTCGGCGATTCGGCGGTCCACGGCGTGTTTCGACGCCGAGCAGCGACAGCGGAGGCTTCCTGCCGACCGTGGCGGGGCGTGGACAGGCAACACCGCCGAGAACCCCCTCGGACGGACGGGAGGCGCGAGGCCACCCCGAGCCGGTCGAGGAACCCGTGGGGCGGGGCCGGAGGCGTGCTACCCCGCCTTCTTCACCGTGCCGGCGACGAGCTCCTCGAGCATCTCCGGCCCGCGCTCGAACAGGTCCTTCCTGGAGATCTTGCCGGCGTCGACGTCGGCGAGCAGCTCGCGCTGCGCCGCGTAATCCTTGTTGACCTTGCCCACCTTGCTCTGCAGCAGGCGCCACGCCTTCCGGCGCTCGACGCAGAAGAGCACGAGCTGCCGCGACAGCACCCGGTACTCCGGCATGTTGTCCTTGCCGTTGACCTTCATGCAGACCCCGAAGTCGGGGACGTAGGCGCGGTGCTCGGGGTCGAGGTGGCGCCGCCAGACGACGTCCTGCTGGGTCAGCCGGAGCAGCATGTTGTCGAGCGGAATCATGTCCGCGGCCGCCTCGGGCTTGACCTTCTTGACGTGGTTGCGGAACCGGGCCTCGGTCGCGCACCAGTGGGCCACGGTGTACTGGTAGGACTCGCGGTTGCCCTTGAACCGGGTCTGGTACCAGTCGCGGTCCGGGGTGGGGTTGCCCTTCAGGTCCAGGGCCTCCATGTAGCTCTCGCCGAACTGCGGGTTGAAGACGAACTCGGGGGCCCCGCGCGAGTCGCGCACCCGCTGGGCCTGGTCGAGGGCCATGTCGTCGCCGACCCCGTGCTCGGGCTGGCAGGTGGTGAACGACTGGATGAACGCGGTGCCGCGGTACTCCAGGGCGTCGAGAATCGACCGGAACAGCTTGGGGGCGTTGGCAATCGAGACCTGGGCCACGAAGGGCGACCCGTGGCCGGCGAGGAACGTCTCGGCGACGGTCTTCTTCTCGACGATCTTGCCCTGGCTGGCCGCCCCGAACGAGTTCATGTCGCCGCCCCCGAGCATCGGGGTCGAGTCGGAGTTCTGGCCCCCGGTGTTCGAGTAGACCTGGGTGTCGAGCATCAGCGCCTTCACGTTGGGCCGGTTCTGCAGAATCATCTTCGAGACGTTCTGGTAGCCGATGTCGCCCATGCCGCCGTCACCGCCGACGATCCACACCTTCGGCAGCTCGTTGATCTCCTGGTCGGTCATCACCGAGTCGCTGAAGTGCCCGAACTCGTAGTACTTCTGCTCGTCGATGAGCCCCTCGTCCTTGTGGAGGAGCGCGTCGGCGAGCCGCTCGGGGATGACCGAGCGCCGGGCGTGGTCGACCATGAAGCTCTCGCCGATGAGCCAGCCGATGGTCGAGCCGTCCTGGAACAGCGAGTTCATCCACGGGTAGGGGTGCGGGTTGCTCGGCGGGGTCGAGCCGTACACCGTGTTGCACCCGGTGTGGGCGGCCATCGCCATCACCGACTGCCCGTTCGCGAGCCGGCCGTCGAGGGCCTGCAGGTGCTGGTGGTTGAACGCCTCCTGCTTCATGACGGTGGCGATGGCGTCGGCGATCTCCTCGTCGCTGATCTCGCCGTGGGCCTCGAGCCGCGCGGTGGTGTCGGCGTCGTCCTCGCCGCCGAGCCCCATGAGGAAGTGGGCGACGGCCCGCTTGAACAGCGCGTACTCCTCGGGGTTGCGGGCGGCTAGGGCCGCGAGCTTCATCGGCCCGAGCTCGAGCACCTCGTTGGCGACCCGCCGGAACCGGTCGGCCTTGGCGTGGAAGACCGGCCGCATGTACGCCTCGGTCACCCCCGCGATCGCGCGCAGGACGCTCTTCTCGCCGCACCCGGCGCAAGCGCCGTCGCCCGACACCAGCGCGTCGTAGTTGCGCCGCACCATCATCAGGTTGCGCAGGGTCGCGGTCTTCGAGTCGGTGGGGTTGGCGTCGTTGTAGAACCCGAGGAACTTCTGCGACGTGTCGGGCAGCAGGTCGAGGAACGCGGTGCCGGTCTCGTGGTCGGCGTTGACCTGCTCGGTCTCCTGCACCATGCGCAGGGCGTCGTGGTCGCCGCACGCGGTCACGCACGCCGCGCAGCCCTTGCACAGGTCCGAGACGAAGATCGAGAAGATGCCGCCGCTGCCGGGGTTCTTCTTCTCCGGCCCGTTGAAGATGGCGTTCACCTTGTTGTAGGCGAGGGGCTGCTTCTCGATGACCGCGAAGAACTCGTCCTTCGCCTGGGGCGAGAACCCGTCGACCTCGTTGGCGACGGTCTTGATGATCTCGGGCAGCGGCGTCCTCGCCTTCTCCTTGATGGACTCGCGCATCATCTCGCGAGTGCGCGCCTCCATCTCGGGCACCTTGGCGAGCATCTTCATGCGCTCGCCCTCGTCGGTGACGTAGCTGCTGACGGCGGTGCGGAGGACCGTCTCGATGTCCTGCGAGCAGTTCGGCAGGGCGGTGTCCGGGCACACCGAGATGCACTCCATGCACTGGGTGCAGTTCTCGGGGATGAAGAGCGGCGTCTCGCGCCGCGCGACGTACTTCGAGGAGGTGTCGCCGGTGCCGGCCGCCATCACCCCCATCGCGGCGTACTGGTTGGCGGGCTGGTCGTAGTCGTAGTCGGACCGGAACAGGGCGTCGAACTCGGTCACCTGAGTCACCGGCGTCCGCTCGTCCTGTCCCTCGGGGAGCGGGGTCGTGCGGCAGCCGCTGCCGCACCCCTCCATCGGCAGGAGGGGGATGCCGCGCAGGGTCGAGCGGTCGGCCGCCTCCACCTCGCCGACCTGGATCTCGCTGACCCGCTCGAACCCCTGGGTCATGACCTCCATGTTCGACTTGACGACGGCGTCGCCGAGGCGCCCGAACTTCTTCTTGTACTGCTTGTGGACGACGTCGTGGAACTGCTCGGTGGCGATGTCGAAGTCCTGGAGCAGCGGCGACACCTTGAAGAAGGCGCCGAGGAACGAGTTGCCCTGCATCCGGAGCTGGAGGTCGGGACGGTTGGTGGCCTTGCGGGCGATGTCGAACCCGGCCAGGGTGAACACCCGGATCTTCTTGTCGAGAATCTGCTTCCGGGCCCAGATAGGCAGCCGCTCCCACGCCTCGGCCGGCTCCTCGTCCGACTCCCAGATGAGCGCCCCGCCCTCGGACATGCCGTCGAGGGGGTTGGTGTGGGTGAACGCCTTGGGGTCGCAGCAGAGCACGACGTCGACGTGGCGCAGGTCGCAGTTGACGCGGATGCGCTCGGGGGCGACGACGAGGAAGTAGGAGGTCGGCGCGCCCTTCTTCTCGGAGCCGTACTTCGGGTTCGCGCTGACGTGGATGACCTCCTCGGGGCGGCCGAACTCGTCGACCTTGGTGCTCCGCGCGGCGAGGAAGTCGTTGAAGTCGCCGATGATGGCCCCGAGGTTCTTGCCGGTGGTGATGGCGCCCCAGCCCCCGATGGAGTGGAAGCGGACCGCGATGGAGCCGTCGGGCAGCAGCGACGGCGTCTCGTCGGACTTCACCTCGTAGGGGTGGTCGATGCCCAGCGCGAAGAAGCTCGCCCCGTCGCGGGCTCGCTTGCCGTCCGTCCGCGCCCGGTCCTCCTTGACGAACTCCCAGGCGCCGAGCACGTGCTCGGGCCGGAAGTCGCGCGAGCCGAGCCCGTAGACCCCGTGGTAGAGCCGCGGCATCTGGTCGGCGTCGATGACCGGGAACCCCGCCTCGACGGGCTGGCCCTCGATGTGCAGCGCCTTGTGCAGGGCGGTGCTGATGTCGCGCCCCACCGGGTTGGCGCCGGCCATCGCCTCGTCGGTCCGCTCGACGACGATGACGCTCTTCTTGCCGGCCAGCGCCTCGACGACCGCGCGCTCGGGGAACGGCCGGATGACGTTGAGGTGGATGGAGCCGACGCTGGCGTCCCGGGTCGCCCGCAGGTGGTCCACCGCCGCCTCGATGTTCTCGGCGGCCGAGCCGAGCGAGACGAAGACGGTGTCGGCATTCTCGCACTTGTACTCGGTGACCGGCCCGTAGTAGCGGCCCGTCAGCTCGCCGAACTCCTTCCACGCCGCCTCCAGGAACTCGAGGATCGGCTCGGTGAAGTTGTCGCGCCGGGCCACCACGCCCTGCATGTAGTGCTCCTGGTTCTGCACGGGGCCCAGGAGCACGGGGTTGGCGAGGTCGATCATCGGCGGCACCCGCCGCCGGGTCGGCCCGAAGAGCTTCCGCTGGGCCTCGGTCGGGCACTCGATGATGTCGTCGGGGGCCCCCAGGAACTTGCGGATGAGCTCGGACTCGTGCTTGTAGAAGGTGCGCTCGAGGTGCGACGTGAGGAACCCGTCCTGCACGTTCATCCCCGGCGTCAGGCTCAGCTCGGTGACCTTGCGCAGGATCAGCGCCTGATCTGCCGCCTGCTGGGCGTCCTTGCCGAACACGGTGGTCCAGCCGGTGTCGAGCGAGCCGTAGACGTCGTCGTGGCCGCAGTGGACGTTGAGGGCGTGCTTGGTCAGGGCCCGCGCCACCACCTCGACGACCATCGTCGAGGCCTTGCCAGGGGCGTGGTAGTACTGCTCGATGCCGTACACGATGCCCTGGCCCGAGGTGAAGTTGCAGACCCGGCGCCCGCACACCGAGTAGGCGATGGCCCCGCCCTGCGCCGCGTGCTCGCCCTCGGCCTCCACCGCCAGGGTGTTGCGGCCGAACACGTTCAGCCGGCCCTCGGCGAACGACTGCTGGTACAGCTCGCCGCCCTCGGTCGACGGCGTGATCGGGTAGAAGATCCCCGCGTCGGCGACGCGGGCCTCGGTGTGGTACGAGACGAGCTGGTTGCCGTTGGCGGTGATACGGATGCCCGGATACGGCGGCTTCTGCCCGTTTGCGTTCTTGTCAGCCATGACGCGCAAGCTCCCACGCTATGTGAATGTCGTGACGACGGTCCTCTAGCGGCCCGCGGCCGCACGCGCCCGCGGGGCTACATCTTACCCCAGTCGGGGCCAACCGGGGACGATCCTCCCGGGCGGGTCGAGCGGCACGAGGCCGCAGGCGACGGACGGTGCCCGGTCCGCGGGCGGGCTGCACCGGGCGACCCGCCGCCGCGACACCCCCTCGCCGGCGGCAGGGGCCGGCCCCACGGTTCGCGGCGCCCCGCAATCGAACTCGGGTGAGGGGCTACCATAGACGCCGGGCGGCGCCCTCTGGAACGAGACGATGCCGATGGCCGAGCGCTTCTTCAACACCTCCGGGCCGGTGGTGGCCGAGGACCACTACTGCGTCCCGCCGCTCGGGCGGCTCGACCTCGACGAGGTCCTGCGCCTCATCGACACGAAGCGCTACTTCGTGCTGCACGCGCCGCGCCAGACCGGGAAGACCTCGGCGCTGCTCGCGCTGCGCGACCTGCTCAACGGGCGGGGCGCCTACCGCTGCGTATACACGAACGTGGAGCCCGGGCAGACGGCACGGGGCGACGTGGCCGCGGGGATACGGACGGTGCTGGCGGAGCTCTCCGAGGAGGCGCTCATCGCTCTAGGAGACGGCTTTCTCGACCAGAACTGGGAGCGGACGCTGGCGCGCGGGGGTCCGCACGGGGCCCTGCGCCGGACGCTGAGGCGGTGGTGCCTGAACGATCCCAAGCCGCTCGTGCTCCTGATCGACGAGATCGACACGCTGGTGGGCGACACGCTGATCTCGGTGTTGCGCCAGTTGCGCGCGGGGTACGTCGACCGTCCCGCGGCGTTCCCGCAGAGCGTGGTCCTGTGCGGCGTCCGCGACGTGCGGGACTACCGCATCCACTCGGACTCGGCGGGCGAGATCGTCACCGGCGGCAGCGTCTTCAACATCAAGGCGGAGTCGCTGCGGCTGCGCGACTTCGACGAGGCGGACATGCGCGCCCTGCTCGACCAGCACACCGAGGAGACCGGGCAGGCGTTCACGGAGGGCGCGCTCGCCGCGGTGTGGGACCAGTCCCGGGGCCAGCCGTGGCTGCTCAACGCGCTGGCCTACCAGGCGTGCTTCGAGAACAAGGCCGGCCGGGACCGCTCGCGCACCATCGACGGCGAGGCGGTCATGGACGCCCGGGAGGCGCTCGTCCTGGCGTGCCAGACGCACCTGCACAAGCTCGCCGACCAGCTCCGGGAAGAGCGGGTGCGGCGGGTGATCGAGCCGGTGCTGAGCGGCGACGCCGCCGGCAGGGCCAGCCCCGACGATGTGGAGTACGTCCGGGACCTCGGCCTGCTGACGCGTAGCGGCACGGCGCGGATCGCCAACCCGATCTACCGGGAGGTGATCCCGCGCGAGCTCATGTACGCCCGCGAAGCGGAGATCGCCCACGAGACGGAGTGGTACGTGAAGCCGGACGGCGACCTCGACATGGACGGCCTGCTGGGAGGGTTCCAGGGCTTCTTCCGGGAACACTCGGAGCACTGGATCGAGCGCTTCCAGTACAAGGAGGCGGGGCCTCAACTGCTGCTGCAGGCGTTCCTGCAGCGGATCGTGAACGGCGGCGGGCGGATCGAGCGGGAGTACGCGCTGGGCCGCCGGCGCACCGACCTCCTGATCGTGTGGCCGCCGGTCCGACCCGGAGTCGCCGCCGACGCCGGGACGCCGGCGCGCCGCCACGTGGTGGAGTGCAAGATCCTGCGGGGAGTCCTGGACGCGACGATCCGCGAGGGCGTGGCGCAGACGCTCGACTACATGGACCGCTGCCGCGCCGAGTCGGGCCACCTGGTGGTCTTCGACCGCGACGGGTCGAAGCCGTGGGAGGAGAAGCTCTACCGGCGCGGGGAGTCCCTGGACGGACGCGCCGTGGCCGTGTGGGGGGCGTGAGCGGCCGGCCCGCTTCCCGCCGCCGGCAAACGGCTTGCGTCCGGCGATTCGGCCGTTTCGTACAGCCTCCGGGACGCGGCGCCCTCGAGATGCCGCATCAGGGGTCCGGCGGTACCGGAAAATCAGCGGAAGACGTAGCCCGGCGCCGCGGTCGATTCCACGACGAGCTCGCGGCCGAGCAGGCGCAGCGCCTTGCGGAGGCGGTTCGCGGCGGTGGCGTGGCGCGGATCGAGCATGCGGCGGACCACCTTGTCGTCGACGCCGAGGCGCCGGGCGAACGCGAGCCGGGTCAGGCCGCTGTCCCGGAACGCCAGCGCCAGCGCCGCCTTGGCCGCCATCGTCGGCGGCACCGCGACCCGATGCTCGCCGGCCCGCCGGGCGCTGGGCCGCGGAATCGGCTCTTCATCGACGATGCGCCCCGCGATGGCCTCCTCCAGGGCGTCCCCGGCTTCGGTCAGCGCCTCGACGTCGTCCCTGCCGGATGTCAAGCACTCGGGAAGGTCGCGGAACGACACGACGATCTCGTCGGGCCCGACCCGGCGCAGGCGTGCGGGGTACATGAAGCGCATGAGCGACCTCCGCGGTGCAGACGCCTACCGGACGTCTCGGTGGGTGAGTCCCAACTGGTGGAGCATGGCGGACAGCAGTCCGGGACCGATTTCCTTGCGGCGATCCTTCACCACGGTCTTGCGGTCGCCGAGGTGGAGCACGAAATGGCTGCCCTTGCCGCGTTTCCTGTCGATCCGAACCGGCACGCCCCGCTCGCGTCCGATCGCCACGACACGGTCGATGAACCGGCGCCCCTTCACGGATCGAGAATAGAATAGGACAGAAGTGTCCGAACAGCAAGCACGTCAAACCGCCTCGCGGAGACGCTCGGGCCGCTCGGTCTCGATACTCGGCAAGAACGGCCGGGTGACGATTCCGAAGTCTCTCCGAGACAGCCTGGGTTTCGAGCCGGGCCAAGAGATCGAGTTCGAGGAGAGAGAAGCCGCCCTGATCCTCAGGCAGCGGCCGCCACTCGAGTCGCTTCGAAGTCTCGTCGGCCTCATCCGCGAACGGATCGACGTGGACGCCTATCTCGACGAAACGCGAGGCCCGCGCTGGTTGCCCGACGAGATGCGGAAGCAGGACGGCGGCTCGTGATTGCGCGGCCGACAGCCTGGTCCAACCCCGAGCCCTGACCAGGGAACCCGTCGATGATCCGGCGGATCCGGGCTACCGCCCGGCGATGCGGTAGACGGCCTCCGCCGTGCGGATGATCAGGCTGTCGTCGAGAATGGCCGGGGTCGCCATGGTGAACTCGTCGAGGGGATTTTCGGCGAGGACGCGGAACTCGGGCCCCGCCTCGATGACGTAGGTCGTCCCCTGCTCGCTCAGGGCGAAGATCTTGCCGTTGTAGGCCCAGGGCGAGGCGGTGAAGGCCTGGCCGACGTCGATGCGCCGCCTGCCGTAGACATCGGCGCCCGTACGGGCGTCGTGGGCGGTCATCATGCCGCGGTCGAGCAGGGTGTAGTAGTAGTCGCCGTAGACGAGCGGCGAGGGGTGGTACGAGCCGCCCTGCTCGAGCGACCATGCCACGTGCTCGTTCGAGGTTTCGCCCTCGGCCAGCGAGATGTCCCCGCTCGCCCCCGGGCGTATCGCGTAGACGGGACGGAAGAAGTCGGCGATGTAGCCCGACTCGAGGTACAGCAGCCCGTGGGCGGTGACGGGGGTCGGGATGACGATGGACGACATGCCCAACAGCCCCCACAGCTCGCGGCCCGCGAGGTCGTAGGCGCGCACCCGGTCGGTGCCGGTGGTGACGATCTCGGTGCGCCCGTCGTGCTCCCAGACGAAGGGGGTCGACCAGTTGCTCCCCTCGTCGCGGTCGGTGCGCCACAGCTCGGCCCCGGTCTCGGCGCTGAGGGCCGCGAGGTACGACTGCTCCTCGTTGTCGACGACGAGGTAGACGCGGCCGTCGTGGAGCACCGGCGACGACGCGGTGCCCCACCCGTTGCGGGTCGCCGCCGGCGGCAGGTCGCGCGACCAGCGCACCGTGCCGTCGAAGCCCAGGGCGTAGAGGCCAACGTTGCCGAACAGCACGTAGAGGCGCTCCCCGTCGGTGACGGGGGTCTCGGACGCGAAGGTGTTCTTGAGGTGGTGCGACGACGCGGGCACGCCGGCGTGGACCTCGGTCCGCCAGCGCGTCTCGCCGGTCTCGAGGTCGAGGGCGTAGACCAGCCAGTGGTGGACGTCCTGCGGTGTGGGCCGCTCGCCCCCGCGGTACCAGCCGCTCTCGGGCGACTCCACCTCGCCGTCGCTGGCGACGGTGGTGACGAACACCAAGCCGCCGGCGACCACGGGCGAACTCCACCCGAGACCGGGAATCGGCGTCCGCCACGCGACGTTCTCGTCTGCGCTCCACCGCTCGGGCAGGCTCGGGTTGTCGGCGACCACGCCGGCCGCGCCGGGGCCACGGAACTGCGTCCACTCCTGGGCCGCGGCGAGGTCCACGGACAGTGCCACCACGGCCGCGAGCACCACCGCGCTCCGCGCTCGTGCAAGGGCGCGCCCAGCATTCAGGGTTCCTGCACGTGCAAGGGCGCGCCCAGCATTCAGGGTTCCTGCAATCGCCGTCAAAACCATGTCGTGATCTTCTCCTGGGCCTGACGCCGGTGTTCCGGCTTGACGTGCGCCATCACCGTGGCCAGCGCCATGGCGAGCGCGCCCAGGTCATCGGAGAATCCGACGCCGGGCATCAGGTCGGGAATGGCGTCCAACGGAGCGATGAAGTAGCCGAGTGCGCTCACGATGACCGCCTTCGCCCATACCGGCGTATCGCCGTCCAGGCAACAGTAGTACAGGACGAGGACCTGCTCGATGGTCTCCCGACCCGCCCGCCCGGCAAAGGTGGCGATCTTCTGCCAGAGCGACTCCTCACTGTACTCGGAGCCGTAGTCCCTCTCCGGACCCGCGCCGCCGGCGTCCGTCGTCATCGCGCCTACTCTCGGCGGTAGACACCGACCGCGTTCCCGCTCGCCACGAAGACGTGCGTCGCATCGACGGCCACCGGGCCGGTCGGCTCTCCGGTCTCCGCCGATGCCGTGAGCGCCGGCCGCGCCGGGTCGCTCAGGTCGAACGCCTGCAGCGCACCGCCGGCAGCCACGTAGAGTCGACGGCCCCACAGCACCGCCCCGGTGGGACGCCCGCCGACCGGCACGGCGGCGGCGACACGCGGCGACGTCGGATCGGAGAGGTCGACCACCTGCAGCCCGCCGCGCCCGCTCATGATGCAGACGAGAGCCGGGGGCGCACCGCCGGTCGAGCGGTCGTCCGGCGCGAACACCTGAAGGACGGGGTCGCGGCCGAGCGACAGCCCGCCCTCGACCCGGGGCGCGGCGGGGTCGGACACGTCGACGACCATCAGCCCCGCGGGCTGGTCGGCGACGAAGACCCGCGAGCCGGCCGCCGCAATGCCCCGCGGGAACCCGTCGGCGAGGTACTCACCCGCGCGAGTCGGGTCGCCGGTCACCTCGACGATGTCGAAGCCGATGGAGTTGTCGGACGTGAAGAGATGGCGGCCCGACCCGGCCACCCCGACCGCCTGACCGCGGGTGGGGACGGTGCCGGTCAGCACCGGGGCGGCCGGGTCCGACAGATCGAGGCGGCGGAGCCCGTCGTGGCTGTTGGCGACGTAGGCCAGGCGGCCGTCGACGACCACCCCCAGGGCCGGCTGGTCGAAGTCGTGGCGCCCGACGACCTCGGGCGACTCGGTCCGGGAGACGTCGATGATGTGGACGCTCGACCCGATGGCCGCGACGACGAGCCCGTCGCCCGCGGCCAGGGCGGTCACCGGGCCGGGGACCGGGACGGACGCGAGCCGGGCGAGCGCCGGCGCCTGGGCGGCAGCCGTGGCCGGCACCGACAGGGCCAGCGCGAGAACGACCGCCCGCGTGCACCCCCGCACCACCGCCGTCGCCGGTCGGCGCCCCTGCACGACCGCGGTCGCCGTTCGGTGCCCCTGCACCGCAGCCATGCGGCGCCCCCGCAAGACGGCCTGCGCCGTCCGGCACCCTTGGTCTGCTGCCATCACTGGCCGCCCCCCTGCACCGCAGCCGTTGCCGGTCGGCGTCCCTGCACGACCGCCGCTTCTGGCCGGCACCCCTGTACCGCGGTCGTCACTGGCCGGCGTTCCCGCACCGCAGCCGTTGCCGGTCGGCGTCCCGGCACGACACCCATCACTGGCCAGCGCCCCTGCACCCCAGCCGTTCCCGGTCGGCGTCCCGGCACGACGGCCGTCACTGGCCGGCGCTCCTGCGCGGCCGCCACTGGCCTGCGCTCCTGCACGGCCGTCACTGGCCGGCACTCGTGGCGCCGAAGCGGAGCCAGGTGTCCGGCGGGGCGGTCTGGCCCACGCCGGGCTGCGACCAGTTGCAGACGCCGCCCGAGAAGATCTGGTCGAGCGTCGCGCGCTGTTCCTCCGTCAGGTCGACGTCGTAGTCGTCAGGATCGACCGGCTTGAGCTGACACTTGAGGACGTCGCTGCCGACGGGCGCGCCGGCTACTTCGCGCGGCCCCGGCGCCGAGGGGTACAGCGCCTCGCACCGGCCGCCGCCCCGCACCATGGGCTCGGCGATCTTGACCGGATCGTCGTCCCGGCTCCAGCAGGCGTCGACGAGGTCGGCGGGCCTGGCGCGGGCGATGCGGTCGAGGGCCGGCGCCGAGGACTCGTCGGCGGTCAGCGCCCCGAGCCACTCGTCCATGTGGCGGAGCGCTTCCTGGGCCACGGGGCTCGACGTCGAGTACAGCCCGTAGCGATCGTCCTCGACCAGCATGACGTGGTTGTCGCTCCGCCCGTTGGCCCGCTGCAGCCGGTCGCGCAGCGAGAACGAGTGGTACCGCACGTGCACGTCGCCGTTCTCGCGGTCGTCGCTGTAGGCGCGGTAGTCGATGATCGGGGTCTCGGCGAGCCCCCCGCCGCCGTGGGTCACCCGGCCGCTCTCGTAGACGGCGCTGAGCGCCTCGGGGTCGGCCACCGTCCGGTCCGCCTGGAAGTTCCCGTCCCCGTCGAACCCGCCGACCCGCGCATTGAGATCGAGAAACTGCTCCGCGGTGATGACCCCGGCGTTCAGCGCCTCCAACCCGTACTGCACCCCCACGTTGTCGAGGGGGCGCCGCGCGAAGCCGGTCTCCGGATCGCGGCCGAGCACGTTGACGGCGTGCTCGAAGACGTCGCAACGCGCGCCCCCGGGGTTGGTCTCGGGGTCGTAGCGCTGCTCCTCGGGCAGCACGTCGGGGCAGAACTCGCCGGTGGTGATGCGGCCCGCGTTCCGCGACACGTTGGGCATCGTGGCGAGCACGAGGAAACCGGTCACCGCCCGCTGCTCCTCCTCGGTGAACGGCACCCCCGCGTTCTCCTGGAAGTAGTGGTTCAGCAGCCGCGCGTCGGTCACGAACGGAATCGTCCCCGAGATGACGTCGGGGAAGCTGCACCCGGGGATGATGCCGTCGAGCAGCCCGGGATAGTTGTCGGCGATCTGGTGGTTCTGGTACGAGCCGCCCGAGCAGCCCCAGCCGATGGTGAACCGCGGCGAGCCGTAAGCCTCGACGAAGCGCTCCTTGACCATCATCATCGTCTCGGCCGCGAGCAGGTCGTTGCAGTTGTTGCCGAAGACGTTGAGGCTCGCCGAGGCGACGGCGTAGCCCTGGCGCAGCATGACGTCGTCGGTCACCCCGCCGGTCGTCGCCCCCTGGCGGAACCAGCCGTTCACGCAGCCACCGCCGAACGTGTAGACGAGGCGGCGGTTCCAGCCTGCGGGCGACTGCCAGGGATCGGGCCCGGGCTCGCTCGCGGGGTCGTGGAGCATCGCGATCTGGTAGACGGCGCGATTGATGGTCCCGGTCTCGATGCGCACGATGTAGGGCGCCTCGTCGCCGTCGAGGGTCGTCGTGCGGGCGAGGTCGGCCGGCCGCATCGCGGGATCGGCGAGCGGCTTGAGGCTGCCGTCCTCGGCCGACCGGTAGGCGTAGTCGACCCGCCGCTCGACCGAGCAGTGGTCGTCGAGCGCCTCGCCGAGGGTCTCGCCCGAGACGAGCTCGAAGCTGTCGGTCTGGCAGACGAAGGGGCTCTCGTGCGGACCCGAGAAGACCGGCCCCGCGATGGAGTGGTTGACGACGTCGATGCCCGCCGTCCCACCGCCGGCGGCGCGCACCTCGATGCGATGGGTCCCCGGCTCGAGGCCGCGGACGAGCCCCTCGAGGGCGCCG
The DNA here is from genome assembly GCA_965207615.1 of Vicinamibacterales bacterium. Classification (GTDB taxonomy): domain Bacteria; phylum Acidobacteriota; class Vicinamibacteria; order Vicinamibacterales; family UBA8438; genus JAJEEA01. The sequence goes on from CBDBMZ010000003.1 coordinate 2,167,909, forward strand.
TCGGCGAGCCTGCGGAAGTCGCCGGTCACGTCGCGGCCCGCCGCCAGCACCGTCAACTCGGCGTCCGGCGCCCCCGGCGCGGGCGTCACCCGCACCAGGACGTCCCCGCCGCTCACCATGTCGGGGCGGGCGGACAGCGTCGTGATCTCGGCGGTCTGGGCGCCGGCGGAAACCGCGGCGCCGGCCACCGCCAGGACGAGAAGGGCCGCCATGCGCCGTGGCCGGATATCGATGAACGTCAGGGTCGGGATGGACACGGGTCGACTCCTTTGTCTTGCGCGCTTACGCTTCTCGACACGCGACGGGGCCGGGAAACCCGGCTCCGAACCGCGTAGGGCGGGCATGATACCAGACCCGAACGCGCCGGCCCGACTCGCGTCCGCACCGGCCCGCCGCGCCCTTGGTCTTTTGCGGAACCGGCGCGTATAGTGGATTCATGAGGGGACGACGACTCGCGTGGATGACGGTCGCGCTGGCCGCCGGACTCGCCGCTCCGGCCGTGGCCCAGCCCGATTCGTGGGCGGGCACGTGGCGCGGCGAGCTGACCTCGGGTTCCGATGCGAGCAGCCCGGTGTCCCTGACCCTCGTCGCCGACGACGACGGCGGCTACACCGGACTCGTCGACGGGCTCGCGTCAAACCACGAGGTGCGGGTCGACCGGGTCGTCGTCGACGGCGAGCAGGTGACGGTGGAGGCCGCCGCCGACACCGATTTCGGCCCCCTCTCCTTCATCTACACGCTGATCCGCGACGGCCGCGACCTCTCGGGCATCGGCCGCGTCACCGCGGGCGGCCACGGCTTCGACGTGACGCTCGCGCTGGAGCGGGCGCGGCGCGCGGACGTTCCGCAGCCGCAGATAGAGCCGCGCATCGGCTACTTCAGCGGGAGCTGGCGCTTCGAGTACATCGGGGGCGAGTTCCCCCCGCTGAGCGTGGGGACGCGCGAGGGCACCGTCACCTTCGAGCCGCTGCCGGCGGGGCCGTTCGTCCGCGGGCGGGCCGAGAGCGACCTCTACGGCGAGGCCTACGAGGAGACCTGGACGATCGGGTTCGACGCGGCCACCCGGGCCATCGTCTGGCAGGAGGAGCGGCCCGACGGCCGCACCCTGACCGCGCTGGGCAACTGGACCAGCCCCATCGCCATCACCTTCCTGACCGCCCCGATGGAGGCGGACGGGCGCGTCCACGTGCTGAGGCGGGTCGTCCGCACCACGTCGGACACCGCCTTCGCGGTGGTGGACGAGTTCTCGGTGGACGGGGGACCGTTTCGACGCCTCGGCGACGGCTCCTATCTCCGCATCGGCGGGACCGACCCCGGTGCCCGCTGAGGACGCTGACGATGACCCTGACGACCACGAGCGAGACCGCGACCAACGCGGAGCTCGTCGCCCGCGACGCCGCGCACCTGATCCACCCCCTCCACGACGCCGCCGCCCACCGGGCGGCGCGGGTCTGGGTGAGGGGCGAGGGGGCGCTGCTCTTCGACGCCGACGGCCGGGAGTACGTCGACGGGCTCGCCGGGCTGTGGAACGTGCTGGCCGGCCACGGCCGGCGCGAGCTCGCCGAGACCGCGCGGGACCAGATGGAGACCCTGGCCTATGCGTCGGGCTACACCGGCAGCTCGAACCGGCCCGCCATCGAACTCGCCGAGCAGCTAGCCGCAATGGCCTACCCGTCCATCAACCGTTTCTTCTTCACGAGCGGGGGCGGCGAGGCCACCGACAGCAGCATCAAGATGGCCCGCGCCTACTGGAAGCTGCGCGGGCGGCCCGGGAAGACCAAGGTCATCTCCCGCATCGAGGGGTACCACGGCGTCACCCTCGCTGCGATGAGCGCGACCGGGCTCTCCGCCTACTGGCCCCTGTTCGAGCCGCGGGTGCCCGGGTTCGTCCACATCCCGTCGCCGTACCCCTACCGCTACGAGGCGCCGCCCGGGGTGAGCCAAGGCCTGGCCGCCGCCGACGAGCTGGAGAAGGCGATAGAGCGCGAGGGGGCGGACACCGTCGCGATGTTCCTCGCCGAGCCGGTGCAGGGGGCGGGCGGGGTCATCGTGCCCCAGGACGACTACTTCCCCCGCATCCGCGAGATCTGCGACCGCCACGACGTGCTGCTCGTCGCCGACGAGGTCATCACCGGCTTCGGCCGCACCGGCACCCTCTTCGCTCTCGACCACTGGGGCGTCGAGCCCGACATCATGCAGTTCGCCAAGGCGATCACGTCGGGCTACGTGCCGTTCGGGGGCATCGGCATCAGCGACCGCATCGCCGCCGCCCTCGACGAGGACGAGCGGGTGTGGATGCACGCCTACACCTACTCGGCCCACCCCACGGGGTGCGCCGTGGCCGCCCGCAACCTGCGGATCATCCGCGACGAGGACCTGCCCGGCCGTTGCGCCATCCAGGGCGATCGGCTGCTCGCAGGCCTGCGCGCGGCACTCGGCGACCATCCGCACGTCGGCGAGGTCCGCGGCAAGGGCCTCATGTGCGCGGTCGAGCTGGTCGCCGACCGCGCCACGAAGCAGCCGTTCCTGCCGAGCGACAAGGTCGGGCCCCGCGTCCACCGGGAGGCCGCGGAACGAGGCCTCATCAGCCGCGTCAAGGCCGACACCTACGTGCTCGCCCCCGCCGCCGTCATCACCGACGAGCAGATCGACCGAACCGTCGACATCATCGCGGGCGCCGTCCGCGCCGTGCTCGGGTAGCCGCCGTACCCTCCAGAGTCGTTCCCGGCACTCTTCCGCCCGCAGGGGGAGACGCGTGCCCGAACATCGCCATCAAGATATCTATGTGATATCATATTGAAATCACAACCGGACCGGTCCATCCCAGCGACCGGTCCATGACGGGAGTAGAGGCTCATGCTCAAGGAGAGAGTGCACGTCGCGTCGTCGGGCTGGCTCGCGCTGGCCATGCTGCTCGCCGCCCTCCTGGCGGTCATCGTCCTGTTCCTCTTCGACGTCGCGGACAACGGCCAGATCGGCTTCCTCGGCTTCACCGCGCTGCTCTCAGTGCCGATCATCGTGTTCCTGCTGATCGGACTGTTCATCGTCAACCCGAACGAGGGCCGGGTGCTGCAGCTCTTCGGCCGCTACGTCGGCACCGTGAAGGACCCGGGCCTGCGGTGGGCCAACCCGCTGTTCAGCAAGCGCCGCATCTCGCTGCGCGTGCGCAACTTCGAGACCGAGCGGTCGAAGGTCAACGACGTCGACGGCAACCCCATCGAGATAGCCGCGGTGGTGGTGTGGAAGGTGGTGGACACGGCCGAGGCGAGCTTCGAGGTGGACGACTACGCCAACTTCGTGAAGGTGCAGAGCGAGTCGGCGGTCCGGAACCTCGCGACCCACTACCCCTACGACACCCGCGAGCCGGGGCGCCGGTCGCTGCGGGGCGACACGGAGGAGATCGCCGGACAGCTTCAGACCGAGATCCAGGGCCGTCTCGACAAGGCGGGAGTGGAGGTGCTCGAGGCGCGCATCACCCACCTCGCCTATGCGCAGGAGATCGCGGCGGCGATGCTGCAGCGCCAGCAGGCGGGGGCCATCGTCGCGGCCCGGACGGAGCTCGTCGACGGCGCGGTGGGGATGGTCGAGATGGCCCTCGACCGCCTGTCCAGCCAGCAGATCGTCGAGCTCGACGAGGAGCGCAAGGCCACCATGGTCAGCAACCTGCTGGTGGTGCTGTGCGGCGACAAGAGCACCCAGCCGGTGGTGAACACGGGGTCGCTCTACCAGTAGCGGGTGAATCCCGATGCCTGCGCGCAAGCCGTTCCTGCTGCGCACCGACCCGGAGGTCATCGCCGCCCTGCAGCGGTGGGCCGGCGACGAGCTGCGCAGCGTGAACGGCCAGATCGAGTTCCTGCTGCGCCGGGCCCTGCAGCAGGCGGGCCGGCTGCCGGCGCCCGGGGGGGCGCCGCCGGGCGCCGGCGACGACGAACCGTCGTCGAAGCCATGAGCCGGGGGCAGCGGCGCGACGAAACGTCGTGCACCTTCCCCGGCCTGCCCGCGGTCGACCCGATAGCTGCTACCATACGAACGGATCGTTCGACTCACGGAGAGGCCACATGCAGAACCGGTTGACCCCGATCATCGTCGCCTTCGCGCTCGCGGCCGGCGCCCCGGCCGGCGCGGAGGAGACGCCGACCTTCGCGTCCGACGTGGCGCCGATCCTCTACGAGGAGTGCGCGAGCTGCCACCGGCCCGGCGACATCGCCCCGATGTCGCTGCTGACCTACCCCGAGGTGCGCCCGTGGAGCCGGGCCATCAAGGACAAGGTGGTTTCGCGCGAGATGCCGCCGTGGCACGCGGCCCCCGGCGGGGTGCCGATCCGCAACTCGCGCGGGCTGATCCAGGCCGAGATCGACACCATCGTCGCGTGGGTCGACGGGGGCGCGCCGCTCGGCGACGCGGCCGAGATGCCGCCGCTGCCGACGTTCTCCGACAACGAGTGGCACCACCCGAGCGGGCGGCCGCCCGACCACATCCTGCCGATGCCGGTCGAGATGGAGATTCCCGCCCAGGGCGAGCTGCCCTACATCACCCTGTACTCGGCCATCCCGTTCGAGGAGGACGTCTTCGCGAACGCCATCGAGATGCTGCCGTCGAACCGCAGCGTCGTGCACCACCTGTCGGTGAACGTCACCACCCTGCCCGAGGGCACGGTGCTCGTCGACGGGCAGGCCTACGACGCCCATGGCGCTCCCCTCACCGGCGAGGCGATCCGGGCCGCCCGCGACAGCGACTCGAACGCCCTCGGCGGCGCCACCAAGCTGATCTGCTTCGTGCCGGGGCGCGGGTTCGAGATGTTCCATGCCGGGGTCGCCAAGCGGGTGCCGGCGGGCCGGGCGCTGCAGTGGAGCCTGCACTACAACGCGACGGGCCGGCCCGAGACCGACCGCTCGCGCATCGGCATCTGGCTCTCGGACCAGCCGGTGACCCACGAGATGCTGTCCCGCACCATCGGGAGCCCCCTGCCCACGACCCCCGACCGGACCCTGCCGGTCATCGTGAACGGCGAGGAGGTGCCCCGCCGCGAGGTCCCGGTCATCCCGCCCTTCGCCGACGACTGGGCGATCACCATGCAGACCGACGTCGCCGAGCCCATCACCTTCTATGCCATCTCGCCGCACATGCACCTGCGCGGCAAGGACATGCGGTTCCGGCTGGTGTGGCCGGACGGCCGCGACGAGATCCTGCTCGACGTCCCCCGCTACGACTTCAACTGGCAGACCGAGTTCGAGCTCGTCGACCCCCTGCGCATCCCCGCCGGAAGCCGGCTGATCGTCGAGGGGCACTACGACAACTCGCCCCGCAACCGGTACAACCCGGCCCCCCACCGCGAGGTCTACTGGGGCGAGCAGAGCTGGGACGAGATGTTCGAGGGGTGGATCAAGTACTCGATCGACAGCCAGGACCTGTCGAAACCGGCGACGGAGTGACGCCCGCCGCGGGAGGGGCGGTCACCGGCGGGCGCCGGTGACCGCGGCTGGTGCTTCCGGGCGGAAAACGCCCGCCCCCCTGTTCGTCGTCCGAGGCGGCCGGAATCACGCGCCGCCGTGTGACGCCCGCACCTACCTGGGCGCGATGGGCCCCGGCGCGGGCTTTTCGGTCTCGTCCAGCGCGTAGCCTCTCGACTTCCAGTCGTTCAGAGCGCAGAACTGCGCGGCTCGGTATCCGTTCTCGGTGAAGAGCTCCGCTGCACGGGAGCTTCGGCCGCCGGCGTTTCAAAAGAAGACGAGCCGCACGTCCTTGGGGATGTCCGGCATCCGGCGCTCGAGCTCGGCCACCGGGATGTGGATCGACCCCGGCATCGACCCGCTCGCCACCTCCCAGTCCTCGCGCACGTCGATGAGCAGCATGGTGGCGCCGGCGTCGAGCGCCGCCTTCAGCTCGTCGATGTCCGCGCGCCGCTCGGGCGGCGCCTGCGCGGCGACCGCCGTCGCCACGAGCAGGAGACCGCACGCCGCCGCGAGCAGGAAGCGTCCCCTGCCTCTCACGCGTTTCGAGACCATCTCAGACCTCCTGGTCCGGCAACCGCCGCCTCGGGGCCCGGTTGCCACCCCTGCCAAAAGTCCGGGCGCCGTGCCGCTGGAAGGCTCCGCCGCCCGCGGTCAGCTTACCAGAATCGCGCCGGAATCGGAGTCCCCGACCCGGCACCACCGCCAGGACCCGGGCCGCGCCCGCACGACCCGCGCCGCGCCCGCACGACCCGCACCGCCGGCCGAATGCACGCCGCTACTCTTCGGCCACCACGATCAGCGTGTTGACGTCGAGCGGCCCGGGCACGGTCTGCTCCGCTCCCGACGGCCACCGGACGTCGATGCGCTCGACCGAGTCGGCGGCGCCGAGGCCGAAGTAGAGCGGCATCGAGCTCTGCGACAGGTAGCCCGACTTGCCGTCGTGGAGCTGGGTATAGGTCCGGCCCCCGGCCGTCACCCGCACCACCGCCCCGAGGCCGTCCCGGTTCGAGGCGGAGCCCGCGAGCCGCACCTTCAGGTAGCGGATGCCCTGCCGGTCGGCGAGGTCGCTGACGAGCACCATCGGGGCGGCATTGAACTCCGAGGTCACGACGTCTAGGTCGCCGTCGTCGTCGAGGTCGAGGATGACGGCCGAGCGGGAGCCGCGCGCGGCCATGACCGTTACGTCGCGCGGGGTGCCGGTGAACGTCGGCAGCCGATCCTCCTCGCCCAGGACGAACCACGGTGTCGTCAGCCCCCCCTCGCGCGGCTCGACCCCGAGGATGAACTCGGCGTCCAGGAACCGCGTGCCCCCGTTGTTCAGCAGCACCGTGTTGACGCCGTAGCGGAAGGGGAAGTTCATGCTCGAGGCCACGAACAGGTCCTCGTAGCCGTCCGCGTTCAGGTCGCCGGCGCTGGGCCCCCAGGGCCAGTAGTTCTCGGCCCCGATCTCGTCCGACACCTCCCGGAACTGGCCCGACCCGAGGTTCAGGAAGAAGGCGTTGCCCCAGATGCTCGTGCTGCCGTCGCCCACCATCTCGCGGTCCCAGATCATCACCGCCTTCCGCTTCTCGTCGGCCGGCCCGACCTCCTGGCTCATGTCCGAGTGCATGTCGGTGACGTAGATGTCCAGCCGGCCGTCGTTGTTGAAGTCGAGGACCGCGATGCCCATGGCGCCCCACGAGGTCCGGGGGAACACCTCGCGGCCCCGCGCCGCGAAGCGGGTCCCCCCGACGTTCTCGTAGTACTCGTCGTCTCCCTGCATGTTCAGCACGTAGAGATCGGTCCAGCCGTCGTCGTTCAGGTCGACGAGGTTGGCGTCGCCGGACCACCGCCGGTCCTGGAGGCCGGTCGCCTCGGAGACGTCGACGAACCGGTTGCCGCCCTCGTTGCGGAACAGCACGCTCCGCTCGGTCCGCTCCGGAAACAGGTGCCCGCGGAACGCGTCCTCCTCGAACCCGACGTAGTAGCGGTAGCCGTCGCCGCCGATCTCGTCGGTGGTGTACACGCCCACGTTGGTCAGGAACAGGTCGAGCCGCCCGTCGCGGTCGTAGTCGAAGAACACCGCGCCCGACGAGTGGCCCACGTAGCCGAGGCCCGACTCGGCCGTGATGTCCCGGAAGGTCCCCGCGCCGTCGTTCTCGAAGAGGACGTTGCCACCGCGGACGGTGGTGACGTAGAGGTCGGGATCGCCGTCGTTGTCGATGTCGGCGAACGAGGCGGTGACGCCGATGGCGTCGGCCACGCCGACCCCCGCCGCCTCCGTGACGTCTTCGAAGCGGCCGCCGCCGAGGTTGCGCCACAGCCCGTTGGCCCCGACCTGGGTCACGAAGTAGAGGTCGAGGAGGCCGTCGCCGTCGACGTCGGCCACCGCGATGCCGTTGCCGTGGTCGTAATGCACCGCCTTGTAGTCGCGGCCGGCGTCGCTGACGATGCGGTGCACGAAGGTGATGCCGCTCTCGGCCACCCGGTCCGTGAACCGGAAGTCGTGGAACACGTCGAAGTCGCCGGTGGTGCGCAACTGCGCCTGCCGCCGCGGCTCCACCCAGCTCTCGTCGACCAGCACGGGAGGGATGTGCACGACGTCCTGGGCCGGCTGGCCCTGCGGCGGTTGGCCCTCGGGGCCGGGAGCGGCGCTCCCGCCGAGCGGCGCGGCGCCGATGGCGATCACGCCGAGGACGCCGGCGAGGCCGGCGACGATACCGTGACGAACGGATTTCATGTCGAGATCTCCTGTACTGCACGCCGCGCCAACACACGCCGTGATGAACGTGGGAGCCCGCAGCGAAGGTCCCGCGACACGCGGGACTCGCGGTTGTACTGCACGCCGCGCCAACACACGCCGCGATGAGCGTGGGAGCCCGCGGCGAAGGTCCCGCGACACGCGGGACTCGCGGTCCCCTGGCAATCAGCCGCCGGGGCCCGTCCCGCGACACCGCGGTCTCGAAGGTCCCGCGACACGCGAACTCGCGGCCCCCCGGAATCAGCCGCCGGGGCCCGTCTCACGACACGCGATCTCGCAGGCTCCCGGAATCAGCCGCCGGAGCCCGTCCCGCGAGACGCGGACTCGCGGGCTCCCGGAATCAGCCGTCGGGGCCGGGCGCGAGGAGGTTCGGATCGACGGCGGGGCCGGGGTTGTGCTCCCGCTCGTCGTCCCGCCACGGCGTCCGGCACGGCTCGCTGCGCTGATAGAGCGCCAGGTTGGCGCCCATCGCCCGCGCCACGTCGCCCCGGCCGGCGCCGGCGGCGACCTGCATCGCGCGACCCTGCCACTCCACCGCCTCCGCGAAGCGGCCCAGCTCGGCCAGCGCCATCGCCATGGTCTCCGCCACCCCGGCGGTCCTGTACCCGTCGGTCACCAGTCCCTCGACCAGCGCCAGCGCCAGCGCGCCATCGCGCACGCCGTCGTCGGGCGCGGCGGCGAGGAGGCGGGCCCTGGCGTGCGGGAAGGACGGCTCCGCGGGGTACCGCTCCCCGGCCGCGTCCAGCACCCGGAGGGCCTCGCCGTGCCGGCCCAGCCGCACCAGGGCCATCGCCTCGCCGAAGCGGGCCTGCCGGGCCTGCTCGCCCTGGACCTGCCGGTAGTGGGGCAGCGCGGCCTCGAACCGGCCGGTGCGGCGCAGGGCGTCGCCCAGCCGGAGACGGGCGGCGCTCATGCTCGCGTCGGCGTCCGCCGCCATCCGGAACCGATCGATGGCCTCCTCGTCCCGCCCGCTGCGCTCGAGGAGCGTGGCGATGAGGAAGTGCGGCGCCGCGAAGCCGGGGTCGAGGCTCACCGCGGCCTCGAGCTGGGCCAGCGCGGCCGGGGCGTCGCCGGTCCGAATCAGGGCCGTCCCGAGGTTCAGCCGCATCACGGGGTTCTCCGGCGCCATCCGCGCGCCGAGGGTGAATTGCCGCGCCGCCTCCCGCCAGTCTCCCCGCTCGGCCGCCTGGAGGCCGAGATCGCGATGGGACTGCGGGCTGCGGAGCAGGGTGTAGATCTCCGCCATCAGGGGATCGGGCAGCACCCCGCCCTCGACCCCGCGGCCGTCGGTGCGGGCGCCGCCCCGGTCCAGATGGGCCCGGGCTCGATCGAGGTCGCCGAGGCCCCGGTAGGCCATCGCGAGCGGGTAGTGAACCACCGTCGCGGCCGGGTTCAGCCGCAGGGCCTCCTCGAGGCGTTGCACCGCCGCCGCGTAGTCCCGCGCCGCGAGGGACGCCCTTCCTCCCTGGTACAGGAGGGCCGGCGCGCCGGGATGGCTCGCCCACGCCCGGGCCAGCAGTCCCTCCGCTTCAACCGGCTGGTCCAGGTCGACGCGTACGTGCACCAACCAGACGAGGGCCGCCAGGTCGTCGGGCTCGAGAGTCAACGCGCGCTCGAAGGACTCGACCGCCCCGTCCAGGTCTCCGAGCCGGATGTGGACGTGCCCGAGATAGTAGGGCCAGCGGAACTCGCCGGGAGCCAGACTCGCCGCATCCCGCAGGCAGCGCCCCGCCGCGTCGGGGTAGTCGGCGGCGAGCAGCAGCATCCCAAGCGCGCCGTGGGCCTCGCCGGGCCGAGGGTCGGCGGCCTCGGTCGGCACACCCGCGCCGCTCGGGGACTCCACCGCCTCGAGCACGCGATGGGCGTCGCCGAGCTGCACCCGGGTCGCCTCATGCATGCGGCTCAGGTCGGGCAGCGTGCACGCCGCGGGAGCCGCTTCTTCCTCCGCCGCCTGCCCCGGGGCGGCCGGCCGTGCGGCCGCCGAGAGGGCCGCGCTCAGGACGAGCACGACGCCGATGCAGTGCACCAGACCGGCTCGGGTAACGACACCCTCGGAACCATGCCGGAAAGTGCAACGCATGTCTTCAATTATCCGCGCGGGGCAGCGGTTCCTTCAAGCCGTGGGTATTGGGGGGCCGGAAGCTGTCGGCCGTGGCGTCGCGGTGGTCTGCAGGGGGCGGAGTGCAGGACGAGGAGGCCGGCTACCCGATCACTCGGCGGGCCGGCCCGTTCCCCGGGTCAGGGTCGTCCACCGGTCGACGGGGATGCTCCCCCACTCCTCCACCCCGCCGTCGGGCCAGACCACGCGGACCCGGTCGACGGCGGCGGCGGGACCCAGGCCGACGAGCACGCGGGGATCGTTGGCCGAGACGTAGCTGCCGTCGGTGCGCGCACGCCGCCACAGCGGCGGCCCCGCATCGCGAAACACCGCGACCCGGGCCCCCAGCATGTCCCGGCCCGAGGCGCCGACCAGCCGCAGCCCGACCCAGCGGTTGCCGCCGGCCGCCTCGTTGATCAGCAGGCGCACCGGCCCGTTGTTGTTCGTCAGCAGCACGTCGACGTCGCCGTCGTTGTCGATGTCCCCGAACGCCGTGCCCCGGCTGACCTCGGAGAGCTCGAAGACCGCGCCGGCCTCGCCGCCCACCTCGGTGAAGCGGCCGTTGCCGAGGTTGCGGAAGAGCTGGTTCCGTTGATGCAGCGGAAACGGATCGTTCACCCGCGCGAGGGCCTCCATCGTCCGGATCTCCCCGTTCGCCACGACGAGATCGAGCCAGCCGTCGTTGTCGAAGTCGAACCAGCCGGTCCCGAACCCGGTGAAAGGCAGGCTCGGAGGACCGAGGCCCACCCGCACCGTCCGGTCCTCGAACAGCCCCAGGCCGTCGTTGACGTAGAGGGTGTTCGTCTCGGTGGCGATGTGGGTCATGAACAGGTCGTCGTCGCCGTCGGCGTCGAAGTCGCCGGCGTCGACCCCCATGCTCCCCTCCGGCCGGCCGTCCCGGTTGACGGCCGCCCCCGCGAGCCACGCCATGTCCTCGAAGGTGCCGTCGCGCCGGTTCATCCAGAGCTGGTTGGGCTCGCCGTCGTTGGCGACGTAGAAGTCGGTCCACCCGTCGCCGTCGAGGTCGGCCGCCACCACCCCGAGGGCGGGGCCGAACTCGCCGCCGCGCAGCGCCTCGAGCGTGACGTCGGCGAACGTACCGTCGCCGTTGTTGCGGTACAGCCGGTCGGGCACCGGCGGGTAGCGGTTGGGCCCGCAGTAGTCCTTCTCGCCGGTGCGGCTGAAACACTCGAGGTCGTCGTCGAGCCGCGGGTCCACGTAGTTGGCGACGTAGAGGTCGAGCCGGCCGTCGCGGTCGAAGTCGGCGAACGACGCCGCTGCCGTCCACCGCGCGTCGTTCACCCCGGCGCGCGCGGTGACGTCGGCGAACGTCCCGTCGCCGTTGTTGCGGAAGAGGTGGTTGTCGCCGAGCCCGATGCGGTAGACGTCGATCCGGCCGTCGTCGTCGAAGTCGCCGGTCGCCGCCCCCATGCCGTAGGACGCCACGCCGAGGCCGCTCCCCGCGGTGACGTCGGTGAAGCGCAGGGTGCGGCTGCCGTCGGCGTGGATCTCCAGGTCGTTGCGATACAGCCGGTCGGTGAGGGGCCGCCCGGCCCGGGGCGCCACCAGGGCCTGGGCCAGCGTCCGGCCGGGGCCGAGCATCTGCCCCTGGACGAGGTAGACGTCGAGGTCGCCGTCGTCGTCGAAGTCGAAGAGGGCCCCGCCCGGCCCCATGATCTCGGCCGAGTAGTACTCTCCGGACATGCCGTTGAAATGCACGAAGTCGAGCCCCGACGACGCGGCCCGGTCCGTGAACCACGCGCCCGCACCGCCGCGCTGGGCCGTCGCGGGGCCGACGGGGGCGATGATCGCGCAGGCGGCCAGACCCGCCGCCGCAGCGCGAAGAAGCTGCCGCCGGATGCTGCTGTTCCCGGGTCTGGCTCGCGGGTCCGCTCCGCCTTGAGATTCCGCGGCAGCGACCGCGCCACCGCTCCCACCGTCGCCGTGGAAGCCTGCGGCTACAGGCCGCGACCGCACGAACGTGACCATCCCGCCATGATAGCGCAACCGACCGCGCCAGCCGCCCCGCCCGGCCCTCCGCGCCGGCCGACTGTCCGTCGTACCGCTTTCGGCACATCCAGTCCAGGGTAGTCGTACCGGTCTCAGCGCACTGGGACACCGCGGACGCACGGGGAGACGCTCCCGCGGCCCGCCCCGAAACGCGCGTCTCCTCACGCGGCCTCCCCGGTAGACGGAGCGCCCGAGAGTCCCCCGCACCGCCCGGCCCGCGTCGTCGAGAGTCATGCAGCCGGTCGGCGCCGGGACGAGCGTGATGACGGTCGCCAATTCACGCGGCGTCCGGCACGCCGGGGCGCCCCAGGATTCCCCCACAGCGCCCACGCATCGTCGAGGATCATGCAGGCGGTCGGCACCAGGGCGAGGGTGATCACGGTCGCCGATTCACGCGGCGTCCGGCACGACGGAGTGCCCGACGGTTCCCCGCAGCGCCCGGCCGGCATCGTCGAGGATCATGTAGGCGGTGGGCACCAGGACCAGGGTGATGACGGTCGCGAACATCACCCCGAAGCCGAGCGAGACCGCCATCGGCACCATGAACGAGGCGTCGAGGCTCCGGTTCCACATGAGCGGCGCAAGGCCGAAGAACGTGGTGAGCGAGGTCAGCAGGATGGGCCGGAAGCGGTGGACGCCGGCCTCCCGCACCGCGAGGGCGAGGCCCGCCGTCTCGAAGTCGCGCCGGTCCGCCGGAACGGCGCCGGCCTCCCGCGCCAGGCGGCCGACGTCGGCGTGCACGCCCCGCGCCCGGTTGATGAAGTCGACCATGATCAGGCTGTCGTTGACCACCACGCCGGTCAGCGCGACGAGGCCGAACATCGACATGATGGACACGTTCAGGCCCAGGAAGACGTGCCCCCAGACCGCGCCGATGAGGCCGAACGGGATGGCGCTCATGATGATGAGCGGCTGCACGTAGGACCTCAGCGGCACCGCGAGGAGCGCGAAGATCATCAGCAGCGCCAGCACGAAGCCGCGCTGCAGCCCGCCGAGGGCGTCGCGCTGCTCGGCCATCGCCCCCTCGAACGAGTGGAACACACCCGGGTAGCGGGCCAGCACCTCGGGAAGGACGCGCGCGTTCAGGTCGGCGATGACGTCGCCCGCCGACGTCACGCCCGCGTCGACCGAGGCGGTGACGTTGACCGCCCGGTTGCGGTCGACGCGCCGGATCGACGCGAAGCCGCGCCCGGGCTCGACCTCCGCGACCTGGCCGAAGGGCACCTGGCCCCCGTCCGGGGTGCGGATGCGCATGTTGTCGAGGTCGCCGAGCGAGCGCCGCTCGTCGCGCGGGTAGCGGACCATGACGCGGACGTCGTCGCGGCCCCGCTGGATGCGCTGGGCCTCCTCGCCGTAGAACGCCTGGCGAACCTGTCGCCCGAGGCTCTCCAGGTCGAGGCCGACGGCCTCCGCGGCGGGCTTGATGCCGAGCTTCATCTCCGCCTTGCCGGCGCGGAACGAGTCGCTCACCTCGTAGACACCGGCGTAGGCGCCGAGGCGCCGCCTGACCTCGGCCGCCGCCCCGCGCAGAACGTCGAGGTCGGGGCCGACGAGCTGAACGTCGACGTCGCTGCCCGCGCTCATGTCGTTCAACGCGAAGTCGACCGCGAGCGCTTCCGGAATCGGCTCGGTCGACTCGCGCCACAGCAGGCCGAGATCCTCGCTGCCGAAGGCGCGCTGCTCCGAAGGGATCAGCTCTATCGCCACCTCCCCGACGTTCGACGACGCCATGCTCCCGACCGCCGGCCCGGTGGGGCCGCCGCCCCGCGCCGCCAGCGGCTGGTCGCCGACCGCGGCCAGCACGTGCCGGAAGTAGTCGCGGCCGGTCTCGTCGATCAGCCGCTGACGCAGCCGCGCCGCGCCCGCCTCGAGCTTCGTGACCGCCGCCCCCGTGGCCTCGACCGGCGTGCCCAGCGGCATCGTCACCGAGGCCGAGATGACGTTGGCCTCTATCGAGGGCATGAAGCGGAAGGCGGGCCGGCCCGACAGCATCATTCCGATGGTGACGATCATCACTCCGACGCCGGCCGCCGCCGTCACGTACCGCCACCGGAGCGCGGTCTCGAGCAGGGGGCTGTAGACGCGCTGCGCGAGACGCTTCAGGCCGTTCGCGAAGACCAGCTGGAAGCGGCGCCACGGTCCCGGGCGGCCGCGCTTCGGGACGTGCGACAGGTGGGCCGGCAGGATGTTCAGCGACTCGAGCAGCGAGAACAGCAGGCACGGGATGACGACGAGGGGAATGACCCGGAACACCTTGCCCAGCACCCCGGGCACGAACAGCAGGGGGCTGAAGGCGGCCACCGTCGTCAGGACCGCGAACGTGACCGGCTTCGCGATCTCGTACGCACCCTCGACGGCCCCGCGCAGGCCGTCGCCGTGCTCCTCCTGGTGCCGGTGGATGTTCTCGCCGACGATGATGGCGTCGTCGACCACGATGCCCAGCACCAGGACGAAGCCGAACAGCGACAGCACGTTGACGGAGACGTCGAGCCCCGGCATGAGGGCGATGGCCCCGAAGAACGAGATGGGGATGCCGAGGCTGACCCAGAACGCCAGGCGCAGATCGAGGAAGAGGGCCAGCACCAGGAAGACGAGCGCGAACCCCGCGATGCCGTTCCGGAGCATCAGCGAGAGCTGGTTGTTCAGCGACTCGGCGTCGTTCTGCCACACCGTCAGGGTCACGCCCTCCGGCAGGCGCGCCCGGGCCTCCTCGACGTAGGCCGTGGCGAGAGCGGCGATCTCGACCGCGCTCTGCTCCCCGGTGCGGAAGACCGACACCATCATCGTCGGCTCGAAGTCGAAGCGGGCGTACTGATCGGTTTCGGCGAAGCCGTCGACGACCGTCGCCACGTCGCCCAGCCGCAGGCGGCTGCCGTCGGGCCGCGTCCACAAGACCAGGTCCTCGAACTCGGCCCCCCGGTACGCCTGACCGATGGTCCGCAGCAGTATCTCGCCCCCCTCCGTCCGCACCGACCCCCCGGGCAGGTCGAGCGACGAGCGGCGCACCGCGTCGGCCACCTCGTCGAACGTCAGCCCGTGCCGCCGCAGGTCGTTCTCGGCCACCTCGATCGAGATCTCGTAGGGCGGCGCGCTCACGATGTCGACCTGGGAGATCCCGGGAAGCGCGGTCAGCTCGTCGCGAACGCGCTCGGTGACCCACTTCAGCGTGAACGGATCCATGTCGCCGGAGACGGCGATGTCGACGACCTGCAACCGGTTCGTCATCTCGCGGACGATGGGCTCCTCGGTCTCGACCGGGAAGGTGGTGATGGCGTCGACGCCGGTCTTCACCTCGTCGACGACCCGCCGGGCGTCGGCGCCGAGGTCGAGCTCGACCGTCACCAGGCCCATGCCCTCGTAGGCCGTCGACCGGATCCGCTTGATGCCGTCGATGCCCTGAATCGCCTCCTCGATGCGCACGTTCACCGCCGCCTCGACCTCCTCGGGGGCGGCGCCGAGATACGGCACCTCGACGCTGATGCTGTCGAGCTGCATCTCGGGGAACACTTCCTCGTTGCTGTTGACGGCGGCGAGGACCCCGCTGGCGAGGATGAACGCCATCATCAGGTTGGCGGCGACGCCGTTGCTCGCGAACCAGTCGATCATGCCCTTCACGGCGGCTCCCTGCGGGGCGTCGAAGCGTCTCGATTTCCCCGCGACCCGTCCAGGCTACGGCGTGTGCGGTGAAGCCGGCGTGAGGGAATCGGCCGCGGGCCTTCACGCGGGTTTCACGGTCCCTGGCCCGCGCCCCCACAGCCCGCAGCTCCGAGGCCCCCCGGAACGGCACCGCCCTCGGGAACGGCACCGCCCCCGGGAACGGCATCCATCCCCCGGAACTGCACTTCACCCAGCGCGAGTGAACCGGAACGTGGCCGAGAACGTCGGTATAGAATTGAGGGTTGGGCAGGTCACTATCGGCCCTGCCTGCAACCCAGGAGGAGGAAACATGCCGACACGACGACACGCAACGGGAAGGACCCTTGCCCGTAATGTCCACCCGCGGTTGCGGCTCCCCGCCGCGCCGCTTCGCCAGCACCGCCGCGCATCGATCCGACCGACCGCCGACGCCAAGCCTCAGCAAGACCTCCGGTCCATCTCCCTGCAGCTCGTGCGACGCCTCCGGCTGATAGCGCCCTAGCCGGAGCCGCCCCATTCGCAATCGCAGATTCGTGACTCGCCGGAACGGGCGGCATCCAGCTTCGGATGTCATCCGCCCGGCGGCACGCGAGGCAGCCTCGCCGAGGCGCGGGCGGAGTGCGCAGTCCTCGACGCGCCGCTCCCGACCGGAGCGCGGTGGTCCGCGCCCCTTGGGTCCGGCGCCAGGAGTCTGCGCCGTTGAACGGTGCAGACTCCTGGCAGGGTTGGTTGGGCGCCCAGCGGACCCGTAGGCGATGATGGGCGGGCTAGCGCCCCGCCCCGGCGTCCGGGTCCGGGAAGTACGCGATCATCCCGCCGCGGTTCGTGCCCAGCCAGATCTCGCCGGCGATGCGGATGGCCGCGGTGGACGACGCGAACCCCTCCATTCGAGGGTGCTGGAAGATCCGCCGGACCTCCAGCGTCTCGGGATCGACGAGGGCCACGTTCGACGTCTCCTCCGGCGTGCCGAAGTCTCCGTGGCCGGCGGCCAGGATCACCGCACCGCCGTCGACCGACCGCAGGTTGTCGGGCCGGAACCCCATGGGCACCACGTCCTTCTGCTGCGGCGTCCGACCGCGCGACAGGCGGGTGAGCTTCTCGCCGCGCCACCCCGCGACGTAGAGCCACTCCCCGTCGGGGGAGATCTCGAGGCCGTTCGGGGTCGTGTCCTCGGTACCCGCGATGAGCGACCAGCCGGCCCCGGCGCGCCACTCCCAGACGTCGCCGGTGGAGGTGCTCGTCGCCGCGAAGCCGCCCTCGGGCAGGGCCACCACCGAGTTGAGGCGCAGCCCCTCCGGCGCCACCGCGCACCCGACCCACGCCAGCGAGATCGGCTCAGCCCCCGCGTTCACCTCGAAGACCTCGATGGACTCGCGCCGGCCGTGGTGCACCACGTACAGGTCGTGGACGCCGCCCTCGCCGGGGTCGAGGTAGAGGCCGTGTGCGCGGAACTCGTCGTTGTCCAGCTCACCGGCGTCGAGGGGACCGGGGCAGTCCGGCCACGCGGACGCATCGAGGCGCTCGGTGCGCGTGGGGGTCGGAAAGAGAACCGACGTGGACTTGTCGGCCACGTCGACGAGGTGAATCCGGCCCCCCTCCTGGTTGCCGGACGCGATGACCCACTCCTCGCCGGGCAGGATGGCGAGGTCCTCGGGGCCGACGAGATCACAGATGAACCGGATGTCCCCGACCGGCTCGCACCCCGGCGTCCCCTGCTCGGCGAATCCTCCAGAACCCGACAGCACCACCGCAACACAGGCGACCAGCCATATCCGTACTCTCATGACGCTCCTCCCGGGTCGCTCGCTTCGCCGGCGCGGCACCGAGACAGGCCTGGCCGGCGAGAGTGACCGCCGCGCGATGATAGCGCACCCGGCGCCCAGCCGACGGCCGGGCTGCGGGCCGCGCCCGACCGGCCGGTGGTCTGCACGAACGAATCGGTGCAGACTACGGTGGGACCGACGGGGAGGAAGGCCGAGCCCGCGGCGACCGGCGGTCTCCCGAACCAGTGTCTGCGAAGCCGGCTCTCCATCGCCGGCACACGGAGAAGAACATGAGACTGCGCCTGCTTCCAATCCTGGTGCTCGCGGTCGGCGCCGCCACCCTCGCGGCCGAGGCGCAGGAGCGCAACGCGACCACGCCGAACGTCGTTCTCATCCTCGCCGACGACCTCGGCTGGGGCGACGTCGGGGCCATGCATCCCGAGTCGGGCATCCCCACCCCGCACATCGACCGCCTCGCTGGCGAGGGGATGCGCTTCGTCGACGCCCACGCGCCGGCCGCGGTGTGCACGCCGACGCGCTACGCGCTTCTGACCGGACGCTACACGTGGCGCACCCGGTTGACGAGCGGCGTGCTCGGCGGCTACAGCCCGCCCCTGCTCGAGCCGGATCGCCCCACCCTGGGAACCCTGCTCCAGGCCCACGGTTACCGCACCGCGGCCATCGGGAAGTGGCATCTCGGCATGGCCATGCCGTTTCTCGACCCCGCGTCGGCGCGCACCGAGCCGTGGGAGGGCGACCCCGGCATCGACTTCGCCGGGAAGATCGCGGACAGCCCCATCCATCACGGCTTCGACGAGTACTTCGGGGTGAGTGCGTCGCTCGACATGGCGCCCTACGTCTACATCCGCGACGACCGCTTCACGGCGCTTCCGACCCGGGAGCAGCCGGCCGTCGCCTTCCCGCACTTCATCCGGCGCGGCCCCCGGGCCGACGACTTCGTCGTCGACGAGGTGCTCGACCGCCTGGTGAACGAGGCGGCGGCGTTCATCGACCGGTCGGCGCCGGCCGAGGCGCCTTTCTTCCTCTACCTGCCGCTGACCGCGCCCCACAAGCCGACCCTGCCCCACGCGCGCTTCCGCGGCCGGACCGGGCTCGGCGAGTACGGCGACTTCGTGGCGCAGACCGACGCCGTCGTCGGCGAGGTCCTCGCCGCCCTCGACCAGAACGGCGTCAGCGACGAGACCCTGGTGATCTTCACCTCGGACAACGGCTCGTACATGTACCGGCTCGACGACGCCGAGCCCGACCACGTCGACGACCCGTCGGTGCAGGGCTACCGCATCGGCCGCCACCGGTCGAACGCGGGCTGGCGCGGCACCAAGGCGGACGTCTGGGAGGGCGGCCACCGCGTGCCGTTCGTGGCGCGGTGGCCGGGGGTGGTCGAGCCGGGGTCGGAGTCGGCGGCCACCGTCGTCCACACCGATCTCTACGCGACGCTGGCCGACATCGTCGGCGCCGCGCCGGGGCCGGATGCGGCCGAGGACAGCGTTTCCATGCTGCCGATGCTGCGCGGCGAGGCGGCGACGCGGGGGACCCCCGTCGTCCATCACTCGTCGGGAGGCATGTTCGCGATTCGAGACGGCCGCTGGAAGCTCGTGCTCGGCACCGGATCGGGCGGCCGGCAAGCGCCTCGCGGTGAGCCGTTCGCCCGACCCTACCCGCTCTTCGACCTGTCGCGCGACCCCGGCGAGGCGAACGACGTGGCGGCAGAGAACCCCGAGGTGGTCGCGCGGCTCGAGGCGACGTTCGAGCGCTTCCGCCGCGAGGGGCGTAGCGCGCCGATACGCGCCGGCCAGCCCAGGCCGCTGCCGCGGCGCCGGCCCCGATCGTCATCACCGGAGCGAAGCTCATCGACGGCACCGGTTCGGCGCCCGTCGACGACGCGGTCAGCGTCGTGCGCGGCAAAGGCGACGACGCCGAGGTCGGCTCCATCGCGGTCGGCCGCATCGCCGACCTGATCGAGCTCGACGCCGACCCCGAGGAGGACATCACGAACACCCGCCGCATCGACCGGGTGATGCGGACCGGCGTGTAGCTCGGTCGGCGCCGCGGCAGGCTGCCAGCTCCTCCCGGCTGCCGGCCCCGTCGACCCTGAACCAACGCGTCCTGAAGCCGGCTCGCTCCGGCAGGCGAGCGCAACATTCGGGACAAACGAAAACAGCGCGATCCACGGCGGCGAGAACGCTTGGAGCGCCGGGCGGTATCGGGACCGTCAAGCTCATCAGCCGAAGGCCGCAGTCGCACTGGTGGTTTCGCTCGAGTTCCTTCATGACGCATGGCTCAACGGACGCGCTTCTCCTGCAGGTACTCGATCGCGGCCCGCATCTCGTCAGCGTCCCACGATTGCCAATCGTCGCTTTCTGGCAACCCCGGTACCCCGGCGCTCCGGCCCGCGGCGACTACCCTGACCGCGAGGCGTTCCGAACCGTAGTCCTCGCACAAGGACAGGAATCGCTGCGACAGGACTGCAAACGGGAGTTCCACCGTCAGTACCGCCAGACCGCCAGCAGCGAGATCGACGCGCGACCCTCGCCGGGGGAATCGGGAGTAGCGTCCACCACGTGCGCCCCGCGCGGTCTCGGCATCCATGCCGGAACCGGAAACTCGAGCTCATGCTGAGCTGAAGCCGTTACCTGTTGGACGTTTCACCGCCGGGAGGGCCGACCACCGACAGCACCAGCCGCACCAGATCCACCTGCCGCGAGATCCCCTGCTTCTCGTAGATGTGCTTCACATGCCAACGGATGGTGTTCTCTCTGCGTCCCGTCATCGCGACGATGTCGCGCACGCTCCTGCCTTCGGCCAACAACGCCGCCACTCGGCTCTCCATCGGTGTCAGACCGAGCTTCGCCTCCAGCAGCGCCGGATCGATACGCGTCCCGACGTGCCGTTCCACGACCAGCACGAGCGCGGCGACGCGCGAAGGTCGGAAGTCCGGCTCCTCGTCGCCCACGGGGCTCACGTGCAACGCGAGCCGCGGCCGATTGGACGAACGTCTCACCGCCATCGAGCCACCCGCGCCCCGCCCGTTGAACCGCGGCAGGGCCCGCGCCAGCAGTCTCTGAAGACCCGCGTCCGCATCCGGCGACCGGACGCGCAGGTAGCCGTCCTCGTCGGATAGGCCGTCACCTTCCCGCAGGAGGTCCCGGGCGCGGTCGTTCGCGGCCACGACCCGCCCCTGCTCGTCGAGCTGGATGATCCCGGTCCCGGTCCTGTCCAGCAGCCCGGTCATCGACGCTGCGAGCGCCCCGCTTTCGACCAGCGCGTGACGGACAGTCACGTAATGTCGGAGATGAGGCAGGAATCGCTGGATCATGGCCATCCGGCCGGACGACCAGCCGCTCGCGTCGACGGGATCGGCGATGCTCCAGATGATGCGCGAGCCGTCGGGCCCGTCCAGGCGCACGGTGAGGCCGTTCTGGCTGAGAGCGCGGGACATCATCTCGTTGTAGACCACCGAGTTCTTCCGCTCTTCCTCGGTGTAGAGCTCGGTGATATGGACCAACTGGCTGTCGGGCAGTTGCCGCAGGCGCGGGACGCGTTCATCCAGGTGGTAGTAGACGTCGAAGTACTCCCGCTCCAGCTTCCGGTGGCGCTCCCCGCGGTAGAGGAACCGCGCAAGGAAGATCCGGACATCGTCGTTGGAGCGCCCGTCGCCGAACACCAAGGCGTTGCCCTTCACGCCGAGTGCCTCTTCTATGAGCGCCGAGGCCGTCGACCAATGGCTATCGTCGAGCGCGGCCTTGTGCAACGAACACAGAATGCGGTCGAACGCGTCTCCATAGCTCATGACGACGCCTTCACGTCCCGATTCTCCCCTCCCACTCCATCTATTGCCCTCGGATCCGGCCGGGCCCCGACAGACGGCTGGGAGCCCGTGGCGAACGCCCCGCCGTATTCGAACGGCGATGCTTCTTGCGTCCCGCCGGTCTCGCTGCAACGCAGGGTTTCACCACGGGCTCCCAGCGCACCGAACCGCCATGCCCCCAGCGCCCGAGTCATCTCTGGCCCAATCGCTGGAAAGACTAGCCGACCGCGAGCGTTCAGAACACCCCAGTTTTGGTTGGGTGGCGCCAAGACCCGAGACAGAAGCCGGACGACGGCCGAACCGCGTCCGGCTCCAGGGGTAGACGGGTGGGTCGAGGCGCCGCCCGCACCGGCCGGACGTTGCCTTCGGCGAGCAGCTTCCCGAGCCGGCGAGCACCGCGCGTCCCGGTGCCTCCGACTGTCTCCCCACCATGTCAGCGTTGCCATGTCCCCCTGTCGTACATTGACGAACCCCCGCCGACCGGGGTTCGCGTTGGCGACCGATGGGGTTCCACCACGAGTTGAACTCCATGGGGGACAGGAAGTGGCACCAAAGTGAGACACGACTGTGAGAAAGCGGGAGCAATCCCCGGGCGCCCACGCCGTCCTCTTCTTGGCACGTCGTTTGCCCTACGCTGCTGCAGTCCGACTCCATGCAGGCGGGTGTCCAAGTGACAAGGGAGCAACGCACGCTTGGCAACGTTCCCAGGAGGTGCTCGACATGAGTTCACGGGTCTCGCAATTCGTCTCTGCGGGTCTGCTCGCCGGTCTCTTCCTGGTCTCGGCCTGTGCGACTCCAGGCCCGGCCCCGCCAGAGCCGCCACCGCCGTTTGCGCGCGTCCAGCCGCCGCAAGCGTCTCCGCCGCAAGAGTCTGAGCCGCAAGCGCCTCCGCCGCCGCCTCTGCACGTGCCGGAGACCGGATTCGACGTGGCTTCCGCTGCCGCTTCGTTCACGCCACCCAACGCGGGGTCCGTCGGAGGACTCGTCGGAGCCACGGGCGCCCTGCCGTCCGATTTCTACAACGAGGAATACGGGGTCATCGACGAGCCCGGCTTCGTCGGTGTCACGACCGCGCCCCTGTCGACCTTCTCGATCGACGTCGACACCGCGGCCTACGCCAACGTGCGCCGGTTCCTGCGCGACGGGTCGCTGCCCCCCGCCGACGCGGTGCGCATCGAGGAGCTGATCAACTACTTCGACTACGACTACCCCCACCCGGAAGCGGGCATACCCTTCGGCATCGTGACCGAGATGGCCGACGCCCCCTGGGCGGCGGCTCACCGGCTCGTGCACATCGGCCTGCGATCGACGCCCGTCGCGACGGCCGACCTGCCGCCCAACAACCTCGTCTTTCTGCTCGACGTGTCGGGGTCGATGAGCAGCCGGGACAAGCTGCCGCTCCTCAAGGAGGCCTTCGCGATGTTCGTCGAGCAGCTGCGGCCCCAGGACCGGGTGGCGATCGTCGTCTACGCCGGGGCGGCGGGGACGGTGCTGCCGCCCACCCCCGGCGCGGAGAAGACGGCGATACTCGACACCCTGTCACGGCTCGAGGCCGGCGGTTCGACGGCCGGCGGGGCCGGCATCCGCCTCGCCTACGAGCTGGCGCGCAAGCACTTCATGGAAGCGGGCAACAACCGGGTCATCCTCGCGACCGACGGCGACTTCAACGTCGGGGTATCGAGCGACGGAGAGCTCGTCGACCTGATCGAGCGGGAGCGCGAGTCGGGCGTCCACCTCAGCGTGCTCGGCTTCGGCACCGGCAACCTGCAGGACGCCAAGATGGAGCGGCTCGCCGATCACGGCAACGGGAACTACGCCTACATCGACGGCCTGCTCGAAGCGAGGCGCGTGCTTGTCGAGCAGATGGGCGCCACCCTCCTCACCGTCGCCAAGGACGTCAAGCTGCAGGTCGAGTTCAACCCCGCGCAGGTCAAGGGCTACCGGCTGATCGGCTACGAGAACCGGCGCCTGCGGGACGAGGAGTTCAACGACGACGCCCGGGACGCCGGCGATCTCGGCGCCGGGCACAGCGTGACGGCCCTCTACGAGATCATCCCGGCGGGCTCGGACGAGCCCGTTCCCGGGGTCGACCCGCTGCGCTACCAGCAGATCGCCCCGCGGCCCGAGGTCGGCGCCGACGAGGTGCTGACCGTCAAGGTCCGCTACAAGCGGCCCGACGAGACCGAGAGCCGCCTGTTGACGAGGACCCTCACGAAGCCCTCGGCGGGCGATGACGGCCCGTCCGACGCCTTCCGCTTCGCCTCCGCCGTGGCCGAGTTCGGGCTGCTCCTGCGAGACTCCCCCTACAAGGGCGATGCCTCGTACGAGCGCGCCTACGAACGCGCGCGCGAGGCCCTTGGCGACGACGAGGACGGCCGCCGCAGCGAGCTGCTCTCGCTCATCCGGACGGCCGAAGACCCGGTGGCGACGCTACTTGCGCTCGATACCGTGGAACCAGGGCAGGCACGATCGGTTCCGGTCGAAACTGGAGAGCGCGTACGATTCCGGCTGGGGGGTCTTCAGGACGGGATGTACACCATCGACGCTCTCGCGAGCGGTGACGGCTTCGATCCCGTCCTGCACCTGTACCGGCAGGCGGGCAATCAGCTCGTCACGATCGCCACCGATGATGACGGGGGCGCCAAGCGCCTCGATTCGCGCATCGAGGCACGTCTGGTCGGCACGGAGAGCTACTTCATAGGGCTGGAAGAGTACAGCGGCCTCTCCGGCTCCGTCACGGTGTCGGTCAACCAGAGGACAGAGAGGCCGTGACGGGTCTGGCGTGATCCGGACCCGAGCGAGCGGGCGTCCCGGCCCAGGGCGCGTGGCGCCGCTCGTGTATACCGTCGCGCGCCGGAAGCAGCGTCGTGCCGCCCACGGCTCCCGCTCGCTCAGGGCGAGTCGGGAGGCGGCGGCGGGTCCGCCGCGCCGCGGGCGCCCTCGCGCTCGACCTCGATGGTGCAGCCGGTCACCAGGGCGGTCATCGCGCCGATGGCGGCGAGCAGAGGCGCGAACACCGCGCCGACCAGCCCCACCGTCAGCGGGAACTCCGCGATGACCTGACCCTTCTGCCGTACTCGCACGCGCCGGATGTTGCCTTCGGCGAGCAGCTTCCTGAGTTGATCGAGCACCGCGCTGCCGGTGCCTCCCACCGTCTCCCACCAGGTGTTCGTCGACATGAACCCTCCTGCCTGACATTGGACGGACGCGCGGGGGACGAAGTTCGCGGGCCTTGGCCGAACCGCCGCCTCACCCGGACGCCGGCGAGGCCCGGCAGGCGTGACGCGGGAGCGCCGCGCGCCGCCCTTGCCGTGCACGAGCCCGTCGCGGGCAGGGCGTGACGCGGCAACAGCCAGACGCCGTCTTGTCTCATGTGCCGCCCCCGCGGACAATAGCGGCATGCCGAAACGCTACTGGTTGATGAAGTGCGAGCCGAGCGCCTACAGCATCGACGACCTGACGCGCGACGGGGAGACCTGCTGGGAGGGCGTGCGCAACTTCCAGGCCCGGAACTTCATGCGCGACGAGATGCGGGTGGGCGACGGCGTGCTGTTCTACGCGTCGAACGCCGAGCCGTCGGGGGTCTCCGGGCTCGCGAAGATCTGCCGGACCGCCTACCCCGACCACTACGCGTGGGAGCCCGGCCACAAGTACTTCGACGCCCGCAGCAAGCCGGACGCCCCGACCTGGTACATGGTGGACCTGGCGTTCGTGGAGCGTTTCGCGGAGACCGTGCCGCTGGCCGCCCTCAAGACCACCCCCGGGCTCGAGGCGATGAAGGTGATCCAGAAGGGCAGCCGGCTCTCCGTGCAGCCGGTGACCAAGGCGGAGTACGACATCGTCGTCCGCCTCGGCCGCCGCACGGGTCGTTGATCGGGCGGGGAGACCACGCCGCGGAATCTGCGCGGTCTCCCCGATGGTTCGTGGAGCCGGCCCGAGCGTCGGGCTACTGCCCCTCGTCGGTCGGGGCCCGCACCGCCTTCAGCACTTCGCGGACGAGCCCCCAGCGGTCGAAGCCCTGGCGGCCCCAGTCGAGGCCGCGGCGCACGATGACGAGGTCGTGCGACGGCACCACGACGGCGTACTGGCCGCGGTTGCCCGAGGTCGAGTAGGCGTCCTTCGGCACGTCGTTCCGGTTCTCGGGCACGAGCCACCACTGGCCGCCGTACTGGCCGCCGCGCCCGACGGTGGCCGGGGCGGGGGTGCGCACGAAGTCGATCCACTCCTCGGAGATCAGCCGCTCGCCGTTCCACACGCCGTTCTGCAGGTAGAGCAGGCCGAAACGGGCGAGGTCGCGGGCGTTGGTGTAGACCTGGCTGCTGAGGATGAAGTCGCCGAAGCGGTCGGTGCTGACCAGCGTGTTGCGCATGCCGATCTTGTCGAGCAGCGCGCGCCGCGGGAACTCGCCGTAGGTCTTCTCGTCGCCCAGCGCCTGCTTCATCTTGAGGATCGCGAGCAGCGTGTCGTAGTTCTCGTAGTCCCAGTTGGTGCCGGGCTCGCGGATGAGGGCCTGCCGCAGGGCGCCGCGCACCGAGCTCGCCCCCGCCCAGTAGGACATCCCCGAGCCGGTGGCGTACTCGAGGCCGCCGTTGTCGACGACGTCGAGCCCGCTCGACATGTTGAGCACGTGGCGCAGGGTGATGGCGTTGCGGGGGTCGGTCTCGGGCGACGGTGCGGACGGCAGCCAGTCGAAGCCGAGGGGCTCGTCGAGCTTCATCCGGCCGTCGTCGACGAGCATCCCGACGAGGGTGGCGGCGATGCTCTTGGCCGTCGACCACGTGCGCGTGCGGGTGGTCACGTCCACGCCGGGCGCGTAGCGTTCGTGGATGATCTGTCCCTCGTGCACGATGAGCAGGCTCAGGGTGTCCTGCTCGGGGGTGCCGCGGTCGAAGGCCCAGTCCGAGGCGGCCTGGATGGCGTCGGCGTCGAT
Source organism: Vicinamibacterales bacterium (assembly GCA_965207615.1). Classification (GTDB taxonomy): domain Bacteria; phylum Acidobacteriota; class Vicinamibacteria; order Vicinamibacterales; family UBA8438; genus JAJEEA01. The sequence continues at coordinate 2,194,368 of CBDBMZ010000003.1, forward strand.
GGACGGCGAGAGGGCCGCCTCGGCGACCAGATCGCCGTCCGGCCACGGGATGTCGGCGGGGTCGCCGTCCGGATACGGCAGCTCGAGGATCGGCAGCGAGTCGATGTCCTCGAAGGTCTGATCCGGGGCCATGATGACGCAGCCGATGCCCTCGCGGAACGCCGCGCGCATGACCGGCGTGCCCCCCGGCGTCCCGATGGCCACCGCCTTCCGCTTCTCGTCGACGACGTAGTCGCCGCCCCGCGGCGTCCCCACCGGCCGGGGCAGGAACGCGAGCTCCTGCGCGAAGACGTTCTCGAGGCTGCGGTTCGACGTGAACAGCCCGTTGCACATGAAGATGGCCTGCTGGCCGTAGCGAACCATCTCGCGCTGGAACTTCCAGTAGTCGTAGGTCTCTTCCTGCTGGGCCGCGGCCGGCATCGGGGCCGCCAGCAGGGCCAGGATCAGCGCCGTCAGCACGCGCTTCGTGGTCATGGGTCCTCCTCGAGGCTGCCCCACCGTGGGGTCAACCCGGCGGTTGCGTGGCGAAACGCCGAAGTATAGCGCGGTTCCGCCGCGGGCCCGCTACGACCCGTCGGCGCCCCCGCCGCCCTCCGTGCGGGACCTCGCCGGCGGCTCCCACCCGGGCGGCTCCAGCAGCGCCCGCTCGGCGAGATAGAGCAATTGCGTGCCCGGGTGCACCACGTAGCTCTTGGGGGGGTTGATCACCTCGTCGCCGGCCGCGGTACGCACGCCCACCACGAGCCCCCCGCGCCGGGAGAGCTCCATCTCCATCAGCAGCTCGCCGAACGGCACCGGCTCCTTGCGATCGCCGGGCAGCACGCCGATGTAGACGTTGTGGTGGCCCGACATCAGCACCCGGCTCATGGCGGTGGCGGTGCCGTGGTAGCCGACCGCGTGCGCGATCATCGCGTAGCCGATCTTGCGGGTCTCGAGCACCTCGTCGGCGCCGGCCTTGCGGGCGTGGTCGACGTTCTCGGAATCGAGTATCTCGACCACCACGTAGAGCGGGAAGCGGCGGCGCCGCACGTGGCTCCGCTGGCGGCTCAGGTAGGACCGGATGGTGAACGTGATGAGAATCGAGCGGGCGTCGGCGGCCTGGGGCGAGGTGTCGCGTTCGCCCGGCACGATGACCGCCGCCGCGTGGGTCAGCCGCACCTTGTCGAGCTCGCTCTCCTTGGTGGGGTCGCCCTGCACCCACACGAACTCGGGGGGCACGTCGCGCGGGCGCTCGTGGGTGTCGAACAGCACCACGCGGGTCTCGTGCAGGTTGAGCTCGGCGCTGAGGGCGTCGAGCATCAGGTGGGTGGTCTGGTCGTAGCCGCACACGACGATGTGGTTGACGTAGTCGCTCATGCGGAACTGCTCCTCCCGGACGCTGACGACGCTGCTGACGAGGCTCGACCCGACGATGCCGGCGAACAGCGCCAGCGTGAACATGCCGGCGACCATCATCACCGCGCCGATGAGGCGGCCGAGCCCCGTCACCGGCGAGATGTCGCCGAAGCCGACGGTCGTCGTCGTGACCAGCGCCCACCACATGCCGTCGAGCAGCGTGGCGATGTTGGGGTTGTCCCGGGCCTCGACCAGGTACATGCTGGTGCCGCCCAGCAGGGTCGCCACCCCCAGGACCCCGAAGGCCAGCGTGAACAGCACGCCGTTCTCCTCGAACGCCTGCAGCACGATGGCGAACGGGTTGCGGTAGCGGAAGAGCCGATTCGACCGCAGGAGCCGCAGCAGCCGCAGCGCTCGCAGGCCCCGCAACTCGGGAAAGAGGGCCAGCACGGCCAGGATGTCGACCAGCATGATGGGCCGCAGCAGGTACTGGAGCCGCCCCACCAGGTGGGTCCGGAGCCTTCCCCCGGGAGGGCGCCGGAAGATCACCAGCGCCGGCGGCCGGTACGACCCGACACGCAGCAGAATCTCGACCGCGAAGATCGACAGCAGCACGACGTCGACTCGTCGCAACAGCCGGCCCGCGGGGCTTTCGGGAGGCAGCAGGGCCTCGACGACGAGCAGGAAGACGGAGGTCAGGATGAGCGCCCACACCGTGCCCTGGACGTACCGGTAGAGCAGGGTCTCCGGCTCGTGGAACGCCGCGTGAAGCCGCTTGGCCAGGGCGCGCATGAACGTCAACGGGGCCAGCGGGGACCTGGGGTCACGGCGCCCCCCGCCGTCCCGCGGGGGACCGGGCCTCAGCCTGGAGCAGCATCAGGCCGGGCTGCTCGAGGCAGGACTTCAACGCGTCGAGCAGCCTGGCCCCGGCCGCGCCGTCGATGACCCGATGGTCGGCGGACAGGGTGCAGGCCATGACCGTGCCCACACCGACACCGTCGCCGTCCGCCACCGGGCGCCGGGTCGCCGCCCCCACGCCGAGAATGCAGCTCTGGGGCGGATTGACGATGGCGTAGAGGCTCTCGACGCCGTACATCCCCAGGTTGGAGACGGTGAACGTGCCGCCCGCGTACTCGGCGGGGGCGAGGCGCCCCTCGCGCGCCCGGGCGGCGAGGGCGTGGGTCTCGCGGGCGATTGCCCCGAGGTCCTTCCCGTCGGCGCCGCGGACCACCGGCGCGACCAGGCCCTGCGGTGTGTCGACGGCCACCGCAATGTCGACGCGCTCGTAGACCCGGACCGCGCCGTCGACCCACGCGGAGTTGGCCTCGGGCACGCGGCGGAGGGCGAAGGCGGCGGCCCGGACGACCAGGTCGGTGAGGGTTGGCGGCACGTCCGACGACTGGCGCTTGGCCGCGGCGAGGAACCGTAGCGCCCCATCGACCCGGCACTCGGTCCGCAGGTAGAAATGAGGGACCGTCTGCTTGGCCTGCTGCATGCGGGTGGCGGTAACCCGTCGCATGGCCGTCAACGGCGGCTCGCGGTAGGGCGCCTCCGCGTCTCCGGAAGCGCCTGCCTCCGTCCGCGAAAGCGCAGGCGTCGCGGGCGAGGCCGGCTCGGCCGGCGCCGCCGCCAAGGGCCCGCGGCCGTCTTCGGAGGGCGCGCCGTCGACGGCCGTCACTCCCGCCGCGGCGGCTCCGTCTCCCGAGGGCGCTGCCCGTGCGGAGGGCGCGTCCCCCTCACCGCGCACGCCCCGCCGCTCGGCGAGCACCCGGTCGACGTCCGCCTTGCGGATGCGGCCATCAGGGCCGGCGGCCCGGACGGCGGACAGGTCGAGCCCCGCCGCGGCAACCATCCTGCGGGCCAGCGGAGTCGCCGCGGGAGCCTCTCCCGTCGTCGCGGGCGACTCGTCCCGCCCTGCCGGTTCGTCGGGCGGGGCGGCCGGGGCCTCGCCCGGCGGCGCTCCGGGCGCCTCGTCCCCTGGTTCCACCGTCGCCGCAACCGGGGGCGGGGCCGGCGCCGGCGCCGCACCGTCTGTCTCCCTACCGGCGGGGCCGATCCGCCCGAGCACCACCCCGGCCTCCAGGCCGTCCTCGCCTGCCGCGACGCGCAGGTCGCACAGCACGCCGGCGGCCGGCGCCTCCAGCTCGACGGTGGTCTTGTCGGTCTCGACCTCGGCTATCGGCTCGCCCGCCTCGACCCGGTCGCCCTCTTGCTTCAGCCACGCGCCGAACTTGACCGTCGTGACGGAATCGGCCAGTCGGGGCAGTCGAATCTCGGTCGTCTCGGCCATCGCGCGTGAACGTCAACCCAGAAACCGCAGGGCCGCGATGACGAGGCCGGCGACGGCGAGCATGCGCCACGTCATGCGCGTTTCCACGGCGCTGATGGCGGTCGGCACGTCTGCAATGCGGGCGTCGAGCTGATCGGAGGTGACATGCTCGCCGTGCTCAGCAGCCTGACGGATGCCGTCGGCGATGGCGTCCGCCTGGGCGCGTTCGATGCCGGCATCGGTCGACTGCCGAGCGACGGTGAGGGAATCGAACACGGGAAACCTCCCGGCCGGGGGCGGCGGAATGGCCGCGACAGTACCCATTATCAGGCATCGGGAACGCCGAGCGCTGTCACGACGGCACCTTCGCTCGCGTCACCTCGTTCAGTTGCTCGGCGCCGTTCCCACGCACAGCCGTGCCGCGGCGTCCAGTATGGCGTCGACGTCGAGCCCGCACGCCCGGTAGAGGTCGGGAATGTCGCCCGACTGCCCGAACTGGGTGACCCCGAGGGGCTGCACCCGGTGCAGGCCGACCGAGCCCAGCCAGGAGAGGGTCGCGGGATGGCCGTCGAGCACCGTCACGAGCCCCGCAGTCGGGGCCAGCGGCTCGAGCAGCCGCCGCACCCGGGCGCGCTCGGGCCGTCCCGCCCTGACCGCCCGCATCCAACCCTGCTGCAGGCGGTCCGCGGAGGTGACCACGAGCACCCCGGCCCCCGGCAGGTCCTCGGCGATCTGCCGGTGGGCCTCCGCCGCCTCGACGACCACCGGCCCCGAGACGACGATCGCAAGACCGGCCCCCGGCGCGGGGGGAATCAGCCAGTACCCGCCATCCACGATGCGGGCCCGGTCGGCGGGGGTGAGCTCGCGGCGCGGCTGCGCGAGGGGCCGGGTCGACAGCCGCAGGTAGACGGCGCCACCGTCTTCGGCCTGCACGTGCTCGAAGCTCCAGCGCAGGATCTCGGCCAGCTCGTCCACGTAGGCCGGCTCGAACGAGGTCAGGCCCGGCTGCCCCATGCCGATGAGGGGCGTCACCACCGACTGGTGGGCGCCCCCCTCGGGGGCGAGGCTGACCCCGGAGGGCGTGGCGACGAGGATGAAGCGCGCGTCCTGGTAGCAGGCGTAGTTGAGGGCGTCGAGGCCGCGGCTGATGAACGGGTCGTAGAGGGTGCCGACCGGCAGCAGCCGGGTCCCGAAGAGCGGCCCCGTCAAGCCTAGCGCGGCGAGCAGCACGAAGAGGTTGTTCTCGGCGATGCCCAGCTCGAGGTGCTGGCCCTTGGGCCCCATCGTCCAGTCCTGGGCCGACAGCGGCCGGTCGCCCCGGAACGCGTCGGCCTGCGCCGACCGGGCAAAGACGCCGCGGCGGTTGACCCAGCCTCCGAGGTTCGTCGACACCGTGACGTCGGGCGAGGTGGTCACGATGCGGTCGGCGAGGTCGGGGTGCCGCCGCGCGACGTCCGCGAGCACGCGGCCGAAGCCGGCCTGGGTCGACAGGGGGTCGCCGGGCGGCACCTCGATCTCGGCCGGCACCGCGATGCGCGGGGCGTCGTGCCGGCGCGTCTTCGCCTGGTTGAAGGGCACCGCGTCGAGGAACGCCTGGAGCGTCTCGGGGGGGACGTCGAGTCCCGCGAACGGGTCCCACTCGTCGCCCTCGACAATGCCCATCCCGTCGCGGAGGGCGGCAATCTGCTGCGGATTGGTCAGTCCCGAGTGGTTGTCCTTGTGCCCTTCGAACGGCAGCCCGTGCCCCTTGATGGTGTAGGCGATGAAGCAGGTCGGGACGTTGTCCTGCGCGGCCCGGTGGAACGCCTCGCGCACCGTGTCGAGGTCGTGGCCCGCGAGGTTGGTCATCAGCCCGTGCAGGGCCTCGTCGTCGTGCTCGTCGAGCAGCTCGCGGATGCCCGCGGTGTCGCCGAGGTCGCCGAGCAGCCGCGACCGCCACGCCTCGCCACCCTGATAGGCGAGGGCCGAATAGGTGGAGTTCGGGCAGTCGTCGATCCACTGGCGCAACGCGCCGCCCCCCCGCCGCGTGAACGCCGCCTCGAGGCGGTGGCCGTACTTCAGGGTGACGACCCGCCACTCCATCGTCTCGAAGACGGTGTCGAGTCGGTGGAAGAACCGGTCGGCGACGATCGCATCGAGGCTCTGCCGGTTGTAGTCGATGATCCACCAGACGTCGGTGACGCGGTGCTTCCACGCCTCGAGGAGGGCCTCGAAGACGTTGCCCTCGTCGAACTCGGCGTCGCCGGCGATCGCGATCATCCGCCCCGGCGGCGCTCCGTCCGGCGCGAGGCCCCGTGTGCGCAGGAACTGCTGGGCGAGAGCCGCGAAGCTCGTCATCGCCACCCCCATCCCGACCGACCCGGTCGAGATGTCCACGTCGTCCTGGTCCTTGGTGCGGGACGGATAGGACTGGGCGCCCCCGAACGCGCGGAACCGCTCGAGCTGGTCGCGGGACTGGTTGCCGAGCAGGTACTGGATGGCGTGGAAGACGGGGCTGCCGTGGGGTTTCACCGCGACCCGGTCGGCGGGGCGGAGGAGGTCGAAGTAGAGGGCCGTCATCAGTGTGACCATCGACGCGCACGAGGCCTGGTGGCCGCCGACCTTGAGGCCGTCGCGGCTCGCCCGCACGTGGTTCGCGTGATGGATCATCCAGGTGCTGAGCCACAGCACCTTGCGCTCGATGGCGGCGAGACACCGGGCGGCGGCGTCCGCGGGCTCCCCGGACGGCGCGTCCGAAGGCGGGAACGAAGGTAAGGCGGTCATCGCCCTGTCTACTGCGTTGCGATGGCGGCGCGGCCGCTCCGCAGGACGTACTTCTGGATCTTGCCGGTGGCGGTCTTCGGCAACTCGTCGACGAACCGGATCTTGCGCGGCACCTTGAAGTGGGCCATCCGCTCGCGCGCCCAGGCGATGAGATCGGCCTCGCCCGGCGCCGCCCCCGGGGCCGGCACCACGAACGCGTGGGGGGTCTCGCCCCACTTCTCGTCGGGCATGCCGACCACCGCGACCTCCTGGATGCCGGGGTGGCGCATCAAAACGCCCTCGACCTCGACCGAGGAGATGTTCTCGCCGCCGCTGATGATGACGTCCTTGAACCGGTCGCGGATCTCGAGGTAGCCGTCGGGATGCACGACGGCGGCGTCGCCGCTGCGGAACCACCCGCCCCGCATCGCCTTCGCGGTGGCCTCGGGGTCGTTGTAGTAGCCCTCCATGACCACGTTGCCGCGCACCACGATCTCGCCCAGCGTCTGCGCGTCGCGCGGAACGGGCCGGTCCTCCTCGTCGAAGACCTGCAGCTCGCCCGACGTGATCAGCTCCACCCCCTGGCGCGCCTTGACCACCGAGCGGTCGGCCAGGGCCAGCGCCGCGTGCTCGGGCCGCGGCTCGCACACGGTGATGAACGGGGCGGTCTCGGTGAGGCCGTAGACGTGGGTCAGCTCCCACCCGAACTCGCCCTCCACCCGCTGGATGGTCGCGGCGGCGGGCGGGGCGCCGGCGGTCAGGACGCGCACCCCGGCGGGCACCTCCCCCCGCTGCTCCGGCGGACACCCGGCGAGCCCGATGAGCACCGTCGGGGCCGCGCACATCATGGTCACGCGCTCGTCCCGGACCAGGGCGAAGGCCTGCACCGGATCGACCTTGCGGAGGCAGACGTGGGCGCCGCCGACGGCGGTGACGATCCACACGAACGTCCACCCGTTGGCGTGGAACATCGGCAGCGTCCACAAGTACCGGTCGGCGCACGTCATGGGGATGTGCACCAGGGTCCCCACCGCGTTCATGTACGCGTTGCGGTGGGTGATCATCACCCCCTTGGGCCGCGAGGTGGTGCCGCTCGTGTAGTTGATGGTCAGCAGGTCGCGCTCGTCGACGGAGGGGCGGTCGACCGCGTCCGACTCCGCGTCACGGAGCTCGCGGTGGTCGAGCCAACCGTCGCGGGCGCCCTCGAGGGCCACGTAGTGCTCGACCCCGGGGCACTCGCCGCGGACCTCGTCGACGGTGTCGAGGAACTCGGCGTGCGCGCAGACCACCTTCGCCCCCGAGTGCTGGACGATGTAGGCGATCTCCTGCGGCTTGAGTCGGAAGTTGATGGGGACGAGGACCGCGCCGATCTGCGGCACCGCGTAGAACGACTCGAGGTGCGACGCGGTGTTCAGCGAGAGGTACGCGACGCGGTCGCCCTTGCGCACCCCCAGCCGCTGCAGCGCCGCCGACCACCGGTCGCAGCGGTCGAAGAACTGCGCGTAGGTCAGGCGGTCGCCGCCGTCCACCACGCACTCGCGGTCGGGGTAGAGCGCCCGCGAGCGGCGCTGGAACTCGAGCGGCGTGAGCGGTGTCTCCACGTTCCGCCGGGGCCCTCGGCAGCCCGTGGCGGAAGCCCGCTGCGTCGAGCAGCGACGCATCCCGCCGGACTGCGTCGTTCGTCGGTTGCTGTGCCCGATACGCGCCCTCCTCACGCCTTGTGAGGCGGGCGCCCTGGTGGTTCGCCGGCGCCCTTCGGGCGCGGTCAACGCGGGCTGCTAATGGTCCGTCACGTCACAATCTTCGGACACGGACATTGGTATGGAGCCCGCAATCGTTGGCGAATCACAGCCCGAGCACCGGAACATTCAGTCGTGACGAAGCACTAGTCGTCAGTCCGGCCCGCCTGCCGGTCCGCGATGATCTGCTCGTAGTCCTCGTCGGTGAGGTAGGTGATGTTCACGTGCGCGTGGTACATGTCGTCGTAGCTGCGCTGGCCCCACCCCACCCACTGGGTATGGTCCGGGTTCGCCCGGTTCGCCTCGGTGTTGTCGTGCCACGCGGTCAGCTTGATGACCGTGCCCGCGGGCAGCACCGGGGCCGAGTCGTCGGTGTAGACGTAGTTCACGTGCCAGTTGAAGTCGAAGTTGGCGACGTGGTTGAGCATCTCGACCCGGCCGTCGGGGTAGATCGCCTCCATCGACATCGCCTTGCCGCGGATGTGCATGTGCGGCTGGTAGTTCTCGAGCCGCGCGGGCAGGGCCAGCGGCACGTAGGCGTGGTGCACGGTCACCCGGCCGGGCGGGATGTCGAGGGTGTCCATGGCCTGCCGCACGCCGAGGGCGCCGCCGTGCACGCGGTACTTGGGCACGAAGCCCTTCGGGTGGAACCAGACGCCCACCGCGGTCGAGTCGACGAGCTCCTCGCCCACCGAGTGGTAGTGGTTGTCGAAGGCGAGGCGCGAGCCCGCCTTCATCAGCTTGCCGGTGTTCTCGCGGAACACATCGCCGATCTTGCCCACCGCGAACTCGGTCAGGTAGGTGCCCCGCCCCGGCACGTCGACCACCGCCTCGTGGTCGCCGGGCTGCTCCTCCTGCTGCAGGTAGACGACCGCGTGGTGGGTGATGCGCCGCTCCGACGGCCGCACCTCGATGCCCGACACCCAGCGGTCCTCGGTCAGGCCGGTGTCCATGATCGGCTGCCACCACTGGTCCTGGCCCTCGGCGCTCTGCGTCCAGGGCTCGGAGGCGATCACGAGGTCGGGCTGGCGGTCGAAGCGCTCGGCGAGATGCCAGACGTCGCCGTCGGGCCAGTCGGCGGGCGGCGGCAGGTCGGCGGGGTTGCCGCGCGGGGCGCCGGCGTCGACCCAGCGCGCGACGGTGTCGATCTCGGCGTCGCTCAGCGAGATGTCGTTCTCGAACTGCTGGATGCCCACGGTCTTGTCGAGGTGCCAGGGCGGCATCGACCGCTCGACCACCTTGGTGCGGATGGCTCGGGCCCAGGGGCGCACCTCCTCGTAGCTCGTCAGGGCCATCGGCCCCATCTGGCCGGCGCGGTGGCAGCCCTGGCAGCTCCGCTGGAGGATGGGGGCCACGTCGCGGCTGAACGTGACGTCGGCGGTCTGCGCACCGGCGGCACCGGCGGCCAGCGCGAACGCGGCGGCGGACAGGGCAAGCCGCGAACCGCGGCGTCTCGTGGTCTGCGTCATCGTCTGTCTCCAGGCGTGTTCCGAAATCGCTCCGGGCGTCCCCAACTCCCCCGTGCGCGCCCACGGCGCGCGCCAGGTCTCAAGTCCGATTCCCTACTCCTCGACGTCGACCGTCAGGTAGCCGTTCGTCCAGCAGCAGAAGAAGCCGCCGGCCATGATCGCGGCCTGCCCCCCCGAGTCGTCCCACGCGAGCACGCGCAGGACGTAACGGCCCGGCGCGTCGAACGTCGCCGTCGTCACCGCCTTCCCGGCGCCGTCGGTTTCCGGCTCGGCGGTCTCGAAGGCCACCGCGCCGGGCCCGCGGTACTTGCTCCACACCAGCCCGAACCGGTTGGGCCGATCGGCAGCGCGCCTCTTGCGGACGCCGTCGTCGGTCGCCCACACCGTGATCGGCGCCGGCTCGGACACGATCGCCCGCGCCGCGGACCCCGATCCGACCCCGTACTGCCCCTGCCCCGCCTCGCCGTCCGCCGACCCGAAGCGCACGACCGGCGGCGTGTTGCCGCTCGTCACCTCCTGGAGGGCGTCGATCTCCCACTCGGGGCGCAGGTGGCCGGGGATCGCGATGGTATCGCCGTACGCGGTCAGCGACCACGTCAGCCGCCCGTCGAAGTCGGCGGGCACGACCACCGCGAACATGCCCGTCTGCCGCCGCGGCAGGAAGTGCGTGGGCTGCCCCCGGTCGGCGGGACCGGGCTCGAAGCGGTTGTCGGGGCCGACGGGGATGTCGAGGTGCTCGTCGTAGTTCCGGTTGAAGTAGCCGAAGACGAGGCTGCGGGTCCCGTCGGGGTTGCGGTACCAGCCCTCGAACGAGGGCGACACGCTCTGCCCCCGGACGTGCGGGATGGGGGCGTCCAGCCGGACGTCCTGGGCCGCCGCGCCCGGCGCCGCCGCCAGCACCACGAGGGCGGCCAGACCCGCCGCCGACCGTCCTTTTCCGCGCTGTACAGACTCGTTCACTATGGTTGAGAGTTTGAACCAGGACCGGAGTCGTGTCAAACGCCGCCGCGCCGCGGTAACATACCGCCGATGCCGATGTCCGTCCGATCCCGCCGCCGATGACCAAGACCACCGGGGCCGCGGCGCCGGCCGCGCCGCCCGCCCACACGACCGTGTCGGGGCGGCCCGTCGAGCCGCTCTACACCGCCGACGCGCTCCGGGGGCTCGAGGCCCCGGCGCCGGCCGGCGAGTTCCCCTACACCCGCGGCATCCACGCCGGCGGGTACGCGGGCAAGCTGTGGACGATGCGCCAGTTCGCCGGCTACGGCACGCCGGAGGAGACCAACCGGCGCTACAAGGAGCTCCTGGCGGCCGGCGGCACCGGCCTCAGCGTGGCCTTCGACCTGCCCACGCTGATGGGCCGCGACCCCGACCACGAGTACTCGCGGGGCGAGGTCGGCAAGTGCGGGGTCAGCGTCGCCTCGCTCGCCGACATGGAGCGGCTCTTCGACGGCATCGACCTCGGCGCCGTCACCACCTCGATGACCATCAACTCGCCGGCCGCGGTCGTCTTCGCGATGTACCTCGCCGTCGCCGAGCGCCAGGGGGTCCCCTGGGCGGCCCTGTCGGGCACCCTGCAGAACGACATCCTCAAGGAGTACATCGCCCAGAAGGAGTACATCTATCCGCCGGCCCCGTCGATGCGCCTCGTCACCGACACCTTCGCCTTCTGCGCCCGCGAGACGCCGCGGTGGAACACCATCTCGGTCAGCGGCTACCACATCCGCGAGGCGGGGGCGACGGCCCTGCAGGAGCTGGCGTTCACGCTGCGCGACGGCATCGAGTACGTGCAGTACGGGGTGGACGCGGGCCTCGAGGTCGACCGCTTCGCGCCCCGCATCTCGTTCTTCTTCAACGCCCACAACGACTTCTTCGAGGAGATCGCGAAGTACCGGGCCGCCCGCGCCCTGTGGGCGGCGGCGATGCGCGACCGCTTCGGGGCGCGGGACGAGCGGTCGTGGAAGCTGCGCTTCCACACCCAGACCGCCGGGGTGTCGCTGACCGCCCAGGAGCCCCACAACAACGTCGTCCGCACCGCCGTGCAGGCGATGGCCGCCGTCCTCGGCGGCACCAACTCGCTGCACACCAACTCGCTCGACGAGGCCCTGTCGCTGCCCACCCGCGAGGCGGCCCTGCTCGCCCTCCGCACCCAGCAGGTCATCGCCCACGAGAGCGGCGTCGCCGCCCACGTCGACCCCCTGGGCGGGTCGTTCTTCGTCGAGCGGCTGACCAGGGACATGGAGGAGGGCTCGCGCGAGTACTTTCGGGCCATCGACGACCTCGGCGGCATGGTCGAGGCCATCGACGCCGGCTACCCGCAGCGCGAGATCGCCGAGAGCGCCTACCGGTTCCAGCGCGAGGTCGAGTCGGGCGAGCGGAAGATCGTCGGGGTCAACGACCGCGCCGGGGAGGCCGGGGCCGCGGTGGAGACCCTCTACATCGACGAGACGGCGGCATCCGCGCAGGGCGACCGCCTCGCGGCCCTGCGAGCGAGCCGGGACGGCGCCGCCGTCTCGCGCGCTCTCGACCGGCTGCGCGAGGCCGCCGGCGGCACGGACAACCTCATGCCTCTCCTCGTCGACGCCGTGCGCGCCTACGCCACCCTCGGCGAGATGTGCGACGCGCTGCGGGACGTCTGGGGCGAGTACGAGGAGCCGGCCTCGTTCTAGAGGCCTTGGCGAAGGTCTCCGCGTCGCGGGGTTCACCACTGGGTCCCGGGCGAGCCCGCTCGCCGCCGACAATTCCCTGGCGTTGTCCGGGTCACGAAGCCGCTGACCACGGAATTGCATCCCCTCGGACCGCGGGCCCGCTCCGAATCCCTCGACCATCCTCTCGCGCCGGCACGATCCACGGACAACCCGTAGCCGCGCTTCCCTCCCCGCCGCCGGAACGCCCGGTACCGACAGCCCGGACCGGCGGCGCCCTCCAACCGGAACTCCGCCGGCATCGCGGTCCAGCGGGACCGGCACGAACAAGAGACGGCGCCATTCCCGTCAAGTACTGGTAGAGAGTTGCTACACTCCCAGACATGCAAGGAGGCCCGGCGCCGCGCGGCGGCCGTCACGACCGCCCCCGGATCGATCCGGGACGAGGTGTGACCCTGTTCTCACGCGTGCGCTCGTTTCTGACGACCCTGATCTGGCGAGAGCGCTTCGAGGACGAGCTCGACGAGGAGCTCCGCTTCCACCTCGAGGCGCACACCGAGGACTTGGTGCGGGCCGGGGTGCCGCGGGCCGAGGCGGAGCGCCGCGCCCGGGCCCACTTCGGCAGCTTCGAGCTTGCGAAGGACGCGTCCCGGCTCGCGCGCGGCCTGCGGCTCGCCGACGAGCTCGAGCGCGACTTGCGCCTGGCCGCCCGGGTGCTGATGAAGGCCCGGTGGCACACCCTCGGAGCCGCATGCGTCCTCGCGCTGGCCATCGGCACCGCGACCGCCATGTTCACCGTGGTGAACGCGGTGCTGCTCCGCGGGCTGCCCGTCGACGACGAGCGGATCGTCCACCTCGGCACCCGCGACGCGGACGGACGCGAGGCCGGCGTGTCGCTGCGCGACCTCCAGGACTGGGAGGACGGCGCCCGGACCTTCGACGAGATGGCGGCGTACCTCACCTCGGGTGTGAACGTCGCCGACGACGAGGAGTACCCCGTCCTCCTGCCTGCGTCCTACGTCTCCGCCGACCTGTTTCGCCTGTTGAGTGCCGAGCCCGCGCTCGGGGGGATGTTCGATCAGATGGAGGAGCTGCCGGGAGGACCCCGCGTCGTGGTTCTCGGACACGCGCTGTGGCAGGACCGCTACGACGGCGATCCGGCGATTCTCGGCCGGACGATCCGGGTCGATTCGCGGCCTGCCGTCGTCATCGGCGTCATGCCGGACGGCTTCGAGTTCCCCCTCGTAACAGATCTGTGGCTGCCGCTCGGGTTCCAGGAACTCCCGACCGGCCCCAGAGACGCCCGTATGCACCGGGCCATCGGGCGGCTGGAGGAGGAGTTCACGATAGACGAGGCCCACGAGGATATCGAGGCGATCGCCGACCGGCTGGCGGAAGAGCATCCGGAGACCAACCAGGGCGTGTGGCCGTTCGTCGAGCGCTACTCGAAACGCGCCGTCGCGCCGCAGCGCGGCCGGCTGCTGATCCCGATGGCCGCGGTGGGCCTCGTCCTGCTGATCGCGTGCGCCAACGTGGGGGGCCTGTTGCTGGCCCGGGTAGCGAGACGTTCCGGCGAGGTCACCCTGCGCAGCGCACTGGGTGCGTCGCGCGGGCGCATCCTTCGCCAGCTACTGGTCGAGAGCACGCTTCTCGCCGCGGCAGGCTGCCTCCTCGGGGTCGCCGTCGCGTCCGTGGCCGTTCGCTTCTTCGGCGCCCAGCTCGACCGTTGCGAGATGGGATGCCTGCCCTACTGGATCGAGTGGACCGCGGACATGAGAGTGCTCGTGTTCATGGGCCTCACCGGCCTGGCCGCGGGCCTCTTCTGCGGGATCGTGCCCGCGCTTCACGCCTGCAGCTACGACCCCGACGACGCGGGCCGGCGGACAGGCCCGACCGGCCGGGGCGCGCGGCTCGCGCGGCACGGGACGAGCGGCCTGCTGGCCACCGAGATTGCGCTGACGCTGGTCCTCCTGGTCGGCACGGGCCTCACGGCCCGCAGCTTCACCGCCCTGCAGCGGGCCACCGGCGTCGTCGACGGCGAGGGGGTCCTCACGTTCTCGATGCTGTTCCGCGACAGCGACTCGCGGGACGACCGCGGGACCCTCCTGCGCGAGCTGGAGGAGCGGCTCTCCGCCATGCCCGAGCTCGACGCGGCGACGTTCGCGAGCATGCCTCCTTTCGGAGGCGGATTCGGACGATGGCTGGAGATCGACGGCCGCCCGCCCGGCGACGCGCTGCCCGGCGTCACCTACGTGACCATCGCTGACGACTACTTCGAGACTCTCGGATTGCGGCTGCTCGCGGGCAGGCCGTTCCGCCCGCAGGATGGAGAACCGGGACGGGAGCACGCGATCGTGAATCAGCGATTCGTCGACTCGTACTTTCCGGGCGAGAATCCGCTCGATCGGCGGCTGCGACTGAGCGACGGCAACGGAACGACCGAACCGGGACCCTGGATGACGATTGTCGGCGTGTCGCCGAATGTGCCCCAGAGACGCCTGGACCTCGACGAGGGCGAACCGGTCGTCTACTTCCCCGTGCGGGGCGATCCCCCCCGTGGCGCGTACGGGATGGTGCGGCCCCGGGTCGACGCCGGGTCGGTGATGTCCCGAATCCGCGAGGAGTGGGCGCAGGCAGACAGCGAGCTGGCGCTGTTCAACGTGATGCCGCTCGAAGAGGCAATGGCGCGATCTCGCAGGCAGCAGCGCTTCCTCCTGACGATGCTCGGGCTCTTCGCGGGACTGGGACTGATGCTGGCGTCGGTCGGGGCGTACAGCGTGGCCGCCTACGAAGCCGCGCGCCGAATCCGCGAGCTCGGCATCCGGATGGCCCTCGGCGCGCCCCGCCTCGGGGTCGTGCGCTACTGCCTTCGCCGGTCGATGGCGCCGGTCATGATCGGCCTCGCTCTCGGCGCGACCGCGGCCTGGATCGCGGTGCGCGCCCTTAGCGGTCTGCTCGTCGCAACGGACCCGACCGACTACCTTACCCTTCTCCTGAGCGCCGCGATCCTGGTCGCGATCGTCCTCGCCGCGTGCCTCGTCTCCGCCCGGCAGGCCGCCTCCGTCGATCCCGTCTCGGTCCTGCGCACCACTTGACCCGCGGCGCGCGGTCGACCCGCGCGCCCCTCGCCCGGGTCGCGTGATCCGCGAAGGGCGGATCGAGGGCGCTCATGGGCGGCGCGACCCCCACCGGCCGCCCGCTCCGTGCCTCGACGCTCGGCGCCCTCGAAGGACGCGGCGGGTGCGGACCACGGGGTGCATGACACTTTGACAATCTACATATCTTAGCGTATTGTCGATAGCCGAGGTATCGAGGGCAACAGACATGGGCAAGCCGACCGGACTCGTTCAGGGAACCCTCGACCTGCTCGTCCTGCGCACCATCGAGCACGAGCCGAAGCACGGCTGGGCGATCGCCAAGCGCATCCAGCAGGTATCGAACGAGGTCCTGAAGGTTCAGCAGGGCTCGCTGTACCCCGCGCTCTACCGCCTCGAGAAGGAAGGGCTGATCGCCGGCCGCTGGGCGGCGACGGACACCGGCCGCGAGGCCAGATTCTACGCGCTGACGCGGGCCGGGCGCGAGCGCCTGAAGCGCGAGGTCGAAGCGTGGACGCGCCTGTCGGTCGCCATCGACCTCGTCATCCGGGAAGCGTGACTCACCGGGCCGCTTCCGCCCTCCGCGCGTATACTGAGCGCCCCCGCGAGAACGTCTCGAGCACCGCGATGTGCTCCAGCTCGGCCGGGTCGGCCGTCAGCGGGTTCCGGTCGATGATCACCAGGTCGGCCTGCTTGCCCACCGTGATCGAGCCCTTGGTGTCCTCCTCGAAGTACTGGTAGGCGGCCCCCAGGGTGACCGCGTGCAGCGCCTCGCGGACGGTGGCGCGCTGGTGCGGTCCGAGCACGTGGCCGCTGCGCGTGGTGCGGTTCACGGTGATGGAGACCAGCCGCATGATGTCCGGGGGCACGATGGGGGCGTCGTTGTGCACGGTGAAGGGCACGCCGCGCTCGATGGCCCAGCGCACCGGGCTGACGTTGTTGCCGCGCGCCTCGCCGAAGCTTCGCCGGTGCCAGTCGCCCCAGAAGAAGGCGTGCGCGGAGAAGAACGAGGGGACGGCCCCGAGGGCGGCGGCCCGGTCGAGCTGGTCGGCGCGCATGAGTTGGGCGTGGATGATGACGGCCCGGTGGTCGGGCATCGGGTCCCGGCCCGCCACCGCCGCCGCGACCCCGTCGAGCATGAGGTCGATGGCGGCGTCGCCATTGGCGTGGACGATGATGGGCACGCCGCGGCCGATGAGGTGGGCGGCGCCGGCCCGGTAGGCGTCGGGGTCGAGGGTGCCGTAGGCGCGGTAGTCGGGCGGCGCCCCCGGCGGGCCCTCCGCGTAGGGCTCGGTGACCCAGGCGGTGCGCCCCTGGGGAGAGCCGTCGAGGCTGAACTTGACGCCGGCGACCCGGAGCCCGCCGCGGTAGGCCGGCTCGTAGACTACACCCTCCGCGTCGGCCATCGTCCGGAAGCGCGGGAACACCGCGACGTCGACCGCGAACGGCTCGCGCGCAGCGGCGGCGCGCAGCGCCCGGACGACCCCGGGGCCGGTCAAGCCGTCCTGCACGGTGGTGGTGCCGTAGGCGGCGTAGACCTCGATGGCCCGCCGGGCCAAGGTCTCGAGGTCCCCGGCGGTCGGGGCGGGGCCGCCCCCCGCCACCAGACTCCCCGCCGTCTCCTCGAGCACGCCGTCGGGCTCTCGCGACCCCGCGCGGCGCCGGATGAGCCCGCCGGGCGGGTCCGGGGTGTCGGCGGTGACCCCGGACGCCTCGAGGGCGGCGGAGTTGGCCGCCCGCAGGTGTCCCGAAACGTGGGTCAGCACGATGCGGTGGCGGGTCGAGGCGCGGTCGAGGTCGTCACGCGTCGGGTGGCGGCCCTCGCCGAGCAGCGAGTCGTCGTAGCCGCTCCCGAGCACCGTCTCGCCGGGCGGAACGTCCCGCTCGGCGATCCACGCCCGGATCTTGCCCACGAGGCCGTCGATGTCGGTGACGTCGCCCACCGGCGGCGAGTGCAGCGACAGGGTGTCGAGCCCCCGCCCCACCGCGAGGAAATGGCCGTGGGCGTCGATGAAGCCGGGCAGCAGCGCGCGGTCGCCGAGCCCGACGACGCGGGTCTCGTCGCCGCGCCGCACGAGCACCGCGTCGCGCGCCCCCGCCGCGGTGATGACGCCGTCGCGGACCGCCACCGCCTCGACGGCGGGCCGGTCCGGGTCCATGGTGACGATGTGATCGCCGACGAAGATGGTGTCGGCGGCCTGGGCGGCAGCGAGGGCGGGAGCGCCCGCGACGAGGGCAGCGGCGACGACTGCGACGACCGGATTCGGCATGCGGACCTCCGTACGCCGCACACGGTCAGTCGAAGACGAACAGCCTGAGAAGTACCAAGCCAACACCGACCAGTGTCGACGCGCCAAGGGTAATGAGGAGGTTGAGCTTGATCTCGACTCGAAGCGGGCGAGAGTCGAAGGCGGCGATCTCCTCTGCCGCCTCGCGCGCCTGCTCGTCGGACACACCACTGGCGGATCGGAGTGCGTCATACGTTTTCGACAGCATGACGGACATGATTTCAGTCTACCATCCGCCGCTTCCGCGGCCGGCTTGACGCGCCATCTTCCCGCCCACGATACTGCTTTGGCGAGCGCTCGCACGACGCCACGATATCGGGAGTGCATCCCATTCCATCGAACCACTATCTTCGCCGCCGAGAATCTCATGACGACCGATACCGTCAGCCCCGCTCCCGCCCCCCTGACCCGGCTCTCCGAGGAAGAGGATCTGTTCCGCGCCAGCGTCCGCGCGTTCGCCGAGGCGGAGATTGCCCCGCTCGTGCGCGAGATGGACGAGCAGGCGGTCATCTCGCGGGCGCTCCTGGACAAGCTGTTCGACCTCGGGGTGATGGGCATCGAGATCCCCGAGTCGCTCGGTGGCGCCGGCGCCCCGTTCTTCCTGTCGGTGCTGGCCGTCGAGGAGCTGGCCCGCGTCGACCCCTCGGTCGCGGTGGTCGTCGACGTCCAGAACACCCTCGTCATCAACGCCCTCCTGCGCTGGGGCTCTACCGACCTGCAGCAGCGGTTCCTCCCCCGCCTCGCCGGCGGCGCGATCGGCGCCTACGCGCTGTCGGAGGCCGGCTCGGGCAGCGACGCGTTCGCGCTGAGGACCCGCGCGGTGGAGGACGGGGACGACTACGTCATCACCGGCCGCAAGCTCTGGATCACGAATGCGCGCGAGGCAGGGCTCTTCATCGTCATGGCCAACGTCGACCCGGACGCCGGCCACCGCGGCATCACCGCGTTCGTCGTCGAGCACGACCGCCCCGGGCTCGAGGTCGGCAAGAAGGAGGACAAGCTCGGCATCCGGGCCAGCAGCACCTGCGAGCTGCTCCTCGACGGGTGCCGGGTGCCGAAAAGCCACGTCCTCGGCGACCGTGGCAAGGGCTACAAGGTGGCCATCGAGACCCTCAACGAGGGCCGCATCGGCATCGGGGCCCAGATGGTGGGGCTGGCCCAGGGCGCCCTCGACCACACCGTCCGCTACATCCGGGAGCGCGAGCAGTTCGGCCGGCCGATAGCCGGCTTCCAGGCCGTGCAGTTCCAGGTGGCGCAGGCACAGACCGAGGTCGAGATGGCCCGGCTCGGCGTCTACAACGCCGCCCGCCTCCGCGACACCGGCCGGCCCTTCCTCACCGAGGCGGCGATGACCAAGCTCTTCACGTCGCAGGTCGCCGAGCGCGTCACGTCCCTCGCCGTGCAGCTCTTCGGCGGCGTGGGCTACACGAAGGACTACCCCGTCGAGAAGCTGTACCGCGACGCCAAGATCGGCCAGATCTACGAGGGCACGTCCAACATCCAGTTGCAGACCATCGCCCGGCAGATCCTGGGCCCCGCCAGTGGCTGAATTTCATCCACCACGTGGTTGAATATCGTCCACTGCGTGGCTGAATTTCATCCACTGCGTGGTTCACTACCATCCCGTTCAGCGCAGGGCGACGTTCCGTTTCACAGGCAACTCCACGCGCTCCCGGGTCCCGGCGATGGGCCTGACACGGGTCCCTCAACTGGCCCCGGCGGCCGAACCGTCGCCGGCCGGCCGCCAGGCAACCTCCGTGGTACCATCCGCCGCATGAACGCCGAGCGCGATCCGATTGCCGCCTACCTCGAGACCTTCGAGCGTCTGCGGGCGCGCAAGCGCTGGAGCACCGACACCGCCACCTATCGCTTCGTGGCCCTCACCCTCGGCGCGGCCGGCGGCCGCGTCTCGCACGACCGCCTGGAGGAGGTCGCGGCGGGGCTGAGGCGGCGGGCGGGCTGGACGAGCCCGTTGCGCTCCGAGATCCGCTACGTGGTGGCGGCGATGGTCCTGCGGCGGGACCTCGACGCGGCCAGGGTCCACCACCAGGTAATCGCCACGCGCGACCGCTTCCGCGAGCACGGCGTCAAGCGCCGCGGCACCGGCGCGACCCTCGCGGCCCTGCTGCTGGTGCTGCAGACCGAGGGGAAGCGCGTGCCGAAGGCGCAACTCGAGCGACTCGCGCGAATCTTCGCCCAGTGGCGCGCCGACCACTTCTGGCTCACCGACGGCAACGATCTGCCGGCGGCGGCCCTGCACGCCGGCCGCGAACTGTCGGTCGAGTCGCTGACCGGCGACGTCCAGCGGGCCTACGCGCGCCTGCGCGACGCCGGCTTCCGCCGCGGGAACCAACTGCAGCTCGTGTCGCACCTGCTCGCCGTCGATCCCCGCGGGACCGACAACGCGATCCAGCGCTTCGCCGTCGTCGCCGACCACCTGCGGAAAGCCGGCGAGCGCGTCGGGACCGGCCGCTACGACGAGGTCGCGGTGCTGGCCCTCACCCAGGGCTCGCCCGGACACGTCGTCGGCCGCGTGCTGCGTTATCGGGACCGCCTGCGAGGCGCGAGGCCGCGGCCCTCGAAGGACATCGCCTTCTCCCTCGCCGCCGGCATCGAGCTGGCCGAGGACAGCGAGAAGGCCGGCGAGCGCAGCGCCGGCGACCTCGCGGCGCTGCAGTCCATCCGCGCGATCCTCGACGCCCAGCAGGCCGCGACCATCGCCGCCATCAGTGCGGGCGCCGGCGCCGGCGCGTCGGGTTCCTGATCGACAGGCAGGTTGCTACCGCCCGCCCGGCCGCGCGCCCTGTGACTCGAGGAACGCGGCGACGGTGCGCATGCGGGCCATGCGGGCGCCGTCGAGGGCGGTGCGGCCGCCGAGGTCGGTGGCGTCGAGGTCGGCGCCCAGCTCCAGGGCGACCTGGACGGCGTCGAGGGCGAGCAGCTCGGCGTCGGCGGGATCGGGGGGCACCCACGCCCGCAGCCGCCCGCCGCCCATGCCGGCGGCGGCCATCAACGCCGTCGTCGACTCGGTGATGACCTGGGTGTACCGCTGCTTGTAGGTCGCGTGATGCACGAACGAGGGGTCGGCGCCGTGCTCGGCGAGCAGGCGCATGGCGTCGGGGGCGGCGAAGCGCGCGGCGAGCCAGAACGGCGTGGCCCCGATGAGGGCGGGCCGGAAGTTGAAGTCGCGCGAGGCGCGCCGCGTGGGAGTCCAGGTGCGCAACACCGCGTTGGGGTCGGCCCCGTGCTCGAGCAGGGTCGCCACCATCCCGGCGTCGCGGCGCATGACGGCCGCGTGTAGCGCCGCGAAGCCGGCGTCGGCCGCGCTGGGGTCGCCCCCCGCCTCCAGCAGCAGGGCCATGAGCGAGCCGTGGCCGGCGTGGGCGGCCATGGTGACGGCGCTCACGCCCCAGGCGTTCCGGTCGTCGACGTCGGCGCCGGCCGCGATGAGCAGGCGCGCCGAGGCGACGTCGCCGTTGCGCGCCGCGAACATCAGGGCAGTGTTGCCGCCGTGGGGGATGTCGGCGTTGTACTCGGGCTGGCCGTGCGGCGGCACCGCCATCATCTGGCTCCACACGTCGGAGCGCGCGTCGACGGCCGCCCCGTGGGCCAGCAGCACCGCCACGACGTCCGCGTGGTGCTGCGCGACCGCCCACATCATGGCGGTCTGGCCGCGGGGGCCGCGGGCCTCGGTGTCGGCCCCGTGGGCGAGCAGCAACCGCGCGACGTCGGGGGCGCCGGCCCTGGCCGCCACCATGAGCGCGGTCTCGCCCGCCAGCAGCGGCCGGTTCGGGTCGGCGCCGGCCGCGAGCAGGGTCTCGACCAGGGCGACGCTGCCGTTCTGGCTCGCCGCCCACAGGGCGGTCACCCCGAGGTCGGTCGCGGCGTCGACGTCGGCCCCGGCGTCGAGCAGCCGCGCCACGGTCTCGGCGTCGTCGCGGTGGCTCGCCCAGTGCAGGGCGGTCGAGCCGTCGGCGTCCGCCGCCGCGACGCTGGCGCCGCCGTCGAGGAGCGCCGCCACCGCCGGCGCGTCGCCCCGCTTGGCCGCGTCGACGAGCGGCGGGGTCTCGGCCGACGCAACATTCCCGGCGGCGGCAAGGACCGCCGCGGCGACGACGCGGGCTCTCGACAGACGCATGGTGGGTACCGCCCTTTGCCTAAGGAAAACGACCGATACGAGGTTGCCGGCCGCACTCGGGCGCAACATCTCTTGACTTGCGGCCCTGCGCGCCCGACGCACGGCAGGACAGCTTCCGTCAGTGTCCCCGGGTACGTTCGGGACCGCGATGGATGCGGAGTCGCCGACTCCGCCCCGCCGCGGCCCGCCGCCACAGTCCGATTCGCCCCGCACGCGTCGAGGCGGCCTTCGTCACCGCAACTACAGCAGCCCCGTCAGGGCGTCCACGGGCAGCGCGCCGGTGCTGCCGCCGATGCGCTCGACCGGCACGCCCATCTTGTCCATCAGGGTGACGAGCAGGTTCGCCATCGACGGCTCGTCGGTGTACCGGATGTGGCGCCCGCTCGGCAGCCGCCCCGCCCCGCCGCCGGCGAGCAGCAGGGGCAGGTCGATGCCCGAGTGCCGGGTGCTGTTCGACAGGCCCGACCCGTACAGGATGGTGATGTTGTCGAGCAGGTTGCCGTCGCCGTCGGGGGTCGCCCGCAGCTTCTCGAGATAGCGCGAGAACAGCGCGGTGTGGTACGCGTTGATCTTCGACATGTGGGCGACGAGCGTCGGGTCGTCGTTGTGGTGCGAGAGCGGGTGGTGCGCCTCGGGCACCCCGATCTGCGGATACGGCCGCGCGCTCTGCTCCTTGCCGATCATGAACGCGATGACCCGGGTGAGGTCCGACTGCAGGGCCAGCACCTGGAGGTCCATCATCAGGTCGTAGTGATCCTCGAAGTCGGACGGCGCCCCCTGGGGCTGCTCGAGGGTCGGCAGCTCGAGGTCGCTCTGCTCCTCGGCCTTCTCGATGCGGCGCTCGACGTCGCGGATGGCGTCGGTGTACTCCTCCATCTTGGTCTGGTCGCCCGGCCCGAGCTCGCGGCGCAGGGCCGCCAGCTTGTCCCCCACCGAGTCGAGCAGGCTCTTGTGCTGCCGCAGCCGCGCCGCGCGGGCCTTGCGGTCGGTGGTGCCGCTGTCGCCGAAGAGGGTCTCGAACACCGCCCGCGGGTTCGACTCGGTCGGCAGGGGCAGGGTGGGGCTGCGCCACGACAGTGTGTGGGTGTAGACGCAGCTCAGGTTGCCGGTGCACGCGCCCGCGTTGTTGGGCGGGTCGAGCGAGAGCTGCAGCGACGGCACCTGCGTCTCGTCCTGGAAGTGCCGGGCCAGGAGCTGGTCCATCGACACGTCGGCGATGATCTCGATCTCGTTCGTCCCGCCGCGGGTGGTGCCGGTGAGGAACGAGCCCGACGCGCCGGCATGGATGTAGTTCCAGCTCGCGTTGAGCCCCGAGAGGACGATCATCTGGTCCTTGAACGCGGCGAGGGGCCCGAGAATCGGCGACAGCTCGTAGCCGGTCCCCTCGCCCTTCGGCTTCCAGTACGGGATGGCCATGCCGTTGGGCGTGTAGAACGCCTGGAACCGGGCCACCGGCCCCGGCGCCGCCCGCCCCCGCAGGGTGAACGCCGGATGCATGGCGTCGAGAAGCGGCAACGCCACCGTGGCGCCGAGCCCGCGCAGCACCGTCCGCCGCGGCAACGTCTTCGTCAGGAAGGTCATGGATGCCTCTCTCCTCGCCGGGGAACCATCGCCCGGCGGCTCCGCTTTCCGCCCAACCGGTCCTCCGGAAATCGGCGCCGTCGAACGGCGCGGACCCCGGCCCGCCAATCGTCGCCTGACGGCTCCGCCCGGCGACCGACAATCCTACAGCCGCCCGCGCCGTTCCACGGCGCAGGCCGCCGGCTTCAGTTCACCGGCTCCGCCGCCCGGACGCCGCGCATCCGGAACGTCGGACTCTTCACGATGCCGACGACGAGCGACGACCAGCGGTAGTCGTCATCGGCCGCGTCCCGCACGACCTGGCGCACCGCGGGCCGGTCGTAGTACTCCAGGGGACGGCCCAGCGCATACGCCAGCAGCTTCTCGGTCACCGTCCGCGGGAACTTCTCGGGGTCGTCGAGCAGCAGGGCCCGCAGGCCCGCGAGGCCCTCGATGCTCTCGCCGGCGGCGGTGGTGCCGGTCGCGTCGACGGGCTCGCCCGCCTCGTCGATGGTGCGCCAGCCGCCGATGACGTCGAAGTTCTCGAGGGCGAACCCGAGCGGATCGATCACCGCGTGGCAGCTCGCGCAGGCGGGGCTGCGCCGGTGCCGGGCGAGCCGCTCGCGGATCGACGGCGGCCGCACGCCGGGCTCCTCCTCGAGGGTGGTGTCCACCTCCGGCGGGGGCGGCGGCACCGGCAGCCCGAAGATGTTGTCGAGCAGCCACTTCCCGCGCAGCACGGGCGACGTGCGGTCGGGATAGGACGTGGTGGCGAGCAGGGCCCCGTGCGCGAGCAGCCCGCCGCGCCGGCTCGAGTCGGGCAGCGGCACCCGCCGCAGCCGGCTGCCGTAGATGCCGGGGATGCCGTAGTGCTGCGCGAGCCGCTCGTTGACGAACGTGTAGTCGGCGTCGAGCAGCTCGTGGACGCTGCGGTCGCCGCGCAGGGTGCCGGCCACGAAGAGCTCCGTCTCGTCGCGGAACGCCTCGAGCAGCGTCTCGTCGTAGTTCGGATAGATGATCGGGTCGACGACGACCTCGGCGACCCGGCGCAGGTTCAGCCACTGGGCGGTGAAGTCGTCGACCAGCGCCTCGGTGGCGCGCGGGTCGGCGAGCATGCGCCGCGCCTGCCCCTCGAGGACCGCGGGGTCCGACAGCGCGCCCTGTTCGGCGAGGGCGAGCAGCTCGTCGTCGGGGACGCTGCTCCACAGAAAGAAGGAGAGCCGCGACGCGAGGTCGACGTCGTCGAGCGGGTAGGCGGCCTGCGCCGCCGGCAGGTCGATGGGGTCGCGGTGCACCCGCAGCAGGAAGTCGGGGTCGATGAGCAGGCGCTCCAGCGCGAACTGGACGCCTTGTTCGAAACTGCCGGCGGCCCGGCCCTGGTCGTAGAAGTCGAGCAGCACCGCGACATCGGTGTCGGTGACGGGCCGGCGGTACGCCCGCCGGGCCAGCCGCGAGAGGATCTCGCGGGCGCACGCCCGCTCGTCGGCCGCGGCCTCGGGCCGGCAACTGAAGATGGCCCGCCGGCTCGGCGTGTCGGCGACCGTGCCGGCCACCTCGTAGGGCCCGCCTATCTCGACCGCGCCGACCGCCGCGTAGCCCATGTAGATTTGGTCGTTGGTGAGCACCCGGCCGCGCTGCAGGGGCTGCGGCAGGCCCTCCTCCTCCCACAGCTCGCGGACGAACGACACCCCCACGGTGTGGGGACCGGCCTCGACCGGCACCTGGACGAACAGGTGGTCGTCGCCGGTGAGCTGCATGAACGCTTCCCACTCGGGGTCCTTCACGAACCCCGGCTCGCCGGCCCCGGCGTAGCTGGCCGCGCCGGGAATGCCGGGGGCGTCGCCGCCGACGGTGAAGCGCCTCAGCAGCCGCCCGTCGAGGCGGACGTCGAGTCGCTGCGGCCAGCCCATCCCCATGAGATAGGCCTGGTACTGGCGCCGCAGGTGGACCCGGATGACGTACTCGCCGTCGACGGGGAACGTGTAGGGCACGGCGAGACCGCCCCGCGAGCCCAGCGGCAGGTCCTCGCTCTGCCGGCCGTCCTGGACGATGTGCAGGGGCACCTCGAAGGTGTCGAAGCCCGCCGCCGGCGGCGGCAGCCCCACCGCGAGGCGGGTGACCTGCCGGGCCACCGACAGGTAGCGCTCGAGGTGGGCGCGCGAGATGGTGAGGACGTCGGCGAAGTTGTCGAAGCTGCCGTCGGCCGTCTCGTCGCCCGGCAGCAGCGAGGAGACGTCGACGTCGAGGGCAAGGAGGTCGCGGACGGCGTTGGCGTACTCGGTCCGGTTGATGCGGTGCACGGCGCTGCCGCGGCCGGGATAGGGGTCGGCGGACCACGCCGCGTCGAGCGCCCCTTCCAGGTGGGCGGCCACCGCGGTGTAGGTCGCGGGGTCGGGCCGCCGCCGCCCCGGCGGGGGCATCGACGCCGCCCGCAGCTTTGCGACGACCTTCTCCCAGAGCTCGGGGTCGGCCTCGGGGTGCTCGGCGTCGACGCCGGCGAGGCTCAGCTCGGCCGTGCGCAGC
Organism: Vicinamibacterales bacterium; assembly: GCA_965207615.1. Taxonomy (GTDB): domain Bacteria; phylum Acidobacteriota; class Vicinamibacteria; order Vicinamibacterales; family UBA8438; genus JAJEEA01. Next base: position 2,220,171 of record CBDBMZ010000003.1, read on the forward strand.
CGGTCGTTGTGGCACGCGACGCAGTACCGGTCGAGCATCGCCCGCACGCCGGCCGCGTCCACCGCGCCCGGAGGCTCCTGCGCAGCCACACCCGCGGCCGACGCCGCGACGAGACAGACAGCCCCAGCGATCGAGGACATCCCGAGACGCCGCCAGCAACCCGTCCCACCGCCGTCACGCAGTAGCCGCATGCCTCTCCCCGTTCCCGTCCGGGTCGTGCTGCGCACCCGCGGGCACACTTGGACGGCTCAATTGTGCCCCATCGTCATCGACTTGGCAACGCGTATTCCCGGCCGTGACCGCCAGGCAGGGACACGTCGAGTTCCCGGCGGCGCCGGTCACGCGAACGGATTCCGAACCGTCACACCCGCGAAGTTCATGCCCGACTGCGGATCTTCGGTCAGCACCGTGGGGCAGTGCTTGATTCGCGCGGCTTCCACGACCGCGGCGTCCCAATACGATATCCGCCAGCGCGCGGCGGTCGCGAGCGCCTGCCGGACCAGCGACACCGAGGTCTCGACCACGGGATAGCGCGTCAACGACTCGACCAGCTCCACCGCCTTCTCGTGGGCAAGACGGTCCGGCTTGGTGGCGCGGGTGGCCTGCACGTAGAACTCCTGCAGCACCTGCGTCGACAGCACGAGGTCGTCCCGTTCCAGAATCGCCCGCGCCGCCGCCCGCTTGTCCCGCTCCTCGTCGAGGGCGCCGACGGCGTACAGGAGCACGTTGGTGTCAACGAAGTCGGCCACGGCGATAGATCTCCTCTCGCGGCAGCCGGTCGGCGGCGTTGAACGTATCGATGCTTCGCAGCGTCTCGTCCTGAAGGCGCTTGAGCCGGTCGAACTCGGTCTCCTCTCCCGACCAGCGGATGAGGAACTCTCGGACCGCGGCAGACACCGAGGTGCCCGTTTCAGCCGCCCGGATGCGCGCGCGCCGATGCACCTCGTCGTCTATCGAGACTGTGATATTTCTCATACGCACAGTTTCACACAATTCGATCCCACCCTTCAATCCGGAGCCCGCCCGCTTGCCCCGGTGCCCGCCCTCCCCCGCCCTGCTTCCTCGCCCCTTCTATTCCTATAATGGACGCCTCGACAATCTCGACCGCGCTCCCTGGAGGCCGCACGATGACGAACCGTGCCCTTGCGCTGCTCGCGGGGCTCGCCCTCGCCCCCGCAACCCTGGACGCGCAGCCCCGCCCGACGCGGCCGGACGCCCCCGGCCTCTCCGCGATCGTGAACGCCCGGTTGGTGACAGTGTCGGGGGCCGCCATTGAGAGCGGCACGGTGGTGATGGAGGACGGGGTCATCACCGCGGTCGGCGCGGGGGTGGACGTGCCGGCGGGGACCCGGGTCATCGACGGCGCCGGCAAGACCGTCTATCCGGGGCTGATCGACGCCCTCACCACCCTGGGCCACGGGGAGGAGCCCGAGCCGGGGGCCGCCCGGGGCGGCGTGGGCGGTGACGGCGACCGGCCGCACGCGTGGGGTCCGGAGGACCGACCGGGGACGACGACCTGGCTGACCGCGGCCGACGGCATCGACCCCGGCGACGAACGCTTCGAGCCGTGGCGCGAGGCGGGGTTCACCTCCGTCGTCAGCACCCGTCACGAGGGGCTGGTTTCGGGCCAGGCCGCGGTGCTGAACCTGGGGTCCTTCGAGCGCCCGCGCGAGCTGGTCGTGGCGAGCCCGGTGGCGATGCGGGTGAACCTGCAGGACCGCAGCCGCACCTACTCGGGGTTCCCGGGCAGCTCGATGGGCGTCTTCGCCTACCTCAAGCAGCTCTACTACGACGCCGGCCACCACCGGGACGCCTGGGCGGCCTACGAGGAGAGCTCGCGCGGCCGGCGGCGGCCCGAGTGGGACGGGGCCCTCGAGCCCATCCGGCGCCAGCTCGACCAGGGCTGGCCGGCCCTGTTCCCGGCGTCGAGCCGGTCCGACGTGGTCCGCGCCCTCGCCACCACCGCGGAGATGGGCGTCCGGCCCGTCGTCTACGGCGCGCAGGGCGCCTGGGAGGCGGCCGACCTGCTGGCCGCGAGCGACGTGCCCGCCCTGGTGAGCCTGGACTGGCCGGCGCCGCCCCGCGACGGGGACCCCGACGAGGTGCCGACCCTCGCCGAGTTGAGGCGCTACGACCGCGCGCCGACTTCCCCCGCGACCCTCGCGGCGGCCGGCGTGAAGTTCGCGTTCTACGCGGGAGGGCTCGACGATCCGGCCGAGGCGCTGCCGGCGGCGCGGCGGGCGGTGGCCCAGGGGCTCTCGGCCGACGACGCCGTCCGGGCGTTCACGCTGTCGGCGGCCGAGATCTTCGGCGTCGACGACCGGCTCGGCTCGATCGAGACGGGCAAGATTGCCAACCTGATCGTCACCGACGGCGCGCTCTTCGACGAGGGCACCGCCATCGAAACCGTCTTCGTGGACGGCGAGCGCTTCGACGCGGACAGCCGCGGAGGCGGAGACGAGGAATCCGCGGGGAGCGGCGGAGGCGGGGGCGGAGACGAGGATTCCGCCGAGAGCGGCAGCAGCGAGGGCGCCCTCGATCCCGCCGCGCCGCCGATTCCGCTGGTCGCCGACCGCGGGCCGTACCGCGACGACCCGGTGACCTTCATCCGTGGCGGGACCCTCCTCACCGCATCGCGCGGGACCATCGAGAACGGCGACGTCCTAGTCCGCGACGGCCGCATCGCGGCGGTCGGGACCGGCCTCGAGCCGCCCGCCGGAGCCACGGTGGTCGACGCTTCCGGCAAGTACGTCACCCCCGGCATCATCGACGCCCACTCGCACCTCGCCGCCCTCAGCATCAACGAGGGCTCGGTGAACGTCTCGTCGATGGTCACCATCGAGGACGTCATCCGCCCCGAGGACATCGGGATGTACCGGGCCCTCGCGGGCGGGGTCACCACCATCAACGTCCTGCACGGCTCGGCCAACCCCATCGGGGGCGGCAACGCGGTGCTGAAGCTGCGCTGGGGCGCCGACGCCGGCGATCTGCTGATGGGGGCCCACCCCGGCATCAAGTTCGCCCTCGGCGAGAACACCACCCGCGACCGCAACCCCGACCGCTACCCCGGAAGCCGCATGGGGGTGCAGGACGTCATCCGCCAGGCGTTCCTCGACGCCGGCGCCTACCTCACGGAGCGGGAAGCATACGAGGCCGGGGAGAAGAAGGGCCCCGGGCCGCGCCGCGACCTGAAGCTCGAGCGGCTCGGCGAGGTCCTGCGCGGCGAGCGGTGGGTGCACGCCCACAGCTACCGCGGCGACGAGATCCTGCAACTGCTCCGGGTGGCCGAGGAGTTCGGGGTCACCGTCCGCACCCTGCAGCACGTCCTCGAGGGCTACAAGGTCGCCGACGAGATCGCGGCCCACGGCGCGGGCGCCTCCACGTTCTCCGACTGGTGGGCGTACAAGGTCGAGGCGTACGACGCGATCCTCCACAACGCGGCCCTGATGGCCGAGCGCGGAGTGCTCGTCTCCATCAACTCCGACTCGGGCGAGGAGATCCGCCACCTGAACCAGGAGGCGGCCAAGACCATGAAGTGGGGCGGGCTCGACGAGGAGGCGGCGCTGCGGCTGGTGACCCTGAACCCCGCCATCCAGCTCGGCATCGACGACCGGGTCGGCTCGATCGACGAGGGCAAGGACGCCGACCTGACGGTCTGGGAAGGCCACCCCCTGACCATGTTCGGGAAGCCCGTGCAGACCTGGGTGGACGGGAAGCTGTACTTCGACATCGACCTCGACCGCGAGCGCCAGGCCGCCGTCGAGGCCGAGAAGCAGGCGCATCTGGCGAAGCTCGGGCTGGCGGCGAAGAAGTCGGAGGAAGAACGATGAGAAGCACGAGCGACCTCCGCACGATCGAGACCGCCGGCACTGGTTGCCGGCGGCCCTCGGGGCGTCCGACCACGGACGCGGGATGGTCTCCGACCCGCGTCCCCCTCGGCGCGGCCTTCGGCATCCGCACCGCGGCCGCCCTCATCGCCGCGGTCGCCCTCGGCGCGCCGGTCCCCGCCGCGAGCCAGACGTACGCGATCCGGAGCGGGACCGTGCACACCCTCGCCGGCGAGCCGTTCGTGGGGACGGTCGTGATCCGCGACGGCCGCATCGCGGCGGTGGGGCCGGACGTGGAGGCGCCCGCCGACGCCGAGGTCGTGGACGTGGCGGGGCGGCACGTCTATCCGGGGCTGTTCGACGCCGTCTCCCGGCTCGGGCTCATCGAGATCGGGGCGGTGAGCGTGACCAACGACGCCCGCGAGCAGGGCGGCTTCAACCCCCACCTGCAGGCGGCGACGGCCATCCACCCCGCCAGCGAGCACATCCCGGTGGCCCGCGCCAACGGCATCGCGGCGACCTTGAGCGTGCCGCAGGGCGGGACCATCGCGGGGCAGGCGTCGCTCGTCGGGCTCGACGGCTGGACCGTCGAGGAGATGCTGATCGACCCCGGGGCCGCGATGGTCGTCGACTACCCTTCGCCAGCGACCGGCTTCGGCAACCGCGGCGAGTGGGCCGACCGGCGGGAGCGGTACGAAGAGACGGTCGCGCGCCTCGACGAATGGCTCGACGCCGCGCGCGACTACCACCGCGCCGTCGAGGCGGGGACCGGCGTCCGCCGCGACCTCGCGCTCGAGGCGACGGCGAAGATCCTGGACGGCGGGATGCCCGTCCTCCTCGCAGCCAACGGCGAGCGCGACATCCGCAACGCCGTCGAGTGGGCGCAGGGCCGGGGGCTCGACTTCGTGACCGCGGGGGGACGCGAGGCGTGGAAGATCGCCGACTGGCTGGCCGAGCGCGACGTCCCCGTCATCCTCGGGCCGACCCAGTCGATGCCGGCCGGCCCCGACGAGGCCTACGACGAGGCCTACGCGAATCCCGGCCGGCTGCACGCGGCAGGCGTGCGCATCGCCTTCGGCACGTTCAACTCGTCCGACTCGCGGACCCTGCCCTACGAGGCGGCGCAGGCGGTCCCCTACGGCCTGCCGCGGGAGGTAGCGCTGGCCGCGATAACGAAGAACGCGGCCGAGATGCTGGGCTTCGCCGACCGGCTCGGGACGATCCGGGAGGGCCGCATCGCCAACCTCATCGTCACCGACGGCGACCCCCTCGCTATCCGCACGCAGGTCGTCGAGCTCTTCATCCTCGGCCGCCGCGTGAGCACCGACAACCGGCACCGGTCGCTGTACGAGCGCTACCGCTCGCGACCGCGCTGACTTGCCCAGGCGGCGGGAACCGGCGAGGCTCGACCGGCGACTCAGGTTCGCGGCTCGAACGGCGCGCCGGCCCAACCTCGTGGCGGGAATACCAGGTGGTGTCGGTCCCGCCCAACGCTGTTCGTGGTCGGTTCACTGGAGCGCGCGAAGGATGATGCCGGCCAAGATCGTCGTCACCGCCGCGACCCCCAAGCCCTGTTCGGACCATCCACTTGATCAAGTCGACTTTCAACCCGCGAACTCTGCAGGCACCTCATCGCCTGTCACGTACTGCGCCCCGCCATGGACTTCCTCCGTTCTGCCACGTTCGCCGACTCTCAATCCTGCTGTCCATGGTCGACAGGAGGCGATCAATGTTGATTGAGCGCGCCGCCCCCTGACGCTATCGCACCGCCCGGCTGATTGCTCCCGTTTGCCCGGCGCTCGCCCGCTCCGCCAGCCGCGCCCCACTTCGTGATCGCCGAGTCTCCCCAGGCGTGGCAGACCACGAGCCCGGTGCCGCCGCCCTGCCGCCTCCGGCGGCGACGACCCGCCACCACCCCACCACCAGCATCCAGGTCCCCTCCGCGCGCTTCGAAGACACCGCCCACGCCGCTCGTCGCCCCCAACACCCACTAATCGAGCAGCCGGCTCCCTTCGACCCAGCCGGCCGTCTCTGGACTGTCCGGGGCGTACGCATCCCAAGCCCGGCCGAGAAATCGAACGACCGTTGGGCCCTCGCCCGGCACGACGCCCCCGTCGTCCACAACCCTCCTCCGGCTCGGCGCGAGCTTCCCGCGACCTCCCCTTGACCGAGGTTGCGACTACGCCCTGATACACAAAAACCCTGTACTCCCATCGTCAAGCGCGAGGGGTAATACGCCGACATCGATTCCAATGGCCCCGCAGACCGAGCGCAAGCCGACTTCCTCGCCGCGCAGACCGGACAAACGGAAGCGCTCTATCTGCGCGAACTCCCCGAACAAGGTATCGACCACCTCACGCCCCCTGTGCTCCACCGAGCCGCCGCCCCCAAGCGTCCGCCAAACTATGCCGGTAAACGACCACTGTAGCGTTATCCTGTGACGGCGCCGCCCTCTTCTCCACAGCCGAGAGCATATCGGAGACGACATTTGCCGCTCCCCCGCCGCCGCCGCTCAACAGCAATAGTTCCCCACCCGCCAGCGTCTCCATTCCATCGCTCGCCACAACAATACTGTCCCCCAAGCCAAGGTCCACCCCTTCCCCCCCATCGTCAACCAAGGTCAGTGCCTCCCCGGTCAACGCAGACCGCAACACTTGTGCCGACGGGCCTCGCACCTCCGCCGCCGTAACTCCCCCAGATTCCGCCAACTTCTCCAGCACCGGCCTCATGGAATGATCGGCGTTCAGGCGCTCAATACTGTCCCCGCCTTCCCGCACCCGCCAAAGCGGCGAGTCGCCAACGCTAACCCAATGCGCGCGATCCTCAGCAGTAACCACACACCCCACGAGCGTGCACCCCATGCCCTCGTACCGCGGATTCGCCTGAGCGAATCCACCGACCGCGTCGTTGGCACCCTCCAACGCCATCCGCAATCGCGTCGCAACGCCGCCACCGGACCCCGCAAACCCCTCCACAAAACTCCCGACCGCGACCCGGCTGGCCTCAGCGCCGCCCCGATGACCACCCATACCATCTGCAACAACCATCAGCAGGTCCCACCGGCTCCCGTCCCCAGCGCCAACCGCCGCAATACGAAAACGATCCTCCTGCTGGCCTCGCGCCCCAGCAATCTGGCCACCAGCAATCACGTCTCCGAACTCCGACAGGTCCCAAACCTTCATCTCATCCCCGGAACTCACCAGGAAAAGTCATCGCCACAGAAAGCAACGAAACGCATAACTCTGTCGCCCAACTGCAAATCCGACCGCGCGCCCAACTCTCGCCGCCCCGATACAAACTCGCCGTCAACATAAAGCGGCATCGAATCATCATTTGTCGCAATAAAGAACCTCCTCTGTCGCTTGTCGTATACGATAGTAGCGCATATATCCTTCCGAAATCTATCCTCTCCGATGGGAATGTCCCCTCTCAATCCAATAGTGCTAACCTCGTCCACCTGCCAATGCTTGCGCTTCTCCGGACCTTCCACCATCACCAACCAACCGTAGGGAGGGCGCATTGCCACCGTCGCCATCATCCACCTTCCTCTCCACGTTCGAAACCCGCCCCAATCCTTCGCATTCACCGAATCAACGACAACCTCACGGCTCGCAACGCTCTTGCCAGCGCGCCCGGTCTCCCGGCGTGTTCTCCGCCACCCCCGCATCCGCCCCCGCCGCCAATAGCGCTTCCACTACCCCGCAGCCTTGCCGGTCCTCTCCCGGCAGACCCACACGCCCCGGTACCGCTGCCGCCCAAATGGCCAACTGCAACGGCGTATGCCCGTCTTCGTTCAAAGCGTCCACATTCGCTCCTCTCTCGAGAAGCTCCCCTACAACCTCCGGCCGACTCGTAGACGCCGCCACATGTAACGCCGTGCGACCATCCTCCCTCATTGCGTCAATATCAGCACCATGGTCCAGTAACGTCGTCGCCACTCCCAGAGCTTGCTGCTCCGACACTGCAACGCTCCCGTCCGGCCCTGGAACCACCCGTCCACTTCTCCTTCCCGCATAGTGCAGTGGCGTCGCGCCAGTGTCCGTCCTAGGGTTCGGATCCGCCCCAACTTCCAATAGCGCCACCGCCGCCGTTTTTCGGCCATAATACACGGCCTGATGCAGAGCGGTTTCGCCCACGTCATCGGTCTGATCTGGGTCGCATCTGTTCTCGACCACCAGCGTGCGAACCGCGTCGGGGTCATTTTCCTCCGCTGCCGCGTGCAGCCCCGTTTCCCCCTCCTCGTTCAACGTCGGGCACACAACTGGAAGATCTTGAGGGTCTACCACTCCAGACCACCATACCGCCACCGCCACAAGCCCAATCGTCGCGACTAGCCCCCCCCAGGCTTTCCACGTCACCCCGCGTTCATCATCATTGCCCCCATCAATGAGCTCCCTCACGTGTTGCATGCTCTGCGGACGCACATCCGGCGCGACCGCCAACATTGCCTCCACCGTACGTGCGAGCCCACCGGTCACTCGCCCTGACGTTGCGCTAGCCAACGGGACCAGGGTATCGTTGAGCATCCTTTCGGCCGCATCGGCAGGCGCCCTGCCCGTCAGCGCCACATACGTCGTCGCACCCAGCGCATAAACGTCCGTCCACGCACCCTGGTTCGTGCGTGTTCTCGCATACTGCTCTATCGGCGAGTACCCAGGCGAAAACGCCGCCAATTGCGAGCCCTTAAACATATCCTCAGCAGCGCCAAAGTCGATCAGCACCGGTGAGCCGTCAGGACGCAGCATCACGTTAGATGGTTTGATATCGCGATGCAGGATATCTGCCGCGTGTACAGTTTGAAGTCCATCCAGCAGCGCAAAAAGTATATCCCGAACGCGACCGTGTGGCAAAGGCCTCGTGTGTGAGGTGACTTCGTCGTCTGCTCCAAGACCCAGTTCCTCGGCCAAAGTGCGACCTTGAACGTAGTCCATTACCATATAGGTCGTTCCGAAGGCGTCGAAGGCGGTATTGACTCGCACAATCTGGGGATGATTGAATCTCCCCAGTTTCGCCAGTATCCTCGCCTCACGCCTGAACTGACGCAGGCCAGCGTCATAGTTCCCTTTGAAAGCTGGACTCGTGGGTCCGACCGTACCGTTGGCGTGGCGTGTGCCGACTTGAGATGGAAGATATTCTTTCACAGCAACGTGGGCCTCAAGCGTCGTGTCCAACGCGAGGTAGGTATTGCCGAATCCACCGGAACCGAGCAGTCGCTCAACCTCGTATTGTTCCGCCAGTCGTGTTCCGCGCGGAAGCGTGTTTCCCTCACTGGGTGCCGGTGCGACCGGTCTCCGCGCTTCACTACTAGTCATGTCGCTCACCCTCTCGTGGCTGGTGTCGCACCCGCGAACTCCAGTTCTGCCACCACCGAAAATGCCGGCACGCGCGCTGCAGCTCGCTGGCGTCCATGACATGCGTGCCAAAACGAATGCGGGTACCGTTCGGCACGAACTCCTGGCGGAGTCGCTGTTCGCCGCTTTCGTGCAACAGATACGTGCCGTTGGTCGACTGGCAATCCGTTACGTACAGACGCCCGTCGACAAGACGCAGCACCTCGGCATGCCGTCTTGACACGCTTTCGTCGTTCAGCCAAATATCGCAGCGCGGGTCGCTGCCTACAACGTAGACTCGGGTCCGGGACATTGGCCTTTCCTTCGCCCGACTAGCGGATCGGCTCGATCGTCAAGATCAGGTCCCCCAGCTTAAGTCGATCTTCAACAGCTATGGCACCCGGTTGAAAGGGACGCAACGGGCGGCCGTTGACGGCGGTACCGTTGCTGGAACTCAGGTCCTCAACATAAAACTCGCCATGTTCGTCGCGCGTGATTCGAGCGTGGCGACGGGAAACGGACTCATCGCCAACGACGACGTCGACCAGGGAGGCGTGGCGCCCAATTACAAAACCGCCGTCCGTCGGCCGGAGGCCGTTGTCGCGTATGAGGACGGTACCCGGCGCGGTGCCCGAGGTTGCGCCCACCGGAGCAAGGACGAGCACAGGCGCGCCAAGGCGGTCGGGCCGCCGGAGCCGGCGTGTCGCGAGGAACGCGCATGCGCCGAGCGCAACCGTAACAGGCCAGTACGCCCCGGGTCTGAGCCCCGCGGGTGGGGCTGCTGAGTTGGGAGTGTCATCACGAATGTGGGCGTCTGCGGTGAGATATGTGGGGTCGACTATGAACAGGACAACTGTCGTCAGGATTACTGCTGCCAAGACCGTAGTCGCAGAAACCGCTGCACGGGGCAGCCATCGCCAATAGCGACGAGCGTCACACCATACGCGGGCCTTTCCCAAGGGGCCTGGCCGGGGTTCGGGAATGGGAATCTTGAATTCGGTTAGCATTATTTTTATTAGGTCGATAGCATAGCGGATGTTGCGTTCAGCCTTCAATATGAGCATCAGAATCAGTGTAACGAGCGCTGCGTTCAAGAGGCACACGGTCACGATGGCTACAACCAAGCTATCAAGGCGATCTTCGAGCCCAACAAGTCTCGTATTGGATGCACGGGCCTCTGCCAAAAGCTGAGCCATCATTTCGGACTGAGCACGCAGGCGACCTTTGATATCTCCCACGGTGTCGGCTACTCGTGATATTTGGTCTGCCATGGTGCTAAGGTTCTGCTGAAGGTCATTGAGATGCCGATCGATATCGCGCAGATTCTGGTCGATAGTGCTTAAGTCTTGGTCGATTGCGGTGAGGTTCTGCTCAATACGACTCGCGGTTCCAAGAATAACATTGCCGAGCGCCTCCAACTCGCTTTGTGTTGCGCCTTGGAGGTTGCGGGCCGTTTCCAGAGCCGTTTCTGTAGCGTTGCGAAAATCGACTATACTGGTCAGTAGGGCTTGGCGACGCTCGGCCGCCTCAACCTGCAGGTCGTCGAAAGTTACGTGGAGGTCTGGAGGTGGTCCAGGTGGCGCGTCGGTGGTAGACGGAGCGTCGGTGACAGACGGCAGTTCGCGAACGGCGCGGCGCACGACCTCCTGCACGACGCCCCCTCCTGGGATGAAGGAAATAACAGGCTCGAGAATGGGCAGGACTCTACGGAGAAAAGAAAAGGCAAAGAGCGGGCGGTAGTGCGATGTTGCAGTGGGGCGTTCGTCGAACGTCTGGGAATATAGACTGGGGGAACCGAGCCCGGATTCGAGGTATGTCACCGGGCTGGAATGATTGCGGTCGTTCGCAGACACCAGAGGGCTTGTAGCCGTCGGGGTGGTTTCGGAACCGAGATAAAAAGACAACGCGATGAAGGTGGTAACGGTCGTGAGTGTCAGGAATTGCATGGCGCGGGCTCCCGATGCCATCATAATGCGCTGTAGTGGAAAAGAAAGCTTGCAAACCGTCGTCCCTTGCGCGACGGGACCTGCCATGCGCATCTGGCTGGGCAGGCTCCTCTCAACCCTCCGGGCGAAGGCAGAGACGGGGTGGTCGGCATCGACGGTGCAGTGCCTTGATTCGCCGGACGTGAGTACGTCGGTCGGCTTGGGCACCTGCGACTCGCTCGTGCGGTGCGTCAGACACCGCCGGCAGCGGGAGCGATGCGGGTTGCGGCATGTTTCTCCCCTCGACGTGCCAAGGTCAGCTCCGACGTGCTCAGTATACACAACGCGTGGCCCCGCTGGGCTTTCACTGCGTGACCGCCCACGCGGGTATCTCGCCGCCGAGCCGCTCGGTGTCGACGAACATCGTCAGGGCCACCCCGTCCCAGCGCCCGTCGCGGCTCGGGCTGCCCTCGGCCGCGGAGCCCATGGGCATGGCGCCGGTCAGCGACGCGGCCCGGCGGTAGGCGCGCGCGAGGTACGAGCGCACGAGGTCGGCGCGCGCCTGCGACTGCCGGTACTCCAGGCCGGAGCCCCCGCCAGCGGCGTAGCCCTCGACCACGATGGGGCTGTCGCGGGGATAGGCGAGCAGCCCCGCCATCGCCTCGTCGAGCCGGGCGACGGCGCTCGCCGCCAGGGCGATGCGCCCCTTGCCGTCGGTCGCGAACAGCAGGTCGGCCTCGACCCAGATGCGCAGCGGCGTGTAGCGGTTGTCGCCGAGCAGCCCGAGGTACTCGTCGCGCGTGAGCTGGTCGAGGTTGTAGAAGCCGCGGTCGGCGAAGTAGCCGCTGAAGGGCCAGCTCCGCTTGAGCGCCTCGGTGTTCTCGGCGATGTCCGCCATCGCATTGCGGGCGAGGGCCACCGCCTCGCCGGCGTCGGCCATCAGTCGCCTCGCGTCGCCCTCGGGGCCGCCGAGACGGGCGACGACCCGCTCGACCTGCTCGGCGCTGCGCCGGACGGACTGCATCGTGGCCTCCGTCTCCCGGACGGTGCCGACGATGTGCACATAGAGCGCGTCATCGACGAACAACCGCCCCACTGTGCCCTCGCCGTCCGACAGAGTCGTGACCAGCCTCTGCGTGTCTGCCACTACCGTCCGCATGTCCGCCAGCACCGCGCGGACATCCTTCATGACGTCGGCGCTGGCGCTGGAAATGATCCTGATATCTTCGTCGCTGATGCGGTCCGCAGTCTGCGAGAGAGTCTGCACGAGGCCCTCAAGGGTTCCTGTCATCGCGTCGCGCAACCCCAGAAACTCCTCCGTAACGACCCGAAACGTCTCGCGCCCCTCCTCGATGAGGTCGGCGATCTCGACCGCGTCGACCCCGCGGATGCGGTCGCCGTCCTCGACCGAGGGCGCCCCGGCGCTGCCCGACCGGATCTGGATGAACACCGACCCCAGCAGCCCATCGGTCAGCACCGCGGCCACCGAGTCGGTGCGCACGAGCGGCCGCAGGTCCTCGCGCACGCGCATGCGCACGAGGAAGCGCTCGCCGGGGTTCAGCGGGATCTCGATGCCCAGCACCTCGCCCGCGTCGAAACCGGCGAGTCGCACCCCGGTGCCGATGGCGATGCCGGTGACGTTGCCGAAGTCGGCCTCGATCTCGAAGCGCTCGGCGAACAGCAGCCGGCGGTCGCCGATCATGAACAGGCCCACCGCGAACAGCAGGAGCCCGCCGATGACGAACGCCCCGACCCAGGCCAGGCGTGGGGAACCCATGCGCAACCTCCCTTGTCAGCCAGCGGCGGAGAGCCGCCCGTGAAGTTCACCGGTCATCCGCCCGACTCCGACGCCAGGAACTGCCGCACGATGTCGTGCGGGCTCCGCTCGAGCTGCTCGGCCGACCCCCGCTCCAGCACCTTCCCCTGGTGCAGGAACACCAGCGTGTCGCCGATGCGCCGCGCGCTCGGGATGTTGTGGGTCACGATGACCAGGGTCGTGCCGAACTCCTGCTTGACCCGCACCAGCAGGTCGTCGATCTCCCCCGAGGTCACCGGGTCGAGGCCCGCGCTCGGCTCGTCGACAAGCAGGATCGACGGCTCGAGCACCATCGCCCGGGCCAGACCCGCCCGCTTGCGCATGCCCCCCGACAGGTCCGCGGGCATCTTGTCGTAGTCGCGGGCGAGGCCCACGAGCCCCAGCGTCGCCTCGGCCCGGGCGCGTATCTCGCCGTCGGGCAGGCGGGTGTGCCGGCGCAGGGGGAAGGCGACGTTGTCGCCCACCGTCAGCGAATCGAAGAGCGCCGCGTTCTGGAAGAGGAACCCGACCTGCTGCCGCACCGCCGCGACGGCCGGTGCCGACAGCCGGGTGAGGTCCTGCCCCTGCACCAGCACCCGCCCCGAGTCGGGGGCGAGCAGCCCGACGATGTGCCGGAGCATGACGCTCTTGCCGGTGCCGCTGCGGCCGAGGACCACGGTGGCCCGGCCCCGCGGCATCTCCAGGCAGACGTCGTCGAGCACGGTGAAGCGCCCGAAGCGCTTCGAGACGTGGTCGAGACGAATCGGGGCCCCGTCGCCCGTCATTCGCCGGTCTCCGGGAACCCGCAGGGGCCGACCCGAACGTCGCCGCCGGTCATTCCGCCGTCTCCGGGAACAGGAAGAAGATCAGCCGCACCAGCACTACGTTGGCCGCGATCATCAGCATCGAGGCCAGCACCACGCTGCGCGTCGCCGACCGCCCCACCCCCTGCGTGCCGTGCGAGGTGTGCATGCCGATGTAGGACGCGGTCATCGCGATGATGAAACCGAAGACCATCGTCTTGAGGGTGCCGGGCAGGTAGTCGGTGAACTGCACGATCGAGAACGCGGCCTCGAAGTAGGTCCGGAACGCCATGCCGGAGATGGCGGCCTCGGCCACCCACCCGCCGACGATGCCGGTGAAGTTCATCACCGTCGTCAGGATGGGCATCGCCACCACGCAGGCCACCATGCGGGTGACCACCAGGAACTTGAACGAGTCGACGGCGACGGCTTCCAGGGCGTCGACCTGCTCGGTCACCTTCATCGCCCCCAGCTCGGCCCCGACCCCGGCGCCCACCCGGCCCGAGACGAGCAGGCCGACCACGAGGGGGCCGGTCTCGCGCACGAGGGCCAGGGTCAGGGCGGCGGGAATCAGGGCCTCGGCCCCGAAGCGCTGGAGCGACGCGCGGGTGTGCATGGAGAGGACGATGCCAACCGCGAAGCCCGCGGCGGCGATGAGGGGCACCGACAGCCAGCCAATCTCGTAGAGCTGGCGCGCCGTCTCCTTCAGCTCGAACGGGGGCCGGAAGGCCTCGCGCACCGCGCGGGCCGAGAAGAGCACCGCGTCTCCGACCCGCGCAAGGAGCGCCACCACGTAGCGGTCGAGGAAATCGGCCATGTCAGAAGACCCACCAGGCGAGGCCCGCGCTGACGATGGCGGTGTTGGCGCTCACCCGGCGGGTCGTCACCGACTCGCCCCGCAGCAGCGTCAGCTCGGGGCGGTTGAAGAGATAGCCGCCGAACACGTTGACGCCGAACCGGCGGGTGACGTCGACCCACACCGACCCGCCGACCCGCCAGACCCAACTGTCCTCCACCGCGACCGCCCGCTCCGCACCCGCGTCGCCGGTGTCGATGCTCAGCCCGTTGAACGCGTAGCCCGCGACGACGGACCCCGCCGCGCTGACGCGCCCCTCCCCCACCCGGTACTCGACCCCGCCCATCACCGGACGCACGCTGAGGCCGGTGCCCGGCGAAACCCCGGAGCCCGCCGCGAACCGCGTCTTCATCCAACTGAAGGCGAAGGTCGGGTTCAGACCCGCCGCCGGCCCGAGGCGAAAGATGGCACCGACCCCCAGGGTCCGGTCCAGCGTGCCCCGCGGCGGAGACATCGCGGTCCCCGACACCCCGACGCCGATCAGCCGCAACGGGTCGCCGCTCCGCGGCGGGGCCAGCGCGGGAAGGGTGGTCCTCGGACGCTCGCGGGACGGCGGACCGCCGGCAACGACATCGAGCTCGGAGCGGACGCTGGCCACGCCGGCGACGCCGCGCGTCAGAGCCACCGCGCGCTCCGCATCGGCGGCCGAGCCGACCGCGCCCCGCAGGGTCACGGCGCCGGCGCGCGCCGCAACGTCGATGGGCATCGTGCCCAGAACCGGATCGTTGATCAGCGCCGTCTTGACGCGGACGGCGAGCTGCGCATCCCGCACGGGATCCTGCGCGCCGGCGAACGCCGGGGCGAGTGCGCCGGCGCAGGCCACCGTCAACCCCGCCGCCAGGAACGCCGCGAGCCGCAAACGTGGCACGCCGCGAGTATGGATCAACTCCCTGCCCGGAATCGACATCGGGGGCCGCGTTCGCCCGCACGCGGCCGAGGCGGCTACTCCTGACGGAAGAACGTCGCGGTGATCGTGTCGCCGACCTGGTTGAGGCGGTTCTGCAGACCGTCGATGAATTCGTGGAGCCCCTCGCCGATCACCTCGCGGGCGTCGGTGTAGTCGAGCTCCGACGCCAGTCGGCCCAGCAACTGCTCGGCCCGGTTCTCGAAGCGGCGCATCGGGGTGCCGGTGACCCCGTGCAGCGAGAAGTCGGCCTGCGTCACGCAGTAGCCCACCGAGCGCGGGAAGGCGCGATCGAAAAGCAGGAACGCCACCACCGACTCCGACGACACCAGCCCGTGGGCGCGGCGATAGGCCTCGAACCCGCTGGCCGAGCGCAGCAGGGCGCTCCATTGCAGGTCGTCGACGGGCCGGCCGACGTCGGAGGTGGACGGCAGCAGGAGGAAGTACTTGACGTCGAGGATGCGGCTGGTCTGGTCGGCGCGCTCGATGAAGCGGCCGAGCCGGCCGAAGTTCCAGGCCTCGCCGTGCTCCATCGTCTCGCTCTTGGTGCCGGCGACGACGTGGCAGGCCCGCGTCACCGACCCGAAGAAGCGGACCGCGTCGTGGAGGGCGAAGCGCCTCGCCTCGGGCGCGGTGACGTCGAGATAGAACTCGTTGATCTCCTGCCACACCTCCGAGGAGATGATCTCGCGCACGGTGCGGGCGTTCTCGCGCGCGGCGGCCACGCACGAGGCGATGGAGTTCGGATTGGTCCGGTCGATGGTCAGGAACTCGATGACGTTCGACCGGGTGGGCGCGCGGTAGCGCTCGCCGAAGGCGGCCTCGTCCCCGCCGACCTGCACCATGGGGAACCACTGCTCCTCGGCGAGGCCGGACAGGTCGATCTCGAGGTTGAGGTTCACCCCTACGACGCGGGCGACGTTGGCCGCGCGCTCGAGGTAGCGGCTCATCCAGTAGACCGACTCGGCGGTGCGGCTGAGCATGGAACCGCTACGCGAGGACCCAGGTGTCCTTGCTGCCGCCGCCCTGGGACGAGTTCACGACGAGCGAGCCCTTCGTCAGGGCGACCCGGGTCAGGCCGCCGGGCAGGACGAACGGCTCGCTCCCCAGCAGGATGTAGGGGCGCAGGTCGACGTGGCGGCCCTCGAAGCGGTCGTCGACGAGGGTCGGCACCCGCGACAGCGACAGGGTCGGCTGCGCGATGTAGTTGCGGGGGGCGGCAGCGATGCGGCCGGCGAACTCGGATCGCTCGGCCGCCGTCGACCGCGGCCCAATCAGCATGCCGTAGCCGCCCGACTCGTTGGCGGGCTTCACTACCAGCTCGTCCAGGTGGTCGAGCACGTGGGCCCGGTCCCGGTCGCGCCAGCACAGCCAGGTGGGGACGTTGGGCAGTATCGCTTCCTCGCCCAGGTAGTAGCGGATCATCGCGGGCACGTAGGCGTAGACCACCTTGTCGTCGGCCACTCCCGTCCCCGGCGCGTTCACCACCGTGAGCCGCCCGTGGCGGTAGGCGTTCATCAGGCCGGGGACCCCGAGCACCGAGTCGGACCGAAAGCAGTCGGGGTCGAGAAAGTCGTCGTCGATGCGCCGGTAGAGCACGTCGACCTGCTCCAGCCCGCGGGTCGTGCGCATGAACAGGGCCCCGTCGTTCACCACGAGGTCGCGCCCCTCGACCAGCTCGACCCCCATCTGCTGCGCGAGGAACGAGTGCTCGAAGTACGCGGCGTTGTGCACCCCCGGGGTCAGCACCGCGACGCTCGGGCGCCCCGCGCCCCGCGGGGCCACGCCTTCGAGGGTGCGCAGAAGCCGGCTCGGGTAGTCGCTGACCGGCCGCACCGGGAGGCCCTCGAAGATCTTCGAGAAGGTCTGCTTCATGACCGCCCGGTTCTCCAGCACGTAGGAGACGCCGGACGGGCAGCGCAGGTTGTCCTCGAGCACGTAGACGGTGCCGTCGGCGTCTCGGACGAGGTCGGTGCCGGTAATGTGGCACCAGACGCCGCCCGGCGGGTCGAGACCCATGCACTCGCGGCGGTACCCCTGCGAGCTCTCCACCACGTCGGCCGGCACCACCCCGTCGGCCACGATGCGGCGGTCGTGATAGACGTCGTCGATGAAGTGGTTCAGGGCGGTGATGCGCTGCTGCAGGCCGCGCTCGATCTCGTGCCACGCGCCCCGGGGGACGATGCGGGGAATGACGTCGAAGGGAAAGATGCGCTCGGTGCCGTGCCCGTCGTGGTAGACGTTGAAGGTGATGCCCATCCGCAGGAGGGCGCGCGTGGCCGCCTGCTGGCTGCGCAGCAGCTCCCCGTCGGCGAGGCCCTCGATGCGTTCGACGAGCGGGCGCGCCGCGGGCCGGGGCGTGCCGTCCGCGTTGAACAGCTCGTCGTAGAACCCCTCGGTCGCGTACCCGTCGAATGTCACTCCAGCGCCAGTCCTCGCCTGCGGCTTCGACCGCCTCCCTGCCGCCCCCGCGATGAGAGCCGTGTACCCGAGCGCAGGAGTTCGCGCCAGCGAAACTCCCAACGCGCTAGTGCGACGCGGTCGCGCTAGCGCGCAGCCGCTCGCGCGTCATCCTCAAGAATCCTCGCGCCCCGCAGGATGCCGCCGAACGAGTAGTTCGCCTCGTGGCAGGCGTACTCGTAGACGCGGTCGCCGCTCGCGGGCCACACGTACTCGCCGCTCCAGGGCGCCGTCCACACCGTGGGGTCGTCGACCGTGAACTGGTACAGCAGAGTGTCGGCGTCGATGCGGCTGAACCGCTCGACCACGTGCAGGTTTCGCGACGCGCCGCCGAGGGCGGGGCGGTCGGTGAAGTTGGTGGTGTCGACGACGAGGGTGTCCCCCTCCCAGCGGCCGACCGAGTCGCCGAGCCAGCTCCGGATCTCGGGCGGGGCGTGCTCCTGGTTCATCCGTACGATGCGCGCGTCGTGCACCATCTCGATGAGGATGAGAACGGTGTCGTCGGTCTGCACGATGCGCTTCAGGTTGTTGTAGAGCACCGGCAGCATCGGCGGCCCCGCCGTCGAGCCGAACCCGAGCAGGCACCGCTCGGCGAGGGGGCGCTGCTCGGGGTTGTCGTAGGGGCCCGGCGCCTCCAGGTCGTCCTCGAGCCACCACGCCGTCCCCGTGTTCGGCCGCCCGAAGGCGGCGATGAAGACGGCGCGCGCGGCCTGCGCCTCGGCGGTCATCGGGGGCTGCCGGCCGTTGGGCGGGTCGGTGATGATGGAGGTGCGCCACTCGCCGTCGATCTGGAACCCCGCGGCGCCCCGGTCCATCCAGAACGAGTTGTAGCCACCCACGTTGCCCGCCGCCCCGGTCGACCCGTCGCCGCCCACCGGGGGCGCCTCGCGCGGCGCCTCGGCCTCGACGTTCCGCTCGTCGGGGATGTTGAAGATGCGCTCTAGGGACTGGCCGCCGGCCGCGAGGGCCGCCGCCTCCTCCTCGGTCAGAGTCAGCTTCTCGCCGTACTCGACCGGGCGCTGCAGCGGGGTCAGGGTGGCGATGTCATAGGTGCCGGACAGGTCCGGCCGGCCGTCGGGGCGGCGCGGAATGTCCTGGCTCGACTGCGCGACGGCGACCGTCGCCGCAAACGCCAGGGCGAGCAGCCCGCAGCAGAGTCTCCGCAGCATCATCGTCGTTGTTCTGCCCGACATCGTTGCCTCCAATCAGGACGGCGGGCGCCGCGCGCGCTTCCCGGAGCGCCCCCCGGCCCCTCCCCGACAGTCTATCGCGGATGCGGGCGCTCGGACGGGACCGATCCGCCGTGTCCCGGAACCCGTGGTGACACCCGGCGTCGCGGCGCGCCCGAAGGGTGCCGGCGGGCCGCCGAGGCAGCCGCCCGACCACGCGTGCGGAGGGTGCGTGGACTTCCGGGAACGGCACCCAGCGCCACCGCCCGGCGTCACCGCAACCCGCGCGACTGCCGCGGAGCCATATCGACGGGCGGACGAGCCAAGTGGTCGCGAATCGACGCTCGATTGGGCAACCTGGCCCGCGACCGGTCCGCTCAATCGGCCGGTGCCTCCGGTGGCAGCGCGAAGACGTACATCGCGTTGGTCCGATCCCCGCCGACGGGCACCGCGAGGTACTGCCGGCCACCGACCGCGTAGGTGATCGGGAAACCCGACACCGAGCCGGGCAAACGCGTGCGGAACAGGACGTCCCCGTTCTCGACATCGTGAACGGCGAGGCTGCGGTCGCTGTCGGCGCTGACCACGAGGCCGCCCGCCGTCGTCAGGGCGGCGGCGCCGGGGCGGGTCATCATCGAGTGGCGCCACAGGATGCGCCCCGTCGCGATCTCCATCGCGATGAGGTGGCCCCGGTAGGGCTCGCTGTCGGGATGGACGGTGCTGCCCCGCGTCAGCCACCCCGTGTTCCGGTAGTAGCTCGCGCCCGGCACCTTCTCGATCTCGGTGAAGACGCCGCTGACGCAGGTCGGATGGATGGGGATGTAGAGCGCCTGCGTCTCCGGATGGTAGGCCGACGCGCGCCAGTTCCGGATGCCGCCGAAGTCGGGACAGAACGCGAGCTCGACGTCCTTCACCGGGAGCATCTCCGGACGGTAGATCGACCTGCCGGTCTCGGGATCGACGTCGAGGACGTTCTGGTAGCCGAGGTCGTGGGCGGCCACGAACGCGCCGGTGTCGCGGTCGAGCTCCCACAGGATGCCGTGCTTGCCCATCTTGAACAGCGACCGACGCCCGTCGTGGTCGATGAGCACGCTCTCGAACACGTCGTCGAGGTCGTGCGTCTCGGCCGGCGTGAACTGGAAGTACCAAGACAGCTCGCCGGTGTCGGCGTCGAGCGCGAGCACGCTGTTGCTGTAGAGGGCGTCGCCGTCCGTCCCGCGGGTGAGGCTGGCCCACGGCTTCGCCTGCGACGTCGACCAGAACGTCAGGTTGCTCTCCGGGTCGAAGCTGCCGGGAATCCACGAGTCGGCGCCGGCGCGGTACAGTAGCGGCAGGTCGCCCCAGGTGTCGCCGCCCGGCTCGCCGGGGCGCGCGATGGTCGACGTGCGCCACAGCTCCTCCCCCGTCTCGGCGTCGTGGGCGGAGATGAAGCAGACGTCCTCCTTGAAGCGCTCGCAGCCGGTCATGCCGGCCACGACCCGCCCGTTGGCGACGATGGGGCCGCTCGTGTAGCGGTAGCCGAGGGCGTTGTCGGCGACCTCGTGGTCCCACGCCACGTCGCCGGTGCGCGCGTCGAGCGCGACGACGTGGGCGTCGGCCGCGTTCAGGTAGACCTTGTCGCCGTAAATCGCGATCGACCGGCTGCGCGGACTCAGCACCGTCTCGACCATCGCGCTCAGGTCGCGCCGGTACTCCCAGATGCGGTCCCCGGTCGCGGCGTCGACCGCCTGCACGACGTTGGCGGGGCCCGGGAGGAACATCACGCCGTCGTGCACGAGCGGCGTCGGCTGGTTGACGCCGGACGGCATCGACCACGCCCACGCGAGCTGCAGCCGGTGGACGTTGCCGCGGTCGATCTGTTCCAGGGGGCTGTAGCCCCACCCGTCGAGGGTGCGGCGCCAGTTCAGCCAGTCGGCCGGATCGGGGTCCTGGAGCATCGCGTCGGTCACCGGCGCGAAGTCGCGGTCCTGCGCGGCGGCCGGGACGGGGCCGGCAATGAGGACGGCAGCCACCAGGGCGACGGCCGCGAGGAAACGGCATCCACGGCGGAATCCGGTGTACATCGGTACCTCCTTGTGGCGGCACGAACCGCCGGGCCGGCGTCGCAGCGCGGTCGGCGACCATGGGGCGCGACGATGACCACTATACGGGCCGCGCCTTGCAGGGTCCATAGCCGCACGGCACGGCGCGCCGACCTCGGCGCGGGCGGCCTCGCGACGCCCGCGGGGCGGGCGACCGCGGGAGTGAGGACCGGACGCATGCGGCGCTCGGCCCCCCTGCCGCACCGCCTCCTCACCGGCAGCCCCTCCGCCTCCAGGTCGCGAACGTGCGACAGCATCACCACCCCGTTGAGCACCGCCAAACGCGGTCGCCCAGCTTCACGTCGACCCGGGCGATGACGCCCTCGGCGAGCGCGCGCAGCCGCATCACCCGCGTCGTGTCCGGGGTGACGAAGCCGGTCACCTCCATCGGCACCGGCAGCTCGCGGTGCTCGACCGGGACCACGCGCACCCCGGCGATCCGCTTGCGCGTCCCCGGTGATGACGAGGGATGACAGCACCGGGCGCACGCTCTCCCGGCGCCTCTACTCGGCCCGCAGGACCTCGGTGGGGTCGACGCGCGTGGCGTACCGGGCGGGTCCCCGGCACGCGAGGAACGCCGCCGCGAGGAAGAGGGCGGGCACCACCGCGAGCGTCGTCACGTCTCCCGGCCCCACGCCGTAGAGCAGCCGCGACAGCAGCCGGCCGGCGCCGGCGCTCGCGGCGAGGCCGAGGGCGAGGCCGAGCGCGGTGAGCCGGAAGCCGCGCCCCACCACGAGGCCGTAGACGTGGCCCAGGGTCGCACCCAGCGCGATGCGGATGCCGATCTCCCGCTCGCGCTGGCGCACCACGTAGCCCATCAGGCCGTAGAGACCCACCAGGGCCAGGCTCAGGGCGAGCCCCGCCGCGGTCGCGGCGAGGCCCGCGTGCACCCGCGACTCCCGGGTCGCGGCGCGCCGCAGCTCGGTCAACGTCGCGGCCTCCGAGAGGGCGACCGCGGGATCGAGCCCCCCGGCCCGCCGGCGCAGCGCGGCCGGCCCGCCCGCCGCGCCGCTTCGCGTGCGGATCGTCACGTACGCGCTGTCCTGCGGGTCGACGTACGGCACGTACACCATCGGCCGCGGGGGGAGACGGACGTCGAGACCCACGACGTCGCCCACGACGCCGACGATGCGGCGGGGTCGCTCCTCTCCCTGCAGGCGCAGCGTCTCTCCCACCGCACTGCGGCGGGGGAAGTGGTCGGCGGCCAGCGTCTGGCCGATCACCGCCACCGGCGCATCCGCCGCCGCGTCCGCGCGGCCGAGCACGCGTCCCGCCCGCACCGGGATGCCGAAGGCCTCGAAGTAGCCACCGGTGACCGCGTTGAGCTGCGCCTCCACCGGCGTCTCGGGTTCCACGCGGGCCGAATCGGCCAACCGCACCTCGAAGCGCCCGGGAACCGACCCCGGGCGGCGGGTCGAGGCGCTCGCGGCGGTGACGAAGCCCTCGGCCATCAGGTCGTCGAGGAGCCGGTTCACCGCGGCGCCGGCCAAACCCGGATCGTCTTCCCACGCCTGGGGAAACGACATGCGCAGGCTCGCACCGTAGGACGCGTCGAAGCCCTGGTCGATGCGCTGCGTGTTCCAGGCGCTCCGCAACAGGAGGCCGCACCCGACGACGAGCACCGTCGAGAGGGCCACCTGGGCGACGACGAGCCCGCTCATCGCGGTGGACCGGCGCGCCGCGCTGTGGCCGCGGGACAGCGACGAGGCTTCGGGCAGGTCGCGGAGCACCCGCCACACCGCGGGCATCGCGAACGCGAAGCCGGTCACCGCGGTGAGAGCCACGCCGATGCCCAGCAGGCGGCGGTCCGGCACCAGGTCGAGCTGGTAGGGCACGGTCAGGGGCAGCAGCGGCGCGAGCGCGCTCGACCAGACGACGAGGGCGGTCGCGCCGAGGCCGCCGGCCCCGACGAGCAGGGCGACCTCCACCCCGAGCCGCCGCACGAGGTCGGCCCGCGCCGCGCCGAGGGCCCGGCGAATGGCCAGCTCGTGCCGCCACTCCGTCGACCGGGCCAACAGCAGCGTGGCCAGGTTCGCGCACGCCACGGCGAGCGCCGCCGTCGCCATGAGGCCGAGAACCGCCAGGAACGCGGCGACCTCGTCGCGGAACTCCGGCCACAGCCGCAGGTAGCTCCCGGGCAGGGCGCGCGCGCGCCAGGGCGCCGCCGCCTCCCGGTAGTAGACCCCGACACGGTCTCGGGCGAGGACCTCGTCGACGGGGTCGATTCGCGCCTGCACGCCGGCCAGGGAGGCGCCGGCGGCGAGGCGGCCGAGGGTCTGGAACGCCGGCAAACGGCCGTTCACGACGTCGCGGCCCCCGAAGTACTCGTCGGCCATCGCCGCCGGAATCCAGAACGCGCTCTCGAACGACGGCCAGACCGCGCCTCGGAAGCCCGGGGGCGTCACCCCGACGACGTCGTAGACCGCCTCGTTCAGGCGCACCGTCCTGCCCACGATCCCGGGGTCGGCCGCGAACTGGCTGCGCCACAGGAAGTCCGACAGCACGACGACGCGGTGGCCGCCGGGGACGACGTTGTCGGCGGGGCCGATGAGCCGCCCGAGCGCCGGCGGGACCCCGAGGGCCGAGAAGAACGTGCCCGACACCATCTCGCCCTCGTGGCGCTCGGGAAACGCCCCCCCGCCCACCGTCATGAAGACCCGGCAAAATGCCGCGAGGTCGACGCTGCCCTCGAGCGCGGCCCGGAGCTCGGCGTACTCGGGGTACGACATCGTCGAGTAGTCGGGGCCGCTCGTCACGTACAGCGTGACCAGCTCGTCGCCGGCCGCGAAGCCCAGCGGCCGCACGAACGCCTGGTCGAGCAGGCCGGCGACGAGGGTCGAGCCGGCCACCCCGATGGCCAGCGTGAGCACGCCGGCCGCGGTCCACCCCGGCTTGCGCGCGAGGGCGCGGCCGGCGAGGCGCAGGTCCTGTCGAAGATCGCCGAGACGATGCCGCCGCCGGCCCCCGCGCTCCGACTTGGTCATGTCCGGGATTGTAGCGTGGCCACCGCGCGGCAGGTCCGCACTTCGACGACCCATGAGACCAGCCAATGCGAGTGCAGACGGTCGCGGCGAGAGCGTCCGGCGGCTGGCCACCGGCTCTGGTCGGAACGCGGCCGAACGGCTCGGTTGCGTCAGATCGCCCGAATCGGACCCGGATAGCGCGCGACCACTTCATCCGCGGTCGGGAGCGTGATGCCCTCACCCGCGCCTGTGCGGCCAGAGTGCGGTCGAACGGGTCCTTGTGGATTGGAGGCACAAGTCGACGGCCACGGCATTTTGCGCCGGCGATCGCAAGCTCCGTACAGCCATGTTCGAGCAAGCCCCGCTCATGGTCGTACGTGCCCAGCGAAGCCTTCGGCCGCGATAACATCGGCGCCATGCCATGGATTGGGACCGTCAGCCCCGAGGAGGCGTCCGGCCGTCTCGCCGAGAGCTACCGGGTCGCGGTGAAGCGCGCCGGGCGCGTGTTCGGCATTCTGCGAACCATGAGCCTGCAGCCGGCGGTGCTGGACGCCTCGGTGGGGCTCTACGTGGCCGTCATGAAGGCCCCTGGCGACCTGTCGCTGGTGCAGCGCGAAATGCTGGCCACGGTGGTGAGCCGCGCCAACGACTGTCACTATTGAATGCTGCAGCACGCGGACGATCTCCGGGCCGAGATCGCACGGGAGGGCGGCGACACGGGGCTGGCCGACGCGGTGCTCGCCGACTGGCGAAGCGCCCCCCTCGAGCCGGTCGACGCGGCGCTCTGCGCCTACGCCGAGAAGCTCACGCGGGAGCCGGCGGCGATGACCGAGGCCGACCTGCAGCCCCTGCGCGCGGCCGGCCTCGGGGACCGCGCCATCCACCTCGCGATACAGGTCGTCGCCTTCTTCAACTACATCAACCGCGTCGCCGACGCCGTCCACGTAGAGCTCGAGCCCGAGATGCCGCCGTACCCTGACGGAACGCGGTGACACCCGGGAAGCAGCGTTCCTCTCGCTCCCCCGCGAGCGCGTCAGATTCGGCCGGGAGCCGCTCCGCATACTAGAATCGGGCCAGTGTTCAGGAGAACGGGCCAGTGTTCAGGAGAATAAGGACGGAGCACACGCATGAAGCGCGCTGATACGCCGCGTCTCGTTCGAACACGCTGGCGGCCGGCGGCGCTTCGGGTCCTGGCGGCAGCCACGGCGGTGTGGTGCGCGGCGTCGACGGCGGCCGCCCAGCCGGCCGGCGGCCCGCGTACCCCGTGGGGCCATCCGGACCTGCAGGGGGTGTGGGACTTCCGCACCATCACGCCGCTGGAACGGCCGGCCGAGCTTGCCGGGAAGGCCGTCCTCACCGAGGAGGAGGCGGCCGAGTACCAGACGCTCGAGAACCGCCGCCAGAACCGAGACCTCGTCGATCCGGAGAAGGGCGGGGCGCTCTATCCGCCGGAGTCGGAGGGCGGCGTGGTGCCCTACAACGAGTTCTGGTACGACCGCGGGAACACCCTCGTCGAGGACCGGCGCACGTCGCTGATCGTCGATCCGCCGGACGGGCGGATGCCCGCGCGCCGCCCGGGGGCCATCGAGCAGATCGGGTCGGCGGGCGAGGACCTGCCGGGGTCCCGCCCCGTCCGCTACCGGGCCGGCGGCATCGGGGCCGACGGCCCGGAGGACCGCGGGCTCGGCGAGCGGTGCCTGCTGGGGTTCAACAGCGGCCCGCCGCTGATTCCCGCCGCCTACAACAACAACATCCAGGTGTTCCAGACGCCCGCCCACGTGGTCATCTACAACGAGATGGTGCACGACGCGCGCTTCGTGCCCCTCGACGGGCGGCCGCACCTGCCCGGCGCGATCCGCCAGTGGATGGGCGACGCGCGGGGACGCTGGGAAGGCGACACCCTGGTGGTCGAGACCACCAACTTCACCGACAGGACGGGGAGCTTCCTCCCCGCCATCACGAGCGCGGTGGGGACCGGCGCGACGCTGCACCTGACCGAGCGGTTCACGCGGGTGAACGGCGACACGCTGCGCTACGAGTACACCGTGCGCGATCCCGCCGTCTTCACCCGCGACTTCACCGCGGCCATTCCTTTGCGGCGCTCCGAGCTTCCGGTATACGAGTACGCGTGCCACGAGGGGAACCGGGGGCTCGAGAACATCCTCGCGGGGGCGCGGCGGTTGGAGCGGGACTGATTCCGGCGGACACACCCGGCACGACCTGCGCGGGTCGGTGAAGATGACCTGGTGTCCCCGGGTTGAAGTTCGCGAAAGGCCTGGATCGCGGCAAATGCCTGCAAAGCTGGGGACCTGTCGCGTGGAATCTGTTCCGCGAACCACGGTTACGTGACACCAGGAGTCTGCGCCGTAGGACGGCGCCGCCTCCAGAGGAGGCGCAGACTCCCTGGAGGGTTGGTTGGGCGCCCAGCGGAGCCGAAGGCGACGATGGGCGGGCTAGGGATGAGAGGCTACCGATGAAACGACTTCATCTGCTGGCGGCGGGACTGGCCCTGGCCCTCACCGGTTGCGGCGAAGCCACACCCCCCGAGGGGGCGGGCGCGGTCGCCCTCGTCGGGGCGCAACTGATCGACGCGACCGGCGCGCCGCCGGTGGCCGACTCGGTGGTCGTCGTCCGCGACCGCCGGATCGAGAGCGCCGGCGCGCGCGACGCCACGCCGGTGCCCGACGGCGCGGAAACCCTCGACCTGAGCGGCAAGACCATCATCCCCGGCCTCGTGAACCTGCACGTGCACTACCGGGAGGGGCCGGAGGAGATCGAGCGCCAGTTCCGGTCGCAGCTCCACTACGGGGTGACCACCGCGCGGAGCACCGGCAGCGACACGCCGGAGCGGGTCGCCTACCTGCTCGGGGCCGCCGGCCGCGCCGACGCCCCCCGGACCTACACGGCGGGGATGGGATTCTCCTACCCCGGCGGCTTCAACGCGGCCGGCCGGAACGCCCCCACCACCGAGGAAGAGGCGCGGGCGCTGGTGCGCGACCAGATCGCGCTCGGCGTGCACTTCATCAAGATGTGGGTGAACGAGGTCGCCGAGCCGGGCCTGAAGATCCCGCCGGAGATACGCGCGGCGATCATCGACGAGGCGGTGGCGAACGGCGCCATCCCCGTCGCCCACATCGACGACGAGGCCGACGGCCGCCAGCTCGTCGAGGCCGGCCTGTGGGACTTCCTGCACAGCACCGTGCTGACCTTCGGCCCCGGCTCGGGCGTCCCGGTGGACGATCCCGAGCCCTCGGCCGAGTTCATCCGGATGTGCCTCGACAACGACGTCTACTTCACCCCGACCCTGTCCATCGTCCAGAACCGCTGGCACTTCGCCGAGCGTCCGGAGCTGCTCGACGGCCCCGAGCTGCGCGCCGCGTTCGAGATGTTCAACCCGGATGCGCTGGCCCGGTTGGACGACCCGGCAGTCAGGGCGGAGATCGTCGACGACCCGGGCTTCGGGGAGCGCAAGGCCGCGTTCGACCAGCTTCTGGGCTTCGTGAAGACCATGCACGACGCCGGAGTGGCGGTCGCGATGGGCAACGACGCCGGCACCCCGAACGTGCCGTTCGGCTGGGGCATGCACCACGAGATGGAGATGTACGTCGAGGCCGGGCTGACCCCGATGGACGCCATCGTCGCGGCAACCGCCACCGGCGCCGCCCAGATGCCCCCGGTGGGCGAGGCCGACTACGGCACCCTCGAAGCCGGCAAGGTCGCCGACCTCGTGGTGCTGAACGCAGACCCGCTGGCCGACATCCGGAACACCCTGGCCATCGACCGGGTCATGCGGCTCGGCGAGTGGGTCGACCGTTCCGGATTCGTGCCGGCGCCGTAGTCGGACGGCCCGGCGGCCCGCGGTGGATACGCAGCACCGCCGGGCGCTTTCGAGGTCGACCAGCCCGCCAATCGCGGCGGGAGCTTCGCGCACCCACTCGGGGCGCGGCCGCAAGGTCGCGCCATGACCTCTGCTCGGCGCCGTCTACGGCGCCGATTCCGGGTCGCGCGGCCCGTAGTGCGGCGCGGGGCGTCCGACTTCCAGCGCTCCGAGGTCGGGCGCGGTGCCGGTGAAGCCGTCCGTCACCGTCGGCAGCACCATCCCGCGGTCGACGGCGGCCGAGCCGGCCCTCAGGCGAAAGTCGAGGTCGTCCGCGTCGTAGACGGCCTGGAGCGTGCCGACGTCCCGGGCGTCGAGCGCGGGCACGTTCACGAACACGTCGTATCCCACCTGAACGCTGTTCCGGTCCTGCCCGGTCGCCTCACTGTATTCCGCGAGCGTCGCGAACTCGCGCAGCTCGAGCGCCGGGACGTGATTCGGGGCCCGGAAATCGGCGGCCACGTCGAACGGCGGACTCTCCCATCGAAACGGCATCGCGGTGTCCGGCGCGGGGCCGAAGCCGTTGTGGTCCGACGACGTGTAGTTGGTGAACGTCGTGACCCCGAACAGGTTCGGCCGCTGCCCCCGGAAGTCGGACGGCGCGTTCTGCCCGAGAATCAGGTTGTTGCGCCAGTGCGTGTTCGACAGGGTCCCGGTGGTCTCGGACAGGATGGTGTTGTTGTAGAACACGACGCCGGCGGCGCCGAAGAAGCGGCTCGACCCGCCCGGGAGGTTGTAGCCGATGTTCCGGATCCAGTAGACGGGCCCGCCGAGCACCGGCTGGCTGCAGAACGCGTGCGACGGGTGGTTGATGAACAGGTTCCGGAGCACGCGCACGTTGTGCAGGCTGCCGTCGGTCTCGATCGGGTTGTCGTGGGAGTTCGTGATGTAGTTGTTGTAGAAGTCGATCGCGACGGGGCGCCGGTCCCGGTACTCGCGCGGCGGGTACTTCGGGCCCGGCCCGGACGCGACGCTGCCGTCGGGGTTCCCGTAGGTCTCCACGTTGATGCCGTCGTGGAAGTCGGCGATGTAGTTGTAGGCCACGACGTGGCCGGGGCCGTAGAGCTTCACGGCCACGTAGGACGCCATGACGGGGGGATGGACCTCGCCGTCGACGCCGTCGAACCGCCCCCACAGGGGCGCGTCGGTCCAGCCGATCATGCGCTCGGGGTCGTTCCGGCCGTGGAACCGGTTGTCGGCGATGTAGAAGTTGCTCGACCCCGAGTAGTTCGTGAAGACGCCGACGCCGACGTCCTCGAAGCGGCTGTGCTTGACGGTGAGCCCCTTCGCCCCCGCGATGGACTGCTGGCCGGCCCAGATGGCGAACTCGGTGTTGCGGAACGTGATGCCCTCGAAATACGTGTAGTCGGCCGCCATGACGTTGAAGAGGGCGAAGTTGCCGTTGCCGTCGAAGATCACCTCGCCGTCGCCGGCGGCCTTGATGGCGATCGGCCGCTCGGGGGTGCCGTCGGCCGTCAGGTAGTACGTGCCCTCGAACGGAAAGGCGCGGTTGGCCCCGCCGTACTCGAGGTGGTTGTACCGGTAGAGGCCGGCGTGCACGAGCAGGGTGTCGCCGGCGCGCACCCGGGGACGCCCCGCGGTGGCGAAGTCCCCGCCGCCGCACGAGGAGTTGTACGCGCATATCAACCCCTCGAACGACGGCTCGATCTTCGCGCCCTCGAAGCCGTGCGGATAGACGTGGAACACCCTGCCCTCCGCGTACGGCACCGGCTCGGCCCGCGTCCGCACGGCCGCGGTTCGGTCGGCCTCGCCGATCACGCCGTCGGGATCGGTCATCACGAACCGCGCCTCGTAGGCGGTGTCGGGCTCGAGGTCGAGGATGCTCCCGGCGAACATGTTCGGCACGACGACGTCGAACTGGTTGCCCACCGAGATCCGCTCGCCCTGGAGGCGCAGGAGCGGAAGGGCCGGCGACCATGCGGTCTCGCCCTGCCGGCGGTACGACACCTCCACCGCGGCGTTCCGGTTGTCGTCGCCCTCGATGAGCCACTCGAAGCCGAGGTTGATCAGCGTCGGCGGCTCGACGACGAGCTCTCCCGCCGCCACCGCGTCCCCCGGCGCCTCTCCCCGCTGCGCCAGGGCGACGGCGTCGCCGCCGAGGTGCGACGCGCCAATCGGCAACAGGCCCAACGCGGTGATGCATCCGAATCGACCGATCCTTTCACGCACGGACGACCTCTCTTTTCTGCGGCGGGGCCACAGCACGCGGCCGGATCGTGGACCCGGACTCGAACGATCCCATCGGCACTCGACGACGCCGGGGCCCTTGCACGGCCGGTTCGTCCCGCCCTCACGGTCGGCGCGAGTCGGGAAGGGGCTTCGGGTAAAGCCCAGTTTCAGGCTATCATTCCGCCGCCGTCCAGTGCAGGGCGGCAAAGCGGAACCCGGACACCAGCCCGCTCGACGCGGGTCAAGGAGAGAACGTCATGTCAACGTCACGCTATCTGATGGCCGCCCTATTCGTCTGCGTCGCCCTCGTGCTGGGCGCGACCGCCCCCGAGTCGCAGACGAGCGGAGCCGTCGGCAACATGATCACCGGCGAGGGCCTGCCGAACCCGACCGCGACCGTCATCGCGCCATGGGGCGACCTGCCCGAGGGGCGGGAGTGGGGCTCGACCGCCGGCATCGACATCGATCCGACCGACGGCCAGGTTTGGGGCTACGAGCGCTGCGGCGCCGGTTCGTTCGGCTCGGGCGCGCGCATCAACTGCGACACGAACCCCGTCGACCCCATCTTCAAGCTGGACCGCAACACCGGGGAAGTGCTGGCGAACTTCGGCGGGGGCATCATGGTGACGCCCCACGGCATCCACGTGGACGACGACGGCAACGTGTGGGTGACCGACTTCGTGGGGAACGAGGAGGGGACCAAGGGGCACCAGGTCCACAAGTTCAGCCCCGACGGCGAGCTGCTGATGAGCCTCGGCACCGCGGGCCAGCCCGGGTCCGGCCCCGACCACTTCAACCAGCCCAGCGACGTGGTCATCGCGCCGGACGGCAGCATCTTCGTCGCGGACGGCCACAGCGCCCAGGGCCTGACCACCAACCAGGCGATAGAGGAGGGACGCGAGGCGGGCGTCGCCAGCCGCATCGTGAAGTTCGCCGCCGACGGCACGTTCATCAAGGCGTGGGGGCGGGTCGGTACCCTGCACGGCGAGTTCAGGACACCCCACGGGATCGAGATCGACGCAGCGGGGCGGGTCCTGGTCGCGGATCGCGGCAACCACCGCATCGAGATCTTCGACCAGGAAGGCAACTACCTCGACTCGCTCTACTCGCACGGGCGCACCAGCGGCATCTACATCACCTCCGACGAGATGCTGTACTCCATCGACTCCGAGTCGAGCATGCTCAGCCATCCGAACTGGGTGGGCGGCGTGCGCATCTCGCCCTTGCACGAGGACCGCATCGTCGGCTTCATCCCGCCGTTCGAAGCGGACACGCGGCCGTACCAGGGGGCGGCCGGCGAGGGCGTCGCGGTGGACGTGGACGGCAACGTGTTCGCGGCCGAGGGGCCCAACTCGCTGCGCTTCGCGGGCGGCGCGTTCACGAAGTACGCGGTCGCCGGCGAATAGCGGCGCCGAGGGCGTGTTGAAGAGACTACTCGTGCTCGCAATCGCCGTCGCACTGGCGACGCCGGTCGCAGGGTTGGCTCAGCCGACGGAGGAGGTCATCCTCCCGTCGGCTGAGCGCGTCGCCGGCGGGATGGCGCTGCAGTCGGGAGCCCCGGGCAACCGGCGCTCGAGAGGCCGGACCTGGAGCGGGATGGTCATGATCGCCGCCGGCGCCGTGCTGACGACGGCCGTCAAGAGGACGGAAACGTGCGCCGGCGGCTCCTGCACCCGCGAGGAGGAACGGTACAAGCCGTTGGTCTACACGGGTATCGGATCGGCCGTCGCCGGCGCCCTGCTCGTGTCGGTGTGGTCGGACGTCCCCGCGAGTCCCCACATCGACTTCGCGGTGACGCCGGACCGCATCGAGGTCGGCAAGACCTTCGGATTCTGATCGGCGGCCGCCCCGTCGGGCGGTCGCGCGCGACGATGCGCGGTCCCGGGTCGTTCAGGCGGCCGCCTGAACGACCCGGGCAGTTCTTCCCCGTCCTTCCGTGTCACCCCCGGCCGAGGCCCTCACCGCTCCTGCATGTGCGGGTAGCGGTAGTCGCGCACCGGCACGAAGGTCTCCTTCGTGGTGCGGGTGCTGACCCAGCGCAGCAGGTTCTGCGAGCTGCCCGCCTTGTCGTTGGTGCCCGAGGCGCGCGAGCCGCCGAAGGGCTGCTGCCCCACCACCGCGCCCGTCGGCTTGTCGTTGATGTAGAAGTTGCCGGCGGCGTGGCGCAGCCGGTCGTGGGCGACGCCGATGGCCTGCCGGTCGCGCCCGAAGATGGCCCCGGTCAGGGCGTAGGGCGACGTCCGGTCGCACAGATCGAGGGTCTGCTCGTAGTCGCTGTCCTTGTAGACGTGGACGGTGAGCACGGGACCGAACAGCTCGGTCTCCATGGTCGTGTACCGCGCATCGTGGGCCTGGATGATCGTCGGCGCGATGAAGTACCCGGTGCTGTCGTCGCAGACGCCGCCGCAGATCACGTCGGCGTCGCTGTCGCTGCGCGCGGCGTCGATGTAGCTCTTCAGCTTGTCGTACGAGGCCTTGTCGATGACCGCCCCCATGAAGTTCGTGAAGTCGGTCACGTCCCCGTAGCGGATCGCCCCCACCTCGGCGACGACCTCGTCGCGGCAACGGTTCCACAGGCTCTCGGGGACGTAGGCGCGGCTCGCCGCGCTGCACTTCTGCCCCTGGTACTCGTAGGCCCCCCGGATGAGGTTGGCGGTCAGCTCATCGGGGTCGGCCGAGGCGTGGGCGAAGACGAAGTCCTTGCCGCCGGTCTCGCCGACGATGCGCGGATAGCTGCGGTAGCCGGCGATGTTGCCGCCGACGGTCCGCCACATGTCCTGGAACACCTCGGTGCTGCCGGTGAAGTGCACGCCGCCGAGGTCGGGGTGGGCCATGGCGGGGGCGCCGATCTTCCCCCCCGAGCCCGGCACGAGGTTGATGACCCCCGGAGGCAGGCCGGCCTCCTCGAGCAGCTTCATCAGCCAGTAGGCGGAGAAGACCGCGGTGGACGCCGGCTTCCAGAGCACGGTGTTGCCCATCAGGGCCGGGCTCGTCGGCAGGTTGCCGGCGATGGACGTGAAGTTGAACGGGGTAACGGCGAGGATGAACCCTTCGAGAGCGCGGTACTCGACGTAGTTCCAGATGCCGGCCGCGCTCTCGGGCTGCTGTCCGTAGATGTCTGGCAGGTACGAGACGTTGAACCGCCAGAAGTCGATGAGCTCGCACGCCGCGTCAATCTCGGCCTGGAACACCGTCTTGCTCTGGTTGAGCATGGTGGCGGCGTTCACGATGGGCCGGTAGCGCCCCGCGAGCAACTCGGCCGCCTTGAGGAAGATGGCCGCGCGCGACTCCCACGACATCTCGCTCCACCCGGGGCGGGCCGCCGCCGCCGCCGCGATCGCCTGGTTCACGGTGTCGGCGTCGCCGCGGTGATAGGTGGCCACCTGCTTGCGGTGGTCGTGCGGCAGGACGCAGGCACCGAGGTCGCCGGTGGTCACCTCGCGGCCGCCGATGATCAGGGGAATCTCCACCGATCCGGCCGCGAACGCGTCGAGCTGCGACTTGAGGGCGGCCTTCTCCGGCGATCCGGGCGCGTAGCTCAGCACCGGTTCGTTCCGAGGGGGGGGCACCGTGACACGAGCGTTGTTCATCGAAAGGACTCCTGACAGACCGCGAACACGAAGGTAGTGGAAACGTTCTATTGTGTCACAGACGGGGCCCGCTCCGCTTCACCGGCTGCCGTTCCCTGACCGACCACCCCCGCGGAGCCTCCGGCGGTCGGCTTGCGGTCGCGGGCTCGGCTCCCGGCGTGCGGTTTCCTTGACCGCCCCCCGGGTTCGGGATAGACTCGTGCCTCCATATTGAGACTCAGTTTCACTTGACGCCGCCCGTGGACGCCGGACCACCGGCGCGAGGAGCCATCTTCCCGTGCACCAGGGCCTCCACACGCTCGACCAGCTTCCCATCGGCGACGCCGGGGTCATCCACCGGGTCGGGGGCCAGCCGCGCGTGGCGCGCCGGCTCATGGAGATGGGGCTGCTGCCCGGCACCCCCATCGAGGCGGTGGGCCGGGCGCCGCTGGGTGACCCCATCGAGGTCCGGCTGCGCGGCTACCTGTTCTCGTTGCGCCGGGCCGACGCCGCCCACATCCAGCTCCTGCCGGACGGCCGCGCCGACCTCGTGGAGACCGGGACCGGCGAGGCGCCGTCCCACCTGCCGGGGCACGACCCGTCGGCCAGAGGGGCCGACCGCGACGACGGCGACGACGGGGGCGCCCGCGTTCCCCGCGTGCTGGTGGCCGGGAACGCCAACTCGGGCAAGACCACCGTCTTCAACGCCCTGACCGGGGCACGGGCCCACATCAGCAACTATCCCGGAGTCACCGTCACCCGGGCCTCGCGCCGGGTCACCCTCCCGAACGGCGCCCCCGTCGAGATCGTCGACCTGCCCGGCACCTACAGCTTCACCGCCAACTCGCCGGACGAGCAGGTGGCGGTGGACGCGGTGCTCGGCCGGCACGACGGCCCGCCGGACGCGGTGGTGGTGGTGGTCGACGCCGGCGTCATCGAGCGGGCGCTGTACCTCGTGCTGCAGATCGCCGAGACGGGCATCCCGGTCATCGTGGCCCTCAACATGATGGACGAGGCGGAGGCGGCGGGGGCCGACTTCGACGCCGAGCGGCTGGCCGGCTGGCTGGGCGCCAGGGTGGTCCCCACCGTCGCCTCGAAGGGCCTCGGGTTCGACGCTCTCCGTAGCGCGATCGGCGACGCGGTGGCGCTGGCGCCTCGCCCCGACGAGGCCTGGACGGGCCTGCCGCCGGAGGCCGAGCGCGACGTGTCGACGGTGACCCGGGCGCTGGCCGACGCCGACTTCGGGAGCACCCCGGCGGTCCGCCGGGCCTGGGCGCTGTGGTCGCTGCTGTCGCTCGACACCGACGACGGCGCTGCGAGCGGCCTCCCCGCCCCGGTCCTGCAGAAGGTCCACGCGCTCCGCCGGAACGCCGCCGCCGCCGAGCGGCGGCTCGACGAGGAGATCATCGCCGCCCGCTACCGCTGGACCGAGGCGGTGGCCCGCGACGTCAGGACCATCCGGCACAAGGACACCCGCACCTGGACGAAGAAGATCGACGACGTGCTGACCCACCGGGTCTACGGCATGGCCGTCTTCGCGGTGGTCATGGCGGTGGTCTTCGAGGCCCTGTTCACGTGGTCCGAGCCGTTCATGGGGGCCATCGAGACGGCGACGGCGTCGTTGCAGGGCGGGGTGAGGGCGGTGATGCCGGAGGGCAACCTGGCCGACCTGATGGCCGACGGCGTCATCGCCGGGGTCGGCAACGTCGTGGTCTTCGTGCCGCAGATCGCGATGCTGTCCTTCTTCATCGCCCTGCTCGAGGCCTCGGGCTATCTCGCCCGGGTGGCGTACGTCATCGACCGGCTGATGGGACGGGTGGGCCTGCACGGCAAGGCGTTCGTGCCGATGCTGTCGGGCTTCGCCTGCGCCATTCCCGCGGTCATGGCCACCCGCACCATCGAGGGCCGCCGCGACCGGCTCATCACCATGCTGACGCTGCCGATGATCTCGTGCAGCGCCCGCCTGCCGGTCTACGCCATCGTGACCGCGGTGGTGTTCGCGGGCGCTCCCCGCGTCTTCGGCATCGTGAGCGCGGGAGCGGTGGTGCTGTTCTCGATGTACGCGCTCTCGGTGTGCGCCACCCTCGGCGCGGCGGCGGTGCTGCGCCGAACCGTGCTCCGCGGCCCCCGCCTCCCGCTGCTCCTCGAGCTGCCTCCGTACCGGGTGCCGGTCTGGAGCAACATCTTCCTCGTCGCCTGGCGGCGGACGCGCAAGTTCCTCGAGGACGCGGGCACCGTCATCCTGACGATGACGGTCATCCTGTGGGCGCTGCTCTCGTACCCGCACAGCAGCGAGATCGACGCGCGGTACGACGAAGCGCGGGTGGACGTGCTCGCCGCGACGACCGACGCCGCGGCGCAGGAGGAGCAACTCGCCGAGCTGGCCGGGCAGCAGGCGGGCGAGCAGCTCCGCTACAGCCTCGGGGGCCGGCTGGGCCAGGTCATCGAGCCGACGATCGAGCCGCTCGGCTTCGACTGGCGCATCGGGGTCGGCATCATCGGGGCCTTCGCGGCCCGCGAGGTCTTCGTGTCGACCCTGGGCATCGTGTTCGGCATCGAGGAGGCGGACGAGGAGAGCGTGAGCCTGCGGGAGTCGCTGCAGAACGCGACCCACGCCGACGGGTCGCCGCTGATGACGCCGCTCGCCGGCGTCTCGTTGATGGTGTTCTTCGTGCTGGCATGCCAGTGCATGAGCACCATCGTGGTCGTGCGGCGGGAGGCGGGGGGCTGGTACTGGCCGATCTTCATGTTCGGCTACATGTCGGTTCTCGCCTACGTCGCGTCGCTGGTGGTGTATCAGGCCGGCTCGGCCTTGGGCTGGGGCGTCTGACCGGCGGGGCCCCGGTCTCGGCGGGGGAACGGCGATGAAAGGCCGGCCGCACTCGAACGGCGCGCCACCCGGTTTCGGCGGGGGTTGCGGCGGACGATGACGGGTGACTCACCATGACCTGGACCTGGACCTGGCAGGATCCGATCGTCGCGCTCATCGTCGCGTACGCGGTGGTCGCCTTGGTTCGGCACTTTCGCGCCATCGTCGGCAGCGCCGCCCCGGCCTCGAAGGCGCAGGGCTCCTGCCACGGCTGCGACGACGGCTGCGGGACCGACGACATCGCGCCGTCGCGTCGTCCCCCCGCCGCACCGCCGCTGCCCCCCGGCAACCTCCGGGTTCACTGAGCCCCGGCTGAACACACCGCAGCCGGTTTCGGCGCTTCACGCCAGTGCCGTCAAGGTGGCTTCGAGGAGCTGGTAGAACCGGCCCACCGACGCGACGTGCACCCGCTCGTCGGGCGAGTGCGGGAACTCGATGCGGGGGCCGAACGAGATCATGTCCATGCCGGGGACCTTCTTCCCGATGATGCCGCACTCCAGTCCGGCGTGAATCGCCTTGACCCCGGGGTCGCGGTCGAACGCGCGGCGGTGCGCAGCCTTGACGACATCGAGCAGCGGGGATTCCAGATCCGGCTTCCACCCCGGGTACGCCTCGCCGTCGTCGACCGACGCCCCCGCCAGCACCCCGATCGCCCCCACGCGGCGGCGCATCGCCTCGAGGGCCGAGTCGATCGACGACCGGCTGCTCAGGCCCACCCGCAGGGAACCGTCGGCGGGGACGACGGTGGCGAGGTTGACGCTGGTCTCCACGAGGTCGGGAATGTCGTAGCTCATCGCCTCGACCCCGTGCGGCAGGGCGTCGACGAGCCGAAGCACCCGCTCGGTCGTCGCCGGGTCCCAGACCGTGTCGGGCCGGGTCACCGCGTCGGCGGTCAGGCTCATGTCCGGATCGGCCGGCGCGTACTCGTCGCGGATGGCCGCCACCTCGCGGTCCAGCGCGGCGAGCAGCGCGCTCTGGCCGTCGGCCGGCGCCACCACCGTCGCGAACGCCTCGCGCGGAATCGCGTTGTGGGCGCTGCCCCCGTCGAAACGGGCGAGGTCGTAGCGGTGCCCGAGAAGGCGGACGGCCCGGAGGGCCCGCCCCAGCAGCTTGACGGCGTTCCCCCGCTGCAGATGGATGTCCACGCCGGAGTGGCCGCCCTTGAGGCCCCGCAGGGCCACCGCGAGGGCGACGCCGTTCCCGGGCGCGGGCGCGGCGCCGAGCTCCAGGGTGAGCTGCGTGTCGCCCCCGCCCGCGCACCCGACGTAGAGCACGCCGTCCTCCTCCGAGTCGAGATTGATGAGCCGCCGCCCCTGCACCAGGCCGCCGTCGAGTCGGGCGGCGCCGGTCAGCCCCGTCTCCTCGTCGATGGTGAACAGCAGCTCGATCGGCCCGTGCGCGAACCCCGTCTCGCCCAACACCGCCAGCATCGCCGCCACCCCGATGCCGTTGTCCGACCCCAGGGTGGTGCCGGCCGCGGTCAGGTACTCGTCCTGCATCTCCGGCACGATGGCGTCGGTGGCGAAGTCGAACGCGACGTCCGCGTTCTTCTCCTGCACCATGTCGAGGTGGGACTGGAGGACGGTGATGCCGGCGCCCTCGTGCCCGGGCGTGGCGGGCTTGCGCACGACGAGGTTGCCGGCCGCGTCCCCGTGATGGGCGAGGCCGAGGCGGTCCGCCGACGCCACGATGTGGTCGCGCATCCGGCCTTCATCCTTCGACGCGCGGGGAATCGTGAGAATGGTGTCGAAGTGCCGCCACAGGGCGGTCGGCTCGAGCTCGCTGACGAAGGTCATGGCGTCTCCTCGTTCCTCAGCTCGCCGACGTGGTCGTCCCCGTCGGCCGCTCCAGGTCGCTGACGAAGGTCATGGCGTCTCCTCGGAGTCGTGGAGTGGTCGAGTCCGGTATCCTACACTGCCCCGCGCCGCCGAACGGGAACGCGGACCCGGCGGACGGGCCGCCGCCTCGCCGTCCCACGCCGAGAGAGGGGCCCCGGGGCAGGTGTCGATGTATCATGCCTTTCACGGCACCGTATTCTCGCGTTCACATGCCTGAGGGTCAGGGAATGACCGGTCGGATCGGCGCCGCGGCAGGCGAGCCGCGCTGGAGACGATGCACGCGGCGCCGCCGGCGACCCCGAGGCGCCGGCCGCGCGACTGCCGTCGCCGTCCTGCTGATGACGGCGCCGGCGGTGGCGCAGACGCCGACTCCCGACGAGACCTCCCCCGCCGAGAGCGCGGTCGGCGCGCTCAGCCCCGAGTCGCTCGCGCGCATCCGGGCCGCGCTCCAGGCCGACCGGCTCGCCGAGGGGTCGGCCCGGCCGGTCTTCAGCGATCCCGACGTCGGGTGGATCATCCCCCCCCGGCCGCCCGTCGAGCTGGCGCCCGGCCTGGGCTTCATCGAGGGACTCGGGCTCTTCGACGACCTGACCCGCGGGCGCGAGCCGGCCCTGCTGTCAGGCCCGGACCACTGGACGATGATGAACCAGATGCAGCCACGCGAGGTGACGGAGGTGGCCCTGGCGGACGGCATGGCCATCGGCACCGTCTCCGCCGTCGCGGTCGGGCTGCCTTACTTGCTTCGAAAGGTCCACGGCTGGCTCTCCGGCCCCGGTCCCGGCGCCACGCCTCCGGCACAACCCGTTCTGACCTCGACCCAGGAGGTCTCGGTGCTGGAAGACATGCGGGCGCAGGCCGACGTGCTCGACGCGACCCTGCGCCAGCGCGGCCGCACCGTGACGCTCTCGCTGGTCGTACCCGCCGAAACCGAGCTTCGGGCCGCGCGGGCGGCCGGGGAGCGCTTCGTCCGCCTCGTCGGCCGCCGGTCGGCGGCGGGCCCCGACGCCTTCGACTATGTCGTCAGCGTCCGTTCGCCGGACGCCGTCATCGCACGGGGCGGCAAGCCCACGACCGACCCCCTCGTCCGCTGGTGACGGCGGCGGCCCGGTCGCTCGCTGCGACGCCGGCCAGGGAACCTGCTCGCCCCGCCATTCCCCACCCTTCCGGCCGAGCGTCCGCGGGGCCGGACCGGCCGGAAGCCCCGGCCGCTGCTACAAGTCCATCACCTCGTCGATGTCCGGGTCGAGGGCGGGGGGCGGCGAGGCCAGCGAGATCCCGAAGAACAGGGTCATCGAGAGCAGCAGGGCGACGAAGCCCCCGTTGATGCCCCAGGGCAGGACGATCCCGAACAGCTCGATGCCGAAGTTGACGACGAGGCTCGACGCGATGGCGACGTTGGCGGCGGCGGCGGTGGCGCGCTTCCAGTTGAAGCCGATGGCCACCGCGGGCACGAGGGCGGCCGCGAACGTGCCCCACCCGAAGGCCCCGAGCAGGGCCACCAGGTCCTGGCGCGAGTAGAGGACGAAGAGCGCCGACCCCACCGCGAGCCCCACCGTGGCCGCGCGGGCCCAGAACAGCTCGTTGGCCAGCGACCGGCCGTAGAGGGCCCGGGGAATGTCGTGCACGACGGCTGCGGCGCCGAGGTTGAGGAAGCTGTCGGCGGTGGACATGATGGCCGCGAAGAGCCCCGCGAAGACGATGCCGGCCAGCACCGGCCCGGCGTGGAACTGCAGGAACTGCGGGGCCGCCTCGTCGGGGTTGGCGAGCTCGGGGTGGCCGCCCTGGATGACGAGGGCCCGCATCGCGAGCCCGATGCTGAGCCACAGCAGCGAGCAGATAGCGTAGCCCACGGCGCTGACGGGCAGGCTGCGGCGGGCGTCCTCGATGCGCCGGTTCATCATCAGCTTGGTGATGACGTGGGGCTGGCCGGCCCCGCCGAGGGTGAACACCACCAGCCAAGACAGGGACCCGATCATGCCCAGGGTACCCCAGGGGCTGATGGCCTCGGGGTCGTCGGCGACGAGTGTGGTCACGAGGCCGCCCAGCCCCCCCTCGACCGCGGCGAGGCACGCAAAGAACACGAAGACCGCGGCGACGATCATGATCGCGCCCTGCACGAGGTCGGTGTAGACCGACGCGAGGATGCCTCCGGTGACGCAGTAGAACACCAGGACCGCGCAGGCGACGGCCATGCAGGTGACGATGGAGACCTCGGGGATGAACGACACGTTGTTCAGGATGTCGCGCAGCACCGTGGCCATCGCGAGGATCTGGGTCCCCAGGTAGCCGACCACCCCGAGGAGGATGGCGACGGCGGTGAGCAGCCGGGCGAGCTCGCTCCGGTAGCGCGCGGCCACCGCGTCGGGGAGCGAGATGGTGTCGCGCAGCTCCGCCACCATGCGCAGCCGTTTGGCGAGCAGGTAGTAGACAGAGCAGAAGGCCAGCGGGCTGACCACCGTCATCCATGCCGAGCTCAGCCCCATGCGGTAGACGAGCCCGGGGCCGCCCACGAAGCCGAACCCGCTCATCACGCTCGAGAACACCGCGAGGCCGGTCACCATGACGCCAAGATCGCGCCCCGCCATGAAGAAGTCGCGGGTGGAGTTGGTGCGGCGCAGGGCCCAGACCCCGACGCCGATGCACATGGCCAGGTAGGCGGCGACGAAGGCGAGCACGACGAGGGAGCGCGAGTCGTCCATCGGGGATCAGCCGGCGGGGGGCGCGTTCCGGGCGAGGACCTCGCGGAAGCGGTCCAGGTCGCGGCGGGTCACGATCTCCCGATCGAACAGCAGGACGTAGAGTGCGACGACGAGAAACTGGGCAGGCCAGAACCCGTAGAGGAACCAGGCGGTAGGAAGCGGGAGGGCGAGGAAAGACGCGTGCGGGTCGTCGAGGTAGCCGCGGTACGAGACCACCGTCATCGTGACGATCAGCGCGAGCACGAGCCCGCCCGCCGCGAGCAGCGCCCGCATCCGGCCGCGCCGAACCCCGAGGGCGAGGCACCCCACGACGAGGGCGAGCTGCAGGATGCCGAAGGCCCACGCGAGGGCCAGGACCGGCCCGTGCCGGCGCGGACCGGACCCGCCGTGGTCCATCGAGGGGAAGCGCGCGTGAGTGGCACCGCCCGCGGACACCGCCCCGGAGCCGGCATCAAGACCCGTCCCGTCCCCGGACGCGGCAGGCTCCACCACCGCCGCGAGGGCCAAGGTCAGGCACAGGGCGAGCAGGAGGCCGAACAGGACGATCGGCAACCGTGACGGCCGTTCGGGCATGCCGCCCGAAGTGTACCCCGGCCGCCGCCGGCCGTAGCGCGGGGGCATCCCGCGGCCGCTCGCGCGGACGCGGTGGCGGGCGGGTTGTCTCCCGCGCCGACGGCGAGAGCAGCACGGCAAGGGAGCGGCCGCCTCGGGCGCCGCCGCGGAACCGGCGAGTACCCTGCGGCCCGCCAGCGAGGGTAGAATCGTGGCAGCGACATGGTGAACACGACACGACGGTGGGCGAAGGGCCGGCGGCGCGCGCTGGCAACGGGGCTGCTCGCGGTGCTGGCCGCGGGCGCGGCGAGCGGGCAGCGCGGCGGCGTGTTCCGCGAGTCGCGCGACCACCCCGCCATCCGCTACACCGACGGAGCGCGGAACGACGCGGTCACGGCGTTGGACCAGGCCCTGGAGTCGGGTGACGCCGAGCTCGCGTTCGACCCGACCAGCGGCTACCTGCGGTCTCTGCTCGACGCCCTCGAGGTCCCGATCGAGTCGCAGGTGACGGTCTTCTCCGAGACCAGCTTCCAGGCGCGCTGGGTCACGCCGGAGAGCCCGCGCGCGCTCTACTTCAACGACACCGTCGCGGTGGGCTGGGTGCCGGGGGCCGACGTGCTCGAGATAGCATCGCTCGACCCCGTCCAGGGCGTCGGCTTCTACTCGCTCGACCAGCGGCCGGCCGAGCGCCCCGAGCTTCAGCGTAACGAGCAGTGCCTGGCCTGCCACCTGTCGTGGGACACCCTGGGCGTGCCCGGGCTGATGACTCTCAACACCCTGCCCCTGCCGGACGACCCCAACGCCTACGCCGTCGGCTGGGTGACCGACCACCGCAGCCCCCTGGAGGACCGGTGGGGAAGCTGGTACGTGACCGGCGCGCCGCCGTCGCTGCGCCACCTCGGGAACCGGACCGAGCCGTTCGAGTACATCCCGGGCGGCGGCGATCCGGCGCCGGTGCTGGAGACGCTCGAAGGGGTCGTCGACGATCCCGACGGCTACCCCACCCCCTACAGCGATCTCGTGGCCCTGATGGTGCTCGAGCACCGCAACCACATGACCAACCTGCTCGTCCGGCTGGGCTGGCAGGCCCGCGTCGACGCGTACCCGGGCGCGGCGGGGACGCGGCCGACGGGCGGCCCGAGCGCCCCCACCCTCGAGGAGGCCGCGATCGAGCTGGTCGACTACCTGCTGTTCGTGGACGAGGCGCCGCTGCCTCCGGGCATCGCGAGCACGTCGGGCTACGCCGAGGTCTACTCGTCGCTGGGCCCCTTCGACAGCCGGGGACGCTCGCTGCACCAGCTCGACCTCGACGCGCGGCTGCTGCGGCATCCGTGCAGCCCCCTCGTCTACGCCGGCGCCTTCGACGCGCTGCCGGCGCCGGCCCTCGACGCGGTGTACCGCCGGATGTGGACGGTGCTGTCGGGCGCGGCCGCCGAGCCGCGCTACGAACGGCTGTCCCGCGCCGACCGCGTCGCCGTCGTGGAGATCCTGCGCGACACCAAGCCGGGCCTGCCCGCCTACTTCCAGGGCGAGATCGGCTGACGCCGATCCACGAGGGGTTCGGCCGATCCCAACACCCGCCTACGCGCCGGTCGGCTCGATCGCGGCGTGGCTGCGAGCCGCTCCGCCGGCGGCGTCTTCGCGTGCGAAGGTCGCCTCGACGGCCAGGGTCTCCTCGCCGGCGGGCGTCACGTTGTGCATGACGACGTGCAGGGCCACCGGGTCAGCCGGCCGGATGACGATGCGCCAGCCCCAGTCCGGGCCGGGCGGCACGGCGTAGCTGCCGCGCACGTCGATGTCGCCGCTCTCCTCGACGGCGCCCGTGCAGGCCAGCACGCCGTCCGACATGTGCCACGAATCGATCCAGTGAACCGTCGTCCTGTCGAGACCGGATTGGCAGCCGATCAGGAGCGAGCCCTCCTGCCGCGTGCCCCGGTAGCTCCAGTCGTAGTCCAGACGAACGAACCGGCCGC
This sequence comes from Vicinamibacterales bacterium, assembly GCA_965207615.1. Lineage (GTDB taxonomy): Bacteria > Acidobacteriota > Vicinamibacteria > Vicinamibacterales > UBA8438 > JAJEEA01. The sequence goes on from CBDBMZ010000003.1 coordinate 2,263,851, forward strand.
CCAGAAGCGTTGTCACCACCGCCGTGGACGCGGAGTCCTCCGGCTTGCCCGAGTGGGGATCGTGCAGGCGGTTCGATCCTCGCCAGCACCCCGCGCTCGCGGCCAGCCGGTTCAGAGCGCTCATCGCTTCAGCTCCTGAGACATGGCGGGATGAGGATGCGCCGGCCACCGCACTGGCCGGATACGTTCACAAACGCTGGGACATCCCGGCGCCGAGCCCGGCCGCCGACGGGCAGGAGCTGATCCCGGTGCCGCCCGTCACCGCCGCCAAGCTGGCCCTCTACACGGCGATGCGCGTGCAGGACGTCACCAACGTGGAGCTCGCCGGGCGGCTCGGCATCAGCGAGGCCGCGGTCCGGAAGCTCATGAACCCGGACCATCGTTCCCACATCGGTCAGGTCGAGAGGGCCCTGCGCACGGTCGGACGCGCCCTCGTCGTCGAGGATCGGGTCGCCTGACCGGCCCTCGGCCGACCGCTCACGCGCCCGTCAAGTCGATCTCGTTTGGTCCCGCCGCGATCTCGATCTCGTGCTCGCTGCGGTCGCCGCCCTGGATGACCGTCGCCGTGTAGCGGCCGGGGATGACGTCGGGCACCGCGAAGCGGCCGGCCCGGTCGGCGACGACGGCGTAGGGCGTGTCGACGACCATGATATCGGCGAACATCTCGGTGTGCGTGTTGCAGATCACGGAGTACTCGTCGCCGATCTCGAACGTGTGCTGGTAGGTGGTCCCCATCATGGTGGCGATGTTGAAGATCGACTCGCCGTGGCTGTCCTTCACGTGCACCGTGTGCAGCTCGTCCTCGCTGTTGGTGAAGTCGATGGTCTGGCCGGCCCGCACGAGGATGAACCCGGGCACGAACTGGCGTCCGATCTGGTCCATGATGGGCGTCTCGTCCGGCACCGGCACCTCGATCTCCGCGTGCGGGTCGAGGAGCACGATGGACACCAGCATCCCGGTCGCCGGCCTGGCCTGGCCTGCGACCTGGGCGAGACCGCCCGCGGCCGCGGGCACACCCGTCTCGGCGGCGGCGGCCGGCGGCGGCTCCGCGGCGCGCGCCGATTCGGCGGCCGGCGGCGGCGCGGCCGGCCGGACACGCTCCACCACTCCCCCGCCGGCCGGCGGGGGGCCGCCGCCGCAGGCGCCGAGCAGCAGGGAGCATGCCAGGGAAGCGGAGAGCAAGACGGCGTGACCGGCCCGCATCCGCCGATTCCCGGCTCGGGACATGCGGTAAGGTGACAGCAGCATCAAGCTGGTGATCGTACCAGAAGTCCGGGCGGCGGGCACGGGCCGTCGCGGCATCGTCCCGGCCCGATGGAGAGCCGCTCGGCGGTCGGCCGGCGACGCACCGGAGTCCGCGGGCGCGGGCCAGGGGTCTGCTCCATGGAACGGCACGCACTCCTGGAGGGTCGGTTGGGCGCCAAGCGGAGCCGAGGGCAAGGATCGGCGAACTGGATTCGCAGCCACAGGGGAAGAGGCCCCGGGGAGCACACACGATGACGACATCCACATGGCGACTTCCTGCCGCGCGCGGTCACGGCGACGGGAACCGTGCGCGGGCCCACGGGACACTCCAGACGACGGGCCACCGGCGCCGTTTCGGATCGTGCTGCGCGCTGCTGGCCACGGCCCTCGCGGCGCTGGCCCTGCCGGCGGCCGCCCAGGACCGGCCCACCCTCACCACCGAGGCCGACTTCCTGCGGGCGATGGAGGAGCTCTCGAACTGGGGCCGCTGGGGCCCCGACGACGGCCTCGGGGCCGCGAACTTCATCACCCCGGAGAAGCGGAAGGCGGCGGCGGCGCTGGTCACCGAGGGCATCAGCATCTCGCTCGCCCACGACGTCCTCCAGGAACCCGCGGTGGACGGCGGCACGTACCTCGACCGGCAGGTGATGCGGGTCAGCGACACCGGCGCCTCGGACCGGTACCAGTACTCCGACACCTATCACGGCGCCATCCACAGCCACCTCGACTCGGTCGCCTGCCACGTGATGTTCGAGGGCCGGGGCTACAACGGCGTGAGCCGGGAGCAGATCGAGGCCGCCGGGGGCTGCCCCCAGGGCAGCATCCACGAGCTGCGGGACGGCATCCTGACCCGCGGCATCCTGTTCGACGCCACCCTGCTGCCCGGACGGGCCACGCCCGAGGGCTGGCTCGAGCCGGGCGAGGCCGTCACCTGGGCCGACCTCGAGAAGCTCGAGGAGATTCAGGGCGTGCGGGTCTCCGAGGGCGACGTCATCCTGCTGTACACGGGGCGCTGGAAGCGGCGGGCGGCCCTCGGCCCCTGGCCCACGTCGGAAGGGGTCGCCGGCTACCAGGCCGACGTCGCCTACTTCCTCAAGGAGCGCGGGGTGTCGTTCATCGGGCACGACATGTTCAACGACGTCTCGCCGCACGGGTTCCCCGAGCGGGTCGGCCTGCCCCTGCACCGGCTCGCCCTGGTGGCCCTCGGCGTGGCCATCTTCGACAACCTCGACTTCGAGCGGCTCGCCGAGGAGGCGCGGCGGCTGAACCGCTACGAGTTCCTGTTCACGGCGGCGCCGCTCCGCATCGAGCAGGGCATGGGCTCGCCGCTGAATCCGATCGCGACGTTCTGACCACGCGCGCGGCGCTCGACCTGGAGTTGGCGGCGTTGGTGCGGAGCCGCCGTGGTTCCGTCGACGCGCCTCGCGGCACGGCCGCACGGTTTCGTCGGCGTCCGGCCGGCATAGCACCGAGCCACGCCCCTGCTCACGGCGGCGCCGCTCGGCCGCGAGCCGAGCATGGGCTTCCGCTCGCGACGTTCCGACCGGCCCCGGCCGGCGGGGGCGGCGGGCCCCGCCGGGCCGGGCCGCGGTGGGCGTATAATCACCGTCCGGACTCGAAACGGACGACGCGCGGGCGGGACCGCGCACATCGGGCGACGGCGCCCGACGGGGAGGATGCAGATGTCGATTCCGAAGAGAATCGTCCCGCTGGCGGTGGTCGCCGTGGTGGGGCTGGCGGTCGCCTGGGGCAGCGGGCTGGGCAACCTCGGGACGCCCATCCAGGGCCAGGGCAAAGAGGCCCCGATGTTCGAGGTCGATCCGCTCTGGCCGCAGCCGCTGCCGAACCACTGGCTGCTCGGCTCGACCATCGGCGTCGACGTCGACGCCGATGACCACGTGTGGATCGTGCACCGCGCCTCGACCCTCGCCCGCAACGAGATTCCCGCCATCTCGGACCCGCCGTTCGCCGACGACTGCTGCGCCCCGGCCCCGCCGGTGCTCGAGTTCGACCCCGACGGGAACCTCGTCGGCCACTGGGGCGGCCCCGGCGAGGGCTACGACTGGCCGTCGTCGAACCACGGCATCACCGTCGACCACATGGACAACGTCTGGGTCGGCGGCAACGGGGCCGGCGACTCGCACGCCGTGAAGTTCACGAGCGACGGGCAGTTCCTGCTGCAGGTCGGCGTGGCGGGGCGCGCCCCCGACAGCCTCAGCCTCGACAGCTTCAGCCGCATCGCCAAGATCTCGGTCGACGGTGGCGAGAACGAGATCTACTTCGCCGACGGCTACGGCAACAAGCGGGTGGCGGTGGTGGACGCCGACACCGGCGACGTCAAGCGCTTCTGGGGCGCCTACGGCAACGAGCCCGACGACAGCCACGACGAGCGCTACGTGCCGGGCGGCCCGAACCTGCAGCAGTTCATGAGCCCCGTGCACTGCGCCGAGGTGTCGGCGAGCGGGCTCATCTACGTGTGCGACCGCGCCCACGACCGCATCCAAGTCTTCCAGAAGGACGGCACCTACGTCGACGAGATGCTGGTGATGCCCAACACCACGGGCTCCGGCGCGGCCTGGGACCTCGACTTCTCGCACGACGAGGACCAGACCTACATTTACTTGGCCGACGGCGTGAACCAGCGCATCCACATCATCGACCGCGAGAACCTCGAGCACCTGACGAGCTTCGGGGACGGCGGGCGGCAGCCCGGGCAGTTCTTCGGGGCCCACAGCATCGCGGTGGACTCGGCCGGCAACATCTACACGACCGAGACCTACGAGGGCAAGCGGATCCAGAAGTTCGTCTACAAGGGCATGGGCGAGGTCACCACGATGAACCAGGGCGTGTTGTGGCCGACGAGCGGCGACTGACCATCCTCGACCGGTGACGAATCGGCGCGGCATCCCTTCGGGGGTGCCGCGCACCGGCGCTCCAGCGGGACCGATCCCGCGGTGAACTCGAATGCGGGGGTCGACGACCGCTCCGGCGGCGGCGGCTCGCAGTGCTGCTGGACCAACGCGTTCGTGCGGGTGAACGTCTCCTGACCCGTCCCGGCCGCGACCGCGCCGGGGGCAGCCCACCCCCGCTGCGCCAACGCGTTCGCGCGAGTGAGCGTCTCCCGACAGGCTTCACGAAACGCCGAATCCGAGAAGACGATTGCCGGTGAGCCGTCTGGCGGCGCGGGTGGGGCGCGACGCGGTTCAGCGATGGCGGTCGTCGGCCAGCTCGATCGCGACGCGGCCGGCGAGCTGCCGCATCGCGGGCATGCGGGCAGACCTGGACGGCAACCCGAACAGTTCGCTCAGCGCGTCGCGGGTCACGCCCGGCAGAACGCGGCTCGCCTCGGCACGCCCGACGGAGGCCGACGCCTCCTCGCCGGGAAACCAGATTGCGGCGCCGTCGCGACGGCTCCAGGTCCACGCCTCCCGCACACCCATCCGGAAGTAGGGCGCGAGCTTGCCGCTCGATTGGGTGCTGCGGTCGATCTCGACGACCAGATCCGGCACCGGATGGCCGCGACGGACGTCCAGCCAACCCCCGGCGCGTTCCGCGGCGGCGATCCTCTCCGACCCGATGAACAACCCCTCGTCCGGCTCGAACGCGCCGTCGTCGCTCAACAATCGCGTCGCCCGCGAGGCCTGCATCTCCATCGGCGACCCGGCCGCCTCCAACTCGACCGCGATCCGCGTGAACAGCTCGCCGGCGATAGCGGCACGCGACTCGTGCGCGAACGTCGGCTCCGCCACGAACTCGGCGCGCCCCGTCGCCGTCTCGTAGCGGCACGTCGGCGCCTCGTCGCGGTCGGTCAAGCGGTCGAACAGGCCGCGCGGCATCGCCACTTCGACTCGGCCCGGCGCATCGGCACCGGCGCTCTCGGTCATGTGCTGTCTCCGCCGTCTTTCAGTGATTCCACCGACACCAATCGGACGGCGGCTCGTTGCGCCGGCCGACCGCACCCGCGTCACGCCATGTTACACCGCGGTCGTCGTGACGACGGGCTCGAGGGGCGTGCGGTAGAGCGCGTGCAGAAAGCAGGTCTGCTCGCCCATGTCCAGGCACCGGCGCGCGAAGTCCACTCCCTCGCGCGTGTCCAGGTAGACGTGGGTCTCCACCGCGCCCGCGACGCCCGCGAGGGCCGCGCCGGCGCCCGGCGCCCCACGAAGGCTCGAGGGGGGCGCGGCGGCGCTCGCCGATGCCGCGCGGGGGAAGGCGCGGCCCGGAAGGGACGTGTCCTGGACGAGGCGGTAGCCGCGCAGGTCCTTTCCCAGAATGGAGGCGTAGCGTCCGAGCTGCGTCATGAAGCAGAAGGCTACACCTGCCGCCATGTAGCTGGCGGCCGACGGCGCGGCGCCTCGGCCGCCCTGCTCCGGCGACTCGTCCGAGAGGAACCGGAACGTCGACCCCAGGGGGCTGTGGAGCTGCTGCTCTATCTCCTTCACGCCGTCGGGGCGCCGCCGGCAGACCGCCCGCAGGTGGAGCTGCCGGCGCTGCTCCGCCCGGAGGCTCGTGCCGGCGCCGCCGGCCACGCCGGCCACCGGCTTCACCGCCGCGAGACGTACGACCGGCACCCCCATGGAGTCGGCCGGCGCGACCCGTGAGAACGCCGGCTCGGGGTCGGACGGACGGGCGCCGTCCAGCCGCGCGGCCCGGTCCACCTGCGACTCGGCACCGTTCACGGTGAGGGTGAAGCGCGACACGTGCGGCCGGCGCAGGACGTCGTGAACGGAGGCTCCCCTGGTCGCCTCGGCCACCAGCTCGCGCACTTCGTCCTCGGCGGCGTCGGCGTCGATCCGCACATCGAGCTCGACCGGGAGGGCGCCGCCCGTCATCGTGCCGTTCAGGGCCGAGCCCTCCATCGTGTAGCGGTTGTCCTGGACCAGCACCAGATCGCGGACGGTCAAGCCGCGCGCCCCTGCCGTGTCCAGCACCGCGTTCATCCAGGACGACACCATGCCGACGGTCATGAACCCGAGCGGGCACGGCGCGGCGTCGAAGCCGTCGAGGTACGGCCCCTCGTCGCTGGCGAGCCGCCACATGCCGCCGGCGGTGGAGCGGACGACGGCCTCCTTCTGCATGCCGGACAGCGACCGCGCCCAGACCCGGACCGTCTCGCCGTCCCCGGGAGGCGGCCCGTCCAGCCCGAGCGCGTCGGACCGGTCGACGGCGAAGAAGACGGGCCGCGGGTCGTCGCCGAGGAGATTCTCGGCGCCGGCGGCGGCTGGACCCGGGCGCTGGGTGACCATATCCTGTCTCTCGGTGGTGGAGTCGGAGCGGCCTCGTGACTCGGGGCGATCACGCCGGGGTCGTCGAGCCGCAGGCGCCACCTGCCTCTTGCCCGGTGGGGTCGGCGCGGCCGTCGTGACTCGGGCAAAGAAGCCGAGGTCGTTGGGGCGTGGTCGCCGCCGCGCTCGTTGCCCGCTGGAGCGGCGCGGGCCATTGTGACACACTGGCGCGGCGCTCCCGGTCCGCGCTACGGCCCGTCGGCCGCCGCCGTCGACGCACCGCACCCGAGGAGATCCGATGCAGGCAACCGCTCCGACCATGAACGAGCCCCCCGCCCCCACGACCCAGGCCATCGCCGGCGTGGCCGCGGCTGTGCTGCTCGCCCTCGTGCTCCTGAGCGTGCCGGGACCCGGGACGCTGCAGCCCGAGGGCCAGCGGATGGCCGCCATCTTCGTGGTGGTGCTCGTGCTCTGGGTGACCGAGGCCCTGCCGGTGGGGATGACGGCGCTGCTCGCGGTGGTGCTGCTGCCGATCTTCGGGGTGGCCGACCTGCCCACCGCCTTCGCCACGTTCATCAGCCCCGTCTTCTTCTTCGTCCTCGCGATGTTCGTCGTCGCCCAGGCGTTCATCAGCTCGGGGCTCGACCGGCGCTTCTCGCTGTGGCTGCTCTCGAAGGCGGGCACCGACAGCCGCCGCGTCGTGTGGGTGTTCATGGTCGGCACGTGCCTCGTGTCCACCATCATGTCCGACGTGCCCGCGACCGCCATCTTCATGGCCCTCGCCGTCGGCCTCTTCGACAAGATGGGGCTGACCCCGGGCCGGTCGTCGTTCGCCAGGGTCGTGATGATCGGCGTCCCCTTCGCGGCCCTCATCGGCGGGGTGGCGACGCCGGCCGGCAGCTCCATCAACATCCTCGGCATCTTCTTCATCCAGGAGTACGGCGGCGTCACCGTGCGCTTCCTCGACTGGATGGTCATCGGGGTCCCGATGGTGGTGGTGCTACTGCCCGTCGCCACCCTCATCCTGCTGCGCTTCTACCCGCCCGAGATGGCCCACGTCACCGCCGTCGGCGACGTCGCGGCCGAACGGTCCGCCCTCGGCCCGGTGAGCGGCCGCGAGTGGCGGGTCCTCGTCGTCCTCGGCACCATGATCGTGCTGTGGATCCTCAGCACCTGGTTCCCGGCCCTGAACGTGGTGATGGTGAGCATCCTCGGGGCCGTCGTCATGTTCCTCCCCGGCATGCGCATCTTCACGTGGAAGGAGGTCGAGCGCGGCATCGGCTGGGAGGCGCTGATGATGGTGGGCGGCGTCACCGCCCTCGGGGCCGCCTCGGTCGAGACCGGACTCGCGCAGTGGCTCGTCGACGGCTCCCTCGGCGGCCTCGAGGACTGGAGCGCCCTGGGCATCGTCGCCCTCGTGAGCGCGTTCACCGTCGTCATCCACCTCGCGCTGCCCATCGGCCCCGTGATCAACACGGTGCTGATTCCCCCCTTGGCCCTCCTCGCCCTGTCGACCGGGCAGAACCCCGCCCTCTACGCGCTGCCGGTCGCGTTCACCGCCTCGTGCGCGTTCCTGCTGCCCCTCGACGCAGTGCCCCTGGTCACCTACACCAAGGGTTACTACCGCATGCTCGACATGCTCGCGCCGGGCACGCTGCTCTCGGCCGTCTGGGTAGTGCTGATCACGATCCTGATGGTCTCGCTGGGTTCGCTGGTGGGTTTTCTGTAGGGCAGGGACGGCACGTCGACCGCGTGCCTCCTCCAGGCTCAGCACGGCTTCGCCGGCGACGTATACTCATTGAAGCCATGATCGAGTTGCAGCGAATCACGCGGGATCCGGACGTCATGGGCGGACGACCCTGCATTCGCGGTCTCCGGGTCACGGTTGGAACCGTCGTGGGACTCCTGGCTGCCGGCCATACGCAAGACGAGGTGCTGGCAGCCTACCCTTACCTGCAAGCCGACGACATCCGCGAGGCCCTCGCGTACGCGGCGTGGCGAAGCGAGGAGCAGGAAGTCGCGGTCGGTTCCCATTGAGAATCCTCATCGACATGAACCTGTCGCCTCGGTGGACCGAAACACTGGAGGGCGCAGGTTTCGAGGCCCGGCACTGGAGCGCGGTCGGGGATGGCGCAGCTTCCGACCGGGAGGTCTTCCAGTGGGCGCGCCGGCACGACTTCATGGTGCTGACACGTGACCTCGACTTCGGCCGACTCCTCGCGTTGACCGGGGACCGATCACCCAGCGTGGTCCTTCTCCGGATGCACCGGGTGCTTCCAGCCGACTCGGGCACGAGGCTGATCGACGTACTCCGACGGCACGCAGCGGATCTGGAAAGAGGAGCGATCATCGCGCTGAGCGCCGACAGCGACCGGGTTCACCTGCTGCCGCTTCGCCGAGATTCCGGCTCATGAACCACGGCAGGCGCCGCCCCAGCCTTCTTGGCGCCGCACCATCGAGCCAACGAACGAAACTGTCCTCCGGCGCCCGGCACGTCGCTGGAGCTCGACAGTGGTGTCGCTTCGTTACCCGAGCGCGTCACCGCTCGCGGCCGGCTCGGACCGGAGCTGCAACCAGAGGGTGAGCAGGCCGAGCCAGAGGGCGTGGGCGAGGAACAGGTGCGCCATCTGCAAGCCGATGGGGGCCAGTAGCAACATGTCGACGACACCGACCGCCAGCTCGGTGACGAAGACCGCCGTCACGACCAGAAACGGCGCCGGCAGGCCGTGCGACAGCGTCCGGCCGAGCCGCCGCCCCAGCCAGACGAGATAGCCGCCGAAGGCGAGGACCGCCACGGGGTGCCAGACCCGGAGGCGGATCAGGTAGTGGGCGCCGCCCGCGAAGTCGCTGCGGACGCCGTCGAGGAACGACTCGGACGGGAAGACCGTCGAGGCCAGGGACGCGGCGGTGCCGAAGGCGCTGACCACGATGAGCCCGCCGAGGGCGGCGGCCACGAGCCGGTCGGGACGGCCCGGGTCGAGGGCCGCGGCCGGCCGCCGGGGGCCGGACCACCACGCCGCGCACGCGAGCGCGCCCATGAGGAAGTAGGTGTTGGCGAGGTGGACCGGCTGGACGAGGGCGCGGGCCAGCGAGACGTTCATGTCGACCCACTGGAAGATGACGAGGGCAGCCCCGATGAGCGACTCGACGACCATGAACGCGAGGGACAGGGCGGCCCACCAGCGGGCGCGGTGGCCGGGGGGAAACCGGCGGCGCGACCAGACGGCGAGGCCCGCGACGGCGAGCAGGGCGAGCCCGCTCGTCGCCCGGTGGGTGAACTCGACCAGGGTGTCGGCCGCGGTAGCCCCCGCCGACGGCGAGAGCAGCTCGCCGCACAGCGGCCAGTCGTCGCCGCAGCCGTCGCCGGCGCCGCTGGCGCTGACGAAGCCGCCCCACAGGACCACGAACAGCGTGAAGACGAGCGTCGTCCAGGCGGCCGCGGTGTAGGAAACACGTGGGGTCATGAGGCGGATGTGCGGACGAACGGCGCGAAGACGAGTGTCGTCCGCGCGACGGTCCGGTCAGGGCGGGGGATCATGCCGGCTACCGCGGCGCGGCGGCCGGGTACGCCTTGCGGCTCCCACTGGCCGGCCCGCAGCCGCCCACTTCCCTCTACGGCGCGGAAACCTCCTCGGGCAACGCGAACACGTACACCGCGTTGGTCCGGCCCCCGCCCACCGGCGCGGCCAGGTACTGCCGGCCGTCGACGGCGTAGGTGATCGGGAAGCCCGACACCGAGCCGGGCAGGCGGGTGCGGAACAGGACATCGCCGTTCTCGACGTCGTGGATGAACAGGTTGCGGTCGGTGTCGGACGACACGACCAGGCCGCCAGCCGTGGTCAGGGCCGCCGACCCCGGCCGCGTCGCCGTCGAGTGGCGCCAGCGGATCTCGCCGGTGTCGATGTCCATGGCGATGAGGTGGCCGGCGTGCTCGCCGCTGTCGGGGTGCACCCGGCTGCCCCGCGAGAACCAGCCCCGGTCGGCGTAGTAGTCGTTCCCCTCCACCTGCTCCAGCTCGGTGAACATGCCCCGCACGCACGTCGGGTGGATGGGGATGTAGAGCAGCTGCGTCCCGGGGTGGTAGGCGCTCGCCCGCCAGTTGCGGACGCCGCCGAAGTCGGGGCAGAAGTCGAGCTCGACGCCCGCGACGGGGATCATCTCGGGCCGGTAGGTCACCTCCCCGGTCGCGGGGTCGACGTCGAGGACGTTCTGGTAGCCGAGGTCGTGGGCGGCCACGAACGCCCCGGTCGCGCGGTCGAGCTCCCACAGGATGCCGTGCTTGCCCATCTTGAAGAGCGACCGCCGGCCCCGGTGGTCGATGAGCACGCTCTCGAACACATCGTCGAGGTCGTGGGTCTCGCCCGGCACGAACTGGAAGTACCACCGCAGCTCGCCCGTCGCGGGGTCGAGGGCGAGCACGCTGTTCGTGTAGAGGGCGTCGCCGTCGGTCTTGCGCGACACCCGCGCCCACGGCTTGGCCTGCGACGTCGACCAGAAGGTGAGGTTCGTCTCCGGGTCGTAGCTGCCGGGGATCCACGAGTCGGCGCCGGCCCGGAACGTCAGGGGCAGGTCGCCCCAGGTGTCGCCGCCGGGCTCGCCGGGGCGCGCGATGGTCGACGTGCGCCACGCCTGCTCGCCCGTCTCGGGGTCGTGGGCCGAGATGAAGCAGACGTCGTTCTTGTAGTTCTGGCAACCGGTCATGCCGGACACGATGAGGCCGTTCACCACGATGGGCCCGCTCGTGTAGCGGTAGCCGAGCCGGAAGTCGGCCACGGTGTGGTCCCACGCCACGTCGCCGGTCCGCGTGTCGAGGGCGACAATGTGGGCGTCGGAGGTGTTGACGTAGATCTTGTCGCCGTAGATGGCGATGGAGCGGGTGCGCATGCCTGCGCCCACCGCCTCGAGCGCGTCCGACGCCTCGAAGTCGCGCCGGTACTCCCACAGGCGGTCGCCGGTCACCGCGTCCACCGCCTGCACGACGCGGGGGCTGGGGACGAACATGATGCCGTCGTGCACGAGCGGCGCCGACTGCACCAGGCCGGGGGCGAGCGGCCACCCCCAGACGAGCTGGAGCAGGCCGACGTTCCCGCGGTCAATCTGGTCGAGGGGACTGTAACCCTGGCCGTCGAGGGTGCGCCGCCAGCTCAGCCAGTCGGCGGGGTCGGGATCCTGCAGCATGGCGTCGGTGACCGGCGTGAACGCCCGCTCCTGGGCGCCGGCCGCGGCGCCCGCGAGCAGCACCAGGAGCACCGCTCCCGTAGCGCGGGTCATCCGTCTGGTGAACGAGCTCCGAGCCGGTCCTTCCATCGCGGTCATCGGCTGCCTCCCGCTTCTTGTCGCGTTCACCCAACTATAGCCGACAGGCTCCCCGGCCGGCGGGAACCCCGGCATGGCGTGGTGAACCCGGGGGTGGCGGGGCGCCCGAGCAACGGGCGTGGCGTGCCAATCTCCATCGGCAGTACCCTTGAGCGGACGTTCCGAGGTCCGCTACGGATCCGCCGCCCGAAGAGCGACAGATCCACGGTCCGCTACGGATGCGTCACCCGGAAAGCGACAGATCCACGGTCCGCTTTGAATCTGCGGCAACACCACCGTGAGGAGCCGGACGTCCTCGCCCGGGCAGGGCTCCCCGACTGCCGCCCCAGCGCCACCTCGCCGACGAGGGCCGTGGGCGGCCGCCGTGACACAGACGTGAGAATCGATTATCATTTGGTTTGGCTGCCCACATCCTGACTCGGCACTGCCAACGTCGACGCAACGCCATGAAAAACTCTCTCGCAACCCTCCCATCGAGCGCGTACCTGGCATCGGGATCGCGACTGGCGGCGTGCGCTGCGGCCTGGTGCGCCCTTCACTGCGCGCTCACGCCGTTCCTGGTCGCGGTGTCACCCGCGCTCGCGCTTTCCGAGGGCGTCGAGCGAGCCGTCTGGTTCGCGACCGTCTTTCTCGGCGCGTTGATGCTTGCCCTGGGCCCGGCCCGCAAGAACGCGGTCGTGCTCCTCGCCTTTGCAGCGGGGGCCGCGCTCTGGTCGGCCTCCCTCGCCGGCCGGCTCGAGCCGCTGCCCGAGACCATGACGTCGGCCGTCGGCAGCCTGATCCTCGCAGGCGCTCTGCTGCAGAGCGCCCGTGTCTGCCAGGCCGGCGCGTGCCCGGTGTGCGCCGACGAGGAGCCCGCGGATCTAGCTGGTTGACGACGCTCGGCCCGCCGGTCGTTCGGACAGTCGCTCGGGCCGCGGTCGTCATGGTTGGGTCACCGGATGCTTCATCCTGCACGCCCACGACGGCCACGAGCTGATTCTCTTCGGTCGTTGCGCGGCCTGCAGATGAGCGGGCCTCCCGAACCGGTCGGCCGAGTGCTGCGAGCTCGGCGGCCTGGAGGCGATGGGCGGCGCCGTGGGCGGGTTCGCTACGCTTCCCGGGCGACTGCCCGGAGCAGCTGGCGGAACCCCTTGCAGCCCGCTATGGATTTGCAGTCCGCTATGGATCTGTCGCGGCCTCACCGGCGACGACCGGCTCGGTCGGCACCGTGGAGCGCGCCACCAGCAGCGTCAGGTCGTCACTCTGGACTGCGCCCGCGAACCGCTGCACCTCGGTCTGGACCGCCGCAAGCAGCTCGGGTTCGGCGAGTCCGCGGTGGGCGGCGACGGCCTCGCGGAAGCGGTCCTCACCGTACTCCTCCTCATCGTCGCTGAGCGCCTCGGTCACCCCGTCGCTGCACACGACCAGCGTGTCGCCGGGCTCGAGCACGGTCGCCGCCGAGTCGCCGAACCAGTCCTCGAAGAGGCCGATCACGGTGCCGGTGGCGTCCAGCGTCTCGAGGCCGCCGGCGGCGCGGGCGAGCACCGGGGGCACGTGGCCGCAGTTGACGTAGCGCAGTTCGCAGGTGGCCCGGTCGAACTCGGCGAGGAAGAGGGTCGCGTAGCGGTTGCCGGGGGTCGAGGCGAAGAAGAGGCGGTTCGCGCGCTCCAGCAGCCGGGCCGGATCGTCGGCCCCGCCCGCGTACTGGCTGCGCAGCGTCGCCTGCAGGTTGGCCATGAGCAGCGCCGCCGCGATGCCCTTGCCGGAAACGTCGGCGAGGAGGAACGCGATGCGCTCTCGACCCAGCTCGACGAAGTCGTAGTAGTCGCCGCCGACCGACTTCGCCTGGATGCACGCCCCCGCGCACGCGAACCCCGGCAGGGCGGGGGCGGCCGCGGGCAGCAGTTGACGCTGCACCTCCTTGGCGATCTCCACCTCGTGCTCGGCCCGCCGCTCGGCCTCGATGCGGGCCGCCATCTCCTCGCTCAGGCAGATGGTCTGGACGGTCAGGGCGGACTGCAGCGAGACCACCGTGAGGAGCCGGATGTCCTCGCCCGAGTAGGGCTCCTCCGACTGCCGACCGCCCAGCGCCACGACGCCGACGAGGCGTCCGTTCCTGTCGACCATCGGGGCCAGGCACTCCGGCCGCAGGGGCGCCAGCAGACCGTGCAGCTCGTCGGCCGCGTCGTCGACGCCCGGCGGGGGCAGGACCGCGGGCCGGGCCCTGGTGGCGAGCGCCGCGAGGGCCCCGGCGTCGCGGGCGAGCACCCCGGGGCCCTCCGGCAGGTCCGCGGCCGCCAGCCGGCCGTCGGGGTCCTCGAGATAGACGGCCAGCGACACCGGCCGGAACGCGGATCGCAGCATGGCCTCGAGCAGCGACGCGAGGGCGGGGCGGTCCTCGGCGGTCCGCGTGCGGTCGGCCAGCTCCTCGAGGGCCCGGCGCGCCTCGTACCGCTCGGGGAAGAAGGCGCGGTCGATGCGGTCGGTGATGCGCTTCTCCACCCGCGCCCCCGCCCGCGCGACCCCGACGCCGAGCAGCCCGGCCGCGACGACCGCGACCGGCAGGCCCACGTCGGACCCCGCCGGCAGCCACCGCTGGGCGAGCATCGCCAGCACCACCGCCACCACCAGGCTCGACGCCACGCTGGCGACGGCCAGCCCCCGCTGCACCAGCAGGTAGCGGGCGCCGCGCTGCATCAGCACCGGGACCGCCATCACGCGGTGCCTGACGACGGCGTACGCGAACGAGAGCGGCATCAGGGGAAGCGCGAGCAGCGCGACCGCGCCCAGCCAGTCCGGCACGGGGCCGGCCAACTCGGCCACCGCGACCGAGAGCGCCGGAGCGATTCCCGCGACCGTGCCCCACGCCAGGACCCGCGCCTTGCGCCGGATCTCCGAGGTCGGGGAGCCGACCGCATGCCCGACGAGGGCCACGATGCCCACGACGATTCCCACGAAGACGTTGCCGAACACGCCGTAGGCCCGCCAGAGGGCCATCGGGCCGGGCAGGATCGTCTCGCCCGCGAGGTTGTTCGAGAACGGCTGCCCGAGGAGCGGCCGCCACGGACCGGCGGTCAGCACCAGGACCGCACCGAGCCCGATCAGGAGCCACTTCAACCACGGAGCGCGTTCGTCGAGCCGCGAGCGGCCGGGGAACACGAGGAAGAAGAACGCGAACAGCCCCGGGGCCATCATGAGCAGCGTCATGCGGTACGCCATCATGAAGCCGGGGAGGGCCGGGGACCCGCCTGCCGCCTGTGGAGCGGACAGGCTCATGAAGCCGCAGAACATGAGCGCCATCACCCAGGCGTTGCGGTCGCGCAGGCGCTGGAACAGGACCGTCAGGGCGACGAGCAGGAAGACGAGCGGAATCGCGCCGATCCAGAGCGGGAGCAGGGTCCACGCGAAGCTGGTGCGCTCCCAGGTCTGCGACAGCATCAAGCCGATCGCGTAGGTCCCGGAGACCCCCGCCAGCATGAGGGCGGCGAGGCGCGGCAGCGTCGACGACTCGTTGCTCACGAGGATCTCTCCTTGCGTCCGGCGTGAGCGTGCGGTGACCGGCGTCCCCTCGACGACGGCGACGCGGACTGCCCGTGCACAACACCCGTGGTAAGCCGCAGCGTCGAAGTCGGTCTGCAGCACGCCTAGCCGTACAAGGGCCATTGTAGCCCCACGCGCCGGCGGGTCCGTGCCCGTGCTATAAGGGAGGAAGTGCTCTTCTGCGGCCGGATGTCCGATGGAGATGGTTGATGAACGACTGGAACCGGCGCAGATGGCTCGTCTTGTGCGCGGTGCTGGCGGCGGCTCCGGCCGGCGCGCAGGCGCCGGGCGAGGCGTTCCGGGACTGCGACGTCTGCCCGGAGATGGTGGCCCTGCCCGCGGCGGACGTGGCCCTCGGCCGGTACGAGGTGACCCTGGGGGAGTACCGCATCTTCGCCGAGGCGGTGTCCGGTGTCCCCGAGACGGGGTGCATCCGCGCCGGTAGTCAGAGTCACTCGACCGACGCGACCGCCCGTGCCTTCACTTGGCGGCACCCGGGGTACCCCCAGACGGGGGACCATCCGGTGGCGTGCGTGAGCTGGTACGAGGCGCAGGCGTACGCAAGATGGCTGTCGCTGAAGACGGGCCACCAGTACCGTCTGCCGACCGATGCGGAATGGGACCGCGCCGCGGCCGCCAGCCCCAGGGGATGCAATCAGCGCATCCGCAATTCGGGCGGAACCTGCGCGGTCGGCTCCTACACGCCGAGCGACGCCGGCCTCTTCGACATGGTCGGGAATCTCTGGGAGTGGACGGACGACTGTTGGAACGGGGACTGCGACCGAAGGGTGATGCGTGGGGGCGGCTGGTTGACCGCAGACTGGCAGTTGCGCTCGGACTCGCGATCCTGGGCCGGTCCCAACCGGAACGATGGCGGGATCGGCTTCCGGATCGCCAGGACTCTCCCATGACTCGAAGGAGGTTGCCCATGTGCCGTCGATTGCCGAAGTCCGCCGGCGTCCTCTTGCTTGCCTTCGCCATGATAGGGCTGTCGCCGGCCGGCGCCGCCGCGCAGGCCCCGGCGACGAGGACCGCCGACGGCCACCCCAACCTGCAGGGTGTCTGGAACTTCTCGACCGCGACGCCCATGGAGCGGCCCGACGACCTCGCCGAGCAGGCGACGCTCACGTCGGAGGAAGCCGCCGCGTGGGAGCAACAGCTCGCGGAGCGCCGCGCCGCCAACGAGTCGGAGCGCGAGGACGCGCCGCTCGGCGCGCGTCTCGGCTACTCGGTCCGCATCTGGTTCGAGCACGGCCACACGCTGTCCGAGCAGCGGACGTCGCTGGTCGTCGACCCGCCTGACGGACGTATCCCCCCCGTGCAGCCGGCGGTGGAGGAACGGGCCGAGCTGCGCCGCCTCCTGCGCAACCGGCACGCCCACGGGCCGGAGGACCGCGGCTTCTCGGAACGCTGCCTCCTGGGGTTCAACTCGGGGCCGCCGATGACGCCGAGCGCCTACAACAACAACGTGCAGCTCTTCCAGACCGCCGACCACGTGGTCATCCTCAACGAGATGGTGCACAACGCGCGCATCGTCCCCCTCGACGGGCGCCCCCACCTGCCCGGGCAGCTCCGCCAGTGGGTCGGCGACTCGCGGGCCCGGTGGGAGGGCGACACCCTCGTCGTCGAGACGCGGAACTTCCTCGGAGAGACGTCACTGGGCGGATCGAGCGCCAACCTGCACCTGGTCGAGCGCTTCACGCGGGCCGACGCCGACACCCTGATCTACGAGTTCACGGTCGACGACCCGACGAGCTGGACGAGGCCCTGGACCGCGCAGGTGATGATGAGCCGCACCGACGAGCCGCTCTACGAGTACGCCTGCCACGAGGGCAACTACTCGATGGCCAGCTCGCTCTCGGGCGCGCGGGCCATGGAGGCGCGCGAGGCGGCCGAGGGCGGCGGATCGCAATAGGTCGGCGAGCGTCGCCCGTCGCGGCAGGAACGCGCGGAGGAGATCGAATCGGGTCGGAACCCCCCTCGACCTACTCGGCCGGGGCGGCCGTCGGCGGCCAGAGATCGCCGAGGCTGAAGGTGACGGCGTCGAAGGGGCGGATGCGGATGGGAGCGTCGTCCTGCGCGGTGGCGATCAGCACCCATTCGCCCTCGCGCAGCTCGAAGGCCTCCAGCGTGCGGTCGGCCGGGTCGACGAGCCACAGATGACCCACCTGCTCGCGCCCGTAGGCGGCGCGCTTGCCGTGGAGGTCGAGCTTGCGGGTCGAAGGCGAAAGCACTTCGCACACCCAGTCGGGAGCCAGCGTGGCGTACGGCGCGTCGGGGAAGACAGGCATCCGCTCCCGCCGCCAACCGGCGAGGTCGGGTACGAGGATGTCGTCGCCCAAGTGAAGCTCGGGCTCGAAGATAATCCACCAGCCCCCGGGGCCACCCGCATCGTGGTGGAAGGGACCGCCGATCTTCGTGCCCAGCGACGAGCCGGCGTGCGCGTGGCGCAAGGCCGGCCGCGGGTTCGTGTAGAGCACGCCGTCGACGACCTCGGCAACCCGATGGGGGGGGGCATCGAGCACGTCCTGGTAGGTCGCCCGCCGGCGCTCGCCCGGGTCGCGCCCCAAGGTCGCGGCGACTGCTTCGCTCATGTCGACTCCTTGGACGATTCTATCGCCCCGGTACGGTCGGTCAATCCTCCTCGACCGTCGGCCGGGACACCACCTGCCCGTCCCTGAGCTCGACGACGAAACTTCCCACCTCCTCGTGCGGGCTGGTGCAGAACTGCAGGGCCCCGGCGAACGGTACCCGCCCGCACTGCGATCCCCGCGGCTCCGGGTGGCGCCCGACCAACCCTCCCAGGCATCCGCGCCGTTCCACGTCGCCGACTCGTGGCAGCCCGTAGTGAAACCCCGCGTTGCGCCGCGCCGGAAGGACGCCGGCGGATCACCGAGACGCCCCCGCGCCGCCACGGCGCCTACGGCAAGCTGAACACGAAGAGGTTGTTGCCCAGGCTCGGGCGCAGCTCGGGGGTCAGCACGGACAGGCCGGCCGACGTGTCGGCGACGCCGGTGCTCGCCGCGACGTACTGGCGGCCGTCGACGGCGTACGTGATGGGGAAGCCGGTGACGGGTGAACCGAGGTTGATCTCCCACAGAACCTCGCCCGTCTCGTGATCGAAGGCCCGGAAGCGCCCGTTCGCGTCGCCGCCGAAGACGAGGCCGCCGCCGGTGGCGACCAGCGACATCGTCATCGCCCGCTGGTCGTGCTGCCACACGGTCTCCCCCGTCTCCGCCGAGATGGCGCGCACCGTGCCGAGCTGGTCGAAGCCGGGGGCGAACTGGTTCCGCACGGCCAGCGAGTACAGCCGGGCCCCGAGGTCGTCGTCCCGCGCGGGCGTCGCCAGCATCCGCGCACAGGCGTTGCGGAGCGGGAAGTACATGGTGTTGGTCAGCGGACTGTAGGCACCCGCCTCCCAGTTCTTGCCGCCGAACCAGGTCGGACAGGCGAGCACCTCCTGTCCGATGCCCGTGAAGACGAGCTCCGCGTTCTCCTGCACCTCGCCGGTCGCGCCGTCGATGTCGCTGATGACGTTCTGGGTGATGGTCGGCGTCGCCCACAGGAACTCGCCGGTCTCGCGATCGAGGGTGTAGACCACGCCGGTCTTGCCGGGAATGCCGGTGACGACCCTCCGCTCCTCGCCGGGGCGCAGCCGCGGGTTGATCCAGCTCACGGCTGCGGCATCCGGCGCCACGGCGGTGTCAACCAGCAGGCGCTCGAACGGGTGATCGAGGTCCCAGTGGTCGTTCAGATGCTGGTAGTACCAGCGGATCTCGCCGGTGGCGCCGTCGAGGGCGAGGGTCGAGTTGTGGTACAGGTGCGCGTTGTCGGTGCCGCCGAGCAGGAACTTCGGGGCGGGCGAGGTGACCGACGTGCCGACGTAGACGAGGTCCAGCGCCGCGTCGTAGCTGGGCACCATCCACGAGCCCACGTGCGCGCGCTGCTCGAACGGCACGCCGCCCCACGTGTCGTCGCCGGGCTCCCCGGGGCCGGGGATCAGCCGCCTGCGCCACAGCTCCGCGCCCGTGGTCGCGTCGTGGGCGGTGATTACGCAGGCGTCCGGACCGCCCAGCGGCATGCAGCTTCGCCCCGAGACCACCCGGCCGGCGGCCACGATGGGGCCGGAGGTCTGGTTGGCCGGCTGCGTACGGTAGTCGAGGATCTCGGTCTCCCACTCCAGATCGCCCGTCGTCGCGTCGAGCGCGTAGACGTAGCCGTCGGCGCTGTTGTCGATGACGAGGTTGCCGTGGATGGCGATGTTGCGGTTGGTGGCGACCGCGAAGAGGTAGTCGTCGAGGTCGTCCGGGAGGTCGCGACGGTACTCCCAGCGCAGGTCGCCGGTGACCGCATCGATGGCCTGGATGACGTCGTACGGGTTCGGCATGTAGAGCACGCCGTCGTAGGCGAGCGGCGTCCCCTCCTGCGTGCCGGCGTTCAACGCGCGCGACCAGACCATGCGCAGGTTGCCGACGTTCTCTCGCGTGATCGAGTCCAGCGGACTGTAGCCCCACCCGTCGAGCGTCCGCCGCCACATCAGCCAGTCGGCCGGATCGGGTTCCTGCAGCATCGCATCGGTGACCGGGACGAACTCCCCGCCTTGCGCGTGCCCGGGCGCTTCGGCCGCGGCGACGATCGCCGCACACGCCAACGCCGCCCACCAGGTCCGTGCCAGCGCCGATCGACCTGAACCCATGCTGTCCCCTCCCGGAACCGGCGCCCATCGCTGCCGGGGCGTCCGGCAGAACACTTCCCTACGTGTGGAGCAGCTCGCCGACACCGGGCACGAACTCGCCGTCGAAGTCGTACCTCGATGAAGAGCTCGCCTTCCAGCCCGCTCGATGCAGTGATACGCGGCGAAGGTCGGCCCGGGCTCTACCGATCGCCCGCCCCCGAGGCCTCGCCGGCCGCCTGCCGTTCCAGGTTGCGGTGGATCTCGAGGATGTGGCGAATGTCGTGATTGCCCTCGTGGCAGCCGTACTCGAACAGCGGACCCTCCGTCCCGACCATGGGAATCACCGCGCTCCACGCGCTCGTCCACGTCGCCGGATCGGTGACCGTGAACTCGTAGTGAATCCGATCGGCGCCGGTGCGGGTGAAGCGCTCGACGACGTGGAGGCCGGCGCCCGATCCGCGGAAGCGTCTCCGCTCCGCATAGTTGCGGGTCTCGACGACCAGCGTGTCCCCGTCCCAGCGGCCGCGCGAGTCGCCGGGAAACTGGCGAATCGCGTCGGGAACGTGCGGGCGCCCGTCGAGCGGGATGATGCGCGGGGGGTTGTTGGCCATCTCGCTGAACACCACGATGTGGTCCGGCGTCTGGAGGATCTGATGAATGTCGTTGTAGGACGGCGGCATCATGGGCGGGCCCTCGTGCGACCAGGCGATGCAGCGCTCGGACAGGGGCCTGGTCTCGTGGCTGTCGAACGCGCTCGGGAGCGCCTGCGCGGCCGCGTCGGCCGCCGCCCGCGCCGCGGCCTCAGCCGTGAGCGGCGGGAACCGGCCGTTCCGCGGATAGGTGATCAACGAGGTCCGCCGACTCGACAACCCCTTGGGGACTGGCGTCCGCAGCCAGATCTCGTTGTCGTAGTGGATGTGATGGCGCTCGTCCCGCGTGCGGTTGCCCTGGAACTTGTAGCGCTCGAGCTCCTCGCGGTCGTCGATGTCGATCAGGGTGAGGATCTCGCGCGCGGACGGATCGACGCCCTCGGCCGTGAGCATCTCCTGCAGCCAGGCCCACTCCTCCTCGGTGAACGACTCCCGGTCGGCCAGATGATCGGGCCGCTCGAGCGGCGTGAAGGTCTGGGTCGTCCAGTAGCCCTGGAGATCCGGCGTGCCGTCGGGCATGCGCGGCAACGCCTGCTCCACCGCCCCGTCCAGGCTGCTCCCGACCGGATCCTGCGCGCCGGCGGAGACCGGCGCCAGCAACCCGAACGCGACGACCGCTGCCGGCACGGCGAGAGTGGCGTGAGGCATCTGTTCCTCCCGGGTCCGCGAGTGCTCGGATGCGCCCATGATCGCCCGCGGCAGGGCCGTTTTCAAGTCGACGGCGAGACCCCGTAGTGCTTCTCGCCTACGTCTCCTGTCCGGCGCCGGCCATCGCCGGTTCCGAGGCCGGACCGCCCGGCACGCCGGCCGGCCGCAGCATGCGCAGGCCGTTGAACGTGACGAGCAGCGACGCGCCCATGTCGGCGGCCACCGCCATCCAGAGGGTCGCGGCCCCGAAGGCCATGAAGGCGAGGAAGACCGCCTTGGCGCCGAGGGCGACGGTGATGTTCTCGATGATGACCCGCCGGGCGCGGCGCGCGTGATCCACCACGAACGGGAGCTTCCGCAGGTCGTCGTGCATCAGCACGACGTCGGCCGACTCGGCCGCGACGTCGGTGGCGTTGCCGCCCATCGCCACGCCGACCGAGGCGCGAAGCAGGGCCTGGCTGTCGTTGATGCCGTCGCCGACCATCGCGGTCGGGCCGTGGCGCGCGATCATCTCGTCGATCGCCTCCGCCTTGCCGTCCGGCAGCAGCTCGGCCCGCACGTCGGTCATCTGCACGCGGGCCCCGACGCTGCGGGCGGTGGCGGCGTTGTCGCCGGTGAGCAGGGCCGACCGGAGCCCCTGGCGGTGGATGTGCGCCACGCTGGCCGGCGCTTCCGCGCGCACCGGGTCGGTGAGCGCGACCAGCGCCCAGACGTCGTCCCCGGCCCCGCACACGACGACGGTCTCGTCGGCCCGCTGCATCTCGGCGAGCTGCGGCTCGAGCGCCTCGAGCGCGGCCTGCTCCCGGGCGAAGCGCGTGCTCCCGACCCAGAACCGCCGGCCGTCGATGCGAGCCTCGGCCCCCCGCCCCTCGATGGCCGTGAAGTCGGTCAGGTCGGACGGCGCGACCCCGCGCTCGCGGCCGTAGCGGACGATGGCGCGCGACAGGGGGTGCTCGCTGCGCAGCTCGATGGACAGCAGGCGGGCCAGCACCTCCCGCTCGGAGCGGCCGTTCACCGGCCGCAGCTCGCGCACCTCCGGCTCGCCGCGGGTGACGATGCCGGTCTTGTCGAACGCCACCGCGCGCAGGCGCCCCAGCTCTTCGAGGTGCGAGCCCCCCTTGATGAGCACGCCGTGGCGCGTGGCCGACGTGATGGCCGCGGCAATCGTCACCGGCGTCGAGATCACGAGCCCGCAGGGGCAAGAGATCAAGAGGATGAGCATCGCCTGGTAGAACCACTGCTGCCAGTCGCCGCCGAGCAGCAGCGGCGGCGCCGCCCCGACCGCGAGCGCCACCGCGAACATCAGCGGCGTGTAGTAGCGCGCGAACTGGTCGATGAAGCGCTCGGTCGGCGCCCGGTGGTGGTGGCTCTCGCCGACCATGCGGGTGATGCGGGCCAGCATCGTGTCCGACGCGGCCCGCGTGGTGCGCAGCTCGAGCACGCCGTGGCCGTTCACGGTCCCCGCGAACACCTCGTCCCCGGTGGTCTTCCACGCCGGCACCGACTCGCCGGTAACCAGCGCCTGATCGACGTGGGAGCTGCCGTCGGTCACCTCGCCGTCGCACGGGATGCGCTCGCCCGGCCGCACCCGAACGTGCGCCCCCACCGCGACGCGGGCCACCGGCGTCCGGTGCTCGTGGTCGCCGTGCACCACCGCCGCCGTCGCCGGGGTGAGCCGCAGCAACGAGCCGATGGCGTTGCGCGCCCGCCGCGCGCTCCAGCTCTCGATCAGCCCCGACAGCCCGTAGAGGAAGGCCAGCACCGCCGCCTCGGCCCACTCCGCCAGGAACAGGGCGCCGGTGACCGACACCAGCACGAGCGCGTTCATGTCCGGCCGCAGGCGGGCCAGCGACGCCACCGCCTTCGGGGCCGAGGGGAAGAGCCCGGCGGCGATGCCCGCGAGCAGCAGTGCCACGACGAGCCGGTCGACGCCGTGCGCCCCGTGCGAGTGCGCCAGCAGGGTCTCGACCACGCCGCCCCCCGCCACCGCGACGTGCAGGACGAGACCGGCGGTCAGCGCGAGCCCGCTCGTCGCGACCAGGGCATGGCGGCCGTGCGCCTCCCACCACGACTCGACCCGCGGGGCCGCGTCCCACGGCTCGGCCCGCATCCCCAGCCGGGAGACCGCGTCGGCGACATTCTCGGGGCCGAAGGCGTCCGTGTCGGCGTCGACGGTCATGCGGCCGTCGACGACGTGGAACGACACCTCGTGGACGCCCTCGCGACCGGCGAGCGCGTCGCGCAGCAGGGTGGCCTCCTCGTTGCAGTCGAGGCCCTCGACGCGGAAGTCCAGCTTCTTGCGGATGGTGCTCTCCTTATGTCCGGGAATCGGCGGTCGATACGATCATCCCCCGAACGACACACCCCTGTCGACGGCCAACGCTGGCGGCACCTCGAAAGCGCGTCCGCGTTTCTTCACCTCAGAAAGTCGTGGGTCCGAAGCGGCAACGCACCCGCCATCGCCCGGAAATGGGCGTCCCGGTGGGCCAGGATGACGTCGTGGCGGCAGGCGATGGCCGCGATCAGCAGATCCAGGAGGGGCAGGTGGCGACCGACGTCCGCCATCGACCTCGCCGCCGCCTCCACGGTCGTCCAGTCTCGCTCGATCGTGTCGAGGTGGGCGAGCGCGGCGAGAGCATCGGCGATTCGGGATGCCTCCGTCCGGCGCGCCCCGCGCAGGACCTCCGCGCGGACCGGGCCGCAGACGGCGATGCTGTCGGCTGCGAGCCACTCTTGCATCTGGTCCCGGACAGCGGCTTCGCCACGGGGCCGAAAGTACTCGATCCAGCACGACGTGTCCGGCAGGATCAGCACTCTTCGAGACGCTCCAGTTCATCGTTCGTGTAGCGGAGCTCCACCTTGCCGGCCAGCTCGCCGAGCCTGCGCAGCCTCTGCGTGCGCAGATACTCGGTCAGGGCACGCCGGACCGCGGTCGCCTTGCGCTTCTCGTTGGTCTCGCGCTGGACCGCGCGAACGATCTCGGCGTCAAGCGTAACTGTTGTTGCCATGACCTGAATTCTGTTGTTTCTTGAATTTATTTGGCAACAGAATCTTAGCACGCAACCGGTTGACTCTGGCAACCCGCACACTGCCGACCGGCTAGAACCGGAAGCGCAGCCCGAAGGTCGGGACGCGGGGGAACCCCTGCGAGGGCACCTCGGTCAGGTGCGGCAGCGCGGCGCCGGGGTCGTGCCGCAGGCGCGGCTCGAGCGTGATGGCGTTGTCGCGCCCGAGCAGGTTGATGACCTCGACGTAGAGCGACCACCCTCGGTCGGCGCCGCCGCGCTGGTAGGTGGCGCGGAAGTCGACGCGCGCGTAGTACGGCAACCGGGCCGAGTTCAGGTTCTCTACCCCGCCGTAGTCGATCGTGTACTGCAGGTTGCCGGCCGAATCGGTGGCGGGCACGAGCCGGCCGCGGTCGTCCTCGACCGAGGCCACCCGCAACCCCAGGGCCGGGGTGTGGGAGAAGCCGCTGGCGAGGCGCACCGTGGCGGCGAGGTCCCAGCGGCTGGTCAGCCGGTAGCGGCCGACCGCGTTGAACGCGTGGGGCCGGTCGTACTCGAACGCGTAGCGGCGGCCGTAGCTCTCGCGCTCGGCGCGGCCCCACGCGTACGACACCCACCCCGTGAGCCGGGCGGCGGGATTGCCGTGGGCCAGGAAGACGTCGAGCCCCCACGCGTCGCCGCCCGCGTCGTTCGTGGGCGCGCTGAGGATGATGGGGGCGGCGGGCACGCTTTCGCGCAGGGCCTCGGGGAAGTCGTACCGCCCCACCCGCACCGCCAGTTCCGCCTCGGTCTCCAGGCGGCCGACGAGGAGGTCGTCGAACCGCTTGTAGTACCCCTCGACCCGCGCCGTCAGGTCGGGGCCGAGGTCCTGCTCGAGGCCCAGCACGAGGTGGGTCGCCCGCTCGTGGCGCAGCCCCAGCTCGCGCGCGCCGGACAGGTCGACGAAGTAGTCGGACTGGGTCAGCTTCTCGTATCCGGGACTCTGCGTGTACAGCCCCCCCGCCGCCCGCAGGCGCGCCCCGCCCCCGAGCGCGTAGCTCGCGGCCAGCCGCGGCGAGACGGTGGCGCCGCCGTTGATGGTGCTCCAGTCCAGGCGCAGCCCGGGCTCGAACGACGTGCGCTCGGACGGGGTCCAGGTGTCCTGAAGCCAGAGGCCGCCGCGCGTACCGCCGAGGACGGAATCGAGGTCGTCGGGCAGACCCGCGCCCCCCTGCACGCTCGACGCGTTGGCCTGCGTGTCGTTCCGGTCGCCGGCGATCAGCCACCGGTAGCCGGTCTCCAGGCGGTGCAGCTCGACGCCCGCGTTCAGGAGGTGCCGCGGCGTGACCTGCACGCTCACGTCCTGCCGCAGCGAGCGGTCGGCCACGACGATGCCGCGCTCGAACGCGACGGTCGAGCGGGCGAACGCGACGTCGTTGTCGAGGGCGTTGGAACGCGTGGCGGCGCGGATCTCCCCGTCGAAGCGCAGCGACTCGCGGTTGCGGTACCACGACACGGTGGTCGTGGCCGTCGCCCGCGGACCCAGCACCGCGTCGAACCGGGCCGACGCCAGCCCGTTGGTGATGTCCGAACCCAACGTCGCGCGCTCGTCCGCGTCTTCGAAGTCGAACGAGAGATCGGCGTCCTCCACGCTGCGGAGCCCGGTCAGGGTGAGCCGGTGCCCGGGTCCGAGATCCCACCCCGCCTGCAGCTGGAGGTCGGCGAACGACGGGAAGTTCTGATCGGCGATGCGCCCCGCCACGAGGTCGTAGTAGGTGCGCCGGGCGCTGAGCAGCCACGTGCCGTCGGCGCCGACCGGGGTGCTCCCCTCGAGCACGAGGTTGGCGTCGGTGATGCTGGCCGCCGTCGAGCCCTGGAACTCCGGCCTGCCCGCCCGGTTGTCGACCACGAGGATCGACGACAGCCGGTCGCCGTACGCGGCCCCGAACCCGCCCGCGGTGAGCTCGAAGCTCTCGACCGTCTCGGGGTTGAAGGCGCTGGCGATGCCGAACAGCCGGTAGGGGTTGTGCACCTCGATGCCGTCCATGACCGTCAGGTTCTGATCCGGCGTGCCGCCGCGCACCGCGAGCCGGCTGCCGAAGTCGTCGGTCGACGCCACCCCGGCCAGGGTGTCGAGGGTGCGGAAGACGTTGTCGATGCTGCCGGGGGCCCGGAAGACCGCCTCGGGGGTGACCGGGGTGGCGGACGGGCGCTCCTGCACCGTCATCTCCGAAACAACCTCGACCGTCTCGGCGAACGTCTCGGGGAACAGCCGCACCTCAAGGGCGGCGCTCTCGGCCGACCGGTCGACCTCGACCACCGTTTCGAGATAGCCGTCGGCGCGGAATTGCAGGCCGGACGTCTCGCCATCGAGGGCGATCTCGAAGCGCCCGTCCAGATCGGTCTCGGTCGCGCGGTCACCGGCGGCGACGCGCGCCCCGGCGATCGGCGTCTCGGTCACCCCGTCGAGGACGACGCCGGTCACGGTCGTGGCGGGCTGGGCTGCCGCCGCCACGGGGCCGAGGAGGATCAACCCGAACAGGGTCCAGCGTAGCCTCAATCCGGAAGGTCCGGCCATGCGGGACCACGCGCACACGGTAGAATGCACTTGGTACGCCTTGGGCAAAGATGCGGCGAGAACGAGGACGAGAATGGACATCACCCAGGATATCCGACCGCTGACCGAGTTCAAGCGCCATACCGTCCGCTTCATGTCCCGTCTCAAGGAGACCGGGCGGCCATCCGTCCTGACCGTCAACGGCAAGCCCGCGGTGGTCGTCATGGACGCCGAAGCGTGGCAGGACGTCAGCGAGCGGTTCGAGTACGCGCGCACCGTCGCCGGCATTCGCGAGGGTCTCGAGCAAGCGCACGACGGGCGGGGCATCGAGGCATCGGCCCTCTTCGCGAAGCTGGCAGGCGCTCCGGACGAGCGGTGAAGCGCTACCGGGTCATCGTCACCCCGCGCGCGGAAGACGACATTTCCAAAGCACACGAGTGGCTCAAGGCAGAGCGTCCCCGCTACGCGGAGGCGTGGCTCGACGGAATCCGCGAACGCATCCTCGAACTCGAGACCCTGCCGGAGTCTCACGCGTTGGCGCCCGAGAGCGCGGCGTTCGCTCGCGAAGTGAGGCACTGCTCTTCGGACGAGGCACGCCTTGGCGCATCTTCTTCACGATCGACGGATCGACGGTTCAGATCGTTCACGTCCGGCACGGACGGCGCGGCTATTGGCTCCCCTGACCATGACGCTGTGCATGCTTCGACCGGCTACGCCGTTCGGCCGCGCGGTCGACGAAACTCGGAGGACTCGATGTCACCACGTGCAATAGCCTGCACGGTATTGCTGATGATCCTGGGGGGCGCCGCCCCCGCCGCGGCCCAGCAAGGGGCCCCCGGCGGCGAGTGGCCCACCTACGGCGGAGACCTCGGGCACACCCGCTACGCCGCCCTCGACCAGATCGACGCCGGGAACTTCGGCGACCTGGAGCTGGCGTGGCGGTTCCGCACCGAGAACCTCGGCCCCGGCCCCGAGTACGTGTTCCAGTCGACCCCACTCATGGTCGACGGCGTGCTCTACACGACGGCGGGCACCCGCCGCGCTGCCGCCGCCCTCGACGCGGCGACGGGCGAGCTGCTGTGGGTGCACCGGCTCAAC
The DNA here is from genome assembly GCA_965207615.1 of Vicinamibacterales bacterium. Taxonomy (GTDB): domain Bacteria; phylum Acidobacteriota; class Vicinamibacteria; order Vicinamibacterales; family UBA8438; genus JAJEEA01. The sequence continues at coordinate 2,291,771 of CBDBMZ010000003.1, forward strand.
GAGGGGGCGCGGGGCGAGGCGGCGCCGCGGCGGCTCTCGGGGCGCGGCCTGACGTACTGGGACGACGGCCGCGACGGGGTGATCTTCTACGTTACTCCGGGCTACCGGCTCATCGCGCTGAACGCCCGAACCGGCCGCCGCGCGGTCGATTTCGGCGAGAACGGCATGGTCGACCTGAAGCAGGGCCTCGACCAGGAGCTCGACCCCGTGACCGGCGAGGTCGGGCTGCACGCGGCCCCGATCATCGCCGACGGCGTCATCGTCATCGGCGCCGCCCACCTCGCCGGCGTGGCTCCGGCCACGAAGGAGAAGCCGACCGGGCACGTTCGCGGCTACGACGCCCGGACCGGCGAACGGAAGTGGATCTTCCACACGATTCCCGGCGCCGACGAGTTCGGGAACGACACCTGGCTCGCCGACTCGTGGCGCTACACGGGCAACACCGGCGTGTGGGGCCAGATGACCATCGACCCCGAGCTGGGCTACGTCTATCTGCCGGTGGAGACGCCGACCGGCGATCTCTACGGCGGGCACCGGCCCGGCGACAACCTGTTCTCGAACAGCATCGTCGCGCTGGATCTCGACACCGGGGAACGGGTCTGGCACTTCCAGACGATTCACCACGACGTGTGGGACTTCGACCTCGCGAACGCGCCCATCCTGGTAGATATCTCCGTCGACGGGCGTGAGGTCAGGGCGGTCGCGCAGCCGAGCAAGCAGGCGTTCCTCTACGTGCTCGACCGCGCCACCGGCGAGCCGGTGTGGCCCATCGAGGAGCGGCCCGTGCCCCAGTCGGACGTCCCCGGCGAGGTGACCTCGGCCACCCAGCCGTTCCCGACGAAGCCGCCGCCGTTCGACCGGCAGGGCATCGGCGTCGACGACCTGATCGACTTCACCCCCGAGCTGCGCCGGCGGGCGGAGGAGGTGATCGAGCCGTACCGCACCGGCCCGCTCTACACGCCGCCGTCCGTCGCGTCCTGGGACGGCACCCTCGGCACCTTGCACGTCCCCGCGCTGACGGGCGGCTCGAACTGGCCCGGGGGGTCGTTCGACCCCGAGACCGGCATCTTCTACATCTACTCGAAGACCGAGGTCCACGCCCTCGGGCTCGTCAGCGATCCGCGGCGCTCGAACATGGACTACATCATGGGCCGCCCCCGGCCTCCCGCCGGCCAGCGCCCGCGCGCCGGCAGCGGCTTCGCGCTCAACGTCGAGGGCATTCCCGTCATCCGGCCGCCGTGGGGCCGCATCACCGCCATCGACCTGAACGCGGGCGAGATCGCTTGGCAGGTCGCGCACGGCGAGACCCCCGACCACGTCCGCGACCACCGGCTGCTCGAGGGCGTCGACGTCCCCCGCACCGGGGTCGCCAACCAGCGCATCGGCACCCTCGTCACGAAGACGCTGGTCATCGCCGGCGACGGGGGCCTGTTCACCGGCCCCGACGGCACCCGCGGCTCGGCCCTGCGCGCCTACGACAAGGCGACGGGCGAGGAGGTCGGGTCGGTGCCCCTGCCGGTGCCCGCCACGGGGTCGCCGATGACCTACAGCGTGGACGACGAGCAGTACCTGGTGGTGGCCATCGCCGGCGGGGGGTTCCCCGGCGAACTGTGGGCGTTCAGGGCGCCGTAGCGGTCATCGGCAACGCCTCCGACGGGCGACTCGTCCTGCTGTCGGGCAGGCCTCGCCCGTCTCGGCGCGGCCCGGGCTCCACGGCGCACCGTTCATTCGAGGCTGCAACATGGCGGCAACCGTTCGCCCGCTCCGGGATCATGAGATCCGCCTGTATCTCGAGATTCACGAACGGGCGATTCGGGGGCTCGCCGTGAGTCACTACTCTCCGGACGACATCGAGGGTTGGGTCGTACCGGCGACGGACGAGAACGTGCGCCGACTGGCACTCAACCCCGACCGTGAAATCCGCCTCGTAGCCGAGCTGGATGGAGAACCCGTCGGGATCGGGGCCCTCGTGCTGGAGGAATCCGAACTGCGGGCCGTCTACGTCTCGCCGGAGGGTGCTCGAAGGGGCTGCGGGGCTGCGCTGGTGCGCGAGATCGAGCGGATCGCCAAGGACAACGGACTGGCCCACCTGACGCTCCACGCCTCACTCAACGCGGAGCGGTTCTACGCGGACCTCGGTTACGACCTCCTCGAGAGAACGGAGGTTGTGCTGCCCAACGACCACCGCATGGCGGTGGTACGGATGGAGAAGGAGCTCCAGTCCGCGCCCTAGAACGGCGTGTCGGCCTTCAGAAGACCGATGCGCCGATGACGGCGGGGAACCGAGTCTCGAACACTTGGCTCGCGCGGATGGTGAGCGGGGCGGCGTCGCGGCCGGAATCGGGGACCAGAAACAGGGCCGCGATCCCGTGCCGCTCCGCGTGGTCGAGGCCTTCGTCCGCTCCCATCACGTAGAGCGCCGTCGAGAGGATGTCGGCGGCCAGTGGGTCCTCGTGCCAGACCGTGACGGACTCCGGCCGGTGGATCGGCTGTCCCGTCCGTGGATCGAGGATGTGGGCCACCGGCCGGCCGTCGACCAACCGGGACCGCTCGGAGGCGGCGCTCGTGGCGAGCGATCCGGTCGTGACGGTGAGCGCCAGCGCCGCCTGGTGCCGCCGGGCGGGATGGGCGATGGCCACCGGCCAACCGGCTGCCGCAGGCTTCCCGCCCACCGCGATCTGACCGCCGAAATCGACCATCCACGGATGGTCCTCGTCCGGGAGGACGGTCAGCCGCTGCAGGGCCTCGCCCTTGCCGAACGCCCCCGCGTCCAGCGTGGCGTCGACGGTCCGGGTGACGCGGCAGGTTCCCGCGTCGAACCGGAAGTGCGCGAGGCCGGTCGCCGCGCGAGCCGCGCCGAGAACTTCCGGCGCCGGCACTGCACCCTCCGCGCGCAGTCCCCACGCTTCGACGAGCCGCCCGACGGCCGGATCGAACGCGCCGCCGGTGAGGCCGTGCCACCGCGCGAGCCGCGGCCACAGACCGCACAGCGCCGGCGGCAGCCCGAACGGCTCCCCGACCGGCTGCCGGTTGAGGGCGCCGAGGACGCTGTCGGCCCGCCACGTGCTCAGCGACGCCTCGGTACGCTCGATTACGCGGACCATCCGCTCGAGCGCCTCCAGCCCCGCCGCTCGGTCGGGCGTCTCCACGACCAGGGTCGCCCATGTCCCCATCAGGTGAACGGTGCGCTCGACCTGGATCGGGACGGCGGCGGGCTCCCCGCGGACCTCGGCCCCGCCCGCAGACTGGAGCCCCGGGCGCCGGTGCTCGCCGTGGTCCCCCTGGACCATCCGGGGAACCGAAGCACCCGCGGAGAAGGAACCGTGCGGCCCTTCGGCGACTGTCGGCGCCGTCCCGCCGCACGCCAGGCAGACCCCCGCGACGATCGTGGCGGCTCTCATGGGGCAAGCGGAACGGCGGGGCGGAGCGTGCCGGAACGGACGGCCGGCGGGCGGCTGAGCTTCCAGCCGATGACCATGTGGGTGGTGTAGCCCACGACGAAGACGGCGCTCGCGGCGACGTGGATCCAGATCCACGCCGTGATCCATGCCAGGCTCGCGGTCACCTGGATGAGATAGCCGGTCAGCGCCATCACCGAGAAGCCGACGAGCGACGTCCACCCCGACCGCCGGTTCCGGGGGCTCGCCGACAGCAGCTTGCGCAGGGTGTGGGTCCGGAAGAGCATGCCGAAGAAGACGACGAAGAACGGCGCGGCCACGAGGTGCCAAGCGAGCATCGACGGCTGCCAGGGATGGTTGACGACCGCGAAGGGATCGGTCGGGGTGACCAGGTACTTCATCCAGAAGTAGGCGATGCCGGTAACCGCCACCAGGCCGTGAAGCAGGTTGAAGGCCCACTTCTCCCACCAGGTCATCGCCATGGTGACGACCGGACGCGGTGCGGCGCGCCGGCGGCCGTCGACCGCGTCGCGCTTCGCCGGGCTGTCCATGAGCGATACCACCTCTGACGCCGCGTTTCCGGAAGCCCTGGCAGAAGGTCCCACCGCGTTCGCCGAGCCGCGGCAGGAACCCCGCCGCATTCGACCGACGAACACTCGGTCCTGGCAAACCGCGGGTGGACGTTCAGACCAGGGCGGAGTTGCACGCCCGGCTGCGAACGGCCGGCGGCTACCGGGCGCCCCGCGCGAGCACTTGGTCGGTGGCCAGCACCCGCCGGACGGCCGCGTTCGTGGCGACCCCCGACAGGGTCGCGCCGACTATCGTCCGGATGGCCCGGCGGAGCGCGAGATCGTCGTTGAGCGGACGGTCGTCGTACTGCGCGAGCCACCGCCGGGACGGCAGGTACTCGATGGGCTCGAGGAAGGCGGTGACGTCGATGCGCCTCACCGTGCCGTCCGCGTGCAGCGAGATCAACAGGCTCTCGCGCTTGGTGCGGATGACGTGGGTGTCGACGTACGCGCGCCCCACGACGGCCCCGTCCCTCGTCGCCACGTAACGGGCGACGAGGCCGCTCACGTCGTCGACCCGGGCCAGCTCGCCGATCGCGTCTCGCTGGGCCCGGGTCAGGAATACGCGCTCCGCCTCTACCTCGGCGCGGGGGAAGAGGGCGGCCAGCGCCTCGTTGCGCGTCACCCGGCCGCCCTGGGCGGACAGCTCCGAACCGGCCGCAACCAGCAGCGCCAACGTCATCCCGCCGGCCAGACGTGATCGCATCGTCACCTCGCGCGCTTCCTGCATACGGCAGGAAGCCGCCGCTTCCGGCCGAGCGCGCGAGCGGGCCGGGAGACGTTCGCCGCCGCTCTCGGCTACCTCAGAACGCGTACCCCAGGTTGATGTTGAACTGGTTGGTCCCGGAGTTCGCGTCGTTGCTCACCCACATGTGGTCGATCTTGAGGACCACGCCGGGGTTGGGCTTCAACTCGATGCCGAACGTGAAGTAGTTGTTGTTCCTCGAGGGGTTGCGCATGAACCCGACCGGCACCTCGGCCTGGGTATCGACGTTCTCGAAGCGCACGTACGGCGACAACGCCACGTCCCCGGCGCCCACGACCTGCGACAGCAGGTCGTAGCCGATCTGGACGTACTGGCCGGCCAGCCCCGAGCCCACGCTCTTGTTCCCGGTGAACCCGAGCGACTCGTTGAGCTGGGCCACGTCGGAGAGGCTGGCGCGGGCCATGAGCGCCCGGAAGTCGAAGCCGCGCACCTGCGCCTGCGCGTGCACGTCCCAGATGGTGGTGCCGACGCCGTACTCCTGGTCATTCAGGATGACCTGGCGATTCCCCGAGTCGCCGGTGTAGAAGCTGGCCCCGAAGAAGACGCCCGGCGTGGGAGTGATGTCGAGCCGCCCGGTGTAGACGATGCTCGACGACAGGGCCTTGTAGCCTTTCTGGCGCCCGCCGCGCAGACCGCCGTCGTTGAACTTCGACCCCATGAAGCCGTTGAGGACGTAGAACCGGAACGACACCTGGTCGAAGGCGCCGTAGAAGCCGCCGCCGTTCTCGCGCCACGTCGACGGGATGATCTTGTTCTCGGTGACCGGCCGCTCGGCCCCCATGAACACCGTCGGCTCGTGGAACTCGTTCACCAGCCCCATCGGCACCAGCAGCATGCCGCCCCGCAGCCCGAAGTTATCGGTGGCCTGGAAGTCGACGTAGGCGAACTCGACGAAGATCTCCTTGGCGTGCTCGACCTCGATCTCCGAGTTGAACAGGAACCTGTCGTTGAAGCGGTAGCCGGCGTAGAGGATGGCGCGCAGATAGTCGAACTGCGTCGTCTTGCCGGACGAGTCGGCGAAGTTCTCGAGCAACATCTCGCCGTACCCGGCGATGGACACGCCGCGGTCGATGGCGTAGGTCGCGGCCGCCGACGGGGCGAGACCCAGGCGGCGCGCCTCGTCGACGTCGAGGCGCTCGTCCTCGCCGCTGCGCAGCCGCTCGACCTCCTCGGCCAGGATCTCGATGCGCTGTTCGAGCTCGGCGATGTCGACCTCGGGCTCCTGCTCGGCGGTCTCGGCCTCTTCGGCGGCCTCGACCTCCTCGGCCTCGGGGTCGACCTCGGCTTCAGGATCCGCGACTGCCTCCGCAACCCCCGGTGCGCCCGCGATTGCGGCGGGAGCTCCGGCCACGACCGGGCTCGTCCGCCCGGCCTCGGCCGAGGCTCCCTGCCCCGATGCGGTGGCGGCGATGCCGCCGAGCATGGTCACGATGAGCACGTACTCGATGAGTCGGCGACGGTCTCTCGTCATGGGCATGTCTCCTCCCCTAGCTGGGTTGCATACCCCGGCCGTCGCCCTATAATGGCTCTGCTGGACCAAGCCAAGGCCGCGACTTGCTGAAGGGGTAGCGGTGCGTGACGTTCAGCCGGGCCCGCCGGGTGTTGCCGCACCCGCGGGCCTTTTCACCTCTGCCGGGCCGTCGGCCGGCCCGGCGCGCAAGTTGAGACTTGGTCTCAACTTGCCGCGTCACTATACAGGCCCGCCGTGCCCTCGTCAACACAAAAACTGCGACTTGTCTCAGTTTTTTGGCAACGCGCCCCGGTCACCACGTCGAACCGAGGACGTCCGGGAGAGGCCGAGAGAGACGGACAGGGCAACGATTCAGTTCGACGTCCTCACCGGGCGGCCGCTCACCAGCCGGCCGATGGCCTTCATCTTGGTCCAGAAGAAGTCGAACTGTCCGAGGAGGGTTCCGTATCCGAGCAGCAGAACCTGGTAGATGGGCAGCATGACGATCAGATAGACGGTCCACTGCAGCCACCCCGGCGTGGTCTCGGAGAACATCAGCCCAATCACCGGACCCTTGAGCCGGAGGGTGGTCAGGCCGGCGAGCGAGAACGCCGCGAGAATGGCGATGACGCCGCCGGGGCCGACCCCCCAGCGCGACTTCATGCGTTCGACCAGCGTCATCGACTCACGACGACGGCGGGCTTCAACCGGGCCTGCCGCCTCGTGGGCGTCCGCATGCACGTTCTGCTCCAATGCTCTTCCCTCGGCGGGATGGTTCCCGTACGAGCGAGACTCGTCAAACTCCTGCATGCCCGCCGTTTGCTAATGAGAATGAGTCTCAAAAAACCAGCCGTGAGACTATACGGGCGACCCCGCTCCGACGTCAAGCCGAGGGCGATTCTCAAAGAGCACGCGCCTCCCCCGGGGGGGTGACGGCTTGACCCTGGGATTCCGGACGGTATAGGATCCGCGCCGACTGAGATTGAGTCTCAGTATCAGCACGTCTGCCATGAGCTTGATGCCAATGGCAGCAAAGCGGCCCGCCGGGTGTGGCAGCACCCGGCGGGCCATGGTCGAGCGCTTGGTTCCAAGAGAGGAGCCAGCCACACCGAGCACGCGTGACGACGCTCGGCCTGCCTCAAGTGTAGGCAGTGAACGTCATCGCGCGCAAGCGAAAGGACGCCATGATGTTCAACCGCCCACCACAATCCGCCATGAAGGCGGGCCGACCCCTCGCCACCGCCGCCGGGCTGTGTCTCGGCCTCCTCCTCTCGACGACGGCGCCCGCATCGGCCCAGGAGCTGGTGATCCCCGACCCGATCGCGTCGACCGATCCGTGCGCTTGATCCACAGGCCGCTCCGGTATACAGTGAGCCCCTGACACTGAGACTCAGTCTCAGTATATTGCGTCGAGACCGGACCACCGGCCAGCGGGACAAACAGCGCCGGGCATGGCACCGCACAAGGCGCGAGACCTTCGCGCGGCGCAGGGACGCGTCCGCGACGCGAAGCGGGCGAGGAAGAGACATGTCGAAGAGAGCTTGGACGCGATTGCTGCCGACCTTGTTGGCGTTCGCGCTGCTGGCGCCCGGCGTCGTAGCCGCCCAGGGCATCCTGCTGCTGGCCCACGGGGGCCGCGCCGATTGGAACCAGGAGGTCCTCGCTCTCGCCTCCCGGGTCGACGCGAGCGTGCCGATCGAGGTGGCGTTCGGCATGGCCAGCAAGCGGACGATCGTGGACGCGCTGGACCGTCTGGCGGAACGGGAGGTCACGAGCGTAATCGCGGTCCCGCTGTTCATCTCGTCGCACAGCAGCGTCATGCGCGCCACCGAGTATCTGCTCGGCACCCGCGACGAGGCGCCGCCGCAGATGGAGGCGTTCGGCAACATGGCCGCCCGGATGGCCGCCCGGCGCGGTTCCGAGGAAGAGGCCGAAGACGATCCGGGCTTCGATTGGACCACGCCGGTCGAGACCACGATTCCCATCACGGTGGGTCGGGCGCTCGACGCCCACGCCCTGGTCGCGGAGATCCTGCTCTCGCGCGCCCTGGACGTCAGCGAGGCCCCGGAAGAGGAGGTCGTCGTGGTCGTGGCGCACGGTCCGAGCTCGGAGGAGGACAACGAGCTCTGGCTCGGGAACATGGCCATCCTCGTCGAGGCGATGCGCCCCCGCACGGGCTTCAGCCGCATCGAGCACCTGACGGTGCGCGACGACGCGTCGGATCCGGTCCGCGACCAGGCGACCGAGGAGCTGCGCGCGGTGGTCGAAGGCGCCGTCGACGAGGGGAAGTCCGTGTTGATCGTGCCGCTGCTCCTGTCCTACGGCGGCATCGAGACCGGCATCCGGCGGCGGCTCGAGGGGTTGCCGTACCGCATGGCCGATCAGGCCCTGCTGCCGGACGAGCGCCTGTCCGAGTGGGTGCTGATGCAGGTGGCCGAGCGATAGCAGGCCAGCAGGCGGCGCACGGGAGCGGCGCCGTGCCCGAAGAGGCGCGCCAAGCCACTTCACGTCCCCCAGGCTCGAAGCCGACAGCTCCCCGTTCGCGGCGCCGCGGCAAGGAGACACGATGACGACGACCTCGAGGAAGGACTCGCAGCAACCCGATCCGCGGCCGGCCAACGGCTGCCACACCGACACCCTCCTCGTGAAGGGGCCGATGGGCGAGATATCCATCTGCTCGGCCGGCTGCCTCCACATCGACACGCCGTCCATCAGCATCCGGCTCACGGAACAGGACTTCCTGAGGGTGGTCGGCATGTTCACGACGGCCGCGACCACCCTCATGACGATGCGCAGCTCGGCGGTCCAGGGCCAGGTCCAGTGACGCGCCGAGGGATTGTTCGGGAGGACGACATGAGACAGTTGAATTCGACGGACGGGTCACGCACGTCCCGGGCGGCGCGCGCACTTCGGTCTGCCGCGGCCGCCCTGGCCATCGGGCTCGCCATCCCCGCCACGGCGGCGGCCGGGCAGCCGGCCGACGACGACACCCTCGAGTGGCTCGACGACTACCGGGCGGCGCTCGCGCAGGCGCAGGAGACCGGCCGGCCCCTGCTCGTCGAGTTCGCTGCGCGCCTTGAATCAGCGGCAGAAGATTCGACGCACAGGTTGTGCTGTCGCCGAAGGACTCCCCCCGGGGGCGTCTGCTGCAACGCTTCGTTCGAGCGCGCATCGTGAACATGGTCGGCATCGACGTCGGGCTCTACGACTTCGACCGGCACAACGCGATCTACTTCTTCATCGTCAGTCCCGACGAGCGGATCTACCTGCGCTACGGGGGCCGCGACGCCTTGTCGGCGGACTCGTACCTCGATCTCGACAGCTTCGCGCTCGCCCTCGAGGCGGGGCTCGCCGAGCACGAGCGCTGGCAGGCGGGCGAGCTTCCCGCCCATGCGCGCCCCGCCGCCCTCTTCCCGCGCGAGATGGAGCGTCTGCGCGAGGTCGAGCTCGACCGCGGGCGCTGCGTCGAGTGCCACATGATCGGCGACTACGCGGCGGTGGACAAGGAGCTGGCCGGCACCCTGGACAAGTCGCGCGACATGTTCCGCTCGCCCGACGTCCGCGACATCGGCATCCACCTCGACGTGCCGCGCGGGCTGGTGGTCGAGCGCGCCGACGGGGCGGCGCGCGAGGCGGGGCTGCAGGCGGGCGACCGCATCGTGGGGGTCGACGGCACGAGGGTGCTCGCGTTCGGCGACCTGCTTCACACCTACGACGGCGTCGACCGGTCGGCCACCCGCCTCGCCCTCACCGTCGAGCGTGAGGGCGCCGGCCTCGTCGATCTCGCCGTCGAGCTGCCGAGGCTCTGGTGGTTCTCCGACATCGGCTACCGCTACTGGTCGATCGATCCGGTGACCTTCCTGAGGACGGCGCCGCTCGACGTGGAGGGCAAGCGCGCCCTGGGCCTGCGACCCGACGGCTTCGCCTGCGAGGTCGTCCGCGTGAACCCCCGCGCGACGGTGCTCGATCTGCACGACATCCAGCGGGGCGACGTCGTCTACGCGGTCGACGGCGTCGAGTCCGATCCCCTGATTCCGGACTGTCTTCTCTATCTGAGGCTCAACGTCACCGCCGGGGACGAGACCACCCTGGGGGTCATCCGTGACGGCGCGCGGCTCGACATGAGCGTGCGGACGCAGCGCCAGCTCTACCGCAAGTCCAACGCTCCGGGAGTCCCGCAATGAACCGCATGACCGTTCGGTACGCGTTCGTCCTGCTGGCCCTGCTCGGCGTGGCCGGGCCCGTCGCCGCGCAGGAATCCGAGGAGCCGGCCCCCCAGGAGGTCTGGTTCGGCGACAACATCGCCGTCACCTACGAGGCGCGGCTGGAGGGCGACTGGCTCGTCGTCGAGGCGCGGCACGAGCCGGGCTGGCACACCTACGCGATGGACAACGTCGAGCGCGCCCGCGAGGCGACGGGGCGGGAGCGGCCCGACACGGAGCTGCCGACGCGCCTCACCCCGTCACCCGAGATCGAGCTGGCCTCGGCCTGGCGGCAGACCGCCCCGACCGACCTCTCGCAGCCCGACATCCGCTGGTACACCTGGGGCTTCGAGGACCGCTCGTTCTTCGCGGCGCGCGTCGAGCGCGCGGAAGCCGGGGGCTGGGTGCAGGTGGACGCGCAGGCCTGCACCGACCGGTTGTGCGCGATGGTCGACGCCCTGCCGATCCCGGTCACGCGGAGCAACGCGCGGTCCGTCGATCCGGCCAGCCTCGCCGCGGTGGGCGACTTCGGCGGGCAGGCGGCGACGGACGAGGCTCGCGAGCAGCTCGCGGCGTTCGGCGACTGGTTCCAGCGGTCGATGGACCTCGAGTGCAGCGGGCAGGTGCCCGTCGCCCGTCTCGTCAACGACGTCCTGCACGCCAGGCACGACCGGCCGCGGCAGGTCAACTGGGCCATGGCCCTCGACGTCGACGCCGACGGCTTCGTCGAGCCGGGCGAGGTCGCCGCCGCCTTCTGGACGGAGCTCGAGGAGAGTGTCGCGTACAACCTGGGCGCCGACGTCGACGGCGACGACGCGCTGACCCCGCGCGAGTACGCGCTCGCCATTCCGGATCCCGGCGCCGAGCGGAACGCCGAGCAGTTGAGCGCGCGTCAGGAGGCGTACTTCGCCCGCCTCGACGCCGATGGGGACCGCCGCGTCACTCGCGACGAGCTCGTGGACAACATCGTGAAGGGCGACACGGCCTATTACTGGGGCCGGATCGTCGCGTTCCACCTCGGCCGGGCCGACGACGACGTCGACGGCGCGGTGAGCCGGGAGGAGCTGACCGCGGCCATCGAGGCGGCGGGCGGCTCGGTGGCGCCCGCGGCGCTGGACGTCTGGTTCGAGGCGGCCGAGGCCGAAGCGGCCGAAGGTTCGGCGCCGCGGCTCGTGCTGACGGACCTGCCGTTCGCGTTCAGGCAGGTCGCGGCGACGGCCGAGGGTCGGGCAAGGCTCGAGGCGCCGCTGGCGGCCCTCGTGACCCCGGCCTGCGGTGCGCCTTCGAGCGCATCGCGGTGAATCGCCGAGCACGAGGCCGCGCCTCGGAGCAATCTGCGCTGGCGCGCGGCTCGACGTGACCGCCCGGACCTAGCATTGATCCACCGCAAGTAGACCTCTCGGGACTTCGATGAAAGACGCGATCAGCATGCGCAACCCCTGTAGCTGTCTCGTGCTCTTCGTTGCCATGGCCGTCGCCTCGCCCGCCGTGGCGCAGGAAACCGGAAGGGCCCTCGCCGCGGCAGGCGGCCGCGATGACGCGCAGGCGGCGGCAGACGGGGTCGACGCGCACGCGGCGGCCGGCGCGGTCCGCGAGCGGCTCGCGGCGTTCGGCGACTGGTTTCAGCGGTCGATGGACCTCGAGTGCAGCGGCCGGGTGCCGGTCCTTCGTCTCGTCGAGATCATGGACCCGGGGCGCAGCCGGCCGCGTCAGATGAACTGGGTCATGAGCCTCGACGCCGACGAGGACGGGTTCGTCGAGCCGGGCGAGGTCGGCGTCGGCCTGTGGGACAACCTGGACCACCAGGTCGAGCGGCGAATGCATGGCGACGTCGACGGCGACGGCGTGCTCAGCCTGCGCGAGTACTCGCTCTTCGTGCCGGATCCCGGGGCCGAGACGAACGCGACCAACGCGAGCGACTACCAGGAGGAACGCTTCGCGTCGTTCGACCGCGACGGCGACCGGCGGGTGAGCCGCGGCGAGATCGTCGACGAGTTCGCGAGGAGCTACATCGGCCGCCACTGGGGGCGGATGGTCCTGTTCCACCTCGGCCGCGCGGACCGCGACCGCGACGGCGCCGTCGGCCGCGACGAGCTCGCCGATGCCCTTGCTGCGGCCGAAGGCTCCGCGGCGTCCGAGGCCGTGGACGCCTGGTTCCGGACCCTGGCGGGAGAAGCCTCGGCGTCCGCCGAGCCGCGGCTCGTGCTGGCGGAGCTGCCGCGGGTGCTGCTCGAAGCGGGGTCGACGGCGACCGGCCGGGCCGAGCTCGAAGCCCCGCTCGCGCCGCTGCTGGCGCCGGTCTGCGGCCCGCCCGCGCGGGGACCGCGATGACCGGGACCGAGGCGCAAGGCAGTCAGCCGCGCCAGGAAGCGGCGCGCGAGGAAGCCGTGGCGTCGGACGGAAGCCCCCAGACGGCGACCGCGGCGCAAGGCAGTCAGCCGCCGCGGCGCGGAGAGGAGCGCCACGCCGCCGGCGCGCAGGACGGAAGCACCCCCGCGACCGCGGCCGACGGCTCGCCGCCGCCGGCCGGCGTCGAGCTGTCCGGCGTGCCGGAGACGGCGCTCTGGACGGTGTGGAACCGGGCGATGGAGATGCGGCGGGCCCACCGGCTCGTCGACGATCCGATGGCGGCCGAGCTCGTGGAGCGGCTCGACTACGACTTCCGGGGCCGTTTCGGGCGGCCGACGGTGTTCCATCCGATTCGCGCCCGGGTCGGCGACGACCTCATTCGCGACTACCTGTCGCGGACGCGGGAGGAGCCGGTGGTCGTCGCCCTCGGCGAGGGGCTCGACAGCCAGCTCTGGCGGGTGGACGACGGCCGCGTCCGCTGGGTCAGCGTGGACCTGCCCGATGCGATCCGGGTCCGCGAGCGCCTCCTGCCGGCCCATCCGCGGGCGTCCCACGTGGCCGGCTCAATCCTCGAGCCGGCGTGGCTGGACGCGATGCCCACGAGCGCGCCCCCGTTCATCGCCGCCGCCGGCGTGCTGATGTACTTCACCGAGAGCGACGTGCGCTCGCTGCTCACCCGCATCGGCGAGCGCTTTCCCGGCGCCGAGCTCTTCTTCGACGCCATCCCCCCCTTCGCGTCCCGGCGCACCCTGAAAGGGGCGAAGGTCACCCGGCTCTACACGGCGCCGCCGATGCCCTGGGGCATCACCGTCGACGACTTGCCCGGCTTCCTGCGGTCGATTCCGAACCTGGAGCCGGTCACGGTGCAGACCTACGCCGATCCCTTCCCCCACCGCATACGCCTCTACTGGCTGCTGTCCAAGATCCCGCCGGTGCGGCGGACTCTCGCCGGCAGCCTGGTCCACGCGCGCGTCTCCGTGTCCTGACTCGCACGGCCCCGCGGACTGCGGGGCCCTCTGGACGCTGGTGTCCGCCCCGCACTGGTCGGCGGTCACCCCGGAGGGGCGTGGCGCTGCAGCACGCCGCGGAAGCTCGAGCGGTGGTGGTGCGCCAGGTAGGTGCCGAGCACGAGCGCCGTCACCGCAACCTCTAGTCCCGGAGTCACCAGGAAGATGTGGAACAGCAGAATGTGCAGCACGATCGGCGCCAGCACGACGAGAGCCAGCGGCACGAAAAGGCCCGAGATCAGCAAGGCGCCGCAGACCATCTCGACGATCTTGAGCAGCGGCCAGAAGTAGCCGGTGGCCATGAGGCCTTCCATGTAGGCGACGGGCTCGGGCGCCATGCCCGGCGGGCAGGGCCGGCAGTCGGAGTACCAACCGAACAGAAGGCCCACCAGGCCGCCCGGTTCGGCGCCCGTTTCCGGGTCCGGCGGCTGGTGAACGAGCCCGGCGAGGCCGACCACCAGGAAGATCAGTCCGAGGATGACACGCGAGACAAGGGGCAGATGCTTCATGTCGTCTCCAGTTCCTCCGAGGCAGCCTGGACGCCGTCCGTGGAGCGAGACCGGTGGGTGCCGGACCGATTCCGGACCAGCTTCAGGACGCGGCGGGCGCGGTGCCCGCGGTCGCCGCCGCGCCCGCGTCGATCGCCTCCGGCGCCTCGGCCGGTTCCTGCGATCCGAACAGCCGCCGCAGCGTCCGCTGCACGTCGTCGAGGATGAGGTACGCCGTCGGCACCAGGATCAGGGTGATGAACGTCGCGAAGAGCACGCCGAAGGCCAGCGACACCGCCATCGGCACGAGGAACGCCGCCTGCATGCTGCGATCCAGCATCAGCGGCGCGAGGCCGAAGAACGTCGTCAGCGACGTGAGCAGGATCGGCCGGAACCGGTTGCCGCCCGCCTCGCGGATGGCGAGCTGAAGCCCGGCCGACTCGAACGCGTGGCGGTCCCGCGGCTGCCCGCCGGCCTGGCGCACCCTGGCCCCGACATCGGCGTGGACCTTCCGGGCGCGGTTGATGAAGTCGACCATCACGAGGCTGTCGTTGACGACGACGCCGGTCAGGGCGACGAGGCCGAACATCGACATCATCGTGACGTCGAGGCTCATCACGACGTGCCCCCAGATGGCCCCCACGAGGCCGAAGGGGATGGCGGCCATGATGATCAGGGGCTGCACGTACGAGCGCAGGGGGATCGCGAGGAGGGCGAAGATCATCAGCACGGCGAGGAGGAACCCCTGCTGCAGGCCACCGACGGTCTCGGCCTCCTCGGCCTGGGCGCCCTCGAACGTGTAGAACACCCCCGGGTGGCCGGCGAGCACCTCCGGGAGGATGCGGCTCTCGAGGTCCGCAATGACGGCGGCGGCCGACGTGATGGTGGGGTCGACGGCGGCGGTCACGTTGACCGCCCGGTTGCGGTTCACCCGCCTGATGGACGCGAACCCGCGCCCCGGCTCGACCACCGCGACCTGGCCGAACGGCACTTCGCCGCCGTTCGGGGTGCGGATGCGCATGTCCTCCAGGGTGCCGAGCGACCGGCGGTCGTCCTCGGGGTAGCGCACCATCACGCGGATGTCGTCGCGCCCGCGCTGGATGCGCTGGGCCTCCTCGCCGTAGAAGGCCTGGCGCACCTGGCGGCCGAGGTCCTGCAGGGTCAGTCCGAGGGTCTCCGCCGCGGGCCGGATGCCGAGCTGCATCTCCTGCTTGCCGGCGCGGAACGAGTCCGAGATGTCGTAGAGGCCGGCGTACTCGGTCAGGCGCACCTTGACGGCGTCGGCGGCGGCCCGCAGCCCGTCGAGATCCGACCCCGAGAGCTGCACGTCGACGTCGTCGCCGGGGTCCATGATCGACATCGAGAAATTGACGTCGACCGCCTCCGGAATCGGGCCCGTGACCTCGCGCCACAGGTTGCCGAGCTGCTCGCTGGTCAGGTCGCGCGTCTCCGCTGGCAGCAGCTCGATCGTCACCTCGCCCACGTTCGAGCCGGCCACGCTCTCGGTCGGGCCCGACGGCACGTCGCCGGCCCCGAGCATCGGCTGGTCGCCGATCGTGGCCGACACGTGCCGGAAGTAGTCGACGCCCGTCTCCTGCTGCAGTCGGGCCCGCAACCGGGCGGCGCCCTCCTCGAGCCTGGTGATGGCCCGCGACGTGGTCGCGACGGGGGTGCCCTGCGGCATCGTCACCGACGCGTACATGAAGTCGGCCTCGATGGACGGGAAGAACTGGAAGTTGAGGCGCCCCCCGAGCACGAGGCCGCCGGTCAGGATGAGGGTGGAGAGACCGAGCGCCGCCGTCGCGTACCGCCACTCGAGCGCGATCTCGAGCGCCGGCGTGTAGATTCGCCTGACGAACGCCTTCAGCGCGCTGGAGAACAGGCCCTGGAAGCGGCGCCAGGGGCCGGGCCGGCCGCGCCGGGGGATGTGCGACAGGTGGGCGGGCAGGATGGCGAGCGACTCGACCAGCGAGAAGAGCAGGCACGGGATGACGACGAAGGGGATGACCCGGAAGACCTTGCCCATCATGCCGGGCACGAACAGCATCGGCATGAACGCGGCCACCGTGGTCAGGACCGCGAAGATCACCGGCTTGGCGATCTCCCGCGCCCCCTCGATGCTGCCCCGAAGCCCTTCGCCGTGCTCCTCCTGGTGGCGGTGGATGTTCTCGCCGACGATGATCGCGTCGTCGACCACGATGCCGAGGACCACGGTGAAGGCGAACAGCGAGATGACGTTGGCCGAGACGTCGAGGCCCGGCATCAGCGCGATCGCCCCGAGGAACGAGATGGGGATACCGAGGCTGACCCAGAACGCGAGCCGCAGCTCCAGGAACAGGGTCAGCACGATGAAGACGAGCACGAACCCGCTGGCGCCGGTGCGCAGCATGAGGCTCAGGCGGTCGGTCAGCACGGTGGCCTCGTCCAGCCAGACCGTCATCGAGACGCCTTCCGGCAGCGTGGGCCGCGTGCGTTCCACGTAGCTCTCGACCGCGGCCGAGATCTCGAGGGAGCTCTGCTCGCCGGTGCGGATCACCGTCACCAGCACCGTCGGCTCGTAGTCGAACCGGGCCTCCTGATCGGTCTCCGCGAAGCCGTCGACGACGTTCGCCACGTCGCCCAGCATCAGCCGGCTGCCGTCCGGCCGCGTCCAGAGCACGAGGTCCTCGTACTCGTCGCCGCGGTAGGCCTGGCCGATGGTGCGCAGCAGGATCTCGCCCCCGTCGGTGCGGACGGAGCCGCCGGGGAGGTCGAGCGACGAGCGGCGCACCGCGTCGGCGACCTCGTCGAAGGTCATGCCGTGCCGACGCAGCGCCGTCTCCGAGACCTCGATGGAGATCTCGTAGGGCGGGGCGCTGACAATCTCGACCTGGGTGATCTCGGGCAGGACGGTCAGCTCGTCGCGCACGTCCTCGGCGATCGCCTTCAAGGTGAAGACGTCGGCGGCCCCCGAGATGGCGATGTCGGTGACCCGGCTCTGGACGATCATCTCCCGGATGATGGGCTCCTCCGTCTCGATCGGGAACGTCGTGATGGCGTCGACGCTGCTCTTGACCTCGTCCACGACCCGGCGGGGGTCGGCGCCGAGCTCCAGCTCGACCATGACCGAGGCGCTGCCCTCGGACGCCGTCGACTGGATCTCCTTGATGCCGTCGATGCCCTGAATCGCCTCCTCGATGCGGATGACCACCCCCTCCTCGACCTCCTCCGGGGCGGCGCCGAGATAGGGGACGGTGATGCCGATCCAGTCGAGCTCGAGCTCGGGCATCACCTCTTCCTTGACGGTGGTGGTGGCGATGAGGCCGCTCAGGATGATGAAGACCATCATGAGGTTCGCGGCCACCGGATTGCGGGCGAACCAGGCGATTCCACCGTTGTTCATGGCTCTGTCTTCCCCGTCGTCCGAGTTGCGCGGGACGCCGGATCAGGCGCGGGCGCCCGCGGTCCGGCTCGTCTCCCTTACCCCGCCGCCCGCCAGGCCTGGTTGAGGCGGCGGGGAGACCGGGCAGCCGGTGTCGCCCGTGGCGGGGCGCCCCGTGCGGATGCGACTGCGCGGGCGACGGCAGGCCACGGCGGTCAGTCGTTCCCGCCGCGCCAGACGTTGTCGCTCGGCGACCGCTCGAACGACGGCCAGGCGTCGATCAGCGTGAACGGCCCGCCGGGGTCGACCGTCGTCGGCACCGGGCCGATGCGCCGCCGCCCGCCGCTCTCGTCGTCGAAGCGCTGCGTCACGTGGATGTCGTCGGCGAGCGGCTCCCAGCCGCCGTCGCGCCAGAGCCAGCGCTGGCCGGCGATGTCGAGGGTCCGCTCGGCCCGCGCGACGAGGACGTCCGACGACGCCGGCGGTCCGAGCAGCGCCTCCGCGGCGCCGGCCCCGACCGTCTCGGCCAGGGCGTCGGCGAGCGGCGCGCCGGCCCGCACTGCAGCCGCCACCGTGCGGACCGCGTCGACGGCGGCGGCCGGGCCGACCGACTCCACCCAGCCGACCGCAGCCAGCGGCGTGTAATCCTGCACCCACGGCGCGTCGCCGGCCGCCGCGACGCCGACGGCGGGCGCGGCGAGGGCGCCGAGGGCCTCGACGACCTGGTCGCTGGCCCGCTCCAGCAGGGCCAGCCACGCGTCCGGACCGTCCTCCCGCCGGACGCACTCGAGGCCGACCCAGCCCGGGACGCCGACCCGCAGCCAGTCCTCGCCGGGCTCCTTCCGCAGATCGGCCCCGTCGGCGAGCTCGCGCGCGGCCAGCGCCGCCGCGATCTTCGCGCGACGCTGCCGCCGGCCGAAGCCCTCGTCGGCGATGTCCCAGCCCTCGTGCTCGGGCAGCCACAGCAGGTCGCCGTGGAGGGCGGCCTCGCCGCGTTCGCGCGGCGCCTGCAGCACCGTGCCCACCGCGGGCGCGCGGCCGAGGGTCGCGGCGACGCAGGCGCGCATCGCCGCGACGTCGTCGAGGACGCCGACGGCGTCGCGCGCGCGCTCCGGCCCGTGCAGCGCGGCGAGGTCGCCGCGGCGGGTCTCGACCGGCGCGCCGGGCCACCACGCGGCGGCGAAGTCCAGGGGGCCGTCGGTGCGGCCCGTGGTCGCGGACGCGGTGCCGCCGGTGCGGTCCGAATCGCGGCCGGCGCCGGCGAAGGTCACCGACCAACGCCATTCTCCCGCCGGCGCCACCCCGGCCGCGGGCGCCAGCGCGCCGGGCGCGACGTCGGCGGGGACGGGGTCGAGCCCGTGGCCCCGGCGTTCCCGCGGCGCGCGCAGGAGGCGGTCGGGGTCGTGGCCCAGGGCCGGCAGCAGGTCGGCGGCGCGCAGCCACACGCCGGAGGGGTGCAGCCACGGGCTCTCGCCCTCGGCCGACCATCCCTCTCCGCGGGCGACTACCTCCAGCTCCACGGTGCAGCCTGCCGCCGGCGGGCCGGACCCCTCGAGCTCCGGCGGAGATGCCTGCGATGCGGGGGCGGACGCTTCGAGCGCGGACGCTTCGAGCTCCGGCAGAGATGCCTGCGAGACGGGAGCGGACGCCTCGAACTCCGGCTGAGACGCCTGCGGGACGGGGGCGGACGCTTGGCCCGCCCTGGTTGAACGCGCGGGCCCGCAGGCGTCGAGCGCCAGCGCGAAATGGTCCAGCTCGACCGTCACCGGTTCCTCGCGGCCGTCGACGACGGCGCGCGCGATCTCGACCCCGTGCGGAAGCGAGCCGTGCAGGGTCCGCGAGCTCGAGCGCACGCCCTCGAGGCGCCATCTGGCGGTCGCGCGCCGCCCCGCCGGGTCGATCT
Organism: Vicinamibacterales bacterium; assembly: GCA_965207615.1. GTDB lineage: Bacteria > Acidobacteriota > Vicinamibacteria > Vicinamibacterales > UBA8438 > JAJEEA01. The sequence goes on from CBDBMZ010000003.1 coordinate 2,311,264, forward strand.
CCATCGCCACTTCGCCGCCCGCAACCGTGAACGGCGCCGCCGCGGCCCACCAGCGCGCCTCCCACGCGGCATCGTCGGCCAGCTCCGCCGCCAGGGACTCGTAGCCGCCCAGCTCCACGAACTGCTCGTGGAGCACGGTGTGGATCCCGATGGCCAGCGCGACGGCGGCGGCGGCCAGCGCCCCCGCGCCGCCGGCCAGCCTCCCCAGGCCGGTCCGCCAGCGGAACGGCGCCGTGAGCGCGGTGCCGCGGGGCCAGGCGAGCCACGCGAGGGCGACGATGCCGACCGCGACGGCCAGCTTGAAGAGGTCGGCGGTCAGCACGTGGCCCAGCCACGGCGCCCACCCGGAGAACTCCGACAGCGTGATGCGCGGCGGCAACCCCACCTCGGCCGGCGGGTAGGTGGTGAGGCCCAGCTCGTGGTTGACCACGATGAAGAACGCGCAGATGACGCCGACCGCGTGCGCCGCCCCCGCGTGGCGGATCAACGCGTGGGCCAGCAGCACCAGCGCGCACAGCTCCAGCAGCGAGGGTGCGAGCAGCAACCCGAAGAAGAGGGCCGGGCCCGGCAGGCTGAAGGCGTCGGGGGTGACGAAGGCCGTCACCATCCACGCCGAGAGCGTCGGCGTCAGGGCGAACACCACGGTGACGCCGGCCGCCGCGAGGGCGCGGCCCGCCACCCGGCTGCCCAGGGGCGCGGGGGTGGCGTCCGCGATCTCGCCGTAGCCGGCGCGGTCGTCCCGGCGGGCCATGACGCCGACGAACCCGGCCACCATGAACACGATCACGAGGTAGTAGGAGCGGATCAGCAGCGGCTCGATGAAATCGGGGCGTGGGAGAAGAGGGCCGTCGGCGTGCAGGACGACGTTGACGGACGCGCTGCCCACCCCCATGGCGGCCAGGACGAGCAGCGCGAACGGCGTCCCCCAGCCGTGGAAGGAGAGGGCGAGGTGCCAGGCCGCCTCGCTCCACGTGGCCCCGAGCCACGACGGCCGCGCGGGCGCGGCGAGCGGAAGGACGCCGGGACCTGCCGGTTCGGCCCTCGGCTCTCCCGCGCCGCGGTCCGCCGGCCGCGCCGCCGGCGCGGGTTCCAGGGCCAGCCGCTCGCGCCCCATCCGGCGAAGGACGATCCCGAGCAGCAGCATCGGCGGGAGCGTCCAGACGAGCCGGTTGGCCACGAGCGGCGGCGTGATCTGCAGCACGCCCACCGCCTTCTCGCGCGGCGTCCAGGCGTCGGACTGCTCCTCCACCTCGGCGAACGCGGTCGGGTCGAGGAGCGACGCGAGGGCCGGGTTCGCGTCGCCGCCGCGCACCACCACCATGGCGGTCATCCAGAACACCATCAGCGCCGCCGCGCAGGCGAACGGCCCGGCCAGCGTCCGCGTCCGGATCGCCGCGCACAGGAACAGGGCGCCGAGCCCGGCCGCCGCCGGCAGGGTCAGGATCAGCAGCGAGTGGCCGATCGCGAAGAGCGGCTGCGGCCCGACCGCGTCGGGAGGAAAGACGCCGAGGGCGCCGAGGGGGGGGACCATCAGGAACCCGATCCCCGTCGCCAGGGTCAGCACGCAGGCGAGGGCCACCGCGCCGAGGTAGCGGCCCGCGAGGAGGGCGGGCAGCGAGACCGGCGCCGACAGCACCACCTCGTGCAGGCCGGCCGTCCGGTCGCGCACCACGACCTGCGCGAAGAGCCAGGCCCAGACGAAGAGCACCCAGACCCCCTGTCCGGCGACCATCAGGTAGACGAGATGGGGGCTGTTGCGCGGCACGTCGGTGGCGCCGAAGCTGCGCAGGTAGTCCGCGTTCAGCAGCACCAGCATCAGGTAGGCGATCAGCCCGGGAAACGCGATGGGGATGAGCGGCCCCCGGCATCCGGCACGGAACTCGTGCCAGGCCTCGGCCGCCACGAAGCGCAGGGTCCTCATGCCGCCGCCTCCTCGTCCCCGACTCCGGCTTCCACCTTCCGCACGGTGAACGGGACTACCGCGCCGGCATCCGTGTTCTGGTTGCGGTGCGCAGGGTTTGGGCGTGGCGAGCGTCCGTCAGTCATCTCCATCGCCGCGGCGAACGTCTTCCGGCCGCGTCCATCAGTCGTTCCCGTCGCCCCGCCAGACGTTGTCGCTCGGCGACCGCTCGAACGACGGCCAGGCGTCGATGAGCGTGAACGGGGCTCCCCGGTCGACCGCCGTCGGCACCGGGCCGATGCGCCGCCGGCCGCCGCTCTCGTCGTCGAAGCGCTGCGTCACGTGGATGGCGGCCGAGACCGGCTCCCAGCCGCCGTCGCGCCAGAGCCAGCGCTGGCCGGCTATGTCGAGGACCCGCTCCGCGCGCGCGACGAGGACGTCGGACGACGCCGGCGGCCCGAGCAGCACCTCGGCCGTGCCCGCCCCGACCGCCCCGGCCAGGGCGTCGGCCAGCGGGGTGCCGGCCTGAACCGCCGCGACCACCGCGTTGACCGCGCCAACGGCGTCGGCCAATCCCACCGACTCGACCCAGCCGACCGTGGCCAGCGGCGTGTACTCCTGCACCCACGGCGCGTCGCCGGCCGCCGCGACCCCGACGGCGGGGGCGTCGAGGGCACCGAGGGCCTCGACGACCTGGTCGCTGGCCCGCGCCTGCAGCGCCAGCCACGCGTCCACCCCGTCCTCCTGCCGGACGCACTCGAGGCCGACCCACCCGGGAACGCCGACCCGCAGCCAGTCCTCTCCGGGCTCCTTCCGCAGATCGGCTCCGTCCGCCAGCGCGCGCGCGGCCATCGCGGCCGCGATGGTCGCGCGGCGTCGCCAGCGACCGAAGCCCTCGCCGGCGATGTCCCACCCCTCGTGCTCCGGCAGCCAGAGCAGGTCGCCGTGGAGGGCGGTCTCGCCGCGCTCGCGCGGGGCCTGCATTACCGTTCGGACGGCCGGCGCGCGGCCGAGGCTCGCGGCGACGCAGGCACGCATCGCGGTGACGTCGTCGAGGACGCCGTCGGCGTCGCGCGCGCGGTGCGGTCCGTGCAGCGCGGCCAAGCCGGCGCGGCGGGTTTCGAGCGGCGCGCCCGGCCACCACGCGGCGGCGAAGTCCAACGGTCCGTCCGTGCGGCCGGCCGTGGCAACCCCGGTGCCGCCATGGCGGTCGCTATCGCTGTCGTCCCCGGCGGCGAACGTCACCGCCCAGCGCCAGTCGCCCGCCGGCGCCACGCCGGCCCCGGGAGCCAGCCCGCCGGCCGCGACGTCGTCGGGGGCCGCGCCCAGACCGTGAGCCCGGCGTTCGCGGGGCGCGCGCACCAGCCGGTCGGGGTCGTGGCCGAGGGCCGGCAGCAGGTCGCCGGCGCGGAGCCAGACGCCGGAGGGATGCAGCCAGGGGGTCTCGCCTTCGGCCGACCACCCTTCTCCGCGGACGACGACCTCCAACGCCACCGTGCAGCCTTCCGCCTCGGATCCGGCCCCGTCGCGCCCTGGCACCGACGCTGCCTGCTCGCGCGGAGCAGATGCGTCGCGACGCGTGGGGGTCGAGTCCTCCGCCGACGCTTCCTGCCGGCGCGCGGCAGATTCTTCGTCGGTCTCGGCCGACCCCGCGGAACCGCACGCGTCGAGCGGCAGCGCGAAGTGGTCCAACGCCACCGTCACCGACACCTCGCGTCCGTCGACGGCGGCGCGCGCGATCTCGGCGCCGTGGGGAAGCGAGCCGTGCAGGGTCCCGGAGCTCGAACGCACGCCGTCGAGCCGCCATCGCGCGGTCGCGCGCCGCACGGCCGGGTCGATCTCGATGGCCGCCTCTCCGCCCGTCACCGCGAACGGCGCCGCCGCCGCCCACCAGCGCGCCTCCCACGCGGCGTCGTCCGCGGTTTCCGCCGCTGCCGACTCGTAGCCACCCAGCCCCACGAGCTGCTCGTGCAACACGGTGTGAATGCCGATGGCGAGCGCGACGGCGCCCGCGGCCAGCGCGCCCGCTCCGCCGGCGAGCCTCCCCGCCCCGGCCCGCCAGCGAAGGGGCACGGTGAGCGCGGTGCCGCGGGGCCAGGCGAGCCACGCCAGCGCGAGGATCGCGGCGGCGACGGACAGCTTGTAGAGGTCGGCGGTGAGCACGTAGTCGAGCCACGGCGCCCAGCGGGAGAACTCCGACAGCGTGATGCTCGGCGGCACGCCGATCTCGGCCGGCGGGTAGCTGGTGACGCCCAGCTCGTGGTTGACCACGATGAAGAACGCGCAGATGATGCCGACCGCGTGCGCCGCCCCCGCGTGGCGGATGAGGGCGTGGGCCAGGAGCACGAGCGCGCACAGCTCCAGCAGGGCCGGTGCGAGCACCAGCCCGAAGTAGAGGAACGGGTCGACGAGGCTGAAGGCGTCGGGGACGGCGAGCAGCGTCACGAACCACACCGAGAGAACCGGCGTCAGGGCGAACACGACGGTGACGGCCGCCGCCGCGAGGGCACGGCCGGCTACCCGGCTGCCCAGGGGCGCGGGGGTGGCGTCGGCGATCTCGTCGTAGCCGGCGCGGTCGTCCCGGCGCGCCATGACGCCGACGAACGCGGCCACCATGAACACCATCACGAGGTAGAAGAACTCGACGAGCATCGGCTCGATGAGGCCGGGGCGGGGAAGCAGGGGGCCGTCGGCGTGCAGGACGATGTGGACGAACGAGCCCCCCACCCCCATCGCGGCGAGGATCAGCAGCGCGAGCGGCGTCGCCCATCCGCGGAACGACAGGGCGAAGTGCCAGGTTGCCTCGCTCCACGCAACGCCGAGCCACGACGGCCGCCCCGGGGCGCCGAGCGGCGGGGCGCCGGCATCCGACGGTTCCGCTTGCGCTTCGTCCCCGGCACGGCCCGGTCCCCGCACCGCGGGCGCCCGTTCCAGCGTCAGCCGCTCCCGCTCCACCCGGCGCAGCACCACGCCGAGCAGCAGCAGCGGCGGCAGCGTCCAGAAGAGGCGGTTGGCCAGCAGCGGCGGCGTCATCTGCAGCACGCCCACCGCCTTCTCGCGCGGTGTCCACAGGTTGGACTGCTCCTCCGCCTCCGCGAACGCGGACGGGTCGAGGAGCGACGCGAGCGCGGGGTTCGCGTCGCCGCCGCGCACCACCACCATGGCGACCATCCAGACGAGCATCAGCGTCGCCGCGCAGGCGAACGGCCCCGCCACCCCGCGCGTCCGGATCGCCGCGCACAGGAACAGGGCGCCGAGCCCCGCCGCCGACGGCAGGGTCAGGACGAGCAGCGAGTGGCCGATCGCGAAGAGCGGCTGCGGCCCGACGGTGTCGGGCGGAAACAGGCCGAGGGCGCCGAGGGGGGGCACGAGCAGGAACCCGATGCCCGTCGCGAGGGACAGCACGCAGGCGAGGCCCACCGCACCGAGGTAGCGGCCGGCGAGGAGGGCGGGCAGCGAGACCGGCGCCGACAGCACCACCTCGTGAAGGCCGGCCGTGCGGTCGCGCGCCACGACCTGCCCGAAGAGCCAGGCCCAGACGAAGAGCAGCCAGACCGCCTGCCCGGCGACCATCAGGTAGACCAGGTGCGGGCTGTTGCGCGGCACGTCGGTCGCGCCGAGGTCGCGCAGGTAGTCCCCGTTCAGCAGCACCAGCATCAGGTAGGCGATCAGCCCCGGGAACGCGATGGGGATGAGCGGCCCCCGGCAGCCGGCACGGAACTCGTGCCAGGCCTCGGCCGCCGCGAAGCGAAGGGTCCTCATGCCAGGCCTCCCGTTTTGCGCGGCTACCAGCCGAAGTCGGCGCCGAGGCCGACCGCGCGCGGGTCGGCCATCCGACCGTAGGCGCCCGGCAATCCGAACGCCCGCCCGTCGAACAGCGCCAGCTCGTACTGGTCGTCGAGCAGGTTGGCGCCCCACAGGTAGACGGACCATGCCGACCTTCCATAGCCGACACGGCCGCTCAGGAGGCGGCGGCTCGAGACCTGGGTGTAGACCGGCGCCGCGATCTCGGTGTAGGCGTCGTCGGTATAGCTGAACGTCCCGCTCGCGAACCAGCCGCCCGGGTCGCGCCAGCCGAGGCCGACGGCGCCGTTCCAGGCCGGCGACTGGGGAAAGGCCCGACCCGCCAGATCGTTGCCGTCGAGCACGAAGTCGATGAACTCCGAGTCGGTGACGCCGACCGAGGCGAACAGGTTCAGCGCGCCGCTGAAGTAGTACTCCGACTCCACCTCGACCCCGCGCAGCGCCGACCGCCCCGCGTTGGTGATGAGCGCGTCGAAACCGGGGAAGCCGCCCTCGGCCGTGTACGGAATCTGCTGCTCGCGCCAGTCGATGGTGAAGACGTTCGCGTTCAGCGTCAGCCGGCCGTCGGCCGTCCGATGGCGGACGAACAGCTCGTAGTTGTCGGTGAACTCCTCGCCGTAGGCTTCCGCCACCCCGAGGAAGACCGCGAACGCGAAGCCGCCCGCCTTGTACCCCCGGGCGTACGAAGCCCCGAGCGACGTGCTGGGGGTCAGGCTGTAGGCGACGGACCCGGAGGGCAGCACCTGGCTGAAGGTCTTCTCGGCGTTCAGGTTGCTCACCAGCCCGTTGTTGTCGGCGAAGTTGTCGTTCCGCCGCGTCTCGCGGTTCAGCCGCACGCCTCCCGTCAGGAGCACGCGGTCGCTCACGGTCCACTCCGCGCGTCCGAACACGCCGAGCTGGTCGACCTCCTCCAGCAGTTGGGTCTCGCGGTTGAAGGGCGCGACGCCGCCCATGCCGTCCGGGAAGATGCCCGTGCCGTGGAATCCGAAGGAGTAATCGCCCTGGGAATAGAAGACGCCGAACAGGCCGTCCACGTTTTCGCCCCGGTACGCCGCGCGGACCTCCTGGCTGAGGATGCCGTCGTGCCCCGCGGCGTCGACGTTGAGGAAGTCGAACGGCGACAGGTCCGCGTCGAACTTCTGCGTCAGGTCGAAGCGGCTGTAGCCGGTGATGGCGTCGACCGCCCAACGGTCGTCGAGGGCGACGTGGGTCTCGAAGTTCACGAAGTCGAGGGTGGACGGGTACTCGTCGGGCCGGTTCCAGGGTTGCTGGCGGTCCTCCGCGGTCACTCCCGCCGCCTCGTTGGCGACGACGAGGGCGAACGGGTTGGAGTCGGAGTCGTTGCGCAGCCAAGTCAGGTCAAACCGCACGCGGTCGTCGGCCCGGGGGCGGAGCGAGAGCTGCCCCCGGATGGTCCGCTGGTCGGTGCGCTGCACGTCGTCGTCCCCGGTGACCACGTTGGTGACCGCGCCCCGGGCGTAGCGGTCCTCGACCGTCAGGCGCGCGGCGAGGACGTCGTCCACCAGCTCGGCGTTCTGCATGAACTGGACGCGCCGCGTGCCGAGCCCGCCCCCTTCGAGACGGACCCGGCCGTCGTAGCCGTCGAAGGCCGGCTTGTTGTAGTTGATGAGCACCGCGCCGATCAGCGAGTTGGGCCCCTGCAGCGTCGACTGCGGCCCGCGCAGGATCTCCACCGAGCCGACGTCGAAGAGCGACGGGTTCAAGTAATCGCCGGTGCGCGGGCCGAGCGCGGTCTGGTTCAACAGGACGGAGGCGAGCGCGTTGGCGTTGCCGAAGCCGCTGTCGAGGCCGTTGTTGTTGACGCCGCGGATGCTGAAGGCGCCGAACTGCGCGGTGCCGGTGAACGCGTTGGCGGTCCGGTTGAAGGCGTCCTCCACCGTGAAGATGGCGTCGGACTCGATGCGCTCGGCGCTGAGGTACGCGACGCTGGTGCCGAACTCCTGCCGGCCGGTGTCGAGCTTGCTGCCGACGACGGTCACGTCCTCGGCGAAGCTGGCGAACTCGAGCACCGCGTCGAGCGTGGCGCCGGCCGGCGCGGCCACCGGGACGCCGTCCCGCTGCAGCGTCTCGAAGCCGGACAGCGTGAACGAGACCGAGTAGTCGCCGGCCGGCAACCCGTCGAGGAGGTAGCGCCCCTCGCTGTCGCTGACCGCCACCCGCCGTCCGGCGGGCCCGGGGCCGGCCGCCTCGACGGTCACGCCCGGCAGCACGCCGCCGGTCTGGTCGGCCACGGTGCCGGAGATGGTCAGGTCCTGCGCGAGGGCCGGGGCCGATAGCGCGAGGAGCCAGGCGACGGCGCATGGCCCGAACTTCGTCACGACTCGTCTTTCTACACGCTCCACGTTGGATCCTCTTTCGTCCCTCGCAAGGGCCAGGCCTCCTGCCTCGCCGGGCTAGGAGAAAGCGCCGCGCGAGCCCCGCGATCAGGCGTCGGGCCTCCGGCGCATCGAAATCGATCGGGCACCGCGTTGCGTCGAACTCCGCGGAACGACGACAGGACTGCCGAACGCGGCAGTCGCGAGGTGACCTGTGAGCTGCGAACGAAGCGACGGGATCAGGCGGGTGGGCCGCGCGTGGACCGGATGCCGACGACCGCGCCGCGCGCGCCCCTCGAGCGGTCTGACGGGACGGCATGCGCGACGAGATCCGGCGCCGACGGCGCGGGAGCGCTGTCGGTCTCGATCACCGGGAGATGCCGGAAGTGACAGACGTCGCAGTCGGCGTGATCGGCCCGTTGATGCGTGTCGGAACCGTGCTGGTGACGGGCGACGCCCGGCGAGCCGAGCGCTGCCACGATGACGAGCGCTCCCAACACCGACGTCGCGCGCTTCAACGGCACCATGACTCTCAATCAAATCACGCCAGAAAGGGGCACCGAAGTCAAGCGGCGCGGCCTCGCTTCGTTGGGGCAGGCTGCTACGTTTCCATGCGCGGAAGCAGAGTGGCTGCATCGGCGTGCAGCAGAGCGAAACCGGAATCGAGCGTCGCGACGCGGCCGCCGCGCCGGCGGGCCAGCTCGGCGAGCCAGGCGTCCGTCACCTGCCCGTGTCCCTGCAGGTGTCGGTGCGGCACGTCGAGGAAGCTCGGTCCGTCTTCCCACCACTCGTGCTTCGGATGCGCGGACACCTCGCGCAACGCGCGCCAGGCGCTGGCCGCGCTGTGGTCGAGATACGACTTCATGTGCACGCGGAGCAGCGTGCCCTGCGTCGTGGGGCAAGTGGCGAAGTGGTCCCGGCCCAACCTGGAGAACCAGCGGTGGACGCGATCGTGATGCAGGTGGGAGCTCATCGCCAGCGCGACGAGCGCGTTGCCGTCGAGAAGCCACGTCACGGGGCGTCGTCCTCTTCCTCGGCCCGGCGAATCGTGTCCGGCGTGATCGGCGCCCCCCCCACCGAGACGAGGATGCCGTTGCGTCTCCTGGTCCGGCCGGCCGGTCGTTCACGCCGGTCCCCGGCGGTTGGCAGGCCACGCCGCAGCAGCCGGTTGACGGCGGCGCTGATGCTGCAGTCTTCCGCCTTGGCGAGCGAAACGGCGACCGCGTAGAGGTCCGGCTCGAGGTTCACGGTCAGTCGCATTCCTGCGATTGTGGTGCACTGGTGCAGCGGTGTCAATATCTGCGCTCAGAACCGTGGAAGTCGCCGAAGGTGGGCACCGCCAACGCCAGGCCCGCCGCCTCGCGGTGAACAGAATGTTCACCGAGCTGCCGCCGAGGCCGCATGTGTTACCCTCGACACATGCGACCGGGAGATTCGCAGTCAGGAGGCGCGCGTTGAAGGACTGGGGTTGGGACCGATACGCCACTCTTGCCGTCAGTGTGGTGACACTGCTGGTGCTGCTGTTCGGCGGCGTGCGAGGTGTCGCCACCCAGGCCGATCTCGCCGCCGTCGAAGAGCGGCTCACCGCCGCCATCGAGAGCCTCCGCGACGAGATTCGAGCGAACAACGTCCGCATCGACAGGCATCTGGAGATGCATGGTGCAGCCGGCGGCGCCGCATCCACCGCCTCCCGGCCGGACTGATCTCCAGGGCGGATCCCCTCGACCCTCCATCTTCCGCTCGGCGAACAGGACTGCCGCGTCCCATCGGCGTTCCGGTTGCCGTGCGCAGGATTTCGACGTCGAGGCATCGCGAGCGTCCGTCAGTCGTCCCCATCGCCGCGCCAGACGTTGTCGGCCGGCGTCCGCTCGAACGACGGCCAGGCATCCATCAGCGTGAACGGTGCGTCCGGTTCGGCGATCGTCGGCACTGGGCCGATCCGCCGCCGGTCGCCGCGTTCATCGTCGAAGCGCTGCGTCACGTGGATGGACTCTTCCACCCGTGCCCACCCGCCGTCGCGCCAGCGCCAGCGGGTCCCGCCCACGTCCAGCGTGCGCGCTTCCCGGGCGACGAGCACGTCCGATGAAGCGGGCGCCCCCAGCAACGCCCCGGCCATGTCCGCCCCGGCCGCGTCGGTCAGGGCCTCGGCGACCGTCTGTCCCGCGCGCACGCCGCCGACCACCGCGCGGACGGCGCCGGCCGCCTGCCCGGGTCCGAGCGTCTCGACCCACGCCGCCGTGGCCAGCGGCGCGTACTCCCGCACCCAGGTCGTGCTGCCCGCCGCCGCGAGGCTGGCGGCGGGGGCGTCGAGGGCGCCGAACGCTTCCGAGACCTGGCTGCCGGAGCGCGTCAGCAAGGCCAGCCAGGCGTCGACGCCGCTCTCGCGCCGGACGCATTCCAGGCCCACCCAGCCCGGGACGCCGGCCCGCAGCCACTCCGCCCCCGGCTCCCGGCGCAGGCCCGACTCCCGCACGAGGTGGGCCTCGGCGATGGCGGCGGCGACGGTGGCCCGGCGGTTCCACCCCCCGAAGCCCTCGCCGGCGATGTCCCACCCGGCGTCTTCGGGCAGCCACAGGAGGTCGCCGTGGAGCGCGGTCTCGCCCCGCTCGCGGGGCGCCTGCACCACCGCCGCGATCCGGGGCGCCTCGCCCAGGACCGCCGCCACGCAGGCGCGCATCTCCGTCACGTCGGCGAGGACGGCGTCGGCGTCGCGTGCGCGGGTCGGTCCGTGCAGGGCCGCGAGGCCGCCGCGCCGCGTCTCGACCGGCGCGTCCGGCCACCACACGGCGGCGAAGTCGAGCGGGCCCTGCGTGCGGCCTTCCGAGGCGGTCGACGTACCGGCGCTCTCGCTCCCGTTCCCGTGGTCGCCCGAGAAGCTCACGGTCCAGCGCCAGTCGCCGGCCGGGGCGACGCCCGACGCGGGGGCCAGCGCCGCCGGGGCGGCGTCGGCGGCGCCGTCGGCGAGCCCGTGCTCCCGCCGTTCCCCGGGCGCGCGGAGCACGCGGTCGGCGTCGTGGCCGAGCGTCGGCAGCAGGTCGCCGGCCCGGAGCCACACCCCCGAAGGGTGCAGCCACGGGCTCTCTCCCTCGGCCGACCAGCCCGCGCCCCGGACCTCCACGTCCAGCTCGACCGTGCAACCCGGCGAGCCCTCATCCTCGTCGCCGCCTGCCCCCGCCGGCGCACCGCATTCGCCGAGCGGCACCGAGAAGTGGTCGAACGCCACCGTGACCGGCGCCTCGCGGTCGTCGACGGTGGCGCGCGGGTCGGCGGAGCCGTGCGGGAGCGACCCGTGCAGCGTGGCCGACGCCGAGCGGACGCCGTCGAGCCGCCAGCGCGCCGCCGCCCGCCGCGCGACGGGGTCGACGACGACGTGCGCTTCCCCGCCGGTCAGCCGGAAGGGCGCGGCCTCCGCCCACCAGCGCGCCTCCCACGCGGCGTCGTCCGCCGTCCCCGCCGTGGCCGACTGGTAGCCGCCCAGCGTCACGAGCTGCTCGTGCAGCACGCCGTGGACCACCAGGGCCAGCACGACGGCCAGCGCGGCCAGCGCGCCGGCGGCGCCGGCCAACCTCCGCAAGCCCGCGCGCAGGCGGAGCGGCGCGGTGAGCGCGGTGCCCCGCGGCCACGCCATCCACGCCAGCGCCGCGATACCGGCGGCCAGGGCCACCTTGAACAGGTTGGCGGTCACCGCGTAGCCCAGCCACGGCGCCCACCCCGTGAACTCGGACAGGGTGACGTGCGGCGGCACGCCGACGTTGGCCGGCGGGTAGGAGACGACCTCGATCTCGTGGTTGAGCACCATCGCGAACGCGCAGATCATCGCGACGGCGTGCGCGGTCCCCGCATGGCGCAGCAACGCGTGGGCCAGCAGGACCACGGCGCACAGCTCGAGCAGGGAGGGCGCGAAGGCGACGCCGAAGTAGACCAGCGGGTCGAGCAGGCTGAAGGAGTCGGGGACCGCGAGGGCCGGCACGATCCAGACCGCGAAGACGGGGGTCAGGGTGAAGACGACGGTGAGCGCCGCCGCCGCGAGCGACCTCCCCGCCACGCGGGTGCCGAGCGGCGCGGGCGTCGCATCGGCGATCTCGCCGTAGCCCGGGCGGTCGTCCCGGCGCACCATGACCCCGACGAAGGCGGCCACGATGAAGACGAGCATCAGGTAGTACATCTCGCCCAGCAGGGGCTGGATCAGATCGGGCCGCGGGACGAGGGGGCCGTCGGCGTGCATGACGATATGGACGAAGGAGCTGCCGACGCCCATGACGGCAATCAGCCCCACCGCGAGCAGGGTGCCCCATCCCCGGAAGGCCAGCGAGAAGTGCCAGAGCGCTTCGTCCCACGTGGCCCGCACCCAGGACGGCCACGCGGGGGTGCCGGGCAGGGCGGCCGACTGGGCGGGCTCGACCTCCGGGTCGCTGGCGGCGCGCTCCCGTCTCGACGGCGCGGGCGCCGGTTCCAGGGCCAGTCGTTCCCGGCCGAGCCGCCGCAGGACGAGTCCGAGCAGCAGCAGCGGCGGTACCGTCCAGATCACGCGGTTGACGACGAGCGGCGTCGTCATCTCGATGACGCCCGTTCTCTTCTCCTGCGGCGTCCAGAGATCGGTCTGCTCCTCCACCTCGGAGAACCCGGACGCATCGAGGAGCGTCGCCACCGCGGGGTTCGCATCGCCGCCCCGCAGTATCACCATCGCCACCATCCAGACCAGCATCAACGCCGCCGCGACCGCGAACGGCCCGGCCATACCCCGCTCCCGGATCGCGGCGCACAGGAACAGCGCGCCGAGGCCGAAGGCCGAAGGAACGACAAAGACGAGCAGTGCGTGGCCCATCGCGAAGTACGGCTGCGGCCCCACCGTGTCGGCGGGAACCACGCCGAGCGCGCCGAACAGGGGGACCAGCAGGAACGCGAGCACCATGGAGAGCGCGAGCACGCAGCCGACCGCCACCGCACCCAGGTAGCGGCCCGCGAGCAGCGCCGGCAGCGAGACCGGAGCCGACAGCACCACCTCGTGCAGTCTCGCGTTCCGGTCGCGCACGACGATCTGCCCGAAGAGCCAGGCCCAGACGAAGAGCACCCACATCGCCTGCCCCGATATCATCAGGTAGACCAGTTGCGGACTGTTGCGCTGGACGTCGATCGAGCCCCATTCGCGCAGGTACTCCGCGTTCGTCAGCACCAGCATGACGTAGGCGACGATCCCCAGGAACACGATGGGGATGAGCGGGCCCCGGCAACCGGCCCGGAACTCGTGCCACGCCTCCGCGGCAACGAAACGAAGTGCGGTCATCCCTACGGTTCCCCCCGTCCTGCGCGCCGGCCGCTGCCGCGCCGGACGTGGTCGTCCAGCGCCGTCATGCCACCGCCTCTTCGTCCTTCACGCCGGCGTGGGCGATGGCCGCGTGGTAGACGTCCTCGAGACGCGGCGCCTGCGGGGTCCAGGCCTCGCCGGGCGAGGCGGGGGCCTCCACGATGACCAGCGAGCCCGCCGGCGTCGCCGAGACGTGGAGCGCCTCGTCCGGCAGGGGCTCGTCGCGGGGCACCACCCGCGACCAGAGGCGGCCCTCGAGCGGCGCCGTCAGCTCGGCCGGCGTGCCCTCGGCGACGATGCGGCCGTCGGCCAGGATCGAGAGCCGCTCGCAGAGGCTCTCGACGTCGTCGACGATGTGCGTCGACAGGAGGACGATGTTGTCGGCCGCGATGTCGGCCAGCACCCGGTGGAAGCGGCTGCGCTCCGCCGGGTCGAGGCCGGCCGTCGGCTCGTCGACGATGAGCAGACGCGGGTTGCCGGCGAGGGCGAGGGCGATGCCGAACCGGCGCAGCATGCCGCCCGAGTAGGTGGCGACGGCGCGGTCCGCGTCGGCCCGCAGGTTCACGCGCTCGAGGAGCTGCGCGACCTCGCGCCGCCGCTCGGCCTTGTCGGTCCTCCCCTTCAACCAGGCGAAGCGCTCGAGGAGCTGGCGGCCGGTGACGGTGGGGTAGGTGCCGATCTGCTGCGGCAGGTAACCCAGCCGTCGGCGCACGTAGTCGGGGTCGGCGAGGGTGTCGACGCCGTCCAGCGTGATCGACCCGCTGTCGGGCTGCTGCAGCGTGGCCAGGGTGCGCATGAGGGTGCTCTTGCCCGCGCCGTTCGGGCCGAGCAGCCCGTACAGGCCCGGCGCCACCGTCAGGTCGACCTCGTCGAGGGCGCGGATGCCGCCGGGGTACGTCTTCGTCAGCTTCGTGACCTGCAGACCTTCGGTGGGGTTGTCCATTGCGTGCTCCAAGTTGCCGGCCATCCATCCGGTTGACGGCCGTGGGTCATCCATCGGGGAGACGACCGTCCGATCAGGGTCGAGTCCGCGGCGTCGTTCCGCTCGAGGTCGGCGCCGCGGCCGGTGACGGGGTCGCCTCAGGGTCGAGTCCGGCGTGTCTCGGTGTTCCTCAGACCGCGGGTCGCGCCGCGGCCTTCGCTTGGCGCGCCCGACGAACCCTCCAGGATCCGCGCGGCTCTGCGGCGAAGCGTCCTGCCGATTCCTGACGCGCGACCGGGCGATATCGTTTCAGCCGGCCGGCCGGTTCTCGCATCGTCCCCCGCCACGCCGCTACCGGTCGAAGTCGGTGCCGACGCCGACCGTGCGCGGATCGCCGAGGCGGCCGCAGGCGAAGGGCTGGTGTTCCTCCAACCTGCGTACGTCACGAGGCGGCCGCCGATGTCGGCGCCGCCCGCCCGCCGCCCTCGACGGTGGCCAGGTTCAACCGGTAAATCGACGCCTGCCGCCGCAGCAGGAACGGCGCGTACCGCGCGGTCAGGCGCAGCAGCAACGGCAGCCGGTCGACGAGGTCGCGGTCGGCGTCGAGGAACGTCTTCGACGCCGCGAGCCGCAGCTTCGCGCCCGCCCACGACTCGATCTCGCGCGGGTCGTCGCACTTCCAGCGGCACCAGCTCTCCCGCGGCAGGTGCCGCATCGCGTCGTGGCGGTCCTGCGTGTCGACCATCCGGGCCGCCGCCGTGTCGAAGGCGATGCGGGCGCCGGGAAAGCGCCCGGCGATGTTGACGATGGCGCGCTGCGCGTCCGGCGCGTCGAGATAGATGAGCACCGCCTCGGCCACGAACATCCAGGGGCCGCCGGCGGCCTCGACCGGGTCCATCCAGTCGGCGTCGAGCACCGACGCGGCGACCATCGTCCGCCGCGGCTCGTCGTCGAAGAAGCGGCGCCGCAGGGCCATGGTGTCGGGCAGGTCGAGGTCGAACCAGCGCACCCGGCCGTTGTCGAGGCGGTCGAAGCGGGTGTCGAGGCCGCAGCCGATCTCGACGACGGTCCCCTCGGGATGCGCGGCCAGGAAGTCCTCGACATAGCCGTCGAACATGCGCGCGCGCAGCACCGCGCCCTTCAGGCTGCGCGTGCCCTCCCACTTCGAGAAGTCGTAGTCGAGGTCGCGCACGATCTCGACCGCCCGCGGATCGCGCAGCAGGCCGCGCCGCTTCTCCGTCTCGCGGGCGCGCGCGAACAGCGGGATGAGCAGGGTCTCCTGCACAGGGCCGAGCTCCGGCTTGATGGTGTTCGTCATTGGTACGCTCCGTGGGCGCGACGCCGGCGTCCGGGCTCGCGCGGCGGGCATCGATCCGCACGCCCCCGCCCGACCGGGTCCGCCGACTCCGTCAGATCGAGCCCGCCTTCTCGCCTACCGATGTTCGAGCAGCCATGTGACGGTCAGCGCGGTCCCGATCATGCAGACCGTGAACCAGCCCGTGAAGAGGGTGAGACCGACCAACGCGCCCATGGCACGCGCGAGCAGGAACGCCGCCAGCACGAGCCCGGCGTAGCCTGCCGATTGCAGGCCCAGCTTCCGCGCGGCGGACAGCTCGGCGGAGAACACCAGCCCCTGCTGGCGTCGCATGGCCACGCACAACGCCGCGGTGGCGGCGGCCGTGAGCCCGAGGGCAAGCGCGATCACCGTCGTCACCCGCCCCCCGCGCCGGCCTCGACCATGGTGGTCGCCGCGTGGGGCGCCGTCCGCCCCGCCGGGCGGGCGCCGAGGGCGACCGCCGCCAGCAGGGCCGCCCCTCCGGCCGCGATCGCCGTCAGGTCGACGCCGGCCATGGCCCAGTTCCCGGCGAGCAGGGTCCTCCCCAGGTGCAGGTCGGTCGTGAGCCAGTTGACCGCCGGCAGTCCCAGGAACACGGCGGCCGCGAACGCGCACTGCTCGGGCCACGCCCGAGGCGTCGGCCGCGCCACCGCATGCACGAAGAACCCCAGCCAGGCCAGGAACAGGCAGTGGACCTCCCAGTTGGCGCGCCCGGCCAGCTCGACGGGCAACAGGCGGTTGGCCCAGAAGTAGACGCCGATCGCGGCCGGCAGACCGACGATGGTCGCCACGTTCATGCGCTCGACGAATCGATAGCCCCGCCCCGGGTCGACCTCGGCCATTCTCGGCTTGCGCTTCTGCACCCAGTAGATGGCACCCGTCGCGATCATCGCGCACCCCAGCACGCCCGACAAGAAGTAGAGCCAGCGCAGGAACGGCGACGCGAACAGGCCCTCGTGCAGGCCGATGAGGGCGCCCGCGAAGCCGAGGGCGGCGTTCGGCAGCCCCGACGTCGTGCCCGCGTACTCGCCGGTGGCGCCGTCGAAGTTCATCGCGTCCCCGAAGACGCTCCCGCGGGCCGAGCGCTGGACGGTGACGACGCTGTTGGTGTCGCCGGGCACCTCCACCCGGATGAACGAGATCTCGTCCTCGCCCCACTCGTCGGCGGCCCGCCGGGCCAGCGGCCCGATCGGCACGAGCGGCGCCGGCTCCCCGGATCGCTCGACGACCTGCTGCCCGAACGCCTCCTCGGGCAGGCTCGCAATCCGCCCCGTGTCGAATCCGTAGCCGCCCAGCACGATGAACGGCATCCAGAAGAGACCCAGGGTGAAGATCAACCCGCTGTAGGTGATCATCAACTGGAACGGCAGCGACGCGACGGCCAGCAGGTTGTGGGCATCCAGCCACGTCGTCTGGCCGCGGGCCCAGCGGAACGTGAAGAAGTCGGCGAAGATCTTCTTGTGCGCGACGACCCCCGTCAGCTGCCCCACGAACATCACCATGGTCACGACGGCGACGATGTAGAAGCCGATCCGTCCGGGGAGGTAGTGCAGGTTGTAGTGCATCTGGTACAGCGTCTGACCGCCCCCCGTCGCGCGCACGCCTGGAAGCGGCCGGCCGGTGGCGGCGTCGAGGTCCTCGTCGCCGTAGCGCGGGGGGCCGCCTTCGACCTCGGGCGGCGATTGCCAGTAGACCCGCAGGCGGGGGAACTCGCGGCTCTGGACGGGGTAGATGAACCAACGGTCGGCCCCGTCGGCCACCTCCGCGAGACGCCGCTCGGCGACGGCGACGTTCGCATCGAGCGGCGTCGCCTCGACCATGGGCGCCTCCGGCGTCATCCAGAGATCGATTTCGGAGTCGAAGTAGCCGAGGGTGCCGGTCACGAAGAGGAAGTAGAGCAGCCAGCAGAAGACCAGACCCGACCAGGTGTGGAGCCAGGTCATCGAGATCCTGAATTTGCCGTTCATGACGATTGCTCCAGCACGTACAGGCCCCAGGCGGCGGCGCCGGTCACCGAGACGGCCGCCGCCAGGCTCAGCGTGACCGCCCACAGGCGCTTCGCGGCGAAGACCCACATGATGACCGCGCCCCAGACGAGGAAGCTCAGGATGGTCCCGAACGCGACGCCGGTCAGCCGGTCCATCGGCAGCGCGAACACCAGGAACAACCCGAGCGAGTTGGCGAGCAGATACCCGAGAAACACCCCCACCAGGACCCGCGCGGCGACGTGCCAGCGACTGCGACTGCTCTTGATCGGCATCGTTCGGTACGGCGCCGGCCCCGAGAAGGGCGCCGACGGCTAATTTTGAGACTGAGTATCAGTCTCAAGTGGTTTGAGAATAGCCCCCATCCGGCCCACCGGTCAAGGCGACGCGGCCGCGCCGGGCCCGACGACCTCGGTACATGGCCCGGACCCCGAGGGCCAGGAGTCTGCGCCGTGGAACGGCGCGGACTCTTGCAGGGTTGGTTGGGCGCCCAGCGGAGCCGTAGGCGACGATGGGCGGGCTAGATCCCCACCGTCAGCTCCAGCCCGTACGTCTTCGGCTCGCCGCTCCGCCCGGCGAGCGGGAAGCCGAGGCCCGTCGTCTCCCACGCCTGCATCAGGTACGCCTCGTCGAGCAGGTTGCGGCCGAAGAAGAAGAGGCCCCAGCGCTCGCGCTGGTAGCCGGCGCGGACGTTCAGCAGCTTGCGGCCCCCGACGTGGAAGCGCGGGTCGTTCTCGCGCTCGGAGAAGGCGTCGTCCTGCGCGGCGAGGTGCAGGTCGCCCACCCACTCGTCGACCCGCCAGCTCGTGCCGGCGACGAACGACCAGTTGGGCGCATAGGGGAACTGGTTGCCGGCCAGGTCCAGGGCGCCGTCCACGAACTCGTCGAAGCGGGTGCGCATCAGTCCCACCGACCCGTAGACGCTCAGGTTCTCTATCAGCCAGTACTCGGACTGCGCCTCGAAGCCGTAGAGGGTCGACTCACCGGCGTTGACCGTGATCGTGTCGAACTCGTGCCCGAAGTCGGTGAGGGCCGTGACCTGCTGGTCACGCCAGTCGATGTAGAAGAGGTTGGTGTTGGCCTGCCAGCGGCGGTCCGCCGAGCGGGCGCGCAACGCGAACTCGTAGTTGTGGGTGAACTCCGGATCGAAGTCGCTGACCTGCTGGCTGACGAAGGCGATCGAGCGCCCGCCGGCGCGATAGCCCTTCTGATACGAGAACGTCGTCGACAGCCCGGTGGACCACGCGCGCGTCAGCGCCGCCTTCGGCAAGAACGCCCGGTAGCTGGCCTCCAGCAGCTCCTCTGGAGCCGGCCGGTCCGGAAAGAACGGGTTGGGCGGGGTGACGCGGATGCCCTGGCGGTTGCGCGTCTCACGGCTCTCGTCGTCGTAGCGGGCGCCCAGGGTCAGCGACCACCGGTCGGCCAGGGCGAGGTCGAACTCGCCGAAGAGCGCGGCGTTCTCGGTACGCTCGCGCACCGTGAAGAAGCCCGTCACCGTCGACCCGGGCAGCCCGATCACCACGCCGGGGCCGTTGGCCAGCGCGTCCTGCGAGTCCCAGAGGTTGGCGTAGTAGAGCCCCACGACTCCGCTCGCCCGGCCGCCGCCCGCGTAGCGCAGGCTGACCTCCTGGCTCACCCACCGGTCGTCGGTGGTGAAGTCGAGGTCGCCGCCCGGTAGCGGCGACTGGTCGAAGTCCTCCTCGCGAAGGTAGTCGTGGTGGTAGACGCTCGACGTCGACTCGAGGCTGAACGCCCCGCTCAGGTCGTAGCCGAGGTCGACGGTGGCCACCTGGTGCCTCGAGCCCTCCTCGGCCGGCTCGTTCGACACGTTGAAGCGCTCGCCCGTGCCGCGGAACCGCTCGACGTCGATGGAGTCCTCGCCGCCCCGGCTGTCCGTGTAAGACAGGGTCATCACGCCGCGGAACCGGGCCGTCGGGTCGAACCGCAGCTTGGTCCGCACGTTCATCGAGTCGCGGAAATCGTAGTCGTTCTGGTCGCGCGTCGGGTTGGTGACCCAGCCGTCCGTCCGCCGCTGGTCGAACGAGACCCGTAGCGCCGCCTTGTTGTCGACGAGCGGCACGTTGACGGTGCCCGAGCTCTGGTTGGACGAGAGGTTGCCGAGCGAGAACCGGCCCTTCACCTGCGTCTCGTAGACGGGGTCCGCGCTCTCGAGCACGATCGCCCCGGCCAGCGAGTTGCGGCCCTGCTGGGTCGACTGGGGACCGCGGAATATCTCGACCTGACCCATGTCCCAGGTGCTGTAGGGGCCGAAGAACGTGCCCTGGTTGTCCTGAATGGTGGCGCCGTCGACCTTGACGCTGACGAGCAGGCCGCTGCCCCCGCCGAGCCCGCGCTGGTCGATGCCGCGGATCGAGAAGCCCTTGTTGCCGAACGACGAGTTCACGTTGGGCGTCACCTCGACGAGCCGGTAGAGGTCGGTGTTGGTGCTGGCCTCGAGCTGCGCGCCGGTGGTGACGACGACGCTCGCCTCGGTGTCCTGCAGGGTGCGTTCCTGCTGCTGTCCGAGCACCGTCACGTCTTCCGCGAACGCGATCTCGAGGGGAATGCTGACCGCGGCCTCGCCGGCGCCGTCGACCACGACCTCGACGGTGCTGACCGAGAACCCGGCGCGGATGACCGTCGCGGCATGCGGCCCGAGGGGCAGATCGCCGAAGACGAAGGCCCCGGCCGCGTCGCTCGTCGTCTCGAGCAGGCCGCCGGTGCCGAGGGTGAGCACGACGGTGGCGTCGGGCACCGGCAGCCCCTGGGGATCGAGGATCTCGCCCCGGAGCCCCCCCCGCGGGACCTCCGAGCCGCCCGACTGCGCGGCCGCGTTGGCGTTCATCGACAACATCAGCAACGGAAGCAGGACGGCCGGTGAGGCGCACCATCGGCGCCACGACCGGCCCGTACGCTCTTCTGCACGGCGCATGGACGTTTCCTTTCATTTCATGCGTGCGCCGTGCCGCGGTAGACTGGCGATGTCGGACGACGCACTTCTGTTGAGAGACCGAGCCAGGTTTCCAGCCGTCGCTTGCCCGTTCGATCGCCCGTCGGAGCGTTGCCCCGCTCCGGCGGGCCCTGGTCCGCCCAGCGTCGCCGAACGCGACCGCAAGGCCGCGCTGCGGCCCGCGCTGGCGCCCAACCAACCCTGCCGGCTGCACCGTTCCACGGCGCAGACTCCTGCCCCACCAATCGTCGCCTGTCGGCGCGCTGGGCGCCCAACCACCCTCCAGGAATCCGTGCCGTTCACACCGCGCGGACTCCCGCCCCGGAAATCGTCGCCCGCGGCTTCGGCCCCCTTGCAGCCTGCGCCGCGGATGCGGTTTGCCTCGACGGAGGGTGACGGCACGATTCGCGAGGCCGGGCTCGACCTCGACGAGGCCGACGCGGCGCAAGGCCGCCGCGTTGGACATCCGGCGAAGCATATCATATTCTTGAGACTGAGTCTCATTATTGTTTAGAAGAGGTAACCGTGAAGTCCCTTTGCGTGTTCGAGTTGGGCGTTTGGGCGGGCCAAAGGGCCGGTACGCCGCGTTCGAGTTCACCAGGGAGGGAAACCGCCTCCTGCTTGACTGCGGGTTCGACCGAGTATAGAGTCATAATGACAATGAGTCTCAATATCACTTCTGACTAGAGGGCCCGGTGGGAACAGCAATCCATGAGGTGCCGCCGTGCTGCACGAACTTCAATCGACACACCAGGCGTCCGACCCGGCCGCGCCCGGCGGCCATCTTCAGTACAGCCGCATGCCCGGTCACTGGCTTCTCGCCCGGATGGGGAAGCGCGTCCTGCGGCCCGGGGGCATCGAGCTGACTCGGCAGATGCTCGACGCGCTGAGCATCCGGGAGGGCGATGACGTCGTCGAGTTCGCCCCCGGCCTCGGCGCCACGGCCCGCGCCACCCTCGAGCGCCGGCCGCGCTCCTACGTCGGGATCGAACGCGACGAGGACGCCGCCCGGCACGTCCGCCGCTATCTCGGCGGCGACGACCGGCGGTGTCTCGTCGGCCGCGCCCAGGAGACAGGCCTCCCCGCGGCATCGGCGACGGTGGTGTACGGCGAGGCCATGCTGACCATGCAGACCGCCGCCCAGAAGGCGGCGATCGTGGCCGAGGCCGCCCGGGTGCTGCGGGCTGGCGGGCGCTATGGCATTCACGAGCTGTCGCTGGAGCCGGACGAGCTGCACGACTCCGTCAAGTCGGAGATCCAGCGCGTCCTGTCCGACGCGATCCACGTGGGGGCGAGACCGCTGACCGCGAGCGAGTGGTGCGCGCTGCTCGCCGAGCAGGGACTCGTCGTCAGGACACGGCTCACGGCCCCGATGCACCTGTTGGGACCGAGGCGATTCCTGCGTGACGAGGGTCTGCCGCGGACGCTTCGGTTCATCTGGAACGTGGCGAGAACGCCGGCCGCGCGCCGACGCATCCAGGCCATGCGCATGGTCTTTCGACGCTACGCCGAGCACCTGAGGGCCATTGCGATCGTCGCCGTGAAGGACTGAGAAGCTCGATGAACAGTTCGATCAGGGTCGAGCTGGGTCCCGTGCAGGAGACCCTGCTGATCCCGCTGTTGGCGCGGGCCCGGGAGACGGAGCGACCGCGAGGCCTCTTGCGCGATCCGCGGGCGATCGAGATCGTCCGCGGTCTGAACTACGACTTCTCGAAGTGGGAAGACGGACGCGGCCCGGACGGCGCCATGCTCCGGGCGCGGATGTTCGACCGCTACGTCGAGGATTTCCTGGCCGCGCACCCCGGTGGAACGGTCGTCGAGATCGGCTGCGGCCTCGATACCCGCTTCGAGCGCGTCGACAACGGCCGGGTGCGCTGGTTCGACCTCGATCTGCCGGACACCATCGCCCTGCGGCGGCGCTTCTTCGACGACGAGCCGCGGCGCACGATGATCGCCGCCTCCGTCCTCGACACCGATTGGATGGACCTGGTGGAGGCGACCGGCGGCCCGTGGATATTCGTTGCCGAAGCGGTGCTCATCTACCTCGACCCGGCCGACGCCCGGCGCGCCGTCGCCGCGCTCGCGAAGCGCTTTGCCGGCGCCCGGATCGCCTTCGACTGGTTCCGGTGGCGGGACGATGAGTCGCGCGAGCACGAGGTCGAATCGTGGGGTGACAACCTGCGGCTCACGGCCTCCAAGACATTCCTCGACGCCGACCCGGACCTGTTGGATCGCCTGCCGCTGCCACACCGTCTGACGGCGCGGCTCGCCCCTTTCCTGGTGCGGCGGCAGGCATCCCACTATCGGCTGAACCTGGGGGTTGCGTCTCGGGAATGACCTTGCGTTCCCCGGCGTCCCCGAACCAGCGCTCGAAAGCCGATTCCGCGACGGCTATGGACCGCAGTTCGAAGCTCAAATGGTAGACTGCGCCAGCGACGCATCACCAGCCAGGAATCTGCTCGGTGTGGGGTGCGACGAGAGGCAGCGGCGATCTTGCGGTACCGCCCGGAGGTGGGCCATGCCCTGGATACGAAGGGTTGCCCGGTTCGTGTTCATCGTCGTCGCGCTTGTCGCGCTGACCGGCGGCCGTTCAGCCGCCGCCGCTTCTCCCCCCGAGCCTCGCTCCTCCGACGTTGCCGGACCTCACGTCGCGGTCGACGGTGGCGAGGGCTCCCGGACGAGGCGCAACCGCGACGAGGCCCAGCCTGTGCGGCGGGCCCTGCGCGCGCCGCTTCGCGATCCGTGGTCGGTCGGTGTCCGCGTTCTGTGGCGTTCGTTCGGCGTCTCGACCGGGGGCAGGGACGTCTCGTTCCGAGGGAGTTGCCTGCCAAGCGGGGCCTGCTCGCCAGCCGACCTGCGTTCGGAAGTGGGAAAGCCGATCGGCCCGGCGGACCGAGATCGCGACGCCGTCGGGGGGGTCGCGTTCCACGCGGGACGCCTGGTCACGACGGGAGTCGAGATCGGGGCCGGACTCGACCTGACGACGCATCCCTCGAGGGCCATCCAGTCGGCGTCGTCTTTCGCGATACCGGTTGGCGGGCTTCGGGGGTTCTCGGCCGGCGAGCACGCGGCCCAAGTCCTCACCGGAGACCGGGCGCTGCAGATCGATCTCGCGGGTCGGTTCACGTACCGTTTCGGCGACCACGATGCACCGGCCTCAACCCTGCCGGTCGGCAAACCCTACCTCGGTTTCGGGGCCGGGGTGTCGCGGTACTTTCCCGGGGTCTCAGGCTACACCACCCTCGGGCTCGAGGCTGAACACCAGGCCTCGCCGGGTGTGCTCGACCAGGCCTTGTTCGAGGCGTGGACACCGAACCTGCAGCTCTACGGCGGCTTCACGGTACGGTTCCAGAACATCGCCCCCATGCTCGACATCGATCTCCGCTACGTGCGGGCCGAGTTCCATGGGCTCGACCTTGGTGGCTTCCGCGTAGGGACCGGCGTTCGCTACCGGTTCTGACGGGGTGCTGGAATCGGCCGCTCCCCGTTGCGAGCGAAACGTCGCCCGGTTGCGGGGCGCCCTCTCAGTGCGTCGCGCACGCGGAAACGGCTTCCCGGGTGCCGAGCCGGATGTGGGCTTCGCCGACGAGCGTGGCGAGGCGGCTGAACTCCTCAGGCTTGAGCGTCAGCGTCACGCGGTTCACGCGCAGATGGAGCAGGCCGTGGCCGCACTGGTACACGGCCAGTTGCGGCCCCCTGACCAACATTCCCGAGTCGTGGTCGTCGTGTGTGGTCGACTCCATTCGAGCACTCCTTCAACTTGGCGGACAGCGGTGCGCCGGAGGGCGCACCCCACCGCCGAATGGACGGTCCGGATGTGTGCTACCAGTCGTAGGCCAGGGAGGTGATGACGCCGCGTCCCGGGCTCGAGTACCGATCGATGAACGGGTCGTTGGCCGGACGGCCCCGCACGTTCCACCACTCGAAGTACTTGGCGTCGGCCAGGTTGAGCAGCCCGAAGCGGAACCTGAGGGTCTCGGTGAGCGAGACGAAACTGACCAGGTCCACGATCCGGTAGGCATCCGGCGCGAACTGATCTTCTTCGTCGCCTCCCTGCTGGTACTGCTCGACGAGCCTCAGCGACAGTTCGCTGCCCCAGCGCGGCTGCACGTACCGCAGACCGATCACCGCCTCGTCCGGGGCGATGGAGCCGAGCTGCGTCTCCTCCGCGAGCGGCGGATCGTCCGCGGCGCCCCTGAAGATCTCCACGCCGTCGATCCGCGCGTAGCTGCCTCGGATCATCACGCTGTCGCTCAGATACGCCTCGCCGCGCAGCTCGACCCCACTGATCTCCGCTTCCTCGAGGTTCTGGCTCTGGAACTCGAGCAGGCCGGTCATCCGGTTGAACCCGAGGCTCGTCATGTCGATGAAGTCGTCGTAGCGGTTCGAGAACCCGCTGATGCCGAAGCTCGCGCGGTCGAACGCGGTCCGGATGCCGACCTCCAGGTTCTCGCTCGTCTCCGCCCCGAGGTCCGGGTTCGGCAGCGTGGTGTAGCCGCCGCGGGGATTGGTGAAGCCGGTGTTGATGGCGCTGTAGGGCGGCGCCCGGAAGCCGCCCGAGTACTGCGCGTGCAAGGTCACGACGTCGCTCAGCCGCGCCGCCATGCCGACCTTCGGCGAGAGGGCGCCGTCCGAGAAGTCGGCGGGCTCGGGGTTGAGGCTCGCGATGAAGACGGGGTCGGCCTGGTTGGCATCGAGCGAGAAGTGGTCGTAGCGCACGCCGGGGACGAGAGTGACCCGCCCGAAGCGAATCTCGCCCTGGAGATAGGCGCCCGCCTCGACGAGGTCGCTCTCCGGGAAGTACTTGGTCGGGAACATCAGGCTGGTCCGCACCGGCTGCCCGGTGGCGACGTTGAACTCGGACCGGTCGCGCTGCATGTCGAAGTAGTCGGTCTTGTAGCTGGCGCCGAACGTGACGAGCATGCCGTCGTCGGGGCCGCCCAGCCAATGCTGGCCCTGCGCGGACCCCCCGTAGCCGACTTGCTCGTACTCGACGTTGCCGTGGCGGGTCGAGGAGAACGGGGGACCGAAGCCCAGCGTCATCCGTTCCTCGTCGACGATCTGCGCGGTGTCGTTGAACTGCCCGTACACCTGCCACGACACCAGGTCGAGCCCGCGGCCGGCCACGTTGTGGTCGACCGAGAACCGCTGCCGCTTCTGGGTGTCGAGGGCCGAGGTTTCGTTGATGAGATAGGAGAACCGCCCGAAATCCAGCAACTGGTTGTTCGAGAGCCAGTCCGTCTCGACGCGGGTGTCGTAGAGCTCGGCGGTGGTACGGAAGCGGTTGCCCGGCGAGGCGTTGAAGACGAGCTTGGCGAGGACCTGCTGGCCTTCCATCTCCTGCGGATTCGGCAGGGTGCGGGTATGGTCCCGCGCGTCGACGGTGCCCTTGTTGCGGATCTCGCTGCCGCGGTTGATGCTCCCGAACACCGACGCCTGCACCCGCTCGCTGCCGCCGGCGAGGGTGAGGTTCACGCCGACGTCGTCGGCGCGGCCGTCCCAGGTCGTCTTGGCGCCGACGTAGAAGGGCTGGCCCTGCCTCAGGTAGTCCGCCGGGTCCTTGGTGAACAACGAGACGACGCCCCCGAGGGCGTCGCTCCCGTAGAGGGCGGAGTTGGCGCTCCGCACGATCTCGACCGTCTTCAGGGTGTCTACGTCGAGCCCCGCCTGATGGATGTTGAAGGGCCCGAAGTCGAACTGCTCGGAGGTCTGGACGCCGTCGACCATCATCATCACGCGGTTGCCGCCGATGCCGCGGATGTTGAAGCCGTTCAGTCCCAGGCGGGTCACGTTGTTCTCGACGTAGACCCCCGGCTCGTACTTCACGAGGTCGGCGAAGTCCTCGATCATCCGTTCCTGTATCGTCGCGTCGTCGATGACCGACACCATGCCCGGCGTGTCCCGCACCGGGGCCGGGCGGAGGGTGGCGGAGACGGACACGGAATCGAGAAAGGTGAGCGGCTCGTCGGGCTCCGCCGGGTCGGCTTCGGGCTCAGTGCCGTCCGGTTGCGCGGCGGCCGTCGGCTGGCCGGGAGCCGGCTGCGCGAGAGCGGCGGCCGGGCTCGACAGGATCAGGACGAGAACCGCCAACGCAATCGCAGCCGGCGTCGTGAAGTCGCCGCCGTCGATGCAGAGTCGTCGGTGCACGGGGTACATGGGATGGGCTCCTGTTGGTTTCCGGCGGCCAACCGGGCGCGCCGGGGCTCTGAAGGGCCTGCCCGCGGGCATCGGCGAGGGCCCCGCCGCGAGCCGATGCTGGCTCCGAAGCGCTTCCGTTCGTTCTCTACAGTTGCGGTCCGTCGGCCGACCCGTTCCGGTTGTGTCGGATCTCAGTCCGCCGACTGCCCCACCCGGATGACCTCGCCCCCCGCCCGGATGACGATGGCGTCGTCCACCGCCGCGAAGCCGGTGACCGGCGCGACGACCGACAGGTGGTTCGTCGACAGCACCTCCGGCGCCTCGGTCGATGCGCGGAGCACCTGGGTGACCCCCTGCTCGGTGAAGAAGTAGACGCGGTCGTCGTGGCCGAGCGGCGTCGCCCACGTCGACGCGGGCAGGCGATGGGTCCAGTGGACGGTGCCCGAGTCCGGCGCGAGGCAGCGCGCCGCGCCGGCCTGGTTCACCCAGTACACGCAGTCGCGGTACGCGAAGGGCGAGGCGAAGTTCGAGGCCGAGCCCGCCGTCCACGCCACGTCCGTGCGGTCGAGGACGCCGGTCCGGCCGCGGCGCAGGGCGAGGTTCGCCTCGACCGCCATGCCCCCGATGATGACGAGGTCGCCGGTGACGGTGGGCGAGGGCACGTGGTTGCCGCGGAAACCGGCGAACGACCAGCGGAGGTCTCCGGTCTCGGGGTCGAACCCCTCGATTCGGCCCGAGGCGCTGACGACGATCTCGTCGCCGTCGGGGGTGAGGACCGGCGTGCTCCAGGCGACGCCGGGCTCGCGGTCGGTCTTCCACACCGTCTCGCCGGTGCGCGGGTCGACGGCCAGCAAGTAGGAATAGGTGCGCCGGGTCAGCAGGATCACGACCGCGTCGTCGGTCAGGAGGACGGAGTTGCCGACCCCGTGGTTGCCGCCGACGGTGCCGTAGTCGGCGCTCAGGTCCCGATGCCACACGGTGTCGCCGTCGTGGGTCAGCGCCATCAGGTCGCCGCTGTCGAAGAAGGCGTAGAGCCGCTCGCCGTCGACGGCCGGCGTCGGGGCCCCCTTCGACACGTAGTCGTTCCACTCCAGCGGCTCCGCCGAGTCGAAGCGCCGGCGCCAGCGCTCCGAGCCGTCTTCGAGGTCCAGGGCGGTGATGTAGATGGTCTGCTTCATCACGCCCTCGAGCGACGTCAGGAAGACCGTGTCGTCCCAGATGACCGGGCTCGACTGGCCGAAGCCGGGGGTCGTCGTGCGCCACGCCACGGTGTCGTCGGACCAGGTGAGGGGAAGCCGCGCGGCGCGGCTCACGTTGGTGTCGCGTCCTCCCCGGAAGCCGGGCCAGCGCGTGGCGCCGACTCGACCGGCCGGCCCGCGGTCCGGCGCGCCGACATCCACGACCTCGATCGTCGCGAGGTGCCCCTCGCGGGCCGCGCCCCCGACCGCCAGCAGGTGGGTGCCCACGGGAATCAGCCGGTGCATGTAGCGCGGCTGGTCGAGGGTCGCGACCGGCTCCCACGCGGTCCCGTCGTCGGCCAGGCGGTGCACGCCGCCGTTGGCCTGACCGACGAAGATGCGGTTCCCGTCGCTCGCCGCGGCGGCCCCGAAGCCCAGCATGCTGCCCATGGGCAGGTCCGGACCCTTCGACCACGTGCCGGTCTCGAGGTCGAGCACGTCGACCGAGGACACCGGCCCGGTCTCCCGTGACGCCCCTCCCAACGCATAGATGCGCCCGTCGCGGGTGCCGGCGGCGAGCGCCCGCCGCCGGAAGGGGGCGGGGATCTCCCGCCACGCGGTGCCGCGGTTCAGGTCGAGGGCCAGGACCGTGTCGGCCCAGGCTGAGTCATTTCCGGGACCGCGCATGTCCCAACCCCCGACCACGTAGAGGACCCCGCCGGCCACCACCGCGTCGTGCGACGAGCGCCCCGCCGGCATGTCGGGCAGGGCCTCCCACCGATCCGCGGCCGCGGAGTACCGCGCGACGGACCGGCTCGAATGCAGCACCGCGGGCTCGGCCACGGTGGCGTTGGCGGCGCTGAAGCCGCCGACTCTGTAGACGGCAGTGCCGTCGGAAACCAGGACCGCGCCTTGGAGGCGGGGGCCGCGGGCCAGTTCCTCCCACGTCGCGCCGGCGTCGAGAACCAGCCGCCGGAACCCGGGGCTGATGTTCTCGATGGAGTGGGCATGGACCCGGCCTACGTGGCCCCCGTAGACGTAGAGTGCTCCGTCGAGGCCGACGGCGCCGAAGCTGGCGACGGCATCGAGCAGATCGGGCGGACGCCAACCGCCGAGGGTGTCGTCCTGCGCGCTCGCAGGGAGGGAAGTGGCGAGCAACAACGCGAGGACGAAGGTGAGGACGAGGCCGGCGCGACCCGGCAGCGTTTCGGTGTGAGGCATGACTCGGTCCCGTTCAACTGATATTGAGTCTGAGTCTCAATTTCAACGACAGCGAATTCTATGTGCGACCGATCCGGTCGGTCAAGAAGAAAATGCGAGGATCGTCCGAAGGCCCCTGTCGGCGGGCTCTGCTTCGTGGGTCCGTCCGCCGGCCGGGCATCGCCCCGTCATCACGCGAATCCGCAGGGCAACGCCCGACTGGGACCGCGCGACGCTTGACCGGCGAATTCCGGCAGACCTAGAATGCGTTGTCTGATATTGAGTCTCAGTTTCAGCCATTGAGCACCGCGGGATGTGCCGCATCTCGCTGGTACCGATTGGCTTCCCGCGATCACCTGACGTACCATGCACGCCAACCGCGGGCTCGAACGGCCCGCCTAGGCCGGCCGGCGAGGACCACGTCGCACGAAAGGACTGGAACCATGTCGAAGCGTTTTCTCCCGCTCTTGTCGATCCTGATGCTGCCGTTCGTGCCGGCGCCGGCCGGGTCCGGCCTGTCGGCGGAGGAGGCGGCCGAGCAGGAGGGGCCGGCGGTCATCGAGGCCGAGGTCCGCCTGAAGAACATCCGTCAGCTCACCTTCGGGGGCGAGAACGCCGAGGCGTACTTCTCGCACGACGGGTCGGAGATCATCTTCCAGAGCACCCGCGAGGGAGTGCCGTGCGACCAGATCTTCCGGATGAATCTCGACGGGTCGAACCAGCGGATGGTGAGCAGCGGTGAGGGCCGGACCACGTGCAGCTACTTCTACCCGGACGGCGAGACGCTCCTCTACGCGTCCACCCACCTCGGCTCGCCCGAGTGCCCGCCGCCCCCCAGCTTCCGGATGGGCTACGTCTGGGCCACCTACGACAGCTTCGACATCTTCCGGGCGTCGCCCGACGGCACCCTGACCAACCTGACCGACTCCCCCGGCTACGACGCCGAGGGGACCATCGGCCCCGACGGGCGCATCGTCTTCATGAGCGTGCGCGACGGCGACCAGGAGATCTACTCGATGAACGGCGACGGGTCGGACGTGCGCCGTCTGACCCATCGGCAGGGGCCGGACGGCGGGCCGTTCTTCTCGCATGACGGCTCGAAGATCATCTTCCGCGGGCGCGAGATCCCCGACGGCCCCGAGTTCGACGACTACAAGCGGCTGCTCGACCAGGGGCTGTGGCGGCCCGGCGACGTCGAGGTGTTCGTCATGGACGCCGACGGCTCGAACCTGAAGCAGGTGACCGACCTCGGCGGGGCCAACTTCGCGCCGTTCTGGCACCCCGACGGCGAGCGCGTCATCTTCGCGTCGAACCAGCACAACCCCGAGGGCCGCAACTTCGACCTGTTCATGATCAACCTCGACGGCACGGGGCTGGAGCAGATCACGTTCACCGACGTCTTCGAGGGCTTCCCGATGTTCTCGCCCGACGGCACGAAGCTGATCTTCTCCTCGAACCGCAACGCGAAGGAGCAGGGCGAGACGAACGTCTTCATCGCCGACTGGGTGGATTGAGCGGCTTCCGGCCGGCCTCGGCCCCGCGTCGCATACCGTCGCGGCACGGTCACCCGCCCTTCTTCGGCCGCCGGTTGGCGGCCAGGACGCGCTTGCGGAGCCGGATGCTCCGCGGCGTGACCTCGACCAGCTCGTCGTCGTCGATGAACTCGATCGACTGCTCGAGGTTCAGCAGCCGCGGGGGCACCAGCCGCAGCGCCTCCTCGGCCGTCGACGCGCGCATGTTGGTGAGCTTCTTCTCCTTGGTGACGTTGACGTCGAGGTCGTCCGGGCGCGCGTTCTCCCCGATGACCATGCCCTCGTAGACCTCGGTACCGGGAAGAACGAAGATCTCGCCGCGCTCCTGCAGGTTCGAGATGGCGTAGGCGGTGGTCCGCCCCGCCCGGTCCGCCACCAGGGCCCCGGTGGGCCGGCCGGCGATGGGCCCGTGCCAGGGCTCCCACCCCGCGAACAGGTGGTGCAGGATGCCGGTGCCCCGCGTGTCGGTCAGGAACTGCGACCGGAACCCGATGAGCCCGCGTGTCGGAATGCGGAACTCCAGCCGCACCCGGCCGCTGCCGTGGTTGACCATCTTCGTCATGGTCGCCCGCCGCGTGCCGAGCTGCGCGATGACCACCCCCTGGTAGTCCTCGGCGACGTCGATCACCAGCTCCTCCACCGGCTCCTCGACGCGGCCGCCGGTGCGGCGGGTGACGATCTGCGGCCGCGCCACCTCCATCTCGTAACCCTCGCGGCGCATCATCTCGACGAGAATCGACAACTGCAGCTCGCCGCGCCCGACGACCTCCACCTGCTCCGGTGACTCGGTGTCCTCGACCCGCAGCGACACGTTGCCCACCAGCTCGCGGGCGAGCCGGTCGCGGAGGTTGCGCGACGTGACGTACTGCCCGACCCGGCCCGCCATGGGGGACGTGTTGACCCCCATGACCATCGACACCGTGGGCTCGTCGACGTGGAGGGGCGGAATCGGGCGCGGGTCCCCGGGGTCGGTGATGGTCTCGCCGATGGTGATGTCGTCGATCCCGGCCAGGCAGACGATGTCGCCGGCGGCGGCGGACTCCACCTCGACCCGCTGCAGGCCCTCGAACAGGTACAGCTTCGTGACCCGGGTGCGATCGACGGTGCCGTCCAGCTTCGAGACCGCGATCTCGTCCCCCAGGGCGACCCGGCCGTTGACGATGCGGCCGATGGCGATGCGCCCCAGATAGTCGCTGGAGTCGAGGTTCGCCACCACCACCTGCAGGGCCGCCCCGGCATCGCCCTGCGGCGGCGGCATCCGGTCGGCGATGGCGTCGAGGAGCGGGCGCAACGACCGCCCCGGCGCGCCGGGGTCGAGGCTCGCCGCGCCCGCCTTGGCGTTCGCGTAGATCACCGGAAAATCGATCTGCTCCTCGGCGGCGTCGAGATCGATGAACAGGTCGTAGACCTCGTCGAGCACCTCGGCGGGGCGCGCGTCGTGGCGGTCCATCTTGTTGATGACGAGGATGGACGGCAGCCCGCGCTCGAGGGCCTTCCGCAGCACGAACCGGGTCTGGGGCAGCGGCCCCTCGGAGGCGTCGACGAGCAGCAGGACGCCGTCGACCATGGTGAGGGTGCGCTCGACCTCGCCGCCGAAATCGGCGTGGCCTGGCGTGTCGACGACGTTGATCAGGAGATCGCGGTAGCGGATGGCGGTATTCTTGGCGAGGATGGTGATGCCGCGCTCGCGCTCCAGATCGATGTTGTCGAGCGCGCGCTCCTCGACCCGCTCGTTGGCGCGGAAGACGCCGCTCTGGTGCAGCATCGCGTCGACGAGGGTCGTCTTCCCGTGATCGACGTGGGCGATAATCGCGATGTTGCGGCGGAGGGGGTTGGCGATACGGGAACCGGCCGCCTTCATCGTTCGTCAGGTCCGTAGAGAAGAGTAATAGAGAGTTTCATGCCCCGATCGTACCCGAGGCGATCGCGAGCCGACACCGGAATGCGGCGCCGCGGACGCCGGTCGAACCCACAGCCCGTGACGAAAGGAGACCCTCGGACATGCGTGTTCAAGTGTGCGTGCAAGCGTGCGTCATCGCCCTGGCCGGACTGCTCATCACCGCCTGCGGGTCGGAACCGGAGACGGAACCCGCCGCCGCGCCGGCCGCGGAAGCGCCCGCCCCGCCCATGCTCCCCGACGTGATCGTCGCCGAACGCGGCGGGTTCATTCCCGAGGGCGTGGAGTACGACATGGACAACGGCCGGCTGCTCACCGGGTCGCTGTCGGAGGGCTCGGTGTTCCAGCTCCACGAGGACGGCCGGGTGACGCCGCTCGTGACCGATCCGGACCTCGTGTCGTCGGTCGGCATCGAGGCCGACGAGCTGCGCGACCGGCTGCTCGTCGCCAACTCGGACCGCTCGGTGTTCCAGGGCGGGACCCGCGGGCAGGCGATGCTGGGGGTGTACAACCTGACCACCGGCGAGCGCATCGCCATGGTCGACCTCGCCGCCGCGGTCGAGGACGCCGGCGACGACGCGGCGTTCTTCGCCAACGACGTCGCGGTGGCCGACGACGGGACCGCCTATGTCACCGACACCCGCATGAACCTCGTCTACCGGGTCGACACCGACTACGCGGCCTCGGTGTTCCACCGCTTCGACGACGATGGGGCGGGCCCCAACGGCATCGTGGAGCATCCCGCCGGCTACCTGCTGGTGGCGCGGGGCGACGCGCTCTGGAAAGTGCCGCTCGCCGACCCCGCTGCGGCCACCGCGGTGATGCTGCCCGAGGACATTCCGGGGCAGGACGGCATGGTGTGGAGCGCCGGCCGACTTGCCATCGTCAGCAACTCCGCCAACCGGGTGGTGGCCCTGACGAGCAGCGACGAGTGGATGACGGCCGACCTCGCCGGGGTCGCGGCCTACGAGCCGCAGGGAACCACCGCCGCGGTGGTGGGCGACGATGTCTACGTCGTGCACCCCCACTTCGCCGATGACGATCCGCCCAGCGTGACGCGGGTGGAGTTCCAGTAGCACCCTGCCCTGCAACCCGGCCCGCCCCCCCGGCGCCGCGGAACCGAGGCGCCACCCTGAGCCCCGTACGACAGATTCCCCGGCCGGCAACGAGGCCGGCCGGGGAATCCCGGGAAGCAGGCGGCGCGAAGCCAGCCCGCCACTAGTCCATCTGCTTCACCACGTACTTGGTGACGCCGCCGCCGGCGGTCGGCCGCGACCCCGGACCCTCCGCGGCATAGACGTTGCCGTCGGCGTCCACCGCGACGCCTTCGCCGGCCACCCCCTGCAGGACCCGCACGCCGTGCGCATGCGGCGGGATGAACCCGGTCAGCCGGTCCTCGCCCGCGGGGCCGATGCGGATGCCGGTCTTCCAGCCGGGGTGGTTGCCCACGCCCGACTCCGAGTCGATGGCGTAGAGGGTGTCGTCGTCGGTGATGAACAGCCCGCTGATGCGGCTGTACTGCATGTAGATGTCGAGCAGCTCGCCGTCCTGGCTGAAGATCTGAATCCGGTGGTTGCCGCGGTCGGCGACGAAGAGCCGCCCCTGCGAGTCCATCTCGACGGCGTGGGGCGTGCGGAACTGCCCGGGCCGGAACCCGATCTCGCCCCACTCCTTGATGAACGTGCCGTCGGGGGCGTACTTGAGGATGCGGCCGGTGGCGCCGGGCGGCGGGTCGGGGTTCTGGCCGCTGTGGCCGTCCGAGACGAAGATGTCGCCGTTGGGCGCGGTGATCACGTCGCACGGCTCGTTGAGCTGGCCGGGGCCGCTGCCGGGCTGGCCGGCGACGCCGAGGCGCATCAGCTCCTCGCCCTCGGGGGTGAACTTGATGACCTGGTGGCCCTTGGTGCCCGCCTCGTTGCCCTGCGAGTCGGTGACCCAGACGTTGCCGTCGGCGTCGACGTGGATGCCGTGGGGCAGCACGAAGAGGCCGGCCCCGAAGCTGGTCAGGATCTCGCCGGTGTCCTTGTGGAACTTGAAGACGGGATCGCGGTCGGGGTTGGCCTCGCAGCCGCCGGCCAGGCCCAGGCCCCCGCACCGGTCGTAGGCCCAGACATGGCCGTCGGGACCGATGTCGATGCCCGCCGTCGAGCCCCACTCCCGGTCGTCGGGCAGGGGCGCCCAGTTCAGGATCACCTCGCCCGTGGGGTTGGGCAGCGGGCGGTCGACCCAGTCGCTCTCGCCGTTCTGCGCGGCGGCGATCGAGGTGCTCGCCACCACGAACGCGGCCGCCGCCAGCACCAGGCCGGCGCGTGTCGATGCCCTTCTCGTGTCCATCATGCCTGTCCTCCTCGTCCTTGGACGGCCGGCGGACCCGGCCGCCCCGTTCACGTACGCGTAGCCCCCGAACCGTCGCCGGCGGATCCGATCGCCGCCCCGATCAGTCGAAGTGCACCTCGGCCAGCGCGATGCCGCTCTCCCCCGCCACCGCGTAGAGCAGGAAGACCCGGCCGTCCTCCTCGTAGATCGCGGGGTCGCGGAGCTGGTTCACGTGGCCGTAGGCGGTGCTCCGCACCGACGGCTCGAGCGGCGCGTCCGCCCCCTCCCAGTCGCGCTCCGGGCGCAGCACCTCGACGCCGGGCGTCTCCGACCACGTCGTCCAGTCGCCCGAGAGGTCGATGGTGCTCAGCTTGATGTGCTCGGGCGCGTCGCCGACCTGGGTCCAGAACACGTACAGGGTGTCGCCCCGCTGCAACAGCGCCGAATGCCGCATCCGCGAGTTGAACAGCAGGGGCCCCTCCTCGAACCCGCCCAGCGGTTCGCGCGACCGGTAGAACAGCCCCGGCATCGCCATCGAGTAGGTCCAGCCGTCGCGCTGGAACACCCGCATGTAGGTCCGCCCCAGACGCTCGGGCCGCGTCGTGAACGCGATGCCGTCGGTCGAGGTCGCCACCCGCGACACCTGCGTGGCGATGCCGTCGAGGCCGTGGAAGTACATGACGATGCGCCGGTTGGCGTCGTCGACGTGCACGTCGGGCGACGCGATGTGGGGCGCCGACGCCTCGAACAGGGCGTCGTGCGACATCGGCGCCGCCCCCCGCGCCCGCCGCGCCGCCTGCACGCGCTCCAGCTCCTCGGGCGAGATCTCGGGCGGCTCGGTCAGGAAGTAGGAATCGGCGATCTGCAAGCTGCCCGGCGGGTGCACCCGCCACGGGCCCCGCAGGTCGTCGGCGTAGGCGAGGCGGATGTAGCGTCCCTTGTGGTCGGCGAAGTACAGGTAGTAGGCGCCCAGCGGATCCGCCACCCAGTCGGGAACCCGGATCAGCGACGGCCCCTGGATGTTCTCGCCGATGCTCGGGTGCAGCTCGGGGCCGACGATCGGCGCGTCCGCCAGCCGCTCGACGTGCACCGTCTGCGCCGCCGCGCCGGTCCCGAGGGCCATGACCACGCACGCCAGGACGGCGGCGAAGAGGGCGATGCCCGGTGTGTACCTTCTAATCATCACGTCCCCCAGCCCGCCAATCGTCGCCAGAGGCTCCGCTTGGCCCTCGCTCGGCACCGAGGTCGGCAGAGCCATCGTCCAGATCCAGAGCGTACGTGATCGGCGGCCTAGAACCAAGCCTTTCGAGGGGCGGAAGCGAGCTATCTCGAGGGTCTACCCTGGGGAACGGCCGGTCACGGCGCCACGGGATCGGACCACTTCTCGACGACCGGGGGCGCATGGGCCTCCATGCGGTCGAGGAGGACGGCGCCGTCGCTCTCCGCCAGGAGCATGGCGCGATGCTCGGGAGCGAGGAAGTGCCGCTCGACGGCATGGTCGAGGAAGGAGAGCAACGCGTCGAAGTACCCGGCCACGTTCAGGAGGCCGCACGGCTTCCGATGCAGCCCGAGCTGCCCCCACGTCAACATCTCGAACAGCTCGTCGAGGGTCCCGAAGGCGCCGGGAAGCGCGACGACGCCGTCCGACAGCTCCGACATCACCATCTTCCGCTCGTGCATCGAGTCGACCACCCGCAGCTCGGTGAGACCCGCGTGGGCAATCTCCTTCGCGGTGAGGTGACCGGGAATCACCCCGATGACCTCCCCGCCGCCGGCCAGGACCGCATCGGCCAGGACCCCCATCAGGCCGACCTGCGCGCCCCCATAGACGACGGCGTGCCCGCGCGCGGCGAGCAGGGCGCCCATCTCTCGTGCGGCGGCCGCGTACTCGCCGCCCGCCCCGACCCTCGACCCCGTGAAGACGCAGATTCGATTCATGGCCGCCCTGATTCAACGGTATCATGCGACCCGGGAAGGCCGTGCGGCGCGGACGGTGCCCGCCAGGAACCGGCGCGGGGCGGGCCCGGCGGCCCATGTTCCCGCCCGCTCCGCGAACCGAAGCCACCGCGAGGTCGTGGCGGAATCGCGCAGTCCCGCCGAGGGCGGCGCCCCCGCGGGGAAGGCCCGACGAAGGGACGTGTGACCCATGCGACCGAGGAGCGGCACCAGCGACCGGGATGAACCGGCCGAACGACGAGGGGCTTCTACCCGCGCCGTTCCAGCGCTCGCCCGCGCCGCCGTCTGCGCCGTCACGACCGCGGCCGCCCTCGCCGCCGGACCCGCGGCCGGCCAGACCCGCACGGTGTGGGACGGCGTCTACACCGAGGCCCAGGCCGAGCGCGGCCGCGAGCGCTACCGGGCCATCTGCGGCTACTGCCACCGCGACGACCTGAGCGGCGGCGGAAGCGAGGCCGGCGCCCCCGCCCTCCGCGGGCCCTTCTTCCTCAACCAGTGGCGGGGCCGGCCCCTCGTCGACCTCTTCGTCACCATCGGCACCACCATGCCTCAGCAGGACCCCGACTCCCTGCGCGCCCAGGTGGTGATCGACGTCGTCAGCTATCTGCTGCAGCAGAACGGCATGCCGGCCGGCGACACCGAGCTGCCGCCGCGGCTCGACCCGTTGCGGGGCATCGTCCTGAGCCGGTCGCCCGGGCGGTAGCGGCCGGGCGCCGTCGTCTCCATGCGTCGACACGGGCGGACCGTAGCCGGTCAATAGCGACGCGTCTCCGATCCGGAGTCCTGCAAGGGGGTATCCGGGCGGCCTCGGCGACTGGGGCGGCCTGCAAGGAGGCCGCGTCATCCGCTTCGCGCTCACGCCGCGTTCTAGGCACGATGGGCGCCAGGCGACACGTCCCTGGAGTCGACCAGCTTGCGCGAGACACCCGCGGGGATCGCAGGCATCTCATCCCACGTTCGTCCGTCCAGCGTTCGACCCGTCCGCTTCTTGAACACGCCACCCCACTGCTTGAAGAAGAACGGTACGCTGCCACGCACGCACGAATCGCGGATCGCCCGGATCCACTCTGGACGCACCGGCCGGGCGCCGGGACCCGATTCACCGCCGGCAATCACCCAGTCGACACCCGACAGGTCCAAGCCCGGCAATGGACCCAGAAGGGGTTCGAGCGACAGGAACTTCGTCCCGGCGCCCGTTCGGGCCAGTAGCTCGACGCGACCGAGCCATCCTTCCGATTCGATGCTCACGCCAAGCCAGATGTTCGGTGTCCAGCGTAGCCGGCTGTCGAGCGATCCGACACGGCCCGGCCGCTTGGTCAAGACCTGAAACGTGTGCCGCGACGCCCGATTCATGGTGGCGAACACCGACTCGATGAAGGCGGTCGGGACGGAGGGATGGAACAGGTCCGACATCGAGTTCACAAAAACCAGTTTCGGCTGCGTCCAGCGGAATGGCTCTTCGAGCGCTGAGGCATGAACGGCGACGTCGAACCCGTGCCTGTACTTCCTCACGCCCATGGCCTGAAGCCGCTTGGCCATGCGTTCCGCGTAGCAATGAGCGCACCCCGGACTGACCTTGGAGCACCCGGTGACCGGATTCCATGTCGTCTCGGTCCACTCGATGCCTGACCGCGTCGCCATTGCTACATGTGCTCCAGAATGTGCTTCGCGATAGTCGTTGCCGGACCGATCCCTCTGGGGTTCCCCACACAGAACATGAACTCGAACAAGGGTGACCGCGTAGCGGTCACCAAGCGCCTGGACTTCCTGAGGAATCGGTCACCGAACACCGCCTCCAGGTTCTTTTTGTAGATGTCTGCTGCGGATCGTCGCGGTACAGATCGCTCTTGGGCTGACCCGGCAGTCTCAGGCGGGGTGCGCAACCGACCGGCCAGGCGTCGGGCCGATCCTAGGGTAGAGGCTCAGGAGCCAACAGACCTCAGGGGCCGACGGATACGGCGACAGTCGCTTCGCTCAGGGAAGACCGCCGTCTCCACGTTTCGAGCGTACCCAACGCGCGGCCCCGGGCAGCCGCAGAACGGACAGCCGGCGCTCCACGAACCCCGCGCGTCTGCC
This sequence comes from Vicinamibacterales bacterium, assembly GCA_965207615.1. GTDB lineage: Bacteria > Acidobacteriota > Vicinamibacteria > Vicinamibacterales > UBA8438 > JAJEEA01. The sequence goes on from CBDBMZ010000003.1 coordinate 2,350,095, forward strand.
GAATCTGGAGAAGTTGGAGGCAGCGGGAATCGCGCTGGGACGAGACTCCCTTGGAGAGGAGTCGCTCCCGTCCCGTCGAAGGGACGAGAGCGCCTGAATCAAGCGGGCCGGCCTACTCCGGAACCGGCTGCGCCGCGTCCTGAGCGGCCGGCTCGACCTGCGAGGGGACCCGGTCGGGGGTCGGCTGGGCGACCCGGCGGCCCTCGGCGTCGCGGGCGTTGCCGCGGTTGCGGCCGCAGTCGAAGCAGGTGCGCAGCTCGTCGGCCATGCCCGCGGTGGAGAGGCCGCGCTCGGCCATCAGCTCGGCGAGGCGGGCCGCGGTGGCCGGCTGCTCCTTGTAGAAGAGCGAGTAGAACACGCCGTTGGCGATGGTCCACGGGGTCCAGCCCTGGGCGCTCCGGGCGTCGAGCTCGGCTCCCTGCTCGACGAGGTAGTCGACGATGCTCGGGGCGCCGCGGTACGCGGCCCCGTGCAGCGCGGTCTCGCCGCGGTCGTTGACGGCGTGGACGTCGTTGCCCAGTTCCACCAGCATCCTGACCGCCTCGAGGGCCTCGGGCTCGTGCTCGACCGTCGCCCCGCCGTCCTCGCCGGGGTTCCACATGTCGACCCCGGCCGCGACCATGAGCGGGGTCGTCAGGTCGGCGTTGGGAACCAGCGGGTCGGCCCCGGCGTCGAGGAGCACCTGCATGACCTCGGTGTCGACGTTCTTCGAGGCGAGGAGGAACGGGGTCGCCCCCACCCGGTTCAGCCGGTTGCGGTAGCCGTCGCGGAAGTCGGCGGTCATCGGCGCGTGCACGTCGGCGCCGGCGTCGAGCAACGCGTGGATGAGGTCCATGCTGCTCGCGTTGCCCCGGCCCTCGGGAGGCGGCATGTGTCCGATGTTGGTGCGGCGCAGCCGGATGACCTGGTGCAGGGCGTTCCAGCCCTGCCCGGCCGCGTTCACGTCGGCCCCCTGGTCGATCAGGTGGATGCCGACCTCGTGCTGCCCGTTCATCGCGGCCACGACGAGCGCGCTCGTCCCGTCGGGGAACGTGTCGTTCACGTCGGCGCCGAGCTCGAGGAGGGTTCGGACCGCCTTGAGCTGGCCGAGCTGCACCGCGAAGAGCAGCGCGGTGAACGAGGGGCCCGACCGCGCGTCGCGGGTCAGTCCCACCTCGGCGGAAAACACCCCGCCGGGCTCCCCGGCCGCTGGATCGCCGGTGCGCGCCGCGACGTCGGCGCCGTTCGCGACGAGGACACGGATGGCGCCGACGTTGTTCTCGGCCGCCGCCCACATCAGCGCGGTCTGGCCCCGTGCCGGCTCGAACGCGTTCGGGTCGGCCCCGGCCGCGAGCAGCGCCTGGACGACGTCGGGCCGTCCGGTGCGGGCGGCGGTCATGAGCACCGTCTCGCCGTCCGCGAGCCGCCGGTCCGGGTCGGCGCCGGCGTCGAGCAGCCGGCCGACGATGGCCGCGTTGCCGTTGATGGCGGCCAGGGTGAGGGGTGCGACCCCGTAGCGGTTCGGCGCCGTCGCATCGGCGCCCGCGTCGAGGAGCAGACCCACGACGTCGGCCGCGTCGCGCTGCACCGCCCAGTGCAGCGCGGTCATGCCGCCGGTCTCCGACGCGTTGACGTCGACCGCGCCGTCGAGCAGCGCCTCGACCGCGTCACCGTCGCCGGCGCGCGCCGCCGCGATCAGCGTCGCCTCGGCCTCGGCCGACCCCGCCGGGGCCGCGACAGCGGGCAGCGCCGTCCCAACGAGGGACAAGACCCCGGCGGCGAACGCCGCTACCAACGTCGAACTCCACCGTCGTCGCTTCATCTCCATGGTCGATTCTCCGACGTCCAGGAACCTGCGCCGCAGAACGGCGCCGCCTCGTCCAAGAGGCGCCGACCCTCGTGGGTTGGTCGGGCGACAATCGGAGCCGCCCGGCAACGGTCTCCGGCCTACAGGTCCGTCAACAGCCCGGTAGAGTCGGCCACCCGCTCGCGCTCCACGCCGACCTTGTGGAGCAGGGTCAGGCCGAGGTTCGTGAACGGCGTGTGCATCGGGTACCGGATGTGGCGCCCGCCCGCGATGGCGCCGCCGCCGCCCACGACCACCGCCGGCAGGTTGACCGGCGTGTGGTGGTCGCTGTCGCCCATGCCCGTGCCGTAGAGCAGCAGGGTGTGGTCGAGCAGGGACCCGTCGCCGTCCGGGGTGTTCTTCATCCGCTCGACGAACCGGGCGAAGAGCGACACGTGGTACGCGTTGATCTTGGCGCCCTGGGCGATCTTGACGGGGTCCATCTGGTGGTGCGAGACGGCATGGTGGCCCTCCGGCACCCCGATCCAGGGATAGGGCCGCCCGTTCAGCTCGCGCGAGACCTGGAAGGCGACGACCCGGGTCACGTCCGACTGGAACGCGAGCAGCTCGAGATCGAACATCAGCTTCGCGTGGTCGTCGAACGAGTCCGGCACCCCGACCGGCGGGTCGGCGATGGGCATGGGCGACACCTTGCTCTGGCGCTCGGCCCGCTGGATGCGCTGCTCGACGTCGCGCACCGAGTCGAGGTACTCGTCGACCATGACGCGGTCGCGCACCCCGAGGCGCTTCTGCAGGCGGGCCATGTCGGCCATCGCGAGGTCGAGGACGCTGCGGTCCCGCTCGAGCCGGGCCGCCTGCTCCTTGGGCGAGCCCCCTTCGCCGAAGAGCCGCTCGAAGACCGCGCGGGGGTTGCTCTCCATCGGCACCGGGGTGGTGGGAGCGCTCCACGAGTAGGTGTGCTGGTACACGCAGCTGTACCCGTTCTCGCAGCTCCCGACGATGTTCTCGTGGTCGAGCGAGAGCTGCAGCGAGCGCAACGGCGTGTCGGCGCTGATCTTGGCCGCCGCCATCTGGTCGATCGAGGTGCCCGCCTCGATGTCGGCCCCCTCGGTCTTCTTCGGGCGGACGCCGCTCAGCCAGGCGGTGTGCACGCGGGTGTGGACGCCGCCCCCCTCGCTCTGCGTCTCCGCCCCCTTGTTGCTCAGGCCGCTCAGCACCACCATGTCGTTGCGGAACGGCTCGAGCGCCTGCAGCACCGGGGTCATCTCGTAGCCCTTCCCGGTGGTGGCGGGGTGGAAGTTCGGCAGGTACGTGCCGTTGGGCGCGTAGACGAAGCCCAGGCGGGTGACCCGACTCGCCCCCGGCGCGGCGGCCGACAGCGCCGGCACCATCGCGTCCAGGAACGGCAGGGCCAGCGTCGCCCCCATCCCCCGCAGGAAGCTCCGCCGCGGCATCGCCATCTTGGTGATGATCATCCCGATCTCCTTCAGGTCAGCAGGTCAACTCGCCAACGGGTCGACTCGAAACGAAACTCGGTTCAACGGATTCGGCTTCACGGGCGAACGAACTACGGTCAGCGAACGAGTCGCCAGCGCCAACGAACGAACGCCGGTTCGCGGGCGCAACGCCTTCCGGTTCGCCAACGAACAACTCCTGGTTCACCAACGAACGCCTTCGCGAACCCACGCACGCCAGTAGTTCACGAACCAACGCCGGTTCGCCGTCAGCGCGCCGCAGCCAGCGGCGCCTCCGGTGCCGCCGTGCGCCGCTCGCGGAACGGCAGGCTCTCGACGATGCCGAGAACGACCGCCGACAGGCGGTAGTCCTGCTCCGCCGCCCGCCTCACGATCCGCCGCACCGCCGGCATGTCGTAGGGCTCCAGCCCCCGGCCCAGCGCATAGGTCAGCAGCTTCTCGGTCAGCGTGCCCACGAACCGTTCCGGGCGCGCCAACAGCGCCGTCCTGAGCCCGGGTACGTCGTCGAAAGCCGTCCCGTCCGGCAGCACCCCCGAGGCGTCGATCGCTTGGTGCTGCTCGTCGACGTCGCGCAGCCGGCCGATGGGATCGAAGCGCTCGAGCCCGAAGCCGAGCGGGTCGATCATCGCATGGCAGCTGGCGCAGGCGGGGTTGTCGCGGTGAGCGGCCATCCGCTCGCGCATCGACGGCGTGCGGTCGGCGTAGGCCCCCGCCCGGTCCGGCAGCGCCGGCACGTTGGGCGGCGGGTCGGGCGGCGGCGTGCCGAGGATGTTGGTCAGTATCCACCTGCCGCGGAACACCGGCGACGTCCGCACCGGGTGCGACGTGATGGTCAGGATGCTGCCCTGCCCGAGCAGCCCGCCCCGGTGCCCGCTCACCGCCACCCGCCGGAAGTGGCTGCCCTGCACGTGGGGAATGCCGTAGTGCCGCGCGAGCCGGTCGTTGACGAATGTGTAGTCGGCGTCGAGCAGGTCGAGGACGCTGCGGTCCTCGCGCACCACGCTCTCGAAGAACAGCTCGGTCTCGCGGCGGAACGCACGCCGCAGCCCGTCGTCGAAGTCGGCGAAGAGCACCTGCGACGGCCGCGCCGCCTCCAGGTTCCTGAGCTGCAGCCACTGGCCCACGAAGTTGTCGGTGAGGGCGCGCGCGCGCTCGTCGGCGAGCATCCGGCGCACCTGCCGTCCGAGCTCCACGGGGTCGGACAGCGCGCCGCCGGCCGCCGCGTCGAGCAGCTCGTCGTCGGGCACGCTGCTCCAGAGGAAGAACGACAGCCGCGACGCCAGCTCGAGGTCGCCGATGCGGTAGTTGACGGCGGCGGCCGGGGCGTCGGCGGGGTCGGCCTCGACCCGGAACAGGAACTCGGGGCTGACCAGCAACTGCTGCAGCGCGCGCTCGATGCCCGCCTCGAAGCCGCCGCCCTCGCGCCCGGCGGCGAACGCGATGCGCAGGATCTCGAGGTCGGCGTCGTCGACGGGCCGGCGCCACGCCCGCCGGGCCAGGGCGCCGAGAATGGCGTCGGCGCAGGACTCTTCCTCCACGGCGTCCGCGGGCCGGCACACGAAGAGGCGCTGGCGGGCCGGCGTGTCGCCGGGGCCGGTCACGTCGAACGGCCCGGTGACGGTGACGCTGCGCAGGTACGGCAGGTCGCGGCGGCTCACCGTCGGGTTCAGGAAGAGGCGGCGCGGGGTCTCCGACAGCAGGGCCGGCGTCTTCAGGAACGCGACCCCGATCTCGCGGGGGCCGGCCGCGACGGGCAGCCGCACCTCGAGGTTGTCGCCGACCTCGTTCCCGTCGATGTCGAGCGACGGCAGCCCCTGCTGCATGCGGAACAGCTCGACCCGCTCGCCGTCCACCGTCACCTCGAGCTGCGCCCCGCCCGCCACCCGGGACACCTCGACCCGCAGCACGTACTCGGCGTCGAGCGGGAACCGGTGGGTGATCAGGGCGCCGCCGCGGGTCCCGTAGGGCAGGCCCTCGACGTGATCGTCCTGCGGCAGGGCCGGCGAGACGGTGTAGGTACGGGCCACCGCCGTCGGCGGGGTCGTGCCCACGGCGGCGCGGCCGATGCGCCGGGCCGCGGTCAGGTAGCGCTCCATGAGCGACTCGGAGACGCGCAGGACCCCGGCGATGTTGTCGAACCCGTAGCTCGCGCTGTCGGCGGGCAGGAGCTCCTCGACGTCGACGGCGATGCCGAGCACGTCGCGGACCGCGTTCCGGTACTCGGCGCGGTTGAGCCGGTGGAAGGTCTGGGTACGGCCGGGGTTCGGCGAGGCCGCCGCCGCGTCGTCGAGCTCGGTCTCGAGCCACGTCGCGACGCGGTCGTAGGTCGCCTCGTCGGGGCGCGGCCGGCCGGCCGGGGGCATCAGCCCCGCGCGCAGCTTTCGGACCACGTTCTCCCACAGCTCGGCGTGGTCACCGACCCGCGTCAGGTCGACGTCGTCGAGGGCCAGCCCGGCGGTGAGGAGGCGAGCGTTGTGGCAAGCGACGCAGTAGCGCCGCACGGTGCGGGATGCCTCGACCGAATCAGAGGCCTCCGCGGGCGCCTGGCGCACGACGGCCGGCTCGACGGGCCCGGCCGACTCGCCCCCGGCGGCCACCCCGGCGACCGCGCCGCCCGCCAGCAGCAACAGCGTTCCGGCACCGACGAATACAAGGCAGGTGCGCATCGTATTCCTGGTCATGTTCAACGGAAACCGTGCCAAGTACCGCACGGGCTCCAGTTTCGAGATCGCCTCGCCGCGTCCGCCCGATTGCGGGAGACACGATATTCGCGCAAGACGGGCGCTCGGATCCGTGCCATGATAGCGCAATTCGCCAGGCGGGCGCATGGACGTCCATTCGCCGTCAACCCGCGCACACGGCCGGCGCCGCGTCACCCCGCACGACGACCTGTCGCCGGGCTGCAGACCGGAGATGATCCGCATCGCTCATGAGTGGACTCGGAGGTCTCGAACAATGCAGGTACTCACCACGAAGTCGGTCGGCACGGGCGTCGCAACCGGTGTGCTCGTCGCCGCCGCGATCGGACAGTTCCTCGGAGCGCCCTGGATGCTCGCCGGCTTGAACGGCCTGGCCGCCGGCGCTCTGGCCCTGGCGCTGTCTGTCGTGGTGGGTGACGGCAGGTTCGGCGTGATGAACGTCCGTCGACGGCCCGGCCTCCGCACGCTCGCCTATGCCGTCATCATGCTCCCCGCGTTCCTGGCCGGCAACGTCATGGACATCGAGCTCGCCCGCGCGGAAGGCTTGGCGCTCGCCCTGCTGTTCCTGCTCACGGGATTCGCCGCCCACGCCCTCGGCGGCATCCTGTCGACGCTAGAGGATCTCGACGACGCCGCGGGCTGAACGTCGACGGCTGCTCCACCGCCGGGGCCCGCGCCGCCGACCCGAGATCGGGCGTCGGCGCTTGGCGCCGAACGATCCGGTCCGAGGAGGAAGCGCCACGGACGGTTCGCCGGGCAGTTCCGCCACAGGGTCGACCATGAAGAGATCAGTCCGCCTTTATCTGCTCGTGCAGCGCCTCGGCGGCGGGCGCGGCTGGCGGCCCGAGGAGATCGCGGAGCACTTCGCCATCTCCCTCCGCACCGCGTACCGCGACCTCGCGGACCTGTCGAGCACGTACGCCATTCCCGTCACCACCGACGACGAAGGCCGCTACCGGCTCGTCGAAGGCGCGACCATGCGCCTCCTGCCCCTGACCGCCACCGAGCGGGCCATCCTGACGCTGGCCCTGGACAATCCGGCTCTTCGGACCGCCCCGGACGTGGCTTCGGCCATCGACCGGCTCGGGGACAAGCTGAGCGCGGCCACGCGCCAGATCGAAGAGACCCCGAGCGGGCTCGCCCTGACGGGGCCGGAGAAGTCGGGCGACATCAAGGACGGACTCCTGCTGCTACTGAACGGCGCGGTCCGCGACCGGACCCCGGTGTCGCTGCACTACCGCTCCCTGTGGAGCGGCAGCACGGCGTGGCGCGGCCTCGATCCGTACAACGTCTTCCACCGCGAGAACGCCTGGTACCTGGTCGGGCACTGCCACCTCCGCCAGGAGCTGCGGGCCTTTCGCCTCGACCGCATCGCCGACGCCGAGCTGCTCGACGGGACGTTCGCCCCGCCGCGCTTCGATCTCGACGAGTTCCTCAAGCACAGTTGGGGCATCTACCACGGCCGGTCCGTCTACGAGGTCGTCATCCACTTCGACGCCGCCCTCGCCGCCCTGCTCGAGGAGAGCACGCTCCACCCGGACCAACGCGTGGTCCGCCTCGGCAACGGCGACCTGGAGTACCGCGTCAGCCTGTCGCACCTCGAGGAGGTCGCCCGCTGGATCGTTGGCTTCGCCGGCGCCGCCCGCGCCGTCGAGCCGCCCGCCCTCGTCGAGCTGGTCACCGACATGGCGGCCCGCGCGCACGAGGCACACCGCCGCGACGATGCGCCCGCGAGGTCCCGCGAGCAACGCGATCTGCCGCACGTGCGCCCGGGCGCGGGCACCCCACCCCAACAGGGCTCGCTCATCTGACCGCCTGCCGTCACGCACGACGGCCCCCGTCTCGGTCCTCGTGCCCCGGCATCGTTGCCCCGGTCCTCGCGCCCGCAGTGCCCGGGCCGGGGTCGGCCGGCGCCGCGGCGCCGACGCCGATCTGCCTCCGCAGGGGAGCAATCCCGTACCGCCAATCGATAGTCCACCGCGAAACACTGACAGGTTCTGACAAGCGCGCCCTCTACGCTGCGGGAGTGACTCGACGACAGCGGACGAGCAGCGCACCGGCGAACGCCGGTCACCGCCGCCCCGCCCTCAACCCACTTCCAGCCAGGCGCTGCAGACAAGGAGGAAGCCACTCGATGAGAAAACCGCTAGCCATCCTCACCATCGTCGGATGCGTCGCCAGCACGCTCCACGCCGCGGAGCCGGGACCAATCCTGCAGTCGGCCGCCCGTCACGCCGCCCGCATGAGTCTCTCCCGCGGACAGCAGACCGATTGCCAGGTCGCCGCCCGGCAGGGCGAGCAGGACGGACGCGCTCGCCAGGGCTCCGGCGGATGGTTCGCCGGCGGGCTCCTGCTGACGCCGTTCTTCGTCCCGATCATGCCGATCGTGGCGCACACCGGCGACCCCACCCCGCCGGCCGACGCGCTGTCCGGCATCTCGCGGAACGACATGGGCTGCTACACGACCGGCTACGTGCGTGCCGCCAAGGGCAAGCGGGTGAAGGCCGCCTGGATCGGGTACGGCGTTTCGGCCGGGCTGTGGGCGGCTCTCGTCTCGACGCTCGCGGCTTCCGACGGCTACTGACGCGCCCCGTGGGGCGCCTCTTGCCGGCCGGCTCCGGCGGTGCGGGCCGCCGGAGCCGGCTGCTCCACCTCCCGGCCTCCCTACCTGACCACTGCCCGTGGTCTGCACCGCCCCCCGCGGACTGCTAGAATGCGGACGCCCCATATGTGGGCGCGATGCCGGCGCTGGCCGCCCCCCGCGGCCCGTCCGGCCCACCAAGTACTCGAAGGGAGCAACAGTCATGCGCAAGACCCAGATCGCAGCAATCGCCCTCGCCGGGGCGGCCCTGCTGGCGGCACCGTCGGCGGGGCCGGCCCAGACCGTCGAAGAAGAGATCGCCAAGGCCACGATGGCGGCTCCGGCCGCGCTGCGGGCCAACGCCACCGTGCTCCGGCTCGCCTCCGACGGCGCCGAGACGGTGCTGCGCGAGGGCTCGAACGGGCTGATCTGCTGGGACCGGTCGGACGAGCCGAGCCGCGAGTTCGCCGTCCAGTGCACGAGCGAGGGCAACCTCGCCCGCGTCAAGCAGAACCGGGCCTGGGCCATGTCGGACATGAGCGCCGACGAACTGCGGGAAACGCGGGACGCGGCCGAGGCCGACGGCTCGCGCGAGGTCTCGGAGTTCGGCTCGGTCTACTACTCGCTGAACGGCGCGAACGCCGAGTCGGCCAACCTGCACACGACCATCGCGGTGCCGTTCGCGACGGCCGAGTCGCTGGGCCTGCCCGATGCGGGCAGCTACACGCAGGCGGGCACCTGGATCATGGAGGCGGGCATGTCGGCCGCCCACATCATGCTGCCGGGTCAATAGTCCGCGCAGACCGGAGCACGCCATGAGACGCACGACATCGGCGGGCGCGCTGGCGCTCTGCCTCGCCTTGGCGGCCGCCACGACGGTGGCCGGGAACGACAACTGGCCGCAGTTCCGCGGGCCGACGATGAACGCGGCCGTCGCCGACAACCCCGACCTGCCCGAGCGGTGGAGCGAGACCGAGAACGTCGAGTGGGTCACGGACATCCCCGGCCTCGGCTGGTCGAGCCCGGTGGTGTGGGGCGACCGGGTCTTCCTGACCACGGTATCCGCCGACGGCGACTTCGAGCTGCCCAAGCCGGGCCTCTACGCCCCGCGGGGGCGGCCCGACCCGGTGCCGCTCGAGCACGACTGGCTGGTCTACTGCCTGAGCCTCGAAACGGGCGAGGTGCTGTGGCGGCGCTCGGTCCGGACCGGACGGCCCGCCTTCCCGCGGCACATGAAGAACTCGTACGCCTCGGAGACCCCCGCCACCGACGGCGAGCGCGTGTACGTGCGCTTCGGCGAGCTGGGCCTCTACACGTTCGACATGGACGGCAACGAGGTCTGGCGGCTCGAGATACCCGACCGGCAGACCCGTTCGGACTGGGGGTCGGCCTCGTCGCCGGTGGTGTACGGCGACATGGTGATCATCGTGTACGACAACGAGGAGGAGTCGTGGATCGCGGCCCTCGACAAGCGCACCGGCTCGGAGCTCTGGCGCACGGAGCGAGACGAGGTGTCGAGCTGGGCGAGCCCGTACGTGTGGGAGCACGAGGGGCGGACCGAGATCGTGACGTCGGCAGTGAACCGCATCCGCTCGTACGACCTCGACGGGAACCTGCTCTGGGAGATGGACGGCCGGATGTCGTGGGCGGCCATCGCCACCCCGTTCTCGAGCCATGGCATGGTGTATGTCAACTCGGGCTACTTCCGCGACGAGCACCGGCCGGCGTATGCGATCCGGCCCGGGGCGAGCGGCGACATCACCCTCCCGGAGGGTGAGAGCTCGAACGAGTACGTGGCGTGGTACCAGCCGCGCGCGGGCAACTACAACACGTCGCCGCTGATCTACGGCGACATCTACTACAGCCTGCTCGACCGCGGGTTCTTCGAGGCCTACGACGCGCGGACCGGCGAGCCGGTCTACGGCCGGCAGCGGATTCGGGTCGCGGCCAGCTTCACGTCGTCGCCCTGGGCCTACAACGGGAAGATCTTCGCGCTGAGCGAGCAGGGCGACACCTACGTGATCCGGGCCGGGCGCGAGTTCGAGGTCATGGGGGTGAACAGCCTCGGCGAGCTCGCCCTGGCGTCGCCGGCCATCGCCGGCGACCGGCTGCTCATCCGCACGCAGTCGAAGCTGTACAGCATCCGGAAGGAGTGATGCTCCGGGCCGGCGGCACGCGGCGCCGGTGGCTGCTCTGGCTGACGATCGGCGCCCTCCTGCTGTATCAGGCGGGCGCCATCGTCACCACCCGCGACGGGCAGATGCTGCTCCCGCCCGGGGTGCTGACCGGCGCGCTGCTGTTCTGGCCCTTCGTCACGCTCGCGGTCCTGAAGCGCCGGTTCATGCGCCACCGATACGACGCCAGGAAGGACTGAAAATGCGCCGCCATTCTCCGCACCGGTTGTCCTGCGCTCCGCTGCTCCTGGTCGCCGTTCTGTGCGCCTTCGCGCCGCCGGTTGCCGGCCAGACCCAGGCCGCCCGGCCCAACTTCGTCCTCGTGTTCGCCGACGACCAGGGCTACGGCGACCTCGGGGTGTTCGGGGCCACCGACTTCGACACGCCGCGCATCGACCGGATGGCGCAAGAGGGCATGCGGTTCACGAGCTTCTACGCGCAGCCGGTGTGCGGCCCGTCCCGTACGGCACTCCTCACCGGCAGCTACCCGATCCGGGTCGCCGAGTACGGCAACCAGAAGAACAACTTCCCCTACGTCCACGAGCGCGAGATCCTGCTGCCGTCGGTGCTCCAGGCCGCCGGCTACGCCACCGGGATGATCGGCAAGACCGACATCACCCAGCGGCGGCGCGGCTTCCGCCCCGAGCTCAACCCGGTGCGGCGCGGCTTCGACTACTGGTTCGGCGTCGTCGGGGCGAACGACAGCGGCGAGGTCCACTGGGTCTACCGCAACGAGGAACGCATCGAGGAGTCGGCCCCGCTCCACAACCTGACCCGGCGCTACACCGACGAGGCGCTGGCCTTCATCCGGCGCCACCGGGACGAGCCGTTCTTCCTCTACGTCGCCCACACCATGCCCCACGTCGTCCTCGACGCGAGCGAGCCGTTCAAGGGGGGCTCGCGGCGCGGGCTCTACGGCGACGTCATCGAGGAGCTAGACGCGAGCACCGGCGAGATTCTCGACCTGCTCGAAGAGCTCGACCTCGCGGCGAACACCATCGTCGTCTACACGTCCGACAACGGCCCCTGGAGCAACCACGCACTGCCGCGCTACCGCGAGAACATCACCGCCCACGCCGGGTCGGCGGGTCCCCTGCGCGGGGCCAAGGCGACGACCTGGGAGGGCGGCATGCGCGTCCCAACCGTGATGTGGGGACCCGGGCGCATCCCCGCCGGCGCCGAGACGGCCGAGATCACCACCAACATGGACCTCCTGCCCACGTTCATCGCCATGGCCGGGGCCGAGCTGCCGGCCGACCGCACCCTCGATGGCCGCGACATCTCCGCCCTGATGCTCGGCGAGCCGGGCGCCGCGAGCCCCCACGAGGCCTTCTACTACTACCGCGAGACCCACCTCGACGCCGTGCGCAGCGGTCCCTGGAAGCTCGTGTTCCCGCGGCCGGGGCGCGACGACTCCGAGTGGCTGCTCTCGAAGACCGGCGCCTTCATCGGCGAGCTGCTCGAGCCCGTGACCGGCCTCGAGCTCTACAACCTGGCAACGGACATCGGCGAGACGCACAACGTCGCCGCCGACCACCCCGACGTCGTCGAACGCCTCACCGCCCTCGCCGACCGGGCGCGGGCCGAGCTGGGCGACCACGACCGCATCGGCAGCGGCGTGCGGTTCTTCGAGGACGGACCGAAGTGGCCGCGCCGGCAGGCGTGGATCACCCAGTGACCCCCGGTCCGGCGGCCCTGCGCTTCCTCGCCGGCCTCGACGCGGACCTCCGGCAGTCGCTGCTCAACCAGATCCGCGACGCCTGGACGCACAACTCCACCGCGCTGGAGGGCAACTCCCTCAGCCTGGGCGACACCAAGTTCGTCATCGAGGAAGGGCTGACCGTCGCCGGCAAGCCCATCAAGGACCACGAGGAGGTCATCGGCCACGCCGCCGCCATCACGCAGATCTACGACCTGCTCGGCCGGGACGTCACCGCCGACGACCTGTTCGCACTCCACCGCAGCGTCCAGGCCGAGCGCGTCGCCGACATCTACAAGCCCCTCGGAAGCTGGAAGGTCGAGCCCAACGGCACCTACGCCGTGGACGACACCGGCGCCCAGGTCTTCGTCGAGTACGCCGCACCGGAGCACGTCCCGGCCCTGATGGCCGAGGTCCTCGACTGCGTCAACACCACCCGGCTCCGACCCGAGGACGCGGGAGAGGCCGCGCCCGCCTACGCCCGCATTCACGCCGGCTTCGTGTCGATCCACCCCTTCTGGGACGGCAACGGCCGGCTCGCCCGCCTCGTCGCCAACGTGCCCCTGCTGAACGCCGGGCTTCCGCCCCTCGTGATTCCAAAGGAGGAGCGCCGGATCTACATCGACACCCTGGCCCGTTACCAACGGCGGATCAGCCGCATCACCCCTGAAACCGGCGTCTGGCCGGCTCCGCCCGAGCTTGCCCCGTTCGCCGACTTCTGCCAACGCTGCTACGCGACCACGCGGCGACTCGTGGACCTCGCCTTCGAACAGCAACGCCGCCGCGCCTGAAGGCCGCGATCCCGCGCCGGCCCGGACGCGGCCGGCCCGTCATGCTCTGCAGGGCCGGCGGCGGTCCAGAGTTGCGTTCCCGCATCCCGCGCCAGCCCCGACGCGGCCGTCTGCGGTGATGCGCATCACGGTCGGACGCCAACCGGCAGTCCCACCCCGCACCGCCGGGCCTCGACTCGACCCGTCCTTCACCACCTGCCGCCGATCGGTACCCGCGCCTGCGGCCCCGCCACCCCGACCGCCGCCGGCCCTGCGGCATGCTCCTTGCTCTCCCAAGTCCCATGCACGACGAACACTACAAGCAGCTCTTCGCCTTTCCGCGCATGGTCGAGGACCTGTTGCGCGGATTCGTCGCCGGCGACTGGATCGACCAGTTCGACTTCACGACCCTGCAGAAGCTCTCGGCCGAGTACGTCAGCGACGAACGCCGCACCCGCCACGGCGACACGGTGTGGAGGGTCCGCCACCGCGACGCCTGGCTGCATGTCCTGGTACTACTGGAGTTCCAGTCCACCGACGACCCCGACATGGCCCTGCGCATTCTGGAGTACACCGCCCTCCTGTATCGGGAGCTGGCGCGCAACGACGCCCTCGGACGCGACCGCCGGCGCCCGCCGGTGCTGCCCGTCGTGCTCTACAACGGCGCGCCGCCGTGGCGTGCGGCTCGGGACGTCAGCGACCTGATTGCCGCCGTCGGGCCGTCCCTCGCGCCGTATCAACCCTCGCAACGCTACGTCGTGCTTGACGAGCGCCACCTGCGGGACCACGATGTACCCGAGGGGAACCTGATGGCGGCCGTCGTCGCGCTGGAACAGAGCGGTTCGGCCCAAGACCTGAAACGCGTGGTCGAGGCGCTGCAGCGGCGCCGGTGGGCGCCCGGCGAGCGCGAGCTGCAACGGCTGTTCACCGGATGGATACGCCGGTTGGCGCGGCGGCTCGCACCGAACGCGACGACCCTGCCGCCCGCGGTCACACTGGAGGACCTGAAGATGACGCTGGAAGAACGTGTGAGCGAGTGGCCCAAGCAATGGCGCCAGGAAGGACTCGAACAAGGACTCGAACAGGGGATCGCGCAGGGACGCCAAGAAGGGCTCGAACAACAACGCGTCCTCCTGCGCCGTCTGGCTGCCGCGCGATTCGGCGACGAGGCCGCCGAGCGACTGGCGCCGGTCCTGGCCCGCATCGCAGACCCGAACCGGATCGCGGAGATCGGCGACTGGCTCGTGCGTTGCGACACCGGGATGGAGTTCCTCGCCCGTATCGCCGTCCCTGACGACGTCCCGCGCGCGACTTGACGGGGGCCCGAAGGGTCCGCCTGGGGGAGAAAAGCGGAATGTCGTGGATCTCCCCTGACGTGCTCGAACGGCCTGCTTCCGATCTCCGGTTCCGTGTACGCCTCGGCAACCCCGCTTGCCGCCCCTGGGCATGTCCATCACGGGTCGGCGCCATCCGAGGCGCAGTCTGCGCCTCCTGGCGGGTCGGCGTCGTTCCAGGGCAATCCTTCCTACTACACCCCCGCCAGCGGCCGGGTGTTCAGCAGCCCGGTGCTGTCGCCCAGCTTGTCGGCCGGCACCCCCGCCTTGTCGAGGACCGTCAGCAGGAGGTTGGTCATCGGGGTGTCTTCCGGGTAGGCGAGGTGACGGCCGCCCTTCAGCCGGCCGCCTCCGCCGCCGGCGACGAGGCACGGCAGGTTGGTGTGCTCATGCAGGTTGCCGTTGCCGATGCCGCCGCCGTAGACGGTCATCGAGTGGTCGAGGAGGTTGCCGTCACCGTCCGGCGTCGCCCGCAGCTTCTGGAGGAAGCGGCTGAGCAGCGACACGTGGTAGAGGTCGATCTTCGCCTTCCGGGCCATGTAGTCGGGGTCGTCCCGGTGGTGCGAGACGGTGTGGTGCTGGTCGGGCACCCCGATCTGCGGGAAGGTGCGGGGGCTGGTCTCGCGCGCCATCATCAGGGTGGTGACGCGGGTGACGTCGGCCTGCCAGGCGAGGGCCGTCAGGTCGAACATCAGGGTGGCGTACTCCTCGAAGTCCTCGGGGATGTCGATGGGCCGGTCGGGCAGGTCGATCTCGGCCTGGTCGTCGCGGGCCTCGGCGCGGCCGATGCGCTGCTCGAGGTCGCGCACCGAGTCGAGGTACTCGCTGAGCTTGGTGCGGTCGGACGGCCCCAGGGTGCGCTCGAGGCTCAGCGCCTCCTCCGTCACCGAGTCGAGGATGCTGCCGGCCTGCCGCGCCTGGGCGCGCCGGTCGGCGGCGCTGCCGCCGTCGCCGAAGAGCCGCTCGAAGACGACGCGGGGGTGCGGCTCCATCTCGAGCGGGGTCGTGGGGTCGCGCCACGAGATGGTGTTCGAGTAGAAGCAGTCGCCCGAGTCGCACGAGATGGCGGTCGGCTTCTCGAGCACCAGCTCGAGCGACGGCAGCGCCGTCGCCTGCCCGAGCTCGCGCGCCGCGATCTGGTCGGCGGTGGTGCCGAGCTTGATCGCGGTGGGGCCGATGCGTCCCCGGCGCTCCCACGCGTGCACCCCGCTCAGCCACGCCGCGGTCGCCCGCGGGTGGTCGCCGTTGCCGTCGCCGAACGAGTCGGCCTGCCGGTGGGCGAGGCCGCTCAGCACGAGCAGCCGGTCGTGCACCGGCGCGAGCGGGCTGAGGGTCGGCGACAGGGCGAACCCGGCCCCGGTCTGGGCCGGCACGAACTGCTCCTGGATGACCCCGTTGGGAATGTAGACGAAGCCCAGCCGCGTGGCCGGCCGCGCCGCGGTGTTCGCGAGGGCGGTCGCCGCCGGCACCATGGCGTCGAGGAGCGGCAGGGCCACGGCGGTCCCCATGCCGCGGAGGAACGTCCGACGGGGCAGCGCGAGCTTCGAAATGGTCATGACTTTCTCATCTGGAAAGGCGTGCTGTTGACGATGCCGAGGACGATGGACGCGAAGCGGTAGTCGTCGCGCTCGGCGTCCCGGACGATGGCGCGGATGGTGGGCGCGTCGAAGTGCTCGACGGGGCGCCCGAGGGCGTACATCAGGAGCTTCTCGGTCACGGTGTGCACGAACTGGTCGGGCGCGTGCAGCAGCGCCGCCCGCAGGCCGGCCGGCCCCTCGAAGCGCCGACCGTCGGGGAGCACGCCGCTCGCGTCGATGGGGTCGTTCGACTCGCCCACGGTGCGCCAGCGCCCGACCGCGTCGAAGTTCTCGAGGGCGAAGCCGAGGGGGTCCATCTGGGCGTGGCAGCTCGCGCACGCGGGATTGGCCCGGTGCTGCTCCATCGCCTCGCGCATCGACCGCGGCTCGCCGCTCTCCGTCGTCTCCTCGAGCGCCGGGATGTCCGGCGGGGGCGGGGGCGGGGGCGACGCGAGCAGGTTCTCGAGAATCCACTTGCCGCGCAGCACCGGCGACGTGCGGGTGGCGTAGGAGGTCAGGGTGAGGATGCTCCCCTGCCCGAGCAGCCCCTGCCGCTCCGGCTCGTCGAGCTCGACCCGCCGGAAGTGGCTGCCGTAGACGTGGGGTATCCCGTAGTGCCGGGCGAGCCGCTCGTTCACGAACGTGTGCCGGGCGGTCAGCAGGTCGAGGACGCTGTGGTCCCCGCGCAGCACGCTGTCGACGAACAGCCCGGTCTCGCGCCGGAACGCCAGCCGCAGGTTCTCGTCGAAGCCGGGGAAGAAGCCCGCGTCGGGCTCCTTCGCGTCGACATCGCGCAGGAACAGCCACTGCTCGGCGAAGTTGTCGACGAGGGCGGCCGACCGCGGGTCGGCGAGCATGCGGCGCACCTGCCGGTCGAGCACCGCGGGGTCGCGCAGCTCGCCGCGGATGGCGGCGTCGAGCAGCTCGTCGTCGGGAATGCTGCTCCACAGGAAGAACGACAGGCGCGACGCGAGCTCGAGGTCGCTGACCGGGTACGCCTCGCCGTCGGCGGCGTCCCCGGGGGCGCGCTCGATGCGGAACAGGAACTCGGGGCTGACGAGCAGCCGCTCGACCGCCCGCTGGATGCCGCGCTCGAACCCGCCCTCGCCGCGGCCCTGCTCGTAGAACGGCAGCAGCCGGTCGAGGTCTCCCTCGGTCACCGGACGCCGGTAGGCGCGCCGCGCCAGCGTCCACAAGATGGAACGCGCGCACGCGGTCTGCTCGGCCTCGGGGGCGCCGGTCCGGGGCCGGCAGATGAGGATGCGCTCGCGGCTGGGGGTGTCGCCGGCGCCGTCCGCGCCGTAGGGCCCGCTGACGATGAGGCTGGCGATGGACGGCTGCTGGCTCCGCGCGCGGTACGAGCGGACGAGCCCTTCGGGCACCGCCCCGCTCTTCGGCAGGAACGCCACCGCCACCTCGCGGGGGCCGGCCCGCAGGGGCACCCGCACCTGCACGTCGGGATCGGCGTCGAAGGCGAATACGCCGGTGGCGAGGCGCTCGGGCGGGTTCTCGCCGACCGTGAACAGCTCGACCCGCCGGCCGTCCACGCTCACCTCGACGTCGTGGGGCTCGCGGGCGGCGCGGGTGAACTGCACGGTGATCAGGTACTCGCCGTCGAGCGGCAGGCTGGTCCGCACCCGCGTGCCGCCGCGGGTGCCGAGGGGCAGCCCCTCGAGGTGCCCGTCCTGCACGAGGTCGCGGTCGAGCTGGTAGGTGTCGACGATGGGCAGCATCGTCGGGTCGCCGATGGCGAGCCGGCTGATCTTGCGCGCCGCCGCGAGGTACCGCTCCATCAGGGTCGGCGACACGAACAGCAGCTCGGCGAGGTTGTCGAACCCGCTCGTCGCGTTGTCGGCCGGCAGCATCACCGCGATGTCGAGCTCCTTCGGCAGGTCGTCGAGCCCGAGCAGGTCGCGGACGGCATTGGCGTACTCGGTGCGGCTCAGCCGGTGCAGCGACGGCCGGCGGCCGGGGTCGGGCGCCGCCGCGGCGGCGCGGTCGAGCGACGCCTCGAGCCACGACGCGACACCGGCCACCGTCGCCTCATCGGGCCGCGGTCTGCCGATCGGCGGCATCGACCCGCCGCGCAGCTTGCGGACCACCGCCTCCCACGCCCCCGCGGCCGCGGCCACGTCCGACGCGTCGAGGCGGTCGAGGGACAGCCCGACGGCGCGGAGCTGCGACACCAGCGGCGAGGGCGCCGCCCCCTCGCCGTCGACGACCCGCGCGTTGTGGCAGGTCACGCAGTAGCGGTCGAGCACCGCGGTCACGTCACCGGCGGACAGGACCGACTCGTGCGCTGAAGCGGCCTCGGCCTCCGCGGTGCGACCCGCCGGCTGACCGGCCGCGACGGGCTGAGCGAGCCAGCCCCAAGCCAGCGCGGCGACGGCGAACGCACGTGTCGATCTGTTGGCCATTGAACCCCTTTTAATACGCGCAATCCCCGGGGTTGTCAACGCTGCTGGCGAACGCCGGCCGCCGGCGGCGAACCTGGAGGTCCCCCGCGGGGGACCCGGCGTGAGCCGCGCCCCGCCCCACGGCCCGCGAACCCCGGCCGCCGCCGAGAGCCGGCGCCCCCGCGGCCGCCGGTTTCGGCCGGTGCCAGCCCGGCCGGGTGGAAGCGTGCGGCCTGCATCCGACAGCGCAGCGGTGGGCGGCACCGGGGATTCGCCCACCCGGCAGGTGTCCCCGCGAACATCCCGGTCGCCGAGAATTCTGGCGAGGGCGGTCGCCGCCGCGGAACCGTTCCCACCCAGGTTCGTCCGTGAGCCGCGCGCGAGGGACCGGACCGCTGATACAGCCGCCGAAACGTTCGCACGTCCGCTTCAGAAGCCGAACCCCGCCGTACTGTGCACCACGACGCCGCCGCGGAGATCGTGTCCGACGTCGAACTGCACGGTGCCGAGTATCGGGATGGACAGAAACACGCCGATGCCGACGCCTTCCAGCAACGGGCCGCGCACGGCTCCGACGTTCCAGACGGCCCCCGTGTCGTAGAAGAGGCGGACTCCCGTCTTGCCCGCCGCGAACGGAGAGTTCATCGGCAGGCGCAGCTCGACCGACGTGGCGAGCAGGCGGTCACCCACCCGCGCACCGAACCTCCACCCGCGCAGTGTGCCGACACCGCCGAGCAGCGACTGCTCGTACGGCTGCAGCGCTGCCGAGGCGCCCTCGTACAGCACGCGCGCAGCCAGCACCACCTGTCCGCCCATGCCCTTGAACGCCTGCACGTCAACGTGCGGCCGGAAGATGGCGGTCGGATGCCCATCGCCGGACAGCCGCTCCACCGCGGCGCGCAGCTTCACGTCGTCGCGTGGGAAGTTGCTGGACAGGCTGTCGTACTCCAAGCCGACGACCGCCCGCCTCAATCGGTGCGCCCGCTCCCCGAAAACGACCTCTTCCCAGGCTGCCTCCACGTCGACGTGCACGCCCAAGAGCAGATGCCGATTGAAACCGCCCCATACCCGTGACCGGCGATCCTCGAGCTCGAAGTGCGGATGCATCCGCCGACCGGACGACCCGCCGCCGCGCAGGCGGCCGAGCTCCCCGTCTCCGAGTGGGCTCTCTACCTCGAACGCCGTGCGACGGTCGCCTCCCCACGTCACCGGAACCGAGAACCGACCGCCCGGCCCGGGAACGTCGACCAGACTGAAGTGCATGCCGTAGGAAATGCCGTACCCCTCCTCGTAGCGCAGGATGGGCAGGAACATCAACCGGCCAGCGAACCGCGTACGCGGTCGCTCGCGCACTACGACAACCAACGCGACCCGGTCTGTTGCGGTCAGCGATCGATAGCGCTTGTGTGCCTCGACCGCCTCGAAGCGACCGCTGTCCGTCAGTCGGCGGTCAACGGCATCCAGCAACTCCGGCTCCACGACGTCGCCCACCGCGACGCCGGCGAGCGCCACCACCTCGGCATCCGGCATGGAGTAGTTGCCATGTATCCGAATCTCGACAATCGTCTCCGCCGCCGTCGCGTGGGCGGCCGCGCCCAGCGACAGCGCTGCACCGAGTGCGCCGGCACACAGGTGCGCCGCCGCGTCGCGAGACCACGGCGGCG
This sequence comes from Vicinamibacterales bacterium, assembly GCA_965207615.1. Lineage (GTDB taxonomy): Bacteria > Acidobacteriota > Vicinamibacteria > Vicinamibacterales > UBA8438 > JAJEEA01. The sequence continues at coordinate 2,370,250 of CBDBMZ010000003.1, forward strand.
TCATCGCGGCTCGGGGACCGTGAGCAGACGCCCGCCGGTCACCGCCTCACGGTGGTTGGTGAATGTCCTTGCCAGGCGCAGTTCGTACTTCCCCGTGGCCAGCCACAGCACCGCCCGCATTTCAATCTGCGCCGGAAGCCAGACACCGGCAATCGGCTGTCGCATCGACATCGACGCGGTGACGTCCTCCAGCCTGGCCAGCCAGCGTCCCGGCAGAAACGCGAAGCCGAGGTTGTCGAAGGAGTAGCGCACGATCTGATGCCGGGCCGGGTCGACCCACAGGGTCACGAGCAGCGTCTTGCTCAATGCCGAATCGATTTCGGCATCGCGCTCCGACTCGGCATCGTCGCCGGAATAAGGTGCGAGCCGTTCAGGGTAGTATTCGATGCGCAAGACGTCCTCGCCATCCACGACCTCGCGCCCCACCAGATAGTAGTTTCCGGACTCGAACAGAACATCCACGAAAGCGTAGGCGTCGGCAACGAAACGCGGCTCGGCCTCGTCGTCACCCGGGTCGGAAGCTGCCTGCGCCGTCTCCTCCGCCAGGCCGGCGAACAACCAGTGCAGCATCAGAGCATCATCGGCGGCGACGGATTCCGCGGCATCTTCTTCGCCGGCTTGCGCGCGGCGCGTGCGCCGCTGGCGCTCACGTTCCAACCACTCGGCTTCGTACGCTCTCCGTTCCTCCGCCCCGATCGTGACGCCGTCGACCCGTACCGGACTACGCACGAAGACGCCGTCGCGCGCGTACCAGGTGTAATCGCCCTGGACCAGCAACTCGCGATCCGGCCCCGCAAGACGAACCTCCGCTCGTTCGTCCAGCACGTACTGCAAACCGCGCACGACGTTCTGGCCCTGCCGTTCCAGCACCAGCGCCATGAAGCGGTCCAGCTCGTTCTCCTCCTGCGCGCCAACCCCCGCCGGGGCGACCGAGAGCAGGGCGACAATCGTTAGAATCTGCCTGGCTGTACGCGCCATTCTCGACCTCTTTCTCGCCGCCTGCCGCCCAGGCCGCGGGCACCGGTGCCGGGCTCGCACGCGTCGAGGAAGCTGTGGGCACAAGCCACCCCGTAGCCTTCACTGTGGTCCGCTGCCGGAGCGACAATCGGCCGGCGAGCCCCCCCGCAGGTGCCCGCGCCACCGGGTTGCGCGAGCGGGCACCGGGTCGTTCCTCGAACCCCGGATGGCGGGACAACGGTTCGGCACCGGCCTGCCGGACAACGGCGGCGGGACGGGCCCTCCTCGTACCCGCAGGGAGGCGTTCACCCGTCGGGCGCGCGCCGCTACGGCAAGACCGCCGACAGGTCGAGGACCGTCGGACGCGACAAGATGGCGACCAGGCCCTCTATCATGCCGGGGGGAGCGAGGCCGACCGGACGGTAGCCGTCGCGACCGGCCGCGGCAATCTCCGCTTCGAGCGTGCTGATACGGGTGGTGGTGACGACCCGGAATTCCATCGCGACCGCCTCGGCCGCCTCGTCACGTTCCAGGATGACGGATGTTCCGACCTCGCGCACGCGATAGCCGGCTTCACCGGCCTCGTTGAGCCGGGTCTCGAGTTCCGATTCCGTCTCTTCCCGCGCCGCCACCACGCGATAGCTGAAGCGCGCCGGTCGGGCGGTGCGAGCGACGATCGCCATCATCTCCTTCCGGTCCCCAGGAATCGGAACAACGCCCCATAGAGTGCCCCCTACACGCCAGGTGAGGGCCTCGAACCGGTAACCGACGGCAGCCGCCGCGTTGAGCTCCCGCTCCAGCGTCGATGCGCGCCTCGTCGCCAGCACTTTGTATACGGAGCGGTCGTCGGCGTATACAGAGCGGTCGTCAGCGCCCGCGCGCGACGCGGGCGCTCCGGGCGCGCCACGGTCCTCATCTGCCTCGTCGAGCCCCGGGATGGATCGGGCCGCCTCAATGTCGTCCACCCCGCGCGTCGGGCCGATGGCCGCCTCCCCGACTACTGCGTCTTGAACGCCGGTCCGGGTCTCGACAGGCGGACGGACTCCGCCACCGGCCCGAATCGGCTCGGTCGAGCGGCTGGTGGGCCGGTCCGAGTCGCCGAGCCGGGCCGGCTGCTTGTCGAGCACCGTCTGCCGCGGTTCCTGGAGGCCGGTCGCCGCGACGAGCTCCGGGACTTGCCCGCTCGACGGCTCCGCCGGCTGCTCCTGCTCGACCGCGCCGCCGGTCGTTTCGGCGGAACGCGGCACGGACACCGGCCCGACCTGCACCCGCTCCTGGAGGGCGGCAGGGGCGACAGCCACGGGTGCGAACTCCCGGACGCGCCCGCTCGACGGCTCCGTCTGCTGCTCCCGCTCGGCCGCACTGTCGATCGACCCGGCGGAACGCGCTACCGACACCAACCCGACCTGCACCTGTTCGCGGAAGGCGGCAGGGGGCGCAGCCGCCGGAATGGACTCCGTGAGCCGCCCGCTCGGCTCCGTCGGCTGCATCTGCTCGACGGCGTTGCCGGTCGACTCGGCGGAACGCGACGCGGATACCGGCCCGACCTGCAGGCCGGCGAGGACGATCGAGACCGGCATGAGCACGGCGAGGCTGCCGAAACGAGCGAAGCGCGTCAGGGGACGCCGATTCGTGCGGGGATTCAACATGGCGGACAGCCTCCGTTCCAGGTGTGACGGACGCGCCATTGCCGGGGCCGGCAACCAAGTCCGCCGGTGTTTCCGAACCTCTCTCGCAAGCTCGACGAGATGCGTCGCGCAGGTGGCGGCGGGAACGCCCCGGGCGAGCACGAGGTCATCGGCCGCGTGCTCGCTCTCGCGACGGAGCCGCGCACCGACCATCCACGCCAGCGGGTTGAACCACCAGACGCAGCGCAACGCTTCCGCCACCAACTGCAACAGCCAGTCGCCGCGGCGCGCATGCGCGAGCTCGTGCAGCAGCACGACGCGCATCCGCTCCGCCGGCCACCCGGCCGCCGACGCCGGCAGCATGACGGCCGGTCGCCGCCAGCCCCAGGTCGCTATCAGCCCGGGACGCGGACCCAGCAGGAGGTCGACGCCGCGGTTCAGGCCGCACGACCGCGAGAGGTCCGCGCACAGCCGATGCCACCGCCCGTCCGTCACCCGGCTCGACGACGCGCGCAACCATCGAAGCCTCGCCAACCCGACGAGAAGCACACCGAGGCCCGCGAACGCGCCCACCAGCCAGATCGTCACGGCCAACCGGCCGACGACGTCGCCGCGCGCGACGGCCGCCGCCGCGGGCGCGGACCGGCCGGGTAGGGAACCTGCCGTCGGCAACGCAACGGCCGATCCGACTCCCTCGGCATCTACAGGATCTACAAGTTCCGTGAACCGGACGAAGGGGCCCCGCGGGAGCGCGTTGAGCAAGAGCGGTCCGACCGGGGCCGTCCGCGCCACCGGCGGAGTCGGCAGAACGTGGAATGCGGGTACCGCGACCGCCGACACGACGCCGACCGCCAGCACCCAGTGCCTTGCGGTGGCCGAGCTCCGGCGCAGAAGGAGGGTGCCGATCAGCGCCAAGAGCAGAATTGCCGACACCTTGAGGGTCAACACGGCCAGAACGCTCATCACGGTTCCTCCCACTTGCCGCTCCTATCGTTTCCGTTCGGCCCGTCGCCGCGTGAGGCGCCCGCGGAGCGACCGGCTCCCTGCTGCGCCGCTCTTGCATCCGAGACGACGCGTGCGATCCGCTCGAGCTCCGGCTCGGTCAGACGCCGGGCCTCCCCGCCGAGCAACGCGGCCACGGCCCGTTCGGCGGACCCGTCGAAGAACGTCTCGACGAGATGCCGCAACGCCGACCGGCGCGCGTCCCGGCGAGGCGTCACCGGGCGATACACGTACCGCAGCCCCACCTCGTCATGACGCACATGCCCCTTCTGCTCAAGGATGCGCAGCTGGGTGCGGACCGTCGACGAGCTCGGGTCGCCGGGCAGATCTTCCCGGACGACGCTCGCCGGGGCGCGGCCGCGCCGATAGAGGATGTCCATGATCTGCCGCTCGCGACGCGACAGCCGACTGTGCCAAGGTCCCGTCATGCCCATGAGAGTTCGGTCTCGACCGTCCTGCCGGCCTTGCCGTTATCTTTATAGCATATCGGCCATTAAATTAACAGACCCCGGGCACCGGCCTCTGGAGCCCCGGACCTCGAGACGGTCGATGCGGGGCCCGAGCGGGCGGTCCGACGCCGATGTCGTCCATGGGCAGAAGCGCCCACTCCAGCCCCCGTCGCGGACGACGCGCAAGCAGGACCTCGGCTTCGCTCGATGGCATTTCGAGTCCATTGTGGCTATCGTGACCTAATGAGAGAGTTCGCCGCGCGCGAAGCGAAGAAGCGTTTCGGCCAATTGCTGGACGCCGCTCAGACCGGGCCGGTCCGCGTGACCAAGAAGGGCCGGCCGGTGGGCGTCCTCATGTCGATGCAGCAGTACGAGCGGCTACGGGGGGCGGCCTGGGCCCGGCTGATCGAGACCATGGACCGCCTGGGAGCCGAAGCCGCCGCGCGAGGCCTGACCGACGCCCGGCTGGACGCGCTCGCTGGCCGATGAACGCTGAGCGCTTCGTCGTCGACACCAACGTGCTGATTCAGCGCGGCGTTGAGTCCCTCCGGCGTGCCGCGAGCAGTCGTGGACACGATCACGCGGTTGCGCCGTGCCTCGCGACTGCCGCACGCGCCGGCGCGGGTCCCGGGCTGCTAGGGGGCTTCCACCCGCGCAACGAGGACGGGGGCCTCCCCCCGCACGCTGACCATCAGCCCGCTCACCGCGCCGGCCTCGTCCTGCTCGGCCGCGAAGGTCAACGACGCGGCGGCGGTGAAGAACTCGTCGTCGCCGCGCGCCAGCACCAGCGAGCGCAGGCCGTTGGGAAACTGGAGAACGAGGCGGCCGTCCGTCGCTCGGAGCTCTATCGTGCGTCCGTCCGGCCCGGCGTACCGGCCCGCGAGACGAGCCATGCCGGCCTCGTCGAAGGGCACCGGGACGGGTGGAGGCGGGTCGCACGCCTCGCCCGTCACGCGCGACCGCCATGCGCAGGCGATCACGCCGTGCACCCTCGCTCCGTTGGAGCCGTTGGTCATGACGACGAGGCCATCGCCGGTCTCGGGCGCCAGGCTGAGCAGCGCCATCCAACCCTGGTTGGCCCCGCCGTGACCGACGAGGGTCACGCCGCCATGCTCTTCGTAGCTGTACCCGAGGCCGTAGTCGTCGGAGGGTTCGACCGGAAGCTGCATGAGCGCCAGGGTCTCGGGACCGAGTAGCCCGCCGGTCCCGTCGTCGCCGCCCACCCGGCCCAGGCTGGCCAACGCGAACCGGGCGATGTCGTCCAGCGTCGTCTGGAGCCCCGCCGCCGCCATCGCCGTGAACCGCGGTCCCCCGATCGGCTCGCCGACCGACCCGTAGGGCGTCGCCGCGCCGCGGTCGACGTCTTCGTCCCAGACGAACGAGCTCGAGCGCATGCCCAGCCGCTCTAGAACCTCGCTCTCCATGTACTCGGCGAACGGCCGCCGGGTCACCTCTTCGACAATCAGTTGGGCGAGCGTGTAGCCGCCGCCCGAGTACTGCCACCGGGAGCCCGGCTCGTGCGCGACGTACACGCCGCCCGCGCCGTTGGTCGCCCCCGACAGCGACTCCTCGACCGTGGGCAACGGCTCCCCGGGCTGAAACCCGGGATAGCCGGACAGCGAGAGCCCCGCCGTATGGCTCAGCATCCGGCGAACCGTCACCCCGTCGTGGTCGAACGCCGACTCGGGGAGCTGCCACCGCGTGAGATAGGTGCTCGCCGGCGCATCCAGATCGAGGTCTCCCGCTTCGACCAGCTTCAGAACGCCCCATGCCGCCACGGTCTTCGAGATCGACCCGATGTTGAAGGCGGTGCCCGCGTCGACCGGGCGGCCGCTCGCGACATCGGCGTAGCCGAACCCCCGCTTCATCAGAATCTCGCCTTCATGGATGATGGCGACCGCGGCGCCGGGCACGGCGAACGCTTCGAGCAGCATCGGGACCAGCGAGCCGAGCTCCGCCTCGAGACCCGCCAGCGGTCCGGGCTCCGCGACCTGCCCGGATTCGGAACGGCCACACGCCGAGAGCGTCAAGCCAACGCATGACAGCACGACGGCCAGCGCGCGCAAACGCGTTGTGGATCGCATTGGTGTCTCCTCACCACCTGTGGGCATGATCGATAGCCGCCTTCCCGTCGCCGCGGGCCCATGCTACGACATCGCCCGCGGGCTCGGCAGCGCCACCGCCACCCGTGCCCCGCCTCGGCGGGTGCGTGCCCTGCCCGTCCCCGGATTGGGTATAGTGTGCGTGTACACTGGGCAGATCCGGATGAGACTCGTTCACAAGGTTATGACGGCGCGTGACCGCGCACCTGATTCGAGGTCCGGCGGGGGTGGATTCATGAGCATGCGCGACCGTACTGGACGATGGCCGCGGGCCGGCGTCATCGCCGCGGGCCTGCTAGCGATCGCTTGGGCGCAGCCGGCGGGCGCCCAGCCGGCCGACGCGGCGCTCGTCGACGCCGTGCGAGAGGGCGCCGTCGAGACCGCGGCGGCGATGCTGGAGGCCGGCGCGGACGTCGACGCCGCCGCCCCGGACGGGACGACGGCGCTGCACTGGGCGGCGCAGCGGGACGACCGTCCCCTCGCCCGCCGGCTCATCGCGGCCGGCGCCCGGGTCGACGCCGCGAACCGCTACGGGGTGACGCCGCTCGCCCTGGCCTCGGCAAACGGCAGCGCCCCGCTGGTCGCGGCACTGCTCGACGCCGGCGCGGACGCAGGGGCCCCGAGTCCCGGCGGAGACACGCCGCTGATGATGGCGGCCAGGACGGGGCGGCCCGAGGTAGTGCGGCAGCTGCTCGAGGCCGGCGCCGACCTGCACGCGACGGAATCGTGGCGGGGGCAGGACGCCCTGATGTGGGCGGCGGCCGAGGGCCATGCCGACGCTGTCCTCACGCTGATCGCGGCCGGGGCCGATGTCGAGGCCCGGTCGAACGGGCGCATCACGCCGCTGCTCTTCGCCGTGCGGGGGGGACACATCGAGGCGGTGGAGGCCCTGTTGGCGGCCGGCGCCGACATCCACGGCACGGCCCGCGACGGCACCACCCCGCTCGCCCTCGCCGTCGTCAACGCGCACTACGAGCTGGCGGGACGGCTGCTCGAGCTCGGCGCCGACCCCAACCGGCCCGACCCCCGAGGCTCCGTGCTGCACGCGCTGGCGTGGATCCGGCGCCCGGGCTCCGGGCGGCCCCCGCTTCAGACCGGCGACCTCGACAGCCTCGACCTGGCACGCGCCCTCCTCGAGGCGGGCGCAGAGCCCAACGTTCGCATCGACTGGCGGGAGATCCCCTTCGAGGTCGACCTCGGCATCGTCAGGCCGCCGCCGGGCATCTCGGTCGGGCGCAACTTCCTGAGCTTCGTGGGCGCGACCCCGTTCTACCTGGCGGCCAAGCACGCCGACCTCGAGCTGATGCGGCTGCTCGTCGGGCACGGGGCCGACCCGCTGACCCCGACCGGCCAGCGGATCACGCCGCTGATGGCGGCGGCGGGAGTCGGCTTCTGGGACGGCGAGAGCCCCGGCCCCCTGAACGGGACGCCGGAGGAGACGCGGCTGGAGGCGGTCCGTCTCGCCATCGAGCTGGGCAACGACATCCACGCGGCGACCGACTTCGGGGACACCCCGCTCGTCGGCGAGGGCCGCGACCTGCTGCTGCGGCACCCCCTCAATCTCCTCGAGCTGGACGCGCAGCGCGACCGCGGCGACATGCGCTGGGGCGGCAGCACCGCCCTGCACGGCGCGGCGATGATGGGCTCGAACCTGATCGTGCGGTACCTGCTCGAGCAGGGCGCGAACATCGACGCCCGGAACACCATCGGCTGGACCCCGCTGATGGTCGCCCAGGGGGTCTTCGTGGCCAACACCGAGAAGGCGTGGCCCGACACGGTGGCCCTGCTCGAGGAGCTCGGCGCGGGATCGGACTAGGCGCCCATCAGGAGAGAGACCAGTTTCGAAAGCGACGATTCCGGGCCAGGACGAGTCCGGTGGCTCCAGGCCACGGCGTTTCGGTGGTCGGATTGGGAGAAATGAAATGATGCGAAGGATGTGCGCGCTCGCGGCTGCAGCAGCCCTGGTCGCCCTCGCGGCGGGCCTGATGCACGACGACGCCCTCTCGGCCCAGGCCAACGACGGGGTCATCACCGGCGCCGTCACCAGCGACGACGGGGCCGAGGCCGGCGTGTGGGTGATCGCCGAGACCGACGACCTCGAGACGGTATTCCGCAAGATTGTCGTCACCGGCGACGACGGCCGGTTCCTGCTGCCGGAGCTGCCCGCCGCCACCTACGACGTGTGGGTGCGGGGCTACGGGCTGGTCGACTCGACGCCGGTCGAGGCGGCGCCGGGGGCCGAGCTCGACCTGCGGGCGACGGTCGCGGCCACGCCGCAGGAGGCGGCGCAGGTCTACCCCTCGAACTACTGGCTCGCCCTCATCGACCTGCCCGACGCCCACGAGTTCCCCGGCACCGGCGAGGACGGCAACGGCATCAACGAGCGGCTGCAGAGCCAGAACGAGTGGATCAACGTGCTGAAGGGCTGCCAGCGCTGCCACCAGGTCGGCAACGAGCGCACCCGGGTGGTGCCCGACCTCGACGACTTCGACTCGAGCATCGCGGCGTGGGACGACCGGACGCAGCGCGGCCAGCGCGGGTCGCTGATGGCCAGCTTCATCACCCAGTTCGGCCGCACCCGCGGCCTCGAGATGGTCGCCGACTGGAGCGACCGCATCGCCGCCGGCGCGGTGCCCCCGGCCCCGCCGCGGCCCTCCGGCATCGAGCGCAACGTGGTGCTGACGCAGTGGAACTGGGGCGACAACGTCGCCTTCGTCCACGACGAAATCGCCACCGACAAGCGCAACCCGACGGTGAACGCCAACGGCCCCATCTACGGGGTCGACATCGGCAACGACTTCCTCCTCATCACCGATCCCAACCGCCACGAGTCGCGCATGCTCAAGGTCCCGCTGCGGGTGGACCGGTCGACGGTGCCGTCGATGTTCCAGACCGAGGGCTTCAAACCGTGGCGCGACTTCGGCGAGGAGGCGGTGTGGCACGACCCCGCCAACCCCCACAACCCGATGCTGGACGCCGAGGGGCGCGTCTGGCTGACCACCCGGGTGCAGTCCGTCGACAACCCCGCGTGGTGCCGCGAGGGCTCCGACAACCGCTACGCACGGTACTTCCCCGTCGACCGGGCGGGGCGGCACACCGGCTACTACGAGCCCGAGACGGAGGAGTTCGAGCTCATCCACACCTGCTTCGGCACCCACCACCTGCAGTTCGCCGAGGACGACAACGACACGCTGTACTTCAGCGGGGGCGGGCAGGTCATCGGCTGGCTCGACACGAAGATGTACGACGAGACCGGCGACGAGCAGGCGTCGCAGGGCTGGTGCCCGACCGTCATCGACACCAACGGCGACGGCGTCATCACCAAGCCGTGGAACGAGCCGACCCGCGGCAGCGCGGAGGCCGAGCACGACCCGGCGCTCGACACCCGCATCATCGCCGGCGCCTACGGCGTCATCACCAACCCCGTCGACGACGCGGTGTGGATCGTCTCCGACCGCTATCCCGGCGACCTCGTGCGGCTCGACCGCGGCGACAACCCGCCCGAGACGTGCACGGCCGAGCTCTATGTGGTGCCGGCCGAGCACGGCTACCGCACCCGCGGCCTCGACGTCGACCGCAACGGGGTGCTCTGGGCGGCGCTGGCCGGGAGCAGCCACTTCGCGAGCTTCGACCGCTCGAAGTGCACCGTCTTCGGCGGCCCCGAGGTGCGCGACGGCCGCCAGTGCGACGAGGGGTGGAGCTTCTACAAGGTGCCCGGCCCCGACTTCGCGGGCACCGACATCGGCACCGACTTCCACTACTACAACTGGGTCGACCAGTTCGACACGCTGGGGCTGGGCGAAAACGTCCCCATCGCCAACGGCTCGAGCTCGGACTCGCTCCTCGCCCTGATGCCCGACACCGGGGAGTGGGTGACCCTGCGGGTGCCCTACCCCATGGGCTTCCACAGCCGCGGCCTCGACGGCCGCATCGACGACCCCGACGGCGGCTGGAAGGGGCGCGGCGTCTACGCCACCTACGGCGCCGACGCGGCGTGGCACGTCGAGGGAGGGCCGGTGGAGCCGGGCAACCTGGTGAAGTTCCAGATTCGGCCCCACCCGCTGGCGAACTGACGCTGCGCCGCGGAGAGCTGCAGCCTCCCAGCGGCGTCAACAGGTAGCGACCGAAGCCGGCCGCGACGATTGCCGGGCTCGGCGGCCGCCCGCAGCAGGCACGAGTGAGACGCAGAAGGCAAGTGGCAAGTAGAGAGAACGGCAAGGAGTGAAACCATGACACGTCTACAGCAGATTTCGCGGATCTTTCCGGCGGCCCTGGTCGCCGCCGGCCTGACGCTCGGGCTCGCCACCGCCGCCCACGCCCAGGACGAGGCGCCCGAGGGCGTCGTCAACTACACCCGCGTCGACGCCACCGTCGCCTGTGCCGGGGCGACCCCGGCCTCCGCGATGCCGGCCCTGCGGGACCTCGGCTTCGCGTCGGTCATCAACTTCCGCACCGCCGGGGAGAACGGCGCGAACATCGAGGGCAGCCGGGCCGCGGCGGAGGAAGCCGGACTGAACTACATCCACATTCCGTTCCGGACCCCCACCGACGAGCATACCGAGACGTTCCTGGCCGCCATCGCCGACGAGGCCAACCAGCCCGCCTACATCCACTGCGGATCGGCCAACCGCGTGGGCGCGATGTGGTTCATCAAGCGCGTGGTGGGCGACGGCTGGGACACCGACCGCGCCATGGCCGAGGCGGAGACGATCGGCCTGCGCAGCGAGGCCCTGAAGGCGTTCGCGACCGAGTACGTGGCCAGCCGGTGAGGACGGTGACGGGAATCGGCCCGTCACGTGCCGAGCGCAGGAAACCGCGGAGGGCGGGCTGCGTCAGGATGCGCTTGGCAGGCCCATCTCGTCCACTGCCCTGAACCGGCCGGAGGCTGCTCATGGGCTGCTGCGAGGCGACCAACCCCAACCTGCTCGGGGTCGTGTCGGGTCCCACCGCCGACTCGGAGCGGGCCGGCGGCGAGCGGCCCGATCCGGGGGCGGACTGGGACCGGCGCACCGCTCTGAAGACGCTGCTCGGGGCGGGCGTTGTGATCGCCGTCAGCAGCGGGTGCGGCCCGCGACCGCGGGACGGGCTCTCGCGCCTCAGCCTCGCGTTCTGCGGGCAGCTCCTGTGCGTCGTGCCCTACGAGGTGACCCGGGTCCGGGGACACTTCGCCGACCAGGGGTTCGACGTCGAGCTGATCTACACGCGCGGGGGCAACGCGGCGGTCCAGGCCCTGGTCGGCGGGGCCGTCGACTACGCGGGCAGCTCGTTCGACGTCGCCCTGCAGGCGGCGGCCAACGGCGCGGCGATCCGCCGGGTGGCGTCGACGGGCCGCCTGCCGCTCTTCGCGCTCGCCGTCGCCCCCGAACGCAGCGCCGAGATCGACGCCGTCGCGGACCTCGAGGGCCGCACCGTCGGCGTCTCCGCCCTCGGCAACGCCGACCACGCCCTGCTGCTGTTCCTCCTCGACCAGGCCGGCGCCGACGCCGCGAGCGTGCAGTTCGCCACCGTCGGCACCAACCTCTTCGACGCCCTGCGCATCGGGCAGGTCGACGCGGCCATGGTGCAGGAGCCGGCCCTGTCGCTGATCACCGAAGCGGGAGGCCGCGAGCTCGTGAACTTCATGGAGCTCGACGAGGCCCGACAGCACGTCGGCGGCGCCTACGAGTTCATGGGGGTCGCGGTGCGCGCGGCCGAGCGCGACGAGCGCCTCGACGAGATACGCCGCCTCGCGACGGCCCTCGAGCGCGGCCTCGCCGACACCCGGACCCTCCCCCCGGCCGACGTCGTGGCCGCCCTGCCCGCCGCCCTCGTCGCCGGCGGCGACCTCGGCCAGCTCGAGGCGATCGTCGAGCGCTACCGGCTCTCGCTGTATCCCGAGCGGGTCACCGTCGATCTCGACGCCGCGGGCCGGGTGGCCAGGGCCCAGGAGATCGCCGGGCTCCTCGAGCCGGGACAGGTCGATCTCGACACCCTGGTCGACGCGGATGCCCTCGCCGGCTGACCCCCCGGCGCGGCCGGCCGGCCCCGAGACCCTGCTGCGCATCCGCGGCCTGTCGGTCGGCTTCGGCGGACCGCCGATCATCGAGGGTATCGACCTCGACGTGGAGGCCGGCCAGTTCGTCAGCCTCATCGGTCCGTCCGGCTCGGGCAAGACCAGCATCCTGCGGGTGGTGACCGGCCTCCTCGGGCCACTGCAGGGCACCGTCGACCTCGGCGTGGCCCTCGGCGACGTCGGCTTCTTGTTCCAGGACGACGCGCTCCTGCCGTGGCGCACGGCGCGGCAGAACGTGGCCCTCGGGCTGCGCATCCGCGATGTCCCCGCGGCCGACGCCGACGCCCGGGCCGACCACTGGCTGGCGACGCTGGGCCTCGACGGCTACGGCGACCGCTTCCCCGCCCAGCTCTCCGGCGGCCAGCGCAAGCGGGTGGCCATCGCCCAGGTGCTGGCCCTGCGCCCGCGGCTGCTGCTCATGGACGAGCCGTTCGCGGCCCTCGACGCCATCGTCCGAACCCGCATTACCCAGGAGCTGCTCGACTGGGTCGAGCGCGACCGCCTCACGGTGCTGCTCGTCACCCACGACCTCGAAGAGGCGATCTGCGCCTCGGACGCCGTCGCCGTGCTCGGCCACGGGCCGCGCGCCGCGATGCGCGCGCGGCATGCCGTCGACATCCCGAGGCCGCGCGACGTCCTCGACGCGAAGCGGCATCCCGCCTTCGGGCCGTTGCTGCGGACGCTGTGGAACGACCTGACGACGGGAGACCCCACAGCCCGCGCGGCGGCCGGCGCGTCGGGCGGCGAGTCGAGCTCGGCGGTAGACTCGGTGGCGGGCCCACCCCCACCCCCAGCGACCGGGGAGGCTCCGGGCGGCAGGTCGGGCGCGCAGGGAGTGAAGGGCTCGTCTTCGTCCACCGCTGCCGATGAGGCGGGTCGATGACGGGAATCGCCGCCGGCCCCGCCTTCCGGCGGGCCGCCGCGTTGATGGTGCTGCTCGCAGTGTGGGAGTCGCTGTCCCGGGTCGGCTGGCTCGACCCGTTCTACGCGCCGCCCCCGTCGGCGGTCGGCGGAGTCATGCTCGACCTCGCCGGCGGCGAGCTCTGGCCGCATCTCGGCGCCACGGCCACGGCGGCCCTCGCGGGCCTCGCCGCCGGCCTCGCCATCGGCATCGTCCTCGGGTTCGCGGCGGCCCTCCTCCCTCGACTGGCCGAGCTGCTCGAGCCGGTCATGATCCTGCTCAACGCCATCCCCCGGGTCATCCTCGCCCCGCTCTTCGTCATCTGGCTCGGCATCGGGCTTGCGTCGAAGCTGGCTCTCGCCACCATCCTCGTCGCGGTGCTCATCTTCTTCGCCGTCTTCAACGGCATCAAGGAGGTGGACCGGCGCCTCGTCGAGCGGGTCCGCACTCTCGGCGGCGGCCGCCGCGTCCTCGTCCGCGAGGTCTACGTCCCGTCGGTCACCGCCTGGGTGCTGGGGAACTTCAAGGTCGCGGTGGGGTTCGCCTTCACCGGCGCCGTCGTCGGCGAGTTCGTCGCGTCGAGCCGCGGCCTCGGCTACCTGCTCCAGTTCGCGCAGAGCACCTACAACGCGGCCCTGACCATCGCCCTCATCGTGATCATCATGACGTTCGTGCTGCTGCTCTTCGCCCTCGCCGCCCGCCTCGAGCGACACCTGCTGCGCTGGCGATTCGCCTAGTTCCTCCAGATCGGGAAGCTGGCGCTCAATAGAGCCGGTTGCGGGCAGCCTCGTCCAGGGCGGCGTCGATGGCGGCGGAGTCGGCGCCCCGGATCTGATCGGCGAGCATCTGCCCGTAGGTCGGGAGGCTCGAGCGCTCGACCTGCGCGGCGGGGTCCCACAGCCGCGCCCGGATGAGGGCCTTGGCGCAATGCAGGAACGCGCGCTCGACGGTGACGCGCAGCACCGAGACGGGCGGCCGGCCCTTCATCGACAGGGGCTCCAGCACGTCGGCGTCGGCGACGATCTCCGCCGTGCCGCTCACCCGAAGTGTCTCGTTCATGCCCGGCACGAGGAACAGGAGCCCGACGTGCGGCTGGGCGACGACGTTCTTCAGCGAGTCGGTGCGGTTGTTCCCGGGGCGGTCGGGAATCAACAGGGTCCGCTCGTCCGGCACCGCGACGAACCCGGGGACGTCGCCGCGGGGAGAGACCTCGGCCCGCCCGTCGGCGCCGGCGGTGCTGAGCACGCAGAACGGCGAGAGCGCGACGAAGCGCCGGCAGTGACGGTCGAGATGGTCGAGGACCTTCTGCTTCGACCGCTCGCTCGGATCGCCGTAGACCGTGCGCAGCTCGGACTCGCTCGTGATGGGCATGACCGCACCTCCCCCGCGATGCCCGCGATTCGGGACGTCCACCGCGAGGCGCCCCGCCGGGAGGCGGGGTCGCCGCGCCAGCAGAAGCGCCCCGCGGATCGGCGGCGGGACGCGTCTCGCGGACCTGGACCCGAACATCCGAGCCCCTGCAGGCCCGTCCAGAGGTACCACAAACACGGGGTCCTGTCGATAGCCGCGGAACGTGGAAGGAGACGGAACGGCCATCCCGAAAAATACCGTGGAAGTCGAACCGCGGATGGATCTAATGTACTGGGGAACAGATCTGCCCGTCGATGAACCGTCCCGCATGCGGAGGGAGCTTGTGATGAAACCCACCCGACACGTCGTTGCCCTCGCCGGGGTGCTGGCCGCGCTCGTCGCCATGCCCGCGACGGCCCAGGAGGCCGGCTTCCACCACATTCACATCACCGCGTCGAGCCCGACCGAGGGCGTGCGCTGGTACGTCCGGCATCTCGACTGCCAGCCCGTGGCCGACCGGCCCGACACCGCCGACTGCGGCAGCGCCGAGCTGACCTTCATGGTGCAGCCGACCCTCGGCAGCACCCAGGGCACCGGGGTCAACCACATCAGCTTCTCGTATCCGGACCTGGCAGCCAAGATGGCCGAGCTCGAGGCGGTCGGGGTGCGGGGCTCGGGGGTGCGGCTGCAGCGCTTCCCCGACGGGTCGACCTGGCGCGAGGTGCCCGGGCTGTACAAGCTCGGCTACATCTTCGACCCGTGGGGCACCCGCATCCAGATGGTCGAGGACCCCGACACCCTGGGCTTCCACCACGTGCAGTTGAGCGCCGAGGACCCGGACGCGACCCTGGCGTGGTACCGCGACGTGCTCGGCGGCGAGCCGGCGAGCCTGCGGGGACAGATCGACGCCCTGAGGTTCGGCGACGTCTGGGTGCTCGTGTCCGAGCACGAGCTGGGGGTGCCGGCGTCGACGGTGGGGCGCGCGATCGATCACATCGCGTTCGTCTTCGACGACCTCGACGCGGCCGCGGCCGGGATGGCCGAGCTCGACGTCGTCTTCGAGCAGGAGCCGTCCGTGCCCGCGAACGCCCGCGCGCAGGTCCAGCGGGCGTTCCTCGTCGCCCCTGACGGCGTGCGCCTGGAGGTGGTCGAGACGGGCTGGGCCGGCCTGGAGATGGACCGCCCGGTGGAGGTCGCCACCGCCGACCTCGAGCCCTACGACGTCCCCCGCACCCCGTGGGGCGAGCCCGACTTCCAGGGCGTGTGGACCGGCAACTCCGCCCACGGCATCCCCCTCGAGCGCCCCGAGGAGCTGGAGGACATCGAGTCGCTGACCCCGGAAGAGGCCGAGGCGCGGCGCGAGCGCGGCACCCTGGGCAGCATCTGGGGCTACGAGCGCGAGTGGCGCGACACCACCCTGGGCTACGTCAAGACCGCGCCGTCGCGGCAGGTGGCGATGGTCGTCGACCCGCCCGACGGGCGCATCCCGCCCCTGACCGCCGAGGCCGAGGCGCGCCTCGCCAACCGCGTCGACACGTCGGGCGTGGGCCGCATCGCCGACGGCCCCGAGGACCTCAGCCTGTTCGTACGCTGCATCACCCGCGGCCTGCCCGGCCTGATGATGCCGTCCATCTACAACAACGGCCTGCAGATCGCGCAGGGGCCGGGGTTCGTCGCCATCCAGAAGGAGATGATCCACGAGACGCGGATGATCCCGACCGAGCCGCGCCCCGCCCCCGGCCCCGGCCTGAGCTCGTGGCTGGGCATCCCGCAGGGCCGCTGGGAGGGCGACACCCTGGTCGTCGAGACCACGAACTTCAACGGGCGGGCGCCGTACCGCGGCTCCACCGAGAACCTGCGGCTGACCGAGCGCTTCACCCGCCTCGGCCCCACCGTGCTCGAGTACCAGTTCACGGTCGACGACCCCGCGACGTGGACCCGGCCGTGGACGGCCATGTTCCGGTACGACAGGGACGACGAGCAGTACGAGCTGGTCGAGTACGCCTGCCACGAGGGCAACTACGGGATGACCAACATCCTGAGCGGCGCCCGGGCGCGCGAGCAGGCGGAAGAAGGCGGCCAGCAGTGACGGCGGAGCGTGGCGCGATGCGGACCGTATGCGCGTCGGGGCGGCGAAGCGTCGCCGCCCCGGCCGCCCCGCTGCTCGTCGTCTCCGCTGAACCCGCTCGCCGTGTTCTGATCCGGTGTGTGTGACATTGCATCACACCGGGTTGCCATGACCCTGGGAATTGAGCTGGAACGCGAGGACGATGGCCGGTGGCTCGCGGAGGTGCCGACCCTCGCCGGCGTGATGCGCTACGGCGAGACCCGAAATGACGCCATCGCCCGCGTCCAGGCGCTGGCGCTCCGGGTCATTGCAGACAGGTTGGAGCACCGCGAGACCAGGCCGGAGTGCCTCGGTCTGTAGCGGCCGATAGCCGCAGGACTGTACCGTCAAGACGGTCGCACTCCTGCGGCGACAGGTGACAACGAATCGCGCCTCAGTCCCGCCCCGCCGCCCGGCGGCCGACCTCGATCATCTCCGGCCCGCCGATCAGCACCCGGAACCCCTCGCGGATGCGCCGCTCGACGTCGCCCGGCCCCGCCGTGATCGCGCACGGCAGCCCCGCCGCGGTGGCCGCGCGCAGCACCGTCTGCAGCGCCTCCTCCGTCGCCTCGGCGTCGCCGCCGTAGGCCATGCCGAGGTCGCCGGGGGCCGCCATCAGCATGCTGACCCCGGGCACCGCCGCGATCTCGTCCACGTTGGCGATGCCGATCTTGTTCTCGATCTGGATCATGTTCAGCAGCTCGCCCTGGGGGTCGAGGGGCCAGACGTCGGCCTTCGCGATGTACTCGGCGCCCGAGACGCCCCAGTAGCGCACCGCGTTGCCGGGGCCGGAGCCGCGCAGCCCCACCGGCTCGGTGTCGGGAGCGCCGACCCGCTGCGGATAGCGCATCGACCGGACGAGGTGCAGCGCCTGCTCGGCCGTCTCGATGTGGGGCGCGATGATGCCGTGCGCCCCCTGGTCGAGGGCGTTCTTGATCATCCACTCGTTCATCTCGCGGCCGTTGGCGGGGATGCGCACCCACACCGCCTTGTCGGTGCCGGGCCGGCCGCGGCGCAGGATCTGCGCGGGGTCGAGCAGGTACTGCATGTAGTCGCGCAGCTCGACCATGTCGAGGGGCCCGTGCTCCATGTCGAAGAAGATGTAGTCGGCGTCGGACCGGGACATGTCGACGGCGCCCGACGCCCCCGACTCGACGTTGGCGAACGAGCCGAAGACGACCTCGCCGTCGGCGAGGAGCTGGACCACGTCGAGCAGGTGGTCGGGCCCCTGCGCGGCGGGCCGGGCGGGAGCGCTGGCGAGAGCGGCGACGGCGGCGAGGGCGGCGGCGAGACAGGCCGTGCGGCGGGCGGTTGGCGTTGCGGTCATGATCGATTCCCTTCCCGGGTGATTCCGCAGTTCATTCGGTCGAGAGGATTAAGCTCATCATCAGCGCCGGTTCGTCCGGGTGGTGCCCGAGCTCATTCGGTCGGGAGGGTGTAGCTCACCATCCAGTTGATGCCGAACTTGTCGGTCCAGTGCCCGAAGTACGAACCCCAGAACGTCTCCTGCAGCGGCATCAGGACGTTGCCGCCGGCCGACAGCGCCGCGAACACCTCGTCGCAACGCTCCCGGCTCTCGACGTCGATGGAGACGGAGAAGTTGTTGCCGACGACGACCGGCGGCCCGAATCCCTTGGCGCTGTCGCTGCCCATCAGGACGCTCGACCCGACGGGCAGGGACACGTGCATCACGCGGTCCTTCTCGCCCTCGGCCACGGGCATGTCCGGCGGCCCGTCCCCGAAGGTCTGGAGCGTCTGGAACTCCCCGCCGAAGACGGAGCGGTAGAACTCGAAGGCCTCGCGGCAGTTGCCGTCGAAGGTCAGATACGTGCTCAGCGACATGTGCTTCCTCCTTGGCCGATCAGCATAACCGACAGAGGCCGGGCCGTCGTCGGCGGGTGGATTGGCAGCGGCCGGGTGGCCGCCTCGATCCAGGGTCCGCACCGCGAGACGGTGGAATACCGAGGAGGGGTGGTCCTGGTCGGGCGAAGAACCGGGGGCCGACCATCCCGAGCAACTGGTCGCGCCCCGGCATCGATCGAGCGGGAGGCGCGAGCGCCGAGCGATTCCGTCCCGGGCGAGTCCTGCTCCCGACCCCCGGGCCGCCGCCCGAGCGCGAGCGTCCCTTGTCGGAAATCAGGGCCTCCAGGGAGCCGGCCCGCCGTCCCGTGCGGTGAGGAACCTGGCGTCGACCTCCCGGTACCAAGCGTGCAGCCGGGCCCGCAGGTCCGCCACGCGCGCCACCTCGCGTTCCGCGAGGTCGGCGCGCTCCCCGAGGTCCTCGGAGAGGTCGTGGAGCTGCACGCGTCCGTCCTCGTAGCGCTCCAGCAGCTTCCACCGGCCGAGCCGGATCGCGCCGCCGGGAAAGCCGCCCTGATTGGAGTAGTGCGGATAGTGCCAGAAGAGGGCGCGCTCGGGGTGGGGCCCGCCGCGGAGCGCCGTCACCAGGCTGACGCCGTCGAGATGCTGCGCGGGCCGCGCCGGCAGGCCCGCCAGCTCCAGGATCGTCGGGTAGAAGTCGGTGGTCAGGGCCGGGGCCGACGAGACGCTGCCCGGCACCGTGACCCCGGGCACGCGCGCCAGGAACGGCACCCGGATGCCCCCTTCGTAGAGCCAGCCCTTGCCGCCCCTCAGCGGCAGGTTGCTCGTCGGCAGGCCCTCCGCCGTCGACAGCCCGCCGTTGTCGGAGACGAAGAAGACCGCCGTCCGGTCGGCCAGGCCCGTCTCGTCGAGCGCGTCGAGCACGCGGCCGACGGCGCGGTCCATCGCCTCCACCATCGCGGCGTAGACGGGGTGAGACTGCACCACCCGCACCCGTCTCGGCGTGTCGGCGGGCCACACCTGCTCCACTTCCAGGAACTCCGGCCCCGCCGCCCCGGACCCGGTTTGCGCTCGCGCCTTCTCCTCGTACTTGGCGACCAGCTCTGCCGGCGCCATCAGCGGAGTGTGCACCGAGTAGAGCGACATCACCGCGAAGAAGGGCCCGTCGGCCCGGCTCCGCACGAAGTCGGCGGTCTCCTCCGCGAGTCGGTCGGTGAGGAACTCGCCGGGGGCGTCGGCGTCGAGGCGTGGGTTGTCCCAGGGGGCGAAGTAGCGTCCGGGCCCCGGCGGGCTCCCGCGGTGGTGACCGCCGAGGTTCACGTCGAAGCCGTGCGCCTCGGGCCACCAGTCCTGGTCGGGGCCGAGGTGCCACTTGCCGGCGAAGAACGTCGCGTAGCCGGCCGACCGGAGGGCCTCGGCGACGGTCACCTCCTCGAGCGGCATGCGGTCGCGCAGCGGCGCCGGCGCGAACCGCTCCACCCGCCGGCCCGTGAACCAGTCTGTGGCGTCGACCCGCGACGGGTAGCGCCCGGTCATGATGCTGTAGCGCGTCGGCGAGCACACCGGGCTCGCCGCGTAGCCGTCGGTGAAGCGCATGCCCCCGCGGGCGAGGGCGTCGATGTTGGGTGTCTCGTAGAACGTGTCCCGGTTATAGGCGCCGACGTCCCGGTAGCCGAGATCGTCGATCAGGAAGAGGACGACGTTCATGCGCTGGTCGCCCTGCGCGCGGACGCCGACGGCCGCCAGCGCGCACGCCGCGAGGGCAAACGCTGCGAGGACCGGCGCCGGGACCGATCCGCGACCGGGTCTCGTTCGGGCGTAGAGAGAACGCATCAGAGCCATCCCTTCGTGCGGGCGAGGCGCGCCGCCTCGACCCGGTTCCGCGCCCCCAGCCGGGAGATCGCCTCGGACAGGTAGTTGCGCACCGTCCCTTCCGAGAGCCGCAGGGCCGCGGCGATTTCCGGTCCGGACCGGCCCTCCCCGGCCAGCCGCAGCACCTGGCGCTGGCGATCCGTGAGGGGGTCGGGCCCGGTCCACGCCTGCGCCGCGAGATCCGGGTCGATCACGCGCCCGCCAGTATGCACGGTCCGGATCGCGTTCGCCAGCGCCGCCGACGGGGCGTCCTTGAGCAGGTACCCCGCCGCCCCGGCGTCCAGCGCGCGGCGCAGATAACGGCTCGACCTCGCGGATCTCGGTCACCGACCGTGCCGGGTCGGCCTCGGCCATCTTGGCCGCCAGCTCCGATTTCAGGACGATGACCGAGAGCGTGTGCCCGAGCAGATCGTGCAGATCGCGCCCGATGCGCTCTCGTTCGGCGAGCGCCGCGAGCTGCTCGATCTCGTCGCGCGAGCGCTGCAGCTCCCGGTTCTTGCGCTCCACCACGCCTTCATGAATGCGGGTCACGCCCACCAGCAGCATGAGGACCAGCATGCCGAGCATGGGGGTGGACCCGAACCGCAGAATCGCCGCCGCGGCCACCGCAAGCAGGATGGCGAGCGAGACGCCGGCGACCGCCGGACGCCGAACGCGGTCGAGGAAGGCGACGGCGTACATAAAGAGGCACATCGCGCCCGGGTTGATCGGCAGCAGCACGACGCCGAGCCCGAAGATCCCGCCGACGCTGCACGCGAGCGCCGCCCCGCTCACCCGCTGCGCCCGGCCATACAACCACAAGAAAACCGCGATGGCCGCTCCGTGGACGACCCATTGCCAGCCGGGGGTCGGCTGGAGGAACAACGGGAGGACGAAGAACACGAGATAGACGAGCCACATGTGACGTATCCAGCCGCTCCACGTGGACGCCTCTCTGACCGTGTCTGGTGCCACGCCGTGCTCTCCCTTCATCGACCGGAGGCTGCACCGGGACTGCCACTGACTCGCGACCCGGCACCAACGGCGCCGGGGGGAATACCCCCCGGGACTCGATCGGCGATGCGCTCTGCCTGGCCGTGCGGTTCAGCGGGGCCGCGCGGTCCGCGATCACGCAGCGTCGACCCCAATCCCGACCAGCCCCGGCAGGTCGCCGAGTATGCCCCTCGTCTCACTTCGTCACGCGGGCCCGTGGTCGCCCACGGGCTGAGGGACACCGTGCCGGACCGGAGCAACCCGGGATTTCGCGCCGGGCTCTCCACCGGTGGGCCGCGCCTACCGCAGTTCGACGTTGTCGATCTCGAGCCGGAACGGACCGAGATCCCCCGGTCCCCCGATCAGGAAGCCCATGGCCCCGGTCGGATCGAGCCCGTCGATGCCGCCGAGGGGGACGACGACCCGTCTCCAACCGGCCCCGGCGGAGAACTCGATGGTGGCCGGCATCGGGCCGAGGCTCTCGGCGAAAGCCAGGACCCGGTACGCCGCGCCCTCGCCGCGGGCATCGAAGACGAGCGCGGTGATGTCGCTGGCGTCCACCGGCTGCATCATGCCCGGCGCGAGACCGATCATGACACCGGCCCACGGCGCGGGGAATCCCGCCGCGATCTCGCCGCTGATGACGAGCGCGCCGGCGTTCGCGTCCGCGCCGTCCGCCGTGACGCGCAGCTCGACGGTCGAGCCGCCGCCGAACATCGCATCGGTCGACGGGATCCACCCCGAGGCGGCGAGGCCGTCGCTGGTCATCGTCACCCCGAAGTTCAGTGCGTCTTCCAGGGCGGGGCCGAAGCTGTGCGTGTGGGCGTCGATGAGGCCCGGCAGCAGGGTCATGCCCCGCCCGTCGATCACGGTGGCGTCGTCCCCGGCCGCGGGCGGGAGCACATCGCCCACCGCGACCGCCTCGATCGTGCGCCCCCGGATCGTCACCGTCGCCGTCTCGATCACCTCGTCGCCGGTGAAGACGGCGGCGCCGCGAATGACGGTGGCCGCCTCCTGGCCGAACGCCGATTCCGGCGCCGGCGCGAGCATCAGCGCCGCCGCGAACGTCAACGCCGGCGGGCGGTGGATCCGGTACTGTCTCTGCATCATGGCCTCCGCTCTCCATGGAGACCATCGTGGAGCAGGCCGACGCCTGCCCGCCAGTGCGCTTCGTCAGGAATCGAGCGTGACGACTGTCATGACCCCGGGCTCACGCAAGAAACCGACCAGGCGGGGGCCCTCTGCGCCCGACTGAAGACGGCCCCGCGGGCATCGACGCGAACCGCCGTTTCTCGCGGCCCCGGTGACGGACGAAGAGGGTCGCCCGCCCGCATCCCGACCGCCGCCCGCAACCCGCCGCACCCCCCGCCTGCATTTCGCGGTCGGCGGCGTCCGGAAGCCACGAAAGCGGAGATCGCGGCGGCGCCCGGCGGTCACATGGTCGATGGTATAATGTCGCGTTTGGTCACCTGACGAGGAGCAGACTGTGAGGGTTGGGATTCATCCGCAATATCATGACGTCGAGGTCCGTTGCGCCTGCGGGGCGACATGGAAGACCCGATCGACCCGCAAGGAACTGCGGCTCGAGATCTGCTCCAACTGCCATCCCTTCTTCACCGGCCGCCAGAAGCTCGTCGACACCGAGGGGCGAGTCGAGCGGTTCACGAAGAAGTACGGCCAGCAGACGGTCGCCGCCCTCAAGGCCCGCCAGCAGCAGGCCCGCAAGGCGGCCGCCAAGGCCGCCGTCCCGGAGCCCAGACGCGCGGAGGCCGAGCCCGCCGCCGACGCCAGCCCGCCGCCGGACACCCCGGCCGCACCGGCCAGCTAGTCTCGACGTCGATGCCGTCGCCGCCGACCAGCAGCTTCCGCGTCGGCCGGAACGCCTCGGCGAACGCCGCCATGCCGGGCAGCGTGTCGGGGACGCGTCCGCTCTGCACATCGCGGCCGACTACTCCAGCTCGTCGACGATCACCTGGATGTTGCGCCGGACCCCCTCCGCGTTGGGCGCGTCGTAGTGCGAGTACGCGTCCGGCAGCGACCACCCCGCCGCGATCTCGTCGACCGACCTGCCCTCGGCCCGGCCGTCGCGGACCATCTGCAGGAAGTCGCGGTTGAAGGCGGCCCATTCGTTCAGGTCGGCCCACGTCATCTGGCCGCTGTGCCCGGTGATGATGGTGTCGATGCCGCTGATGTTGTCGTGGGCCTTCTGCAGGGTGTCGGGGATGTCGACGCCGCTGCCGCCGTTCTCGGCGTCGAGGAACGGCACCCGCTGGCCCAGGAAGACGTCGCCGGCGTGGAGCATCCCGAGGGCCGGGAACGCGATCCAGGCGTCGCCGCCGGTGTGGCCGCGGCCGAAATAGTAGAGGTCGACCCGGTCGTCGCCGCTGCCCAGCGACATGCGGTCCGAGAAGGTGACCGTCGGCAGCCCGTGACCGTTCGAGTCGGCGAACACGTTGACGGGGGGCTCCGTCCGTCCCGTGTAGGGCCGCATGACCTCCATGTTGGCCTTGGTGGTTTCGTGGGCCACGAACTGCACGTCCCCGAACGCCACGTTGCCGCTCACGTGGTCGTGGTGGCTGTGGGTGTTGATGAGCATCGACACCGGGTTGTCCGTCAACTGCCCGATCTGCTCCAGAATCGGGTCGCCCCAGCCCGGGTTCTTGCTGTCGACCACGACCACGCCGTCGGTGGTGACGAACACCGCGGTGTTGCCGCCGCCGCCCTGGCCCCTGAGCACGTAGAGGTTGTCCTCGAGCTGCTCGACCTCGATCTCCATCGGGCCGTCCTGCGCGGCGACGACCGCGAGCGAGGCGGCGCCCACTCCGACCAGCAAGGCGAGAACGATGCTGCGCTTCACGTCATGCCTCCTGACTGAACCGACGCGGCCGGCTGCGCCGGGTCTCGCCAGGCGGCCGCCCGCTTCGACGCCCGCGCTCCGCCACAAGGGAGCCGGGCATTTGGCGTAGTCTCCCGCCGGAAGGGCTCGACCGTCAACTCGCGGGCAGCCGCCCGGCAGGAATCTGCCCCGAAGAAGGGGGCGGACTCCTGGAGTCATTCCGGCTGCTTCTCGATCTCCAGGCGCAGCACCGCCAGGGCCTCCCTCGACCGGGTGTGCAGGACCAGCGGTCCCGGCGCCCCCAATGTCGCTCCACGAACCCGCATGGCCCGGTCCTCGCGGGATGACCCGGTCGACAGTCAGAACAGCGACCGCGACTGCCCTCCGTCGACGGTGACGCAGGCCCCGGTGACCCAGCTCGCACGGGGGGAGGCGAGGAAGGCGACGACGTCGCCGACCTCTTCCGCGCGCCCGAAACGGCCGAACGGTATCTCGCGCCGGACGAAGGCGGCCATGCCCTCGGGGTCCGCCGCCTGCCGCTTCGCCCACGAGCCGCCGGGGAAGGAGATAGAGCCGGGGGCCACGCTGTTGACGCGGATCTGGTCGGCCGCGAGCTGGCCGGCGAGGGACTTGGCGAGGCTGATCTCGGCCGCCTTGACGGCGTTGTAGGTCATGCGCCCGCCCGACTCGCGGCCCCAGATCGACGCGATCATCAGGATGACCCCGCCGCCCCGCGCCCGCAGGTGCGGCACCGCGAGCCGAGAGGCGCGGACGGCGGGGTACAGGGTCTGGTCGAGCGCAGCCTGCCACTCGGCGTCGGTGGCCTCGGTTATCCCCCCGCCGCCGGCTTTGCCGACGTTGTTGACGAGGATGTCGAGGCCGCCGAACGTCTCGACGGCGCCGTCGATGACCCGGGCCACCCCGGCCTCGGTGCCGAGGTCCGCCTCGATCCCGATGACGCTCTCGTCCGCAGCGCTCCCGTTCGGCGCTCCGGCTGGCGCGCTCCCGAGCTCCGCGGCACCGCCGCGGGATTCGGCGGCAGCGCGGCGGGCGATGGCGCGCAACTCGGTCACGGCGGCGGCCAGCCGCTCGGCGCCGCGGGCGGAGATGCACACCCGGGCGCCCTCGGCCGCGAGCGCACGCGCGCTGGCCAACCCCAGCCCGCGGCTCGATCCGGTGATGACGGCCACCTTGCCGTCGAGATGCAGATCCATTTCGTCGTCTTGCGGTCCAGACTGGCCGGAAGAGCGTCGTCCGCGGCCCCGCTCGGCGTCCGATCGACCCGCCGGGGAGTCCGCGCCTTCCCCGCGCGCCGGTGCCCCGTCCACGGCGCGGACCTCCGGTGGACCGGCCTTGAGAGAAAGGTTGCCGGCGTGTCTGTCGTCTTCTACGACATAATAGGCGACGATTCAGATGCTGACCGCTGCAACGCTCGGCATGACCTGTTACGGCCTGTACTCGCTGGGTACGGGTCTGCTCGACCTGTTGGGGGCCTCTCGGCTCGATCTTCTGGCCAACGTCGGCCTGATCATCCTCGGCGCGATGCTCGTGCTGGCGGGGCTCCTGGTCCGGGTCGGCCTGCCCGGCAGCCTGGCCCTCGCACTGGCCGCCCTCTTCGGGCTGCAGTCGCTGGCCCTCCACAACGCGGGACATCTGTACGGACAGATCGCGCCCGAGCCCCAGATTGCCCGGGCCCTCTTCGGTGCGGCTCTCGTAGCGCTCGCCTACTTCGGCCGCAGCGGCGACGAGTCGGCCTGACCGCCCTCGGCACTCGAACTCCCCACGGCAGGTCGATGCGACCGTGCCGCCCGCCGACCGCAGGCGTCAGGCGCACCCGCTGGTGGCGCCGCAGTTGACGCACTTGTAGCAGCTGCCGTTGCGGATCATGATGGCGCCGCACGTGGAGCACGACGGCGCGTCCTGATCGTTCTGGATCGCGAACGGCGTACCCTGGCCCGTGCCGCCGCCCCGCCGGTCGCCGTTGCCGGCGGCCAGGCCGCCGCCCCAGCCCGCCGGCCCCGTCTCTGCCACTGACCGCTCCGCCGGGTCGTTTTCCCGACGCCGCTCCGTTTCGGCGGAACCGATCGACTCCGCGGTCAGCTCCCCGGCCGGCACGTTGACCCCCGCGCGGAACTGCGCCTCCGGAGACAGGAACTTGGTCGCCATCCACCGGAAGATGTAGTCGACGATCGACTTGGCGATCGCGACGTCCCGGTTCCGGGTCCGCCCCGACGGCTCGAACCGCACGTGGCTGAACTTGTCAACCAGCACCTGGAGCGGCACCCCGTACTGCAGCGCGTAGGACACCGCCTGCGCGAAGGCGTCGGCGAAGCCGGAGATGGTCGAGCCCTCCTTGGCCATCACCAGGAAGATCTCGCCCGGGGCGCCGTCCTCGAAGAGCCCGACGGTGATGTACCCCTCGTGCCCGGCGATGTCGAACTTGTGGGTGATGGCCTGGCGCTCGTCCGGCAGGCGGCGGCGGGACGGCCCCGCGCCGACGGCCGCGGTGTCCATGGGCGGCTCGGCGCCCGTGGACTCGCCGGCCGGCCCCTCCCGGGTGGTGTTCAGCGGCTGAGTGCGCTTGCTGCCGTCCCGATAGATGGACACCGCCTTCGTGCCGAGGCGCCAGGCGTCGAGGTACGCCTGCTCGATCTCCTCGACCGTCGCGTCGGGCGGCACGTTGATGGTCTTCGAGATGGCGCCGGAGATGAACGGCTGCACCGCCCCGATCATCCGGATGTGCCCCATGTGGTGGATCGACCGGCTCCCGCGCGCCGGCTTGAAGGCGCAGTCGAACACCGGCAGGTGCTCGGGATCGAGATCGGGAGCCCCCTCGATCGTCTCCTGCGCGTCGATGTACGCCACGATGGCCTCGACCTGCGGCTCGTCGTAGCCGAGGTTGCACAGGGCCATCGGGACGGTCGTGTTCACGATCTTCATCAACCCGCCGTCCACGAGCTTCTTGTACTTGACGAGGGCGATGTCCGGCTCGACCCCGGTGGTGTCGCAGTCCATCATGAAACCGATGGTGCCGGTGGGGGCGAGCACCGTGGCCTGGGCGTTGCGGTAGCCGTGGGCCTCGCCCAGCTCGACCGCGTCGTCCCAGGCCCGGGACGCCGCCGCGAACAGCGAGCCAGGGACGCGCTGCGAGTTGACGCCCCGCAGCGCATCGCGGTGCTTGTTCATCACCCGCAGGAACGACTCGCGGTTCCTGTCGAAACCCGCGAACGGCCCCCCGTGGTCGCGGGCGATGCGGGCCGACTGGGCGTAGGCCTCGCCGGTCATGAGGGCGGTGAGGGCGGCGGCCCAGTCCCGCCCCTCGTCGCTATCGTAGGGAATGCCCCGCGACATCAGCAGCGCCCCGAGGTTGGCGTAGCCGAGGCCGAGGGGGCGGTAGTCGTGGCTGTTGCGCGCTATCGCCTTCGTCGGATAGCTGGCGTTGCCGACGATGATCTCCTGCGCGGTCATCATCGTCCGGACCGCGGCCGCGAACGCGGCGGCGTCGAACTGCCCCCCCTCGTCGAGGAACTGCATGAGGTTGAGCGATGCGAGGTTGCACGCGGAGTCGTCGAGGAACATGTACTCCGAGCAGGGGTTCGAGGCCTTGATGCGGTCGGTGTCGGGGCAGGTGTGCCAGTCGTTGATCGTCGTGTCGAACTGCATCCCGGGGTCGCCGCAAACGTGGGTGCCCTCGGCGATGAGGCGCATCAGGTCGCGGGCCCGGTGGGTCGACATCACCCTGCCGTCGGTCACCGCCCGGGTCTCCCACTCCTCGTCGTCGACGACCGCGCGCATGAAGTCGTCGGGGACCCGCACACTGTTGTTCGAGTTCTGGAAGAACACCGACGAGTACGCGGTGCCGGTGAACGACCCGTCGTAGCCGGCGTCGATCAGCGCCCAGGCCTTCTTCTCCTCCTCCACCTTGCAGTTGATGAACTCCTCGATGTCGGGGTGGTCGGCATTCAGCACCACCATCTTGGCGGCCCGCCGGGTCTTCCCGCCCGACTTGATGACCCCGGCGAAGGCGTCGTACCCCTTCATGAAGGACACCGGGCCCGAGGCCGTCCCCCCTCCGCCCAGGAGCTCCTTCGACGACCGGATCGACGACAGGTTCGTGCCCGTCCCCGACCCGTACTTGAACAGCATCCCCTCGGTCCTGGCGAGCGTCAGGATCGACTCCATCGTGTCGTCGACCGAGTTGATGAAGCAGGCCGAGCACTGGGGCGCCTTCTCGAATCCGCAGTTGAACCAGACCGGACTGTTGAACGCCGCCTTCTGGAAGACGAGGAGGTGCTTGAGATCGTCGCTGAACGCCTGCAGATCCGCGTCGCCGGCGAAGTAGCGGTCCTTGCGGGCCCACCCGGTGATGGTGTCGACCACCCGCCCGATGAGCTGCTTGACGCTCCGCTCGCGCTCGGGGGTGCCGAGCACGCCGCGGAAGTACTTGGACACCACGATGTTGGTGGCCTGCTGTGACCAGAAGGCGGGCACCTCCGCGTCGCGCTGCTCGAAGACCGCCTCGCCCTGCTCGTTGCCGATGACCGCGCTCCGCGACTCCCATTCGATCTCGTCGAACGGATCGGACCCGGCGCGCGAGAAGTACCGCGGGAACTCCAGGCCTTGGCGATCGGCCTCCGACGGCTGGGCGTCCACCTGCGGGACAGCTGCCTCGGGTTCTCGGACCGCGCTTCTCTGCATCGTCTTCTGCCCTTTTCTGTGCCGTCTTTCCGTGTCGTCAAGTCGTCTTCCGTGTCGTCAGGCCGTCCTGCCCGTCTCCGGTCGAGAGCATTGGCGACATCCGCACCGGCAACTCCCTCGGGACTCGCAACCGGCGTTGCGCGCCAGACGCATGCTTGTCAGCGCCGCAGCGCGCTGCCCGCCGCTCGCAAGGATTCGGCTCTGGACCGCAGGTGTGAGAGGGTGGGAGGATCGCGTGCCATCGTCAAGCAATACACTATATATTGGGTCTAACGGCGGACGATAGCCCAGATGTAGCTTAATTGTCAACCAATCGGGACATCCCCGGCGTATGGTAAAGTCCTTTCGTCATGTCGCACGGAGAGCCTGACGAGGATCTGCCAGCGGGCGTGAACGCTCCGGCCCGGGACGCGGCCGACTTGGCGGCCGCCGAGTCCTTGCCCGGGCCCACTCCCTCTCAGCAGCGTCTCAGGGCCGCCGGCGAGGTGATCCTCTGCTCCGGCTTCCCGACCCAGTTGACCCTCGTCGTGCTGCTCGGGATGCTGGGGGCGGGACCGACCGAGGGCTCGGGAGACCTTTCGCTCGGCTACGTGGTCATCCTGTCGCTGGTCGACGCCGCGCTGATCCTGGCGCTGGTATGGATGCTCATGCGGGCGCACGGCGAGCATCCGGTCGCCGTGATGGTGGGCCGGCGGCCGATTCGATCCGAGCTCCTGCTCGGGCTGGCGCTCGTGCCCGCCGCGCTCCTGGTCGTCGCGGCGGCCTTCGCGGTCCTGTCCCGCCTCGCTCCCGAGTTGCGCAACGTCCCCGAGAATCCCCTCGAGGCGCTCATCACGACGCCCGCCGCGGCGATGACGTTCGCCGCGGTCGCGGTGGTCGCCGGCGGGCTGCGGGAAGAGGTGCAGCGCGCCTTCATCCTGCGCCGCTTCGAGCAGCACCTCGGCGGCGCGGCGGTCGGGCTCGTGGTGTTCAGCGTCGCCTTCGGCCTCGGCCACCTCGTTCAGGGCCGGGACGCGGCCATCATCACCGGCCTGCTGGGGGCGCTCTGGGGCGTGCTCTACCTGGTCCGCGGCAGCATGGTGGCGCCGTTCGCCTGTCATGCCGGCTTCAACGCGACGGAGGTGCTCATCGCCTACGCCGGGGGTGGGGGGGGATGACCGCCGCGGACGGGGGGATGACCGCCGGCAGCCCCGGCCCCGATTCGCCCGTGCCCGGCAGGACAGGCGGAGCCGCAACCTGCGATCGGCGGGCTGGAAGCCTGCGTCCCCGACCGGGGCAGCCGCGTCGGCACCGGCCGCTTCGCTCCCGCGTCACGGCGTGACCCGAATGACCGCCGCGCGGGCCTGGAGCGACGCCAGCCAGTCGTCGATCAGGGCCTGCCGGGCCGCCGTCGCCGGCGGGGGGAACCGCAGCGCCAGGTAGCGTTCGATGCGCAGGTCGTCCCGCACGACCTGCTCGAAATCCCGCGGCGAGTATCCCGTCGCGGCCAACGCCGCCGCGAGCCCGCGAGGGCCGCCGATGCGGCGCTCGATCTGCCCCATGCGGGCGTCGACCTCGTCCTGGAGCGGGTCCTCCACGACATAGCGGGCCACCTCGTCCAGGATCAGCCGTCGCTCGATCAAGCGTTCGAGCGCGGGCGGAACCGGGTCCGCCCCGGACGGCTCCACCAACCCCGTCTCCAGGAACAGGCGAACGTCCGACAGCAGGATGACCTGTCCGCCGACCACCGCGAGGACGCGATCGAGGAGCTGCCCAACCCCGGGCGGCGCCTGTTCGGCGCCCATCGCCGGGCGCCGGTCTCCACCCGCGGCCAGAGCGGCCACCAGCACGCACGACCCCACGACATTCCCGCGCCGTTTCGGCACCGTCGACCGCTCCCGCGCCACGCCGGACGAGACCCCGGCCACGCCCGGCCAGCCCGCCAATCGTCGCCGAACGCGACCGCGAGGTCGCGCTGCGGCCTCCGCTCGGCACCCGACCACCCCCCCAGTGAGTCCGCGCCTCCTTCGGAGGCGACGCCGTTCCACCGCGCCGACTCCTAGAACGCCTGCCCGATGCTGAGGTGCAGCGCCGTCAGGCGCTCCCGCTCGCCCGCGAACTCCCGCCGATCGAGCTTGAATCCCAGGTCGATCCGGATCGGGCCGATCGGCGAACGATAGCGCACGCCGAAGCCGGCCGCCCCGCGAATGCCCGCCAGATCGAGGTTGCCCACCCGGTCTATCACGTTGCCGGCATCGAGGAACCCCACCACCTGGAGCGGCCCGAACACCGGCATCCGCAGCTCCGAGTTCAGCACGATCATGGCGTTCCCCCCGGTCGGGAAGCCGTTGGCGCCGATGGTCGATTCGTCACCGAGGCGATCGAGGGCGAACCCCCGCACCGTGGAGTCGCCCCCGGCGAAGAACCGCTCGCTCGCGGGCAGGGTGTGGATGAAGGTCAGCTCGGCCACTTCCCGGAGCACCGGCAACCCCTGGTCGTTCAGCACCAGGGTCGATGCCTGGAGGAACGTGGACGTGAAGCTGCGCGCGAGCCCCAGACGCCCCCCCGCGGCGAAGACGGCGTCACCGGGCAGCCGCCGGTACAGGAATCCCTGAAGCACGGTCTTGGCGAACCCCACGGCCGAGCCGAGCACGGACGAGGACGCTTCCACGTCGACCGCCAACAGGGTCCCCCCCGTCGGCTCGAGCGGGTCCGTCCGCGTGTCCCGGATCAGCCCGGCGGATAGGGTCGACAGCGTAACCTCGGGGAACAGCCGGTCCACGAGAGGGCGGTCCGCGGACTGCAGCTGCTCGTTCGCGATCCGGTTCACCCCGTAGGTATGGCCCACACGCGCCGTCATCGTGGTCCCGATCACGCGCCGCAGCTCGGTGTTCACGCCGCGGCTTATCAGGTCGAAGCTCGGGCGAATCACCTGTTCGGCGAACCCCGACACCAGGAGGTCGCCGGACTGGCCGAACGCCCGCGGCTCACGGAAGTTCAGGAGGAACCGGTACTCGTTGAACGCCAGGTCCGTCCGCGAGACCTCGCCCGCGGGGGCTCCCCGGGGCCACAGACTGACCCGGGTGTACAGGTCGATGGACCGGTTCTTGCCCCACAGGTTGCGCCGGCCGATCTCGAAGAAACCGCGCGGGGCGAACTCGAGTTGCTCGGCCGCCACTCCGCTGGCGGCGGCGCGAAGCCGCTGGCTTGCCTCCAGCCCACCGCCGTAGCCGACACTCGTGGCCGGGGCCTCCTCGACGACCACCACGACGTCACGCCGATCCGCGGCGCCGTGGCTGAACTCCCGGAGCTCGATGCGCCGGAAGATCCCCAGCGCGGTGAGGCGGCGTCGGGTTTCGTCGATCTCGTCCCGCCCCAGCGGCTCGCCGGCGCGCAGGGCGAGCTCGCGCCGAATCGTGGAGGCGGAGATCTGCCGGTTCCCCACGATCAGCACGTGGTCCACGAAGACCTGGGGCCCCTCGCGCACCCGAAACGTGACGTCGGCGGTCTCACCGGACTCGTCGAAGCGCGGCTCGACGTCCACCTGCGCCGCCTCGTACCCCTCGTTGAGATAGCCCAGCAGGATCGCCGCCGCCGCCGCCCGCGCCCGCGGGGCGTGGAAGGGATCGCCCGGCCGAACCTCGATCGCGGCGGCCAGCTCGGCCTCGGGAAACGCGGTCACGCCCTCGAACGTGACGGCCCGGACCGTCGTGGCCGGCCCTTCTGCGATGTTCACGAGCAGGCGCACCGGCACTAACGCGGGCTCGGCGGCACCGTCCGGCGGAGCCGCTTCGTCGAGCTCCCGCCGCACCTCGACCTCGACACCGCGGTAACCGCGCTGCTCGTAGGCGGCCCGAACGGCCGCGGCCCCCGCCGCCACGCCGTCGTCGACCAGCGCCGCCCCCACCCCCACGTCGAAGAGCGCGGCCAGATCCGCCGCCGGCAGGACCCCGTGGCCGGTGAACGCAATCTCGTCGACCACGTAGCGTGCGCCCCGTTCGACGGAGAACACGACGGAGAGCTGACCCGGCTCCTCCAGGCGGCGATGGGTCACCAGCGCGTCGCGGTATCCGAGCTCCCGGAGGTGGGTCGTGATGCGGAGGCTGGAGTCCTCGAGCAGGTCCTCGTCGATCGATCCTTCCCGCGCGATGGGCACGAGCTCGTCCACCCGCGCCCCGGGGACCGGATCTCCCTCGAACCGGATGGCGACCTGCGCACCGGCCCGTATGTCCAGGTCGAGCGACACCGCCAGCCCGTCCGGGCTCGGCACCGCGGTGTGGGAGAAGCGCGCCGCATAGAACCGGCGGGACCGGACCTCGTCCTCGTACTCGGCGAGGCGGCGGTCGAGCTCGGCCGGATCGTAGGGGTCCCCCTCCCGTACGCCGAGCCGGTTCAGGACGACGGGCCGCTGGGGGGGCTCGAGCCCCCGGACCTCGACGCTCCCGATGCGCGCGGCCGGGCCCGGGTCTACGTCGATGACGAGCCGGCCGTCCGGCGCCGGCGGCCGCGGCGTGATGCGCGCCGCGAACCGGCCCGCGTCGCGATAGTACTGGTCGACGAGAGCCTCGGCGGCGGCGACCTGGTCGGGCGCCACCCTGCTTCCCAGTCGGCGCCGGACGAGGTCGGCCGCCTCTTCGACGGGGCGGCCGCGGGCGTCGAGCACTTCCATCCCGCCCGCGCCGCGATACGGCACCAAGTCGTAGCGCAGGCTGACGCCCTGCGCAACGGCGGTGGCACTGGCCCGGACATCGACGAACTCGCCCAGGCTGAAAAGGTGGGTCAGGCTCTCGCGGACCTGCCGCATCGACAACGGCTGGCCGGGACGGGTCTCGACGAAGTCGAGCAGCGCGGGCTCGTCGTCCACGGCCCGGCCGTCACGGAACAGCCGCACCTCGGCGACGTGCTGCCCCGCGAGGGTCGCGGGGTCGGCGGCGCCGGCGGCCGGCGCGGCGAGGGCCAGCACGGCTCCCGCCGCGCCGGCGATGAGGGCCCGGCAGCCCGTCGCGGAAGCCCCCGCTGCGTTCGAGCGGCGATGCATCCCGCCTGCGCCCGGCAAGCGTCGCCTTCGGTGCCGATTGCCGCCCAACCGTGCCTGCCGGGCGTCTGCGCCGTGGCCGGCACCGACGCCCGGCTGCGTTGCTCGTCGGTTCCATATGCCCAATATGCGCCCTCCTCACGCCTTGTCAGGCGGGCGCCTCGGCCCTTCGCGGGCGCCCTTCGGGCGCGGCGCAACGCGGGGTTCCACGACGGGCTGCCAGGCTCAAAACGCATGCCTCACGCGAAAGTCGAGGGCGTAGGTGCGATCTTCGTTCTGCGAGAGAATCCAGGTCAGCCGGTCGCTCTGGTCGTGCTCGAGGACGACCAGGAGATCCCGGTTGGCGCCGCTGATGGCCCGCGAGAGCGTGATGTGCGTCCGGTCGGATATCCGCTTGCCCATGAGCACCCGTGCCGTCGGGTTGAGCTCGGCCGACTGCTGCGAGGTCGGGTCGCCCAGCGACGGGGCGATCTGGAACGTGTCGACCCCGAACGAGTCCTGGACGACGCGGCCGACGCTGGAGGAGAGGGGGCTCGTCAGCAGGCGCGCGGCGCCGGCCTGGAACCGCTGCTGCTGGGCCAGCTCGGGCGCGCGCGCGGCCCGGAGGTCGGCGCTGAGGGGATCGCGGATGTCGCCGAGCAGCAGCGAGAAGATATCGACCTCCGGCAGCGGCGGATCCGACGACAGGGCGGGCACCAACCCGTCCGGCGTGCCCGTCGCCCGGACCATGACCCGATACGTCTGCCCGGGCACGCGGACGTCGGTCTCGACCTCGATGTCGACGAACGGCTCGATGCGGTTCAGGTTGGCGAACCCGATGGTCCCGTGGCTCAAGCGATACCGGTTGCCCTCGAAGAACGCCGTGCCCCGCTCGAGCTCGATCGCCCCGAGCAGCACCGGCTGCTCGTAGGTGCCCTGCAGGGTCAGCTCGGCGCTCGACACGATGCGGGCGAGGCTGTTGTCGATCCGCAGGGTGGACGGCGCCTCGATCCGGACGTCGAAGCGTAGCGGCAGCCCCGTCTCCACCGCCCCGCCGCCGGCGGCGTCGTCTCCCCCGAGCAGCCCGACCGCGATCTCGTCGAACCCACCGAGGAGGACCGCGTCGCGCACGTTGACGGTGCCGGCGAGGACCGGCCGGTCCGGCGGGCCGCGCAGCACCAGATCGGTGTCGACGTTCGACCGGAACCCCTCGGGAAACCGCAGTTGCATGTCCCGCCCGGTCGCGGTGATCCCCAGCTCGCCGAGCGTGAACCCGTCCGCCGCGGCCCGCCCGCCGAGCTGGACGGGACCGGAGCCCATCGACGCCACGAGCTCGTCGAACCGGACGCCGCCCCGCTCGAAGACGATGCGGCCGTTGATGTCCTCGAGGGCGTGCGGCAGCGAGATGTGCCGGATGCGCCCGTTCTCCACCGCCGCCTCCCCCGTCAGCACCGGTTGCCGCAGAGTGCCGGCGACCTCGGCGCCCACCATGGCCGAACCCGACCCCCGCAGGCTCTGGAACATCCCCTGGAGGATGTTCAGGTTGGCGTTGCCGTCGACGCCGACCGAAACCTCGTCGTTGCCGAGATCCACCACCCCCGTGAGATCGAGGGCGGTGCCGACGCCGGCCAGTCGCAGCCGATCGATGCCGATGACCCGCCGGTCGAGGCTCAGCCGGATGGGGCCGTCGTTGCGAATCTCGTAGTCGAGGAGACTCGCGTGCATCCGCTGGACGGTGGCCGTCGCGTCGAGACGGTCCCAGTCCTGCAACGGGCCGACGACGTCCAGCGAGCCGCTCAACACGGCCCTCGTGTAGGGCGACCACTCGGGAACGAACATGCGGACGTAGGGGTCGAGCGACCAGTCCGCGACCCGCACGGAGAGATCGGCGTCCTGCGCCCCCGAGAGGGTCACACGCCCCGCGGCGGAGAGCGCGACGGTCGACGACGCCCCCTCCAGGTCGAGCCGGAGCTCCCCGTCCCGGATGTCGAGCCGGCCGGTGATGTGCCCGACCTCCTCGTCCCCGATGCGCAGGTCGCTGACGGTGGCCCGGATCGTGTAGGTGGGGTTGTCGAGCGCCCCGACCCCGGAAGCGGCGCCCGCGATGGTCCCGGAAGGGGGCCGGGGCAACTCGGGAAGGAAGGCCAGCGAGGCGACGTCGACGCCGCGGGCGTCGAGATTGAACGAGTAGGTCGCGTCCCACTCGATGAACGCGGCCCCCGTCGCCGAGCCCTCGCCCTTGCGGATGTCGAGCCCGTTCAGCCGGACGCCGCCGCCTTCGAAGCGCAGGTCGGCCTCGGCGGAGTCGAAGGGTTCCCCGTAGGCGATCGGTCGATCGAGCCTCAGCCGCCCCACGCCGAACAGGCGGCGGTAGGCCCCGTAGAGGCGCATCTCGCCGGTGGCCGGCCCCTCGATGAGGTAGCCCTCGGTGAGTCCGAACGCGGCCCGGATGCTGGCGGCGGGAAACGATCCGAGCCGCACGAGCGCGTTCATCTCCTCGCCGCCGTCGCGCCGGGGGCGGCTCAGCGAGAACCGCCCGTCGATCGCCATGGCGCTGTCGCCCCGCCGGAAGTCTCCGTCGATGACGTCGAGATACGAATCCTCGACCACGAACTCGCCGCGGCCCGTGCCCCAATCGACGTTCCAGGCCCGCACGTCCTCGCCGGCGAAGGTCGCCTCGACGCGCGGCGACGCGAGGTCGCCGAGAAGCACGCCGTCGAGGGTGCCGTGGCCGTCGACCGCGAAGGCGCCGGTGGGTGTCCCCGCCGCGGTCATGACGGCGGCCATCAGGCGGTCGCTCTCCTGCCAGTTCGCGCTCGCCACGTCGAAGGTGACGCGCGTGTCCGCCCCCCACGCGGTGCGTCCCCCGAAGGCGATGTGGGTCGACGGCGTGGCGAGGTATGCGTCTCCCAGCTCCACCCCCTCGCCGGTCGCCCGATACTCGAGCTGCCCGCCGAGAGGAAACGTCTGCGTCGTCAGGTCCGGCGGCTGGTCCCGCCGCCGGGCCACCCCCGCCGCCGCGCCGGGGTCCGGCTCGGGGCCGGCGAGCCGCACCCCGGCCGGAGGCGCGAGCCGGACCACGCCCTCGCCGGCGAAGTCGGCGAAGCGGCCGACCGGCCACTCGAGAAGGTTGCGGCCGGAAGCCCGGCCAGTCGGTCGAATCCCACCCACCTCGAGGGCCTGCGCAAGCGGCGCGAGCCCGATGCCGGCGTAGCGGACGTCGAACGCCGCCTGCCCGGGCTCGCTCGCCCCGAGCGGAGCCATCGTGAAGTCGAACGCCGCCTCCCCCCCGTAGGGCGACGCCTCGGCGTTCCGGACCTCGAAGAGGTCGTGCCGCCACCTCAGGTCGCCGGTCAGCTCCGGGAAGCGCAGCGTGTCGATGCCCGCCTCGTCGCTCGTGAACGATCCCCGCAGGTCGTGCCCGCCCTCGAACTTGTGGAACGTGCCGCTGAAGCGCGAGAAGCCGGCGGCAGTGAAGTCGTCGTCCGCGAAGAAGATCTCCCGCATGCGGGCGAGGTCGATATCCGACTCGAGGGTGTAGGACATCTCCGGGAAGTTCGACAGGTCGACGTTGCCTTCGAGGCGCGTCGTCGCGCCGTCGGTGAGCAGGTCGATGCGCGTGAGCTCGACGTCGGCGCCGTCGATCAGGAAGTCGGTATCGAGCTCGATCCACATCGGCTCGAAGTCGGCGATTCGCAGGACGCCCCCCGCCGAGGCGGCGCGGCCGCGGTAGTCGAGGACCTTGGTGATCGTGAAGTCCATGTCCGGCAGGTCGACGCTCCAGTTCGACCCATGGTCCTCGTAGCGGAACTCGCCCTCGGAGGCGTTCAGGTACCGCAGGGTGGTGACGAACCGCCGGCCCGCCTCCACGTCCGCCTCGGCCGGGTCTGCGGGGCGCGGCTCTGCCGGGGCCTCCATGGGCGCCTCCCCGGCTTCGGCGGTGGACTCAACGCCCCCCTGGCGCACGAAGGCGGGGAAGCTCTGGCGGCCGTCGGGGAACGACTCGGCCAGCATCCGCCAGTCCCGCATGGACACCGCGTCGGCGAGGAACTCCCCGTGCAGCAGGGCCGACCAGACCACCGACAGCGTGATCTCTCCCGCCGTGAGGAAAGGCCGGTCACCGGGGTTCAACCCCCCGATGGTCAGGTCCTCGACGATGAACCGGCCGCGAACCAGCCAGATGCCGACCCGGCCGATGCTGACCTCACGGTCGAGATAGCTGCCCAGCGCCCGTTCGGCCCGGGCGCGGACGGCGGGGCCGAGGTCGATCGTCACCAGCCCGACGAGGGCCGCCGCGACGACGACCGCACCTCCCGCGACGCTCCGCCGCACGTAGCGGCGCGACCACCAGCGGGTCCACGCGGAACGCACCACATCGAGCGTGGAGGTCCTCGGCCGCGGCGCCGGCTCCGGCGAGGCCCGTGAAGCCGTCTCGGGGAGGCGCGGCGAATCGCCCCGCGACGCCGTCGGGTCGGAGGCGGGAAGACCGTCCCCGATCGACTCCGCCTGCCGCGCGACCGTCCCCTCGGAAACCGGCGGTGTGGGCCGGGAGCCATCGTCCGGCGACTCGTCCCCACCGGCGGGCCGCGTGGAGGTCGGCGGGCCTC
The DNA here is from genome assembly GCA_965207615.1 of Vicinamibacterales bacterium. Lineage (GTDB taxonomy): Bacteria > Acidobacteriota > Vicinamibacteria > Vicinamibacterales > UBA8438 > JAJEEA01. Next base: position 2,408,597 of record CBDBMZ010000003.1, read on the forward strand.
CCAGGTTCAGGCTCGTCACGCGCCCTCCTCCGCGGTCAGGGCGACCAGCACCCCGCCGGCCTCGACCGAGTCTCCCGGGACCGCCCGCACATCGGAGACGACGCCCGCGGCCGGCGCCGCGACCTCGTTCTCCATCTTCATCGCCTCGACCACCACGAGCCCCTGCCCCGCCGCCACGCGGTCCCCGGGCTCCACGAGCACCCGCACCACACGGCCGGGCATCGGCGCCGCCACCGCGTGGTCGCCGGCGGCCTGCGCCGCGGCGGCCCCGCGGCGGCGGAGCCCGTCGGAGACGCGGGCGCGGACCTGTCGCCCGCCGAGCCCCACCACCCAGTCCCCGGGCGCGGGCTCGTCGCCGCGAACCCCGCGGCTCGCGCGGCCCGACCCCGGCAGAATCATCGAGAGGCGTCCCGGCCCCAGCGCCGAAACGTCCACCTCTCGTGTCGTCTCGTCCCAGCGCAGCGCCAGTCGTGTCGCGTCGCCGGCCGCCCCGATCGGCTCGACGGTGACGAGCCGCGGCCGGCCGGCCACCTCGACCTCCAGGCGCATCGGACCGCGATCCCTCACCGTCATCGCCGCAACCCCTCGAGCCGGGCCGCCCGGCGCCACGGCGTCGGTCCCGCCGATTCGCCGCCCCCGGGCCCATCCGGACCGGACAGGTAGCCCAGCAGCGCCGCCGCCATGACCGCCACCTCGACGTCCTCGTCGGGCAGCTCGGAGAACGATCGCCCGCGGCGCTCGGCCAGGACCGCGTCGAGGAAGGCGGTGTCGAAGTCGCCGGCCGCGAAGGCCTCCTGCTCGAGAATCCACAGCAGCGCGGGGATCGCGGTGGTGATGCCGCCGATCTCGTACTCCGCGAGGGCGCGCCGCAGGCGAGCGATGGCGCCGGCGCGGTCGGGGGCCCACGCCACCACCTTGGAGATCATCGAGTCGTAGTGGACCGGGACCGCGAAGCCGGCCTCGACGCCGCTGTCGTCCCGCACCCCGGGACCGGACGGGCTGCGCAGGAAGGTGATGCGGCCGGGCGCGGGAATGAACCCCGCGTCGGGGTCCTCGGCGTAGACCCGCGCCTCGATCGCGTGCCCCTGCGGGGTGAGGGCGCGCCGGGGGTCGAGAGTCAGCCGCTCGCCGCGCGCGATGCGGATCTGCCAGTGCACGAGATCCACGCCGGTCACCATCTCGGTGACAGGATGCTCCACCTGGAGCCGGGTGTTCATCTCGAGGAAGTAGAAGCGGCCGTCCTCGTCGAGGAGGAACTCGAGGGTGCCGGCGTTGACGTAGCGGACGGCCGAGCACAGGGCCGCGGCCGCTTCGGCCAGCGCCGTCCGGATCGGCCCGGTGACCGCGACCGAGGGCGACTCCTCGATGACCTTCTGGTGCCGCCGCTGGATGGAGCACTCGCGCTCGACGAACGGCACCACCGTGCCGTGCTCATCGCCGAGCACCTGCACCTCGACGTGACGGGCGCGCTCGAGGAGGCGTTCGAAGTAGACGGTCGACTCGCCGAAGGCGGCCCCCGCCTCGGACCGCGCGCTCTCGACCCCGGCCGCCACCCCGTCGGGGCCGGCGACGCGGCGCATCCCCCGGCCGCCGCCGCCGGCCACCGCCTTGATGAACAGCGGATAGCCGACCTCGTCGGCCCGCGCGCGCAACTCGGCCTCGGACAGGGTGTCGGGAAGCGCCTCGGTGCCCGGCACCACCGGCACCCCCGCGGCGATGGCCGCCTGCCGGGCCGCCGTCTTGCCCCCCATGGTCTCGATGACGCCGGCGTCGGGCCCGATGAACGCCAGCCCCGCCGCGCGGCAGGCGCGCGCGAACGCGGGGTTCTCGGCGAGGAACCCGTAACCCGGATGCACCGCCGTCGCGCCGGTCCCGGCCGCCGCCGCGAGCACCCGCTCGATATCGAGATAGCTCTCGGCGGCCGGGCTCGGCCCGATGGCCACCGCCTCGTCGGCATGGCGGACGTGAGGCGCGGTCCGGTCGCACTCGGAGTAGACGGCGACCGAGGGGACCCCCATCTCCCGGCAGGCCCGCAGGATGCGGACCGCGATCTCGCCTCGGTTGGCGACCAGAATCTTCATCTGACGATTCGCGGCGTGCCCTCACGCGGCCGGACGATGAGCCCGGCAACCAACCGCTTGGCGAACCGCACCGACCGGACCAGTAACCTCATGCGTCCATTCTACCCCCCTCGGTGGCGCCGCTCGCCGTAGGGACTCTCACGCGATGCGCTAGAATGCGAGCTTCCTCCGCCCCGCGACCGAATGCACCGAGACTCCCGCCGCGATCGTCGCACACGTGGACGCGACCGGAGAGAGAGTCCGTCGCCCCCCACGCCCCGGCGGTCGACCGACCCGCTCGTGATCTTCCTCGTGCTCGGCGTCGGCGCGTTCGCGCTCGATCTCTGGCCGGCCCGCGGCGGGAAGGAGAGCCACGTGATCGAGGTGACCGCCGACGAGGTCGAGCGGCTCCACGCCCGCTGGACCGCGCAGTGGGGCCGCCCGCCCACCGGGCCGGAGCTGCAGTCGCTGGTGGACGAAGCCGTCGACGAGGAGATCCTCTATCGCGAAGCCCAGCGGCTGGGCCTCGACGTCGAGGACGCCATCGTGCGCCGGCGGCTCGCCCAGAAGATGACGTTCGTCCTGGAGAACGTCGGCCACGCCGCGCTCTCGGGCGACGAGGTCGAGGAGTACTACGCCCGGCACGCCGAGCGCTACCGGCGGCCGGCGCGAACGACCTTCGACCACGTGTTCCTCTCGGCCGATCGCAGGGCCGACCCGGCGGGCGACGCCGCCGTCCTGCTTCGCGGGATTGCGGCCGACGACCGCGGCTGGACGCAGGTCGGCGACCCCTTCATGCTGGCGCGGGCCTACGCGGCGAGAACGGACCCGCAGATCGCGAGACTGTTCGGGGCGGGATTCGCCGATGCGGTGTCCGCGCTCCCGGCCGGCGGCTGGAACGGACCCGTCGAGTCGACCTACGGCATGCACCTCGTCCGCGTGCGCGAGCGGACCGCGTCGCGGACGCCGCCGCTCGACGAGCTGCGAGATCGGGTCGCGGCGGATCTGCGCGAGGAGCGGCGGCGAGAGCGGGGCCGGGCCGCCTACCGGGCCCTGCGCGACGACTACGAGGTGCGGCTGCCGACGTCGGTCGGCGCCGCGTCGGCGCGGAACTGACTCGAGACCCGATCCCATGGCCAGGATCGCCGTGACTGCGACGCTCCCGGTGTCTCACCGTTCCGCTGCGCGGACTGCCGGGCGAGTCCCCCCGGACACACGGAGACTGTCAGCATGATGGCACTGCGACGACTGTTCACGGCCTGCCTCCTGACCCTCGTCGCCATCGCCTGCGCGCCAGCCGGCGACGGCGAGCCGCCGGCCGCGGCGACCGAGCGCCCCGTCGTCGAATGGAGCCCGCCGAGCGCGCCCGCCCAGGCCGCCGACCTGACTGCCCGCGAGCCGTGCGCCCACCACGACCCGCTGCGGCAGGTCTTCTTCGGCGACCTCCACACCCACACTGCGTTTTCGCTCGACGCCCTCGGGCGCGGCGGCTTCCAGACCCCCGACGACGCCTACCGCTTCGCGCGCGGCGAGGAGATTGGCCTGAGCCCGGTCGACGCCGAGGGCCGGCCAACCCGCACCGCCCGACTCGAACGCCCCCTCGACTTCGCGGCAGTCACCGACCACTCCGAGTGGCTCGGCGAGGTCGCGGTTTGCACCAACCCGTCGTCCCCCGCCTACGACACGCCCGCCTGCCGCGGCCTGCGGCCCGGCGGCGCCGCCGAGGACCGCGCGGCGTGGCAGGCGGACCGGCTGGCGGGCCGGGGCCCGGCCGTCTGCGGCGAGGACGGCACCCGGTGCCGCGACGGCCTCCTCACCGCCTGGGAGGCGACCCGGGAGGCGGCCGAGCGCCATTACGACCGCTCGAGCGACTGCGCGTTCACGACGTTCCACGCGTGGGAGTACACCCGGGCGCCGGGCCGCTCCAAGGTCCATCGCAACGTCATCCTGCGTAACGAGATCGCGCCCGAGCTGCCCATCTCGTGGATCGACGCCGACCGGCCGCGCGACCTCTGGACCCGGCTCAAGGCGCGCTGCAACGACACCGGCACCGGCTGCGAGGCCCTCACCATCCCCCACAACCCCAACATCTCGAACGGGCAGATGTTCACCCTCGACTGGGGCGGGCTCCCCCTCGACGAGCAGCGCGCGCGGGCGGCGCTGCGGACCGAGATGGAGCCGCTGGTCGAGATGATGCAGGCCAAGGGCGAGTCCGAATGCAGGCGCGGCATGTGGAACGTGGTGGGCGGCGAGGACGAGCTCTGCGACTTCGAGAAGGTGCGCTACATCGACGGCGAGCGCCCGCCCGACTGCGAGGACGGCACCGGGGAGGGCGCCTTGCGGGGCGAGGGCTGCCAGTCGCGGCTCGACTTCGTGCGCTACGCCCTCATCGAGGGCATCGCGCGGGAGGAACGGATCGGCGTCAACCCCATACAGCTCGGGCTGATCGGCAGCACCGACGGCCACAACGGCCTGCCCGGCGACACCGACGAGTTCGACTACCAGGGCCACAACTCGAACGTCGACTCGGACCTCGAGAAGCGGATCACGACCCCCGCCTACGCCCCGCACCCGCTGCGGAACCCGGGCGGGCTGGTCGGCGTATGGGCCGAGGAGAACTCGCGCGACTCGCTCTTCGACGCGATGCAGCGGAAGGAGACGTTCGGCACGAGCGGCGTGCGCATCCAGGCCCGGCTCTTCGGCGGCTGGGACCTGCCGGACCTGTGCTCGAGCAGCGACATGATCGCCGACGCGTACGAGACGGGGGTGCCCATGGGCAGCGTGCTGCCGCCCCGCGAAGGTTCGGAGGCCCCCCGGTTCTTCGTAACCGCTCTCGCCGATCCGGGCACCGACGCCCATCCCGGGACCCCGCTGCAGCGGATCCAGATCGTCAAGGGGTGGGTCGGTGACGACGGCCTGTTCCACGAGGCCATCCACGACGTGGCCGGCGACGCCGACAATGGCGCCGACGTGTCGCGGACCACCTGCGGGCGGAGCGGAACCGGGGCCGCCTCGCTCTGCGGGGTCTGGACCGATCCCGACTTCGACCCGTCGCGCCCCGCCGTCTACTACGCGCGGGTGCTCGAGAATCCGAGCTGCCGTTGGAATGCGCTGCAGTGCGCGGCCCTGCCCGACGACGAGCGTCCCGCCGCGTGCGGGGACGCCGAGCTGCCGTGGCGGATCCAGGAGCGGGCGTGGACCTCGCCCATCTGGTACCAGGCCGCCGTTCAGTAGATTGTCCGGGACCCGTGCCGCGGTCACTGTGCGAAAGGCGCCGGGACCCGGACCGCCGTGCACGCCGAGTCCGACGGCGCGGTCCGGGAGTGGGCGCCGTGGAAGGCCGCGGACCCCCGGGAAGTTGGTTGGGCGCCAGGCGGAGGCCGCTGACTCCCCGCGGCGACGATTGGCGGGCTACGGCCCGGTGGCCTCAGCCACCGGCTCGAGGCGGAGCAGGGCCCCGTCGTCCTCGTCGGTCAGCACGTACAGCAGGCCGTCCGGGCCCTGCCGCACGTCGCGAATGCGCTGCCTGAGCTCGGCCAGCAGCCACTCCCGGGCCAGCTCCTCGCCCACCTCGTTGAAGACGATCCGCTCGAGGTGCCCGGTACCGCGGATGCGGCCGGTCATCATCGCCCCGACGAACAGGTCCCCTTGCCACTCGGGGAACCGGTCGCCGGTGTAGAAGGTCAGGCCGCCGGGGGCGATGGACGGCGACCAGAAGACGAGCGGCTCCTCCATGCCCGGCGCCCAGAACCGGGCGGACACCCGCTCGCCGTCGTACTGCCGCCCATAGGACACGATGGGCCACCCGTAGTTCTTCCCCGCCTCGATGACGTTCACCTCGTCCCCGCCCTGCACCGCGTGCTCGGTCGTCAGCGGGGCGAACGTCTCCGGATGCAGGGTCAGCCCCTGATGGTTCCGGTGCCCCAGCGAGAAGATCTCCGGCAGGTAGCCTTCGCGCCCGACGAACGGGTTGTCCTCGGGCACCGAGCCGTCGTCTCGCAGCCGCAGCACCTTGCCCGCGTGGCTGCCCGGGTCCTGGGCGAGCGACTCGGCCGGATCGGTGCGGAAGGCGCCGCCGACCGTCAGGTACAGCGAGCCGTCGGGCGCGAACCCCATGCGGGCGCCGGCCGTCGACCCCCCGAACGGCTCGGCCACGAACACGTCCTCGACGTCGCGCAGGGCCATGCCGTCGAGCCGCCCCCGGATGAGGGCGATGGTCGCCTCGTCTTCCGCCAGCGGCCGGGAGTAGCTGAGATAGACGAGCCGGTTCTCGTCGAAGGCCGGATGCAGGGCCACGTCCATCAGGCCGGCGAGGCCGCCCGTGAACACCTCCGGCACCCCGGCGACGGGCTCGGGCTCGAGCACCCCGCCGCGGACCATCCGGAGCCGCCCGCTGTCGCGCTCGGTGACGAGGATGCCCCCGTCGGGCAGGAACGCCATCCCCCATGGATGCGCCAGCCCCTTCGTCACCACGACCACCCGGACTTCGGCGATCGCATGGGTGTTGATGACGAACGGCTCGTCCGGCACCGTGACGCGGGGGAGGCCGGGAGGCTCGGGCTCGGCCTGCTCCTCCTGCGCGGCGGCAACCGGGGGAACGAGGAGAACGCCGACCAGCGCGAGCCAGGGGACGAGGCGACGATACGCCGCAGGGTTGCAGCCCATTGTGACCTCCGGGTGACCTGACGGGATCGTGCCCGCCATTCTACCTGGATCGCGACCCGCGCACCGTCGCGAACGAATAGCGGGGTGTAACATGGCGATATGGCTCCTTCAAGCCCCGCGTCCCCCGCCACACCCGACGCCGTGCTGTCGCGCGGTGCTGCCGAGACCGCGGCGCCGGAGTTCCCCGGTTGCCGCGCGGTGCGGATCACCCGCGAGGCCATCGCCGATTTCGAGGGCCGATTCGAGTACTGGGACGCCGATACCGAGACGGCGTGGATGGTGCGCGAGCCCACCACCGTCTACCACGAGGGCCCGGGCCAGCGGCTGGCCCAGCTCGCCGCGCTGATCGCGGCCGGGAGGGGGTCGCCCATCACGACCCTCGGGACGGCCGACCTGCTGGTGCGCGACGCCCGAGGCCAGCGGCACCGCATCATGCAGGCGGACCAGATCGTCTACCTGCGTCCGGCCGAGACCGCGCCTCGAGGCGCTGCCGTCGAGGTCGGCACCGACCACCTGCCCGAGGTCGTGCTCGAGGTCGACTACTCGACCGACGTGCGGCGCGGCAAGCTGGGGCTGTACGAAATGTGGGGCTTTCCGGAGGTGTGGGTCGAGGTGCCGGAAGCGGAGTCTCCGAGCCGGTCGTCGAGGCGCCCGTCCGGCCTGACCATCCACCGGCTCGGCTCCGGCGGCTACCGTCCGGCCGAGGCGAGCGCGGCGTTTCCCGGCTGGACGGCGGTGGAGATCCACGCCGCCCTGAACGAACCGCGGCTGTCCGAGGCGACCAGCGCAGTGCTGACCCGCGTCGGGCGCGCGCTGGGCAACGCCGAGGGCACCGTCCCCGACGACGACCCGTGGCTGCGCGAGCACCGCCGGGAGGCGGCGCTGCAGGCAACCCGGCTGGCAACCCGGCAGGCGACACGGCAAACCACGACGGACGCGGTCCTGCAGATCCTTCGCGCCCGTGGGATCGCCGTCCCGGAGCGCCTCGCCGAGCGTCTGGCGGACGTACCGCCGGACGGTCTCGTCGACGCCGCCCTCGCCTGCCGCGACGGCGCGGACCTCCTCGACCGCGTGACGCGGCGGGACCGGTTTCCTTCCTGACGGAGCGTACGGCCCCGCCGTTGCGGTCAGGGTCGACCAGCCGGCGGGCCGGCCGCCATCCCCTCACCCGCCAGGGCCGAGCGGCGTCAGGCCCGCCCTTTGGCGCCGAGGGTCTTGCCGAGGGTCTTCATGTCGATGCCGGCCGCCCCGACCCCTAGCAGGGGACACTTCCGGCCGCAAGAGCTCCGCCCCTGCCCGCTACAGCGGGATGTTGCCGTGCTTCTTGGGCGGGTTGCGGTCGCGCTTGCCGTCGAGGCTGCGGAGGGCGGCGATCAGCCTGGGCCGGGTCGCGCGCGGCGGGATGACCTCGTCGATGTAGCCGCGGCCGGCCGCGACGAAGGGGTTGGCGAGCTTCTCGCGGAACTCGGCGATCTTCTCGGCCCGCAAGGCCTCGGGGTCGCCGGCCGCCTCGAGCTCGCGCCGAAAGAGGATGTTGACCGCCCCCTCCGGCCCCATGACCGCGATCTCGGCCGTGGGCCAGGCGAAGTTGGCGTCGGTGCGGATGTGCTTGCTCGCCATGACGCAGTAGGCGCCGCCGTAGGCCTTGCGGGTGATGACCGTCACCTTGGGCACCGTCGCCTCGGCGAACGCGAAGAGCAGCTTGGCCCCGTGGCGGATGATGCCCCCGAACTCCTGCTGGGTCCCGGGGAGGAAGCCGGGCACGTCCTCGAACGTCACCAGGGGAATGTTGAACGCGTCGCAGAAGCGCACGAAGCGCGCGCCCTTGACGGAGGCGTCGATGTCGAGGGTCCCCGCGAGGTGGGCGGGCTGGTTGGCGACCACCCCGACCGACTGACCCCCGAGCCGCGCGAAGCCGACGAGGATGTTCTTCGCGTAGTGCTCCTGCACCTCGAGGAGCTCGCCGTCGTCGACCACCGCGCGGATGACCGCGCGCATGTCGTAGGGCTGGTTGGGCTGCTCCGGAACGAGTTCGTCGAGGGCGGGGTCCTCGCGGTCGATGGGGTCGGTGTCCGCACCCCGGGGCGCGTCGTCGAGGTTGTTCCCGGGCATGTACCCGAGCAGGTCGCGGATCAGGGCGAGGCACGCCTCGTCGTCGGACACCACGAAGTGCGCGACGCCGCTCTTGGCGTTGTGGGTCATCGCGCCGCCGAGCTCCTCCTTCGTCACCTCCTCGAGGGTCACGGTGCGGATGACCTCGGGCCCGGTGATGAACATGTAGCTCGTCTTGTCGACCATCACCGTGAAGTCGGTGATGGCCGGCGAGTAGACGGCGCCCCCCGCGCACGGCCCCATGATGGCGGAGATCTGCGGCACGACGCCCGAGGCCAGCGTGTTGCGCAGGAAGATGTCGGCGTAGCCGCCGAGCGACAGCACCCCCTCCTGGATGCGGGCGCCGCCCGAGTCGTTCAGCCCCACGACGGGCGCGCCCGACTCCATCGCCATGTCCATGATCTTGACGATCTTGGCGGCGTTGGTCTCCGACAGCGACCCCCCGAACACCGTGAAGTCCTGGGCGAAGGCGTAGACCAGCCGCCCCTCGACGCGCCCGCGCCCGGTGACGACGCCGTCACCGGGCACGACCTGCTCCTCCATGCCGAAGTCGCGGCAGCGGTGGGTGACGAGCTTGTCCACCTCCTGGAAGGTGCCGGGGTCGAAGAAGCGGTCGATGCGCTCGCGCGCGGTGAGCTTGCCGGCCGCGTGCTGGCGGGCGAGGCGGGCCTCGCCGCCGCCCTCGTGGGCGCGGCGCTCGTAGTCCTCGAGCAGCTTGTGCTTGTCCATCTCTCGATGCGGCGACGGGTTCGACCGGCGGGTCAACCGACGGGCTGGCGGGCCTTCGCCCAGTCCGCGAGGAAGCGCTCCAGTCCGATGTCGGTCAGGGGGTGGTTGAACAGCGCGTCGATGACCTTCGGGGGGCAGGTGCAGACATCCGCCCCGAGGCGCGCCGCCTCGACGATGTGCATGGGCCCCCGGGTGCTCGCCACGAGCACCTCGGTCGACAGGGGGAAGTTCTGGAAGATGTCGACGATCTGGGTGATGAGGTCCATGCCGGGGGTGGAGATGTCGTCCAGCCGGCCGACGAACGGACTCACGAAGGTGGCCCCGACCTTGGCCGCGAGCAGCGCCTGGGCGGCCGAGAAGATCAGGGTGACATTGACGCGGATGCCGTCCTCGGTCAGCTCGCGGCACGCCTGCACGCCGGGCTTGCCGAACGGCACCTTGACGACGATGTGGGGGTCGATGGCGGCGAGCTCGCGGCCCTCGCGGACCATGCCCGCCACGTCGGTCGCCACCACCTCCGCGCTGACGGGGCCGCCGACCACGCCGCAGATGCGTTTCAGGACGGCGCGCGGCTCGGCCGCCGCCTTCGCAAGCAGCGACGGATTGGTGGTCACGCCGTCGATGATGCCGAGCGGGACGAGGGCCTCGAGCTCCTCGACGTTCGCCGTGTCTGCAAACAGCTTCATGCCATCCTCGAATCGTGTGATAGCGGGTCGGGGCGCCGGCTCCCGTCGGACTCGCGAAGACGTCGTGCCGTCGTCCAAACGGCCGGTCCGGAACGCCGCCCCGCGCGGGAACCGCGAGCGCCGCGCCAGCCCGCCCATCGCCCGCCCGCGGCTCCGCCGGGCGCCCAACCGACCCGCCAGGAGTCCGCGCCGTTCTACGCCGCGGACTCCTGCGCACCCGGGTCCGCCACGACGTCGTTCTCGAGCTCGCCCACGCCCTCGATCGCGATCACCACGCGGTCTCCCGGTGCCAGGGGTCCGACCCCGGGTGGCGTCCCCGTGGACAGCACGTCCCCCGGCAGCAACGTCATGATCCCGGTGACGAACTCGACGAGCCGACGCAGCGGGAAGATCAGCTCGCGGGTGCTCGAGTGTTGCCGCCGCTCGCCGTTGACCCGGGTCTCGATGCCGAGCGTCCGATCCAGGTCCGCGGGGGCGATGCACGGCCCCACCGGGGCGAACGTATCGAAGCCCTTGGCGCGGGTGTACTGCACGTCGCGGCGCTGGAGGTCGCGATCGGTCACGTCGTTGACGCAGGTGAACCCGGCCACGACCTCGTGGGCGCGCGCCGCCGGTACGTGGCGGGCGGTACGCCCGATGACGAGACCCAGCTCCGCCTCGTAGTCCACGCGTCCCGCCCCCGGCGGCAGGGCGATCGACGCGCCGGGCCCGATGACCGCGGTCGAGGGCTTCAGGAAAATCAGCGGCTCGTCGGGAAGCGCCTTGTTCATCTCGGCCGCGTGGTCCCGGTAGTTCAAACCCACCGCGACGATCTTCGACGGCGCGACGGGGGCGAGGATGCGCGGCGCGGCGCCGTCCAGACGCGCACCGACGGCCGAGGCGCCGAAGGGATCACCCTCCAGCTCGTGCCACGCGCCGCGCCGACGGACGGCGTGGAGCACCCGTCCGTCCTGCTCTACTCGATAGATCGACTCCATGGAAAACCCGGTCTGGCAGCCCGTGGCGAAAGTCCCCGCTGCGTGCGAGCAACGCGGGGTCTCGCCACGGCTGCTATCGCGCCGCCTCCTCCACCCGGTCGGACGGCTCGCTCAGATTGGGCGCGGCCGCGTCGTCGACCGCGCGCACCGCGTAGACGTGACGCACGCCCGGCGCCGCGCTGACGTCGCGGTAGGTGTTCTCGACCAGCGGCGCGTCCGTCAGCGGTTGCAGTGTCTCATCCCCCGGCAGGCCGCGCAACACCACGTACCCCGCGAGGTCCTCCTCGTCGTTCGGCCGCCACAGCAGGCTCACCTCTCCCTCGCTCCCGACCGCCGTCAGCGCCTCGGGGGCGGCGGGCGCGAAGGTGTCGACGAACGTGACGCAGGTGACGGGCGACAGCCGGCTGCGCACCTGGAACCCCGCGACCACGTCGAGGGTTCGCACCGCGTAGCAGCGTTCCGCCCCGTACTCGCCTAGCGGCTCCGAGTACGAGGGGGCACTCAGCAGGGTCTCGCTCAACCGCGCCGGAACCGCCGGGGACCCGTCGTCCGACTCGGCGACCTCGAACAGCTCGTAGGTCGACGCGGGCGGCCAGTCGACGACCGGCCGCGATTCCAGGGGGGGCGGCGGCCCAGACGGTTCGTCCGTCTCGTCCTCCCCCGCCTCACCCTCTTGTGCATCGTTCTCGCCGCTCGTGGAGCCGGCATCGTCCCCGGCCGACGCCGCGTCCGTCGCCGGCGCCGCGGCGGCGCCGGCATCATCCGCCCCGGCCGCAGCCCCTGCATCGGAAACCGGCGCGTCGTCCGGAGTCGCCGTGTCGCCGGTGGCCGGCGCGCCGGCGGGCGGCGGCGCGGCGGCGTCCGGTTCGGCGTCCGCCGCGTCCTCCTCCGCCTCTTCAGCCTCCTCGGCCGTCGCCGGCCCCTGAACCGTCTCGCGGACCCCTGGCGGCAGCTCCCACGTCACGTCGACCGCGGTCTCGCTGTAGGCCACCTCGGGCGCGGGCGGCGGCTCCGGCACCCGGATGCCGAGCGGCACCGCGATCCGCTCTCCCCCCTCCGACTCGTCGCCCGCCTCCGAGACCTGCACCACGACGTACTCGCGCTGCAGCGGTCCCGGCAGCGGCGGCGTCACCAACGGCACCATGACCGGCCGCTCCGGCTCGTCCGTTTCGTCCTCCCCGTCCCCCTCCTCCTCCGCGCCTTCTTCCAGGCGACGGCGTTCCTCCTCCCAGGGATCGACCGGCACCTGGGCCTCGGCCGTCAGCGCCTCCGTGAGCCGTACCGGATCGCCCTGCCGCAGCGGCGCGTCCGCCGGAGGCGCCTCGTCAGCGGACGTCTCGGCGGTCGTCTCCTCCGGGGCCGTCCCGCCCTCGGGCTCGCCGTCCGACCCGGGATCCTCCGGGTCCGGCGGCGGGGCGACCTCGAAGGAAGCGACGAGGGTCGCCGCCTCCATGAACTCCTCCAGCTCGAGTGTCCGGTCGGGGGTCAGGCGGGGTTGCGTGGTCATCGCGTAGACGTCGACCCGCGCCAGCGACGCCGGCTCCGATTGGTCCTCGTTGGTGGTCGGCAGCGTGAAGCCGATGGAAACCTCGTCGCCGAGGCGCTGCACCACGAGCTCGTCCACCGCGGCCGGCACCCGCACGAACGGGGCCTGCGGCGGCCCCTTCATGCCGCACGCGCAGAGCTGCGCGGCGAGCAGTCCGATCACCGGCACGCGCCCGGGTCCGAGCACGGTCACAGGATATATCGGGAGAGGTCCTCGTCCCCCACGACGTCGGCGAGCATCCGGTCGACGTAGGCGGCGTCGACGACGACCTCCTTCTCGTCGAGGTCCGGCGCATTGAACGAGACGTCGTCGAGGAGCTTCTCCATGATGGTGTGGAGACGCCGCGCGCCGATGTTCTCCGAGCGCTCGTTGACCCGGCTCGCGAACTCCGCCACCCGGTCGACGGCGTCGGGTCGGAAAGTCAGCTCGACCCCCTCGGTCGCGAGCAGCGCCGTGTACTGCTTGACGAGCGAGCCGCGGGGCTCGGTGAGAATGCGCACGAAGTCGGCCGTCTCGAGGGCGTCGAGCTCCACCCGGATCGGGAACCGCCCCTGCAGCTCGGGAATCAGGTCGGAGGGCTTGGCGACGTGGAACGCCCCCGCCGCGATGAACAGGATGTGATCGGTGCGCACCATCCCGTGCTTGGTGTTGACGGTGGTGCCCTCGACGATGGGCAGGATGTCGCGCTGGACGCCCTCGCGGCTGACGTCCGGCCCGTGCCCGCCCTCGCGGCCGGTCACCTTGTCTATCTCGTCGATGAAGATGATGCCCGCCTCCTCGACCCGGTTGACCGCCGCCGACCGCACGCTGTCGGTGTCGACCAGCTTCTGCTCCTCCTCCACCACCAGGTGGTCGAGGGCCTCCGGCACCTTGACCCGCCGCTTCCGTCCCCGTCCCTGGAAAAGCGTGGGCAGCATGTCCTTGATGTTGATGTCGATCTCCTCGATCGACGACCCGGAGATCACCTCGAACGAGGGAAAGCTCTTCTGCTGGACGTCGACCTCGACCTCGCGCTCGTCGAGCCGCCCCTCGGCGAGCTGGGCCCGCAGCCGGGCGCGGGTCCGCTCGTGCTGCTCGCGCGCCGGTCCCGGATCGTTCTCCCGCACCTGCTTCGGCAGCGGGGGCAGGAGGAGATCGAGCAGCCGCGCCTCCGCGTTCTGCCGCGCCTTGACCCGCACCCCCTCGACCCGCTCCTCGCGCACCATGTCCACGGCCAGCTCGACGAGGTCGCGGACCATCGACTCGACGTCCCGGCCGACGTAGCCGACCTCGGTGAACTTGGACGCTTCGACCTTGATGAAGGGGGACTGGGCGAGCCGCGCGAGGCGGCGGGCGATCTCGGTCTTCCCGACCCCGGTCGGCCCGATCATCAGGATGTTCTTCGGCGCCACCTCCTCCGCCAGCTCCGGGGACAGTTTCTGGCGTCGCATCCGGTTGCGCAGGGCCACCGCGACGGCCCGCTTCGCCTGGGCCTGGGAGATGACGTACTTGTCGAGCTCGGCGACGATCTGCCGGGGAGTCAGGGTGTCGACCGACGGCTCGACCGGCGCTTCCGGCGCGAGCTGGGCCGGAGACGCGAGCGATTCGGGAAGATAGATGGGCATGTGACGACGACAACCTGGCGGGTCGGGGCTCAGGTTTCGCTACAACTCTTCGATCGTGACACTGGCGTTCGTGTAAATGCAAATGGACGCGGTGATCGCCATCGCGTGCTCGACGATCTGCTTCGCCTCGAGGTCGGCGTGCAGGGCGAGGGCCTTCGCGGCGGCGAGCGCGTAGGCCCCGCCCGACCCGATGGCGACGATGCCGTCGTCCGGCTCGATCAGGTCCCCGTTTCCCGACAGCAGGAACGTGGAGTCGGCGTCGAGCACGATCAGCATCGCCTCGAGGCGGCGCAGCATGCGGTCCGTGCGCCAGTCCTTGGCGAGCTCCACCGCGGACCGCTCGAGGTTGCCCCGGTACTGCTCGAGCTTCGACTCGAACCGCGAGAACAGGGCGAACGAGTCGGCGGCGGAGCCGGCGAACCCGGCGAGGATCCGATCGTTGTAGAGGCGGCGGATCTTGCGAGCGCCCTGCTTGACGACGGTCTCGCCGAACGTCACCTGCCCGTCGCCGCCCATCACCGTCTGTCCCCGGTGCCGGACGGCCAGTATGGTCGTGCTCCGCGTAGTGGACATCCTCCCAGCGTATCCGCTGCCGGACGGGCCCCGCAACCCGGGCACGCTCGGGAGGGGGCGGGAACGCCTCGGCAGCCCGTGGTGAGAGCAGCGGGCACTCTCGCCACCGGCTGTCAGGACCCGCGGGAAGCACCCGGCCGGGTGAGGAGGTAGACCGGAACCCCCGCCGCGATGAGCACGATGCCGGCCAGCGAGGGCCCCGGATTGATCCGGATCGCGTTGACGACGAGGGCCGCGCTCACCACGACGAAGACGAGGGGGGCGGCCGGATATCCCCAGGCGCGGAACGGCCGGTGCGCGTCGGGCTCGCGGACGCGCAGCACGAAGAGCGCGCCCACCGCCACCCCCGCGAACAGCACGACGGCGAACGCGGTGTAGTCGACGAGCTGCCGGAACGTGCCGCTGAGCACCAACAGCCCCGACCACACGCTCTGCGCGACGATCGCCGCCGCCGGCGTGCGAAACCGGGGGTGCACCGCGGCGGCGGAAGCGAAGAACTGCCGGTCCCGGGCCATTGCGTAGTACACCCGCGGCCCCGCGAACACCATGGCGCTGAGGCTTGCCGCGATCATCACCGCCGACGCGACGGCGACCGGGGCCGCCGCGGCCGGGCCGAAGAGGCGCTCGGCGACCCCGTCGGCCATGTGGCCGGCGGCGCCGAACTCGGTGACGGGCAGGGCATAGACGTAGAGCAGGTTCAGCAGCACGTAGAGCACGACGACCGCGACCGTCCCCAGCCCGAGGGCCAGGGGCACGTTGCGCCCCGGGTCGCGGATCTCCTCGGCGAGGTACGACGCGGCGTTCCAGCCGGAGTAGGCGAACATGACCGGCAGCAGGGCCAGCAGCCAGCCGGCCCCGGACACCGTCTCGCCGGTCTCCGCGAAGTTCGCAACCGAGCCCTCGCCCAGCGCGAAGCCCAGGGCCACGAACACGGCGAGCAGCGCCACCTTCATCACCGCCAGCAGGTTCTGGACGACGCGGCCGGGCCCCAGTCCGACGAAGTGGACGGCGGTCAGGACACCGATGACGGCGAGCGCCACGAGGGCCTGGGGCGAGAAGGTGAGATCGACGATGCCGAGGGGCAGGACGACCCAGGGCTCGGTGTCGCCGGCCGCGGGCAGGAGGCGGCCGAGGTAGCCGGCGAAGCCGACCGCACCCACCGCGATGGCCCCGCTGAAGCCGGCCACGAACGAGGTCCAGCCGGTCAGGAAGGCGGGCAGCGGGCCGAAGGCCTCGCGCAGGTAGACGTACTCGCCGCCGGCACGCGGGCGCAGGGCGGCGAGCTCGGCGTAGGCCATCGCCCCCGCGAACGCGAGGGCGCCACCGGCCGCCCATGCCCCGATCATCCACCACGGGTGAGGCGTCAGGCCCGCGATGACCGCGGGGAGGAGAAAGATGCCGCTTCCTATGACGTTGGAGACGACGACGGCGGCGCCGTCGAGGGGGCCGAGACGGCGGTCGAGACCGGACATGGCGGTGGCTCGAGACGCGATCGGACCTGCCGGCCCGGCCGTCGCGATCGGGACTGGAAGCCCGGCTTCAGCGGGTCAGGAGCTGGCGCTCGACGGCGACCGTGTCCAGGAACACCCACTGGTCGCCGCGGTGCTTGACGAAGAGCTCCATCGTGACGTCGACGAAGTCACGATGGCCGAGCATCTCGGCGCGCGACTGCTCCCCGGTGTAGCCACGCCCGGATTCGAGCCGCAGGATCTCGGTGGTCTGGCCGGCCTCGAGGCCCTCGGTGCCCACCGCGCGCACGAATGCGTTCCCCCACTCTTCCGTCTCGTTCAGGCGCTTGAACACCGCGTTGAGCTGCAGGTACTGGACCGTGTCGGAGGTCACGTTCTCCAGGCGGAACGAAACCGTGGGCACCAGCTTGTTCCGGCCCAGCGGGTCGAGGCCAGCGTCGAACCAGCCGCTGGACACCTGGGTGATCTGCAAGGCCGTGGGCACGTCGATCGACGGGCCGCACCCCATCGACAGCACAAGCGCGACACACGCGCCGAGCCACGACCGGCGCCCCCTCGCGCAACGCCTCGGTTCAGCAGTCATGAGCAGATTGTAGATCAGACTCCCGCGGCGCCGCGGACCTCCGCGGGCTTCTCATCGGCTCTCGGAGACCTGACGCACGTAATTCAGGAGATCCTGACGGGCCGCATCGTCGCGAATCAGCTCGCGAAGCTGCTGCAGCAGCAAGTCCTCACCCGTCGTCGGGTCCGGGTCGTCAGCGATCCGGGGACCGGGAGCGGGAATCGCCCCACCGCCGGTCCGCAGGCCGGCCGGGGTACCCCGCAGGGTCGGTCCCGGCGGCTCGGCCGGCGTCGGTCGCGCCGCGGCGGGCTCGGGAGGCGGTCCGCCCGCCTCGGCCGGCGCCACCGCGCGGGGGCCGCTCCAACCGATGCGCAGGACCATCTCGCCGCTCCTCACCTCGACCTCCGGCCGGACGATCAGCGCCGCCGCCACGGCCAGCACCGCGGCCGCAGCCAGCGCCCACGCCGGACGCCAGTGGATGCGCGCCCGCGGCTGGTTCGCGCCCGCCACCACGCGGAACCCGAGGTCCGCGTCGGGAGGCTCCCAGGCCTCGATGGTCCGGCGGACACCCGCCAACGACTCCATCTCGCCGGCGCAGCGTGCGCAGGACCGAAGGTGCGCGTCCACCCGGCGGCGCGCATCGGCATCCGACTCCCCGTAGAGGTAGTCGACCAATGCCTCCTTCTCGATACAACTGCTCTTCTCGCTCATCGTTCTCGCGACGCTCCGTTGACTTCCGGGGCCAACCCCGGGCGTGGCGGGGTCTCGAGCGCTCGCCCCCCGACCAGATCGGCTGCGCCGTGCACGCCATCCCGCTGCAACTGCCGCCGCAGGACCCCGAGCCCCTGGTAGAGCCGTGTCTTGACCGTGCTCAACGGACACCCCTGCAGATCGGCGATCTCCCGAAACGTCAGGCCATGGTACTCCTTGAGCACGATGGTGACGCGCTGATCGTCGGACAGGGCGGACATCGCCTCCGTGATGACGCGCCTCGTGTCCTGGCGCAACGCGTGGTCCTCGGCCGTCTCGGCCGGCGCCGCGCCCGGCGACCGGGCCGGCTCCGTCTCCTCGTCGAGCGGCGCCAGGCTGGCCGAGCGTCGTTCCCGGCGCATCCAGTCGCGGCAGAGATTCAGGGCGATCCGGTACAGCCACGACGAGAACTTCGACTGGCCCTTGAACCCCTTGATGCTGCGAAATGCCCGGAGAAAGGTCTCCTGGCAGACGTCGCGGGCGTCCTCCTCCCGGCCGAGGACGCGAAACGCCAGCGCGAAGATCGACCGTTCCCAGCGGACGATCAGCTGGTTGAAGCTCTCCGGATCGCCGGCCGTCGCCAGCGCGACCAGCTCCTCGTCGGTTCTCTGCATGCCCACCGCGGCCGCCCGCGTCGCGCTCATCGTGTCGCACTCGTTCTGACGTGTCGCTTCCGTGACCGGTTCCGGACCGTGCGTCCGCGCCCCCGGCGCCCGGCGCGGCGCGATCCGCATTCCCGCCGCGCCCCCCTCGAGTCCGAGCTTCATGCGGGCGGTGTGACCCGCTGCTGACGGGACGCTCGACGAGCCCCGTCGACCCGGTCCCCCGCCGCCCGCGGACCGTGTGGAGGACTCGAACGATTAGACGCCGCCCGGCTCGAAATGGTCTGCGGGCACGAACCGCCGCGAGGCGCCCGCCCCGAAGTTCCGGGCCGAGATGCGGGACCGGCGCGCCGCCCCCGAAGCGCCGACGGCCGGTGCGGTATGATCCCCGCGGCGCCTCGCGGGCACCGGCCGCAACCCCGAACATCCACCGCCCGACCGTCTCCTGACCGAAGAAGACCTCGATGCTCCAACTGTCGTCGCTGACCAAGGGGTTCGGCGGCCGCACCCTGTTCGACCGGGTCACCTGGCAGGTCTCGGCCGGCGACCGCGTCGGCCTGTGCGGCCCCAACGGCTCGGGCAAGACGACGCTGCTGCGAATGCTCGCCGGCCTCGACGAGGCGGACACCGGGGAGATAACGAAGCGCAGCGGGCTGACCATCGGCTATCTCCCGCAGGACGGCCTCGGCCACTCGGGACGCTCGCTCGTCGACGAGGTCCGCACCGCGTTCCAGCCGCTGCTCGACGTCCAGCGGACCATGGAGGAGCTCGAGCATCAGCTCGCCGACTCCCGGTACTCGCGCGAGGAGCACGACGCCATCCTGGAGCGCTACAGCGAGCTGCAGCACCGCTTCCGCGACGAGGACGGCTACGCCATCGACCTCAAGGTCGCCGGGGTGCTGAACGGGCTCGGGTTCTCGCCGGACGACTTCGACAAGCCTGCCGAGACCTTCTCCGGCGGCTGGCAGATGCGCATCGCCCTCGCCAAGCTGATCCTTCGCCGGCCCCACGTGCTGCTGCTCGACGAGCCCACGAACCACCTGGACCTCGAGGCCCGCAACTGGCTCGAGGACTACCTCGCCGACTATCCGCACGCCCTCGTGCTCGTGTCTCACGACCGGTACTTCCTCGACCGGGTGGTGACCCGCATCGTCGAGATAGACCGGCGCGGCTTGACGCCCTACGTCGGCACCTACTCCGAGTTCCTCGTCGAGCGCGACGCGCGGGTGGCGGCGCTGCGGGAGCAGAAGAAGCGGCAGGACGAGGAGATCGCGCGCATCCGGCACTTCATCGACAAGTTCCGCTACAAGGCGACCAAGGCCGCGCAAGTCCAGAGCCGGGTGAAGATGCTCGAGAAGATGACCCCCATCGAGGTGCCGCCGGAACGCAAGCGCGTGCACTTCTCGTTCCCAGCGTGCCGGAAGAGCGGCCGCGTGGCCCTCGAGCTGCAAGGGGTGCGGAAGGCCTACGGCTCGACGGTGGTCCTCGACGACGTGGACGTGCACGTGGTGCGGGGCGACCGCATCGCGATCGTGGGACCCAACGGGGCCGGCAAGTCCACGCTGATGCGCATGCTGTCCGCCGCCGAGCCACCCGACCGGGGGGCGCGGGTCGAGGGCCACAACCTCGTGGCGCAGTACTTCGCGCAGGACGAGGCCGCCCGGCTCGACCCGAAGCTGACCGTCTACGACACCCTCGGCGCCGCGTCGTCGGTCGAGATGCTCCCGGCCATCCGCAACATCCTCGGCGGGTTCCTGTTCTCGGGCGACGACGTGACCAAGCCGGTGCGGGTGCTCTCGGGCGGCGAGCGCACCCGGCTCGCGGTGGCGCGCATGCTCCTGTGCCCCGCCAACACGCTGCTCCTCGACGAGCCCACGAATCACCTCGACATCGACTCGACCAACGTCCTCCTCGACGCCCTGACCGACTTCGACGGCACCCTCCTCTTCGTCTCCCACGACCGCTACTTCGTGGACAGGCTCGCCACCACCGTCATCGAGGTCGGCCACGGCTCCGCCGTGCGCTATCCGGGCACCTACGAGGAGTTCCGATGGAGCAAGGCCCACCGCGAGGAGGCCGGGCCGCCGCCGGCCGCCGCCGGCCGGCGACCCACCGCCGCGCCCGCCGACGGCGCCGGGCGCACGCCGGCCGAGAAACGCGCAGCGCGGGAGACAGGGCGGCAGGGCCGGGAGGAACGCCGGCAGCGCGCCCAGGCCGATCGTCGCGTCAAGCGGGCGCAGGCGGCGCGGGAGAAGCGCATCGGCGAGCTCGAGCGGCGCATCGCCGAGCGCGAGGGCAAGATCAAGGAGATCGAGGCCACGATGGCCTCCCCCGGGTTCTACGAAGACCGCGCCGCCGCCCAGCCGGTGGTCGACGAGCACCAGAACCTGATGTGGGAGGTCGGCGACCTCATGGGGCAGTGGGAGGCGCTGCAGCACATCGACGGCGACCCAGGCCCGGCCTGACGGCGGGCGACGGGCCGCCCGGAGACCGGCCGCGATGGGGTCGAGACGGCGACGCCCTCGACCACGTATACAATGGCTTCATTGGATGAGGTTCGAGTTCGACGTAACGAAATCGTCGACCAACAGGCTCAAGCACGGAATCGACTTCATCGACGCCCAAGCCCTGTGGAACGACCCGGATCGTCTCGAGATTGCCGCGCGCAGCACCGACGAGCCCCGCTGGCAGGTCATCGGCCGCATCGGGGACATGTTGTGGTCGGCGTTCGTCACCCATCGCCGGGGGCAAGTCCGCATAATCTCGGTCCGACGTGCACGAACCGAGGAACGAGCACGTTATGAGCGACGTTGACGCACTCAGCGCGGATCGCCTCGATGCGCTCCACGACGCCGGCGCCGACATGACGCCGCACCTGGACATCGAGAGCGGGAGGCGACCCGGCCGAGAGACGCGCCCTGTCAGCGTGGACCTTCCCGTCGATCTGCTGGACGAGATCGACCGGGAGGCCGAAAGGCTCGGGGTGACTCGGCAGGCATTCATCACGGCCCGTCTGGCCGACACCGTCCTCCCGCGTCAAACGAATCGCACGAGCTGACCGGAACTCTTCTCCACCGAGCCTCCCACGAAGATGTCGCGGCTCGCCGAACCGAAGGAACCGGCCATGAAACCACCGATCCGCCGCGTGACGACCATCGCCGCCATCGCCTGCGTGCTCGCGCTCCGCGCGGCCCCGGGGCTCGCGCAGCCCGCGACCACCCTCGCCCACGGCTCGGCCGCGTCCGTCGGCATGGACGCCGACCTGCTCGACGAGGCGGCCCGGCTCTACCGCGACGCGGTGGACCGCGGAGACCTGAAGGGGGCGGTGCTGATGGTGGCGCGCCGCGGCGTCGTCGTCCTGCACGAGGCCGTCGGCTGGCGGCACGAAGCGTACCGGCTGCCGATGGAGTCCGACACGCTGTTCCGCATGGCTTCGAACACCAAGCCCGTCATCGGCGCCGCGGTGCTCATCCTCCAGGAGGACGGCCGGCTCTCGCTCGACGACCGCGCCGCCGAGCATCTTGAGTCGTTCGACAACGTCCGGTCGCGCGACATCACCATCCGCCAGCTCCTGAGCCACGCCTCGGGCCTGCGAATCCGTCCCATCTTCTATCCGTTCGAGCCCAACGAGCCCCCCACGCTGCCGGGCGCCGTCGCCAGGTTCGGCGCCGAGGGGCCCGCGGTGGAGCCCGGCACGTCCTACAGCTACAACAACGCCGGCTACAACACTGTCGGCGCCATCATCGAGGCCGCGTCGGGCATGCCCCTCGAGGACTTCCTGCGCACCCGCATCTACGAGCCGCTGGGCATGACCGACACCCTGAACCACGAGGACGCTACCAAGCTGCACCGCATGGCCACCGTCTACCGCGGCCGTCGCGGGGACGACGGCGGCATCGGCTTCCGCCAGGGCTTCACCCCCGGCGACCCGCCCGACTTCCCCGTCGTCCGCGCCTCCGGCGGGATGATCTCCACCGCCCCCGACTATGCGCGGTTCCTGCAGATGTTCCTGAACCGCGGGCGGTACGCCGACGCGCAGATCCTCTCCGAGGACTCGGTGGCGGCCGCGACCCGCGGCTACATCGCCAGCGGCGAGCGCACCTCTTACGGCCTCGGCTGGCAGATCACGCCCGACGGCGCGTACTCGCACGCCGGCTCCGACGGCACCATGGGCTGGGTCGACCCCGCCCGCGAGATCATCGGCATGGTCCTCACCCAGAGCCCCGGCGGCGGCAACCCGACCCGCGAGTTCCGCGAGCTCGTCAGCCGTGCCGTCGACCACGCGGCGGACCGGTAGCGAACGCCGTGTGGCGCCACCGCGGCCGCGGCGGACGGACGTCTCGACGCTTCCCGTCGGCCCGGTCGGTGCGTAGGGAGCTCGAAGGTGACCAGCCCATCTGCTTCCGGTCGAGTGCCGTCCACGCGTTCCGGAAGTGCTCCCGGATTGCTCTGGCTGCTCCGCAACGGATGTCCCGGCCGCAGCTCGTCCACGAGTACACGCGCAGTTCGTGCCCAGGGGGAACGGTGGGAACCCGACTCTACGCCTTCGGGTGGGTCTTCTTGTAGACCGACAGGAGCTGCGCCGCGCTGACGTGGGTGTAGCGCTGGGTGGTGCTGATGCGCGCGTGGCCGAGCATCTCCTGGATCGCGCGCAGGTCGGCGCCCCGCTCGAGGAGATGGGTGGCGAACGAGTGCCGGAGGGCGTGCGGGCTGATGCCGTAGCGGGTGCTGGTCGCCGCCGCGTAGCGCCGCACGAGGCGGTCGACGCTGCGGGCGGAGAGGCGCCCGCCCCGGTAGTTCACGAACAGGGGCTCCGCCGCGGCGCGCCCCCGCCGCCCGGAAGCCGGGGCCGCCCCGCCGCCCGGGCGCGCGAGGGACCCGCGGTCGGGGAGCCAGGCCCGCAGGGCGGCGGCGGCGGCGCGGGTGAACGGCACGATGCGCTCCTTGCCGCCCTTGCCCAGCACGCGGACGAGCCGGTTGCCGAGGTCGACGTCCTCGAGGCCCAGCCCCACGAGCTCGGCGAGGCGAAGGCCCGAGGCGTAGAAGAGCTCGAGGATGGCGCGGTCGCGGCGCCCGAGCGGGGTCGAGCCGTCGGGCGCCTCGAGCATCCGCGCCATCTCGCGCTCCTCGAGGCGCGCCGGCAGCTTGCGCTCCTGCTTGGGAGCCGCCATCAGCGCGCCGGGGTCGCGCTCGACGTGCTCCTCGCGCCGCAGGTAGCGGCCGAACGAGCGGATCGCGGCGAGACGCCGCGCCGCCGACGCGCGCGCCTGCCCGCGGTCGTACTGCTCGCGCATGAACGCGCGCACCGCCGGATAGTCGACCTCGGCGGGGGCGATGCGGTCCGCGGGGCGGTCGAGGTGCCGCTCCAGGAATTCGAGGTACTGGTTCAGGTCGCTCTCATACGCGCGGACGGTCCGCGCCGACAGGTTGCGGTTGAACCGCAGGTAGTCCAGGAACTGCCGCAGATGCGTCCTCATTCGCGCCACCCGGGCCCTCTCGGGCCGCCTGCCATTCCGCGATCTGCGCGAGCGCGCGCGCGGCCACCGCGCGCCGGCGTTCGCGACGGCGGCGAGGGACGTCGCCGGTCACCGGAATCAGCCCGAACGCGATGTTCGAGGGCTGGTAGTCGATCCGGTCGGCGTTCGACACATAGTGGCCCAATGCTCCGATCGCGGTGGTTCTGGGCGGCGCGTCGGGCACCCGGCCCCGCGCAAGGGCGGCCGCGTTGAGACCGGCGACCAATCCGCTCGCGGCGGACTCCACGTACCCCTCGACCCCCGAGATCTGGCCCGCGAAGAAGAGACCCGGCCGATGCCGCGACTGCCACGTCGGCAGCAGGGCGGCCGGTCCGTTGATGTAGGTGTTGCGGTGGATCATGCCGAAGCGGACGAACTCGGCCTGCTCGAGGCCGGGAATCGTGCGGAAGATCCGCTTCTGCTCGCCCCACTTGAGCTGGGTCTGGAACCCCACGAGGCTGTAGTGGTCTCCGGCCAGGGTGTCCTGTCGCAACTGCACCACCGCGTACGGCCGCCGGCGGGTCCGGGGGTCGGTGAGGCCCACCGGCTTCATGGGGCCGAACCGCAGCGTGTCCTCGCCGCGCCGCGCCATCACCTCGATCGGCAGGCATCCCTCGAAGAAGCGTCCCTGGTCGATGGCGTGCAGGGCCGCGAGCTCGGCCCCGCACACGGCCCGGTGGAAGTCACGGTACTCCGCCTCCGTCATCGGGCAGTTCAGGTAGTCGCCCTGTCCGTCGTCGCCGCAGGCGGCGCCGTCCGTGACGGCGGAGCCGGGCGGGCCGTCGTTGCCGCCCGCGACGGCAGCGCCTTTCGCGGCAGGACCTTCCGGGGCAGCGGCGTCGTCCGCGCCGGGCGCGGCCACGACGGCCGGCGAGTCGCGCCCCCAGCGCGACGCCCGGAACGCGACGCTCCGGTCGATCGACTCGGCCAGGACTATCGGACTGATCGCGTCGTAGAAATAGAGATGGTCCCGGCCCACCAGGGCGGCGACGGCGGCGGACAGGTCCGGCGAGGTCAGCGGGCCGGTGGCGACGACGACCGGCTCGTCGGGGTTGCCGGTGCGGGACAGGTCCCGCACCTCCTCTCGCCGGATGGTCACCAGCGGTTCCTGCTCGAGGGCGGCGGTGATGCCCTCCGCGAACCGGGCCCGATCGACCGCGAGGGCGCCGCCTGCGGGCACGCGGGTCTCATCGGCCACTCGGATCACCAGCGACCCGAGCCGCCGCATCTCCTCCTTGAGCAGCCCCACCGCGTTCTCGACCTGGTCGGCGCGGAACGAGTTGCTGCATACGAGCTCGGCCAGCCGGTCGGTGTGATGGACCGCGGTCGGCCGCACCGGCCGCATCTCGTAGAGGGTGACGGGGACACCCTGCCGCGACGCCTGCCACGCCGCCTCGCTGCCCGCGAGCCCCCCGCCGATGATGTGGATCACGCGCGACTCCAAGAATCCGAGGACATGGCGCGTTGGTCCACTAGGCGACCCGTCGGCGCGTGCGCCCGCCCGGCCGCTTCGGACGGCCCTTGGCACCCGCCTTCGCCTCCGGTTTCGCGGCCGGCTGCTCCTCGACCCAGCGGCCGTCACGGTAGACGGCGCGCCACCGGGTGGCTCGCCCGCCCTCCTCCGAGGTCACGTACTGCTCGCCTGCCTTCCGCGAGAACCGGATGACGGCGGGCCGCCCTTCGGCGTCCGCGACCGGCGCGTCGAGCAGGTAGCGGAACTTGGGGTCGAGCTCGTCCGCGTGGGGCCGGAGCTCCGACACCTTGGGGGCGCGCGTCTCCCGGTGGCGCGGAAAGCCGCTCGCGGCGAGGAACAGGCCGGCGGCGCCGTCGCGCAACACGTAGTGGTCGTCCACCGTCTCGCACCGCAGCTCGGGCATCGGCACCGGATCGGCCTTCGGCGGCGCCGGCTCGCCGTTGCGGAGCAGCTTGCGCGTGTTCCCGCACTCGCGGTTCGAGCAGCCGAAGAACTTGCCGAACCGTCCCGACCGCAGGGGCATCTCGGCCCCGCAACGGTCGCACTCGATGGTCCGCTCGGGCGCCGCGCCGGCGCTGAACGTCCCCTCCTCGATCTCGTGGCCGGCGCAGTAGGGGTTCTTGCCGCATACGTGCAGCTTGCGCCGGGCGTCGACGACGTAACTGTCCATTCCCGTCCCGCACCTCGGGCAGCGGCGCTTGGCCCGCAGCAGCCGGCTCTCGCCCTCGTCGTCCCGGTCGGCGTCGGCCGCCTCGTCGGCCGGCGTGAGGTCCATCGTCTGCTTGCAGCGCTCCTTGGGCGGCAACCCGTATCCCGAGCAACCCAGAAACACGCCGGTGCTCGCCGACCGAATCTGCATGGGGCGGCCGCAGGCGGCGCAGGCTATCGCCGTCTCCGTCGGCGTGTTGGGCCGCATGCCGTCGGGCCGGGCCGCCGCCTCCAGCTTGCCGGAGAAGTCGCGGTAGAACGTGTCGAGCACGCCGAGCCACTCGCGGTCGCCGGACGCGATCTGGTCGAGGTCCTGCTCCATGCCCGCGGTGAACGAGTAGTCGAGAAGGTCGGCGAAGCTCTCGACGAGGCGGTCGGTCACGAGCTCGCCGATCTTCTCCGCGTAGAACCGGCGCTTCTTCAACGACACGTAGCCGCGTTCCTGGATGGTGGAGATGATCGCGGCGTAGGTCGACGGCCGTCCGATGCCGCGCTTCTCCAGCTCCCGCACGAGGCTGGCCTCGCTGTAGCGGGCCGGGGGCTTGGTGAAGTGCTGCACGGGCTCGAGCCTGGCGCAGTCGAGCCTCTCGCCCGCCGCGTAGGCCGGTACCTCGGCGAGGTCGCCCTTGCGGGACGCCGGGGGCAGCACCCGGGTGAACCCGTCGAAACGGAGCACGCGGCCCCGGACGCGCAGCTCGAACGGACCCGCCTCGACCGTCACCGTGGTGCTCAGGTACTGCGCCGGGGTCATCTGGCAGGCGATGAACTGACGCCGGATCAGGTTGTAGAGGCGACGGCCGTCGGCGTCGGCGCCGGCCAGCGCCTCCGGCAGCACCGCCACGTCCGTCGGTCGGATCGCCTCGTGCGCCTCCTGGGCGCCCGCCTTGCTGGCGTAGACGTTCGGCCGCGCCGGCAGGTACTTCGGACCGTAGGTCGCGTCGATGTACCCGCGCACGCCGGTCACCGCCTCGCGCGACAGGGTCGTGGCGTCGGTGCGCATGTAGGTGATGTGGCCGGCCTCGTACAGACGCTGGGCCAGCGTCATCGTCTTCCGCACCCCGAAGCCGAGACGGGCCGAGGCGGCCTGCTGCAAGGTCGAGGTGATGAACGGCGCGGCCGGCCGGGCCGTCGTCGGCTTGTTCTCCACCCCCGCGACGGTGAACGCCAAGGGACCGAGACGAGCGAGGGCGTCGTCCGCCTCCTGCCGGTTCCGCGGCCGGAAGGCCCGGCCGTCGGCCTTGACGACCTGGAAGCGGCAGGGGTCCCCGCCTCCCGCACGCGTCAGGTCGGCGAAGACCTCCCAGTACTCCTCGGGCTCGAAGGCGCGGATCTCGCGCTCGCGCTCCACCACGAGCCGCACCGCCACCGACTGCACGCGGCCCGCCGACAGGCCGCGGGCGACCTTCGCCCAGAGCAGCGGGGAGACCTCGAAGCCGACCACGCGGTCGAGAAACCGCCGCGCCTGTTGCGCGTTGACCCGGTTCTCGTCGATCGCCTTGGGGTGCGCGAACGCCTCGCGGACGGCGTTGCTGGTGATCTCGTTGAAGACCACCCGCCGGAAGCGGGCGGGGTCGCCGCCCATCTCCTGCTGGAGGTGCCAGGCGATCGCCTCCCCTTCGCGGTCGAGGTCGGTGGCGAGATAGACGGGGTCTGTCTTGCCGGCCAGCCGCTTGAGCTCGCCGACGACCTTCTCCTTGCCCGGCAGGACCTCGTAGGTGGCGCGCCAGCGGTTGTCCGGATCGACGCCCATCCGGCGCACGAGCTGGCGCCGCGCCTGCCGCCGGCGCTCGGTCGGACTCTTCCGCGTCCCCGTCTTCCGGCCGCCCGGCGCAGGACGCCGCTCGCGGGCGCCGCCCTTGCCGCCGACCGGAAGATCCCTGATGTGCCCCACGCTCGACTTGACGAGGTACTCGGGGCCCAGATAGCGGTTGATGGTCCGGGCCTTGGCCGGCGACTCGACGATGACCAGGGATCGTGCCATGGCTCTACTGTAACGCGACTGCAACGCGGACTGTCGAGAGCGGCGCATCCGCCGCCGTCCCCGCGGCGCCCGCGTTCTCGCCGCGGCGCCCCCGCTACTGCCCGGCTCTCCGTTGCCTGCGGCCGCGCTCGGCGCGCAGCCGGCCCCTCCAGAACTCTCTGGAGCGAACGGATTCTAAGTTACCATCCCGGCCCGCACGAACTGGCCGGCGCCGGCGCGGGCGATCCGCCCCCGGAGCTCCAGGTCGGTGAGCCGCGCGAGCAGCGCCGCGCTGCCGAGACCGCTTCGGGCGGCAAGGTCGTCGATGCCGTAGACCTCGCCAGCGTCCATGTGGCGCAGGACGGGGTCGAGCGCGTCCCGCGATCCGTCCGCGCCCGGAGGTTCTGCCGCACCGCCCTCTCCCGATGCGCCGCCCACCCACAGGCCCAGCTCCTCGACGACGTCGTCCGCGGTCTCGACGAGCCGGGCGCCGTCCTTGAGCAGGGCGTGGGCCCCGCGGTTCCGGCCCGTCAGTACGTTCCCGGGTACCGCCATCACGTCGCGTCCCTGCTCGAGAGCGAGCCGGGCGGTGATCAGCGATCCGCTGCGCTCGGAGGCCTCCACCACGACCACCGCCCGGGACAGGCCGCTGATGAGGCGGTTGCGCAACGGAAAGTAGGCCGGACGCGGGGTGGTCCCCGGCGGGAGCTCGCTCACGAGCACCCCGCGCCGGGAGATCTCGCCCGCGAGGCTTTCGTGCTCGGGCGGATACACGACGTCGACGCCGGACCCCAGCACCGCGATCGTCCGCCCACCCGCCGCGAGAACGCCCCGGTGCGCGGCGGAATCGACCCCCCGCGCCAGCCCGCTGACGACGGCGAGGCCCCTCGACGCCAGATCGGCGCCGAGGTTGCGGCCGACCCCGCAGGCATAGGCCGTGCCGGCGCGGGAGCCGACGACCGCGACCACCGGTCCGTTCAGGGCGGTCACGTCGCCGCGGAGCCACAGGACCGGGGGCGGATCCGCGATCGCGGCCAGCAGCGCCGGATACCGCGAGTCCGACCAGGGAACGGCCTCGATGCTCAGGGCCGTCGCCACCGCCATCGCGGCTTCGGCCCGGTCCCGCGCCGCCGCCAACCGCTCCGGGCCCGCCAGATGGGAAGCGATTCCCGCGACGACGGCGGGGAGCGCGGCACCGGGCTCGCGTCCCAGCCGGGCTGCGCCATGCGGGTCCGCGAGCCAGCTCGCGATGGCGCGACGACCGCGGCCACGCCACCAGAGCATGGCCAGGGCGACCCAGTCGTCGAGCGTCATCGTCCTCGTCTCCCGAACCCGCGGCACCGCGGGCCCAGCGGACCCGCCGCGAACGACCCCTCAGGGAATCGCACGACGGCGCCGCGGATGAAGCAGCGTTGAGCTTGAGGAGACGCCCCGGACGGATCCGCCCGGCGAACGGCACCCCGACCGCGCTCAGCGCGCAACCGGCGTGCCCGACCTGCTCCGCAGTATACCGCGGGGCCGCCTTGCCGCGGGGCTCCCCCCCGCGTTTCGAGCTTCCCGCCCGCTCAGGCTTGCGCCGACGACGGACGACTGGCTATAGTGGATTCGAGCGGATGCGAACGACACTTGCCGTACTGACCCTCGTCATCGCCTGCGGCGCAACCGTGCCCCGCGCCCAGGATCGGTCGGAGGCGCAGGCGCAGGTCGACTTCGGCATCGAGGTGGCCAGGCGCGGGCTCTGGAACGAGGCCATCTTCCGTTGGGAACGCGCCATCGACATCGATCCGACCTACGCCCAGGCCTGGAACAACCTGGCCATCGCCTTCGAGCAGCAGGGGCTCCTGGACCAGGCGCGCGAGGCGTACGAGACCGCCCTCGACCTCGCTCCCGACAACCTGGCCATCGAGCAGAACTACGACCTCTTCCTGGAAGTGAGTGACCGTGTCAGCCAAAGCTCTCGCTAGTCTCGGTTGTGTCGGGCTGCTCGCCGGGTGCACCTCGTTCTACGACGTCGCCATCGAGACGCCGCTGACGCCGAAGCTGGACATCTCGAGGTTCCAGCGGGTGCTGATCGCCGGCTTCGTCTCCGGCGGCTCGGACGATGTCGACGCCAACCTCGAGACGGCCCGGCTGCTCCGCAGCCAGCTCCGCCGCAACTCGGAACTGCAGGTCGTCGACGCCGACGTCCTGCCGCTGCTCGAGATCGCGGCCGAGCAGGGGGGCGGGCCGGAACCGCGCGACGACTCCGTCCCCGGCGGGTTCGAGCCGGCCGACGGGTCCGGCGATGTCGAGCCCATCGAAGACGACGACTCGATGAGCGAAGAGGAGCTGGAGAGCTACGAGACGATCTTCGCCAACATCGGGTTCTGGCGCGACCTCGGCGAGGAGTACCAGGATCCGCTCATCCTGACCGGCACCGTCTACTTCTCTCCGCACGCCCGTTCGGGCATGGTGACGAGCCAGCGAGAGGTCTACGACTCGTTCGGGCGCCGCCGCACCGTGCCCGTGCGCACCTATCGCGACCGCCGCGGCTTCGTCCTGAGCCCGAAGTTCATCTTCATCGACGGCTCCAACGGAACGACCCTCTACACCGAGCGCCACCGCGAGGAGATCCTCTACGACGCGTCGCAGAACACGCCCGCCCTGTCGTCCTACTTCGAGTTGATGGACCGCCTGCTGCCGTCCGTGCTCGGCGCGTTCAGCACCCAGAGCGTACGGGGAACCCGCACGCTCCTCCGCTGAGGCGGCGCGACCTGCGGTCGCGTTGGGAGTTTCGCTCGCGCGAAACTCCGGCGCGGCGGGCTCGGACGCGGCACGACCCGTGATCGCGTAGGGAGTTCGCCGACGCGGCAAGCGCCAGGGCAACGGGCCAGAATCGGGCAGCTTTACAGGCGCGCCGGTCGCGAGTACCCTGGATCGCTGGCGTGAGGCGTCCGAGCGCCTCCCGCATACGAACGAAAGGGCCAAGCGCGTGTACGCCATCATTCAAGCCTCCGGGCATCAGTACAGGGTGGAGCCGGGGCAGGTTCTCGATATCGACCGGATCGGCAGGGAGCCCGGGGAGACGGTCACGTTCGACCAGGTGCTGCTGGTCGGCCGGGACGACGGCTCGGTCGCCGCCGGCAACCCCACCGTTCCCGGAGCGACCGTCACCGGGTTCGTCGATTCCCACGACCGCGGGTCCAAGATCCGGGTGTTCAGGCACAAGCGGCGCAAAGGAATGCGGCGCACTCGCGGGCATCGCGCCGATCTCACCAGGGTCCGCATCAGCGACATCTCCCAATCCGACTGAGGCAGTCATGGCGCACAAGAAGGGACAAGGCAGCTCGCGAAACGGCCGTGACAGCAATGCTCAGCGTCTGGGAGTGAAGCGCTTCGACGGCAACATCGTCACCGGCGGCTCGATCCTGGTGCGGCAACGCGGACAGCGGTTCCGCCCGGGCCTCAACGTCGGCATCGGCAAGGACGACACGCTCTTCGCCAAGATCGCCGGCCGTGTACGATTCGAAGACCACGGCGGCCGCGGACGGGCCATCAGCGTGTTGCCCATCGAGTCGTAGGAGCCTGCGCCGTCGTAGAACGGCGCGGACTCCATCCGAACTCCTTCAAGCATGTTCGTCGACGAGGTCGACATCCACGTGACCGCCGGTGACGGCGGCCACGGGTGCCTGAGCTTTCGTCGCGAGAAGTCGGCGCCCCGGGGAGGGCCCGACGGCGGTGACGGCGGCGACGGCGGCTCGGTCTACCTGGTCGCCAGCCCCCACCTGAACACGCTCGTCAACTTCCGTTTCCATCCGACCTACTCGGCGCAGCGCGGCGCCCACGGCAGCGGCTCGACCCGTACGGGCCGCAACGGCCGGGATCTCCAGCTCGAGGTTCCGGCGGGTACCGTCGCCTTCGAGCACCGTGACGACGCGCTCGCGGAGTTGGCGGACCTCGTCGAGCCGGGGCAGCGCGTGATCGTCGCCCGGGGAGGGCGCGGGGGCCGCGGCAACCGGCGCTTCGTCAGCGCGACCAATCAGGCCCCTCGGCGCACCGAGCCCGGCCGGCCGGGAGAGCAGCGGCACCTGCGGCTCCAGCTCAAGCTTCTCGCGGACGTGGGACTGGTCGGTTTCCCGAACGCCGGGAAGTCGACGCTCATCGCCCGCATCTCCGCCGCGCGGCCGAAGATCGCCGACTATCCCTTCACCACCCTGAGCCCCAACCTCGGCGTGGTCGACCTCGGCGACGACCGGAGCTTCGTGGTCGCCGACGTCCCCGGCCTGATCGCGGGCGCCCACGCCGGGCACGGCCTCGGGCACCGATTCCTGGCGCACCTCGAGCGCACCCGCGTCCTCGTGCACCTGGTCGACGTCTCGTCGCTCAGCGGACGGGACCCGTGCGAGGACTTCGAGGTCGTCCGCCGCGAGCTGGCCTCCTTCCGGGAGGACGGTGTCGGCGACGGGATTCGCGAACGACTGTCCGACAAGCCACAGGTCGTCGTGGCGAACAAGGTCGACGCGCTCGACGAACCGGACCGGCTGGAACGTCTCCGCGCCCACGCGCGACGCCGTGGAATCGACTTCCACGCGATCTCGGGGGTCACCGGAGAGGGGGTCGCCGGTCTTCTCGAGGCCGTCTGGGCGCGCTTCCGCGACTCGGACGGCGCTATCGAAGCCGCGTCCGGGAGCCCGCGCGGTAGCGCGGGGCGGGCTCCTGGAGAGTTGGTCGGGCACCAAGCAGACCCGTCAGGCGGCGATGGGCGGGCTGAGCCCGAATGAGCACGACAGCCCGGCGCACCGGCATCCTGGGAGGACGATTCGACCCCGTCCACCGCGGTCACCTCGCCACCGCGGCGGTGGCGCGGCGGCGCCTGCGACTCGATCGCGTGCTCATGCTGCCCTCCCGGCTCTCGCCCCATCGGAAGCAACCCGCCCGGGCCAGCGACGCCGACCGGCTGGCCATGGTGGCCCTCGCCTCACAGGACGACCCGTCCCTGGAACCGTGCGACCTGGAGCTGACGGCCGACGGGCCCTCCTACACCGCGACGACCCTGCGCCGGCTCCACGAGCGGGGGCATGCCTGCGCGTCCCTGTACTTCATCGTCGGGGCCGACGCCTTCGCCGACATCGCCGGCTGGCACGACTATCCGCGCGTGCTCGACGCCGCCCACTTCGTGGTGGTCTCCCGCCCGGGCTACCCGGTGGACTCGCTCGCCGATGCCCTCCCGGCCCTGCGGCCGCGCCTGCGCGTGGTCACGAGCGACACGAGCCCGCAAGCCGAAGGGACCCTCCGCACGCCGCTCGTGTTCCTGATCGACGGTGACACGCCGGACATCTCGTCGAGCGACATCCGCACGCGCCTGGCGAACGGATGCCCGCTCGAGGAACGAGTGCCCGCGGCGGTGGCCGCGTACATCGACCGCCGGCGGCTCTACCTGCGCGACCCGCTGGCAAGAGAGTTGCATGACTGACCACGAGGCCGCCTCCCCCGGGACGGCGACGGAATCGCTGCCGGAACCGCTGCTCGATGCGGTCGAAGCGGCGCGAGACCGGAAGGCGGACGATCTGCTGGTCCTCGACCTGCGCGAGTCCGACGCCTTCACCGACCATTTCCTGATCTGCTCGGGCCACAGCCCGCGTCAGGTCACCGCGATAGTCGACGGCATACTCGCCAGTCTCAAGGCGCTCGGCCTGCGGCCGTCGAACGTCGAGGGCTATGCGGAAGCCAACTGGGTGCTGATCGACTGCTTCGACTTCATCGTCCATGTGTTCACACCGGACACCCGACGCTTCTACGCGCTCGAGCGGCTCTGGGGCAACGCCGTCCGCCGGGAGATGTAGCCGCGCGCCGGCGGGACGGGTGCCCCGCACCGGGGTCGCCCGGGGCGCGGCGCGGATCGCGCGCCGCCTGGCGGAGGCGGGGCGGCCGGGCCTGGACGCGCTGCTCGCGGTGCTCCTGGCCCCGGACTGCGCGGCGTGCGGGGCCGTGCTCGACGCGCCCACCCGAGGGCCGGTCTGCGCGGCGTGCTGGCGGGCCGTGCCCCGCATCACTCCTCCGGTCTGCGAACGCTGCGGCGATCCGCTGCCCGTCGGGCCGTCGGCGGCCTCACCGCCCGGGCGCTGCCACCGCTGCCGGCAGCCGCATGCGCTGATAACCCGTCGACGAGCGGCCGGGCCCTACGAAGGCACCCTCCGCCGCCTCGTGCACGTCCTCAAGTACGAGCAGCGCCATGCCCTCGCGCCTCGTCTGGGTGGGCTGATGCGGGAGTCCGGGGCGGGAATACTGGGCGGCGTCGACTGCGCGGTGGCGGTCCCGCTGCACCCGCGGCGGCAACGGACGCGGGGCTTCAATCAGGCGGCCGAGCTCGCCGTCCAGCTCGGCCTCCCGGTCGTCGGCGCCCTGCGGCGCATCCGGGCCACCCCACCGCAGACGGAGCTCCCCGCGAGCCGACGGCGCGTCAACGTGCGGGGGGCCTTCGCCCCGGCCCGGCGCTTCGGAGTCCGGTCGGGCGGGGCGGCCGTCGAGGGAGCATGCGTGCTGCTCGTCGACGACGTCACCACCACCGGGGCGACGCTGGATGCCTGCGCCCGCGTGTTGCGGCGCGCCGGGGCCCGCGAGGTGCGGGCGCTCACGCTGGCGCGAGCCGACCACCGAGCTCGGCCATGATCTCGTCCGCGACCTCGGCCCTGGCGCGGCTGCCGTCCACCCGGATCCAGCCGTCCTGCTCCGCCTGGCGCAAATAGCTGGCCCGGACCCGGGCGAGGAGCGCGAGGTCGCGTTCGTAGCGGTCGAGCCCGATCGACTTCCGGGTCGCGGCGAGCTCGGGGGGGATGTCGAGGAGGAACGTCACGTCGGGGGGCGGGAGAAACCGCTGCATCTGGTCCAGCCACTCGACGTCCAGGTCCTGCGCTTCGCCGTAGGCCACGCTGGAGGCGACGTACCGGTCGCAGATGACGATGATCCCCGCCTCGAGCCAGCGCAGCAGGTCCGCCTTGCGCTCGTGGCGGTTGGCGACGTAGAGGAGTTGCATGACGTCGGGACCGTAGTCGCGCTCCCCCTGCAGCGCCCGGGCGATCTCCTCACCGATGGAGGTGCCGTAGTCGGGGAAGGACTCGAGCCGCGCCCGCCGGCCCTCGGCCCGCAGCCCGTCGCGCAGGAGCTGCCCCTGCGTCTCCTTGCCCGCCTGATCGAGTCCCTCCAGCGCAATCAACATCGGCACATCTCCTGGCAGCCTGTGGTGGAACCCCGCGTTGCATTGCGCCCGGAGGGCGCCAGCAAACCGCCGATGCGCCCGCCTGACAAGCGTGAAGGAGGCCGCATAGCGGGCATATGCAACCGACGAACAACGCGACGGGAGTCCGCGCCGTTCTACGGCGCGGACTCCCGCGACGCGGACGCGGCAACCTCTCCCGCGAGCTGCTCGTCCATCGTCTGCCGGCGGCGCACGATCCGCCAGGCCGATGCGTCGACCATGACCTCGGCCGGCAACGGGTGCCGATTGTAGTTGGACGCCATGGCGGATCCATAGGCTCCGGCGTCGAACACCGCGACCAGCTCGCCCACCGCGGGCAACGGCAGCCGCCGCTCGACCCCGAAGACATCCGACGATTCGCAGATCGGACCCACGACGTCGCAGGTCACCACGTCGTCCTCGCGCTCCTCCACGAGGGCGATCCGGTGATACGCCCCGTAGAGGGCCGGCCGCATCAGCTCGCTCATGCCGGCGTCGAGCACGACGAACCAGGTGCCGTCAACCCGCGGCTTCACGTCGACCACCGACGCCAGCAGGACCCCCGCGGGGCCGACGACCGCGCGGCCCGGCTCGACGATCAAGGTCAGCCCCGTCGGTCGCGCCGCCTCGACGAGCGCCGCCGCGTAGGCGTCGACCGGCGGCGGCTCGCCGCCCGCCTCGTCGTAGGCGATGCCCAGTCCGCCGCCGAGATCGAGGTGCTCCAGCTTCACGCCGTCGTCGGCCAGCTGCTGCGCCAGGGCGACCACCGCGGCCGCCGCACGCCGCAACGGGCCCAGCCCGAGCATCTGGGAGCCCACGTGGATGTGGAGCCCGGTGAAGCGCAGTCCCGAGCGGCCCGAGGCATCGCGCACGATCGCCCGCGCATCGCCGATCGCGACTCCGAACTTGTGACGGCTCAGGCCGGTCGAGATGTGGGGATGGCTGTCGGCGGCGATGTCCGGATTGACACGGAGGGCGACGCGGGCCGTCGTGCCGCGCCGTCGTGCCGCGCACGATATCCGCTCCAGCTCGCCCGCCGATTCGGCGTTGATCGCCTTGACCCCCAGCTCGACCGCCCGGTCGATCTCCGCCGGGGTCTTCCCCACGCCCGTGAAGACAACGTCCCCGGGGGCGAAGCCGGCCCGCAGGGCCACCTCGATCTCGCCGCCCGAGTTGGCGTCCACGAGGCCGCCGGCGGCCCGGACGACCTCGACCACCGCGAGGTTGGAGTTGGCCTTGAGCGCGTAGTGCACGGCGTGCGGCCACGGATCGAAGGCGGTCCGGAAACAACGCACGCGCTCGCGGATGACCGCCGCGCTGTAGACGTAGACCGGCGTGCCGACCTCCGCCGCCACTGCGGTCAACGGCACGCCGTCGCATTCCCATCCCCCGCCGCCGCGAACGAAACCCGACATCGAAGGCGCATTGTACGGCACGGGGGCAGCGGCCGCACCGGCGCCGCGCACCGCCGCCGGGGTCGGACGCCGCCCGGCCCGGGCCCGGAAGCGCATTGACCGTCTCCGGCGCCGTCGCTATACTCCGTCGATCCGCCTTCGCCGGCCTGCCAGCGACCCATGCTCGCGAGCTCCGCGCCCTCACCATCCGAATCGGTCGACGAGCTCATCGAACGGTGTCTCGCGGGGGACGAGCGCGCCTGGGATCGGATAGTCACCCTGCACTGGCGGCGGGTCTTCAACATCGCCTACAAGTTCGTGGGCCGGCACGACGTGGCCGAGGACCTCACCCAGGAGATATTCCTCAAGATCTTCAGAGCCCTGGGCACTTTCGACCGGCGCGCCAACTTCCAGACGTGGCTCATCAGCGTCAGCCGCAACCTGTGCATCGACCACTACCGAAGCGTCCGGAAGGAGCGCGAGCTGGTGGACCGAAGCGTGGACGCGGAGGACGTCTCGCCCGTCAGCCGCGAGCCGGACGCCCTCACCGCCCTGGAGCGGAGCGACCGCCGGATGCTGCTGCACCGGGCGCTGGAGCAGCTGCCCGATGCGCTGCGCACCGCGGTCCTCATGCGCGACATCCAGGAGCAGTCCTACCGCGACATCGCCCGGGCGCTCGACCTCCCCGAGGGCACCGTGAAGTCCCGGATCAACCGCGGCCGCCACGAGCTGGCCCGGCAGATCCGCCGCCTGATCTCCGAGGCCGAGGCGCGGACCGCCCAGGCCGGCCGCCGGCAGCCGGTGGCGGAACCCCGCGTTGCATCGCGCCCGGAGGGCGCCGGCGAACCAGTGAGGCGCCCGCCCGACAAGGCGTGAGGAGGGCGCATATTGAGGACATGGCAACCGCGGACTGCTACGCAGTCCGTCCGAACAACGCAGTCAGGCGGGATGCATCGCCGCTCGAATGCCGCGGGGCCCTCGCCGCGGGCGGCCTGGAGTGACCCATGAAGCTCACCACCGAACAGCAGGGCAACGTCGCCATCGTCCGCGTGGGCGAGGAACGGCTGGTGTACCCGCTGTTGCCGACGTTCGCGGACGCGGTCATGGCGATGATCGCGGACGGCGCCCACAACGTCCTCATCGACCTGTCGCCGGTCGTCTACGTCGACAGCGCCTCCATCGGGTGCCTGATGGACCTGTACCGGAAGTCGGTGGCGGCGGGCGGGACACTGAAGCTGGCGAGCGTCCAGAAGCGCGTGGAGACGATGTTGACGATGACCGGAGCCCAGCATTTCATCGAGATCCACGGCGACGAGCCCGGTGCGCTCGCGGCCTTCGGGGTGTGACATGCGCAGTATCACGACGACCAGCGGGATTGCGCTGCCGCTCGACGGTGATCTGCTGGCGATGCTCGAGACCCTGTACAAGGAGCTGAACACCCGCTACGCCCTCGATCGCACGTTCGAGGACACCGTCCGCGAGATCGCCCACCTGCTCGATCAGATGACCGACGAGGAACGGCGCGCCTATCTCGCCGAGAGCCTCTTCCTCAACACCGTGACCTACGAGAACGAGCGCCTGGGCGCGTACATGCGGAAGGTCACCGGGAACGCCTGAAGGAAGGCGGAAGCCGGACGGGGGTCAGCGGGTGACGAAGTCGGGCGCCTCG
Source organism: Vicinamibacterales bacterium (assembly GCA_965207615.1). GTDB lineage: Bacteria > Acidobacteriota > Vicinamibacteria > Vicinamibacterales > UBA8438 > JAJEEA01. The sequence continues at coordinate 2,446,866 of CBDBMZ010000003.1, forward strand.
GCGGCGACCGCCGCGGCCGGCACGTGCTCCAGCCCCGGCGACTCGACGATCCGCCATGCGTCGGGCGCCGCCAGAATCTTCGCCGCGAAGGCGGTATGCAGCTCGTGGCCGCCGCGATGGGCGACCAGGTGACCGATGACGGGATAGCCCACCAGGGCGAGGTCGCCGATCGCGTCGAGAATCTTGTGGCGGACGAACTCGTCCTCGAACCGCAGCCGGCTGTTCAGGATCCCGGTATCGCCCAGCACCACCGCGTTCTCGAGCGACCCTCCGAGGGCGAGGCCCTTCCGGCGCAGCGTCTCGACCTCCTTGAGAAACCCGAACGTGCGGGCCGGCGCGATCTCGTCGACGAACGACGTCTCGGTGACCGTGAGGGTGCGGGTCATGTGCCGGAGCAGGGGGTGGTCGAAGCTGATGCTGTAGGTCACCTTGAAGTGGTCCGACGGGTAGAGGGCGATGCGCTTGTCCCCGCGCGACAGCGACACCGGCCGGAACACCTTGAGATAGCGCCGCGGCGCGGACAGCCGCCGCAGCCCCGCCTCGTGCAGCAGGTACACGAACGAGGCCGCGCTGCCGTCCATGATCGGCACCTCCGGCTGGTCGAGGTCGACGACCACGTTGTCCACGCCGAGACCGACCAGCGCCGCCAGCAGGTGCTCGACGGTCCGCACCGTCTCGGCGTTTCGCGACAGCCCGGTGGCATAGTGCAACCGGTCGACGTTATCCACGGTCGCGGGTATCTCGACCCCGTCGAGATCCGCCCGGCGGAAGCGGATGCCGCTTCCGGCCGCGGCGGGCCTCAGCGACAACGTGACCTTCCGGCCGGAATGCAGCCCGATTCCGGTGCAGGAGACGGAACGTCGGACAGTGTGCTGAACATCAGTCACGGAGAGGCGACCTCCAGGGGGGCGGGGCGGGCGACCGATCGACGACAGGGCGCCGTCCAGGATGTTGCACCGAACCGATTATCGGCATGTTCCGCGATTTCATGCGCGACTCGACCCTGCTGTCACCGTAACACATCTGTCACGCGTGTGGCGCGGCGGTTCCCGACGCCGGCCCCGGATCCGCCCCTCCCGCGAACGCGGCGGCCCGATGCGCGGACCGGCTCAGGTGGCGAACAGCTCGGCCAGGCATCGGCCGGTGGCCGATCCGGGCTCGGCCGCGACCTCCTCCGGCGTCCCCGCCGCCACCACCCGGCCGCCGCCGTCGCCGCCGTCGGGTCCGAGATCGATCACGTGATCGGCGCTCTTGACGACGTCGAGCTGGTGCTCGATCACGACGACCGTGTTTCCCTGGTCGACCAGCTTCTGCAGCACGTCGAGCAGCTTTCGCGTGTCCTCGAAGTGGAGCCCCGTCGTCGGCTCGTCGAGGATGTAGACGGTGCGGCCGGTGCTCCGGCGGGACAGCTCCTTCGCGAGCTTGACCCGCTGAGACTCGCCGCCGGACAACGTCGTGGCCGACTGCCCCAGCGCGATGTAGCCCAGCCCTACGTCCTGCAGCGTGCGGAGCTTGGCGGCGACGGCGGGCACGTTCTCGAGCAGGGGCAGCGCCTGATCCACGGTCAGCTCCAGGACGTCGGCGATGGACGCCCCCCGGTACCGGACCTCCAGCGTCTCACGGTTGTAGCGGCGCCCCTTGCACTGCTCGCACGTCACGTAGACGTCGGGCAGGAAGTGCATCTCGATGGCCTTGACCCCGCCCCCCTGGCACGCCTCGCAGCGACCCCCCTTGACGTTGAACGAGAAGCGCCCCGGCCGGTAGCCGCGGGCCCGCGCCTCGGCGAGCATCGCGAACAGCTCGCGGATGAGGGTGAAGAGCCCGGTGTAGGTGGCGGCGTTCGATCGGGGGGTCCGGCCGATGGCGGTCTGGTCGATCTGGATGACCTTGTCAACCGGATCGGCGCCGTCGATGCGCCGGTGGGCGCCCGGCGGCGCGGTGGCGCGGTACAGATCGCGGGCCAGCGCCCGGTACAGGATGTCGTTGACGAGGGTCGACTTCCCGGAACCGCTCACCCCGGTGATCACGTTGAACAACCCGAGGGGAATGGCCACGTCCACGTTCTTGAGGTTGTTCGCCCGCGCGCCCCGGATGACGAGCTCCCCCCGGAGCCGGGGACGGCGGGCACGGGGGACGGGAATGCCGAGCTCACCCCGCAGATAGCGCCCGGTCAGGGACGGGTGCCCGTTCGCCGTCAGCTCCGCCGGGGTCCCCTGGAACATCACCTCTCCGCCATGAACGCCGGCCCCCGGCCCCAGATCGACCACGTAGTCGGCGGCCCGGATGGTCTCCTCGTCGTGCTCGACCACCACCACGGTGTTCCCGAGGTCGCGCAGCCGCCCCAGCGTCGACAGCAGCAGGCGGTTGTCCCGCTGGTGCAGGCCGATGGAAGGCTCGTCGAGCACGTACAGCACACCGGTGAGGTTGGCGCCGATCTGGGTGGCGAGCCGGATGCGCTGCCCCTCTCCCCCCGACAGGGTGGCCGCGCTCCGCGCCAGCGTCAGGTAGCCGACGCCGACATCGGTGAGGAACCGCAACCGGTCACGGATCTCTCGGAGCACACGGCCGGCAATCAGCTCCTCGCGCTCCGACAGCTCGATGGCGGCCAGCGCCGCGTCGGCCTTCGCCAGCGGCAGCCGGGTGTACTCGGCGATGGTGCAGCCCTTCACCCGCACCGATCGGCTCTCGGGCCGCAGGCGCTCGCCTTCGCAGGCGGGGCAGCCCTGCAGGGAACGGAGCGGTTCGAGCAACTCCTGCTGGGCCCAGGTTCCCGTCTCGTAGCGGCGGCGCAGGTTCGGCAGGATCCCCTCGAAGTCGCGCCCGAACGGCTCGCGCCGCCGGCCGCCGCGCCGGTGTCCACCCTCCGCGGGCGGCGCCGCGGAAGCGCGGGGGGGGCCGTGCAGCAGGGTGTCGCGGTGCCGGCGGGGCAGCCGGTCGAAAGGCGTATCGAGATCGATGCCGAAGTGCCGGCTCAGCCCCGCGAGGGCCTCGCGGACCAGCTTCGCGTCGCCTTCGACCCACGGCGCGATCGCACCCTCCCTCAGCGACCTCGAGCCGTCCGGCACGATGCGGGCGGGGTCGAAGTCGTCGATGGCGCCCAGGCCCTGGCACGCCGTGCACGCGCCCTGCGGCGAGTTGAACGAGAACACCCGGGGCGTGATCTCGGGCACGCTCACGCCGCACTGCACGCACGCGAGCCGCCTGGAGAAAAGCCGGTCGCCGCCCTCCAGGGTGTTGATGATCACGATGTCGTCGGCGAGGCCCAGCGCCAGCTCGATGCCGTTCCGCAGACGCCGCTCCACGCCGGCCCGAACGACGAGCCGGTCGACGAGGACCGCGATGTCGTGGTTCCGGCGGCGCTCGAGCCGGATGTCCTCCTCGAGGGAACGGACCCGACCATCGACCCTCACCTTCGCGAACCCCCGGGCCCGAAGGGCCGCTAGGTCCTTCCGGAACTCGCCCTTGCGGCCGCGCACGATCGGGGCCAGCACGTTGATGCGCTCGTCGGTCGGGCCGCCCAGCACCATCTCGACGATACGGTCGACCGACTGCCGGGTGATCGGCCGGCCGCACCGCGGACAGTGCGGCACGCCGATGTTGGCGAACAGCAGGCGCAGGTAGTCGTAGATCTCGGTGACGGTCCCGACGGTGGAACGGGGGTTCGAGCCGGTGGTCTTCTGCTCGATGGAGATGGCGGGCGACAGACCGTCGATCAGGTCGACATCGGGCTTCTCGACCTGCTCGAGGAACTGGCGGGCATAGGCCGACAGCGACTCCACGTACCGCCGCTGCCCCTCGGCGTATATGGTGTCGAAGGCCAGCGACGACTTGCCCGACCCCGACAGCCCGGTGACGACGACGAAGCGGTCGCGCGGCAGACTGACGTCGATGCTCTTCAGGTTGTGGACGCGGGCTCCCCGTACCTCGATGCGATCGTGAGCCATCGCCGTGATCAGGTCCCAGCCCGGAGAGCCGCGCTCGGCAGCCGTCTCGGGCGCCGCCCCAAACCCATGATGCTATCACGCCCTGGCGGGCTCGGGCAGGCGCTCGAAGCGGTACACCCGATCGTCTGACGCCACCACGGCGCCGCCGTGCCGGTCGAAGGCGACCCCGACCAGGCCCGGCGCCGCCACGACCTGCTCCGCCTCGTCGACGCCCGAAACGCGGTAGAGGCCGCTCGCCCCGGCCAGGGCCTCGACGACATGGAGGACGCCCCGGGCGTCGAAGGCCAGTCCCTGGGGCCGGCCGAACCCCCGGTGAATGGTGGTGACGCTCCCCGCCGGATCGATGCGGTACACCGCATCGCGAGTGGCCAGCGTCGGCGCCGTCACGTAGAGGTCGCCGGTGGGGGCCATGCCGAGGTGGAACGCCGCCACGCTGGGAGGCAGGGTGGCGAACGGCGAGACCTCGCCCGACGGCGCGACCTTGAAGATGGTACCGGACCGGTCGCCGACGAACAGCGCGCCGGCCTCGTCGAACGCCAGCCCGCAGGCCACCCCGAGCTCCGCCGCCAGTTGCTTGTGCTGTCCGTCGGCCTCGACCCGGAACACCGCGCCGTCGAAGCGGCTCGACACGAACAGCCGGCCCCGGGGATCGAGGGCGAGCGAGGTCGGGTTGGTGATGCCGGTCACGAACGGCTCGCGAAAGCCGTCCCGCTGGAGCCGGAAGACCGACACCGGCGCCGACTCCCCGCGGGTGCCGCTGTAGGTCAGGAAGAGCGTCCCGTCGGCGTCGATGACCGGGCTGTCGACCTGGTGCACGCCGGTGGCGACCGGCGCGCCGACCTCCAGCCGGGCAGTCTCGCCCGGCGCGGTGTCGAGCCGGACAGGCTGCGAGCCGCCCCCGGCGTCGGGTGGAACCAGACAGGCGACCCGGTCCCTGCCCGCGCAAACCACCTGCGCGGGACGGTCGCCGATCCACACCCCGGGCACGCGGCGGCCGTCCCCCCCGACGCCGGGTCCAAGGACGGCGATCCGTCCCCCGGCGACCGCCGCCGGTGGATGCACGGACGTGATTCGGGTAGCGGACGCCTGAGTCATCGACGACGGCGGGATGGGACGGCGGGGAACCCGCGGCGACGCCACGAAACTGCCTACGCCGGGTCCAGCTCGACGTTCCAGTAGAGGTAGTCCCGCCAGCTCGCGGGGGTGTCGCGCAGGCCGACGGCGATGCGCACGGTCGCGGGCCGCATCGGGCGCCGGGGCGGCCGGATGACCCGCATGCCCGCCTCGGCGGGCGTGCGACCGCCCTTCCGCCGGTTGCACGTCACGCAGGAAGTGACGATGTTCTCCCAGTCCTTGCGCCCGCCGTAGCGCACCGGAACGACGTGGTCGAAGGTGAGCTCCGCGGGTGCGAACCCCCGGCCGCAGTACTGGCAGACGTGGTCGTCACGGGCATAGATGTTGGCACGCGAGAACGGCACCAGATTGAAGTGGCGCTTGATGGTGATGTAGTTCAGCAACCGGATCACGGAGGGCAGCTTCACCGTCAACGAAACCGAGTGCACCTCCCGGTCGTAGACCGAGAGCACCTCGACCTTGCCCTGACACCACAGCCTGATCGCCCGCCGCCAGTCGACGACCTTCAACGGTTCGTAGGTCGCATTGAGCAGCAGAGTGTGCTCCATGGGTTTCGCACCGATCCGGTTCGCCAGCCCAAAGAGTCGATTGTGCCTGAATCCGATATCTCGTGTCAAGCGGCACAACCTTCACTAAAGCCTTGCCGTGTAACGAGTTATGGCACAACTACGGCCCCGCGCCTATCCGTCCCGGAAAGAGGTGCCGACAATAGAAGACGATGCACCGTTTCCTCTGGTGTCCGCTGCTTCTCGTTCTCGCCGGATGCGCGATACGCCCCGGCGCGACGCCGCAGCCGTTCCCCAGACCTCACCTCGCGCCCCCGGACCTGGCCGTCGTCGGGGCCGGAGAACGCCCCGCGCCCGACGCGGTCACCGCCACCGCCCTGGAGTATCTGGGCGTGCCGTACCGGTGGGGCGGCAGCACGCCGCGGGGGTTCGACTGCAGCGGATTCACCTGGTACGTCTTCAGCCGCCACGGCATGGAGCTGCCGCGGGTCGCGGCCGACCAGTATCGCGTCGGCAAGCGGATCGACCGCAACGCGGTTCGACCGGGAGACCTGCTGTTCTTCGAGACCATCTCCGAGGGACCGTCGCACGTGGCGCTGGCCCTCGACGCCGATCAGTTCGTCCACGCGCCGTCTAGCCGGGGAAAGGTCCGCGTCGAGCGCCTGAGCTCGCAGTACTGGACGAGCCGCTACATCGGCGCCCGGCGCGTGCTCTAGAGCCGAACGGTCGTGAAGCTCCTCGAAGATCGGCGGGTCGCCGGGCGGCGCCGACAGGCGGCTCAGGCGCCGGCCGGCGCGGCCGCGAACTGCTCGATCTGCCGGCGGATCTCCTGCGCCGCGTCGGGGGCGGCCGGCGCCAGCGGCCGCCGGGGCCGCCCGCCGGCGTAGCCGAGCTCGTCGAGGGCCGCCTTCAACCCGGGTATGCCGTGCCTGGTGGTCAACAGCCGGGCGAGCGGGACGACCTGCCGCTGCAGGGCGCGCGCCTCGTCGTGGCGGCCGGCTGCCACGTGCTCGTGGATCCGAACGCAGGCGTCCGGGATCGCGCACGCCAAGGCCAGGATGCCGCCGCTGGCGCCGAGCGCAAGGCTGGCGTAGAACGTCGGCGCCGATCCGACGAGAACGCTGAAGCCGTCCCGGGCCACGCCGATGAGATCGCCGACGTAGCCCATGTCGGGGCCCGATTCCTTCAACCCCACGATGTTCGGGTGATCGACGAGTCGGGCGACCGCCTCGACCGGCAGGGTGACGCCGGTGAGGGCCGAGAAGTTGTACAGGACGACGGGCACCGGCGACGCATCCGCCACCGCCGCGTAGTGGCGCACGAACGCCTCGGCGGTGAGCTGCTTCTTGAAGTAGGACGGCGTGCGGACGAGCACGCCGTCGGCCCCGGCGTCCGCCGCCCGGCGCGCGGCGGCGACGGCCCCGCGGGTCGACTGGCGGCCGGTGCCCGCGAGCAGCAGGCGGTCGCCGGGCACGCGTCCGCGCGCCTCGCGGATCAGCAGATCCGCCTCGTCGTCGTCGACGAGCGGCGCCTCGCCGGTCGACCCGAGCACCACGAGCCCGCGCAGCCGCGTATCCATCCAGCGATCGATGTTTGCGCGCCAGGCGTCGAGGTCGATCGCCTCGTCGTCGGTGAACGGGGTCGGAATGGGGGCGAGCACGCCGGTGATGGTCATGGTTCGGCTCGTTGCATGAGACGCGTGACAAGGACGAAGAGAGACTCGACTACGGTAGCGACGTGGCCCGGCGGTTGTCAAACGCAACCCGCGCCGGAGCGCGGGCGTACAAGGCAGGGCCCGGCGGCGCCGTCTCGAGACGGTTCCGGCCGGGTCGGGGGTGGGTCACGGGCGGATACGAGCCGCGGTGCCGCCGATTGACTACCGGCCGGCCACGGCGCGTGAGGCTTGAGATGTGACGTTCGCCCGGCTCACCGCGTCGACGCGACACCCGAGCGACGAATGCCAACTATTTACGCAAAGGGCACGCCAATTCTTCGACACACCAACCGGCGACACTGCAAGTTACTGAAACTCATGGACTTGTGCTGAGCGAACGCCGGCCGGAGATGGCACCGTCCGTGACCGGCCCGCCCTCGAACGGAACCATCGTTCCCCAACGATGTCGACGCCGGGCCCCGACCCGTACACATTTGGGGGCAGCGATGGCGGTGCCGCGACCAGCCGGCCCGGGAACGGGAGAGCCGGAGTCAGCGCGGCTCGCCCGAGGGCCCCTTGGGCCGCAACGGACGCGCGAGGATGCGCGCCTCCTCGACCGTGCGGCCCCCGATCAGGTGCCGCTGGATGATCCGCTCGAGAACCGGCGGGTCGCACGCGCGGTACCACGTGCCTTCCGGGTAGACGACGGCGATCGGCCCGCCTTCGCAGACCCGCAGGCAGTTGGCCTTGGTGCGCAGCACGCCGCCCCGCTCGGACAGCCCCAGCTCGCGCAGCCGGCGCTTCAGATAGGTCCACGCGGCGAGGCCGCGCTCGCGCTCGCAGCACTTCGGATTGGTCTGGTCGGCGCAGAGCAGCACGTGCCGCTCCGCCGCGTCCACCCCGACGGCGGCGGCGGCGCGTCGCTGGCTCTCGACGGAGCCCTTGTCACAGTCGGGAGCGTCCATGATGGGTAAATCCGGAGGGGCGACTCGCGCGGGACCCGGGCGGCATCGACCCGGAGCGGAAAGACGGGACCCGGCGGCAACGCCGGTGGCGGCACTGGAACGAGCCGCGCGACCCGCGTAGCATAGCACGCCATGAGCAAGCGCCCCACCGCCGTCCTCGACCGCGCCATGACCGTGTTTCTCGCCGCCGTCGAGCGCGGCGGCAACGCGCTCCCGCATCCCGGCACGCTCTTCGCCCTGCTCGCGGGGGTCATCGTCCTCATCTCGGCCATCGCGGCCCGCACCGGGGTCGAGGTCGTCCACCCCGGCACCGGCGAGCTGATCCGGCCGGTCAGCCTCGCCACGGTCGAGGGGCTGCACCGCATCCTCACCGAGATGGTCACCAACTTCACGAGCTTCGCGCCCCTCGGCACCGTGCTCGTGGCGATGCTGGGCATCGGGGTCCTGGAGAGCAGCGGGCTCATCGCGGCCGCACTGCGCCTGCTCGTGCTGTCGGCGCCGAAGCGCCTGCTCACTTTCGTGATCGTCCTCGCCGGGGTCCTCTCGAACACCGCCAGCGAGATCGGCTACGTGCTGCTCGTGCCCCTCGGCGGCATCATCTTCCTCGGCGCGGGACGCCACCCCATGGCGGGGCTCGCCGCCGCCTTCGCGGGGGTGTCCGGGGGCTACAGCGCCAACCTCCTGCTCGGCACCATCGATCCCCTGCTGGCCGGCCTCTCCGAGGAGGCGGCCCGCATCGTCGACGACGGCTACCGGGTCAACCCGGCCGCCAACTACTACTTCATGGTGGTCTCGACGTTCATCATCGCGGGGGCGGGAACCTGGGTGACGGAGCGGGTCGTCATTCCGCGCCTCGGCCCCTACAAGGGCTCGGCCGAGACGAAGGAGGGCGATGCGGAGGTCATGCGGGAGCTCTCCGACGTCGAGAAGCGCGGCCTCTACGCGGCCCTGGCCGCGACGGCGGTCTTCGTGCTGTTCCTGCTCTGGGGCACGGTGCCCGCCGACGGGTTCCTGCGCAACCCAGACGACGGCGGACTGCTGCGCTCACCCTTCCTCTCGGGCATCGTCGCGTTCATCTTCATCGGCGGCCTCCTCATCGGCGTGGCCTACGGGGCCGTGACCGGCGCGTTCCGCAACGACGCCGACGTGATGAACGGCATGGGCAAGACCATCAGCACTCTCGGCACCTACCTCGTGCTGGTGTTCTTCGCGGCCCAGTTCGTCGCCTACTTCAACTGGACCAACCTGGGGCTGATCATGGCCGTCAAGGGCGCGGAGTGGCTGCGCGGCTCGGGCATGGGCGGCATTCCCCTCATGCTCAGCTTCGTCGTGCTCTCGTCGATCATCAACCTCTTCATGGGCAGCGCGTCGGCCAAGTGGGCGATCATGGCCCCGGTGTTCGTCCCCATGTTCATGCTGCTCGGCTACACCCCCGAGCTGACCCAGACCGCCTACCGCGTCGGCGACAGCACCACCAACATCATCGCCCCGATGATGTCCTACTTCGCCCTCATCGTCGCGTTCTTCGAGCGCTACGACCGGCGGTCGGGCATCGGCACGGTGGTCGCCACCATGCTCCCGTACACGCTGACCTTCCTCGCCTGCTGGTCGGTGCTCCTGGTCGTCTGGATGCTGCTCGGCCTCCCGGTTGGGCCGGGGGCGGGGCTGCGGCTCGAGCCGTAGGCGTCCGCGCCGCAGAAGGGCGCTGGACGCCGCGAGTCTGCGCCGTGGAATGGCGCGGAGTCGTAGAGAGTCGGCTGGGGCGCCCACGGGCGGGCCGGGAAGGACTCGTTCGGGCCACACGCGGGCCCACGGGGCGGACGCTTGGCGCGCGAGGCCGAGATGCGCCGGTCAGGAGTCCGCGCCGGGAACGGCGCGGACTCCTGGAGGGTTGGTTGGGCGCCAAGCGGAGCCGACGGCGACGATTGGCGGGCTACCGCACGCCCGGCCGGCTCGAGCTGGTCCCGAAGTAGGTGTAGTGCGTGCGGTGCTGCACGTCCACGGGTCCCCGGCCCCGCACCCGCACGAGCAGCCGCCGGGTCCGGACCGTCGGGTCGGGATTGGTCAGGGCGAAGCCGAGAATGTAGTAGTCGCTCGTCTCCGCGTCGATCTCCCGGAACACGTCGTCGAAGTCGCTCCGGTTGACCATGGCCCGTCCTCCGGTCTGCTCGGCGAGCGCGCGCAGGCTGTTCTGGGTCGTGAAGCTCCACTCGTCGAACGAGCCCCGACCGGTCAGGAGGAACTCCGTGGGCCCCGGCCTCGCGGGGGCGAGGCCGCGGGGGTCGACGGTGTAGAACGCGGCGTTCGCCCGGTTCGCGGCCTCCGCGAGCTCGTCGATCCGTCTCGCGAGCTCTCCGTCGCCCTCCAGGCCGTCCGGGTCGCCGAGGGGTGCGTCCTGGCGCAGGAGACGCGTGAGTTCGCGGTTCGCCATCCCCAGATCCGCTCCCGCCTCGCGATGGTACCCCCGGCGCTCGGCCAGCAGGGGATTCAAGTCGTAGCCGCTGCTGAAGTAAACGACCACCTTGCGCAGGTGCTGGACCTGCTCCAGGCTCCCGACGACGTTGCCTATCGTCGTGAACGCGACGCCGGCGCGCGCCATCAGCTCGGGGGTGTAGCCCGGCCTCGGCGGAAAGTTCTGAATCAGCTCGTTGGGGTCGAATCCGTCGCCGGTGATGCGGTCGGCGGTCGAGCGGAGCAGTCCCCGGTCGGCGGTCACGCCGACCGCGATCGCCGACGGCCCCGTCGACACGACGGCGAACTGGTCGCCCTCGTGAATGAGGTGCTCGGCCATCTCCATGAACGCCCTGCGCGCCCGCGCCGTCATGCCCGCCGCGATGTGCAGGTCGTCGACGAGAATGATGAAGAGGCGGCCGGCGAGCTCGTCGGGGGGGCGCGGCGGGGGCGGCAGGAGGATCCCGTTCTGCGACCGCAGGCCCGGCGCCAACTGCTCGCTGACGCTCCCGCTCTGCACGCGTACGAGCGAGGCGACCTCCCGCACCTCGCCCTCGTCCACGACCACGAAGTCGCGGGCGGTCAGGTCGTCCAGGAAGAGGCCGTTCCGGTCGCGGGGAACGACGATCATCGTCACCAGCGTGACCCCGGATCGGAAGTTCGGGGCCGGATCGCCGGCACCCGGCCGGTCGGTCGGCCGGATCGTCTGTGACGGCGCCTGCGCGGCCGCCGGGGCCGCCGGGGCCGCAACCAGCGTTGCCGCGGCCAACCCAAGAGACGGTACAAAGCGGGAAGCCCATGTCGTCATGGCTCTCGTCCTCTCACTCCGCCGGCCAGACGAGATCGGCGCGGATCCCGGACACGTTTCCGGTGGTGTGCACGGCGGCATAGAGCTCGCCGGCCCGAAGGCTCTCGAGGTCGCGGGCCGACAGCTGCAGCCGGCCGGACGACCGGGCACGTCCGCGCCCAGCCAGCAGGTGCACGACCGGCCCGGCGCCGCCGCCCTCGACGGCTCGATGCAAGTGGGCGAACAGTACGTCCTCGTCCGCGACGCCGTACGCCGAAACGGAGTAGGCCAGCTCGCGCCGGGTCCGGTCCAGCTCGAACCGGGCGCGCAGCCCCGTGCCGTCCGCCTCGGCCGCGGCGTCGATGACCACCGGGAGCGGCGGCGCCACCAGGCTCGGGGTGCTGTCGGGCGGGCGGCGGTGGCCGGTCGCCTGCTCGAACGCGTAGGCCAGCCGGATCAGATCGGATTCGGCGAACCCGCGGCCGATCATCTCGAGCCCGACGGGCATGCCGTCGGCCGCGTACCCGGCGGGGACGGTGATGGCGGGCAGGCCCGAGATGGCGCTGAGGGCGCAGTTGCTGCCGGGCTGGGCCAGCCCCACCGGTCGGGCGGTCTGGCGAATGGTGGGGTAGATGAGCGCGGTCAGCCCGTGCTCGTCGAGCAGCGCCTCGACGGCCGCCCGCGCCGCGTCCCGTCGGCCCAGCCGCTCCCGATAGTCGTCGGTGTCGAGGCTCTCCACCTCGAGGGACGAGCGGAGTCCGCCGTCGATGATCTCGTGGTAGAGCCCGAGCTCGACCAGCTCGGCGAGCGTGTGCACCGGGGCGCCCGGGGTCCCGGCCAGGTAGGCGTCGAAGTCGCGGCGGAACTCGAGGCCGATCACCGACGCGTCCTCCAGGAACGACCGCAGGTCGGTCTCGCCGATGTCGACGATCTCCGCTCCCGCCTCGGCCATCGCCTCCGCCGCGGCCTCGATGACGGTGCTGACGGGCCGCTCGGCCCCGGAGTCGCCCAACAGCTCGCCCAGCACCGCGAGCCGGGCCCCCCGCAGCCCGCCGGGATCGAGGGCGTCCAGGAACGAGGCGGGAATCCGGCCCTCGCTCCGGGCGGTCACCGCGTCGGCGGGGTCGGGCCCCACGGTGGCGTCCAGGGTGATCGCGAGGTCCTCCACCGAACGCGCGAGGGGGCCGCCGATGTCCTGGGTGGTCGACAGGGGCACGATGCCGTCGCCGCTCGCGAGCCCCCGCGTCCCCCGCAGCCCCACCAGGGCGTGGTGGGCGGACGGGATCCGGATCGACCCGCACGTGTCGCTCCCCATGCCCACGGCGCCGAAGCTCGCGGCCACCGCGGCGCCGGTGCCGCCGCTCGACCCGCCGGGGTTGCGGGTCGGGTCGTAGGGGTTGCGGGTCTGGCCGGTGACGGAGCTGACGGTGGTGATGCCGCGGGCCAGCTCGTGCATGCTGGTCTTGCCGAGGATGATCGCCCCCGCCTCGCGCAGGCGCCGCACCTGGGTCGCGTCGTCGGGCGGCACCGAGGTCGCGAGGGCGACCGCTCCCGCGCTCGTCGGCATGTCCGCGGTGTCGTAGTTGTCCTTCACGACGACGGGAATCCCGTGCAGCGGGCCGCGCACCCGGCCGGCCGCGCGCTCGGCGTCCAGGCGGTCGGCCACGGCGGCGGCGGCGGGATTGACGACGACCATGGCGCTGAGGGCGGGTCCCCGCCGGTCGTAGGCGTCGATGCGGGCCAGATACCCCGCCACCAGCTCGCGCGACGTCACCTCGCCGGCGTCGAGGGCGGCGGCCAGCTCGGTGACCGACCGCTCCATGACGTCGAAGGCGGCGCCGCCGTCTCCGCCGGCCGGCTCTCCGCACCCGGCGACCGCGAGGAGCGGGGCGAGCGCGAGCGCCGGGAAACCGCCTCGCGACGGGACTCTCCCGTTCGTGCGCACCACCGTCATCTGTCGTCTCCCTTCGTAGCGCGGGCGCTGATCGTAACATCAGACCGCCTCGCTTTTCGGGCAGCCATGACCGGACGACCCGGACAAGACATGCGTCGCGGCGACTGTACAATGGGCGGATGACGACCCGCTGGGCAGCGGCGGCGACGGCGGCGGCGGTTCTCGTCGCGGCGGCGGTGGTGGCGCAGGATCCGGCCCCGGCGCCGGGAAACGCGTCGATTCGCGCCGGCGACCTGGAGGCGGACGTCCGGTTCCTGGCCGCCGACAGCCTGCGGGGCCGGCTGACGGATACGCCCGAGAACCGGATCGCGGCCGATTTCATCGCCTCGCGGTTCGCCCGGCACGGCCTCGAGCCGGTGGGGTCTGACGGCACCCACTTCCACCGGTTCCACCTGGTGACGACCGCCCTCGGCCCCGACAACGCCCTGCGCGTGACCGGCGTCGGACGGTCGGACCTCGCGCTCGGCGCGGCGTTCTACCCGGACCCCGCCAGCGCCACCGGAAGCGCCGCGGGCGATATCGTGTTCGTCGGGTTCGGCATCCACGCGCCGTCCCTGGAGCACGACGACTATCGCGCCGCCGACGGCGCCGGGCCGGACGGCCTCGACGGCGCCGTCGCCCTGATGCTCGACCACGAGCCGGGCGAGTTCCGCGCCGAAAGCCCCTTCGACGGCAGGACGCGCTCGGAGGCGGCGCGGCTGGTGCGCAAGGTGCTCGCCGCCCAGGCCCAGGGTGCGGTCGCGGTGCTGGTGGCCCCCGACCTCCACAACCATGCCCGCACCCGGGGACCGGCCCGGTCGATGGGAGCGGTCTGGCCGTCGCGGCCGCCCCGCGTGCCGCGCTACGGGCTCGGGAGCTGGGTCGAGGCGGTGCGCATCCCGGTGGTCCACCTCTCGGGCGACCTCGCGGAGCGCATCGCCGAGGCGGCGGGCCGGTCGTTCCGCGAGCTCGCGGAAGCGGCCGAGCGGCCCGGCGGGGTCGCCGCGATGGCGCTGGAGGGACCGCGTGTCGAGGTCACGGCGTCGGTGCGGCGGACGACGGTGCCGAACCGCAACGTCGTCGGGCTGATCCGAGGGGCGGACCCCGAGCTCCGGGACGAGTGGATCATCATCGGCGCCCACTACGACCACGACGGTGCGATTGGATCGGCCGTCTACAACGGGGCCGACGACGACGCGTCGGGAGTGGCGGCCCTCGTCGAAATCGCCGAGGCCTACCGCGCGGCCGCCCGGAACGGGAACAGGCCCGGGCGGTCCATCCTCCTCGCGGCGTGGAACTCGGAAGAGCAGGGCCTGTTCGGCGCGTGGGCCTACACCGAGGCGCCCCTGCACCCCCTGGACCGGACCGTCGCGGTCCTGAACATGGACATGATCGGCCGCGACGAGGAAATCCCGCGGATCCGCGGGGTGCGGTTCCGGGGCTTCGAGCCGCAGACGGCCGAGAGCAACCGCAACGCCGTCAACGTCCTCGGCTACAGCCGGTCGCCGGACCTGCGGCGGGCCGTCGAGCGCGCCAACCGGACGACGGGGCTGGAGGTCCGGTTCCGCTACGACGACAACCCCTCGAACCTGCTGCGGCGCAGCGACCAGTGGCCCTTCCTGTACCGCGAGGTTCCGGCCCTCTTCGTGCACACGGGGCTGCACCCCGACTACCACACCGAACGCGACACGCCCGACAAGCTCCGCTACGACAAGATGACCCGCATCGTGCGCATGGTCCACCAGTTGAGCTGGAACCTCGCCGGCGATGCGGAACGCCCGGCCTACGTTCGGCCCTGAGCGCCGGTCCCGGAACGGCCCGGCCTACGTTCGGCCCTGAGCGCCGGTCCCGGAACGGCCCGGCCTACGTTCGGCCCTGAGCGCCGGTCCCGGAACGGCCCGGCGGGCGCGGGCCGGCGCCACGGTTGCCGTGCCGGCAGAACACCCGGGGCGGGGCCGCCTTCACCGGGCCGCGGAACCCGGCGGGCCGGCGCGGCCCGGCGGCGCGGCGTCCCGGTCCTCGAACGTGCAGCCGCGGCGCATGCTCTGTTCCAGCAGGGCCAGATAGCGGGCACGCGGGATCTCGACGGCGCCGAACCGCTCCAGGTGAGGCGTCACCCACTGTATGTCCAGCAGCCGGTAGCCGCGGTCGCGCAGGCGCGCCACCAGGCAGCTCAGGGCGACCTTCGAGGCGTCCCGGGCCCGGTGGAACATCGACTCGCCGAAGAAGGCGCCGCGCAGGCTGACGCCGTAGAGCCCGCCGGCGAGCCGGCCGTCGGCCCACACCTCGACCGAGTGGGCGTGACCCGCCTCGTGCAGGAGGCAGTAGCTCTCCCGGATCTCGTCGTCGATCCAGGTGCCGTCCGCCTCTTCCCGCGACGCGCAGGCGGTGACGACGTCGCGGAACGCCTCGTTCACGGTACAGCGGAACCGCGCCTGACGCAGCAGCCTGGCGAGGCGCCGGGAGGTCCGGAAGCGGTCGATCGGAATCACGCCGCGCCACTCCGGAGAGAACCAGCGGATCTCGCCCTCCACGGACATCGGGAAATAGCCGGCGCGATAGGCGCCGAGGAGGGTCGCAATCGGGATCATGACCGGCCGCGCCACTCCATGACGAGAACGGGCCCGCCACTCAGCGGCCGACCGCCCGACCGGTTGCGGGAGCCGCCGGCGAGGGGGAGATCGACCCGATGGACACTGATGCCGGTCATCTTCATCGTCGTCGCGACGTTCCGCGGCCCGTACCCCAGGTCTTACAATAGTCGAGATGCGGCCCCTCGTCTCCAGGCCTCCGTTGCGAGGCACGGGCGGCCGCGGGCTTCGGCTGCAAACGCCGGGGACGGCCCGACGGGCCGGGCCGGCGGGCGTTCGGCGGGGATGAAGACGACACTCTCGAGGATTCGATGCGGAGCAGCAGCGTCCACACGTCGGAGGCGGTCACCCGGGGCATCCGGGTCAACGTCACGTCACGATTCTCTCATCTCGAGCCGCACCAGAACCGGTGGATCTTCACCTACACCATCCGGATCACCAACGAGGGCCCCGAGACCGTGCAGCTCGTCAGCCGGCACTGGATCATCACCAACGGATCGAACGAGGTGGAGCAGGTGCGGGGACCCGGCGTGGTCGGGCACCAGCCGACGCTCTCGCCGGGACAGTCGTTCGAGTACTCGTCCGGCTGCCCGCTGTCGACACCCTTCGGGTCGATGCGCGGCACCTACCAGATGGTCACCGGGGACGGCGCGACGTTCGACGCCGAGATAGCGGAGTTCGCGCTGACCGAGCCGTACACCGTGCACTGACGCCCGGATGCGGGTTACGGCACTGCGGGTTCGAGGCCAAGCATGACCGAACGCGACCGAATTGCACCGGGTTGACGGCCAAGACCGCGGCCAGTTCCCGAACACTTCGGCCCTGGCGATACTGCCGGCGCAAATCGCTCGTCTTCTTCAGTGGACCATTTCTCGTATGCGTTCGGATACTGTCAGCGTCTCTCGTCCCGACCGGATGCCCCGACCGCCAGGAGGCGAACGCCGGCCTCCTCCAGACGCGCCCGTACCGTCGCCGCGAGGACCCCGGCCCCGGGCGTGTCGCCATGGAGGCAGATGGTGTCCCGGCGGAGGTGGATGACCTCGCCGGTGACCGCGACGACCTCCCCCGTCTGCACGAGGCGTAGCGCCCGCTCCGCCACCGCCGCGGGATCGGTGATGACCGCGCCGGTTTCGCGACGCGAGACCAGCGAGCCGTCGGCGCGATAGGCGCGGTCCGCGAACACTTCCGCCGCGGTCCGCAGGCCCAGCGCCTCGCCGGCCTCGACGAGACACGATCCCGAGCCCCCGAAGAAGATGAGCCGGTCGTCGACGGCGCGCACTGCCCGCGCCAGCGCGTCGGCGAGCGGCCGGTCGCGGGCCGCCCGGTTGTACAGCGCGCCGTGCGCCTTGACGTGACGCAGCCGCGTGCCCTCGGCCGCCGCCGCCCCGGCGAGAGCGCCGATCTGGTACACGACCAGGTCCTCGAGCTCCCCCGGGGCCATCGAGACGTCCCGCCGGCCGAAGCCCATCAGGTCCGCGTACCCGGGGTGCGCGCCGGGGCTCGCGCCGCACTCGACGGCCAGACGCAGGGTCCTGCGCATGACCGACGGGTCGCCGCCGTGGCACCCGCAGGCGACGTTGGCCGAGGTGACGTGACGGAGCATCCCCTCGTCGTCTCCGATCACGTAGGGCCCGAACGACTCGCCGACGTCGGCGTTCAGATCGATGCGTTCCATGCCCGGAATGATACGCCGCGGGCCGGAGGCGGCGGCAGGGGGCGCCGCATCGCCGGCGACGCGGCACCCGTGCTCCTCGCCGCGGGCCCGTCGCGTCGTCGCCCCGCAGAGTCGGGGGCCCGGACGATCCGGTAAGATCATGCCCTTGCGAAGCCCCGAGCGGCGTTCGCCAGGAAACTCGAACGAGACGGAGCAGAGGAAAAACCGATGACGGAGCGGGTGAACGCGGGAGGCCTCCAGGTCGCCAAGGAGCTGTACGACTTCATCAATGACGAGGCATTGCCGGGAACGGGCATTGCAGCCGAGACCTTCTGGTCCGGCTTCGACCGCCTCGTGCACGACCTCGCGCCCCGCAACCGCGAGCTGCTCGACACCCGCGACGAGCTGCAGAGGCGCATCGACGCCTGGTACCGCGAGAACCGCGACCAGCCCATCGACCTCGACGAGTACAAGGCGGTGCTCCAGGAGATCGGCTACCTCGTGCCCGAGGGCGACGACTTCGCGGCCGAGACCGCCGACCTCGACCCCGAGATCTCGACCATCGCCGGCCCCCAGCTCGTCGTCCCCGTCACCAACCCGCGCTACGCCCTGAACGCCGCCAACGCCCGGTGGGGCAGCCTCTACGACGCCCTCTACGGCACCGACGCGATCTCCGAGGACGACGGGGCGGAGCGGACGGCCGCCTACAACAAGGTGCGCGGCGACCGGGTCATCGCCCACGTGCGCGGGTTCCTCGACCAGGCGGCCCCCCTGGCGGCGGGCAGCCACGCCGACGTCACCGCCTACGCGGTCGCGAACGGCGCGCTGGCGGCCACCCTCGAGGACGGACGCACCACCGGCCTCGCCGACCCGTCGCGGTTCGCGGGGCACCGCGGAGAGGCGAGCGCGCCGTCGTCGGTGCTGCTGAAGAACAACGACCTGCACATCGACCTCGTGATCGACCGCGCCCACCCGGTGGGCCGCGACGACAAGGCCGGCGTCAAGGACGTCGTCCTCGAGGCCGCGACGACGACGATCATGGACCTTGAGGACTCGGTCTCCACCGTCGACGCCGAGGACAAGGTGGTCGCCTACCGAAACTGGCTCGGCCTCCTGAAGGGCGACCTCACCGACCGGTTCGAGAAGGGCGGCCGCATGGTCGACCGCGCCCTCAACGCGGACCGCACCTACACCGCGCCGGACGGGTCGGAGACGACGCTCAAGGGCACCAGCCTGATGCTCATCCGCAACGTCGGGCACCTGATGACCAACCCCGCGATCCTCGACCGCGACGGCAGCGAGGCCCCCGAGGGCCTGCTCGACGCGATGATCTCGACGGTCATCGCCCTCCACGATCTCAAGAACCGCAAGAACAGCCGCGCGGGGTCGGTGTACATCGTCAAGCCGAAGATGCACGGCCCCGAGGAGGTCGCGTTCTGCGACCGGACCCTCGCCCAGGTCGAGGACATCCTGGGGCTCGCCCGCCACACCCTGAAGATCGGCATCATGGACGAGGAGCGGCGGACCACCGTCAACCTCAAGGAGTGCATCCGGGCCGCGAAGGAGCGGGTGTTCTTCATCAACACCGGGTTCCTCGACCGCACCGGCGACGAGATGCACACCGCGATGGAGTCGGGGCCGATGATCCGCAAGGCGGAGATGAAGTCGGCCCCGTGGATGACCACCTACGAGGACTACAACGTGGATGTCGGCCTCGAGTGCGGCCTGCCCGGGCACGCCCAGATCGGCAAGGGCATGTGGGCCATGCCGGACCTCATGGCGGCGATGCTGAAGGCCAAGATCGGTCACCCGGAGGCGGGCGCCAACACCGCGTGGGTGCCGTCGCCGACCGCCGCCACCCTGCACGCCACCCACTACCACCAGGTGGACGTCAACCAACGGCAGGAGGCCCTGAAGTCGCGCCCGCGCGCCGACCTCGATCGCATCCTCACCATTCCCCGCGAGGAGTCCCCCGACTGGTCGGCGGACGAGATCCAGCAGGAGCTCGACAACAACGCCCAGGGCATCCTCGGCTACGTCGTGCGCTGGGTCGAGCAGGGCATCGGCTGCTCGAAGGTCCCCGACATCAACAACGTCGGCCTGATGGAGGACCGCGCCACCCTCCGCATCTCCAGCCAGCACATCTGCAACTGGCTCCACCACGGCGTCTGCACCGAGGCCCAGGTGCGCGAGACCCTGCGGCGCATGGCCGCGGTCGTCGACGGCCAGAACGCCGGCGACCCCGCCTACCGGCCCATGGCCCCCGACTTCGACTCGAGCATCGCCTACCAGGCCGCCTGCGACCTCATCTTCAAGGGCCGCGAGCAGCCGAACGGCTATACCGAGCCGATCCTGCACGCGCGGCGGCAGGAGGCGAAAGCGAAGTTCGGGAGATAGGTGCGCCCGGTGCTGGTGGGCGCGGCGGCCCGGCGTGACATTACTATCGGCGCTCCGGTGGGCGACGCAGGAGCCTGATGCGCGAGGGAACGGGTAACGATGCTGACCCGGCTGCTGACTCGCTTGCTCGACGGGTGCCCCGAAACTGTCACCGTCGAGGCCTTGGGCCGGCCTCTGCGCTGGAGTGTCGAGTCGTTGATATCGTCGAGTCCGGATCACGTAGACAAGCGAGGCCTCTATGCCTGGTACGCCGACGCCCATGGGCAGGACGTGCTGCGCGAGGCCGGCCTCTACGTCAGGCGTGACGGGTTGGCGTACATCGGAATGACCGAGGTGAGTTTCGCCAGACGCTTGAAACAGCACATCGACCGCGACCTGCGGGGACTCCTGACTTGCGTTCACGGCAGCAGTCCGAGCAGTGACAGCGTGGAAGGACTCCTGCGCCACTTCACGGTGGCCATGACGCCGTTGCAGGTTCGGTTCGCCTTCAAGTTGCGCGTTTCCTCGGTTGAAAGCAGCATCATCGAGGAGGCGGAGCCGTGTCTCAACCGGAAAGACGTCCCCAGCCACTCACCGAACCGCAGGCGGCTCACCGAGTTGATGGAACGCGCCAAGGTGATGCTCGATGATGGCGACCCCGCGGGCGATGACGAGCCGTCGTCATCGCCGCCGAGTCTCCTGGACCGTAGCTTCCGGCAGGTGCTCGCCCTCATGCGCACGGGCTCGTGGCGTCCCACGGTTGCCGATTCAGACAGCGCCGCGCTGCCCGAGGAC
Organism: Vicinamibacterales bacterium; assembly: GCA_965207615.1. Classification (GTDB taxonomy): domain Bacteria; phylum Acidobacteriota; class Vicinamibacteria; order Vicinamibacterales; family UBA8438; genus JAJEEA01. Next base: position 2,467,656 of record CBDBMZ010000003.1, read on the forward strand.
GATGCGAACCAGACACACGACACGGAGCCGCCCCGAGAACTCACCAAGATTGGCCGGTTCCGCCGAGGCTTCTGGGCCCACGTCTCCAAGCGGCATCCCGGCGAAGCGCCGCCGGGATGGGCTTCCAGCAACGTCCGGCACCCGGTCGAGACCACCGGACGGCGCTTCTCTCTGTACGTCGCCCAGGAAGGCGTCGGGGCGTTCTTCCCGCGGAACCGGGGCGAGTCCCCCAGAAAGAGAGCGGCCGCGGTAAAGGCGACCGTTAAGTGGCTTCGGAAGAAGACCGGGGACGCGGAGATGCCGGACAACGGTTGGTCGTTTCTGGAGCTCGACTCCCGCGCCAGGCGCAACTGGGACCGCATGGCGGATTGGCTGCACGTCCACCGCCTGCTGTACGAGCGCGCGCTTCGCGAGACCGACCGGTGACACGAGGTCAAGGAAGTACCGCTCGCGTATCGCCGCGCGACGGCGTCGCCCGCCTTCGGGAGGCAAGGCCGCGACCTGCAACGTCCTGCGGGACGTCACCTGCCACCGCGAGCGACCACGTCGCCCAAGGACATCCCGGGAGGACGCGGTGACGAACAGGGCGCTTGCCGGCGAGACTACGGAGCCCGTCGGCGACGCCGCCGAGATCGCGAGGCTCATGGGCCTGCCGTCATGGCGGAAGATGAGCAGTCTGTCCCTGGTCGACCAGATCGAGCGAGGACTGCCCCTTCGGGCCGCCGAACGGATCGCGCAAGTCATGGCCCCGGGCGATCTTCGCGCGAAGTACACGCTGTTGTCGCGCTCGACCTGGTCGCGTCTTCGGAAGCGGCCACGTCTCCGTCTGACGCGCGAGGTAAGCGAGCGCGTTCACCGCGTTGCGCGCGTCCTGCTTGAAGCACGACGGCTCTGGGCCGACGACGACTCGGCAATGGTACGGTTTCTCAACCGGCCACACCTCCTGCTCGGCGGGCGTACGCCCCTCGACGCCGCCCGGGAATCGACGGCCGGTGCCGACCTGGTCGTCCGCATCATCGGCCAAGCAAGGGCCGGCGTCGCGGTGTGATTCTCATCGCACGGACCTCCTGCGGCGCGAGGGTCCCGGTTGAGCTGGGCTCCTCGAGGGCCGGGCCTCAGCGCCGAAGATCATTACGTTTCCGCCCCTGACGGCGTTATATTTCCGCCCCCAAACGTGCTGCAATCCTGCCTCTGAAAACGTTGCAATCCTGCCCCTAGCCGGGTACCATGCCCTGCGTCGAACGACGTCGCCGCACCCCTGACACTGCTCTCCGGCTGCATCGTGACCTATCGACCCCGCGTCGTGGACCAGGAGCTCGCCCTGCGGCTCGCGTCGACCCTCAGTGGACGGGTCAAAACCGGCCATTAGTGGACACCGCAAATCCGGCCATTTCCGGCGCCCGAGACGGGGCGTTGATCTTTACTTCACGGCCCCCTGTGTTCGCAAGGTCGTCTGGACCTTGGTGCGCCAGCTCCGCGGCCCGCACTTCAGCACGTGCGCGTGATGGAGGAGGCGATCCAGCAGCGCCGTGACGGCGGCGGTGTCGCCGAGCAGCTTGCCCCAGTCCTCGACCGGTCGGTTCGAGGTGAGCATCGTGGAGGCCCGCTCATAGCGGCGCATGATCAGTTCGAGCAGGTCCTCGGCCGCGGTGTGGGGCAGCTTGCGCATGCCGAGGTCGTCGATGATGAGCAGGGGCACCCGGGTCAGCTCGGTCAGGTAGTCCTTGCGGGTCTCGGCAAGGGTCGCCTCGGCGAGTTCCTCAAGGAAGGCGTGGGCCTCGCGGTAGATGACGCGGTAGCCCTGGTGGATCGCGGCGCGGCCGATGGCCTGGGCGAGATGACTCTTGCCCGTGCCGGGCGGGCCGATCAGCAGAGCGTCCTCGCGCTGGGCGACGAAGCGGGCGGTGGCGAGCTCGAAGACGAGGGCGCGGTTGATCTTCTTGTTGAAGGCGAAGTCAAAGCCGTCGAGGGAGCGGTGGGGGTCGCGGAAGCGAGCCTGCTTGTGGCGCCGGGCGAGCAGGCGGTCCTGGCGTCGCTGGAGCTCGTCGGTGACGAGGGCGGCGACGAGGTCGATCGGGGCCATCTGCTCGGCCTGAGCCTGCTGCAGGCGGGTTTCGAGGACGTCGGCCATGCCGGAGAGGCGGAGCTTGCGCAGGGCCTGGTCGAGTTCGACGAGATTCAAGACGAGTCTCCTGTTCTGCGGTCGATGAGATCGCGGTAGACGGTCAGTTGCCGGATGAGCGGGTCGACCTGACGCAGGGAGAGGGGCGCGCCGGGCCGGCGGTCGAGATAGCGCCGGAGGAAGCGGTAGGTGGGCACACCGAGTTCGAGGGCGGAGGTGGCGGCCTCTTCGGCGACGGCGGGACCGTGCTTCCTGGCGAGGGCGAGGACGCCGAGGATGCGACGGACGCCGGCGGCGCCGTCGTGACGGTGGATGTGGTCGCAGATGGTGGAGGTCGCCGGGCCGACCCGCTTGGCGGCGGCGAGCAGGGCAAGGGTCTTCGGCGGGGTGCGGGCGGGCTGGTCTCGGTCCTCGATGCGATGCCAGCCCCGCGGCGCGCGCAGGTGCTCGCGGAGGAGCTGGCCGGTGTGGGGGTCGAGCAGCCGTACGTGAGCTGCGTTCCACTGGACGTGGACGCGACGGCCGATCCAGCCCGGCGGCGCCCCGTAGTAGGCGGCGGCGACCTCGACGCAGCCATCCAGGTGCACGGTGCGGTGGCCGTACTGGTAGTAGCGGAACGGCTCGAGCGGCAACGGGCCGAGAGCCGGCCGCTCCTCGGCAAACATGGCAGCGACCTGCCGCTTGGTCGTGCCGTGGATGCGGGTGTCGGCCCAGCGCCGCTCCCAGCGGTCGAGATAGGCCTGGGCGTCGTCGAGGCGCTCGAAGCGGAGGCCGCGTAACGGCGTCCTTTTGGCGTGGCCGACGCCGGCTTCGACCTTGCCCTTTCGATCGGGGTCGCGGACGCGGCACGGCAGGGCGACGACGCCGTAGTGGGCGAGCACGTCGCGGTAGAGCGGATTGAGGGTGGGGTCGTAGATGTCGGGCGTGAGGACGCCCTCCTTGAGGTTGTCGAGGACGACGACACGTACGGTGCCGCCCAGCCGGCGGAACGCCCGCTCGTGCAGCTCGGCCCAGACCTGGGCACTCGACCGGCGGAGCAGCAGCCGCACCGACTTGCGGGAGTAGCCCAGGGTCAGGACGAAGAGCCGTGTCCGCCGGTACTTGCCGGAGTCGGGGTCCCGGACCATCGGCCCGTCGCCGTAGTCGACTTGGGCTTCCTCGGCTGGGGCGGTGGTGATGACGGCCCGTGCCTCGAAGGTGGATTGCTGTCGGAGCGTCGAGACGAAGCGCCGTACGCTTGCATAACCAGCCGGGAAACCATGGTCGTCGACCAGGTCCTGCCAGATGGCCATGGCGTTGCGCCCGCGGCCGAGGGCCTCGGCGATCAGCTCGCGGTACGGCTCGCAGGCACTCGCTTGCGGCGCCCGACCAGGGCGGTCTTCGGACGCGGGCACGACGGGCGTCGTGCCCGCGCTGGCCGCCGGAGCCGTCGAAGAGTCGGTGGACACCTCCGACGAAATGGCCGGTTTTGCCGGATGCGCGGCCGGCCGACCACGGCCCCGCACCACCACGCCGGCGGCCCTCAGGTAGTTGCTGGCCGTCTCGCGGCGCACCCCGGTGGCCCGTTCGATTCGCCGCAGGGACCACCCGAGGCGTCCCAGGGCCAGGATCTGCTGTCGTTTGTGTTCAGCCAAGACGTTGCTCATGCCGCGCAGGAACACGCAGTTCCCGGCCGGCGTCAACGTCTCGGGCTATCGGAAATGGCCGCTTTTCAACCGTCCACTAATGGCCGGTTTTGCCTGTCCACCGAGGCGTCGACGGGCGCCGTCGTGATCGAGGGTCCGAAGGCCTGCGGCAAGACCGTCACCGGACGGGGGATGGCGGCGAGCGAGGTGCTGCTGGACGTCGATGAGGAGGCGCGGCTCGCCGTCGGCGTCGATCCCGCTCTGGTGCTCGCCGGCGACACGCCGCGCCTGATCGACGAGTGGCAGAACGAGCCGTCCATCTGGAACCACGTCCGCCGGGCGGTGGACGATCGCGGCCGGCCGGGTCAGTTCATCCTGACCGGATCGGCCGTACCGGCCGACGACGTCACCAGGCATAGCGGCGCCGGTCGTCTGACGCGACTGCGGATGCGCCCCATGTCGTTGTTCGAGACCGGCCACGCGACCGGCGCCATCGCGCTGCAGGCGCTTCTGGACGGGGGGCCACCCCGCAGCCCGGCGACCGAATACACGGTCCGGCACGTGGCCGAGTGGATCGCGGCCGGCGGATGGCCCGGACACCTCGACCGCGGCCTGACCCCGGCGGACGTCCGGCGGACCAACCGGGACTACCTGGACGAAATTCGCCGGGTCGATGTCCCGCGCGTGGACGGCGCGCGCCGCGACCCGGAGAAGATCGGCCGCCTGCTCCGGTCGCTCGCCCGGAACGTGGCGACGCAAGCCAGCGTCGCGACCATGGCGGCCGACGCCGGCGGGGCGGACACTCCGCTGAAGACCCACACCGCCCAGGCCTATCTGTCCGCACTCGCGCGTCTCATGATCGTCGAGGACCAGCCGGCCTGGACCGCGCATCTCCGGTCGCGGGCGAGGCTGCGCAGGACGCCCAAACGGCACTTCGTCGACCCCTCCCTCGCGGTGTCGGCGCTGCGCGCCGCGCCGGATGGACTGCTGAAGGACCTCAACCTGCTGGGGCTGCTCTTCGAATCGCTGGTCGTGCGCGATTTGCGCATCTACGCACAGGCGAACGATGCCGAAGTGCTGCATTATCGTGACAACACCGGCCTGGAGGTGGATGCCATCGTGCAGGCGGCGGACGGCCGCTGGGCCGCGTTCGAGATCAAGCTCGGCGCCGGCCGCGTCGACGAGGGAGCGCGCAACCTGTTGAAGTTCGCCGGCCGCGTGGATCAAGCCGTTTGCGGCGCGCCTTCGAGCCTCGGGGTGATAGTGGCGACCGGATACGGCTACCGGCGCCCAGACGGCGTGGGAATCGTCCCTGTCGCGGCGCTCGGACCGTGAGCCGGTGGGCGGCCGAGGTGCTGCAGCACGGTAGCGACGCACGTCACCGCACCGATCCCGCACCCGGCCGATCCGATAATCACGCAAGCTGAAGCGCGTACACATCAAGGGCTACAAGTCGCTGGCCGACGTCGAGGCGGATCTCGAGCCGCTGGTCGTGCTGTTCGGGCCGAACGCCTCCGGCAAGAGCAACTTCCTCGACGCGCTCCGTTTGCTGTCGAGGCTCGGCGCGAGCCGGACGCTCAGGGAGGCGTTCGACCCGCCGTACCGCGGCGCGCCGCTGGAGTCGTTCCACATGGGAGGGGAGGGCATCGAGGGCCTGACCGCCCAGGAGCGACTTTCGTTCTCGATCGAAGCCGATCTGCGCCTGTCGGAGTCGACCCTCACCGCCGTCGATCGACAGGTCCGGGACATGCGCCGTTCGACCGGACGAGCCACGTCCCGGGCCGCCGACGGGCGTCGCGAAGCCGTGCACGCACACAACCTGCGGTACCGCATCGAGATCGAGATGCTGCCGAGGTCGGGCGCCCTGCGTGTCGCCGACGAGTACCTCGCCCCCCTGACATCCCGCGGAGAGCCGAGCCGACGGAACCCCTTCCTGGGACGCCGGGGCGACCAGCTCCTCGTGCGGCGCGAGGGCGGGACGCACGTCACGCACCACGACCGCTTTCTGGATCACAGCATCCTGTCGATGCCGCACTACCCGCCGCATCACCCCCATCTCGTCGCGGCGCGGCACGAGCTCGAGAGCTGGCTGTTCCTCTGCTTCGAGCCGCGGGAGCGAATGCGGGCGGCCGACCCGCTCAAGGAAGGCCGGCGCATCGGCCCGATGGGAGAAGACCTGGCGGCGTTCCTCAACACCGTGAAGGCGGAGGAGCCGGAGCTCTTCAGTTGCGTCGAGGGAGAGCTGACCGCGATGATGCCGAGGTTCGACGGCATCCGGACCGAGGTGAACGAGCTCGGCGAGGTCGAGCTCCGGCTCACCGAACGCGGCGTGGCGATGCCGGCGCGCCTGCTGTCGGACGGCACGCTGCGACTGCTCGGACTCGTGGCGCTGACCGCCTTCGTCGAGCCTCCGGCCCTCGCCGGCATCGAGGAGCCGGAGACCGGCGTGCATCCGCGCCTGATCCCGATGATCGCCGAGATGCTGGAAACTCGATCCCGCTTCTGCGACGGTCTGCACACGCAGCACGTCGTCACCTCGCGCGACCCGTTCCTGCCCGATCTCGTGCCGAGCCGCTCTCTGTTCGTGGTCGAGCGCACGGAGGGCACGAACGACGAGACGCGCGTCACTCCGTTCTCCACGTGGAGGACGTCGAGGCGCCGACGCAGCGCCCGCGCAGAACGCAGGGACGACCGGGAATACACTCGAATCTGGGAGCGCATCGTGCGCGGCGACTTCGATACGGAGGCGTAGGGTCGCGACCTGCGACAGCTTGGAGGCCGGACGCAAGCGCCGCCGATTCGCCCGGAGCGCCGCGCCTCGGCCGTCGGGGCAGGCACGATCCCGGAGTCGCCGTCGAACCACGTCGCGGCCCGCCGACGGCCTGGCGCCGCCTCGCCAGCCGACGTGAGGGCGACTCGGAAAACGAGCGGTAATACGGACCCGAACGCGTGGACTCCCGCGCGCCCGCCATGCTAGTTTCGAGATCATGCATCTGCACATCGCACCGGACGACGAACTCGTGGATGAGATCGACCGCCGCGCCGAGCCCCGGCGGCGAAGCGCCTTCATCGCCGAGCCGATCCGGGTGCGGTCTTGAGAACGAGTGGCGCTGGGGCGACATCGACGCCGGCCGCGGCGGCCTGCCCGACACCGGCCACGAGCGGGACGACAACCCCGCGGGCGCGGGCGCGGCGCCAAGGTCACGCTGACCCCCGTCGCGCCGATCGACCGATGGCATGCTTGGCGCGCGATTCCACGGCGCTCGTCGATGCCCTGCGCCGGTCCGCGGCGCCCCCCCAAGTCGTTCTCGGGCGCCGCCTTGAAGAGGCGATTCCCGCCGAACGACAATCAGGGCGCGAAGAGCAGCCATGATCACCTCGCTTCGACTCGTCGATTTCAAGAACTTCGCCGACGAGACGCTTCGCGTCGGCCCGTTCACCGTGATCGTGGGCACGAACGCCAGCGGCAAGAGCAACATCCGCGACGCGTTCCGGTTCCTGCACGGCATCGGACGCGGCTACACCCTGGCGGAGATTCTCGGCGGCAAGTACGGACCAGGCGGTCAGGTCGAGTGGCAGGCGGTTCGTGGCGCTCCCAACGAGATCGGCCGGCTGTCTGACACCGAAACCGGACCCCGATTCGCCCTCGAGGTCCGACTGGAGCTCGGCGGTACGCCCGTACGCTACCGCATCGACGTGTCCCGAAGTGCGACGGACTCCGGCAGTTTTCAGATTACCCGCGAGGAGCTCTCGACTTGGCAAGGCTGGGAGCCGATCTACACAAGCGACCCGCCTTACCCGGATCCCGTCAGCTATCAAGAAGACGACACCCATCTGCTGCTCCGCATGCAGAAGACCGGAACGCAGCGCAAGTACGGCGATCGGATCGCCGTCCGACCGGACCAGCCCGCTCTGACGCAGATCGGAGAACACAAGCGCGTGGTCCGCGCTCACAAGGACTACGCAAGAAGTGTGATCGACATCTTCGCGAACATGCGCTTTCTCGACCTGATACCCGACCGCATGCGGCAGGCAGCGTTCCCCGGGCAGACCGTCCTGGGCGACAGTGGCGAGAACCTGCCGACCGTGCTGCGACAAATCTGCGGGGACCAGGAGCGGGCCGACAGCCTCATTGGCTGGATTCGCGAGCTCACACCGATGGACGTCACCGACTTCGAGTTTCCCGTCGACCCGGTGACCGGACTGGTCCAGCTCGTGATCCGAGAGTCCGACCAGAGGAGGCTCTCGGCGCACAGCGTCTCGGACGGCACGTTACGTTTCCTGGCGATGCTGGCCGCGCTGCTTGCGGAGAACACGGCCGGACTCTACTTCTTCGAGGAAATCGACAACGGCATTCACCCTGTCCGGCTCGGACTGCTGCTGGACCTGTTCGAGGGGCCGACGAGAGGCGGCACCCAGGTAATCGGAACGACCCATTCGCCGACCCTACTGACCGTGATGAAGGACGACACGTTCGAGCACACATCCCTGACCTGCCGACTCGAAGACACGGCCAACGGGGTGATCCGTCCGGTCGCGGAGCTTCCCGACGCTCGGGAACTCCGGCAGGACCAGGGACTGGGCAAGCTGCACGAGTCGGGCTGGATGGAGACGGCGCTCGCCTTCACTGAAGACGGCCAGGGGAAACACCAGTCGTGAACGTTCTCGTCATTCCGGAGGACTCCCGAAAGGACAAGTACATCCTGAAGCCGCTGTTCAAGTCCCTCTTTCGCGTCATCGGCAGGCCGACGGCGCGAGTTCGGGTATGCGAAGACCCCGTACTCGGGGGTGTCAGCGAAGCCCTGAAGTCATCCCGCATGGCGGAGATTGTCAGGCGGCACGGCGGCATGACGAGCATGTTCATCCTGTCGTCGACCGTGACGGCGAACAGCACCGGCGCGACAGACTGCGCGACTTAGAGAAGGAGTTCGGCGACGGCTGCGTCTTCCTGGCGGAAAACGCCTGGGAGGAGCTGGAGACGTGGGTGCTCGCGGGCCTCGAGCTGCCCGACGACTGGCGTTGGCGGGACATTCGTGCCGAGGTCCACGTGAAAGAACGCTACTTCGACAGAGTCGCCCAAGATCGCGGGATCCACCGCGCGCCGGGTGGCGGCCGGAAGCCGCTGGGCGAAGAGGCGGCCGGCCGAATCGACGCGATCCGCAGGAAGTGTCCGGAGGACTTCGACAACCTCGCCCGCCGGCTGCAAGCCGTAGTTGGCGGCAACTGAACGATGTCGCAGATGCGCCGGAAACTCCCCTGGCCCTCCTGGCATCCCGTCGTGAAGCTGCGCGAGGATGTGCGTACCGGCGAACTCGCCGACTTCGCGGCGCGATCCGGCAGGCGTGGACCAACGGGGTGACCGTGAACCCACAGAATCGGCGAGTAGAGGGCTCCGGAGGTCGTCGAGCGGCCGCATCACCGTTCGTCGCGCGCCCACGGCTGGCGAAGCACGCTCTATCTTCCAGCCATCTCGGTCAAGACGGATTCGAGCCGGCGTCTCGCGGCAGCCGCCGGCGCACGCAACTCGTTGTCGGCCAGCGGCCGCTCCTCCTGCACGTCCGCCGAGACGTCAAAGAAGCGCCCGTCGGCGTACAGCTTGTAGCGGCGGTCGCGCGCGAACCGGGCGTCCTCCAGGTTCGCCCACCGCGGCGTGTAGTCGCAGAAGATCCAGTCACGCACGTCGTCGACCTCGCCGCGCAGCAGCGGCATGAGGCTGTGGCCGTCGATGGTGCGGTCGGCGGGAAGCCCGGCCCCGGCGACGTCGGCGAGGGTCGGCAGGAAGTCGGTGAAGTCGACCAGGGCGTCCGACACCCGCCCCCCGGGGATCGTCGCGGGCCACGAGGCGATGAAGGGCACGCGGGTGCCGCCATCGGTCGGCCTGCCCTTGTCGCCGGCGACGGTGGTGCCGTCGGCCATGCGACTCGTGATGCGCCGCGACGTTCCGTTGTCGCCCGTGAACAGCACCAGGGTCTCGTCGCGGACGCGCAGGTCGTCAAGGGCGCGGACGATTCTGCCGACGACCCTGTCCATGTAGGCGACCATGTCGGCGAAGTACGCGGGGTCGCCGGCGTAGCGGTCCCCGTCCCAGCCGGCGCTGTCCGGGGTCGGCACGAAGGGGTCGTGGGGAAGCGCCATCGGGTAGTAGGCGAAGAACGGCTGCCCGGGGCGTTCGGTGACCTGACGCGTGATGAAGTCGAGCAGGAAGTCGGTGAAAACGTCCGGCCCGTAGCCCCCCTCGACGACGAACGGCTCCGACCCGTTCTTCTCCACGAGCGGTTCCGCGTACCGCTCGCCGTCGCGCCGCTCGGCATGGACCTGCCACAGCAGGTACTCGTCGAAGCCGGCCTCGTCCGGCATCTGCCCCCGTCCCTCGACCTGCGCCCACCGCGTGTCGTGCCCTCGAAGCTGCCACTTGCCGCCGACCGCGGTGGCGTAGCCGGCCGCCCGAAGCAGGTGGACGAACGTGATCTCCCCCTTCGGGAGCACGCCGAAGTTCGTGTAGTTCCGGTGGTTGTACCGCCCGGTCATGATCTGTACGCGGGAGGGCGTGCACAACGGCTGCGAGTAGGTGTGGGTGAACCGCACCCCGCCCTCGGCCAGCCGGTCCAGCTCCGGCGTCCGGTACGACGCGCTCCCGTACGCGCCGAGAGTCTCGTAGCCGAGATCGTCGGCCATCACGAGGACGATGTTGGGACGCGCCGTCTGGGCGAACGCGGGAACGCTCCAGGACGCGACGAGAGCCGCAACCAAGAGCAGGCATGGAACGCTGAACACGCAGTGACGGCCTGGTCGGAACATGGTGCGATCCTATCGCCGGAACGGCGCCTGCCGTCATCCCGAAGTCGGACACGACAATGTCAACGGTCACTGGGAAGCGCTTCTCATGACCAGATGGTCATAGTCTGCACTTCCTCGCGGGTGGTGAACAGCAACCGAGCCGCGCTACGCCAGCAGCTCGCCGCGGAGGACGGTGACGGCCTGCCCCGACAGCAGGACGCGGTCGCCCGCCACCGTCACCCTGACCACCCCGCCGCGCGCCGACGCCTGCCACGCCGTGAACGCGTCGCGGCCGAGCCGGCCGCGCCAGTAGGGGCCCAGGCAACAGTGCGCGGACCCGGTGACCGGGTCCTCGTCGACCCCGGCGCGAGGGGCGAAGAAACGCGACACGAAGTCGAACCCCTCGGTCTCGCTACGCGCGGTCACGATGACGCCGCGAACCGGCAGCGCGGCGAGGCCGCGGATGTCGGGCGCGAGCCGCCGCACCGTCGCCTCGGAGTCGACCTCGACCAGGCAATCGAAGCGGTTCCGCCCGAAGTGGACCGGCTCGGCGCCGAGCGCCTCGGCCAGCCCCTCGGGCACCGGCGCCGGCTCGGCCGGCTCGGCCGGAAAGTCCATCTCGATCCAGTCGCCGCGGCGCACCGCCGACAATCGGCCCGAGCGGGTGTGGAAGACGGCAGGATCGCTCGGAGGGAGGTGTCCGTCTTCCCACAGGACGTGGGCGGAAGCCAGCGTCGCATGGCCGCAGAGGTCCACCTCGACGGCCGGGGTGAACCACCGGAGGTCGTACCCGCCCGACCCGCGGCCCACCAGGAACGCCGTCTCCGCCAGGTTCATCTCGCGCGCGACCCGCTGCATCCACGCCGGGTCGGCCGGCCGTGGCAGCACGCAGACGGCGGCCGGATTCCCCCCGAACGGCTCGCGGGTGAACGCGTCGGCCTGGACGATCCCCACGGTCACGCTGACACCTGCCTCATTGCGCACATTGCTGTGCAGTGACGGGCTGCGACAACCCCGCCGCATCCTCCAGCACGAACTCCGCCCCCTTCTCGGCGATCATCACCGTGGGCGCGTTGGTGTTACCCGACGTGATGCGGGGCATGACCGAGGCGTCGATGACCCGAAGCCCCTTGACGCCGTGCACCGCGAGCCGGTCGTCGACCACGGCGAGCGGATCGCTCCCCATCTTGCACGTGCCGACGGGGTGGAAGATGGTCGTGCCGAGGTCCCGGGCGGCGTCGGCCAGCGCCTCGTCGCTCTCGACGGCCGGGCCGGGCTTCCACTCCTCGGGCTCGAACCGGGCCAGGGCCTTCGCGGCCATGATGCGCCGCGTGAACCGCAGCCCGGCCACCGCGACCCGGAGGTCCTCGTCGGTGGACAGGTAGTTGAGGGTGATGGCCGGCGCCCGCAGGGGGTCGGCGTCCCTGATGCGGACGTGCCCGCGGCTGGTCGGTTGCAGGTTCGCGACCGAAGGCGTGATCGCGTTGAACCGGTGCAGCGGGTCGCCGAACTTGTCGAGCGACAGCGGCTGCACGTGCCACTCCATGTTGGCCGACGCCCGGGAGGGGTCGCTGCGGGCGAAGGCCCCGAGCTGCGACGGGGGCATCGTCAGGGGGCCGGTCTTGAACAACAGGTACTCGAGCCCCATCGCCGCCTTCCCGAACAGCGAGTTCACCCGCACGTTCAGGGTGACAGTGTTCTTCACCTTGTAGATGTTGCGGATCTGCAGGTGGTCGTGGAGGTTCTCCCCGACCCCGGCCAGATCGTGGACGACCTCGATGCCGTGCGCCTGCAGCAGCGCCCCGGGACCGATACCCGAGAGCTGCAGGATCTGCGGCGAGCCGATGGCCCCGGTGGCGAGGATGACCTCGCGCCGTGCCGCGAGCTGCTCGCCCGACCCCAGCAGCTCGACCCCGGTCGCGCGCAGGCCCGCGTCGCCCGGCTCGACCGTGACGCGCCGCACCTGCGCATCGGTCCGCACGGTCAGGTTCGGCCGGTGCATGACGGGCCGCAGGTACCCCTTGGTGCCGCTCCAGCGCCGGCCGCCGCGCTGGTTCATCTGGAAGTAGGCGTTGCCGAAGTTGTCGCCCCGGTTGAACTCGGCGATCTTGGGGATGCCGCACTCCTCGGCCGCGTCGCGCCACGCGTCGAGGATCTCCCAGCTCACCCGGCGCTCCTCGACCCGCATCTCGCCGCCGACCCCGTGGCACTCGTCGGCGCCGTGCTGGTAGTCCTCCGACCGCTTGAACACCGGCAGCACGTCGTCCCAGCCCCAACCGCGGTTGCCGAGGGACGCCCAGTGGTCGTAGTCGCTCCGCTGCCCCCGCATGTAGATCATCGCGTTGATCGAGGAGCAGCCGCCGAGGACCCGGCCGCGGGCGTACAGGATGGTCCGGCCGTTCAGCCCGGGGTCGGGCTCGATGCGGTAGCACCAGTCGGTGCGGGGGTTGCCGATGGTGTAGAGGTAGCCGACGGGAATGTCGATCCAGAAGTAGTCGTCCTTGCCCCCCGCTTCGAGCAGCAGCACGCTGGCGTCCGGATCGGCCGACAGCCGGTTGGCGAGCACGCAGCCGGCGGTGCCCGCGCCGACGATGACGTAGTCGTGAGTCACGCGGCGATCCTACACGAGCGGATCGCGGACGCGGCGCCGACGGGACCGGCGCCGGCGGCCTGATGGTGGACGGGGAACCCCGACGCGAGTCCCCCGTCCGACGCGGTCACGAAAGCGCCGGCGGCGCGGTCACTGCTGCGTGGCCGCGGCCGCCGCGTCCTCGGCCCGGCCCGCCCGCAGGCTGTTCTCGAGGCCGTAGTTCCCCTCGTGGCAGGCGTACTCGAAGAGCTGGTAGGTGGTGTCCCGGTTCAGGGGCATGGCGACGGTCCACGGCGAGGTGAACACGGTGTTGTCGTCGACGGTCACCTCGTAGCTGATGGTGTCGTCGTCGCTCCGCGTGAACCGCTCGACCACCCGCAGGTTCTCGCTCTGGGGAATGCCCCGCACGCCGCGGGTGGCGATGTTGGTGCCGATGGTGCCCTGGTCGTTGTAGTTGGTGGTCTCGACCACCAGGGTGCCGCCCTCCCAGCGCCCGCGGGCGTCGCCGTTCCACTGGCGGACCGAGTCCGGCAGGTGCGGGGCGCCGTCCACCGGGATGATGCGGGCCTCGTGGATCATCTCGTAGAAGAGCACCACGTAGCCGGGAATCTGCAGGATCTGGTATCCCGCCCCGTACCCCGGCGGGAAGATGCCTCCCGGCACGCCGCGGGTAATGCACCGCTCCCACGGGGTGTGGTTCAGCCACGAGTCGGTCAGGTTGATCAGGTTGTAGTCGCGGACGGCCCGCGCCTCGTCCCGGACCGGCAGCCGGCCGTTCGGCGGATCGACGATCATCGACCGGCGCCGCTGGTTGCGCAGGGCGTCGCCGGGGCCGTCGCCCCACGGGCCCTGCGGGGGACGGGCCCGCTGCTCGACGGACTGGGGCATCGCCGGCATGCGCTGCGGCTGGTTGCTGCCGGGGAACCACGCGGCCAGCGGGGCGAGCCGCTCGATGTCCGCCTCGTCGGGGGCCTCGAACGGGGTCGAGTCGAAGTTGGTCCACACGCCCTGGATGTCGGGCTGGCCGTCCGGCGTCCGCGGGCCGGTGTAGTGCTGCGCCCCCGCCGGCGCGACGCCGAGGGCGGCAACTGCGGTCAGGACCACCGCGGCGCAGGCTGTGCGACATGCCGTGCTCATCAGAGAACTCTCCTTCCATCGGCGACGCGGGCTTCGTGCGCGCCGATCCCTAATGGTACGCACTCCGCCCGCGAGAACCAACCACCGGGCGGCAGACTCGTATTACGATCTCCAGACTGACGGAGCCGGAGAGGCAGCATGGACCACGTCCTTGGCCGGCGGCGGGAGAACACGTTCTTGACTGGCACTCCGCTCCGACGTCCCCGCGCCCCGACCCTCATCGCGGTCCTCAGCCTCTGGTGGCTCGCCCCGCCCGCGCCCGTCGCGGCCCAGCCGGGGCCGCAGTCCGCCGGCCTGCGGGTGATCGAGTCGCGCGAGCTGACCCCTGCAGGGTTCCCCCTCGTCCGCGCCCTCGGCGTAGAGAGCCCGCCGGCGGTGGACGGCGACGTCCTGAACGACCCCGCCTACGCCGGGGCGATGCTCGCCACCGGCTTCGTGCAGAGTCGCCCCTTCGAGGGCCGGCTCGCCTCGGAGCGCACCGAGGTGCGCATCGTCTACGACGCCGACACCATCTACTTCGGGGTCGTCTGCTACACCGACGACCCGGGCACGATCATCGTCGCCGACAGCCGGCGCGACTCCGAGCTCACCGAGACCGACAGCTTCCGGGTCATCCTCGACACCTACCTGGACGGCCAGAACGGGTTCGTCTTCGGCACCAACCCCGCCGGCATCGAGTACGACGCGCAGCTCACCAACGAGGGCCAGGGCAGCGGCCGCTTCGGGGGCGGAGGCAGCGGGCGCCCCAGCAACAGCCGGCAGCAGCGCGGCTCGGGGGGCGGCCTCAACGTCAACTGGGACGGCGCGTGGGAGGTGGTCACCCGCGTGAGCGACATCGGGTGGACGGCGGAGATCGCGGTCCCGTTCCGGACCCTCCGCTACCCGACCGCCGAGGTCCAGACCTGGGGCGTGAACTTCCAGCGGAACATCCGCTACAACAACGAGCAGGTGTACTGGTCGCCCCTGCCGCGCCAGTTCAACCTCAACCGGCTCTCGCTGGCCGGCGAGCTGCAGAACATCGCGGTGCCGCCCCAGCGCAACCTGCAGCTCACGCCCTACCTCCTCGGCTCGACCCTGCACCGCACCGAGACGCGAAGCCGGTCGAACACCGGGGACCTCGGAGCGGACCTAAAGTACAGCATCACCCCCAGCATGACCCTCGACCTGACCGCCAACACCGACTTCGCCCAGGTCGAGGTGGACGACGAGCAGGTCAACCTCGACCGCTTCACCCTGTTCTTCCCCGAGAAGCGGCCCTTCTTCCTCGAGAACGCGGGCCTGTTCTCGGTCGGCCAGCCCGGCGCCGTCGACGTGTTCTTCAGCCGGCGCATCGGGCTCGGCGAGAACGGAGAGCAGATTCCCATCATCGGCGGGGGGCGGCTGTCGGGCAAGGTGGGCAACAACACCAACATCGGACTGCTCAACATGCAGACCGCGTCGGTCGGCGGGCCGGGCGACGACGGCGCCACCCCGGGTCAGAACTTCACTGTCGCCCGGGTGCGCCAGGATCTCGCCAACCGATCGAACGTCGGCGCCATGGTCGTCACCCGGAACGGGACCGGCGACCTCGCGGTGGGCGACGCCGGCGACCGGACCGTCGCCCTCGACGGGCGTTGGGGCATCGGGCAGGGCGGCACGGTAGCCGGCTTCATGGCGGACAGCGGCGCCGCCCCGGACCTCGTGTCGGCGGGGCCGGGCGGCTCGCACGCCTACGGGCTCAGCGCCCAGCACCAGTCGGAGCGCGCCCGCCTCAGCCTCGGCTTCACCGAGGTGGCGCCCGACTTCAACCCCGAGGTCGGATTCCTCGCCCGCCGCAGCTACCGGCGCATGAACGGCAGCGTGTTCACGACGTGGCGCCCCGAGGACTTCGGGGGGGTCCACGAGTTCCGGCCCCACGTCTCGCACTACACGATCTTCGACTTCGGCACCGGCATCCAGGAAACGCAGTTCACCCACATCGACAACCACATCGAGTGGCGCAACGGCTACGAGATCCACACCGGCGTGAACGTCACCCGGGAGGGCGTCTTCGAGCCGTTCGAGATCTTCCCCGGCGTCTGGGTCCCGCCGGGAAAGTACGACCACAGCGAGGCGCAACTCGCCGGCAACACGAACCTGGGGGCGCCGATCAGCCTGAACGTCAACTCCATCATCGGCGGGCTGTTCGGCGGCGACCGGGTGACGATCACGCCGTCGATCGCCGCCCGCGCCGGCGAGACGTTCAACGCTCTGCTGGAGTGGAGCTACAACGCCCTCCGGCTCCCCGGCGGCGACTTCACCACCAACCTCATCCGCCTGCGCACGTCGTACTCGTTCAACACCCGGATGTTCTTCCAGGCCCTCGTCCAGTACAACGACCGCGCCGACCTGTGGTCGTCGAACCTCCGGTTCGGCCTGCTGTCGGACGCCAACACCGGGCTCTTCATCGTCTACAACGACATCCAGGGCCTCGGGCGGGGGCTCGACGGCCGGCAGTACGTCCCGCCCGGCGCGGGGCGGACGATCACCGTCAAGTACAGCTACCTCTTCGACCTGCTGCGGTGAACGACGTCGGCGCCCGTCGCGGGCGCGCCCGAGTCGACCGTGGTAGACTGGCTGTGTGACCAACGACACGAAATGGGTCATCGGTACCGGCGTCGCGCTCATCGCGGCCATCCTGGGTTCCGCCGTGGCCGTGATCGCCGTCGTGGTCACTCTCTCGGGTGATGTTCGCGCCGACCTGCGGGAGGTCCGCGCCCGCCTGGACGGCATCGACACCCGCCTGGACGGCATCGACCTCCGACTCCGCGCCGTCGAGATTGCCCTGGGCCTGGTCGAACAGCGTCTCGACCGGCTCGAACAGCGTCTCGACCGGGTTGAACAGCGTCTCGGCCTGGTCGAGCAGCGTCTCGGCCTGGTCGAACAGCGTCTCGACCTGGTCGAGGAAGCTCTCAAGACGCTGCAACGGTTCCACCGCCCGACTCCCCTCCAGTGAGCCCCGAACGGCAGACTGCCGCCAGCCGGGATTCGCCGGCTGGGCGTCGCACTATAATCCGGGAACGCCGTGCGCCCGTCGCGCTCACTCGCGGACGGACCACGTCGGCCGGCTCGAGATGAAACATGCGATCGACGATCCCTGCTCTCGTCCTCCTCGTCCTCGCGGCCGCCGGTTGCAGTGACGGCGCACCCGAAGCCCCGGCCAGCACCGTCGTCGCCTACCAGGGGGCGACCCTGGTCACCGGAGACGGCGGCCCGCCCATCGGGGGCGGGATGCTCGTGGTCGACGAGGGACGCATCGCCGCGGTCGGTCGGGCCGCCAACGTGACGGTCCCCGAGGACGCCGCCGTGGTCGACCTCGCGGGCAAGACGGTCATGCCGGCACTCGTCGACCTGCACGGGCACGTCGGGTTCCAGCGGGGCCTGAGCTACGACTACGCGAACTACACCCGCGAGAACCTGGTCGACCAGCTTCACCGGTATGCGTACCACGGCGTCGGCACCATCGTCTCGATGGGGACCGACCCCGGCGAGCTGGCGTTCGAAATCCGGGCCGAGCAGGAAGCGGGGACGCTGGGCGGGGCCCGGCTGCACACCGCGTTCCGGGGCATCGCGCGGCCAAACGCGGGGCCGGGGGCCGCAACCATGCGGCCGACCGCGCTCGGGGTGTCCACGCCGGACGAGGCACGCGCCGCCGTCGACGAGATCGCGGCCACCGGCGCCGACTTCGTCAAGATCTGGGTCGACGACCGGGGCGGCTCGGTCGAGAAGCTCACCCCGGACCTCTACGAGCCGGTCATCGCGGCCGCGCACGAGCGGGGCCTGCGGGTCATCGCCCACGTCTACTACCACGACGACGCCCGCGCCCTCGTCGCCGCCGGCGTGGACGGCTTCGCCCACCTGCCGCGCGACCTCGAGATGGACGACGCGCTGGTGGCCGCCGTCGTCGAGAACGACGTGTTCGTCATGCCGAACCTGAGCATCTCCGAGCGCGGCCGGCACGTCGCCCCCCCGGCCTGGGTCGAGCACCCGCTGCTGCTCGAGTCGGTGGCCGGCGACGTCCTGGCCCGCATTCGCGCGTCGTTCGAGAACCGCACGCCGGAGGCGGCGGCGCGGGCGGCCGAGTCCTGGGCGGCGATGCAGGGCAGCCTGAGGAAGCTGGCGGACGCCGGCGCCCGCCTCGTCCTCGGCGCCGACACCGGCGTGCAGGACCACGTGCCGGGCTTCATGGAGCACCGCGAGCTCGAGCTGTTCGTCGAGGCGGGCATCCCGCCGGCCGACGCCATCCGCATCGCCACGAGCGCGTCGGCCGAGGTGCTCGGCGCCGACACCGGCCTGCTCGAGGCGGGCCGGCGCGCCGACTTCGTGGTGCTCGACGCCAACCCGATGTTGGGCATCGCGAACACGCGGCAGATCTCGGCCGTCTACTTGAATGGAGAGGCGGTCGGCCGGGCGGCGCTGCGGGCCGCCTGGCGGTAGGGAGCGCTGCCGCGAACCTGTGTGGTCCGAACGTGCAGGTTTCCTGCGGGTCCACTCGGGGGCGACAGCGTCCGGCCGTAACGGCGCGTGAAGTGGCGGGAAGGGCCGGCCAGGACGGCCGGACCACTCGGTGACGTGGCGGGAAGGACAGCGGCGCCGCAAGGCGGCGATTCCGGACCAGGAGAAAGCGCCATGCGACGAGCCTTGTTCGCCGGTATTCTCGCGGCAGCGGCGGCGGGCGCGGTCGACGCGCACGCCCAGGCGGGCCGCTACCCGGCGTCGCGCCACGGCGGGAACTACATGCACAACTTCTACTTCCCGCCCGCCCCGAGCTCGACCCCGTGGGCGCCGAGCTGGGCGCCCGACGGCGAGTCCATCGCGGTGGCGATGAGCGGGTCCATCTGGCGGGTGGACCCCGACAGCGGGGTCGCCGACGAGCTGACCTACAGCCCCGACGCCTACCACTCGTCGCCCGACTGGTCGCCCGACGGTCGGTGGATCGTCTACACCGCCGACCACGACGGCGACCGCGTGCAGCTCGAGCTGCTGGAGGTCGCCACCGGCGAGACCCGGGCCCTGACCGACGACGGCCACGTCTACGCGGACCCGACCTACTCGCCCGACGGCATGCGCATCGCCTACGTGTCGACCCGCCCCAACGGCTACTTCAACGTCGCGGTGCGGCCGGTCGGGGACGGCCGCTGGGCCGGCGACGAGATGCCCATCACCGCCGACCACGCCTATCCCGCCAACCGGCTCTACTTCGGCCCGTGGGACATGCACCTGACGCCGACGTGGCTCCCCGCGAGCCCGGACACCACCGAGAGCGACGAGCTGCTGCTCGTCTCGAATCGCGACATCCCCCTCGGCTCGGGCAACGTCCTGCGGGTGCCCGCCGCCCCCGGCGGCATCGTCGACGCGGTGACGGTGCTGCGCGAGCAGACGCTGTACCGGACCCGGCCCGACGTCGCGAGCGACGGCCGGCGCTTCGTCTACTCGTCGACGCGGGGGGCGGCCGACCAGTTCAGCAACCTCTACGTGCAGCCGACGGTGGGAGGCGAGCCCTACAAGCTGACGTTCTTCGAGCACGACGCTTTCCACCCGCGCTGGTCGCCCGACGACGAGTGGATCGCGTTCGTCACCAACGAGGGCGGCCTGCCGCAGCTCGCGCTCCTCGAGACCCACGGCGGCGCGTTGCGCACGGTCGAGATCACCGAACGGCGGTGGCGGCGGCCCACGGGCACCCTGTCGGTCCGCACCCGCGCCGCGGACACCGGGGAGGTGACCGGCTCGCGGGTCCACCTGACCGCGGCCGACGGGAAGTTCTACGCCCCCGTCGACGCCTACGCGCGGCTGAGCGCGCGCGGCGACCACGTCTTCCACCACGCCGGCGCGTTCACCGTCGAGGTGCCGGCGGGGCCGGTGGAGCTGACCGTGGTCAAGGGCTTCGAGTTCCACCCCGCCACCGCGACGGCCGAGGTCGCGGCCGGCGGGACGACCGAGCTCACGGTCGAGCTCGAGCGGATGACGGACATGGCCGCAGCGGGCTGGATCAGCGCCTCGACCCACGTGCACGGCAACTACGGCGGCAACCTGCACAACACGCTCGAGAACCTCGTCATGATGTCGGAGGCGGAGGACCAGGACATCGTCCTCCACCAGGTCGCCAACAAGGACAACCGCGTCCTCGACCACCAGTGGTTCGAGCCCGGCGGCGGCGCCCACTCGGCGTCCACGCCGGCGCACCCGGTGGTCGTGGGCCAGGAGTACCGCCCGCCGTTCTACGGGCACGTCTTCATGTTCGGCATGCGCGACCACCTGATCTCGCCGTTCACGATGGGCTACGAGGGCACCGCCATCGAGAGCCTCTACCCCAGCAACACCGACATGTTCCGGAAGGCGAGGGCGCAGGGGGCCACCGTCGGCTACGTGCACGCCTTCACCGGCGAAAGCGACCCCCTCGACGGCAACCTCGGCGGCGGCAAGGGGTTCATCGTCGACGCGGCCCTCGGGACCACCGACGCGGTGGAGTGGTCGGACGCGGCGCGGTCCGGCTTCTTCCCGCTCTACGCGGTGTGGAGCAACGGGCTCCGCATCGCCGCCACCGGGGGCGAGGACTCCATCAGCAACCTGCACCGTTCGAAGCTGGTGGGGTCGGTGCGGACCTACGTCCACACCGGGGCCCGCGGCCTCGCCGTCGACGCGTGGTTCGAGGAGCTGCGGGCGGGGCGCGCGTTCGTCTCTTCGGGCCCGCTGCTCGAGCTGACGGTCGAGGGCCGGATGCCGGGGGAAGAGGTGAGCCTGCCGGCCGGCGGCCGCGAGGTGCGGATTGGCGGCCGGGTACGGTCGATCACGCCCCTGGACCGGGTGTTCCTGGTGTGCGACGGCGATACCGTGCAGGAGGTGCCGCTCGGCGTCGGCGGCCGCTCGGCCGCGTTCACCATGGGCCGGGACGTGACGGAGAGCGGCTGGTGCCACCTGCGGGCCGAGGGCGCGCCCGCCGAGCGGTTCCCGATGGACGTGACCTACGTGCAGGCGTTCACCAACCCGGTGTGGCTGCTCGTCGGCGACGAGCCGATCCGGGACGCGGCGGCGGCCGACTACGCCCTGCGCTGGATCGACCGGCTGCAGGAAATGGCGGACGCGTGGCCCGGCTGGCGGGCCGAGCGGGAACGCGCCCACGTGTTCGCCCAGTTCGACGAGGCGCGCGAAGTCTACCGAGGCTTCGCGCGAGAGAGCTCCGGCGCGACGGCGCCGCGTCCGTGACAGGAGGCACCCCCGATACAGGTCTTCGGCGACAAGCACGGCCTGAAGGCGAGCCAGACCCGCCAGCTCGAGCGCCTGTTCCGGCGCCGGGTGCCCGCGGACCGGCTGATCACCCAGGAGCTCGCCCGGCACCTGACCGAGATCAGCCACGAGATCCGGCGCCAGGTCGGGGTGCTCCTCGACCGTCGCGGGCTCGTCCAGCACGTGATGGTGGGCGACGCGCACTCCATCGCCCTGCCCGACTGGGGCCGCCTGCGGGCCGGCCGCGGGCGCCTGCGCGGCCTGCGCTGCGTCCACACCCACCTCGCGCACGAGGGGCTGACCCGGGACGACCGCTCCGACCTGCTGCTGCTGCGCCTCGATGCGATGGTGACGGTGGGGGTGGACGACGAGGGCCTGCCCGCCCTCGCGCACATCGCCGCCCTCGCGCCCGCCGGCGACCGGGATCCGGGAGACCGAAACGCGGGCATCGAGCGCCTCGCTCCCCAGCCGCCGGCCCAGCTCGCCTTCGACTTCCAGGAGTGGATCCGCGAGCGCGAGGCGGCCCTCGCGCGCGAGACCGACGGGCAGCGGGTCGGAGACCGCGAGCGCGCGATCCTCGTAGCGGTCACCGCCGGCCGCGGCGCCCGCGAGATGCAGGTCCACCTCGCCGAGCTCCGCGAGCTCGCCCACTCGGCCGGGGTCGACATCGTCGACGCGGTGACCCAGAACCGGCCCCGCGTCGACCCCAAGACCGTGCTCGGCTCGGGGAAGCTCGACGACCTCGCGATACGCGCCTTCCACAGCGACGTCGACCTCGTCATCGTCGACCAGGACCTGACCCCGACGCAGGCGCGCAACCTCGGCGAGCGCATGGAGCTGCGGGTAATCGACCGCACCCAGCTCATCCTCGACATCTTCGCGCAGCACGCGACCACCCGCGACGGCAAGCTGCAGGTCGAGCTGGCCCAGCTCAAGTACCTGCTGCCTCGGCTCGCGCAGCGGGCCGAGGTCTCGCTGTCGCGGCTCGCCGGCGGCATCGGGGGCCGGGGGCCGGGCGAGACGAAGCTGGAGGTCGACCGCCGGCGCACCCGCGATCGCGTGACCCGGCTCGAGCGCGAGCTGAAGAAGCTCGCCGCGCAGCGCGAGAACCGGCGGCAGCGGCGGGGACGCCGCGCGGTGCCGGTGCTGTCCATCGTCGGCTACACCAACGCGGGCAAGAGCACCTTGCTGCGGTCGCTGACCCGGACCGAGGTGCACGTGGCCGACCAGATGTTCGCGACCCTCGACCCCACCTCGCGTCGCCTGCGCTTCCCGCGCGAGCGCGAGGTCATCGTCACCGACACGGTGGGGTTCATCCGCGACCTGCCCTCCGATCTGGTCACCGCCTTCCGCGCCACCCTCGAGGAGCTGGCCGACGCGTCGCTCCTCCTCCACGTCGTCGACGCCGCCACGGCCGACTGCGAGCGCCGCATCGAGGCCGTCCGCCGGGTGCTGACGGAAATCGGCATCGAGGCGCCGGAGCTCCTGGTCTTCAACCAGATCGACCGCATGGAGGACGGCGAGGGCGAGGCGATGGCGCGCCGGCACGAGGGCGTCGCGGTGTCCGCCCTCCGCCGCACCGGCCTGCGGGGGCTGCTCGAGCGTGCCGAACGGATGCTCTGGACGGAGGACGACGCGCGGCCCGGCGGCCTCGTCGGCCTCGCTGGCATCGCCGGCCCCGGCAGTCCGCAGTAGAAGGCCCTGCTGCATTCGAGCGGCGATGCACCCCGCTTGGCGCCGCACTCCTCGGTCGCCCATGCACCACATGCGCCCTCGTCGCGCCTTGCCAAGCTCGGGCGCCTCGCAGCCCCCCGGCGCTCTTCGGCCGCCGCGGTACAACGCGGGGTTCTGCTGCGGACTGCTAGAATAGGCGTCCCGGCCGCGTTGCGGTCGGACGTTCCACTGTTTCTTCCCAGGAGGACTTGCCGTGTCCCAGGCTGACGGATTCGACGCGTTGCTGCAGGAAGACCGGGTATTCGAGCCGCCGGCCGAGTTCGCGGCGAAGGCGAACGCCAACGACCCCGGCATCTACGACGAGGCCGACCGCGACCACGAGGGGTTCTGGGCGAAGTTCGCCGGCGAGCTCGAGTGGAGCCGCCCCTGGGACACCGTGTGCGAGTGGACCCCTCCCACCGTCAAGTGGTTCCTCGGCGGGCAGATCAACGCCAGCGTGAACTGCGTCGACCGGCACGTCCGCACCGCCCGGCGCAACAAGGCCGCCTTGATCTGGGAGGGCGAGCCCGGCGACCGCCGCACCCTCACCTACTGGGACCTCTACCAGGACGTGAACCGCTTCGCGAACGCGCTGCGCGACCTCGGGGTCGAGAAGGGCGACCGGGTCGCGGTGTACCTGCCGATGACCCCCGAGCTGCCCATCACCCTGCTCGCCTGCGCCCGCATCGGGGCCGTGCACAGCGTCGTGTTCGCGGGGTTCAGCGCCGAGTCGCTGCGCGACCGCATCAACGACATGCAGGCCAAGGTGGTGGTGACCGGCGACGGCGGCTACCGCCGGGGCGGGGTCATCCCCCTCAAGCAGATCACCGACGACGCCCTCGACGGCGCCCCCAGCGTCGAGTCGGTGGTGGTGATGCACCGCGAGGGGCTCGACGCCGACATCTCCATGCAGGACGGCCGCGACCACTGGTATCACGACCTGATGGCGAAGGCCGCGCCGCGCTGCGACCCGCAGCCCATGGACTCGGAGGACCTGCTGTTCACCCTCTACACGTCGGGCACCACCGGCAAGCCCAAGGGCATCGCCCACGCCACCGGCGGCTACCTCGTCGGCACCTACGCCACCTCGAAGTGGGTGTTCGACCTCAAGGAAGAGGACGTCTTCTTCTGCACGGCGGACATCGGCTGGGTCACCGGGCACAGCTACCTCGTCTACGGGCCGCTCGCCAACGGCGCGACCTGCGTCATGTACGAGGGCGCGCCCGACACCCCGCACCGCGGCCGCTTCTGGGAGATGGTCGAGCGCTACGGGGTCACCGTGTTCTACACCGCCCCGACCGCCATCCGCGCGTTCATGAAGTGGGGCACCGACGTTCCCGCCAAGTTCGACATGTCCACGCTGCGCCTGCTCGGCACCGTGGGCGAGCCCATCAACCCCGAGGCGTGGATTTGGTACCACGCCAACATCGGAGGCACGCGCGTCCCCATCGTCGACACCTGGTGGCAGACCGAGACCGGCGCCATCTGCGTCGCCCCCCTGCCCGGCCTCGTCGCCCTGAAGCCGGGCTCGGCCACCCGCCCGTTCCCCGGCATCAAGCCGATGGTCGTGAACGAGCAGGGCGAGGAGGTGAAGGTCGGCGGCGGCTACCTCGTCATGAAGCGCCCCTGGCCGTCGATGCTCCGCACCATCTACGGCGACCACGAGCGCTACGTGAAGACCTACTTCGGGCGCTGGGGCCCCGACGTGTACGTGACCGGCGACGGCGCCAAGATCGACGACGACGGCTACCTGTGGCTCCTTGGCCGGGTCGACGACGTGCTCAACGTCTCGGGCCACCGCGTCGGCACCATGGAGGTCGAGAGCGCCCTCGTCGACCACCCCGACGTGGCCGAGGCCGCCGTCGTCGGCAAGCCCCACGAGATCAAGGGGCAGGGCATCGCCGCGTTCGTCACCCTGAAGGAGGGCGTGACGCCGCACGACGGCACCATCGGCGTCCTGAAGCAGCACGTGGTGACCAAGATCGGCGCCATCGCCCGCCCCGACGAGATCGTGCTCGCGGCCGACCTCCCGAAGACCCGGTCGGGCAAGATCATGCGCCGGCTGCTGCGCGACGTCGCCGAGGGCAAGGCGCTCGGGGACGTCACCACCCTCGCCGACCCGACGGTGGTGGCGAAGCTGCGCGATCAGTACGCAGACAAGGAGGGTTAGGCGGCGTCGTGACGATTCACGAAATCGAGTCCGAGGCGTTGCGACCGAACCCGTCGGATCGCGCCGGGCTGGCCGGGAGACTTCCGGACAGTCCGGAGAACGCCCGACTCTGGGCCGACGAGGCAGAACGGCGAGATCGGGCCTGGGACGCGAACGGCAATACCGCTCGCTCCGCGTCGGAGGTGTTCCGTGACGCGCGCGCGCCTTGGAACGGCGCCGAGAGCTAAAGTCGCACGGACGGCGCGCCGATAACCAGGACAGCACCCAGCCGCGACAGCGGCAACCTCCTACCGAGGCAGCCCGGCGGGGGCGGGAATCCCCCGCCGGGTCACTAGATAGGCGGCGAAGGTGCCCAGCCAGTGGCCGCCCTCGTAGTGCTCGCCGGTCACCGAGAGGAGGCCGGCGTCGCGGTGGCGCGCGGCGGCGTTGAGCAGCGCGGGCCGGCGGGCGTCGCCGGCGGGCAGCGCGGCCGAGATTCCCTCCAGCATCCACGCCCGGCTCAGGTTCAGGCCGTCGAGGTGCACCAGCTTTCCGTCGCCAGCGTCGGTGACCACCGCCGGCACGATCCAGCCCGCCCCGTCGCCGTCGGTCGGAATGCCCGGCAGGAACCCGTCCAGCCAGGCCGCGAAACGGTCTGCTTCGAGCACGCGGCGCAGCAGGTCGGCCTCGGCGAGGCACGGCGACAGGAAGTCGTGCCCGGAGGGCTCGTAGGCCAGGGGGCAGCCGCGGTCGTCGAGGTAGTAGTCGGCGATGCGGGCTTCCAGCAGATCGAGCATGGCGGCGTCGCTCGCGCGCAGCGCCCAGTCGTGGATCAGCCCGAAGGCGAACGCCGTCTGGGAATGCTCGCCGACGCGGATGGGATGGGTCAGCCTCGGCAGCCACGACTTGATCTGCGCCGACGCGATGAACTCGAGCGGCGCCAAGGCGTCCCGCCATCGCCGCGCGGCCGGGTCGTCCCATTCGCGAAGCTCGGTTGCAAGCTGCAGCAGCCACGCCGAGCCGTAGGGCCGCTCGAACCCGGCCCGCCCCGGCCCCTGGAAATAGCGGACCTCGGCCGCGATGTTCTCCACGGTCAGGCTGCGGTCGAGCGCGGTCCGCGCCGCCGCCGCGAAGTCGGCCTCCGGATACAGCCGCGCCAGACGGGCCAGCAGCCAGTGCCCGTGCACCGCCGAGTGCCAGTCGAAGCACCCGAAGAACGCCGGCGTCAGTTCGCGCGGCGGGCGTACGTCGCCGTCGCCGTTCAGGACATGGGCGATCTTGTTGGGGTACTCGCGGTGCACGCACTCGAGCGCCAACCGCGCGAACCGCTCGACGACCGGCGCACCGGCCGGTTCCGGTTGCGAGGCGCCGGCCGGACCCGCCAGCAACCCGACGAGGGCCGCCGCCGCCCCGACCGGCAGCCGCGGCCGTCCGGGCGTCGTACCGTGGTCTGCCAGAGTCCCGCGGAGCGCCGCCGCCCCGGCCGACCGCCACCGACCGCCGCCACGCCATCCGCCCGCACGCGCAATCATTGGGAACATGCCGCACAGGGTAACGGATCAGCCGGCCCCACGAACACCCAAACACGTTACGGCCCGGGGCGCCGGCCCGTGTCTTCAGCGGGCCGGCGCCCCGGGCCCACGACCGCCCACCGCCCGGCGGGGCGACCCACGCCCGTGGACCCGCGGACCGCCGCGTAGGTCTTCGTGTCCGCTTTGCCCCTCACGTTCCGCGCCCGTGCGCCCGCGGACCGCCGACCGTCCGGCCGGCGTATACTGCGCGCATGCCGACGTTGCGACGCACCCTGACAACCGGAAGCCTCGGCCTCGCCCTGCTCTGGACCGCGGTCGTCACACCCGCCCAGACCGCCGACGCGCTCTACGTCTGCGCCGACCCCGGCGACACCCGTGCCACCGACATCGGCGCCACCGTCTGCGACGCGGCCCCCACCGATGCCCTGATGGCGCGCCTCGATCCCGACTACCTCCAGCTTCGCGAGGGCGCCCTCGTGACCGAAGTGTCCCCCGGGGGCATCGCCCAGGTGGCCGGGCTCCAGGCGGGAGACGTCATCTACCGCGTGGGCGGCGTCGACGTCGAGGACAACGTCGAGGCCACCGCACGCCTCAGCCTGCTCGTCGAGGGCGCCGATACACTGGTCAACTTCCTGCGCGGGGGCCGGCCGTACCTGGTCAGGCTCCGACGGCCCTGACGGCCTCGCGGGCAGCCGGCGACCTCCACATGGCTGACTTGACACTGGTGGCTACCGGAAGCTACCTTGGCCCATGCGCTCCGTGGGGCTCAAGGTGCTCAACAACAAGCTGAGCGAGTACGTGCGTCTGGCCGCGGCGGGCGAGACGGTCCTCGTGACGGATCGCGATCGTGTCGTGGCCGAGATCGTCCCGCCCAGGGCCGAGCGGAGCCCCCTGCTCGCCGACGCCCTGCTGGCCGACGCGGTGAGAAAGGGCTGGCTGACGCCGCCGGCCGCGCCGGGCACGGGGCCCCCGCCCCAACCGCCCCCCGTCATGTCGTTGGAGCAACTGCTGGCCGAGCTGGACGACGACAGAGGCGACCGGTGATCTACGTCGACACCTCCGTGGTCCTGGCCCATCTGCTCGCCGAGGTGCGGCATCCGCCGGCCGGGTTCTGGCGCGAGACTCTCGTCGCCAGCCGCCTCGTCGAGTACGAGGTCTGGACCCGGGTGCACGCGCGCAGGCTCTTCGACTCGCACGGCGAGGCCGTCCAGGCGCTCATCGGGAGAATCGCGCTGCTGGAGCTGTCGCCGCCGGTGCTCGCACGCGCGTTGGCCGCGTTCCCGGTCCCGGTCCGCACCCTCGATGCGCTGCACCTCGCCTCGATCGATTTCCTGCGCCGGCAGGGGCAGTCCGTCGAGCTCGCCACGTACGACCGCCGCATGACGGATGCGGCCCGGACCCTGGGGTTTCCGATCAGGGACCTGACCGTCTGAGCACGGTGTGCTCAGGACAGACCGATATCAAGGTAGCCAACTGCACCCAGGGGCAGCCGGTTTCTGCGGGATGGACGCTCGGCACGTGGCCAGACAGTTCTCGTCAGCGTCCTATAGACTCCACCTGACGAGCAGCATGCGTGCAGGCACCGCCATCCTCATGAGTCGCCGACCGGCCACGATCTGCGCCCGTCCGCGAGCGCTCGCTGTCGCGGAGACGTGGATCCGGCGCTTCGCGCTGCCGGCGGCCGCGATGCTCGCCCTGATGCCGGCGGGAGCCGCCGCCCATCCCCTGACGTTCACCGACACCACGGTCGTGCTACTGCGGGACGGGACGTTCCAGGCGGATCTGCTGGTCGATCTCGACGCCCTGGCCCTGGGAGCGCCGCAGAGCGCCGACGACGCCGAGCTGGCGGCGGCCGTGGGCGGCCTGTCCCCGGCGGAGCTCGACGAGGCCCTCGGCCGGTTGCGGCGGCTGTTCGAGCGCCGGGTCCGCCTGCGCTTCGACGGCGATCCGGCGGCCTTCGAGGTGTCGTTTCCGGACCACGGCACACCGGCCGCGACCGAGTCGGAGATCCCGACGGTGCTGGGGCTGACGGCCAGACTGACCGGGGAGGTGCCGGCGGGCGCGGCCGAGCTGGAGTTCTTCGCGTCGCGGGCGTTCGCCGAGGTGAACCTGACCATCCGGGACGAGCGGCGGGGCATGAGGCGACAGGCCCTGCTGGAGCGCGGCGCCCGGAGCGACCCGTTCGCCCTGACCGGCCCCGCCGCCCCGGCCGGTGTATGGTCGACGGCCGGCCGCTACCTGCGGCTCGGCTTCGTCCACATCCTCCCGCGCGGGCTCGACCACATCCTGTTCGTCCTCGGCCTGTTCCTGCTCGGCGCCCGGCTCGCCCCCCTCGTCTGGCAGGTGAGCGCGTTCACCGTCGCCCACGCGGTGACCCTCTCCCTCGCCGTCTTCGACGTGGTCTCGCTGCCCCCGCGGGTGGTCGAGCCGCTGATCGCGCTCTCCATCGTCTACGTGGCGGTCGAGAACATCCTGACCGAGCGGCTCACCCCGTGGCGCCCGGCCACCGTGTTCCTGTTCGGCCTGCTGCACGGCCTGGGGTTCGCGGGCGTCCTCCGCGAGCTGGGGCTGCCGGCCGAGGAACGCTGGCTGGGGCTGCTGACGTTCAACGCGGGTATCGAGGCGGGACAGCTCGCGGTCATCGGCATCGCGTTCGCCGCGGTGGGCTGGTGCCGGCGCCGCCCCTGGTACCGTCGCCGCGTGGCGATACCCGCCTCGGCCCTCATCGCGGTCGTGGGACTGCTCTGGACCCTCGAGCGGGCTTTCGGCGCGAGCGGTCAGTGACCGGTGCGACGGCGACCCGGTAGCCGGTGGCACGATGGTGTCAGTCGCTCGGGCGCAAGGCGAAGTTCCAGCGCAAGTCCCTGGAAATCCCGGACAAATACCGGGTAAGTCGATGACAATACCGAGTTTATGCCGGCGAGACAGACTCCCTGATATTGCTATGGTTGCCGCCCGGAACCCAAGGGAGACCCGCGGTTCCGGGCGCGGGCCGCTCCCCGGCCCCCAACGCGACGGCCTGACCATGACCCCTCCCGGATGGGCTGAAACGCCCCGGACGCTGTAGTATGATTTCTTGTTCGGATCGCCATGAACGGCTCCATTCGACGAGTCATGAACTCGATGCTTCAACGAGGGTTGACGGGATGAACACCGCTGCACACGGCACTGCACGGGGGGTGGCCGCGGCGCTCGTCGTCGGACTGCTGTCGGGCCTGCTGGCCGGCCCGGCCGCGGCGAACGACTGGCCGAGCTGGCGCGGGCGCGCCCAGACCGGCGCCTCGGACGAGACCGGGCTCGTTTCGAGCTGGTCGCCCGACGGCGAGAACCTCATCTGGTACGACCGCTGGGTCGGGCGCTCGACCCCCGCCGTCTTCGACGGGCGCGTCTGCGCCAACGGACGCACCGGCGACGGCGTCGACGAGCAGGAGGTCGTGGCCTGCTGGAACGCCGAGACCGGCGAGAAGCTCTGGCAGCACAACTACAACGTGCTGAACACCACGGTGCCGTTCAACCGGGTGGGCTGGGGCAGCGTGACCGGCGACCCGGAGACCGGGTACCTCTACGCCATGAACATCGACGGCCACCTGAACGTGTTCGACCGTGACGGGGCCGTCGTGTGGAGCTGGCGCCTCGCCGAGGAGCTCGGCCGGGCCTCGGGCTACGGCGGGCGGACATCGACGCCGCTCGTCGACGAGGACCAGCTCCTGCTCAGCATCATCGGGGCGGGCTGGGGCAACCTCGGGGGCCCGCCCCGCCACCGCTACTTCGGGTTCGACAAGATGACCGGCGAGATCCGCTGGCACTCGACCCCCGGCGGCAACGTCGCCGACATGAACACGCAGTCGGTCGGCGTGGTCGGGGTCGTCGACGGCGAGCGCCTGTGGATCGACGGCAACGCCGACGGGCACATCTACGCCCTGAACGCGCGCACCGGCCGCAAGGTGTGGCAGTACCAGTTGAGCAAGCGCGGCATCAACGTCTCGCCGGTGCTCGCCGGCGACACCGTCTACGCGGCCCACAGCGAAGAGAACGTCGACTCGGGCATCATGGGCCGGGTGGTCGCCATCGACGCCACCGGCGAGGGCGACGTCACCGCCACCCACGAGCGCTGGCGCGCCGACGAGCTCGCCGTCGGGTTCTCGTCGCCGCTGCTGCACGACGGGCGGCTCTACGTCATCGACAACTCCGCGAACCTGTTCGCCCTCGACGCCGCGACCGGCGCCGTCGCGTGGGAGCAGAGCGTCGGCACCGTCGGCAAGGCGTCGCCGGTGTGGGCCGACGGCAAGCTCTTCGTCACCGAGACCAACGGGAACGTCACCATCCTCGAGCCGGGGCCCGACGGCGCGACCGAGCTCGACCACGACGAGCTCGCGGTCGAGGACGGCCGCTACGCCGAGATCTACGGCTCGTTCGCGGTGGGCTACGGGCGGCTCTACGTGACCGCCGAGTCGGGCATCTACGCCATCGGCGACCCCGACGCGCCGTTCGCGGCATCACCGGGGGCCGCGCCCGAGCTGCCGGCCGAGACCGCTCCCATGGAGACCGCGGCCAGCCTGCAGGTGGTGCCGGCGGAGGTGATCGCGTCGGCCGGCGACACCGTCGAGTTCACCGTCCGCGCCTACGACGAGAACGGCCGCTTCATCGGCGCGCGGGACGCGACCTGGGCGGTCGACGGCCTCGCCGGGGCCGGCATCTCCCAGAGCGGCGTGCTCGCCACCGACGACCGCGCCTCGAACCAGGCCGGCACGGTCACCGCCACCGTCGGGGATCTGAGCGCGGTGGCCCAGGTGCGCGCCTACGCCCCGCTGCCGTGGTCGGAGAACTTCGAGAGCGGACGCCCGCCGTACTGGATCGGCGGCGGCGGCAGCCTCGCCGTCGAGGATCTGGACGGCGACCAGGTGTTCCGGAAGGGCGCCTCCCGCACCGGCATCCACCGCCACGCCACCTACCTCGGCCCGACCGACATGTCCGGCTACACGGTGCAGGCCGACGTCAGGGCGTCGCAGTGGCGCCGGCGGCGGCCCGACATCGGGCTCATCAACAGCGGCTACACGATGGACCTGCAGGGCAACCGGCGGAAGATCCAGATCCAGTCGTGGGCGGCCGAGCTGCGCATCCGCGAGGAGGTGGATTTCGAGTGGGAGGCGGAGACCTGGTACCGGCTGAAGCTCCGGGTCGACGTGGACGGCGGCCGGGGGCTGGTGCGCGGCAAGGTCTGGCCCCGCGACGAGCCCGAGCCCGCCGAGTGGACGATCACCGCCGAGGACCCCCTGCCCAACCGCAACGGCAGCCCCGGCATCATCGGCTACTCGCCGATCGACATCTACTTCGACAACGTCAGTGTGGTGGAGAACCAATGACTCGACACGGTGCAACCTGTCTACTGATCGCCGGCCTCGCCGTCACGGCGGCCGCGGCCCCGGCCGCGGCCCAGAACGAAGTGGCGATGTTCGGCAACACGCCGTCCCGCAACATGGTCTCCGACGAGACCGGCGTCCCCGAGAGCTGGGACCCCCGGTCGGGCGAGAACATCCTGTGGACCCAGCCCGTCGGCTCGCAGGCTTACGGCGGCCCCGTCGTGGCCAACGGCAAGGTCTACGTCGGCACCAACAACGAGGGCGTCCGCAACCCCGCCTACCAGGGCGACAAGGGCGTGGTGATGGCGTTCGACGCCACGACCGGCGAGTTCGTCTGGCAGATGGTCCACGACAAGCTGTCGGCGGGCCGGGTCAACGACTGGCCGCTGCAGGGGGTCTGCTCGACCGCGTACGTCGACGGCGACCGCGTCTGGTACGTCTCGAACGAGGCGCACGTCATCTGCCTCGACGCCAACGGGCTCGCCAACGGCAACGACGGTCCGTTCACCGACGAGCCGGGCACCGACCCCACCGACGGCGACATCATCTGGTCGTACGACATGATCGGCGAGCTCGACGTGTTCCCCCACAACCTCGCCACCGGGTCGCCGCTCGTCATCGGCGACGTGCTCTTCACGATCACGAGCAACGGCGTCGACGAGGGGCACGTCAACATCCCCTCGCCGTTCTCGCCCCACGTCATCGCCCTCGACAAGAACACCGGCGAGCTGCTGTGGGAGAACACCGACGTCGGCGAGGGGGTGCTGCACGGCAGTTGGACCAACCCCGCCTACGGGGTCATCCAGGGGCGCGCGCAGCTCATCGTGGCCGGCGGCGACGGCATCGTCTACAGCCTCGACCCGGACACCGGCGAGCAGCTCTGGCAGTTCGACGGCAACCCCCCGGACTCGGAGTGGATTCTCGGCGGGCGCGGCACCCGGAACAACATCCTCTCGACCCCGGTCATCTGGGAGGACAAGGTCTACGTGGGGGTCGGCCAGGACCCCGAGCACGGCGAGGCCCCCGGCCACTTCTACGTCATCGACGCCACCGGCTCGGGCGACGTCACCGACACCCACAAGGTGTGGAGCCGCGACGGCGAGGACTTCTACCGCACCATGTCGACGGCGGCCATCGCCGACGGAGTCCTCTACATCTCGAGCCTCTCGGGCTTCCTCCACGCCCTCGACCCGAACACCGGCGAATACCACTGGACCTACGACACGTTCGCGGCCGTCTGGGGCTCGCCGTTCGTGGTCGACGGCAAGGTGTTCCTGGGCGACGAGGACGGCGACATCGCGGTGCTGCGGGCGGGCACCGAGATGGAGCTGCTGGCCGAGGTCAACATGGGCGCCTCGGTCTACAGCACCCCGGTCGTGCGCGACGGCGTCATGTACCTGCTGACCCGCAACCGGCTGTGGGCGGTGCAGGCGGGGGCGCAGTCGGAGCCGCTGGGGAACTGAGGCGGGGCGTAGAGGCGGAAGAAACGACGGGCGCCCTGCCAGCCTAATCGGCGGCAGGGCGCCCGATTCGCGTACAACGACAAGGGAACGGGAGAGCTGCGGCCGGCCTGAGGTCCGAGCGCAGCGTCAAGAGCCGTCTCGCCAGCGAAGGTGCGCCCGCGCGATTCCTGCGTCGCCGGAATCTACCGGCTCGGCTGGCGCAGCAGGAACGCCGCGGTTGCGCCGCAGATGGCGCCCGTTATGCCGCCAGTCACCCCGCCACCGAGGCCGAGAAAGTACCCCGCGACGCCGGTGAGCGCACCGATCACGATGCTGATCGCCACGATCGTCAAGAACCACTTCTTCCCGATGGTCATTCGGGTTGGTCCCCACAGACGGTGCCCCGCCGTGGCCGGCGGTCTCGACCGGACACCGAGAAGGCGCGGCCTGGCCACCGTGGCGAAGTCCCTGCTGCACTCGAGCAGTAGAGCAGGGCTTCACCCGGGCTGCTAGTCCTGTTGCTGTTGCTGCTGCTCGGCCGCGGCCCGCGCCTCCTCGGCCCGCGCGCCCGCGAGGATGTTGAACAGGCCGTAGTTCCCCTCGTGGCAGGCGTGCTCGAAGAGCGGCCCGCGCGACCTCTTCATGGGCATCTCGGCCGACCAGGGACTGACCCAGGTCGCCGGGTCCTCCACCCTGAACGTGTACAGGATGTCGTCGTCGGCCACACGCGTGAACCGCTCGACCACCCGCATCCGGTCGCTGGAGCCCCGGAACGGGTTCTTGCCGTTGATGTTGGTGGTCTCGACGACGAGCGTGTCGCCCTCCCACCGGCCGCGCGAAATCCCCATCCACTGCCGGGTCGCCTCCGGCGGCTGCGGACGGTCGTCGATGGGGATGATGCGCGTGTTGTGGAGCTGCTCGAGCAGGATCATCACGTGGTCGGGGCCCTGCACGATGTGGAAGTTGGCGTTGTAGCCCGCGTTCAGCATGGGCGGCCCGGCGCTGCCGGTTATGATGCAGCGGGCCCCCAGCGGCAGGTTCTCGGCCCGGTCGTACTGGCCGCCCCTCGCCTCCCGCGCCGCCCGGCGCTCGGCGGCGCGCCGCCGGCCCTCGGCCGTCACCTCCGGCAGTCTGCCCGTCGGGGGGTCGACGATCAGCGACGTGCGCAGGTTCGAGGTCATCGTGGACTGACTGCGGTCGAGCCCGAACTGCGTGAAGTCGTAGTGCACGTCGGGAATCGTGCCCGGCGTGGTCAGCGACGACTCCCGGCTCGCCCGCCCCTGCCAGATCGCCGCCATCTCCTCCTCGGTGTAGAACGCCTTGTCGACGTCCCGCGGCCGTTCCAGCGGCGTATAGGTCTGGTTCGTCCAGAACCCCTGCAGGTCGGGGTGACCGTACTCCGTGCGCGGCGCCACGTAGTCGCCCTGGGCGCCGACCGGGCCGGCGGAGAACACGACGACCGCCGCGGCGGCGGCCAGGACACCGATCGAGACGAGGGATTGTCGAGTCACGTGACGTCTCCTTGTCACCGCGTGAGAGGCGGGCGGCCCCGCCCCGGGTGCACGATCACCACGCTTATACCAGATCGCGGGCCGCGCCGCTTTCCGGCGGGGCCCGTACAGCGACTTCCCGGGAGTCTGCGCCGTAGAACGGCGCGGACTCCTGCAGGGTTGGTTGGGCGCCCAGCGGAGCCGTAAGGCGACGATGGGCGGGGCTAGTTCCTGGCCACTGGGACGAGCTGCGTCTCCCGGCGCTCCCCGTCGCGCATGAACACGACGGAGGCCGGCTGGTCGGCCCTGAGCTGATCCAGCGCGCCCATGTAGTCGTAGATGTTGCCCACCGTGACGCCGGCCATCTCGACGATGACGTCGCCCGCCTCGAGACCGGCCCGCGCGGCCGGCCCGCCGGCCATGACGCCCGACAGCCGCAGCCCCTCGATCTCGGCGCCGTAGTCGGGAATCGTGCCGGTGGTGATGCGCGTCATCGCCCGCCCGGGCTGCGCGGTCCGCTCCACGGCGATGAAGTCCGGCGGAGACGGCTCCGCAATCAGACGCGCCGCCACCTCCGCGCCGTAGCCCGCGATGCGCTCGAGGCCCGGGAAGTTGATGGTCTCGACGTCGTCGCTCGGGCGGTGGTACTCGGAGTGGCTGCCGGTGAACAGGGCCAAGCTCGGCACGTCGGCCTCGATGAAGCGAATCGAATCGGTCGGCAGGTAGGGGTCGCTGACCCGCTGGAGAACGAAGTCGAACGCGCCGTTGGCCTCGTCGACCAGACCCGGCCAGACGCTGCTGCTCCCGAGTGCCTGCACCGTGAGGGTGTTGTTCCGCATGCGCCCGACCATGTCGAAGTTGACGTAGGCCGCGACCTCGTCCATCGGCACCGGTCCGTCGTTCACGAACTCCTGGGAGCCCAGGAGGCCGATCTCCTCGCCGGACCAGAAGGCCAGCACGACGCCGCGGTCGCGCTCCCCGGCGGCCAGCTCCGCCCCCGCCGCGAGCACCGCGGCGACCCCCGACGCGTTGTCGTCGGCCCCGTTGTGCACTTCGCCGGCCGCGTCGGCCCCGGCCAGCGAGCCGCTCTCGCCGTGCCCGAGGTGGTCGTAGTGGGCGCCCAGCGCCACGTAGGGCTTGTCGTGCGGCTCCGCCGCCGTCGGCGGCAGATAACCCACGACGTTGTAGCCGGTCCGCCGCTCGCGGCTCACCCGCGCGTCGACGGTCACCTCGCCTGGAATCTCGAAGCCGGCCACGTGGGGGTTCCCCGAGTCGAGCTCGGCCTGCGCCTCCTCCAGGGTCCGCTCCGGCACCCGGTCGAACAGCGCCTCGGCGACCTCGCCGGTCACGCTGACCGCCGCGATGCCCGAGTCCGCGACGGCCGCGTCGGCGGTCATCCGCACCAGCCGGCCCGCCCCCGGCGATCGGGGCCCGGTCACCACCACCATGCCCAACGCACCGCGCCGGCGCAGCGCCGCCGCCTTGAACCGCAGGTCCGAGTACCGCGAGAACAGCGCGCGCAGGTCGCCCTCGCTGTCCTCCGGGAAGTACCGCAGCACCAGCACCACCTTGTCGGCGACGTCGAGGGTCGCGAAGCTGTCGTAGCTGAATCCGTCGGTCTCCGGTATCACGATCCCGTAGCCGGCGAAGACCAGCGGCCCGGTCGCGGTCGTCGACTCCGAGAACGAGAGCCCGCGCACCGAGCCGGCGAAGTCGCGCCCCCTCCCGTCCGCCGTCTCGAACCGCAGGGTGCTCCCGCCGTCGCGGGCCGAGCCGGTGTACTCGAACGGCAGGCGGTAGTCGCCGACCCCCGGCAGAGGTCCCGCCCCTATCGCCGCCAGCTCGGCGATGATGTGGTCGGCGGCCTTTCGGATGCCGTCGCTGCCCGTGAACCGCCCCTCCAGCTCGTCCGAGGCCAGGTACTCGACGTTGGCCCGAATCGACGACGGTTCCCCGGCGCGCCGGCCGGAGACTGCCCAGACGACGACGCAGGTCGATTCAACCGGCTTGTCGGCCCCGGTTGATGTGTGCCAACGCCGCCGTCGCAAGAAATGCCGAACGGCTGGTTCCGGCGAGCCTGGCGGCCTCGTCGATACGTTCCAGCGTACGGCGCGCCATCGAGATGTTCAGGCGGACCGTCTCGCGGAGCGCGTCCAGTTCGGCGAGGTCGACCTTGACGGCGCCGACCATCTGGCCCGGGCCGAGCGGCGGCACCATGCCATTGGGCTCCGGGACGGGCTTTCCATCCTCGACCATCACCTCCAGGTGGCCCAGGATTGCCTCTCCGGCGTTGGCGAGCGCTTGTTCCAGGGTGTCACCGGCCGACACGCAGCCCGGCAGGTCCGGCACCGTGACGCCGTAGTCGGTGCGATCCGCTTCGGTGTGCAGGACGACAAGAAACTGCATTTACCGATCCCTCCAATCCCAGCCTGCCTGACGGTAGATGTCTCGCAGCGTGTCGAGCATGATGTCTCGACGCGGGTGTGGCACGGTTACGACGCCGGGCCTCGTCGGGTGGGTGAAATGATGGTGGCTGCCCTTCACCCGCCGAAGCACCCAGCCGGCTCGCCGGAGCCGCTTGATGACTGCCGCACTGTTCATGTGTAAACACTACACATCGGACCGTGCATGTCAACCGGTGGAAGCACGCCCGATCGGTGTCGACGAGAGCGCGCGGCGACGCGCCGCCCGCCCGCATTGTCCGGGCCTTCCCACCGTGGTAGAGTCGGCCGAACTACACGCATCACGGGGACGCGCCATGAGAGTTGGACTCCTCGCGGCGGGCTGCGTGGCCGCGCTCGTGACGAGCGCTTGGGCGCAAGCGACCGTCCCGGCTTCGCTGGCCGCGGAGACCCCGGCGGCCGCGATGACGGCGTCAGCCGCGCGGGGACTGCTCGACGAGTACTGCGTCCGCTGCCACAACCAGCGGTCGGCGATCGGGCGCGACACCGGCGTCTTGTGGGACGCCGTCGACCTGACCCGCTGACCGCCGACTACACCTTCGTCAACGAGCGGCTCGCCCGCCACTACGGCATCCCGGGCGTCTCGGGCAGCCGGTTCCGCCGCGTCGCGCTCGGCGAGGCCCACGACGCCCGGCGGGGGCTGCTCGGCAAGGGGGGCATCCTGACGGTGTCGTCGCAGCCCGGCCGCACCTCCCCGGTGCAGCGGGGCAAGTGGGTGCTGCAGAACCTGCTGGGCGTCCTGCCCCCCGACCCGCCGCCCGACGTGCCCGACCTGCCGCCGCCGTCCGACGACCCCGCGGGCAACGCCCGCGAGCCGACGATGCGCGAGAAGATGGAGGCGCACCGCGGGAATCCTGTCTGCGCGGCGTGCCACCGGCTGATGGACCCCATCGGGTTCTCGCTCGAGAACTTCGACGCCATCGGCCGCTGGCGCGACCATGAGCAGGGCGTCCCCGTCGACGCCTCGGACGTGTTGTACGACGGGGAGACGATCGACGGCCCGACCGGGCTCAGGCGCTACCTGCTGCGGTACTCGGACCAGTTCGTCCGGACGGTGACGGAGAAGCTGCTGACCTACGCCCTCGGGCGCGGGGTCGAGCACCACGACATGCCGACGGTGCGGGCCATCGTGCGCGAGGCGGCGGCCGACGACCACCGCTTCACGGCGCTGGTCATGGGCGTGGTGCGGAGCGACGCGTTCCGCATGAACACGAAGGGCGGCGGCGAGGCGGCGGCTCGCCCCTGACTGCGGAAGGGACCCGGCAGGGAGGTTGACGATGTTCATCGCGAAGCGGCGCCTGCCGCGCCGGACGGTCCTGCGGGGGATGGGCGCGACGATCGCGCTGCCGCTGCTCGAGTCGATGGTGCCGGCGGCCACGCCACTGCGGGCGGCGGCGCCGACGCCGACGCGATTCACCGGCATCTTCATTCCCCACGGCGCCGCGCCCGGCTACTGGATTCCCGACGCGGTCGGCCGGCACTTCACGTACCCCTACATCTGGGAGCCGCTCGAGCCGTTCCGCGACCAGGTGGTCCTCACGAGCGGGCTCTGGTCGCGCTCGGCGGAGTCGCCGCCGGGCGTGACGGGGGCCGACCACTTCGTCGCCGCGGCGTATCTCTGCGCCGAGAAGCCGAAGAAGACGACGGGGGCGGACATCCGCGCCGGCACCACCATCGACCAGCTCATCGCGCAACGCATCGGCCAGGACACCCTGCTGCCCTCGCTGCAGCTCGCGGTCGAGGACCCCGGCGCCAACTCGAGCAACTGCGGCGAGGGCTACAGCTGCGCCTACACGAATTCCATCTCGTGGCAGACGCCGACCCGGCCCCTGCCGATGGAGATCAACCCGCAGGTGGTGTTCGAGCGGATGTTCGGCGACGGGAGCACCGCCGAGGAGCGGCTCCGCCGCCGCGCGCAGCAGCGCAGCATCCTCGACTCGATCACCGGGAGCCTGGCCCGCCTGCGGGTCGACGTGGGGGCCGGGGACCGCGTCCGACTCGACCAGTACCTGTCGGACGTGCGCGAGATCGAGCGGCGGCTCGAGGTGGCGGCGCGGGCGTCGGTCGAGACGCCGGACGTGACGATGCCCTGGGGCGTACCGTCGTCGTTCGACGAGCACATCCGGCTGCAGATCGACCTGCTGGCCCTGGCGTTCCAGGCCGACATCACCCGCGTGGCCACGCTGCTCTACGCCCGCGACCTGACGGGCCGGGTCTATCCCGAGAGCGGCACCAACGTCAGCTTCCACGGGGCTTCGCACCACGCCGAGGAGCCGAGCCGCGTGCGCGAGTACGCCAAGCTCAACCGGTATCACGTGGCGACGCTGGCCCATTTCATCGAGAAGCTGCGCTCGACGCCCGACGGCGACGGGACGCTGCTCGACCACGCGCTCGTGCTCTACGGCTCGAACATGGGGAACTCCAACCAGCACCTGCACTACGACGTGCCGCACGTGCTGATCGGCGGGGCCTCGGGGCAGCTCGCGGGCGGGCGTCACCTCGCCTACGAGCAACGCGACGTGACGAGCGGGAACCTGCTGCTGAGCATCACGGACATGTTCGGCGTGCACCTCGACGGCATCGGCGACAGCACGGGCCGGCTGGCCGGGCTCTGAGGGCAGGGCCGCCAAAC
The DNA here is from genome assembly GCA_965207615.1 of Vicinamibacterales bacterium. Lineage (GTDB taxonomy): Bacteria > Acidobacteriota > Vicinamibacteria > Vicinamibacterales > UBA8438 > JAJEEA01. The sequence goes on from CBDBMZ010000003.1 coordinate 2,507,929, forward strand.
GGGCGGCTGCGCACGAGCGACGCCGCGAAAGTGAGGCCAGGGGCCACGGGCGCGAAGTGGGCCGGGGGAAAGCGGACGGTGGACAAAGCGGTCGGCTGACGAGCGAAGAAACGTAAGGGGCGGCCTCCGCGACAAGGCGGGGCGGAGGAAGCCGGACGGTGGACGAGGCGGCCGGGCTGACGGAACAGACGCGAAGGGCGGCTTCCGCGACGGGGCGGGTGATCGCTCCGGTTTCCACCAGGACGCCACGAAGTCGAACTCTTCCCCGCATGAGCGGGGGGACATGGTGAGGGCGCTCATGCGGCAGCGAGTTCTCCATCCGCTCACTTCCGTGCTCGCAGTGCTGCTCGTGTGCGCCGGCGCTTCGTCCGCGATGGCGGCCGACCCGCCGTTGATCGAGGCGGCCCGCGCCGGCGACTCGGCGGCCGTGCGCGCGTTGCTCGAGCAGGGAGCGGACGCCGGCGGGCGCGCGGCCGACGGCGCGACGGCGCTCCACTGGGCCGCGTACCTGGACGACCGGACGGCCGCCGAGCTCCTGATCGACGCCGGCGCCGACGTCGCGGCGGCGAACCGGGCGGGCGTCACCCCCCTGTCGCTCGCCGCGGCGGGCGCGGGGGCGGAGCTCGTGGCGCGGCTGCTCGAAGCCGGGGGCGACCCGAACGAACGTCTGCAGGGCGGCGAGACGCCGCTGATGATGGCGGCCCGGACGGGCCGTCTGGCGGTGATGGACGTGCTGCTGGACGGCGGCGCGGACGTGAACGCGGCCGAGGAGCGGCGCGGCACGACGGCGCTGATGTGGGCGGCGGCGAACGAGCACCCCGACGCCGTGCGCCTCCTCGTCGAGCGCGGCGCCGACGTCTCCGCCCGCTCGCGGACGGTGCCGATGGGCCGGGGGCCGTACCTGGCCCCCATCGCCCGCGACCGCATCGAGGACGCGCGGCGGGGGGTGGGCCAGGCGGGCGCCCCTGCCCGCACGGCGGATCTCAGCGACGTGCCGCCGCAGACGCGGCCGGATCGGGATGCCGGCGTCGGCGCCGACGATCCGGGCGGTACGGCGGTCGAAACGCGGGTCGACGCGGACTCCGGGAGCGCCGCCGCCGTCGCCGACAATGCGGGAGCACCGGCGCCCCGCGGCCCACGTCGCCGTGCGCGCCCGCTCACGGGCGGCCTCACCGCGCTCGTCTTCGCGGCGCGGCAGGGCGACCTCGAGTCGGCCCGCCTGCTCCTCGACGCGGGGGCCGACGCGAACCGGACGACGGAGTACGGCTGGACACCGCTGCTGACCGCCGTCCACAACCGGTACTACCGGCTCGCCGCCTTCCTGCTCGAGCGCGGCGCCGACCCGAACATCGCCAACAAGGGAGGCTGGTCTCCCCTCTACATCGCGACGGACAACCGCAACATCGAGTCCGGCGACTACCCGACGCGCCGGCCCGACATGGACCACCTGGATCTGATCGGCCTGCTCCTCGCCGCGGGCGCGGACCCGAACCCGCGGATGGCGTCGAGCACCGAGACGCGCACCATCTTCACCCACCAGTGGCTGTACGAGCCGGGCGCGACGCCGTTCCTGCGCGCCGCCCAGTCCGGCGACCTGACCCTGGTGCGGCTGCTGCTCGAGCACGGGGCCGATCCCGCCCTCCCGACGACCAACGGCACCACCCCTCTGATGGTCGCGTCGGGCATCGGCTGGGTCGAGGGCGTGACCTACGAGTGGTCCGAGGCGGACAACCTCGCCACGGTCCGGCTGCTGCTGGAGCTCGGCGCCGACGTCAACGCGGCCGACGGAGACGGGCGCACCGCCCTGCACGGCGCCGCTCACAAGGGCCGCAACGACGTGGTACGGGTCCTCGTCGACCACGGCGCCGACCTCGCGGCCCGCGACCACGGCAGCCGCGACAGCATCCACGCCCTCGCCGGCGTCACCTGGCAGGCCATCGACTACGCCGACGGGCTCGTCCGCATCGGCGTCCAGTCGTCCATCGCCCACCCCGGGACCGCGGCCCTGCTCCGCGCCCTGATGACCGAGGCGGGTCTGCCCGTCCCCCCGGAGGGCCGCACCCTCGACTCCGTCTGCGTGACCGCGGTCTGCTAGCGAAGCCAGCGTGCGGGCAGGCTCGGCTCCGCGGGATGAGGGTTGCCGGGCGGCTCGGATAATCCTCTGAGCGGGCGCCTCCGTCACCCCGCGCGGCCGGCGACAGGGCGCGACGTGATTGTGTCGTACGCAGCCCGCGTTGGGCTGTTTGGAGCACGTGATCGCTTGTCGGATCGAGGCGCTCCTCAAGGTTCAGCTCCCGCTCGAATCGCGCGGGGCCGGGCCGGAAGGAAAACCCTCGGGCACATCCCGCAAGGTGGGCCGGATCCGATCGCATGGTACCGGCGCCACGCCGGAGCCCCGGTGCGGCGGCTCCCGCGGCAGGCCGCCGAATGGAGGACACCGGCATGACGCTTGCCGCCGACCTCGCCGCGACGGCGCAGGTTCTCGTTCACAGACCCGTGGCGGACGTCTTCGACGCGTTCGCGAATCCGGAGACCATGAGCCGGTTCTGGTTCACCCGGCGCGACGACGGCCTTCGCGCGGGGGAAACGGTGACCTGGTATCTCGGCGCGCAACCGGATGCGCCCGGGTTCGAGGTGCAGGTGACGTCGCTCGAGCGCCCCAGCCTGATCGTCATGGAGTGGGAGAACGCGGGAGGCTTCACCACGGTCGTCTGGACGTTCGAGGCGAAGGGTCCGGACACCACGCTTCTCCGTGTCGAGGAGACGGGCTACTCCGGCGATCCGCAGAGCGTCATCGCGGCCGCGCTCGACTCGACCGGCGGCTTCAACCAGGTGATCATCGCGGCCAAGGCGTGGCTGGAGCATCGCGCGCCGATCAACGTGGTGGCGGACCACGCCGGGCATTCGTGAAGCGGTCACGGGCGGGAGAGAGAACCAGAAGGGGCGACGCCTCGCACGTTCCCTGGCGGGACATGCATGTCCCGTCTCGTGACGGAGCGAGGAGGCGGTCCGCGCGCCCGACGAGAGCCGCGCGGACCATGACGCCGAGCGCGGGCCGGGTCAGTCCTGGGGCAGCGCGAAGACCTGCATGACGGAGCCGGCCCCCGGCGGGCGCTGCATGGTCTCGGGGAACGCCAGCCGCGCGTTCCGCCACGAGATGCTCCAGCCGGGGCCGGACGGCACCGCGAGATACTGCCGCCCGTCGACCGCGTAGGTGATCGGGAAGCCGTCGGTAGCCGTCGGCGTGCGCGTGCGCCACAGCTCCGTGCCGTCGCGGGCGTCAAAGGCGTACATGTAGCGGTCGATGTCGCCCACGAACACCAGCCCGCCGCCGGTGGTGAGGACCGCCGTCCCGTACTGCCACTGGCTGCGCCGGCGCCAGAGCAGCTCTCCGGTGCGGCTGTCCATCGCCACGAAGTCGCCCAGCTGCTCGGGGCTGTCGGGATGGACGACGAAGCGGCGGTCGTTGGGGCCGACCCCGCCGCCGCCCAGCTCGGGCGGGGGCATCTCGCCGAAGACCGAGTGCGCGCAGCCCGGTGTCAGCGGGACGTAGAACGCCTCGGTCTCCGGGTGATAGGCCATGGCCCAGAGGTTCTTCAGGCCGCCGGGACCCGGGCAGTAGTCCACCGGCACGTCGACCTGCGGGATGCGCTCGGGGACCAGGATGCCCTGTCCGCTCACCGGGTGGATGTCGACGATGTTCTGGTAGCCCAGGTCGAACGCGTTCCGAAACGCCCCGGTGCGCGGATCGAGCTCCCACAGGACCCCGATCTTGCCCATCTTGAAGAGCGACAGCCCGTCGCCCCGGTCGACGAGGACGATCTCGAACACCTCGTCCAGGTCGTGCGTCTCGGCGGGGATGTGCTGGAAGTACCAGCGGATCTCGCCGGTGTCGGGATCCAGGGCCAGCGTCGAGTTCGTGTACAGGGCCGCCCCCGCGGTGCCGCGCTGCACGATGGCCCACGGCTTGGCCTGGGCGGTGGACCAGTAGATCAGGTCGGTCTCGGGGTCGTAGCTGCCCGGAATCCAGGCGTCGGCGCCGGCGCGCCACGACAGCGGCAGGTCGCCCCAGGTGTCGCCTCCCGGGTCCCCGGGGCGCGCCACGGTCGACGTGCGCCACAGCTCGGCGCCGGTGTCGGGATCGTGGGCGGAGATGAAGCAGATGTCGTTCTTGTAGCGCTCGCACCCCGTCATCCCCGCGACCACCTTGCCCCGCACGACGATCGGGCCGCTGGTGTACCGGTAACCGAGGCTGCTGTCCGCCACTTGGTGCTGCCACACCAGCTCGCCCGTCCGCGCGTCGAGGGCGATGAGCTCGGCCCGGCTCGTGCCGGCGAAGACCCGGTCGCCGTAGATCGCGATGCTGCGCCGTGCCATGCCGGGGCGCCGGTTGATGGGCAGATCCTCGTCCTCCGGGACGGCTTGCCGGCGGGAGTAGTCCCAGAGCAGGTCGCCGGTGGCGGCGTCCAGCGCCTGGACCCCGCTACGACTGGGCACGAACATGACGCCGTCGCGCACGAGGGGCGTGACCTCGTCGGTGCCCGGCTGCATCGCCCAGGACCAGATGAGCTGGAGGCTGCCCACGTTGCCCCGGTCGATCTGGTCCAGAGGGCTGTAGCCCTGACCGTTCAGCGTCCGGCGCCAGTTGATCCAGTCGCCGTCGTCCGGGGCCAGGAGCTCCTCGGTCGTGACGGGCTCGAGGTCGGTCACCTGGGCACGGGCGGCGGTAACGGCCACGCCGGACAGCAGCATCGAGACGACCAGAACGAGGGTTGCGCGGGTCATGCGGTCCGTTTCCCTTCTCACGTCATGCGTGGCCATCGAGTTGCCTGCGTGGCGAACCGGGAACCTCCGGTGAGCGATCATCGCCCAGAACAGCAGACCGCCGAGCGGATGGAGGTGCCAGAGATCACGCCCGGCTTGCGCGAAGATTATCGGACGGCCTCGACTCCCCATTGGCCCGGAAGCCGGCTTGGCTGGGAACGGCCCAGAAGGACCACGGCGTCAAACGACATTACGAGATTCCAATACTCCCACCCAGCCGGATAGGACTGCAATGCGTTCAGTCGCGCCTGCCTCAGCGGTGCACGCAGCCCTCGAAGGTCGAACAATGTCCAGTCTGCTACGGCGGCGGCGCGAAATGGCCGTAGGGCTTCCTGTTGCTCCCAGGTGCAGGGTCTGGGAAAGCCCCCGGGAGAAGTATCCTGGCAGTTGATAATCGCGAGGTTCAGCATCCTCGTTCCCTCCGCGATCGCGAACTCCGCGACAAAATTCGCGAGCGTAGAGGAGCCGAAATCATGCATCAATCCGCGGGCGGCATGGTAGGCGCCGAGCCGGAACATCACGCGCGGCTTCGGTTCGCCTTCTTCCTTCGCAGCCCGGTATTGGTGAAAGAACAGCTCCTTCTTGAGGTCGCGGTTCACGTGTTCCTGGGGGGCGGCAATTCGCCAGCGCAGCGCATCGAGCAAGTAGCGCAGCTCAGCCCCCGGCTCGACTCGCACCTCCTGGACGACTTGCTCGATCGCATCTCGGAAAGCACGAGTGTCGTAATCACCGCTTCTCTCCGCCGCCCCTACTTGCTCCATCAGGGATTGTGCCGCCTGTCGCTTGGCGAGCTCCGGCGAGAGATCCGCCAGCCGTTTCAGCAACGGAGCGGCTCGATACTCGGCATCCACTCCCCAGATCAACGGAGCTGCAGACCTGCGGTGCGGGCCGCTGACGCTGCCAAGCATCTCGTAGAAGGCAACGTCCTCCTCCGAGATCGGCGGCACGCTGTTGTTCGGCAGACGAGGCAGGGTTGCCCCCCGGAAATGAGCGAGGGCCTCTTGATCGGCGAATCTCGCGAACTTGTCGAGCCTGTCGCCGAGCCACGGGCCGGCTTCGATGGCTACGTGCCTGTAGCCCAGAGGGACGAGCTCCCGCCAAAGAGCGCCCACCAGAACCGGGACCTCCCGGACATCGTGCTCCTCGCCGATGAATACGAACCGGGCCTCGGCCGCCTCGGCGCGAAACCATTCCGCCGCGGGTCCTTCCAGCCCTCCCTCGGCACTCAGGGCGACCTCGAGGGCGCTCTGCTCCAAGTAGGCGGCGACAGTCTCGTGAATGCCCCCGCTTGGGCCATCCTGAGCTGCGGTGGTTTGGCAGAACGCGACACAGATCAAGAGTCGCAGGAGGAATCGCATTGGCGCCTCGCGTTCACCGACCAAAGACTCGTGATGCCGTCCATCCGGGCACCCGTGGCGAGTGTCTCCGCCGGACGGCGATGCAACGCGGAGTTCACCACGGGCTCCTGACCCACGGGGATCGAAGAAGCCTCAGCGCCGCGCGCCCGCGGCGAGCACCGCGCTGCGCGCCGCCGCGTTCGCCGCCGTCAGGCCGCCGTTGGCGCCGCCGAAGTTGAGGATTCGGTACCCCTGCTCCATGCGGAGGGCGGCGTTGGCCGGCGTGACGGTGCCTCCGCAGGCGATATCGCGCTCCCGGCACACCGCCAGCAGGTGCTCGAAGGCGGCGGCCACCTCGGGGTCGTCGGGGCCCTCGGCGCCGTAGGACGAGCTGAGGTCGCTGCCCGCTCCCAGGTAGAAGCCCCCGACGCCGGGGACCTGGGCGATGGCGTCGGCGTTCTCCACCCCCTCGCGTGTCTCGATCATCGCCCAGAACAGCAGGTCGCCCTGCGGATTCAGCGGCCAGAGGTCGGCGCGCCGCCGGCACTCGGCCCGCCCGACGCCCCAGAACGGGCACTGCACGGTGCCCCGCACGCCCGGCGGGTCCGGAATCGCCGACGTCCGGAGCTGGCGGGGCCGGATCGTCCGCACGATGTTCTCCGCCTGCTCGGCCGTCTCGATGTTGTTGATGAGGATGCCCATCAGCCCGATGTCGAGCGCGTGCTTGACGATCCACTGCGTCTGCTCGCGGCCGTAGGGCGGAAAGCGCGCGAACACCGGCGGACGCGCCTGCGCGTTGCCCCGCTCGACGATGCCGGCCTTGTCGCTGGCGACGAGGAACGCCACGAACTGCTCGAGCCGCTCGAACCGCAGCGGGTTGTGCTCCATGTCGACGTACACGTAGTCGATGCTCGGATCGCCGGCCAGGGACCGCGCGTTCTGCAGCGACAAGTCGGCCGTGCTCACCCCGAACACGTGCTGGCCCTGCTCCAGCCTCTCGATGACGGGGTTCAGGTGGAGGTAGGACTCCTGGGCGGACGGAACGGAGACGAACAGGGCTCCGATGACCATGCCCGCCGCGGAGAGCGGCCAGGCAGGGCGACGACGGGATGTGAGCGACATGGGCGGCCTCCTGCTGAGAACCTGCGCGGTCCAAGAAACCTGGCGCGGACCGGTCGAACCGGCGCGGAGCCAGCGAGAACTTACGACCCGAAAGGACATGGCCGGTGCTATCGGGCGCCGTCACCCGCGTCCGGGAGCGCGAACACGTACAGCGCGTTGCCGGTCCGCGGGTGGTGGATGTCGGGCGCCAGCGCGCGCGGGGCCGCCCGCGGGCTGCCGCCGCCGAGGCCGGTCGACACCGCGACGTACTGCCGGCCGTCGACCGCGAACGAGATCGGGAAGCCCTGCACCGACGTGCCGAGCCGGGCCTGCCAGAGCACGTCGCCCGTCCGGACGTCGAACGCCCGGAACCGCCGGTCGAGGTCGCCGGCGAAGGCAATGTCCCCGGCCGTCGACAGCACGCCGGTCAGGAACGGCGCCCGCTGCTCGACGCTCCACACCTCCTCCAGGGTCTCGGCATCGAACGCCGCGAGCTTGCCGAGCCGGCCCTCGGTGTCGGGCATCTCGAAGAAGGGCCGAGCGCTCATCCCCACCCCGCCCGAGCCCGGCTCGAGGGCGACCTCGCGGGCCGAGAGCTCCATGCAGGTCTGGGACAGCGGGAGGATGAGCAGCCCCGAGCCGGGGTGGTAGCTCATGGGGTGCCAGTTCTTGCCGCCCGCGGTGCTGGGGCACGCGGGGACGAGCTGCTCGAACTGCGCGTCGACGATGTCCTGCCGGTAGGTGACGGCGCCGGTCTCGGGGTCGATGTGGTCGAAGACGTTCTGGAAGACGGTCTCCTTGTGGCCGAGGAACTCGCCGGTCTCGCGGTCGAGCTTCCAGAGGATGCCGTGCTTGCCGGCGCTGAAGACGGCCTTCCGCCCGCCGACGTCGACCAGCACCCGCTCGAAGACCTCGTCGAGGTCGAGGCTCTCGCCGGGGACGTGCTGGAAGTGCCAGGCGAGGTCGCCGTCCCCCGGCCGCAGGGCGACGGTCGAGCTGGTGTAGAGCGCCGGGTCGTGCACGGTCATGCCCCGGCTGACCGCGACCCACGGCTTCGCCTGCGCCACGCCGAAGTAGACGAGGTCGAGCGCGGGGTCGTAGCTGCCGGTGATCCAGGTCTCGCCGCCCCCGCGCAGGTAGTCGGGCAGGTTCGCCCAGGTGTTGCCCCCGGGCTCGTCGGCGCGGGCCACGGTGTTGAACCGCCAGCGCCGCTCGCCGGTCGCGGCGTCGTAGCCGCTGATGAAGCAGCCCTCGCGGGTGAACTGCCCGCAGCCGCCGAGCCCCTGCACGATCGTGCCGCCGGCGATGACCGGCCCGCTGGTGTTGCGGAAGCCCTCGGCGTCGTCGGCGATGCGGGTGGTCCAGACCTCGGCGCCGGTGCGCGCGTCGAGCGCGATGAGGCGCGCGTCGGCGGTGGCCAGGAACAGCTTGTCCTGGTAGATGGCGAGGTTGCGGCTCGAGCTCGCGAGCTGGCCCGCCTCGACGCCGACCTCGTGCTCCCAGATCAGGTCCCCGGTGCGCGCGTCGAGCGCCTGCACCACGGGGCCGAAGCCGGCGAAGTAGAGCACGCCGCCGTGCGCGATGGGCGAGGGCGCGTTGCGTCCGCCCTCGTTCATGGCCCACATCCACTGCAGCTCGAGCTCGCCGACGTTGTCCCGCGTTATCGCGTCGAGAGGGCTGTGGCTCCAGGCCTGGTAGTTCCGCCGCACCATCAGCCAGTCGCCCGGGTCGGGATCGCGCAGCATCTCGTCGGTGACCGGCGTGTAGCTCTCCACATCGCCCGCGACCGTCAGACCGCCCGGCACGGCCGCCGCCGCCGTGCGCGTGTCGGGCCGCCGCGCCCGGCCCTGGGCCGCCGCCGTGATCGCCGGCGCGGGGGCAGTCTCTCCCGTCGCCACCGCGCCGATAGCGACGGCGGTGGCCACCGTCAGCGGCTCGTCCCCGGCCGGCGCGCCGTTCGCCTCGAGCAGGTACGCGACGATGTCGAGATAGGTCTGGTCCCCGAGGCGCCCCGGCCGGTCGGGGGGCATCGTGTCCCTGATGCGCTCGACGAGCTCCAGCGGGGTGAGATCGCCCCAGAAGCCCAGGAAGTTGGGGCCGGCCAGCGGCGGGGCCTCGAAGTTGCCCCGCAGGTCGGTGCGATGGCAGATGGCGCAGCTCCGCGTGTAGGCGGCGCGGCCGTTCTCGGCCTGACCCGCGGTATGGATGCCTTCCTGAGCAGGCTGCCCGGCGGCGAGGGCGACCCGGTCGGTGAGGCCGACCGCCACGCCCAACGTCGCCGCCGCCGCGGTTGCCGCCAGACGCCGGAGAAAACTGCTCGCAGACATCATCTCGCCACCCCCTGTTCGGTCCGGATTCCCCGTAGTCTACATGCCCGGCCCCGCCGATCCCCCGAAAGTCTGCAACCGCTTGAATGCGGGATCCGCCGGTGATAGCGTCCCTGTCACCATGAGAGATGGAATGACTCGCCGGAACCTGCTGCAGAGCGCGTTCGCGGCCGGCGGCCTGCTCGGGGCCGGGGCCGCGGCGCCGTTCACCCCGGTCGCGCGGGCGACGCAGCCGGGGGGCGTCTCACCAACCGACCCGGCGGTGACAATCAGCCGGCAGTTCGCGCGGTGGGTCACGGACCTGCGCTACGAGGACCTGCCCCCGGAGGTGGTCGACCGCGCGAAGGGGCTCACGCTCCAGGCCCTCGCGTCGGCCCTCCTCGGCTCGCAACTGCCCGCGGGCCGGCAGGCCGTCGAGCTCGTCACCCGGGAGGAGGGCGGCGCGCCGGCCGGCGTCACCGTCATGGTGGACGGCGCGAGGGCCACGAAGGCGGGCGCGGTCTTCGCCAACGCCGAGCTGATCCTGGCCGGCGGCAAGTGGGACACGTTCCGCATGCTCCTGCACCCCGGCACGTGCATCGTCCCCTGCGCCTTCGCGGCGGCGCAGGCCGAGGGCGCCTCCGGGCGCGACCTCGTCACCGGCCTCGCGGCCGGCTACGAGGTGATGGAGCGGATGGCCGCCGACTTCATCCCGACGATGATGGCGCGCGGCTTCCACGCCGGGCCGGTCTTCGGCATTTTCGGGGCCGCCGTGGCCGCCGCGAAGATCATGCGCCTCACCGAGGACCAGACGACGAACGCCATCGGCCTCTGCGCCAACCTCGCCGGGAGCAACCTCGAGGCCCGCGGCCTGCGGGAGAGCGCCGCCGCGCGCAACGCCATGCTCGCGGTGGCGCTGGCGCGGCAGGGCCGCGCGGCGGGCGAGGCGGCCCTCGAGGGCGACGCCGGCTTCTACCACGCCTACGCCGGCAACAACCGGGGCGACCTGACCTACAGCTTCGTCGGCGACACCCGCGCCAGCCTCGACGCGCTGACCACCGGGCTCGGCGAGGAATGGCTGCTCCTGGAGACCCTCTACCGCATCTACTCGACGGCGGGCTACAACATCGCCCACGTCGACGTCACCGCGCAGCTCTGCGAGGAGCACGGCATCACCTACGAGGACGTCGACCGGGTGGAGGCGGTGGTGAACTGGCTGGAGACCCAGTACCCGAGCCCCGCCTTCCCCACCCGGCGCGAGGACCTGGGCGAGGCCACCGTGGGCAGCACGCGCTACTACGCCGCCTACGGGGTCGTGCGCCGCGGCTTCCCGCTGCTGGCGGGGGCGCCGGACCCGCCGGAGGTGCTCGACCTCATGCGGCGGGTCACGATCATCCCGTCGCACGAGATGACCCTCTTCGGCCCGCGCATCACCGTCTTCACGAACGACGGGCGCAGCTACACCAGGCAGGCCACGGGCCGGGAGTTCATCTGGGACTTCGAGGAGGAGGCGCGGCGGATTCGCGACGTCATCCCCGGCGTCCCCATCCCCGCCGCGCGATTCGAGGACATCATCGCGACCTGCCGCGGCCTCGACGGAATCGACACGGCCCACCGGCTCGTCGAGCTCACGGTGGCGTAGCCGCTCCCGGGCTGCGCGGTAGGAATCCGCCACGGGTTGAACGCCGGCAAACGCCTGGCAGGCCCCTCCAGGATTCCCTGTACGTTCGGTGGCGGTCACGCCAGCCAGGCGACTTCCGCGGCATGAGCCGATCCCGCGCTCAACTGCGCATTCTCCTGTTGGAACCCCTGGGTTGGGTTCGGGGAGGTGCAGATGACGGGATGGGGAGGTTCTTCGCGGGCCGCGGCGACCTGCGCGGCACTGGCCACCATTGCGGTCTCCACCCCGGCGCGCGCCCAGCCGAGCGCCTCACCCGGTCGGGCGACTGAACAGTCCGCCGACGTGCTGCTGGAGCTGCAGGTCGGCAGCGGATACCTCTTCCGAGACGGCGACCTCGCGTCCCTGCCGAGCGTGGAGGTCGGCGTCGTGCTCTGGGGGAGCGAGTCGTGGGGGTTTTCGCTGAGGCGCTCGACGACCGTCGGGGAGCACATGGCGTCGTACGACTATGGCGACGGCACGCGGACCGGCGGGCGCGGTTTTCGCCACTGGACAGGGACGCTGCGCTACCGTCGCGCCCTGGCTGCGGGGCTGGAGCTGAACGTCGGTGGCGGCGTGACCATCGGCGTCTACGACCATCTCACCTGTCATCATGGCCCTCGGGTGAGTCCGCGGCCCGAGAGTCGGCGCTACAACATCGGGGGGTTCGCGGGGGAGGTGCTCGTCGGCAAGCGGATCACGTCGCGCCTGGGCATCGAGGCCGGTCTGGTCGTCCATCCCTTCCTCGACGAACGCGCCGCGGTAGTGCCCGTCGCCTTCGGAGTCGTGTCGTTCTAGACGGTTTGGGAACACGCGGAAGCGCGGCCCGACGGAGTTGGGTGGGGCTGAATCCAATGAGGTATTTCGTCTGTTGCGCGATTACGGCGGCTCTGGCGGCCGGGTCCTGCACGGCGACAGCGCAGCCCCGCTCTCGCGCGGACGTGCAACTCGGCGCCGTGCTCCTGCACACAGCGCCCGGACTCGTGATGGGGGGAACCGGCTGGATCGGCGAGCGTGCCGGCGTGGCCGCACGGGTCTACTCCGTACCCGGTCTCCCGCGGCGATTCGAAGTCGGGGTGCGGTCCCGTGGATTCGCCCGCGGATCCACCGAGGATATCGAGGTGGATTTCGGCATGAGCCTGATGGCCGTGACGGCGGAGGAGTCGGTCCCTTCCCGGATCCGGAGGAGATCAGGATGGCACCGGTACCTGATGATGGATGCTCTCCTCGGGCGCCGTCTCGCCGAACGACTCGGCCTGAAGGTGGGAGCAGGTCTCGCCTTCTACGGACGTGACGGCGGCATCGGCTTCTCCGTGAAGTTCCTGGCGGTGGTGCCGCTGGGGAGTCGCTGACCCCGGACGGGAATGACGCGAGGGGGGACACCGCGGCGGCATTTCAAAGCCATCCCCGCTGCCGGGCAACACGCGCGGCCTCCACCCGGTTCGACGCGCCGAGCTTGCCGATCGCTTCCGACAGGTAGTTGCGGACCGTCCCCTCCGACAGACCGAGATCGGACGCGATGGCGGCGCCCGACAGGCCGTCGCCAGCGAGACGCAACACCTCTCGCTCGCGGTCCGTCAGCGGATCGGTCTCGGACCACGCCTCCACGGCCAGCTCCGGTGCGATGGCTCGGCGGCCTTCGCGCACATCGCGTAGCGCGCGCGCGAGCTGGTCAGCGGGGGCGTCCTTCAGCAGGTAACCGTGAACTCCGGCGTCGAGGGCCCGGCGCAGATAGCCGGGCCGTGCGAACGTGGTGAGGATGATGACACGATAGCCCCTCTCAACCAGCCGCGACGCCAGCTCGAGGCCGCCCATGCGCGGCATCTCGATGTCCGTGAGCACGACATCGGGCCGCAGGCGGTCGGCCAGCACCATGGCCTCCGCGCCATCCCCCGCCCGTGCGACCACGTCGATGTCCTCCTCGAGGTCGAGCAGTGCGCACAATGCCCCCAACACCATCGCCTGATCTTCGGTGACCAGAACCCGGATCATGTCGCCTCCCGCCTCGACGTCCGAGCCTCGAGCGGCCGCTTCTCGGTGTCGAGCGGAACGCGGACGGTAAGGGTGACACCGTGGGTGGAGTCAATCGTCATCTCTCCACCGGCCTGGTCGATCCGTTGCCGCATTCCATCGAGACCCGCGCCCGCCAGGATCGCCCCGCTACGCCCGTCATCGGCGACGGCAAGGCGAATCGCCGAGCCCTCGCGGGCGAGGCTGATCCGGCAGCGACGGGCGGCCGAGTGACGAATGACGTTCGTGACCGCCTCGCGCAGGCACATCGCCAACACCGCTTCCTGCCCCACCGGCAGATCCAGCTCGGGGCGGTCGGCCTCGAAGGCGATTCCCTTGGCCTCGCACGCGAGACGGGCGTTGGCCAACTCGCCGGCCAGGTTCGTCCGCCGGAATCCGACCACCGCCTCGCGCACCTGGCGCAGCGCGCCGCGCGAGACGGACTCGACCTCGCGAATCTCCTGCTCGGTCCGGCCGTCGCCGCGCGCCGCGAGTTTCGCGGCCAGCTCGGCCTTGATGGAGATTACCGACAGCGTGTGGCCGAGCAGGTCATGGAGGTCGCGCGCAATCCGCTCGCGTTCGGCTACGGCCGCGAGACGGTGCACCTCGGCCCGGGACAGCTTCAGCGCCGTCTCGTGGCGTCCCGCTTCCGCAAGGTAGATGGTCGCCGCACCCACGACCAGGCACACCGGAGGACCGGACAGGAACAACGCCGGAGGTGCGCCCAGAAGCAGCAGCTCCGAGACAAGCAGTAGCGCAATCCCGGTCAGATACGTGAAGGCCTGCCGCGGCGGAACCGCGCGCCCGACGAACGCGCTGCCGTACACGAAGAAGGGTATCGCGCCGACGTTGAACGGCAACCACACCATGCCGATCAGCAAGCACCCGGCGACGGTTACGAGAAGGCGGCGGCCGGCACGCCAGTAGCCGTTGAAGTACAGCGGCAGGAACGCCGCCACCGTACACAGGGCGAGGGCCGGTTCGGCCGCCTCGGTCGGGACGAAGAACCAGTAGCCGTTCAGATGCAACGGCAGGACGATGGGCACTGCGCTCAGGGTGAGGGTGCCAAACGGCTCGATCGGGGCGACGAGCCACTTCTGGACGAAGCCAAGCAGCCAGAACAGCCAGAGATGCGGCAACCAGCTCTGCCGCATATGCGGCGGCAGGAGGCGTCGGTTCAAAGTGCGCAACGCACGCGCCGTGCGGCCGTCGCTGGTGCCCATCTCTTACTGGATCTCCAAATCGTCGAGCTCGAAGGCGTACGTGCCGGGAGTCAATGACGCCACGAACGACAGACCGGCGATGAGGCCCGGCGACGCGCTCGGAAAGCGTGTGAGCGGGATCTCGATCTCCGTCCAGGTCGCGGGGGCCGTGAATGGTACCGCGGGGGGCACGCCGGCGCCGCTCCCGTCGAACAGCATCACCATGTAGGTTCGGCCGTCGCCGCGCGTTCGGAAGCGCAGGACCTCCCGGCCGGCAAAGTCGACGGGCTGCATCGGCTGCGGGCCCGGGAAGTGTATTCGTTTACCGGGTCGGCAACGCTGAGATCGCTTGAGGGGGCAGGGATCTTGGAGCCCTGCCGAGGTTGCTTCGGTTGACGTGTCAGGGGTCGTGGCGGTGGCAGCCTGCACGGAGGGTCGTCGAATCGCCGCGTGCGGCACGGCGGCGACAAGCCGCAGGAACCGGGCGCGTTGTGGAAAGCGACAGTGCGGTGGTCACGCCCGCCTACGCGGGCGGCGGCGGGAGCCCGAAAGCCTCGGGAATGGCGGGCTCGCGGGCGCGCAACATCTCCGCGGTCAGGGTCGGCAGGTCGAGGCGGCGCTGACGGGCGGTACGCACGACGGTCGAGAGCACTTGCTGGGTGTCGGCGCCCTTGCGGGTGCGGTTGCCGCCGCACACCTTGCGGATGACCACTGCGGGCCGGATGGCCTGTTCGGCTCGCCAGTTGGTGGCGTCTATCGACGGGTCGCGCAGGAAGAGGAACACGGCCGGGAATTCGGTGGCGAGATGCTTGGCGAAGCGCTTGGCATCCTTCAACGGGGGCGGCGCGTCGATCAGCCGACCGAGCCGGGCCTCAAGCCGGCCGCGGAGGGAGTCGAGGCCGTGTCGGGTCACCTCGCCGCTCCGGCAGCGGTCCCGTACGTCGAGGCCTGCTTGGAGGACGGCCTTGACCTTCGGACCCCAGGGGCTGTACGGGTGCTTCTGCTGCAGTTCCTTGCAGCGCAGGATCAGGTGATTGATGCAACTCTGATGCAACGAACCCTTGTAGCACCGGTACACCTGATACCCGTCGCGCACGAGCACGCCGGCATAGTCGGTCCCCAGCACGGTGGCCGCATCGTCGAACCCCCGCCGGGAGCAGATGGCGTAAACGGTGGTGTCCGGGGTGACGAACGCCCACAGCCAGTGGGACTTGGCGCCGACGCGCCAGCCCGTTTCATCCGGCGTGACCACCGGCGCATTGCGGACCTGGCGGCAGAGTTCCCGGTAGACCGGCGTGGCGTCTCGGGCAGTTCTCTGCAGCAGACGGACGAGGCCGCCCGTCGAGACCTGCACACCGAGCCTCGTCCGCAGGAGGTCGACGACCTTGGCGAGCGGCATGCCCATCTCGGTGTGCAATTCGACGACGAGCGAGGCGAGCCCGGGGCCGAGCTGCACCGCGGCCGCACCGAGCGCATCAGAGGTCTGGAGACGGTGCCGGCCCTGCACGCGCCGCCGACACTGCGAGCAGCGGCCGACCTCGATGTCGAAGCGGCGCACGATGGGGCGCACCCTGGGAAGTTCTTCCTGGTACTGCGCAGCCTCACGGGTCACTTCAACGGCGCCGCCGCAGTCGGGACACGCGGTGGGCGCCGGCGCCCTGTGGGTTTCGTCGACCCGCAGTGGACGGTGTCGGCGTCCCTGTCGGCCGTACTCTGCACCCGCCCGCCGGCCCGGCCGCCCGTTGCGCCCTTGCGGCCGGTCCTTGGCAAAGGGCGCGGCCTGCCGTCGCCCCGCGCGGCGGGCGTCGTCCAGTTGCTTCTTGAGGTGTTCGCTGCGACGTTTCCAGCGGTCGCGGTCGCGGGTCGTGCGCGCCAAGTCCTCGTTCAGCTTGGCGTTCTCCCGCTCGAGTTCCTCGATGCGCTTGTCCCGCGAATCCTGCTCTCGCCGGGGAACTTTCGAACCGCCGCGCCCGCCGCTCTTGCTGGCCACGCCCCAGATATCGGCACATTCGTCCCGGAGCTGCACACCACTGCACGGACTTGCTCGACTTTACCCGGTAACCGAAGACCGGGAAGTAGATGGCGCCCGACCACGGGAACGGGAAATCGCCCGAAACCACCTCTCCTTCCACCCGTAGTGTCCCCTCGGGGGCTGACAGATTGGCCGCGGACGAGCCGCCGCGCGTCCGATCCGTCGTCACCTGCCAGCCGGCCCCGAAGCGGGCGCCGATGCCGTCCTCGAAATCGGAGATCAGCGTGGTCTCGGGCGCCGCCGACGAGGTCTCCTCGTCGAGCCCGCGCTCAAGCCTGTATCCGTCCTTCCAGATGGCGGCGATCCGGGTGCTGGCCGAGACGTCGAGCTCCAGGTCGCCGTTGAACAACACCAGATCCGCGAGCTGCCCCGCCTCCATGCGCCCGCGGTCTTCAATCCCGAAGCTCGTGGCCGGGATGGACGTGGCCGCGGCGAGTGACTCGGCGCTGCTCAGCCCGGCGCGCACCAGCAACTGCAGCTCACCATGCAGAGAGATACCGGTTCCCGTGCCGGCGTTGGGAGCGTCGGTCCCGGCGAGCAGGCGCACGCCGGCCGCGTGCAGACGGCGCACGTTCTCTATCGCCACCTCTCCCCGCGCGGCACCTCCGTCTCCGGCATCGCCGGGCGCTTGCGCCCACTCGCGGTTGCCGACGTCTTCGTTCATGGCGGTCAGGTCTATGGCGGTCAGGACCGAGAGCGTCGGGACGACGAAGACCCCGGCGTCGGCGATCCGCGCCGCCTGCCCCTCGTCGACCAGTTTGTCGCCCCAGACGTGCACCAACCCGTCGACCCCAAGCTCGACCGCCTCGAGGGCGTGCGCGAGCGTGCTCACGTGCATCACCGCGAGCAGGCCTTCGGCGTGCGCGGCCGCAATCAGCGCGCCGATCGTCTCGCGACCGAGCGACGGGATGCTGGTGCCGTAGGTGACGCCGTCCTCGTACACGATCTTGATCCAGTCCGACCCTTCCGCCTTGCGTGCCCGCACCCAGCGGCCGGCCTCGGCGGGACCAGGCACCGGCTCTACCGCCATGCCCACGCCGAACTGCGTACCGTGCCCGCCGGCCGCGGTCGCCAGCATGCCGGCGGAGAAGAGATCGGCCTCGTCGCCACGAGCCAGCGCCGCGCGCGCCGGCCGCTTCGATGCGGCGAGTGTCGGGTCGGTAAACTGATCGAGCACCGTCGTCACCCCGAAGCGGACCGCGTCTTTCAGGGTAGTGCCGAACGTGTGCACGTGAGAGTCGATCAGTCCGGGCGTCAGCGTCTGCCCGCGGCCGTCGACACGCGCCAGGCCGTCGGGGAGATGCAGCGCGTGCCCGACCGCACGGATGCGGCCATCCTCGACCCAAACGTCCTGGTCCGGTCGGAACGCCTCGCCGTCGAAGATCTTCACGGCGACGATCGCGAAACTCTCCCCTGGCACCGTGTCGTCCGGCTCCACAACCGCCGCGGGCGGCTCCACGACGGGCGCGGGCTTGGACCGTACCGTACAGGACCACAGCGCGATGACCAGCACCGCTGCCCCGCACGACACGCCGCGCTTCACGAGTCCCTTCATCGTCATCTCTCCTTCCTGAGGCAAGCGCCGTCTCGGGACGATTGCCGACTCCCGGGACGGTCGGCTGCAGGCACCGACGGCGAATGTACTGATTCCACCGGGTTGGCAGTAGTGCAGGGTGTCATCCGGCCAGGGTGACAAGTGTCATGGCCCCGGGTCATGCATGACGAGGGCATCAACTCGCATGGAGGGAATAGAGTCTGCGGAGGCTGACCCTCGATGTTGGTTACCGTGCACTCCACTTGAGAGCGGCCGCACTCTGGCACGCGCGACCACGGTGCCGCGAGTTGGGGTGACGGCAGAACGATGACGCGGTGGCGACGTCCCGATGTGAGCGTCAGACTCGGGGCGTCGTCGAGTTGGTCGGGGTTGCCACGGACGCGCGACGGGGCGACGACTCGGCCGTGGAAGCTTGGGCGATGAGCGAAGCCGTAGGCGACGCTCTCCGGGCTGGCGTGGCGGAGCCCGCCCGAGGTGGCGCGGGCTCCGCGAGAGAGCGCGTGGCCCGGACGCCTAACCCTAACGCAGCTCGTCGAGGGCCACGCCACGCGCCTCGAAGGCGGCGGTGAGCAGCCGGCCCGCGTTCACCGCGGCCGGCCAGCCCGCGTAGAACGTCACGTGCAGGACGACCTCGGAGAGCTCCTGCGGCTCGACCCCGTTCTGGTCGAGGGCCCGGTCGATGTGCAGGCGCAGCTCGTTGGTGACGTAGAGGGCCTGGTTCACGGCGACGGTGACGAGGCTGCGGTCACGCTTGGAGAGCAGCGGCCGCTCCCAGATGTCCCCGTAGAGCAGGCTGTTCCGCAGCGCCCCCAGCCTCGGCACCGCCGCGTAGGCGTCGCTGAGCCCGCCCGGGGTGGTGACCTCAGCCTCGAGCGCGGGGGCCCGCGGCAGGTCGCCGAGGGTCAGCCCGCGCGCCTCGAACGCCTCGGCCGCGGTGATTGACGCCTGCACGCCGGTCGGCCACCCCGCGTAGAAGGTCACGTGCAGGATGATCTCGGAGATCTCCTCCGGGGTCAGCCCGTTGTCGAGCCCGCGGGGGATGTGAATCGCCAGCTCCTCCCGGGCCAGGGCCTGGAGGACGGCGATGGTGATGAGGCTGCGGTCGCGCTTCGACAGGTACGGCCGCTCCCAGACCTCGCCGTAGACCAGCGAGTTCCGCAGCTCGCGGAGATAGGGCGAGCCGGCGTACAGGTCGGGAGCGGGCAGGGCAGGGACGTCGGCCTGCTGGGCGGCGACGGTCGTGACCGACCCGCCGAACGGGAGGCCGGAGAGACAGAGGGCCGCCGCGACGACCAGGTGGATTGCGCGGGTTCTCGTCAGCATCGTTCAGGACTCCTTCGGGGTTCCGGGAATCGCCCGCCATCCGCGGGCGCGAGCATTCGGACGCGCCGATGATATCCGGGCGCGTAGATTATCGCGCCGGCGCTTCTATCGCATCCCGCGCGGCACGCAGTCCGCGGGCAGCCGGCTCATTCTCGTCGAAATGCCTGCGCCGAACTTCTCGCGCGAACGGCGGACGGTTGGGTGGCGGGCGACGCTCACGTTGAAACGGCGGTCGCGGCCTCAACGGCGGTCGCGGCCTCCGCCCGCCAATCGTCGCCTGCGGCTCCGCTTGGCGCCCACCCGAACGCTCATGGCCACGCTTCGCGCAGCCCACCCTCCGGGAGTCCGCGCCGTTCTACGGCCCAGACTCCTGGTCGAAGGTGGAGAGGGCTTCAGGTGGGACGAAGATCCCGGGCCGAGCGGGTCATTTCGCAAGGCGGGCGGAGGATGTCACGCCGTCCGGGCTGCCCCGGCGCCGCGGGCGCCGGGAGATTCGCGCGGCTCGGCGGCGGCCCCGGGCAGCAGCTCGACGGTCCCGCCGGCCAGCGCGCTGACCCGGGGGCCGGGCAGGAGGATCCCGGTGAGGTTCAGGGGATCGGCAGCCGACACCCGGACCGGGTCGGGCGGCGCCTCCTCGCGGCGCACGACGCGCAGCAGCTCGACCGCGTCGGGACGGGCGAACTGCTCCCCGACGACGCCGACGACGAAACGCCCGCCCCGGATCTCGCCCCGCGCCTCCATCCGGCGCAGGGCCCGAAGCAGGTCGCGCCACGGGGGGGCCAGGGTCTCGCGCGCCGCGAGATCGCGGCAGACGACGCCCCAACGGTCCAGGAGCTGGCGGGCGAACCGGGCCACCTGTTCGTCGTACCGGCGGCGCGCTTCGTCGTCCGCATCCCGCGACGCCGCGCCCGCGGTCGGCGCATCCGCTCCGCCGGCCGGCGCGGTCGACCCCGCGGCCGGCGCGGCCGGTTCGCCGGTGTCGAGTAGCGCCCACCGGCCGGCGGCGTGGCGCGGCCGCGCCGCCCGCCCCCGCCCTTCGCCGCGGCGGCGCTTGGGGTCGACCAGGGCCCGCAGGTTGTCATAGCCGTCGGCGCTCACGAGGCCCGCCGCCACCAGCTCCCACAGCCCGTCCTCGACCTCGCTCGACAGGCGGCCCGTCGCGCGCACCAGCTCAGGCAGAAACGAGGCGCCGCGGCTCGACAGGGCCGTGCGAACCTCCCGCGCCGGGTGCGACAGGGCCGCGTCGTCGGCGCCGCCGCCGCGCCCGGCCGCGGCGAGCAGCCAGTCGGCGTCGGCGCGCAGAAAGAGGGTAATCGGCGCCACCCGCGTCGGCCGAACGCGCGGCGGGCGGGCGCCCGCGGTCCCGCGCTGCGCGCCGGGCGGCGCGGACGGACCGCCGGACGCTCCGGACCGCACGACCGGCGGCTGGCGGCGCCTGCCGGGGGGGCCTGCCTGCGCGCCGGGCGGCCGGGGCCCCGCGCCGGATGGGGCGCGCGCGACGGATGGGGAACGCGCGACGGAGGGCCCGGGCTGCCCGCCGGACGGGGAACGCGTGCCGGGGGTCCTGGACTGCCCACCCGACAGGGGCGAACCGCCGCCGTGGTTCGACGCCGACTCCGCCCCCGAAAACGTGCCGGGAAGCCCGGACTGCCCACCGGACAAGGAACGCGCGCCGGGGGCCTCGGACTGCCCACCGGACGGCAGCAGCGCCCCCGAGGGCGGGGACTGGGCACGGGGCGCCGGGGGCCGAGCGCCGGGCGGCCGGGACCGCCGGTTGTCGGCGGCGGCCGAGCGGATGGAGGCCGGCGATTCGAATGCCGGATGCGGCGACAGCCGCCCCCACATGACCTCCCCCGACAGGCAGAGCCGGTCGAGCAGCTCGGGGTCGTACGACGCGACCCGGCGCGCGACGACCTCCCGCTCGAGGGCGGCGCCCGAGATCTCCCAGCCCTGGAGCTGCTTCAGGATCTGCAGCAGGCCGTCGGCCCCGTGCATCTGTGTGCCCGGCGCCAGGTGCTGCCAGCGCAGCAGGAAGCGGACGAAGTCGGCGGTCGAGACGGGCTCGATCTCGCGGCGCAGGCTGCCGATGGTCAGGCGGTGAATTCGCGCGAGGACCCGCCGGTTGCACCATTCGACCTCCGTCCCGGCCCGGTCTCCCGTTCCCGCCCCGGTGAACCGGCCGCGCAGCACCTGCCCTTCGCCCTCCAGGCGTGTCAGGCCGGCCTCGACGATCGCCTTCGGCAGCGCGAGCCGCTCGGCCATGCCCGACGCCGTCACCGGCCCCGTCGACTCCAGCCAGCCGCGCAACAGCTCCGCCGCCGCGGCCTCTCGGTCGGCGGGACCGGCCGGGCCGATGTCGGGCAGCCGCGGCTCTACCGCCTCGCCGGGATAGAGGCCGCGGACGAGGCCGAGGCGCTCGGTGGGCACCCACAGCCGCGTCTCGCCGACCCGCAGCACCCCCGCCCGCCGCGACGCGGCCAGGGCATCGAGCCAGACCGCCCACGCCGCGACCGGGGGCAGCGCCACCAGCGTCAGCAGGGCGTCGTGCAGCTCGTCGGGGTCGCGGACCACCGGCCACGACTCGTCGGCGACGGTGGCGATGGCGGCGGGGTCGAGGGCGCCCATGCCGCCGGGGTCGCTGCCCAGCGAGCGCCGCAGCTGCACCGCGCGGGCGCGGCGCTCCTCGAGCGGCGCGTCGTCGAGGAACGCGTAGGGGTTGGCGTTGAGAATCTCGTGACAGAGGGGCGACGGCTCCGCCGTGTCCACGGCCACCGTCCGGATGGCGCCCGACTCGATGCCCGCGAGCACCGCCCGGAGCCCGTCGAGGTCCATCGCCTCGTGCAGGCAGTCGCGCACCGTCTCGTTGACGAGGGGGTGGTCGGGAATGCGGATGTCGCCGGTGAGGTTCTCCTGGCAGGCGACCTGGTCGGGGAACACCGAGGCGAGCAGGTCGTCCGACCGCATGCGCTGGATCGGCGCCGGCACCTTGCGCCCGCCCGCGAACCGCAGCACCGCGAGGGCCCGCGACGCGTTCCAGCGCCACCGGACGCCGAACATCGGTGACGGCAGCATCGCCTGCGTCAGCACCTCCTCGACGGTATCGACGTTGAGGAACCGGAAGATGACCTCCAGGGGGAAGCTGTGCTGCTCGGCGAGCGAGATGAGGACGCCGTTGTCGGTCGCCGCCGCCTGCAGCTCGAAGTTGAACGAGCGGCAGAAGCGCTTGCGGAGGGCGAGCCCCCACGCCCGGTTGATGCGGGCCCCGAACGGGGCGTGCACGACGAGCTGCATGCCCCCGCCCTCGTCGAAGAACCGCTCGGCCACCACCGTGCGGTCGGCCGGCACCGCGCCGAGGGCGGTGGCGCCGGCCCGCACGTAGGCCGCCGCCTGCTCCGCGCCGGCCCGGTCGAGGCCGCAGGTCTCGGTGAGCCACGCCACCGCGCGGCCGAGGCCTTCGTCATCGGCGACGCCGGCCCCGTCCTCCACCGACGCTGGCCCCTGCCGCTCGGCCTGACCCCCGGCCCCGATCTCCACCGACGACGCCTCGGAGCGGTTCGCCTGACCGCCGGTCCCGGTCTCCCCCGACGCCGGCCCCTGGCGGCTGGCGTGACCGCCGGTCCCGGTTTCCGGCCCGCCGGCGGTCATCTCCGCGATGCGCTCGCGCAGGCGCGACACCTCCTCCGACAGCTCGGGAGTGCGCCCGGGGGCCTCCCCCCGCCAGAACGGCAGCGACGGCGCCGCGCCGTGAGCGTCCTCGACCCGCAGGCGGCCCGACTCCACGCGGCGAATGCGCCACGACGTGGTCCCGAGCAGGAAGATGTCGCCGGCGAGGCTCTCGACCGCGAAGTCCTCGTCGACGGTCCCCACCGTCGTCTGGTCCGGCTCGGCCACGACGAGGTAGTTGGCGTTGTCGGGAATGGCGCCGCCCCCGGTGATCGCGGCGAGCCGGGCGCCGCGCCGGCCGCGGACGGTGCCGTTGACGCGGTCGCGGTGCAGGTACGCCCCCGAGCGCCCGCGCGAGGTGGCGATGCCGTCGGACAGCATGTCGACGACCGCCTCGAACGCGGGCCGCGGCAGCGCGGCGTAGGGCGCGGCCGAGCGCACGAGCGCGAAGAGCTCCTCGACGGACCACGTCTCTGACGCGCAGGCGGCCACGAGCTGCTGGGACAGCACGTCGAGGGGCCACTCGGGAATCTCCAGGTGGTCGAGCCGCCCCTGCCGGATGGCGTGGACGAGGGCGGCGCACTCGACGAGCTCGTCGCGGGTGGTGGCGAAGAGCCGCCCGCGCGGCACGTGGGAGCCGTCCGGGGTGTCGACGTGGTGGCCGGACCGGCCGATGCGCTGCAGGGCGACGGCGATCGACCGCGGCGACCCGATCTGGCAGACGAGGTCGACGGTCCCCACGTCGATGCCGAGCTCCAGCGAGGCGGTGGCGACGACGGCGCGCAGCTCGCCGCTCTTGAGCCGCCGCTCCGCATCCTGGCGGATCCGGCGGGAGAGGCTGCCATGGTGCGCGAGCACGGCGTCCTCGCCCAGGCGCTCCTCCAGGTGGTGGGCCACCCGCTCGCACAGCCGCCGCGTGTTGACGAAGACGAGGGTCGTGCGGTGGGCGAGGACCAGCTCGGCGATGCGGTCGTAGATCTCCCCCCACATCTCGTTGGTGGCGACGACCCCCAGCTCGTCGCGCGGCACCTCGACGGCGAGGTCGAGCCGCCGCCGGTGCCCGCTGTCGATGACCGTCACGGAGGTGGCGGCCGGGTCGGCGGGAACCGTCCCCTGCAGAAACCGGGCGACCGCGTCGATCGGGCGCACCGTGGCCGACAGCCCGACGCGCTGGGGCCGCGGCTTCCCCGCCTTCCGCACCAGGTCGTCGAGGCGGGCGAGGGTCAGCGCGAGATGCGACCCCCGCTTGTCGTCGGCCAGGGCGTGGATCTCGTCGACGATGACCGTCCCGGCATGGCGCAGGGCGGCGCGGCTGCGCTCGGCCGTCAGCAGGATGAACAGCGACTCCGGGGTGGTCACGAGGATGTGCGGCGGGCGGCGCACCATCTGCTCCCGCTCCCACGCGGGCGTGTCTCCGGTGCGCACAGCGGTGCGGATGCCGGGTGCGGGCAGCGCCCGCTCGAACGCGAGCTGCTCGAGCTCGGCGAGCGGGGTCTCGAGGTTGCGCCCGATGTCGTTGCTGAGGGCCTTGAGCGGCGAGACGTAGACGACCTCGACGCGATCGTCGAGCCGCCCCGCGAGGCCTGCCGTCACCAGCCGGTCGAGGCAGATAAGGAAGGCGGCGAGGGTCTTGCCGGAACCGGTGGGGGCCGACACCAGCACGTCGCGCCCCGCCCGGATGGCCGGCCACGCCTGGAGCTGCGGCGCCGTCGCGGCGGCGAACCGCCCCCGGAACCACTCGGCGGTGAGGGGATGGAAGTCCTGCATGACGGGGCTGGCGGCCGCGGGAGTCGTCGGCACGGGCGGCGTCGACACGAGCCCAGGTTGCCCGCGGGACATGCCGGCGCGGCGGCAGTCCGCCGTGGGGACCCGACCCACCGTTGCACCCGGCCGGTGATGGGCCGGCTCGCGGTGCCCGCGACCGCCCGCGCCTCGCTCGCGGGCACCGGCCACCCCCCCCGTCGGAATCCGCTCGACCGTCAAGCGCGGCGCCGACGTCCGCCGCCACGGGCTCCTTCGCCGCGACGGGACCCGCCGCCGCGCGCCTTGGACGTCCCCGGCGGCGGGGGCGGGGGCGGATTCAACTTGAAGTAGCGGTCGCACGCCGCGCGGAACCGCTCGGAGAGCTGATGTCCGGTCTCGCCCG
Source organism: Vicinamibacterales bacterium (assembly GCA_965207615.1). GTDB lineage: Bacteria > Acidobacteriota > Vicinamibacteria > Vicinamibacterales > UBA8438 > JAJEEA01. Next base: position 2,533,085 of record CBDBMZ010000003.1, read on the forward strand.
GTATCACCCCCAGCGCCCGCCGCTCCGCCTGCAGCCGCTTCACCGTCTCCGCATCCTCCCGCCGCTTCGCGTCCGCATCGGCCCGGCCGCCCATCGTGTTGCTGGCCAGCGCCTCCCGCAGCCGCGCGGCGAGAATCTCCGACGGCGACCGCTCGTCCGCGCGCACGGCGCTCGCCCCCTCCTGGATCATCGACTCGACGCGTTCGCAGAGCCGCTCGAGCGCCGGGACGTGGCGCAGGGGATCGAGGTCCGTGCCGGCGAAGGCGCCGGGAAACCGATCGACGACGCGGCCGACGGCGGCGTCGAACCGCGCTGTCAGGCTGCGCTCCTGCGGCCGCGGTATCGGCTCCATGGCGCGCCACTCGGTGCGTGCCGCCTCCACCGCCGCCGCGGGATCGGGCGGCGGGCCGGCAGCGGCGCCCTCCTCACCGCCCGTGTCGGGCGGCGGGCCGGCAGCGCCCTCCTCACCGTCCGCGTCGGGCGGCGGGCCGGCAGCGGCGCCCTCCTCACCGCCCGCGTCGGGCGGCGGGCCGGCAGCGCCCTCCTCACCGCCCGCGTCGGGCGGCGGCGGGCCGGCAGCGGCGCTCTCCTCGCTGCCCGCGTCGGCGGCAAGTGCCTCCAGGCGTTCGCACAGGGCGGCCCGGGCCCGGATGTGCTCGACGTAGGGGGCATCCACCACCTCGCGCGCCCGCGCGTAGACTTGGTCGCAGGCGGCCCGGAAACGCTGCCACAACGTCTCGGAGCGCGACCGCCGCACCGGCCCCACCGTCTTCCACTCGGCCTGCAGCTGCCTGACCGCGGCCTTGGCCGTCTCCAGGTCGGTCTCGTCGGCCAGCGCCTCGGCCTTCCCGCACAGCTCCTCCTTGAGCTGCGCATTCTTCGCCCAGACCTCCTTGCGCTCCGCGAGGTCCTGCCGGCGGCGCCGGAAGAAATGGCCGCAGGCGGCCCGGAACCGGTTCCAGACCTCGCGCTCGTCCTTGCGGGCCGCGGGCCCGACCTCCTTCCACTGCTCCTGCAGCTCGGTCATGCGCTGCGCGACCTTGATCCACTCGGTGGAATCGGCCAGCCGCTCGGCCTCCTCGCACAGCGCGACCTTCTTGGCGAGGTTCTCGCCGCGCACCGCGTCCTGCGCCGACCGGTAGGTCTCGAACCGGGGATGCAGGGCGTCGTGGGCGGTCTTGAAGCGCTCCCAGACGTCGCTCTGCTCGTCGCGGGCGACGTCGCTCGCCTGGCGCCACTCGCTCATGATCTGCCGGAACTCGCGCGCGAACTTCTCGTCGTCCTCCTCGCCCCGCGCGGCGAGGGCTTCGAGGCGCTGGCACAGCGCCGCCTGCACGCCGACATTGGCCCACCGCTTCCACTCGACGAGCGCCCGCAGCTCCCGGACCCGGCCCGTCAACGCCGTCTGGGCGGCGCGGAGCCGATTCGTGAGGGTCTCGCGATCCTGGCGGGTGGGCAGCCGCCCCAGGTTGCCGAGCAGGGAACGCGTGAGACGGAGAAAGTGCTCGGCGTCCTTCAGCGCCAGCTCCTCGTCGGCGAGGGCCCGCTCGATCTCGTCGCAACGGGCCTTCTGCTTCACCAGGTTCGCCTGCTCGCGGCGACGGCGGGCTTCGCGGGCGGCGAACAAGCGGTCGCCCCGCTTCTGTTCCGCCGCGGCCACCCGCGGGGCCACCTCGGCCAGCTCGCCCGGGGTGGACTCCGCCGCCAGCGCCTTCCACTCGTCGTGCGGCGCCTTCCACCCCTTGGTCAGCTCCTCGACGTCCTGGACCGCGCTCACCGCCTCGAGCTTCTCCGCCGCCGCCGTCAGCCGAGCGACACGGTCCGCGGCGCTGCGGCGGCGCTCGGCCTGACGCCCGGCCGACGCCACGAGATCGGCGAACCGCCGCTCGACCTGGGTCGAGGCGTCTCCCCCGGCGCGGTCCTCCCCGGCCGTCCCGTCATCGGCGGCCGCCTCGTCGCCGACGGGAGGAACCTCGGGCAGCGCGGCCCACTCCGCGCGCACGACCCCGATCTCGGTCGTGAGGGCATCGGCGTCCCGGGTCTCGTCGGCCGCGATCGCGGTCAGCCGGTCGCAGAGGGCGACGCGCGCGGCCAGGGCGTCGCTGCGGGCCTGGCGGCGCAGGTCGGCGGCGCTCCGGGCCGCATCGAGCCGCGCGAGGTGGTCGAGCCCCGCCGCCACCGCCGCCCGCCAGCGCGCCGTCACCTCGGCGTCCGCGGCGGCCGTCGCATCGACCGCGGCCCCGATTGCCGGAGACGCCTCACCCTCGGCCGCAGCCGGCTCCCCGGACGCGGCCGGCTCCCCGGAGGCGACCGGCTCCCCGGACGCGGCCGGCTCCCCGAAGGCGACCGGCTCCCCGGAGGCGACCGGCTCCTCGGGCGCGGCGTGCCCTTCGGAGGCGGCGTGCGCTTCGGAGGCGACCGTCTCCGCGGGTCCGGCGGGCGCCTCGGCGCCGCCGGGCGCTTCGTCCTCTGCCTCCAGGTCCCGCCAGTCGCGCTCGGCCTGATCGAGCGCGGCGGTCACGGCGTCCCACTGCCGGACCCCGACCAGCGCCTCGACCCGCTCGCACAGATCCCGGCGCCGGCGACCCCGCTCGTCCGCGGTCAGCGGGGCGGGCCGGGTCTCGAGCTCGGCGAGAGCGGTCCTCGCCCGGCGCGACACCGGCTTCGTGCGGGCGCGGACGGCGATGGTCCTCAGAAGATCCCGGTCGGCGGGACCGAGGGGAGCGAGGCGCTCGAAGGCGGCCAGCGCGATCTCGCGATGGTCGGTCTTGACCGCCACCGCGACCAGCTCGTCGCGGTCGTCGAGCCGGTCGAGGGCCTCTCCGCGCACCGCGCGATGCGTCGACCGCCGGGCGACGGCGCCAATCGCCTTCTGGGAATCGAGACGCCCGAGGGCCGACCGGCTGACCGCTTCGACGCGGGCCGTGCGGGCCACCTCGCCGAGATCGCGCGCCTCGGACAGCCCGGTCAGGGCGGCCTCGCCGGCGTCGGGCTCCTCCGCCTCGACCGCGATCGCCCGCAGCATCGAGATCGCCTCGTCCCGGACCTGACCGTCCGGGTCCGTCCGCGCGATCCGCCCGATCGTCGCCGGGTCGGACAACCGAACCACGGCGGCCAGCCGCACCCCGGGGTCGGCGTCCTCGGACGCAATCGCCGCGAATACGTCCTGGGCGTCGTTCTCGAGGTCGTCCAGCGCCGAGGCCCGCACCAGCGGATCCTCGTGCTGCCAACCCGGCTGGCCGCGCAATCGGTCGAGCAAACTCATGAGGCTGTATGGTCCCGCTCAGTTCGTCCGAGGGTGGTCCGGGGCCCCCGGGCCGCCGGCGCCACTGGACAGCGCCAAGGGGAATTATGCATACTCGGGGCCAAATCGGGGCCAAAATTGGAGGGTGGCGCGTACGCGGGACGAGATTGGGCAAGCGGTTCCCGAGGGTTCGAGCCCCGGCCCCGAAGAATCCACGTGATTGGATCGCAGATATCAGATATTGGATGGGCGGCATCCGTCGCTCACGGAAGGAGCAACCCGGTCGCTCCTGACGGTGCGACGTGCCGCCCCCGGCGGAGCGATTCGCCGCTTCCGAACGAGCGCACCGTCGCTCCACGGCCAAAGGAGGCCCTCTCATGTCGCATCGATCTCTCTCGTTCCTCGTGATCTGTGGCCTCGCCGCCATCCTCGCCGCCCCGCCCGCCGCCGCGCAGAGTCCCGTCGTCGTGATCGAGACCAGCCTCGGGTCCATCACGGCCGAGCTCGACCGCCGGAACGCTCCGGTCTCGGTGGCCAACTTCCTCGCCTACGCCGAGAGCGGCTTCTACGACGGTACCATCTTCCACCGGGTGATCAGGGGCTTCATGATCCAGGGTGGCGGCATGACGGCCGACCTGCAGAGGAAGGAGACGCGCGCCCCGATCCGCAACGAGGCGACGAACGGGCTCTCGAACGACCGGGGCACGCTGGCGATGGCCCGCACCAACGTCGTCGACAGCGCCACCGCGCAGTTCTTCATCAACACCGTCGACAACCCCGGGCTGAACAATCGCGGCACGGACCCCGGCAGCTACGGCTACGCCGTGTTCGGACGGGTGATCGACGGCCTGGACGTCGTCGACGAGATCGAGGGCGTTTCGACGGGCCGCCGCGGCCCGTTCAACGACGTGCCGAACACGACGGTCGAGATCCTGTCGGTGACGGTGCAGTAGCGCGGGACGGACCCGCGACCACCCGCCGGCCCGACCGGCCGGCGGAACTCCGCGAAACCTAGTGAAGGAGCCTGTAGTGCATCTAGCCCTCTGCCCGGTACCCCGGACGAAGCCCCCTGTCGGCCTCCGCCAGGCCCACCGTCGAGGAGTTCGCGGGGCCGCGAGCCTGATCGCGACGTGCATCGTCGCCGGGATGACGGCCGCGCCCGCGACGGGCCAGGAGATGCCGCCCAACCCTCGCGTGCTGGTCGAGACCAGCATGGGGAGCTTCGAGATGGAGCTGTTCCGGGACCGCGTCCCGGCGACGGTGGTCAACTTCCTCGTCTACGTGCGGGACGGCTACTACGACGGCACCGTGTTCCATCGGATCCTCCGCGACGTGATAGTGCAGGGCGGCGGCTTCATGCTGGGCGAGGACGATCAGATCGAGCCCAAGCTCGAGGGGCTCCGCGGCACCATCATCAACCAGGCGAGCCGCAACCTGCTGAACCTGCGCGGCACGGTAGCCATGGCGCGCCGCGCCGAGCCCGACAGCGCACGGCAGCAGTTCTTCATCAACCTCGACAACAACGACAACTTCAACTACCGGAACCCCCTGCCGTCGGGCGTGGGCTACGCGGTCTTCGGCCGGGTGACCGAGGGCATGGACGTCGTGGACCGGATCGGCCGGGTCCGGACCGGCCGCCAGGGCGCGATGCAGGACGTCCCGCGCGAGCCGATCGTCATCCACTCCATCACCCGGGTGGAGGCCGGCTAGGAGCCTGCGCCGTAGAACGGCGCCGGGGTGGCTGGGCGAAGCGCGGCTATGAGCGTCTTGTTGGGCGCCAGGCGGAGCCGAAGGCGACGATTGGCGGAGCAGGAGTCTGCGCCGTAGAACGCCGCGGACTCCTGCAGGGTTGGTTTGGGCGTCGAGCGGAGCCGAAGGCGACGATTGGCGGGCCAGGCGTCCGCGCGGCGGGGCGGCGCGGACGCCGCAGCGTCGGTTGGCCGGCGGGGGAAGGCGCCGGGGACGATCCGGTCACGCTGAAGCAGGCCGACCATGTCGGATCGCGCTCCCTACCCGGGCGGCGACCCCGCACTGCAGCGCCGGATCCTGGACCTGGTCGGGCAGCTGGTCGCGGAGCTCCGTCCGGGGTCGGCCGCCGCCGCGATCAATCCCGACGACTCGCTGGAACGCGACCTCGGCCTGGGCTCTCTCGAGCAGGTCGAGCTGCTCGGCCGCATCGAGCGAGCCACCGGCGCCCGTGTGTCGGACGCCGTCCTGGGAGCGGTCGACACCCCCGGGGACCTGGTCCGGGCGGTGGTCGCGGCCGAGCCGGCGATCGCGGAGACGCTGCCCGGGGTCCGGCCGGCCCTCGGAAACGCGGCCCCCGCCCCGGACACGGCGGAGACCCTCGTCGACGTCCTCGAGTGGCACGCCCACGCCTCTCCCGACCGGCCGCACGTCGACCTGCGGCCCGACGACGGCCCGAAGCGGACCCTCACCTACGCCTGGCTCTGGCGCCGCGCGGCGGCGGTGGCAGCCTCGCTTCGCGCCCGCGGCATCGGCCACCGCGACACGGTGGCGATCATGCTGCGAACCGAGGCGGCGTTCTTCCCCGCCTTCTTCGGGACGCTGCTCGCGGGAGCGGTCCCGGTCCCCGTCTACCCGCCGTTCCGCCCCGACCGCATCGCCGAGTACGCCCGGCGCCAGGGGCGCATCCTCTCGAACGCGGGCGCCCGCCTCCTCATCACCTTCGCCGCCGTCGAGCGGCTGGCGGCGCTGCTGAGGGCGCAGATTCCAACGCTGTCGGCGGTGGCGACCCTGGACGACCTCGCGCCCGGCGACCCCGCCGACGGCCCCCTGCCTGACCGGCCGTCGAGCTGGCTGACCGGGGAAGACCCGGCCCTCATCCAGTACACCTCCGGCAGCACCGGCCAGCCCAAGGGAGTGCTGCTGACCCACGCGAACCTGCTCGCCAACATCCGCGCGATCCGCGACGGGCTCGCCATCCGGCCCGACGACGCGGCCGTCAGCTGGCTGCCGCTCTATCACGACATGGGGCTCATCGGAGCCTGGCTGGGATGCCTCTACACCGGAATCCCGGTCGCCATCATGTCGCCGCTGGCCTTCCTGTCACGTCCCGCCCGCTGGCTGTGGGCCATCCACGAGCATCGGGCCACCCTGTCGGTGGCGCCGAACTTCGCCTTCGACCTGTGCGCCGCCAAGGTCACGGACGAAGAGACGGCCGGTCTCGACCTGGCGTCGCTTCGCATCCTCCTCAACGGGTCGGAGGCGATACTGCCCCGTACCCTGACCCGCTTCGCGGAGCGCTTCGCCCCGGCCGGGCTGCGGCCCGACGCCCTGCGGCCGGTCTACGGGCTGGCCGAGTGCTCGGTGGGGCTCGCGGTGACCCCTCGGCGCCACCCGCCCCTCGTCGATCGGATCGTGCCGGCGTTCCGGGCCACCGGCCGCGCCGCGCCGGGCGCCGGGCCCGACGCGCTGGAGTTCGTGTCCTGCGGCGCCGCCCTGCCGCGGCACGAGCTGCGCATCGTCGACGAGGCCGGGGCCGCCCTCGGCGAGCGCCTCGAGGGACGGGTGCAGTTCCGCGGCCCTTCGATGATGGCCGGGTACTACCGCAACCCCGCCGCGACGCGGGCCGTCACCACCGACGACGGGTGGCTCGACTCGGGCGACCTCGGCTATCTGGCCGGCGGCGAGCTGTTCCTCACGGGACGGCGGAAGGACATCGTCATCAAGGCCGGGCGCAACATCTATCCGCACGAGGCGGAAGCGGTGGTCGACGGCGTCGACGGCGTGCGGAAGGGGTGCGTGGCGGTGTTCGGGGTGCCTGACGCAGGGCTCGGGACGGAGCGCCTGGTGGTGGTGGCGGAAACGCGCGCCACGGAACCGGCGCGGCGGGAGCGCATGCGGGGGGCGATTCTCGAGCGCGTGACCGACGCGCTGGGGGTCCCCCCCGACACCGTCGTGCTCGCCCGGCCCGGCTCCGTGCTCAAGACCTCGAGCGGCAAGGTGCGCCGGGGCGGGACGCGCGACGCGTACCGGGCGGGAACGCTCGAAAGGGGCGCGGGCTCGCTCGCGCGGCAGTGGGCGGCCATGGCGTGGGAGGCGGCGCGCGGGCGCTGCGCCCGCATCGCCGACCTCCTGCTGCGGTCGGCCTACACCCTCTACATGGTCGGCCTGCTGGTCGTTCTGGTGCCCCCGTTGTGGGTCCTGGTGCGGACGAGCCGCCGGCCCGGCCCCGCCCGGCGATGGCTGCGCCGGTTCGCGCGGCTGCTGGCCGCGGCCTCGCTGTCCCGGGTCACCGCGAGCGGTCTCGAGCACCTCCGCGGCCTCGGACCGGCCGTCTTCGTGGCCAACCACGCGAGCTTCGCGGACGTCGTCGTGGTGCTCGCCACCCTGCCCGCCAGCTTCCGCTTCGCGGCCAAGGGCCGGCTCGCCACGTATCCGATCCTGAAGACCATCATCCGGCGCGGCGGCTACCTGCAGATCGAGAACACCGAGCTCTCGCAGCGCATGGAGGGCGCCGGCGAGGTCGGGGCGACCCTGGCCGCGGGAGAATCGATGTTCGTGTTCCCCGAGGGGCGGTTCGTCCGGGCGCCGGGGCTGCTGCCGTTCCGCCTCGGCGCGTTCCGCGCCGCGGCCGAGGCGGGATGCCCGGTGGTGCCGGTGGCCCTGGCCGGCACGCGGCGCATGTTCCCGGCGGGCACGCTGCTGCTTCGGCCCGGCCGCATCCAGGTCGTGGCGGGGCCGCCGCTGCAGCCCCGGAGCGCCGACTGGAGCGAGGTGGTCCGCCTGCGGGACGAGGCGCGGCGGATCATCGCCAGGGATGCGGGCGAGGAGTCCGTGGCGTAGGACGGCGGGGCGGCCGGGTATGGGGCCCGAACCCCTGGTGCTGCGTCACGTCATGAACTTCGGGTACAGACATGACCGTGTGCTCACAGCGTCGACGACTCGCCAGCGCCGCCTACCCGAACTTTGGCTGGGGCTCCGCACTGGATTGACGGGTCACGGCAGGCGCGTCACGCCTTGATGTTCGGATACGGGCACGTTTACGGCCGCCGTATCGACGACCGATCACCGTCTTGGCCACCCCAACACTTGGTCATGACGGACCACCAGCCCCTTGTCCGAAGAGCCGCATGGCGGTCAGGACGAGTCCGAGCGCCACGATACCGAGACCGATTCACCCACCGTATGGTGGCGAGCTCCGAGGTCTGCGCCTTGAGTCCGGCGTCCAGCTTGTCGCTCGGTGACTGGAGTTCGGCGGTGAGCTCGGCCTTCTGAGCGTCGAGCTTCGCCTCGAATCTGGCAATGAGGTTCGCGGCGGCCATGTTCTGAATCTCCTGCACCACAGTACGCCTCTTCCACGCTGAGCTCGGTGTTGCGAAGCGGCAGCAGGAACAGCCGCTTGTCGTCGGCGTCGGGAAGGTCGGCCATGTCGTGCCTCGGAGGGCGGCGCGTTCCCGCGCGTTGACGCCCGCCACCAGTTCGACCGTCTCCGGGTCGAGATCGGCCATCGCAACGTGCCCGTCTGGTATCTGCTCCTCGACCCGGGAACGGTCGCGGGTGAGACCTGCACGTGCCCGCCCTGTCAGGACGCGAGCACGATGCGCCCGACCGCCCGACCCGCCCGCAGGTCTTCCAGAGCGGCCTGGGCGTCGGCCAGGGGCCGCGGCGCGATGGGTATCGACGGCGCCCGCCCCGATTCGGCCAGCCGCATCAGCTCGCGCATCTCCGCGAGGCTGCCGACGTACGACCCCTGCACGGTGAGGTCGCGCAGCGGCCAGAGGGGCAGCGACGCCCGCAGCTCTCCCCCGAAGAGCCCCACGACGACGAGAAGGCCCCCGGTGGCGAGGACGCCGAGCCCGAGGGCGGCGCTGTTCTCCGACCCCACGAAGTCGATGGCCGCGGCGGCCCCGCCGCCGGTGATCCGGCGGATCCGCCTGGCCGCGTCAGGGGCCCGGGCGTCGACGACCTCCGCCCCCGCCTCGGCCCCGGCCTGGAGGGTCGCGCCGTCGACGTCGGCGACCACGATCGAGGCGTCTGTCAGCGCCTGTGCGAGCCGCAGGGCCGCGAAGCCGACGCCGCCGAGGCCGATGATTACGAGCGGACGCCCGTCGACCCGCGCCCGGACTTTCCGCACCGCGCCGTAGGCGGTGAGCCCCGAGCAGGCGTAGGTGCAGGCGAGGGTCACCGGCAGCTCGCCGACCCGGAAGAGATAGCGGGGATGCGGGACGACCACGTGATCGCTGAACCCGCCGGCCCGGGTGACCCCGAGCGCCCGCGGCTGCGGGCACAGGTGCTCCTGCCCCGATTCGCAGGTATCGCAGCCGCCGCAGCCGATCCAGGGGTACGCCACGTACCGCGCCCCGGGGTCGACTCCCTCGGCGTCCGGGCCTCGGGCGGCGGCGACGCCCGCGATCTCGTGCCCCAGCGTCAGCGGAAGCGTCCGCCCCCTCGACAGGTCCAGCCGCCGGCCGCCCCCCATGTCGAAGAACCCGTCCTGCAGGTGAAGGTCGCTGTGGCACACGCCGCAGGCCTCCGTCCGGAGGAGCACCTCGGTCCCCGCCGGCTCCGGGGGCGGAGACTCGACGCGTTCCAGGGGCTCGCCGAACCGCGTGAGCTGATAGCTGATCATGCTTCGTCCGCCAGCCGGTCGAGAGCGGCGCCGGTCACGCGATAGACCGTCCAGTCGTCCATCGGCGCCGCGCCCAGGCGCCGGTAGAATCGGATCGCCGGCTCGTTCCAGTCCAGCACGGACCACTCGAAGCGGTGGCAGCCCCGGTCGCGCGCGATCCGGGCGAGATGCCGCAGCAGGCGGCGCCCGATGCCGCGCCCCCGGTGCTCGGGCCGCACGTAGAGGTCTTCCAGATACAGGCCCCGCTTCCCCGCGAACGTGGAGAAGTTGTGGAAGAACAGGGCGAAGCCGGCCGGTCGCCCGTCGACCTCCGCCATCACCGCCTCCGCGCTCGGGGCGGGGCCGAAGAGCGCCTCCCGGATGTCCGCCTCGGTGGCGCGGACCTCGCCGGCGAGCCGTTCGTACTCCGCGAGCTCCCGGATCAGGGCGACGACGAGCGGCGCGTCCGCCTCGACGGCGGGCCGGATTCGGCACGGAGGCGCTTCACTCCCGCCCATGGCCACGGTCAGGAGGCCGGCGCCGCGAGCGCCCGGTCGAGGTCGGCCAGCAGGTCGTCGGCCGCCTCGATGCCGATCGACAGCCGCAGCAGGTCGTCGGGCACCCGCGTATCCGGACCCTCCACGGGGGCCCGGTGCTCGACCAGACTCTCGACGCCGCCCAGCGACGTGGCGTTACGGAACAGCCGGAGCGATCCGGCCACCCGCTTCGCTGCCGCCGCGCCGCCCCGCGGGTGGAACGACACGAGCATGCCGAACCCGCCGGACATCTGCCGCGCCGCCACCGCGTGCCCGGGATGCGACGGCAGCCCCGGGTAGTGGACCTCGCGCACGGCGGGATGCGACGCCAGCCGCTCGGCGATCCGCAGCGCGCTCTCCGCCGAGCGGAGGACCCGCAGGAACAGGGTCCGCATGCCGCGAAGCAGCAGCCACGTCTCGAACGGGCCGAGCACGGCGCCCCGATAGCCGCGATCGTGGGCGAGCCGCTCCCAGAACGCGTCGCGTCGGGCGGTGACCACCGCCCCCGCGAGCACGTCGGCGTGGCCGTTGAGCTGCTTCGTGGCCGAGTGCACCACCAGATCGGCGCCGTGCTCGATGGGACGGCACAGCACCGGGGTCGCGAGGGTGCCGTCGGCGACCAGCCGGGCCCCCGCGACGTGGGCCGCTTCGGCCGCCTCCTCGATGTCGGTGATCGCGGTGCTCGGGTTCGCGGGGGTCTCTATCCAGACGATCCTCGTCCTGCCGGGCCGCAGCGCCGCCTCGAGCGCGCCCAGGTCGCCGTTGGGCACGAGGTCGAGGGCGATCCGCCCGCGGCCCGCGAGCTCCTCCAGCCACCGCTGGATCGTCCAGTACATCTGCTCGGGGGCGACGACGTGGTCGCCGGCGTCGAGGGTCTCGAACACCGTCGTCGCCGCCGCCATCCCCGAGGCGAAGAGCAGCGCCCCCTCGCCCCCCTCGAGGCGGTTGAGCAGCGCCTCGGCCTGGTCGTAGGTCGGGTTCTGGTCCCGCGTGTAGGTGTGGCCGCCGGGATAGCTGCCGTCCGCCGCCCGCTCGTAGAGGGTGGACGGATAGATGGCGGGAACCACCGAACGGGTGGTCGGCTCGACCCACCCCAGCGCCTGCGCGGCCAGCGTCTCCGGGCGGTCGCGGGCGCTGCCGGGCATGTCCGTCTCGACTACCCGAGAGCCCGAAAGACCGCCACGGCGACCGCGGTACCGGCAGCAACGATGATGCCGGTAGCGGTCAGCGCGACTCCGATCATCCACTTGATCAGGCGTGCTTCCAGGGCAGCGAGGTCAGCCCGAACCTCGGCGCGGAGGGTGTCGAAATCTGCCCGCGTGGCAGGATCGCCGTGCTCCGCGGCTTGTTGAACGATGTGCGTGATGGCGTCGGCCTGTCTCGATTCGATGCCAGCGTCCTTCAACTCGCGGGCGAGGGAAAGCGTGTCGAGCATGCTGCAGTCATTCTAGCCCGGGAATCGTCGCCTTCGGCTCCGATTGCCGCCCAACCAACCCTACCAGGCGTGTGCACCGTTCCACGGCGCACACGCCTGGCCCCGGACACGGCCGCCTCAGGCCCGGGCGGGACCGATGTCGACGGCGATGTGCCGCCACTTGCCCTGGCGGAAGCGGACCACGCTGAGCCCGCACCGGGTCATGTGGCCGATGACGATGGCGAGCCAGATGTCGCGGGACTCGAGCCCGGTCGTGGCCTGGACGACGGCGCAGATGCCGAGGGGCACGATGACCTGCGAGACGATGGAGATGTACAGGGGGCTCCGGGTGTCGCCGGTGCCCTGCAGCCCGCCGGTGTGGGCGAGCGCCACGGTCACGAAGAGGCCGGAGACCGCGAGATAGCCGAGCAGCTCGACCCCGATGTCGACGACCGCGCCCTCGTGCATCCCGAAGATCGCGAGGAGCGGCCGCGGTATCGTGACGAACAGCAACCCCACCCCGCAGGCGACCATCAGGCCCATCCCGGACGCCACCCACGTCGACCGGGCGCTGCGGTCCGGGAACCCCGCCCCGAGGTTCTGCCCGGCGACCGCCGCCGTCGCCCCCATCAGGCCGACCGAGGTCCACGTGATCAGCGAGAACAGCTCCGTGTAGCTCACCGCGTAGGCGGCCTGGGCGGCCGCGCTCTCCTGGAGGGAGCCGATGAAACGGAGCATGAGCACCCCGCCCAGGTTCATCACGATGCCCTGGAACCCGGCCGGCAGGCCGAACCGGAACAGCGACCGGATGATCTCCAGGTTCGGCCGGTACGACATCGACCGCGAGAAGTGGATGACGAGCCGGTCCGAGAAAAGCAGCCACAGGAAGACCGCGGCGGTGATGCCGCTCGCGATGGCCGTGCCCATGGCCGCCCCGCGGGTGCCGAACGCGGGAATCGGCCCCAGCCCCCGGATCAGCACGACGTTGAGCACGATGTTCATCGCGGTCATCGCGATGCCGAGGCGCATCGGCGTCTTGGCGTCGCCGGCCGCCCGCAGGGCGCCGCCGAACATGAAGAACAGCAGCATCCCGATGCTGAAGACGAACAGGATGCGGATGTACGGCAGCGCCTCGACCTGCACCTCGGGGGCGGCGTTGATCAGCGTCAGCAGGGTCGGGGCGAGCCAGTAGCCGATCGGGGCCATGACCCCGACGGCGAGGGCGACGGCGACGATGAACGCCTGGTAGACCGACTGGTTGACCTTGTCGGGCTCGTCCGCCCCCGCGAACCGCGCCACCAGCACCCCCATGCCCGTGAACACGGAGGCCACGAACACGATGACGAGGATGAAGATCTGGAGGCTGACCCCGATGGCGGCGTTGCCGGTGTGGCCGACGAAGTTGCCCACCATGGCCTGGTCGATGATGCCCTGCAGCCCGCCGATGACGTTCTGCACCATCGTGGGCCACGCGAGCCGCCAGACCGCGGGGGTCAGCGGGCCCTCGACGATCGACCGGTCGAACCTGGACTTTGCGGCGGCGGTCTCGGTCATGCGGCGCTCAAGCGGCCGAACGGCGGCTCTCCCGGGAGGAACGGCCGGCGCCGGACCGGGGCTGGCTGCGGCGGCGATGCGCGGGCCCCGCCGCACATCGGTCAGCGCGGGAAAGGACTCGTGTCGGACACCCTCATCGGATGCGCCGGGAGTCTGCGCCACAAGCGGTGCAGACCTGCCGGCAGGATTGGTAGGGCGGCAGTCGGAGCCGCAGGCGACGACTGCGGGCTGGCAGCCCGTGGTGGGAGTGCCCGCCGCATTCGAGCGGCGATGCGTCCCGCCTGCGCCCGGCAAGCGTCGCCTTCGGCTCCGTTTGCCCCGAGCCACGCCTGCCGGCATCCAGCGCCGTGAGCGGCGCAAGATGCCGGCCGCGTTGCTCCTCAAATCGAATATGCCCAGTATTCTCCTTCGTCGCGCCTTGTCGGGCGGGCGCCTCGGCTGTCCGCTGGCGCCCTTCGGCGCGGTGCAACGCGGGGTTCCAGCACGGGCTGCTAGGATAGAAGCCCGGATCGTGGAAGCAGCCCCGACACTCTATCAGATCGAAGATCGGCTCCGCGCCGCCCTCGCCGACCCGACGCCGCGTCCGGACGTCCACGACGCCCTCGCGCCGCGGCCCCGGCGGAGCTGGCGGGCCGGGGTCATTCCGTCGCCGACGCGTCCCGCCGCCGCCCTCGTGCTCCTCTACCCCATAGACGCGCGAGCGCACCTCGTGCTTACCCGGCGGGCGGCCACCCTCGGCCGGCACGCCGGCCAGATCTCGCTGCCGGGCGGCGCCGTCGACGCGCACGAGACCATCGAGGCGGCGGCCCTGCGCGAGGCGCGCGAGGAGGTCGGGGTCGGGGCGGAATCGCGGGTCGTCGGGCGGCTGACGGCGCTGCACATTCCCGTCAGCAACTTCGCCCTGCATCCCGTCGTCGCGGTCGCCGACCGCCGCCCCCGGTTCGTGGCCGCGGCGGGAGAGGTGGCCCACGTGCTCGAGGTGCCCCTCGACGAGCTCCGCGCGGCCGGGTCCCGCCGGGGCGGATGGAGCTGGCGCGGGGAAGAGATGATCGCCGTGCCCTACTTCGAGGCGCACGGAGAACGTGTGTGGGGGGCGACCGCGATGGTTTTGGGAGAGCTGATTCACCTGCTGGAAGCGGACCACATATAGTAGTCTTTATCAATCGGTACCCCTACATGTGGGGGCGCGTCGTTCCCGCGGCGCACACGACCAGCCGATGGCCAAGAGACATCCCCAACGGACCCCGCTGTTCGACGATCCGGCGCCCGGCGGAGAGACCGCCCCCCCCGGACCGCCCCCGATCGAGACGGTCGAGCTGACCGACGCGGCGCAGGCCCGCTACCTCAACTATGCACTGTCGGTGATCACGGCGCGGGCCCTGCCGGACGTGCGCGACGGCCTCAAGCCGGTGCAGCGGCGCATCCTCTACACGATGTGGGAGCAGCGGCTGACCGCCGACGCCAAGCCCCGCAAGTCGGCCAAGGTGGTGGGCGACGTCATGGGGAGCTACCACCCCCACGGCGACACCGCGCTCTACGACACGCTGGTGCGCATGGCCCAGCCCTTCGCCCTGCGCTATCCGCTGGTCGACGGACACGGCAACTTCGGGTCGCTCGACGGCGACGGCGCCGCCGCCATGCGCTACACCGAGTGCCGCCTCGCCCCCCCGAGCGCCGAGCTGCTCGACCGGATCGACCAGGACACGGTGCCGTTCCGGCCCAACTACGACGGCACCCGCACCGAGCCGGTGGTGCTGCCGGCAACGCTGCCGAACCTCCTCGTCAACGGCGCCACCGGCATCGCCGTCGGCATGGCCACCAACATCCCCCCGCACCACGCCGGCGAGGTGTGCGCGGCCCTGCTCGCGCTGCTCGACGACCGCGAGCTGAGCAGCGCCGGGCTGTGCCGGTACGTCAAGGGCCCGGACTTCCCCACCGGCGGGCAGATCCTGAACACGCCGGACGAGCTGGCCCGGATCTACGAGACGGGCAGCGGGGCGATCCGGATTCGCGCCACCTGGGAGCCGGGGCCGAAGACCCGCGGCGGCCGGACCCTCCACGTCACGAGCATCCCCTACGCGGTGAACAAGGCCCAGCTCGTGGAACGGATCGCCGAGGTCATCCTCGCCCGCAAGCTCCCGCCCCTGATCGACGTGAAGGACGTGTCGACCGACGACGTGCGCATCGCGCTGGAGATCAAGCGGGACGCCGACGAGCGGATGGTCATGGCGTACCTGTTCAGGCACACGCCCCTGCAGACCAGCTTCGCCGTCAACCTGACCTGCCTCGTGCCGACCGAGCAGCCCGAGGTGGGCCGGCCCCAGCGCCTCGACCTGCACGAGGCCCTCTCGTACTTCCTGCAGTTCCGGCTCGAGGTGGTGACCCGGCGGCTCGAGCACGAGCTGCGCGCCCTCGAGCGCCGCATCCACATTCTCGAGGGCTTCGAGATCGTGTTCGACGCCCTGGACGAGGTGCTGCGCATCGTGCGACGGTCCGAGGGGAAGGCGGACGCGGCCCGCCGCATCATGCGTCGCTTCGAGCTCGACGCCGAGCAGACCGACGCGATCCTCGAGCTGAAGGTGTACCGGCTCGCGCGCCTCGAGATCATCGTCATCCGCGAAGAGCTGGCCGGGAAGCGGCACCGGGCGCGGGAGATCGGGGAGCTGCTCGGCAGCGAGGACCGGCGCTGGGGGCTGGTGCGGGAGGAGATCGCCGCGATACGGGTGGCCTACGGCGAAGCGGCGAACCCCCGCCGGACGCTCATCGAGGCCGCCGGCGAGGAGGCCGAGTACAGCGCCGACGACTTCATCGTGGCCGAGGACGCCATCGTCCTCGTCACCACCGACGGCTGGGTCAAGCGCCAGCGGGAGGTGCGCGACATCGGCGCCACCCGCCTGCGGGAGGGCGACGCCCTGCTCGCGGCCCTCGCCGGCAGCACCCGCGCCACCGTCGTCTTCTTCAGCAACTTCGGCGCCGCCTACACCGCCCGCATCGTCGACGTCCCCGCCACCACCGGGCACGGCGAGCCCATCCAGCGGCTGTTCAAGCTCCGGGACGGCGAGCGCGTCGTGGCCGCGATGAGCCTCGACGAGCGGGCCGCGCCGGGCATCGCGGCGGCCGGCGAGGGGGACGTCCCGCCCCTGCACGCGGTGGCGGTGACCAGCGACGGCTACAGCCTGCGCTTCGGCCTCGAGCCGTTCGCGGAGCCGAGCACCCGCGCCGGGCGCCGGTTCGCGCGCCCCGCCCCGGGGGCCGAGGTGGTCGGGGTGGCGGCCACGACCGGCGCCGAGACGATAATCGCGGTGACTGCGCGGGCCCGGGCGATGCTGTGCCCGGCCCGGGAGATCAACTTCCTGTCCGGCCCCGGGAAGGGCGTCATCCTGATCAAGCTGCCCCGGGGGGCGGACCGGGTCCTGGGGTTCGTCGCCTCGACCGGCGACCGGGACCTGCTGACGGTCGAGACCAGCCGGGGGGCGGCCCAGACCGTGAGCACCGCGAAGTACGGGGTGTCGAGCCGGGGCGGCAAGGGCCGCGAGTTGCTGCAGCGCGGCAAGTTCACGCGGGTGATCCCGCCGCCGGTGACGGTGCCCGTGCTCGACGACTAGTGCTTCGTCGTGGCCGGATGTTCGGATGCGCGGGCTGTGATTCGTCAACGACCAGGGGCTCCGGACCCATGTCCATGTCCGAAGATCAAGACGTGACGTCCACCGGGACCGTGGCGAAGGCCCGCGTCGCACCGCACCCGAGAGGGCGCCGGCGCGCGCCGATGGCGCCGACGGGCTGACGAGCGCCCAAGCGCGACACGGCGCCACGAGGCGACCGAATCACCGACTCGATCGACCGCATCGATCGGGTCACGACCGACGACCCATGGCGAACAGCTACACCGCGAAGGACATCACCGTTCTCGAAGGCCTCGAGCCGGTCCGGCGGCGGCCGGGCATGTACATCGGGGGGGTCGGCCCGGCCGGGCTGCATCACCTCGTCTGGGAGATCATCGACAACGCCATCGACGAGGCCATGAACGGACACGCGGCGCGCATCGGCGTCACCCTGCACGCCGACGGGTCGTCGGTGACGGTCGCCGACGACGGGCGCGGGATTCCCGTCGACACCCACGCGCCGAGCGGGCGCGGCGCCCTCGAGGTCATACTCACCACCCTCCACGCGGGCGGCAAGTTCGAGCACCGGACGTACCGCACCGCGGGCGGGCTGCACGGGGTGGGGGCGAGCGTCGTCAACGCCCTGTCGAAGGAGCTCGTCGCCACCTCCACCCGCGACGGCGCCCGCTGGGAGCAGCGCTTCGCCCGGGGCCGGCCCGTGACCCCGCTGCGCCGGCTCGGCCCCGCGCGCGGCAGCGGCACCACGGTCTTCTTCCGGCCCGACGCCACCATCTTCCCGTCCACGGCCTTCGACGCCGAGGTCATCGCCGAGCGGCTGAAGGTCGCCAGCTACCTGCACCGGGGGTTGGCCGTCACCTTCGCCGACGAGGCGGCGGGACGGACCCACCGCTTCCACCACGAGGACGGGCTGGCCGACTACGCGCGCCGCATCGTCGCCGACCGGCAGGCGGCGCCGGTGCACGAGGCGCCGTTCGGGCTCACCCGCGACCACGACGCCGGCGGCGCCCGCATCGACCTCGTGCTGCAGTGGACGGAGGCCACCGACGAGCACCTGCGCAGCTACGTCAACGGCATCCCCACCGGCTCGGGCGGCACCCACGAGAACGGGCTGCGGGCCGGCATCGGCAAGGCCGTCCGCAACTTCATCGAGACCCACGGCCTGACCCCGAAGGGGGTCGCGCTGACCACCGACGACATCCGGGAGGGCCTCGTCGGGGTGCTCAGCGTCTTCGTCCCCGACCCGCAGTTCCAGGGGCAGACCAAGGACCGCCTCAACAACCCCGAGCTGACGTCGATGGTCGACGGGCTCGTGCGCCCCGCCCTCGAGCACTGGCTGAACCACAACATCAGCGTCGCCGAGTCGATCGTGGCGCGCATCGTCCTCGCGGCGCGGGCCCGGGCCGCGAGCCGGGCCGCCCAGCAGGCGGTGTCGCGCAAGAGCGCCACCTCGAACCGCCTCAACCTGCCCGGCAAGCTGAGCGACTGCTCGTCACCGGGCAAGGCCGGGAGCGAGCTGTTCGTGGTCGAGGGCGACTCCGCCGGCGGCTCCGCCAAGCAGGGGCGCGACCGCGCCCGCCAGGCGATTCTGCCCCTGCGCGGGAAGGTCCTGAACGTCGAGAGCGCGCCCCTCGCCAAGGTGCTCGAGAACAAGGAGCTCTCGGACCTCGTGACCGCCCTCGGCTGCGGCCTCGGCAAGACGTTCGACCTCGCCCGCCTCCGGTACGACCGCGTCATCATCCTCGCCGACGCCGACGCCGACGGCAACCACATCGCCACCCTGCTCCTCACGTTCCTCTACCGGCACCTGCCGAAGCTGATCACCGCCGGCAAGGTGTTCCTGGCCCAGCCGCCGCTCTACCGCATCGACGCCGGCAAGCAGACGCACTGGGCCCTCGACGACCGCCAGCGGGACGCGACGCTGGCCGCCGTCGCCGAGGGCAACGGGCGGGTCCGGCCCGAGGTCACCCGCTTCAAGGGCCTCGGCGAGATGATGCCGAAGGTGCTGTGGGAGACGACGCTGAACCCGGAGACCCGGCGCCTGCTGCGGGTCGAGGTCGCCGACCAGATCCGGACCGACCGGGTCATCGCCGACCTGATGGGGCGCGACGCCTCGGCCCGTTTCCGGTTCATCATGGACCGGGCCGAGGACGCCGACGGCCTGGACGTGTGAGGGACCCGGCCGCCCGGACAGTGGTCAGGTCTCGCGCGGCGGCTCGGCGCCATTCGATACGCCGGGCGTAGCCCGCCAATCGTCGCCTGCGGCTCCGCCTGGCGCCCAACAAGTCCTGCACTAGTGGACTGTCCCAGAGCTAGCTTTACCGCCCTGCCGCCGATTCTCGTCGGCAACTGCTGCCGAAAGCTCGGCACGCCATGGGCAGCTTTCCTCCAGGACAGTCCACTAGACCGCGCCGTTCCCCGGCGCACACTCTTTGTCGACGGCCACTCGAATGGGTCTCGCCAGCCCCCGGGTGGGGCTCGTGGCTCTCGGTGGTAAGCTGCACCCGATGACGGAGCCGGTCCGCCAGGTCGGTCATCGACTCGAGCGCGGTGTGCGCGGCCCGCGGGCGGGTGCGCCCCATCGGGTCGAGCAGGCGCATCGGTTGATCGTCCTCCTGTGGGCCGGGCTCCTCGCGGCCTCGGGGGCGGTGTCCGCCCAAGCACCCGAGGTCGACCTCGAGGTGCTGCTGGCGCGGGTGGGCGGCCGCATCGAGCGGTACTTCCAGCGCTCGCAGAGCATCGTGTCCACCGAGACCGTGTCGGTGCTCTCGTTCGACCGGAGCATGCGGTTGAGGGGACGGCCGCGGCGGCTCGTGTACGAGCGTCACGTCGAGTGGAACGCCCCGGGCGCCGACGGCGTGCCGGCGGTGCGGATCGCGCGCGAGCTGAGGTCGGTTAACGGTCGTCCCCCCGGCCCCGACGACGAGGACGCGTGCCTGACCCCCGAAGCGGAAGACGACGACCCGCTGGCGGTGCTGCTGCCCGCCCGGCAGGTCGAGTCCGACTTCAGACTCGATGGGGTGGAGACCGTCGACGGGCGCCCCGTCGCCAAGCTCTCCTTCACGCCCATCGACGTACAGCCGGGCAAGGTCGAATGGGACGGCGACTGCGTGCACATCGAGCTCGAGAACTGGTACGGCGGAGATGCCTGGGTGGACGTCGAATCGGGCGACGTGCTGCGCCTCGACCGGCGCCTGACCCGACGGTTCGAGTTTCGCGAGCGAGCGGAGCGCCCGCGAGCCAGCCTGCGCTGGAACCGGCTGGAGCGGGACGACAGCAGCATCCGCTACGAGCGCATCGCGTTCGAGGATCCCGACGAGACGCTGATGCTCCCCCGGTCGATGGAGCACAACTGGTCCATCGAGGGCGGCGGGTTCATTCCCCGGTACTTTCGCACGCACCGATTCTCGAACTACCGGCGGTTCGTCACCGGCGGCCGACTGCTGGCCCCCGGGACGCGGCAAGGACGCTGACGGGAATCTGCCTGCCCCGTTGCCGGGCGCGTCGGCCCGCAGAAAACGGGTTGCGCCGGGGGCGGTCGGCAACTCCATGGCGGCCACCGCCCCAGGCGCGCTCGACGGCGGAGGACTCGGCCTCCACGGCATGGCGCCGGCCGGCCGGCGTGACGATCGCACTTGCCGTCGCCGGGCGCGCAGGATCCGGGACCCGACCCCCTTCAGGCTCGTTTCACGTTGGAGCAGCTCCCCTCTCGGGCCAACTCGTCCCCGGCAGAGACTCGAAGGCGCGGACGATCCGGAACCCGACCCCCTCTCAGGCCCGTTTCACGTTGGAGCAGCTCCCCTTTCGGGCCCGCTTGCCCTGGAAGAGACTCGAACTGGCGTCCGCCCCGTGGTCGCTGATAGGATTGGCGGTTGTGGTGGAGGCCGGTCCCCTGGATCGTCGCCTTCCCGCCCGCCCCTCGACGCACTGGAGAGAGACCGCCGATGCGCTGTGCAACCCGCCTCTTTCGCATGCTCCCGGTCGTGCTCGTACTCCCGCTTGCGCCCGCTCCGGCGCCGGCCCAGTCCGCGGGTGCGGCCCCGGCCGACGCGTGGCCGCAGTTCCGGGGCACGCCCTCCCTGAGCGGCGTGTCCGAGACGGAGCTGCCGGCCGAGCTGACGCTGAAGTGGACCTACCAGGCGGACGACATCATCGACTCGTCGGCGGCCATCGCGGACGGCGCCGTCTACGTCGGCAGCTACTCGGGCAACCTCATCGCCCTCGACCTCGAGACCGGCGAGGAGCGCTGGAAGTACTCGACGGGGAACATGGGCATCGGCGAGTCGTCGCCCGCCGTGGCCGGCGGCCTCGTGTTCATCGGCGACCTCGGGGGCGTGTTCCACGCCGTCGACGCGGCGACCGGCAAGGCGCGCTGGACCTTCGAGACCCTCGGCGAGATCAAGTCGTCGCCGGTCGTCGTCGGCGACCGCGTGCTCATCGGCTCGTACGACGGATTCCTCTACGCGCTCGACGTCGCCGACGGCGCGCTGGTCTGGCAGTACGAGACGCTCAACTACGTGCACGCGACCCCCGCCGTCTGGGACGGCGTGGCCTACTTCGGCGGGTGCGACGAGGTGTTCCACGGGGTCCGCGTCAGCGACGGGGCCGAGATGGTCAGCCTCCCGGCGGGCGCCTACACCATCTCGTCCCCCGTTATCGACGACGGGCAGGTCTTCTTCGGCACCTACGACAACGAGGTCATCGGCATCGACCTCGCGACGCAGTCGCTGATCTGGCGCTACGAACACCCGCGGCGGCACTTCCCGTACTACTCGTCGGCGCTGGCGACCCGGGACACCATCGTGGTCGGCGGGCGCGACAAGATGGTCCACGCCATCGACCAGCGGACCGGGGAGGCGCGGTGGACGTTCACGACCCGGGCGCGGGTCGACTCGTCCCCGGCCGCGAGCGGCGACCGGGTGTACGCGGGGTCGAGCGACGGCCGCCTCTACGTGCTGGACCTCGCGACCGGAGAGAAGCTCTGGGAGTTCGACACCGCCGCCCCCCTCGTGGCGTCGCCTGCCATCGCCGAGGGCCGGCTCGTCATCGGGTCCGAGGACGGCGTGCTGTACTGCTTCGGGTGAGCACGGGGCGGCTTCGTTCGCCGCGAGCTCCCAACGACGACAAGGACGGATGACCGAAACGACGCAGACGGCGGCGCCCGAGCAGACCGAGGTCGGCAGCTACTTCGTCGCCAACTATCCCCCGTTCTCGACGTGGACGCACGAGGCGGTGGCGGCCGACGCCCGGCCCGCGCTGTGCCAGCCCGCCGCCGACGTGCCGCTCGGCCTCTATCTGCACATTCCGTTCTGCCGGAAGCGGTGCCACTTCTGCTACTACCGCGTGTACACGGGCAAGAACGCCAACGAGGTGGCCGAGTACCTCGACCTGCTGGGCCGGGAGTGGGAGCTCTACGCCACCCAGCCCGCCATCGCCCGGCGGCCCCTGCGGTTCGTGTACTTCGGGGGCGGCACGCCGTCGTTCCTGTCGGTGCGGCAGCTCCGCGGGCTCGTCGACCGGCTCTCGGCGGTGACGCCGTGGAGCGCCGCCGAGGAGATCACCTTCGAGTGCGAGCCGGGCACCCTGACCGAGTCGAAGCTGGCCCAGATCCGCGAGCTGGGGGTGACGCGGCTGAGCCTGGGCATCGAGCACTACGACGACCGCATCCTCGAGCTGAACGGCCGCGCCCACCGCTCGGCCGAGGTGTTCCGGGCCTACCGCTTCGCGCAGACCCTGGGCTTCCCCCAGATCAACATCGACCTCATCGCCGGCATGCTCGGCGACGACGACGCGAAGTGGCGGGCGGCGGTCGAGCAGACCATCGAGCTCGACCCCGACAGCGTCACCATCTACCAGATGGAGCTGCCCTACAACACCACCATCAGCCACGACCTGCTCGAGAAGACCGGGCAGTTCACGGAGACGGTGGCGGGGTGGCCGACGAAGCGGCGCTGGGTCGACGAGGCGTTCGCGGCCCTCGAGGACGCCGGCTACACGGTCGGCAGCGCCTACACCGCGGTCAAGGACCCGGCCGCGACCCGCTTCGTCTACCGCGATCAGCTCTGGCGGGGCGCCGACCTCGCCCCGCTGGGGGTCGCCTCGTTCGGGCACGTCAACGGCGTGCACATGCAGAACCACGACAAGTGGGGCCCCTACGCGGCCGCCATCCAGCGGGGCGAGATTCCCCTGAACCGCGCCTACCGGCCGACGGCCGAGGAACGGCTGATCCGCGAGTTCGTGCTCCAGCTCAAGCTCGGCTCGGTGCGGCCCGACTACTTCCGGGCCAAGTACGACGTGCCGGTGCTGGAGCGGTTCGCCGGGCCCCTCGCGGCCCTCCGCGACGACGGCTACCTCACGGCGGCCGACGCGGACCGGATCGCCCTGACCCGCGACGGGCTGCTCCGGGTCGACAGCCTGCTGCCCCGCTTCTTCCTTCCCGAGCATGTCAACCTCAGGTACACGTAGCCGGGCGAGCGTCGCCTCAGGCTCCGCCTCCCGCCCCGACCCGGCAGGAACCCGCACCGTTCCCACGCTGCAGGGTCCTGTCGCAGCGTCGGCTCCCGGTTCGCCCTATGACGCGATCGTCGTCGGTGGCGGGCCCGCGGGGGCCACCACCGCGACGGTCCTCGCCCAGCACGGGCGCCGGGTGCTGCTGGTCGAGCGCGAGGCGTTCCCCCGCTACCACATCGGCGAGTCGCTGATGCCCTGGACCTGGTTCACCTTCGAGCGCCTCGGGGTGCTCGACTGGCTGAAGCAGTCGGGCAGCCCCCTGAAGCACAGCGTGCAGTTCGTGTCGACGAACGGCAGGGTGTCGCAGCCGTTCTACTTCTTCCAGACGATCGAGCACGAGTGCGCGAGCACGTGGCAGATCCTGCGGTCGGACTTCGACGCCATGATGCTGCGGAACGCGGCGGAGAAGGGGGCGGAGGTACGCCAGGGGGCGGCGGTTCGCGAGGTCCTGATGGAGGACGGCCGGGCGGTCGGCGTGCGCGCCGCCCTCGCCGGCGGCGGCACCGCGACGTGGCGGGCCCGGGTCGTGGTGGACGCCACCGGGCGCGACGCCCTCCTGGCGGGCCGGCTGGGCTGGAAGCGGCGCGACCCCGACCTGAACAAGATCGCCATCTTCACCTACTTCACCGGCGCCTTGCGCGACCCCGGGCTGGACGAAGGGGCGACCACCGTCGCCTACATCCCGGACAAGGGCTGGTTCTGGTACATCCCCCTCGTGAACGACACCGTGAGCGTGGGCGTCGTCGCCGAGCGCGACTACCTGTACCGGGACACGCGCGACCCGGAGGCCATCTTCTTCCGCGAGGCGACCGACTGCAAGTGGATCCGCGAGCATCTCGAGCCGGGCGTCCACCGGGGGCCGGTGCGGGTCACTGGCGAGTTCAGCTACCGCTCGACCGCCGCCGGCGGCGACGGCTTCTGCCTGGTGGGCGACGCCTTCGCGTTCCTCGATCCGGTCTTCTCGTCGGGGGTCTTCGTGGCCCTCAAGAGCGGCGAGCTCGCGGCCGACGCGATCCACGCCGCCCTCGATCGGGGCGAGGACGTCACCGCCGCGACCTTCGACGACTACGCCCGCGACATCCGCTACGCGCTCGACAGCTTTCGCAGGATCGTCATCGCGTTCTACGACCGGACGTTCAACTTCGGCGAGTTCATCGGCGCCTATCCGGACCTGCAGCCGCGGCTCGTCGACCTCCTCGTGGGCAACGTGTCCCGCGACCTCGAGCCGCTCTTCGAGGCGCTCGCGGAGTACACCCGGCCCACCGCTTCGAGCGGTGCCGTGACATGAGGGTTTACAGTGCGCCCGGACCTCATCGGAATGTGTTTGCCGTATCCTGGCAAACAGTGCGCTTTGCCGGGTTCCACGTCAGGGCAGCGGCGGTGTTCGCAATCCTGTTCTGTGTCATTTGCTCGATGGGCCTGGGCGGCGCCGTCCTCCCTGGCCTGACCGATGCCGTGAATCTCTGGTTCGGCACGGAGTGGTCGCCTGACCGCCTCTCGCTAGCGGCGCGGTTCACCTTGGCGGTAGTCTGGGTTGTAACCTTCAGTCTCGGGTTCCTTTACCTGCTGCTCGCCGGTTTCTGGCAGCTACCGCTGCCGACCCCGAAAGCCTGACCTGCAGTCGTCCGGAACCCACCGTGATCAGCGAGTTCCGCCTCACACGGCGCGTGCAGTTCCACGAGACCGACGCCGCCGGCATCGTGCACTTCAGTTGCTTCTTCCGCTACATGGAGGAGGCGGAGCACGGACTGTGGCGGGCGGCGGGCCTCAGCATCGCTCCGCCCGACGCCCGCGTCGGGTTTCCGCGAGTGGCCGCGAGCTTCGAGTTCCTGCGGCCGCTGCGGTTCGAGGACGAGTTCGAGGTCCTCCTGGAGGTGACCAGGAAGTCGGCGAAGAGCCTCTCCTACCGGGCGACGGTCACCAGGGACGGCGAGGTCGCGGCCCGCGGCACGCTCGCCGTCGCCTGCGTCACCAAGGCGCCCGGAGGGGCGATGCGCGCCACGCCCATGCCCGCGGACATCGCGGCCCGTTTCGCGGTGGCGCCCGGGGCGACGCCCGCGGCACGGCCCGCGACCGAGGAAGACCGCCGATGACGGGCGCGGAGCCGGCGCCGCCGGACGCCGAACGCCTGCCCCGCGCGGCCCTTCTCGAGCGGCAGGGCCGGGGGCTCGCCGCGCTCCTGGCCGCCATCGACGGGCGGAACCCGTTCTACACGCGAAAGCTCGCGGAGGCGGGGGTGGACCCGGCGGGGTTCCGCTTTCCCGACGACCTCTCCTCGCTGCCCTTCACGACCCGACACGAGCTGGCGAGCGACCAGGAGGCGCACCCGCCGTGGGGCACCGCCCGCACGGAGCCCCTCGACCGCTACACGCGTTACCACCAGACGTCGTCGACCACCGGACGACCCCTGAGATGGCTGGACACCGACGCGAGCTGGCAGTGGATCGTCGACTGCTGGAGGGCGGTGTACAGGGCGGCGCGGGTCACCGCCGCCGACCGCATCCTCTTCCCGTTCGGATTCGGGCCGTTCATCGGCTTCTGGGCGGGCTTCGACGCCGCCGCGCGGCTGGGGGCGCTGTGCGTGCCGGGCGGCGCGATGTCGAGCGAGAGCCGGCTCCGTCTGCTGGACGCGGTGCGGCCCACGGTGGTCTGCTGCACGCCCACCTACGCGCTCCGGCTGGTGGAGGTGGCGCGCACGGGCGGACTCGTCGACCTGTCGGAGGGACCGGTGCGGACCGTCATCGTCGCGGGCGAGCCCGGCGGCCACGTTCCCGCCACGAGAGAGCGGATCGAGCGCGGGTGGGGCGCCCGCGTCATCGACCACCACGGCCTGACCGAGGTCGGGCCGATGAGCTTCGAGTGCCGGGAGGCGACCGGCGCCCTGCACCTGAACGAGAGCGAGTTCATCTGCGAGGTGATCGACCCGGCGAGCGGGACGCCGGTCCCGCCCGGCGACGCGGGCGAGCTGGTGGTCACGAACCTCGGCCGCACCGCGAGCCCGGTCATCCGCTACCGGACCGGCGACATCGTGCGGGTGAGAGAGGGGACCTGCGCCTGCGGCCGGACCCTCGCCCGCGCCGTCGGCGGCATCCTGTCGCGCGCGGACGACATGGTCTGGGTGCGGGGCGTCAACGTGTATCCGACCGCGGTCGAGGCGGTGGTCCGCCGGTTTCCCGAGGTCGTGGAGTACCGTTGTACGGTGTCGACCCGCGGTGCGCGCACCGAGCTGGCGGTGGAGGTCGAGCTGCAGGGGAACGCGGCCGACACCGGGGCGGCGAACGCGGTGGGCACGGCCCTGCACGAGGCGCTGGGCCTGACCGTGCCCGTACGGGTGGTGGACGCGGGCACCCTGCCCCGGTTCGAGCTCAAGGCGCGGCGGTTCGTGGTGGACGGACGGATGCCGGTGACCCCGGCTACAGGAGCACGGCAATGAGCGAGGTCAAGCTGTCGCGGATCGCCAACATCATGCTGGGCACGACCGATCTGGCGCGATCGGTGGCCTTCTATCACGAGACCCTCGGGCTCGACATCCGGCTCGAGTCGCCCGGCTTCGCCTTTTTCGACGGCGGCGGCGTGACCCTCGCCCTGAGCGAGGCCCACGCGCGGCTCGCGGACCCGGTGGCGGGGGGGACGGAGATCGTGTTCGGGGTCGAGGACGTGACCGCCGCCCACGCCGCTCTGACGGCGCGCGGAGTGGCGTTCCTCAGCGAGCCCCGCAACGTCACCGGTGACCAGTGGGCGGCCAACTTCCGCGATCCGGACGGCCATCTCCTGTCGGTGTTCGGCCCGCGGGGCTCGGGATCCTGAGGCGTAGCACCGATGTCCGGGCTATAGTGACGGCGATGGACACGCGCATATCCCGACGCCGGTTGCTGAACGCGGTCGGCGCGGCCGGCGGGGCGGCGGCCGTGCACGCCGCCGCCACCGCGCTGGGGCTGCTGCCGGAGGTGGCCCGGGCCGGCCAACTCGCGCTTCGCCCCGCGGGGGGCCGGCCGCGGCACGTCGTCGTCATCGGCGCCGGCATCGCCGGACTGACCGCGGCCTGGGAGCTGCGGAAGGCGGGCCACCGCTGCACGGTCCTCGAGGCCTCGCACCGGCCGGGAGGACGCAACCTCACCCTGAGGCACGGTGACGTCGTCGACGAGCTGGGCGCCCGGCAGGTCTGCGAGTTCGACGACCACCCCGATCTCTACTTCAACGCCGGCCCGGCGCGGATTCCCGGCACCCACGCGACCTTCCTGCGGTACTGCCGCGACCTCGACGTCCCCCTCGAGGTCTTCGTCAACGACAACCGCAACGCCTGGGTCCACGACGACGACGCCTTCGGCGGCCGGCCCATCCGCAGCCGCGAGTACATCACCGACGCCCGCGGCTTCCTGGCCGAGCTGCTGGCGAAGTCGGTCGACCCGCGCGCCCTCGACGCGGGCCTCGATGCCGACGACCACGAGCGCCTGCGCGAGTTCCTGCGCGCCTACGGCGACCTCGACGAGACGCTCGCCTACCACGGCTCCGACCGCGCCGGCTACGCGAGCGGCGGCATGACGTCGCCCGGCGTCAGGAAGCCCGTGCGCGGCTTCCCGGAGCTGCTCGGCGCGAACTTCTGGCACGAGTACATGCACTGGGGCGAGCTGGCCGACCAGGCCGCGCCCATGCTGCAGCCGGTCGGCGGCATGGACCGCATCGTCGACGGCTTCATGCGGCAGGTGGGCGACGCGGTCGAGCTGCGGGCGGCGGTGCGCGAGATCCGGCTCGGCGAGGCCGGCGTGGAGGTGGCGTACACCGGCCCCCGCGGCGAGATACGGACCGTTCAGGCCGACTACTGCCTGAACAGCATGCCCTGCCACCTCGTGGTGGGCCTGCGGCACAACCTTCCCGCGCGGTACGTGCGGGCGCTCTCGGCCCCGGGTCGCGGCAGCCTCTTCAAGCTGGCGTTCCAGGCGAACCGCCGGTTCTGGGAGGACGAGCACATCTACGGAGGCATCTCCTGGACCAACCAGGACATCACCCAGATCTGGTATCCGCCGCACGGCATCCACGGCGATTCGGGGGTGATTCTCGGCGCCTACGCCTTCGACGACGGCCCCGGGCGGCGGCTGACGCGGCTGTCGCCGGCCGAGCGCATCGACGCGGCGCTGACCCAGGGCGAGAAGATCCACCCCGACTACCGGCGGCTCGTCGACCGGGGCGTCAGCGTGGCCTGGTACCGCATGAACCATGTGCTCGGCTGCTCGACCCGGTGGACCGACGAGGCGCGGCGGGACCACTTCGCGACGCTGCAGGACCCCGTCGGCCGGCATTACATGGTGGGCGATCAGATCAGCTATCACCCGGGCTGGCAGGAGGGGGCCATCCAGTCGGCCTACCACGCCCTCCGGGACATCGACGAGCGCGAGCGGGAGGCGGGCGCCGCCGGTTGACGGAACGGGCAACCGGGAGGCCCGCCAGAGCCATGGAGCACTCTCTGCGATCGACTGCGCCCGCCCGCTGGTCGGCGCCGGCCCGATGGGCGGCGCTCGCCGGCGCGACGTTCATGGCCGTCACGGGAGGGGCGGCGGCGCGGGAGCCGGACACCGCGACGTCCACGGCGTGGGCGCTGTACGTGGCCGCGGGCGCGGGAGGGGCGGCGGCGCAGAAGTCGGATCCCGCGCCGTCCACGGCGCGGGCGCTGTACGTGGCCACCGGGGCGGGAGGGGCGGCGGCGCAGCAGCCCGACGCCGCGCCGTCGGCGCCCCGGGCGCTTTACGTGGCCGCCTGCGCGTCCTGCCACGGCACCGACGCCCAGGGCAATCCACTCATCGACGCGCCGGTGCTGGCGGGGCTGAGCGCGGCGTACCTGGAACGCCAGATCGACGGCTTCCGCCAGGGCTGGCGGGGCGCCCACCCCGACGATCCGGAAGGTCGGGAGATGCGCCCCATGATCGACGGGTTCGCCGATGCCGACCTCGCGGCGCTCGCGGGGTGGCTGGCGTCGCTGTCCCTCCCGGCGCCTGCCGGCGCGGCGGCGGGCGGCGTGGAAGCGACGGCCGGCGAAGCCGCGCCTGAGGGCGACCCGTCGCGCGGCCGGACGCTCTACGCAGCCTGCGCCGTCTGCCACGGGCGGTCCGGGGAGGGCAACGAAGCCCTCGGGGCGCCCCGGCTCGCGGGCCAGGCGAGCTGGTACACCGCGCGGCAGCTCCGGAAGTTCATCGAGGGCGTGCGGGGCTCGCATCCTGACGACACGTCGGGCGGGTCGATGCGGGCGAGCGTGGCTGACCTCGACCCGCGCGACGTGCCCGACATCGTCGCCTGGATCGAAATGCTGCGGCCGCCAGCCCCGGGGGAGTGACGGACGCCGCACGCCGCCCCGGAGTTCGCCATGCCGGCGGCGGAACCGTGCACCGGCGACACTCGAGGCGGGGCGGCGCCAGGGGCGGATCGCCATCCCGACGCCGCTTTTCGACCTCCCAGGTCCGTCGCGCCCTTGCCGCGGGGGCTCGAGCGTCTGTTCCCGGATTGGAACTTGTTCTGTGTTACGGTGCCCAAACTGCGTCATGGAACGTCATTCGGCGCCATGAGGACCCGCGGAGAAGCACAATCATGGGACACCACCGTTCGTCGATCGTCTGCATCGCCGGCCTCCTCGGCATCCTGACCGCCGGTTCCGCCCAGGCCCAGTTCCTGGAGGCCTTCGAGGAAACGCTCTGGGGTGTCCAGGGCTCGTTCACGCCGACCTGGCAATTCCCGAACCAGTTCAAGAACCTGCTCAAGGACGTCGGCGAGATCGACCTGACCGGGCCCGAGTACACCTTCGGATTCGCGCGGGGACGCATGTCCGGAGGGCATTGGGGCCTGTCCCTGGTCCGGCAGCGGATCGATGAAGGGTCGTTCTGCCAGCGCGGCGATTGCACCGACCTGGCGGGCGTGTCGCTGCAGGGCTTCGAGTTCGGCTCGTTTCTGGCGTTCGGCGAACCGTTCGCGGGCGACCGCGTTCAGGTCGGCATGCACATCGGCGTCGGAGGCGGCTGGTATTCGGGCGTCGTCCCGTGGCGCGGCGAGGACATCGACGTCAGGGATCTGCTGACCGTCGGGAACCGGAGCATCCCCATCCCCATCTTCCGGGCCGAATTCGCGGTCGGGGTCACGGTGGCCCCCGGACTCAAGGTCATCGGCAGCGGCGGCTACGGCTTCCCGGGCAACCGCCGCCCTACGGTGAGCCTGGCCTACTTCCCGCTGGGCGGCCGTTGACCGGCCCCGGCGAACCGTGCAAGGAGCGCGCTGCGCAGCGGCGGGCCGCGACCCGGCAGGAGCAGCGGTGCCCGGCGGCCTTGAGATTGAGAAGCGGCCATGAGACACGTGGGACATACGCTCGCCGCGGCGGCGTGTGCCGGGCTGCTCATGTCGCCGGCGACCGGCGCCGCGCAGCCCGTCTGGTTCGACCTGACCGTGCCCGGCTCGATCGAGGAGATGCTGGGGACCGCGAACCGGTCGCTGGAGGGGCCCCGGCTGTTGCGCCGGCTCATCGACGTCTTTCACGATCCGACCGGCACCATCGCCAACCCCGCTCAGGCGGCGGGGGCGTTTCGCGACTGTCTCGCCGACGTGCAGGGGTTGCGCGACCGCTGGCGCGCGGTCGAACGGGCGGCGGGCGAGGTGAGCCTGTCCGCGGCGGCCTCCGTGGACGGACGGCGGGCGTTGCAGTCGTTCCTCGACCTGTTCGACCTGCGTCTGACGGCCGAGGGCGGTGAGCTTCGCGCGGCCCCGAGCCGCGGGGAAACGCGTCGCCGGGAGGCCGACGAGCCGGCCGACCCGGGGCGGCGGGCGGTCTGCGGCGTCGGCGACGGCTGGGGATCGGCCGAGATCGAGCGGCGCCTGAACGCGGGCGAGACGATCGCCTGGGACGTGCCGCACTTCGACGTGTCGTTGCCGCTGTCGCCGCGGGTCTGGCTGCAGGTGCTGTACGGCGACGATGTCGGCGGAGCCGCCGGGCAGGCGGCCGAGCTGGCCGCCGACCTCGTGGGACGGCTCGTGACGAACCCACGTGCGGCCAGGTTCTACGCCGGCCTGGCCGCGCTGGACGATGCGACCCTGGCGTGGTTCCAGGCGAACCCACGGGTCCTGGCGCGCCTCGCCGACGAGCACCTGACGGCGTTCGCCCAGTACGGCGGGGGCCTGCGCGTGCGCGACGGCGCGGTGCAGCCGCCCGGCGGGGCCGCCTTCTGGGAGGCGCTCGTCGGCGTCCCCGTCACCGAGCCCGAGCGTTTCGTGGACCGGCTGTTCGCCTCGGAGCAGGCCGCCAACGCCTACGACCTGGTGGCGCGGCTGCCGGAGGCGTCGCGGCGGTTCGTGACCGGCGCGGGAGAGCCCGATGCCCGCGACTGGCGCCGCGGCCTGGCCCTACTCGGGCGCGTCTTCGAGACGCTGCCCCTGCCCGACCCCCGGTTCGCCGACCGGGAGACCGCTCCGCCCGACGACCGCCGGTTCCGGCCGAGGCCGGGTCTCCGGTTCGGCGACCGCCTGAACGAGAACATCTGCGACCTGCCGGACGACGAGGCGACCGTCGTCATGTGGCAAGCGGCAATCCCGGGCGATATCGGCGCCGCTGGCGTCGCCAGAAACGGAACCCGTGAGCTCTGGTATGCATGTGGCCCGATGCGGTGCACCCCAACCGGACACAACAATCCGGCAGACGCTCTGGAATACGTCCATGACGACCGACGCGGCGGGATGTTCGAATTCGCCTGCAGCGTCGAAGCGGTGATGGCCTTCGCACTTGATGCTCGGAGCACGCCGGACGGGCGGGGCGGATTCGGCGGGAGCACTCGCACCCTGCTCAGACCCGCATCCCTGTACCGCCTCGGCTACACGTTGACAGGCCAGGACCAGGACGCGCGGCAGTTCATCGCGCGTTGACAGCGACACCACGAGGTCTGCCTTGCGACGACTGCTCCTCACGTCCCTGGTCGTCGGCGCGTTCCTGCCGGCGCTCGCGCCGGCCCGCGCCCAAGCCCCCTACCCCACGCCGCCGCTCGCGCCGGCGACGGTGCTGCGCGCCCTGACCTTCGACGAAACGGGCAGGCTCGCCGGCCCCGCCGCGCGCGACTTCTGGGAACGCGTGTTCAGGAACGACCAGGTTCCCGAAGACCCCCGCCGGGAGCTCGGCCGCGTCGACCCCGCGCACCTCGTCGACGCCGCCTACGTCCTCGCCGCGACCTGCACGGGCCCGCCCGCGGCGGGCCGGGCCCGGCTGCGCGCCCTCGCCTTCGTGCAGCGGGTCGGGCCGGCCGGCGGCGACGCGGACCTGCCGGCGCTGCTCGCGGCGGCGCGGGCGGTCATGCGCTACCCCATGCTGATGCTGTCGGTCGAGCGCATGGGCATCGACGACCTCGACGTCCACGCGGCGCTGGCGCACGCGGCTCGCGGCTTCGAGCGGATCGCCAATCCCCTGCGGCTGCGGCGCGCGCTGTCGCAGTTCCAGGGGGCGATGGCGCTGGTGGAGCGCGCGCGGCTCGCGGGCCGCCTGCCGCGGGACGAGGCCGGGGCGGCGCTGCTGGCCCTGGCGTCGGTCCCCATGTCCCGCGACGGCTTCGACGGCGCGATGGCCGACTGGCTCGCCCGCGATCTGCTGCCCCGCCTCGACGTGCCGGTGGCGCCGTCGCTCACCGGTGCCACGATGGACCAGCGGCTGCTCGCGGCCCTCGCCGGCCCGCGCGACACCGAGACGCCGGTCGTCGAGTGGGAGGGGCTGACGTACCGGTTCGACCGGCGAATCGCGCAGTTCGAGCGCTACGTGCGGTCGCGCACGCACCTGGGGGGCAACGCGCTCGACGCGGTGCTCGCCCTGTGGGAGGTCGCCGACACGCTCGCGGCCGGAAGCGCCGGCGTCGGCGACGTGCCGCCCTTCGTCGAGCTGTTGGAGGCCTCGGCCGCGGTGGTCCGGACTCCCCGAGTGGGGCTGCACGTGCCGGGCGCGCGGAGCATCCCGTACGCGGAAGCAATCCAACCCCTCGTGGAAGACCTGCGGGAGATCACGGACCGGGGACGCCTGCGCCGGCTGCCGGGCATCGCCGAACGCCTGCGCTATGTGGTCGACGTGCTTCTCGCCGACCTGCTGAGGACCCTGCCCTACGTCGTGCACCTCGCGGACGCCTATGGCGCGGAGACCCTGGGGGCCGACGTCGCGGCGCGCCACGAGTTCGGCGTCCGCCTCGCCGACCCCGGCCACCGGGGCCAGGCCCCGTGGGCGCTGCCGCAGGGACGGGTCGGCCCGCCGGTCTCGTTCGACCGGATCGGCGAGCCGTGGACCGCGGCGCCCGGCGAGGACCGTTTCTCGACCGCCTGGCACGTCTACGGCTCGCTGCTCTCGCTCGATCTCGCGCTGGCCCCGCTGTACCTGCCCCGGTTCGCCGGGGTGATGCCCCCGGAGGTCCCGGCCTTCCAGGCCGACGAGGAAGAGTACTTCGCGCAGGCCGTGGCCCTGTTCCACCCGGCCGCCGCCGACCGACGGCAGGCAGCGGCCATCGCCGACGCCATCCGGCGGGGCCGGGCGCGGGTGCGCCGGCTGACCGCCGGTGACGACACGAGCCTCGCGGAGGTCGCCGACGCGGCGGGGCTCGAACCGGCGCGCCGCAACGATCTGGCCTGGATGCTGCGGCGCCGGCCGGGCGAGGCCGACGGGTTCTTCTCGCGGTCCGAGCTCCTGTGGTTGGGCCTGCGCCAGGGCGACGGGGCGCCCGGCCGCCCGCCGCCCGGCTGGGGAGCGCCCGCGGTCTGGCCGGCGGGTTGCCTGTGCACGCGGATGCCGTTGCCGAACGCCGAGGACCTATTCCGCGCGCCGGCCGCCCGCCTCGCGTCGCGCTTCGCCGACCTGCAGCTCGCGCTGGCCGAGGCGGTGGACGACATGGCCCTCCCCGCCCCGATCGTCAGGGACCTGTTGCCGGTAGCGACGCGCGAGATGCTCGACGGCGTCCAGTTCACCTTCGCGGGGCGCTTCGACGCGTTGGCGCGCTATGTCCACGAGCTGCCGCGTACTCGCATCGAGGACTACGTGGCGGCCATGGTCGGGCCCGGCCGCCCGTTGCGCCCGGTGGGCCCGGGCGGAGGACCGTGAGGAGGACGACATGAACTTGCGTGCGACGCGCGCCGCCGCCGTCTGCATCGCGCTCGCCGGGGGGACGGGCGCCGTCGCATCGCCCGAACCCGGGTCCGCCGCCGGCGCCCCGGCCGCGGCCCAGGCCGACCCGGTGCTGACCATCGTGGAGCCCGACGACCGGAGCCAGCTCGCCGGCGTCGTGCGGCTCCGTGCCGAAGTCGCCCCGGCGGACGAGGTCGAGGCGGTCGAGTTCTTCGTCGACGGGTCGCGGGTCTGCGTGGTCCCCGCCCCGCCGTTCGAGTGCGCCTGGGACGCGGGGCGGCGGGCGGAGGCGCACGTGGTCCGCGTGGCGGCGCGCCTCGGCGGGGGGCGGCGGGTGGTGCAGAGCGTCCTCACGCGCGCCGGCCCCGCCGCGTTCTTCTCGACCGGGACCAGCGCGGTGCTCGTCCCGGTGGCGGTCCGGGACCGGCGCGGGCGCTTCGTCGACGGGATGACCCGCGACGACTTCGCCCTCTACGAGGACGGGGTCCGGCAGGAGCTCTCGTTCGTCGAATCGCCCGACATGGACCTGGTGCTGGCCGTCGATTTCAGCGCGAGCATGGGCTCGTCGATGGGGCTGCTTCGGAGCGCCGTCCGGCGGTTCCTCGGGGAGCTGCCGGGAGCCGCCCGCCTCAGCCTGCTGGCGTTCAACGACCGGGTCTTCGTCGTCGCCCGGCACGAACGGGACCGCGGCCGGCTCCTGGCCGCGGTTGACGACCTGCCGCGGCCGTACGGCGGAACCTCGCTGCTCGACGCCGTCGTTCATGCCCTCGAGATCCACGACGGCGACGTCGCGCACAAGGCGGTCGTGCTGTTCAGCGACGGCGACGAGCGGGACAGCTTCACGAACTTCGGTACCGCCGAGCAGCGGATCCGGGCGAGCCGCGCGACGCTGTACGCCATCACCCTGGGTCGGAGCCGGGCCGTCGAACGGGTGCGGGCGCAGCTGGGGTCGCTGGCGCGGATCAGCGGGGGCCAGTCGTTCCCCATCGCCCGCATCGACGACCTCGACGAGGCCCTGACGTACGTCCGGGAGGACCTCGAGAACCGCTACCTCCTCGGCTACCAGCCCTCGAACCGGAGCTCCGACGGCACGTGGCGGAGCATCGAGGTGCGAACCGCGAACCGCCGCCACGTCGTGCAGGCCCGGGAGGGTTACCTGGCCGTGCCGTCGTACTAGCCGCGTGCGGGCCGTGGGCGGCACCCGGTCCACGGCCCGGCTGGCCCGGTTTCCGCGGCTGAAGTAGAATTCCACGCTGGCGGGCATTGGCATTTCCTCGGTCAGACCGACCGACCAACCGCGGACCGTCGGCGCACGGCGTCACCGTGCGCCGACTCCGAGAGGCAGGTTGCAGGCATGCGTCGAAACGGATTGTTGGCAGTGGCCCTGGCGTGCGCCCTGGCCGCTTCGTGCGGCGGGGGGGGCGGCGAGGGCGGGGACGCGGCGCCGGAGCGCGTCTTCCTGAGCATGGGCACGGCGCCGCCGGGGGGCGCCTTCTTCGTCGTCGGCAGCGCGCTGGCCGAAGTCCTCAACGAGTTCGGGGCCGGGTTCGGCTGGAACGCGACCGCGGAGGCCACGAGCGGCTCGCAGGAGAACATCCGGCGGCTCGACACCGGCGAGCTCGACTTCGCGATGTCGAACGCCGCCATCACCTACTTCGCGGTCCGGGGCGGCGACGGCTGGGAGAAGGCGTATCCGATGCGGACGGTGATGACCCTCGCCCCGAACGTGGCCCTGTTCATCAGCCCCGAGGGATCCGGCGTCGAGACCATCGCGGACCTGCGCGGCGAGCGGGTGGGGGTGGGGCCGGCCGGGGCCGGGTTCGAGTACTTCGTTGGGCCCCTGCTCGGGGCGCACGGCCTGACCTACGACGACTTCTCGCCCTTGAACGCCACCCAGTCCGGGGCCGTCGACCTCATCGCGGACGGCTCGGCGGCGGCGGTCTTCGTGGGCGGGGCGGTGCCGACGGCGTCGATCACCCAGGCCTCGGCCTCGCAGGACATCCACTTCATCCCGTTCGACGAGGACGCCCGGCAGCGGCTCGTCGACGAGTACCTCTTCTTCCGCCCCGCGACGATTCCCGCCGGCACCTACCGCGGGCAGGACGAGCCGTTCGAGGGGCTCGACGTCGGGTCGATGCACCTCATCACCTCGGCCGCCGTCAGCGACGACCTCGTCTACAACGTGACCAGGACCCTCTACGAGCAGCGGGAGAGCGTGGTCGAGAAGCATGCCGCGGGCCGGGCCATCAACCCCGGCAACGTCGTGCGCGACACCGGGACCGAGTTCCATCCCGGCGCCATCCGCTTCTACCGGGAAGTCGGGATCTGGTCGGAGGAGGAGCCCGCGCCGTAGGACGGCTCCCGCCAGCCCGATTCCCGCGGGGAAGCCGTGGACTCCCCCGCGAGGCGGCGCCGCGGGACGGGCCGGGCGGTGAGCGCCCCCGCGGGCGGACCCGGCGCTCGCACCGCGTGCACGGCGCGCCTCGACGCCCGTGGCAAGCGTTCCCAGGGAAACCCCACCGAGAGCATCATGTCCGAGACAACCGCGTCCCCGCTGACCGGGCGCGACCCCGACGCCCTGCGGCAGGCGGTCACCCGCGTGCTCGCGGTTGGGCTGTGCGTGTTCACCCTGGTCCAGGTGAACTACCCGATCCTGGCGCCCCAGCCGCAGCTCGCGGTCTTCGCCCTGCTGGGGCTGGTCATCTGCTTCCTGAACGTCCCCGTTCACCCGAACCTGAAGAACCACCCCGCGGCGCGCGCGGGCGACCTCGTCCTGGCGGGGCTCGCGGCGGTCTGCTGCGGGTGGATCCTCGTCCAGAACGACCCGTTCTTCGAAAGCCTGTGGCAGGGCGGCTCGAGCCTCGGCAACCGCGCCGGGTTCGAGACCGGGGCCGACATCGCCATCGGGGTCGTCGGCCTCCTGCTGGTGATCGAGGCGGCGCGCCGCTCCCTCGGGCTCGCCCTGCCGATCCTGTGCGGTCTCTTCCTGATCTATGCGTACGTCGGCGCCGGCATGCCCGACTGGCTGTTCCCGCACCGCGGGTACTCGGTCGAGCGCATCGTCGCCCAGGCGTTCCTGCAGGCGCAGGGCACCTTCGGCGTCGCGCTGGGGGTGATGTTCACGTACGTCTTCCTGTTCGTCATCTTCGGCGCCTTCCTCTCGGCCAGCGGCGCGACGCTGTTCATCATCGACTTCGCGCAGGCGGTCTTCGGCCGCAGCCCGGGGGGGCCCGCCAAGGTGGCGGTGCTCGCCAGCGGCCTGATGGGGTCGCTGTCGGGCAGCGCCGTCGCCAACACCGCGACCACCGGATCGTTCACCATCCCGATGATGCGCAGCGCCGGGTTCAGGGCCACCACCGCGGCGGGCATCCAGGCCGCGGCGAGCTCCGGCGGGGCGCTGATGCCCCCGGTGATGGGGGCCGGCGCCTACATGATGCTCGAAATCGTCGATCCCCCGGTGACCTATCTCCAGATCATCCGGGCCGCGCTGATTCCGGCGATTCTCTACTACCTGTCGCTGCTGCTGATCACGCACTTCCAGGGGCGCAGCACCGCGCCCGTCGACCCGCAGGCCGGCACGAAGGAGGCGCCGACCACCTCCCCGCTGGCCGAGTCGCGGCCCGAGGGCATCGTCTTCGCCACCGCCCTCGGCACCCTGATCCTGCTGCTCATCCTCGGCTACACCCCGTTCCGGGCGGTGACCGCGTCGCTGGTGGGCATCGTCGTCGTCGGGGCGTTCAACGAGCGGACCCGCCTGTCGGTCCAGGACGTCGTCAAGGCCTTCGTGAAGTCGGCGCGCGACGTCGTCTCCCTCGTCGCCGCCTCCGCGTCGGTGGGCATCATCATCGGCATCGTTACCCTGACCGGCATCGGCACCCGCCTGCCCGCGACCATCCTGCCCCTGGCCGAGCAGAGCCTGTTCCTCGCCCTCGTGCTCATCATGATCTCGTCGATCATCCTCGGCATGGGCCTTCCCTCGGCCGTCTGCTACCTGCTGCTCGCGACCCTCATCGGGCCCGTGCTCGGCAACCTCGGGGTGGTGCCCCTGGCGGCCCACCTGTTCATCTTCTACTTCGGCATGATGTCGATGGTGACCCCGCCGGTCGCCCTCGCCGGCTACGCCGCCGCCTCCATCGCCGGCACCAACATCATGGCGACGAGCTTCGCCGCGTTCCGATTCGCCCTCGTCGGGTTCACGCTGCCCTACATCTTCGTCTACCGCCCCGAGCTGCTCATGCTGACCCCGGCCGGCGAGACGGCCGGTCCCCTCGCGATGCTCGTTCCGGTCGCCATCGGCACCCTCGGGGTGCTGTGCTTCGCCTCGGGCATCACCGGCCAGCTCCGGACGGCCCTGCCCCTCCCCCTCCGCCTCGCCATGTTCGCGGCCGCCGCCCTGCTGCTCGCCCCCGGCCCGACCGTCGCGTTGGCGGGCCTGCCCGTGCCGGTGCTCGACGCGGCCGGCGTGGTCCTGTTCGGCGTGATCTTCGCGATGAACCGGGCGCGGTGAAACGGTCGCTCTCCTGGCGCAGGTCGACCATCCGTGCGGTGCAGGCGAGTTCGGCTCCAGGATCCTCTTCCGGGCCTTGACATGGACATGTGGCCATGGCCCAATAGCGACATGCAGACCATCGGGGCGGGCCGGTTCAAGAACGTCTGTCTGAGGTTGCTCGACGAGGTGGCCGCCACGCGGACTCCCATCGTCATCACGAAGCGGGGTAAGCCGGTCGCTCAGCTCGTTCCCTACGTGGCGCCGGACCGGGTCGGGAGCCTCGCGGGCAGCATCCTGCGGGAAACCGGCGACCCCTACGGTACCGGCGAGCAGTGGGACGCGGACCGAGATGCGGGCGGTTCTTGACACCCACGCCTGGATCTGGTGGGTCACGGAGGACTCGAGGCTCTCGAACCCGGCGCG
Source organism: Vicinamibacterales bacterium (assembly GCA_965207615.1). Classification (GTDB taxonomy): domain Bacteria; phylum Acidobacteriota; class Vicinamibacteria; order Vicinamibacterales; family UBA8438; genus JAJEEA01. The sequence continues at coordinate 2,572,559 of CBDBMZ010000003.1, forward strand.
TCGCGCGATCGAGCACGCACGCGGCGAGAACACCCTCTGGCTGTCCGGGTTCTCGATCTGGGAAGTGGCCAAGAAAGCGCAGAAGGGCCAGCTCCTGCTGGACCGTCCGCTCGACGATTGGATCGACCGCGCCACCGACCCGGCCGGACTGCACGTCGCCGAGCTGACGCGGGCCGTCCTCGTCGAGAGCTGTCGCCTGCCCGGTGGATTCGGCGGAGACCCCGCAGACGGGATCATCGTCGCGACTGCCCGGTCCTTCGGCGCCGCATTGGTCACCAAGGACCAGCGGATCCGCAACTACGAGCACGTCCGCACGATGTGGTAAGGCTGCTCGCACCGGCCACACCGGTTCACCGCAGGAACCACGGCAGCACCCTGAAGCCCCGGAACTCGAAGCGCTCGGTGCCGCCGTGGACGAGGACGCCGCCGCGGTTCGGGTTGCCGGGAAGCGCAGTCCACCAGGCGAGGGTGTCGACGGCGTCGGCCGGCACCGTCCGCCCCGACTTCACCTCGACGGGGACGATGCGGCCGCCGGCGTCGACCAGGACGTCGATCTCGCGGCCGGCCGCGTCGCGCCACCACGACAGCGGCGGCTCGCGGCGCCTCGCGGCGAACGCTTTGACCAGCTCCGAGACGACGAACGACTCGAAGACGGCGCCGCGCAGCGGGTGACGCTCCAGGGTCCGGGCGTCGGGAATGTCCAGGAGGTAGCAGACGAGGCCGGTGTCGAGGAAATGGAGGCGGCGGCGCTTGCGCAGCCGCTTGCGGTAGCTTGCGTGATGCGGCGGGAGGGTGGTCGCGAGAAAGCCGATCTCGAGGGCCGCGAGCCAGCGCTTCGCGGTCTGCCGGGTCACGCCGGCGTCGGCGGCGAGGGCGCTGAAGTTCACCTCCTGCGCGGTCCGCGCCGCCGCGAGTCGCAGGAAGTTCTCGAAGCTGCGCGGGTCGGATACCTGCAGCACCTCGCGAAGATCCCGTTCGACATAGGTGCGTACGTAGTCGGCCAACCACGGCTGCGCCGGCAAGCGGTGGGCGTGGATGCGCGGATAGAACCCGTTCACGAGGGTCTCCCAGAGATCCCGCGGCGGGGGGCCGCCCGCCGCCTCGGCCGGCAGGCCGGCGGCGCCGTCGAGGTTCAGCGGATCGAGCGGCGGCCGTTCGCGGAGCTCGGCGAGCGACAGGGGATGCAGGCGCAGGAGCGCCGTCCGCCCCGCCAGCGTCTGCGAGACCGACTCCATCAGCAGCAGGTTCTGCGAGCCGGTCAGTACGAAACGGCCGGGATCGTCGTGCTCGTCGACGAGCACCTGGATGTAGGACAGCAGCTCGGGCGCGCGCTGGATCTCGTCGAGGATCAGGCCCCAGCCCTCCGCCTCGGCCAGCACGCCCCGCGGGTCGGCGAGGGCCCGCGCCCGTTCGTCCGGCGCCTCGAGCGACAGGTAACGGTGCGCGGGGAACGTGGCGCGCACCAAGGTCGTCTTCCCCGACTGGCGGGGTCCGGTGAGGGTGACGACTGGATTCGCCGCGGCGGCGGCCTGCAACGCGCCGGTCAGGTGCCGCGGCAGCATGCCCGATCGTGACATGCCATCCGAGGCAGCGTCAAATCGGTGATCCGATCATCAAAAAGACACACGCATTACCCCGCCGGGTTCTCCCCGCGCGAGCCCGCGACCTTCACGGTGACGACGTCGATGCCGTGGTACTTCCCGTGGCGCACCGACGAAGCGTAGTGCCGCAACAGCCGGAACGAGATGTCGGTCTCGCTCTCCTCCGGGGTCGCCGCACGGTCGCCGAGATAGGTCAACCGGTCCTCGAGGTTCTGCTCCTCGAAGACGGCCAGGAACTCCATCTCGATGGTCTCGCGCTCGGGGCGCGCAACGAGAATCATGCGCGGGGACTTGTCGGCGGCGTGGTCCCCGCGCACCTGCAGCAGACACATCAACGCCTCCTCGCCGGCGGCGCGCAGCTGCTCCACGGACGCGTCGTTCCACTGCAGCCGGCCTCCCAGCTCGCGCAGCAGGGTGTCTATCCCCGGCAGGGCCGAGGTGTCGAGCTCCGCCTCGAGCCGCCGGCGCCGCGGGCCGCTGATCTCCAGGAAGGCGGTCATCAGAACCGCGGTCAGCACCCCGACGGTCATGCCGTTGCCGAGCGAAGCGCTCCATGTCTCGCCGAGCACGCCGCTGAGTACGCTCCCGTCGTCGAGCGCCACGCCGAGGGCGAGCGCCACGCCCACCACGAGGCCCTTCGACGGGTCGAGGCCATCCTGCACGACGGTGCGAATGCCCTCCACGAAGAGCAGCCCCATGATGATCAACAGGAAGGCCCCCATGACGGCGCCGGGAACGGCGAGCAGCATGGCGGTCAGCTTGGGCAGGAACGCGAGCGCGAACATGATGCCGCCGATGGCGAACCCGACCGTCCGCGCCGCGACCCCGGTGAGATTGATGAGGGACACGCTCGACGGCAGGTACACGATGACGGGCGGCGTCGCCGCGATCCCGGAGAGCAGGATCCCGACGCCGCTCGCGTTGAGCGCGCCCTGCACCAGTCGAAAGTCGGTCGCACGCGGGCGGCGGGACGAGGCCCGTTGAATGACGACGCCGTCGCTGCTGGTCTTGATGGCGGCGACGACGGCCACGATCACGAAGACCGGCAGGAGCGCCCAGAACCGCGCGTCCAGCGTCACGTCCAGCCCCGGCCAGCCGGAGAGATCGGGAAGGGCGAACCACGAAGCCGCAGTCACGGACCTCACGTCGTAGAGCCCGAAGAACGGGGCGACGGCACTGCCCGCGACGATTCCGCTGAGCGGCGCCCACAGCCGCCAGACGCCCGACGCGCGCAGCGCCATCGCGATGGCGACGGCCAGGGTCACGGCGGCGGCGATCAAGGGGCCGGCGGGGGGCGCGCCGTCGGGCGCGTCCGCGATTCTGCCGACGGCGATCGGCAAGACCGTGACCGCTATCAGCATGAGGGCGGTGCCGGACACGACGGGTGTGACCAGCCGTCGCAGAAACGGAAGCCACGCGGCCATCGCGAACTGAAACAGCGACGAAACGACGATGAGGCTCGCGAGCGTCGCGAGCCCGGCTTGCGTCAGGGCGACGACCGAGATCGCGATGAAGTGGGGGCCGGCGCCGGTCATTAGAACATGGCCGGCCCCGAACCGGCCGACGCGAGCGGCCTGAAGGGCGGTGGTGACCCCTGCGATGATCAACGCCGCGAAGACCGCCCAGGCAAGGTAGGAATCGTCCCCGCCGGCGGCCCGGACGATGATGGTCACCATCAGGACCGTGTTTGCGAGGACGAGAACGACGCCCTGCAGGGCGACGCCGAGCGTCACGAGTAGGGGGCAACGGTCATCCGGCTCGTATCGGATGCGCCGGTTGATGCGGGTCTTGCCCATGTTCGTCCGACCGGTGGCGCGGCCAGAGGACCGTGGAACACAACAGGCGGTCAAGCGGGCGCGCGCAGCCACCGCCCATTGCCGGACCGTCCGGGACGCAGGTTCAACGGAGAGACGGGCGCCCGAACGGCGTCAATTAGGGCCACGGCGGCCGCCTAATGGAGACAGCTCACTGAGGCCGACCAGGTAAGGCTATGGACAGCTCCCGGCAGACGGTCCACCAGACTGGCTAGAGCCCTTCCACGATAGTCGCGTCCCTCGTGCACGCGCCAGCCGTCAGACGCTGCGACTCCCGGTACTTCGGATCGGCGGCGAACGCTTTCGCCGTCGCAAAATCGGCGAATCGGACGATGACGTTGCGACTCCTGCCTTCGCCGGACGTCTGTTCGCACCGGCCGCCTCTGGCCAGGACCTCGCCGCCGTGCTCCTTCACCGCCTGTGCGGCCAGCTCGACGTGTTTCTCGTAGACCTCGGGGTCATGAACGTCGACCCGCATGATGAAGTACGCTGGCATCGGCAATCTCTCCAAATGCTCACCGGCATGGTGAGGGAACATTCGCCGCGGCCGGGACCGACCGGATAGACACCGCCCGATCCCGTTCCGGGCAACTCCGACCGGCGGATGATACACGACCGGCGCTCGCGCCATGATACAGTGACCCCCGGAGGAAGCCGATGAAACGCCTTGTCGTTGGTCTCGTGATCGCCGTCGCCGCCGTCCTGCTCGTCCCCGGCACCGGGCTCGTGACGCCCGCCCAGGAGGCGATGCCCTGGATGCGCGTCGACATTCTGGAAGTCATCCCCCGGGAGATGGACCAGTTCATCGAAGTTCAGAGCCGGGAGGTCAATGAGGCCATGCAGCGCGCGGGCGTCCCGTGGCGCTCGGCATGGCGAACGGCCGAGTTCGGGAACCTCTACGAATGGATGTTCGTGACGCCGATGGAGGACCTGGCCGATCTCGACCGCGGCGGCCTGCTGGCGCTCACCCTCGATCGACGGGACCTGGAGCGCATCGACGAGCGCGTGCGCCGCACCATCTCCGGTCACCGGAGCTACGCGCTGCGTTACCGTCCCGAGCTGAGCGTCGAAGCCGCGAACGCAGGCAACCTCTCGCTGGCCTGGATCACGACGCTCGAGGTGGCGCCTGGGCGCCTCGCCGACTGGCAGGCCTTCATGCGGCAGGCGCTTCCGCAGTTCCGCGGAAGCAACGTGGTGTTCGGCATGTACGAGCGCTATCTGGGATCGGGAGCGGCCGTGTGGCAGCTCGTCGAGAACCACTCGAGCTTCACCGAGCTCGAGCGCCCCACCATCATGCAGCTCGCCCTCGGCGACCGGACGAGCGCTACCGCGGCGGGTCTGGCCGGCGTGGTTCTCTCGGTGGAACGCACCGTGTTGCGCTACGACGCCCGAATGAGCTACTCGGGAGCGGGAGCGATTCCCCAGGGCGGCCGGTTCCGGTAGGAGTCTGCGCCGTGAAACGGCGCGGACTCCTGGAGGGTTGGTTGGGCGCCCGGCGGAGCCCCAGGCGACCAACCTCGCCTTCGGCGGCAGGCAGAGACCCCCAATCACGCGGCCCGCGATGCCGTGGCGCTACCCCGTCGTAGCCGCCACGCGAGCCCCAGCCTCGCCGATTCGCTACGGGCAAGGGCGAGAGGACGGCCGGCGTTTCACGCGCGGCGACCGCAACTGATACGATCGCCCGGTCGCAGCAACCGGCCGCCCCACCCATGCCCCCCGCCGAAATCCCCTATAATCGCTCGCGGTTCTCGACCCGCCTCCCCGAGCGCCGGCTCTATACGGCCGGCCACAGCTGGCTCGAGCGGGAGGACGAGGAGGTGTGGCGGGTCGGGTTCACGAAGTTCGCGGTGCGCATGCTCGGCGAGATCGTCGAGCTCGGGTTCGAGACCGAGCCGGGGGCGGCGGTCGAGACCGGTCAGGTCATCGGCTGGCTGGAGGGCTTCAAGGCGGTGACCGACATGTACTCGCCGCTGGGGGGCCGGTTCGAGGGATTCAACCCCGCCGTCGACGATCAGGCGGCGCTGCTGTCGAACGACCCCTACCGGCGAGGCTGGCTCTTCCGCGTGCGCGGGCAGCCGGACGACGACTGCCTGGACGTGCACGGCTACATCGCACTGCTCGACACGACGATCGACAAGATGCTGGGGCGAAGGCATGGCTGAGCCGGTCGGCGCCGCCGACGGGCGGCGAGGCGACGGCGCGGCCGAGCCGGTCGGCACGACCGGCGGGATGCTGGAACGAGGACATGGCTGAGCCGGCCCGCTACGTCATGATCGGCGGCTTCCTCGGGGCGGGGAAGACGACCGCGGTGGCGCGGCTCGCCCGGCACCTGACCGACCGGGGCAAGCGGGTGGGGCTGATCTGCAACGACCAGAGCAGCGGGCTCGTCGACACCACCCTGCTGCGGTCCAAGGGCTTTGCGGTCGAGGAGATCACCGGCGGCTGCTTCTGCTGCCGCTTCGACTCGCTGCTCGAGGCGGCCGAGAACCTGACCCGCGACTCGCGGCCCGACCTCTTCCTCGCCGAGCCCGTCGGGAGCTGCACCGACCTCGTGGCCACCGTCTCCTACCCCCTGCGCCGCATCTACGGCGACCGGTTCACGGTGGCGCCGCTGAGCGTCATGGTCGACCCGGTGCGCGCGGCCCGCATGGTGGGTCTGGTCGAGGGGCGGAGCTTCTCGGAGAAGGTGACCTACGTCTACCGCAAGCAGCTGCAGGAGGCGGACGTCATCGTCGTCAACAAGTGCGACGCGCATCCTCCGGATCTCCTCGACCAGCTGTCGGCGGAGCTCGGCGGAGAGTTCCCGCAGGCGACGGTCCTCACCTGCTCGGCCCGGACCGGCGCCGGGGTCGATGCCTGGTTCGAGACGGTGCTCGCCGAGAATCCCGCGTCCCGGTCGCTGGAGATCGACTACGATATATACGCCGAGGGCGAGGCGCGGCTGGGCTGGCTGAACTGCACGGTGCAGCTCAGCGCCGGCGAACCGTTCGACGGCAACCGGACGCTGGTCGATCTGGCCCGGCAGGTGCGCGAGCGGCTCGCGACGGCCGGGGAGGAGATTGCCCATCTCAAGATGACGCTCGACGCGCGGGACGGGTCGGGCACGCTGTCGGTGGTGAGCCTCGTCGGCAGCGACCGGGAGCCGGACCTGCGCGAGTCGCTGCTCGACCGCGTCGACGCGGGCGAGCTGGTGGTGAACCTGCGGGCCGAGACGGACCCGGTGCGGCTCGAGGCGGCGCTGCGCGAGACCCTGGCCGGCCTCGACGGCATCGAGGCGCGGGTCGAGCACCTGGAGCAGTTGCGGCCGGGACGGCCGGTTCCCACGCACAGGATGGCGTGACGGCGCAGCGATGGCAGTCGCGGTGCGGCGGGTGGCGGTCACGGTGCGGCGGATGGCGTGAAGGCCCCGGGACGGCGTACGGCCGCGCGGATGGCATCGTGGCCGCGGATGTCCTGACGGCGCGGCGGATGGCGCGATGAAGATCCTGTACTGCAACTGCACCTACGCCAAGGTCGTGCCGGCCGACGTCAAGAAGGACGTGCTGCGCCGGCTGTGCGACTCGGGTCAGGCGTTCGACGCGGTGGCGGACCTCTGCGACATGTCGGCGCGCAAGGACCCCGCGCTGCGGAAGATCGCCGAGGCCGGCGACACGAAGATCGCCGCCTGCTATCCCCGCGCCGTCAAGTGGCTGTTCCACGCGGCGGGGGCCCCGCTGCCGGCTGAGGGCGTCGAGGTGCTGAACATGCGCGAGGACTCGGCCGTCGACGTCGCGAGGGAGCTGCTCGGATGAGCCGGACCGACGGACGCAACCTGCGGGTGGTGCTGTACGAGGGCCCGGGCAGCCGGACTCTCGGCGGAGAGGAGCGCTTCCAGGCCCTGTCGGCCCTGCTCGACAACGGCTTCGAGGTCACCCGGCCGGTCGCCGGCCAGGAGGTGGCCCCGGCCGACGACGCGCCGGTGCTGGTGCTGGGCCGGCTCGACGACGCGCCGGCGGTGGACCCCGAGCAGGAGGTGCACTTCCGCGACCTCGGCGAGGTCGACGCGCTGGAGGCGGCCCGCGAGGTGCGGGAGGCGGCCGGCGCACGGAAGCTCGAAGCGTGGAAGCCGTGGTTCCCGGTGATCGACTTCGATCGCTGCACCAACTGCATGCAGTGCCTGACGTTCTGCCTCTTCGACGTGTACGGGGTCGACGAGAAGAAGCAGATCACGGTGCAGAACCAGGACAACTGCAAGACCGACTGCCCGGCCTGCTCCCGCGTCTGCCCCGAGGTCGCGATCCTGTTCCCGAAGTACGGCAAGGGCCCCATCAACGGCGACGTCGTCCGCGAGCAGGACGTCCAGCGCGAGGCGATGAAGGTGGACATCTCCACCCTGCTCGGGGGCGACCTCTACGGGTCGCTCCGCACCCGCCAGCGCGAGGCCCGCAAGCGCTTCTCGACCGAGCGCGACGAGTCGAAGGCGCTGCTCGAGCGCAAGCGCTGCCTCGGCAAGCTCAAGAAGGATCTGGACATCCCCGACGAGGTGCTGATGACCCTGCCCTCGGCCGAGGACATCGAGGAGCGGGCGGCCCGGGCCAAGGCGAAGATGGAGAAGCGCCTCGCGCGCTCGCAGACGGTGCAGGACGCCCGGCCGGCGCCGACCGAGCGGGACTGGGGAATCTGATCGGGAGCGGCGGGACGCGCGCGCAGGAGTCCACGCCGTAGAACGGCGCCGACTCGCGCAGGATTGGCCGGGCGGACAGCGACGCCGAGCGGCGCTGCCGGCTGCGGCCGGGACTGACGGAACCGGGAGCGGAACGACCATGTTGAGGGCGGCGGCCGGCCTCGGCTATCGCACGGTGCGCTCGACCGACGCGCGCGTGCTGCGGAAGTTCGCCTGGAACTTCGGCTACAAGGGCGTCCGCTCGGTCCAGAAGTTCAAGAAGAGGCTCAAGGCCGGGGTGTCGTTCCCCCCGTTCCTCTACATCTCCATCACCAACGCCTGCAACCTGCGCTGCCAGGGGTGCTGGGTCGACGTCGACAAGCCGCAGCACGTGATCGCCTACGACGACCTGAACCGGCTCATCGACAGCGCCAAGGCGCACGGCAACAGCTTCTTCGGCATCCTCGGGGGCGAGCCGTTCATGCACCCGGACCTCCTCCGGGTCCTCGAGGCGCACCCCGACTGCTACTTCCAGATCTTCACCAACGGCCACCCCATCACCGACGCCACGGCCGAGCGCCTGCGGAGGGCGGGCAACGCGACCCCGCTCATCAGCGTCGAGGGCACCGAGTCGATCAGCGACGAGCGGCGCGGCCGCGAGGGGGTGCTGAACCGCACCCTCGAGGGCATCCGGGCCAGCGTGCGGCACGGGTTGATCACCGGGGTCTGCACCAGCGTCTGCCAGTCGAACATCGACGATCTGGTGCGCGAGGACTGGATCGACCGGTTGATCGGCATGGGGGTGCACTACTGCTGGTTCCACACCTACCGCGTGGTGGGGCCCGTGCCCAACCCCCAGCTCGCCCTGACCCCCGAGCAGGTCCTGTCGGTGCGGCGCTTCGTGATGGACATGCGCAACCGCAAGCCCATCGGCCTCATCGACGCCTACTGGGACGACAAGGGGCAGGCGCTGTGCCCGGCCGCGACCGGCATCAGCCACCACATCGGCCCCTTCGGCGACGTCGAGCCGTGCCCGATCATCCAGTTCGCGAACGAGAAGATCCAGGACAACGACGGCGACATCTACAAGACGATGACCGAGTCGCCGCTCCTCGCGGACTTCCGCCGGACCGCGGCCGACGCGACGCGGGGCTGCATCGTGCTCGAGCGCCCCGACCTCCTCCGGGAGATCGTCGAGCGGCACGGCGCCGGCGACACGACCATACGCCAGACCGCGGCCCCCGAGCTCGAGGCCCTGCGCTCGCGGCCCAGCCAGCACAACCCGGGGAACGAGATTCCCGAGGAGAACTGGGTCTACCGCTTCGCCAAGAAGCACTGGTTCTTCGGATTCGGTGCTTATACATAGAGGATCAGCGAGATCCATGGCCACCGACACCTCCAGCTACGCCGAGCCCCAGGTCATCCCCCTTCTGCAGCTTCCGGTGCAGGTGCCCCGGCAGACCTACCGGCAGGCGCAGTCGAACATCCCGGACGACAAGGCGGTGCGGGTCCGCCTGAAGCGGCTCACCGAGGGGCACGTCAAGCGGGCGGGCGCGGTGCCCCCCCTCACGCTCGACGAGCTGACCGAGCACACCGCGGCGGTGCTGGCCGAGGCGGGCCTCGACCCGATCTACGGCGACTACACCTCGATCCTCGTCAGCAATGCCGCTTGGCGCGACTCGCTGGCGCAGATTCCCTACGAGCGCCGGCTCCTCCTCATCCCGAAGTGCCTGCGGGTCGAGGAGAAGTGCCCCGCCCCGTTCGACGAGTTCGGCCTGCTCTGCAAGGAGTGCGGGCTGTGCTCGATCCAGGACCTGACGGTCGAGGCCGAGCGGCTCGGCTACGCGGTGCTCGTGGCCGAGGGCTCGGCCATCGTCCGCTCGATGATCGAGACCGGCAAGATCGAGGCGATCGTCGGAGTGAGCTGCATCAACGTGCTCGAGAAGTGCTTCCCGCACATGGAGGCGGCGGCCATCCCCGGCGTGGCCATCCCCCTGCTCCAGGACGACTGCGTCAACACCACCGTGGACCTCGACTGGGTCTGGGACCTGATTCACCTGACGAGCGACGACAAGACCTACCGGCTCGACCTCGACGGGCTGAAGACGAGGGTGCGCGACTGGTTCGGGTCCGACATCCTCGACGTGATCATGGGCCCGGTGGACGCCGACGACGCCACCGCCCGCATCGCCCGCGACTACCTCGAGAAGGGCGGCAAGCGCTGGCGCCCCTATCTGGCGGCGTGCACCTACATGGCGCTGGAGACCGACCGCCGCGGCGTCGAGCCGGACCTGCCCGAGGCGGTGCTCAAGGCCGCCGTCGCCATCGAGTGCTTCCACAAGGCGTCGCTCATCCACGACGACATCGAGGACGGCGACGAGCGCCGCTACGACAGCCCCGCCCTGCACGCCGAGGTCGGGGTCCCGGTGGCGCTGAACGCGGGCGACTTCCTGGTCGGCGAAGGTTACCGGCTGCTCGCCGAGGCGGGCCACCCCGAGGCCGTCGCCATCGCGGCCGAGGGCCACGTGACCCTGAGCCGGGGCCAGGGCCGCGAGCTGCTGTGGGCCCGCGACCCACGGCCCCTGGCGTCGCTTCAGGTGCTCGACATCTTCCGGCAGAAGACGGCGGCGGCCTTCGAGGTGGCGCTGCGCATCGGGGCCGTGCTCGGCGGGGCCGACGCGGCGACGCACGACGTGCTGCGCAAGTACAGCGAGTCGTTGGGCATCGCCTACCAGATCAAGGACGACATCGACGACTTCAAGGGCGAGGCCGACTCGAACGACCTCGACCAGGTGCGGCTGTCGCTGATACTCACCATCGCCCACAAGCGGGCGGAGGGGGCCGAGCGCGAGCGCGTCGCCGAGGTCATCCGGTCGGGCGCGGGCGACCGCGGGGAAGAGCTGCGCCGCATCGCCGAGCAGTGCGGCGCCCTCGACAAGGCCGACGACCTCCTCGAAGCCTACCGCGAGGACGCGGTCCGGTCACTCCGGTTCCTGTCGAGCCCGACCCTCAAGGGGCTGATGCGCCGCATCGTGGGCAAGATCTTCGGCGAGACGTTGATCGAGGGCTACTGCAGTGAGTTTGAGACTCGAAATGCTGCAAGTCGCGCGGCTGGCGCCGAAGCTGCTGCAGGAAGCCTCTGACCCGGTCGCGGGTTACCTCCACTCCCAGTTCAACGAAGACGGCGGCGCCGCCGACCGGTCCGGGGAGAGCGACCTCTACTACACCGTCTTCGCGCTCGAGGGCCTCATCGCGCTCCAGCACGAGCCCCCGCCAGCGGTGGCCGGCTTCCTCGAGTCGTTCGGGGATGGGGAGGACCTCGACCTCGTACACCTCTGCTGCCTCGCCCGTTGCTGGGCGGCGGTGAAGCAGCCCGCCCCGGACCTCGCCCCCCGCATCCGCGCACAGTGGGATCGCGCCAGCATCTACCACAGCTTCCTGGCCTGGGGCGCGCTCGAGGACCTGGGACAGCGGCCCGAACCGTTCCCCCTGCCGGGCGACACGGCCGTCGGCGCCACGCCGGGGGCGGCGGCCCGGCTCCAGGGTTCTCCGGAATCGGGGGCGCATGGCCAGGTCCGCACCACCCCGACGACGGCGGCGGCGGTGACCCTGCTCCGCCGGATGGGGGCCCAGACCCCGCCCGAGGCGGCGCGGTGGCTGCTGGCGCGCGCCCACCCCGACGGGGGCTTCCTCGCCACCGAGGCGGCGCCCATGCCCGACCTGCTGTCGACCGCCACCGCCCTGCACGCCCTCGCCGGCGAGCACGTCCCGTTCGCGCACCTGAAGGACAAGACCCTCGACTTCCTCGACACGCTGTGGACCGGCCGGGCGTTCTGCGGCACCTGGGCCGACGATGAACCGGACTCCGAGTACACGTGGTACGCGCTCCTCGCCATGGGCCACCTCAGCCTTGCGTGAGCCGAGCACCCCGGGGGGGCGTTCCGCGGCGCCCGGACGGACGATGAATCCGACGCCGAGCACACCTGGTACGCGCTCCTCCCCATGGGCCGCCTCGGCCCTGGCCGCCTCGGCCCTGCGTGAGCCCTGGACCCGGGGGGGCGTTCCGCGGCGCCTGGACCGACGATGAATCCGACGCCGAGCACACCTGGTACGCGCTCCTCCCCATGGGCCGCCTCGGCCCTGCGTGAGCGCCTGCTCGCCGCGCGCACGCCGGCCGGGCACTGGGAGGGCGAGCTGTCGTCGAGCCCCCTCTCGACCGCCACCGCGGTCACTGCCCTGACCCTCGCGGGGGGGCACGAAGGGCTCGTGCGCGGCGGGCTCCGCTGGCTGGCCGCCCACCAGAACCCGGACGGCGGCTTCGGCGACGCCGACGGCTGCCCCAGCAACATCAGCACCACCACGCTGGCGTGGGCGACCCTCGGGCAGCACCGCGCGGTGGGGCGGGAGCGCGCGGAAGCGTGGCTCACGCGGCGCGTCGGCCCCCTGACCGCCGAGTCGCTGTCCGCCGCCATCACTCACGTGTACGGCGACGACCGCACCTTCGCGGTCCCCATCCTCACCCACTGCGCCCTCGCCGGGCGCTTCGGCTGGGCGCACGTGCCCGTGTTGCCGTTCGAGCTCGCCGCCCTCCCCCACGCCTGGTTCAAGTGGATCGGCCTGCCGGTGGTGAGCTACGCGCTGCCCGCCCTGATCGCCATCGGGCAGGCGCAGCACCACCACCACCCGACTGCGAGCGGGGCCGCCCGCGCCATCCGGGACGCGGCCCGCGCGCGCACGTTGCGCATCCTCGAATCGATTCAGCCCGCGTCGGGCGGGTTCCTCGAGGCCGCCCCCCTGACGAGCTTCGTCACCATGGCCCTCGCCGGGAGCGGGCTCGCCGGCCACCCCGTGGCCCGGCAGGGCGTCGCCTTCCTCACCGACTCGGTCCGCCCCGACGGAAGCTGGCCCATCGACACCAACCTCGCCACCTGGCTGACCACGCTGTCGATCAACGCCCTCGGGGGGGCCGCGTTCACCCCGGAGGAACGGCGCTACCTGCGGCGCTGGCTGCTCGACCAGCAGTACCGCGTCGTCCATCCCTACACCCGGTCGGCCCCCGGCGGCTGGGCCTGGACCGACCTGTCGGGCGGCGTGCCCGACGGCGACGACACCCCCGGCGCCCTCCTCGCGCTGGCCGAGCTGGCAGCGGCGGACGATGGCGCGCGTCGCGCCGGGACCGGTGAGAGCGTCGGCGGACAAACGGCGCCGGCGTCGCAGGACGCGACCGCGGCCTCCGCGGAACCTGGAAGACCCGGGACCGAGCGTGGGGCGACGAGCAGCGCTGCCCACGCGGGACACGGCGCGGGTCGAATGCGGCGGCACTCCCGCCACGGGCTCCCGGCCCGTGATGCCGAGCTCCTGGCGGCGGCCACGGCCGGGGTCGGCTGGCTGATCGACCTGCAGAACGACGACGGCGGCGTCCCGACGTTCTGCCGGGGCTGGGGCCGGCTGCCGTTCGACCGGAGCAGCCCCGACCTCACCGCCCACGCCCTGCGCGCGTGGCACGCATGGCGCGCGGTGGACCCGCGGGTCGACCGGGCGATGGAACGGGCGGTCGCGTACCTGGTGCGCCACCAGCGCCCCGACGGGTCGTGGATTCCCCTGTGGTTCGGCAACCCGTGGACCCCGGACCAGACGAATCCCGTCTACGGCACGACGCGGGTCCTGGAGTGCCGGGACCTCCTGCCGGCGGAGGCGCGACTGCGAGGCGAGGCGTTCCTCCGGTCGAAGCAGCACGAGGACGGGAGCTTCGGCACTATCGAGGAAACCGCTCTCGCCGTCGCCGCCACCGGCGACCCCCGCGGCCGTCAGTGGCTGCTCACGCGGGACGCGTTCGGGCCGGCCCCCATCGGGCTCTACTTTGCGAAGCTGTGGTACTTCGAGAAGCTCTACCCGCTGATCTTCACGGTGGCGGCGCTGGCCGCGGGCGAGCGCGGTTGATGGATGCACCCAACCCGGCACGCACCCAACTCGTCCCAGGTCCCGGGCCCTGGAGAGACGTTCACAGGTATAATCTGCTGACTCGTAGCAGCTTATGCCGCTCGAATCCCTGCTGGTCGGTGAGGGGCAGCGGCCGAGGAGCCAAACGGGTGGGATCGACGACGGCACTCGATTCAGGAGCCGAACACTCATGGCCATGACCGGCGATGGCGCCGGCAATGGCTGGTGGTCGACCGCCATTCCGCGGGACCGGTTGATGAAGGCGGACCTCGAGACCCAGATCGGCATGGGCTACCTTGGGGCCGGGAAGGTGGCGAAGCTGGAGTTCCGGTCGCGGGAGGAGCTGCAGCGACTGAAAGCGGAGACGACACCATGAGCATGGCCCAGTACGTCCTGCGATGCCTCGGGCTGGCCGGCGCCCTCGCGGCGCTTCCGTGCTCGGCGCCGGCGCAGCCGGCCGACGAGGCGGGCCCGCCCCGTACGCCCTGGGGCGTGCCGGATCTCCAGGGGACCTGGTCGCTTCCCACGATGACGCCCCTCGAGCGACCGGCCGAATTCGAGGGCAGACTTCGTCTCACGGAAGAAGAAGAGGCGGAGTTTCTCGCCACGCGGCGGAGCAGCATCCGCGAGGGGCTCGATCGGGCCCTGAGCGCCGACTTCGAGCTGGGCGATGGCGGGGTCGACCAGTCCATCTACGACCATCCGCTGCTGGACGGGCGCACGTCGCTCGTCGTCTCGCCCGAGAACGGACGGATTCCACGTACCGAGGAAGGCCGCTACCGGGTGGGCATGCCAGGTCGGCGCATGAGCGGCATCCCGGAGGGCCCCGAGGACCGGGCACTGGACGAACGCTGCATGATTGGCGGGATGCTGCCGCTCCGAGGGAGTGCGTTCCCGGCCCGGATCTTCCAGACCCCGGATCACGTGGTCATCCACTACGAGTTCGTCAACACCACGATCACGGTCCCGCTGGACGACCGGCCGCAGGTGTCCAGCGCCATCCAGCAGTGGGCGGGGACCTCGCGCGGCTCCTGGGACGGCGACACCCTGGTGATCGAATCGACGAACTTCGACCCGCGCTGGACCTTTGCGGGGTCCGGGGCGGGTATGCGTCTGGTGCAGCGTCTGACGCGGATCGACCAGGCCACGATGCATCAGGAGTACACCGTCTACGACCCGGACTCGTTCACGGAGCCGTGGTCGGCGGAGTACCCTCTGACCAACACCGAGGAGCCGATCTACGAGTATGCCTGTCACGAGGGCAATCGGAGCATGACGCTGCTGTTGAACGGCGCGCGGGCCACCGAGCAGATGGCCCGGTTCGTCGGCGCCTTCGGTCTCTCGTCGTTCGAGCGGGTCGGTGGGGCGGCCGCGGACGGTTCCGCGTTCACCGACGGGATGCTGTCGTATGACGCCAGCGGCCGGGTGTCGGTCCAGCTTTCAAGCCGTGAGAGCTATCTGGCCTACTACGGCCGATATGACGTGAACGTCTTTCGGAGAGTCGTCGAGCATGAGGTCGAGGGCGGGTCTCGACCGGATGAGCGGGGCAGGACGCTGAGCTACTCGTACGACCTCGCGGACGACGGCGACACGCTGGTGCTGTCGCTGACGGGTGACGACGGAGTCGAGAGCCGCGCCACCTGGCAGCGTCATCGCTAGTCCACCCCCTTGCCGTCGAAGGTGAGTACCTTCCGCGCCCGGGTCGCGTCCCAGCCGACCCAGCCGTCCCGCGCCGCCATGCGCCACGCCGGGCTGGAGAACTGCAGGCAGCCGACCACCGCCCGCCGAGGCCTCGACGCGAACACCAGATAGCGCAGGTCGGCGCCGAAGGGAACCGTGTGCCCCAGGTAGTGGTAGCGGCCCACCAGCTCCCGGAACAGCAGGCGCTCGGCCGGCTCACGCACCAACTCGACCTGAAGCGGCTCGATGTCGCGCACGCGGCCCACGAGCGGGCAACCCGGCTCTCCCGCCGCCGTCCGGGGCACACGGGTGACCGAACCCGGTGCGCGGCCAAGGCGCTTGTCCGGCAGCGCCAGCGCACCCTCCGCGTCGAGCCGCTCCAGGAACTCGCGGCACTCCCGGGCCTTCAGCCGCCCGTTCGGGCGCCGCCACCGCAACAGCTCGCACACCGTGCGCGCCAGCTCCATCCGGCTCAAGCCCGAACAGTCCTGCACGACCTCGCGGATCAGCGTCATCTCCCGCGCACTGAAGGTGCGTCCAGTGAACCTCGTCGTCGCCGTGGCCATCGCCGCGGGGTCTCCCTTCCCGACGACGCCGTACCAAAACGCCGTGGGAATGTCCAGGGGGGGGGGGGGCGCACCGGAGGCGAAGACCGGAGCGTGCCGGCGTCGTGATCAGGCCGGGCAGGGGCTCGAAAGTAGCGGGTGGGACGCTGGCCGGAAGCCGTCCCCGGCCAAAGCGCACCGGTGAGGGGGCGCCCGTTGGCATAACTCCTTATGAATGAGCCAGATAGCACTCTACGCAAAAGAACCGCACCCTTTTCGGTTTGCCATTTCCAGGCTGGCCCGGTTCGGGGGACAATAGAACCATGACGAAACGGATTTCCCGCCGCGAGGCGATCACCGCCGGACTCGCCAGCGCCGCCGCGTTCAGCGCCTACGGGAACGACGCCGGCGAAACCGGGACACCCGAGGCCACACCGGCCACGAGCCCGCCGCAAACCGGAAGCGGCGTCCGGGCCGCCGTGATCGGGGCCGGCGCCTTCGGCGGCTGGACGGCGCTCTGGCTCCGCCGCGCGGGCGCCGAGGTGACGCTTGTGGACGCTTGGGGGGCGGGCAACGCCCGCGCGAGTTCGGGGGGCGAGAGCCGGCTGATCCGGGCCTCCTACGGGACGCGGCGGATCTACAGCGCGATGGTGGCCCGGGCGGCCGAGATCTGGAAGGAGTACGAAGCGCGCTGGGACGACCGGTTGCTCTTTCCCATCGGCATGCTGCGGATGAGGAGCGGGGAGAACGAGTA
The DNA here is from genome assembly GCA_965207615.1 of Vicinamibacterales bacterium. Classification (GTDB taxonomy): domain Bacteria; phylum Acidobacteriota; class Vicinamibacteria; order Vicinamibacterales; family UBA8438; genus JAJEEA01. The sequence continues at coordinate 2,589,535 of CBDBMZ010000003.1, forward strand.
CACGAAGGCCGCGGTGCCGATCCTCCGGGAACTCGGCCTCCCGGTCGAGGAACTCGACGGCGACGAGCTGGCGCGCCGCTTCCCCCAGATCAACCCGGAGGGCCTCTCCTACGGCGTGTTCGAAAGGGACGCCGGCTACCTGCTCGCCCGGCGCGGCTGCGAACGGGTGCTCCGGGAGTTCCAGGAGGCAGGCGGCAGTTTCCGGCGGGCGGAGGCGGCGCCGGGCGGGATGGACGGAGGCCGCATGCGGCAGATCCGCCTTTCGGACGGCGGCGCGCTGGAAGCCGACATCTTCGTCTTCGCCTGCGGGCCCTGGCTCGCGAAGCTCTTCCCGGAGTTCGACCCGCCGCTCGTCCGCTCCACCCGGCAGGAGGTCTTCTATTTCGGTCCCCCGGCGGGCCGCGCCGACCTGACCGAGGCGGAGTTCCCGACCTGGATCGAGGGCCCGTTCTACGGCGTACCGGCGACCCGCTTCCGGGGCTTCAAGATCGCGGACGACCGGCGCGGCGCCGACTTCGACCCCACCGACGGTGACCGGGCGCCCTCACCGAAGGGCATCCGCGAGGCGCGGGAGTACATGGAGCACCGCTTCCCGGGGCTCAAGGGAGCGCCGCTGATCGAGGCGCGCGTCTGCCAGTACGAGCAGAGCGCCGACGGGAACCTCATCGTGGACACCCATCCGGAAGCGGAGAACGTCTGGATCGCGGGCGGCGGGTCCGGCCACGGCTACAAGCTGGGCGCCTCGCTCGGGGAGATGCTGGCGGAGCAGGCGCTCGGCGAGCGCGAGAAGGAACCCTTCTTCGGGCTGGCGCGGCTCGTGGGCTGATCGACAGCGGTCCTGGCCCGGACTTCTCATACCGCCGGGGTCGGGTCTGGGCGGTATTGGAGGAGCGGGGAAGCGGCAGAGGCGGTAGAGATTGCCCTGCGAATCGGTCGCGAGGGGTGAGCCTCGTTCCCCTGGGCCGAACTCGAACGGTCCCACCAGTTGCGCAAGGGCCGGCCGGGTCTCACGTCGGCCAATTGCAGGTCGGCCTACGGCAGCGGCATCTCCGGGCTGTCCTCGTCGCGCGCCCGCTCGAACGCCGGGCGCGGCGTGTCCGAGCGCACCTGCTCCAGCCAGAACACCCCGTCGTAGGGCGCACTGTTGCCGCGCGTGCCCAGGAAGTCGACGTCGCCGTCGCCGTCGACGTCCCGAGCGATGAACTTGTCGTACATGCCCCGCTTGCGGCGCGAGACGTCGTGCCGCCGCCACTCTCCGGCGGCGTCGCCGGGGTGCTCGAACCAGCCGATGCGCCCGAGGGCGTCGTCCTTGTCGACGTCGCCGTCGCCCTCGCGGGGGCCGCGGCTGTAGCTGCCGGCCATGACGTCGAGGTGTCCGTCGCCGTCGATGTCGGCCACCTCGAGGCCGGTCATGCTGTCGGGGGCGAAGCTGCCAATCCGGTGCGCGTTCCACGCGTCGTCGATACGCTCGGGCTGCTCGAGCCAGGCGAGGCCGCCAGCGGCGGCGCCGATGATGTCGAGGCGCCCGTCCCCGTTCAGGTCCGCGTACTCCAGGTTGAAGCCGGCCGCCCGCGCGCCGTAGATGCCGATGGCGTGCTCGCGGAAGTCGAGGCTGCCGTCGCCCGGGTTCTCGAAGAACAGGATGCGGTTCTCGCCCCGCGTCCCCACCACGACGTCGAGGTCGCCGTCGCCGTCCAGGTCCACCGGCTCGGCGTTCTGCGGCACGCTGTAGCGACCGAGCACCGTCTCCGTCCAGCTCCCGCCCTCGAGCGGATCCCCGCGCACCGAGAAGATCGACACCGGCGTGGAGCGCGCGAAGTCTTCCGGCGCCGGCCGTTGCGCGCCCTTGTTGGGGGCGGTCATCTCGGGGACGCCGTCGCCGTCGAGGTCGGCCAGGAAGACGCGGATGTACGATCCGCGACCCTTCGTCATCGGCAGTATCAGCCGCGGCCACGCGGCGCGGCGCACGTCCGCGCCCGGATTCTGCAGATAGATGAGATGCGAGAGCTCCGCCGCCACCACCACGTCGAGGTGCCCGTCGCCGTTGACGTCGGCGATGGCCGCGTCCTCCGGCGCGGGCGCGTCCGCTCCCTCCGCGATGGTGACGTTCGTCCACCCGTCCGGGTCGGCCGAGCCGAACGCGACCCGCACATGACCCTCGGCGTCCGGCACGTAGTCGGGGTCGGGGACGGTCGAGTCGTACTCGCTGTCCGACTCGTGCACCGACACGATGTCCTCGTGGCCGTCGTTGTCGAGGTCCGCCATCACGAGGCCGTCGCTGCCGCTCAGGCCGAACCCGGCGGTGGCGGGCTCGTCGATGATGTGCTCGCGCCAACTGATGTAGCTCCCGTCCGCCGCCCGCGCGGCGGTGGGGGTGTCGCCGACCGCGGGCTGCGCGCCGGCCCCCTGCGGCCACAGGCACACGAGGCAGACGAGAAGGAGCCCGCGACAACCACGGCCCGTTCGGAACCGCATCGGCGCGCCGGCCGGCTGTGCTTGCTCGACGGTCATGGTGATCCTCCTCCTCGTCACTGTTCGCCGGGCATTCCCCTGAATGTCAGCTTCTGCATGCCCGCGCCCGTCGCCGCGAGGTAGAGATTGCCCCGGGAATCGGTCGCGATGTGGTGGCCGGCGCCCAGGATGCCCTCGGGGCGGACGGTTCCGAGTATCTCGAGCGTCGCGCGGTCGACGACGACGATGCCGTCGTCGCCGCCGACGTAGAGGAACTGCTGCTCGGCGTCCGGGGACAAGGCCAGGTTGCGCGCGAAGGGTGCGTCGGGCGTGACCACCTGGCTCACGAACGCGCCGCCGAGCGTGAACACCTGCACGCGGCGGTGCTCGCGGTCGGCCGCGTACACCAGGCCGTCGTTCGACACCCGGATGGCGTGGAGAACGTTGAAGTACGAAGGGCCCGGATCGGAGAAGCTGGCGGGGTTCAGCACCTGACACTGGTCGTCGTCCACCGGCGTGTCGCCGAAGGCTCCCCACCTGCGCTTGAACCGGCCGGTCTCGGCGTCGAACACGGCGACGCGGCGGTTGCCGTAGCCGTCGGCCACGAACAGCTCGTTGGTCGGGGGATGGACCTGCTGGTCGGCCGGCCGGTGGACGTTCATCATGTCGGCGTTGCCCCGGCTGCCGTCGGTGCGGCCGATCTGCATGACGAACGCGCCGTCCCGGGTGAACTTCAAGAGCTGGTCGTCGTTGACCGGCTCGACCCTGGGCACGCCGTTGGTCGGGCAGTTGTTGCCGCCCAGCCAGACGAAGCCCTCGTGGTCGACGTGGAGCCCGTGCTCCCGCTGGGGCCACTCGTACCCGGCGCCGGGGCCGCCCCAGGCCCGGATGAAGTTCCCTTCCGCGTCGAAGACGACGACCGGCGGCGCCGCCATCGCGTCCTCCTCGGCCGGGAGCGTCAGCGGGCGGTGCAGGACCCAGACGTTGTCCTCCGCGTCGATGGCGATGCTGGACGGCGCGCCCAGCCTCATCCCGGCCGGCACCGCGGGCCACGCCGGGTCGACCTCGAAGACCGGCAGGCTGCGACCCTGCGCAGCGGCCGATTCGGCGGACGGCCCCGAACCGGACAGCCATGCCGGCGCCGCGATGGCGCCAGCGCCCGCGACCAGGGCCATGAGAACCGCACGAGACAGTCTCCTGCTCAGCATACCGACCTCCCTCCCCCTCGCAACGCGAGGGCGACGACCATGGCAGCGCCAGCCCGGCGCGGTGGATGCGGCCAGTGTCCCGGCAGTGAGGTTCGCGAAAGCTCTGAATCGCTGCAAGTGCCCATAACACTGGAGAACTGCCGCGTAGAATTGTTTCGCGAACCACGGTTCAGGACACTAGAACACGGCTATCGGGTTCATCGCCGACCCGGCGCCGTTCGGCACCGCGTGGGGCGATGCGGTGAAGAGGAACTCCCAGCGGCCCAGCTCGCCCGCGGTCCGGGCCAGGTCCTCGAGGCCGAGGTTGTCGAACAGGTGGACGCCGAGGGCGACGAGGGTGAAGACGTGGATGGGGATGGGCACCCCCTCGACCGCGCCGCCTTCCTGGGGCACGTCCGAGCCGAGCAGCACGATGTCCCGTTCCTTGAGGAACGGGATCAGCGACGGATGGTAGCCGCCCTGCTGCCCGATATCGCGGCCCGTGCGCAGGAACAGGGCGTCGCCGGACGATATGGTGACGCCGGTCTCGGCCTCCCACGCCTCGATGTCCGCGCGCGTGACCGCCCTCCCGGGCATGTCGACGAGCACGCCGCGCGTCACCAGCCCGTCCTTCGCGTTGATGACGCCCATGGCCGTGCAGCCGCCATCGACGGTGGCGACCTCCTCGAAGGCGCGGCCGTTGTAGACCTTGCCTTCGTAGGCCACGTGGCACAGCGCGTCGAGATGCGACACCAGGAGCCCGTGGTACTCGACCTCGTAGCGCTCCCAGAAGTAGCCGTTCGCGGTGTCGATGTCGAACACGTTGCGGACGGCGCCCATGAGCACCGGCTTCCGGTTCGCGCTGGCCGCGTCGGCGTCGTCGAGGGCCTGGAGCTCGATGGGCCGAGCCATCGACACCACCTGCCCCGTCCGGACGAGCTTCGCCGCCTCGACCCGCTTGGCCGGGGTGATGAGGTTGAGGGCGCCGAGCTGGTCGTCGTCGCCCCAGCGGCCCCAGTTCGAGAGCTCGGTCATCCAGGCGTCGAACTGCGCCCTGGTCACCTCCGGAGGCGGCTCCTGGGCGCCGAGCCCCGCGCCCGCCAGCACCACCGCCACCAGACCCGCCAGCACGCGTGAACCGCAGCTCGCCGTCATCATGCCCTCCCGGTGTCTCCGCATGGCCCCGACACATGATAGTGCCGAACCCCGTCCAGCGGGCAGTCCGGCGAATCGCGTCGGCCGCTCAGCCCACGCGCGGCGCGCGAGCGCTTCTCTGATCGGCGCGATGCCCGCCCTGCGGACCGGCCTCCCTGCTCTCCGTATCCCCGGCACCGCATACACTGAACGTGATGACCGACGCCGAACCGTCGGGCCGGCGACGACTCGCCCGTCTCGCCGGGTCGCTGGCCGCATCACCGGCCGCCGACTCGCTTTCTCGTGCACTGTGGGTCAGGGGTGGTCTCCATCGGGCAGCGCCGCCACCGTGAAGATCAGCTGGTAGAGCTTCGCGAAGTACCACAGCTTCGCGAAGTAGAACCCTATGGGCGCGGGCTCGAGTGTCTCGCGGGTGAGCAGGCTCGGCAGCGCGAGAAGGGCGCCGGCGGTCTCGACGCCATCGGGCACGCCGCGCGGCAAGTCAGTCCAGGCCCAGCTGCCGGGGCCGGACCGCGTGTAGCAGCGTACGCCGGTACCTCAGTATCCCGGCGCACTCGCTCGTGACTCTTGTTCCGGTAGACAGCATTGCGCTGTCCGTTCCATAAGGACTTCTACAGCCCCGGCAGCCGCGGCGAGGTCGTCAACGAAACTGTCCCGTCCAACCGGTCGATCTCTCCGGTGTTCACCAACAGTTTCAGGACCTTGTTCAGATGCGTGACAAGCCACGGTTGCGAGCGAAGTTCTTGTTCGAGGTCAGCCTCCCATACGCTCTGTAGCGCAGACGCTCCAGGATCACACGCGCCGGCATCAGGCGCCGGGCCGACGTCACGATGGCCGTAGCGATCGGGTCCGACGCGCACGACGCGCTGATTACGATCGTCGACGAGCGGGAGTGCCTGCGGATCGAAGGCCACGAGGGGCAGTGGTTCATCAGGAGCCGTCCGATGCCGGGCACCATGAACGACGGCCTCGCACGCGTGACCCTGGCGTTCGCCGGGTAGGAGTATCCAGATGCCGAGCAACGACGACCCTACAATCGTGCTTGATCCGTTCAGACACCTGGAGCTTTCCGGGCACCTGCGTGCCGTGATCAACGTGCTCCAGGTGATTATCGCTCTTGAGGACGCCCCTCATCCGGGATTCGCGGGAAGGATGGGTGAAACGATCCGCAGGCTGAGGGCTGGCGAGCCTGCTGGCTCCTACACCCCAAGAGAGCGCTCGGGACGAGATGCTTGACGCGATCCGGGAGTACCTGGACGGGTATGTCCGTGCGAGATAGAGCCTCCTTTCGACTCACCCGCTCCGCTCGGCCCTGCCGCGGAGGAACGCCACGTCAGCGCGGAGGTCCGCGACGTCGGCGGCCACCTTGTCCAGCGCGCCTTCCAGTCGATCCATCCGCGTCTCCAGCCGCTGATGATCGGCCCGCAAGGCGGTGTTCATCGCCGCCATGTCGCCTCGCAGGTGCCTGATGGACATGATCGCCCACACACCGACGCCGACCATGATTATCGGCATCAGGGACCCGTCCTTCGACAACCCGATCAGTCTCAGCACCTCAGTCATCAGCCGCGATCTCTCCCGCCGTCCGCCGCCGATGGGCGCGCCCGGCCAGCCTCGTTGACAGTTTATGACAGTTCGCAGGGTGCGTACGAATCGGCCGCGGCTCGTGTAGAATCGGCGCCGAGGAGAGATCCCGTGAGAGCCGTCGCCGTCGTCCTGTTCGTGCTGATCGCGCCGTCCGTCGCGGCGGGGCAGGCGTTCACCGACGACCCGATCGTGCCCGGGGAGACGCCGGTCAGGGCCGTTCACTTCACGGAGCTGCGGTCGAGCTTCACGTCGACGTTCTACTTGGGAGCGTGCATCGAGTCAGTCGCCGGGGAGAGCGATACCGAGAACAACTGCTCGCTTGGCGCTCCGGTCACGGTGATTCGGTGACCGCGAAATGACCCTCTACGTCAACCGGTACAGCCCCTCGCCGCGGCCGCCGGTCACGCCCAGGGCCGTCATCCACCGGGCGGACTGCGCGTGGGCGCTGCGCTTCGGCGGCAAGCCGAAGTGGCTCGGGCCGTTCAAGACCTACGGCGGCGCCCAGGCCGCCGCGTACCAGACCGGCTTCCCGATCAACAGCTGCGGCTAGTGCTGCGCCACGACTAAAGATTAGGGCACGCGGAACCGATAGAGTTCCCGTGCAGAAAAAGTATATCGTCCGACTCACCGACCAGGAACGCGAGGTCTGTCGACAGACACTCCGGAAGCTCAAGGGCAGCAGCCAGAAGGTGCGCCGTGCTCAGATCCTCTTGAAGGCCGATGCGGACGGACCGGCGTGGACGGACCGGCAGATCGCCGACGCCTTGTCGTGCCGCACCAAGACCGTTGAGAACATTCGCCAACGAAGCGTGCTGGAAGGCCTCGAGCGCGTGCTGGAGCGAAAGCGGCGGGACTCCCCGCCGGTCCCGAAACTGCTCAGCGGCGAACAGGAGGCGCAGGTCATCGCCCTGCGTCTTGGGCCGCCCCCGAAGGGCTTCGCCAACTGGTCGTTGCGGCTGCTGGCGCGCCGGGTCGTCGAGCTGGAGATCGTCGAGTCGGTCAGCCACGAAACCATCCGGCGTACGTTAAAAAAACGGGGATGACCCGGCGGAAGATCGAGTACTGGGTGATCCCACCGGAGGCCGACGCCGAGTTCGTGGCGCACATGGAGCAGGTCTTGGACACCTACGCGCAACCGTACGACCCGGCGTGCCCGGTCGTGTGCATGGATGAGCAGCCGGTGCAACTGGTCAAGGAGACACGCCCGCCGATGGCCGCCACGCTGGCGCGGCCCCGCCGCGTCGACTACGAGTACGAACGGGCCGGCACGGCCTCGATCTTCCTGTTCAGCGAGCCGCTGGCGTGTTGGCGGCGAGCGACGGCGCGGCCCCGGCGGACGAAGGCGGACTGGGCGGCGGAGGTCGCCGACCTGTTGGAGGGCCGCTACGCCGACTGCCTGAAGGTCACCTTGGTGTGCGACAACCTCAACACGCACACGCCCGGCGCCTTCTACGAGATGTTCGAGCCGGCCCGGGCTCGGGAGTTGGTTCGTCGCCTCGAGTTCTGCCACACGCCGAAGCACGGGAGCTGGCTGAACATCGCCGAGAACGAACTGAGTTCGATGACACGCCAATGCCTGCACGGGCGCCGCATCGGCGACCTCGAGACCCTGCACGGCGAAGTGTCGGCGTGGTCCATCGACGCCAACGGCACCCAACGCGGTGTCGACTGGCAGATGAAGGTCGACGATGCGCGCCGTAAACTCAAGTCTGTGTATCCTAAAATTTTGACGTGACGAAGCACTAGTGCCGCCCGGCCCTGCGCCGTCCCGGAGAGTAAGGATGGCCCTGGTCCGGTGCATGTATCACGGGAGGCCGAAGAGCCCGCGCTACGTCGAGGAGCCCTGCCTCCCGTACGCGGGGCTCGGCACGGTGCTCTGCGGCCGCGGGCTCTGCTTCGAGGTCGGCTTCGTCTGGCTGACCCGCAGGGAGGCCCGCGAGTACGAGGAACACCACCGCCGGATGTTCCGGTTTCCGAGCTCGGCCGCGAAGATCGCCGTGGGCGGAGGGCTCACGCTCGACGAGGCGTACCGTCGGGCGGCGGAGTGGGCGGAGTCGCGCACGGACAGCTACGAGATGCGACACGACGGCTTGGCGCCAGCGGGGCCGCCGATGAAGCTGGGTACGCCGGGCGCCGTGTCGAGGCGCTACTGAGGAGGTGGTTGGTGAGTAAGCGGAAGTTCTGCAGGTTGGCGGCGCTCGTCACCCCGTCGGCGACGAGCGCGTCGGCCTCGGCTGGGTCCAGCGCGAAGAGCTGGGTCAGGGCCAGCCGGTCCGACAGGCGGATGCAGAAGTAGTCGGTGGTCAGGTTGAACGCCCGCCGTCGACCACCGCGCGGGCCGTGAAGTTGACCGAGCGCTGGGCTCGAGCGGCTCGCCGCCCCGGAGCCGGGCCACACGGGACGTCGACGGGATGGTCCCGTTGTTCACGAGGTCCATCAGCGCGTGGTCGTACTGCGTGGTGACGTTGAACGCGTTCTGCTGCCCCGGCGTCGGGGCCCGGAACCCGGTGCTTGCGCTCGCCCGCAGGGCGGCGGCGGGGCGAGCCGCACGCGGCCCGAGAGCTTCCCGTTCGTCGCCGTCCCCAAGTCCTCGAAGTCCTTCGGGCGTACGCGGATGGCGTTTCCTGCATGCGTATTGCACGGGAGCTCAATACCGAAGGCATACCGGGGCGCTACAAGAGCGAGAATGGGTGGTGTCCTGCGACCATCAAAAGGATGTTGAAGAACACCAAGTACATCGGCATCTGGGCCTGGAACAAGACGCGCGGCCAGCGTGACCCCCGCACCGGTCGTCGTCATACTCTCGATCGGCCGGAATCGGAGTGGCACGTCCTTCATGACGAGAAGCTGCGGATCATCGACCAGAAACTCTGGGGCGCGGTTCAGAAGCGGATTGTTGAAGTGGATGAGGTGTTTGGTACCGGGCGCGCGCGGCGCGGATTCTCGGACGCTCAGAAGTCCCACGTCCAGACGCATTCCCGTTATCTTCTGTCAGGGTTCGATGGTCTGCGGGAAGTGCGGGGGTGGGATCGTGTTGGTCAGCGGCAAGGGCGCGGGCTACTACGGGTGTTATGCCGCGGTCAGGCGGGCCTGCGACAACGGGGTCAGGGTGCCTCGACGTCGTGCCGAGGACATCATCGTGCGCGCCGTTGTCGCGTCGCTGAGCGAGCCCGAGCTTCTTCACCGCATGCTGAAGGGCGTGGCGGCGGAGGCGCAGAAGGTGGACGCGGCTATTCCGGAGGCCCTCCGCGTGAGACGCGGGACATCGCGGCGGGGCTGCTCGACCGGCTGGCGAACGTCGCGGCCGCGCCACCTGTCCCGCCCACCGTCAATCGATGGCGGCGAGGAGGTCAGGGGATGGCCGGTCCCGCCCCGTCGCCCGCCGATGGATTGCCCGAACCGTCTCGATGGTATCCGCGTCCGCCGCCGTCTTGTCCTCCCGGTAACGCTTGACGCGGGCGAAGCGCAGCGCGACGCCGCCGGGGTACTGCGGGCTGGCCTGGACGTCGTTGAAGGCCACCTCGACCACGACCTCCGGCCGCACGTGGACCGTGTGCCCGTCACGCCCGATCTCGAGCTCGAGAAACCGGCGGGTCTGCCATTCCAGCCGCTCGTCGGTCAGCCCCTTGAAGGTCTTGCCGAGCATGACGAAGCAGTTGCGCGCGGGGTCGCGCGCCCCCAGGTGCAGGTTGCTCAACCACCCGCGGCGGCGCCCGCTCCCCCATTCGGCGGCCAGCACGACGAGGTCGAGCGTCGCCGCCTGCTTGATCTTCAGCCAGCCCGCGCCCCGGCTTCCGGCGGCGTAGCCCGCATCGAGAGCCTTGGCCATCACCCCTTCGTGGCCGGCGCAACGAGCTTCGTCGACGAACGCTGCCGCCTCGTCGATGCCGGGCGAGATTGTGCGGGGCACCAGCGACCGGCCGCGCGTGACGTCCGCGAGCACGGCCGCGCGCCGGCTCAGCGGCTCGTCAATCAGATCCTGCGCGTCCACCGCCAGACAGTCGAAGAAGAACGGGGTCAGCGGCAGTTGCCGCCGCAGCTCTTCGACGTCCAGCTTGCGACCGAGGCGGCGCATCGTCACCTGGAACGGAAGCGGCGTCCCCTCGGGCCGAAGAGCCAGGACTTCCCCGTCGAGGATCAGCCGCCGCGCGGGCATCATGCCCGCTGCCTCGACCACCTCGGGAACCGCCGCGGTCACGTCGCGCAGGTGGCGTGTGAACACCCTGACCTCGGTCTCGTCCTTGTGCACCTGGATACGGGCGCCGTCGAGCTTGTAGTCGAGGACCATCGCACCCAGGCGCGCCCGGGCCTCCTCCACGCTGTCCGCGGGCCGCGCCAGCATCGGCTGCACCGGGTGGAACACGCGCAGCGAGAACTGCGACAGGTTCGGGTCGGTTCCGGCCAGTGCGACCCGGGCCACCGGCCCGAGACCGCCGGCCATCATCACAGCGCGGCGGACGCGGGCCGCCGGCAGTCCGGCGGCGCGCGCCACCGCGTCGGTGATCACGCTCTCGAGCGCACCCTGGCGAATCTCGCCGAACAGCAGCTTGGCCAGAAAGCCCTGCTCGTCGAAGGTCGCGCGCGCCAGCAGGTCGCGGAGTTGCCGGACGCGGGCCGCCGTCGACCCGGCCCCCCTGGTCGCGGCCACTCGTTCGAACGCACGGTCGACCTCCGACAGGGTGAGGCCCGGCGCGGGTGCGGCCGGTGTGGAGCGCGCCTCGCGAAGCGCAGCGAAGCCGACCCCGATGCGGCCCTGCAGAAGCGAGCCGCAAAGAAACCCCACCCCGGTTTCGACTTCGTGCGGCGCGAGACGACCGAGAAACGCGGCGAGGCGGTCCGTCTTGTCGAGTCGTCGGCCGGCCTCGCCCACGTCGCGCGAGGCCGCAACGAGGTCGGCCAGCAGGGTATCGGTTCATGGTCGACGATCATCAGGACGGTGACGAGGATTGCCTTGCCCTGTGGTCAGACGCGCAAGGCCGCAACACGCTGGGCGCGCCCGAGCGCAGTCGGCAACCCTGTACCGGTCACTGTCCTTGCGTGAACGCTCGCCGGGGGGCATCGGCGTTCCCCGGTCGACGTCCTCCCATCGGCTTGCGCAACGGCGTCGGGAGCCAATGCCCTCTCGGTATCTCCGTGGTCCCGACACATGATAGAGTCGAACTCCGTCCAACGCGCAGTTCGGTGGTCGCGTCGGCCGCGCAGCCCACGCCCGGCGCGCGAGCGCTTTTCAATCGGCGCGATGCCCGCCCTGCGACCGGCCGACCGGCCCTGCTCTCCGTATCCCCGGCACCGTATACACTGAACGTGACGACCGACACGGGACCGTACGCCACCGCCTGGCGAACCGTGTCGTTCGACGACTTCCACGAATACGAGAGTCGGCTCCGGCAGGACCCCCACGGGCTCGAACCGCGCGACCCTACCGTCGCGGAGCCGCTGAACTCTCGAGATGCGATGATCTACCTGGACCACAACGCGACGACGCCCCTCGACCCACGGGTCCTCGACGCGATGCTGCCCTTCCTCACCGATCGCTTCGGCAACGCGGCGAGCCGGCACCACGCCCTGGGCTGCGACGCGGCGACCGCCGTCGAGGCCGCGCGCGAGCAGGTGGCGTCGGTCATCGGCGCCGACCCGCGGGAGATCGTGTGGACGAGCGGCGCGACCGAGTCGGACAACCTGGCCCTGCTGGGGGTCGTCCACGCGCCGGCCTACGCGAGGAAGCGGCACGTCGTGACGGTGACGACCGAGCACCGCGCCGTCCTCGACGCCTGCGAGCACCTCGAACGGCAGGGGATCGACGTCACGTATCTCGGGGTCGACGGCGACGGGCGGCTGGACCTCGACCGCCTCGCCGAGGCGATCACGGAGAAGACGCTGCTCGTCTCCGTCATGCACGCCAACAACGAGACCGGCGTCCTCCACCCCATCGCCCGCATCGGCACCCTGTGCCGCGAGCGCGGGGTCCTGTTCCACACCGACGCCACCCAGTCGTGGGGCAAGGAGCGGATCGACGTGAACGCCATGCACGTCGACCTGCTGAGCGCCAGCGCCCACAAGATCCACGGGCCGAAGGGCGTCGGCATGCTCTTCGTCCGCCGCCGCGGCCCCCGGGTGCGGTGCGAGCCGATGGTGCATGGCGGCGGCCACGAGCGCGGCCTGCGGTCGGGCACTCTCAACGTGCCCGGCATCGTGGGCATGGGGATCGCCGCCACCCTGGCCGCTGACGACGGCGCCGCGCGCGCGCTGCGGGACCGGCTGGAAGCAGGCCTGCAGTCCCGGTTGGACGGCGTCGAGGTCAACGGCCACCGCGTCGATCGCCTCGCGAACACCACGAACCTCAGCTTCGCCGGGGTGGACGGGGCGAAGCTGATGAAGCGGATGCCCGGGCTGGCGGTGTCGTCGAGCTCCGCCTGCACCAGCGCCGCCCTCCAGCCCAGCTACGTCCTCGGCGCGATGGGCTGCGACGACGCCCGCATCCGCGGCAGCGTGCGTTTCTCGCTCGGCCGCTTCAACACTGCCGACGAAATCGAGACCGCCATCGAGACCGCCGCCGGCGCGGTCGACGCGCTGCGGCGTGGATTGACCGCCGTCCCGTGATAGGCTGGCGCGTGCGGCGGCGATGCCCGGACGCCGGGCATCCCCTGCACGAGACGGCGGCAGGGCTCCTGCACCGCCTCCCTGGCCCCGCCGCGGTCAGCGTCGTCCGCCCGATCGGAACAACACCGCCGCGAACGAAGCTGGTGCCGCGGCAGACCGGCGCCGGACGAGGCCACCGCGAACGAAACCATCGCCGGAACCCAGATCAGGAGCGTGGCATGACCGCCAGACGGCTGCTCGGCGTCGTGGTCGGACTCGCAAGCGTGCTGTGCTTTCCCCTTCCCGCCGCGGCGCAGGAAACCGCCCGGAGCGCCGGGGCGCAGGCGACCACTCGGGGCTTCGCCCCGGCAACGCTGCCGCGCACCATCCCGATCTTCCCCCTGCCGGACGTCATGCTGTTCCCGGGCGCCACCCGCCCCCTGCACATCTTCGAGGCGCGCTACCGCGAGATGGTCGCGGACGCGCTCGAGGGCGACCGCCTCATCGGGATGGTGATGCTCCGGCCCGGCTACGAGGCAGACTACGAGGGGCGGCCCCCCGTCCATCCCGTCGGCTGCGTCGGGGTCATCGCCGAGGCCACCGAGCTTCCCGACGGCCGCTACAACATCCTGCTCGGCGGCCTCACCAAGTTCCGCATCCTCAGCGAGGACGACAGCCGCGCCTACCGGCTCGCCGACATCGAGCCGATCAGCGACGCCATCGGCGCCGCCGACCGCAACCGGCTGCGCGACGTCCGCGAGGACCTCGCGGCCCTGATTCCCCTCGGCATCCCCGGGCTGCAGGTGCCCGACGGACTCGACGACGAGGATCTCGTCAACGGCATCTCGCAGCTCATCGACATCGCCCCCGCCGACCGGCTGGGGCTGCTCGAGCAGCCGGGGCCGCTGGCGCGGGCGGAAGCGCTCATCGACCTCATCTACATCCGCTCCGCCCTCCGGCAGTGAACGCCGACGACCGTGAGGGCGCTCGTCCACAGTCGCGCGTCGTTCGCGAGCCTGCCCCGGGACGTCCGGACGGCGGCGCCCGCGTCGCTCCCCGCCCGGCCCTTCGACCGCTCCGGCGACCGTCCGTGAAGCTGTTCGTCTACCTGTGGGCGCCGTTCGCGAACCTGCTCTGGTACGCGCACACGGTGGTCATGGCCAGCCTGTCGTTCCTCATCTGGCCCTTCGACCGCTCCGGCGACCGTCAGTTCTGGTGCGCGCGGTGGTGGTGCCGGCTCGTGGCGTGGTCCATCTTCGCCCGCATCCGCGTGCACGGCGCCGAGCGGGTGCGGCGGGACCGGAGCTACGTGTACGTGGCGAACCACGCGAGCCTCATCGACACGCCGGCGCTGTTCGCGTACCTGCCGCACCCGTTCCGCATCGTGGCCAAGCGCAGCCTCTTCTACGTCCCGTTCATGGGCTGGCACCTCTGGACGGCCGGCCACTTCCCGATCGACCGCGGCGATGCGCGCAAGACCGCGCGCAGCCTGCGGCGAGTCATCGACGGGGTTCGGAACGGCCGGTCGCTGGCCGGGTTCCCCGAGGGCACCCGGACCCGCGACGGCCGTCTCCAGGCGTTCCAGCCGGGCCTGTTCCGCATCGCCCTCAAGGCCGGCGTGCCCGTCGTCCCCGTCACCATCCTGGGCACGTTCGCCCTCCTGCCCCGGACCACCCTGGCCCCGCGGCCCGGCGCGGTCGACGTGATCGTCGGCGAGCCGATACCCACCACCGACTACCGCGAGCGGGGGGTGGACCGGCTGATCGACCGCACCCGGGCGGCGATTCAGCAGACGCTCGAAGCGGGTCCGCCCGGCCGGCGGGGGTGAAGGCGTCGAAGGCGGGCGCGGGCGCCGCGAACGCCGGCGCCTGGACCCGCCCCGCACGGCCGCCACCGCGTCCCTGGCGGTTGGTGGACGAGCACGGCGCGGCGTCGGTCGGAAGCCGCGTGGCAGGACCCTCGTCGAGGCGTAGCCGGCGGCCGGCCACCGCCGGAGGGTCACGGCTGCGACCGCAGGGTGTCGGAACGCCGCCACGCGCCGGGATCGTAGCGGCCGGGCTTGCCAATCCCCCGGACAACGGGTAGCCTGATACGGCGACAATCACGAAGGAGCCTTCATGCGCACGCTGCTCGCCGTTCTCTCGTTGCTCGTGGTCGGCCTCGGGGTCCACACTGCGGTGCAGACCCAGGAACCGGTCATCGAGGTCTACAAGTCACCCACCTGAGGGTGTTGCGTGGGATGGGTCTTGCATCTCAAAGAAGCGGGTTTCAACGTGAAGACGACCGACGTGCCCGACGTGACGCCGCTCAAGCAGGAGAAGGGGATTCCGCAGCGGCTCTTCTCGTGCCACACCGGCCTCGTCGACGGCTACGTCATCGAGGGTCACGTGCCGGCCGAGGACATCCGCCGGCTGCTCGACGAACGCCCCGACGTCGCGGGCATCTCGGTGCCGGGCATGCCAGTCGGCTCGCCGGGCATGGAGGGGCCGAAGTCCCTCTACCGGGAGTACCCGGTCATTTCGTTCACCGACGACGGCGAGCTGGCGCTCTACAACACCCACATGCCGCAGTAGCGGCGACAGCGGACCGGACTTGCGCGCCCTCGGGGAGACCATGGTGAAGCACGGTTCCTCGAGGGCGCGTCTCCTTGTACCCATCCGGCTCGTCGCCGCGGGGGCCGCCACGTTCGCGTGCCGTTCCCGCCCCGGCCGCCGGCGCCCTCGTCACGCCGCCCCGGCCCGGTTGCCGGCCGCCGTCTCCTGACGAGGGCGGGATGCCTCGACCCGCGTATTCGCCCGGGGACCCACCGCCACAACAAGCCGCGGCCATCCCTTTCAGAATTCGCGACGGCGCGGTCGAGATCTGCCTGATCACGACCATCAAGGCCGGTCGATGGACCGTACCCAAGGGGTTCATCGATCCCGGCGAGACCGCGGCGGCTACCGCCGTCAAGGAAGCTCGGGAGGAGGCGGGCATACACGGGCGTGTCGTGGGCGGCCCGGTCGGTTACTATGACGTCACCAAGCTGGGCGGCCGTTACCGCGTCGCCGTCTACCTGATGCACGTCGATCGGGTGGACGACGCCTGGGAGGAGCGAGGCCTCCGGCAACGGCGCTGGACTTCGGTCCGCCGCGCAGTGAAGCTGCTCGCCGGCCGGCCCGTCGAGGCCGTGTTCCGGCAGGCGTTGACACGAATCGTCAGCAAGGAGCCAACATGACCATCCAGACCCGCCATCTCGTCGTCTTCGTCCTCGCGGTGTTCGTCGCCGGCTTCGCGGCCGGGACGCTGTGGCAGGCGGACACCGCCGTCCACGCCCAGGGCGAGAAGGTCTTCGAGCTGAGGACCTACACCGCGCCCGAGGGCAAGCTTCCGAACCTGGAGGCCCGGTTCCGCGACCACACCATGCGCATCTTCGAGAAGCACGGCATGAGCAACGTCGGCTACTGGGTGCCGCAGGACGCGCCGGCCTCGGACAACACGCTCATCTACATCATCTCGCACGACAGCCGCGAGCAGGCGGCCGAGAACTGGGACAGCTTCCGCGCCGACCCCGAGTGGACGGAGGTGTCGCGCGCGTCGCAGGTCGACGGACGCATCGTGAGCGGCGTCGAGGCGGTGTTCATGGACGCGACCGACTACTCGCCGCTGAAGTAGGCAGTCGCAGGCGGCCACGAGGCGGCGCCTTCCGGACCGGCGGCGACGACGGCCGTCGCCGCCGGTCCCGTCTGCCCGGACCCTCCGGGACGGCGCGGGAAGCGGCGCGGCGGCAGGCGGGCTCCCGAGACGCCGGCCCAGGGTTCCGAAGGAGCCAGGGGCGGCAGCCGGGTTCCCGGGGCGCCGGCGCAGGGTCCCAGAGGGGTGAGGCTGCACGGCGGCAGTCGGGTTCCCGGGGACGCCGGCGCAAGGTACCGGAGGGGTGAAGCTGCGCGGCGGCAGCCGGGTTCCCGGAGGCAGCCGGCGCAGGTCCCGTGAGGAGCATCGTGAGCGAAGGGGACGGATACGTCGTCATCTCCATCGTGCAGGGCCAGTTCGTCGAGGCGCAGATCAAGGCGTTCCTCGAGGCCCACGGCATCCCCTGCGTGCTTCGCGGCGAGGCCCTGCGCGTAACGCACGCCATCTCCGTCGACGGCATCGGCGCGGCCGAGGTGCTGGTGCCGGCGGAGCGGGCCGAGGAGGCGCGCGACCTGCTGGCACGGGCCGAGCGGGGCGAGCTCGCCATCGACGATCCGCCGGATCAGCCCTCCGGGCCCTGACCCGAGCGACCACCCGATCGAGACCGCCAACGGACCCTGGGACCGGCCACGATGGCTCGACCCCTCGGCCGCCCAACCGGTTCAGGTCCGCCGGACGATCCCCGGCCACTGCCCACACGAGTCGAACGATGCAGCCAGGGTCCGCCGAACGCCCTGCGCCCCCAGCCCGCACAGGTCGACGATGAACGACTCCGTCCAGCTCATCCCTCTGACCCGGCTCGCCCTCGCGTTCCTGCCCGTCCTCGCCGTCCTCGTCATCGTCCACCGCTGGTCGCTGGGCACCCGAACCGCGGTGGTCGCGGTGCTGCGCATGGTCACCCAGCTCCTGCTCGTGGGCTACGTGCTGACCTTCATCTTCGGGTCGGACCGGGCGATGGTCACCCTCGCGGTCGTCGCCGTCATGCTCGCCGTCGGCGGCTGGATCGCGCTGCGTCCCCTGGGAGACGAACGGGCGGGCCGCTACCCGACGGTGCTCGCGGCCATCGGCGTCGGCGCCCTCACGGTGCTGGCCCTGGTGACCCAGGGCGTGCTCGGCGCGAGCCCCTGGCACGACGCCAGCGTCGTGGTTCCCCTCGCCGGCATGATCATCGCCAACTCGATGAACACCGTCAGCCTCGCGGCCGAGCGGTTCCGGACCGAGCGCGGGCGCGGCGCGACCTACCCCGAGGCGCGGCACGCGGCCATGAGCACGGCGCTGATTCCGATGACGAACTCGCTGCTCGCGGTGGGGCTGGTGTCGCTGCCTGGCATGATGACCGGACAAATTCTCTCCGGCGTCGCCCCGCTCGTGGCGGTGCGCTACCAGGTGCTGGTGATGTGCATGATCTTCGGGTCGGCGGGTCTGGCGACGAGCTGCTACCTCGTGCTGCAGCGGCCCCGCTGACCTCGCCCGGCATCGCGGGGGGTGGAGGCCCGGTCAGGACGGGTCGACGGACTCTGCGTCCGGCTCGGCGCCGAAGACCCGGTCGAAGTTCCCGGCGAAGATCGCGGCCCGGGCGGAAGCGTCCGGACCGACGGCGTCGACCGCCTCCCGCTGCGCCTCGCAGACCGGCCGCTGCCATCCCCGCGGGAAGAACGACGAGTCCGAGCCGAACAGGATCCGCGCGGGACCGAGGACGGCGAGGGCCTGCCGGAACACGCCCTCCAGCGTGAGCGGCGGCGCCTGGTACTTCACCCAACCGTTCGAGCTCGACGTGTCGACGTGAATGTTCGGGCAGAGGTCGGCGGCCATCAGCGTCTCGCGGAAGAGACCGGCGCCGAAGTGCGGAACGATCACCGGGACGGAAGGAAACGCGGTTGCGGCAGGAACGATAGCGAGCGGGTCGCCCCGCCGCACGTCGAACCGGCACGGCAGGCCGAGCTTGCGGCGGACGCCGACCGAGAGGACCCCGCAGTGGACGAAGACCGCCCGGCCGTGCTCGGCCGCCGCCTCGAAGACCGCGAAGACCCGCGCGTCGTCGAGGGCGAAGTGGTGCATGGCGGGAAAGAGGCAGGCGCAGCGGAGCCCGTGCTCGCCGAACGCCCGGCCGAGGCGGCCGGCCACGTCCGGCGCCGTCGGGTTGAACATGAAGCTGCCCGCGAGCCGCGCCGGGTGCCGCGCCACCGCCGCCGCGACCGACGCCTCGTCGCCCGGAACGCTCGCCATCAGCGCCGCGCGGGCCACGCCGTGCCGGTCGAGCTCGTCCACCCAACGGTCCGCGAGGGCGGCGGGGCTTCCCGGCGCGTCCCATCCCAGCCGCGCGGGCAGATCGGCGGCGGGGTCGGCGGCGGGAGGCGCCGCGGGGTCCTTTGCCAGGGTCTCGAAGAAGCCGGACGAGAAGAAGTGACAGTGAGCGTCGTTGAGCGCCTCGGCGGGGGCAGGATCGGTCGTCATGCTCGTCGTCGTCTGCGGGGCGGGCCCGGGGTTCCGGCCATCGAAGCGACGGTCCGGCCCGGGAGCGGCCGCTCTCGCTGGTCGCCGACAGTATACGTGACGCCCTGGCCGCCGAAGCATCCGCCATGCGGCGGCTGCGCCGGCGAGGACCGATAGAGCCTGGAGCCCGGCGGCGCCGCGGGGGCGCCGAACCCGCCGTGCGGCGGCTGCGTCGGCGACGGGAACAAGGCGCCCGTCGCAACCGCTGAGGCGTCCCGCCCGACTCAGGGCCCTGGCCGAAGCTCCGTGGAACGGACCCTTTTCAGGGGCAGGGCGGTGACGGCATCGGCGAGCGGGTACTCCCGGTCGCCGGGATAGACCACCCACAGGTGCTCCAGCCCCAGGTCGTCGACGACGACGTGCATGGACCTGGTGGTGCGCGGAGCATCGGTGCACTTGAACTCGAAGCCCCAGCGCCGCCCGTGTCGCAGCAGCAGCAGATCCAGCTCCGCGCCCCGGTGCGTGCCATAGAAGTACACGTCGCGCTCGCCGTGGGCCAGCAGGGTCTGCTCGAGGGCGAACCCCTCCCAGCTCGCCCCGTAGCGCGGGTGCGCCGACAGGTCGCGCATCGCCTGCACGCCCAGCAGGAAGTGCAGGACCCCGGTGTCGCGCAGATAGACCTTCGGCGACTTGACGAGACGCTTCCCGAGGTTCTCGAACCACGGCGGCAGCACCCGAACCATGAACGCCCCCGCCAGCAGGTCCCGGTAGTGGTTCACCGCGGTCACGCTCACGTCCATCGAGCGGGCCAGCTCCGATGCGTTCCAGACCTGCCCGTGCCCGTGCGCCAGCATCCGCCAGAACCGGCCGAGGGCGGCGGGAGACACTCTCGAGCCCAGCCCGG
This sequence comes from Vicinamibacterales bacterium, assembly GCA_965207615.1. GTDB lineage: Bacteria > Acidobacteriota > Vicinamibacteria > Vicinamibacterales > UBA8438 > JAJEEA01. The sequence goes on from CBDBMZ010000003.1 coordinate 2,609,503, forward strand.
GAATGTCCCGCTCCAGAAACGTGCGGGTGAAAGAGGCCATCCACCGCGTCCACGCCGCGGCCGACGGCGCCAGGAAGGCCCGGGGAAAGCCGCCGCGCATCCAGAGCCGGTCCTGGTGGTCCGGCCCCACCTCGGCCAGCGAGAATCCTCCCACCTCCACGAAGAGCATCCTCCCCGCCAGCGTCTCGGACACCCCCTTGACCAGGTCGAGGGACGCGCTGCCCAGCAGCAGGAACACCGCGCGCCGGCCGGGGTCGTCGCAAATCGGGCGCAGCACCTCGAACAGGCCCGGCATCCGCTGCACCTCGTCGAGGACGACCAGCCCCTCGCCGGCGCGCAGCACCCGCTCGGGGGTGGCGGTCAGCGCCTCGCGGGCCGCCATCACCTCCAGATCGAAGACCGCCGACGGCCCCGGCCACCCCGACACCACCTGGCGCGCCAGCGTCGTCTTGCCCACCTGCCTGGCGCCCAGCAGGGCCACGACCGGCGCCTCGGACAGCCCGCCGGCGATGGCGTCGCTCAGGGCTCGTCGCGCTATTTGTTGTTGCATATCTGACTATTACTATCAGATATTCAACAATAGCACGGCAGCCGTCCTGACTTCCCGGCGCCGCCCGCCCCAACCGCATCGCTACTGGCCGCGCAACGCCCCGGCCCTTGCTCGCCGAGAGAATCGAGTGCGACAATGGGCGCCGCAACCGAGAGTAGAGACGGAGGCGGGTCTGGCCCCTCCTGACTGCTGTACCAGTGGCGGGTCCGGTCGAGCGCCCCCCCCCGACCGGGGCCGCGTCGACAGCGAGCACGGCGCCGGTCGGCCGCGGCCGCAGAACACGCTCGCGCGCGGCGCGCTCGACGGACAGCGAATGCAGCCACAACATCCGATGCGCCCGACGAACAGCCACCTCACGCAGGTCTCTCTCGACATGCTGGTCCTGCAGGCGGTCGCCGCGGGCCCGGCGCACGGCTTCGGCGTCATGCAGCGCCTCCGTCAGCTTTCGGGCGAGGTGTTCCAGGTTTCCCCGACGACCCTCTATCCGACGCTTCACCGGCTGGAGAGCACGGGACTGCTCGCGGCGACCCGGAAGACGTCGGGCGGTCGACTAGCGAAGTTCTACCGGTTGACCGCGGCCGGCCGCACGCGGCTCGGCGACGACACGGGCTGGAAGCTGCTGTCGAACGCCGTCGGCCAGATCGCGAAGCTTCAGCACGAGATGGAGACGGCGGCGGCGATCCAGAGGGCGTTGCTGCCGACCACCCACCGGGCCGGCGCGTTCTTCGACGCCGCGGCGACGACGCTGCCGTGCCGGTCCATCGGCGGCGACTTCTTCGACTACATGGACCTGCCCGGCGGCGCGCTCGGCTTCGCGCTGGGCGACGTCGCCGGCAAGGGACCGCCCGCCGCCCTGCTCGCGGCGCTGATGCAGGGGTCGCTGGCCGCGCACGCGCACGCGAGCGACGGGCCGGCGGCCACGATGGCCGCGGTCAACGCCGCCATCGTCCGCCGGGGGATACAGGGGCGCTTCGTCACGCTCTTCTACGGCGTGCTCTTCCCCGATGGCAGGGTCACGTACTGCAACGCCGGTCACAACCCTCCCATCCTCGCGGGCAGCTCCGGCGTTCGCCGGCTCGAGACCGGCGGCATGGTGCTCGGCTTCTTCGAGGACGTGCCGTACGCGGAAGGTTCCGTGACGCTCCTGCCCGACGACTACCTGGTGCTGTTCAGCGACGGGATCTCGGAGGCGATGAACGACGAGGAAGAGGAGTTCGGCGACGACCGGCTCGTCGGCTGCCTCGCCGGGGCCGCGGAGGCCGAGGCCGACTCCCGCCTGCGCCACATCGTCGCCAGCGTGAAGCGGTTCACGGCCTCTGCCCCGCAGCACGACGACGTGACGGCCATGGTCGTGGCGTATCACTCGTCGACGGCATGACCACGCAGTCGCCGCTTGTCCCGGACCTCCTCGACGGCGTGGTCGATGTCCGGAAGGACTCCGGCGATGCCGGCCCGGCGCACCCTCGGAACCGCGCACGCATCGGAACAACCCGACCCGCACACCTGTCACCGCACGCCGCCCCTGCCCTTGCTTACCGAGAGGAATGGCACTACAATACACGGTAACCGAGAGGGACTTGGACACGGACGGGCAACCATCGGGATGACCGGACCGTCGAACATGATGCAGGGGGCGCCGGCTGACGGAGGTGGGTCGTGCCTTTCGAGCGATGGCTCTACGCGTGGCGGGTCCGTTTGCGAACGTTCCTCGACCGGGACCGCGCCGACCGCGAGCTGGACGACGAGCTGCGGCACCACGTCGCGCTCGAGACCGAATCGCGGCGTGCACAGGGCGTCCCGAACGCCGAGGCGCGACGGCAGGCGCTGGCGACCCTCGGGGGGCTCGAGTCGGCCCGGAACCACGTGCGCGAGGCGCGGTTCGGGGCCGCGCTCGAGCACCTGCTGCAGGACGTCCGCTACGTCCTCCGGTTCCTGCGCCGGAACCCGGGCTTCACCGCCACCACCGTCCTGACCCTGACGCTCGCGATCAGCGCGACCTCCGCCACCTTCTCGGTGGTGGACGCGGTGCTGCTGCAGCCCCCGCCCTTTCCGGAGCCCGAGCGCCTCGTCACGTTGTGGGAGACCGACCCCGAGAACGGCAACCAGCCCGCCGAGGTCGCTTCCGCGAACTTCCTCGACTGGCGCGAGCAGGCGACGAGCTTCGAGCACGTCGCGGCCCTCGAGCCGTGGTCGGTCGACCTCATCGGCACCGACGAGCCCGAGGTGCTCTACGGGTGGCAGGTCACCGAGGGGTTCTTCGAGGCGCTCGGCGCCGGCGCCGCCCACGGGCGCACGTTCCTGCCCGACGATCACCGGCCGGGCAGCGGCGTGGTCGTCATGACGGACGGACTCTGGCGCCGCCGCTTCGACGGCGACCCCGCCATCGTCGGCCGGACGCTGGTGCTGGACGACGAACCGCACACGGTGGTCGGGGTCCTCGCCCCGAGCTTCGAGCTCCGGCTGGAGGGCGGTCGGAGCGATCGGGACGTCTTCCTCCCCAAGGCCATCGCCGAGTACGAGAGCTACATCCGGAACGGCGGGTGGTGGCAGGTGATCGCGCGGACCCGCCCCGACGTCAACCTGGCCGAGGCCCAGGCCGAGATGGACGCCGTCTCGGCCCGGCTCGCCGGCGACCATCCGCGAACCAACGCCGGCGTCGGCGCGCGCGTCATCCCCCTGCAGTCGCGTCAGGTCGCGGCGGTCCGCCCGGTGCTGCTGTTGCTGTGGGGCGCCGTGGTCTTCGTCCTCCTCATCGCCTGCGTCAACGTCGCCAACCTCATGCTGGCCCGCTACGCGCGGCGCGAGCAGGAGTTCGCGGTTCGCTCGGCGGTGGGCGGCGGTCCCGGACGCCTGCTGCGCCAGCTCCTGACCGAGAGCGTGGTCATCGCGACCCTCGGCGGCCTCGGCGGGCTCGTGGCGACCGCCTACGCTCTCGACCTGCTCGTGGCGCTGATGCCGGCCGACGTGCCGCGCCTCGCGCAGATAGCCGTGAACCAGCGGCTCCTCGGGTTCACCGCCAGCCTCGTCGTCCTCACCGCCCTGGCGTTCGGCTGCGCGCCCGCCGTCCGGATACTCCGGCAGGACGTCAACGGCCCCCTCACCCGGGGCCGCCGCGCCGGCGACACCCCGGCCCAGCAGCGGCTGCGGCGCACGCTGGTGGCGGCCGAGGTCGCCCTCGCCCTCGTGCTCCTGGTCGGCGCGGGCCTCCTCATGCAGAGCTTCGTGCGGCTGGTGAACGTCGACCTCGGCTTCGCGCCGCAGAACACGGCGGCGCTGCAGGTGTTCCACTACGGGGAAGGCGGCGGCACCGAGGCCACCCCGGGCTTCTTTCGCGAGACCCTCGCGGGCATCCGCGCCCTCCCCGGCGTCGCCGCCGCCGGCGCCGTCTCGGCGTTCCCGCTCGGGCTCGCCGACCTGAGCGCGCAGAGCCCCCTGACCCTGCACGACCGACCGCCGCCCCCGCCCGGCGAGGAGCCGTCGACGGCCGTCTCCATGGTCACCCCGGGCTACCTCGACGCGATGCGCATCCCGCTCCGGGCCGGCCGGTGGCTCGACGAGCGCGACGACGCCGAGGGGCCGGCCGTCGTGGTCGTCAACGAGACGCTGGCGCGGCAGCACTGGCCGGACGGGGACCCGCTCACGCGGCGGGTGAGCGTGCAGGTCTCGGGGCGGGCGTTCCTCATGGAGACCTTCGAGGCGGAGATCGTCGGCGTCGTCGGCACGGTGCGGCCGCGGGGCTTCGACAGCCCCCCGCGCCCCGAGGTGTTCGTCCCCCACGCGCAGGCGCCGAACGGCGCGATGACCTACGTCGTCCGGACCACCGGGGATCCGGCGGCCAGCATCCCCGCCATCCAGAGCGTCGTCTGGGACGCCGCCCCGTACCTCGCCTTCTACAGCGTCGCGACGGTCGAGCAGCTCCTGTCCGACACCCTCGCCGCCCGGCGGTTCACGACCCTGCTCCTCGCGCTGTTCGGCGCCGCGGCCCTCGCCCTCGCCGGCCTCGGAATCTACGGGGTCATCGCGGTGGCCACGTCCCAGCGGACCCGCGAGATCGGACTGCGCCTCGCCATGGGGGCCGAGCCGCGCAACGTCGTGTGGATGGTCGTCCGCGGCGCCGTCGGCCTCGCCGGGGCCGGCGTCGCGGCGGGCCTGCTCGCGTCGCTCCTGTTCTCGCAGACCCTCACCAGCCTGCTCTACGACGTCGCCCCGTTCGACGCCGCGACGCTGGCCGCGGTGTCCCTGCTGCTGCTCGCGCTAGCCGCGGCCGCCGCGTGGTCCCCGGCCCGGCGCGCGAGCCGGGTGGACCCGCTCGCGGCGTTGCGGACGGAGTAGAGCCCGCATCACGCCGGGACACCTCGCGGTCGCTACGCCCTCCGCGAAGCTGCCGGCGACCTTCCACGGCGCACACCGATTCTCAATCCCGGTGTTGCGCCAGCGCCAACGAATCCGACCGCACCTCCCCGCCATCACCGAGAATCAGACGCTACAATAGGGTCCATGTCCCCCAGGAAGAGGACTTCCACCGACGCTACCAAGGAACCCAGCTCTCCCGTCCTCTCGATTGGTCCGCCCCCCGACGCACAGCGTCGTCCCCGGCAGCGAGCACCGGCGGACACTAGTCGCAGACGGACCATTGGCATGATCGACCGCATCGTCATCAAGAATTTCAAGAGCCTCCGGCGTGTCGACTTGACACTAGGTCGAATGAACCTGTTCGTCGGCGCGAATGGCAGCGGCAAGTCGAACTTGCTGGACGCGGTACGGGTACTGCAAGGCATCGGTAACGGCTTCACGATCAGCGAGATTCTGGACGGTAAGCCAAGGAGCGCAGCCGGCGCGGCCTGGGACGGCATCCGCGGGGGGAGCCGCCACGCATGCTTCTCGCGCGGACGTGGACTTCGGGTATTCCGCGACGTGACATTTGAATTGCATGGCCGGTTTACTGGCGGCCCGGCCCGCACCTGGCTTGAAGAAAACCGGGATACCACGGAAGAGCCGGTACTGAATTGGGAGCTGCTGATCGCGTTCTCACCAACCTCGGGACTCATGACCCGCGAACGCTTCAAGGTCGAGACCGTCATCTACGATACGCACGACGCCATGGCCTCTGCGCGCAAGAACCCCGCTCAACCGATTTGGTGCCCCGTAGAGGGCTCGCAAGGATGGTCCGTAGAGTTGCAGTGTACCCGTCCCGCGCTGGGGCAGCTTCCTCGTGGTTCGTGGCAACGCGTCCTTCAGAACGTCGATTCGGCGCCCCGCCTCAAGAAGTCGGAGGCCGCGCGTGCAATGTGCGTGGACCATGCCCATGGCGTAGCCACGTTGCTGGCCAGTATTCAGCGGGTGGAGCCTGAAGTGCGTCTGCTGAGGCAGTATTCCCAGGTGGCCCAGGCACGGCAGATGGGCGACCGGGGCGAGAATTTCGCGGCGCTCGTGCACGCCATATGCCAGGACGAACAGACCAAGGACGCCTATCTGTCGTGGCTCCGGCAACTTCGCCCCGAGGAGATCGACGACGTGGACGTGCTCCGCGGCGCCGTGGACGAACCGCTCTTCATGCTGCGAGAGAACGGCCGAGAGTTCCCGGCGATGGTCCTCAGCGACGGTACCCTGCGCTTGGCGGCACTCACAGCAGCTTTCTTTCAGCCGGACATGCCCAGCCTCATGATGATGGAGGAGATCGAGAACGGCACCCACGCGAGCCGGGCCCGGCTCCTCCTCGAGCTGCTGCGCAGCCAGTCGGCGGCCGCGACGACGCAAGTCGTCGCGACGACGCATTCGGCGGCGGTGCTGGACTGGCTCGGAGAGGAGGACTACAGGACGACGTTCGTCTGCAAGCGGGACGAAGAGACCGGCGAATCACGGATCTGCGCCCTGGCGGACGTGCCGCATTTCATGGACGTCGTCAAGAAACGCCCCGTGTCCGAGCTGTTCTCGGAGGGCTGGCTGGAAGCGGCGCTGTGAGCTTCAGGGTGCTTGTCGTCCCGGAAGATCCGACCCTGAACGGACACATCCTCAAGCCGTTGGTGGAAGCGTTGCTGGGCGACGCGGGCCGACCCAGAGCCAGAGTGAAGGTGCTTGACAACCCGCGCGTCCAAGGCTACGACCACGCGGTGCGGACCATCCGCGGTGACGAACTCCATGCCAGCTACGCGTTCTTCGACCTCTGGATGTTCATTCCCGACGCCGACCGAGGGAAGCGCGACGCCATGGACCGCCTGGAAGCCGACTCGGGTTCCCGAGAAGTTCCGCTACTCTGCTGTCCGGCCCGGCCGGAGGTCGAGATCTACGCCTGCGTGCCGTTCCGCGACGAACTGGACATGGAGTGGAAGGAGGTTCGCAACCACCTTCGGATGAGAGAGGAAGTGTTCGAACCGCTCCTCGCGAGACACGGAGACGCGCGCCGACCCGGGGGCGGCAGAGACATGATGATCACGAGGTCGCTCCGGAATCTCCCGCTGCTGTATCGACTATGCCCCGAGACAAAACGCCTCCGCGACCGAATCGCGGCGCATCTCGAGGCTCGCTGACAGGCTGCGCGGCGCCAACCACGGCCGGGTCACGGGCGCCGGACAACCTCGACCTCGCATCGGCAATCCGTCATGCGGCCGAGGCCGCGCATCGTCGAGGCGGGGTGGGCCGAGGGGTGCAACGAGTGCTGCATCCGCTACGGACCGGACGTGGACCACGGCCCGATCGTCCAGCCTCATCGGGGAGCGGTGAGGGGGCCGCACGCGCGACACGCTTCAAGCGCACCAAGTACCGGGTTCTCCGTCGTCGCGACTGCCGGTATGATCGACACGTCCGCCACGGCCTGTGCCGGCCATCCGCGACGTCGCAACCCACCAACCAGTCAACGGAGCCCGCTATGCACCTCGCACGATCGCTCGGAACCACCGCCCTCATCTTCGCCGCCGCCGTCCCGGCCGCGGCGCAGGTGGAACCTCTGGCCGACCCCATTCCCGACCCGATCCTGAAGGGGGACATCGTCGTGGAGGCGACCGAGTTCGTCCGCGCGCCGCGGACCACGGAATCCGCCGTGGACGCCATGACGAACGAGGCCTACGCACGCATCCAGTACCTGACGCCGATCGGGGACGGCTCGGGGCGGCTGGTCCTCAACGACCTGCGCGGGCTGCTGTACATCACCGACGAGAACGGGGCGGCGCCGGTGACCTACATGGACATCCGCACCCTCGACGTCGGGTTCGACGACTCGATGTTCCCGAACGAGACCGGCCTCGTGGGGGTGGCGTTCCACCCGCAGTTCGCCGACGCCGGCACGCCCGGGTTCCGCAAGTTCTACACGGCCTACAGCGCCCGGTCGGACAGCGGAACCGCCGACTACCTGGACGACGACGCCGGGAGCCACGAGAGCGTGATCCGGGAGTGGACGGTCGACGATCCGGCGGCGAACGCGTTCAGCGGCACCTCGCGCGAGGTCTTCCGCATCGGCCAGTTCGCCCCCAACCACAACGTCGGCACCATCGCGTTCAATCCGAACGCGGCGCCGGGGTCGCCGGAGTACGGGCTGCTCTACGCGAGCCTCGGGGACGCCGGGGCGGCCCACGATCCCCGCGACTTCGGCCAGTCCCTCGCCGCGCCCCACGGCGCGATCATCCGCATCGACCCCCTCGGCGGCGACGGAAGCCGGGGATACGGCGTTCCCGCGGACAATCCCTTCGTGGGCGAGGCGGGCGTGGCCCCCGAGATCTGGGCCTACGGCCTGCGGCACGCGCAGCAGTTCTCGTGGGACACGGACGGCCGGATGTTCATGGGCGACATCGGCCAGAACGTCGTGGAAGAGGTGAACCTGGGGGTGCCCGGGGCCAACTACGGCTGGCGCCTCCGGGAGGGCACGTTCGGCACCGGCTACACGCTCACCCCCCGGCGTCCGGGACCGGCGTATCCGCCCCCGGCCCAGGACGACCGTCCCTTCGTGTACCCGGTGGCCCAGTACGACCACGACGAGGGCTACGCCGTGAGCGGCGGGTTCGTCTACCGCGGCGAGGCCATTCCGGAGCTGCAGGGCAAGTACGTCTTCACCGACTTCCCGCGCGGCCGGGTGTTCTACATCGACGCCGACGGGCTCGTGCCCGGCCAGCTCGCCGAGATCCGGGAGCTGCGGCTGGTCATCGACGGCGAGGAGCGCGACCTCGTCGAGGCGGCCGGCATCCCCAACACGTATGCCCCGGGCGACCGGGCGGACGCCCGCCTGGGCATCGACTCCGCGGGAGAGCTCTATCTGCTGACGAAGAGCGACGGCTGGGTCAGGAAGCTCGGGCCGGCGCCGGCACGGTAGGAGTCTGCGCCGTGGAACGGCGCAGACTCCTGGAGGGTTGGTTGGGCGCCAAGCGGAGCCGCAGGCGACGATTGGCGGGCGAGGGCTGGCCAGTGTCGGGAACGGCCACGCGTGGCCGCTGAACACGAAGCCCTCTCCTCCGGCGAAGAGGAGCAGGAGACCGTCGCTCTGCTCGCGATGCTCGCGCTGGGCGACCGCCGGATCGAAGCTGGTCAGGTGCAGCCGCCCGCCGAGACGCTCACGGGTACAAGTCACCGGTCCCGCGGGGCTCGACGCGGGGCAGGGGCTCGAGGGCGGCGATGGCCGCCGCGCGCGCCGACGCCGCCGCGTGCCACAAGTCCCAGTCCTGTTGCAGGCCGAGCCAGAAGTCGGCGCTCATGCCGGTGACGCGGGCCAGCCGCAACGCGGTGTCGGGGGTGACGCCGCGCCTGCCTCGGACAACCTCGTTGAGCCGCGGGTAGGAGACGCCGAGACGCTTGGCGAACGCCGATTGCGACACGCCGAGCGGTTTGAGGAATTCCTCGAGCAGCATCTCGCCCGGATGGGTCGGCGGCTTGCGGCGTGGCAGCCGCCGGCCGGTCACGTTCGACACGCCCCGCGTTCGTGTCGAGGCCTCAGTGGTAGTCGACGATTTCGACGTTGTCGGCATATCCCGTCTCCCAGGCAAAGCAGATCCGATACCGGTCGTTGATCCGGATGCTGTACTGGCCGGCCCGATCGCCTCTCAAGCGCTCCAGTCGATTGCCCGGCGGCACGGCAAGCTCGCGGAGGTCACGGACGCGGTTGATCTGGGTGAGTTTCCGCCGCGCCGCCGGCCAGACCGTGACCGGGCAACGGGTGCGGGCCGCTCGGGTCTCCGCGCCATCGAAAACGTCTTCCGTGGCCTGATCGGCGAACGATCGGATCACCGGTCGGATTATAACGGATCTCGTTATAGGCCGGCCGCGAGGCCCAGGTATCGCTCATCAGGGGTTGTCGACGACCGCACGCCTCTCGGGTCGGGATGGCGCCTTGCCGAGCAAGGGCTGCAGACGCTTCTCTCAGGGAACCGAAGCCGGCCCTTGCCGCGAAACTCCAGGTGGCTCCGGAGCGTATGTACTACAGGAAACCGTGACCACCCAGCACCCACAGGTCAGCCGTCACGGACGGCTCGAGAAGCGCCGGGTCACGCGTCTGCTCACCGCCGGCCTGCTCGGCGCCGCCGCCCTCGCCGGCGCCGGGCTCGCGTCCGGCATCCTGGGCGGATCGCCGGCGCCGGAAGGCGCGGCGACGGTCATCCTGGCCCACGGCCTGGGGCGGACCCCGGTCTCGATGGCGATCCTCGCCGGCCGCCTGGAGCAGGCGGGGTTCCGGGTCGTCCGGTTCGGCTACCCGTCGCGTACCGAGCCGATCGAGACACTCGTCGACCGCCTCGAGGAAACCGTCGCCGAATGCTGCGCGGACGATCCCGGGGCCGTGCACTTCGTCACCCACTCGATGGGCGGCGTCCTCGTGCGCAGCTACCTCTCCGAAAGGCCGGGGCCGCATGAAGGCCGCGTCGTGATGCTCAGCCCGCCCAACCGGGGCAGCGAGATCGTCGACGCGTTCGCCGACTCCGACCTGCTCCGGTCGTTCCTCGGCCCGGCGGGTGAGCGGCTGGGGACCACACCGGACGGCATCGCGAGCCAGCTCCCGCCCGTGCGGTTCAGCCTCGGCATCATCACCGGCAGCCGCAGCATGAACCCCATCGGTTCCTGGCTCATCCCCGGCCCCGACGACGGCACCGTCGGCGTCGACCGCGCGGACGTCGAGGGTTCGTCCTCGTTCCTGGTCCTGCCCGCCACCCACACGTTCATCATGAACCGCCGCGATGTCGCCGAGGAGGTGGCGCACTTCCTCCGGCACGGGCGGTTTCAGAGGGAGAGCACCTGAGGGGCACGCCGGCTTGCGCGCCGCAGAAGCGCCGCGGGCCCACTCCGGGCCGGACAGCCCGACAAGGCGACAGCGACCACGCGGCGCGTTCCTCCCGCCGCGCACGGACTCGCAGAGCGCGCCGGACTCGGGGTCAGACCAGGGTGCGTCGGGCCGCGGCCCCCGGCGCGGCCCGACGGCAGGTCCGGCTTCAGTCGCCCCCGCCCCCCCGACGCTCGCCGATCGCGTAGAGATGGCCGGTGGTGCGCAGGAAGATCTGCCCGTCCGACACCGCGATCGAGCTGAGGACGTAGTCGTCCATGTCGTTCTCGGCGAGCAGCTCGAACTCCGGCCCGGCCCGGAAGACGCTGGTCAGGCCGCCCTCGCTGGTGATGTAGACCTTGCCGTCGGCCAGCACCGGCGAGGCGCTGTAGGTGCCGGGACGCAGCCGCTGGCGGCCGTAGATCTGCTCCCCGGTCTTCGCGTCGAGCACCCACACGATGCCCTGATCGTTGACGATGTGGAAATACTGGCCGTCCGTCACCGGCGTCGGCACGTCGGGGCCGTTGTCGGTCTTCCAAACCAGGTGCGACGTGGTGACGTCGCCCCGGCCGCCGGCCCGGAGGGCGAGGAGAGGGCGGACCCGGGTCGGGGCGTAGATCATCTCGCCGTGGACCACCGGCGACGCGATGATGCGGTAGGCGCCGTTGTTGCGCGGGTTCAGGCCATCGGCGCGCCACAGCTCGCGCCCCGTGGCGAGGTCGTGCCCGGTCACGACGTCGCCGCCGGTGATCACTATCTCCCGCGCCCCGTCGTATTCGAGCAGGGCGGGAGTGGTGTACGAGTCGGGCGACTCGCGGCGGGCGTTGGTGGGCCGCTCGACCCGCCACAGCGTCTCGCCCGTATGCCGATCGATGCGCAGGACGTAGGACGGATCGTCGGTCCGCATGCCGTGGATGACCTGGACGAACAGCGCGTCGTCCACGAGAAGCGGCGACGACGCGTATCCCCAGTTCAGGCCGAACCGGCCGTAGGACGACTGGATGTCGCGCCGCCAGAGCTGGTTGCCGTCGAAGTCGAACGCGGTCAGCCAGCCCGTCCCCGTCATCACGTAGACGTGCTCGCCATTGGTCACCGGCGACGGGGACGACATGTTCTGCTTGCGCAACCGCCGGTCGCCGTCGCTCAGGTGGCGCACCCAGAGCGTCTCGCCGCCGTTCCTGTCGAGGCACCAAAGGCTGATGTTCTCGCCGTCGGCGACGTTCAGAAAGATGCGCTCGCCCCAGATGATCGGCGTCGACCCCGTCCACGCGGGCATCGCCACCTTCCACGCAATGTTCGTGTCCGGACCCCACGCCACCGGCAGGTTGGTCTCGGTGCTGACCCCGTCGGCGGACGGCCCGCGCCATTGCGGCCAGTTCTCGCCCGCGAGGGCGCCGATGGGGACCGTCAGGCCCGCGAACAGCACGACGGTCACCAGGCCGAGACGAACCTCGGCGCCCCATGTCCGGACCCGACGGGCGGCATCCGCCGCCCACTGCTGCTGTGTCACGTCAGTCATCTCCCTGGAAGCCCATGGGGATGGGCAGCGATGCGCCGCCCGTCGCCGTGAAGACGACGGGCGGCGCCACGGCGTTTCGTCGGATGCGGCGGACCGATTCGGGCGCCGGATCCCGGCCGACTACTGCTGCTCGGTGGCCGCGGCCCGCTCCTCCGCCCGCGCGCCGCTCAGCAGGTTGAACATGCCGTGGTTGCCCTCGTGGCAGGCGTACTCGTAGAGAGGCGCGTCGGACCGGTTCAGCGGCATCCGGCCGGTGAATGGCGCCGTCCACGTGTCCGGATCGTCCACCGTGAACTCGTAGCGCATGGTGTCGCCGTCCACCCGCGTGAACCGCTCGACGAGCCGCGTGTTCTCGGCCGATCCCCACGACACGAACGAGGTGTTGAAGCTGCCGGTCCCGTCCGTGAAGTTCGTGGTCTCGACGACCAGGGTGTCTCCCTCCCACCGGCCGCGCGAGCTCCCCAGCCACTGGCGGACGCTTCCCGGCAGGGCGTCACGCCCGTCCAGGGGCACCACGCGCACGTCGTGCACCATCTCGTGCAGCAGGACGACGTAGCCGGGCGACTGGAAGATCTGCACGTTGTTGTTGTAGCCGCCCGGCAGCATCGGCGGCCCGGTGCTGAAGCCGAGCAGGCACCGCTCGGCCACCCCGCGCGCCTCGGGGCCGTCCTCGTTGAGGCCGCCCACCCGCACCCGCACCGGGTAGCCGCCACCCGCGCGGTGCGCCTCGGCCGCCGCCTCGGCCGCCGCCGTCAGGGCCGGCAGCCGGCCGTTCGGCGGGTCCACGAGCAGCGACGACTGGGTCAGCGCCGTCGCCCGCGCCCGGTCGGTCCACACCTCCTGGCTGTACCCCCCGACCTCGCCCGGAGGCGGCCCGTCGCTGTCACGCGCCAGCGCCTCGGCCGTGCCGCGCTGCCCGACCACCGCCGCCTCCTCGGCCGTCAGCTCGCCGCGCTCCCCGAACTCCTCGGGCCGCTCGAGCGGCGTGAACGTCCAGTAGTCCCAGACCCCCTGCAGGTCCGGGTCGCCCCACGGCGTGCGGGACCCCTCCGCCCCGGTCTGCCCCGCCGCGAGCACCGGTGACAGCGCCAATCCGGCGGCCACTGCCGCAACCCCCGCCAATCTGGACAATCGCTTCATCACGGATCCCCTTTCCCGCCAACCATCCTTAGCCGAACCCGGCACCCGGGTCGAGTCGAGCCCCCATCCCGGGAATTATGACTCATTCCGGGCGCCGGCCGGAGCCGTTCGCTCGCGGGCCCGAGAGAATGCGGGCACGGCCTTCCGCAATGCCCGCCGACGAGTTGTGATAAGTTGTTGCTATTGCAACCTGTGGAGGGCAACCGTGGCAACAACGACCGTAGGCGTCAAGCTGGACGACGAGACCCGCGCCCGCCTCAAGAAACTCGGCCAGGCGAAGCAACGCGCGACTCACTGGATGGTGAAGGAGGCCGTGGCGCGGTATCTCGAGGTCGAAGAGCGCTACGAACGGGAAAGGGCCGAGGACCTGGCCCGCTGGGAGCGTTACGTCGAGACCGGGCATGCGGTTCCGCACGAGACTGTCACGGCTTGGCTCGACGAGCTCGCCGTCGAAGCCGACCGACGGACCGGTGATGCATGACCGTCCGCTGGCTCGAACCGGCCCTGGATGACGTCAAGCGACTCTACGACTTCCTGCTCGACAAGGACCCGGCCGCCGCCGGGCGCGCCGCTCGCGCGATTCGCGCCGGCGCCGATCGGCTCCTCGACTCGCCCGAAATCGGCCGGCCCCTCGCGGACGGCACCGGCCGCAGGGAGCTCGTGATCCCCTTCGGCGCGGGCGCCTACGTCCTGCGTTACCGCATCCACGACGACACCGTGGTCGTGATACGGGTCTGGCACGGCCGCGAAGACCGGTAGACCGTCGCCGAGCTGTACGAGAAGGGAACGGAGCCGATGGAGTACCCAGGCGGCGCTACGGGAAGAACACCAGCTTGATCAAGAGACCCAGAATCAGCGGGCCGAACATGAAGATGGCGACCCTCAGGCCCGCTATTTCCGCCTTCAATGTAGCCGGTGGCGGCGGCGCTGGCAACCGCCCGGCGGTCGGCGCCCTGGAACGACGCAACTGGTGGGCGGGCGTCCGCGGCAATCGGAGCCGCGGGCGACGGGTCCCGGGCTACGCCACGCCCGCCTCGCGAAGCAGGAACCCGTACTGCAACGCCGTCTCCCGGTAACGGCGGTAGCGGCCGGAGACGCCGCCGTGGCCCGCGTCCAGGTTGGTCTTGAGGAGCAGCGGGCGGGCGTCGGTCTTCAGGGCCCGCAGCTTCGCGACCCACTTCGCGGGCTCCCAGTACTGCACCTGCGAGTCGTGGAGGCCGGCGAGGACGAGCAGGGCGGGATAGTCGCGGGCGGCGACGTTGTCGTAGGGCGAGTAGGCGAGGATGTCGTCGAACGCGGGCCGCTCGTGAGGATTGCCCCACTCGTCGTACTCGCCGGTGGTCAACGGGATGCTGTCGTCGAGCATGGTCGTCAGCACGTCGACGAACGGGACCTGGGCCACCGCGCCGGCGAACAGATCGGGACGCATGTTGAGGACCGCGCCCACTAGCAGCCCGCCGGCGCTGCCGCCCATGGCGTAGAGGCGCTCGGGCCGCGTGTACCCCTCGCGGACGAGGTGCTCGGCGCAGGCGATGAAGTCGGTGAACGTGTTCCGCTTGCGGCCCAGCCGGCCGTCGTCGTACCAGGGCCGGCCGAGCTCCTGCCCCCCGCGCACATGCGCGATCGCGAACCGGAAGCCGCGGTCGAGCAGGCTCAGCCGCGCCGAGTTGAACGTGGGGTCCATGGAGATGCCGTAGGCCCCGTAGCCGTACAGCAGCAGCGGACTCGTCCGGTCGCGGGGGGCGCCGGCCCGTGCGACCAGGGAGATCGGAACCTGCCGCCCGTCCGGGGCGGCCGCGAACACGCGCTCGGCCGCATAGTCCCCCGGGTCGAACCCGCCCAGCACGTCCTGGCGCTTCAGCAGGGTGCGCGACCGGGCCTCCATGTCGTAGTCGTAGACGGACCGCGGCGTGGTCAGCGACTCGTACCCGAACCGCAGCAGGCGGGTGCCGGCCTCGCGGTTGACCGACACGTGCACCTCGTAGACCGGCTCGTCGAAGGCGATGTCGTGCGCGCCGTCCCCCGACCACGGGCGCACGTGGAGACGGGTGAGGCCGTTGCATCGCTCCTGCAGCACGAGGTGGCCGCGAAAGAGCGTGAACGACTCGAGGAGCACGTCGTCGCGGTGCGGCACCACCTCGACCCACCCCTCGGGCTGGGTCGCGGCGGCCCCGGTCTCCATCAACCGGAAGTTGCGGGCGCGGTGGTTGGTGCGGACGTAGAACCGGTCGCGATAGTGGTCGACGTCGTACTCGTGGTCGCGCGCGCGGGGCCAGAACACCTCGAACGCGCCGTCGGGCCGGTCGGCGTCGAGGAGCCGGTACTCGGTGGACACCGTCTGCGCCGACGCGATCAGCAGGTAGCGCTTCGACCGGGTCCTGCCCACCTCGCAGTTGAACGTCTCGTCCGCCTCCTCGTAGACGAGGACGTCCTCGGCCTGGGGGGTCCCCAGCGCGTGCCGCCAGACCTGGTGCCAGCGCAGCGTCTCGGGATGCTGGCGCGTGTAGAAGAGGGTGCGGTTGTCGTTGGCCCAGACGAGGTTGCTCGTCACCCCCGCCAGCTCGTCGTCGAGCAGGGCTCCGGCGGCCAGGTCCTTCACGCGGATGGTGTGGATGCGCCGCCCCTCGACATCGATCGCATAGGCGAGCAGGCGCCCGTCGGGGCTGACCGCGAGAGCGGACACCTGAAAGAAGTCGCGGCCCTCGGCGAGGGCGTTGACGTCGAGCAGGACCTGTTCCTCGTCGACCGCCGCCCGGGCGTCGGCCACCGCCGGCGCGTCCGCCGCGGCGGACGGAGTGACTGCCGCCCGCGCGCGGATCGCCGCCGGCCCGTCAACCGCCGCAGGTGCGTCACTTGCCGCCGCCGTATCAAGCGCCGTGGGCGCATGAACCGCCGCCCGCCCATCAGCCGCCCCCCTTGCCTCGACCGCTGCTGCCGCGTCATCCGCTGTCGGCACGTCAGGCCCTGCCGGCGTGTCAACCGGTGGTGATGCATCGACCGGCCGCCGGCAGTGGATGGGGTACTCCCGCCCGTCCTCGTATCGCGTGTAGTAGAGGTACGCGCCCTCGCGGCAGGGCACCGACATGTCGGTCTGCCGGATGCGGCCCTTGATCTCGGCAAACAGGGTCTCCTGCAGCGCCTCGGTCGGGGCCATCACCGCTTGCGTGTAGGCGTTCTCGGCCTCGAGATGGGCGGTGACCTCGGGGTCGCCGCGCTCCCGCAGCCAGTGGTACTCATCGAGACGCACCACGCCGTGAGTCTCGTGGCGCACCGGGGAGACCCGCGCCCGCGGCGCGGGAATCCCATCTGTGGAGAGGGGCGCGGGAAAAGAGCCCGTGACCGCGGTCACGGCGTCTTCACCGGCGGGGCGGGCCGCGTGGGCAGCGGCCGGGGATCCTCCCGAATCATCCGGGTGATCTCCGCGATGGCCCGCTCGAGCTGGGGGTCGCCGCCCGCGATGACCGACTTCGGGTCGTTCTCGACCTCGATGTCGGGTTCGACGCCGTACCCCTCTATCACCCAGCTCCCGTCGCGGCCGGCGGTACCGAACTCGGGCACGTTGACCGAGCCCCCGTCGATGAGGGGCCCCCGGTTGGTGATGCCGATGACGCCGCCCCACGAGCGCTTGCCGATGAGCGGCCCGAGGCCCGCCTCCTTGAAGCGGGCGGGGAAAATGTCGCCGTCCGAGGCCGAGTCCTCGTCGAGGATGCACACGAGGTGGCCGGTGAACACCGTCGTGGGATAGGTCTCGGTGTTCTCCACGGTGCGGGAGAAGCCGGTGCCGAGGAGCTCGCGGCTCAGGCGCTGGATGAGCATCGCCGACACGTTGCCGCCCCCGTTGCCGCGCACGTCGATGATGAGCCCGTCCTTGCGGATCTGGCCGTAGAAGTACTTGATGAACTCCTGGATGCCGGCCACCCCCATGTCGGGGATGTGCAGGTAGCCGACCCGCCCGTCCGTCGCCTCGTCCACCTTCATGCGGTTCGCGGTCACCTCGTCGAGATAGCGCAGGTTGGTCTCGCTCGTGATGGGCCGGAGGGTGACCTCGCGGGCGGCCCCCTCGGCGGCGGGGAACGCCGGCGCCGCGCTCAGGGTCAGCCGCACCGGGCGGTCCGCCTTGTGCCGCAGCAGGCGGTAGGGGTTGTCGCCGCCCGCGAGCTCCTCGCCGTCGATGGCCAGCACGTAGTCGCCGACGCCGGCGTCCACCCCGACCTCGGTCAGCGGCGCCCGGTAGCGCGGCTCCTCGTTGTGCCCCTCGAAGATCTCGGCCAGCCGGTAGCGCCCGGCGTCGCGGTCGAGCTCGAACACCGCCCCCGGCAGGGCGACGGGGGGCCGGTCCGGGGTCTCCCAGTCGCCGCCCGCGATGTAGGCGTGGCTGACGCTCAGCTCCGCCACCATCTCGCCGATCACGTAGTTCAGGTCCGACCGGTGGGCGACGTGCTCGAGCCAGGGGCGGTACTGCTCGCGCAGGGCCTCCCAGTCGTAGCCGTGCATGTTGTCGACGTAGAAGAAGTCGCGGAAGCGCCGCCACACCTCGTCGAAGATCTGCTCCCACTCCTCGGCCGGCACCCGGTCCACCATCAGCCCGCTCGTCGAGACGGTCTGCGGGTCGCCGGCGCCCGACGCGTTGTGCAGCTCGAACCGCCCCCCGGTGGCGATGAGCACCTTCTCGCGGTCGCCCGAGACCGCGTAGCCCCCGGCCGCGGCCAGCGTCTCGGTCTCCCGGTCCTCGAACGAGAACGTGCGGACCTCGGTCGGCACGTCGCCGCCGCGCCCGTAGAACTGGGCGCCGGTGCGGAAGAAGAACACCCGGTCGTTGCCGGCGCTCAACCCCACGTAGTTGTCGAACTCGACGGGCAACCGCACCACCCGCCGCGCGAGGCCGTCGAAGTCGATGGAGATCGGTCCTTCGTCGCCGCCGTCCTCCGACGCGTCGTCACCGCCGTCCTCGTCATCGGCGTCCTCATCGTCCTCCTCCACCGTCACCTCGTCGCTCTCCGGCGGCAGCGGATGGGGCACGTCCTTCCGCAGGGCGAGCGCGTAGATGCCGGTCTCGCGGTCGACGAGATAGTTCCACTCGAACGACCCGAGCTGGGGCGTGAACGAGCGGTCCGACAGGTAGTAGAGGAACTCGCCGTCGGGGTCCCAGGCCGGGTTCCACTCGTGGAACAGGTCGCTCGTCACCTGGCGCTGCTCCCCGCCGGCCCGCTCCCAGACGTGGATCGAGCTGAAGCCGGTGTCGTCGGTCAGCGAGAACGCGAGGTAGCCGCCCCGCGGCGACCACACGTGGTCCTGGAGCTGCCCGTTCGCCGCGTCGGCGACCAGCGTCGTCTCCCGCGACTCGACGTCGAGGACGTAGAGCCGGCCGTCCTTGTCGCTGAACGCCAGGCTCTCCCCGTCGGGCGACCACGCCGGCGCGTAGCGCATCGCCTCGCCGCCGTCCGTCAACTGCTCGGGGGGGCCGCTGCCGTCCTGGGACACGACGTAGATCTCGTCCTCGCCGTCGCGGTCCGAGACGAAGGCGATGCGCGAGCCGTCGGGCGACCAGCGCGCCCACTTGTCGTGGGCGTCCGAGCTCCGCGTGAGGTTGCGGGTCGGGCCGTTCTCGATCGGCGCCGTGAAGACGTCGCCGCGGGCCACGAACAGGGCGCGCTCGCCCTTGGGGCTCAGCTCGAAGTCCTCGATCTGCCCCGCCGCCGACACCCGCGCCGGCCGCGCCGCCACCCCGTCGTCCGGCACCCAGATGGGGATCGGCCGCGACCCGCCGCTGTCGATGGCAAAGAGGTGCAGCTCGCCGTTCATCTCGTAGACGATCTGGTTCGCGCCGTCGTCGCCGGGCCACCGCACGTCCCACTGCGTGCTGTCGGTGAGCTGCGTGGTCTGGCCGTTGCCGACGTCGAACCTGTACAAGTTCAGGGTGCCGTCGCGGTCGGACGTGAAGTAGATGGCGTCGCCGATCCACATCGGGTCGCGGTCGGCGCGCGGATGGTCGGTGACCCGCTCGACGTCGTGGGTCTCCCGGTCGAACACGTACAGCTCCTGCGCCCAGCCCCCCTCGTAGCGCTTCCAGGTCCGGAAGTCGCGGAAGAGCGGCGAGTACACCACCCGCGAGCCGTCCGGGGAGAGGTCGCCCGCGCCCGACTCGGGCATCGGCAGCGGCACGGGGAGCCCCCCGTCGATCGAGGCGAGGAAAAGGCGGCTGTCCGACAGGTCGGTGCTGTAGCGCAACGACCGGAACAGCACCGACCGGCCGTCCGGGGTCCAGTCGTAGACCTGGTTGTCGTAGCCCCAGCGCGGCGCCAGCGGCCCGCGCGCCGGATACCAGGTCAACTGCCGGGGTACGCCGCCGGAGGCGGGAACGACGTAGACCTGCTCGTCACCGTCGTACTGCCCGGTGAACGCGATCCATTGCCCGTCGGGCGAGAACTTCGGGAATATCTCCAGCCCCGGATGGGCAGTCACCCGCACCGCGGTGCCGCCCGCGGACGACGCCGTCCACAGATCTCCCGCGTAGACGAACACGACGCGGTCGCCGTGCACGTCGGGAAACCGCAACAGCCGGGTCTGGGCGCCGGCCGGCGCGGCCATCGCGACGAGCGTTCCCAATGCCGCCAGATATCGAACTGTCCTCATGACGTTTTTCTCCGGGCGTCCCGGCCAAGCCGCGCCGGACCGCCCATTGCCTCCCCGGTGGGCTCCCCCCACCGTTTCCGTCCTACTCCGAGCGCAACGACGCCAGCAGCGGCGACCGGACCGCGGCGGCGGTGGCGGCCAGGGACGAGGCGAGGCCGGCCGCGGCCACCGCGAGCAGCATCCCGCCCAGCCCCACGACCGGGAACTGGCCGCCCCGCTCGATCCACGCGGGGGCTATCGCCACCACCGCGCACACCGTCCCGATCGCGAGGCCGCCGAACAGGAGCAGGCCGTTCTCGACCAGCACCATCAGCGAGACGTGCCGCGTGTCGTAGCCGACGGCGCGCAGCAGGGCCAGCTCGCGCCGCCGCTCCAGCACGTTGCGCAACAGCACCGCCCCAAGCCCCAGCGTCCCCAGCAGGAGGCCGAGGGCCCCGAGGGTCTGGAACGTGGCCAGGTAGGTGTTGTTGACGCGGTGGAAGGCGGCGAGGCGCTCGGGGGTCGAGGTGACGTCGAACCCGTAGTCGGAGAGCCGGTCCTCGAGGGCCGCGGTGGCCTCCGCGGTCCGGTCGGCCGGCGCGTCGACGAGAAAGAACCGATACCCGTCGTGCTCGGGGAACAGGCGCAGGAACGCCGCCTCGCCGACGATCAGCTCGCGCTGGAAGATGCTGTCGGAGAGGGCGGCGACAATGCGCAGCCGGACCGGGTTGTCGCTCTCCCGGTTGAGCACGAAGTCGTCGCCCACCGACAGGTGCAGCGCGTAGGCCAGCGACGTCGCGTCGGCCACGGCGGGGACCGCCCCGTCGTCGAAGACGCGGTTCAGCAGCAGCCAGGGGTTGGCGGCCTCCTCGTCGGTCTCGGCCAGCGTCGCCCCGAACCGGAAGCGCCCCTCCGGCAGGAACGCCGCCTCGGGCGCGAGCACCCGCGGGTCCTTCGCCTGGTAGAGGTTGAGGCAGCTCGCGTCCTCGCCCGGCCGCAGGCGGAACCGCGCGTAGGACACGTCCGCGAAGATCTCGTCGTCGAACGACGACACGCCCAGCTCTTCCCGTTCGGCCTCGGAGCCGAGGTCGCGCACGATGGGCAGCAGCGACTCGGCCAGCAGCGGGTAGCCGCCGGTGCCCGAGGACGGGCCGCCGACGTCTCCCCCGCCCTCGAGATGGAACGCGTCGACGGCCACGATGATGAACGACGCGAAGGCGATGAGGGTGATGCACAGGACCGACCGGCCGGGCCGGGCCGTCGTGTTGCGCAGCCCGACCCGCGACACCGTCCACGTCGACGGCGCCGCCACGCCGGCCGGCGCCTGCCGGCCCAGCCACGACCACGACAGGGTGAGCAGCGACGCCAGCAGCAGCATGCCCGCCCCGAAGAAGCCGGCGGTGTCGCCGACGGCGCCGGCCAGGGTCAGGGCCAGCGCCGCCGCCCCGAGCAGCCCGAGGACGGCGGGGGCGTGGCGCGCGAAGGCGGCGGCGCGAGACGGCGGCGCGTCCTCGCCGCCGTTGCCGCGCGACACGGCTCCGGTCGAAGGCAGCACCCCGTGGATGAGGGCGCGGGGCGTCGCCCGGGCGACCATGCGCAGGCTCCAGGCGATGGACACGACCGCGGCGATCATGCCGCCGCCGATGCCCGCGACGAGGGCGAACGGAGAAACGTGCAGCACGAGCAGGGTGGTGCCCACCGCGTCGACCCACCACGTGCGCAGGCCCCACATGATCAGCTCGGCATAGCCCACCGCGCCGGCCGCCCCGACGAGCCCTCCGGCGAGGGCGAGGGCCCCCGCCTCGGCCCAGAAGAGCCGCCGCACGCTCCGCTCGTCGAAGCCGAGGGCGCGCAGGGCGCCGATCTCGCGCAGGCGCTGCTCGACCCCGAGCCGGAAGAAGAGGCTCGCGAGCAGCAGGGCGGACACCACGAGGAAGAAGCTGAAGTAGGTGAAGTACTCGCCGAAGTCGGTCACCCCCGCCGACGCCTCGAGGGCGAGGTCGCGGGCCGGATACACGACGAACCCGGCCGCCAGGGGGTCGAGCCGCGACCGAATCGCATCGCGGAACGCCGCCGCCGCGAGGTCAGAGACCCCGTCCGGGGGGACGACCCGCAACGAGGTCACCTGTCCCCACCGCGACCCCCAGAGCCGCTGGCCGTCCTCGAGGGCGATGAAGCCCTTCGACGCGGTGCGGTACTCGTCCCAGTAGTCCTCGTCCTTCGGGCGCACGAGGCCGAGGTCGATGGGGAACGGCGGGTCCCAGTCGGACAGGTCGGTGGCCTCGGTGATGCCGGGGTACTCCGGCGCGAGGTCCCGGTCGACCGCAAGCCCCTCCATCGGCACCACGCCGGCCACCCGGAAATCGGCGGCGTCGGTGACCAGCGCGCCCGCCTCCTCCCACAGGTAGTACTGCAGCGTCACCGTGTCGCCGGGCGCCGCCTCGAGGTCGTCGGCGGTCCAGGTGTTCAGCCAGATCGGGGGTGCTTCTTCGGCCGGCTCGCCCTCGACGGCAGGGGCGGTCGACTCGCCCTCGACGGCAGGGGCCATCGGCTCACCGTCGACGACAGGGGCCGTCGGCGACCCCGCGGCGGACGGTGCGACTCGTCCGCGAGCCGCGTCGGCGCCGCCGGGGTCGGGGCTGAGCGGCGCACCCGCGACGGGCGCCGAGTCTCCCGGCGCTGCGACGCCCAGCGACGCGAGATCCAGCGCGGTCACCAGCGAGTACGGCGTGACCCGCTCGCCCCGCCGGATCTCGTTGGCCAGATAGGTCAGAACGGGCTGCTCGGCCATGTCCCCGGCCGCCGTCGCGGCGCGTGCGGCGGCGACGACCTCGTCGTTCAGCAGCCCCGCCGTCGACTCCACCGCCAGGGCGCCCGGCCCCGGAAGCGCCCGCACCCGCAGACCGAGGTCCGTGAGCTGCGTGGTGGCCCGCAGCGCCGCCTCGATGCGGGCCACCGCCGGCGACCCCGCCCCGACCCCGGCGAGCAGCAGGGTGTTGGCCTCGCGTTCGAGCTCGAGGTCGCGCTGCATGCGCTCGAGATTCACGAACACGGCGCGCGAGAACCCCTGCTGGGGCCGGAACGAGAACTCTCCGAGGTCGGCCGGGGCGAGGACCTCGCGGATGCTCAGCCGCATCGTGCGCCCGAGGTCGTCGCGGCGCCCGTGGAGCGAGCTGACGGGAATGGCCGAGGGCTTCTGGACCCGCACGAGCAGCGTGTCCTCGGCCGCGGCGCCGAGCTCGCGGGCGAGGCCGCCGCTCACCAGCACCTCGCCGGGCTCGGGCCCGCGCCCGCCCCCGGGGGCAGCGCCGTCTAGCCCGCCGTCGGTCCCGCTGCCAAGCCCGCGGTCGGGCCGGTTGAACGCCCAGAACCGGTCGTCCACGCCGTAGACCTGGATGCCCCCGGCGCGGCTGCCGCTCTCCTGGTGGGTGGCGAACCCCTCGAGCGCGATCATGGGCACGGCCGCGGGCGGCGCTGCCGCCGTCGACGCCGCCACGGAGGCTGCATCGGCGCCGTCCCCGGCCAGGGCGTCGGCAGCCAGCATCTCGCCGGCGAGCGCCTCGCGAAAGAAGGCCCCCGCCGTCACCACCTGGTCCACCTCCCCGAGCCGCTGCAGGGCGAGGTCGCGCAGGCTCGCGCGGACCGACGTCCCCACCAGGAACGCCCCCGCGAGCACCGACACCGCCACCCCGACCCCGGCGACCACCGCGAGGTTGATGCGCCAGAAATGGGTCAGGCTCCGCAGCAGCAGGGTGATGGAGGTCATGGTCCTTCGCTCCCCGTCGTCTCGCCGCCGTTCACGCACGCTTCGTCGCCGGCCACGTGCGTCCCGTCGCCTCCGGCGCCCCCTGTCGTCGCCGTCCGCGTCTCAGGCCGCTGAAGGGAGTCGCCTTGCCACGTGTCGAGCGCTTCGCCCCGCAGAACAGGAGTTTGCCGCTGGGCGCAGTTGGCAGCTCCTTGGACGATAACCGTCCTCAATCGCCGCCGGTCGCCGGGCTCTTCTCGCTGCCGTCCTTACGCTCCCCGCCGCCGTCCGCGGGCCTGTCGTCACCGACCCGCCCCGTGTCGCCGGCCGCGCGCTCCCCGACTCCGTTCGCGCGTTCGGCGCCTCCGTTCGCCCGCACCTGCCCGCTCTCCACCCGCTTCAGACCCAGGCCCTCCAGACGGTACCGGATTGGACATCGCGCCGCCAGCTCGACGTTGTGGGTCACCACCACCAGCACCGTCTCCTGTCCCCCGTGCAGGTCGAAGAGCATGTCGGCCACGACCTCGCCGGCGGCGCGGTCGAGGTTGCCGGTGGGCTCGTCGCACAGCAGCAGCGGCGGGCGGCGGATCAGGGCGCGGGCGAGGGCGACGCGCTGGCGCTCTCCCCCGGACAGCTCGGCGGGACGGTGGTCGAGTCGATCGGCGAGGCCCGCCCGCCCCAGCAGCTCGCGAGCGCGGTCCCCCGCCCCGTCCACCGCGACCCCCACCAGGGTCGGGACCAGCACGTTCTCGAGCACCGTGCACTGCGGCAGCAACAGGTGGTCCTGGAAGACGAAGCCGACGCGGCGATTGCGAAACGCGGCGAGCTCGGCCGACGCGAGAGCGAACGGGTCGACGCCGCCCAGGGTGACGGTACCCGCGGTGGGCGGCTCGAGGGCGCCCAGGATGTAGAGCAGGGTGCTCTTCCCGCTGCCGGACGGCCCCACGATGGAGGCCGCCTCACCGGGTCTCAGCGCGAAATCGACCCCGGAGAGAATGTCGAGGGCGCCTCGCGGCGTCGGATACGACTTCGCGAGGCTGGTGACTTCGAGCACTGCGACCTCCACCCTGGTGGTGTGTTAAACTTGACGCAACGATGGAGATGGTCCTGCTGACGTGTGCCGCCGCCGGCGGCGTGGTCGCTGCGGTGGCGGGTTTGTGGAACGCGTACCAGTTCACGCGACTGAACGGCCGTGTCGACGAGATCAGCATTCAACTGAAGTCTCACATCAACGCACCCGGTCTTCACAACTGATCGCCCGATCGAGTCGAGGATTCCTCCGCCAGCCCGGTCCCGGCCCGCCAACCGTCGCCGCAGGAGCTTCGCGCCGGCAAGACTCTCCTCCGCCTGGAGCCCGACCAACCCTCCGGTGTCCGCGCCGTCTGCGGCGCAGGCTCCCGGGCCACCGTCAGAGTACTCACGACGCCTGCTGGAACGCCCTGGGGCGGAACAGGAAGTCGACGATGTTCCCCTCGTGCGGCTGCAGCCAGTTCAGCCGCGTCGTGGGCACGGGGCCGAGGTTGAGCCGGTCGATGTTGCGGGCGTCGAGCAGGGCCCGCGAGAAGGCCGGGTCCTCGGTGAGGCCGGTCGCCACGAGGGTCGTCCCTATCGCCCCGATCATCTTGTCCTGCGGGCACTCGACGACGGTGACGAAGGGGTACATGTACTCCTTCTTGGCCATCGCGGCGTCCGGCGAGCCGCAGTGCACGACGGTGGGGCGCAGGTAGTCGCAGCGCTCCATCGAGACGAGGCGCCCGCCGTCCTGGTGGCGCGCCGACACCTCCTCGACCCCGTCCTCCTTCAGGGCGTTGTCGATGTCGGCGGAGATCGCCGGCGCCTGTCCCGGCACCGTGAAGGCGGCGAGCTCGGCCTTGGGGTCGTCGGGGGGCAGGGGGCCGATGGGTCCGATGCGCTCGGCCACCGCCTCGGCGATCTCGCGAGTGTGCCGCGACGCCCAGATGCCCGAGCAGTTGATGCAGCCCCGCCCGCTGTTGATGGCCACGCTCTCGACCATCAGGTCGAGATGCCGCTCCCAGTCGTCGACCACGTCGTCGCCGATGAGGATCTTGCTGAACCCGGGCCCGTGCACCTGGACGCCGGGGTTCGCGGCGTACTGCTCGACGGTGGCGGTGCCCCCGAAGATGAGGCTCCGGGGCGAGTTGTTCAGCACCGCCGCGCCGACCTCGCCGAGGCCCGGGTAGAGCGCGATCGCCTCGCGCGGCACCCCCGCCTGGAAGAACGCCTGGGCCATCCGCCACGGGGTCCAGGGCTCCTGCGGGCCCGGCTTCAGCACCAGCCCGATCTGCAGGGGGATGATCGGCAGCCACAGGCTGTGCACGCCGGGCGAGTTCGACGGCAGCACCATGCCGAGCACCGGCGTCGTCGCCTGGTAGCTGCGCATCACCCCGTCCTCCTCCCCGTAGCCGCGGGTGAGGATGTCGTAGTCGAGGCGCCGGGTCAGCGAGCGCAGGACGTCGTCGAGGTGGGTCAGCACGTACTCGAGCTTGCCCATGTTCATGCGGCACAGGTGCTCGGGGAGCCCCGTCGTGGCCGACTGCTGGCGCACGAAGTCGTCGGGGGTCTGCACCCCGTCGCCGAGCGGCAGGTCCGCCGACTTGAAGAGCTCGCCGCCCTTCTTGACCATCGCCAGCAGCTCCGCGCACGGAATCTCGCGCAGCGCCTCGCGCGCGCGGCTCGCCCCCTTGCGCAGGTCCCGGGCGACGATGCCGGGGTTGGCCTGGCTGACCTCGGCCACCGCCTCGCCGGTCAGGAAGTGCTCGACCTTGGCCAGCTCGAGGCTCTTGTACTCCTGTCCCCAACGCAGAATCGGAAAGTGGATCACGCTAGCCCGCCAATCTCCGCCTCGCGGCTGCACCGCCGCCTTGCGGCACCGCCGCCGAATCAACCATCCAGGAGCCGCGCCGCTCCACGGCGCAGACCCCTAGTACACTCCCACCGTAGTCGCCGACGCCAACCGGCTGAACGGGCGCACCCCGCTCACCCCGTCCCACGGGTACTGCTCGCACGGCGGCTCGCGCTCGCCCTCGTCCCGCTCCTGGAAACGCGGCACGAAGAACTCCTTCGTCAGCGTCGTCAGCATCACCCGGCCCGTCTCGCCGTACCCGACCACCCGGTCCGCGTCGTCGGGGTCCACGACCTGCAGCACGGCCCGCGGCTGCGGCGCGTAGTAGGTGATCTTGTAGCCGTTCTCGGGGCCGCTCGGGGGACTGCCGGCGAGCCCCATCAGGGTGTTGCCGTAGGTCGGCGTCATGTAGATGCCGTCGAGCAGCTCCTCGTGGGCGAAGCGGTTCCACTGCGGCGTGAACTCGGTGCCGCCGGCGAAGATGCCGGTGATGCCGGTGTCCTTCAGGCACGACCCGTCGGCCTCGAGGCGGTTGGCGAGGGCCTCGAGCAGCTTGGGGGTGGAGAACAGGCACCTGATGTCGTGCCCGGCCGACAATACCGTGATCGCCTGGTCGATGACGTGGTCCTGGTAGGCCTTCAGGTGCTCCATCCAGCCCTTCTTGATGAGCTTGATGACCCACCGCGGATCGAGGTCGACGCAGAAGCAGATGCCGCCCCGGTGCTGGGCGAGGTGCTCGACCGCGAGCCGCAGGCGCCGGGGACCACTCGGCCCCAGCATGAGCCAGTTGCTGCCCTTCGGGAAATGCTCGTCGGGCAGGGTCTCGGAGAAGAGCTCGTAGTCGATGCGGAAATCCTCCTGAGCCACCCGGCTCTTGGGGATGCCGGTGGTGCCGCCGGTCTCGAACACGAACGTGGGCCGGTCGGCGTAGGCCCTGGGCACCCAGCGGCGGACGGGCCCGCCCCGCAGCTTCTCGTCCTCGAAGTGGGGGAACTTGGCGAGGTCGTCGAACCCGTGGACCTCGCGGCGCGGGTCCCACCCCGCGTCGCGCGCCCAGTCGAGCCAGAACGGGCACCCGGTGTCGGGGTCGAAGTGCCACTCGACGATCTCGCGCACCCAGGCGTCGAGCGCGGTCCTGGCCTGGGCGGCCCTGGTCTCAGCGGTGCTGTTCTCCTTATTCATCAACCCATGATCCTACACTAGGAGCCCGCGCCGCAGGGCGGCGCCGGCGGCGCCGCACCAGGAGCCCGCGCCGCAGGGCGGCGCCGCATCCAGAGCCTGCTTCGGGTCGACCGCCGACGGCAAGCACCGCGGAAGGGCGCCGACCGACAGGAAGGGGGCGAGCGAATGGGACGACTCGAACGGATCTGGATCAAACGGTTCCACCGCGGCCCGATGGACCCCGCGGGCGGCGCCGAACTCCGGCGCGGCGCCGGCATCGTCGACAACGCCAATCAGGGAGGCTGGCGCCAGATCACGATCATCGCGGCCGCCGACTGGGACCGCGTCGTCGAGGCGCTCGGGACGGCGGTCGACCCCGGGGAGCGGCGCGCCAACCTCCTCGTGAGCGGCATCACCCTCGCCCGCACCCGTGACCGCGTTCTTCGGGTGGGCGGCTGCCGGCTGCGGGTGCGCGGCGAGACCCGCCCGTGCGACCGGATGGACGAGGCCGAGCCGGGCCTGCGCGCCGCCCTCGACCCCGAGTGGCGAGGGGGCGTGTTCGCCGAGGTGCTCGACGACGGCCGCATCAGCGTCGGCGACCCCGTCGCGTGGACGGACCCGACGCCGCGGGAGTCTGCGCCGTAGAGCGGCGCCGCCTCCGGAAGACGCGCAGACCCCGCAGGGCAGGTTGGGCGCCAGGCGGCGCCGAGGGCGACGATTGCCGGGTCGGCCGCCGCAACCACCGGGCCGGGGTCCGCCTCCGCGGCGGGAGCCCCCCTGCTGCCCGGCGGTCAGACCGACTCCAGCCGGTCCGTCTTGGCCGCGAAGACGAAGTCGCTCTCCGTCAGGCCGTCGATCTTGTGCGTCCAGATGGTGACGGTGGCCCGGCCCCAGGCGAGCACGATGTCGGGGTGATGGCCCTGCTCCTCGGCCATCTCGCCGACCCGCACCGTGAAGTCGAGGGCCTGGCGGAAGTCCCCGAAGCGGTAGGTCTTCTCGAGGTGATGGCCGTCGACCACCTCCCAGCCCCCGCCCAGTTGCCGCTGGTACCCCGCCAGATCCTCGCCGGCGAGGGGCGGCACGCCGCCCCGGCAGGGCACGCACTGCTTCGACGCGAGCTCGCTCATGCGTCTTCCCTCCGATGCCGGTCATGCCGGCACAGGCACTATGATACTGGGTTGGACTACCGCTCGCGACTCCCAGGAGGCTCACCGATGCCCGACCAGAAGCAGAACTTCGACAACCACGTCCGTTTCGTGCCCGTCTACCACTACGTCGCCGGCCCGATCCTGCTCGTGAACCTCGTCTGGGCGGTCTGGAGCCTCCGCGTCCCGTCGTTCCCCGCCCTGCTGGACGTGCTGGTGGCCCTCGCCCTGATCATCGTCTTCCTGTACGCAAGGGGCTTCGCCCTGAAGGCGCAGGACCGCGTGATCCGCCTCGAGATGCGCCTGCGCATGCGCGAGCTGCTGCCCGAGGACCTGCAGGGCCGCATAAACGAGTTCACGCCGACCCAGATGGTCGGCCTCCGGTTCGCCGGCGACGCCGAGCTGCCCGACCTCGCCCGCAAGGTGCTCGACGAGAACATCACCGCGGCGACCCCCATCAAGAAGCTCGTCACCGACTGGCAGGGGGACTACTACCGCGTCTAGTGTCCTGTCACCATGGTTCGCGCAATGATTCCGGCGTGTTTACGAGCCCATTTCACTGGGCTTCTTCGCGATTTCCGGGATTCATGAACTTCGGGGACAGGACACCAGGAGCCGGCGGCGGTCGCGCGTCGCACCGCGCCCGGAGAGCGCCGGCAAGAAGCCGGAGCGCCCGAGGGCCGCGAGACGCCCGTGCGCCAGGGCGTGACGAGCGGACGATGGAACAAGCGGCGCGGCCGCGTCGTCCATGACGGCGGAGCGCCGGGATCGGAGTCGCTGCGAGACGGGGCGCGGCGGCCGGGCGATGGAATAAACGGCGCGGCCGTGTCGTCTACTACTATTGGTGAAGGTTCGCTCCGCCCCGAATCCCGGCGGCGGGCGCGTTGCGCTGGAGTACGGAGCCCGAGTCGAGCCTGCCACGCTCATGCGTGGGCGCCGCACGGTCCGCATTCGCATCCACGGCTCCGAGACGGGATCACGGAAAGGGAAGCAGTCATGAAGGGCGGGATCGCCTGGTTCGCTCGCAATCCGGTCGCCGCGAACCTGATGATGATCTTCATCATCATGAGCGGCCTGATCGCCACCCGGGCGGTCAAGGAAGAGGTCTTCCCCGAGATCGAGCTCGACCGGGTCAGCATCAACGTCCCCTATCTCGGGGCCGCCCCGGAGGAGGTCGAGTCGGGGGTCATCCTCCGCATCGAGGAGGCGATTCAGGGCGTCGACGGCATCAAGGAGATCCAGTCGACGGCGTCCGAGGGCAGCGCCTCGGTCATGGTCGAGCTCGAGCTCGGCGCCGACGCCCGGCGCGTCGTCGACGAGATCAAGAACCAGGTCGACGCCATCACCACCTTCCCCATCGAGACCGAGGAGCCCATCATCCGCGAGCTGATCGCGCGGAACCAGGTCACCGACATCGCCATCTCCGGCGCCACCGATGTCTTCACCCTCAAGGCCATCGCCGAGCAGGTGCGCGACGAGCTGACCGTCCTCCCCGAGATCACCCAGGTCGACATCGTCAGCGCCCCGCCCTACGAGATCTCCATCGAGGTCTCGGAGACGGCCCTGCGGCGGCACGGCATGACCTTCGACCAGGTCGCCGACGCGGTCCGCCGCTCGTCGCTCGACCTCCCCGGCGGCTCCGTCCGCACCGACGGCGGCGAGATCCTCCTGCGCACCATCGGCCAGGCCTACCGCGGCGACGAGTACGAGAGCCTCGTGCTGTGGACCCGCGCCGACGGCACGCGCCTCAGGCTCGGCGACGTCGCGAACGTCGTCGACGGCTTCGCGGAGACGGACCAGGAGGCCCGCTTCGACAGCGACACGACGGTGATGGTGTCGGTGTTCCGCACCGGCGACCAGAGCGCCCTCGACATCGCGGCGGCGGTGAACCGCTACGTCGAGGACATGCGGACGCAGGTCCCCCAGGGCATCTCGCTGACCATCTGGCAGGACCAGGCCGAGATCCTGGCCGACCGGCTGACCCTGATGCTGCGCAACGGCGCCACCGGGTTCGTGCTCGTCTTCATCGTGCTCGCCCTCTTCCTCCAGTTCCGGCTCGCGTTCTGGGTCAGCCTCGGCATCCCCATCTCGTTCCTCGGGGCGATCGCGCTGATGCCGACGTTCGACGTCTCGGCCAACGTCATCTCCCTGTTCGCGTTCATCCTCGTGCTGGGCATCGTCGTCGACGACGCGATCATCGTGGGCGAGAACATCTTCCGGCACCAGGAGAACCACGGCGAGGCCCTGCGGGGCTCCATCGAGGGGGCGCGGGAGATCGCCAAGCCGGTGACCTTCGCGGTGCTGACGACGGTGGCGGCGTTCATGCCGCTGATGTTCGTGCCCGGCATGATGGGGAAGATCTTCCGGGTCATCCCCCTCGTCGTCATCCCCTGCCTGCTCTTCTCGCTGATCGAGTCGCTCGGCATCCTGCCCGCCCACCTCGCCCACATGCGCGAGCGCCGGTCGTCCGGCGGCTGGCACCGGTTCCAGCAGTTCTTCGCCAACGGGCTCAAGAACTTCGTCCGGACCGTCTATCAGCCGCTGCTCGAGACCGCCCTGCGCTGGCGCTACGTCACGGCCTCGGTCGGGCTCTCGACCCTTATCGTGACCGGGGGCATGGTGCTCGGCGGGTGGACCAACTTCCACTTCTTCCCCTCGATCGAGGCCGACTTCATGGCGGCGTCGCTCACGATGCCGCAGGGCACGCCGGTCGAGCAGACGTCGCGGGCGGTCGAGAAGCTCGAGGAGGGGGCGGTACGGCTCCGCGCCCGGCTGCAGCAGGAAACCGGCATGGACTACTTCCGCCACGTGTCGGCGGCGGTCGGCGACCAGCCGATGATGTCGCGCGGCGGCGGGCCGATGGGTCCGATGGAGGTGGCCAGCGCCGCGAACCTCGGCGAGGTGACGGTCGAGCTCGCCCCGGCCGAGACGCGGTCGTACACGAGCGAGCAGCTCGGCCTGATGTGGCGCGAGGCCACCGACCCCATCCCGGAGGCGGTGGAGGTCAACTTCGACATGTCGATGATGACCCCCGGCGACGACGTCGACGTGCAGCTCGCGGGACCCGACGTCGAGCAGCTGCGCGCGGCCGCCGAGGAGGTCAAGCGCCGGCTCGCGGGGTACGCCGGGGTCTACGAGATCTCCGACTCGTTCCGGGCCGGCAAGGTGGAGATGCAGCTCGGCATCAAGCCGGCGGCGGAGACCCTCGGCCTGACCCTGCAGGACCTCGGGCGCCAGGTGCGGCAGGCGTTCTACGGCGAGGAGGCCCAGCGCATCCAGCGCGGGCGCGACGACATCCGGGTCATGGTGCGCTACCCCCGGGACGACCGCCGGTCGCTGGGCAACCTCGAGAACATGCGCATCCGCACCCCGAACGGCGGCGAGGTGCCGTTCAGCCAGGTCGCCCAGGTCGAGCCGGGACGCGGCTTCGCGTCGATCAAGCGGGTCGACCGCAACCGGGCCGTGAACGTCACCGCCTCCGTCGACCCCGCGGTCACGTCGTCCGGCGCGGTCATTACCGATCTGCAGGCGCGCATCCTGCCCGAGGTCCTCGCAGGCTACCCCGGCGTGTTCTACACGTTCGAGGGCGCCCAGGCCGAGCAGGTCGAGGCAGTGGGCGGGCTGCAGTGGGGGTTCTTCCTCGCCGTCCTCATGATCTTCGCGCTCCTCGCGGTGCCGCTGCGCTCGTACGTGCAGCCGCTCATCATCATGGCGGCCATCCCCTTCGGCCTCGTCGGGGCCATCTGGGGCCACATGGTGATGCGCCTCGACGTCACCATGATGTCGATGTTCGGCCTCGTCGCCCTGACCGGGGTCGTCGTGAACGACAGCCTCGTGATGGTCGACTTCATCAACCGCGCGCGGAAGGTGCACGCCGACGTGGGCGACAAGGTACGGCAGGCGGGCGGCCAGCCGCGAGACCGGCAGGCCTTCGAGTCGGCGGGCCTCCAGCTCGCGATCCGCGAGGCGGGGAGCAACCGGTTCCGCCCCATCCTCCTCACGTCGCTCACGACGTTCTTCGGGCTCGCGCCGCTGATGCTCGAGCGCAGCATGCAGGCGGCGTTCCTGGTGCCGATGGCCGTCTCGCTGGCCTTCGGCGTGCTGTTCGCGACCTTCATCACGCTGATCCTGGTGCCGACGGCGTATCTCATCCTCGACGACGTCCAGCGGACGATGCGGCGGATGTTCGGCCAGGAAGAGCCGGCGTTCGCACCCGAGGCGCCGCCCCTGACCGAAGGCGCGGTGGTGGCGGGCGGGGTCCGGGCGGCGAGGACCGCCGAGGCAGCGCCGTACACGGCGACGGCGGCGTCGTAGCCCGCCCATCGTCGCCTTCGGCTCCGCTGGGCGCCCAACCAACCCTGCCAGGAGTCTGCACCGTTCTACGGTGCAGACTCCTGGACGAGCAAGGGCGGCACCGTGGACGGCGACGGCGGCAGCCGAAGGGCGATGCGGCCCCGCGGCAACCGCGGCGCCGTCGAGAGCGACCGCGGCCTTGCGGCGACGGCTCGCAGACCGGCCCGGCGCCCGCCGGCGCTCCGTTGCGATCGCAGCCGCGATCGACCGCTCGACCCTCTCGCCATCCGCTCCCAGTCTCCGCGATCTCCCGACGTCGGCCACTCCAGCCGCCCGATCTCCGCTCCCGATCCGCGTGAGCTCCTGATGATCCGCGCGATCTCCTGATATAGTGGCGCCCCACCGGTGGGCATCGACGGTGGAGTGCGCGTGGCGCGAGCGGGACTCGCGACACAGGCCGAGGAAGGAGCCGCAGCAATGAAGCAGGTGACCGCAATCATCAAGCCGCACATGCTGGACGAGGTTCGTGACACGCTCTCGCGTCTCGGCGTCGCCGGCATGACCACGACCGAGGTCAAGGGTTTCGGCCGACAGAAGGGCCACACCGAGATCTACCGGGGGGCCGAGTACTCGGTGGACTTCGTGCCCAAGGTCAAGCTCGAGATCGTCGTGGCCGACGACCGCCTCGACGCGGTCGTGGACGCCATCAAGACCTCCGCGCGGACGGGCCAGATCGGCGACGGCAAGATCTTCGTGGCCGACATGGAGCAGGCGGTCCGCATCCGGACCGGCGAGGTGGGATCCAACGCGCTCTAGCAGCCCGGGTCGCAGCCCCGCGCCGCCGGACCCGTCACGGGACAGCCGTGGCGCCCGAGGCGGCACGGACGCAGCGTCGAACGGATTCCCGCGTCTCTGATCGTGTCTGGAGTAAGGAGGATACGCATGACCCTCAAGTCGAGAGCGTTCTTCGTCGCCTTGGCCGGCGCCTTCGCCGTCACCCTCCCCCGCGCGGCCTGGGCCCAGGACGAGCTGAGCTCCGGCGACACCGCGTGGATGCTCACCTCGGCCGTGCTCGTCCTGTTCATGACCATCCCCGGGCTCTCGCTCTTTTACGCGGGCCTCGTTCGGGCCAAGAACGTCCTGTCGGTGATGATGCAGTGCTTCGTCATCACCTGCCTGGTGACGTTGATCTGGACCGTCTACGGGTACGGCCTCGCCTTCGGCGACGGCGGCGGCCTCAACGCGTTCGTCGGGGTCGGCAACTTCTTCCTGTCGGGCATCGGCGTAGACACGGTCTCGGGCACCATCCCCGAGTCGGTGTTCCAGATGTTCCAGCTCACGTTCGCCATCATCACGCCGGCCCTCATCGTCGGCGCATTCGCCGAGCGCATGAAGTTCTCGGCCATGCTGCTGTTCATGGCCCTCTGGGTCACGGTGGTCTACGCGCCGGTCGCCCACTGGGTCTGGGGCGGCGGCTGGCTCGGCGAGATGGGGGTCCTCGACTTCGCCGGCGGCACCGTCGTCCACATCAACGCGGGCATCGCCGCCCTCGTGCTCTGCATCGTGCTCGGCAAGCGGCAGGGCTATCCGACGACCCCGATGGCGCCGAACAGCCTCGTCCTGACCGTGGTCGGCGCCTCGATGCTGTGGGTCGGCTGGTTCGGGTTCAACGCCGGCAGCCAGCTCGCGGCGGACGGCGTGGCGGGCATGGCGATGACCGTGACCCACATCGCCACCGCCACCGCGGCCCTCGCGTGGATGACCACCGAGTGGATGATCCACGGCAAGCCGAGCGTGCTCGGCATCGCCACCGGGGCCGTCGCCGGCCTCGTCGCCATCACCCCGGCCTCGGGCTTCGTGGGGCCGGTCGGCGCCCTCGCCATCGGGCTGGCGTCGGGCGTGATCTGCTACTGGGCGGCGAGCAGCCTCAAGCGCAAGATGGGCTACGACGACTCGCTCGACGTCTTCGGGGTCCACGGGGTGGGCGGCTTCATCGGCGCCATCCTGACCGGGGTGTTCGCGGCCGAGGCGTTCGGGGGCTCGGGGCTCGACAACGGCATCGGGTCGCAGCTCGGCCTGCAGTTCATCGGCGCCGCCGCCACCATCGTCTACTCGGGCGTGCTCACGTTCATCCTCGCCAAGGCGCTCGACGCCACGATGGGGCTGCGCGTCACGGCCGAGGAGGAGTCGGAAGGCCTCGACCTCGCCCTGCACGACGAGCGCGGGTTCAGCCTGTAGTCCAGAGCCCGGCTGGCCGCGGCTGCCGCGGCCCGCCGGGCCACCCCGGCCGTCTCCCACGCGAGCCGCCGTTACTCGTCGAAGTGGTACTCCACGTCCGCGAAGCGATCGCGCGCGAACGTGAACACGAAGACCAGCGGCTCGGCGCCGGTGCAATGCAGGGCGTGCCAGGCGTTGGATGGGATGAAGACCGCCGTTCCCGGACCGACATCCGTTCGGACGCCGTCTATCTCGACGTAGCCCCGGCCGCTGACGACGTAGTACGTCTCCTCGGGCTCGTGGTGGTGCCGCAGCAGCATTCCGCCCGGCGCGACCTCCCCCACCCCGCTGACGAACCCCGCGCTCGGGCCGCGATCGCCGCTGACGAGCAGCTTCCACCGCACCGCGCTCCGGGCGGCAACGGCCGGGTCGTCCCAGCCCTCCCAGTCGAGGGCCGCCTGATCGACGACGACCGGCTTCCGCGCCTGCATCCCCGCGACCCCGAGGACTACCGCCCCCGCTCCGAGCCCGTGACGACCGCTTCGGCCACGATCCGGATGTCGTGACGAAGACTCTCGGCCACGACGTCGAAGTGCCTCCGCGTTCGCTCCTCCGACTCCCGGATGGAGCTGACGATGTGCGTGCGCATCCGCTTCTCCGACTCCTGGATGGAGCTGGCGATGTGCGTGCGCGTTCGCTCCTCCGACTCCCGGATGGAGCTGGCGATGTGCGTGCGCAACCCCTGCTCGACGTCGTCGACGTGCGTGCGCATCCGCTCCTCCGACTTCCTGACGGAGCCGTCGATGTGCGTGCGCATCCGCGCTTCCGTCGCCTCGAGATCCGCCTTGGTTACGAGCGTCGGCAGGACCTGCTCGATCCGGTCGACGCGACGTTCGAGGCGCTCGGTGCGCCGCTCTATCCGCTCAATCCGATCCGTTTGCATGGTTGTTCCGGTCCTGCCGGGTCGCGGCCACGGGCATTCCCATCGTAGCACCGTTCCCAGGGAGGAAGCCTGTGCGGCGGAGCCAGCCGTCGTCGCGCCCGCTCGGCGGGCGAGCGGGTTGGAGAATCAGCCGGACTCGAAGATCTCCCGAAGCACCGTGCGGCGATACCGGAAGACGCGCTCGAGGTCGGGCCGGACCAGCAGGCGGTCGACCATGGGCCCTCCCCATACCGCGTAGCGCACGTGGTCGCTCGCCAGCGTCCGCTCCTCGCGCTCCTCGAAGCGGTGCTCGTGGACCCAGAGCCGGTAGGGACCCCGCCGCTGCTCGTCCACGAACCGGAACGGCGGCTCCCACGCCGTGATCTCGCTCCGCCAACGGATGGGCACGCCGCGCAGGCGCAGCCGGTAGTCGATGGTCGCGCCCGGCCGCATCTCGATCGTCCCCGGCGTCAGCACCGCGAAGCGGAGCCACGACGGGGTCAGCCGCTCCAGGTTGCGGGCGTCCGCGAAGAACGGGAACACCTCGGCCGGCGGCCGGGGCAGCATCGACTCGCTGGTCAACTCGAAGGTACGCACTGCAGGAACACGCCTCCCGCCGCTTCGTCCCCGACGCCGGCCGGCGGCAGGCGACGGATCCGTCCGAAGCGACCGTCGCCGGTCAGCCTCGCGCGGCCGCCGAGACCGGCAGCCGAGGAATCCCGGGCGGGCCGCCAACCCGTCGCAGCTAGAAAGAGTAAGCCCGAAACGAGGCGCTCGTCCACATACAACCCGTACAGGACACCGCCCAGACGGGCGCCAGAGCGCGTAGGGGATCATGCATATAATAGTGAATGTAAATTTTATTGAACAAGAATTGAATAAAATTTTGACTCGTGCCACAATGGCACATGCCTCGCCGAGGACGGCTTCCGGCCTCGTGCCCAAGCTGCAGCGGCGACCTGCGGGTGGCGCAGCTCGAGTGCCCCGCCTGCGGGACCGCGGTGCACGGCGACTTCCCGCTGCCCGCGCTGGCGAGGCTCGGCAGCGAGGACCAGCAGTTCGCGCTTGCCTTCATCCTGCGCAGCGGCAGCCTGAAGGAAATGGCCAAGCTCTACGGCGTGTCGTATCCGACCGTCCGGAACAGGCTCGATGAACTGATCGCGCGCCTTGGCGCGAATGTCGAGGCGCTGGCGAACGAGGCGGCCGACGATCCGGCCGGTGTCGACGCCGCCGGTGGAGGGGGTGACTCCGATGCAACAGGAAACGACTAACGCAGGGCTCGCGCGAGGAATGACCGCCGCCCGGTGGTTGTTCAATCCGTTCGTCCGAATCGGCGGAGAGCAGGCGCTGGCGATCGGGTTGAGCGTCATCGTCGTGAGCGGGCTGGTGGCGGCCGCCGGCGATGTGCACTTCGACGGACTGCTCGACTTCCACCCCGGCTACCGCGTGTCGTTCTGGGTCCCTGTGGTCGAGGGCCTCGTGAACTGGTCCGTGATTTCAGTGTTCCTTGCCCTGGTCGCGCTCCTCGTCGCGCCGCGAACCGTCCGCCTCGTCGACGTCGTCGGCACGCAGGCGCTGGCGCGCGTCCCGCTGTTGCTCGCCGCCCTGGCGTGCGTGCCGGCGCCGGTTCGCGACGGCAACGCAGAGCTGGCCGCCGCCGCGGCCGACGGCCGGATAGTGACGCTGACGATGGCGACTCTCGTCGCGGAGCTGCTCGGCAGCGCCTGCGTGATCTGGATGGTCTGGCTGATGTGGAAGGCGTTTGCCGTTTCCTGCAACCAGCGGGGCGTCCGAGGCGTGGCGATCTTCGTGGCGGCGGTCATCGCGGGGGAGGTGGCGACGAAGTTCCTGCTGATCCGAGTGCTCGGCGGCCTGATGGCCGGGGGCATGCCGGCAGCAAGCTGACCCGAACGGAGGCGAGCAGATGAAATCCCACAGGACGTGCGCGGCGGTGCTTCTCACCGTTGCGGCAGCCGGGTTCGCGGCATGCGGCGACGATGGCGGCAGCCCGACAGCGCCGACGACTCCGGTGACGCCCGGGGTCGACATGCGGTCGGACGAGGACGCGGCGCGGCAGTCCGTCGACGCCTGGCTTTCGCTGATCGACGCGGGAGACTTCTCGGGAGCCTACGCTGCTACCGGGAGCTTCTTCCGGGAGGGCGTGACGGCCGAGGAGTTTCACAACAACATGGAAGAGCGGCTGGCCCTGCTCGGCGCCCTCGAGTCCCGCACGCTGAGCAGCACGCAACGCCTGACTACGATACCCGACGCCCCGCCCGGCGACTACTTCGTGTTCGAGTTCGACGGCGTCTACGAGCTGCGGCCCAACGCCCGCGAGCGAGTCACGGCGATGGCGGAGTCCGACGAGTGGCCGGTCGTCGGCATCTACCTCATTCGGTGACGGCTATCGATGGGCTGCCGGCACCAGACGAAACGGCCGGTCAGTCGCGCCGCTTCCTGAAACGGATCGGGCAGCGGATTCTCGAGGCACACCTGGAACGGGACGAAACGGCCGGTCAGTCGCGCCGCTTCGTGAACCGGAGCCGATGGGAATCCCGCCGCTGCTCGTCCACGAGCCGGACCGGCGGCTCCCACGCCGTAACCTCCGCTCCGCCAACGGAACGGCACCCCTCGCAGGCTCAGGCGGCAGTAATCACGGCGAGCCTTCAGGCCGTCAGAACGCGGCGACGATTCGGAGCGACATTCGAGGTATGGAGACCATGCCCCAGTCGCGGTGCGCGAGGGCGAGCAGGTCGGTTGCCAGACGGGCCTTGACCCGGCCGGCGACGCGCACGTCCAGGCCCACCCCGGGCTGCATGAGGAACGCATGGCTGCGCCGCTCGTCGTATTCCTCGTACGGCAGGTTGTAGCACGGAGACAGCAGCCGGTCCCCGACGAACCCGCCGCAGTTGCGGTTCTCCGCCTCCACGTCGATGCCGGTCCAGTCGTAGTCGGTCCTGAACCGCGACGTGAACCCGCCGACGAGCACCTGGTAGAAGGGCGAGAAGCGCTTCTCGGAGTCCAGGCCGCCCCTGACGCCCGCGGCCATCGTCAGGTAGCGGAGGTCGACGGTCTCCATCCCCGGGTACTCGTCGAACGGGTCGAACCTGCCGTACACCTCCTGCGTCCTCACGAACCGATCCCAAGCGGCTTCCACCACGAACTCCTGCCCATCGATCTCGAAGCCGCCCGCCACCACCCAGCCGGGGACGAACGCCGGCTCCTGCTGCAGGCCGTACTGGGCGCCCACGGCGAGCTCGAACCGGGTCTGGCCGCTCGCGACCCCTGCCACCAGGAGCACCACGCCGATGAGTGCGGTCCGGGCAATCAATGCGTCCCCCTCTCAGAACTCGACGGTCTTGCTGACCCCGACCGCGCCTGGCCGGACCTCGATATTCACCGCCGGCTCGTCCCGCCACAGCCAGCGGCCGGCGGCCAGCCCGAGCGCGGCGACGCCGGCCCACGTCGCGTTCAGCCGGTTGAACGACGTGTGCCTGCACTCGGGCAGGTCGTACCCGCCATGAGGGTCGGACGGGTCGTACACGGCCCCGATGAGCCCTATGCTCCCGTGCGGGCAGTCCGTGAACCAGCGGCCATCGTCGCCCTCGACGTGGATGGTGCCCGGCAGGTAGTTCTCGTTGCGCGCCACGGTCAGCAGCATGAACCCCGCACCAGCCGTGGCGAGCGCGTCGACGGCTCGTGATTCCCACGCGCCGCTCGCGATGAGCCCGCCGACGCCGGCGACGGTGAGCCCCGCGACCATCTGCCGCCGGGGCCGGTCGGGCGGCATCCCGACCCACTTGCCGCCGAGGGTGCGCCACTCGCACCGCCCGTTCTGCAGGACCGTGAAGCGGTGCCGGCTGCAGTCCCCGTCGGCGAACGCGGCGTAGGCGCCCAAGGACGCCAGGCCCAGCCCCGTCGCCAACTGGGCCTCCCGCGACTGCGCCGGCGCCGGATGCGCCGCGAGGGCCAGCGCCGTCAGCACGAGAGCGATTCGCATGGTCGTACCTCCCATCGTGAATGCGCACGAGCGGCCGGAACCGGCTCACGGTCGATGGTCTCATGGCCCCGCCCCCGAGTGAGGGAGCGGCCGCGCCACAACGGGCGCTGGCTCGGAAGCCGCGGGGCACCTCGACTGCGAGTGCGCGAGCGGAGCGCGGAACGGCCCGTGGCCGCCTCCCGCGGTGTGGCGGCAGATGGCCCCCCGGACATCCAGACCGCCTGGCGTAGAATCGCCGGGCAGCGGGCGCTGAGTAGCGAACGCAAGGGTGATAGTGGCTCGCCGGTGTGGGCGCTTGTGCGACAAGCGCGCACGCGGGCGCCATGCTCTTCGGCGGCGCCGGGACGGCAAGGGCGCGGACGACGGCACACCGCTTGGGCGGAGGAGGTGGTGGATGGATGAACTCAAGATCTGGGCGCTTGACGACGCGTCCTCGGTCGTGGAGTTGGAGTCCCAACGGCAGATGGAAGCGGAGTCCCTCCTCGAGGATACTCTCGTCGCGAACCCCGACCTTCTGATGCCGGGCCTCAAGCTGGTCGGCAGGCAGACCCCCACGGCGGGCGGGCCCCTCGATCTGCTGGGAGTCGACAGATACGGCAGGCTCTCGCTGTTCGAATTGAAGCGCGGCGCACTCACCCGCGAGGCCGTGGCGCAGGTGCTCGACTACGCGGCCGACCTCGAGGCCATGGACCTGTCCGAGCTGGCCGGCCTGCTGACCAGGGAATCGGGCGAGCGCGGCATCGACGAGATCGAGGATCTGGAGGAATGGTACGGACAGCAGTTCGGCGAGCAGGAATTGACTTCGTTGAGGCCGCTGCGCATGTTCCTGGTCGGCCTGGGCATCGACGAGAGAGCAGAGCGAATGGTGGACTTCCTCGCCAACAACAGCGGCATGGATATCACGCTCATCACCTTCCACGGCTTCGCATACGGGGGGAAGACGCTATTCGCCAGACACGTGCATGTAGAGGGAGTGACAGCCGCGGAGTCACGCTCGGGGAGCCGGTACGTGAGCGCGGCGGAGAGGAAAGCCCGGTTGGACGAGCGTGTGGACGAGTATGGCGTCTCGGAACTGTTCGGCACTGTGCGAGACATGTTCCGCGCAAACTGGCCGGATGCCAGGATGCGCCCGGGAGTCGGTGGACTCGGCATCAAGCTGCAGAAGCAGTCCTTTGCGCGCATCGATCTCTGGAAGCCAGGAGAAGTCTGGATTCTCTTCCAGCCCTGCGCCAAGGCTCTGTGCCTGAGCGAGTTCGAGCAGCCGGTCACGGCAATCCCGCACGCCACGTGGCCGTACAATCGCGACCCGTTGGCAGATACGGGCGCGGCAATCCACTTCAAGTTGACCGCGGAGGCTTGGGGGACTCACGAAGAGATGTTGACGAGGCTCGCTCGCGCTGTCTATCCTGGATTATTCGTGAAGATGGTGAGTCTGGGGGAGACACAGGAGCCTCCGCGTGGTATAAACCTTGTGCCCACAAGCGTTTAGCCACAACGGAGACCCCTGCGTGACACCTGACAAGATATCACAGACTGTCCTGTTCCCGGACCTCTTCGACAAGCCCGTCGTCGCGACGTTCGACCGCGAGCAGGCGAGTTCCGACGGCGGCGGTGTTCTGCTCAAGGCAGCCGAGCGCGTGTACGGTCTCGTCAAGGCGTTTGCCAGGTGTCTCGCCGACAAGCGCGCGCCGGAGAAGATTCGGCACACTCTCGGGGAGCTGATCGGACAGCGGATCTTCGGCATCGCGTGCGGTCATCCCGACGGCAACGACGCCGACCACTTGGCCGAGGACCCCATCCACAAGCTGCTGCTCGGGCGAGACCCCGTGGCCGGCGCGCCCCTGGCGTCGCAGCCGACGATTTCGCGGTTCGAGAACGGCGCGAGCCGCGGCGCGCTCTACCGCATGGCCCGGGAGTTGGCGGCGTGCGTGATCGAGCGGCATCGGCGCCGCCTGCACCGGCGGGTGTGGCGGATCACCATCGATCTGGACCCGACCGACGACCGGAC
This sequence comes from Vicinamibacterales bacterium, assembly GCA_965207615.1. Lineage (GTDB taxonomy): Bacteria > Acidobacteriota > Vicinamibacteria > Vicinamibacterales > UBA8438 > JAJEEA01. The sequence goes on from CBDBMZ010000003.1 coordinate 2,651,909, forward strand.
GCATGGCGCGCAACAGCTCACGTTCTTCAACGGGCACTACGACAGTTGGTGCTACCTGCCGCTGCTCGCGTTCCTGACTTTCAACGACGAGAAGGAGCAGTATCTGTGCGCGGCGGTGCTGCGGCCGGGCAGAGCGGTGGCGGCCACCGGGACCGTGAGCTTACTGTGTCGGCTGCTGCCGATGCTGCGGGCGGCGTTTCCGTCGGCGCCGTTTCTCGTCCGACTCGACGGGGGCTTCGCGACCCCCGAGCTCCTCGATTTCCTGGATGCCGAACCGGGGCTCGACTACGTGGTCGCGATGGGCAAGAACGCGGTGTTGCAGCGGCATGCCGAATCCGCGATGGCGGTGGCCCGCGCGCAGAGCGAGGCCAGCGGCCGAACCGAGCACGTCTATACCGACACCTGCTACGCGGCCGGCACCTGGGGCCGCGAACGCCGGGTCGTGATCAAGGCGGAAGTGGTCCGGCTCAAGGGCTGCGAGCCGCGGGACAATCCGCGCTTCGTCGTGACGAATCTCTTGGCGAGCTCGCGCTTCGTCTACGAGTGGGTGTACTGCGCACGCGGGGACATCGAGAATCGGATCAAGGAGCTGCTGGACGGCCTGCAGATCGACCGCACGAGCTGCTGCAAGTTCCTGGCGAACCAGTTGCGCGTGTTGCTGACCGCGGCGGCCTACGTACTCATGCAGGAACTGCGACTGCGGGCGGCGCGCACCGGTTGTGCCCGCACCCAGGTGACGTGGCTGCGCGACCGGCTGCTGAAGCTGGGAGCGCATGTCGTGGGCTCGACGCGCCGCATCGTCCTGCATCTACCCCGGGCGACGCCTCATCTCCACGCGTGGCGGCGCATTGCGGTGGCGCTCGGCGCCCGCGCGGTTTAGTCAGAGCCCGCGCGGGGCCCCGGCGCACGTCTCCGTCCCCAGGCGGCACCGCCCGTCCCGGCAGAGCCTTCCCTCCACTTGGCCTCCGCAACCGCCCGGCGCCGCGAAGGACCACTCCAGCCTCCTGCCGCGTCCGGCGCGGCGCCCAAGAGGCCCCGCTCGCGGTCAAGCAGGCCACGTCGGTGACTGATTCTCCACCCCTCACGAATAATCCAGGCTATGAGGCTCACCAGGCCCATGCGGCCAGGTGAGAGACACTCCACGATGGGCTCGTGCTCGCCTCACTCTTCGTCGAATCCGTGCGACTGGAACTTGAGCGTCCGGCAGTTCTCGCTGACGATGCGCCCAACGCTCTCGTTCACACCGTTCTCGACGTCGTCCACCACAGGTGCAGCGTGCTCGGATGCCCGTGGCGGATCGCCTTCTCGCGGGCGCTGGCGGCGTTGATGTCGTCGAGCGGGAGGGCGACTTCGACGAGTTCTCTTGGGTCCTGGTCTCATAGTCCACGTCGTGGGTTCTCCGTGGCGGAAGGACCATTCGGCCGGCCGCCACCACTCGGCGAGACAGGGGGGAACCAGCCTTGCAGCAAGTTCTTGACCCGCAGAAAGGCGCGGTCCCGGCAGCCCCCCGTGTTCACCTTGCGCGCGAGCCTGCGGAAGAGGGACGCCGAACGGCTCTTCCCCGTCCGCCTCAGAATGTACTCGACAGCCGCCTTCGGATTGGTGGGCTTCGCGTCCTTGGCCGCCCACAGATTCCGTTCTTCGAGAGCCTCGCGGATGGGGACCCAGGACGGCCTCCAGCCGAGCACGTCCGGGACGTGGGGCGAAGGGCTGAAGACCCACGTCTCCAACTCGGGCTCGATGACGACCGGGGCGGCCCAGTCGGCCATTCCCGCCTCTTCGAGCTTCTCGCCAATGAGCGTTTCGAGCGCGGCCCCGGACGCGGCGGGAACGCCCTCCCAAGCATGGTCCAGGACGATCAAGGCGTGCTCGGCGACCTGCCGATAGCCGCGCAAGAGGTCCGCGGGACGGGCGTAGCAGCCGGGGTCGTGGTGCGGATGCACGAGGATCTCGGCGTCCACCGGTCGGATGCCGAGCGCCCGGCGTCGAAGCAGTAGTTCCTCAAGTGTCGCCGCGATCTGTCTGTCAGCGACGACGCAGACGAGGTCTGTCATCCGAGGACTCCACTCGCGTGCAGCAGGCCGAGGTCCACGACGCCGGGCCAGTCGCGGAGGCGGGGATGGGCGGAGCCGGCCACGACGTCGGTGCCATCCTTGTCGCTGCGGGCGAAGCACAACAACTGGTCGGTCCTGATTTGGCGCAAGACGGCCGGCGAGTGGGTCGCCACGAGAATCTGGGCACCGTAGATGGAGGAGAGCGAATCCATCAGCGTCTCGACGTTGCGGGGGTGGATTCCGTTCTCTGGCTCCTCAATGAGATACGGGCCCTCGGGATACGGCAGGTAAGCGGGCAGCGTGAGCGCGAGGAACCGCAACGTGCCGTCAGAGACGAGCCAAGACGGCGCTTCGAGTCCGTTGCGGTAGTGGACCACGAGATAGCGATGCCCGTCTTCCGGACGCTTGATGGTCGTGATGTTCTCGACATCGGGAAGCGCCTCGCGGACATGGCAGAGCCAGTCCGCGTAGCGCTCGGGGGTCTCGATGGCAACGCCGTCGATGACGTGCGGCAGGTTCGAGGCGTCGGGGCGATAGAAGTCGGAGTTGCTGGATGGACCGGGGCGGCGCATGGCGTCGCCCCAAGGCGCGATGCGCCCCACGCCAGCAACGAGCATCCGCCAGAAACGGTCCGCAACCGGGAAGACCTCCGCGTCACCGGGTCGCGTGGCGAGAGCGGGCCTGTCGGCCGGCAGGCTGAACGTGATGGGCCGCGCCGACGTCTCGGCGCGGAAGGTGACGCGCTCGGGCGGGCTGCCCCGGGAGACGATCCTCTTCCAGCCGGTCGGCGCACGCTGCGCCGGATCGGTCACAATCCGGGCCGGCGGCTCCGGCGGATCCGGGAAGTCCGATCGCTCGCGTTCGGCGGCGGCTCCGCCGTCCGGTTTCAGCCACAAGCTCTCCGTCGCGATCCGGAGTGGCTGCGACACGTCGATCGCAACTTCGTAGCGGCAGATGCCGGCGCGCCTGTCCTTAAGGCGCTCCCGAAGGTCATCGGGAATGGCCGCCTCCACGGCCAGCTCGAATGTCGAGCCGCGCCGCATCCAGGTCAGGTGTTGCGGATCGACCGCCCGTAGCGGAACATCCTGCGTTGCGTTGCCGATGATCGCCTGCGCGACGCCGACCCGCTGCAGATCGCCCAGAAAGGCCAGCACGTCAAGGAACGCCGACTTGCCGCTCGCGTTCGGTCCGACGAGGACATGGAACGGCCCGAGCCGTTGCGAGACGTAGCGCAGGGATCGAAACCCGAGGGCCTCGATCCGAGTCACGACCATGTCGTGTGCCCTCCGACTCGCGACGAACGCGCCAGCGACCGGGTTGGCAGCGGCCGCGTGTCGAGTTGCCGATACCTCACGGCAATGCGAACACGAACAGCGCGTTGCCCTGCCGCGGATTCCGCATCTCCCGCAGCAGGTCGTTGGGGAGGATGCTCGTCCAGCTCGATCCCCCGAGGGGACCGCCGGCGCTGAACGCGATGTACTGCTTGCCGTCGACCGCGTAGGTGATCGGGTAGCCGTTCGACATCGTGGTGAGCCGGCTCTGCCAGAGCTGCTCGCCGCTCGCGGCGTCGTAGGCGAAGACGTAGCGCTCCCAGTCGCCGACGAAGACGAGGCCGCCGGCGGTGGTCAGGGCGGCGGTGTTGTAGGGGGCGCGGCGACGGTGCTTCCAGAGGGCCTCGCCGGTGCGGATGTCGAGGGCCTGGAACTCGCCCATCAGCCCCGGCGCGTCGGGGTGGAAGTGGTTCAGCCGGCCCCGCACGCCGCCGGTGCCGCCGCCGCCGAGGCGGCGCTCGACGGGGCCGAACGCGGCGGTCTCGCAGTTGAGATTGAGGGGAATGTAGAGCGCCGTCGTGTCGGGGTGGTAGGCCATCGCCCGGAGGCTCTTGAAGCCGCCGGTGCTCGGGCAGAAGAAGAGCTCCTCGCCCACGCCGGAGACCATGCCCTCGCGGTAGGTGAACTCGCCCGTCTCGGGGTCGACGTCCGCCAGGTTCTGGTAGCCGAGGTCGACGGCGCTGGTGAACGCCCCGCTCGCCCGGTCGAGCTCCCAGAGGATGGCGAGCTTGCCCATGCTGAAGACCGACTGCTTGCCGTCGTAGTCGATCAGGATGCGCTCGAACGTCTCGTCCATGTCGTGGCTGTCGCCGGGGATGTGCTGGAAGTACCACGCCATCTCGCCGGTGGCGGGGTCGAGGGCGAGGGTCGAGTTGCTGTAGAGGGCGTCGCCGTCGGTGCCGCGGGCGTCGCGCGACCACGGCTTGGCCTGGGCGGTGCCGTAGAAGACGAGGCCGGTCGCGGGGTCGTAGCTGCCGGGAATCCACGCGTCGCTGCCGGCGCGGAAGAGCAGGGGCAGGTCGCCCCAGGTGTCGCCGCCGCGCTCGCCGGGCCGGGCGATGGTCGACGTGCGCCACAGCGCCTGGCCCGTGCGGGCGTCGAGGCCGACGATGTAGCAGGTGTCCTCGCGGAACCGCTCGCAGCCCCGCAGGCCGGCCACGACGACGCCGTTCGCGATGACCGGGCCGCTCGAGAAGCCGTAGCCCTCCTCCTCGGGGATGACCGGGGTCTCCCAGCGCACCTCGCCGGTGCGGGCGTCGAGCCCGACGACGTGGGCGTCGACGGTGTTCAGGATGATGAGGTCCTCGTAGATCGCGAGGCTGCGCATCTGGGCGGCGGGCCGGCGCGCCTCCTCCATCTCGCGCCGGTACTCCCAGATGAAGTCGCCGCTGCCGGCGTCGAGGGCCTGCACCACGTTCCCGGGGTTGGCGAGGTAGAGGATGCCCTCGTGCACGAGCGGCGTCGTCTGCGAGACGCCGGGCTCCATGCCCCACGACCACGCGAGCCGCAGCTCGCCGACGTTGCCGCGGTCGATCTCGTCGAGGGGGCTGTAGCCCCACCCGTCGAGGGTGCGCCGCCAGCTCAGCCAGTCGGCGGGGTCGGGGTCCTGGAGCACCGCGTCGGTGACCGGCGTCAGCTCCTCGACCTGCGCGTGCGACGCCCCCTCCGCACCGAACAGCACCACGACGCTTGCACATGCGACGAACCAGGCACGAACTGTCATCCCGAACCTCCTCACGTCTTCGACCGGGCGTCTGCGGCTAGGCGATACCCGCGCCGCGCACCCCCACGTAAACCGAGTAGAGCGACTGGCTGGCCGTCATGAACAGCCGGTTGCGCTTCGCTCCGCCGAAGCAGACGTTCGCGCAGACCTCGGGCAGCCGGATGACGCCGATGGTGTCCCCGTCCGGGGCCACGATCTGCACGCCGGGGCGGGCGCCGGCCCAGATGTTCCCGTCCATGTCGCAGCGCATGCCGTCGGCGCCCGATATCGTGTCCGGATCGCCGGGCATGGTGAGCTGCACGTGCCGGCGGCCGTTGCGGAGGCGGGTTCCGTCGACGTCCCACACCCGGATCTCCCGGCCGCTGCCGGTGTCGGCCACGTACAGCCGCTCGTAGTCGGGCGAGAAGCAGATCCCGTTCGGCGCCCCGATGTCGTCGGTGACCCGCGCGATCTCCCCGGTCTGTCCGTCCACCCGGTAGACGGACAACGGCAGCTCGGCCTCGGCCCGGAAGCCCTCGTAGTCGCCGCGCACCCCGTAGGGCGGGTCGGTGAACCAGATGCTGCGGTCGGGGTGCACCACCACGTCGTTGGGCGAGTTCAGCGGCCTACCCTCGTAGCTGTCGGCGATGACCGTCACCTCGCCGGACTGCTCGTAGCGGGCGACCCGGCGCCCGCCGTGCTCGCACGAGATCTGCCGGCCCTCGTGGTCGAAGGTGTTGCCGTTGCTGTAGCCCGACGGGTTGCGGAACTCGGTGACGCGGCCGTCGTCCTCGATCCAGCGCATCTGGCGGTTGTTGGGGATGTCGCTCCAGACCACGTACCGGCCCACTCCGTTCCAGGCCGGCCCCTCCGCCCAGAGGGTACCGGTGTAGTGGCGCCGGATCGGGGTGTTGAACAGGATGTACCGGCGGAACCGGGGGTCGAGGGCGATGATGTCGGGGTCGGGATAGGGGAGCGGCGTGTTCCCCGACCAGTCGCGCGGCTGATAGGGCGGAATGCTCGGCTGCTGCCGGGCGAGCAGCGGCGCCGCGGCGCCGGCCACCCCCACGGCTCCGGCGGCGAACGCGGACAGGAACGTGCGACGGTCAACGGATCGGCGGTTCATGGTCACCTCAGTCACATTCTCGAAACATGGTAGCCGGCGCGCCAGGAGTTTCGCGCCAGCGCAGCCCCCAACGCGACCGAAGGTCGCCCGGTCGCTGCCGTCACCTCGTCAGCTCGGCGAGGGCGGCGACGGCCTCGGCCGGGAACAGCTCGTCGGTCTCCTGCGGCTGCACGCCCAGGGCGTTCAGCGACATCGACACCAGACGGTAGTTGGCCACCGTCATCACCACGCTCATCATCTCGCGGGTGTCGTACCGCGACGCCAGGTCCGACCACGTGTCGTCGGCAATGATACCGTCCCGGTAGATCTCGTCGGCGGCCCGCACGTGGGCCTGCTCGAACGGGTCCCACCCGGCGTCGCGCCCGAGGGCGATGCGCTCGGGCTCAAGGCCGTGGTCGCGGGCGCGGCCCACGCTCCCCACGTGCTTCGCCCACTCGTAGACGGCCTGGCAGTTCCAGCCGATGCGCAGGATCAGCAGCTCGCGGAAGTACGGGGTGAGCGGCGAGACCCGGTTCACGTAGCCCGACTGCCCGCTCCGCGCCGCCTGCATCCGGGGATGGCGCCCGAAGGTACGGCCCACCCGGATGCCCGGTCCCTCGAGGGGCGCCACCCGCGGCTCGCGCAGAGGCGGCTCGGGGTCGGCCACGTCGAGCCGGTGGGGCACGTCGGCCGGCCAGCGGGCGAGCGCGTCGGCGTCGGGCTGGACGCCGAACGAGTTGAGCAGCATGGCCAGCAGGGTGGTCTGGTTGACGGTCATCACCGCGTCGACGAGCTCGAGCAGGTCGTAGCGCTCGTCGAGGGCGTCCCACACCGCGTCGCGGACCGACGAGTTGCGGTACAGCTCGTCGGCGAGCCGCAGCAGCGCGGCCTCGAAGGGCGACCACCCCGGGGCGTCCGGACCCTCGGCGATCCGGCGCACGTCCTCGGCGGCGAGGCCGACGAGCCGGGCCGTCGGCGCATGGTCGGCCCACAGATGGCGGTTCTGCGTGAGCCACGCCGTGCGCAGGATCAGCAGCTCGCGGTGCCGGGCGGGAATCGTCGTCTCGCGGGTGATGTAGACGCGGAACGGCATCACCGCGTCAACGAGCTCGGGCACGTGCAGCAACGTTCGGAACGCGTTGCCGATGCGCACATCGGAAGCCCAGCGGTCCACCCGCGCGCGGTGCTCGTCGGTCCACTGCGACTCCGGCAGCGGGGCGATGCGCGGCTCGGAAAGGCGGACCGCCTCGGTGGTCCCCGGGGGACCCGGCCGCAGCTGCGCCGTTGCGGGCGCGGCGGCGAGCACGGCGGCACCGGCGAGAGCGAGGAAGACGGCGACCCGGGCGGACGAAGCGGCTGCGGGCATCAGGGCGTCCTTTCATGAGAGCGCGAACGCGGTCGCGCACGATCCGAACATGCTAACAGCCCCCGGCGCAAGCCTCGATGCGCTCGACCGGCGATGCGCCCCGGAAATCGGTCTCGGCGCCGGTCGGGGACATCACCAGGGGCAGCAGCCCTCGCGGCGGGTTGTCGCCATCGGAATCGGCGCCGCCCACCTCAGGCGCATCTCACGTTGAAGTCAATCCCCTTCAGGCTCACTTCTCATTGGAAAGACCCCGGATGGTCGCGGCAACCCCGATGGACTACCATAGATTGTTTGTCGTCACGTTCGAAGGTTCCGCAGTCCGCCCCGAAGCTCGACAACTCAAATGACCCGCGCCGCACGCGCTCTCGCCGCCTGTCTCCTGCTGTCGCTGACCGCCGGCGGCGTCCGCGCGCAACCGCCGCCACGGGTCGGAGACTCCGAGCCGATCGCGGTGCTCCCGTTCACCAACCTCTCGCCTGACCCGGAGGACGCCTGGCTGGGCGACGGGATCGCCGAGACCCTCACGGCCGAGCTGGCCGCGCAGGGCCTGACGGTCGTCGGCCCCGTCGGGCTTCCGGTCGCGATGACCGGCGGGGCGGTGAGCGTCGAGGACGCAGGCGGAGACCTCGGGCGCCTGCACCGTCGGCTCGGCGCACGCCGGGCGGTCACCGGCAGCTACCAGCAGATCGGACGGCGACTCCGCATCAACGCCCGGATCGTCGACCTGCCTTCGGCCGTCGTGGTCCACGCGGCAAGGGCCGACGGCGAGCGGCACGAGATCTTCGCGCTGCAGGACCACATTGCCGCCGAGCTCGCGGCCGGCCTGTCCACGGGACGGTTCCGCACCGCGACGCTCCAGCCGCCCCGGCTTCCGGCGGCCGGCGGCCGGCGTGCGGCAGTCGTGCCGCCGGGCCCTCGCGACGAGCCGCCTCTTCCCTTCTCCGCCCCGGCCTCAACACGCCGGCCGGTGGAGGCCGCGGCAGCCCCAGGCGCAGTCGCCCGACGCGAGCCGGCGGTGACCGCACCGGTCCCGAGCGCAATCGCCGGACACGAATGGGCGGAGACCGCGGCGATCGGGGGTGCGCTCGTCGGTCCCGAGCGGGAGAAGACTGCGCCGGCCCCGAGTGCGGGCGCCGGCCGCGACGCGTCGGCGACCGCGCCGACGGCTGCAACGGCAAGGCGGAACCCGGAACCGGCCCGAGGGGGCGTCCCGGGCGGGGCCTCGGGCGGCGCCGCGGTCCCGAGCCCGGCCGGCGGGACCGCGGGGCTCGGCATCGCCAGCGCCGCCGGCATCCTCACCGGCCGCCCCAGCGTGCGCCCGGAACGCACCACCACCGCCCCCCGCATCGACGGCACCCTCGACGACCCGGTGTGGGAACGCGCGACGCGCATCGCCGAGTTCGTGCAGCAGCGCCCCCTCGACGGCGCCCCCGCCACCGAGGACACCGAGGTCTACGTCGCCTACGACAACGACAACCTCTACTTCGGCGTCCACGCGCACTACTCCGACCCCGGGCTGATCCGCGCCAACCGGGCCGACCGCGACCAGACGTTCATCGACGACACGGTGGCCCTCTACTTCGACCCGTTCCTCGACCAGCAGCGCGCCTACGTCTTCTCGGTGAACGGCTACGGCGTGCAAGGCGACTCCCTCCTCGAGTCGAGCGCGGAGCGCATGCCCGGCGGCGGCGGAGGCGGCGGAGGCGGCGGGGGACGGCCCGGCGGCGGCGGGCGGTCGCCGGGCAGCGGCCGCGGGGGCATGAGCGCGGCCCTCGCGGCGTCGCTCGGGGCGCCGCCCACCGGCGACCTCTCCTGGGACGCCCTCTTCGAGTCGGGGGCCCGACTGGTCGACGACGGCTGGACGGCGGAGATGGCGATCCCGTTCAAGAGCCTGCGCTATCCGGAACGGCGCCCGGGCGAGCCCCACCGGTGGGGCTTCCAGATCGTGCGGACGATCTTCGGCAAGGACGAGGCCGACGTGTGGTCCCCGGTTTCCCGCGGGCTGGCCGGCTTCCTCACCCAGATGGGCGTGCTCGACGGGCTCACGAACCTGTCGACGAGCCGCAACCTCGAGATCCTGCCGACGGTCACCGCCATCCGCATCGGGTCGCTCGACGCCGCGACCGGTGCGTTCGACGAGGCGACCCATCCCGAGGGCGCGGTGAACGTGAAGTACGGGGTGACCCCGAACCTGACCGCCGACTTCACCTACAACCCCGACTTCTCGCAGATCGAGTCGGACACGCCGCAGATCGAGGTCAACCAGCGGTTCCCGCTCTTCTACCCCGAGCTGCGGCCGTTCTTCCTGGAAGGACAGGAGGTGTTCACGGTGCCGGGGCAGGTGAACCTGCTGCACACCCGCACCATCGTCGACCCGCGCTACGGCGGGAAGCTCACGGGCAAGGTCGGCAACACCACCCTCGGGGTGCTGGTCGCCAACGACGAGGCGCCGGGCCGGCGCGACGACCTGCCCATCGACGCCGTCGGCAAGACCTCCCAGGTGTTCGTAGGGCGGGCCCGCTACGACCTCTACGCGGAGTCGTCGCTCGGGGTCATGGCGACCGGCCGAGAGTTTCTCGACGCCTACAGCCGGGTCGCCGCCGTCGACGGCCGCTTCCGCCTCGGCCGCACGTCGTCGCTGACGATGCTCTACGCCGGGTCGCAGCACCGCGACGAGGATGGGGCGGAGCGTACCGGGCCGACCGCCCACGTCGCCTACAACCGCCAGGGCCGCAACCTGAGCTATGGCGCGTCGTTCGACAGCGTCGACCCGAACTTCCGGACCGACACCGGGTTCCTGCAGCGGGTGGACACGCGGACGGCCCGGGCCAACGCCGCTTGGCGCTGGTGGCCCGACAACCTCGTGAGCAACTGGGGCCCCTACGCGAGCTACGGCCGCATCTACGACTTCGGGGGAATCCTGCAGGACGAGCAGTCCGGCCTGGGGGTGCGGGCCACCCTCGCCAACGGCATCATCACCGTCGCCAATGTCAACCGCGACATGGAGCGCTACGGCGGCATCGACTTCCGCAAGAGCTCGGCGTTCATCGGGGGCGGGGCCAGCGCCAGCCGCCGGGTCTCGTTCGGGGGGTTCCTCAACTGGGGCGACCAGATCCGCTACCACGAGACCGACCCGTTCCTGGGCCGGTCCGTCAACACCACGGTGTTCGCCAACCTGCGCCCCACGAGCCGGCTCAGCGCCGACCTGACCCTCATCACCAGCCGCCTGCACGACCCGATGACGGAGGAGCTGGTCTTCGACGTCAAGATCCTGCGCACGTTCACGACCTACCAGCTCACCAACCGCCTCGCCCTCCGCAACATCATGGAGTTCAACTCGCTGAACCGCACCCTCGGCGCCAACGTGCTGTTCACCTATCGTGTCAACGCCGGCACCGTCTTCTTCGTCGGCTACGACGACCACTACCGGCAGGGCAACCTGATCGACGAGGTGCGGTTCCCCACCACCGCCCTGCGGCAGACCAACCGGGCGTTCTTCACGAAGCTGTCGTACCTGTTCCGGTACTGACGCGGCGTGAGGCAAAATGTCACCTATGACATTACCGTTCCGCCCCCCGACGCGTACGCCCCTGGTCGCCTGCTGCATCCTCGCGGTATCGACCGCCCTGCCGGCATCGAGGGCGCTCGCGCAGTCGACGGGCGCGATAGACGGATCGGTCGCCGACATCGGAGGCGGCGCCCTGCCCGGGGTCACCGTGGCGGTGACCGGCGGGCCGCTCCCGGCCGCCCGGCTGCAGGTCACCGGCCTCGACGGCCGCTTCGCCTTCGACATGCTCCCCGCCGCCGAGTACCTGGTGCGGTTCACCCTCCCCGGCTTCGAGGCGCGGGAGATGCGCGTCGCGGTCGAGTCCGACGCCGCCGCCTCACTCGACATCGTGCTCGAGATCGAACGGCTGCTCGAGGCGGTGTCGGTGATCGCGGACGAACCGACCGTCTTCGCCACCAACGTCGTCGCCGAGCCGATGCTGGAGCAGCAGGCCGCGATCACCAGCGTCGTCGCCGTCGTCGACAACCTGCCGGGGGTGTCGGTGCAGGAGGGCGACACCTACGGGTTCGACGACTGGTCGAGCTCGGTCGCCGTCCGCGGCTTCCAGACCAACATCAACGAGGCGCAGATCGGCACCACCATCGACGGGTTCCCCAACGGCACCTCTGACTACTGGAGCGGGGCCAAGGCCAACCGCTTCGTCGACCCCGCGAACCTCGGCGGCGTCGAGGTGTCGCAGGGCACTGCCGACGTCGCTTCCCGATCGGTCGAGGCGCTGGGCGGCACCTTCAACTTCCTCACCGACGCGCCCGAGACCGAGCGCACCTACACCGCCTCGGTCACCCTCGGCGAGAACGACGGCGAGCGCTACTACATGCGGGTCGACACCGGCTCGCTCTTCGGCCGCGAGACCTTCGCGTGGCTGTCGGCGGGACGGCAGACCGCCACCGACTGGGTCCACGGCGCGGCCCGGAACGAGCGCGAGCACCTCGCGGCCAAGCTCGCCTCGTCGCACGGAAGGCTCGAGCTGACGTCCTACTTCTCCTACGACCAGATCCGCGAGGACGTCTACCAGCGCCTCTACTCGGCCGCCGACTTTGCTGCCGCGCCCCGCTGGGACCGCCTCATCGACGACTGGCCGGGGGTGCCCTACCTCAACCAGTTCTACCGGCGCGGCTGGAGCACGTACCGCAAGAACACGTTCGGCTATCTGAAGGCCGACTGGGCGTTCAACGACGCCACCACCCTCAGCGCCGGCGCCTACTACCACCGGAACCGGGGCCGCGGAGACTGGCTGCCGCCGTACATCGTCGACGTCACCGACGACGGCGGCGGGCCCGAGTCCGAGCTCATGGGCGGGCCGCCGGTGCGGGGAGGGGCCATCCTCGGGCAGCTCCGCTTCGTCGACCGGAACCTCGTGGCAGTGGGGCCACAGCCCGGCTGCACGTCGTCGTTCATCTTCAACTACTACGGGGCGGGCGGGCCCGAGGTCGACCCGGCGTGCCACCCCGGGGCCACCGCGGTGCAGTCGTTCCGCCACAGCCACTACGGCAAGGACCGGCTCGGCTTCACCCTCGACGAGGAATGGACGGGCGCCGTCGGCGCCGCCGGCAACACCCTGCGGGCCGGCCTCTGGTTCGAGGACTCGACCCGGATTCTCGCCCGCGACTGGCACCGCATCCTCGACCCGCGCGTCAACATCACCTTCGATGAGGCGCCGTACTGGCAGCAGTACGACTGGGACTTCCCCCAGCAGATCTTCAAGTGGTACGTCGAGGACACCGTCTACGCGGGGCCCCTCGCCATCTCCGGCGGGGTCAAGCAGTTCCTGGTGAACGTCTCCCGCAACGACCTGTTCGGCGTCGACCCCGGCCTCGGCGTCGACTCCGACTCGGACCTGTTGTTCTCGGGCGGCGTCACCCTCGAGACCCCGGTCGAGGGCTTCGAGCTGTTCGCGGGCTACGCCGAGAACTTCAAGTCGCTGGCCGACCGCCTGCTCGAGGTTCCGGGCCGGAGCCTCGCCGCCCTCGAGCCGGAGACCGCCACGAACGTCGACGTGGGGCTGCGGTACTCGGGAGACCGCGTCGCCCTCGGCGCCACCTGGTACGACATCGACTTCGACAACCGCATCTTCTTCCTCGGGCCCACGACCGAGGCCGGTCCCAACTACCTCGTTCCCGGCGGCGGCGCCTACTTCAACGCGGGCGGCATCGACACCAGCGGCGTCGAGCTCTCGGCCACCGTGCAGATGCCGGGCCGGACATCGTTCTACACCGCGTACACCTTCAACGACTCGCGGTACGTCGGCACCGGCGACGCGCAGGTCGACGCCTCCCAGAACATCCAGCCGGGCACCGACGTGACGGCGGTGCCCGACCGGCTGTGGGTCCTGTCGCTCGACCGCTCGGGTCCGCTCGGGATGGGGATCTCCGGCAAGTACACGTCGTCGAGGCGGGTCAGCCTGACCGCCGACTGGTACGCGGACGCCTACTGGCTGGTCGACGCCTACCTCACGTTCTCGGTCGAATCGCTGACGGGCCGCTTCGAGGCGGCGGACGTGTCGCTGGTCGCGAACAACCTCTTCGACGCCTCGTATCTCGCGGCGATCGTGGAGAACGCGGCCTGGCTGGGGGCGCCGCGTACCATCTCGATGAACATGTCGGTGTCGTTCTGAGCTGTGCGTTGCACCAGGACCGGGGCAAGCATGATCCCGCCACGGGCGGCCGGCCTCCGCCCTCTCGTCCACGCGCGCCGACCCTTGCCGGCTGTCGTATCCTGTGCCGCGTGCCGAGCTTCCAGTGCCAGGTATGCGGGGCGTCGTTCGACGTTCCCCGGGCGGCGCTGGACCGCTATCCGGGCTGGCGGCCGAAGTACTGCCGCGACCACTCCCCGAAGAAGGGGGCCGCTTCACCCAAGAGGTCAGCCGCTTCACCCAAGAAGGCGTCTGCGACGAGCCGCGCCCGTCCCCTGCGCGAGGAGAACCTGACCGGGGACCAGGTCCGAGCCAAGTACACGGACGGCCCCGCCTCCGGCGTCTTCACCGACGGCAGCGCGTCGCCCAACCCGGGACCCGGCGGCTGGGGGGTGGTGTGGGTCGAGGACGGCCGCATCATGTCCGAAAGGCACGGCCACGACCCCGACACCACGAACAACCGCATGGAGCTGCGCGCCCTCATCGAGGCGTTCACGATGCTGCCCGAGGACGCGGCGGTCACGGTTTACACCGACAGCCGGCTCTGCGTGAACACCATCACCCAGTGGGCGCCGGGGTGGGAGCGCCGGGGCTGGAAGAAGAAGTCCGGCCCCATCATGAACCTCGAGCTGGTGCAGGAGCTGCTGGCCCTCTACCGCGCCCATCCCGCCTGCGAGCTGCGCTGGATCGCCGCCCACGCCGGCCACCGCTGGAACGAGTACGCCGACAGCCTTGCCACCGCCTGGATGCGTTCCGAGCGCTGAGTGGCGAAGGCCGGGCCGAACGCGCAGTGCGGCCCCGCCAACCAACGCCTCCCGTCGTTCGAGCCCGGTGGTATCCGCTTTCGCAGTATGCGGCCGGCGGCCGCCCGGTCAGTCTGTCCGTCGTCGGCGCCGGCGTCGCCGCCGCGCTCGACGCGGTCTGCCGGCGCCAGGGTCCGCGCGATCGGTCTCGTTCGACATCCGGACGATTGGCGTGTGTTATATTTAACAAGACGGTTGGTGGTCGGAGGGGTGACTACCCGCAAGAACCATCCTTCAACGTCTTCTCTCGGAAGAGGCAGGGAGGATCGGCGCCCTGCACACCAGCTACGCCGCACTTTTCCGGCCGGCTACGACACATGACGGACACGACAACCCTGCCCAGCCCCTCCCCGCCGTCGGCACGCCGGTCCGAAGCGGCCGCGCCGGCGCCCGACCCCGCGCCCGCGCACGCGGCCGCGGAAGACGTCATCACGGCGCGTGACGTCGACGACTTCCCCGGCTGCCGCGCCGTACGCATCACCCGCGAGGAGTTCGACGACTACGACGGCCGCGTCGAGGTCTGGGACGCCGCCACCGAGACCGCCATGGTGTGCGAGGCGGCCGGCATCTACCACGAGGAGCCCTCGCAGCGCCTGGCCCAGATGGCGGCCCTGATCGCGGTGGCCAGGGGCACGCCCATCGACACGTTCGGCTCGACGGACCTCCTGCTGCGGGACGAGCACGGCGCGCGGCGGCGGATCATGGAGGCGGACCAGACCGTGTACCTGCACGCGGGGCGGGACCGCCCCGACGGCCCCGCCATCGTGGTGGGCGAGGACGCGCTGCCGGACGTGGTGGTCGAGGTGGGCCACACCACCGACGTGCGCCGCCGCAAGCTCGCGATGTACGAGTCGTGGAAGCTGCCCGAGGTGTGGGTGGAGGTGCCCGACGTGCGCGCGCCGAGCCGGGCCGCGAACCGCGAGCCGGGCCTCGTGATACACGTGTTGCACCCCGACGGCCGCTACCGCCCGGCGCCCGAGAGCCGGGCGTTTCCCGGCTGGACGGCGGCCGAGATCCACCGGGCGATGAACGAGCCGGTGTTGACGGAGGAGACGATCTCGGTACTCGAACGCGTCGGCCGGGCGCTGCGTGCGCGGGATGGCGGCGGGCCGCAGGACATCCCCTTTCTGCGAGGGATGCGCACCGCGAGCCGTACCGAAGGACGGGCGGAGGGCCGGGCCGAAGGACGGGCGGAGGGCCGGGCCGAGCAACGGGCGTTGCTGTGCCGCCAGGCGGCCCGCCGGTTCGACGCCGGAACCGCGGAGAGGCTGGCCGAGCTCCTCGCCGACGTCGACGACCCGGATCGCCTGGCCGACGTGGGCGACTGGCTCGTGGACTGCGCCACCGGGAGCGAGCTGCTGGAACGATGTTCGGGTCTGCACGACCGGCGAACGCCTATGGCAGACTGAGCCGTCCTCTGACGGGCCGCCCGCGTGTTCGGCTCCCGCGCCGACAGGCGCCGGGAGACTGCCCTCGTGAACGCCCCCCTGGCAACCGGACCGCAATGCCGGCGCCGCGCCAGCGGCAAACGCGCCCGAAGCGACCACACCCCGGCGGTGAATGGCGGTCCCGCGCCGGCGGACCCGCCTGACCGGGGGCGGCGGGGTCGCCGCGACCTCGCGCCGGGCGAGAGCCCTACCTACGGTACCGCAGACGCCGACCCCGACCCGGGCGGGCGCCCGCGCGGAGCTTGCGCCCCGGCCCGCCGCGACAGCCCCCACCCGCGCCAGATGGTGTAGACGGCGGGGAACACCAGCAGCACGACGAGGGCCGTCGTCACCACCCCGCCCACCATCGGCGCCGCGATGCGCTTCATCACGTCGGCCCCGGTGCCGGCGCTCCACATGATGGGCAGCAGGCCGAGCACGGTGGTAGCGCTCAGCATCACCACCGGGCGGACGCGGCGGGCGGCGCCGTCGAACACCGCCTCGCGGAGCTCGGCGAGCGTCCGGAGGCGGCCCTCCGCCCGGGCGGCATCGCAGGCTCGGTCCAGGTACAGCAGCATCACCACCCCGGTCTCCGCGCTCAGGCCGGCCAGCGCGATGATGCCCACCCACACCGCGATGCTCAGGTTGTAGCCGAGCACGTACAGCAGCCAGAACGTGCCGATCAGGGACAGCGGCACCGCCGACAGCACGATGAGGGTCCTGGCGACCGAGCGCGTGCTGGCGTAGATGGTCAGGAAGATCAGCAGCAGCGTGATCGGGACCACGAGCCGCATCCGCTCCTGCGCGCGCACCATGTACTCGTACTGGCCGCTCCACCCGAGGCTGTAGCCGGTGGGAATCTCCACCTGCGCGGCCACCGCCTGCCGGGCGCGCTCGACGTAGGTCCCGACGTCGACGTCCTCGATGTCCACGTAGACCCAGGCGTTCGGCCGCGCCTGCTCGCTCTTGATGGCCGGCGGCCCCTTGACGAAAGACATGGTCGCGAGGTGGCCGAGGGGGATCTGCTGCCGCGTCGGGGTCTGGACGAGGATGTCGCGGAGCGCGGCGGGGTTGTCGCGCAGGTCGCGGCTGTAGCGCAGGTTGACGGGGTACCGCTCCAGCCCCTCCACCGTCGTGGTGATGTTCATGCCCCCGATGGCCGACTGGATGACGTCCTGCACGTCGCCGACGGTGAGCCCGTAGCGCGCGATCTCGTCCCGCCGCACCGAGAAGTTCAGGTAGTTCCCGCCCATCACCCGCTCGGAGTACGCCGAGCGGGTGCCCGGCACCTGCCGGACCACGGCCTCCACGTCGCGGCCGACCTCCTCCAGCACCGCGAGATCGGGTCCGGAGATCTTGATGCCCACGGGGGTCTTGATGCCCGTCGACAGCATGTCGATGCGGGTCTTGATGGGCATGGTCCAGGCGTTGGTGACGCCCGGGAACCGGATGGCGCGGTTCATCTCGTCGGTCAGCCGCTCGGGGGTCATGCCGGGCCGCCAGGCCGCCTCCGGCTTGAGCTGGATGGTCGTCTCGAGCATGCTCAGCGGCGCCGGGTCGGTCGCGGTGTCCGCGCGCCCGACCTTGCCGAACACGTGCTCGACCTCGGGGAAGGTGCGCAGGATGCGGTCGGTCTGCTGCAGGATCTCGCGCGCCTTCGTGATCGACACCCCGGGCAGGGTCGTCGGCATGTAGAGCAGGTCGCCCTCCCAGAGCGGCGGCATGAACTCGGAGCCGAGCCGCGAGAAGGGAACCGCGGTCGCGACCAACGCCGCCAGCGTCGCGGCGACGACGGCCCAGCGCCCGGCCAGCGCCAGCCGAAGCACCGGCCGGTACAGCGCCATGAGCAGCCACGTCAGCGGGTTGAACTGCGCCGACACCATGCGGCCGCGCAACCAGTAGCCTACGAGGACCGGCACCAGGGTGACGGAGAGCACGGCGGCGGCGGCCATGGCGTAGGTCTTGGTGAACGCCAGCGGCTTGAAGAGCCGGCCCTCCTGCGCCTCCAGCGTGAAGATCGGCGCGAAGGAGATGGTGATCACCAGCAGCGCGAAGAACAGGGTGGGGCCGACCTCGGTGGCGGCGCGGCTGACGATCTGCCAGTGGGGCAGGCGGCCGCCGTCGCGCTCCAGGTGCCGGTGCGCGTTCTCGACCATCACGATCGCGGCGTCCACCATCGCGCCGATGGCGATGGCGATGCCCCCCAGCGACATGATGTTGGCGTCGATGCCCTGCAGGTACATCACGATGACCGCCATCAGCACCGCCAGCGGCAGGGTCAGCACCGCGACCAGGGCCGAGCGCACGTGCAGCAGGAAGACGGCGCACACCAGCGCCACGATCGCCATCTCCTCGAGCAGCTTCTGCTGCAGGGTGTCGATCGAGCGCTCGATCAGCGCCGTCCGGTCGTAGACGGGGACGATCTCCACCCCCGGCGGCAGCCCCGATTGCAGCTCCGCCAGTCGGGCCTTCACCCGCTCGACCACCTCGTGCACGTTGGCGCCGTAGCGCACCACGGCGATGCCGCCGACCACCTCGCCCTCGCCGTTCAGCTCGGCGAGCCCGCGGCGGATGTCGGGGCCTATCTGCACCGTGGCGACGTCCTGGACCGTGATCGGGGTGCCCGACTCGTCCACCCCGAGGGCGACGCGCCTCACGTCGTCGACCCCCTGGATGTAGCCCTCGCCGCGCACCATGAACTCGGCCTCGGACATCTCCAGCACGCGCCCCCCGACGTCGTTGTTGCTCCGCTCGACGGCGTCCCGGATGCGCGACAGCGAGATGTCGTAGGCGCGCAGGCGGTTCGGGTCGACGGTGATCTGGTACTGCTTGACGAAGCCGCCGATGCTGGCGACCTCGGACACGCCCGGCACCGCCGTCAGCTCGTACTTGAGGAACCAGTCCTGGAGCGAGCGCAGCTCGGCGAGGTCCGTGTCGTCGGAGCGGAGCGCGTACATGTACGCCCAGCCGACGCCGGTGGCGTCGGGGCCGAGGGTCGGCGTCACGCCCCGGGGGAGGCGGCCGCCGACGTAGTTGAGGTACTCGAGGACCCGGCTGCGCGCCCAGTACAGGTCGGTGCCGTCCTCGAAGATCACGTAGACGAACGAGAAGCCGAAGAACGAGTAGCCGCGCACCACCGTCGCGGACGGAACCGCGAGCATCTGCGTGGTGATGGGATAGGTGACCTGGTCCTCGACGACCTGCGGGGCCTGCCCGGGGTAGTCGGTGAAGACGATCACCTGCACGTCGGACAGGTCGGGCAGCGCGTCGAGGGGCGTCGCGCGCAACGCGTAGATCCCGCCGAAGGCGATGAATACCGCCCCGAGGACGATGAGGAAGCGGTTGCCGATGGACCACTCGATGACCCTGGCGAGCATCGGTCTCCTCCCGCGACAGTCGGTCGCGGCGGCCGCGTCAGTGGCGGTGGCCGGCCGTCCCCGTTGTCGGGCTGCCCTGTCCCTCGGGCGGCGCCGGCGGCGGTTCCGCGCCGTGCACGTGCTCCGCCGGCATCCCGGGCATGTCCGGACCCGACTCGAGGCCGCGGATCGCCTGCGTGAGGTTGCTCTCGGAGTCGATGAGGAACTGCGCCGAGACGACGACCGTGTCCCCCTCCGCGACGCCGTCCAGCACCTCCCAGACACCGCCGCCCTGCCGGCCGAGGGTGACGGCGGCGACCTGGAAGGTGCCGGGAGACCGCTCGAGGACCACGATGTCGCGGGTGCCGCCGCGTATCACCGCCTCCTCGGGCACCGCCAGCGCGTTGCGCGCCACCGGCACGTCGACCGTCACGTTGGCGTACATGCCCGCACGCAGCGTCAGATCGGGGTTCTCGAGCTCGATCGAAACCGTCATCGTGCGCGTCCGCTCGTCGAAGTGCGGATACAGGTAACGCACGAACCCGGTGTACGGCCGCCCCGGCAGGTACGGCAGCTCGACCTGCGCGCGCCGGCCGACGCGCATCGCCTCGACCTGGTGCTCGAAGACCTCGACGTCGACCCAGATGGTGGTCAGGTCGGCCATCTTGTAGAGGTTCATGCCGGCCTCGACGTACATCCCGTCCAGCGCCTGGTCCATCTTCTCGACGACGACGCCGGTGACCGGGGAAAGGACCGACAGGGTGCGGCGCGGCGTCCGCTCGCGCTCCAGCGTCGCGATCTGCTCGTCGGTGATGTCCCAGTAGCCGAGCCGCGCGCGCGCCGACGCGACGAGCGAGCGCGCCCGCTCTGCGATCGCGGGGTAGGCCGACGTCTCGAGCCGCGCCGAGTAGTCGACCGCCTGCAGGTACTCCATCTGGGTGGTCACGAGCTGCGGGCTGTAGATGTCGAACAGGACCTGTCCTTCCTCCACCGTCTCGCCGAGGTAGTTCACGGCCACGTTCTCGATCCAGCCGTCGTACTTCGTGTTGACCCAGGCGATCTGCCGGTCGTTGTGGGCGAGGGTCCCCACGGTGCGGATGGTCTGCGCGATGCCGCGCCGGGCGACGGACTCCTTGCGGACGCCGATGCTCTGCACGAAGCCGGGGTCGACGCGCACCGTGCCCGGCGGCAGGTCCCCGGCCCCGTCCGCGTACACCGGCACGAGGTCCATGCCCATGGGCGACACCCCCGGCCGGTCCGACGTGAAGGTCGGGTCCATGGGCGCGCGCCAGTACAGGATCTCGCGGTCGTCTACCGCCGCGGGCGCGGCGGCCGGCGCGCCCGCGGCGGGCACGAGCGCCTCGCCGGTTGCGGCGATGGGCAGGAGGCGGGAAGGCCAGTGCCACCCCGCCGGGTTGACGGCCACCAGCGCCGCGGCGGCCATGCCGAGAACGAAGCTCGCGACGCCGACTGCTATCGCCTTGTTCATGGCGTCCTCCGTTCCGGGAGCCCGCGACGAAGAACCGCGCCGCGTTCGACCGCTGCAACGCGCGACTTCACCGCCGGCTCCCCGGCACGCGCGTGCCGATGGCCCGTTCGAGGGCGGTGAGCGCGATCAGGATGTCGGACAGGTAGCGCGCGCGCATCGAGCGGACGTCGATCACCGTCCGCTCGCTGTCGAGCAGATCGAGCACGCCGAGCTCCCCCGTCTCGTACGCGGTTTCCGTGGCGCGCAGCGCCTCCTCGGTCTGCGGAATGAGCACCGTGTCGAGCAGGTCGATCTGCCGGTCGAGGGTCTCGAGGCGGACCACCGCCTCCTGGACCTCCATCTCCATGGCGTTGCGCGCCGCCGCGCGCCGCCGGGTGTGCGCGCGGAGCTCCGCGTCCGCCTCCACCACGCGCGCGCGGTACTTCGCGCCCCAGAGGGGCAGCGACATGCCGAGGGAGACGGTGACCGAGTTCCTGCCGTCGTCGGCCAACGGCAGGAGGGCGGCGTCGTCTCGCCGGCCCACGTTGGTCACTCCCACGCTCGCGGTGAAGCCCGGCCGCGCGTCCTTCTTCGCGAGCTCCACCGACCGTTCGCCGCCCTCGATGAGGGCGCTCGCCGCCCGCAGCTCGTGGCGGTGCCGGTCGCCGAGGCGGTAGAGCGCGTCGCGGTCCACCGCGACGGGCGGCCGCACCAGCGGCGCCACCGCCGGCACCGGCGCTTCCGCGGGCCGGTCGAGCAGGGTGTCGAGACGCGCGGCGAGGGCCGCGCGCTGCCGCTCGAGCAGGTGCCGGCGGTCGATGACCCGGGTGATCTCCGCCTGCAGCCGGATCACCGCCTGCTGCAGGCCCTGGCCGGTGGCGTAGCGGGCGCTGGCCAGGGTCTCGTAGTGCTCGAGCAGCGACTGCTCCTCGCCGGCGAGACCGAGCGCGGCGTCGACGTACGCCAGGTCGTAGTAGACCTCCTTGACCTCGGCGACGACGTCCCGCCGGGCTGCCTGGTACAGGTGCCGCAGGGCCGTCGCCTCCAGCAGCGCCACGCGCTCCCGCAGCTCCAGGGTGCCGAACCAGGGGAACGACTGGGTCAGGGTGACGCCGTTGAGCTGGGGACCGACGCGGGTCTCCACGCTGCGCAGGGCCTGGGTGAAGCTGACGACCGGGTCTGGCAGCGCGGCCACCTGGGGCGCCCGCTGCCGGGCCGCCTCGTAGCGCGCGCGAGACTCGAGGATCGCCGGATTGCTCTCGACCGCCGCCGTCACGTAGGCGCGCAGGTCCGGCGCGAAGGCGTAGAAGTCGAGCGCGTCATCCGCTGGCGACGGCTCCGCTGCGCGCGGCGGTTGGCCTGCAGGCGGCGGTTGGGCTGCGGTCGGCGGTACCGCTCGGGCCGCGGTCGGCGGCGCGAACTGGACTGTCCCCGGCGGCCCCAACTGGACTGTCGGCGGCAGCGCCGGCCGCACTACGGCAGGCAGCGCCGGTCGGACTGCAGGCGGTAGCGACGGTCCGACCGCTGGCGGCAGCGATGGTCCGACCGCGGTCGACGGCCCCGGTTGGACTGCCGCAGGCACAGTGGGGTGGACAGCCGCCAGCGGCACCGGCTTGGCCGCGGCCAGCGTCGAGATCAGGCCCGCGGCGGCCAGCCCGGCCGCCGACGGCCGAGAGCGTGGTGCAGGCATGGCATCTTCCCCCGTGTTCGGTCGCGTTCCCGGGAGTTCGTGGACGAACCGGCGCCTGGGGCAATCTCCGGACCGCGACCCGGCGCGTTCCCCGGGAGCTCGTGGACGAACCCCCGCGGTCACCACGGCTTCCGGGCAACAGGCGTCCTCCCCCCCGAGCGCCGAACGCGGCGATACCGGGGGGTGCGCGCAACGCGCGGATAGGCGGCGCACGGTCGCGCCCCCGGACCCGACGCTCGGGCGGAGAAAACGACGGGCTAACGGAGAACGATCAGATCAGCAGGGAGGCGTGTTGCACGAAGAGCGGCGGCGAGACGGATCGGGGCCGCGGGTGGCCGGCGTGCGACCCGGGGTGCGCCGCCGGCTGCGGCCCGACCTCGAGGACGGGCGGCAACGCGGCGACGACATCGGGCGCGGCCTTCGCCGCTAAGGCGGCGACGACGGGCGCGCAGCAGGTGAACGCGGGCGACGTGTCGCCGTGGTGATCCTGGGCCGGCTGGTCGTGACAGCTCGACGCGGCCGGCATCGCCGCCGCGGCCGCCATCAACGGGCACAGAACCACGGCGGCCAGCAGGGTCGAGCCAACCCCGAGCACGAAAGACCGCCGCCACCCACGCAGCATGACCCATCGTCGCACAATCCGGCCGCTATTGCACTAGCTTCGATGTCGTCGACGCGGGGGTCGGTTCGGCCCGGGGCCGGCCTTCGCCACGCGCCGCACCAGCGAACCTCCAGGCGGCGCAGAACGACCGCAGTGCTGACCGGCGCCGCCCGGCGCCGCATCTTCGGCGAGTACCGGGCGGCGACGCCCTCGTGATTCCCCCCACAGGGTCTTCCTCGGCAGAATGACGCGGGCCGAATCCGCCCGCGGCCGGATCGGGATCGGCGCCGGAACCGCCTTGCTCCGCCTTGCACGACCGGTTGTCTGGCCATCCGTTCGGGTCCCCGCCGATTGTCGCGGATGCCGGCCGTGCGGGGTGCGCTTCTCTCTCGCGCGTGAGGCGCCGGATTGCAGCGGGTATAATCGACCGGCCCGACCGGAGGATGCGATGACCACTCCCCGAGACCGCTCGCGGCGCCGGTTCGTGAAGCAGATGGGCGCTGCCGCCGGCATGCTCGCGGTCCGGCCCGGCGTGGCGGCGGCCCAGGCGCCGGCCGCGCCGGCGATGCCGACGCTGGAGGAGACCCCGCGCTCGGTCCACCCGACCCTCAACCGGCGGACCCGCGGCTGGCTGCGCTTCCTGTGGGAGAAGGCGACCACCCCCGACGACTGGAACGCCGACGGCGTGCCCCACATGTGGTGGGACCGATACTCCAACCCCGTCGTCACCAGCTACGGCCGCTTCGACCTCCACAACTCGTCGTACGCGCTGCTGCTCATGGCCGACCAGACGCCGGCGTGGCGCGAGGTCTACACCCGCATCGCGGACGGGCTCGCCAGCCGCTACCCGACCTACTGGGGGGCCGTCGACTGGCTGACCCAGATCGGCGACGACCCGCGGCGGGAGAACTATCCTCCGCAGGTGATGGCCGGCATCCCCGAGCGGCTCCGCGGCCGCTACAACCGCATCGGTTGGACCGCGAACGGGATCGAGCCGTGGGGCCTGTCGCCGGACCCGATCGGGTCGGAGGGCAACCTCTTCTTCCGCGGCTGGTTCAACCTGCTGCTCGGCATCTACAAGTACGTCTCGGGCGACGACAAGTACGAGCGGCCCTTCGCGGTGACCGGCTACGGCGACGAGCGCTTCGAGTGGGACCAGCACCGCATCGCCGCCCTGCTCGAGCGCCAGTACCGCGAGCGCCCGGAGGGCCCGCACTGCGAGAACACGAAGATCTGGTTCCCCTGCAACGCCTCCGCGGGCCTGGGCATGTTCCTGTACGACCGGCTCTACGGGCGCGACACCCACCGCCCGGTGCAGGGATGGCTGGAGTACGCGCGCGACAACTTCATCGGCATGTCGAACGACGGGCGGCTCGAGTGGGTCACCAACTACTACGACCCCATCGTCAACCACAAGGCGAACGGCGGCCCCGGCGCCGGGGTCGGCGTCGCCTTCCTGCTGCTGCCCCAGGACCGCGAGACGGCGACCCTGCTCTACGAGTCGGCCGCCAACGCCCTCGGCTGGAACGACCCCAGCGTCGAGATCCGCGCCTCGGCCACCGGCCTCGTGATGGCGCGCGAGCTCGGCGACCACACCGCGGTGGAGCGGCTGCGCGCGGCGGCCGAGCGCGAGTACGACCCGCGCTTCTTCGGCGAGCACGACGAGAAGTTCGGCTGGTGGTTCGGTTTGAACGAGGCCTACCCGCGCGGGCAGCGCAGCGCGAGCATGATGGTGGCCGAGGTCGGCGACGGCGACGCCTGGAACCGCGCCTTCGACGCCCCGCACATGGACAAGTTCGACGCCCCCACCGTGGAGGGCGTCGACTTCCCGTCGCTCGGCGTCTACCAGGCCTGGAACGACCTCGATAGCGGCGCCCTCCACGTCGGCACCTACGCGGCGGCCCCCGAGCGGCGGGGCGAGAGCACGAGCTGGCGGGTGACCAACCTCCCCGACCCCGGCGACGTCTTCATCCTCTGCGACGGCGCGCCGTTCTCGCGGTTCGCCGCCGACGGGCCGAACGCGATCCGCGTCGACGGCGCCATCGGCCTGCACCGGTACCAGATCTTCACCGGCTACCGGGGGCCGGACGCTCGCCAAGCCGAGGCGCGACGCCAAGAGCGCCGACGGCGCGCGGCGACGGCCTCCGCCGGCGCCGCCGCCAGCGCCCGCGGAGCCGACCGGCCGCCGCGCGACACGCGTCAGGCCACCGCCACCTTCTCGCCGGACGGCGGCCCCACCTGCGCCTGCTGCGTGGGGTGACGGGGCAGCCACCCGCCGCGCACGTCGACCGTCCCGCCCGAACGCCCGGGCGACTCCCCCGCCGAACCCGAAGGCGTGGTCGGAGCAGACGCGGACGCCCGCCTACGGTGCCCGTCCCGCGGCCGCCTCCAGGACCCGCTCGCCGCGCAGCGCGTTGGCGATCCCGTAGTTCCCCTCGTGGCACGCGTACTCGTAGATGACGTAGCCGGGAGGGCTGACGAGAGGCAGCTCCACCGTGAAGGGGCGCGTGTACGTCGCCTCGTCGTGAATCGTGTAGCGGTACTCGATGGTGTCGGCGTCGATGCGGGTGAACCGCTCGACCGCGCGGAGGCCGCGGGTGCCGGGGAACCCCCGCCACGTCGTGTCGTCGCGGTAGTGCGTGGTCTCGACCACGAGGGTGTCGCCGTCCCAGCGGCCGCGCCCGTCGCCGTTCCACTGGCGGATGCGCCCGTCGATGGGCGGACGCCCGTCGAGCGGCACGACGCGCACGTCGTGGATCATCTCGTTGAGGATGACGACCTGCCCGGGGCTCTGGAAGATCTGATACGCGTTGCTGTAGCCGGACGGCACCGGCGGCACCCGCTGGTAGGTCATGCACCGCTCCTGCAGCGGCCGGTCGGCCCACGAATCGAAGGGGCCGGCGGCGCGCCGCGCGCGTCGGGCTTCCTCCCGCCGCTCGGCCGCCGGCGTCAGGGGCGGCAGCCGGCCGTCGGGCGGGTCCACGATGAGCGACGTCCGCCCGGTCGACTCGCCCCGGTCCCACCACACCTGGTCGTAGGCGAGGGCGAGGTCGCGCTCGGCCGAGAGCTCGCCGCGGCGTTCGGAGGTCGCCCGGGTCGCGTCGGCCAGGTTCTGCGCGGCCACCTCCTCGGGAGTCAGGAACACGCGGTCCGCGAATTCCGCCGGCCGCTGGAGCGGCGTGAACGTGGCGTAGGACCAGATGCCCTGCAGGTCGGGATCGCCCCAGGGAGTCCGGAACGTCGTCGGCTCCGGCTCCGATGCGGCCTCCTGACCGGCCGCCAGCCCCGGCATCAGCCACGCCGCCGCGACCATCGCCACCACCGGCAGCCCCAACCATCGACGGGTCATGTCCACCTCCTCGGTTCGCGAGGGCCGGCCGCCCGAACGGGGGCCGCCTGGGGCCACCGGCCCCGATCCGCCGCCCTCGCTTCCCTGAGGATATACCGACCGCCGGCCGACCGGGCCGACTGGTTCGGGTTCGAGGTCGTCGACGGCGGAGGTCGTCCTGCAGAACACACCGGCCGCCCGCCGCCGGCCGACCGGGCCGACCGGGCCGACCGGGCCGACCGGCTACCGTGCCGGATCCCCCGCGCGCGTCACCTCGTACTCGAGGCCCACCGTCCCGGTCTTCTCGTACACCTTGTGGGAGAGCAGCTTCAGGGTCGCCCGATCCGCGGGCGACGGCAGCAGCGGGATGCCGCCGCCGAGCAGGACGGGGATGATTCCCACCTCGACTCGGTCGACGAGGCCGGCGGCGAGAAGGCTGCGGAAAAGCTCTCCGCCGCCGAAGAGGCAGATGTCCTTCCCCGGCTGGTCGCGCAGCTCCTTCACCACCCGTACGGCATCGCTCTCCAGCGTCACCTTGGGGTGGTTCGCCGGGTTCAGCGTGCGCGAGAACACGATGTCGCGCGACCCCGCCTGGGCGGCCACGCCTCCTCCCATCCGTTGCATCGCCTCGAACGACTTGCGGCCAACAAGGTTGACGTCGAACCGCGACGCGTGCTCCGCGAAGTCCATGTCGGGGTCCATCACGATCCAGTCGAACTCGCCGTTCGGGCCCGCGATGTAGCCGTCCAGGCTCATCGCCACGCTGTAGTGCACCAATCGCATGGGGATCTCCGGGAGGACTCGACACGGTCGTTCATGGGTTCGAGACGGCCCTTGCCGGCGTACCCGGCCGGCCGATCACGCCACGTCCACCAGCGCGCGAGGATTCCTCTCCGCGATCAAGAGCAGCGTCCGGGCCGCACCGGAAGGCATGCGGCGCCCCTGCTCCCACTCCTGCAGAGTACGGACCGAAACGCCCAGCAGCTCCGCGAACCTCGACTGCGACAGCCCCGTCTTCTCGCGAATGCTCGAGATGGCCGGCACGTTGATGATGCGCCCGTGCTCACCTCGCTTGAGCTCTCGGATCCCCTCCAGAATCTCCTCGCCGATGTCGCGTCCGGCGTCAGCCATCAATCTCCTCCCTGATCTTCCTCAGCACGGACGGAGGAATGCTGTCGACCACATTCTTCGCGTAGACGGTCAACATCCAGATCTCTCCGTTCTCCGAGCGCAGGTAGTAGATCACGCGAATTCCGCCACGCTTGCCTCGACCCGCGACGTTCCAACGCAGCTTCCGGACTCCGCCCGACCCCCGGATGATGTCACCGGCTTGCGGATTGGCGATCAGCGCCTCCTGCAGGGCTCGATACTCGTCGTCCGCCAGGTACTCACGCAGCCGCTTCGTGAAGAGCTTCGTCTCGACGAACGTCAACACGTCCCAGTATACGTCAATGACGGAGTGGGGCAGCCGGTTCCCACATCCAGCGCGTTCTTGTCGCCCGTCGGCGCGCGTGCTTCGCCTGCACGCGCCGAATCACCCGCTGAACGTTCGCCGAATCACCCGCTGAACGTTCGCCGAATCACCCGTTGGAGTTGCGCTCCCAGTCCATCAGCATCCGCCGAGTCACATCGGCCTGAACGCGGCGTCTGCTCGCATGAAGTAGATCTCCGTCCTGGCTTCGAACCCCGAGTCGACGCCCAACAACAGCCAGGCGCGACCACTGGAGGATATCTCGATCGATGCCGGTATCGGTCTGCTCTCGAAGGACTTGCGCTCCCACCGGCGCGACTCCTCGCAGCGCCTCGAGTTGGCGACGTCGCCGAGCACCACGCCCTCGGAGCCGCCCGCCGACTGATTGCCGATGTCGATGTTCATGCGCAGGTAGGAACCGTCGCGGACCGCGAGCGGTTCGACGGCGGTGGCTCCGGCCTTGACCCACACGCTCTCGCCCGGCGCACCGCCGACGCCGACGCACCCGGACGGCACGTCGGTGGCGATCTCCACGCTGACCGTCACGTCGTATCGCGTCCCCGCCAACAATCCGTCGACGGGCCCCTTGAAGAACATGAAGAGGTCGTCGCTCCGGTTGACTCCCGAGATGAAAAGGGCGGGCTCCGGCGCCAGCGGCGGCGGGAGGGCGCGGAAGTCAGAGGTCAACTCGTAGATGTCCGCATCGCCGGGCGGGTAGTCCGCGAAGCCGGCGACGAACCCCTGCTGCCCGCGGCTGAAATCGAAGGTGAACGTCAGCGCGTCCGTGGGGGCGGTCGGGCTTCCCGAGCATCCGCCGAGCATCGCGGCCAACAGCGCCACTGCCGGCCGCGCCGGGTGGTTCATGGGAGGATCCCGACGTCGGCTCCATGGTGTTGAACGGGCGGCCCGGATTGGGGTTTCCGCGCCGTGAACTCTCGACCCTCGTGGCTGGCCTGGTCGCGGCGCACCGCGGTACGTGCAAATGCAATATGGCATATTCGATTTGACATACCGACCTCGCGGACTGGCTCCGTCGGCGTCTGGCCCGGGACACGATTGGACCCGACGGGCAATCCTACGGGAGTCCGCGCCGTTACGGCGCAGACGCCTACGCCAGAATCCCCCGGATCGGGTGCCCGTCCACGTCGGCCAGCCGGAAGTCCCGTCCGCCGAAGCGGTAGGTCAGGTTGCGGTAGTCGAGTCCCAGCAGGGTGAGCACCGTCGCGTGGAGGTCGCGGACGGTGTGCGAGTTCTCGACGACGCGGTAGCCGTACTCGTCGGTCTGCCCGTAGATGTAGCCCTTCTTCAGGCCCCCGCCGGCCAGCCACAGGCTGAAGCCGTAGGGGTTGTGGTCGCGGCCGTTGGTGCCCTGCACGAACGGGGTCCGGCCGAACTCGCCCGAGAAGATGACGAGGGTCTCGTCGAGGAGGCCGCGGGCGCGGAGGTCCTTGACGAGGCCGGCCACCGGCTGGTCGACGGTCAGGGCGTTGGCGGTGTGGCCCTCGATCAGCTTGGTGTGCTGGTCCCACGGGTTGGCGGCCTGCCCCATGCCGTCGGTGCCGACCATGGTGAGCTCGACGAAGCGGACGCCGCGCTCGACGAGGCGCCGGGCGACCAGGCACTGGCGCCCGTAGGCGGCGGTCGACGCGTTGGGCGAGTCCATGCCGTAGAGGCGCTTGGTGGCCTCGGTCTCGCCCGCGAGGTCGACGAGCTCGGGCACCGCGGTCTGCATGCGGTAGGCGATCTCGTAGTTGTCGATGGCCGCCTCGACCTGCCGGTCGCCGCCGATGCGGTCGACGAAGGCGGCGTCGAGGTCGCCGATGAGGCCCAGGCGTCCCCGCTGCTGCCGGTCCGTCTCGCGCGGCTGCACGTTGCTGAGGGGCTCGGCGTTCTCGGGATAGAGCATCGAGCCCTGGTGGACCGCGGGCAGGAAGCCGTTGCCGAAGATGTTGATGCCGCCCAGGGGGATGCCGCCGCTGCCGAGGACCACGAATCCGGGGAGGTTCTGGTTCTCGGTGCCGAGGCCGTAGGTCACCCACGCGCCCATGCTCGGGAAGCCGTTGAAGGGCATGCCCGAGTGGAAGTAGAAGTTGGCCTGGGCGTGCTCCATGAACGGCGCGGTCATCGAGCGGATGACGGTCAGCTCGTCGGCCACGCCGCCGACGTGGGGAAAGAGCGCGCTCACGGGAATGCCGCTCTCGCCGTAATGCGTGAACTCCCAGGGGCTCGGCCAGATGTTGCCGTCCTGGTTGAACATCGTCCGCTCGGTCTGGAACGGCATCGGCCGCCCCGCCTCGGCCGCGAGCCGCGGCTTGGGGTCGAACGAGTCGACGTGCGACAGCCCCCCCGACATGTAGCAGAAGATGACGTTCTTCACCTTCGGCGGGAAGTGCGGCGGCTTCGCGGCCAGCGGGCCGTCGCCCGCCTCCTGCGCGAGGCCCGCGTAGGACCGATCGGCCATCAGGGCCGACAGCGCGAGCAGGCCGAAGCCGGTCGACGTCTGGCGCAGCATCTCGCGGCGCGTCACGAACGGCCGGGGGGCGGGATGGCGGCGCGGGTCAAGGCACATGGAAACCTCGTCTAGCGAATGAACAGGTATTCCTTCAAGTTGAACAAGCTGTGCGCGACGTCCTGCCACACCTGCGGGTCATACAACAGCAGGTGCGGCGCGCTGCCGCGCTCCGCCGCGACCGCTTCGAGATAGCCGGCGACCCGCGCGCGCTCCGCGTCGGAGGGGCGGCGCGACAGCGCCTTGACGAACATATGGTCGATGCGGCTCTCCACCGACCCCGCCTCGCCTTCGGCGAGACGCCGCCCCCATTCCGCCGCCTGCCCGATGACGAACGGGCTGTTGAGCATGGTCAGCGACTGCGCGGGCACGTTGGTGGCGTCGCGCTGGCCGCGCGTCGTCGCCGGCCGCGGCAGGTCGAAGACGTCGAGGAACGGGTTGTGCGCGTTGCGGCGAATCTCCTGGTAGATGCTGCGGCGCCCGGCGCCGTCGACGGGGCCGTTGTTCGGGTCGCCCTCCGTCAGTCCGTACCGCTCCGCGTAGCGCACCGGCACCGACGGGCCGAACATCGTCGGGTCGAGCCGGCCCGACACCGACAGAATCGAGTCGCGGATGGCCTCGGCGTCGAGCCGCCTGAGGTTGGCGTGCTGCAGCAGCCGGTTGGACGGATCGGCCGCCAGCGCCTCCGCCGACCCCTGGCTGCCCATGCGGTAGGCGGCGGTCGACACGAGGCGCCGGACGAGCCGCTTCACCGAGCCGCCGTCGCCGGCGAACTCCGCCGCGAGGTGGTCGAGCAGCGCGGGATGGGACGGAGGGTCGCCCAGCCGCCCGAAGTTGTCGACGGTGCGGACGAGGCCGTACCCGAACAGGTGGCGCCACACGCGGTTCACCGCCACGCGCGCCGTCAGGGGGTTGTCGGGCGCGGTGATCGCGTCGGCGAGGCGCAGCCGGACGAGGCCGGGGTCGTCGTACCGCCGCGCGTCGAGCGCGGTGAGGAACGCGCGGGGCACCGCCTCGCCGAGGCTCTTGTGGTTGCCGCGCACCAGCAGCGGGTGGTCCGGGGCCGTCTCCTCGACCACCCCGGGGGCGCGGCGCGCCACCGGCACATCGCGCTCGAGCAGGCGGTAGCGCGCGGCCGGCGCGCGCAGGGCCACGAGGTCTTCCAGCGACCGCGGCAGCAGATCGACGCGCACGAACTCGTCGAGGAACGCCGCCTCGGTCTCGGTCAGCGCGCCGCCGCGCCAGCGGGACACGACCTCGCCCACGCGGCGGCCGACGCGCTCGGCCAGCTCGGCGCGCGAGCCGGGCGGCGGCCCGTCGCCGGCGAGCAGGTGCAGCACCGGCAGGTCGGTGCCGCGCGGCTCCGCCGCCTCGTCGTGGAACAGCACCTGGCCGACCCCGATCGACGAGCGGCCGTCGCCGCGCCGCACCGGGCGGTTCGTCTGCCGGCCGTCCTCGGGGTCGAGGGTGAACTGCGTCACGTCGTCCTGGGTCGCGAACTCGATGTAGGCGCTGAACCCCTTCCAGAACGTGGCGTCCCACTGCGCCCACGTCATCCGGTCCCGCTTCGGGCTGTAGCGCAGGTGGTAGATGCCGCCGCGCGGCACCGCGTAGTTCTCGATGATGAGGTTGGCGAAGCTGAGGTCTCCGCCGAGCACCCGGAAGCTGATGAAGTCGCTGTCGATGGTGAACCGCGGCGTCTGGATGACCCCCGCGTGCTTCGACGACAGCAGGTGCGTGTAGGCGCCGCCGGGGTAGATGCCGTTCAGCAGCCGGTCGCCGCGCCGCTCGATGGCGAACTCGCCCGGGGGCGACGGCACGTCGGGGCGGCCGAGGCCGTGCCCGACGGTCGCGGCGTAGTCGGCACCCGCGAGGTCCCAGGCGACCTCGAAGTGCTCCTGGTTGAACCGCTCACGGTCGGCGAGCTCCGCCTCCCAGCGGGCGCGCAGCTCCTCCCACGCGCGCGGCAGGTCCGCGGCGTCGAGGGCGGCCAGCTCGCGCCACGCGGCCAGCGCGCTCCCGTCTCGCTCGTCCTGCCTGTCACCCCGCACCGCCGCCGCTCTGGACTCGGTGTCCGAAGGGGCCACGTCCTCGGACGCGGCCGTGGCCGCCTCCGCCAGCAGCCGCGCCCCCACCGTCCCCGCCGCCTCGAGCCAGGCGTCGGCGAGGCCGTCGCGTATCTCCTCCTTCAGCGCCGCCAGCGCGTCCCG
This sequence comes from Vicinamibacterales bacterium, assembly GCA_965207615.1. Taxonomy (GTDB): domain Bacteria; phylum Acidobacteriota; class Vicinamibacteria; order Vicinamibacterales; family UBA8438; genus JAJEEA01. Next base: position 2,684,530 of record CBDBMZ010000003.1, read on the forward strand.
GTTCGTCTCGAGCAGGGCCGGATCGTCGATGGCGCGCTGGGTGGGCCGCGCGCCATAGAGAGTGCCGAAGAGCGAGTAGTAGTCCTTCTGGCTGATCGCGTCGAACTTGTGGTCGTGGCACCGGGCGCACGAGACGGTCAGCCCCATGAACGCCTTCGACACCACGTCGACCTGGTTGTCGGCCCACTTGACCCGGTCCTCCCACGGGTCGACGGGCTGATAGCCGTGCTCGACGAGCCGGTAGTGGCCGGTGCCGATGATCGACTCGTTGGTCCGGGTCTCCGCGTCGAGCCGCGGCTCCGCCAGCAGGTCGCCGGCCACGTGCTCGCGAATCAACTGGTCGTAGGGCACGTCGCCGTTGAAGGCGCGGATCAGGTAGTCGCGGTAGCGCCACGCGAGGGGAATGTCGGGGTCGCCCTCGCTGCCGTGCGACTCGCTGTAGCGGAACAGGTCCATCCAGTGCCGCGCCCACCGCTCGCCGAAGTGCGGCGACGCCACGTACCGGTCGACGAGGTTGGCGTAGGCGTCGGGCGACGGGTCGCCCACGAAGCGGGCGATCTCGGCCGGCGTCGGCGGCAGCCCCCGCAGGTCGAACGACAGGCGGCGGATCAGCGTGCGGCGATCGACGGGCGGCGCCGGCTCGAGTCCCTCCGCCTCCAGCCGGGCGAGGATGAACCGGTCCTCCGCGCCCCGTGGCCACGCCTCGTCGGCGACGGCTGGCGGCTCGACCGTGTCGACCGGCTGCCACGCCCAGTGCTCGCGCCGACGCTTGTCCAGGTCGAACGGCTCGGACGGGTCCGGAGTGCCGGCGGTCGCGGCTGCCGCCTCGGGCCACGGCGCCCCCATCTCGACCCAGGCGATCAGGCTCTCCACCTGCTCCGAGGCGAGGGCGCCGGTCGGCGGCATCAGCACCGGCCGTCCCTGCACCCGCTGCACGAGCGGGCTCGCCGCAGGGTCGCCCGGCACGACCGCCGGCCCCGAGTCGCCCCCCGCGAGCAGCCCGTCCCGGCTGTCGAGCCGCAGCCCCCCGAACGGCGTCTCCAGCGCCGCCCCGTGGCACTGGAAGCACTGCTCGGCGAGCAGCGGCCGGATCTCGGTCTCGAAGAACTCGACCTGCTCCGGGCCCGGCCCCGCCGGCTGGGCGCCGGCGTGGACGCCGGCCACCAGAGCGACAGTCACGCCCAGGAGCACCGTGTTGGATCTGAAGCTCATCGTGCCCCGCACTGTACCGCCGGGCCGACCACGACGCAAGAGCCGGACAACGTGGGTTGACAAGCACTCGGAGTCGCCCGTTGACCGCCGCGTTGGGTACCTTCCCCGAGACGATCGGTGCAGGGAGCTGACCCTGACCAAGGTCACCTTGCAGCGGACATCGCATCCGCGACGCGGCGGGCGAGGGCTCGCGAGAACTCCGCCTGAGCGGATGGACTGCCCCGTGCGAACAGCCGATCGAGATCGGATCGGGTCAGGCCGGGGCAGACGCCGCTCTCCTCGGCCGGCCGGCACCCCGCGGCGGCCCCGGCGTCAGGGCGCCAGATGACCGCGCGGTCCAGCCGGTGGTTCGTCCAGACTTCCTCGACGCCCATTCGGAAGTAGGGAGCGAGCTTGTGGCGCGACCGGCGGCCGCGGTCGATCTCGACGACCAGGGTGGGCGGCGGCAAGCCGGTGCGCACGTCGAGGTAGCCCTCGATCTGCCCGACCGCCCGCGCTGCAGCGGGGTCGAGGTAGAAACTGGCGTCGGCCTCGAACGCCCCGTCGTCGCTCAACAGTCGCAACGCGCCGGTGTATCGCCACGAAACCACTTGACCACGCTCTGCGAGCGCGTCATGGAGGCGATAGAAGAAGCCGGTGACCTCCGCGGCCGGCTCTTCATGGGCGAATCCCGGCTCAGCGACGAACTCGGCGATACCAACGTGTTCGTCGTACCGACAGCGCGGCGCGTCGTCGTGAGCGGTCAGGCGGTCGAAGAGATCGCGCGGCATGGCGACCTCGATTCGAAACGGGGCGTCGGGACCGCCGCCCGGCGCCGGCTCGCTGACCGGCCGGCGAGCTGCGCCGGGTGCGACGGTCGGGGATGCCATTCCTGCAACCTCCCTCCCTCAATCTGCCCCGGTCGGCCCTACCGTCGTCGCGAGGCTTCGACGATTCGCGCAGCGACCCGACGCGCGATTGACCGGGCATGCCGGGCTTGCTCCAGCGGGTCTCCGCGGGTGCAGAGTGGGGCCAGATCGGCGCCGGTCAACCCCGGGAGGAGCGCGCTGGCGGCAACCGACCGGAAGCCCACGGCCACACCCGCATCGAGCGTCCAGATGGTGACGCCGTCCCTCCGATCCGAAGTCCACGTCTCCTTGACCCCCATCCGGAAGTACGGGGCGAGCTTGTGCCACGACCGGCGGCTGCGGTCGATCTCCACCACGAGGTCGGGAGGCGCCAGGCCCGTGCGCACGTCGACGTAGCCCGCAATCCCGCGGTCTCGCAACGCGCGCGCCGCTGCCGCGTCGAAGTAGAAGCTGGCGTCGGCCTCGAAGGCGCCGTCGTCACTCAACAGGCGCAACGCACCGGTCGCCTGCCAACCGACATGACGCCCGTGTTCGGCGAGCACGTATCGGACACACGACACCAGGTCACCGATGGCCCAAGCCGGCCCCTCGTGCGCCACACCGGGCTCGGCCACGAACTCCGCGAGGCCCGTGCGCTCGTCGTACCGGCAGCGGGGCGCGTCGTCGTGGTCGGTCAGCCGGTCGAAGAGGTCGCGGGGCATGGCGACCTCGATGCGCACCGGGGCGTCGGGACCGCCGGCGTACGCGGGCCCGCCGGCCGGCGGGCAAACGGCTTCTGGGGCCACCGTCGAAGATGCCATGTCCTCAATTTCCGCCAACCTGCCAAGTCCGCTCGGACCTCAGCCGAGCCGAGCGGCGAGGACTTGCGCGGCGACACGGCGAGCGAGACGCCGGCTATGCCGAGCCTGCTCCCGCGGGTCCCCGCGGGTGCAGAGCGGGGCGAGATCGGCGGCGGTCAGCCCCGGAAGGACGGCGCTGGCTGGGGCCGGCCGGAAGCCCTCGGCGGCAGCCGCATCGGGTGTCCAGATGGTGACGCCGTCCTTCCGATCCGATGTCCACACTTCCCTGACGCCCATGCGGAAATACGGGGCCAGCTTGTAGCGCGACCGGCGGCTGCGGTCGATCTCGACGACCACGTCGGGCGGCGGCAGGCCCGTTCTCACGTCGAGGTACCCCTCGACTTCCCGGACGGCGCGTTCCGCCTCGGGGTCGAGATAGAAGCTGGCGTCGGCCTCGAAGGCGCCGTCGTCGCTCAGCAGGCGCAGGGCGCCGGCCGGTGCCCAGGAGACCTCGCGTCCTTCCTGGGCGAGCTCGTACGCGATGAGTGCGAACAACTGGGTGATCTGCGAGGCCGGGCCTTCATGGGAGAAGCCCGGCTCGGCCACGAACTCCGCGAGCCCGGTGTGCTCGTCGTACCGGCAGCGGGGCGCGTCGTCGTGGTCGGTCAGCCGGTCGAAGAGGTCGCGGGGCATGGCGACCTCGATGCGCACCGGGGCGTCGGGGCCGGCGGTGGGGGCGGGCTCGACGGCCGGTTGACGAACGACATCGGGGACAACCGTCGAAGACGCCACGTGTCGAGCATAACACAACACCGGCGGGATTCGCCGGGCGACCCCTGGAGGATCAGCGGCACGGTCCGTCACCCGCCGACGGCGTGCCGCTCATGCGGCCAGAACCGCGTCGAGATTGACGCGTTCCAGAAGCGCGGCGTCGGTCGGGCGCTCCAGGAAAGGCCCCACGTCGCGGATCAAGACGCCGGTGTCGAGGTCGGCGAGCCGCGTCCGAAGCAGGTGCTGCCAGTCCGCGGCCCGGTGGCGGCCTGCGCCCTGCGTCTGGTCCAGGGCATGCTGGAGGAGCTCCACGTTCGGCGCGACCGGCGGGCGGCGCGACCGGTACCACACCAGGTCGAACCAGTCGCGGCCCTTCGGATACCGGCGCGTGAGCAACGCGTGCAGCTTGCCGGCCATCAGCGACGGCAGGTCGTAGTGACCGATCACGAACGTGAAGTGGCGGGTGACCACGGAGCGCCGGACCGTCGCTCCCGCGGGCGGACGGGTGTCGATCTCGACCTTGATGGCGAGCCTCTGCTCCTGATGACCGGACAGACCCGCTTCCGCCAGCAGCGACGCGGTTCGGACCCAGGCTACCTGCACCGGCTTGCGGTCGATCCAGCGGACCGTGCTGTCGAAGCCGGCGAGATGGAGGTCCCGCATGAGCTTGCGCAGCCAGCGCACGGGCTCGTACCCGTCGGACGAGACCTGCGAGAAATCGAGGTCTTCGGAGAACCGCGGGAGGTCCTCGAGAAACCGCAGCGCGGTTCCGCCTACGAACGCGAGCGCCCGCGCCGCCTCGCTCTCGTGCAGCGACCGCATGACGAAAGCCTGGAGGTACTCCCGCAGAGCATTGAGCCTGCGCCCGGGATCGTCGAACCGAGATGCCGCATCGAGGGCCCGGTCCTTCACAGGTCCACGCCGTCTTCCCGCGCGTCGCAGCACTCGCGCCACACCTGCACGGCGCGCAGAATGCGGGGCTTCCCCATGCGCCGCGCCCAGGCCTGCAGACGATGGCGGTCGACCATCCCGGTCTGCTGGAACCGCATCTCGATCATCCGCGGGCGATCCCATTCGCCGCCGCTCAGGTGAAACAGGTCGAGCAGCGCCTTCTCCGCCGTGGCGAGCACGACCTCGGCGCCGGCGATGGAGACGGTGCGGTAGCCGAAGAAGAAGCTCCGCTTGATGGCGGTGTAGCGGAACGTCCCGAACGGGTTGTCGAACCGCCGCGGCGTGCGGGTGGTGACGCTGGTGTAGGCATGCACGCCCTCCGGGATGAGGCCGAAGAACCCGAGCGCCCAGAGCCCGCTGATGTAGGACGGCGCGTACAGGGCGTTGGCCAGGGCGGCCGGTGAGACGGGAACGCGGCGATAACGATCGATGAACGTGTACATACCGCGACGAAGCGGCACGAGCTTGCCGGCCCGGCTCCAGCGGTGAAGCTGGTTCACCACGCCCGAATGCGATTCCTCCGTCAACTGAACGACCGTGGCGAGATCGAAGAAGGGCATCGCGCCCAGCAGGTCAACGGCCGTATCAAGGCGCATCATTCTCGATAATCGTCAATAGCGCCTATTTTTGTCAATGACTCACTGCGATCGGGGGGGCCTCAGATTCGTGAAGTCGCCGCCCCGACGCCATCCGGATGGCGGTCCGGCGTCGTCTAGGCGGCGTCTCACGCTCTTGTTGCGCACCCCTGCGTTCGCACCAGGGTTCCGTCCCGCGTGGCTCGGCCGGGAACCGACTGCGACGAAGTCATGCGGCAGATACCGAACCGCAAATCGCGGCCTGCCAGGTTCGGGTCCGGCCGTCAGCGAAGCCGCGCTCGCGCCCATGAGGGAGCCGGTCACGCGGTCGCCGGGCGTCGCTACGGCACCCGCACGTCCGGGGCGACCTGCAACACGAGCTGCGAGGGGTGCAGGTCGTCGTGCAGCACCCGCTGGGTCGCCGTCCGCACCTCCGCACTCTGCCCGAAGGGGGCGCCGGTGTTCGGGTTCCGGTCGAAGTGCGGGAAGTTCGACGAGCTGATCTCCAGGCGGATGCGGTGCCCGGCCCGGAACACGGTGGCGGTGTAGCCGAGGTCGATGGTGTAGTCGTGCGCGGCCCCCGGCGTGAGCCACGACTCGAGGTAGTCGGAGTTGCGGTACCGCGCGCGGACGATGCCCTCCGACACGTTGTGGGCGTAGCCGTCGAGGTGCACGTCGACGAGCTTGGCCGTGAAGTCGGTGTCCGTGGCCGACGACGCCGCCCACAGGCGCACCTCCACCGGGCCGATGACGGTCAGGTCCTCGGCCAGCGGCTCGCCGGTGTAGACGAGCACGTCGTCGCGCCGCTCCACCTCGCGCTGGTCGAAGGCGCCCGAGGCGAGGAGGCCGTTCTGGCAGCACATGTTGCCGCCGACGGTGGGCACCGGGTCGCTGGGGTCGTAGACGTACTCGTCGGCCGGTCCGCCGGGCCCCTCGTCCGAGAGGACGCCGTCACCGGCGGACGAGTTGGCCCCGCCGCCGCTCTGCAGGTAGAAGCGGGTTTCCACCGCGCCGGGCAGCGGGAACTCGTCGGCGGTGATCCAGAAGCCGCCGCCGGCGGTGCCCTCGTCGGGCGGGGTCATCACGAAGAGCCGCACGGCGGGGTCGTCGGCGACGCCGTTGTCGACGCCCTTCAGCCAGTAGTCGAACCAGCGCGCCCACGCCGCGTTCAGGTCGAGCATGTTGTCGGGGCCGAAATCGATGTCGCCGGCGGTGGTGTCGCCCGGGCAGGCGTGGCAGAGCGCGCGCATGATCAGCTTCGTGCCGTTCCGCGCCGCGTCCGTACCACCCTCCTCGCGCACCCCCATGAAGTTGCGGATGGTGCCTTCCTGGAAGATGTCGTACCAGCCGCCGGTGATGAGGGCCGGCACCTCGACGAGCGGCCACTTCGTCTCGACGTCGAGGTGGGCCCAGTAGTCGTCGTAGCTCGGCCGCGCGAGCCACTCGTCGTAGTAGGCGGCGATGTTGCCGCTGCGCCGGAACCCGGCGAAGTCCGCGAGGGGAAGCTGCCAGAGCCAGTCGTCGAGCAGCTTCTCCTGCCCCTCGGCGACGAACGCGCCGACCTCCTCGAGGGCCTGCGCCCTCGGCATGCCGCCGGCCTCGAGGCGCCGCTGCAGGGTGTCGGGGGCGAGGGTCTGCGCGGTCCAGCTCATGGCGAACCACAGGTCGAAGGCGCCGCCCTGGTAGGTCCAACCCTTGTGGTAGTCCGACGAGCTGTAGTGGGGAGCGATGGCCACGAGGTGCGGCGGCTGCTCGACCGCCGCCTGCCACTGCGTGAGCCCGACGTAGGAGCCGCCGATCATGCCCACCTTGCCGTTCGACCACGGCCGCGCCGCCGCCCACTCGACCGCGTCGTAGCCGTCGGCCGCCTCCTGCCGCATGGCGTCGAACTCGCCCTCCGAGCGGTAGCGCCCCCGGGTGTCCTGGTTGAGCGTGGCGTAGCCCCGCTCGGCAAAGTAGCGCCCGGTGCCCGAATCGCAGTCGCTGCCGGGGTTGGGCGAGCGCCGGTTGTAGGGGGTGCGCTGCAGGATCACGGGGAACGGCCCGTCACCCGCCGGCAGGTACACCTCGGTGGCGAGCCTGACGCCGTCGCGCATCGACGCCCACTCGACCGAGCAGCGCACGCCGTCCGCGTCGCCGTCCTGCCCCTGACCCGCTGCCGCGGCCGGCCCGGCCAGCGCGACGATCAGGCCCGCCGCCACCGCGAGAACGACGCGATCTGCCACGCACTGCTTCCACATCTTCGCCTCCCCCGGAAACCGGTGATGAAGTCTGGCAGCATTCTACCGGGCCGGATCGGCCAACGCCGAATGCGCCGCCAGGGCGACCGGATACACTAGGCGGACCGACAAGCTTCCCGGAGGCGTCATTCCCGACCAACCCGAGCACGGCCCGCCGGCGCCTCCCCCGTGCGTCGACCGGCCGGTGTTCAGCCTCGCCCTGCTGTGCCTGCTCGGCGTCAGCGTCCCGATCCTCATGGCGCCGGAGGCGGCCGGCGCCCTCGTGTCCGCCGCGTACGAGTGGATGGCCCGCGAGCTGGGCCTCGTCTACCAGTGGGCGACCCTGTTCACCCTGGCGTTCCTCGCCTGGCTCGCGCTCGGCCGCCACGGGACGCGCGTGCTCGGCCGCACGCCGGAGCCGGAGTACGGCAACGCGAGCTGGATGGCGATGCTGTTCTGCGCCGGCATCGGCGGCGGGCTGATGTACTGGAGCAGCATCGAGTGGGCCTTCTACGTCGACCAGCCGCCGTTCGGGGTCGAGCCCGGCAGCTTGGCGGCGCGCGAGTGGGCCGCGACCTACGGCATCTTCCACTGGGGCCCCTCGGCGTGGGGCCTCTACGCGCTGCCGACCGTCGCCATCGCCTGGCCCTACTACCGCTACGACCTGCCGTGCCTGCGTTTCTCCGGCGCCCTGGTGGGCCTCTACGGCCGCGACTTCCCGGACCGGCCCGCCGGGCGCGCCGTCGACTTCCTGTTCATCATCGCCATCATCGGCGGCACCGGCACCTCGCTCGGCCTGACCACGCCGATGCTCGGGGCGGTGGCGTCGCGGCTCTTCGACATCGACCAGTCCCTCGGCCTGACCTGGGTCATCACCGGGGCCTGCGTCGCCCTGTTCGGGGCCAGCTCGTACCTGGGCCTCGACCGCGGCATCAAGCGCCTGTCCAACGCCAACCTCGTCGTCGGCGCCGTCTTCCTCGCCTGGGTCCTCGCGACAGGTCCCGCCCGGTTCGCGCTCGAGCTGGGCACGTCCTCGATCGGCTTGATGCTGCAGGACTTCTTCCGCATGAACACCTGGACCGAGCCGCTCGCCGACACCGGGTTCGTGGAGGACTGGACGATCTTCTACTGGGCGTGGTGGATCGCCTACGGCCCGTTCATGGGGCTGTTCGTGACCCGCATCTCGCGCGGCCGCACCCTCCGCGCACTGATCCTGGGCATGGCCGGCTTCGGCACCCTGGGCTGCGCCGCCTTCTACATCGTGTGGGGCAACAGCGTCCTGTGGCTCGACCTGCACGGGGGGCTCGGGCTGCTCGAGCTCGTCCGCGCCGGCGAGGCGGCCACCGCCATCGCCACCGCCATCGGGGGGCTGGCCGGGCAGCCGTGGCCGCTGCTGCTGTTCCTGGTCCTCGGGTTCGTCTTCATGGCCACCACCTACGACTCGGCCTCCTACGCGATCGCGGGGGCGGCGACCCGCGGCCTGCGGCCCGGCACCCATCCCCACCGCGCCCACCGCCTGTTCTGGGCGGCGGCGCTCGCCTTCCTGCCGGCGGCCCTGGTCGTCATCGGCAGCCTCGAGGCGGTGCGGTCGGCGGTGCTCGTGGCGTCGCTGCCGATCCTCGTCGTCGGGGTCCTGACGGTGGTGTCGCTGCTGCGGTCGCTGCGGGAGAGGGAGGACACGGCATGACCGGTGCCGCCGCCAGGGTGCGCTCGCAGCCGGCGGCGCGGTCCGGACCGGCGCCGCCGCCAGGGGTGCGCTCGCAGCCGGCGGCGCGGCCCGGCGGCGGAAGGACATGGCAATGACCAACGCCGCCGCCGGGGTGCGGTCTCGGCCGGGGGTGCTGCCTTGCCGGGAGAGGGCTCGGTGACCAGCCCCGACGCCAGGGGTACGGTCTCGGCCCGTGGTGCGGCTGCGCCGCGAGAGCGGGAGGATACGGCATGACCGGCGCCGCTACGCCCGGCCGACGGCTCGGCATCGGGTTCGTCGGCAGCGGGTTCATCACGCGCTTCCACATCCGGTCGATGATCGGGGTGCGGGACGCCGATGTGCGCGGGTGCTGGAGCCCGAACCGCGAGCATGCCGAGGAAGCGGCCGCGCTGGCCCGCGAGCTCGACGTGGGTGATGCCCGCGCGTTCCCCTCGATCGAGGCGATGGCCGCCGACCCGGTCGTCGACGCCATCTGGCTGTGCGGGCCGAACCACAGGCGCATCGAGAACCTGGAAGCGGTCGCGGCCGCGGTGCAGGCCGGGGCGGCCCTGCGCGGGGTGGCGTGCGAGAAGCCCCTGGCCCGCACCGTAGCCGAGGCGAAGCGGATGCGTGCGCTCGTGACCGATGCCGGCCTCCCCCACGGCTATCTCGAGAACCAGATCTTCGCGCCGGCCGTCGCCCGCGGGCGCGAGCTGATCTGGCGCCGCGGCGCCGCCCTCACCGGCCGGCCCTATCTCGCCCGCGCCGCCGAGGAGCACAGCGGCCCCCACCGCCCGTGGTTCTGGCGGGGCGACCTGCAGGGCGGCGGGGTGCTGAACGACATGGCCTGCCACTCGGTCGAGGTGGTGCGGCACCTGCTGACCGCGCCCGGCGCGCCGCGGGCGTCGATCCGGCCGCGGCGGGTGACGGGGCGCATCGCCTCGCTGAAGTGGACCCGGCCCGAGTACGCGGCCCGGCTGCGAGAGACCATGGGCGCCGAGGTCGACTACCGGGCGCGCCCCGCCGAGGACTTCGCCAGCGTGACCATCGAGTACGAGGCCGAGGACGGGGCGCCTCTCGTCGGTGAGGCCACCACGTCTTGGAGCTTCGTGGGGGCGGGCCTGCGGCTCAGCCTGGAGCTGCTCGGCCCCGAGTACTCGCTGTCGGCGAACTCGCTCGACAGTGGTGTCAAGCTCTTCTTCAGCCGCGCGGTGCAAGGAGAGGCAGGCGAGGACCTCGTCGAGAAGCAGAACGCCGAGGTCGGCTCCATGCCGGTGGTCGTCGACGAGGCGTCGGAGTACGGCTACACGGCCGAGAACCGCCACATGGTCCACGCGTTCCTGCGTGGCGAGGCGCCGGGGCTGACGTTCGACGACGGCGTCGAGGTGGTCGAGCTGCTCATGACCGGGTACATGAGCGCCGAGCAGGGCCGTACCCTGCCGTTCCGCCCGGCCGGGCTCGACGCCTTCGTCCCCGCGGTGGCGCGGGGCGCGTGGAAGTGGACCCCGTCCGCGCCTTGACCTCGACAACCGCCTGTGCGATGTTTGCGGCTGAAGAAGCGTGAATCGAGGAGACCGCGACGGCGCGGTCCCGAGTCGATGAGGCCGCGCCGCGGTCCTGTAAGGGAGGTTCAGATGAGGCACACACGGCTACGTTCATTCGCCGTTCCCGTCCTGGCGTTCGTCGCCCCGGTCCTGGCCGCCGCCACGGCCGCCGGGCAGGCCCCCAAGACCCCGTGGGGCGATCCGGACATCCAGGGCATCTGGTCGTCGTCGGGAGCCACGCCTTTCGAGCGGCCCGACGATTTCCAGGGGCGCGAGACCCTGACCGAGGAAGAGGTTGCGGAGATTCGCGGCGAAACCGAGGCCCGCAACCAGGCGCTGCTCGACGCCTCGGCCCAGCGCACCCAGGCTGGGGGCAACGTCGGCGCCTACAACAACTTCTGGATGGAGCGGGGGGCGCGGTCGAACCGCACGTCGATGATCGTCGACCCGCCGAACGGCCGCTTCCCGCCCCTGACCGAGGCCGGCGAGCTGGCCCGCAACAGCCGCCCCCGCGGCGACGACACCTGGGGCGACCGTCACATCTGGGAGCGCTGCGTGACGCGGGGCGGCATGCCCAACGCGATGTTCCCGCGGTCGTACAACAACAACATGCAGGTCTTCCAGTCGCCCGGCTGGGTCGTGATGCTCCTCGAGCAGGTCCACGAGCTGCGCGCGGTGCCGCTCGACGACCGCCCGTTCCCGCCGCCGCACGTCGGCCAGTGGAACGGCCTGTCGCGCGGGCGCTTCGAGGGCGACACCCTGGTGGTCGAGACGCGGAACCTCGACCCGCGGGTGAGCGCACTCCAGCCGTGGTCGGCGTGGAGCTCGCACGACGACGAAGGCTCGGGCGAGGGCCTCACCCTCGTCGAACGCTTCACCCGCACCGGCCCCGACAGCCTCGAGTACGAGGTGGAGGTCACCGACACGCAGATGTACACGCGGCCGTGGACCGTCGCCTATCCGTTCGAGCGGATGACCGACCAGGTGATGTACGAGTACGCCTGCCACGAGGGCAACATCGGCATGGAGGGCATCCTCGCCGGCGGCCGCGCCGAGGACGCGGCGGAAGCCGCCGACAAGCAGTAGCGGAATAGGGCCGGGCGCGGGAACGACCCTGCGCCCGGAACACCGTGGGCGGCTCTGCCGGCCGCCCCGTCGATCGACTCGGGGACCTGCGCCCTTCCCGCGGCGCAGGCCCCCGGCTCACCTCGCATGACGAGGGCGCGACCCGGCACGCGGCCTCGGCCGGGATGCGCGGCCTCGGCGAACCGGCGTCCACGTCGCCCCGTCACAGGGGCGTGCTGCGCCCCCGCTCCCGGTAGCTCTCCAGCAACGCTTCCAGCCGCTCGACCACCTCGGGGAACCCGTCGTACACGTTCCGCCTCTCCCCCACGTCCGACTCCAGGTCGTAGAGCTGGATGGGCGGCATGTTGCGCCGCCGCACCTCCTCCGCGCTCAGGTTCGCATAGCCGCCCGAGCTGCCCGTCAGCTCCAGCTTCCAGCGCCCCTGCCGGATCGAGAACGAGCCGTCGCCGGCCTGGTGGACGGTGGCCTCGCGGATGGGCGCGGCCAGCCGCTCGCCGACGAGGGCGGGCAGGATGTCGTAGCTGTCCTCGCCGGCGTCGGGGGGCAGCTCGGCGCCGAGGATGGCGGCGCAGGTCGCGAGCAGATCGGTCAGGCAGACCGTCTCGTGCGAGCTGGACCCCGCCCGGACCCGCCGCGGCCACCGCGCGAGGCACGGGATGCGGTGGCCGCCCTCCCAGATGTCCGACTTGTAGCCGCGGTAGATGTAGCTCGGATAGTGCCCCTGCTCGTTCATCTCCTGGACGCCGATGTAGGGGGCGCAGCCGTTGTCGGCGGCGAAGATGACCAGCGTGTCGTCGGCGAAGCCGCGACGGTCGAGCGCGTCGAGCACCGCCCCCACCGACTCGTCGACCTGGATGCAGAAGTCGCCGTACGGCCCCAGCGGGCTCCGGCCGACGTACTCGGGCGACGGCACGATGGGGATGTGCGGCGCCGTCAGCGACATGCACAGGAAGAAGGGGTCGCCGTCGGGCCGGCCCTCGATGTAGCCGACGCTACGGCGGGTTATCTCGGGCAGGACGTCCTCGGCCACGAAGTCGGCGTGCGACGGCCCGGTGTTGTCGGCGTAGCGGGCCGGCCGGAAGTCGCGGGTGATGAACAGCAGGTCCTGGGTGGTGGTGCACTCCCCGACGAACCGGTCGTCCTCGATGTAGATGTAGGGGTGCATGTCGAGGGACGCGGAGATGCCGTGGAAGTGGTCGAACCCGACCGCGAGGGGGCCGTTGCGGATGGTCCCCGACCAGTCGACGTCGGCGGTGTAGGCGCGCCGGTCGGCCTCGGCGTGGGGCAGCCGCGTGCCCCGGCCGTCCCGGGTCGGCATGTCCATGCCGAGGTGCCACTTGCCGATGCACGCGGTGTGGTAGCCGTGCGCCCTCAGCAACGAGGGGACGGTCGTCCGCTCGGGCTCGATGAGGTGCCGGCTGTAGCCCCAGAGCACGCCCCGCGTGACCCGGGTGCGCCAGCAGTAGCGCCCGGTGAGAATGCCGTAGCGGGTGGGCGTGCACAAGGCCGACGGCGAGTGGGCGTCGGCGAAGAACATCCCCTCGCGCCCGATGCGGTCGATGTTCGGGGTGGGGATGCGCGATTCGCGGTTGAGGTAGGACAGGTCGCCGTAACCCATGTCGTCGGCCAGGACGAACACGATGTTCGGGCGGTCCTCGCGCGCCGCGGCGCCCTCTACCGAGCGGGGCAGCGCGGCCGATGCGGTGGCGGCGCCCACGGTCTTCAGAAAGTCGCGTCGCTTCATGGCATTCCTCCGTTCCGGCCGCAGTATACCGGCCGGGGAGAACGGCCGCAGCGGGACGGGCATAGTAGTATTGGCGGATCGAGAGGACAGCCACCATGCGAGGTCTACGAGCATTCTGGCGGCGCATGTCGGCCGCCGTCGTGATGGCCGGCCTCGGCGTCACCGGCGCCGGTCCGGCCGCGGCCGGGCAGGACGCGGCCGGGCAGGACGCGGCCGGGCAGGAGACCGCCCTCGCCGAGGCGGTGCGGCGCGGCGACGGGGAGGCGGTCGCATACCTGCTGGAGCAGGGCGCGGACGTCGACGCGGCGGGGGACGACGGCGCCACCGCCCTCCACTGGGCCGCGTACCTGAACGACGCGGAGACGAGCGCGGCCCTCATCCGGGCGGGAGCGCGGGCGGACACCCCGAACAGCTACCGGGTGACCCCGCTCGCCCTCGCCGCCAGGAACGGCAACGCCGCCATCATCGGGCAGCTCCTGGCCGCCGGGGTCGACCCGAACGACCCGCGGCAGGCCGTGAACACCGGCGAGACCCCCCTGATGCACGCGGCGCGCGCGGGGCGGGTCGCGGCGGTGCGGGCCCTCGTCGAGGCCGGCGCCGACGTCGATGCGCAGGAGGGCTGGAACGGGCAGTCGCCGCTGATGTGGGCGGCGGCCGAGGGCCACGTCCCCGTCGTCCAGACCCTGATCGCGGCGGGGGCCGACATCCGCGTCCGCTCGAACAGCGGCGCCACTCCCCTGCTGTTCGCCACGCGCAAGGGCAGCATCGGCGCAGTGCGCGCGCTGCTCGCCGCCGGCGCCGACGTCAACGAGTCGCGCCCCGACGGCGCCGCTCCCCTCCTCGTCGCCGTCGTCAACGGGCACGAGGACCTCGTCGACCTCCTGCTCGCCGCGGGCGCCGACCCGAACGCCGAGGGCGGCTCGACCCGCTTGACGGTACAGGGCATGCGGGCCGTGGCGATGCCGCTCGCGATCCGCAAGCTCGGCTACAGCGAGCGCGAGTCGGAGGGCATCGTCCGGGGCAACATCTTCGGCCGGCCGCTGCAGGCGGCGGTGCACGTCGCGAACTGGCACATCAGCGACCAGTTCATCTCGGTGAACATCGACCGCCTGCGGGTCGTGCGCGCCCTGCTCGAGCACGGCGCCGACGTCAACGGGCGCAACTCGATGGAGGAGCCGCGCTGGTCGGGCGCGCGCTACCGCCGCCACATGACCGGGGCCACCGCGTTCATGCTCGCGGCCAAGTCCGCTGACGTCGAGGTGCTGCGGCTGCTGCTCGAGCACGGCGCCGACCCCAACATCGACACCGAGGACAACATCACTCCGCTGATGGCGGCGGCGGGCATCTCGTGGGCGTCGAACCAGGACCGCGCGAGCGAGGCGCAAGTGCTCGAGGCGGTGCGGATGCTGGTGGAGGAGCTGGGCCTCGACGTCAACGCGGTCAACGACGTCGGCGAGACCCCCATGCACGCGGCCGCATACCGCGGCGCCAACAGCGTCGTGCAGTACCTGTTCGACCGGGGCGCGAAGCTCGACGTCGTGGCCCTCGACGGACGCACCCCCCTGCGGGTCGCCGACGGCGTCGAGTACGGCAACTCGTTCGCCGCGCACCCCCACACCGCGGTGCTGCTGCGCGAGCTCGGAGCCAGCGAGATCCCGTGTCCGGCGCCCTGCGCGGCGGCCATCCCGGAGGAGGCGCTGAACCGATGACGGACGCTACCTCGTCACGCCTGGTCGGGCACGAGCGCCCTGCGGTCCACCGACGCCTGGAGGCCCGCCGACGTCTTCGCCGGCCGCGGCGCGCCGCGCTGCCCATGCTGCTGGCCGCCGTCATCGTCCTCGCCGCCTCCCTCGCGCCGGCCGGCGCGACAGCCGCGGGACCGGTAGCCGAGCCCCAGCAGGCCGGCGCGGCCTCGGCGGAACAGAGCGCAGAACCCCAGCCGGCCCCCGCGGCGCGCGAGGCCGCGAACGGGCCCGCTCCCCGCGCCGTCCTCCAGCGCTACTGCTTCGCGTGCCACAACGAGCGCACCCTGACGGCCGGGCTGGCCCTCGACGTCCTCGACATGACCCGCCCCGGCGAGCACGCCGAGGTCTGGGAGGCCGTCATCGACAAGCTGCGGACCGGGGCGATGCCCCCGGCGGGACGCCCCCGGCCCGACCGGGCCACCTACCGCGAGGTGGTGGCGTGGCTCGAGACCGAGCTCGACCGCGCCGCCCTCGCGAACCCCGATCCCGGCCGCCCCACGCTGCACCGCCTGAACCGGACCGAGTACCGCAACGCGATCCGGGACCTCCTGGCGGTCGACATCGACACGGCCCTGCTGCCCGCCGACAACGCCGCCTACGGCTTCGACAACAACGCCGACGCCCTCACCCTGTCGTCGGCCCTCACCGAGCGGTACCTGGGCGCGGCGGCCCGCATCGCCCAGATGGCCCTCGGCCGGCCGCGGGGCACCCCCGCCCCCGAGACGATCCTCGTGCCCACCGACCGCGACCAAGGGGTCCGCATCAGCGACGACCTGCCGTTCGGCTCGCGCGGCGGCGCGGCGTTCCGCTACTACTTCCCCGCCGACGGCGAGTACCACTTCCAGTTGCGGCCGAAGGAGAGCGGCGTCGCCGGCGGGTTCGAGGGCGTCACCGCCGAGCCCCACGAGCTGCACGTGAGCATCGACGGCACGCGCGTGTGGACGGGCATCGTGCAGCGGCCGGAGGGGGCGCGCGGCAACGAGCGGATCCGGCTGATCCTCGAGCGCATGCAATTCGAGGCGCCGGTGACGGCCGGCTCGCACCTCGTGCAGGTGTACTTCACGGCCAAGACCTCGGCCTACGTCGAGGACCTGTTCGACCCCTCCCTGCGACGCGATCCGTACCGCGCCGCGAACGGCGAGCCGGTGGTGTCGAGCGTGTCGATCACCGGGCCGATGCCCGAGACCGCGTCGCCCGGCGACTCGCCCAGCCGCCGGAAGCTGCTCGTCTGCGCGCCCGACGCCGGCGCCACGGCCGACGAGGAAGCGGCCTGCGCCCGCGAGATCGTCTCCGCCCTGGCCCGGCGCACTTACCGGCGCCCGGTGGCCGAGGCCGACCTCGAGATCCCGATGGCGCTGTACCGCGAGGGCGCGGCCCGGGACAGCTTCGAGGCGGGCGTCGAGCTGGCGGTGCGCGGCATCCTCGTCAGCCCGAGCTTCCTGTTCCGCTTCGAGGACCAGCCCGCGTCGGTCGAGCCGGGGACGCCGTACCCCATCTCGAACCTCGAGCTGGCCTCGCGCCTCTCGTTCTTCCTCTGGAGCAGCATCCCCGACGACGAGCTGCTGGAGCTCGCCGCGGCCGAGCGGCTGCACGATCCCGACGTGCTCCGCGGGCAGGTGCGGCGCATGCTGGAGAACCCGCGCTCGCAGGCCCTCGTCGACAACTTCGCCGGCCAGTGGCTGCACATCCGCAACGTCTCGGGGTTCCAGCCCAGCCCCGAGCTGCTGTTCCACTTCGACGACAACCTGCGCCAGGCGTTCGAGCAGGAGACCAAGCTGTTCTTCGAGAGCATCGTCCGCGAGGACCGCGGCGTCCTCGATCTGCTCGACGCCGACTACACGTTCCTCAACGAGCGCCTCGCCCGGCACTACGGCATCCCGGGGGTCTACGGCGAGCGCTTCCGGCGCGTCACGCTCCCGGCCGACAGCCCCCGCCGCGGGCTCCTCGGGCAGGGCTCCATACTCACCGGAACGTCGCGGGCCAACCGCACCTCGCCGGTCATCCGCGGCAAGTGGATCATGGAGAACATCCTGGGCACCCCGCCGCCCCCGCCGCCCCCGAACGTGCCCGACCTCGTCGAGGAGCGCGACCCCCGCAAGGTGCTCCCCATGCGCGAGCAGATGGCCGTCCACCGCGCCAACCCCGTCTGCGCCGCCTGCCACGCCCAGATGGACCAGCTCGGCTTCGCCCTCGAGAACTTCGACGCCATCGGCGAGTGGCGCGACATCTACGCCTCGGGCCTCCCCATCGACGCCTCGGCCGAGTTCCCCGACGGCACCACCTTCGACGGCCCCGCCGAGCTGCGAGCCCTGCTGCTGAGCCACGCCGACGACTTTCTCACCACCGCGATCGACCGCCTCCTGACCTACGCCCTCGGCCGCGGCCTCGAGGCCACCGACATGCCCACCGTGCGGCAGATCAAGCGCGAGGCGGCCACCGACGGTCACCGGTTCGCCGCCCTCGTCCAGGGCGTCGTCGCGAGCGCCCCGTTCCGGATGCGCATGGCGCAGGACCGAACGGACTGAGGTTCTCGCGAGCCCATGCGGAAGCCGAAGTTCCGTGTGTACCTGGCCGGTCCCATCAGTGGGTGCAATGACGCCCAGATGCGCCGCTGGCGCGAGTCGGTCCAGGAAAAGTACGACAAGCACTTCGACTTCATCGACCCGGTAGGGAACCTGCTGGATGGGGAAGCCAACGCCCACGCCGTGGTCGAGGCCGACATACGCAGCATCGAGAGCGCCGACGGCTTGCTCATCAACATGTGGCGCGAGTCCATCGGCGCCGGCCTCGGGGCCGTGCATGCGCACCGCAAGGGCCGGCCCGTGGTCGTGTCGGACCCCAATCATCTGCAGAATCGCATGCTGGCGTTCTACGCGGACGTGGTGACCGACAACCCCCTGAAGGGTGCGAAGGCCCTGCTGGACCTGCTCCGCGCCGAATCCAACTGGCTGGTCGTCCGGTCCGGTGCAACGCGGGGAGACGCCTTCGATCGGCGCAAACTCATGACCGCAGTCCAGGATGCCTGTCGGCAGGCCGGCCGCGACGACATCGTCATTCCGCGTCTCGTCCTCCCTTCGGTCATCGAGAGCCTCCAGAAGAGCGATCGGCGGATTCGCCGGGAAATCTCCACTGCGACCATAGACCAGACCGTCACTGCCGTCCTGCACGGATTCAGAGCGCAGCCCGCCTACGCCGAAGCCGCGGCGGACGTCCTGCAAGCGTGGCGCTCGCAAGGCGGCTCGCGGACGCGGCCGAACGCTGTACGGGAGACGCCGCCCAGCCCGACGTCGACAGCGACGAGCGTGCCGATCTCCTGCGGGAAACCGCACGGCACCATCTGGGGAACGACGGTCAACGAACTGCATGACGTACCTCTGCCGGCTCGCGAGGTCTTCAAGAGCATCTCGTCGGTCTCCGGCATCACCGCCATCAGGCTGGGACCCTTCGGCCGGAAGGGGAAGAGGAAGACCTGCCAGGCGTGGGTCAGGGAGTCGCCGGAGCCGTTCGTGCTCGACGGACAGTTGTTCGATCTCGGAGACAAGGGCACCGCGCAGTCCTTCCAGGTGAGGGTCCAGGCCGAGGCCGACAAGCCGGCGGTACCGCCGCCATCGAGAGGGAGCTGAGGTCCATCGAACGCTGGACGGCCCCGCCTCGCCCATCCCGGCGGAACCCGTGACGCATGATTCTCCTGCCTGCTGCGTTACTGGTCCGGGTTCTCGATCCCACAGCCGTAGCGAGACCATGATGCGCGAAGCGATTGTCGGCTTCGATTCGGCATGGGGCGACAGGGTGCCCGGCGCCGCCGCCTGGGCGACCGTCGCAGAAGGCCGCTTGGAGGCGTTCGGTCCGCCCAGAACCGTTCATTTCGAAGGTGCCGAGCAGATGGTGGCAGAGCGTCGGATCAACACCGACTATGTACTGGTCGCGATGGACCAGCCTTCCCTGGTGCCGAACGAAAAAGGCATGCGACCCGTCGAACGGGTCGCGGCGTCCCTCGTATCTGGATTGGGAGGAGGCGTCCAGCCTGCCAATCGCCGGAAGGCGCCCCTGTTCGGCGCGGCTGCGCCGGTCTGGCGATTCCTCGACCGACTTGGCGCTCGACAGAACCCGCCTATTGCCCGAACAGCGACAGACGGATTGCACCTGATGGAGGTCTTCCCCACGTTGGCTCTTCCGGCTCTCTGTCCAGGCATTCGTCAGCGGAAGCGCGCAGCGTTCTACAACCCGGCGAAGCAGTCGTTTTCGCTCTCTGACTGGCGTCTGGTGGTGGGCGCGGTTCGATCACACGCCGATGAACTCGGCTTCACCGCCCTGTCCGACTGGGCCGTGGGACAGGCTGCAAACGGCGCGCCAAGCAAGGGCGATCAGGATTGTCTCGACGCAGCCATCTGCCTTCTCGTCGCGCTGCAGTGGCGACGACTGCCGCGACACCGCATGATGGTCGTCGGAGATCTTCGAGGTTACATGGTCACACCGGTATCGCCAGAGACCCGGACGATACTGGTGGCAGCCGCGAAACGGCGGGGCGTGCCGGTGGATGCAGACTGGCCGCAGGACGCCGATCATCGAACCCATGCAGCGACCGCTTCCCGGCCAACGGAGGCCACCCGTCAAGCAGCCGCCACTTCCAGACCGAGGACCGGACCACTCGCCCGCCGCGATTATCCCTGTCCGATCCCGGGATGCGCCAAGGTCTTCCACGGAACGCACGGCGGCTGGGATGCCCATGTAGCCTCGTTGCGCATGCACCCCCATTGGCACCCGGACGCCATTGACGGAGAAGAACGCAAGAGGCGTTTCAAGAGAGAGTACCCTCGCTGGTGAACCTCAATGGCCTGGTCGCTGCACGAAAGCACGGGGCCAGCAGCCCGCCGCGGCCCGTCCATCTGATCGGCGTCGAGTTCAGCCGGGAGCCCCGCAACGTGTGGCGTTCGCGGTGGAGACGCTGACCTGGACCTGACGCAACCCCTGAAGACGACGCTCGTTCAGGAGCTTCCGTCCGCGCCCGACTGCCGGCGATGGTGAAGCTGCCGGGCGGCCCAGGCGAACCCCAAGAAGTACCGGCCGAGCCCGCGGGCGGAGTCCGGCGGTACATGGGGATCGAAGAAGAGGCGGCAGAACTCCTCGCGGGCGCGCAAGATCTCCTGGCAGCGGTGCCCGCGCCAGCGCGGATCGGAGGCCGTCAGGTCGAACAGCTCGAGCGCCCTCTCGAGAGCGCTCTCGAACCGGTCCGTTCGGCCCGCCTCGTGGGCCCGGATCGCGCGTTCCACCTCGCTTCCCACGTTCCCGAGCTGCTCGACCAGCTCCAACCGTGCCCAGCCCCCGGCGGCGGCGCTCTTGTGCACGACTCTGGTCAAGGCGGGCCCCTCCTCATTCGGGCGCGACCAGGGATCCGACGACCTCGCGAATGCAAGCCCGCGTCCGCTCGTCGTCGACTCCGCGCGAACGGTTCCCGTCGCGCGGTCGAACGTTGATCATCGAGTCGAACTCAATCCAATCGGCGCCTCTCTCCCCCGGATAGAGGTTGATGCCCCAGAGATCACGCTGGCGTGATCCGTCCGCGAGAAGCGTCGCCTCGTCGTCCGCGTGCAGATCCCCGCCGACGGCCATCACCTCGCGGGACACATCGACCACGGCCTTGATCCAATCCCCGAACTGCTCCTCGGCCAAGCGCAACAACTCGGCACGCGAGATACGCTCTCTGAGTATCCGGCCCGTGGTCATCGCTTCCACGCCCTTGCGCACCGGTTCCGCGTCCCAGCGCCCCTCCCGAATGCCAAGGCGCCCTGTGCAGACAGCACGTCCGTCGAGTGCACTCGCCCGTCGACATCGCGGCGAGGCAGCTCAGCAAGTCAGACGAAGGACGATTTCGGAAACCCGGTCAGCGCGCCTAGCGTTCCGGCAGGAGTCCTCGCACCTATCCGTTCGAGCCGGCGGCGGACGCCGCCGCGCCGGCGTGGCCGTTTCGTCTCGGAGAGCCTGTCGTGCGGGCGCGATGCCGACGGTCCGTCATCGTGATCTTCAGCCGCTTGTTCAGCGCCCGCGCAATCCGTTCGAGCATCGTGAGCGAACGTCCGCCGTAGTCCGAATCCTCCAGCCTGCTGATTACCGACTGCGTCGTGCCCACCAATGCCGCCAATTCTCTCTGCGAAAGACCGGCGTCCGTCCGCACGTCGTAGATCAACTGAGCCACGTCGGCGCTGACCTGCTCCTCATCGAGCCGGGCCAGTCGTTCGGCGTCGTCCCCGATATACCGCTCACGCAGCAAGGCCGAGGCACCGTTTCGCCGCTTCTCCTTCACGGTCACCAACTCCTCATCGTGTGTCGTTCGGGATTGCGCGCGAATTCTCTCCGGTTCGCGATGGCCCGGTCACCGCCTGGTCCCAATATCGCACCAATGCGATATCATCGTCAACGGTCCGTCGGGTGCCGTCAGCACGATTCGCCCGACTGCCGCGCGCCTGTCGATCACGCCCGCCACTCCGGGGCGCGGTCAGCCGCGAGATCCCAACCGGTCCCCAATCGCCGCACGGGCGGCCACGTCGTCCGAAGCGACCCTTCAATCAGCCGGCCCGAATCTTACAATCAGCCGACGCCAGACCTTCCAATTAGCCGAGCCATCGGGTTACAATCAGCCGCGTGCCGGACCCCGCTCTGTACCCACGCTTCGCCGCGCCGCGCCTCGCGGAGGCGCTGGCCGACTCGCCGGCCGTGCTGATTCACGGACCGCGCCAGTGCGGCAAGACGACGCTCGCCCGAACCTCGGAAGCGTCCCGCGGCTACCCCTACGTCAGTTTCGACGACGACGCGGTGCGCGCCGCCGCCGCGGCGGACCCGATGGGATTCGTGGCCGATCTGCCCGAACGGGTCGTACTCGACGAGGTGCAGCGGGCGCCCGCGATCTTCCCGGCCATGAAGCTGGCCATCGATCGCCGGCGGACGCCCGGACGCTTCCTGCTGACCGGGTCGAGCCAGGTGCTGCTCTTGCCGGCGCTCGCCGACTCCCTGGCGGGACGCCTGGAGACTCTGCGGCTGCACCCGCTGGCGCAGTGCGAGCTCGAGCGCCGGCCGCCCGACTTCCTCGACGCCCTGTTCGGCGACGGGTTCGCCTTCGAGCAGCGCGAGCGGCTGGGCAAGGGGTTGGCTGAACTGATCGTGGCAGGCGGCTATCCGGCGGCGTTGACGCGTCCCCCGGGCCGGCGGCGCGCCAACTGGTACCGCGACTACCTCGACGCCCTGGTCCAGCGCGACGTGCGGGATCTGGCGCGCATCGGCACGCTGGAGGCGCTGCCGAGGCTGCTGGCCCTGGCCGCGACCCGGACCGCGCAACTGTTCAACGTGAGCGATCTGGCCGCGCCGTTCCAGCTCAGCCGGCCGACGATACGCGAGTACGTGACGCTGCTCGAACGCGTGTTCCTGCTGGAGCGGCAGCCGCCCTGGCACACGAACCGCCTGAGCCGGCTGGTGAAGACCCCCAAGCTGCACGTCGCCGACACCGGGCTGGCCGCGGCGCTGCTCGGCGCGGACGCCGCCGCGCTGGTCGCCAACCGGCCCCTGCTCGGGCAACTGCTGGAGACGTTCGTGTTCGGGGAGCTGCGGCGGCAAGCGAGCTGGCACGAGGCGCCGACCGCGTTCTTCCACTTCCGCGACCGCGACGGCGTGGAAGTGGACCTCGTCATCGAGCGCGGCGCCGGGTTGATCGCGGGCGTCGAAGTCAAGGCCTCGGGCACGGTGACCACGTCCGACTTCCGCGGCCTGCGCAAGCTCGCGGGCGCGACGGGCGCTCGGTTCGCCAGCGGGGTGGTGCTCTACGACGGGGAGATCGGCGCGAGCTTCGGCGACCGCCTCTACGCCGTCCCGCTCTCCCGCCTGTGGGCGGAGCCGTCGGGGCCGTGATACGTTCTGCAACGGGCTCGGATCGTGGGCGGGTCGCGACTGATCCCTGGGGTTCATGACCAGACGCAAGCTTCCCATCGGCATCCAGACCTTTCGTGAGATCCGCGAGGAGGACTGCTACTACGTCGACAAGACCGGCCACGCGCGACGACTGGCCGAGCGAGGCAAGCACTACTTCCTGTCGCGCCCCCGCCGCTTCGGCAAGAGCCTGTTCCTCGACACGCTGAAGGAGCTGTTCGAGGGCGACGAGGCGCTGTTCCGCGGGCTCGACGTCCACGACCACTGGAACTGGTCGGTGCGCCATCCGGTGTTGCGGCTCGACTTCAGCGGCGGCGACTTCGGCGAGCCCGGCTATCTGCACACGAACGTGATGGCTCAGTTGAGCGCGATCGAACGGCGGGCGGGCGTCGGTTCCGAGCACCCGACCGCGCCGGAGCGTCTCGGCTACTTGATCGAGATGCTGCACGAACGTGCCGGCCAGCGCGTCGTGGTGCTGGTGGACGAATACGACAAGCCGATCCTGGACGCATTGAAGGCGCCCGAGACCGCCCGAGCCAACCGCGACTACCTGGGCGGCCTGTATTCGGTCATCAAGTACAGCGACGCCCACATCCGCTTCACGTTCCTCACCGGCGTCAGCAAGTTCTCGAAGGTGAGCCTGTTCTCGGGCCTGAACAACCTGCAGGACATCACCCTCGATCCGCGCTACTCCGCCGTGTGCGGCTACACCGACGCGGACCTGGACACGGTGTTCGCGGCCGAGCTCCCCGGCCTCGACCGAACCGAGATCCGCGACTGGTACAACGGCTACAACTGGCGGGGCGAGGAGCGCGTCTACAACCCCTTCGACATCCTGCTGCTCTTCGAACGCCGCGAGTTCGGCGCGTGGTGGTTCGAGACGGGCACGCCGACGTTCCTGATCGACACCCTGATGGCGCGCGAGGTAGGGTCGCTGGATCTGGACGGCATGCTCGGCAGCGACGAGCTGCTGTCGGCGTTCGACGTCGACGACATCGCGACCGAGGCCCTGCTGTTCCAGACCGGCTACCTGACCATCCGCCGCGCCGAGCCCCGGGGCGGACTCATGTTCTACCGCCTGGGCTACCCGAACCGCGAGGTGCGCCAGAGCCTCAACGAGAGCCTGCTGCGCCGCCTCACCGGCGACGCCCCGCGCCGCATGGAGCACCGCGCCCGGCTGTACGATCTGCTGCTCGCCAACGACTTCGAGGGCCTGGAGGCCCTGTTCCAGGCGTTCTTCGCCAGCATCCCCTACGAGTGGCACACCAGGAACGACGTAGCCCGCTACGAGGGGTACTACGCCAGCGTGTTCTACTCGTACTTCGCGGGGCTGGGGCTGGACGTCACGGTCGAGGACAGCAGCAGCCGCGGCCGGCTGGACATGGCGGTGGTCTTCAACGACAACGTGTACCTGTTCGAGCTGAAGGTCGTCGAGACGGCGGCGGAGGGCGCGGCGCTGGCGCAACTGAAGACGAAGGGCTACGCGGACAAGTACCGCGACCCCCCGCGGCCCGTGCACCTGATCGGCGTCGAGTTCAGCCGGGAGACCCGCAACGTGGTCGCGTTTGAGGTGGAGACCCTGACCGGGGATGTCGACTCGAACCCGACTTGATATGCGGAGGACATGAATCATCCTGAAGACATGGCGAAGATGCTCCAGATCCGCAACGTGCCCGACGACCTGCACCGCCGGCCGAAGGCTCGTTCGGCGCTCGCCGGCATGTCCATGTCCGAACACGTTCTCCGCGAAATCCGCCGGTCGCTGACCCGGCCGACCCGCGACGAGGTCTTCGCGCGCATTGCCGAGCTGCCGCCGATCGATCTCGATCCCCCCGCCGAGGTCCTGGGCGACGAGCGGCGGCGCCGCTGACACGCACGCCGTTTTCCTCTATAATTCCGCCCTCGGCGGGCTTCCGCTTCGCGGCCTTCGTCGAGGGCGTCGTCACGGGCACCCCGTTCCCGATGCGCATGGTGCGCGGGGTAGCCGGAGGTCGAGAATGGACGTCTTCGGACTCTTGGGGTTCGTCTTCGGACTCTCCGGGATGTCGTTCGCGATCACGGCGTGGACTCAAGTCGCCAGTCTGAGGAAAGAGCTCGAAGACCTGAAGAAGAGCCTGGAAGAACCGGCGGAGCCTGGAACGCGGTAGGTTATTGCAGGGAGCTGTGGGATGGTGATCACGAAGCTGGCGCTGCCGAGACGGACGTTCCTGCGCGGCATGGGGGCCACCCTGGCGTTGCCGCTCCTCGACGCGATGGTGCCGGCCCTGTCGGCGCGGGCGCCGGGCACGCCGCGGTTCGCGGTGGTCTACGTCGGCAA
This sequence comes from Vicinamibacterales bacterium, assembly GCA_965207615.1. Lineage (GTDB taxonomy): Bacteria > Acidobacteriota > Vicinamibacteria > Vicinamibacterales > UBA8438 > JAJEEA01. The sequence continues at coordinate 2,709,922 of CBDBMZ010000003.1, forward strand.
CGGCATGAACATGTGGGACTGGACCCCGCCCACCGAGGGCAAAGGGTTCGAGCTCTCCCCCATCCTGCAGCCGATCGAGCGGTTCCGCCGGCACACGCTGGTGCTGAGCGGGCTCGACAACTACCCGGCGACCGACCAGGGCGACACCGGCGGCCAGCATCCGCGGGCCGCCCCCGCGTTCATGAGCTCGGTGCACCCGAAGCAGACCGAGGGCGCGGACGTGGAGGCGGGGACGACCGTCGACCAGATGATCGCCGAGTTGATCTGCCGCGACTCGAAGCTGCCGTCGCTCGAGGTCTCGGTCGACCGCAACGACGTCGTGGGCGCGTGCGACCACGGCTACGCGTGCGCCTACATGAACTCGTTGTCGTGGAAGACGCCGACCCAGCCGCTGCCGGCCGAGACGAACCCGCGGTTCGTGTTCGAGCGGCTCTTCGGCACCGGCGACACCGCCGAGGAACGGCAGCTCCGCGTCGAGGAGGACCGCAGCATCCTCGACGGGCTGACCCGCGAGATCGCGGCCCTGTCGGGCCGGCTCGGCGGCCACGACCGCACCAAGCTCGGCGAGTATCTCGACTCGATCCGCGACGTCGAGCAGCGCATCGCCCGGGCCGAGTCGACCAACAGCGACTTCGCCGTGCCCGAGCGCCCCGTCGGCGTGCCCGAGACGTTCCGCGAGTACGCCGAGCTGATGCTCGACCTGCAGGTGCTCGCGTTCCAGGCCGACATCACCCGCGTCACGTCCTTCATGATGGCCCGCGAGAACATCAACCGGTCGTACAACGAGATCGGGCTGCCCGAGGCGCATCACTCGATGTCGCACCACGGCAACAACCCCGAGAAGATGAAGGACTTCACCAAGCTGAACACCTACCACGTCGACACCCTGGCGTACTACCTCGACCGCCTGCAGTCGGTCCCCGACGGCGACGGGACGCTGCTCGACGGCACCGTGGTCCTCTACGGCAGCGGCATGAGCGACGGCAACGTCCACAACAACTACGACGTGCCGGTGGTGCTGGTCGGCGGGCCCGAGCGCGGGCTCGAGGGCAACCGGCACCTCGTCTATCCGAAGGGCACGCCGCTCGCGAACCTGTCGCTGAGCCTGATGGCCAAGTTCGGCGTGCGCGAGGAGGCGTTCGGCGACAGCACCGGGCATCTGCCGTTGCTGTCCGGCGTGTAGGGAAGCCGGCGCGGCACCGGCGCTTCACGAACCCGGAAACCCCGGCTGGAGCGGCAACCACCGCTTCCGTCGGGGTTTTTTTCACGCCTTCATCCGGCTGTTCTCTGGATCGAACACGGGGCCGGCGGCCACCGTCACCGGGTAGGTTTCGTTCATGTACAGCACCTGCAACCCGGTGCCGGCCGTCGCGTGCTCGAGCGGCAGATAGGCGAGCAGCAGGTACTTGCCGACCGACGGCCCCATGCCGGCCGAGGTGACGCGCGACTCGCGGCCGCGGGCGTCGACGATGCGCGCGCCGTCCGGGGTCAGGATCGGCTCGGCGCCCCCCGTCGGAAAGCGACCCACCCCCAACGCGCCGGCGTGGCGGTCCATGGTCAGCGTGCACAGCTTCGCCGCCGGCCCCTCTGCGCGCGCCCGCACGTAGGCCGGCTTGCCGATGAAGTCCGCGTCCTTGACGGTGGCGCGCGCCAGACCCGCCTCGACCGGCGAGTACTCCGAGCCGAGGTCCGCGCCCATCAGCGCGTAGCCCTTCTCCAGCCGGCCGGTGGTGCCGTAGACGCCGATGCCCACGGGACGGGCGTCGAAGTCGCGGCCCGCCGCCAAGATCGCGTCCCACAGGCGCAAGCCGCACGGCGTGGCGGTGTAGATCTCCCAGCCGCCCTCGCCCACGTAGGAGATGCGCAGCAGGGTCGCCGGCACCCCGTCGACGACGGCCTCCTGCACGGTGCCGTACGGGAACGCGTCCTGCGAGAGCGGGGCGTCGGTCAGGGTCGAGAGCAGCGCGCGGGCGTCGGGCCCCCACACGCCTATCGTGCACAGCGCGGAAGACCGGCTCTCGAGCTGCACGGAGCCGTCGGCGGGCAGGTGCCGGCGGAACCAGACCTCGTCGCGCGCCCCGTCGAAGGCGCCGGTCACGATGCGGAACCGGTCCGCGGCGAGCCGCTGGAGGGTGAGATCGGCGCGGATGCCGCCCTCCGTCGTCAGCAGCGGCGTGTAGACCGAGCGGCCGACCGGCACGTCGCAACGGTTGACGGCCAGCCGTTCGAGGTAGGGCACGACTCCGGGGCCGGACACGTCGAAGATCTGGAACGCGCTCAGATCGACGACGCCCACCTTCTCCCGCAGATGCAAGTGCTCCGCATCGATGATGGGCGACCACCAGCGGCGGTCCCACTCGTGGGGGCGGTCCGCGACGCCGTAGCGCTCGACCAGGTCCGCGTTCGACGCGTACCACTGCGGCCGTTCCCAACCGCGCGCCTCGAAGAACTCGGCGCCCAGGGCGGCGGTCCGGTCGTGGAACGGCGCCCGGCTCATGCCGCGACCCGACGCCCACTGCTCGCGCGGGTGGACGATGCCGTAGGTCTTGTTGAAGTGCTCGCGGCACCGCTGGCGGATGTGCCCGACGGTCCGCTCGTGAGGATGGAAGCGCGTGACGTCGGAACCGTGCGGGTCGCAGAGGCGCGGGTAGCCGTGGGTGATCCACTCGGCGACGAGCCGCGCCGTGCCCGGGCCCTCCTTCACCCAGACCGCCGCCGCCGACCACAGCTTCTCGACCTCGGCGGTCTCGCCCAGCACCTGGTGCGTGTCGGGGGTCAGCGACAGCAGGCCGTTCACCGAGTACCGCATCTCGGACCCCGCGAGCAGCTCGCCCATGATCTCGCGCGCCTGCTCGAGCTGGGGCGCGAAGTCCTCGGCCGTGAACGGCAGCTCGGTGGGCGAACGCTCGGCCGCCGCCAGCGACGGAATGTCGTCGGGATGCACCAGGATGGGACGGTGGGCGTAGGAGCCGACCTCCATCGCGTCGTGGCTCTGCCGCTCGTACATGAACGTGTCCATGTCGCGCACGATGGGATACGCGATCTCGTTGCCGGTCCGGTGCAGGAGGTCGATGGGACCGAGGTCGGCCATCTGGTGCACGGCCGGCGTGAGGGGAATCGTGGCCCCGGCCATGGCCGCGAGGCGCGGGCTCCAGACCCCGCAGGCGATGACCACCTGCTCGACCGCGATCGTGCCGCGCGTGGTCGCCACGGCGCGGATACGGGGACGGCCGAAGGACGGGCGGGTCACCTCGAGGCCGATGACCTCGGTGTCGGCCAGCACCGTGAGCGCGCCTTTCGACTGCGCCCTCTCGCGCATGATCGTGCCCGCCCGCACCGAGTCGACCACCGACACGCTCGGCATGTAGAAGCCGCCCCGGATGACGTCGCCGTTCACGAACGGCGCCCGGGCGACCACCTCGGCCGGCGAGAGCAGCTCGGCCTCGATGCCCCACACCCGCGCCGAGGTCATGCGCCGGCGCAGCTCCTCCATTCGCGCCTCGGTGCGCGCCACCTCGATGCCGCCGCAGGTGGTGTTGACGCCGAGGGCCGCGTACTGCCGCTGGCTCTCCAGGGTCAACATCGCGATCTCGCGGTTGTGATCGGTCGGAAAGATGAAGTTCGACGCGTGGCCGGTGGAGCCGCCCGGATTGGGAAGCGGCCCCTTGTCGATGAGCACGAGGTCGCGCCAGCCGAGCTCCGCGAGATGGCCGACCAGGCAGTTGCCGACGATGCCCGCGCCGATCACGGCGATGCTCGCCCGCACCGGGGGCTCCGGCGGCGCGCCGGGGGCGTTGCTGCTGGTTCCGCTCATCATCGACCTCCTGTTGCGCGCAACGGTTGCGCGGCCGGCCCCGATCACTGCCCCCGCCCCCCGGGGTCGACGGCCGCTCCACCTGTTTCCGGGCGCCGATCGCGCCCGGGCGGTCGCCCCGCGTCGATGGTCGAGTCTCGGGGCTGCGCGGGACACCCCCCGGCGGGCCGTTGACCGGAAAGCGACCCTGCATGATCATGCAGGGTGTCAGCTCTGGCAAGAAGTCAGGCAACGAGAGCGTGGCTCGTATCGGGAGACCGCGGTCATCGGCCGCACCGGAATCGCCTCGCCGCCCGGTACGGCATCCCGGCGGCTGACGCGCCCGCTTCGCGCCGTGCCCCCGCCGGGGCAGCGCGGGCGCCGGTCCGCAACGACGTCATGGAGGAACCATGGGCGGTCAGCCGCGCAGCGTCGATCAATCGGACCGCATGGTGCCGATCAACCTGCGCCAGAGCGGCCGGACGCCCACCGAGCTGCTCGTCTCGACGCGCGTGCGCAAGTCGCCCTACTGGCACCTCTCCCACGCCGCAGGCTGCTGGAGGGCCACGGTCTACAACCGCGTCTACCATCCCCGCGGCTACGTGAGGCGGGCAGACGGAGGCGCCGCGGCCGAGCACGAGGCCCTGACGAAGCACGTCACCCTGTGGAACGTCGCGGTCGAGCGGCAGATCCGGGTCGCGGGGCCCGACGCGGAGCGTTTCGTCGACTACGTCGTCACGCGCGACGCGACCCGCATCGAGCCCATGCGCGCCCGCTACGTCATCCTCTGCAACGAGAAGGGCGGCATCCTGAACGACCCGGTGCTGCTGCGCCTCTCGCGCGACGAGTTCTGGTTCTCGCTAGCCGATTCCGACCTGCTGTACTGGCTGCAGGGCGTCAACGTGGGGCTGCGCAGGGACGTGGCGATCGACGAGATCGACGTGTGCCCGGTCCAGATCCAGGGGCCGAAGTCGCTCGCCCTGATGGTCGACCTCGTCGGCGGCGCGATTCGGGACATCCCCTACTACGGCCTCCTCGAAGCGGAGATCGCGGGGTGTGCGGTGGTCGTCTCGCAGACCGGCTTCTCGGGCGAGAAGGGCTACGAGATCTACCTGCGCGACGCGACCCGGCACGCCGAGGCGCTGTGGGGAGCGGTGCTCGAGGCGGGCCGGGCCCATCAGCTCGCGGTCATCGCCCCCGGCCATCAGCGCCGCATCCAGGCCGGCATCCTGTCGTGGGGGCAGGACATGGACCACGAGACGACGCCGTTCCAGTGCAACCTCGCCTACCAGGTGCCGCGCAGGAAGGCGGGCGACTACGTCGGCCGGGCCGCCCTCGAGCGCATGCGGGCCGAGATCGAGGCGGGCCGGCCGCCGTTCAGGATGGTCCTGGTGGGCATGACCCTGGGCGGCAAGCCCATCGACGACTATGCGCCCGACTTCTGGCTGGTCTCTGAAGCCGGCGGCGGCGATCCCATCGGGTACCTGAGCTCGCCCTGGCACTCGCCCGAGCTGGGGTGCAACATCGCCCTCGGCTACGTGCCGGTCGGCCGGTCGGCGGTCGGCACCCAGCTCCGGGTGTGGCTGCCCGACGAGTACGCGAGCCGGCCGGGAAAGCCCGACCGGGCGCGGGTGTGCGAGGTCCCGTTCCGGCCCTCGGTCAACCCGAGCGCGCGCGAGCTCGCCCACGCCCGCGGCGAGGACGCGGCGGACTAGCCCGCCCACCGTCGACGAACGCGACCCCGAGGTCGCGTTGCCGCCTCCGCTCGGCGCCCAACCAACCCGCCAGCAGCCCGCCCCGGTCCACGGAGCGGACTCCTATCCCATCCAGAAGCCCTTGCGGTGGGAAACGCCGAGCACCTTGTGGCAGCCCGCGCAGAAGTACACGTAGCGCTTGCCGAGGAATCCGGACAGGGACCGGTACTGGATGGTGCGCAGCGGCTCGTTGCAGTGCGGGCACACCGGGGTGACATCGTTGCGTTCTTCGCTCTGGATCATCGGGCTCCCTTCGCTTTCCGGATCTACGCGGCGCCCGGCCGGGTATTCGAACTGCCGCGCCGCGGCAACCGAGCCGCGTGGGCGATTCGATGGCGCCCCGGGTCTCGACGGAGTTTGCACCCGCCGGGGGATCGCGCCCGACCCACGATCGAGGGAGACCGGTAAGGCCGGGCACGCCGCTTGCGCCAGGAGGCCACCGGGTCCATCATGGGGAGGGCCGGCTGGACGCCGGCAGTGCGAAAGAGGAGGTTCAGATGAGCCGACGTCTCGTTGCCGTACTGGTCGTGACGGCGGGGCTCGCGGCGGCGCCGGGACCGGCGTCGGCGCAGTCGGAAGAGGAGGCGGCATCGCTGCGGACGGGATGGGGCGAGCCCTCGCTGCAGGGCATCTGGGACTTCCGCTCCATCACCCCCCTGCAGCGGCCCGAGCGGCACGCCGACCGCGAGTTTCTCACCGAGGAGGAAGCGGCGGGCCTCGAGCAGGCTACCGTCGACCGCGAGCTCGATCTGCTGCTCCGCCCCCCCCGGAGGACCCGGGCCGGGGCCAGCGTCGACCGCGGCGAGGACGGAGCGCTGGGCGCCTACAACGACTACTGGCTCGACCGCGGGACGACCACCCAGACCACGCGGCGCACGTCGCTCATCGTGGACCCGCCGAACGGGCGCATGCCGCCCCTGACGGCGGAGGCCGAGCGGCGGCGGGCCGAGCGCGCCGCCTACCGGCGCGAGCACCCCGCCGACTCGTGGGAGGACCGCGGCCTGAACGACCGGTGCATGTTCACCACCGGCCTGCCCATGGTGCCGAGCGCCTACAACAACAACGTGCACATCTTCCAGACCCCGGACCACGTGGCGATGGTCATCGAGATGACCCACACCCTGCGGGTGGTCCCGCTCGACGGGCGCCCGCGGCCCGAGCAGCCCATCCGCCAGTTCTCGGGTCAGTCGCGCGGCCACTGGGAGGGCGACACGCTCGTCGTCGAGACGATGCACTTCAACCGCCTGACCAGCCTCCGGGGCTCGACCCCCGACGCCCGGCTCGTCGAGCGCTTCACGAGGGTCGCCCCGGACCTCATCGAGTACGAGTTCACCATCGAGGACCCGGCCACGTGGGCGCGCCCGTGGACGGCGCGGGTCGAGCTGAAGCGGACCGACGAGCCCCTCTACGAGTACGCCTGCCACGAGGGCAACTACTCGATGGAGGGCATCCTGGCCGGCGCGCGGGCCGAGGAGCGGGCGGCAGCAGAATCGCGGTAGACGGCAACGATGCCTCCGACCCGCACATCGCGGGGCCATGCGCACGCGCGGGCCGAGGAGCGGGCGGCGGCGGAGGGGACGGAACGATGAGACGCAACCAGAGCATTCTCGTGTTCGCCGCGCTGGCCTGGCTGTGCGCGCCGCTCGCACAGGCCCAGTCGGCTGCGCCCGCCGCGGTGGCGCCGGCCCCGCTGCTCTACGCCGAGGTGGTCGAAGACGCGCGCGCGCGGGTGCGCGCGGACGTCGCCGAGCGCGGCTACCCGGGCATCGCCATCGCGGTGTCGGTCGACGGCGAGACGGTGTGGTCGGAGGGCTTCGGCTACGCCGATCTCGAGCACCGGGTCCCGATGTCGCGGTCGGTGAAGTTCCGCGTCGGGAGCATCTCGAAGTCGATGACGGCGGCGGCGGTGGCGAGCCTGGTCGAGGACGGCCGCCTCGACCTCGACGTGCCGGTCCAGACGTACGTCCCGTCGTTTCCGGAAAAGGCGCACCCGGTCACGACGCGGCAGCTCGGCGGCCACCTGGGCGGGATCCGCCACTACCGGGGGAACGAGAACTTCATCCGCGACCCCTACGCGACGGTGCTGGACGGGCTGTCCATCTTCGCCCACGATCCCCTGCTGCACGAGCCGGGCACCGCGTTCTCGTACACGAGCCACGGCTTCAACCTGATAAGCGCGGTCGTCGAGGGGGCCGCGAAGCAGCCGTTCCTCGGCTACATGCGCGAGGCGGTCTTCCGGCCGCTGAGCATGCGCGACACCCTCGCCGACCTCGTCACCCCGATCGTTCCCGGCCGGACCCGCTACTACGTGCGGGACCCGGAAGGACGCGTGGTGAACGCCCCGTTCGTGAACAACAGCTACAAGTGGGCGGGTGGCGGCTTCCTGTCGACCACCGAGGACGTGCTGCGCTTCGCCAACGCGCATCTCCACGACGGGTTCCTGTCGAAGTCCTCCCTGGATCTGCTCTTCACCGAGCAGCGGACCCGCGACGGCGAGGGCGTGGGCTACGGCTTCGGCTGGTTCATCCGGACCCGCGACGACGGGCGACGGCTGCTGTCCCACTCCGGCGGTTCCGTCGGCGGCACGTCGCTGATGGTGATGGAGCCGGAGACCCGCGTGGTCGTCGTCGGCCTGATCAACCTGACCGGCGCCGACAACGGGGTCGTCCGGGAGGTGCTCGACCTGTTCATCGACGCGGCGGCCTCGACGGCGCACTGAGGCCGTCTGCCCACCGGGGTGGTGAGCGCGTTGGCCCGCCGGCCCAGCCGCACGACCGACGGCTCCATGCGGGGCGCAGGCGGCGGACACCGCCGCCGCCGCCGCCGTTGGGGAAGCGGGCCACGAGCCTTGGGGTCCGCCCGACAGGGCCAGCGGGAACATGCGACGGGGGCGGGCGGGAACCTGCGTCGTTCCGCTCCCGCGGGCACGCTGCGAGCACGGGTCGATTCGGCCGGGCCGGGCCGCCGGCCCCCGCTCACCGCGTGAGCACGTCCCACAGGTCCTCGACCCGGAAGCCCAGCGACGGATCGAAGGTGAAGGCGTCGGGGTCGAACGCCATCTCCGTCACGTTCGCGATCCGCGTTTCCTCCAGCTCGGGCGTGCCGTCGTCGGCGATGCTCAGCCACGACTCCGCCAGCGTCAGCCAAGGGCCGAGGTCGACGACAGGATTGAAGTTCGGGAAACGGTAGTCCCAGTGGTCGAGGACGCCGGTCGGAAACTCCGCCCGGGAGTGGTGGAGGGTCAGCGGGCCCCGGACCTCCTCGCCGACATACCGCATCGGCGCGCTCGCCCCGTCCCGCATCACCGTCCGCGTCATCGACACCACCCGCGCGCGGGCCCGCAGCGCGGCCAGCGCCGGTATGGCGGCCTCGGCACCCGTCACGACGTTGAGCGGACCGGTGCGCACAACCCCGAGGCCGTAGTCGATCACGATCTGGCTGCCGCCACCATCGGCCCCGGGGACGACAATCTCGGTGGTCGTCCGTTCGCCGTCGACCACGCGGTCCATCCGGCGGTGCCCGGTCGGGGTAAAGGTGTGGGTGCCCTCCTCCCGCTCCAGCAGCGTCGCGCCGCGCGTCCGCGTCTTGACGTAGTCGACGCGGTACATGGTGTCCTGGGCGGCCACCGGCCCGGACTGCAGGCCGGAGACGAGGACCGACACCGGCAAGATCACGCCCAGGCTCCCGAAGCGAGCGAGGCGCGTCATCGGACGACTATTCGTGCGGGGATTCGACATCGCGGACAATCTCCGTTCCAGGTGCGACGGACGCGCCATCGCCGGCCGGCAACCGCATCCGCCGGTGTTTCCGAACCTCTCTCTCGAGCTCGACGAGGTGCGTCGCGCAGGCGGCGGGAACGCCCTGATCTCCCGTGAGCGAGCCGTGCACGGGCCGTCCACGCCGGCGGGTCGCACCGCCGGACACGGCGCAACGCTCCTTCCATGCTCATTAGACTCCGACCGGTTGCGGCGGTTCCGCCGGTCATGGCGCAATGCTCATGCCGGCCGATGCTCGACAGCCGCTTCAGGAACTCGGGCAAGCAGGCCGCCCCGACGGCCCCACTCCGTGGCCAAGGGGTCGCGCCGGCTCCCGAAGGCAGTCGATGGCGGCCATGTTGTTGCCAGCACGGGCGAAGAGGTGGCCGAGCGGTCGCACCGGCTCCCGAAGGCAGTCGATGGCGGCCACGTTGTTGCCGGCACGGGCGAAGAGGTGGCCGAGGGGTCGCGCCGGCCCGAAGGCAGTCTCACCACAGGCAGGGTGAGCCGCACGGCACCGGACCCGCACGTCACCACCCGGCACAGAACGCAATCCAACCGCGGGCAGGGTGAGCCGCACGGCACCGCACCCGCACGTCACCACCCCGGCACGGATCGCCCGGAAGCGCGAGCCGTGGTAGATTGCGCGTGACGTCGGACTCATGGTAGCGGAGTGAAGCGATGAGCATCACCTTGTCGAATGCCCGCGTCCGGGCGGTCGTGCTGGCGGCGTTCGTGGCGGCGAGTCCGCTCCCCGCGGCGGCAAACGAAGCCGGGGCCGCCCCCGAGCACCCCACGTTCACCCGCGACGTGCTGCCCATCCTGCAGGGCTCCTGCCAGGTCTGCCACCGGCCGGACATGTTCACGCCGATGTCGCTGCTGACCTACGAGGAGGTCCGGCCGTGGGCGCGGTCGATCAGGCAGCGGGTCGAGGAGCGGATCATGCCGCCGTGGTTCGCCGATCGGACGGTGGGCCGGTACCGCGACGACCCGTCGCTGAGCGACGCGCAGATCGCCACCATCGCCCGCTGGGTCGACCAGGGCGCCCCCCGCGGGAACCCCGCCGACGCCCCGCCGCCGGTCGAGTGGCCGGCCGTCGACACGTGGTACCACGGCGAAGAGCCGGACCTGGTGGTCACCAGCCCGCCGGTCGTGGTGCCGCCCAACTCGATCGAGACCTACCCCGAGCCGGAGATGGCGACCGGACTCACCGAGGACCGCTACATCAAGTGGATCCAGGTCATGCCGGGCGAGTCGCGCGTCGTCCACCACGTGCTCGTCTACGCGGTGCGCGACGTCGAGGACGAGGCGGCGGACGACGGGGCGCCCCGCGGGGTGCGCGAGCTGCTGGCCAACCGCGCGCGCGGCGACTTCGTCGGCGACTACTTCGAGGACGGCTACGCGCGGCTGCTGCGCAAGGAAGACCGCATCCGGCTGCAGCTCCACTACCTGCCCGACGACGAGCGCAGCTTCACCGACCGGACCCGCGTCGGCATCAAGTTCTACCCCGCCGGCTACGAACCGGAGTACGTGGTGAGGACGAGGGCGGTGTCCAACCGCGCCGACCTGGTCATTCCCCCGGGGGCGCCCAACGTGCGCAGCGACGCCTACTTCACCCTGCCCGAGCCGACCCGCATCATCAGCTTCCAGCCGCACATGCACTACCGGGGCAAGGCGATGACCCTGGAGGCGATACGGCCCGGCGGCAGCCGCCCCGAGCTGCTGAGCGACGTCGACCGGTTCGCCTGGGACTGGCAGCCGACCTACGTGTACGAGACGCCCCTGACGCTGCCCGCGGGCACCGTCATGCACGTGACCGCGTACCACGACAACTCGGCCGCCAACCGGGTCAACCCCGATCCGGACGCGGCAGTCGGCTGGGGCCAGCGGACCATCGACGAGATGAACATCGGCTGGCTCGACTACTTCCACATCTCGGAGGAGGAGTACGCCGAGCTGCAGGCGGAGGAGTAGACGCATGCACCGGGCCGCCGTCGTCCTCGCGCTGGCGAGCGCCGTCGCCACCACCGCCGCCGGGACCCAACCCCGACACCCCGTCTACCTGATCTACGACGGCTTCATCGCCAACGCCGACGGCTCGCTCACGCTGGCGTTCGGCTACCACAACCTGAACCACGTGGACGTGACGGTCGCCGGCGACGACAACGCGTTCCTCTCCGGCGCGCCCGACCGCGAGCAGCCCACCGTGTTCCGGCCGGGGCGGCACCGGTTCGCCTGCGTCATGGTCGTGCCGGACCGCTTCGAGGGACCGTTGCAGTGGCAAGTGCGCTTCGCGGGCCACACGTCCACCACGACCCCCCGCATGCTCGATCCTCTGTACGCGCTCGAAGAGGCGAGTGCGCGGCGGGCCGTCGAGGGCATCGACGTCGATGAGGCGCTCCCGGGAACCTGCCTTGAGCGGGATACCGGAAGTGAACGACCCCAGGAGCCCCTGCCGTAGCCATGACAGCTTTCCCACGGCGCAGTCGGGCGTCAGGCTGTCGATGGGCGCGACCGAGAACCCCGCCTGGAGCCGGATTCCGGGAGTGAACGCCCCCAAGAGCCCGCGCCGTTGCAACGGCGCGGGCTTCAGCAGGGTTGGCCGGACGCCAAGCGGAGGCAGCGGGCGAGGATTGGCGGGGCCGGGCGACGCCCACGCCGTCCCACACAGCCCCGTAACGAATCCGCGCTCGTGAGCGATCCGAAGGACCATCGAGCGGAGCAGCGCCCCGGCCTGGCGTTGGTCAGGGGCGCTCCTCGTCGTCCCGGAGCGCGAAGTTCATGGTCACCGTCATCAGGACGGAAACGGGCTCGCCGTCGACCAGCGTGGGCTCGTACCGCCACTGCCTGACCGCGGCGACCGCCGCCTCGTCGAGAAGCGGCGTGGAACGCACCACCTCGACGTCGCTCACCTCGCCCGTCCGGCTGAGGGTGACCTCCAGGATGACCACGCCCTGAACGCGGGCCTCCCGGGCCTCGGGCGGATAGACCGGCGCGACATCGACGACCCTCGCGGGCGGACGGATCCCGTCACCGATCCGGAAGGGCTCGCCCGGGCCCCCGGCCGGCCGGTCGGCGTCGCCGAGCAGGGCCTGCAGCTCGTCGAGCACGGCCTGCAGCTGTTCCTGGAGGGCGGCGGCCCTCGCGACGAGCTCCGCGATCTGCTCGCTCGACGGCCCCGCCGGCTGCTCCTGCTCGACCGCGCCGCCGCTCGATTCGGCGAGACGCGACGCCGACGCCGGCCCGGCCTGCAGGCCGGCGACGAGGGCCGCGGTCAGCACGAGCACGCCGAGGCTCAAGAGACGACCGAGCCGCGTCATCGGACGCCGATTCGTGTGGGCATTCAACATGGTGGACAGCCTCCGTTCCAGATGTGACGGACGCGCCGGCGCCGGCAACCACGTCCGCCGGTGTCTCCGAACCGCAGCTCCTCGCGGACGACGCCGGCCGCGGCACGGCCGAGCCGAAAGAGGACGCCCATGATCTGCTGCCTGCTGCGCGCGACGCGACAGGCGGCCGTGCCGCGGTCGCTCCATGCTCATTGGACTCCAACCGGCTGCGGTAGTTCCGCCGGTCCTGGTGTCGTGTCTTGCAGCGTACCCGCCATCGAATCGACAGTCGGCTTCGGCGGTTCGGCAACCGGCGGGCCGCCCGACCGTCGGCGCACTCTTGGCGCCGACGCCCGACCAGAGGCATAATCGTGGTCGCCGCCGGGCCGTCGAGCCGCCGGTCGAAGGAGAGCACCGCGCTCTACCTCTTCGCGTTGCCGGCAGGCGCCGGCGCGCCGTGCTGAGCGATGAACGCTCGGTAATGGATTCGATACCAGAGGCATAATCGTGGTCGCGGCCGGGCCGTCGAGCCGTCCGTCGAAGAAGAGCACCGTGCTCTACGTCTTCGCGTTGCCGGCAGGCGCCGGCGCGCCGGGCCGGGCGAAGAACGCTCAGGTAGTGGATTCGATGCTGAACCTCCTGTCCGCGGTCTCCGGCCCGAGGTCGACCGGTCGGTGCCGGTCGACATGAGCAAGAAGAACCCAACCTCGCTGGATGCAGGCCCGGGCAGCGGGCCCGCGGTCCGGGCCGGGCGGCGGTCGCGGCTGAGCGTCGCGCTCGTGCTCTGCGCCCTGCCCCTCGGAGCGGCCGCGCAGCAGCAGGCCCTCGCCCCGCAGACCGGGGCCATCGACGGCCCGCCCGCACCGGTGCCGCCGGCCACCATCTCCCGCGACGCGGCCGGCGGGGCGACGGTGCGCGCCGTGCGCCTCGAGGGCCCGTGGCGGCTCGACGGCGTCCTCGACGAGCCCATGTACGCCGCCGTCGAGCCGTTCGGCGGCTTCATCCAGCAGGCCCCCGACGAGGGGGCGCCGGCCACGGAGGCGACCGAGAACTGGATCTTCTTCGATGACGAGTCGATCTACGTGGGCGCGCGGGTGTACGAGTCGGTCCCCGAGTCGGCGTGGGTCGCCAACGAGATGCAGCGCGACTCGTTCCAGCTCATCAACAACGACGGGTACATCGTCGTACTCGACACCTTCTACGATCGGCGGAACGGCTTCTCGTTCCGCGTCAACCCCATCGGGGGGTTCAGCGACCAGCAGATCACCGACGAGGGCAACCCCAACCCCGACTGGAACCCCGTCTGGGACGTGCGCACCGGCCGCTTCGACGGCGGCTGGACGGTCGAGATGGAGGTCCCCTTCCAGTCGCTCCGCTTCCGGCCGGGGGCGAACCAGGTGTGGGGCATCCAGATCGGCCGCGACATCCGGTCGAACTACGAGGAGGCGTACCTCACGGCGGTGCCGATCTCGGCCGGGCCCGGGCAGTTCCGCCTGTCGGTGGCCGGCACCCTCGTCGGCCTGGAGGTGCCCGCGGACAGCCGCACGTTCGAGATCAAGCCCTACGCCATCGGCTCGCTCAACACCGACCGGACCGTCGCGCCGCCGATCTCGAATCACGGCGACGGCACCACCGGCGTCGACCTCAAGTACGGGCTGACCGAGAACCTGACCGCCGACTTCACCCTGAACACCGACTTCGCGCAGGTCGAGGTGGACGAGCAGCAGATCAACCTGACCCGGTTCAGCCTGTTCTTCCCCGAGAAGCGCGAGTTCTTCCTGGAGAGCCAGGGCATCTTCGACTTCGCGCGGGTGGCCGGCTTCGGCGGCTTCGGCGGGTCCGCGCGGGGGAGCCTCAACGCGGCGCCGGGGGTCTTCCCGCCAGGGGACGCGCCGACGCTCTTCTTCAGCCGGCGCATCGGCCTCGACGCGTCAGGGCGGACGGTGCCCATCCTGGGCGGCGGGCGCCTGACCGGCAAGGTGGGCGACTTCAGCGTCGGGGCCATCAACATCCAGACCGACGACGTGTCGACCGGGGGCGCCGCGTCGCCCGCCGGCGCCGCCGGCACGAACTTCAGCGTGCTCCGCATCAAGCGCGACATCCTGCGCCGGAGCCGCGTCGGCGCGATGCTCACCAACCGGTCGGTCTCGCTGAACGGCGACGGGGCGAACCAGGCCTACGGCCTCGACGGGTCGTTCTCGTTCTACGACAACGTCAACCTCTACGGCTACTACGCCCAAACCAGGACGCCGGGCCTCGAGGGAGACGACGAGAGCTACCAGGCCGCGTTCTCCTACGAGGGCGACCTCTACGGCCTCCTCGTCGACCACTTGCAGGTCGGCGGGAACTTCAACCCCGAGATCGGCTTCATGCGCCGCCACGACTTCCGGCGCAGCTACGTCCACGGGCAGTTCAGCCCGCGGCCCGAGGGCATCGAGGCGGTGCGCCAGTTCACGTGGGCGGGCAGCCTCGACTACATCACCAACGGCGCCGGGCAGATCGAGACGCGCATCCTCTCGGGGCGCTTCCAGACCTCGTTCGAGAACAGCGACAGCCTGAGCGCGGACATCCAGCAGGACTACGAGCTGCTGACCGAGCCCTTCGAGCTCGCCGACGCGGTGACCCTGCCCGTCCGCGGCTACGAGTTCACGGACTTCCAGGTGTCGTACCGCATGGGGCCGCAGCGCCGGGTGGCGGGCAACCTGTGGGTGCAGCACGGCGAGTTCTTCGACGGCGACATCACCGCCGTCGGCTACTCGCGCGGCCGCATCGAGGTCACGCGGCAGTTCGCGGTCGAGCCGAGCGTCTCGCTCAACCGCATCACGCTGCCGCAGGGGGCGTTCACGGCCCGGGTGACCACGACGCGGCTCACCTACACCTTCACGCCGCGCATGTTCGCGAGCGCCCTGCTCCAGCACAACTCGGTCGACAACGTGCTGAGCACCAACGTGCGCCTGCGCTGGGAGTACCAGCCGGGGAGCGAGCTGTTCGTGGTGTACAACGACCAGCGGAACACGTGGCTCGACCGCGGCTTCCCGATGCTCGAGAACCGCGCCTTCGTGGTGAAGGTCACCCGGCAGTTCCGCTTCTGAGCGGCTGCGGGGCGGCCGCCGGACTCAGTCGTCGCGACGGTCCTGGAGAATCAATGCGATGGCGTCCAGGAGGCTGCGCCGCGCTTCGCTCTTGGTCCGACCCTGTCCGTTGGCGCCGGGAATCTCCGGGCAGTACGCGACGTACCACCCGCCGTCGCGCGCGAACACCGCCGTGAACTCGTTTCGCATTTCGTCTCTACGATGGCCCGCCGCCCATCGCCAGTCAAGCGGCACCGGGCCGAGCGACGGCTCCCGCGGGGAGCGTGACGCTATGATGATCGCCTCCACGCAGCCAGCCCAGGAGCAGACGATGACGACGCTGTCGGGCCCGAGATACGGCATGGGACGCATGGTCGCTCCGCTCGCGGCGCTCGCGGGCGCATGGGCGATGGGTGCGACCGTCGCGCTGGCCCAGGGCTTCCAGATCGAGGAAGCCACCATCGGCGACATCCAGCGCGCGATCCGTCAGGGCGAGACGACCTGCGTGCAGGTGGTCGAGGCCTACGTCGAACGCGCGAGGGCATACAACGGAATCTGCACGCGGCTGGTCACCGCGGACGGGGCGCCGGTCGCGCCGGGCCGGGGCGCCGTGCGGGCGGGCGCGCCGATCGAGTTCCCCTCCAGCACCGTGCCGGTGCGCCAGATTCTGCCGGACTTCGACGACTACCGGGGGCTGCCGGTCGAGTTCGGCCGCATGGAGCCCACGCGGTCGGACCCGAGCGTCCAGCAGCAGTACGGCATGGTGGTCGGCATGGAGGACGCGGGCCAGCTCAACGCGCTGAGCACGCTCAACCTGCGTGGCGAGCGCTCGGTGACCTGCCGGGCCGGGTGCGACGCGCACCCGTCGGAGGGCGAGCTGCCCGCGCACTGCCCCGCCGCCTGCGACGCGTTCCGGCGGCAGCCGGACGCGCTCGAGCGGGCGGCCGAGCTCGACGCGCTGTACGGCACGAACCCCGACCTCGATCGGATGCCCATGTACTGCGCCGCGATCTCGTTCAAGGACGTCTTCGACACCACCGACATGCGCTCGACGAGCGGGGCCGACGCCGCCTACGCGATGGACGCCGCGCCGCGCGACTCTACGGTCGTGGCCGAGCTGCGCGCCAAGGGCGCGATCGTCTGGGCCAAGGCCAACCTGTCGGAGTACAACGCGGGCGGCGGGAACCCGGGGGGCGCCGTCGCCCGCTCGCGGACCTTCGGCGGGGGCGTCGCCCGCAGCACCTGGGCCGGCCCGTCGTGCAACGTCTACGACACCGCCCGCGAGCCCGGCGGGTCGAGCTCGGGGTCGGCGGTGTCGGTGGGCGCGAACCTCGCCACCTGCTCGATCTGCGAGGAGACCGGCGGGTCGTGCCGGCAGCCAGCGTGGCGCAACGGCGTCGTCGGCCTCGTGACGACCAAGGGGCTGGTTCCCTATGGCGGCTCGACGGGCGTCGAGCCCTACCTCGATCGCGGCGGCATCAACTGCCGCACGGTCGAGGACGCGGCCCGGGTCCTCGACGCGCTTCGCAACCCCGGCCGCGGCTTCCACGACCCGCGCGACATCTACGCCGCGCTGCCGCGCGCGCTGATCCCCGGGGCGCCCTACGCGAGCTTCGTCGTCGGCGAGGAGACCGCGGGCGCCCGGCCGCTCGCCGGCGTGCGCATCGGCGTCGTGCGCGAGTACATGGTCGAGCACACCGACAACGACGCGGCGATGAGCGATCTCGTCAACGACGAGATCCTGCGCGTGCTGCGCGACGATCTCGGCGCGGAGATCGTCGAGTCGTCCGATCCCGAGTATCCGGACGACCCGTCGATCCCGAACATGGCGTACGACTTCCACCGGGCGATAGCCGAGATCCTGCCCGTCCACATGCCCGAGCTCATCCAGGCCAGGAACGCCCGCGGCGAGTACCGGTTCGCGGTGCCGGGCCACGACGTGACGAGCCGCGACTATCTGGTGCGGGCGGCCGAGGGCGCCGCGCCGCTGTCGCCCGACCTGAACCTCCGCAGCATCAACAGCTCGCCGCGGACCCTGAGCTTCAGCTTCCACCTGGCGCAATACCTCATGCGCCGCGGGGACGCCGCGGTGACCGACTGGGCGAGCCTGAACGCCAACTCGAAGTACTACAGCGAACGGCGCGCGGTGGCGATGCGCAACTGGGAGAACGCCCGCAACATCCGGTCGGCGGGCATCACCCGGCGCGTGAAGATGCGCGAGGTCATGCGGCTCGTCCTGCTCAACGTGCTGCACCGGAACGACATCGACGTGCTCGTGAACCCGACGATCACGGTGCCCCCGGTGCGCATCGGCTACGCGGGCGAGCCGTCGGTCAACGACCGCCCGACCGGCCGGTTTCCCACGAGCGCCAACCTCGGCATCCCGGAGATCACGGTGCCGGCCGGCTTCAACCGAATCGTCCACGACCCCGAGTACGCGCTGAACGAGGACGGGGACGGCTACGACAACGTCACCGGCACCCGGCGGACCGAGCTCGACGCCCCGCTCCCGGTCGGAATCTCTTTCTGGGCCGGACCCGGCGACGAGCCGATCGTCCTGCGCGTCGCGTCGGCCTACGAGGCGGCGACGAAGCACCGTCGGCCGCCACCGGACTTCGGACCGGTCGGTCAATGACACCGGCGCGGCGAGGATGCGCTCCGAGCCGCTGGAGCTTGTCCGAACCGACGGCCGCTCGTGGGTCGACGGTGGTCGCTTCCGCCCCGACACTGCGACGAAGAGCGGCGCATTCAGGCGAGGCGGCGCCGCCGGACCCGGTGAGCGCCTGCGGCCAGCAGGAGCGACCCGAGCAGGGCCAGCCACGGGGCCGGGGCGGCCGGCACGGCCGTGCAGGCCACCTGCCGGATGGCGTCTCTCGCCGGGTCCTGCGGGGGGTGCGACACGTCGGCGGCGCGCGAGCCGTCGGCCTCGCGGATGGAGCCGCCGCTGATCGCGTTGGCGAGAATGCCCACCCCGTCCATGTCGCAGTCGCCGGCCTGCACGGTATAGGTGAAGTAGACCGCGCCGGGGTGCACCTGGACGTCGGGACGATAGCGCGCCTCCCGCATCTCGTCGCCGATGCGCTGCGCCAGCACCGGCGTCCCGCTCACCGCGACGGCCTTCTGGAACCCGGCGAACCAGTAGATCTCGTCGCCGGGACGGTACACGCCGTCAGCCGGCACGAAGAAAAACGAGCTGAGCCCGATGCTGGTAATGACCGGCGGAACGCCGCGAGAGCCGCCGTCGACCGCATAGGTGGTGGGGTTGAAGGCGCTCAGGTCGATGTCGACACCACCCAGCGACACCTTGGCCATGCGGACCTCGGCGGCGGCGGCCGCGTCGTCGCTCTGCACCACGTAGTAGAACCGGACCCGGCTGCCGCTCTCGTAGATCCGGCCTTCGACCTCTCGGGTGTTCGCGCCTATGACCAGCTCGAGGACCGGGTGAACGCTCGTCGCCGAAATCGGCACGGTGGGTACGATCCGGGCCCTTATCATGTCGCCGCGGTGCCACGTAGTCCCATCGTAGGGCTCGCCGAACCCGACCTCCGACACCTGTCCCGCCGCCGGAGGTGCGGCGAAACCGGCGGTCAGCACCGAAAACGCAAGAGCTGCAGAGCCACGCTCGAACCATCGCGTTTTGCTCCCAACCTCTCTCGGATCCATGGACATCCCCCCGAACCAAAATACCATCGGTTGTGTGACTCGACCGCTGCCGGCACGCTGCTCGTGATGGCCGACACGCGACTCGTGATGATAGGATCGGCGGCCGTCGCACCGGGTGCATCACGGAATCGGAGAGTCTGATGTCGATGACGCCGTTCACACCGGCGCTCGCCGCCGCGTCGGCCACGACCCGGCGCAGGTCCGTCCGACATGCGGGCGCCGGGCGAGCGCTCGTCGTTGCGCTCGCCGTCGCGACCGTCGCGACCCTCGGGGCGCAGCAGGCCGGGTTCGACCGCCTGCCTTCCGACGCCCTCGACGCCGAGGCGCCGTCGGCGCGCGTCACCGGCGAGCCCGGCGCCATGAAGATCCGCCGGACGTCGTGCCGCACGGCGCCGATGGACGAGGTGCGGCGGCGCATCGTCGACCTCGCGGTCCAGGAGTGGGCGTTCTTCGGCTTCATCGTCGTGGACCAGACCATCGTCGAGGACTCCGGATCGGGCCAGCCGCGCCGGCGACGCTGGCGGCGTCCGGACCGGGCCGAGTCGGCCCGCGTGGCCGGCTCGATCGCCGGTTACTGGACGGTCACTCCGCAGGGCGGCTGGATAATCGGCGCCCAGAACGACCGCTGGCGCGGGCCGCGCGGCGTCGCCTCGCGCTGGCGCTACCCGTGGTCGGCGGCCTTCGTGTCGTGGGTGATGTGCGAGGCCGGCCTCGGCGAGGCGTCTCTCTTCCAGCGCGCCGTGGCCCATCACGTCTACATCGACCAGGCCATCCGCGCGCGCGGCCCCGGCGCGCCGGGCGCGGCGTTCGCGGCCTACGACGTCGGCGAGGCCCCGGTCGTGCCCGGCGATCTGCTGTGCAGCGCCCGCCGGCCCGCCTACCGGTCCATCGCCGAGCGGCGGCGCCAGCTCGGCGTCGGCGCCCGGACCCACTGCGACGTCGTCGTCAAGGTCGAGCCCGTGCGCAGCCGCATTCTCGCCGTCGGCGGCAACGTGCGCGGCGCCGTCAGCCTCAAGCTGCTCCCGGCCGCCGACGATGGTCCCGACGGCAGTCTCCGCCCGCTGCCGACTCGGCGCCGGATCTTCGCCCACCTCAAGCTGCGCGCGCCGTCGATCGCGGCCGACGCGCTCGACCGCACGCCCACGATGCGCGCGGCCTGGTGCGCCGACGGATTCCGGCTGCCGCCGCAGGCAGCCGCCGCCAGCCCCGTCGGCCCCGGCAGCCGCTGTTGAAGCGAACCAACGTGCTCTCGCGCCCCGGTGGACGATGTGCCCCGCACCCGGGTCAACCGGCCGGATTCGCGGTGTCCACGAATGGGCGGCCTTGAAGCTGTCCACCGAGACCACAGGCTCGCGGCTCTCGAGCCGTCTCGCGCGCGGCCGAACGTAGGGGCCAGTGCCGGTGAGGAACGAAGCTGGTCGACCAGGCGTCTAATCCTCTTGTCGCAGGCACAAGAACATGGCTCGGGAACCCGAACGCCCCTGGGGAGAGACATGCGCCACTTCACCGCTACGCTGACGCTGCTCGTTTCGCTCGGCGCGACGTCGATCTGGGCCCAGATCGACGCCCGGATGCTGCGCCATCCCGACGTCTCGGAGACGCAGATCGCCTTCGTCTACGCCGGCGACATCTGGGTGGTCGCCAAGGAGGGCGGCCCGGCCCGCAAGCTGAGCTCGCCACCCGGGGAGGAGGCCTTCCCGCGATTCTCGCCCGACGGCGCGCAGATCGCCTTCACCGGCAACTACAACGGCAACAGCGACGTCTACGTCGTGCCGACCCTGGGCGGCGCGCCGTTCCGCATCACGCACCATCCGGGCGACGACCGGGTCCTCGACTGGACGCCGGACGGCCGGGGGGTCCTCCTCGCCTCGAACCGGCGGAGCGGGCTGCCCGCCTTCCGCCAGATCTATCGCGTCGCGATCGAGGGCGGTCAGCCCGAGCGGCTCGCCGTGCCCTACGGGGAGTTCGGCACCCTCTCGCCCGACGGGCGGCGCATCGCCTACACCCCGGAAACCCGCGGGTTCCGGACGTGGAAGCGCTACCGGGGCGGGGCGGCGCCCGAGATCTGGCTCCTCGACCTCGAGACTCTCGACGCCGAGAACGTCAGCGACAGCCCCGCCAACGACGCCCAGCCGATGTGGCACGGCAACACGCTGTACTTCCTATCCGATCGCGGGCCGGCCCAGCGGTACAACATCTGGGCCCACGACCTGACGACCGGCTCGAAGCGGCAGGTGACCACCTTCACCGACTTCGACATCACGTTCCCCGCCATCGGGCCGTCGGACTTGGTCTTCCAGGCCGGCGGCCGCCTCTTCCGCATGGACCTGGCCACCGAGCGGGTCTCGGAGGTGGCGGTCGACGTGGTGACCGATCTGGCCGCCCTCGTCCCGCGCACCGCGGACGTGGCGAACCGCATCACCTCGGCGGGAATCTCGCCGACCGGGCAGCGCGCGGTGTTCGAGGCGCGGGGCGAGATCTTCACGGTCCCCGCCCAGCATGGCGCGGTTCGCAACCTGACGCACTCGTCGGGCGCGGCGGACCGATTCCCCGCCTGGTCGCCTGACGGCCGGTGGATCGCCTCGTGGAGCGACGGCGGGGGCGAGTACGAGCTGACCCTGCACCGGGCCGACGGCACCGGCGAGCCGCAGGTCGTGACCGCGCTCGGGCCGGGGTTCCGCTACCGGCCGTTCTGGGCCCCCGACAGCACCAAGCTCGCCTTCATCGACCACACGCAGCGCATCCACGTCTTCGACCGCGAGACCGAGGCGCTCACCGAGGTCGACCGGGGGCTGCACATGCTCCACGGCGCGCTGGCCGGCTTCGAGCTGAGCTGGTCGCACGACAGCCGCTGGATCGCCTGGTCCCGGGGCCTCGAGACCACCAACAGCGCCGTCTTCCTCTTCGATACCGAGGCCGGAGAGCGGTTCCAGGTGACCTCGGGCTACTACAACGACTTCCGGCCGGTCTTCGACCCGGCCGGGAAGCACCTCTACTACTACTCGAACCGGACGCTCGCCCCGGTCTACTCCGATCTCGACGCCACCTGGGTCTACCCCAACGCCACGAACATCGTGGCCGCGACCCTGCGCGACGACGTGCCGTCCCCCCTCGCGCCCCGCAACGACGAGGAGCCCGTGGCGGAGGACGACGACGAGGCCGGGCCCGACGAAGAGGCGGCCGGGGAAGCGGCCGAGGCCGGGCCCGGCTCGGACGACGGAGACGACGCCGATGCGGCGCCGCTCGACATCGACGTCGACGGCTTCGAGAGCCGGGCCGTACTCCTGCCCGTCGAGGCCGGCAACTTCGGCCGACTGCGGGCGGCCGACGGCAAGGTCGTCTTCCATCGGAGGCCGCATGCCGGCGGCGCCGACGACCAGCCGAGCCCCATCGTCGCCTGGGACCTCGAGGAACGGGAGGAGCAGACCATCCTGCCCGACGGAGACAGCTACGAGATCTCGGCGGACGGCAGGAAGCTGCTGGTGTCGAACCAGCGATCGTGGGCGATCGTCGACGTCGCCCCGGGGCAGACGCTGGAAGACCGCCTGGCCACCAACGCGCTGACGATGAACCTCGACCCGCCGGCCGAGTGGCGGCAGATGTTCGACGAGGTGTGGCGCACCTATCGGGACTACTTCTACGACGACGACCTGCACGGCCTCGACTGGAACGGACTCCGGGCGCAGTACGGCGGCCTGCTCGACCAGGCGGTCACGCGCTGGGACGTCAACTTCCTGATCGGCGAGCTCATCGGCGAGGTCAACGCGTCGCACACCTACGTCGGCGGGGGCGACACCGAGGCCCCGCGCCCGCGCCGCGGGGTCGGCCTGCTCGGCGTCGACTGGTCGCTGGAGAACGGCGCCTACCGCATCGCCCGCATCGTGCGGGGCGCGCCCTGGGACATCGAGGACCGGTCTCCCCTCGACGAGCCCGGCGTCGACGTCGACGAGGGCGACTACCTGCTCGCCGTCAACGGGAACCCCCTCGACCCCGCGCGCGACCCGTACTCGGCCTTCGAGGGGCTGGCGGGCGAGACCGTCCTCCTCACCGTGAACGACCAGCCGACGGTCGACGGCGCCCGCGAGGTCGTCGTGACGACGCTCGCAAGCGAGGCGACGCTCCGGATGCGCGACTGGATCGAGCGGAACCGCCTCCGCGTCGACGAGGCGTCGGGCGGCCGCATCGGCTACGTGTACGTGCCGAACACGGCGGTCCCCGGCCAGACCGAGCTGGTGCGGCAGTTCAACCACCAGCACGCCAAGGACGGGCTGATCATCGACGAGCGGTGGAACGGCGGCGGTCAGCTGCCCGACCGCTTCGTCGAGCTGATGAACCGGGAGACGGTCGGCCACATCTACTTCCGGCACGGGGCGATCACGCGCCAGCCCACCATCACCCACCGCGGCCACAAGGCGATGCTCATCAACGGCCAGGCCGGCTCGGGAGGCGACGCGTTCCCGTGGTTCTTCCGCGAGATGAACGCGGGCGTCCTCGTGGGCGAGCGCACCTGGGGCGGCCTCATCGGCCCCGCCTCCGGGCACCAACTCATCGACGGCGGCTTCTACACGGCGCCGCCCGGGCGGCTCTACCGGAACGACGGGCAGTGGTTCGCCGAGGGTCACGGGGTCGAGCCGGACATCCCGGTGACGGACCACCCCGGCGAGCTGGCCAAGGGGAACGACCCGCAGCTCGACGCCGCGGTGGCGGAGCTCATGCGCCGGATCCGGGAGGATCCCCCGGCGTTGCCCGCACCGCCCGCCGACGAGCGGCGGATCGTCACCGATTCCGACGGCGGGGGCGGGGACCGGTAGGGCGTTAACAAGAGATCACCAACGGGCGCGCGGATTGTGCTACGCTTCGCAACAAGATGTCAGCAATCGCCAATGGCACTAGCACTCGCCGGGGCCACTGCCACGGAGCAGTTCCGAGCGTAGTCGACAACGACCTTGCGCGCGTGGTGCCCGCTGTCACACGGGGCGAGTCCTGAACCATGACCCCCGAGTTCTGGGCCATCATCGGCGTTGGGGTTGCCGTTCTGACGGTCGGCGCGACGGTTGTCGCGTCTCACTTCAGCCTGCACCGCGACATGGCGGATCTGCGCGAACGGATGGCGAAGCTTGAGGGCCGATGGACGGCTGGACGAAGGCCGTCGACGCCCTGACCCCGCGCGCGCTTCCACCGGCCTGAATCTCGCCGTTGCGTCTCGCCGAGACGTGCTGAACCGATGCCCAATGCCGGACTCAGGGTCGGGCGAGGCATCGGAACAGCTCGACGAGACGACGATTCCGCAAGAGCCGAGTTGCGGGCAGAGAGAAACACCGGCAGAATCGGAATCAGATAGAGGAATCGGGCGTGGACGCGACACCCATCGAGCTCTTCACAGCGGCAATCGGAACGCTCACAGCCGTCGGGGTCTTGTTCCTGGCGTACGACGTGCGGGCGCTGAACCGCAAGTTCGACCGGCTCGAGGGACGCGTCAACGCGGTGGAAACAGCGCAGAACGCGCACGTGAACGCACCCGGGCTCCACGGGATCCGGTAGGCAGGCAATCGGGGCACTCGTCCGCCGCCGGCGACCAGCCGAGCCCCATCGTCGCCTGGGACCTCGAGGAACGGGAGGAGCAGACCATCCTGCCCGACGGGGACAGCTACGAGATCTCGGCGGACGGCAGGAAGCTGCTCGTGTCGAACGAGCGATCGTGGGCGATCATCGACGTCGCGCCGGGGCAGACGCTGGAGAACCGCCTGGCCACCAACGCGCTGACGATGACCCTCGATCCGCCGGCCGAGTGGCGGCAGATGTTCGACGAGGTGTGGCGCACCTATCGCGACTACTTCTACGACGACGACCTGCACGGCCTCGACTGGCACGGACTGCGGGCGCAGTACGGCGGGCTGCTCGACCAGGCGGTCACGCGCTGGGACGTCAACTTCCTCATCGGCGAGCTCATCGGCGAGGTCAACGCGTCGCACACCTACGTCGGCGGGGGCGACACCGAGGCCCCGCGCCGGCGCCGCGGGGTCGGCCGGAACGGCCTTGATCACGCGCTCAGAGAGCTTCGGAACTCCGTGACGGAGCGAGGAGAGACGCCCCGGCGGTCGGAACGGCCTTGATCACGCGGGTCGAAGTGGCGGCGTTGGCGAAGGCGGTGCATGACGATTGCCGCCGCCCCTTGGTGGGAACATTGCCCCCGCCGCCAGAGCCGCGCCGATCGCTCAGCTCACCGCCGGCCGTCGTGGATGTAGCCGTCGTCCGTGGCATCCCGCTTGACCGACCTCAGAACGTCGCGATCGGGTTGATCGGCGACCCGGTGCCGCGCGTGGGCAGCGGGGCCGCCGTCAGCAGGAACTCGTAGCGATTCAGCGAGGCGGCCACCTCCCCCACCGCCTCGAGGTCGAGGTTGTCGAACAGCGGCATCCCCAGGTAGATCAGCGCGAAGCGGTGGAGCGGGCGGGGACCGAGGTCGTCCGCCGCCGTCACCGCCGGGTCGGCGTCGGCCGGGGCCATGTCCTGGGCTGCCTCGCCGCCCAGTATCGCGATGTCCCGCTCCCTGAGCCACGGAATGACCGACGCGTGCAGGCCGGCCGCCGCGTTGGCCACGTCCCAGGGGCCGACCTCGGCGCGGCGGGCCCACCGGCCGGTGCGGATGACCACCACGTCGCCGGCGGAGACGGTCACCCCCGTCGCCGCCTCCCACGCCTCGATGTCCTCGACGCGGATCGGCGTGCCGGGCTCCAGGTACGGTACGCCCCGGAACCGCGCCATGTCGATCAGCACGCCCCGGGTGACGATGCCCGACTTGGCGTTGAGCACGGTGTTCCGGGCGTGGCCGCCGCGGGCCGCGACCTCGGCGGGATCGGGCCGGTAGTTGTTGTAGGTCACGCCCTCGCCGATGAAGTTGTGGTTCAGGAAGTCGAGGTGCGTGTGGATGAACCCGTGGTACGCGATGCGGATCTCGTCGGCGGTGATCCCGAGGGGGGTGACCTGATAGGGCCGGGGGCCGTCGATGGTCGCCTCGGTCTCGGCGTCGCGCGCGAGCGAGACGGAGATGCCTTCCCGCACGAGGGCGGCGGCCTGCCTGCGCTTCTCCGGCGTGATGAGGTTCAGGGTGCCCCGCTCGTCGTCGGCGCCCCACCGGCCCCAGTTCGTCAGCTCCTGCTTCCACCGCTCGACGTCCGCCTGCGTGACCCGTTGTCCGCCGGCGGCCGGCGCCGGGCCCGGCTGGAAGCCCGGGGAGCGGACGGTCTGCCCGAGCAACGGCACCGCGACGACGCCCGCCAGCGCGACGACGCCGGCCAGACTCGATCGTCTTCTGGTTGTTCCCATGGGTCCCTCCCTGGTGCCGCTCCGTGGTCGATCGCGGCTCAGCGACCCGGAGCCGAGACGTCCTCCGCCGATCGGATCCGGGCCATCGACGGTGCCCGGTCACGTGCGCCTCACTCCGCGAGACGCCGTCCCGATGATAGCCCGTCCGTTCGCTCAGCGCGGCGGGAACGGGCCAGGAGTCCGCGCCGTGGAACCGCGCGGACTCCGGTAGGATCGGTTGGGTGCCAGGCGGACGTCGCAGCGCGACCTCGCGGTCGCGTTCGGCGACGTTTGGCGGGCCAGGAGTTCGCGCCGTGGAACCGCGCGGACTCCTGCAGGGTTGGTTGGGCGCCCAGCGGAGCCGTAGGCGACGATAGGCGGGCCAGGATCGAGAGCATGCTCAGCCAGGCAGAGGCAACTGGCGGACTACGGGACCTCGACGACGATCAGGTTCACCGAGCAGGACGCCGACTCGGCGGCAGAGAACGCGGAGAAGTTCGTCCAGCGCACGCGGCGCTATCTGCTCGCGGCGGGATTGACTGAACGAGAGCTCGACAGCGTCGTCGACGAACCGCGGGAACTGCGATGACGGACGCAGGCAGCAAGCCGCACGCGCCGGCCCGGCGACGAGCATCACGACGGAGCCCGTTCCGGGTCCGCCCGAGACCGGATGGTCAGACGCCGGCAGGCTGGCTCGATGTCGATGCCGGAAGCGCAGCGCTCACCCGCCCGACCCCAACAGGCGCAGAATCCCGATGGTCACCGTGGCCGTGGCGATGACGGTCCCGACCATCCAGCGGATGAGCCTGGTCTCGAGGTTCGCGACCTCGGTGCGCACGCCGGCGATCTGGGTGGAGAGCCGGGTGTCGAGGGCTGCGATCTCGGCTCGCAGCTCGGAAAGTCCGGCCTTGAACTGGTCGGAAGTGACGTGGTCGCTCTGCTCGACGGCATGACCGATGGCGCCTGCGATGACTTCCGCCTGGTTCCGATCGACACCGCCGGCGGTGAGCTCCTGAGCAACGGCGAGCGTGTCCAGCATCGAGGCAGCGTAGCATGCCCTCGCCGGAACGGAAACAGGAACTCGGATGAGCGAACCTTCCCGTCGGTCGCTGCCGTCAGGACGCGGATCGTCCCCATTGCGGTTTGCCGCACGGGCTCCTAGAATGGACTTCCGGCCCGGCAGGAAACCGCGCTCGCACCGAGGAGGCCCCGGATGACGACCACGCGAAACCGGCGGCGGACGTTCCCCTGGCAGGTCGTGCTCACCACGGCGGTCGCGGCCCTCGCCGCGATGCCGGCGCCGGCGGCCGCGCAGGCCCCGGCCAACGACGAGGTCACGTTCACCCGCGACATCGCCCCCATCCTCCAGCGGAGCTGTCAGAAGTGCCATCAGCCCAACTCGCTGGCCCCGATGTCGCTCATCGACTACGAGGAGGTGCGGCCCTGGGCCCGCGCCATCAAGCTCCGCACCGGGCTGCGCGACAAGCCGGGGGTGATGCCCCCGTGGTACATCGAGAAGAACATCGGCATCCAGCGGTTCAAGGACGACCCGTCGCTGAGCGACGATGAGGTCGCCCTGATCGCGCGGTGGGCCGACAACGGCGCCCCGCGGGGCAATCCCGCCGACCTGCCCCCGCCGGTCCCGTTCATCGACGTCGACCAGTGGGAGATCGGCCAGCCCGACCTGATCGTGTCGTCGCCGAGCTTCGACGTCGCGGGCGACGCCCCCGACTGGTGGGGCTCGATCGGCGAGGTGCCGACGGGGCTGACCGAGGACCGCTACGTCGCGGCGATGGAGTACAAGGAGGTCACCGAGTCGAGCGTGGGCGAGACCCGGAACACGGTCGGCGGCCTCTTCGTGGTGCACCACGCCACCCTCGGGGTCACCGATCCGAACCCCGACGAGAACGAGGACGATCCGCTGGCCGCGCAGCGCCGCTGGCCCACCCACGAGGTGGGGCGGAACGCCGACGTCTTCGACCCCGAGGCGGGCAAGATCATGAAGGCGGGATCGAAGCTGCAGTTCAACTCGATGCACCTGCACGCGAACGGGGCCGACACACGGGCCCACCTCGACGTGGGCTTCAAGTTCCATCCCCGCGGCTACGAGCCGACGCGGAAGTGGGTGCGGATGTCGTTCGGCAACGGGGTCGACCTCGACATCGAGGCGATGGACCCCGACCAGCAGGAGGAGGCGTACTTCACCCTGCCGGAGAACACGCTGATCACCATCTTCGAGCCCCACATGCACGCGCCGGGGGTGCGGATGTGCCTCGACGCCATCTGGGGCCACAACGTCCAGACCCTGAACTGCGCCGGCTACGACCACAGCTGGGTGCGCGTCTACAACTACGCGGACGACGCGGCGCCGCTGCTGCCGAAGGGCACCATCCTCCGGATGACCGGCTACTTCAACAACTCGCCGTCGAACCCCAACGTGCCCGATCCGCGCAACTGGTCGGGCGGCGGACACCGCTCGGTCGACCAGATGTTCATCAACCTGATGCGCGGGGTCTACCTGACCGACGAGGAGTTCGCGGCGGAGATGGCGAAGCGGCGCGAGGCCCTCGACCTCGCCGACGGCGAGGTGGTGCTCGGCTGTCCGCTCTGCGGAACGGTGGTGCAGGCGCCGGCCGAGACCGCCGGAGGCGGACAGTGAGAGCCGGGGCGGCGTCCTCCGGCGCGGGTGCCGGACCGCAACGCCGCGAGCGGACAATGAGGGCCCGGCAGGACGGCGGCGCCGGGGTCGGCCCGGAACGCGCAGGCAGGACGGTGAGGGCCGTGGCGGGCCGCGGCAGAAGTCGCCCGGCCCTCGCCGGGCGACCCGTCTCTGGGACCCGGTCGGCGGCAACCCGGACCGTCTCCCCGGCCATCGCCGTCCTGCTCGCCGGGTTGCTCGTCGGCCTCGCCGCAGGGGACGCGGGCGCGCAGGGCTCGCGGCGCGCCTACGACTTCGGCCAGGAGGTGGTGCCGGCCTACGAGGGCTGGGAGCAGAACGCCGACGGCTCGTTCAACCTGGTGTTCGGGACGATGAACCGGAACTGGGAGGAGGAGCTGCACATCCCCGTCGGCCCCGACAACAGCATCGAGCCCGGCGGGCCCGACCAGGGGCAGCCGACGTGGTTCCTGCCGCGGCGCAACCGCTTCCTCTTCCGCATCCGGGTCCCGGCCGACTTCGGCGCCCGGGAGCTGGTCTGGACCCTGACCAGCCACGGGGAGACGAAGCGCGCCTACGGCACGTTGAAGCCCGACTACTACATGGACAATAACGTCCGCATGGCCAACAACGGGGCCGGCGTCTCCGGCGAGCTGTTCAACAACGTCGGCCCGACGCTCGAGGTACACGGGGAGTCGACCCGCACCGTGAGGGCGAACGCGCCGGTCACCCTGACCGCGGTCGCGCACGACGAGGACGAGCTGCCGAGGCGGCGGGGGATGCGCGCCGTGGACCCGGGCCGGCCCACGAGCCTGACGCCGATCGCGGCGACGGGCCTCCGCCTCTCCTGGTTCGTCTACCGGGGAACCGTGCCGGTGACCTTCGACCCGGTGCAGACCAAGGTGTGGGAGGACACGCGCGCGAACTCGAACTCGCCGTGGGGCGCCGGCTGGGAGACGCCCGAGCCGCCCCCGGACAACGAGTGGGTCGTGCAGGCGACCTTCACGCAGCCCGGCACCTACGTGCTGCGCTGCATCGCCCACGACGGCGGCTTGGCGACTTACGAGGACGTGACGTTCGTGGTGACGGAGTGAAGCGGTCCATGACCAATCGTGTTGGCGCCTTCCTGATTCTGGTCGTGGGAATCCTGGCCGCGGGGTCGCCCGGAGTGGCCCAGACCCGGGACGCCGAGGCGCGCGACGCCGAGGCCGAGACGGCCGCGCGGGCGGCCCTGGAGAACTTCATCACGCAGTGGAATACGGCCGACGACGCCAACCTCCGCCTGGCGATGCACTTTCCGTTCGCGACGGTGCCGGGCGGCGGGGCGCTGCTCGTCGCCCCGCGGCCGGAGGACTTCTCGGCCGGCTTCGACGAGATGCGGGCGCGCGAGGGATGGAGTCGCAGCTCGTTCGACTTCGACTCGCTCGCGCTGGTCAGGTCCTCGCCCGACAAGGTGCACGCGGAGATCGGCTTCAGCCGCTACCAGGCCGACGGAGCCGCCTATCGCACGTCGCGGGTGTTCTACGTCGTGACCCGGCGGGACGGCCGATGGGGCGTGCAGCTTCGGACCCCGGCGGCCGAGCCCGAGGACCTGGGCGCCGCCGAGCGGGCGGAGATCGTCTCGGCGGCCCGTCGGGCCGTGCTCGACTTCTTCACCGCCTTCAATGCCGGCGACGTCGACGGCTCCGTCGCAACGCTGAACCACCCGCACCTGTTCATGACCCCCAACGGGGGCTTCTCCGTGGCCGAGTCGCCCGCCGACGGCCCTCGCCCCGACTTCGAACGGATGCGCCGCCTCGAAGACTGGCACATGAGCACCATCGACGCGCTGGAGCCGAGCATCGTCACGCGGAACAAGGTGCACTTCGAGCTGACGTTCACCCGTTGGCACCCCGACGGCACCCGCTACTGGACGGTCCCCGCGCTCTGGATCGTGACCCGCGCGGGAGACCACTGGGGCATCCAGGTCCGGTCGCTCATGCCGCCCACGTTCGACGCGCGCGAGTGACAGGCGCTCGGCGGGCTGCCGGCCAATTCGACTTCCGCCCGGCCGTGGCGCAGACGGGCGGCCTTCGCCCACGCTCTCTGGTTCGCGTGCGGGACATCGTCGTCACGAAGCCACGCGCTCGCGTGGTCGTCTTGCCTATTCGGAGAGACCGCCCCGAGAAACATCCCGTTTATGCGGGGAAAACCCGGCGATTCACACCAGACCCGCGTTCGGGAGCAGATGCACCGGCTGTTCGGCGCGGGTCTGCTTGTGGAGTACGAGTCCGAGTCGGAGCGCCACGGCTATCCCCCGCGCTGCCGACTCGGGAAGCGCGCCTCCATCTCGCGCCGCACCTTCACGGCCAACCCGTCCGGGTCGATCTCCACGTCGTCCCAGCCGACGATCTCGCCCGCCGCGACGGTCCGCTTCAGCGCCGCGCCGTGTGCGAGGCCCATCGGCAGGGCCCCGCGCTCGAGCGACGCCCGCGCCGGCAGCAGCCTGCCGTAGACGGTGAACCCGCCCTCGCCGTCGAGGGTCTCCCCCGCCGCGAGGTCGCGCTTCGCGGTCGCCGCGACGTCGCCGACGAAGTCGCGCGTGGCGCCGGTCGGCTTCCCGAGCAGCCCGGCCGCGAGGATAGACACGTTCAGCTCGAGCCCGATGAGATGGAACGGCTTGTACATGGCCGAGTACCGGCCCGTCGCGTCGGTGTTCATGCCGTACTGCCGGAAGCAGCCCGCAGTGTAGTCGTTGGGCGCCTCGACGACGACGTAGACGCCCCAGCGCAGGTCGCCGGGCACCGGCCGGCCGTCGCGCTCGAGCGACGACACCACCTCGACCTGCCCCTTGTGGTGGAGCTGGCCGCCGGCCTCGGCGGGCCGCAGCACGTGGGCGAGGTCGTCCCGGCCGCAGGGCGGGAACCGCAGGCCGTCGGGCGCGGGGGCGAGGCCGGTCGCATTGGCGATGGCGGCCATCTCGATGGCCGACTTCGTCCCGTCGAGGAACGAGTTGAACATGCGGCTGTTCATGCCCGCCGCCCGCGCCTCCTCGGCGGTGAGGCCGTAGTGATCCCACACCGTGTCCGGGGTCGAGCCGTGATACGACGGCAGGTACTTGGTGCCCTTCCCCGCCGCAACCACGTCGAAGCCGCACGCGCGCGCCCACTCCACGAGCTCGCAGGTCAGGGCCGGCTGATCGCCATAGGCCATCGAATAGACGACGCCGGCCGCCCGTGCCTCGGCCGCCAGCAGCGGCCCCGCCAGCACGTCGGCCTCGACGTTGACCATCACCACGTGCCGCCCCGCCGCGCAAGCCGCGCGCGCGTGCGCGATGCCCGCCGCGGGGTCGCCGGTCGCCTCGACGACGACGTCGACGGCGTCGTCGCGCACCGCCTCGATCGCATCGTCCGTGAACCGCACCGCCGCGATGCGCGCGTCGTCCCACCCGACGGTGCGGCACGCGGCGCGTGCGCGCTCGGGGTCGAGGTCCGCGATCGCGCGCACCTCGAGGCCGACCGTGGGCGGGACCTGGCTCAGGAACATCGAGCCGAACTTGCCGGCGCCGATCAGGCCGACCCGCACCGGCCGGCCGGCCGCGGCGCGCGCGCGCAACTCGCCCCAGAGGTACATGGTGTCCCGCTCAGCCCGCCGCCGCGCCGGCGCGCGCCAGCTCGGTGAGGCAGTCGTCGGCCAGCGGCTCGATGGGCGTGAAGTCGCGGTGCGCGATCCACGCCGCGCGCTTGAACCGGCGGATGTGGTTGTCGACGTGGCACAACGAGAGGTAGACGATGCTGCGGCCGAACGGGCTGATGTTCGGCGGGCTCGCGTGCACCAGGGTCGAGGCAAAGACGATGATGCTGCCCGGCGGCCCCGTCGGGGCCACGCAGCCGCCGCGCTCGGCGAGCCGGGTGACGGTGGCGCGGTCGAGGGTCCACAGCGGGTAGCTCGTCGTCTCGAGGTCGTGGCCGGCCTCGAACACCCCCTGCCGGTGGCTCCCGGGCAGGAACAGCAGCGGCCCGTTGGCGGCGGTCACCTCGTCCAGGAACACCGCGATGTTCATGGCCCGCGGCTCGGGCATCTCGTCGTCGCGGTGCCAGGTGCCGAAGTCCTGGTGCCACTGCCACACCTCGCCGTCGAACGCGGCCTTGGCGTTCACCTTGTACTGGTGCATGTACACCGGGCCGTCGACGAGCTGCATCACCGGCTGGACGAGGCGCGGGTGGCGCCCCAGGCGGCGGAACGCCTCGTTGTAGGTGTGGGCCGCGAACGCGGTGCGGGCGACGCCGCTCGACTCGCGCCACACCTCGTCGCGGTCGAGGGCGTAGACCTCGTCGGCGGCGGCCCGCAACACTGCCGCTTCCTCGGCCGAGAAACGCGACGGGAAGAACAGGTAGCCCTGCTCGTCGAACCGTTCCATCTCCTCGGGGTTCAGCTTCATGGCGGATCCTCCTCGGTCGGAGCGCGTGCCGGCGCCGCGGGCCGGCCCCGAAATCGCCGCCCCGGCTCCCGGTCACGTACACTGTAGGCCATGTCAGCCTCGACGACCGTCACCAAGTTTACGTGGAACCACATGCCGAAGGAGCGGGTCACCAACCGCATCGACCGCCGGATCGTGACCGGTGAGAGCGCGATGGTGGCCCACGTCTACCTGCAGAAGGGCGCCGTCGTCCCCGAGCACTCCCACCACAACGAGCAGCTCGCCTACATCCTGAAGGGCAAGCTCCGGTTCTGGGTCGGCGACGACCTCTCGCAGGTCATCGACGTCGGCGAGGGCGAGGTGCTGCGCCTGCCGTCGAACGTGCCGCACAAGGCCGAGGCCCTGGAGGAGACGCTCGACGTCGACATCTTCAGCCCGCCCCGGCAGGACTGGCTGGAACACACGGACGACTACTTCAAGGACCAGTAGGGACGCCCGCATGCCCGCACTGACCGACTACCGTGTCCTGACCTTCGACTGCTACGGCACCCTGATCGACTGGGAGTGCGGCATCTGGGATGCGCTGCAGCCCGTGATCATGCGGAACCCCGGTACCGGCGTCACCCGCGACGCTGGGCTCCGCGCCTTCGCGCAGTGCGAGCCCCGGCAGGAGCAGGCCACGCCCGGCCTGCGCTATCCCGAGCTGCTCGCGCGCGTGCACCGTCGCATCGCCGAGAGCCTCGACCTGCGGACGGACGGCGAGCTCGACGCGGCCTTCGGTGCCTCCGTCCCCCACTGGCCGGCGTTCCCGGACACCGCCGACGCCCTGCGCGTTCTCAAGCGCCATTACCGACTCGTCATCCTGTCCAACGTGCACCGCGACGGCATCGCCGCCTCGAACCGGAAGCTCGGGGTCGACTTCGACGCCATCTACACCGCCGAGGACATCGGGTCGTACAAGCCGGCCGACGCCAACTTTGAGTACCTGCTGGCCCACCTGAAGTCCGACCTGGGGCTGGAGCGGCCGGACATCCTGCACACCGCGCAGAGCCTCCACCACGACCACGGGCCGGCGAACCGGTTCGGGCTCGCCAACGCCTGGATCGACCGCCAGCGCCTGTCGGAGGGCGGAAGCTGGGGCGCCACCGAACGCGTCGAGACCATGCCGTCGACCGACTTCGTGTTCTTCTCGATGGGCGAAATGGCGTCGGCGGTGGGGGCCGCGCGCGGATAGCGCGGGCATCGGGTCTCCAGCGCACGGGGGGATTCGTCGTCCACATACGGCCGCGGTGCGGCGGACGTGGCCTGGCGAGGCGGCCGTCTCCTCGACCGATTCGGCTCTACGGGCCGAGGGAGGACGGGCGGACGAGGCGCGACGATCCCTGAACCAGGACATCCGCGTGAACACCAAGTGGATGGGCGGCGGCCGTCTTCCCCGACCGGTTCGGCTCTACGGGCCGAGGGAGGACAGACGGACGAGGCGGGACGATTCCCTGAACCAGGACATCCGGGTGAACACGAGGTAGAACAGCCGGGTCTGGAGCGGCAGCCGCTTGCGCTCGTCGCGTCGCAGCTCCGCCAGGAACTCGGCGCTCGCCACCGTATACGCGGTGTCGTCTACGAGCGACTCGAGGTCATCCACCGCCCACCGGAACCGCGCGTCGTAGTGCCGCATCATCGGATGGCCGGCCTGGCGGCTCATTACTCGCGTCCCGACCGTGTCGAACACGATGCTGCTGGCCGGGAAGCCGGCGGAGACCGAACGGATGAACCGTGCCACGTCGTCGGGTTCCAAGTAGTACAGGACCGCCTCGGCCACGAACAGGAACGGGCGTTCCCTCGGCCCCACCCGAGCGTGCCACGCCGTGTCCTGCAGCAAGGCCGCGAGCATCCGCCTGCGCGCTCCGCCCTCGAAGTACCGGCGGCGAAGCTCGATCACCGCGGGCAGGTCGAGATCGAACCAGTCGACCCGATCGCCGCCGCACCGCTCCCAGCGCGTGTCCAGACCGCAGCCGAGCTCGACCACGGCGCCGTCCGGGTGCCGGTCGACGAACTCGCGCACCGCCCGGTCGAAGCGCGCGGCCCGCACCTCGAGCATCGGCATCATCGCTCGCGCATGGCCGAGCTTCGACTCGAAGTCGTACCCCAGCCGCTCGACCAGCTCGACGGCCGCGGGGTCGTCGATCAGGCCTCCGCGGTGCGTGGCGAGGGCCCTCGCCCACAACGGGATCATCAGGGTCTCTTCGACGCCCCTCAACTCGACGGAATCGCTCATTGGCCGCTCCGGCTAACCCTCGCCTCCATTCATCCGACTTCGGCCGGCGCCTCGAGTCGCCGCCGGACGCTGTCGAAGAACTCGGGGTCCGTCAGCAGTCGCCGGAGAAGGTCCTGGTGCAGGATGCTCGGCGCCTGCACGCTGGCCTCGGCCGTCACGCGCACCCGGCCGTCCTCTGTGCCGGCAACCTCCTGTCGCACTTCCGCCTGGGCCAGCCTGAGCCATACCGCGAGGGGCAGCTCCTCGAAGAACAGGGCGGCGACCCCGCCCGACGCAGCATCTCGCGGCACCGCGTAGGTGGCCTCGGTCAACACGCCGGCCAGGCTGCCGCCCTTGGTGCCGAATGACGTGAACTCACGCCGGATCGGTTCGTTCTCCATCGGCCATTCGAGGAACTCGCGCATCGTGGCCGACGCGGTGTCCGACACCAGGTCGCCACGCTGTATCCGCCGCATCAGTCCGGCGTAGTCCCGCGCGGTGCCCTTGGTGGAGCGCGCGACGCTCAAGCGCGCCTGGTCGCGGACCGAGACGTCGCTCGTCACCGGGTTCTCCTGTCGGTCCATCCGGAACTCCGGATCGACGCGCAGGCGATCCGACAGCTCCCAGGCGGCGTCCGCCAAGGGCTCGTCGACCGCCTCGGCCCAGCTCAGGAAGACGCCGCCGATAGGCAGCGGCGCGTCCGAGCCGCCGAGGCCGAGCCGGTCCGGGAGTGCCCCGGCGCGCTCGCGCCCCAGTCGATCCAGCAGGTAGTCGGTGGCGGCGTTGTCGCTCACCGTCATCATCGCCCAGACCACGTCCCGCAGGGAGACGGCGCCCGACCCGTCGAGCCATCCGCGCTCCCCGTAGACCTCCACCGCGCGGTCATGCGCGCCCCCGTCGGTCCCGGGCAGGAAGAAGGCCTCGACATCGGCGAGCGGCACCTGCTCGTCGGGCGACCATCGGCCCTCGTCGACCGCCTCGGCGTAGCCGACGAGCACCAGGATCTTGACGGTGGAGGCAAGCGCCCGCGGAACGTCCGGATTCAGCAGGATCGCCGAATCGGGATCGTCCAGGCTGTAGGCGACCAGCGAGACGCGGGATCGGTTGGCGTCGATGAAGTCGAGCAACGCATCGACGGACTGCAGCGCCTGGGCGTCTCCCACCCCGTCCAGCATCGCCGCGAAATCCCGAGCGACGGAGGTGATCCGGTCCCAGTTGACCGCGACCAGGACCGCGCCCGCCACCAGGACGGTGAGGCACCCCACGCCGGCGATCTTCAGCACCCCTCTCATCGATGCACCCATTTCGCTCCGTCGCGCCGCTTGCTCCCGTCGCCCCGCGCGGGTTCGGAACGCACGGGTCGGATGAGATGGGCGGCGGACCCGTCTCAGAATGGCGGCTTCCAGATGGCGGCAAGATCGAGCGAGAAGCCCGGCAGGACCGTTTCGCCGGTGACGACGTCCGGTTCGGAGCGCTGTTCGACACGGCCGTCGGTACGGTAGATGGCGACCTCCCGCCGGGCGGGATCGATGAGCCAGCCGAGGCGGGCGCCGTTGGCGCAGTACTCCTCCATCTTCCGCCGGGCGGCGGCACGAGAGTCGGACGGCGAGAGCAGCTCGATGACGAAGTCGGGGCACAGCGGCAGGAAGCGCTCCTTTTCCTCGGGAGAGAGCCGCGCGAGCCGGTTGCGGGGGACCCAGGCCGCATCCGGCGCACGGACGGCGCCGTTGGGCAGCTCGAAGCCGGCCGAGGAGTCGAAGGCGACGCCGGTCCCATCCGCCTCGGCCCAGCGATGCAACGCGGCCGCCAGGGAAAGGCCGCGCGCTCCCGTCTCCCCGCCGGCGGGCGTCATCACCGCGATGCTCCCTTCCGCATTGCGCTCCATCCGCAGATCGCCATTCAGTTGGCAGAGCTGGAAGAACTGCTCCCGGCTCATCTCGATGGCGGGAGACATGTGCAGCTCCAGGGCCGCCGGGCCGGACCGCGGGTGCAGAACCGACATCACCTCAGGCTACCGCACGCGTCGCGCGGGAATCAACGGAACCGGTCCGACCAGTGCTGCTCCGTTTTGGAATTCATCCCGGGAATTCGGGATGAATCGATGTGTAACCCGACAACACAACGCACCTGACCTGACCGAATTCACCCATCCTGATTTCTTCGCCTTGACTTCGCCATCGATCTGTGTCACGATCTGGGTTACCTCTTGTCAGTGGGCGGCGCACTGTCCAGGCCGCTCCGAGACCATGGGCGGATCCCACCAGCCGCCCGAGATCGGACCGTTGAAGCTACCACGATTCGTCGTCGTTCGTGCTGTTCGTCGAAGGCTTGACTCTGGAGTCGGGCCGGAGCCTCGTCGCTCTTCCGCTGATGCTGTGCGCGGAGCGGGGCGGAGCGCGAGACTGTTGTCCAGATCGTCGCGTGCCACGCCTCGACGCGGCGGAGTGGGACGCGGGGGGCGGATCGCCGGGTCGAAGCCGCGTCGGGCTGTGCGTCTGGCATCTGGAATCTCTGGCCGCCTGATCCCGCCGTCAGTGGGCGGTGATCTAGGGAATTGCCCGCCTTGCCAGCACGGGTGCGCGAGTGTCCACGTCAGAGGACAGCTCGGCCAGCGCGGGCTGAGGGGTCGAGGCATCAACCAACTAGGAGGACCAAATGGACTTCGTCACATCCGTCGCGGCCAGTCTCGTCGCCGCGGTGGTGATCTACGTCGCGCAGCGCTGGCCGAAGCCATCTCTTCGGAGGCCATCGATCTGGTCGGCCTGGGGGCGCTTCTTGCTGAGCGCGGAGTGCTGGCTCCGGCACCCGATCAGCATGGAGAAGCGCGCCGACCTCCAGTTCAGTCGAGGATGGGACTCGGCTGGCGACGTCTACGGCGGGGGATACGGCGGCGGCCGAGCGTGAACACGCCGACGTCCGGCAGCTGGTGATCGGTGCAGGAGCTAGGCCGCTCAGGAGTGTTCTTGCCCGTAGAGCCGGATCCGGTAAGCGGCTGCTGACCGTGAGGTTCTGGAGATGTCGTTCACGATTGAGCGGATACGCTGCCCTGCATGTCGTGCCCGACTGGAGTGCGCGGTGCCCGTCAGGCCCAACACGACAAGCGGAGGACCCAACCCCTACGACATCGAGTGCCCCATCTGTAGCCGTTTCGTCACGGTGACCCTGCTTGCCGAGCCCATGTCGGTGAACAAGGGCTGGCACGGATAGGTCGGAGACGGGCGAGACGCGCCTACAAGAGGGCAACTCTCCGCCTGTTTCTTTTGCTGACGGAAAGGGCGGGCAGCGAAGCTGTCGCCTGGATCGTCGTGCCGAGATGCGGATCGCCAAGTCGAAAGCCGCAACGCCACGCGAGGCGACCATCGGGAGTTCTCGGTGTCCGGAGCTCGCGAAGCAGAGCCCGTCGCAGAATCTGCTGGAGATCGGCCGGTGAGCCCCGAATGCCCCTGAAGGCCTATGGGCTCATCGGCCATCTCATGCCGGTTCGCCTTCGCCAGGGCCAGACGGCTG
Source organism: Vicinamibacterales bacterium (assembly GCA_965207615.1). Classification (GTDB taxonomy): domain Bacteria; phylum Acidobacteriota; class Vicinamibacteria; order Vicinamibacterales; family UBA8438; genus JAJEEA01. The sequence goes on from CBDBMZ010000003.1 coordinate 2,749,408, forward strand.
CGGTTCGAGGCTAAGACTCGGGCTCGCGCCATCCGACTTCTGGCCGATGTGCAGGAACTCTGACCGGCGCGCCGGGTCGCCGAAACGGCTGGGATTCTGAGAAACGCACCATGTAGGCCGTGCCCAAAAGGGAGCACCGATGTCCGCGGTACAGACCAGTTACGACCGCCCCAAGCCTAGCTCGACCAGACCTCGCGTAGACATGTCCACCGTCACCGGTACGGCCGAGGTCACGATCTCCTTCGACGACAGCCGTAAGTCCAGAGAGGTGGCGGTGGAGCTGGCGCGGTTGCTCGGCTGCTCGCCCGAGGACTTCGGGTACGGTGAACAGGCGGGCAAGCCCGTCTCGTTCGATCTCGAAGAGGCCCTCGTTGAACTCGCTCTGACGATCGCACACCTGAAGTGCCGCCTCTGGCTCCCGCCGAAAGCTGAGGATGTAGAGCCAACCACCCGTCCGGGCGGATGATGGACGGGCCGTGTCGTGGCCGGCCCGTCCTGAGCTCCACCCGCCGGCTCACAGAACGGTGTACCGTCTACCTGGAGAGTACCCGATGACCGGAAGGGGCTTGGAGCTCCGATGTCTGCACGTTGCCGCGTTGGTCGCCGCGGGTTGGGCCTGCGCGACTTGCGCCGGAAGACCCTCCCAGACGCCGGGGACGAGACATCCTGACGGAGCCTCACCCGAAGAACTCGACCCTGCTCCTGGAAGGAGTATCAGGGTCAAGCCCAAGCAGTTCGGCGCTGCTCCAGTCTGACCTTGGCGTCGGCTGCGATTTGGGCCTCTGGCGCAGCCTCGGTAGCTGGAGCGTCTCGCGCCTCGCGTAGAGCCTGCGTCTTCCGGTACTCCTCGGCCTCGGCTGCGAGGGTGAACTCCACGGTCCCGTGCTCCTGCGCAGCCGATTCGATTTCGGACAACGACACCGCAAAGAACTCCTTCCGTGTGTTCACGAGATTCACGCGGCGATCATCGAACGCCCGGTGGAGTGTCTGCTCCAGCTCCGGGGCATCTTCCGAGAAGATCATCGCATGGACGTCGAACGGGAACGGGACCGACGCATCGCCGAGCTCTCGGATTCGGTCTGCCGGTTCGAGGCGCCTCGTCAAGCCGATCTTGTAGACGTTCTCCCCGAAGGATCCGATGTTGGAGACGATGTAGACGTGCCCCGATTTCGTCATCTGGGCCCGGGACACCGCCCGCTCCTTCGCGGTGTGAGCGCCGTCGAGGCGCTCTTGCAGCTTCGCGATCTTCTCTTCGAGTTCCGCACGCTTCTGGTCGCCGGACTCCTTCAGCTCGCGTCGTGCGCGAGCCAGTGCCGCCTCGTACTGGCGCTCCTCCTTCTCGGCGTCGGCCTGGGCCTTCTCGATCTCGCGGCGCACGCGCTCCTCTTCCCGCATCTGCTCTCGGATCTGCCGCTGCTCCTCCTTCTCGGCCTCGCGCTTTTTCCGCGAACTCGTGCGCCAGGCGCAGCTCGCTGATCTTGAGGTCGAGGTACTCCGGCACTATGGCGCAGGTCTGGGTCTCCCCGAGCTTGTTCAGCGCCTCGAAGGCCCGGGTGATCCGCTTCTCCATCGCGACGGCATTGTTGAAGCGCACCCTGCTGACTGCGGCGTCGCACTCGCCGTTGAATGCGCGGAGCTGCAGCTTCAGGTACCGCTCCGTCATCCGTCTGCCCTCGACCTTGCTGCTGCCGACCACCCATTCCGTCCGGCAGACCGCAGCGGTCTTGTCCCGTACCATCGATTTCTGTTCGCAACCTCGAAATAGTGATCATTTCTTGACACTCGACGACGGACCTCGTTGACGACGACGCGGTGGCGGGTCGTCGTCATGGGCGGGGTCGGTGCGGCGACGGCGTTTCCGCTGCTGTTGCGTGAGCTCGGCCTCGCGGCGTCGGAAGCTGGGGCCTTCGACGACGAGGATCTCGACGTGGTGGGTCAGACGGTCGATGAGGGCGACGGCGCAGGAGGCGTTGGGGAAAACGGTGTCCCAGTGCTTGAAGGGTAGGTTGGTGGTGATGAGCAGGGACCGGTGCTCGTAACGGCGGCTGACGAGCTGGAAGAGCAGGTCGGCGGCCCGTGCGTCGTAGCCGAGGTAGCCGACCTCATCGACCACCAATAATGATGGCCGCGTGTAGTGTCGGAGGCGTCGCTCGAGGGCGCGGGCGGTCTCCTGTCCGTTGAGGTCGAGCAGGAGGTCGGCGGCGGTGGTGAAGAGGGCGGAGTGGCCAGCGAGGATGGCCTGGTGGGCGATGTTCTTGGCGAGCATGGTCTTGCCGAGGCCCTGGGCCCCGACCAGGATCACGTTCTCGGCGCGGGCGAGGAAGTCGAGGGTGAGGATGCGTTCGAAGGCTGGCCGGTCGAAGGCGGTTGGCCAGTCCCAGTCCCAGTCGGCGAGGGGCTTGAAGCGTCCGAGTCGGGCGCAGGTGAGGCGGCGCTCGACGCTGCGGCGCTGTCGGTCCTGGAGTTCGGCGGCGACGATGTGTTCGAGCATCACGGTCGTGCTCCAGCGTTTGCGGGTGGCTGTGGCGACGAGGTCGTTGAGGTCGTCGGCGGTGCGATTGAAGCCGAGTCGTCGGAGGTCAATCTGCAGCGTCGTCGGGGGTGTTTCGTCCGAGGGCATCGTAGGTCTCCAGGTCGTGGGGCCGGACGTCGAGGTCTCGCAGCCCCGGTCGGTCGGGCAAGGTGAGCCGGAGCGGCGGCTTGAGTCCGCGCTGTCGGCGGCGCGTTTCGAGGATGTGGGTGATGGAGCCGGCGCCGAGGGCGTCTCGTTGGAGGGCGTCGTCGACGGCGGCGGCCAGTTCCTGCGCCCCGTAGTCGTCGAGCAGGGCGAGGAGCCTGGTTGCGTGCGGCCGTAGCGCTTCGCCGCGCTCTGCGAGCCGCTCGAAGAGGATGACGGTGGCGGGGACGGCGGCGCGGAGCCTGTCGCGGGTGGTGTGGACGTTGGCTTGGCGGGTGGCGGCGAGCAGGCCTTCCAGGTGCTCGGGGTCCTCGACGGTCTGTCCGGTGTCGTAGGTGCGGCGATGGCGGGCGAGCTCGGTCTGCTGGTCGAGGATGCGGACGCGGGTGTCGCTGGCGAGCAGGGTCAGGGGCTTTCGGACGTGGGTGTGGGGGATGGAGTAGAGATTGCGGTCGAAGCGGACGTAGGGGGTCTTGCCGGAGCGGACGACGCGCACGAGGTCGGTCTCGAAGGGATGGGCGGGGAGCGGCAGCAGCCGGGGCTTCTCGTCGGCCCAGACCTCGGCGACGGTACGGTCGGGTTGCTCGGGGTGGCGCCGTTGGTGGGCGACGTCGTCCCGCCAGCGTTGGAACTGGGCGTTGAGGTCGTCGAGGTCGCGGAAGGGCCGGGCGGCGAAGAAGGCGTGGCGTAGGTATTGGATCTGCCTCTCGATTTTCCCCTTCTCATTTCCGCGTCCCGGCGTGCAGGGTCGGGGGGCAAAGTGGTAGTGGCCGGCAAGCTCGAGCAGGCGGGGGTGGAACTGGACGGCGGTTCCGCGGCGGTCGAGGACGGCGCTTCGAAGGTTGTCGTAGACGAGGGTGCGGGCGATGCCGCCCAGCGCGTCGAAGGCTTCGACGTGTCCGCGGAGGAAGCTCTCGAGGGTCTGGTCGAGGGTGAAAAGGGCGGCGATGGCGCGGGAGTAGCCGAGGACCATGACGAATCCGGAGACGGCGCGGGTGCCGTGTCCGATGCGGACCTTGCCGAAGGAGCCCCAGTCGACCTGCGCGGACTCGCCGGCGAGGGTGACGACCCGACGGTAGACGGTCCGGCCGGTCTCGGGCCGAAGGCGCTTGACGATGCGTCGGAGTTGGTTGACGGAACCGGGATAGCCGCGCAGGCGGACCATCTCGTGGATGCGGGTGGCGCGGAGGCGGGGGTACTGGGCGAGGGTGTCGCGGATGAACGGCAGATAGGGGTCGAGGGCGCTGGGTCGATACAGGCCGGGGCGGCCGGCTCCCGACTCGCGCTCGACGGCGGCGCGAACCGTCTCACGGTGGTGGCCGAGTTGGGTCGCGATGGTCCCGATCTTCCAGTGCTCGCCGTAGTACAGGCGCCGGATCTCGGCGCGTTGCTCGGGCGTGATCATCGTCCCTCCTTCCCCGCACGGCGCGAGGCTCCCGCATCGGGGTCAGCCACCGGCTCGACCGGCCGCAGACCACGCACCGCGTGGGCGCGGGGACCGGAGCGGCGTCAGGGACGGGGAGTCTGTCCGATGGCCGGGGGGCGAGGGAAGTGTGATCCGTCACGCGGCGACGCGTGCGGTACGCGCGTTGACGGTCGCGGTGGTCGAGACGACCTTCAGGACTGCGTTGATGGCGGGCCCTGGCGGCTCGAACCGACTGGCGACGACCGGCCGTCCGACACGACGGCGTGCAGTAGGCGTGGCCGCGGTCACACGCCGCGCAGACGGCGAAGGGGCGGTTGCAGTGACGACAGGCTCTCTGTCGGAGGGGCTGGTCCACGGCGTCGGAGCGCGCGGGGCGGTCTCCGACTGGACAACGGGCCTGAACCGTGGCAAAACAGCAGCGACCGGCTCGGTCTGTCGGAGCTCGAGGCGGTCACGAGGGTCCGGTTGGGGCACAACCGGGCCCTCACCCCACGTCTGAGTCCGCTCTCTACGCTATCCGAACGCCGCGCCGGTCGCCAGCGCCGGGGCCGTGGACGCCGCCGCTCCCCAAGGACGCAAAGAACGCGCCCTCAGGGAGCTTGGAAAACCGCGAAGAACGCGGTTTCCCACAGCGCCCACAGCCGAGATCTTCCTCCTCATCGAGATCAACACGAAGAGATCGATGCCCGGGCCAGCGCACCGACGAGCGTCGAGAATTCGTCAGTTCTCAATGATTGTTGACAATTTCTGGCGCGCTCGGATCTCGTCCAGCCTGCCCTTGAATCCAGCGGACGTCTCGAAGTCGTAGTGCGGCTCGTAGATGCCGAACGACTGCAGCTCGGCCCGATCGCGGGCCGTATCCAGCTCGCGCGACAGCTCTTCCAGCTCGCGAATTGCAGCAGTGTAGTCCGTCTCCCACGCCGTTCTACGACTCGTGATCTCCGCTGCGAGGGCATCCCTCTCCCCAATCACCCGGTCTCTTTCGCGATCCGCGTCGATGATGCCTCCGTAGCGGTGCTTCAGCTTGAGAAGCGCACGCCACCTGGAGATGAGGCCGGCGAGCGCGAGTAGAGTGACGACAACTGCAAGCGCGGCGACTTCGGGTGTTGTAATCATCAGCCTACCTGTGCGGCGCGGGTATCGGCGGTGCGAACGGTCATGACTTCTCCTGGCCGCCGTTTGGGATACACTGTCAATCCATGAAAACGATTGAGCACTACCTAGCCCTAGCCACCTTGACCTCCGAACCCCTCGCGCTCCTCGCGCCTCCCGATTCGTCTCTCGAAACGCCATGCCCTACATCTTGATGGGCCATCTGGGTCCTCCTCAAGGGGGTGTGGATTGGTAATAGGCCACTACCGGTCCGACCCCAGCGCGGGCGGGCCCGCGCCGGACGCCGGACGCCAAGCCAAGCGACCGGGCAGCAACAACAGCGCGGGCACCGTACACGCTTCCTTCCACCCGCTTCGGACACGGTGGCGCGGCCGCCGTAGCGTCGGCGCCGGAACGCGCGGGCGGGCCCTGTGCCCTGCGCCAGCCGCCGGATCATCCACGCGTGTCAACGTTTCGTTCCACCCGTTGCGGTCACAAGCCTCGCGGCGACCGTGGAGAGGCCCAGCCGGTGATCGTCCGGGTCGATCCAGCGCGCGGCGTCCTCGCGGACCGCGGCCGGCCGGGACTTGAGGCGGACGTACACCGGCTCGACGTCGAGGTCGTAGTGGGTGAACGCGTGGCGGAAGACATCGGCGGGGCGGACCTCGTCGACGAGGCCGGCATCGACGCCCGCCTCGTCGAGGAACCCGTCCACCGTCTCGCGAGCGTCGCGGTCCGGCGGCGACCAGAGGCCGCCCCAGAGGCCGGTGGGCGCCCGATGCTCCACGAGACAGGCGCCGTCGGGATCGACCAGCACGAAGAAGCGGCGTCGCTCGAGCCGGCGGCGACGGCGGGGCGCGGCCTCCGGATACCGCTCGGGATCGCCCGCCGCGAAGGCCCGGCACCCGGCGCGCACCGGACAGTCGCCGCAACGCGGCCGACGGCGGCGGCATACCGTCGCGCCCAGGTCCATGACGGCCTGCGTGTAATCTGCGGCGTGGCGCACAGGAGTGTGCAGCTCCGCCAGCCGCCAGAGCTCGTCGAGGGTCGCCGACGACGACACCGGGCCGGGGACCCGGTGCCGGCGCGCCAGCACGCGCTTGACGTTGCCGTCCAGGATGGCCGCGCGGCGGCCGTGGGCCTGGGCGACGATCGCGGCGGCGGTGGACCGGCCGATGCCCGGCAGCGCCTGGAGCTCCGCGCGCGTGTCGGGAAACGTCCCCCCGTGCTCCCGGAGGACGATGCCGGCGGCGCGGTGCAGGTTGCGCGCGCGCGCATAGTAGCCGAGGCCGCTCCACAGGTGAAGCACGTCGTCGAGGTCGGCGCGCGCCAGGGTCTCGACGTCCGGGAAGCGGGTCGTGAACCGCTCGAAGTACGGCACGACCGTGCCCACCTGGGTCTGCTGCAGCATGATCTCGGCCACCCACACCCGGTACGGCGTGCGCTCTTGCTGCCACGGCAGGTCCTTGCGGCCGTGGACGTCCCACCACGCGAGCAGGCGGCGGGCGAAGGAGCGGGCGGCGGCCATGGTTGCGTTGGTTGGGACGTTGACGGGAAATCACCTTGCCACGTGCCGAGCCCGTCGCCCCACGGAAAACGGGTTGCCGGCGGGCGCAGTTGGCAACTTCATGGCGATCACGATCACCGTCCCCCTTAGGGTCCGCGCAAAAATAACTTCTCAGAAACGGCTGTAGTGTCGTAGTAGAACACGGCGCTCCGTGCGCGCTCGTTCCCGGCACGCAGTCCGGAATCGACACAGCTTGTGCCGCTCTGGGGGTGCAATCCGACCTCAGATTGTGGCACCATTGCGGAATCTGTAGTCCGTAATGGTGCCACAATGAGACCAGCCCAGTTCTCCGCCGACACCGTCGCCGCCCTCCTCCGCGAGCAGACCGTGGCCTCGCTCCACGACGTGATGACTGCCCTCGGCCGCGTCAGCAGGCGCACCGCGTTCCGCAAGCTCAAGGACATCGACGCCCGCACCAGCTACTCCCACCGGGGCGGCTACTACACCCTCGACGAACTCGCCGACTTCGACGAACGGGGCCTGTGGGCGTTCGCCGGCGTCCGCTTCTCCCGCGCCGGCACCCTCGTCGCAACCGCCGAGGCGTTCGTCAACCACGCCGAAACCGGACACTTCGTCGACGAGTTGGACAACCTGCTCGGCGTCGGCACCCAGGACGCCCTGCGCAAGCTCGTCGGCGACGGGCGCCTGACCCGGCACAAGCTCGCCGGCCAGTTCCTCTACTGCGCCGCCGACCACCCACACCGGACGCGCCAACTGCGCGCCCGACGCTTGGTGATGGCCACCCCCGGGCTCGGACGGGCGCTGCCCGACGCCGACCTCATGCCCGAAGAGCTGCGCGCCGCCATCGTGTTGTTCGCCAGCCTCCTCGACGAGCGCCAGCGCCGGCTGTTCGCCGGACTCGAATCGCTCAAGTGCGGGTGGGGCGGCGACCGCCGCATCGCCAGCCTCCTCGGCATCGACCCGTCCACCGTCGCCGCCGGCCGCCGGCAGCTCGTCGAGCGCGATGTCGAGGTCGACCGGGTGCGCCGCGCGGGCGGGGGTCGGAAACGGACGGAAAAAAAACGCCCGAAGTCATCGCCCGCATCGAAGCCCTGATGGCCCACGAGACGGCCGGCGACCCCGTCAGCGGCCTGAAGTGGACACGACGCACGACCGTCAAGGTCGCCGAGGAACTGTGCAAGCTCGGCATCAACGTCTGCCCGCAGACGGTCGCCCGACTCCTCAAGGCGATGGGCTATTCGCTGCGCGTCAACCACAAGAAGCTCGCCGGCGCCTCGAATCCGAACCGCGACGAGCAGTTCCGCCACATCACCGAATTGCGCGAGCGGTGCGCCGCCGACAACGTCCCCCTCATCAGCGTCGATACCAAGAAGAAGGAGCTCGTCGGCACCTTCCGCAACCCCGGCGCCAAGTGGGACCGCAGCCCCGAACTCGTCAACGACCACGACTTCCGCTCCGACGCCGAGGCCCTCGCCGTGCCCTACGGCATCTACGACCCGCGCGCCAACGCCGGCACCGTCTTCGTCGGCAGAACCGCCGACACCCCGGCGTTCGCCGTCGACTGCATCGAGAAATGGTGGCGCACCGAGGGCTGCAAGCGCTATCCCGACGCCGAGGCCCTGCAGATCCTGGCCGACGGCGGCGGCAGCAACAGTTGCACCGCGCGCGCCTGGAAGTTCAACCTGCAACAGCGTCTCTGCAACCGGCACGGCCTGCGGGTGACGGTCGCCCACTACCCGCCGGCCACGTCGAAGTGGAATCCCATCGAACACCGCCTGTTCTGCGAGATCAGCAAGAACTGGGCCGGCCGCCCCCTCGACAGCTTCGAGACCATGCTGAAGTACGTGCGCACCACACGCACCTCCACCGGACTGCGGGTACGCGCGCACCTGGTGCGGAAGACCTACGAAACCGGCGTCAAGGTCACGGACGCCCAAATGCGAGAGCTGCACATCACACCGAACAGCGATCTGCCCAAGTGGAACTACACCATCGAACCCATGTAACAAAAACCGAATCTATTTTTGCGCCGACCCTTACGGCGAGCGACCCAAGCTCGCGCTGGACTCGGTCCGCGTCGGCTACCGATAGCCCCGCATCCCGGCCGATCGCAACAATGCGCCCCGCAAGATCCTCGAAGAACGCCGGCTCCTCTGGGTCGGGCACAGTCAGCTCGTCGAGATCCACCCACACCGCGCGCGGGTTCCGCACCCCGTCCCGCCGAGTCCGCTCGATGCGCTGACTCAGGGCCTGCAGATGCGCTCTCGCGTCGACGATGAACTCTCCCGTGACCGCGTAGTACACCCCGCAACCGCGAAACGCTCCAGTGGCCATATGGTCGATGAACGTCCTCACGTGCGCCAAGTGCCTCAGGCGCTGGCGGCGGCGGACCCGCGACAGGGCCGTCTCGGTCTCATCGAAGAGCACCAGAAGACCCGCGAATCCGAGGACGCGCGGAAGCGACATCAGCGCGCGCAGCCAGATTGCGGCATTGCGTCGACTCAGCTTTCCCAGCGGTCTCGGCAGGTCGCGGTGCATCCGATACAGCTCACCCAGCGTCACTCGGTAGGACGAGGTCGCCGCCAGTAGCGCCTCCAGACGTTCGCACAGTTCTTCGTCACCGCCGCCCATGACAGCTTCCGTGCAGTAGGCCAGAACCAGATTGCGATAGTCCGGTGCCAGCGCCCTGTCGTCCCGGATGCGCTCTACCACTTCCCGCCGCCCGGCGTGATCGCGGCCGAGGAACGACGCCTCGACGACCTTCGCGATTCCAGACACGCCAAAGAACGGCTGCGTCTTCGATCTTCCCGGCGGCGTCATGCGGCCGGCGATCGCGCGGTACGTCTGGTCCAGCTCCCTGAACGGACTCTGGTTGTCCTGGCCGTCGACGTAGGCGGTAACGAATCCGTGTTCCCGGCCCCATTGCGCGAGGGCCTTGAGGTAGTGTGTCTTGCCGCGCCCGTAGGGACCAAAGACGAACTGAAGGTCGCCACCACCGGAGGCGACAAAGGGCAGCGTTTCTCGCGCGACCTGTTCCAGCGTCTGTCGTAGACCGGCGGACACCTTGATCACGTCGGCGTCACCACCGGGCGGCGTGCCCATCTCCGCGAGATGGGCCAGTGTCTCCAGCGGATTCACGCGGAACGGCTCCGTTCGACGCAGATCGAGCCAAGCTGCACGCCGTTGCCGTCTGGTCCGTCGAGCACGGGCAGTGTCACGCTTGCACCCTTGGCGACCGTGGCCATGTTCGGCGGCTGGTTGGAAACCCGTTCACCGCGCTCCGTCTTCCAACCCTCGCGTCCGAACCGGGCGAAGTCGTAGATGAACTGCGTCATCGGATAGTCGACGTACGTCTTTGAATCCGGCCTCTTGAGGAAGCGCTCGTTGCCGGCTTGCCGGACCAGCGCCACCAAAGGATACAGCTTACGTATCGGCACTCTGCCGTTGCGATCCCGCCGTAGCGCCCCCGCTACACCGATGGCATCCTTCAGATCCTGGAGGAATCCGAGCCTGTCGAACGGGAAGCGGTCGAGCGCCTCCCGGGCGGCGCGCAGGCGTGAAAGGAGGCCCTTCCCATCCGCTTCATCGAACGCATCCAGCCTCTCGCTACCGAGCCGGACGGTCACACGGTCCTTCTTGTAGTCCACCCGAAAGCAGTCGACGATGTCATAGTCCCGCCGTCGCAGGACCTTCCAGCCCACCGCCTCCGCCGATCGCCTCAGATCTTCCCGGCGTCGCTCGAGCGCCGCTTCTCGCTCTCGAACGTGCGCAGCTTGCTCGCCGTCGAGACCGCGGACCCATCCGTCTAGCCTGGCGTCCAGGTCCCGCAACGCAGTAACGACCTTTTCGCGCGCGGAGTACGCCTGTCCCGGATCCGCTTTCACAGCGTTCGCCAGCGCGGTCAGGGTTCGGGTGACTTTAGCCAGCACCTTCTTGATGGCGTCCGGAGACGCTTCGCGTACGTCTTCTCCCAAGAGTGACCGTTGTCTCGGTGTCATCGTTCGACTGGATCTGGGCCGATAGTATACGTGGGCCAGGACGAGCCGGTCGACCCGGCAGCATGCCACGGAGTCCCGGCGCTACGGATTCGTCCCCCACAACAGCTCGGCCAGGAACCCGGCCGGGATCCCCACCACGAAGAGGGCCATGCTGATCAGCAGGAACCGCGCGTAGATGGGCACCCTGACGGCGCGGTGGGCGAGCTCGACGGGCACCGTCTCGGCGTTGTCGATCGCCTCGTAGGCGCGGGCGAGGCCGTCGGCGTCGGCCACGTCGAAGTAGTCGCCGCCGAAGGCCCGGATCATGTCGATGAGCCCCTGGGTGTTGTTGGCCGGCTGGCGCGCCGCGCCCCGGCCGGCGCGGGCGGGCCGGGCGTCGGCGGCGTTGATGAAGATCATGTAGGGAACGATGTTCCGTTGCGCGAGCTGCACGAACTCGGCCTCGGGAATCTCGTCGACGTCGGCGTCGGTGACGATGAGCACCGCCCGGTTCGGCGTGGCCCCGCGGCCCAGGAGGGCGACGTCACGGTCGAAGTGGCGCACCACCGACTGCAGGGCGCGCACGATGTTGGTGTTGCCCTCGCGCTCGACGATGCGCACCTTGTCCGACGGCACGTAGTACTGGTCGATGGGGGTGCCCGACTGGGCGGCGAGGATGCGGACGATGGCGTAGGGCGCGTCCATCACCTGGAAGAAGTACAGCTCGTCGTCGATGACGAAGTCGTCGACCATGTAGGGGAACGACGAGAAGAGCCACAGCGCCACGCGGTCGTTCTTGGCGCGTCGCATCTCGAGGAACTCGAGGTGCGCCTCGCGCGCGACCTCGGCCCGCGACCTGCCCGTCCCCGGCAGCTCCCACGACATCGAGAGCGACGTGTCGACGAGGTCGATGCGGATGCGCGACTCCATCTCGCCCGCGACCTCCTCGGTCGAGGCGAGATAGGGGTCGGCCATCGCGACGAGCATGATTGCGAGGGCGAGGCCCAGCAGGACCTTGGGCAGGTGGTACAGGGTGCGGCCCAGCGGCCCGCGCCGGAAGCGGGGCTCGATGTGATGGCCGGAATGCTGGCGGTGGTGGATGCGAGCGAGCCCCCACAGGCGCGCCAGGGTCGCGAGGCCGATCAGGAGCACGAGCGCCGACAGCGACCAGGTGAGCCCGATGTCGGTGAAGCGGATCTGGGCGAGGTCTGTCCCCAGCAGCTCCTGCGCGCGGATGCGGAGAACGCCCGAGAGCGCGGTCCAGTCCATGGCTTACCGGACTGCCTGGCCGCCGGCGATCCGCCGGCCGGGCAATCCGTCCTGCTCTCGGTGTCTCGCGTCCGGGGTGGCCCCGTCTCGTATCCCGCGTCCCGGCCGGGACGCGGGACGACAGGTCTCCTTCTCGGATCAGGCCGGAAGCCCGTGGCGAACCCGCCGGGCCTCACCGGGCGAGGCGGAGGGCGGCGTCGCCACGCGCCGCCCGATCCCGATGCCGCTAGCGGGTCCCCTCGACCGGCTGCGTGTCGAGCTCGCGGGCGCCGGCCATGATGCCGTACATGCCGATGTTGCCCTCGTGACAGGCGTACTCGAACAGGGGCCCGTCCGTCCGGCGGAACGGGATGGCCGCGGTCCACGGACGCGTGAAGTGGTTCTCGTCGGTGAAGGTGAACTCGTACATCAGCGTGTCGGGATCGACCCGCGTGAACCGCTCGATGAGATGCGTGTCCCGGCTCGACCCGCGAGCGGCGGTCTCTCCCCGGAAGTTGGTGGTCTCGACGACCAGGGTGGCGCCGTCCCAGTGCCCGCGCGAGTCGCCGACCCACTGGCGGATCTCGCCGTGGGGGCTTCCGTCGAGGGGGACGATGCGGGCGTTGTGCACCATCTCGTTCTGGATCACGACGTGGTCGGGGGTCTGCAGGATGAGCACGTTGTTGTTGTACGAGGCCGAGGTCATCGGCGGCCCCGCGTTGAAGCCCAGGATGCAGCGGTCCGACAGGCTGCGGTCGGTATAGTGGTCGGCGAAGCCGTTGCGCAGGTTCAGACGGTTCAGGGCGCGGGCCCGGCGGCTCTCCTCGCGCCACGGCAGCCGGCCGTCCGGCGGATCGACGATCAGCGAGGTCCGCTTGTCGGCGGTCAGCTCGACCCCGCGCTCGTACCAGAACTCGTTGTAGGAGAGCACTCCGCCTTCCGCCCGCGACTGGTAGCCGGCGTTCGGTGCGCCGGCCTCGGGGTCGAACAGGTCGCGGTTCTGCCGGGTGCGCTCGGAGGCCTCGAAGGCGGCGGCCTCCTCGGCATTCAGGGTCACCCTCCCGGCCAGCGCCGCCGGCCGCTCGAGCGGCGTGATGGTGCGAAACGTGAAGATACCCGAGATGTCCGGATCGCCGTGCGGCGTCCGCTGTATCGAATCGGATTGCGCCGCGACCGGCGCGGCGATGAGCGCCACCGTCAAGCCGGCGATGCCGGCCGTCACGCGACTGCGACTGAGCATGTCCGTCCCCCGTCTGCTGAGACTCGTCCCGGCGCCCTCGCGCCCGGGACCGCGGGGCCTGATTGCCCCGCGCGATCCGTGTATCCTACCTTGCAGGGGCTCACGGTTCAACGATTGAGGCGTGAAGGGAGCGATTCGCCCTCTTCCGTTCCCGGCGGAACTTTTCTTGCCGAACGGTATCCAACTGCAGGGAGAGTTCAACGACGGATCGGGGCTCCGCCGTGGTCGGGAAGCTCCGAGCTGCCGGCGCGACGCCGTCCTGCGACGGCACCCGGATGACGCGGCTCCGGCGGCGCGTCGCCTGGCCACGAGCGGCGGGCTGACGGTTCCGATGCCGGAGACTCCAGCACGGGAGGCAGGGTGAAACCGCTTCGAGCCATCGACTGGGCGGAAACGACGACCTCCGAGAGCGAGCTGGCGGAGCGGTGCGCGGCCGGCGACGCCCAGGCCTGCCGCGAGCTGGTCCAGGGCCACCAGCGGATGGTGTATCACCTGGCGCTGCACCTGCTGGGCAACCCCGAGGACGCCCGCGACCTGTCGCAGGACGTGTTCCTCACGGTGTTCCGCTCGATTCACCGGTTCCGCGGCGACTCCGCCCTGCAGACCTGGATCTACCGCATCGTGGTCAACCAGGCCCGCAACCAGCAGCGCTGGTGGCGCCGGCGCAAGCGGGCCGACCAGGTGTCGCTGGAGGCGGTGTTCGTGGATCCGCCGGCGCCGGCGGCGACGACGTCGCCCGAGCGCGCGCTCGACCGGAAGGAGCTGCGCCGGCGGCTGTGGGGCGCCATGGGCCGCCTGCCGTTCGAGCAGCGATCGGTGGTCGTGCTGCGCGAGCTGCACGGCATGCGGTACGCGGAGATCGCCTTCTCGCTCGGCGTCTCGACCGCCGCGGTGAAATCACGACTGGCGCGCGCGCGCCAGACCCTGCGCGCACAACTGAGGCACGTCCGATGACTGGTACGAGATCGCTCCGTTGCCGCACCGCGCGTCAATGGCTGACCGCGTCTCACGACGGCGAGCTCCCGGTGGGGCGGCAGGTGGCCCTGGACGCGCACCTGGACGCCTGCGACGACTGCCGCCGCGTCCGGCAGGACCTGAGCGCCATCAGCGGCGCCCTGCGCGAGTACGCCACCGAGCACCGTCCGAACGAGCTGGAGAGCGCCGGCATGGTGTCGAGCGTACTCGAATCCCTCCCCCCCGGGCCCTGCTCACCCGTCCGACGGCGGCTCCGGGAGGTGGCGGCGGACGGGCAGCGACTGTGCGTGGCGGGCGGCGCGGCCGCTTCGATGCTGGTGGCGGGCCTGTTCGTGGCCATGGCCCTCAGCTTCTCGCCCCCGGTGCATCCGCACTCCCTCTCCGGGTTCCTGCAAGGGGCGAACAGCCTCGGGTCTAACGCCAACCCGTTGCGGGGATTCGAGACCGGCGTCAGCCTGCCGCAGGTGTGGGCGGACACCCAGGCCGCGGCCATGTTGATCCGGCCGCTCCCGCCGCTCGTGCTGGAGAATCTCGCCCTCGCCGCGGTGGTGACCCGCGAAGGCGAGCTCGCGTCCGTCGAGGTGCTCAGCCAGCCGTCGCCTCGCATGGATCCGGGCGACGGCCGCGAGGGCGCCGCGGGCGCGGCGAAGGGCCTCGACGCGCACTCGGACGCCACCCCCAGCGCGGAGCTTCAGCGGGCGCTGTCGCGGCTTGCGTCCGGCGTGCGCTTCGTTCCGGCGCGGGCCGGAGGAGCTCCGGTGGCCGTCAACGTCGTCTGGCTGCTCGAGCGCACTACGGTCTTCCCTGGCGCGCCGAGGACGCAGAGCCAGTCCGACGCCCCCGGCACCGGGCACCCGGCCGGCCTGCCGACCAGCCGGACCGTGTAGCCCGCCAATCGTCGCCGAAGGAGCTTCGCGGCAGCGAAACTCTCGACGCGACCGCCAGGTCGCACCGCGGCACAAGCCAGGCGCCCGACCAACCCTGCAGCGTCCACGCCGTTTGTACGGCGCAGACTCCCGGCCCGCCAGTTCGTCACCCGCCTAGGAGTCTGCGCCGCAGGAGTTCGCGGAACCCCGGCGGTCTGCGTCGTGACCTACGGCGTCAGGGCGAAGGCCGCCGGCCGACGAGCAGCTGATTCTCGATCAACCGGCGGCACGGAACCGAAGAACAAGGCCGTGCGGTCCCAAACGCCGCGATTCGTGACCGATTCTCGGTCAGTGTGGCGCCAGATCGGTCCCCATTACGCCGCCATCAGCACGTGCAGGCGCTTCGCGTTCACCGCCAGGCACACCAAGTCCCACTCGCCCCGCACCTTCGCCAAGCCACGCAGGCTGAAGCGCTGGAAGCCCAGCACGTGCTTGATCCAGCCGTACGGCGCTTCCGACAACCACTTCCGCTCCGCATACACCGCCCGGCCCGCCGGCGTCGACAGCTTCTCCACCATGCGGCCCGTCGCCGGGTGCTTCTCCAGATCGCGGCCGGTGCCCCCCTTGCCCTCCCGGCCCGCCGGCACATACCCGTCAACACCCCGCGTTTCCAGGTCCGCCAAGTCCCGCTCGTTGCAGTACCCCGAGTCGGCCAGCACCGTCTCCGGCTGCGTGTCGAACCGCTCCTCGACCTGGTCCAGCAACACCGGCAGCCCGCCCTGGTCGCTCGCGTTCGCCGTCACATCCGTCGCCACCACCAACTGGTGCTCAGCGTCCACCGCCGCCTGCGCGTTGTAGCACTGCTGGAAGCCCTCGTTGCTCGTCTTCATGATCCCGCTTTCCGGGTCCGTGAAGTTGCTCTGCGCCTTCTCGTCGGGCTCGCCATACGCCCGCTTGTACGGCCGACCCCCCTTCGGGTTCCGCGTCTGGCCCGGCTGCCGACCCCGCGCGTCGTCGGCCGCCCGCTGCGCCGCCTCCAACCGCGCCTTCGCCGCCCGGATCGCCGCCAAACGGTCCTCTCGTCGCCGCAACTCCGCCGGCAACTCGTCGCCCCGGACCTCACGGCCCAAACGAACGTCCTCGGCCACGTCGGTCGCGTCCGCCGACCGCAGCAGCGCCTCGATCTCGCCCACCAGACGCCGCTCCTCCTCCTGCATCCGGCCGTAGCTCATCGCCTTGCGCTTGCTCGCATTCGCCCGCACCTTCGTCCCGTCGATCGACAGCTTCCCCAACCCCGCCAGTCCCAATTCCCGCGCCAGACCCACCACCTCGACGAACAGCCGCTTGAAATCGGCCAAGTGACGACGCCGAAACTCGCAGATCGTCCGGTGCTGAGGGAAATTGCCCGCCGCCAGCACCCGGAACGCCACGTCCTCTTCCAGCTTCTTCGCAATCTTCCGCGACGAAAACACTCCCGTCGCGTACGCGTAGATCAGCACCTTCACCAGCATCCGAGGCTCGTACGGCGCGTTGCGCCGACCGTCCCCCTCATACGGCGCGTAGAACGCCGTCAGATCCAGACCGTCCACCAAATCGCTGATGTGGTGCGCCAAGTGACCCTCGGGCAGCCACTCCCGCACATCAGGCGGCAACAGCAGCGACTGCTCCGGGGCATAGGGGCGAAACACTGTCGACATCAAGTCCCCTCTCGTCGGCGGCTCGCCTACAATTGTCGCACCGATTTTCTGCGGCGCAGACTCCTAGCGCTCGGCCGGTCCGGGAGTCCGCGCCGTGCCGCGCAGCGGACTCCCGGCTCAGCGCCGCTGCTCGGTCGGGTCGCGGCCGTCGAGGGGCGCGCCGGTGCCGGACGAGCCCATGAAGAACTTGCTGCCGTCCTCGAACGTCACGTCGCGGCCGTTGGCGCGGGCGCTGCGGTCCTTGCTCTGGTAGCCGTCGACCACGATCATGGTGCCGGGGAGAATCGAGTCGCGGGTCAGCCCGCGCCGCAGCAGGGTGTTGGGCGTACCGCCCTCGACCATCCAGACCTGCTGGCTGCCGTCCTCGGTCGTCACCTCCATGTGGATCCACGTGTGGGGGTTCACCCACTCCACGCGGACCACCGGCCCCCGCAGCACGACGGGGCGGTTGGGGTCGAACTCGGCCCCGAAGGCGTGATGGGCCTGCGCCGGCACGCCGCCGGTCACCGCCAACGCGCCCAGGACGAGAGTGGTGGCCGCACCGATTCCGAACCAAACACGGGTCTGCTTGCGCATCGTCGTTCTCCTGACTCTCGAGTCCCGGCCTTCTACCGGGTGGGATTGGCCACGCCCTCGGGGTCCTCGCCGCGGAACTCGGCCTCGAGCAGGCGAGCGCCCTTCATGATGCCCTCCAGCGCGTAGTTCGCCTCGTGGCAGGCGTACTCGAACACCTTGTTGGGGCTTCGCGGCCACGCGTACTCGCCGGTGAACGGCGCCGTCCACACCGTCGGGTCCTCGACGGTGAACGTGTAGATGAGGGTGTCGGCGTCCTCCAGGCGGAAGCGCTCGGTCACCTTCATGTTGCCGCTCCCCTGGCGGAACGCGGGCCGGTCGACGAAGTTCGTGGTCTCGACCACCAGGGTGTCGCCCTCCCACCAGCCGATCGAGTCGCCCAGCCACTTCCTGATCTCGGGCGGGTCGTGCTCGGCGTTCATCCGCACGATGCGGGCGTCGTGCACCATCTCGATCAGGATGACGACGGTGTCCTCGCCCTGCACGATCCGCTTGTGGTTGTTGTAAAGGGCGGGCAGCATCGGCGGGCCCGACGTCGAGCCGAAGCTGAGGATACACCGCTCGGCGTAGGGCCGCTGCTCCATGTTGTCGTAGGGGCCGGGGGCGTCGAGCCCCGCCTCGAGCCAGTAGGCGGTCCCGTCGTTCTGCGCGCGCCGCGGGGGGCCGGCCTCGAAGGCCGCCCGCATGGCCGCCTGACGCTCCTCGGTCACCGGCGGGAAGCGGCCGTTGGGCGGGTCGATGAGAATCGACGTCCGCCACTCGCCGTCGATTTGGTACGCGCCGGTGCCGCGGTCGATCCAGAACGAGTTGTACCCGCCGACGTTGCCGGCGGCGCCGCGCGACCCGTCTCCGCCCTGGGGCGGCGCCCCGCGGTTGGGATCGCTGGGGGCGTTGCGCTCGGCCATCCGCTGCGCTTCCGCGGCCGCGACGGCCGCCGCCTCCTCGTCGGTCAGAGACATCGTCTCGCCGAGCTCGACGGGGCGCTGCATGGGCGTCAGCGTCGACACGTCGTAGGTGCCCGACAGGTCCGGACGGCCGCTCGGGGTCCGGGGAATGTCGCTGCTCTGCGCCGCCGCCGGCAGGGACGTCAGACCGACCAGCGCGAGCACGCCGAGACCGACTGCGATTCGAGTACCCATCTTCTCAACCTCCCGAGAAATCGTCACCGCAGAAGCGACAGATCCAGAAAACTCCCAAACGCGACCGCAGTATTGCACCGCGGCGTTCGGCGCCCGCCCCATCCTCCGGCCGTCCCCGCCGATACATGTATTGCACTGTACAGAGTTCGCGCCGGCGCACTCTCAGCCCGACCGCAAGCCGCCGGCTAGCGCGGCAGCGGCTCGCGGCGCCACTCGCCGAACAGGAGCTCCTCGACGAACTCGACGCAGCGGAAGTCCATCAGGCGGGCGTTCTCCTCGATGCGGCGATAGATCGGCATCTTGATGGTGAACGGCTCGGTCAGCACCACCGGGTCCTCGATCGTCGCCTCGTAGTCGATGTGGTTGGGCCCCAGCATCGTGTAGCGCTCCACCACCCGGAGCTGGTTGCTGTGGTGGCTGCCCGCGCGGTCGAACCAGGTGGCGTCGTGGAGCCCGGTCACCTCCACGACCAGCGTGTCCCCCTCCCAACGGCCGACCGACCAACCCATCCACGAGTCGATCTGCGAGGGCCCGGGATCGTCCAGGTAGATGTCGCGCACGGCCCCCGCGAACTGGTAGGCGATGAAGAAGTCCTCCTCGCTCTGGACGATCCGGAACGGCATGGGGAGGTAGGTCGCGCGCGGGACCCCCGGCAGGTAGCACTTGACCTCGGGGTCGCGGTCGATCCAGTTGGCGCGGTTCTCCTCCTTGAGGGCGCGCGCCTCCTCGGTGTAGGGAATCCGCCCGCCGCCGACGATGACCCCGAGGCTCCCGGGCACCGCCCCGACCGCCCCGAGGCGCAAGGTCGGAATCGCCGGCACGGGGTTCACCGGCCCCGGGCGCATCTGCATCGAGTGCCGGGCCATGTGCGGCTCGAGGTCGTAGTTGGCCTCGTTCAGAACCTGCCAGATGCCGCTCATGTCGGGAAGGCCGTTAGAAAGCCGCGGTATGCCATCCTGCGCCTGAACCGGCGCCGCCGCGCCGAGAAGTCCCAGGGCCACCGTCAGTGCAACGGACGTCGTCTTCATCTAGTCACCACTCCAGGAAACGCCGCGGCCCGCCACGCGCGGCGAGGGTCGTGCGGCACGCGTTATTCTAACCGGCTCCGGCTTCGACGACACAGCGTTGTCGCGCGCGGCCGGAGGCGATGCAGAATCGACCAGCCAATCACCCGGAACGCGACCGCAAGGTCGGGCTGCGGCCTCCGCCCGACGCCCAACCGGCCTCCGGTGAGTCTGCGCCTCCTCCGGAGGCGGCGCCGTTCTGCGGCGCAGACTCCTCGCCCGCCCACCGTCGCCTTCGGCTCCGCTGGGCGCCCAACCAACCCTGCAGTGAGTCTGCGCCTCCTCCGGAGGCGGCGCCGTTCCACGGCGCAGACTCCTAGCGCCGCGACAGGGGAATCCGGAGCGATTGACCCGGATGGATGAGGGACGAGCTGAGGCCGTTCGCGCGGCGCAGGGCGCCTATGGTCGCCCCGTAGAGGCGGGCGATGCGGTCCAGGGTTTCGCCACGGCGCACCACGTGGAGGGTGACCGCATCCGCGGCGGCGGGTCGGGCTCGCGGAACCCGGAGCGACTGACCCGGATGGATGAGGGACGAGCCGAGGCCGTTCGCGCCGCGCAGCCCTTCGACCGTCGCCCCGTAGCGACGGGCGATCCGATCGAGGCTCTCGCCGCGACGCACCACGTGGACGACCGCCGCATCCGCCGGCGGGGCCTCCACGCTCCCGCCGCCGGCCCCGTCCGCCGGTCGTACCGCTCCGGGAACCCGGAGCGATTGACCCGGGTGGATGAGGGACGAGCCGAGGCCGTTCGCGCCGCGCAGCCCCTCGACCGTCACCCCGTGGCGGCGGGCGATCCGTTCGAGGCTCTCGCCGCGGCGAACCACGTGGACGGCCGCCGCGGCCGCCGCCGGGGCCTCCCCGCTCCCGTCGTCAGCGCGGCCCGCCGGCCGCTCCGCCCCGGGAACCTGGAGCGACTGACCCGGATGGATGAGGGGCGAGCCGAGGCCGTTCGCACGGCGCAGCCCTTCGACCGTCACCCCGTAGCGGCGGGCGATTCGATCGAGGCTCTCGCCGCGGCGAACCACGTGGACGGCCGCCGCGGCCGCCGCCGGGAGCTCCCCGCCCCCGCGAGCGGCCCGCGCCGTCTCGCCGCTTCCGCGCGCGGTCCGCGCCGTCAGCTCTCTCACGTAGGCCGCGTAGGGCGTCGGGTACACCGCGATGTGATAGTGCGGCGGGCGGCGTTCGCGAGTCGCCTCGATCACCCCTCGCGCTTCCAGCGACAGCAGCACCCCCTCCAGCCAGCTTCGGCAGCGCCCGGCGGGAAGGCGGAGGTCGACGGCCATGCCGGTGGGATGGACCGAACGGTCGGAGGCGTTCCGGGGCTGATGGGACAGCGGCCGGGTCAGGCTCGTGACCACGAGCCGCTCGTTGCAGGCCCGGCGGTACTGCGACGACAACCGTTCCACGAACAGCCGCACCTCGGGCCGGGCGAAGGGGAACGACACGTCGGCGAGCGTGTAGTCGCGATTGCCGGGCAGGTGCACGAGCAGGCCGGCGTCGACGAACCGGCGGAGCTGCGCGGGGCCCGCCAGGTGCGTGAAGTCGTGCTGACGGGATTGGGCGACCTGGCGGTCGAGCGACGCGCTGCTGCCCCGCAAACTCTGGGCCGCCCCGCCGTGGACGCCGCCCAGCAGCAGGCCGGCCGCCAGGAGCGCGGTCACGGACCGGCGACACCGCGACGACCGCGCTGCCCGCTCACTGCGCGCAGCCGACGCGGGAAGGTCGAATGTTCGGAACGCGGACGACACCAGGACCATACCCGCGATTTCGGCCGACCGGACACCGGACTTTAATCGGTCGCGGGCAGCGGCGGGCCGCCGCCGTTGCCTCCGGAGCGGCGGGCGGGGAACGCCGTTCAAGGCGCGACGAACGAGCGCACGACCACGACGCACCCTGCTACCGCGGCCACCGTGAGGACCGCCGGCCGGGTATAGCCCCGGTCCAGCCGGCTCGCGAGGCGGCGCGACACCAGGAAGCCGAAGACCGCGCCCGGCAGCATGAACAGGGTGAGGCGCAGCTCCGGCCCCCCGAAGCGCCCCGCCGGCACCAGCGCGGCGATCGAGATGATGGTGCCGACGAAGAAGAGGCTCGACAGTGTGCCCCGGAACTTCTCGCCGGAAGCATGCTGATAGAGCAGCGCGATGGGCGGCCCCCCGATCGCGGCCACCGTGCCCATCAGCCCCGACAGCACTCCCCCGGCCACCAGCGTCGACGGGCGGCGACGGACGTGCACGCCCGAGACGCTGATCGCCACCGCCAGGATCACCATCAGCCCGAACACCCGGCTCAACTGGTTCTGCGGCAGGACCGCCAGCACCGCCGCGGCCGGAAGCGTCCCCGCGACGCGTCCGGCCAGCGCCCAGCCGACCCCGCCGAAGTCGATGCCTCGCCGCTCGCGCACCGTCGCCATCAGGGTGAACACCATGGTCGACGCGAGCACGGGTCCGGGAACGAGCCGGGGATCGATCAGGATGAGGATCGGGGTGCCCAGAATGCCCATGCCGTAGCCAACGGCCCCCTGGAGGGTGAATCCGGCCACGCTGCACAACGCGATGACGGCGAGATCGAGGGAGGACATGATGCCTTGCGACCACGGCGCGCCGGCACTGGTCGCTTGGCCACAGGAGGGCGCCAACCGGGTGCGAGCAACTCCCTAGCGTACCACGAGGGTGCGTCCGGGAGGCCGACGAGGCGCTCGTCGGCGGCAAGGCGGAGAGCATGCACGGGCCAACTTGCGTGAGCCGGGGGGACGAGAAGGTTGCGTCAGCAACCCGACCGCCGCCAAGCCTGCCGTAGAGGGTCTGCGGCTCAAAGCGTGCGGCTCGCCGACGCGGGCCGGATGGCCGCCGCGCCGACGCCGCCGTCGGGGCAGGTACACTAGTTGCCGTGGATGGACGGCCCCGACCCGTCGTGACGCCGCAGCCGGCGGCCTCGGTCGTGCTCCTGAGGGACGCTGCCTCGGGACCGGAGATTCTCTACCTGCGCCGCAGCCCCGACCTCAAGTTCATGGGCGGCTACTGGGTGTTCCCCGGCGGGCGCATCGACCCCGGCGACCACGCCTCGGACGGCGGAAGCGACGAGCTGGCCGCCGCCCGGCGGGCGGCGGCGCGGGAGGCGCGGGAGGAGGCGGGGGTGGCCGTCGACCCTGCCGCACTCCACCCCATCTGCCAGTGGACGACGCCGGCGACGAGCCCCATCCGGTTCGCGACCTGGTTCTTCGCGGCGGCGGCCGACCCCGCCGCGGTCCGCGTCGACGGTGTGGAGATCCACGACCACCGGTGGTGGCGCCCGCCCGACGCCCTGCAGGCGCACCGCGACCAGCGCATCCTGTTCGCGAACCCGACCTTCGCCCTGAGCACGCGGCTCGCCGTTCACGCCACCGTCGCCGAGGCGCTCGCGGCCATAGACGCCTGGCCACGCGAACGCTTCCTGGGACGACTGCATGCTACCGACGGCGGGCGGGTCGCTCTCTACGCGGAAGACTGCGCCTACGAGACGGGGCACCTCGACTGCGCCGGTCCGCGGCACCGCATCTGGATGATCGACGGTCGGTGGCGTTACGAGCGGGCATTCCAGGAGTCCGCGTCCTAGCCGTCCTAGCCACCCTAGCTAGCTAAGCTATAGCTAAGCTAGTGTCAGCCAGAAAACCGCCTCTTGCGTGGCAGGTTTGCCGGCGATCCGCCGCGTTCGTGACGTGATTCCAACGGTAGTTCAGGCGCCGGTCGATCACGGCGGGGCGGTTCTCATCGCGGTGTCCGACCTGCCGTCGGCAACCGTGGCCTGGCGAGCCAACTACCATGCCGGTGGGAAGGAAGGCGACTGGGACTCGATGCCGGAGGGCTACAGTGCGAGGTGACATCCGTTCGGACGATCTGGGACTTCTGGGCCGGAGCGACGTCATGGCGCGGCTGCGCGGCAGCCTGCGGCGGGTCGCCGAGTCGCCGTTCCCGGTCCTCGTGACGGGCGAGAGAGCGGCTCGGGGAAGGAGCTGGTGGCGCGCGGGGTGCACCGGCTGAGCGCCCGGCCCGAGCGCCGGTTCGGGGCCGTCAACTGCGCCGCCCTCACCGACGATCTCGTCGAGGCCGAGCTCTTCGGCTACGTCCGGGGAGCGTTCACCGGCGCCGTGACCGACCGCGCGGGGCTCTTCGAGGCGTGCGACCGGGGCACCCTGTTTCTCGACGAGGTGGGAGAGCTGTCGCCGCGCGCGCAGGCCAAGCTGCTGCGGGTGCTGCAGGACGGCGAGATTCGCCGCGTGGGCGACACCGCGCCGCGCGCGGTCGACGTGCGGGTCGTCGCGGCCACCAACCGTCCCCTGGAGAGCGACGTCAGGGCCGGCCAGTTTCGCGAGGACCTGCTGTACCGGCTCGACGTGCTCCGCCTCGAGGTGCCGCCGCTCAGGGACCGCGGCGACGACGTGGTGCTGCTCGTCGATCACTTCTGGCAGCGGGCGCAGTCGCTCACCGGGAGCCGGGCCGCGCCCGCCCGGGCGACCCTGGAGGCGCTGGCCCGCTACCACTGGCCGGGAAACGTCCGGCAGCTCGAGAACATCGTGGCGGCGCTGGTCGTGCGCGGTCCCCGGAGCGGGGTGGTGGGACCGGCCCTCCTGCCGGCCGCGATCACCGGCGGGTCGAGCGGGCCCGACGGCATGCCGACCCCGCACGAGGCGCGGCAGGTGTTCGAGCGCCGCTTCGTCAGCGGCGCCCTCGCGCAGGCCGGCGGGCGGCGGGCCAAGGCGGCGTCGGCTCTGGGGGTGACCCGGCAGGGGCTGGCCAAGCTGCTGAAGCGTCTCGACCTCGAAGATCCGTCTCGCGCCGCCGTGCGCTGCAGTGACGTTACGCGCTACGGCGAGCGGCCGGAGTCGTGAGGGGCCGGAGGAAGCCGATAGCGGTGCACCCGCGCCATGGACGCGAACGGTTGGAGACGGAAGCGAGAGGAGCGGTTGCCCCTATGGTAGTCTGGGTGGGTTCGGAGGTTCAGGTGCGAGCGATCGTCGCTGCCGTCGTGTTGATGACGTGGGGCTGTGCGTCGGCGGAGGATGAGACCGCGGCGTCGCCGGCGGTGCCACCGCCCGTCGGTGCGCCTCCGGCGTCCAGTGGGTTCACCCCGGAGCAAACCGAGTTCCTGCGCTGGACCGTCCGGGAAGCGGTCGAAGATCTCCCGACCAGGGGCGACCTCGAAGTTCTCGAACAGCGGCTGGAGCTGAAGATCGAGAGAGAGTCCAGCAACCTCATCAAGTGGTTCGTCGGGACCGCCCTCGCCGGCGTCGGGGTCATCGCGGCGATCTTCTTCGGAGCTGCAGCCATGGGCGGGAGATCGCCACGCTTGTAGCAGGATGTCGTCACCCTCCGCCGCTACGGCGGCCCGGAGCCCGTCGAGCTCGACGATTTGCCCGTCGTGCCGATACTGGTTGCAGTGATGGACGCGCAAGACCTCCCGAAGGCGCGCCTCTTTCCCGTCGGCCGCCAGGGCGGACCGGCAAGCCACCGCACGCTGCCGCCCGCGGAGTCCCGGGACAGGGTGCGCGTGCGCGAGGCGCGGCGGGCATTCCGCGACTATCACCCGCAGTGCTTCTGGTACCTGCGCCCCGACATGCAGGTCACACTCGGCGACATCCCCGAGATCGCGCGGGGGCTGCGCCGGAACGGTGGGCGCAAGGGGTTCCTCCTCGCGGCCCGGATATGCCGTTGAGCACGATCCAGGCGAACGTCCTCCGGCGGATCGCCGCCAACCGCAGTCCCGACAGCTACGTCGCGGGGGCCACCGTCCTGCACCGGGCGGAGGACACTCCCCGGTACTCGGCCGATCTCGACCTGTTCCACGATCTGGAGGACAGTGTCGCCCGGAGTGCGGACGCCGACGCGGCGACGCTCCGGGCCGCCGGCTACGAGCTGTCGTGGCTGCTGCGCACGCCCGCCTTCCACCGCGCGGTGGTCACCGTGGACCGACAGGCGCTGAAGATCGAGTGGGCCCAGGACAGCGCCTTCCGCTTCTATCCCGTGCAGGTTGACGAGCGCTTCGGTTATCGCCTGCACGATGCCGACGCCGCCGTCAACAAGGTGCTGGCCCTGGCGGGACGGGACGAGATGCGCGACTTCGTCGACATCCTCCATCTCGACGACACGCATCTCCCGCTCGGCGCCCTGGCCTGGGCGGCGTGCGGGAAGGACCCCGGCTTCACGCCGGAGTTCCTGCTGGAGCACGCGGCGCGGCACGTCGCCTACACGCAGGACGATCTGGATCGGCTCGCCCTCCGGGAACCTCTCGACCTCCGCGACTTGAAGCGGCGATGGCTCGCCGCGCTGGAACGGGCGCGAACGCTGGTGTCCGCACTGCCGCCCGACGAGGTCGGCTGCCTGTACGTGGGCCCCGACCGCCATCCGGTCGCACCGAATCCCGCGTCCGACGTATTCCGTTCGCTGATCCGCCACCGGGGACGCGTCCGCGGCGCGTGGCCTTCCATCGCGCCCTACCGCGACGGGTAGGTGCGTCGGTCGCTCGCGTCAGCCGTGACGCCGAGTCCGGTCGATCACGGCGCGCCGCATCCCCGCCCCTCGTACAACCCCACGTTGTCGATCTGCACGTCGACCGCGCTCTGCGCCAGGTCGAAGGTGACGCGGGCGCTGCTGTCGTCCTCGGGGCTGATGAACCGGTGCCGGAACCGGTGGTAGCGCCGGGTCAGGCTCGCCCCGGTGCTGCGGGTGGCGGCGCCGACCTCGGGGTCGAAGCCGGTGGACGACGAGGACGAGATCCTGCTCGGCCGCAGCGCCGACGGCGTGCAGGGAGGGGGCGTCCGTCACCTTCGACACATCCGCTTGGCGGCGATGTCCGGCCGCTCGGATCCTGGAGGCACCGGGTCGAGCACAGCCGAACCCGAGGGGGGGCGGGCGAATCTGCGTTGACACGTGGTAGTGTGTTCACCTAAATTGTTTAGGAAAGAAGAACATGCCTCCTCGCGCCACGTTGCTGCCCGGAACGCTGGACGTCCTGGTCCTCAAGGCCGTCTCCCTCGGCCCCCTCCATGGGTACGGCGTACTGCTGCGTATCGAGCAGATTACGCGAGGCGCGCTCGTCGTCGAGCAGGGCGCGCTGTACCCCGCGCTCTTTCGCCTCGAGCAGCAAGGATTCCTTGCCACCGCGTGGGGTGTGTCGGACAACAACCGGCGGGCGAAGTTCTACCGGTTGACCCCGGCGGGCCGGCGGCGATTGCGAGTACAGCGCGCAAACTGGCAGCAGCTGGCCGATGCGATGGCGGCCGCGCTCGGCACCCGACCAGGTGAGGTGTGACGACATGCGGACTCGCCTGCGGCTCTGGTTCGTCGCCCTCTCTCGGCGCACGCGATTCGAGAACCAGCTGGACGACGAGCTGGCGTTTCACATGCAGCCGCGTGCCGAGGAGTGGGAACGCCGAGGACTGTCGGCGGCGGAGGCGCGGAGGCGGGCACGGATCGAGTTCGGCAACGTCGAGCGCATCAAGGAAGAGACGCGGGACGTCCGGCTCGGTGCGTGGCTCGAGCTGCTCAGGCAGGACCTCCGGTACGGATTCCGCGTGCTGCGCGCCCACCCCGGCGTCACGGCCGTCGGCGTCGCGTCGCTGGCCCTCGGCATGGCTGTCTGTATCTACATGTTCTTGCGGCTCGATGCGGGAATCCTGCGACCCCTCCCGGGAGCCCGCGATCCAGGTTCGCTGGTTGCCATCGACGCACGGTTGTCGTACCCGGCCTTCGAGCGCATCAGGGACGTGGACGACGTCGTCGAGGCGGCGACGGCCTACCTCGGGCCGGCGCCGTTCACCGTCGCCGTCGGCCGCGAGGCGGGCGGCGGCGAACGCGTGTTCGGTCATCTCGTCTCGTCGGACTACTTCAAAGTGCTGGGCGTTGCCCCGACCGCCGGCCGCGTCTTCACCCCCGGGACGGAACGGGTCGGCTCGGAGCCGGTGGTCGTCGTCAGCGAGCGGTTCTGGAGACGCCGGCTCGACGCCGACCCGGGCGCCGTGGGGCGGTCCCTGCGGGTGAACGGCCAGAGTGTGACGCTGGCCGGCATAGCCGCGAACGGATTCCAGGGCGTGTTTCCTGTGAATCCGGTGGAGATCTTCGTGCCCGTGACCGCGGGCCCCGCGCTGTTGCCGGAGCTGGAGGGCCACGTCCTGTCGGACCCGACCGCCGAGCGTTTCGAGGTGGTGGCGCGGCTGGCGCGCGGGGTGTCGACGCAGACGGCCGAAGCGGCACTCGACGCAACGGTCCGCGCGCAGGAGCCGCCGATCGAGGTCGGCGAGAGCCGCCGCGAGGGCCCGCGGGTGCGGTTGCTTCCGGCGGGCCGCGCCGCCCGGGTGCCACCGGCGGAGCTGGGGCTCATGCTCG
The DNA here is from genome assembly GCA_965207615.1 of Vicinamibacterales bacterium. Taxonomy (GTDB): domain Bacteria; phylum Acidobacteriota; class Vicinamibacteria; order Vicinamibacterales; family UBA8438; genus JAJEEA01. Next base: position 2,777,266 of record CBDBMZ010000003.1, read on the forward strand.
GCGTCAACGGGCTGCTCGTCGGACTCGTGCTCGCTGGCGTGCGCGAACCTGGCCGGGCTGCTGTTGGCGCGCGCCGGGAAGCGGCGGCGGGAGATGGCCGTTCGCTTCGCGCTGGGCGCCAGCCGCCGGCGGCTGGTCCGGCAGTTGCTGACCGAGAGCGTGCTGCTGGCGCTGGGCGGTGTCGCAGCCGGGCTCGTCTTCTCCTACTGGCTCAATGCCGTCGTCGAGTCGGCGGGTGCGGTGACCCCGTTCCCGGTCGAGACCGATCTGCGCGAAGGACCGACGTTGTGGCTCTTCATGTTGTCACTCGCCGTACTGACCGGAACGGGGCTCGGACTGGCACCGGCCCTCGCGGCGACCCGCGGGACGCGCGACGGCGTCATCCGGTCCTTGCGGGGGGGGCCACCGTCAGCGCTGGTCCGCTATCGCCGGTTCGGTGTCAGGAACCTGTTCGTCACGTATCAGGTGGCCGTGGCCCTCATGCTTCTGCTCACCATCGGCCAGTTGGCCGTCGGCTACCAGCGGTTCAGCGGCATCGACGCCGGGTTCGACACCGCCGACCTGACGCTGTTCACCGTGGATCCGGGGCGCGACGGCTATACGCCCGCGCAGTCGGCGGCGCTGCTCGACGAGCTGCCGGGCCAGCTCGCCGCTCTTCCCGAAGTGCGATCTGCGGCGCTGGCCGAGCGCGCCCCGGTGGGAGCCGCGGTTGGTTTCGGCCCGGCGTCCGACGTCCGCGTGTCGACATCGACCGCGCAGGCCGACGCACCGCGCACGTACCATTCCATGGCGTCGGAACGTGTCGGCGTGCGCTACTTCGAAACGCTTGGCGTTCCCGTCGTCCGCGGCCGGGCGTTCACGGAGCGCGACCTTGCCGGCGGCCTCGGCGAGGGCGCACGCGCCGCGGAGACGGCCGTTGTCATCAATCAGACAGCCGAGCAGCAGATCTTCGGGCGCGGCGGGGCGATTGGACGCCGGCTGCGGACGGACGACGATGGCGGAGACTACGTCGTGGTCGGCGTCGTACGGGACATCAGGCCCGCTTTCCTCGCCGCGGCCGCGGTGGCGACGGCGTTCGCGCCCATGTCGGCGGCGGGCGTCGGCCGCGCCTCGAGCCCGGAGACGACGGTGCTGGTCCGCGGGATGTCCGGCGGCGGCGCGATGGCCGCCGTCCGCGGCGCTCTGACGCGGACTCACCCGCGGCTCACGATCGTTCGGCGGAGCCCTGGGCGACATCTTCGCCAACGAGTTCCCGAACTGGACGGTGCAGGTCAACGTCTCCTACACGCTAGGCACGAGCACGGCCGACGCCAACCTCGAGCGCTCCCGGCTCGAGCAGTCGCGGAGCGAGGCGAGCCGCCGCAGCCTCGAGCTGCGCATCGCCACCGAGGTCAGGGACGCGGCCAGGAGCGTGCGCACCGACATGCAGCGGCTGGAGGCCACCCGGGCCTCGCGCGAGCTCGCGGCGCGTCGCCTCGAGGCGGAGCAGCGCAAGTTCGAGGTGGGCCTGTCGACCACTTTCTTCGTGTTCCAAGCGCAACGCGATCTGGCCACGGCGCGCAACAACGAGCTGCGCGCCATTCTCGACTACGTCCGCTCACTCGTGGACTTCGACGCGGTGCAGGAGATTCCCCTCGGCGGGGTGATTCCGTAGCCGCCAACCCTGGCGGGACGCGCGGCCCTGCCGGCGTCGCAGACTCCTCGCCCGCCAATCGTCGCCGAACGCGACCGCAAGGTCGCGCTGCGGCCTCCGCTTGGCACCCGACCAACCCTACAGGAGTCCGCGCCGTTTCACGGCGGAGACCCCTATTCCGGCGGCGCCCGGAAGGCGAGCAGCTCTCCCGAGCGACCGCCGCCGCTGACGGTGACCACCAGGTACTGCACGCCGTCGAGCTCGTAGGTCATCGGCGAGCCCGTCTGCGGCGCCGGCATGAACAGGGTGCCCACCTCGCCCCCCGTCGCCTTGTCGTAGGCCCGCAGCCTCGCGCCGCGCTCGCCCGAGGCGTCCGTCGTGGTCTGGGGGTCGCCGGCGATGAGCAGGGTCTTCGTCACCAGGGTGCCGACGCTGCCGGGCTGGCCGGTGCGGGGGATGTCGAGCCCCCGCAACGCCTCGTGGTTGCGGATGTGGTCGGGCGTCTCGCCGTGGGGGACCTGCCACAGGATCTCGCCCCGCGTCATGTCGATGGCGCTGATGATGCCGTAGGGCGGCTTCAGCATCGGCAGCCCCCGGATGGTGAGCTGGGCGCGCTGCCGCTGCTCCGCCGACAGGGGCGGGCGGGGCGGCACCGTGAAGCTGGTTCGGCCTCCGCCCGCCGCCGAACCCGCGCCGCCCGTCGTGCGGGGGCCGGTCACCGCGTTCCCCTGGATGTAGGCCATGTCGGACTGCCCCGGATACGGGGGCACGATGCCCAGCGACCCCAGCGAGCTGTTCGACGACACGTAGAGGATGCCGGTCTCCGGATCGAAGGACCCGCCCGGCCAGTTGGTGCCGCCCCCCTGCGCCGGCGCCATCAGCGTGCCGAGGGGCCCGTCCAGTTCGCTCACCACCGGCGGGGTGAACATCGGCCCCAGCTTGTAGAACGACGCCCGCTCCTCGGCCTCGGCCCGCAGCTCGGGCGTGAAGTCGATGAGGTCGTCGAGGGTCACCCCCTGCCGGTCGTAGGCGGGGGGACGGGTGGGGATGGGCTGCGTCGGCGAGTACCACTCGCCGGGCACGTCGCCGGCCGGCACGGGTTGCTCCTCGATCGGCCAGATCGGCTCGCCGGTCTCGCGGTCGAAGACGTAGAGGAACACCTGCTTCGTGGGCTGGGCCACCGCCTTGATGGTCTCACCGTCGACGACGACGTCGAGCAGGATCGGCGCGCAGGGGATGTCGTGGTCCCAGATGCCGTGGTGCACGAGCTGGTAGTGCCACCGGCGCTCGCCGGTGTACAGGTCGACCGCGACCAGGCTCTCCGCGAACAGGTTGTCGCCGGGCCGGTTGGCCCCGAAGTAGTCGCCGGTCGCCGCCTCCACCGGCAGGTACACGAGCCCCAGCTCGACGTCGACCGAGATCTGCCCCCACACGCCGGTGTTGCCGGTGTAGACGGCCGAGTCGGCGAGCCAGGTGTCGCGACCGAACTGGCCGGGACGCGGAATCGTGTGGAAGATCCAGAGCCGCTCGCCGGTGCGCACGTCGTAGCCGCGGACGTAGCCCTTCACGTTGGCCCGGCTGCGGGGGTTCCCGCCGGTGCGGTGGGCGGCCCCGACGATGACCACGTCGCCGGCGACGATGGGGGTGGCGTGCAGGCCGACCTCGCCGGTGACGGGGTCGATCGGCTGGTCGTTGTCCCGCTTCAGGTCGACCATGCCGTTTTGCCCGAAGCCGGCGACGCGCCGGCCGGTGGCGGCGTCGAGGGCGACCAGCCGGTAGCCCGGGGTGACGTAGACCACCCGCGGCGGCTCGCCCCCCTCGCCTCCGTCCCAGTACGCCAGCCCGCGGCCCGAGAGCTGCCGCGGGGCGGCGGCGCCGCGCGCCCCCTCGTCGAGGCGGTGCATCCACAGCAGCTCTCCCGTCGCCGCGTCGAGGGCGACCACCGTCCGCCGCGACCCCGCCGTCGAATAGAGCACCCCGTCGACCACGAGCGGCGTCGACTGGAAGCGGAACTCCGGCACCGGACCGAGGTTGTCGGTCCGGAAGCGCCACGCGATCTCCAGGTCGGGGAAGTTGTCCGCGGTAATCTGGTCGAGGGGGGCGTACCGCGTGTGGCCGAGGTCGCCGCCGTAGGTCGGCCACTCCCCCCCGACCGCGCCGGTCTGGGCGGCCGCCAGCGCCGCGCACGACAGGAACACCACTGCAAGCGGACCGGCGATCTCGTTACACTTGGGCATGGCGCCAGTATACGTCCGTCCTCGCGCCGCGTGCGCGCCATCGTCACGACTCAGCCGCGACCACGGAGCCCGACATGCCTTCTGACGATTCCCCGGAAGTCCGCACCGAGATCGAGCCCCTCGGCGACGCCGGCCGGCTCGCCCGCGTCACCGTCCACAACCCCGCCCGCCTCAACGTCCTCGACAGCGGTCTCATCCGCCAGCTCCTCACCACCTTCCGCACCCTGGGAGGAGAGCGCGAGCTGCGCTGCGTCGTGCTGACGGGGTCGGGGCCGCGAGCCTTCATCGGCGGGGCCGACATCCGGGAGCTGGCAGAGCTCGACCACGAGACGACGCACCCCTTCATCAGCCGGCTGCACCTCGCCTGCCAGGCCATCCGGCGGCTGCAGGTGCCGGTCATCGCCCGGATACGCGGATACTGCCTGGGGGCCGGGGTCGAGGTCGCCGCCTCGTGCGACCTCCGGGTGGCGAGCGAGGAAGCGACCTTCGGCATGCCCGAGGTCAAGGTGGGAATCCCCTCCGTCATCGAGGCGGCGCTGCTTCCCCGGCTCATCGGCTCGGGGCGGACGCGCGAGCTCGTCTACACCGGCGAGCCGATCACCGCGGCCGAGGCAGAGCGCTGGGGGCTGGTGGAACGCGTCGTGCCCGACCACGAGCTCGACGCGGCGACCCGACGGTGGGTGGACGCCATCGCGACCGCCGGCCCGGGCGCCATCCGGCTGCAGAAGGCCCTGGCTCAGCGGTGGGACACGCTGCCCCTCGACCACGCTGTCCAGGTCGGCATCCGCTCTTTCACGACCGCCTACCACACCGACGAGCCTCAACGGTACATGCAGGCGTTTCTCGACCGAAAAAGGCGGTAGCGCGCCAAGGGGCCGGCCGGGGTCCAGCCGCTCGATCCGATCCCATTCGGGCCAGCTCTCGATGCCGGCGACGGACGTTTCCTTGAAGGGGCCGACCACGGTTCCCCGGGAGCGGCGTTCGGCGGTTCAACGACGCGTGTCACACCCCGAGTCGCGCCGGATAGCGCAGGTGTTCTCGACAGCGCGCGACGGTGAGCCTTGCGCCTATCTCACCCTGAAGGGTACCTGGCGACCGACCCGCAAGCCGGTCTCGTCCTCCACCGCCTCCACCCTGAGAACGTACGCGCCGGGGCGGAGGCCCTCGAGCGGCAGGCTCGTCCCGTAGCGCGCCGAGCCGTCCTCGACGGGGACCTCCTCGCGCTCCCGGAGAACGCTCGCCCCGGCGGCGTCGCTGATCGTGCGGGTCAGGCCGAGCCACCGCCTCGCGCCCGAGCCGTTGACGTAGATCTCGGCAAATACCGCCAGCGTGTCGTCCGCGTCGAAGACACGGCGGGCCGCAGGCGGGAAGGGCACGGCACTCTCGAGACCCGATTCCGCGATCACGGTCGGCACCGGCGCGACCAGGTCGGGATTCACCGCCAAGCCGCTCATGGCGATCGAAGCCGACCGGAGGTCGGGGATCTCCATTTCATGATGCACGCTGCCGCGAATGCCGGTGAGACGCTCCACCACCGCCGCCCGCAGGTGCACCCGCCCCGGTCCCGGCAGGTCGAGCCTGGACAAGACCCGCAAGCCGTGCTCGCGAACGAGCCCGCGCATCTCGCCCGGCAACGACACCTCGACCGAACGACCGGCGAGCACGGCCCCGTCCGGGTCGGCGGCGATGACGGACACGACCGAGTCGACGGCGGGCGATCCGCCGCCGTCCTCGGCAGGCTGCAGCCGGAGGGCGACCACGAGCGGCTGCACGTCGGGGTCGTCGCCCCGCAACGGCAGCGCCGTCAACTCCAGCCGCAGGCCCGATTGCGGCAGCGGACTGTCCAGCAGGGCCGACATCCGCGCCGTGATGTCGTGGGGCTCCTCGGGCACACGGGTGTGGACATAGCTTCGACGAGCATTGATGGTGACGCCCGGACGATTGACCTCAATCCGAATGTGATGGAGCCGCCCGTCCGGAGCTTCGCGAGGTGCGCGGTAACCCAGCAGGAAGTAACTGCTCTGCTCTCGAACGATGCGATCGAACGCCTGACCGAACTGGTTCGAGTTGATGAACGCGAAGCCTCCCGTCTCCTCGGCCAGGGCACGAAGGCTCTGCTTGCCGCGCCAGGTCGCTTCCGACGTCTCGTCGACGAGAACCCGCGTCCGAACCGCGGACCTCCTGCCGGTGGGGAGCCCGCGAGGGTCGACGGCGTACAGCGTGACGTTGTGCCGTGCGGCGACGTCCGCGACCCGCAACGTCTCGTCGAGCAGGGCGAGCGAGTTCCGATCTCCGAACACGTCGCGCGTGTCGTAGTCGATGCCCTGCCCGATGAGGATCATCGCCTTGCGGCGGGCGTCGAGCCCGCCCATCCACCCGGCGAACCGCTCCACCGACCGCAACATCCGCCTCGCGTCCCGGGCCTTCGTCTCCCTCTCGCGATCGACCCTCGCGGGTCCCGGGACCGCGGGGGACCCGAGCGACCTGTCGGGCGGCCACGAGCGGAGCCGGCCGGCCGGAGCGTAACGGCCGACGAATCGATCGACCGCCTCGAGAAGCCGTTGCCGATCGTTGGTGAAGTGCTGGTTCTGCCCCAGGCCGCTCGTCATGGCGACGGCGGCGAGGTCATTGCCGAAGAGCGTGTTCTCGATGAACTCCCGCGCGATGGCCCGTACCTCCTCCGTGCGCAGGACATGGGTGTGCAGATCGTCGAGGAGCAGCAGATAGACCCGGCCGTCGCGCTCGCCCGGCGCGCTCGACGCCGCGTCCGGCGGAGGATGCGACACCGGCGCGTCGAACGGCTCCACGGGCGTATCGACGCGGGTGAAGGCCACTACCGGCTGCCGCCGGCCGTCTTCGTAGACCTCGAAGTCGTCCGCGGTCAGGTCCAGGACGGGCCGCCCGTTCTCGTCGGTGACCGAGACGGCCACCTCGATTACGTCGACCGCCGCCCTGAAGGTGGGTTGTCCGGGAGCCGCGACAGTCTGGCCGGCCGGCGCCTCCGGACAGGCCGCGACGACGAGGGCGACCGTGAACGACCCCACTCGCCCTATGCTCGAGTACATGCGCACGGTAACGACTCCATGGACTAAGACCCACCGGTGGCGGGACGATCTGCGACTCGCACGAACTCCGATTCGCGACCGGGGGTGCAAGCCACTCGACGAGACCAGCCCGCCCATCGTCGTCTGCGGCTCCGCCGGGCGCCCACGAACCCTGCCAGGAGCCCGGTGGCGAAAGTCCAGGAGCCTGCACCGTTCCACGGCGCAGACTCCTAGTCCGACTTCAATGCCGCAAGTGGCTCAGCACCGGCCGCTCGACGGGCCGGATGGACCGCGGCGGCCAACCCAAGCGCCAACACGGCTGCCCCGACGATCGCCACGACGGCGGGAGCTCCTGAATCGAACCCGTAGATCTCCTGCGCCACCACCGGGTGCAGCCACCACCACAACGCCGCGCCCAGCAGTGAGCCCACCGTCGAAAGCACGGCCGCGCGCCTGAACACGAGACCCGCGATGTGCGCGCGCCCCGCGCCGAACGCCAGCCGGATCCCGAATTCCCGGGTGTGCTGCGCCACGGTGATCGACATCAGGCCGAAAATGCCCACGGCGACGAACACGACCGCCACGACGCCGAGGGTGGTCGAGACCGCGGCGGCCAACCGCTGTCGCGACAGGTGCGCGCGGATATCCTCCTCCACGGTGCTCACGCCGAGGACGACGATTCGGCTCGACGCGCCGGCGATGACCTCGCGTATCCGATCGCCTGCGCCCACTCCGGCAGAGCGGGCGCGGACGAGTACCGTCTCTCCCGTGACGCCACGCATGGACATCGGGCGGTACAGGTAGGGTTCTTCCGTGTTCCACAGGTCGCGATGGGCGGCGTTGCGGACGACCCCGATGACGCGCCGGCCCGAGACCTCGCCCTCGATGTCCATGAACCGACCGACGGCATCGCGGTCCGGCCACAGGCGGTCCGCCAGGGCCTCGTTGATGACCACCGCATCCGATGCCGTCGCGTCGTCGGGGAACGTCTCCCCTCGCAACAGCCGCAGTCCGATCGTCTCGAAGTAGTTCGGGCCGACATCCCTGAAGATGACCGGCAGCGGATCCGGTTCGCCGCTTCCGTTCCGCGACGTCACCGACACGGTGCCCCGAAGCCGGGAAAGCGGACCGACATGACTCAGGCTCGCCGACTCCACACCCGGAATCCGTTCCAGGCGACGGAGCAGATCGCGGAAGAACAGGTCGTTTCGAGGCTGGTCCGCCGCCGGATCGCGGACGTCGATCGGCACGACGAGCACGTGATCGGCCTCGTATCCGGGATCGACCCGGGACAGGTGGTACAGGCTGCGCCCCAGGGACCCGGCGGCCGCGAGAACGACCACCGAGAGTGCGACCTGCGCCACGACCAGGAGCCTCCTGCCCCTGACGGCGGCCCGGCTCCCCGAGTCACCGGGCGCGGATCGGAGCGTGCTCGCCGGTTGACGAGTTGAACAAGCGACCTGTGCCAGGGCAATGGCCGTCGCCGCAACCGCGGCCAGTCCGCACGAAAAGAAGATGGTTCGCGCATCCAGCCCGAGCTCCACATGCAGCGGCACGCCGAAGGGGGCAGGATACGCCCCCAGCGCGTGCAGAAGACCCGATGCAATCCCGACGCCGCCCACGACCGCGGCCGTCGTCAACGCGCCGACCTCGGCGAGCAGCAGGCGTCCCAGGGCCGCGGGGCTGGCGCCGACGGCGAGTCGAATCGCGAACTCGCGTCGTCTCGCGAGCACTCGCGGCACCCAGAGATTGAACAGGTTGCTGCAGGCCAGGAGGAGGAGCACCGAGCCACCCGCGCCCACGAGGACGAGCAGCCGGACGTTGTCCGAATAGCGGCCCGGCCAGAACCGCGCCCTCGTCGCCGGCAGCACGATCAACTCGCGGTGCGCGTTCGACGCGGGGTACGCGATCTGCAATCGCCTCGACGCCAGCACCAACGACGCGCTGGCGCCCTCGAAGGTCGCGTTCTCCTGCAACCTGCCGACGACCTGCGGTGACACGAACCGCCGGTCATGCAGCAGCGGAGCATCCTCGTTCCTCCACCGGTCCAACATCTCGATCGGGATGAAGAGATCGACGGGGGCATCACCGTACCAATCGATCAAGGAGCCGCGGAATCCGGGCGGAGCGACGCCCGTGATCGTGAACGAGACGCCGTTGACGACGAGCGTCCGGCCGAGCGCGTCCGGGCGCCCGCCGAAACGTTCGTGCCAGAACCGGTGGCCGATCACCAGTGCGCGGTCGCCGGTTCCCGTATCTGCATCGAACAGCCGCCCCGCGGCGGGTCGGGTTCCAAGAACCGAGAAGTAGTTCGGCGACACGAGATCGCCGATGACGCGCGTCGGGGACGAAGGGCCGGACACCGTCAACGCCGTCCGCAGGAACGCCGCCAGCGCGACCGTCGGCACCTGCTCGCCATAGTGGACATAGTCCGGGTAGGACACGCCCTGGTATTCCACCCCCGGCGTGTCCGCGCGGTCGGTGTAGAGCGCAACCAGCTCGCTCGCTCGAGCGACACCCGAGAGCGGGCGGAACAGAACCGCGTCGATGAGCGCGTATATCGCCGTGTTGATGCCCACGGCCAGGGCGAGCGTCAGGACCGCCGCGACGGAGAATCCCGGCGTCCGTGCAAGAGCCCGGATGCCGGCACGCGCGTCGGACCAAAAGGCGAGCAACTCGTCGCCCAGGCGCAGGCCACGAGCGCGCCGGCAGTCGTCCTTGGCCCGTTCGACGCTGCCGAAGCGCAGCCGGGCGCGCCGCATCGCCTCCGCCCTCGGGAGGCCGGAGCGGACCAGGTCGTCAGCGTAGGCGTCGAGGTGAAACCGAACCTCCTCGTCGAGGGAGCTCTCGAAGTGCCGTCGCTGCGTCATCGCCGACAGGAACGAACGCAGACGCGAGAGCACCACTCACCCCCTGGCCCGAGTCGCGACGACCGCCTTCGGCGTCAGGACGTCGACGACGCCGGGGAGCAGATTGGCGGACTGCCCGACCATGTTCTCCTAGTTCCGCCAAGAGTCTAGCACTGTTCTCCCAGTCTCACAAGGGCGGCAAAAAAGCGCGTTGGACCATGCGAACTGCTGGAAGGGCACAGGGTCGTATGGGGTCGTCAGCCCCTCGACGACACCATCCGGGCCGGCATCCGCTCGTTCTGCCAACCCGACGAGCCGTGGCGGCGCATGCGGGCGTTCCTCGACCGGCGGGGGTAGCCCCGACGTTGCGCCGCGATCCGCCGGCGGCTATACTCCGTATACACCTGAACGAACGCGAGGGGCAGGAAAAATGGTCACCAGAGTCCAGAAGTGGGGGAACAGCCAGGGACTTCGATTCGCCAAGTCGGTGCTGGCGGAGGCCCGGATCGACGTCGGCGATCAGGTGCGGGTGTCTGTCCAGGACGGACGCATCATCGTCGAGCCCGTGTCCCGCGTGCGGGGCAGCCACGACCTGCGTGCGCTGGTATCCCGAATGCCGAAGGACTACCAGGTCGAGGAAGTGGATTGGGGCCTCCCGGTCGGCCGGGAAGTCTGGTAGATGCCCAAGTACGTTCCCGAGAAGGGGGACTTCGTGATCCTCACGTTCGATCCGCAGGTGGGGCGCGAACAGAAGGGCCGGCGCCCGGCCCTGGTTGTCAGCAGCACGCTGTTCAACCGCCACACCGGGCTCGCCATGGTGTGCCCGATGACCAACACGTGCCGTGGCGTCCCGTTTCACCTCGAAGTGCCGGCCGACTCGTCGCTGACCGGCTACATCATGGTAGAGCAGATCAAGTCGATCGACCACCGCCTCCGGCACGTGCAATTCGTCGAGAAGGCGCCCGCGTCCGTGCTCGACGAAGCGCTCGGCATCCTCGACGCGTGTCTCTATGGCCCACACTGACGCCCACGAGAAGGCATCCAGCCCGGAACTTGCGCTTCTGCTCCCATCCACGCCACTCCGACGATGAGCAACCCGCTGACAGCCGCGGCTGAGCACTACTTCGCCGACCTGCAGAGGATTCGCGCGTCCGGCGGCGCAACCGGCGAACGGTCGGTCTACACGCCGATCGCCAACTTGCTGAACGCCGTCGGCGGCGCCCTCAAGCCAAAGGTGTTCTGCATCGGCGAGCTGGCCGACCAGGGCGCCGGTCATCCCGACTTCGGCCTCTACGCGGCGCGGCAGGTCCAGAGGGGCCGGCCTCGGGACGGGCAGACGCCGGAGTGCGGCGTCGTGGAGGTGAAGTCGGCCGGTGCTGACGCGGGACTGACGGCCACGAGCAGCCAAGTGAGCCGCTACCGGGCCCGTTACCGCGTGGTGCTGGTCACCAATACGCGCGAGTTCGTGCTCGTCGGTGAAGGCCCGGCGGGCCATTCCGCCAAGCTGGAGACCTTCCGGCTGGCCGCCGACGAGGCCGACTACGACCACCGCCTCGAGACCCCGCGCGCCTTCGCCCGTGAGATCGGGACGAGCCTGGGCGAGTACCTCGGCCGGGCGCTCTCGCACCGCGCCGCGATTGCCGAGCCGAAGGATCTCGCCCGTCTGCTCGCCTCGTATGCGCGCGACGGGCTGTCGCGCGTGGACGCCGCGGGCGACGCCCCGGAGCTGGCGGCCGTCCGTACCGCGCTGGAAGAATCGCTCGGTGTCCGCTTCGAGGGCGACCGTGGCGCCCGGTTCTTCCGGTCGACCCTGGTGCAGACGCTGTTCTACGGCGTCTTCTCCGCCTGGGTGCTCTGGGCGCGACAGACGCCTCCACCGTCGGGTCGATTCAACTGGCGCGAAGCCGTTTGGCACCTGCGCGCCCCCGTGCTGCGCGCGCTGTTCCAGCAACTCTCCGATCCCGGCCGAATGCAGCCGCTCGGGCTCGTCGAGGTGCTCGACTGGACCGCGGCAGCCCTCGACCGCGTCGACCGGCCCGAGTTCTTCGCCAGGTTCAGCGAGGGCGAGGCCGTCCCCTACTTCTACGAGCCGTTCCTCGAGGCCTTCGATCCCGACCTGCGCAAGCAGTTGGGAGTGTGGTACACCCCGGCCGAGGTCGTCCGCTACATGGTCGCCCGGGTCGACAAGGCGCTGGAGGAAGATATCGGCGTCCCCGGCGGACTCGCCGCCGACAACGTGTACGTGCTCGACCCGTGCTGCGGCACCGGCGCCTACCTCGCCGAAGTGCTGCGCCGCATCGCCGCCAATCTCGAGCGCGAGGGCCACGGGGCGCTGACCGGCGCGCGGGTGAAGCAGGCGGCGACGGAGCGCGTGTTCGGCTTCGAGATCATGCCGGCGCCGTTCGTCGTCGCCCACCTGCAGGTCGGGTTGACCTTGCGGGCGATGGGCGCCCCGCTCACCGAAGAGGGCGACGAACGCGCCGGCGTCTACCTGACGAACGCCCTGACCGGTTGGGAGCCTCACACGACCAAGCCCCTGCCCTTCCCGGAGCTGGAAGACGAACGCGACCGCGCCGCCCGGGTCAAGCAGGCAACGCCCATCCTCGTCATCCTGGGCAATCCCCCCTACAACGGCTTCGCCGGCATGGCGGTGCACGAGGAACGCGAGCTGTCGGACGCCTACCGGGTCACGAAGCGCGTCCGCCCCCCGGAGGGTCGGGGGCTCAACGACCTCTACGTCCGCTTCTTCCGCATGGCCGAACGGCGCATCGTCGAGAAGACCGGCTGCGGCGTGGTCTGCTTCATCTCCAACTATTCGTGGCTGGACGGCCTGTCGTACACCGGCATGCGTGAGCGTTATCTGGAGGCCTTCGACGCCGTCCGCATCGACTGCCTGAACGGCGACAAGTACAAGACCGGCAAGACCGCGCCAGACGGCAGCCCCGACCCCAGCATCTTCTCGACACCCGAAGACCCGGTCGGCATCCAGGTCGGCACCGCCATCGCGACGATGATCCGCAAGTCCGACCACGCGCCGGCCACCGAGATCGGTTTCCGCAACCTCTGGGGTCAGTCCAAGCGCGACACCTTGTCGAAGACTGAACACGCCCGGCCCCCGACGCTTTACGACCCCGTCGAACCGGCGCTTGCTCTCGGTCTACCATTCGCCCCGACAGCCGTCAGCTCCGGGTGGTTCGCGTGGCCCGAGTTGCCCGAGCTGTTCCCGGCCCGATTCCATGGCGTGTTGACCAACCGCGACGCTCTTCTCGTCGATACGGACCTCGACCGGCTCAAGTCGCGAATCACCAGCTACTTCGACGCCAGCCTGAGCCACGAAGGCATCGCAAGGCGCTACCCGAACGCCATGAAGGACACCGCGCAAGGCAACGCCCGCGCCACGCGTGACGTCCTGCTGGCGCGCGGAGGCCCCGCCGAGAGCGGTTTTGTTCGCTTCACCTACCGGCCGTTCGACAACCGCTGGCTCTATTGGGAACCGGACGGCTTGCTGGACCGGCCACGCACCGACTACCGTCCGCACGTGTTCGACGGCAACCTGTGGCTCTCCGCCGCCCAGCATCTGCGGCAAGGCGCCGCCGAGCCACAAGTCTGCTTCACCGAACACCTCGGCTCGCACCACCTGATCGAACGCGGCGCCAACCTGTTCCCCGCCTGGCTGCTCGATGACGGCTTGGCCGCGGTCGAGAAGGGTCCCGAGCGCCGCGCCAACCTGTCCGCGCCGGCCCGGCGCTACCTGGAGCGCCTGGGCGCCAGCGTCGAGGACCTGTTCTACCACGTGCTTGCCGTGCTCCACGACCCCGCATACCGAGAGGCCAACGCCGACGCCCTGCGTCTCGGCTGGCCGCGCATTCCGCTTCCCGCCTGGTCCGCCCCCCCGGTCCCGGACGACAGCCGTGCCGCCGACGCGCTCGCCGCATCCGCCGCCCGCGGCCGCGAGCTCGCCCGACTGCTCGACCCGGAAACGCCGGTGCCCGGCGTCACGCGCGGCCCGCTGGAGGCCCCCGCGGCGGTCATTGCCGTGCCGACAACCATCGACGGAACTTACATGATGGGCGACGACTTCGCCGTGACCGCGGGATGGGGACACGCCGGTCAGGGCCGCGCCGTCATGCCGGGCCAAGGCCGTCTCGTCGACCGCGGCTACGCCGACGACGAGCGCACCGCCATCGCCGGCGCCCCGCCCGCACTCGGCGACACGACCGTCGACGTCTACCTCAACGACCGCGCGTTCTGGCGCAACGTGCCCACCGGCGTCTGGCGCTACCGGCTCGGCGGCTACCAGGTGCTCAAGAAGTGGCTCTCCTATCGCGAACGAGACGTCATCGGACGCGCACTGCGGCCCGACGAAATCGCGGCCTTCTCCGAGACCGCGCGCCGCATCGCAGCGATCCTGTCCCTCGCTGAGGCAGCCTCACGCTGATGGTCGTCCGGCCTGCTCAGTCCCGCGAATCACACGTCTCGATCGTCTGTGTTGGCCACCCTCAAGAAATGATCATTTCTCGACACTCTTCGACGGGCCTCGTTGACGACGACGCGGCGGCGATGGATCGTCGTCAGGAGCGGGGTCGGTGCGGCGACGGCGTTTGCGCTGCTGCTGGCTGAGCTCGGCCTCGCGGCGTCGATAGCTGCGACCCTCAACGACGAGAATCTCGACGTGGTGGGTCAGGCGGTCGATGAGAGCCACGGCGCAGGAGGCGTTGGGGAAGACGGTGTCCCAGTGTTTGAAGGGCAGGTTGGTGGTGATGAGCAGGGAGCGGTGCTCGTAACGGCGGCTGACGAGCTGGAAGAGGAGGTCGGCGGCCCGTGCGTCATAGGCGAGATATCCCACCTCGTCGCACACCAAAAGTGAAGGCCGCGTGTAGTGCCGGAGGCGTCGTTCGAGCGCACGGGCGGTCTCCTGACCGTTGAGGTCGAGCAGGAGGTCGGCGGCAGTCGTGAAGAGGGCGGAGTGGCCGGCGAGGACGGCCTGATGGGCGATGTTCTTGGCGAGCATGGTCTTGCCGAGGCCTTGGGCTCCGACCAGGATCACGTTCTCGCCGCGTTCGAGGAAGTCGAGGGTGAGGATGCGTTCGAGGACTGGCCGGTCGAAGGCGGAGGGCCAGTTCCAGTCCCAGTCGGCGAGGGGCTTGAAGCGTCCGAGACGAGCGCGGGTGAGGCGGCGTTCGACGCTTCGGCGTTGCCGGTCTTCGAGCTCGGCGGCGACGATGTGTTCGAGCAGCACGGCAGGGCTCCATCGTTTGCGGGTTGCCTGGGCGATGAGGTCGTCGAGGTCTTCGGCGGTGCGGTTGAGTCCGAGGCGTTGGAGGTCAGTTGGCAGCGTCGTCGAGGTCGTGTTGTCCGAGGGCATCGTAGGTCTCCAGGTCGTGGGGCCGGACGTCTAGGTCTCGCAGCCCCGGTCGGTCGGGCAGGGTGAGCCGGAGCGGCGGCTTGAGTCCGCGCCGTCGGCGGCGGGTTTCGAGGATGTGGGTGATGGAGCCGGCGCCGAGGGCGTCTCGTTGGAGGGCGTCGTCGACGGCGGCGGCGAGCTCCTGCGACCCGTAGTCGTCGAGCAGGGCGAGCAGCCTGGTGGCGTGGGGTCGCAGCGCCTCGCCGCGTTCGGCGAGGCGCTCGAAGAGGGCGGCGGTGGCGGGGACGGCGGCGCGGAGCCGGTCGCGGGTGGTGTGGACGTTGGCCTGTCGGGTGGCGGCGAGCAGGCCTTCCAGATGCTCGGGGTCCTCGACGGTCTGTCCGGTGTCGTAGCTGCGGCGATGGCGGGCGAGCTCGGTCTGCTGATCGAGGATGCGGACGCGGGTGTCGCTGGCGAGGAGGGTCAGGGGCTTGCGGACGTGGGTGTGGGGGATGGAGTAGAGATTGCGGTCGAAGCGGACGTAGGGTGTCTTGCCGGAGCGGACAACGCGCACGAGGTCGGTCTCGAAGGGATGGGCGGGAAGCGGCAGCAGTCGGGGCTGCTCTTCGGCCCAGGTGTCGGCGACGGTGCGGTCGGCCATCTCGGGGTGGGGTCGCTGGTGGGCGACCTCGTCGCGCCAACGTCGGAACTGGGCATTGAGGTCGTCGAGGTCTCGGAAGGGCCGGGCGGCGAAGAAGGCGTGCCGCAGATATTGGATCTGGCGTTCGACCTTTCCTTTTTCGTTGCCCCGTCCGGGCGTGCAGGGACGGGGCGCGAAGTGGTAGTGGCCGGCGAGCTCGAGCAGGCGAGGGTGGAACTGGACGGCGGCGCCGCGGCGGTCGAGGACGGCGGTGCGGAGGTTGTCGTACACGAGGGTGCGGGCGCTGCCGCCGAGGGCTTGGAGGGCTTCGACGTGTCCGCGGAGGAAGCTCTCGAGGGTCTGGTCGAGGGTGAAGAGGGCGGCGATGGCGCGGGAGTAGCCGAGGACCATGACGAATCCGGAGACGGCGCGGGTGCCGTGTCCAATGCGGACCTTGCCGAAGGAGCCCCAGTCGACCTGCGCCGACTCGCCGGCCAGCGTGACGACCCGACGGTAGACGGTCCGGCCCGTTTCGGGCCTCAGGCGCTTGACGATGCGTCGGAGTTGGTTGACCGAACCGGGATAGCCGCGCTGGCGGACCATCTCGTGGATGCGGGTGGCGCGGAGGCTGGGGTACTGGGCCAGGGTGTCGCGGATGAACGGCAGATAGGGGTCGAGGGCACTGGGTCGATACAGGCCGGGGCGGCCGGCTCCCGACTCGCGCTCGACGGCGGCGCGAACCGTCTCACGGTGGTGGCCGAGTTGGGCGGCGATGGTCCCGATCTTCCAGTGCTCGCCGTAGTACAGGCGCCGGATCTCGGCGCGTTGCTCGGGCGTGATCATCGTCCCTCCTTCCCCGCACGGCGCGAGGCTCCCGCATCGGGGTCAGCCACCGGCTCGACCGGCCGCAGACCACGCACCGCGCGGGTGCGGGAACCGGGGCGGCGTCAGGGACGGGGAGTCTGTCCGATGGCCGGGGGGCGGGGGAAGTGTGATCCGTCACGCGGCGCCGGGCGCGGTAGGCGCGTTGACGGTCGCGATGGTCGAGACGCCCTTCCGGACTGCGCTGATGGCGGGTCCTGGCGGCTCGAACCGACCGGCGACGACCGGCCGTCCGGCACGACGGCGTGCAGTAGGCGTGGCCGCGGTCACACGCCGCGCAGACGGCGAAGGGACGGCTGCAGTGACGACAGGCTCTCTGTCGGAGGGGCTGGTCCACGGCGTCGGAGCGCGCGGGGCGGTCTCCGACTGGACAACGAGCCTGAACCGTGGCACAACAGCAGTGATCGGCTCGATCTGTCGGAGCTCGGGGCGGTCATGAGGGTCCCGGTGGGCAGCACCGGGCCCTCACCCCACGTCTGAATCCGCTCCTACGCTACCCGAACGCCGTTGCCGACCGCCAGCGCCGGGGCCGTGGACGCCGACGCTCCCCATGGACGCGAAGAGCGCGCCCACAGGGAGCTCGGAAAACCGCCAAGAACGCGGTTTCCCACAGCGCCCACAGCCGAGATCTTCCTCCTCATCAAGATCAACACGAAGAGATCGGTGCCCGGGCCAGCGCACCGACGAGCGTCGAGAATTTCGTCAGTTCTCAATGGTTGTTGACAGTCTGACCGTGGTCTCTCACGAATCACTCGAAAGCCAGCTTGAACTGCGCCGCAGGCTCCGCCCGGCCCGTAGCGGTCCTGTAGGCGCGGGACATCAGATTGGGTGCCTCGTCATGGTCGCTGGCATGAACCATATGGTACATGATTCTCTGACTACCCTGCCTGTCGTAAATCGGCCAGCCATGGGCATGCCTGTACCCGAACTCCCTGATGAAGCGTTGCCGGAAAGCCTCAACGATCTGAAGCTTGCTCATGCCTCGCAGGTCTTCCCATCCGTCCTTGCCCCACCATCGCGACATCCTAGACTCCGGGTAATTGGTTACCGCGTCCGTACGAGCGGCAAGCGTCGACGCGCGGGGCGGGACGTGGAAGGCGGCGCTGGCTGGCGTCGGGGGTGCACAGAATTGCACAGGTGCCGATAAACGGGGTATGCGCCCGACGCGCCGCGAGCAGGACGCCCCCCGGCCGACGCCGGAGGAGCACGCGCGCGTGAAGCGCGAACTCGAAGAGAGCGAGCGTGAGCGCGAACGGCTGCAGCGACGGATCGAACGGCTCGAGAGGCAGAACACCCGCCTGAAACGAGAGCTCGATGTAGCGAGACGCGCCGGTTGTCGCCAAGCGGCTCCCTTCGCCAAGACCGTCACGCCCAAACCCAAACGTCCAGGCCGGCGAGCCGGCCCCCAGTACGGCCAGCCGGCCCGCAGGTGCAGACCAACCCGGGTGGACGTCCGTCACGACGTACCGCTGCCGCCGAGCTGTCCGGAGTGCGGTGGACGAGTGCGCTCGACCGGCATGGCCACCCAGATCCAGGAAGAACTGCCGGTCCCGCGAGTCCTCGTCCGCGAGTTTCGGGTCGCCCTCGGCGCCTGTCAGAATTGCGGCAAGCGGGTGCGAGGTCGGCATCGGTTGCAGACCTCCGACGCCCTCGGCGCCGCCGCCGTACAACTGGGCCCCGCGCTGGTGGCGTCGGCCGTCATCCTCAACAAGCAGATGGGGTTGTCGTTCGGCAAGATCGCGACCCTGCTGCGGCAACACCACGGCATCCGCGTGAGTTCGAGCGGTCTCGTCCGCGCCGTGCATCGGGCCGCCGGCCGGGCCGAGCTGACCTATAGCGACCTGCGGCGCCAGCTCCGCAACAGCCCCGTCGTCACCCTGGATGAAACCGGGTGGAAAGTCGGCGGCCACCTGCAGTGGCTCTGGGTGGGCGCGTCGGAGAAGACGACCGTCTACGCCATTCAGCCGGGACGAGGCTACGAGGAAGCGGCGCACCTGTTGGGGCCAGACTTCGACGGCGTGCTCATCCGCGACGGCTGGGCGCCGTATCGGCGTTTCACCCGGGCCACCCATCAGACGTGTCTCGCTCATCTCCTGCGCCGGGGACGGACCCTGTGCCGGGACCATCCCCGCAGTCGTATCGCCGCAGACGTCCACGCCCTGTTGAAGCAGGCCCTCCGCCTGCGCGACGACGCCCGCGCTGGCGAGCTGTCCCGTGACGCTCTCGGCGAAGCCCTGCAAGCCCTGGCCGCGCGACTCGCCCGACGATTGCTCCGCCCCGGCCCACTGGCCGACGTGCGGTGCTTCGCGAAGCATCTGACCACGGAATGGAAGGCGCTCTTCACGTTCCTGCGCAACCCCGCCATCGACGCCACCAACTGGCGCGCCGAACAGGCCATTCGCCCCGCCGTCGTCACCCGCAAGGTGTGCGGGGGCAATCGCTCCTGGCGCGGCGCGGCCACCCAGCAGACACTGGCCTCGGTCATCCGCACCGCCTGCCAACGTCAGCGCAATCCCCACGCCGTGATCGTGGGGCTGCTTCGCTCACGTTCGCCCACCGTCGCACCCGAACTGCAACGCCAGTCCCGTAGCACAGGCTCCCGCGTGCGGTAACCTGTTACGACTCCGGATCCTTCAACCCGGAGATCGAACGTGCAAGCCAACCCGTCGGCACGAAGTAGAAGATTTCTATTTTCCTCTCCTTCTTGCGTCGCGCCACCTTCCGAACGGTTTCCCAGTCGCATTCGAATGTTCTCTGGTCCAGAAGACAGAACGTGGCCGTCTTCTCGCCAATCTTCGCCGTATCGAGAATAGTGGCGACCTCTGCGTTGAAGTCACCATGGAAGACGCGGACGGACCGTCCGGCGGTTTCCGGCTGACCGTTCCGGAGCTTCTCGAGAGCCGTCACCTGCCCGGTCTCATTGTCGCAGAGCGCAAACTCCCGCATCCATTGAGGCTCACTCTCGAGGACCAGCTTCGCAGCCCAGCTTTCCGGCTGATCCGGCTGCTGCGGCCCTGCGAAACCGTCGATATAGACGCCATGTCTCGTAATCAGAACGAAATAGTACAGATAGCGGCTGATCAGCTTCGCCTTGTGCTCGGTCCACAGCGGTCGGTCGATGGATCGGAAGACCTTCTGCTGAGGCGGTGCGGGGGGGAGGTCGAACAGGGCGAGCTGTTCCTGGTCTGTCATCGCCGGATTCGCCCCGCTACGGCAGCGTGGAGGATCGCTCCCGGGGCGACTCCCGGGCCGAAGGCATCGCGTCCCAGGTACGACCGTCCAGCTCCCGGCCGGCCCGTTTTTTTTGCACTCCGCCCCACTGCTTGAAGAAGAAGGCGACCCCCTGTTCCGCGCACTGAACCTGAAGCGCACGTACCCATTCCCGCTTCATGGGACGCGATCCGGGACCGCTCTCTCCCCCGACGATGGCCCAGTGCACGCCGGTGAGGTCGGCGTCGGTGATCGCACCTAGCAGCGGCTCGAACGATACGAACCGCACCGCGGCACGAGTGGACCGAAGCTCGTGAAGGCGACCCAGGTACTCGGAAGCCTCTACGCTAGTGCCCAGCCACACGTTGGTCAGGGAATCCATACGCTCGGCAACTTCCCGCATGCGCTCGGGACGCTTGGTGAGGATCTGGAACGTATGCTGCGGCGTGGCCTTCATCGTGGCCCACACCTTGGCAATGAAGGACTCCGGCACGTCGGCATGAAACAGATCGCTCATGGAGTTGACGAACACGAAACGAGACCGTCTCCAGCGAAGAGGTACATCGAGACTCGCCTCGTCGCAGCGTACCCCGCCGGTCCACACCTGCCGTCCGCCGCTCGGACGCGTGAGGCCACGGTACTTCTCCTGGCCCATGGCGGCCAGTCTGGCCGCCATCCGCATGGCGTAGCAGTTCGTGCAGCCAGGCGAAAGAACGGTGCAACCGGCGACGGGATTCCACGTCGCATCGGTCCACTCGATGGTCGAATCCGACATCCGAACATCCTCCTTGCGCGAGGTTTCTTCGGGGCCGAGCCGGCACCCCTGCCCAGACGCCTATCGTCGTGGGTGGGCGGCTGGTCACGTCCTGGAGCGGGCAAGCCACGGCCGCCGATCAACCCGGCGTGCAGTACCCGTTCGTGTTATCGGCAGGAACCGGGCGATCTTGAGTTGCGTCCGGTGGCTCCCTGGCCGTCCGCAGGCGCGAACACTGATTGGCAGGAATCGGGAAGGGGTAGATGCCTGGCAGAACGGGCGGTCAAATCCAGGTCAATCCCGTACGACGATGACGACCGATCCCGGGCCGTCGCCGGAGGCTATTGAGGATCCGCCGGTCAACGCGGTCCATCCATGAGCCGGTCTTCGATACGTGCAACGGTCCTCGCCAACCCGTCGACCCGGGTGGTCAGGCCGTCAACCCGGGTTGACACCGTGTCGAGTCGGGCCTTCCGGCCGTCGTGCCCGTGGGACAGGCGGACCTTGAGTTCCTCAATACGGCTCGACGCCGCTACGAGTTCCGCTACATCGCGGTCCTTGATGCGGTCGGGCCGGTTCAACAAGTCACGGTGATGCGCCGCGAGGTAGTGTTCGAGATCGTCGAACTTGGCCGACAGCCCCCACCACAGCAACAGGCCGGCGCCCAGTGTTGCCGCGATATTGAGAACCCCGAACAGCGTGGTCACGTCCATGGTGCACCCCGGTGCGCACGGCGCTCGGGCCGTCCCGGCCGCGCACACGAATCGTCACCAACGAACTATCAAGAACCATGCCGGGCATCAACCGGTGATGCGACCGTCTCTCCTCCGGGTCTAGACGGCGATCAGACCCGTCGACCCGCGGTCGTGCGACTCCACGGTCGCATGGGAAGTCCGTCGGCGCGGAACCACTACGCCGCAGACCCAGCCCCAAAAATCGCGGTCCGCCGCCCAACCAGACATGTGCCGGGCGCCTGCACCGTTCAGTGGCGCACCCTCCAGCGGCCGGAGAGGCCGCGGCATGCCCTCGACGGCGGTCCGACGCGGGTCCCGCCCGCATGGGGCTGCTAGCGTGCTAGCCGGCGGCCATCGGCTCGATGTGGCCGTACATCAGGCCGCCGAAGACGCCGCGCTCCATGGCGTGCTCCCACGAGCCGCCGTAGCGGTCCTCGTAGAAGAACACGCGCGCGGTGAAGGTGCCGTCGAGCCCCGGGATGCCGAAGTCGGTGATGGAGACCATCGGCGTGTCGCCGGCCCAGACGATGGGGACGACGACCGGGAGGGTGGCGTCGAAGTTGCCGTAGACCATGCGCACGTCGAAGCGCCACGTGTCGTCGCCGACCTTGGCGACGCTGGCGATCTCGTACCGCTCGGGGCTCGCGCCGCCGGTCTCGCGCCCGTCGACGGTGAAGTGGCCGACGAGCACGACCTGCTGCATGCGCTCGGCGAACCCGCGCTCGAGCTCGGTCAGCGACGCGACCGGGACCTCCTGGCCGACGCCGGCCCTCCCCATCAACCAGCCGAAACCCAGCGTCACCGCCAGCACGGCCGCCGCGACGACGATCTTGACGATGCTGCCCGTTGCCATGTCGAATCCTCCTCCACTCGAGGCGCAGAGCCGCATCCCGGGCGACCGGGCCGCCAGCCCGCCAATCGTCGCCTTCAGGGGGCTTCGCGTCAGCGAAGCTCCCAACGCGACCACAAAGGTCGCGCCGCGGCATCCGCCTGGCGCCCCAACCCAACTCCGCACGGGCCCACGCCGTTTCACGGCGCGGACCCCTGCGGTGACCTTCCTACAGGATCGGGCCCACGTCGGGCCGCCCCCCGGGCCGCCGGCCGTTACTGCCCCTCCGCCGCCTCCACGAACTGCGGCCGGATGAGCAGCGCGGGATTGGCGTCGGCCTTCGGCACCAGCTTCTGGAGCCGCCCGTACTGGTTGTCGGCCCCGTACAGGTTGCCCTCGGTGTCGACCGCGAACGAGTGCATCTCGATGAACGCGTTCGGGCCGTCACTGGCGAGCTCCCACTGGGCGAGCGCGTTGCCGTTCAGATCGAGCTTGACGATCTTGACCGGCGAGAGGTCGGTCACGTACACCTCGTACTGGTTCACGATGACGTCGAGGGGCAGGCCGAACCCCGGCCAGACCGCGATGGGGGCGATGTTCGGGTGGTACCAGACGGCGGCGCGGGTGGTCTGGTTGAACACCTGCACGCGGCGGTTGTTGCGGTCGGCGACGAAGATGCGGCCGTTGGGGCCGACGGCGATCGAGTGCACCACGTTGAACTCGCCGCGCCCGTCGCCGGCGCGTCCGAACTCGTCGAGGTAGTTGAGATCGGCGTCGAGGATGATCACCCGCGAGTTGATGAACCCGTCGGCCACCAGCACCCGGCCGTCGGGCAGGAACGCGACGTCCTGCGGCCCCCCGAGGTGCGTCTCGTCGTCGCCGGGGACGTTCTTCTCGCCCAGGGTCGCCAGCAGCTCGCTGCCGTCGTTCGAGAACACGAAGATCTGGTGCGCCGACTCGTGCACCACCCACACCCGGCGCTCGGGGTCGTGGGGGCTGATGCGGATGCGGTGCGGCCCGGGCCCGTCGGACCCCTCGAACAGGTGGTCCCACTGGTCCCAGACCTCGATGACGTTGCCGTCGCCGTCGACGACGTAGATGCAGTTCTGCCAGGTCCGGCGCTCGGCCTCGCGCAGGGTGTTGATGCCGATGGAGCCGGCGTAGCCGTCGAAGCCGTCCGGCACCGGGTCGGGAAGCCGCGTCTCGCCCCGCTGCAGGACGAAGATGCGGTCGGGCGACTCGGGGAACACCCCGGAGTTCCCGCCGAAGGCGAAGCCGTCGCCCGCGAACGGCTTCAGCCAGCCCTCGACCGGCTCGTAGGGCAGCGGCTCGCTCGGCCCCAGCAGATCCTGGGCCGCGGCGGAGCTCGTGAGGATGCCGCCCAACGCGACGGCCAGCAGAATACGAATGGTGTAGCGCATGATCATGCTGTCTCCACGGATGTGACTGTTCCCGGTGCCGGGGCCGGAATCTCGGCCTCGCGGTCTCGCCGTAGGCTCGACCCGCGGGGCCTCCAGGCCGCTCGGCGTCGCTGACTCCGGCCGGCGGTCCGTCGCCGCCTCGCGCGCTCGGAAGCGAACTCTCCCGCCAACCGAGCATTTTGACACACTGCGCCGCCGTATCGCGCGGCAACGACCGCCCGACGACCACGCCGGCGCCGGGAGGGGCACTCCGGCGCGGCGCACCCGACGAGCGCCGGTCGCCCCCCGGCCGACCCGAATCAGCCGGCGCCCGGTGCCGACGACGCCCGCCAGCGCACCAGTGGTCGGCGAGGACGATGGCGACGACAGGCAGTTGCCGGCCGCCGACCCGAATCAGCCGGCGCGCGGCCCCGACGACGCCCGCCACCGCAGCCAGTGGTCGGCGAGGACGATGGCGACGACAGGCAGTTGCCGGCCGCCGACCCCGAATCAGCCGGCGCGCGGCCCCGACGACGCCCGCCAGCGCAGCCAGTGGTCGGCGAGGACGATGGCCACCATCGCCTCCGCCATCGGGACGAACCTCGGCAGGAGGCAGGGGTCGTGACGTCCCCGGGTCCGGATGGTGGTGGGCTCGCCCCCGGTGGTGACCGTGGCCTGATCGCGGGGCAGGCTGCTCGTCGGCTTCACGGCGGCCCGCAGCACGATGGGCATGCCGCTCGAGATCCCTCCCAGCATGCCGCCGTGCCGGTTCGTGTCGGTGACGATGCGCGGCCCCGCGGGCGGGGCGCCCCCCTCCGCGGGGCGGAAGAGGTCGTTGCTCTCGCTGCCGCGCAACCCCGCGCAGCCGAACCCCACGCCGTACTCGACCCCGAGCACCGCCGGCAGGCTGAACAGCGCCTTCGCGAGGTCCGCCTTCAGCTTGTCGAAGACCGGCTCGCCGAGCCCCGGGGGCACCCCGACGGCCACGATCTCGGCCACCCCGCCGATCGAGTCGCGGGCCTCGCGCAGCTCCTCGATCAACGCCACCATCTCGGCCGCGCGGGCCGCGTCGGGACACCGGACGATGTTCGCGGCACCGTCCGGCAGCCTCTCGACCTGCTCCTGCGTCACCGCGGCGGGGTCGGGCACCTCCGCCACGACGTTCCCGACCTGGCGGACGTAGCCGACCACGCGGCCCCCGAACGCCGAGGCGATGATGCGTTTCGCGACCACCCCGGCCGCCACGCGGACCGCCGTCTCGCGCGCGCTCGCCCGCCCTCCGCCGCGGTAGTCGCGCCGCCCGTACTTCGCGTCGTAGGTGTAGTCGGCATGGCCCGGCCGGTACTTGTCCCGGATGTCGCTGTAGTCGCGGGCGCGCTGATCGACGTTGCGGATGAGGATCGCGATGCTCGTGCCGGTCGTCTTCCCCTCGAAGACCCCGGACAGGATCTCGGGCGCGTCCGGCTCGTTCCGGGGGGTGACGATGCGGCTCTGGCCGGGCCGGCGCCGGGCGAGGTCCTCGGCGAGGTCGGCCTCGGCGAGCGGGATGCCGGGCGGACAGCCGTCGACGATGACGACGTTGCCGGGGCCGTGCGACTCGCCCGCGGTGGTGATGCGAAAGCTGTGTCCGAACGAGTCACCGGGCATGGATCGCTCTCAGGTTCCGAATGGCGCGCCCCGACTCCGAGCCGCACGCCGTCCATCGAGGACACCGGAGACTCCCTCCCGTGCGTCGGACGCGCGAAGCGGCCGAGAACGGGCTGCGCCCGACTGAAGCCGGCAATCCACGTCGATCACCGTCCCGCCAGGACAGCCGGCGGCATCACTGCGGATCGATCAC
The DNA here is from genome assembly GCA_965207615.1 of Vicinamibacterales bacterium. Taxonomy (GTDB): domain Bacteria; phylum Acidobacteriota; class Vicinamibacteria; order Vicinamibacterales; family UBA8438; genus JAJEEA01. The sequence goes on from CBDBMZ010000003.1 coordinate 2,802,662, forward strand.
GTCCCGGCGGCGCTTCCACCGGCCCAGGAGCAGCGTCGCGAGGCCCAGCATCACCTCGTCGATGAGGGGGATAGGGTCGGGGACCACCAGATCGGTCACGAAGAGCGCGCCCGCGAGCAGGAAGAGCTGCCACGACCGCAGCCGCGAGAGCCAGGCGAAGAGGCCGCGGCCGTCGGCGCTATCGGACATGCTCCCGGTAGAACGCCAGCATGCGCGACCAGCACTCGGCCGCGCGGGCGGCGTCGTAGACCTCGGAACGCGTGTCGTTGAAGAACGCGTGGTCGGCGCCGTCGAACACGGTGATGTCGGCCGACTTGCCCGCCCCCCGGAGATCCTGCTCGAGCTGCCGCGCCGCCGCCGGCGGGACGAACGCGTCGCGCTCGGCGAAGAACCCGAGGACCGGCGCCCGGAGGGTCGACAGATTGGGTTTGACGTTCGGATGGATCCCGTAGAAGACGACACACGCCCCGACCGAGGGGTTCTCGCAGGCGGCATAGAGGGAGAGCTGCCCGCCCATGCAGAAGCCCACGGTGCCCACGTGCGCGGTCGTGACCTCGTCGCGTCCGAGCAGGTACTGGACGGCGCCCCGCAGGTCCTTCTCGACCCGCCCGATGTCGAGGGCCATCATGAGCTTGCCGGCGTCGTCGGGGCTCGTCGTGCTCTCGCCGTGGTAGAGGTCTGGCGCGAGGGCCGTGAACCCCTCCGCCGCGAACCGGTCGGCCACGTCCTTGATATGATCGACGAGCCCCCACCACTCCTGCAGCACGATGACCCCGGGGCCGCCCCCGGCGGCGGGCGCGGTCAGGTAGCCGCTGCCGGTCGCGCCGTTGCTCGCAAACTCCACCATCTGTCCTGGCATTCGATGACCTCCGTCGCGGACGCCTCACATTATAGGGGTTGGTGACCGGCGGGGTCGGCGCGGCGGCGGTGCCCGGGGAGACGGCGGGACGCCGAAATCCTGCGACAGACGCCGGAGATGCCCACCGGGCTCCTGATCGCCGGGCTCCGCCCGCGGTCCCGCGGGCCGTCAGGACGCTGACGAGGATTCCGTTGCCACGTCCCGAGCTACCGATCCCGCAAGAGCCCGGCCGCCCCGGGTGCAGTTGGCTACCTGATGTCGATCGCCGTCCTCTACCCCGACCGCCGCCGCGTCAATCGTCGGGCTCCGCCCGCGGTCCCGCGGGCCGTCAGGACGCTGACGAGGGTCACGTTGCCACGTCCCGAGCTACCGACCCGCAAGAGAACAGCCGCCCCGGGTGCAGCTGGCTACCCGGTGTCGATCACCGTCCTCTACCCCGACCGCCGCCGCGTCAACGGCAGCACCCGCTACTCACCGTCATCGCGTGTCGGCCGCGACCTCGCGCTCCATCGCGCCCTCGTCGTCGTAGAAGGCGACGCTGGCCCGGCCGTTCTCGGCCACCCCGAGCACCATCCGGGGCCGCCTGCCGTCTCCCAGGTTGACGACGGTGGCGCCCTGCACCGTTCCCAGGGTGACGCGCTGCGCGCCGCCGGGGTCGAACACCGACAGGAACGGCGCATCGTCGGCGCCCACGATCATGCCGATGCCCGGCTGCCCCCGGCGGTTGAAGAGGTTCACGCGCGGCTGCCCCTGGTCGCCCAGGGTCAGCTGCATCGGGATGCGCCTGCCGTCCGAGAGGGCGACGAACGGCGTGCCGGCCTGCGTTCCGACAAGGGCATGGCGCGCGTTCTCGTCCCCGACCGTGACCAGCCCGTCCTCCTGCCCCACCCGGGCGAGAATCCGCGTGGCGCCGGCCGGATCGGTGAGCCGCAGGACAGGATGGCCGTCCGCGTCGACCCCCACGAGGCCGCGGAACGCCCCCCCGGGTCCGTAGAACGCCAGCGAGGCCATGCCGCGCTCGTCGTCGCCGCTCAGGATCGCCCTCAGCCGCCCCGCCCCGTCGACGATGTTCACCTGCGACGCGGTGACCACCCCCGCGCCCTGCGCGCCGACGCGCGCCGTCAGCAACGCGTTCGACGCCGCGCCGCCCGCGAGCGACGCCGCCAGCATCGCACCCACCAGCCATCCCTGCCGTCTCATGTCCACTCCCCCGGCCCTCGACGCCTCACGCGGGCCAGCAGCCCGCGGCAAATCCCCGCCGCATTCGAACGGCGATGCATCCCACTGCGCCCGGCAAGCGTCGCCTTCGGCTCCGATTGCCCCCAGCCACGCCTGCCGGTAGTCTGCGCCGCGACCTACCGGCGGCGTTCGTTCGTCGCTCACATATGGCCGGTATGCGCCATCCTCGCGCCTTGTCAGGCGGGCGCATCGCCGCTCGGTGCGACGCGGGGCTTCGCGACGGGCTGCTCGGCCGTTTCCTCTTCGTCGACGGCGCGAAAGCGCCGCCCTCTCGTCTCGGGCCCCAGCCAAGTCACCGCCGCCACCAGCAGTCCGCCCGCGACGATGCACGCCATCATCGCCCCGCCGGTGCTCATCCCGCCGTCCTGCAGCTGCCCCAGCACGAGCGGGGTCGCCGACCCCGCCGCCGCCCCCACGTGGTAGGACAGTCCGGGCCCCACGCCGCGCACCGCGGTCGGGAAGCGCTCGGTGAGATAGGCCGGGGCCATCCCCCAGATGCCGCCTCCGGTGGCCCCCATCAGCACCGCCCCCGCGAGCAGCTGCGCCGGGCCGGACGCGGCGAGGAAGACCGGAGCGCTGGCCACGCCGAGCAGCGCGGCCAGCGACACCGCTCCCCGGCGCCCCAGGACGCCCTCCGACGCTCGGCCCCAGACCGCGATGCCCAGTATCGCCCCGGCGGTGAAGCCGACGACGTACCGCAGGGGCTCCACCCCGGCGCCGAGCAGGAACGTGGGGTACCAGAACGAGATCGAGTAGTACGAGAACATGAACGCCGACATCAGGAGCGAGCTCTGCACCGTCGCCCAGAGCAGGTCCGGCCGCAGGAGCCGCAGCAGCGACACCCGGTCCGCCAGATCCTCCCGTCCCCGTGTCCCCAGATAGCGCTGCCGCTCCAGCCAGACCGGACTCTCGTCGACGCCGGTCCGGATCCAGAGCACGAGCAGGGCCGGGACGCCGCCGATCCAGAACAGCACCCGCCAGCCCAGCGTCGACTCGGGCGACGGGCTGAGCGGGTCGGGCACGGCGCCGAACAGCGGATGGATGGTCGAGAAGACGAGCGCGGCCAGCATGTAGCCCCAGAACCAGCCGCCCTGCAGCAGCCCCGACGCCAACCCGCGCAGCCGCGTCGGCCAGTGCTCGAGGGTCAGGGGCATCCCCGCCGCCCACACCCCGCCCATGCCGATGCCGAACAGGGCCCGGCACGCGAACAGCATCGCGTAGGACGTGGAGAAGCCGCTGAGGAACGCGAACAGCGAGAACCACAGGATGGACAGCATCAGCGGGAGCTTCCGGCCCCACCGGTCCGCCATCATGCCGGCGGCGAGCCCGCCGGCGAGCCGGAAGAACAGGGTCACGGTGCCGAGGGCGCCGGCCAGCGCCGCGTCGACGGTGAAGCTGTTCCGGATGTCGATCAGGATGAACGTCAGGATGGAGAAGTCGAACCCGTCGAGCGTCCAGCCCAGGAAGGTGGCGAGGAACGCCCGCCGCTGCCGCCCGTCGACCTGGCGGTACCAGGGCGTGTCGCGCTGATTCACCATCGGCCGTCCGCAGTCCTCATGCCGACCGCGTCATCCGTTTCGCGGAGGCCGCCATTATAGCGTTCGGGCGCCGGGAGGCCCGCGGGGCGGCGCGGCGGGCCGCCGACGGGTCTGGCGGCTCCGTTTCGCGGCACACGGGGTGTCGATTCCAGTCATGCGGCGCGGGGCGCGGCGGTCGCGGAGAGACTACAATGGGCATTCGCCGCGGCGCGCCGGTCCCGTTGCCCGGCGCGCCTCGTCCATCCGCCGGCAGGAACTGGAGGTTCCCATGCTGATTCCGATGCGCCGTCTTCGACGGGCGCGCACTGCGCTGTACACGGCGGCACTCGTCCTCCTCGCCGGCGCGTCGTCCGCGGAGGCCCAGGAGCACACCCTCCACGTCGCCGTCGCCGACGCCCAGGGGAACCCGGTGCCCGGCCTCACGGAAGACGACATCATCGTGCAGTGGGACGGGGAGAGCCTCGAGACGACCGAGTTCGAGTTCATCGACTGGCCGGTCCGGCTCACCGTCTTCATCGACAACGGGGACAACGCGACCAGCCTGATACCGCAGGTGCGCGAGGGGTTGCGGGCGCTCCTGCGGGAGCTGCCGGCCGAGATGGAGATCGCGATGCTGACCACGGGCCGGCAGCCGCGCTGGGTCACGCGGCACACCACCGACCGGGAGGAGCTCGAGGGGAACATCCCCAACATCTCGCCCGACAGCGGGGCCGGGGCGACGTTCAACGACGCCCTCATCGAGGAGACGAACCGCATCCACGACGACGACGACCGCGAGTACTACCCGGTCATCATCATGGTGGCCACCGACGGGGCCGACCTCAGCCGGAGCCAGCAGGGACGCGTCGACCAGATGGTGGAGCGGATGGTGGAGAACTCGGTCGAGGTCCACACGCTGCTGTTCGTCAGCGGCAACGCGCTCGGCTCGGGATCGATGGCGGCGGGGGTCGGCGAGGCGCTCGTGCCGGTCACGCGCGGGACCTTCGAGCGGATCACCGTCCCCTCCGTCGTCGTCGAGCGGCTGGAGGCGCTGGGCCGCGACATCTCGCGGAAGCACCGCTTCGTGAGCAACCAGTACCGCATCACCTACCGGCAGCCCCGCAACGCGTCGCCGCAGCCGGCCATCGGCGTGGCCACCGAGCGAGCGGGGTTGCAGATGCTGCCCACGCTGGACGGCAACGTCCCTTCGCGCATGCCGCAGCCCTAGCCCGCTCACCGCGGGCGCTTCGGCACGAAGTGGGGATAGGTCCGCACTCGCGGCGCGGGCCGGTCGCGGTCTTGCGCGTGCAGGGCCACGGTGGCGTGGTGGGCCCGGCGCTGCGGCTCGGGAAGCCGGTAGCGGGCCGCGAGGGCGAGCACCAGATCGACGGCCGACGGGGTGTCCGCGCGGTGCCCGGGCGACACGAAGACCGGGTTCACCCCCTCGCGGGTGCGGACCACCGCACCGACGGCTTCTCCGTTCACCCTCAGCGAGGTCGAGGCGCCCCGGCGATCCGGCACGGGGCCGTGCTCGCCCACGAGCCGGGTCTTCGCGCAGCCGATGGACGGCGCGTCGAGCAGCAGGCCGGCGTGGCAGGCGAGACCGAAGCGGCGGGGGTGGGCCAGGCCCTGTCCGTCGAACACCACCACGTCCGGCGCCCGCGAGAGCCGCTCGAAGGCGTCGAGCAGCGGCGGCACCTCGCGGAACGAGAGCAGCCCGGGAATGTAGGGAAAGGCCGCGGCCCGCGTGACGCCGACCGACTCGACCGTCTCCAGCGACGGCAGCTCCACGACGACGACGGCGGCGTACACGCGGTGGGTGCGGCGCGAGTACGCCACGTCGGCCCCCGCCACCAGCCGCGGCTCGTTCGGCAGCGGGGCGACGGCCGTCCGCGGGCGCAACGCCTCCTGAATCCCGGCCGCCTGCGCATGCGACACGCGCCAGGGATGCAGGGCCCGGGCCTTCACGGTCTCTCCCGCCGGTTGGTCAGTAACGGAACAGGTACTGGATCTTGGTGAAGACGGCGCGGTTCGTCTGCAGGTAGCCTCGGTCGATGGCGTTCACCTGGTCGTCGAAGAACTCGTACTGCCGGTAGTGATCGTCGTACCCGACGTAGAACGCGGTCCCCGAGTTGACGCGGTAGGTGGCCAGGACGTTGAGGCCGACCGTCCCCCGGTAGGTGTTGAACTCGGTGATGTTGCGCAGGGCCAGCCGGTCGGTGAACTGATAGGTGTTGAGGGCGCGGAGGATGTTCACGTTGAACACCTCGCCGTTCTCCTTGCGCTCGCCGTCGTTGAGCCCGGCCACGAAGAGGCCCAGCGGATCCGTGAAGCGGCTCGTCGTGATGTTGATGTTGGTGGCGAACCGCGACACCGGCCGGAAGTTGATGAAGGTGCGGAAGCCGCTCTCGCGCCCGAGGAACGCGTTCGCGCCGTCGAAGTAGATCTCGTCACCCCAGTCGAACCCAGTGCCGAACGAGAACACGCGGCTCGTGCTGACGTTGCCGAACATCCGGTAGCGGCGCTTCTCGAAGTCCATCCCGTAGTAGCGCTCCATGTCCTGGTCGAGATCGAAGCTGTAGCGGACGTTCTTGGCGAAGTTGGCGCTGACCCCGGCCCTGAACTGCTCGTCCTCAAGCACCTGGTCGAAGTTGTAGTTGCGGCTGTACCGGAACTCGGGGCCCCAGCTGATCACCCAGTTCTGCGGCCACCACTGATAGTCGACTCGCGCCTGGGTCTCGCGCTGGTCGGTCCGCCGCACGAACCCGACGTCGGTCCGGAAGTCGGGCGACAGCGCGAACGAGTCGATCGAGTAGCTCAGGTTGCGGCCCCGCTTCCGGAACCCGAAGTCCAGCGCGTAGCCGTCGCACGCGGCGGGGGCGTCCACGTCCGCCGTGGACGGACAGGGGTTCACCTGGGGACCGCTCTGCGCCGCCCGCCGGTCGGTGCCGAAGGCCCGGAAGCCCAGCTGGTGGGTGGCGCCGATGCGGAAGTTGCTGTCCGCCCCGACGAGGCGGCTGTGCCCGTCGAGGAACTGCCGGTCGGTGACGATCGCCCCGACGAACGACTCCGAGTAGAGGTCGTAGCGGGCGCGGCCCACGAAGGTCTGCGCCGTCTGGCCGAACGCGGGGTCCAACCGGTCGTCGACGCCCAGGCTGGCCCCCTCGTCGTTGGCGAACAGCACCCCCAGGGTGGTCTTGCCGGCCTTGCCGGTCAGCTTCGCCCCGTACTGCGGGTCGACGATGGTCCGGGTGTGCACGACGGTGACCGGGGCCTGCATCCGGAAGATCTCGGCCCCTTCCAGGAAGAACGGGCGCAGCTCGGGGTAGAAGAGGGCGAAACGCTGGTTCACCTCGACCTGCGGCCGGTCCGACTCGATCTGCGAGAAGTCGGGGTTGAGGGTGAAGTCGGCGATGAGGTTGGGCGTCACCCCGTACTTGAAGTTGGCCCCGAAGTCGGGCTGCGGCTCGCCGTCGACGAGCTGTCCGGCCGCCGCGTCGTACGAGCCGTAGCGGAAGGCGGTGAACGTCGGCTGCACCTCGAGGTTCCGGCTCGTCGAGAGGCCGGTCATGCCGTCGAGGACGCCCATCTGCGGCAGGAACCCGGCGATGTCGCGCGAGACGGGCGACCACACGATGGTCTCGTCCTTGTCCCGGATCTGCCGGACGATCTGGAACCCCCACGTGTGCGGCGCGCCGCCGGGCCGCGCGGGATACCGCAGGCTCTTGAAGGGGATCGCCATCTCGGCCGTAAACCCGTCCGCGACGGGCTGGCCGCCGCTCTCGTAGAGGGCGTCCCACGACCGGTCGCCCCAGGGGACGCCGCCGCGCCCGCCCCCGCTGAACCCGCCGCCGCGCCCGCCGGAGACGATGGAGTCGCCCTGGACCCCGTAGCCGTTCACCGAGAACACGTAGGCGCGCTGCTGGTCGAGGAACGGATCGAAGTAGACCGAGATGATGTCGTCGCCGTAGCCCGCCCGGTCGCGGTCGACCCGGTTCGCCCGCATGCTCCCCGGGTCCTCGTACTTGGCATGGAAGGCCAGGTACAGGTTGGTGTCGTCGTAGGCCACGTAGACGTCGGTGTCCTCGGAGGCCGGCGCGCCGTCGATGGGCTGGCGCTGCACGAACTCGGTGATGCGCGCCGCGTTGCTCCAGACCGCGTCGTCGAGCAGGCCGTCGACCGTCGGCGGGGTCGTCGTGCGCCGCGGCCGCACCGTCACCCGCCCCGTGAGCACGCCGGCATCCCCGGCGGGAGGCACGGGTGCGAACCCGGCGGCGCCGGCCGCCGGGCCGGCGCCCGCCCCGGCGGCGGAAACCGCGGAACCGGGCCCCGCCGGCCGCGGGAGCGGCGCCGACGCACGGGGAGAGCGACTGCCCGGCGAGGCGGGCGCGAAGGCGGGGCCGGTGCGGCCGGCACCCGGACCGCCGCTCGCAATCGGCATCGCGGTGGCCGCTGCCGACACGGCGGCCAGCCGGGTGGCGGGAGCCCTATCCCCCCGGGCGGCGGCGGGAACGCGGCCCTCGGCACGCACCAGACCGGCCAGGTCCTGCGCCACCTGCGTCACGACCCGATCCTGCAACGCGAACAGCTCGTCGGTGCGGCCGTCGATCTTGGCGACCTGCCGGGCCGCCCCGGTCTCGACGTCGATGACCCGCGCGACGATGCGCAACCGCTGGTCCACCCGCTGAAAGCCGCCCTCGACGAGCCAGGACACGCCGGACTCGGGTACGTCCGGATGCGTCGGAGCCTCCCGGCCGCGAGCCCCGGCGGCCGGTCCGCCGACGCCTTCGGCGCGGCGGTAGACCACCGGCAACCCGCTCGAGCTCTGCACCCCGGAGATGAGGGTCTCGGCGATCCCGTCCCCCAGCCAGTCGTCTTCGGGCCGGCCCGAGACGTTCACGAAGGGCATCACCGCCACCGCCGGCCCGGCGTCGGCGGCGGGCCGCGACCCGGTTCCGGCGTCCCCGTTGGGCTGGGCGAGCGCCGGTCCGCCGGCAACGAGCACGCCGAGCGAAAGCACCGCCCCGACAGTGCGGTTCGAGAAAGACTTCGTTGAAAGCAACGTCTCGCTCCCCGACATGAGATCCGACCGCGCCGGCTCGGCAACGCGCCTCACAGACTACGCGCCGTCGCTAGTATCATAGCAGCCGCGGGCAGGATTCGCGCGGCGGCGGAGCGGCGGAGGGTGCACGACAAGAAAGTTGGACGGCGCCGGCACCACATGGAAACCGCAGGCTTGGCTGGCTTGTGCGGGCCAGAGGGCGGTCATCCGACAATCGTGTCGTGCACCGGCGGCGGACAGTCGCGGGATGCCGCGGGCAACCGGAGTCCGCGGCCGAACGGGCCGGATCACGACAGCATGGACCCCACCAGCGCTCCGATTCGCGGGTACAGACGTCCGCCGGCGGGCTGCCATCCCCCGAACCACTCGCCCGACTACCGGTCCACCGCCGCACGGCATCCGGCCCGGCCGCTGGTGGTCGTTCCCCAGACGCTCTCCGAGATCACCGGACCCGTGTACGGCCACGACCGCCCGGGGCCGACGGACCACGACCTGACCCGCCAGCACGACGGCGAGCCGCTCGGCGAGCGCATCATCGTCGCCGGCCGCGTCCTGGACGAGGACGACCGGCCGGTGCCCGAGACCCTGGTCGAGATCTGGCAGGCAAACGCCGCCGGCCGCTACGCGCACGCCGAGGACCGGCACGCGGCGCCCCTCGATCCGAGCTTCTCCGGGGCCGGGCGCGTCCTGACGAGCGCGGACGGCGAATTCCGGTTCGTGACCATCAAGCCCGGCGCCTATCCGTGGCAGAACCACGACAACGCCTGGCGGCCGGCCCACGTGCACTTCTCGGTGTTCGGGCCCAGCTTCCTGACGCGGCTGATGACTCAGATGTACTTTCCCGGCGACCCCCTGCTCGCCTTCGATCCGGTCTTCAACGCGGTCCCCACCGAGTCGGCCCGCCTGCGCCTGATCGCGTCGTTCGATCCCGACACCACCGAGGCGGGCTGGGCGCTCGGCTACCGCTTCGACCTCGTGCTGCGCGGGCGCGACGCCACGCCCATGGAGACCTGACGCGGTGCCGCTGACGCCGTCGCAGACCGTCGGCCCGTTCTTCGCCATTCTCGTGCCCGAGCGGGGTCGTTTGCGGCTGCGCGCGGACGGGACCCCCGGCGTTCCGATCCGCGTGGAGGGATGCGTGCGGGACGGCACGGGGCAGGCCGTATCGGACGCCCTGGTGGAAGTATGGCAGGCGGACGGGGCCGGCCGCTACGCCCACCCGGACGACCCTCGACACGACGGACCGGACCCCGCGTTCGCCGGCTTCGGCCGCGTGCACACCGACGCCGCCGGCCGCTTCGACATCGAGACCGTGAAGCCCGGCCGCGCGCCCGGCCCCGGGCGGCTCCAGGCCCCGCATCTGATGGTCGGCCTGTTCGCGCGCGGCCTCCTCGCGAGGCTGATCACCCGCATCTACTTCGACGACGAGCCGTCGAACGCCGGCGATCCGATCCTGGCCCGCGTTCCCGCCGACCGCCGCTCGACCCTCGTCGCCCTGTCGCGGGGGGGCGGCCTCTACCGCTTCGACATCGCCCTGCAGGGACCCGACGAGACCGTCTTCTTCGACGTGTGAACCACATGAGCGCCGACCGCCGCCGGCACGCCCGTCCGTACCGCTTCGACATCGCCCTGCAGGGACCCGACGAGACCGTCTTCTTCGACGTGTGACCCGCATGACCGCCGACCGCCGCCTGCATGCCCGCCTGCTCGGCGACCCCGACCTCCTGGACCGGTTCGACGGCCGGGCACAGCTGCAGGCGATGCTCGACGTCGAAGCGGCCTTGGCCGAGGCGGAAGCCGCCGTCGGCGTCGTGCCCGACGCGTGCGTCGACCCGATACGCGCCGCGGCGGACGCCGATCTGTACGATCGCGCACGGCTCGCCGAGGAGGCGGCCGGCGACGGCAATCCGGTCATCCCGGTGGTCCGCCACCTGACCGCGCGGGTCGCCGCCGCCGACCCCGACGCGGCGCGCTACGTGCACTGGGGCGCGACGAGCCAGGACGTCCTGGACACCGGCCTCGTGCTGCAGCTCCGGGCCGCGGTGCCGGCCGTCGCCGGGCATCTGCGCCGCGCCGAGCGGGCCGCGGCCGGCCTCGCGCGCCGGTACGCCGGGGCCACGATGCCGGGCCGCACCTGGCTGCAGCAGGCGACCCCCGTCACGTTCGGGCTCAAGGCGGCGGGATGGGCCGACGCCCTCGGCCGGACCCGCCGGCAGGTCGAGACGGCCCTCGAGCACGCCCTCGTGCTGCAGCTCGGCGGCGCCGCCGGCACCCTGGCCGCTCTCGGTGCGCGGGGCCTCGCGGTGACCGACGCCCTCGCCGCCCGCCTCGATCTGCGGGCGGCGGCAACGCCCTGGCACGCCCACCGCGACCGCTTCGCGCAGCTCGCGTGCGCCCTCGGCGTGGCGAGCGGCGCCGACGGCAAGATCGCCCGCGACCTCTCCCTGCTCGCCCAGACGGAGGTCGGCGAGGCCGCCGAGGACACGGGACGCGGCCGCGGCGGCTCGTCGACGATGCCGCAGAAACGCAACCCGGTGTCGGCCTCGGTGGCCCTGGCCGCGGCCGGCCGCACCCCGGGCCTCGTCGCGACGATCCTCGGGGCGATGGTCCAGGAGCACGAGCGGGGCCTGGGCGGCTGGCAGGTCGAGTGGGACGTGCTGCCGGAGGTCGTTCTGGTCACCGCCGGGGGAGCCCGGGCCGCCGCCGACGCGCTCGAGGGTCTCTCCGTCGATACTGATCGCATGCGCGCCAACCTCGACGCGACGGGCGGGGCGCTGCTCGCCGAGGCGGCGGCGATGGCGTTGGCCGAGTCCGTCGGCAAGCACGAGGCCCACGCCTGCGTCGCCGCCGCCTGCCACCGCGCCGCCGGGGAGAAACGGCCCTTGCTCGACGTGCTCGCGGAGGACCCGGCGGTCAACCGTCACCTCGATCGGGCGCGGATCGCCGCGCTGCTGTCGCCCGACAACTACCTGGGGGCCTCGCGGGACTTCATCGAACGTGCCCTCGCCGGAGTCGACGACGTTGCCTGAGGACGACGACGCCGCGCTGCTGTCGCCCGACGACTACCCGGGGTTTCGCACGACTTCATCGAGCGTGCCCTCGCCGGAGTCGACGACGTTGCGTGAGGACGACCATGCCTGACATCGACGCGGACGGGTGCCGCCTGTCGTGGACCGCGCAGGGACCGCCGGATGCGCCCGCGCTCCTTCTGCTCGATGCGCTGGGAACGACCGTCGACCTCTGGCGGGCGCACATCGACCGGCTCGCCGCCGCGTTCCGCGTCATTCGATTCGACACCCGCGGACACGGGGCGTCCGACGCCCCGGCCGGCCCCTATGCCCTCGACCGGCTCGGGCAGGACGCGCTGGCCGTGCTCGACGCCGCCGCCGCCCGGCGCGCCCACGTCTGCGGGGTCTCTCTCGGCGGGCAGACCGCCCTCTGGCTCGCCGTGCACGCGCCCCAACGCGTGGCCGGCGTCGTGGCCGCCAACACCGGGGCCAGGATCGGCACCACCGCCCTCTGGAACCAGCGCATCCACGCTGCCGAGACCCTGGGCATGCAGGCCCTCGCGGAACCGGCCATGGCTCGCTGGTTCACGCCCCGGTTCCGACGGAACCATCCCGAGACCGTCGACCGTTTCCGCAAGATGTTGCGCGGTTGTCCGCCGACCGGTTACGCCGGCTGCTGCGCCGCCCTGCGCAACGCCGACCTGCGCGCGGACCTCCACCGCATCGAGGCCCCCACCCTCGTCATCGTCGGCGCCGACGACAGCGCCACCCCGCCGGCCGCCGGCCGCGCCGTCTGCGAGCACGTCGCCGGCGCCGAGCTGCTCGCCCTCGACGCCGCGCACCTCGCCAGCGTCGAGCGACCCGGCGCCTTCACCGATGGCGTACTGGCGTTTCTCTCGCGGGCCGTAACACCCTGACCCCCACCACAGCCGCGCTGTACCGGCACGGGCGGCATCGACGAGCCTGGCGGACTCCGGCGCCGGCAAGATCAAGGTGCTCGAGGAGATCGAGGCGGTCCGGAATTTCGGTCGTCAACGCCCTGTCGGTCCCGGCAGTCGGCGAGCTTCCTCGGGAGGCTGCTGTTGTCGAGGGCGCCCTCCCGCCGCACGAGGGCGCGGGCCTTGCACATGGGCGTCGAGGCCGTGGCACATGGACTACTTCTCGCCGGCGCCCGGAGCGATCTCGTCGTGGAGACCGCCGGTCCCCCGGCGCCAATGCGCCGCCATCGATGCGCTACCATGCGCGTCACGTTCCGGAATCGCCGCGGTCTCGAGGCGCCGCCGCCGACTGCCGGGACTCGGCGCGACTCGCTCACGGCTCGATGGGCAAGCGCCGGGGAACGGTCGGCCAGAGGAATCGGGGTAACCGATGGACGAGAAGCAGCGACATGCCGCCGGCATGCAGGTCAGGCGGGAGATTCTCGGCGACGCCTACGTCGACCGCGTCGTCGCGGACACCACGGACGCGAGCAGTGACTTCCAGGACCTGATCACCCGCTACGCGTGGGGTGAGATATGGACCCGTCCAGGCCTGGACGAGCGGACGCGGCGCGTGCTCGTCATCGGCACTCTGCTGGCCCTCAAGCAGTGGGACCAGTTCCGGCTCCACGTCCGCGCGGCCCTCGCGGAGGGCGGGTTCACCGCGGCCGACCTGCAGGAGATCGTCCTCCAGCAGTCGATCTACTGCGGCGCCCCCGCCGCCCACACGGCCATGCGCATCACCCGCGAGCTGCTGGCGGAGCGGGACTGAGCGTTGCCCTGCGGGTATTAGGTCGGGGAATCGCCCGGGAGAGCCCGGGCCGGCTCGAGGCCGACCACGGGCCAGCTGCGCGGGCGTCACTTCAGGCGGCCGACCCGCTCCGGCACGCAAACGGCGCCCGAGTCCTCCCACTTGTTGTCGGTGAGCTGGCGCACGTCGGTGCCGTCGGCGCGCATCGCGAAGATCTCGCCGTAGGGCTGCGGCACCGAGTCGTAGAGGGCCATCTCGTCCTTGAACCCGGTGCGCGAGCTGCTGAAGACGATCCATTCGCCGCCCGCGCACCACGTCGAGTGCGCGTCGTTCCCGGGTGCGTGGGTCAGCCGGCGGAGATCGGTGCCGTCGGGCCGGACCGTGTACAGCTCGAAGTCGCCGTCGCGGTTCGAGGTGAACAGGATGCGCGAGCCGTCCGGCGACCAGTGCGGGAAGTTGCTGTAGTAGTCGGGGCCGGTGAGGGCCACCGGGTCGCCCCCGCTCGCGGGGACCACGAAGAGCCGGCGCCCGCCCTTGTAGACGATGCGGCCGCCGTCCGGCGACCAGCTCGGGAACCCGTTGTTCACCTCGTCGTCCACCACCAGCCGCAGGTCGGAGCCGTGGGGATCGATCACCGCGACCTGGGCCGCGGGGAGGCCGGGGCGCCGGAAGTAGCGGCCGACGGAGAGGACGATCTCGTCGCGGGCGGCGGACCAGTCGGCGGAGAACGCGCTCGTCCCCTCGCGGTGGAAGAGCGTCCGCTGGTCGGTCCCCTCCACGGACATGATCTCGAGGCTCGAGTCGCTCGGGTTGGACGACTCGAGCCCGGTGGCGTCCGAGAACCGATCGCGGTACTGGCTGAAGATCATGCGGTCGCCGTCCGGCGAGAACGACACGAACGGCTCGTGCAGGAAGAGCTCGAACTCGGGGTCTGGGCTGAAGGCGGGCACCATGTGCTGGGTGTAGCCGAGCCGCTCGATGCGCTCGTAGGCCACCTGCCCGCCGTCCGGTGACCAGCTCGGGCTGCGCACCGCCCCCGCGATCACGGTCTCTACCCGGCGGTCGGGATGCCGGACCCTGAGACCGCCCTGGTCTCCCCCGGCGCGGCTCACGTAGCCGATGCGCCCGCCCGGCAGCCACGCCGGCGACAGCTTCGTCTCCTGCGAGGCGGTGATCTGGACGCGCTCGCCGGTACCGACGTCCACCCAGGCGAGCTCGGTGCGCGACCGGCCGGCCTTGGCGAGATAGGCGCCGACGGGGTCGGTCTCGTAGAAGATCAGGCGCCGGCCGTCGGCCGACCACGACGGGCTCCCCGCCACCTCGCCCGGGGCGGTCAGGCGGCGCAGCCCCGTGCCGTCCGGCCGTACCACGTAGACGCCGGTCGACTGCAGGTGCTCCCACATGCCGGGCTGGTCCCCGGGCTCGGCGTCCCGGTCCGACGTGAACGCGATCCACGCCCCGTCGGGCGACCAGCGGGGACGGAAGTTTCCCGACGGGTGGTCGGTCAGGTTCGAGCCGGTCTTCGAGTCGAGGTCGAGCAGCCAGATGTCCGCGGTGCCCCGCGCCCGCGTGGAGACGAACGCGAGGGCCCGGCCGTCCGGCGACAGGGCCCCCTGATCGTCGAACGCGGGGTGATCGGTGAGCTGCTCGAGCCCGGTGCCGTCGGGGCGGATGCGATAGACGTCGGCCTGCCCGTCGGGCTCGGCCGTGAAGACGACCCACTCCCCGTCCGCGGAGAAAGCGGGCGAGTACTCCAGTCCCAGGTCGGGGACCAGCGCCCGTGCGTCGGCGCCGTCGGCGTCGGCGATGAACACCGTCATCACCGGGGTCTGATACAGGTTGAAGAGCACCTGGTGCCGGGCCGGCGCGGTGTCCGCGGCCGGCGCCCCGGACTGGGCGCCGGGAACGGACTGCCCCGCCACGAACGACCCGACGCCCAGGACAATCGCCGCGCCGATGGCCAGTGTTCTCGTCATCTCAACCTCTCCGTGCAACTGCCACCGCCCGCGTCGGTCGCCGACGGCCCGGCCCTGGACACGCGGCAAGTTGCCCCGAGGGCGTCTCGCCCGGCAACGCGCCGGCCTGTCGGGGTTGCTCCGGGGAGCCGCGCTGCCGCCGGCACCCGACTCTCAGGTAACACGACACCTGACTGCCGCGGAAGGGATGAAACCGGTCGGCGCCGCGCGCGGGGCTCACTCCGCGCCGCGGGTCCGCGCCAGGTAGTCGACGAACGCGTCCACGTTCTCCTCGGCCACCGGCGCCCCCTTGGCGCGCATGGTCGTCACCGTGGCCCGCCAGCGGCTCTCGTCGAAGCGCGCGGTCTCGATGCGGTCGAGCGAGTGGCAAATCGTGCAGGTGGCGGTGAGATAGCCGCCGGCGGTCGCGGCGTCGGCGAAGACCTCGTCGTCCACGGGAACCACGACGAACTCCCGGGGGAACGGCGTGGAGTCGGGGCCGAACTCGGCGACGAGCCAGTCGAGCAGCACCGACAGGTCGTGATCGGCGATGATCGCGCCCCGCTCCTGCATGTCGCCGACGAGCTCGCGCCACCCGGCGCGGTCGAGCGCGTTGTAGGCGTAGTCATCGATGCCGTGACACGTGGTGCACGACTGGAGGATGACCTGCCTGACCGGCCCTCCCGGCAGCCGTACCTCCGGCCGGCCGGCGCGCCGGTTGCCCTGCGCCGCGGCGGGCGCGGCCGCCCCGACGAGCAGGGCCGCCGCCAGCCCGGACACGGCCCAGCGCCGCCAAGACGTCCGGTTCACGTCCTCCTCCCCGACACGACGGGTCTCCCCGCTCCCGTGGCGCCGCTCAGATGGACAGCATCCCCGTGCTGTCGCCGACGCTCTTCCGCTCGATGCCGTAGAGCCCGAGGATGCTCAGCAGCAGGTTGGCGGTCCGCTGCGTCGAGTCGGGGAACACGAGGTGGCGGTTCCCCTTGAACGTCCCGTCCACGCCGCCGACCAGGATCACCGGCACCTTCTCGTGGGCGTGGCGGTGCGAGTTGCCCATGTTGCTGCTCTTGTAGATGAGCACGTGGTCGAGCAGGTTCCCTTCGCCGTCGGGGATGCTCCGCAGTTTGTCGCAGAAGTACGCCAGGTTCTCGACGTGGTAGCGGTTCACCTTGGCGTAGTTCGCCTTGTTGTCGGGGATGTCGCCGTGGTGCGACGTCCCGTGCCACCCGCCCTCGTAGCCCGACTCGGGGAAGCTGCTCGCCGAGAGGTCGCGGCCGAGCATGAGGGTCGCCGACCGGGTGATGTCGGCCTGGAAGGCCAGCACCATCAGGTCGTACATGAGCTTGAAGTGGACGTCCTTGCTCTCGGGAATGCCGAACGGCACCTCGCCCGACAGCTCCACCTCGGGGTTGCTCGTCGCGATGCGGATGCGCCGCTCGAGTTCGCGGACGTTCTCGAGATAGTCGTCGAGCCGGGTGCGGTCGCCGGCGCCGAGGCCCCGCTTGAAGTCGACCAGCTCGTGGGTCACCGAGTCGAGCACGCTGACCGTCTGCAGCCGGCCCGCCCGCCGCTCCTCGGGGCTCGCGCCGTCGCCGAACATCCGCTCGAACGCCATCCGGGGGTTGATCTCGGTCGGCAGCGGGGTCGTCGGCGTCGACCACGAAACCGAGTTGGTGTAGGCGCAACTGTAGCCCCAGTTGCAGTTGCCGCTGTTGCCGCTGGGGTCCTCGATGCCGAGCTGGATGGACGACAGCAGCGTGTCGCGGCCCCACCGCCCGGCGATGGTCTGGTCGATGGTGACGTCGAGGTGCGGGGTCACCGCGTCGCGCTTCGGCCGCGCGCCGGACAGGAAGACGGCGCCGCGGGCGTGGTTGCCGCCCGGCTCGTCCACCGTCGAGTAGGCGGCGGTGCAGTCGAGGCCGCTGATGAGCACGGTACGGTCGCGGAACGGCTCGAGCGGCTTGGTGATGAACGAGAACTCGAAGTCGCGGCCGGCCTCGAGCGGGCTCCAGTAGCCCGGCGAGGCGCCGTGGGGATGCCACACGCCGACGAACCGCGGCACCGGCCGGGCCGCGGTCCTCCCGAGCGCGGTGCTCGCGGGCACCATCGCGTCGAGCAACGGCACCGCTACCGTGACGCCGACACCGCGCAGGAACGTACGCCGGGGAATGTGCTTCTTCGTGATGAACATCAGCGACTCCTCATCCTCAGCAGCATCCGACTCGCGTCATTGCCCGTCCGCGACCGTGGCGGCGCCCGCGGTCCCGTCGGCCGGCGTCATCCGCATCCGGAACGGGGGGCTCCGGACGATGCCGAGCACGATCGACGAGAACCGGTAGTCGTCCTCGGCCGCGTCCCGGACGATGGACCGGACCACCGGCATGTCGTAGTACTCGACGCCGCGCCCGAGCCCGTAGGTCATCAGCTTCTCGGTCATCGTGCGCACGAACTGAGGCGCGTAGCGCAGCAGCGCCTGCCGCAGCTCGACCGGCCCGTCGACCGCGGTGCCGTCATGCAGCACCGCCGACGAATTGATCGGCGTGCCCCCTTCCCCGCCGTCCTTGAGGCGCCACTGCGCGTCGGCGGAGAGGTTCTCGAGGGCGAAGCCGATGGGGTCCATGATGCGGTGGCAGCTCGCGCACGCGGGGTTGTCTCGGTGCCGGGTCATCTGCTCGCGCAGGCTCAGCACGCGGTCGGGCCCCTCGACGGTGTCCTCGAGGGCGGGCACGTTGGGCGGCGGCTCGGGGGGCGGCGTGCCGAGGATGTTCTCGAGCACCCAGACGCCCCGCTTCACCGGCGACGTCCGGTTGCTCTGGACCCAGGTGACGGACAGGAAGCTGCCCTGGCCGAGCAGCCCGCGCCGGTAGTCGAGATCGTCGCCCAGCGGGACCCGCCGGAAGTGCGAGCCGTAGATGCCGGGAATGTCGTAGTGCTTCGCGAGGCGCTCGTTGAGGAACGCGTAGTCGGCGGTCAGCAGGTCGAGGACGTTGCGGTCCTCGCGCAGGACGCTCTCGAAGAGCAGCTCCGTCTCGCGGGTGAACGCCTCGCGCAGCTCGTTGTCCCAGTCGGGAAACACCGCCTGGGCCGGCGCCGTCGTCGCGAGGTTCCGCAGGTACAGCCACTGCTGCGCGAAGTTCTCGACGAGGCTCGCCGACCGGGGATCGGCGAGCATGCGGCGCACCTGCCGCTCGAGCTCCGCGGGGTCGCTCAGCGCGCCGCGGCTGGCCGCGTCGATCAGCTCGTCGTCGGGGATGCTGCTCCAGAGGAAGAACGACAGCCGCGACGCGAGCTCGAGGTCGCCGATGCCGTAGACGAGGCCCGGCCGGTTATCGACCGGCTCGCGCTCGACCCGGATCAGGAACTGGGGACTGGCGAGAATCCGCCGCAACGCCAGCTCGATGCCGTCCTCGAAAGTCCCCCGCGCGCGCCCCTCCTCGTAGAACGGCATGAGGGCGTCGAGATCCTCCGCCGTCTCCGGACGGCGATAGGCGCGCCGGGCCAGCGTCGACAGGATCTCGCGGGCGCAGGGCGCCTCCTCGGCGGCGGTCGACGGCCGGCACGTGAGCACCTTGCGGATGCTGCGGGAGTCGGTGGCGCGGGTGGCGTCGAAGGGCCCCTGGATGTTCAGGGCGCCGATGGCCGGGTAGGTGGTCAGCTCGCGCACCCGGCCGTTCTCGAGCGACTTGCGCTCGAAGTGCTTCGCGACGTCGAGGCTCGGCCGGAAGTTCGTCGCCACGAAGGTCGCCCCGACCAGGCGGGAGCCGGCCTTCACGGGGAGGGTGACCTCGAGGTGCCCGTCCCGCGCCGCGTCCATGCCCCGGAACGCGCCCATGCCCGCGTAGCGCCACCCGTGCACCCGCTCGCCGTCGATGTACAGCTCGAGCTGCTCGCCCGGGATGTAGGTGCCGACGCCGAGGTTGCGGATGGTGAACGTGTAGTCGCCGTCGCCGGGGAACACGTGGCGAACCGCCATCCCCCCGCGGGTGCCCAGCGGCATGCCCGGGAGGTGGAGGTTCTGCGAGCTGTCGGTCCTGGCGATGTAGGTCGCCTCGGTCGGGGTCTTCCAGAACCCCACGGCCATGCGGGCGACCTTGGCGGCGGCGCTAACGTAGGTCTCGAGCAGGGTCGGCGAGATCGTCAGCGAGCCCGCGATGTTGTCGAAGCCGCGGCTCGAGTCGTCGGCCGGCAGCAGGGTCGCCGGGTCGACCTCCAGGTCGAGGAGGTCGCGGATGACGTTGGCGTACTCGGTCCGGTTCAAGCGGTGGAGGATCTTGGTGCCGGGATTCAGGGTCGCCGACCGGTCGATCTCCGCTTCCAGCCAGTCCCGGAACGCCGCGTAGTCCGCCTCGGGCGGACGCCGCATGCCGGGCGGCGGCATCATGCCGGCGCGCAACTTGCGCACCACCTTCTCCCACAGCTCGGGGTCCTCCCCCACCGCGGCGAGATCGCGGCCCTCGAGCGACAGGTTGGCGGCGCGGGTGCGGTCGTTGTGGCAGGCGAGGCAGTACCGCTGGACGAGGTCGCGGTGGGCGGCCGGCGCGGCGGACGCCTCGGCCTCGAGCGCCTGTGCGCCGGTGGCGCCCGCAGCGCCGGCGCCCGTCAACACCGCCGCGAAACCGACGACCACCAGTCGATGCAGCATCGCCGACTCCAAGACCCGGCCGTCCGGCGACCCCCGATGAACGCGGCCGCGACGCGCCGGGCGCACCGGTCCTCGGTACTCCCTCGATGACTGCCGACCACTATGCGGGAACGACCGCCTCAATGCAAGCCCTTCCCGCGCCGAGGCCCCGGCTCCCGACGCCGGCACGCCTGGTTTGTGCATTGCGACCCAAAGTGGTAGAAGACAGGCAGGAACCGACGAATTCGGGCCGGGACACCGGCCGGGAGACCGTTCATGCTCTGGACGCGCCCGACTATGCAAGGATCGGTCGCGGCAGCCCTCGCCGCCTGCCTCTTTCTCGCGGGCCCCGCGGCCGGAACCGCCGCGGCCAGCGACGTGGCCGACGCGGCCATGGCCGGGGATGCGGACGAGGTGCGCCGGCTGATCGAGGACGGCGCCGACGTCGACGCGGCGCAGGTGGACGGCACCACCGCCCTGCACTGGGCGGCGCGGTGGGACGATCACGAGACCGCGCGTTTGCTGATTCGCGCGGGAGCCACCCTCGACGCCGCGAACCATGCGGGGTCCACCCCGATGCGGCTCGCCGCCGTCAACGGCAGCGCCGCGATGATCGAGCGCCTTCTCGACGCCGGGCTCGACCCCGACGCCGCCCTCAGCCCGGACGGCGACACCGCGCTCATGATGGCCGCCCGCACCGGCCGCCCCGACGCCGTCCGGCTGCTGCTGGACCGCGGCGCCGACGTGAACCGCGCCGAGACGTGGGGCGGCACCACCGCCCTGATGTGGGCGGTGGCCGAGCACCACGCCGAGGCGGTCGAGCTGCTCGTCGCCCACGGGGCCGACGTCGACGCGCGGACGAGAATCTACCCGGTGGCCGACGCCGCCGGGAGCGAGGGCCCCGAGCCCGAGGACGCGGACCCCGACGCCGAGCCGGTCGGCTATTCCAACGGCGGGTTCACGCCCCTGCTGTTCGCGGCGCGGGAGGGGGACATGACCTCGGCGCGCCTGCTCGTCGCCCACGGGGCCGACCTCGGCGCGGTGGCCAGTGACGGCAAGGACGCCCTGGGCCTGGCCATCTACAACGGCAACTACGATCTGGCGTCGTTCCTGCTCGACAGCGGGTCGCCGGTGGACAACCCCGACGCGGAAGGGTTCACACCCCTCTTCTGGGCCGTCGACCGGCGCAACATGGAGTGGAACCCCGGCTTCCCGTGGACGGTGACCGCCGACCCCCTGCCCCTCATCCGCAAGCTGCTCGACGCGGGGGCGGACCCCAACCGGACCGTCGACAAGACCCCGCGGTCGCGCCGCAACTTCGGCGGCTCGCCGCGCATCCGCTTCGCCACCACGTTCATGCGCGCCGCGTACTCCGCGGACCTCGAGCTCGTACGGCTCCTGCTCGAGTACGGCGCCGATCCGACCATCCGGTCGGGCGACAACGAGACGCCGCTGCTGGCCGCGGCCGGCCACGGCTGGATCGACGGTTACAGCCAGGGGAAGTCGTTCGCCGAGAGGCTGGCGGTCATCGAGCTGCTCGTCGAGCTGGGGGCCGACGTCAACTGGGCCGACGACGCGGGCATCACGCCCCTGATGGTCGCGGCCAACATGGGCGACGTCGCGATCATCCAGTACCTCGTCGACCAGGGCGCCGACCTCGGCGCCCACGACCTCGGCAAGAAGAACGACGGCGCCTTCGGGGGCAGCATCGAGCCCCTGATGCCCATCGACTACGCCATCGGCGTGGGCACGTTCCGCCCCAACAACGCCATCGTGATGATGGAGGACGCGGTCGAGCTGATGACCCGGATGATGGCCGAGCGCGGCATCGTGCACACCACCTCGGAGTGCACCCTGCGCGCCTTCACGTGCGGCGACGTCGACCCGATGGCGGCCACCCCGGCCGAGATCGAGCGGCTGCGGGCGATCCAGATCGGGCACCGCGTCGACGGCATCGTGGGGGGGCTGGCCGTCGAGGACGAGCCCGGCGAGGAAGGCGCGGAAGCGCCGAGATAGGAAACGGGAGGCGTGTGATGGGCGCGAGACTGCTCGCGGCGTTGGTCGGATCGGCGTTGCTCCTGGCCGGGACGGTGTCCGCACACCACTCCTTCTCGGCCGAGTTCGACGCCGACAAGCCGGTCGAGCTGACCGGCATCGTCACCAAGATCGAGTGGAAGAACCCGCACGTGTGGTTCTTCCTCGACGTCACCGACGACGACGGCGAGGTGACGAGCTGGGGCTGGGAGATGGGCAGCCCGAACGGCCTCATGCGGCGGGGCTGGACCCGCAACTCGATGGCGATCGGCGACGTGGTGAGCGTCGAGGGCAGCCTGGCCAAGGACGGATCGAGCCGCGCCAACGCCCGCGTGGTCATGCTCGACGCGAGCGGCGAGCGCCTGTTCGCGGCGTCGAGCCAGGGGCAGACGCCATGACCGCGCGCCCGACAACGCCGGAAGCGCGGCCGCGCGCCACGGCCGCCGTGCTGTGCGGAGCCGGCATCGCCGCCCTGCTGTTCGCGAGCGCGGGGGCGGCGGCGGGCCAGCCCGAGGCCGCGCAGGCGCCCGAGCCGACGCCGCGCCTCGCCGACGGCACCCCCAACCTCGGCCGGGTGCCGGGCGAGAAGGGCGTCTGGGCGGTGCCCTACATCACCAACATGGCGACGCGGGCCATCGGGCCCGACGGCGAGCCGCTGGCGCCCCCGGACACGCCCGCCAGCTCGCGCGGCGCCCGCGGCGGCTCCGCCTCCGAGCCCCACATCCCGTTCATGCCGTGGTCGGCCGCGATCTACGACTACAACTCGGCCAACGAGTCCAAGTACGACCCGGAAGGCTACTGCCTCACGCCGGGCGGCCCCCGCATGATGGCGACGCCGTACCCGATGGAGATCATCCAGCTCCCCGAGCAGGAGCGCATCATCATGATCTTCGAGGGGGCCACCCACGTGTGGCGCGAGATCTACATGGACGGCCGCCCCCATCCGGAGGGCGAAGCCCTGAACCCCACGTTCCTGGGGCACTCGGTCGGCCGGTGGGAAGGGGACACGCTGGTCGTCGACATCGTCGGCTTCAACGAGACGAGCTGGATCGACTTCTACGGCCATCCCCACACCGACGCCCTCCACATCGTCGAGCGGTTCTCGCGCCCCGACAAGAACACCCTGCGCTACGAGGCCACCATCGACGACCCGGAGGCGTACACGGAGCCGTGGACGGTCGCCTGGGACATTCCGTGGCGGCCGGACGGCGAGCTGATGGAGTACATCTGTCAGGACAACAATCTCTACCTCTACCACCTGACGGACGACTTCGGGCAGCCGATCTTCGGCAACCGGTAGGGGCAAGGGAAGCGCCGCTGCAGGAGAAGGCGCCAGCGGGCCGGAGGATCCGGCGCGGCAGAAAGCGAACGAGGGGGCCTCTCGGAACGGACGGAAGGGACGCGGCCCCGGCGGAGTGACCGCGCGTCGAACGGCGCAACACTCCCGCCGGGCGCTGCCGGCAAGCAGGAAAGGGCGCAACCCGGCAGCGGCCGAAGGCGCGGCTCAGTTCCGCATGAGGGTGAAGTCGCCGGACACTTCGCCCTGCGTCCACGAACCGGTGAGCACGCGGTTGTAGGAACCGATGTTCTGCAGCTCGCCCTCGACGACGTACCGCACCGGGCCCCCGTCCGCGTCCTCGTCCACCGCCTCGAAGCGGAGGGTCCATGTCGACGGGTCGAGCGACGCGGTGGCGATGGGGACGGGGTTCGGACCGGGGTTGATGGTCCCGGTGACCGCCTCGCCGTCCCAGTCGAGCACGAGCAGCAGGCGCGTGCGGTCGTCCTCGTCGGGCCCCCAGTCGCCGCTCCACGAGCCCTTCAGGGGATGCCCGTACTGCGCGGGCGCGGCCGCCGCGACCAGCAGCAGGGCCACCCCGATCAGCGTGCAGAACGCCGCCCGCATCGTCGTCTTCGCAGCCATCTTCGTCACCGGGATTCTCCTGCCGCCGGCCCTCGTCGTCGCCGGCCAGGTCGAACATGGTAGCACCGTGAAGGCGCGGAGCCCGTGGCCGGAGCCCCACGTGTCTCCACCGCCGGCCGTCGCAGTCCGTCAACCGCCGTCCACCGGGAGGTGACTCACATGCAGTTCCTCAAGCCGTACACCGAGTGCATCCACGACACCGTCCGCATCGTCGCCGGGGTGCTCTTCTTCCAGCACGGCGCCCAGAAGATCTTCGGCATCCTCGGCGCGGAGGAGAGCGTCGCCCTGGCCTCGCGCTTCGGGCTCGCCGGCATCATCGAGATGGTCACCGGCGCCCTCATCGCCCTCGGCCTGTTCACTCCCCTGGCCGCGTTCATCGCCAGCGGCGAGATGGCGGTGGCCTTCTTCATCGCCCACGTGCCGCGCGGCAGCATCTGGCCCATCGTCAACGGGGGCGAGCCGGCCGTCCTCTTTTGCTTCCTGTTCCTGTACCTGGCGAGCCGCGACTCCGGCGACTGGAGCCTCGACCGGATGCTGAAGAACCGCAAGGGCGCGTAGGCGTCTGCGCCGCGGAACGGCGCCGCCTTCGGAGGAGGCGCAGACTCCCCTGGCGGGTCGGTTGGGCGCCAAGTGGAGGCCGCAGGGCGACCTTGCGGTCGCCTTCCGCCTCCGCGACGGCCGCACGTTCACTCGTCTGGACGGATTCGAGAGCCCGGGTGTCCTCGTGGCCGCTGGGCACACCGAACGCCAGAGCGGGCGGATCGCTCATCGTCGTTCCGGCGACGATGCAGGGCTCGACTCGTCCGCCGCAGCCACGGATGCCGGATCGGTGGCCGCGGCGGCGCCGTCCTGCAGGAGTGCCCGGAACTGCGCCTCGTCGATGACGGCCACGCCGAGCTTCTCGGCCTTCTGCCGCTTCGAGCCCGGGCTCTCGCCGGCCACGACGTAGTCGGTGTTCCGGCTGACGGATCCCGCGACCCGCCCCCCGAGGGCCTCGATGCGCGCCTTGGCCTCGGAGCGGGTCATCGACTCCAGCGACCCGGTCAGGACGAACGTCTTCTCCGCGAGGGCCGGGGGCGTGGCGTCGGCCGCGGCGACCGGCGCCTCGTCGACGGGGTCCACCCCGGCCTGCTGGAGCCGCTCAATCTGCTCCCGGTTCCGTTCGGCGTCGAAGAACGTCCGTACCGACTCGGCGATGGTCGGACCCACCTCGTCGACCGCCTCCAGCTCCTCGGCCGACGCCTCCCTCAGACCGTCCAGACCGTGGAAGCGAGCAGCGAGGAGCTCCGCCGTCCTGGCGCCCACGTGGCGGATGCCGAGCCCGTACACGAGCCGGCCCAGGGAGGCGTTCTTCGATCGCTCGAGCCCTTCGATGACCTTGTCCGCCGACCGCTTCCCGAGCTTGATGGGAACGGGAACGCGCG
This sequence comes from Vicinamibacterales bacterium, assembly GCA_965207615.1. Lineage (GTDB taxonomy): Bacteria > Acidobacteriota > Vicinamibacteria > Vicinamibacterales > UBA8438 > JAJEEA01. The sequence continues at coordinate 2,828,030 of CBDBMZ010000003.1, forward strand.
CCACCTGCGCCGTGTCCAGGGCATACAGATCGCCGGGGCTTCGCACGAGACCCAGATCGACGAGCCGGCCGGCCAGCCCGGGACCGATGCCCCGGACGCCCTCCACGCTGCGCTGCACCCAGCGGCGAAGGGCCCGCGCGAACGCACCATCCCGGGGCAGTCCGACATCCGGAGGACCATCATCAAGCGGGGGACGCGCCGAGGGTTCCGCCGGCGGGACATCCAGAGGAGGCAGTCCGACATCCAGAGGACCATCATCGAGCGGGGGACGCGCCGAGGGTTCCGCCGGCGGGACATCCAGAGGAGGCAGTCCGACATCCAGAGGACCATCATCGAGCGGGGGACGCGCCGAGAGTTCCGCCGGCGGGCGGTCCGGAGGGGGCGGTCCGACATCCCCGGGCCGATCATCGAGCGGGGGGCGCGTCGAAGGTTGCGCCCGCGAAACGTCCGGCGGGGGCGCGCCGCCCGCAGCCGCATCGGACGCCGCCTCGACGCTCGGAGCCAGCCGCCCCGCCAGCACCGCCAGCCGCCGGTGGGCCGGCTCGACGAAGAACGCCCGCACCGACTCGGCATGCCGGCGGCTGATACCGGCAACCTGCTCCAGCTCCTCGAGGGAGGCCCCCGCGATCCGTGCGAGGTCGGGCACGGCCGCGGCCAAGCGTTCCGCCTGCTGCCTTCCGAGCCCGGGAATCCCCAGGGCGTGCAGCACCCGGGCCGGCGTGAGGCCGGCCCTCGCACGGGCGAGGCCCTCGACCAGCGCGGCCGCACGCTCCTCGCCGATGGTGGACTCCTTCTCGAGATCGGCGAGCTGCCCGGCCTCGAGCCCGTATAGATCCGCCAGTCCCTTCACCAGTCCCCGGCCGACCAGCTCCCCCACCAGCCAGTCGCCGAGGACGTCGATGTTCATGGCGGTCCGGTGGGCGAAGTGGAGAATCGACTCCTTCAGCCGCGCGGGGCAGCTCGCGTTGACGCAGCGCGCCACCACCTCCTCGGCCTCGCGCACCACCGGCGAGCCGCAGACCGGGCAATCGGCGGGCATGCGGAAGGGGCGGCGGTCGGCCCCCTCGGCCGCCACCCGCACCACCTTCGGAATCACGTCGCCGCTCCGCTCCACCACCACGCGGTCGCCGATCTGCAGGCCGAGCCGGGCGATCTCGTCCTCGTTGTGGAGGGTTGCGCGCGACACCGTCACGCCGCCGACCTCGACCGGCCGCAGCCGCGCCCGCGGCGTGACGGCGCCGGTCCGCCCCACCTGCACGTCGATGTCCTCGACCACCGTCTCCGCCTGCTGCGCGGCCGGCTTGCAGGCGATGGCCCACCGCGGCGACTTCGACGTCGCCCCGAGCCGCCGCCACAGGGCGGTGTCGTCCAGCTTGAACACGACGCCGTCGATGTCGTAGGGCAGCAGGTCGCGGCGCGCCAGGCACCGGTCGCGGAACGGCGGCAGGGCGTCGACGCCCGAGAGCCTCGCGCGCTCGGCCGCCACCTTGAAGCCGAGCCGCTTCAGGAGCTCGAGCGACGCCCAGTGCGAGCCGAGCACCGGCTCGCCGCCGACGAGCAGGGCGTAGGCGTGAAAGTCGAGGCGGCGGGCGGCGGTGACCGTGGAATCGAGCATGCGCAGCGCGCCAGCGGCGGCGTTGCGGGGGTTGGCGAAAGTCTTCCCTCCCTCCTCGATCTGCCGCCGGTTCAGCCGGGCGAACGCCTCGCGGGGCATGACCACCTCGCCGCGCACCTCGAAGTCGGAGGGCACCCCCGCCTCGCGCAGGACGCCCGCGTCGACCGACAGCGGCAGCGACCGCAAGGTCCTGGCGTTGGGGGTGATCACCTCGCCCTCGACGCCGTCGCCCCGCGTCAGCGCCAGGTCGAGCCGGCCCGACACGAAGCGGACCGCCATCGACGCGCCGTCGAGCTTCAGCTCGCCGACGTAGTCGAGGGTCTCGGTCCCGGCCAGCTCCCGCGCGCGCCGGTCGAAGTCGCGGAGCTCGGCGTCGTCGAAGGCGTTCTCGAGGCTGAGCATCACCGACGAGTGGGCCGCCTTCTCGACCCCCTCGCGCGGCGAGCCCCCCACGCGCTGCGTTGGCGAATCGGGCGTGACCAGTTCGGGGAACCGCGCCTCCAACCCATCGAGCTCCTGCATCAGGGCGTCGAACTCGGCATCCGTGATGTCGGGATCGTCGAGCACGTAGTAGCGGTGCTCGTGACGCAGGAGGTCGCGGCGCAGCTCGGTGACGCGGCGCCGCGCCTCGTCGATGGTGCTCGGGGATGCGGAATCGGTAGGCATCGATGCTGTTCACGACGTTCACGAGACAGGGTCCGTCACGGCGGGGTCTCCACAGCGGGCGCCGCGGCGCCATCGACGCCGGCGCGGGCGGCGAGCGGCGTCGGCTCGCCAGGGATGATATCATCCCTTTATCATCCGTCCACTTGGGAGAACGGACCATGGGCATGTACGACGCGCTCCGACAGTACCTGACGGAACAGCCCGGCGACTCCTGCACGCTGACCTTTCGCGACGTCGAAGAGATCATCCACCATGCGCTCCCGGGCAGCGCCAGACACGCCAACAACTATAGGTCGTGGTGGGCGAACGACAAGACCCACGCACAGGCCGCGAGCTGGATGCGGGCGGGCTGGAAGACAGCCGCGAGCCCCGATCTCAAAGCGGAACGGATCCGATTCACGCGGGCCCCTCGCCCTCCGGCTCAACCGCCCTCGGGCGATGCGCCGTCGCAGGTGCTCGTGCGCAATCTGGATTCGGAGGTGGTGGCGGAGCTGAAGCGCAGGGCGAAGCGCAACGGCCGGTCCCTGGAACGGGAGCTGCGGCTGATCCTGACGCAGGCGGCGCGTCCCGATCGGGCGACACTCATCGCGGAGACCGACCGTATCCGCGCCATGACCGCCGGCCCGCTGGCGGACAGCGTGTCGCTGCTCCGCCAGGATCGCGACAGCCGATGATCCTGGTCATCGACGCGAGCGTCGCCTGCAAGTGGTTCTTCGAGGAGGATCTGTCGGCCGAGGCGCGAGCCCTGGCGGCATCCGACGCCTCCTTCATCGCACCCGACATGCTCCTGGTCGAATGCGCGAATGCGGCCTGGCGCAGGGTGCGCAGCCGGGAGATCCCGCGTGCCCAGGCGCAGGCCTTGCTGAAGACGCTGCCGCACTGGTTCGAGTCGCTGGTTCCCGCCGAGGGCCTGCACGAAGCGGCCTTCGAGATGGCTTGCAGGCTGGGCCACCCGGTCTACGACTGCCTCTACCTCGCCTTGGCGGAACGGGACGGGACCAGGCTGATCACGGCGGACCTGCCGTTCGTCGACCGGGTCGCCGGCTCACGATGGCGAGGCAGGGTCGAGCATCTGCACGGCGACTGAACCGCCAGGAGTCTGCGCCGCAGACGGCACGTTCAGAATAGTTTCTTGTTCATTATAAATGAACGCGCTACTATAGCGAACATGGCCCGCCCGGCAACCGAGCCCGACCTCGACGTGTACCGGCCTGCTCTGCAGAAGTGGATGCCGAGGGCCGAAATCCGCGCCCTCCGGCGAGCTGTGGCCCCGTTCGACGGCGTCGTCACGTGGAAGGCCGCGGGGGGAGCCGTGAGGTATCTCGTCGAGGAGAAGAGGCACCTCCGCCACCAGGACGTCGAGTTCGTAATCGCAAGGTTGTACCGAGGCCGAGCGGAGCTGCCTCCCGGTCGAGCGGGCGACAGGGTCCTCCTTCTGGCACCGCACGTCCGCCGACAACAGGCAGCCGCCCTGGAGCGCGCGGAGATCGACTACCTCGATCTCGCCGGCAACGCTCATCTGCAGGCTCCGGGATTGTTCGTTCACGTGGAGGGCCGCCGGCCGGAGAAGGATGCGCCCGCCCGTGGCCGGCCGCAGAAGGGCTGGATCAGGACGGTCATGGCCATCCTCATCCGTCCAGAGCTTGCCAATGCGCCATACCGCGCCCTGGCGGAGCAGGCGGACGTGGCCCTCGGCACCGTTGCCGGCTGCATGAACGACCTGGATGTACGCGGACACCTGCTCAAGGGGAGGGACGGCCGGGGAGTCGTCGACCGGCAGGCGCTGGTGGCGCTGTGGGTGCAGGCCTACATCGAAGCGCTGCGCCCCAAGCTCAGGGAACGGCGGTTCCAGGTGCGGGCCGAGAGGAGACAGGACATCTGGCCGCGGCTGCAGAGGGTGCTCGCCGAGCGTGCGCAGCCCTGGGCGCTGACAGGTGCCGACGCGGCCGGGCGACGCATGCCGTTCTTTCGCGCGGACGAGACCGAGATCTACGCGCCGGTCCGTGCACTCGAGGATCGCGAAGCCCAGAAGGCACTGGTCGCTCAACCTGCCGCACGAGGCGGAAACCTGCTGGTCATCGAGCCCCCCGGCCCCCTGGCGATGGCCGGCAGGGCCGACGACGACCTCCCCGTCGCTCCAAGGCTGCTGGCCTACGCCGAGCTGCGGTACCGAGGCACCGGGCAGGCGCAGGAGGCAGCCGAGCTGTTCCTGCCCGAGGTTCTCGACGATGCCGCGCGTTGATCCCGGCTTGATGCCGGTCGTCGTCGACCTCGAGCGCGGACTGCGGGAGCTGGGAGTCCGGTTCGGAATCGTGGGAGCGTTGGTTCCCGAACTTCTCCTGGACGACCAACCGTACCGCATGACCAACGATTTGGACTTGGCAGTCGTCGTCGAGAGCTTGGCGGATTTCGACCTGCTGAAGGAACGACTTGCCGACTACGGGTTCAGGCGCACACGCCGGCCGCATCGCCTGGACCACCGGGGCGGGGGTTGGGTGGACATCCTTCCGGTCAACGAGACGATCGCGCGAGACGGGTTGGAGCTCGAAGACGGCTTCGTCCTGAACATGGCCGGCTTCGGCCGCGTCGTGCCCAACACGGTTCCCATCGCGGTCGAAGGGGGGCCAACGCTTCCGCTGGCCCCGCTGCCGCTCCATGTCCTGCTCAAGCTGGTGGCCTTCAATGACAGAAAGGCACCCAAGGATCTTGCGGGTGTCCTCCATTGCCTGAAACACTACCTCGAGGACGACTGTCAGGCGACAGCGAAAACTGACCCCCTGGCGACACTGAAAACTGACCCCCCTGGGCCAAGGGAGGGAGTCAGCAGATGAAGCGATGCGAGGATGTCGGCCCGTGGGCAGGGAGGCCACGGGCACAGATGAGGCAGTCAGACGAGGTGGAGGCGATGCTGCACCTGCGGGCACTCGGCTGGGGGCTGAGGCGCATCGCGAGGGAGTTCGGGTGCAGCAAGAACACGGTGAAGCGCTACGTCGCGGCCGACGGCTGGATGACGTACAGCCGGCGGGCCGGTGGCGGCAAGCTCGAGGATCAGGAGGCGTGGTTGAAGGAGCGCTTCTTCCAGCACGGCGGCAATGCCGAGGTGGTGCGACAGGACCTGGAGCGGGAGCAGGGCATCGACGTGAGCCTGCGCACGGTCGAGCGGGCCGTCGCGCCGTTCCGGCGGCTGCTGACGGCCGAGGCGAAGGCGACGGTGCGGTTCGAGACTCCGCCCGGGCGCCAGCTCCAGGTTGACTTCGGCCAGCGGCGGGTGCCGATTGCCGGGGAGCGGGTGCGCGTGTTCCTGTTCGTGGCGACGCTGGGCTACTCGCGGCGCTGCTACGTGGCGACGTTCAGGCACGAGCGGCAGTCGTCCTGGTTCCGCGGCCTGGAGGGCACGTTCAATCACTTTGGCGGCGTGACGAGGGAGGTGCTGCTTGACAACCCGCGGCCGCTGGTGGTCAATCACGACATGTCGACTCGCGAGGTCGAGTTCAACCACCGGTTCCTGGCGTTCGCGGCCCACTGGGGGTTCCGTCCGCGCGCGTGTGCGCCGTATCGGGCCCGGACGAAGGGGAAGGACGAGCGGGGAGTCGGCTACGTCAAGGCAAGCGCCATCGCCGGACATCGCTTCGAGAGCTGGGCGGGGATGGACGCGCATCTGGGGTGGTGGCAGCGGGAGATCGCCGACCGGCGACGCCACGGCACCACCGGTGAAGTCCCTCTCGAGCGCTTTGCCCGGGAAGCGGAGCGCCTTCGGCCCTGCGCGGGCCGGCCGCCGTTCGGCCAGTTGCGTGATCTGACCCGGACGGTCCACGCCGACTGCGCGGTGGTGGTCGACACCAACGCCTACTCGGTGCCGTGGCGGCTGATCGGCGAGCGGGTGCGGGTGGTGGTCAGCGGCGGCCGGGTCCGCGTTCACCACGGCCCGAAGGTTGTCGCCGAGCACGTCGAGCACGAGGGACGCCACGCTCGGGTCACCGACCGGGCCCACCTGGTCGGCGTCGTCGGCGGCCCGCGTCCGGCCGAGACCGCGGCGGTCCGGCCGAAGCCGGAGCTGCTGCGTCCGCTCGACGAGTACGCGGCCGTGGCCGGGGGGAGCTTCTGATGGCCGTGGACCATGAGACGCTTCTCGGCTGGTTGACGCGGCTGAAGCTGACGGCGATCCGCGACCAGCTCGACAACCTGCTCGACGAGGCGGCGGAGAAGAAGCTGACGTTGCGGGAGGCGCTGGCGATGCTCGTCGAGCGGGAGGTCTCGCGCAAGGACGAGCGGCGCATCGAGATGGCGCTGAAGATCGCGCGCTTCCCGATGGTGCGCGAGCTCGCCGACTTCGACTTCAAGGCGCAGCCGAGCGTCGACCGGCGCCAAGTGCGGGAGCTGGCGACGTCGCGGTGGGTGGCGCACGGCGACGCGCTCCTGGTTCTCGGCCCGCCGGGGGTCGGGAAGACGCATCTCGCGGTCGCGCTCGGGCGCGAGGCGATCCGGCAGAGCTACTCGACCCTGTTCACGACGGCTCAGGCGCTGATGGCGGCGCTGGTGAAGGCGAACAGCGAGGGGCGGCTGGAGGACCGCCTGACCTTCTACGCCAAGCCCAGACTTTTGGTCTGCGACGAACTGGGGTACCTCCCTTTCGAGGCGCATGCCGCGCACCTGTTCTTCCAGCTCGTCTCGAGGCGCTACGAGCGCGGGAGCATGCTGATCACGTCGAACCGCTCGGTCGGCGAATGGGGCGAGGTGTTCGGCGACGCCGTGGTCGCCACCGCGATCCTCGACCGGCTGCTGCACCACAGCCACGTGTTGACGATTACCGGGGAGAGCTACAGGCTGCGGGAGAAGCGTCGGGCGGGCGCCCTGAGGATCCCGGCCCCGAAGCCTGTCGCGTCGGAGACCCGCTCGGGGGCGTCGTCATGACCATGCGACCGACATCAGGGCGAGCACAGACAGGGACTCACGCTCACGCGCCGGTGCCGCCGCCCTTCGGCCGGCGTGGCCGTTGTCAGGCTGGCCGGCCCGCTGCCACGCGGCCCCGGTCGAGCCCGCCGACGCTCGACGTCGTGAACGTCCGGGGGTCGAGCCGCCTGCCCCCGGTCCGTTACGTAACGGTGGGCAGTGGTCGTGGCGTTGACGAACGCGGAGCGGCAGGCGCGTTACCGGGAGCGGCGGCAGGCCGGCGAGTCCCGGATCCGGTCCCGGAACGCACTGCAGCTTGTCGGGCGGTCGGGGCGCGTAGCTGCGGGACGGACGGCGTGTCAACGTGCTGCGCACGTCCTCCGCGATGCTACGGCCCTGTCGGGTGACACACCGTCCGCCCCGCGGCTCGGATGGCAATTGTGGGCCTTGCGGCCCGGCCTGGACGGGGCGGCCCGGCCGTCCACGGTGCTCACGGAACGCGGTGAATCGCCGGAAGTCGATCTACATACGCCGTTTCTTCGGGGGTCAGTTTTCGATGTCGCCGGGGGGTCAGTTTTGAGTGTCGCTTGACAACGACGACCGGCGGTACGGCGTCGATCACGACGGGGAAGGCGTGCCCTACGAGTACACGGGCGCCTACGTGGTCGGTCTCGAGGCCCGGCCCTTCCTGGACGAGCCCCTCAGCGAAGCCGTCAAGGCGGTCCTCGACCGATTCAACGACCCGGACGCGACCGTCATCGGAATCGTGGCTCGAGAAACGCGCGGGCTCATCGTGGAAGACGAGCACCGACTCGAGATCTTCGAGCTCTTTCGCTGGTATCGTCTCGGAACCGGCCTGTGACGACAAACACTCGCCAGGCAGCCCCGAGATGTGTGGCGGACGAGCATGCCGGTGCTCCGGACGTCGACGCGGTGCCTCTATCTCCTCTTGGCAGAACGGTACGAGGCAGTGCCGAAAGCGGCCCATCTGCCGTTCATCGAGCGGGTCGCCGACTTGCCGTCGAGGGACCAGGCCTCGACTGAGGGCACACCATTGCCAAGATCGTCGGCCATCGTCTTCAGTCGAATACGAGTTCCGGCACCACCACCTCCCAGGTGTCGCACTCGAGACCCTCCTCGTAGTCGGGCTTCGACGCTTCGCGACTCCAAGCAACGATCGCATGGACGGTAGCGGACCTGCACCGGGCGCCGGCCGGAGGCTCGAAACCGCCAGCGAGGCGCCCCACTGCCGTTCCCCTGCCGTCGCGCAGCTCCCACCGTCCCCGCTCGTCCACTTGCGCCGCCAGCGGGTCGCCGGGGGACAGGGCGGCGATGGCGCGATGCACCGGATGCCGGGCGGGGTGGCGACCCGCGAAGCCCAGGTTGATTTCTCCGAGACTTGGCCGCCGGTAGCGACGGGCAAGCTCCGAAGTGGCCGGCGGGAGGACAAAGTCGGACCGGTACAGAACCGCGCCATTCTCCGGCAAGGCGTGGGGCAGCGGGTGCGACCGTCCGGCGTAGGCCGGAGCTTCCGGCTCCCTGACGAAGTCCGGCCGCGAGCCACCGAAACGCGCCAGCGCAAGGGTCCGCCGGGCGCGGGTCATGGCCACGTAGTAGAGCCGGCGGGGTGCGTCCGGATCCTCCTCCTCGCTGCGGCGCTCCCAGCCGCCATCGAGCACCGCCACGTGATCGAACTCGAGCCCCTTGGCGCGGTGCGCGGTCAAGAGCATCAGGCCACGCTGGCGCCGCCGGACGTCCCTGCCCCACTCGGCCAGCCACTCGATGACCTGGTCCGCCGGGACCTCGGCGCCGCCGGTCTCGACCGCGTGCTCGTCCAGGGCTTCCCGCAGCAGCTCGGACCAGGGCCCGGAAAGCTGCGCATCCACCCAGTCCCGCAAGCCGGCGCTGTCGACGCAGGAGGTCGGAAGACCGCGCAGCCATGCGACGAGCTCCCGGGTCTCACGCAGGAGCCAGAAGCTCGGGATTCCCTCGTTCGCCATCTGGACCGGAATGCCCTCGCTCTCGCAGAACGCCCGCACCGGCTCCAGGTACTTCCACTCGCGAGCGATCACCGCACATGCGGACCAGTCCCAATCCTCCGGCGCGAGAGAGGCAAGTCGCAGCAGCTCGCCCATCGCGACCTGCGCCTGCGAGATCGCGCCAGGCTGCGCCGACAGGATCTGGACTCGGCCCCGCGCGACCGGGTCCAGCCTCTCCCACGTACCGCCCGGCGGGTCCTGCGCGCGCTTCCGGTCGATGCGGATGGGATGTTCGTCCTTCATCCGGCCGCGGGCCGGCCGGATCAGCGCGTTCGCAGCCGTCACGATGTGGCCGGTGGAGCGGTAGTTGTGGACCAGGAAGGCGGGCCGCGGCCCGTAGTCGGCCTCGAAGCGGCGAATGAACTCCACCGAAGCACCGTTGAAGGCGTAGATGGTCTGGTCGTCGTCGCCGACCGCGAAGAGGGTGAGCCTGCGGTCCTGCTCGGCCAGGGTCCGACCGGCGAGGGCGGCGATCAGCCCGTACTGGCCCGCGTCGATGTCCTGGTACTCGTCGACCAGGATCCAGCGGAAGCCGGCGAGAAGCCGCTCGCGCCGGTCGTCGGCTTCCTCCGGCGGCAACCCCTCGCCCCGCAAGAGGGCTGTCGCCTGCCGGATCACTTCGTCGAAGCTCTCTGCGTCCGGACGCCCGGCTCGCGCGGCGAAGCTCGCGCCGGCGAGCCGCATGGCAAGGCCGTGGCAGGTCGACACGGTCACCCCGCGAGCGTCGTCGCCAATCAGGTCGCGGAGCCGGCGCCGGATCTCGACCGCGGCGTGACGGTTGTAGGCGAGAGCCAGAATGCCCCGGGGATTCTCGCGCCGCGCACGGACCAGGTAGGCGATCCGATGCACCAGCACCCGCGTCTTGCCGGATCCGGGGCCGGCGAGGACGAGTATGTTCGTCTGCTCTCGTTTGTCCGCGACGATGCGCTGCTGATCGGGATTCTTGAGGCTCTCCACGATGGCGCGCCACGACTCGGGCGTGGTCTCGGGCCCGAGCTCCCGACCCGGAAGCCATCGGCGAAGGAAGTCCTCTTCCTTGAGGCCGAAGTAGTCCATGGCGAGACGCAGCGCGTCGGCGATGGCGTCGAGGCCCCGCCGTGCGAATTCCACCATCACGTGGATCTGCCGCACCTGCCCCTGGTAGTGGAGTCGGAGCGGTTCGAAGTCCGTGGCGGCGAAGCCACGCCTCGGCGTCTCGTCCGCCAGCCGGATGGTCATGGCCGGGCGGAACACCGCGAGCCCCTTGTGGAGGCGGATGACCTCCTGCTCGTGCAGCCACAGCAGGGCCCGGTCCAGGAGCCTTCCCGGGTCCCTGACCCTGCTCTTCAACACCAGATCGGATGTCAACGCGTGAAGCAGCTTCCCGAGGGTGGATTCGGCGAGCAGATCCGTCCCCCGGCTTCCCGGGGGCAAACGGTCGAGCAAGTGCTCGAGCAGGCGCTTCGCCCCCTCGCGCCGGCGCGCCGCGGTCTCCTCGAGGGCCGGCCACTCGCGCTGGAGAGTGACCTGCACGGCCTCCGCATCCCGCTTGCGGATCGCGAGACTTCCGACCCCGGCGCTCTCGCCGCGCCCGTCGGAGGCGATGCTGCGCAGAATGCGCCAGAGCCGCTCGGGCAGCGGGTCTGCCACGCCTTCATCGCGCAGGCGTTGCGACGCGACCCGCAGGTGCAACACCGAGGTGCCTCCCCTGCCCATGTCCGGCGCGGCCATGCGCAGGTGGTCGATCAGGGCGGTCTCGAGTCGCTCCGCCTCGTCGAGGCGCTTCCGCGAGCTCCGTTGCACCCCCGCGCCCGCATGGACGAAGGCGGTGAGCGCCGTATCGTTGCTCGCGACACCGAGCCGTTCCAGGTCATGGAGGGCGGCGCGTACGCCCTCCGGGCTCAAGCCTGACGCGCCCATCAGCTCGTCGGTGGAGATGCCCTCGTCGGGGTCCGCGTCGATCAGCTCCTTGGCGACGGACAGCAGTTGCCGGCGGTAGTCGGCCCGTATGGGTCGTCCGTCGAGCCTGGCGCGCGCCTCCTCGAGGGAACCCACCCGCAGGGACGAGGGAAACACCAGGACCTCGTTCTCTTCCCGGGTGAGCAGCACCGCGTCCTCTAGCCAGGCGATGGCGGTCCGCACCCGGGTATCGTCCGTCGCCGAGTCGCGCTCGAACGCCTTCTCGTCGTCCTCCAGCAGGATCTCGCCGGCGGTGGCCACGACCTCACCGCCGAGACGCTTCTTCCGGTCCAGGTTGCGGAGCGCGCGCAGGATGCCCTGGATCTCCCGCCGCGTGAGCCGCGACCGGGCCGACATGCCGAACTGCCGCTCGACGTCGTCCGTCGAGTAGAGCAGCACGCAGCGCGCCGCCTCCCGGTCGCGGCCGGCGCGCCCCGCCTCCTGCAGGTAGTTCTCGAGCGACCCCGGGATGTCGGCGTGGATCACCAGGCGCACGTCCGGCTTGTCGACGCCCATGCCGAAGGCGTTGGTGGCCGCGATCACCCGAAGCTCGCCCTCGATGAAGCGCCGCTGGACGTCCTTCCTGGTTTCCGGCGGCAGCCCGGCGTGGAAGCAGGCCGCCGCGACCTTCTTCGTCTGCAGGAACTCGGACACCTCTTCGGTCGCCGCGCGCGTGGCGCAGTACACGATTGCGCCTCCGGCGGTATCCGACGGCAGGTCCGTCATCAGGATCCGGTGGACATCGGGCAGCTTCGCGCCGCCGGTCGTCCGGACCACGTCGAACTCGAGGTTGGTGCGCTGGGCGCCGCCGTCGAAGACCGTGAGCTCCACACCGAGCTCGTCCTGGAAGTGCCGCTTGATGTCGTCCACGACGTCGGGCTTCGCGGTGGCGGTGAGGCAAAGCACGTGCGGGATGGGCTCCGCCCCCGCAATCTTGCGGATGCAGCGGCCCACGTAGCGGTAATCGGGCCGGAAGTCGTGCCCCCATCTCGACAGGCAATGGGCCTCGTCCAGCACCCACGCGCCGATCTCGCGCTGGCTCAGCACGCGGCGGAACGACTGGCTGCGGAGTTGCTCCGGCGCGACCAGCACCAGACCCGCGTCTCCGAGCCGGACGCGGTCCAGCGCCTCTCTCCGCTCGGGCATCGAAAGAAGCCCGTTGACGGCGACGCAAGAACCGATGCCGCGGGCCTCGAGGCCCGCCACCTGGTCCGCCATCAGCGCGACGAGAGGCGAGATCACCACCGTGAGGGCACCGGTCTTGTCGTAGCGCGACAGGGCCGGGATCTGGTAGCAGAGCGACTTGCCGGTGCCGGTGGGCAGGATGCCGAGAACATGGCGTCCGGCCATCGCCGCCTCGACGATGGATTGCTGCATCGGGCGCCCGTCGTCGTCCACCGGCGCCGGTCGGAAGTCATCGAAGCCGAACCAGCGGGAGAGCTGCCGGCGGGCGTCGTGTCGATCTCGGCACCACTCGCAATCAGGATCGCCGCAGGCGGTGTCCCTCAACCGGCGAACGAGCCGGCCCGCGTCCGGAAACTGGTGGCGGACCCAGGGGGGCATGACCGAGTTGCCTCCGGCTACCGAGATCCAGGCCAGTGCGTAGGCCAGAGGCCAGCCACCGCGAGCGGGGTCCGTGGAGACTTCGCGGCTGTGGGTCCGGCAGGCGATGCCCTTCAGTGCCTGCTCGATCGCCGTGCGGGCCGCGGCTTCCGAGGGTCGCGGCGAACCGCGAACGCCCGCGAAGAACCGGTCGAACCCGGCCCCGTCGCCGCGCGTCGTCGTCAACCCGTGCCAGGACAGCAGGAGATGGCCCGGTGCATCCCGCAGCGCCTCGTGCTGGTCGCGAAAGACGTCGAGCGCCTGCCTGGCGTCGAGCTCGGGGTCATTCCTGCGTCCGCGCTTGAGCTGTCCGTCCTGGTAGTGCTTGACCAGATGGTGATAGGGATTGCGCGGAAAGGCGAGCGGGTTGAGCCAAAGGGTATCGACGGCCGGCAGCCGCAGCAGCGCCAGGTCGGGCTTTGCCGCCCGCAGACAGGGCAGGTCGAAGTGGATCAGGTTGTGGCCGAGCAGAAAGTCGGCGCCATCGGCGAGGTCGTCCAGCCGCGCCAGTTGCGCGGTCGAGCTGCCGCCCCGGAATACGAAGCACTGCCCGGTATCCGCCCGCACTGCAGCGAAGGCGTGGATCCGCTCGTCCTTCTTGCCAACTTCGAGATCAAGCGAGAGGCAGGAAGGGGAGAAGGCGGAGCTCGCCTCCGGGACGGGTGCCGCGTCGTCACGAGCGCCGGGGTCCGAAGGTCCGCTCGCCTCACGCTGGCCGGGAACCGAGCGCGGGGTCATCGAGTCGGACAAGCCCTCTCCGTGAACGTCAGCTTCGGCGTCTCACTACCGGCCCCGCTGCAGCAGGTTCCGGTGCACCACCGCAACTCCGTGCATGTATCCCCCGAACCGCGCGAAACGCGGGTCGGCGGCAAGGAAGATCTCCTCGCGCGCCGCCTCGTCGCGGCCCCACGCCTCGTGGTAGAGCCCGCGGTAGAGATGGGCGTAGAAGCGGGCGCTCGCCTGCACGCCGGCCTCGGCGAGGACCTCCTCGGGTGTCATGCGGCCGCGGAACATCTCGTAGATCTCGGGCATGGGCCGGCGCCGGTCCCGCCCCACCGGCAGCAGCGCCGCCAGCGCCGCCTGCGGCGACTCGCCGCGGGCGACGCACAGGAAGTGCCACGCCGCGTTCTCGACGTCGTTGGGGTTGACGATGCGGTGGTCCTCGAACTGCCGGCGGCAGTCGTCGTAGCGGCCGGCGTAGTAGAGGGCGATGCCCCGCTGCCAGAACTGGGGCGCCGCGTCGGGCCGCGCCCGCGCCACCTGGTCGAAGCCCGCCACCGACTCCTCGATGCGGCCGGCCAGGAAGTCGGCCTCGGCCTGGCGCATGATCTGGCCCGCTGACTGGGCCTCGACGGCGGCGGCCCCGGCCGCGAGCAGCAGGGCAGCCGCCCCGACGCGGGACATTGTCGGAATGCTCCTCGGCATGATCTCACCTCATCCTGACGACAGGCGTCCGTCCGTGCCACGACGCGGACCGCCGGGCAGACAGTATACGCAGGCCGTGCGCCGGCCGGCATCCGGGGCGCATGCGAGGCGCCCCCCGACAGTGGTCAGGCTGACCATTCCGGTGTGTTTCTCGGCGTCGCCACTATCCTGTCGTGCCCCCTCGCCGGTGAACCAGCCTCCGACCCGCCGACCGGCCGCTGCCCTTCAGAAGGCATCGACCGCCCCCGAATACGCCCGCCGGCCCGCGCTATAATCGGCCGATACGTCGTACATGTGTCGCCGGGATCTCCCGCGGACGAGAAGGAGAGCAAGAAATGAAGAAGATGCTGCTGCTCGGCGCCGCCCTGCTCGTGGGCTTCGCGACCGCCTCCCCCGCGGAGGAGCAGGTCGCCGACATGACCTTCTTCCTGACCAGCGCCGGCCCCGGCGACGGCGCCAACCTCGGCGGCCTCGCGGGGGCCGACGCCCACTGCCAGTCGCTGGCCGCGGCGGTGGGGGCCGGCGACAAGATGTGGCGGGCGTATCTCAGCACCACTGGCGAGGGCGGGGTCGACGCCCGCGACCGCATCGGCACCGGTCCCTGGCAGAACCACGCCGGCGTGGTCGTGGCGCGGGACCTCGACACGCTGCACTACGAGAACAACCTGACCAAGGAGACCGTGCTCAACGAGCAGGGCGGGATGACCCCCGGCCGGGGCGACAGCCCGAACCAGCACGACATCCTGACCGGGTCGTACCTCGACGGCACCGCCGTCATGAGCGACGGCGACACCACCTGCGGCAACTGGATGTCGAACGCCGACGGCGAGGGCAGCGCCATGGTCGGCCACTTCGACCGCACCGGCGGGGGCGCGAACCCCAACTCGTGGAACTCGGCCCACGGCTCGCGCGGCTGCAGCCAGGCGAACCTGCAGGCGACGGGGGGCAACGGCTACTTCTACTGCTTCGCCACCAACTAGAGCCGCCGTCGCGCTCTCTTCAGCGTCCGGGTGGACCGGCCCCGAGCCGAATCGCCCGGGCGCTGACTCGCTCCTGTTCCGA
This sequence comes from Vicinamibacterales bacterium, assembly GCA_965207615.1. GTDB lineage: Bacteria > Acidobacteriota > Vicinamibacteria > Vicinamibacterales > UBA8438 > JAJEEA01. Next base: position 2,843,267 of record CBDBMZ010000003.1, read on the forward strand.
TGCCTCGATCCTCCCGCCCGCGGACCCCGTCGGACCCGGCGCCGCCGGGGGGACAGGCCGCTCGGGGGTCACCGTCCTCATCCCCGCTCCGCTACGCCCCCGCGTTCCTGATCCTCTTCGCGTCGATCGGCCTCGGGATCACCGTGGCCCTCACCGCCGGGCGGCCGATCCCGGAATCGGAGGTCCTCGATCGACCGATCGAGGCGACCGCCGACGGCTACGTATCGTCGGACACCTGCCGCGCCTGCCACCCCGCCGAGTACGAGAGCTGGCACGGGTCGTACCACCGCACGATGACCCAGCTCGCCACCCCCGACACGGCGAGCGCCGACTTCGACGGCGTGCGGGTCGACGCGGTGCATGGCAGCCCGATGCAGCTCGAGCGCGAGGGAGACGAGCTGTGGGCGGAGTTCGACGATCCCGGCTGGGAGGGACCGGACGCCGAGCGTCCCCGCATCCGGCGGCGCGTGGCCCTCATGACGGGGTCGCATCACCAGAACGTCTACTGGTACGCCACCGGGCACGACCGGGGGCTGAACGTCCTGCCGGGGGCGTATCTGCTCGACGAAGAGAAGTGGGTGCCGCGCAGCTCGCTCGTCCTGCACCCGCCGGGGCAGTCGCTGGCGATGCTCGACGGCCACTGGAACGCGGTGTGCATCGTGTGCCACACGACCCTGGGCCGAACCGCCTTCGACACCCCGTACCGCTCGGTGCCGTTCGCCGAGCAGGCGGTCGACACCACCGTCGCCGAGTTCGGCATCGCCTGCGAGTCGTGCCACGGGCCCGCAGAGGCCCACGTCGAGGCCAACCGTAACCCCCTGCGGCGCTACGGGCGCCACCTCGCGGGAACCGGCGACCCGACCATCGTGCAGCCGGCCACCCTCGACCCGGTGCGGTCGTCGCAGGTCTGCGGGCAGTGCCACAGCGTGTGGGAGTACTACGACCCCGAGGACGAGCGGCGGGCTAGCCGCGAGGGGCTGCCCTACCGCCCCGGCGACGAGCTGCGCGACACGCGGTTCGTCGTCCAGCCCGCCGCCGACCGCACCTCGGAGGACATCCGGGCGCTGGTCGCCGCCGACCCCGACTTCGTCCGGGGCTCGTTCTGGCCTGACGGCACCATCCGGGTCTCGGGGCGCGAGTACAACGGGCTGCTCGACTCGCCGTGCTTCCGCGACGCCGAGGAGCCGGAGCGCACCCTGAGCTGCTTCTCGTGCCACGCCATGCACAAGACCGGCGACGACCCGCGGACCGTCGCCGAGTGGGCCGACACCCACCAGGTGTCGGCGGGCATGGACGGCGACGAGGCGTGCCTGCAGTGCCACGAACCGCTGCGCGCGGACCCTGCCGCCCATACCCGGCACGCCCCCGAGTCGGCGGGCAGCCGGTGCTACAACTGCCACATGCCCTACACCAGCTACGGGCTGCTCAAGGCGATACGCAGCCATACGGTGGGCAGCCCGTCGGCGGCGGAGACGGCGGCGCTGGGGCGGCCCAACGCCTGCAATCTCTGTCATCTCGACAAGACCCTGGCCTGGACGGCGGAGGCGCTCGAGGACTGGTACGACGTTCCCGCCCCGCCGCTGCGGGACGGCGACCGCACCGTGGCGGCGGGGCTGAGGTGGATGCTGGCCGGCAACGCGGGCCTGCGCGCCCTCACCGCCTGGAGCATGGGCTGGGGGCCGGCCCAGGAGGCGTCGGGGACGACCTGGATGGTGCCTCACCTCGGCGAGGCCCTCGGCGACCCCTACGACGCGGTGCGGTTCATCGCCGCCCGCTCGCTGCGCAGCCTGCCCGGCTACGCGAACCTCGACTACGACTTCGTGGGTCCGCGGCAGGCGCGCGTCGACACCGCGGTGCGCGTGCTCCGGGAATGGCGCGCTTCGCCCGCCTCCCGCCTGCGGCGCGAGCCGGAGCTGCTGGTGGACCCGCGCGGCGAGTTGCGGGTCGACGCCATGCGGCGGCTGTTCGACGCGCGCGACCGGCGGCCCCTCTTTCTCCGAGAGTAGTGGCTCAGCAACCCCGCCGCGACGTCGACTACCCGGTCCGCCACCTCCGCTTCGGCTGGTGGTCGCTGCTGGTCTTTCTCTCCGTCGGCTTCGTCCTCGAGCTGCTGCACGGGTTCAAGGCGGGCTTCTACCTGGACGTCACCAACGAGGCGCGGCGGCTCATGTGGACCCTGGCCCACGCCCACGGCGCCCTGCTCGGTCTCGTCCACGTCGCCTGGGCGCTGTGCCTGCGCGCGTTCCCGGAGCTCGAGGACGGGAATCTGCGGGTGGCGTCGCGGTGCCTCGTGGGGGCGAGCGTGCTGCTGCCGGGCGGGTTCTTCGCGGGGGGAGTCCAGCTCTACGGGGGGGACCCGGGACTGGGCATCGCGGCGGTACCGGTGGGCGCGGCGTGCCTGGCGACCGCGGTGTTCCTGACCGCCCACGCCACCCGGCGCATCGAATAGCGGAGCGTTGCCGCCAACGCTCCGCCCGCCCGTGTTCGCGGTCTGGCCCGGACGGCGCGCCGGTCAGCGCCCGACCGGCCCGATCCTTCGGGAAAGCAGCGCCCCGGAGCCGCACCCTCGCGCGGTCAGCGCCTCTGCCGGGGCGGCGATCCTGGTGGCGCGAACCATCTGCGCGCGCCCGGCGGGGCGCTGGCCGCCCGGCCCAATCCGTCAGCAGCCGCGCCGTTCCAACGGCGCGAACTATTGCTCCGCCGCCGTTACCGTGACCTCGACCTCGGCGTGCGAGATGAGCATGGCGTCGCTGACGAAGGCGCGCAGCATGTAGTCGCCCGGCTCGTCCAGGGTGACGGTGGTCTCGAATGTGGCCGAGGTCCAGCCGTCGCCGTCCATCCCCTCTACCCACTCCTGATAGCCGTACGGCTCGAACTCGCCGTCCGCCGGCCCGCGGTACACCGCCCACAGCACCGAGATGTGGTTCCGGGTCGGGGTCGGGCGGGAATAGCTGGGGATGTTGTCGGGAATCTGCGGCGCGCCGGGCGGCGGCACCAGGGTCGGGTCGCGTCGGCGACGCGGGATGCTGTCGTCGCGCTCGGCGACGGGCCTCGGCAGATCGTCGTCGGTCACCCGGGCGGTGAGGGTCACCGGAGTCCCCACCGCGACCGTGTCGTGGCTCGCCTCGACGCTGACCACCGGGTGGATGTTCGTGTACAGCTCGTCCACGCCGCGACCGAACTGCGTCCGGGCGTTCGACGTGATGGTGTTGACGTCGATCTCCCACTCGGGCTGCAGCCACCCGTAGGCCCGCTGCGTGCTCCCCTGCCGGGTCACCTCCCAGATCAGCTCGGCGTCGCGGGGGAAGTCCGCGGGCACGTGCACGTCGAACTGGTAGCGGTTGGTGCGGGGATAGAAGTAGGTGGGCTGGCCGCGATCGGGCTCGCCCGGCGAGAAGAAGTTGTCCTCGCCCACCGGCACGTTGGGACGCTCGCGGTAGTTGCGGTTGAGATAGCCGTAGTGGAACTGGTAGCTCCCGTCCTCGTTCCGGGTCCACCCCTCGAAGATGGGCTGGATGTCCTGTCCCGAGTTGAAGCGCTGCTGGGGCTGGGCCACGATGGGCACGTCCCGGCGGCTGACCTGCGCCGACGCGTCCACGGCCGCCGCCAGCACCATCACCGCCCCCAGGCCACCGGCAAGCCATCGCCGCGCGGCCCGTCGACCGAGAAACTGCATCGTCACTTTCCGCTTCCCCTTCTGCTGCTGAAAAAAACCCCCTGCGGGAGCCGCGGCGGCCCCCGCAGAGGGCATGGTTCTAGCTGAACGCGAAACCGGCCGCGGCTAGTCGTTGTCGGCGTTCGCCCTCGCCTCCAGCTCGGCCGCGTACTCCTCCTCGGAGAGGTCGTGCCAGCTGATCCAGGCGAAGGCCATCTCGTCGACGGTGCGGCTGCCCCCGCCGGTCCAGTTCTTCGGGTCGTGGTTGCCGCGGTTCGCCTGCGTGTTGTCGTGATAGCTGATCACGTGCAGGGTCGTACCCGCTGGGTACACCGGCTGCGCGGCGTCCTCGTAGTTGTAGACGATGTGCCAGTTGAAGTCGAAGTTGGCGCAGTTGACCATCTCCGTCGACCCGTTCGGATAGATCAGCTCCAGGCACTGCCGGGTCCCCAGGAAGTGCATGTGGGGCTGGAAGCCGGTGAGCTTTCCGGGGAGGTACATCTTCTGGTAGCCGTCGTGGCGGGTCACCTGGCCGGCCGGGATGTCGAGCTCGCCGGCCTGCCCGAGCTGCCGCGAGTAGAGGACGTGCCCCGGCTCGTAGCCCTCGGGGTACAGCACGAACCCGAGGTCCGTCTGGTCGGTCACTTCCTCGCCCACCGAGTGGTAGTGGAAGCTGAAGCGCACCCGCGCGTCACCCGGGAAGAGCCGGCCCGTGCCGTCCGGGTACACGTCGGCGTTCTTGCCGACGGCGTACTCGTTGAGGAACGCGTCCTCGGAGCTGTCGTTGAGCAGCGCGTCGGGGTCGGTCACCGCGTAGGTCAGCGCGTGGTGCACGACCCGCAGATCGCCGGCCCTGGTCTGGATGGCCTTGATGTAGCGGTCGTCGGGAATGCCCGACGGCACGATGTAGTCGCCCCACCAGTCGCCCGCCTCGGCGGGAACCGTGTGCGGCGGCGAGGTCACGATGACGTCGGGCTCGATGGTCCAGGCCCCGAACTCCTGGAACTCGACCGGGGCCGGCGCGTCCTCGGGGTTGCCCCGCGGCGCCCCGTTCTGCACCCAGTTGCCGACGGTCAGGATCTCGTCGTCGCTCAGCGACTTGTCGTCCTTGAAGCTCTGCACGCCGACCTTGGGGTCGATGTGCCACGGGGGCATCTCGCGCGCCTCGACCTTGGCGCGGATGGACCGGGCCCACGGCCGGGTCTCCTGGTAGGTCATCAGCGACATCGGGGCCATGTTGTTCGGCCGGTGGCACACCTGGCAGGAACGCTGCAGGATCGGCTCGATGTCCTTGTGGAACGTCGGGTTCTCCGGCGCCTCGGCCGCGGCCAGGGCCGGGACCATCACCGCTGCTGCCGCCAGACAGCCGAGCACGAATCTGGCGCTTCTCATTCCCCTCACCTCCATGAGTCCCGAATCGCCGCGCGGGCGGACGCACGAATCGCCCGAAGCGTTCACCGCTGTAGCCGCCTAGTTTAGCCGCGCAGGCGCAGGTTGTCCAGCCTGGAGTCCCCGGTCGACGCCGCCCGACAGGGCATCGATGCTCCCGGAACGCCCGCAGCCGCCGCGGGTGGGCGGCCTGCCTGCGTCGTTCGGGCGGACTGCTTGCCGCGCGCGATTGCCCACATGCCCCAAGTTGCGCCCTGCTCCCGCTTGTCAGGCACGGGTCCTTGCCCGCGGGGGCCCTTCCGGTCCCCCGGCGCCCGCGCCGATACGCTGGCGCCCCCGGCACGCGGGCAGCGCGGGGCTGCGACACAGGCTGCTAGGATCGAGCCATGATCCCGGATACGCCTCCGCCGAAGCGGACCGTCGAGGTGATCGGCAAGCGCATGGCCTACGTCGAGGCGGGCCGGGGCGACCCCGTCGTCTTCCTGCACGGCAACCCGACCTCGTCGTATCTCTGGCGCAACGTCATACCCCACGTGGCCCCGCTGGGGCGCTGCATCGCCCTCGACCTGATCGGCATGGGCGATTCCGACAAGCTGGACGACCCGGGGCCGGGTCGGTACCGCTTCGTCGAACACCGGGAGTTCCTCGACGCCGCCCTCGCCGCCCTGGGTGTCTCGTCCGACGTCGCCTGGGTGGTGCACGACTGGGGGTCGGCCCTCGGGTTCGACTGGGCCAACCGGCACCGGCGCGCGACCCGGGGCATCGCCTACATGGAGGCGCTGGTCCGGCCCGTGACGTGGGCCGAGTGGCCCGAGGCGGCGCGCCGCGTCTTCCAGGGGTTCCGCTCGGAGGCCGGCGAGGGGATGGTCCTCGAGAACAACGTCTTCGTCGAGCGGGTCCTGCCCGGCTCGGTCCTCCGGCAGCTCACCGAGGCGGAGATGGCCGTCTACCGGGCTCCCTTCACCGAGCCCGGCGAGTCGCGCCGGCCCACCCTGACGTGGCCGCGCGAGATCCCCATCGAGGGCGAGCCCCCGGACGTGACGGCCATCGTCGGGAACTACGCGGAATGGATGAGCACGAACGACCTCCCCAAGCTGTTCATCAACGCCGACCCGGGGGCGATCCTGACGGGGGCGCAGCGCGAGTTCTGCCGCGGCTGGAAGAACCAGAAGGAAGTCACCGTCCGCGGGCGGCACTTCGTCCAGGAGGACTCGCCGCACGAGATTGGAGAGGCGGTCGCGGCCTTCGTGCGACGGCTCGGTGGATGACGGAGCCGCCTCCCTGGAAGCGCAGACTCCCCGGAAGCGCCCCCTGGCGGATCGTCGGTCGGCGAGCGGAGCCGACAGAGCGGGTCCCCGGCCGGGGCAAGACGACCGGGCCATCGCCTGAACGGCAACCGGCCGCGGCCCCTGGCGCAAGGGTCGACGGCGTCAGACGAGACGCAGCCCCTCGGCGGCTATCGCGCCGAACAGAGGATGCGCCTGCCGCCGCCGCTCGAACGTCGCCTCACTGACGACGATCGGCTCGACGGGCAGGGTGGTCCGCCTCAGCACCTCGCCGACCTGGTCGAAGACGCGCCCGGGCAGGTCTCCGACGACGAGCAGGTCGATGTCGCTGCCTTCGTGCTCCGCCTCCCGGGCGAACGAGCCGAAGACGTAGACCGACGCGATCGGGAAATCGCGGCGCAGACCGGCCGCGAGCCGTCTCAGCTCGCGAAGGACGTGCTGACGCGCGCGAGGATCAAGCGAGCAGACCGCAGGCATTGCTCGGCATCGCTCTCTTCGTAGTAGGCCGCCGGCGCCGTCTCGGTGTCGAGTCCGTTGGGATAGCGCGTCGGGATGTAGTGCTGGTCCAGCAATCGCGCGGCCTCGTCGAGGCCCGCGAAGGCGGCGTCGATCGCGGCGGCCTCTCTGGCGAGGCGGCGGAGGCTGTGCGTGATGACGCTCGTCCGCCCGTGGGCGTAGAGAAACGCCTTCAGCGCCTTGTCGCCCGCCTGCTGCGCCTGGAAGCAGGCCCATTCGTGATGCCCGGTGGCGGTGCTGTCCTCCGCCGCCGATAGATCCGCCCGCGCCTGGTCGTGCCACGTCCGCGCCAGGACGTCACGGCCGGCCATGCCCTACGATACCACCGCCGGGGGGAGCCCCCGCGCCGGTCGCCGACGGGGCCATGCTCGAGCAGCGCGGTCCGCCCCCTACCGGCGGCGCTCCCGGCCCCGGCGGAGAAGGGCGACTCACGGCGTGCCGGCGTGTCCCGACCTGCTCAGTCTGCCCGCGCCGTCGATCCCTGCACGATCTGCTCCGGCAACTCTCCGAACCTCCGCTTGTAGTAGCGCGTCCAGAGATGCAGCGCCGGCAACCCGAGCGCGGAAGGCAGAATCCACGGCAGGAACGACCACGCGCCGTGCATGAGGGCCCCGCCCCACAGACGCTGCCCGCCGAAGACCAGGAACGCGGTGTGGAAGGCGATGCCGGACCCGATCATGCCTCCCATGTGCGTGTACCACCACGCCATCGGCGTGGGTCGGGGATTGGCGAGGAACCGGCGATCCTCGAAGTAGCCGGCGAAGCCGGCGCCGCCCAGCGCCACCGGGATCCAGAAGAGGCCGCCGCCGCTTCGCGCGACGTGGTAGAGGCCGAACACGCACAGCGCCAGGCCGGCCGCGCCCTGGGCCAGGCTGAGGAGGCGCAGGCGCCGTCCCACGAACCGTTCCGGCTGGCGGCGCGTCCGCATCGCCCGCACGCCGGTCTCGACGCCGCCGAGCAGCAGAAGGCCGAGGAAACCGAGGATGGCGACGAACATGATCTGATCGGGCGGAATCTCGCCGAGGCTGACCGGTTCCCCCGCCCAGCTCGATGGGTGCAGGAGCGCCCACGAGGTCGAGCCCAGGGCGGTCAGCGCGACGACGTAGGCGCAGCCGCCGAACACCCGGCCGGCAGCGACGTGCAGGCGTCCCCCTTTTCGCGCGACGGCCGGGATCCAGAAGGCGGCCAGGCCCACGAACCCGGTCGAGATGTGCAGCACGCGCATCAGGTCGTGAATCGTGTCAGCCACGGTGCAGCTCCTTCGCCTTCCGCGTTCCGTCCCCGGCGCCGGCGGCGCGGAGTCGCCGCCGCCGCGCGATGTGGGCCAACGCCTCGTCGCACCAGGCGACCTTGGACCGCACCGAGCGGACCCCCATGCGCACGGCCAGGTAGACGTGGAAGTCCTCGGCGTTCAACGCGTCGAGGCGCGCGCCGCCGGTCCCCGCGCTCTCCGATTCCGCCTGCTCCAGGAGGGCCAGGAGCTCGCGCAGCCGGGACCTCAGCTCCACCATGAAGTCGCTGGTCGCCTCCAGATCGTCGAGCTCGTGCATGAAGCAGAGCTGGGCGACGTAGGCGAATCGCTGGGTGCCCATCTCCGGGCCGCGGGCGAGCCAGCGCATCAGCTCCGCGCGCCCCTCGGCCGTCCGGTGGTAGACGCGGCGCCGCGGCCCCCTGGCCGGCGGTTCCAGGCGGCTCTTCAGCCAGCCGCGCTCCTCCAGCTTCCTCAGGGCCGGATAGATCTGGCTCAGCTCGGCCGACCAGAAGTGACGGGTACCTTCGCTGAAGTCGCGCTTGATGTCGTAACCGCTCGCCGGCGTGCCGAGCATGCCCAGCAGGATGTGATCGAGGCTCATGAGTGCCGATTGTTCAGGCCATATCTATGACAATTTTTATATAGATGTCAAGTCAGGGCATCACCGCGATGGCGGCATCCGCCGTGCTCTGCCGCGGTCCGGCGGCCGCCTGCCCGGGACGCGGTATGCTGTGCGGATGGCGAACGGCAGCGTGACCCGTAATCGTCCGAACGGCCCGGAGGACGGGCTGCCGCCGGATCTGTACGAGGTGACCCAGGTGGACGACGCCGGTCGGCTGTTCATCTCGCCCGTCATCCACGACTGGGACGCGGTCTCGTCGCGCGGCATCGACACCGTCATCGACCTGGAGGGCGGCCTCGACATCGGGGTGCCGACCGTGCCCAACCAGATCCTCTACGTCTACTTCCCCATCCTCGACGAGGACCTGCCCGACCTGGAGAAGCTCGACGCCGTCGCCGCCCTCGGCGCCGGCCTCGTCGCCCGGGGGCACCGCGTGCTGTCTCACTGCGGGATGGGTTTCAACCGCTCCGCGCTGATGGCCGGCCTGATCCTCAACCGGTTGGGCATGCCGGGGCCGCAGGTGGTCCGGCAACTGCGCGCGCGGCGAACCGGGGCGCTCTTCAACGAGCGCTTCGCGCGGCACCTCGAAGCGCTCCCCTGAACGGCGCCTGGGGAAGAGCCCGGTCGGGTCGACGCGGGACTACCGGGGTACGCGGGCCGTCTGCGAACCGGTGCCCCGTGGTCACCGACAGGGGCGCGTTGCAACCATGGCCCGGCGACCGAGTCAGCCCAAGAGCCGGATCTCCCGCGAGCGTCGCCCGGTTGCATCAGGGTGGCCCGCTCTGCGGCCCGCGGGCTGCACGCTCCCCGCCTGACACTGTCGGCAGGTGATTCTCCGATGGCGCATGAGCTGGAGGTCGTTGCACGGAAGAGCGGCGGCACGTCCCCGCATCCGCCACTGCTGTTCGTGCACGGCGCGGCGCACGGGGCGTGGTGCTGGGCCGACCACTTCCTGGGCTTCTTCGCCGGGCGGGGCTTCGACGCATACGCGTTGAGCCTCCGCGGCCACGGCGGGAGCGGCGGCCGCGAGCGGCTGCGGTGGACGTCGGTCGCCGACTACGTGGACGACGTCGAGCACGTGGCGGCGGGCTTGCCGCGGGAGCCGGTGGTCGTCGGACACTCCATGGGCGGCATGGTCGCGGCCCAGTACCTGTCGCGGCGACGTCCGCCGGCGGCGGCGCTCCTGGCCCCGGCGCCGCCCGGCGGGATGCCCCGCCAGTGGGCGCGGCTGTCCGTCGACAACCCGTGGCTGACGGTGTAGATGCTGCTGACCCTGGAGGCCGGCAAGATGTTCTCCACGCCGGCGCGCGCCCGCAAGTTCCTCTTCTCGCCCGAGCTGGAAGAGGAGGATCTGCGACGCCACGCGGCGCGGCTCGGGCGAGAGTCGATTCGCGCGGTTCTCGAGCTGAGCTGGATGCGGCCCGACCCCACGCGCCTCCACCGCACCCCAATGCTGGTGCTGGGCGCGGCGCGCGACTACATCATCCCGCCGGAAGAAGTCATGCGCACGGCCGACGCCTACGGCGCCGAGTCGCGCATCCTGCCGGACATCGCGCACGACCTGATGCTGGACCCGGGCTGGCCCCGGGCGGCCGACGCACTGATGGCGTGGCTTCGCGAAACGCTGGCTTGACCGGCGCGCCTCCCGGCCCGCCAATCGTCGCCGAACGCGACCGCGAGGCCGCGCCGCGGCCTCAGCCTGGCGCCCCGACCGACCCTCCAGGAGTCTGCGCCGTTCCACGGCGCAGACCCCTACCGCGCGTCCGGCTCGCGCGAGATGTCCGGGGGACTGGGCTCGGCCCCCAGCTTGCGGAGGAGGGCCGCGGTGGTGTCCGACTTGATGAAGTTGCCGCCGGTGTGGACGCCCTCGGCGATGACGAGCGGGGTCCAGCCCCGGTGGTTCTTGGCGTTGACGTCGGCGCCGCGGTCGACCAGGAACTGCACGATCGTGTCGGCGCGCTCGCGCCAGGCGGCCCCGTGCAGCGCGGTGTCGCCGGCCTCGTTGGCGGCGTTGACGTCGGCGCCGAGTTCCACCAGCAGGTGGACCGCCTCGAGGGCCTCGTGCTCGGGCGACCGGGTGATGCCCGGCTCGTGCCCCACCCCCGCCGCCATCATGAGCGGGGTGGTGCCGTTGCGGGTGGGAATGAAGGGGTCGGCGCCGTGCTCGAGGAGCAGGCGCATGACCGCGGTGTCGTTCGCGCGCGCCGCGATGAGGAACGGCGTCCCCTCGGTGAGGTTGCCGAGGTGGCCCTTCACCTTGATGCCGAAGCCGGGGGTGCCGTTGGTGCGGGCGTCGGGATCGGCCCCGTGGTCGAGCAGGGCGCGGACGGTGCGCAGCCGGTCGGGGGCGTGCATGCCGCCGAAGATGCTCCACTGGTTGCCCTCGGCCACCCCGTTCGAGAGGTCGTTCAGCTCGGTGTCCCACTCGCCCGCCGCCCAGTGCAGGGGGGTGTACCCGGGACCGACGTTGGGGTCGGCGCCGCGGCTCAGGAGGAGCTCGACGTAGTCGACGTGGCCGCGGATGGTGGCGACGATCAGCGCGCTCGTCCAGTTGTTGGACACCGCGTTCACGTCAGCGCCGGCGTCGAGCAGGGCCCGGGTCACCGCCACATGGCTGTCCCGCGCCGCGAGGAGGAGGGCCGTGTAGCCGGTGGTGGTCCGGGCGTCGACGTCGGCACCGTGCTCGATCAGCGCCTCGACGACGTCGATGTGCCCCTCCCAGGCCGCCCACATCAGCGCGGTCTGGCGGTGGTAGTGCTCGCTGGCGTTCACGTCGGCGCCGTCCGCGACGAGGCGGTCGACGGTGTCCCGCACCCCGCTGCGCGCGCAGGTCATCAGCGCCGTCTCGCCGTTCGCCTGCGCGGCGCCGGCATCGGCGCCGGCCGCCAGCAGCCGCCCGACCATCTTCGAGCTGGCGTTCGTGCAGGCGAGGGTGAGGGGGGTCACGCCGTACTGGTCGGCGCGGTCGACGTCCGCGCCGGCCGCGATCAGCAGGCCGGCGATCTCGGCGTCGTCCCACTGGGCCGCCCAGTGAAGGGCGGTGACACCGTCCGGGCGGCTCGCGTTCACCGACGCACCATCCGCCAGCAACGTGCGCACTGCCGCCGTGTGCTGCTGCCGGGCCGCCTCGACGAGGGAGAGATCATCGGCGGGGGCGGCGGCGAGGGGGGCCGCGACGAGCAGGCCGAGGCCGACGCCGATAACCGATCTGCTGTTGATGCGCATCGTCACGTCCTCCGGCGAATCCGCCCCGGCCCGCGCCGCGGCTGTCTCTCAGTAGCGCAGTCGACCCGCGCGGGGCCTGGCCCGCCCATCGCCGCCTTCGGCTCCGTGGGCGCCCAACCAACCCTGCGGGAGTCCGCGCGGTTCTACGGCGCAGACTCCTACACGCCGGACACGATCGGCAGGTCGCCGGTCGCGTCGCCAAGCCGCTCGGCCGGGATCCCCATCTTGCCGAGAACCGTCAGGTGCATGTTGGCCAGCGGCGTCGCCTCCGGCAGCCGCACGTGCCGCCCGCCCTTGATGGTGCCGCCCCCGCCGCCGGCGAGGACGATGGGCAGGTCGAGGGGATCGTGCGCGTTGCTGTTCCCCATGCCCGCGCCGTAGATGACCGCCGAGTGATCGAGCAGCGAGCCGTCGCCGTCCTGGGTCGCGGCCATCTTCTCGAGGAAGCGCGCGAACATCTGCATGTGGAACGTGTTGATCTTCGACAGCTTCGCGAGCTGCTCGGGCCGCTGCCGGTGGTGCGACGTCGGGTGGTGCGGGTCGGCGACCCCGATCTCGGGGAACGTGCGCACGCTCTTCTCGCGGCCCACGAGGTACGTCGAGACCCGCGTCAGGTCGGCCTGGAACGCCACCAGCATCAGGTCGAACATGAGGTCCGCGTACTCCTCGAGGCGGGCGGGGACGCCGGCCGGCTGCACCACGTCGGGCAGCTCGCGGTCGCTCTGGCTCTCGGCGATCTGGATGCGGCGCTCGATGTCGCGCACCGAGTCGAGATAGCCGGCGAGCTTCGAGCGGTCGCCGCGGCCGAGCTGCCGCTGCAGGTCGGTGATCTCGGCGCTGACCGAGTCGAGGATGCTGCGGTCGCGGCGCAGGGCCCGCATCCGCGCCTCGGTCTCGGTGGTACCGACGGCCCCGAAGAGGTGCTCGAACACCGCGCGGGGGTTGGTCTCCATCGGCAGCGGGGTGTTCTTGTCGCTCCACGCGAGGGTCGCGCTGTAGGCGCAGCCGTAGCCGTCCTCGCACTGCCCGGCGAGGTCGTTGGCCTCGAGCGAGAGCTCGAGCGAGGCGAGCTGGGTGTCCTCGCGCAGGTCGCGGGCCGCGAGCTGGTCCATCGACACGCCGACCTCGAGGGTCGCGTTCGTGGTCCCGGACGCCTTCATCGCGTGCGCCCCGGTGAGGAACGCGGCCTGGCAGCGCGAGTGGTCGCCGTCACCCTCGTCCAGCCACTGCTTGGCCTCCTCGTTGGCCATGCCGCTGAGCACCAGCACCTGGTCCTGCACCGGGGCGAGGGGCGTCAGGATGGGCGTGAGCTCCAGCTTGCCCTCGGCCGACGGCACCCAGTAGGGCATGCTCATGCCGTTGGGCACGTACACCGCCCCGAGGCGCTTGACCGGTCGCGCCGCGGTGAACCGGGTGGCCCGCAGGGCCGGCACCATCCCGTCGAGCAGGGGCAGCGCCACGCTCGCCCCGAGTCCCCGCAACACCGTCCGGCGGGACAGGCACTTCTTGGTGATGAACATCAGTCACTCCTCATCGCATGCTTGCGGCCGAACCCCAGCGGCCACGGGCCCGCCGGTCCCGGCACTACGGGAACTCGCGACTCACGGCGCAACCGCCGCCGTCGCGGCCACGTCCTGCGCCATCCTCATCCGGAACGGCTGGCTCTCCACGATACCGAGAATCAGCGACGACCACCGGTGGTCGTCGGACGCCGACTCGCTCAGAATCCGCCGCACCGCGGGCATGTCGGGGGCGCCGACGGCGCGGCCGAGCGCATAGGTCAGGAGCTTCTCGGTGACCGTGCGCACGAACTCGCCGCGGCGCTCGAGCAGGGCCTCGCGGAAGTCGCCGGGGCCGCTGAAAGCGGTGCCGTCGGGCAGCACCCCCGAGGCGTCTATCGGCGCCCCGCCGTCGTCGTCTCGCCACTGCCCGATGCCGTCGAAGTTCTCGAGCGCGAAGCCCAGCGGGTCCATCCGCTGGTGGCACGAGGCGCAGGCCGGGCTCTGCCGGTGCTGCTCCATCTGCTCGCGGATGGACGCGCCCTCGCCGGCCGCCCCGGTCTCCTCGAGGGCCGGCACGTTGGGCGGCGGGGGCGGCGGGGGCGCGCCGAGGATGTTGTCGAGGAGGTACTTGCCCCGCACCACCGGCGAGGTCCGCGTCGCGTACGACGTCACCGTCAGGATGCTCGCGTGTCCGAGCAGGCCGGCCCGACGCGGGTCGGGCATCCCCACGCGCCGGAAGTGCGCCCCGTAGACGTTGGGAACCCCGTAGAACCGCGCGAGCCGCTCGTTCAGGTACGTGTGGTCGGCCGTCAGCAGCTCGACGAGGGGCCGGTCGTCGCGGATCTGGTGCTCGAGGAACAGCTCGGTCTCGCGCCCGAACGCCTCGCGCAGGTTGTCGTCGAACTCGGGGTACGCGCTCGCGTCGGGGTCGATGGCCCGCAGGTTGCGGATGAACAGCCACTGCCCGCCGAAGCTCCGGGCCAGCGCCGAGGCCCGCGGGTCGGCGAGCATGCGGCTCACCTGCGCGGCGAGCACGCCGGGCTCGCGGAGGGCGCCGCTCTCCGCCGCGTCGAGCAGCTCGTCGTCGGGAATGCTGCTCCAGAGGAAGAACGACAGCCGCGACGCCAGCTCGAGGTCGCTGATGGCGTAGATGCCGCCCTCGTCGACATCCACCGGGTCGCGCTCGACGCGGAACAGGAACTGCGGCGACACCAGCAGCCGGGCCAGCGCCTCCTGGACGCCGCGCTCGAAGCCGCCCTCGTCACGGCCGGCATCGTAGAACGCCATCAATGTGTCGACGTCCGCGCCGGTGACCGGTCGCCGGTACGCGCGCCGGGCGAGCCCGCCGAGGATCTCGCGCGCGCAGGCGGCCTCGGCCTCCGCGTTCGCCCCCTCCGGCTGACACACGAAGATCCGCCGCCGGCTCGCCGTGTCGCCGGGGCCGGTGGGGTTGAACGGCCCCTCCAGCCGCACGAAGTCGACGTCCATGCGCGGCGCCTCGTAGGTCGAGCTGGTGTGCCGGGGCGGCAGCAGGGTCGGCGGAGGGCCCTCGGTGAGCACGCTCTTGCGGACGAACGCGACGCCGAGGGTGTGCATGCCGGCCGGCGCCTCGAAACGCGCCTCGAGCGCCTCGTCGGCCGTGAGCTGGTAGCGCGACGTGCGATAGATGCCCGACCCCGTGCACGCGGGGTCGTCGTCGCCCGGGGTCGTGCACCGGCCGCCGATCTCCAGCCGGGCGATGCGCACCCCGTCGAGGAGGACGTCGATCTCCTCGCGGGTGGCGATGGCGCGTATCTGCGAATTGGTGAAGTTGCGCCCGAGGCGGATCCTGACGACGTACTCGCCGTCGAGCGGGAAGTAGTGGCGCACCGCGATGCCGCCGCGGGTGCCGTAGGGCAGGTCCTCGCCCATCCGCTCGTCCTGCCGCATCCCGCGCGACACGCGGAACGTCTCGACCGCGGGCCCCGCCGACGGGTCGCCGACCGCGAGCTGGCTGATGCGGCGGGCCGCGAAGAGATAGCGGCCGAGCAGGGTCGGCGATATGGACAGGACCTCGGCGATGTTGTCAAAGCCCTGATCCGACTCGTCGGGAGGCAGCAGCGCCTCCACGTCGATCTCCAGATCGAGCAGGTCCCGCACCGCGTTGCCGTACTCCAACCGGTTCAGCCGGTGATCGGGCGGGCGGCCCGGGTTCGGATTGGCGGCAGCGGCCGCGTCGAGCTCGGCCTCGAGCCCCGAGACGAAGGCGTCGAGGACCTGCGGGTCGGGGCGGCGCCGCCCGGGCGGGGGCATCGCGCCGCTCCGCAGCTTGCGCACCACCTTTTCCCAGGTCTCGGCCCCGGCCGCTACCTGGTGGACATCGGCGCGGTCGAGCAACAGACCCGCGGTCCGGGTACGGGCGTTGTGACAGACGACGCAGTACTCGTCGAGTAGAGCGCGCGGGTCGGGAGACGGGACCTCAGCGACGGGGCGGGGCTCCGTGCTCGCGACGCCGGGCGCCTGCGGGGACGCCTCGGCTGGCGCGGCGGCCCCGAGGCCGGCGACCGCGAGCGACAGCAGGATGCACGCGCCGGAACCGAGTCGCGCCGGTCGGACCATCTCGCCCTCCTGCTGGCCACATGAGCCGGAATGCCCGCAACGGGCTCGCCGGACTGCACACGACCTCGCGGCGAGTGTAGGCTCAGTGCGCCGCGACGTCAAGAGCCGCCGCCGGATGCGCTTCCGTTCGGGACATGGGCCACACGCGGCGTTCGCCGGGATCTTCCGCGGGCGGCAATCAGGAGGAGGTCTTCTGAACGCGATCCGCCAAGAGAATGTCGTCGATGCCTGTGATCACCGCGGCGATCTGCGCGGTCAGATCCCGGCGCACGCCTTCGACCAGGCGCCAGACTCCCACGAGCACGCCGATGCCCGTCAGCACGGTCGCGATCACTCCGAGGCTCATCATTCCCATCCTACGCTCTGCGCACAGTGGCCGGCAAGGTCGGATGATCGTCCCGCCCGGC
Source organism: Vicinamibacterales bacterium (assembly GCA_965207615.1). Lineage (GTDB taxonomy): Bacteria > Acidobacteriota > Vicinamibacteria > Vicinamibacterales > UBA8438 > JAJEEA01. The sequence goes on from CBDBMZ010000003.1 coordinate 2,859,719, forward strand.
CCCCGATCTGTTCGACACGACTGACGACCCGCGCCCCTCCTCGGCGCATGCCCGGGACGGGAGTTGCGAACCAGGACTTCCTGGGCGATCATGGGCGCGACTCGGCTTTTCGACCGGCCGGCAGGGAGGAATTCAGATGGGCCATCGTCGTCTCGGACCGCCACTCCTGTTCATGGTCGTCGCGGCACTCGTCCTGCAACCCGGCTCGGCCGTCGGGCAGGATCCGGCCGCCGAGACCGATGCCGTACCGGCGTGGACGATGCCCCGCCTGCCCGACGGCCAGCCCGACCTGCAGGGCTTCTGGACCACGCAGACGTTCACCCCGCTCGAACGGCCCCGGCATTTGGGCGACAAGGCGTTCTACTCCGAGGAGGAATGGGCCTCTCTGCAGGCCCAGCTCACCGCGGAAGGGGTCGATCCGCTGGCCGGGAACGTCATCAACATCGAGGACCCCGAGGAGCGGGAGCAGCGGCTGTACCAGGACAACCGCGACCCCAGCTACATCCACTACGACAATGAGCTCTGGCTGCGGACGCCGGTCCCCAAGGGGCTGTCGACCCTGCGGACCTCGCTGATCACGGATCCGCCGGACGGCCGCATCCCCCCCACGACCCCCGAGGCCGAGGCGCGGGCGGCGGCGCGGGCCGAGGCGCGGCGAGGGGTCGACCCGTTCACCGGGCACGAGACCCGGCCGCTCTCCGAGCGCTGCATCGTCTGGCCCCACAACGGCCCCCCGATGCTGCCCCCGGCCTACAACGACATCCACCAGATTCTGCAGACGCCCGACCACATCGTGATCTTCACCGAGCTGAACAACAGCCTGCCCCGCATCATTCCGCTCGACGGGCGCCCGGCCCTGCCCGAGACGATCCAGCTCATCCCCGGCGACTCGCGGGGCCGGTGGGAAGGCGACACGCTGGTGGTCGAGAGCGCCAACTTCACCGACAAGACCCGCTTCCGCGGGTCGTCGGCCGCCCTGCGTGTGACCGAGCGGTTCACCCGCACCGGCGCCGACAGCATCCGCTACGAGTTCACCGTCGACGACCCGACGACCTGGGCGCGGCCGTGGAGCGCGGAGATCCCGATGGTCACCACCGAGGGGCCCATGTACGAGTACGCCTGCCACGAGGGCAATCACGACATCCGGCACATCCTCGAGATCTACCGGAACCTGGAGCGGCAGGCGGCCGCGGCCGAGAAGGAGGCCGAGGCCGGAAGGTAGGGAGCGGCCGCGAAGCCGATTCATCCAGCGCCGCGGGCGATCCGCGGAGGAATGGAAACAGCGTGACGACGCGCAGCACGGCGCGCAGAGTACTCGCGGCGACGGTGGCGCTGGCCGTGCTGGCGGGCTCCGTCGCGGCGTCGGCGCAGTTCGGGTTCTTCCGCGGCTACCGCCTCTGGGGACGGTCGGACCTGCCCTACGACGGCCGCCTCCACTTCGTCCGCCTGCGCTGGACGGGCGGCACCTACGGGACGCGGCCCCAGGGGATGGGCGTCAACTTCTGGCTGCACGAGTTCCCCGACGCCGAGGCCAACATGATGTCGGTGGTCGGCGAGTACACCGCCGCCGACGCACGCACCGACGGCAGCCTCGCCCTCGCCCTCGACGACCCCGAGCTGTTCAAGCACCCCATCGCCATGATGTGGGAGCCGGGGTTCTGGATCATGACCGACGCGCAGGCCGCCTCGCTGCGCGCCTACATGCTGAAGGGCGGCTTCGTCATCTTCAACGACTTCGAGACCCGGCAGTGGGAGAACTTCGAGGCCCAGCTCCGGCGCGTGCTTCCCGGCGCCCAGCTCATGACCCTCGACGCCGGCCACCCCATCTTCAACCTCTTCTTCCGCGTCGGCAAGATAGACACCCCCAACCCCTTCAACCACCACCTCAGGGGGATGACGCCCGAGTACTTCGGCGTCTTCGAGGACAACGACCCCAACGGCCGGATGATGGCCGTCGTCGCCTACAACACCAACCTCGGCGAGTACTGGTGGCTGGCGGGCCGCGGCCTCCTCCCCATCGAGGCCGAGAACGCCGGCTTCCAGATCGGCGTCAACTTCATGCTGTACGGGCTGACCCACTGACGCTCCCGTCGAGCCCGACCCCGGCCTCGGCCGCTGTGGTGATGTGCTAGCATCTGATGCATGCGCACCACGATTACCGTCGACGACGATATCCTCCTGGCCGCCAAGGACCTGGCGCGTCGGAACGGAACCAGCATCGGAACCGTGATCTCCGAGCTCGCCCGCAAGGGACTGAACGCGGGTTCGTCGATCGGCGCCACCCCGGAGAACGACGGCTTCTACGGATTCCGGCCGTTGCCCAAGCGCGGCAAGGCCGTCACCAACGAGCTGATCGACCGGCTGCGCGAAGACGGACCCTACTGATTCCGCGAGGCCGACTTGCGAGCATTGCTCGACATCAACGTCCTGCTGGCCCTCCTCGATCGCGATCACGTGCTGCACGAGCAGGGTCGGCGATGGTTCGAGCAGGCGGTGCGCCACGGCTGGGCGTCCTGCGCCGTCACCCAGAACGGCTTCGTCCGTATCCTGAGCCAGCCGGGCTATCCGAGCCCCGTCCCGACCGAGACGGCGATCGGGCTTCTCGCCGCCGCGACATCCGCCGGACACCACGAGTACTGGCGCGGCGACGTTTCGATTCTCGACGAGACACTGTTCGATCACTCGCGAATCCACGGTCCGAGGCAGCTCACCGATGTCTACCTGCTCGGGTTGGCAGCGCGGCACGGCGGGCGTCTCGTCACCTTCGACCAGACGATCGCGCTGGACTCGGTGCGGACGGCGCGCCCGGACAACCTCGTGGTCCTGTGAGCAGACCCGAGCGGGTGCCGGTCGAGCCCACGCCGGCACGATCCGCTCCGGCCGCCGCCTCGCCGCGACCCTGCGATTGCCTGGAGAAGGAACAAGATGACAGTCCAGACGCAGATTGCCCTCCGCGACCCCGTCCTCTTTCGCCAGCAGTGCTACGTGAACGGCGCGTGGACCGACGCGCGGAGCGGTGACGTCATCGAGGTCGACAACCCGGCCACGGGCGCGGTCGTCGGCGCCGTCCCCGCGCTCCGCCGCGAGGAGACCCGCGAGGCCATCGAGGCCGCCGACGCCGCGTGGGGCGGATGGCGCTCGCGCCCCGCGAAGGACCGCGCCCGGCTGATGCGCCGGTGGTTCGAGCTGATGATGGCGCACCAGGAGGACCTCGCCGTCCTGATGACGACCGAGCAGGGCAAGCCCCTGGCCGAGTCGCGCGGCGAGATCGCCTACGCGGCGTCGTTCGTCGAGTGGTTCGGCGAGGAGGCGAAGCGCGTCTACGGCGACGTCATCGACCACCCCCTGCCGGGCCGGCGCATCATGGTGCTGAAGCAGCCCATCGGCGTCGTCGCCTCGATCACGCCGTGGAACTTCCCCGCCGCGATGATCACCCGCAAGTGCGCCCCGGCCCTGGCCGCCGGCTGCCCCGTCGTCATCCGCCCCGCCTCGCAGACGCCGTTCTCGGCCCTCGCGCTGGCCGAGCTCGCCGACCGCGCGGGGATGCCGCCGGGGGTGGTCAACGTCGTCACCGGCCCGTCCCGGCCGATGGGGGCCGAGCTGACCTCGAACCCGACGGTCCGCAAGCTGTCGTTCACCGGCTCCACCGAGGTCGGCAAGCTGCTGATGTCGCAGTGTGCCTCGACGGTGAAGAAGGTCAGCCTCGAGCTCGGCGGCAACGCGCCGTTCATCGTCTTCGACGACGCGGACCTCGACGCCGCGGTGGCGGGGGCGATGGCCTCGAAGTACCGCAACGCCGGGCAGACCTGCGTCTGCGCCAACCGGGTGCTGGTGCAGGACGGCGTCCACGACGCCTTCGCGGCGAAGATGGCCGAGGCGGTGGCCGGACTGAAGGTCGGCAACGGGCTCGTGGCGGGGACGCAACAGGGCCCCCTCATCGACCTGCGGGCGGTCGAGAAGGTCGAGGAGCACATCGCCGACGCGGTCGGCAAGGGGGCGGCGGTCGCCGTCGGCGGCGGGCGCCACGCGCTCGGCGGCAGCTTCTTCGAGCCGACCCTGCTGACCGGCGTCACCCCCGAGATGGCGGTGGCCCGCGAGGAGACGTTCGGCCCGCTGGCCCCACTGTTCCGCTTCTCGACCGAGGAGGAGGCGATCCGGATGGCCAACGACACCGAGTTCGGCCTCGCCGCCTACTTCTACAGCCGCGACATCGGCCGCGTCTGGCGCGTCTCCGAGGGCCTGGAGTACGGCATCGTGGGCGTCAACGAGGGGATCATCTCGAACGAGGTCGCCCCGTTCGGCGGGGTCAAGGAATCGGGCATCGGCCGCGAGGGCTCCAGGTACGGCATGGACGACTTCGTCGAGATCAAGTACCTGTGCCTGGGCGGCATCGACGATTGAGCCGGCGCGCTCGCCCGGCGTGACGGCATCGCGTCATGCCGCTAGAATCGGGTTGATCGACAAACGTACACTAGGGAGGGTCGGATGCACCACCGTCTTCTCGGCGCGTTCGTTACGGTCGTCGTGGTCGGAGCAATGACGCCGGTCGCCGGCGCCGGGCAGAATCAGAGCCAGGAGGCTGCCGAACCGGCGGCGTGGACGATGCCCCGGCTCCCGGACGGGCAGCCGGACCTGCAGGGCTACTGGACGACCCAGACGTTCACGCCGCTGGAGCGGCCCGAGCGGCTGGCCGACCAGGAGTTCCTGTCGGAGGAGGAGGCGGCCCTGCTGCAGGAGCAGCTCACGGCCGAGGGGGTCGACCCCCTGCGGCGCGACGCCATCGCCATCGAGGACCCGGACGCGCGGGAGGAAGCGCTCTACCAGGAGAACCGCGACGCCTCGTACGTGCACTACGACAACCAGGTCTGGCTGCGGACGCCGGTGCCGAAGGGCCTGTCGAGCCGGCGCACGTCGCTCATCACGTACCCGCCGAACGGCAGGATTCCTCCGATGACGCCGGAGGGCGCGGCCCGCGTGGAGGCGGAGGCGGCGATGAGCCGCGTGTTCGACGGCTACGAGACCCGCCCCCTGATGGAACGCTGCGTCGTCTGGACCCATGAGGGGCCGCCATTGCTGCCGCCGGCCTACAACGACATCCATCAGATCTTTCAGACCCCCGATCACTTCGTGCTGTTCACGGAGCTGGCGACGAACCCGCCGCGGATCATGGCCCTCGACGGGGGTCCGGGCATTCCCGACGCGATTCGCCAGTTCGGCGGCGACCCGCGCGCCCGCTGGGAGGGGGACACGCTGGTCGTCGAGACCGGGAACTTCATTGCCCGGCGCAACTACCGGGGGTCGAACCAGCACCGGCACGTCGTGGAGCGTTTCACCCGGGTCGACGCGGACACCATCCGCTACGAGTTCACGGTCACCGACCCGACGACCTGGACGAGCCCGTGGAGCGGCGAGGTGCCGATGGTCCGCACCGAGGGCCCGATGTACGAGTACGGGTGCCACGAGGGCAACCACGACATCCGTCACATCCTCGAGATCAACCGCAACCTCGAGAGGCAGGCGGCCGAGGCGGCGGGGGGGGGAGACTCGCGGTAGGGGTCGACGCCGCAAGGCGGTGCCCCTCCCGCGGGGCGCCGAATCCCGCGCAAGACTCCCAGCCCACTCGCAGGTCGGACGGCCACGGAAGCCGCCGGCGGCGATTCGTCGAAACGAAGCGGGCCTGCGTGGGGGTGACGAACTCAATGGCCCCGATGACCGGGCCCCGGATTCGCATCGGCACCTGCGGGTGGCACTACCCGGGCGGGGCCGGGGCCTGGGACGGGGTCTTCTATCCACCGCGGGGACGCCGCCACCGTCCGCCCGGATTCGACGAGCTCGCCTACTACGCCGAGCACTTCGACACCGTCGAGGTGAACTCGACCTTCTACGGCGTGCCCCGCCGCGCCGTCACCGAGGCCTGGGCCACCCGGACCCCCGACGACTTCTGCTTCTCGGTCAAGCTCTACCAGAAGTTCACCCACCCGAAGATGTTCAGGGCGGCCACCGGCAGCCGCGACCCGCAGGTGGACCGTGGCGACGTCGAGCAGTTTCGCGAGGCCATCGCCCCCCTCCACGAGGCAGGCAAGCTCGGCGCCCTGCTCGCCCAGTTCCCCGCCAGCTTCCGCAACGACACCGCCGCCCACGACCACCTCGCATGGCTCATCGAGGCGCTGTTGCCCTGCCCCGTGGCGGTCGAGCTGCGGCACCGCAGCTGGAGCGACGACGTCGCCGGCACGCTGCGCCTGCTGAACGGCCTCGGCGCGGCCTGGGTGCAGATCGACGAGCCGAAGTTCCGGTTGTCGATCGCCCAGAACCGGCTGCCGAACGTCGAGAGCTTCTACTACATGCGGCTCCACGGCCGGAACGCCCGCAAGTGGTGGCGCCACGACCACGCCGAGGAGCGCTACGACTACCATTACTCGGCCGACGAGCTGCGCCCCTTCCGCGACACCGCGGACGCCGCCGCCCGCCTCGTGAAGCGGCTCTACCTCTACATGAACAACCACTTCGCCGCGAAGTCGGCGGCCAACGCCGCCACCCTCAAGCACCAGCTCGGCCTGGAGGTGTCCGGCGCGTGGCGCGGGGAGATGGTGGCGCGCTACCCGGAGCTGGAGGGGGTCGTCAGGACGGACGCGACGGCGACGCTCTTGCCAAAAATTGTCAAACTGCCCTAGGGTTTTCAGTCATGGGCACGATGAACGTATCGTTTCCGGATACGCTGAAGTCGTTCGTGGACCAACAGGTCGCATCACGCGGCTACGGCACGTCGAGCGAGTACGTTCGGGAGCTGATTCGCAGGGACCGTGATCGTCAGCGCCTGCGGGACCTGCTGCTCGACGGTGCGGATTCCCCACCCGCCTCCGGGGCTGATGGAGCCCGATTCGCTCGCCTGCGCGAGCGCGTCCGTCGGCGGACGACGGCGTGAGCGGCAAGCGGGTCGTTCTGCGGGAACGAGCCGATCCGGAGGCCCCCTGAGCTCCGCCCGCGCTCACCGGTCGCCACGCACCCACGACCGCGTGACGATATCCGGAAACAGGACCGGTCCCCGACGGTCGGACCACGGGTGACTGCCCGATCACCGCAGGCCCACGATGCCCTTCACCGACTCGGCGAGGGCGGGCGCGTCGTAGCCGACGCCCTCCTTGAAGACCAGCGTCACGTTGCGGATCTCGGCCGGGCGGCGCACCGGATCGCCGTCGATGACGATGAGGTCGGCGAGCTTGCCGGCCTCGACCGAGCCGAACCGGGCGTCCTCGCCCAGCACTCGAGCGCCGTTCAGGGTCATGACCTCGATGGGCGGGCCCGAAATCCCCCAATCTGGGGGGCGCAAGGACGTGCGCAGGTGCGCTAGCATTTCGCCGGCAAGGTGGGACTGCCCCGCTTAACGAAGACGGGCAAGTGCAGCCGCGCTTAGCGCGACTGGAGCCGGCTCGACGGGGTGGTTTCGGCGGTTTCGGCGTCCGGTGTTGCTCGCGATAACTGCCGTTATCGCGAGCAAAATCCCGGTCTCTGCGACTGAACCGGGAGGCGGCCGGATGCTGGGTTCACACGCGACATGGGAGTTCAAGCGCCCGTTCCACAACGATCACGACCAAGCGGTCGATGAACCGCTGGCCGCCTACTTCGAGGCGGCCAGAGGGGCGTTCAGCCCCAACACGGAACGCGCACTGCGGGCCGACGTGCAGGTATTCGAGGCGTGGTGCCGGCGGCACTTCGCGGCGGCGTTCCCCGCCAGCCCCGACACGGTGGCCGCCTTCGTCGACGAGATGGCTGGCGTCAAGACCCCGGCCACGGTACGCCGCTACGTATCCAGCATCGCCGCCCTGCACAAGGCGCTACGGCAGGCGAACCCGCTGGAGAGCCCCAAGGTCCGGTTCGCCTTGCAGCGAATGCACCGGCGCCGGGGACGCCGACAGGCGCAGGTCCAGGGGCTCACGTGGCCGCTCCGGAACCGCTTGCTGGAGGCCGCCGGGGACCGCCTGATCGACATCCGGAACCGGGCGCTGCTGGCTGTGGGCTACGACACGCTGCTACGTCGGTCCGAGCTGGTATCGCTGGAAGTGACTGACTTGCTTGAGGATATGGATGGAACGGCGACGCTGCTCCTGCGCTCGGGCAAGACGGACGGGGAGGGGATGGGCGTGATGCTCTACTTGGCGCGGGACACCGTGCAGATGGTCAAGGCGTGGCTCCACCGCAGCGGCGTCGGCGCGGGGCGGCTGTTCCGCTCGGTGCGCAAGGACGGCACGATGGGCGAGCAGCTCGACGCGAGCCAAGTGCCGCGCATCTACAAGCGGATGGCCCGACGGGCGGGGCTTCACGACGACATCGTGGACACGCTGGGCGGGCACAGCACGCGCGTCGGGGCGGTCCAGGACATGATCGCCTGCGGCATCGAACTGCCGGCCATCCTCCAGTCGGGGCGTTGGAAGAGCGCGCGGATGGTCCAGCGCTACGGGGAGCGGCTGCTGGCGCGGCGCAGCGGCGCCGCGCAGTTGGCCGAGCGGCAGCGGCGCTGAGGGCGGACAAGCCGACCGGGGAATCGAACCGTGACGCCGCCGACGCCGGCGGCCGGGCGTGGACGTGCGTCCGCCGTTCAAGGGCTTCGCTTCAGACCTCGCGGGCAGTTATCGCGAGCAAAAATATGAGCACGTCGCACTCCGATCCACGGCGACCGGGTGTCGCCTTCAGGCTGAACAGGCTTGGCGCCAACCGAAGAACCCCCACGGTGTCAGTGGGTTACATCTGGAGGCGGCGGGCTTGTGGATCGCGTTCGGCATATGTAGAATGGCGTGCGTTGCTGGTCGGGAGACGTACTTTGCTCGCGATAACGGCAGTTATCGCGAGCAAAAAAAAATGGACCGGCTCGCACTGCGGGGTCGGAGTCGGAACGCAACGGCTTGGCGACCGTCCGCACTTGTCGGGCGAGCAAAAGCGACCGACTGAGATGAGGGTTCCGTCAATCTACGAAGAAGGCTACCGGAAGGCCAGGTCGATCCACCCGGTGCTGACCGATCGGTACGCGGCTCACATGTGGGTCGGCGATCCGTTGGCCGACGCCGTGATGCGCGACATCGGGAGCCTGGACGACCACGAGGCCGCACGCCTGATCGGCGGGGCGATGGAGCTCGACGATGGGGTTCTGCGCGCGGCGCCGCCGAGCCTGCAGGAGTTCATCCACGAAGTAACCCGGGTGCCCAGGTGGTACGACCGGGCGGCGGCCAGGCAGGGGTGTTGGGCTTTCGTCAGGAACTCGGACCACGTCCTCGCTGCCTTCGTCGCCGGCGCTATCGTGGAAGGCTTCGCCACGATGATCAGCAAGTCGTTCTCCATCACGGGGCGCATGATCGACGAGGGCGTTCGCCGGTTGCGGCAGAACATCCGGCACCTCCTGGACATATTCATGCCGCTCGGCATCGAGCCCGGCGGGGACGGCTGGAAGCTGACGTTGCGGATCCGACTCGTTCATGCTCGGGTGCGGTGGCTCTTCCGGGAGGCGGAGGAATGGGACCGCGACGCCTGGGGCGTCCCCATCAGTGCGGCCCATACGACCCTGGCTTCCGCGTGTTTCTCCGCGCGGATGGTCCAGTTCGCGGAGATGCTAGGCGCGACTCTGGATGACGACGACCGCACTGGAATCATGGAGGTCTGGTGCTACACGGCCTGGGTCATGGGGGTGCCCGAAGAGATCCTGTTCCACAACCAGGCCGACGGACTGCGGCTGCTCCGGTTGGCCTCTACGTGCGAACCACCTCCCGACTACGACGCGATCGCATTGGCGCACTGCATCATCAACAGCGCTCCCGTCGTGGTGGGCATCACAGACCCCGTCAAGCGCCAACGAGCGGCGCGGTACATCTTCAGCGTGTCGCGGGAGTTGGTCGGCGATCCGCTAGCCGACACGCTGCGCTTTCCGCCGAGGCGGGCCTTCTCGGTTCTGCCGTGGCTGCGGACCAAGGCGAAGTTGCAGCGGACGATGGGCCGGATCGTGCCGGCCTGGGGCAAGACGAGAGCTCGGGGCAACTTCGAGCACGTTCTCGGACTCGCCGACTTCAGCGAGGAGGAGTTCGGCTACTACCTGCCCGACCGGGTCCAGTCCGACCAGTCGAGGAGGTGGTGAGCGGGACATTGCCGCTTGACGAAAGGACCGGAGGAATCACCAATGCCAGACCGCCGATCGCAAGCCGCGTGCTCTCTTGCCCTGCTCTGTCTCCTGCTCGTTGTCGCGGCGTGGCCGGGGGTGCCCTCGGCGGCCCAGGACCGCAACGGCACGCCCGAGGAGATCGGGATCGCGATCGCCGAGGAAGCGCGGGCGCGGGAGGAAGGGTTCGGCGACTTCACCGCGCGGCAGCTCATGGTGCTGCGCAACCGGCAGGGGCAGGAGAGTCGGCGCCAGCTCCGCGTGCAGGTCCTCGAGGTGGCGGACGACGGCGACAAGAGCCTGTTCGTGTTTGACGATCCCCGCGACGTCAGGGGGACCGCCTTCCTCGTGCACGCCCATCGCGACGGTGCCGACGACCAGTGGATCTATCTTCCGGCGCTGAGGCGCGTGAGGCGAATCAGCTCGGCCAACCGGTCGGGGTCGTTCATGGGCAGCGAGTTCGCGTACGAGGACATGACGCCGCCGGAAGTGGAGAAGTTCACCTACCGCTACCTGCGCGACGAGCCGTGCGGCGAGGCGACGTGCAGCGTCACCGAGCGCGTCCCCGTGGACAGGCGGTCGAACTACCGCCGCCAGCTCGTGTGGCGGGATCGGGAGGAGCTTCGCACCCGGAAGGTCGAGTACTACGACCGCAAGGATGACCACCTGAAGACGCTCACCCTGTCGAACTACGAGCAGCACGTGGACCGCTACTGGCGGGCGGGCGAAATGACGATGGTGAATCACCTGACTGGCAAGAGCACGGTGCTGACGTGGTCGGACTACCGGTTCCGGGCCGGCCTCGACGACAGCGACTTCACCCAAACGGGTCTGCGCCGAGCCCGGTGATGCGATTCCGAGCCGCGCTCGGCCCAGCCGTGCTCGGCGCGGCCTGGATGACCGTCTCCGCCGCGACCGTTGCGGCGCAGGCCGACGACGAGGCCGATTCGTCCCTGACGGCCGATCTCTCCGGACGGGTCGGCGTGGAGGGCCGCGCGTTCCCGGCTGCCGGCGCGTTTCCCGACCAGCGTTCGCTGGCGAGCGGCCTCGTCGCCGAGCCGAGCCTGCACCTGGAGGGCGCGGGCGGCAGAAGCTTCACGCTCGCCCCGTTCTTCCGCTACGACCATTCGGATCCGCGCCGCACCCACCTCGATCTGCGCGAGGCATACCTCCTGCTTTTCGGCGACGCCGGCGACGGCGGCTGGGAGGCGCGGCTGGGCGTCGGCCAGGTGTTCTGGGGCGTCACCGAGTCGCAGCGCCTAGTCGACGTCGTGAACCAGGTCGACCTCGTCGAGCATCCGAACGGAGAGGCCAAGCTGGGGCAGCCCATGGCGCACGTCACCTGGTTCGGCGACTGGGGGACGCTGGAAGTGCTGGGCATGCCGTACCACCGCGCGCGCACGTTTCCGGGCCGTCGAGGGCGCCTGCGCCTGCCGCTCGTCGTGGACGCCGGGCGGATCGAGTACGAGAGCGCGGCGGGACGGTGGCGCCCCGAGGTGGCGTCCCGATACGGCCGCAGCCTGGGCCCCGTCGATCTCGGCCTCAGCGTCTTCGACGGCACCAGCCGGGAACCCTTCTTCCAGCCGGCCGGCGCGCCCGACGGCGAGTCGGTGCTGATCCAGCACTACGAGCAGGTGCGGCAAGTCGGCCTGGACACTCAGGTGACCGTCGGCGCGTGGCTGCTGAAGGCAGAGGCCGTTCACCGCGCCGGCGCCCGCAATCTCGTCGGCCTCGAAGAGACGTACTTCGCAACCGTGCTCGGCGGGGAGTACGCGTTCTACGCGGTGGCCGGTTCGGGCGTCGACGTCACTCTGCTGGGAGAATGGAGCTACGACAGCCGCGGCCCCACCGCAACCCCCAGCCGCTCGCCCAACACCCTGGAGAACGACGTCTTCTTCGCTGCGCATCTCGCGTTCAACGACGTTCAGAGCACCGAGCTCACGACGAGCGTGCTGGCCGACGCGAGCCGCGCCACGCGCGCGCTCGCCCTGGAGTTCGGCCGGCGCATCTCCAACGCCTGGTCTCTGCGCGCCGAAGCAGTGGCTCTCCTCCGCGTGGACGCCAGGGACCTCCACTACGAGATGCGGCGCGACAGCTTCATCGACATGAGCCTCATCTACAACTTCTGACGTGATGCCTTCTTCCCTGCTGGAGCGCCAGATCGACGCCACCCTGCGCCGCCCGTGGGCGGTCGTCGCGGGCGCCACGCTGCTGATGCTGGCCGCGGCGGCCGGCGCCCGCTCCATCGGCGTGACCAACGACTATCTCGTCTTGTTCAGGGACGACAATCCGCAGCTACTCGCGTTCCAGGCGCTGGAGAACACCTACTCCGCCACCGACCGCGCGCTGATCGCGGTGGCGCCCCGCGACGGCTCGGTGTTCACGCGGGGTGCGCTCGGCGCGGTCGTGGAATTGACCGAGGCCGCGTGGGGGGCGCCCTACTCCAGCCGCGTCGATTCCCTCACCAACTACAGCCACAGCGAGGCGCTCGGCGAGGACGACCTCGTCGTCGCCCCCTTGGTCGAGGATGCGAGCTCGCTGAACGACGTCGACTTGGCCCGCATCGAGACGATCGCCCTCAACGCGGTGGATCTCGCCGGGCGCCTGGTCGCCAGTGACGGCCGAGCGGCCGGGGTGGTGATCAACTTCGTCCTCCCCGAGAACCAGGACCAGGCGGTGATCGAGATCAACGGGTATCTCGATTCGCTTCTGGCACAGGCGCGCGCCAGTCATCCTGCCATCGACTACTACGTGACCGGCGACGTTCCCATGCATCGCGCGTTCGCGCGGGCCACCGCGGAAGACCTCCGGACCCGGACCCCCGTGGTTTTCCTCATCATCGTGGCACTCTCGGCCCTGCTCCTGCGGTCCGTTGCCGCCACCTCGACCATCGTCGCCGTGCTCGTGTTCGCGGTCGGCACGACCCTAGGCATCGCGGGCTGGCTCGGCGTGGTGTTCAGTCCCGCCAGCTCCGGCGTGCCCATCATCGTCATGGTGATCGCCGTCGCCGACTCCATCCACGTCGTCACCTCCTTCCTGTCGGGGCTGAGGCGCGGCCTGGACAGAAGCGCCGCGATCGTCGAGTCGTTTCGCATCAACGCCTACCCCGTCCTGCTGACGTCGGTGACCACCGCGGTCGGCTTTCTCAGCCTGAACGCAGCGGAATCCCCGCCGTTCCACGACCTCGGCAACTACGTGGCGCTGGGCGTGCTGTGCGCCTTCCTGTACACCATGACGCTCCTGCCCGCGCTGCTCGCGGTGCTTCCAATGCGCGCGTCGGCCGGCTCCGGGCCGGTGGCCGGGCTCGACCGCTTCGCCGACTTCGTCATCGAACGCCGCAGGGTCCTGCTGTGGTCGGCCGCCGCCGCCGTGGTCGTCGTGGCGACCGGGCTGCCGCGCGTCGAGCTGACCGACAACCCCACCCAGTACTTCGACGACCGTTACGAGTTCCGGCGCCATTCCGACTTCGTCGCCCAGAACCTCGCGAGCCTCGATCGGCTGGAGTACTCGCTGGACTCGGGGCGCGAAGGGGGCATCACCGACCCCGGGTATCTGCGCGCGATCGACGCGTTCGCCGAGTGGTTCCGGGAGCAGCCCGAGGTCACGCACGTCCAGGCGTTCTCCGACACCATGAAGCGGCTCAACCTGAACATGCACGGCGATGATCCCGCCTTCGACCGTCTGCCCGACACCGGGGAACTCGCGGCGCAGTACCTGCTCCTCTACGAGCTCTCGCTGCCGTTCGGCAGCGATCTCAACGACCGCATCGACATCGCCAAGTCGGCGACGCGCATGGTCGTCGCGACCAGCGGCTCCTGGTCGCGGGAGCTGCGCGCGCTCGATGCACGCGCGCAGGCGTGGCTGGGCGCTAATGCGCCCGGCCTCGCCAGCGAGGCCACGGGTCTCAGCATCATGTTCGCCCACATGTCTCGACGCAGCATCGACAGCATGCTGGGCAGCACGGTCTCCGCCATGGCCCTCATCTCGTTCATGCTGATCTTCATCTTCCGGAGCGTCCGGATCGGCCTGCTCAGCCTCGTGCCCAACTTCGTTCCCGCCCTCCTGAGCTTCGGCCTGTGGGGCTGGCTCGTGGGCCGCGTCGGCATTGCCGCTTCGGTCATGGTGGCCATCGTCTTCGGCATCATCGTCGACGACACGATTCACTTCCTCAGCAAGTATCTGCACGCCCGGCGCGGAGGTCTGCCGCCGGCGGAGGCCGTGCGTGCCGCCTTTCGAACCGCGGGGCAGGCGCTGCTGACGACGAGCGTGGTCCTGTCGGCGGGGTTCACGGTGTTCGCGACGTCGGGGTTCGAGGTCAGCTGGTCGCTCGGGCTACTGGTAACGATGACGATCCTCTTTGCCCTGGCCGCGGACTTCCTGCTTCTGCCGACATTGCTGATTGCGGTCGACCGGCGCGAGTGACGACCCCTTCGCCGCCCGAGGGCGGCGAACGCCACGCGCACGAGGCCGTCGCCCGGGAGCGCCGCTCGCGGAGGTAGACGGACATGGACGATGAAGCCGCCGAGCCCGCTGCGATGCTGATCGCCGTCGACGTGCAGGACCGTGAGACGGGCCGCGTGGAGAAAATGGCGGCCCACCGACGTGGGATTCTGCACCGCGCGTTCTCGATCTTCGTCTTCGACGAGGACAACCGCCTGCTCCTCCAGCGCCGGGCGCGGTGCAAGTACCACTCGGGCGGCCTCTGGTCCAACACCTGCTGCAGCCATCCACGGGCCGGAGAGTCGCTGCTCGACTCGGCGCACCGGCGGCTGCGCGAAGAGATGGGCTTCGACTGCGGGCTCGAGGCCGTCTTCGGCTTCGTCTACCGGGCGACGCTCGACTGCGGGCTCGTGGAGCACGAGTTCGACCACGTGATGGTCGGACGGTTCCAGGGGCCCGCCGCCCCCGACGCCCGCGAGGTGGAGGACTGGAAGTGGGAGAGCCTACCTGCGATCCAGGCGCAGCTCGCGGAGAATCCGACAAGGTTCACCGCGTGGTTCAAGACAGCTCTGGATGGGCTTGTTGCACGGGGTCTTCCGCAGTGACGCTTCCACGAGGCGGCGCCATCACGCCCGGGTCGGTGATGCTGATTCGCAGGGACCGCGACCGTCAGCGCCTGTGGGGCCTGCTGCTCGACGGCGCCGATTCCGCGCCAGCGGCCACGGCTGATGGGGCCCGATTCGATCGCTTGCGCCAACGCGTCCATCAGCGGACGACGGCGTGAGAGTCAAGCGGGTCGTTCTGCGGGAACGAGGCGACCGGGATGCCGACGAGGCCGTCGACCACCATCTGCGCGAGGCCGACGAGGGAATCGCGCTCGGCTTCGTCGACGCGCTGGAGCGCGCGTGCGCGCACGTCGCACGCCATCCGCGGCGGGTTCATCGCGCCACGCGCACGAGTTGAACCTGCCCGGCCCGAGAGCCTGGCCCCTATAGCCGCCGATCACCGCAGGCCGACGATGCCCTTCACCGACTCGGCGAGAGCGGGCGCGTCGTAGCCGACGCCCTCCTTGAAGACCAGGGTCACGTTGCGGATCTCGGCCGGGCGGCGCACCGGGTCGCCGTCGATGACGATGAGGTCGGCGAGCTTGCCCGGCTCGACCGAGCCGAAGCGGGCATCCTCGTCCAGCACTCGGGCGCCGTTCAGGGTCATGACCTCGACGACCTCCTCGGGCGTGAACCCGGCCTCGAGCAGCAGCTCGTAGTTGCGCTGGTCGCCGTAGCCGGGCAGGGCCCCGCCCATGCCGGTGGGGTCGACGCCGGCCGCGAGCAGGCCGCCCGCGTCGGCGAACAGCTTCTCGAACCGCTGAGCCTTGGGGAACAGGGTGGCCATCGGCGCGTCGTCGCGCGACGCGACGTCGGCCCGCGACGCCAGGTACTCGTCGCGGGCGCCGGGGGCGAGCATCTCGAGCACGCGCTCCTCGAGGGGCGGGCGGTTGGGGACGGCGAGCTCGTAGACGGCGAGGGTCGAGGTCATGGCGACGCCGCCCTCGACCATGGCGCGGATGGTGGCGGCGACGGCGTCGCCCTCCACGTCGACCTCGAGCAGGCTGCGCTGCACGCCGGGCGGGCAGACGCCGGGCTCCTTGCCGGGCACGTAGTCGCTGTTGGTGAAGAAGCCGTGCTCGATGTTGTCGATGCCGAGATCCACCGCCTCCCGGAACGAGATCGAGCACAGGTGCCCGGTGACCCTGACGCCCCGCCGGTGCGCCTCGTCGATGGCCGCGGCGAGCTCCTCGTCGCCGATGCGGGTATAGGCCTTGAACCAGTCGACGCCCTCGTCGGCCCAGTACGCCACGACCCGCCGCGCGTCCTCGGGGGTCCCGACCTGGAACATCTGCGACGACGCGCCGGCCCCCGACAGGTAGGGGCCGGTGATGTACATGCGCGGTCCGATCTCGCGGCCGTCCGCGATGGCGCGCTTGAGGTTCAGCTCGCTGTAGGGCGAGAAGGCGCCGGTGGTGCGGATGGTCGTGACCCCGCTCGCCAGATAGAGGCGCGGCGCGCTGAAGTTGAGCTGCACCCGGCGGCCGCGGGTCATGTAGAACGTGTGATCGTGGAGGCCGACGAAGCCGGGCAGGACGGTGTGGCCGGGGAGGGCGAGGGTCCGGGCCCCGGCGGGGACCGCGACCTCGGCGTCGGGCCCCACCGCGGCGATGCGGCCGTCCCTGATGAGGACGGTCTGGCCGACGGCGGCGGGGCTGCCGGTGCCGTCGACGACCTGCACGCCGGTCAGCGCGACCACCGCGTCATCGACCTCGACGAACTGCCGCACCGCGCCGGACAGCTCGCTCGCGGGCTGCGCCGCGGCGAAGGACGTGGCTACGGCCACGAGCGCGAGGGTGGCAATCAGGTTTCGCATTGGTTCTCCTCCGTCATCGAGCCTCGGCGCGCGGCGGCGGGCCCGCCGCGACGTCGAAGACCATCTTCATCCCCGATTCCAGGTGCTCGGCGATGTGGCAGTGCAGCATCCACCGGCCCGGGTTGGACAGCTCCAGCAGAAGGTCGGCGGTCGAGCCGGCCGGCAGCAGCACCGTGTCCTTCCACACGAGATTCTCGTTGGGAACGCCGTCGCGGCCAAGCACGAGGAAGCGCTGGCCGTGGATGTGGACGGGATGCTGCATGGCGTGGACGGCGCCCCGGTCGTTGCGCAGGCGCAGCTTGACGACGTCGCCGCGGCGGAAGCGCCAGTCGATGGCGTCGTTCTCGAGGCCGGTGTCGAGATCGCGCAGGACCCAGCGCACCGGGCCGGCGGTGGTGACCCAGTTCATGCGCGGCATGGTGCCGCTCCACTCGACGGGGTTGAAGAACGAGCGGTCCAGGTTGAGCAGCGGCTCGAGGGGGTCGGGCAGCCCGCCGAGCTCGAGGGTCAGCAGCAGCCGGTGGTCGACCGGGCGATCGAACTCGTCGCGGTAGGCGTCGA
Organism: Vicinamibacterales bacterium; assembly: GCA_965207615.1. GTDB lineage: Bacteria > Acidobacteriota > Vicinamibacteria > Vicinamibacterales > UBA8438 > JAJEEA01. The sequence goes on from CBDBMZ010000003.1 coordinate 2,877,279, forward strand.
TGTCGGACGCGACGTCGGGGTGGCTCCGCAGCTCGCGGAAGCTGGCCCCGTGGTCCGGCGCGGCGGCGACGTCGGTGACCGTCACCACGCCGAGCACCGTCTCGTCGGGAAAGTAGTTCCCGTACACGTGGTCGATGGCGCGCACCCGGTTGACGAGCCGCGCCTCCCCCGGCTCGTCGAACCGAACCTCGACGACGTAGCGCTCGGCCGGGGCGATGACCACGCTGTCGACCCACGCCTGCCGCTCGAACCTCCCGACGTCGGACGCCACCAGCTTGATGGCGGCGCCGCCGAACGACAGGTTGAACGTGCGGGTGTTCGAGACGTTGGTCAGGAAGAATCGGACGACCTCGCCCCGCGCCACCGTCAGGCGGTACTCGGGCTCGCCGTTGACGAGCAGCAGGTTCCCGAAGCGGCCCATCAGCGCGTGGGTGGCCTGCTCGCGGCCGAACGGCACGAGGCCGTCCTCGCCCACCAGCAGGTCGTCGAGCATCAGCTCCTGCTCGCGGTTCGCGGGGCCGAAGTAGTCCGGGTCGGCCGCGTCGACGCGCAGGTTGCCGTAGAGCCCCAGGTCCTGCTGGAAGTCCTCGCGGTGGTGGGGGTGATACCAGTAGAGGCCGGCGTCGGGGAAGTGAATGCGGTAGCGGAAGGTCTCGCCCGGCGCGATGGGGTCCTGGGTGAGGCCGGGGACGCCGTCGAACCGGTTCTCGAGGCGGATGCCGTGCCAGTGCACGGCGGTCGGGAACTCGAGCCGGTTCGTGACGTTCACGGTGATGGTGGCCCCCTGCGGCACCTGGACGAGGGGGCCGGGGTACTGGCCGTTGTAGCCGTACATCGTGAACGTGCGGCCGCCGAGGGTGCGGCGGACGAGGCCGGCCTCGAGATCGAGGGTCGCGCCGTCGCCGAGCCGGACGATCTCGCGCGGTCGGGCGTCGGGCAGCGGCCCCGCCGCGGACGGCAGGTACGGCGCGACGGGCGGGGCGAGGCGGCCGACTCCCGGCATCATCGCCACCGACGGATGCATGAACGGCCGCGTCCATCCGCGCGGGGCCGGGGGCGGGGCGCCTCCCCCGACCATCCCCGTGACCGCCAGCAGATCCTCGGGCTCCATCCGCATGCCGGCCGAGATGCCCCGCAGGACGATGCGTCCCGCCCACGCCGCCCCGCCGGGCGAAGCCTCGGCGGTGACGAGCACCAGGAACTTGTCGAGGTCGACGGGCCCGAGCGCGGTGCGGCCGTTCGCGACCGGCCCCAGGTTCACGACGGGGCGCAGGAGCGGCGTGGCCGCCCACGCCACGTAACCGGTGTAGTCGCCGAGCGCGGCGGGGTCGGGCAGGCCGGCGGCCTGCAAGGTCAGGTCGAAGCGGTGACTGCCCCCGGCGGTGACCGAGGCGCCGAACGGCGACGGCGGCGGCGTCAGCTCGACGTAGCCCGAGACGCCGGGAAAGTCGGGGGCGTGGACCAGCTCGATGCAGTACAGGTCGGGATCGGCGGCAGGCCCGCGCGGGTCGAGGGTGGGGCACCCGACGAGGCCGGGGTCTGGGGACGGCTGGCTGGCCGCGACGGTCGGCACGAGAGCCGCCGACGCCGCGAGAACCGCCACTAGCCCGACAGGGAACGCCCGTTGGAGCAGCATCGGCACAGTTTGCCGCAAGCGCGGCTCTCCTGTCACCCGGACCTGAACCAGCGGAGCGCGGGGACTGCAGACCGGGCGTGCAGCGAGCACGGCCGGCGGCGACAGCTTGCGACGTCGGCAGGTCGCCCGCCGTGGCGGCCCATCCGAACGCCCAGGGCGAAGGCCGCACGATAGGGCTGGATGCCGGATCAGTTGGAGGCGAGGCGGAACGAGGGGCACCGGGCAGCGACCCGTTCAACTCCCCATCGACGCTGGCAGGGGGCGCACGGCAGGCGAGGCGGAACGAGGGGCACCGGGCAGCGGCCCGCACAACGGACCCCCTCGGGGCTGGGGGTCGTGAGTCGCCTGCGTACTCGAAACGGGGACCGGGACCTCGGTCCCGATCCCCGTTCCCGATTACCGAGTCCGCGGCGAACGAATCAGTTGGACGGCCAGACCACGCCCTGGTCGGCGCGAATCAGGCCCTCGCCCTTGTACACGAACTTCTGGACGCGCTTGCCCTCGAACGTCTCGGTCGTGTAGATGCTGCCGGACGAGTCGGTCGCAATGCTGTGCGCGCCGTAGAACTGCCCCGGCTGGCGCCCGCCGTCGCCGAAGCTCGAGATGACCTCCATCTCCTGGCGGTCGATGATGTAGACCTTCTCGTTCACGCCGTCGGCCATGTAGAGGTACTTCTGGTCGGCGTCGCGCGAGAACGCGACGTCCCAGGCCGACCCCGCGCCCAGGGTCTCCCTGGCCACGATCAGCTCCTCGACGAACGTGCCGTCCTTCTGGAACACCTGGATGCGGTTGTTCACGCGGTCGCAGGCGTAGACCAGGCCGTCGTTCGACAGATCGGCGCAGTGCACCGGGGTCCGGAACTGCGGCGCGGGCTCGGCGTCGGGATCGTAGCGGCCGAGGTCGGCGTCGTCCGGCGTGTTGCCGTAGGCGCCCCAGAAGCGCTTCATGGCGCCGGTCTCGGCGTCGAGCACCGCGACCCGCTTGTTGAGGTAGCCGTCGGCGATGTACGCCTCGTTGTCCTTCGGGTCCACCATGATCTTGGCGACGCGGCCGAAGTTCTCGGAGTCGTTGCTGCCCGCGTTGCCGCCCGAACGGCCGACCTGCAACAGGAAGTTCCCGTAGCGGTCGAACTTCAGGAGATGCGAGTCGGGACCGCCGTTGCCGCCGATCCACACGTTGTCCATGTGGTCGACCCAGATGCCGTGGTTCGAGGCCGGCCACTCGTAGCCCTCGCCGGGGCCGCCCCAGTAGTTGACGAGCAGCCCCGCCTGGTCGAACTCGAGCACCGGAGGCGCGGGGAAGCAGCACTCGACCGCCACCGGCGGATCCTGCGCCGCCGGCGTCTCGCCGGCCGACAGCGAGTCGCCGCGGTGGACGATCCAGATGTGGTCGCGGTTGTCGACCGACACCCCGATGGTGGTGCCCAGCAGCCAGTGGTTCGGCAGCGGCTTCGGCCACAGCGGGTCGACCTCGAATATCGGGCCCCAGACCAGATCGCCCTGCATCGCCTCGGTGCGGCTCAGCGTGGCGCCGACCCCGATCATCGCGACCAGGGCGAGGGCCAACGCCCCGAACGCCAGCCGCCGTCCATTGCTCTTCTGCATGACTGCTCTCCTTCACGGTTTGGACGGTCCGCCCGCCCGCGGGAGGGGGCCCGGACCGGACGCGCCGTGTGAAGGGCGTCCCACCGTTCACACGGCGCCGCAGGGACAGATCCTCCGGCATCCGCCCGCTCGATGCAACCCCGAATCGCTCACCGCGCGAATGCGACGGCCGACGATGCCCGCCGCAGGTCGGCCTCCGGGAGCCGACCAAGCCCCCCGTGCCGCCGGCCCGCTACCTCGCGGGCGCATGCCCCCCGCGATTCCCGCCGCCGGACGGCCCGGCGCCAAATCCCGCCGCGCTACTTCGGCTGCGGCACGACCCGCTGGTAGCGCGCCCGCCGATTCTCCGCCGCCCGACGGCCCGGCGCCGAATCCCCGTCGCGCTACTTCGGCTGCGGCACGACCCGGATGTAGGGCAGCGGCTGCTGCCAACCGTCCGGATAGGTAGCCTTCGCCTCCTCGTTGGACACGGCGGGCAGGATGATGACGTCCTCGCCCTGCTTCCAGTTCACGGGGGTCGCCACCTTCTTCGCGGCGGTGAGCTGGACCGAGTCGAGCAGGCGCAGGATCTCGTCGAAGTTGCGGCCGGTGCTCATCGGGTAGGTGATGGTCGCCTTGATGCGCTTGTCCGGCCCGATGACGAAGACCGACCGCGCCGTCGCGTTGTCGGCCGGCGTCCGCCCCTGGCTGGTGTCTCCGGCGTCGGCCGGCAGCATGTCGTACTGCTTGACGATCTTGAGCTGGGGGTCGCCGATGAGGGGATAGTTCACGGCGTGCCCCTGCGACGCCTCGATGTCGCGCGACCAGCGGTCGTGGTCGCTCACGCCGTCGACGCTGATGCCGAGAATCTTGCAGTTGCGCTTCTCGAACTCGCCCTGCAGCCCCGCCATGTAGCCCAGCTCGGTCGTGCACACCGGGGTGAAGTCCTTGGGGTGCGAGCACAGGATCGCCCAGCCGTCCCCGATCCACTCGTGGAAGTTGATGGTGCCCCGCGTCGACTCCGCCGTGAAGTCGGGGGCCACGTCGTTGATGCGTAGCGACATTCTCGATTTCCCTCCTGGTTCATAGCGGGGGGCCCGCGGCGTTCCGCCGCGGCGGCTCCCGACGCGCTCTCTCGATATCCGCTCGACGCCCGCCCCCCGGGGGAGCGGCATCCGTTGTATCGGCCCGAGCGCCCGCGGCGAGAGCCGCCGCCGCGTTCGAGCGGCGGTGCGGCCCGCACCCCGGCGTCCGCCGGAGCCCCTTATCGGCCCGAGCGCCCGCGGCGAGAGCCGCCGCCGCATTCGAGCGGCGATGCAGCCCCGCGCCCCGGCGTCCGCCGGAGCCCTCGGGGCGCGGGGCGACGCGGCGCTTCACCGCGCAGACGGCCGGCTACTCGACCGTCCAGAGCGTCAGCGTCTCGATGTCCTTGACGTAGACCCGGTTCCCGACCAGCGTGGGCTGGGTCCAGGTCGCGCTCTCGGCCACCTCGTAGCGCTGCACAGGCTCGAAGCCGGTGCGGCTGCTCGGCAGGACGAGGAGCTCGGCGTCGTTCTGCAGCGACACGATGGTGTCGCCCGCGTTCAGGATGGCCGCGTTCTCGGCCTGCCGTGGCGCGCTCGTCCAGAGCACCTCGCCGGTGTCGAGGTCGAGGCCGAAGTACTGGCCGCTGTTCAGGTGCGACAGCCCGTAGAGCACGCCGTCGACGACCACCGGGTTGGTCATGTGCAGGCCCACCTCGTCGGTGCGCCACACGTCCTCGGTGGTCCAGGCGTTGCCCTCGCGGACGATGCGGAAGCGGGTGACGCCGTTGGCGCGGCCGGTCTGGATGACGTCGCCCTCGTAGATCTGCGGGGTCTGCGACGTGGTCGTCGACGGCGTCGTGAAGGGCCGGCTCCACAGGAGCTGGCCGGTGTCGGCGGCCACGCCGACGATGTTCTCCTGGGTGAAGGTGATGACCTGCCGCACGCCTTCGACCTCGGCGATGACCGGCGACCCGTAGGCGGGCCCGTCGCCGTCCCAGCTCCACCGCACGTCGCCGGTGGCGGCGTCGAACGCGGTCAGCGCGCCGTCGTCCTGGCCGCCCACGTGCAGGATCACGTGGTCGCCGTCGACGATCGGCGACTGGCCGGTGTGGTAGAGCGGCTCGACCGGATCGGCGGGCCGCTGCCAGAGCTGCCGGCCGTCGGCCGCGTCGAACGCGGTCACGATGCCGCTGATGCCGAGCGAGAAGAGGCGCCCGTCGGCGTAGGCCGGCGTCGACTTGGGGCCGGGCCCGTGGTTGCGGGTGGCCGGCATCATCTGGAACGGGGCCGGATAGCTCGACCGCCAGACGGTCTCGCCGGTGGCGGGGTCGAGGGCCTGCATGACCTCGTCGTCGCCCTGCCGGCTGAACAGGTACATCCGATCGCCGACGAGGAGCGGCGTCGCGTAGCCGAACCCCACGTCGACGGTCCACTGCCGGGTGAGCCCCTCGGGCCACGCCGCGGGCACGTCGAACCCGACGACCGAGCCGTCCCGGTTCGGCCCCCGCCACTGCGGCGTGTCCTGGCCGGCCGCCGTCGCCGGCGCCATCCCCACCCCGATAATCAGTGCGATTGCGACTGCTGCAAGACGCTTGAGCACTATTCCCTCTCCTCTAAATGCGGTAGTGCGGTCCGACCTGTCGCCGCAGACTCGCGTACGACGACTGATGATTATAGGATGCGACGCACGCCCCTGGATACCGTCACCCTGGAGAGCCCGATGAGCCTGCGACTCGCCCTGATCGCCGCCCTGTGCCTGACCCTGGCGCCGACCGCCGCCGCCCAGGACCTCGCGCCCGCCACCCCCGAATCGGCGGGCATGTCGTCGGACCGCCTCGCCGAGGCCACCCGGGCCCTACAGGCCCACGTCAACGGGTCGAACATCGCGGGGGTGGTGGCGGCGGTGGCCCGCCACGGCCGCGTCGTCTACTTCGAGGCCCTCGGCCAGCGCGACCGCGAGACCGGCGACGCGATGAGCCGCGACGACCTGTTCCGCCTCTACTCGATGACCCGGCCGATCACGAGCACCGCGGTCATGATGCTGTGGGAGGAGGGCCGGTTCCAGCTCGACGACCCGATCTCCCGGTACCTGCCGCAGTTCGCCGACCAGCGCGTGTTCGCCGACGCCGGCGCCCCCGACCTCGCCCGCACCCGTCCCCGCTCGGGCGACATCACGGTGCGCCACCTGCTGACCCACACCTCCGGCATCGGCAGCCGCAGCAGCTCCATCTACCGGGCCGAGCAGGTCCGCCTGCGGTCCATCACCCTGCCCCAACTCGTCGACAACGCCGCGCGCGTGCCCCTGTTCGAGGACCCCGGCACGCGGTTCCGGTACGGCGTCTCCACCACGATCCTCGGCCGGCTCGTGGAGGTCTGGTCGGGGCAGCCGTTCGAGGAGTTCCTGGCCGAGCGGCTCTTCGAGCCCCTGGGGATGACCGACACCGTGTTCTGGGCCGACGGCGAGCGCGCCGACCGCCTCACCACCGTCTACCGCCTCGACGACGGCAGCGGCGAGCTCTACCCCTACGCCATCGAGCAGGTGCCCTTCACCGAGCGCCCCGCCCTCATCGAGGGCGGCGTCGGCCTGCTGTCGACGGTCATGGACTACCTGCGCTTCGCCCAGATGTTCCTGAACGGCGGCATCCTGAACGGCGTACGGGTGCTCGAGCCCGAGACGGTCGCCCTGATGACCCGGAACCACGTCCCCGACGCGGTGATGCCGCTGTCCCGCTCCGGCTACATGGCGGGGTCGGGGTGGGGTCTGGGGTTCAACGTCGTGCTCGACCCGCGGCGTTACTCGTTCCCGGTCGGCGACGGCGAGTACTGGTGGGACGGGTCGTCGGGGACCCGGTTCTCGATAGACCCCGAGCACGGCCTGATCACCGTCATCATGGCCGCCGTCTCGCCGTCGCGGGGCGGCGGGTTCCGCGAGGAGTTCAAGGATCTCGCGTACCGCGCGATCATGGACGAGCAGTAGCCAGGAGCTCGCCGCCGCGCGCAGCCCCGGAGACTCCGCTTCGCTGGTTCAGCCGGCGCGCAGCACGAGGAACTCATAGCCATAGAACTCGGAGTAGGCATGCCAGATGTCTATTTCCCTCTGGCACTGGTCCGCCAACTCCTGAGCATCCGGCGCGTTGTGGTGTCGTTTGCGGAATGCCGTCAGGTTGTCCTGGAGCGGCCGGTAGTAGTCGTCCCACCACGCCGAGGCGGGAAGCGGAAAGTGGCCGACCGTCCGGTAGCCGCATGCGTCGACGGCTTGCAGGAGGGCGGCGGTGTCGCGGATGGCCGGGTACTCCCGCTGCCAGAACGCCGCGCATTCGGGGGGCGGCTCGGGCTTCCGCCAGCACGCTTCCGTCAGCGCGACGTGCCCGTTGCGTCGAAGCAGCCGGCGCCAGTCGCGCAGGCCCGCCTCGACGCCCACGTTGTAGATGGCGCCTTCGCACCAGATCAGGTCGAAGGAGTGGTGCGGAAAGTCGAGTCGGCGCATGTCCGCGACACGGGCCTGCAGCCTGTTCGCGATGCTCAGGCGGTGCGCCTCGCGGTTCAGGATGTCGATGAACGGGGGGTGGTTGTCGACGGCGACGATGCGTGCAGGCGAGCCGAGGGCCAGCACCAGCGTCTGGGCGCCGGTCCCGCAACCGACGTCGAGCACCCGGGTCCGCGGCCCGACGTCCGGCACGAGCCCGAGGGCCCGCCGCGTGCTCGCTGCCGTTCCCGGCCCCTGCCGGGGCAGCCCGCTGAACAGTTCGAAGAACAGCGCGGTGACTCGATCCGCCGCCATGGTTCAACGGCCTGGGTCGCCTGGATCTCCGCTTCTCAGCCGACCGGCGCCTGACAGTCGGCCTCGCGGTCGACGACCACCGGCCACCAGCCGGCGAACGCGGTGTCCGAGCCCGCGATGGGCAGAATCAGGTCGAGTGGGGCGAGCGCGTCCGCCCCGGCGCCCCCATCCGTCATCTCGCCCAAGCGCCGGCGGAACGCGGCCACCTCGGGGACGTCGAACACCACGAAGAAGAACTCGCGGGTGCGGCCCGAGAACGTCTCGCGCTTGACCGCCATGCACACCGGATCGAGGCTCGCCCGCTCGAGACCAGCTTCGTCCGCGGCCCGGCGGATCGCCTCCGGGGAGAGCCCCGCGGCCGGCCCGCCGCGTACCTCCGAGGCGAGAACGACCGGCAGCACGTCGTCCACCGGCGAGGTCATCGACGCCATGGTCCGATCGAAGAGCTGGTCGAACAGGTTGGCACGGAACAGGGCCGGCGGCTGCAGGCCAACCGCCCACACCGCGGGCCGCATCGGGTCCGCGAGCACGAGGGTCCAGCCGGAGAGCGACTCCGGCTCTACCGGATACGGCGCCGCGATGGTGTCCTGCAGCGTCCGCAGGAAGAGCCAGGGCACCACGATGAGGACGGCCAGCCCGACGGCGAGCTTCACGAGGGTCTGTTTGCGCATGGGTTCAATCAGGATGCGTTCGGCCGCCGGAGGTCCGGACGGCAGCGCCTCGGAAGCAGCGACAGCCCGACGCTCTCAGATCCTCCGGGGCAGTCCCTAGTCGTCCGGCTCCTCCACGAACCGGTAACCGACCCCGCGCACCGTCAGCAGGTGCCGCGGATGGGCGGGCTCGGTCTCGATGTATCGGCGCAGGCGCGCCACGAAGTTGTCGACGGTCCGGGTGTCGGTGTCCTGCCGCACCCCCCACACCTCTTCGAGGAGGGTCCGCCGCGACACCGTCTCTCCCGCGTGCTGCACGAGGTAGCGCAGCAGCGTCGCCTCCATCAGGGTCAGCGGCTGCTCGGCCCGATCGCGGCGCAGCACCTGGTTGCGGAAGTCGACGTGCCGGCCGGCGAACGAGTACTCGTCGGTCTCGGGGACCTGCCCCGCCTCGTCGCCCTGCAGCCATCGGCGGCGGCGCAGCAGCCCCTGGAGACGGGCGAGGAGAATGGACAGGTCGAACGGCTTGGGCAGATAGTCGTCGGCGCCCGCCTCGAAGCCGCGCAGGACGTCGTCGGTGTGCGAGCGCGCCGTCAGCAGCATGACGGGGACGAACTGCCGCGCCTCGCGCAACCGCCGCACCACCTCGAACCCGTCGAGGCCGGGCAGCATGACGTCGAGCAGAACGACGTCGAACGCGCCGGCGGCGCCCCCGTCGACGAGCCGCCCGAGGGCCGCCTCGCCGGTGTCCTCGACGTCGGCCGCGTACCCCTCCGCCTCGAGATTCAGCTTCAGCCCCGCCGCGAGGTGGTCTTCGTCTTCGACGATGAGGACGCGGTTCATGACTTCAACGGCAGCTCGAGGGTGAACGTGCTGCCCCGCTCGAAGCCCCGGCTGTCGGCGTAGGCGCGCCCGCCGTGCCGCCGCGCCACCGCCAGCACGATCGACAGCCCGAGCCCGGTCCCCCGCACCCGCGAGTGGAGGGCGGCGGGCAGCCGGTAGAACCGGCGGAACACCCGCTTCAACTCGTGACTGGTGATGCCCATCCCCTGGTCGCGCACGCTGACGGCGACCCGCCGCGCCCCGACCCTGGCCACGTCCACCGCCACCCGCACCCGGTCGCCCGAGTACTTGACGGCGTTGTCGACGAGGTTGGTCACCGCCGCCGTCAGCTCCTCACGGTCGCCCCGGACGACGAACGCGCCGTGCGCGGGGCGCCCGACCACCTCCACCTCGCCGTTCACGAGGTTGTGGCGCTTGCCGGCGAGCGAGACGCACTCGCCCACCACGTCGGTGAGGTCGACGTCGGTGGGATTGTCGACGCGCCGAGCGGTCCCCGTCTTGCCAGCGAGCAGGATCTGGTCGATCGTCCGCTGCAGGCGCTCGGAGTCGTCGAGCATCGTGCCGATGATGTCGTGCCGGGTATCGGCCGGCAGCTCCCGCTGGCGCAGGGTCTGCAGGTACAGCTTGATGCTCGCGAGCGGCGTCTTCAGCTCGTGGGTCACGGCGTGGATGAACGCGTCGTGCTGCTCGCTGCGCCGGATCTCGCGGATGAGGAAGGCGGTGTTCAGGGCGAGGCCGCCGACGAGGACCACGAAGCTGAGGACGCCGAGCAGCAACAGCAGCCCCGTGCGCCAGTAGTTGACGATGAAGCTGATGTTGAGGACGACGGCGACGGCGATGAGGCCGACGCCGAGCAGGCCGGCGAGGACGACCGAGCGTCTGCGGTTGCCGCCGGAGCGATCCATGCGCATTAGGATAGCGCCCCTGCCCCGTCCCCGGCGACCGGCCGCCGGCTCAGGCGGCGTTCTCGAGCGACAGCGACTTGTGGGCGATCTGGGTGGCGCTGGGCACCTGCACGTCCCACGCGAGCCCCAGCCACTGCATGACGCGGATCTGCATCCAGCTCAGGTCGACCTCCCACCAGGTCATGCCGTGCCGGGCGGAGCGGGGATGGGCGTGGTGGTTGTTGTGCCAGCCTTCGCCGAAGGTGATGAGGGCGACGCAGAACGAGTTCTTCGAGTCGTCGCTGGTGTTGAAGCGGCGGCTGCCCCAGAGGTGCGTGGCCGAGTTGATGAGCCAGGTGCAGTGCAGGCCGACGACGACGCGGAGGAACACCCCCCACAGGGCCCAGGACCAGCCCCCGATGGCGATCAGGACGAGCCCCAGGACCACCAGCGGCACCCAGTGCCAGCGGGTCAGCACCTGGTAGAACCGGTCCTTCATGAGGTCGGGCGCGTACTTGCCCATGATCTCGGTGTCGGCGTGCAGCTCCTCGCCGAAGATGGTCCACAGCATGTGCGACCACCACTTGCCGTCGCGCGGCGTGTGCGGGTCGCCGGTCTTGTCGGAGTGCTGGTGGTGGATGCGGTGCAGCGCGGTCCAGAACACCGGGCCGCCCTGCAGGGTCAGGCAGCCGCAGACGGCGAAGAAGTACTCGACGAGCTTCGGCGTCTTGTAGGAGCGGTGCGTGTGCAGCCGGTGATAGCCCAGCCCGATGCCCCAGCCGATGCACACCCAGTGCAGCACCGCGGCCACCGCCACCGCCTGCCACGTCGCGTTGAACAGCGCCACCACCGCCAGGACGTGGAAGACGCCGAACGCGATGGCGGTCGTCCAACTGACCCTGTCCCCGCTGGCGAAGTCGACCTGCTTGGTGGCCACGGCGGCTCCCTTCGGGAAACGGTCCGGACACCAGCGCCCGGGCCGGGAGTCAGCCTAGCAGGCTCCGCGCGGGGCGGATGTAATAGTTCTGTAATTGCGCGAAGGAAGACCTCGGACCACGGCCGGACCGGGACACGCGGACGGCGGCGGTCCGGCTGGATTCAGTCGGTGGGGTGCCCGTCGAGGTGGTCGACGAGGTAGCCGCGAAGCTCGGCCATCTGCGCGTCGACGTGCCCGCGGAGGGTCTGAATCTCCTGCCGAATCTCCTGCCGGAGAACGGCCAGGTCGTCCTTCGTCGCCATGCGGGCGCCGGTCCACCAGGCCACCCCGACGGCTGCCCCGATGACGGTGAACATCAGCGTCGCGAACGCAATCCACTCCGTCTTGCGCATGCCGTGCACGTTATCACACATCGCGTCACATCGCCATCACGGACTCCTACAGCGCTGGATGCTGCCGGTGATGGTCGGTGGCCAGTTGAAACGCGTGGGCCAGCCGCAGGATCTCCCGCTCGCCGAAGAGCTTGCCGGTGAACCGCAGGCTCGTGGGGCTCCCCTCGTGGAACCCGCTCGGCATGCTGATCTCCGGGTGCCCGGTGAGGTTCGTCAGCCCGAGGTTCGAGCCCACGAACAGGTCGAAGTCGCCGAGGGCCTCGTGCAGATCCTCGATGATGCGCATGCGGAGGCGGTTGGCCTGGAGGTACTCGATGGCCGGCACGAAGCGCGACACGCGGAAGCTGTCGGGCCACCGGCTCCGCTCGGGCTCCTCGCGCATGCTCTCCAACTGGGCGTTCAGGGTCGGCACGTCGAAGGCGGCCGCCGCCTCGGTGCCGAGAATGAAGCCGATCGCCCCGCTTGGCAGGTCGGGCAGGTCGAGCGGCGCCAGCTGCACGCCGAGGCCGCGCATCACGTCGAGGGCGGCGCGGTTGTTGGCCAGGGTCTGCCGCCGCGCGGTCATCTGGGGCGCGTTCTCGCCCTCGCCCTCGCTCTCGTCCACGTCCTCGAACGCGGACCTCAGGTAGGCGACCCGCAGAGCGGTGACGTCGCTCGTCGCGTCCCAGTTGAACGGCACGTCGAACAGGGTGTTGTCGAGCCCGTCGGGGCCCTGGATGACCGCGAACACGAGGGCGCAGTCCTCGGCCGAGCGGCACATGGGGCCGATCTTGTCCATGGTCCAGCTCAGGGTCATCCCGCCGTGGCGGCTCACTCGGCCGAAGGTGGGCCGCAGGCCGGTGACCCCGTTGCGGGTCGAGGGCGAGATGATCGACCCTCGGGTTTCCGTGCCGATCGAGAACCCGACGAGGCCGGCCGCCGTGGCCGCACCGGGACCCGCCGACGACCCGCTCGAGCCCTGCTCGGTGTTCCAGGGGTTGCGGGTGCGGCCGCCGAACCAGCGGTCGCCGGACGCGAGGGCGCCCATGGTCAGCTTGGCCACGAGGATGGCGCCGGCGTCGGTGAGCCGGCGGTAGACGGTGGCGTCGGTGTCGATTACCTGGTCCCGATAGGGAGAGGCGCCCCACGTGGTCCGGGTGCCCCGCACCGCGAGGAGGTCCTTGGCGCCCCAGGGAATGCCGTGCAGCGGCCCCCGGTAGGTCCCCGCCGCGATCTCCTCGTCGGCCCGCCGGGCCTGCCGGCGGGCGAGGTCCTCGGTGTAGCTGACCACGCAGTGCAGCTTCGGGTCATGCTGCTTCAGCCGCGCCAGGTAGAGCTCGGTCAGCTCCGACGGCTTGACCTGCCGCGTCTCGACGAGCCGCGCGAGGTGGGTGACGGGCAGGAAGGCCAGCGCCTCGTCGCTCGTGGGCATGGCGACGGTGACGGGCTCGCGCCGGTTGGGGCCGCGCTCGGCCGGCAGGGTCATGCCCGGCGGCACCGGGTTGAACACGATGGCCGGCTGCTGCGAGTTCCCCAGGTTGGCGGCCCGCAGCCTCTCGTAGTCGCGGCGGCGGTCGCCGGGACCGTTCAGGCGCTCGGCCAGCCGCTGCAGCTCCTCGGGCGTGAACTCCAGGCCCGCGAGCCGCTGCGCGGCCTCGAGCATCTCGACGGTGACCGCGTCGGTGTCCTGGGCCACCGCGACGAGGGCCCCGGGCAGAAGGGTCGAGCCGAGCCCGGCCGCCGACAACGCGCCCAGGAAGTGCCGCCGGTTCGTCGCGAGCTTCAGTTCATCCATGGTCAGGTCCTGTGGTCGTCCGGGTGGGAGCGAAAGGCCCCTCATTCTACTGAATCCGCGCCGCCGGTCCCGGGCAATCCCGAGGGGCGGCGCCCGCCCCGTCCCCCCTGATACGATGCTTCTCGTGGACGCCAACCCGTTCGGGTGGCTCTCGCTCCTGCCCCCTGCCCTGGCCATCGGCCTCGCCGTCGCGAGTCGGCGGGCGATTCCCGCGTTGCTGGCCGGCGTCTGGGCCGGTTGGCTCATCGTCACGGGCTGGCGGCCGTTGGCGGCGACCGCCGCCGCGGCGCGCGGCATCGGCGGAGTCCTCGCCAGTCCGGGCCAGTCTCGCGTGGTCCTGTTCACGGTCCTCATGGGGGTCCTGATCGAGTGGATGCGCGAGAGCGGCGGCATCGCCGGGTTCCTGCGGTGGGCTCGCGGCCGGCCCTGGTCCGAGAGCCCCCGCGCCGCCCGCCTGATGGCCGCGGCGACGGGGCTGGGCGTGTTCATCGAGTCCACGATCACCTGCCTCGTCGTCGGCACGGTGGCCCGGCCGTTCTTCGACCGGCACCGCATCGCCCGCGAGAAGCTGGCGTACATCTGCGACGCGACGTCGGCGCCGGTGTGCATGCTGATCCCGCTCAACAGCTGGGGCGCGGTGGTGCTCGTCCTCCTCGCCGCCCAGGCCGAGCTGGGCCGCCTCGGCGACGGGGCCCCCCTGGGCGTCTTCCTCGCCGCCGTCCCGCTGAACTTCTACGCCCTCCTGTCGGTGCTGCTGGCCTTCGCGGTGGCCGCGACCGGGTACGACGTCGGGCCGATGCGGAACGCCGAGCGCCGAGCCCGCGAAGCCGTGCCGCCGGACGACGAGGCCGCCGGCGCGCATGCGCGGACCGAAGTGGCCGGCCGCCCGGGACGGGAGCGCGCGCGGTATCTCGCGCTGCCGCTCGCGGTGATGATGGGGACGGTGGTCGCGGGCATCGCCGCCACCGGCATCGCCGGCGCCCGGGCGGCGGGAGTCGCCGACCCGGTGCTGATGAACATCCTCGAGCACGCCTCGGGCTCCACCGCGGTGCTGGCAGGCGTCCTCGCCGCCCTCGCGGTCCTGGGCGCGGACGCGACCGCGGCCGGCGACACGCGCCCCCGCGAGCTGGTCGGCGCGGCGGGGCGCGGGGCGGCGTCGATGCTGCCCATCGCCACCCTGCTGGTGCTGGCCCTCGCCATCGGCGGCGTCTGCGAGGCCCTGGGCACGGGGCCGTTCATCGCCGACCGCGCCGCCCCCCTCCTCACCCCGGCCCTCGCCGCGCCCGTCGTCTTCGTGACCTCGGGGATCATCGCGTTCGCGACGGGGACGAGCTTCGGCACGTTCGCCATCATGATCCCGCTCGCGGTGCCCCTCGCCGCGGCGATGCAGCTCGACGGCGCCGCGGTCTCCCTGCCCCTGGTCGTCAGCGCGGTGCTGGGCGGCGGCGTGTTCGGCGACCACTGCTCGCCGATCAGCGACACCACCGTCATCTCGTCGGCGGCGGCGGGCAGCGACCACATTGAGCACGTGCGCACGCAGGCCCCCTACGCCCTGGCCGCGGCCGCCGGCACCGTGGTCCTGTATCTGCTCGCGGGATTCCTGATGGTCGGGTGACCGGAGGCCGCAACAACGGTATCTGGTTGCCTGGTCCCTGGATCGGCGCGGTGGGGCCCCACGGCGGGTTGCCCCGGGGAGCCGGCGCGGCCTGAACCGAGGTTGCGTCCCCGCGCGAATCGTGGAAACCGTCTCGTGGGTTCGGCGCCCGCGCGATCAGTCCCGCGTGATCTTCCCGATGACGTAGCCGCCCGACCGCTCGTCGAGGTCGAGCTCCAGGTAGCCGCGCGACTGCGCCTCTTCCAGGAGATCGTTGAACGAGCCGAAACCGTAGGACGATTCGTTGAACCCGGGGCGCCGCCGCTTGAGGGTCTGCTTGATCATCGACCCCCACAGCTTCGCCCGGTCGCCGCGCTCGGCGTATATCGCCTCGGCCGTCTGGATCACGAGGTCGATGGCCGGCTGCACCGGGTCGTCCTGCTTCGCGGGCGCGGCGGCGGCCTTCTTGCGCTTCTCCGCCGACGACTTCTCGGTCGACGACTTCCCGCGCCCCTTGCCGCGCGACCGGCGGCGGGCGGGCTGGCCCTCCGCCACCAGGTCGTCGTAGAAGATGAACTCGTCACAGTTGTTGACGAGCAGGTCCGAGGTGGCCTTTTTCACCCCGACCCCGATGACCGCCTTGGCGTTCTCGCGCAGCTTGCTGACGAGCGGGGAGAAGTCGGAGTCGCCGGAGATGATCACGAAGATGTCGATGTGCTCCTTCGTGTAGCACAGGTCGAGGGCGTCGACGACCATGCGGATGTCGGCCGAGTTCTTGCCCGACTGCCGCGCGTGGGGAATCTCGATGAGCTCGAACGCCGCCTCGTGCATCGGCGCCTTGAACTCCTTGTAGCGGTCCCAGTCGCAATACGCCTTCTTGGCGACGATGCTGCCCTTCAGCAGCAGCCGCTCGAGCACGGGCCGCACGTCGAACCGCTTGAGATCGGCGTCGCGGACCCCGAGGGCCACGTTCTCGAAGTCGCAGAAGACCGCCAGGTTGCCGTCACCGTTCAAGAGAAGCCTCCGTCGTGCCAGCCTGCGCAAGAGACGCCGACGGCTGCCCGCGGACTCCCGGCACGGGTGGCCGGGACTGTGTGAGCCGCGGCCGGGGCGCGAGTGCCCGCCCGGCGAGCTCCCGGGGCAAAAAACGAAGGCGGGTCCGGGGTCGTTCCCCGGACCCGCCCAGGTGTCGAACCGACCGACGGTGCGCGCGGCGAGACGCCGCGTCCCGGCGGCCGGCCGAGACCCGCGCGCGAGCCGGCCGGGCCGGCTGCGCGGGCCTCGCGATCAGTGGCCGTCGCCGGCCGGCAGCCGCAGCGCCGCGAGCGACGCCGGGAAGACGCCGCCCTGTGCGACTTGCACGACGATGTACTGATCGCCGTCGTGCATGTAGGTCATCATGCCGTACTGACCCGGCGCGGGCAGCTCGACGGTGCCGACGATCTCGCCCGTCGCCTTGTTGCGCGCGTCGAGCAGGGCCGGCCCGTTCATGCCCCGGGTGGTCAGCAGCAGGCTGCCGGTGACCATGGACACGGCCCGGCTGCCGCCGCCGACCCCGGTGAGGTCGACGCCCTGCAGGGCCGGGTGGCGCCGCATCCGCTCGGACGCCTCGCCCACCGGCTGCCACCACAGGTGCTCGCCGGTGTTCATGTCGATGGCGGTGATGCGGTTGTAGGGAGGCTTGTGCATCGGCAGGCCCTGGGGGCCGCCCCAGCCCACGCCGCCGCCCTGCACCCAGTCGGACACCGTCGTGCCCGTCGTCCAGCAGTCGCCCTCGGACGAGGTGCACGAGTGGGTGTCGCCGTCGGTGTTGGTGCCCGGCTGCACGAGCCGGCCCGAGCACTGCGGCCCCGACGGCTGGTAGAGGATGCCGGTGGTGGGGTCGAGGGCGGCGGGGTTGGTGATGTTGAGGCCGCCCGAGCAGCCGATCCAACCCTGGACCGGCTCGTTGTGGCCCTCCGGCAGCGGCGGCATGTAGGGCCCGCCGATGCGGAAGTTGCTCATGATCTCGAGCGCCTCGGCGCGCAGTTCGGGGGTGAAGTCGATGACGTTCTCCTCGGGCAGGCCGAGGGCCTCGAGGGGCGCGGGCCGGGTCGGAATCGGCTGGGTCGGCGAGAGCTGCTCGCCGGGCACGACCGACGCCGGCACCTCGACCTCCTCGATCGGCCAGACCGGCTCGCCGGTCTCGCGGTTGAAGGCGAAGGTCAGGCCCTGCTTGGTGGTCTGGATGGCCATCGGCACGTCCTGGCCGTCGACGTTGACGTCCACGAGGATGGGCACGTTGGGCAGGTCGTAGTTCCAGATCGGATGGTGCACGGTCTGGAAGTGCCAGACGCGTTCACCCGTCTCGGCGTCGAGGGCGACGGTGCTCGTGCCGAACAGGTTGTCCCCCGGCCTGAACCCGCCGTAGTAGTCGATGGTCGGTGCGTTGGTGGGGATGTAGACGATGCCCCGCTCGAGGTCGGCGGACATCGGCGCCCACGACGACACGTCGCCCGTCCACTGCCACGCGTCGTTCTCCCAGGTGTCGAACCCGAACTCGCTCTCGGTCTGGGGAATGATGTTGAACTTCCACTTGAGCTGGCCGTTGCGCAGGTCGTAGCCGAGGATGTCGCCCGGCACGTTCTCGACGCGGCTCTGGCTGTAGCCCTGCTCGTGCGAGTTGCCGACCACGATGGTGTCGTTCACGACGATCGGCGGCGACGAGTTGGTGATGTAGCCCAACTCCGGGTCGAGCCCGCTGTACGGGTCGTAGGGGTGCCCGAGGCCCGCCAGCAGGTCGACGACTCCGGTCTCTGGGAACCCGGGGATGTCCACCGGCGACCCGAAGCCCTCGATGTGGTCGCCGGTCTTGGCGTCCAGCGCATGCAGGAAGAACGCCGGGGTCACGATGAAGATGGTCCCCCGCCCGTCGACCTCGGAGTAGGCCACGCCCTTGCCGTAGGCGGCCCGCATCGACTGCTCCCACCGTTCGGTGTTCGGCTCGCGGTAGGTCCACAGCGTCTCGCCGGTGCCCGGGTCCATGGCCACGACCGTGCGCCGGTAGCCGGCCACGGTGTAGAGGACGCCGTCGATGTAGCTGGGCGTCGACCGCGACGCGTAGTTGGTGTGCGGGCTGTAGTTGTCGCCCCGCCAGACCCACGCCACCTCGAGGTCCTCGAAGTTCCCGGCGTCGATCTGGTCGACCGGCGAGAACCGGGTCCCCCAGGCATCGCCGCTCTGGTACCACCACTCCCCGTCGGGCGTACCCCGATCCTGCTCCTGGGCGGCCGCGCCGGTGACCGCCAGGGCCACCGCCAGCAGCGCGATCCACGAGAGGCGTCCGGCGCCCCCGCGACGTTGTGCCTGTGCTCTCATCCGTTCCCTCCGAACCTTGGTTGCCGGGGTTGCGGGCACGGGACATGACCGCGGGGGCGGACGGTCCGCCCGCGCGGCCCCGGCCGGTCACGGCCGGGCGCCCATGCCGGGTCACGAGCAAATCAAGATGACGATTATACCCGCGCGGGCGGGCCCACGTTATCCTTGCGGCATGAAAACCCGCATGATTGTCTGGCGATTCCTGCCGGCCGCGGCCGGCGTCTGTGTCGTCGCGGCCGGGATTGCCGTGGGACCGGCCTCCGCCCAGGAGCGCCGCATCGCGAGCCCCCCGGGACGGTCGGCCACGCAGGTGGGCGGCACGTACGACGCGCGGGCCGGCAACGTCGGCGGCCGCTGGGTCGAGATCCGCTACGGCCGCCCCATCCGGCGGGGCCGGGACATCTTCGGCCCCGACGACTACCGCGAGTTCCTGAACGACGGCGCCGCCGTCTGGCGGGCCGGGGCGAACCAGAGCACCCGCCTGATCACCGAGACGGCGCTGGTGCTGGGAAACACGACGGTGCCGCCCGGCGAGTACACCGTCTTCATCGATCTGCAGGCCGACCCCTGGGCGATGATCGTTTCGCGGTGGCCGGCCCAGCTCACCTACGACTTCGACAACCTGGACGCCCTGTGGGGGGCCTACGAGTACACGCCGGACCGGGACGTGGCGCGGACGCCGATGACGGTCGAGACACTCGACCACTCGTTCGACCAGCTCTCCTGGCAGTTCCTCGACGTGACCGACGACGGCGTCACCCTCGCCCTGCTCTGGGAGCGGACCCTGGCCTCGGTGCGGTTCACTCTCGAACGCGATTGATCGCCGGCCCGAGTCAGGCCCTGACACGCGGGCCTCAGGCTCCCCAACTCGAGAGGAACCGCCCGGTGAGCAGCATCAGGCCGTAGGAGTCTGCGCCGCAGAACGGCGCGGACTCCTGGTGGGTTGGTTGGGCGCCAAGCGGAGCCGAAGGCGTCGATTGGCGGGCGAGGTGGCCACGAACAGGACGGCGACGGCGGCCACCGTGCAAATAAAGCACCACGACCACCGTCGCCGCGTCCTTCGCGATCTCCTTCAGCAACGCGAGTCCCGGGGTCCCGCGCAGGCCGGTCTCCGTCGAAGACCGTTCAGCTACCAGGGCATCTGGCGCCCGGTGTGGCGACGGCCCATGTCGGCCGCCTCGGCCCCCGGGTTCGACCCGATGCGCACGCCCTCGTCGATCATCGCGATGATGTTGTCGGCGTTCATGCCGTTGAGGAAGGGAATGCCCGCCGCCTTCGTGGCCGCGAAGACCCGCGCCCGCGCGTCGACGAGGACCTGCGGGTTCTCGGCCCGCGAGACGTTGTAGGACATGCTCATGTCGCCCGGCCCCCACTCGGCGAAGCCGACGCCGGGGACGGCGGTGCTCGCCTCGGCGTTCTGCAGGGCGTGCCGGTCCTCGATCTTCAGGCCGACGAGCAGCTCGCCCTCGGGGTTGAGGGGCCACGCGTCGGCGAGCCGCTGGTACTCGGCGTTCGACACGCCCCAGATGCGGGCCGCGAAGCCCTGCCCGCCGCTGCCGCGCAGCCCCTCGTCGAGGCCGTCGGCCTTCTTCGCGTGCGGATAGCGGGCCGACTCGACGAGGACCTTCACGACCTCGGGCGACCGCGCGTGGGCGAGCAGCACCCCGTGCACCCCCGAGCCGAGCAGGTGCTCGACCATCCAGAAGTTCCCCCACATGACCGTCTCGTTGACGCCGCCGAACGGCAGCACCGCGATGACCGTCGGGGTCCGGTGCCCGCTCTTCGTCGGCCCCCCGTCGACGAGCCCCTGCATGAACGCGCGCAGGTCGGTCATGTCGAAGGGGCTGTGCTCGAGGTTGTAGGTGATGTAGTCGGCCCAGGTCTGGGCGAGGGCCTTGCCCTCCTCGTAGCCGCCCCCGTTGACCTGGGTGTAGTAGATCGGCTGGTCCTGCTCGAGCAGCTCGATCGCCTTGTTGATCCGCTTGGGGGTGTAGTCGCTCGAGCCGCTTCCCGCTTCCTGGCCTCCCAGCGAGACCACGCCCACCGCCGTCGCCAGCGCGACCAATGCAAGCTTCTTCAGCATGGTTCCTCCTCGTGCGGGTCATCCTCGCACAGCCCAGCGTGGTTGCAAAGCCGCGTCCGCGACGGAACCCGAGCGGTCGGATTGACAAGCCGTTGCCACAGGCGCATGATTACGCTGATTAGGAGGACATCCCGATGAACACCCGCGTGAGAACCTTCCGTTCCGGCTCGCTCGGCGTCGTCGTCGGCGCACTGCTCGCGGTGGCGGCCCTGCCCGCCGGCGCGTCGGCGCAGGACCAGGAGGTCACGTTCACGCGCGACGTGATGCCGATTCTCCAGGACTCGTGCCAGAGCTGCCATCGGGAGGGCGCCATCGCCCCGATGTCGCTGATGACCTACCAGGAGACCCGCCCGTGGGCGCGGTCGATCCGCGACAAGGTGGCGACGCGCACCATGCCGCCCTGGTACATCGACCCCAACGTGGGCGTCCAGGGCTTCAAGTACGACCGGTCGCTGAGCCAGGAGCAGATCGACACCATCGTGGCCTGGGTCGACGCCGGGGCGCCGCGCGGCAACCCCGAGGACCTGCCACCGCCGCGGCAGTTCGCCGACCGCGACATGTGGCACATCGGCGAGCCCGACTGGATCGTCCCGATTCCCGAGCCGTTCCTGGTGCCGGCGGAAGGCGCCAACTGGTGGGGCGACCTGTTCTCGCCGTCGGGGCTGACCGAGGACGTGTGGATCAGCGCGGTCGAGACCAAGCCGTCGGCCGAAGGCTTCCCGGTGGTGCACCACGCGGTGACCCGGGTCCAGGACTCCGAGGATTCCGACGACGGCGACTTCCTGAACGAGTACGCCCAGGGCAAGAACGGCGACATCTTCCCCCCGGGCACGGGACGCCTCGTCAGGGCGAACTCGTTCATCCGGTTCAACATGCACTACGCCTCGATCGGGCGCGACGTCACCGACCGCACGAGCGTGGGGCTGCAGCTCTACCCCAAGGGTGAGAAGCCGGAGAAGGAGCTGTTCTCGCGCGCCCTGGCCCAGAACTTCGACCTCGACATCCCGCCGGGCGAGGACAACGTGCGGCACGACAGCTACCACCCGTTCGAGAACAACGTGCGACTGACCGGGTTCCAGCCCCACCTGCACAACCGCGGAAAGCGGCAGTGCATCGAGGCGATCCTGCCCGACGGGAACACCGAGACCATCAGTTGCGCCACCTGGGACTTCGGGTGGCACATCGTCTACAACTACGCCGACGACGTGCAGCCGCTGCTGCCGGCGGGCTCGTTCCTGCACACCATCACGTGGCACGACAACTCGGCCGGCAACCGGTGGAACCCCGACGCGGAGAACTGGGCCGGCTTCGGCCAGCGGTCGAGCGACGACATGTCGTTCACGTGGACGAGCTACTACGAGCTCACCGACGACGAGTTCGCGGCCGCCGTCGCCGAGCGCGAGGCCATGAACGCGAACGACAACTAGGTTCGCGGCGACTGTCGCGGCATCGCGACGGGCCGGGACGCGAACGACAACCAAACCGGGCATCGGCGCCTTGCGGCGCCGGTGCCCGCCAAACCAAATCCTGCAGTCGTCTGCGCCGTTGTCTGCGGCGCATGGCGCCTGGAGCCAGAGACGATGACGATACGCACTCCTCAACCGGTCGTGATGGTGTGCGCGGCGGCGGCCGTCGTCGCGCTGACGGCGCCGCCGACGGCCGATGCCCAGATTCGCTACGACCGCGGCCAGAACGTGGCCCCGGTCTTCGAAGGCTGGGAGCGCAACTCGGACGGCACCTTCAACATGGTGTTCGGGTACATGAACCGGAACTACCAGGAGATGCCGGAGGCGCCGATCGGCGAGGCCAACTTCTTCGAGCCGGGACCCGCCGATCGCGGCCAGCCGACGCGCTTCTACCAGCGGCGCCAGCAGTTCGTGTTCCGGGTGCAGGTGCCGGCCGACTGGGGCGAAAGGGATCTCGTCTGGACGCTGACCACCAACGGCCGCACCGACCGGGCGATCGGCCGGCTGTGGCTCGCCTGGGAGATCGACGACGGGGTGATTCGGGCCAACCGCGGCATGGGGGCCCGCGGGGCGCCGACCGACAACCAGCATCCGTCCATCGCCATTCCCGGCGGCACCGACCTGACGGTGACCCTGCCCGACACGCTGACGATCACCGCGGTGGTCGGCGACGACGGCATTCCGGGGCCGCGGCCGCGGCCGCCCGAGCCCCCCGACGACGACGACCCGCAGCGCGCGGCCCGGCGCGCCGCCGACGCCGCCCGCCGGGCGAGCCGCCCCCACCCCACGAACCAGGCCATCGTCAACGCCCGGGTCGCGGGCGAGACGGGGCTCGGCATCACGTGGCTCCACTACCGCGGTCCGGGCCGGGTGCGCTTCGACCCGATGAGTGCCTCGATCGAGGGGGGCCGGGGCGGCGAGTTCGAGACCACCGTCACGTTCAGCGAGCCCGGCACGCACGTGCTGCGCGCCTACGCCGACGACTCGATCACCACCACCCCGATCGACGTCACGGTGACCGTCCAGGAGTAGCGGGCCTCCCCCGGCGCAAGTCGAGCGCCGGGGGATCTGCACACATCGGCCGGAGCTGCCCGGACCGGCCGCACCCTCGTCTCCGTTTCCGCACCCGACCCGGATACAGGCCGCCTGCAGGGCCGATGTCGTGATTCGTCGGAGCCGGGGCAACAGCGCGGCCTCTCGTCCCCTGCGGTCGCCGCCGGTCGGATTTCCGTCCGTCCGCCTCCCATTGGCCTCCCTTGACATTCTACCGGTCGATGCTACTCTGATAGACCTTCTACCCGAGGAGGCACACGAGTGGCACGACCACCGGCAAGCGAAGACCAGCTCGGACTGCTGCAGGGGACGCTGGACATGCTCATTCTCCAGACCCTGCGGCCCGGTCCGGCGCACGGACACCAGATCGCCACCACCATCGAGCGGACCTCCGACCACGTGCTGCAGGTCGACCACGGGTCGCTCTACCCCGCCCTCCACCGCCTGATCAAGCGGGGCTGGATCACCGGGGCGTGGGGCGTCTCGTCGAACAACCGGCGGGCGAAGTTCTATGCCCTCACCGAGTCGGGGCGCGGGCAGCTCCTGCGCGAGGCGACGAAGTGGGAACGGATGGTCGAGGCCGTCGGACGCGTCATGCAGCCGGCGGGAGCCGGGGAGGGGCCGCAATGAAGCCGCCGGCCTGGCTCTGCCGGCTGGTGCCGACTGCCTGCGCCCTTGGGACCGGCAACGGGAACCCGCTCCCTGGCCGCGCCGTCAGAAGCATCAGGGAGGGAATCGATGAAGCGCAACGGCGTGCTCTGCTTTGCGTGCGTCATTCTGCTGGGATTCTCGTCGGGTTGCCTGGAAATCCTCGGGCTCGAGACCGTGCGAGGCTCGGGCCGCGTCTCCGAGGAGAGCCACGCGTTCACCGGCCTCACCGGCGTGGAGCTCGCCACGAGGGGCGAGCTGGAGATCCGCCTGGGCGACACGGAAGCGTTGCTGGTCTCGGCCGATGACAACCTGCACGAGTACTTCCAGATGGAGGCGGACGGCGGCACCTTGAGAATAGGCACCCGGGGCGGCTTCAACCTGCGGCCGTCCCGGCCGATCCGCTACACGCTGACGGTGAGGGAGCTGGAGTTCATCGGGCTGTCGAGCAGCGGAGACGCCTCGGCCCCGGCCCTCCGCGCGGACCGGTTCGAGATCCGCCTCGACAGCTCCGGCGACCTGTCGGTGGACGGCATCGAGGCCGACGCCGTCGACGTCCGCCTCCGCAGCTCCGGCGACCTGTCCGTGGGCGACCTCCGGGCGGGGTCGCTGGCCGTCCGCATCAGCAGCTCGGGCGACGTCGGCATCGACGGGGGCGAGGTGGACAGCCTCGACGTCACCATCAACAGCAGCGGAGACTACCGCGGAGAATCGGTGCGCAGCACGCGGGCGACCGTGGCCTCGAGCAGCAGCGGCAACGCACGGCTGTGGGCGGACGAGTCGCTCGCCGCCACGTTGAACAGCAGCGGCTCGGTCTCCTACCGGGGCGACCCGGAGGTCACCGGGAGAGCCAACTCGTCGGGCCGCATCAGGCCGATTCGCTGAGCAGACCGCCCGCGATCCGCTTGTCCGACGTCGGGCCAATTCAGCAATCGTCGTAGAACGGTTCGAACCATTCCAGGAATCCTCGTATAATGGTCCGGTAGCCATGCTGGACCGCTGGTACGCGGACGTCCTCGACCGGCACCTGCGGGAAGACCGACAAATGGTCTTTCTGACCGGACCCCGCCAAGTGGGCAAGACGACCACCGCGCGGGCGGCGGGCGGTACTCACCGCTACCTGAGCTGGGATCGGCAGTCCGACCGCCGGACCATCGTCCGGGGACCGGACGCCGTCGCCGAGGCGATCGACCTGCACACCGTTCACCCCGAACCGCGGCGGGTGGTCTTCGACGAGCTGCACAAGTTCGGGCAGTGGAAGACCTTCCTGAAGGGGTTCTTCGACGCCCACGAAGCGCGGGCGCGCGTCGTCGTCACCGGCAGCGCGCGCCTGGGGTTCTTCCGCCGGTCGGGCGACAGCCTGATGGGCCGGTACTTCCTGTACCGCATGCACCCGCTGTCGATAGCCGAGCTTTCCGGCGTCGAGCGGGCGTTCGCCGGCGCCGACGACACCGAGATCAGCCCGCCGAGCCGGCCCGACGCCGACCTGCTGCCTCGGTTGATGCGATTCGGCGGCTTCCCGGAACCCTTCCTGAAGGGGACCACCCGCTTCTACAACCGCTGGCGCCGACTCCGCTCGGAGCTCCTGTTTCGCGACGACCTGCGCGACCTCACCCGCACCCAGGACGTCGGGCAGGTGGAGGTGTTGGCGGAGCTCATCGCGGAGCGCGCGGGCGGCCTCGTCAACTACAGCAACCTCGCGGCCGACGCCGGCATCGCCGCCGATACCGCGCTGCGCTGGGTCAGGATGCTCGAGGGCCTGTTCTACTGCTTTCGACTGCGGCCGTGGCATCGCCAAGTACCCAAGTCCTTGCGCAAGCAGCCGAAGCTCTTCCTCTGGGACTGGAGTCTGGTCACCGACCCCGGGGCCCGCGCCGAGAACCTGGTCGCCTCGCATCTGCTGAAGGCGGTACACGCCTGGACCGACGCGGGGTTGGGCACCTACGACCTGTTCCATCTGCGGGACAAGGCGGGACGGGAGGTGGACTTCCTCGTGACGCGGGCCGGCCGGCCGTGGCTCCTGGTCGAGGTCAAGTCATCGGCGCGGCGCAGCCTCAACCCCGACCTCGGGTACTTCCGGCGCATGACCGGCGCCGCGCACGCGTTCCAGCTCGCCTTCGACCTGCCCTACGTCGCAGCCAACGCTTTCGACTACACCAGCCCCGTGCGCGTTCCGGCCGTCACGTTCCTGTCGCAGATCGTATGACGGCGGCCTTTATCCGCGCCGGCCGTCAGCGACCGTGCAGCTCGACGAGGCGCGCGCGGTCGCCGGCGGTGAGGGGCAGGAAGCCGGTGGCGTCGGGCTCGGCCGTCAGGGGCTGGCACGGGCCGCACATGAGGGTGTGGGGCTCGGCGTTGTGGTCGAGCCCCAGGGTGTGGCCCAGCTCGTGGGCGACGACGTGCTTCGTCACCATGGGGTCGGTCCGGTACGGCCCCCGGACCCTGCGGATCACCACCAGGTAGCGGGCCGGCGAGACACGGGGCAGGGGCCACGCGAACGACAGGATGTCCTGGCGCGAGAGCAGCAGGACGACGTCGGCGTCGAGGTCGACGAGGGCGGATGGGGGCGGGGGCTCGGCGTCGCCGGCGGGCAGCCGGGTGGCGCGCTGGGCGACCTGCCGGGCGTAGTTCTCGAGGGCGCGCTCGACCGGCGGCGCGACGGCCACGCGGGGCTCGGCGAACCGGGTCGCGACCCCCAGCTCGGCCAGGCGGTCGTTCCAGAAAGCGATGGCCTCGCGCGACGGCGCCAACCGGTCGTCGGCCGCCGACGGGACCACGACGAGAATGGAGGGGCGGCCCGGATGGGCGCCCGGCGGTTCACCGGCCGCCGCGGTCGGAGCGCCGCCCGCCAGTGCCGCGACCACGAGAGCCGCGCCCACGCGCCGCAGCGCCGAACGCGGCGGCCGGCGTCCGGCCGTCTGCAAGCCCCTTCCGCGGCCGGTCCCCGCGCGCGCAGCCGCGCTCGACAGGCTCCCGGCCGCTGCCTGACCGATCCCGCGGCCCGACGCGGCGCGCGGAGCCGGAGTCCGGGCGGCGGCGACCGCGCCGCGCCCTCTCACTCCGCGGCCGCCACGCCCCCCGATCACAGGTCGCTCAGGTGCTCGATGCGCCCGGTGCTGTCGCCGACCTGATCGCGGTGCGAGCCCAGCTTGTCGAGCATGCTCACGAACAGGTTCGTCATCGGCGTCCGGTCGGGATAGCGCAGGTGGCGCCCGCCGCGGAGGGTGCCGCTGCCGCCGCCCGCGAGCACCGCCGGCAGGTCGTCGTGGGTGTGCGCGTTCGAGTCGCTGAGGCTGCTGCCGTAGAGGACCATCGAGTGGTCGAGCAGCGACCCGCCGCCATCGTCGGCGTCGCGGAGCTTGCCGAGCAGGTAGGCGAACATCGCCACGTGATGCTGGTCGATGAGCTGCAGGCGCGCCATGCGCTCGGGGTCGTTCTGATGGTGCGACAGGCCGTGGTGCGCGTCGGGCACGCCGATCGACCGGTACGTCCGGTTGCCGCCCTCGCGGCTGTACATCAGGGTCACGACGCGGGTCAGGTCGGCCTGGAACGCGATGGCGATCAGGTCGGACATCGTCCTGACGTGCTCCTCGAAGGTCGGGGGCACGCCGTCGGGCCGGGCGAGGGCCGGCAGGTCCACGTCGTCGCGACGCTCGGCGTTCTGGATGCGGCGCTCGACCTCGCGCACCGAGTCGAGGTAGTCGCCGAGCTTGCGCCGGTCGCCGGCGCCGAGGCCCGCCCGCAGGCGGCCCGCGTCCTCGCGGACGAAGTCGAGGAGGCTGCGGTTCTGCCGCGCCCGCACCGCCCGCACCGCGGGGTCGGTGGTGTCGCCGTCGCCGAACAGCCGCTCGAAGACGCGTCGCGGGTTGGTCTCGTAGGGCAGCGGGGTCGTGGGCGAGCTCCACGACACGGTGTTGCTGTAGGCGCAACTGTAGCCCGAGTCGCAGCCCCCGACCATGCGGACGTCCTGCAGCCCCAGCTCGAGGGACGGCAGGGGCGTCGAGCGGCCGATGTCCTCGGCCAGCATCTGGTCCACCGACATGCCGTTCCGGATGTCCGCCCCCTGCGTCTTCCTGGGGTGCACCCCGGTCAGCCAGCTCGCCCCGGCCCGGGCGTGGTCGCCGGGGCCGTCGCCGAGCGCCTCGCCGTTGCGGTGGGCGAGGCCGGTGAGGACGAGGAGCCGGTCGCGGAACGGCTCGAGCGCGTGCAGGGTCTTCGTGAACGTGAAGCCGGCGCCGGTCTCGGCCGGGGTCCAGTCGCTCATGATCACGCCGTTGGCGGTGTAGACGAACGCCACCCGGGTGATCGGCTTCGACGCGGACGCGAACGCCGGGGTCATCGCATCGAGGAACGGGAGGGCGACCGCGGTCCCCATACCCCGCAGGAACGTCCGACGCGGAAGGGCTCTGCCGGTGATCATGGCTCCGGAATCCTCCTCATGCTGAATGGTACGCTATCGACCACCGCGGAGACCAGGGCCGAGAACCGGTAGCCGTCCGATTCCACCCGGCGCCGGATCTCGCGCACCGCGGGCCGGTCATGGGCCTCGAGGCCGCGGCCGATCGCATAGGTCAGCAGCTTCTCGGCCAGCGCCTCGACGAACTCGCGGCGGCGGTCGAGCAGCATCGCCCGCAGCCCGGCCGCGCCCGCGATCACCCTGCCGTCCGGCAGGTCCGCCGAGGCGTCCACCGCGACCCCGTCGTCCTCGGCGCGAAACGCGCCCACCGCGTCGAAGTTCTCGAGCGCGAACCCCAGCGGGTCGAGACGGGCATGGCAGACGGCGCACGCGGGGTTGGCGCGGTGCCGCTCGAGGGCCGCGCGCAGGCCGCCGGCCGACGAGCCCGCCTCGGCCTCCAGCTCGGGCACGTCCGGCGGCGGAGGCGGGGGCGGCGCCCCCAGCAGGTTCTCGAGAATCCACTTGCCGCGCAGCACCGGCGACGTGCGCGTGGGGTACGACGTCACCATCAGCACCCCGCCCTGGGTGACGATGCCGCCGCGGCCGGTGCCGGCGAGCGGCACCTGCCGGAAGTAACCCCCCTCGACCCCGTCGATGCCGTAGAACTCGGCCAGCCCCTCGTTGAGAAACGTGTAGTCGGCGTCGATCAGCTCCAGAACGCTGCGGTCGTCCCGGACGAGGTGCTCCAGGAAGAGCTGCGTCTCGCGCCCGAACGCGTGGCGGATGCCGTCGTCGAAGTGGGGAAAGCGCTCGGGGTCGGGGGTCCAGTCGGCGACGTTGCGCAGGTGGAGCCACTGCCCCGCGAAGTTCTCGACGAGGGCCCGCGCCTTGGGGTCGGCGAGCATGCGGGCGATCTGCCGCGACAGCTCGTCCGGCGCCCCGAGCCGCGCCCGCTCGGCCGCCTGCAGCAACTCCTCGTCTGGAATGCTGCTCCAGAGGAAGAACGAAAGCCGGGAGGCGAGGTCGAGGTCAGCAAGGCGATAGACGGCGCCGGGCGGCGCACCGTCGGGAGCCACGGGCACCCGGAAGAGGAAGCTCGGCGAGACGAGCACCCCGCTGAGGGCCATCTCGATGCCATGATCGAAGCTGCCGCCGTCGGCCCGCCCCAGCGCGAAGAGGCGCATGAGGGGATCGACGTCGGCGTCGGTGACGGGGCGCCGGTAGGCCCGCCGGGCCAGCGTGGTCAGGATGCGCCGCGCGCACGGCGCCTCGAGCGCGCCCGCGGCCGGCCGGCAGACGAACAGGCGCCGCCGGCTCTCGGGGTCGCCCGGCCCCGTCGCCTCGTAGGGGCCGCCGACGAGCACGTAATCGACCGACACGCCGTTGGTGGTCCCGCTCCCGGCGCCTTCGCGCCGCGCGTACTCGGTCAGGAACCCCGCCGCGATCTCGTGCTCGCCCGCCGCGAGGGCCATGCGCACCTCGAAGATGCGGCTGCCCTGGTTCGCCTCCTCGGCGTCGAAGTCGGCATCGAGCAGGCGGACCCGGGCGCCGTCGATGCGTACGTCGAGCTTCGGGGGCGGCATGCCCGGGGCGCGCCGTCCCCGCACCCGCACCTGAATCGCGTAATCGGCGTCGAAGGGAAAGTGGTGATTGAACAGGATGCCGCCGCGCGTGTTGGGCGGCAGCCCCGCGATCTCTCCGTCCCACCCCGGCCCGCCCGCGGGCCGGTAACGCTGCACGACGGGGACGGGGGCGCCGGTGCCGACCACGAGCCGGCTGACGCGACGCGCCGCCGCGACGTACTTCTCGACGTGCAGCGGCGACACCGTCAACACGTCGCCGATGTTGTCGAACCCGTAGCCGGAGTCGTCGGCCGGCAGGTCGCGCGCGTGGTCGAGGTCGAGCCCCAGCAGATCGCGGACGGCGTTGCGGTACTCGGCCCGGTTCAGCCGGTGGATGGCCGGCGAGCCGGGGTCGGGCCGTTCGGCCGCCACCCGGTCGAGCTCGGTCTCGAGCCACGTCACGAGCTCGGCCCGGACGTCGGCGTCCGGGGCGGGCCGTTCCGCCGGGGGCA
Source organism: Vicinamibacterales bacterium (assembly GCA_965207615.1). GTDB lineage: Bacteria > Acidobacteriota > Vicinamibacteria > Vicinamibacterales > UBA8438 > JAJEEA01. The sequence continues at coordinate 2,907,455 of CBDBMZ010000003.1, forward strand.
TCTCTCCCGCCCGGAGCTTGTGCAGGACCCTCTCAAGGACCGATGCCTGCTCCCCCACCGGCGCATCGCCCACGCCGGCCAGGGTCAGGCCGGCGGTCCGGGTCCGATCGTTGTGGCACGCGAGGCAGTAGCGGTCGACGGTGGCCTCGAGGAGGTCGCGCCCCGCCGGCGAGACCGACTGGCCTGCCGCGCTCGGCGCGGTCGCGGGCCAATGCACGAGCCCGAGCGCAACCGCGCACGCCACGCCCAGGAGCGGTCCATGCGCCGAACGGCGGGCACCCTGGCGACACACGACGCGGGCAGTTTACCATTAGCGGTCATGAGAACCCTGCCGCGCCACCTCACGGGCACCCTGCTGCTCGTCCTCACGCTGGCGGCGCCCCGAGGGGGCGCGGCGCAGCCGCCGGACCCGGCCCCGGGCCTGTTCGACGCCGTGCAGCGCCTCGACCGCGACGCCGTGCAGACCCTGCTCGCGGACGGCGCGGACGTCAACGCGGCCCGGGCCGACGGATCGACGCCGCTCTCGTGGGCCGCGTTCCGGGACGACACCGACATCGCCGCGGCCCTGCTCGAGGCGGGGGCCAATCCCGACCCGGTGGACGAGAACGGCGAGACCCCGCTGCTCTTCGCCTGCGCCAACGGCAACCTCGCCCTCGCCCGCCTGCTCCTCGACGCCGGCGCGAACGTGGACGCCGCCCGGTGGAGCGGCGACACGGCGCTGCTCGCCGCGGTGCACGGCGGCGACGAGGCGCTGGTGCGGCTGCTGCTCGACCGGGGGGCCGACGTCAACATGACGGAGTCGCGCATGGGGCAGACGCCCCTGATGTGGGCCATTGCCGGCGAGCACCCGCCCATCGCCCGCCTCCTCATCGAGCGGGGCGCCGACGTCGACGCCGTCTCCCGCAACGGCTTCCTGCCCCTCCTGTTCGCGGCCCAGCACGGGGACGCCGCGAGCGCGCGGGCCCTGATTGCGGCCGGGGCCGACCCCCACACCGCCGCCCCCGACGGCAGCACCGCATTCCTGCTGGCCATCGCCGCCGGCAGCGACGCCGTCACCCGGCTGATGCTCGACGAGGGGGCCGACGTCGACGCCCGGGACCGCACCGGCAGCACGCCCCTGCACGCGGCGGTGCGCCAGGGCAACCTCGAGATGGTCAGGTCCCTCGTCGCCCGCGGGGCCGACCTGGGCGCCCGGACCGGCCGCGCAGACGACTGGGCCGCGGCGGCGGCGCGCCGAACCGGCGGCCTCACGCCCTTTCTGACCGCCGCCCAGGCCGGCAGCCTCGAGATGCTGCAGACCCTGCTCGGCCTCGGGGCCGACCCCGCCGCGCGTTCGTACGACGGCGCGGGCGGGGTCCTGCTCGCCACCCGCAGCCGCAACCTCGAGGCGGTCGAGCTCTTGGTCGAGCTGGGGCTGGACGTGAACGTCCGCCCCGACGGCCGCCCCAGCGCCATGCACGCCGCCATACGCGCCGGCGAGGACGCCATCGTCGAGTACCTCGCCGCTAACGGCGCCGACTTCGACGCCCTGGACCATCACGGCCGGACGCCGCTCGAGGAGGCGGAGTTCGAGGCGCCGACCCACACCATCGAGCTGATGCGCCGGCTGGACGCCGAACACCGCCGCGGGACCCCCTGACCGGCTACCCACACTTGCCGAGCCGGCGGCCCCGTCATCAGGGTCTCTGCGGCGCGGACGCCGGGCTCTCGGCCGCCGCCGCGGCGCGTAGCGTCTCCGGCACCCGGCGCCACAGCACTCCGCCGCCGGCGGCCCCGATCAGGCAGGTCAGGACCAGGGCGGCCGGCAGCGAAGCCACCGCCGAGGTCAGCAGCGGCCCCGCGAGGACCCCGCAGTCGCCCACCAGGCGCCACACCCCCAGGAAGCGGCTGCGTTCGCCGGCGGGGGCGAGGTCCGCCCCCAGCGTCAGCAATACGCCGCTGCCCAACCCGTTGCCGACGCCGGCCAGCAAAGCCACCAAGACGTACGTCGCGGCCGAGCCGGTCAGCGGCAGGAGCCCCATCGCGGCCCCCAGGGTGATGATCGACCCGACGCCCGCGGCCTTGCGGCCCCAGCGGTCCATCACGAAGCCCGCCACCGGCGCCATCGCGAGGTCGACTGTCGCCGCGACGCTCACGATGAGCCCTATCGCCTCGGGGTCGATCCCGATGCGGGTGCCCCAGAGCACCACCAGCAGGCGGCGCTGCTCGCGCACGAGCTGCATGCAGAACGCGAAGACGCCGGCCCCCAGGAAGATGCGCCGGTAACGACCGAGCATGCGCGGCACCAGCAGCAGCATGGCCGCCGAATCACCGGCCGCCGCCCCCACCTCGTCGCCCGGGGCGTGTCTCTCCGGCGACGCCGGCGGCGCCACCCTCCAGATGAGTGCCATAGTCAACGCCGCGGCGGCGGCGATGGCCAGGAACACCGCGCGGAAGCCGAGCTGCTCCGCCCCCACCCCTCCGAGCAGCGGACCGAGCAGCAGGCCTACGCGCTGCAGCGCGGCCAGGCCGGCCATGGCCTTCCCCCGCTGGTGCGCGGGGACCTGCTCGGTGATGCAGGCCAGCCGGGCCAGCAGCCACGTGCCCGCGCCCGCCCCGAACGCCAACGTGGCGAGGGCCAGCACCGCGGCGGAGGCGGACTGCGCGATGACCAGCGCGCCGGCCGCCATCAGGCCGTTGCCCAGGAGCATGCCGACCCTGTAGCCGTGGCGCTCGATGACGAGGCTCGCGGGCACGTTCACCAGCACGCTGCCGAGGCCGCGCATCGCGAACACCAAGGCCGCCACCGAGAGGCTCCGCCCCAGGTCGAGCACGTAGAGCGGGAGGACGACGAGCAGCGCCATCTGCGCCACCGCCATCAGGCTCGAAGGCAGGTAGACGGACCAGCCCAGGGCCCGCAACGAGGATCGCATTGGAGAATTGGAGGCGCCGCCCGGATTTGAACCGGGGATGGAGGTTTTGCAGACCTCTGCCTTACCACTTGGCGACGGCGCCGGCGGGGAGGAGGTCAACCGGGGTTACCGCCCGGTGGACCGCCGTGGCGATGCGGAAGCGCACCGCCCGAGAAGAGTGGAGCGGGAAACGGGATTCGAACCCGCGACTTCGACCTTGGCAAGGTCGCACTCTACCACTGAGTTATTCCCGCTCGTCGCAACTGCTGCAAAACTAAGCTACCACAGGGCCGGGGCGGCATCAAGGCGGACACGCGGAGAACGCGTCCCTCACCACCTCGAGGATCGGCGGCCGGCCGGGACCGGCGGTGACCCCGACGACGTCGAAGCGGCACGGCGGCGCCGGCCCGCCGAGGCCGATCAGGTAGCTGCGCGCCATGTTCACGAGCCGCCGCTGCTTGGCCGCGTTGACGGCCGCCGTCGGCCCGCCGAACGCGGCGGTGCGCCGGGTCTTGACCTCGACGAACACCAGGGTGGGGCCGTCCCTCGCGATGACGTCGATCTCGCCGTAGCGGGTGCGGAAGCGGCGGGCCAGGATGGCGTACCCGCGGCGCCGCAGCTCGCGGCACGCGAGGTCCTCGCCGAGCCGGCCGAGGGACTGGCGGGCGCGGGTCATCGTCCGCCGACAGTCGTTGCAAGACCCGGACCAGCTACTGCCGCTGCCAGCGCGTCCCCGCCGGCGTGTCCTCCAGCACGATGCCCCGGGCGGCGAGGTCATTGCGGATGCCGTCCGCGGCGGCGAAGTCTCGGCGCGCCCGGGCCGCCTTCCGGTCGGCAATCAGCCGTTCGATCTCCTCGACGGGGACGTCGGCCACGGATTCCTCCGCCCGGCGCAGGGCGATAACCCCCAGCACCCGGTCGAAGCCTTCGAAAGCGGCCCTGGCGAGCCCCGCGTCGGGCTCGGCGAGCCCGCCCTCGTCGATCGCGGTGTTGAGATAGCGCACCAGCTCGAACATCACCCCGAGGCCGCCCGGCACGTTCATGTCGTCGGCCAGCCGGTCGTCGAAGTCGCGCCGCGCCGCCTCGACCCGCGCCGCCACCGCGGGATGCGCGTCGCCGCCGTGGATGGCGTCGAGCCGGGCGAGGCACGCCATGACCCGCTTCAAGGCCTCCTCGGCCTGATCGAGCCCCCCCCAGGTGAACCGCAGTTGCTTACGGTAGTGGACCGAGAGCAGCACGTAGCGCAGGGCCGAGGCCCGGTATCCCCGCTCGAGGACGTCGGGCACCGTGAAGACGTTGCCCAGCGACTTCGACATCTTGGCGCCCTCGTCGAGCAACAGGTGCTCGACATGGACCCAGAACCGGGAGAAGAGCTGGCGGGTGGCTCCTTCCGACTGGGCGATCTCGTTCTCGTGATGCGGAAAAACGAGGTCGACGCCGCCGGCGTGGATGTCGATGGGGGACCCGTCGAGCAGGCGATGGGCCATCGCCGAGCACTCGATGTGCCACCCGGGACGTCCCGGACCGACCCCGAAGTCCCACGTCGGCTCGTCCGGCCCGGTCGCCTTCCAGAGCACGAAGTCGCGTGCGTCGTCCTTGTCGTAGCGGTCCGAGTCGACGCGCGCCCCCGGCTTGATGCCGTCGTGATCCAGCCTTGCCAGCTTCCCGTAGTCGGGCAGGGTGGCGATGCGGAAGTAGACGGACCCGTCGCTGCGGTAGGTATGTCCGTTGGCCTCCAGGGCCCGGATCATCTCGACCATCGAGCGCAGGTTCTCTTCGTCGGTCGCGCGGGGGTACGCCTCGACGGGCTCCAGCCCCAGCGACGCCGCATCCTCCCGGAACGCGGCGATGAACCGGTCGGTGTACTCGCGCAACGGCACCTGAGCGGCCAGCGACTCGACGATGGTCCGATCGTCGACGTCGGTGAAGTTCATCACCTGCCGGACGTCGAACCCGGCCACGTGCTTCAATGTCCGCCGTAGCACGTCGAGGGCCACGAAGGTGCGGAAGTTGCCAATGTGACCACGCGCATAGACGGTGAGCCCGCACGTGTACATGCGCACCGTCCGGCCGCGCGACGGCGTGAACGGCTCTTCCCGGCGTGTCAGGGTGTTGTATAGACGCATCCGCCTCGGCGCGGAGGACCGGCCCGGCAACCGTCGCCCCGCGGCTCCGGTGCGACCGGCCCTCCCGTAGTGTGTGCAGATTTCCGACCCGGAGAGCGTCCCCCGCGGGTCCGCTCACCGCCCAACCAACCCTCAGGGAGTCCGCGTCGCCCCAGCCCGCCAATCGTCGCCGAACGCGACCGCAAGGTCGCGCTGCGGGCTCCGCTTGCCGCCCAACCAACCCTCAAGGAGTCCGCGCCGTTTCCACGGCGCAGGCTCCTAGGGCGCAGACTCCTGCGAAACCTCGGGCAGGGCCCTCGTCAACTCGCAGAAGTCGACCCCGTCGTCGTCGGGCCCGCGCCCCAGCACGACCGTGCGCATCGAGCGCCGCAGCAGCTCGAGGGGCACGCCGTCGGGGCCGGATCGGGACAGGAGCCGCTCGATGGCCGACGCGCCGTCGCGCGGCAGGGAGGCGCCGAGGTACCGGATGCGGACCTGCATGTTGCGCCCGCTCGCCGCCATGCGCAGCTCGACGTGCGTATAGGCGGCGTCGCCGGGCTCGAACACCCTGAGCACCGCCTGCTCGATCGCGTGGACGACTTCGTCTCGGTGCGGGGTCCCGTAGCCGAGGTAGTCGGCCGTCTGCTCGGCGAGCCGACGCAGTATCGGCACGTACCGCGCCTCGCACGGCAACGTCACGTTCAGGCCGATGGACGTCGTCGCCTCCGGGCGCCCCGTCTTTCCCATGCCTGTGGCGATCTTACAGTGAAATCCGCCGGAACAGCCCGCGGGCCTCGTCGCAGTCGTGGGCGATCTGGGCCCGCAGAGCGTCGCGGTCGGGAAAGGACCGCTCCTCGCGCAGGCGCTGAATGAACGCGACCCGGACCTCGAGCCCGTAGAGATCGCGGTCGACGTCGAACAGGTGCGACTCGACCACGGGCCCGTCCGGTGCGCCCCCGAACGTCGGCCGGACCCCGACGTTGGTCACCGCGGCGTGGATGTCTCCGTCGATCACCACCGCGGTGGCATACACGCCGTTCGGGGGAAACAACGTGTTTGCGGTCTCGAGGTTCGCGGTGGGATAGCCGATGCTCCGGCCGCGGCCGTCCCCGTGCGTCACGGTGCCCTCGAGCGCGTAGTGGTGCCCCAGCAGCGACCCCGCCTCGTCGACCCGGCCCTCCGCGATCAGCCGACGGACCCGCGTGCTGCTGACGACGAAGTCGCGATAGCGCACCGGATCGATCTTCTCGGCCCGAAACCCGTAGCGCGCGCCCAGCGATCGCAGCAGGGAGAAGTTGCCGGCCCGATCGTGACCGAAGAGAAAGTTCGCCCCCACCCACACCTCGGCCACCTGCAGCCACTCGACCAGTACCGTGTGGACGAAGGTCTCCGGCGCCCAGCGCGACAGCTCGGGCGTGAAGCGCACCACCGCGATCCCGTCCATCCCCGCCTCGGCCAGGGCCGAGAGCTTCTGCGGACCGGTCATCAGCAGCGGCGGCGCCTTGTCGGGCCGGAGCACGCGGGACGGGTGGGGGTCGAACGTGAGCGCGGCGGCGGTGGCCCCCTGCTCGTCGGCCCGGCGCCGCACGTGCTGCATGATCCTGGCGTGCCCGCGGTGGACGCCGTCGAAGTTGCCGAGGGCCAGCACCGGCCGGCGCCAGCCGGGCGCGTCCGGGTCGTCCGGAAAATGAATGATCCGCACCCGGTCCCGCGGAGGAGTCTGGTACCGCATCGGCCAGCCCGTGATCATACGCCAGTCGCACTACACGTCGATGACAAGTCCGTCGTGGGCCAGGGTCACGCCGGGGGGCAGGGTGGCGCAGGTCTCCGCGTGGGGCAGGTCGTGGCACATGTGGGTGAAGTAGGTCCTCTCGGCCCCGATGCGCGCGGCCGTCTCCACGGCCTGGCTCAACGTGAGGTGGGTCGGGTGGGGGCGGTGCCGGAGGGCGTCGAGCACCAGGACCGACAGGCCCTCGAGCAGCGGCCACGAGCCCTCCGGAATCTCGCTGCAGTCGGTCAGGTACGCGAAGTCGTCCACCCGGTAGCCGAGAATGGGGCACGTGCCGTGCAGGAGGGGGACGGGCACGACCCGGGCCCGCCCCAGCGAGAAGCGGCCCGTGACCTCCACCAGCCGGAGCTGGGGCAGCCCCCCGCCCCGGGGCGCGGCCGGGTCCCAGACGTAGGAGAAGACCCGGCGGAGGGCCGCGAGGGTCGAGGCGTCGCCCAGACACGGAATCGTCGTCCCCTGGCGGAAGTTGAAGGGACGGACGTCGTCGAGGCCCATGATGTGATCGGCGTGCTGGTGCGTGAACAAGATGACCTCGACGCCGGTGAGCCCGAACGCCAGCGCCTGGGAACGAAAGTCCGGGGTGGTGTCGACGACGATGCGGGTCCGGTCCGCCAGCTCGAGATAGACGGACGGCCGCCAGCGGCGGTCCCGCGGATCGTCCGAGCGGCACGTGGCGCAGTCGCAGCCGACCACCGGCACGCCGGCCGAGGTCCCGGTCCCCAGGAACGTGACCCGCATCGCGTCAGGAGGAGATGGGCGGGCCCGCTTCCCGGCGGACCTCCGCGAAGCGCATCCGCAGTTCCTGCAGGACGCGGGACAGGAAGCGCTCCTCGTCCGGGGTCAGGTTTCCCCGCGTCTTCTCAGCCAGCACCGCCAGGAGATCGAGCATGTTGCCTCCCGCGTCCGGGTTGGGGGGGAGCTTGCGGCCGGTGGCGGGGTCGACGACGTCACCGAAGTGGACGGCGGCGGAAGTCGCGAGCGAAACGACGAGAGCGTTGAACGAGATCTCCGGCGGCGGGGTGGTCATGGTTCTCTCGCGGGAGCCCCGCCGCCGGTGAGGCGCGAACGCGCTGCCGGCGCTTCGCCGATCTCGCCGCGGGCCGGACTCCGGACGACGGCGTCGACGACGGCCGCGGTGAAGCGCCGCCGCCGATACCGGTCACCGTGATCGTAAAGTAGGGGCGACGATATGACCAAGGCACAGACGCCCGACGCCCCCTCCGGCGCCGCCGCGGGCGCGCGATTCGCACGGCTCGTCGAGACCATGCAGACGCTGCGGTCGCCCGGCGGCTGCGCTTGGGACCGCGAGCAGACGGTGGCCTCGCTCCGGCCGTTCGTCCTCGAGGAAGCCTACGAAGTGGTCGAGGCGATGGACGGCGACGACCGCGACGCCCTCTGCGAGGAGCTCGGCGACCTCTTGCTCGAAGCGGTGTTCATCGCCCAGATCTGCGCCGAGGAAGGGGACTTCACGATCGCCGACGCGGCCGAGGCGGTCACCGCGAAGCTCGTCCGGCGGCACCCCCACGTGTTCGGCGACGGGGCCGCCGGTGACGGGACCGCCTCCGCCGCGGACGACGCCGGCGGCAGGACCGACGGCCGTGCGCTCTCCCCCGTTGAGGTCAAGCGGCAGTGGGAGCGCATCAAGCGCGAGGAGCGCGCCGGCGCGCCCGGCGGCCGTACCACCCTCCTCGACGGCATCCCCGAGGCGCTGCCGTCGCTGCTGCGAGCATCGCGCATCGGGGCGCGCGCGGCCAACGTGGGCTTCGACTGGGACCGGGCGGAGCAGGTCGTCGACAAGGCCGACGAGGAGATCGCGGAGCTGCGCGACGCGATCGCGGGCGGAGACCCGGGGCGGATCGAGGAGGAGATCGGCGACCTGCTCTTCACCGTCGCGAACGCCGCCCGCAAGCTGCGGGTCGATCCCGAGTCCGCCCTCCGCACCGCCAACGCCAAGTTCACCCGGCGCTTCCGCGCCGTCGAACGGCGCCTCGAGAACCGAGGCCGCACCCTGCACGACGCCGCGCCCGACGAGCTCGAACGGGAATGGGAAGCCGTCAAGACGCTGGCCGGGAATCACCCCGACGGGGAGATCTCCGGCCCCTGAGAAGCCCGCGGCCGGCGTCCCAAGGACGCCCTCTCGACCCACTGACGACGGTGCCGCCCGAGGACGGGTCCAGCACCCGCCTGCTACTCATCAAGTGGCGCGTCCCGACGCGTCCTCGAGCGGGCCTTCCGGCTCGGGTACCCCGCGATTCCTCAGCCCGGCATTCCCGCACAGGGTTGGCCCCCGGCGTCGTACCGCCAGCGCCGCCCGCCCGCGGTCCGCAGCCGCACCTCGCGCCCGTCGGTCTCGAGGATGATCGCCCCGTCCTGCCCGGTCTCCAGCACCAGCGCCCCGGCCTCGCGGTAGCGCGCGGTCACCGCCGGCGCGGGATGGCCGAACGCGTTCGCGCGGCCCGCGCTCACCACCGCGACGCACGCCCCCGCCGCCGTCACCAGCCGGGCCGAGCTCGACCCCGCGCTGCCGTGGTGCGGCACCTTGACGAGCCTGAACCGCGCCGGGGCCAAGGCCGCGGCCACCGCCCCTTCCACGTCCACCCCGATGTCCCCGGGCAGCAGCACCGCGACGTCGCCGAACCGCACGTCGAGCACGATCGAGTCGTCGTTCCGCACCCGCCGCCGCGCCCAGTCGGGGACCGGCGGATGGAGCACCTCGAACGAGGCGCCCCCGAGCTCGATCCGGTCCCCCGCCGCCACCCGCCGCCAGCGCGCGCCCGCCGCCCCGGCCGCGCGGCGCAACGCCTCCAGACCACGATGCCCCTCGATCGGCACGCCCTCCCACACCTCGCGCGCCGGGAGGTCGTGCAGCACCGCGGGCAGGCCGGCGATGTGGTCGGGGTGACCGTGCGTCGCCACCGCCGCGTCCAGCCGCCGGGCGCCGAGCGACCACAGGGCGGGGACCACGACGCGGCCGCCGATGTCGGACCGCGGGCTGATCGACCCGCCGGCGTCGACGAGGACCGTGTGCCCCCCGGGGGTCTGCACCAGGGTGGCGTCGGCCTGCCCGACGTCGAGCACGCTCACCCGCATCCAGCCGGTGCGCGGGAGGCCGGCGAGGGGAGGACGCCACGGCGTGGACACGATCCAGACCGCGGCGGCCGCCGCGAGGGCCTGAGCGGCGATGCGGGCGCGGGCCGACCGCCCCCGCCACAGGAGCGCGGCCAGCGCCGCGTAGTAGACGGCCAGCGTGAGGGGCGCGGGCGGCGGCACCCGGAACGCCAGCCATGGCCAGACGTCGAGCAGGCGGGTGGACTCGATCAGCCCGGTCGCGGCGAGGTGGGCCGCGTAGCCGGCGGCCGCGGCGGGAACGGGATGCACCGCGGTCAGGACCACCGAGGCGAGGCCCGCCACCTGAGTCACGGTCATCAGCGGGATCGCCGCGAAGTTGAGAACGAGGCCGGCGAGGCTCACGCGACCGAAAAGCGCCGCCCCGATCGGCAGCAGCATGGCCTCGGCGCACAGGGTCGCCGCGAACAGCGCCGCCGGCGCCGCGATCCACATCGGCGGCGGATCGGGCCCGCGATGGAGCAGGCCGGCCACGCGGGTCGCGCCCAGGACGATGCCGAGGGTGGCGCCGAACGTGAGGAGGAATCCCGGGTCCAGGACCGCCAGGGGCGACGCCGCCGCGATGCCCGCGGCGGTGACCGCGAGCACGTTGAGGGGCGGGGTCCGGTGGTCGACGAGCCGCGCGCCGAGGACGATGGTCGCCGCCGCGGCGGCCCGCGTCACCGACGCCTCGTCGCCGACGAAGGCGCTGTAGGCCAGCACGCAGGCCGCCACCATCGCGAACCTGAGCCGCGGCCGCAGGCCTGACAGGCGCGCGAGGAACAGCAGGCAGCCGGTCAGGATGGCGATGTTGCCGCCGGAGATGGCGATGACGTGATAGATGCCGCCGTCCCGGAGGCGCCGGGTCGTCTCCGGCGCGAGTCGATTCCGGTCGCCGATGAGAATCGCGGTCACCACGGCCGCCGACTGGTCGCCGTGACGCCCCACCGCGCCGGCGACGGCCCGCCGGACCCAGGCCCGGGCCGAGGCGGCGAGCTCGCCCCCGCGGGATGCGGGCGCGAGCACGTCGACGAGCAGACCGCTCTTCACCGATCCGCGCAGCGTCGTCCCCCGCAACGCCTGCCGCCGCGCCTGATCCCCGCTGCCGGGATTGCGGAACGCGGAGACCGGCCGCAGGGTGGCCGACACCCGCAACCGCCGCCCCTCCCGCCATTCCGGCAGCCGATCGGCCCAGGCCTCGCCGCCCACCGACAGCCGGACCCCGCCCGCGGCCGGCAACATGTCGCCGGCACGGCCAACGCGGGACACCACGAGATCGAAGGCCGCCCCATAGTCGGTGGCCCCGGCATCGCGCACGAGCCTACCTTCGAGCCGCACCGGTCCGACGCGGCCGGCGCCGGACGCCTCCGGCTGCCGGTCGAACCAGTCCTCCAGCGACGTGTCGAGGGCGGCGGCGCGGTGCGTCGCGGCCAGCGCCATCCCCGCGAGGGCAAAGCCCGCGCCGAGCAGCACGACGACGCGCCGGGCCGCCGCACGGCGCGCGACGGCGACGAGGGCCATCATCCAGACCGCGGCCAACGCCGCCCGCACGCCGCCCGCGGGCAGCGGCAGCCAGGCCCCCACCGCCGCCCCGGCCAGCAGCGGCACCGCCGCCACGGATGCGGGAACCGTCACGGCCCGTGCCGATGCAAGAACCGTGACGCGGGCCTGCGCCCCGCCGAACGGGGAGGAACGTCGGTCGAGTCCGCCTGGGCACCCCGGGTGTCGCTTTGCCGCCGACCCGAGAACGGGCCGCCGCAACCATGGGGATCGGCTCCCGCGCGCAGAATCTGCGCCTCTGGCCGCCCCGGAACATTGCGGCGGATGCCTCACCCGCACACAAGCGCTCGCTCGTCCCGTCGGGCGCGCCGTGTCGCGAGGAGAGACCGCCGGCCCGATCTGTACCGTAGAGCGGCGCGAACATCTGGAGGGTCGTGGGCGCCCCGCGGGGCCGCCGGCGAGGACTGGGGGTCGGGAGCTACGACCGGGCGACCGCGGCGTGGTACTCCTGCAGCGGCTGCACGTCGACCGCCTCGTCCTTGAGGGCGCGGATGGCGTCGACCGCGGCCGAGGCACCGGTGAGGGTGGTGACGCAGGGGACCCCCAGCACCGTGGCGATGCGGCGGAGGGTGCGGTCGTCGAAGAAGGACTCGCGACCGAGCGGAGTGTTGATGACGAGGTCGATCTCCCGGTTCAGCAGCCGGTCGCCGATGTGGGGACGGCCCTCGTTGACCTTGTAGACGAGCTCTGGCTCGAGCCCGTGGGCCCGCAGGTAGGCGGCGGTGCCCCGGGTCGCCAGCAGCGAGAACCCGAGCCCCGCGAGGTCGCGGGCGATGGGCAGGACGTTGGCCTTGTCCTCGTTGTTGACGCTGATGAACGCCGTGCCCCGGTCGGGAAGCTTCTGTCCCGCCGCGAGCTGGGCCTTGGCGTAGGCCGAGCCGAAGGTCGCGGCCGCCCCCATCACCTCGCCCGTCGACTTCATCTCGGGCCCGAGGATGGTGTCCACTCCGGGGAACCGGACGAACGGGAACACCGGGGCCTTCACGAACACCCCGGCCACGTCGAGGTCGTCGACGAGCCCCAGCTCGCCCAGGGTCCGCCCCGCCATGACCCGCGCCGCGACCTTGGCCAGCGGCACCCCCGTCGCCTTCGACAGGTACGGCACCGTGCGGGACGCCCGGGGGTTGACCTCGAGCACGTACACGGTGTCGTCCTTGATGGCGAACTGGGCGTTGAGGAGGCCGATGACGTTGAGGGCCCGCGCCACCCGGCGGGTGTAGTCGCGGATGGTGACGAGGTGCCGCTCGGCGACCAGGTACGGCGGCAGCACGCACGAGCTGTCGCCGGAGTGGATGCCGGCCTGCTCGATGTGCTCCATCACCCCGCCGATGACCACCGCCCCCGCGGAATCGGCCACCGCGTCGACGTCGAGCTCGAAGGCGTCCTCGAGGAACTTGTCGATCAGCACGGGATGCTCGGGCGAGGCGTCGACCGCCTCGGTCATGTAGCGGTCGAGGGCCCCGGCGTCGTAGACGATGGCCATGGCCCGGCCGCCGAGCACGTAGGACGGCCGGACCACGAGGGGATAGCCGATCTTGGCGGCCACGTCCCGCGCCTCTTCCCTCGAGGTGGCGATGCCGCTGGGGGCTTGAGGTATGCCGAGCTCCCACAGCAGGGCCGCGAAGCGCTTGCGGTCCTCGGCGAGGTCGATCGAGTCGGGCGACGTGCCGAGAATCTCGACCCCCGCCCGCTGCAGCCCGAGGGCGAGCTTCAGCGGGGTCTGTCCCCCGAACTGCACGATGCAGGCGACCTCGCCGCCCGCCGCCCGCTCCTTCTCGATGACCGCGAACACGTCCTCGAGGGTGAGGGGCTCGAAGTAGAGCCGGTCGACCGAGTCGTAGTCGGTCGACACCGTCTCCGGATTGCAGTTGACCATCACCGTCTCGAGCCCCTCTTCCTTGAGGGCGAACGCGGCGTGGCAGCAGCAGTAGTCGAACTCGATGCCCTGTCCGATGCGGTTGGGTCCGGAGCCGAGAATCACCACCTTGCGGCGGTCGGTGGGGGCTGACTCGCACTCCCGCTCCCAGGTGCCGTAGAGATACGGGGTGAACGACTCGAACTCCGCCGCGCAGGTGTCGATGCGCTTGTAGACCCGGGCGAGCCCCGCCTCCCGGCCCCGGTCGCGGACGGCCGCCGGGGGTGCGTCGAGCGCCCCCCCGAGCTCCTCGTCGCCGAAGCCGGCGCGCTTGAGGTCGGCGAGGAGACCACTCGACAGATCCGCCAGCCCCGCGCGGCCAGCCGACCGCCGCATCTCGACGATCTCGGCGAACTGGGTCAGGAACCAGGGGTCGATGCGGGTGAACTCGTGCACCTGCTCGACCGTCCAGCCCCGGTCGAGGGCCTGGAACACCGCGAACATCCGGCGGTCGGTCGGCACCACTAGCTGCCGCTGCAAGGCCGCGTCGTCGGCGTCGGCGTTGGGCTCGTCCGGCTCGGGCCGGGAGGGAAACAGGCGGCCGCTCTGCCCGATCTCGAGCGAACGGATGCCCTTGAGGAACGCCTCCTTGAACGTGCGGCCGATGGCCATCGCCTCGCCCACCGACTTCATCTGGGTCATCAGGGTGCGGTCGGCCTCGGGGAACTTCTCGAAGGTCCACCGCGGCACCTTGACCACGATGTAGTCGATGGTGGGCTCGAAGCTGGCCGGCGTCAGGCGGGTGATGTCGTTGGGGATCTCCTCGAGCAGGTAGCCGAGGGCGAGACGGGCCGCGATCTTGGCGATGGGAAAGCCGGTGGCCTTCGACGCGAGGGCGGACGAGCGCGAGACGCGCGGGTTCATCTCGATGGCCACCATCCGCCCGTCGGCCGGGTTCACCGCGAACTGGATGTTCGAGCCGCCGGTCTCGACCCCGACGCGGCGGATGATGCGCCGGGCCGCGTCGCGCATCCGCTGGTACTCCTTGTCGGTGAGAGTCAGCGCCGGCGCCACGGTGATGCTGTCACCGGTGTGCACGCCCATCGGGTCGATGTTCTCGATCGAGCAGACGACGACGAAGTTGTCGGCGCCGTCGCGCATCACCTCGAGCTCGAACTCCTTCCACCCGATGACCGACTCCTCGATGAGGATCTCGTGCACCGGGCTCAGCTCGATGCCCCGCGTCACGACGTCGCGGAACTCCTCGATGTTGTAGGCGATGCCGCCGCCGACCCCGCCGAGGGTGAACGACGGCCGCACGATGGCGGGGAAGCCGAGGCGGTCGACCACGCTCATGGCCTCGTCGACCGACCTCGCGTAGGCGCTCTCCGGCACTTCGATGCCGATGGACTCCATCGCCTCGCGGAACTTCAGGCGGTCCTCGGCCACCATGATCGCGTCGATCGAGGCCCCGATCAGCGAGACCCCGTACTCTTCGAGCACGCCGTTGGCCTGTAGATCGACGGCCAGGTTCAGGGCGGTCTGGCCCCCGACGGTCGGCAGCAGCGCGTCGGGGCGCTCCTCCGCGATGACCTTGCGGACCACCTCCCAGGTCAGCGGCTCGACGTAGGTGCGATCCGAGACCCCGGGGTCGGTCATGATCGTCGCGGGGTTCGAGTTGACCAGGATCACCTCGATCCCCTCGGCCCGGAGCGCCTTGCACGCCTGGGTGCCCGAGTAGTCGAACTCGCAGGCCTGGCCGATCACGATCGGCCCGGAGCCGATGACGAGTACGCGTTCTATGTCGGTACGGCGCGGCATGGGCGGCTGGGGTCAGACGGCGCGGCGCGCCATCTCCTCGAGGAACCGGGAGAACAGGTAGTCGGCGTCGTGGGGCCCCGGCGAGGCCTCGGGATGGTACTGGACGCAGAAGACCGGCCGGTGGCGGTGGCGCAGTCCCTCGATGGTGCCGTCGTAGAGGTTGAGGTGGGTCACCTCGACGTCGTCCGGCACCGACTCAGGCTCGACCGCGAACCCGTGGTTCTGGCTCGTGATCTCGACCTGTCCGGTGGACACCTGCTTGACGGGGTGGTTCGCCCCCCGGTGCCCGAACTTCAGCTTGTAGGTGGTCGCCCCCATGGCGAGCGCGAGCACCTGGTGCCCGAGGCAGATGCCGAAGACCGGCAGATCCGCCTCGATCACCCGGCGCGCGTTGGTCACCGCGTAGTCGAGGGGGGCGGGGTCGCCGGGACCGTTGCTGAGGAACACGCCGTCCGGCTCGACGGCCAGCAGCTCGCTCGCCGGCGTGGCGGCGGGAAAGACCCGCACGTCGCACCCGTGGGCGGCCAGCCGGCGCAGGATGTTCCGCTTCAGCCCGAAGTCGTAGGCGGCGATGCGGAAACGCCGGTCCGCGGCGAGGGCCGGAGCGCGCCGGAACTCCTCGGGCTCGAGCCCGTCCGGCGCCTCGGACGACGCACCCGAGGGCCAGTCGAATGGCTCCGCGCAGGTCACCGTCCGCACGAGGTCGCTGCCTTCCATCGGAGCCACCTCGCGCGCCTGGTTCACCAGGTCGTCCGGATCGACGTCGCCGGTGGCGATAATCCCGCGCATCGCCCCCGCCGTGCGGAGCTCGCGGGTCAGCGCCCGCGTGTCGATGCCGGCGATGGCGACGACGCCGTTGCCGCTCAGGTAGCCGCGCAGCGTGCCCGTCGACCGCCAGTTGCTCGCGATCGGCGACGCCTCGCGGACGACGAACCCGGCCACCTGGGGGCCGCGCGACTCGACGTCCTCGCCCGTCACCCCGTAGTTGCCGATCTCGGGGCAGGTCATGGTGACGATCTGCCGGGCGTAGGAGGGATCGGTCAGCACCTCCTGGTAGCCGGTCATGCTCGTGTTGAACACCACCTCGCCGCGGGCGACGCCGCGCGCGCCGGCGGCGGCGCCGGGATACCAGCTTCCGTTCTCGAGGGCAAGGACGGCGTTCATCGAGCAGCGTCGGCGAGCGATGCGGCCACGCGGGCCTGGGTTGCGGGAGCGACCTCTACGGTGGTGGTCCAGATCCGGTAGCCGTCCAGTCTGAACTCGATCTGGTGAGCGCCCGCCGGCACGTCGGGGATCGACACGGGGGTCTCGCCGACGAGCCGCTGATCGAGCCAGACCGCGGCGCCCGGCGGCCGTGTCTCGGCGAGAATGGATCCTATCCCAACTTGCCCCGCGGAAGGCGAACCCGCCCTCGCCCCTCCGGCCGCGGGCGCGGCGGCCGCGGCGGCGGCCAGGTCGGCGTTCAACGACCCGATGGGGTCGCCGGCATCGAGCACGAACCCCTCGCGCCGCGAGGGGTAGCCGGCCAGGCTCACCTCGACCTCGTAGGGGCCGTACGGCAGCTCGGCCAACGCGAGGGGGGTGGTGCCTCTCGATTCGCCGTTGACGATCACCTCGGCCCCCGGAGGCATGGAACGCACCAGCAGCCGCCCCTCGGCGGCCACCGGCTCGGGCGGCGGAAGCGCGGCCGGCGGTGGAGACTCGGGGGCGGGAGCCCCAGTGGGAGCCGGCCGTCTCGGCGCCGGCGGCGGCCTCTCCGGTACCGTGACCCGAGCCGCCGGGGAGAATTCACCCGCCGACGGAGCCGCCGGAGGCCCGTCGCCACGAAGGGCCGCCTCCGGCGCCTCGTTCCCGATCTCGACCGCGGCCGCCGTGGGCTCGGTCGCCGCACCGTCGACCACCGCCTCGCTGAACGCGCGGGCGGGGTCGGCGGCGGCCCCCGCTTCATCGGTGATGGCGGCGGCATCGCCGTCCTCGCCGCCGCCCATCCACCCCAGGCCGATGACGAACGCGGTCACCGCGACCGCGACGCCGATCACCGCCACCAGCGCGACGGGCAGCCGACGGGCCTGATCCGCGGGGCCGCGACCGAAGATCTCCCCGGCCGCATCCTCGGGCTCGGCCTCGTCCTCCAGGCCGAAGTCGTACCCCTCTTCGGGGGTCAGGGCGAACTCACCATCGTCATCCTCGACGTCGCCGGTCTCGGCCGACTCGGACGAACCCAGCTCCCGCCCTTCCGCCTCGAGGTCACCGGCGAGCATCTCGTCGCCGCCCGCCTCCGTGACGTAGCGCGGGTCGGAAGCGGCCCCGGAAGGCCCGTCGACCGAGGCCGCGGCATCGCCGCCTCCCGCGACCCGCGACTCCAACTCGCCCACGGAAATCGGCGAGTAGCCATCGGCCGGCCGCGCATCGGAATCCGAACCGACCCCCTCCAGGTCGGCGCCCGCCGCCGTTCCCCTGCCGTCCCGCAGGCCGGCGTGGAGGCCCTCGGCGACATCGGCCAACGCGTCGGCACCGGCGCGCAGGTCGAGATCGCCGCCGTCGTCGTGCTCATCGCCGGCGGCGCCAGCCTCCAGCGCCGCATCGATCGGATCGCCGCTCAAGGCCGAGGCGCGTTCCCGGGCCGCGGCATCGCCGGCTTGCGGGCGTCCTCCTTCGGTCTCGGACCGTTCGTCGGGCAGACCGAGATCGAGCGCCCGATCCGTCCAGTCGACCTCCGACTGCTTTCGCCGCCAAGGCACGCGCTTGCTTCGTTTCGACATGACGGTCCCTCCGACCGCGGCGACGACCGGCTCCTCTCCGGGGGAAGCGGCGCCGGCGGTGGCGATCGCCGGATTGCTCTCCGCGGGACCGCCACCTCCGGATTCCTTCGCCCCGTCACGGCTCGCCCCGGCCAGCGCCCGGCGGACGCCGGCGACGCCGGTCCACGACAACACGCCGGCCAGATCGTCGGCGAGCCGACCCGCCGACCGCGGGCGCCCGGCGGCGTCCCGCGCGAGCGCCGCATCCAGAAGCGCCGTCAGGCGCGGGGCCGTCTGCGCATCCAGAACCCGCTCGACGCTCCCGGCCGTTCCACCGCCGGGGGCAGCCCGGCGCCCCGTGAGCAGCTCGCAGGCCACCGCCGCGAGTGCGTAGCGATCCGCCGACGCTCCCCACTCGGCCCCGGCAATCTGCTCGGGCGCCGCGTAGGGCGGCCGCAACGGACAACGGTGTCCCACCCGGTCGAGCGCCGCGACGATGCCGAAGCCGCCCACTCGCGCTCCGGCCGGGGTGATCAGAACGTCACGGAGGTGGAGCGCGCCATGGACGAGCCCCCGGGTGTGCGCGGCATCCAGCGCTTCGGCGATCTGGACGATGTACGGCAGGGCGGCCTCGGCCGCCAGCGGGGCGCGAGGCCGCATCCTGACGTCGAGCGACTCACCCTCGACGTACTCGTAGGCGACATAGGGCACGCCGTCTGCCACGCCGGCCCCCACCGGACCCACCACCGCCGCGTGCGTCCACGCCGGATCGACCATCTCCCGCAGCGCGCCGCCGAACACGATGGTCTGCTCGGGAGTCAGATCGACCTGAAAGGCCTTGAGGGCGAACGCACGTTCCCGAGGGAAATCGCGATCGGACCGGCGCGCGCGGTACACGGGACCGAGGACGCCGCTCCCGACTTGGTGCACAACCTCGTAGGGACCGAATACACCGGGAGACTGATGCGCGCCGGAAAGACCGAGTGTCAGGGGGAGCGTTCCTCCGATTCGGGCCCCCAGGATACCAGGAAGTGCACGGTTTTTCAATGCGATAGACCGATCTCCGCGGGGTCCCCGCCCGCGGCCGGGCCATGATCCGGGCCAAGGCCGTGGCTTGACACCCGGCACCCGCTCTGCGACAGTGAGGTCCAGTGTCTTCGGAGCTCTCCGCCCCTCCCCACAGCGTCCCGCTGCCCGTCGACTTTCAGGGATTCCCCGGCATCAAGCGGCTGGCCGCCGAGTACGTCGCCAACTTCGACGCGCTCCGGCCGTTCTTCACCGGCGACCCCGCCGACGACGGCGCCTGGCGGGCCGCGATCGCGGCCCGCGCCCGGCTCGCCGGCGACCCGCCGGCCGTCGGACGGATCGTCCACGCCCAGCAGCGCGCCCGGGGGGCGCCGCGCGCGGCCGTCGACGCCGCGGCGCGCCTCGACGATCGACGGTCCGTCGCGGTGGTGACCGGGCAGCAGGCGGGCCTCTTCGGAGGACCGCTGTACACGCTGCTGAAGGCGGTCTCGGCCATCCGCCTCGCCCGCCGCGCGGAGCGCGTCTTCGGGGTCCCGGGGGTGGCCGTCTTCTGGATCGATGCGGAGGACCACGACCTCGACGAGATTCGCACCTGCGGCGTGCTCGACGCCGACCAGGCGCTGGCCACCGTGGCCCTCGAGACGGAGGCGCCGGCCGGCACCCCCGCAGCCGCGGTCCGCCTCGGACGCGAGATCGAGCCGGCGCTCGACGCCCTCGCCGCCGCCCTCCCGGCGACGGACTTCACCGCGGGAGTGCTGGGTGATCTTCGCCGTGCGTACGCGACCGGGCGCGGGCTCGTCGAGGCGTTCGCCGCGTGGATCGAGCAATTGCTCGGCCCTCACGGACTGGTCGTCTTCGACGCCGCCGACCCGGCCGCGAAGCCGCTGGCCGCGGACCTCTTCGCGCGAGAGATAGCCAGCGCCGGCGCCAGCACGACGCTAGCCCGCGACGCTGGCGAAAGGCTGCGCGAGGCGGGGTTCCACGCGCAGGTGGAACCCCCGGCGAACGGCGTCGCCCTGTTCCTCAAGAACGGAGGCCGGCTGGCGATGCGCATCGACGGCGACCTTCTCCGCGCTGGAGACGACGCCCTGGATCGCGCGGCCTGGCTCGATCGGGTCGGCGCCGACGCCACACGCTTCAGCCCGAACGTCCTGCTCCGGCCCGTCGTGCAGGACCGGCTGTTCCCGACCGTGTGCTACGTCGCCGGACCCAACGAGCTCGCCTATCTCGCGCAGCTCAAGCCCGTGTACGGCCACTTCGAGGTGCCGATGCCGCTCGTTGCGCCGCGGCTCAGCGCGACGCTCGTGGATCCCGCGGTGATGAAGTTCCTGCGGCGCACCGGACTCCCGCTCGGCACCCTGCAGCCGCAGGACGAGTCGGCGCTGAACCGCCTCCTGGGGGCGCAACTCCCCCCTGGCGTCGAGCAGGCGCTCGAGGGCGCGGCCGGCGCGATCCACGAGCGGATGGCGGCGGTGGCGGGGGCGGTGGCCGAGGTCGACCCGACCCTCGCCGGCGCCGCCGAGTCGACGCGGGGGCGGATGGAACGCGACCTCGGCAACCTGCACGGCAAGATCGTGCAGGCGGCCAAGCGCCGGCACCAGACCCTGAGGCGCCAGTTCACCCGGGCCCAGTCCCAGATCTTCCCCCACGGGAGCCCCCAGGAGCGCGTCGTCGGCGGCATTTGCTTCCTGAACCGCTACGGCCCCCTCCTCGTCGACCGGCTGCTCTCCGACACGACCCTCGACACGAACCGCCACTGGGTCATCACGGTCTGAGCCCCAGGAGTCCGCGCCCGTCCTGCGACGCGGATCCCGGGGCTGGTTGGGCGCCGGGCGGAGCCACAGGCGACGAGGCGGGCGCGCCCTTCTGTTCGGCATGTTCTCCCCGCGCGACGAGCCGATACACTGGGCGTGGGCGGCACTTGCACGACACGTTCCCGGCCGAAGCGCCGTGCGCGGCGGCGACCGCGCCGGCCCGCGGCGTGGATCCGCTACGGCAAGACCATCCTCGCGCTGCTGCTCGTGGGCGCCGCCGCCGCCCTGCTGGCCTACCGGACCCTGTCGCGGCAACTCGACGCGCGGCTGGCGGCGGGGCTGACGGCCCCGGCGGCGATGGTGTTCGGGACGCCGCTCGAGCTGGTGCCAGGCCTTGGCCTCGAGCCCACGGGGCTCGCCGACCGGCTCGACGAGCTGGGGTACGCGCGGCGTGACCTCGCCCGGCGGGCCGGGGAGTTCGCGGTCGGGCCGGATTCGCTGACCCTGATTCCTCGCCAAGGGCCCCAGGAGGGTCGTCTGGTCCGGATCCGTTTCGCACCGGCCGGGGCCGGCGGCAACGGCGCCCACGGCGCCCACGTGGCCGCGATCGAGATACCGCCCGGCCGCCGGGCCGAGCGCCTCACCCTGGACGCCCCGCACCTGTCGACGCTGCACGGCTCGGACCGGCGGCGGCGGCGGAAAGTGCCGCTGGCGGAGATGCCCGACGACGTCGTGCGGGCAGTGCTCGCGGCCGAGGACCACCGCTTCTTCGGTCACCCCGGCATCGACGCGATCCGCATCGCCGGGGCCGCGGTCACCAACCTGGCCGGCAACCGGAGCTACCTGGTCGGCGCGAGCACGCTTACGCAGCAGCTCATCAAGAACACGCTGCTGAGCCCCGAGCAGACCCTGTGGCGGAAGCTCCGCGAGCAGGCCCTGGCGCTCCTGCTGGAGCGGCGCCTGACGAAGCCCCGCATCCTCGAGCTGTACCTGAACGAGGTCTATCTCGGCCACCGGGGCTCGTTCGCCATCCACGGCGTCGCCCAGGGCGCCCGGGCTCTCTTCGGCAAGGATCTCGGCAATCTGACCCTCGGGGAGGCGGCCACCATGGCCGGCCTGATTCGCGCGCCGCAGACCCATGCGCCGCACCGCCACCCGGAACGCGCTCGGGAACGTCGCAACGGCGTGCTGCAGGCGATGGTGGACCTCGGGCTGGTGACTCCCGACCGCGCCATGGTCGCGGCCCGCGAGCCCTTGGGCGGCGTCGCCGGCACCGCGGATCGGGAAGCGCCGTACCTCGTCGACTTCGTGCGGTCCCGGATTGGGGACCGCCTGGACGACTGGCGGGACCGCGGTGGGACGCTGCGCATCGAGACCACGGTGGATCTGCATCTGCAGCGCCTGGCGGAGACCGCGGTGCGGGAAGGGCTGGACCGGATCGGCGATCGGCGTGGCGTGCGCCCGGAGGCCCGGCCCCAGGCCGCGCTGGTGGCCGTCGACCCCCGCAGTGGCGCGATCCGCGCCATGGTCGGCGGGCGCTCCTACCAGGAGTCGCAGTTCAATCGGGTCGAGCACGCGCGCCGGCAGCCGGGGTCCGTGATCAAACCCTTCGTCTACCTGGCCGCCTTCGAACGGGCCGCTCGCGAGCCGGGGTTGCGATTCACGCCCGCCTCGGTGATCGACGACCGGCCCACGACGTTCCGGTTCGGCGGCCGGCCGTGGCGGCCCGCCAACTATGGCGGCGTCTACGATGGACAGGTGACGGCCCGCGCGGCCCTCGCCCGGTCACGCAACGTGGCCGCGGTCAAGGTCGGCGAGCTGGCGGGATTCGGGGCGGTCGCCGACCTCTGGGCCGCCGCCTCCGGCGGAGCGACCCCGCCCGCCTACCCCTCCGTCGTCCTCGGGGCCTTCGAGAGCACGCCCCTGGAGGTGGCCGCGGCCTATACCGTCCTCGCGAACCGCGGTGCCCGCGCGCCGCTGCACGCGGTCAGCCGGGTCATCGCGGGCGAGCAGCTCGTCCACCGCGCCGAGGACCGGCCGCAACCCGTCGCCCGCGCCGACAGCGCGTTCCTCGTGACCTCGATGCTGCGCAGCACGCTCGACACGGGGACGGCGGCGGCGGCCCGCCGGGATGGCTTCGCCCACGACGCGGCGGGAAAGACGGGCACCTCGAACGATCTGCGCGACGCGTGGTTCGTCGGCTTCACGCCGACGCTGCTGGCGGTGGTGTGGGTCGGCATGGACGACGACAGCCCGCTGGGCCTCACCGGGGCCGGGGCGGCCCTCCCCATCTGGACCGCGTTCATGCGCAACGCCCTCGCCGAACGGACGATGCCGGAGTTCATGCCGCCGTCCCGCGTCACCCTCGTCGACGTCTGCGCCGACACGGGGCTTCGGGCCGGCGGCGACTGCCCCCGCACGATCACGGAAGCCTTCGCCTCCGGCACCGAACCGGGGGCGCGTCGTTCACGGCACTGAGCTCGTCGAGGGCCCGCGAACACCGCCGACGGCGCCCCTCGCAGCGAGCGGCGTCATGGTTTCATGCGTGAGCCATGGGGCGGAAACCTCCCACCGAAGTCCACCACCCGTCGATCTCCCGGGACGGCGGCGATTCACGGAGCCGCCGGGAACGTATAATCGAACGATGATGCGGTGCTGTCGCACGTCGCCGTGGCGGTGGCTGCTCGTGCTCGGGCTGGCCGCCGGCTGCGGCGCGGCCCCGCCCGACGCGGAGATCCGGCCCGAGGCCGCGGCCGACGTGGCGGCGCCGCCGGCGGCGGACCCCGTGCCGGCCGAGTTGCCGGAGGTCGTCGCCCGCGTAGGAACCTACTCGATCACGCGCGACGAGCTGGAGCGGGCGGTGCGCAGCGCGGAGATCCAGGCCGGGCAGGCGCTCCCGACCCAGTTCCGGGACAGCGTATATCGGGCCGTGCTCGACCGGCTGGTGGCGTTCCACCTGCTGGTGCAGGAATCGGAGCGGCGTAGCATCGCCGTGGACGACGCGGCGGTCGAGGCCCGAATCGACACGATCCGGTCCGGTTTCGCGGACGAGGAGGCCTTCGAGGCCCAACTCGACAGTTGGAACACGTCACTGTATATTCTGCGGGGCGAAGCTCGCCGGGACCTGCTCGTCGAGCGGGTCCTGGAATCGGCGATCCTCGCGGACATCGAGATCGACCCCGAGTCGGTGCGCGTGTTCTACGACCGGCATCCCGCGCAGTTCACAGAGCGGGGCGGGGTGCGGGCGCGACACATCCTGATCGGCGTCAGTCCCGACGCGGACGAGTCGGAAAAGACGGAAGCCCGAGAGCGGGCGCGGGGTCTGCGTCTGGAAGCCGAGAACGGCGCCGATTTCGGGGCTTTGGCGCGCGAGCATTCCGACGACCCCGGATCGGCGTCCAGCGGCGGGGATCTCGGCCTCGTCGTCGAAGGCCGGACGGTGCCGGCGTTCGAGGCCGCCCTCTCCGCGCTCGAGCCGGGCGAGTTGAGCGGGGTCGTCGAGACGCCGTTCGGATTCCACGTCATCCAGATGATCGAGCGGCAGGACGACCGCCTCGTGCCGTTCGAGGAAGCCAGCGGACCGATACGCGACCTGCTGCTGCAACAGGAGCAGCAGGCCCGGACGGCGGCCTTCATCGACGACCTGAAGGCCACGCACGACGTTCGCATCCTGATCTGAGCCGCGGCGTCCGCTCGCCGGCGGCGTACCCCGGGGCGCGGGTCCCGCGGGGGAGACCGGCAGGTCACCATGAGAAACGAAGACGTGTTCGAGGCGGTCGCCGAGGCAATGCAGCGCGGAGAGCCGGCCGCGCTCGTGACCATCATCCGGGCGCAGGGCTCCACTCCGCAGCGGGTCGGCGCGAAGATGCTGGTGTTCCCGGACGGGCGCACGGTGGGCACCATCGGGGGCGGCTGCTACGAGAACGAGGCGTTCTGGAAGGCGCGCACGGCCATCGAGACACGGCAGCCGGTCATCGCCAAGTACGAGTTGGCCGACGATATCGCGGAGGACTCGGGACTGATCTGCGGCGGCCAGATGGAGGTGTACATCGAGCCCCTCGAGCCGGCGCCGGAGCTCTATCTCGTGGGGGCCGGCCACGTCTCCTATCATCTCGCCCGCGCCGCCCACGAGGTCGGCTTCAAGCTGCACGTCATCGACGACCGCGAGAAGTTCGCCAACACCGAGCGGTTCCCGCACGCCGAGGAGGTGGTGGTGGACGCGATACCGGAATGGCTGGAGCGGGCCGATCTGCCGGCGCACGCCTATGCGGTCATTCTGACCCGCGGGCACCGGCACGATCTCGACGCCCTCCGGGCCCTGGCCCCGAAGCGCATCCGCTACCTCGGACTCATCGGCAGCCGGGCCAAGGTCGTCCGGCTCACGGAGGCGCTGGAAGGCGAGGGCATGCCGTCGGAGCAGTTGCGCCGCGTACACTCCCCTGTCGGTCTGGACCTGGGCGCGGTGACGCCCCAGGAGATCGCGGTGTCCATCCTCGCCGAGCTGATCGGCGTCAAGTACGGCAAGATCGACGCGGGCGCCGGACAGGACGGCGGGCGCGACGCCAGGTCGATGAGCTGGAGCCCCCGGCCCCGGTCCGAGATCGCGGTCGGCGGCTAGCGGCCAAGCTATACTGTCTTTCCGATGCCTCGGCAGCCCGTCCCGCACGATCCGGCCGGCCCGAACCTTCCCGAGCGCGCGCGACGGGTGCTCGCCACGCTCATCCAGGAGTACGTCGAGCACGGCGCCCCGGTTTCGTCCCGGCGCCTCGTTGAGCAGGGCGGCTTCGCGGTGTCCTCGGCGACGGTGCGCAACATTCTGGCATCACTCGAGGACGCCGGGTACGTGTCGCAGCCGCACACTTCCGCGGGGCGCGTTCCGACCGACGTCGGCTACCGCTGCTACGTCGACTTCCTGCTGGAGCACCGGCGGGCGGCCCCCTCGACCCCGGCCGTGGAGGCGCGGCTGCGGCAGGCGGGCTCGATCAAGGGCGTGCTGTCCAACGTCTCGCACGAGCTGTCCCGCATCTCGCACCACCTGGGCTTCGTGCTCGCGCCGACGAGCGAGACCGCCGGTTTCGAGCACATCGAGTTCGTGCCGCTCGAGGGCACGCGCATTCTCGTCGTCGTCACCGCCCAGGCCGAGCAGGTCTGCCACAAGGTCGTGGACATCGGCGAGCACATTCAACGGAGCGAGCTCGAGCGGGGCGCCAACTACCTCAACCGGGAGTTCCGGGGCCTCTCCATCGGCGAGGTTCACGCCCTCGCGATACAGCGCCTTCGCCAGGAGCAGGTCCTGTACGATGAGCTGTTGTCGCAGTGGCTGCGCCTGGCGAGCTCGACCCTCGAGGACATGGTGCCGCAGGAGAGCGTGTTCGTCGACGGCGCGACGCTGCTCTTCGACGAGGTGTCCGACGAGGACGGCCCGGTGTCCCTCGACACGCTGCGGGCCCTGTTGGCGATGATGCAGGAGAAGCACCGCCTGGTCCGGCTGCTCGCCGAGTATCTCGGCACGAACGGGCTGCGCGTGGTCATCGGCTCCGAGCATTCGGAGAGCGAGCTGCGGGCCTTCAGCCTCGTCGCCTCGGCTTACTTCGACGGTCGGCAGACCGGAACCGTGGGAGTGATCGGCCCCCGACGGATGCGTTACTCGCGTGCCATCGCCGCGGTCGACAGCGTGTCGCAGGCGGTCAGCCGGGTCCTCCTCAACCACGCCCCCCCGCCCAGTGAAGATGCCCGACGAACACCGGATTGAACCGTCCGAATCAGCGCAATCGGCGCCAGCTCAGCAGTCAGCGCGATCCGAGCAGTCAGTGCAAGCGGCCCCGGACGATGCCGCGGCGGAACCGGAGCCATCGCCGGCGCCGCAGGAGGCACCGGCGGATGCCGCCGGCGCGAGCGGAGCGGGCGGTGCCGACGCCATCGGCGAAGCCGCCGGTGAGGCCGGCACCAAGGAGGAGGGCGCCGGCGACGACGTCGACCCAACCGCAGCCGAGCTCGAAGAGGCGCTCCACCAGCGCGACGCGCACTACGAACGCCTGCTGCGGGTCACAGCCGAGTTCGACAACTACCGGAGGCGCACCGAGCGCGAGCGTCGCGAGCTGATCGAGCAGGCGGCCGGCGACCTGCTCGGAGACCTCCTGCCCGTCGTCGACGATCTGGAGCGCGCCCTCGACGCCGAGACACAGGATGGCGACGCCTACCGCCGCGGGGTGGAGATCATTCACAAGCAACTGCTCGACGTCATGGCGAGGCGCGGCGTGGCGCCCATCGAAGCGGTCGGCGCCGATTTCGACCCCGCCCTGCACCAGGCGGTGGTCCACGAGCCCAGCGACGGCCATCGCGACGGCGAGGTCGTCGAGGAGCTGAGACGAGGCTACACCCTGCGCCAGCGGTTGCTCCGGCCGTCGATGGTCAAGGTGGCGAAAGCGTGACGACCCGCGACTACTACGAGATTCTCGGCGTCCCCCGCACGGCGGAGGACGCGGACATCAAGAGCGCGTACCGGAAGCTCGCCCTCAAGTACCATCCGGACCGCAACCCCGGCGACAAGACCGCCGAGGAACGGTTCAAGGAGGCGGCCGAGGCCTACTCGGTGCTCGCGGACCCCGAGAAGCGCAGCCGGTACGACCGGTTCGGCCACGCCGGGGTGGGCGGGGCGTCCGGGGGCGGGGTCGGCGTCGACCCGACCATCTTCAACGACTTCGGCGACATTCTCGGCGGGCTCGGCGATCTGTTCGGGTTCAGCGGCGGCCGGCGCGGCGGCCCCCGGCGGGGCAGCGACCTGCGCTACGACCTGGAGATCTCGTTCGAGGAGGCCGCGAACGGCTCCGAGACCACCCTGCAGATCCCCCGCGAGGAGCCCTGCGACACCTGCGGCGGATCCGGATCCGCGCCGGGCAGCACGCCGGAGCGCTGCTCGCACTGCCACGGCAACGGCCAGATCCGCATACAGCAGGGGTTCTTCACGGTTGCCCGGACCTGCCATCACTGCGGCGGCATCGGCCGCGTCATCTCCAAGCCGTGCCCGACATGCCACGGCAAGGGGAGGGTCAGCCGCGAGCGCAAGCTGACGGTGAAGATTCCCGCCGGCATCGCCACCGCTCAACGCCTGCGGCTGACCGGGGAAGGCGAGTTCGGGAGCCGGGGCGCCCCTCCCGGCGATCTGTATGTCGTCATCCACGTCCGGGACCATCCGTTCTTCCACCGTGACGGCGACGATCTGCTGTGCGAGGTCCCGGTGACCTATCCCACGCTCGTGCTCGGCGGGGAGATTCACGTCCCGACCCTCGACGACCCGGCCACCATCCACGTGCCCAAGGGCACGCAGTCCGACACCCGCTTCCGCCTGCGGGGCAAGGGCATGCCGAACGTCGGCGGGAGGGGCCGTGGCGATCTCTACGTGCGGGTCAAGGTGGCGGTGCCCCGGCGGTTGAGCCACGAACAGAAGGAGCTGGTGGAGAGCCTCGACGAGACGATGCCCGAGCGGGTGCTCGACCCGACCGCGGCCGGCGCGGACGAGGAACGGCCGTTCTTCGAGCGTGTCAAGGACATCTTCGGGTAACGGAGGATGCCCGGCGACCAGCCAGAGCCGATCGGCCGGCCGCAGCGCGCCCCGGGTTGTCACCCGGCCCTCGACGTACGGGCCTCCGGCGGGCACCCCGGCGGCCTCCCCTGGCTGGACGCGATTGCCGCCGCCGTCGACGAACACCGGCCGTGCGCCCTCGACGAGCCCGCCCCCGATCACGTCCGCGCGTTCTTCGAATCGGCGTCCGACCGCGACCGCGCCCTGACCGCGGTGGCGTCCGTCTACGGAGAGCGGGTGCAAGCCCGGCCGATCCGGGTCTCGGACGAGAACTGGGCGGCCCGGTCCCAGGCGGATCTGACGGCGGTCCGGGTCGGGCGGATCATCGTCGCCCCGCCCTGGTCCACCCCCCCGAACCCCGATCCCGCCAACGTGGTCGTGACCATCCGGCCCGCCCTCGGCTTCGGGAGCGGTCACCACCCGACCACGCGGCTCGCTCTGCAGGGCCTGCAGGAGCTGGACCTGGGGGGACGCCACGTCCTCGACCTGGGGACCGGCTCTGGCATCCTGGCCATCGCCGCCGTCAAGCTGGGGGCTCAGCGCGCCACCGGGGTCGACCGCGACCCCGACGCCCTGGAGTCGGCCCGCGAGGGGGTCGACGCCAACGGGGTGGCGGCCGAGATCGAGCTGCGCCGCCGGGACATCGCGGACCTGGCGCCCGCGAGCGCGCCGATCGTGCTCGCGAACCTGACCGGCGCCGCCCTGATCCGCCTCGCCCCCATCGTCACCGCCCTCGTCGAGCCCGGCGGCAGCGCGATCCTGTCCGGCATCCTCGCCGAGGAGGAAACGGCGGTCGCCGCCGCCTACTGGGAACATGGACGGATGGCGTGGCGGGAGCGGGAGGACGAGTGGGTTGCGATGACGTTTCGCGTCGCGGCACGCGGATGAACGGGCAGGATCGGCATGAGTGAAGGGGGAGTCCGGGCCAATGTCCGTGTTCGACGTGCTCCTCGAGTGTCGACTCGATGGTGGCCACGTCAACCGCGATGGTGTTGATCCGGCTGTCCAGCAAACCGAACGTGCCGACGTTCATCGTACCGAGCAAGACGAAACCCGGCGGCGCCCCCCCGAGAACCCACCCGGCATCCGGGCTCATGGCGATTGTCATGATGGAAACGACCCCGTCACGGGCATTCGCAAGGGTCGTGTGGCGGTTCACAGGGGGACGCCTACAGGTCGCCCCAGACGTACAGGAGCACCGCGGCCGCGCACGCGACCACCGCGTCGGCGCGGAGGGTCAGGCGGCCGAAGGTGACGATGCGGAACCCGGCGGCCACCGCGGCCTCGACCTCGTCGACGCTCCAGCCCCCCTCGGGTCCGACGGCCAGGGTCACCGAGGCCGGCCGGGGCTCCCGGGCCAGGACCCGCAGCCCGGCCGCGCCGTCGTCGGCGGCGCCGGGCTCGGCCAGCAGCAGCCGCACCGCCGACCGGTCGCGGGCGATGAGCCAATCCAGGGAGCGCGGGGGCCTCACCTCGGGGACCAGCGCCCGCCGGCACTGCTTGGCCGAGGCCACCGCGATCCGCGACCAGCGCCCGGCGTCCCGCGGCGGCGGCAGCGTCCTGGCGGTGGTGAGCGGCTGCACCGCGACCGCCCCGACCATCGTCGCGTCCCGCACGACGTCGTCGAACTTGCGCCCCTTCAGGAGCGCGGGGGCCACCGTCAGCGCCACCGCGGGCTCCCGGGCGGAGGCGACCCGCTCGTAGGGGCGCACCACGGCGCCGCCGCGCCCCGCCCGCTCCACCCGAGCGAGATACTCCGTCCCCCGTCCGTCGAACACCGAGACGGTGTCGCCGGCCCCCAGCCGCAGCACCCGCGTCAGGTGCGCGGCCTCGCCGTCGGGCAGCGCGACCGGCGCGTCGAGTCCAGCCAGGGCCGGCGCGAAGAACCGGGGCGGCATCGGGTCCGATTATAGGGTTCCGCGACCGGCCGCCCCCGAACCGCGCCCGTCGACCGGCCCGGCCGTCAGGCGGGCGCGGTGCACGCGGGAGGGCCGCCACGGACTGCTATACTTCCGCCCTTCATGTTGTTCTGCGATCATCTGCTCGGTAAATACAAGATCGTCTCCACCATCGGCAGCGGTGGATTCGGCACCGTGTATCTCGCCGAAGACACCTGGATCAACAAGAAAGTCGCCCTGAAGGTCCCCCACCGCCAGAACCTCAACTTCAGCGAGCTGCTCCGGGAGCCGCGCCTCCTCGCCACCCTGGACCACCCGAACATCGTCGCCATCACCACCGCGGAGAAGCAGGACGACATCTTCTTCATCGTGATGGAGTACGTCGACGGCGACACCCTGGAAGCGGTAATCGGGACCAGGGGCGCCCTCGAAGTGGACCGCGCCGTCGACTACTCGATCCAGATCGGCAAGGCGATGGAGTACGCCCACGGCCAGGGCGTAATCCACCGCGATCTGCGGCCGTCCAACGTCCTCGTCTCGGGGTCGGGCACCCTGAAGGTGGCCGATTTCGGCACGTCGCGCTTCCTCGAGCTCGCGGCCCGGGGCACCACCGTCATCGGGAGCCCGCCGTACATGGCGCCGGAGCAGTTCCAGGGCGAGGCGGTGTTCGCGTCGGACCTGTACTCGTTCGGCGTCACCATGTATCAGATGCTGACGGGCGAGCTCCCCTACGACCCGCCCGCCCCGCAGGACCTCCATCGACTGCGCAGCGGCGAGCTGGTGCAGCCGCCGCGCGTGGTCAACGGCGCCATCCCGCGGGGGCTGGACAACGTCGTGATGAAGGCGCTCGCCCCGCAGGTTGCGGACCGGTACGGGAACGCGGGCGAGCTGCTGTCCGATCTCGACGACATCCGGGCCACGCGGCGCACCCGGCCCGGCCGGAACCAGGGCGCCGTGCCCCCCGCGTACAACCGCCGCACGCCCGGACGAACGCCGAGCCGGCCGCGGCCAACGCCTTCGGCCGACTTCTGCGGGTACTGCAACAAGCCTCTCCCCCCCCGCGCCATCCGCTGCCCGTTCTGCCGCCAACCCCGGTAGGCGTCCGCGCCGTGGAACGGCGCGGACGGCCGACGGGCGGCTGGGCGCGCGGCGGAGCCGCAGGCGACGACGGGCGGGTCGGCGTCGGAATCCAACCACCTGCCATTGCCGGAGTGTGCCCGCCCTTCAGCCCGCCGACAGCGGGATTGGGGGGGCGCACGACAGATCCGCGAGCTGAGCGCCCCTCTCGCACCGTCAGGTTGACAGTTGCGGTGTCGTTCTCGGCGGCGCCTCACTTTCCTGTCGTGCCCCCGGACTCGGGTTGCGCCGAGACGGACCGAGACACTACACTGGATGTGTACAAGTATCTGATTCGGCAGTAGATGGGCGGGCCTTCGCGATGAGCTTCGGCAGCGGCAAGATCTGGATGAACGGCAAGTTCGTGGACTGGGCGGATGCCAGGATCCACATCGGCGCTCACGTCGTCCATTACGGAAGCGGCGTGTTCGAGGGCATCCGGTGCTACGACACGCCGGCTGGCTCGGTCGTCTTCCGGCTCGACGCCCATCTGCGCCGCTTCTACGACTCGGCGAAGGTGTACAGGATGCCCCCCGAGATCGATCGGCCCGCCTTCCGCGAGGCGGTCCTCGAGACGATCCGGCTCAACGGCTACGCAGCCTGCTACATCCGTCCGCTGCTCTACCGGGGCTACAACAGCCTCGGCGTCAACCCGTTCAACTGCCCGGTCGAAGCGGCCATTCTCACCTGGGAGTGGGGAGCCTATCTGGGTGAGGACGCCCTGGAGAAGGGCGTCGACGTGCAGATCAGCTCGTGGGCCCGGCCCGCGCCGAACACGTTCCCGGCGATGGCCAAGTCCACCGCCAACTACGCCAACTCGCAGCTGATCAAGATGGAAGCGACGCTGAACGGCTACGACGAGGCGATCGCCCTCGACCCGTCGGGGCTCGTCAGCGAGGGCAGCGGACAGAACATCTTCGTGATCCGCGACGGCGTCATCTTCACGCCGCCGATGGGCGGGTCGGTGCTCCCCGGCATCACGCGGGACGTCATCATGACGCTGGCCCGCGACCTCGGGAGGCCGGTCGTGGAGCAGCCGGTGCCGCGCGAGATGCTCTACATCGCCGACGAGGTCTTCTTCACCGGCACCGCGGCGGAGATCTCGCCGATCCGCAGCATCGACAAGATCACCATCGGCGACGGCGCCCGCGGGCCGGTCACCGCGGCCATCCAGCGCCGGTTCTTCGACGTCGTCAACGGCCGCGTCAGCGACACCCACGACTGGCTCACGCCCGTGTACCACGTGGCCGAGCCGGTCGCCGCCGCCAAGACCTCCTGACCGCGGGCATGGGCCGGGAGAGCGGCTGCCATGACGTCGCCCTGCGACTCCTCGCCCGCCGCGAGCTCACGACGTCTCAGCTTCGCGAGCGTCTGCTCCGGCGCGAGCTTCCCGCCGACGAGATCGACCGCACCCTCGACCGCCTGACCCGCGCCGGCCTGCTCGACGACGCGCGGACCGCACTGGCCCGTGCGCGCCGGGCCGTCCAGGTCGAGCTCCGGGGCCGGCACCGCGCGCGCCGGGAGCTGGAGTCGCTCGGCATCGACACGCCGGTCGCCGAGCGGGCCCTCGCGCTGGTCTTCGACGAGGTCGACGAGGCCACGGTGCTGGAACGCGCGATCGCCAAGCGTATCCGGGGCCCGGTCCGCACGCGGACCGAGTTGCGCCGGCTCCACCAGGCCCTGGTCCGGCAGGGGTTCGCGCGCGACCAGGTGACCGCCGCCCTCCTCGCGCGGGCCGGGGACGACGCTGTACTTGTGGAAGAATAGCCGCATGACGTCCAGCGCGATTCGCCAGAGCTTTCTCGACTATTTCGCCAGTCAGGGCCACGAGATCGTCCGGAGCTCGTCGCTCGTGCCGGCGGACGACCCGACGCTGCTGTTCACCAACGCGGGCATGAACCAGTTCAAGGACCTCTTCCTCGGCCGCGAGCAGCGCGCCTACAAGCGGGCGACGACGTCGCAGAAGTGCATGCGGGTCAGCGGGAAGCACAACGACCTCGACAACGTGGGGCCGTCCCGGCGTCACCACACCTTCTTCGAGATGCTCGGGAACTTCTCGTTCGGCGACTACTTCAAGCACGACGCGATTCCGTTCGCGTGGACGCTGCTGACCGACGTGTGGCGGCTGCCGCCGGACCGGCTGCACCCGACCGTCTTCAAGGGCGAGGCGGGCATCCCGCGCGACGACGAGGCGCACGCCATCTGGAGCCGCCTCGTCCCGTCCGACCGCATCGTCGAGATGGGCATCGAGGACAACTTCTGGGCCATGGGCGACACCGGGCCCTGCGGCCGCTGCTCGGAGGTCCACTACTACCGCGGAGACCATGTCCCCTGCGAGGAGCCCGTGTGCCGGGGCATCGACTGCAGTTGCGAGCGCTACGTCGAGATCTGGAACAACGTCTTCATGGAGTTCGACCGCGACGCCGGCGGGAAGCTCACGCCGCTGCCCGCCGCGTCCATCGACACCGGCATGGGGCTGGAGCGGATTGTCGCGATCATCCAGGACAAGACCTCGAACTACGACACCGACCTGTTCTCGCCGCTCCTGCACGCCATCGGCGAGGAGACCGGCCGCGCCTACGGCCCCCTCGCGCCGAGCGGGGCGCCGGGGTCCGACGACGTCTCGATGCGGGTCGTCGCCGATCACCTGCGGGCGATGACCTTCCTCATCGGCGACGGCGTCATGCCCTCCAACGAGTGGCGCGGCTACGTGCTGCGCAAGATCATGCGGCGCGCGATGCGGCACGGGAAGAAGCTGGGCATGACCCGCCCCTTCCTGCATCGCCTCGTGGACGTCGTCGCCCGCGAGATGGGTGACGCGTATCCCGAGCTCCGCACCGGCCGGGAGATGATCACCGGCGTGGTCCGGGCCGAGGAGGACAGGTTCGACGCCGTCCTGACCGACGGGCTGCCCCGGCTCGAGGCGGCGCTGACGAGGGCTGACGGAGGCGAGCTGGCCGGGGAGGACATCTTCCGGCTCTACGACACCTACGGGCTGCCCCTGGACTTCATCGAGGATCTGGCCGCCGAGCGGAGCGTGACCGTGGACCGCAGCGGCTTCGAGCGGTGCCTGGAGGCCCAGCGCACGCAGTCGCGGGCCGGCACGCGGTTCTCGGTGGACGCGGGATCGGTCGGATTCACGTTCACGGCCAGCACCCCCAGCGTTACGGTCGACCGCGCGGGCGAGATGGACTCGTCCCCGGTTCACTCCACGCCCAAGGCGTCGGTTGCTCACGCCCCGGATCGGTTCGAGGGGTACGGCACCACCCGGGTCGACGGGGCCGAGATCCTCGGCCTGTTCGACGACGAGCGCACCGAGGTTTCCGAGCTCGGCCCCGGCACCTCGGGCTACGTGGTGCTCGATCGCACGCCCTTCTACCTCGAGGCCGGCGGGCAGGTCTCGGACAGCGGACGCCTGACCTCGGCCGGCGACGCCGTCGTGGCCGAGGTCGAGGGCCTGGAGCGCGTCGCCCCCGGCGGCCCGCGCGCGCACCATGTGCGGGTCGCGCGGGGAGGCCTGCGGATCGGCGAACGGGTGACCGCGATCGTCGACGGGGAGCGCCGGGACGCCATCCGGCGGAATCACACCGCCACCCACCTGCTCCACGCCGCGCTGCGCGAGCACCTCGGCGCGCACGTCAAGCAGGCCGGCTCGCTCGTCGCGCCGGACCGGCTCCGGTTCGACTTCGCCCACGGGGGACCGGTCGGCCCCGAGACGCTGGACGCGATCGAACGGACCGTCAACGCCGGGATTTGTGCCAACCACGCGGTGGAAACGGAGATCAAGGCGACGCAGGAGGCGATCGAGGCCGGGGCCATGGCCCTCTTCGGCGAGAAGTACGGCGACTCGGTGCGGGTCGTGTCCGTGCCCGGCGTCAGCATGGAGCTGTGCGGGGGCACCCACTGCCGGGCCACCGGCGACATCGGCCTGTTCGCCGTGACCCAGGAGACCGGCGTCGCGGCCGGAGTCCGGCGCATCGAGGCCGTGACCGGCGAAGGGGCCATCGCCCACCTGCAGGGCGAACGGCGGTCGGCGGCCGCCGTCCTCGACGCACTCGGGGTCTCCGGCGACCGCGCGGTGGACACCGTCAGGCGGCTGCAGGCAGAGGCACGGCGGCTCGCCCGCGAGCTCGACCAGTTGAAGATGAAGGCGGCCCTCGGCGGATCCGGCGCATCGCCGGATGACGACTCGGTGTCCATCGGCGACGCCCGGTTCATCGCGAGGCGGGTCGGCGGGCTGGAGAAGGGCGCGTTGCGCGGCCTCGCCGACACGCTCCGCGACCGCCTGGGGCGCGGCGTGGTGCTGCTCGTCAACGACAACGACGG
The DNA here is from genome assembly GCA_965207615.1 of Vicinamibacterales bacterium. Taxonomy (GTDB): domain Bacteria; phylum Acidobacteriota; class Vicinamibacteria; order Vicinamibacterales; family UBA8438; genus JAJEEA01. Next base: position 2,943,024 of record CBDBMZ010000003.1, read on the forward strand.
CAAGGTCGGCCTGATCGTCTCCGTGAGCAAGGACCTGACGGACCGGGTGCACGCCGGGAAGGTGGTCAAGGCGATCGCCCCCATCGTCGGCGGGGGCGGGGGGGGCCGCCCCGACTTCGCGGAGGCGGGCGGCCGCGAGCCCGCCCGCATCGACGCGCTCCTGACCGAGAGCCGGCGCGTCGTGGGCCGGATGCTCGGCGAGGAGTCCGCCGCCTGACCAGGAGGCCGCACCGCGGACATGACCTCACCCGCACGCGCTCGCCCCGTTGGGGAACCGGAAAGCGGGGACGCCCCCCCGAAGCGGATCCGGCTGGATGTCTGGCTGGATGTCGCGTGCCTGTTCAAGACCCGTTCCGAGGCCCAGCGCGCCTGCCGCGGGGGCAAGGTCGACGTCAACGACCACCGGGCGAAGCCGCATCGGACCGTCCAGGCCGACGATCGGATCGCGATCACCCGGACGCGGGGCCGCAAGCAGCTCGTCGTGGTGCGGTCGCTCGCCGAGCACCATCTTCCCAAGGCGTCCGCGAGAACGCTCTACGAGGACGTCACCCCACCGCTCACCGAAGAAGAGCGGGAGATGCGCCGCCTGGGCCACGACCCCGGTCCCCCGGCTCGCCCGCGGGGTGCGAAGGCCCCGGACGCGCGTGATCGCCGTGCCCTGCGACGTCTGAAGCACAACTGACGGTGCCATGAAGCGCGGCGGACGGTGCTATACTGTCGTGTTTCAGGACTCGTCCCGGCACGGAAAGGACAGCGCACGACTTGGCCAATCACAAGAACACGCTGAAGGCGCACCGTCAGAACCTCGTGCGGCGGGCTCGCAACCGCGCGTTTCGGACCCGGCTTCGGGGGGCCCTCAAGTCCCTGCGGTCGACCATCGATCAGGGCGACATCGCGGGCGCGCGCTCCGCATTCAGCGGCACGGTGTCGCTCATCGACCGGATGTCCGCCAAGGGGATCATCCACGACAACACCGCCGCCCGCTACAAGTCCCGGCTCGCCCGGCGCCTCGCCGCGGCCGCGGAATAGCGGACGGATCCGCTACGCAGACACCCACCCCGGCGGTCCGTGGTGGAACCCCGCGTTGCACCGCGCCCGAAGGGCGCCAGCGAACAGCCGCTGCCCCCGCCAGACAAGCCGTGACGCACCCGGCGCCTCCGGGCCGCCGGGCGTCCGCGGCTCACGCGTCGCAGAGCTCCGCAACGAGCCGCTCCAGCAGCACCCGGTGGTCGCCGGCCGAGCTCTTGAGGTCGAGGTCGGTGCGGTGGAGCGACTCCACCGCGGCGGCAATCCGGTGGTTCGGCATCCTGGTCCGCACGACCCACGCCAGTTGTCCCAGGACCATGTAGGGGGCCGCGCCCGATTCGACGATCAGGGCGAGTTCCTTGAGCGCGGCCGCGGTCTGCCCGCGCTCGATGGCCCGGGCCACCGCCCAGTCGTCGTGGGCCGCCGCCGGCCCCGCCACCATCCTCGCGTCGTCGAGGCCGACGGTCGGCGCGTCGCCGATGAACAGGAGCACCCGGTCGACCTCGCCGCGCAGGCGGGGCAGATCGGGTCCGGCCCGCCCGGCCACGAGGCGCGCCGCGGCCGCGTCGATGGAACGGCCCGCCGCCGACACCCGCCGCCGCACCCAGCGCTCGGCGTCGGCCACAGAGGCCAGCTCGTCGCCCGTCACCTGCGTGGCCGCCTCCAGCAGGCGCGCCGTCGTGCGGCGGCGCCGGTCGAGGCCGGACGCCACCAGCACCAGGCAGGCGTGCGAGTAGGGGCTCGCGAGGTACGCCTCGAACGCCGCGAGGTCCGCGGCGGCGGCACGGCTCTCGCGCTTCGGAGTCAGGCAGCGCTCGGCACGCCGGACGATGACGATGCGCCGGGGCGCCATCATCGGCAGGGTCGCGGCCGCCTCGACGACCTGCCGCAGCGTGGCCTCGGCGCCGTCGAGCCGCTCCACGTTGAACGCGCGCAGGCCCTCGTCGACGGCCCGCTCGAACGCGTCGGCCAGCTCGGCCTTCTCGAGATCGTCGTCGCCCAGCAACAGGTATACGGGCGCGAGGTCGCCGGCGGCGATCTGCTTCAGCGCCTCGCCGGGCGTGATGGCGGGCATGGCGGGGGTGTGCGCGCGTTCATCGGGACCGAAGTCCGGGGCGGCCCATCGCCGGCCCGGTCAGAACGCCTCGAGAATCGAGCTGACGACGGTGCTGGCGAAGTCGCGGGCCACCCGCTGCACGGCGTTCGACTGCTGGCCGAAGAAGAGGTTCGCGTCGACCCGCCCACCGCCCGCCGAGGCCACGTCGTACTCGTCGCTGAAGGAGAGCGACGGGTTCTCCCACAGCACCTCGTCGGTCGTCAAGTCGCGGAACTCGATGTCCGCCTGCACCGTGAGTATGTACCGTGACGCCTGCTGCTGGGCGCTGAAAGACGCGGGGGCGAGGGTCACCCGGCTGATGGTGCCGGTGAGCACGGCGTCCACCCCGGTCTCGGCCGCCACCACCCGGTAGCGGCCGCGCCCGATGAACTCGGAACGCACCTGCTGGGTCAGGGACTGCTCGATCTCGAACACCGTGGTGTTGTTCTGGAACAGCGGCACGCCGATGGTCTGGATGTAGTCGGGCAGGAACGTCCCCTGCCCGGCCAGGGCATAGCCGCAGCCACTGCAGAGCGCGGCCGCGCCCAGCAACCCGAGCAGCCTTGCGAGCACCCTTCTCGTCATGGCGCCACCTCTCCTTCCCGCTTTCTCGTCAAGGCTCGTCACCGGGCGACCACGTTCACGAGCTTGCCGCGCACCACCACCACCCGGGCGATCTCCCGCCCCGCGGTGTGCGCCTGTACCGCGGACTCGGCCAGCGCGGCCGCCCGCAACTCCTCTTCCCCGACGTCGGCCGCGACCGTCAGGCGGGCGCGCAGCTTCCCGTTCACCTGCACCGGCACCACGACCTCGTCCGCTTTCGCCACCGCCGCGTCGAACTCGGGCCACCCGGCGGCGCGCAGGCCCCCGGCGTGCCCGAGGCGCTCCCACAGCTCCTCGCAGAGGTGCGGGGTGAACGGCGACAGCATCAGGACCAGGGCCTCGATCGCCTCCCGGAGCACGGCGCCGGTCCCGGCCGGCAGGTCCCCGGCCCGGGCCCCGGCTTCGGCCGGCTGACCCGGCCTGACCCCCCGCTGTTCGCAGAACGCGTACAGCTCGTTCACCAGCTCCATCAGGGCGGACACCGCGGTGTTCAGGTGGGCCCGGGGATCGAGGTCCCCCGAGACCCGCCGGATCGTGTCGTGGGTCTTGCGCCGCAGGGCGCGGTGCGCCGGGTCGAGCTCCGGTCCCCCGCCCCCGGGCGGAGGCGCGTCCGCCAGCCCCGGGGCGGCCCGGGCCACGAGGCGCCACACCCGGGTCAGGAAGCGGAAGCTCCCCTCGAGACCGGAGTCGGTCCACTCGATCTCCTTCTCGGGGGGAGCGACGAACATCTCGTAGAGGCGCAGGGCGTCGGCCCCGTACTGGGCAATCATCCGGTCGGGGTCGACGACGTTGCCCTTCGACTTCGACATCACCGCGCCGTCGCGCAGCACCATGCCCTGGGTCAGGAGCCGCGTGAACGGCTCGTCGTGTTCGACCATCCCGAGGTCCTTGAACACCCGGCAGAAGAACCGCGAATAGATCAGGTGCAGGATGGCGTGCTCGACGCCGCCGATGTAGAAGTCGACCGGTCCCCAGTAGCGGACCGTCGCGGGGTCGAAGGCCCGTTCGCGGTTCGTCGGATCGCAGAAGCGGTAGAAGTACCACGACGAGTCGACGAAAGTGTCCATGGTGTCGGTCTCGCGGCGCGCCGGCCGCCCGCACGACGGACACGTGGTGTCGACGAACTCGGGAATCTGCGCGAGGGGGGAGTCGCCGCGCCCGCTGAACTCGGCCACCCTCGGCAGCTCGACCGGCAGCTCGTCGTCCGGCACCGGCTGCAGACCGCAGGTGTCGCAGTGGACGATGGGAATCGGGGTGCCCCAGTAGCGCTGGCGCGAGATGCCCCAGTCCTTGAGCCGGAACTGCACGGCGGCGCGCCCGAATCCCCGCTGCTCGGCCGCGCGGGCCATCTCGGCCGGCGCGTCGGCGGTGGACCGCCCGGTGAACTCGCCTGAACCGGCCAGCACCCCCGGCCCCGCGTAGGCGGCGTCCATCGTAGTCCCCTCGAGGGGCGGGCCGTCGGCGCTGTCCGGCTGGATGACGACCTCGACCGGCAGGCCGTACTTGCGCGCGAACTCGAAGTCGCGCTGGTCGTGGGCGGGCACCGCCATGACCGCGCCGGTGCCGTACTCGGCGAGCACGAAGTTGGCGATCCAGATGGGCACCGGCCGGCCCGTGAAGGGGTTGATGCAGCGGCGCCCGGTGTCGAAGCCCTCCTTCTCGATGGCCCCGGTGAGGCGGTCGGTGCGGTCCAGCGCCCGGAACTCCTGCACCTGCTTCCGCAGCCCGGCCGGGTCGGGCGCCTCGTCGACGAAGCGGGACACCAGCGGATGCTCGGGCGCCAGCAGCACGAACGTCGCGCCGAAGATGGTGTCGATGCGGGTCGTGAAGACCTCGATCTCGGCCGCCGCCCCCACGCCGGCCGGCGCTTCCCCGGCCGGCTCCACCGCGAACCGGACGAGCGCCCCCGCCGAGCGCCCGATCCAGTTCCGCTGCATCGTCAGCACCTTGGCCGGCCACTCGTCGAGCCGCTCGATGCCCTCGAGCAGGCCGTCTGCGTACTCGGTGATGCGCAGGAACCACTGGTCGAGGTCGCGCGGCTCGACCGCATAACCGCAGCGCCAGCACCCCCCGTCGACCACCTGCTCGTTGGCGAGCACGGTGGCGCAGTCCGGGCACCAGTTGACCGTCGAGCGGCGCCGGTAGGCGAGGCCGCGCTCGAACATCCGCAGGAACAGCCACTGGTTCCACCGGTAGTAGGCGGCCTCGCACGTCGCGAGCTCGCGCTCCCAGGCATAGCTGATGCCGAGGCGCTGGAGCTGCCCCTTCATGTGGGCGATGTTGTCGAGGGTCCAGGTCTCGGGGTGCGACCGGTTCTTGATGGCCGCGTTCTCGGCGGGCAGGCCGAAGGCGTCCCAGCCGAACGGGTGCAGGACGTTGAAGCCCCGCATGCGCTTCATGCGGGCGATGACGTCCCCGATCATGTAGTTGCGGACGTGTCCGACGTGGGCGTGCCCCGACGGATAGGCGAACATGACGAGGCAGTAGTACTTGGGGCGCCCCGGCTCCTCGGTCACCTCGAAGGCGCGCTCGTCGGCCCAGCGCCGCTGCCACTTCTTCTCGATGGCCTGCGGATCGTAGTCGGACACGGTGCAGCTTGGTTGGATGCGGGTCGGACCCGTGCGGAACGGGCGGTCGACACGATTATAGCAAGCCGGCTACGGCCCTCGCGGCAGGGCGGAGCGGCAGGGCCATGGGACGTGGGGGTCGCCACCGCCGCCCAAGCGCACTCCAGCGGAGCCGGGACGGTCCGGCGGGATGCGGCGGCAGCTCGGAACCCGCAAGGGCTTGGCGCGGCGGCCCGGGAGTCTGCCGTAGAACGGCGGGGACTCCTGCAGGAGTGGTTGAGCGCCGAGCGGAGCCGCAGGCGACGATTGGCGGGCTATCGCAGCTCGGCCCAGTACGGGGCGAGGGCCCGCCGAACCGCCGGAATCACCCCGTCGGCCCGGCTCGTGTCCCCGCCGACGGCGGACGCCGTCGGCGGCGGTCCGGCCGCCAGGCGCGCCAGCGTCGAGTCGAGGCAGGCTTCCAGCGCGCTCAGGTCGTACCCGCCCTCGGTCACCACCGCCAGCCGGCCGCCGCAGCAACCCGCGGCGAGACGGCGGACGTGGTCGGTCATGGCGTCGAAGCCAGCCGTCGACACCTGCATGCCCCCCAGGGGGTCCCGAGCGTGGGCGTCGAAGCCGGCGGACAGCAGGATGAGATCGGGATCGAACCCGGCGACCACGGGCACGACCAGCTCGCGCATCGCGCGGTCGTAGTCGGCGTCCCCGCAGCCCGCCTCGAGCGGCACGTTCAGCGTGAAGCCGAGCCCGTCGCCCCGTCCCACGTCGCCGGCCGCGCCCGTCCCCGGATAGAAGGGGTACTGGTGGAGCGAGACGAACAGCACCGCGGGGTCCTCGTAGAACATCCACTGGGTGCCGTTCCCGTGGTGCACGTCGTAGTCGATGACCGCCACCCGGTCGAGGCCCGCCGCCCGCGCGGCCGCCGCCGCCACCGCCACGCTGTTGAACAGGCAGAAGCCCATCGCCCGGTCCGCCTCGGCGTGGTGGCCCGGCGGCCGCACCAGGGCCATGGCCGGGGCGCCGTCGGCGAGGGTGGACTCGACGGCGGCCACGACGGCACCGGCCGCCAGCAACGCCACCTCGTACGAGGTGTCCGACGTGTAGGTGTCGGGGTCGAGGCGCAGGCGCCGCCCGGCCGTGTCCGCGATGCGGTCGACGTAGGCGGGCCGGTGCACCCGGGTCAGCTCGCCGCGGGTCGCAGCCCGCGGCGGCGTCAACGCGCCGCCCCCCTCGACCCACCGGCGGGCCACCGCGGCCATGACCTCGCCACGGGCCGGCCGCTCGGGATGGCCGCTCGGCGGTTGATGCTCGATGAACCGATCGCTGCCGATGAGAACCATGGGGCACCCCTCCCGCGGTGACCCGTGCATGGTACGACAGCCGCCGAGCGCCGCGCAAAGACTCAGCCCGCCCATCGTCGCCTTCGGCTCCGCTGGGCGCCCAACCAACCCTGCCAGGAAATCTGCACCGTTCTACCGCGCAGGCTCTTGGCGAACTTTTTTGGTTGAGTGCTCGTCTCATCCAATATATGCCTGTTAAACACTAAGGTTACTTGACTTCATCAAGATAACCTGTTAGGCTGTTGAATCAGGCAAGGACGGACCGGATGAACGTCGACAGGATTCGCAACGGATCTCAGTCACCACCCAAGGAGGAAACACCATGTTGAGCATGACGCGCTGGCACCCGTTCGAGGAGCTCGGCACCCTGCACCGGGAGATGGACCGCGTGTTCGGCCGCTACGTCGACCCGGACGGACCGACCGCGGGACCGGCCTGGACGCCGGCCACCGAGGTCCGCACCGGCGACGACGGCTGGAGGCTGCGGATCGCCCTGCCCGGCATCGACCCCGGCCAGGTCCACGTCGACCTGCACGGCGGCAGCCTGACCATCTCCGGCGAGCGGACGCGCACCGAGAAGGACGGCAACGGCTACGCCTCGGAGATCCGCTACGGCCGCTTCGAGCGCGCGTTCACCCTGCCCGCCAAGGTCGACGCCGAGAAGGTCAGCGCCCACTACGAGAACGGCATGCTCGAGCTGACCCTGCCGCTGGCCGAGACCGCCAGGCCGCGGCGGATCGCGATCGACACGACCACCACGGTCGACGCGGTGACGGCCGAGAGCGTCGCCTCGTAAGCGGGAACGACCGCGCTACGTCACGCCGCCCGGGGACGGGACCAGTCCCCGGGCGGCTTCGTCGTTCTGGAGGGACACCTTGATGAGGAGAATACAGGTAAGCCAGTCGGACTTCGCCCTGCTCGACCGACCGGTCCGCGGGCAAGGCGGATTCCAGAATCTGCTGCGAAGAATCAGGGCGGGGTACGATCCTGCCACGGAGACTCTCGAGGTTTCCGGGCCAGACGCGGAACGGGTGACGCGGTACTCGGCCGACTACGGCGGCGGCGGATTCCAGGGCCGACTGGGGCCGCTGGCCACTGCGCTCGCCCACCCGAGCGCGGAATGACCCGACGCCTCAACCTGCTCGCGTCCGGTAGAATGCCGCCATGCTTCGCTACCTGCTCTTCGCGTACCAGTTCAACCTCGACCGCGGCCGGGTGATGGTGAAGGACCTGTCGGACGAGCAGATGGTCTGGCAGCCGCACGGGGTCGTCAACCATCCCGCGTGGGTCCTGGGACACCTCGCGCTGTCGTCGGACGGCCTCGCGCGGCGCTACGGGCTCGAATCGACGCTGCCGGACGGGTGGAAGGACACGTTCGGGGCGGGGGGCATCCCGAGCGGCGCCGCCGCCGACTTCCCGGCCCGGGACCGGATTCTCGACGAGCTGGCCGCGCAGCACGCGCGGGTCGCCGAGGTCGTCGCCACGGCCGACCCGGCCGTCTTCGAGACCCCGTTCCCCGACGAGCGCCGCCGGCAGACCTTCCCCACCCTCGGCGACTACACCGCGTTCGTCATGACCACCCACGAGGGCAGCCACATCGGCCAGATCGCGGCGTGGCGCCGCGCCATGGGCCTCGGGTCGGCCACCGGCATCTGAGCGGGATTCCCGGGAGCCGGGAGCCTAGGAACGCCGGTTCGGCTCCCGGCCCGGGACAGGTGGGACAGAGGGGCGGTCGGCGCGCGGGGCGCGTGCTGCCCAATGTGCGCCCTCCTCACGCCTGGTCGGGCGGGCGCTTCGCTGCTCTCCGGTGCAACACGGGCTCCAACACGAGCTGCTACGGCTCCAGGCTGGCCGTATAGGCCACGATGTCCACGATGTCCTCCAGGGTGAGGTTGGCCACCGCGGCGTCCATCAGGTCGGACCACGCGCCGTCACGCACACCGGTCTTCAGGTCGTAGAGCTGCCGCGCCATGTACGTCGGCGAGCGGCCGGCGAGGGCCGGCACCGGGCCGAGGCCGCGCAGGTCGGGGCCGTGGCAGACGGTGCACGCTACCGAGTTATCGCCGCCGGTGAGCACGATGCGGCGGCCCCGGCCCACCGCGCCCGACGGCACGTAGGCGATGAAGCCCGACGAGTCGTCGCGCAGCTTGTTCAGCTTCAGGTCCACGGGAGTCTCGACGACGCGCGTGCCGATCTGCTCGACGGCGCCGCCCTCGACCACCTCGTGAATCCACCCCGCGAAGCGCGTCTCCGGCACCGCGTCGGTCTCCACGACCCGGACCCACGGCCTGAAGTCCATCGACGAGAAGTACTCGGCCGCGATGCGCGCCTCCTCGTCGGTGGCGGCCAGCCCGATGCGCTCCATGAACGCGGGCGGCCCCATGCGAGGCTCGCCGGGCCGGCGCCGGCCGTTCCGCCAGTCGGTCATCTGCTGCACGAGGTACTCGTAGGGCTGTCCCGCGAGGCCCGCGTTCTCGGGCTTGCCCTGGCCGTTCGGCAGGTGGCAGTATCCGCACGCGACGACGCCCTCGCCGCCGCCGCGGGCCACGACCTCGGGCATCGGCGGATGGCCGTCCGGGTGCCAGTCGGGCGGGCCGTTGTCGATGGCGATGGCCGAGCGCGGCATCGACACGCTGGAGCCGGGCACCGTAACCACCTCGTCGGGGTCCAGGGCCTCGGCGGTCACGGCCGGGTCGTTGAGCACGTAGGCCCACGGCAGGACCGCGGCGGCCCCTTCGGTCTCCTGCGCGTGCGGCTCCACACCGGCTGCCAGCCCGACCGCAGACAGCACCACCACCCAGGCGCACATCTGTCGCATGGCGTCCTCCTCCTGGCCGCGCCCCCGCGGCGCGACGACTCGTCTTCCTGTAGTCCGCTCATCATACACGCTGCGCGCGACTCGCTCCGCGAAAGGGATGGGTCGGTCGCCGGGGCCGTCGTCCATCGGATGGGGAGACGGATCAGGGTGTCGCGGCGCAGCGCCCCCTGCATCGATGGCAGGCCAGGAGTCTGCGCCGTAGTACGGCGCGGAATCTTGCACGGTTGGTTGGGCGCCAAGCAGAGCCGGAGGCGAAGACTGGCAAGCCACGATTCGGCAACCGACAGGACCAGCCCATCCCGGCTTGCAACGTCTGGCCGTCTCGTATCACCTTGTTCCCAGGGACATGCAGCACGGCAGCGCGGCGATCTCGGACGGCGGCCTGGTGCGGCGTACGCTGGCGGGCGATCCCGACGGCTTCGGCGAGCTCCACCGCCGCTACTACGCGCGGGTCGTCGGCGTCGTCGCCGCGATCCTGAAGGACCGCGCCCGGGCCGAGGAAGAGGTGCAGGAAGCCTACCTGACGGCCCTCGAGTCCCTCCCCCGCCTCGCCGACCGGGAGCGGTTCTATCCCTGGCTGCGCCGCATCGCGGTGAACCGCGCCATCGAGGCCATGCGAAGGACGCGGCGGCGCGAGCGGATTCGCGCCGAGCATTCCGGCGCCGGCGCGGAGGAGCGCGGGGGCGGCGACGCGCTGGACGAGATCATCAAGGTCGAGGCGGGTCACCGCGTGCGGGCGGCCCTCGACCGCCTGCCGGAACGGCAGCGGGCGGCGGTGGTCCTCCGGTTCTTCGACGGGCTCCCGATGCGCGAGATCGCCGAGATTCTCGGCTGCGAGCCGGTCACCGCCCGCACCCAGGTATTCCGCGGCCTGCAACGGCTGGGCACGCTGATGCGCGAGGAGGATCGATGAGCGCCAAGGAACCCACCGCCGCGTGTCCGGAGCGCGAGCCCGACCTCGAGGCCTACCTCCTCGGAACCCTCGATGGATCGCGGCGGTCCCGGATGGAAGGGCACCTCGACACGTGCCCGGCCTGCCGGCACGCTCTCGAAGAAGCGCGGGCCGGCCTGCGGGCGCTCCGGGCACTGGCCGGAGCGCCCGTCCCGTTCCTCTGCAACGAGGTCGCAGACGCCGAGGAACGACACCGCGACGTGCCCGCCGGTCGTGCGTTGCCGGCGGCGGTGCCGGAGAGCCGGCGCGACGGGGGGCATCGCGCGAAGGCCGCCACCCGCTGGCGGCCCTGGTCCGGATGGGCCGCGGCCGCGGCGCTGCTGCTGGTCGGGGTCGCCGTGGGCCGTTGGACGCTTCCCGGCGGCGACGACCCCGCCGGCCGGTCGGACCCGCCGCGGAACGCGTGGATACAGCCGGCGCAGATCGAAGCGCTGGCCCGGGCCGAGGTGCTTCTCGATCTGGGAGTGCCGTGGCTGGAGGACCTGCAAGCGGTGCTCACCGGCGTCATCGACGCGACGGAGTCCGGCACGCCGGAGGCGGCCCTTCGGGAGCTGCGCCGGCAGGCGCGGCGCCTCGTTCTCGACGGGCGGAAGCTGCGCGCGGCGCTCGATGCGGAGCGGGACGCCGAGCTGCTCGCCACCGTCATCCACGCCGAGGTGTTCCTGGAGGAGGTGGCGGCATTCGAGCCGGGACGCGCCCCGGACTTCTTCACGCCGTCCGAACTGTCGGACCTTCGGGCCGGGTTCGCCGCCGCCGACGCGCGGGGCGCCGCCGACCGCGCGCTCCTCGCCTCGGGGTGGATCGCCTCGGAGAGCGGACTGTGAAGGGAGAGAGACGATGACCGGAACACGGCAGGCGGTCGCCCTGTTCGCACTGCTGCTCGTCACCACCGCGCAGGCCGTCGCGCGGCAGGCATCGCCGGACCTCTACCGGCAGGCGCGCGAGCACCTCATCGACGAGCGCCTCTCCGACGCGCTGACCCTCTTTCAGCAGATCGTCTCCGACCACCCGCAGAGCGAGCAGGCGGACGACGCGCAGTACTACGTCGGCTACGTCCACGAGCGCCTGGAGCGTAACCGCGACGCCGTTGCCGCCTTCCGGGTCCTGCTCGATCGCTGGCCCGCCTCTCCGCGCGCGGAGAACGCTCGTGCGCGCCTCGCGGTGCTGATGGGGCGCACCGGCTCGGGCGCGAGCGGAGCGCTTCGGACGCTCCTGGAGAGCAGCGCGCCGTGGGAGGTGAAGCGGGAAACGGCCCTGGCCCTGGCCCGCGCGGGCGACCTGTCGGCGGGGGCGGTGCTCGAGGAGATCATGCAGCGGGAGAGCTCGAGCCGCCGGCTCGAGCTCCTCGAGGTGCTGTCCGGCCTCACCGACGACCCGGTGGCCCTGCGCATCATCGCGGCCGGCCTGCAGCCCGACAACGGCAGCAGCGTCAAGCTGCGCGCCCTGGACGCGCTGAGCCCGGCGGCGGCGCGGCCCGAGGTGGCCGCCCTCGTCGAGCCGGTGCTGGAGCGGCGCGAGAGCAGCAGCGTGCAGCACAAGGCGGTGCAGGTACTGAGCGCCCACGTCGGCGCACCGCGGGTCCGCCGCGCCGTCGCCGCGGCCCTGTCACGGCAGAACAGCAGCCGGGTCCGGCGCCTCGCCTGCCAGGTCCTCGCGGGGCGCATGGTCGAGCCGGAGGTGGCGCCGGCGTTCCTGCGCCTGTTTCGCGGGGACGCCTCGTCCTCCGTGCAGCTCGAGGCGCTGGAGGGTCTGGCTCCCTCGATCGACGATCCCCGCGCCGCGCCCCTCCTCGCCACGGCGGTGGAAGCGGACATCAGCAGCCGGGTCAAGCGGAGGGCGCTGCAGCTCGCCGCCACGTCGCGCGAGCCTCGCGTACGGGCGGTGGGCGGGGTGGGCATGGCGTCGGCGAGCTCCTCCAGCGTCCAGATGGAGGCGATCAGGGTCCATCTGCGGACTCGCGACGAGCCGGCCGCCGCCGAGGCCCTGCGCGACTTCTTCCGGCGTTCCGGCGTTTCGTCGAGCGCGCAACTGCTGGCCCTCGACGCGCTGGAGCGGCACATGGCGACGCCCGCCGCCCCCGGCGCCCTGTCGGCGGCCCTGACGCCGTCCAACTCCAGCCGCGTCCTGACCAGGGGCGTGCGCCTGGCCGCGGGCCACGTCGCGCGGCCGGCCGTCCGCGAGGCGGTGCGCCGGCTGCTGTCCGGCGACGTCTCGTCGTCGGTACAGCTCGCGGCCATCGACGCCCTCTCCGACCGGAGTGCGGAGGAGCGCGTCAGGGGCATCGTCGCCTCGGCGCTCGCCCCCGACAGGTCCACGAGAGTGAACCTGAGGAGCGTGGAGGTGCTTGCCGCCCATGCGCGCGAAACGGATGCACGGGACGCGCTGATCGGCGTGCTCGCGCCCGGCTACAGCACCTCGGTGGTGACCGCCGCCATGCGGGCCCTGGAGCACCTGGTCGGATCGGATCGCGGCGCGCGCGCGGCGTTCCTCTCCGTGCTCGAGCACGGCGATCTCTCGTACAGGGTGCGGATCCGGGCCGGGGATCGACTGCTGGCGCAGGCCGACGCGGCGGAACGCGCGCGAGTCGCCGATGCGATGGAGGACGTGGTCGCGCGCATCCGCCGCGAGCACTGGGGGCGCTGGACGCGCGAAGTCGTCGAAGACGCGCTGGACGTGCTCGAGAAGGTCGACCCCGAACGCGCCGAGGCGTTGGCCCGTTAGAGGCCCCACGAGCACACGAGCGACGGGAAGGGCGCCGGGCAGATCCGCCGCGGGGCGCCGGCGTTGCGCGCCGCCCGGTGTGGCCGCCAACCCAGGAAGACGGTTCAGGTGACACCGGTCACGCGATCGTCGAGGACTCAGCGCCGGGCGTCCAGCACCTTCCGAACCCGCGCGTAGACGTCGCGCCGGTGGCCGATGGCCACGACCAGGATCTCGATGCGGGATTCGATGACGCGATACACGATCCGGTAGTCGCCGGTGCGCAGGGACCGCAGTCCCTTCAGGGTCAGCAGCAGCGGCTTGCCGCGTTCGGGATCCTCGCGGAGCTTCTCGAGGGCTAACAGCAGGCGCCTCCGGGTGCCTGGATCGAGCTTCCTGATGGTACGCGCGGCGCTAGTCGCGTAGACGAGCGTCCACGTCATCCCACACGTCCTCGTGGCTCACGACCCTGTCCGCCTCCGCTTCCGCCAGCCCCCGCTCGATCGATCTCGCCAGGTCCTGGTCGGCCAGGACCTCCAGCGTCTCGACCAGCCCCTCGTAGTCGGTCAGCGAAAGCAGCACACCCACGGGACGTCCGGAACGGGTTATGACCACCTCTTCCCCGAGCGCTTCGACGTCCGCCAACAGCTTCGCAAGGTGGGTCTTGGCCTGTGACAGCGGCACCATGGTCATTGGCGTCTCTCCTCGCATCGGATTATATTTCAGGCCCGATTTTTGGTCCATCCGTGCAGATCGCCCCGGCATGCCGGACCAACGCCCGACGAGCTGGCCCCACATCCCGGCAGATCGTCTCCGACTACTTGCGGGCGGGTCCACGAACGCGAAGGATGAGGATTACCGGGGAAGGAACGGCGAACGTGAAGCACCGGCCGGTGGGCGTCGATTCCACCTGAGAGGAATCCTGCCGCCGCTTCCCCCGGAACCGACAAGGCGCCCAACCTGAACGGCTGGGCCCATCTCGACAAGGTGATCGAGTACCGGCCGGTCGACGACGCCGGCCGCATCGCCATTCCCCTGCTCGTCATCGACGCCGAGCACGAGAAGCTCTTCGACCGTCACCGCGCCGGCGAGCTCACGGTCATGCGGGCGCAGGCGAACGGCTCGCGGGCGGAGTACCGCGTCATCCCTGACATCACGCACTATGACATCTACCGCGAGGCTTTCGACGAGTCGGCCGAGATGGCGCGCGAGTGGTTCAACGGCTGCCTGAAGGACTGAGCCGTGGCCGCCGACAGTGTGGCGAGGAGCTCGGTGTGCACCGGCGCGGGCACCACTTCCGATTCCTCCGTTCCCTGGAAAAGTGTCAGAGCTTGCACTCTCGGCCAGGAAGTGCTAGCCTCCCCCGTCGAATCGACGGACGCCATGCTGCCCATGCCGGCCGGGCTGCTGCCCGGCACACTCGACCTCCTGATCCTCAAGGCTGTCTCGCTGGAGCGCCTGCACGGCTACGGGGTGCTTCTTCGCATCCGGCAGATCTCCGGAGAGGCCCTCGACGTACCGCAGGGTTCGCTCTACCCCGCCCTCAACCGGCTCGAGCACCGCGGCCTCATCGAATCGGAATGGGGGGAGAGCCGGAACGGACGCCGCGCAAAGTACTACCGCCTTACCCGCACCGGGCGGAGCCGGCTCAAGCAGGAGGCGGCGGGGTGGGAACGGCTCGCCGGAGCCATGGCCGCCGCCCTCCGCGCCACGCCCGACGAGGCGTGACGCCCTTCCCCGCTGCGCCCACATGCCGACGTCAGGCACTGTGCATCGCCGGCCGAATGCTGCGCCCCCCTCCATCACGGGGTCCTAGTCCTCGCGCAACGCGACGATCGGCGCGACCCTCATCGCGCGGCGAGCCGGAACGCCGCATGCCGCGAGGGCCACCGAAAGCAGCAGCGCCGAACCGCCGATGAAGGTCGCCGGATCGAGCGGGCCCACCTCGAACAGCAGGTTGCGCGCGGCCCGGCCTACCCAGGCGCCGCCGAGAAGCCCGAGCGCGACCCCCGCGCCGGTCAGGACCAGGCCCTCGCCGACGACCATCCTGAAGATGTCGGCCTTGTCGGCCCCGACCGCCATGCGAATCGCAATCTCCTTCGTGCGGGTCGAGACCGCGTAGCGCATGAGGCCGTAGATCCCGATCGCGGCCATCAGGAGCGCGACGGCCGCGAATCCGACCACGATCGATGTCTGGAGGCTGCGCGGCGCGTAGAACGCGCGCAGCCGGGTTTCCAGGGTCGACACGCCGTAGAGGGGAGCGCGGCGGTCCAAGTGCCGCACCGCCGCCTGCACCGCCGCCGCCACGTCCTCCGGATTCTCGCGCGCGGTGCGGACGAGCAAGAAGCCGGCACCGGACGGACTCTGGGCGACCGGCTCGAAGATCTGCGGAACCGGCTCTGTCTCCAGGCCCTGACGCCGCATGTCGTCGACGACGCCGACGACGGTGAGCCAGGAACCAGGGGCGTCGGCGGGTCCCCGCTTGAAGCGCCGCCCCACCGCGTCCTCGCCGGGCCAGAGGCGGCGCGC
This sequence comes from Vicinamibacterales bacterium, assembly GCA_965207615.1. GTDB lineage: Bacteria > Acidobacteriota > Vicinamibacteria > Vicinamibacterales > UBA8438 > JAJEEA01. The sequence goes on from CBDBMZ010000003.1 coordinate 2,958,652, forward strand.
CAGCGCGTCGTTGACAATCGCCACCCGCGGCGACGCCGGGCCGTCGCGCATCGAGAAGAAACGTCCGCCGCGCAGGCGCGTCCCGAACGCCTGGAACAGGCCTTCGCTGACCTCGTCGCTCCGGTACTGCAGGCGCGCGGACACCGCCTCGCCCTCCCGCTCCGTCGTGAGCGTCCGCTCCGGGCTGCCGCCGATGAAGGCGTCGCTGATGAAGCCGGCGCGCTCTACCCCCGGCAGCGACTCGATCCGATCGAGGGCGCGTCGATAGAAGTCGGCCCGCTGCGCGGGGGCCATGAGGACCGGCGCCCCCACCTGCATCGCCAGCACCCGCTCGGGCCGGAAGCCGGGGTCGACGCCCTCCAAATGCCACCAGCTCCGCACCAGCAGGCCGGCCCCCACCAGCAGCACGATGGCCAGGGCCACCTCGGCCACGAGGAGGGCCCGGCGGATGGTCCTTGCAGCCGCGCCTCCGCCTGCGACCCGCCCACCCGTGTCACCGAAGCCCCGCAGGTGGCGGCGCCACAGGAGCGCCGGGGCCAATCCGACCGCCGTGCCCATCGCCAGCGACAGGACGAGCGACCAGCCGAGCACCCGCGCGTCCAGCCGCACCTCGTCGAGGCGCGCCACCTCGACCGAGCCGAGGGCGCGCACGAGATCGAGGCCGACCACCGCGAGCAACGTGCCGGCGACACCGGCGCCGAGGGCGAGGGTCGTGCTCTCGGTCAGGTGCTGCCGGACGATCCGGCCCGGTCCCGCGCCGAGGGCGGCGCGCAGGGCCACCTCGCGCCCGCGGCCGAGGCTGCGCGCCAGCCACAGGTTCGCGACGTTGACGGCCGCGATCAGCAGCACGCACCCCACCGCCGCCATCAACATCCACAGCGCCAGCCGCGACCGCGCGCCGACCACGTGGTGCGTCAGGGGAACGACCCGCACGCCCCGGTGCCTGTCGGCCGCCGGCATCTCGGCGTCGAGACGGCCGGCGATCGTGCTCATCTCCGCCTGCGCCTCCTCGACGGTGACGCCCGGACGCAGCCGACCCACCACGAACCACGAGTCCCGCCCGCGGACGAGGCGGCGAGCCTCCCAGTCCGGAAACAGCGTGTGCGGCTCGAAGACGTCGGCGTCGAGGCTCCCGAACCGGAACCCGTCGGGCAGGACGCCGACGATGGTGGACGGCCGACCGTCGAGCTCGACGGAGGCGCCGAGCGCGTCGAGCGAGCCGCCGAACCGGGCCTGCCAGAAACGGTGGCTGACGAGGGCGAGACGCCGCCGCTCCGCCGCCTCCCCGACCGAGAAGCTCCTCCCGTGCCGCGGCTCGATGCCGAGCAGCGGGAACAGGTTGGGCGAGACCCTGGCCCCCTGGACCCGCTGCGTCTCGCCCTCGTGCGTCAGCGTCAAGGCCACGCTGTCGAAGACCGCCATGTCCCGGAAGCTGCGGCTCTGGCGCCGCCATTCCTCGACGTTCCAGAACGCCGACCGGTTCTCCCTGAGATCCTGGCTCGGCGTCTCCGTCCACAGCATGACCAGCTCGTCCGGGAACCGGTACGGCAGCGGCCGGAAGAGCACCGTGTTCAGCACGCTGAACATCACCACGTTGACGCCGACGGCCAGGGCCAGCGTGCCCGCCGCGACGGCCGAGAACGCGGGGTTCCGGCGTATCGCGCGCAGCGCGCCGCGGGTGTCCTGGAGCAGCGCCTCGGCGGAAGCCCAGCCCCAGGCCTCGCGCGTCAGCTCGCGCGTCAGCGTGACGTTGCCGAAGTCGCGCCGCGCCGCCGCCCGCGCCTCCTCCGGAGACATCCCCGCCGCTATCCGCTCCTCCGTCTCGCGGGCGAGATGGAAGCGGATCTCCTCGTCGAGCTCCGATTCCTGCCGCCGCCACCGCCAGAGCGAACGAAGCCGAACCCGGATCTGTCGCCACATCATTGTGTAGCCATACTACTTAATATTACGTAGTCTGTCTACAAAAAATACGGTTCCACAGCCTAGCGGGCATCGAACGCCCCGCGTGGCGTCGCATGAGCACGGCGAACAGCCTCGCTCCCAGCTGTCAAGCGACACTCAAAACTGACCCCCCGGCGACATCGAAAACTGACCCCCGAAGAAACGGCGTATGTAGATCGACTTCCGGCGATTCACCGCGTTCCGTGAGCACCGTGGACGGCCGGGCCGCCCCGTCCAGGCCGGGCCGCAAGGCCCACAATTGCCATCCGAGCCGCGGGGCGGACGGTGTGTCACCCGACAGGGCCGTAGCATCGCGGAGGACGTGCGCAGCACGTTGACACGCCGTCCGTCCCGCAGCTACGCGCCCCGACCGCCCGACAAGCTGCAGTGCGTTCCGGGACCGGATCCGGGACTCGCCGGCCTGCCGCCGCTCCCGGTAACGCGCCTGCCGCTCCGCGTTCGTCAACGCCACGACCACTGCCCACCGTTACGTAACGGACCGGGGGCAGGCGGCTCGACCCCCGGACGTTCACGACGTCGAGCGTCGGCGGGCTCGACCGGGGCCGCGTGGCAGCGGGCCGGCCAGCCTGACAACGGCCACGCCGGCCGAAGGGCGGCGGCACCGGCGCGTGAGCGTGAGTCCCTGTCTGTGCTCGCCCTGATGTCGGTCGCATGGTCATGACGACGCCCCCGAGCGGGTCTCCGACGCGACAGGCTTCGGGGCCGGGATCCTCAGGGCGCCCGCCCGACGCTTCTCCCGCAGCCTGTAGCTCTCCCCGGTAATCGTCAACACGTGGCTGTGGTGCAGCAGCCGGTCGAGGATCGCGGTGGCGACCACGGCGTCGCCGAACACCTCGCCCCATTCGCCGACCGAGCGGTTCGACGTGATCAGCATGCTCCCGCGCTCGTAGCGCCTCGAGACGAGCTGGAAGAACAGGTGCGCGGCATGCGCCTCGAAAGGGAGGTACCCCAGTTCGTCGCAGACCAAAAGTCTGGGCTTGGCGTAGAAGGTCAGGCGGTCCTCCAGCCGCCCCTCGCTGTTCGCCTTCACCAGCGCCGCCATCAGCGCCTGAGCCGTCGTGAACAGGGTCGAGTAGCTCTGCCGGATCGCCTCGCGCCCGAGCGCGACCGCGAGATGCGTCTTCCCGACCCCCGGCGGGCCGAGAACCAGGAGCGCGTCGCCGTGCGCCACCCACCGCGACGTCGCCAGCTCCCGCACTTGGCGCCGGTCGACGCTCGGCTGCGCCTTGAAGTCGAAGTCGGCGAGCTCGCGCACCATCGGGAAGCGCGCGATCTTCAGCGCCATCTCGATGCGCCGCTCGTCCTTGCGCGAGACCTCCCGCTCGACGAGCATCGCCAGCGCCTCCCGCAACGTCAGCTTCTTCTCCGCCGCCTCGTCGAGCAGGTTGTCGAGCTGGTCGCGGATCGCCGTCAGCTTCAGCCGCGTCAACCAGCCGAGAAGCGTCTCATGGTCCACGGCCATCAGAAGCTCCCCCCGGCCACGGCCGCGTACTCGTCGAGCGGACGCAGCAGCTCCGGCTTCGGCCGGACCGCCGCGGTCTCGGCCGGACGCGGGCCGCCGACGACGCCGACCAGGTGGGCCCGGTCGGTGACCCGAGCGTGGCGTCCCTCGTGCTCGACGTGCTCGGCGACAACCTTCGGGCCGTGGTGAACGCGGACCCGGCCGCCGCTGACCACCACCCGCACCCGCTCGCCGATCAGCCGCCACGGCACCGAGTAGGCGTTGGTGTCGACCACCACCGCGCAGTCGGCGTGGACCGTCCGGGTCAGATCACGCAACTGGCCGAACGGCGGCCGGCCCGCGCAGGGCCGAAGGCGCTCCGCTTCCCGGGCAAAGCGCTCGAGAGGGACTTCACCGGTGGTGCCGTGGCGTCGCCGGTCGGCGATCTCCCGCTGCCACCACCCCAGATGCGCGTCCATCCCCGCCCAGCTCTCGAAGCGATGTCCGGCGATGGCGCTTGCCTTGACGTAGCCGACTCCCCGCTCGTCCTTCCCCTTCGTCCGGGCCCGATACGGCGCACACGCGCGCGGACGGAACCCCCAGTGGGCCGCGAACGCCAGGAACCGGTGGTTGAACTCGACCTCGCGAGTCGACATGTCGTGATTGACCACCAGCGGCCGCGGGTTGTCAAGCAGCACCTCCCTCGTCACGCCGCCAAAGTGATTGAACGTGCCCTCCAGGCCGCGGAACCAGGACGACTGCCGCTCGTGCCTGAACGTCGCCACGTAGCAGCGCCGCGAGTAGCCCAGCGTCGCCACGAACAGGAACACGCGCACCCGCTCCCCGGCAATCGGCACCCGCCGCTGGCCGAAGTCAACCTGGAGCTGGCGCCCGGGCGGAGTCTCGAACCGCACCGTCGCCTTCGCCTCGGCCGTCAGCAGCCGCCGGAACGGCGCGACGGCCCGCTCGACCGTGCGCAGGCTCACGTCGATGCCCTGCTCCCGCTCCAGGTCCTGTCGCACCACCTCGGCATTGCCGCCGTGCTGGAAGAAGCGCTCCTTCAACCACGCCTCCTGATCCTCGAGCTTGCCGCCACCGGCCCGCCGGCTGTACGTCATCCAGCCGTCGGCCGCGACGTAGCGCTTCACCGTGTTCTTGCTGCACCCGAACTCCCTCGCGATGCGCCTCAGCCCCCAGCCGAGTGCCCGCAGGTGCAGCATCGCCTCCACCTCGTCTGACTGCCTCATCTGTGCCCGTGGCCTCCCTGCCCACGGGCCGACATCCTCGCATCGCTTCATCTGCTGACTCCCTCCCTTGGCCCAGGGGGGTCAGTTTTCAGTGTCGCCAGGGGGTCAGTTTTCGCTGTCGCCTGACACCCAGCCACAGGTGTTATACTCAACGGGCAAGGTTATACTGTGCCAAACGTGGTAGGACCCAAGGGCCAGGTGGTGATCGCCAAGAGCATCCGCGACTCCCTGGGCATCGCTCCCGGCTGGCTCTCTCTCCAGCGCCTCGTCGATGACCACGTCGAGATCCACTTCTTGCCCCCCGAGCATCGCGAGTCGCTGAAGGGAGCCCTCGCCCCTTACGTCAAGGCTCATGTCCCACCGGGAGATGAATGGCGCGACGTGCGGGAGCGAGCCTGGAACGATGCCGTCCGGGCACGGCCGGTCAGCAGCCCACGATCGAAGTGACCGCCCTGCTCGATACCTCGATGCTCGTCCGGTACCTCACCGGCGATCCGCCGGAGCTGGCCGACCTCAGCGCGCAAGTCATCGATGGAGAATCCGATCTCGCCGTCAGCGACGTCGCCCTCGTCGAGACGGCCTACGTGCTCTCGTCGGTCTACGGAATCCCGCGAGAGGCCGTGGTCGACCACCTCGTCGCGCTGCTGCGCAAGGAGAACATCGATACCCTCCGGATGCCGAAGGCGGTGGTGATCGAGGCGCTGCGCCTGTGCCGCCCCTCGCACCGCGTGTCATTTGCCGACGCGCTCATCTGGGCCGCGGCACGGGCCAACCACGCAGCGGTCTTCACGCTCGACGATCGGTTCCCGCCTGAGGGAATCGACGTGCTGAGGTCCCCACGAAGCCTACCGCCCTGATCGAAAATCCCCGGCAAGTGCAGCATCGTCGCCGCCCGTAGGCAGCGCCAGCATCCCGGCCAAGCGAAACCGATCGGGAACACCCGGCAGGTGCGGCATCGTCGCGTGCAGGTCGGGCGGCGAGCGCCCAGTCGCGAGCGGCGGAATCCTCCCGGTCGAGCGCGCGACGGACTGCTCCTCGAAGCAGGCGTAGTTGTCGCGGATGAACGTCCAGGCCGAGTCGAAGTCATCGAGGTAGGCGGACGGAGGCAACGCGGCCGGTGGCTGTCGACTCGCAACGACGCCCGCCATCGTGCGTATTTCGGTGAAGTGGATCACCGATTCCGGGGATGTGGATCGGCGATTTCGGTGAAGTGGATCGGCTCGTCGGAGCGCAGTGACGTCGTCGGTCCGTTTCCTCCCGTCGGTGTCGTACGTCGTCTTCTAGCCCGAGTTTACCAACCCCAAAACCAACCTGTTGCAAGTAAAGGGCTTACGGCGGCAAAAATCCCCGAGTGGCACTACAAACGTGCACCAAACCGGTGAGGGGGGTGGTCAGATGACGGTCTTGCGGACGCCCCCGGGGTGGGGGTCGACGCCGAGCGCGTCGTAGAGGTCCCGCTGCCCGGGTTCGGCTTGCGTGGCCGTGCGCACGTGCAGCGTGCGACCGTCAGGACGCCGGAAGGTGGCGGTGACGCGTTGCTGGCCGTCCAGGATGCGCCGCAACGTCGTCCAACTGGCGGCGTTGCCGTGTGCGCGCAGGCGGGTGCGGATGACCTGCACGAGCTGGTAGGCGATGACGGTGATGAACAGGTGCCCGTCGGCCCGCCGCGGCTTGTGGTGGTAGATGGGGCGCAGGCCGAGCTCGGACTTGAGCGAGCGGAACACGGCCTCCACGTCGGTGAGGGTGGTGTAGGTGCGCCACAGGGCGTCTTCGTCCCACTCGGTCTCGCTGCTGCGCAGGCAGTAGACCCCCGGGCGAGTGACCATTGAGCCGTCCCGGGGACGGCGGGTCCAGGTGACGGCGACCGCCTTCTCGCCGGTCTCGTCGGCGGTGACCTCGATCTGGTAGTGCGAGGCGACGCGGGCGTGCTTCGTCTTCAGCCGCCCGATGCGCTGCCACACCTGGTTGAGCCGCTTGTGGGCGCGGGGCCGCGCCAGCCCTTCGTGGAGCTGGGTCAGGGCCGCCTCGAAGCGGGCGGCGAAACGCTCGACGATGCCCCGCTCCTTCTCGGCCCGTTCTTCGGAGTAGCAGTACAAGCGGACCTCGTCGGGGTCGGTCGAAACCACCTTCTGCAGGTGCACGGTCTGGTTGGACCGGGTCTGGAGCGAGACGGCGGCCGCAGCGTCGAATTGACGGTGACGTTCGCGGCTGACGACCAGGTAGCGGTAACCGTGGTCGCGCAACCACTCGACGCAGGCTTCGGTGGCGACGCCGCAGTCCATGACCACGAGGGCGCCGGGTGGCGCCCCGAGCGCCTCGAGCATGCCGGCCAGCGTGCGCTGTTCCCGGACGTTGCCGGCGAAGACCTTGGAGCGGCGCACGAAGCCGCTGGCGTCGAGCATGAGGCCGAGGGTCAGCAGCGGGCAGTCGCTGCGCTTCTCCTTCGAGTGCCCGCGCTGCGCCTGCGACTGCTCGCCCGCTTCGCCTTCGAAGTAGGTGTTGGTCAGGTCGTAGAGGGTCACCGTCGGCTGGAGGTCGAAGAGCCCCATCGCGCGGTCGAACAGATGCGCCTCGATCGCCTCGCGGTGCTTCACCAGCGCGTCCGAGGCGCGGTAGAGCTGCATGGCGCCGATGGTCTCGAAGTCGACGCCGAGCAATTCCCCGAGGCCGCTGCGCTCAGCCAGCCAGTGGTGAGTCGCCCGCTCCGAGGCGGGCTGGGCGAGACGGCCGACGATGACGCCGGCCGCGGCTGCGCGCAGGGCGCCGTTGACGCCGAGGTCGGCGAGCAGGGCCGGCAGCCCCAATTGCTCAAGGGCCCACAGGCCGACCTGCTCGACCCCGACGCTACGCGGGCGGACCAGACGCAGGGAATCGACCTCGAGGGTCTGGATGTCTGCCGCTCCGGCCGCCGCGCCGCTCACCGGCGCGCCGCGGGCAACCAAGTGCGCGGCGATGCGCTGGGCTTCGTGTTCGACGGCGCGCGGGCCCTCGGCGACGAGGGGCGCCTGACCGGTCAAGAGGTCTTCGATGCGGGCGCACAACTGCGGCCATTGGGCTTGGGGGATGTCGAAATGGCGCCCGAGATTGAGCAGGGTGCGCTGCCGGACATTGTTTCCGACGCGCTCGCTGTGGACGAGCCGATGGGCGAAGTAGGGCTTTCCGTCGTGTGTGCGCCGAGTCTGAGTGCGGCGAATGAACACGATGGCCACGATATCGGGCGCCTCTGTCGAAGTCAACCCGTTATGCAAAATTATGGCACTACATCGCGTTTTCTAAAACCCTGCCCCTTTATAATCAACAACTTACAGACATGACAACCCCGAAATAGGGCCAAAATCGTCAAAATGGCCGGTCAACTTGGTAAACTTGGGCTAGAGTACCAAACACGATCTTGCCTGTGGAGCGTATGGGCGGCGCTCTTCGCCGTGTGTGGACGCCTCCGTAAATGCAAGCCCTTTCTGAATCCCTCTGTCGCTCTCGGTGCTCTCGAGCTTGCTGCACCGGGTTCTCCGCGACAACGGAGCGGCTCTCCTAAGCCCCACCGTGGCTTCCGTTGAACGAGGGCCAGCCTTCTGGCTGGCCCGCAAGGGCTTACCGCACGGTCGGCCGCGGCCGTCACCCGCAAGGGCCGAAACGAAGTGGAGGAGCCGCGCAGCGGCTTGACGGCCGCGGCCGACCGTGCGCGAGGTAGACGCTTCCGAGCGCAGCGAGGGCCTTCAGCGCGTGCGAACCCAGACTGCGGCCGTCTCAGCGGAGCCGTTTCTTCGGATGGTTCTGGAGCATGCGGTCAGGCGCTGTCGTGTGTCCGGCCTCGTTGAGTGCGGCACTTCATCTGCCGCGGGCCTGTATGGAGATACGCGGGTCGGGTCCGAAATCGTCCAAGCGTGCTCGAAGCCACTCGCAAAGAGGCTGGTTCTCCCGACCCCGTCTCGTTGACCGTTTGCCCTTACCATCCTCCGACCTGCTCGCATTCCCGACGCCGCCGAACCCCGAGCTCGCGCCCCTCAGGCCGTCGGCTGCGGTGCGCGGTAGTATTCGTTCTTCATCATCAGCGCCCAGGCGATGCGCGCCATTCGGTTGGCCAGCGCCACCGCGACCAGCATCCGCGGCTTGCGCGCCAGCATCCGGGCCAGCCACGGGTCCTTCGTGGCGCCACGCCGCACCGCACCGCCGATTGTCGCCATCGCGCCGGTGATCAACAGCCGCCGGAGGTCACGCTGACCCATCTTCGATATCTTGCCGAGCTTCGGCTTCCCGCCCGTCGAGCTCTGCCGAGGAACCAGGCCCAACCACGCCGCGAAGTCCCGGCCGCACCGGAAGCTCTCCATCGGGGGCGCGAAGGCCGGGATCGCCATCGCGCACAGGGTCCCGATTCCCGGGATGCTCATCAGCCGCGCCGCCTGTTCGTCTTCACGCGCCTGCTCACGCAGGTCATTGTCCAGTCCTGCGATCTTCTCGTCGAGGTCGGCGACCTGAACGAGCAACAGCGCGCCCAGCTCCCGAACCGGGGTCGGCAGCCCCGAATCGGCATCTTCAACTGCCTCCGCCAGCCGCTCCACGTGAGCCGGCCCCCGCGGAGCGATGACGCCGAACTCCGCGAAGTGTCCGCGCAGCGCGTTGATCGTCTGCGTGCGCTGGCGAACCAACAGATCGCGCGTTCGGAACAGCATGCCCCGAGCCTGCTGCTCGCACGTCTTCACCGCCACGAAGTGCATCGTCGGACGCGAGGCCGCCTCGCAGATCGCCTCCGCGTCGGCCGAGTCATTCTTCTGCCGTTTCACGAACGGCTTCACGTACACCGGCGGGACCAGCTTCACCTCATGACCCAGCTCCCGGAATGCTCGACCCCAGTGGTGCGAGCTCGCACACGCCTCCATCGCAACGACGCATCGGGGGTGCGACGCAACGAAGCCCAACACCTTGTCTCGGCTCAGCTTCTTGCGGAAAGCCACCGACCCGTCGGGCCGGGCACCGTGAAGCTGAAAGCTGCGCTTCGCCAGATCGATGCCGATGATGGTAGCGTGTCCCATGGATGCCTCCTCCTCGAGGTGGTGAGTTACGACATCTCCACCCTGGCACATTGCGATGCCGTTCGGGGGGAGGCGTCCACCCCATCATCCAAGGGGCTGTGGAAAACGCGCCTGCACGATGGTGCGGTCAGCCGCGAGCGTCTCGAGCGCGTTTTCCATGGCACCGGTGCGATCCACGGGCCGGCCTGGCGGGGTCATGTCTTCTTCCGGTTGCGGGTCTTCGGCGCGTCGTGTGTCCGTCGCATCGAGTGGCCCTTGAGCTCGATGCGGTGTGCGTCGTGGAGCAGGCGGTCGCATATCGCGTCGGCCTGGTTCGGGTCGCCGATGACGGCGTGCCAGTCGGTGACGAGCAACTGGCTGGCGATCAGCGTCGAGGCGCGTTCGGCGCGGTCCTCGATGACCTCGGTGAGGTCGCGGCGTTCGGCGTCGCGCAGGGGCGCGAGCATCCAGTCGTCGATGGCGAGCAGGTCGAGCTTGGCGAGGCGGGCGAGGAGCCGGGTGTAGGAGCCGTCGCCGCGACCGACGGCGAGCTCGTGCAGCAGGCGCGGCATCCGGACGTAGCGGGCAGTGAATCCGCGGCGACACGCTCGTTCGACGAAAGCGCAGGCGAGGAAGCTCTTCCCGATGCCGCACGCCCCGGTGACGATCAAGTTGTGGCGCTCGGCGATCCACGCGCAGGTGCCCAGGGTCAGGATCTGCTGGCGGTTGAGCCGGCGGGGGTGGGTGAAGTCGACGGCCTCGAGCGTCGCCGGATAGCGCAGCTTGGCGGCGTGGAGGCGCCGTTCGAGCTTGCGCTGCTCGCGGGTGGTCCACTCGGTGTCGACGAGCAGGCCGAGCCGCTCCTCGAAGCTGAGCGAGGCGGCCTCGTCGGTCTGGAGCTGCCGCTGGAGGGCGTCGGCCATGCCGCCGAGCTTCATGGTGTTGAGCTTGTCGAGGGTCTGTTCGATCAGCACGGGTCCTCCTGGGTGGTGGCGGCGGCGTAGTAGTCGGCGCCGCGGATGTTGGCGTGCGTTGGCGTCGGGGTCGTCTCGGCCGGCGGTTCCAGGGGCAGACGGTCCTGGCCGGCGGTGAGGATGTTCCTGACGGTGAGGAAGCGGCAGGCGCCGAGGGCCAGCGCGCGGGCGCAGGCCGCCTCGAGTCGGGTGTTGCCGTAACGCCGTCCCAACTGCATGATGCCGAGACAGGGCCGATATCCCTGCTCGGGGTGCGGGCGGCTCTCGAGGATGCGGGCGACGAGCTGACCGGTCGCCGGCCCGACCTTCTCGGCCCAGCGGATGAGGCGGGAGGGCGTCCACTCGGCGTGCGCGCGGTGAGCGCTGGGCATGTGCTCGGCCACCGTGGACCGCTGTCGGTCGTAGCGCCGTCGGTGCGACGCCACGCGCTTGTCGCGGTGCAAGACCTCGAGGGTGCTCGTCGTGTAGCGGACCTCGACCTGCTCGCGGACCAGTTGGTACGGCACGCTGTAGAGGTGGTGCTCGACCTCGATGTGGTAGTCGATGTTGACGCGGCACAGCTTCCACCGCGCCAGGACGTATCGAGTGGTCGGCGGGGGCCGCAGCGCCGGGCGGCCGAGTTGTTCGTAGAGGACGCGGCGGCTGACGCCCAGCTTCTTCATCGGCCGGTCGTTGAGCTCGTCGAGGAGGACACGGATCGCCCGGTTCATCGGGCCGAGCTCGAAGAAGGTCTCGTCGCGGAGCCGGGCCAGAATCCACCGCTGGGCCACGAGCACGCTGTTCTCGACCGCAGCCTTCGTCAAAGCACCAGATTGCCTCGGGTGCCACGGAAGCACCGCAGATTCTCATCACCCATCCGTTCCATCCGCTCCGGGGCACCCGCTTTCCGTTCGTGGTGACCAAGCAGCTCTGGGGCGAAGACCGGGTGAGGGTGCAGCGACCCGACGGGTCGGCCTGGTCCATCCCCATTGGCTGGACGGACCTGTTGCCGCCCGACCCGGCTGTGACGGCGGGCCGCGGGCGCGCGCCGTTTCGACTGGAGGACTTGCTGCAGCTCGCCGAGCTCGTGGCGGAGAGGACTCGGTCGTGAGCGGCAAAGCGATGTCAAGGATATTATGCCTGTGATGTCAAGCGGATTTCGTGCCCAAGCGTCCGAGAATGGGCAGTCATCCGAGCCCATTTGTCGCCTGAAGTGCCAATATATCCGGGAGACTTGTCGCGATTCAGATTCGCTTTGCCTTGACATCACTGACAGCATGTGTCGTAATCACGGTGACACTCGTCATGCCGCGAATGCCCAAGTCGCCGCCCGATGTCAAGACGCAGGCCCTGCGCGAGGCGGGAGCCTTGCACTCGCGCCCCGAGACGGTCCGCGACGAGGCCTTTCTGAACCACCCGTTCTTCGACCCGCGCGACCGCGTCCAGGTCAAGTACGAGATGGTGCGCCGCCATCGAGTCGAGGGACGCCCGGTGACCGAGGTCGCGGCGGGCTTCGGGGTCAGCCGGCAGGCGTTCTACGAGGCGGCGGCCGCCTTCGAGGCCCGCGGGATCCCCGGGTTGGTGCCCAAGCGGCCCGGACCGAAGCGGGCCCACAAGTGCACCGACGCGGTTGTCGACTACGTCGAACGCTGGCGTGCGGGCCAAGACGTGCGACCGGACGAACCGCTGACGGCGGCCGTGGCGCGCCGGTTTGGAATCTCGATTCACGCCCGGTCGCTCGACCGGGCGGTCGCCCGCCGCAAAAAAAAACCGCGACGGTAGAAGGCGCCGCGACGGTGCCGGACCTCGACATCGATCAGCTGTGCCGGCAGTACGAGGTCGTGCGGCATGACGCCGCGACGCAGGTCGCGTTCTCTCGCCGGGGGTACGGCATGGCGCTGTTGATGACGCGGGGGATGCCGGCGTGGCTGGAGACGATGTCGGCCATCAGCCTCCCGCCGGTCGTGCCGCTGCCGTCGGCCGGGAGCGGCAACCTCGATCTGACGCCGCCTGTCCGTTCGGAGCTGGCGCGTGTCCTGGCGAGCTTGGTCCTCGGGTGCGTTCCGGAAGGAGCCTCTGCATGAGTCAATCGACCGCGGTCACGGCGGACCATCTTCGTCGCCTCGCCTGCCTCTACGTGCGGCAGTCGTCCTTGCAGCAGGTGCAAGAGCACCAGGAGAGCACTGCCCGGCAATACGCCCTGAAGCGACGGGCCCTGGCTCTCGGCTGGGCGGCCGACCAGATCGTCGTCATCGATGACGATCTCGGACTGTCGGGCGCGTCGGCAGCCGAGCGGACCGGTTTTCAACGGATCGTCGCCGACGTCGGCCTCGGCCGCGTCGGCGTGGTCATGGGGCTGGAGGTCTCGCGACTCGCCCGCAACTCGAGTGACTGGCATCGCCTGCTGGAGATCTGCGCGCTGAGCGAGACGCTCATTCTCGACGAAGACGGACTCTACGACCCGGCCCACTTCAACGACCGCCTGCTGCTCGGGCTGAAGGGCACGATGAGCGAAGCGGAGTTGCATGTCCTGCGCGCGCGCCTGATCGGCGGACAACTCAACAAGGCGCGCCGCGGCGAGCTGGCGATGCCCACGCCGCTGGGGTACGTCGTCGGTCCCGATAGAAAGCTCATGCTCGATCCCGACGAGCAGATCCAGGGCGTCGTCCGCCTCGTGTTCGACACCTTCCAGCGCACCGGCTCGGCAGGAGCAGTGGTACGCCACTTCCGGGAGCAGGCACTCGCGTGGCCGCAACGCGTCGCGACCGGGCCCCGCGCGGGGACGTTCGTGGCTGGTACGCTCGGACGTACCCGTGTGCTTGATATCCTTCACAATCCGCGCTACGCGGGAGCGTACGTCTATGGGCGAACCCGACAGCGCAAGCTCCGCCTCGCGGGGCAATGCGGCTATCGGCGCCTGCCCCGTGAGGAGTGGACGGTCTTCTTGCCGAACGCCCACCCCGCCTACATCTCCTGGGAGCAATACGAAGCGAATCAGGCTACGCTGCTCGAGAGCGCCCGGAGCACGCGTGGGGACCGCCGACGCAGCGCACCGCGGGAAGGCGTGGCGCTACTGCAAGGACTCGTCATCTGCGGTCGATGCGGTGACCGCATGTCGGTTGGCTACAGCGTGTCTCGTGGTCATCCGACGGCGCGCTACATCTGCCAACGTCGGGCGATCGAGCGGGCAAAGCCACCGTGCCAGTACCTGACGGGCGCGGCGGTCGACCGCGCGGTCAGCAAGGTCGTGCTCGAGACCGTCACCCCCGCGTCGATCGACGTGGCCGTCGAGGTGTTCGACGAGCTGCGGAACCGGGCGGCCGAGATCGATCGCGCCAAGCGGGCTGAGGTCGCCCGGCTACGGGAGGACGCCGAGAGGGCACAGCGGCAGTTCCTGCTCGTGCGGCCCGAGAATCGCCTCGTGGCCGACAACCTGGAACGCCACTGGAACCAGGCGCTCCAGCGATTGGCCGAGGCCGAAGAAGCGTATGCGCGTGCACGCGACACCCAGCCGTCGCCGGTCACGGCCGAGATGAAGGAACGGGTGATGGCGCTGGTCGCCGACCTGCCGCGCGTCTGGGATGATCCGCGCACGCCGGCCCGCGACCGCAAGCGGATGTTGCGATTGCTCATCGAGGACGTCACCCTGCTCCGCGACGACGTGATCCGGATCTCCATCCGCTGGCGTGGCGGCGCGACGCGCGAGATCGAATGTCCGCTGCCCCTCGGGGCGCCGGACTTGCGTCGTACTCCTGCCGCGCTCGTCGAGCAGGTCCGGGTGCTCGCCACCGAACAAACCGACGGGCAGATTGCCGAGACGCTCGACCGGCGGTGGCTGCGGACGGGCTGCGGTCTGCCCTTTACCTCCACACGCGTCCGCACTCTGCGCGAGTCGTACGACATCGACAGCTACTTGCAGCACCTGACCGCGGCAGGCTGGCTGACCGCCCCGCAGATGGCCGAGCAACTCGGCGTGCATCTGAGCACGGCCAAGCGATTCGCGCAGGAGGGCGTGCTGCGTGCCGTGCGTGCCGACGACAAGGGCACGATACTCTTCGAGCCGCCCACCGGACCGCTGCCCGTCGCCCATCCCGGGAAGCGGTTCCGGGACCGGCGACGACACCCGAAGCTTGCATCGCATGTACAGGAAGGCGCGTAGTATGAAGCCTGAACCTTGTCCCGCGGCTTCCTCGGCCGCGCGGGGACGACGACGGCGCCGTAGTGGGCGGCGAGGTCCTCGTAGGTGCGGTTGACGTCGGGCTCGTAGCGGCAGGGGCGGGTGACGGCGCTTCGCAGCTGGTCGGGGATCCACAGTGCGGTGGCGCCGCCGAAGTAGTCCACCATGTGGACGTGCGCGTCGACCCAGTCAGCCAACTGCTGGGTTTCGGTCGCCTCGGCGTAGGTCAGCTTGCTGGCGCCGAGGACGGCGACGAACAGCTCGACGCGGCGCAACTCGCCCGTGCGTCGGTCGACCAGGGCAGGCCGTTTCCCGGAGAAGTCGATGAAGGTCTTCTCGCCGGCGCGATGCACTTGGCGCATCGACGGCCGGAGCCGCCGCGCCCACTGCCGGTAGATCTCACAGAACTGGGTGTAGCGGTAGCCGGTCGGATGGACCTGGAGGTACTCCTCCCAGAGGAGCTGCAGGGTGACGCCGTCGCGCCTGAGTTCGCGGTGGATGTGCGCGCAGTCGGGGCGAGCTCGATCGTGCACCGGCGCGCCACGGGGAAACAGTCGAGCCGCCAGCGCCGTGTCGTCGAGCTCCGGCGGCAACGGCCAGCCGAGGCCGCGGCGCCCCGCCCGCTCCAGGTAGCGGGAAACCGTGCCCGGACCGATGACGCAGGCCTGAGCGATCTCCCGGTGGGACAGGCCCTGCTCGTACCTGAGTCGTAGAATCTTCCGAATCTTCCGCATCAGCAGCCTCCGAGCCGGCATCGCCTCGCCCTCCTCGTCGCAAAGGGCGAAGCATGCCGCGGTCAGGCTACCGACGAGCTCTCACGATCCTCGGACCGGGGGTGATGATCCCCTTCCTCCGGAAGTGATCCACATCGGCCGAAAGCGATCCACTTCCGCCGAAATCGGTGATCCACTTCGACCGGAATCAGCGATCCACTTCCGCCGAAATGAGCGATCCACTTGGGCCGAAATACGCACCATCGGCGACGGTCGCCCACGCAGCGAGCGCCGCCAACACGCCCACGCGTCGCACCTTCGGATTCCGGATTCACGGCGTCACGCGAGCACCTCGGGCTCTGCGATTCCAGAGCACTGGGGACAGAGTCTGCGATTCCAGAGCTCTGGAAACAGAGAAAGGGCACGGCCGCAACCCCCTGAGGGCGGCAACCGTGCCCCTGGTATCTCCCCGGCGGACCGCCGTTACGCGATGATCTGCGGGATAAGCGTGCCGTGCACGTCGGTCAGCCGCATGTCGCGCCCGTTGTAGCGGTAGGTCAGCTTCGTGTGGTCCATGCCCAGCAGGTGCAGCATCGTCGCGTGCAGGTCGTGCGGCGACACCCGCTGCTGCTCGGCCTTGTAGCCGAACACGTCGCTGGCCCCGATGGCCTGTCCGCCCTGGATGCCGGCCCCGGCCATCCACCCCGTCATCGTGCCGGGGTTGTGGTCGCGGCCGACGCCGCGCTGCGAGATCGGCATCCGGCCGAACTCGGCGTGCCACACGATGAGGGTCGAGTCGAGCATGCCGCGGGCCTTGAGGTCGGTGAGGAGCCCGGCGATCGGCTTGTCGGTCTCGGCCGCGTGCTGGCTGTGGTTCTCCTTGAGGTTGCTGTGGGCGTCCCAGGTGTCGGTGTTCTGGACGCCGAGCCCCCCGTGGAAGAGCTGCACGAAGCGGACCCCGCGCTCGACGAGCCGGCGCGCCATCAGGCACTGGCGCCCGAACGGCTCGGTGATCTCCTCGTCGAGGCCGTAGAGCTTCTTGGTGGCCTCGGACTCGCTCGAGGTGTCGACCGCCTCGGGGGCGCAACCCTGCATGCGGTAGGCGAGCTCGTAGGACGAGATGCGGGCCGCGAGCTCCGAGTTGCCCGGGTTGCGGGCCATGTCCATCTCGTTGAGCCGGGCCAGGGTGTCGAGCCGGGCCCGCTGCTGATCGACCGACACGCCCTCGGGGGGCTGGAGGTCGACGATGGGGTCGCCGACGGCGCGGAACAGCGTGCCCTGGTAGCTCGCGGGCATGAACCCGGCGCTCCAGTCGTTGGGGCCGCCCAGGGGCCCGCCGCGGTAGTCGTTCATGACCACGAACGCGGGCAGGCTCGAGCTCTCAGACCCCAAGCCGTAGGTGACCCACGAGCCGACGGCGGGGAAGCCCATCCGGATCTGGCCGCTCTGCATCTCGTAGGTCGCCTGGATGTGGTCGTTCGACCGGCCGTAGAGCGACCGGATGAACGCCATCTCGTCGACCTTCTTCGAGAGGTGCGGGAAGATCTCGGACACGTAGAGGCCGCTCTCGCCGTGCCGGTGGAACTCGAACGGGCTCGGCATCAGCGGGCCCGGATGCCCCTGCCGCACCACGACCGACTCGGCCATCGGTTGTCCCGCGTACTCCGTCAGGGCGGGCTTGTAGTCGAACGTGTCGACCTGGCTGACCCCGCCGCTCATGAACAGCGAGATGACCGCGGTCGCGCGCGGCTCGAAGTGGGGGGCCCTGGGGGCGAACGGGTTCCCGGGGATGGGGTCGCCGCAGCCGTCCGCGGGCGCCGCCGCCAGCAGCCCCTCGCGCTCGAGCATGTGGGCGAGGGCGAGCCCCGCGATGCCGCCGCCCGACTGGAAGAGGAAGTTGCGACGGTCCCAGAACGTCCGCTTCCGGCAATGGTGATGATGGTGATCGTGCATCGTTGCTCCCTCTATCTCAGGTACAGGAACTCGTTCAGGTTGAGCATCACGTGGGTCAGGTCGACGAGCGACTGCGACGACACGAGGTCGCGGGCGACCTCGGCCTCCTCGGGCGCCGGCGGCCGGGTCAGGGCGATGCGGTAGGCGAGGTCGACCTGCCGGTCGACGTCGCCCGGCGCCGCCCGCTCGAGCCGCTCCGCGAAGAGCCGCGCCTGGTTCAGCACGAACTCGTTGTTCATCAGGGTCAGGGCCTGCGTGGCCACCGTCGACACGTTGCGGGCCGCCGCCGTCTGGTTCTGGTCGGGCAGGTCGAACGTCTCGAAGAACGGGAAGCTGAGCGACCGGCGCCGGAAGACGTAGACGCTGCGCCGCCACACGTCGGGGCCGTCCTCCTGGTTGTCCCAGTAGCCGTTCCTCGCGGCCAGGAGAAGCTCCCGCGGCACGTGGGGGAAGACCGGCTGACCGCCCACCGTCAGGTCGATGGCGCCGCTGACCGTCATGATCGCGTCGCGCAGGGCCTCCGCCTCGAGCCGCTGCGGGCGGTACTGCCAGAGCAGCCGGTTCTCGGGGTCGGCGGCGCGGCTGTCCGCGTCCTCGTGGGCCGACGCCATCCGGTAGGCCTCGGAAGTCATCAGCAGCCGGTGCATCTCCTTGACGCTCCAGCCGCGGTCCATGAACTCCACCGCCAGGTAGTCGAGCAGCTCGGGGTGGGTGGGCGCGTCGCCCATCCGGCCGAGGTTGTCGAGGGTGCGCACGATGCCACGGCCGAAGTGGTGGTGCCAGATGCGGTTCGCCATGACCCGCGCGGTCAGGGGGTTGTCGCGCGACGCGATCCACTCCGCGAGGGCGAGCCGGCGGCCCGACGTGCGCCCGTCCGGCCGGGGCAGCGCCGTCGGGGGGTCGCCGTAGGTGGCCACGGTCAGGAACCCGGGCGACATCTCCGAGCCCGGGCTGAACGGGTCGCCGCGAATCAGGAAGTAGTTGGGCGGCGCCTCGTAGGCCGGCCCGCCCTCCTCGTGGAGGAACGACCCCGGCTCGTCGGGCAGGATGCGGCACTCGGGGCACCCGATGACGTTGTCGCCCGGGCCGTCCGGGGCATAGCGGTAGTCGCCGTCGGTGACGATCTCCGCCATCGGCGGCTCCGGTGGGCGCACCGCCTCGAGGGCCTCCACCGCCGCCGTCAGCTTGCTCCAGCGGTCGCCCTCCGCCTCGGACAGGGCCGCGACGACCTGCCGCCGCGGCGGGTTGATCGACAGCACCTGGGCGGCCAGCAGCTGCTCGCCCGCCGTCCGCTCCGCCTCGGGCTTGAACGCCGCCCGCTGCACGTTCTCGGGAAAGCGCTCCTCGATGAGCTCGTTGCGCAGGCGCTCGCGGTGCGGGGCCTCGATCTCGGCGAGCTCGTCCCGCAGCGGCTGCTGGGCCGCGTCGATGGCCGCGTTCTTCTCGCGGTACTCGCGCACGCCGGCCCGGTCGAGGAGCGGGTACTCGATCTCGACGTAGCCGAAGATCGACGCCTGCATGCTGTAGTAGTCCTTCTGCAGGATCGGGTCGAACTTGTGGTCGTGGCACCGGGCGCAGTGCACGGTCATGCCGAGGACGCCGCGGCCGAGCGTCCCCAGCACGTCGTCGAGGTAGTCGTGCCGCCGCTCGGGGTTGTCCTTCTCGCGGAAGTTGACCCGGGGACCCGCCCGCAGGAACCCGGTGGCGATGCGGGTCTCGTCGGTGACGTGGTCCAGCTCGTCCCCGGCGATCTGCTCGCGCAGGAACTGGTTGTAGGGCTTGTCGTCGTTGAAGGCGTCGATGATGTAGTCGCGGTACCGCCACGCGTTGTCGCGGCGGTAGTCCTGCTCGAACCCCGTCGAGTCGGCGTAACGGGCCACGTCCATCCAGTGCCGGCCCCAGCGCTCGCCGTAGTGCGGCGAGTCGAGCAGGCGCTCGATCAGGCGCTCCCAGGCGCCCCGCTCGGTGTCGGCCAGGAACTCGTCGACCTGCTCGGGGGTCGGCGGCAGGCCGGTGAGGTCCAGGTAGGCCCGGCGAACGAGGGTCAGGGCGTCGGCCCGCGGCCCCGCCTTCACCCCAGCCTCTTGTCGGGCGGCGTCGAGGAAGCGGTCGACGGGATGCTCGTAGTCGGCCGAGGCGGGCACCGGCGCCTTCTTCGGCAGCTTGAAGGCCCAGTAGTCGCGCGCCCCGTCGGGCAGCAGGGTGTTCTCCAGCGCGGCCAGGGCGGCGTCGGCGCTCGTGGCCCCGCCCTCGTCCCAGTGGGCGCCGTCGTCGATCCAGGTGCGGATGGCCAAGAGCTCGGCGTCGCTCAGGGGGTCGCCGGCCATGGGCATCGGGGGATCGTCGAGGCCGGCCAGCATCCGGTAGAGCCGGCTGTCGTCGGCGCGCCCCGGCACCAGGGCCGGCCCGCGGACGCCGCCTTCGACCGCGGCCTCCCGCGTCCGCAGGTCCAGCTCCGAGAGCTGCGACGCCTCGCCGTGGCAGTTCCAGCAGCTTCGCTCGAAAATCGGCCGGATGTGGTCGGTGAAGGTGACCTCGGCCCCCGTCTGCGCCTGCGCGACGGAGCCGCCCGCACCCACCAGGAACACGCCGACCAGCCCGAGCAACGTGGTCGTTCGCCGCATCGACATCCCTCCAACCTGACGTTCAGGACTACGAAATGCCGCTACAGCATAGCACTTCGCGCAAGGCCCTGCCGACATCGGGTGCTGGTTTCCGGAAGGGTCATCGGTAGTCCCATGAGGAGCACTCGCGTCATCGAGAATGCGGCCGCCGAGGCAACCGCCATCAACGAATCCCCCTCCCCAGGCGGGAGTCCCGGAATCACTTCTCGATCAGGTCGAGGACTTCCAGCAGCGCCTGTCGCGCTTCGGCCATCGCGGCCGGACCCAGGCGCGCCAACGGACCTCGAACCAGTCGTCGGTTGTCTATGGCTCGAAGCTGATCGACCAGCGCGTCCGAGTCCTGACGAAGCTGCCCCGTGGCCGGAATCCGAATGCGGAGCGGCTCGGCGTCGTCCACGAGACGCGTGGTGAGCGGGGCAATGAGGGTCGATGGGTGTCCGGCGTCGAGCAGCGCCTGCGCCTGGACGATCAGGACGGGCCGGGTCTTCCCGGGCTCGGTCCCCTGACGCGGATTCAGATCCGCCAGCCAGACCTCCCCGCGATCAGGCATCGACGTCTCGTTCGATGGCGTCGAACTCGGCATTGACGCGCATGCTGTCCTGTCGGACTCGGTGGGAGGCGGCGGCGAGCCGATCCGCGCGCAGGCGGGCGAGCGTGTCCCGGTTCATGCGTTCCAGTGCGCGGCGGATGTACTCGGCGCGCGACAGTTGCAGGGCCGCGGCGCACTGGCCGGACGCCTCGAGCAACTGTCCCGGTAGCTTCAATGAGATGGCAGGCATGAGTACTCGTATCGAGTATCACATATGAATACCATACCAGATACCAACGGGTAGTCACTCCCGCCACGTCGGGTTGACGAACGCGCCGTTGCCGGCCACGTCCCAGACCGCGACCCGCGCCCACGCCCAGCCCGGGGCTTCGGTGGCGAGCGCGAACCCGCCCGCGCCGAAGGGCCGCGTCCGCGACAACCGGGTGACCTCGCGGTGCACGCCCCCGGCCTCGTCACCCCACACGATCTCCGCGAACCGCAGGGGGAACGTCCAGTCCGCCTCGATCCAGACATCGAGGCGGTCCCCGGTCGACGCGGAGAAGTCGACCTCGGGCAGCAGCACCTCGCCGGTGGTGGTGAAGAAGGCGCCCCGCGCGAGCGGATCGACCGCCTCGCCCCACCGATCGAACGGCGGCAGCTCGTCGAGGCGCACGTAGTTGATGTTCATGTGCGCGTAGAGCTCGTGCGTGTCGTCGAACTGGAACACGTCGACCTCGCCGAAGATGCGCTTCCTCAGCCCCTGCGCGCTCAGGTCGTCGAGCAGGTCGAGCGACCGCTCGCCGAGCCGCGGCGACGAGAGGTCGGCGGGCATCGCCTTCCACCCCGCGCCGAGGTAGGCGGAGTCGCGGAAGTGCTCGGTGTCGGCGATGCGGTCCGGGTAGCCGGTCGAGCCCTTGGTCCGGGGGTGGGTCTGGTACATGAACCCGCCCTCCCGCCGCACCAGCTCCAGCATCTCGGCCGCGTCGGCGGTGCTGTAGACCTTGCCGTAGCGGGGGTGGGTCATCTCGAACGCGCCCCCCTCCGGCCGATCCATGAACCAGTAGACGGGCCGGGGGAAGATGAGGGCCCAGTGCCCGCCGAGGTGCACGTTGGCCTCCTCGCTGGGAATGAGCAGGAAGTCCGGGTCCGATTGCGCGCGCAGGGCGCGGAAGTAGGCGTCGAGCTCGTCGAGCCGCAGGTCGGTGAGGTCGCGCGGGTGCCCGTCGCCGTGGAAGTCCATGATGATCGACGCGTCGACCCCCATCGCCTTCAGGACCGGCTTGAACGGCGGCGTCCAGTCGAAGCCGTGCTCGAGCGCCTGCATGGTGTAGGCGAGGTGCCAGTGGGTGCTCAGGGTCTTGTAGCCGTCGAGCGAGCGGAACCGGTCGCGGTTGGTGAACGCGAGGACCTCGTCGAGGGTCGATTCCGCCGCCCCGTTGGACAGCAGGAAGAACACCGACATCCGCTGCGTCTCGCCCGGCGGGGCGTTCATCCACGGGTAGAAGCGCCAGTTCGTGTCCCGGATCTGCCGGATGCCGAGCGACACTCTCCCCCGCCACGCGCGGTGCCAGACGTGCCCCAGGTTGGACGTGAAGTCGCGGGGGAAGAAGTACTGGTGCGGCGGGGGGAAGACCGCCACGCTGCCGCCCGCGGTGGTCGCCGCGAGGGTGCGGTAGCGCACCTTCACCGGCTTCCGCTCCGGGTCGAAGCCGGTCGCGACGTCGTGGCGCAGGTCGCCGGCGGTGTCGTACCAGCTCACGCGGCTCTTCATGTTGCCGCCGGCCACGCGGTCGGCGTCGGCGGCCATCTCCCAGCCCCCGTCGTAGTAGTAGGCGACGTCGGCCGCGTCCGTGGTGGCCACCGCTTCCTGCTGGATCAGGCGGCTCCCGGGGTAGATGGTGTAGACGATCGCCCCCTCGAACACCCCCATGCGCAGCCCGTCGAAGGTCAGCTCGACCCGCTCGCCGAGGGTGCGGACCGTCGCCTTCCGCAGGCCGAACACCCCCTGGGCGTGCCGCGTGCCGTCGGGATGGCTGGGCGGGAAGTCGAAGAAGGCGTTCCACCCGCGCCGCCGCGTGCCCGTCTCGACCTGGTAGAACGGCCGCACCGCCGACACCACGGCGACGCCGTCCACCGCGATCGACTCGATCAGCGGCCGGTC
Source organism: Vicinamibacterales bacterium (assembly GCA_965207615.1). Lineage (GTDB taxonomy): Bacteria > Acidobacteriota > Vicinamibacteria > Vicinamibacterales > UBA8438 > JAJEEA01. Next base: position 2,981,421 of record CBDBMZ010000003.1, read on the forward strand.
GGGGTCGAGCGAGAAAGTCGCGCGCCAGTCCCGGTCGGCCGCGTCCGGCCACTCCACCACCACCGCGTCGTCGGCCGCGGTCACCTCCACCGGGCCGGGCCGCAGGTCGCGCAAGTCCAGCGGCACGGTCTGGCCGAGCACGACCTCGGCGGCGAGGACGATCGCGAGACCGAAACACACGATGGACGTCCTTCTCATCATCTTTCTCGTCTCTGCTGCCGTCCAAGTGGCGCGAGAGTCACTGCCCACGGCGACCTCACTCACGCGCTCTAGGGAGGGCCGAACAACCCGCCGGAGGACGGCGGAGACGCGGGTGGCGGCTGCCCCAAGGATGACCTGCCCAATCCCGCGAAGAGCTGCCGCGACCATGCCTGAGACGGGTCGTTCACGTAGTCCCAGAGCTCTTTCGGCAACCATCCCTGGACTGAATCGCCCCTGAGTTCCGTCACCATGAACCACACACCCGGCAGCCGATCCCGAAGAACGGCGGCGAGATCGTTCACGCTGTGGTCGGAAACGAGAATGGCCGCAAACGGAAATGGGGTCACCCACGTCGCGACCGCCCGCGTAGTGTTGAGCTGGTGTTGCACCTGCTCAGGCGTGCACGCCTGACTGTATGCAAGGAGATAGGCCTTCATGGGAACCGTTCTCCGCCCGTTACCGAATCCGTGTCGTCACTATCCGCGCCATCTACCGGATTCTCGGCGGCCTCTGCCAATGGGAGACTTTCGGCAGGCACGGGATGCCGCAACTCCTTGGCGGCAATCATCTGCATCCGTCGCGTCTCGAATCGGTACTTCTCCGACTGCAGTCGATCCGGATCATGCCTGGCGAACCACGCATAGTGTCGATGGTAGCTGAAAACGATGACCAGTGCCGCGAGCACGAACAGAGCACTGAACACCGGTACGCCGGAGACCACCGCGACGGATCGGAACAGCCAGGCAGCTCCGACGAAGAATGGGCTCAAGAGTAGCGATGGGACCAGTGGTCCCATCGCCGTACCTCTCTTGACCAGCAAGCCACCGACGTCTTGAACGGCTGCCAAACCATCGCGAAACCAAGACATCGTTGGCTATCTTCCCTAATCCGCCGCGTCGCCCGCCAGCGGCCGTCAGAACACCGCGATCACGTTCAGCGGCGAGCCGGTGCCGCCGGTCACCGGGATCGGCCCGGCCGCGATCAGGAACTCCCAGCGCCCCTCTTCCGCCGCCACCTCGGCCAGGGCCTCGAGGTCCATGTTGTCGAAGATGTTGGTCCCCAGGCCGGCGATGAGCAGGATGTGCAGCGGCAGCCCGACGCCGTCGACCAACGACGGCTGCACGTCGGTGGCCGCGTCGCTGCCGAACAGGGCCACGTCCTCGCCGCGGATCCAGCGGATGACCGAGGCGTGGATGCCGGCCGAGTTGCCGGAGAGCTGCCACGGCCCCACGTCGGCGCGCCGCGCCCAGCGGCCGGTGCGGAGGAAGACGGCGTCGCCCGGCTGCATCGTCACCCCCGACTGCTCCAGCCACGCCTCGATGTCCTCGGTGTAGACGGGGGTCCCCGGCTCGAGGTAGTCGACCCCCTTGAGGCGGGGAATGTCGAGGAGCACGCCGCGGGTGACGATGCCGTCCTTCAGGTTGTCGATGCCGAGCTTGACGCAGCCCTCCTCGGCCGAGCTCGTGTCGGCGGGGAGGCCGTTGTACATCATCCCCTTGTGCAGGAAGTGGCACAGCGCGTCGATGTGGCTGACGCCGTAGCCGTGGTAGGAGAACTCGATGGTGTCCGACCGCAGCGTCTCCGACATGGTGTGGTTGAACGCCGAGTCGGGGTTGTCGGGGTGGACGCCGGGCATCGGGTTGTGCGACAGCGACACGGTCCGGCCGCGGGTCGCCAGCGCGAGGGCCTGCCGCCGCTTCTCCTCGGTGATCAGGTTGGCCGTGCCCAGCTCGTCGTCGGCGCCCCAGCGGCCCCAGTTCTTGACCTCCTCGAAGAGCGCGTCGAACTCGGCCTCGTCGTGCGGGCCCGGCCCCTCCTGCCCGGCCGCCGGCCCCGCCGCCAGGGCCGCGAGCACCGTGACCGCGGCGAACCAACCGCCCCTGCTTCTGCTTCGCATCATCTGCCTCGTCTCCTGGCCCTGATCGCCTGCGGCTCGGTTTGCCGCCCGCGACCACCCCTCCCATGCGTGTGCATCGTGACGCCAGCGAAGATCCGCCCGAAATCGTCGCCTGCGGCTCCGTTTGCCGCCCGACCAACCCCTGCCCTGGGAGCTACGCCTCGCGCAAGGCGGCACCGCCGGTACGGCGCAGACCCCTGGCCGAGCGGCGAGTGGGCACAATGCGGAAGCCGCGCCCCGCCGGGCATGTCATCTTCCCCCACCCTGCGCCCCCCGCGACGGCGCATCGCGGGCGGACGGCCCCATGTTCAGTCTACCGCGGGTTCGTCCCCGCGCCCCGGGGACCGTTGGCGGCGAGGTCGCACGCTCTGAAGAGCGTTTCCTCCTGCGCGACGATCACCGCGTCGTCCCGCGACAACGCAGCCAACGCCCCCGCGAGCACATCCGGATCGGCCTCGACGACGCCGGTCCGGGGCCTCTCCAGAAACTCGTTCCAGTCGTCCTCGGAGTGGTAGTGGAACTCCAGCAAGGTCGACAGCTCGGCCCGCGCCGTGAACAGGCCGGCCCGAACCGAGGCGGCGAGAGCCCGGCGGGACGACCGCATGTCCCGTTGCCCGTCGTCGGTGACGTGCACGACGCCCACGGGCTCGACGCGGCCTCGACGGCTGCAATGGAACGGAATCGGCCGGCCGATCGGCTGCAGGCTCACCAGGCGCCCGCCGGGGCGCAGCCAGCCGGCCGCCTTGCGCAGGGCGTCACCGACGCCCTCGGTGGGCAGTCATCACATCGAACGCGAGAAGACGACCAGATCGAAGCTGGCCGGCGGCAGGGCGAGCTCGAGGACGTCCGCCGCCCGGAAGCGGCAGGCGTCGCTGGTCCCGCCAGCGCGGGCCTGGGCGATTGCGGTCTCGTCCGGGTCGACACCGAGCACGGTCGCGCCCCGTCCCGCGAGGCGGCGGGAAGTCCGCCCGTCGCCGCAGCCGATGTCGAGCACGTCCTTGCCGACGAGATCCGCGACTCGAGCAATCAGCTCCAGCTCGCGCCCCTGCGGGTCCACCGTTCGCGCCATGTCAGCCTCCCACGGACCGGCCCTCGACCGGATACCGGCTGATGAGGCCACCGTCGGGCAGGTCGAGCGCGTAGGCGTCCCCCACGATGTAGCGCCGAGCCGGCAGCCCGAGCAGGTCGGGGTAGAACGCCTCTGAACGGTCGAGCGCTTCGAAGGCACGCCGCCCGACGGGGGATGCCGAGCGCTCGCCGACGGTGCCCCGGACCCTCCCCCGACATCGGAGGAGAGTCCGGAGCGCGCCTACTGATCGGTCGCCGCCGCCCGGTACGAGTCGTCGAACAGGTCGAGCTTGGTCTCGCGGATCTTGCTGGCGGCGGCCGTCCCGAAAGTCGCGAACTCGATGACCGGCTCGCCCTCGCGGTCGTACTTCGGCCAGAGCGGCAGTCCCTCGCCGTTGGGGTCGCCGGTCTTCGCGAAGTTCACCCAGTACTGCGACATCTGGTCCGACAGCTCGTGGTCGCGCGCGTTCCAGCCGACGCCCACGAGCCCGACGTTGTCGAACGCGTAGGCGAGGTCGCCGGAGTGGTACGCGCCCCCGCCGCGCAGCCCGCCCGGGAAGTCGAGCGCGGGCCGGTCGGGCAGGTAGAGGCGGAACACCGGCGGCGCGTGGCTGAAGAAGTAGAGATAGACGTCGTTGGCGTCCGCGTGGGCGCGCGCCCACGCGCGCATCTGCCAGGTGAAGCTGCGGTCGGCCTGAATCGCCTGGCCCGCGGTGCGCGTCGACGACGCGATCTCGCCCGCATAGGCGTCGAGCAGGGCGTCGGCCCGGTCGCCGTAGCGTTCGCGGAGACCCGCCACGAACTCGTCCCGCGGCGGCGCGGCCATGCCCGCGTAGAGGGTGGCACCCTCGTCGGACAGCGACCCGACGATCACCGGCACGTCGTTCTGCCGGCCCGCCGCGAAGATCGCGCCGGGCAGGTCGGGCAGCACCCAGCCGTCGACCACCACCCCGGTGCCGCGCCCGGCCTCCAGGACCGCCTCGGGCCCGGCCGCCCGGAGCGCCGCCGCCGCGTCGGCCCCCTCGCCCTCGACCCCGAGCCTGGCCGCGACGGCCAGACCCGCGCCGTGGCCGGAGACCGCGGTCGCCGCGCCCCCGGTCGTCGCCAGATGCGCGCGCGGGGCGCCGAAACAGCCGCCGGAGTGGCCGATGGCCTTGTGGAAGAGCCCCTTCGCCAGCGGCGACGCCTGGAGCACGCACACCGACCACGAGCCGGCCGACTGGCCGAAGATCGTGACGTTGCCGGGGTCGCCCCCGAACGCCGCGACGTTGTCGCGCACCCACTCGAGGGTCGCCACGTGGTCGAGGATGCCGTAGTTGCCCGACGCCTGCTCGGCCGACTCGGCGGTCAGGGCGGGGTGAGAGAGGAAGCCGAAGGGCCCCAGGCGGTAGTTGGCGGTCACCATGACCACGCCCTTCTTCGCCATCGCGGTGCCGTCGAAGATCTTCGCGCTGCCCGTGCCCGAGCTGTGGCCGCCGCCGTGGAACCACACCATCACCGGCCGGCGCTGGCCCACCCGCGCCGCCGTCCACAGGTTCAGGGTCAGGCAGTCCTCGCTGCGCGGCAGCTCGCCCCGGGCGTACGGCGAGTCGTCGGCGTTGCGCGCCTGCCAGCACGCGGGCCCGAACTCGGTGGCCGTCCGCGTCCCGTCCCACGCCTCGACTGCCACCGGCGGCCGCCACCGCAGGTCGCCGACCGGCGGCTGCGCGAAGGGCACGCCCCTGAACACCGAGACGCCGGCCCCGGCGTCGGCCCACGCCCCTTCGAGCTCGCCGGACGGCGTCAGCACCACCGGCCCGCCCGCCGACTGGGCGGCGGCCCCGGCCGCGCCCGCCGCCACGAAGAGCGCGGCCAGTCCCACCACTGCGAAGTTCCGCATCGTGCGCATCGTCTCTCTCCCCGCCTCGGCGATCGCCGCCCTGCGGCCGCATCGCCTCAGCCAACCCGGCCAGGATGTCCGCGCCGTTCAATGGCGTGGACATCCGCGTTTCTGCCAATCAGTTGCCGTTCGCGCCCATGAGACCGAAGACGAGCGCCGACAACGCCCCGGTGGCCGCGATCATGATGCCGAGCCCCCACCGTAGCAGCCGGTTGAAGTGCCGCTCCATCATGGTGTGTATGGCAGCGAGATCCGCCTTGGTGGCGAAGTTCTTCATCTCCCCTTCGAGTCGGACCAGGCGCTCTTCCACCGCGCGCAAGCGGCTGTCGATCCCTGAGACGGCCGCTTCGACCCCGGCTGTTGCTCCCGAGACGTGAGCGTCGGCACTCATGGTTCGCTGTCTCCCGTCCGCCCCATCAGTCGCCGCTCGCATCGAGAATCCCGAAGATGATCGCCGACAACGCACCCGTGGCCGTGATCATGATGCCCAGCCCCCACCGCAGCAGCCGGTTGAAATGCAGCTCGAGATCGGTCTTGGTTGCGACGTGCTTCATCTCCGTCTCCAGTCTGACCACGCCTGCCTCCACCGCCCGCAAGCGAACGTCGAGACCCGAGACCGCTCCTTCCACCCCCCGCAAGCGAGCGTCGAGGCCCGAGACCGCTCCTTTCACCCCCCGCAAGCGAGCGTCGAGGCCCGAGACCGCTCCTTCCACCCCCCGCAAGCGAGTGTCGAGGCCCGAGACCGCTCCTTCTGCTCCCGCTGCCGTTCTCGCCGGGTCGGTCAATGTCCCCTCCTCATTCCCGGAATCCCGTCCGCATGGACGATGCGTCCCGATCGTCCACGGGCATTCGGAAGCAATGGGGATGCCAGCGCGCTCCAACCCAAAGTCCCGTTTTTGCCGGCAGGAGCTATTCTACCAACGAGGCTGCAAGAGGCTGGCCAAGACAGCAGCCGTCCGGGCAGCGGGGCGACCGGCGCCGACGCGCCCGGGACGTGCCGGCCGCGGGCGGATCGCGACCGACGACAACAGCCAAGGAGACACCATGCGCAGATTCTGCATCACCTTCGTCGCCGGTTTGGTGGTGGGATCGGCCGCGGCGGCGGTCATCACGGCCCAAATCGACATTCGGCAGCAGGCGCCGCTCGACCGCGCCGTCGACTTCCCCACCGCCGAGATCGACGAGATCATCGCCGAGATGGACGCGGCGGGACGGGTGACGACGCGGCTGCTCGAGGGCGGCAGCTACAACGTCAACATCCGGCGCATCAGCAACGCCGAGACGGCGCTGATGCACCCCCGCACGACCGACGTCTACGTGGTACGGGAAGGCTCGGGCACCCTGGTGACGGGCGGCCGGATCGTGGACGAGCAGGGCGAGCCGGTCGACGGCACGCGGGGCGCGGCCATCAGCGGCGGGTCCGAACGCGTCATCGGCGTCGGCGACGTCATCTACATTCCCGCCGGCGTGCCCCACGGCATCCGCGACACCGAGGACATCACCTGGTTCAACATCCGTTTCGACACGCGGTGACGCGGCGGGTCGCGACAGCGGCCGACAGTGACTCGCCAGCGCGGCGAATGACTCGCGGTTCACCGCCGTGAGACACAGGAGCCACGGCGAGACAATCCTCGGCGGCGTCGGCGACCCGGGCCGGCGTTGACTTACGACTCCGCCGGCATCGACCCTCCAGAGTTGGCCTCGTCACGCGCGCGGGGCGATGCGCGCAGTACCCGCGCGATGTGCAACTCGTGAGTCCACCTCGTCCTGCGGGGCGACGCTTCGCACGACCGTACACGAAACGGGCCGGCCGGGGCGCCCGAGAGGACGCCCGGCCGGCCCGCGATGGCGAACGCCGACGCCGACCGCGCCGTCAGGGCGCGCGGCAGACGAAGTTCTCGGCGTCGTCGGTGCTCCCGCTGCCCGTGTAGACCGCCTGCTGCGGATACGGGCAGAGCGGCCGGGTGCGGTCCACCTCGCCGTCGCGCACGCGCGACGCCACGATGCTGTCCGGCGCCTCGCCCCGCTCGACCCACGCCTCGAGGGCGGTCACCATGTCGAACTGGCTCGGCCCCGCGCCGCCGCCGCAGTGCCCCATGCCGGGAGCCATGAACAGGCGGTAGTGGTCGTGCACGGTCTCGGCGTCACCGACGGCGTCCACCACGCGCCGGTAGTACTGCGTCGCGTTCCCCGGCGAGATCTGCGGGTCGGCCCAGCCGTGATAGGAGATGAGCCGGCCGCCGCGGTCGAAGAACGGCTTCAGGTTGGGGTCGAGGGCGTTGAGGGTGTCGTTGTCGACCTCCTCGGCCCGCACGATGTCGGTCTCGAAGTTGAACTGGTCGACCGTCCACTCCGGGTCCGCGAACGTCAGGTAGCGGAACTGCTCGAGCCCGGTCGCCCGCGCCGAGCGGGTCCAGCCGAGGTCCGTCCACCCCAGCTCGCTGCCGGGGAAGAGGCCGGTGATGGGACGCCCCGACCGCGGGTTCTCGGGCGACGAGTACAGCATGCGCGCAGTGTTCACCTGCGTCGACGACAGGCAGCCCTCGCTCTGGCCGTCGGCGCACTGCAGCACCGCGGGGTCGAAGTCGCACCCCTCCGGATCGCCCACGACCCCGTCGGTCACGCCGTCACCGGCGTCGCACGCCTCGAGGACCGCCCCGTGCACGAGCTCGCGCAGGTCGGCGGTGAGGCGGGCCGCCTCGTTGGCCGCGAGCGGCTTGGCGACGCGCAGCGACCCGCCGGCCCGGCCCGTCCAGTCGTTGCCCGGGGCCCCGGCGACGATGCCGTCGAACAGCTCGGGGTACCGCTGCGCCGCCTTCAGGGCCTGACGCCCCCCGGCCGAGCAGCCGTTCCAGTAGGTGTACTCCGGCGCCCTGCCGTAGTAGGCCTCGACGGCGGCCTTGCCCAGCACCGTCATCTCGCCGATCGAGCGGTAGCCGAAGTCGATGACCTTCTCGGGATGCCCGAGCCCGAAGCTCGCGGTGTTGCCCTCGTGCCCGGTGTCGGTCGAGCTCGAGGCGTAGCCGCGCGCCAACGCCGCGGCCATCGAGTTGTGCCGGATCGACCCGGTGAACGCGCCGTTGCCGACCGCCTGGTACTTGCCGTTCCAGTCGGCCCCCGGCATCCACACCTCGACCTTGATGTCGGAGTCGTCCGACGGGGTCAGGGTCGCCTCGACGCGGCAGAATTTCGGCAGACCGCCGTAGGTCGCCTGCGTCCGGGCGTTCCGGGGCCCGGGCGGCGCGAAGGCGCCGGCCTCGACGAGGGACGCGCCGGTGATGGTGGTGTTCGGCAGGGCGAGCGACATCAGGCTGTCGCAGCTCGCCATGCCCGTGTCCGACTGTGCGGCGCCGGCCGCGGCCTCGGTGCCGGCGGTCGCGGCGACGATCGCCGCCGCGGCCAACGCAGCCGCCGTGGCGGCCGCGGTAATGAACGTGAACAGGCGTCTCATGGTCTCTTGTCCTCGCAGGCTGAGTCAGGAAGCCGACGGTGGCCCCCGGCCGACCGCCGGGAACGCCCGAACGGGCCGCACCCGGCCGCCGGTCGGCGACCTCCCGTCGATCAGGTTCCGCTACTGGCCGCCCTCGGCCTCGGCCCTCTCCAGCACGCGGGCCCCGGCCATGATGCCCTCCATGCCGATGTTGCCTTCGTGGCAGGCGTACTCGAACACCGGGTCGGTCGAATGGCGCAACGGAATCATCGCCGTCCACGGCGCCGCCCACGTGTCGGGATCGGTCACCGTGACCTCGTACTGCAGCACGTCGTCGCTGGCCCGGGTGAACCGCTCCAGCACGTGCAGCTTGTCGCCGGCCGAGCCCGCCACCGAGGCCTCCGACGCGTAGTTCGTGGTCTCGACGACCAGCGTATCGCCGTCCCAGTGCCCCCGCGAGTCGCCGTGCAACAGCCGGACGCTGTCGTCCACGTGGGGAGCGCCGGTCAGCGAAATGACCCGCGGCCCGCCCATCTCCTGGTAGAGCACGACATGGCTCGCGCTCTGGAAGATCTGCAGATAGCTGTTGTAGCCGGCGCCCAGGCGCGGCGCCCCCCAACTGATGCACCGCTCGCCGAGGCTGCGGTCCTCCGGCCCCCAGGCGTGGCGCGCCCGCGCCTCGGCCCGCGCCGCCGCCCGGGCGTCCGCCGCCTCGGTGCGGGCCGGCAGCCGCCCATTGGGCGGATCGACGATGAGCGAGGTCCGGTTGTCCCAGTCCCGCTCGACCATCCAGAAGTGGTTGTAGTTGCCGGTCGCGCGGTCACGCGAGCTGAACGACTCGGCCTCGGCCAGGGCCGCCGCGAAGACGCTGTCCCCGAAGGCGGCGTCGCCCGCCGAGTCGTTGAACAGCTCGCCGGCGCGCGCCTGCAGCGCCGCCACCTCCTCGTCGGTGAGGGTCTCCCGGTCGCCCAGAATCTCCGGGCGCTGGAGCGGCGTCACGTTGTTGTTGGCCCAGACCCCCTGCAGGTCGGGGTGGCCGTCGGCCGTCCGGGCCGGCGCCCACTCCTGCCCCGCCGCCACCGACGCCGTCGCGAACACCGCCGCCGCGACGAGAACCAGCGCTTTCAGTCTCACGGCATCCTCCTCTTCCCGAAGGCGAACGCGGCTCGCGCCCGCTCGTGCCGACCTCCGTTTCGGCCAGAATACCACCGGTCGCCAGCCGTTTCACGCGTTTCCCGGCAGCCCCCCCCCCCCGCCCCTGCCCGGACTCGTCCGGAGCTCGTCGTCTTCGCGACGCCGACTTCCGCCCCGCCGACCCGGCCGTCCCGCACGCCTTGGCCGAAGCCGGGGACCGGTCCCGGCCCCGCAATCAACCGTCAGGGAGCCCCGCCCGGGAGCCCGCGCCGTGCTACGGCCCCGGCTTCCGTCGTCCCGCTCTACCGTCCCGTGTCGAGCCACTCCAGCATGCGCGGGGTGACGAACTCGGGCACCTGGTTGTGCGGGCCGTGCCCCACCCCCGGCAGGACGTGGATGGTCAGCTCGCCCTCGACCCGGCCCCAGAGGTCGTTCAGGGTCTCGTTCAGGAACGGCCCGCTGTCCTTGCCGTAGATGAAGAGGGTCGGCGCCTGCACCGGCGGGAACGCGTCCATCGTGAACCCGAACCCCTCGGTCTCCGCCGTCACCGGCGAGTACGGCCAGTTCGCCTTGTAGAAGTTGACGATCGACTCCGCGTAGAGGCGTTCGTAGGCCTCCGCCCGCAGCCGGGCCAGCTCCGGCGTGTCTCCGGGCCGCGCCCCGCCGCTCCGAATCCTCGCCCCGAACTGCGCGCCCGCCTCGGGGTTCTCCTGCATGTTGCGCTGGAACGTGCTCGCGCGTTGCTGGTCCGGGTTGTCGATGAGCTCGCGGATGAGCCCCGCGGGATGGACCGACCCCAGCGAGATCAGGCCCTCGGTCCGCTCGGGACGGGTCATCGCGAAGTGCCAGGCGTGGAGGCCGCCGCTGTCCTGTCCGACCACGGTGGCCCGCTCCTCGCCGAAGTGGTCGATGATCGCCTCGATGTCGTCGGCGATGCGGGCCGACGCGTAGTGGTCGATCCCCTCCGGCTTCCCGCTCTCGTCGGTGCCCCGGGTCGACATCGACACCACCCGGTACCGCTCGGACAGCGCTACCATCTGGTGGCGGAAGTCGAACCACGGCCCGGTGATGCTGTGCACGAATACCACCAGGGGGCCCTCCCCCGCCGCGTGATACGCGATGGCGACCCCGCCCGAGTCGACCTCGCCCTTCTCGAAGGTGGCCGACCGGCCCGCGTAGTCGGTGAGGGTCACCTGGGCGCCGACCTCGACCGGAGCGAGACCGAAGAAACCCACCAGCAGCAACACACAGATGATTCGCACGAGTGAACTCCGTTTCTCCTCCCGCGACCGCGGGGGCTGAGCACGCAACTCGGCAATACTACGTCACATCCTGCCGCCGCGGAGGACCCCGTCTCGGGCTGGTGTCACCCGGGCGCAGACAACCCGCCGAGCCGAGACGGCTTGCTCGGTCAACCGTACGTCATGTTCACGGGGTTTGACCGCACCAGTCTGACCAGTTACACTACCCGTCATGAGCCTCGTGTACTCGACGTACGAAGCCAAGGCCCGCTTCTCCGAGGTCATCCGTCACGTCCGTGAGGGAAAGACGATCACCGTGTCCTACCGTGGCGAGCCCGTCGCGGAAATCCGCGCGATCCGGCCCCAGCCGCAAACCCTCGAGGCGCGACTCGACGAACTCGAACGCCAGGGGATCATCGCGCCCGCCGGCCCCGCGAAGGCGCCGTTCTCCACGCTCGGCCGGCGGCCCGGCGCCTTGAACCGGTTTCTCGACGAGCGGGACGAATGAGCGCCGCCTACGTCGACACGTCGGTTCTCGTGGCGCTTGCCTTCGAGGAACCCGACGGGGCCGGGATGAGGAACCGACTGGAGGCGTTCTCCCGCCTGCTCTCCTCCAATCTGCTCGAAGCCGAGCTGCGTGCGGCCTGTGCGCGAGAGGCGCGCGGCTTCTCGGACAGTCTCGTCGCCAACCTCACGTGGGTTTTCCCCGATCGATCGCTCGCTCCCGAGCTTGCCGCGGCCCTGTCCGCCGGGTACCTGCGCGGCGCCGATCTCTGGCACGTCGCCGCGGCGCTCTACATAGCGCCGTCGCCCCGCGAGCTGTGCTTCCTCACCCTCGATGAACGGCAGCGAAGGGTGGCGGCGACGCTCGGGTTCCGTATCTGACGTGCTCGTACCAGCCCGCACGCACGCCTTGCGCTCCCGAAGCACCGTACCGAACTCCCGGACCTCGCCGAACGCCGAGTGCTCATGCGAGGCCGTGTACTTCCCATGGTGGAGAACCCGCCGGTTGGCCACATGTCGGAGAGTTGAGCCGACCCTGCAGAAGTTCGCGCCGTCACTACCTACGGACTCGACCCCTTCCCCGGCGCCGCCGGCTCCAGGCCCAGGTCGCGGCCCTTGTCCACGGCGGGCACCCCCTCGGCCATCCACTTCGGAGCCGGAGCGTCGAGCAGGTAGTGGTCGAAGAACTGCTGCATGCGGACGGCCCAGTCCTCCTGGTTGGCCTGCCGGCGCAGGCCGTGCGCCTCGCCGTTGTAGTTCAGCATGAACACCGGCTGCTGCAGGCGCCTCAGGGCCACGAACAACTCGATGCCCTGGTACCAGGGCACCGCCCCGTCCTCGTCGTTGTGCATCATGAGCAGCGGCGTCCGCACCTTGTCGGCGAAGAACAGCGGCGAGTTGTGGATGTAGCGGTCGCGCTCGTCCCACAGGGTGCCACCGATGCGGCTCTGGGTGCGCTCGTACTGGAACATGCGGCTCATGCCCGTCTGCCAGCGGATGCCGCCGTAGGCGCTCGTCATGTTCGAGACGGGGGCGCCCGCCTCGGCCGCCGCGAACAGGTTGGTCTTCGTCAACATGTACGCGATCTGGTAGCCGCCCCAGGAATGGCCCTGCACACCGATGCGGGCGGGGTCGACGAAACCGCGGCCGAGCAGCTCCAGCACCCCCGGCACCACCGCGTCGAGGGCGCTCTCGCCCGGGTAGCCGACCTCGTAGGGGATGTCCGGCACGAACACGACGTAGCCCCGGCTGGCGTAGAACGAGAACGCGACCGACGAGCCGCCCGGCGTCGGCGCCCGGTAGTCGTGCAGGCCGTCGGACATGCGCTCGTAGAAGTAGACCATCAGCGGGTACTGGCGTGACGGGTCGAAGCCGTCGGGGGTGATGAGGATGCCCTCGAGCGGTGTGCCGTCGTTCGAGGTCCAGTCCACCAGCTCGGCCGTCCCCCAGGCGTAGTCCGCCTGCTGCGGATTGGCGTCGCTGAGCTTCCGCTTGGTCTCGAAGTCAGTAGCGCTCGTCCACAGGTCAGGGAACGTCCCGAAGCTCTCGCGGGTCCAGAGGAGCTGGCCGGTGTCCTCGGCCTGGGCCCGGAAGCGGAAGCGGAACGGCTCGGACACGAGCCCGTTCACCCCGCCGGCGCCGTCGGTGGTGCCCTCGGCGAAGCCGCCGGCCCGTGTCCTCTCGTCGAAGGTCGAGAACAGGAGATCGCCCTCCGCGAGGGCGGGCTCGTCGTCGGTCCGGACGAGCTGGTGCCGGACGCGGCCGGCCCGTCCCGACGTGAGCCGCACCGGGGGCTCCGCGCCGGCCGGGTCGACCCGCCAGGCGTCGTAGCGGTCGTGGACGATCAGGGCGGCGTCGCCCTCGATCCACTGCCCCCCACCGTAGGGCGACGGCCCCTGGGGACGGTCGTTCAGCTCGTCATGGAACGCCTGCGGGATGTCCGCGGTCAGGCTGGCCGCGACTGACGAGCCGTCCATCGGGGCAGCCTTCCAGTCGCGGTCGCCATCGTCCCACCAGTACGCGTAGACCCCGCCCGGCGACAGGCTCACCCCGCGCCCCCCGCGGACACGCTCGGCGACCTTCCGCCGCTCGCCGGTCCGGGCGTCGACGGCGTAGGCGTCCCGGTAGGTGCCGTCCCACGACAACTCCTGCCGGTACGGCACGTCGGTCGTCCCGAGCAGGAAGTCCGACCCGCCGTCCCGCGTCCGCGCCACGTCGGGCAGATCGGGCGCGGCAAGCTGGATCACGCCGTCGCGTCCGGGCGGGGCGACGGCCAGGTACGAGCGCTCGCGCTCGTCGTCCAGCCGCACGAGCTGCATCGGCTGCAGGTAGGGGTCCTTCCAGTTCCAGACGTCCAGCCGAACCTCGTCGCGCTCGAGCGGCGCCTCGGCCGGCTCGGGCTCGGGGCGGGGCGCGGTCCCGAAGAACAACCGTTCGCCGTCGTCCGAGAACGACACCTGCCCATGCTCGCTGATCCACCAGCCCGCGGGCACGCCGGCCGTCGCCGTCGCCGCCACGAGGACCGCCTCGGCACCCGCGTCGGAGCGATAGAGGGAGAAGGCCGGCTGCTCGCGCTCCCATTCCGCGGCGTCGCTCACGAAGGCGAGGCTGCCGCCCGCCTCGTCGAGCGCGATCTGCCGGTAGTGGCCCTCGCCCTCCATGACCGGCGTCGCCGTCCCCGTCGCCGGGTCGATCCAGTGGACGCCGTCGCCGCCCGCCTCGTCGGTCGAGGCGGCGTAGGCGAGGGCGGTCCCGCCGTCCGCCACCCGGTAGGACACCGCGTGGGGAAACGTGAACTCCTCTCCCGTGTCGAGGTGACGCAGCACGAGCGGCGTCCCGGCGTCCTTCTCGTGGCGCTTCTCGTACTCCGGCGAGCGCTTCTCCCCCGCCTCCTCCGCTTCTCCGGCCTCCTCGCCGCCGGCTCCGTGCTCCCCGCCTTCCATTTCGCCGGCGTCCCCGTCCCCAGCCTCCGCCGGGTCGTCGGACAGGTGATAGGCGATCCACGATCCCCCGTCCTCGGGCACCTGGAACGACTCGATGGGCCCCGCGGTGAACTCGGCCTCCGCACCCTCCGGAGACGCCGCGAGCGCGGCGAGCGAGAGCACCCCCAGCGAATCGCCCGGGAGCTCGTCGCCCGACTTCCCCGCCCGGCGCATCGCGTCGACCTCCGAGCGCAGCGGCGGAACCCGGTACGCCACGTGGAGCGAGTCGCGGGTGAAGACGGGGGCTCGGCCCCGCACCCGCTTCGACGCGGTCCCGTCGGTGCGGGACACCACCAGCTCGGGGTCGCCGTCCCAGGGCGCCACCACCCAGGCCGCCCAAGCGCCGTCGGCCGAGACGCGGGGACTCTGGATGCTGTTCCAACGGTAGGTGTCCTCGTGGTCGAGGGCGGGCTTGGCACCCTGAGCCACGGCCGGCACCGGGAGTCCCGCCGACAGCATCGCCGCCATTGCGGCGGCGATCACCCACGTCGGGTGGTCCCGCCGACGCGACCGATCGAGCCGCGCCGCCGACGCGAGCCGAAGTGAGCGGACCGCCTGCATTGCGGGCCGGCGGTTGCACGGGGTCATGATCATTGGTGCCTCCCGACACATCAGGCGCCGTCGTGCGCCGGGCGCAAGCGGGCCGAGCCGCCGCGCCTCCATCCGCGACATTCTCCCCCGCTTCACGCCCGGGCGTGAAGTACCTCGCCCCCGGCCTCCCGGTCCACGCTCCGCGTCGCGCGCCCCCGGCCGGACGGGCGCATGAGAAGGCGACCGCCGCCGCGCGCCGCGACGCAGGGAGCTACCGCCGGGAACTCTCCGCCGGCCGCGTTCGTCTCCTTTCCCAAGAACGCAACGCCGGCCCGGCGGCACAGCCTTCCCCGAGCGGTGGAGACCCGTGAGATGCCGGGGCGGACCGGGCCGAAGTCGGCGAACCGGCGGCGCGCAACCGGCACGCAGAGTCCGGGAGCCGCGGTGCAGCTCGCGTCGCACGACGGGCGAGCACGCCGGGGGGCCAGGGCGTCCGAGCGTGACGAGGCGTGACGAGGCACCTGTCGGGCGTGGGGAGCGTCGGGGGCAGATGAGGGAGCACAGCATGATCCCATCAGGAACGAGATCGGGCGGCACGGCGTCGAAGTGGTTGTCGGCGGTTCTCGCGGTGGCGGCAATGCTGGCGCTGACCCTGGCCCTGCCGGCGGCGGAGCAGGCCGGCGCCGGGCCGGACTTCCGGTGGCAAGGCCATGTCGAGGCGGGCCGGACCGTGACCATCCGGGGCATGAGCGGCACGATCACGGCGACGCCGGGCGGCCGCGAGGTCGTTGTCGAGGCGGTCAAGACGGCGCGCCGCGACGACCCCGACGAGGTGACCATCGAGGTCATCGAGGACGCCGAGGGCCTTCTCGTCTGCGCCGTCTATCCGTCGGGGTGGTTCCGGCAGAACCGCTGCGCCCGGGGCGACACCTACCGCATGAACGCCCGCAACAACGACGTTCGGGTCGCGTTCAGCGTGTCCGTACCGGACGGCGTGCGCCTGGACGCCAGGAACACCAACGGCGACGTGCGCGTGTCGGAGCTGTCGGGCGACGTCGCCGTCGCGACCGTGAACGGCGACATCGAGGCGGAGAGCGCCGGGTCGGTGTCGGCGAGCTCGGTGAACGGCAACATCGACGCCAGCATCGGCGCCGTCCCCCGGGAGAACCTGTCGTTCAACGCGGTGAACGGTCGCATCCGCCTCGCCCTGCCCGCGGACGCCGACGCCGACCTGAGCCTCAGGACCGTCAACGGCGGCATCGACAGCGACTTCCCCATCGAGGTCCGCGGCCGCTGGGGCCCGCGCTCGGCGTCGGGGCGGCTCGGGCGAGGCGGCACCGCGATCGCGGTGTCGACCGTCAACGGCGGCATCGAGGTGCGCCGCCGCTGACTCGCCGCCCGTCGTCGGACCACCCCGACCCGAGCCCGCCCACCCGGCGTTCCGACGCGGCGCGTCGCTCGCCGCCGGCCGGGCCCGGACGCGTGGGCGGACGAGGGCGGCGGCGTGCCGACCCGAGCCCGCCAGTCGTCGCCTTCGGCTCCGCCTGGCGCCCAACCGACCCTCCAGGAGTCCGCGCCGTTCCACGGCCCGGACTCCTGGCTCGCGATCAGCGCGATGCGGCCTCCGCCGCCTCCTCCCCGCGGGCGATCTCGAGCGTTGCCGTCATGCCGGTGTTGCCCTCATGGCACGCGAACTCGAACATCGCCCCCTCGGTCGGCGGCATCAGGATCTCGGCCGTCCACGGCTGCGTCCACAGCTCCGGGTCCTCGTACGTCACCGCGTAGTGCACCGTCTCGGCGTCGAGGCGCGTGAAGCGCTCGACGAGACGCATCCCGCCCTGCGACAGCCCCTGGAACCACTGGTCGTCCCGGAAGTTGGTGGTCTCGACCACCAGCGTGTCGCCCTCCCAGCGGCCACGCGAGTCGCCGAGCCACTGGCGCACGTGCTCGGGCAGGTGCGGCCGGCCGTCGAGGGGAATGACCCGGAACTCGTGGACCATCTCGTGCAGGAGAAGCACGTGGTCGGCGGTCTGGGCGATGTGGACGTTCTGGCTGTAGGGACCGCCGAGGCGGGGAATGCCGTAGGAGATGCAGCGCTCCTGGGGGCTGCGGCCCTCCGGCCCCTCGGTCGTCTGCCCCGGGCGGGCGGCGCGGCGCGCCCGGCCCGCCGCCGAGTACGGGATGCGCCCGTCGGGCGGGTCGACGATCATGGACGTGCGGCCGTCCGACAGGCTGCGCTCCCACCAGACGACGCGGCGCGCCCCGACGCCCTCCGCCGATTGCTGCGCCGCGTCGACCTCGGCGACCTCCGCGTCGGTCAGTTGCGCCCGGTCCCCGTAGCGCTCGGGGCGCTCCAGGGGCGTGGCCGTCCCGTGGCTCCAGACGCCGCGCAGGTCCGGCGCCCCCCACGGGGTGCGCGTGGCCGCGTCCTGCGCGAGGACCGCGGCCGGGACCAACGCCGCGGCGGCGACGACGGCGATGGCGGCGAGAATCTTCGTCTGCTCCATCCGCCGATCCTACCAGCCGTCGCCAACCGGGGCGGCGTCTCCGCGTCCCGGACGCCGGACCCCGACCGGCTGCCGCCCGCGGCAAGACCTCGCGGCGCGCCGAAACCGGGAGGCGCCTGCCTGACAAGGCGTGACGAGAGGCCGACCAGGACCGAGACGCGGACGGTAGACGGCAGACCGGGAGGCGCCCGTTGACCAGGCATGAGGGGGAGCCCGTCGGACCGAGGCGCGACGCGAGCGGGCGGGGCGCGCCCGCCGGTCGGATGCAGCGCGGCCATTCCGCCTCAAGGTGCTAGGATATCACTCAACCCAGGAGATTCACCCGAGGAGAAAGACGAGCATGACCGAGCATCGACGGAACCTCGTGCAGCGGAGCCTCGCCATCGCGGCGCTGGTCGCCATCGCGGCGGCGCCGGCCGCGGCCCAGGAGGGCTCGGCGGACCTGGTGCAGCGGAATCTGCCCAACCCCAACCCCGAGGTCGCCCTCGACTGGGCCAAGTTGCCCGATGACCGCGTGTGGGGCTCGACCGCGGGCATCGACATCGATCCGACCGACGGGCACGTCTGGGTCTACGATCGCTGCGGCGGCATCGGGCTCGCCGGCGGATGCGCGGCCAACCCGACCGTCGATCCCATTCTCAAGTACGACCGCAACACGGGCGAGCTCCTCGCCGCCTTCGGCGCCGGGCTCTTCGTGCTGCCGCACGGCCTGCACGTCGACGACGACGGCAACGTCTGGGTCACCGACTCGCAGGGCAACGACGAGATCGGCCACCAGGTATTCAAGTTCAGCCCCGAGGGTGAGGTCCTCTTGACCCTGGGCGTCGCCGGCGAGCCGGGCAGCGACCCGGAGGGCGTCCACCTCAACGAGCCGTGCGACGTCGTCACGTGGGGCCCGACCGGCGACATCTTCGTCTCCGACGGCCACAGCGGGCAGAACCCCGATCCCCCGGCCGGTCGCACCGGTCGCATCCTCAAGTACGACCGCGACGGCAACTTCATCAAGCAGTGGGGCGAGATCGGCTTCCGGCCCGGCCAGTTCCGCACGCCGCACGGCATCGAGTTCGACTCGCAGGGCCGCCTGTTCGTGGCGGACCGCGGCAACCACCGCATCCAGATCTTCGACCAGGAAGGCGAGCTGCTCGACATCTACTACCAGTTCAGCCGCATCAGCGGGCTGTACATCACGGCCGACGACACGCTGTACGCCATCGACTCCGAGTCGCAGGAGACCAACCACTACGGTTGGCTGAACGGCGTACGCATCGGATCGGCCAATGAGGACGTGGTGACCGGGTTCATCCCACCGCACGTCCCCGAGGAGGGCCGCACCCTGCAGGGCCTCGCCGGCGAGGGCATCGCCGTCGACGAGGACGGCAACGTCTTCGTGGCCGAGGGGCCGGCGTCTCGCCCGTTCGCGGGCGGCGGCGTCACGAAGTACAGCAAGGCCATGAACTGACCGGCGCTGGCGACAGCGCCAATGCACCGGATCCCCGCGAGGCATTCCGATGCCTCGCGGGGACTCCCTCCGCGGCGCGATCGCGCTGCTGACGCGACGCGCCGCTCCCGCCCTCGAAGTCCGCCTCGGATACCTTCATTCGCGGGTCCGGTCAGGATATCCACGCCGGACTTAATCGCCGCGTGCCACGACGGCCGGTCCCCTCGACGAGCGCTTCGCCCGCCTCTTCCTCGGTGGCGACGAGGCCTTCAGCGCCTTCTCGGCCGCCTGCTGCCCCGCGAATCAGGCCCACTCGTGCGCCCCGCCGGCGCGGGCATGGCGTGCGTGCTGGAGATCGGCTTCCTGCATGTCGCCGAAGCCACCCCGCCCATCGTAGGGCCTGCGGGCATCGAGTCACCTGTGTGCCGCGCCGCGATTCCCGTGGTCATCTACCAGCAAAAGGGCTACGCTGTGCAAGCCGGGGAGCAGGACAAGTCGCGTTGGCCGCGAAGCGCCCTGCGCAAGTCATCAGAAGCGCGGAGGGAACCATGGTGAAGCGAATCGGATCGTTCGTCGCCGTCGCGATGCTGGCGGCCGGACCCGCCTCGGCTCAGGACCCCGCGGCGGCCCTGCAGGCCGCCATGGACACGATGGGCGTCACCGACATGACGTCCATCCGATACACGGGCAGCGGCTGGGTCGGCGCGGTGGGTCAGAACGCCTCGCCCGCCGAGGACTGGCCGCGCTTCGAGCTGGCCGAGTACACGCGCACCATCGACTTCGAGACGAACTCGTCGCGGGAGGACATGGTCATCCGGCAGGGCGGCTATCCCGCCCGTGGCGGCGGCGGCGCGCCGATCCAGGGCGACCGCATCCGGAACCTGCGGGTCCGGGGCGAGTACGCCTGGAACGCCCCGGGGGTCGACCGGGTGGTGCCCACGCCGCAGGATGCCGAGTGGCGGCTGCTCGAGATCTTCCTCACCCCGCACGGGTTCCTGCAGGGCGCCAGGGCCGGCGATCCGATCGCGATAACGCGGAACGAGTACGGCCAGCGGGTGACGGTCATCTCCTACATCGCCCTCGGCAAGTACCGCATCAACGGCACCATCACCGAGGACAACGTCGTCGAGCGGGTGCAGACCTGGATGCCCAGCCCCGTCGTCGGGGACATGTACTACGAGACGGTGTACACGGACTACCGGGACGTCGGCGGCGGGATGATGTTCCCCTTCAACTGGCACCAGCACCAGGACTACGACGACGGCGCCAACGAACCCAACGTCAGCGGCGGCGACCACTCGTTCAGCCTCACGACCATCGACAGCGTCGAGGTGAACGTGGACGGCGCCGCCCTCACCGTTCCCGACATCGTCCGCACCGCCACCGTTCCCCCCATCCGTGTCGAGTCGGAGGAGGTCGCCGACGGCGTGTGGCTGATCGGCGGGGGGTCGCACAACAGCGTGGCGGTCGAGTTCGCCGACCACGTGGCGGTCATCGAGGCGCCGCTGAACGAGGCGCGGTCGCTCGCGGTGATCGACGAGATCATGGGCCTCGTGCCCGACAAGCCCATCCGGTTCATCGTGACCACCCATCACCACTGGGACAGCATCGGCGGCCTCCGCGCCTACGTGCACGAGGGCGCGACGGTCGTCACCCACTTCGGCAACCGCCCCTACTACCAGGAGGTGCTGCGGGCGGGGCTGTGGGTGCTCGAGCCCGACCGGCTCTCGCTGCATCCCCCCGAGGAGTGGTCCGAGGGCTACATCTTCGAGACCCTGCACGAGAAGTACATCCTCGGCGACTCGACGCGGCTCGTGGAGCTGCACCACGTTCAGGGCCTCGCCCACGCCGCGGGGATGCTGATCGCCTACCTCCCGGCCGACAGGATGCTGGTCGAGGCCGACCTCTACACGCCGCCGGGCCCCGCCCGGCCCCTGCCCGACGCGCCGGACGCGAGCGCCCGCGCCCTCTACCGCAACGTGCAGCGCCTGGGCCTGGACGTCGAGACGATCGTCCCCATCAACGGGGGTACGGGCTCGTGGTCCGAGTTCGAGGCGTTCGTGACCGGGGGCGAGTGACGCGGCGGATGGCGGTGCGCGCGAAGGCTCCTCTGCGCGCGCAACGATCCGGCCATTGACCGACGGCCGACCGAAGCAGCAACTCCGCTTCGGCCGGCCGTTTCTCGTCGCCGACGTGCCGGCGGGAGCCGCAACGCCACCCGCCGCGCGGGTCTTCGCTGCGGCACCCTCGCCCGTTACGGCAACCGAGAGGGGGCTCGCGGCGCCAACGACGTCGTCCCCGCCGGCCGGGGCCCGCGGTCAGCAATCGAGGTCGAGCCGCCGAGGCGAGTCCCGAGGCAGGCTACCGGCGCCGTTCGTACTCGCGCCGAAGCTCCGGCGACAGCGGATAGACGTCGCGGAACCGGTGCTCGCCCGACCGCAGCAACTCGCGCTCGTGCTCCTCGAGCGCCGCCTGCTCCTCCGCCGCCCGCAGCACGTCGGCGACGAGGTGCGCCGGGAAGAACAGCACCCCGGTCTCGTCGGCGACGACGACGTCGCCTGGCAGTACCGTCGCCGTCCCGATGCGGACCGGCGCGTTCCACTCGACGCCGAGCCAGCTCGTCGTCGTCACGTCGAAGAAGCGGGCGAAGACCGGGAAGTCCGCGAAGCCCTCCCCCACCAGCTCCGCGAGGTCGCGGCTGCCGCCGTCGATGACCACCCCTGCCGCCCCCCGCAGCTTGATGCCGAGCGCCCCCATGCCCCCGAACAGCACGTGGCCGTCGGCGCCGCCCAGCTCGGCCACGATCACGTCGCCGGGCCGCGCCTCCTCCGACGCGCGCGCGTAGTACCGGCGGTCCCAGTCGCCCTCGGCCGCCAGTTGGTCGATCGCCGCCACCAGATCCGGCCGCGGCGGCAGGAAGCGCATCGTCAGCGCCCGACCGGCCACGCGACGGCCGGGCTGCGTGGACCGGAACCCGCGTACGTAGTTCCTCCGGTAGTCCCCGAGCGAGCGCCAGATGTCCTCGATCTGCATCTCGCTCAGCCGCGCCAGATCCGCGTCGCTGACGTCCACCTCACTCTGCGTGGAGCGGATGATGTCCATGATCGCGCTGTAGGAGGAGCGGTTCGCCCGGAAGCCCTCGGGCGGCGCCACGTCTCCGTCATCACTTCGCGGAACGGGTCCCTGGGCCATCGCGGCCCCGCCCCCGACCACCGCGGCGGCCAGTAGTCCGAGACAGAGGGTGATCGGTTTGGGCACTGGTAACCTCCTCGCGTAGAGCGTTGCTGGATTGTGATCGAGCGGGCGATAACGACGCGGCCTGCTGTTGACGGGCCCCGTCCCGTCAAGGTGAACCGGCGTACCACGCCGTCGACGCGCCGGCGGGAGCGTTGGCGACGATGTGGTCCGCCATTCGCCGCACCAAATCGGCGTTGGTGAAGGGTGACCAGAGGTGGCCCTTCATGGGGCGGCCGTGGACGAACTCGCCGCCGTAGTGCGGGTCGGTGGTGCCCTCAAGGAACTGTTCGAGGAGGTACACCGCGTAGGTCAGGTAGAACTGGTCCATCTCGGGGTTGTAGACGTGGATCTTCCCGACCAGGTCGGGGCCGATGCGAGGCCAGCTCTCCTCCAGGTAGTGGCGCAGGTCGTAGCCGTTGTCGCGCATGTAGCGCGCCACCTCGCGGTCGATGACGCCGGTCTCCAGGTCCCACAGCCGCCGCGGGTAGCCGTCGTCGCCGACCGGGCCCCAGGCGGCGTTCCACGCGTCGATCTGCCCGCCCGAGCGCCCGCGCGACCCTTGCGCCCGCTCGAGCCGGCTGAGCTGGCGGACGCTCCCGACCGGCTGACCCTCGATGGTCCGCTGGAACATCCGCTCGGGGGCGCCGGGAACCGCGCCGGGCACGAGGAACGCGCTCTCGTCCCGGTAGATGTCGATGAGCTGGTAGCGCCGGAAGTCGACCGAGTCGGGATAGAAGGCCCAGGTCCCCCCGTAGAACGTCGGGTGGCGGACCTGCCAGGCGAGCGCGATCCAGCCGCCGGTGGATCCGCCGGTGATCACGCGGGCCCAGGGCTCGCCGACCATCCTGAAGTTCTCTTCGAGGTACGGGATGAGCTCCTGGTGGATGGCGTCGCCGTAGGGGCCGTTGTTGGCCGAGTTGACGCCGTAGGAATCGTCGAAGAACGGCGTGGGATGCTGAATCGTCACCGCGATCACGCGCGGGAAGTCATCGCCTGTCCACGCCCGCTGGAAGTCGTACCCCGACTCGCGCATCCCCCCCGCGTCGCGCAGCATCCACGCGAAGAGCCCCGGCTCTCCAGAGGGCGGCTCGGTCGTGAAGCCGAAGGCGGGCTCGAGCCGGAAGTGGTCGGCCTCGAAGATCACGGGGTACCGCCGCCCCGGGTCGTCGTCGTAGCCGCGGGGCAGCAGGACGACGGCGCCCAGGTACATGGGGTGTCCCCACCATTCGCTGAGGATACGGCTCCGGATCTTCACGCGCCTGACCCACTCGGTGTCCGAGGGGACCTCGACCGGGGGAAGGACGTCGGCGAGCTCCAGGCGGATCGGCGTCTCCGAAGCGGGGTCCACGCGGACGCGCCGCGGAACGCTGACGAGGTTGCCCGGCGAGAACGCCCAGCGCTGGCCCTCCCACTGGTCCAGCGGGGCCCGGATGACGTGGCCGTCCTGCCGGCGGAACTCGGTGTAGACGTGGAGCAGCGCCTGGACCCAGTAGTCGCCGGCCGGCAGTTCGCCCAGGCGCGCGTAGGGATAGCCGTCGGCGCCGGCGTCGATGAACATCGCCCCGCCCGGTTCGATCTCTGCCACGTCGGTGGCGAAGAAGGGCACGCGGCCGTCGCGCTGCCGCGCCGAGTTGTAGGCGGCGATGCGGGGCTCGGGCTCCGCCGCAGGGGCCAGGGCCAGGAAGAGGCGGCCGGCCAGCGGGCCGTCGTGGAGGCCGGCCGGGTAGCCGACCTCGATGCGGAGTGGCACCGGCGCCGGGGCTTCACCGCTCTGGCCACCCGACACCGGAGGGCAGACGGTCAGGACCACGGCAGGGGCCAGGGCAAGGCGGCCAACGAAGGGAATCCACGCGCGCATCGGCAAATCTCCAACTCCCGGGGCGGCGACGTCCATCGACAAGCCGGCGACGTCAGCGGGGCGCCCCGCGCACCGCGACGGCGTGCGCCCCGAAGACGAACCACGACAGCCCCTGCCCGCCGAGCACCCGACGGACGGCGGAGAGCGCTTCACCGACGATGGACATGGCCGCGGCGTCGAGCAGGGCCCGAACGCGCAGGTGCGTCGCCAGGTCGGCGCGGCGAACCGTCTCGGTCGGCCAGTCCGGCCGCGTGGCGCGCATCGCTTCGTACAGGCCGATCGCGATCCGGACCTTCTCCGCAACCGGCCGTCCCGCCCGGCGCCGGCGCGCCAACCCCTCCGGCATTCCCCAGTCCCGACCCGCGTACTCCCGGAGGTCCGCCGCCGGAAGCCGAGGTACCGCCATCCCTTCCTCACCCGCCGGTGTGACCTCCCCCGGACCGGCCGATCGTCGTCGAACCGTCCACTTTCCGCTCCCGGTCACATACACTGTAAGCCATCGGCGTGGACCCGGTTGATCGAGGAGGTCGACATGCGCGTGACATCGCGGATCGGATTCCCGGGAGCCCTGCTCCTGGCCGGCGGCGTGCTGTTGCTGACCGGCGCTGGCGCGGCGGCGTCCGACGAGGACATCAGCGGCGTCGTGCGGGGCGCCGGCGGCGGCGAGGCCGGGGTCTGGGTCATCGCCGAGACCGGCGACCTCGAGACCACCTTCCGGAAGATCGTCGTCACCGGCGACGACGGGCGGTTCCTCGTGCCCGACCTGCCGGACGCCGACTACGAGCTTTGGGTGCGCGGCTACGGCCTCGTCGACTCCGACAAGCAGGCGGCGCGGCCCGGCGACGACGTGACCCTGACCGTGACCGCGGCGGCCACCCCGCAGGAGGCCGCGCGCATCTACCCCGCCAACTACTGGTACTCGCTGCTCGAGGTGCCGGCCGCGAGCGAGTTCCCCGGCACCGGCCCCGACGGCAACGGCATCGGCCAGGCGATGCGTCACCAGGCCGAGTGGGTCGACCGGCTCAAGGACGGCTGCCAGCTCTGCCACCAGATGGGCAACGTGGCAACCCGCGAGATGCCCATGCTCGACCTCGACGACTTCGACTCGACCCTCGACGCGTGGGAGCACCGTGTGCAGATGGGGCGGAGCGGGCCGAGCATGAGCGCGGGGCTGAACCGGATGGGCCGCGAGCGCGCCCTCGGCCTGTTCGCCGACTGGACCGACCGCATCGCGGCCGGCGAGGTCCCGCCCGCGCCGCCGCGGCCGCAGGGCCAGGAACGCAACCTCGTGCTGACCATGTGGGGCTGGGGCGACCCGATAGCGATGGTGCACGACGAGATCGCCACCGACAAGCGCAACCCGCACCTGTACGCCAACGGCCCCGTGTACGGCGTCGGCGGGGCCGGGCTCGTCATCACCGACCCCGTGACCCACCGCTCGGTGCGGATGGACATGACGACGCGCGTCCCCATGGAGCAGCGCGGCGACTCCTACGCGGGCACCGCCGCCCGCATCCCCTCGCCGTACTGGGGCGACGAGCGCTCGACGGCGCGGGGCTACAGCGCCCACAACCCGATGCTGGACGACAAGGGGCGTCTGTGGATCACCCAGCTCATCCGCCCGTCGGACAACCCCGACTGGTGCAAGGCGGGCTCCGACCATCCGTCGGCGCGGCACTTCCCCATCGACCGCAGCCAGCGGCAGCTCTCGTACTACGACGTCGAGAGCGGCGAGTTCGTCCACGTCGACACCTGCTACATGACCCACCACCTGCAGTTCGCCGAGGACGACGACGACACCCTGTGGCTGAGCGGGTCGACCGACGTCGTCGGGTGGCTGAACACCCGGCTCTACGACGAGACCGGCGACGAGCAGGCGGCGCAGGGCTGGTGCCCGACCATCGTGGACACCAGCGGCGACGGCGTCATCGGCGCCTACACCGAGCCCGGAGAGCCTCTCGACCCCGCGAAGGACATGCGCATCGACGGGTTCGCCTACGGCATCATCCCGAACCCCGTCGACGGCTCGATCTGGATCGCGCGGCGCCTGCCGGTGCCGGGGAATATCGTGCGCCTCGAGCTGGGCGACAACCCGCCCGAGACGTGCATCGCCGAGGTCTACGAGCCGCCGTTCGAGAACCCCGACGTCGACCCGGGCCAGTGGGGCCACGGCGGCCGCGGCATCGACGTCGACCGCAACGGCGTCCTCTGGACCGCGCTCGGCGGCAGCGGCCACCTCGCGAGCTTCGACCGCAGCAAGTGCGGGGTGCTGAACGGCCCCACCGCCACCGGGCAGCACTGCCCCGAGGGGTGGACGCTGTACGCGACCCCCGGCCCGCAGATGAAGGGGGTGGAGGCGGCGGGCAGCGCCGACTTCCACTACTACAACTGGGTGGACCAGTTCGACACCCTGGGGCTGGGCGAGAACGTGCCCATCGCGAACGGCACCAGCTCGGACGCCCTGCTCGCGCTGCTGCCCGACACAGGCGAGTGGGTCACGCTGCGGGTGCCGTATCCGCTCGGCTTCTACACCCGCGGCCTCGACGGCCGCATCGACGACGCCGAAGCGGGCTGGAAGGGCCGCGGCGTCTGGGCCAGCTACGACTCGGTGACGAATTGGCACCAGGAGGGCGGCAAGGGAATGACGAGCGAGATCGTGCGCTTCCAGGTGCGCCCGCATCCGCTGGCGGAGTAGGACCGGAGGGGGTGGGCGCAGCGATGCGGGGGTTCGTTCTCGCCGTGCTCGCCCTCGTCGCGCTCGGTGCGCTGCTGTTGACCGCCTGGGGCCTCTGGCCGTTGGCGCTGTACGCAGCTCTCGTGTCGCTCGTGCCGCTATCGCTCGGGGTGGGCGTCGTGGCCACGATTGCCGTCTTGCACTTCATGGCCAACGTGGTGTGGCGCAGGTGAGGCCGAGCTACGGGTCTGCCGGCCCGCCCTGGGGCAACGGCGGACCGTAGCGCATTGGCGCCAACATGGCGACAGCACCCGGGAGAGTCACGACTTGCCCACCCTCGCGATCGGGAAGGTCCCGGCCGGCACCGTGGACACGCTGAAGGCGCTCCGGCGCCGGGGCCGTTCGATTGAGCAGGAGGTGCGCGAGCTGCCGGACGCGCACACCGGCGAGCGCCAGTCGGCACTCTCGCAGATCGAGGAGAGCAGGGCGGCGCAGACGCGGCGGCCGACGGCCGAGGAGATCGATCGCTGGATGGAGATCGGCCGGTCGTGAGGGCCGTCGCCGATACCAAAGTCGGAGAGATGACCATGCCGAACCGACCGCTGACGTTCGCGTACCTGCTCCTGGCCCTTGCGACCCTCGCCGTCGCGCCCCCCGCGTCCGCGCAGGAGGGCACGACCATCACCCGCGAGGCCCGGCCGTTCACGCCCGTCACCGACGAGACGCTGCGGAACCCCCATCCCGGCGACTGGCTGATGACCCATCGGACCTACGACTTTCAGGCGTACAGCCCGCTGGACCAGATAAACCGCGACAACGTGGACCAACTGCAGGTGGCGTGGATGCGGGCGATGGACGAGGGGCCGCAGCAGACCCAGCCGCTCGTCTACGACGGGGTCATGTACCTCGCGCACAACGACGACCACATCCAGGCCCTCGACGCCACCACCGGCGACATGCTCTGGGATTACCGCCGCGAGACCCCGGCGGACCTGCGCCAGTACGTCACCCTCGGCAACCGCACCCGCAACCTCGCCATCTACGGCAACCACATCTACCACCTCACCGCCGACGCGCACCTCCTCGCCCTTGACGCGAGCACCGGCGAGGTCGCCTTCGACACCGAGATGGCCGACTACCGCGACGGCATCACCCACTCGACCGGGGCGATGATCATCGACGGCCGGGTCCTCGCCGGCCGCACCTGCAGCCCCCGCAGCCGCGAGGCCCGCTGCTTCATCTCGGCCCACGACTCCGACGACGGGACCGAGCTGTGGCGCGTCTACACCGCGGCCGGCTCGGACGACCCCGGCGGCGAAAGTTGGGGCGAATTGCCCGTGTCCGAGCGCGTCCACGTGTCGCCGTGGGGCGCCCCCGGCAGCTACGACCCCGAGCTCGGGCTCATCTACTGGGGCATCGCCGTCCCCCTGCCCTACCCGCGCATCGTGCGCCGCGGCACCTGGGACGTCGGCGACAGCACCCCGTGCGAGCTGTACTCCAACTCGACGGTGGCCCTCGCCGTCGGCGACGGGGCCATGGAGTGGTACTACCAGCACCTGCCCTGCGACGACTGGGACCAGGACTTCGTGCAGGAGCGCACCCTCATCGACACCGTGATCGACCCCGACCCCGAGGCCGTGATGTGGGTCAACCCGAACCTCGCGGGCACCGCCGAGGAGCGCCAGGTCGTCGTCACCATGGGCGAGCCGGGGGGCCTCTTCGTGCTCGACCGCGCCACCGGCGAGTTCCTGTGGGGCCACCCCGTGCCCTACGACAGCACGGAGCGCTTCGTCATCAGCGACATCGACCCCGCGACCGGGCAGGTTTTCATCAACATGGACCTCGTGGCCCGCGAGCTGGGTCAGCAGTTCATCATCTGCGGCCACAACGTGAAGGGCTGGTGGTCGTGGTCGTACAGCCCCGAGACCGGGATGCTCTACGTCCCCATCAACCGCTCGTGCCTCAACCAGACGACCAACGAGCGCACCGTCTCGGGCGCGGGCCCCCGCTTCACCCAGCCCGAACCCGGCTTCGAGGTCGACGGCCACCTCACCGAGGTGCGGGCCATCGACATCTCCACCGGCCGCGAGGCGTGGCGCTACACCCAGCGCGCCCCCAACGCCGGCTCGACCCTCGCCACCGCCGGCAACGTCGTCTTCCACGGCGACCTCAACCGCCGCTACCGCGCCTTCGACGCCGAGACCGGCGACGTGCTGTGGGAGACCATCCTCGGCAGCCAGATCACCGGCTTCCCCGTGACCTACACCGCCGGCGGGCGGCAGTACCTGGCGGTCCCGGTGGGCGGCGCGTCGATCTTCCAGTTGAACAACTACGCCTCCGAGCTGGAGGCGCCGATGGGCAGCAACATGATCGTCACGTTCGCTCTGCCCGAGGAGTGACGCCGCTAGTGTCCCGTGTGCGAAGTTTCTTTACTGAGAGCTTCACGAGCGCGGCTGACGGCATCGAGGATGGTCTGGGCGGACTTGGTCCATCGGAAGGGCTTGGCGGCGTGAGTGTTGTGGCTGTCGATGAAGGCGCGGATCGTCTCCCGCAGTTCGGTGACGCTGGTGAAGACGCCGCGCCGCAGGGCACGCCGCTCCAGTTGGCCGAACCAGGTCTCGACGGCGTTGAGCCACGACGCGCTCGTCGGCGTGAAGTGCAGGTGAAAGCGGGGATGCGCGGCGAGGAAGTCTCGGATCGCTTCGGTGGTATGGGTGCTGCTGTTGTCGACGATCAGGTGAAGGGCGAGGTCGGGCGGGGTCGCGCGGTCGATCTGGGCGAGGAACTGCCGGAACTCCGTCGCGCGGTGGCGACGGGTGACCCGGCCGAGGACCTCCCCGGTCGCGATGTTGAAAGCGGCGTAGAGATTGGTCGTCCCGTGCCGCTTGTAGTCGTGGGTCCGACGTTCGACTTGCCCGGGTCGGAGCGGCAGCATCGGGTGGGTCCGGTCGAGGGCCTGGATTTGCGTCTTCTCGTCGACCGAGAGGACCAGCGCGTTGTCGGGCGGGTTGAGGTAGAGCCCGACGACGTCGATGACCTTCTCGGCGAACTTGGGGTCGCGGCTGATCTTGAAGGTCTTGAGCCGATGGGGTTTCAGGTCCGCAGCCTGCCAGACCTTGCGCACCTGCCACGGGCTCACCTTGGCGTAGCGCGCCATCAGCCGGGTGCTCCAATGGGTCGCCTCCCGGGGTACCCGTTCGGTAGTCAGGAACAGGATGCGCTCGACGGTCTCGCGGCTGATGACGGTAGGTCGTCCCGACCGCGGCCGGTCCGTCAACCCGTCGAGGCCTTCGGCGCGATAGCGACGGTGCCAGAGGTGCACGGTCGCACGACTGATGTGAAGGAGCTTGGCGGTCTCCGTGGCGCTGTGACCGGCATCCAGGGCGAGAAGGATGCGCGCGCGTCGCGTTTCGCCGCTCGGCGTGGTCGACCGCCGCAGCCACCGCTTCAAGGTGTTGCGGTCGGCCGGAGGCAGGCGGAAGTCCTTGGTCGTTTCCATGCTGGAAACAGTACCAGGACCTCCCTAATCCGTACAAGTACTTTCAGTACGGCACACTAACGGGGCCTCACCGCGCGCCGAGTCCCTGCCACGCCCCGTCGCCCGACCGTTTGGATCGACAGCATCGCCGAGACGACACGCCGATGGAACCACACGACAACCGCAGCATCGACTGGACCGGCGTTCAGCCCGACGACTCGCCCATCGAACCCCTCGACGGCCGGACCTTTCTGCTCCGCCTGCGCAAGCTCGAGGAGCACGTGCACGCCCTGAGACTCCTGCGCCGGGCGTTGATGGAACAACGGTCTCATGACCCCCGAGTTTCTTCGGATTCTGAATGAGCTTCACGACCACGATGTCGACTTCGTGATCGTCGGGGGCGTCGCCGCCGCCCTCCACGGCGGCTCGCGGGCCACGTTCGACCTCGACATCGTACCGAGCCTCACCCCCGATTCTTGGCAGGCCGCCGTCGATCTCCTCTGGTCCCTCGGCGCCCGCCCAAGGATTCCCGAACCGCTGGAGCGAATCCGCAATGTCGAGCAGATCCGCCGTTGGCGCCTCGACAAGAACATGCTGGCGTTGAACTTCCACACCCCGGACGGGCGCACCGAGGTCGACCTCCTGGTGGGTGAGAGCGATGCGTTCTCGGCGCTCCGGCAGCGGGCGACCGAGGTGACCGTCGAAGAGCGCACCTTCCTCGTCGCGTCAGTCGACGATCTGATCGACATGAAGCAGCGCAGCGGAAGACCGCGGGACCTCCTGGACATCGAGGATCTGCGTGCAATCCGGAAGCGAGTGCATCTCCGGGACCATAGCTGTAGTTAAGTTAGGGACGTTGAAGGGAACTACGCTGTCGTCCGCCAAAGGCCCGGAACTGTGGAGGGCGGACCGCACGCAAGTGCAGCTGGAGAATCTATATCGATCACTGTCCCAAGACGATGGAACCGCCGGATAACCGCGGCACCAACCAGACGGACCTCCAGCCCGACGACTCCATAATCGAGCCACTCAATAGTCAACATTCCTGCTTGCGCTTGGGGAGGTCCGAGGCGTACGACTCCCGGAACGTGGACATCTTGCGGATCCCGAGCAGTCGCAGAGACTCGGAGAACGAGGTTCGGCCCTCCAGCGTGCTCGTCACCAGCGCGTGTCCGAACCGGCGTCCTACACGGACCCTGAGGGTGGGATGGAAGCTGCCGCCGCTGGCCGCCGGGAGTGCGTTCAAGCGTCCAATCTCCTTTTGGTACGCGACCCGGAACTCCTCGTCGTCGAGGCCGCCCGTGTCCCTGAGGCGGCGCAGCACGACGAGGGTGCTCACCTTGAAGCGTCGGGCCAGCCGCTGCGTCTCCGAGAACAGGTCCGCGGACGGGTCGTGTGCCGCTCGGACCACCTGGCCCGGGACGAGCAGCTCGGCTGCCACGCGGTTGCACCAGGCTTCCACCCGATGTACCGGCGTCGAACGCACGGCGACGTCCGACAAGGCCAACTCCCCGAGCCACAGATGGGCGAGCTCGTGGGCAAGCGTGAACATCTGCGCCGCCTTCGTGTCGGCGCCGTTCACGAACACCACTGGGGCCAGCGGATCGGCAAGCGCGAAGCCGCGGAACTCCTCCGGATCGAGCCGACGCCTCGTGCTGTTCCCGAGTATGCCGCTGATCATGACGAGCACGCCGAGTGCCTCGGCCTGCTCGCCGAACCTCCGCAGCGCCGCGCTCCAGGTGGCCAGCATGTGGCGCTCGTCGAGGTCGAAGCCCAGAGCGCGGCGCATCTGCGCCGCCGTCGCCTGGACGTCGCTGCCGATGCTGACGGACCCCACGAACGGCCGCAGTTCCTCCCCTTCCACGCGCGCGAACTCGCGGTACCAGTCCTGGCGCTGCTGGCAGAGATAGACGGTATCGAGCATCTCGGGGCTGGGGCGCCCGATCGCGGAATCTCCCACGGTGCGGAAGTCGCGGATCGGCACTTCTTCAATCGGTGGCTCGGACAGGAAGAGGTAGCCCACAGGTGCCCGGCTGGTCCTCGCGAAGGCCTCGAGCTGCTTGAGAGTCGGTCGCGCCGTTCCCCGCTCCCACTCCAGGTACTTCGGAAAGCGGCTCACCAGCGCCGCGATGTCCAGCCCGCCGCGCTCGCGCGCCCAGCGCAACAGTTCCGGCTTCACGTCGACGCGCGCGGTCACCGGCGCGTCCTCCAGGACCGGAAGTGCCCGAGGACGGCGTCGAGACGATCCGGCTGTGTAAGCGTCTCGCGACAGAGCCGCTCGACCTGGCCCGGGTCCACCTCGGGATGGACCGGCGGCGTCTCGCCGGCCGGGCCGCAGAGGGCGGCACCGCCCGGATGCAGCACCACGAGCAGCACGGGCGCCGCGCGCCCGCCCTTGCGGGTCTTCCAGCACGCCAACACGTCGGATCGCTTGGGTGCGCTCCCCGAGGGGGCCACCGCAACCTCGAGACCGAGCGCCCCTTGTCCAAGGAACAGCCGGGCCGAGCCGAAACCGTAACGCGCCGGCGGCGACCAACGTCGCGGCGGAAGATCGGAGAGGAACTGTGCGTCGTCTGCCATGTGCACCGGGAGGATACCCGAACGACCTCGCTCAGCGCCTGCGCGGTCCCGTGTCGCCATCGCCCCCACGATGGAGAACGTCCCGGCGGGCTGCAGCCGGGCAGTACCCTGGTCGGCCGCGCGGTCCGCAACAGCGGCTCGCCGTCGCGCCGGGGCTGCGCGCTCGCCTGGCTTGACCCGACAACGCGACCAACTCGGAGGCGGTGACCTGATCAAGGCCAAGGCGGTCATCGCCACCGGAATCGTCTCGTCGACATTCAGCCGCTGATGGCCGCGTCCTTCGACTTGACCGAAGATGTAGCCGAGCTCGGGGTCGTAGGCGGTGCCGTTCCAGTTCACGCCGCCCCCGGTGCCGGGGAACACGAGCGAGGGCGGCGTGCCCTCCTGCCGGTAGCGGATGGGCGTGTAGGGCCCGTCGTTGTAGTAGCCCACGGTGTCCCCCAGCTCGCGGCACGCGGCCGCGTGCTCGGGCGTAGTGTCGCCGGCGGTGACGATGTCCTCGGGACCGATGCTCACCCGCGAGACCGGGGGCGGCGCGAGGGAACGGCTGGGTCGGCGAGTACTGCTCGCCGGGAACTTCGCCGACGGGCACCGGCCGCTCCTCGACCCCGTGGACGGGCTCGCCGGTCACCCGGTTCAGCATGAACATCCAGCCCGACTTGCCGACCTGCGCGAGGACGGGAATGACCTCCCCGTCCCGCTCGATGTCCATCAGGCCGGGCGACGGCGGCAGGCTGTAGTCCCACAGCTCGCGGTGGATGTTCTGCAAGTACCAGGCGAGCTCGCCGTTGGCGATGTCGATGCCGATGCTCGAGTTCGCGAAAAGGTCGTCGCCGGGGCGGTCGCCGCCGTAGAAGTTCGACCCCGGGCTGCTCACCGGCCGTAGACGACGCCCCGCGCCTCGTCGACGGTCAGGGTGAACGCCCACACGTTGTTCCCGATGCGGTCGCGGAAGCTCTCCCTGCCCAGGTCCCGCCGCCGAAGTCGCTCTCGGTGGACAGAGTCGGGCACTCCCAGAGCGGCGTGCCGGACGCGCCGAGGGCCCGCAGCCAGGCCCCGGCCGGCTCCCCCCCCCCCCGACCGCGGGGCTGGTTCAGGTGGGGCGCGATTTGACGCTGTCCCGGCCCGAAGACGCCCGAGCCCAGTATCAGGGTGTCGTCGTAGACCACCGCCAGCCCGGTGTAGGGGATGCGCACCGGCGCCTCGCCCCCGTCGCCGAACACAAGGCCCGGCTCGCCGGTCGCCGCCTTCACGCCGACCAACTTCGACAGGCTCGTGAAGTAGATGCGACCCTCGTGGTCGTCGCTGGCCCGCCCCAGGCGACGCCCCGGAACCACGCCAGCGCCTCGGCCAGCTCGAGCCGCCACATCTCCTCCCCGGTCTCGGGTCGCAGGGCCACCACCCCGCTTTCTCCTTCCACGGGCCGCACCCCGCCGACCACAACCCCGAGCCCCCCTTCTCCAGACCACCCGCCGAAACACGCCCAACCATCAGCCTCCCGTTCCCTCTTCCCATCCATTCCGCTACAATGCCCATCATGACACCCCAGCCCATCCAGCCCAAACCACGCTCACCCCAGTACCCCGCACGCGGCACCCCCGATCCCCAAACCCACTCCACCGAGCCGCTCCATCCACAACCCACTACCTTCCTCGTCTATCCGAGTGAGCCCCCTACCATCGCGCACACCCTAGACACCGCGCTATCCAACCTACGCACGCGCTCCCCCCAACGCATTTTCCAGTCCTGGACGGAAACTCCAATCGCCGGCCAATTTATAGGCACCACCATTCTTCAGCAGATCGCCAGTGCATCTCTGCTTGTCGCCGATATTTCCATACTGAACTTCAACGTTACCTATGAAATCGGCTACGCCATCGGCCTACAGAAACCGATACTACTTCTTCGCAACAAGGCAGTCTCTATATCAACCCCAATCTTCGCGCGCCTCGGCATCTTTGATACTCTCGGGTACCAGTCCTACGAAAACTCCCGCAGCGCAGCAGGCATTCTCCTGTCGTCATCAGACGACCGCCAGCCCCTTCTGTTGTCTACCTCCCTAAAGACCTCCACGCCGGTATACCTCACCGACGCCAAACTCAAGACAGACGCTGCAACCCGCATTATTTCTCGCGTCAAGAAGGCGCGTCTGCGTTTTCGGAGCTTCGACCCCAACGAACAGGTCCGACTCTCCGGACTTGATGCTATTCGTCAAGTCTCCGAGTCCCATGCCGTCCTCGCTCATTTTCTTCCCGCCCACATCGCTGATGCCGAGGCTCACAATCTCCGCAGCGCCTTTGTCGCCGGCCTTGCCCACGGCATGCAAAAGGTCACACTCCTCCTCCAGGAAGGAAACGAGCCAGTTCCAATTGACTACCGTGATTTCATTGTGTCTTTCAAATATCCTCACGATATCGATAGCGCAATTAGTGATTTTGCCACTCGCACAACCGCCGCCCTACAGGATACCATTCAGCCCATTTTCTCACGGGACGACAACCCTCTTGAAAAGACCCACCTTGGCTCATCTTCTGCAGAAAACGAGATCGTCGACCTATCCGCCTATTACATTGAAACCGCCGCATTCCGTCGTGCATACCGTGGAGACGCACAATTGGTGGTAGGCCGAAAAGGTTCGGGCAAGTCTGCGCTATTTCACCAAGTCCGCGATCGCATTCGGTCCTCCGCAGATAATGTCGTTCTCGACCTTAAGCCTGATGGCTATAAACTCCTCAAATTCAAGGATGATGTCCTGCGCCTAATGTCCCAGGGAACCCAAGAACACACATTGACAGCCTTTTGGGAGTACTTGCTACTTCTTGAGATCTGCCACAAGATCCTCGAACAAGACCGTTTACCCCACACTCGGGATCCGAGACTGTTCGACCCGTACCGCAGACTATCCGACACCTACGAGACCGACGAATATGTTACAGAGGGTGATTTCTCCGAAAGACTGAGCGGCCTTCTTTCGCACATTGCAAGCGAGTACAAAGCGCGCTTTGGTGATTCTTCAGGCTCTACGCTGTCGCACAGTGCGCTTACTGAATTGATGTACGTCCACGATGTGAAACACCTGCGGGATCTTGTGGTATCCTATCTGGAGCACAAAAGCGCGCTCTGGCTGCTATTCGACAACATCGATAAAGGATGGCCCTCGCACGGGATTGAGCATCAAGACGTCGCGATCATTAGGGACTTGCTAGAGGCCACGCGGAAGCTCCAGCGACAGCTCGCGCGAAACGAAATCGAGTGCCGAACGCTGGTATTCCTGCGCAACGATGTATACGAACACCTCGTTCAACACACACCGGATCGAGGCAAAGAGTCCAAGGTACTGCTGGACTGGACCGATTCCGATCTCCTCAGAGAATTGCTGCGAAGACGATTTGTGGCTACTGGCGGACTGGCGCCGGGTATATCGTTTGAAGACGTGTGGCGGTCGCTGTCCGTGAGCCATATTGAGGGAGAAGAAAGCTCCCAGTACCTGATCGACCGTTGCCTGATGAGACCGCGCGCCCTTATCGACCTGATAAATCACTGTCGCGGCTTTGCCATCAACCTTGGACATCGCAACATCACGGAGTCTGATATCAAGAAGGGCGTTGAGGCTTTCTCTACGGATTTGGTTACGGAAATCGGCCTCGAGATCCGAGACATTTTGCCCGAAGCCAACAATGTACTGTATCAGTTTCTCGGCGCGCGCGAGCGCGTCAGCGCGGCGCAGATTGACGACCTGCTTGATGAGGTCAGCGAGTCTTCGGAACAGCGAGACGCCTTCGTGGAGTTACTGCTTTGGTACGGTTTTTTGGGAATTGTGCGTCATACCGGCGAGGTAGCGTACATCTACTCGGTAAACTATGATTTCGCTCGCTTGCGAGGTATAGAACGGCAGTTGAGTAAAGCTGGTGTTATGTATCAGATAAACCCTGCGTTCGTTCAGGGACTCGAGATCGGCGGAGAGTAGGCAGCCGGTTATTTCTGCGCCGTTTTGCTGGCCTACTATACTCAACGGGGATTCAGCTCCGGCTGTCGCCCTGAAGACGTTCGCCTCCCGTCGACAGACTCTGACGTCGCTCTCGGTCATGGCGGCGGCTATCCGTTCAGTCACTCCCTGGTCTCTATACTTGACGGCGTGGCCCTTTCCGCTGTGTCCCGCGACGTGACCGCCGGCGCTGTTGCAGTAGATTGGGCGGAGACCTGCTTGGCGGGTGCGTCAGGCGGTTCGGCCGCTGGTCTCGCTCCGCTTGGCAGCCTCGGGGGGAACGTGGAGAGGGGTCAACCGGTATACACGGTCCGCGATCCGGGATGCACGCGCAATGTCACCTGCACAGAGGGCGTCCCGGACGTCGTCGAGCTTGTAGGCGTCCTCAAGTCGCAAGTACGGGGCCCAACCACCATCCGCTTCCACGAGTTCGACATCCACTTCGGCCACGAACTCACCGCCACGCACGAGTCTCGACATCGATCGGGTACTCATGGTCGTCTCCTCATCCACGTCTCGTAATACCCCAGACTACATGAATCGGTCGATTGGCTCCATCCCGCTGCAAGGCGAGACAGCAGCGCCCTTTCGGATAGTCCGGATAGTCCTCAACCACGAGGGCCGTCGCGATCCCGGCGACGACATCGCGAACCCGTACGGCGTCCGCCGCCAACTCATTGAGTCCATGAAGCGAGACTCTCACCTCGCCACGTGCGACCAGTGTCCGGATCTGATCGAGCGTGCTACTCACACGGTGCCGTCCAAGTGACTACGCGCGTCGCTACCCGGCCAAGGGAAAGCCGGACGGCAGCCTGTCGCTCATTGCCGCAACGCCTGGGTCCGGTGGGGACCTACCGCTCGGGCAGCGCGAACACAACCAGCCGCTCGTTCCCCCGGGGCTCGCCGCTCGCCGGGGCCGAGACGTTGGCCGCCACGTACTGCCGCCCGTCGCTCCCCGCGTAGGTGATGGGAACGGCCTCCACGTTGTAATCGAACTCGGCCGCCCACAGCTCCTCGCCGGTGCGGGAGTCGAACGCCCGGAAGCGGCGGTCGACGGTGGCGCCGATGAACACGAGGCCTCCCGCGGTGACGATGGGGCCGCCCACGTTGCGGCTGCCGACGCGCTGCCTGCCCTCGGGCAGGAGCTCGTCGATGCCCAGCGGCACCTCCCACGCGATCTCGCCGGTGGCCGCCTCGACCGCGACGAGGCGCGCCCACGGGGGCTTGAAGCAGGGCAGGGCGCCGAGGCGCTCGCCGTCGGCGTCGAAGATCGGGGCCTCGAACGGCGGCCCCGCCTCGCGGACGAAGGCCACCTGGTCCTCGACGTCGGGGCCGTACTCCTCGTTCTCCGTCATCCAGCCGCTGATGGGCGCGTCCTTCGAGTTGACGAAGATGTAGCCGAGCTCGGGGTCGTAGGCGGTGCCGTTCCAGTTCACGCCGCCGCCGGTGCCGGGGAAGACGAGCGACGGCGGGGTGCCCTCCTGCCGGTAGCGGATGGGCGTGTAGGGCCCGTCGTTGTAGTAGCCCACGGTGTCCCACAGCTCGCGGCAGGCGGCGGCGTGCTCGGGCGTGGTGTCGCCGGCGGTGACGATGTCGTCGGGTCCGATGCTGACCCGCGACACCGGGGGCGGCGCGAGGGGGAACGGCTGGGTCGGCGAGTACTGCTCGCCGGGCACGTCGCCGACGGGGACCGGCCGCTCCTCGACCCCGTGGACGGGCTCGCCGGTCACGCGGTTCAGGATGAACATCCAGCCCGACTTGCCGACCTGGGCGAGGGCGGGAATGACCTCGCCGTCGCGCTCGATGTCCATCAGGCCCGGCGACGGCGGGAGGTTGTAGTCCCACAGCTCGCGGTGGATGTTCTGGAAGTACCAGGCGAGCTCGCCGCTCGCGATGTCGATGGCGATGGTCGAGTTCGCGAAGAGGTTGTCGCCGGGGCGATCGCCGCCGTAGAAGTTCGACCCGGGGCTGCTGACCGGCATGTAGACGAGGCCGCGCTCTTCGTCGACGGTGAGGGTGAACGCCCACACGTTGTTCCCGATGCGGTCGCGGAAGCTCTGGTTGCCCCAGGTCTCGCTGCCGAAGTCGCTCTCGGTGGGCAGGGTCGGGAACTCCCAGAGCAGGGTGCCGGACGCGTCGAGGGCCCGCGGCCAAGCCCGGGCCGGCTCTCCCCCGCCCCGCGGCTGGTTCAGGTGGGGCGCGATGTGCCGCTGTCCCGGCCCGAAGGCGCTAGAGCCCAGTATCAGGGTGCCGTCGTAGACCACCGGCACCCCGGTGTAGGGGATGCGCACCGGCGCCTCGCCGCCGTCGCCGAACGCGGAGTCGGGCTCGCCCGTCGCCGCCTTCAGGGCCACGACCTTCGACAGGCTCGTGAAGTAGATGCGGGCCTCGTGGTCGTCGGTGGCCGGCCCGTAGGCGACGCCGCGGAACGACGCCAGCCCCTCGGCCAGCTCGTGCCGCCAGATCTCCTCGCCGGTCTCGGGCCGCAGGGCCACCACCCGGTTCCCCGACGCGAGGTACATCACGCCGTCGACCACGATCGGTGTCACCTGCTGGAAGAGCTCGGCCGGGCTCGGCCCCTCGATGAACCCGTCCTCGGGATGGAAGCGGTACGACCACACCTCCTCGAGCGAGGCGACGTTCGACGCGTCGATCTGGTCGAGGGGCGAGTAGCGGGTGCCGGCGAGGTCCCGGTTGTAGGTCGGCCAGTCGGCGGCGGGGCTCCGCCCCGCCTCCTGGCCCAGGACCGGCGCCGCCGCCATCGTGATCGCGACCAGCGCCGCGGCCGCCCGGACCCTGCGAAACGAACGCCGGCGGGACCTGTGCCTTCCAGTCATGAATCGCATCGGGCTGCTCCTCTCCGCTCCGCGGGAATTCCTCGCCTCGCCTGGGCGATGCCGTTCTTGGCCGCACGGCGCATGGGTGCGTTGGTTCCGATCGCCCATAGCGTAGATCGCCGGGCCGGCCCTGAGAAGACCGTGCAGCCGACGATGGCCGCCGAGCATCGCTGGGCGTCGAGCGAGACGCGCGGCCGCGGGCTCAGAGCGCGAAGCTCATCACGTAGAGGCCGACCCCGGTCACGCAGGTGAGCCACAGACCCGCGAAGGTGAGCCGGCCCCACAGCCGGTGCCGCGGCGTGAACGAGCCCGGCAGCACGCGGGGAAAGCGGCGCCAGGACAGGACCGCGAGCAGGCACCAGCCGATGAAGGTAGGAATCGCGACCACGAGGTGCACGGCGAAGAGGCCGGCCATCGCCACCGTCCCGTAGTACGCGCTCACGGTGAACGCCTCCACGGCCTGCCCGAACCGGATGCTGCCCTCCAGCAGCAGCACGGCCACGATGCCGCCGAGCAGCACGGCCACCTGCAGCCGACGGTGGGCGCGGTAGCGCCGCTGCGCCGCGAGGCGCAACGCGTAGGCCATCAGGCACGGCGCCGCCACGAAGAACACCATCGCGACGTCCACGAAGACGTCCGCCCGCGTGCCGAGAAAGCCCGTCGCCGGCATGTGCCTCCTTCGGTCCTCAACGACGAGGGGCCGGTCCCTCGCGGGAACCGGCCCTGTCCAGGTTCACGATGCGCGCCGGGCTCGCCCGTCCCGGCTACACGCCGGACAGCGGCTCGAGCGCGAGCCGGCCGTTGCTGTGGCCGAGCTGCTCGATGGGCACGCCCATCCTGTCGAGCAGGCTCAGGTGCAGGTTGGCCAGCGGCGTGTCCTCGGAGTACTTGACGTGCCGCCCGCCGGTGCCCGCCCCGCCGCCGGCGAGGAGGATGGGCAGGTTGTACGAGGCGTGGGAGTTGCTGTCGGCCATGCCCGCGCCGTAGACGATCATCGAGTGGTCGAGCAGGGTGCCGTCGCCGTCCTGGGTGGCTGCGAGCCGGTCGACGAAGGCCGAGAAGAGCTGCACGTGGTACTGGTTGATCTTCGTCAGCTTGGCGAGCTTCTCGGGGTCGCGCTGGTGGTGCGAGATCGGGTGGTGGGCGTCGGGCACCCCGATCTCCGCGTACGTCCGCCCGGTGATCTCCCGCCCCATCATGAACGTCACGACCCGGGTGAGGTCCGTCTCGTAGGCCAAGGCCATCAGGTCGAACATCAGCTTCGCATGGTCGCCGACGGTGTCGGGGATGCCGGCGGGCTGGGCCACCACCGGCAATTCGCGGTCGCTCTGCGCCTCGGCCATCTGGATGCGCCGCTCGATGTCGCGCACTGCGTCGAGGTACTGGCCGAGCTTGGCCTGATCGCCGGCCCCGAGCTGGCGCGACAGGTCCGCGGCGCGGTCGGTGACCGAGTCGAGGAGGCTAGCGTCCTTCTTGAGCCGCGCCCGACGGATCGCGGGATCGGTGCTGCCGGTGTCGCCGAACAGGCGCTCGAACACCACCCGCGGGTTGTTCTCCATCGGCAGCGGGGTCACGTCGTTGGCCCACGCGATGGTGTTGGTGTAGGCGCAACTGAACCCGTCGTCGCACGACCCCGCGAAGTCGCGGCCGTCGAGGGCGAGCTCGAGGGTCGCGAGCTGCGTCTCGCGGCCGTGCACGCGGCCGGCGAGCTGGTCCATGGAAACCCCGCCCCGCAGGTCCGAGCCGTCGTCGGGCTTCGACGGCACCCCGGTGAGGAACCGGGTCGAGGAGCGGGCGTGCGGCCCCTCGCTCTCGACGCCGTGCATGCCCGACAGCACCTGGACGTGCGAGCGGAACGGCTCGAGCGGCTTCAGGATGGTCGGGAACTCGAAGCCGGCCCCCTCGGTGGGCGGCGTCCAGTGCGGCATCATCATCCCGTTGGGGACGTACACCACGCCGAGCCGGCGCACCGGGGCCGCCGCCGTCGTGCGCAGGGCCGCGAACGCCGGCACCATCCCGTCGAGCAGCGGCAGAGCGAGCGAGGCCCCGAGCCCTCGCAGCACGGTACGACGGGGAAGCGCCTTCTGGGTGACGATCATGATTCGGTCCTCCGCATCCGGAACGGTGTGCTCTTCACGATGCCGACAATGATAGACGACCAGCGGTAGTTGTCGGAAGCCGCCTCGCGGATGATGGCCCGCACGGTGGGGCGGTCGTAGTACTCCGGCCCCCGCCCCACCCCGTAGGCCAGCAGCTTCTCGGTCAGGGTCTGAGCGAACTGGTGGCGCCGCTCCATCAGGAGCGAGCGCAGGCCCGTCGGCCCGTCGAACGCGCTGCCGTCGGGCAACTGCCCCGACGAGTCGATGGGCAGCCCGGCGGTGCCGGTGGTGCGCCAGCGCCCCACCGCGTCGTAGTTCTCCAGGGCCAGCCCCAGCGGGTCCATCGGGGCGTGGCACACCGAGCAGGCGGGGCTCTCGCGGTGCCGTGCGAGCCGGTCACGCACGGTGGCGGCCCGACCGTCCTCGCCCCGCTCCGGCAGGTCGGGCACATCGGCCGGGGGCGGGGGCGGGGGCGTGCCGAGGATGTTGATGAGCATCCACTTGCCGCGAAGCACCGGCGACGTGCGGTTCGGGTACGACGTCACCGTCAGCACGCTGCCGTGCCCGAAGATGCCGCCGCGCCGCTCGGCCAGTTCGTCGTCGAGCCGGACCCGACGGAAGTGGCTGCCGTAGACGTTGGGGATGCCGTAGTGGGCGGCGAGCCGCTCGTTGACGAAGGTGTAGTCGGCCCCGAGCAGGTCGAGCACGCTGCGGTCCTCGCGCAGCAGGCTGTCGACGAACCGCTCGGTCTCCTCCCGGAACGCCTCGCGCAGGTTCTCGTCGAACTCGGGGAAGGTGATGGCGTCGGGCACGACGCTCCGCAGGTTGCGCAGGTACAGCCACTGGCCCGCGAAGTTCCGCACCAGCTCGGTCGCCCGCGGGTCGGCGAGCATGCGCCGCGCCTGGGCCTCGAGCACGTCGGGGTCGCGGAGCCGGCCCGCCTCGGCGAGGGCGAGCAACTCGTCGTCGGGGCCGGTCGACCACAGGAAGAACGAGAGCCGCGACGCGAGGTCGAGGTCGCTCAGGGCATAGGCCGTGCCCGGCCCCGCGTCGACGGGGTCGCGGACCACCCGGAACAGGAAGTCGGGGGCGATGAGCACGCGCTCGAGGGCGAGCTGGATGCCCGAGTCGAAGCTCCCGCCCTCACGGCCCGCCCGGTAGAACTGCATCAGGGTGCCGAGGTCGCCCACGCTGACGGGCCGGCGGTAGGCGCGGCGGGCGAGCGAGCCGAGAATCTCTCGCGCGCACCGCTCCTCGTCGGCCGCCGCTTCGCTGTCGGGCCGGCACGTGAAGATGGTGCGGCGGCTCGGCGTGTCCCCCGGCCCGCCCGCGGTGGTGTAGGGGCCGCCGATGACGACGTGCTCGACCGCCGCATTGCCGTCCCGCATCTCGTTCACGGCCACCGCGAACACGCTCTGCCGGGGCTGCAGCACCCCTTCCGGCTCGGTGAACCGCCGCACGAACGAGACCCCCACGACGCGCGGGCCGGCCGCGGCCTCGAAGCGCAAGCGCATGTTGGCGTCGGCGAAGAGCATGTACTCTTCCCACTCGGGGTCGCCGAACAGGTTGCCGCCGTAGCTGGCCGGGGCCTGCACCCCCTCGGGCTCCTCGCCGCCGAAGACGAAGGTGCGGACGAGCTCGCCGTCCAGCCGCACCTCGAGCTCGTGGCGCGACCCCATGCCGCGGACGTAGTTCACGTAGTTCCGGTGCAGGCGGATCTGGAGGTCGTACTCGCCGTCGACGGGGAAGACGTGCCGGATGGCGATGCCCCCGCGCGACCCGAACGGCAGGTCGTCGCTCATGCGGTCGTCCTGCAGCAGGAGGATGGGGACCTTGTAGGTCTCCGCCGCCGGACCGAGCGGAACCTCGCCGAGGGCGGTCCGCCCGATCTTGCGCGCGGCCGACAGGTACCGCTCCATGAGGGCGGACGAGACGGTCAGCACGTCGGCGTTGTTGTCGAAGCCGTACTCGTCGAAGTCGTCGGCCGGCAGCAGGTCGGCGACGTCGACGTCCACCGCCAGCAGGTCCCGCACCGCGTTGGCGTACTCGGCGCGATTCAGGCGGTGCACGGCCTGGGTGCGTCCGGGGTCGGGGGCGGCGAGGGCGACACGGTCGATCTCCGATTCCAGCCACCCCGCGACCCGGTCGTAGGTCTCGACGTCGGGTCGGGGACGGCCGACCGGGGGCATGGCGCGGGTGCGCAGCTTCGCCAACACTTTTTCCCACAGCTCGGCATGGCCGGCGACCGCCGAGAGATCCCGACCGTCCAGGCTCAGTCCGGCGGTGAGCAGCCGGTCGTTGTGGCAGGTCACGCAGTAGCGGTCGACAGTGGCCGCGAGCAGGTCGGCGCCGCTGGCCGGCTGCGCGAGCGCCCCGGTGGGGGCAAGCGCCGGCGCCAGCAGCGCGGCCAGGGCCGCGACCGCCCCGAGTCGAGTCCGTTCCGAAGCAGCCGGCATCGTCAGCCCTCCTGCACGCCGCCGAGAATCCGCCTGAACGCGTTCGCCGCGGCGCGCCGCCATGCGTGGGCCGCCCGACGCGCAACGGGCGCGAGAGAACTCAGGACGCCGGTCGGGAAGAACGGACCCTGCACTCCGGTCAATGTGACTGTGGAACGGCGGTTTCGCCCCGATCAACCCGCTGATAGTCTCGCCGAACCCCTGCACGGTGTCAATCGAGCGCGGTTTCGCGGCCCCATCGCGGATATCATTGCTTGGGAATCTGCTGATTCCCCGGGATTGGACCTCCGACCCGCCGGTCACGCGACCCGCCGGTCGCGCCGGACCGCAGAACGGGCCGTCCAGCGTCGTTCCCACCGCGG
Source organism: Vicinamibacterales bacterium (assembly GCA_965207615.1). Classification (GTDB taxonomy): domain Bacteria; phylum Acidobacteriota; class Vicinamibacteria; order Vicinamibacterales; family UBA8438; genus JAJEEA01. The sequence continues at coordinate 3,025,798 of CBDBMZ010000003.1, forward strand.
TCCGACGTGGTCGAGGCCAATCGAGTCCTGACATGCCGCTGACGCCGGGTAGCAGAATCGGCATCTACGAGGTCACCGGCTCGCTCGGCGCCGGGGGCATGGGCGAGGTCCACCGCGCACGCGACACCACCCTCGACCGCGACGTGGCGCTGAAGGTGCTGCCCGAGGCGTTCAGCGCCGACCCCGAGCGGCACGCGCGCTTCGAGCGCGAAGCCAGGGTCCTGGCCTCGTTGAACCATCCGAACATCGCGCAGATCTACGGCTTCGAGGAGAGCAGCGAGTCGCGGGCGTTGGTGCTCGAGCTGGTCGAGGGCCCGACCGTCGCCGACCTCATCGAGCGCGGTCCCATTCCCCTCGACGACGCCCTGCAGATCGCGTGGCAGATCGCCTCGGCCCTGCAGGCGGCCCACGAGGCCGGCGTCGTGCACCGGGACCTCAAGCCGGCCAACGTCAAGGTGCGCGAGGACGGGACCGTCAAGGTGCTCGACTTCGGCCTCGCCAAGGCCCTCGACCCGGAGCCGGCGCCCGAGGCGGACGTGTCGCAGTCGCCCACCCTCACCGTCTCGGCCACCCGCATGGGGGTGGTCATGGGGACGCCGTCCTACATGTCGCCCGAGCAGGCCGCCGGCACCGCGGTCGGCATCGGCACCGATCTCTGGTCGTTCGGCGTCGTGCTCTACGAGATGCTGGCCGGCGAGCGGCTGTTCGGGGGCGAGACGGTGCCGCACGTGCTGGCCCGGGTGCTCGACCGCGAGCTCGATCTGTCGAACCTGCCCGCGTCCACGCCCGCACCGGTCAGGCGCGTGCTGCGCCGCTGCCTCGAACGGGACCAGCGGCGGCGCATGCGCGACGCGGGCGAGGCGATCAGCGATCTGGAGGCGGCGCTGAAGCCGGAGGACGCGGCGGCCGACGGCGGGACCGCCGTGATCGCCCCCCCGCCCCCGCCCGGGTGGCGGCAGCGGGCCGCGTGGGCCGCCATGGGCCTGACGCTCGGCGCGGCCGCGGTGAGCTTGGCGTTCTGGAGCCTCGCGCCGCCGCCGGCGCCGTCCGACGTCCGGCGCCTCTCTCTCGACCTGCCGTCGCCGATGGCGCGCGGCACCACCTTCGCGCTCTCGCCGGACGGCTCGACGCTGGCCTACGTCGGCCGCGACGGCCGGAACCGGCGCCTGATGGTCCGCCGACTGGACCAGGCCGACGCGCAGCCGTTGGCCGGCGCCGAAGGCGCGCTCGACCCGTTCTTCTCGCCCGACGGGGCCTGGATCGGCTTCTTCGCGGGCGGCGGGCCGGGGGGACCGACGGACCGGCTCCAGCCCCGCTGGACCCTGATGAAGGCTCCCGCGGCGGGAGGGGCGCCGGTGGCGCTCGCCGAGAACGTCCCCGCCATCGGCGCAAGCTGGGGGGACGACGACCGCATCGTCGTCGGCGCCCTCGGCGGCCTGCTGGGCGTGCCGGGCGACGGCGGCACGCCGGAGGCGTTGCTGCCGGCGGGAGCGGTCCCCGAGCTCGCCGCGTGCATGGCGCCCCACGTGCTTCCGGGCTCCTCGGCGCTACTCTTCGTCGAGTTCGTGCCCGACGGAGAGCTGCAGCTCAAGGCGGTGGCCCTGCCGGCGGGGGAACCGCGCCTCGTGGCGTCCGCGGTCACGGAAGCGACCTACGCGCCGACGGGCCACCTCCTGCTCCGCGAGGTCCGGCAGGCGCCCGGCCGGCGCGGACCCGCCAGCGCGACGCTCATGGCCGCCCCCTTCGACGCCGGGCGCCTCGAGCTGACCGGCCCGCCGGTTCCCGTCGTCCCGGACGCGGGCCTCAGCGCCTGGGCCGCCGACGGCACGCTCGTCTACACGGTCGACGCCTTCTATCCCGCCGAGGGCCGCCGGACGCTGGCATGGGTGGACCGCGAGGGGGGCGAGGAGCCGCTGCCGGCGCCGCCACGCGCGTACCGCACGCCGCGCGTCTCGCCCGACGGCGGCCGCATCGCGCTGGCCGTCACCGCCTCCAACGGCAACGACGCCGACGTCGTCATCTACGACGTCGCCCGCGAGGCGTCCAACCGCCTGACCTTCGAGGGGTGGAACGTCAACCCGCTCTGGTCGCCGGACGGCCGGCGCGTCGTGTACACGACCGCCGGCGCCGACGGGTTCGGCCTGTTCCGGAAGGCGGCCGACGGCACGGGGCAGGCCGAGCGCCTGACCTCGACCGGACGGATGCAGACGGGGGCGGCGTGGGTGGAGGCCTCCGACACCCTCGTGGTCTCGCACGCGGCCGGCATGACCGACGTGGACATTCACCGGCTGCCGCTCAACGGCGGGGCCTCCGAGCCGCTGATCGCGACCGCCTTCGCGGAAGCGCTCCCGGCCGTCTCCCCCGACGGCCGCTGGATCGCCTACCAGTCGAACGAGTCGGGCCCTCCCGCCGTCTTCGTGCGGCCGTTCCCCGACGTCGGCGACGGCAAGTGGCAGGTGTCGCCGGGCCCCGGCCTCGCGCCGGCGTGGTCCCGGGACGGCCGGGAGCTCTTCTACGTCGCCGTCGGTCCGGACGGCGGGGCGATGATGGCGGTCGAGTACGACGGCGACCCGTCGTTCACCTGGTCGCGCCCCGAGAGGCTGTTCGAGCTGTCCGGCCGCATGGACTTCGGGATGGCGGCGGCCAGCCGACAGTGGGACGTGGCGCCAACCGGCGATCGGTTCCTCGTGATCAAGGAGGACGAGGACGCACCCGGAGACGACCCGCGCCAGGGGCCGACGGAGCTCGTCTACGTCGCCAACTGGTTCACGGAGCTCGCCGAGCGGGTGCCGGTCCCCTGAGTTCCGCGACCCCGCCGGCGTCGCGCACCAGGGTCGCCGCCCGCTCCGCCTGCTGCACCGCGACCGGCGCGATGGACCCCAACCGGACGAGCATCGCCGTTCCGCCCCGTCGCGCGTCGCACCCGGGCCCCGGCGATCCCGGGCGCAACGCGGGCTCGACCACGGCTCCTCGGGCCGTTCCCCTTGCGGCCCGGGCCGTGCTGTGGTAAAAGCACTTTCTTGGGACGTCTGTCCCCGCATGCACGCGATCCGGGCCGCCAAGGAGATCCTGAATGAAGCTCACGCGCACGCTCGCCGCTCTTCTCGCGTTCGGCATGGTCTCGACGTTCGCCGCCACCGCGCACGCCGAGAACGGCGCCGAGGCGGTGACCTACTACAAGGACGTGCTGCCGATCATGCAGGAGAACTGCCAGACCTGCCATCGGCCGTCCGGCGCCAACATCAGCGGGCTCGTCGCCCCGATGTCGTTCATGGACTACCGCGAGACGCGGCCCTGGGCCCGCTCGATCGCCAGCAAGGTCGAGTCGCGCGAGATGCCGCCGTGGTTCGCCTCGGCCCCCAAGGGCGTGTTCGAGAACGAGCGCGGCCTGACCGACGCCGAGATCGACACCATCCTGAGCTGGGTCGCGGCGGGCGCGCCCGCGGGCGACATGGCCCACGCCCCGCCGGCGAGGCAGTTCGCGGAGGACGCCAACGAGGGCTGGAGCCTGGGCACCCCCGACTTCGTCGTCAAGATGCCCGAGCCGTATCTGGTCGCGGACGACATCTACGACATCAACATCACCTTCTACACGGAGCTGACCGAGGACATCCTGCCCGAGGACACCTGGGTCAAGGGCTGGGAGTTCCGGGTCGGCGACAACCAGATCACCCACCACATGTGCTCGTCGATGATCGCGCCCGGCGCGTTCATCCCCGAGGGCGCGGTGGAGGACGAGGGCGCCGACGTGGCCGGCAGCCAGCTCCTGAGCTGCGTGGCCGAGGGCGGCGAGCCCGACATGCTGCCCGAGGGCTTCGGGGTGCTGCTGGAGACGGGGTCGAGCATCTCGTTCAACATGCACTACCACAAGGAGCCGGCCGAGGGCTCGGCCGTCTGGAGCAACCCCGAGATCGCGTTCTGGGTCGCCGACGAGCCCGTGCAGCACAAGGTGATCAACGACACCCTGTACAACCGCGGGTTCGAGATTCCGCCCAACCACCCGAACTACCGCGTGGGGTCGTCGCGCGTCCTCGAGAAGGACACCCTGGTGCTGACCTACTGGCCGCACGCCCACCTGCGGGCCGTCGCCGCGCGCTACACCGCGTTCTATCCCGACGGCACCGAGGAGCTGCTGCTCGACGTGCCGCACTACGACCAGAGCTGGCAGGTGACCTACAAGTACAAGGAGCCGAAGCTGCTGCCGAAGGGCACCCGCATCGACGTCGACTTCTGGTACGACAACACCGCGGAGCGCGCGTCTCGCCGCAGCTTCAACCCGAACCGCTTCGTGGGCTACGGGCCGCGGACGGACGACGAGATGTCGCTCGGGTTCATCGGCTACGCCGAGGTCGACGAGCCCGCGGCGATGCCGACCACCGACAACGACTGACGGCCGTCCACCGCCGTTTCGACATTATCACAGCAGGGCGGGGCCGATCGGTCCCGCCCTCGCCTTTTCTGCCGGGAACCTCTCGTTCTGTCGGGCCAACTCGACTCCGCGGGGAACAGCGCCATGTCGACCATCGGTGACCGTCGTCCTGTCCGTTCCGGCCGCCGCAGGCTCCCGGGCGCGTGTCCGGCCCTGCTCGCGGCGCGCGTCGTCTGCGGCCTCACCGCCCTGGCGGCGTTGCACGCCAACGCCCAGACGCCGCCCCCCACCGAGGAGGCGGACGGGCTCGTGCACGCTCTGCTGGTGCTCGAGGGACAGGAGGTCGACATCGCGTTCCCGCCCGACCTGAGGGCGGACGGCCCCGCCTACGCGGAGATGCTGGCGGGCACGGCGGTGCGCCTCGGAACGTTCGAAGGACATCGCGCCCTGCGAATCGGAACCCTCGCGGCGGATCTCGAGGCGCTGGCCGCGGAACGGGCGGCGGCAGCGGCGCGCATCGCGGCCGAGGCGCGGGCAGCCGCGGCGGCGCAGGAGGAGCGGGCCGAGGACGACGCCGCCGAGGAGTCGGACGAGGCCGCGGGCGTAGCCGCTCCGGAACCGGCCGAGCCCTCTGCTCCCGAGTTGTGGATCGCGAGCGACACCGAGGGCTGGCGCCTGGAGATCCGGACCGCCGATGAGGCCGACGGCGACGACGGGATCCTCCACATCGTTCCGTTGCAGCATCGCGAGGCCGCCACGGCGCCGGTGCTCACCGCGTCGGTGCACGCCACCGCGGCCGAGACGGGCCGGCTCGAGCTTCGCTGGGGGCGCCAGGCGTGGAGCAGCGACTTCCGCTTCGACGAGCTGCCGCCGCCGCCCCGCCGGCCGCGGGTATCGGGTCGCGGCACCCCCCGGCAGGCCGCCGACGACAACACCCCGACCGCCCGCAACAACATGCTGAACGAGCGCAACGAGACAGCGCTCGTGATGCCGGACGGAGCGCGCATCTCGATGCTCTACTGGAAGGGCATCGACGTCGAGGACGAGGACTACCCGCGCATCGCGGACACCCCGGACGGGGCCGTCGTCGGGATGATCCGCGCCCCCGTCCTCCGCCTCAAGTCCGACGTCTCCCTGCGCTTTGGCGACGCCGACGTCCCCACCGGTAACCTCGCCCCCGGATTCGCGGGCGCCTACGGCGTCTGGCTGCGCCGCGCCGGCGCCGGCTGGCGCTTCGTGTTCAACCACGAGCCCGATTCCTGGGGCACCCAGCACGACCCCGCGTTCGATGCGGGCGAAACGCCGGTCGAGTACTCGCGGACAGCCGGGTCCTTCCGGCCCCTCGGCGCCACCCTCGTCCCCACCGGCGACGACCGCGGCCGCCTCGTCGTCCACTGGGGCCCCCACGAGTGGGCCGCCGACTTCACCGTCGTGCGGGAACCAGCCGACTAGCAGCAACGCGGCCCGGGCGACACTCTCGCCCTTGAGCTCAACGGTTCTCATGTCGTGCAAATCGTTCGATGACATCGTAGAATTTGTGCGATGTGGATCGACCGGCAGATCGAGCCGCTCCTGCTGCAGCGGGCGGCGACGCGGCCGGTGGTGGTGCTGACGGGCGCCCGCCAAACCGGGAAGACCAGCCTGATGCGCCGGCTGTTCCCGGACCATCGGTTCGTCACCCTCGACCTGCCGAGCGAGGCGGAACAGGCCGAGCGGGATCCCGCCACCTTCCTCGCGCGCCATCCGCCACCCGTGGTCATCGACGAGGTGCAGTACGCACCGGGGCTCTTCCGCCATCTCAAGGCGGCGGTCGACCGAGAGCGCGGGCGATACGGCACTTTCCTGCTGACGGGATCTCAGCCGCTCGGCCTGATGAAGTCCGTCTCCGACTCCCTGGCCGGCCGTGCCGCCGTCATCGCGCTCGAGCCGCTGTCGTTCGCGGAGGCGAGGACCGCGCATCCCGGTCTCACCGTCGAGGAGTTCGTGGTGCGGGGCGGCTTCCCCGAGCTGTACGAGAACCTCGAGATCGAGTCGGAGGGGTTCTATCGCTCGTACGTGGCGACCTACCTGGAGCGGGACCTCCGGCAGTCCCTCCAGGTCGCGAACCTGCGCGACTTCGAACGCTTCCTGCGCGCCGCGGCGCTGCGTACCGCGCAACTGCTCAATCGCGCCGATCTCGCCCGCGACGCCGGCATCGCCGGCTCGACCGCCGGCGCCTGGCTGTCGGCGCTGGAGGCGTCGCACCAGCTCATGCTGCTGGAGCCCTGGTTCGCGAACCGGACGAAGACGCTCATCAAGCGGCCGAAACTCTACGTACGCGATCCGGGCCTGGCGGCGTTCCTGTGCGGGGTGCAGTCGTTCGAGGCGCTGCGGACCTCGCCACTCGCGGGAGCGCTGTGGGAGACGTTCGTCTGCGCAGAGATCCGCCGCGCCCAGTCGAACCGCCGCGGCGGCTGGGACTTCCACTTCTGGGGCGACCGCGCCCGCGAGGCCGACTTCCTGCTGCACCGCGCGGGCATCTTTCACCTCGCGGACGCGAAGTGGACCGAGCACCCGAACACCCGCGACGCCGGTCCGCTACGAGCGATCGCCTGTGCCCTGCCCGTCGGCGCCGTCCGCTCCCTGTCGATCTTCTGCCGCGCGTCGAACTCCTACCCGCTGGACTATGCCGGCGACGCGCACGCCGTGCCGCTCGACACGCCGGCCGCGCTCGCCGCCTGGACGTAGCGCCGACGCCTCACTGGCGGACCTCGCCACTGACAGGAGTATCATCGCCGCCCAACGGGTCGCGGCCGCTCGACGGCACGGGCCGCCAGCGCGTCGGAATGCGGAGATGAAGTGTCATGACCGACGAATTCCCGGGACCGTCGGCGGCGTCGAGCTATCCGGCGCGGCTGCAGATCGACTATCCGGAGGACGGGCTGGACCGCCTCACGACCGCGTTCCGCCTGTTCTTCGCAATTCCGATCGTCGTGGTGGCCGCGCTGCTGACCGGCGACCGGGTCGAACCGGGGCAGGACGAGGCGGTGGAGGGCGCCAGGACAGTGATCTCCACGGGCGGCTTCCTGTTCTTTCCCGCGCTTCTCATGATCCTGTTTCGCCGCAAGTACCCCCGCTGGTGGTTCGACTGGAACCTCGAGCTGAGCCGCTTCACGACCCGCGTCGGCGCCTACGTCCTGCTGCTCCGCGACGAGTACCCCTCGACCGACGAGGGCCAGGCCGTCCACCTCGATCTCGACTACCCCGACGCCGCGCGCGACCTCAACCGCTGGCTGCCCCTGGTCAAGTGGCTGCTCGCGGTTCCGCACTACGTCATGATCGTGCTGCTCGGGGTGGTCACCTTCGTGCTGGTGATCTTCGCCTGGCTCGCGATCCTCGTCACGGGCCGCTATCCGCGGGAGATCTTCGACTTCGTGGTCGGCGTGTCGCGCTGGGCGTGGCGGGTGCACGCCTACGCCATCCTCCTCGCGACCGACCGCTACCCGCCGTTCAGCCTGAGTCCCTGAGGCGCACGGAGGCCGGGTCGATAGCCCAGCATCGGGCACGCCGTACCGCGCGGCCATCCGCGTCTTCGCGCCCGAGCTCGACGGATGCGGTCGACGCCGAGAGCACCTCGACGCCCCGACGTCAGAACCGGAACAGGCGGTTGAACTTGACCACGAAGCCGCGGTTGCGAAGATCCAGGCCCCGGTCGGGGCGGAAGCCGTTGGTGACGTCGCGGTCGTCGGTGTAGACCACGAACAGCTCGCTCCCGGGGCTGTACTCCCAGCGCAGCCGCAGGTTGCTGCTGAACGAGTTGTCGGCCGAGTTGTACTGCAGCAGGCCGCTGAAGAACATCCGCGGGTTGAACGCGTAGTTGACCCGCGTCACCGCCAGGTTCGACTGGAACTTCCCGAACGGGGTGTCGATCCAGTTGAACGACACCGTCGGCTCGACCGACATCTGCGGCAGCACCGCGATGCGCCCCTGGCTCAGCTCGAGGCTCGTCAGCTCGCCCCCGAAGTAGTCGCCCCGCCTCAGCGCCACCTGACCGTTGACGCGCCGCTGCTGGCCGATGGCGTACGCCACCTGGTAGTCGGCGAAGCTGTAGTTCCCGACCGGGATCGTGAAGTCGGCGCCGGGCGGCGTGAAGGGCTCCAGGAGCAGCTCGTAGTTGTCGGTCGCCGAGAACGTCAACTGGTCGCTCGACTCGAACTCGGTCTGGAACGACACGAGGCGCTGGCGGGTCTCGAGCTGGGTCTCGTCGGCCAGCAGGATGTAGTCGACGGCGCCATCCAGGCTGAACTGGCGCACGCTCTCGATGGACGCCGGCCGCGGGCTGAACCGGCCCGACACGTAGGTGCGCCGGAAGTTGTCGCGCCGGAGGAAGCCAACCTCGGGCAGGAAGTTGTCCTCGACCAGCAGGTGGTCCACCTGCAGGCCGTAGCGATCGGCCGCGTACTCGAACTTCCCCTGGTAGCTCGTATCCTTGCCTTCGTACTCGGGGCTCGGCACCTGGGTCCTGGCGAAGTAGCTGATGAGGCTGACGTTCTCGAAGAACGCGAAGGTGCCGTCGACCCCGTAGGCCTGGCTCGCCCCCGGCGCCACCCGCGACACCGACCGGTTGGTGAACATGCCGCCGACCGAGCTGCGGCGCAGGATGTCGCGCCGCAGCCGCACCACCGTGAAGTTGGTCGGCTCCGAGGCCGAGACCACCTCGTCGCCGGCGTGGATGTTCAGCGCCCCGACGTCGAACGGGCCCATCTTCCCGGTGACCCGCGCGCCTCCGACGATGGGCACCACGCGGCCCCGCTCGAGCCCGATCTTCCGGCTGTAGAAGAGCTGCGGCACGTTCACGTCGCCGAAGACCCCGCCGCCGCCACCGCCGCCGGGGCCGCCGAACCGTCCCGTGACCCCGCCCCTGGCGAAGCCGAAGATGCCCCGCCCCTCCAGGAAGAACTCGCGCTTCTCGGGGAAGAACAGCGGGAACCGCGTCAGGTTGACCTGACGCTCGTCGACCTCCACCTGCGCGAAGTCGGTGTTGTAGGTGAAGTCGGCGGTCAGGTTCTGGGTGATGCCGTACTTGACGTCGATGCCCCCGTTGCCGCTCCCCTCGTTGTTCACCACCGGGTTGGCGGTCAGGTCGGTGGAGATGCCGCCGATGCCGTACGGCTTGACCTCGATGTTGCGGCTCGCCGGGGGCGGCTCGAGCCCGACGAGGGTGCCCGCGGCCGAGACCCGGAAGATGCCCGCCGAGCCGCTGCCGCCGCCGGCCGAGATGGGCAGCCGGGTCAGGTACACCCACTCGTTCTTGCGCCGGATGGCGCGGCGGAGCTGGATGCCCCAGATGTGCGGCGGCTCCGAGCGATAGCGCAGGGTCTTGAACGGGATCTCCATCTCGACCGTCCAGCCGCCGACGAAGCGGCCGGTCCGCACGTCCCACACCGGGTTCCAGTCGGAGTTGGGGTTGCCCTCGTTCGTGAACTGCTGGTCGGCGCGCGCCCCCAGCGGGTTCGTATAGAAGTTGAAGCCGTTGCGGCGGTCGTAGAAGGTGTCGAAGAAGGCGGTGAAGGTGTCGTTCTGGCGGAGCTGGCTGGTGTCGCGGCGCATCTCGTTGGCGACCCACTGGCTCTCGGGAGCCGAGTCCCAGACCCGGGCGGAGACGTAGACGTTGGTGTCGTCGAACAGGATCCACGCCTCGGTGCGCTCGGTGGCGGGGGCGCCGATGTCGGGCACCTGCTGGATGAACCCGGTGATCGGAGGCACCGTCTCGTAGACCGGCTCGTCGAGCACCCCGTCGAGCCGGATGCCCTCGGCCAGTCGGATCGCCCGGACCGTGGTGCGGCCCTCCTCGTCGCGGTTCATCACCTCGGGCGCGACCGGCGCCGCGGGGCCGTCGATGAGCGACGCGACCGCCGCGGCGTTGCCGACCAGGAAGCCGCCGGGGGCCACGGCGCCGGCCGCTACCGCGGGGGCCGGCGCTGCCGCCGCGGGCGACGGGGCCGCTGACGCCGGGGCCGGCGCGCCCGCGAAGGGGTCGGCGCCGGGGGCCGTCCGAGCCTCGCCGAGGCCGCCGAGGGCCGCCGGCCGGTCCGGAGGCGACAGCGGCCTCCCGAACGAGCCGGCCCTGCCCGGTGGTACGGTCCCCGCGGAAGGGGTGGTTCCCACGGGCGACGCGGTCACGCCGGCCGCGGCATTCTCCCTCGGGGCGCCCACGCCTCCGACCGACGCCTCGGGCTCGGTCAGCGCGACCACCAGGCGGTCCTGCAGGTCGAACAGGTCCGGCGAGGGGCCGTCGACGATGGCGGAACGCACGACGTCGCCGCCGGCCGCCGACACGACACGAGCGGTGATGCGAAGGTGACTCCCAAATCGCTGATAGGCGCCGACGAGCACGAACGGCACGTCGAGCGTGCGGCCGACCCCGGCGGCCTCGTCGGCCGAGACCGGCCCTTCCGGCGGCGCATCCCCCGCCGCGGCCCCTCCGCGCTGCACGACGACCGCGCTTCCGGCGGGGAACCCCGCCACCACGGCCTCGGCGATGCCCTGGCCCATCCAGTCGTCGGCGGGACTTCCCGTCAGGTTGGTAAACGGCACGACGGCCACCGTCCCCGCCGGCGGCGCGACGAACGGGACCGCGGACCGCTGCGCCGGCGCGGGGGCCGCCGCCAGCGCCATCCCGACCAGCACCGCCCATGCCGGGGCCATCCGATGCACTCGTCTCGCTCCCACGTTCACCCTGCTCCTCGTCAGTGCGGGCCGCGGCCGTATCGGCACGCAGCAACGGGCACCGCTGTCTTCGGCGCGACGTACTCCATTGACCGCGGCTGCTCCGCGGAGTCGCCCGATCCCGCCGTGAGTCACCCGCGATGGGCTCCGTCGCCCCGCCTCGCAGGGCGGCGCGCTGGACGCCCGCCGGCGCCCCCCGCTGCAAATGCAGGATCCAGCCACGGGATGCCGATGCCCTTCCAGCCCCCGGAGCACGGCGGAGCCCGAAGGCCGAGGCCAAGCCCGGCCGCCGCCCGCCGCGGATCCCTGACTCAATAGGATACGTCCAATCCAGTCAGTCGTTTACCGGGCCGGGCACCGACCGGGTCGCCTGACGCTATAATCCATCCCGTTCAGCAGCTCGACGACACGGCCCGAAACCGGCGAAATGCCCACGCCAGGGGCGGCGGGAGGACCTCGGAATGGCTTCATCACGACGACGCTTCCTGATGCACGCGGCCGCCATGGGCAGCGCCGCGCTGGCCCGGCCCACCTCGGCCCTGGCCGAATCCGCGGCCCCCCGCGCCGGCGCCGAAACCTTCTCTCCCCCGGAGCTCCTGGCCCAGCAGGCCGCCCGGAACCGGGCGGCGGCATCGTCCGCGTCGGCGCCCGCCGCGCCCGCCGCGCGGGCGGCGCAGACCGACGACGCCGGCTACGCCGCGATGTACCGCGACCGCCGCAACTGGGGCCGCTGGGGCGACGACGACCAGGTCGGCGCCGTCAACCTCATCACCGCCGAGAAGCGCGCCGCCGCCGCCGGCCTCGTGCGCACCGGCCGCACCGTCTCGCTCAGCCGCGTCTTCGAGCCGCCGCAGCACTTCATCACGAAGGACTCGCTCGGCGGGAACGGCGGCTACGTCATGGACTACCTCGGCTTCATCTACCACGGCTCCACCGTGACCCACATCGACGCTCTCTGCCACATCTGGGACGAGGACGGCATGTGGCAGGGCCGCGACCCCGACGTCGAGATCACCACCCAGGGCGCCCACTTCGGCGACATCACCCACTGGAACCGGGGCGTCATCACCAAGGGCGTCCTCATCGATGTGCCCCGCCACCGCGGCGAGCCCCACGTGACGGCCGACCGCCCCGTCCGCGGCGACGAGCTCGAGGCCATCGCGGCCGCGCAGGGGGTGACCGTCGAGGCGGGCGACGCCCTCCTCGTCCACAGCGGGTGGGCTTCGTACATGCAGAGCGGCGACGACGGCAGCCGGGGGCGCCCCGGCCTGCACCCGAGCTGCGCCGAGTTCATCCGCGACCACGACGTCGCTCTGCTGGGCTGGGACCTCATGGACGCCCGCATGGGCGCGGCCGACCTGCCGTGGCCGGTCCACGGCGTGCTCTTCAACTTCGGCGTCGCCCTCCTCGACAACGCGCGGCTCGAGCCCATCGCCGACGCCTGCGCCGACGAGGGCCGGCACGAGTTCATGTTCATGCTGCTGCCGCTCAACGTGGCGCGCGGCACCGGCAGCCCCGCGAACCCGATCGCGATGTTCTGACGGGGTCCGGTGGCGTGAAGACATGCGGGCCCGCCAGCGACATATGCGCATGGTGCGCCTAGACACGACAGCGACCCGGAGCCGGTCGATGCCGGGTCGGCGCGGGCGGTGTCGATCTCGCTGATGGAGGGCGATGATGATCGCGACGCACCCACGGCTGCCCGGCACGCCGATCGGCGGCCTGCTCGTTGCCGGCCTCCTGGCGGCGGGCGCGGGACCCGTCCTCGCCCAGGCGGCTCAGGGAGTGCCCGACTGTCCCCGCGCCCCGCGCGCGATCCTGTTCGAGCTCCAGGACTGACCCCGCAGCAGGTGAGCACGCTGGGGAATCCGCGCCGCAAACCGACCTCGGCTCATCCGGCAACCTCGCCGGAGGCCTGAACGGAGGTCACGACGTCATGGACGCACTGGCCCGCGACATCCGCCACGCGGCGCGCGTGCTCGCCCGGCACCGCACGTTCACCCTGACCGCGCTCGCCATCCTCGCCCTCGGCATCGGGGTCAACACCGCGATGTTCAGCGTGGTCTACGGCCTGCTGCTCCGGCCGCTGCCGTATCCGGACGCCGAGGCGATCGTGCGGGTGGGGTACGGCCGCTCCTCCCAGCCGGGATCGATCGGGTGGCTCACCAACCGAAACCTGCCGAGGCTGCAGGAGGAGGCGGAGTCGCTGGAGCAGGTCGCCGGCTACTCGCCGCGCTCCCTGGGCTGGCGGGGCCCCGACGGCCCCATCAGCCTCCGGGGCGCGATGGTCTCCCCGTCGCTCTTCCCGTTGCTGCGCGCGACGCCGCACGTGGGCCGCCTGTTCACCGACGACGACGCGCGGCAGGGCGCTCACCGCGTGGTCCTGCTGAGCTTCGACGCGTGGACCAACCGGTTCGCGGCCGACCCCGACATCGCCGGGGCGCCGATCGAGCTCGACGGCGAGCCGTACACGGTGGTGGGGGTGCTCGCGGAGGGGTTCGCATTCCCCGGCCCCGAGGACGAGCTCTGGACCCCCATGGTCATGCAGCCGTCCGCCTCGGTCGACAACGCGGACGGCCGCACGCTCACGGTCTCGTTCGCCTTCACGGCCCTGGGACGCCTCCGGCCGGGCGTGTCGCCGTCGCAGGCCGCGGCGGAGGTCGATGCAATCCTGCGGCAGCCGGACATCGGCGGCGCGCCGCCGAACCCCGGAGGAACGGCGAACCAGCCCCCCGCCTTCGTGGGGCGCGTGGTCCCGCTGCAGGAAGAGATGGTCCGCGACCACCGGCCGGCGCTGCTCGTGCTCAGCGCGGCGGCGGCCCTGGTCCTGCTGATCGCCTGCGTCAACGTGGCCGGCCTGCTCCTCGCCCGCGGCATCACGCGGCAGCGCGAGCTCGCGGTGCGGGGCGCGCTCGGCGCGGCCCGCGGCCGCATCGTCCGCCAGTTGCTGACCGAGAGCGTGGTGCTGGGCGCGGGCGGCGGGGCGCTCGGCCTCGCGGCCGCGGCGGCGGTCCTCCGCGCGGTGCCCGCCCTCGCCCCGGCGGAGCTGCCGCGGCTCGACGAGGTCGGCGTGGACGCCGCGGTGCTCGGGTTCACGGCGCTGCTGGCGGTCGCGGTGGGCCTGCTCGTCGGCGCGATGCCGGCGCTCCAGTGGTCGCGGCTGCCGCTGGTGCGCATCCTCAACGAGGGCAGCGCACGGTCCGCCGGGGGCTTCGGGCTGCTGCGGGCGAACCGGGCGCGGGCCGCGCTCGCCGCGGCCCAGGTGGCCCTCGCCCTGGTGCTGCTGGTTGGGGCGGGCCTGCTGCTCCGCAGCTTCGTCGAGCTCGTGGCCGTCGACCCCGGATACGACCCCGCCAACGTGCTGACGGCCCGGGTCGCCAACCCCGATCTCGGCAGCCTGTTCTTCGCGGGACCGGTGACGGCCGAGCTGTTGGCCGAGCGCGCCGCCGCGAGCCGGCGCTTCTACGGCGTCCTGCGCGACCGGCTGACGCAGATGGAGCGGCTGCCCGGCGTGGAGGCGGTGGGGCTCTCCGCGGGCCTCCCCTTCGGGGGCGGGGGGCGCGACCTGGTCCCTGTAGAGGTCGGCGGACGGGCCGCGCCCGCCGATCCTGCCGATCTGCCGCGGGCCCGGGTGCAGACGGTCACGGCGGGCTACTTCGACGTGATGCGGCTGCGCCTCCGGGGCGGACGCTTCCTCGGCCGGCTCGACGCGGCCCGCGCCCCGCGAGCGGTGGTGGTGAACGAGACCCTGGTCCGCGAGGCCTTCGACGGCGAGCCGGCGGTCGGCCGGCGCCTCCACTTCGGACGCGACGACGAGCCGTGGGCGGTGGTCGGCGTCGTCGGCGACGTCGAGTACCAGGACCTCGCGGCGACGGAGTCGGCCGGAGAGATCTACGTGTCGGTGGACCAGAGCGACGCGAGGTCGAACTTCAGCCTCCCCGACCCGTTCGTCTCGATCCGCGCGATCGGCGATCCCGTCGCGAGCCTCCCGTTCCTGCGTGAGGCGGTCGCCGACGTGCATCCGCGCGCCCCCGTCGACGACGTGACGACCATGGACGCGCGGCTGTCCGCCGCCGTCGCGCAGCCCCGCGTCTACTCGCTCTTCGTCGGCTTCTTCGCCGGGCTGGCGCTGTTCCTCGCCGCGGCAGGTCTCTACGGGCTCCTCAGCTACACCGTCTCGCAGCGGCGGCGGGAGATCGGCGTCCGCATGGCCCTCGGGGCGCAGCGCCGCGACATCGTGGCCCTGATCGTGCGGCAGGGTGCCGCGCTGGTAGCGGGCGGCGTGGTCGTCGGCCTCCTCGCCGCCGCCGCGTCGACCCGCGTCCTCGAGAGCCTGCTCTTCGGCGTCACCACGGCGGACGCCCTGACGTTCGCGGCCGCGTCGCTCGTGCTGCTCGCCGCGGCGCTGCTCGCGTGCTATCTGCCCGCGCGCGGGGCGACCCGAATCGACCCGATGGACGCCCTCCGCGCCGAGTAGCCCCGTGCGACTGGAGCCGGTTGGCGAAGATCGCGGGTGGAGCTGAAACTCTGAAAACGGCCGGACGCCCGCGTGGAAGGACCCAAGCGGCGACTGGGCACGTTGGTGCCACCATGGTGGAGGAAGCTGGATACGCCGATGACACACTGGGCAGCGGACCGGGAACGACACAGAGCAGCGCGCAGCGAGTCTGAAGCCACGACACGACCCATTCCTCGCTTGATTCCCACCCTCGTGCTGGCCGGCTGGGCAGCCGCCTGCGGAACGCCCGGCGACGACGACGCCGGAGACGACTACCTGTCGCCCAACCTGCGCGCCGCCGTCGAGCAGCTCAAGGCCGACGTCGCGGCGAGCCCCACCGACGAGACGACCATCGCCGAGCGCGCGCGCATCCTCGACGAGTGGGTCGACGCCTACGCCCTCGGCGGCGGCGAGGTCGGGCTGGAAGGCCCCCGCGTGCGGCTGCAGGCGACCCTGCCCCCGAGGGGCCAGGCGGCCCTGAACCAGGGCGCGATCGTCGACCGGCTCGTCCGCCAGTTCACCCTGCACGACGAGCCCGGCGCCCTCGGCGAGCTCGCGGCCGAGTCGCTCGGCCCGTTCGAGGCGCGCAGCCACCAGACCGTCCGCCAGACGTGGACGGCGGGGACGCGCGCGGTCGAGCCCGGCGGCGGCTTCTGGGTGGCCCGCCACTTCAACATGAACTACGGCCCGTTCCAGACCGACGACCCCGCCGGCGAGGGCTACGTGACCATCGCGACCACGGACGGCGACGCCCGGTTCGAGCCCGACGTCTACATGGCCCGCGGCCCCCACGGCGGGTTCCGGGCGCCCGAGCCGGCCCTCGTCTTCCGCCTCGCCTCGGGCCGGCTCGACCCCGGCGAGTCGGTCACCGTCACCTACGGCGACACCAGCGGCGGCGGGCCGGGGCTGCTCATGACCGGCACGTCGAGCGCGCGCATGCCCCTGCCCCTCTACGTCGACCTCGACGCGTCGGGCGAGTGGCGGCCGCTGCCCATCCTGCCCTTCGTCGTCAGCGGGACGCGGGTGGCGGGCGTGCACGGCTTCGCCCCCAGCATCGTCGCGCCCGGCGAGCCGTTCGAGCTGTCGGTGCGGGCCGAGGACGCGTTCTTCAACCGCGCCACCGGCGACATCCCCGCCTTCGAGGTCCTGGTCGACGGCCAGGTCCGCGCCACCACCCCCGCCGGGTCCGAGGCCATCACCCTCGTGCCCCTGACCCTGGACGAGCCGGGGCCGCACTGGATCGCCCTCCGCTCCGAGGACCGCGAGATCACCGGCGACGCCAACCCGGTCCTCGTCGTCGAGGACCCCGAGCGGCGCATCTTCTGGGGCGACACCCACGGCCACTCGGGCTACGCCGAGGGCATCGGCACCATCGACTTCTTCATGACGTTCGCGCGCGACGACGCGCGGCTCGACTTCGTCACCCACTCCGAACACGACGTCTGGCTCGACGACGCCGAGTGGGAGCTGTCGAAGGCGGCGGTCGAGGCGTTCGACGACCCGGGGCGGTTCATCCCCTATCTGGGCTGGGAATGGACGCGGCCGGCCCGGTTCGGCGGCCACCACAACGTGCTGTACCGGAACACGACGGACCGCACGCCGGTGTCCGCCGTCGAGTTCCCCACCCTGTCCGAGCTCTACCAGGGCCTGCACGCGCGCTACGACCCCGACGACGTCCTCGTCATTCCGCACGCGCACAACCCCGGCGACTACCGCCAGTCGGACCCGCAGCTCGAGCCCCTCATCGAGATGATGTCGATGCACGGCACCTTCAACTGGTTCGTCCGGCAGTACCTGTCGCACGGCCACCGGGTGGGGTTGATCGCCGCCTCGGACGACCACCTGTCGCACCCCGGCTACTCCGCCCCCAACCGCGACTCGCTCGCCCAGCGCGGCGGCCTCGGCGCGGTGATGGCCCCCGAGCGCTCGCGCGACGCCATCTTCGACGCCATGAAGCAGCGGCGCACCTATGCGACGACCGGCGACCGCATCATCCTCGACGTCACCGTCAACGACACCCCCATGGGACAGGAGGCCGAGTACGCCGAGGTCCGCGAGGTCGAGGGCCGCGTCGTCGGCACCGCGCCCATCCGGTCCGTGGAGCTGCTGAAGAACGACGAGGTCATCTGGAGCGAGGAGTACGCGGTGGGGCGCGGCCGTCCCGCCGACACCGAGCAGTGGCTGCTGTCGTTCTCGTCGGGCGAGACCCCCGTCCACCCCGGCGACGCCCCCCGCGGCTGGCGCCACTGGCGCGGCGAGGTGCGGGTCACCGGGGCCGGCGTCGACGCCGTCGCCGCCACCGACTTCGTCAACCCGACCACCCAGTTCCTGGAGCGGACCCGAACCGGCGCGCGGTTCGCCACCCACACCCGCGGCGACAGCAGCTCGCTGCGGCTCACCCTGTCGGGCATCCGCCCCAGCGTGTCCGTCACCGTCGACCTCGAGGAGACCACCGAGACCGGCTCGGCGCCGCCCTTCTACCGGCCGCGCGCGGTCATCCCCGCCAGCCGGGTGCGGATGACCCTCAACGCCGGCGGCATCTCGCGCGCGATGCCCATCGACGACTACCCCGACGACCGCATCACCCTGCGCCGCCTCATCCGCAACGGCCCGCGCGACGTCAGCTTCGACTACACCGACGAGGACACCCCGCGGCAGGGCGACTACTACTACGTGCGGGTGCGGCAGGTGAACGACGCGATGGCGTGGTCGAGCCCGGTCTGGGTGGGGGGGTATCCGTCGCGTTAACGTATGGTAAGCTCAGATCATGACGACGACCGACCGTCTGACGGTCATCGGCATCGGCGCCACCGTCGTGCTGGCCATCATCGGCGGCTCCTGTTCGACGAACGCCCGGATCGATGACCTCCGCGCCGACATGAACGCGCGCTTCGCCGACGTGAACGCACGCATCGGCGACACCAATGCACGCATCGGCGACCTCAGCGCCGAGGTTCGAGCCGAGCACGCCGAGATTCGCACCGACATCCGTCGCATCGACGATCGTCTGCGCGTAGTCGAACGCGCCGTGGAGTCCGATCAGCCCACCCGGTAGTCCGGCCGACGCTGCCGGGCCGTCCACGGGCGGGGGCGACCTACGGCGCGACGCGGGCGCAATACCCCTGCAGTTGCTCCAGATCGCGCTGCATCCCCAGGAGCGACAAGCGATCCCGCCGCATGTCGCTGTAGGCGGCGCCCCGGCAGAGCGACGGAGAGAGCAGCGACCTCGTCATGCCGGCCGGAGGCCCGAGATAGAGCACTGCGTCGAACTGCTCCCCGGCGGACAGCGAACGCCACTGGTCTCGCGGAATCGGCACGATGCGGCCGTCCCGGATGGTCGCGCGGGGCGGGTCCGTCGGGGAGAACACCGTGAAGTCGGCCGCCCCGAGCACGGTGCCGCGCACCGTCGCGAGGCTGGGCGCGGGCCACGACGGCGCGTCCTGCTGAAGCACCTGCAGGTCGATCCCCACCGTCGGCCAGACGACGAACGCGCGCACGTCCCCCCCGCGCTCGAGCTGCTGGACGAGCGTGTGGAGGTTCGGGTCTTCGACGAGCTCGTAGTTGGAGAACAGGTTCCGCCGCTGCAGGTGCATGGCGCCGTAGACGACGAGTGCGCGCCGTCCCTTGTCGAGCACCTCGCGGCGGATCAACGACGCCGGGTAGGTGTCGCGGAGCTCGAGCCACTTCTGGTGGTCCGCCCGGGTCTCCACCGCGCCCCAGTCGATCGGGGGGTCGCCGAGCAGGACGCGGAGCCGGCGGTCCGGAGGAAGCGCCGCATTGACCTCACGCACCGCCCGGAAGAACGCCTCGGTGATCGGCCGATCGTTGCCCGGTCCGGGTTGCGTGGTGTTCTGCCAGACTTGGCGCAGCTCGGCGTCGGAGACATCATCGCCGGCGACGAAGCGATCCATCACGTCCTGATACAGGGCGTTCCCCCATTCCACGACGATGTCGTCGACCGTCTCCGCGAATCGCGAGTCGCGTATCAGCGAGAGCCTGAACTCGTGGGCCTGCTCGTTGCCGTGCGGGTCGCCGAGGGCCATGACGGCGTGCCGCTCGAAGGCGTCGAGGATCGCGGCGACCGGCTCGACCGGCGTGGCGGGACGCGGCGGGCTCTGCCCGGCGGCGGCTCCACCGGCGCCAAGGGTCGCGAGTAGCAGAGTCACCGACAGCCGTGCATGCAGACCGATGATTCTGACCATGTGACCGCTCCTTCCAACCGCGAGATCTCCGATGCCGCATCTCCCGGGTCCAGGCTCGCCCCCGCAAGATGGTCGTCCTGCGCCGAACCCGACCGGTGCCCCCTTCACTCCGGCGGCCGGTTGGCCGGAGCGTGCGTATCGCCACCACCGGCCAGGTCGGCCTGCCGGAGCGCGGCGGCGCCCATCAGACCGCCCATGCCCATCGACTCGACGGCGCTGCTCGGGACCAGCATCAGCGCCCCCTTCTCCTTCAGGCCCTCGTAGAGCATGTTCATCGCGCGCAGGTGCAGCGCCGTGGGATTCTCCTGATACGCCTTCGCGGCTTCCTGGAAGGAATGGGCGATGGCCATCTCGGCCTCGCCCAGGATGACGCGGGCCTGCTTCTCGCGGGCCGCCTGCGCTTCGCGCGACATCGCGTCCTGCAGCGCGTCCGGGATGACGACGTCGCGCATCTCGACCGACGACACGGTCACCCCCCACGGGTTCGAGCGCTGATCGATGAGCTGCTGCAGCTCGGCCTCGATGCGTTCCCGCCCGCGCAGGAGGTCGGCCAGCGTCGTCCGGCCGATGATGTCGCGCAACGCGGTCTGCGCCGCCCAGCTCACCGCCTGCGAGTAGTCCTGGACCTCGAGCGCCGCCTTCTCGACGTCGTGCACCATCCAGAACAGCACCGCGTCGACGTTCACCGGCACGGTGTCCGAGGTCAGGGTCTGCTCGGCCGCGAAGGTGGTCGTGACCGTGCGCTGGTCGACCCACGCCGAGACGCGGTCTACGAACGGCACGATACAGAACAGCCCCGGGCCCCGCAGTCCGACGAAGCGTCCGAGCCGCAGCACCACGCCCCGTTCCCACTGGTGCGCGACCCGGGGCGACTGCATCAGCACCAGCCCTGCGAACAAGGCCGCAACCGGCGGCCCCGGACTCGCCGTGGTCTCCCATGTCCACAAGGCGATCGCACACCCGACCAGCAGGATGGCGACCGACACGACGTTGGTCCGCCGAACGTGACCGTGGCGGGGTTCCGAACGTTCTCCGAAGATGCTGTGGGCCATCATGATCCTCCCTGCCGACGCGCGCGAAGGGCGTCCGTCACCTCTTCGATGGTGAACCCGGCCGAGTCGGCGTCCGCCAGCAGTCGCGTGACGAACGCATGCAGCCGGCGATGGTGTTCCCGAGGCGGGCGGGCCCGCGCCGGCGTGGCGCCGACGAACGTGCCGACGCCGCGCCGGGTTTCGAGGACGCCGCGCCGCTCGAGCTCGCCGTAGACGCGCGCGACGGTGTTCGCGTTGACGCGCAGATCGACCGCGAGCTGCCGGACCGTCGGCAGCCGGTCGCCCGGCCGCAGGCGTCCGGCCGCAATCGCCGCGCACACCCCGCGCTCCAACTGGACGTAGATCGGCGTGCGGTCCCGCGGGTCGATGCTGACGAGATCCACGTGACCTATTGTACTAGTTAATAGATACAATAACAACCCGCGACGGCGAGCCCGTCCAGCACCGGGGGATCCTCGAGCGGCTCTACGCCATCGTCCGCGTCAAGCCATCGGTGCGCCGCCGCTCCGCGCCGTCAAGAACGCAGAGCACTACCACCACGACTGGATCCAGGTCCGCGACCGCGCCGCCCGCTTCGAGAACCTGGTGGCGATGCACCTGCTGCAGGCTGCGGGCGCGGGTGCGGCTCTTGACCTGGACGGGAACGATCGACACGGAACCGCACGCCGCCAAAGAGGCTTGCCAGCCATGAGGACGTCCCCATGGCTGGATCAAGGCCAAGCCCGCCGTTGCCAACTACCGCGCCGGCACGCGCGTCCACTTCCGGTCCGACCGGGCGCTCTCGAGCAGCGCCTCGATGAACAGCATGCCGCGCAGGCCGTCATCGACGGTCGGGAAGTCGAGGGTCAGCGGGTCGGGCTTGACGCCGGCGAGGCGGGCGCGGATGGTGTCGGCGGCGTTGCGGTAGACGTTGGCGAAGGCGCCGAGGAACGCCTCGGGATGCCCCGCCGGCAGGTGGGTCGCCCGCGCCGCGGCGGGGCTCTTCGCGGCGATGTAGCCCGAGCCGCGGGTCCAGATCTCCACCGGCCCGTCGTTCGACCGGATGCGGAGGGCGTTCGGCTCCTCCTGGTGCCACTCCAGGCCCTTCTCCTCGCCGTAGACCCGCAGGGTGAGGGCGTTCTCCTCCCCCACCGACACCTGGCTGGCGTGCAGCACCCCCCGCACCCCCTTCTGGAAACGCACCAGCACGTTGCCGTCGTCGTCGAGACGGCGTCCCCGGACGAAGGTCGTCAGGTCGGCGCACAGCTCGACGATGCGCAGGCCGGTGACGTACTCGGCGAGGTTCTCCGCGTGGGTGCCGATGTCGCCCATGCAGCCGGCGCCGCCGCTGCGGCGGGGGTCGGTGCGCCACTCGGCCTGCTTCATGCCGGTCCGCTCGAGGCGGGTGGCGAGCCAGCCCTGCGGGTACTCGACGACCACCTTGCGCAGCCGGCCGAGGTCGCCCGCCCGCACGAGGTCGCGGGCCAGCTTCACCATGGGGTAGCCGGTGTAGTTGTGGGTCAGGGCGAAGACGCGGCGGCTCTTCCGGACGATCTGCTTCAGCTCTCGCGCCTCGTCCACGGTGAACGTCATCGGCTTGTCGCAGACGACGTGAAACCCGGCCTCGAGGAACGTCTTCGCGACGGGGAAGTGAACGTGGTTCGGGGTGACGATGGACACGAAGTGGATGCGGTCGCCGTCGGGCAACGCCCGCTCGCCGTCGACCATGGCGGCGTACGAGGCGTACGCGCGGTCGGGATCCAGCCCCAGCTCGGCCCCCTTCCGCCGCGAGCGGCCGGCGTCGGACGCGAACGCCCCCGCCACCACCTCCACGTCGCCGTCGATGCAGGCGGCCCGCCGGTGGACGTCGCCGATGAACGCCCCGGGGCCGCCCCCCACCATGCCCATGCGCAGCCGTCGTACCGTGGTCCCCATGTCTACTCCTCGAACGCGGCGTCGAACGCCACCGTCGACGGCTCGAAGTCGGCGTCCTTGACGAACTCGCACGACTCTCGGGCCCCGTGCTCGCGGTCCATGCCCGAGTCCTCCCACTCGACCGAGAGCGGCCCCGCGTAGCCGATGCGGTTCAGGGCGCGGACGATCGCCTCGAAGTCGACGTCGCCCCGCCCGACGGAGCGGAAGTCCCAGCCCCGGTCCGCCGCCCCGAACGGCAGGTGGGACGACAGCAGGCCGGTGCGGCCGTCGAGGGTGACGGCGGCGTCCTTCATGTGCACGTGGTAGATGCGGTCGGAGAACTCGCCGATGAAGCGGGCCGGCTCCATCCCCTGCCACTGCAGGTGGCTGGGGTCGAAGTTGAAGCCGAACGCCTCGCGCCGGCCGACGGCGTCGAGGGCCCGCTGGGCGCTGACGATGTCGAAGGCGATCTCGGTAGGGTGCACCTCGAGGGCGAACCGGACCCCGCACTCGTCGAAGACGTCGAGTATGGGGTTCCACAGCTCGGCGAAGCGCCGGTAGCCGGCCTCGATGGTCTCCTCGGACACCGGCGGGAACGAGTAGAGCAGGTGCCAGATGGGCGACCCCGTGAACCCGCACACGACGTCGAGCCCGAGGTTGCGGGCGGCGCGGGCGGTGTTCTTCATGGTGTCGACGGCCCACGCGCGCTTCGCCTCGGGGTCGCCGTGCACCGCCTCGGGGGCGAACGCGTCGGACCGTTCGTCGTTCGGGTCGCAGACGAGCTGGCCGGCG
Organism: Vicinamibacterales bacterium; assembly: GCA_965207615.1. GTDB lineage: Bacteria > Acidobacteriota > Vicinamibacteria > Vicinamibacterales > UBA8438 > JAJEEA01. The sequence continues at coordinate 3,049,312 of CBDBMZ010000003.1, forward strand.
AGGTGGTGCGAGATGGCCCAGCAGCCGAGCCCGTGCTCGGCCAGCAGGGCGTGGCGCCCGTCGCAGTAGGCCTGGTCGACGGCGGCGCGGTCGACGTCGAGGTGGTCTCCCCAGCACGCCAGCTCGAGCCCGTCGAACCCGAACCCCTTCGCCTTCGGGGCCAGCTCGGCCAGCGGCAGGTCGGCCCATTGTCCCGTGAACAGCGTTACCTTTCGCGCCATCGTTCGCCTCGTCTCCTTCCGTCACGGCGGGGCTGGCCGCCGCCCGCCCCGCGGGCGCCGGTGCGCCACGCGGGCATTGTCATATCACATGCGCCGCCGCGGCGGCAGCCGGTACCGGCCGGACGAACGGGCTTCCGGCCGCGGGGAGGCCCCGACACCTCCTCGGTTCGGAACCCGATCCGTGTGTGGCTGCTGGTCCCGCCGCTCAACGCGTTCCCGCCCGCCGAGGCAGCCCGTCGATGCGCCTCGTGGTCCCGGACCGGATCGTCCGCGGTCCGGTCCCGGTAAGATCGACGCGCTTCACCGCGGGAGGGAGACCGCCTGATGAGGTTCGCCGCTCTGGACTGGGTCGTCGTCGGGGCCTACTTCGCGGCCCTGCTCGGCATCGCCGCGTGGGTCGCCCGCCGGCGCCAGCAGACCGCCGCCGACTACTTCCTCGCGGGCCGGCACGTCGGCTGGTTCGCCATCGGGGCGTCGCTGTTCGCCTCGAACATCGGCTCCGAGCACGTCGTCGGCCTCGCCGGCTCGGGGGCCAGCACCGGCATGGTGCTGGGGCACTACGAGCTGCACTCCTGGATCATCCTGCTCCTCGGCTGGGTGTTCGTGCCGTTCTACCTGCGCAGCGGCGTCTTCACGATGCCCGAGTTCCTCGAGCGCCGCTACGACGGCCGCAGCCGCTGGTTCCTGTCGGTGGTCATGCTGGTGGGCTACGTCCTCACCAAGGTGTCGGTGACCGTGTACGCGGGCGGCGTGATGCTGCAGGGGTTGATGGGCCTCGACTTCTGGACGGGGGCGGTGGCGGTGGTGGTGCTGACCGGCGTCTACACCGTCCTCGGCGGCCTGCGGGCGGTGGTCTACACCGAGGCCCTGCAGGCGTTCGTCCTCGTCGGGGGCTCGGCCGCCGTCACCGTCTTCGGGCTCGCCGAGATCGGCGGCTGGGGCGAGCTGCGGCAGTCGGTGGGGGGCGAGCTGTTCGACATGTGGAAGCCGCTCGACCACCCCGAGTTCCCGTGGCTCGGCATGCTGCTGACCCCGCCCATCGTCGGGCTCTGGTACTGGTGCACCGACCAGTACATCGTGCAGCGGGTGCTGGCCGCCGAGGACGAGGCCACGGCGCGGCGGGGGGCCATCTGGGGCGCGTGGCTGAAGCTGTCGGCGGTGTTCCTCTTCATCGTGCCGGGCATGATCGCGCTGGGCCTCGCCAACCGGGGCCGCCTCGACCTCGCCGAGGCCGACCAGGCCCTGCCCGTCCTCGTCAACGCGGTGCTGCCGGTGGGCCTGCGCGGCCTCGTCGCGGCGGGCCTGCTCGCGGCCCTGATGAGCTCGCTCGCGGCCGTCTTCAACTCGTGCTCGACCCTGTTCACGATGGACGTCTACCGCAAGGTGCGCCCCGCCGCGAGCGGGGCCGAGCTGGTGCGGGTGGGGCGCTGGGGCACGCTCGCGGTAGTCGGGCTCGGCATCGCGTGGATTCCCGTCATGCAGGTCCTAGCGACGGGGCTCTACACCTACCTGCAGAACGTGCAGGCGTACATCGCCCCGCCCATCGCCGCGGTGTTCCTGCTGGGGCTGCTGTGGAAACGGGTGAATGCCACCGGCGCCATCACCACCCTGGTGGCGGGGTTCGTCCTGGGAATGGCGAAGCTGCTGCTCGAGTTGCGGGCCGACGCACTCTCCGGCGCCCTCGGCTGGCTGGCCGGGGTGAACTTCCTCTACTTCGGCTTCGCCTTGTTCGTGGTCTGCGTGCTGATGCTGTGCGGGGTCAGCCTCGCCACCGAGCGGCCGGACCCGGAGCGCCTGACGGGGTTGACGTTCGGCGCTCCAGCAACCGGGGATGCCCGGCGCGAGCGCACCTGGACGACGGGGGACGTCATCCAATCCGCCGCCATCGTCCTGATCGTGGCGGCGGTGCTGGTCTACTTCAGTTGAACCGGGAGCGGGGGCCCGCGGGGCGACGGATGACAAGCCGAGGGTCGCCGGATTATCCTTGGTCCCGCTAATCCGCCCTGACGTGTTCCGCCGACCGATGGAGAGTGCCATGAGCCTGTCGAGACGCCGCTTCCTCCAGACCTCCGCCACCGGCGCCGTGGGCGCGAGCGCCGCCCTGTGGACGCCGCCCGCCTACGCCGCGGGCCGGCAGGCTACGGCCCCGAGCGACCGCATCGTCATCGGCGCCATCGGCGTCAACGGCATGGGGTTCTCGAACGTGCGCTCGCTGCTGCGGCAGCCGGGGGTCGAGTGCGCCGCCCTCTGCGACGTCGACGAGAGCGTGCTCGAGCGGCGGGCCGCCGACCTCGAGGAGATGGGCGGCAAGCGGCCGGCCCTCTACGCCGACCACCGGGCCCTGCTCGAGAACGACGACCTCGACGCGGTGGTCATCGGCACCCCCGACCACTGGCACTGCCTGCAGATGGTCGACGCCTGCGCGGCCGGCAAGGACGTATACGTGGAGAAGCCGCTCGCCAACTCGATCTACGAGTGCCAGGTCATGACCACCGCCGCCCGCCACTACGGCCGCGTCGTGCAGTGCGGGCAGTGGCAACGCAGCGGGCCGCACTGGACCGAGGCCATCGAGTTCGTGCACGGCGGGGCGCTGGGGCGCATCCGCAGCGTGCGGGCCTGGGCCTACATGAACTGGCTGCCCCCGGTGCCCGACGTGCCCGACAGCGAGCCGCCCGAGGGCGTCGACTACGACCGGTGGCTCGGCCCCGCCCCGGAGCGGCCGTTCAACCCCAACCGCTTCCACTTCAACTTCCGGTGGTTCTGGGACTACGCGGGCGGGCTGATGACCGACTGGGGCGTCCATATAATCGACATCGTGCTCTGGGGCATGCAGGCGGAGGCCCCGCGCAGCGTGGTCGCGAGCGGCGGCAAGTTCGCCTATCCCGACGACGACCAGGAGACCCCCGACACGATGACCGCCCTCTACGAGTTCGACGACTTCCTGATGACCTGGGAGCACGCCACCGGCATCGAGCTCGGGCCGTTCCAGCGCGCCCACGGGGTGGCGTTCGTCGGCAACAACGGCACGCTCGTGGTCGACCGCCGGGGCTGGGAGATCTATCCCGAGGAGAAGCTCGAGAACCGGCGCCCCGTCGGCTACAAGATGCCGGGGCGGCCGCCCGTCGTGGCCAACCCGGCCCAGCGGGGGCTCGACCAGCACACCGAGAACTTCATCGCGTGCATGCGCTCGCGCGAGCAGCCGGTCTGCAACGCCGACGTCGCGAGCCTCGCCGCGGTGAACGCCCATCTCGGGAACATCGCGTTCCGCACCGGCGGCAAGGTCGTGTGGGACGCAAAGAAGCAGATGTTCGAGGGCGAGGCCGACAGCCCCGCCAACGCGATGTTGAAGACGCCGTACCGCGCGCCCTGGACGCTGCCCCGGGTGTAGCGGGCCAGGAGTCGGCGGCGAGGAACGGCGCGGACTCCTGAAGGGTTGGTTGTGCGCCAGGCGGAGCCGAAGGCGACGATTGGCGGGCCGGGCGAGTGTCGACAGGCCGCGGGCCGGGCGTGATCCGGCCCGGCCGCGTCGGGGAGGACCGACCGCGAGTCCGCGGATTCGTTGGCGAAGAGAGGATGCAACCATGCTGCGAGACAAGGGGTTCATGATCGGCGTACCGGCCGCGGCGATGCTGATCGCGGTTGCCGCGGCGCAGGAGCGCACCGAGCTGCCGCCGCCCGAGGAGACCGAGGCGTGGAAGCCGGTCCCCGCCGTGGTCGACCCCGGCCGCCCCGGCCACGGCCCCCCGCCGTCCGACGCCATCGTGCTGTTCGACGGCACGGATCTGTCCGAGTGGCAGGGCCGCGACGGCGCCGCCCGGTGGAAGGTCGCCGACGGCGCAATGACCGTGCGCCCCGGCACCGGCAGCATCACGACGAAGCGGGGGTTCGGCGACGTGCAGCTCCACATCGAGTGGCGCACGCCCGCCGAGATCGTCGGCGAGAGCCAGGGCCGCGGCAACAGCGGCGTGTTCCTGATGGGGCTCTACGAGGTGCAGGTGCTCGACTCGTGGGAGAACCCCACCTACGTCAACGGGCAGGCGGCCAGCGTCTACAAGCAGCACATCCCCCTCGTCAACGCGTCGCGGGGGCCCGGCGAGTGGCAGGCCTACGACATCATCTTCACCGCCCCGCGGTTCGGCGCCGACGGCGACCTGGAGAGCCCCGCCACGGTGACGGTGCTCCACAACGGCGTGCTCGTGCAGAACCACGTGACCCTGGAAGGGCCTACCGTCTTCCGCGGCAAGCCGCGCTACGAGGCCCACGCGGACCGGCTGCCGCTCATGCTGCAGGACCACCGCAACGACGTGAGCTACCGCAACATCTGGATCCGCGAGCTGTAAGGGCAGTGATCGATATGGATTTGCCAACGGCACCCAGGCACGGCCCGCTCTCTGCCGTATTCCGGGCTTGCCACGTGGCAGGGTAATTCCCGTCACCGTACCAAGGCCACGGCGCAGAAGGGCGCCGCCCCCGGCACGGAGGCGGCGCCGGCAGAAGAATCGGCGGGGCAGCCATCGGAACCCGCCGAGCGAGATTCTCCGGGCAATGGGACGGTGCTCACGCGCCTCCCGCCTCCGGAAGCGGCGCCGCGCCCATCCGAAAGGAACGCCAAAGATGCGAACCTGCCGCCGACCCCTCTCCTGGGTGCTCGCCGCCGTCCTTCTCGCGGCGGCCGCCGCCGCGCCGGCGGCCGCCCAATCGGCCCAGTCGACCCGCGAGACCCTGATCGAGCTCGAGCGCGGCTGGAACGACGCGGTCTACCGCCAGGACGCCGACTTCGTAGAGAGGCTGCTCGCCGACGAGTACCTCGCCACCTACGACGACGGCAGCCGCGGCGACAAGGCGCGGGAGCTGGATCTCATCGCCAACTTCAACCAGGCGGTGATCTCGGCCGTCCAGGACGACTTCCGGGTCGCCATCTACGGCGACACCGCGGTGGTGTGGTTCACCCTGCACCTCGTCGGCCTCCGCGACGGCCAGGAGGCCGAGCTGACCCTGCGCTACACCGACGTCTGGATACGGCGCGACGGCCGGTGGCAGTGCGTCTCGGTCCACAGCACGCGGGTGAGCTGACGTTCGCGGCGCCCGGTCGCGAGTACGCCGATACCGGCCCCGCCCGCTGCTCGACTTCGGTCCTACCAGCGGGCGGCGTTGACCCGGCACCCACGTCAGCGCGTCGCGCGCCCGGTCCTCAGGTCGTCCGCGGCCCCGGACGGGCGGACGCCCAGGAGCGCAGGGGATGGCGAAATCGGAGACGGGCGCGGGCGGCGGACAGTCTGCGCCCGGCGAGAAGAGGGCCGGCCACGAACACCACCACGATCACCAGGTCGTGCCCGACGACATCGCGTTGCGCGTGCGCGCGCTCGAGTCGATACTCGTCGACAAGCGGATGGTCGATCCCGCCGCCCTCGACGCCGTCGTCGACGCCTACGAGAACCGCATCGGCCCCCGCAACGGCGCCCAGGTCGTGGCCCGGGCCTGGACCGACCCCGCCTACAAGGCGCGGCTGCTCGACGACGGGACCGCGGCCATCGCCGAGATCGGCTTCGGCGGGACCCAGGGCGAGCACATGGTCGTCGTCGAGAACACCCCCGAGGTCCACAACCTCGTCGTCTGCACCCTGTGCTCGTGCTACCCGTGGCCGACCCTGGGCCTGCCGCCCGTCTGGTACAAGTCCAACGCCTACCGCGCGCGCGCGGTCATCGAGCCGCGCGCGGTGCTGCGCGAGTTCGGCGTCGAGGTCGCCGACGACGTCGAGGTGCGGGTGTGGGACAGCACCGCGGAAATCCGCTATCTCGTGCTGCCCGAGCGCCCCCCCGGAACGGAGGGCATGACCGAGGAAGAGCTGGCCGGCCTCGTCTCGCGCGACGCCATGATCGGTGTCGCCGTGGTGCCGCCGCCGGACGGCGGGAGGACGGCATGAACGGCGTCCACGACATGGGCGGGATGGACGGCTTCGGCCCCGTCGAGCGCGAAGCTGCCGTCGAGCCGGCCCCGACCGGCGGGAGCGGAACATGAACGGCGTCCACGACATGGGTGGGATGGACGGCTTCGACCCCACCGGGCGCGAAGTTGCCGTCGAGCCGGCGCCGACCGGCGGGAGGACGGCATGAACGGCGTCCACGACATGGGTGGGATGGACGGCTTCGGCCCCGTCGAGCGCGAGCCGGACGAGCCCGTGTTCCACCATCGCTGGGAGGGCCGCGTGTTCGCCATCCGCGCCGCCCTGCGGCCCAAGGACCGGGTGCCGGGCTGGGGCAGCTTCCGCTACGACCTCGAGCGCATCCCCCCCGCTGACTACCTCCGCATGTCGTACTACGAGCGCTGGTTCGCCATATCGCTGGACCGCCTCCTCCGCAGCGGCCTCGTGACGAAGGCCGAGATCGAGTCGGGGCGGCCCGAGCCGGGACCGCCGGGGCCGCCTCTCCGCCCCGCGCCGGCCGCGCGTTCCTCTGGCCCCGGACGACTGGACGTCGACGTGACGCCGCGCTTCCGGTCAGGAGACGACGTGCGCGCGCGCAACCTCCATCCGCCCGGACACACGCGGCTGCCGCGTTACGCGCGCGGCAGGGCGGGCGTCGTTACCCGCGACAACGGCGTCTACGCCCTGCAGGACACCGACGAGGCGGGGCAAGCCCTCGACCGCCCGCCCCAGCACGTCTACACCGTGCGCTTCGCCGCGCGCGACCTGTGGGGAGAGCGCGCGTCCGCGCGCGACACCGTCTACGTCGACCTCTGGGAGGACTACCTTGAGCCGGCGTGAGCCTCTGCGGCGCCCACCGCGCTCCGACGCCCCCACGCTGGACGCCCCGGCGCCGCGGGCCGACGGACCGACGACTGAGCCTCCTCCCCGCGCGCCCCGCCCCACCGCGCCGCGGCTGGACGCCGAACGGCTCGCCGCCCTCCCCCCGCTGCCGCGCGACGACGACGGACCCGTGTTCGCCGAGCCGTGGCAGGCCCAGGCGTTCGCCCTCGCGGTCACGCTCTCCGAACAGGGCCACTTCACCTGGAAGGAATGGACCGGCGCCCTCGCCGACGAGCTCCGCGCCGCCGCCGCGCGCGGCCAGCCCGACGACGGCTCGCGCTACTACCATCACTGGGTGACGGCTCTCGAGCGCCTCGTCGCCGCGAAAGGCCTGACCGACGCGCCGGCCCTGCACACCCGCAAGGAGGCGTGGGCCGACGCCTACCTGCACACCCCGCACGGCCAGCCGGTGGTACTCCGAAATCGCGACGATTCCGCCGGCGCGGCAGGAGCCGCTTCTCCCACGACGACGCCGATTGTCTCCCCCTGATGACGAGGCGGCTGGCCGGCCACCTGGTCCACGTCGCCCGTCAGTTGACACCCTTGCTCGTGCTCTCGGCCGGAACGGCACGGTACCTGCCTCGCCGACCGCCGGAAGGCGCCATGGCGGGACGCAGGCGGGAGACCGGGGCGAGCCGCTCTTGCCACATGTCGGCCCTTGTGAGGTAATCTCACCGCATCGTCGGCGGTCGGCGGCGGTCGAGCCGCGCCGGCTTCGCACCGATGACTGTCGCCGAGCGCAACGGCCGAACCCGATGACAGGAGGCCCGTAGCCATGACCGCAACGCACCACGCCGGCCCCGCGACCTCACGCCGCGACTTCTGGACCAGACGGGCGTTCCTGCACGGGGTGTCGGGGCTCGCCGTCGCCGGCGGCGCGGCGCGGTTGCTGCCCGGCGCGCCTGCGGTGATCACTCGCGCATGGGCTCAGGAGGCGACTTCCGGCGCTACCGTAGAGACCACGGCGGGCCGCGTCCGCGGCGCGATGCGGGCGGGCGTCCACGTCTTCAAGGGGGTTCGCTACGGCGCGCCGACGGGCGGGCGCAACCGGTTCATGCCGCCCATGGCGCCGGCCCCGTGGGCCGGCGTGCGTGACGCCCTGGCCTACGGCGCGGCGGCGCCGCAGAGCCGGTCCCATCCGGTCACCAGCGAGGACTGCCTCTTCCTCAACGTGTGGACGCGGGGCCTCGGCGACGGCGGCCGGCGCCCGGTCATGGTCTGGCTGCACGGCGGCGGCTTCCGCGCCGGCTCGGGGTCTTCCGCCACCTACGACGGCGTCAACCTGTGCAACCGGAGCGACGTGGTCGTCGTCACCATCAACCACCGCCTCAACATCTTCGGGTCGGCGTACCTGGCCGATCTGGCCGGCGACGACTTCGCGGCGTCCGGCTGCACGGGCATGCTCGACATCGTCGCCGCCCTCGAGTGGGTGCGCGACAACATCGAGGCGTTCGGCGGCGACCCCGACCGCGTGACCGTGTTCGGCGAGTCCGGCGGCGGACGGAAGGTCTCGACCCTGCTCGCGATGCCCGACGCCAAGGGGCTCTTCCACCGGGCCATCATCCAGAGCGGCGCCGTGCTGCGCGTGCGCAATACGCGCGATGCGACCCGCGAGGCGGAGCTGCTGCTGGCGAAGCTCGGCCTGCGCGCCGACCAGACCCGGGATCTGCAGGCGGTTCCGACCGACCGGCTGTTCGCGGCGTTCACGGCAGTGTCCCGCGACTTCGAGCGGGAGGAGCACGTGGTCGGCATGACCACCAGCACCCCGGTGCTGGACGGCCGCTTCATCCCCGTCCATCCCTTCGACCCGGCGGCGGCCGAGATCTCGAGGGACGTGCCGGTGATCGTCGGCTACAACCGCACCGAGGAGACGCTGTCGTGGCGCAGCCGCGAGATGCCGCTCGACATGACGCAGACCGACCTGCACGGGCGCATCGCGACGCGGCTGCGGAGCCACGCCGACGCCGGCCGCGTGGTCGAGGCTTATCGCGACGCCTATCCCGACGCGCGCCCGTGGGATCTCTACATCCTGATCTGCACCGACCACCCGCGCGGCATGTACGCGCGCGAGCTCGCGGCGCGGAAGACCGCGCAGGGCGGCGCCCCCGCCTGGCTCTACCGCTTCGACTGGGACATGGGGGGCGAGATGAAGACGCCCCACGCCCTCGAGATCCGTTTCGTCTTCGACAACGTCGACCACACCGAGACCCGGCTGTTCGACCTGCCCGGATCGCCGTCCGCGCGCGAACTCGCCGGCCGGATGAGCGCGGCGTGGACAGCGTTCGCCCGCACCGGGAACCCCGACGCGCCGGACCTGCCGCACTGGCCGGCCTATGCCCGTGACACCCGGCAGGCGATGCTCTTCGACAACGAGAGCCGCATCGTGCGCGACCACGACCGTGGTCCGCGGCTCGTGATGGAAGAGGTGCTCGGACTGAGGTGAACCCGAATGCGCCGGTCCGCAGCCCGCGGCGACTCGACCGATCCGCACCCGCAGCCAAGATCACGGCTCGGCTCCCGACCTCCGACGTGGTGGCCGGAATCCGCTGACCGGACCACCGCTGCCCCGCGCACCGACCGGACCCCAAACACGATTGCCGTTTGCCGCCGCCCGGGGCGGCCGCCCGAGGACGCCACGCCATGCCGGATCCCGTCATCTCCCTCTTCAGCGACACCGAGACCCGGCCGACGCCCGGCATGCGCGCGGCCATCGCCGCCGCCGAGGTCGGGGACGAGCAGAAGGGAGAAGACCCCACCGTCATCCGGCTGCAGGAACGCGTCGCCGGGCTCCTCGGCAAGGAAGCGGCCCTGTGGCTGCCCACCGGCACGATGTGCAACCTCGTGGCCGTGAAGACCCACACCCGGCCGGGGGACGCCCTCGTCGCCGACTGGATGGCCCACGTCATCCGGGCCGAGTCGGGCGGGGCCGCCCTCGCCTCCGGCGTCATCGTGGAGGGGATTCGCACCGAACGGGGCATCTTCACCGCGTCCGAGCTGGAGGCCGCGATGAACCGGGTCGTCGCGGTGCCCGAGCCCTACGGCCAGCCCGTCGGCGTCGTGTGCGTCGAGCAGACCCACAACTTCGGCGGCGGCGCAGTGTGGTCGCTGGAGGCGCTCGACGGCGTTGCCTCCTGCGCGCGCGCACGGAGCATGCCCATGCACATGGACGGCGCCCGGCTGCTGAACGCCTGCACCGCCCTCGGCATCGCCGCCGCCACCGTCGCGGAGCGCGTGGACAGCGTCTGGCTCGACTTCACCAAGGGACTCGGCGCCCCCATCGGCGCCGTGCTGGCGGGAACGGCCGAGTTCATCGCAAGCGCCCGCCGCTACAAGCAGCTCTTCGGGGGCGCCATGCGGCAGGCGGGCATCGCCGCCGCGGGATGCCTGTACGCCCTCGACCACCACGTCGACCGCCTCACCGAGGACCACGAGAACGCGCGCCGCCTCGCCCGCGGGCTGGCCGGGATCGACGGCATCGATGTCCGCACATCGGCCCCGGACACCAACATGGTGTTCTTCGACGCGTCCGGGCTGAGCCTGAGCAACCGGGAGTTCCTCGACCGCCTCGGCGCGCTCGGGGTACGGATGAGCGGCGCCGGCGGCGCGATCCGCGCCGTCACCCACCTCGACGTCTCGCGCGCGGACATCGACCGCGCGTTGACCGCGGTGCGCGACATCGCCGCAGGCCGGGCCTGAGCCGGCCCTGCCGCGAGTCGCAATCACTCCGCGTCCGGCAGGGCGAACACGTAGAGCGTATTGCCTGACGCGGGCCGGATCTCCGGCGTCAGGGCGCTGAAGTGCGACGCCGTCCCCCCGGCGCCGGTGCCGACCGCGATGTACTGCCGGCCGTCGACGGCAAAACTGATGGGGAAGCCGCTCACCGGCGAGCCGAGGGCCATCTCCCACAGCACCTCACCGGTCTCCTGGTCGAAGGCGCGGAACCGCCCCGCGACGTCGCCGCCGAAGACGAGCCCTCCGCCCGTCGCCACCATCGACATGGTCGCCGCGCGCTGCTCGTGGAGCCACAGGGTCTCGCCGGTCTCGGCCGAGATCGCGCGCACCGTGCCCGCGTTCTCGTTGCCCGGTGCGAGCTGGTGGCGGTAGGCGATGGCGTAGGTGCGCGAGCGGCTCTCGGTGCGCGCGGCGGGGGTGTCGTCGGGGAACGTGGTCGTCGCCAGCATGCGCGCGCAGGTGTTGCGCAGCGGCATGTACATGGTGTTCGTCAGCGGGCTGTAGGCGCCCGCCTCCCAGTCCTTGCCGCCGTTCCACGTGGGGCACGCGAAGACCTGCTGCCCCACCGCGGTGAACACCACCTCGGCGTTCTCCGTCACCGCCCCCGTGGCCCCGTCGATGCCGCTGATGACGTTCTGGGCGACGGTGGGCGTGGCCCACAGGAACTCGCCGGTCTCGCGGTCGAGGGTGTAGACCACGCCGGTCTTGCCGGGGATGCCTGTCACCACCCGGCGCGTCTCGCCCGGCTGGATGCGCGGGTTGATCCAGCTCACCTCCGACGGGTCGGGCGCCACCGCGGTGTCGACGAGGATGCGCTCGAAGGGATGGTCGAGGTCCCAGTGGTCGTTCAGGTGCTGGTAGTACCAGCGGATCTCGCCGGTCTCGACGTCGATGGCCAGCGTCGAGTTGTGGTAGAGGTGCGTCAGGTCGACCCCGCCCAGCATGAACTTCGGGGCCGGCGAGGTCACCGAGGTCCCCTGGTAGATGAGCCGCAGCTCGGGGTCGTAGCTCGCCGGCATCCACGTGCCGACGTGCACGCGCTCCTCGTAGGGCACGTCGCCCCACGTCTCGTCGCCGGGCTCGCCCGGCGCCGGCACCGTCCGCCGCCGCCAGAGCTCCTCGCCGGTCCGCGCGTCGTGGGCCACGATGACGCACGACTCGGGCCCGCCCTGGGGCCGGCAGCTCCGGCCGGAAATGGCCCGGCCGTCGGCGATGATGGGGCCCGAGCTGTGCCCGGCCGGCGTCTCCTGGTAGTCGAAGATCCGGGTCTCCCAGGCGATCTCGCCGGTCTCGGCGTCGAGCCCGAAGAAGTAGTCGTCGTCGCTGGTGTTGACGATGAACCGGTCGTAGATGGCGATGTTCCGGTTGTTGCGGGCGTTGCCGCCGACGAAGTCGTAGACGTCGTCGGGCAGGTTCCGGCGGTGCTGCCAGATCAGGTCGCCGGTCACCGCGTCGATGGCCTCGATGACGTCGCTCGACTGCGGCATGTACAGCACGCCGCGGTAGGCGAGCGGCGTGCCCTCCTGCCGTCCCGCCGCGAGGCCGCGCGACCACACCATGCGGAGCCGCGCCACGTTGCCCCGGTCGATCTGGTCCAGCGGGCTGTAGCCCCACCCGTCGAGGGTGCGGCGCCACGTCAGCCAGTCCCCGGGCGCCGGATCGTGGAGCATGGCGTCGGTGACGGGCACGAACTCGTCCGCGGGCTGGGCCGCCGCGCCTGTCGGCGCCGCCAGAGCCAGGGCCGCCGCCACAATCCCCGGAACCCAGCGTGAAGTCCGAGACTGAATCTGCATCACACCACTCCTCGACTCCGCGACCCGGCGCCGTTCACTCCAGCAGAAGGCGCGCTCGGCTCGCCCCCGGCGCGGTTCCCGGGCGCCGTGCCGCCATGATCGGCGCCGTCCGCATGGGTGTCAAGGTCACCGCCAGCCCCCGGTGCGTCGCCCATTCGAAGGTTGGCGACGCCGGTTGGCCGTCCCTCCTTGCGCGCAACCGCCCTCCGGATCGATGATTGACAGGTACGGAACGACGACCGGGACACTTGGAGGTGAATGCAATGACCAATCGTTCTCTCGTCGCGGCGTTCGCCGTGATCGCCATCGCGGGGCTGACCGCGGCCCCGGTGGCGGCCCAGGACGCGCCCCGGACCCCGTGGGGGGCGCCGGATCTGCAGGGCATCTGGGACTTCCGCACCATCACCCCGCTGGAGCGGCCGGAAGACCTGGGCGACCAGGCGTTCTACACGCCGGAGGAGGCCGCGACCCTCGAGCAGGAGGCGGTCGAGCGCGACATCGAGCTGTGGGAGCGCGAGGCGCAGAGGACCGAGGTCGGCGGCAACGTCGGCGCCTACAACAACTTCTGGATGGACCGGGGCACGAGTCCGATCGAGACGCGGCGCACGTCGCTCATCACCGATCCCCCGAACGGGCGCTTCCCCGAGCTGTCCGAGGTCGGCGCCGAGCGCGCCGAGGCGCGGCGGGCGCACATGGCCGAGCACCCCGCCGACACCTACACGGACCGCAACACGTCCGACCGGTGCATCGTGGGGTTCAACGCCGGCCCCCCCATCACGCCGCTCGCCTACAACCAGAACATGCAGCTCTTCCAGACCCCCGACCTCGTGGTCATCCACACCGAGATGGTGCACACATCGCGCATCGTGCCCCTCGACGGGCGACCCGTCCTCGACGACGGCATCCGCCTGTGGACGGGCGACTCGCGCGGCTACTGGGAGGGCGACACCCTGGTTATCGAGTCGGCGAACTTCAACGACCAGCGCCAGTGGATCCCCCTGACCTCGGGGGGCTCCGGCGTGGCGTCGAGCGACAGCTTCACCCTGGTGGAGCGGTTCACCCGCCTCGACGACGACACCCTCGAGTACACGTTCACGGTGACCGACCCCGACACGTGGGCGACCCCGTGGACGGCGTCGATGCCGATGCAGCGCACCGACGTCCCGCTGTTCGAGTACGCCTGCCACGAGGGGAACTACTCGATGGAGGGCATCCTGGCCGGGGCGCGGGCAGACGATCGGGCGGCGGCCGAGGGCGGCCAGTAGGCGCGAACGGCCAGGGGCTCCGACCCGCGGCATTCTCATGCCGCAGCCGGCGGCGCGGTTTCCGAGAACCAGCCGCCGCTGTCGGGCCGTGCCACGGGGGCCGCCGGTCCGGAGCCGCGGCCAGCCCCACGATGACCGCCGGCGACACGTCGCAGCGGCGCAGGCCGCCGGCCTCGCCGGCGTTCCGATGGCCGCCACTCCTCCGATGACCGCCGATACCGGGGAGCCGGCCGCCGCCGGCTCCCTCCCGTCCCTCACGATTCGCGGCGCGATCGGCGGGGCCCTCATGGGCCTCGCCAATCTCGTCCCCGGCATCAGCGGCGGCACCATGCTGCTCGCGGCCGGCGTCTACCCCGCGTTCATCGCCGCGATCGCCGACGCCACCACCTTCCGCTTCGACCGGCGCACTCTGGCGCTGCTGGCCGCCGTCGGCGGGGCGGCGGCCCTGGCGATCCTGCTCCTCGCGGGACCCATGCGCAGCCTCGTCATCGACCAGCGCTGGGCCATGTACAGCCTGTTCATCGGGCTCACCCTCGGGGGCGTGCCCCTCGTGTGGCGGCTCGCCCGGCCCGCCACCCCGGCCGTCTACGCCGCCGGCGCCGGCGCCGTTCTCCTGATGCTGCTCATGCAGCTCGGGCTCGCCGCCGGGAGCGCCAGCGGCGAGGCGAGCGGGGCCCTGCTCTTCCTGTCGGGCCTCGCCGGCGCCTCGGCGATGATCCTGCCCGGCGTCAGCGGGGGCTACCTGCTGCTGCTGCTCGGCCAGTACGAGACGATTCTCGGCGCGGTGGACACGCTGAGGGCGGGGCTGCTCGAAGTGGACACCCCGCGGCTGCTCGACGCCTCGGCGCTCCTCCTGCCGGTCGGCCTCGGCGTCGCCGCCGGCATCGTGGGCGTCTCCAACCTGCTGCGCTGGCTGCTCGACCGGTACCGCCAGGCGACACTCGGCGCCCTGCTCGGGCTCCTGCTCGGCGCCGTGGCCGGGCTCTGGCCCTTCCAGCAGCCGGTCGAGCCGCCGATGGGGTCGATCGTGCGGGGACAGGTCGTCACCGAGGCGTCGCTCCCCGGCCTCGACCCGGCCGACTGGCCGCTCGCCCGTTTCGCCCCCTCGGCCGGCCAGGTCGGCGTCGCGCTCGCCCTCATGCTCTCCGGCCTGGCGGCGACGACCGCGATCGCACGCATCGGGAACGAGCCTGGACCGGATTGATGACCGCAGGCCGGCGGCAGAGGGAACGCGGCATGGAGCCGATTATCGACCACATCGAGATCACCGTTAAGGACATGAGGGTCGCGGTGCCGTTCTACGACAAGCTGCTTCCGCTCCTGGGCTTCGACCTCGAGCGCAGGAACAGCGCCGTGCTGGAAGACCACGAGCTGCACGTCGTGGAGTACCTGCATCCGCGGCTGGGCTTCGCCATCAACTCGCCGAGGAGCGCGTTCCGGGGCGATGCCGTCAACCGCCGCAGGCCCGGCGCGCTGCATCACCTCGCGTTCAGGGCGGCGTCGCGCGCCGACGTCGACCGGCTGCACCTCGAGCTGAAGGAGATCGGCGCCACGATCGTGATCCCGCCCCGGGAGTTCCCGGAGTACGTGCCGCCGGGCTACTACGCGCTGTTCTTCAAGGACCCCGAGGGCATCAAGTACGAGATCGTCCACACCCCGCCGCAGCCGGGATAGGGCTCCTCCGCCCGCGGCACGCGGGCCACCGCTCGAACGAGGCGAGCCCAACTGACGACGCCTACGAGGACTCTGCCGGCACCGCGGGCCGGCATCACCACGACACGTGACGGCGGTCCTTCACACGGCCAGCCTGCGGTCGAACACGAACGGCCGGATCACGCCGGGAACAACGCGATCGAAGTCGGGGTGGGCCGGACTGATCACGACGTTGCGTTCAAGCGGGTTCACGGCGCTCGGAGCCGCGAGCGCGAGATGCGTCCGGAGCAGCTCGGCACCCGCCTGCCGGGTATCGCCGACGGGCTCGGAGGGCGTGAAGATCGCTCCATCGGGGACGTCGAGGTCCAGGACGCGGTAGCTGGGGAACGTGGACGGCCGGGCCAGATTGACGAGCACCTCCAGGGCCGCCAGCGACGAGTTTCTCGCTGCAGTAGACGGCCGGCATCCCCCTGGGATTCCATCTGCCGCCGTAACGGGCCGCGCCTTCGCCGCTCAGCATGTCCTCCACGCTGGCCGCATGCATCGACTTGGCGATGCGCCACACCTTCACGACGGGACGCCGTGCTCCAAACGGCCGATGAGATCGATGACGTCCTCGGCGCCGGTGGCGGTGTCCGCGCGATCCAGCGGCGTGTCTCCACCCAGAGCGGGATTGGGATGCTTGAGCCACTCGAGGGCGTGCCGCCGGTCGCCGTCGAAGTACGACAGCGCCCGGTCGAACACCCGGGCCACCGTGGCCGCCCGGTCGCCCTCGTCCCGTCGGAGCACTCCCTGGCTTCGGCGCCGGACCAGCGTCTGGCGCGGAATGCCGACGACGCTCGCCAGTTGCGTCTCCGTCACCTCGAGGGCGCCCTTCAGGCGATCCAGAAAGCTGGCGGGAAGGCCGGCGCGGATCTCCGCCAGCGTCGGCGCCCGCAGCTCCCGGCCGCCCGATCTTGCTGCCGCTGTTGTCGTCACCGGGGATCCTCTCGTTTGGAACAAGCCAGTGTACCATACGGACACAGATTGAGGCTTCGCTCTCCGGTATCGACCGGCCGGACTGGCCGCCCTCGCTTACGGGTGGGGTTCCCCGCCGCGCCGCGCGATGCGGTCGAGCTGGGGCTGGATGGACGACATCACGGCGGCGAAGACGACGAGCGCCCAGCCGACCGACAGGACGAGCTGGAGGCCGACGAGCATCCGCGCGGGCCCGGTGGCCGGGGCGATGCCGGTGTAGTCCGGAACGACGGCCGAAAAGAAGGAGAACGATATCCAGTCGCCGATGCCCGCCGCCGACGCGCCGGTGAACGAGCCCGGCGCGAAGCGCTCCAGCATGCCGCAGAAACCGGCGAACACGAGGATGATGGCGAGGTAGCCGGCCGCGAAGCCGCCGATCGGGATCCACATCACCCGCAGGTACTCGGCGAGCTGCGAGTACACGCGGAGGCGGGGCTCGAGCCACGCGGCGGCAAAGCGGCCGCAGAGAAACATGACGGTCGGAATGGCGAACTGCGCCATGGCGATTATCCCGAGTCCGACGAAGACCTCCGCGACGGGGACGGGCACCCGGGAGAGGAGCTCGATGGCGAAGAGCGAGACGTAGACGCCCAGCGAACCGGCGAGCAACAGGGCGGGCGGACGGGAGTAGCGCCGTCCGGCCGCGTTCCGGCTGAGGAAGCCCACGATGAGCGCGACCGTCGGCATCAGGACGAGGGCGGCCAACGCCCCCGCGGGTCCGAGGGCCGGCAGCACGCCGAGGGCCAGCAGCACGCTCATCACCAGCGACTCGATGGTCGCCTCGCGGTAGGTCCGTACGCGCTGCGCCCCCAGCCCGTCCAGCAGGCCCACCCCCAGCCCGAAGATCGGCGGAACGTAGACCCCGGCTCCGTACGCGAAGTCCTGGCCGCCGCCGATCAGGGCCATGACCGCGCCGAGCAGCGACCCCACGAGGATGCCGGTCGACCGGCCGTTGCCCTCGC
This sequence comes from Vicinamibacterales bacterium, assembly GCA_965207615.1. Lineage (GTDB taxonomy): Bacteria > Acidobacteriota > Vicinamibacteria > Vicinamibacterales > UBA8438 > JAJEEA01. The sequence continues at coordinate 3,066,760 of CBDBMZ010000003.1, forward strand.
CCATCCGCAGGCAGAGCCCCACGCCGACCGCCACGCCGCAGCCGGCCCCCATCAGCACGTAGTTGTGAGCCTCGGTGATCGCGTAGCCGAACGGGACGACGACCACGAGCACCGCCGCCGCGACCTGCAGCGAGCGCGACGCCACCAGGCCCAGCGCCGCCGGCAGCGGGCGGTCACGCGGCAACGGAATGACGGGCACGGGGGCCGCCCTCACCGCGGAGGCTCGGGGGCGGTGGGCGAGGTGGCGCCGAGGCCGAGGAGCAGCGCCTCCATGTCGGGCCAGCGCCGCCCGAGGTTGGCGTAGAAGATGCCCTGGGCGATGGTCAGGGGGGTCCAGCCCCGCTCGTTGACGGGGTTGAGCGCGGCGCCGTGATCGAGCAGGTAGAGGACGAGCTCGGGCGAGCCGCGCATGACCGCGCCGTGGAGGGCGGCGTCGCCGTTGGCGTCGATGGTCGTGACCGAGTCGCCGAGCGCCACCATCAGCTTCACCGCCTCCAGGGCCTCCTCGGCGCTGCCGGGGCTCTCGCTCGACGACCAGATGCCGACGCCGGCCGCCACGAGGAGCCCGGTGGTGCCGTCCTCGTTCGCCGTGATCGGGTCGGCGCCGAGATCGAGCAGCAGGCGCATCATGTCGAGGTCGACGGCCTTGGCCGCGAGGAGGAACGGGGTCGCGCCGGTGCGGTTGAGCTGGTTGCGGTAGCCGTCGCGCGGCTCCGCCGTCTGGCGGGCGTCGACGTCGGCGCCGTGGGCGACCAGGCCGCGGGCCAGCTCGAGGTCGGTGACGGTGCCGGTGGGGAACGCGGCGGGGTTGTTGTAGTGCCGGTTGGGCCGGCGGGTCCAGACGAGCTGGTGGAGCGGGGTCCACCCCGGCCCCTCGGCGGCCGCGTCGGCGCCGTGCCCCAGGAGCTGCATCGCCACGTCGTAGCGCGCGTTGATGACCGCCAGGTGGAGGGGGCTGGTGCCGTCGGGGAGAGCGAGGTCGATGTCGGCCCCGGCCGCGAGCAACGCCTCGATGGCGGCGCCGTGGCCCGCACGGACAGCGAACGCGAGCGGCGTGAACCCGCCGTCGGAGCGGGCGTCGACGGCGGCCCCGGCGGCCACCAGCGGGGCCACGACCGCCGCGTGGCCCTCGGCCGACGCCCACATCAGCGCGGTCTGCCCGCGCCACCCCTCCCGGGCGTCGACGCCCGCCGCAGCCCCGTGCCGCAGCAATGCCTCGACGCTGTCGACGAGGCCGGTCCGCGCCGCCGCCATCAGCGGCGTCTCGCCCTCCGGCGACGCCCGGTTCGCGTCGGCCCCGGCCGCGAGCAGCGCCTCCACGACGGCGCCATGGCCCCCGGCCGACGCGAGCGCCAGCGGCGTCACCCCGTGACGCGTCGCGGCGTCGGCCGCGCCGCCGGCATCCAGCAACTCGGCGACCGCCGCCGCGTCACCGGCGTGCGCGGCCCGGTGCAGCGGCGCCGCATCGTCTGCCGGCTGTGCCGCAGACGCTCCCGCCCAGCCGAGCGCCACGACGATAACACCCGCGGCGCACCGTGCCTGCACCCTGGCCGCGATTCCGGAATCGCTGTTCATCATTCGTCGCCCGACCGCCCCCGAGATCAGTGCTACGATGGCTGGATGAGTCGCGCCGACCGCATCACGATCCTGCTGGCGGTTGCCGCCCTCTGCGGGACCATCATCGGTACGTCGTGCTCGACGAACGCCCGCATCGGCGACATGAACGCCCGCATCGGCGACATGAACGCCCGTTTCGACGGCGTGAACACTCGTTTCGACGACGTGAACGCCCGCATCGGCGACGTGAACGCCCGCGTGGATGCGCTGACCGCCAATGTGAATGCCCGTTTCGACGCGGTGAACGCTCGCATCGATGACTTGCGTCGCGAACTGCGTGCGGAAATCCGCGAGTTGCGCGCCCTCGTCATCGACGCCATCAAGGTCGCCACCCCCACCGCCGATTGACGACCGTCGACGCCCGGGCCGCAAGACCCCGGCGCCGAGCCCTTTCGAGGGCGCCCTTTGTCCCTCACCGCTACGAACAGGCCGCCGGCATCGATCTACACGTCGGCCAGCGGCGCCAGCTCGCGCAGCCGCCCCGTGCTGTCACCAATCCCGTCGTCGAGCCGCACCCCCGCCTTGTCGAGCTGGCTGACGAGCAGGTTCGTCATCGGCGTGTCCCGCGGATAGCGCAGGTGCCGCCCGCCCTTCAACTGCCCGCCGCTGCCGCCGACGAGCATCAGCGGCAGGTCGTAGTGCAGGTGCTTGTTGCTGTCGCTGAGCGACGCGCCGTAGAGCAGCAGCGAGTTGTCGAGCAGCGAGCCGTCGCCGTCCGGGGTCGACGCCAGGGTCTCGAGGAAGCCGCGGAAGAGCGACACGTGGTAGGTGTTGATCTTCGCAAGCTGGGCCAGCTTCAACGGGTCGTAGCGATGGTGCGAGATGCCGTGGTGCGACTCGGGGATGCCCACCTCGGGATAGGCGCGGCCGTTCAGCTCGCGCCCCAGCATGAAGGTGAAGACGCGGGTGATGTCGGCCTGCCAGGCCAGCGCCGTCAGGTCGAACATCAGCCCGACGTGCTCGGCGTAGGACTCGGGGACGCCGACGGGCCGGGCGAGCTCGGGCAGCTCGGTGTCGCTCTGCTCCGAGAGCTGGATGCGCCGCTCGATGGCGCGCACCGCGTCGAGGTACTGCGCGACCCGCGCGCGGTCGCCGGCCCCGACCTCGCGCTCGAGGCGCGCCAAGTCCGCGCCGATGGCGTCGAGGATGCTGCGGTCCTTGCGGAACTGCGCGCGCCGCTCGGCCGTCGAGCCGCCCTCGCCGAAGAGCCGCTCGAAGACGACGCGCGGGTTGTTCTCCATCGGCAGCGGCGTCGTGGGGTCGCGCCACGCGATGGTGTTCATGTAGATGCAACTGTAGCCGTTCTCGCAGTTGCCGACGAGGAAGTCGCGGTCGATGGCGAGCTCGAGCGACGGCAGCGGCGTCGTCCGGCCGAGCTGCGCGGCCGCGACCTGGTCGGCGGTCATCCCCGCCCGCACGTCGGCCCCCTCCGTCTCCTTGGGGTGGACGCCGTTGAGCCACGTCGCGGTGGCCCGGGTGTGCTCGCCGTTGCCGTCGCCGAGCGCCTCGGCCTGACCCTGCGCGAGGCCGCTCAGCACCACCATGCGGTCGCGGAACGGGTCGAGGGGACGCAGCGTCGGCGACAGCTCCAGGGCCGTCCTCGCCGGCGGCGTCCACGACTCCATCGCCATGCCGTTGGGCAGGTACACCCACCCGAGGCGGCGCACCGGCTCGGCCGCGCGCACGCCCACGCCGGCCAGCGCCGGGGTCATCGCGTCGAGCATCGGGAGGGCCAGCGCCGCCCCCGCCCCGCGCAGGAACGTGCGCCGCGGCAGCGTCTTTCGGGTGATGATCATGATTCCGCTCTCCTCATCCTGAACGGCGCGCTCTCGACGATGCCGACGACGAGCGACGAGAACCGGTAGCCGTCCTCGGCGGCGGCGCGGGTGATGGCGCGCACCGCCGGGGCGTCGTAGTGCTCGAGGCCGCGCCCGAGCGCGTAGATCAGCAGCTTCTCGGTCAGGGTGCCGACGAACCGCTCGGGCCGGCCCGCAAGGGCCTCGCGCAGCCCCGCCGCCCCGTCGAAGCGGGTGCCGTCGGGCAGCTCGCCGGTGGCGTCGATGGGCGTGCCGGCGGCGCTGCGGGTGCGGAAACGCCCGACCGCGTCGAACTGCTCGAGGGCGAACCCCGGCGGGTCCATCAGCCGGTGGCAGCTCGCGCAGACGGGGTTCGCGCGGTGGCGCTCGGTCGCCTCGCGCATCGAGAGCGCCTCGCCCGTGCCCGTCGTCTCCTCCAGGGCCGGTACGTCCGGCGGCGGCAGGGCGGGGGGCGTCCCCAGCAGGTTCTCGAGCACCCACTTGCCGCGCAGCACCGGCGACGTCCGGTTCGGGTACGACGTGACCGACAGGATGCTGGCGTGGCCGAGCAGCCCCCGCCGGGCCTCGTGCGCCACGGGGACCCGCCGGAAGTGGCTGCCGTAGACGCCCGGCATGCCGTAGTGGCGCGCGAGCCGCTCGTTGACGAAGGTGTAGTCGGCGGTCAGCAGGTCGACGACGTTGCCGTCCTCGCGGAAGACGCTCTCGACGAGCAGCTCCGTCTCGCGCCGCATCGCCTGCCGCAGCCCCTCGCCGACGTCCGGGAACCGGTCCTCGTCGGGCACCACGGCCGGGACGTTGCGCAGGTAGAGCCACTGGCTCGCGAAGCTCGTGACGAGCGCGCGCGACCGCTCGTCGGCGAGCATGCGCCGCGCCTGCGCCTCGAGCACCGCCGGCTCGCGCAGCCGGCCCGCCCCGGCGAGGTCGAGCAGCTCGTCGTCGGGGATGCTGCTCCACAAGAAGAAGGACAGTCGGGACGCCAGTTCGAGGTCGCTGACGGCGTAGCTCTCCCCCGCCGCGACCCCGGCCGGGTCGCGCTCGACCCGCAGCACGAACTCGGGGCTCGCGAGCAACCACCGCAGGGCCATCTCGATGCCGGCATCGAAGCCGCCCTCGCGGCGGCCCTCGTCGTAGAACCCGAGGAGGACGTCGAGGTCGGCCGCGGTGACGGGGCGCCGGTAGGCGCGGCGCGCGAGGGTCGACACGATGCGGCGCGCGCACGCGGTCTCTTCCGCCTGCCCCGCGTCGGCGGCGGGACGGCACGCGAAGATGCGCCGGCGGCTCGGCGTCTCCTCCGCCGGGGAGCCGCCGCGGGCCGCGGTCGGGGCGCCGCTACCGGCCCGGGGGCCGCCGCGGGCCGCGGCCGGGTCGCCGCCGCGGGAGGGGGAGCCGGCGTCAACCGCTGTCGGGGCGTCGCCGCCGTCAGCCGCCGCCGGGGCGCCGCCAACCGCCGGGGGGGCACCGTCCCCCGCTGTCGGCGCGTCACCGCCGGCCGGGGGCCCTCCCGCGGCCGCGAACGGCCCGGTGACCGTGACGCTGCCCAGGTACGGCTGCACCCGGGTGTCGCCGCCGGTGATGCTGGTGTACGGCCGCAGATAGGGCTGGCGCAATGTCTCGGGATACGCCGCCGTCTTCCGCACGAACGTCACCCGCAGCTCGCGCGGCCCCGCCCCGACCGGCAGCCGGAACTCCCAGTCGCGATCGATGTTCCGCTGCCGGTCGCGCCAGGCGCGGCGCTCGTCGCTGTCGCGCGGCGCGTCGGGCGGCGGCCCGCCGACGGTGAAGGTCCGCACCAGCACGCCGTCCAGGCTCACCTCCACCGTGTGCGGCACCTCGAAGACGGCGAGGTTGTCGCCGGCGTTGCGGGCGAGCGTGACGCGGAAGTCGTACTCCGCATCCTCGGGGAACGTGTGCCGGAACGCGCCGCCACCGCGGGTGCCGAACGGCATGCCCGCCACCCAGTCGTCCTGCGGCAGATCGCTCGCGAGCCGGAACACCTCGGCGGTGGCCGAGGGCGCGGGCCGTCCGACCGCCACCCGGGCAATCTTGCGCGCCGCCGCGAGGTAGCGCTCGAGCAGGGTCGGCGAGACCCCGAGCACCCCCGCGATGTTGTCGAAGCCGTAGCTCGCGCCGTCGGCCGGCAGCAGCTCGGCGACGTCGATCTCCAGGTCGAGGAGGTCGCGCACCGCGTGGTGGTACTCGGTCCGGTTCAGGCGGTGGAACGCCTCGGTGCGGCCGGGGTCGGGGTTGGCGGCGGCGTGCCGGTCCAGCTCGGCCTCCAGCCAGCCCACGAACCGGTCGTAGGCCGCCGCGTCCGGCCGCGGCCGCGGCGACGGCGGCATGGCCCCGGCCCGCAGCTTCCGGACCACCGTCTCCCACACCGCCGGCGCCGCCGCCACCGCCGCCACGTCGTGCTCGTCGAGGGCCAGCCCCGCCGTGCGCATCCGGCCGTTGTGGCAGGTCACGCAGTAGCGGTCCAGCAACTCCCGCTGCCAGCCGCCGGACGGGCCGGGCTGCCCAGCCGACGGCTCGGCCGCCAGGACGGGCAGGGCGCCGCCGATGCCGGCTGCGGCCAGGGCGAGCGCCAGGCACACGAGCAACGAAACGGATCGCTGTCCAGGCATGCTTCTATGGATCGCCGTAGTATCCGGGGGAAACGGACCGGTGTCAATCGCGGCCCGGGGCGCGGATGCACGCCGGAACGCTACAGCAGATCGCCCTGCCAGAGCTGGCGCACGAAGGCCTCGGCCGGAAGGACGTCGATGCCGTCGGGGGTCCGCCGCGGGCGCGGTTCGAGACAGACGACCGCCCGCCGGCGGACGCCGGGGTGATCGACGGCGAGGCTCCGCAGCCCCTTCAGGTGGTCCCGCGTGATGCGGGGGCTGGCCTTCGCTTCGAGGGCGAGCCGCAGGTCGCCGATCACGAAGTCGACCTCGGTGCCGCCGGCAAGCCGCCAGTACGCCAGCTCGAGGTCGAGCTCCCGATAGTCGAGGCAGGCGGACAGCTCGTGGAAGACCCAGTTCTCGAACGCCCGGCCGTAGAGCTCCGCGCCGGGTGACAGCTCGCCCCGGCGCGCGAGCCGGTTTACCACGCCGACGTCCGCGAAGTAGAACTTCGGCGCCCCGATCGTCCGGCGCCGCGCGCGCTGCCGCCAGGCCGGCAGCCACCGCCCCAGCAACGTGTCCTCCAGGATGCCAAAGTAGCCCTTCACGGTGTGGCTCGACACGCCGCACTCGCGGGCGACGTTCGAGCAGTTGACCACGCCCCCGTCTCCCAGCGCCGCCGCGTCGAGGAACCCCGCGAACGCCGGCAGGTTGCGCACCAGCCCTTCAGCCGCGACCTCCTCCTTCAGGTAGTCGGCGACGTAGGCGTCGAGCAGGCGGCCCGGCCGGCGCGCCTCGTACATCCTTGGCAGGTAGCCGTGGTTGAGCAGGCGGGTCAGGTCGAAACCGCGCCCGATCTCGGCCGCCGTCAGCCCGTGCATCCGGTATCGAACCGCCCGGCCGCCCAGCAGGTTGGCGCCGCCGCGCTTCACCTTCCGCGCGCTCGAACCGCACAGGGCGAAGTGCAGCCCGCGGTTCTCGATCAGCCAGTGCACCTCGTCCAGCAGCGCCGGCGCCCTCTGGACCTCGTCGATGACGATCTGACGCCCGGGCTGCGGCCGGCCGGCATCGATCTCCTCGCGGAGGAGCTCGGGATTGACGGCGTAGCGCCTGAACTCGTCGGCCTTCAGCAGATCGATCCAGCGTCCGTCCGGGTAGCGCCGTCTCAGGAGGGTGCTCTTGCCGGTCTGGCGGGGACCCCACAGAAAGAAGGTCTCCAGGCCGGGGGCGGGGAGGTTGAGGCGTCGTTCGAACATTAACTTCAAATTATCATGATATTTTGAATCGACGATTCATAAATCGCATCCTGGCGGACGGCCCTGGCGACTCGCGGCGGCTCGCCGAAGCCCCCGGGCTTCTGCCGCGAGGGCTGCGAGCACCGCGGCGGAAGTCGCCCTGCATTCGACCGGCAATGCACCCGCGTGGCCGCGTTGCCCGGACGGACTGTTTGCAGTCCGCGGTGGCAGGATGCCCGATATGCCCCCGGTCGCGCCTGTCACGCGAGGGCGCTCTCTGCCCGCGGGCGCCCGCCAGCCCGCGCCGACGAGCTCAGCGAGCTGTCAGCGCCCTCCGGGCGCGGCGCCACGCGGCGCTCCCACCACGGGCTGCCGGCGCCGCAAGTGCGGTAGACTGGCGCCGATTCCAGGAGGACAGCGATGCCGGAGCGGACGAATCGTGGCGTGCGGGCGGGGGCAATGGTCCTGGCGGGAACGGTGGCCCTGGCCGCGGCGGCACTCCCCGCCGCCGGTCAGACGGTCGAGTGGCCGGCCTACGCGGCGGACCAGGCCGGCACCAAGTACCTGCCCTTGGACCAGATCGACGCCGAGACGGTGGCCGACCTCGAGATCGCGTGGCGGCAGCCGGTGATTCCCGACGCCATCCGGAACGGCGAGACCGCCCGCGGCCCCGTCGCCTCGCAGACGACGCCCCTGATGGCGGGCGGCCTGCTCTACTTCAGCACCGGGCTGGGCACCGTCGCAGCCCTCGAGCCGACCACCGGCGAGGTCGTCTGGAACACCGGGCCGAGCGACGGGGTACGGGTGCGGCAGACGCGCGGCGTCGCCTGGTGGACCGACGGCGAGGAGCGCCGCGTCGTCGCGACCCTCGGCCCCAAGCTGGTGTCGCTCGACGCCCGCACGGGCGAGCGCGACCCGGGGTTCGGCGAGGCCGGCGAGGTCGACCTGCGCGAGGGGCTGCTGCGCCCCTTCCCCGACTTCTACTGGAACTCGGCCCCCATCATCGTCAACGACGTCGTCGTCATCGGCTCCTTCGTCGAGGACATCACCACCGCCCAGCGCACCGCCAACAAGGAGTCGCCGCGCGGCGACGTCCGCGGCTACGACGTGCGGACCGGCGAGCACGTGTGGACTTTCCACACCATCCCCCGCGAGAACGAGTTCGGCGTGGAGACGTGGGGGGCGGACCCCGTCGACGACCGCGCGTCGTGGGAGTACAGCGGCAACACCAACATGTGGGCCCACCCGACCGGCGACGAGGAGCTGGGCATCGTCTACCTGCCGCTGTCGACCCCGACCAACGACTACTACGGGGGCCACCGGCCCGGCGACAACCTGTTCGCGGAGAGCCTCGTCGCCGTCGACTCCCGCACCGGCGAGCGGCTGTGGCACTTCCAGGCCATCCGCCACGGGGTGTGGGACTACGACTTCGCCTCGTCGGCGGTGCTGCTCGACATCACCGTCGACGGGCGCGAGATCAAGGCGGTGGCCCAGCCCAGCAAGCAGGCGTTCACCTACGTCTTCGACCGGGTGACCGGCGAGCCGGTGTGGCCGATCGAGGACCGGCCGGTCCCCGACTCGGACGTGCCCGGCGAGCGGCTCTCGCCGATCCAGCCGTTCCCCACGAAGCCGCCGCCGTTCGAGCTGCAGGGCGTGACGGTGGACGACCTCATCGACTTCACGCCCGAGCTGCGGGCCGAGGCCGTCGAGCTGCTCGACCAGTACGTGTGGGGGCCGATGTTCACCGCGCCCATCGTGCTCGACCCGCGGCCGGGCGGCAAGCAGGGCACCATCTTCAGTCCCGGCACCGCCGGCGGCGCGAGCTGGAGCGGGGCCGGGGTCGACCCCGAGACCGGCATGCTCTACGTGCCGTCCGCCTACAGCCAGAACGTCGTCGCCCTCGTGCCGTCCGAGCACCCCCGGGCCGACGTGCGGCTGGTGCGCGAGAAGTACACACCCCTCATCGGGCCGCGGGGCCTGTCGATGTTCAAGCCGCCCTACGGCCGGCTGACCGCCATCGACATGCACGCCGGCGACATCGCCTGGCAGGTCGCCAACGGGCCGGGCCCGCGCGACCACCCCGCCCTGCGCGACCTCGACCTGCCGTGGCTGGGCCAGGGGGGACGCGCCTCGGTGCTCGTCACCAAGTCGCTGGTCTTCCTGGGCGAGGGCGGCAACACCGGCGTCGCCTCCCTGCCCCAGTGGTGGAACGGGCCGGGGGGCAAGATGTTCCGGGCCTACGACAAGGCCACCGGCGAGGTGGTCTGGGAGATGGAGCTGTCGGGCGGCACCACCGGCGCCCCGATGACCTATATGGTCGACGGCCGCCAGTTCATCGTCGTCGCCGTCGGCTGGAACGACATGGCGAGCGAGCTGGTCGCGCTGGCCCTGCCCGAGACGCAGTGACACGGGACGGCCTCCCTGGGCACCCATGACCGGTGTCGAGGCGCAGGGCTCGCCGGAGTTCGCGCGCCTTCGGCCGGCGGCACCCGGAACCCGCACGCGGCGCGGCGCCGCGACTAGGCGTGGACGGCGAACGAGCGTGGCGGCGGCAATGCTCCGGCATTCGCGGGCGGCGCGCCGTTCGCCAGCGGGCCACACGGGGACGGCGGTCCGCGAGGTAGCGCGGCCACGGAACCGGCGTTCTCCGCGGCCCCCCTGGCAACCACCGGGACGCGCCGGGGAAGGGACGCCCCGGGCGATACGCGAGAGAACGTCGCCGCACTGGCAACTGGCAACGACCGGGACGCGCCGGGGAAGGGACGCCGGCGCGGGGTCGCGACGGGTCGATTGGCGGATACCGAGGAGAATCACGCATGCGCAGGACGAGCATCGCGACCGTGGGCGGCACCGCGCTGCTGATCGCGGTAACCGCCGGCCCGCGGACGGCGGCGCCGCGGGCGCAGGAACCGGAGAACCCCTTCACGAGCCGGATCGACGTGCGCATGGGCCGGCAGAGCTACTCCGCACAGTGCGCCGCGTGCCACGGCATCAACGCCACCGGGAACCCCGAGGCGGGCGGACCGGACCTGTCGACCGGGCAGTTCCAGCGCGTCGAGGGCGATGCCGGCCTGTTCCAGGTCATCCGGGACGGCATCGACGGCACCGCGATGATCGGTCTGGGCGCGGACGCGACGGAGCAGTCGGTGTGGCAGCTCGTCACGTTCCTGCGCTCGCTCGCGCCCGCCGGCGTCGACCCCGGCGGCTCGGCGACGGCCGGTCAGGCGCTCTTCGCCGGCAAGGGGGACTGCGCGCGCTGCCACATGGTGAACGGCGACGGCGGCCGCCTCGGGCCGGACCTGTCGTCGGTGGGCGACCGGCGCACGCCCGCGGAGCTCGAGAGCGACCTCGTCGACCCCGACGCCCGCGTGCTCCCCCGCTGGTGGACGATCACCGCGACCGGCCCCGGCGGCGAGACCGTCGAGGGCCTGCGCATGAGCGAGGACACCTTCACGTTCCGCATCATGGACGCAGACGAGAACCTGCGCGCGTTCTCCAAGTACGGCGACTGGTCGTACGAGCGGACCCGGGCCTCCACCATGCCCGGCTACGCGGCGACCCTGACCGCGCAGGAGCGGACCGACCTCGTGGCGTACCTCTATTCCCTGCGGAGTGACCGATGACCCTGCCCCGCACCCTGATGAATGCTCGTCGCCGAGGCGGGACCGGCCGCGCGCTACCCCTGCGGAGGGAACCATGACCCTGCCTTGCACCTTGATGAATGCTCGTCGCCGAGGCGGGACCGGCCGCGCGCTACGCCCTGCGGAGGGAACCATGACCCTGCCCACCTCGTCCCGCTCGCGGACGACGGCCTTGTCCGGCAAAGCCGCAGGCTCGGCACGGACCCTGCCCGCGGCGGCCGAGCGATCGGCGATGGCCGAAAGCCCGGCTCCGAGGTTCATCAGGCTGGCTCTCACCGCGGCGGCCCTGGCGACGGGATCAGCCGCCGTGCCGCTCCACGCCCAGGCCCCGGCCGCCGAGGGAGCCCCCATGTTCACCCCCGTCACCTGGGAGCGGCTGGTCAACGCGGCCGACGAGCCCCACAACTGGCTGATGTACAACGGCACCCTCGACAGCCAGCGATTCAGCCGCCTCGACCGGATAGACCGCGGCAACGTCGCCGACCTCGAGCTGAAGTGGGCCCACCACATCCCCCAGCTCGACCGCGCCGAGACCACGCCGCTCGTCGTCGACGGGGTGATGTTCATCACCGAGTCGCCGAGCAACGTGGTCGCGGTGGACGCCGCCACCGGCCGGCCGTTCTGGCGCTACGACCATCCCCTGCCCGACGACCTGCGCATCTGCTGCGGGCGCAACAACCGGGGCGTCGCGATTCTCGACGAGCTGCTCTTCATGAGCACCCTCGACGCCCACCTCGTGGCCATCGACGCCCGGACCGGCAGTCTGGTGTGGAACCGCGAGGTCGCCGACCACCGCGGCGGCTACAGCAAGACCGCCGCCCCCCTCGTCGTCAAGGACCGGGTGGTGACGGGCATCGCCGGGGGCGAGTTCGGCATCCGCGGCTTCCTCGACGCCTACGACGCCCGCACCGGCGAGCTCGAGTGGCGCACCTACACCATTCCCGGGCCCGACCACCCCGACAACCTCACGTGGGCCGGCGACTCGTGGCGCACCGGCGGCTCGCCGACCTGGATCACCGGGTCGTACGACCCCGAGCTGAACCTCGTGTACTGGGGCACCGGCAACCCCGGCCCCGACTGGAACGGCGAGGTCCGGCCCGGCGACAACCTCTACTCCGACTCGGTCCTCGCCCTCGACGGCGACACCGGCGAGATGTCGTGGTACTTCCAGTTCACCCCGCACGACATCCACGACTGGGACGCGATACAGATTCCCGTCCTCGCCGACATCGAGCTCGACGGCGAGCCGCGCCAGGCGATGCTGTGGGCCAACCGCAACGGGTTCTACTACACCCTCGACCGGGTGACCGGCGAGTTCCTGCTCGGCGAGGCGTTCGCCCACCAGACATGGGCGGAGGGGCTCGACTCGAACGGCCGGCCCATCCGGCTGCCCAACACGTCGCCCAGCCGGACCGGCACCCTCGTCGCCCCCATCGCGGGCGGCGCCACCAACTGGTGGTCGCCCGCCTACAGCCCGCGGACGGGCCTGCTGTACGTCAACGCGTTCGACGGCGAGGCGCTGTTCTTCATCCGCGACGAGGAGTACGTCGAAGGCGACACCTACCTGGGCGGGGGCACCGAGACCCCGCTGCCCATCGACCACTACCACAGCGCCATCCGCGCCATCGACCCGGCCACCGGCGACGTCCGCTGGGAGTTCCCGATGACGCCGCGCAGCCGAGCCGGCGTGCTCGCCACGGCCGGCGATCTCGTGTTCAGCGCCAGCGTCGACGGGTACTTCTACGCCCTCGACGCGGAGAGCGGCATCCCGCTGTGGCAGATCTCCCTCGGCGGCCGGGTGAACGCCTCGCCGATGAGCTACGCGGTCGGCGGCCGGCAGTTCGTGACGATGACCGTCGGCAACACGCTGTACACCTTCGGGCTCGACGACTAGGCGTCTGCGCCGCAAGGTTCGCGGCGTGCCGTATTCGCGGCCGAGCGAAACTCGTCGAACCTGGTGAGCTCCGGTCCAATGGGGCGTTCTGCCAGGCGTCGCCCGACGAAGGACTGAGCATGAACTGTTCTCCGGATCTGATTCTCGACTATCTGAATCGAGCTCGCGTCAGATGCACATACGAGGCGTTCGCCGGAGTTCTCGGGGTACCGACGCGATCGTCAGGCCGGTATCCGGGCGACGCGCGACCAGAGGCATCCTGGGTGGTCAACAAGCACAACAAGGGTGAGCCTTCGGGCTACGCAGACTACAACAAGCACCCGGAGCTCTACCGCACGACCTACATCATCGAGACAGAGGACGATCTTCGCAGGTGCATGCGGAGGAACGTCACGGAATTTCCCTGATTGGCCAGCGGCGGATCCCCTTGCGACTGTCGATCATCGTCCCCGTCTACAACGAGGCGTCCACCATCGCCGAGGCGCTGTCCCGGGTGCTCGCGCTCGAGCTCGACCTCGACCGGCAGATCGTCGTGGTCGACGACGGCTCCACCGACGGCACCCGGGAGTGGCTCGGCGCCTGGGCCGAGGACCAGCCCGACTGGGTCAGCGTCGAGCACCACCCCGGCAACCGGGGCAAGGGAGCGGCGATCCGCACCGGGCTCGCGAAGGTCACGGGCGACTACGTCATCATCCAGGACGGCGACCTGGAGTACGACCCGCGGGACTACCCTCGTCTGCTCGCCCCCCTCGTCCATGGGCGCGCCCGGGTCGTCTACGGCTCTCGGTTCCTGGGCGCGCGGCCGCCGATGTTCTTCACCCAGCGGATGGGCAACGTCTTCCTGACCCGGCTGACGAACCTGCTCTACGGCGCGTCGCTCACGGACATGGAGACGTGCTACAAGCTGTTCGAACGGGACGTCATCGCTCGGCTGCCGCTGGCCGCCGACCGCTTCGACGTCGAGCCGGAGTTGACGGCCCGGGTGCTGAGGCAGGGGATCGAGATCGTCGAGGTGCCGATAAGCTATTCGGGACGCTCGTACGTGAGCGGGAAGAAGATCAATTGGCGCGACTTCATCACCGCGGTCCGGACGCTGGTCCGGCTGCGGCTGTGAACGGCGGCAGTCGGGCCGGACGCGGACGAGCGCACGGTGGCCGGATCCTGACGTCGGACTTGGTCGACGGCCGCCGCCGGTCGGCACCCGGGCGGCGCGAGGTGAGCAGCGATCGGCCCGGATCGTCACACGGCCAGGAGCCGCCGGCAGCGTCTAGAGGAATGCGGGCAGGGCTGGACGGCTTCCTGCCTCGGTTATGACGACATGAGCACCGAGCAGTCCGCATCGCCCCAGGTGGCGGCCGACACCGTCGACCTCGTCGAGTGGTACTTCCGGCAGGGCTGGACCGACGGCCTCCCCGTCGTCCCCCCGACCCCGGAATCGGTCGAGGCGATGGTCGCGGCCCTCGGGGGCGAGCCGGAGCGGGTCGAGGCCCGCGTCCCTCCGCGGTGGGGCAACCTGACCCGCGAGGTGCTGGCCGTCAACCTCGTCCTCGCCGGCTGCCGGCCCGCCTATGCGCCGCTCGTCCGGGCCGCGATGCTCGCGCTGTGCAGCCCCCACTTCAACCTGCACGGGGTGCAGGCCACGACCCACATGGCGGCGCCGCTCCTCGTCGTCAACGGCCCCGTCCGCACCGAGATCGGCATGAACGCCGGGGCCAACGTCTTCGGCTCCGGCAACCGGGCCAACGCGACCATCGGCCGCGCCGTCCGGCTCGTGCTGCTCAACGTCGGCGGCGCGCAGCCCGGCGACCTCGACAAGAGCACCCTCGGCCACCCCGGCAAGTACACGTTCTGCATCGCCGAGAACGAGGAGGCGAGCCCGTGGGCGCCGTACCACGTCGAGCAGGGCTACCGCCCCGACGACAGCACCGTCTTCTGCATCGCGGCCGAGGGCCCCCACAGCGTGACCAACCACGTGGCCCACGACCCCGAGGGGGTGCTCGACAGCATCGTCTCGGCCATGAGCACCATCGGCCACAACAACGCCGTCAGCAGCGGCTCGTGCGCCGTCGTCATCGGCCCCGAGCACGCGGCGACCATCGCCGCCCGCGGCTGGACGCGCAGCGACGTGCGGCGCTACCTCTGGTCGCACACCGAGAACACCTACGACGACATCAGCTTCGGCGGCCGCTACGGCCGCATCTACAACCGCAACCTGCCGAGGTGGTACCGGCGACGGCCCGGCGCCCGCATCCCCATCGTGCCGACCCCGGACGACATCCATCTCTTCGTCGCCGGCGGCGACGCGGGCCGCTTCTCGGCCTTCCTCCCTGGCTGGGGCCACATGACGTCGCCGGTCCTGCGCGCCATCGACGGCCGCGCGCCGGGCGGGCGCGCGCCCTGCGTGGACGGAACGTGCGAGCTGTAGGCGTCTGGACGCCAGAGCCGGAAACCGAGCACACCGTGGAGACCAGACCATGAACAGCCGACAGACGCTACCCTCCGGCCAGATCGTGTTCGACCCGCGCGGCGCCGTCACCGCCACCGAGATCCGGCTCGCCCCGCGGCCCGAGACCCTCCGTGGCGTGCGCCTGGGGGTGCTCGACAACTCGAAGTGGAACGCGTCGCGGCTGCTGCGGCACACCGCCGCCGCCCTCGACGACTTCGAGCCGGCCGCCGTCAACCGCTACGTCAAGGACAGCTTCTCGCGCGAGGCGACCGACGACCTGCTCGACCGCATCGCGGCCGAGAACGACGTCGTCGTCACCGCCATTGGTGATTGAGGGTCGTGCACGTCGTGCAGTGTGCACGACACGGCCCGGCTCGAGCAGCGCGGCGTTCCCACCGCGGTCATCGTGACCGCCGCGTTCGTCGAGGAGGCCGAGGTGCAGCGCGCCGCCCTCGGCGCCGACGACCTCGAGCCGGTCGTCATCACCCACCCCCTGAGCACGCTCTCCGAGGAGGAGATAGCGGACCGGGCGAAGGAGGCTGCGCCGCAGTTGGAGCGGGTGCTGACCCGGCAGCCACCGCCCCAAAGCGCCGCCACCTCGTGACCGCCGGCGCCGTTACCACGTACCGAGCGGGTCGACGACGGTCAGGAACGGGAAACGACGAAAGTCCCCATCGCGGGTGCATATGCGGCTGACGCCGTGCTCGCGCATCAGGACGGCCGTGTGCAGATCGTGCATGGTGTTGCCGCCCAGATCGGGAATCTCGTCGATCGTTCGGGCTATCACCGCAGGGTGACGCGGTGTGGCGACCAGTATCTCGAAACCGGTGGACGCCAGCAGGTCCGCGATGAAGCGACATGCTTCCCGCGGGCGCCACGGCGACTGCAGCACGCGTGGGTGCGTGCTCACTCGCAGGAACTCGTAGCAGACACTCCAGGTCAGGAACGCCGGGGACGGATCCCGGCGTGCGTCCGCAAGCCGCCGCCTGCACGGCAGGTGGAAGGGCGAGTCCTCGTTGGCCGCGTACACGAGCACGTTGGCGTCGAACACCAGCACTTCATTCCTCTTCTTCCATCGCCCGGTAGAGCGCATCGCGGTCGGCGATGTCGACGAGCTCTCCCCCGCCGTGCCAGGACGGCAACGGGGGCAGCCCGGCCGGCGGCCTGTCGGCGTGGGCCGGCTCGGCCAGCACCCGCCTGAGACCCGCCTCGACGAGAGCGGACATCGTGGTCCCGCGGCGGGCCGCCTCTTCGCGCAGGCGCTGCATGACGGAGTCGTCGATGTTGAGGGTCGTCTTCATATGGAAAACCATATCATGCGGGGGGGGTTACCCTCGGCGAGGGATCCGAGGGCCACCCCCCGATGGTCACGCGAGACGTCAGTCGTCTGGCGGGCCGATGTTACGATCCGGCGGAAGAGGGCTGCTTTGCCATGATCGTCAATCTCGCGTACGGCCGGACGGGGCTCCCGGTCGAGTTTCCCGACGACCGTACGACAGTCATCGAGCCGACCTACGTCGACGGACTGCCGGACCAGGCGGGGGCGGTCAGGCAGGCGATCGAACAACCCATTGACAGCGCTCCCCTGCGCGAACGGGTGCGCCCCGACCAGAGCGTGGCCATCTCGGTCTGCGACGTCACCCGGCCGATGCCGAGCGCGACGGTTCTGCCGGTGGTGCTCGAGGCCCTGTCGCACGTGCCCGTCGACCGCATCGCGATCATGATCGCGAGCGGCACCCACCGGGCGACGACCCGGGACGAGCTGGTGGAGATACTCGGCGCGGACATCGTCGAGCGCAACCGCATCGTCGTCCACGACGCGTTCGACGACGCCGAGCTCGTGTCCCTCGGCGAGGTCGACGGCGGCGTCCCCGTCTGGCTCAACCGGACCTGGGTCGAGGCGGACGTCCGCATCACCACCGGGTTCGTCGAGCCGCACTTCTTCGCGGGCTTCAGCGGCGGCCCGAAGATGGTGGCGCCGGGGCTGGCCGGGTTCCGGACGATCATGCGGCTGCACGACGCCGAGATGATCGGGAGCCCGCGGGCGCGCTGGGGCGTCGTCGAGGGCAACCCCATCCACGACGGCATCCGCGCCATCGCCGCCCGCACCGGTGTGGACTTCAGCGTCGACGTCGCCATCAACCGCGACCGGCGGATCACCCACGTCGCGGCCGGCGAGCTGTTCGCGGTGCACCGGGCGGTGCGCGAGGTGGTCAGGCGCAACGCGATGCAGGCGTTCGACCGGCCCTTCGACGTCGTCGTCACCACCAACAGCGGCTACCCCCTCGACCAGAACCTCTACCAGACGGTGAAGGGCATGTCGGCGGCGGCCCAGGTGGTGAAGCCGGAGGGGACCATCGTGTGCGCCTCGGCCTGCGCCGACGGCTATCCCGACCACGGCGAGTACCTGGACATCCTCACCCGGCGCGATGGCCCCGACGATCTCCTGGAAATGATCAACGCTCCCGGACACAACCGCCACGACCAGTGGGAGGTGCAGGTACAGGCCCAGATTCAGCAGCGGGCCGACGTGCTGCTCAAGACCGACGGCCTCTCCAACGAGCAGGTGCGCGCGGCCCATCTGACCCCCATCGACGACGTCGGCGACGCCACCCGCGACGCCCTCGCCCGGTCGGGACCCGACGCCCGCGTCTGCGTCCTCCCGGAGGGCCCGCAGACGATTCCGTATCTGGCGGAGACCGCCTGACCGCGTCACACTTCGTCAGGCACGGGCGCGCCTTGCCCGCGGGCGTCCTCGAGCCCGATGGCGCCTCGCCGGTCTCGCGGCGCCGCCGGACTCGCCGTGGGCGGCCGGCCGGCACCGGCGGCGCCTGCGCCTCGTGTTGCGCAAGAGAGCCCGGGGCCGCCCGGTTACGCCCGCGCTATCATGGGAACCATGGCGTCTTCCGACGAGTCCGCGGCCGCCCGGCGTCGCGCACGGGCGGCGTGGCCGGTCAGGGTCTTCGAGCTGGGGACCGAGCCGTCCGACGACCTGAGTGACCGCACCACGGCCGAGGAGCGCCTCGCGATGATGTGGCCCCTCGCCGTCGATGCGTGGACGACGAGCGGACGCCCGCTGCCCGACTACCCCAGACACCGGATGCCGTGCCGGGTGATTCGCGGCGCCGGCTCCGACTCCCGAGAACGTTGAACCCCGACTTCATCGAGTTTCTCGCCGCGCTGCTGCGGGCCGATGCGCGCTTTCTGATCGTCGGCGCCCACGCGATGGGGGTGCACGGCGTTCCGCGCGCGACCGGCGATCTCGACGTCTGGGTGGCGCCTGACCCGGACAATGCCCAACGGGTGTGGGCGGCGCTGCTCGACTTCGGTGCGCCGGTCGCGCCCCTCGGCCTGTCGGCCCGAGACCTCGCGGCGGAGCGGATGGTGGTGCAGATGGGAGTCCCGCCGCGCCGCATCGACGTGCTCACGTCGGTGACCGGCCTGCAGTTCGATGCGGCCTGGCGGACGCGGCGCGTTCTCCGCGTCGACGACCTCGATCTGCCGTTCCTGGGGCGGGAGGCGCTTCTCCGCAACAAGCGCGAGACGGGACGGTTGAAGGACCTCGCCGACGCGGACACGCTCGACCGGCAGAACGGCCCGCCCCATGGGGGCCGAGACGACAGTTGAGTGGCCGAATCGCCGGAGACGGTGTCCAAGAAACAGGCATGGCGCAACCGCCGGAATGCTCGCCCTCCGGGGAGCCGGCCCAGGCGACCGCGATGAGACGACTCTGCCGCACGACGACGCCGCTTGCGCTCCTGGTCCTGGTCTGGTCCTGCTCGACCACGCCGCCGCCCGTCTTGCCGGACCCCATGGACGCGGTCCGGGAACAACTTGCGCAGGCGCACGAGCTGACCCTGCGCGGCTGCTACCGTTGCCTGGTCGAGGCCCGGGACCTGTACGAAGAAGTGGCCCGGCAGGGCTTCGCGCCCGACACGGCGAACGCCGGCCTCCTCCGGACCACCCTGCTGATCGGGATGCGGGAACGCGAGATGGGCCTGCCCGGCGGCGGTACATTCGAGCGGACGGTGGCGCTGGCGGGCCTCGAGGTCGCGGCGGCCGAGGAGATGGCGGAGGCCCGGGAGGCGGCGGAGGCCCGCGAGGCCGCGGAAACCGAGGCGGGGCCGGCAGCCGGGGAGTCAGGGGAGGCCGGGAAGACACCCGAAGCCGGGGAGTCCCCGGAACCGGCTCGCGAGGCCGGCGAAGCCGCCGAGGGCGCGGAAGCCAGGGAAGGCGCGACGACCGGCGGGCTCGCGTCGGCCGGCCCGGAGTGGGAGACGTTCCTGCAGATCGCGGCGACCACCTCCTGGCAGGACGTCGGCATTCCCAAGGACGTGTCCGAGGAGAACGTCTACGCCCGCGCCATCGCCGACCGGGACCGCGACGCCTGGAACCGGGTGCTGCGGCCCCTGGTCCCGACCGACCCCCTCGCCGCCTACCTGTACCTCAGCCTGAACTGCACGCCCGAGTGGCTCGCCGAGCAGCCGCCCGAGCTCGACGAGGTCCTCGCCGCCCACGACGACGCCGTCTACGTCCGCTACCGGCAGGCCCTGTGCGTCGGCGAGCAGGTGGCGCTGGCCTCGCTCCAGACCATCGAGCCGCGCTTCACGGAGATGGAGTTCTTCCTCGGCCGGCACGCGATCGAGCAGGGGCGGGGACCGCAACAGGGAGACGTGGCGCTGGCCGAGTTCCACTACGCCCGGGCCCGCGAGGAGTGGCCGGATTGGCCTGCCCCGGCCCTCTCCCTGGGCGAGGTGGCCCGCACCGTCGAGGACTACGAGGCGAGCCTGCCCTTCTACGACGCCGCCCTCGCCCTCGTCCCCGACCAGCGCGACGCCCTGCTCGGCCGGGCCCAGTCGCTCAGCTATCTCGACCGGTACGCCGAGGCGGTGCCCCTGCTCGACCGGTTGATCGAGATGGGCCGCTGGTACCTGGCCGAGGCCCACTTCTGGCGGGCCTACAACCGCTTCAACCTCGGTGACGTCGAGGGAGCTCGCGACGACGCGGCCACCTCCATCGGCCATCGCCCCGAGGCCCAGTCGTACGCGCTCTCGGGGCAGATAGCGCTCGTGCAGCGCCGGCTCGACGACGCCCGAACGGACCTGGAAACCGCCCTCGACATCAACCCGCAATACTGCTACGCCGCGTTCCACCTCGGCCGCGTGCACATCGAGGAAGCCCGCTGGATTGAAACCGCTTCCGCCTTCAGCCGCGCCGCCATCTGCTTCCGGCAGAGCGCCGACCAGCTCGCCGCCGACCTGAGCGAGATCGAGCAGAACCCCGACCTCGCCGAGGACCGGCGCGCCCGGCTCGTCGCGCGGCGCACCGACGAGATCGCCGTCGTCCGCCGGCAGGCCGCCTCGTCCTTCTACAACGCCGCCCTCGGGTACTACAACGACGGCACGGTGCGCGTCGCCCGCCGCTTCGCGGAGCTGGCGCTCGAGCACGAAATGTTCGCCGAGCGCGCCACCCGACTGCTCGGGCTCATCGACGCGGTCCCCGCCGAGCTCCGGCGGTAGTCGGCGCCGCGCAACGACGCCTCCCCCGGAGCCTCGGCCAGCGACGACCGCTTCGGAACGCATTTGCGTGGGCCGCCGCAGACCCGTCCAGACTCCTCTGCCGCACGGTGATCGCGTTGATGACCACCCTCTTCAAACGTCCCGACCGAGGCCCGACGCACGAGCTCCTACTGCGCGGTGATCGCGTTGATGACCACCGGGGTCACCGGCGCGTCCTGGTGGCTGCCCTGCTGCCGGGTGTCGACCCCCGCGATCGCGTCGACCACGTCCATGCCCTCGGTCACTCGCCCGAAGACGGCGTAGCCGAACTCGGCGTCCGAGTCGCCGCGGTAGTCGAGGCCGCGCCGCGCGTTGTCGCTGACGTTGATGAAGAACTGCGACGTGGCGCTGTTGATGGCGTTGGTGCGGGCCATCGCGACGGTGCCCCGGGTGTTGCTGATGCCGTTGTCGGCCTCGTTCCGGATCGGCTCGCGGGTGAACTTGCGGGAGAGGTCGGCCCGGAAGCCGCCGCCCTGGATCATGAAGTCGTCGATCACGCGGTGGAAGACGGTGTCGGTGTAGAAGTCGGCGTAGACGTACTGCAGGAAGTTCCGGACCGAGACGGGCGAGCGGTCCTGGAACAGCTCCATCGTGACGTCGCCCTCGCTGGTCTGCATGACCACGGTCGGGTTGCTGCCGGGAATGGTCCCCCCGGTGGCGAGCCGGACGCGGTAGACCCCGGTGCTCGCGGTCATGTACAGGGTCTGCCCGTCGTCGCCCCACGCCACGTTGGCCACCACCTCCGGCATCAGGATCGTCCCCAGGTGGACGCCGTCCCAGCCGATGACCCAGACGCCGCCCGGGCCGGTGGCGAAGAGGTTGCCGCCCAGGTCGACCTTCAGGCCGTCGGCGCCGCCGGGGGCCGTCTGGTCGTTGACGTCGTAGAACACGCGCCCGTTCGAGGCGCCGTCCTCGCCGAGGTCGTAGGCCATCCAGACCTTCTGGTTCTCGTCGGAGTTGGCGACGTAGAGCACGTCCTCGTCGGGCGAGAGGGCGATGCCGTTCGGGCGGCTCTGGTCCTGGACCAGCAGCTCGAGCTCACCGTCGGGACTCAGACGGTAGATGCCGTTGAAGTCGAGCTCGCGGAGCGGCGACTCCTCGAGTCCCTCGAGGCCGTACGACGGGTCCGTGAAGTAGAGCGACCCGTCGGAGCCGAAGACGGCGTCGTTGGGGCTGTTGAGGCGGCTGCCCTCGTAGCTGTCGACGATCACGGTGCGGGTGCCGTCCTCCTCGAGCCGCGAGATGCGGCGGTTGCCGTGCTCGCAGATGATGAGCCGGCCCTCGTCGTCGAGGGTCAGCCCGTTCGACGAGATCGACCGCAGCCCCTCGCGGTCGCCCTCGAACACCGGGTCGAGGAACGGGCTCGCCCCTTCGGCCTCGGTCCACTGGTGGATGGCGTTGGCCCGCACGTCGGAGAAGAGCAGCCGCGACTCGCCGCGGAGCCACACCGGGCCCTCGGTGAACACGTAGCCCTCGGCCAGCTTCTCTATCGTGGCGCCGGGGGGCACCAGCGAGTCGAGCCGCGGGTCGACCCGGAGGATGCGGCCCTCCCCCGCCGCTTCCCCGACTTCCACTTCCTCCGGCGGCTCTTCCGGCGCGCCGCCGCAGGCCATCGCCAAGGCCGCGAGCGCGGCCGCCATCATCCATCTGGTCGGTCTCATCATGTCGTCCTCGATTCGGGGTTCGGATTCTGCACCTTGAAAACGGCCCGGACGCCAAGGATCGCGCCGCACGACAAGAGAGACTGTAACGCAATACCGCCCCGCGGTGAACGACGCCGGCTCCCGGCCCCCGCGGGCCACCCAGGGGAGGGATCCCGCCGCCGCTCGATGGTAGAGTGCCGGCACGGAGCCCGCGCCACCCCGACGCCGCCCGATCGATGCCGCCCACGAGCCCGTCTCCACTCGTCGTCCTCACGATCTGGACCGCCCTGCTGCTCTACACCGCGGGCGAGTACGGCCGCACCCGCCGGCCGGCCGCGGGGTGGGCCCGGCCGGTCTGGCTGCTCGGCGCCGCCGCCTACCTCGCCCACGTCGTCGCCGCCTTCGCCACCCATCATGGATGGAGCCACGCCGCCGCCCTTGCCTATACCGCGGCGCGCACGGAGGCGCTGCTGGGCCTTGCATGGGGCGGCGGGCTGTGGGTGAACTACGCCTTCACCGTCCTCTGGGTCTGCGACGCGCTCTGGTGGGGGACGATGCCCGGCAGCTACGCGCGGCGCGCGCGAGCGTGGATGACGGTGGTGCGGGGGGCGTTCCTCTTCATGATCGTGAACGGCGCGGTGGTGTTCGTGGACGGAACGGGGCGCTGGCTCGGCGTCGCCATCGTCGCCGCCTTGATCGCGATCTGGCGGACCGACGGCCGGGCGAACGGGAGGTCCGGCCAACCGAAGGCGGCCGCGGTCGGCGGCGCATGACGGTGCGGACGCTTCCAGAACCGCAACCGATGGAGAGCGGAGCCGGAGGGACGCAGGCCGACCCGGCTGGACTCGCGGAGGTGATGCATGTCGGATCGAGGCAGGGAAGAGGCAACGACGGACTCGTCGTTCACCGTGACGCTCCCCACGGGCGACGCCGTCAGCGCGATGGCGTACCCGGCCGCGGGGACAGCGACCGCCGGGACGACGATGATCCTCGCGCACGGCGCCGGCGCCCCGCAGACGCATCCGTTCATGACCGCCTTCGCCCGCCTGCTCCGCGCGCGCGGGATCGACGTCGTCACCTTCAACTTCGTCTACATGGAGCGAGGCCGCCGCGTCCCCGACCCGAAGGCGCGCCTCGAGGCCTGCTACCGCGCGGTCATCGCCGCCGCGCGAGCCCGGGCCGGAGACAGCGACCGCCGGATGGTCATCGGCGGCAAGTCGATGGGCGGCCGCATCGCGACCCAGGTAGCGGCCGCCGAGGCCGAGACGCGCGCCGTCGACGCGCGGGTGGACGGCCTCGTGCTCCTCGGCTACCCCCTCCACCCCCCGGGCCGGCCCGACAAGCCGCGCACCGCGCACCTGCCGGCCGTCACCGCCCCGATGCTCTTCGTCCAGGGCGAGCGTGACGCCTTCGGCACCCCCGACGAGCTGCGCCCGGTCCTCGCCACCTGCGCCGACGCCGAACTCGTCACCGTGGACGGCGCGGACCACTCGTTCAAGATGCGCGGCAAGGACGCGCCGCGGGCCGAAGAAGTCCACGAGACGGTCACCGGGAAGATCGTCGGCTGGATGGAGAGACAGCGGCTCCTGGCGAGAGCCGTTGGGTGACGAGTCCCGAACCGGCTTCATGCAGAATGGAGTCGATCGACGGAACGATGCCGCCTTGCAACTCGATCGGTACCTGCTTCTCCCCAGATCGTAACCGTTGACCCGCGTTCGGGCGCCGCGTCAGGTGAACGCCAGCCCCGCGTCCTTCAAGACCACGATTTCCGTCTTCGACCGACCCTTCGAGCATCCGGAGGACATGGACAAACGCGACCCCCGATCGAATGGGTTCCGAGGGCCGACCGACGTGGACTCTCGGCGGCCACGAAGACCGGCAGAAACACGAGCAGCCGAGGCCATGCTCAGCGCCGCTGGCGCAGGCGTTCCCGCATCGCCTGCCGGTTCTCCTCCTGGATCTCCTTGTAGGCCTCAAGCTGCGCGTCGGTCAGCACCTCGTCGAGTTCCTCGAGCGTCTGCTCCCGCACCGCGCTGACATCTCGCTGAAGGCGGCGAAGCCGAAGGAACCCGAGCCGGCCCGCGCCTCCCGAGCGGTCCTGGAGGTCGATGCCGTATTCCTGAAGCACGTCGAGCAGGGCTTCGAACTCTGTTCGGAGGATCGGCCTGACCTGCTCGACCTGCTCGTCAGTCAGGTCGAGCCGGGTGCGGGCCTCTTCGAGGCGCTGCTGAAAGACCTCCAGCCGCTCGGCACGCCCCGCGTCCTGCCCGGACGCTGTTGCGGGGTTACCGCCCGCAGGTGCCGCGCACGAGACGATGGCCGCGACGGCGATGGCGACAATCCGACGGTCATGAGTCATCCCGGTTAGCGTAGTGCATGGAGGCGTCCTGTCAACCGGGGAGGGGGGTCGAGCCCGGCCCGACCCTCGCGGGCTTGTCGGTTGGCGTGTGCCGCGCCACCGGCAGGGCTTCCCGTGTTGCGACCGATCACCGCCGGCCGCGCACGAGCACGCTCCACCGCCCGTGCACCTCACGGCTGGGCCGGCCAGCAACCACAGCCAGGGAGCCCCCGGCGCCGTTCAGCCCCGGCGGCGAGCGAACCGCGGCAGCCGCTGCAGGTCGTCGAGTATCGCGTAGGCGACAGGCACCAGGAACAGCGTGATGCCGGTGGCGAACAGCACGCCGAACGCGAGCGAGGCCGCCATCGGCACGAAGAACGCGGCCTGCATGCTGCGGTCCGCCAGCATCGGGATCAGGCCCGCGAAGGTCGTGAGCGACGTGAGCACGATGGGGCGGAACCGCTGCCCGCCCGCCTGGCGGATGGCGTCTTCCAGACTGGTCGCGGCCGGGGACCCGCCGTCCGGCGGAGACCCGTCCGCCACCGCGGTCCCGGCCGGGACGCTCCGCGCCCGGTTGATGAAGTCGACCATGATCAGGCTGTCGTTGACGACGATGCCGGTCAGCGCGACGAAGCCGAGCAGCGACAGGAACGTGACGTCGAGCCCCATCACCACGTGGCCCCACAGCGCACCGACGAGGCCGAACGGGATGGCGCCCATGATGATGAGCGGCTGCGCGTACGACCGGAGGGGTATCGCGAGCAGGCCGAAGATCATGACCAGCGCCAGCAGCAGCCCCCCCCGCAGGTCGCCCACCGCTTCCTCCTGCGCCTCCTGGGTGCCCCTGAACACGTAGAAGACGTCCGGGAACTCCGCCACCACCTCGGGCAGGATGCGGCTGCGCAGGTCGGCGACGAGGGCCGCCGTCGAGACGACCTGCGGATCGACCGACGCGGTCACGTTCACGGCGCGGTTGCGGTCGATGCGCCGGATCGAGGCGAAGCCGCGCCCGGGCTCGACCCGCGCCACTTGGCGGAAGGGCACCTCCCCGCCGCCCGGCAGACGGATGCGCATGTCCTCCAGGTCGCCCACCGATCGCCGCTGCTCGCGCGGGTAGCGCACCATGACCCGGACGTCGTCCCGCCCGCGCAGGATGCGCTGGGCCTCCTCGCCGTAGAACGCCTGCCGCACCTGGCGCGCCAGATCCTCCAGCCTCAGCCCGAGCCCCTCGGCCGCGGGGCGGATGTCGAGCCGCATCTCCGACTTGCCGGTGCGGACGGTGTCGGCGATGCCGAAGACCCCGGCGTAGGTGGCCAACCCGCTCCGGAGCCGGTCGGCGGCCGCCCGCAGGCGGTCGAGGTCGGGCCCGTAGAGCTCGACGTTGACGTCGTCCCCGGCGCTGAGCAGCGAGGTGTGGAAGTCGATGGCGACCGCTTCCGGCACCGGCCCGGTCTCCTCCCGCCACAGGATGCCGAGCTGCTCGCTGGTGTAGGAACGGGTCTCCGCGGGCGCGAGCTCGATGGTCACCTCGCCGATGTTGGCAGCGGCCACCACGTCGGCGCTTATCCGTCCCACGCGCCCCCCGCCGCTCGCCTGCACCGGTTGGTCGCCGATCGTCGTCGCCACGTGCCGGAAGTGGTCGACGCCGGTCTCGTCCTCCAACCGGGCGCGCAGCCGGGCCGCCCCGGCCTCGAACGTCGCGACCGCGTCCGAGGTCGCTTCGGCCGGGGTGCCCAGCGGCATCGTGATCGAGGCGGTCATGAACTCGTTCTCGATGGACGGGGCGAACTGGAAGCCGGTCCAGCCGCCGAGGGCGACGCCGCCGGTGAGCACCAGGGTGGACAACCCGATCGCCGCGCTGACGTAGCGCCAGCGGAGGGCGGCGTCGAGGAAGGGCTCGTAGGCTTCGCGGACGAACCACGCGAGCCCGCCCGTGATGCGCTGCTGGAGCCGGCGCCACGGGCCGGCGCGCCTGGGCCGCCGCCGGTGGGCCAGGTGGGCCGGCAGGATGCCCAGCGATTCGAGCAGGGAGAAGAGCAGGCAAGGCAGGGCGACGAGGGGGACCACCCGGAACATCTGGCCGAACGCGCTCTCCACGAGCAGCAGCGGCACGAAAGCCGCCGCCGTCGTCAGGACGGCGTAGACGACGGGCTTGCCGATCTCCTGCGCGCCCCGCACCGCGCCGCCCAAACCGTCCCCGCCCCGCTCCTGGTGGCGGTGGACGTTCTCGCCCACGATGATGGCGTCGTCGACCACGATGCCGAGCACCAGGATGAACGCGAAGCACGAGGCCATATTCACGCTCACGTCCAGGGCCGGCATGACCGCCAGCGCACCGAGGAACGAGATCGGGATCCCGAGGCTGACCCAGAAGGCGAGCCGCATATCGAGAAACAGCGTGAGCACGACGAAGACGAGCACGAACCCGGCGGCGCCGTTGCCGAGCATGATCGCGAGCCGGTCGGAGAGCACCAGCGACTGGTCCTGCCACACCGTCAGGGTGATGCCCTCCGGCAGCCAGGCGTCCGCCTGCTCCACGTAGTCGCGGACGGCGGCCGCGACGTCGAGGACGCTCTGCTCACCGGAACGGTAGACGGAAACCATGACCGCCGGCGCCTCGTCGAAGCGGGCGCGCTGATCGGTCTCCGCGAAGCCGTCGACCACGTTGGCCACGTCGCCGAGCACGAGGCGGCTGCCGTCCGCACGGGTCCACAGCATGAGCCGCTCGTACTCCGCCCCGCGGTAGGCCTGCCCGATGGTGCGCAGCAGGATCTCGCCGCCCTCGGTCCGTACCGAGCCGCCGGGCAGGTCCATCGAGGAGCGCCGGACGGCGTCGGCCACCTCGTCGAACGTGAGCCGGTGACGGCGCAGGGCCGTCTCCGACACCTCGATGGATATCTCGAACGGGGGAACGCTGACGATCTCGACCTGGCCGACCTCGGGCAGGGCCGCGAGCCCGTCGCGCACGAGCTCGGCGATGGCCTTCAACGAGGCGACGTCGGTGGCGCCGGTGATGGCGACGTCCGTCACCTGGTTGCGGGTGACGAGCTCGCGGATGATGGGCCTCTCGGTCTCGACGGGGAACGTCTCGATGGCCTGGACGTTGTTGGTCACCTCGTCGAGCACACGGGCGGCGTCGGCGCCGGGGTCCAGCTCGGCAATCACCGACCCGCTGCCCTCGGTCGCCGTCGACACGATCTGCCGGATCCCGTCGACGTTCTGGATGGCCTCCTCGATGCGGACGACGACGCCCGACTCCACCTCCTCCGGCGCCGCGCCGAGGTAGGGCACCTCGATGCGGATGCGGCGCAGGTCCAGCTCGGGAAACACCTCCGCCGTGACCCCGGCGGCGCCGATGAAACCGCCGGCCGCGATCAGGACCATCAGGAGGTTCGCGGCGACCGGGTTGTCGGCAAGCCAGGCGATCGGGCGGTTCACGGCGCCCTCCTCCGCCGTACGCGCCGGCCGCTCGACGCCATGGCCCTGGTTCGTCCGAGCATGTCACCGTCCCGGGAGCGTTGAATCGAAACGCCGTGCGGAGTGCGTGCGGCGATCGGATCCGAGCGCGGCTTCGAACACCCGCTTCGCGCCCCCGCGTCAATGCGCGGGCCGGCGAGCCGGCGGCAGGTGCCCGGGCAACTGTCCCCGAGCCGTGATGAAATCGAGATACGGCGCAAAGGCGGCGTCGACCTCTTCCGCCTTCAGGCCGTAGTCCTCCAGGCGGTACCGATGCCGCGTCTCCCGGCGCCGCCGCTCCGCCTGCCGCGACAGCCACGCCTCCATCCGATCGACCGCCGCCGGCTCGAGTCGCCAGCCGAACCGTTCGTAGATCGCCCGCACCGCCGCCAGGGGGTCCCGGACCAGATCGACGTACGCCACGTCGGCCCACCGGCCTTCCAGCTCCGTGCGGCCGATGCGAAACCGCGTGGCCCGGTTGAGCATGCCGCTCATGAAGTCGAGCTGCTCGGGGCCGGTCTCGTGCCGCGGAGGCGGCTCGACGGCGGCCGAACGGGCGCGTTCCACCAGGCTGTTCCACGACCCCATGACCTCGGCCGGCGCGCGGTGGGTCTGGATGAAGAGCGCGTCGGGATAGGTCTCGAGCAGCGTCTCCAGCTCCCTGAGATGGA
This sequence comes from Vicinamibacterales bacterium, assembly GCA_965207615.1. Taxonomy (GTDB): domain Bacteria; phylum Acidobacteriota; class Vicinamibacteria; order Vicinamibacterales; family UBA8438; genus JAJEEA01. The sequence goes on from CBDBMZ010000003.1 coordinate 3,095,676, forward strand.
AGGGCATCTTGAAGAGCCACTGTCTGGCGCCCCCGGCCCCGCACCGGCGGCGCTGCCAGCTGAAGCGCTGCACGATGCGACGGTGGTGGGCGTACGCGTGCCTCGAGCCGGCCGACGCCAACCAGCGGCCGTAGTCGGGCAGACCGAACCGGACCATCGCGGTCCACGTCGTGAACGACAGCCGCAACAGCGGAAAGTCCTCCTCGGGCTCGTCGATGTCGAAATCGTGAACGCCGCTGAAGTTCTCGACGGCGCCCGCCGCTTCGAACATGTCCTTCAGCGCAGCCCGACGCAGGTCCGGCCCGCCGCCGGCGGGCTCGCCGTCGTCCCCCGGCGGGCCGACCGGTTCGAAGCACTCGTAGCCCCGCAGCGTCCAGAAACGCGGATCCCGCGCCATCAGCCGGTGCAGGAGAGTCGTCCCGGTGCGGTTGATCCCGACAATGAAGACCGGCCGGACGACCTCCTCCCGCTCGATCTCCGGATGTTCCCTCCACTCGCGGGCGAGCGCCGCGTTGTTGCGCAACAACCGGCTGAGCTCAAAGACGATCAGGCTCCGCCGCTCCTCCCGCAACCGGACCTCCGGCGCCCCCAGGCCCTCCACCAACCGTTCCAGGCCCCGGCGCATCCACGCCGGATACGCCTGCTCGAAAGCCACGCCCGCACGGTCGGCGTAGCGCGACGCCTGCGAGATCAGGCATTCGAAGTCGAGGCGGCCCTCCGCCGCCGGATACGGCCATCGGTCGCGACGCCGCCCGATCCACTCGCTCAAGCGCGCGAGCAACGTCAACAGACCCGGCCACTCGATCGCGAGGGGACAATCCTCCCGCATCGCGCGGTCGCAGACCGGCAGGGCGTTGCGCGTATCCCTGTCCCGGAACCAGTACGGCGCGACGTGGTCGAGCAGCACCCAGTGTCCATGCAGGGCCGATCGTTCGCCCCGCGCCTGGCACGCCCGCTTGAACGACCGATAGGGCACCTCAGGCCAGTACCACCCGAAATCGGCCGGCTCCACGTCGTGAAGGGCGGGGCGCGAATCGCAGCACTGATAGATGGTGTGGCGGCGCCGCGGGTTCCTCGAAATGGCCGCACAGATCCGGGTCAGCACGTCGACGGGCTCGTTGACCCGCCGAATCGAGAACCCTTCCGGCACCAGGCCGACCTCTACCACCGCCGCCACCATCCTCGTGAGGACGTCCTCTGCCCGGACGACCCCCGTACTGGCCCCGCCGGTAATCGGCAGCCGGAAGATCCCCACCGGCAGGCCCGCCGCGCCCGCGAACAGCAGGGCCTGCTCGACCACCAGCTTGCTCCACGGGTAGCCGAACAGCCCGATCGGGAACTTCCTCTTCATGTCCCCGAGGTCCGGTTGCATCTGGTGCTCGATGCGACGGTCCGCGAATTCCCCCCCGAACAGGAAGAAGTACTGCGGGAACACGCCCATCGACGAGGCGAAGAACAGGTGCTTCAGGCGCGTGCGCAGGCACAGCTCCAGAACGTTGCGCACGCTGAACGTGTTGACCCTCCTCAGGTCGAGGTAGGGCACCGTGAGGGCGACGTCGGCCGCGACGTGGTACACCGCGTCCACGCGATGACACAGCTCGTCGAAATCGCCCCCCTTCAAACCGAACCGGGCGGCGCTGACGTCTCCGACCACGACGCGCAGGCGGTCGGCGAACGCGTCCTCCCAGACCTCGGCCGCCTCCAGGGCCGCCCGCAGGCGCTGCCGCCCGTGCTCCTCGTTTTCGGCCCTGACTAGGCAATGCACGACGAGCTGGTCGTCACGCAAGAGGTCGCGCAGCAGGAAACGCCCGACGAGACCGGTCGCTCCCGTCAGCAGGACCTCCCGAAAGGACGCGGGAGACACCGCATCCGCCGGCCGCCCCCGTCCCATCGCCTCCCGAACGAACCGCCGGAGGATCCCGAGATCCCTCTCGCACTGGGGCGGCAACGTCCCGACCAGCGGGGCGACGGTTGCTACGTCGGCGGCGGCTCCCGTCATGCGCCCACCCTGGCGGCCCTTGGCCGAAGCCCCGCCACACCCGGGCGGCGGTTCGTCCCGCCCGCCTGCCTGCTCCCCGGCGATGTGCAGTCCATTGCTCGGCGTTCTCCGGTCACGCTCCGAGAGACCGTTCCGGCCGTTCGCCCACGTCGACGCGAAAAGACTCCACGGCATCCTCGACGCCATCCCCGAGATACCGGAACTCACCGGGGATCGACTCATGGCGGGCCTCCACCTTCGCCCACGACCGCCGCCTCAGCTCCCCGTCCGCTTCCGCGCGGCGTCGACCGTCCGCCGCCTCCTCATGGAACCGCCTCCGCTCCGCCACCACGAACTCCTTGAAGTCATGAAGCACGGCCTGGGCCTGCGTCACTCTTTCGAAGTGGTATCCCTGTGCGGCCAGGCGGATCGCCTTCGGCAGCATCCGCGGGTACTTCCTGGACACCTCCGCCACGAACTTCATGTAGCCCGGAACCTGCTCGGGGGACAGCGCCCGCCGCACGCCCATGAGGTCGGCGAAGCTCGCGTTCCTGCTCTTCGGCTTCAGCAGATGCGGCAGCGTTTGGAGGTACTCGAAGAGCGTCAGGCACCGGTCGAAGTAGTTCTTCAACGCCGGGTCGTAGAGCGTGGCGGTCACCCGCCGGTACCCCTCGATCAGCGTCTCGGGGTCCATTTCCGGCCTGAAGTTGAGCGCCGTGCCGCTGGTTCCGATGGGGATGTCCAGCAGACGGTCCTCCGATTGCAGCCGATTGAACATGTCCGTCCCCTTGAGGGCGGTCAGCAGGTAGATCGGGGCCACCGGGATTCCCGCCTCCTGGATGAACGCGATCTGGGCATCGAACACGTCCTCGTCGTCACCGTCCAGACCGAGGATGAACCCGGCCTGGACCTGCATTCCCTTGCGCTGGATCTTCCGGACCGCATCGAGGAGATAGTCCTCCTCCCCGGGGCTGACGTTCTGAACCTTCTTGGTCTTGAGCAGGGCCTTCGGCGTCGGGGTCTCGATGCCCACGAACACCGTGTCGAAACCGGCGTCGCTCATCCCGTCCATCAGCGAGTCCATTCGCGCCAGGTTCACGCTGGCCTCGGTGGACAGCGTGAAGGGATATCCGCGCGCCTTCTGCCACTCCGCGATCACCGGCAGCAGCCGCATCGCCTCCCGCTTGTTGCCGATGAAGTTGTCGTCGACGATGAAGACCGCGCCGCGCCACCCCAGGCGATACAGCGACTCCAGCTCGTCCAGCACCTGCGTCGGCGACTTCGTCCGCGCGACCCGGCCATAGAGCTTGGTGATGTCGCAGAATTCGCAATCGAAGGGACATCCCCGGGAGAACTGAATGCCCATCGTGTGGTAGTTCGTCAGGTCTATCAGATCGAAGCGCGGAATCGGGGTGCGGGTGAGGTCCGGCTTTCGAGGCTCACGATAGATCTCCGCGGCGGCGCCGTCCTCCAGATCGTTCAGAAACTCGGGAAAGACCTCTTCGGCCTCGCCGAGGACGAAGTGATCCACCCCCTCGATCTCGTCGTGGAACGTGGTGGGGTGGGGTCCGCCCGCCACGACGGGGACGCCGGCCCGATTGCACCGCTCGACCACCTGCTGGAGGGAGACCCGCTGAACGATCATGGTGGACGTGAACACCATGTCCGCCCAGGCCAGGTCGGCGTCATCCAGGGCGGTGACGTTCATGTCCACGACTCGAAGCTCGTATCGGGACGGGAACATCGCCGCCACCGTGAGCAGGCCCAACGGGGGAAAGGCCGCCCGTATGCCCACGATCTCCAGCGCGAAGTTCGCTCCCCAGTAGGTGGGCGGTTGTTCGGGAGACACCAGGAGCGCATTGGGCACGAGCGTCCTCCTCGGTCAGCTCAATTCGGTTCGATGGTTGCCGGGATGGCCGATTGAGCGCCGGGCCCATCGGGAAAATGGTCGACCCGCGCATTCGCGTACGCCGACGGCACGCGCCGGACGGGCGCCTGGATGTCGCGGGAGACGTCGCCGGTCCCGGCGGCGTCCGCCTCGGCGCGGTCCTCCTCCCCGTCGTCGCTTCCATGGACGACGCCCTGCGCGAGGGACAGGGCCGAGGCCGTGGTCATCAGCTCGAGCGCGCTAACGCGGTAGTTGAACTGCGTCTGCATGAACGCTGCCAGCTCGGCGACGGAGATCGACGTGAGGCCGAAGGTGGACAGCGGCTCTTCGACACCGCCCTCGTCGTGGCCGCACAGCTCGGCCACCTTGGCGGCGATCTGGGCGACCACGCCGGCGACCGTGAGCTGGCCGACCGCGCCAAGCTCGAAAGCGTCCTGGTTGCGCACCAGGCGCCCGATGCGCATGTAGTCGGAGGAATCGGCCGTCCACGACGGGCGCTCGACCAAGGCGGTCACCACGTGGTCCCGATCGCGCATCGCCCGCAGCGCATAGTCGAGGTTCGCGATCGCGAAGTCGCTGCTGACCGGGGGCAGGCCGGCCGCGCGCATCATGCGCAGGACGGGGAGGCTGCGGGCGGCCATGCCGGCGTCGGCGACGGCGGCCAGGTTGTACGACAGGCCCGGCAACCCGTTCGTCCGTCGACTGGCGGCCAGCCCGTCGAGAAACGCGTTGGCCGCGCTGTAGTTGATCTGCCCCGGGTTGCCCACGACCGAAGCGGTGGAGGAGAACAGCACGAAGTGGTCGAGGGCGCGGCCCAGGGTGGCCCGGTGGAGGTGGAGCGCCCCGTGGGCCTTGGCCGCGAACACCCGCGCCACGGACTCCGCCGACAGATCGTCCAGCAGGTGGTCGTCCAGCGCGCCCGCGAGATGGAAGACGCCCTTCAGCGGGCGCCGGATGCTCTCGATGCAGCGTTGCACGTCCGCCTCCACCGCGACGTCGCCGGCCACGATGTCGAACGCGACCTCCTCGTCCATGTAAGCCAGGGCGCTCGAGCGGCGGATCCACGCCGCGTCCCGACGCCGCCGCGGGTCCCGGTCCATCAAGGTGAGGTGGCGCGCGCCGCAAGCCACCAGGTACGGCACCAGCCTCAGGCCGACGCCGCCCAGGCCGCCCGTCACCAGATAGGTGGCGTCCGGGTCGAACAGCGGCCGCAGATCGCCGACCGCCAGCTCGGGGTCGCCGCCCGCCGGCGGCGCCTTCAGGACCAGCTTCCCCTGATGCTCGCCGGTGGTCATCAGGCGCAGCGCCCTGGCGTAGTCGCGGTAGGGAAAGACGGTGACGGGCAGCGGCGGCAGTCGCCCCTCGTCGAGCAGGTCGAGGCAGGTCTGCGCGAGCTCGCGTGCGAGCCGCGGGTCGTCGACGATGAGGCGATCGACGTCGATGGCCGCGAAGCGGATGTTCTTGCGGAAGACGCGCAAGCCGATATCGCGGTCCGCGTAGACGTCCACCTTGCCGATCTCGCAGTGCCAGCCCCCGGCGCGCAGGGCGCGGAGGCACAGCTCGATGTGGCGGCCGGCCAGGGAGTTGAGCACGGCGTCGACGCCTTCGCCGCCGGTGGCCGCCATCAGGCCGTCGTACCAGTCCAGGCTGCGGGAATCGAAGGCCGCCGTGGCCCCGAGCGCCAGCAGTCGCGCGCGCTTGCCCTCGCTGCCGGCGGTCGCGTAGATCTCGGCCCCCACGTGCCGGGCCAGGGCCATGGCCGCCTGCCCGACGCCGCCCATGGCGGATTGGACGAGGACCCGCTGCCCCCGCCGCAGGCGCGCGAGGTGAATCAGCGAATAGTAGGCGGTGACGTAGACCGACAGCACCGAGGCCGCCTGCTCGATGCTCAGGCGCGCGGGCTTCGGAAAGACGAGACCCTGGTCGACCACCGCCCGGTTGGCGATGCAGCCCCCGGCGATGAAGGCCACCTCGTCGCCGACCCGGCAGCCGCGCACGCCCGGCCCGACGCGGCGAACCACTCCCGCCGCCTCCATGCCGATCTGGTGCCCCAGCGCGGAGCGCTCGTAGGCCAGCGCCGGCAGGAGGCCCAGAGCGACCATGACGTCGCGGAAGTTGAGCGCCGCCGCGCCCACCTCGATCTCGACGCCCCCGGGCCCCGGCTCCGGGAGCTCGCGGGTCTTCATCGCGAGGCCCGCGATCTGGCCCGCGTTGTCCACGGCAAGCCGGTACGCCGCGCCCTCGCCCCCCGCGAGGCGCTGATGGCGCTCGCGCACGCTCGCCAGCCGCGGGGCCCACAATCGCCCGTCGCGCACCGCCAGCTCCCGTTCCCGCAGATCGCACCGGGCGATGCCGGCCAGTGCTTCGAGGTCGGCCGGGGCACCCAGGTCGACGAGCCGGAAATCGATCCGCGCCTCCTCGCCGACCTCCAGGGCCATGCTGCGGGCCGCCCCCCAGAGCACGCTCCCGCGCGGCTCCTCCACGTCGTGCGCGGCGCGCCGCGTCACCACCGTCAACCGGCACCAGTCGCGCGCGTGCTCGATCCGGTCCGAGACGAGGGCCTGAACGAAGGCGATGAACCGCCACGCAATCTTCTCGCCCGTAGGGTCCCCGGCATCGTCGCCGCAGAAGAAGTCCACCGCGCGCAGGTCCGCCGCCCCCGGCCACTCGCCGAGCGAATGGAACGCACCGGCTTCGAGCTCCTCCTCGGAAACCCGGTACACCGCCTCCGGCCCGTCCAGCGCGGACATCCAGTCCGACGCCCAGCTTCCCGGCTCGCCCAGCACCCACCTCGGGCCCGGAAGCTTCGCGGCGCCGGACCTGCCTCCATGGCCCAGCGACGCCTGGAGCAGGGTCGCGGTCCGCCCGGCGCGAACCGTCGTCCACCCGTCCCCCGGACCGACCGCGCACCCCTCGTCGTGACGCACCAGCATCACGCCGCCGGCCACCGCCAACCGGCGCGCCAGCTCCCACTGTCGGGGCCCGAGCGACCCGGCGTCCGCGTGCGCGAAGACGATCTCCGCCGCGCCGGCGCGCAGCAGCCCGGTCGCCAGCTCCGGGCGAGCGGCGGGATCGACGCTCGGAAACCGCAGGGTGGCATCGTGCAGACCGAAGGCATCGTAGAAAGCCCGGGCGGTCTCCTCGCTGCCCCCCACGAGCCAGTACTCGCTCTGCCCACCGGCGCCCGAGAAGTGGTCGATGCACGCAGCAAGGACCGTGCGGTCCGGCTCGCGGCCGCCCGCCAGCTCCACGATGTGGCACGCGCGGGGATCCGCGCCGGTGTCCGCCCGCTCGATCGCCGCGATCAGCGCGGCCGGCCCGATCTCCCCGTCGGGCAACCCATCGGTCAGGGCGCGGCCGGCCGGAACGAACTTCGGCTGCCAGGAAATCCGATGCCTGCTTCCCGGCAGGTCCTTCCAGCGCGGATTGGACGTGAAATAGATGTACTCGCCGATGTGGGCGACGAGGTCTCCCGTGACCCCGTCGTAGAAGCTGATGCTGCCGCCGGACCTCTCTCCCGGGCGCACCGAATACTGTCCTCTCTCGTTCGCGTCCATCCAGTCGTCACGCGGCTTCGTCACGTGACAGGTGACCCGCGGGCCGGAAGGCGCGCGAAGAAACGTCACCCCCTCCGCGCGTTGCGGTATGGCGAAGAGATCCGCCGCGGCCAGCAGGTTGTAGAGGAATATCTGCAGGCCCCCGTCGAGCAGCGGAGGGGATGCGACGTAGCCTTCCTCCCGGCCCGTCGCCCACAATCCCCCGTCCATCTCCACGTCGAAGAGAAAGGCCCGGGTCTCGCCGTCCACCCGGACGCGCCGGACGGTCCTGAAGAAGGGACCGTACTGGAAGGTCTCGCTTAGGACCACCTCCAGGCGCTCGTAGAAGTCCCGGTCGTCGGCGAGCAACGACGGTGCGAAGCCGCCGGTGTCGATGTCCGCCAGCCTGCCCGGCACACCCGGGACGTGGTCGTCGCGCGCCACGCGCACGCTGCCTCGGCTGTGCACCTCGCTCTTCGACTCCAGCTCGTACGACTTCGACGAGATCGTGAAGGTGAAGGCGTCCGCGGCGCCGCCCACCGGGTGCAAGGCCGTCTGCAGCCTTACCGGCGTACCGGGGACGGGGCAGGGCTGCAGGAACTCGATCACCTCGAGGTGGACGGGAACGCCGCCGAGAGCCTCCAGCACGAGCTCGATGTAGCCGGCCGCCGGCATGATCGCGGCGTGATGGACGCGATGGTCCGCCAGCCACGGGAAGTCGCGGTCGGAGAGCCGGGCCTCGAACAGCAGGTGCTCGGCCGGAACCCGGTGCCCCACGAGCGGACCGTGCGAGTACCCGCCCTGCCGGACGAACATCTCGTCGTCGCACAGGGGGTCCATCGCCGTCTGCTCTTCCCGGGGATGGCCGGGAAGCAGGTGGCTGATGGGCTTCGGCCGCGGATACTGCGCCGCGAAGTCGAGCTCCGCCCCGGCCCTGAAGAGGGCGCCCAGGGCCGCCTGAAAGCCGAGGCACGCGTCGGCGGCCCGCGTCAGCGTGGGAACGCAGACCGGCGCCCGGGCCGCTCCCTCCAGGCACTGTGCAATGGTGGGCTGCAGGGCGCAGTGAGGGGCGACCTCCAGCACGATGTCGGGCCGATACTGCCGCAGGGCGGTCTCCATCGCCGCCGCGAACGACACCGGCCGCCGCACGTTCGACCACCAGTAGGCGCCGTCCAGTCGCTCGGTGACTTCACCGGTCACCGACGAGATGAACGCCGCGTCCGCGGCGAAGGGGCGATCGCCCAGAAAGGACAGGGCCGCCAGCACGTCGTCCCTGATGGGGTCCATGGCCGCCGAATGGAAGGCGATGTTGCCCGGCAGCAGCACGCTCTGCAGGTGCCGCCGCTCGAGCTCGGCGATGACGGGTTCGAGCGACTCCCGCCTGCCGCAGACGACGGTGTTGGCCGGCGCGTTGACGCACGCGATCTCCACCTCGCGCGCGGGGTCGCCGCCGGGTCCGGCGGCGACGTTCAGCCCATCGAGCAGCTCCTCGACCCCGGGGCGGTCGAGGCCCACGGCCAACATGCGGCCGGAGCCGGCCGTTCGTTGCTGCAGGGTCGCGCGGTGAAAGACCAGCCGGGTGGCGTCGCCGAGCGACAGCGCCCCGCAGGCGTAGGCGGCGGCCACTTCGCCCGAGCTGTGGCCAATCACGCAATCCGGATGGACGCCCCACGTCTTGAGCAGCTCGACGAGCGCGCACTCGACCATGAAGATGACGGGCTGCGCCAATCGCACCTCGTCGAGCTCGTCCTGACGGGCGCGGAAGCAGGCGTCCCGCAACGAGACGTCGGAATGCTCGCGCCAGTGCGCCTCGACGGCGTCGACCACGCGGCGGAATACCGGGTCGGCGTCGTACAGGTCGCGGCCGCAGCCCGCCCATTGCGTACCCTGACCCGAGAAGACCATGGCGACCCGCTTCCTCTCCTCGTCCACGGTCGCGATCGGCGCAGTGTCTTCCGCGAACGCATCGAGGGCGTCGGACAGCTCCCGCCGGCTGCGGACGGCGAAGGCGGCGCGTGCGGCGAAGTGGGTGCGGCGACGGCCCAGATTGCCGGCCAGCGTATGGAGCTCGAAGTCGTGCTCGTCGAGCCGGGCCCGCAGCTCTCGCGCGCTCCGCGTCAGGGCGGCGGGCGAGCGGGCCGAGAGCGGAATCATGACTCCCCCGGCCGCCGCCGGCGGCACCGACCAGACCCGCGGCCGCGCCGGGCGGTACTCTCGAACCACGCAATGCCCGTTGGCCCCGCCGAAGCCGAAGGAATTGATGCCGACCACGACCGGGCGCTCGGGAAAGGGCTCGCAGGCGGTCTGCACCTGCATGGGGCAGCCGTCGAAGTCGATCTCCGGGTTCGGCACCAGGAAGTTCCTGGAGGTCGGCGCGAACGTGCGATAACGCATCATCAGGACGACCTTGAGGAGGGCGCAGTGGAAGGCCGCCGCCTCCATGTGGCCGACGTTGCTCTTGACGCTGGAGACCCTGAGCGGAATCTCCCGCTCGACGCCGCCGTACGCCTCGGTGATAGCGTTGCCCTCGATGCGGTCGCCCACGACGGTGCCCGTCGCATGGGCCTCTATGTAGTCGAAGTCCTGACGCGACCGGCCCGCCCGGACGCGGGCCGTCCGCATGAGGTCCACTTGCGCGTGACGAGTGGGGGCGGTGATGTAGCGGCCCGGGGCGAGGCCGCCGCTCCCGTCGGCGGCCCCCGCCGCGTTGACCGCGGTCGCCTCGACCACGGCGTGAATGTGGTCGCCGTCCCGTTCCGCCGCGGCGAGCGGCTTCACCGCAAAGGCGAATGCGCCCTCGGAGCGCATGTAGCCGTTGGCCTCGGCGTCGAAGGAATGGCACTTGCCGTCCGGGCTGATGACGCCCAGGGCATTGAACGAGACGCTCAGCCTGGCGCTTCCGAGATAGTTGACCGAGCCGACGACGGCCTGCTCGCAGTCGCCGGACAGCAGTGCGTTCATCGCCGCGTGCAAGGCGGTCAGGCTGGCGGAACAGGCCGTGCAATAGGTGGTCGAGGGTCCCTTCAGATTGAAATGGTACGAGATGCGATTGGCCAGCATGGCCAGGCTGATGGTGGTGACCGCGAACTCGTTGACACCGCGCAACGGCCGCCAATTGGCCACCGATGGAACCTGCCCGCCCATGAAGACGCCGGTCGAGCTGTTGCGCAGCGAATGCAGATCCCAGCCGGCCCGTTCAATCGCCTCCCAGGCGCACGACAACAGCATCCGCAACTGCGGATCCGTCACCAGCATCTCGTTGTGCGACATGCCGAAGAGGCCCCGGTCGAAGAGCCTCTCCCGGTCCTCGCGGATCAGCCCCTCCCAGGGGCTGGCGAATCGGCCGGGCCCGGAGAATCCGCCCACTGGGCGGTACCCCCGGCCGTAGCGGGGGGTGACCGGCTCCTGGACGATCTCACGCTCGCTGAGGAGACGCCAGAAGTCGTCGTCGGTGCGAAGGCCGCCGGGCAGGCGGTGGCTGTACCCCACGATGGCCATGGGGTGTTGCGGCTGCGGCGGACGCGGAGTCGCCGCGTCGTCGTCGTCCATCGGCAGTCCTATTCCCTGGCGCCCTCGGCCGCCATCACCAGCGTCGGCAGGATGAACAGGATGAACGCGGCCGACAGCACCAGCCCGCCCACCATGCTGACGACGAACGGCACGACGAAGACGAGGTCGTCGCTGCGCTCGTAGAGCAGGGGAGAGAGCCCGAGAATGGTGGTCGCGCTCGTCAGGAACACCGCCCGGAAGCGGTGACGCGCCGCCGCGGCCGCGGCGGCGACGGCCGGCAGCATCGCGTTCTCGCGCCGAATCACGTTGTAGCGGTCGAGCAGCACCAGCGCGTCGTTCACGACCACGCCGAAGACCGCGACCAGCCCGAACAGCGACATGGCGGTCAGGTCCCAACCCAGCAGCCAGTGGGCCAGGACGGCGCCGGCGCACGATATCGGGAAGCCCGCCACCGCCACCAGCGGCTTCCAGTAGCTGCGCAGGAACGCCGCCATCAGCGCGTACATGCCGATCAGCACGACCGGGACCAGCAGCGTCAGCGTCTCGATCATGGCCCGCTCGTCCCGCACCCCACCCTCGGGCTCGACGGTCAGGCCGGGATGGTCCGCGAGCAGCCCGGGAATGGCCTCCCGCTCGACCCGACGCCGGGCCTGGATGGGCGTGATCACCGCGGCATCGGCGCGGGCGTCGACCGTCGCCGACCGATTGCCGTCGATGCGCGTCAGCGTCGCCAGCTCGCGCCCCTCGGTCAGGCTCGCCACCGTCGACAGGGGCACGTCGCCGCCGCCGGGCCGGCGGACGCGCTCCCGCGAGAGCTCGCGCAGGCTGTTGCGCCGCTCGCGCGGGTACCGCACCATGACCTTGAGCTCTTCGTGGCCGCGCTGGATCCGCTGCACCTCGACGCCGTGGAAGGCGGCGCGCAACTGCCCACCGATGACGGCCGGGGTCAGGCCCGCCGCCTCGCCTACGGGGGTGAGCTCGATCTCCAGGTGGCGCTTGCCGAACTGCATGCTGTCGGTGACTTCGTACACGCCCGGCACCGACGCCAGGAAGGACCTCAGCCCGGCGGAGGCCCTCGCCAGCACCTCCGCGTCGTCGTGCTGGAGCGAGTACGCCACGCTCGGCCTCGCGCGGAGGTCCGTCGTCTGGAACTCCAGGCGTTCGACGTACGGAAGCTCGCCGATGTTGGCGCGCCACGCCCGTTCGATCTCCGCCGGCGAAGCCTCGCGAAGCGGCCGCTCGTTGAGATGGACCCTCACCCCGGCGAGGTGGCTGCCGTTGGGCTCCTCGACGCCCGTCCGCGACGACAGGACGTTGCCGACGAGGACGCTGACGCCGTCGACGGACTCGCCCGGAAGCTGCTCGTTCATCGCGTGGGCGGCGTCCACGATCTGCCCGGCGGCGGCGGCGGTTGTCCCGAACGGCGTGCCGACCGGCAGGTGCAGGTCCACCTGCACGTTCTCGGGCACGTTCATCGCCTCGTCGAAGAGGATGACCCGCACCCGCTCGGAGCCCACCAGCAACAGCGAGAAGAGCAGCAGCACGGCTGCCCCGGCGAGCGTCGCCGGGCCGTGGCGCACCGACCACGACACCGCCGGCACCACGGTGCGGTCCCGGATGCCGTCAATCCGCGCGCACACGCGGTCCTGCAGCGATCGCAGCGGCTCCCGGCTCCAGCGCCCCTCGTGCGAGAGGTGGGCCGGCAGAATGAAGAACGCCTCGATCAGCGACACCGCGAGCACGAAGAACGCGACGTACGGAAACACGTTCACGAGCTGGGTCACGGTCGCGGTGACGAAGAGGTAAAGGCATGAACGCGAGGACCGTCGTGCAGGCGCCGATGGTTATCGGGCCCATCACCGCCCGCGCCCCCGCGGCGGCCGCGTCGGCCCCGCGTTTGCCGCCGTCGCGCTCGGTGGCGATGCTCTCGCCGACCACGACGGCGTCGTCCACGACGAGCCCGACCATCAGGAAGAAGCCGACCAGCGTCCCCATGTTCAGGGTCAGGCTCGCGGGGCCGAAGAACATCAGCGAGCCGATGAAGGACAGCGGAATGCCGACGGCTATCCAGATCGCGGCGCGCAGGTCGAACACGAGGAGAAGCAGCACGAACACGAGGCCCGCTCCCGCCACCCCGTTCCTCGTCACCGCCGACAACCGGTCGAGGGCCGGCTGCGCCCTGTCGTTCCAGACGCCGATCCGCACGTCCCGCGGCGCGTCGTAGCCCGCGAGCCAGCCCCTGATGTCGCGGGTCAGGTCGACGATCGACTGCCGGTCGGCGGCGTCGACGCGCACGAACACCGTGGGCACTCCGTCGACCTCGGAGACGATGTCGTCGTCGACGAACCCGTCGCGGACGTCCGCGACCTCGCCGAGGGTGACGATGGTCCCGTCGAGCTGCGTGATGAGGGGAATGCCCTCGAACTCCTCGCCGATGCTGCGCTTGGCGACGGTGTGCAGCACGACCCCGCCCGACTCCGTCCGCAGCTCTCCGAACGTGAGGTTGAGGGAGGCCCGCTGCACCGCGGCCGACACCTCGGCGATGGTCAGGTCGTTGCGGCGCAGCTCCTCCTCGCTGAGCTCGATCGCGATCTCCCGGTCGCGGGTGCCCCGGAGCGTCACCAGCGAGACCGACGGCAGCTCGAGCAGCTCGCTGCGCACGTCCTCGGCCGCGAGCCGCAGCCGGTGCTCGCCCACCGCCGACGACGAGACGGCCAGGGTCATCGCCTCGACGGACAGCCGGGCCAGCCTGACGTCCGGCTCTTCCGAGTTCGGCGGGGGGAAGCCCTCGATGGCGTCCACCGCGTTCTGCACGTCGTTCAGGGCGACGGCGGGGTCCGCGAAGGTCGCCAGCTCGATCCGGATTCGAGCCAGGCCCTCGGTCGCGGTGGCCACGACCCGCTCGACGCCCGCGAGCCCGATGACGCTCTCCTCGATCCGGCGGTTGATGTCCTGCTCCATCTCCTGCGCCGACGAGCCGGGCGAGCGCACCGTCACCACGACCGTCCGCAGGTCGATGTCGGGGAAGTTCTGCACCGCGAGCCGCATGCCCGACGCCGCCCCGCCGACGACGAGGACCGCCATGAGCAGGTTGGCGGCGACGGGATTCCCCGCGAAGTAGCCGATCAGCCCCGTCTTCATGCCGCCTCCCGGTCGGGTGGCGCGGCGGCTCCCGACGGCGCCGCCCGGTCGGTGTCGGTGGTGGTCATCGCTCGTGCCTCGATCAGTCCGCCGGCGGCCCGGCCGCGGCCGCGGAGACCGCCAGCCCTTCGCGGGCCCCCGGCAACGCGCCGACGACCACGCCCTCGCCCGCGTCGAACGCCTGCACCACCCAACCGGCGGCGGTCCGTCCGACCGTCGCCGGCTCGAACGCGCTCAGCCGGCCGCCCCTCACCACCCAGACGCTGTCGCGCTCCTGCAGAACCGACTCGGGCAGCACGTACACGTCCTCGTAGGCCGGCCCCTCGATGACGACCTCCACGAACGTGCCGGGGGCCGGCAGCGAGTCGACGTGCTCGTCGTCCGAGAACGTCAGGAACGCCGAGGCGAGCCGGGTCCGGGGAGCGACCACAGACGAGACCCGCTCCACCCGGGTCCGCCACGCCGCCATCTCGCCGGCGACGCGCGCCGGGCGGCCGATGGCGGGATCCAGTTGCTCCAGGTCGCGCGGCTCGATCGGCACCACCACCTGGAGCGCCTCGGGCCGGTAGACGATGCCGAGGCGGGACGGCGGCCCGTCGACCCGGTCGGCCGGACCCACCAGCTCGCCCACCTCGACGTCCGAGCTCATCACCCGGCCGTCGTATGGCAGGGAGATGTTCGTGCGCTCGAGCCGGAGCTCGGCGAGCTTCAGCTCCGCCTCGGCCCTCATCAGCCGGGCCTCGGCCTCGGCGATGGACGGCAACCGGCGGATCGACTCGGAGGGCTCGACGCCGGGGTTCTCGCGCTCGAACGCCCGAACGCCCTCCTCGGCCCCCGCCCGCTCGACCCACACCCGGGCATCGGCCTCCCGGACCGCCATCTGCGCCGCCTCCACCTGCAGCTCGAACTCGGCCGGGTCTATCCTGATGAATGCCTCGTCGGCCGCGACCGACCCGCCGCTGGTGAAGTCGGGCGAAACCCAGGCGACGCGGCCGACGACCTCGGACGCCACCCTCACCCGCTCCTTGAGGTTCACGGTGCCGGTCAGCTCGACGTCCAGCGCGTGCCCGGTCGGCGTCGGGCGAATCACCCTGACGGTGGGCCGAACGCTTGCCGACGACGGGTCGGTCACGGCGCCGCGGTCGACGCGGGCCGGCGCCCGGGCGAAGTACAGGGCTGCCGCGATCACGAGGAGAACCGACGCCAGTTGCGCGTAGCCGCGCCAAGCGGGCCGGCCGGAGGGATTCCCGGATTCGTGCGATGCCTCGGCCATGAAACCTGCTCCTTGGCTGGATCCTCGCGTGGTCAAAGTTCGGGCTTGAATGTCAGGCGTATCACGATCTTCTCTTGTCACAGGTAGTGCACGCGAGTCGCAATCTATCCCACAGGCAGCGAAGATTCAAGGCATGGTAGTGGTCAGGACACCCATCCATGGTTTCCGCTACGCCGTAATGGCCGCCCGACAGGAGTCAAACGAGAGCTGGGTAGCGGGAGTCGGTCCGTGGAGCACGAAAGAGAACGGACACCGCTTCGGCGGGAAGAAGAGGAGAGACGTCGGTGGAATTCGGCGGCGACTCACTATCGGGGGTCGGCCGGCTCGCCCGACACGAACCCCTCCTTCTCGAGGTGCAGAAGGATCTTCTGCGCAGCCTCCCCGGCCGTCAGCTCGGCGGTGTCGATTGTGATCTCGGCGTCGTCGGGGGCCTCGTAGGGATCCGAGATGCCCGTGAACTCCTCGATGATGCCGGCCCGCGCCTTGGCGTAGAGCCCCTTGCGGTCCCTCGCCTCGCACACCTCGAGGGCCGTGGCCACGTGCACCACCATGAAGCCGCCGAGCGGCTCGATCATCGCCCGCACCTGCTTGCGCACCTCGTCGTAGGGGGCGATTGGGGCGCAAATGGCGATGCCGCCGTTCTTGGTGATCTCCGACGCCACATAGCCGATGCGCCGGATGTTGATGTCGCGGTGCTCGCGCGAGAAGCCGAGCTCCGACGACAGGTTCCTGCGCACGAGGTCGCCGTCGAGCAGGGTGACGGGGCGCCCGCCCATCTCGAGCAGCTTGACGAGCAGCACGTTGGCGATGGTCGACTTCCCCGAGCCGGACAGCCCCGTGAAGAGCAGCGTGAACCCCTGCCGGTGACGCGGCGGATGACTGCGGGCGAGCTCGTCGGCCACCGCCGGGAACGTGAACCAGGACGGGATCTCCCGCCCCGCGGCGAGGCGCTCGCGCAGCTCGGTCCCCGACAGGTCGAGCGTGCGCCGGCCCTCCGGCACCTCGTCGACGGGCAGGTAGCTGTCCATGTCTTCCACGTACACCATCAGCTTGAACGGCACCATCGCCACCCCGAGCTCGGCCTCGTGGGCGGCCAGCAGCTCCTGGGCCTCGTAGGGTCCGTAGAAGGGCGTGCGGCTCGAGTCGCGGCCGGGGCCGGCGTGGTCGCGCCCCACGATGAGGTGGGTGCACCCGTGGTTCTTCCGGATGATGGCGTGCCACACCGCCTCGCGCGGCCCCCCCATGCGCATCGCCAAGGGCAGCAACGAGAGCAGCGCGGTGTGCTGTGGATAGCGAGGCAACAGCGCCTGGTAGCACCGCACCCGCGTGTAGTGGTCGACGTCGCCGGGCTTGGTCATCCCCACGACGGGGTGGATCAGCAGACTCGCCTCGATCTCCCTGGCCGCGCGCAGGGTCAGTTCCTGGTGGGCGCGGTGCATGGGGTTGCGGGTCTGGAACGCCACCACCCGGGTCCACCCCAGCGTGGCGAAGGCGTCGCGCAGCTCGGCCGGGGTGTGCCGCAGCTGCCTGTAGTCGTAGTGCGCTACCGGCTGCACGCCCTCGACCCGGCCCCCGACGTACGCCGGCGCGGTGCGGTCGAGGAGGTGGGCGACGCCGGGGTGCTCGCGGTTGACGGTGCCGAACACCGCCTCGGCCTCGGCCTCGCGATCGGGTCGCCAGACCTCCTCCACGTGGAGCACGGCGAGCATCACGCCCTCGGGGTCGCGCAGCGCGAGGCAGTCACCGGGCGACAGCTCGTCGGCCAGCCACTCGCTGACGTCGAGGGTGATCGGGATCGGCCACAGCGTGCCGTCCGCGAGCCGCATGTCGGAGCCGACCGCGGCGTGGTCGCGCGAGGTCATGAACCCCGTCAGCGGGGAAAACCCGCCGTTGAGCAGCAGCTCCAAGTCGCAGAGCTGGCGGGGGGTGAGGTCGTGGGACGGCCAATCCCGAGACGTGGCGCCGATCTCCGCGGCGCGGGCGGGAGCAGCGAACAGGTCGACGAGCGGGCCCCCGCCGTGGGGGGCGATGACATGGGCTGACAACGACCCGGCTCCTCCCGGGCGGATCGGAGCCGTCCGTCCGGCCCGGTGTTGAAGACTGGGCGTCATCCAAGGCGAGCCGTTCCGGCTCCGCCCAGCGGCACGTCCGACGAACGCGCGGAGCGTACCACGAACGGCCACGCCCGACGGCATGTCACCGACGTCGTGCCCGTCTCCGTCCCCGGGGCGATGGACCGCCCTGCGCCGCCTCCCGGCCGGCCCGGCGTGCCGGCCCACCTCCCGCCGGCCCGGTCGCGCGCCGCCCGGCGTCGCCCGGCGTCAGGGCTGGTTCGTCGTCTCCTCGGCGGGTACCTCAACGGTGCCGTAGTAGCCCAGCATCATCTCTTCCCAGGTCTGGTCCCCCCAGCGGACCTCGGCCGACGGATCCGGGTTGTGCCGGTTGTTGGCCGAGTTGTCGTAGGTGAACACCGCCTCGAGGGTAGAGCCGGCCGGCATGAAGATGGGCTCCTCGAGCTGGTAGCGGAGCTGCCAGTTGAAGTCGTAGCTCGGCACCCACAGCGCCACTTCCTCGGTGCCGTCGGGGTAGCGCACGATGTACTTGGCGGACCTGCCGCGCACGTGCATGTGCGGCATCATGTTCGTCAGGTACGCGGGCTCCTCGAACTCCTGCGTCGCCCGGACCTCGTAGGCGGGGTGCCCCGGCTCGATGCGGAACTGGCCGTTGCTGACCGCGCCGCCTCCCGCCCGTCGGCGGACGGCGCCCGCCGGCGGCGCCGGCGCCACCACCACGCCCCAACTGCTCAGGTCGAGGACCGGCTCGCCGATGGTCGTGTAGTGCATCTGCGCCTCGATGTCGGCCCCGGCCGGCAGCTTCACGGCGACGCCGTCCTCGTACACGGTGCCGAGCCGGTTCGGCACGTAGCCGCCGACGCGGGCGCCGCGGGCGCGGGTGCGCGAGCGGTCGCGCTGCAGCTTGACCTCGGCCGTCGCCGGCACGCCGTCGTCCTCGAGGACCTGCGAGATGACGTGGTGGACGACCCGCCGGTCGCCGGGACGGTACTCGTGGGCCGAGATCCAGGTGTCCTCCGTCAGGTTCGTGGGCACGGTGACGTACGAGTAGGGCACGGTGCCGTCGGCGGGCACCGGGAACGGCTCGAGCATCGAGAAGATCAGGTCGGGCTCGCCGATGGACCAGCCCTCGGCGAACTCGGGCGCCTCGGGCATCTCGGCGTCGTTGCCGCGCGGCGCGCCCCCGTCGACCCAGGCCGCGATGACGTCGATCTGGTCCTCGGACAGGCTCACGTCGTTCTTGTAGGCCCGGACGCTGGAGTCGGCGCCCCACGGGGGCATCTCGCGCGAGACGACCTTCGACTTGACGGCCCGCGCCCAGGGGCGGACGTCGTCGTAGGTGATCAGCGACATCGGGGCGAGGTGGTTCGGCCGGTGGCAGGCCACGCAGTTCTCGTAGAGGATCGGCGCCACGTCGGCAGAGAACGTCGGCACCCCTTCCGCGGCCTCGGCGCCCGCCGCCACCGTTCCCAGCAGGAGCGCCGCCGTGCACAGGCCGGCCGCCGTCTTCGATACTCGCATCAGTCAACCTCCCACGGGTTCGCGGATACGCGGCGCGCCGGCGGACTGCCCGGAGCCGCACGCCGGCGGACCGAGACGGCCCCGAGGCCCGCAAGGGCCGTTCGGCGGGAGTCGAAGCCGGGAACGACGTCCCGAACGTCCGGCCCTTCCGCACGAGGGTGCCGTCTCACGGATTCAGACGTGGGCACGCCGCCCGGCGTTCTCCCGAAGATCGCCGGCGCTATACTGTGGCGCCGTCACGCCGGACTCCGGCGCCGTCACGCCGATACCACGCCGCAGCGCCAAGTGTAGATCATGGACTTCTCGTACTCACCAAAAACCGAAGAGCTGCGACGCCGCGTCCTCGACTTCATGGACGAGGCCGTCTACCCCGCCGAGCCGGTGTACGCCGAGCAGCTCGCGGGGGCGGACAACCGCTGGGAGTCTCCTCCCGTCATGGAGGAGCTGAAGGCCCGGGCCCGCGAGGCCGGGCTGTGGAACCTCTTCCTCCCCGAGAGCGGCCTCGGAGCGGGGCTGACCAACCTGGAGTACGCGCCCCTGTGCGAGATCCTCGGGCGCTCGCCCATCGCCCCCGAAGCGTGCAACTGCTCGGCCCCCGACACCGGCAACATGGAGGTCCTGGTGCGTTACGGCACCGCGGCCCAGAAGGAGCGATGGCTCGGGCCGCTCCTCGACGGCGCCATCCGGTCCGCCTACACCATGACCGAGCCCGAGGTGGCGTCGTCGGACGCCACCAACATCAGCGCCCGCATCGAGCGCGACGGCGACCACTACGTCGTCAACGCGCACAAGTGGTGGGCGTCGGGGGCCGGCGACTCGCGGTGCGCGCTGTTCATTCTGATGGGCAAGACCGACCCGTCGGCGGAGAAGCACCGGCAACAGTCGATGATCCTGATCCCGGCCGACACTCCCGGCATCACCCTCGTCCGCCCGCTGACCGTCTTCGGCTACGACGACGCCCCGCACGGGCACTTCGAGATCACCTTCGAGGACGTCCGGGTGCCCGCCGCCAACCTCGTGCTCGGCGAGGGCCGCGGCTTCGAGATCGCCCAGGGGCGGCTGGGGCCGGGCCGCATCCACCACTGCATGCGGCTCATCGGGCTCGCCGAACGCTCGCTCGAGAAGATGTGCGCGCGGGCCAGGACCCGGGTGGCGTTCGGGAGGCCCCTCGCCGATCAGGGAGTGGTGATGGCCGCCATTGCCGACTCGCGCATCCAGATCGAGCAGGCGCGGCTGCTGACGCTGAACGCCGCCCACCGCATGGACACCGTGGGCAACAAGGTCGCGCGGGCGGAGATCGCGATGATCAAGGTGGTGGCCCCCAACATGGCCCTCGACGTCATCGACCGCGCCATCCAGCTTCACGGCGGCGCCGGCATCTGCGACGACTTCGGCCTCTCGGCGGCGTGGGCGCACGCCCGCACCCTGCGCCTCGCCGACGGGCCCGACGAGGTGCACCGGCGCGCGGTGGCCCGGCTGGAGCTGAAGCGGGCCGACGCGGCGGGTAGGGCGTAGACGCGGCCGGTGGGCGCGGACGCTCGGGCCTGGAAGCGGCGACGCACACCCTGGACACGGCCGTCAGGCCTGGACGCGGCCTGTCGAAGGGTGCCCCGGCACGGCCGCCAGGCGTGGAGCCAGTCGGTCGGGCCCGCACGCGGCCGCTCAGGCGTAGACGAGCGTCACCGTATCGGCTACGCACGCCGGCTTGGACTCGTTCTCGATCTCGACGACGAACCGGCTCGTGAACCGCACCAGGCCCGGCTCGACGCGGGTCGTCTTCAGCAGCGTCTGGACCCCCCGCACGCGGGCGCCGGTCTTGACCGCGTTGGGAAAGCGCACCCGGTCCACCCCGTAGTTGATGGCGCGGGAGACGCCGCGGACCTCGGAGATCTGCCGCCGGAAGTGCGGCATCAGGGACAGGGTGAGGAAGCCGTGGGCGATGGTCGTCCCCCACGGCGACTCGGCCGCAGCGCGGGCGCGGTCGACGTGGATCCACTGGGGGTCGAGGGTCACCTCGGCGAAGCGGTCGATCATCTCCTGGGTCACCGTCAGCCACTCGCTCGCGCCGAGCTCGGTGCCCGCCAGCGCCTCGAGTGCGTCGAGGCCGTCGATTACGCGCATGCCTGCTCCCGTCCTCCTGCTCCTTCACCCCGCCGCGCGCGTCCACTCCTTGCGTGTCGCGAATGCCCGTCGCCCCGGCCCGGCGGAGCCGGCGCCCTGCGCCGCGGGGGCTCGGGTAGTATAGGTCGGCGGCGAGGACCCGTATTACAAAGGTAACGAGGCTCGCCCCGGCCGGGCTCCCAGCCGCCGCAAACTCCCCGCCCGGCTCGGCAGGTGGTCGACACGACGAGGCCCTGCCCGGTCCGTCGGTCGGTCGGGTCGTTTTCCGGGCACGCGCCGGCGGCCCGCGGGCGCCGGGCCGTTCTGACGGGACAACCATCGTGAACCGAGCCGTCGATCCCGAGGTCATCGAGGTCCGGCCCGACGAGCAGCTCGACCGCTCGCGGCTCGAGCCGTGGCTGCGCGCGCACCTGCCCGAGGCGTCGGGGGCGCTGGCGATCCGGCAATTCGGGGGCGGGCATGCCAACCTGACCTACCTGCTCCGGTTCGGGGCGGCGGAGTACGTGCTGCGACGCCCGCCGCTGGGGCCGGTGGCCCCCAGCGCCCACGACATGGCGCGCGAGCACCGCGTGCTGGCCCGGCTCGGCGATGCCTTCGCCCTCGCCCCCCGCAGCTACGCGCTGTGCACCGACCCCGATGTCCTCGGCGTCGATTTCCACGTCCTGGAACGCCGTCACGGCGCCGTCATCCGCCGCGATCTGCCGCCCGTACTCCGTGATCGGCCCGACCTGCGGCGGCGCACCGGCGAGATGATCGTCGACGTCCTCGCCGACCTGCATCGCGTCGACCCCGCCGCGGTCGGCCTTGGCGACCTGGGCCGCCCCGAGGGCTTCGCGCGGCGGCAGCTCGACGGGTGGGGCCGCCGCTGGCACGCGGCGAAGGACCAGGACGTGGAGGACGTCGACCGGATGCTGGGCTGGCTCGACGGCGGCGTGCCCGCCGCGCAGGCCACCGCCTTGCTTCACAACGACTACAAGCTCGACAATCTGATGGTCGACGCGGACGATCCCGCGGTCCCCGTCGCGGTCTTCGATTGGGACATGGCCACCCGCGGCGACCCGCTGATGGACCTGGGGTACCTGCTGAACTTCTGGAACGAGCCGGGCGACGACCCGCGCTGGCACCACGTCTCGCGAATGCCGACGAACCACCCCGGGTTCCCGACTCGCGCCGACGTCGTCGAGCGCTACGCCAGCCGCAGCGGCCTCGACCTCGACCGGATCGCGTGGTACCACGTCTTCGGCGTGTTCAAGCTGGTGGTCATCGTGCAGCAGATCTACATCCGCTATCTCCGCGGCCAGACCCGGGACGCCCGCTTCGCCGACTACGACGTCCGCGTGCGGGACCTCGCGCGGAAGGGCGTCGAGGTGATGGGCGGGTGACGCCGCCGCTCGCCATGGACGACCCGAACGCCGCCTCCGTCCCGCCGGCCACCGTCGACGCGCTCGTCGAGCGCCTGGCGTCCGGCGACGGCGCGGCGGTGGCGGACCTCATGCCCGTCGTCTACGACGAGCTCCGCCGGCTCGCCCGAAGCTACGTCCGACGCGAGCGCGCGCAGAGCGTCCAGGCCACGGAGCTGGTCCACGAGGCGTACCTGCGGCTGGCCGGAGGCCGGCCGCAGCGCTGGCAGGGCCGCACCCACTTCCTCGCTATCGCCGCGATCGGGATGCGGCGCCTGCTGGTGGAGCGGGCGCGGGCGCGCGGGGCCGAGAAGCGGGGCGGGGGTCGGGTGCAGGTGACGCTGGACGACGCCCTCGTCGCCGGCCCCGGGGCCGCCGTCGACCTGCTCGCCGTCGACGAGGCGCTGTCGGCCCTCGCGGCCCTCGACGCCCGCCAGGCCCGCATCGTCGAGCTGCGGTTCTTCGGCGGGCTGACGGTCGAGGAGACGGCCGAGGCGACGGGCGTCTCCCCCGCCACCGTCAAGCGGGACTGGACCCTGGCCCGGGCGTGGCTCAAGCGCGAGCTCGGCACCGACCCGGGCGGTGGGGGAGGCGGTGGATCCTGAACGCTGGCGGCAGGTCGGCGAGCTGTTCCATCGGGCCCTGGAGCACCGCCGCGGGGAGCGCCCGCGGTTCCTGGAAGAGGCCTGCCGCGGGGACGTGGGGTTGCGGGCCGAGATCGACTCGCTGCTCGCGCACCACGAGGACGGCGCCCCCCCGGTCGTGCCGACGCCGCCGGGGGACGCGGCCGCGGACGGGAGTGCCGGGGAGCCCGAGATGGATGCCGGCGAGCCCGAGCTGGCGGCGGGCCGGCGGCTCGGCCCCTACCGGATCATTCGCAAGCTCGGCGAAGGCGGCATGGGGGTCGTGCACCTCGCCGAGGACACGCGGCTCGGCCGGCACGTCGCGATCAAGGCGCTCCCCCCGCGGTTCACCAGGGACGAGCGCCGACGGCGGCGCCTGCGCCGCGAGGCGCGGGCCGCGGCCAGCCTGACCCATCCCGGCATCGCCACCGTCTACGCCCTCGAGGAGTTCGACGGCGCCCTCTGCATCGTCAGCGAGTACGTGGCGGGCGAGACGCTGCGGCAGGAGCTGGCGGCCGGGCCGCTACCCCCGGCCGACCTCCTCGACACCGCGGTCGCCGTCGCCCGCGCCCTCGCCGCCGCCCACGAGGGCAACGTCCTGCACCGCGACCTGAAGCCCGAGAACGTCATCCGCGTCCGTGACACCGGCATCGAGGACGCCGGCATCAAGATCGTCGATTTCGGGCTGGCCCGCTTCGGCGATCCCGAGGCCGGCGCCGCGTCCGCCACGCAGCTCACCGCGCCGGGGGCGATGCTGGGCACGCCCGGCTACATGGCCCCGGAGCAGATCCGCGGCGAACAGGTCGACTTCCGCGCCGACATCTTCGCCTTCGGGGTGCTGCTGTTCGAGCTCGCCACCGGCTCGCACCCCTTCACGAGCGCCACGCCGGTGTCGACGGTCGCCCGGGTGCTCGAAGCGACGCCGCCGGACCTGCGGCAGCTCGCCCCCGCGTGCCCGCCCGCCCTGGAGGCGATCATCCGCCGCTGCCTGGAAAAGGACCCGGCGGAACGCTACGGCGCGACGAGGGAGCTGGTCGACGACCTCGAGCGGGCCCGCCGGACTCCCGGCGAATCGGCAACCGACTCCCGGACCGAAGCGGCGGCACGCGGCAGCCACGACCCGGAACACGGAGGGCGATCGAGCCCGACCGACGGAACGACACGCCGTGGCCACGATCCGGAACGCGGAAGCAGCCGCGACCCGCAACGCGGAGAGCGATCGAGCCCGGCCGACTTGGCAGCACGTCACGGTGTTCACCCTGAACCCGTAGAGCGATCGAGCCCGGCCGACGACATGGCTCGCGACGGCCTCGACCCCGAACGCGGAAAGCGGTCGGGCCCGGCCGACGGAACGGCGCGCGGCAGCGGCGACCCGGCGCGCGGGACGCGGCTGAGTCCCGTGTGGTGGTGGCAGTTCCACCAGCGCGCCGCCGGAGCCGTCTACTACGCCATGCTCTATCCCCTGTGGCAGGTGCGGGAATGGGCGTCGCCGCCGTGGGGCTCGGCGGTGTTCTTCGCGGCCCTCGCCGCGGTGCTGGTCGCCGCCAACCTCCGGTTCCACCTCTCGTTCACGGAAAGGTTCACCCCCGCGCAGCTCGACCTCCAGCGAACCCAGTCCTCGCCGTGGATCCGCGCCGCCGATTGGCTCTTCGTGGTCCTGCTGCTCGCCGCGACCGCCCTGATCGCAGAGGCTCACGCCGCCTGGGCGAGCCTGACCGCCGCGGTCGGCATCGTCAGCGCCGTCACCTTCCTCGTCATCGAGCCGGCGACGACCCGCGCCGCGTTCCAGGACCGGCCTGTCGACCCGACGTGACCGGGGCCGACCGCTCTGCGAATGCCGCGGCCGGCCCGCCGACCCGACGTGACCGCGGGCCGCCGATCGCTCCGCGACGCGCACCCGCCTCACGGGGCGGCCGTGAGCCGGCGTCGGGCCGCCTCCAGGGTGAGGTTCAGCTTCTCGCGGGGCACGCCGGTCACGAACGGCCGGATCACGACGCCGAGAAGAGAAGGCAGGCTCCGGGTGAGGGTGATCGACTCGCACTGCATGAGCGTGCCCTCGTCCCGCTCCTCGAACGAGCAATAGTTGTTCAGCCGCCACGCGAACCCGCGGTCGTCTCCCTCGGGTCTGGTGCGCTCCCGGGGCGTGTCGGGGTACTCGATCTCGAGGATGCGGGTGCTGCGGCTCGGCACGTGCATACGGGTGTCGCCGACCGGGACGAACTCCACGCTGTGCTCCGTGTCGGCCACCCACGTCAGGACCTTCCTGGTGTACAGCCGGAGGTAGACGTGGACGCGGTTGCCCTCCCGCTCCCGGATTGCCGAGGCCCGGACGTCGGGCGCATAGACCTCCGGATACCGATCGTAGTCCTGCACGAGCGCGATCGTCCGGTCGAGGGGCACGCCGGGGATGAGAACGGTGCCCATCCAGTGATGGACCATGCCGGAGGGGATGTCGACCTCGTCCCCGCCGTCCCGAGTCTCGAGCCGCTCGACGACGACCTCGCCGGATCGCAGCCGCGCCAGCACCACGTCGCGCTCGGCGGCATCGAGGCGATCGAGCCACAGGAACGGGCTTCGACCCTCGACCTCCGCCCGCATGCGCTCCTCGGTCAGCTCCACGTAGCGATCGAAGGCGCGGACCGTCTCCGGCTTCAACTCGGCCGCGGCCGCCGACGCCGCCGCGGCCAGGGCCAGACACCCGATCGCCGCCGAGACTGTCAGTCTCATCGCCGCCCTCCCGACTACGGACCCGTTCCCCGTCCGCCGACGGCGGCCCCGACCGGCCGCCCTCACCCGGACAATGCGCAGAACGCGCCGCAATCGGCTCAAGACTAGAATAGCGAAGACCGCGGGCGGGCCGCCTGCCCCGGGAGCGCCTCCGATTGGGAAGGACTCACCATGCCCGAAGCCCGCGCACGAACCGCCCTCCGCGGCATGCTCGCCCTCGCCCTCGCGGCCCTCGTGGGAGTCGCACCCGATGTCGGCGCCCAGCGCACCGACTGGCCGGTCTATCTCGGCGACGCGGGCCGGTCGCACTACTCCGCCCTGGACCAGATCGACCGCGGCAACGTCCACGAACTGGAGGTGGCGTGGACCTACGACTCCGGCGAGCTGCGCGGAAGCCGCTCCACCATGTACACGAGCCCGCTCGTGATCGACGGGGTGCTGTACGGCCTGTCGCCCCGGCTCGTCGCCTTCGCCCTCGACGCGGCCACCGGCGCCGAGCTGTGGCGCCACGATCCCGGGCTGCCGGGGGGGGCGCAGCGCGGGCTGATGTGGTGGGACGGGGACGGCGGCCCCCGCCTCTTCTACACGGCCGGACGGATCCTCATCGCCCTGGACCCGGCGACCGGCGAGCCCGCCGAGGCGTTCGGCGACGGCGGCCGACTCGATCTCATGCCGCCCGGCGAGTCGGGGCCGATGACGGTGACCGCGCCCGGGGTGGTGTTCGAGGACCGGCTCGTGTTCGGCTTCTCCACCTCCGAGAGCGACGGGGCCCTGCCGGGCAGCATCCGCGCCTTCGACGCCGGCACCGGCGACCTCGAGTGGCAGTTCGACAGCATCCCCCGCCCCGACGACCCCGGGGCCGAGACCTGGGCCCCCGGCTCGCTCGAGAACGCGGGGGGCGCGAACACGTGGACGGCGATGGCCCTCGACGAGGAGCGGGGCCTGCTGTTCGTCCCCACCGGGTCGGCCACCCCCGACTTCTACGGCGGCCGCCGCCCCGGCGACAATCTCTACGCCAACTGCCTCCTCGCCCTCGACGCCCGGACCGGCGAGCTGCGCTGGCACTTCCAGGTGGTGCGGCACGACATCTGGGACCGCGACCTGCCCGCGCCGCCGACCCTGGTCGAGCTCGAGCGCGACGGGACCCTCATCGACGCGGTCGCGGTGACCACGAAGTCGGGCCACCTCTACGTCTTCGACCGCGACACCGGCGAGTCGCTCTACGAGATCATCGAGGAGGAGACCCTGCCCAGCGAGCTGCCCGGCGAGGTGCCGGCCCCGACCGAGCCGGTCTCGGCCGTGGCGGTGACCCGCCAGGCGTTCGAGCTCACCACCCGCAGCCCGGAGGCGACGGCGCACGTGCAGGAGATCATCGCGGACTTCGATCTACGCCCGTGGGCGCCGCCGACCCTGAGCGGCACGCTGTTCTTCCCCGGCTACGACGGCGGGGCGGAATGGGGCGGCTCCGCGTTCGACCCCGGGACCAATCGGCTGATCGTCAACATGTCGGAGATCGGCGGCATCCTGCAGCTCTACGAGATACCCGTCGGCTTCAGCGACGGGGGCGTGTACGCCGAGCACTGCGGGAGCTGTCACGGGCCCGACCTCGAGGGGACCACGAACGGCCCGGGCCTCGAGGGGGTGCTCGACCGGCTCGGCCGGACCGAGGTCGAGGCCATCGTGCGCGAGGGACGCGACCGCATGCCGGCCTTCGCGCACCTCGAGGAGATCGAGCGCCGGGGCGTGATGCGCCACCTCGCGGCGCCCGCGGCATCGCGGGCGGCGGAGACCCCGAGCACCGAGGTCCGTTACGCGCACGGCGGGTACCGCTGGGTGCGCGACCAGGACGGCCTGCCCGGGAACACGCCGCCGTGGGGCACCCTCACGTCGGTCGACCTCGCCACCGGCGAGTTCGACTGGCAGGTGCCGTTCGGCGGCTATCCGGGCCACGAGGACCTGGGGTACGGGTCGGAGAGCTACGGCGGCCCCGTCGTCACCGCTGGCGGGCTCGTCTTCATCGCGGCGACGCCGGACCGCAGGTTCCGCGCCATCGACGTGCGGAACGGCCGCGAGCTGTGGCAGGCGGAGCTGCCGGCGGCCGGCTACTCGACGCCGGTGACCTACACCGCCGGCGGCCGGCAGTTCGTGGTCATCGCGGCGGGCGGCGGCCGCCAGGGGCCGCCGTCGGGTTCGGAGTACTGGGCGTTCGCCCTGCCCGAAGAGTGACGCGAACGCGTCGGCGCACGATGGGCGCCGCGGGTGGCGGCGGTGTGGTGGGACGCGCGCCGGGGATGGCCGCGACGCCGGAGACCACGGCCGTGAGCACGCCGGTGGCCGGCGCGCACCAAGGCGCCGACCACCGGCGCGTTCGATCGGGCGGCGGGCGAGGCCGCGGGGTCGCCGCCACGCCTCGAACCGCCCCCGGCCCGCGCCGCCGGAATCAGTGGTCTGCCGCGATGTGCTCCCGCAGGAGGTCGCGGCCGAGGTCGCCGTCGAAGTCCCGGAACGCGGCGTGGATGTGGTTCGGGTCCTCCTGGGTATTGTCGAACTCGATGAGGAAGTTCGGCCCCTGCACGCGGTAGTAGGCCACCTCTCCCCGCTCCGTGGGACCCGCCCACGCGAAGTACGTGTTCTCGATGCCCCCTTCGCGCACCTCCTCGCGGCGAAGCTCGGCGATGTCGTCGGCCATCAGCCCGACCCACGACTCGATGATCGCCATCAGCATCTCCTGTTGCCCGGTCGAGAGGTCGGCGCCCTTGACGCCGATCGGATCGAGCGGGTCGACCACGAGGTCCGCCCCCGTCACCACGTTGGTGGGCGCGACGTCGTCGAAGATCGCCGCCTCGCGCTGGCTCGCCCCGAGCGAGGCTAGCAGGTCGCGCGCGGTGTCCTCCTGCGCCTTCATCGCCCGCAGCCCCTTGCGCGCGCCCGAGGGTACGGTGGCGGGGTTCGCGCCGAGGAAGGTCGGCGTGCTCACGGTGACCGCGCCGTCCACGACGGTGAAGTGCAGCGAGAGGTGGTGCCCCTCCCAGCGCCATCCCCACGTGCCGGTGGTGGACGGCGTCCCGAACACCGACACCCAGTAGGCCTCGGGGTCGCGCGAGAACTGCCGGCCCTCGCCCTCGACGAGGACGCCGAGAATGCCCTCGACCTCCATGATCTGCTGGGCCGTCATGTAGCCCTGCTGGCTGAGCCCGGACCGCAGCAGGTCCAGGGCCCTCACCTTCTGCTCGAAGCCGAGGTCGGCGTAGGACACCCCGTGGCGCTCGAACACCTCGGGGGGGATGAAGTGGTGCCGCGACCGCTCATCCGAGTCGAAGTCGAAGGTCGCGGCCGACTGTTGCGCCTCGGGGAGCGACGCGAGAAAATCACCGGCGGCGGCGGCCATCCCCTCGACCGCCTCGTTGCTCTGAAGCGTGTGCAGGGTGACGGTGCCGCCGAGGCCGAGCGCGACGGCCAGCAACGCGATTCTGGGTCGGTTCATCTATGTGTTCCTCCTGAGTGTCCCGAATACTCTCAATGGTATCCCGCCGGGCACCGGCAAGGGAACGTGGCGGGTGGGCGGCGCCGCGGCAAGACCCGGTCCCCCGTCGCAGGATCGACGCCGGCCTTCGGCGGCAAACGCGAGAAGGAGCCTCCACCATGCAGCAGCGCTATCGCATCGGGGCGATCCACGCCCTCATGAACGCCATCCCCACCACCCAGCTCGCGTTCGACCGGGGTTGGCCCGCCGCCGACGTCGCGCACCTCCTCGACGGGGGGTTGTACCTCGACCGCAACCTGGGCACCGCCGACGACGCCGAGCTCGCGTCGCGCATCCACCGCCTGGTCCGCTACAGCGCCGAGACGGGGGCCGAGGGCATCATCATGACCGGGTCGTTCTTCGGCGAGGCCGTCAAGCAGGCCCGGGAGGGCATGGACATCCCGGTGGCGACGTCGTTCGAGGGCATCGTCGAGCGGGCGTTCGAGCTCGAGCGCCCGCTGCACGTCCTCGCCACCGCCCCCGACTCGGCGACGCTGCTGGCGGAAGAGCTGGGGCGGGAGGCGGCCGCCCGGGGCCGGAATCTGTCGATCGCCCGGCAGGCGGTGGACGGAGCGATGGACGCCCTGATCGGCGGCGACCCCGAGAGACACGACCGTCTGGTGCTCGAAGCGGTCCGCGCCGTCGACGCGCGCACCGCCATCCTCTTCGCGCAGTTCTCGATGGAGCGCATCCTGCCGGGGGCCGAGGTCGCGCACTCCGCCCCCGTCGCCGGGCCCGCCAGCGCCGGCGTGACCCGGCTGCGGGAGCTCATCGCGGGGCGCTGATCCCGGCCGCCGGGCGGCGCGGACCCCGGCGCGGGAGCGCAAGGGAGCCTCCCCCCTTCGAACGCCGACGAACGGGCCGAGGCGACTGGCCGCGCGGCGGGGATGATCCGACAACAGGAGTAGAGATGGCAGCCGGAGTGCGCCGGTCAGCGGGTATAATCGCGTCAAGAGCTCGCGCCATCGAGACTCCCGCGCGACCGTGAGGTCGCGCCGGGAGGGGGAGCAGGATGGACACCCTCAGAAGCCTCTACGCCCGGCGCGTGGCCATGGTCGTGGCCTTCACCTCCATCGCCACCCTCGGCCTCGTCTCCGGCGTGCTCTTCGCCTACTCGCCGGACCTCTCGATCATCTCCGAGCTCGACGACTACTCGCCCGGCACCATCACGCGGATTCACGCCCGCGACGGCCAGGTCATCGGCGAGTACGCCACCGAGCGGCGAGTCATCCTGACCTACGACGAGATTCCCGAGGTGCTGCGCAACGCGATCATCGCGGCCGAGGACGGCGACTTCTTCAGCCACGTCGGCTTCAACATCCCCCGCATCGTGATGACGCTCGTCTCGAACGTCCTCGAAGGCGACCTGACGGCGGCGGGGGCCAGCACCATCACCATGCAGCTCGCCCGCAACGTGACCCTGGGCGGCCAGGCCCTCGGCCTCGAGAAGACGTGGCAGCGCAAGATCGTCGAGGCCTTCTACACGATCCAGATCGAGAAACGCTACACGAAGCGCGAGATCCTGACGCTGTACGCCAACCAGATCTGGCTGGGCACGGCCCGGCACAGCGCGTTCGGGGTCGAGGCCGCTTCGCGTCTCTACTTCGACAAGCCCGCGGCCGAGCTCGAGCTCGGCGAGGCGGCCACCATCGTCGGCACGTTCCCGACACCCGCGCGGTCCAGCCCGCTCGTCAACATGGACCTCGCCGTGAGCCGCCGCAACCTGGTTCTGCGGCGGATGGTCGACGAGGGCTTCATCTCCCCGGCGGAGGCGGACGCGGCGACGGCCCGGCCCATCGTGCTGGCCGAGCGGCAGGAGCGGAGCAACTCCATCGCGCCCTACTTCATCGAGGAGGTCCGGCAGCACCTGGAGCAGGCCTACGGGGTGGAGCGCCTGTACGAGGAAGGGCTGCGCGTCGACACCACCCTGGACGTGCGGCTTCAGCAGGCGGCCGGGCGGGCGATCGAGGCTGGGCTGCGCGCCCACGACAAGCGCCGCGGGTTCAGGCCCCCCGCGCGCAACGTCCTCGCCGAGGCGGCGGAGAGCGGCGATTTTCGCGACCCGGCGGAGATCCTCGCCACCTGGGAGCACTACCGCTGGCGGCTGCCCATCAACGCGGGCGACATCGTGCCCGCCGTCGTCACCGGGGCCGATGCGGAGGCGATGCAGGTGCGGTTCGGGCCGTATGCCGCGCGGGTCGTGCCGCGGGGGTTGAGCGTGACCCCGGCGCGCGAGTACAAGGGGTTCCGGCGCCTGGGCGGAGAGCGCGCCGACGAGGTGGTCTCCCCGGGCGACCTCGTCGAGGTCGAGGTCACCGTCCTCGACACCACGGGCGACCGGCCGGTCGTCGAGGCCGAGCTCGAGCAGGAGCCGCTGGCCGAGGCCGCGCTCCTCGCCATCGAGAACCGCACCGGCCGCATCCTCGCGATGGTCGGCGGCTACGACTTCGACCGCAGCAAGTTCAACCGCGCCACGCAGGCCTACCGGCAGCTCGGCTCGCTCTTCAAGGGCGTGCTCTACGCCGCCGCCATCGACCAGGGCTACACCACCACGTCGATCGTGCGGGACGAGCCCATCGCCTACGAGGTGGGGCCGGGGCAGCCGCTCTACCGGCCCACCAACTACGACCACACCTACGAGGGCCCGATCACGCTCCGGTACGCGCTGGAGAAGTCGCGCAACGTCCCCGCCGTCTGGATCATGAACGAGCTCGGCCCGCAGAACGTCCTCGACTTCGCCGGGCGGCTCGGCTTCACGTCCGAGGCCCCGCCGTACCTCTCGGTGGCCCTGGGGTCGGCCGAGGCGACGCTGCTCGAGGTTACCAGCGCCTACTCCGTCTTCCCCAACCGGGGCGTGCGGATGGTCCCCTATCAGATCGACCGCATCGTCGACCGCGAGGGCAAGGCGCTCGAAGAGAACAGTCCCGTGTCCGAGGACGCGGTCCCCGCCGACACCGCCTACGTCATGACGAGCCTCATGGAGGGCGTGGTCCAGCGCGGCACCGGCATCCGCGCGAGCCGCCTGGGGTGGCCCCTGGGCGGCAAGACCGGCACGATGGACGACTACACCGACGCCTGGTTCGTCGGCTTCGATCCGGACGTCACCGTCGGGGTCTGGGTAGGCTACGACGAGAAGGTCACCCTCGGCTACGACGAGCAGGGCGCGCGGGTGGCGCTGCCCATCTGGATCGACTTCATGCGGGCCCACATCAACGGCCGCGAGCCCGACCCCGCGAACGACCGCTTCGTCCCGCCGGGCAACATCGTCTTCGCGTCGGTGAATCCCGATACCGGCGAGGTCTCGCCCTGGGGCGGCAACGTCATCCGGGAGGCGTTCATCGCGGGCACCGCGCCCGGCACCGAGTTGCTGCCGTAGTCGGCGGGCACCGCCACCCCGACTGCATCCCCGCGCCGCCGCGGTCGCGCAACGGCCCGCTCGTCAGCCTCGTCTCGCCGCCGGCCGGAGGCCTTCGGGAACCTGCGCGCCACGCACGTAACCGAGAACACGGCATGTCACCAAGTGCGCAGACGCCGTCCGTCCGTGAGATAGCCGACGCCGCCGCCCTGGCGGCCGCCATCGAGAGCCCGCGGGCGGTGCTGTTCAAGCACAGCACCCGCTGTCCGGTTTCGGCGTACGTCATCGACGAGGTCATGGCCTTCGCCGAGGACCATCCGGAGTGGCCCGTGTACCTCCTCAAGGTGATCGAGCAGCGTCCGTTGTCGGAGGAGGCCGCGGACAGGCTTGGGGTGCGGCACGAGTCGCCACAGGCCTTCGTCCTGCACCAGGGGCGGGTCCGCTGGCACGGCTCCCACAACGAGGTCACGGCCGACGCGTTGCGGCATCAGTCTCGGCTCGCCGAGGATCCGCCGAACGCCGTGCCGTGACGCCATGCGAATGTTGAATCCGCCGCATCCCGGCGAGTTCGTCAGGACCGAGCTCATCGAGCCGCTCGGCCTGACCGTCGCCGGCGCGGCGGGGGTGCTCGGCGTCTCCCGTCCGACACTGTCGGCGTTTCTCACCGGGCGGTCGGATCTGTCCGGCAACCTGGCGCTGCGCATCGAGAAGGCGTTCGGCGTCCAGATGGACACGCTGGTGCGAATGCAGGCGTCGTTCGACATCGCCCGCAACCGCAGGCGGGAAGCAGACATCGATGTCGCGCCCTACCGTCCGCAGGAGGCGCGGACCTGAAGCCCGCGGATCCGGGTGCAACGCCGCCCGGCACGCGCTACCGTGTCGGGTGTCGTCACGCTGGCAACTGGCGCAGGATCCCGCGCCACCTCGGGGACGCCCCGGCACTTGCATCGACAGGAGGCTCGAGATGTCAGTCAAGACCGCCACGATCGTGATGTTGCTCGGCGTCGTGGGCCTCGCGCCCGTCGCGGGCGCGCAGTCGGAGAACCTGCGGACACCGTGGGGCGATCCGGACCTGCAGGGCATCTGGACCGGCTCGACCCTGACGCCGCTGGAGCGGCCGGCCCGGTTCGCCGGCCAGGAGTTCCTGACCGAGGAGGAGGCGGCGGGCCTGGAGCGGCGCGCGGACGAGACGCGATTCGTCGAGCGGGTGCCGCGCGAGGGCGACCCCGGCACCTACAACCAGACCTGGTTCGACCCCGGCACGCGCCTCGTCGACCGGCGCACCGCCCTGATCGTCGACCCGCCGGACGGGCGCGTCCCCTACACGCCGGAGATTGCCGAGCGCAGCCGGTTGCAGGCGATCTACCGGGTGAGCGGGGCCCGCAACACTTGGGTGGACGTGGACACCGGCGAGCGCTGCATGTCGGACGGGGTGCCGATGTTCTGGCTCGGCTACAACCCCAACCACCAGATCTTCCAGACCCCCGACCACGTCGTCATCGTGCACGAGATGTTCCGTGACCGGCGCATCATCCCCCTCGACGACCGGCCGGGCACCGGCATCCGCCAGTGGAACGGCGACATGCACGGGCGCTGGGACGGCGACACCCTCGTCGTCGAGTCGACCCACTTCATCGACGGCACCAACGAGCGCTGGGCCCAGACGTGGCGGATGCCGACCCACACCATGCACCTCGTCGAGCGGTTCACCCGGCTCGACGCCGACACCCTGCAGTACGAGTTCACCCTGACCGATCCGGCGAAGTTCACCGCGCCGTGGAGCGTCCGCATCCCGCTGACGACCAACCAGGCGTCCCGCGGCGTCACCGAGGGCCCGCTCTACGAGTACGCCTGCCACGAGGGCAACTACAGCATCGCCAACGTCCTCCGCGGCGCCCGCGTCGAGGAGCTGACCGCGAACGAGGGCGGCGGGCAGCAGTAGAGCGAGACATGCGTCGAGCGGGCTCTTCGCCAGTCTCGCGGCGAACGTCCCCGCCGGACCGCCGCCGGCAAGGTCCGGTGGTCCGGCGGGACGTGCGTCCGGCTGCTCACGGCAGCGTGAACGTCACCAGCATGTTGCTGCCGGTCGGCGCCTCGAGCTCAGGCGCATAGGTGCGCAGCCGGTTGCCGACCCCGCCGACCGGCACCGTGAGGTACTGCCGGCCGCCCGCCTCGTAGGTCACCGGGTAGCCGCTGATCTGGCTGCCCAGGATCGTCTCCCACAGGACGTCGCCGGTCTCGGCGTCGAAGGCCCGGAAGCGCCGGTTCGAGTCGCCGAAGAAGACGACGTTGCCGGCGGTCGCGAGGGTGGTGCCGGCGTTCGGCGCCCGCTGGCTGTAGCGCCAGACCTCGCGGCCGGTGGAGATGTCGATGGCCCGCACCTCCGTGAGGTCTCCTTCCGGTCCGATGTCGGGATCGGGAATCGAGAACCGGGGGCCGGTCCCCGAGACGGTCCGCGGGTTGAGGGTCTGATTCAGGCACGAGCGGTTGATGGGAACGTAGAGCAGCCCCGTCACCGGGCTGTACGACCACGACCACCAGCCCTTCACGTTGTGGCCGCAGATGATGAACTGGTCGCCCGCCTCGCGCGCCACCAGGTCCATGTTGATGGTGGTCGTGCCGGTCTCCACGTCGACGTCCGAGATGACGAAGCGCTCGGTGCTGTCGAACGGGAAGGGGTCGGCCCAGAGGAACTCCCCCGTCTCGCGGTCGTTGACGAACAGGCCGCCGGGCTCGCCCAGGACCACGACGATCTTGCGCTCCTCGGCGGTGCCGGTCAGCGTCGGGTTGATCCAGCGCACCGCCTCCGGATCCGGATTGACCACGGTGTCGATGAGGGTGCGCTCCTGCACGAAGTCCTGATCCCAGTCGTCGCACGGGAGGTACTGGTAGTACCAGTCGATGGCGCCGGTGTCGGCGTTCATCGCGATGGTCGAGTTGGAGTACAGCTCGCACGGCGAGCGGTCGCCGACGTCCCAGGTGCCGCGGCGCATGAGGCGGGTGTAGGGCAGGGGCACCGCGACGCCCCAGAACACCCGGTTCAGCTCGGGGTCGAAGCTGCCGGGCACGCCCCACGGCGAGACGTGCACGCGGTCGGCCGTGGGCACCGTGCCCCACGTCGCCCCGCCGGGGTCGTCGGCG
Organism: Vicinamibacterales bacterium; assembly: GCA_965207615.1. Lineage (GTDB taxonomy): Bacteria > Acidobacteriota > Vicinamibacteria > Vicinamibacterales > UBA8438 > JAJEEA01. The sequence continues at coordinate 3,131,485 of CBDBMZ010000003.1, forward strand.
CCGGCCGCGGTGTAGGTGCGCCAGCGCTCCGCGCCGCCGTCCGCGTCGTGGGCGGCGACGAAGCAGCGGGCGTCGAGGCTGGCCGGGCTGCACGTCCGGCCGCTGACCACCATGCCGTTGACAATCACCGCGCCCGACGAGTGGGTGATGCCGTCGCGGTAGTCCGCCGTCCGCGACTCCCAGGCGAGCTCGCCGGTGCGGGCGTCGACGGCGATGATGTGGGCGTCGGCGGTCAGGTGATAGATGTGGTTGCCGTAGAGGGCGAGGTGGCGCGTGCGGTTCCCGAACTGCGCATGCTCGCGGATGTCGTCCGGCTGCTCGCGCCGGTAGTCCCAGATCAGGTCCCCGGTCGTGGCGTCGAGCGCCTGCAAGTGATCGTAGCCCGGCTGGGCGATGTACATCACGCCGTCGTAGACCAGCGGTCGGATCTGCTGGCCTCCCTCTTCCATCGCCCGCATCCAGGCGAGGCGGAGCCCGCCGACGTTGTCACGGTCGATCTCGTCGAGGGGACTGAAGGCCTGGAAATCGTAGGTGCGGTACGCCATCAGCCAGTCCCCGGGGTCGGGGTCGCGGAGCATCTCGTCAGTGATGGGCACGAACTCCTCGGGCTGGCCGGCCGCCGACGGAAGGGCGCCCGACGCCAGCCACGCCAGACAGGCGAGGACAGCGACGCATACGGGTCTGGATTTCGCCATGGTTGTCTCCCTGGTTCGCTCGCGGGTCCATTCCGCCGAAGTGGTGAATCAGCCCCGTGGGCATCGCTCCGGACGCGGCCCGAGTCGCCGGCGCCAACGACTCGATTCTACGACGACGGCGATGCCACCACGGCGGATTTCGCCACGGACGAGTGGACTGTCCTGGAGCGACTTCGCCGACCGGTTGCCGGATCGCGCCCGGCACACGAACGAAGCGGCCCGGGAATGGACCGCTTCCCCGCGCCGGTCCACCTGTCGACGGCGGCGACCCTCCGAGAGCCGCGGGCGTCCACGCGGCGCCGTGCTCCCTCCCGCACCCGTCTCAGGGCGATTCGTGAACGGTCGCCGGGCGGCGCAGGGGGTGCCGCCAGCGCAGGTCGCGAAAACGGCCGAAATCGGCGTCGGTCGACACCAGCGTGCAACCATGCTCGATCGCGACGGCGGCATGCTGCGCATCGGCCACCAGCTTGCCGGCGGCCCCCGCGTCGCGGCACAGCCGTTCGAAGATGGCCATGTGTTCGGGACCGGGAGCGACGACGCGAGCAGTCGGCCGGTCCGCCAGCTCGGCAATGAAGGCGAACACCTCGTCGGTCGTCGACGGGCGCTCGAAGATGCGCGCGTTGGTGACGATGCGAACGAGCCCCGCCAGCACCAGGGCGGAGAGGGCGAACGGCTCGGGGCCGGTCGCCAACCGCGTGAGCCAGGCCGCGTACCGGTCGTGCTCGGTCGAGTCCTCCCGGTGCGCGTAGATCAGCACGTTGACGTCGGGAAGCAGCATCGCCGGGCTCCCGTCAGCGATCGCGGCGGCCGAAGCGCCGCTGGTCGTCACCGACGTCGAGGGCGCGCGGCCGGTCCAGATCGATGCCCGCACGGGGTCCGCCGCCGCCGACCGAGACCAGCCGGAACGGCTTCGGCGCCACCGACTCGGTACGAGTGAGGGCGTCGGTCAAGGTAGCCGCGATGAACGCGCTCACACTGACTCCGCGGACCGCCGCCGCACGGCGCACGCGCGCGGCAAGTCGATCGTCGAGAGAGATCGTCGTCCGCATATTCACAGCATAACAGGCATGCATCATGACACCAAAGCGACTGGCCGGTTGCTTCCGGGGACGGCCGGGCCGCCGTCGTGCCGGTGGTCTTGCCGCCGCTCTTCGGCGACCTGTTGAGGTATAGTCACCGGCCGGACATGATTGCGCTGCTACTCGGGCTCGGCATCCTGGCGGGAGCGGCGTATCTGGTCGTCGCTCACCGGAAGCAACCACGCGACATTCGACAGCGGATCTACCAGCGGCAGGAGGGGCGATGCCCCGACTGCGGGCGGCCGATGGAGGAAGGGTGGCTCAAGCTGGACGAGCCGCCCGGGGGCGAGCCGGAGCTGGTCTGCGCCGTCTGCCACATGGCGCGCCACGCCTGAGGCCCGAGGGAACGGGACGACGCCGGCGCCTGGGGGCGAAGGAAGCGTCTTCCGCGCTCCCGCGCCGCCGGGCGCCGTCCTTGGCACGCCGACTTCCGAGGCAGCCCGGTTACGGGATCGGGGCGAACGGCACCGCCGGCTCGCGCACGCCGGGGTGTCCGGCCTCGATGCGCTGCCGCGACACGAGCGCCGCCGCCTCGAGAGCGAGCTCCTCGTCGGCCCGGCCCGCGTGCAGCAGGTTCACCATGGCGTGGTTGCCCTCGTGGCAGGCGTACTCGAAGAGGGTCACGTCGGCGGCGGACCGCTGCATGGGTATCGCGACCGTGTACGGCACCGCGAAGGTGTCGGGATCCTCCACCGTGATCCGGTAGTCGATGGTGTTGGCGTCGACGAGGGTGAACCGCTCGACGAGGGTCAGGGTCTCGCCCGACATGCGCGGGCCGGTCGGCGTGACGTGCGACGGCTGATAGTCGCCGCCGTCGAGCTTGCCGTTGAAGTGGCGGGTCTCGACGACGAGGGTGTCGCCCTCCCAGTACCCGCGGGCGTCGCCCAGCCACTGGCGAATGCCCTCGTCGGCGTAGGGCCGCCCGTCGAGGGGCACGATGCGCGCCTCGTGGATCATCTCCATCAGCAGCACGAAGTGGTCGGGCGTCTGGAAGATCTGGTAGTTGGCGTTGTACAGCGTCGGGATCATCGCCGTCGGCAGCGTGCGCGAGATGCAGCGCTCCCAGTTGTTGCGGTCGAGCCACGAGTCGGCCTCGCCGCGGCCCTCGCGCGCCGCCTCGCGGGCGATCAGCCGCTCGACCCCCTGCTCGGTCATCCGGATGCGGCCGTCCGGCGGGTCCACGATCAGCGCCTCGCGGTCGATGCGGCCGGCCTGCTCCAGCCAGCCCGCCCCGGTGCCCCCGGTCGCCTCGATCACCGCCCGCTGCGCGCGGCGGCTCAGCGCCCACTCCTCGTCCGTCAACCGTTCGAGGGGCGTCGTCGTCGAGTTGTTCCACAGCCCCTGCAGGTTCGGGTGTCCCCACGGCGTCCGCGAAGTCGCGGAGCCGTCCGACGCCAGACGCTCGGGGACCCACTGCCCGGCCGCGGGGGCCGCCACCGCCAGGGCCACCACGAACACCGCGCCGGCGCCGACAATCCAACGTGTCTTCATCCGCATCCGCGCACCTCCCAGACCCAACGCCGCCCCGCCGGCCGCACGCCGCTCATGCGTCGCCGGCCGACTCCGGCGGCTGCTCCTTGTACTCGGGCCACGGTATCCACCCGGACCGCGTCCTGAACCCCCACCGGCGAACTCGCCGGCCGCGCACCACGACGGTCACGGGCGGCCGGGCGGGGTCGATCTCCACCCGGTGCAACCAGCGCGCCGGTCGCAGCCGGACCGCCCCCGGCGGGTGCCAGCGCCGCACCGGCTCACCGTCCGCCCCCGGCGTATGCTCCCAGTACCCACCCTGGAGGATGACGGTCACGAACCACCACGGGTGGTCGTGCAGCGTATCGTCGTCGCTGGCGTGGAACCAGTGGACGTAGATGCCGAACCAGCGGGACGAGACCACCCGCAGCCGCCGCAGGTACAGCTCGCCCTCGTGCCGGTGGATGGACTCCCACTCCCAGATCCGGAACCGCCCCGATTCCGATTCCGATTCCATAACGGCGGCGGCCAGCCTCCGTTCCGTGGCAGCTAGCGGCGCGTCCCCTCGACGTCGGTGCGGACGCTGAACAGCGTCTTGCCCGCGGTGACGTACAACGTGCGCAGGTCCGGCCCGCCGAAGGCGGCGTTGGTAATCGTGTCCTCGGGCACCGGGATGTGCTCGAGCAGCTCGCCGGTGGGCGAGAACACGTGGACGCCGGCCACCGTGTCGAGGGTCTCGCTCGTCCCCCGCGTGCGGTTCAGCCCCGCCGCCACGTAGAGGTTGCCGGCGCTGTCGATGGTCATCCCGTCGCCGCTCCGGCCGGGCAGGAAGTCGTGGAAGATGCGCATGTTGCCGACCGTGCCCTCGGGGCTCAGGTCGTAGGCCCGGATGAGCCGCGGGCCTCCCTCGGCCTGCTCGGTCTCGATCACGTACAGCGTGGTGTCGTCGGGCGAGATGACGATGCCGTTGGGCCGCATGACCTCCGGCTCGGTGAGGATGCGCGCGACGGCGCCGTCCGGGTCGATGCGGTACACCCCGTGCACGCCGGTCTGGTTCTCGGTCGGGTTCGGGCCGGGCCGGTCGGTGAAGTAGATGCGCCCCTGCCCGTCGATGGTGAGGTCGTTCGGCTGGTGCAGCTCCAGGCCCTCGAACGAGTCGGCCAGCACCTCGACCTCGCCCGTCGCCATGTCGGTGCGGGTGATGCGCGGCAGGGCCGTCTCGCCGTCCCCGCCCTCGCACGCGAGCAGCCGCCACTCGCTGTCGAAGATCAGCCCGTTGGCGCGGTTGCTGGGCTGGCGGAACGTGGTGAGCTGGCCGTCGGCCGACCACCGCATGATGCGGTTGTTGCCGAGGTCGGTGAAGTAGACCGAGCCGTCCTCGGCCGCCGTCGGGCCCTCGGTGAACGCGACGGTGGCCTCGACCACGAGCTCCCGCGCCGGCGCGGCGTCGCCCGACGCGGCCCCGGCCGCCGCCGGCGCGGCCCCGCCGCCCAGGGCGTCCTCCAGACCGGCCACGCTGTCCTGCAGGTCCGCGATGCTCTCGGCGGTGGCCGCCTGCTGGGTCTCCAGGCTCTCCAGCACGCGCAGGACGTGGGCGGTACCGACGAACTGCGGCTCGGAGCCGCCGCACGCGGACAGGAGTGGCGTCAGGACCGCGATGGCCGCGATAACGGATCTCTTCATCTGGGTGCTCCCCGGTCTAGCAGCCGTGGCGGAATCCCCGCTGCATTCGAGCGGAGACGCCCCCCTGACTGCGTTGCTCCTCGGTCGAATACGGCACTAGCCCGCCCATCGTCGCCTCCGGCTCCGCTGGGCGCCCAACCAAATCCTGCCAGCAGTCGGCACCGTCTCACGGCGCGACTCCTGGGTCTCCCTCGTCGCGCCTCGTCGGGCGGGCGACCCGGCGTCCGCCGGCCCCCCCGGTCGCGGTGCGACGCGGGATTCCGCCGCGGCTGCCGAGTGTGAAGTCGACCTGCTACTCCGGCAGCCGGAACGAAATCAACTCCGGCGGGCGCCCGCCGATCGTCAGCGCGATGTACTGGCGCCCGTCGACCATATAGGTCATCGGCGTGCCCAGGGCCCCGGTGGGCAGGTCCACCGAGCCGAGCTCCTCCCCGGTCTCCTTCGACCGCGCAACGAGACGCGGCCCGCCGTCGCTGCCCCCGGCCGAGAGGGCGCTGACGACAAGCGTCTTCGTGAGCACCGGTCCGCCGACGCCGTCGCCGCCCAGCGGCGGCAGGTTCAGGTCGCGCAGCCTCGGATGGTTGCGGTAGCGGTCGCCGTTGCCGAGCGGCTGCATCCACACGTGGTCGCCGGTGTTCATGTCGATGGCGGTCATCCGCGAGTAGGGCGGCTTGAGCAGCGGCAGCCCCTGGGGCATGAGGTTGCCGCTCCGCGACGGCCCCAGCCCGCGGGTCATCCGTTCCCCCTCGGGGGCGCCGTGGGTGTAGGCCACGGTGGCGCCCAGCTCGGGGTCCGGCTCGTACATCGTGATGACCACCGCCTGGTTCCTCGACGGCACGTAGAGCACGCCCGTCTCTGGGTCCATCGCGGCCCCCGCCCAGGTCGCGGCCCCGCCGTCCGGCGGGCGCATCAGGGTCCCCTGCCAGCCGCCCTCCTCCCGCCGCGAGATCGGCGTGAACAGCGGCCCGAGCCGGTACGGCTGCACCGCCTCGACGGCTATCTCGCGCAGCTCGGGGGTGAAGTCGATGAGGTCGTCGATGGTCACGCCCTGGTACTCGAACGGCGCGGGACGGGTGGGAAACGGCTGGGTCGGCGAGACGTACTCGCCGGGCATGTTCGTCTCCGTGGGAACGGGGCGTTCCTCGATCGGCCAGACCGGCTCCCCCGTCACCCGGTCGAACGTGTACACGAAGCCCTGCTTGCTGACCTGCACCAGGGCCTTGACGTCGCGCCCGTCCACGGTGACGTCCACCAGGTTGGGATGGGTCGGGAAGTCGTAGTCCCACAGGCCGTGGTGCACCGCCTGGAAGTGCCAGATCCGCTGCCCGGTCTCGACGTCGACGGCGATGACCGTCTCCGAGAACAGGTTGTCGCCGGGCCGGTCGGCGCCGTAGTAGTCGTTGGTGGTGGTGCCGGTCGGCAGGTAGACATGCCCCAGCTCGTTGTCGCCGGCGAGCATCGACCAGACGTTGGCGTTGCCCGAGTACCGCCACGACTCGTTCAGCCAGGTGTCGGCACCGAACTCGTCGGCGCTGTTGGGCACGGTGTGGAAGTCCCAGGCGTGGTCCCCCGTCCTGACGTCCCAGGCCCGCACCCAGCCCGGCACCGCCTCCTTCGTGATGCGCCGGTCGGCGACCTGCGAGCCGTGGATCACCCGGTCGCGCACCACGATGGGCGGCGAGTGGATGCCGTAGAGCATGGCGTTCAGGTAGTCGCGCTCCTCCCGGTCCGCCCGCGGCAGGCCGACCATCGCGTCGACGATCCCGCTGCCGTCGGCACCGAAGTCCGGGCAGGGCCGCCCGGTGCCGGCGTCGACGCAGACCAGATAGCCGGCGCCGGTGCCCCAGAAGATGCGCTCGTCGCCCTCCCCGTCGGTCCAGTAGGCCACCCCCCGCTGCCGGAAGGTGCCGGTCATCGGGGTGGTCCCCTCCTCGTAGCTCTTCGGGTTGAAGACCCACAGGGTCTCGCCGGTCGCCGCGTCGACGGCCACCCCCTGCGAGATCGCGGTGTTGAAGTAGAGCACCCCGCCGACCATGAGCGGGGTCGCCTGCATGCCGCCGGCACGCGGGGGGTGCCCGCGCCGGTAGAGGTTCGGGTTGTCCTCCTCGAGCGAGGCGACGATGGTCTCGAGCGGCGCCCACCACTCGCTGCCGTCGGGCATCGTGCGGCTGACCATGGCGTCGACCGACTGCCAGCGCCACGCGATCTCCAGGTCGCCGAAGTTGGTCGCGTCGACCTGGTCGAGCGGCGAGTACTTCTGGCCCGCGATGTTGCCCGCGTAGCTGCGCCATTCGCCGTTCTCGGTGCCGTAGGTCTGCCACGGGCCGTCCTGCGCCAGAACGGACCCGACGGGCGACACCAGCAGGAGCCCGACGAGCCCGGCCGCGAGACGTGTCGGCATCTGCGCCATCGACTGAACCTCCCTCGACTCTCCCCGAATCCGAAACCGCCAGATTATACCCAGGAGTGGGCGCCTGTCGTCCGGGAGACGCCTCGCGCCCCGGAGGCGACGTCCCGCACGCGGAAGCGGCGGCCCGCTCCCGGGAGACGGCGCGCCCCCGCGGTGCCCTACGGCTCGCGGCCGGCCCCGGCGGGCGGGAACCGCTACCGGTCGCCGCGCCGTCCGCCCGAGAGGCGGGGATGGTGGCCGTGCACGTCGGTCCGGGCCGCAGGGTTGGCCGGGGTCGACGCCCCGGCCTGCGGCCCCTCTCCCATGATCTTGACCGCGCCGTCGGCCACGAGCTGCTTGACGGCGTCGCCCTCGGCGTCGTGGGTCGAGACCTGGCCTTCCTTCCGGGGCCCCAGCCGCAGCACCTTCCCGCGGGACAGGTGGATTCTGAGAAACCGGGAGGTCTGATTGAGAATCGTGATCATCTTCTCGCGCGTCTCCGTCGCCGCCCCGATGATACTGCACCGCGGCGACGCCCGGCCGCCGCCCTTTTTGCGTTTCCCGCGGCGACCGAGTATGCTGAGCGTTCCGCCTCGGGCGGCGCGCGCCGTCGGCAACGGCGGGCCGTGTTACATTTCCCGCACCACAACAGGAGAGGCACACCATTTCTTCACGAATCTTCGTCGGCAACCTCAGCTACGAAACGTCATCGACCGAGCTCGAGAACCTGTTCGGACAGGTCGGTCAGGTCACGGAGGTGTTCCTCCCCGTCGACCGCGCCACCGACAAGCCGCGGGGGTTCGCCTTCGTCGAGTTCGGGGATGCCGCCTCGGTATCCCAGGCCATCGAGAAGCTGGACGGGACGGAGCTCAACGGCCGGAACCTCCGGGTGAGCGAAGCCCGCGACCGGGCGCCGCGGCCTCCGATGGGACCACCGCCCTTCATGGACGACGGCCCGCCGCAGATGGACTTCGGTCGCCGCCCGGCGAAGCCCAAGGGCAGCCGGCGGGGCCTCCGCGGCCGCAAGCGGGGGTTCTAGGAACCCGCAACGGCGCTCCCCTCCCCGCCGCCGGGCGCCCGGCGGCGTTTCACGCGGGTTCGCGCGCCCGGGCGGCGACGACCACCCGGACTCGCATCCGGCCGCCCCTTCCGCCAATCGTCGCCTCCGGCTCCGCTTGGCGCCCGACCAGAGCTTCGGGAGTCCGCGCCGTTCCAGGGCGCGAACTCCTGACGGCAGCCCGCGTCAGGGCAGCGCGAACGCCAGCGTCTCGCCGGGGGTTTCGACGTCCCCGGTCGCCACCAGCAGATACTGCTTCCCCTCCGCCAGGTAGGTGACCGGCGGCGCGATGGTGCCGGCCGGCAGCTCCGTCTCCCACACGACGTCTCCCGTGGCCTTGTCGTAGGCCCGGAAGATGCGGCCGCCGTAGTTGGTCACGATCTGAGGCGGCATGCCGTCCGGCACGCGGGCCCCGCCCGGCAGGTTGGTCGAGCCCTCGCCGATGAACAGCAGCGTCTTCGTCAGCAGGGGTGCGGGGCGCCCCGGGACGCCCAGCTTCCCGAGCTCGAGGTGCCTGATCGCGGGATGGTTCCGCGGGCCGTCACCGTTGGGAGTCATCCACACGATCTCGCCGCGGTTCATGTCGATGGCGGTGATGCGCCCGTAGGGCGGCTTGAACAGCGGCAGGCCCCGGGGGCCGCCGATCCACTGCCGGCTCCCCTTGATGTAGTTGAGGTTCGTGCGGTCCGGGTTGCCCTCGATGATGTCGGCCACGAACGGCGACGTGATCGAGGGAATGTAGAGCATGCCGGTCTCGGGGTCGAAGGCGCCCCCCTGCACGTCGGCGCCGCCCTGCGAGCCCGGAAGCTGAATGGTCCCCTGCCTGTCGTTCGGGCCGTCGCCCCGTATCGACGGCGGCGTGAACATCGGGCCGATGACGTAGCGGTCGGTGATGGCGATGGCCTCGGCGCGCAGCTCCGGCGTGAAGTCGATCAGGTTCTCGATGGTCGCCCCCTGCCGGTCGAACGCGGGGGGCTTCGTCGGGAACGGCTGGGTGGGCGCGGTCAGCTCGCCCGGCGTCGCCGCCTGCGGCACCGGGCGCTCCTCGATCGGCCACACCGGCTCGCCGGTGGCGCGGTCGAAGACGAAGACGAAGGCCTGCTTGGTGAGCTGGGCCACCGCCGCGATCTCGCGGCCGTCGACGGTGATGTCCATCAGGATCGGCGCCGTCGGCACGTCGTAGTCCCACAGCCCGTGGTGCACGGTCTGGAAGTGCCAGACCCGTTCGCCGGTCTCGGCGTCGACGCAGACGATGCTCTGGCTGAAGAGGTTGTCGCCGCCGCGGTGACCGCCGTACATGTCGTTGGTCGCCGAGCTGGTCGGCATGTAGACGTAGCCGAGCTCCTCGTCGGCGCTGAACAGCGACCACACCGGCGCGTGCCCCGAGTACTGCCAGGAGTCGTTCATCCAGGTGTCGGTGCCGAACTCGCCGGCCTGGGGGATGGTGTGGAAGATCCAGCGCAGCTCGCCGGTGCGCACGTCGAAGGCCCGCACGTCGCCGCGGATGCCCTCCATGGTCTGAAACGTGTCGCCCATCGACTGCCCGACCACCACCACGTCCCGCACCACCGTCGGGGCGCCCCCCCACCGGTAGCGGGCCCCTTCGGCGAGCCCGATGACGAGATGCACGCGGCCGCCGTCCCCGAAGTCGGGGAACAGCTCGCCTGTGTCCGGATGCAGGGCGTACATGTACTCGCCCCGCTGGGAGATGATCCGCGCCTCGTCCCCGTCGGACCAGTAGGCGACGCCGCGGGTGCCGGCTCCGCGCACGTCGTCGGCGCCCCCGTACGGCGTCTGCACCCAACGGGTTTCGCCGGTGGTCACGTCGAACGCCTCGACGAGGCCGACCGCGTTCGGCACGTAGCCGGTGTCGCCCACGATGAGCGGGGCGGCGGTGGAGACGTTCGAGAACCGGAGGTTCGGGTCCATCTCCAGGTAGGCCGGATCGACGATCGGGCGGCGCCAGGCGATCTCGAGCTGCCCGACGCTGTCGGCCGAGATCTGGTCGAGGGACGAGTACTTCGTGCTGCCGAGGTCGGCGCCGAAGCTTCGCCACTCGCCGTCCACCGCACCCTGCTGGGCGAACGCGGCGGTCGCCGCCGCCAGGGCGGTCGCGGTCATCAGGAACGTCGCACGAGGACGCATGTGCAGAGCCTCCTTGAGGAACAGGTCCGACAACGATGAGCTCGATGATGAGGGGTGTCTCAGGTCACGGTTGCGACGACGGCAGGCTGGTGAATTCCGGCGCCCGGCCGGCCAGGAGGGTCAACACCGTCTGCATGGTGGATTCGAGCGCCTCTACCCGGCCCGACAGCCGGGCAATCTGCCAGCCGTTCCACAATGCCCCTCCGGCCGCAATCACCAGCAGCAACTGCTCCACTTCCATGCCCTCATTCTAACGCGTGACGTCGGAGGGCGGCCGGTGTCCGCGGCTCCCCGCGCCGATTCTTCGGCGGGTCCCCGGCAACTTCACCCGGCCGGCTGTTCGCGAGTGGTCCCGACCGAGCGCGTCAGGCGCTTCACGATGGCGCTGTAGTTCAGCAGGGTCCGGTCCCCCGCCGACACCTGCCCGCGGACGAAGGTCAGCGACCGGGTGCGCCGCACGACCTCGGCCGTCGACTCGACGAAGTCGCCGACCTCGCCGGGCGCGGTGAACTCGCAACTCAGGGACACGGTGACGCACCGTTCGCCGGGCAGGCCGTGGATCGCGGTCAGGCACAGCGCGAAGTCGGCGAAGGTCATGAGGACGCCGCCGTGGAGCTGCCCCGCGGTGTTGGCGTGCTTGGGTTGCGCCTCGAACGCGAACCGCAGCCGGCCGTCCTCGTCCTCGCGGTAGCAGAGGGGCCCGACCAGGTCCTCGAACGGGTCCACGTACTCGAACAACCGATAGCCCTCGGGAACACCTGTCATGACTTCCTCGCCTCCGCGGAGACGCCGGCAGCTCCCCGCCTCGACCGCGGGGCGGCGCAGATGCCTGTCACCGGAGCTCCAGGATCGCTTCGGGACGCTCCAGCCAGTAGTCCGGTCGGTACGGATCGAGCGATGCGCGGGAAAACGGTCCCCACAGCGCCGCCGCCGTCGACACTCCCGCCGCCCGGCCGGCCTCGCAGTCGTGGGGCGAGTCGCCGATGAAGACGGTCTCCGCCGGTTGCGCCCCGAGGCGCGAAAGCGCCGCGAGCACCGGCGCCGGATGCGGCTTGTGGTCGGTCACGTCGTCCGAGGTCACGAGCAGTTCGAAGTAGCCGTCCAGGGCGCAGTGGCGAAGGCCCCGCTCGGCCGCCGTGCGGTTCTTGCTCGTGACGATGCCCAGCCGCGCCCCGCGCTCTCTCAACTCGGCCACGACCGCGTGGATTCCCGCGTACGGCTTCACGAGCCGGTCATGGTGCTCGAGGTTGTGGGCGCGGTAGGTGGCGGCCATCCGCGTGACCTCGTCGGCGTCCCGAGCGTAGCGCGCGAGCTGCGGCCGGAGCGGCCGCCCGAACCCCGCCCGCCAGTCGTCGTCGTCGGGCACCGCGCCACGGTGCGTCAGCATGGTGTGACGGAATGACGACATGATGAGCTCGATGGAATCGATCAACGTCCCGTCGAGATCGAACAGATAGGTCGATAGCCGCGCCATCGTGGTGCCGGCGGATTATAACGCCGAGTCAGAAGCTCACGCCGGTGCCGAAGTGGAGCCGGAAGCGGCCGTCGAGGTCGTGGGCCACGTCGACCTGCAGGTTGACGAACGCGGCGTTGAGGAAGACCCCGGCCCCGGCCCCCTGGCTGAACCGGGTGCGGTAGATGTCGTCGCCGGCACCGTAGACGGCGCCGGTGTCGAAGAACACCCGCACGCCGGCCCGGGCAAAGCTCAGCGGCGAGCTCACCGGGAACCGCAGCTCCGCGGAGGCCGCGGCGAGGCGGTCGCCGGCGCGATGGCCGAACCGGTGTCCGCGCACGGACGCAAGCCCCCCGAGCAGGGGCTGGGCGTAGCCCGGGAGGGGACCGCTCGCCCCCTGGTAGAGAACCCGCAGCCCCAGCACGGTCTGACCCGACAGCCCCACGAACCCGCGCACGTCGGCCTGCGGCTGCGTGACCACGCCGCCCGCCCCGGCCCGATCGAGCCACTGCCATCCCGCGTGCGCAACCACCGCATCGCGGGGGAACCCCTCGTTCCGCCGCGTATCGAGCTCCAGACCGACGCGGTAGGTGGCCACCGTCTCGGCGACGGCCCCGAAGCCGACGTCGCTCCACTCGGCCCGCGCCGCCGCCCGCAGCGGTCCGGCGAGCCGGCGGTCGGCCCCGGCCCACACCGACAGCCGCCGGTCGACCTCCCGGTAGTGCTGGTTCTCCTGGCGCGTCGCCGCCGCCCCGGCCCGCAGCGCGTGGACGACGCCGGTTTCGAACCGCCTCTCCAGGGCGACGCCGGCCTGCCGCGTCCCGCCCCAGGTCAAGGGGACGGACAGGCTGCTCCCCGCGCCCGCCACGTCGACCAGGCGGAACCGGGCGCCGTAGCTGTATCCGTGTCCCTCGGCATAGTCCAGGACAGGCATGAACATCGTACGCCGCGCCAGGAAGCCCAGCGCGCGGCCCAACGCCCGGCGCGCCGGCTCCGCCGCGCCGGGGCGCTCGCGGACCAGCAGGATGAGCGCCACCGCCTCGCGCCGCACCAGCGACGTGTACCGCTTCCGGACCTCGACCGACTCGAACCGGCCGCTCGCCCGCAGCCGCGCCGCGACTACTTCCAGGGTCTCGGATTCCACCGGATCGCCGAGGACGACCCCGGCCAGCTTCAGGATGTCCGCGTCGGGAATCGAGTGGTTGCCGTGGACCCGCAGCTCGGAGACGACCTCCGGCCCCGCGGCCGGGGCGGACGCGGGAAACTGGGCCGGCGACGGCGGCGGAAACTCCGCCGGGGACGGCGCGGCGAGCCGAACCGGGAAGAGCGAAGCGAGCTGGACCGGGGACGGCGCAGTGAGCCGAACCGGGAAGAGCGGAGCGAGCTGGACCGGGGACGGCGCAGTGAGCCGAACCGGGAAGAGCGGAGCGAGCTGGACCGGGGACGGCGCAGTGAGCCGAACCGGGAAGAGCGGAGCGAGCTGGACCGGGGACGGCGCGGCGAGCCGGGCCGGGAGCCGAGGGAGCCGAACCGGGGACGGCGCGGTGAGTCGGGCCGAAGGCGGCGAAGGGAGCCGGGCAGGAAACGGAGCCGGGAGCTGGGCCGCGGACGGCGCGGCAACGAGCAGCGCCAGGAGCGCCGTCGCCGCGGCTCGTCGCGCGGGCGGGCCGAGGCCCCCGGCGCACGCCAAGGACAGAGATCGACGCGGCAAGCCCGGAAGACAGCAGACGACGGGCCGCGTCCGGGCGCGGTTGGCAGACTTGCGGGAGGCAGATGTCGTCCCGCGATCCGCGACCGCGGCGATGCTCATCGCCCGTCTCCGATCACGTCCCCGGTCCCGACCACCCGCCCCGAGGTCAGCGCCTCGCGGTAGTCGGAGTACTCGCGGGTCAACCGCATCTCGAACGCCCCCAGCGCCGTGGTGGCGCCGCCGGTCAGAATCATGCGGCTGGGCAACCAGACGCCGCCGATCGGCTGCGCCATCTCGATCGTCGCGTGCCATCCGTCGACGCGCACCAGCCATCGGCCCGGCAGGAAGTCGAGCCCGACGTTCTCGAAGGTGTAGCGGACGACCTCGTGGAACTCGGGGTCGATCCAGAGGGTGACGAGCGAGGTCTTGGCGATCTGTTCCTCGATGCGCTGCTCGCGCTCCGACTCCGGCTTCGAGTCGTCCTCGAAGAGATCGGTCGGGTAGTACTCGATCTTCACGACCTCCCGGCCCGCGATGGTCTCGTACCCGGCGAGATAGTAGTTGCCGGGCTCGAACGACCACTCCAGGAAGTAGCCGGCGTCGGTGATGAACTCGGGCTCGAGCCGCTCCGCGTCCGCCGCCTCGCCCTCCCGTTGGCCGGCCGCCGACCCGGCATCCTCCGCCGCAGCGCGAGCAGTGTCCGCGGCGCGAGCGGTGTCCGGGGTGAGAGCCGTGTCCGCGGCGCGAGCGGCATTCTCCGCCGCGGGGGCGTCACGCTCCGCGGCGGTTTCGCCGGCGGCCGCGGCTGCCGCCTCCTCCGCGGCCCGGCGCCTCTCCTCCCGGCGCTCCTCGGCGCGCCGCTCCCGCCGGCGCAGCCACTCCGCCTCGTATTGCCGCCGCTCGGCCTCGCCGATGTCGACCCCGTCGAAGCGCCGCGGACTGCGCACGACCACGTCTTCGCGGACATACCATTCGTACTCGTGCCGGAACCCGCTGATCGGCAGGCCCGCGGGGCCGTCGACATCCAGCGTCAGGAACTCGCTCAGCACGAAGTCGCCGATGCGCCGCCACGAGGCGTCGCGGTTCTCGAGCACGCGCGCCATGAACCGGTCGATCTCGTTTCCCGACTGCGCCGCACCGGCCGGGGAGGCCTGCGCGCCGGCGGCGTAACCGGGCTGCCCCGCCGCGGACGACGCCGCGGCCACGAGTGCGGCGCCCGCGGCCAGAAGCCGGAGTCGCCCGAGACCGCGCGCCGGGCGCGGCGCGCATCGTCTCCCGCCGCCCCGATCGGCCGCCACCCCCGCCGGCGCCGACCGCGCGGCGAGAACCGGGACGCGGCGCGCAGTTCCGAGACGTCTCATGGCGATTCCCTCCTCGCTGGCGACCCTTTCGGTCCTCGAGCCCGGGATCGTCGCCATGCCAGCATACTGCGGGCCAAAGCCGTCGCCCCTGCGCCCCGGGCCGCTTGCGCCCGCGGACCGACCCAGTCCGCCGCCCCCGGCATCACCGCCCGATGTCAGGGTGTCCCGATGAGAGCACGGTCGCGCGGCGGTCCGGCGGGCGTGCCACCCGCTACAATAGACTCCCGTCTCGGGGCACCGTCCGGTTGCGGCCCGCGCGGGCACCGCCCGGCGTCTTCCGTCATGACGGCCGGCGCCGCCGCGAAGTTCCCGAAAGCAGAGCTCCCGGTGTCAGAAGAACCGACGCGCATCTATCTCGACTACAACGCGAGCACCCCGATCGCACCGGCGGTGGCCGCGGCCATGCGGCCCCTCCTCGACGCGGGCTTCGGGAACCCGTCGAGCGGGCACTGGGCCGGCCGACCCGCCCGCGACGCGGTCTGCGAGGCCCGGCGCCGCGTGGCGTCGCTGCTCGGGTGCGACGCCGACGAGATCGTGCTGACGAGCGGCGGCAGCGAGGCCAACAACCACGTCGTCAAGGGCGTCGCACTCGGCGCCGCGTCCCCGCCCCACATCGTCACCACCGCGGTCGAGCATCCCGCCGTCCTCGAGCCGTGCCGCTTCGTCGAGTCCCTGGGGGCGCGGCTCACCGTGGTGCCGGTGGACCGCCACGGCCTCGTCGACCCCGACGACGTCCGGCGCGCCATCGCCCCCGACACCGCCCTCGTGAGCGTGATGCACGCCAACAACGAGGTCGGGACCGTCCAGCCTGTCGCCGAGATCGCCCGCATCGCCCGCGAGCACGGCGTCCTGTGCCACACCGACGCGGCCCAGTCGGCCGGCAAGATCCCGGTGCGCGTGCGCGGGCTCGGCGTCGACCTGCTGAGCCTAGCCGGGCACAAGCTGTACGCCCCCAAGGGCGTGGGCGCCCTCTTCGTCCGGCGCGGGGTGACGCTGGCTCCGCTCGTGCACGGGGGCGGCCATGAGGACGGCCGTCGGGCCGGGACCGAGAGCGCGCTGCTCGCGGCCGGCCTCGGGGCGGCCTGCCGTCTCGCCGAGACCGACCCCTGCGAGGACCGACTGCGCGAGCTGCGCGACCGCCTGTGGAACGGGCTGCGGGCGCGGCTCGGCGACCGCGTCGTCGTCAACGGCCACCCGGTCCGGCGGCTGCCCAATACCCTCAACGTCAGCTTCCCGGGCCGGTACGGCGACGAGATCCTGGCGCGGATGCCGGAGATCGCGGCGTCGACGGGGTCCGCCTGCCACACCGGGGAGCGCGCGCTCTCGCCGGTGCTCGCGGCCATGGAGGTGCCCCCGGGCGTCGGTCTCGGGGCCGTCCGCCTCAGCGTGGGCCGCGGGACCACGGAGGCGGACGTCGACACCGTCGTCGAACGGATTTCGAGGTGCCTGTGATCGTCATCTCCCGCGACCCCCGTGGGCGGAACCGGAGGGCTCGCCCGGCCGCGACGAGGCGCGGCCTCCGGTCGGTCTCGGGCAAGGCGCGGCTTCCCGCCCGTCTCGGGGGACCCGGCGCGGCCCCTGACCCATCTCGACCGCGCCGCGGCGATCGCTCCCCGCCTCCCGGGTGGACCGTTCTGGTGGCGGCCGCCCTGCTGACGACCTCCTCACTGGCGGGATGCGCGCCGGGAGGCCGCGACGCGGGGACGCTGCCGCCCACCCGGGCCGAGCGCACCGCCTACGAGCAGACCACCGGCTACGGCGAGGTCATGCAGTTCGTGACCCTGGCCGCGAACCGGTCCGGGCGCATCCACGCCACCACCTTCGGGTCGACGGTCGAGGGCCGTCCGCTTCCCCTCGCCGTCGTCGGGGACACCGCCGACGCGCGGCCCGCCTCGGTGGTCGAAGCCGGCCGCCTCCGCGTCTGGCTGCAGGGGGCGATCCACGGCGGCGAGGTCGCCGGCAAGGAGGCCCTGCTCATGCTGCTGCGGGATCTCGCGGCGGGCGGCCACCCGGAGTGGTCGTCGTCGATGGTCCTGCTCGTCGCCCCCATCTACAACGCCGACGGTCACGAGCGCATCGGGCCCGACACCCGCCCCTATCAGCTCGGGCCGGTCACGGGTCAGGGCGAGCGGGCCAACGCCCAGGGGTTCGACCTCAACCGCGACCACGTGAAGCTCGAGTCGCCCGAGGCCCGGGCCCTCGTCCGCGCCTACGACGACTACGACCCCCACGTGGTCATCGACCTGCACACCACCAACGGCACCGAGCACGCCTATCACCTGACCTACTCGCCGCCGCTCCACCCGAACACCCATTCCGCCATCGACACCCTCCTCCGCGACGAGTGGCTGCCCGCCATCACCCGCGCCGTCGAGCGGTCCGACGGCTGGCGCTTCCACTACTACGGCAACCTGCCGTTCGCGGACGAGGCCGAGCCGGCCTGGCGCACCTTCGACCACCGCCCGCGCTTCAACAACAACTACGTCGGGCTCCGCAACCGGGTCGCCCTGCTCGGCGAGGCCTACGCCTACGCGCCCTTCGACGAGCGCATCCGGGCCTCGCTGCGGTTCACGGAAGAGGCGCTGGCCTTCGCCCACGACAACGCCGACGCCATCGCCGCCCTCGTCGAGGCCGCCGACGCCGAGCCCGTCGCCGGGACCCGCCTCGCGACCCGCGCGGTCCCGTCGCGCTCGGACGCCCCCGTCGAGATCCTGCTGGGGCGCACCGAGGAGGTGGCGAACCCGTACACCCGGGCCCCGATGCGGCGCCGCCTCGACGTGGTCGAACCGACCGAGATGTACGAGTACGGCGCCTTCGCAGCCGCCGAGAACGGCGTCGAGGTCGCCCCCGCCGCGTACTATGTGCCGGTCGACCTCCCCGCCGTCGTCGATCTCCTCGCCGCCCACGGCGTCGACGGCGCCCCCCTCGACGCCGACGCGACGTTGAACGTGGAAGAGTTCGCGGTGCGCACGTCGTCGGTCGCCGACCGCCCCTTCCAGGGCCACCGCGAGCGCACCGTCACGGGCGACTGGACCCCGGTCGAGCGCGCCGTGCCTGCCGGCACCCTGGTCGTGCCCCTGGACCAGCCCCTGGGACGGCTCGTGTTCACGCTGCTGGAGCCGCACTCCGACGACGGCATCGTGAACTGGAACCTGGTCGATCACGTGGTCGGCGCGGCGGGCTCGGTCTACCCCATCCTCAGAATGCCATCCGAGCCGGACGCACAACGAGCTGCGCGGCCTCGCGGCACGCGATGAGGCTCGTCACCGAATCATTGGCGAACTGGCGGGAAAGGAACGCCGGGAGAGTGCTCGCGTTGAACGCGACATCGGCCCACGGAGACTACTCGTTCGACCGTGGCACCGGCAGCAGAGCGCGTTCAAGGGTCTCGAGGCGCTGGTCGACCTTCGCGAACGCGATCTCGACCCCACGCAGGCGGACATCCATGCCGCGCACGTCCGTCTCGAGACGCTCCATGCGGCTGCTCAAGTCGTCGATACGGGCGTTGACCCCGGAAATCTGCACGGACAGCAACCCCGCGGACACCAGAATGGCGGGAACTATGGTCCCGATGATCCACTTCGTGTCGCTGCTCATGCGGCTTGCCGGAAGTGCCAACGTCACCGATCCGACCGACTGCCCTTACGCATCGTAGCACGTCATTCACGACGACGTCCCGAGACCCTCCGGGGAGCTGCAGCCAGAGACGGCGTCCGCAGATACGGGAGAGGTACGACGCCCTGGCTCACCCCCCGACGCCGAGCACGGGGACGAGGACGAGCCCGGTCACGTAGACCGCATAGAGGGCCAGAAGGAGCAGGCCGCCGCTGCGATGGAAATGTCCGGTCCGCGCGGTGAGGCCGAGGACGGCGGCGAAGAACACGCCGAGCCAGCCGTACGAGTAGACCTGGGTGAAGACGTCGAGAGTCAGCGGGTTGATGGCGCCCGAGAGGCCGACGATGAGGTAGAGGTTGAGGACGTTGGCGCCGATGATGTTGCCGAGCGACAGGTCCGGGACCCCCTTCCGGGCGGCGGAGACGCCGGTGACGAGCTCCGGCAGCGATGTCCCGATCGCCACTACCGAGAGCCCGATGATGACCGACGGCACCCCGAGGGCCGCGGCCAGCGACTGCCCCGAGTCGACGAGGAACCGGCTGCCCACCACGATGAGGGCCGCCCCCAGCACGAACAGGCCGATGGCCTTCGCCAGCCCGCTCGTGTCCGCCTCGGGCCCGCCCGCCGCCTCGGCGCGGCGCCTCCGGATGCCGAGGTAGTCCCAGGCCAGGTACGCGAACGCCAGGGCCAGCAGGACCGCGGCGAGCGGCCGGCTCAGGGTCCGGTCCCAGGTGAAGACGATCACGAGCACCGCGGCCGAGACCATCCATGCCGCCCGCCGCACGAAGTCGCGCTTCTCCACCTCCACCGGGGTCAGCAGGGACACGGTGCCGACGATGAGCCCGATGTTGCAGATGCACGACCCCACCGCGTTCCCCAGCGCGATGCCGGTGTCGCCGACGCTGCTCGCCATCGCCGAGACCACCAGCTCGGGGGTGGTGGTCGCGAGGCTGACCAGGGTCCCCCCGATGACGAACCGGGGGATGTGCAGCGCGCGGCCTATGTAGATGCTCGAGTCGACGAACAGGTCGCCGCCCTTGGCGACCAGACCGAGACCGAGGACGATGAGGACGATGTCGTAGAGCACGGGTCGGCGGCGCCCCTCTGCCTCGGGCGGGCGCGTTGCAGGGTGTGGGAACGGAAGTCGCGGGGCACCGTGACGAGCGCGTCGCCGCTGCCGCGGGTCCGGTGCGGACGCCCCGAACCCGGGGCTCGTTCCACTGTGCAGCCTTGATTATAGACGAGGCCGGGCCCCGGGGTGGCCCGGGCCACGGCCGTACGGATCCGCCGCGCCAACCCGCCGCGAAGCATGGAGCCTGCCGTCGCCGGTCTCCCGGTCCCCCACGGCGCGGAGACACCGGACGCCCGGGTCTATACTGGAGATCATGCACGATGCCGACATCCGGCCGCGATCGGACGGCGTGGCCGCAGCTCTCTCCGGCTCGGCCCCGACCGATTCGGCGCGGGCGACCCTCGACGACCGGATCGCCGGGCTGCGCGGCCTGCTCGCGGCGCTCGACCGCGCGGTGGTCTGCTTCTCGGGCGGGGTCGATTCCGGCTACCTGCTGGCGGAGGCGGCGGGCGTCCTGGGCGACCGGGCGACGGCCCTCACCGCGGTCTCGCCGAGCCTCGCCCCCGAGGAACGGGCCGGGGCCGAAGACCTCGCGCGGCGTCTCGGTGTGCGCCACGTGCTGGTCGAGACCCACGAGCTCGACGATGCGCGGTACGCGTCGAACCCCGTCAACCGCTGCTATTTCTGCAAGGTCGAGGTGTACTCGGTGGCGGTGGCCGAGGCGGCCCGCCTCGGGGCGGCCCATGTCCTCGACGGATTCAACGTCGACGACCGCGGCGACCACCGGCCCGGCCGCCGGGCCGCGCGCGAGCAGGGGGTGCGCTCGCCCCTCGACGAGGCGGGCTTCGGCAAGGCCGACGTCCGGGGGGCGGCGCGGCGGCTGGGGCTCCCGGTGTGGGACAAGCCGGCCCTCGCCTGCCTGTCGAGCCGCTTCCCCTACGGCACCGGGATCACGCCGGAGCGGCTGGCCCGCGTCGCCGCCGGCGAGCGTGCGCTGCGCGAGCTGGGGTTCCGAGTGTGCCGCGTGCGGTTCCACGACGCCACCGCCCGCATCGAGGTGGAGCCGCACGAGATTCCCCGGCTGCGGACCGCCGGCGTGCGGGCCGAGGTGGTGCGGCGGTTCCGCGACGCCGGCTTCACCCGGGTGACGGTCGACCCGCGGGGCTACCGTCAGGGCTCGCTCAACGAAGCACTGTCGGAGGCGGGCCCGGAGGCGCCGGCCGGGCCGCTCGCCCGCCCCGACGCCCCGTCCGGCGCGGGAGGCGCGGTCGAGGAGGCGCTCTGAGCACCCGCCGGCTCGAACAGCAGATGGGCGAGGCGCGCCCCCCCGAGCCGATAGGGATTCACGACCTCGTCGGCCCCGGCCTGCAGTATCCGCTGCTCGGCGCCGTCGCCGGCCGCCCGCGCCACGATGACCAGGTCGGGATTCAGCGAGCGGGCGGTCAACACCGTGTAGAGGTTGTTGGCGTCGTCGGCCAGACAGCAGACCAGACCGCTGGCGTGCTCGACGTTGGCGGCGCGCAGCGACGCCTCCTCGGTGGCGTCGCCCGTCACCACCGGGCAGCCCCCCTGGGCCAGGTCCTCGGTGAGCTCGCTTCTGTTCTCGACCACCACGACCGGCCGGCCGGCCAGGCGGAGGGCGTCGACCGCGGCGCGGCCCATGCGCCCGTAGCCGCAGACGACGTCGTGGCCGCTCATCCTCTCGATCATGCGGACCCTCCGGACATGCCCCAGGTAGTGCTGCAGCTCGCCCTCCATGATCGACCGGCCGACCTCGGAGGCGAGGAACAGGAAGACGCCGATGCCGGCCCCGAGCAGGGCCACCGTCAGCACCTGGCCGGCCGGCGAGAGCGGGAACACGTGGCCGAACCCGACGGTGGTGATGGTGATGACGGTCATGTAGAACGCGTCCCACCACGGCACCCCCTCGACGAGCGTGTAGCCGGCGGCGCCGGCGAGGAAGAGGCCCAGGACCAGCGCCGTCGCCCGCACCAGCCGGTACGGCGTCGCCACGACAGTCGCGCGGGGGTCGGCGTCGGGCTGGGGGGCGACCACTGAGGGCTCTCGACCGCGAATGCGGACTCCACTATAACCGGCCATGATGACGAGACCCGACGGAACGGCCCCGGCGGAGGGCGGTGCGTTCCGGCCTCGCCGGGGCCCGAGATGAAGCCCCGGGGATCCGGCCGGTGCGCTCGGCGAGGTGCTCGACGACGTGACAGACGGCGTGGAGCACGATCACGTCGCAGCCCTGGATGGACCGGGGCGCCCCCCGGTTGTCGCGCGGCCGGGGAACCGTCAGAATAGCGGCCCATGTCCCATGCAGCTCGATCGCGACGCCCGGGACCCGTCGTCTTGACCTCCCGGGGGCCGATGCCCCGGGCCCGCCGGGCGGTGGCGGCCGCCCTCGCCCTGTGGGCGGCGGCCGGCGCGGCCGGCGCCACCGCCCAGGAGCCCGACTTCGAGCGGGCCAGGGACGAGGCGGTGTCCCTGCTGCAGGCCCTGGTGCGCATCGACACGAGCAACCCGCCGGGGAACGAGACGGAGGTCGTCGAGCTCCTCGAGTCGGTGCTGGGCGAGGCGGGCATCGACTCGACGGTCCTCGCCCTCGACCCCACCCGCGCCAACCTCGTGGCCCGCGTGCGCGGGGACGGGTCGAAGCGCCCCCTCCTGCTGATGGCTCACACCGACGTGGTCGGCGTCGACCGGGACGACTGGTCGGTCGACCCCTTCGGCGGGGTCATCCGCAACGGCTATCTGTGGGGCCGGGGCGCGGTGGACGACAAGGGCCAGCTCGCGGCGATGGTGCAAGTGCTGCTGCTGCTCGAGCGCCACCGGGTACCGCTGGCCCGCGACGTCATCCTGCTCGCCGAGGCGGGCGAGGAGGGAACGACCGAGATCGGGATCGACTTCGTCGTCGGGCGGCACTTCGACGCCATCGACGCCGAGTTCGCCCTCAACGAGGGGGGACAGATGACGACGTCGAACGGCACCGTCGACGTCGTGAGCGTCGCCACCACCGAGAAGGTGCCCTGGCGCGGCATCCGCCTCGTGGCCCGCGGCACCGCCGGCCACGGCTCGGCCCCCCGGCTCGACAACCCCATCGTGCGGCTCGCCGCGGCGGTGGCCAAGGTCGGGAGCTATCAGGCCCCGATGCGGCTGAACGAGACCACCCGCGCCTTTCTCGACCGGCTCGCCGACGTCAGCCCGCCCGACGTCGCGTTCCGCTACCGGAACCTCGACAACGCACGATGGCGCGAGACCATCCGGCGGACGCTGCGCGAGACCGACATCGGGGTGAGCGCGATGCTGCAGACCACCATCTCGCCCAACATAATCCGGGGCGGGTTCCGCCGAAACGTCATTCCCGCCGAGGCCGAGGCCGAGCTCGACGTGCGCGCCCTGCCCGACGAGGATCTGGATCGCTTTCTCGCCACGCTTCGCGAGCTCGTCGACGACCCCGCGGTGCGGGTCACTCCCCCCACCAGCATGCGGCCGGCCGCACCTCCCTCGCGCCTCGACAGCGAGATGTTCCTCGCCCTGGAACGGGTGCAGCGGCAGATGTTCCCGGAGGCCATCACCCTGCCCACGATGCTGGCGGCAGCCACCGACTCGGCCCAGCTTCGCGCCAAGGGCGTGCAAACCTATGGCATCGGCATGATCCGCGACACCCGCAGCGGCGTCCACGGAACCGACGAACGGGTTTCGATCGAAGCGCTGGGCCTCTTCCTCGAGTACCTATACCGGGTCGTCACGGAGGTGGCGGCCCGCTGAACGGCGGGGCGTCGACCCGGCCACGGGGCAGCTCGCGCGGCCGAGGCTGACGGCGGGTGGCGCTCAGTGGATGACCTGATCGTCGATCGTCTCGTCCAGGAAGTCCTCGACCGGCTCGAGATGGGGAATCTCGAGGGCGCGCACCGACTTGATGGCGATCGTCAGGGCCTCGTCGGCGGTCCAGGGCAACGCGTCGGCCCGGAGCCGGGCACGCGTCTGCCTGAGCTGTCGGAGCACCTGTGCCCGGTCGAATCGCTGGCCTTCACAATGCTCGCAGAAACTCATGGCTGCCCCTTTCGTCGTCGCTCCGGCGACCCCCGGATGGCCCGACATCGGCCCTGCCGGCCCATGCCGCACGGGACTCCTTCATGACGAGCGGCCGGATGCCAGCAAGACCATAGCACAAACCGGGCCAGGGCAGGAGAAAGCCCGGGGCGGCCGCGTCCTGCCGCGCATGGTACAGTGTCGTGACGTGCCCCGGAATCCGATGGCACGACCCGGCGCCACCGGCCGGGGTGGTCCGCTCGGGAATCCGGGCTCCCCACCGGTCGAGGCCGGCAGAGAGCCGACGCGCCTCCGTGACCGGTCTCTCCAACGGACACTCTGCCACCTGGCGGAGACACCCGGGAGTTGGCAGGAAGCCGTCGGCTCGCGACCAGGAGCGCCAGCGCCTCCGACGAGGCGGCGCGGCGGCCCCACCATGGGGCCCCGGCGCGGTGAGCCGGTGAGAATCCGGGCGAGCGGGCAGGTTGGCACGCAGCATGCTTGTCAATCTGGCGGCGACCACGGATCGAGAACCGAGCGGGTCGCCTGGGGGAGGGAATCGCCATGAAGCGTCTCGCACCTGCGCTCTGCATCGCGGTCTTCACGGCCGCTTGGTCCATACCGGCCGGAGCGACGGCCGAGGCGGGTCAGGCCCGACAGCGCGGTTCGCGGCCCGCTCAGGCGCAACGCGCACCCCAGCGTGCGCCGCAACGGGCGGCCCCGCCGCGGGCGGCGCCGGCGCGGCGCGCGACCCAACCCCGCCGGGCGACGGGAGCCTCGCGCCCGTCCGCTCCTCCCGCCGCCCGGCCGGGAGGGGCCCGGCGCGCGGCGCCGCGGGCTTCCGCCCCCGCGCGGGCCGGCGGAAGCCGGGCCGGAAGGACGGCCCCCCGGGCCGCGGTCCCCCGACGCGCCGCTCCGCGCAGCCGCATCGGCGAGACGTCCCCGAGGGACACCGGCCGCTCCCGGGCGGTGGGTCGAGCCCCTGATCGCCGCGACGGCGGAAGCCGCGCCGGGGCGACGCCCCCCCGCACTCCCATGCGGCGGGCCGTCCCCGAGCGCACCGCTCCCCGCAACCGTATCGGCGGGGCCTCCCCGCGGGACCCCGGCCGCCCAAGAGCCGTGAGGCGCGCACCGTCCCGCGGCACCGGCGGGACTGCACCGGTAGACGGTGACCGCCGGGTCGGCAACCGCGCCGCACCCCGGGGAGGCCCCGCCGATACAGCCCGGCGGGTGGCGCGGCCGCGCCGCGCCCCGGACGCCGGCGCCAGCGGAAACGGCCGCCGCGCCGGCGCACGGCCACGCGGAGGGCCGGGCATCGGGGTCATCGACGACGCCCGGCGGGGCGGGCGCATCGCGGGCACCGCCCCGGGCGCGAGGACCGGACGCCGGGGCGCCTCCGTCGTCGACCGGCGCGGTCCGCGCGGCAACGCCGTCCGGCGCTCGGACGCGCCGCTGGCGTCACGGCCCATCGTCGTCAACAACTACGTCGACGGAGGAAGGCGCGGCTACCGGGGACACCGCGCCTATCGCGGCCGGCACCGCTACGGTATCCCGCACATCCACGGCAGCTACTTCTACTTCCCGGGCTACAGCACCTTCAGCCTCGGCGTCGCGGTGGGGTCCGGCCTGCGCTACTACGACCCCTACTGGAATCCGTACTGGTACGGCTACTACGGCCATCGGTACGGCTACTCCGCCTGGGACTGGGGGGCGCGCTACGACTACTACACCGGCAGCCTGCGCCTGAAGGTCCGGCCCCGCTTCGCCGAGGTGTACGTCGACGGGTACTACGCGGGCCAGGTCGACAACTACGATGGCATCTTCCAGCGGCTGCGTCTCGAGGAGGGGCCGCACCACATCGAGATCCGCTACCCGGGCTTCGTGCCCCTCGAGTTCGAGGTCATGATCCTGCCGGGCGAGACGATCACCTACGAGGGCCTTCTGCAACCGCTCTGATCGCGGCGCGCAGACCGGCGGCGGGAGCCCGCGGCGAAGCCGACTCGCGGCGTGGCCGCGGGGCTCCCGCCTTCCCCGGATCCGGGCGGCGGACCCGCCGCCTGCCCTGCCAGCGACACGCCGGCCGCGGCGCCCAGGAGTCGGTGCCGTGGAAACGCACGGACTCCTGCGGGGTGGTTGGGCGCCGTGCGGAGCCGAAGGCGACGATTGGCGGGCTACGCCTCCTCAGGCCGCGCCCGCCCGCAACTCCAGCATTCGGAGAACTGCGCCTCCACCGTCTCTCCGCACCGGCACCGCCACGGCGCCGGCTCGCCGCCCGCGGCCGGGCCGCTTCCGAACTCCGCCGCCAGCTCGCGGGCGCGCGGCAGCCGGTCGTCGTCGAGCACCCAGACCGACGGGCGCGTCTCCATCCGGAACAGACCGCCCCCCTGAAGGGGCACGAAGTCGTCGCCGCGCACCACCGCCTCGATGGCCTCCTGCGCGAGAAGGTCCTTGAGCATGTGCGCGTCCACCGCGTTCGCGGCCACGTATATCCGCTTCAGGGTCGACATGTCTCGCGGCAGGGGCGCCGCGCACGAACGGCAGAGGCGCCTTCCCTAGGACACCGGCTCGGGGGACGCGACTCGGGTCTGGCGGAAACCACCGAGGCCCGCGAAGGCCGCACGGTCGCCCAGGTCGTGCTCGATGCGCAGCAGGCGGTTGAACTTGGCGGTCCGCTCGCCGCGGCATCCCGAGCCGGTCTTGATGTGGCCGCAGCCGGTGGCGACCGCGAGGTCCGCGATGAAGGTGTCCTCGGTCTCCCCGGAGCGGTGCGACATGTAGGCGCCGTAGCCGTGCCGCTGCGCGAGGCGCACCGTCTCGAGGGTCTCCGACACCGTCCCGATCTGGTTCAGCTTGATCAGGATCGAGTTGCCGACGCCGCGGTCGATGGCCCGCTGCAATATCGCGGGGTTGGTGCAGAAGGCGTCGTCGCCGACCAGCTCGATGCGATCGCCGAGGGCGCGGGTGAGGTCGGCCCACCCGTCCCAGTCGTTCTCGGCGAGGGCGTCCTCGATGAGGACGATGGGATGGCGGTCGACCCATCCCCCCCAGAGCTCGATCATCTCCGCCGTGGTCCGCGACGCGCCGTCCGACTTGAACGCGACGTAGCGTCCCTCCCGCCACATCTCGCTCGTCGCCGGGTCGAGGGCCAGCGCGATGTCCGCCCCTGGACGGTAGCCGGCCCGCTCGATGGCCTCGAGGATGAGGGCCACCGCCTCCTCGTTGCTCGCGAGGTCGGGCGCGAAGCCGCCCTCGTCGCCGATGCCCGTCGACTTGCCCCGCGCCTTGAGCAGCCCCCGCAAGGCGTGGAAGGTCTCGATGCCCATCCGGAGGGCCTCGGCGAACGACGGCGCATTGTGGGGAGCGATCTTGAATTCCTGGAAGTCGACGGTGTTGTCGGCGTGACGCCCGCCGTTGATGACGTTGAGGCACGGGACCGGCAGCGTCGCGGCGTCGGCCCCGCCGAGATGCCGGTACAGGGGCACGCCGGCCGACGCCGCGGCCGCGCGCGCCGCCGCCATCGAGACGCCGAGGATGGCGTTGGCGCCGAGCCTCGCCTTGTTCGGCGTGCCGTCGAGAGCGATCAGCCGTTCGTCCAGCCCCCGCTGGTCGGCCGCGTCATGGCCGACGAGCGCGACCGCGATCTCGCCGTTGACGTGGGCCACCGCCCGCCGCACGCCCTTGCCGCAGTAGCGCGGCCCGCCGTCCCGCAACTCCGCCGCCTCGCGCTCGCCGGTCGACGCGCCGGACGGCACCCGCGCCTCCGCCACCGTTCCGTCGTCGAGGTGGACGCGGGCCTCCACCGTGGGATTGCCGCGGGAGTCCAGCACCTCCAGGGCGTCGATCTTCCGTATCTTCATCCGCTTCCGTCTCCGGGGAATCGCCGCGTTCTCGGCGCCGATGAGGGCTGCGACACCGCGGGGGCCTCCCCACGCTCGACGGCGCCGGCTCCGAGCGCCGACGGCACGCACCCCGCGCCGACGCGGCGCTCCGGGAAGGATCGGCGTACCGGTCCGCGCCGCCGCAGCGCGATCCCGGCCGCGAACGGCTCACGCATGTTCGCGGGCGAGGGTGTCGTTCAGGGTGACGCCGATGCCGGGACCGTCCGGCACCTGCAGGATGCCGTTCTCGAAGCGCTCCGGGGGGTCGACGAGGTCGCCGCGCCACGGCGCCTCGTTCCACTGGTACTCGAGGATGTCGAAATTGGGCAGGTAGGCGCACACCTGCGCCGACGCCATCGTGCTCACCGGGCCGCTCGGGTTGTGCGGCGAGACGAGCACGCCGTAGAGCTCGGCGACGGTCGCGATCTTCTCCAGCTCGGTGATGCCCCCGCAGTGCTTGACGTCGGGCATGATGATGTCGACGGCGCGGTCCCGGCACAGGGGCGCGAAACCCTCGATGCCGAAGAGGAACTCGCCGCCCGCCATCGTCTGGGCGATGCCGTCCTTGATCGCCTTCGTGGACTCGAGGTCGGTCGGGGGAACCGGCTCCTCGTACCACGACAGCGCCTGCGGCTCGAGCCGCCGCGCCACCTCGATGGCGAGGGGCACGTCGAAGAAGCTGTGGACGTCGATCTTGAGGTCGACGTCGGGGCCGATGGCCGCCCGCATCTCCTCTATGCAGGCGATGCCCAGCTCGGTGGCCGCCTCGACCTCCCCGGCCGGCCCGTCGAGGGGCGGGAAGCCGTCGAAGGGCGCCGCCTTGATGGCGCCGAACCCGTCGGCGACGGCCTGCCGCGCGTTTGCCGCGAACCCCGCCGGCGACCGGTCGGCGGTGGCCCGGTTGATGTTCGCGTAGGCGGGCAACTCGCGCCGCACCGCCCCGCCCGCGAGCTCGTGGACGGGCGCCCCGAGGGCCTTGCCCACGATGTCCCACTGCGCCTGCTCGAGGGCGCTGAACGCCGTCGCCGGCACCCGTCCCCCGCCGGCCGCGGCCCGCCCGCGCTGCCGGTAGCTCTCGATCTCGAACGGCGACCGGTCCCGGACGAGGTCGAAGAACGGCGCCATCTCCGGGAAATCGGCCCGCCGTCCCATCGAGGCCTCTCCCAGCCCGGTGATCCCGTCGTTCGTGGAGAGCCGCACGAAGATCCAGTTGGTGCGCCCGGTCACGCGGACGACGATGAGCTCCATGCCGGCGATGCGCAGCCGCCGCTCCGCCTGGCCGAGGGGCAGGGCGGTGGGGGCGGCGCGCGACAATCCGGCGTTGGAGGCCCGCGACGCGGGTGCGGACGTCCCGAGAGCGGGTGCGCCGGCAAACGCCGAGAGGGCACCGAGGAACGCGCGGCGAGTGGGCAGCATCATGACGGCGCCATTCTACACCGGAGCCTCGGCCGGCCTCGGAGCCCGCCCCCGCCGGGGCTCGTGACGGTACGCTAAGCTAGGTAGTAGTACGCAGAAACAGACACGCAGAGACCGGTAGGACGCGCAATCGCTGCAATCCGGGAGCAACACGCCGGCGGCGCACGGAACACACATGAAACACGCTGGAGCCGTCCGCACTCCGACAAACACTCCCCGGCCGCCACGCCGGGGCGTTCTCGCCGCCGCCGCGATCCTCCTCCTCCTCGCCTGGCTGCCGGCCTTCGCACAGCCGGACAGTCGCCGCACGGTTGCCGCCCCCGACGCGTCGACCCTGCGCGACTGGGACAACGTCGTCGATCTGGAGGTCCGGTCCGGCGGCCTGCGCCGTTACGACACGCAGCCGAACCTCTACCTGCCGGATCGGCGGAGCGAGCGCTTCGCCCAGTACCACGAGGGGGTCCCGGTCTACGGCGCCGATCTGATCCGGCAGACCGAGGCCGGGCTCACCACCGCGATTCTCGGCACCCTGTTCACGGGCATCGACATCGACACGACCCCGGGCCTGACGTCGTCCGAGGCGCGCGCGGCGTTCGACGCGATGTCCGCGCCGCCGTTCGGACTGGTCGGGGAACCGGGCCTGTGGGTGCTTCCCCTCGGTGACGGCGGGTACACGCTCGCCTGGCGGGGCATCCTGTCGAGCTTCCGCGACGTGTTCATCGACGCCGGCACCGGGGAGACCCTGTTCGAGGCGAGCCGCGTCCGCCACCAGGCGGTCGGCCTCGGCACCGGCGTGCTCGGGGACCTGCGGAAGATGGCCACCGAGTCCATCGGTGGGACGTTCAGGACGCGCGACCCCCTCCGGCCCGCGGCCATCGGGACCTACGACCTGGAGAACGACGAGACCCGGTTCCTGAACACCCTGATCGCCATGTTCAACGGCGCGCCGCCGCCTCTCGCGGCCCTCGCCGCCGATGCCGACAACGTGTGGGAGGACGGCACCGTCGTCGACGTCCACCCCGGGGCGGGGTGGTCCTACGACTATCTCGCCACCCGGCTCGGCTGGGCCGGCATCGACGGCCGCGACGGCGACATCACCGCGTTCGTCCACCCCGTCAATCCGGCCAGGGTCCTCGCGGCGGCGGAGCAGTGCTTCGAGAACGCCAGCGACCCGTTCGAGGAGTGCGTTCAGTACGCGATCTTCCTGGCCCTGATCGACAACGCCGCCTACTTCTTTCCCTTTCCCGGCACGGACTCGACCGGCTTCATGGTGTTCGGCGAGCCGTTCATGTTTCCCCGGCCCCTCACCACCCTGGACATCATCGCCCACGAGATGGCCCACGGCGTGACCTATTTCACGGCCGGGCTGACGTACCCGCCGCCGCCCAGCCCCAACGAGCCCGGTGCCCTCAGCGAGGCGTTCTCCGACATCATGGCCGTCGCCACCGAGTTCCACGTCGAGGAGCCCGGCCGAGGGCCTCTGCGCGCGGACTATCTCATGGGCGAGGACACCGGGTTCCCCATCCGCTCCCTGCGCGACCCGCAGGCGCTGCAGAACCCCGTCACCGGCCCCTACCCCGATCACTACGACAACCGGTACCTCGGACGACTGGACCAGGGCGGCGTCCACATCAACGCCACCATCCTCGGGCACGCCTACTTTCTCGCGGTCGAGGGCGGCACCAACCGCACGTCCGGGCTCAGCGTCACCGGCGTCGGCCACGAGAACCGTCTCGACATCGAGCGCACCCTCTTCAACGCCTGGGTCAACCTCGTACCTTCGTTCGCCGACCACGCGATCGTCCGGGAGAGCCTGATACGGTCGGCCACCGACCTCTTCGGGGCGGACGCCGCCGCCACCCGGGCCATCGGGGAAGCCCTCGACGCGGTCGGGATTCCCCGCGCCTCCGGCCGATAGCGCACGTTGGACCATAACCGCCAAGATTCGGGAGACCGCCAATGACGCCGCGTCCGCATGCCTCTTTCCGTTCCTCCGCCTCCAACCGCGCAGGCGCCGCGCCACTCGACGGCGGGCCGACTCCCCGGGGAGAAGCGGGAGCCCGACGTGAGGCCGAAGGCCACCGGCTTTCCGCGACGCCGGCGGTCATCGCCGCCGCCCTCGCCGGGACGCTCCTCCTGCCGGCCGCGGCCGACGCCCAGACCGGCGGATGGGTGAGCTTCAACGGCGCGACCCAGGCCACCGCCACCACCTTCACCGACAACGTGGGGTTCATCGAGTTCCACGAGGACGCCGACTTCGATGCCGACTACGCCGTCGGCACCGGCGCGGTCTTCGACGGCGGCGCCGGCGTCCGGCTCGCGAACGGCATCGGCCTCGGCGTCGCCGTCAGCCGCTTCGAGAGGCTCGACCCGGTGTCGCTGGACGCGCGCATCCCGCACCCGTTCTTCTTCAACCGGCCCCGTTCGCTGACCGGCACCGAGCCCGACCTGACGCGGCTGGAGACGGCGGTGCACGTGGAGGTCCGCTGGTTCGAATCGGTGAGCGACACGGTTGAGCTCGCCGTGTTCGGCGGCCCCACGCTGTTCAACGTCCGCCAGGACCTCGTGACCGCCATCGGATACGACCACGCCTATCCCTACGACGAGGCCAGCCTGGCGTCGACGACCACGGCGGCGGCGTCCGCGTCGGCGATCGGCTTCCACGCCGGCGCCGACATCGGCTTCTTCTTCTCGGAAACGGTGGGGCTGGGCGCCCTCATCCGCTACTCGGGAGGATCGGTCGACCTGCCGGGCGAAGGCGATGCCATGGTCCCGATCGATACCGGGGGCTTTCACATCGGCGGCGGGCTCCGGCTCAGGTTCTAGGAGCGCGCTCGATCTCGGATTGTTTCGACACGGTCGAGGACGCCCCGGCGGCGGCTCGACCCCCGGGCGCGGACTCGCGGCGGCGCGCCCCAGCGGCCGCTTCAGGGCGCGCGCACCTCGACGTCGAGCTCGGCCCCGAACAGCATCGTGCGATCGCGGTCGCGGGCCGCCCACCGGAGCAGCACCGCCGGGTCCGGCTCGACGACCCCCTCGAACGACAGCACGTCGTTGGTGGTCACCCGGATCGGCTGCAGGAAGTCGAACTGTTCGGGTGACAGGAGCAGGGTGTAGCGGCGGACGCCCCGCGTCGCCACCAGGATCTCGTTGCCGTTCCGGGCCAACTGCACCCGACCGGTCGGGTCGGGCCGGGGGAACGCGGTCCGCGCCGGCCCCGCGGGGACGTCGTCGGGGGGCGTGAGGACGAAGGCGAGGCGTTCGCCCTCCCGCTCGACCTCCACGTCGAGCCCGGGGCCGTCCCGGGGCGCCTGCACCGCCTCGCGCAGATCGTCCACCGTCGCGACCGCCCGGCCGTTCACGCCGACGAGCACGTCGCCGGCGCGGACCCCGGCGGCCTCGGCAATCGACCCCGCCACGATGTCGATCAGCACGATCCCGCCGCCCTCCAGCAGGCCGAGCTGGTTGAAGCCGATCGGCACGCTGGGCGGCGACGAGGCGATCTCGTTGAAGTCGTCGAAGTCGCTCTCGCCCTCCACGCCGCCCAGCTCGGTGATGACCAGCCAGTGCGCGCGGTTGAACCGCTCGGCCGACTCCGTCTCCCAGGCGAGGCGGTCGGGCAGCGGCCAGCGGGTCCGGGCGACGATGAACGCGTCGAGCCGCGGGCTCTCCTCGTCCCACCACTGCATGTTGTGACCGGCCTCGGGCCGCGGCCGGAACTCGATCTGGACGCCCGCGTTCACGAAGAGCTGCAGGAAGGGCACCACCGACGAGATCGGGTACAGCCGGTCCTCGCCGCCGTTGACGACGAAGAACGGCTTGTTCCGCAGGTTGGTCACGTGCATCTGGCCGTCGGCGGCGGTCGACGGACTGGCGAGCACGGCCGGGTGGCCGTTGAACGACACGAACCCGGCCCACGGCGTGGGGGCCTTGAACGCGTGGTAGAACGCCCCCGTCCCCCCGTCCGACACTCCTAGCAGGTGGACCTGGTTCTCGTCGACGTTGTAGGTCCGCTTGAGGTCGTTGACGACGCCGGCGAGGTTCTCGATCTGGCTCGCCTGCCACCACATGGTCTCGCGCCACGACTCGGGGAACAGGACGATCGCGTCGTCGCGGGCGTAGCGCTCCTGGTTGCGCCACCACGCGGCCTCGTCGCGGCGGGGGCGGCTGACCCCGCCGTGCAGGTAGACCCGCACCGGGTAGCGGCGGGCGGGGTCGTAGTCGTCGGGAATCCAGGCGATGGTCCGGTACTCGACGCCCTCGGGATTCCGACGGGTCAGGACCTGGCGGCCGCGCGGCACGCCGGCGTCGTAGGCGCCCCCCGCCCGGACCAGGGGGAACAGCGACTCGATGCCGGGGTCGAGGGCGAGGATGCGCTCGACCGCGCCGTCGATCTCCGCGGGCGAGCCCGCGGCCCAGAAGTCGGTGACCGCCGGCCCGAGGTCCTGCGCGAGGAGGGGCGCGGCCGCCCACGACAGGGCGGCCAGGACCATCGCGGGCACCGCCGGGGATAGAGGATGCCGCGTGCGGATCGGTGGCGTCACTTGAGCCTCCTGCGCTTCACCGCCCTCAGGCCCGCCATGGGCGCACAGGCCCAACAGCTTGACGCAAGCGGCACATCCCGCTGGCGTGAGCGGGCTTGCGGACCGCCGGCGGGAGCGCCTCCCGCCGACGGCCGCTCTCGGCGCGCGTACCTATTGCCCGCCGGTGGTGGTGGTCCCGGACCCCACCGCGGTCAGGCCGTGGCTGGCCAGGAAGCGCTGGATCGTGTCGAAGATCGCCACCGTCTCCTCGCGGTTGAAGCCGCCGTGCCCGCCGCCGGGTACGGTGTGGAGCTCGTTGGAGATGCCCGCCGCCTCGAGCTTCGCATGGAGCTCGGTCGCGTGCTCGTGGGGCACGACGCCGTCCGCGTCGCCGTGGATGGTCAGGACGGGGGGCAGGCCGGACCGCACGTAGGTCAGCGGCGAGACGCGCTCGGCGACCTCGAACCGGTCGGACATGCTGCCCAGCCACGTCACCGCGTAGGTCTTCATGTTGGGTCCGTCGAGGAGGTCGCCGACGTCGGTGATGCCGTACCAGTTGATGATCGCGGCCACCGAGAGCTCCTCCGGACCCGGACACTCGCGGTCGAGCCCGGCCGAGGCGGGGACCATCCCGGTGGTCAGGGCGAGGTGCCCGCCGGCGGAGTTGCCGGTGACGACGATGCGCGAAGCGTCGATGTTGTACTGCTCCGCGTTGCGGATGACCCAGCGCAGCGCGCACAGGCAGTCCTCGACCGCGGCCGGGGCGAGCGACACCTGGGCCAGCCGGTACTGGACGTTCACGACCGCCCAGCCCTTCTCCAGCCAGGGCAGCAGGCGCAGGACGTTGCCCTCCTTCGAGCCGGCCCGCCAGCCGCCGCCGTGGATGTACATCAGCACCGGGGTCGGCCCGTCGGCGCCGCGCGGCAGGTACAGGTCGACGTGGTTGTCCCGGTTGTTCGCGGTGTGGTAGGTGACGTTCGGCACCACCCGGTAGGTGTTCGACAGGTGCGACGCCCACGCCGCCGTCGAGTCGAGCTGCGCCTCGGCGACCGCCGGCGCCCCGAGCGCCGCCGTCATCGCCACCGCCACGATTGCCGCCGCCAATCTTCTTCTCTGCATGATGTTCCTCTTCCTTCTTCGCCGTGGTCCTTCGAAGGTGTCCGCGCCGTCTTCTACGGCGCAGACTCCTGGGTCGTCGCCGCCGCCGGATGCAGCATCGTCACGCTCTCGGTGACCGAATCGACCTTGGCGCGGCTGTAGAAGATCGGGAAGTACTTGTTGCGCGCCCACAGCTCGAACAGGTCGCGGTAGTGCGGATTGTCCGGGTCGCCGGACTGGCCGGGGGTGTTCAGCCCGACCGAGTTGTCCCAGTTCGCGGTGTCGGCGACGATCATGAACGACGCCCCGGACGTCTGGTTGTCGCCGTTGCCGGTGTTGTGCACGGTCCCGCCGTAGCCGCCGCGCGGCAGCGGCCCGACGTCGAGCCGGGCCCGCATGTCGGGGCTGACCGCCGCGGTCATGGGATGGCGGATCAGGGCGTGCTTGAACTTCTCCTGCCCGTACTGCCACTTCGACTGGTCGGAACCCAGCCGCTCATCGAGATCGGCGAGCGCCTGAGTCAGGCTGTGGACCAGCACCCCGTCGCGGCCCGCCACCGGGTCGGCGCCGAAGCGGCCGTCGGGGGCGGCCAGCCAGTCGATGATGCGCTTGGTGTTCAGGCCCCCGATGAACTCGCGCGCCGCCTCGGGCACGATGAGGTCGCGCATGTTGGTCCGCAGGCGGCGCTCGAAGCTGACGTAGACAGCGGCCTCGACCGAGTCCTTGTCGAGCACGAAGTCCCAGTCCAGCAGCCGGTCGCGCAGCCCGGCGACCTTCGGATCCTCGATCGCGAGCTCGCGCAGGAAGGGAACGATGTTCCGGCCCGCGACGGTCAGGTCGTCGTGCTGCATGCGCATCATGTCGACGACCGTCATGTGCCGGCTCTCGTCGAGCATCTCCTCGACCCGCGCCGCCCGCATCTGGTCGCCCCACGTGTAGTGCAGCGCCTCCCAGTAGGGATAGCCGTCGGGCACCGTGTAGTTGTTCGCGGTGCCGTAGAACCCCTTGTCGGGGTTGACCACGCTCGGCAGCGCGGTG
Source organism: Vicinamibacterales bacterium (assembly GCA_965207615.1). Taxonomy (GTDB): domain Bacteria; phylum Acidobacteriota; class Vicinamibacteria; order Vicinamibacterales; family UBA8438; genus JAJEEA01. The sequence continues at coordinate 3,167,185 of CBDBMZ010000003.1, forward strand.
ATCGGCAGGTAACCGTCCCACTCGTAGCGCCCGTCCCCCGGCACCGGCACCAGTCCGCTGTGGAGGGGCCGGATGGGGGACACACCCACGGCCTGGTAGCCGATGTTCCGGTCGCGGTCGGCCCAGATCATGTTCTCGGACGGGATGCGGCTGTAGCTGCACGCCTCGACGAACTCCTCCCACGTACGGGCCTGGTCCATGCGCAGGCTCGCGAGGTAGGGGGCGCCGCCGTAGTCGAGCCACGCCGCGCGCAGGGCGTACGCCTTGTGGTTCTCGCGGTCCTCGTAGAGCACCGGGCCGTGCCGCGTGTACTTCAGCTCGACGTCGACCGCGTCCTGCCCCTTCACGGGGACGCGGTCCTCGATGACCGTCATCGATTCCCAGCGTCCCAAGTGCCGGTACTGGTTCGGGTCGTCGGGGTTGGTGTCGTAGACGTAGAGGTCCTCGTTGTCCTGCCCGAAGACCGTCAGCCCCCACGCGCCGTGCTCGTTGTGGCCGATCGACACCCCCGGCAGCACCGGCTCGCCGCCCCCGATGACGTTCCAGCCCGGCGCCACCAGGTGCACCCAGTAGCGCAGGGACGGCGCGCTCTGCACGCGGTGGGGGTCGTTGACCATCAGCGGGAACCCGGTCAGGGTGCGGCTGCCCGCGACCACCCAGTTGTTGCTGCCGATGGCCTCGTAGTCCTGCCGCTCGAGGTCGATCTCGCTCGGCAAGGCGGCGGCGAGCCGCTCGAAGGTGGCGCGGTCGCCGCGGTGGGCCTGGACGATATCGTCGGGCTCGAACCGCACCGAACGCCGGTGCGCGCGGTAGAGGTCGAGGATGCCGTCGTCGAGCAGCGACGCGTCCACCGCGGGGTCCAGGCTCAGGTCGGGGTCGCCGTAGTAGTAGTTCAGCTCCTTGACGGCTTCCTCGCCCAGCAGCGCCACCGCGCGCGCGTTGCGGATCTCGGCGGTGACGTTCGCCACCAGCCCCTGGTGGCGCGAAACGACGACCTCCGGGGTCCAGTGACCGGGGGTGATGCCCAGGAGCTCGAACTCGATGGGCAGCAGCGACGGATCGGCGTTGGCCCGGTCGACGTATGCGTTGATGCCACTCACGAAGGCCGGGATGATCTGGTCCCCGCGGTCGTGATAGTGGTTCATCTCGGTGGTCATGTCGCCGCGGAACCGGTGCAGCCGCGCCCCGATGTCGCGCTCGAGCTCGCGCGGCCCGAGGATCTCCGCCACCGTGCCGGTCGCCTGCCGCCGCCAGATCTCGAACTGGAACAGGCGGTCGCGGGCCGCCGCGTAGCCCTGGGCGAAGAAGAGGTCCGCCTCGTTCTCGGCGTAGATGTGGTTGATGCCCCAGCGGTCGGTGACGATCTCCACCGGGGCCTGCAGCCCGGCGAGCTCCAGGCGCTCGGACTGCGCCACGACGGCGGGGTCGTGGTTCGCGAGGCTCAACGTCAGACCGGCGATGGCGGCCATCCGGACGCGGGTAGTGCAAGTCATGGCGGTGGCTTCCTCCGTTCGGATGTTCGACCGTCGATTTCGAGGCGGGTCGCATTATAATCCCCGCGCCTCGTAATCCCGGCGCCGTCCGATCCCGACGCCTCGTGAATCGCTCCCAAACCGATCATGCCTGACGACATCTCGCCGGCCGCGGGCCGGTCCGCGCTCTTGACCAAGGACGACTGGTGGGCCATCTGGCTGGGCGGGCTCCTCATCGCGGTCGCCGCCCTCGGGCTCCTGACCGGGGTGGCCGGGCTCGGCCGCTGGACCGGCAACCCCCTCGACGCCTTCGACGGGCGGGTGGCGGGGCTGGCGATGCTGGGCCTCGGGCTGGCCCTCATCACCGCCCTCGCCGCCCAGGCCATGGGCGGGCGGTTCATCCAGCACCAGGCCGGGTTCTTCGGGCTGTTCGGGCTCGCGGTCCTGTCCTACTTCCTCGCCAACCAGACCGGCATCCGGGCCGCGGGAGTCGGCTACGCCTTCTGGGCAATCCTGCTCGGCCTCGTCGTCTCGAACACCGCCGGCGTCCCCGCCTGGCTGAAGCCGGCCCTGCGCAGCGAGCTGTACATCAAGACGGGGCTCGTGCTCCTGGGGGCGGAGATCCTCTTCAACCGCATCCTGACCCTGGGCCCGCGGGGACTCGTTGTCGCCTGGCTGGTCACGCCCGTCGTCATCGTCTTCATGTACCGCTTCGGCACGCGGGTGCTGAAGATGACCAGCCCCTCGCTGGTCATCGTCATCGCCGCCGCCACCTCGGTGTGCGGCGTCTCGGCCGCCATCGCCACCGCGGCGGCGGCGCGGGCGAAGAAGGACGAGCTGACCCTGGCCGTGAGCATGACCCTGATCTTCACCGTCCTCATGATGATCGTCATGCCCCTCGGCATCCGCGCCGTCGGCATGGACCCGACCGTCGGCGCGGCCTGGATCGGGGGCACGGTGGACGCCACCGGCGCCGTCGTGGCGGCGGGGGCGATGCTGGGGGAGGAGGCGGGTCAGGTGGCGGCCGTGGTCAAGATGATCCAGAACATCCTGATCGGGGTCGTGGCGTTCCTGGTGGCCGTGTACTGGGTGACCCGGGTGGACGCGCCGGGCACCGCCGACCGCCCCGCCGCGGCCGAGATCTGGCGCCGCTTCCCCAAGTTCATCCTCGGCTTTCTCGGGGCGTCGCTGCTGTTCTCGTTCGTGCTGACGCCGGCCCTTGGGGACGACGCGGTGGCCGGCATCATCGACCTCACGTCAGACCTCCGCGGCTGGCTCTTCTGCCTCGCGTTCGCGAGCATCGGGCTCGAGTCCAACTTCCGGGCCCTCGCCGGCCACGTCGCCGGAGGCCGGCCGATTCAGCTCTACGTCGTGGGCCAGGCCTTCAACCTCGTGCTGACCCTTGCCGCGGCCTGGCTCGCGTTCGGCGGGGTCCTCTTCGAGCCGGTGTCATGATGCGCGGCGGGGCAACCGACGGCGCGCCCGGCACGGAGAACGTCCGCGGCCTCGCGGCGCGGACCGGCAGGCTCGCCGCCGGCCTGCTGGCGCTGGGCGCGCTCGCCCTGCTGCTCTCCCAGTCCGGCCGGCTGCCCGGACCGGCGGGCGACGCCATCCGGGGGAACGAGGCCGCCGACCGTGACGCGACCGCGTTGTTCTACTCGGAAGTCGACGGGTGGCCGGCGTGGTCGGACCGCGCGCCCGATCGATGACCAGCTCGGACGCCACCGGAGCTCGAGCTCGCGCAGGACGGGGTCGAGCGCCTGCCGCGGGTCGAGACCCGAATCGACCCAATTTGACCCCCGATTCTGACAGGATCGAAGCCCGACGGAAACGCATCGCCACCCACGAGCCCCGAACTCAGCGGCACGATCCTCACGGGCGTCGGCGTTCTCATCGGCGTCTGGAGGATGATCGCCGCGGTAGACGCCCGCCTGACCGCGGCGAACGTAGAGCTGGGCCGTCGCGTGGACAACCTCGCGTCGAAACTTCGGACATCGACCGCGGCTCGCCCGACCAGAAGGATGGATCGAGCGGGACCGCGGCTCCGACCGGACCGCAGAGGCAGCGACTGCCTGAACTCCCAAGTGCGACGCCGCGTTCGAAGTCGAATCACGCGAGTCTCTTCACCCCCTGAACAGCGCCGCCGCGCGGTCGAGGGCGTCCCGGTCGCCCACCAGCACCGCGGTGTCGCCCGCGCGGTACGTGAAGGCGGCCTCGCGCTGGTAGTGCGGCCGTCCGTCCCGGATCACCGCGATCTGCACGGCGCCGGTGGCCCGGCGCAGGTCGAGCGAGGTCGCGCTCTCGCCCACCGCCGGGGCGCCCGGCTCGACCTCCGCAAGCTCGAGGGCGTTGTGGATGCCGAGGTGCTTCAGCGTGTCGAGGTGCAGGTTGGGCTGGGCGCGCCCCCGCAGCAGCCCGTAGTGCTCGCTGCGCACCGCGTCCAGCTCGTGGGCGATGCGAGCGGCGGGGATCTCGTAGCACTCCAGGGCCCGGGCGAACAGCTCCAGCGAGGCCTCGAACTCCTCGACGACGACCTCGGTGGCCCCGAGCCGCATCAGCTCGTCGATGGACTGCACGTAGCGCGTCCGCACGACGATGGCCGCCCCCGGCGCGGCGCGGCGGGCCGCCGCCACCCCCCGCCGCTCGTCGAACCGGGACGAGATCGCGAAGACGACCAGCCGCGCGCCGCCGCCGGCGGCGCGGGCCAGCAGGGGGTGTCCCGCCCCGTCGCCGTACAGCGCCGCGAAGCCCTCGCGCCGGGCCGCGTCGACGAGCTCCGCGTTCTGGTCGACGACGAGGCATTCGATGCCCGCCGCCTGCAGCATCCTCGCCAGGTAGCGCCCGGCCAGGCCGTAGCCGACGACGATGGCGTGGTCCCGCGGGGCGGGGGCCGACGGCTCGGCGGCCCGGGCGGGAAGCGTCCCCGCGGCGAGCCGGACCGCCCAGGACCGGGACACCGTCACCAGGAACGGCGCCGCCGTCATGGACAGAGCGGCGACGGCGAGGAACACCTGGTAGTGGCCGGCGCCGAACAGCCCCAGGGGAAGGCCCGCCGCCGCGAGCACGAACGAGAACTCCCCGATCTGGGCGAGGCTCAGTCCGGTCGCGAGGGCGGTGTCGAAGCGCCGCCCCCGCGCCATCACCGCCCCCGCCGCCACCGCCGCCTTCACCGCCAGCAGCAGGACCGCGCCTCCCAGTAGCGGGAGGAGGTGCGCCCCCACCACCGTCAGGTCGAGCAGCATGCCGATCGAGGTGAAGAACACGCCGCTGAACAGGGCGCGGAACGGCATGACGTCGTCGAGGGCCTGCAGGCCGTAGGCCGACTCGGAGATGACGAGCCCGGCCAGGAACGCGCCGACCGCGAGCGAGAACCCCGCCGTCCACGCCGCCAGCGCCGTCGCCATCGCGAAGAACCCCACGCACAGCGTGAACAGGTCGCGGTCGCGGGTCTCGACGATGCGGTCCAGGGTCCAGCGGACCACGAGCCGCCCGCCGGCGACCAGCGCGGTCATCGCGGCGAGCCCCAGCCCCAGCCGGAGCCAGAGGCCGCCGACCCCGCCCCCGGCGAGGTCGTCCCCACCCCCTCCCGCCCCGGCCGCGAACAGCGGCACGACGAGCATGAGGGGCACGATGGCGAGGTCCTGGAACAGCAGGATGGACATGGCCTCGCGGCCGTGCGGCGCGTCGAGCTCGCCGCGGTCCGCCAGGCTCTTGCTGACGATGGCGGTGGACGACAGGGCCGCGAGGGCGCCGTAGAAGAGGCTCTGGCCCGGCGGCAGGCCGAGCAGCGTGCCGGCCGCCGCCGCGAGGCCCATCACCCCGAGCACCTGCAGGCCGCCCGCGACGAGAATCGACGCGCCCCACCCCAGCACCTGCGACAGCGAGAGCTCGAGCCCGATCTCGAAGAGCAGCAGCACCACCCCGATCTCGGCGAGGGCGGCCACCGCGTCGGGCTCGGGGATGAACGCGGCGCCGTGGGGGCCGATGGCGACGCCGACGAGCAGGAAACCCACCAGCGTCGGCACCCGCAGGCGGTGCGCGAGGGCGGCGACGGGTATGGCGAGGCCCACGATGAGGGCCAGGTTGCGGAGGACGGCGAGATCGTGCATGGGCGGACCGCGGCCTCGCGCCGTCAGCGGCCCCGGCGGCGGAAGTACTCGATCTGGTACTCGCGGACGTTGCGGTTGTGCTCCCGCAGGGTGTCGGCGAACACGTGCGAGCCGTCGTTGCGGCTGACGAAGTACAGATGGGACACGTCGGCCGGCGCCACCGCGGCCCGGAGGTCGTCCCCGTTCGGCGCCCCGATGGGCCCCGGCGGCAACCCCGGATAGACGTAGGTGTTGTAGGGCGAGTCGAACCGGAGGTTCTCGCGGGTGAGGTTCCCGTCGTAGAGCCCCGCGAGCTCCAGGGCGTAGATGACGGTCGGGTCGCACTGCAGCAGCATGCGCCGGCCGAGGCGGTTGTTGAAGACGGCGGAGACGACAGGCCGCTCCTCGTCGAGCCCCGTCTCGCGCCGGATGAGCGACGCCAGCGTCACCACCTCGCGGATCCCGAGGCCGCGCGCCGCCGCCCTCGCCCGCAGATCGCCGTCGAACGTCTGGCGGAACTGCGCGACCATCGCCTCGACGAGGTCGTCGGCGGTGGCGCCGCGCGGCAGCGAGTAGGTCTCCGGAAACAGGTACCCCTCGAGGTCGGCCGCGTCCGGATCGAGGTCGGCCACCAGATCGGTCCGTGCGCTCGCGGCCAGGAACGCCTCGGCCGACCCGAACCCCGAGCCGCCGTAGAGGGCGGCCATCTCGCGCCGGGTGAGCCCCTCGGGGAAGGTGATCGGCAGCAGGTGGACCCGCCCGTCCGCGATGGCCTCGACCACCGCCATCGCGGACAGCGGCGCCGTGAACCGGTACTCCCCCGCCTGCAGCCCGCGGTCCCGCCCGCTGCGCCACAGCGCGAGGCGGAACGTCGTCTCGTCGCGGACGACCCCCACGGCCGCGAGCCGGCGGCCGATCTCCGCCGTCGGCGTCCCCAGCGGGATATCCACGAAGACCTCGTCCCCCGCGTAGCCGCGGTACGCCTCGTCCGCGCGCTCGTAGAAACGCTTGCCCCCGTACGCGGCCAACGAGCCCGCGATCAGCACGACGACGAAGGCGACCGCGAGAAGCCTCTTCATGATCCTCCCTGCCGCGCGTCCAAGTGGTCCTGCAGGATGATCGCGGCGGCGGCGGCGTCGAGCCGCGCCTTGCGCCGACGCCAGTCGCGCTCGCGCGCCGCGAGCCGCTGCTCGGCCTCGACGCTCGTGAGCCGCTCGTCCTGCAGGGCGACCGGCAGGCCGGTGCACTGCCCGATGGCCCGCGCCACCGCCGTCACCCGGGCGTCGTCCTCGTGGACGCGGCCGTCGAGGTGAGCCGGGCGCCCGACCACGATCCGCGCCACGGGCGAGTCGCCCTCGGCCAGCTCCGCGAGCAGCCCCGCGACCCGTTCCGCCACCGCGCCCGCCGATCCCCCGCCGCTCACGGTCCGCCACGGGGTCGCGAGCGTGCCCGTGGGGTCGCTGACCGCGATCCCGATCCGGCGGCGCCCGAGGTCCAACCCGATGGCCCTCACGCCACGCGCCCCGCTGACCGGCCTGGGAGTCTGCGCCGTAGGACGGTGCAGACTCCTGGCGGGGCTGGTTGGGCGCCCGGCGGAGGCGCAGGCAACGATGGGCGGCCCAGGAGTCTGCGCCGTAGAACGGTGCAGACTCCTGGCAGGGTTGATTGGGCGCCCGGCGGAGCCGGGCGGGCTAGGTCCATCACCTCCAGACTAGCATTCCCCGGTTCCCCGCGGCCCGCGGTTTCTCCCCATGCGGCGCCGCCGCGCTCCGGGCGCGGCGGGCAGCGCGTCACTTCGTTCGCCGGATCCGCCCGCCGATTGGATAGAATGGCGGTACGCAGACAGCGGTCCCGCCGCCCGGCGGGCCGAACCAACCGAGGTTGCTCGTGACCGATCGCACCCGCTTCATCGTGCTCGCCCTGACGCTGCCGATCATGGCCTACACGCTGATCGGCAGCGTGCTGGGGCGCGTGGTCGCCCAGGAAGGCGCCTACCGGCACCTCAGGATCTTCGAAGAGGTGGTGTCGCTGGTCACCAGCAACTACGTCGAGCAGGTCGACGCCGACCTCATCATGCAGGGCGCGCTGTGGGGGCTGGCGGAAGGGCTCGACCCGGAGAGCTCGTACCTGACCGCCGACGAGGTCCGGCTCCACGACGCCGGGCCGGACGACGCGGACGCCGGTGTCGGCCTGACCCTGACCCGCCAGTACTACGTCCAGGTCGTGGCGGCGCGGGACGGCTCGCCCGCCGCCGTCGCCGGCCTCCGGCCCGGAGACTATCTCCGCCAGATCGACGGGAACCCGACGCGGATGATGTCGACCGTCCGCGCCCGGCAGCTCCTCCGCGGGGCCCCGGGATCGACGGTCAGCCTGGAGATCATCCGCGGCAACGCGGCCGAGCCGGTCACCCTGGAGATCGAGCGCGGCGAGGCGCGCTCGGCCAACGTCACCAGCCGTATCGCGACGCCGGGCGTCGGCTATCTCCGCATCGCGGAGTTCGACGCCACCATCATGGGGGCCATCGGGGCCGCCAACGAGACCCTGGCCGGACAGGGGGCGGAAAGCCTGGTCATCGATCTCCGCGGCACCGCCACGGGGTCGTTCGAGACCGGGATCGCCGCGGCGGAGCTGTTCACCGACGCCGATCCGCTCGTGATGCGCGAGACGTCGAGCGAGCGGCAGCCCGTCGCCCGCGGCCCCCGCCAACCCTCCATCGCGAGCCCGGTCGTGCTGCTGACCGACTTCGGCACGTCCGGGGCGGCGGAGCTGTTCGCGGCCGCCCTCAGCGACGCGGGCCGGGCCGACACGGTGGGCGTCCGGACCGCGGGGCGGGCGGCCGAGCAGACCCTGGTGCGGCTGCCCGACGGGGGCGGCCTCCTGCTGTCGTCGACGCGCTACCTGACCGCGTCCGGCGAGTCGATCCATCGGCAGGGGGTGACGGCCGCGATCCCGGTCCAGGCGCCGGTGGTCGAGCTCGACCCGCAGGCACCCGCGACGACCGACGAGGACCCGGGCGATCCCATGCTGGAGCGGGCGCTCGAGCACCTCGCCGGCGGCCCGGAGCAGGGGTCGGCGCCGTAGAACGGCGCGGCGCGGATCACTGGAGGGTTGGTGGGCGCCCGGCAGAGCCGCAGGCGACGCCGGGCGGGTCAGGCGTCCACGCAGCAGCCCCTCATCCGTTTGACTGATTCGTCCGGGGATTGCTATATTTTGACGTTTCGGGGTTTCCCGGGCTTGCCCCGACTGTCTAGGCGCGTAGCTCAGTCTGGTTAGAGCGCCTGCTTGACACGCAGGAGGTCGGCGGTTCGAGTCCGCCCGTGCCTACCATTTCCGTCAGGCCTGCACCCATACGACAGCACGACCACGCAGACAACCATGGATCCGGTGACCGTTACCCTCCCCGACGGCTCCACCCGGCAGGTGCCGGCGGGGACGCCCGTGCGCGCCGTCGCGGAGGACATCTCGCCCCGTCTCGCGAAGGCGGCGCTGGCCGCCACCGTCGGCGACCGCATGGTCGACCTGACCCATCCCCTCAAGGAGGATGCGCCGGTCCGCATCGTGACCCGGGACGGGCCGGACGCCCTCGAGCTCTACCGGCACAGCACCGCGCACCTCCTGGCCGCCGCCGTCACCGCCCTGTTCCCGGAGGCGCAGTGCGGCATCGGGCCGCCGACCGAGGACGGGTTCTTCTACGATTTCGTCGTGCACCGCCCCTTCGTGCCCGACGACCTCGAGGCCATCGAGGCCAAGATGCGCGAGATCGCGCGGCAGGACCGGGCCTACGAGCGCAAGATGATGCCGAAGGAGGAGGCCAAGCGGTACTTCGCCGACCGCGGCGAGCCCCTCAAGGTCGAGCTCATCGAAGAGAAGGGCGGGCCGGTCGTCTCCTGCTACACCATCGACGGCGTGTTCATGGACTTCTGCACCGGCCCCCACGTGCCCAGGAGCGGGGCCCTCAAGGCCTTCCGGGTGCTGAGCAGCTCGAACGCGTACTGGAAGGGCGACGCCCGCAACCAGCCGATGCAGCGCATCTACGGCACCGCCTTCTTCAACGAGAAGGCCCTCGCCGAGCACGTGCGCCGGCTGGAGGAGGCCAAGAAGCGGGACCACCGCAAGCTGGGGCGGGAGCTCGGGCTGTTCACCTTCCACCAGTGGGCGCCGGGCGCCGCGTTCTGGCTCGCGCACGGCACGACCCTATGGAATCTGCTCGCCGGGTACATGCGGGAGACCCTGTTCCCCGAAGGCTACGTCGAGCTCCGCACCCCGCTCGTCTACAACAAGCGGCTCTGGGAGACCTCGGGGCACTGGGCGCACTACGAGGAGAACATGCTGCGGGTGGAATCGGAGGGCGAGACCTACAGCCTCAAGCCGATGAACTGCCCGGGGCACATGCTGGTCTTCGCGAGCGAGGTCCGCAGCTACCGCGACCTGCCGATCCGCTACCACGACCAGAGCGTCCTGCACCGCGACGAGGCGTCCGGGGTGCTCGCGGGGCTGACGCGGGCGCGTCAGTTCTGCCAGGACGACGCGCACTGCTTCGTCGCCCCCGACCAGATCGCCGGCGAGGTCGAGCGCCTGCTGCGCCTCGTGCAGGGGGTCTACGCCGACTTCGGGCTCGAGTTCTCGGTGGAGCTGTCGACGCGCCCCGAGACGTTCCTGGGCGACACCGCCACCTGGGACCAGGCAGAGTCGCAACTGAAGGAAGCGCTCGAGGCGGCCGGCCAGGACTACCGCGTCGCCGAGGGCGAGGGCAACTTCTACGGGCCCAAGATCGACTTCCACGTCGTGGACGCCATCGGCCGCAACTGGCAGTGCGCGACGATTCAGCTCGACTACCAGCTTCCCGAGCGGTTCCAGCTGAAGTACATCGGCGAGGACAACGCCGAGCACCGCCCCGTGGTCATCCACCGGGCCATCTTCGGCAGCTTCGAGCGGTTCATCGCCCTCCTCATCGAGCACTACGCGGGCGCGTTCCCGCTCTGGCTCGCCCCGGTGCAGGCGGTCGTGGTGCCCATCGCCGATCGCCACCGCGACTACGCCGGGTCGGTGGCGGAGCGCCTGCACGGGGCCGGCCTCCGGGTCGAAGTCGACGCCCGCCACGAGAAGATGGGGTATAAGATCCGCTCGGCGCAGCTCCGAAAGATCCCGTACATGCTGGTCACCGGCGATCGCGAGGCGGCCGAGGACGCGGTGGCCGTCCGGCACCGGCGGGACGGCGACCGCGGGGCCAGCTCCGTCGACGACTTCATCGCCGCCGCCCTCGACGAGGTGCGGCGGCGGGGCGACGGCGGCGCGACGCGCCATTGACGACGTCCGCACCCGCAACACATTCACAAGGGGGACGCTATCGCTTTCGTTCGCAACCAGAGACGTGAGGTCCGGACCCGCACCAACGAGCGGATACGCGTGCGGGAGATCCGGGTCATCGACGATACGGGCCAGCAGCTCGGCATCATGTCGCCCCCCCAGGCGCTCGCCATCGCCCGGGAGAAGGGGCTCGACCTCGTCGAGATCTCCCCCACCGCGTCGCCGCCCGTCTGCCGCATCATGGACTACGGGCGCTATCACTACCAGGAACAGAAGCGCACCCGGGAAGCGCGCAAGAACCAGAAGTCGATCGAGCTCAAGGAGATCAAGTTCCGGCCCAAGGTGGACGAGCACGACTACAACTTCAAGAAGAAGCACATCGAGCGCATCGTCAAGGAAGGCGACAAGGTGAAGGCCACGATCTTCTTCCGCGGACGGGAGATGGCCCACCCCGACTTCGGGCGGCGCATTCTCGATCGCCTCGTCGAGGACCTCGAGGGCGTGGCCGCGGCGGAGACGCACCCGAGCATGCAGGGCAACCAGATGCACATCATCCTGTCCGGCGTTGGCGGCGGCAAGAAGGGACAGGGGAGCTGAGATTCGAATGCCGAAGATGAAGACACACCGCGGGGCCGCGAAGCGCTTCAAGACGACGGCCAGCGGCAAGGTCGTGCGCAGCCAGTCGTTGAAGCAGCACATCCTGACGAGCAAGACGACCAAGCGGAAGCGGAACCTCCGGAAGTCGGCGCTGATCTCGGCCGCCGACACCCGCCGCGTTCAGCGGCTGCTGCCGAACGGATAGCGGATTCCCGGGCGGAGCCGCGGCGCGGTTTCGCCGCGGGTTCATGGACCGGGCGGCGGGAGCCGCCCCGAACGACGGATTCAGGGAGTTGAACGGATGCCGCGAGTCAAGCGTGGATCGGTGCGGCGCGCGAAGCGCAAGAAGCTGCTGGCGCGCACCAAGGGCTTCTTCGGCACGAAGAGCAAGCTCTACAGGGCCGCGAAGGAGGCCGGCGACAAGGCGGCCGAGTACGCCTACGTCGGCCGCCGGCTGAAGAAGCGCGACTTCCGCCGCCTGTGGATTCAGCGCATCAACGCCGCCGCCCGCGAGCACGGGCTCAGCTACAGCCGGTTCATGCACGGCTTGGGCGCGGCCGGCGTCGCCCTCGACCGCAAGAGCCTCGCCGACCTCGCGGTGGCGGAACCGGCCGCCTTCGCGCAGCTCGCGGCGCGGGCCGCGGGGCAGGACAGCGGCGCGCCGCCGGCCGCCGAGGTCTCCGCGTCGTAGCACGGTGCGAAAGCCCCGCAGGCCCGGTTGGGCGGGAATCGGAGCCGCGGGCGACGACTCCCGGGCTGACGGGGCGGAGCCGCGACCGGCCGCGACGCGAACCATCGCGGGTCGCACCGGCCCGGGCTTCGCGCCGGCCCGCCATCACTTCACGCCATGACCGCCCCATCATGACCGCCCCGAGCGACATCGACGGTATCCGCGCCGCCTTCGAGGCGGACCTCGCGGCGGTTTCGTCCGAATCCGACCTCCAGGCGGTGCGGGATCGGTACCTGGGCCGCAAGCGGGGCGCGATCGCAGCCCTGATGAAGCAGGTGGCGGGCGCCCCCCCCGAGGCCCGGCCCGCCCTCGGCAGGGGGGCCAACGTCCTCAAGCGCGAGATCGAGCACGCGCTCGAGGAGCGGCGCGAGGCGCTGCGCGTCGCCGCGCGGCCGGCCGGGGCCGTGGACGTCACCCTGCCCGGCCGCGCGGCGCCCTTCGGCCGCCGCCACCCGCTGACCCTGATCCGCGAGCAGGTCGAGTCGATCTTCGAGGCGTGGGGCTTCGAGATTCTCCAGGGCCCGCAGGTCGAGGACGACTACCACAACTTCGAGGCCCTGAACATGCCGCCGGACCATCCGGCCCGCGACATGCAGGACACCTTCTACCTGGACGGTTCGATGCCCGGCGAGGGCGCCCCGGCGACGCTCCTCCGCACCCACACCTCGGGCATGCAGATCCGCTACATGGAGCGGCACGAGCCGCCGGTGCGCATCATCGCCCCGGGGCTCGTCTACCGCCGCGACACCCCCGACCTGACCCACTCGCCCATGTTCATGCAGGTGGAAGGGCTGATGGTCGACGAGGGGATCACCATGGCGGACCTCAAGGGGACGCTCGTCGGCTTCCTCCGGGCCTTCTTCGACCCCGGCACCCGGGTCATGTTCCGGCCGAGCTTCTTCCCCTACACCGAGCCGAGCGCGGAGGTCTTCATCAGCTGCGTCTTCTGCGGTGGCGACGGGTGCCCGGTCTGCAAGCAGACCGGCTGGCTCGAGATCCTCGGCTGCGGCATGGTGCACCCGGCCGTCTTCGAGGCGGTGGGCTACGACCCGGAGCGCTACACGGGCTGGGCCTTCGGCCTCGGCATCGACCGGGTCGCCCTCCTCAAGTACCGGGTCGAGGACATCCGGCTCTTCTACGACAACGACTTGCGCCTGCTGGAGCAGTTTCCCCATTGAGAGTCCTCGTGTCGTGGCTGCGGGAGCTCGTCGACGTTCCGGTCGGCGTCGACGAGCTGGCTGACCGGCTGACCATGTGCGGGTTCGAGGTCGGCGCGGTCGAGCCCTGGCCGGCCGACCCCCGGACCCCCGGCGCCGCGCCGGACGCAGTGCTCGATCTCGAGATCACCACGAACCGCCCCGACTGCCTGTCCGTGCTCGGCATCGCGCGCGAGGTCGCCACCGCCTGGGATACCGAGCTCCGGATGCCGGCGGCGTCCGCCGGGTCCGACCCCGGCGCGGGAGACGCCATCGCCATCACCATCGAAGACCCCGATCTCTGTCCCCGCTACGTGGGTGCCCTCGCGCAAGTGACGGTGGGGCCGTCGCCGCCGTGGCTGGCCCGGCGGCTCGAAGCGGCCGACGTGCGGCCGATCAACAACGTCGTCGACGTCACCAACTACGTCATGCTCGAGTTGGGGCACCCCATGCACGCGTTCGATCTCGACCGGCTCGCCGGCCCCGAGATCCGCGTGCGCCGGGCGCGCGCCGGCGAGACCGTCCGCACCCTCGACGGCGCGGACCGGACCCTCGACCCCGACATGCTGGTCATCGCCGACGCCGAGCGCCCGCAGGCGGTCGCCGGCGTCATGGGCGGGGCCGCCTCGGAGGTCGGCGTCGACACGCGCACGATCGTGCTGGAGGCCGCCTGGTTCGAGCCGATCCCGGTGCGGCGCACGAGCCGGCGGCTGGGCCTCGCTACCGACGCCTCCTACCGGTTCGAGCGCGGCGCCGACGTGGCGGCGCCGCCCGCCGCGATCCGCCGCGCCCACCGGCTGCTCGCCGACATCGGCGCGGGAACGCCCCGCGGCGCGCTCGTCGATTGCTTCCCCGCCCCGCCCGAGCCCGTCGAGATACGGCTCCGCCACGCCCGGCTCGGACGCGTGCTGGGCCAGACCATCGACGAGGGCTTCGTGGCGCCGGCGCTCGCGCGTCTCGGCTTCGAGCCGACCCCCGCCGTGGGGGAGGAGGGCCCCGCCTGGCACGTCCGGGTCCCCACGTTCCGGGTGGACGTGAGCCGGGAGGAGGACCTGATCGAGGAGATCGCGCGCCACCACGGCTACGACGAGATCCCGACCACGTTCCCGGCCCTGACCCGGCCCGCAACCGCGCCCGGCCCCTGGCGGGCCCGCGACCGCCTCGTGCGGCGCCTCCTCACCGGCGCCGGCTTCTCCGAGGCCGTCACCTACGGGTTCGTCGAGGAGGCCGCGGCCCGCGCCGTCCGGCCCGATGCGGGGGACGTCGTGGCCCTGCGCAACCCGCTCTCGGAGCGTAGCGCCGTGCTCAGGCCCTCGCTGCTCCCCGGCCTCGTCGACTCCGTGGTCCACAACCGGCGCCGCGAGCGGCACGACGTGCGGCTCTTCGAGATCGGCAGCCGCTTCCGCCAGGGCGGCGGAGAGACACCGGCATTGGGCATCGCCATCGCCGGCTCGGGCGCCGCCGCGCACTGGAGCGCCCCCGCCCGGCCCGCGGACGTGTTCGACCTGACCGGCGTCATCGCGCGGCTGTGCTCGGGCTTCGGCCTGGAAGCGTCGTTCGAGCCGTCGACGGCCGACCACCTGGTGGCGGGGCGGCGCGCCCGCGTGCACGTCGGGGCGGGCGCAGACCGCCTCGTGCTGGGGGAGGCAGGTCAACTCGATCCGGACTTCGCGGCGGCGCGGGGCATGCCCGGATCGGACCCCGTATACGTCGCCGAGCTCGATCTGCGGCCGCTCCGCCTCGACGCCTTCGATCGCCTGCGGGCGGCCCCCGTGCCCCGCCATCCTTCCATCACGCGCGACATCTCGATCGAGATCGACGACGCCTTGCCTGCCGCCCGCGTTCGTGACACGATCCGGGCGGCGGCCGGGCCGACCCTCGTCGAGACCGTCGAGGTCGACCGGTACACGGGATCGGGGGTCGCCGCGGGCGCCGTCAGCCTGTCGCTTCGGCTCACGTTCCGCGCCCCCGACCGGACGATGACCGACACCGAGGTGCAACGAAGCACCGACGCGGTGCTGCAGGCGCTCACGGAAACCCATCACGCAAAGCAGCGTTAGGCGATCGATACGCGCACGAGGCGACGGGCACGAAGAGCGGCCGCCCGCGCCACGAGGAGTCGCTCATGGTGAAGACGGAAGGCCCGGTGGAACTGAAGCCCATCGAACAGCTCGCCGAACGGGTCCAGTCCCTCGTCGAGGTGCTCGGAACCACCCGCGAGGAGCTGAAGATGGCCCTCGACGACAACACGCGCCTCTCGGGCGAGGTCGAAGAGCTCCGCGGCAAGCTGCAGGCGGCCGAGGAGGAGCAGCAGGCACAGACCCGGGAGCTGCAGTCCGAGCGCGACGAAATCCGCGACCGCATCACCCGGATGTTGGAGCAGATCGAGGAGATCAGCCTGTAGAGGCCCGCGGCCGGAACGCGCGCCGTCGACGTCCCCCCATGCGTTCGAGTACCGCCACCGTGAGCGACATCGAAGACGGACCGGTGACCGGCGATGCGCCGCAGATCGTGACCGTGGAGATCATGGGGCAGCGCTTCTCGATCCGGAGCTCGCTCGACGTCGAGTACATCAACCGGCTGGCCAGCTACGTCGACCACAAGATCCAGGCCGCGACCGAGCACTCGACCGGCGGCGACACCGTGCGCATCGCGGTGCTGGCGGCGATGAACATCGCCGACGAGTACTTCCGCAGCCGCGACACCGAAACCTCGCTCGAGGCGGCCCTGAAGACGCGGGCAGGCGAGATCGAGCGGATGGTCGACGACGCCCTCGCCGACGCCGCGCCCGAACCGGCCACCGAGGCCTGACCGGCCCGGGCTCGATCGCGGCAATCGCCGGGCGGGCCTTGCGGGCGGTCCGGGTTCGTTCTAAGATGGGGCATCGAGAGCGACTCAGACAGGCGGTCACGCTCTGCCGCATGTGTCGGCTGGCAGTTGGCGGCCATGTGAAATTCGAGAGATCCCTGCGGTGTTCGTGATGGTCCAGGAGGCTCGTTTGAGCCAACGCTATACCCAAGAGAGCCGCGACGCTTCGTGGCGTGCAGGCCTCCGCGCGAGGTAGCGCAAAGCGAAGCTGGTTGACACGACAGCGGCTCCACCTGCTTCTGGCAGGTTCATTCGACCTCCCCACACGGCAATGCGGGGCTTTACGCCTCACCTCTCCAGGCGTCGCCTTCCGGCGGTCCGGCGTTAGACACGGCGGGCCGCCGCCTTGGCGCCTCCCTTCGAGGGGCTGCCCGCCGCGCCGGTTGTCTGGCGCTCCCCGCGACCCCGGCGGCAACCGCCGCGGGGTCCGAGGGACCACCCATGGACCTTGTCACGACCGCAGGTATCGTCCTGGCCGTCGTCGTCGTTTCCCTAGTCTGGTTCCTGACCCGCGAACGCGCCGCCCGCACCGTCGGCCAGGCGAGAGAAGAAGCGGACCGCCTCCTGCATGACGCTCACCGGGAGGCCGACGCCTACCGGAAGGAGACGGAGCTCGCGGCCAAGGAGCAGGCCCACACGCTGCTGCAGGAGAGCGAGCGTCAGAGCCAGGAGCGGCGCGACGAGCTGGAGTCGATCGAGCGCCAGCTCACCCGCCGGGCCCAGGAGCTGACGGAGCAGGACCGCGAGGCCAAGCGCACCGAGGCGATTCTCGCGGAACGGCAGGATCAGCTCGACGAGCGCGACAGCTCCCTCGCCGAGGAGCACCGCCGCTGCGACGAGCTGATCCGCGAGCAGCAGCAGGCGCTGCAGCGGGTCTCGGGCCTCACCGCCGACGAGGCGAAGGAGCTCGTCATCAAGCAGATCGAGCAGGAGGCCCGCCGCGACGCCGCCAACCTCGTCAAGCGGCTCGAGGCCGAGGCCCGCGAGCAGGCGGCGGAGAAGGCCAGGCAGATCATCACCCAGGCCATCCAGCGCAGCGCCCCCGAGCACGCCATCGAGACCACCGTCTCGGTCGTCGACCTGCCCAGCGACGACCTCAAGGGGCGCATCATCGGCCGCGAGGGCCGGAACATCCGCGCCCTCGAGCAGGCCACCGGGGTGGAGCTGATCGTCGACGACACCCCCGGCGCCATCATCCTGTCGAGCTTCGACCCCTTCCGGCGCGAGGTCGCGAAGCAGGCCATCGAGCGGTTGATCGCGGACGGCCGCATCCATCCCGCCCGCATCGAGGAAGTGGTCGAGAAGGTCAAGGTCGAGCAGGAGGAGCTGGCCCTCAAGGAGGGCGAGGCGGCGGCGTTCGAGCTGGGGCTCTTCGACATGCACCCCGAGATCCACCGGCTGATGGGGAAGCTGAAGTTCCGCACCAGCTACGGCCAGAACGTGCTGAGCCACTCCAAGGAGGTCGCGTACCTGGCCGGCATCATGGCCCGCGAGGTGGGGCTCGACGCCCACACCACGATTCGGGGCGCGTTCGTGCACGACATCGGCAAGGCCATCGATCGCGACCTGCAGGGGACGCACCTCTCGCTCGGCATCGACTTCCTGCGCCAGCACGGCGAGAACGAGGCGGTCGTCGACGCCATGGCCGCCCACCACATGGACATCGACTGGCCCTCGCTCGAGTCGATGCTCGTCCAGGCCGCCGACGCCATCTCGGCCGCCCGGCCCGGCGCCCGGCGCGACATCCTCGAGTCGTACATCAAGCGCCTCAAGCAGCTCGAGAGCATCGCCGACTCGTTCGACGGGGTCTCCAAGGCGTTCGCCCTGCAGGCGGGCCGCGAGGTCCGCATCATGGTCGAGAGCGAGAGGGTGAGCGACGAGGAAGCGGTCTGGCTGTCGAAGGACATCGCCAAGCGGGTCGAGAACGAGCTGCAGTACCCCGGCCAGATCAAGGTCACGGTGATCCGCGAAACCCGGGCGGTGGACTACGCCAGATAACGCCGCCGCCGGCCCGGGGACGACCGTCGCCGACCTGGGCGAGGCCGCCATCATCGAGCGGATACGGCGCCGGACCCCGGATGCGCCGGCCTGGGTGCCCACCGGCATCGGCGACGACGCCGCGGTCGTCGAGCCGGCCCGCGGCGCCCTCGACGTCGTCACCACCGACACCCTCGTCGAGGGCGTCCACTTCGACCGGTCGTTCGTATCGGCGGCGGACGTCGGCCACCGCACGCTCGCCGTGAACCTGAGCGATCTGGCCGCGATGGGGGCGACGCCCCGGCTGGCGGTGCTGTCCCTGGTCCTTCCCGGGACGCTGACCGTGGCCGATCTCGACGGGACGATCGAGGGCCTGCTCACCCTCGCGGCGCGGCATCGTGTCGCCCTCGTCGGGGGCAACGTCACCCGCACGCAGGGACCCCTGGTGCTCGGCGTGACCGCGGTCGGCACCGTCCGGCGCCGGCGGGTACTGACGCGGGACGGCGGCCGACCGGGGGACGAGCTGTGGGTGACGGGCGCCGTCGGCGCCGCCGCGGCCGGGCTCGCCGCGCTCCGACAGGGACCGGCCCCCGACCCCGTCGCCGACCCCGACCTCGACGACTGCATCGAGCGCTACCGCCGGCCCGAGCCGCGCGTCCGCATCGGCGCCCTGCTCGGCCGGAATCGCGTGGCGCGGGCCGGCATCGATCTGAGCGACGGGCTCGCGGACGGGCTGCGCCAGCTTGCTAGCGCGTGCGGTCTCGGCGTGGAGGTGGAAGCGACCGCGATACCCGTGCATCCAGGGGCGCGCCGGTGGTTCGACCGGGCCGGGAGCGACCCGGTGGAGACGGCCCTCCGCGGGGGGGACGACTACGAGCTGCTGATCGCGGTGCCCCGCCGCCAGCGCCGGGCGCTCCGCATGCTGGCCCGCCTGTTCCGGGGGGTGCCCGTCACCCGCATCGGCGAGCTGACGAAGGCGACCGACCTGGTGCTGCGCACCGCGGACGGCGACCGGCCGGTGCCGGAAGGCTACGAACACTTCCGGGAGACGCCGACGGCCACCGGCCCGCCCGACCACCTGCCGTAGCGAGCGCCACGCCGACCGCCGTGATCGATTCTTGACCTGGTTGTGTGCGATAGATATCGTCGTTGCATGCCGTGGACGGACATCCTGGCGCCCGCCATCGTGATCGCCGTGGTCGTGCTGCTGTGGCGCGACACCAACGGCCACATCGCCGCCCTGGCCGCGACGGTCGGCAACATCGATCGCCGCCTGGCAACGCTGGAAGACCGGATCAGCGGCTGGCGGGACCACCGGACCACGCCGTCAGCCCCGTGGGGGCAATCGTGATCGGTCACGCGCCGTTCCGGGTTCCTCCAGCAGCGGCTCGGAAGACACTGGAGGGGCGGGTCGCCGGTTGGCAGGACGACCGAACGACACCCTCGGCCCGCCCGGGTCAATCCTGATCCCTCACGCCACGCCACGGTGCTCCCGGAGCCGCTCGAACTCAGCCGGCAGCGAGATCACTTGCCGCCGGACGACCGGCACGGTATAAGAACAGATCGTCAATGAGGCGTCCGGGCAGCATCCCGGACGTGGCGGCCGGCCGAGCCGGAGCCGCCGCAGGTCCGAGGGGCCCGCCCCTGTCGTGAATCCGGAGGAGACCGATGAAGAGAACCACCTACGCCGCCCTCGCCGCCCTGATCGCAGTGGCGCTTCTGGCCGGAACCAACGCCGCCGCGCAGAACCCCGCGCACAACCACATCGGCCACGTCGCCGACGCGTGGCGCGACACGCCCGACGGCGAGGGCCTGCTGCCTGCGGCCATCGCCGAGGCCGAGATCGCGGCGCGCCACGCCGGCCTCGCGGCCAGCGACCCGAGCAACCTCGCGTCGATGAAGCGGCACACCACCCACGTGCTGCACGCGGTCGATCCCTCGCAGATCGAGGGCGGCCCCGGCCGCGGTTACGGCGTGAAGCGCGGGGCGGCCGGCGCGGCGCAGCACATCACCGCCGCCGCCAACTCCGAGGGCGCGTCGGGCGCGGTCCAGACCCACGCCGTCCACGTCGCCACATCGGCCCAGAACACCGTGGCCCGCGCCGACCAGATCGTCGCCCTGGCCCAGCGCATCGCCCGCACCACCACCGCGGCCGACGCCGCCCCCCTCGTCGCCGAGATGAACGACCTCGCGCAGGCCCTGCTGTCGGGTGTCGACGCCAACGGCGACGGACGCACCGGCTGGCAGGAGGGCGAGGGCGGCCTGGAAGTGGCCAACACCCACCTCGGCTTCATGAAGCAGGCCGAGGGGCTCTAGTCGTCTCGTGGCCGGGACGTGTAGCGGCGGACCAGAGGGGTACCGCCGCTGCACGTCACTTTCCCTCCTGCACCCGCACGCGACTCGTTCGTGGACGCGCGCCCTGCCGGGACCAGAGCCGTTTCCCGCGGCACGCGCCAGCCCGCCAATCGTCGCCTTCGGCTCCGCCTGGCGCCAACCGACCCTCCGGGAGTCCGCGCCGTTCCCCCGCCGCGCTATGGCGCCGCCGGCGCCATCCCGACCTCCTGGTCGCGGTACTGCAGTTGGTAGAGCTTGTGGTACAGGCCGCGCGCGGCGAGCAGACGCTGGTGGCTGCCCTGCTCGCGCAGCCGGCCCTTGTGGAAGACGAGAATCGTGTCCATGTCCCGCACCGTGGACAGGCGGTGAGCGATGGCGATGGTGGTCCGGCCGGACATCAGCACGTGCAGGGCGTCCTGAATGAGCCGCTCGGTGTCGGTGTCGACGCTCGACGTGGCCTCGTCGAGCAGCAGCACCGGCGGCCGCGAGGCGAGGGCCCGCGCGAACGACAGCAACTGGCGCTGCCCCACCGAGAAGGTGGCCCCCCGCTCGGCCACCGCCGTCTCGAGCCCGTCCGGCAGCGACGCGATGAACCGGTCGGCGTGCACCCCGCGCGCCGCCGCGCGCACGTCGTCGTCGGTGATCGCCTCCTGCCCGAGCCGGATGTTGTCGGCCACCGTCCCCGAGAACAGGTAGACGTCCTGCAGCACGAGCCCGAACCGCGACCGCAGGTCGTGCAATGGCAGGTCGCGAATGTCGACGCCGTCGATGGTGATACGCCCGCGCGCGACATCGTAGAACCGCATGAGCAGGTTGAGCACGGTGCTCTTCCCCGCCCCCGTGGCGCCGACCACGCCGACCCGCTGGCCGGGCGCGACGTCGAAGCTGACGTCCTCGAGGACGTACTGCTCGTCCCGATACGCGAACCATACGTTCTCGAACCGGATGTGGCCGCCTCCCGCTACCGCGGCGGCGGCCGCGACGCGGTCCCCGACCGCATCGCCGCGAGCTGTCTCGTCGAACCGACGCGGTCCCCGCGCGACCGCCGTCGCGGGGTCCGCGACCGGATGACCATCGCCGCGAGCTGTCTCGTCGAACCGACGCGGTCCCCGCGCGACCATCGTCGCGGGGTCCGCGACCGAATCACCGTGGACTCCCTCGTCATTCCGCGGGTGCGCCCGCGCCGTGGCCCGCGCGGCGGGATCCCCGACCCCGTCGCGGCAGCCGGCCCCGTCGCCCGGTTGCGCCCGAGCCACGGGGTCGGCGACCGCCACCGGGGTGTCGAGCAGCGCGAAGATGCGCTCGGACGACGCCATCGCCGCCTGCAGGATGTTGAACTTCTCGGACAGGTCGCTGATGGGGCGGAAGAAGCGCTGCGAGTACAGCACGAACGCCACCAGCGAGCCGAGCTCGAGGCTGCCCTGCAGCGTCCACGCGCCGCCGAACCAGATGATGGCGGCGACGGCGAAGGCCCCGAGCACCTCGATGGCGGGATAGAACACCGCGTAGAAGAAGATCGACGCGAGATGCGCGTCGCGGCACCCCCGGTTGATGGCGTCGAACCGCTCGTACTGGCGCGCCTCGCGCCGGAAGAGCTGCACCGTCGCCATCCCCGTGACGTTCTCCTGCAGGAACGCGTTGATGCGCGCGATCCAGCCGCGCACCTCGCGGTACGACTGCCGGGCGTTGCGGCGGAACCACTGCGTCACCGCCGCGATGAGGGGCAGCACCGAGAGGGCGACGACGGCGAGGCGCCAGTCCATGACGAACAGCACGACGGCGATGCCCGCGAGCATGAAGACGTCCCGGAACACCGAGACCACCCCCGACGCGAACAGCTCGTTCAGCGCGTCGACGTCGGTGGTCACGCGGGTCATGAGGCGGCCGACGGGGTTGCGATCGAAGAAGGCCACGTCGAGCCGCTGCAGGTGCGCGTGAATCTGCCGGCGCAGGTCGAAGATGATGCGCTGCCCGGTGACCTGCAGCGTGTAGGTCTGCACCGCCTCCAGCACATAGGACGCGACCAGCACGCCGAGCAGCAGCAGGGCGAGGGGAGTCAGGCCGTCGACGTCCCCGGCCGCGATGTGCGTGTCGATCGCGACCTTGGTCAGGTACGGCGGCGCGAGCTGCACCAGGGACAGCCCCAGTATCGCCGTGAACGCCAGGCCGATGCGCGCCCGGTAGGGCCGCATGTAGCCCAGCAGCCGGCGCATCAGGCGCGCGTCGTAGGCCTTGCCGAGGACCTCGTCGTCCGCCTCGATCATCCCTGCTCCAGCGCCTGCTCGATGAGCTGCTTCCGATGCAGCCCCGCGTACAGCCCCCCCCGCGCCACCAGCTCGGCGTGGTCGCCACGCTCGACGACCCGCCCTTCATCGAGCACGAGGATGAGGTCGGCCGCCCGCACCGTCGAGATTCGGTGCGACACCACGATCGTCGTGCGCCCGCGCAGCACGCGGCGGAGGTTGGCGAGGATGTCCGCTTCCGTGCGCGCGTCCACCGCCGACAGCGCGTCGTCGAGCAGTAGGATGCGCGCGTCGGCGGCGATGGCCCGCGCCAGCGCCGTCCGCTGCTTCTGCCCGCCCGACAAGGTGACGCCGCGCTCGCCCACCCGCGTCGCCGCGCCGTCCGGGAACCCGGCGAGATCGGTGTCCAGTCGCGCGAGGGCGAGCGCCTCGGTCACGACCCTCCCGGCGTCGCGCTCCGCGCCGGGGCCGCCATCGGTGGCGTTGGCCGTCTCGACCCCGGCGGGTCTTCGCGTCCCGGTGCCCGGCGTTCCGCCGTCCGACGCGGCGGCGGCCGCCCCGCCGTCCGACGCGGTGACCGCCATGCCGCGGCCCGCCTCGGTGTCCGCGATGCGGCCGTCAGTCGTGGTGTCCGCCATGCCGCCGTCCGTCCCGGCGCCCGCCATGCCGCCGCCCGCCCCGGCGGCGGCCGCCTCGACCCCGAACGACACGTTCCCGGCGACGGTGTCCGAGAACAGGAACGGATCCTGCGGCACCATCGCGATCTGCTGCCGCAGCACCGGCAACGGGAGGTCCCGCACGTCGAAGCCGTCGATGAAGACGGTGCCGCGCGGGGGGTCGAAGAGGCGCGGCAGCAGGGCGAGGAGCGTCGACTTGCCCGAGCCGGTGGGGCCGATGACCCCGAGCACCCGGCCGGGCTCGACGCGCGCGGATACTCCCTCGAGCACGGGCCGGCCGTTGTAGGCGAACGACAGGTCGCGGAACTCGATGCCGCCGGCCGAATCGTGGAACTCGATGCCGCCGGTGGGATCGTGGAACTCGATGCCGCCGGTGGGATCGTGGCCAAGGCCGCGCGTCGGGCTACCGGCGCCGGTGCGAGGCGCTGCAGGGTCGGGAGTGGCCGACACTGTCCCCGGCGGCGAAAGACCGGCGCGGGGGGCCACCAGCTCGGCCGGCCGGGCGTCGAGCACGTCGCACATCCGGCCCCACGCCGCCATCCCCCGCTGGAAGAGGTTGGTCACGAACCCGAACGCGATCATCGGCCAGCTCAACATGAGCAGGTAGGCGTTGAACGCGACGAACTGCCCGACCGTGATGCGCCCCTCGATGACGTGCCGCGCGCCCAGCCACAGCACCAGCACTCCGGCCAGACCCAGGATGAACCCCAGGCTCGGATAGAACAGCGCCTGAATCCGGATGAGTTGCGCGTTGCGCGCGTAGTACTCGCGGTTCTCGCGGCCGAACCGTTCCGCCTCGACCGGCTCGCGGCAGTACGCGCGCACCACCCGCACCCCCGCCAGCCCCTCCTGCACGACGGCGCTGAGGGTCGAGAGCTGCGCCTGAATCCGCTCCGTCCGGCGGTACACGGCGCTCCCGAAGAACTTCACGGCAATCGAGACGAGGGGCAGGCACGCCAGCGCGGCCAGGGTCAGGACGGGGTCGATGGACAGCATGAGGACGACCGACACGACGAACACCATCCCGGTGCTGGCCATGTACATGATGGCGGGGCCCACCATCATGCGCACCGCGTTCAGGTCGTTGGTGGCGCGCGACATGAGGTCGCCGGTGCGGGTGGCGTGGAACCAGGCCAGGGGCAGCCGCTGCAGGTGGGCGACGAAGGCGTTGCGCAGGTCGTACTCGATGGCCCGCGAGGCCCCGACGAGGATGCGGCGCATGAGGAACCGGAACACCCCGCCGGCCATCGCGAGGCCGAGCAGGGTCGCCGCGTGCACGGCCAGCTTGTCCCGGGTGACGCCCGCCGTGAGGTCGTCCACCGCATGGCGCAGCACCCACGGCCCGAGCAGCGAGAACGCGGTCGTGAGCACCAGGCACGCCAGCCCGAGCAGGAAGCGCCGTCGATAGCGCAGGACGCACGGGACGAGTCGCGCGAGAGGAGACATGGAACCGGGAGTCGCAAGGGGACCGGGCGGCCCCGGCAGCCGGCGGACGGGCCACCGGGTTCGACATTCAGGATATCAGCTTCCGGGGGGGTGGCCCGGGTCCGCGGCCGCCTGCAGGCCCCGATCGGAAGTGCCGATAACGCCTCTTGAGACGGCTTTGCTCCGTCGCGGGGCCGCGGTCGCCCACGACGGACGTCCGCCGCGATGGCGGGTTGCCATGACACGAGACTCCGTCACCGTCCCTCGCCGGTCTCCGTGCAGCGGGGGGTCCCCCCGCCGCCGTCCGCGCTCCTCCGTGGCCCGGGCCGCGGTCGGCGCGACCCTTCCGCGCGCCGTCGCTTCCACGTGCCTGCTGCTCGGCGCGCTGGTTTGCGCCCGGCCGGCGACCGCCCAGCTCTCTTCCGCCCCGACGGACTTCCCGGTCGGCGAGCTGCACCGCATCGAGCTCCTGGGCTCGCTGTGGCCGCCGGCGCAGGACCTGACCGTCGCGCACCGGGGGTCGGGTGCTTCCGGAACCACCACCGGCATGGCCGGAGATGCGGGCACCCCCGTCCCGCGGTTCATGGACCTGCGGGTGCGGCTCCGGCTGAGCCGCCGGCAGCGGGTCCATCTCGACTACCTGCCCGTCCGCTACGAAGCCGTCACCGCCCCCGACCGCCCGGCGCCCCCGACGGACGCAGACGCCGGGCCCTGGGCCCCGGTCGCATCGATCCTCACCTGGAGGACCTGGCGGCTGGCCTACGAGTACGACGTGATTCACCTGGCGCGCGGCTCCCTCGGCCTCTTCGCGGAGGCCACGTACACCGACGTCCGGGTCGCGCGCGACTCGGGGTGCGCCGCCGGATCCGCCGCCTGCGAGCTCACCCGCATGCGCCGGCCGATCCCGGCCGTCGGGGGCGTCGTGAGGCTGTACCCGTCGCCGGTCATCATGCTGGGGGCCGAGGCGAGCCTGCTCCGGATGCCGTGGGGAATCGGCGACTACCTCGGCTACACCGGCGAGCGCCTCGCGTACGACGTCCACGCGGTGCTGAACTTCATCGACGCGTTCGGGCTCCAGCTCGGCTACCGCTCCCGGAACCTGAGCCTGCGGACGGCGGAGCAGGACCACGACCTGACGCTGGAGGGCATCTACGCGGGCGTCCTGCTGCGGTTCTAGGCGAGGCCGGGAATCGGCGCCGCGGGAACCGCGGATGCTCCGCGGCGTCAGCCGGAGGCGCGCAGCGCGGGACGACGATCCCCGGACCAGGAGCCTGCGCAGTGGAAATGGAAGGCTCTCGGCGGGTGATCCGGCGCCGGGCGGGGCCGCCGGTCTAGCCCGCCGCGGCGGGCACGGGTATCGCCGCGAGCCGGCGTCCCGCCGCCTGCAGCGTCTCGTCGCGCTTGCAGAAGGTGAAGCGGACCTGCGTCCGACCCAGGGCCGGGTCGTGGTAGAAGCTGCTGCCCGGGACCACCGCGACCCCCACGTCGGCCACCAGGTAGCGGGCGAACTCCAGGTCGTCGGCGAACCCGAACCCACCGACGTCGGTCATGATGTAGTAGGCCCCACGCGGCCTGAAGCACGTGAACCCGCGCGGCTCGAGCAGACCGAGCAACATGTCGCGTCGCCGCCGGTAGCCCTCGGCCAACTCGGCGTAGTAGGCGTCGGGCAGGGCCAGCGCCGCCGCCCCCGCCTCCTGCAGCGGCGCCGCCGCCCCCACCGTCAGGAAGTCGTGCACCTTCCTTATCGCCCCGGTGAGGGCCGGCGAGGCGATGGCCCACCCCACCCGCCAGCCCGTCACGCTGTAGGTCTTCGACAGGCTGTTGATGGTGACGGTGCGGTCCGACATCCCCTCGACGGCGGCCATCGGCACGTGCCGGGCGCCGTCGTAGAGGATGTGCTCGTAGATCTCGTCGGTGATGGCGAGGACGTCCCACCGGCGGCAGAGGGCGGCGATGGTCTCGAGCTCGCCGCGCGTGAAGACCTTGCCGGTCGGGTTGTTGGGCGTGTTGATGATGACCGCCCGGGTCCGCTCGTTGAACGCGGCGGCGAGCGCGTCGGGGTCGAACGTCCAGTCCGGCGCGTGCAGGGTCACGTAACGCGGCACCGCACCCGAGAGAATCGCGTCCGGCCCGTAGTTCTCGTAGAACGGCTCGAAGACGACGACCTCGTCGCCGGGGTCGACGGTCGCCAGCATCGTCGACATCATCGCCTCGGTCGAGCCGCAGCACACCGTCACCTGGGCCTCGGCGTCGACGGGCACGCCGTACCGGCGCGTGAACTCGCGCGCCACCGCCTCGCGCAGCGGCCTCGCCCCCCACGTCACCGCGTACTGGTTGATGTCGGCCGCGATCGCCGCCTGCGCCGCCGCCTTCAGCTCGGCGGGAGCGGCGAAGTCGGGGAACCCCTGCGAGAGGTTGATCGCCCCGTGCTGGTGGGCCAGCCGGGTCATCTCCCGGATCACCGACTCGGTGAACCGGGCCGCCTTGCGCGAACCCGCGGTGGTGGGCATCTGGCAGTTCAGGCGGGACCGTTTCCGGGGGTCGGAGCGCCTTCTTCCGGGGCTTCGCCGCGGTTCTCCGACGCGGGCGCGGGCGCATCGCCCCCCAGGCCCCCGGCGGCATCCAGGCGGGCGAGCTGGACCAGGCGGGCGGCGGTCAGGCCTTCCAGGCAGTGGCCCGCGTGCCGGGCCAGGATCTCGAGCGACTCGCGCCAGCCCGACGGCGGCTCTCGCCCACCGTCGTCGCCGTAGACGATGGCGCCGACGTCGCCGCCCACCATCACCGGCACCGCCACCGCGTTGGCGCCCGAGGGCAGCGTCATGAACGCGGGCACCGACCCGCCCGCCCCCCGCTCCGCACCGGCCACGACGGACCGGGACGCCGCCGACTGCGCCGCCTCGCCCACGATGCCCGCGTCGCCGATGGCGACCTCGACCTCACCGGCCGGGGGCAGCGCCGGCTCGAAGCCCACGAAGCGCCAACCGCGGATGCGCTCGCCCTCGACGATGACCACGCCGGCCCGCTGCGCCTCGCTCCCCGCCACCTCCGCCAGCGCGTTCAGCACGTCGGTCAGGCTCGACGCCCGATCGAGCCGGCGCACGCCGTCGACGACCCGGCCCAGCACCTCCTCGGACTTGGGCGCCGCGGCCAGGGCCTCCTCGAGCTCCGCCAACGCGGCCAGGGTCCGCTCGGTCTCCGCCTGCACTTCGCCGACGCGCTGCGCCAGCACCCGCTCGGCCTCCTCGCGGGCCGCCGCCAAGGCCGTCTCCAGCGTCCGCTCCGCCTCGGCCCGCACGCTGGCGGCCTCGTCGCGCACCGCCCGCTCGCGGTCCGCGTCGGCATGCTGCCGGGCCTCTTCCAGCGCCGCCGCCCGCTCGCGGGCCGCCGCCGTCAGCAGCTCGCCGACGAACCCGCGGATCTCGGGCTCGGACTGCTCCCGGATTCGCCGCAGCAGCTTCTCGCCCGACCGTTGCACCGCGTCCTCGAGAACCATCGCCGAGTGAAATTATACGCGGGATCGTGCGGCGCCCGGGCCCCCCGGTCGCCGGACCCCGGACCGCCCGCCGCGGGAGAAGGCGGCGCCCCGGCACCTCCACGAGCCGGCCGACGGGCGCTCCGCAACCCGGCCTCGCATCAGGCGAACGTCCCCGGCCATGCCCCGTAGCAGCTCCCGTATCCGCTGTATAATCGAACAAGAGCTGTCGGGCGGGCCGGACTGGACCGGTCCGCGCGGCATGCCACACATCGACGAAGGGGGCGACACGGCTTCGACGGGGATAGGCGAACACGGGATGCATGCCGAGCACCATCGACTCGTTAATCCGATGGAAAACACCATAACTGCGGACACGCAGCTCGCTCTCGCCGCCTAATCAGGCGACGACGTTCCCCTCGCCTTCGCCTGCGGGGCGGGACGGAACGTCATCCAGCAGGCTGGCTCCGGCCCGGGGCGACGACGGGCCGTAGCGAGATTTTTCGACGCTCAGCCGCCGGCGGTTTCGGCCGCGCTCTCACGCCGGGGGCGAAGCAACAGGCGCGGATAAGCATGTAGAGTCCCGTGGGGAC
Organism: Vicinamibacterales bacterium; assembly: GCA_965207615.1. Classification (GTDB taxonomy): domain Bacteria; phylum Acidobacteriota; class Vicinamibacteria; order Vicinamibacterales; family UBA8438; genus JAJEEA01. Next base: position 3,196,164 of record CBDBMZ010000003.1, read on the forward strand.
GTATTCTCGGACGCGGGTTCGACTCCCGCCGCCTCCACCACCTATCTTTCATCCAACGTGGAAACGGAAACTGACAAAGGGACCCCCGTGGCCACGTAAAAGCCCCCCCCAGTTCTCCGTCAATACATCAGATTTCTGGCCCTCCTGTCTGAGCGTTCCCGGGCTGTCGGGCAGGATCGCCTGGGGCCGTGCGCGCAGCCGGCGTCAAGGCCGTCAGCCCCGCGAAGCGGGGGCGGAGCGAAGCGACGCGCCTGACGCCGGTGAGCACACGGTCATGCTGATGAGCCCGACAGCCCGACGACGGCGCCGGCCTCAACCCGGACGGCACCACGCTCGACAATACCCGGGAGCGGCCGGCCGCGGGCTGACCCGCGGCCTCAGCCTTGCCGCGCCGGCCCGGCCGGACCTTGGCAGATCGCTTTCAACCGTGGATCGCTCCGCGTCGATCACCCCTCTGGAGAACTCCCGCACGATGTTGACAAGGATTTTTGTCAATGCTTCAATGACGGTGCATGCTCGATGTCGAGGTCATCGACGATCCGGCCGCCGCGATGACGACCCTGGACCCGAAGCGCGCCCGGTTGCTGGCGGAGATGGCCGAGCCGGTTTCGGCCGCAACGCTGGCCGCGCGCGTGGGACTGCCCCGGCAGCGGGTCAACTATCACCTGCGCGCCCTGGAGAAGCACGGTCTGGTGGAGGTCGCGGAACAACGCAGGTGGGGAGGATTGACCGAGCGCCTGCTCGTAGCCAGAGCGGCATCGTACGTCGTCTCGCCGGCAGCGCTCGGCCCGGTCGCGAGCGACCCGGGCCGAACGCGCGATCGTCTGTCCGCCGGCTATCTGATCGCGCTGGGGGCACGCGTCGTCCAGGAAGTGAGCCAGCTTCTGCGGCGGTCGCGAGAGACCGGGAAGCGCTTGGCGACCCTTTCGATAGACACGGAGATCCGCTTCCGGTCCGCGAAGGAGCGCGCCGCGTGCAGTCGGGAGCTCGCCGCGACGGTGGCCCGACTCGTGGCGCGCTACCACGACGAAACGGCGCCGGCGGGCCGACGGCATCGCCTGGTGATCGTCGGGCATGCCAGTCCGGTCACGCCGAAACCAGACACCGGGGAGTCACCATGACCGTGAAACGCAGCGCGTCCGGCCGCCGGTCCATCGAGCTCGAAGTGGAGGTCCCGGGCACGCCCGAAGAGGTATGGCAGGCGATCGCCACCGGACCCGGCATCTCCGCCTGGTTCTTTCCGGCGGAGGTGGAAGGACGCCCCGGAGGACGCATCGTCTGGCACATGGAGCAGGGAGTGGACGCCCCTGGCACCGTCACCACGTGGGAACCGCCACGTCGGTTGGGCATCGAAGAACCACCCGGCTGGCGACCGGGCGCCGCGGCGCTCGCCACCGAGTGGACGATCGAGCCGCGCGCCGGGGGCACCTGCGTGGTGCGGCTCGTCCACAGTTTCTTCGCCGACACCGGCGACTGGGACGGCGAACTCGAGGGCATCGAGGCCAACTGGCCCGGCTTCTTCGGCATCCTGCAGCTCTATCTCGAGCACTTCCGCGGGCAGCACGCCGCGATCATCCGGGTGACGGGATCCGCCTCGAGGACCGAGCGCGACGCGTGGACGGCGTTGCTCGACGCGCTCGGCATCGACGATGCGGCGTCGGGCCGGCCCTGGCGCACGCGGGCCGACGACGCGCCGCCGCTGTCCGGCACCGTCGAGCGCATCGTGGAGGGAACACTGCCGCATGCGCTGCTCCGGATCCACGATCCCCTGCCCGGCATCGCCACGCCGATCGTGTACACGATGAACGATCAGGTGATGACGTCGCTCGGCATCTACCTGTACGGGGACGCGGCGCCCGCCGTCGCCGCCCGCGACGAGCCGGCGTGGCAGGCATGGATGAAGCGCCGGTTCCCGCCGCCTGAGACGAAGGAGACTTGACCGTTGGACAGTCAACGTACGAAGCCGCCGCGGGCCGGCAGCTCGCGCCGCAGAACGCTGCGAAGCGAGTGCTGCGGCGCGAGGTAATGGAGTGGGGGGATGGGCTGGAACGCCGAGCCGGCGAGGCGTTTCGGGGCGGTAAGCCGCTGCGGCCAGGCTAGAGCCGGGAGTTCAGGCTGGTCCCGGGCGTCAACGCCGTTCACCCCGAGTTCCCGGAGCGGTTCTCCGGGCTCGATCCGGCCATGCGGAGCTCCGCATGGCCGGATCGAGCCCAACGTCCATCAGTCGGTGGCAAAGCAGTAGAACAGGCCGGCGCCTCCGGTAGCCACCAGATCGTCCTGCGAGCAACCGCGTGACGGGTGGGCGGTGTTCCAGGGCGAACCCGGCGTCGTGAAGGAGTAACGGTCGGCGTGGCCGAGCATGGCGCTGCCTTCGCCGTTGCTGGTCCAGTTGCCGCATGTGCGGTCGTCGCCGGCCGGAAACGCCGTGCCGTCGAGCCGGGTGCCGGTCAGCACGTCGTGCTCCGTGAAGTCGGGGTCTCCGTCGATTCGCGACGGGAACTGGTTGCCGTTCTCGTCCAGCGCGTGGGTCCAGTTGAAGTTGGAGTTGTCGTAGTGCAGGCTTTCGACGCTGGTGGCCATGACGAGGCCCTCCGCGTTCGCCCACGGTCCCTCGCCGATCCGATCGCGTGCGTCGATGGCCCCGGGGCCCTGCGTGCTCAGGTAGGCCCGCCAGGTGCGGTCGCCGGCGCCCACCGCGGCGGCCAGCGTCTGGCAGTGGGCGTCCGCGCCGTCCAGCCCACCCAGGTTGGCGCCGTCACCGACGCCGGTACTGGTGACGAAGAAGCCCAACGGAGGCGGCTCCTGTTGCTGGGCCACGACCGATAGCCCGGACAGCACCAACGCCCCGAAGACCGCCGCGACTGCCAGCCGGATTGGTCTGTTCCTCATCTGAGCGCTCTCCTTTCAGGATGGCGGACGGGTCGCCGTCGGTGCTCGGGCCGGGCGGTGGGCTCGACCTCCGCGACGAAGGCCACACCCTGACCAGGGCTCTCGGCTCGTGGACCGGATCCAGCTCGAGCGCCTCGACTTCGAGTTCGTCGACTCCACGTCAATTCTACCCCACACCCTCCTCCGGACGCCGCCACGCCGAGGGACGTGGAGACCTCCCGTGCGCGCTGTCCGAGACGTCCGCCGGGGTCCACGGAAATTCGCCGTATCCGGCCCGCGAGGAGGAGTAGAATGGGTCCTGCCAGCCAAGAGAGCATCGACGACGAGCAGCACAAGGAGGGAGATTCTCCAGACACGTTCCGGTTTCTCGCGGCGGAGCCTCGGTGTCCAGGTCGTAGCAGTGGGAAGAGAAAGCCCACTGCCCGGATCAGACGGAGGAGGTGCGCGCATGAGACTCGGAAGGTCGCTCGCAAGCGCGGCAGCGATCCTGCTGCTGGCGCCCGCGCTCGCCGTGGCGCAGAGCTCGATCGGGGGCTCGGTCACGGACGACACCGGGGGGGTCCTCCCCGGGGTGACGGTCGAGGCGTCCAGCCCCGTCCTCATCGAAGGCTCGCGCGTCGTCTTCACCGACGCCACCGGCAACTACAACATCGTCGACCTGCGGCCGGGCGTGTACGCGGTCACGTTCACCCTGCCCGGCTTCGGCACCCAGGTGCGCGACGAGCTCATCCTCGGCGCGGACGTGGCCCTGCCCCTCGACATCGTGATGTCCGTCGGCTCGGTCGAGGAGACCATCACGGTGTCGGGCGAGACGCCGGTGGTCGACGTGCAGCAGGTGCAGCGCATCGAGGTGTTGACCCGCGAGACGCAGGAGGCGATCCCGACGGGACGCAGCATGTGGTCGTACGCGCTGCTGATTCCGGGCGTCAAGGTGCACAAGCCCGACGTGGGGGGCACCGCGGGCGCGCAGCAGTCCGAGATGATGGGACGCGGTCTCGACGCCGCCCACACCACCGTCGAGATCGACGGGATGATGATCAACTCGATGGTCAGCGACGGCCGCTACCAGGCCTACCTGAACCCGATGCTGTCGGCGGAGACGTCGTACACGACGTCGGGTCAGGGCGCCGAGACGCAGACCGGCGGGCTGCGCATCAACATGATCCCGAACGAGGGCGGCAACCAGTACAGCGGCAGCTTCTTCGGGGGCGGAACGCCCGGTGTCTGGCAGGCCGACAACATCAACCAGCGGATTCGGGACATGGGCGTCGACGAAGTGCCGAAGGTCGACATCATCTACGACTTCAACACGGCGGTCGGCGGCCCCATGATCCGCGACAACCTCTGGTTCTTCGCGACGGCGCGGCGGAACGTCGTCGACGCCGGGGTGCTCAACAGCACGAACCGGGACGGGACCCCGGCCCTCGACCGGAACAGCATCACGAACGGCAACGCGCGGCTGACGTGGCAGATGACGTCGCAGCACAAGATATCGGCCATGTTCGACAAGGTGCGGAAGCGCCGGTTCAGCCAGCACGCCTTCGGCGAGGACATCGAGACGGCGGCGTCGACGTGGAACTCGCCGCACTACGACGTCGGGACCGCGAAGTGGACGGGAACGCTGTCGAACCGGATGCTGGCCGAGTTCGGCTTCTCGCTCCACTTCGGGGACTGGGACCCCAGCTACTACCAGTACAGCCCGTTGGGGTCGATCTACCAGGAGCGGCCCGACAACGTGGGCCTGTGCACGGAGACGCCGTGCTACTGGGACGCGGGCTCGCCCGAGGCCATGATGCAGATGCCGGTGTCGCTGGGCGGCGACCCCTGGTTCAGCGTGGTCCCCAAGAACGACACCTACCTGGGCCTGATCTACGGCGCCAAGGACGACGGCGACGCCAACAACTACACGCACCGCTGGGCGTACCAGAGCGCGGTGTCCTACGTCACGGGGTCGCACAGCTTCAAGTTCGGGATGAACTTCACCACGGGGCACAACCGCTTCACGCGGTCGAGCAACGGCAACCTCCTGCAGTTCTACGACGCCGCTCCGAACCCGAGGGGACGCATGCTCGACTTCGTCACCTGCAGCCACTATGCCGCGGAAGCGAACCTCACCGCCGGTCTGCCCTGCGGAACCACCGGGCTCCCCGACCGCGTGGACGTCTTCGCCCACCCCACCTACACGTCGGTCAAGCTGAACTACAACGGCGGGTTCTATGTGCAGGACTCGTGGACCATCGACCGGCTGACCCTCAACTACGGGCTGCGCGCCGACTTCGCGGCCGTCTCGGTGCCGGCGACGCCGAAGGGGCAGGGCCGTTTCGTGGGCTCCTACGTCCTGACGGGGCGCGACTCGGCGGAGCTTCCCAGCTTCGGACCCGACTTCGCGCCGCGGTTCAGCGTGGTCTACGACGTGTTCGGCGACGCCCGGACGGCGCTGAAGTTCGGGTGGAACAAGTACATGCGCGACGTCGGCGGCGACCTCCCGAGCCGCTACTCCTACGGGGCGAGCATCAGCGACAGGCGCGACTGGTTCGACTGCCACATGATCGTGGACGCCAGCGGCAACGGCGTCTGCTCGGGGCTCGACCCCTACGGCAGCAACTACGACGACATCGCCCAGGACTGGGAGATCGGACCGCGGTCGTCCGCGACGTTCGGCGTGGCCAGGAGCCCGACGCGGAACCCCGATCTGGCCAACTTCCCGCGCGAGTACAACCGCATCTGGACCGTCGGCATCCAGCAGGAGGTCGTCCCCGGCCTGTCGGTCAGCGCCGAGTACCGGCAGCGGACGTACCACAACACGTTCGCGGAGGACAACCGGTCACACACCTTCGCGAGCTTCGGGGCGCTGCCCGACGGCAGCCCGGATCCGGCGTACGCGGGCACGGGCCGCTACATCGAAGTGCTGCGGCCCTATCCCCTCGTCGGGTCGATCAACGTCTTCAACGTCGACCCCGCCGTCCGCACGTCCGCGGACCTCTGGGACGCGGGAAGAGGCGAGGGCTACTCCAACGTCTACCGCGGCTTCGAGCTGAGCGTGCAGGGGCGGCTGGCCGGCGGCGGCACCATCTTCGGCGGGTGGTCGGTCGAGGACAGCGGCCGCGTCAGCATCTACAACTACAACCGGGGCGCCGGCAGCCGTTTCGGCGGCGAGGTCGACACCTGCTCGGACATCCTGCAACGAGGCGACAACCCGAACGAGCTGCGGTTCTGCGACACCGGCGCCTACCCGCGGCCGTACCGCAACGAGTTCAAGCTGTCGGGCACCCAGCCGTTCTCGCTGCCGCTCATCGGCGACATGCAGCTCGCCGCGTCGCTGCAGGCCTATCCGGGCGGCCAGGGCGACTGGGGCGGCCTGCAGGAGGGGCTCTACGTCCACCGCACGTCGTCCAACCCGCTGCTGGGCACCTACTCCGAGACGCTCTACGGGCAACCGGGCCACTGTGTGGCGCCGTGCGTGCTGGGGACCCGCATCGCCGACACGCCCACCGTGTCGACGAGCACCGGCGGCTACTGGATTCCGATGATCCCGCTGAACAGCGTGAAGTTCGAGCCGTACTGGACGCAGCTCGACGTGAACCTGCAGAAGGTGTTCAACATCGGAAGCTGGCGCTACGACGCCCGCTTCGAGTTCTTCAACGTGCTGAACAACGCGGTGGAGATCTACCACAGCGGCTCGCGGAACGCCCTCGGCAGCACCGGGGCCGGCTACCAGAGCCTGTCGAGCTGGGAGCGGGCCGCGCGGGTGCTCGAAGGCCGCGTCATCCGCTTCGCCGTCACCGCCCGCTTCTAGCCGCGCTCGCGCGGCCCCGCCTTCCGGCGGCCGGGAGAGAGCCCTCTCTCCCGGCCGCGTCCGTCCCTCGAGCCCGCCGGCCGCCCGTCAGAAGCCGACCAGCGTCTGCAATAGAAGAAGTCCGCGGTGTCCTCGCTGAAGTCCGCGTCCGTCCTTCGAGCCCACCGACCGGGCGGTCAGAAGCCGACCAGCGTCTGCAGATAGAAGAAGTCCGCGGTGTCCTCGCTGAAGTCCGCGTCGCGCAGGTAGGCGCCGCCGAAGAAACGCCCGTAGCCGATCTCCAGCCCGACCGGACCCGCCGGCAGACGAAGCGTCACGTCGACCTCGTTGCCCACGTGGGAGGAAGCGGCGGCACCGTCGACCCGGTGCACGACGGCGCCGCCGACGTTGTACCACGCGTCCGTGCCGGGCGCCGCCAGCGCGAAGTCCTGCAGGGCGACGCGCAGCGTCGTTCGGCGAGGGAGCGCCGCCTCGACCGTGACCTCGGCGTTGCGCAGGTTCTGCAGCGCGAAGAGGTCCATGTAGCCGTAGTAGGCGTGGCCCAGCGGATAGAGCTGGTCGAAGGTGCGGTGAACGCGGTCGGCGGGGTCGTCGTCGCCGCTGCCCAGGTTGAAGGCGGCCCCGAGCTTCAGCCGGCCCGGCAGGGCAGTCACGTAGGACCCGCCGGCGTGGACGAGCGATGCCCGGTGGTCCAGGCCGCCGTAGCTCCCGGACTGGGCGGCCACCTCTCCGTCGAACGCCCAGGGCCCCTGCCGCGTCTCGACGCGGGTGCCCACGGTGTGAACGGCATCGTCGAGGCGCGCCGCCCGGCGCAGCAGCCAGTAGCCCTCGACGATGCCGCCGGGGAGGAGGGACGCGTCGCTGTAGTAGACACCATGGAGCTGGCTGTTGAACATCCGGCTGCCGGTCGGCCCATGGTCGTTGAACCCGGTCGGCGTGACCGGCACCAGCCGCGTGGCGAACACGTCGATCTTGCGGTCCGGGCCCGCGCCCACGCCCACCCGCACCCCGTCGAAGACGCGCGCGGTGTTGACCCATTCGAGGGGCGACACCATGCGCTCGGAGCCGTAGACGAGCTTCTGCCGCCCGATGCGCATTGAGGCCCGGACCCGTCCCGGGGAGGGGGATGCGACGTCCAGGTACGCCTGGTGGAAGTCGAGCTGGTCGGCGAAGATGTTGGGTGTCCGCGTCTCGCTGATCGCCTTCTCGCCGTGTATGCGGGCGTCCTGCAGCTCGACGACGCCGGTCACCCGGTCGGTCGGCTCCCACGTCAGGCCGAACCGGAACCGCGAGAGCAGGTAGTCCTCGTCGTTGCCGGGCCGCGCGGCGTCGAACCTCGCGTTGCGGCGGCTCTCGGTCCGCAGTCGGACCTGCGAGCCCATGGTGAGACCCGGCAGAATCTCGCGCCAGTCGGCGGGTTCCTCGATCTCGGCCTGCGCCGTCGACGCGGATGCCCGCGCGCCGGGGGCCGCCTCGCTGCCCTGCGCGCCGTCCTTGCCGGGCTCGGCGGCGCCGGGCGCTGCGAAAGCCACTGCCCAATACAGGCCCAGCGCGGCCACCGCGCAGGGGCCACGGCCCGCGCTCGGGCGGGCAGGGAAGCAAGAGTCTCGTGTGCGCATGCCGCAACACGGTTCAACATTCGTGCCAACTGTCGCGAGCCGACCCGCGGCAATCCCGACTCCTCATTCGCGTCCGTGAACAGGGGCGCCGGTGACACCGGCCGCGTCCTGCCGGCACGGTCGTCGTCTCCGCCCCGGTCGCACGCATGTAGAGTTGCGTCTCGGGGGCAGACACTCTTGTAGCCGCCCGGCGTGCCCCACTACGCGGGTCCCGCCTGCCTCTGCCGTACGGCGCCGGGTTCGCGGCGGGACGGGCCTTTCTCCGATACCGCCGCGCCGGCGGCGCGCGCGCGACCCCGCTGCCCGACTTCTACATCGGCGCCCACGCGGCGGCCGACGACCTGACGCTCATTACCAGGGACGCCGGCCGCCATCGCACGTACTTCCCGGCACTGAAGCTGCTGACGCCGACCGGCGAGGACTGAACGCCTTTCGCCGAGGATCCTCCGCCGTAACCGCTCCAGCAGATGCTTCCGCGAGCACGGCCTCGTTCCGTGCTCGACGGATGGGGGTCTCGCCCGGCGTCACCGCTCCAGCAAGTCCTCGAGCCTCACGCCGGCGGGAGGTCAGCGGCATCCGCCACGACGGGTTGCCCCCCGGCCACTCATCGCGCTCCCGGGGCGGTCGCAGGCCTCACAGCGTCTGCCCCGTCCTGCGATACCGATGAGCTGACCCGCTCGCGTCGTTCGTCGACTCCCGGTCGCCAGGAGGGCATGAACGACGAACAAGGAAGATCCGTCCCACTTGGTAGGGAGGAACTCGCAACAAAGTCGTCGTAACGCCAAAACAAGGGAGAAAACGACATGGCAGGACGAATCGGCGTACGCTTCCGGCTGATGCTGGCCCTCGTGCTCGCGGCGATCGGGGCATGGGTGGCAGGACAGGGCTCGACGGCCGGCGCGGTCCAGAGCAACTTCGTGGGGGCCGCGCCGATGCGAGCGGACGTGTCGGACGTTCGCGCCATGCGCCTCCGGTTCGAGCCGGGCGCGCGCTCGAACTGGCACGAGCACGGCGGCTTCCAGGTGATCATGGCCGAGAAGGGGCGCGGGCTCACCCAGGTGCGCGGCGAGCCGATGAAGGAGATGTTGCCGGGCGTGCCCCACTACGTGGGTCCCGGGGTCGCGCACTGGCACGGCGCGGCGCCGGACGAGCCCATGGTGCAGCTCGCGGTGATGGGCGGCGAGGGCCCGACGCACTGGCTCGAGCCGGTGAGCGACAAGGACTATCTCGGCCAGTAGGGTGCGTGTTCCCGACCGGCGGCCCGGATGGGTGTTGTGCATCAAAACAGTGTCCGCTGGTGTCGGTAGAGCGTGCTTTCGAGCGTCCATGTGCTGTTTCCGTATCCCCGGTACCGGATGTCAGAATCAAGAAGTTGCTTTGCGTCAAGCCACTCTTCAAGTTGGCGAAAGTTATCTAGCGGTTTTTCCGCAACTGGTACCACCGTTGGAGTGTCCGTTAGTACATTCGGCTCGGTTGGGAGCGCCCCAGCAGCCTCAGGAATACCCGGCACCTGGACGATTGAGCAAGACCGAGCGGCGTCAGGTGCTTCCGTGGCGAACTCTGTCGTAGGCTTCGTGCCCTCACTCGAATTCGGAGCGCGGCAGACGCGACCGTCGAACAATCGCCTTCAGGGTGCCGGCCCGCAACTCGGCGTGGTCCGGCACCGGGATGGTCACGGTCCCGGTGCCGAGGACCTTCTGCATCACCACGTGGCTCCCGCGCCTCCGCACTTCCGAGAAGCCGTGCGCCACGAGAATCCGACGGACTTCACGGCCGGAAAGGACACGAAGCCTACCCAACCGCTACCTCGACATGCGTTACGTAGACTTCGTTCCGCAGGCGGCCCTCAATTTCCTCGGCGGAGGCGGTCTCGAAGAACAGCGTCAGCGCTTCCTCGAGGTTATGTCGAGCCTCGGAGACGGTATCTCCCTGGCTGACGACATCCACTTCAGGACAGAGGGCGACGTAGCCGTCGTCTTCACGCTCGATGATCGCGGTCAGTTTCCTGGTCATCTTGCTCTTCGGTGCCAAAGACGGCCTGAGTTGGGAACAGTCGGGCACTCACGGTAGGACTGTCCGTGGGTGGGCAAGTGGGTGCGGGTGGTGCACGGGGACACGGGCGACCAAAGGCACGAGCCTCAGCGCGAGACAGCCCCGCGGGCCCGCCCCTCTCAATCCTGCCCGCTCTCCCCGCTCCGCTCCTCCAACCGCGCACCCCCCAGGATGTTCGGCATCGCGTAGTTTCCCTCATGACACGCGTACTCGAACATCGGCAGCTCGGTCCACTTCATCGGAATCCGCGCCGTCCAGGGCGCGGACCACGTCGCCGGGTCGCTGATCGTGAACTCGTAGAGCAGCGTGTCCGCGTCCACCCGCGTGAACCGCTCGACGAGATGCCGGTCCCTGGTCGACCCCCGGTAGCCGTGCTTGTCGCTGAAGTGCGTGGTCTCGACCACCAGCGTGTCGCCCTCCCAGACCCCGCGCGACTCGCCGGTCCACGACTCGATGTCGGGGCGGGGGCGACCGTCGAGGGGGATGATGCGCGAGTCGTGCACCATCTCGTTGAGCACCACGACGTGGTCGGGGGTCTGGAAGAGCTGCATGTGCTGGTTGTAGAAGCCTGGGGTCATCGGGGGTCCGGTGTTGAAACCGAGAATGCAGCGGTCGAACGCGCTGCGGTCGGTGTACGAGTCGGCCGGGTGGGCCTCGCGGTACGCGCGCCGCTCGTCGGCGCGGCGCTGCCCCTCGTCGCTCAGGGTGGGAATGCGCCCGTTCGGCGGGTCGACGATGAGCGACGTGCGCCGGTCGTCGATGACGGTGGTGCCGAAGTCGAGCCAGAAGTTGTTGTAGCCGCCGACGTTGCCCCCGGCCTCGGTCCGCCGGGGCGCCGCCTCCCAGAGGCGGATGTTCCGTTCCACCCGCTCCTGCTCGATGGTAGCCGCCTCCTCCTCGGTCAGGAACGCCTGGTCCCCGCGGTCCTCGGGCCGCTCGAGGGGCGTGGCGGTCTTGAAGTCCCAGATGCCCTGCAGGTCAGGGGCGCCCCACGAGGTCCGCGGCGCGTCCTGGCCGGCGGCCGCACCGGCCGCCAGCACGACGAGCACCACCGCCAGCACCGACGCGACGATTCGACCTCTCACGACCATGAGCTGTACCTCCTGAAGCACGGGCGCCCGCCTCGCAGGGTCGCCCTGGCGGTCTACGATAGCCCGCGGCGGGGCTTCTGTAAACGCGGCCCCCGGACCCCGAGCGACAACACCGACGCCATGCCGGCCGTGGAGGAATGGCGCGCGGCCTGCGCTCGGGCCAAGCTGGCGTCCCGACCGGCGCAGCGTTGTCCGAGGTGAGTTGCAGCATCGTCATCGCCGCCTCCGCCTCGGGGCGTCGGCGCGCCGTCACCCACGTCGACAGGGCGCCCCCATCGGAGTAGGATGCGGGAGGAACACGGCTCCGCGCCACGAGCGCGGTGCCGGCCGGGCCGGGCGCCATCGACCCGGCCGTCGCGTCACGGAGAGAGCCCATGCCGAACAGAGTCAGCCGTCGCGAGCTGCTGGCCGGCGCCATCGCCGTCGCCGCCATGCCGGCCGCCGCCGCCGGGCGCGCCCGCGCGCAAGGCGCCGACACCACCCGCCAGGCGGGGTCGGGGGCCAGCCCGCTGGGCGCCCGCTCGCCCCACGCAACGATCCGGCGCGACCACCGCGGGCCGGTCGCCTCGCGCACGCCGCTGCAGGACCTGCAGGGCACGATCACGCCGTCCGACCTCCATTTCGAGCGCCACCACGCGGGCATTCCCGCCGTCGACCCCGACGACTACCGGCTGCTGGTCCACGGCATGGTCGAGCGGCCGATGGTGTTCACCCTCGCCGACCTCAAGCGCTTCCCGGCCACGTCGCGCATCTGCTTCCTCGAGTGCTCGGGCAACTACCCGACGGGGGCGGGGCCCGAGACGAAGCCCGAGGGGGTCTGCGGCATGACGTCGACGACCGAGTGGACCGGCGTGTCGTTGGCGACGCTCTTCCGTGAGGTCGGGGCCAGCCCCGACGCCACCTGGTTCCTCGCCGAGGGCCAGGACGCGGCGGTGATGACCCGCAGCGTCCCCATGGAGAAGGCGCGGGACGACGCCTTCGTCGCCTACGCCCAGAACGGCGAGGCGCTCAGGCCGGGGCAGGGCTATCCGGCGCGGCTGCTCCTGCCGGGGTGGGAGGGCAACTCGAACGTCAAGTGGCTGCGGCGCCTCGAACTCGCCGACCGGCCGTTCATGACCCGCGAGGAGACCTCGAAGTACACCGACCCACTCGCCGACGGCACCGCGCGGCAGTTCAGCTTCGTCTTCGACGCCCGCTCCATCATCACCACGCCGGCGTGGCCCGACGTGGTCGAGCCGGGGTGGATCGAGCTGCGCGGCATCGCGTGGTCGGGACGGGGCGCCATCGCCCGGGTCGAGGTGAGCACCGACGGCGGCCGCACCTGGCAGGAGGCGCGCCTGCAGGCGCCGGTGCTGCGGCAGGCGCACACCCGCTTCCGCCACCTGTGGCGCTGGGACGGGGCCGAGACCGAGATCATGAGCCGGGCCGTCGACGACACCGGCTACGTGCAGCCGACGCGGGCCGCGCTCAGGGCCGAGCGTGGGCGGCGGGCCCGGCGTTACCACCTGAACCCCATCACCGCGTGGCGCATCCGGCCGGGCGGGCAGGTCGAGTACCGGGTGGAGGAGCCATGGGACGCCTAGCCCGCCCATCGTCGCCTGACGGCCCCGCTGGGCGCCCAACCCACCCTCCAGGAGCCCGCGTCGGTCTGCGGCGCCGGCTCCTGCCCCGCGCCGCCGGCGCCGCTCTCGCGTTGCTCGCCGGTCTCGCGGCGGCGGCCGAGGCGCAACCGCAGGCCGGACCCTTCGGCTTCGGCCGCCCGGCGACGGCCGAGGACATCGCCGCGTGGGACATCGACGTCATGCCCGACGGCGCCGGCCTCCCCGCGGGATCGGGGACGGCCGCCACCGGCGCGCCGGTCTACGCCGAGAAATGCGCCATCTGCCACGGGCCGGCCGGCGAAGGCGGCGTCGCGGACCGGCTGGTGGGGTACGACCCCGACAGCACGCCCCCCTTCGGCCCCCGCTACGAGGCGTGGCGCGCCGGCGGCACCGACGTGCCGTTCTCGGTCGGCAACTACTGGCCCTATGCCACGACCCTCTTCGACTACATCCGCCGCGCGATGCCGACCGACGCGCCCGGCACCCTCGCCCCCGACGAGGTCTACGGCCTCGTCGCCTGGATACTCGCCGAGAACGGCATCGTCGCCCGCGACGCGGTCATGAACGCCGAGACGGTGCCCGCCGTCGAAATGCCCGCCCGCGACATCTTCGTCCCGCAGGAACGGTAGCCCGCGCGCGGCGCATCGACGTTCCCGCGCTTCCGGGCCGGCGTTCCGCCGCCGCACGGTCGGCGGTTGCCGCAACGCCTCGCGCCGAACTGCGCTACAGTCGGACGCAGGGAGGAGACGCGATGCCGCTCGACAACGACTCGCTGCCCATGCGGCTGTTCACGGCATCGCACGAGCGCGCCTGGAACCCCGGCGACGTCGACTTCTCGCGGGAGCGCGCCGACTGGCTGGCCCTCGCCGACGACGAGCGGCGGCTGCTGCTGCGGCTGGTCGCGGGCTTCCGCGTCGGCGAGCGCGGCGTCACCCACGAGCTGGCGCCGCTGCAGATTCGGCTCCGCCGCGACGGCTGGATCGAGGAGGAGGTCTTCGTCGCCGCCCAGATGTACGAAGAGGCGCGGCACGTCCAGTTCTTCGAGCGCTGGCTGGTCGAGGCGCTGCCCGGCCGCTTCGGGGTCGACGTCCCCTACCCGGCCCTGCACGGCGACATGTTCTCGGTCCGCCTGCCCCGGGCCATGCGGGCGCTCCTCGACGACGACGGCCCCGAGGCCCTGCTCGAGGCGGTCATGCTCTACCACGTCTACGTCGAGGGCGTGGCCGCCGAGTCGGGCTACTCGCTGTACTACGCGCTGTTCGAGCGAAGCGGCCGGTTCCCCGGCCTCGAGCGCGGCATCCGCCTGATACAGCGCGACGAGGAGCGGCACATCGCCTTCGGCGTCCACGTCCTGCGGCGGCTGCTCGCCCATCGACCACGCCTCGTCGACCTGTTCGACGAGCGGGTCGCGGCCCTGCGCCCCCTCGCCGAGGACGATCCCGACCAGATTCTCAACGGCTTCGAGCCGGGCAGCGCCCCGTTCGGCCTCGACCACGCCGCCTACCGCCGGCGCTACCGGGACCGGCTGGAAGAGATGCGCCGGCGCGTGCGCGATCCCCCGCGCTGAGACCCGCTCTCTCTCGGGTGGGCCGTTCACGCCGACCCCGCCGTGCACGCCGCTGAGCTACACGATCGGGGCGACCCCTCACTCGGGCCGGCCGTTCACCCCGACCCCGCCGCCCGCAGCCCCTTCCAGATGCTCCAGCACATCGCCACCATCACCAGCGCGATCGGGAAGCCGGTGACGAGCGACGCGGTCTGCAGCGCCACCAGCCCGCCGCCGAGCAGGAGGGTGATGGCGACGATGCCCTCGAACGCGCACCAGAAGACGCGCTGCGCGACCGGCGCGTCGATCTTGCCGCCGGCGGTGATGGTGTCGATGACGAGCGAGCCCGAATCGGACGAGGTGACGAAGAAGACCATCACCAGCACGATGCCGACGACCGAGGTGACGCCCGCGAGCGGCAGCGTCTCGAGCATGCGGAACAGGGCCAGCTCGGGCTGCTGCGCCTGCACCGCCGCGACCGCCGCGGTCTGCCCCGCCTCGAGGTACTGCGCGAGCGCCGTCGTCCCGAAGGCGTTCATCCAGAGGGCCGAGACCAGCACCGGCCCCGCCAGCATGCACCCGACGAGGGCGCGTACCGTGCGGCCGCGCGAGACGCGGGCGATGAACATGCCGACGAAGGGGGCCCACGCGAGCCACCACGCCCAGAAGAACGTGGTCCACCCGTGCAGGACGTCGAGGTCGTCGCGGCCCACCGAGTTGCTGAGGGGCCCGATGGCCACGACGTAGTGGCCGAGGCTGGCCACGAACCCCGCCAGCAGGTCGGCGGTGGGCCCGGCCGCGAGCACGAACGCGAGCAGCAGCAGGGCGAGGACGAGGTTGGCCTGGCTGAGGCGCTTCACGCCCCGGTCGAGCCCCATCACCACCGACGTCAGCGCGAGGCCGGTGATGCCCGCGATCAGCAGCACCCGGGTCGTGTCGGTGGCCGGCACCCCGAACAGGTGGTCGAGCCCCGCCGCCATCTGCTGGGCGCCGAGGCCCAGCGACGTCGCCAGCCCGAAGAGGGCGGCGAAGACCGCGACGATGTCGACGACGTGGCCGAACCGGCCCCACACCGCTTCGCCCAACAGCGGATAGAACCCCGACCGCAGCGTCAGCGGCAGCCCGAGGTTGTAGTTGGCGAAGCCCAGCGCCAGCGCCACCACCGCGAACATCGCCCACGGGTGCACGCCCCAGTGGAAGATGGCGGCGGCGATGGCGAGCCGGTGGGCGGCGGCGGCGTCGGCCGCCGGGTCGGCGCCGAGGGGCGGGTTCAGGAAGTGGTCGACGGGCTCGGCCACCCCGAAGAACATCAGGCCGATGCCCATGCCCGACGCGAACAGCATGGCGAACCACGACCACGTGGAGTAGTCGGGCCGGGCGTGCGGGCCGCCGAGGCGCACGCGGCCCGGCGGCGTGACGAGCAGCAGTAGGCAGAAGAGGACGAAGACATTGCCGGCGCCCAGGAACACCCAGTCGAACGTCGAGGTCAGCCACGTGTAGAGCGCGTCGAAGACCCCGGCGGCGGCGTCCCGGAACGCCAGCACCCCGGCCACGAACGCGACGATGGTGAGGCTCGAGACGACGAAGACGGGGTTGTGGACGTCGAGGCCGAAGACGTGGATGTTGTCCTGCCCGAGCTCGTAGTCGGTCTGCGCGGCGATGGCCATCCGGACGCGATCGTAACGCCTCCCGCCGGGAACGCGCCACAGTCGGACGCAAGGGGGCAGACGCGGTGCCGCTCGACGACGAGTCGGCGGCGCGTGGAAGACCGCCCGGGGCAACCGCCGCCCGGCCTCCGGTTGCCCCGGGGGCGCCCGCGCCGGCCCTCCGGAAGAGGTCGACCGCCCGGGAGGCTGCGCGCGAGACCGACCCTCGGGACGCTGCGCATCACGCCTCTGGAGGCGATGAGGCCGGATTGAGCGGCGGAAGATTGCCGCAGCCAAGGGCCCTGCGGTACGCTTGAAAGGTGACGTCCATCCTCGCGCCGCCGGCGCCATCCCCGGCCGCCCCGGTGGAGGTTCCCGAGGCGGCGGCGCCCAAGACGGCCGCGGCGGCCATCCCCTGGCCCCTGCTCGCCGTCGTGTTCGCGTCGACCAGCGTCATCGTCGGCGGGCTCTGGGACATCTCGTGGCACCGGTCCATCGGGCGCGACTCGTTCTGGACGCCGGCCCACTTGGCCATCTACCTCGGCGGCGTCGTCGCGGGACTCTCGTGCGGCTGGCTGGTGCTGCGCACCACCTTCGCCGGCAGCCCGCGCGAACGGGCCGCCGCCGTCTCGTTCTGGGGATTCCGGGGCCCGCTGGGGGCCTGGCTCTGCATCTGGGGCGCGCTGGCCATGGTCGTGTCGGCCCCGTTCGACGACTGGTGGCACAACGCCTACGGGCTCGACGTCGAGATACTGAGCCCGCCCCACGTCGTCCTCGCCATGGGCATCTACGGCATCGGCGTGGGCGCGATGCTGATGGCGGTGGCCCGGCAGAACCGCGCACCGGCCGGCGACCGGATGCTCCGGCGGCTGTTCAACTACTCGGGCGGCCTCGTGATCCTGATGGTGGCGACCCTTTTCACCGAGTACGTCATGCTGCCGAACCATCAGCACGCGCCGGCGTTCTTCCTCGTCAGCGCCGCCACTTTCCCCTTCCTGCTGACGGGCATCGCGCGGGGCGCAAGGTCGCGTTGGGGGGCCACCGGCGCCGCCGGGGTCTACATGGGCGTCACCCTACTCATGATGTGGACGCTGCAGCTCTTTCCCGCGCAGCCGATGCTGGCCCCGATACTGCGCGACATCGACGGCATGGTGCCGCCGTCGTTCCCGATCCTGCTCGTGGTCCCTGCCCTCGTCATCGACGCCGCAGTCCGCCGGATGCCGGCCGGCGTGGGCGGGATCCGCCGCCTCGCGGGCGCCGCCGCCGCGGGCGTGGTCGCCATGCTCGCGCTCGCCGCCGTGCAGTGGCCGTTCGCCGAGTTCCTTCTCACCGAGAGCGCCCGCAACTTCATCTTCGCGGCCGACCAGTTCGACTTCGACACCGCCCCCGGAGCCTACCAGTACGAGTTCTGGGGAGGGCCGATGACGGCGGGAGCGGCGGGCTGGACCGCGCTCGTCGCCGCGGTCTCGGCCGCCCAGGGCCTCTGGTGCGGCGACTGGCTGGCGCGGGTGCGGAGGTAGCGTGCCCGCCTCGCGCCGGTTCTTCGTGCCACCGCATCGCAGCGCCCGATCGCCCGAGGTTGCCGGCATCCGGCCGGGGAGCACGCCCTTCACCCGGCCGCGCACGCGTGCCGCAATCCTGATCGCAGGCGCGCTCGCCGCCCGGCTGCGCACGTGTGCCGCGATCCTGATCGCGGGCGCACTCGCCGCCGCCGGCGCGGTCGCCTACGCCCACGTCGGCACCTCCAACGCCTACTTCGACGGCGCGGCGGGACCGTACCGGGTCCGCGTGATCGTGCGGACGCCCGGCGTGATTCCCGGCCTCGCCCAAGTCACGGTGCGCATTCTCGACGGCGAGGGCGTCGAGCGGGTCACGGTGCGCCCCCTACGGTCGGACGTGGGGCTGGAGGGCGCGCCGCCCCCCGACGCCGCCCGTCCCGTGCCGGGCGAGGCGCGGCTCTACGGCGGCGAGCTGTGGCTGATGACGGCGGGCTCGTACAGCGTGGAGGTCGGCGTGGCGGGCGCGGACGGAAAAGGCGCCGTCTTCGTGCCGGTGCTGGCGCTGGCCGAGCGGCAGCTCGCCATGAGCCCGGCGGTCGGTCTGGGGCTCGGGGCCGCCGCCCTCTTCCTGTTCGCGGGGGCGGTGAGCATTCTCGGCGCCGCGGTCCGCGAGAGCGTGCTCGAGCCGGGCCGCGTGCCCGATGTCTGGCGGCGCCGCCGGGGCCGCCGGGCGATGGTCGTGTTCACCGTCGTGCTCGGTGCCGTCCTCGGCGGCGGCTGGCGCTGGTGGGACGAGGTCGACGCCGCCTACCGGAGCCGCATCTACCGCCCGTGGAGCACCACCGCGGCCGTGACCGCGGTCGGCGGGCGACAGGTCCTCACGCTCGCCATCGACGATCCCCGATGGCCCGCCAGCCGCGCCGAGCCCGGAGCGGCGCTCGTGCCGGACCACGGCAAGCTGATGCACATGTTCCTCGTGCGGGCCGACGACCTCTCGGCCTTCGCGCACGTCCATCCCGTGCGCGAAGTCGAAGGGGACGCATCGTTCACGGCACCGCTGCCGCCGCTGCCGGCCGGCGAGTACCGCATCTACGCCGACGTCGTGCACGAGAACGGCTTCGCGCCCACGCTGGTGAACACGATGCGGGTGCCGCCGCCCGGCCGCGGCGCGGGGGGCGGGTCGCCAGCGGGCGGAGGGGCGCAGGCGGCCGGCGGTTCGCCCGGGGTCGGAGGCGCAGGCACGGCCGGTGGTTCGCGGGCGACCGGCGGTTCACCGGTGACCGGCCGGCCATCAACGGCCGCCGGGGGCGCGCCGCCGTCCGGCGACGGTAGCAACGCGCCAGTGGAGGGACCGATCCCCGACCCGGACGACTCGTGGGCGATCCTGCGCCCGTACGGCGTGCCGGAATCGGAGAGCTACCCGCTACCCGGCGGGCGCACCATGCGATGGGAGCGCAGCGGCCCCATCGGCGTCGACGAGGAGATAACGCTACGGTTCTCGGTGATCGAGGCGGACGGAACGCCGTCGGTCCTCGAGCCCTACATGGGCATGCTCAGCCACGCCGCGGTCCTCCGCCGCGACGGCTCGCTGTTCGTGCACCTGCATCCCGCCGGCAGCATCAACCTCACCGCGCAGCGCCGCTTCACCGAAACGGAGGGCGGCGCCGAGGCCGCGGGTGGGGCGCCCGGCGCGGAACACGGCGGGCACCCGCAGTCCGGCCCCGTCGACCGCGTGACGTTCCCCTTCGTCTTCCCGGAACCGGGCGCCTACCGCATCGTCGTGCAGGTGAAGCCGGGCGCGATGGTCGAGACGGCGGCGTTCGACGTGACGGTCGGCGAAGCGCCGTCGTCCTGACCCGCTGCGCCCCGGCGGCGGGACCCCGAGCCGCAAGGTCCCGGGATGTGAAGATTCCCCGATGCGCTACCATCGGGGGAGACATCGTGCGACAGGAGGACGGGGTGGCGATCACGCTCAACGTGAACGGCCAGCCCCGCACAGTGGACGTGGAGCCGGACACGCCGCTGCTGTGGGTGCTGCGCGACACGCTCGGATTGACGGGCACCAAGTTCGGGTGCGGCATCGCCGCCTGCGGGGCCTGCACCGTGCATGTGGACGGCCGCGCCGTCCGCACCTGCACGGTGCCGGTGTCGGCGGTCGAGGGCTTGGCCGTCACCACCATCGAGGGCCTCGCCGCCGACGGCCGGCTGCACGCGGTGCAGCAGGCGTGGGTGGACCACCAGGTGCCGCAGTGCGGGTACTGCCAGTCGGGCATGATCATGGCCGTCTCGGCCCTCCTCGCGCAGCGGCCCGACCCGAGCGACGAGCACATCGACGCCGCCGTCACCAACATCTGCCGCTGCGGCACCTTCGTCCGCGTGCGCCGCGCGATTCACGCCGTCGCCAAGGGCGGCGCCCTGACCAGGAGCGAAGACTCCGGCAACGGCGACGCCACAGCGGAAGCCGGCAGGAACGAGGAGGCGCGCCATGGGTAAGTGGACGCGCCGCGCCTTCATCGGGGCCGGGACCCTCGTCGGCGGCGGCTTCGTCATGGGCATCGCCGCCGTCGTCATCGCGCCCGGCCGCCACGGCATCGTCTCGGCCGACGCCGCCGACAAGGGCGAGCTGACGACCTGGATCACCGTCACCCCCGACGACCTCGTCACCATCCTCGTTCCCCACTGCGAGATGGGGCAGGGGTCGCAGACCGGGCTCGCGATGATGGCGGCCGAGGAGATGGAGGCCGACTGGGACCGGGTGCGCATCCGCGAGGCGCCGGCCCTCGACGCCTACGCCAACGCCTACATGCTGCGCGCGTTCACCGGCGACTCGATGCCCGCGCCGGTCGGGCGCGCCGTCGACTACGGCGCCTACCGCCTCGCGCGCTGGTTCGGCACCCAGGCCACCGGCGGCTCGCTAGCGGTGCGCGGCACCGGCTACGGCATGCAGATGGCGGGCGCGGCGGCGCGCGAGATGCTGCTCGCGGCCGCGGCCGAGCGCTTCGGCGTCCCCGCCGACGAGTGCCGGGCCGAGCGATCGCGCGTCGCCCACCCGTGGTCGCGCCAGAGCGCCGCCTTCGGCGACCTCGCGAAGGCCGCGGCGTCGATGCCCGCCCCCTCGAACCCGCCCCTGAAGGACCCCGACGCCTACACCATCCGGCGCACCCGGAAGCCGCGCGTCGACATTCCCCCGAAGGTCGACGGCAGCGCCGCCTACGGCATCGACTTCACCCTGCCCGGCATGCTCCACGCGGCCGTCGACATCGCGCCCGTCCAGGGAGGCCGGCTGGTGTCGGTCGACCCGGCCCCGGCCGAGGCCATGCCCGGCGTGAAGCAGGTCGTCGAGCTCGACGAGGCGGTCGCGGTCGTGGCCGACAGCTACTGGCGCGCCCGCAAGGCGCTCGCGGCGCTCAGCCCCGTGTACGACGACGCCGGCCACGGCGAGGTCTCGAGCGAGACCATCTTCGCGGCTTTCGACGAGGCCCTCGGCGATGCGCCCGAGATGCCTGCGGACGCCGCCAAGGTCATCACCGCCGACTACCGGGTGCCGTTCCTCGCCCACGCCACCATGGAGCCGATGGCGTGCACCGCCCGCGTCGAGGGCGACCGCGCCGAGGTGTGGGCGGGCACCCAGGACCCCCTGAACGCCCGCTCCACCGCCGCCGGCGCCCTCGGACTCGACGCGAACCAGGTCCGCCTGACGAACCTGATGCTCGGCGGCGGCTACGGCCGGCGCCTGCTGTTCTGCTTCGACTACGTCGACCTCGCCGCGCGCATCGCGCAGGCCATGTCGCCCGCCCCCGTCAAGCTGGTCTGGAGCCGCGAGAACGACATCCAACACGGCTACTACCGCCCGGCCGCGATGTGCCGCTACGCTGGCGCCCTCGCCGCCGACGGCCGCCCCCTCGCGGTGGGGGCCCACTACGCGGGGGGCGGCGATCGCGAGTCGCTGTTCATGCCCTACGCCATCCCCGAGCGGCGCTTCGACGGCCGGCGCGCGCCGCACCACGTCCGCGAGGGCGCTTGGCGCTCAGTGCTGAACTCGCAGCACGGCTTCTTCAAGGAGTCGTTCATCGACGAGATGGCCCACGCCGCGGGCATGGACCCCTACGAGTACCGGCGCAACCTGATGGACGAGCATCCCCGGTTCCGGGCCGCCCTCGACCGGGCGGCGGAGATGGCGGGCTGGGGCGCGCCCCTGCCCGAGGGCGAGGGTCGCGGCATCGCCATCGCCGAGAGCTTCGGCTCGATCGTCGCCCAGGTCGCGCACGTCGCCGTGTCGCCCGAAGGCGGGCTCCGCGTCCGCAACGTCTGGGCCGCCGTCGACTGCGGCGACGTCGTCGAGCCCGACAGCGCCGCCGCCCAGATCGAGGGAGGCGTGGTCTTCGGCCTCTCGGCCGCCCTCGTCGGCGAGATCACCATCGCCGGGGGCCGCGTCGTCGAGAGCAACTTCCACGACCACCAGATGATCCGCATGGCCGACGCCCCCGAGGTCCAGGTGGCGTTCATCCGCTCGGGCGCGCGCCTCGGCGGACTCGGCGAGCCCGGCGTGCCCCCGGTGGCGCCGGCGGTGACCAACGCCATCTACGCGGCGACGGGCATTCGGGTGCGGAGTCTGCCGATCAAGAACCAGAGGCTGTCGCGGGTGTAGAGAACCTTCGGCCGGAACGTAAACGATGACCGGGACCCTGGCGTCATCCCGAAGGTCCGGGATCCGATTCGCCTCGTCGAACAGGCGGATGGTCACTGGTCCGCACCAGAGGAAGCCATCGTCAGTATCGACATCCCGACCGACCCGGAACCGTGACCATCGCAGACAAGCCGAGCGACGTTCTGCTCCGACGCACTTGGGCCAGCATCGCGAAGCGAGCTCGCCCGAAGGAATGACCGAACGAGATGCGCTACACCATCGTCATCGAGAAGTCGCCGGCGAACTCCGCCGCGTACGCCCCGGACCTCCCTGGCTGCGTCGCAACCGGAGCCACCCGCCAGGAAACCGTCGACGAGATGCGCAGAGCCATCGAGTTCCACATCAAGAGTCTGCGCCGGCATGGCGACCCGGTGCCGAAACCCCACTGCACGGCGACTGTGGCCAATGCGGTTACGCAAGATGGGTGACGGCCTCCGTGCCATATCAGCCGAGCCCCGGCCAGACCGTACAGCCCCACTTCCGTTCCAGACATGTCCGACGTTCCCTACCCCGTCGTGCCAGTGCCCACCAGGCTGGACGTGGGAGAGAGTCGAGGAACCCGACCCAAAGCCTGGGTTCTGAATCCCGCCAGAGCACGAACCGTGGCTGCTCAAGATCCCCAGGCCGAATACCGGAGAACACTGGGCGGAGAAGATCGCGGCGGAGATTGGCACCCTGATCGGTGTCGAGTGCGCACAGGTGGAGCTGGCGCGCTGCTCCGAGCAACTCCCGTTGGGGCATCCCCGGCAGGACGACCAAGAACGGCCGCCCCGGCAGACGCCTTCGGGCTTGCTTGCCACGATCTGCCGGTCGTTCCTTCCCGATGCGCAGACTACGACTGCCGAGCACCACTTTTTCCATGGATGGGAAGTTCTGCAGCACGTGGTCGATGGCTACGACACGGCCCTTCGTTTCGGACAGCGGGACCACAACATCAAGAACATCAGCACCGCATTGGCGCAATGGATGGGTGTCGGCACCATGAACCCCATGCCACGGTGGGACTACGTCATGGAAGACCTGGCGTCATACGCTCTGCTTGATGGAATCGTCGGCAACACGGATCGGCACCATGAGAACTGGATGATCGCCTGGGTGATCGATCAGGGTGATGTGTTTATCGAGATTATGCCGTCGTTCGACCACGCATCCTCCCTGGGGAGAGAGCTGACCGATGAGAGACGGCGCCAGATCCTGGAATCGGATAGGGTATCGCGCTACGTACGGCGCGGACGTGGCGCCGTCTACCCCAATGTCCGCCACCAGCGCGCCCCCTCCCCGCTGCGTCTCGCCCGTTTGCTGTGTCGATGGAGGCCTTCGTTTACGCGCAAGACCCTCGACCGAATCCGCCGCCTGTCCGAACCCGACGTCCGAGCGGCAGTTCAGAGGGTCCCGTCTGAGTTCATGTCCGACACCGCCAAAGAGTTCGCTTGTCAGGTCGTTCTGACCAGCAAGAAAGAGCTACTGGAGCACGTTGGATGACCATGCTCTATCTCGCCTGGCAACACCGATCGAGTCGCCGTTGGTTTCCGGTCGGACGGCTCATCCGTCATGACTCCTCCACTGGAGGATTCGAGTTCTCCTATATCCAGGGGGCGAAAGAGGCCGAGGAGTCCGGGTTCAGGACGATTCCGGCGTTCCCCGACCTTGATCAGCGCTATTGCTCGCCGGAATTGTTCCCGACATTCCGGAATCGAGTCATGAACGTCCGGCGAGTCGACCGACCCGTATACCTTGAGCAACTCGGGCTCGACGCGGAGGAATGCGACGAGCTCGCCGAGCTGTCCGTGTCCGGCGGTCGCAGCTACACGGACAGCTTCGAGGTTTTTCCGCCTATCGAGCCCGACCCCGACGGGGTGTTTCGCACACAGTTGATGTTGCACGGACTACGACACACGAACCCGGACGCAATCACCGCAGCTCAGCATCTGCAGCCCGGCAACGAGCTGCGGGTTGCCGTCGAGCTGAATAATCCCGTCGCTACCCATGCGATCCTGGTGTACACACAGGACTACTACGTACTCGGCTGGCTACCCAGATACGTCGCTGAGGGAATTCACCGCGGGGGTGATTGGACGATTGCCGATGCCAGGGCCACTGTCGCCCGTGTGAGCCCTGATGCGCCGCTGAGTCATCGGGTGCTCCTGGACTTCACTGGTCGGCTGCCGCCGGGTGTCAGTCCGATGCGAGATCTGCATCAATACCGTCCCCTCGCCGAACCATCCGTCCCTTGAGCAACAACACGGCTACCCTCTCGGTGCGGACTCCCGAGTCCAGGATCGTCTTCGTCGGGGAGTCTGGTAGACAGTCGCCATCGCGGTTCAGACCTGTCCCCATTCCCCCGGATCGTCGAGCCGTGACCGCCGAGGAACGCATCATTGCCACTCGTCGCGCCGCAGCGAATCGCGCGGGTCGTCCGGCCACACCACCTTCCAAGACCGCTGCGCCACGGCCAACCCGACCCCGGTGATCAGGAAGATCAACAGGTCGTTGTCGACGAGCCGCCGCCCCGCGGGTAACGTGAGGTACAGCAGCCCGCCGACGACGATGGCGACAGCGGCCATGAACGCCAGGGGTACCAGACGGGCGGCGATGCCCGGCGACTCGACCCGGCGGCTCAGGACTGCGCCGTCGGCCTCTTCGACGCAAGGCGGCTCACGTTCGCCCATGGCTCCACGCGGCTTCGTCGGGTCGGCCGTCACAGACCGAGCTGGCCGGCCATGTCGTTGAAGTCGGTGGCCACCAGGTCGAAGTCGGGATCGGGCGTCAGGTCCCGCTCGACGCCGGGGGCGAACTCCGTCGGCCGGGGGACGTAGCCGGTGCGGAACCCGAGCCGGGCCGACGCCCGGAGGTCGCCCTTGTGGGCGGCCACCATCATGCACTGCTCGGGCTCGAGGCCCAGCAGGTCGGCCGCGGTCAGGTAGGCCTCGGGGTCGGGCTTGTAGTGCCGGGCCAGCTCGGCCGACAGCACCGCGTCCCACGGGATGCCCGCGTTCTTCGCCATGTTGACGAGCAGGGCCACGTTGCCGTTCGACAGCGACGCCAGCACGTAGCGCGTCTTCAGCCGGGTCAGCCCCTCGACGGTGTCGGGCCACGGGGTCAGGCGGTGCCAGGCGCGGTTCAGGTCGTCGAGCTCCTCCTCGGTGAGGCTCTCGAGCCCGTACTTCGGAACCAGCTCGTCGAGGATCATCCGGTGCAGGTCGTCGATCTTCGTCCACCCCAGCTCGCCCCGCCGGACGCGGCCCATCGCGGGGCCGTAGCCGCCGCGCCAATCGTCGGCGAACGCGGCCCAGTCGGCCTCGATGCCCTTGCGGCGCCCGACCGCCTCGCCTTCCCGGGTGATGCTCGTCCGCCAGTCGACCACGGTGCCGAAGACGTCGAACGTCATCGCCCGCACGCCCCGGATGCGCTCGCTCAGCTCCTGCCGCGCCGGAAGCGCCGCGAACGCCTCGGTCCGCGCGAACGCCGCCGCCACCAGCCCGGCCGAACCACTCGCCAGGAACTCCCGCCGTCTCATGTCCCGGTCGCTGATTGACATCGAAGATCCTCCTGCCGTCCTTCCCATCCGGACGCCTCAGCGTATCGCTTCACCGCTCCCGTGTCCACGGGCCTTCGCCGACCACCGACCCGGTTCTGCTCACGATCTCGTCCGCACCCCGCGTCCTGCGATGTCCTGGTGTCCGCGTTTCTGATATTCTGAAGATCCGCTGCCGGACAGCAGTCCGACATGGGAGTCCATCGGATGAACGAAACGCTCGTCGTCTCCAGTCGCGGCCAGATCACCCTGCCGGCCACCCTGCGCAAGCGGCTGGGAATCAAGGGGGGCGACGTGATGATCCTCGAGGACCGCGGTGACGAGGTCGTGCTCAAGCCGGGCATGGTCGTCGAGCTTCAGCTCTACGGCGACGAGCAGATCGCCCGATGGGACGCGGAGGACGCGCTGTCGGACGAGGAGCGAAAGCGTATCCTGTCCAGGCTGCCGGCATCGAAGACGCCATGAGGCTGTTCCTCGATGCCAACGTCCTCTTCACCGCCGCGCACAACCCGAAAGGAAAGGCCGCCCTGGTCATCGAGCTGGGCGGCCACGGCCACTGGACGCTGTACTCGAGCCGCCTTGCCGTCGAGGAGGCGCGCCGCAACCTCGCACGGAAGTTCCCCCAATGCGTGGATCGTCTGCATACGCTCGTGAGCACCGTCCGGCTGGCTGAACATCGAGCCGCGCTCGACTTCCCCGAGGGGCTGGCGCGCAAGGACCGGCCCATCTTCCAGGCGGCGCTGGCATGCCGGGCCACCCATCTGCTGACCGGCGACCTGAAGGACTTCGGCCGGTTCATGAACAGACCCGGCGAAACGCTGGGCGTCCGCCAGACCGTGGCCGAGTTCCTGGGCCAAGTCAGCCGGTAGAACACGAGGGTTCAGGATCCCGGCGTCGGCGCGGTCAACTCCCGGGCCAGCTCGCCGAACGCGGTCTCGGCCCTCCGTATGGCTCCGTCGTTGGTGGCGAACGCCAGCACCATGTTCCGCGATGGCACGAGGATGAGCAGCGCGTACCACATCGTGTTGCTGCCGTTGTGCCATACCCCCCGTCAGTGGATAGACGAGGCGCAAAGGGTGCCGGTTCGAGTGGACGCGGTCCTCGGCCGCCTGTCTTCCGTCCTTGTGGTCGGGACCATGATGGCCTTAGGATGTGGCCATGCAGTCCATCAAGGTGACCGAGCTCAAGGCCCACTTGAGCCGGTATCTGCGGCAGGCTTCCCGTGGGGAGAGGATAACCGTCAGGGATCGGGACGACCCGATTGCCGAATTGGGGCCCGCTCGCGAGCCGCTTTCGTGGCGTGACCGCCTGGTGCGCGAGGGCCGGCTCCGGCCCGGGACCCAGGACTGGGGCGCCCTGAAGATCACCACCATCGAGCGGCACGTGGACATCCAGTCGTCGCTCCGCGCCGTCCGCGAGGATCCAGGTGAAGTACGTCGACGCGAGCGCAGTGCTCCGGGTCCTGTTCGTTGAGCCCGGGCCGTCGGTGCCGCTACTGGCCGGCGATCACGTGGTGTCCTCCCGACTCATCGAAGTCGAAGCGTTCCGGGCCGTCGATCGCGAGCGGCTGCTCGGCAGCCTGAGCGATGCCGAAACCGCCATCAAGCGCAAGGAACTGACCGAGCTGCTTGCGATGACGGATCTCGCGCCCGTGGACGGCGCGGTGATCGACCGGGCGAAGAGTTCGTTTGCGGTCAATCTCCGCGCGATCGATGCGATCCACGTGGCAACGGCGGAGGTGCTGGCCGCCGCCGCCGACGGGGAGCCCCTGGAGTTCTGGACGCACGACGAGCGTCAAGCCACGGCGGCCATTTCACGCGGGCTGACCGTCCGCGGCGTCGACGCTGCCGATCGCGATTGACGTCTTCGATCACTGTTCCCGGGGGCGGCGCCCCGAGGGTTGCGGAGATGGCGAGGCTCCGTTCCTCCATGTCGGTAGAGGAGTTCGACGACGGCTACTTCTATGCCACGGAGCTGAAGACCTACGCGCGCCAGCTCGGGATCGCGGTCGGCCGGCGGCGCAAGCTCGAGCTGGAGGCGCTCATCCGGGACTTCCTGCGAACCGGGGTGGTTCCATCCCCCGCGCCCGAGCCACGTCGCCGGTCCGGCGACGGGCGCGACAGCCTCGCGGCCGAGACGGTAGTTCGGAACTACGTCGACGACAGGCGGACGAAGGAATTCCTGCGAGGCCTGGTCCACGCGCGCGCCCCGTCGCCGAGGGACAAGTCCGGCCAGTGGTATTGGCTCAACGACTGGCGCCGACGGCAAATCCAGGCCGGCAGGCGCATCACCTACGCGGACCTCGGCAATCGACTGCTGGAGCTCGTGCGCACGGAGGGACGCCTGCCTCGGATTCCGGCCGCCCGGTTCAACAACTTCATCACGGACTTCCGGGCGGACCCGGCGAACGAGGGCCAGAGCCGCGCCGACGCCGTGGCGGCCTGGGAGCGCATCAAGTCCATACCCGGACCCAAGACCTACGCCGCCTACGCGGCCCGTCACCCCCGGACCGCGCAACGTCGAGGTTGAGCGTGGACCAACCCTTCAACCGTACTTGTCTATTTCGCTGTTCTGCTTCCCTGTCCTGAAGGCCATTGACGTCGCCCCCGAACGCGAGGCCGCCGCCGGTGGGTGCCGCTGTTGAACCGGCGACCACTCATGTCCTCCCGACTCATCGAAGTCGAAGCGCGGTCCGTCTCTTCGACGGCCGGCACCGCCCACGGCGTGGACGTCAGACACCGAATTGCCGAAGGTGGTAATCCGTATGTCAACAACCATCGAGAACTGACGAATTCTCGACGCTCGTCGGTGCGCTGGTCCGGGCACCGATCCCTTCGTGTTGATCTTGATGAGGAGGAAGATCTCGGCTGTGGGCGCTGTGGGAAACCGCGTTCTTCGCGGTTTTCCAAGCTCCCTGAGGGCGCGTTCTTTGCGTCCTTGGGGAGCGGCGGCGTCCACGGCCCCGGCGCTGACGACCGGCGCGGCGTTCGGGTAGCGTAGGAGCGGACTCAGACGTGGGGTGAGGGCCCGGTTGTGCCCCAACCGGACCCTCGTGACCGCCCCGAGCTCCGACAGACCGAGCCGGTCGCTGCTGTTGTGCCACGGTTCAGGCTCGTTGTCCAGTCGGAGACCGCCCCGCGCGCTCCGACGCCGTGGACCAGCCCCTCCGACAGAGAGCCTGTCGTCACTGCAGCCGTCCCTTCGCCGTCTGCGCGGCGTGTGACCGCGGCCACGCCTACTGCACGTCGTCGTGCCGGACGGCCGGTCGTCGCCGGTCGGTTCGAGCCGCCAGGACCCGCCATCAGCGCAGTCCGGAAGGGCGTCTCGACCATCGCGACCGGCAGCGCGCCTACCGCGCCCGCCGCCGCGTGACGGATCACACTTCCCCCGCCCCCCGGCCATCGGACAGACTCCCCGTCCCTGCCGCCGCCGCGGTTCCCGCACCCGCGCGGTGCGTGGTCTGCGGCCGGTCGAGCCGGTGGCTGACCCCAATGCGGGAGCCTCGCGCCGTGCGGGGAAGGAGGGACGATGATCACGCCCGAGCAACGCGCCGAGATCCGGCGGCTGTACTACAGCGAGCACTGGAAGCTCGGGACCATCGCGACCCAACTCGGCCTCCACCGTGAGACGGTCCGCGCCGCCGTCGAGCGCGAGTCGGGAGCCGGCCGCCCCGGCCTGTATCGACCCAGCGCCCTCGACCCCTACCTGCCGTTCATCCGCGACACCCTCGCCCAGTACCCCCGCCTGCGCGCCACCCGCATCCACGAGATGGTCCGCCAGCGCGGCTATCCCGGTTCCGTCAACCAACTCCGACGCATCGTCAAGCGCCTGCGGCCCGAGACCGGCCGGACCGTCTACCGTCGGGTCGTCACCCTCGCCGGCGAGTCCGCGCAGGTCGACTGGGGCTCCTTCGGCAAGGTTCGCATCGGACACGGCACCCGCGCCGTCTCCGGATTCGTCATGGTCCTCGGCTACTCCCGCGCCATCGCCGCCCTCTTCACCCTCAGACCCTCGAGAGCTTCCTCCGCGGACACGTCGAAGCCTTCGACGCCCTCGGCGGCATCGCCCGCACCCTCGTGTACGACAACCTCCGAAGCGCCGTCCTCGACCGCCGCGGCGCCGCCGTCCAGTTCCACCCCCGCCTGCTCGAGCTCGCCGGCCACTACCACTTCGCCCCCCGACCCTGCACGCCGGGACGCGGAAACGAGAAGGGAAAAATCGAGAGGCAGATCCAATACCTACGCCACGCCTTCTTCGCCGCCCGACCCTTCCGCAACCTCGACGACCTCAACACCCAGTTCCGGCGCTGGCGAGACGACGTCGCCCACCAACGGCGGCACCCCGAGCAACCCGACCGTACCGTCGCCGAGATCTGGGCCGACGAGAAGCCCCGGCTGCTGCCGCTCCCCGCCCATCCCTTCGAGACCGAACTGGTCCGCGTCGTCCGCTCCGGCAAGACACCCTACGTCCGCTTCGACCGCAATCTCTACTCGATCCCCCACACCCATGTCCGCAAACCCCTGACCCTGCTCGCCAGCGACACCCGCGTCCGCATCCTCGACCAGCAGACCGAGCTCGCCCGCCATCGCCGCACCTACGACACCGGACGGACCATCGAGGACCCCGAGCACCTGGAGGGCCTGCTCGCCGCCACCCGCCAGGCCAACGTCCACACCACCCGCGACCGGCTCCGCGCCGCCGTTCCCGCCACCGCCGTCCTCTTCGAGCGGCTCGCAGAGCGCGGCGAGGCGCTGCGACCCCACGCCACCAGGCTGCTCGCCCTGCTCGACGACTACGGGCCGGAGGAGCTGGCCGCAGCCGTCGACGACGCCCTCCAACGGGACGCCCTCGGCGCCGGCTCCATCACCCACATCCTCGAAACCCGCCGGCGACAGCACGGACTCAAGCCGCCGCTCCGGCTCACCCTGCCCGACCGACCGGGGCTGCGAGACCTCGACGTCAGGCCCCACGACCTGGAGACCTACGATGCCCTCGGACAACACGACCCCGACGATGCTGCCAACTGACCTCCAGCGCCTCGGACTCAACCGCACCGCCGAAGACCTCGACGACCTCATCGCCCAGGCAACCCGCAAACGATGGAGCCCTGCCGTGCTGCTCGAACACATCGTCGCCGCCGAACTCGAAGACCGGCAACGCCGAAGCGTCGAACGCCGCCTCACCCGCGCTCGTCTCGGACGCTTCAAACCCCTCGCCGACTGGGACTGGGACTGGCCCACCGCCTTCGACCGGCCAGCCCTCGAACGCATCCTCACCCTCGACTTCCTCGAACGCGGCGAGAACGTGATCCTGGTCGGGGCCCAAGGCCTCGGCAAGACCATGCTCGCCAAGAACATCGCCCATCAGGCCGTCCTCGCCGGCCACTCCGCCCTCTTCACAACCGCCGCCGACCTCCTGCTCGACCTCAACGGACAGGAGACCGCCCGCGCCCTTGAACGACGCCTTCGGCACTACACCCGGCCCTCGCTTCTCGTGTGCGACGAACTGGGATATCTCGCCTACGACGCACGCGCCGCCGACCTCCTCTTCCAGCTCGTCAGCCGCCGTTACGAGCACCGCTCCCTGCTCATCACCACCAACCTGCCCTTCAAGCACTGGGACACCGTCTTCCCCAACGCTTCCTGCGCCGTCGCCCTCATCGACCGCCTGACCCACCACGTCGAGATCCTCGTCGTCGAGGGCCGCAGCTATCGACGCCGCGAGGCCGAGCTCAGCCAGCAGAAGCGCAAACGCCGTCGCCGCACCGACCCCGCCCCTGACGACGACCCGCCGCCGCGTCGTCGTCAGGGGCGGGGTCCGTCGACGAGTGTCAAGAAATGATCATTTCTTGGAGGTCGCCAACATCCGTATGCTCCCAGCACAGCATCCCCCACTCCAAGCCCGACACCGGCCCGAACCAAGGATGCACACCCCACTCGTCCGCCGGATCCTTGGTGCCCACCCGGTCGATCAGCAGGTGTAACGCCGCCACGTCATCACGCCAGTTGGCCGGCGCCGTCGTCAACATCTCGGGCGGGGCCTTGACTCTCGCCTTCGGCCACGGCGCCCAATGGACCATCAGCTGTCGGTACCACCGGAACCGGAGCAGACCGGGAGTTGTCTTCACTTCCCTGTCGCCGAACCGGAACGCGATTGGTCTGGGGCTCGACTCGATGTCGCCGAGCGCGACGCGCACCTGATCGCCGGCGTGGCAGACCATCTGGTGCGCGCGCATCTCTCCCCAACGGGCGGCCTGCTCCGCGTCGAGGCGGTCGATGCGCGCATGGACCGCGGCCCGCGTTGATGGATCGAAGAGCGTCGGGATGGCGTGACCTCCAGTTCGCGGACTCCTGCGGAAACACATGGTCGCTCAAGGCAGGGTGAACACGAACAGGTTGTTCCCCGCGCTGGGGCTGATCTCCGGGGTCAGGCGAATGAACCCCGACGCGGTGCCGGCGGTGCCGGTGCTGACGGCCACGTATTGGCGGCCGTCGACGGCGTAGGTGATGGGGAAGCCGGTGACGGCCGAGCCGAGGTTCACTTCCCACAGCACCTCGCCGGTCTCGTCGTCGAAGGCCCGGAAGCGCCCGTTGACGTCGCCGCCGAACACGAGGCCGCCGCCGGTGGCGACGAGCGACATGGTGGCGCTGCGCTGCTCGTGGAGCCACCGGGTGGCGCCGGTCTCGGCCGAGATCGCGTGCACGGTGCCGAGCTGGTCGTGGCCCGGCGCGAACTGGTTGCGCACGGCGAGGGCGTAGAGGGCCATGCCGCCCTCGCGGGTGGCCATCATCCGCGCGCAGGCGTTGCGCAGCGGCATGTACATGGTGTTGGTGCGCGGGCTGTAGGCCCCGGCCTCCCAGTCCTTGCCGCCGATCCAGGTGGGGCAGGCCAGCACCTCCTGCCCCTCCGCGCTGAAGACGACCTCGGCGTTCTCGGTCACGTCTCCGGTCGCGCCGTCGATGGCGCTGATGACGTTCTGGGTCACCGTCGGCCGCGCCCACAGGAACTCGCCGGTGGCGCGGTCGAGGGTGTACACCACCCCGGTCTTGCCGGGGATGCCGGTCAGCACCCGCCGCACCGCGCCGGGCTCGATGCCCGGGTTGATCCAGCTCACCGCGGCCGGGTCCGGGGCCACCGCGGTGTCGACGAGTATCCGCTCGAACGGGTGGTCCAGATCCCAGTGGTCGTTCAGATGCTGGTAGTACCAGGCAATCTCGCCGGTGTCGCCGTCCAGAGCCAGCGTCGAGTTGTGGTACAGGTGCTGGTTCTCCGCCCCCCCGAGCATGAACTTCGGGGCCGGCGAGGTGACCGACGTCCCGATGTAGACGAGGTTCAGGGCGGGGTCGTAGCTGGGGGCCATCCAGGAGCCGACGTGGACGCGCTCCTCGAAGGGGATACCGCCCCACGTCTCGTCGCCGGGCTCGCCGGGGGCGGGGACGGTGCGCCGCCGCCACACCTCGGCCCCCGTCGCGGCGTCGTGGGCGGTGATGACGCAGGCGTCCGGGCCGCCCCGCGGCATGCAGCTCCGCCCCGAGACGACCTTGCCGCCGGCGACGATGGGGCCCGACGAGTGCCGGGCGGGGTTCGTCCGGTAGTCGAGGATCGCGGTCTCCCACGCGAGGCGACCGGTCACGGCGTCGAGAGCGAAGACGTGGTTGTCGACGCTGGTGTCGATGACGTGGCGGCCGTGGATGGCGATGTTGCGGTTCGTGGTGAGACCGCCCACGTACTCCTCGACGTCGTCGGGAGACTCCCGGCGATGCTCCCACACGAGGTCGCCGGTGACCGCGTCGATGGCCTGGATGACGTCGCCGGGGTTCGGCATGTAGAGGACGCCGTCGTAGGCGAGCGGCGTGCCCTCCTGGCTGCCCGCGGTGAGGCCGCGCGACCACACCATCCGCAGCGTGCCGACGTTGCCGCGGTCGATCTCCTCGAGGGGGCTGTAGCCCCAGCCGTCCGGCGTCCGCCGCCACGACAGCCAGTCGGCCGGCGCGGGGTTCTCCAGCATCGCGTCGGTGACGGGGACGAAGTCGTCGGCCGGCTGGGCGTGGACCGCGGCCGGAACCGGCGCGAGGAGCAGCACGGCGGCGGCGCAGGCGCGCACGGATCGTGGGGCACGGCGTTGGCACGGCATCGGAAACCTCCCTCATCCGGTCGGGCAACCGCCCCGATGAACGGGTTCCGATCCCGTCCCCTCTCCTCGAGAGAATCGCCGCGTCGGAGCGAGAGCCCGCCGTCGCCACAGCCTATCTTCTCGCCCGCGCCCTGTCCACGAGCCCCTGCCGTCGGCCGCTGACGACCAGCGCGTCGACCGTAGCTGTGGCGCGACCGATTCTTGGATGCCCAGGCGCACGATATCCGCCATTGCCCTGCTGACACTCGGCCTCGCTCTCTTCCTGCCGGCCGCCCGGCCGCCGCCCAGGACCCGCCGGACAACGACTACTGGTGGCCCGACCGGCTGGGCCTCGAGCCGTTGCGCCAGGCCTCGCCCGGGTCCAGCCCCCTCGGTGAGGACTTCGACTACCGGAAGGCGTTCGAGAGCATCGACCTCGACGCGGTCGTGGCCGACCTCGAAGAGGTGATGACGACCTCGCAGGACTGGTGGCCGGCCGACTACTCTGCAAGAATGGTGCGGGTTGGAGCGGCCGCTATGGCCCGGCGGCGCCGGTCGGGCCCTCCCCATCCCCGCCGTACTTCCCCTTCCACTCGTCGATGTGCGTCCGGTCCGACAGCGGGACGTTCATCCGGTACGCCGCGCGCGCGATGGCGTGGGCGGCGACCGGGGCCGTCACCAGCAGGAAGACGATGGTCAGGACCGCGATGGCGGTCTCGGCCGTATTCCTGAAGTAAAGGGCGGCCGCGCAGAACACCAGGCCGACCCCCAGCGTGCCCGCCTTCGTGGAGGCGTGCATGCGAATGAGCACGTCCGGCAGGCGGAGGATGCCGAGTCCGGCCACGAACAGAAAGAAGCCTCCGGCCAGAAGGCACGCGGCAACGATGAGGTCCAACCACGGCATGTCACCGGTCATCGGTCTCTTCCACCCCCTCGGCGGCCCCGTTGTCGCGATTGCGCAGCTCGGTCGTGCGCTCGGCGTACCAGGCGAAGGCGACCGTCGCCAGGAAGGCCACCAGCGCCAGCGCCACGGCGATGTCGAGAAAGTCGGGCTCGGTGTACGTGATGGCGAGGAGGCCCGCGATGGCGACGGCCAGCACGGTGATGAGGTCGACCGACACCACCCGGTCCGGCAGGCTCGGTCCCTTGACGAGGCGCACGAACGAGAAGACCAGCCCCAGCACCGTCAGGGCCATGGTGGCGTTCACCGCCCACACGACGACCTGCGACTGCGCTTCCGGACCCGTCACTGCATGGCCTCCCGGACCAGGCGTTCGAAGCCCTCCTTGATCCTCTTGCGCGTCTCGTCCGGATCGTCGACGAACATCTCGTGCACGTAGAGCGTCGTTCCGTCGGGGCTGACGTCGAGGCTCAGCGAGCCGGGCGTCAACGAGATGAGGTTCGCCAGCACCGTGATCTGCATCGGCTCCTCGAGGTCGAGCGGCACGGCCACGATGCCCGGGCTCGATCCCTGTGCGGGGGTGACCACGTCCCACGCGACCTGCAGGCTCGAGACCGTGAGCTCGTACAGGAAGTAGGCCCCCAGACGGGCCGACAGCAGCACGCGCCTGAAATAGGCGGTCTGCCCGAACATGGGGCTCGACAGGCTCAGGGCCGCGAACGCCAGGACGAAGCCCGGCAGGAAGGTCACCAGGTCGAAGGTCCCGAACAACGCGCACCAGCCGCCGGCCAACAGCAGGTTGAATTGGAAGAGCTTCATTCCGCGTCGTCTCCGTCGCCGGGCGCATCGACCGCCGCACCGCCCCCGCCGAGCACCGCTTCGACGTAGTGCGAGGGGGCCATCAGCTCGTCGGCGGCCCGTTCCGCCAGCACGTAGAGCGGCCGGGCGTAGAGGCCGATGGCCAGCGTGACGCCCGCCAGCGTCGCGATGGGAGCCAGCAGCAGCCATCGCCGCCGCGGCGCGATCGGGGGCGGCGGCCCGGCGTCGTCCGGGCGGGCCTTCCAGAAGGCGTTCAGCCAGATCTTGGTCATGGAGTACGCGGTCAGCAGGCCCACCGTCAACGCGACGCCCGCCATGACGAGCTCGTCGCTCTCGATCGTGGCCTGTATGAGCAGCAGCTTCGCCCAGAAGCCGGACAGCGGCGGGAAGCCGGCCAGCGAGAACGCCGGCACGAAGAACAGCGCCGCGAGCAGCGGCCGGTCGCGGTAGAGCCCGCCGAGCCTCTCGAGGTCGGTCGAGCCGGCCAGCCGATCGACGGCGCCGGACACGAAGAAGAGGTTCGCCTTCACGATGATGTGGTGGATGACGTAGAAGATCGCGCCCAGCAGCCCGAGCGTCGTGAAGAGCGCGAGGCCCAGGATCATGTAGCCGATCTGGCTGATGATGTGGAACGACAGGATGCGCCTCAGCTCGTTCCGCGACGCGGCGCCGAGAACGCCGGTGACCATCGTCAGGCCCGCCACCCACAGCAGCAGCTCGTGCGTGTACCCGACGTCGTGCCGGAAGATCAGCGTGAAGAAACGTATCAGCGCATAGACGCCGACCTTCGTCAGCAGGCCGGAGAAGACGGCCGAGACCGCGGTCTGCGGCGTGTGGTAGCTGGCCGGAAGCCAGAAGAAGAGCGGGAACACCGCCGACTTCAGGCCGAACGCGATGATGAACACCATGGCGACCAGGGTGAGCAGCCCCTGGTCTTCGACTTCCTGGACCCGCAGGTGCAGGTCTGCCATGTTGAGCGTGCCCGTCAATCCGTACAGCAGTCCGATGCCGCTCAGCAGCAGCGTCGTCGCGATCAGGCTGAGGGCGGCGTAGCGCACGGCCCCGTCGAGCTGGGCGGGCCTGCCTCCCAGCACGAGCAGGGCCAGCGAGGCGATCAGCATGACCTCGAACCAGACGTAGAGATTGAAGACGTCTCCCGCCAGGAACGCGCCGCACACGCCCGCCAGCAGCGCATGCAGCAACGGATGCAGCGCACGGGAGAGCGGGCCGTGCCGCGTGTCGCCGAAGGCGTAGATCACGGTGGCCAGCCCGATCAGGGCCGAAACCGCGACCATCGCCGCGCTCAGGTGATCGGCGACCAGCGTGATGCCGTAGGGGGCCGGCCACCCGCCGATCTGGACCGACGCGATGCCCTCTCGCCACACCGTCGACAGGAGGCCCGCGGCCGCGGCCGACAGGCCGAGGGCGCCGACGAGGCTCACGGCCCGTTGCGTCCGCTCGCTGCCGCGGCCCGCGAAGCCGATGACGGCCGCGGCCAGCGGAATCACGATCGGACAGACCAGCAGCCAGCTCAATCGACCGCCTCCTGCGCCGCATCGGCCGGTGCCCCCGCCGGCGAGGGTTCCGCGGCCCGCATGCGGTCGGTGTCCACCGTCTCCAGCTCCTGATAGGTCCGGAAGGCGAGCACCAGGGCGAAGGTGAGCAGGCTGAAGGAGATCACGATCGCGGTCAGCATCAACGCCTGCGGTACGGCGTTCGAGATGCCGGGCGGGGGAAGGGCCTCTCCCGGCGCAATCAGCGGCGGCCGGGCGCGCGTCATGCCTCCGCTGGCGAAGATCACCAGATTGGCGGCATGGGAGAGCAGCGCCAGCCCGAAGATGAACCGCACGAAGTTGCGGCTGAGCATCAGGTAGACGGTCGCCGCCATCAGGACGCCGACCAGCACCGCGATCATGGGTTCCATCAGTGATTCCCCTGCCGCCCGCCCGGCTACCGCTCCTTGATGCCGATGACGAAGGTCAGCACCACGCCGATGACGACGAGGTAGACACCGACGTCGAACATCACCGGCGTGCCGATCTTCAGCCCCGCCAGGGTGCCCCATTGGCCGGTCAGGAACGGGGCGGTGTCGCGCATCGATCCGACCAGGCCCGACGCGATGGCCACGGCCAGGCCGACGGCGCCGACCGCGCGCGGGTCCGCGCGCAGCACCCCGCGGGCCGCCCGCGGGCCGAAGACGAAGGCGTACAGGCTGAACGCGATCGCCGCGACCAGCCCGCCGACGAAGCCGCCGCCGGGGTGCTCGTGGCCCCGCAGCAGCAGGAACACGGAGAACACGAGAATCAACGGGACCAGCCGGCGGGTGGTCTCCCGCAGGATCATGGTGTTCATGATGCCGCCGTGCCACGCCACGGCGCGCGCCGCCGCTCCCCCGGCGCCCGGAAGCGGCGCGCCCTCCCGCCGCCGGGGACCCGGCATCAGGAGGGCGAAGACCGCGGCGCCGGCGATGGCGAGCACCGTGATCTCGCCCAGGGTGTCGAGGGCACGGAAGTCGACCAGGATCACGTTGACGATGTTCCTGCCCTGACCGCCCGGCACGGCGGTGCGCTCGAAGTACTCTCTGAGATCGGGCTGGGGAGGGGCCCCGGTGACGGCGAGCAGGACCAGGGTGACGCAGACCCCGACCGTGACGGCGACGACGGCGTTGCTCAGTCGCGCGGGTCTCGAGGGCCAGATCTCGTTTCTGAAGTCGGGAAGCTTGAGCAGCACGATGGCGACGATCACGGTGACGAGGGTCTCGACGACCATCTGCGTCATCGCGACGTCCGGGGCTCCGAAGGTGAGGAAGATCAGCGCCGTGGCGACCCCCACCACGCCGAGGGCGCAAATCCCGAGCAGACGGGACCTCGAGCGGATGATCACGAGCGACGCCGCCGCCACCAGGGCGGCGAGCGACCAGTCGAGGAACGTGGCGTCCGCCAACCGTACCGGCCCGGGGACCACGTCCTTGATCCAGAGGGTCGCGGCCAGGCCCAGCCCGAGCGTGGCGAACACGATCAGCAGATAGTGCCGCTGGACGCCGCACTGCAGCCGGCGGGTCTGCCAGGCGGCGACGGCGGCGATGCCGTTCATGGCCGCGTCGTAGGCGCGGTCGCCGCTGAACGGCATCAGCCTCCCGCCGCCGGCGAGCGCCCGCGCGACCGCCGCCCGCTGCCAGAACGCGAGGGCCGCCGCGGCCAGCGTCACGAGGGTCAGCGCAAGGGCCCCGCCCGTGCTGTGCCAGGGCGCGGGGTCGACGGGCAGGGGCTGCCCCGTCACCATCGTGTCGGCGGGCACGAGCAGGCTCGTGAACGGGAACCCCGGCGACAGCCCCCACCAGAGGCCGGCCGCCCCGAGCACCACCGGCCCGCACCAGAGCGCCCAGTGGCCCTCCCGCCCCGGCTTGGGGTAGTCGGGGCGCGGACCGAAGAACGGCCCGATCGCAAGGACCATCGCCACCGTCGCGACCGGCGCGGCGGCGAGGAACACCGCCCACGGCAGCCAGGCGGCGGCGCCGGGCGCGAGGCCGACGGTGTACAGGAGCTCCTTGCCGATGAACCCGACCGAGGGGGGCACGCCGGCCATCGAGACCGACGCGGCCACCGCGGCCGCGAACGTGACGGGCATGGCCTTCCTCAGACCCCCGAGCCGCGTCAGGTCGCGGGTGCCGGTCGCCTTCTCGATGGTCCCGGCGACCATGAAGAGGGCCGCCTTGTAGAGGGCGTGCGCCACCAGGAAGGCGAGCGCCGCGAGGACGCCCCGCGACGGCTCGCCCTGCCCCGCGGCGGGGGGCGAGCCGAGGAACATGACGCACACGCCGAGGGCCATGACCGTGGTGTAGGCCAGCACCTGCTTCAGGTCGGACCTGCCCAGCGACACGACGGCCGAGTACACCGCCGTCACCGCGCCTACCGCGGTCAGCGTCTCCATCCAGAGCTCGGTTCCGCCCAGGACCGGCGTCAGGCGGGCCAGCAGGAACACGCCGGCCTTGACCATCGTCGCCGAGTGCAGGTAGGCCGAGACCGGCGTCGGGGCCGCCATCGCGTTCGGCAGCCAGAAGTGGAACGGGAACTGCGCCGACTTGGTGAAGGCCCCGAGCAGCACCAGGACGACGACCGCCGTGTACCGCGGGTGATCGGCGAAGGCCTGCGGGTCGGCCAGCATCTCCCGCAGGCTGAAGGTGCCGACGGCCTGGCCCAGGATGACGAAGCCGGCCAGCATCGCCAGGGCGCCCGCGCCGGTGACGAGCAGCCCCTGAAGGGCCGAGCGCCTGGCCGTGGGGTCCTCGTGCGAGTAGCCGATGAGCAGGAACGAGGTGATCGTGGTGAGTTCCCAGAAGACGAACAGCGCGACGAGGTTGTCGGCCAGCACCAGGCCGAGCATCGCCAGCATGAAGCTGACGAGAAAGAGGGTGAACCGGCCGCGTTGCCGGTAGCCCTTCATGTACTCGCCGGCGAACAGGAAGATGAACGCGCCGATCCCCGTGATCAGCAGGGCGAACAGCAGACTCAGGCCGTCGACCACGAGGTCGAGGTCGATGCCCAGTTGCGGCAGCCACGCCGTTTCCCAGACGAGGACCTCGCCGCCGGCGACGGCGGGAATCATCGTGCAGAACCACACGAAGAGCCCGACGGGCAGGGCGACGGCCAGACGCATGTACAACGGGTTCGTCACACTCGATTCCCCGAGCGGCCGTCCGGTTCACCGTTCTGCGCGGCCAGCACCATGACTGAGATCGGAAAGACACCGGGCCCCGGAGCGTCGCACCGCTCCCTGTCGCCCTCGGTCAGTCGCCACACCGGCTCCTGCGGTATCAGTACTCCCGGAAGATGCGCCGGATCTCATCGAGGTCGCGGGTCTTCGTGAGGGCGAGCATCAGGAGGATGCGCGCCTTCTGCGGGTTGAGGGTGTCGCCCGCGATCATGCCCCGCGCGTCGTAGCCGGGGAGCGGCACGACGCGGCCGCTGCCGGTCCGGTTCGACCGGACGATGACCGGGCGCTCGGCTTCGGGCAGCGACGCGACCCGGTCGAGGGCGGCGCGCTCGACGCGCGAGACGAGTCCCGCGCCGGTGCCCGCGAGCACGATGCCGTCGACCCCGGCCCCGATCAGGGTCTCGATCAACACCGGGTTCGGCTCGACGTACGAGTAGACGATGTCGACGGTCGGAAACCCCTCGACCCCGGCGAGGTCGAACTCCGAGTCGGCGGTGTGCCGCTTCGTCGGCGCCCGGTAGAACGCCACCCGGTCGCCGTCCGCGTAGCCGAGGAACCCCAGGTCGCGCGAGCGGAACGTCTCGACCCGGTAGGTGCTGGTCTTGGTGACGTCGCGGGCCGCGTTGATCTCGTCGTTCATCACCACCAGCACCCCCTTGCCCCGCGCCCCGGGGGAGGCGGCGGTGCGCACCGCGTTCAGCAGGTTGAGGGGCCCGTCGGTGCTGATGGCGGTGGCCGGCCGCTGGGCGCCGACGAGGACCACCGGCCGGTCGTGCCGGACCGTCAGGTTCAGGAAGTAGGCCGTCTCCTCGAGGGTGTTGGTGCCGTGGGTGACGACCACCCCCGCGACATCGGGACCGCCGCTGAAGATCTCGTCGATGCGCCGGGCCAGGGTCAGCCAGTCGTCGAAGGTGATGTTGGGGCTGCCGATGTTGACGACCTGCTCGACCCGGACCGTCGCGTGCTCGGCGATGGCCGGCACCGCCGCCACGAGCTGCTCGCCCGAGAACGCGCCCGAACGGTACCGGGTCAGGCTCGTCGGCGACGGGCCGCCGCCCGAGATGGTCCCCCCGGTCGCGAGCACCCAGACCACCGGCGGTTCTCCGGCCGGCTCCTGGGCGAGCGCCGGCGTGGCGGTCGCCAGGGCCAACACCGCGGCCGAGACGGCGGCGAGGCGCCCCGCCGGCAGCCCTCGGCTCCGGCGGGCGTTCGTCGCGGCCCCGTCCGGCTGCAACCGCCGGTTGCTCGGTGCGGCTTCCCCAGGGCCGACGACACCGCGCGTGCCCATGAGGTCTGCCGTGTGTCGTGTCATCGTCACATCTTGATGGTCGAGCCATCCGAAGGCAAGTCGAGCCCTCTTTTCTGGCGACCGCCTGGTGCGCGAGGGCCGGCTCCGGCCCGGGACCCGGGACCGCGGCGCGCGCCCATCGGCCTCGCGGACGCGGCTCAGCGCCGGCCGGGTCCGTAGAGCACGCGTCCCGGGCGCGCCCCCGTGTGCTCGCCGCCGTCGACGACGAGGGTCCCGTTCACCAGGACGTATTCGACCCCCTCGGAGTACTGGTGCGGTTCCGCGAACGTCGCGCGGTCGGTGACGCGGTCCGGATTGAAGACGGCGAGGTCGGCGAAGAACCCCTCCCGCACGAGCCCGCGGTCGCGGAGGCCGATCCGCTGGGCGGTCGCGCCGCTCATCTTGCGGACGGCCTCTTCAAGCGTCAGCACGCCCCGCTCGCGCACGTAGCGGCCGAGGACGCGGGCGAACGTGCCGTACTCACGCGGGTGGGGCACGCTCTCGCCGAAGACCGAGACGCCGCCGTCCGAGCCGATGGCGGTGACCGGGTGCCGCATGATGCGCTCGACGTCGGCCTCGTCCATCGCGTGGTAGACGGCCCGCGCGCCGCCGTTCTCGATGATCTCGATCACCAGGTCGGCTCCGGCGGCCACCGTCGCCGCCTCGCCGCGCTCCGCGAGAATGTCGGCCAGGCTCTTGCCCTCGAGCGACCGGTCCCACTCGCACAGCCCGATGACGATGTTCGCGGGGTCGCCGCCCCCGCGGTCGTGCTCGATGCGGTAGACGATCTCCTCGCGGATGCGCCGGCGCGTCTCCGGGTCCTCGAGGCGCGCGACGAGCTCGCTCGTGCCGCCCTCCTGCGCCCACTGCGGGACGACGGCGGTGATCGAGGTCTGCGACGCCGTGTACGGGTACTGGTCGATGGTGATGTCGACGCCGCGCGCACGCGCCGCGTCGACGAGGGCGAGGCTGTCGGCGCTCTGCCCCCACGCAGGGCGGCCGATCGCCTTGTGATGAGTCATCTGCACCGGGATGCCCGCCTCCTCCCCGATGCGTATCGTCTCGCGCACCGAGTCGAGCAGCCCCTGGGCCTCGTCGCGCATGTGCGAGATGTAGATGCCGCCGTACCGCGCCGCCACCGCCGACAGCGCGATGACCTCCTCGGTGGGCGTGAAGCTGCCCGGCACGTAGAACAGCCCCGTCGAGAGCCCCAGGGCGCCCGCCTCCATGGCCTCGGCGACGAGCGCGCGCATGCGGTCGAGCTCATCGCGGGTCGGGGCGCGGTCCTCCACGCCCAGCACCTCGCGGCGAATCGTACCCTGGCCGGCGAAGACCGCCCAGTTCGGGCTGATGCCGGTGGCGGCGATCCGCTCCAGGTGGACGTCGATGGGCCACGGCGAGCTCCCGTCGTTGCCCTCGGTGAGGGTGGTGACCCCCTGCAGCAGGTAGTTGTCGGCGGTCGGCACGTCGAAGATGCCGCGCACGGCGTGGGTGTGCGGATCGACGAAGCCGGGCGCAACCACGAGCCCCGCCGCGTCGACGACCCGGGCCGCCACCGCGTCGGCGAGGTCGCCCACGCGCTCGATGCGGTCGCCCCGCACGCCGACGTCGGCCCGTATCCAGGGGTTGCCCGTCCCGTCGACGACCCGGCCCCCGCGCACGATCAGATCGAAGCGCTCCTCCTCCTGCCCGGACGCGGGGGCCGCGAGCAGGACCAGCACCAGAACGGGAAAGAGCGTCGGAAGTCGCCGTGTAAGCATGATCACAACCCTGGCGGACCTCGCCGGCGGCCTCGACTCGCATCCGAACCACCGAGGGTCGCCGCCGGCCGGTCCCGCCACCGCGCGCCGGCCACGGAGCGCGAGACACCCGACAGATGATAGTCGATACGGGGGCCCTGCTCCGGGGGACGTCGGAACCACGCGGACGAGCGGGAAGGTTGCCAGGTCGGTGTCGGAGCCGCCGGCGACGATTCTGGCTTCCGGACAGGCCGGTGTGGAACCTGGAGCACGAGTACGTGCACTACCTGGACGGACGCTTCGACATGGCCGGCGACTTCCGGGACTACAGGGTCGATACGCACAAGACGGTCTGGTGGCTCGAGGGCCTGGCGGAGTACATCTCCAAAGGCGGAGGCACCGAGCGAATCCTCGATTTCGCGGCGCGCGGGGTACCGCCCTTGAGTGAGGTGTTCGCGATCACCTACTCCGGCCGGTCCCTGTACGCAAAGAGCCATCTCGCGATGTGGTACATGTTCCGATGTGGTACATGTTCCAGGGGCGCGGGCGGGACATCGACGCCTTTCTCGAGTTCTTTCGTGCGGGCGACTACGATGCCTATCTGGAGTACATCAACGAGTCCATCGGCGGGGAATACGATGACGATTGGGGGCGGTGGATCGAGAATCCGGGCGCGGTCCTGAAGCGATTCACGGACGATCCGATCAGGCCGGGAGTGACGCCGGTCAGGGCCGTCCACTTCACGGAGCTGCGAGCCCGAATCGAGCGCCGAGCCCGCGCGCCCGAGCCTCACTGCTGCCCGGCTGCCGCCTCCGCCTCCAGCGCGCGGGCGCCGCCGAGCATCAGGGGCATCGAGTGGTGCCCCTCGTGGCAGGCGTACTCCCACATGTCCTCCTCGAGCCGCAGCATCGGCACCTCGTAGGTCCAGGGGCGCTCCCACGTCTCGGGGTCGTCCACGGTGGCCTGATACAGCAGGGTGTCGGCGTCGACGCGGGTCAGCCGCTCGGTCAGGCGCATGCTGCCGCTGGTGCTGCGCCACTGCCGGCGGGGGTCGAAGTTGGCGGTCTCGATGACGAGGGTTTCGCCCTCCCAGCGCCCGCGCGAGGCGCCCGACCACTGCAGGAACGAGGGATCGAGGGCGGGACGCCCGTCGAGGGGAACGATGCGCACGGTGTGGACCATCTCCGTCATGATGGCGACGTGGTCGGGCGTCTGGAACAGCTGCATGTTGTTGTTGTAGGCGCTCGGGTTCATCGGCGGCCCGGC
This sequence comes from Vicinamibacterales bacterium, assembly GCA_965207615.1. Classification (GTDB taxonomy): domain Bacteria; phylum Acidobacteriota; class Vicinamibacteria; order Vicinamibacterales; family UBA8438; genus JAJEEA01. The sequence continues at coordinate 3,240,964 of CBDBMZ010000003.1, forward strand.
GTTGAAGCCGAGGATGCAGCGGTCGTAGGTGCTGAAGTCCAGCCACGAGTCGGCCGGCTGCGCGCGCCGGTGCGCCGCGCGCGCGGCGGTGCGCTCCCGGCCCTCCGCGGTCATCCCGGGATAGCGTCCGTTCGGGGGATCGACGATGAGCGACGTGCGCCGGGTCCCCACCGCCTGCAGGCCCTGGTCGAGCCACGTGTGGTTGTACGAGCCGTTCCCGCCGTCGGGGCGCCGGTCGACGTTGGTCCCCGCCTCGGTCCGCTGCGCGGGCAGGTTCAGGAAGTTGTTGAGGCGGTCGAGCGCCCGCTGCTCCAGCGCGGCCGCCGCCTCCTCGGTCAGGAAGGTCTGGTCCGCCAGCGCTTCCGGCCGCTGCATCGGGGTGATGCTGCGGAAGTCCCAGACGCCTCCCAGATCGGGCGCGCCCCACGCGGTCCGCGGCGGGTCGTCCTGGGCCCCGGCGGGGGCCGCGCCCACCACGACGGCAAGCAGACACACCGCGATGGACACCGCGGTCGTTCGATGGCTCATCCTGTCCTCCTGTGCTGCTTCGTGCTCGGCGGGCCGGCTCGACTCGCCCGCCGGGGCGCCGTCGTCGCCGCCCGTCACCTGCCGATTATCCCCGATTCGAGGCCGCGTCACGCAACACGTGGCCTCCACTTCGCTGGTCGGGAGACGCTTGACCGCGCTGATCGTCAGGCCGGCGCGAAACGGCCTCCACCGACATCAAGACCGACTCGTTCCGCTTCGCCGAACCGCGTACCTGGCTGGAGGCACACGTGAGGCCCCTGCCGGAAGCTTCCTGAACCGACCCGGGCCACACCGCGGCAGGCCGCCGGGCGAGGTCCGGGACGAGTATAATCAGCCGAATACCGTCCACCGACGCCTCTCGGATCGGAGGTACCAGATGCGCAAGACAGCCTTGGCGGCGTTCGTGGTTTCGGCCGTCGTGCTCGCGTTCGCAGCCTCACCGGCCCTCGCCCAGTCGGACGACGGCGGCATGCCGATGCGGACGCCCGACGGGCACCCGCATATTTCCGGCGTCTTCACCTTCCGGACCCTGACGCCGATGCAGCGGCCGGCCCAGTTCGCCGACCGCGAGACGCTGGACCCGGAGACCGCGGCCGCGTTCGAGGCGTCGGAGCGGACGCGCCAGAACCGGGACCTCTTCGATCCCATCGCGGGGGCGCCGAACGCGGGCTACCAGCCGCGCGCGGCGGGCGGCGTGCTCTCCTACAACGAGTTCTGGTACGAGCGGGGCATCGAGCTGACGTCGGACAAGCGGACGTCGCTCATCGTCGATCCGCCCAACGGGCGCTACCCCCCGCTGACCGAGGCCGCCCGGCAGGCCGACGCCGAGCGGAGGGCGCACCGGCGCGAGCACATGTACGACTCATACGAGAACCGGAGCATGGGCGACCGCTGCATCGCGTTCACCAAGTCGGGCCCGCCCATGCGGCCGGGGGCGTACAACAACAACCTGATGATCTTCCAGACCGCCGACCACGTGGCGATCCTCACCGAGCAGGCGCGCCAGCACCGCATCATCCCGCTCGACGACGTGGAGAAGCCGCGGCTCGAGCAGATCGCCGGCGTGTCGCGGGGGCGCTGGGAGGGAGAGACGCTGGTCGTCGAGACCGCGCAGTACCGCGACTGGGGGAACGGGACGATCGGCCCGAGCCTGCGCCTCGTCGAGCGGTTCACCCGGCTCGACCCGGACACCGTCGCCTACGAGTACACGGTGAACGATGCCGAGCGGTACACCGCGCCCTACACGGTCATGCTGCCGTTCCGGCGCACCGACGGCGAGATCTTCGAGTACGCCTGCCACGAGGGCAACATCGGGCTCTACGGCATCCTCGCCGGCGCGCGGAACCTCGAGCGGCAGGGGCGCGAGCTGCGGCCCTGACCCATCGAGCGCGGCGCCCACCGCCGTTCCGGATCGTGCCGATGCGCCGGGGGGGCCGGGAAACCGGTCGTCCCGTCGGAACCGAAAGGCCCGTTGAACCGTCGAATTCAGGGAGTGTCGATCACGGCGGGGTCGGAGCCCCGCGAGAATCGAGCCGCAGACTTTCGTTTCCGTGACCGCGCCACCTCGAGGCGGCGGGACCGACGACCGGCCGGCCGCCTGGCATGGTCCGTCCGGCTGGAGGAATCAGCGATGAACGGTCTTCGTGCGCATGTCGCGGTCGGCGCGCTGGCGCTGGCGGCAGCCATCGCCCTGGCGCCGGCCGCGGGATGGTCCCAGCCGGCGTCGCCGGAGGGCTGGGAAGCGCCGCGCACCCCTTGGGGCGACCCCGACATCGGGGGCGTCTGGAACAGCTCGACGGTGACGCCGCTGGAGCGCCCCGAGGCGCTGGCCGACCAGGCGTTCCTGACCGAGGAGGAGGCGGCGGCCGTCGAGGCGCGCGTCGCCCGCGCCAACGCCCGCGCCAACGCGCCCAGCGAGGTACGCACCGAGCCCCTGCCGGTGGGCGGCAACGTGGGCGCCTACAACGCGTTCTGGATCGATCGCGGCACGACCGTCGTCCCCACGCGGCGCACGTCGCTGGTGGTCGACCCGCCCACCGGACGCCTGCCCGCGCTCACGCCCGAGGCCGAGGCGTACGTCAACTCGCCGGAGCGGCAGCGCTTGAAGGCGGTGCGCGAGGGCGCGGTTCCCGCCGACTCCTACGCCCAGTTCGACTGGGGCGACCGGTGCATCTGGTACCGCGGCGTCCCGTCGCTGCCCACCGCCTACAACAACAACTACCAGGTCGTGCAGACCCCCGACGTCATCGCCATCGTGCAGGAGCACATCCACGACGTGCGCTTCATCCACCTCGACGGGCGCCCGCGCATCGACGCGCGCATCAGCCAGTTCGGCGGCCACTCGCTGGGGCGCTGGGAGGGCGACACCCTGGTCGTCGAGACGGCGGGCTTCGGCGATCGGGCCTATCTCTTCTCGTCCGGCCCCGGACCGCAGGGCGGCACCAACTGGGACCTCAGCCCCGACCTCCGTGTCGTGGAGCGCTTCACCCGGGTGGGCCCGGGGATCCTCGACTACGCCTTCACGGTGCACGATCCCAACGTCTGGACCACCCCGTGGACCGGCTCCTCACCGTGGGCGCGCGGCGAACAGCCCCTGTACGAGTACGCCTGCCACGAGGGCAACTACGGGATGACCAACATCCTCACCGGCTCGCGAGCGGCGGAGGCGGGTGCCCGGGACCGGTAGGGGCACGATGTTCCAGCGACCCGGCGTCGTTCGCTCACGGCTACGACTCCGCCCCAGTCACCTGAGCCCGGTTCAGTGCTCCCTTGTCACGCGTCCCCGCACCGGCGGCTTGCAGCCCGCCGGCAGCACGCCGTGCCCGCGCCACGCCTTTCCCGGCGTAAAGTCCCTGCTCCTCGGGGCTGCAGTGCTGACCGGCACGGCCGGTGCGAACGCCCACGCGCAGGAGCTGGTGACGGATCGTCCCGACCAGACCGAGTCGGCCACCGTCGTGCCGCGGGGCCTGCTACAGGTAGAGACGGGCTACCTGTTCACCCGTGACAGGGACGTCGACAGCCACGCGGCGCCCGGCACGCTGTTCCGCATCGGTTTCGGCAGGCGCGCCGAGCTCAGGCTCGGACACGCCGGCGTCCTGGGGACGGAAGGACGCCGCGGCGCCGGCGACAGCGAGCTCGGCGCCAAGGTCAACCTCATCCCGCAGGCGAACGGCTGGCGGCCCGAGCTCGCGCTCCTCGGCGGCCTGTCGCTTCCCACCGGCGGCGACGGGTTCTCGAGCCGCGGCGCCGACCCGTCGTTCCTCGTCGCCTTCGCCCACGAGCTCGCGCCGAGACTGTCGCTGGGCTACAACGCGGGGGCGGCGTGGGAGTCCTCGCCCGATTCACCGGGCCGCGACGCGTCCGTCGTGTACTCGCTCGCCCTCGGCATCGGCGTGACGGATCGCCTGGGCGCGTTCATCGAGGTCTTCGGCGACCGGCGGGTCGCCAGCGAGGTCGCGACCGGGGTGTCCGCGGACGGGGGGCTGACGCTCCTGCTGACCGATGTCCTCCAACTGGACGTCTCCGTGGGCCGCGGGCTGCGCGGCCCCGCCGACGATATCTTCGTCGGCACCGGGCTGAGCCTTCGGTTGCCGCGCTAGCAGCCCGTGGTGGAAGTCCCCGCGGCATTCGAGCAGCGATGCATCCCGCCTGCGCCCGGCAAGCGTCGCCTTCGGCTCCGATTGCCGCCCAGCCACGCCTACCGGCCGTCTGCGCCGTGACCGGCGCAGACGGCCGGCTGCGTTGTTCGTCGGTTACATATGCCCAATATGCGCCCTCCTCACGCCTTGCCAGGCGGGCGCCTCGGCAGTTCGCTGGCGCCCTCCGGGCGCGGTGCAACGCGGGGTTCCACCACGGGCTGCCAGGAACGGCAGGGTCGCCGTTCGTTCAACCGGCCACTGCCCGCCGGCGGTGGAACACCATGGCCGGCCGGCCGTCGGCCGCGCTCAGCCGCTCCACCCGCACCCCGAACACCGACGCCACGAGGTCGTCGTCGAGCACGTCCGTCGGCGGGCCCGCCGCCCGCAGGCGCCCGTCCTGCAGCACCGCGACGGTGTCGGCCCAGCGCGAGACGACGTTGAGATCGTGCAGCGCGAGGGCAATGGTCGCCCCGCCCCCGGCCAGCTCGCGCAGCAGCGTCAGGGTCTCGATGACGTGGTCGACGTCGAGGTTGGCGGTGGGCTCGTCGAGGAGGATCACGTTGGAGCCGGTGGCGAGGCTGCGTGCGATGACCGCGCGCCGGCGCTCGCCGCCCGACAGCTCGGTGACGAGGCGGTCGGCGAGGTGCGCGACGTCCGCGCGCGACATGGCGGCGGCGACGGCCGCGTCGTCGGCGGGGCCGGGGTCGTCGAACCGGCCCAGGTGGGGATGGCGCCCCATCGTCACCAGCTCGCGCACCGTGAACGGCACCTCCACGTGCGTGTCCTGCGGCACGAAGCTGATGCGCCGGGCCAGGAGCGGGCGCGAGAACCGCGACAGGTCCGTCGCATCGAGGCTGGCGCGGCCACCGGTCGGCCTCCAGAGCCCGGCCATCAGGCGCAGCGCCGTCGACTTGCCCGCCCCGTTCGGACCGATGAGCGCGGTGATGCGCGCGGGCGCGGCCTCGACGCTGACGTCGCGCACGAGGTGCCGGGCCCCGATGCGGAGGCTGGCGTGCTCGAGCCGAAGGCTCATAGGACGGCGGTTCCTCCCCGTTGCCGGCGCAGCAGGTAGAGGAAGAACGGCGCCCCGCAGGCGGCGGTGATGATGCCGAGCCGGATCTCCGTCGGCGGGTTGACGGTGCGGGCGAGCAGGTCGCAGACGATCAGGAAGAGCGCGCCGCCGAGCATCGCGGCCGGGAGCAGGGTGCGGTGCGACGGTCCGAGCACGAGCCGCAGCATGTGCGGCACGATCAGGCCGACGAAGCCGATGACGCCGCTCACCGCGACCGCCGCTCCGGTCAGCATCGCCGCCGTCGCCAGCATCGTCCGGCGCACCCGCTCGACGTCGACGCCGAGGCTCGCCGCGCTCTCCTCGCCGAGAAGCAGCAGGTCGAGGTCGCGCGTGTGCCAGCGCGCGGCCACCGCGCCCAGCGTGACCGGCGGCAGGCACATCCAGACGTGGGTCCAGGTGCGGTTGTCGAGCCCGCCCATCAGCCAGAAGACCACCTCGTTGGCGACCTGCCAGTTGACGACGCTCAGCGATATCAGCAGCGTGGCGATGGCCGTCGACAGCGACCCGAGGGCGATGCCCGCGAGCAACAGCGTCGCGATCGGCGTGCGCCCGGCCCGGGTGGCGACAGCGTAGACGGTGGCGAGCGCGGCCAGCGCACCTGCGAAGGCGAACAGCGGGAGCCAGAAAACGGCCGCGGCCGCGAGCCCGCTGACGAACGTGACGACGGCGCCCAGCGCCGCGCCCTGGCTGATGCCGATGACGCTCGGCTCGGCGAGGGGGTTGCGGAACAGCCCCTGCATCTGCGTCCCCGCCACCGCGAGGGCGCCACCCACCAGCGCCGCGACCACCACCCGCGGGGTGCGGATGATCCAGACGATGACCTGCTCGGCCTCGGATACCTCCCCCAGGTCGATCCAGCCGGCCGGCAGGGCCCGCGACGCGAGCACGCGGACGACGGTGCCCCAGGCGATGCCGGTGCTGCCGATGGCGATCGCCGCCACCGCCGCCGCCGCGAGCAAGGCCGCCAGCAGCGGGAGGCCGACCCAAGCGGCGCCACGGACTCCCGGCCGGCGTTCGGTGTCGGGCGCAACGCGTCCGGATACAGCGGCGCCGCGGCCTCCCGGCCGGCTTGCGGTCTCGGTCACGGCGCGTCCGGATACAGCGCGGCGGCCACCGTTTCGGTCAGCCCCGCCGCGTACTGCGACATGGTGATGAACTGCCGGTGGTCGATGACCAGCACCTGCCCGGCCCGGCCCGCCGCGGTCACCGCCACCGCCGGATGGTCGAGGAGGCGCCGCCGCACGGCGGCCTCCTCGCCGGCCGGCGCGTCGGCGATGATCCAGTCTGGATTCCAGGCCGCGATCTGCTCGCTGCCGATGGCGCCGTGCGGCCCGATGCCCTGCTCGGCCGCCACGTTCACCGCCCCCAGCTCGGTCAGGATGTGGTCGAAGAGCGAGCCCGCGCCGAAGGTGCCGGAGAAGGCGACGTAGACGAGCACGCGCGGCCGCGGCGCCCCGGCGGGCCGCCGCGCCGCCGCCGCCGTGATGCGGTCCCGGAACTGCCGGATGACCCGCTCGGCCGCCCGTTCCTCGCCGGTGAGGCGGCCCACGGTCTCCAGACCCTCGGCGATCTGCGAGAAGTCCTCGAACACCGTCAGCAGGCGGAAGGTCGGGATGCCCGCGCCGCGTGCCAGCGCCACGTAGTCGGCGCGGGCCGTGTTCGACGCGATCAGCAGGTCGGGGCGGCGTCGCAGGAGGGCCTCGGGATCGCCGGCCACCGCGACGTCCATCTCGTCCACCACGTCCGCGACGTAGCTGTAGCGCCGGTCGTGGGCGACGGCGCTGACCGCGGCGATGCGCGACGGCGGCACCACGGCGAACAGGAAGTGGTCGCTGACCAGCGCCTGCGACGCAATGCGCGACGGCGGCCGCGGCAACCGGAGCGCGTCGCCGGCATGGTCGCGCACCGTGCGCGGGAACCCCGCCGGGGCGGCCGAGGCCTGTCCGGAGAGGGTCCGGCCGGCGCGCATGTCGGCGCTCAAGAGCCAGCCGGCCAGCAGCAGGGCGAGGCACAGGGCGACCTCGAGCAGGGCCCGCAGCCGCCCGCGCGACAGAGTTGACAAAGGTATGGGCAGCTTCATCGGCTCACCTTCATCGGGTCACCACGCACGCGACCACTTCGGGCCGCCCGCCTCCCCGGTCCGCAGGGCCGCATCGGCGCCCGCCTCGACCTCGATCTGCCGGCCGAGAATCCACAGCAGGTCGGAGAGGCGGTTCAGGTACGCCAGCAGGTCGGCGCCGACCGCCTCGCCCGACTCCGCGAGCTGCACCACCCGCCGCTCCGCCCGGCGGCACACCGCCCGCGCGATGTCGAGGGCCGCCGACGCGGCGTGTTCGCCGGGAATCGCCCAGTCGCCGAGCACGCCCTCGATCGCCTCGACGCGCCGCACCTCGGCCGTGAGCCGCTCGACCATCGCGGCGGTGACGGCGGGGGCCTGGCCGGGCCGGGGGACGGGGGTCGCCAGCTCGCCGCCGACCGCGAACAGCTCGCGCTGGATGCTCTTGAGCAGCTCACCCACCCCGTCGTCCTCGCACATCGCGCGGGCGAGGCCGATCTGGCTGTTCAGCTCGTCGACCGCCCCGTAGGCCTCGACGCGCAGCGACGCCTTCGAGGCCCGCGCGCCGCCGACCAGCCCCGTCTCGCCGCGGTCTCCGTGTTTGGTGACTATGCTCATGTCGATGTCTCCGCTGCCGCTCCTGTCGCGTCCGGCAGGCCGCCGCAGCTCCGCGTATGATGTGCAGCGCACCGGGTCGCGCGCCGCGCTCGGCGCATCGCGGCCGCCCGATGCCCGGCCGTCTCCACCCCGCGCGGACGAGACGGGCGCACAGGCGGCCCTTCCGCGAATGCGGCGGCCACGGCGACCGATGGAAATGTCCGATTACCAACTCGCGGGATGCCGGCTCGTCACCCGGGCGACGAGCGGCACGCAAGCACTGCGACGAACCATGACAGGCGGGAACCTCCTCTCGGCGTGTCCACGCGCCGAAATCGGCGGTCCGGCAAGCCGGACCGCGGGGTTGTGCGACCCTCCCGTCGATCGGTCTCCTGACTCGCGGATCAACGCGGAACGGCAAGGTCTTCCCATGCCGGCGCGACCTTCCGGCCGCCCTGGGAGTCTCGCTGGCGCGAAGCTCCCGCGGCGCATTCGCCGCGCCCAGCACAGTGACTGGCGCCCATCGGCGCCCGCGTGCCGCCCGCTCCCCGCTTACAGTGGCGGGACCGTGTGGGATTCTCACCCACTTCCCGGAATCGTCGGGAGCAGAGCTGTCGCCCGGCAGTATAGCACCTCGCCCCGCTGCCGAGGCACGAGCATCGACGGCGGCCGACCCCGCCCGGCCGCCACGGGGCGCGCCCCGTGGCCCGGCGTCTCCCGGCAAGCGAGCCCGGGGCCGGCAACCGATGACGCGACGCTGCGGTGCCCGGTGGTGACGGCGTCGTCCATCCGGCGACGGGGCCCGGCATCGGCGACCGATGACGCACCCCGTCCGACCGCGCCGCTCCGCGGAGCCGCGAGGCTTCGCCGACACCCGTGCCCCCGGTCTTCGTCGTCACGCCTTGCCGCTCCGACGCCCGCCCGCTCCCCGGCAACCGGGACGGCGCCGCCGCGACGCTGGGCTCCACCACCGGCCGATCGATGACCGCGGCCGAACGGCACCCGGCGTCCGACGTGCTCCTGCGGACCGATCTGTTCGCCGCCCGGCGGGCCGGGCGCTTCCTGCTCGTCGAGCTGTTGACGCCGCACCGCGTCGTCAGCACTTCCGCCGTGAGCGGCGGGCAGCGCGAGGACGTGTCCTTTCTCGTCAACCACCAGAGCTGCGAGGCGGCGGGCGACGCCGTCCGCTACGAGCACATCGAGCGGCTCGGGCCCGCGGCGTACCACGCGGCGGCCTGCGCCGAGATCGGCGTCCCTCCCGACCGCACGGCGCTCATGGGCACCGCCGCCAACATGGCCTGCGCGGCCCACGGGTCCGCCGACTTCGACGAGCTGCGCGTGGACGCCTTCGCCACCGCCGGGGTCGCCGGCAACGCGGCCCGCGCTGGCGACCCCGCCCGCTGGACGGAGGGCGGGGACGGGCGCTGGCGGCGGGTCGAGGACGACGTCGCCGAGACTCCCGGTACCGGGACGGCGCCCCGCGACGGGACGATCAACATCATCCTGCTGCTCGACTGTCCGGTCACGCCGGCCGCCCAGACGCGGGCCGCGGTCACGCTGACCGAGGCGAAGTCGGCAGCGCTGGCCGAGCTGGCCGCGCCCAGCCGGTACTCGCCCACCATCGCCACCGGGACCGGCACCGACCAGTTCTGCCTCGCCGCGCCGATCGATCCCCAACGGTCGCCGCGGACCGCGACCGGCCCCCACGCCAAGCTCGGCGAGCTCATCGGCCGGGCCGTGATGGACGCGGTCAAGGAGGCGCTGCGCTGGCAGAACGGGCTCGAGCCCTCCCTGACGCGCGGGCTGTTCCACGCCCTCGGGCGCTTCGGGGTGACCGAGCCGCGCGCGCTCGCGCGCCTGGCCGAGCTGCTGCCGGACGAGCAGTACGCGCTGCTCGACCGCAACCGGAACGCGGTGTTCTACGAGCCCGGTGTCGCCGCCGCCGCCTACGCGCTCGCGGCCGTGCTCGACCGCGCGGCGTTCGGGACGCTGCCCGCGAGCGCGTCCGGCGACGCGCTGCGCCAGCAGGCCGCGTGCCTCGCCTGCGCGCTCGCCGCCCGTCCCCTCGACTGGCCCGCGTTCCGCGCGCGGCTCGCGCAGGCGCCCGACGATCCGGTCGAGCTGGTGTTGCGCGCGCTCGCCGCCGGCTGGAGCGCCAAGTGGACCTGAGCCCGCTGCTCCCACGCGCCGACCTGCTCGTGGCGGCGGCCGCGCTCGACTGGGCGCTCGGCGATCCCGTCTACCGCGGTCATCCCGTGCGGCTGATGGGGGCATCGCTCGCCGCGTGCGAACGGATGCTGCGCGCCGCGGGGTGCGACGGCCGCGTCGGCGGCTGCCTGCTGTTAGTGCTGCTCGGCGCCCTGTGGGTGGGCGGCCTCTCCCTCGCGCTGCTCGGCGCGGGACGGCTGCACCCGGCGGCCGGCGCCGCCCTGCACCTGTTCCTGCTCTACAGCCTGCTCGCCCTCGGCGACCTGCTCGCCCACGGCGCCGCCGTCGACCGCGCCGCGACCGCGGGAGACCTGCCGGCGGCGCGTCGGGCCGTTGCGCGGCTGGTCGGGCGCGACGTCGACCGCATGGACGCCGCCGCCTGCCGGCGCGCCGCCATCGAGAGCCTCGCCGAGAACCTCGTCGACGGCGTCGTGTCCCCCATCGCCTGGTACGCGGTCCTGGGCGCGCCGGGCCTCGTGCTCTGCAAGGTCGTCAGCACCATGGACTCGATGGTCGGCTACCGGACGCCGCGCTACCTGCGGTTCGGGTGGTGCGGCGCGCGCCTCGACGACGCCGTGCAGGCGGCGCCGGCCCGCGCGACGTGGCTCCTGATCGCGCTCGCCGCCGCGGCGGTGCCCGGCTGCTCCGGCCGGGGGGCCCTCGCGACGGGTTGGCGGCAGCATGCCGTGGTGCCCGGACCGAACCCCGGCTGGAGCGAGGCGGCGATGGCCGGCGCCCTCGCGAGTCGCCTCGCGGGCCCGATTCGGCTGCAGGGCCGACTGGTCAACGATGTCTGGCTCGGCGACCCCGTCGACCCGCCCGCGGGAACAGCCGTCGACTACCGGCGGGCGCGCGCCGTCGTCTGCCTGACCGCGGCGCTCGCGCTCGCCGCCGCGGCGGGAGGCATCTGGTTGGCCCGGGCGACTTGAGCCGCTCCCCCGTCCGCAAGCCGGCGACATCGCGGACACGGAATCAGGTGCGACAGCTCCCCCGATCGAGACCCCTCGCGAGCCGCCGGACCCTTCACTCGCGTCGCGGTCCGCACCCGTGCTACCATGATTGCTGAATCGCGAGCAGGTTTTCTCCACCCGGAAGCCCCGCTCAGTGCAGCGGGTATCGCTTGGCGGACGCCAGGCTCCCTCCTCACCGGATTCTCTCGATATCCGCCCCATGCAGGCGGGCGACAACCACTGGGGCTCCGCGCAGGGTGAGCGCGGGCCCGTGAGCACCGATACAGATGAACTTCGCCGAACTGGGCCTCCGCCCGGAACTCGTTCGCGCCGTCAGCGGCGCCGGCTACACCACGCCCACCCCGATACAGGAACGCGGCATCCCCCTGGCGCTCGAGGGACGGGACCTCATCGCCTGCGCCCAGACCGGCACCGGCAAGACCGCCGCCTTTCTCCTCCCGATCCTGCACCGGCTCGCCGCCGCGCCGCCGGCACGGCGCCCGCGCGCGCTCGTCGTCACGCCGACCCGCGAGCTGGCGGCGCAGATCGGAGAGATGGCCGCGCAGTACGGGGCGCACCTGCGCCTGCGCAGCGCCGCCGTCTTCGGGGGCGTGGGCCTCGAGCCGCAGACCCGCCGCCTGCGACGCGGGCTAGACCTGCTGATCGCGACGCCGGGGCGGCTGCTCGACCATCTGCGCCAGGGACACGCGCAGCTCGGTCACGTCGAGACCGTCGTGCTCGACGAGGCTGACCGCATGCTCGACATGGGCTTCCTGCCCGACGTGCGACGGATCCTCGGCGCGCTCCCCGCGACCCGCCAGAACCTGTTCTTCTCGGCCACGATGCCGGACGAGGTCGAGGACCTGATCCGGCACACGACGAAAGACCCGGCGATGCTGGAGGTGGCGCGCCGCGCGACGCCAGTCGGCGCCGTCAGCCAGATCGTCCACCCCGTGGCGACGACCGGCAAGAAGGAGCTCCTCGCGTGGCTGCTGCGAAAGCCGGAGATGGGGCAGACTCTGGTCTTCACCCGTACGAAGGCACGGGCCAACCAGTTGGCGAAGCGTCTCGACCGGTCCGGGCGCCGGGTCGCGGCCATTCACGGGAACAAGAGCCAGAGCGCCCGAACGCGCGCGCTGGCCGGCTTCCGCGCCGGACGCATCGACACCCTCGTCGCCACCGACATCGCGGCCCGCGGGATCGACGTCGACGGCATCAGCCACGTGGTGAACTACGACCTGCCGACCGTGCCGGAAGACTACGTGCACCGCATCGGGCGCACGGGCCGGGCCGGCGCGAGCGGCCACGCCATCTCGCTGGCGGCCCCGGAGGAACGGCCGCAGCTCGCGGCCATCGAACGGCTCGTGGGGCGGGCGATCCCGAGGGAGATCGTGCCGGGGTTCGCACCCGCCAATCCGCCGGCCCAACCGTGCGGCGCACCCCGGCCGCGGCCCCACTCGTCCCGGCCCGGTGGACGCCGCAAGGGACTTCGACCGCGGCCAGGCGCGGGCCGCGACCGAATCAACCGGAGCGCGCAGTAATCGGAGCTGTCTGACCGAGGAACCCGATGAAGATGAAGAGGCGCGCGGCCGCAGCGACGGCCCTGCTGATGGCGTCCCTGGCGGCGTACGCCGGCCCCACACCCCCCGCGGCCGGAGAACGGGTCGACGCGCTGGTCCGCGAGCAGGTCGCGGCCACCGGCCCGGGCTGCGCGGTTGGGGTCGCGCGTGGCGGCGACGTCCTCCACGCACGGGGGTACGGCCTCGCGAACCTCGACCACGGGGTCGCGATCACCCCGGACACCGTCTTCGACGTCGGATCTGTCACCAAGCAGTTCACGGCCGCGAGCATCGTGCTGCTGTCGCTGGACGGCGCGCTGGCTCTCGGCGACGACGTGCGGGAGCATCTGCCGGAGCTGCCCGACTACGGCCCGACGATCACCATCGAACACCTGCTGCATCACACCAGCGGCGTGCGCGACTACCTGAACCTGATGGCGCTGGCGGGCCGGGAGTTCTACGCGCCCATCAGCCACCTCGACATCGTCGAGCTGATGGCCAGGCAGCGCGCCCTCAACCACCCGCCGGGCGAACGCTACAGCTACAGCAACACCGGGTACATGCTGCTGGCCACCATCGTGGAGCGCGTCTCGGGCCGGAGCTTCGGGACCTTCGCCCGCGAGCGGATCTTCGTCCCGCTGGGCATGGCCGCCAGCTTCCTCTACGAGGACGCCGACCGGGTCGTGCCCCACCGCGCGACCGGCTACGCCCCCGGGGCCGGCGGCCGGTTCCGGATGGTCCACAACTTCAGCTTCGCGACCGCCGGCGACGGCCAGCTCTACACCACCGTTGGAGACCTGCTGCGCTGGAGCCGCGCTTTCGCCACGGACGGGGTGGCCGGTCCGGACTTCACCGCCACGATGCTGGCTCCCGGCACCCTCGCCGACGGCGAGATGCTGGGCTACGGCGGCGGGCTCTTCCTCGGCGAGTACCGGGGCCTGACGACGAACGGCCACGGCGGCAGCACCTGGGGCTTCCGCGCGCGGCTCGTGCGGTTGCCAGACCACGAACTCGCGGTCGCGGTGCTCTGCAATCGCGACGACGCGAACCCGGGCCGGCTGGCAAACGACATCGTCGATCTCTACCTCGCGGATCACCTCGAGCCCGCGGCCTCGCCGGGCCGCCCCCGGGGGCTCCGCCGCGGCCGGCCCGGCGAGGCCGCCGCGGCCCCGACCCCGATCGTCCCGGGAGACTACGAGGGCAGCTTCTACAGCGAGGAGCTGGATGCGCGACATCACATCGCTCTCGACGACGGCGCGCTCCGCGTCCGCATCGAGCGCTGGCCGCCGCTGGACCTGATCCGCACCGGCGGAGATCGCTTCACCGGCATCGACTTCCCCGCCTGGACAGGCCCGCGCCGGGTGGAGCTGGAGTTCCGGAGGAGCGCGCGCGGCGCCGTCACCGGCTTTTCGCTGTCGGCCGGCCAGGCGCGCGACATCGAGTTCGTCCGGCTCCCCGACCAAAGCGCGGTAGCGCCTGCTCCAGACCCGCCGTAGCGTCAGAAGTGCGCCCGGTAGTTGGCGACATTCAGCCGGACATGCCGCGTTACGTTTCCTGGCAAGATGAAAAGCTTGGGACCCTTCCGGAAGTTGAAGAGCCGGTAGAGGCGGTAGGCATGCAGGTTCGCGCCGGAGAACCGCACTTCGCCCGCGCTGATGTAGAACGGCGTGAGCTTCCCGTAGCGGGTCGTCTTGACTTCGACAAACCGGTCATGGCCGGTAACGTCATAAGAATGGATATCGTAGCCGGCGTGGTCACCGACGGTCTTCGACACCTGCTCGACATTCCCCGCGAGTCGATCCTTCCCAGCTCGCAGCAGTCGTGCGCGCTCGTATTCCATTACCAGCGCTTCTCCCGCATCCCCCAGTGACCGATTCAGAGCTTCCCTCTGGAGATAATTGGTGGCTGGCGAACCGATGCTGCCAACTCCGTAGCGAGCAGGTTCCTCCCGGACAACCGAGGGCAGACCGGTGTCGGGCGGGTTGACGCCAATACGGAGGACGTCCTCGATCGAGACGTCATCTTGCGGTTCCCCGACAGCGGCCTCCACCAAGTCGCGCAAGGGCGGCAGTTGTTCGTGAATCACCTCCCGCAGCATGTCCTGTCCGTGTCCAAGCGGCTTGTAGCCGTCGATATAGGGAAAGCCCAACGAAATCAGGATCGCACTGATGTTCTGGTGCTTGCGCTCGACTGCGCCCTTGGACCGGCCATCGAGCTGTTCACGGAGGTCCCGATTGCGCTTCGCCTTGTTGAACCGTTCGTCTCGCAGTTCGAGAACCAACATGTCCAAGTAGCCCCGAACAGTGGCTTCCACTTCCGACCGGCTCCAGTGGCGCGACGGCACAGGCAAGATCGTACACGAATGCGCACGGAGGCACACTCCCGAGCGTCGGCGTTGCCCAGGACCACATCACGGCCCGCTATCGAGCGCCGATCCCGACGGCATGTCCGGCCTCGCCGGTACGATCGAGTGGACCCGCAAGACGCCGCCGATCCGAGGCCGCCGGATTCGACCTTGACCTCGACCCGGCGCGCGGGCATTCTTCGTTACGCAGACTGTGACCGATCGAGGAGCACAATGGCCCCATTTCGAAGGAACCTCACTCGCAACCTCGGGCTGACGGCGCTGTGCACGTTGGCCCTCTTCGCGGTGAGCGCGACCGGGGAACACGCGCCCCAGCCCCCTGCGGACGACTGCATTCCGGGCACGACCTGCGGCCCCATGCCGTCCGGCGCCCGGGAGTACGCCGCGATGTGCGCGCTGGAGCTCGGCGTCGCGCCCACCGTCGACTGCGGCGCGGGCGTGCTGCTTCCGATCACCGTCGGCGGCGTGGAGGTGTTCGAGGACCCCGGCCTGCACGAGTGCGACAAGGCCAGCCTGCAGATCGGCGACTGCATGCCCGGGTCGAGCCTGCAGCGCTTCGAGGGGAGGAACGCCGACGGCACGCCCCGGCCCGACGTGGTGTGGGTGAGCTTCTGCCGACACGACGGGCGGGACGACGTGGTGGGCTTCGACATGCCCGATTCCGTGCAGTTGATCGGCTACAACTACCAGACCGGGGCGACCTGCTTCTTCGAGTCGGGCGACAACCGGCCCTGGACCCACGTGGACGAGAACAACCGGCTGCTCGGGGTGCTCCCCGGGCCCGACGATCCGGCGTTCGACGAGGCCTACACGGTGCCGGGGGTCCAGTGCGTGAAGTGCCATCAGGCGGACCCCTTCAACCACAATCCCTGGATCAACAGCGCGCGCCTCCCCGAGGACCCGCGCCAACCGGTGCTTCCCGTCATCCCCGGCCCCAACGCGCCCTACTACGTCGTGGGGGGGCAGGACTGGGACATGCGGACCATCCACATCGAGGGCAACCGATGCCTCGGGTGCCACCGCATCGGCATGGAGACCCTGGCGGAGTACACGGGCGACCACTGGGACCCCAACGAGCACATGCCGCCGCACGCCCCCGGCGCCTTCGCGGCGGACTACGCCGAGCTCGTCGCGTGCTGGGAGAACGGCCCCGAGAACACCCCCGGCTGCGACTGGGTGATTCCGCCGGCCGGCGACTGCGACGGCGGCGTCGTGGGGGCGGACTACCCGCACGCCGCGGCCCGCTTCAATCGCCCGACGGGGGACGTCGGACGCCGCCCGGGCGGCGGGTGGCGCCGGCCGGGGTGCTGACGCTCGCATCGCCGGCCAGCAACGGAAGCCCGGCGCCTGATCCGACCCGCGGAAGTCCGCCAGGCCGTGGATGACGTCTCGTTCGGCGGCTCACGACTCCCCCGCCGGCCCGGGCGGCGTCGGGATTCCCACGGTTCCCACTCGTGCGTTCGCGTCACTCGGCGATGGTCGAAGTCTCGCCAGCCGCCAGACCCCCGGCTTCGTCGACCGCGCGATCGACGAGCTGTAATCCGGCGCTGCCCGGCATTCCCTCTTGACACCACGTCAATAGTACCATAGTAATAGCACTGTAGACGGTGTTTCGCATCAATCCGCAATCCGGGGTGCCGATGTACCTGCAACTGATCGAGCAGGTCCGGCACGCGATCGAGCTGGGCGCGCTGCGGCCGGGCGATCAGCTCCCCGGCATGCGCAGACTGGCCGAGCAGCTCGTCATGAACCCGAATACGGTGGCGAAGGCCTACCGCGAGATGGAGCACGCCGGGCTCATCGTGCTGCGCCACGGCGCCGGGGCGTTCGTGGCCGAGACCACCGACGGGAACCGACGGGCGGTCCGCGAAGGCCGTGCCGCGGTCAGCCGCACGGTGGCGTCGCTGCGGGCGGCGGGCCTCGACGACGGCGCCATCCGGAGGCTGTTCGAATCGGAGCTGGCCGAGACCGGCCGGGAGGCCCGCAGGCAATGAACGATCCAGCCATTCGCGTCGACGCGCTGACGAAGTGGTACGGCCCCCGCGGGCTCACGTTCTCGGTGCCACGCGGGGCCATCTGCGGATTCCTGGGACCGAACGGCGCCGGCAAGACGACGACGCTGCGCATCCTGATGGGTCTGGCGCGCGCCGGGAGCGGGAAGGCCGCGGTGCTGGGGGTGCCCGCCGGCACGTCACACGAGATCTTCCGGCGCGTCGCCTTCGTGCCCGAGGTGAAGGACCTCTACCCGTTCGCCCGCGCCGGCGAGATGGTGCGCCTCACGCGCGGCTTCTACCCCGACTGGGACCACGAGCTGGAGCGCCGGCTCGTCGACGAGTTCGAGATCCCGCTGGGCATGAAGTGCCGCAAGCTGTCGAAGGGCGTGCGGACGAAGCTCGCGCTGCTGCTCGCGGTCTGCCGCCGCGCCGAGTTGCTGGTGCTCGACGAGCCGACCGACGGCCTCGACCCGATCGGCATCGAGCAGACCCTGCGGCTGCTGGTCGAGCAGGTGGCCGAGCACCGCGCCACCGTGTTCTTCTCGTCGCACCAGCTGCCGGAAGTGGAGCGCATCGCCGACCACCTCGTGATGATCAGGCGCGGCGAGTGCGTGGCCGAGGGCGGCATCGACGAGATCAGGCGCCGCTGCCGGCGCGTGCGCTGCGTGGCCGACAGCGCCGACACGGCGCTGCCGCCCCCGGTGGCCGGCTGGCGGCGCGACGGACGCGTTCTGACCGGGTACTCGCCTCACGACACCGATACGCTGAGCTCGCTGCTGGCTGGCTCCGGCATCGCGGTGCTGGACTCGGAGCCGGCGACGCTCAGGGAGATCTTCCTCGAACGGATGGACCCGCGATGATCTGGTACCGACATTGGCTCGAGCTGCGGACCGGCCTGCTCACCATGGCCGGCCTGTCGATGTTGATGGTGCTGACCGCCACCGGTTCGTTTCGTTTGCTGGAATTCGGCCAGACCCTGACCGAAACGCGACTGGCACAGACCATCGGCGACCGGGTGCTGGTCTGGGCCGAGTTCGCCGGACGCACCCCCTACTTCATCTTCGCTGCGACGTTGGTCCTGGCCGGCGCCGGGTTCGACTCCCTGCTCCGGCCGTCCGGCGCCGCCGTGGCCTACACCCTGACCTTGCCGGTCTCGCGCACCCGCCTGATCTGTACGCGCCTGGCTGCGGCGCTCGCGGCTATCGTGCTTGTTGGCGTGCTGCTGTCCGCCGCGGGCGGCGCCGTCCTGCTCGCACGGGGACACAGCATCCCGCTCGTCCCCGTGGCGCAGTCCCTTGCGCTCGCCGTCCCGCCAGCGGCGGCCCTGCTCGCGGTCGTGGGTGCGCTCGTGACGCTACTCGGCTACCGCTGGATCTGGTTGGCGTACCTGGTGCTGTACGTGGCGGCGATGCGCCCCATTCACTACATCGTGGCCGGCCCGGCTCGCGGCGATGCGCCATGGATCCCGCTGATCGCCTGCCTGATCGTCATCCCTGCGGCCGTCGCATTCACGGTGTACGTGGCGTCGGTCAAGGAGCACTGAGGACGATGACGGAGATTGCCTTGCCGTGTGCGGCGAGCGACAACCCGCCTGCACCGGACTGCGCCTGAGCGCAGTTTGGCAACCTTGTCGATCCGGTCCCGAGAAGTGCTTGAAGGAGTCGCGATGACGCGCGCCATCTGGTACCGACACTGGCTGGAGATTCGCCTCGCCGTGACGATCGGCGGCATCGCCGTGGCGCTGCTCTGCCTGTTTCCCGTGGCGGTGGCGCTGCTCACGCTACTCGCCGGTATCGGCCTGCCGCCCGAACACGATTGGGTCGCGATCCACATCGGGTTGTCCATGTTCGTGCTGCTCGGCAGCCCCGGGCTTTGGGGCAACGGCGTTCGGACTGTTGACGTCGCCAGCTTTCGGATGCGCCACCCGTCCCTGTACTACACGCTCACGCTGCCCGCCGGCCGGTTCACGTTGATCTGGACGCGCTTCGTCGTCGGCGCCGCGGCCACGGCCGCGCTGTTCACCGCCTTGCTGGCCGCCGGCACCGGGACTCTGCTGGCGACCGGCGGGGGCGTCCCGCTCGGTGCGATGGCGGCGACCAGTGTCGTCGCCGGAATGCTCGCGGTGGCGCTGCAGGCGGTCTTCGGCGTCCTGCTGTGGCTCTGGAGTGAATGGCTGTCGGTTGCGGCGTACTACGCTGGGTTTCTCGCGTTCTTGATGGCCGTTCCGACGGACAGCTGGATGCCCGCGACGCTGGCGGTCATGGTCATGGCAGGTGAGGCGGCCCCGTGGAGCGTCGCGTGGATCCTCGCCTCGATCGTCGCCGCGGCCCTGTGTCTTACCGCCGTCACCGCCCGCTGGCAGGATTTCTGAAACCACTTGGTTGTCGCGTGTCCTCGCTACCGCCGGGGGCCGGACCACGAGTGCAATGCCGGCCCGGCGGTCCCCGGCGGCTCGCGCGAACTCGGCGCTGCCACCAACTCTGCGTCGCCACGACACGCCCACGCAAGGCACCAGCCGCGGCCGACCCGCCCGGGGATGGGGCATTCAGTGCCGTCGAGCGCCATCACTCGGGCGGGGCGGGGTTCCAGGCCGGCAAGGGTCGGGAGCGAGGGACAGGGCAGGATGACCGGGAGGGCGCCGATACGGACCATCGCCGCTCGGTTGCCGGACAAGCCATTACGTCCGCGGTGCGATAATCTCACCATGTCTCTCACATCACGCCTCGCCTGCTGTTCCCTGCTCCTGGTCGCCTTGGCCCTGCTGTCATCGGCCGGCGGCGCGTCGCCCCCCGAGACCGGGACAGGGCTGAGCGTCGAGCTCGAGGCGGCCGGAGCGGCGTCCTGCGCCGCGGAGCAGACGCCCGCGGCGGCAGCACCCGGTTCCGGCGCACCGATGCCCTTCCTGGCGACCGAGTACGCCGCCATGTGCGAACCCGAGCTCGGGCGCGTTCCGAAGATCGCCTGCGACGACGGGGTCCTGATTCCCATCACCGTCAACGGCATCGAGGTGTTCGAGGATCCCGGCAACCACGCCTGCGACAACCCGGACGGGCTGCGGGGCGGCTGCTCGCCGGGCTCGCGCCTCGGACACGTGGAGGGGCGCGACGCCGCAGGCAATCCCCTGCCCCACGTCTCGTGGGTGTACTTCTGCCGCTCGGTGGGCCCGGAGAACCTCGAGCGCCACGGCTGGGGCTCGGTGCAGATGATCGGCTACAACCGCCGGTCGGGCGCGACCTGCTTCTTCGAGGCCGCCGACGGCCGGAGGTCGCTGCCCGAGGACCATCCCGCGAACGCCGAGATCCAGGACCAGAGGCCGTGGGTCTCGTTCGACGGGCACCGCATGGTGGGCCAGATGCCGGGCCCCGACGATCCCGACTTCAACGACGCCTTCATGCCGCCCCCGCCGGCCGACATGAACCGGGACGGCGAGCCCGACGTGGTGCAGTGCGTCCAGTGCCACCAGTCGGGCCCGTTCATTCACGACCCCTTCATGGACAGCGCCCGCGACCCCGACGACCCGGGCCGCCCCGTCATGCCCGAGATCACGGGCCGGGACGTGCCCTACTACGTGGTCGGCGGCTCCGGCTGGGACATGCGCACCATCCACATCGAGGGCAACCGCTGCCTCGGCTGCCACAGCGCCCCGATGGAGATCTCGCAGATCTTCGAGCGAGCTCAACTCGAGGTGAACAGCTTCATGCCCCCGCACGCCCCAGGCAGCATGGCCGACGACTACCAGGAGCTCGTCGACTGCTGGCTCGCGGGACCGGAGAACACGCCGGGCTGCGACTGGGTCGTGCCGTCGGCGGAGGGGCGTAAGGGCGGGGTCGTGGGCGACGACTACCCGCACAAGAGCGACTACTTCAACCAGCCCGGGGAAGAGCGCGGCGACGACCAGGGCAAAGACTGACGACCGGCAGCCTGGCAGTCCGTGGCGAGAGTCCCCGCTGCGTTCGAGCGGCGCAACGTGAGGGTTTCGCCAAGGGCTGCCGGAGCAGCCCAGCGTTCGGCCAGTCGTCCATCGCGACTCCGCAGCAATTCGAGCGGCGAGGCATCCTGCCTGACTTCGTTGTTCCGCCGCACTGCCCCAACAGTCCGCGGTCGGGATCTGCCCCTTGTGCGCCCTCCCCACGCCTTGTTCGTTCGTTGCCCGCGGGCGCATTCAGCCGGCAGGCTCCCTCGGCGGTCCGCTGGCGTCCTCCGGGCGCGGTGCCACGCGGGGTTCCACCACCCGCTGCCTGCCGCATCGCCAGGCTTCGACCCCACCGGCGAACCTTTTGTCCCGGCCTGCGTTCGTCTCATAGGCAGGCTACCGGGGCGCCGGCGCGACTCTGCCGGCCAATGCAGGGGAGGGACCGTCGATGTCGTGGCTATCACGCGCCTGGCGCACGGTGACGTCGTGGACCCGTCGTCCGACGGACGCGGACCTGGACAAGGAGCTGCGGCTCCATCTGGAGCTCGAGATCGCCCAGAACCGCGCGGCCGGCATGGAGGCGGAGGAGGCGGCCCGGCGGGCCAGGATCCGCCTCGGCAACCGGCCGCTCATCGCCGAGGACATGCGGGCCGCCTGGCGCTGGGCCTGGCTCGACGACCTGCGGCTGGACCTGCGGCTCGCCGCCCGGCTGCTGGCCAAGCACTGGCGCTTCTCGGCCCTCGCGGTGCTGGTGCTGGCCCTGGCGACCGGCGCCAACACGGCGCTGTTCAGCGTGGCGAACGCGGTGCTGCTCAAGCCGCTTCCGGTCCATCAGCCCGACCGGCTCGTCTGGATCTACGGCAACGACAGCGCGAACATCCCCTACGAGGTCTATCGCGACTATCGGGACGCGATGACCACGGTGACGGGGCTGTCCGGGTTCGAGGGGATGGTGATGAGCGTCCGGTTCGGCGACGGCGTGCGCGTGGTTCCCGGAGCCGCGGTGACCGGCAACCACTTCGAGGTGCTCGGCATCCAACCCTGGCTGGGCCGGCTGGTGGCCTCGTCCGACGTGACCGGCACCGACGCGCGCGAGGTGGTGGTGCTGGGGCACGACCTGTGGCAGCGCCGCTTCGACGCCGACCCGGGCGTCATCGGTAGCGCGGTTCAGCTCAACGGCCGGATGTTCGAGGTGGTGGGGGTGGCGCCGCCGGGGTTCAGCGGCATCCTGACCCCGCTCGGGTTCGACCTCTGGGTTCCGGTGACGACCGCCAGCGACGGCGAGGATTCGTTGCACGTGATCGCCCGGCGGACCGCAGACGCGAGCGACGCCGCCGTGGCCGCCGAGGTCGCCACGCTGCGCGACCGTTTCTCCGCCGCCGATCCGGACCGCCACATCTTCAGGACGATGACGACGTACCCGACCACGGGCCGATCGCCGGCGTTCGGAGCGATTGCGCCGCTCGTGTTCCCGCTGCTCGGGCTGGTCACCCTGGCCCTGCTCGCGGCCTGCTTCAACCTGGCCAGCCTGCTGCTCGCCCGATCGACGGCGCGGGGGCAGGAGATCGGGGTCCGTCTGGCGCTGGGGGCCGGCCGGGGACGCGTGGTGCGGCAGCTCGTGACCGAGAGCCTGCTGCTGACCCTGGTGGGGACGGGCGCCGGCCTGGTGCTGGCCCGGTGGGCGGCGGGGCTCCTGCTCGCAATCGACCCGCCGGTTCCCGGGGTGGACGCCCTGGCGGTCGACGTGGGGTTCGACTGGCGGGTCTTCGCCTTCGCCGCGACCACGGCGGGGCTGGCGGTGCTGACGTTCGGCCTCGTCCCCGCCTGGCAGACCACGCGGGCCGCGTCCCGTCCGACCGCGGGACGAGAGGCCGTGCCGCTCCCCCTGTCGCGCGCGCGCGCCCTGCTCGTCACCGCCCAGCTCGCCCTGTCGGTCGTGCTGCTGACCGCGGCCGGGCTGCTGCTGCAGAGCTGGCGGAACGCCGCCGACGCCGACCTCGGGTTCGACCCCGCGCCGGTGCTGGCGGTGAGCGTCACGCCCGGCGCCGCGGGGTACGACGACACGCGGCGGCGGTCCTTCTACCAGGCGCTGGCGGCCGAGCTGCCCGGCCTGCCCGGGGTGACGGCGAGCGCGGTCGAGATAGTCCCCCTGACGATGACGAGCCGCGCCCAGCTCCTGCTCGGGCCGGGCGAGGAGATCCCGTCGCGAGCCGCCCTGGCGGCGCGCTCGACGCCGAGATCCCGAACGAACCGCGTGACCCCCGGCTACTTCCGCACCCTGGGCATCCCGCTGCTCGCCGGCCGCGACTTCACCCTCGCCGATGGTCCGGGGGCGCCGGAGGTGATGGTGGTCGACGAGACCCTGGCCGACCGGTTCTGGCCGGGCGAGAGCCCGCTGGGACGCCGGCTGCGCCGGCTGCAGGGCCCGTTCCCGCTCTCCGAGACGGAGGTGACGGTGGTGGGCGTGGTCGCCAACGCCGCCTATGCACGCGTCGGCGAGGCGACGACCCCGTTCGCCTACTTTCCGTTGCTGCAGTCGAGCCCCCAACAGGTCACGGTGCTGGCGACCCGGGGCGCGGGCGATCCGCTCGCGTTGCTGCCCCTGGTCCGCGGCGTGCTCGACCGGGTCGATCCCAACGTGCCGACGAGCGGGGAGAGCCGACTGGACTCGTTGACGGGGTGGTCGGTGCTGCCGGTGTCGGCGGCGGGCGTGCTCGTCGGCGTGCTCGGCCTGATGACGCTCGCCCTCGCCGCCATCGGCATCACCGGGGTGCTGCTCTATCTCGTGCGCCAGCGCACGCCCGAGATCGGCGTCCGCATCGCGCTCGGGGCGACCACGGCCGCGGTGACGCGCCTGGTCGTCGGCCACAGCCTGCGCTGGGTGACGACAGGACTGGTCGTCGGCACCGCGGCGTCGTTGGCCTTGAGCCGGCTCGTCAGCAGCTTTCTCTACGGCGTGAGCCCCACCGAGCCGGCCGCGTTCGCCGGGGCCGTGCTGCTGCTGGCCGTGGTGGGGGTGCTCGCCAGCCTCGGTCCGGCCCGGCGCGCCTGCCGCACCGACCCGATGACGGCGCTCCGGGCCGAGTAGTCCGCAATGCGCCTTTCCGCGTATCCGTTTGATCTTGCCGGACCCTTCGGTGCGGATTACGATGGCGCGAATCGGATCGAAGAACCAGGCCGTTGCCGTCGACGGGAGCGAGAGAGCATGAGGAGAGTCACCGCGAAGCTGTGGCCGGTGACGTTGCTCGCGGCGGGCGTCGCGGCCCAGGGCCCGGCCGTGTCGGAGAACGTCTACTTCGGCGACCTGCACCTGCACACGCGCTACTCGAACGACGCCTCGTCGTTCGGCACGACGCGCACGCCCGACGACGCCTACCGCTACGCCAAGGGCGAGGCGGTGCCGCACGTGGGCGGCATCGAGATTCAGCTCCGGACCCCGCTCGACTTCCTCGCGGTGACCGACCACGCCGAGAACCTCGGCCGCCGGCAGGCGGGGCCCAATCCTCCGCCGGACCTCGGGCGCGCGGTGTGGGCGGACATCGTCGCGGCCGCGGTCAGGCACTACGCCCCGGGCGAGTTCACCACGTTCGCCGCCTACGAATGGACGGTCGGCACGCGCGAGGGCAACCTGCACCGCAACGTGATCTTCGCGGGCACCGACGACCTGCCGTTCCCGTTCTCGCGGCTCGATTCCGACAACCCGGAAGACCTCTGGGACTTCCTGGACGCGCAGCGCGCCCGGGGCGTCGAGGCGCTGGCGATTCCCCACAACTCGAACGTCAGCAACGGCAAGATGTTCGCGCTGGTCGACTTCGCGGGGGCGCCGATGACCGCCGACTACGCCGCCCAGCGCCTGCGCAACGAGCCGGTGGTGGAGATCACCCAGGCCAAGGGCACGTCCGAGACGCACCCGGTGCTGTCGCCGAACGACGAGTTCGCCGACTTCGAGCTGTTCCCGGAGCTCCTCCTCGCGAACCGCCCCATCGGCGGGGACGGCCCCCGCGCCGGGGTGGTCCGCGTCGACGGGCTCGTGCCCGGCAGCTACGCGCGCGAGGCGCTCGTCAACGGGGTGCGGATGCAGGCCGAGCGGGGGTTCAACCCGTACCAGTTCGGCTTCGTCGGCGCGACCGACTTCCACTCGGGCACGTCGGCGGTGGAAGAGGACAACATGACGAGCCTGTCCGGCGACCTGGTCGACGGGACCCTCGAGGATCGGCTCGTCACCAACACCTGGAGCCGGCTGCCGTTCGTCGCGCGCAGCGCCGCCGGCCTCACCGCGGCGTGGGCCAACGAGAACACCCGCGAGGAGCTGTACGCGGCGTTCCGACGCCGCGAGACCTATGCCACTACCGGGACCCGCATCACGGTGCGCTTCTTCGGGGGCTGGGACTACGCCGACGACGTGCTGGACGGCGACGACTGGGTCGCGCGGGGGTATGCCGGCGGCGTCCCGATGGGCGGGGTGCTGCGCGGGGCCGAGGGCGAGGCGCCGGTGTTCGTCATCCGGGCCGCGAAGGACCCGGTGGCGGCCAACCTCGACCGCATCCAGGTCATCAAGGGCTGGACCGCGGGGGGCGAGACGTTCGAGCGCATCCACGATGTCGCGCTGTCCGACGGCCGGCGGGTCGGCCCCACCGGCAAGGCGCCGCCGGTCGGCAACACCGTCGACGTCATGCGGGCCACCTACACCAACGACATCGGCGCGGCGTCGCTCGAGGCCGTCTGGCGGGACCCCGACTTCGACCCGGACGTACACGCGGTCTACTACGCGAGGGTGATCGAGATCCCCACCCCGCGCTGGTCGACCTACGACACCGCGGCGGCCGGCCTCCCCCCGCGCGGCGACGTGATGCCGACGCTGCAGGAGCGCGCGTACACGTCGCCGATCTGGTACATGCCGGACAACTAGTGAACCGCCCTGCATGAACGCCGCCCATGCCGTTGCCCCATGCCCTCGACGGTCACCGGTGCGTTGCCGGCCGGACGGAAGGGCCCTTTCCAGGACAGTCTTCCTGTGGACTGTCGCGGATCCGACTTGCCGCCCTGTCGTTGACCCGCCCCGGCGGGTGCTATGGAACCGCGGGCGCGGTTGAGGCCCCGCTGGACGGATCGACGCACGGCCGCGGTCGTGTGGCGTAGGCGGCATTGCTCCAAGACCGCTCAGAACAACGTGTTCGGTCGGCGAGCAAAGCCATGCGGAACGCTCCATGAACTCATCCCCGTGGCGGCGGTTCTGGCGTGAGCCCCTGACCCGGTTCTTCGCGGCCGGGGCCGGCCTCTTCGTCCTGTACGCACTGGTCGGGGGCGGAGCGCCGACCGACGACCGCCGCATCGTCATCGACCGGTACGAGCTGGAGGCCCTGGCCGCCCGGTGGCAGGCCCAGTGGAGGCGTCCGCCGACCCGCGACGAGCTGACGCGGCTCGTCGTGGACCGCGTGCGCGAGGAGGTCCTCTACCGCGAAGCCCTCGACCTCGACCTCGACGAGAACGACGTCCTCGTCCGCCGCCGGCTCGCGGAGAAGCTCGAGATGGCGCTGAACGACGTCGCGGCGACGGCGGAGCCGGGCGCTGACGACCTCCGGCAGTACTTCGAGTCGCACGCCGACCGGTATGTCGAACCCGCCGGACTGACCCTGACCCACCGGTTCTTCAGCCGCGACCGACGGGGCGACTCGGCCGAAGCCGACGCCCGCCGCGCGCTCGAAGCCCTGGTCGCCGGCGCGGCCGTCGACGACGACAGCTTCCACGCGGCCAAGACCCTGACGCTGGAGGACGCCGACCGCCTGGAGCGGATCTTCGGTACCGCGTTTCGCGACGTAGTGGTCGAGCACGCGGGCCGCTCCCTTTCGCGCCAAGAGTGGTTCGGACCGGTCCACTCGGCGTACGGGGTGCACGTCGTGCGGGTGGACGCCTACCGCGAGGGACGCCGGCGGACGCTGAGCGAGGTGCGCGAGACCGTGGTCGAAGACTGGCGCCGCGACCACGTCGCCACGCGCGAGTCCGAGCGCTACGCCGAGATGCGCGCCCGCTACGAGGTCGAGGTGGCGCCGTTGGACGCCATCGGCGACCTGGTGCAACCATGAGGACCGCGGCGCGCGTGTTGACGGCGATGGCGCTGTGGTCGCTGGTATCGCCGGCCCACGGCCACGAGACGCGCCTGGCGTTCCTGGAGGTGCGCGCGCTGGGGCCCGGCGACTTCGTGTCGGTGCTGAAGATCCCGGTGACGGGGGCGACGGCGTGGCCGATCGAGGTGCGGCTGCCCGCGACCTGCGCGCCCCGGGGCCCCGACCACCGCTTCCGACAGGCAGACAGCCTCGTCGTCGAGCAAAGGTTCTTCTGCGACGTGACCGAGGCCGCGCCGGTGATGGGCCTCGCGGGTCTCGCGGGCGGCTTCGTCGACGTCCTGGTGCGGGTCGAGGACGAGCACGGCAACCGGCTGACGCGAGTGGCGTCGGGCGCGCTGACCGAGATCCCGTTGAGCCCGGGCACGGCGGGCGTCTGGGACCGGCTGGCGCTCGGCGTCGGGCACATCCTGGGCGGCGTCGACCACCTCCTGTTCGTCGCCGGCATGATCCTGCTCGTGCGCGGGTGGCGCCGCCTCGTCGCCACCATCACCGCGTTCACCATCGCGCACTCCATCACCCTCGGGATGACGGTCCTCGAAGTGGTGCGCGTGCCGGGCCCGCCCGTCGAGGCGTTCATCGCCCTGTCGATCGTCTACTTGGCGTACGAGATCCTGCGTCGCGACGACGCGAGGATGGGTTCAGCGAAACCGTGGACCATGGCCTTCGCGTTCGGGCTCATGCACGGGTTCGGCTTCGCCGGCGCCCTGCTCGACACCGGGTTGGCGGGCCGCGACGTCCCCATGACGCTGCTGCTCTTCAACCTGGGCATCGAGCTCGGACAGATCGCGTTCGCCGCCGCATGCGGCGGCGTGCTGTGGGGCGCCTACCGGCTCCTCGGCACGCAGGCGCGGCGCGCCCGGCTCGATCACGCTGCCGCGTACGGCCTGGGCAGCGTCGCCAGCTTCTGGGTCATCGAGCGGGTCGCCGGATTCTGGGGGTGAGGGAGCGCGATCCATCGAGCACCTGCGCGGTGTGCTCGACCAGTTCGGCCGCCCGAACGGCCGGTGGCCGACCGATGACCTCCCACCGGGAGGTCGCGCCGTCCCGACGGGATGACGCGCAACGGATGCCGCCGCCCGCTGGCCCGCGGGCTGGTAGAATGCGGCGATGTTCAACGCTTCCCGCAACGGGCTCCTGGCCCTTGTCTGCCTCGCGCTGTCCACACCGGCGATGGGGCAGTCCGCGCCGCGCACCGCGCACGGCGATCCCGACATCCAGGGGCTGTTCACGTTCCGGACGCTGACCCCGCTTCAGCGTCCGGTCATCGACGCCGGCGCGTCGGCGCTCCTGGCGGGCCGGGAGACGCTCACGGCGGAGCAGGCGGCCGTTTACGAGGCGTCGCGGCGCCGCGAGTTGAATCGCGACGCGCAGGACCTCACCGTCCGCGCGCCGGGCGTGCGCTATCAGTCGCTCGCGGAGGGCGGTGTCGGCGGCTACAACGAGTTCTGGTACGAGCGCGGCATCGAGCTGACCCGGGACAAGCGCACGTCGCTGATCGTGGACCCCCCGGACGGCCGCATCCCCTACCGCGAGGCGTTTCAGGCCGAGGCGCGGGTCCGGACGACGAACATCAGAAACGGATTCGCCGACTCCTACACCGATCGCAGCCTTTCCGACCGATGCCTCCTGGGGTTCAACGCCGGTCCGCCGATGGTGTCCAGCGCGTACAACAACAACGTGCTGATTCTGCAGACGCCGGACCACGTCGTGATCGTGAACGAGATGGTGCACAACGCGCGCATCATCCCGCTCGACGGCCGTCCCCACGTCCCCCTCGCCCAATACTCGGGGGACTCTCGCGGACGCTGGGACGGCGACACACTGGTGGTCGACACGGCGCACTTCCTGCGCGAGACCAGCCTCGGCGGCTCGAGTCGCGACACCACGCTGGTGGAGCGGTTTCGACGCGTGGACGCGGACACGGTGATGTACGAGTTCACCGTCGACGATCCGAACGGCTTTACGCGGCCGTGGACCGCGCGCATGCCGCTGCGCCGCACCGACGATCCGTTGTTCGAGTACGCCTGCCATGAAGGCAATATCGGCCTGGCCGGCATTCTCGCCGGCGCCCGGCGCCTGAACATACAGCGGGTGGGGCCCGACGCCGGTCCGCGGCCATGATCCCGGCAGGAGCCTGCGCCGTGGAAGGCGCGGACTCCGGGAGGGTTGGTCGGGCGCTCAGCGGAACCGAAGCGACGCTGGGCGGGCTCGTCCCGGCCTTGCCGTCATCACCCGGGGGCGCGTGGTCCCCTGGCCCGGGACGGCTGCTCGAACGCTCTCGGGTCCGTCAGCTTCCGGCCCGTCGGTCGGGCTGCGGGGCCCCGGGGTGAGGGACCGGCCGTGACGAACACGAAGGGGAATCAGATGAGTCGATACACGCTCGCGATGCTGCTCGCCGTGGTCCTGTGCGCACCCGCCGCCGCCCAGGATCGATGGCCCCAGTTCCGGGGGCCGGACGCCCGGGGCGTCTCCGAGGCTTCCGGCCTGCCGACGAGCTGGAGCACCACCGAGAACGTCGCCTGGGCCGCCGACGTGCCGGGCCTCGGCTGGAGCTCGCCGGTCGTCTGGGACGACACCGTCTACGTTACGACCGTCGTCAGCGCAGGGCCGATCGAGGAGCCGCTGGGCGGCCTCTACCGCGGGCGCGAGACCTGGGCCCCCTCGACGGCGGAGCACCGGTGGCTCGTCTACGCGCTCGATGTCGACACCGGCGCCGTGCGGTGGGAGCGCGAGGTGCACCGCGGGACGCCGGCCGGCGGCTACCACATGAAGAACACCCTGGCGACCGAGACCCCGGTGACCGACGGCGACTCGCTGTTCGTCTACTTCGGCAACCTCGGCGTC
Organism: Vicinamibacterales bacterium; assembly: GCA_965207615.1. GTDB lineage: Bacteria > Acidobacteriota > Vicinamibacteria > Vicinamibacterales > UBA8438 > JAJEEA01. Next base: position 3,270,813 of record CBDBMZ010000003.1, read on the forward strand.
TTCTCTCTGGACGCGGCGGACGGCGGGCTGCGCTGGTCGCGCGACGTCGAGCCCGCGGCCACCCGCCTGGAGTGGGGCACGGCCGCGTCGCCGGTGCTCCACGACGGCCGCCTCTACATCGTGAACGACAACGACGAGCAGTCGTACCTGCTCGCCCTCGCGGCGGAGACCGGCAACGAGGTCTGGCGCATCGCGCGGGACGAAGGCACCAACTGGTCGACCCCCTTCGTCTGGGAGAACGATCAGCGGACCGAAATCGTCACGACCGGGACCGACCGCGTGCGCTCCTACGGCCTCGACGGCGACCTGCTGTGGGAGCTCGCCGGCATGTCGTCGATCACCGTTCCCACGCCCTTCGCCGAGTTCGGCCTGCTCTATATCGGCTCGGGGTACCTCGGCGACCAGCAGCGTCCCGTCTACGCCATCCGCCCCGGCGCCAGCGGCGACATCTCGCTTCGCGGGTCCGAGACGGCCAACGAGTTCATCGCGTGGTCGCAGCCGCAGGCCGCTCCCTACAACCCGTCGCAGATCCTCTACGGCGACGTGCTGTACACGCTCCTCGACCGGGGGTTCTTCACCGCCCACGACGCGCGGACGGGCGAGGAGGTCTACTCCCGGCAGCGGATCGCCGTCGGCGCCGCATTCACCGCATCGCCCTGGGCCTACGACGACCGGATCTTCGCGCTGAGCGAGGACGGCGACACCTACGTGATCCGCGCTGGCGGGACGTTCGAGGTCGTCGGCCGCAACCCGCTCGGCGACTTCACGATGGCCACGCCGGCCATCGCCCACGGCAGCCTGTTCATCCGGACGCGGTCGAAGCTATACCGGATTGGCGAGGCCCCGGCTCCCTGAGTCGCTGGCGGGGCGGGAAGTCCGGATAGCCGACGCCGTCAAGGACCGCGGCAAGCCTCCGGCGGAGGTGCGCGGCGCGCGTTTACGCGCCGGAGCGCAAGGGCGGTCGTGGCTCGATCACCAACTTCAGGTCCGAGTCCAGCACCTCCGCCACCCGCACCATCGTCTTCAACTCGATATTCTGGACGTGACCGGAGAACAGCCGGGAAATCGTCGGTTGAGTCACGCCCAACTGCCGCGCGATGGCTGACCTGGAGAGACCGAGCTCGGCCCGCCTCGTCTCGAGCATCTGGACGAACTCGAGAAGATGACGCTTCGTCGCGATGCGCGCTGCCTGCTCCGGACTCCGCCGCCTCTGCAGGCCCGGCAGGACGGGTCCGCTGATGGTCGTTGCCCGGGCGGCTGGCCCCGGACCGGCCGCGTTGGTTGGGGTGCGTCGCATGGTCCTGCTCACTGGTTCTGTCCGTTCTTGCCCTTCTCGTTGCGCAGTGCCCTCTCGGTGCTTGCCTGGAGCGGAATATACCTTCTGAGGTATATCCGTCAAGGTCGTGACCTCAGCCAGCGGCTGGATGCCGATGCGCGCGAAGACGTAGCGTTGAAAGGCTGTGGCGCCAAGCCCGGACCTGATCGGGGTGCGCCCCGCGCTCACGCCGAGGCGGTCGCCAGAATGGCGGCCGCTTCCTCCGCCAGGTCCGTGACGCAATCCTCCACGTGACGCGCGCGGGTGCGGAAGCTGAGAACGCAGACGCGCGCAAGGAACCTCCCGTCCACGACGGCGCCCGACAGCATCACGCGGTTCCGGAGGTTGACGCGCTCCACCAGAAGCTCGGTGGCCCGGTTCTCCTCTGCGAGGCTCGCGCCGGGGCAGCGCAGGTGGAACGCAAACAGCGACAACTGCGGCGATGCCGCCATCACGATCCCCGGCACCGCGGCCACGCGCGCCGCCGCCTCGAGGGCGAGGGCCCGCTTCTCGGCCAGGGCGGCGCGGAACCGCCCTGCGCCGTACAGCTTCACGCAGAGCCAGACGCGCAGGCCCGGGAAGCCGCGCGAGAGCTCGGGCCCGTACACGTGCGGGTCGTACTCGTCGTCGTCGGTCCGGCCGGGCAGGTAGCTCGCGGTGGCCTCGTGCGCCCGGCGCAACGCGGCGCCGTCGCGCACGAGCAGGGCGCCGGTGCCGTACGGCAGGAACAGGCCCTTGTGGGGATCGAGGGTGAGGGAATCGGCCCGCGAGATCCCCGGCATGAGGTCCCGAAGCTCCGGGCACAGGTGGAAGAACGCCCCGTAGGCGCCGTCCACGTGGTGCCAGAGCCCTTCGCGGTCGCACAGATCGGCGATGTCGTTCAGCGGATCGACGGCGCCCGTGTTCGTGGTGCCGGCCGCCGAGGCGACGCAGAACGGCCGGAGGCCGGCCCGGCGGTCCGCGGCAATCATGTCGGCCAGGGCGTCCACGTCCATCCGGAACCGCCCGTCGACGGGGACCGCCCTGATACGATCCGGCATGATGCCGGCCAGCCGGGCGGACTTGCTCATCGAGTGGTGCATCTGCGTCGAGCCGTACAGCACCCCGGGGCGGATGTCCGGGCCGAGATGCCGCTCGCGCGCGCACACCACCGCGTTGAAATGCGCCATCGACCCGCCGGTCGTGAACAGCCCGCGGGCCTCGGCCGGAAGGTCCATCCACTCGCGCAGCCAGTCGAGCGCGTTGGCCTCGAGCTGTACGAGGGCCGGCGCGGCCAGCCGCACCCCGGTGTAGCGGTTGACCACGCCCGCTATCAGGTCCGCCAGCCCGGCCGGATAGAGCCCTCCGCCCGGGATGTACGCAAGGTAGCCGGGCCCCGACTGTCAGGCGACAGCGAAAACTGACCCCCTGGCGACACTGAAAACTGACCCCCCTGGGCCAAGGGAGGGAGTCAGCAGATGAAGCGATGCGAGGATGTCGGCCCGTGGGCAGGGAGGCCACGGGCACAGATGAGGCAGTCAGACGAGGTGGAGGCGATGCTGCACCTGCGGGCACTCGGCTGGGGGCTGAGGCGCATCGCGAGGGAGTTCGGGTGCAGCAAGAACACGGTGAAGCGCTACGTCGCGGCCGACGGCTGGATGACGTACAGCCGGCGGGCCGGTGGCGGCAAGCTCGAGGATCAGGAGGCGTGGTTGAAGGAGCGCTTCTTCCAGCACGGCGGCAATGCCGAGGTGGTGCGACAGGACCTGGAGCGGGAGCAGGGCATCGACGTGAGCCTGCGCACGGTCGAGCGGGCCGTCGCGCCGTTCCGGCGGCTGCTGACGGCCGAGGCGAAGGCGACGGTGCGGTTCGAGACTCCGCCCGGGCGCCAGCTCCAGGTTGACTTCGGCCAGCGGCGGGTGCCGATTGCCGGGGAGCGGGTGCGCGTGTTCCTGTTCGTGGCGACGCTGGGCTACTCGCGGCGCTGCTACGTGGCGACGTTCAGGCACGAGCGGCAGTCGTCCTGGTTCCGCGGCCTGGAGGGCACGTTCAATCACTTTGGCGGCGTGACGAGGGAGGTGCTGCTTGACAACCCGCGGCCGCTGGTGGTCAATCACGACATGTCGACTCGCGAGGTCGAGTTCAACCACCGGTTCCTGGCGTTCGCGGCCCACTGGGGGTTCCGTCCGCGCGCGTGTGCGCCGTATCGGGCCCGGACGAAGGGGAAGGACGAGCGGGGAGTCGGCTACGTCAAGGCAAGCGCCATCGCCGGACATCGCTTCGAGAGCTGGGCGGGGATGGACGCGCATCTGGGGTGGTGGCAGCGGGAGATCGCCGACCGGCGACGCCACGGCACCACCGGTGAAGTCCCTCTCGAGCGCTTTGCCCGGGAAGCGGAGCGCCTTCGGCCCTGCGCGGGCCGGCCGCCGTTCGGCCAGTTGCGTGATCTGACCCGGACGGTCCACGCCGACTGCGCGGTGGTGGTCGACACCAACGCCTACTCGGTGCCGTGGCGGCTGATCGGCGAGCGGGTGCGGGTGGTGGTCAGCGGCGGCCGGGTCCGCGTTCACCACGGCCCGAAGGTTGTCGCCGAGCACGTCGAGCACGAGGGACGCCACGCTCGGGTCACCGACCGGGCCCACCTGGTCGGCGTCGTCGGCGGCCCGCGTCCGGCCGAGACCGCGGCGGTCCGGCCGAAGCCGGAGCTGCTGCGTCCGCTCGACGAGTACGCGGCCGTGGCCGGGGGGAGCTTCTGATGGCCGTGGACCATGAGACGCTTCTCGGCTGGTTGACGCGGCTGAAGCTGACGGCGATCCGCGACCAGCTCGACAACCTGCTCGACGAGGCGGCGGAGAAGAAGCTGACGTTGCGGGAGGCGCTGGCGATGCTCGTCGAGCGGGAGGTCTCGCGCAAGGACGAGCGGCGCATCGAGATGGCGCTGAAGATCGCGCGCTTCCCGATGGTGCGCGAGCTCGCCGACTTCGACTTCAAGGCGCAGCCGAGCGTCGACCGGCGCCAAGTGCGGGAGCTGGCGACGTCGCGGTGGGTGGCGCACGGCGACGCGCTCCTGGTTCTCGGCCCGCCCGACCCCGCGTCATGATGCCCACCTCGCTACATGCCTACAATTGCAGGGATTCCTGGCGCGGGCGCGCTGTTACGGGACCCTCTTCCGCGTCCGCTGGTCCCAGCCGCACCCGCTCCAGGGCCTCGGCCGAAATCGCCCAGGGAGCGCCCTTGCAGGCCTGACGGGCAGGAATCAGCCCCCGCCGGATCTGCCGCAGAATCGTCATCTTGCTGACGTCGAGACGATCCGCAGCTTCCTGCAACGTAAGTTCATTGCGCTCCTGGCGCTCACCCTCTCGATAGACCGCGATCCCGCGCGACGTCCTGAAGGCGCGCACGCGCGTCTCGGTCCAGGGATTGCCTCGCCCAGTCCGCAATCCGACACGATTCAGGTGACCGGCGATCAAGCGATCAGGCATCAGTCGCGCCAGCTCCCGGACGACGTCCCCCGTCTCGGCGTCTGTGGTCCATCGGTGATGGCCGCTACGGTTCTTGCGCACCATCAGCTCGGTGTGGTCACCGCCCTGCCAGTGCAGGCGCAGCCGGATGCGCTCACCCTCGATGTTCGCAACGACCTCCACGAGGAGCGCCCGCAAGATGCGTTTGCGGGTCTCCGGGGTCGCCCGCTCATCGTGCCAGGCCCGCTCGAGGTCGGCGCCGAGCGCAAGGTACTCCTCGCGTTCCTCCGGACCGAGCGCCTCGTGCTTCCGGCTCGCACGCAACGCCGCCACGGCTTCCTCACGTTGCCGAACGACCGCCAGACGTTCATTCCAACGCCGTTCCAATTCGCCAGCGACCAGCCGATTGTCCGGATCCACGACATCGTATTGGCGGTGCGCCCGCTTCGCCTCGAAGCGGGCCGCCTCCAGCGCAAGCTCCGCCTGACGCAGCACCTCGCGCGACGCTCGTTGCCGTTCCTCGATCGCCCGCAGCGCCGCTTCGATTCCCAGCGGCTTCAACACGTGCAGCACCGCTTCGCTGACGGCCCGATCCACGCGGAGTCCGCCGAACGAAATGCAGCGCTCGGTCCCGTGATTGACATGGCTCCCCTGACACTGGTAGCGCACGACGTTGCTCTGGGTCCCGGAGTAGCCCACATGCAGATTGCGGCCGCAGTGGCCGCAACGTAGCAGGCCCGCCAACAATGCCTCGCCCTTGCGAACCGAACCCCGGACCGCGGCCCCGTAGCGGTTCGCGTTCTCGGTTATTGCTCTCTGATTCCTCTCATACTCGGCCCACGTGATATAGCCGTCGTGGTGGTCGCGAATCAACACGTCCCACTTGTCCCGTTCACGTCGAAAGCCCCGAACCACCCGCTTGCGTCCGTCCTCGAGATAGGTGCGGCTGCCCGTCCGCCCGAACGCATAGGCGCCGGCGTAGACCGGGTTCGTCAGCATGTGATGCACGGTGTTGTAGACCGGCAGCTTCCATACGACCCGATGTCGCGATTGGTCACGAACCACCGCAGGCAGCTCGATCCCTTCGTGCCGGAGCCACAGATGAACCTGGCGAATGCTGCCCAGCTCGGTGAACTTCCGAAACACGAGCGCGACCGCTTCCTGCACGCGTTGATCCGGATCCATCCCGATCCCGTCACGGTCGACCCGCACGTAGCCGACCGCCACCGTCAGGAACAGCTCACCGCGGCGCGCCTTGCGACGCAGCGCCTCGACCGAGCGGAACCGCAGCGTCGACAACTCCATCTCCGACATCGTCCCCTTCATGCCGAGCAGCAGCCGGTCGTCGGGCAACCGCGGGTCGTAGACACTGGTCTCGTCGGCGAGCAGGCAGCCGACCAGTCCACAATAGTCGATCAGGGTATGCCACTCGCGTCCGTTGCGAGCCAGTCGGGAGGCCTCCAGAGACAGGACCGCTCCGACGTCGCCTCGACACACGGCCGCCAGCAGCCGATCATAGCCCGGACGCTCCGTCCCGCCACCCGAGCGCCCGAGGTCCTCGTCGACCACCTCGACGTTGCGCCACCCCAGCTGTCGGGCGCGGTCCCGGAGCGCGTACTGTCGGCCCCGGCTCTCCTGATGCTGTCGAACCTGGCCGGGCGTGGACTGTCGGACGTAAACCCAGGCCGCACGCGTCAGGTGCTCAGGCGTCACCCGCGTCATGATCGCCCCCTGCCTGCTGCGCGTCCCGATTCGTCATCACCTCCAGCACGAGCGCGCCGACGAGCTCGACCAGGCGGTCCCGCTGCTCCCCGGTGGTCGCGATCGTCGGGCTCTCCGGCTCGAACAGCCTTCCCTGTAGCGTCCTTCCGTACCGTCGCATCGACGCTGCCTCCCTCCTTCGGTTCCGTTGCCGAGAGGAAGAATGCATCGACCACGCCGCGCAGCTCCGATAGCGCCTCACGCGGCAACGCCGGCACCTCGCACACCTCGAAGGAGGCGGCCCGTGGACTGGTCATCCACTCCGGCAGGTAGGCGAGCGTTCCGTCCGGCTGCCGGACCACCAGGTACTTCCCCTCGTGCCGGCGTACCACTTCGACCTGTTCACCCGCACGCGGGTGAAAACGGTAGTGGACCGTCCTCGAATCACCCTGATATGCAGCAGTATGTCGTCGGTCTCCCGGGGGTCGGGAAGACGCATCTCGCGGTCGCGCTCGGGCGCGAGGCGATCCGGCAGAGCTACTCGACCCTGTTCACGACGGCTCAGGCGCTGATGGCGGCGCTGGTGAAGGCGAACAGCGAGGGGCGGCTGGAGGACCGCCTGACCTTCTACGCCAAGCCCAGACTTTTGGTCTGCGACGAACTGGGGTACCTCCCTTTCGAGGCGCATGCCGCGCACCTGTTCTTCCAGCTCGTCTCGAGGCGCTACGAGCGCGGGAGCATGCTGATCACGTCGAACCGCTCGGTCGGCGAATGGGGCGAGGTGTTCGGCGACGCCGTGGTCGCCACCGCGATCCTCGACCGGCTGCTGCACCACAGCCACGTGTTGACGATTACCGGGGAGAGCTACAGGCTGCGGGAGAAGCGTCGGGCGGGCGCCCTGAGGATCCCGGCCCCGAAGCCTGTCGCGTCGGAGACCCGCTCGGGGGCGTCGTCATGACCATGCGACCGACATCAGGGCGAGCACAGACAGGGACTCACGCTCACGCGCCGGTGCCGCCGCCCTTCGGCCGGCGTGGCCGTTGTCAGGCTGGCCGGCCCGCTGCCACGCGGCCCCGGTCGAGCCCGCCGACGCTCGACGTCGTGAACGTCCGGGGGTCGAGCCGCCTGCCCCCGGTCCGTTACGTAACGGTGGGCAGTGGTCGTGGCGTTGACGAACGCGGAGCGGCAGGCGCGTTACCGGGAGCGGCGGCAGGCCGGCGAGTCCCGGATCCGGTCCCGGAACGCACTGCAGCTTGTCGGGCGGTCGGGGCGCGTAGCTGCGGGACGGACGGCGTGTCAACGTGCTGCGCACGTCCTCCGCGATGCTACGGCCCTGTCGGGTGACACACCGTCCGCCCCGCGGCTCGGATGGCAATTGTGGGCCTTGCGGCCCGGCCTGGACGGGGCGGCCCGGCCGTCCACGGTGCTCACGGAACGCGGTGAATCGCCGGAAGTCGATCTACATACGCCGTTTCTTCGGGGGTCAGTTTTCGATGTCGCCGGGGGGTCAGTTTTGAGTGTCGCTTGACACCCGACGACGTGAACGACCGTGGTACCCACTCGGCGAGCAGCCGGTCGAGCAGCGGCTCGTACTCGACTCCCCGTTCAGGCGCAGGCTCGCGGAGGCGGCGGCACAGATCGGCCGCGTCGACGTCGCCGCGCGCCGGGTGGGTTTCGAGGCTCAGGATGTGGTCGACGAGCCGCTCGACGGTGGCGTGCCCCATGCGCCGCATCTCATCGGCGGTGAACTCGAGGTCGGCGGGGTCCGTGGGCATGGTCGGCGGCTCTCCAACGACGAGCGTACGCATCGTGCGCTCGGTCCAGCTTTGGTCCAGGTCGCTGCTGGCGTATGCCCGACTGGCAGTCGCTGCACCGTGGCCCTTTCCGGCGGCGAGTGTGGCACAAGTCGGCCGCGCATTCGAGGGCGCACCTGATGATCGGCACAGTCTTGACGCGCCGGCGAGTCCGTCGGCGGCGTGGCGTCAGGCCGAGCCGGTTGCCGGTTGAGGGCAGACTGCAGAAGACCATCGACCGCCCCCGGGGCCGCCCCGGCCCCTTGCGGGTACATTTCTTTGCCCCGCCCTGCGATTTGTACTTGACAGCTTCTTCGGGGCGCGGCGGCGCGAGCCCGGCAGGCCGCCAAAATCGCCTTTCCTAGCGCCTCCCCGCCCGCAGGCCGCGCGTTCTCGCCCCGAGGCACGACAAACCTCGACCCGACTGACGATCGACCAGCCAGAGACGATGTAAGCCGTTCAAATACAGCGGGTTACAATAGTTCATGCTTGCCGACGACAGCCTCGCCCCGTCCACATCCCGCTCGCATTCAGCGCCCTCCGACGAGCCTCCCGTCGAGTCGGCTCGCCCGGAGCCGGCGACCGCGTCCGGCGAGCGCGCGGCACGGCTCGCCCGGCTCGGCGACCGCATCGCCGAGCTGTCCGCCCGCATCCAGGCCGCCACCCACGAGCTGCTCGTCCTCATCCGCGAGTTCGACGAGCGGCAGGGCTGGGACGGTTGCCTGTCTTGCGCGCAGTGGCTGAGCTGGCGGGCCGGGCTGTCGCCGGGGGCGGCCCGCGAGCACGTGCGGGTGGCCCGCGCCCTCGGCCAGTTGCCGAAGCTGAGCGACGCCATGCGCCGCGGCCGGATTTCCTACTCGAAGGTGCGCGCTGTGACGCGAGTGGCCACGCCGGAGAACGAGGACGACCTTCTCTACGTGTGCAACGCGGGCACCGCGGCGCACGTGGAACGGATCGCCCGCGCGTGGCGGCGCATCGACCGGAACGTGGAGCAAACAGAGGAACGACGGCGGAATGCGAGCCGCGAGCTGCGCACGTGGGTGGACGAGAACGGGATGGTGGTCGTCCGGGGGCGGCTGACGCCGGAGGTGGGGGCGGTGCTGCGTCGAGCGCTGGAGGCTGCGTGCGACCAGGCGCGGCACGCGGCGGCGGCGGGCAGCCGCGAGAACAGAGAAGCCGCCGACTCGCCCGCGAGTGCGCAAACGGACGCGGCTGACGCTTCGATTGATGCCGGCGCGGCAAGGGAAGCGGACGACGCGACGGCGGACGCGACGGAGCCGACGCTCGGGCAGCGGCAGGCGGACGCCATCGGGGCGTTGGCGGAAGCGGCGTTGGCGGGCGGGCTCGACCGCGGGACGGCCGGCGACCGCTATCAGGTGGTTCTGCACGTGGACGCGGAAGCGCTGGCAGAACCGCGCGACGTTCCCGCGGGAACGTCCGCCGGTGCGGCGTCCGCGTCGAAGCCGCGGAAAGGCGGCCACTGCGTTTCCGCGGGAACCCCCGAGGGCGCGGCATCCGAGTCGAAGCCGCGGACCCGCGACCGCTGCGTTCCCGCGGGAACCTCAGGAGGCGCCGCGCCCGGCTCCGAGCCGCGGGCCGGCGGTGACCGCGTTCCTGCGGGAACGCCTGTGACGGCGCGCGCGGCCGCGGGCGGGCCCGGCACGGAATCGCCGATGCGCGTGGAAATGCCGGGCCGCACAGGGCGCGTCCGACAACGACGCCGCCGGTTCGGTCCGTGCCCGGAAGCACGGCCGACGCCAGCCCCCGGCCGCCAGACCGTGCTGGACGAGGCGGGCGGCATCCACGTCTCCGCGGAAACCGCCCGGCGCCTGGCCTGCGACGCCGCCACGGTCACCATGCACCACGGCCCCGACGGCGAGATCCTCGACGTCGGCCGCCGCACCCGGACCATCTCGCCGGCCCTGCGCCGGGCGCTCGCGGCCCGCGACCGGCAGTGCCGCTTCCCCGGTTGCGGCAACCGCCGCGTCGATTGTCACCATGTCGAGCACTGGGCCGACGGCGGCCGAACCGCGCTCGACAACCTCGTGCTGCTGTGCCGCCGCCACCATCGGGCGGTGCACGAAGAAGGGTACCGGGTCACGATCGACGCCGGCGGTGACGTGAAGTTCCTGCGACCGGACGGCCGACCGCTGCCGCAAGCGCCGCCGGCGCCGGCGTGGACGGGTCCGGCGCTGCAGCCCACGACCGACGCGCTGGCGGCGGCCGGCATCCAGATCGACCCCGACACGTCGACCCCGTCGTGGGGCGGCGAGCGACTCGACCTCGAGTGGGCCATGCACGTGCTGTGGCGGCCGCGCCGCGAGCCCTTGTCGGAATGAACCATCCGCGTGCATGGCATCGCCCCAGTTCGTGGAGACGATGCTCCCACATGCGAGCGTGGGCGGATGGCCCGGCGCGCACGGATGACCCACCGGCCGCGCGCGGACCTGGCCGCCGCGAAAGCCCGAGTGGTTCTCACGATTCGCCGAGCGGTCCGGCACCCTCGAACCGGCCCCGCGCTACCCGACGGAGTTCCTCTCCAACCGCAGCCTGACCACGCCCGCAGATCCGTTTCATCGAGATAGTGATCGACCAGCTCACGGCGCGGGGCGTCAGTGGAGCCGTCCGCGCTCTACGAGGCCCCGTTCAGCAGCGTGCACGCCGGCGGCCCCGAAGCGCGGTTCGCTGGCAAGAGCAGCGTCATCGAGGGAATCTTCGAGAAGCTGAAGACCCTTCAGCCCGAACGCCTCGCCGACGTCGGCTGAGGGCGCCGGCCTCGCGGATCGCCGAGAGCTCACTGTCGAAGCGTCGACGACGATCACCGGCTGTCCCGACCTTCGCGGCGAGGTCGGCGGCCGACACGCTGAGCTCGACGCGAGGAAGCGCTTGCAGCCGCTCCAGGAACCGCCTGCGGGCCAGGATGTCCAGCACGTAGTCGGCCACGGACAGCGCTCGGCGGCGGCTCGTTTCTCCAGCGCCTGGTAGAGATCTTCGGGGACATCACGGAGCACGATCGTGCGCTCCCGGCCCTGGCTCTCGGACTGGCCCCACGTCGGTGCCGCGCTGGTCTGCTCGTCGGCTGCCATTCCCGAAAGCCTACCAGGTGTTGAGATCCGTGACCGCCCCCGTCGACACCAGATAGATGTAGACGTCGGTGAAGACCACCCACACGAGGCTGATCCACGCGAACAGCATGTGCCGCTCGTTCAGCCAGGTCGAGCCCCTCCACAGGCCATGGCGCGGCGACACCACACCCTTGCAGGAGAAGCAGTCCATCTTCCCGCCGACGAGATGGCGCCACGAATGACAGCCGAACGTGTAGCCCGATATGAGGGCTGCATTGACCAGCATGACCACGGTGCCCACGCCGACGCCGAACCGGCCGTCGCGAAAGAAGGCGGCGAAGCCCTCCCACCAGAGGCAGGCGAGGACGAAGAGGGCGGCGTACAGCGTGTAGCGGTGCAGGTTCTGGAACCACAGGAGCCGGGTCTCTCCCCGGTACTGCGCAGGCAGGCCTCGGACCGTGCACGAAGGCGGGGTCATCGCGAAGGCCTTGTAGTAGGCGCCGCGGTAGTAGTAGCACGTGAAGCGGAACGCGATGGCCAGGGCCGGTATGTAGAACGCGGGCGACCTCGGAAGGAACACCGGCCACCAGGCGGGGAACGCACCGAACCAGGCGTGCTCCACCGGCACCGCCCCCGGATAACCCGAAGCCGGCGTGAGGATCGGCGGCGCGACGACCGGGCTGATGTAGGGATCGAACCAGACGTGCATCGCGTGGAACGCCCGGAACAGCAGATAACCGAACAGCAGGGCCAGACCGAACGCCGTGGCGGCGGGAGTCACCCACCAACGGTCCAGACGCTGCGTAGTCGCGAATCCCCCAACAGCCGACGCCGATCGAACGCCCGAGTGCATGTAGATGTCCCTCGTTCGCGTGCTCTTCCGCGCCACCTTCCGGATCGGTGATTGTCCAGAACCGGCCCGACGCCCGCGGCACCGGCAGTCCAGGATTCGCCGTCACCCGCGGCGTGGACGCTCGATCGCCGACCCGCCAACCGCCCCGCGATCCCTCACGGCAGGGTGTAGCTCAGCAGCGTGGTCCCCGCGGCCACCGTGACGTACTGCTTGCCGTCCTTCCCCATGTAGGTGACGGGATTGGCGCCGCTGATCATCTGCTGGGTCTCGACGCTCCACAGCTCGCGCCCGGTCTTCGTCTCGTAGGCGCGGAAGCGCCGGTCGCTCGCCCCCCCGATGAAGAGCACGCCCCCCGCGGTGGACGTCGGCCCGCCCTTCTGCGAGTTGGGGGCGCCGGTCAGCAGGCCGGGGGGCGCGCCCTCGACCGTCCCGAACGGGATCATCCAGGCGATCTCGCCGCTGTTCACGTCCACCGCGACCAGCCTCGACCACGGCGGCTGCCAGCACGGCCAGCCGTCGACGGAGGGCCGGGTGACGACGTGCCAGTAGATGCGGCGCGACTCGGGCGGGCCCACGTAGCCGCGGCGGTCGGGATCGTCCTCCACCCTCACGAGCTGGCTGATGTGGCCGGTGTCGGCGTAGTTGATGATGTAGTAGCCGAGGCTCGGGTCGAAGGTGCCGCCGGTGAACTCGGTCCCGCCGCCGGTCGACGGGAACACGAGCGCGCCCTCCTCGGACGGCGGCGTGTAGGGGCCGCGGTTCCGCCCGCCGTCGAAGCGCATCAGCATCTCGCGGCACGCGGCGGTGTGCTCGGGCGTCACCGTCGCGATGTCGTCCATCGTGAAACGGATGCGGCCGAAGGGCGGGGGCTTCACCGGAAACGGCTGGGTCGGCGAGTAGTACTCCCCGGGCATGTCCCCGGCCGGCACCGGGCGCTCCTCGATCTCGTAGATGGGCTCGCCGGTGACCCGGTCGAAGATGAACAGCACCGGGTACTTCGTCACGACGCCGACGGCGGGAATCGTCTCGCCGTCCCGCTCGACGTCGAACAGGATGGGCGGCGCCGGCATGTCGAGGTCCCACAGGTCGTGGTGGACGGCCTGGAAGTGCCACAGCCGCTCTCCCGTCAGGGCGTCGACCGCGACGATCGAGTCCGAAAAGAGATTGTCCCCGGGCCGGTCCATGCCGTAGAAGTCGTTGTGGGCGGACCCCAGCGGCATGTACAGAATGCCGCGCTCCTCGTCGATGGTGAAGAACGACCAGGTGTTGGCGCCGCTGACGTTCTGCCACGAGTCGTCGTGCCAGGTGTCGTTGCCGAACTCGCCCGGATGGGGCACGGTGTGGAACGTCCAGACGAGCTCGCCCGTCCGCAGGTCCCACGCGCGGGTGTCGCCCGCCGGCCCCTTCGACCCCGTCTCGTCCGCGTTGTGGACGCCGGTGAACACGAGGTGCCTCCAGATGGCAACCCCGGACGAGATCCCATAGTGCATGTTCGGGAAGCCGTTCATCACGTCCTCGGTCTTCAGGTCGACGAAGCCGTCGTTGCCGAACCGGGGGTTGGGGATGCCGGTGGCGGCGTTCAGCGAGATGAGCTCGCCCTCCTCGGTGCCGAACACGATCTGCGGGGGCGTGCGGTCGTCGCCTTCCCACCAGGCCAGACCCCGCATCGAGCCGCCCGTCCAGTGCAACTGGTGCTCGGGCGAGTTCCAGTCGCCGGGCGCGGTGTACTCCCAGATGAGGTCGCCGGTCTCGGGCTTGAGCGCCACCACGCGGTAGTACGGGAACGACAGGTACAGGACGCCGTCGACCATGAGCGGCGTCGACTGGGCGGGCCGCGACGGCACGCCCGGCTTCGTCATCTCGTACCGCCACGCCGGCACCAGGGTCGAGACGTTGTCGATGTCGATCTGCGTCAGCGGCGAGTGGCGCTGGTTGCCGGCGTCGCGTCCCCAGTGCCGCCAGTCGTCCTGCGCCTGCGCCGGGGCGGCGAGGCCCGCGAGCATCAGCAAACAGAGGGCATGCCGCGCGGCGTGGTGAGGTATCGTCCAGCTGATTGTCATTCGAGGGCTCCTGGCCAGAACTGCGTAACGCCCCAGGATTGTTGCAGGGAAGACGAGCCCCAACGAGCCGGAGGCTCTTCCCCACCCCGGGCCGCACTGCAGGGAGAGTACCTGCTCGCCGACTTCCTTCGAGGCCGCCTGTTTGTCATCGATGCGGACGCGCTCCACTCCAGCCGCCTCACCGACATCACGGAGACCGGGTTGATTCCTGGTGGACGTGAGCTGGATCTGGTCGGGCCGGGCCGGCCTCACGCACGGCTTCGCTCACGTTGTCGGCGTATGCCCGGAAATTCTCCCGGAACAGCGCCGCCAGCTTCGTCGCCGCCTCATCGTAGCTGCCGGGATCGCTCCAGGTCGATTTCGGGACGAGGATGTCACTCGACACGTCAGGACATGCAGTGACGACCCGCAGCCCGAAGAACGGTTCCCGCTCGGTAGGCGCGGTCGTCAGCACGCCCGCGTGTATCGCGTCCAGGATGGCCCGGGTGTGGGCCAGCTCGATGCGCCGGCCGACGCCGTACGGCCCGCCGCTCCAGCCGGTATTGACCAGCCAGACGCTCACCCCGTGTTCGACGATCTTCTTCGACAGGAGCGAGGCGTACTTTCCCGGATGCCAGACGAGAAACGGTCCGCCGAAACAGGGCGAGAACGTCGCTTGCGGTTCGCTGACGCCGACCTCGGTACCGGCCACCTTTGCGGTATAGCCGCTGATGAAATGGTATTCGGCCTGTTCGGGCGTCAACCGGCTGACCGGCGGCAGCACGCCAAACGCATCGCAGGTGAGGAAGATGATGTGCTTCGGATGGTTCGCGATACACGGACGGCGTATGTTCGGAATGAACTCTATCGGATAGGCGCCGCGGGTGTTCTCCGTGATGCTGCTGTCGGCGAAGTCGACATGATGGTCGGATTCGTCGTAGACCACGTTCTCCAGCACCGCGCCGAACCGGAGCGCCTCGAAGATTTCCGGCTCGGCCTCACGGGTCAGATAGATGGCCTTGGCGTAGCAGCCGCCCTCGATGTTGAAGATGCCCGTGTCGCTCCAGCAATGCTCGTCGTCGCCGATCAACGCGCGCTTCGGGTCGGCCGAGAGCGTGGTCTTGCCCGTCCCGGAGAGACCGAACAGCACGGACGATTCGCCGGTTGCCGGATCCGCGGTCGCCGAGGAGTGCATCGACAGGACGCCGCGTTTCGGCATCAAGTAGTTCATCAGCGTGAAGACCGCCTTCTTCATTTCGCCCGCGTACTGCGTGCCGAGAATCACGACCTCCTGCCGTTCGAGACTCAGGTCCACGGTGGTCTTCGACGTCATCCCGGTCGTGTACCGGTTGGCCGGGAACGCCCCCGCATTGAGAATGACGCAGTCGGGAGCGCCGAACGCCTGCAACTCTTCACGGGTGGGCCGGATCAGCATGTTGTGCATGAACA
Organism: Vicinamibacterales bacterium; assembly: GCA_965207615.1. Taxonomy (GTDB): domain Bacteria; phylum Acidobacteriota; class Vicinamibacteria; order Vicinamibacterales; family UBA8438; genus JAJEEA01. The sequence goes on from CBDBMZ010000003.1 coordinate 3,286,468, forward strand.
GCGCGTGATACGGGCGGGCGCAGATGACGCGCACCTTCAGCCGATACGCCGGATCCCAGCCGGCGAAAGCATCCACGCAGTAGAGTACCGGCCGGCTGTTGAGGTAATCGAGCGCGCGCTCACGATTCACGCAGAAGGTCAGATCGTCGAGACCTATATTGACATTGCCCCACCAGACGTCGCCGGACGATTCAGGATGTCTCACGACACGCTTGTCCTTCGGCGAACGCCCGGTCTTGTCGCCGGAGTACGCGATCAGGGCGCCGGTATCGGACAGGGTCGTCCGCGCGTCGTGCAGAAAGGCTTGTTGATACAGCACCGGGGGGGAGGCGTTTCTGTGGACCGTCTCGACATCGAGCCCGTACTCACGGAGATCGAACATCCTCGCTCCTTTCGATTGCACGTCCTGCCTGCCCGTACGCAGTCGCCCGTTATGCTCTCTCGCCATGCCCGGTCAACCGGGCCGAAAGTACACGGATGAAGTGGGCGGCGAGGAACGGCCGCATCACGGGCAGCGTCTCTTCAAGACGAACTAGTGGACCGTCGCATATAAACGTTTTCCGTTCGGCTGTCGTCTTCTACGTATATGCCGTTTGAAGGACAGCCGATTCACCTGACCGACGCACAGCGCGATGACCTCCAGGAGATCGCCCGCTCGAGCGCCTTGCCCGCGGGATTCGTCCAGCGCGCCAAGATCGTGCTGCTCCTCGCCGACGGCGTTTCCGCACGGGCGGTGGAGACAAAGCTCGACGTGTCGCGACCGACCATCGCGAAGTGGCGCCGCCGGTTCTTGGAGCACGGCGTGGAGGGCTTGACCAACCGCCACCGCGGCCGGCGGCCGTGGAAGTTGACCGCGCGGCTGCGCGCCCGCGTGCTGGCCGCCACACGCCGCCCGCCGCCGGACGGGACGACGCACTGGTCGTGCCGGCGCCTCGCGGCCCACCTCGGCGTGACCAAGGACATCGTACAGCGCATCTGGCAGGAGGCCGACCTGCGGCCGCACCGGTTGGCGCGCTACATGGCGTCGAACGACCCCGACTTCGAGACGAAGGCCGCCGACATCATCGGTCTCTACCTGGACCCGCCCCGTCATGCCGCGGTGTTCTGCATCGACGAGAAGACCGCCATTCAGGCGCTCGACCGGCGCGACCGGGTGTTGCCGCTCTCGCCGGGCCGGGTCGAGCGCCACGGATTCGAGTACAAGCGGCACGGCACGCTGTCGCTCTACGCGGCGTTGAACGTTCGGACAGGCGAGGTTCAGGGCAAGACGACGGCTCGACACAGGAGCGTCGACTTCGTGGGCTTCCTCGGGGAAGTGGTGGCGACCCGGGCACCCGACGAGGAGATCCACGTGATCCTCGACAACCTGTCCACCCACAAGACGAAGCTGGTGGAGGCGTTCCTGGAGGAGCATCCGAACGTGACGCTGCACTTCACGCCGACGTATTCGTCGTGGCTGAATCAGGTCGAGCTGTGGTTCTCGAAGGTTCAACGGGACGTGCTGTCGCGGGGCATCTTCACGTCGACGGCGGACTTGGCGCGGAAGCTGCGGCGGTACATCGACGCCTACTCGAAGCGTGCGAGGCCCTTCCGCTGGAAGTATGCCAACCCCGCGAAGCGCATCACTCATGGGGAGCTTTCTTCAGCGACAGTCCACTAGTGGACCGTCGCATATAAACGTTTTCCGTTCGGCTGTCGTCTTCTACGTATATGCCGTTTGAAGGACAGCCGATTCACCTGACCGACGCACAGCGCGATGACCTCCAGGAGATCGCCCGCTCGAGCGCCTTGCCCGCGGGATTCGTCCAGCGCGCCAAGATCGTGCTGCTCCTCGCCGACGGCGTTTCCGCACGGGCGGTGGAGACAAAGCTCGACGTGTCGCGACCGACCATCGCGAAGTGGCGCCGCCGGTTCTTGGAGCACGGCGTGGAGGGCTTGACCAACCGCCACCGCGGCCGGCGGCCGTGGAAGTTGACCGCGCGGCTGCGCGCCCGCGTGCTGGCCGCCACACGCCGCCCGCCGCCGGACGGGACGACGCACTGGTCGTGCCGGCGCCTCGCGGCCCACGTCGGCGTGACCAAGGACATCGTACAGCGCATCTGGCAGGAGGCCGACCTGCGGCCGCACCGGTTGGCGCGCTACATGGCGTCGAACGACCCCGACTTCGAGACGAAGGCCGCCGACATCATCGGTCTCTACCTGGACCCGCCCCGTCATGCCGCGGTGTTCTGCATCGACGAGAAGACCGCCATTCAGGCGCTCGACCGGCGGGACCGGGTGTTGCCGCTCTCGCCGGGCCGGGTCGAGCGCCACGGATTCGAGTACAAGCGGCACGGCACGCTGTCGCTCTACGCGGCGTTGAACGTTCGGACAGGCGAGGTTCAGGGCAAGACGACGGCTCGACACAGGAGCGTCGACTTCGTGGGCTTCCTCGGGGAAGTGGTGGCGACCCGGGCACCCGACGAGGAGATCCACGTGATCCTCGACAACCTGTCCACCCACAAGACGAAGCTGGTGGAGGCGTTCCTGGAGGAGCATCCGAACGTGACGCTGCACTTCACGCCGACGTATTCGTCGTGGCTGAATCAGGTCGAGCTGTGGTTCTCGAAGGTTCAACGGGACGTGCTGTCGCGGGGCATCTTCACGTCGACGGCGGACTTGGCGCGGAAGCTGCGGCGGTACATCGACGCCTACTCGAAGCGTGCGAGGCCCTTCCGCTGGAAGTATGCCAACCCCGCGAAGCGCATCACTCATGGGGAGCTTTCTTCAGCGACAGTCCACTAGTTGGCCATCGAGGCGTTGCGGACGCTCCACCACGCCCAGCGCCCCGACAGACGACCAGCCGCCCGCCGGAAACGCCCGGCTGCAAATTCGACCGGCACCGCATCCCGCTGATCCCGGTGCAACACGGGTTGCTCCACGGCCCGTCGCTCAGCGCGCGAGGTGCTGCGCGAACCAGTCGACCAGCGCGGCCATCGCGAGCTCGCCATCGGCGCCGCGGAAGCCGTGGCCGGCGCCGGGAATGATGACCACCTTCGACTCGACCCCGTGCTCCTGCAGCGCGGCGTACATGTCATGGCTGTTGCTCACCGGCACCAGGCCGTCGGCGTCGCCGTGGATCAGCAGCGTGGGAGGATCGTCCCCGGACACGTGAACGATGGGAGACACCGAATGGGCGTCGGCGGGATCGAAGTTCAGCGCCGGGAACCGGGTGTTGGGGTTGTCCCCGGCGATTCCACGCGCCAGCGGGCGCAGGTCGACCGGCGGATAGTAGGCGACCACCGCCGCGACCCGATTGCCGGTCCGGAGCACCGCGTCCTCGGCCGACGGGTCCCCCGCGTCGGACGCCAGTCCGAGCATCAGCGAAAGGTGTCCGCCGGCGCTCCCTCCCCAGACGCCGAGGCGGTTGGGATCGACGCCCAGCCGCCGCGCGTTGAGCCGGACGTAGCGCACCGCGCGGCGCACGTCGGGGACGATCTCGGGCAGGATGAACTTCGGGCTGCTGCCGTGCCGGACCGCGAGCACCGTGAATCCGGCGTCGAGCAGGGCCTGATAACGCCGTTGCGACGCCGCGTGCGGCCGCCACGCGGAGCGCCAGCCGCCACTGACCATGTTCAGCACGGCGGCCCCGTTGGGGTCGGCCGGGGTGAACACGTCGAACGTCAACGCCATGCCGTACTTGTGGCCATACACCACGTCCGGCGTGACGGTGACGTCCTGGGCGAACGCCGCTCCCGCCGTGAACACGGCGAGGACGGCGACGACGGCTCGTAGTCTCGACATGGGGTTCTCCTTGCAGTCGTCCGGGCGCCTGCCGCCAGCTCGACTCCTTCACCTGCGACGACTCCCGAATCCCGGGCACCGGCTCGGTGCGCTCATTTTATCCCTCCCCGCGTCGCACGGCGTACGCCACGAACCATCGCCGTGCCGAGAGACGCCCGGGGCTCGAGCCCGTCGCGCGCCGCGGCATCGAGGTTGTGCAGTAGATTGTGCGAGAATGTGCACATGGCAACGAACCTGGCGATCCGCCCCGACCTGCTGGAGCGCGCCGTAGAGCTGAGTGGAAAACGGACCAAGACCGCGGCGGTGACGCTGGCCCTCGAGGAGTTCATCGCGCGCCGGGAGCAACGCCGGTTGATCGAGCTGTTCGACTCGCTAGATTGGGATCCGGCGTTCGACTACAAGGCGGAGCGCTCGCGCTGATGAGCCTCTTCGCCGACACCAGCGTCTGGTCGCTCGCCTTCCGGCGAGACTCGTCGAACGACGCGCCGGAGCCCGGCCGGCTGCGCGAGGCGCTCGCTTCCCGGGAGGCGGTCCATACCACCGGAATCGTCCTTCAGGAGCTGCTCCAAGGCTTCCGCGGACCCGCGGCCCGGGACTCGATCGTGGAGCGCTTCGCGTCGCTGCCGATGATCGTGCCGAACCGGGACGATCACGTAGCCGCGGCCGATATCCGCAATGCGTGCCGCCGGCGCGGCGTCCAGCTCGGGACGATCGACGCCCTGCTCGTGCGCCTCTGTCTTCGGCACGACCTGGAGCTGCTCACGACCGATCGGGACTTCCACCACGCCGCGCGACATACCCCGCTGCGGATCTGGCGTCCGCCACGGCGGGAGGTCGACTGAGAGCGAGTCCACCCGTTGACGGCACGAGTCCAGGGTGAACGACCGCCTGCTCGAGCCGTCCGGAACCGGGGTCGAGCCCGCTCCCGAGCCCCCGTCACAACGCCGGCGTCCGCTCGTGCCAATCGGTCGCCTGCTCGTACGCGTGCGCGAGCGCGAGCACGTCGACCTCGCCGAGGGCGGGGCCGCAGAGCTGCAGCCCGATGGGCAGGCCCTCTCGGCTGAAGCCGCACGGGACGCTGATGGCGGGCGTGCCGTACCCGTTGAAGGGCGCGGTGTTGCGGATCAGGGTCGTGGTCGCCTCGCGCGGCGTGGCCCGCGCCGCCTCGATGCTGACGGGAAGCTCCACCAGCGTCGGCGTGACCAGCACGTCGACGTCGTCGAACACGCCGGCGATGGCCTTCCTCACGAGCGCGAGCTGATAGCGCGCCTCGGCGTAGTCGGCCGCGGACATCTCGGCCCCGCCCTCGATGCGCGCCAGCGTGCTCTCGTCGTAGAGGTCGCGCCTCTCTTCGAGGAGATCGGCGTGGTACGCGTACGCCTCGACGCCGACCGTGCGGATCTCGGGTAGCGCCGGCAGCTCCACGTCCCGCGTGCTCCCCGTGAGGCCACCCAGGACGCCGAGCGCCCGCTCGACGGCGGCGAGGACCTGTGGGTCCACGTCCTCGTAGTAGGCCCGCGGCACGCCGAGGCGCAGCGCCGACGTCGGCCGCCGGAGCGCGCTCGCGTAGTCGGGAATCTCCGCCTCGATGCTGGCGATGCCCCCCGGGTCGTACCCGGCCATCGCCTGCAGCATCAGCGCCGCGTCGGCCACCGACCGGCACATCGGACCGACGTGGTCGAGCGAGACGCTCAGGGGGACGATGCCGCGGATGCTCGCCAGCCCGTAGGTCGCCTTGAGGCCGACGATGCCGCAGTGAGCGGCCGGGATGCGGACCGAGCCCCCGGTGTCGGTGCCGAGGGCGCCGGCGCACAGCCGCGCCGCGACCGCCGCGCCCGAGCCTCCGGACGAGCCGCCCGGGATGCGGTCCACGTCCCACGGGTTGCGCACGGGGCCGGAGAGGGTGAACGCCGACGTCCCGCCGTAGGCGAACTCGTGCAGGTTGAGCTTGCCGAGGACGATGGCGCCCGCCGCCTCGAGCCGCGTCACCACCTCGGCGTCCTCGTCCGGGACGCGGTCCGCGTACACCGCGCTCCCCGCCGTCGTCCGCACCCCCGACGTGTCGATGTTGTCCTTGAGCCCGATCGGGATGCCGTGCAGCGGCCCGCGCCACCGGCCGTCCGCCAGCTCCGCCTCGAGCGCCCGCGCACGCTCGACGGCGCGCTCCTCGGTCACCGTCACGTAGGCGTTGAGCCGGGCGTCGAAGCGCCGGATGCGGGCAACGTAGGCCTCGACGAGATCCACCGGCGAGAGGTCGCGGCGACGAATGAGGCGCTGCGCCCCGGCGATGGTCAGATCGGTCGGGTCGCCGGGCTGGGCGAACGCGGGCCGGCCCGCCAGGCACGCGGCCACGGTGGCGCTCGTGGCGAGGAAGTCGCGTCGGGTGAGGACTGTCGGCATGTCATCTCCTCCGGGGCACCGGATCGAAGTACTTGTCCAGGATCCACTGCGGCTGCCAGCGGTCGGGCACGCGTTCGCGGCCGGTCAGGTCGCGCCGGAGCGGCGACGGATCGGCGGTCTCGAGCGGGGCGGTGTCGCCCATCGCCGCCCTCCAGCCCTCGAGCAGCGCTTCGAGCCGGGCCAGGGTCAGCCGGTGCGCGGGGTCGGCCGCGAGATTGCGCAGCTCGTCCGGGTCCTCGTCGAGGTCGAAGAGCTGCCGGTGGTTGACCCTCGGGTAGACGATCAGCTTGTGCCGGTCGTCGCGCACCGCGCGCATCAGGTCCCGGTACGGCAGGAAGAGGCTCTGGCGCCAGACCGCGTCGCCCTCGCCCGACCACAGCGCGGCCAGGTCGCGGCCGTCGATGCCGGGCGGCGTCTCCGCCGAGGCCAGGCCGAGCAGGGTCGGGAACAGGTCGTAGAGATAGGTGAAGGCGTCGGTCGAGCCGTGCGGGATGCCCGGGCCGCGGACGATGAGGGGGCAACGCATCGAGTGCTCGTACAGGTTCTGCTTGCCGAGCAGCCCGTGGCTCCCCATCGCCAGCCCGTGGTCGGCGGCGTAGACGACCACCGTGTTCTCCGCCTGTCCGTTCTCCTCCAGGGCGGCGAGAATGCGGCCCACCTGCTCGTCGAGGTGGGTGATGAGGCCGTAGTACTCGGCCAGTTGATCGCGAATGACCTCCGGCGTCCGCGGCCACGCGGCCAGGTTCTCGTCGCGGACGTTCAGGACGCCGTGGTCGAACGGATGCTGCGGCATGAAGTTCGCGGGCAGCGGCAGGTCGCGGCCATAGTAGCGCTGGCGGTACTCGGGCGGCGGCTGGCGCGGATCGTGGGGCGCCATGAACGGCACGTAGGCGAAGAACGGCGGGACGGGCGCGTCTCCCTCCGCCAGGCCGGCCTGCTCCCCCAGGAAGTCGATCGCCGCGTCGGCGAACAGCTCGCTCGAGAACGCCTCCCCCACGCGCCGGCGCACCAGCACGCCGTCCTCGATGTCCTGCACCGCGACCTGCGTGTGGTCCGCCATGCCACCCAGGTACACCGCCGTGCCGCGGTCGAAGCTCCGCAGCAGCGCCTCTTCCCCGTTGTGCCACTTGCCGGTGATGAAGGTGCGGTAGCCCGCCGCCTCCAGCTGGCGCGGCAGGGTGGGGACGCCCCGCATGTCGTTCGGCGAGCGCATCCAGCTCCGGCCGGTCAGCACCATCGCCCGGCTCGGCACGCACACCGCGCCGCTGTTCGAGCCGAACACGTAGTTGCGGCGGAAGCTGAAACCCTCGTCGGCGAGCCGGTCGAGGTTCGGCGTGTCGATGCGCTCGTTGCCCCAGGCGCCGATGGTGTCGGGCCGCTGATCGTCGGCGAACAGGAACAGGATGTTCGGGCGGTCCGCCGCCGGCGGCTCCGCTTCGCGCGCCGGCTGGGCGGCCAGGGGAGAGACGGCGAGAAGGACGGCCAGGACCGCGGCCGGCGCAACCGCCCGCCGCCGGACCGGGGCGCGGAAATGTTCCGGAATGCACCTCATGGTCGTCGTCCTCTCCGGGGCGCCCGGTTGGCTCAACCACGCCGAGCGTCGACTCGCCGCCGGAAGTTCTCCGCGTCGGTGCACCCCAGCGCCGCCGCGACCGCCGCGTCGCGAGGAAGGTCCGCGACCGCATCGGACAGGTCCGCGGGGACGGACACGCCGCGCGCCTCGAGCAGGCTCCGCACGACCGCCGCCAGCTCCTGCGCACGGCCCTCGGCCAGTCCCGCCGCACGCCCCGCGGCGAGCCCCCGCGCGCGGCCCTCCGTCAATCCCCGCGCCAGCCTCTCCTCGCCCAGCGCGCGCAGCATCGGGTCGCCGTCGGGCTCCCGCCCCTCCCGCGCGCCCAGCGTCCGGCCCACCCGCGCCAGCACGGCGTACGTCCGCGCCGTCACCCGGCCGGTCAGGCCCGCGTGAATCTCCTCCGCCGTCCACCCCGGGAGGGCCACGCTCGCCGCCACCGACCGGTAGCGTCCGCCGAGCATGCGGTGAATCGTCACCCCCGCCGGCTTGCGCCGCGTCGCCCCCGCCGGCGGCACCACCACCCACAGCTCGGGAAAGCCCCATGCCTCGTACAGCAGCAGCTTGCCCGGACGCACGTCCGTCGTGTGGTCGACCTCGAGCACCACGTCCGGCAGGTCGTGCTCGCCGATGACCAGCGACCCCGCCGGCATCGCCGACCGGTCCGGGTGGAGATAGACCGTCTCGTCCGCCTGCATCATCCGGTCGGGCTTCCCCGCCGCATCGCGCACCAGCAGGTCCACCGACCCGAACAACGCGACCGGGGCGCCCCGCACCATCGCGATCCGCTCCACCAGCTGCGGCAGCCGTCGGGACGTGCCCTCGTGGATGCCGCCCACCGGCTCCGCGACCACCCAGGCGGTCCCCGTCCGCGCTTCCCAGTACTCGATGCGGCCCTCGTAGTCCTCGAGCCGCTCGCGCAGCAACGGTATCGGCCGGCATCCCGGAAACCGCAGCTCTTCGTCGACCACGGCGCCGGGGCGCCACGCCGCCGTCCGAGCCGGCGCGCCCGCAACGCCCCCCGGGGCGCGGGCCGGCCAACCGTCCCGATTGCCGTCCATCACCCGACCATTCTAGCAACCCGCCGCGGAACCGGACGCCGTTCACGACCTCCTGTATCATCAGGATCGCGCGTCTGCCGGACGGGCCCGATCGGGGCGTGGCTCCCGCGTTCAACCGGGTGCCGGGACGCACGGCCACAGGAGTCGAAGATGATCCGCACTGCCGTCGCTTGCGCCGCCCTGGGATGGCTGCTCGCCGGAAGCCAGACCGCCGCCCAGGAGGTGCTGCGGTCCGCCCATCACGACTATCGCGCCGTCACCGTGGCCGACGGCCTCGACACCCCCTGGTCCATCGCGTGGCTGCCCGACGGCGACATGCTCGTCACCGAGCGCCCGGGGCGCCTGCGCATCGTGCGCGACGGGACGCTGCTGCCCGACCCCGTCACGGGCGTGCCGGCGGTGGTCGCGCGCGGGCAGGGCGGACTGTTCGAGGTGCTCCCCCACGCCCGCTTCGCGACCAACCGCCTGCTCTATCTGAGCTACGCGCGGCCGAAGGGAGAGGGCTCGACCACGGCGGTGATACGGGGCCGGTTCGAGGACGATCGGCTCAGCGACGTCGTGGACGTCTTCGAGGCGCAGTCCCGGGGCGGCGGCCACTACGGCGGCCGGCTGACCTGGGACCCGGACGGGTACCTCTTCGCCTCGGTCGGCGACAGGATGGCGCGCACGCGTGGCGACCTCGCGGCGCACCCCGCGCAGGACCCGTCGAACCACCACGGCGTCACCGTCCGCCTCCACGACGACGGCCGCGTGCCGGCCGACAACCCGTTCGCCGGGCAGCCCGGCGCCCTGCCCGAGATCTGGAGCTACGGGCACCGGAACCCGCAGGGGCTGATCGTGCACCCCGAGACCGGCGACCTGTGGGCCCACGAGCACGGGCCGCAGGGCGGCGACGAGCTCAACCTGATACGGCCCGGCCTCAACTACGGCTGGCCGGTGGTCGGCTACGGCGTGAACTACGGCAGCGGGACGGCGATCCACGCGGCGACGCGCGGCGAGGGCATGGAATCGCCGGTGCACTTCTGGGTCCCCTCGATCGCCACGTCCGGCCTGATGGTGTACACGGGCGACCGGTTCCCCGATTGGAGGGGCAGCTTCTTCGTGGGCGGGATGGCGGGACGCCGGCTCGCGCGCCTCACGCCGAGCGTCGACCGGCCGGGACGGATCGAGCTCGAGGAGACGCTGGCCCACGGCATCGGCCGGGTACGCGATGTCCGGCAGGGGCCGGACGGCTACATCTACCTGGCGGTGGAGCACCGCGGCCGGCCGAGCCAGATCCTGCGCCTCGAGCCGGTGGGGCGCCGATAGCGCCGGCGCTGGCCCAGATGCGCTGGAACGAAAATCTCCTGCCGCCAATCGCCTGGTCGGCGACAACCCGGTGGCGGAGTTCGGACCACTCTTCTTCCTTTGGGAGCTTCGTGATCGCAGGATACGGCGCAGGAAACGCACGGCGCGCGGCACGCCGCAGTCGAGGCGGAGCACCCGAGACGTGGCCCGGCGCGACTACAGCAGGAACGGAATCATCAAGAACTGCCCCAGAACCAAGCCGATGCCGATCCGGATGATCGGCGACGCGTCGAGGATCAGCACGAAGCCGATCCACCCGAGGAGGAACGTCAGGACCGAGCTGCCGAGGAGTCCCGCGACAATGCCCGCCAGGACGAGTCCGACTCCCACCAATCGACGGGTCCGTGACGGGGCGTCAGTCATTCAGGACTCCTCCACGACGCCAGGGTCGAACGGAGAGCGCACGTGGGCGAAAGCGCGGTGACCTAGACCGAATCAAGGACAGGCGCTGTTCCGCTTGCGTTCCCGAGCCGGCACCACCACCGGGCCGGATCGACGAGCACGACGAGCGCCGAGTTCATGAGCAGGACCGCGACGAATGCCGCGAGCTCGGCGGGACCGATGTAGCCGGCCCGCATCTGTTCCAGGATGGCCGACGCGGCACCCGGCAGGCCGACCGCCAGCCCCGCGAAGAACAGCAGCGAGACGCCCCAGCCAATCCCACGCCTGCTGATCTCGTCGCTCAGCCAGATGAGGCACGCGGTGACGGCGGTGACGGTCAGGACGAGGGCGAGTCTGAAGCCCCAGCCGGGCTGGGCCACGAGCGGCAACCCATCCGCGACGGCGGTCTGCCGTTCCAGCCAGATCGCGATCGCCGTCGCCTGCACGACACCCAGCGCCAGCGCGAGACCCCGCACGGACCATGCCATCGCCCGGCGTCCCCAGCCACGCGCGAATCCGAGCTCGGTCGCGAGATAGGCGACGAACAGTGCCATGACGTAGGGCATGATGCCGAGAGCGAAGATCGTCCCACGGCCGAGGTTCCCGCCGGTGAAGAGGTCGTAGAGCCCCAGCTGGCCGTGTCGGGTCATGGGCGCGAGCGCGTCGGTGTTCACGCCGGGCAGCGGTACCTGCGTCCCGACCCAGTAGAGCCCCATGGCCGCGAAGCCCAGGAACGCCAGTTGCCGATGCGCCGCAACGTATCTCGCAGCACGTCCGTAGAACACGCTCATCGTCTGCCTCCAGAACCAACTCGCTGATCGACCGCCCTGCCACTCTTCATGCATGTCGCCCACCAGGGGGCTGCCGGTGCCCTCCAGCCAGTCGAGGAGCCGTGTCGCCAGTCTGGGTGGACTCATGCACGTCCTCCTTCCAGTTGCGGCAGGCCTTCCCAGAGCACGGACAGCACGGCCCGGGTGGAGCGGGCCTCGCGCACGCCGTCCGGCGTCGCCCGGAAGTACCGCTTCGCGCGGCCCCCGCGCTCCGGCGTGGGCTCTCCGAGCCGGGAACTGACGAGGCCCTTTCCCTGCAAGCGCTCCAGCGCCGCGTAGACGCTGCCTATCGCGACCTCGCGGCCGGTGCCGGCCTCGAGGGTGCGCAGGATCGTGACCCCGTAGGCGGCATCATCCAGCCGGATGACCGCCAGCAGCACCATCAACTCGAAGTTCCCGAGGTAAGGTCGGCTCGCCATTTGTTTTATATTAGAGAAGAAATACGGATGATGCAAGCGAGATTTTTGCGCGCTCGCGGAACCGGCACTCGGCGGATATGCGAGACGACCCGTGCGCAGCCGCACACGAGGCGGCAGCCCGCGTCGGAGGTTCGCCGGCACTCGGCTAGGTTCGCCGGCACTCCGTGGCTATGCGGCACTTGCTCGCCTTCCGATCCGCGCCGGCCGCCGCTCAGCCGGAGAGGGCCGCGCACGCGCGCTGGATCCGCATGCAGGCTTCTGCGAGCCGATCCGAGGCGAGCGCGTAGGAGACGCGGAAGTACGGCGAGAGGCCGAACGCCTCGCCGTGCACCACCGCGACCTCCTGGCTGTCGAGGAGGTGCTTCGCGAGGTCGCCGTCGCTCTCGATGACGCCGCCGTCCGGGGTCCGCTTCCCAATGGTTCCCCGGCAGTCGACGTACAGGTAGAAGGCGCCGTCCGGCCGGCTGCAGGTCAGCCCGTCCGCCTCGTTCAACATCGAGAGGCCGAGGTCGCGCCGCTCCTCGAACACCGCCACGTTGCGCCCGATGAACGTCTGGTCGCCGCCGAGGGCCTCGACCCCCGCCCACTGGCTGATGCTCGACGCGCCGCTGGTCGTCTGAGACTGGATCTTGGCCATGGCCGAGACGAGCTCCTTCGGCCCCGCCCCGTAGCCGAGGCGCCACCCCGTCATGCAGTACGCCTTGGAGAGCCCGTTCATGGTCAGCGTGCGCCCGTGCAGGTCGGGCGCGGCCTGCGCCATCGTCGCGAACGGCCCCCCGCCGTAGATGATGTGCTCGTAGATGTCGTCGGTGAGCACCCACACCTGCGGATGCCGCCGCAGCACCTCGGCCAGCCTCTCGAGGTCGTTCGCCGAGTACACCGAGCCCGTCGGGTTGCCAGGGCTGTTGAGGATCAGCCACTTCGTCTTCGCGCTGACCGCGCCCTCGAGCTGCTCCGCCGTCAGACGGAACCCGTTGCCGGCCTCCGTCGCGACCACCACCGGGGTCCCGCCCGCGAGCAGCGTCATGTCGGGATAGCTCACCCAGAACGGCGCGGGAACGACGACCTCGTCCTCCGCATCGAGGGTGGCGGCGAGGGCGTTGTAGATGACCTGCTTGCCGCCGTTCGAGACCAGCACCTCGTCGGGTGCGTAGCGCAACCCGTTCTCGCGCTCCAGCTTGAGGCAGACCGCCTCGCGCAGCTCGGGAATGCCCGTGAGCGGCGGGTACTTGGTCTTCCCCTCGACAATGGCCCGCATCGCCGCGATCTTGACGTGGTCGGGCGTGTCGAAGTCCGGCTCCCCCGCCGCGAGGGCGATGACGTCGCGGCCGGCCCTCGCCATCTCCATCGCCCGGGCGGCGATCATGGCGGACGGCGAGGCCTTGATGCGGCTCAGGCGACGTGCGGCGATGGACATGACGAACGCTTACCGCCCCGCCGCCTCGGCCTCCTGCCGGCGGTTGCCGGCGAGGATGTTCTCGAGGCCGTAGTTGCCCTCGTGGCAGGCGAACTCGAAGATGGGCAGCCGGCTCCGCTGCATGGGCAGCTCGACGGACCACGGGCGCTCCCAGGTGTCGGGGTCGGTCACCGTGAACTCGTAGAGCAGCGTCTCGGCGTCGACGCGGGTGAAGCGCTCGACGAGCGTGCGGTTTCGGCTCGTGTTGCGCCACGTGTTGTGGGTGCGGTCGTCGTTGAAGTTCACGGTCTCGACCACCAGCGTGTCGCCCTCCCAGCGGCCGCGCGAATCGCCCACGTACTGGCGGATCCCGCGGTCGGGCGCGGGGCGGCCGTCGAGGGGGATGACGCGGACGGTGTGCATCATCTCGTTCATGACGGCGACGCTGTCGGGGGTCTGGAAGAGCTGCATGTTGTTGTTGTAGACGCCCGGCAGCATCGGCGGCCCCGCGTTGCCGCTCATCAGGCAGCGGTCCGAGTTGCTGAAGTCGAGGTGCGACTCGGCCGTGTCGACGGTCTCGCTGAACGACGACCGCGCGCCCATGGTCCGCGCCCGCTCGCGCCCCGCCTCGGTCAACCCGGGCATGCGGCCGTCCGGCGGGTCGACGATGAGCGACGTGCGCCCGGTGCTGACCGCGCCCGTCCCCCAGTCGAACCAGAAGATGTTGTACGAGCCGGTCTGCCCCTGCAGGCTGGGATGGTCCGGCGAGTCGAGCCACCGGCCCGGGCGCTCGCCGGCGGTGGGGATGGCGACGGTGCGCTGCGCCGGCCGCTCCTCCATCGCCTGGATCCGGGCCCGCTCGTTCTCCTCGATCTCGGCCGCCTCTTCCGCGGTCAGGAACTCGCGGCCCTCGAAGCGCTCCGGGCGCTCGAGCGGGGTGCGCGTCTTGTACTCCCAGACGCCCCCGAGGTCCGGCTGGCCCCAGGCGGTGCGGGGCGCAGGCTCAGGTTCCGTCTGCGCGACGGCGGGCAGGGACGTCAGACAGGCGGCAACGATAACGACGCCGGCGAACGTGACAGGCAAGTACCGCATCTCCACTCCTTCAGCGACGGATGGACACTACAACTCACCGTGATCGCAAGGTACGCACCGGCGGGGCCGGACCACCAACACGGGAACTGGACCCTACCGCTCGCCGTGGCCCGCGCGCCACGCACCGGCGGGGCCGCACCACGCATTCGGGAACACGCGGGCGCGCCGCCCTCGCCTCACGGCACGACCGTGACCTCGCCCAGCGCCCAGGGGTGGTCGGCGCTGTGGAACCGGTACGTCCCGGGCGCATCGAAGGCGACGTACTCGAACAGCCCCGGCTCGATGACGCCGGTGGTCCAGCTCCCGTCCTGCGCCACGATGGTGCGCTCCGTTCTCCCGTTGTTGACGAACCGCACCCGGGTGCCGGCCCTCACCCGGATCCGTTGCGGGTTGAACGCATGCTCGTCGAGGGCGCTCCGGTTGCCGCCCAGCGACCAGGACGGGTTCTCGCGCAGGGTGCCGGTCTGAATCTCGTCGGTCTCGGCCGGCGCCGGACCCGTCCACCGGACGAGGTCGGGCGGGTCGGCCACCGGCTCGTCCCGCGGCGCCAGCTCACCGTCGAGCGCGAACGCCCAGAGCTCGCTCCCCATCGGCATCGCCACGTACTGCCGGCCGTCGATCGCGTAGGTCGACACCGGCCCGGGCCGCATCCGCAACCCGGCCGGGGCGGCCTGGAACCCCCACAGCCGCTCGCCGGTGGCGGCGTCGTAGGCGTCGAGCTGGCCGTCGGCCGAGCCCCAGAACACGAGCCCGCCGGCGGTCGACATGGGGCCGCTCGTGGCCAGCCGCCCGCCCACCAGATCCTGCTTCCAGGTCACAGTGTTGGTGCGCGGGTCGACGGCGGCCAGCACCCCCGCCGACTCGGGGAGGCCGAGCCGCAGGTAGCCGGCGGGGCGGTTGTCCGAGATCCACGGGTCCTCGAACCGCTTGGCGAACCCCACGTGACTCCGGCCCTGCGCGTAGATCAGGCCGGTCTGGGGGCTGAACGACATCGGGGTCACCCGCACCATCGGAATCGGCGAGCCGAGGGCCACCACGTGCTGCTGGTCGACGGTGGGCGGCGTGAAGAAGCTGCAGCTCAGCTCGAACGGCGGCGGCACCCGATCGCGCCAGTACGAGCAGTCGGGAATGATGCGCTCGGCCCCCACCGGGAACGGCTGGGTGTCGGCGGTGAGCTGGCCCGGGTCCTGCGGCACCGGCCGCTGCTCGATCGGCGTCAGCGGCTCGCCGGTCTCCCGGTCGAACAGGAACAGGTAGCCGTCGGCCCGGATGGCGGCCACGCCCTTCCGCACCCGGCCGTCCATCTCCACGTCGTAGAGCAGCATCGGGGTGGCGATGTCGGCGTCCCAGATGTCGTGCCGCACCACCTGGAAGTGCCAGCGGCGCTCGCCGGTCTCCATGTCGAGGGCCAGCATCGAGGCCGCGAAGAGGTTGTCGCCCGCCCGGATCTCGCCGCCGAACATCGGCACCGGGTTGCCGGTCGCGAAGTAGACCAGCCCCAGCGCCGGATCGACGGTCCCCACCAGCCACACGCCGCCGCCCCCGACCTGCCAGATGTCGGAATCCTGCGGCCAAGTGTCGTGGCCGAACTCGCCGGGGCGGGGGATGACGAAGAAGGTCCAGGCGACCTCGCCGGTCGCCGCGTCGACGGCCACGACCCGCCCCTGCCCCCCGCTGTCGCCGTTGGCCACGCCCACGAACACCTTGCCGGCGGCGTGCATGGGCGCGGTGGTGACGGTCTCGCCCGCCACCGCCGGGACGCTCCCGACCGTCGTCGCCCAGACCAGCTCCCCCGTGTCCTGCCGGAGCGCCGCCACCTGGACGCTCCGCAGGCCGACGAACACGAGGTCGTCGTTCAGCCCGACGCCCTGCCACGACGGCGCCATCCGCGAAGCGGCGTCCTCGGCCTGCCAGCGCCACCGCGTCTCGCCGGTGGCGCCGTCGACGGCCAGTACGCTCGCGCCGGCGGTCAGGTAGAGCACCCCGTCCTTCACCACCGGCGTCGAGCGCGACGACCCGCCGCCCTCGAGCCGGGTGACCCAGGCGCCGCCCAGCCGGTCGACGGTCTCGGTGGATATCTGGTCCAGCGTCGAGTAGCGAGAGCTCGTCCAGTCGCCGCCGGCCAGCGGCCAGTCCTCGGCCGCGAATCGGCTCCCGGACTCGGGCGGCTGCCCCTCCGCGATTCCGGCCAGGGCCGCGGCGACTGCGGCCAGTGCGACGACGACTCCACGCTTGAATCTGTCCATGTCGATCCGAACTGTCCTCAAGATCTCCGGCCTTGTCAAGAAGAGCCTCCGGGCTCGACGGGATGGTGGGAGACAACCTCCCACCGTCGAGACCGTCGTCCTCGTCGTCGCTCTCCCCGGATCCCGACACAACACCCCGCCCCCACGTACAGGGACGCGCCTGCGGCGTGGTCGTGCGCACCGCCCTCCAGGGCAGCCTGCGGGCAAGCGGTCGTGCCTACTCGGGGGCCGAAGCCGCTTCTTCGTCGGCCAGCAGCTCCTCCATCTGCCTCTGTACTTCCTCGTGTGCTCCAGCCAGAAGGACACGACCGTAGGCTTGGATGAGCTCTTCCCTTACCTCGAGCGGGTGCATGCCGGCCGACAGGTTCGCCAGCGCCAGGCTCAGGGAATCGAGCATCTGATGCTGTATCCGTTCATAGGCGGCGAGTATGTCGTAGGCTTGGGAGACTTGAATGACCCAGTCGTAGTCGAAGTACGGCGCAGCCTCGCTCGCCTGCGCCGTGCGCCAAGCGGCGGAGGTCATTTCGGGAAGACCAAGCGACAGGTCGAGTCGGCGTTCCTCGAAAACGGGATCGTCCTCGCTGTCGGCCCGAACCACTTGCGCGAGTCGCTCGCTGAGGCCTCTCAGCGACGCCGCGGTGGTCCTGAAACCGTCCAGGTTCTCCTGCATCTCCAGTTCCACCGCCGCCCGCGCCACACCGGCGAACTGCCGGAGCTGCCGTTCCGTCCGCCACTCCTCGACCCCGAAGGCAACGAGGACAGCGAACACCACCATGAGGGCCTCGACCGCCATCTCCGCGAGATTCCAGCGCGCCCGTTGACCCGCGACTGCGGCAATGCCCCCGCGCAGTATCCCGTTGCTCATGAGAGAACGTTACTCCGAAGCCGGCCGCGTTACCAACCGCGGTTGTCAAGACCCGCTTGCATGCCGGGTGGCACTCATCGGGCCGCCCGTGGCCAGATGCGAGACATGCAACATATGGTCAGCTCGCCAGCGCCGACGGGAGCCCGGGCACGGGTTAGTAGTTAGTGCCGGGGAATTCGTGCGAGGCGCGGGCGGGCCTCCGGGGCCATCGACAGATCGACTGGGCTGACGTGGGAAGTTACGCCCCGTGAATTGACGTAGCGTCGCCCGCCCGAGCACGAGCCGGTTCGGATGCAGGCTTGAGTGCCTCAACTGGTCCTTGTGGTAGTCGCACGGGCGCCACGCCCTCACATGCCCCAGACGGTGACCGGCCCACCGCCGGCGCCGGCCGGCGCCTCGCGGCGGAAGATCTTCTCCTCCCACGTCCGGTCCGGCGCGCGGTCGAAGACGATCAGGTGGCCCGCCTCCGCGCCGCAGCGGTCCATGTAGCCGCGTGTCTGCGCCAGCCCGTCCGCGACGGTGCGCTCCAGGTCCTTGTGCAGCACCTTGCACTCGACCACGAACTTGCGGATGAGCCCGCCCTGCCGCCACAGGATCAGCAGGTCCACGCGTCCCCGGCCCAGGGCGTACTCCCGCTCGAGGCGGCCCCCGCCGTTCACGATCCGCTGCAGGTAGGCTTGCAGGAGCAACTGCGGACCCGCCTCGTGGTACTGCTCGAAGCGCTGCACCCAGTGCTCCGAATGCTCGCGGAAGAACGTCTGGAATGCGGCGATCAGTCCCGTCACGTCGAGGTCGCCGTCCGCGTCGACGTACCACGCCATGCGCTGCGGCAGCCCCATCTGCACTGCATGGTTCAGATGCCGCGGCACGACCTCGGCGTAGATCGGGTTGGCGATGCGCGGCGTCCCCTCGTCGTCCAGCGCGACGAGCCCCAGGTCGTGGACGTAGGCCACGTCCTCCGTCGACCAGGCGGACACGGACGCGCCGGCCAGGATCGGCTCCACCACCCGTCGCACCCGTTCCTCGCGCAGCTTGTCGGCCAGTTGGTCGAGGTGGGTCACGCGGGCCAGGATCAGCCGCTCCTGGGCGTCCAGGATATCGCCGTCGGTGATGGCCCGGGAGCGATCGCGGCCCGCCTCGCTGTCGAAGCACGCCTCGCGGCACAGCGCGTTCACCAGCCACGGCTGGCCGGCCGAGCGCGTCAGTATCAGCTCCAGCGCTCCCTCGCTGAACGCCTGCCCGGTCTCCGCGGTGTGCTGGGCGAGCAGCGCCCGCGTCTCGGCCTCGGTGAAGTCGCCCAGGCGCAGCGACTTCGACTTGACGTTGAACGCGCTGCCGCCGAGCACCAGGGCGTTCTGGGCCGTGGAGTGGATGCGGTAGTCGCGCACGTCCCGCACTCCGCACAGGACGACGCTCTGCGGGAAGCGGGCGGGGCGGCCCGGGTAGCCGGCGCGCAACTGTCGCAGCACCGACAGCAGGGTGTCGCCCACAAGCGCGTCGATCTCGTCGATCAGCAATACCAGCGGCTTCGGGTCGGCCATCGACCAGCGCAGCAAGGCCTGACGCAGCGCCTGCCCCGGCCCCGCCCGCTCCAGCACGCCCGGCCAGATGCCCTCCAGCGTCTCGTCGCCCAGCGTCACGCTCGCCTCGAGGGCCAGCTCGGACAGGACGGCGCGCATGCCCTCCACCACGTCCTCGCGCATCGCCTGGCCGGCTTCCACGTTGGCGTATACGCAGCGGTAGTCGCCGCCGGCGTTCAGCAGGTCACGCAGGGCCAGCAGCGCCGACGTCTTGCCGGTCTGCCGTGGCGCGTGCAGCACGAAGTACCGCTCGTCGCGGACCAGGCCGAGCAACTCGTCGAGGTCCACACGGTCGAGGGGCGGAATGTGGTAATGCCTGTCCGCGCGGATGGGGCCCTCGGTGTTGAAGAAACGCATGAGTGGATTGTCGCACCGCCGGCGACGCCCATCCCCCGTCAGCGCCCGTCGTAGATGTGGTTCACGATGGCGGTCACGCTGAACGTGCCCTCCAGGGGCGCCGCGTGGTCGGCGAACCGCGCCGGCTTGGCGTAGGCGGCGACCGCCTCGTCGGCGCCGAGGCCGGCATCGATGCTCCGCCGGGTCTGCTCGTAGAGGTCCATGTAGAACGCCCGGTACTCCACGAGGTCGCTCCAGGCGAGCAGGGTGTCCCAGTGGCCGGTGATGATGGTGTCGACGTCGGGGACGGTGTTGACGACCCGGGTCAGGGTGCGCCCGAACTCGACGGCGCTGCCGCCGTTGCCGTTCGCGGCGTCGATGAACGGGAGCACCTTGCCGAGGAACATGTCGCCGGTGTGCATGGTGCGCGCCGCCTTGAACACGATGAAGGTGTCGCCGTCGGTGTGGCCGCGGCCGAAGTAGTAGAGGTCGATCTGGTCCGGCCCCCCGGCGAACAGCGTCAGGCGGTCGGAGAAGGTGGTCGACGGCAGGTACTTCGCGTTCTCGCCCTGGAAGTCGTCGCAGTTCGTCGGTATCGGCTGGCAGTCGGTGCGCGCCCAGTGGCGGCGGATGTTCTCGTGGGCCACGAAGTGCACGGTGTCGGGGAACTCGGTGTTCGAGCCGCTGTGGTCGAAGTGGACGTGGGTGTTGATGATGGTGGTCACCGGCTTGTCCGTGAGCCGCCGCACGTGCCCGAGGATGTCGGCGCCGTAGCCCTCGTTCTTGGTGTCCACCAGCACCACGCCGCTCTCGGCGATGAACAGGGCGGTGTTGCCGCCGGTCGTCGACCCCGACCCCAGCATGTGCAACTTGTCGGTGATGCGGTGCACCTCGATCGGCGGGTTCGGCTCCTGCCGCGCCTCGATGCCGGCGGTCCAGGCGACCAGCCCGAGCGCGAGGGCGGTTAACGGCAACAGTGCGAGGCGTCGCATGTCTCTCCCTTTCAGCGGGCCTCGAAGCCCTTGGCCACGAGCTCCCGGATGGCGTGCCCGACGGCCGTGCCGCGACCTGCGCACGCTCCCGCGTGAGACAGACCCCCGAAATCCTGGCCCGGCCCAGGGCGTCCGACCTGTGAAACTGGCCACGCTCCCGCTTCACGCCAGGATGTCGTCGACGACGACGCCGGCCACGTCGGTGAGCCGGAAGTCGCGCCCCTGGCTCCGGTAGGTCAGGCGCTCGTGGTCGAGGCCGAGCAGGTGCAGGATGGTCGCGTGCAGGTCGTGGATGTGGACCTTGTCCTCGATGGCGTAATAGCCGTAGTCGTCGGTGCGGCCGTGGCTGTGGCCGCCCTTCACGCCGCCCCCGGCCATGAACATGGTGTAGCCGTGGGGGTTGTGGTCGCGGCCGTTGCGGGCGCCGGCCTCGGCCCCCGGGGTACGGCCGAACTCGCCGCCCCACAGCACCAGGGTCTCGTCGAGGAGGCCCCGCTGCTTCAGGTCGGTGATGAGCCCCGCCACGGGCCGGTCGATCTCGGCGCAGCTCCGGGGCAGCCCCGTAATCAACCCGGAGTGGTGGTCCCACTTCGTGTCGGGCCCGTGGGTGGCCTGCACGAAGCGCACCCCCGACTCGGAGAAGCGCCGCGCGAGGAGGCAGCGCAGGCCGAAGTCGCCGGCCACCGGGTCGTCGAGGCCGTAGAGCCGCCGGGTGGCCTCGGACTCGCCCTCGACGCTCATCACCTCGGGGGCCTCGGTCTGCATGCGGAACGCAAGCTCGTACGACTCGATGCGGCCCTCGAGGGCCAGATCGGGCCCCGTCGCCTCGAGCTGCCGGCGCTGCCAGCGCTGCAGCAGGTCGACCTCGGCCCGCTGCACGCCGGCGTCAATGGCCTGGTTCTCGAGGAAGTCGATGGTCGCCTCGGCGGTGTTCATCCGCGTGTTGCCGATGGCGGTGCCGTTGTAGGCGGCGGGGAGGAACGCGGCCGAGTAGTTCTGCACGCCGCCGTGCTGGTACGACGGGCAGATGGTCATGAACGCGGGGAGGTTCTCGTTCTCGGTGCCGAGCCCGTACGAGATCCACGACCCCATCGACGGCCGCACGAAGCGGTCGCTGCCCGTGTTCATGGCGAGGATGGCCCCGCCGTGGGCGGCGTTGGTGCCGTACATCGAGCGCACGAAGCAGAGGTCGTCGGCGACCCCCGCGAGGTTGGGCAGCAGCTCGCTCACCCAGTGGCCCGACTGTCCGTGCTGCCGGAACTCCCACGGGCTCTTGAAGAGGTTGCCGGTCTCGTTGAACTGCACGTCGGGCTTGGCGAACGGCAGCGGCTTGTTGTCGTCGCGGATGAGCAGCGGCTTGTACTCGAACAGGTCGTGCTGCGACGGGCCGCCGTGCATGTGCAGGAAGATGATGCGCTTGGCGCGGGGCGCGAAGTGGGGCGCCCGCGGGGCCAGGGGGTTGTCCTGCGCGGCCAGGTCCTGCTGCAGCAGCGACGACAGGGCCAGCCCCCCGAAGCCGCAGCCGCAGGTCTTCAGCATGTCCCGGCGCGTAACCGGCGGTGCCTGGTAATGGGGATGGCGCATCGTTCTTCGTCCTCAGTCGACGTAGATGAACTCGCTCGCGCCGAGGATGACGTGGCACAGCCGCGTCCACGCGAAGCGCTCGGCGTCGCCGTCGGGCGCGGTCTCGCGCATCGCCGCGAGGAAGGCGAGGCTCTCCTCGATCTCGACCTCGGCGGCGGGCCGCCCGTAGGCCTCGACGAACGCCCGCTCGACCCGCGCCGCGTCGCCCGCGAGGGGCATCGCCAGCAGCCGCCCCGCGAACTCGCCGGCCTGCTCCTCGACGAACGCGCTGTTCATCATGAGCAGGGCCTGGGACGGCACCACCGTGACGGGACGGGCGCCGACCGAGTCGCTGGCGTTGCCGAAGTCGAAGCCGGCGAAGATCTCGTAGATGGCGTTGCGAACCACCGGCATGTACACCGAGCGGCGCGGGGCCCCGTAGAAGTCGAAGCGCCCGAACGTGTTGCCCTCGCTGAAGACGTAGCCGCGCTGGTTGTACTCCTCGACGCGCCCGCCCATCGTCAGGTCGAGAGTGCCCGCGAGGTGCAGCAGCGCGTCGCGGATCGGCTCGACCTCGAGCCGCCGGCGGTTCATGCGCCAGTGCAGCAGGTTTCCGGGGTCGACGGCCGCGTTCGCCTCGTCGTAGCCCGCCCCGAGCCGGTAGGTGCTCGACAGCAGTATCTCGCGGTGCAGCGCCTTGACCGACCAGCCGCCGTCGACGAGGCGCCGCGCAAGCCAGTCGAGGAGCTCGGGATGGGTAGGGGCCGAGCCGGTGGCGCCGAAGTTGCTGGGCGTGTCGACGAGGCCGCGCCCGAAGTGCCAGTGCCAGACGCGGTTGGCCATGACCCGCGCCGTGAGCGGGTGCTCGGGGTGGGTGATCCACCGGGCCAGCTCGAGCCGCCCGCTCGCGTCGGCGGGAATCGGCGGCGGCGGCACGATGTGGTCCGTCACCCGGAGGAACCCGCGCGGCTGCGGGGTGTCGGCGAGGTTCAGGTGGCTGCCGCGGATGTGGACGGGGAGATCGACGATCTCGCCCTCCTCGACCGACATCGCGTAGGGCGGCTCGGGCGGCGAGGCCGCCTCGCGCTCCTCGACGACGGCCCGCCGCCGGGCGAGCTCCGCGACCGCATCGGCCGGGTAGAGGGCCTCCTCGGCCTCCTGGTCGAGGCACAGGATGCAGAGCCGGCCGTCGTAGACGAGGCGCCGCAGCTCCTCCTGCTCGCGCGGGAGCCGGAAGTCGGCGGGCGAGAGCTCTTCCTCGTCCTCGAGGCCCAGCCGCTGGAGGTGCTGGTCCCAGGCGATCTCGATCACCGCGAACAGGCCTGCGTAGCGCCAGGCGACCTCTTCCAGGCTCCGGGGCGCCGGCCCCCGGACGAGGCTGCGGGTCAGGGGCGCGATGAGGACCTTCTCGGAGGCGATGAGCGCCCGCAGTTCGTCGGTGACCTGCTCGTAGCGTTCCGGCGGCGCCGCCGCGTAGGCGTTCCAGATCTGGAAGACCACGCTCGGGTTGGCTCCGTCGCCCTGCACCGGGGGTCCCTCGCGATAGCGGAAGAAGGCCCGGACCCAGCGCTCGATCACCGCCGCCTCGAGACCTTCGCGGCCGGCGACCCTGGCGATCTCGGCGCGCCCCCGTTCCTGGGCCGCCTCGTCGTCGCCCCACGCGGGGTACGCTTCCTCCGCCGCGAGGAGATAGCCGGCCAGCGCCTCCCGCCGCGGCCGCCGGAGCCGGTCGTTCTGCTCGTCGACGAGCTCGCCGACCGCTTCCCGCGCCTCTTCCACCAGCTCCTGCGCCGCCTCGTAGCGGGCGACGGTCTCCTCGTCGGCGAGGGGCCGCTCCACCCACCGGCCGACGTTGCGATCCTCCTCCATCGTCTGCGTCGAGCGCAGGATGCCGGCCATCGCGTAGTAGTCGGCGGTGGGAATGGGGTCGAACTTGTGGTCGTGGCAGCGGGCGCAGCCGATGGGCTCGGCGAGGAACGCGCGGCCGATGACGTTCACCTGCTCGTCGACGATGTCGATGACCATCTTGTCGACGTCCTGCTCGGCCAGCACCTTCGCGCCGAGGGTCAGGAACCCGGTCGCGGCGAGGTTCCCGAAGCGCTCGTCGGCGCCGGCCGCGGGCATCAGGTCGCCGGCAATCTGCTCCTGCACGAAGCGGTCGTAGGGCTTGTCGGCGTTGAACGCGTCGATGACCCAGTCGCGGTAGCGGAAGGCGTTGGGGTGGGCGATGTTCTCGTCGAGCCCGTTCGAGTCGGCGTAGCGGGCCACGTCGAGCCAGTGCCGGCCCCACCGCTCGCCGTAGCGGGGCGACGCCAGCAGCCGCTCGACCACCCGCTCCCAGGCGTCGGGCCGCTCGTCGGCGACGAACGCGTCGATCTCGGCCGGGGTCGGGGGCAGGCCGGTCAGGTCGAACGTGACCCGCCGCAGCAGCTGCCGCCGGCCGGCGGGGGCGACCGGGGCCAGCCCCTCGCTCTCGAGCCGGGCGAGGACGAACCGGTCGATGGCGTTGCGCGCCCAGGCCGGGTCGCCGACGGCGGGCGGCTCGGGGCGGGCCATCGGCCGGAACGCCCAGTGCTCGCGGCCGGGCCCGAAGTCGTAATCGGCGCCGCTGTCGGACCGGGCGGCGACGACGGGGGCGTCGGTGGTGCGCGGGTCCGCCGCGCCGCGGGCCACCCAGCGCTCGAAGTCGGCGACGACGGCGGCCGGCAGCCGGCCGTCGGGCGGCATCTTGATCGGGCCGTCGTAGCGGATGACGTCGATGAGCAGGCTCTCGTCCGGCGAGCCGGGCACGACGGCGGCGCCGCTGTCGCCGCCCGCCCGCAGCCCGGCCGCGTCGACCAGGGCCAGCCCGGCCTGGATGCGCTCGGGGTTGGCGCCGTGGCACTGGTAGCAGCGCTCGGCGAGGACGGGGCGGATCTTCGACTCGAAGTGCTCGAGGTCCCCGGGCGGGAGCTCCTGCGCGCGCGCCGGCGCTGCGACGCCGGCGGACAGCGCCAGGACGGCGATCAGGAAGCCGGCCCGGACCGTGGCATGTCGATGCGGCAACGCCCCAAACTGTGTGTGCATGATTGACGGCGGCAGTGTAGCGCAGACCCGTTTGGCGAGCCAAGCGACCCGGCCGGCGCGGCGGCGGCTCCCGCGTCGCCCCGGGAGGAACCGCCGACTGCAGTGCATGCCGGCGCCACGGCCGGCGCCAGCGCGGCGAGCCCGCACCTGGTTCCCGCACCGCGGCTCGACGCTACCGAGGCGGTTCGCTGACACCCGACGCCCCAGCCGAGCTCCAGATGGTCGTCGGCCGGCATGATGGCGCCGAACCCCTTGCGCATCCTCGCGATCTCTCCCGCCGCGACCGCGGGCGCAATGGCTGGTACACTAGCGCCGGGACCGGGCTCCGGACGCGGCCATTGCGCCGTTCGGCCCCCTCGGTCGCGGCACTCGCCGAGGCCGCTCCCGCGCGGTAGTCCCGGCCCCCGGCCCGGGTCAGGGCACCGATGGAGGCACAGCCATGACGCGGTCGCTCCTCTCCACGGCGTTGTGCTGCGCGCTCGCGTCGTGCGTGTTTCTCTCGCGCCCGGCCGGTTCCCACGGCCAGCCGTCCGATGGGGCGGGAGGCGCCGCCTACTACGTGTCGGCCGACGCGCGCCCGGACGGCGACGGCAGCCGCGGCCGGCCCTTCCGCTCGCTGCCGCACGCCGAGGCGGCGTCCGCCGCCGGCGACACCATCTATCTGCTTGCCGGCGACCGCGTGCTGGACGGCGGTATCCGGCTCAAGCCCGGGCAGCGGCTGATCGGCATCGGACCGGACGGCGGGATGTCCGCGGATCCGGCCCACCGGGTGCGGCTCACCAATACCGCGCCGCCGCCGGGCGGTGTCATGGTCGAGCTGTCCCGTGGGAACGAAGTGGCCGGCATCCACTTCGTCGACATGGGCAACCACGCCATCTCGGGGGCGGGGACCGACTATTCCGGCGCCCACATCCACCACGCGACCTTCTCGGGGCACGCGGACGTGCACGTCGAGGACGAGCGGGGGCTGGTCTACGCGATCAGCCTCGACGCGAGCGCCGGGGTGCGGGACGGCGCCAGGATAGAAGACTGCCGCTTCGCCGACGGCGAGGACCTGGGCGCCATCCGCGTCTTCCAGTCCGGCGAGAGCCGCGGCCGGTACCGCTTCCAGCGCAACGAGTTCTCCGATCTCGGGGGGCGGGCCTACTTCGTGCGCACCCGGGAACGCAGCCGCGTGGAGACCATCATCCTCGACTCGGTGGCGGACAACATCGGTCGCGGCGAGCGCAACTCCGACAGCATCATTCCGTACCTGATGGGGCAGTCCGAGCAGGTCATGCTGGTCCGCAACTACCGTTTCAACAACACCAACCAGGAAGGCAACCAGTCGAACACCGGCATCGAGGCGTACATGTTCGGTCAGCCGCGTCCGGACGAGGCCAACTGGTGCACGGGCTGCACGCTGACCCTCACGATACTCGACAGCGTGATCGAGAACGCGGTGACCGACCCGATTCAGTTCTCGAATGCCGGGCGGAACTCGAGGCTGAGGTACGAGATCAGGAACACCCGGATCATCGGCGGCACTCCACGGCAGGGGGGCGGCGGCATCTCGCTGAACCTGCAGGGCGCGCGCGCCAGCGGCGGCAGCACGACGCTGCTCGTGGAGGACACCGACGTCATCGGGACCTCCGGATACGGCTTCACGCTGAACGACCGGGGCGGGGGCGGCGGCCATGCCGTCGTCGTCGACCTCGGTGGCGGCGTCCTCGGGAGCCGCGGCAACAACCGTTTCCTCGACAACGAGAAAGGGGCGCTACGCGTGTCGGGGCACGCCATGACCGCGCAGCACAACTGGTGGGGGGGCGCCGAACCGGTGGTCTACGGCAGTGCCGATGGACCGTCGCGGGACGCCCGGGTCCTGGTCGAGCCGGTCCTGAGCGCCGACCCGCGTTAGCCGTCGGCTCATGCGCGGGTGGAAGTGGTCTACGACGGTAACGATCGACCGTCGCGGGACGCCCGGGTCCTGGTCGAGCCGGTTCTGAGCGCC
The DNA here is from genome assembly GCA_965207615.1 of Vicinamibacterales bacterium. GTDB lineage: Bacteria > Acidobacteriota > Vicinamibacteria > Vicinamibacterales > UBA8438 > JAJEEA01. The sequence goes on from CBDBMZ010000003.1 coordinate 3,313,385, forward strand.
GACCCGCGATAGCCGCCGGCGCGTGCGCGCGTGAACGCGCGTGAAGTAAAGCGCGGGGAAAAAAGCGCGGGGAGAGGGCCCGAGCGACGGTGTTCGGCATTATCATGGTCGAATGGAGACGTTGAAGGTGGCCGGAGCCGGTTCGATGGTCCGATTCCTGGTGATCCTGATCGGGGTGCTGGCCGCCTCGGGCCGGCCGCAGATTGCCGCCGCCCAGGCGCCCGACGCCGCCGCGCCCGCATCGGCGGCGTCGGTCCGCGAGGCGCTCGACGGGTTCTGCGTGCGCTGCCACAACGACCGGCTGCGCACGGCCGACCTGGCCCTCGACACCCACGACCTCGCGCACGTCGGCGCCGACGCCGAGACCTGGGAGCGGGTCATCGTCAAGCTCCGCTCGCGGACGATGCCGCCGGCGGGCAGCCCGCGGCCCGCCGAGGCCACCTACCGCGCCGTCGCCTCGTGGCTCGAGACCGAGATCGACACCGTGGCCCTGGCCGCTCCGGACCCCGGCCGCGGCGAGACGTTCCACCGCCTGAACCGGGCCGAGTACCACGCCGCCGTCCGCGACCTCCTCGCGGTCGACATCGACGTCGCCGAGCTGCTGCCGGCCGACGACACCTACGAGCACGGCTTCGACAACAACGGCGACGTGCTCTCGATCTCGCCGGACCTGGTGGCGCGGTACCTCTCGGCCGCGCGCCGCATCAGCCGCCTCGCCGTCGGCATCCCCCCCATCGGGCCCACCGTCGCGACCTACCGGGTGCATCCCGGCCTGGTGCAGGACGAGCGGCAGGACGACCTGCTGTCGTTCGGCTCGCGCGGCGGCGTCGCGATTCGGCACTACTTCCCCGTCGACGGCGAGTACACGGTACGGGTCCGCCTCCACCGGAACTTCTCGGACTACATCATCGGCTACGCGGCGCCGCAGGAGCTGGACGTTCGCGTGGACGGCGCCCTCGTCGAGCGGTTCGCGGTCGGCGACGCCGACTCGGTGGGGCAGATGGCCCCGCTGAGCTTCTCGGGGAACATCGCCGGGGACCCCGAGTGGGAGTACTACATGAACACCGGGGACGCGCATCTGGAGGCGCGCTTCCCGGCGAAGGCGGGCCAGCGCACGGTGGGCGTCTCGTTCGTGAGGCGGGCGGCCGAGCTGGAAGGGGTGCTGCAGCCGCGCAACCGGGGCTACGGCCGCTTCGTCGACGAGCGGTACGACGAGGACGCGGCGGTCGAGCAGGTCGCGATTGGCGGCCCCTACACCGTCGAGGGTCCCGGCGACACGCCGAGCCGCCGGGAGATCTTCGCCTGCCGGCCGGCGACCGCGGCCGCCGCCGACGAAGAGGAAGCCTGCGCCGGCCGCATTCTCGGCAAGCTGGCCCGCCGGGCGTACCGCCGGCCCGTCGAGGGCAGTGACGTCGAGGCGCTGCTCGACTTCTTCCGGACCGGGCGCCGCGACGGCAGCTTCGACGACGGCATCCAGTTCGCGCTGGAGCGGATGCTGGTCGACCCCGAGTTCCTGTTCCGCATCGAGCGCGATCCGGGGGACGCCGCGCCGGGCACGCCCTACCGCCTCGGCGACCTCGAGCTGGCGTCGCGGCTGTCGTTCTTCCTGTGGAGCAGCATCCCCGACGACGAGCTGCTCGAGGCCGCGGCCGGCGGGCGGCTCCGCGACCCGGCCGAGCTCGAGCGCCAGACGCGCCGGCTACTCGCCGACGTCCACTCGCGCGCCCTCGTCGACAACTTCGCGAGCCAGTGGCTGCGCCTGCGCAACCTCGAGTCGCAGGAGCGCGAGTCGGCCGACTACCCCGAGTTCGACGAGAACCTGCGCGAGGCGTTCCGGCGCGAGACCGAGCTCTTCGTCGAGAGCAACATCCGCGAGGACCGGAGCCTCCTCGAGCTGCTGAGCGCCAACTACACGTTCGTCAACGAGCGGCTCGCGCGGCACTACGGCATTGGCGGGGTCTACGGCGACCGCTTCCGGCGGGTGACCCTCGACCCGGATCATCCGCGCGGCGGCCTCCTCGGCCACGGCGGCCTCCTGATGGTGACCTCCTACCCCAACCGGACGTCGCCGGTAGTGCGCGGGAAGTGGCTGCTCGAGACCCTCCTCGGGGCGCCGCCGCCCGAGCCGCCGCCGAACGTGCCGGGGCTGCCGAACCGCGGCGAGGGGGGCGAGCCCGCGTCGGTCCGCGAGCGGCTCGAGCGGCATCGCGCCAGCCCCGCCTGCGCGGGCTGTCACGCACCGATGGACCCCCTCGGCTTCGCCCTCGAGAACTTCGACGCCATCGGCCTCTGGCGCGCCACCAGCGAGGCGGGGCAGCCCATCGACGCGTCGGCGACGATGCCCAGCGGCGAGGCGTTCGAGGGGCCGGCGGGCCTGCGGCGGGTGCTGCTGAGCCGGGGCGACGACTTCGCCGCCACCGTCACCGAGAAGCTGCTGGCGTACGCGCTCGGGCGGGGGCTCGAGTACACCGACCGCCCCGCGGTGCGCCGGATCCTGCGCGACGCCGTGGACGACGACTACAGTTGGTCGTCGATCGTGCTCGGCATCGTCGAGAGCACGCCGTTCCAGTGGCGGCGGTCGCGCACGGACGGGCCGGCGCTGGTTGCCGGCGGGGCTGCCCCTTGAGAGTCGCTGACAGCCGGAACGCTGCGCCGTAGAATGGTGCGGCCCTCCGGGTGAGGTCCGGCGGCGGCCGGAGCCGCAGACGACGATCGACCCGACAGACTGTGCCGTAGAGCGTGACAGGTTGCGGGCAGGATTCGTGGAGCGGCTCAACAGAGCCGCCAGCGAGGGTTTTGCGGGCTATCGCTACACTACGACGAGCAGGTTCCCATCATGATGATCACGAAGATGTCGCTGCCTCGGCGGACCGTGCTGCGCGGATTGGGCGCCGCCGTGGCCCTGCCCCTGCTGGACTCGATGGTCCCCGCCGCGTCGGCGCTGTCGCGAACCGCGGCCGCGCCCACCCGGCGCTTCGGCGTCGTCTACGTGCCCAACGGCATCTCGATGGAGTACTGGACGCCGGCCGAGGAAGGCCGCGGGTTCGGGATAACCCCGATCCTCCACCCGCTCGAGCCGTTCCGCGACCAGCTCACGGTGGTCTCGGGCCTCCGGGGCTACTGGACCCCGGCCCACGCCGGCGCCTCGACGACGTTCCTGACCGGGGCGGCGGGCGTCGCCGGCGAGACCGCGCCGGTGGCCGGCATCTCGATGGACCAGCTCCTGGCCCGCGAGTACAGCCAGCACACCGAGCTCGCGTCGCTGCAGCTCGCCATCGACAGCCGCGCCAACGCCGGCCAGTGCAGCGGCAACCACAGTTGCGTCTACACCAACACCATCTGCTGGCGCAGCCGCACGACGCCGCTGCCGATGGAGAACAACCCCCGCGTGGTGTTCGAGCAGATGTTCGGCGACAGCGGCAGCACCGACCCAGCCGTCCGCCGCGCCCGCATGGCGCGCGACCGCTCGATTCTCGACTCCGTGACCGGGAAGGTCGCCGACCTCAAGAACGAGATCGGGCCGGCCGACAGCCTGAAGGTCGACGAGTACCTCGAGGGCGTGCGCGACATCGAGCGCCGCATCCAGCGGGCCGAGCAGCGGCAGGACTTCGACCTGCCCGAGCTCGCCCAGCCCGAGGGCATTCCCCCCACCTTCGCCGAGCACGTCGAGTTGATGTTCGACCTGCAGGTGCTCGCCCACCAGATCGACCTCACCCGCGTGACCTCGTTCATGATGGGCCGCGAGGTGAGCTCGAGGACCTACACCGAGATCGGCATCCCCGACGCTCACCACCCGCTCTCGCACCACGAGTACAAGCCCGAGAAGATCGCGTTGATGTCCAAGATCAACGCCTACCACGCGTCGATGTTCGCCGACTACCTGGCCAAGCTCCGCGCGACCCCGGACGGCGACGGCTCGCTGCTCGACAACATGATGCTCCTCTACGGCAGCGGCATGTCCGACAGCAACGCGCACAGCCCCCGCGACCTGCCGGTCCTGCTCCTCGGCGGGTGCGCGGGACAGCTCGAGGGCGGGCGCCACGTCCGCTACGAGGGCGACCCGCTGATGCCGAACCTGCTGGTGACCCTGATGGACAAGCTCGGCGTCCCCGTCGAGCGGCTGGGGGAGAGCGACGGCAGGCTCAGCGTGGAGCGCCTGACGGGGGTCTAGCCCGCCAGGCGTCGCCTTCGGCTCAGTTCGGCGCCCAACGAACCCTCCAGGAGTCCGCGCCGTTCCACGGCGCGGACTCAACTGCGCGATCGACGGTCGCGTTGGGCACTCGCTCGCACGAAACTCCCATGGCGCAAACGCCTGCTGGACTGCCGTGGGGATGGAGTCGCCACCTGCACCCTGGTCCCCATGGGTTCCACGGTCCCCTCGCCGAGAAGGCGAGCTTCACCGGTGCGGACCGGTTGCCGTGTACCGGGCCAGGACGAGGTTGTCGAGCCTGATGTTCCGGGTCCAGATGAACTCGGCGTCGCCGAACAACCGTGTGTATCCGGTATACGCGCGCTGGCGCGTCACCCTCTCGGGCGGCCACACGATCGCGCGGGGCCAGTGGGCGTCGTCGAACGCCGGCGCCGTCCAGTCGGAGGGCACCGGGAAGTGAAGGGCCTGGCAGCGGCTGGGGTCGTTCTCGGCACACGAGGGGCGCACGGCCTGCGAGCAGAACGTCGAATCGCGGCCGCCCGCGGTTCGCACGCAGCTCGGATCGTCGAGCGGCGCGATGTAGAACGTCTCGGCACGCCACTCGCCGTCGGTGCCATTGCCGTCGCTGAAGTACGCAATGAGCCCCCCGTCGCCCAGGTTGAAGCTGTCGTATTCCATCCCGACGCCGTTGTGCGTTTCCCAGTCGACACCCATCACCGCATACGTCATGGGGTAGCTGGCCCTGAACCGGACCACGTTGGAGTTGAACGGCGTCATCCCGACGGGATCACGCCCGACGAACTGGCCGTTCACGTAGAGCTCGAAGTAGTTGTCTCCGAAAATGAACCCGGTAATCTCCACCCCGTCCGGGTCGATGACGACGGTCTCGAGCTGTGAGAGGTAGTCGGGGTTGTCGCCCTGTGCCGAGCAGTTGTTGAACAGGTCCACCGCGGCCGGACCGTCGTGAACCGGCGCGGGCACGGCGAACCGCTCGCCGTCCGCCGACGTCACGAAGCCGACGAGCGCGGGGTTGAAGTTGGCGCCACCCTGCGCTTCGCGGACCAGTCCGGACGTACATCCGGTCAGCGGAGCGCCGGGCCTCAGGTCCGTTGCCGGACCGGTCGTGACGATACCGACCTCGCCGGCCGGGTCACCGGCGCCGGGCGTCTGTGCGGAACCCGCAACGGTGACGGGCCGGCCGCCGCTCCCCGCCGTCACGACCACGAGAAGACTGATTCCACAACCCAGGAGAATCGGAAGAGTGGTTCGCATTGTCTCCCCCTGCCGGCCGCGCTTCCGGCGGTGGACGCCGGCGGCAGCCGGGGACGCGTCCGCCGGCAACGCCGAGGCCGGTGCGGGATCCGCCGGCGCGCCGCCGCCCGAAACCGGCGGCCGGGGCTCGAAATCAGCCACGTCTCGATTCTACCGCCGAACCGTCGAGGCGGAAGCCCGCGGGAGGTTCCCCGACCGCATGGCCGGCTCACACCCGTCACCGGCCGACTACGCGTCGACGCGCAGCGCCTCCACCGGGCGGATTCTGAGCCCTCTCAGAATTGGCGCGAGGCAGGCCAGCAGGCCGGTCGCGACGACGATCGCGGCCGTGATCGACAGCACGTACGGCCACGACCGCACCGCGACCCCGAGCTCGCCCTGGAAGGCGCCGGACACGTTGAGCGACGTGAAGACGACGGCCCAGAATCCGGCGCCGAGCAGGACCCCGAGCATGAGGTTGCGGAGTGGTCGACGCGCGATCGACGCGACGATGCGGCTCGATCTCCCGCCGAGGGCGATGCGCACGCCGATCTCCCGGGTGCGCCGGGCGACCGTGAACGACATGAGCGCATAGAGGGCCGCGGTGGAAAGGACGATGGCGATCAGGGAGAGGCCCACGAGGATCCCGGATGCCGTCCGCTGCACCAGGGCCGCGGTGTTGGGGAGCTGGTCGAGGGCCACCACGTCGCCGAGGATCGCGGTCGGGTCCGTGTCCGCGAGCAGGCGGCGCAGCACGGGCGCGAAGGCGGTCGGGTCGTCGCCGAGATCGATCACCAGGGTGAGGGGATGCACGCCGCCCGGGACGGCGGGCAGGTAGGCCATCGGCGTACCGTCGAAGATGGCCTGCCCCAGGCTCGCCTCGAGGTCGGGCACCACGCCGACGATCTCCATCCACGGGCCGGCGGGCGCCTCTCCCGGGTCCGAGATGCGCATCGTTCGCCCCACCGCGCCGCGGTAGTCCATGCCCAGGCGGTCGAGGAACTTCGTGTTCACGAGGACCCGGGTCGGCGCCTGACCGACCTCGAAGGGAACGTCTCCCCGCTCGAATGCCCGTCCGTGGAGGGGCTCGATGCCGAGCGCGCGGAAGAAGCCCGGCTCGACCCGGGACGTGACCACCGGGAGCCCCGGGAAATCCGGAGGCATTCCGTCTCCCTCGACCCGCCCCCGTCTCTCGAATCGTCCGCCTCCGGGGGTGGCGTCCGAGAACGCCCAGCTCCTGACCCCGGGCCGAGCCACCAGCTCGCGCGCTATCGCTTCCTGCAGCGATGCGAGGCGTGCGATCCGGGTCTCGTCGGTACCGTCGCGGTCCTCTCCCGGCCGCGCCGAGGACGGGACGTCGATCGACGCGACCAGCACGCGGCTCGTCTGCATCGAGACGCTCGTCTCCTGGTCGATCGCGCTGAACATGCGATACGTCATCCCCGCCGCGAACAGGGCGCCGACGCCCAGCCCCACCTCGGCGATGATCAGGGCGCCCGTGACGCGGCCGAAACGGAAGCCGCCCAGGCCGCCCCCCGCCTCCTGCAGGGTGCGCTGGGGCGAGGACCCGGTCGCCCGCAGCGCGGGCAGGACGCCGGCTAGCACCGCGCTCGCGACGCCGAGCCCGAGCGCCTCCATCACGACCTCGGGGGTCACGCCCAGATCCACCCAGAACGGAAGATCGAGGCCGGGCGTCACACGCTCCACGATCAGGTGGAGGCCCAGCAGGCCGACGCCGGTCGCGAGAAGGGCCAGGACGAGCGTCTCGACGAACAGCTGAGCGACGATGCGAGGCCGGCTGGCGCCGAGCGCGGTCCGCAGCGCGAACTCGCTCGAACGGTTCGCGGTCCGCGCGAGAAGCAGGATCGCGACGTTGCCGCACGCGATGAGCAGCAGGACGAGCGGCACGCCCTGGGCGATGAAGAGAAACGCCGCCAACAGGCCCGTCGGCGTCCCGATGCTCAAGGCCGAGAACGCCACCGCGTCGGCCCGGACCAGCCCGCGATCGTCCGGCGCGTCGTGACGGATGCCGACGGCCGCCAGCTCCGCGCGCGCCTCGCCCCTCGACGTCCCTTCCTCGAGGCGGCCGTACATCCAGACGGCGGGACCCAGGCCGTCGGCGTAGTCGATGGCCCGCCGCCGCAGGGGCAGCCAGAGCTGCTCCCGACTCGGCATCGCGAAACCCCGGGGCATCACGCCCACGACCGTCGTGGGAACACCGCCGATGCGGAGCGTGGAGCCGACGACGTCGGGACGGGAGCCGAGCCGCGAGCGCCAGTAGTCGTGTCCGACCACCACGACCTCGGGCGCCCCGACGACCTCGTCCGCCGCCGTGAGCACGCGTCCCTGCGCGGGCGACACGCGCGTCAACGCGAACGAGGACGCGCTCATCTCCGCTCCGCGCGCGCCCTCCGCCCGGCCGTCGTCCGAGATCACGTTCACGTCCCGGAGCAGCGCGGCCCCGACGAAGGCGAACGAGGTGAGGCGCGTCCGCAGCGACTCGTAGTCGCCGAGACGCAGCAGCTCCTGCGCGCCCGACTCCTGGTTGCGGCCGACCACGCCGACGACCTGGTGGCCCTGATCGAAGGGAGGAGACTCGTCGAGGACGGCGTCGAGGAGATGATGCGGGGTCAGGCTCGCCGGAATGCCGATCCCCAGGGCGAAGACCACCACCAGCGTGAGCCACGGGTGCTTCACGAGCATCCGGATTCCGAGCTTCAGGTCGAGCCGGGAGATACCGAGGTCATCCCACGACGCCGGGGAGAGCGGGCCCTCTTCATCGTGTCCGAACCGCAGCCGGGCGAGCAGCGCCGCGGCGGGCTGTCGCATCAGCCACAGGCACCGAGCCGCCCGGGAGCGTCGGCCGACGTCCTGCGACCAGTGCTCGAGCAGGTCGCCGAGCACCTCCGCCCTCACCTCCTCGGGGAGGAGGCGAACCGCCAGCCGAAGCAGGAACGGGGCGCGGTCGCGGGCAGTCATGACGGCCCCAGCCTGGCCTCGAGGCCGTCCCACAGCGCGAGCATCGCTTTTCGCGACTCCCGGAGGGCCGGCAGGGCCTGCTCGTCGACCACGCGGTAGAAACGGCGCGGCCGGCCGCCTCGTTCCGGCGCCGGCGTCCCCACCGACGAGACGAGAAGCCCGCGGGCCTCCAGGCGCCGGAGGACCATGTAGGCGGTCGCGGGCGAGACCTCGCGGGCGGTCAATCGGCCGAGCTCCCTGGCCACGGGCACCGCGTAGCTCTCGCCACCGAGTCGCAGAACCGTCAGCAGGACCTGCTCCTCCAGCTCTCCCAGGCGGCTTCTCGGCATTGCGGATCCTCCAGTCCATAACAATGTTATGAACTTGGGAGGGTACCCGCAAGGACGACCGGCAGGACCGGGCCAGGCGGCGGCACCGGCCAGGGCGGCCTGGACCGGCGCACGCCGGATCATTGACGCCGGGCCGGTCCGGGCGCAGGATCACCGTTGTGACGCGCGCGCATCGGCCCCTGCCGACCCTCCTGTGGGCGGGACTCCTGCTGGCCCCCGCGACGCTGTCCGCCCGGACGCCCGAGGTCGACCTCGACGCGTTGCTCGGGCGGGTCGGTGACCAGCTCGAGCGCTACTTCCAGCGTGCGCAGAGCATCGTGTCCACCGAGACGGTATGGGTGCGCTCCTTCGACCGGTCCCTGCGCCCGCGCGGCCGGCCGCGGCGGCTCGAGTACGAGCAGCGCGTCGAGTGGGACGCGCCGGGCGCCGACGGCGTGCCGTCGGTGCGGGTCAGGCGCGAGCTCCTGTCGGTGAACGGCCGTCCCGCCGGCCCCGAGGACGAGAACGCCTGTCTCGCCCCCGAGACGGAGGGCGACGACCCGCTGTCGGTGCTGCTGCCCGCCCGGCAGGTCGAGTTCGACTTCCGGCTGCGCGACGTGGAGACCGTCGACGGGCGTCCCGTCGCGAGACTGTCCTTCACGCCGATCGACGCGCAGCCCGGTGAGGTCGAGTGGGACGGCGACTGCGCCCACATCGAGCTCGAGGGCTGGTACGGCGGCGACGCTTGGGTGGACGTGGGCTCGGGCGACGTGCTGCGCCTCGACGAGCACCTGACTCGGCGGTTCGAGTTCCGCGAGCCGGTCGATCGCTCGCGGGGCAGCCGGGGCTGGAGCCGGCTGGAGCGGGACGACACCAGCACCCGCTACGAGCGCATCGCGTTCGAGGATCCCGACGAGACGTTGATGCTCCCCCGGTCGATCGAGCGCAACTGGGCCATCGAGGGCGGGGGGTTCATTCCCAGGTACTTCCGCACGCAACGGTTCTCGAACTACCGGCGCTTCGTCACCGGGGGCCGCCTCGTCGACGCGCCCGAGCCTTGACCCCAACCCGCCCTCGGCGCCGGCGGCTCCCCAGGGCGCCCAACCAACCCTGCCAGGAGTCTGCACCGTTGTAACGGCGTAGACTCCTGTCCCGGAGAACGTCGCCTTCGGATCCGTCGGGTGGTCCGGTGCGGCAAGGCTGTCCGTAAGCACCTTGGTCAGTGTCGCTCGAACGCCGGCACGGGACGGCCGGCCATGTAGTCGAGCAGCACGTCGCACGCCGCGGTGGCGAAGCGCCGGTAGCCGTCGTCGGTGGGCCAGCCGATGTGGGGGGTGAGCACGACGTTCCCGAGCGTCGTGAACGGATGCCCGGGCGGAAGAGGCTCCCGGTCGAAGACGTCGAGGCCGGCGCCGGCGATGCGCTCCGCCGCGAGGGCGTCGACCAGCGCCGCCTCGTCGACGATCGGGCCTCGCGCGGTGTTGATGAGGAACGCGGTCGGCTTCATCAGGGCGATGCGCCGTGCGTCGAGCAGGCCGCGTGAGGAGGGCGACAGGGACACGTGAACCGTCACGACGTCCGCCTCGCCCACCAGGTCGTCGAGCTCGCGGCGCTCGACGCCGGCGCCGGCCGCCGCCTCGTCGGTCAGCGTGCGGCCCCAGCCGACAACCCGCATCCCGAACGCCTTTCCGAGCCGCGCGACATGCCGGCCGATTCGGCCGAGGCCCACGACCCCGAGGGTCTTGCCGTGCAGCACCTGCGTCGACGGCGCCGGCCACTCCCCCCGTCGGAGGGCGGCATCGCTGGCCGGGATCTGTCGCATCACCGCCATCGCCAGACCGAACGTGAGCTCGGCGGCGCCGATGGAATGCCCGGCCGACGCCCTGGCGACGAGGATGCCGCAGTCGCGCGCCGCGGCGAAGTCGACATGGCTCGCGTGGTTGCCGGTCTGCACGAGGATCCGCACGTCGGAGAGCTGCTCGAGCAGCTCGCGGGTGAAGCGCGTCCGCTCGCGGTTGGCGATCAACGCGTCGAAACCGCGCAACGCCGCGGGATCGCCGAACGGCCCCGTGAACACCCGCACCTCGGCGCGCTCGCGCAACCGGCGTACACCCTCGGTGCCTTCCCACGCCTGGTGAATGTCGTCGAGAATCGCGACGCGCATGCGTCCCCCCTCCCGCCTCGCCAGGCACCGGCGTTCGTTGCTTGCGGGCGCCTTTCCGCTGGCGCCCTCGCCGATCGGCCAGCGCCCCCGGGCGCGGAGCAACGCGGGGCTTCACCACGGACTCCTCGCTCGCCCCTCGTCGCCAAGCGACCTTGCCGTCGTCTTGAAGTCTCGCTGGCGCGGAACCTCTGCGCCGCGAGGATGACCGCCCAACCAACCCCGCCGGAAGTCTGCCCCGTCCTGCGGCGCAGACTCCTACCCGAACAGCAACCAGCAGAGCGCGGCCCCGACCACGGACATCGAGAGCCCCCACGCGAGGAGCGCGTTGAACAGCGCGCGGGTGTTGGTGCCGGGGGGCGCAGCGGCCAGGAACAGGGCGCCCACGGTGGAGAGGGCCGAGAGATCGACGAGCCCGCCGCCCACCGTGATCGACCACGCGAGGTTGACGGGCTCGACGGCGCCGACCTGCTGGGCGAGGTCCGGGACCATCGGCAGGAACGCCGGCATCACCACGCCGGACGTGCTGCTGTACACCGATATCAGGCCCGTCCCGAACGCCATGATCGGCACGACCGTCTCCGAGCCGGAAACGCTGGCCACCCCGCTCGTGAACAGGTCCATGCCCTGGGTCTCCTGCATGAGCGAGATCAGCACCGTCACCCCGGTGACCATCAGGATGACGCCCCACGGCATGCGCCGAATGGCCTTCTGCTCGTCGACGCTCCCGAGGAGGGTGAGCAGCGCGGCGATGAACACCGCGGTCAGGCCCACGTGGGCATCGAAACCGACGACCGCGACGATCAGCGCCGAAATGCCGGCGACGGTCAGCCAATGCCGGCGCTCGAAGCGCTCGACCTCCGTCTCCGCCGATCCGGCGTCTCCCTCGCGTCTCTGAAAGAGCTTCAGGCCGCCGAACAGCAAGAAGCCGCCGGATCCCACGATCACGTGCGCCAGCACGTTGTACCCGTAGGTCTGCCACTCGAGGCCGCCGAGGCCGATGCGCGCCATCACGTCGTTGGCGATGACGCCGCCGGGCGCGAACGGCGACAGCGTGCCCGCGAGCGCGCCGTTGCCGGTCATGATCGCCATCAGCAGCGGCGATATGCCCACCCTCCCGGCGACGGCCATGGCGGGCGCGGCCAGCAGGGCGCTGGCGGGCGTGCCGCCGGGACCGATCGTCGACACGACCACGCCCAGCGCGAAGAACATGAGGGGCAGCAGCCCCGCGTTCCCGCGGCAGAGCCGGACCGCCCGCCCCGTCAACCGGGACAGCGTGCCGTTGGTGTCGGCCATGCTGAACAGCAGCGTCACGCCGACCAGCGTGACCAGCAGCGGCACGGGAAAGCCCGACAGGACGGTGTTGACCGACATGCCGCCCAGGTACACCCCCACCAGCCAGGCCATGGCCAGCGACAGGATGCCGACGTTGATCTTGGTGAGGACGCTCAACGCGACGGCCACGACGAGCGCCGCGACGGAGGCCCAGGCGAGCGTCATCGCGCGAGCGCCGCGGCCGCCGGGGCCGCGCTAAGGACGCGGGCCAGCCGGCCCACGTCGGGCAGGTCCTCCAGCGCCTCGACCAGGCCGAAGGTCTCCTCGATCGCCGGCGGGGGCAGCACCAGCGATGCGCAGTCGCTGAACTTCTCGTGGAGCTCGTCGCGGGTGAACGGCAGGTCCGGCCCGCCCCGGTAGCGTTCGTCCGCCGCCTCGACGAGGGTGCGGCCGTCGTCGAGATCGACCTCGACGGTGCTGCGGATCTTCTCCCAGCCCTTCGCCTCGATCTCGGGGTCGAGCACGCGCTCCACCTTCCGCATCATCGCCTGGACCGGCGCGCTGCGGACGAACTCGTCGTCGAACTCGTGAACGCCCGCCTTCCGCCGGAGCGCGATGGCGCTCACCATGAACGCGGGACAGAACTTGGCCTCGAGCTCGTTGGTCGCGACGGGGTAGCGCAGCGGATTGAGGATGTTGGAGCCGGCGCGCACGCGAATGGCCGCGATGCTCTCCGGCCGCACGTCGTGCGCGATCACCAGCCGCCGCATGGCGTCCATCGTCGGATGCCCGAGCACGCCGCACGGGTACGGCTTTATCGACACCCCGGGCCACACGATCGTGTGCGGGTCGCCGAGCCTGCCGACGATGCGGTCGGCATCGAAGCCCTCGCCGTGGCTGAACGCCTGGAAGAAGCCCCACGGCGGATCCAGCGCGTCGCGGCCGCCGGTGAAGCCCCTCGCCGCGAGCTCGGCCGCGACCACCCCGTTCTGCGACGCCCGGCCCACGTGCAGCGGCTTGGTCATCGACCCGAAGTTCACGCGGATGCCGGAGGCCGAGCTCGCCGCGATGGCGAGCGTGTGCGCGACCCGCACGCCGTCGAGGCCCAACAGCTTGGCCGCGGCGGCCGCCGCGCCGAACGTGCCGACGGTGCCCGACGAGTGGAACCCCTTCATGTAGTGGTCGGGACTGATGGCCTCGGCGATCTTGCACTCGACCTCGAAGCCGGTGAGAAACGCCTCGAGGAACGCCTTGCCCGACGCCTGCTGCCGCTCGCCGATGGCCAGCGCCGCGACCATCGGCGGCACCGTCGGGTGCGTCAGCAACCCGAAGATCCGGTCGGCGCTGGTCGCGAGCTGCGTGTCGTCCCAGTCGAGCGCGTGGCCGCTCGTCCCGTTGAGCAGCGCCGCCGAGGACGCGCCGCTCCTGAACGGCTCGGGGCCGAACGCGGTGGACTCCGGCTTCCCGTCGACGGTCCGGACGTAGCCGCGCAGGATGCGGCCGGCGTCCTGGGTCGATCCGGCCAGCATGACGCCCAGTCCGTCGATGACGCACCGCTTCGCGATTCGGACGGCCTCCTGCGGAAAATCCTGCCAGCGAGCCCGGCCGACGAAGTCCACGACCGCGCTCGTGGCGCGCTGCTGCTCGCTCACGTTACTCCCCTCGACGAATCGGTCTCGTCACCGGATGATCCGCGCGGCCTCGACGCCGCCGCCAGCCGCGCCGGTGGCTACGGCGCCACCTCAACGGTCCCGCCGCGGGCCTCGAACGCGTCGAGCACCGGCATGAGCGCCGACCGGAAGTCGGCGCGCGCCAGCCACACCGTCTCGCGCAGCCTCACCCGGCGGACCCGCGCCGACTGCTCGGCGAGGCGGGCGAGGAGGGCGGCGGTCGACCCGCTCATGCGGGCCTCGACGAACGTCATGTACAGCCGCTCGCACGAAACGTCGAGGGTCCGCGTGCGGCCCCGGCCGAGCAGGATGAAGTCACGGCGGTGCATCGGGGCGGTCACCCGCTGCCCCCCAGCGAGAGCAGGGTCCGGCGCACCAGGTTCTCGACCAGCGCGACCTTGTAGCGGTTCTTCGACATCGGCACCGCGCCGTCGACCGCGAGCCGCCCTGCCTCGGCCGCGAGCGTCTCGGTCACCCGCCGCCCGGCAAACAGGTCCTCGACCGCCTCGACCCGCCACGGAATGGGGGCGACGCCGCCCAGCACGACGCCCGCGCGGCGGACCTGATCGCCGTCCATCTCGAGGGCCAGCGCGAGGCTGACGACGGCGTGGGTCCACGCCTCCCGGTCGAGCACCTTCGCATAGGTGCTCCGGAGGCCGGACGCGGCCGGAACCGTGACGGCGGCCAGCAGCTCGTTCGGCTCTAGCACGTTCTCGCGGGCCACGTCGAAGCGAGGCAACGTGAAGAACTCGCGGGCCGGCACGACCCGTTCTCCACCGGGGCCGACGAGGCGGAAACGGGCGTCGAGGGCGACGAGGGCGGGGGCGGTGTCGGAAGGATGGACGATGTAGCTCGGGCCGCCGCCGAAGATGGCGTTGAACTGGTTCTCGCCGGTCCGGGAGAAGCAGCGGTTGCCGCCGTGCTTGTAGCAGGGAAACTTCTGACGGAAGTACCAGCACCACGGTCGCTGGCAGACGTTCCCCGCCAGCGTGCCGACGTTGCGAATCTGGGGCGTCGCCACCGACCCGGACGCCTCGGCGAGCACGCGGTAACGCGAGGTCACCTCGGGGTGCGTGCTCAGCCGGGTCAGCGTCACGAGACCGCCGACCGTCAGCTCCGCCGGTCCCGAGTCGATGCCGGTCAGGTCGTCCGGGGCGACGATGGTCCTGAGGTTCACGAGCAGGTCGGGCGAGACCAGGTCGTCCTTGATCATCCCCAGCAGGTCGCTGCCGCCGCCGATCGCGGCCGCGCGCTCTCCACCGCGCTCCAGGCGCCCGACGGCGTCGGCCAGGCTCTCGGGATTCACGTTGGCGAGGGGTCTCACGCCAGCGCCTCCAGCACCCGGTCGCGGGTCATCGGCAGCTCCCGAAGCCGGCGGCCGGTCGCATTGAACACGGCGTTGCCGATGGCCGCCACGACGGGGATGATCGGCGGCTCACCGACGTTCTTCGCCCCGTACGGCCCGTAGGCGTCGTCGGGCTCGATGAACCGGACCTCGATCTCGGGGGCGTCGAGGTGGGTCATGACCTTGGCGCCGTAGTAGCCGGGGTTGACGGGAACGCCGGTGAGGCGGTCGTAGACGAGCTCCTCGTGCAGCGCCATGCCGATGCCCATGGTGACGCCGCCTTTCACCTGGCTCTCGGCCGTGAGCGGGTTGACGATGCGCCCGCTCTCGTGCATGGCCAGGTACTGCAGCACCCGGATGCCGCCCAGCTCGGTGTCGACCTCGACCTCGACGAAGTGCGCGGCCGAGGCGTAGCGCGCCAGCCCGTCGAGGACCGGCCGCGGCGTCGCCTGCGCGATCAGCGTGCGGCCCTCGAGGGAGTCGCCGGCCGACGCGATCTGCCGCCGGAGATCCTCCGCCGCCTCGACGATCGCCTGCCCGGTATGGGTCGTCGTCCGGCTCCCCGACTCGCCCACAGAATACGGGCAGCGATCGGTGTCTCCCCAGACCACGGTGACGTCGGCGAGGTCCATCCCCGTCGCCTCCGCCGCGAGCTGGGCCATGGCGGTCTTGGCCGCGGTGCCGATGTCGGTGACCCCGACGTGGAGGAACAGGCGGCCGCGCTCGAGCCGCAGCACCGCGCTGCTGCGCCCGAGGCGGGCCGCGAACATGCCGATGGCCATGCCCACGCCCCGCCGACGCGGACCGCTCCCGGTCCCGGCCCGCCGCCACCGCGCCGGCCAGCCGAACCGGCGGGCCCCCTCGGTGACGCATTCGCGGAGCGCCCAGCTCGTATAGGGCGTCTCGTCGTTGTAGGCCCGCGTCAGGTTCCGGAGATGGAAGTCGACGGGGTCGATCGACAGCTCGTGGGCCAACTGGTCCATGACCGACTCGATACCCCAGACCCCCTGGGGATAGGCGGGGCCGCGGAAGTTGGCGGCGACGGTCATGTTGGTGTAGGCCGGCGAGACCTCGCGGTGAACGTTCGGACACCGGAACAGCTCGATGCCGGCGATGCCGCCGCCGCTCTTGCGGTGCGGGCCCATCCCGCTGACGCCGCGGAGCTCGATCGCCTGCAGCGTCCCGTCGCGGCCGGCCCCCACCCGGTAGTGCTGCACCGTCGGCCAACGGCCGTGGACCCCGAGGAAGTCGTCCCTTCGCGTGAGCTCCAGCTTGACGGGGCGCCCCGCCTCGCGCGCGAGGAGCGCCGCGATGAGATCGGCGTCCTGGCACTGGTTCTTGTTGCCGAACCCGCCGCCCATGTACTCGCAGACGACGCGGACCTGCTCGGGCGGCAGACCGAGGTCCTCCGCCACGTCGGCCCGGCAGTTCGAGATGCCCTGGGTCGGCGTCCACAGCGTCAGCTCGTCACCCTCCCAGCGCGCCACGGCGGCGCGGGGCTCCATCTGCGCGTTGCTGTGGTGCTTGGAGACGTAGGTCTCCTCGACCACCACGGCGGACGCGGCGAAGCCGGCGGCCAGGTCGCCCCGTCGATAGACGTCGGGCAACGCCTCGCCGTCGCGGCGGCGGGAGAGGTTCCCCCCGGGCTGGATCTCGACCGCCCCGGGCCGGAGCGCCTCTTCCGGATCGAGGACGAAGTCGAGCGGCTCGTAGTCGACCTCGATGGCCTGAATCGCCGCCTCGGCCGCGTGGCGGTCGACGGCCGCCACCGCGGCAACGGGATCCCCGACGAACCGGACGGGATTGTTGAACAGATAACGCGGGTTCTGCTGGTCGCCGCTCCCCCAGACGGTGTCGCAGTTCTCGCGGGTCAACACCGCGTGGACGCCCGGCATCTCGCGAGCCCGGCGCATATCGATGCTCCGGATGCGAGCGTGGGGGTGGGGGCTGCGGAGCACCCGGGCGTAGGCCATCCCCGGCAGCTTGACGTCGCCGGTATAGCGCGCCGCGCCGGTGACCCGCTCGACCGCATCGATTCGAGGTGGGCTCTGCCCGACCACGCTCATCGGTTCCCCGTCCGACGCCGGCTCGGGCGGCCGGCCGAGGACCGCGGCCACGTATCGGTTGTAGTTCGAGCAGCGGCAGATGTTGCCCGCCATGCCCTGCCGGACCTCGTCCTCGGTGGGCTTCGGCGCGGCCGACACGACGGCCTTGGCCGCCATCAACTGGCCCGACGTGCAGAATCCGCACTGCGGGCCGTCGCCGGCGACGAACGCCGCCTGGAGCGGATCGAGCCGGCCGTCGACGGCTAGCCCTTCCACCGTCGTCACGGCGCGGCCGTCAGCCCACACGGCGAGCTGACTGCACGAGTAGACCGGGACGCCGTCGAGATGCACCGTGCACGCGCCGCACTCGCCGCGGTCGCACCCGATCTTGGTCCCCGTCAGGTCGAGGTGATCGCGCAGCAACTCGGCGAGCGTCCACCGATCTTCGACGTCGACGGTGCGCCGTTCGCCGTTGACGGTCAGCGCGATGGCGGTTCGAGGCGGCGAATCGGCCTGGGGGGCCTGCGCGCCGGGCCGCGCCCGGGCGGTCGGCAGGGTCGTCGCCGCCGTGACGGCCGCGCTCGACTTCAGGAACGCGCGGCGCGAGACGGGATTCACGGCCTCATCATAGTCGAATGACACGTCAGCGGCGCACCGGCCGTGTCGTGATCCAGCACATGCTCCGGGCAGGAATCGAGCACCCCGGTGGGATTGAATCCGGCGGCCCGTGCGTGGATGCGCGGCGGCCGCGGGGCCGGGTCGCCGGCGGACCGGTGCGCGATGTCGTCTCGAGCGCAGATCGAGCACCCCGGTGGGATTTGAATCCGGCGGCCCGTGCGTGGATGCGCGGCGGCCGCGGGGCCGGGTTGCCAGCGGACCGGTGCGCGATGACGTCTCCAGCGCAGGTGGTCAGCGGAGGCGCCGAAGCCGCGCCAGAAAATCGGCCTCGTCGTTGCAGGCGAGCGCCGCGCGGACGACTGCGTCGTCGGACGTCACGTCGATCCCCGGCACGCCGGCGAGACCCTGGTCCGAGACCGCGATGCCCCGCGCCCGAAGGATCTCGCGGACCATTTCCAGCCGGGTCGTCGTCCGGCCCTGTGCCACACCCTCTGCCCGGCCTTCCGCCCGACCCTGGGCCACGCCCTCCGCCCGGCCTTCCGCCCGGCCGTGACGCCGGTGCCAGCCGAGCATCGGATCGTCGTCCGGCCCGGTGCCGTCCCGCGCGCCGAGCGCGGCGCCGACCCGGTGCAGCACCGCGAACGTCCGCTCCGACAGCTCCGTCTCGTTGAGGGCGGCGTGGATCTCGGCCGCCGTCCAGCTCGGAAACACGCCGCTCACGGCCGACGCCTGGAAGGCCCCCGCCACCCGCCGGTGGATCGTCACTCCCGGCCGGCGCCGCCGCGGCCGGCTCGCCGCCCCCTGATCCGGCACCTCCACCCACACCTCGGGGAAGCCCCACGCCTCGTACAGCCCCAGCTTGGCCCGCCGCGCGTCCGTGGTGTGATCGACCTCCAGCACCACGTCCGGGAAGTCGTCCTCCCCCGCCATCATCGCCTTGGGGCCCGGCAGCCGCGCGAGCCGGGGATGCACGTACACGGACTCGTCGGCCTGCAGGATGCGCCGCGGGGCCCCGTGCTCGTCGCGCTGCATCAGGTCCATCGACCCGTAGCACACGATGGCCGACCCGCGCTCGGCGGCAATCCGGTCCATCAGCGCCGTCAGCCGGCGCGACGGCTTCTCGTGGTACGGGGTGGTCGGCTCCGCGACCCAGGCGATCTCCGTGGCGGCGTCCCAGAACTCCAGGCGGCCCTCCCAGGTCTCGATCTCGCTCCGCGGCACGCGTCGGGGCGTGCAGCCGGGGAACGCGTCCGCCGGCAGCGGCGGCTCCGGAGCGGGAGCGGCCGGAGCGCCGTCGCGCGGAACGTGCGGCCGGGGCTCGAAGTCACTCATTCCTCGATACTACCGCCAAAACGTTGAGGAGAAGGCCTACGGAGTCGGCCCCGTCCGATGGCTCCCGGCGCTCGGCGACGGGTACCACTCGACGATGTATGGTACTGGCGTATACAGCAATCGAGGACAAGCGACATGGTTCGCACGCAGATCTATCTGACCGAGTACCAGCGCCTGGAGATTGCCGCAATCGCCAGCCAGAGCGGCAAGCGGCAGAGCGAGGTCATACGCGAGGCCGTCGACCGCTTCATCGAGCAGAAGAGCCGCGGCCGGCGCGAGGCGATGCTCCGGGAGGCGGCCGGTATCTGGCGTGACCGAACGGATCTCCCGGAACTCGACGCGTTGCGTCGCGGCTGGGATCGCGATTGAGTTGTGCCAAGACCACTCCTGCTCGACACCGACGTGCTGATCGATCTCCTGCGGGGGCAGGCGGAGGCGATCAGCGGGCGGGCGGCCCTTCCCAGGCCGATGCTCCCCGCGGCTCGTACAGGCGCGCGACGCGCAGGATGCTCAGCATGATGTCCCTGTTTCCCTCGTGGCACGCGAACTCGTAGATGTTGGCGTCCTGCCGCCTGAGGCTTACGGCGGCCGTCCACGGCCTCGCCCATGTCGTCGGATCGTCGACGGTGACCTCGTAGCGTATCTCGTCGGGCGCGACATGGGTGAAGCGCTCCACGAGGCGCAGGTTCTCGGCGGCTCCCAGGAAGTTGCTCCTGGGCGAGAAGTTCGCGGTCTCGATGACCAGCGTGTCTCCGTCCCATCGCCCCCGCGAGTCTCCGTGCCAATGGGTGATGCGCGGGTTCAGAGGCGGAGCCCCCTCCAGGCGCACGATCCGTGCGTCGTGGTTCGTCTCCATCATGAGGACGAAGTACCCCGGGGACTGGAAGATCTGGTAGTAGCCGTACAGGGGGTCGCCGCGGGGGCCGGGGCCGATGCGGGGCATCCCCGGCGTCACGCAGCGGGCGCGCGGGTTGAGATCTTCCGGCCCTTCCGGATCCAGATCCCGGGCGGTCAGCGCGGCCAGCCTCTCCACCGCCGCCGGCAGCATGGCCGGCAGCCGTCCATCGGGCGGGTCCACGATCACCGACGTTCGGTTATCGAACTCCCGGTCCACCATGAAGTTGGAGCTGCGGTTCGCTCCCCGTCTCCGAAAGGCGTCGACATCGGCCAAGGCGGCCAGGTACAGCCCGTCTCCGATGGCTAGGTCCGCGTCGTTCTCCTTGAAGATGCGATTCGCCCGCCGCGACAGCTCGGCCACTTCCTCGTCGGTGAGGAACTGCCTCCCGGCGAGCGCCTCCGGCCGCTCGAACGGCGTCGCGCTCGTGTTCAGCCAGACGCCCTGCAGGTCCGGTTGGCCGTCCGGCGTGCGCGGGACGGTCCACTGGCCGGCCGCGACCTCGGACGAGGCTTCCGTGCCGCCCGCGCGGTCCTGGCCGGCCGCAGGATGGGGCGGCAGTGAAGCGACGATGAAGGCAGTAGTCAGAGCGCCCACGAACGCGAAGTGCTTGTCCTTCATGCTCGTTCTCCATCGTGACGCGACAAGGTCGGACGGCGTCATCGCGTGTGTCGCTTCCGGTGCAGCTCCCTTGCACGGATGTCGAGCTGAAGCGGACCGGGGCCAGCCAGTGGTTGGCGGGATGCGGTTTCCCCGTCCGAGCTCCTACCCGTCCTTGAGCGCTTCCTGAGGCGGCACCGTAGCTGCCCAGACGGCCGGCCAATAGGATGCTCCCAGGGCGGTCGCCAGCAGCACCGTCGAGCAGACCGCCACCGTGAACGGGTCGAGTTCAATCGCGCGCGAGAGCGACCGCCCCGCCCCGAGCGCGAGCCGGATGTCCATTTCCATGCGCCTGCCCGCGGCACGCATCAGCAGCAGCGGCGCGACATTGGCGGCGGCGCGACCTGCTCTCTCGGAACGGCGTGCATCGGGTCGATGCCGGTGGCCCGGCAGCCAGCAGGCCAACGCCGGCGCGCACGAGGGGCGCGGCAACCGGAACGTGGCTACGGGATACGGAACACGACGCCATCCAACGGAAGCCCCGATCGGCGGTCGGCCTCCGGAGCCAATTCAAACGGTTCTGCACCCGACCACTCGGGGACGACGTTGTTCGCCGTCGTCTCGCCCAAGACGTCGAACGAATCGATGACGAATGGAAGCCCTTCACCGTCCAGGCCGGGCGCGTCGGAAATATGGAAGTGCAGGTGTGGACCACTGGTATTGCCGGAGTTTCCGAGTCGCCCCAGGACGTCACCGCGTCTGACTCGTTGCCCCACTTGCACGGCCACACTGTCCCTTTGGAAATGCGCATAGAGCGCGAACGTGTTCGTGCCGAGCTCGAGCACCACGTAGTTCCCGGCGGCAGCATCTAATGTCAACTCGCTCGGCGGAGGCAGTTGGACAAGCGGCGGTCGGTCGGAGACCCCGTCTCTACTGGCGCGGACGATCCCGTCGGCCACTGCAATGACCTCGGCTCCGAAACCGAAAAAATCCACATTCGTCGTACGGTCAACGTCACCGATTGCCGCTACGCCGTTCTCGTCCAGACCCACGACGTCTATGGCGAACCGTTGTGCAACAATCGCCCGCCCGTTCGACATGTGTACGCTACCCCAATGACCAGTGTGATCGCCCGGTCCACCGGAGATGAACCAGATCCCTTTCCGCAGCGGCGAACCGATCCGTACAGCCGGGTCATCACGAACATCGACCAGCCCCTCGACGTACTGCTCAGTCCCATCTGTCGTCGTAAAGGACGACGCGATGAAACAGAGATTCCGGGGTTGCAGCGCCCGGTTGCAGGGTCACCCAAATGTGGACCACCGCGCGCATGCCACCCTCGATGGACCGGCCATAGAGACTCTCCGGTTCTGCACCCGGGTGCTTCACTCGCTCATCGAGGTCCGCGGCGTCGAGCTCGACGAGCCGAGTCCCTGCTGTTCCGTGGGCTATCTGCAACTCCTCGAGGACAATCGCACCAGTATCCCTGTAGAAGTTGGTGATATGCACCTCGTATGCGAGATGTGTCTTCCCATCGCTTCCCTCGAAGGGTCGTGGTGCAAACGGAGTGTACAGCTCGATAGGGATGTACGACTGGATGGACGTGCCGCGCGCATCCATCTGCAACACAAGCATGGTGACGACTACAGCGACGGAGATCTTGAAGCAGGCTCCCACTGCCGGCCATCTTGACATCGCCGCCCTCCGCATCCTGTTCATCGGGTCCCGCACCCTGCCTCTCGACATGCGCCGAGGCCCACGAAGTCACCCGGCTATCGCGCGAGTGAGACTCTCAACGCGACCGCGAGGTCGCGAGGTGACTCAGCAGCTCGACGGTGCTGTTGTCGTCGCCCCCGCGGCGGCCGGCCACGTCCAACGGCGTCTGTCCGTCGTTGTTCAGGGCGGCCAGGTCGGCGCCGCTGTCCGCCAGTAGTTGGACGACCGTGTCGAGGCGCCTCGAAGCGGCGGTGTGCAGCGCCGTGTTGCCGGCCGAGTCGGCCGCGTTCACGTCGGCCCCCGCGTCCATCGCCACCCGCGCGGCTTCCAGCACGAGCCGCTCGTCCTCGGCCGGGTTCGGGGCCAGCCCCGGCTCCCGGCGGCGGCGGGCGGCGACCGCCGCCATCAGCGGCGTCGTGCCGTCCGCCATGACGAATCGCGGGTCGGCGCCGCCGTCGGCCAGCGCCCGCATGACGCCGGGCTCGGCGAAGTGCCCGGCCAGCCAGAAGGCGGTGGCGCCGACCACGTCGTGTTGCAGCACGTAATCGGGGCTGTTGCGCCGGCCCTGGCTGCCACGGACCACCGGGGCATTCGGGTCGGCGCCGCGCGCAAGCAGCGCCGCCGCCAGCATCTCGTCGCCGCGCAGGGTGGCGGCGTGCAGGGCGGAGTAGCCGGCCTCGGCTGTGTTCGAGTCCGCGCCCTGGTCGAGCAGGAACAGGGCGAGCGCGGTATGGCCGCTGTGCGCGGCCACGACGAGGGCGCTCGTGCCCGTCGACGCCGTGTCGTTCACGTCGGCGCCCGCGGCCACGAGATGGCTCGCGGCAGCGAGGTCGCCCTGCCGGGCCGCGAACAGGAGGGGCGTGTTGCCGCCCAGCACGGTGTCGACCACCCCGCTGGGGTTGAACCCGGCCGTCCGCGTGTGGATGCGCCGCGGCTGCGGGGCCGACCGGGCATGGACGTCCGCGCCGAGCGCGATGAGCGCTTCCACGACGTCGGGATGCCGCTGGGCCACCGCCCACATCAGCGCCGTCTGTCCCCGCGTGTGCTCCCTGGCGTTCAGGTCGGCCCCGTGGGCCGCGAGGAGGCGCGCCGCCTCCACGGAACCGGTGCGGGACGCGGTCATCAGCACCGTCTCGCCCGAGGGCAGGGCGGCGTTGGCGTCGGCGCCGGCCGCCAGCAACGCCGCGACCATCGCCTCGCTGCCGTTGAGGCAGGCCAGCCACAGCGGCGTCGCACCGAAGTCGTTCGCCGCGTCGACGTCGGCGCCGGCCCGGACCAGCGCGTCGGCCATCGCCACGTCGTCCCAGTGGGCGGCCCAGTGCAGGGCGGTCGCGCCGTCCGCCTGCCGGGCGTTCGCGGAGACACCCTGCTCGAGCAGGGTGATCACGCCCGCCGAGTCGGCCGCCCGCGCCGCGTCGAGCAGCCGTGCGTCCTGAGCGGCAGCGCCGAGGCCGGTCAGGGCCAGCAGCAGCGTCGCCAAGAGCATCGAGCCGGTCAGCTTCCTTGCATGCACGCTCTTCGTCCTCCGCGCGTGGGTGGTATCGCGCACGAAACGGTCCTCCTGCCGGCGGTCGGCGTCACGGGTCGACCGTGATCTCCCCCACCATCCAGGGATGGTCCTCGCAGTGATAGAGGAACGTCCCCGGCTCGTCGAACGTGACGAAGTCCCACAGGCCCGGGTTCAGCGTGCCGATGCGCCAGCTTCCGTCGCGCGCGGCCAGGGTGTGGGGAATCTCGCCGTTGTTGGTGAACCGCACCCGGGTGCCCGCGCTGACCCGCGCGCGGACCGGGTTGAAGTTGTACTCGTCGAACGCGTAGCGCCGGCCGCCGACCGAGCCGCGCGGGTTCTCGAGCAGGGTCGCGGTCTCGATCTGGTCGGTCTCCTGCGGGGCGGGGCCGCTCGGCCGGTCGTCCACCGGCGGGTCCGGCAGGGGCTCGCCGCGGGCGGGCACGGTGCCGTCGAGGGTGAACGCCCACAACTGGGGACCCATCGCGATGGCGATGTACTGTGTGCCGTCGAGCTCGTAGGCCGAGGCCGGGCTGGGCCGTATCCGCGCGCCCTCCGGCTGGGTGCGGAACGCCCAGCGGCGGGCGCCGGTGCGCACGTCGTAGGCCTCGACCTGGCCGCCGGGCGAGCCTCGGAAGAGCAGGCCGCCCGCGGTGACGAGGGGGCCGCTCGTGCCGAGGAACGCGCTCGGCATCTCGTTCTTCCAGACCACGCGGCCGGTCTCGGTGTCGACGGCGGCGAGCACCCCGACCGCGTCGGGCAGCGTGAGGTGGAAGCGCGCGGTGTTCCAGACGAACGGGTCGGCGAAGCGCCGCGCGCGGCCGACGTGGGCGCGCCCCTGCGCGTAGATGTAGCCGGTGTCGGGCGAGAACGCCAGCGGGGTGACCCGCACGAGGGGGATCGGCACGCCCGGCGCGACCACCGTCTGCTCGTTGACCGACGGGGGCGTGTAGCTGCTGCAGTTGAGCTGGAACGGCGGCGGCACCCGGTCGCGCCAGTACGAGCACTCGAAGAGGATGGTCTCGGTCTGGGTGGGGAACGGCTGGGTCGGCACCGTGAGCTGGTGCGGGTCCTGCGGCACCTCGCGCTCCTCGATGGGCAGGAGCGGCTCGCCGGTCTCGCGGTTGAAGAGGAACAGGTAGCCGTCGGCGCGCATCGCCGCCACCGCCTTGACCGGCTCGCCGTCGACGGTGGTGTCGTAGAGCAGCAGCGGCGTGGCGATGTCGGCGTCCCAGATGTCGTGGCGGACGACCTGGTAGTGCCACCGGCGCTCGCCCGTCTCCATGTCGAGGGCGAGGACCGAGGCGGTGAACAGGTTGTCGCCGTCGCGCAGCTCGCCGCCGAACATCGGCACGGGGTTGCCGGTCGAGAAGTAGACCATGCCGAGGTCCGGGTCGACGGTGCCGACGAGCCACACGCCGCCCCCGCCGTACTCCCACGAGTCGCTGTCCTGCGGCCAAGTCTCGTGGCCGAACTCGCCGGGGCGCGGGACGACGAAGAACGTCCACGCCACCTCGCCGGTCGCGGCGTCGAGGGCGAGCACGCGGCCCTGCCCGCCGATGTCGCCGTTGGCGAGGCCGACGAACACCTTGCCGCGGGCGACCATCGGCGCCGTGGTCACCACCTCGCCCCGCGTCTGCACCTCGCTGCCGACCCGGGTCGCCCACAGCAACTCGCCGGTGTCGCGGCCGAGGGCGATGACCTCGCCGCTGCGCGTGCCGAAGAAGACGCGGTCGTCGTCGAGCCCCACGCCCTGCCACGAGGGAACGCGCCCCGCCTCGGGGTCGGGCTCCCAGCGCCAGACGGGCTCGCCGGTCCGCGCGTCGAACGCGAAGACGTTGGCGCCGCCGGTCAGGTAGATCACGCCGTCGTCGACCACCGGGGTCGCGCGCGACGCGGCGCCGCCGGGGAGCGGCGTCACCCACGCGCCGCCGAGGCGGTCGACGGTGTCGGCCGAGACGGCGTCGAGGGTGGTGTAGCGCGAGCTGGACCAGTTGCCGCCGGCGAAGGGCCAGTCCGTCGAGGGATAGCCGCGGCCCGGCTCGGGCGCCTGGGCGGCGAGGCCGGCCGCGAGCACGGAGAGCGCGATGACCGACGCGGCGACGACGAGTGAACGATGCCGAGGCATGACGCCCTCCTCTCTGCGGTCTCCGGTCGCGGGGCGGTCAGGGCGCCCCGCCGGCCGCTCTCCTCATGACGCGTTCCATTCAACCACAGAGTTCGCCGCCTCCCAACATTCCGCCTGCCGAACCCCGGGGGCGTCATCCGGACGGAACGTGACGAACCCCGACAAAGGGGGGCTGCTGCTGACGCTGTGCGAAGTTGGGAAGCAGACGCGGTCGGCGGCCGGGTCGACGACACCGGTTGGCGAGGGAAGCTGGTGCCGAGCGAAATCCGAGGTCGTTCTCGATGAACCTCGCGGGCTTGAACCAGGTGTGGAAGATGTACCGGCTGACCTTGTTCTCGACACGAGCCAGAATCTCGCCCCAGAGGTTGCTCGACTTCTGGCGTCGTAGAGCGAGTTGAAGTGTGGAAAACCTCGATCTGGTGCCCTCGCGGCCGTTTTCGGTGCCAACCCTCGCGGCCGGGTCCGGTCCGACGGCCGGCACGTCCGGGACCTGACCGATACTCCGGATGCCGATGCTCCCGGTGCCGCTCCGCGTTGACGCCGGCGAGCGAGGCGACGCCGACGGTGCGGAACCTGTCCGAGACGACTGCAGACGATTACCCGGCCTCAGCGCAGGCGCAGGACGAGCCCGGAGTGCTCCATCCCGGGCTCGGCGGTGACGGTCACGATGTCGGACAGCCGCCCGCCGCGCTGGGCCTGGAGCGAGATGGGGGTGCTCGGCACCAGGCCACCGATCATGAAGACGCCGTCCGACCGTGTCACCGTGCGGCCGCGGGTCAGCGCCGAGAAGGCCCCGGCCCCCGGCAACGCCCTCCCGTAGCCGACGTGGACGCGCGCGTCGGGGGCCGGGCACCCGTTCCCGTCGAGGACGACCCCGTTCATGGTCGCCTCCGGCAGCAGCTCGATCCGCATGTCGCGGGGCTCGCCGGCTTCGATCGTCAGCTCGCCGAAGTACGGCGCGAACCCGTCGGCGCGGGCGAGGACGACGGCGGGCCCGGGAGGCACATCATCGAACCGGAACATCCCGTCGAGCGTCCTCGCCGTTTCCACGAGGCTGTCGGGGTGGCCGGCGATCAGAGTCACGAGCCCGTCGGCGGGCTCGCCGGTCGCCGAGCCCGTCATCGTGCCCGCGACCGGCGCCGAGACCGCATCCCAGTCCTGGACCGCGGCCGGTTGGGGACTCAGTGCCGCCACCGCCAGAACGGCGGCGATGGCGCTCCCGCGGTCGACCCGATGGCGCTGTTCCATCGTTCGTCCTCCCCTACCTATGAAGACGGCAGAACGGTCGTCTCGGTTGCCGAGGACACCGGTCCGCCCGTCCGGCAGGACCGATGGCTTCCTGGTTCCGGCACCGCCCGAGCCGAATCTCCTGCCCCTCGCGCTCGTCCGGCAGGTCACGAACCTGGATGAGCGACCCGCCATGCCTGCCCGCACGACGTCTCCTCCCCGGACCGCAGTCCCGACCCGCACCCATGGAGTTGCCCGTCATGGACGGACGATCCAAGATCGGCGTCGGTGAAGATGCCCGCCAAGAGACGACTGAACCCGGAGGCGAAGGTGGACCGAAGAACGCTACTGAAGATGGGCGGCCTGGGCCTCGTGGGCGCCGGCCTGGTCGGCTGCTCGACGCGGTCGGCTACGCCGCCACAGGGGCCGGCGCCCCCGCCGCAGCGACCGGCCCTGCGGCTCGCGCCCGTGCGCGCGGGGTGGGACCGGATCATCCGCACCACGGTCGGGCTGCGGCCGCACCGCCCCTCCGGCTTCCTGCTGCGCGCCGACCGCCTCGACGACACCATCGTGATCCACAACTACGGCCATGGCGGTTCCGGCATGTCGCTCTCGTGGGGCACGGGCCAGATGGCGGCCGAGATGGCCCTCGCCCACGACAGCCGCCGGGCCGCGGTCGTCGGCTGCGGAGCCGTGGGCCTCACCGCCGCGCGCCAGCTCCAGCGGCGCGGTTTCGCGGTGACCATCTACGCCATGTCGGTGCCGCCGAACACGACCTCGAACATGTCACTGGCGGGTTTCACCCCCACCTCGGGGCTGATCGACCGCGACCTCAGGACCCCGGCATGGGACGCCCAGTTCCGCGAGGCCGCCGAGATCTCCTACCGCGAGCTGCAGCAGTTGGCGGGGCGGGGCTTCGGCGTCTCCTGGATCGACCGATACAGCCTCCGCGACACGCCCCCGCGCGACGAACGCGACGACACCGAGGACGGCGAAGAGCCGCTGCTCCCCGCCCACCTGCGCACCGGCCAAGTCACACTAGGTCCCGGGGAGCACCCTTTCGGCACTCGCTATGCGGTTCGCAGCAACCGCCTGCGCATCGAGCCGGCCATCTACCTCGACGCGCTGGTCCGCGATTTCATGGCCTTCGGGGGGCGCATCGAGATCCGCAAGTTCACCGAGCCCCGCGAGCTGGCGGCGCTGGGCGAGCCGCTGGTCGTCAACTGCACCGGACTGGGCGCCCGAGACCTCTTCGGCGACGACGAGCTGATGCCGCTGAAGGGCCAGCTCACCGTGCTCGTCCCCCAGGCAGACGTCGACTGGGGCATCCAGGGCGGCCCGCCCGACGGGGCTCCCCCCGGCGTCCTCGGCGTCCACATGCAGCCGCGCAACGACGGCATCGCCCTCGGGGGCACGTCGGAGCGGGGCGTGTGGTCGCGGGAGCCCAATCAGGAGGCGCTGCGGCTCATCGTGAGCGCCCACATGGCGGTCTACTCGGCGATGCGCGTCTGACCTGTGCCGAGCCCCATGGCGTCGCGGCTGAACGAGGCCGGCGTCGACCCGGACTGGCTTCGAGAGGCGTGGCTGACGACACACATGTGTTCTACAATTGGCGAATAATGAGCTTCCCCAGGCACACGTGTCATGAACGACCGGGAGTTCCTGCGACGTATCAGACAGTACGCGAAGAAGTCCGATCTGACTGTCCGGTTCCTGCCTGCCAAGGGCAAGGGGAGCCACGGAGTCGTTCAGGTCGGGGCACACGACACGACGCTGAAGCGGGGTGAGCTGAGTCGCGGCCTGCTACGGAAGATGCTCGCTCAATTGGCTATCCGGAAGGAGGACTTCTGATGCACTACAGCTACCCCTGTCGCATCGAGCGCGATGGAGACGGCTGGGTGGCGTCCTTCCCCGACGTCCCGGAAGCGCTCACCGGCAGCCATGACTACGAAGAGACCGTGGAGCTTGCAGCCGATGCGCTGGTCACCGCACTGAGTCGCAGCTACGTAGAGCGCCGACGGGAGCTCCCGCCGCCCGGCGCGCGCACAGCCGACGAGGTCCTGATCCCCGTGCCGGCTCTGGTCGCCGGAAAGCTGGCGCTGTACTCCACGATGCGTCGGAATCAGATCACACGGGTCGAGCTGGCGCGACGCCTGGCCGTGAGCGTGACGACCGCGCGCCGAATCGTCGATCCCCAACACCGGTCGCACATCGAGCAGGTGGAGCGCGCGCTGCGCGCGGTCGGTCGGATGCTGGTGATCGATGATCGCGCGATTGCCTGACCCCCCTCCGGAGCAAGCCGGGCTGCCCGCAAATCCCGGGCCGGGTCAAGCCGGTGTCGGCGAGCTCGGCGCCCTCTCTCTCGCCCTTCCGATGATCACGTCTTCGCGCTGGACGCGGTGTCGTGCACGAACTCTGCGCCTTCTCGGCAAGCTGCGCGCATGCGGGCGCGAATGTGGACGGGCCGCACCCCGGTCTGCGGCAGGTAGTGGTGGAGGCCGTTGGCGTCGAAGATCTCCCCGATCCGGGCGGGATCGACCGTGAGCCTCCTCTCGGCGCCGTTCCTGCGATGGGTCCCCAAGTGCCTACAAGGACTTGAGAATGGCAATCGCTCGCGCCAATCGTTCCTTCAACGGGCCGACGTGTTGTGCCGCAACCGCCGGGTCGACCGCCCAACCTCGCGCTCCTCCGGCCTTGTCGTTGCCGACTTCCTCTGCAAAACCGTCACGAGACATTTGCCGATACAGCTCGTCGAACTCGACCTGGGCTTCTTCCGGCAGTTCGACCCAGTTGACTTGCCCCAACGTGAATCCCTTGAGGTTGTTCCAGTACGAGCTCATGGTCGGGAAGAGCCAGGCCACGGTGAGCGGAGGGCCGCGAAGCGTGGACTGGACGCCGATCGTCAGCCCGCTCTCCTTGCGGTTGACGACCGCGCCCCGTTCCTCCGCCGCGGCAATCAGCGGATCTGGCGCGACGGTGCGACCGATGACCTGCGGAACCAGAGTACGCTGGTTTGCGCCCCGGAACTGCTTGATTTCGACCGCCAGCACCTCGATGCCGGGCATCTGCTCGTTCAGGAACTCGACCACTCGCGCCAACTCGTCGGGAATCCGGTCGGCCACGAACAGGAGCCGGACGCGCTTGGCCGCGAGGTTCGTCGCGAGGCGCTCCCAGAACCCTTCCACAACGGCCTCCAGGGCGACGCCGGCATCCGGTTGCAGGAATCCGCGCAGCACTTCATCGGCATCGTCGCCGCGACCGGCCTCGAATTGCCGGCGTATCGCAGCCATTCCCATCGTCTTCGTGGCGTGGGCGGCGTAGTCCAGCATCTGACCCACCACCGACCGCCGTATTTCACTGTTGGAGCTGCGTTTGACTTCCACAAAAGTCGGTACGGCGTCCTGGTCAATCATGAGGTGGTCCACTGACCACCGATTCCCAGCGTCGGGAACATCAGCGATGCCCTTCTCCCGGGTGACCAGCAGCCACCGCCGAGGGTCCGCTGGACGAATCTGCTCCCCGTCCAGCAGCTCCGGATGGTCCGCAATCAGCGCCTGCAGGATGTCCTCTGTGTCGAACGGCCTCTCGGTGAGAGGCTCAAGATTCCCTGCGTCCTTCATGACGTAGATTCGTTCCGCCATAGTAGTATTACCCCTGCATTCGCCATCCCGTCCCGGGTCGCAACACTGCCGGCCCAGGAATCGCGCCCGAAGATAATCCAGGCCACATGGAATGCTCTGGAGATCCCGAGGGAAGCGGATCTCGCCGAATGCCTTGGAGGCGTCAGCTTGCCGTTGCGCGCCTCGTCTTTGAACCGACGGCGACGTCCTGGTGGTCCCTGACTCACGCGGCGCTGGTTTCCTTGGACGCTGTTCCACCAGGCAGCGGCCTTCGTGTGGATCCAGCCATCACCGGCTGATCAGCTCATCCAGACGCTCGATCAGCTCTTCGTAGTCGCGCACCCAGGTAGAAACCGCCTCGACCGTCTCGGGCGGGAGCTCCAGCCGTTCCGCCAGACTGTCGAGATACCGCTCTTCCTCGGCGCTCATCTCGTCAACCGCCGCCAACGTCACCGCGTCGCGAAAGACCAGAACTCGCGTGGGCCACGGCAGGGTAGACAGGTCACGAGGCACCGCGGGAAGATCGTCGAGGTCCACCCCGAAATGGGCGGCGTGGTGCTCGAGGAGCTCGCGCTCGGCGGGATGAAGCCCGTCTGCGTGCGCGATTTCCGACAGGGTCGCGACGTAGAGCGCCGGGGAGAGTCCGTCGAGAGGATCCCACCCGTCCGGCGCAACTCCTCCCACTGCAGGTGCTGATCGCGGGGAACATGGTAACGACCGCCCCCATCCGAAAAATCCGGGTACTTCTCCGCGTGGGAAGCCACGCCGCGCAGGGTATTCCGAAGACCGTTGTAGTACTTGGACTGTATGTCAACGCCGTCCACCCGATAATCCACCGGACCGGTGCGTGGCACGCCCTCGAACGTCGCAGTCCGAGCGCGGGCGTGGAGCGCGTCCCAGGCGCGGGTCACGCCTACGTGGACCTGCTCGGCGATTTCGCCGTGCTTGGTGTCCTCCCTTCCGAGGATGTTCCTCGACGACCCCACGAAGTCGTGGACAACCTCCAGTTCGCTCATGGCGTCCAGAAAGGCCCGATCCTGATCGCTCAACACGTCCGCGAGTTCGCGGGCTCGATTCGCCTTTTCCAGATCGGCCCACACCGCTGCCACCTGCGCGGCGACCTGCAGTCCGCTCCGAATGGAGAGCGGCCGCTTCACAGTGCGACCTCCTTGCGAAGCAGTTCGCCGAGCGAGCGAACGTGATTGACGAGGGCGCCGAGACGCTCCTTCTGGCCGCGATCGAACCGTTCGTAGTCATTCGGAGCGTTGTCTCGGAGCCAACCGAGGACAGCCAGCGTGCCGTCGGTGTGTGTGGTGGTGCTCGCCGCAAGTCCCTCGATCTCACGGCTGGCCGTCCGCAGGGAACGGATCTCCCCTTCGACCCTGACACGCTCCTCTACGGCCCGTTGGGTCAGATCGCGGTTGCGGTAGTGGAGATAGATACCCGAGCCCGCCAGCGCGAGGCCGCCGATGGTCCAGCCCACCGGCCCGGCCAGGGCCAGGAGCGTGTTTCCGGCCGCCATGCCGCCACCGCCGGCCACGAGGGCTCCGCCGCCCAGCCACGCCAAGGCGGCGTTGGTAGCGGCGGCACCGGACAGGGCGGAGATGGCCGTTCCCGTCGACGCCGTGCCGAAAGTCGTCGCCACCGCCATGGCCAGCGACGGACCGAAGGCGGCCAGTCCGACCCCGGCGGCGGCGCCAGCCGCGCCGGTCCCGCTCCCAATTGTTGCGGACTTCCGGGCTTCCGCCTCGATCCGATACACCGCGTTCTCGAACCGCTCGGCTTCGACACGGTACCCACGCACCGAACGGTCGAAATCCCGGGGTGAGTTAGCCAGTCGGTTCACGTACTCCGCGATCGGCGTGACAACCTCGACGACGGCCCGTTGCCGCTGTTCGAACAGGCGCACGCTCGCCTGTTCGACTTCCTTGCGAACGGCTTCGTGCTCCGCGAGTGATCGCCTGAGCTTCTCGACCGCTTCGCGCCGGGCGGAAGCACTGAACGCCGATGCTCCCAACTGCCCGGCCGCCCCCGCAGACGAAACGACCGCGTCCGCGACCGCTCCTCCCAACCTCCCCACTGTCCCGGGCGTGTCCATCGATGCGCTGGACTCCCGCTGGTCACGGCAGCGCGTAGGCCACGAGCGAGCCCGGGAACCCCGTCTGAATGCTGCCGATCTGCACGACGATGTACTGCTTCCCCTCGTGCAGGTAGGTCATCATGCCGTACTGCCCGGGGGCGGGCAGCTCGACGCTGCCGAGGATCTCGCCGGTGAACTTGTCCCGCCCGTGCAGCAGCAGCGGCGCGTCGGGCACGATCTGGCGCGTCCCCTCGCTGAGCGAGCGGGTCTGCACGAGGAGGTCGCCGGTCACCAGTTGGATCGAGAAGCCGGCGCCGCCCACGTTCGGGACGTCGACGCCGGCGAGGCGCGGGTTCTCGCGGATGACCTGCGCGGTCTCGCCCACCGGCAGCGACCACGCCTTGTCGCCGGTGTTCATCCGGTACGCGGTGAGCTGGTTGTCCATCGGCTTGTAGAGCCGCAGGCCGTCGATGCGCGGCAGGCCCGACACCGAGACGAACGGCTCCTGCTCGGGGGTGGGCCGGCGGAAGCCGCCGGGCAGCCACGCGGCGACGGTGGTGCCGGTGGTGGGGGTCGAGTTGGGGGTCGCGCCGCCGGGGCCGGGCCGGGCGTAGTCGGGGTTGTCCTCGTCGACGCCGCCGGTGGGCCGCATGAACGACGGCGCGTTGCAGCTCCGGCGGTGCGAGTTGAACATCATCCCCGTGCTCGGGTCGGCGACCGGCGGGTGCGGAATGACGTTGCCGCCGCCGAGGCAGCCGACGTTGTTGTAGAAGTCGTTGGTGTGGTTCTCCGGAAGGGCCGGCACGTAGAGGCCGCCGACCCGGTAGTGCTCGAGGATGGCCAGGGCCTCCTGCCGCAGCTCGGGCGTGTAGTCGATGACGAACTCCTCGGTCAGCCCGGTCAGGATGATGGGATCGACGGGCTCGGGCCGGGTGGGGTACGCCTGCCGGGGCGAGGTGTAGTTGCCGGGGACCTCGGTCTGGATGACGTCGCGCTCCTCGATGGGCCAGATCGGCTCGCCGGTCTCGCGGTTGAAGGCGAAGATCAGCCCCTGCTTGGTGTTCTGAATCAGGGCCGGAATCTCCTCGCCGTCCACCGTCAGGTCCATCAGCATGGGCGGGGTCGGCAGGTCGTAGTTCCACTGGTCGCTGCGGTGGATCTGGAAGTGCCAGCGCCGCTCGCCCGTCTCGACGTCGAGGGCGAGGACGCTGCCGCCGAAGAGGTTGTCGCCGGGCCGGTGGCCCGCGTAGCTCTGGACCGTCGAGGCGTTCGTCACGAGGTAGACGAGGCCCAGCTCGGGGTCGGCGGAGGCCGGCGCCCACGTCGACATGTCGCCCGACCACTGCCACGCGTCGTTGTGCCACGTCTCGTGCCCGAACTCGCCGGGGCGCGGGATCGTGTGGAACTTCCAGAGCACCTCGCCGGTGGCGGCGTCGACGCCCATGATGTCGCCGGGGACGTTCTCGATGCGGGTCTGCCCGTAGCTCGGCTGGTGGCCGACGAGTACCACGACCACCCCGTTGACGACGATGGGCGGGGCCGAGGCGGTGACCATGCCGAGCTCGCGGGGAATGCCGTAGCCGGGGTCGTAGCTGGCCGCGCGGTCGACCCAGCGCCCCCAGTCCTCGACGAGGGGCGGGATGAGGTCGAGGCCGCCCGACGGCGGGAAGCCGTCGAGGGGGATGGGGCTGCCCCAGTTCTGGAGGGGGCGGCCGGTCTCGGCGTCGAGGGCCCACAGGAAGAACGCGGGGCTGGTAACGAAGATCACCCCGCGGCCGTTCACCTCGGCGTAAGCCACGCCCTTGCCGTAGGCCTGCCGGGGCGAGCGGAGGTGCCGGACCGTCTCGGGCTCCCGGAACGACCACAGCGTCTCGCCGGTGGCGGGGTCGATGGCCACCACCTGCCGCCGGGGCGACGCCACGGTGTAGACGACGCCGTCGACGTAGATCGGGGTGGCCCGGTTGAAGTAGTCGAGGTTGGGGCCGTAGTTGTCGCCCCGCCAGATCCAGGCCACCTCGAGGTCCGAGAAGTTGTCGCCGTCGATCTGGTCGAGGGCCGACGAGCGGGTGTGCCCGGCGTCGCCGCCGAGGTAGCGCCACTCGCCGTTCTCGGTCCCCGTCAGGCGCTGCGCCGAGGCGTTGGCGGCCAGCAGCAGCACGGCGGCGCCGGCCGCGACGAGGCCCGGCAGCCGCGATGTGAAGCGTTCAGACATGATGGGTTCCATTCACTCGCGCGGAGTGTCGTGATCGTGTCTCGAAAGTCGCCGTCATCCTACCGCTTCCGGGAACGAGGCTCCAAGGGAGGGCGAGACCCGCCGGCGCTGGCCCGCCAATCGTCGTCTTCGGCTCCGCTTGGCGCCCAACCAACCCTCCAGGAGTCCGCGCCGTTCCACGGCGCAGACTCCTACACCGCCGACAGCTCCCTGAACGTGCCGGTGCTGTCGCCGATGCGCTCGACCGGCACGCCGAGCTTGCCCAGCAGCGTCTGGTACAGGTTGGTCAGCGGCGTTCCGTCGGGATACCGGAGGTGGCGACCGCCCTTCAGGGTGCCGGCGCCGCCGCCCGCGACCAGGATCGGCAGCCCGAGGGGAATGTGCAGGTTGCTGTCGCTCATGCCGCTGCCGTAGAGCAGGGTGACCTGGTCCAGGAGCGAGCCGTCGCCGTCGGCGCTCGCCGCCAGCCGTTCCAGGTAGTAGGCCAGCAGCCCGGCCTGGAACATCTGCACCCGGGTGAGCTTCTCGAGCCTCTCGGGGTTGTTCTGATGGTGCGAAAGCGGGTGATGCTGGTCGGGCACGCCGATCTCGGGGAACGTGCGGTTGCTGAGCTCCTTGCCGATCATGAACGTGATGACCCGCGTCACGTCCGACTCGAACGCCAGGACCTGCAGGTCGATCATGAGCCTGGCGTAGTCCTCGAAGCGCTCGGGGACGCCGCCGGCCGGCCGCTCGAACCGCGGCAGCTCGCGACCGCTCTGCGCCTCCGCCCTCTGGATGCGCACCTCGACGTCGCGGATCGCCTCGAGGTACTGGTCGAGCCGGGCCCGGTCCCGCGGCCCGAGGTCGCGGCGCTGCGCGACCACGCCCTCCCGCACCGAGTCGAGCAGGCTGCGGTTGCGCCGCAGCCGGGCCGCCCTCGCCGCGGGGTCGGTGCTCTCGCTGTCGCCGAAGAGCCGCTCGAAGACGGCGCGCGGGTTGCTCTCCATGGGCAGCGGCGAGGTGGGGGTGCGCCAGCACAGGGTGTTGACGTAGGCGCAGCTGTAGCCGACGTCGCACGCGCCGGCGAGCTCGGTGGTCTCGAGCCCCACCTCGAGCGTCCTCAGCTGGGTCTCGCGCCCGAGCACGTCGCCGGCGATCTGATCGATGGACACGCCCGCCCGGAAGTCGACGCCCTCGGTCGGCTTCGCGTGGACGCCGGTGAGGAACGCGCCGCCGATGCGGCCGTGCCCGCCCGCCGGCTCTCCGGGCAGGGCGACGGCGGGCCGGTTGTCGAGCCCCGACACCACGATCAGCTCGTCGCGCATCGCCGCGAGCGGGCCGAGGATGCGCGACGGCGCGAACCCCGTCCCCTCCGTCGCCGGCGTCCAGTTCTCCATCACCGCGCCCATGGGCACGTAGACGACGGCGAAGCGGGGCGTCGGCCGCGCCGGGGTGGTCCGCAGCGCCGCGTGGGCGGGCACCATGGCGTCGAGCAGCGGCAGCGCGACGCCGGCGCCGATCCCGCGCAGGACGGTCCGACGCGACAGCGCCTTTCGGGTGATGATCATGGCTCCGTGCTCCTCATCAGGAACGGCGTGCTCTCGACGACGCCGAGCACGATCGACGACCAGCGGTAGCCGCCCGGCCCGGCCTCCCGGACGATCTTGCGGATGGCCGGCATGTCGTGGGCCTCGAGGCCTCGGCCGAGCGCATAGGTCATGAGGCGGGCGGTGACGTTGGTCACGAACTCCTCGCCCCGGTCGAGCAGCATGCGCCGCAGGCCGGCCGGCCCCTCGAAGCGGCTGCCGTCGGGCAGCGCGCCGGCCGCGTCGATGGGACTCCCGTCCTCGGCCGCGTCCCGCCACCGACCGACGGCGTCGAAGTTCTCGAGCGCGAAGCCCAGCGGGTCCATCTGCGCGTGGCAGCTCGCGCACGCCGGGTTGGCGCGATGCCGCTCCATCCGCTCGCGCATCGAGCGGGCGCCGCTCACGTCGGTTTCCTCGAGCGGCGGCACGTCGGGCGGCGGGGGCGGCGGCGGCGCCCCCAGCATGTTCTCGAGCAGCCACTTCCCCCGCACCACCGGCGACGTGCGGTTGGCGTAAGAGGTCACGGTCAGGATGCCGCCGTGCCCGAGCAGCCCCGCCCGCCGGCCGCCGGCCAGCGTCACGCGCCGGAAGCGGCTGCCGTGGACCCCGTCGATGCCGTAGTGCCGCGCCAGCCGCTCGTTCAGGAAGGTGTAGTCGGCCGTCAGCAGCTCGAGCAGGCCGCGGTCCTCCCGTATCTGCGCCTCGAGGAACAGCTCCGTCTCGCGCTGAAGCGCGTCCCGCAGGTCGTCGTCGAACTCGGGAAACGCGTTGACGTCGGGCGCCGCCGCCCGCAGGTTGCGCAGGTGCAGCCACTGCGACGCGAAGTCGGTGACGACCGCCGACGCGCGCGGGTCGTCGAGCATGCGGCGGACCTGGCGCCGCCGCGGCGCGGGGTCGCCGAGCGTGCCGTCCGCCGCCGCGACCAGCAGCTCGTCGTCGGGCAGGCTGCTCCAGAGGAAGAACGACAGCCGCGACGCGATCTCGAAGTCGCCGAGCCGGTACGCGGCGCCGGCCGGCGCGTCGACGGGGTCGCGCTCGACCCGCACGAGGAAGCTCGAATCGAGGAGGATGCGCTCGAGCGCGAACCGGATGCCGGCGTCGAACGCGCCAGCCTCCTCTCGCCCGTCGCGATAGAAGCGGAGCAGCGTCTCCAGTTCGCTCCCGGTCGCCGGGCGCCGGTAGGCGCGGGTGGCGAGCGCCGAGAGGATCTCGCGCGCGCAGGCCTCCGCCTCGCCGGCGGCGGCGCCGTCGGCGGGACGGCAAGCGAAGATCTTCCGCCGGCTGGCCGTGTCTCCGGCTCCCGTCGCGTCGTACGGACCGGCGATGTCGATCGCCTCGACGCGGGCCTCGGCCCCGCGGACCCCGCCGAAGCTGATGCTGCTCACCGGGAGGTAGGCGGGCCTCACCCCCTCGGGCGCCACCATCCTCTCGACGAACGTCGCCCCGACGCGGTGGGACCCCGCCCCCACGCGGAGGCGGACGGCCAGCGGCTCATCGGGCCCCCGCGACCGCGCGTCCGCCGAGGACGGCGGCGGCCCCCCGAGCCGGAAGAGCTCGAGACGCTCGCCGTCCAGACGCAGATCGAGCTGCTGGGGCTCGCGGAACCGTCGTCTCCGAAGACGCGCGGTCACGACGTACTCGGCGTCGAGCGGGAAGTAGTGCCGCACCTCCGCGCCGCCGCGGCTCCCGAACGGCAGGTCGGGGCCGGCTCGGCCGTCCTGCAGCCGCAGCCGCGAGACGTCGTACGTGGTCACCGACGGGCGGAGGCCGGGGTCGCCGACGGCGAGCCGGCTGATCCTCGCGGCCGCCGACAGGTAGCGCTCGAGCAGCGCCGGCGACATCGGCAGCATGTCGGCGTTGTTGTCGAAGCCGTACGCCATGTCGTCGGGCGGCAGCAGGGCGCGGCCGTCGATCTCCAGCCCGAGCAGGTCGCGGATGGCGTTCGTGTACTCGGTCCGGTTGAGACGCCGGGCCGTCGGGCGGCCCGGGCGCGGGTCGGCGGCGTCCGCCCGATCGATGGTGGCTTCCAGCCAGCCGGCGAAGGACGTGTAGCGGGCCGGCTCGGGCCGGGGCCGCCCCGCCGGCGGCATCGTCGCCGACCGCAGCTTGCGGATCACCCGTTCCCACGCCTCGGTGTCCCGGCCCACGTGATGGAAGCCGTCCGCCTCGAACGAGAGGCCGCCGGTCCGTAACCGGTCGTTGTGGCAGGTGACGCAATAGCGGCCCAGCAACGCCCGGTGTTCCGGCGGGACCGGGGTCGGCGCGCCGGCCCCGGGCTGTTCTCCGGAGGGCGCTGCCGCCGCGGACAGCGGCCCGGGCGCAACGAGGGCGGAGACGCCGATGAGCACAGCGCCGACGAGGCCGGCCGGGAGGCTCCTTCGAGCGGCCTGTCGCATCGGTCGTGAGGATTCCGCCCATCATAGCGACCCCTGACGAGCGATGTCCACGTGAACCTGCCGCAAGACGCGGCTCCGCACCCGCGGGCCGGGGCATTGCCCAGGAGTCCGCGCCGCGGGAGGCGCCCTCGTGGACACCGCTCCTTGATCGCGCGCCGCCCGTCGGGCGCATTGTCAGGAGTCGGCCCGCAGGCGGTGCCGACTCCCCCGCGGGAGGCGTCGACTCCGCAGAAAGGGGCCATTGACCCCGCGGCAGGCGCTTGATCCCGCACGAGGCGCCGACTCCTGTAGGATTGGCTGGTGCAAGGGCGCCGCGGGGCGGCGGCGCAGCCGCCGGCGACGAACTGCCGGGCCAGGATGGGAGCATCCGGGCACCCGCCTTCCCGGTCGGGGAACAAGGAGCGCGCAGATGGAACGCAGCGCTGTCGCGATCGTGATGCTGGGCTCGGTACTGTCGTTGGCGAGCCCGACGCTCGAGGCCCGCGCCGACACGTCGCTCCTGGATGCGGTGAAGCGGCACGACGCCGCCGCCGTCGAGGCGCTCCTGACCGCTGGCGCCGACGTCGACGCCGTGCAACCGGACGGCGCGACCGCGCTCCACTGGGCCGTGTTTCTGGACGACGCCCCGATCGTCGAACAGCTGCTCCTGGCCGGCGCGACCGTGGACGCGACGAACGAGTACGGCGTGACGCCGCTCTCGATCGCCTGCAGCAACGGCAGCGCTCCGCTCGTCGAGCGGCTGCTGGAAGCCGGCGCCGACCCCAACCGCCCGCGTCCCACGGGAGAGACCCCCCTGATGCGGGCGGCGAGCACCGGCAGCGTGAGGGCGGTGGACGCGCTCGTCGCGCACGGCGCCGACGTGAACCGCGCCGACCCCGAGCTGGGGCAGACACCCCTCATGTGGGCCATCTCGGCCCGCCGCCCGGCCGCGGCGGCGCGCCTGATCGCGCACGGCGCCGACGTTCTCGCCCGCTCGGCCGGGGGGTTCACGCCGCTGCTGTTCGCGGCGCGGGAAGGCGACGCGGCGACGGCCCGGTCGCTGCTGGCGGCGGGCGCCGGCGTCCACGACGCGATGGACGACGGCACGAGCGCGCTGCACGTGGCGACGCTGCGGGGCCACGCCGGCACCGCCGCCCTCCTCCTCGAGCACGGGGCCGACCCGAACGGCGCCGGTCCCGGCTACACGCCGCTCCACTGGGCGGCCGGCTCCTGGCAGACGGAGCTGAGCGGGCCGAACGGCATCGCCCCCGGCCGCGACGACGAGTGGCGGGGGCTGCGCGGCGTCCCCGGCGACCGGGCCGGGTTCGTCCGCGCCCTGCTCGACCACGGGGCCGACCCCGACGCCCGGCTCGAGCGGATTCCGCCCCGGGTCGGGTACAGCCAGCTGCGGGTGGAGCACCGCGTGGGCGGGGTGAGCCCGTTTCCCGGCGCGACGCCGTTCCTGCTCGCGGCGATGGCCGCCGACGTCGAGGTGATGCGGACACTGGCCGAGGCGGGAGCAAGCCCGAACCTCACCGCCGACGACGGGACGACGCCGCTGATGCTGGCCGCCGGGCTCGGCCGCTACCTGGCCGAGACCCTCGTCACCGAGGCCCGATCGCTGGAGGCCGCCGCCCTCGCCATCGAGCTGGGCGCCGACGTCGACGCGGCGAACGAGACCGGCAGCACCGCCCTTCACGGCGCCGCCCACGTCAAGTCGGACGCCCTGGTACGGCTGCTCGTAGAGCACGGTGCCTGGCTCGACCCGGTGAACGTGCGCGGCCAGACGCCCCTCGCGGTCGCCGAGCTGTCCCGGGCCGGCAGCGCCACGACGGCCACGCGGTCCAGCACCGGCGACCTCCTCCGCGCGCTGGGCGCCCGCGCCATGACGGACGACCCGCCATCTCGCTGACCCGGTCGACCGTGCGGAGGCTGCCGAGGCGACCCCGTTGCCGTGGTCGAAGGTCGCGGGCGGAAGCGAGCATGGATCCCGAGACTCTTGCCGCCCTGGCTGGCATCGCGGTCTCGATGACCTGGGCGCCAGGACCGAACAACGCCATGCTCAGTGCCTCGGGCGCAAACTACGGCTGGCGCCGATCGGTACCGCATGTGACGGGCGTCGCGGTCGGCTTCCCTGTAATGCTGATCCTCGTGGCGTCGGGCCTGGAACGCGTGCTCCAGACATTCCCGTTCGTCGTCGAGATGCTGGGCTGGGCCGGCCTCGCCATGATGGTCTGGTTTGCGTGGCGCATAGCGACGGCAAACGCGTCGCGCGAGAGTGCTCGAGGCCGTCCTCTCACCTTCCTCGAGGCCACCGCGTTCCAGTGGGTGAACCCCAAGGCTTGGGCCGTCGCGATCTACCTGACCGCGGGTTACGCGATCGGCGAGTCGGCACTCTCGAACATCTTGCTGGCCGCAGGCGTATTCCTGGTCTCGGGCCTTGCTTCATCCCATACATGGGCCGTATTCGGGGCTGGAATCGGGAAGGCGCTCGACCGGGGCTGGCGCCTTCGCGCATTCAACGTGGCGATGGCGGCAATGCTGATGTCGAGCGCCGTCTGGCTGATGCTGGGTGGCTGAAGTTGCACTGGCCGCGCCGTGCCGAGGCTCGGCGGACCCACGAGCAGGCCTCTGCGCTCGGTCACACCACTCGTTCTTCAATTCCTGGCTCGAATCACGATTCACGGGGTGGGTCGTCCGACCGGCGCGAAGCCCACCGCACATCGAAGCCGAGCGCGCGGGCGGCGGTGGCTTGGCGGCGATCGTGCGTGCCGAACACCAGACCGGCCTCACGCCGCTCCGCGAGCAGCAGCGCGCTCGCGAGATGGATGGCGTCGAGAGTCTTGACGAAGGTCGGCATGGGTTGACCGGCCCGACGCAGCACCGCGGGAGTCAGCCGCATCACGCCGATCGCACGCTCCGTCGCCGCGAGCGCGTCATGCGCGTCGGCCAGTCCGGCGTCGTCGAGCGCGCGCTCCAGTCGCAGGCGATCGAGCGTGCGCCGCGCCTCGACTCCCATCAGCTCGCTCGAGTACGCGACGTCCCATTCGCCCCATCCCGAGACGGCACCCCCCGGGCCGACCAGTGCGCGCAGCACGACGCTGGTGTCCAGGTAGACCGTCACCGTTTCTCCCGATCCGCGAGCAGAAGCGCGACGACGTCGATCTTCTTCCCGAGCGCGATGCGCGGTGCGAGCGGCAGACCGCCGGGATCGATCGGTTCCCGCACCTCGATCCCACCGGAATCGTCGTCGAAAGGCACCAGCCTCGCGATCGGCGTCCGACGGTCGCAGACCGTGACGGTGGCGCCGCCGCGGACCCGCGCGAGGTAGCCGCTCAGCTTCGCCTTCAGCTCGGACACTTTCACGACCTGAGTCATGTCCTCATTAAACCATATCTGGTCACATTCGTGGCTCGGCGCAGGTGGATACTGCGCAGCAGGAGCACGGACGTGTCATCACCGGCGGCGCCGGGCGGCCACACGGCTCGGCCACATATCTATATTTGACAGCTACTATGCATGGAACTATAGTAGCTCAATGGACGTCACAGACAACTGGACGACGCAGTTGAGGAAAGGGGTGCTGGAGCTGTGCGTGCTGAACGTCGTGGGCCAGGCGCCGGTCTACGGCTACGACATCGTCAAGCGGCTCCGCGGCATCGACGCCCTCGTCATCCGCGAGGGGACGGTCTACCCCATCCTCAGCCGTCTCAAGCGAGACGGCCTGGTGATCACGTCGCTCCAGGAATCGCCCGAAGGCCCGGCCCGCAAGTACTACGAGCTCACCCCCCGGGGCGAGCTCGTGCGCGGGGAGATGAACGCCTACTGGGAGGTCCTGAAGCGGGGCATGGACGCCCTCAAGAAGGAGGTTCCATCATGATGACGGCCCTACCGGGCTTGACCCACGACGCGCAGGGCGATCTCGAGCGCTACCTCGGCCGCGTCAAGAGCGCGCTGCGGCCGCACCCGTCAGTCGACGCCGACGACGTCGAGCGCGAGATTCGGGGGCACATCGAGGCGGAGCTGGAAGGCGCGGCGGCCCCGGTCACGGCCGAGCGCCTGCGCAGTGTGCTCGACCGGCTCGGCAGCCCCGGCGACTGGGTGCCGACCGACGAGCTGCCGGCGTGGCGGAAGGTGCTGCTCCACCTCAGTGCCGGACGGGAGGACTGGCGGCTCGCGTACCTGGCGCTGGGCCTCTTCGTCGGCTGTCCGCTGCTCGGCCCCGTCGCTCCGCTCGCGTTCTTCGCCAGCATCCTCGTCGCGCGGGCCGGCCTGGCGCTGCTCGACGAACAGGGCGAGCCCGCCGGCGCACGCCGCTGGTTCCTGTATCCGCCGCTCGTGTTCATCTACGTGGACCTGGCCGTCGTCGCGGTCATCCTCCCTCCTGGCATCCTCCTGGCGCTTGCCGCCGATCCGAACCTGCCGGCGGAGCTGCACCCCATGCGCGACTTCTTCTTCGGAGGGTTGCCCGACCCGCTCTGGCTGAGCGCGACCCTCCTGATCGCGGCGGCCGCGGGCACGTGGTGGCTGGGG
The DNA here is from genome assembly GCA_965207615.1 of Vicinamibacterales bacterium. Taxonomy (GTDB): domain Bacteria; phylum Acidobacteriota; class Vicinamibacteria; order Vicinamibacterales; family UBA8438; genus JAJEEA01. Next base: position 3,356,980 of record CBDBMZ010000003.1, read on the forward strand.
CTGGGGCTGGCCCTCGCGGGGTTCAGGCGGGCCGTGCGGTGGGTCTTCTGGCCGTTCGCCGACTGGTTCGAGCGACGGCACGGCTTGCGGATCGCCCTGGTGGGGCTCGCCATCGCGGCGGTCTCGGGCCTCGGCCTCTCGATGGTGCTCTAGCAGCCCGTGGTGGAACCCCGCGTTGCACCGAGAGCAGCGAGGCGCCCGCCTGACAAGGCGTGAGGAGGGCGCATATTGGGCATATGCAACCGACGAACAACGCAGTCAGGCGGGATGCAGCGCTGCTCGAATGCAGCGGGGACTTCCACCACGGGCTGCTAGGGGCCCGCGGCAAAGGCACATTCGACCACCGTTCCTGGTGGGGCCGGCGGCTCCGGTCCCCCCCGCCGCGGCGACCGCCGCAAGAACGGCAGCCCATCGGACGGCGCGAGACGGGTTGCGGTCGGACCGCCGACAGAAGGAGATCACCGGATGGGCACGCTCGCAAGCGAGACAACACGGACCTTGCGGACGCCGGTTCGCAACCCGGGCCTCACGACCGCGGCGGTGTCCATCCTGCACAACGGGCAGAGGAACCCGGTGGGTCCTCGACGCCGGACGGCCACCAGCCCCACGCGGCCCCGTGCGGGGAGGGCGGTCCAGGGGACGGGGCGCCCCCGCCCCCCGGTCGGCCTCACGGCGCCGTCATGTAGTCGAGGGTGAGGTTGGTCAGGGCCCGCACGCCCACCAGCAGCGCCTTCTCGTCGGCGAAGAACAACGGCGAGTGGTTCACCGGCGCGGTGGCCGGGTCCTGGTCCTCCGGGGTCACCCCGAGGAAGAAGAACATCCCCGGCACCTCGTGCTGGAAGTAGGAGAAGTCCTCGGCGACGGTCATCAGGTCCTGCACCACGACGGGATCGTCGCCGGCCACCCGCTGCAGGGTCGGGACCATCCGCTCGGTCAGCCCGGGGTCGTTGACGGTGACCGGATAGCCGTGGGTGATCTCGACCTCGGCCGTCGCCCCCGCGCTCGCCGCGATCTGCTCGGCCGTCCGGCGGATGCGGCGGTGGATGTCCTGGCGCACCCCGGCGTCGAACGTGCGGATGGTGCCGACCATCTCCACCTCGTCGGGGATGATGTTGCCGCGCACCCCGCCGTGGATGCTGCCGATGGTGATGATGGACGGCGTGAGCGTGACCGGAAGCTGGCGGCTGGCGATGGTCTGCAGCCCCAGCACGATCTGGGAGGAGACGACGATCGGGTCGACCCCGCCCCAGGGCGCCGCGCCGTGGGTCTGCCGCCCCCGGACCACGATGCGGAGCCAGTCGGCGCTGGCCATGGTGCTGCCGGCCCGGTAGGAGAGCTGCCCCACCCGCGCGGGGCCGACGTGCAGCCCGAAGATGACCTCGGGCCGCGGGTTCTCGAAGGCGCCCTCCTCGAGCATCAGCTCGGCCCCGCCGCGCTCGCCCTCCGGCGCTCCCTCCTCGGCCGGCTGGAAGATGAACTTCACGGTGCCCGGCAGGTCGTCGCGCACCGAGGCGAGGACGTCGGCCACCCCCATGAGGATGGCGACGTGGTTGTCGTGGCCGCAGGCGTGCATGACCCCGACCTCCTGGCCGTTGTAGATGGCCCGCTCGCGCGACGCGAACGGCAGGTCCACCATCTCGGTGACGGGCAGCGCGTCCATGTCGGCCCGCAGCGCGACCACCGGCCCGGGCCGCCCGCCCCGCAGGGTGGCGACGACGCCGGTGTGGGCGACCTCGGTCCGCACCTCCATGTCGAGCGAGCGCAGGTGGTCGGCCACGAGCGCGGCGGTGCGGAACTCGCGGTTGCTCAGCTCGGGATGCTGGTGGATGTCGCGCCGCCAGGTCACCACCTGCGGCTCGACGGCGCGGGCGCGCTCCTCGGCCGCCTGCCGCAGCGCGTAGACGTCCGGGCCCTGGGCCAGGGCCGGCGCCCCGACGCTGGCCAGCAGCACCATCGCGGCCGCCGGAAGCACCATCGCCGCCGTCGGGCGCCATGCCCGCGGCCTGCGCCGCGGGTCCTCGATTCGGTATGAATTCACAGGTCTCCTCCCGGTGTGCCTTCCTCCATTCTCCATCAGATCGCCGGACCGGCCATCCGCGGCGGCACGCGGTGACGGAGCGCCGCCCGTCGGGTCGCCGGTCGGACCGGCCGTTTCGGCCGTTTCGCGTCGCCGAGCGGGCAGGATGACCGCTGTCGGATCGTCGGGGCGAGCCGGCCGTTCGCGGCGGGTCGCGGGCGGAATGACCCCTCGGCTCGCCGGTCGGACCGGCCATTCGCGTCGTGAGGCGGGCAGGATGACCGCTGTCGGATCGTCGGGGCGAACCGGCCGTTCGCGGCGGGTCACGGGCGGGATGCCCCCTCGGCTCGCCGGTCGGACCGGCCATTCGCGTCGTGAGGCGGGCAGGGTGACCGCTGTCGGATCGTCGGGGGCGGGCCGGCCGTTCGCGGCGGAACGCGAGCGGGGAAGACACCGTCAGCCGGCCGGTCGGGCCGACCATCCGCGGCGCGCCCGGGCGAGGCGAACCCGCCGGGAGCTCTTGACCCGGTAGGGCCGAAGTAGTGATAGAGTAACCGAACGAGGCGTAGCCGGCGGCCCGAGACGAGCCGAGGCTGCCTCCGATCCGACAGGCGCCGGCGACCCCGCGTCTCCCCCCGACGGGTCGGGGAGCGGGAGCAGCCGGGCGCCCGCCCATGACCTGCCGGGTTCGGATCGAGTCGGTGACTCGTTGCGTCCAGCCCCCGCGGGTTCCCGTGGGCGGCGCGGGACACGTCTCACGGACACGTACGCGAACGCATTGTCGAACTCTGGCGTCCCAGGTCACGGGACGCGGCCCGACCGGCTCCCTGCCGTGCGGAGCCGAGGCCCCCCGGACCGGACGCCTTTTTGCGCCGCACGTCCCGTCGATGCCCCGGGGTTCCGCCCGGCGGCCGGGCCGGCGCTGGCGCGGGGAGGGTTCCAGAAATGCTCGATACCACTCAAGCGAGAAGCGGTTCGGCGGCGAGCGACGGCCCGAAGCGCGTCAAGTACGTGCGGAAGCTCGACAAGATCGAGCAACTCTCCGCGCAGGAGCGCGACCGCCTGGGCCCGGTGGCCGACCGCTACGTCTTCCGCGCCAACGACTACTACCTCGGCCTCATCGACTGGGACGATCCGAACGACCCCATCCGCCAGCTCATCATCCCGCGCGAGGAGGAGCTGAGCGAGTGGGGCAAGCTCGACGCCAGCAACGAGGAGTCGGTCACCGTCGCCCGCGGGGTGCAGCACAAGTACGTCGACACGGTGCTGCTGCTCTGCAACGAGGTCTGCGGGGCGTACTGCCGCTACTGCTTCCGCAAGCGTCTGTTCATGGACGAGAACGACGAGGCCACCAACGACGTGACCGAGGGGCTGCGCTACATCGCGGAGCACCCCGAGGTCACCAACGTGCTGCTGACCGGCGGCGACCCGTTGCTGATGAGCACGCGGCGGCTCGTGGAGATCTTCGAGGCGTTGCGGGCGATTCCCCACGTGCAGATCATCCGGCTCGGGTCGAAGATGCCCGCCTTCGACCCCTACCGGGTCCTCCGCGACCCCGATCTGCAGGCCGCCTTCCGCAAGTACTCCACCCCCACGCAGCGCATCTACCTGATGGCCCACTTCGACCACCCGCGTGAGCTGACCGACCTCGCGATCGAGGGCATCGACACCTGCATCCGCAACGGCGTCATCTGCGTGAACCAGTGCCCCCTCATCCGGGGCATCAACGACGACCCGCGGGTGCTGGCCGAGCTGTACGCGAAGCTTTCATACATCGGCTGCCCACCCTACTACCTCTTCCAGGGCCGGCCGACGGCGGGCAACGAACCCTACGAGGTGCCCCTCGTCCAGGGCTGGTCGATCTTCCAGCAGGCGCTGACCCGCGGGTCGGGCCTCGCGCGGCGGGCGCGTTACTGCATGTCGCACGAGAGGGGCAAGGTCGAGGTGCTGGGAATCGACGCCGAGCACGTGTACCTGCGCTACCACCAGGCGAAGTTCCCCGACGACCTCGGGCGTTTCTTCATCCGCCGCCGGAACGACGAGGCCTACTGGCTCGACCAGCTCGAGGTCGTCGATCGCGAGCCGGTGCACGCCTGAGCCGGCGCCGGGGCACGGCGGCAAACTCGACTCGATGCCGGCCGGAATCGGGATCCAGAGCCTGCGGGCGCTGCCCGGAGCGCCCCGAACGCCGCGGGCAGTCGTTTCACGGGGATCCCACGGCGCGGCGCGGGGGGCGTGGCGGGTCGTTCCCCGGCCGCTCCTCGGCGTGGCGCGAGCGGTGGTGCAGACCGTCGTGCTTGCCGCCCCGGCGACGGGCGCCGCGATAGACGCCGCCGCGCAAGGAAGCGTCGCGGGCGACCGGGCCGCGCTGGTGGCGCTCTACCACGCGACTGGCGGGCCGGCCTGGACCGACCGCACGAACTGGACGACGGACGAGCCCCTCGACGCGTGGCGCGGCGTGGCGACCGACGCGGCCGGACGGGTCACGGGGCTCGCGCTACCCGAGAACGAGCTCGCGGGAACGCTCCCGGCGGCGCTTGGGAACCTCACCCGCCTCAGGCGGCTGGACCTCGGCGGCAACCGGCTCGCCGGGTCGGTTCCGGCCGAGCTCGGCAACCTGGTCGACCTCGAGGAGCTGTCGCTCTGGAACGACGACGACCTCCTGGATCCCGACGACGACGGCCTGACCGGCGCAATCCCGGCCGAGCTGAGCAACCTCGCCAACCTCGAGCGGCTGGATCTCCGCGAGAACGACCTGACCGAGCCGATTCCGGCCGAGCTGGGCGAGCTGACCAACCTCCGCGAACTCGACCTCGGGCGTAACGAGCTCACCGGGGCGATCCCGCCCGAGCTGGGGAGACTGACCCGCCTCCGCCGGCTGGACCTCGGCCGCAACCGGCTGGCCGGGCCGGTGCCCGCCGCGCTGGGGCGCCTGACCCGTCTGGACGAGCTGGTCCTCGGCGGCAACGACCTCGCGCCGGGGCCGGTTCCCGCGTGGGTGGGCGGCCTGCGCCGCCTCTCGGCGCTGTCGCTCTCGCGCGCGAACGTGACGGGGCCCTTGCCTCTGTGGCTGGGCGACCTCACCCACCTGCGGCGGCTGAATCTCTCCTACAACTGGGCCCTGTCGGGACCACTGCCGCCGGGCCTCGACCTGTCGCACCTCGAGCGGCTCGACGTCTTCGCCACCCGGGCGTGCGCCCCCGCGCCCTGGGTGAGCTGGCTGGAGGCGATCGACTTCGCGGGCGCCGTCTGCGGGTCGCGACCGGACGTGATCGACATCGCCGTCTTCCACACCCCCGCCGCCCGCGAGTCCGCGGGAGGCCTGGACGAGATCGAGGCGGAGATCGACCTCTACGTCGCCGAGACCAACCAGGCCCTGGAAGAGAGCGGCGTGCGCGCCCGCGTCGCGCTGGTGGCCAGTGAAGGGGTGGACTACACCGAGGCCGGCGAGTACGAGGTCGACATCCGCCGGCTCGCGGACCCATCCGACGGCCACCTCGACGGCGTCCATGCCGTGCGCGACCGCGTCGGGGCCGACCTCGTGCATCTCATCGTCGGCGACCTCGACGTGTGCGGCGTCGCCCAGCTCGGCGGCCCGGTCGGCATCACCCTCCACGGCTGCGGGGGCCGCACCCTGGCGCACGAGCTGGGGCACAACCTCGGGCTCCACCACGACCGCTACGAGCTGGCGCATCTGGCGCGAAGGGCGTTGTCGCTGCATCCCGGGTACGGCTACGTCAACCAGCGGGGGTTCGACGCCGGCGCCACCCCCGACGACCGGTGGCTGACCGTCATGGCCTACTGGTCCCAGTGCAACGCCATGAGGGTCCGTTGCACGTCGCTGCTCCGCTACTCCAACCCGCGGCAGGTCTGGCTGGGCGACCGGCTGGGCGTGCCCGCCGACGTCGATTCGATGGGCGACGACGGCCCCGCCGACGCGGCGGCGGTGCTCGAAGCGACGGTCCCCGTCGTGGCCGGCTTCCGGCGCAATGCCGCCAACCGGGCGCCCATGGCGGTCGGCAGGCTGCCGAACCGGACGCTGCTGATGGACGCCGGCATGGAAGTCGTGGACGTCGCCGAGGCGTTCCGCGATCCGGACGGCGACGCGCTCATCTACGCGGCCGCCTCGTCGGCCCCGGCGGTGGCGCAGGCGCAGGCGGACGGGCAGCGCGTGACCCTCAGGCCGGCCGGCCCCGGCGCGGCGTCGATCACGGTGACCGCGACCGACGCCGCCGGCCCGGCCGGCGGCGCGGCGCAGCGCTTCGTGGTGACAGTGGTCCGGTCCGCCACCGCCTTCACCGACCACCCCCTCCGGCCCGGCGCGACCCCGGTCAGGGCAGTGCACCTTCTGGAGCTGCGGGCTCGCACCGACGGCGTGCGGGAACGCCTCGGGCTGCCGGCGTTCGGCTGGACAGATCCCATCCTCACGCCCCGCGCCACCCCGGTCAGGCGGGTCCATCTGACGGAGCTCCGTGCCGCGCTCGACCAGGCGTACCGGGCAGCGGGCCGGCCGCCGCCGCGCTACACCGACCCCGCGGTGCGGGCGGGGGCCACCGTCATCGCGGCAGCGCACGTGATGGAGCTGCGCGCCGCCGTCGCGGCGCTGGAGTAGGCCGCGCGGGGCCCCTCGACCAGGCGTACCCCGGGCGGGCCGGCCCCGCCGCTACAGCGACCCCGCGACGCCGCCGGCGACGGCTCGCGTCGTTACGGCGCGTGTCTCCACCGCATCGCGCAGGCAGCGCTGTGCGCGTCCGTCGTTGCGGCCGGACCTGAGGAAGCTGCACGCCGAGCGCGACCGGGTCGCGGCCGACATCGTGCATCTCGTTGTCGGCGATCTCGACGTGTGCGGCGGCGCCATGCTCGACGGCCCCTTCGGGATCACCCAACGGGGGCAGCCGCACCGTCGCCCATGAGCCGGAACACAACCCGGGCTCCACCCCGAACGGTTCCAGTGGGTTGCCGAGAATCTGGGCTAGAATCGGGGCGAGCCCCTCACATCGATGCCCCGGCCCGACACCGCCGAACCATCCGTTCCCGCCGCCGTGACCATCGCGGCTCCCGACGGTCGAACGTTCAGGCTCTCGAGACCCCGGCCCGCGGCAGGACCGTGGCGGCCCCACGAACGGGCGGCAGCGCGCACATTGGGCCCGCAGGAGCACGAGCAGCTGATGCCCCCCGAGGCGTTCGATGACGACGACGCCGGAGACGAGGACCTCCATCGGCTGCTCGACAAGCCCGACCCCGCCCTGACGGGCCCCGACAGCAGAACCGTCAGGCTGAGACTGCGCAGCAGTTGCGCCGGCTGGGCCCGACGACCGGAACCGGCCGAGCTCTACGCCGCAATACGGTCCAGCCGCCCCACGGAACGCGAAAGAAGTCTGCTCCGGATGTGGGCGAACGAACCCGAATGGCTGGAGCTGATCCAGGCGTGGGCGGAACGTGTCTACACGCTCCGCGAGCTGGCCGCAGCGCTGCACCGGGCCGGAATCACGAGATCGAGGCACTCGCGCACGCTCAACCGATGGGCGGCGCGAAGACCCCCGGCCCCCTGACCGCCAGATGACCGCGCCCCCCGGACTCACCCTGCCCTCCCCGGCCCGGGAGCTGTGGCTGAAGAGCAGGGACGTGCTCACCGACAGCCTGAGGCAGATCCAGGACGACGGCCCCGAGTACGTCCTCGGCGGGGGCACGATGCTGGCGGCCCGATGGCGGCACCGGAGCAGCTTCGACGTGGACATCCTCGTTCCTCCCGACACGCCGCTGCAACGCGGCGAGGACCCCGCGGCAACAGACTTCGTGCGGGCCATCCGGGCCATCGGCGGCGAGCCTCACTACAGCCGGGAGCTCGGCAAGCTCAAGATCGGCTTCCGGAACGGCAGCCAGATAGACATCTGGGCGAGGACACCGATCTTCGGACGCACGACCACGCGCGAGCACGTCGAGGGAAGAGCGGAAGCGGTGCTGTCGAGCGCGCAAGTCCTCAGAGGCAAGATCGAGCGGGGCGACATGAACCTCGTGCGGGACGTCTACGATGTCGTGACGGCCCACACGTGTGACACGACCGCGCTCGAAGCCGCCGTCAACGCCATACCCCGACCGCTGGCCGAAGGACTGGCCTGGAGCTGGCACCACGCCAACCCCGTCCTCCGCGAGGACGCGGCCACGCAACTCCACGGAACCGGCGAAACCGAAACGCAGCACCGCGATCTCGGCACCCGCGCGGCCGCCGCCATACACGCGGCGCTGTACGAAACGATGACGATCGAAGCGTCGCCGCGATTGATCGCCGTCGAGATGGCCACCGGCGGGGGCGTCGTTCGACGCTACCCGATGGCCCCGGAGGACGCGGACCGGGAGTTCGAAGAACGCGGGCTGAACGCCCACTTGGCGAACAAGGGCCCCGGAGCCGACGGAATCCGCGAACACGCTAAGGCGCGGGCCGTGAGAACCGCGAAGACCGTGGTCGTCTACAGGGAGGAGAGAGACGCGGCGACCTGGCATGAGCCCTGCTGACGAAACGCGTCATCGCGGCGGCGCCACGGCCGCCGCTTCCCCGGCGCCGAGACGGTACCGGTGCACATTCACCGTCGAGCGCTCGCCCCGCCAGCCAGGCCGTCAAGGTGATCGGCGCACAGCGTTCACGGCCGCACTCGCGGCCGAAGTCGATGCACCTCTTCGGCCCGGGGAGCGTCCACCCCTTCGGTCGCCATGCACCCGGAGAGCGTCTCGCCCTTGCGTTTTTTTCTTGACAACTTTTCGCAGCCGGTCCGCGTGATTCCCGGGACCCGCCCAGGAATTTCCCTGGACACCCCTCAGGCGCCGCAGGCTGCACGACCCCGACCGCGCGACCGAAATCTGTCGTCCCGCGGCCCGTTCGGACCGCTGGCGCGAGTACAAGCCGCCCAAAATCAATGGGTTACGATGGGGCATGCACCCTGAAACCACACCCGACGTCCCTGCGCCCCCGCTGCATCCCGCTGACCCTATCGTGCCCGAGAGCGACGCACCCGCTCCGCGTCCCTGGTGCCCCGACGGGCCCCAAGCCGAGGTCGTCGCGCTCGGCGACCGCATCGCCGAGCTCTCCGCCCGCATTCACGCCGCCACCTGGGAGTTGCTGAGCCTCATCCGGCTGTTCGACGAGAGAAACGGCTGGGCCGGCTGCACGTCGTGCGCCGAGTGGCTGGGCTGGCGCACCGGGCTCACGCCGGGCGCGGCCCGCGAGCACGTGCGGGTGGCGCGCGCCCTCGCCGACCTGCCGAAGCTGAGCGACGCGATGCGGCGCGGCAGGGTCTCATACTCGAAGATGCGCGCGGTCACGCGGGTGGCGACGCCGGAGACCGAGGACGATCTGCTGAACGTGGTGCTGTCGGGCACCGCCGCCCACGTCGAGAAGATCGTGCGGGCCTGGCGGCGGGTGGACCGGTTGGCGGAGCAGGCCGAGGACCGGCGGCGGCACGAGACGCGGTCGCTGCGGACGTGGGTGGACGAGAACGGGATAGTGGTGGTGCGGGGCCGTCTGTCGCCCGAGGTGGGCGCGGTCGTGCGCCGGGCGCTGGAAGCGGCGTGCGACCAGGCCCGCGGCGCTGGCTCGGCCGGCGCGACGGGGGCGGTCGCGGACGGAAAGGCCGCCCCCGACGCAGGGGCGGAGGCGCCGTCGCTGGCGCAGCGGCAGGCGGACGCGCTTGGGGTGATTGCGGAGTGCGCGTTGTCGGGCGGGCTCGACCGGGGGACGGCGGGCGATCGGTATCAGGTGGTGGTGCACGTGGACGCGGAGGCCCTGACCGAAGCGCCCGACGTTCCCGCGGGAACGTCGGGGATGGCCATGTCCGGATCGGCGCCGCGCGACGGCGCGCACGCTTCCGAGGGAACCCCGGCGGCCGCATCCGGATCGCAAGGACACGGCGACCACTCCGACGTTCCCGCGGGAACGTCAGCGACGGACGCGCTCGTGCCGGTGCGGCGCGGCAACGGCCAGGAAGCACGCGCGGTGTCAGTTCGACGAGAGCCGCGGCCGTTCATGGGTCAGGCCGACACGCCGGAACGCGCCGCGCCGTCACACCGGTCTCAGGCCCCCTGCCCGGGACCGCGTCCGGCCTCGTCCACCCCGGCTGGCTGCCGCCAGACGGTGCTGGAGGAGGCGGGGGGCATCCACATCTCGGCGGAGACGGCGCGGCGCCTGGCCTGCGACGCGTCGACGGTCGGGATGCAGCACGGCCCCGGCGGCGAGACCCTCGCCGTCAGCCGCCGGACGCGGACCATCTCGCCGGCCCTGCGCCGCGCGCTGAACGCCCGCGACCGCCAGTGCCGGTTTCCGGGGTGCCGGAACGTCCGGGTCGATGCTCACCATATCGTGCACTGGGCCCACGGCGGGGCGACGGCGCTCGACAATCTCGTCCTCCTCTGCCGGCGGCACCACCGCGCGGTCCACGAGGAGGGATTCCGGGTCACGCTGGATGCGGCCGGCAACGTGGAGTTCGTTCGGCCGGACGGCCGTCCGCTGCCGGAAGCGCCGGCGCCGCCGGCCTGGACGGGTCGCCCGCTGGCGCCGGTGAGAGCGCGGCTCGAACGAGACGGCATCTCCATCGACCCCGACACCCTCACGCCGGACTGGCGCGGCGAGCGTCTGGACCTGGATTGGGTGATCCACCAGTTGTGGCGTCCGCGTCTGCCGGCGGAGGCGACCTGCGAGCGCGAGCCGGCCGACCGGTCATGACCGCGAGCGCCGCGATGGCCGTTCCTGGCAGCCCGTGTGGGCCGCCGGCCCTGCCGACCCGGGAATGCTCCGCATCGCAAGCCCGCGCGCGTGTGTGGGATGATGAGACCGGATCGAGAGGCTGGAGGTTCCCGTTCATGGCTGAGCCCGGCGTGGCGTCCAGGTCCGGCGGGGGCCAGTCGCGGGTGAGCGAAGACGGCTACATCGAGGGCCCGCCGGAACTGATCGTCGATATCGCCGCCACCAGCTCTTCGATCGACCTGCACGACAAGCTCCGCGCCTATCGCCGCAACGGCGTCCGCGAGTACGTCATCTGCCGAACCCAGGAACGGCGCATCGACTGGTTCGAGCTGGCCGGCGGCGAGTACCGTCTCCTGCCGTCCGGTGACGATGGCGCGATCGAAAGCCGGCTGTTCCCCGGTCTTTGCATCGCCGTCCCCGCCCTGCTTGCCGGCAAGCTCGCCGCCGCGCTCGACGCGATAAACCGGAGCATCGACTCACCCGAGCACCGCGGTTCGCCGCCCGGCTGGCCACGCGGACGTAGCGGGCGCGACATCTCGTATGCGCAGGGCCTCGTGTCCTTGTACGATCCACCAGCGGGCCCGCCGGCCCGGAAGGCGCGCGTCGACGAGTAACTTCACGGGAACACCCTGGACGCCACGGTCATGGCCTGGACGGTTCCGGAGCACACTCGAAGCCAGGTGAACGACGCCGGGGTGATCCTCGTCCATCCATCTACCTCTCCACGCGACAAGCTGCGGGCTCGTACGACCGTCCACAACTGGCGCGCCTCGCACAGCCTCCCGCTGAACGCGCTGCAGATGAACCTGCGACACGCCGTCGCCGGCTTCGGCGAGGCGGCGCTCGTCGCGCAGCGCCTCAAGCGCATGTCGTCCATCGAAGCCAAGCTCCGGCGTTCCCACCACATGCAACTCGCCCGCATGCACGACATCGGCCGCTGCCGCGTCGTTCTCCCGTCCGCCGACGACGTGCTTGAAATCGTCCGCAAGTACGACAGCAGCCGTGCGCTGCACCAGCCGTTGAGGCGTTACGACTACCTCACGTCCCCGCGAGACAGCGGCTATCGCGGCGTCCACCTCGTCTACGGCTACCGGACGAAGAGCGACGCCCATGCCGCGTACAGCGGCATGCGCATCGAAATTCAGCTTCGGTCGCGGCTTCAGCACGCGTGGGCGACCGCCGTCGAGACCGTCGGCACCTTCTCCGGCCAGGCACTGAAGTCGAGCGAGGGCAACGAGGCGTGGCTGCGCTTCTTCGCCTTGATGGCGACGAAGCTCGCCTGCACCGAAGGGCTGCCACCCGTCCCCGGCACGCCCGACGATCGAGCAACGCTGCGCCGCGAACTCGTGCAACTGGCGGCGGAGACCAACGCTGTCGCTCGTCTCGAGGCGTACGGCCGCACCCTGAGAATCCTCGAGGGCGACGTCCGAAACGGGCGGGCCGCCTACTTCCACATCTACCTGGATCTCGCCGGCCAGAATGTCCGCTGGAACGAGCGATCCAGGCCTACGAAGAGGTCGAAACCGCCATCCGACGCTTCCCCCGCGCCGAGACGGTGCTCGTACAGGTCGGCTCCGTCGAGGCGTTGCGGCGGGCCTACCCGAACTATTTCGCCGACACGAGCGTGTTCGTCGCCGAGATCAAGAAGGCAACCGGGGGAAACGCGAACACCACAGACTGAAGCGTACGGTTGACCAAGCGGATCGGACGGGGCCAGTTATGTACCCTCTCGCGCGCGCTACCCTGGCTCGCTGTCTTCGCTCGCGTCGCGCAGCCCTCGCACGACCTCCGCGAATCGTTCAAACAGTGACAGACTCCTGGGATGGCTGACTTTCGAGGCGCAGAGTCCGAGCATAACGCCACCGCCGTCGTCCCGGCAACTGTCACCATGTCGTCCACGCTGCGGGCGTCCACGGGCGTCAATGGCCCGTACTTGACGTACAGCCACGCGACTGGTGCCGCAATCGCCACGAGATACAGCATCACTCCGGCTACAACTCTCAATTGCATGTCGCCGTTCCCTCGTGATTGCCGTGGCTCTGGCGGTCTCAACTTGGTGTCCCTGTTCATACCTGCACGTCTTCGAGAGCCTTACCGTGCGAACCACGTCGTTCGAGCTGATGGATTCACCTGACGCGAGCCGACCAAGCATGGCGATACTTCTCAATGCTGGCAACCAGTTCTGCATGACTGGTTTTCAGAAGGTTGGCCGAGATGACTATCGGCGTACCGTACATTTTCTGGCTGGCGAGACGCATCATTTTTGCAGTACACCGCCTCTACCAACGTACTGCTGCGAATGCTTGACATGGATGGCAAGAAACATATGGCCTTGTCGTTCAGTTTCGACAACCTCAGCCACCTCGGACCAGGGAACGAAGCCTGCCGACACAAGGCCGGTATTATCGATGAACCCGTGCCGATTCAAGACGAGACCTGGAGATTTGCGAAAGAGCATTCTTGAGCTCGCGACTCCCAAAACGCCACATAAGACTATAACAGTGCCAGCTACCAGCCAAGCCAGGCCGGGAGGGTCCAGTGGATCATAGAGTAGCCATATTCCTGCGGCTACGAACGCAAAGCACCCACACGTAAGTATCGATATTCTTCCCTTGCTCAGTTCGATGGACTCTTCTTCCCGGGACGACGTAACGGGTTCTTGTCGTTCCAGTTCAGCCCATCTTCCTGCGCGCCGCCGATAATCGTACGCGGAGCGCTTTCCGGGATCGCTCAATACGGCATACGCATCGTTCAGTCGCTGCATCGTCTCCGTTGCGTTGGGAGAGGTGTTGACGTCAGGATGGTACTTGCGAGCCAATCGCCGGTACGCAGCCTCTATCACTTCCGGCTCGGCGGACTCGTGAACCTGGAGGATCGAGTACCAGTCGTCGGCGGCGTTGCTCATGTGACTCGTTGGCGATCCGAAGGTGTTGCGGCCGCGAATCCGGCTGTGAACGTTGTCGTTCAGGACGTCCCGTCGGTCTCGGGGCCGGTTACGTACTCCGTAGTCCGGCTCGGCATCAAGGTCGGAAGGAAACAAAAAGGGCGGCTTCGCATCGGGAAGTCATCGACTTCCGCTCACGCGAGGCCGCCCAGGAAGAGCCCGGCACCCCACCCCCCAAGCAGGGAGGCGGGGCCCAGGGAATCACACGAACAGGCCCAACGTCTTCATCTTCTCGCCGAGGATCTTCTCCGAGTCGGGCTGCCCCAGGAACTCCTCGATGAGGCTGGCGTAGACGCGGCGGAAGTCGACGGTGTGCTGCAGGTTGTCGCCGTGCACGAGCTCGGTGAGGCTCGGCGGGGTGCTGTACTGGCCGCCCTCGACGCCGCCGCCGACCACGAACGACACGTTGGCGGTGCCGTGGTCGGTGCCGAGGTTGGTGTTCTCGGGCACGCGACGGCCGAACTCGCTGTGGATGAAGACGGCGACGTCGTCCTGCTTGCCGAGGCGCTTCATCTCCTCGAAGAAGGACCAGACCGCGTCGGAGCAGTACTGCACCTGGCGGTTGTGGGGGCTCTCCTGGTTGACGTGGGTGTCGAACAGGCTGCCCTGCAGGCGGACGTAGTAGAGCCGCGCGGGGAAGTCGTTCTCGATGAGGGCCACGACCTTGTCGAGGTCGAGCAGCCGCAGGTCGGGGTTGCGGGTGCGGTTGTAGTTGTCCCAGGCTTGGCTGACGAGGGCGGAGGCGTCGCGGGCGCTCCGGTTCACGTCGAGCAGGAACTTGTGGACGGAGGTGCGGGCCTCCTGCCCCGTCCCGAGGTGGTCGACGAACGCCTGCTCGGGGTGGAAGACGCTGCGGGTGAAGGCGGACGGCTGGTCGAAGACGACCGGCACGTGCTGCCGGGCCCGCACCGCGAGGCTCTGGGTGGCCGAGATGTTGACGAGGTAGTTGGGCGTCCCCGACGGGTCGAGGGCGTCGGCGGTGCGGCCGTACCAGCCGTACTCCTCGCCGCTGTTGGGGGCGCCGGTGTGCCAGTACGAGGCCGAGGTGAAGTGCGAGAACGACGGCTGGTCATAGCCGGCGCCGTGGATGACGGCCACGTTGCCGTCGTTCCACAGGCGGTGCATCCCGAGCATCGACTTCTGGAAGCCGAAGTGCTCGTCGACCTTGAGGACGTCGGCCTCGCGCACGCCGAGGTTGGGCCGGTGCCGGTAGAGCGCGTCGTTGCTGTAGGGCACGAACGTGCTCAGCCCGTCGTAGCCCCCGAACCACTCGAAGACCACGAGGATCTTGCCCGGGGTGGCGGCCATGGCCTTGGACGCCGCCCCGAACAGGGGCGGCAGGGGGCTGACCGCCCCGGCCAGCCCGAGGGCGATGCCGCGGGCGCCGATCTTCAGGGCGTCGCGACGGGACACGCCGCTCGCCTCGCACAACCGCCGGCCTCGATTCGTCATCGTCATGTCCCACCTCTAGTTGATCTGGTACTCCGGCGTGCTCATGATGAGATGCGCCACCATGCGCAACGGGTCTTCCATGTACGTCTCGGCGCGTCCGATGTCCGAAGTGCCGAGCTCGTCGTCCAGCAGTGCCACCAGCGCGTCGCGGGCCGACGCGGCGACGGGCACCCGCAGGAACCGGCCCAGCAGGTAGTCTACCGCCTCGCCGGTGGTCGCGGCGCCCGCGTCCCGGATCATGCGGGTCATGTCCACCCGGGCCCCGCCGCGCGGGGTCGGGATCAGCTTGCGAACCGCCCGCTCCCACCCGCGGTAGGTCGACACGCGGGTGTTGAACAGCTCGTCCCGCTCGAGCGCGGCCAGGTCGAACGCCGACATGTTGGCCGGGTCGTCGAGGGCGATGGCGCTGCCGAAATCATACCCCTGCCGCAGCCGGTTTCCCACCTCGCCGGCGCCCCGGCGGGACAGGAAGTTCGGATCGCGGAAGTTGACGATGTCGGGGAACAGGTAGTCGAAGGCGATGTTGCCCCGCTCCTGGATGAGGGCGGGGGTGATCCACGCCCGGCCCTGCGCCCAGCCCGCCACCGACGGCGGGTTCAGCAGGTGCTGGCCGAGGGCGGTGGTGGTCCGGTTGAAGTCGGGCACCCCGGGCACGTCGTCGGCGCCGAGGTGCTTCAGCAGGGTGACGACGTGCTCGGCCGGCCCCTTGATGTGGGCGCCGTAGCTGGCGTCGCTGTAGAAGTCGCGCGAGCGGAAGATGGTCGACAGCAGCGGCCGCAACTCGTAGTCGTTGTCGCGGAGAATCGCCCCGAGCTCGCCCTGGAGGTCCTCGGACAGCTCCTCGCGCACGAAGAAGCGGTAGATCTTGGCCGCGATGTACTCGGCCGTGACCGGCTGCTCGAGGATGATGCGGAGCACGTCGACGCCATCGAAGTTGCCGGTGCGGCCGAGAAACGTCTTGGGGCCGTCGTCGTGCTGGGCGGGGTGGACCACGAAGTCGAGGTTCTCGAAGTTCCAGCCGGTGAAGGCGCGGGCCGCCTCGCGGATGTCGGGCTCGGTGTAGTTGCCGACCCCCATGGAGAACAGCTCCATCACCTCGCGGGCGAAGTTCTCGTTGGCGGAGCCCTTCACGTTCACTCCGGCGTCGAGGTAGTAGAGCATCGCGGGGTCCTGGGCCACCGCGATCAGGAGGTCGCCGAAGTTGCCCGTGGCGTGGCGCTCGAACGTCTCGAGCTGGACGAGCATCTTGCGGTAGTCGCGGACCTTGCTCTCGGCCGTCGCGAAGTGCCCGTGCCAGAGCAGCTTCATCTTCTCTTCGAGGGGCCGGTTCGTGTCGAGCATCCGCTCCGCCCACCAGTAGCCGACGCGGCGGGTCTCGAGCAGGGTCGCGCGCAGCCAGTAGAAGAAGCGGTCGGACACCGGCTGGGCATGGCGGTTGACCTGGTCGGGCTTGACCCGCACTCCCATGCTCTCGCCGTTCCTGAGCCCGAGGTCGGTCGCGGCGGGGCGGCTCGGCGGGAAGTTCAGCAGGCCCTCGTCCCAGAGCCCCGAGTGCTCGAACGAGGCGAGGTGGCCGTTCGCGGTGTCGTCGTAGTACACGAGCGAACGCACCGCCTGCTCCGGACCCAGGCCGGCGAGCCCGGCGATCTCCTCGGGCGTGCCGCCGAACCCGGCCCGGCTCAGCAGGTGCGCGGCCCGGTCGGCGTTCCAGTCCTCGGCGGTGATGGGCGTCAGGTCGTCGACCCACGACGCGGGTCCCGGCGACCATGCAGGTCCCTGGGCCGACGCTGCCCCGCCGGCGAGCAGGCAGGCGAACACGGCGCCGGCCACCGCGGCGGCCCGGTGGTGTCTTGTCGTCATGTCAGCGAATCCCCACGAGCTTCGACCCGGCCACTTCGCCGGATCATGCCTTTATACCTCAAGCTCCGACGTCTGAATAGCCCGATCTGGTCGCGGCACCGCCGGATGCGGCCGCGTTCGTTCGTCACTCCCCCCATTGACGACGGAAACCACTGCATCCAAAATGGAGGAAAACAGGAGGAAAGACACTGGCTACCCTGAACGTCAAGAACTTCCCGGACGAGCTCTACGCGACCCTGCGAGACCGGGCCAAACGCGAACATCGGTCCGTCGCCCAGGAGGTCATTCACCTGCTCGGCCGCACCCTGGAAGCCCGGGAGCCGCTGTCCATTCTCGATCTCCAGGGCCTCGGCAAGGAGCTGTGGGAGAACGTCGACGCGGCGGACCACGTCGCTCGCGAGCGGGGCTCGTGGGACTGATCGCCGATCTGCCGGCCGGCCGCGTTGCCGTGGACACGGCGGTGTTCATCTATCTGATCGAAGAGCACCCCACGTTTCTGCCGGTCGTCGCGCCCCTGTTCAGACGGGCCGACCGAGGCGGAGGCTCCCTCGTCACCTCTGCGCTGACGCTCCTCGAGGTGCTGGTGACGCCGTACAGGGCCGGCAACCGGAGCCTGGCAGACCGTTACGAGGCGCTGCTGACTCGAAGCCGCGGCATCGAGCTGATTGCCCTGACGCAGCAACAGTTGCGGGCCGCCGCGCAACTGCGGGCGGCCACCGGCGTCGAGACGCCGGACGCGCTGCAGCTCGCCGCCGCGATCGGCGCCGGGTGCCGCGCCCTGGTGACGAACGATCGACGCCTGCCGTCGCTGCCGGGCCTGCCGATCATCCAGCTTTCGTCATACGCCGGCCGACCCGGACCGTGAGTCGGCATCGCGGCCCGCGTGGACGCGAGGGTCGGCTACAATGCGCGCGAAGGCGGTTCACGCACCCGAGTCCTGCGGACAGACAACCCCGCCGGGGCGACGCGACCTGGGCCCCGGCGACAGGAGGAATCATGAGGCGACTGTTTCCCGTGCTCTTGTTGGCCACGGCGGGCCTGCTGGCGATGCCCGCGACGGCCGCCGCGCAGTGCGAGGCGGACGGCGACATCGAGTTCGTCTGCGGGCCCATCAGCCCCGAGGACCTCATCCAGGTACCCGACTCGCCGTGGGTCATCGTCGCCAGCATGGTCGACGACGGCTACCTGTCGGCCGCCGACAGCCGCGACAGCAGCACCGTCCGGCTGTTCCCCACCACCACCACGCCCTCGCGGGGGCGGCACGACATGGCCACCTACGCCGGGTGCCCGGGCATGACCACCGAGCAGTTCCGGGCGCACGGCGTCAGCATCCGGCCCGGCGACGGCGACACCCACACGCTGTACGTCGTGCGCCACACCGAGCGCGAGGCGATCGAGGTCTTCGAGGTCGACGCCGGCGGCGCCGTCCCGTCGCTGACCTGGGTCGGCTGCGTGGTGGCCCCCGAGGGCCTCGGGCTGAACGCGGTGGTGCCGCTGCCCGAGGGCGGGTTCGCCGCGACCAGCCCCGCCACCGGCGACATCTGGGAGTGGCAGCCCGGCGGCGACTGGATCCGCGCGCCGGGCAGCGAGGGCATCGGCCCCAACGGCCTCGAGATCGCGCCCGACGGGCAGTCGTACCTCGTCGCCGGCTACGCCGCCGAGTCGATCATCCGCCTGCCGCGCGGTCCGAACGCCATGCCGACGGACCGCATCGAGGTCGGCTTCTACATCGACAACGTGCACTGGGCGCCCGACGGCACCCTGATCGCGGCCGGCCACCGCGCCCCCGAACGGGCCCGCGTCGGCGAGTGCGTCCGCGGCGTGAGCTGCGAGGGCGTCACCTCGCACGTCGCCCGCGTCGACACCGAGGCCCTGACCGCGGAGACCATCTTCACCTACCCCAGCAACGACAACCTGCGGCTGGGCACCGCCGCCATCCAGGTCGGCGACGAGCTCTGGGTCGGCAGCGTCGGCGAGAGCATCCGCATCGCGCGGGCCCCGCTGGACTGACCTTCGTCCTCGACACTCTGTCCGGCGTCCCCGCGCCGCGCCCGCGGCCGGGGACGCCCGGCGGCGCCCGCCGCGCCACCGCGCCATGCCCGACGCGCGACTCTCCATCTCCACCGCCGACATCACGACCCTCACGGTCGACGCGATCGTGAACGCCGCGAACACCCGCCTCCTCGGCGGCGGGGGCGTGGACGGCGCCATCCACCGGGCGGCGGGGCCGGGCCTGCTCGCGGAGTGCCGCTCCCTGGGGGGCTGCCCCACCGGCAGCGCCAGGATCACCAGCGGCTACGACCTGCCGGCGCGCCACGTGATCCATGCGGTGGGGCCGGTCTGGCACGAGGGAACGCGCGGCGAGTCTGAGCAGCTCGCGAGCTGCTACCGACGAGCAATAGAGCTGGCAGGCGAGCGAGAGTTGAAGACCATCGCGTTCGCCGCCATCAGTTGCGGCATCTACGGATACCCGCCGGCCCAGGCCGCGACGGTGGCGGTCGGCGCGGTCCGGGCGGCGCTGGCCGACGCCCCGTCGATCGAGAAGGTCTGGTTCGTCTGCTTCGAGCCTCGGGTCAAGGCGGCTTTCGAGCGGGCGCTCGCGTCCGATCGCGCCGAATGACGGCGGCGGTGCCGAAGTCCGCTCCCTCCCACTTCCGGTTGAGCCGCTCCGCCTCGGCAGCGTCAGCCCGATACGCCTCTTCGAGGCGCCGGTCGAGGTCGGAAACGGTGGTCCGGGTTCCGGCGGCGGGCTTTGTCGTGGACATTGGAACTCTCCCGGCCTTTCCAGGACAGATCCGAGATCGTACCCTCGCCACGACGAAACCTATTCCGAGCCGTGACATCGCACCGGACGGTGGGTCCGTCGAAGAACGGCCGGCGGCGTCCAGGGTCTACGCTGCGCGGGTCGCGCAGTTGCGCGAGGCGTCGCGCACCGCGCGACGGCACCGGAAGCAGAGGTCGTGGTGCCGTTCCCGGTTGACCCGCCGTTTCCAGGTGTAGCGCGTGCAGAACGCGTCCCGCCTGCCGCAACGGCGGCACAGTTTGCCGTGCCGGGCGGTTCGGGCTCTCGAACCGCGGGACCGTCGATCCGCGTCCGCCGACATTTCCAGATTGGTCATGCCCTGCCTCCGCGTGTCCTTTACGAATCGTATCGGCCGTTTCGCAGGCGACCGTGAACCCCAACCGGGGTCCGCGGCCTCCGTCGCCCGTGAATGATGAGACGCGATTGCCCCCCGATCTGGTTCCCGACCGCGCCGACTCGGCCCCCCGGTCGAACCGGCGAAGTCAAGGCGGCGACCCCTGAACCTGCGGTATATCGGGACCCGTACTCCCGTTTTGCATGGATAGTCGGGAGTATCGATCCCGATCCGCACGAATCCCGCCGCGGGCAACGCCGAAGACGGCCGACAGTGGGCCGCCCTCAGGGCAGCCGCAGCGCCGCGAGCGCCCCGGGGAGGCCGGGACCGGCCACCTGCACGACGATGTACTGCCGGCCCTCGTGGAGGTAGCCCATCATGCCGTACTGGCCCGAGGCGGGCAGCTCGACGGTGCCGACCCGCTCGCCGGTCCGCTTGTCGAGGGCGTGCAGGCGCGGGGTGCCGCCGGTGCCCTCGGCGGTGACGACGAGGGTGCGGGTGACCATGGTCACCGGGTGCGAGAGGAGCCCGGTGTTCGGCAGGTCTACCCCCGTGAGCGCGGGGTGGTTGCGGATGCGCTCGGGGGTGTCGCCGTTCGGGGTCTCCCAGAGCTGCTCGCCGGTGTTCATGTCGATGGCGACGATGCGGCTGTACGGCGGCTTGAAGATCGGAAGCCCCTGCGGCCCCCGGAAGTCGCCGCGGTTCAGCACCGCGAACTCGCTGATGGTCCGGCCCGTGGTCTTGATGTCCTCGGGCACGTCGATGAGGGCGCCCGGCACGATGTTCTCCGACCGGCAGCCGCGGCGGGTCCCCACGTAGAGGATGCCGGTCTCGGGGTCGGCCGACGTCGGCCCGTGGATGTTCGACGCCCCGCTCGGACAGCTCACGAACGACCGGAGGCCGGACGGGTGCCCGCGCTGGATGGGCGGGTTGAAGATGGGCCCGAGGCGGTAGTTGCGGGTGATCTCCAGCGCCTCGGCCCGCAGCTCGGGGGTGAAGTCGATCAGGTCGTCCTCGGTCAGCCCCTGCATCTCGTAGGCGGCGGGCCGGGTGGGCATGGGCTGGGTGGGCGAGAGGCGCTCGCCCGGCACCTCGGACTGCGGCACCGGCCGCTCCTCGATGGGCCAGACGGGCTCGCCCGTCACCCGGTCGAAGGTGTAGGCCCAGCCCTGCTTGGTGGCCTGCACCACGATGCGGCGCGGTTGCCCGTCGACGGTCACGTCGAGGGCCACCGGGGCGGTGGGGTTGTCGAAGTTCCAGATGTCGTGGTGCACGGTCTGGAAGTGCCAGCGGCGCTCGCCGGTGCGGACGTCGAGGGCGATGACGCTGGTGCCGAAGAGCCCGTCCCCGGGCCGGAACCCGCCGTAGAAGTCGATGGTGGGCGGGTTGGTCGGGATGTAGACGAGCCCGAGCTCGGGGTCGGCCGACATCGGCGCCCACGACGAGACGTCGCCGGTCCATTCCCAGGCGTCGTTCTCCCACGTCTCGTGGCCGAACTCGCCGGGCCGCGGGATGACGTTGAACTTCCACAGGTGCTCGCCGGTACGGGCGTCGTAGCCCAGGATGTCGCCCGGCACGTTCTCGATGCGGGTCTGGTTGTAGCCCTGCTCGGCCGAGTTGCCCACCACGACCACGCCGTCGACGACGATGGGCGGCGACGAGCTGGTGATGTAGCCCAGCTCGCGGGGAATGCCGAAGTCGGGGTCGTAGGCGCCGTCCCAGCTCAGCCACGGCCCCCAGTCGGCGATGAGGTCGGGCAGCAGGTCGACGACGCCGGTGCCGGGGAACCCGGGCAGGGGAACCTGAGTCCCCCAGTCCTCGAGGGGTAGCCCGGTCCGGGCGTCGAGAGCGTAGAGGAAGAAGGCGGGGCTGATGGTATAGATGACGCCGCGGCCGTCGATCTCGTCGTAGGCGACGCCCTTGCCGTAGCCGTTCCGCATGCCCCGGTCGAAGCGGGTGGTGTGGGGCTCGCGGAACGTCCAGAGGGTCTCGCCCGTCGCGGGGTCGATGGCGACCACGGTGCGGCGCTCGCCGGCCACCGTGTACAGGGTGCCGTCGACGTAGAGGGGGGTCGAGCGGGACACCGCGAGCCGCGAGGGACCGAAGTTGTCGCCCCGCCAGAGCCACGCCACCTCGAGGTCGTCGAAGTTGTCGGCGGTGATCTGGTCGAGCCCGGAGTAGCGGGTGTGTGCGGCGTCGCCCCCGATGTAGCGCCATTCGCCGGCGTCCTGGGCCGGTGCGGCGGGCGCGGCCAGGAGGATACCCGCGGCGGCGACGCCGGCCATCAGCCGACCGGCCGGCTTCACAGTGACTGTCATCCGCTCTCCCCTTAATCTCGCTGTCCCGTTACGGACGTCTGGCCCGCCGATTGTCGCCTGTCGGTTCCGCATGGCGCCCAACCAACCCGCCAGGAGCCCGCGCCGTCTACGGCGCTGGCGCCTATTGTGCAGGCGGTGAAACGATCTCCAGCTGCCCGAGCGCCCTCACGTTCGTGGGCAGGTCCGCGTCTCCCGCGGGATAGTTGTTGATCTGCAGCAGATAGGCGACGATGGCCGCGTACTCGGCGGGGCTGAGGCTGCCCGGATCGGCCTCGGGCATCAGCGTCGAGATCGTCTCGAACAGCTCGCCGACCGGCCGGCCCACCCAGCTGATGCGGAACCGGCCGCCCGAGAACTCCCCGGTGTCGTGACAGGCGGCGCACACGTCGCTGAACGTGCGCTCGCCGCGCGACGCCTGGGCCGGCGTAAAGACGCCGTCGAGCACCGAGCCGGCGGACGCCTGCGCCGCCGAACCCGCGGCGGAACCGGCGGGCCCCGCGCCTTCCGAGCCGCCTCTCGCGCTCGCCCCGCCCGCAGCTAGACCGGCGGCCAGGACCAGGAACGATGCCACCGCCGCCAATCTCCGCCAGGCGAAGCGCCCTGCGGCGGGACCGGCTCCCACCCCGCCCCTCACTGCTCACCTCCGCTCTCGCGCTCGACGGCGCGCGACGACACCAGCAGGTTGGTCATGCCGTAGTTCCCCTCGTGGCAGGCGTACTCGAAAAGCGGCCCCTCGGCCGGACGCCACGGTACCTCGCCGGTCCAGGGGCGCGTCCACACCGACGGATCGCTCACCGTGAACTCGTAGCGGATGGCGTCGTCGGCCACGCGCGTGAACCGCTCGACCACGTGCCGGCCGACGCTCGAGCCGAGATAGTCGGCCTGCTCGTAGAAGTTGCCGGTCTCGACGACGAGGGTGTCCCCCTCCCACCGCCCGCGCGAGACGCCGAGCCACTGGACCACGTGGTCGGGCAGCGGCGGCCGCTCGGTCACCGGGATGAAGCGGATGTCGTGAATCTGCTCCTGGAAGATGACGACCCAGCCCGGCGACTGCAGCACGTGCACGTGGTTGTTGTACCCGCTCGACGTGATGGGCACCGGCCGGTAGACGAGGCAGCGGTCCCCCAGGTCCATGTCCTCGGGCCCGTGCGCCGGCACCCGCCCGCGCTTGGCCGCGGCCAGGCGCTGCGCCTCCGGCGTGGCGGCCCGGGCCAGCGCCTCGGACGTGCGCGGCGGCAGGCGGCCGTCGGCAGGGTCGGTGATGAGCGAGGTGCGGCCGATGGAGATGCCGCGATCCCACCAGAACTGGTTGTAGGCGAGAGCCACGTCCTGCTCGCGGGTCAGCTCGGACCGGCGCTCGGAGGTGGCCCGGATCTCGGAGGCGTGATTCGCCGCCGCGATCTCTTCCTCAGTCAGAAGCTCGCGGCCCGCGTACTCGGGCGGCCGCTCGAGGGGGGTGATGGTCCCGTGGTTCCAGACCCCCTGCAGGTCGGGGTCGCCCCACGGGGTGCGCGGCGCCGCCGGGCGGGCGTCCGCGACCGCGACGGCCGGCGCCTGGACGGCGGCCGGCGACCCTCGCCGCGCGGTGCCGGACGCCACGCCCACGTCGGGGCGCGCGTCGGGCACGAAGCCGTCACGGTTGGGCATCTCGACCCCCGGCAGGGTGCCGGCGTCGATGGGGTCGTCCTCGCCGACGAGGTCATTGAGGTAGAGCACGTAGGCGACCACCGCGTAGACCTCGTCGGTCGAGAGCGAGCCGGGCTGGTTGAACGGCATCGCCCGGTTCACGTAGTCCCACAGGGTGGTGGCGGCGGGCCAGTAGCTGCCCACCGTCTTCCGCGCCCCGTCGCCGGCCAGCGAACCCTGCCCGCCCGCGAGCCGGTCGTCCGGGCCCTCCTGCCCCGTCGGCCCGTGACAGGCGGCGCAGCGGCGGTCGTAGTGGGCCCGGCCCTCGGCCGCGGTCCCGCCGCCCGCCGGAAGCCCCTCGCCGTCCGGCCCGACGATCGGCCCCCAGGCGGCGATCTCCTCCGGCGTCGCCGGTGTTCCGAGGTTCGTCAGTCGACCGCCGTCGGACGTCTGCGCCCACACCGCGCCGGCGCAGACCATCGGCAACGCCATCGCGGCCAGCGCCGCCCGCAGGAGCCGTTCGGACATCGTTCTTCTCCACCCGGCCGTCCGAACGGACGCGCCAGCCCGTTCACCCATCGACGTTCTCCGCCCGAGCGCCGGGCCGGACGCGCCGGCCCGCTCGGACATCGACGCGCCCCGCCCGGCCATCGGCGCCGACCCGCCGGCCCGTTCAGACATCGACGTTCTCCACCCCGCCGTCGGCCCGGATGCGCCAGGCCTGCAGCGCGTTGTTGTGGTAGCTCGAGCGCGTGCCCCGCGCCGCGATCAGCGCGTCGCGCGTCGGCTGCCGGTCGCCGGTCTCGTCGATGCACCGGGAGACGAGGGTCACCGGCGAGCCGTCCCAGCGCCAGTCGAGGCGGAACCGCGTGTGGGCCAGGGGCAGCACCGGCTCCTGGAGCCGCGCCTCCGCCCACGAGTCGCCGCCGTCGGTCGAGACCTCGACCCCCCGCACCCGGCCCCGACCCGACCACGCGAGCCCCGAGATCTGGTGGAAGCCGGGCCCGTCGAGCCGTTGTCCACCCGACGGCCGCGTGATGACCGACTTGGCGTCCATCACGAACGTGAACTGCCGGGCCTCGCCGTTCGGCATCAGGTCGGTGTACTTCGAGGTCTCCTCGCGGGTCTGCCACGGCCGGTCGACGAGGTGCATCCGCCGCAGCCACTTGATGGAGATGTTGCCCTCCCATCCCGGTATGAGCAGCCGCACCGGGTACCCCTGGGCCGGCCGCAGGGCCTCGCCGTTCTGGCCCCAGGCGACGAGCACGTCGTCCATCGCCTTGTCGAGGGGCACGCTGCGCGTCATGCGGCACGCGTCGGCCCCCTCGGCCACCAGCCAGCGCGCCTCGGGCCTGACCCCCGCCTCGCCGAGGAGCACCGACAGCGGCACCCCCGTCCACTCGCTGCAGCTCGTCATGCCGAACGCGCCCTGGGCGTCGGTGTCGGGCTGGGCGGGAGACCACTTCACCCGGCCGTTGCCCGAGCACTCGATGAAGTACACACGGTTGACGGCGGGCAGGCGCCGCAGCTCGGCCATCGTGAACACCAGCGGCCGCTCGACCAGGCCGCCGATGGCCACCCGGTGCCCGGCCGGGTCGATGTCGGGAATGCCCGCGTGGTGCCGCTCGAAGTGCAGGGCCGACGGGGTGATGCTGCCGTCGAGCGCCTGGAGCGGGGTCAGGCTGCCCGCCGCCTGGTCGTAGCGCCCGCCGCGCACCCGGCGGGTCGCGACCTCGAACCGCGAGCGCCCGCCGTAGGCGCTGACCCCCGCGCCGAGGGCCCGCCCGGCGCGTTCCTGGGCGGAGCCCGGCAACGCGGGCAGGGCGACCGCGGCGGACCCGAGGGCGGCGGCCTTGAGGAATCCCCGGCGGGTGCGCCGGGACGGGGATGGGGTGTCACGCTCTGGCATCGGTGCTCCTTTCGGGCCGGACCCCGCCGCCGTGCGAGATCGGCGCAATCTGCACTGGAGCAGTCCAGGACGGAACGCCCACCGACGTCGACCAACAATCCCGGTGCGACGCGGGGTTCCACCACGGGCCGCTAGAGCACTCGGTGTCCCGGCAACGGCGGACGCGGCGACTCCCGCGGACCGCGGTGGCCCGCCCGCCGGCACCGGGACCTGACACGGTGTCCATAGCGTATGGGGGCGGCCGGGGGCTGTCAATGCTCGGCGGCACCGGAGCCCGGCGGCCGGAACGGAACTGCGAGGAGCCGGTCCGAAGCTCCCGAGCTCGGTCTTGCGGTGGTAACGCCCGACCAGGAGGGACCGCGCGGCGGCCGGCAAGGACTGGTCGCAGGTATAGTTTTGGTGACAGTTAAGACGATTTTTTGTATACTCAAAACCATGGCCGACCCGGTCCTGGCCCTCCTCGTGTTCGCCTTGCTCGCGGCCGCCGCCGTCGGGCTCTTCTGGCCCGCTGGCGGCCTGGTGGGCCGCATTCGCCGCTTCACCGACCTCGACGAGCGCGTCCGGCTCGAGGACGCCATCAAGCACATCTACATGTGTCAGCGGACGCGCCAGCGCTGCTCGCTCGACAGCCTCGCGGGGAGGCTGGGGGTGTCGCGGGCTCGCGCCGCGACGCTGATCTCGCGGCTCGCCGAGCTGCGGCTGGTGCGGACCCCGGGCACGGGCCCCGCCCTGACCGCGGACGGCGAGCGCTCGGCGGTGCAGATCGTGCGCACCCACCGCATGTGGGAGCGCTACCTCGCCGACCGAACCGGGGTTCCGGCCGGCGAGTGGCACGCCGAGGCGGAGCGGATGGAGCACGCCCTGTCCGCCGCGCAGGTCGACGCCCTCGACGCCCGCCTCGGGCACCCCGTCTGGGACCCGCACGGCGACCCGATTCCCACGCCGGCCGGCGAGATGCCGCCCGAGCCCGGATTCGGCCTGCCCGGGGCGGAGCCGGGACGGACGGTCGAGGTCCTGCACCTCGAGGACGAACCGCGCGAGATCTACGACGCCCTGCTCGAGAGCGGGCTGTCGCTGGGCGCCCGCCTGGAGATTCTCGAGCGCACCGACCAGACCATCCGCCTGCGCTCGCACGGCCGCTCCTGGAACCTCGACCCGGTGACCGCGGGCAACGTCACCGTCCGCTACCTGGCCGAGGACGAGGCGGCCGACACCGCCCAGGTCACCCTGCTCGACGCCCCGCCGGGGCGGACGGTGCGGGTCGCCAGCATCTCGCGCGCCTGTCAGGGGGCCCAGCGCCGGCGCCTGCTCGACCTGGGGCTGGTGCCGGGCACCGCGGTGACCCCGGAGCTGACTAGCGCGGCCGGCGATCCGATCGCGTATCGCATTCGGGGCGCCCTGATCGCGCTGCGGCGCACCCAGGCGGGACTCATCTGGATCGAGCCGCCGGACGTGCCGGCGCCGCAGGAGGCAGGCTGATGGCGGAGGCAGCGTCCCGGGGGCTCATGCCCCGGATGGGCGGTTGCGCGGAGCACCGGGCCGACAACCTCGTCCGGCTGGGGCTGAGCCCCGACCGCTGGGACGTGCTCGTGGCCCTCGCCGGCAACCCCAATGTCGGCAAGAGCACCGTCTTCAACGCCCTCACCGGCCTGCGCCAGCACACCGGCAACTGGCCGGGCAAGACCATCGTGCGGGCCGAGGGCGCGTTCGCCCACCGCGGGTCGCGCATCAAGCTCGTCGACCTGCCGGGCACCTACTCGCTGCAGGCGGGGAGCGCGGACGAGGAGGTGGCGCGCGACTTCCTGCTCTTCGGGCGGCCCGACGTCACCGTGGTGGTGGTCGACGCCACCCGCCTCGAGCGCAACCTCCACCTCGTCCTGCAGATCCTCGGCATCACCGACCGGGTGGTGGTGTTCCTGAACCTGATGGACGAGGCCCACCGCCACGGCGTCGCCGTCGACGCGGCCCGGCTCGAGAAGGAGCTCGGCGTGCCGGTGGTCGCCGGCGCGGCCCGGAACCGGGTGGGCATCGACGAGCTGCTCGACGCCGCCCACCGGGTCGCGGCCGGCGAGACGCGCACCAACCCCTTCCGCCTCGTCCGGCACGCGCCGGCCGTCGAGCGGGCGGTGGCCTCGCTGTCGGAGACCGTCGAGACCGCGTTCCCGAGGGTGGCGAACAGCCGCTGGGTGGCCGAGCGCCTGCTGAACGCGGACGACGCGGTGGTGACCGCGGTGCGCTCCGGCGAGTTGGGTCAGATTGGCGCCGACGCCGACGCCGACGCCAATGCCGACGCCGACGCGGGCGACGGAAACGCTCCGCCGGTCCCGGAAGCGGCCCGCGAGCAGGTGCTGCAGAAGGCCCGACAGCTCCAGTGGGACCTGCCCCCCGACTTCCACGACACCGTGACGGAACGAACCTACCACGCCGCCCAGCGGATCGCGGAGGGCGCGATGCGCCGCGGACTCGGGCGGGCCGGCTTCGACCTCGACCGGCGGCTCGACGGGCTGCTGACGAGCCGGTGGCTCGGGTTCCCGCTGATGCTCGCCATCCTCGCGGTGGTCTTCTGGCTGACCATCGAGGGGGCGAACGTCCCGTCGAGCATGCTCGCGACCCTGCTGATCGACACCGTCCATCCGTGGCTGATCGGCATCGGCGAGGCGCTGCGCATGCCCTGGTGGCTCAGCGGCTTCCTGTTCGACGGCATCTACCTGGCCACGGCGTGGGTCATCGCGGTCATGCTGCCGCCGATGGCCATCTTCTTTCCGCTCTTCACCCTGCTCGAGGACTTCGGCTACCTGCCCCGGGTCGCGTTCAACCTCGACTCCCTTTTCCGCCGTGCCGGCGCCCACGGCAAGCAGGCCCTCACGATGTGCATGGGCTTCGGGTGCAACGCGGCGGGGGTGGTGTCGACGCGCATCATCGACAGCCCCCGCGAGCGGCTCATCGCCATCATCACGAACAACTTCTCGCTGTGCAACGGGCGCTGGCCGACACAGATCCTCATCGCGTCGATCTTCATCGGGGCCCTCGCGCCGGCCCACCTCGCGGGGCTCGTCTCGGCCGCGGCGGTGGTGGGCATCGCGGTGCTCGGCATCGTGATGATGCTCGCGGCCTCGTGGCTGCTCTCGCGCACGGTGCTGCGGGGCGAGGCCACGAGCTTCAGCCTCGAGCTGCCGCCGTACCGCCCGCCCCGCGTGCTGCAGACCCTCTACACGTCGGTGATCGACCGCACCCTCATCGTCCTGTGGCGCGCGGTGCTGTTCGCGGTGCCGGCCGGCGCGGTCATCTGGCTCATCTCGAACGTCTCCCTCGGCGACGCGAGCCTCGCCGCCCACTCGGTCGAGTGGCTCGACGGGCCGGGGCTGCTCATCGGGCTGAACGGCGTGATCCTGCTCGCCTACATCGTCGCCATCCCCGCCAACGAGATCGTCATCCCGACGGTGCTGATGCTGACGGTGCTGACCGCCAACGTGGCGGGGGCGGGTCAGGGGGCGGGGGTGATGTTCGAGCTCGACAGCACCGACGCCACCGGCGACCTGCTGCGGGCGGGGGGCTGGACGCTGCTCACGGCGGTGAACCTCATGCTGTTCAGCCTGCTGCACAACCCGTGCTCGACCACCATCTACACCATCTACAAGGAGACCCGCAGCGCCCGCTGGACCACCGTCGCCGCCCTGCTGCCGGTGGCGATGGGGGTCACGGTGTGCTTCCTGCTGACCCAGATCTGGCGCCTGCTCGCGTAGCCGGCCGATCGTCGCCCGGTTCCGCTTGGCGCCTAACCAACGCTCATGGCCGCGCTTTCGCGCAGGCACCCCAACCGCATGAGAACACGGTAGGCTGCCCGCGCTCACGGCACGCAACGCCGTCGAGGCCACATGGGCCGTGTACTTTCGCGGAACCTGCAGGAGTCTGCGTCGTTCTACGGCGCAGACTGCCGACCGCTGACCTTGCGAAGGCTCTTGAGGAGCACAGCCGGAAGCCTCTTCAGCCGCTGCGTTCGCGGATCGACCTCGAAGCCGCCTGACTCGAGCGCGGTCACCCCGAGCAGAGGTTCGGCGTCGGCGTCGCCGAACACCAGCGTGCCGCCGACGATCTTGCCCATGAACTCGATGCGCCCGACCGTGGTGCTCAGCTCGATGGGACTGCCGTCGGCCAGTACGTAGTTCTCGCTGGCGAGAGGCTTCAGGCCGATGGCCTCAAGGTGGGGCCGCGGGACCAGGGAATCGAAGGCGCCGGTGTCGACGAGGAAGCGCCCGGTCCACTGCCGCTCTGGATCCGCCGGGTTGCGGATCGTTACCATCACGTGTGTCGCACCCATACCTTCCATTCTAGTCGACGCGAGAGCGTGGCCGTGGCGGCGGAAACCGAGATGTGATGTAGTACCACGACCGGTCGATGGACGCGGACTTGTCGCGCTGATGATCGGCGGTGTCAGGCCGCCCGCCATGCTGTGGAGGGGACGATGGCGAGACGAATCGACGTCAGGCTGCACGGAGCGCTGCTCGGTTTCCTCGTGCTCGCGGTGTCGTCGATCAGCCTCGGGCCGGCCGCGGTGCTCGACGCCCAGGACCGCCCCATCCGGGCGATGGTGCTGACGGGCCAGAACAACCACGGCTGGCGGGTGCTGAGCGAGCACTACCGGTCGATTCTCGAGGAGACCGGCCTCTTCGAGGTGGACGTGGTGACCAGCCCGCCGCGGGGGGCGGACATGAGCGGGTTCGCGCCCGCGTTCTCCGACTACGACGTGATCGTCATGGAGTACAACGGCGACATGTGGCCGGCCCCCGTGCGGGAGTCGTTCGAGCGCTACATGCTGAACGGCGGCGGGCTCGTCTACGGCCACGCCGTCAACCACACGTTCGCGGACTGGCCCGAATTCAACGAGATGATCGGCTTCGGCGCGTGGGGCGGGCGCGACGAGCGGCACGGCCCCTTCGTGAAGTACCGCAATGGCCGGCTGTTCCTCGACCACACGCCGGGCCACGCCGGCGAGTGCGTCGACCCCCACGAGTATCCGGTCGTCACCCGCGAACCCGACCATCCGATCATGCGCGGGCTGCCGCGGGTCTGGCTGCACGGCACCGACGAGCTGTACAGCAACCAGCGCGGCCCCGCGAAGAACCTGACGATCCTGGCCACCGCGTGGTCCGACCCCGCCCGCGAGGCGCACTGGGGGGTGCGCACGCACGGCACCGGCGACGACGAGCCGATGGTGCACACCGTGCGCTACGGCCGCGGCCGCATCGTCGGCACCGCCATGGGTCACGTCGACGGGGGCGCGGCGCCCGAGTCGGGCCCCTGGCCGGCCATCGAGTGCGTCGGGTTCATCACCCTGATTCAGCGCGCGGCGGAGTGGGCGGCCACCGGCAGCGTCACCCAGCCGGTGCCCGACGACTTCCCCACCGCGGAAGGGGTCAGCCTGCGGTAGACCTGCGCCGTCGAACGCTGCAGACCTCGGGCAGGCTTGGTCGGACGCCAAGCTGGGCCGTCGCGCGACGCTTTGCCGGGTCTGGAGTCTGCTCCGCGGCAGAGACTCCTGACGGTCAGTCGGGGCGGAGGCGTCAAGGTGACAATGGGGGGCCAGAGCGGAGCCTGATTCCGCGACTCGACATCGAGGCGAGAGCACCTCCGGTAAACGACCATGCGCAGCACCCCGGCCCACATCCTGCTCACCCTGCTCTCGGCGTCGACAGCGTTCGGCATCGCCAATCCGGCGACCGGCCAGCCGCCGTCGCGCCCGAACATCGTCCTCATCATGGCCGACGATGTCGGCTACTCCGACATCGGCCCCTACGGCTCGGAGATACGCACCCCCCACCTCGACCGGCTCGCCGAGGGCGGCCTGCGCTTCACGCAGTTCTACAACATGGCGAAGTGCGAGACGACGCGGGCGGCGCTGCACACCGGGCTCTTCTTCGCCAAGCGCGACGCCGACAACGCGCGCTCGCTGGGCGGGCTGCTGCGCGACGCCGGCTACCACACCGCGATGACCGGCAAGGAGCACTTCAGCGCCTGGGTGCCCGAGCACGTCTACGCCCGGCACAACTTCGACGACGCGCTGACCTACCCGGTCATCAACCAGTTCTTCATCCCCCCGGACGGGGCGTGGCAGAACCCGTTCTTCCTCGACGGCGAGGAGATCGCGGTCGAGGACATGCCGGTCTCGGACCCTCCGTTCTACAAGACGGACGTCCTGACCGACTACGCCCTGCGCTTCCTCGACAACGCGGCGGCGAGCGGCAAGCCGTTCTTCCTCTACGTGCCGTACCACGTCGCGCACTATCCCCTGCAGGCCCGGGAAGAGGACATCGCGCGCTACCGCGGCTCGTACCGCCGGGGCTGGGACGCGGTGCGGGCCGCGCGCTACGCGCGCATGCGCGAGCTGGGGGTCATCCCCCCGAACGCGCGCCTCAGCCCGCCGGAGGACAACGTGAACCGGTACCGGGGACCGTTCCGGGGCGACATCTACCACTACCGGGAATGGGAGAGCCTGAGCGACGCCGAGCAGGACGCGCTCGACCTGGAGATGGCCGTCTACGCGGCGATGATCGACCGGATGGACCAGAACATCGGCCGGCTCCTGGCCCGGCTCGGCGAGACGGGCGCGCTCGACGACACCCTCGTGCTGTTCCTCTCCGACAACGGGTCGTGCCCCTACGACAGCAACCGGGACTTCTCGATTCCCCCCGGCGGACCGGCGTCGTACCGGACCCTGTCGGCGGCGTGGGCCAACGTCGGCAACACGCCGTTCCGCTACTACAAGCAGTACGGCCACGAGGGGGGATCGCACACCCACTTCATCGCCCACTGGCCGGCCGTCATCGAGCCCGGGCTGTCGGACCAGCCCGCCCACGTCGCCGACCTCCTGCCGACCCTGCTCGACGCGGCCGGCGCCGCCTACCCGGCGACGGCGAACGGACGGCCGACGCCGGTGCTCGACGGCGGCAGTCTGCTGCCGGTGTTCCGCGGCGACATGCGCCCGGCGCCCGACATCCTCGTCTCCGGGTTTACCGAGCGCTTCCGCATGGTCCGCATCGGCGACTGGAAGCTGGTGCGCGTCAACGCCGAGGAGTGGGAGCTGTACGACCTCGCCGAGGACCCCACCGAGCTCGACGACCGCGCCGGCGACGACCCCGCCACCCTCGACCGGCTGGTCGCCGGCTATCACGCGTGGATCCGCGAGCACGCCGCCGTCGTCCCCCGCTTCGACGAGGTGCCGTGACGGAGGACGTGGCGCGGCCCGGCCAGCGGTAGCGGAGGCGAGGCTGGGCGGTTGCAGGCCGGGACGCCGACGCGGTCAGGGCCGCTACCCTGACCCGCTCGGTGCGCTCGCCAGCGGCGCCAGCCACGAGACCACGGAGCGCCCGAATGCCCGTAGTCGACGTCGACGGCTTGACCTTCACCTACGCGTCGGGCGCCAGCCCCGCCGTCCGGGACCTGTCGTTCCGCATCGACCGCGGCGAGATCTTCGGGTTCCTGGGGCCGAGCGGCGCCGGCAAGTCGACCACCCAGAAGGTGCTGATCGGGCTCCTGCGGGGCTACCGCGGCGCCGTCTCGGTGCTGGGCCGCGACCTCGCGGCGTGGGGAGGCGACTACTACGAGGAGATCGGCGTCTCGTTCGAGCTGCCCAACCACTATCTCCGGCTGACCGGCATCGAGAACCTGAGCTACTTCCGGGCGCTGTACCGGGGAGGGACGCGCCGGCCGGAGACGCTGCTCGAGATGGTGGGCCTGGCCGACGACGGCAAGCGCCTCGTCGCCGAGTACTCCAAGGGAATGAAGACGCGGCTCGGGGTGGCGCGCGCGCTGCTCAACGACCCGCAGTTGATCTTCCTGGACGAGCCGACGGTGGGGCTCGACCCGGCCAGCGGACGGGGCGTCAGGCACCTCGTTCGGGAGCTGAAGCAGGCGGGGCGCACGGTGTTCCTGACGACCCACGACATGACGGTGGCCGACGAGCTGTGCGACCGCGTGGCGTTCATCGTCGACGGGGAGATACGGCTCGTCGACTCGCCGCGCGACCTGAAGCTGGCCCACGGCGCGCGGACCGTCGCGGTCGAGTACGACCTCCACGGCGAGCCCCGACGGCGGGAGTTCCCGCTCGACGGCCTCGGCGACGACGCCGAGTTCCTGGCCCTGCTGCGCGAGGCGACGGTCCGCACGCTGCACACCCAGGAAGCTACGCTCGAGGACGTCTTCCTGCGCGTCACCGGCCACACCCTGCGGTGAACCGATGCACCGGCTGGCCGCGACCGTCCGCCTCGACCTCCGCCTGCAACTGCGGAACGGCTTCTACTACGCCGTGGCGTTCGTGCTCGCCTGCTGGTTCGTGCTCCTCACCCGGCTCCCCCCCATCGACTGGGGCTACGTGCTGCCCGCCGTCGTGTTCGGGAACCTGGTGATGGTGAACTTCTACTTCATCGCGGGCCTCGTCCTCCTCGAGAAGGGGGAGGGGACGCTGGAGGCCCAGGTGGTGACGCCGCTCGCCGACTGGGAGTACCTCGCCTCGAAGACAGCGACGCTGACCGCCCTCTCGCTCGTCGAGCAGATCGTCATCGTCTGGTCGGCCCACGGCGGCGGCTTCGCGGTCGGTCCCCTCGTCGCCGGCATCGCGCTGGCCGCGATCCTCTACACCCTGGTCGGCTTCCTGCTCGTCGCCCGCTACCGGTCGATCAACGAGTACATGTTCCCGTCCGTCCTGTTCACGGCGGTGCTCTCCCTGCCGATGCTGCACTACTTCGGCCTCTGGGACACCTGGCTGCTCTATCTCCATCCCTTCACGGCGCCCCTCGTGCTCCTCGCCGGAGCGTTCCGGCCGATTCCGGCCTGGCAGTTGGCCTACGGCGTGCTCTATGCCGCCGCCTGGACCGGGCTGCTGCTGATCGCGGCCCGGCGGACCTTCGACCGGTTCATGGTCGCGCGCGAGGGAGGGGGCTGATGCCGACGGCGACTTCGGTGGTCCGGGCCCTCGGTCCGATCGACGCCAGGAGCGTCGCGCGGGACAGCATGCTGCGCTGGGTGATCGCCGCGCCCATCGCCTACGCGCTCGCATTCCGGTGGGGCGTTCCCGTCCTCCGCTCCTGGTTGGACGAACGATACGGATTCGACCTCACGCCGCACTACCCGCTGCTGGCGAGCTTCCTCGTCCTCATTACCCCGGCGCTGGTCGGCGCGGTGGTCGGGTTCCTGCTGCTCGATGAGCGGGACGACCGCACGCTCACCGCGCTCCAGGTCACGCCGCTCACGGTGGAGGGGTACCTCGCCTACCGCATCGCCGTCCCCATGGTGGTGAGCGTGCCGGTGATGATGGCGTCCATCGCCATCTCGGATCTGGCGACGATGGGGGTCGTTCCGGCCTTCGCCGCCGCCGCCCAGGCCGCGCCCACCGCGCCGCTCTTCGCGTTGTTCGCGGCCGCGTTCGCCTCGAACAAGGTGCAGGGGTTCGCGCTGCTGAAGGGGGTCGGCGTCCTCTCTTGGCCGCCGGTCATCGCCTGGTTCGTGTCCTCGCCGTGGCAGGTGGCCTTCGGCCTCGATCCGCTCTACTGGCCCCTCAAGGTGTTCTGGATGCTCGAGGCCGGCGAGGCCCGCGTCTGGCTCTACTTCCTCGCGGGCCTCTCCTATCAGTCGTTGCTGATCGCGCTCCTCGTCCGGCGCTTCAAGACCGTGATCGCCCGGTAGCGGTCGGACGACGGTATAGAGGGCGCGCCCGCCGAGACCCGGTCGCCCCCGCCGCTCGACCGCGGTCGCGACCCACCCGCGCGTCCGAGATCCCGCCCTCGTCACAGGGTTCGGGGCGCTCCCTCGGCCCCCCGCCCTCACGCGCTCAGGACCGACGCATGGACGACCCCGCCGTCGAGAGTGAGGGCCTGCCCGACCACCTTGGCACCGACGAGATGCCGCTCGATGCCGAGCCCCAGCCCGGGCGTCTCGCGGCACGCGGTCTTGCTGACTCGGCCGAGCTTGCGCAGGACGCGGCTGGCCGAGGGCTGTCCGGCGGCGGTCGGCCGCTCGAGCAGGTAGGCGCGCACGAGCGCCCCCCAATGGGGACGGAGCAGCCCGGGGGCCCCGAAGACCTCGGTGGCGACCACGCGCGGGCCGTGGGTGACGACGACGCCGCACTGGCCGGCCAGGGGGCCGAGGGCGCCGAGCTCGTCGACCGCCGCCAGCCGGTCGGGCTCCCGCTCGTAGACGCCGTCGGCCGCGGCCATGGCCCGCGTCGGCGCGGCCACCCCGAGGTCGTCGAGCTCCGCATCGATGGAGCTCCACACCGCGTTCTGGTCGCCCCGCCGCGCCTCCGCCGTCGCCGCCTGGCGGGCGACCGCCGCGTTCTTGGCGCGCCGCACCCGGCGGTGGGTGTAGGTGGAACCGGCCGCGAAGTCGCGGCGGCGCCCCCAACGGCCCGCCTCCAGGCACGACACCGGGATCTTCAGGGTGGCGGCGGGCGGCACCAGCACGCTGACGTTGAGGGTGCGGTTCTGGTCGCCGCCGAGGAACTGCTCGCCCTCGACGAGCAGGATCGGCCGGTCCGTGGGGTTGGCCGCGGTCAGGGTCGGCACCGACGCGTCGGGCAGCTCCTCGATCACGCGTCCCGACTCAGGGCCGGTCGCGATGGCCGGCACGGGGTTGTCCAACAAGTAGACGGGGAAGAACGAGACGCCGAGACGCGTGACGGGCCGTCCGATGGCGGCCCGCTCCAAATCGACGAACGCGGCTGCCGTGCTGCTGGTCATGGACTCCTCCTGGTTCGTGTGCACGCTCCCGCCTGACCGCGCCCGGGTTGGGGCGGCCGGCGGCTTATCCGTTGTCGGGTGGACAACCGCCAGGATAGAGGCAGGGTGTGTCAGAACCTGTCAGGAGACCGCCGGGCGATCCCGATGAGAGCCTACGGGAAGGAGTTCCGCGGCGCCGCCCTTCCGCCTGCGGATGCACCCGGCGCGGGACTGGACCGCGCGGCGTGGCCGAGGCGGCCGACGACCTTCAACCGGCCCACAGTCTCCGGGACCCGAATGCGGATTGACCGAACCCCGGGCGCGATCCCGGTCCGCCAATCGTCCCCTGCGGCTCCGCTTGGCGCCCAACCGCCGCCAGGAGTCCGCGCCGTTCCACGGCGCAGACTCCTACCGGTCGGGCCCGCCGGACCGGGGACCGCGGCTCTCGAACGCCGCGCCGAACGCCGCCCCCAGGGCCAGCCCGATCGCGAGCCATGCCCCCACGTTGTCGGTCGCCGCCCCGATGGCGATCCCGACGCTCATGCCGAGGGCGACCCCCGTTCCGGTGCCGTGATGCTCGTCACTCATGTGCGTCCAGCGTAACACGCTCGCCCGACGCGCTTCGGGACTCAGTCGCCCTTCAACGCGCTCAAGGGATCGACGCGGGCCGCGCGGCGAGCCGGCAGGAGCGAGGCGACCGAGGTCGCCACGAGGACCGACCCCGCCACCGCGGCGAAGGTCGCCGCGTCGTAGGGCCCGACGCCGTACAGGAGGCTCGACAGACCTCGGCCGACGCCCGCGGCGGCGGCGAGGCCGACGGCCACGCCGGCGGCGCCGAGAGTCAGGCTACCGCGCATGATCAACCGGACGAGGCGGGCGGGCGACGCCCCGATCGCCGCGCGGACCGCGAGCTCGCGCCGCCGCTCCGTCACCGCGCGGGCGAGGGCGCCGAACACCCCCACCATCGCGACCATCAGCGCGAGCCCCCCCACGGCCGCGGCGGGCACCAGTTGGAGTCGCCGCCCGGCGATCGAGTCCACAACGTGATCGTCCAGCGTACGCACCTCGGGAACCGGCAGGCCCGGGTTCAGCGACAGGATCAGGTCCCGGACCGCCGTCAGGAGCCCCGACGGGTCGCCGGCGGTGCGCACCACCAGGTGCGCCAGCCCCATCGGCCGGTGCCGCCAGGGGACGTAGATCGACGCGGCGGGGCCCGCCTCGAGTCCCGCGTACTTCATGTCGGCGACCACGCCCTGCACCGTCGTCTCGCGGGCGATGCCGAAACGCTCGAGGGCGAACCGCGGACCGCGGCCGACGGCGTCCGCGTCCGGGTACAGGAACCGCGCCGTCGACGCGCTCACGACGACGTCCGGCGTCTCGGCACGCTCGTCCGCCGCGTCGAAACGGCGGCCGGCGTGCAGGGGCGTCCCCAATGCCTCGAAGAAGCCCGGCGTCACCGCGCCGAACGACATCGACAGGGTGTCGTCCCGCGTGTCGCCCCGGAACCGGAGGTTGATCGTCGTGGGCGCATCGGTCGGGGGCAGCAGGCTGCCGAGCCCGGCCGCGTCGACGCCGGGCAGTCTCCTCACCTCGGCGAGCAGCCGGTCGACGAACCCCGCCG
Source organism: Vicinamibacterales bacterium (assembly GCA_965207615.1). Classification (GTDB taxonomy): domain Bacteria; phylum Acidobacteriota; class Vicinamibacteria; order Vicinamibacterales; family UBA8438; genus JAJEEA01. The sequence goes on from CBDBMZ010000003.1 coordinate 3,395,307, forward strand.
ACGCGCCGTCGTCGGCGAAACGCGAGTCGCCGAGCATCAGCTTGGCGATCAGCACGCGCGAGGAGTCGAAGCCACCGTCCTCGGCGAGCAGCGCGTCCAGGCTGCGGGCGAGAAGCCCGGCGCCGGCCAGGAGCACGACGGCCGTCGACACCTGAGCCACGACGAGCGTCGCCCGGAGGCGCCGCGCCGTCGGCGTCGCGGCGGGGCCCGCGACCCCGGAAGGACCCAGCCGGTCGCCGCGCGGCATCCCCGCGGTGGACGCGGCGCCGCAGGCCGCGGCCGCGACGAGCGAAGACGCCGCCGCCGCGGCCAGCAGCATCGGGTCGTCGAACCGGATCTCGGCCGCGCGCGGGAGCACGGCGGCGGCGCTCGTCGCGAACAGCCGCACCGCGGCCCAGGCCAGGAAGGAGCCGGCGGCCAGACCGGCGGCCGCGACGACCAGCCCCTCCGCGAACGTTGCGCGGTACAGGCGCCGGAGGCCGACGCCGAGGGCGAGTCGGACCGCGAACTCCCGGCGGCGCGCCATGGACCGGCCCACGAGCAGCGTCATCGCGTTCGCGCAGGCAGCCAGGAGCACCAGCATCGCCGCCGCGAGGGCCGCCGTCAGGGCGGGCCGGACGGCATCGAGGAGAACGGACCCGAGCGGGATCACGGCCGCGCGCCATTCGTCGCCGTGGACGTCGCGGACGACCCGGGCCGCGTCGTCGCGGGCCTGCTCGACGGTGGCGCCCGCGGTCAGCCGTCCGACCACATCGAAGGAGGTCCCGACCGGCGGGGCGGCCGGCACGGGAACCCAGACGTCGACGGCCGGCGTCGGGAACGTGAACGCGGGGGGCATCACGCCGGCGACGGTGTACGGCGCGTCGCCGACGGTGATCCCGAGCCCGACGACCGCCCCCGGAGCGGCGCTCAGAGAGGCGGCGAGCCGCGTGCTGACGACGGCGCGCGGGTCGCCGGCGGGAAGGGGCGGCGCGACGCCGGCGGCGGCCGGCACCCCGAGCACGTCGAAGAAGCGCTCCGTGACCGTCGCGACCCGGGCAATGCGCGCGGGGCCGGCGCCGCGGACGGCGCGTTCGCGCGTCTCGTGTCCGGCCAGCTCGGCGACCCGCAGGTGCTCGGCCCACTCCCGGAACCGGTCGGGGCCGAACCCGCTGGCGGCTTCGTTCTCGTGGTACAGCGCGGTGACGGTCACCAGCCGGTCGGCGTCGGGGTAGGCCAGCGGTCGCCACAGCACGCCGTAGGCCACGGCGAACGCCGCCGTGTTCAGGCCGATGCCGAGCGCGAGCGTCGCCACGGCGAGCGACACCACGCCAGGCCGGCGGGCCAGCTTCCGCACCACGTGCCGCAGGTCGTTCACCCAGCCGGCCATGGCACACCCTCTCCCTTTGCGCAGCGGCTCGCCGGCCGCTCACGGCGCTCCTCGACGAGAAGACACCGCGCCGGCGGTTCCGGACCGGCGCCAGACATCATAACGGCCGCCCAGGCCGAGGCCCCTCACGCCCTTCCGGAGCATCCCGCTCCGGTCCCGCGGGCCGCATGACCTGCGACCTGCGCCGGCTGCGGGGCCTCATCGAACAGCTTCCCAGCACCGCCAACGGACGCGCTACCCGGAGTTCCGAGCGTGGGGGTCCTTGCGCGTCGTCGCGCCCCGCACCCGGAGGTTGACACGCCCTCACGATTCGTGTTATATGTCACACACGAGTGACTGACCGCTCGCACGTAGGGCGCGGCAACCTCTTGGCGGATCGATTCGCACTGCGGGTGCAACTGTTGGGGAATACATGAGCGACGACACAGTAGCCGGCCTCGCCGCGGCCCTGAAGGAGTTCCGCCGGGAGGTCCTGCAACGCTTCGACAACGTCGAACAGCGCCTTGACGAGTTGACGGCCGAGTTGAGCCTCCAGCGGGCGGCGCTGGAGCGGTTCGGGTTCATGCGGCGCCGGCCGACCCCGCCCTCATCGGGCGGCGGCCCGATGGACGCGACGGACGAGCCGACCGAGTGACCCGTCGGGGGGTTCGCCCCTCGCCCCGGCGTCACCCCGAAGCTTCTCGATCGCCTTGGGCGTCGCCTCGCGCAGCCCCCCGCTATTCAGCACGCCCCCCTGCCGTCGAAGGTGAGCACGAAACCGGCGGCCCCTCGGGGGGGCTCGCCAGCCTCCGCACGCCGTACCTCGTGGAAGTCTCAAGGCCCGGCGGGCGGACCGGGACGCGGCCTCAATCCGGCGGTCGCAGGACCCATTGGACCCCGGCGACCACCGCCGCCGCGTTGAGCCCCAGGTTCTCCCCGGCGGTGCCGGCGTTCGAGATGTGGTGGTTGCGGAGCTCGACGACTAGGCCGGGCCCCCGCCTCGGCACCGTCCGAATGCCCAGACCATAGACGATCGTGAAGTTGAAGACGCGGTCGATCTCGGGCACGTCGAGCGACGTCCAGAGCAATCCGGCCCCGCCGGCGACGTAGGGCGTCCATCGCCGGTCCCGCCAGACGTGATAACGGCCGCCGAGGCCGAGCCCCCCGCCGATGGCCGGGGCCGGCCGGTCGTAGGCCAGCAGCGCGGACTCGCCGTGGATCTCCAGGCGGTCGGTGACGAACCGTCCGAGTTGCGGGTGGAACGCGACGAAGCGGACGTCGCTCTCCGTCTTCCCCCAACCCGGAACGCCGTACTTCCAGGCGTCGCCCCAGCCGCCCGACAGCCCCCGGGTCCAGTAGCCGGCGGCCAGGCGCGGTTGCTGGCCGGCGGTCGAGACCGGTACCAGTGTCATCAGGAGAACGCCGGCCAGCATGAGCCGGTAGTGAGGAGCGGAGTCCATGAACCGCCATGATAGGGCGCCGGGCGCGCGTCGTGAGCCGGTCCTGGTGTGGCTGTTGCGCCAACCGCGGCCGGCGGAGCGAGGTTTCGCCGTGCCGAACGCATCCGCGTCGTCGCCCGGTACCGCCGGCGAGGCGGCCGCGGCGGCCCCTCGTCGACCATGAAGCCGTCCGGGGCGCGGCGCCGGATGGACGATACCCGAGCGGCTATTCCGAGGAAGGAACCACGGCAGGAACCCGCACGAGGACGTATGTCACGTGCGCGCCCTCGGGCACGAGGTAGCCGTGGGGGGCACGGGCGGGGATGTGCAGCACGTCGCCGGCCGCCACCGGATGCCGCGTCCCCCCGGCGATGCCCGACCCGCGGCTCCCGTCGCGGTCGAGCATCTCACCGCCGACGAGCACGTCACCCGCGCCGCTCGTCACGAAGACCACGTCGATGATGTCGTCGTGGATCTCGGGCACCCCGTCGGCGTCGCGGTGGATGTGGCGGAAGCGGTGCGAACGGGTCGGGCTGCCGTAGTCGGCGAGGGTCTCGCGGGCCGAGCGGTCGGGGCCGATCCGCCGGTCGAGGTCGGCGCGGCGGCGGTCGAGCTCGCGCGCCCGCCACAGGGCGAAGCCCGGCGGCTCGAAGTCGAGGTCGGGAGCGTCCGCGGGCAGGACGCGCTCGCCAGTGAGGGCCGGCAGCCGCACGAGCACGTAGGTCACGTGCCCGCCCTCCGGCACGAGGTAGCGGTGCGGGGTGTCGGCGGGTATGTGCGCGATGTCCCCCCGGGCCACCGGGTAGTGCACCCCACCCGCGATGCCCGTCCCCCGGTACTCGCCGTCGGCGCCGCCCCGGTCGATCAGCTCGCCGCCCACGACCAGGGTCGCCGCCCCGCTCTGGACGAGGACCACGTTCTCGATGCGCGCGTGCTGCTCGGGGAAGCCGTCGGCGTCGCGGCGGATGAACCGGAAACGGTGGGACCCGCCGACCTCGTAGTCGGCCAGCGTCTCGCGGGCCGAGCCGTCGGGACGGATGGCCTCCGACAAGGCGGCGTTGCGCTGCTCGAGCTCTTCCGCACTCCAGCGGAGGAAACCAGGCTCGGCGGGCTGCATGGCCGGCAACCAGACCGCGGCGAGGGCGAACAGACGCGCGATGAAGGCCATGGCGCTCTCCTCTCTCGTGCCCCCGATGGTAGTGCATCTCCAACCCGGAGGCCGCGCCACGGCACGGGGGAATTCGGGCCAGAAGTCTGCGCCGCAGGACGGCGCGGATTCCCTGTGGGTTGGTTGGGCGCCAAGCGTAGCCAACGGCGACGATTGGCCCGTGGTCGCTGACCCGCCGGGGGCGGCCCTCTGTGTCGGGCGAGGTGTCCGCCAGCGCCCGCGACGCCGCCAGTACCGATCTACCGGCGCGTGGCGGAGGCGGAAGGTCAGGCCTCCGACGCACGCTCGCGCGGGTGAAGGCGGTCGGCGTGGTGATGCTCGTTGCAGTCCTCGGGCGACTGCTCGACCTGGATCGTGACGTGGTGGATGCCGAAGTCGCGGGAGGCCACGTCGCGCAGCCGGCGGAGCACGGGCTCGCGGCGGCGGCCGGGATAGTCGGGGTCGACCACGACGTGGGCGGCGAGCGCGTCGTAGCCCTCGGCGATGGTCCACACGTGCAGGTCGTGAACCTCGACCACGCCCTCCACGCGCTGCAGCTCGCGGCAGAGACGGGGCACGTCGACGTGGTCGGGAGCGCCCTCGAGCAGGACGTGGACCACCTTGGCGAGGAGGCGCCACGTGCCGAAGAGAATCAGGACCCCGATGACCACGCCGAGGATCGGGTCGGCGAGGGTCCACCCGAACGCCCACACGAGGACCCCCGACACCACGACGCCGACCGACCCCAGCAGGTCCGCCATCACGTGCCGGAAGGCGCCCTCGACGTTAACGCTGTGCCCGGCCGAAGGATGGAGAATCCACGCCGCGAGGACGTTGACGACGAGGCCGACGGCGCCGACCGACAGCATCAGCCCGCCGTCGACGTCGGGCACGTCCCGGAAGCGGTGCCAGGCCTCGACGACCACCCAGGCCGCGATGAGCCACAGGGTCAGCGCGTTGAGGAGGGCGGCCAGGATCTCGATCCGGCGGTAGCCGAAGGTGCACCGCGCCGACGGCGGCCGCTCCGCGAAGTGCATGGCGAGGAGGGCGAGGCCGATGGACGCCGCGTCGGTCAGCATGTGGCCGGCGTCGGCGAGGAGGGCGAGGCTGCCCGAGAGGATGCCGCCGGCGACCTCGACCGCCATGTAGCCGGTGATGAGGACGAGGGCGCCGACGAGGCTGCGCCGGCTCTTGCCGCGCAGCGCGTGGGAATGGTCGTGACCACCCGCCCCGTGCCGTCCGTGGGCGTGCTCCGGGCCGTCAGGCGCGTGGGCGGCGTGGGGGTGATGGGAGCTCATCTCACGATGACGGCGGCGGGGCGCCCGCGCGGCCGACAGGCTATTGTCGGTCGCCGGCACCACGGCAATCAAACCGGAACTTCACCCGTTACGCCGCGACCCGGCGCTGGGTGGACGGTTGCTCGAGCCGATCGTCCCGGCGACTTCACCCCGTCGCGGACCCGCCGCCGCCGCGCCGCGGGATATGATGGGGCGCGATCGCGACAAGGAGACGCCATGACCTCGACCCGGACATCGCCCGCCCGCGTCGCCGCCGCCCGTACGACCCGGCCCGCCGACGAGACGGCACCTTCCGGGCGGGACGGCGCGGTCACGCGCCGCCGGCGCCTCCCGACTCGGGCGCCGCTCGCCGCGGCCCTCGTCGTCCTGCTGTCGGCCGGGATCGCGCCGGCGCAGATCACGAGCATCGACCTGCCGGTCGTCGAGTCGCCGGCCCTCGGGGGCGAGTCGTACGGCGAGGTCGGCCGCTACGAGCGCCTGCGCGGCGTGGTCACCGGCGAGGTCGACCCCGACGATCCCCGCCACCGGCGCATCGTCAATCTCGACCGCGCCCCGCGCAACGACCGGGGCCGGGTCGAGTACCGCGCCACCGTCGAGATCTACCGGCCCGTCGACATGACCCGGTGGAACCGGGCCCTCTACCACACCGTCCCGAACCGGGGCGGGGCCGGCGCGGCCGAGCGCGCCCTCCTCGAGCGCGGGTTCGCGCTCGTCCGGGTGGGCTGGCAGGGCGACATCGCCCCGACCGACACGAACATCGTGGCCGAGCTGCCCGTCGCCACCCAGGCCGACGGCTCCGCCATCGTGGGCGCGGCCCTCGAGGAGATGATCTTCGACGACGACGCCTCGCGGTCCCGCTACCGCCTGACCTATCCGACCGCCTCGCGCGAGCCGACGGGCGGGATGCTCTCGGTCCGGGCCACCCAGACCGGCCGGCGGCAGGCGCCCCCGGACCTCGCGTGGACCTGGGCGAGCGACACCGAGATCGAGGTCGCGCGGCCCGCCGGTTTCGACGGCGGCGCCATCTACGAGTTCATCTACCAGGCGAAGGACCCCATCGTGCTGGGCCTCGGGTTCGCCGCGATGCGGGACGCCATCTCGTTCCTGCGCTACGAGGCGGCGGACGCCGACGGCAATCCGAACCCGCTCGCGGAGCCCGGGCTGCCGCGCACCGCGATCTCGATCGGCATCTCCCAGAGCGGGCGCATGCTGCGCGACTTCCTGTACCTGGGCTTCAACGAGGACGTCGCGGGCCGCATCGTGTTCGACGGCATCCATCCCAACATCGCCGGCTCGCGGAAGACCTTCACCAACTACCAGTTCGGTCAGCCGGGGCGCTGGCAGAAGCAGCACGAGGACCACGTCTACCCCGGCGACCAGTTCCCGTTCACCTACCTCACCCTGACCGACCCCGTCAGCGGCCGGACCGACGGCTTGCAGGAGCGGTGCTCGGCCTCCGGCACCTGCCCGAAGATCGTCCACAGCGACAGCGAGGCGGAGCTCTGGCAGGCGCGGGCGTCCCTCGTGGTCACCGACCCCGCGGGCGGGCCCATCGAGCTGCCGGACAACGTGCGGGTGTACCTGTTCGCCGGCACCCAGCACGGCGGCGGCCCCGGCGTGCACGTGGGGAGGCCGAGCGCGGGCCTCTGCCAGAACCTGGGCAACCCGCTGGCCCTGGCCCAGATACGCACCGCCCTCAGCCTGGCCCTGCAAGACTGGGTGGAGAAGGGGGTCGCACCGCCCGAGAGCCGCTTCCCCACCGCCGGCGGCGGGCTCGTCCCCGCGTCCGCCGTCGACTTCCCGGCCGTCCCCGGGGTGACCTGGTCGGGGTCGTACAACCCCCTGCACCTCGCCGACCACCGGTCGCTGCCCCCGATGCGGGGCGACGCCTACGCGGTCCTGGTCGGCCGCACCGACGCCGACGGCAACATGGTCGACGGCGTCCGGCACCCCAATCTCGTTGCCCCCATCGGCACCTTCACGGGGTGGAACCTGCGGCGGGAGGGGTTCGCGGAGGGGGCCCAGTGCCGGGGCACCGGGTCCTTCATCCCGTTCGCGGCCACGCGCGCGGAGCGCCGGGCGGCCGGCGATCCCCGGCCGGCGCTCGAAGAGCGGTACGCCGACCACGCGGCCTACGTGCGGGCGGTCGGCGAGGCGGCGGAGGCCCTGGTCGAGGACCGGCTGCTCCTGCCGGAGGACGCGGACGAGATCGTGTCACGCGCGCGCCGGAGCCGGGACCGCACGGCCGGGACCGTGCAGCAAGGGTCTGCGCCATAGGAGTCAGCGCCGTGGACCCGGCGGAACGGGAGGCGCAACCTCGGGTCGATCCGCCGAATCACGCCGGCGGGAGCCCCGCCAGCACCTCCTCGATAAGAGCGGGAAGGCTGGGAGGCCGACCCGGGAAGCTGTCCGCCGGCACACCGGGAGGAAGCGCGACCTCCTCGAACCGTCCCATTGGCCTGACCAGGATCCTGCCGGTCTCGTCGACGAGCACATAGGTGGGATACCCCTGGACACGCAGGAGCCTGGCGATGTCGCTCCCCAGGCCCACGTGCCAGTTCGTCCACGGCATGGGCTCGTCCTCCATGAACCGGGTCACCGTCTCGAGCTCCTCGTCCACGCTGATCGCGACGAGGGCGAACCGGTCCGCCGGCAGCTCCGCCACCAGCTTCCTGAGATCCGGCAGCACGTCGATGCACGGCACGCACCAGGTCGCCCAGAAGTCGAGCAGCACGACCCGTCCCCGATAGTCCGACAGGGACTCCTCCACCCCATCGACCCGCGTGCCGGTCACTTCGGGCAGGGTGCCGCCGACGGTCCCGTGGCGGATGCTGCGAATCAGGTCCGCCTCGGCCTCCGCCAGGGTCATCTCCGAGGAGCGGCCGTCCGGGAACGTCCCCAGGAACGGCTCCTCCTCCACCCCCGCGCTCAAGCCCGCCGCCGCCTCGAGTGCGCTCTGCCGCTTGACCTCGCTCTCCTCCAGCGACGCCGAGAGGGAAGTCCAGCCGGAGAGCAGACCGAACCGGGATCCGTTGGCCGCCTCCGTGAGCCCGGCCGCCACGTAGTAACGGCCGGTGGCGCGCAGCGCGGGATTCTCGGCCCCGGACGCCAGCTCCTCGAAGAACGCGCCGATTTCCGGTCCCAGGAACGAGCGGCCCGCCATCGCGCTAAGCACGCGCGGCCAGCCCTCGTAGTCGGGCGCGTGCCTGAGCAGCCCCGTCGCCCCCGCGACCATGTCCTCGGCGACGTTTCCGCCGGACTGGACGCGCAAGGCGAGGAACTCCGCCGCCTCGACCGTCTTCTCGTGCGCGCCGTCCTGCGCCAGGATGGCCTTCGCGGCCGCCGCGGCGCGGCGCACGTCGGGCCGGTCGGCGAGGCGCTCCGTCATGGCCCGGACGCGCTCCTCGCTCGAGACGTCGCGGGACGGAGGCTGACGGCTGCCCTCCATCCACGCCCGTTGCCGGTCGAGGTACTCCTCCACCACCGACCAGTCCGGGCCGACGTCGGCCGGCGACGGCGCGGCCTCGACACTCAAACCGCGTCGTCCGGGCAGTCTCTCCGCCACCTCGGCCGGCAGCGAGCTCCCGTCCCCCATCGTCTGCAGGAAGGCGGCCGCGAGCTCGGGCGGCAGCTCCTCGCCGTTCAGCACCACGCGGGCCGGGCCCGGCGCCTCGTCCGACGGGGACGCGTCGGGCGACTCCGCCGCGGCGGTCGGACCCGCGTCCGAGGGCGCAGGGACGCCGTCTGCCGGCGGCGCCTCGTCCGGAACGCCCGCACCACCCCCGCACGCCCCGATCGCCGCCGCCAGCACGGTAGCCGTCAGAAGCCATACGAACGAGCGCGCCCGACCCCGCCGCCTCACGTCGATCGTCGTCGCCGCCATGGTCCCTCCCTGAACAGGATCCGGTGCAACACAGTATGACGCAAACCGGGGCCGCGCGGTCTGCGGCGCGTGCACGAAGAGATTGGGGGGCCGCCCCTCGGGATCGGCAAGCAGCCGGCCGAGTGGTTAAACTTGAGCCGTGTCATCGTCGCGACTCCCGGCCGCCGGCCCGGCGGCGCAGTACGACAGCTTCGCCGACATCTACGGCGTCTGGACGGAGACAGCGCCGGCGGCCCAGTCGAACCGCCGGTTCTACGTCGACGCGTACCTCGCCGCCGGCGGGCCGGTGGTGGAGCTCGGCGTCGGCGACGGGCGCATCGCGGTGGAAGCGGCGGCGCGCGGATGCCGGGTGATTGGCGTGGACGCCTCGCCGGTGATGCTGCGGCGGTGCCGGAAGCGCGCCGAGGAGGCCGGCGCGGGCGATCGGATCGAGCTGCTGGAAACCGACTTCCGCACCTTCCGCATCGACGAGGCGGCCGCGCTCGTCACCCTGCCGTATCACAGCATCGGGCACCTCGCGGGCATGCCGGCCAAGCAGCAGGTGACGCACCACGTGTTCAGCCAGCTCCGCGCGGGGGGACGGTTCATCTTCGACGACTTCCTGATGACGCCCGACGCCGTGACCCGGATGCGCCAGGTGCAGCTTCGGGCCGCCTACCCGTCGGCGGCGGGCACGGATATCCTGTTGTGGGTCGCCTCCCGCGTGGACGAGAAGGCCAGGTCGATGGAGGTCATCACCTGGGAGGACCACTTCACGGCCGACGGGCGGCCGGAATGGCGCCGCTACCGGCGCCTCGACCTGAGCTGGCTCGACCCGGACCAGGCCCGGATGATGCTGCTCGGAGCCGGCTTCACGATCGACGCCTGCCTCGGCAGCTTCGACGGGACGCCATTCTCGATGGACACCGCGGCCGAGCAGATCTGGATCGCACGCAAGCCGGGATGAGGGCGGCGCGGAGCACACCGTCGGCGGCGCGGCCGGGCGGGGCGACGACGAGAGACGACGGAGCCGTAGCGCATGGTGGGAACCGCGGGACTCAAGGACCTGGAAGTGACCGGCATCGTCGGCGTCTACCCGCGGGAGCGGGAGCACCCCCAGCCGATCGTCTTCGACATCGAGGTCGACTACGACCTGGCGCCCGCCGCGCGGTCCGACGCACTGGCGGACGCCATCGACTACGACGGCGTCGCCGCCGCCGTCGGCGAGCTCGTCCGGGAGCGGCGGTTCGCGCTCCTCGAGACCATGGCGGAGGCGGCGGCGGCGCTGCTCCTCGACCGGATCGACCGCGCGCAACGCGTACGGCTCGAGGTCCGCAAGCCCCGGGCGGTCCCCGCCGCCGCCTGCGCCTTCGTCCGGGTGGAGCGCGCGCGCTCGTGAGCCCCACGGAGGACACCCCGGTCGCGGTGGTGACGGGCGGCGCGCGCCGCCTCGGGCGCCGCCTGTGCTCGATGCTGGCCGCGCGGGGCTACGACCTCGTCGTGCTCTACCGCGCCTCCGAACAGGACGCGCGGTCGCTGGTGCGCGAGATCGAGACGGCGGGACGCCGCGCCCGCGCACTCGCCGCGGACATCGGCGTCGAGCGCGACGTGGCCGCGGTCTTCGACGACGTCGCGGCGGCGGAGGGCCGCGTCGACCTCCTCGTGAACAACGTCGGCAACTACAACCCGCAGCCGGTGACCCGGCTCGACCCCGCGGTGTGGGACGCGACCCTCGCCGCCAACCTGTCGGGCGCGTTCTACTGCTGCCACCACGCGCTGCGCCTCATGCCCGAGGGCGGCAACATCGTCAGCATCGGCATGGCCGGCCTCGAGGGCATCCGCGCCAACGTCCACGGCGCCGACTACTACGTCAGCAAGACCGGGCTCCTCGTCCTGACCCGCGCCCTCGCGAAGGCGCACGCGGGCCGGCGGATCCGCGTGAACATGGTCTCGCCGGGGCAGCTCGAGAACTCCGTCGACCTGCCGCCGCCCGACGCCATCGGCAAGTGGGTCCCGCTGGGGCGCGCGGGCCGGCTGGACGACGTCGCGCAGGCGGTCGAGTACCTGCTCGACGCGTCCTACGTCACCGGGGTCAACATCGACGTCTCCGGCGGATATCGGCTTTGAGTCCGACTCCGCTCAGCGCGACGGCGCTCCGCCCGTTGTGGAACCGGGCCGCGGAGTGGAAGCGCCGGCTGCGGATGATCCGCGAAGCGCAACGGTTCCTGTACCTGTCCACCTACTACCTGGAGTACGACGGGTACGGCGCCGAGCTGCTGGCGCTGCTGCTCGAGGCCCAAGGGCGCGGGGTCGCGGTGAACCTGCTCATCGACGGCTTCGGCCAGCGCCTCGGCGGGGTCCTGATGTCCCCCGAGGTCAAGGCGACCCTGCGGGACCGGCTCGACGCCTTGCGCGCCGCCGGCGCCGTGGTGACCGTGTACCGCCCGCCCCACGCGCTGCAGCGGCGCCTCGGCGGCGGCCAGCACGTCAAGATCCAGGTCTCGGAGGAGGGCGAGGCGATCTTCGGCAGCAGCAACGTCACCCGCACGTCCTTCGAGGGATGGAACGAGTACTCGGTCGCGTTGCGCGGCCCCGTCGTGCGCGCCCTGCTCGAGAGCTATCGGACCATCGGCGGCGAGGTGAACTCCGCCCACCTGCGCGACCTCGACCGGCGCGCGGCGGGAACGCCGGGAGACATCGACCTCGACTACTGGATCTGCAATCCCAACCTGCACCAGGGCCGCCGCGGACCGCTCGGATGGCGCGGCCGGAACGTGGTGACCGAACGCATGATCGACATGGTGAGCGCCGCCCGGCGCCGCCTCGAGCTCACGACCTTCTACTTCAAACCGGCCCCGGCGCTGCTCGACGCCCTGCTGGCGGCGGCCCGGCGGGGCGTGGAGATCGAGATCCACCACTCGCACCGCGACGCGCTGCCCGCCACCGATCTGGCCTGGATCGCCGCTGCCGCCGGCTATCCGCGGCTGCTGGACGCGGGCGTCCGCATCTACGAGAATCGGGCCGGCGAGCACTCGAAGATCGTGCTCGTTGACGACGCCTGGGCCGCCTTCGGCAGCTACAACTTCGAGGACGCGGCGCACGACCGGCTCGCCGAGGCCATGCTCGCCACCCGCCACCCGGCGGCCGTCGCTCCGGCGCGCGAGATCTTCGACCTGCTCCGGGCCGACCCGCGCAACACGTCGGTCGACCGCGGGTTCCGCCGCGGCCTGCCGGCCGGCCTGCGGCTGCGCCTCGCGCTGCTCGGCCCTCTCAAGCGGTGGATGTGATGCCCGACGACCTGCGCTTCTCCGAGATCGAGCACAAGTTCGTCGTCGGCGACGACTTCGACCTCGCGGGCTTCCGCGCCGCCGTCGAGCGGCTCGATCCGATGCGGACCATCGCGCTGCGGGTCCGCGACCGGTACTTCCTGACCGAGGCGGGGCGGCGCGGGCGGTTCATCCTCCGCCACCGCTACGATTCGAAGCTCCACCACCTGACCCTGAAGTCGCTGGCCCGCGACACCGAGGTGCGGTCGGAGATCAATCTCGACCTCGGTCACCACGCGGGCGACCAGGCGTCGGCCGTCGACGCCTTCGTCGAGCGGCTCGGCGTGACCTGGCGCGGCGTCATCGTCAAGGACCTGACGGTCTGGGACTTCCCCGACATGGAAGTGGCGCACTACCGCGCCTCGACCGGCGCGCGCGCCGTCGAATGCGTCGAGTTCGAGGCGACGCGCAAGCAGTCGCTGGACGCCGCGCTGCGCACCGTCGCGCGTTACGAGCGCGCGACCGGCTTCGGCGGCGCCACCCGCTCGCGCCGCTCGCTGCCGCAGATCCTGTTTCCCGAGATTGCCGCGGCGCTGACCGACCGGAAAGACTGAGGGGCGGCCGCACGGATGCCCTTGCGTCTTCGAGGGACGCCACGTGCCGATGCCGACCGCCTCGCTCCGTTGGACCGCGCGACCAGCATTGAGCGGCACGCGCATTCAACCGGCGGAGAGCGCGCGCCGGCCCGTGACCTCGCCCGACCCGGCGCTGGTGCGCTCGACGATGCGCATGAAGTTGTCGTAGATGCGGCGCGCGTTGCGGTTGAAACCGGCCATGCCCGCTGCCGCATCGGCCTCGAAACGCGCGAGAGCGTCGGTCCCGAGCGCGCGCTCCAGGGCCTGCCCATAGGCGGGCACCGCTCCCCACTCGCGCACTGTCCTCTCCGTGATCTCGACGTGGTACTGAATGCTGAAGGCCTGATCGCCGACGCCGAGCGCCTGGACCGCGCAGGCGGGCGAGGACGCGAGGACGCGGGCGCCGGGCGGCGGCAGCCGCACCTCGGCGCCGTGCCACTGCAGGCAGGTGTGGGTGGCGGCCACGCCCTCGAACAGGAGGCTCGTCCGGCCCGCCTCGGTCAGCTCCACGTCGAAGATGCCGATCTCGGGCTCTGCCGCCGGCCCGACGTCGCCCCCGAGGGCCTGCGCGAGGAGCTGATGCCCGAGGCAGAAACCGAAGAACGGCATCCGCCGCCCGAGGACCGCCTCGCGAATGGCGGCCCGTTCGGCCTCGAGCCACGGATGGAGGTCGTCCTGCCAGACGTCCATCGGACCGCCCATGACCCACAGGGCATCGTAGCCGCCGAGATCGGGAATGGACTCGCCGGCGTCGAGCTCGACGGCGCGCCACTCGACGCCGTCCCCGCGCATGAAGTCGCGGAAGACGCCGGGATGCTCGACGGCGATGTGCTGGAAGACGAGGATCTTCGGTGCGGTCTCGGGCATCGGGCGTGTCAAAACAGGTCCTCCGAGTCCTCGGACTTCGCGTACCATTCCGGCGGCATGGGCGAGACGATGTCACCCTTGATCTGTATGACGTCCCGGTCGCGGCCGAACCAGAGACCGGGCGTTTCGCAGTACGGCACCAGCCGCGAGACCGGCCGCCCGTTCTTCGTGATTACGATCTCTTCGCCGCTCTCCGCGACCTCGTCCATGAGCTTGAGGCAGGTCGCCTTGAACTCCGACGCCGTGACCGTTCTTCCGGTCCGCTTGTCGTTCTCGCCCTTCACGACATCCTCCAGCAATCCCGACACATCACCATTCGTGCCGATGTAGGCGGCGCCCGTGTCCGGCCGGTAGTCGGCTGGTCACGGATGCCGAGGATTGGCCCAGCCCGGAGAGCGCCGCTCAGCGGGTTCCGATTGCCGCTCCAGCCCACCCTCGATGAGCCCGCGCCCTCGATGAGCCGGCGCCGTCCTACGGCGCACACTCCTCGTCGAACGTCAAGCCTCGCGGGCCACGCAGCAGCCTCCACGCAGCGGTCTCGTCCGAATCCGCGAGCGTGAACAATGCCCGTTCGACGTCCACGGCCCGAACGCCCTCGCAGGAACCCGATGCACTGACGTATTCGGCGATGCCCCCGCACCACGAGGCCCACTTTCGGTACACGCACTCGTTCATCCGCGACACGCGAATAGTCGTGTCGGCGCGCTTGCGGAATACGAGTCCCTCCAAAGGCGGAAAATCCGACGACTGCGAGAACGCGTCGGCGATCCTCATGTCCAGGACGGGACAGCCTGCCGGGTCCAGAAACATCATGATCTTCGTGATGAACGACATCCCGCTGAATTGGGGCAAGCCAATCTTCTTGATTCGGATCGGTCCCGGCGGCGGTGTGCAGGCCGCAATCTCCGCAAAGCTGTCGAGCTGGTCGTCGGTGACGTAGTTCCTGAACTTCCCGACCCTGTAGCGTCTGCGACCTGGACTGTTCGCGTACCCCCAATACAGCACGTTCGAGAGCCCGTCCTTCACCTGCTTCCTGGATGAGGAGATCAGCAACTCTCGGATGCAATCCTCCACACCACCCATGTCGGTATGGCGGATTTCCGCGTCGCCAGCGTTGAAGTCACAGGTGACGGCGGGAAAATCGTACTTCCGGATGGCGGTGCACAACGCGGAACCGTAATCCGAGATCCTTGCGAGCAGCTCCCGTACCGCCGGTACGAGACGGGTCGGGATCACCATCACGGTCTGCCCCGGATCGACGCGCGCGGCCTCGTCTTCGGCGACGGCCTCGTCTTCCGATTGCATCTCGTAGTGATCGATCAGCGCCGCCACCCGCGCTTCGTCCCAACCGTCCGGAAAGGACGACTTCGTCGTTACGGTCATCGTCGTTTCCTCTTCATCAAGCGTCTGTACGCGTGGAGCGGTTTGCCGCGCAACTCGTACGCGGTGACGACGAACAGGCCGTCGAACGCCCTCGCCGGGGCGTAGATCACCCGTAGGTAGCGCCCGGACCGCGTCTGTCCCGACGCAACCCGGGAACCACCCCGCCCCGGTCGGTCCTCGCCGGGGGCGGCGAGCACTTCCTCCACTTCCGACTCGGAGACGCCGTGGCGGTAGATGTGCGGCTCACCCGTGACCGGGTCCGCATGGTACCGAACAGCCAAGGCGCCTCACGTACGATTCCCGATCCGACAGGCCGACCGTCGAGATCGAGGGTGTCCAGCATCGAGCCCCGCCGCCCGCAGCTGCGCGGCCAGCGGCGACGCGCCGCCCGCCTCGCCGCGCACGATCCGGGCGTTTTGGCAGGCGATGCAATACCGGCCCAAGCCCTCGCAGTGAACGGCAGCGGCGGTCACCGCCGACGACGGTGCCGGCCGAGTCGCGGGCTGCGGCCCGGTTACGCCAGTCTACGCCCCTTCGCCCCAGCCTCGCCAGCCCGCTCTTCCGGTGCGCCGCGGGCCCGCCGCGCACGGCTCGCGGGCGCGGTTGCACGGATCGGGGATTCACGGTACGGTCAGGCGGCAAACTGGCGACCCGTGGCGATGCGAACTCTCGTCTACCGGCTGATCGGCTCCGTCACCTCGATTCGTCCCGAGGAAACGGCCCCGGTCGTGTTGATGTTCGCCTACTCGTTTCTCGCCATGACGTCGTACAACATCGTGAAGCCCCTGACCCGGTCGCAGTTCATCGCCGCCCTCGGCTCCGACAACCTGCCGTACGTGCTGTTCGCGGCCGGGGTGTTGATCGGCGGCGTCATGCACCTCTATACCGGCGTCATCCGCCGCCTGCCGCCGCGCCACGTGATACCCCTCACGCAGGCCGCCATCATCGGCATCCTGGTCCTCTTCTGGGGCCTCCTGCAGACCGGGGCGGGGTGGGTCACCGTCGCCTTCTACTTCTTCGGCCTGATTCTCGGCATCCTGTTGATCAGCCAGTTCTGGACCCTGGCCAACGACGTCTTCGACGCCCGCCAGGCCAAGCGGCTGTTCGGGTTCATCGGCGGCGGGGCCAGCCTCGGCGGGGCGCTGGGGGCCGGCATCACCGCCGTCGTCGTCGAGGAGGTGGGATCCGAGCAACTGGTGCTGGTGAGCGCGGTCACCCTCGCCGGCTGCACCGGCATCGTGATGCTCCTGCTCCGCCGCCACCCCGTCGGCGAGCACACCGGATTCGACGCCCCGGACAGCGGCCTCGGGGGCCGCGAGGGCCTCCGCCTCCTCGCCGGGTCGCGCCCGCTCCAGGTGCTCGCCCTGACCGTCGCGTGCGCCGCCGCGGGGGCCGCCGTCGTCGACCAGCAGTTGAACATGGCGGCAGAGGCGATGCGCGGCGACGCCGGCGGCGACAGCATCGCGGCCCTCCTGGCCGAGGTCACCGCCTACCTGTCCATCGGCGGGTTCGTCGTGCAGGTGGCCCTCATCAGCCGCATCCACCGGTCCGCGGGAATCGGCGTGGCCCTGCTCCTGCTGCCGTTCGGCTTCAGCGCCAGCGCCGCCCTCATCCTCTTCACGGGGACGCTGTGGGCGGTCGCGGGGGCCCGGGTGCTCGGCTCGACGCTGCGCTACACGCTCGACAAGACGACGCGCGAGGTCCTCTTCGTGCCCCTGCCGGCCGAGATGCGGCACCGGGTCAAGCCGTTCATCGACGTCACCATGGACCGGTTCGCCAAGGCGGTGACGGCGGTTCTGCTGCTCGCCCTGATCCAGCCGTGGGGGCTCGGCCTGGACTGGCGCCAACTGAGCTGGGCGACCCTCGTCATCACCGGGCTCTGGATCGCGGTCGCGGTCCGCGCGCGACGCGAGTACCTCCGGTCGTTCCGGGCCAGCATCGACGCCCGCACCATCACCCCCGAGGCGGTGATGACGCGGGCCGGCGAGGCCGCCACCGTCGAGACCCTGGTCGAGGAGCTGTCCAACCCCGACCCCGCCGCGGTGCTCTACGCCATCGAGATGCTCGAGGCGCTGGACAAGCCGCACCTCGTCACGCCGCTCCTCCTGCGCCACGAATCGGGGCAGGTCCGGGTCCGCGCGCTGCACGCGCTGGCCTCGGGCCGCTCGCGCGTGGCCCACCGCTGGAAGGGCGTCGTCGAACGGATGACCCGCGACGACGACGTCGACGTGCGCGCGGCCGCGCTCGAGGCCCTGGCGAGCCTCGCCCGCCAGGACGCGGCGACCGTCATGGCCAACCATCTCGCCGATCCAGAGCCCCGGGTGGCGGTGGCCGCGGCGGCGGCCCTCGCGCGGTCCGGCCGCGAGCCCGACGTGGTCCTCGCCGCCGCGACGTTCCGGAGGCTCATCGAGGACACGCGCGACGCCGGCGCCGAGGGCCGGCGGGAGGCGGCGCGGGCCCTCGCCAGGATCAGGACCGACGACCCCCGCTTCCGCACCCTGCTCGCGACCCTGTTGCACGACCATCGGGTCGACGTGGTTCTCGAGGCGATTCGGAGCGCGCGGGCCCTCGGCGCGTCGGACGGGCTGTTCCTGCCGGGCCTGCTCTCGCGACTGGCCCACCGCGGCCTGAAGCACCCGGCCCGGGAGACGCTCGTGGCCTACGGGGAAGCGAGCATCCCCGCCCTGCGCTACGCGCTGGAGAACCCGCACGAGCAGGTCTGGGTGCGGCGGCACGTCCCGTCCACGCTGGCCCGACTGCCCCACCAGGCGGCGATGGACGCGCTCGTGGGCAGCCTCGACACCCCCGACCGGTTCCTGCGCTACAAGGTGATCGCCGCCATCGAGCGCCTCCGGCGCAACCACCCGGCCCTGACCGTGCCTCGTGACGTCATCGAGGCGTTCCTCATGAAGGAGTCGACCCGCTACTGCAATATCCTGAGCCTCGGGAACAACCTCCTCGTACGCGCGCCGGCGCCGAACGATGCGGCGCTCGATCACGCCCGCGGCGTCGAGCGGCGGGATCCGGACCGCGCGGCCTCGCTTGCACCGCACGACACCCTGCTCGAACGCGCTCTCCGCGAGCTGATGGAGAGCAGCCTCGACCGGATCTACCGGCTCCTGGGCATCCTGCACGAGGTCGGCGACGTCGCGGCCGCCCGGCACGCGATAGACTTCGGCGACCCCCGGCGCCGCGCCCGCGGCCTGGAGTACCTCGACAACGTGCTGCCCGGCAACGTGCGGAAGCGCGTCCTGCCCCTCATCGACGAGACGCCCCTGTCCGAGAAGGTCGAGCACGCCAACCGCCTCCTGGGCACGCGGCCGCGCGACATCGAGGACACGCTGGCGCAGCTCGTCCACGACGCCAACCCGGTGATCGCGGCGACGGCCATCCACTTCGCGGTCGAGCATCTCCCGGACGCGCTGACCGACGATCTGCGGTGGTTGAACGCCCATCGCGCCGCCGCGGATCCGCACGTCGCCGACACCGCCTCGTGGGCCCTGTCCCTCGGAACGTCCGGTCAGGCGTCGGCCCCGGCGGACGTCCGCCGGCTCCCGACGGCGGAGATCGCGAACCGGCTGAGCCGCATCCCCATCTTCGAGTTCGTCTCGGTGGACGAGCTGTTCCGGGTCATCGATTCCGGCCAGCAGGTGTGGTACGCACCGGACCAGCCGGTCGGCACGGAAGGCGCGACCGAGGCCGTCGAGCTCCTGATCGAGGGCTCCGTCCGCCGGTCCGTCACCGGCGGCGACGGCGACACCCTGCGCGCGCCCGGCGTGCTCGGTCTCGAGGAAGCGCTGCAGGGGGCCCCCACGACGCGGCCGACGTGGGCCAGCCAGCCGTCTGTCTGCCTGCGCATCAGGTCGGCCGACTTCGTGGCGATGGTGTCGGACGACGACCTGCTGGCGCAGGGACTGTTCCGGCTGCTGCTGACCCCCGCGGGCGGCCGCCGCGACCGCAGCCCCGCCCACCTGCCGGCGGTGACCCTGCCGCAGTCGGCGCTGCAACCGTTCGACGAGGCGATGCTGCTGCGTCACCACCCCCTCCTCGGCCGGGCGGCGGCGACCGAGCTCCTCGCCCTCGTGCGGGCTGCGCGGAGGCTCTCGCTGGAGGACGGCGACGTGCTGGTGCTCGGCGACGCCCCGGCCGCGCTGTGCCTGGTGCTGGAGGGGGCCATGCGCCTCGAGTCGGAGGGGGCCGCGCCGATAGTCGCGGGACCGGGCGGCACCCTGTTCGTGGCCGAGACCCTCGCGGGCGGGCCGGCGGGATGGCGGGCCACCGCCGAGGGCGAATGCCGGATCCTGCGGGCGGAACGGGACGAGGTGTACACGGTGTTGTCGGATCGGGTCGACTTGCTGCAGGATCTGTTCAGCGGCGCGCTCGCCGGCGGAGCCGCGCCCTCGGGACCCGCGCGCGGGGGCAGGCCGGACGCTCCCTTGACCACGTAGGAGTCGCGCCGTTCGGGCCGGCTCCCGGAGATCACCCATGCCCATGCCCCGTCGATTCCCGACCTCGCTGGCGGCGTTTGTCGTGCTGTGGCTTGGGGTGCCGGAGCCCGTGCACGCCCAGGACCCCGCGCCCGCACTCTCGGCGGCGGAGATGGAGGCCTTCCTCCTCGACGCCGAGCTGACGGACGTGCGCGACGTCGGGGCCGGCGTGACGGGGTCGCGGCGCGCGACCGCCTCCGACGGTCGACTGACCCACGACGTTCACATCCAGTCCGTCGACATCAGCCGTTCGCGGTTCGTCGCCGCCGGCGCCCGGGTGGAGCTGAACTTCAGGGACTCCTACCTCTACAACGTCGCCGCCTACCGTCTCGCCGTCCTGCTGGGCATCGACAACGTGCCCATGTCGGTCCTGCGCGGGGTCGACGGCCGGCGGGCCGCGGTCACGTGGTGGGTCGACGACGTGGCCATGACCGAGGCGGAGCGGATAGAGCGGCGGACGCTGGGGCCGGACCCCGCGAGGACGAGCCGGCAGTTCTACACCCAGTACGTCTTCGACGAGCTCATCCAGAACCGGGACCGGAACCAGGGCAACATGCTGTGGACGACGGACTGGAAGATGTGGCTGATCGACCACACCCGCGCGTTCCGCCAGGACGTGGAGCTGACGAAGCCCGAGCAGCTGACGCGCATCGGGCGGGACTTGCTCGACAACCTGCGCGGCCTGACCCCGGAGGCCGTCGAAGCGGCGCTCGGAGAGGTTCTGAGCCGGGGAGAGCGGTCGAGCGTGATGCGGCGGCGCGACCTCCTGCTGCAGCACTTCGACGATCGCATCGCCCGCTTCGGCGAGCGCGGGGTGGTCATGGACCCGGAGCCCGCGCCTTAGCCGCCCGCAGCGAAACCCAGCGTTGCACCGAGGACGCCAGATGCAGCCCGTCGACCGGCCCGCGCCGACGGCCACCCCTCCCGCTGACCGGCGGGTGCGCCTCCGTCGCGTCGCGGGCGCGGCCCTCGTGGCCCTGCTCGCCATCGGCGCTCTTTCCGCCGCGGCCGCGGCCCAGCCCGACTCCCGTCGCGTGGTCGCCATCGGCGACATCCACGGCGCCGGCAACCGGCTGCGCGCGCTCTTGCAGGAGACCGGCCTCATCGACGGCGAACACGGATGGAGCGGCGGGACCGCGACCCTGGTGCAGATCGGCGACATCACCGACCGGGGCCCCCAGGTGCGCGAGATCATGGACCTCCTGATGCGGCTCGAGGACGAGGCCCGCGACGACGGCGGCGAGGTCAGGGTGCTCCTGGGCAACCACGAGGCGATGAACATGATGGGCGACGTCAGGGACGTCACCCCCGCGATCTTCGCCGCCTTCGCCTCGGAGGACGCCGAGCGGCGGCGCGAGGACGCTTGGCGGCAGTACTCGAGGCACGCGAACCGGCGGCGCCCGGACCGGAACGGTCCCGAACGCCCGGACCCGATGTCCCGCGGCGAGTGGATGCGGGCGCATCCGCCCGGCTTCGTGGAGTTCATGGAGGCGATGGGGCCCGACGGGCGGTACGGCCGCTGGCTGCGGGACAAGCCGGTCGCGACCGTGGCCGCGGATACCCTCTTCGTGCACGGCGGCCTGTCGCCCGACCTGGAAGCGGAGAGCGTCGAGGCCCTGAACGACCGGGCGCGGGACGAGATCGAGCGCTTCGATCGCCACCGGCGCCATCTCGTCGACGCCGGGATCATCCTGCCGTTCTCGACGTTCCAGGAGATGTTCGCGGCGGTGGCCCTCGAGTTGCGGACCTGGATCGAGCGCCTGTCCCCCGACCAGCGCCAGCGACGCCGGCGGCGGACGGTGACGCGCGCGGAGAGGGCCCTCATCGACGTTCTGGCGGACCTGCAGACCATCAACAGTTGGTCGATCGTCGACCCCGACGGTCCCCTCTGGTTCCGCGGATTCGCGCTGCGGCCGGAGCAGGAGGTCGACGGCTTCATCGGCGGCCTGTTGAGGCGTTTCGGCGTCGCGCGCGTGGTGGTCGGTCATTCGGTCACCCCGTCCCGGCGGATCACCGTCCGCGCGGCGGGGAGGATCTTCCTCATCGATACCGGCATGCTGGAAGGCGCCTACCGGGGACGGCCCTCGGCCCTGGAGCTGCTCGACGGAGGGATTACCGCCATCTACCCCGGGGAGCGCGTCCGGCTCGATGCCCCCGTCCCCTCGCCGCGGTGACGACCGCGGCCGTCGGGGCAAGGCGTAATCCTGCTCGGACGGTGAAACTGGGCATGCCCCTCGCGGCGCCTCCGCCCGGACGTCTCCGCCCGCGTGCCGCCCGGCGGCGAAGTGGAGCTCAGACGACGACCGGTTGGCGCCGCGCGCCCCACCGGCCCGGCTCCGCGAGGAAGCGGCCCGCCAGCATCGTCGAGCAGGTCGGGCAGCGCCCTTCGGCATCGAGACGCCAGCGCGTGATGCGGTAGCCGTCGCGGCCGATCAGCACGTCGCCGCAGCCGGGGCAGCGGGTGGACTGCCCGTCCTCGTCCCGGATGTTGCCGGTGTAGACGTGGCGCAGGCCCGCCCGCAGTCCCTGCTGGCGCGCCCGGCGGACGGTGTCGGGCGGCGTGGGGGGCGGGTCGAGCATCCTGAAGTCGGGGTGGAACGCGGTGAAGTGCAGCGGCACGTCGGGGCCGAGGTGCTCGACCAGCCAGCCGCAGAGGCGGTCGACCTCGTCAGGCGAATCGTTCTGTCCGGGGATGAGCAGGGTCGTGACCTCGAGCCACACCTCGGTCTCGCGGGCGAGCCACTCGAGGGTGTCGAGTACCGGCTGGAGGTGGGCGAAGCAGACGCGGTGGTAGAACGTCTCCGTGAACGCCTTGAGGTCTATGTTCGCCGCGTCCATGTGGGCGAACAGGTCCCGGCGGGCGTCCGGCGACACGTAGCCGCTCGACACCGCGACGCTCCTGACCCCGCGCGCACGGGCCGCCTTCGCGCAGTCGATGGCGTACTCGGCGAAGATGATGGGGTCGTTGTAGGTGAAGGCGACGCTGGTGCAGCCGGCCCCGGCGGCGGCCTCGGCGACCCCGGCCGGAGACGCGTCGGCGGACAGCGCGTGGTCCTCTCGCGCCTTCGAGATGTCCCAGTTCTGGCAGAAGCGGCAGCCGAGGTTGCAGCCGGCGGTGCCGAACGACAGCACGCTCGACCCCGGGTAGAAGTGGCTCAGCGGCTTCTTCTCGATCGGATCGATGCAGAAGCCGCTGGCGCGGCCGTAGCTGGCGAGCACGACCTCGCCGCCGCGCGCCTCCCGCACGTAACAGAACGCTTTCTGTCCTTCGTGGAGCCGGCAGAAGCGCGGGCACAGGTCGCACTGCACCCGGCCGTCGTCGAGGCGATGCCACCACGAGCCCCGCACCACCCCCGGCATGATCTCGTCGCGGTCGACCCTGTCCGCATCCTCTCTTCGCATCGTCGGCGTTCTCGTCGAGCCCGTCGAAGAGACAACTGTACTTCAGGATGACGCGGCGGCCGGCCCGGTCCGCACGCCGCGAGCGGCGAGCCGGAACGTGGCACAAGAGATCCGTGTCTTCGGGTCGTCCTGCCGGCGCACCTGCGCGCGCCTGGCGCGGACGCGGTTTCCCCGCACCGCGAAGGAGGGCCGCACCGGCCGCTCACCAACGGAACAGGCGCTCGCCGGCCTCGGCGTAGAGACGCCGCGCGACATCGGCGGCGACTGCCTTCTCGAGGTACGGGATCGCGATGGTGTAGCCGCTGGCCGCACCGCCGGCGGTATCGATGCGGACCGAGGCCATGCGATGACGGCGGTCGAAGGGCGACTCGCCGAGCCCCACCGTCTGGATGCGGGCGAGGGGGACGATGGCCAGCCTGCGGGTCCACCAGCCCGACCGGAACAACACCCCCCACGCGGTGACCGACCAGGCGGCGTGCGCCACCCAGCGATGGGCGTGCAGAAAGGCCGCGAGCGCCGCCGGGGGAGCCAGCGCGAGCCCCCACGAGCCCGCGGGCAGGGTGGCGAGCAGGGTCAACGCGGCGGCCACGGTCAGCCCGCGGACGAGGATGCGCCGCCGCGCCCCGACCGCGAGCCGCCGCCACGTCACGCCGGCGAGATCGACCTCCGGCAGGACCTGCTGCAGGAGATGCGGGACCTCCGCCGTCTCCACCATCGGGGCCAGCCACTGGCTCTCCGCCTTTCCGCCGTCGGACGAGGGGTCGAAGTCGACGTCGTCGTCGGTCGACGCGGCGCCGCCGACCGTGCGCAACTCGAGCGACTGGCGGCGGAACCGGCGGTGCAACGGCGACTCGGTCGCCGTCAGCGACTGGATGCGGCCGGTCGGAATGGTGCGGCGCACGCGGGTGATCAGGCCGTAGTCGGCGCGCAGGTCCGCTCCCCGGCGGGTGAGGGTGAAGCCGTAGAGCTGCAACAGGAACCAGACGACCGACAGCACGCGAAGCAGCACGAACGCCGCCGCCACCAGCGTGACCGCGAGCAGGACGCCGGTCAGGACGGGATTGGCCATGCGGAGCCCGTTCAGCCATTCGGCCGCCGCGCCTAGCGGCAGCCGGTCCACGGCGAACCGCAGCACGGGCTCGAGGAAGTCCCCGTCCGGACGGCTCTGCGCGAGCAGGCCCAGGGCGGCGGCGACCACCACCATGCCCTTGTTCGAAATGACGCCCAGCTTCACCAGCTCGCCGGTCGGCACCCGCAGCAGCAGCCGATCGCGGGACTCGCCGGCGGTCGCGAGCACGTCCGCCTGCCGCCCGGCCGGCCCGTCGGCAGCGGCCGGCGCCGCCGGGCCGCCGGTCGCGCCCGCGATGGCCCCCGCCGTGAGGGCCGCGTCCCGCGCGGCGGGCCGGCCCGCGAACACCCGGGCGTGCATCTCCGCCACCGCGTCGAGCGACAGCACCCGCATCACCGCCTCGGGCCGCGTGCCGCTGGCCGTCTCGACCCGCACGAGCGCGACCTTGCAGAGGCGATGCAGGGGGTTCTGCACGAGGTCGATGTTCTGGATGCGCTCGTAGGGGATGTGGCGCTCGGTGCGGGTCAGGATGCCGTCGCGCACCACCATCTCGTCCGCCGCGAGACGGTACCGGTAGACCCGGTACTGGACCAGGGCGGCAGCGATCACGGGACCGATGAACAGCCCTCCCCACAGCTCGTAGCCGCCGCCGCCCGAGGCCACGAGGAGCAGCAGGGCGGGCACGATGAACCCCTTGGCGAACTGAGCGGCAGTGAAGACCCAGGACAGGGGATGCAGGCGCCGGTCGTCAGACGCCACGGCCGCCTCCCGCCTCGATCAGCCGGTCGCGGAGGGCGAGCGCCTCTCGATGCCCGAGACCGCTCAGGGCGACCGACGCGTCGCGCGTGCCGGCGGTGTGGATGACCAGTGTGGCGAGATCGAAGTAGCGCTCCACCGGGCCGCGCGACACGTCGGTGTGCTGGACGCGCGACGTCGGCACCGACGTGACCGTGCGCCAGACGACCCCGCGCCGGATGGTGAATCCGTGGGCGTCGAGGCGGTAGCGGATGTGCCGGTAGCGCACCGCCGGCCACAGGTAGCTCGCCGCCGCGCCCGCCGCCGACAGCACCAGCACGGCGGCGGCGAGGCCGGCCGCGGCCAACCCGCCCAGCGGCGTCGCGACGGCGGCGACGAGGACCGCGGCCAGAGCGGACGACGCCCCCACCGTCATCCCGATCGCGCCGGCGAGCCGCGCCGCGGTGACCGACGCGGGATCGAGCGCCTGGTCAGCGTCGCCCCAGTCCGCGATGCCGCCGCCGGGCACCGTTGCCGGGTTGCCGTTCGGCACCTGGCCGGCGGCGAGGCCGGTGGGTGAGGCGGCGCCGGGATCGTCGGCCGGGACGGCGCCGGCCGCGACGCGGCCGGGGTCGGCGGGCGGCGAGGTCGCGGTATCGTCGGTCGGGACCGAGTCCTCGGCCGCCGCCGCTTCAACGCCGGTCGGGACCGAGTCCTCGGCCGCCGCCGCTTCAACACCGGGCTCGGCTTCGAGAGGCATGCGATGCGATCACGGAACGGGACAGGGCGAGAGTGGGCAACGAGCGCGAGTCAGTTCGACTCGAGAAACGGTCGCAGATCCTCCGTCCAGTCGACCACCACGTGGACCTGCCTGAGCGTGTCGGCCTGTTTGATCATCAGGAAGCGCCCGTCGGGGGCGACGTCGTAGTTGCGCGTCTGGTCGTCGAGGTAGCGGCCCTCGAACAGCCGCTCCGGCTGGCCGGCACGGAACGCGGCGCCCGACCCGTCGACCGCGACCGTCATCATGGCCCGCCCCTGGCGATAGAAGAGCTCCGTGCCGTCGGAGGACCAGAGAGGCGATGTGCCGCCAGCCGTGGAGATCTGGCTCCGGCCCCCCAGCTCGGGAAAGCGCTGCACGTACACCTCGTTGCGCCCGGACTCGTCCGAGCGGTACCCGATCCAGCGGCCGTCCGGCGACACCGCGGGGTTGCTCTCGGTGAACTCGGTCACGAGCAGCGGGGCGACGGTGCGGTCCGCGTCCAGGCTCATCATCATCGTGTCGAGGGTCTCCGCGGCGGCCGGGCCGGTCCGCACGCGGCGGCTGAAGACCAGGGTGCGGCCATCGGGCGACCACGACTGGGGCCACTGCAGGTCGGAGCTCGTCGACAGCCGATCGACCGGCCCGGTGCCGTCGGCCGCGCGCAGATGGAGGTTGGCCACGCCGTCGCGCCCCGACGTGAAGACGATCTGCCGGCCGTCCGGCGTCCAGACCGGTGACTCGTCGTCGCCCGCGTCGAGAAACAGCGGGCTCAGCGTGTCGCGCTCCAGGTCGAAGACCCACAGGTCGCGCCCGTTGGGCAGGCCCCGATCGAGGGCGATGCGCCGCCCGTCGGGGGACAAGCGGGCAACCCGGTACAACGCCGGGTCGAGCGGCAACGGCTCCTCGTTGCCGGCCCGATCGACCCACGTCAACCTGCGCAGCCGTCCTTCGTCCGGCGGGCGAATCAAGGCGCGGGTGGCGCCCGCGAATGTCTGGTTCACGACGGGGCCCAGGCTGTCGAGCGCCTCCGCCGGTATCCGGATCGGCTCGCCATCGAGGACCCCCGCATCCAGATCCAGCGCGCGCGCCGTCAGGGCGCCACCGGGCGCGGCGTACAGCAAGTGACCCGTCTCGAGATACAACCCGAAGCCGCCGCGCTCGCCCAGGACGCTGACCGCGCCGTCGGCATAGACCGCCTGCTCCAACCGTTCGTCGCCCACCGGGCCGCTGACGATCCGGAAGAGGATCTCCTCCCGCCCGGGCACGGCGATCGGCGTGCCATGCCCCAGATCGCCCGGTCGATCGCTCACCCTCGTCAGAAACTGGAGGTCTCCCCCGGCCGCCGGCACGCGGGCCAGCCCGGTCTCGTGGACGCCGAAGACGATGGTGCCGTCAGGATGCCACACCGCCCCCGCCAACTGGCCGGGGACCCGGACGATCTCGCGGGGACTGCCGCCGGCGGCGGGAACGCGGTTGAGGGTCCAGTTCTCGCCCGCGACGATGCGGCTGAAGCCGATGTCGCGGCCGTCCGGCGAGAAGAACAGCGAGCGGGCGTCGATGCCTTCCGTCCCCGCCACCGGCGCCGACGCGAACGCGTCGAGATCGCGCAGGTAGAGCCGCGTCCTGCCGTCCTCGAGGACGACGTAGACCAGGCGCCGCCCGTCCGGCGACAACGCGAGCGGGCCGCCGAGCTCCTGCCCCTCGCCGACCTCGATGACGAAGCGCTCGACGGCGGCGGCGGGGGGTGCCGGCGCCGGCTTCAGCGTCCACGCGCCCGCCGCCGCCATGAGCGCGGGAGCGACCGCGACCAGGGCCAGACGCCAACCGGCCAGACCCGGGCCGCCGATAGAGGAGGACGCCGTCCCCGGCTCGTCGGCTTCGCCGCCGGCCTCCGCCAGCCAGCGCAGCTCGCGCTTCAGGTCGCGCACCGTCTGCCAGCGGTCGTCGGGATCCTTGGCGAGGCAGGTCCGCACCAGCCGGTCGAGCCACCGCGGCAGACCGGGCCGGACCTCGCGCAGGGGGGCGGGCTCGTCCTTCAGGATCAACCCGATGACGCTCGCCTGCCCGTCGCCATCGAAGGGCCGGGCGCCGGTCAGCATCTCGTAGAGCGTGGCCCCGAAGGCGAAGACGTCCGAGCGCGCGTCGACCGGCTTCCCGTCGAGCTGCTCCGGCGACATGTACTGCAACGTGCCGAGCAGGCTGCCCTCCGCCGTCAGCGCGGCGCGCGTCGGCGCCCCCGACGGGTCGTCGTCCGGGGCGTCCGGGTCGCGCAGCCGGGCCAGCCCGAAGTCGAGCAGCTTCACGCCGGTGGACGAGAGCATCACGTTGCCCGGCTTCAGGTCGCGATGGACGATGCCCCGCCGGTGGGCGGCGTCGAGCGCCTCGGCGATGTCACCGGCGATGCGCAGCGCCTCGTCCGGCGGCAGCGCCCCCCGTTCGAGCCGCCGGGCCAGCGTCTCGCCGTCGAGGCACTCCATGACCAGGAAGTCGACTGGCGGCGCCGACTCGTCCGGCCCCGACGCACCGCTCGCCGGCCGCTGGCGGCCCACGTCGTGCAGGGTGCAGATGTTCGGGTGGCTGAGGCCCCCCACGGCGCGCGCCTCGCGCTCGAAGCGCTGGCGCACGGCGGGGTCGGCGGACACGTGCGCGGGCAGGACCTTGATGGCGACGGTGCGGTCCAGGCGCGTGTCCGTCGCCCGGTACACCTCGCCCATGCCGCCCGCGCCAAGGGCGCCGACCACCTCATAGGGCCCGAGCCTCACACCTGCAGCCAGTGTCATGGCAGCGCGCGTCGTGCCGCATGTGCGGGAACGAAGCTGGGGTTCAGCCTATCACGGCGAATGGCCCCCGACTTGCCGCGACCCGACCCGCGACAGCGTCGATGCGTCCGCTTCACGCCCGCGACCATGGGCGACTCCCAACGCGAATCTGCTAGCATCCTCCCGCGGAGGACCATCGTACTCCCCAAATCGGCCGTCACGCCAGATGCTTCCGACGCTCTGGAGGCGCCGACAGGAGCCGCAGCGATGCTGAACCGGCTGAAGCTCGAGAATTTCAAGGCGTGGCGTGAAGCCGATCTGACCTTCGGCAAGGTAACCGGCCTCTTCGGTACGAACAGCGCGGGCAAGAGCAGCCTCCTGCATCTCCTCCTACTGCTCAAGCAGACGAGGAACGCCACCGATCGCGGCATCGTCCTCGATTTTGGCGGCCCGGCAGGCATGGTGAATCTCGGGACGTTCGAAGACGTCGTTCACCAGCACGACAAGACCAAAGCCATAAGCTGGCACCTCGATTGGACGCCGCCCGAGGCACTCACGATCGAGGATCCGTGGCAACCGTCCGCCGACCCGCTGCTGACAGGCCCCAACCTCCAGATCCGATACGCGGTGGGTCTGCGCAACAAGCGCCCATGGCCGCGCGAACTCGCGTACCGACTCGCCGATGCGGAATTCCGAATGCAGCCGAAGGCGACGTCGAGACAGGAGTTCCGCCTGGCGACCGACCACGCCGGTTTCTCGTTCGTACGCAACCCGGGACGTGCCTGGCCGCTTCCCCAGCCGGTCAAGGCATACCTGTTCCCCAGTCAAGCCAGGAGCTACTTTCAGAACGCGGATTTTCTCGGCGATTTCGAGTTGGCGTATGAGCAGTTGATGGACTCCATCTACTACCTCGGTCCCTTGCGCGAGTATCCACGCCGCGAGTATCACTGGGCCGGATCGAGCCCGGAAGATGTAGGTCAGCGCGGTGAGCGCACGGTCGACGCGATTCTCGCAGCCTCCAGTAGCGCCGAGACTTGGAGCCTCGGCTATCGGAGACGACGGAAGTCCTTTCAGGAGATCATCGCTCACTGGCTCTACGAGTTGGGGTTGATCTACGACTTTCGCGTGGAGGAAATAGCCAAGGGAACCAACCTCTACCGGGCGATGGTCGAGCTCTCCGCGACCGGGGTGACGACCCCGTTGACCGACGTCGGCTTCGGCGTTTCCCAGGTCTTGCCGGTCCTGGTACTGCTCTATTACGTCCCGGAGGGTTCGACGGTGCTGATGGAACAGCCCGAGATTCATCTCCATCCGGCGGTTCAGAGCGCTCTGGCGGACGTGATGCTGAACGTGGCCGCCGTGAGAAACGTGCAGATTGTCGTCGAGAGCCACAGCGAACACTTGATGCGACGTCTGCAACGGCGCGTGGCTGAGGAGCAAGTATCTTCCGAAGACGTGAAATTGTACTTCGTGTCATCGAATCGGGGCAGGGCAGAGCTTTCCGATCTCCGGCTGAACGAATGGGGTGAGATCGAGAACTGGCCGGACAACTTCTTCGGCGACGAAATGGGCGAGATCGCAGCGATCACGGAAGCTTCCTTGAGGAGAAGGATGGAGCGCTCCGGATGACGATCTTTGTCGTTGACACCAACGTTCCGAGGGTCGCCAACGGAGACCATCCCGATACCGGCGACCGGTGTCGATTGACGTGTGTGGAGCGCCTGAAGACCCTGGTAGCAGAAGAGATCATCGCGATCGACGAGGGAGGCCTCATTATTGAAGAATACAGAAAAAAACTGAGTCTGTCGGGAATGCCCGGCATCGGCGATGCATTTCTGAAATACCTATTCAACTACCAGTACAGCGAGAAACGCATAAAAAGGGTTGTGGTGAGGCCTTCCAAGGACGACCGACGAGGCTTTGAGGAGTTACCGGAGAACACCTTCGATCGCGAAGATCGCAAGTTCCTGGCCGTCGCGGTCGTCGCGAGCGCGGTCGTCCTGAATGCCTCCGACAGCGACTGGGACGAGCACAAGGCACTGGTGAACCAATTGCGGGTGCGCGTTCGCCAGCTCTGCCCGCAGTACGATCCGAAGGCAATCCGGCGAGGTCGATGACGCAGCCAAACGAGCCCGGGACGCGGCGGGTCACGAAGTATCCCAGCACCTCGTACTGGCCATGGTCGCCCGCCCTCGGTCGAGGCGACGACGTGCATCCGAATCCCGATCGGTTCGTCGGAGATCCCGTCGTGGCGACCGAGAAGCTGGACGGCGGCAACACCCTGCTCCACGCCGGCAGGGTCTACGGTCGGAGCGTCTCGGCGCCTTCCGAGGGCAAGTGGATGGCCATGGTCAAGAAGCACCATGCCTGGAAGGTAACCGAGCCGGACGTCTACCTCTACGGCGAGGACATCTACGGGGTGCACAGCATCGTGTATGGGCCCGTAGCGGAACAACAGACCTTCCATGCCTTCGCGCTACGGAACTGCGACGGCCGGTTCGGGTCGTTCGCCGAGGTCGAAGAATACGCGGGCCGCCGGGAGATACCCGTAGTGCCCGTCTTGTTCAGGGGTTGCTTCCGATCGGTCGCGGACATCCGCTCGTTCTTGGACAGGGCCCACCACGAGCCGTCCGCGCTCGGCGGCGAGCGCGAGGGAGTCGTGTTGCGGCTGGCGCGAGGGTTCCCGGCAGCGGAGTTCAGGGACAACGTCTGCAAGAGCGTCCGCGCCGGCCACGTGCAGACGGACGAACACTGGACCCGCAACTGGCGGCCGTGTCGGATCAAACGGGATTGAGGGGCGCTGTTGCCTCGGGGCACGCACCGAGCCGCCGGACGTCGCCCCTTACGCTCGTGCCCGCGCACGCCCGCGAAGATGGTCGACGCGACTGATCCCGCGGGGCGCAGTCGGCGGAGGCGTGAGCCGGGCGGTATGTTCGACCGCCGGGGCCGAGGCCGCCTCAGAGGCCGCGCAGCCCTTCCGTCAGGGCGATGGACACGCCCCACGGGTCGGTGAGCAAGGCGTAGCCGATACCGGAGGGGCTCCGGCGGTACGGCACGTCGAAATCGATGCCCCGCGCCGCGAGGTCGCGGCAGAACCGCTCGAGGCCGTTCACCTCAAGGCCGATGTGGTCGAGCATGCGGCCCCGCGTGGGCGCTCCGCCCGCGTCGGGGTTGTGGGAGAAGTTGAAGTTGATGCCCGGCAGGTCGACGGCGTCGTAGCGCCAGCGCATGCCCGGGGTGCCGCCGAAGGTCTCCGCGTACCACCGCTGGGCCTCCTCGACCGCGTCGTCGATCAGGTAGAGGTGCAGGTGGTGCGACACGATGGGCGCCGGCAGCGGCGCGTTATGCCGTTGCGCCGCCGCATCCAGAGGGCCGTCGTCGCCGGTGAAGGTCAGGTTGGTCGCGGTCTCGTCGAACAGCTCGATGCGCTCGCCCTCGGGGGTGAAGACGTTCCCCACGCCCCGCGCCGGGGCCGGCGGGTCGAACTCGAACCCGGCCGCCGCGACCACCTCGAGCGACCGCACCCTGAACGCCATGTGGTTCAGGATCGATCCCTCGGTACCGCCCGACGGCTCGCCCTCGTCGAGGAACACGAGCACGTCCGGGAACGTGATGACGGTCGTCTCGCCGAACGTGCCGCGCTCGCCGCCAAGCGCGACCCAGAACCGCGCGTTGGCCTCGACATCGCGCACGTGGTAGTGCAGGTGGCCCATCGCGACCCCGGCCTGGTTCGGCGCCGCGATCTGCGCCGCCGCGGGCGCCACCGACGCCGCCAGGAGCACGGTTGCAAGCCCGCGAATCAGTCTGCGCATCGTTGACGCCTCCGTCGCGCTGCCGCGCCGGAAGCACCCGGACGCGGCGCCATTGCGACGATCCTGGCAACGCTCATGCCGAAAGTCGCGCTTTTTTGGCAACATACCTGCGGGTTTCGTGGAATCGGTGGACATCTCTCGGAAGGGCCGTACGGCCGACGGGATCGGCCACGAAGCCGGTCCGCCGCATGCCGTCGTCCCTCAGCGCGAGAACAGGTAGGTCATCTTGACCGCGAGCTGGCGGTTGCGGAGCCACGGCGCGTCGTAGTGGCGGTAGATGCCGGGCGTGTACTGCCACATCTGGTCGTAGAGCCGCATCTCGTCGTAGGCGATGTAGATGTCGCTGCCGGGGCTGTAGATCCAGTTGAACCGGACGCTGGTGCTGAGCTCGCCGTGGGTCGAGTTGTACTGGGTCAAGGTGCGCAGGGTCATCTCCGGCGAGAGGGTGAAATCGAACCGCAGCGACGCGAGGTCGGCGACGAAGTCGCCCCACGGCAACTCCACATCGTTGCGGTCGAACCGCACCTCGGCGGCGATGCGGCTCGTGGCCCGCAGCCCGAGGGTCGCCGTGGAGTTTACGCGGGTGCCGCCGAAGAACGTCTGCGGCGAGTAGCCCGCCTCACCGTAGACGCGGCGCGACGGGTCGCTGCGATAGCGATAGTTCCATTCGCCGAAGCGGTACGTGCCCGGCGGAATCGTGACGTCCTGGCCGAAGATCGTGAACGGGATGTCGAGCTGCTCGAAGTGGTCGTTGTACCACACCGTCATCGACGAGCCGTTCTCGAAGTAGGTCCCGATCATGTGGTGGATGCGCCGCGTCAGCAGCCGGTTGTTCTGATCGGTGGTGTAGGTGATGTTCCACATCGGGTCGAACATGCGGATGCCCCAGCGCCCCGGGCGGGGGTCCCACTCGCCGTGGAACTTCGAGGTGCGGATGCCGGTGCGGGGCACGAAGCCCACCTCGGCGTTGAAGTTCTCCTGCAGGTCGATGTACTCGGCGTAGATGCTCCACGAGGGGCTGAGCCACGTGCCGCGCGCGTACGCCGCCATGTCCCGCCCCGCCTCGCCGGGGCAGCGGCCCCGCGTCACGGAGCTCGCGCCGCAGAGCGCCGTGTCGGTCTTGGCGAGGAAGCTGTTGATGGTGAAGTTGCGATGCACGGCGAGGGTGGTGTCGGCGGCCAGGGTCCGGTTGAAGTGGGCGTCGTTGACGGAGTTCTTGTCGATGACGATGCCGCCGACCTTCGACCGCGCGAGGATGTCGCGGCTGTAGCGCCCGACGAAGAAGTTGTCGCCGGGACTGCCGAAGGCCTCCTGCGTGGTGATGTTCATCGCCGCGATGTTGTGACGCTCCACCTTGCCCGAGACGCGGGTGCCCCCGACGATCGGCACCGGCTGGCCGCTGTCGGAGAGCCCGATGCGCCGGGTGAAGAAGAGGTCGGCGAGGCGGCTGAAGCCCGAAGACGCCCCGACGTTGAACATGCCGGCGTTCTCGAGGAAGAAGTCGCGCTTCTCGGGGAAGAACAGGGGGAAGCGGGTCAGGTTGACCTGCTGCTCGTCGACCTCGACCTGCGCGAAGTCGGTGTTGAGGGTCACGTCGAGGTTGAGTCCCGACGCGAGGCCGTACTTGACGTCGAGGCCGAGGTCGCCGAACCCGCTGCCGTCGAGCCCGCTCTCCACGCGGTCCTGCCGCCCGCCGGTGAGCATGTAGGGGGTCACGCGCAGGTCCATGCCCTGGTCGACGCCGGTGATGCCGGTCATGGTGCCGGCCAGGCTCACCCGGGTGAGGGTGTACTCCTTCGAGATCGGGGACCAGTACACCTGCTCGTTCTTCCTGCGGATGTTCCGCATGAAGTTGACGCCCCACACCTGCTCCTCGTTGTCGGGGAAGCGCAGGGTGATCATGGGGATCGCGATCTCGGCCGTCCACCCCTCGGAGGTGCGGTGGGCCACCACGTCCCACACCCCGTCCCAGTTCACGTTGATGTTCGACGTGTTGGTGCCGCGCCAGCCCCCCTCGCCCTCCTCCGACACCTGCTGCTCGAGCTTGGCCCCGAGGGGGCTGGTGACGAACATGTAGCCGGACCGGCGGTCGTGGAAGGTGTCGAGGATGACCTGGAAGTTGTCCTCGTCGAGGAGCCGGAGCGAGTCGCGGCGCATCTCCGTCGCGATGACCGCCTCGGGGGCCGAGTCGAAGGCCTCGACGCCGATGTACAGCGCCTGCGCGTCGTAGAGCAGGCGTACCACCGTCCGCTCGGTGGCCGGCTCGCCCTCGGCCGGCTCCTGCTGCACGAAGTCGTCGACGACGGCGGCCGAGAGCCAGACCTCCTCGTCGAGCCGGCCGTCCACGACCGGGGGGCGGTCCACCCGGCGCGGCTCGACCCGCAGCGACTGGCCCAGGGAAAAGCCCGCCTGCGGGGCGCCGCTCCCTTCGAGGATCAGCGGCTGATCCAGTGGCGCGCCGGCGCCTTCCGACGCCGACGCCGACTGGGCGGCGGAAGGCGCGGCGGCTCCGACCGCGCAGAACCCCGACAGCACCAGCCCGGCAATACGCATGGAGTAGATCCTATCGGACTTCACCCCCGGCCGCTACGGCCCGGAACAACACGGGGGCCCGCACCGTAGAACGGCACGGGCCCCCGGGACGTTGGTCGAGCGCCGAGCGGCGCCGCCAGTCGGCGATCGGCGGGCCGGACAGAACGCGCCGCGGGCCGCAAGCGGGCGTCGCGTCGCCGCGGACCACTTGCCGCCGCGGACTGCCATCAGTGGCAGCGGTGCGTTGGTCGAGCGCCGAGCGGCGCCGCCAGTCGGCGATTGGCGGGCCGGACAGAAACGCGCCGCAGGCCGCAAGCGGGCGTCGCGCCGCCGCGGACTGCCATCAGGCAGGAAGGAGAACAGACAGATGAAGGAACGCCTGCTCCGCGAGCTGAACGAGGCACGGGAGTACTTCGACCGCAGCACCCGCGCCCTGACCGAGGACGACTCGGGTTACGCCCCCGCGGAAGGCACGTTCACCGCGGCGCAGCACGTGGCGCACACCGCCCAGACCGTCGACTGGTTCGTCGAGGGCGCGTTCAGCCCGACCGGGTTCAGCCTGGAGTTCGAGGCGCTCGATCGAAGGGTGCGCGAGGTGACGTCGCTCGCCGACGCCCGCGCCTGGTTCGCGCGAGCGGTCGAGCAGGCCCGGCAGGTGATCGAATCGACGCCGGACGACGACTGGAACCGCCCGCTGCCGGCCGGCCCCATCCTCGGCGGCCGGCCGCGCGCGGCGATCTTCGGGGCGATCATGGACCACACCGCCCACCACCGGGGCGCGTTGACGGTGTACGCGCGGCTCCGCGGCAAGACGCCGCCGATGCCCTACATGGAGTGAACGGACGCCGTACGCGCGGGACGACGAACGCGATCGAAGCCGCGGTCGGACGATGTCCGACTACCGGCGCGGCCGGTAGGTCCACTTCGTGAGCCGCAGCGCGCCGCCGGCGCCGTCGTGGAAGAGGGTGCCGTTCAGACGCGTGGCCTCTTCGATGCGCGCCTCGATCCGAAAGTGGCCGTGCTCGGGACTGGTCGCCTCGGCGACGAGCTCGAGGGTGTCGGGATCGAACTCGATGACGTCGAACGCCACGTTCGCCGGGTTCAGCATCTCGCCGGTGATGGTGTCGCCGTCGACCTCGAACCGCACCGTCGAGGCGTCGTAACCGGACTCGGGAATCCATTGCCCCGACCACGTGCCGCGCAGGGCATCGCTCTGCGCGAAGGCCGGCAGGGTCACCAGAAACGCTCCCAGCAGGAACTTGGCTTGGACCGCTCTCATGGCCATCTCCTCCACAAGTGACGCGCTCGGGACGCACCGCGGGCGCCGCTGACAACCGCGCTACGCGCCGATCGAGGCAGAGCACCTCGCCGTACGCCCGCGCATCCGAGTTGCTGGTGACGGCGGCCTCGGCCGCCATCCGATCCGAAGCCGCTGACCCTTGCAGCCCGTGGCGAAGGTCCGCGCTGCACTCGACGGGCGGCTTCCGCCACGGGCTGCTGCCGAGGTCCCGGGCCGGGGCGGCGGGCGGCGACCGGATCGGGAAAAGCAGTGGACCGCCTTCACGGAAGTCTACGAGAAGCCGGTCGGGTGGTAAAGATCCCGCGCCGATGTGATGGACGTGGCGAATCGACCGCACATCTCCTACACTCAAGGCTACGGAGCGATGAGAACGAAGGGTCCCCGCCGCCGACATCCGCGACGAACGAGACGCCCGCGGCCGGGCGGCCGCCGAGGAACGCCCGCGCCCGAGCTCGGCCGACGAGGAGCTCGACGGAACCGACCGGGTGGACCAGCGGCCTGCTCGAGCCCCGGCAACGACCTCGGTGCGGGAAGGGACCCGATGCAGGAAGGACCCTGATGCGGATGAGGTATCGCCCAATGCCAGCCCCCAAGCCGCTTGCAACCGCCGGTCTCGCCATCGCCGCCGGTCTGCTCGCCGCGTCCGCCGCGGGGCAGCCGCGGGTCCACGAGATACGCGTCGAGAGCCCCGCCATGGCGTCGGGCGAGACGATGCCCCGGCGGTACACCCCGGACGGACACAACGTGTCGCCGCCCATCACCTGGAGCGGCCTGCCGGAGGGCACCCGCGAGATAGCGGTGGTCTGCGCCGACTTCGGCGCCGGGAACCCGCCCCCGTGGGTGCACTGGATCGTCTACGGCGTCCCCGCGACCGCGGGCGGTCTGCCCGAGGGGCTGCCGATCCTGCCCGAGACGCCGATGCCCGCGGAGCTGGACGGGACCGTCCAGGGGCTGAACGGGTGGCGGCGGCCCTACTACCGGGGGCCGGCGCCGCCGGCGGGCACACCGCACCTGTACCACTTCACGGTGTACGCGCTCGACGAGGCGCTGGGGCTCGAGCCCGGCCTGACCCGCAGGAAGCTGCTCAAGGCGATGGAGGGGCACGTCATCGGGCGGGGAGACCTCGTGCCGATCTACGAACGGTTCTAGTGCGGCGTCATGGCCAGATGTTCGAGTGCGCGGGCTGTGATTCGTCAACGACTGGGGCTCCAGTGTCCCGGCAGCGAAGTTCGCGAAAGCTCCGGATCGCTACAAGTACCCGTAAACACTGGAGAACTGCCAAGTAGAAGCGTCCGCGAACCACGGTTCAGGACACTAGACCCATGTCCGTGTCCGGAGATCAAGTCGTGACGCAGCACTAGCCGCTAGACCGCACGGACACGCGCGCCGTCCGGCCGCCAAGTGGGGAACGAGCCGCGAGGCCGTGATCTCCCGGTCTGGGTCCGGCGAAACGCAGGAGGAGCGACCAATGGAAGACAAGCGTCCACAGCTCATGTCCCGGCGCGCCCTGCTGCGCCGCGCGGGTGCTGCCGGCGCGGCGGCGGCGGCAGGCGCCGCGGGGGTTTCCGCCGGCGAGGAGAGCCCCCCGGAAACCGGAGCGACGGCGGCGCCGACCGCACCCCTCCCCGGGTCCGTGCAGACCCCCGCGCCGGAGCCGCCGCGCGCCGCCTACGAGCACTTGACGGCGGAGGAGGCGGATCTGCTCGAAGCGATCGCCGACCAGCTCATCCCGAGCGACGAGCTCGGGCCGGGCGCGGTGGCGGCCGGCGCGGTGGTCTACATCGATCGGGCCCTCGGGGGCGCGCTCTCCGAGTCGCGCGACGCCTACCGCGCCGGCCTCGCCGCCTTCGACCGCTACTGCCGGGCCTCGCGTAGCGCCCCCTTCCGCGAGTTGCCGCACGTGGACCAGGTCTCGGCCCTCATCGACGTGGAGACCGGCGCCGCCACCGGCGCGCGCACCGGCTTCGCGGGCAGCTCCGCCGCGTTCTTCAACATGGTGCGCGGGCACGTCCTCCAGGGCACCTTCGGGGATCCCCACTACGGCGGCAACCGCGACTACGTGGGCTGGGACCTCATCGACTATCCCGGCGTGCGGACGGCGGTCTGGCCCCGGCTGCAGTCGCAGCTCGAGGCCGGCGAACTGCCGTCGCGCCGCCGGTCGGCCTACGACACCGAGTACTTCGACAAGGCGGTGGTCGACGCCGCGACGGGGGAGATGCGCCATGGCGACTAGGCTGCCGGGAACCGACGTCGTCATCGTGGGGCTCGGGGCGGCCGGCGGCGTCGCCGCGCTCCCCCTCGCCGAGGCCGGGCTCGAGGTGATCGGGCTCGAGGCCGGGGGGCGCCTCACCCGCCGCGACTTCGCCCCCGACGAGATCCGGAACAACGTGCGGGCCTGGCCGTTCTCGGTCCAGAAGTGCGCCAACGAGGTGCCGACCCTCCGGCGCACGCGGTCGGAGACCGCGGCCCAGGGCGGCGGCCACCCGATGATGAACGCGGTGGGCGGCACCACCCTGCACTACTGGGCGCAGAGCTGGCGGCTCAACCCGTGGGACTTCGAGGTGGTCTCGGCGACGACGCGGCGCTACGGCCGCTCGCGGCTGCCCGAGGGGACGACGGTCGAGGACTGGCCGTTCGGCTACGAGGAGCTCGAGCCGTACTACGACCGCGTCGAGCACGAGATCGGCGTCTCGGGGCAGGCGGGCAACGTCGAAGGCCGGCGCGACGAGCGGGGCAACCCGTTCGAGGGCCCCCGCCGGCGCGACTACCCGATGCCGGCACTGCGCTGGACCGGCTTCCTCGAAGGCATGGCGGATGCGGCGCGCTCGCTGGGGTGGCAGCCGTTCCCGGGGCCCGCCGCCATCAACTCACGCGCCTACCAGGGCCGCTCGGGCTGCATGTACCACGGCTTCTGCAACCGGGGCGGGTGCCACGTCGACGCCAAGAACTCGCCGGCGGTGACGACCATCCCCCGGGCCGAGGCGACGGGGCGGCTGAAGGTGGTCACCCACGCCCACGTCCGGCGCATCGAGACCGACAACCGGGGCCGGGTGACCGGCGTCACCTACCTGCAGGACCGGGAGGATTTCTTCCAGCCCGCGCGATTCGTGCTGCTCGCCAGCTACACCTACGAGAACGTGCGCCTGCTGCTGCTGTCGAAGTCGCGGGGGTGGCCTCTCGGGCTCTCGAACAACCGCGCGCAGGTCGGCCGGCACTATCTCAGCCATCATCAGGGGGCGGGGGTCACCGCGCTCTTCCCCTACGACCTGCACGCCTGGTACGGCCTGCCCGCGCAGGGCGTCGCCGTCGACGACTGGGCCGACGACAACTTCGACCACGGCGGCCTCGACTTCATCGGCGGCGGCAACCTGTGGGTCTACTCCGACCGGCGCCCCATCGCCGCCGCGGGCATGAGCACGTTCGGGCGCGCCCCCGCGTGGGGTTCGGCCTGGAAGGCCTTCATCCGCGAGAACGCCGACCGGACGAACAGCGCCTACATCCAGAAGACCACCCTGCCCTACGAGTCCAACTACCTCGACCTCGACCCGACGGTCACCGACCCCGTCGGCGATCCCGTGATCCGGGTGACGGCCGAGTACAAGCGGAACGAGCTGGCCATCGCCGAGTTCCTGCAGGACAGGATGGAGCGGTGGTACCGCGCGGCGGGGGCGGTCGAGGTGCTGCGCGGCGGCCTCGGCGGGCAGATGGGGGTCTCGACCCACGCCTACGGCGGGACCCGCATGGGCGACGACCCCGAAACCAACGTCGTCGACCGCCACGGGCTGTCGCACGAGGTGCCGAACCTCGGCGTCCTCGGCGCCTCGGTCATGGGGACGAGCGGCGCCCGGAACCCCACCCTGACCGCGCAGGCCCTGGCGTGGCGCACGGCCGAGCACCTGGTGAACAACTGGCG
Source organism: Vicinamibacterales bacterium (assembly GCA_965207615.1). GTDB lineage: Bacteria > Acidobacteriota > Vicinamibacteria > Vicinamibacterales > UBA8438 > JAJEEA01. The sequence goes on from CBDBMZ010000003.1 coordinate 3,435,321, forward strand.
CGCGATAGTGGAGTAGTCGCGAAGGGCCGGTCGGGGGAGAGCGGTGCGGCCGGGCGGCGATTCCACCCGGCCGGGACCTGGGAGAAAACGAGCCGGCGGCGGGCGCAGGCGGCGCGCGTGATCGCCACCTCCGCCACTCTCGTCCGCCGACACCCGCTACGCGAGCACGCGCAACACGACCCGGCGGTTCTGCGCGCGCCCCCCCGAAGTGTTGTTGGGGGCGACCGGCTGGTCCTCACCGTAGCTGATGATGCCCATCTTGTGGAGAGGGAGTTGGTGCGCCTCGTGGAGATAGCGCCGGGCGTTGTCGGCGCGCTGCATGCCGAGGCGCGCATTGTTGGCGGCCGAGCCGGTAGAGTCCGTGTGCCCTTCGATCTCCACGAATGACGCGATCGGGAGCGCCCGCAGGTCGGCCACGAACTGGTCCAGGTACGCCCGGACCTCGTCCGGCAGGACGGACTGCGAGATCCCGAACCCGGCGACGTTCTCGTCGATCACCATCTCGTATACGAGGCGCCGGTTCGCGTTCTCGATGGTGTTGCCCAGCTGGTCGGCGGACCTCTGCGCCATCTCCGCCGCCATCTGTGCCGAGTTGGCGCTGGCGAACGCGTTCTGGGCGATCTGCTCGACCGCGTCGATGCGTTCCGCCTGTTGCTGTACGATGGCGTAGGAATCGTCCAGCTCTCCGCGCACCTGGGAGATCTGGGCGCCGACCTGCGCCTGAAGCTGTGCGGCGGTGTCTTCGACGAAGCCGGTCGTGGCGATGCAGCCGCCGAACAGCGCCGCGCTCAGCACCATCGCTAGCGTTGCCGTAACTCGCATGAGGGTCCTCCCTGCCGGATCCGATCCGTTCTGCTCGCGTCCCTCCGCCTCGCCTCCCCGGCACCGGGGTCCGCGGGGGCTGGTACCGGGACACATCCCACCGGGCCCGCCCACCGTCGCCTGGCGGCTCCGCTGGGCGCCCAATCAACCCAGCAGGAGTCCGCGCCGTTCCACGGCGCAGACTCCTTGTGGGATTACTGACTGTATCGGCGCGGCGCTCCCGGAACTTCATACGCGGCCGCCTCGCCGCCCGCGCTTTCTGGCGGCGGCCCTGACTCTCCTGCTGACGGGCACGGCCGTTCCCGCCGTGGACGCCCAGCCCGCGCCGGAGCCGCCTCCCCCTCCCGGCACCGCCGGCGTCGTCCGCCCCGTCGTCCGGCCGCCGCGGGTGACCGACGCGCCGATCATCGACGGCCGGCTCGACGACCCGGCCTGGGACCGCGCCGCCCACATCACCGAGCTCGTGCAGCGCCGGCCCCTCGACGGCCCGCCCGCCACCGAAGCGAGCGATGTCTACGTCGCCTACGACAGCGACCACCTCTATGTCGGACTGCACGCGCACTACACGGACCCCGGCATGATGCGGGCGAACCGGCGCGACCGGGACCAGACCGTCGAGGACGACCTGTTCCTGATCTACTTCGACCCGTTCCTCGACCAGCAGCGCGCCTACGTCTTCACCGTGAACGGCTACGGGGTGCAGGGAGACGCGATCCTGCGGGCGGGGGCCCTCGGGGGCGGCCGCTTCGGCGTCCCGCGCGGCGATGCCTCGTGGGACGTGCTGTTCGACACCGCGGCCCGGCTCGTCGCCGACGGCTTCGTCGCGGAGATGGCCATTCCGTTCAAGAGCCTCCGATACCCGCAGCGGGAAGCAGGGGCCCCGCACCAGTGGGGACTGCAGATCGCGCGCACCATCGGCGGCAAGGACGAGGCCGACGTGTGGTCGCCCACGTCGCGCGACATCGCCGGCTTCCTGCCCCAGATGGGCCGGCTCGACGGCATGACGGACCTCTCGCGCAGCCACAACCTCGAGTTTCTGCCCACCGTCACCGCGACCCGGTTCGGCGCCCTCGACCGCGGCACCGGCCGGTTCGACGAGGGGGACCTGTCGCCGGAGGCCGGCGTCAACGTCAAGTACGGCGTCACGTCCAACCTCACCGCCGACGTCACCTTCAACCCCGACTTCTCGCAGATCGAGTCGGACCTGCCGCAGATCGAGATCAACCAGCGGTTCGCGCTGTTCTACCCCGAGCTCCGCCCGTTCTTCCTGGAGGGGGCCGAGATCTTCAACATCCGGGCGCCGATCACCACCGTCCACACCCGCACCATCGTCGACCCCGCGTACGGCGCCAAGCTGACCGGCAAGGTGGGACGGACCACCCTCGGCCTGATGTATGCCAACGACGCGGAACCGGGGAACGTGGACGACCGTACCGACCCCGCCTTCGGGGAGGCCGCGCACACGTTCGTGGGGCGGGCCCGCTACGACCTCTACGCCGAGTCGCACATCGGCGCCGTCTTCACCGACCGGGAGCTGCTCGACGGCTACAGCCGGCTCGCCGGGGTCGACTCCAACTTCCGCCTCGGCGACACCCACGCGGTCGCCTTCCGCGCCATGAGGACCGACCACCGAGCCCCCGGGGGCAGCCGGACGAGGGGCGATCTGCTCGACGCGAGGTTCAGCAAGAGCGGCCGCAACCTGCGCTACGCGGTGTCCTCCTACTCGTTGTCGCCCGAGTTCAGGACCGACGTCGGCTTCGTCCGCCGCACCGACCAGCGCTACACGTCGGTGACCGGGGGCTATCGCTGGTGGCCGGAGCACTGGCTCCGCAACTGGGGGCCCGAGTTCGTCTACGGGCGGAACCACGACTTCGCGGGCGTCCTGCAGGACGAGATCGCCGACGCCGGCATCAACCTCGCCCTCGCCCGGAACATGTTCGTCGCCAGCAACGTCCGCCGCGAGCTCGAGCGGTTCGGCGGCATCGACTTCCACAAGACCCGCGCCCGGGTCTTCGGCCGGGTCGACACGAGCCGGCGGGTCGGGGTGTCGCTCGAGTTCCGGCGCGGCGAGCAGATCCGCTTCGACGAGGAGGCGCCGTACCTCGGCCGGGAGCAGGGAATCACCGCGAGGCTCAACCTGCGTCCCGTCCCCCGCCTCCGATCCGCGATCAACGTCACCACGAACCGGTTCACCGACCCCCGGCGCGGCGGCGGCGCGGTGTTCGACGTCCAGATCTACCGCGCCCTCACGACCTACCAGTTCAGCAACCGCCTGCTCTTTCGCAACATCAGCGAGTACAACACGCTGCGGGGGAAGCTCGACCTGAACTTCCTGCTCACCTACCGCGTCAACGCGGGCACCGTCTTCTACGCCGGCTACGACGACCACTATCAGCAGGCCGACCGGATCGACGGCGACCTGCTGGACTGGCACGAGGTCGGCAGCGGGCGCTCGAGCTGGAACTGGCGCCAGCGGACCAACCGCGCGGTGTTCCTGAAGTTCCAGTATCTCTTCCGGTACTGACCGGAGCGGCACCGCGGACGAGCGGCGAGCTCGTGCGCGCGACCGGGTGCCAGAGCGGCGGTCAGCCGCGTCCCATCGCGGAGCCGGCGGCAGGCGCCAGACGCCGCGCTCCAGTCGTTCGGCCGGCGGGGAAGCCGGTCCGGGGCCGCGGCACGGCTGCGGGATCGATGACGATCCCAACGGTCGCCAGTCCCGAACATGAGCGAACCGGACGGAGCGCGGTATGGTTAGGGTGTGGCCCCCACGGACGTGCGGCGGCGCGAAGACCCCGGCGACGACCCGCGGGCCGCGCCCGCCCCCCCAATCGGCTCGGGAACCGGGGTCCTGCTGATCGCGGTCTTCACCATCGCGACCTGCGGCTTGATCTACGAGCTGCTCGCGAGCACCATCGCCAGCTATCTCCTCGGCGACAGCGTCACGCAGTTCTCGACGGTCATCGGCGTCTACCTCTTCTCGATGGGCGTCGGGTCGTACCTGTCGCGCCACGTCCGCCGCGATCTGCTGGTCCGGTTCATCGAGATCGAGATCCTGGTGGGCCTCGTCGGCGGCCTCTCGTCTCCGGTGCTCTTCTTCGCGTTCTCCGAGGTGGACGCCTTCCGCGTCGTGCTGTACGGCTGGGTCACCGCCACCGGGGTGCTCGTCGGCCTGGAGATCCCGTTTCTCATCCGTATCCTGAAGGACGAGTTCCCGCTGCACGACCTCGTCTCCCGCGTCCTGTCGCTCGACTACCTGGGCGCGTTGGCGGCGGCGTTGCTGTTCCCGCTGTGGCTGGTGCCGCAAGTCGGCCTGATGCGGTCGTCGTTCGTGTTCGGCGGGCTCAACGTGCTGGTCGCGGTGTGGACCTGCCACTACTTCCGTCGGCGCCACCGGCGGCCGCGGCTGGCCGTGCAGGCCTGGGGCGCGTTCGCGGTGCTGGCGCTCGGCACGGTCTTCTCCGACGACCTGACGACCTGGTCCGAGCGGCGGCTCTACGAGGAGCCGGTCGTCCTGTCGCGGTCGTCTCCCTACCAGCGCATCGTGCTGACGCGGGGCGACAATGGCGTCCGCCTGTTCCTGAACGGCAACCTGCAGTTCTCGACCCTCGACGAGTACCGCTATCACGAGGCCCTCGTCCACCCCGGCCTCGCCGCGGTGGCCGCGCCCCGCCGCGTGCTCGTGCTCGGCGGCGGCGACGGCATGGCGGTCCGCGAGATCCTGAAGGACGATCGCGTCCGGGCGGTCACGCTGGTGGATCTCGACCCGATGATGACCGACATCTTCCGCGACCACGAGGCGTTCGCCGCCTTCAACGACTTCGCGCTGCGCTCGGCCCGGGTCGAGGTGATCAACGCCGACGCCTTCGTTTGGCTCGAGTCGAACCCCGCCCGCTGGGACTTCATCGTCGTCGACTTCCCCGACCCCCGCACCTACTCCCTCGGCAAGCTGTACACCACCACCTTCTACCGGCGCCTCGCGAGCCGGCTGAACGCGGGCGGCGCCGCCGCCATCCAGAGCACATCGCCCCTCGTCTCGCGGCGGGCCTTCTGGTGCGTGGTCGAGACGGTCCGAGCGGCGGGGCTGCACGCGAGGCCCTACCACGCGCCGGTCCCGACCTTCGGGGAGTGGGGCTACGTGCTGGCGTCGCGGGAACCGCTGGCCCGGTCCGATGCGATCCCGCCGGGGCTGCGGTACCTCACCCCGGCCATCGCGCGGTCGATGTTCGAGTTCCCGGCCGACATGGCGGCGGTGCCGGTGGAGGTGAACCGATTGAACAACCAGATCCTCGTGCAGTACCACGCGGAGGGCTGGGAGCAGTACGCAGGGAGCGTCGCAGGCAGCCCGCGCTAGGAGCCTGCGCCGTGGCACGGCGCGAACTCCCGGCGGTTGGTTGGCGCGCCAAGCGGAGCCGAAGGCGACGATTGGCGGGCCGGCGTCACAACCGGGCGAGGACCTGAGCTGGCCGTGGAGGCGCCCGGCCGCGGGCTTCGACGCAAGCAAGTCGGACTGCAACCGACCAGGAGCAGGCTTGGACGGGGTATACCGGCCACTCCGCGCCACCGCGGCACCACCACACGGATTGCCGACCCGATGGACACACGACGGAACCTCCCCAACCGCGGACTGACACGCCGGGACATCCTGCGGATGGGTCCGGGCGCGGCCGCGGCGATGGCGCTCGGTTGCACTCCCGGCCTGCCCGCCTCCGCCGAGAGGGCCCTCGACGCCGGTCGCATCACCGGGGCCATCGTGGGCGCCTCCCACCGGCTCGGGCATCGGCTGCGGGACGGCGCCCGGCCCGAGCCGCGGCAGATCCACGACGTCCCCGTGGTCATCGTGGGGGCGGGCGTCGCGGGGCTGTCCGCGGCGTGGAAGCTCGCGCGCAGCGGCATGCGCGACTTCGTGGTGCTCGATCTCGAGCCGGAAGCGGGAGGCAACGCGAGGTGGGGAGAGAACGACGTCTCGCGCTTTCCGTGGGGCGCGCACTACCTGCCGGTCCCCACCGCCGAGGCGACCGCGACCCGGGAGCTGGTCGCCGAGATGGGTCTGGTCCTGGACACCGGCGCGGACGGCGAGCCGGTTTACGATCCGCGCCACCTGTGCCACGCCCCCCAGGAGCGGTTGTTCGTCGACGGCGGGTGGCGCGAAGGGCTGTCGGCGCGCGACGTGGTGGACCCCGCCCCCGGCTCCTCCGAGTCGGCGGAGCTCGCGGCGTTCGAGGCCGAGGCTCGGCGCTACCGGGACCACCGGGACGCGCGGGGCCGCCGAGCGTTCGCCCTCCCCATCGCCGCCGGCGCCGCCGACCCCGCGATCGTCGCGCTCGACCGGATGTCGATGCGCGAGTACTTCGACCGAGCCGGCTGGTCCTCTCCCCGCCTGCGCTGGTACGTGGACTACTGCTGCCGCGACGACTACGGCTGCACGCTGGAGACTACTTCGGCGTGGGCGGGGTGGCACTACTTCTGCTCGCGCCCCGACGACGTCGAGTACCTGACCTGGCCCGAGGGCAACGGCCGCATCGTGCGTCACTTCCTGGACCGGGTGGGCGGGAACGTCCGCACCGGGATGCTGGTCTACCGCGTGCGCCCTACCGGCGGCGCGGGGGCGGACGGCGGTGCGGTGAGGGCGCCGGCCGACGGCGTTACGGGCCGCGCGGCCCCCGGCAGCGCAGTTCCCCCCGGCGCCGCCCCCGACGGCGGGGTCGAGGTCGACGTGCTGGACACGCGCACCGATAGCGCCGTGCGGTTCCGGGCGCGCCACTGCATCTATGCCCTGCCCCGGTTCACGGCGCCCCACGCCATCGAGGGCTACGCCCTCGCCGGCCTCGAGTCGTTCACCTACAGCCCGTGGGTCGTCGCGAACCTGACCGTCGACCGGGCGCCGGACGGCGCGGCCTGGGACAACGTGCTCTACGACAGCCCGTCACTCGGCTACGTCGTCGCCACGCACCAGAGCCTGCGCACCGCGCCGGGTCCCAGCGTGCTGACCTGGTACCTGCCGCTCGCCGTCCCGAACCCGGACTCCGCGCGTGCGTGGATGCTCGAGCGGGAATGGCGCGACTGGGCCTCGCTGATACTCGCCGACCTCGCGCGGGCCCATCCCGACATCGAGCTCCGCGTTTCCCGCATCGACGTGATGCTCTGGGGGCACGCGATGATCCGGCCCGCGCCCGGCTTCATCTGGGGCGAGGCGAGGCGGCGGGCCGCCGTCCCGCACGGCGCGATCCGCTTCGCCCACTCGGACATGGGCGGCATCTCGGTCTTCGAGGAGGCGCAGTATCACGGCGTGCGGGCGGCCGAGGAGGTGATGCGGGCTCTGGACCATGCCCACGCGACGTCGCTGCCGGACATCGAGCAGGCGTGAGGGGCTCCGGGCGGGGTCGGGGCCACCCTTCGCTACGGCTCTTCGACCACGTGGGTGCGCACGAGTCCGACGACGAGGCGCGCCGCCTCGCGGGCGGCTGTCGCGTCTCCGTCGCGGTAGAAATCGGACGGCGTCAGGTCCTCGGCGCCGTAGAAGGCGAGCTCCCGATCGCGCCGCAGATCGCGGGACGCGGCGGCGAGCCGGGACACGTCGTCTTCCCCCAGGGCCGTCGGCAAGCGGTCGCGCTCGGCGGCGAGCACGTCCGAGACGTCGTGCACGCGCGGCGGATCGATACCGGCGGCGCGCAGCAGCCCCTTCAGCGCCAGCTCGACCACCTCCTGCGACTCCCGCACGACGTCGGCCCAGCTCTCGTCCTCGTACAGGACATCGAGCGCCCGCAGGCGTGACTCGGCGCGGCGAACGTAGTCGACGGCCAGGGTCCGGTTGCGCATCAGACGGCCTCAATCCAGTAGGGCTGACCGTGCACGACCCGCCGCACGAAACGGCCGCCCGCGATGGCCCGCCGGATGCGCGCCAGTGCGGCGGCAATCCTGCGGTCCCGATCGAAGATCACCGTGCCGTCGACGGCCACCTCGGCCCACAACCCGCTGAGGGCCTCCTCCGCCGGCGGATGCACGAAGTGCGGGTCGACGGCCCGGCCCTCCCAGACCATCGGCTGCGCGTCCCACTCGCGGTACCACTGGCGGTCCGGCGCGACGCCGGGCTCGACCACCACGAGCAGATCCACGTCCGAGCCCGGCGTCGCCTCGCCGCGGGCCCAGGATCCATGCAGGACCACGGCCACCAGGCCGTCACCGGCGATCGCGGCGGCGCGGGAGATGAACGCGGCCGCCGCCTCGTCGACGAGGCCGCCGACGCCGGTTCCGGCGAGCCTCCGCACGCAGTACGCGTTGAGCGACAACCCCGACGCGCGGGCCGCGGCCTCCAGCATCGCATGCGTCGGCCCCGGCATCCGCAGCAGGAATCGACCCGATTTGGCGGGAGTCGAGCGAGGTGTCACCTTCGGCGCGAACCCCTGCATGATATCAACATCGACTCAGGATGATATCATCTCGTCGTTCGCGGGTCAGAATCAGAGGTGAAGGGACCCCGGCCCGCCGACTTCGTCGCCTGATCCTCTCGCCCCCGGGGCCGAGTCGCGCCGGCAGAATGGCTCCTGGGGGTCTGCGCCGTAGAACGGTGCAGACTCCCAGCAGGGTTGGTTGGGCGCCAAGCGGAGCCGCAGGCGACGATGGGCGGGCTAGGTCGCCGCGATCCCCATCTTCTTCTTGAGCTCGGCCAGCGAGTCGGCGCCGGCGCTGGGCGACGGCCCCGCGAGGGCGCGGTCGATGTCGTCGTCGATGGTACCGCCGACGTCGGCGAGCTGGTCGTAGGCCTCGGCCAGCGACTCCTCCTCCTGCACGCGGTGCTTCATCTTCTCGAGCATGGCGACGGTGCCCGAGGCGTCGGCGCCGGCGAGCTGCTGGTTGATCTTGCGCATCGACGACGCGGTGCGGGCCCGCGCGCGCAGGGTGATCAGCTCGTTCTCGTACTTGGCGATCTGTCGCTTGAGGTCCTCGACCTTGGCCTGGAGCTGGTCGGACATCCGCCGCTGGGTCTCGTAGTCGGCGCCGACCCGGGCCGACTGCTGGACCTCGGCGTCCTTCTTCTCGAGGGCGGAGGTGGCGAGGCGCTCGGCCTCGGCCGCGGCCATCTCGCCGCCCTCGGCCCGCCGGAGCAGGAGCATCGCCTTGCGTTCGTAGTCCGCCGCGCGCTTCTTGTGGTCGTCGGTCTCCTTCTGCAGGCGGATGGCCAGCGACTTCACCTGGGCGAGGCTCACCATCGCCGCCTGGAGATTCTTCTTGAGATCGCGGATGCCCTGCTCGGTCATCTTGATCGGATCCTCCAACTGGTCGACGGCGGCGTGGGCGTTCGACTGGGCGACCTTGAACATTCTGCGAAAGATACTCATGGCTACTTCTTCCAGTAGGCGAGGAGCTCGGCGCCGTTCTCGGCGAGGGCCAGCGACAGGGCCCGGATCGAGCCTTCGAGCTCGTTCAGATCGAGGTTGGCGAGCTGCAGGGTGTCGCGGTAGAAGATGCGCCGGCCCGTCTCGTCGAGAGCGAACGCGCCGTGCACCAGCGTGTTGTTCATCTGCAGCAGCCGGGTGAAGAGGTCGCCCGGCTCCGGCGGCACGTCGCCGATCAACTGCTCGAGAATGACGATGGGCGGCTCACAGTCGATGACGAGCTGCTTGATGCCGTTGTCCTCGTCGTCGACCACCACCAGGTCGTCGACCTCGTTCTCACCCGTGATCGTGAGCCCGAGATCGAGCAGGTGGCCCTTGACCGTTTCCAGTTGCTCAGACATTCATCGCGCCTCCTCGCGCGTTTCTTCCCGTGCACGCCGGTACCGCCCGTGACATGGGTCCGCCCCCGACTCGCCGCGGGAGTCGGCGGCGGGCGGCTCGCACCCCGGTCGCCCGGGAGCGGGACGGGATTCTCTCTGGTTTACGTTCAGCCGGTGCGCCGTGTTCACTGCGCCGCGGACGCGCCGCGCTCGCGGACCGAGACGACCACGAGGCGGTCCGCGGCCGCGACCACCGCATCGGCACCGGGACTCCTCTCGATGGTCCCGTTCCCATCACGCCGGATCGCCACCGCAATTCAGCCGGTGCGCCGTGTTCACTGCACCGCGGAAGCCCTGCGCGCGCGGGCCGAGATGACCACGAGGCGGTCCGCGGCCGCGACCACCGCATCGGCGCCGGGGTTCGTCTCGATGGCCCCGTTCCCCTGGCGCTGGATCGCCAACGCGATCTTGTCGTGTTCACGCTTGAGGGCGGAGAACACGTCGAAGAACGGCCGGCCGGCCAGCGCGGACGGCACCGGCTCGGTCACCAGATCCTGCCCGACGCTGGCGCTCAGCAGCTCGCGCAACACCGTGGAGATGCCGTGGTCGTGGGCCGCGGTGGACATGACCCGGCTGCACAGCTCGGCCCCCACGACGATCTCGTCGGCCCGGGCCCGCTCGCAGTGGCGCACGTTGGCGTCGCTGGCAAGCTCGACGATGGCATAGACAGTCGGATTGAGGCTCTTCACGGTCAGGGTTGACAGCACCGTCTTGGCGTCCCGGGCGCTGTAGTCCAGCGACCGGTCCCCCACGATGACGACGGTCGCGGCCCTCTCGATGCCGGCCCGCGTGAGGTTCTCCTCGGTCACGTCGCCCCTGACGAAATGGAGCCTGTCGTCGGCCACCGGCTTCGCGTCGACATCCGCCACCAGCACGATGTCGTCCTCGGCGGAGCGGGCGTCGGCCCGCAGGTCGGCCAGGATCTCCTGCATCCGGCCGTTCCAGCCGCACAGGATGATGTGCCCCTCGAAGTCGTACGAACCCATGCCCCGGTCCTTCCTCATGCGCTGCTCGACGAACACCCCGGCGATGGTGGCGGTGAACATGCCGAGCACGCCGATGCCGAAGAACATCAGCACGACGCCGATCAGCCGGCCGCCGAGCGAGACCGGAGAGATGTCGCCGAAGCCCACGGTGGTCAGGGTGACGATTGACCACCACAGCGCGTCGGGCACCGACCGGCCCTCGAAGTAGGCGAGGCCCGCCGTGCCGCCCACGATCAGCAGCGCGATGACGCCCAGGAGCCGGAGCAGGTTCTCGCGGCGCATGAAGCCGAGAAACCGCCTCAGGACCTGCGCCGCCGAGGCGGTCTTGCTCATGTCTGGAATGCGGGCGGCCGCGCCTCCCGGACCGGGACGGGCAACCTGCGCAGATCGGCGGTCCGCCCGGCGACCGGCGCCGGGACCGGCGAGCCTCGAAACCGTTGCCGAAGGCCTCCGCAGACGCCTGGCGCCGACGCCCCGCCCGCCCCTGCGCGAGTCTGCACCGTTCTGCGCACAGCCTCCTACAGCGTCAAGCCGATCAGCATGGAAGCGGCGAGATAGGTCACGCCCTCGATGACCCCGGCCCCCAGGTTGGGCCGCTCCTGCACCAGCTCGTCGGTCAGGCTCGCGCCGGGCAGCAGCACCTTGTCGGCGAAGAGCCGGACCAGCGGCAGCAGGATCAGCCCCACGACCAGGTAGTACCCGAACTCGGTCAGGCTCTCGTTCCAGGAGACGAAGTCTCCCTCGCCGGCGAGGCGGATGACGTTGCCGAACCCGACGAGGACCCCCGCGAAGGCGACGGCGACGGCAACGTTGCCCCCTTCGATCTGGTCGTGGAGGTCGTACGCCGTGATCCGGTCGTAGAGGACCCCGGCGACGACGAGGGCGGCGAGGCCGGTGACCCAGAACACGAGGCCCGACGCCAGCCCGCCCTCGCCGGACATCGCGCCGGCCGTGATCAGCCCCACCGCGACGTAGTTGGCTCCCTCGAGGATGCCCACGCCGACGTTACCGTCCTCGACGATCTCGCGCTCGTTGTCGAACCGCGAGAACACGAGACGGTCGTTGACCCAGGCCGACAGGTTGAGCAGGACGATGGCGAGCCCGCCGTAGATGACGAGGCCGATGACGTCGTCGAGGAGGCTGACCGAGGCGGGCCCGGACACGACGCCGCCGAGCACGATGACCAGCCCCAGGTAGTAGCCGGCGACGGTGACCGCCAGGGCCAGGTTGTCCTTCTCGAGCAGCTCGACCCGGAGCACGAAACGCCGGTGGAGCACGTCGTAGACCCACTTGCCGACGGCGAGCAGGACGAGGATGACGGCCAGGTAGGTGAAGCCGGCCACTATCTGATCCACGGACATCTCACGCCCTCCCGAGGCCAATCAGCCTGCGGCGGAAGCAGCATTCGACGGACGATGCGTCCTGTGCCTCGCCGGGTCCTGGTTCAATGCCGGTTCTGCCACGAGGTAGCCCGACAACCGTAGCCTGCGGCCCCGATGGCCGCCCAACCAACCCTGCCGGGAGCCTGCACCGTTCGACGGCGCAGCCCCCCGGCCTACTTGCCGAAGCTGCGCACACCGCCCGCCATCCGGCCGCGGACCCGCTGGCCGAACGACCGGCCCTGAGCGGCCTGGCGCGCCTGCTGCCGGCGGAAGAAGTCCGGGCTGGTCTGCCGGGTGGTGGACCCGTTGGTGCCGTACACGCCGCCCCCGGGTCCATAGTAGGTCTGGCCCCGGCTCCGCGCGTCCCGGTAGCCGTCCCAGTCGTCGCGGTAGATGGGGCGCCCGAAGCCGCCGATGAGGTTGCTCAGGAGGGCGTACTGGCCGTAGAACTCCCAGAACGAGCGGCCGCCCCCGTCATCGCGCCACTGCCCGTACCGCTCGTCCCCCACCTGCTGGTAGCCGGGTGGATGCTCGCCCTGATCGACGGCCCCGTCGGGACCCTTCGACAGGACCACCATGCCGAGCGACGACCGGTAGCGGTCGTAGGTCCCGGAATCGACCTCCAGCCAGTCTAGGACCGCTTCGCGGTGGACCGGCCCCTCCGAGCCCGCCTGGGGCTCGCCGACCACGACCCGGTACTGGTGGGCGTATCCGAAGCCCTCGTCGCTCATGTCCTGGAGCACCACCGAGTACTCGGGGAAGCGCTCGAGCTCCTGCTCGAGGCGTTCGAGGGGGGTCTGCGTGGCGCAGGACCCGGCGGCGAGCAGGGCGGACGCGAGGAGCGCCGCCGTTGCGCCCCGCCACGCGGGCGCCCGGCCGGACGGAGTGGAGCGACAGGCTTCGCCGAGAACGCCCGGCGCCGCGCGCCGGCTTCCAATCCGCGGGGGTGTCGCCATTCGGCGGCAGAGGGGGTTCATTCCGGACTCCCGGGCAGGATGTGGGTGAACTGGTAGTCCTCGACCACGCGGCCGGCCGCCGCCGTGAACTCCGTCTCGCCCCACTGCTCGACGCCGACGAAGGCGGTCTCGGCCTCGTCGGCGAACTCCCAGCGGACCAACGGCTCGCCGGCCCCGGCCCCGTCGGGGAACATGTGCCCCGCGTAGGAGGCGTCGAGGCGGTACTCGGCGCCCTCGAAGACGATACGCTCCGGCGGGTCGTCGTGGTCGAGGATGTGCCGCCGGACGTCGCCGGCGATGTCGCCGACGGCGATGCGGCGCGACAGCGACCAGGCGTCGCCGGCCCGCTCGAGGTAGCGCTGCTCGCCGCTAGTCGTCAGCTCCCACTCCTCGAGGTCGTCGTCGAGGCCCGAGAACCGGTAGCGGGAATAGCCGGTCACCTTCCAGGTCCGGAGGTCGTAGTCGACCAGATAGCCGACCTTCAGCTTCCCGAGGACCAGGTCGGCAAGGGGATCGGGAGCATCTTCCTTCGGTTTCCGGCCGAACAGCCGATCGGTGAGACCCACGAGAGCGCTCCTTCCAGTCCTATGCTAATCGCTCGCGGGCTTTCGACCAAGCGGAGGCACGGTCGCGCCCGGGCCGTCCGAGCCGCTCGCGAACGTGTTACGGTTGATGGCCATGGCCTCGACAACGACGACCCGTCGGACTCGTTCGACCTGGAATCCGTGCGCGGGCCGGCTCGACTTCCCGCGCACGCGGCTCTGCCGCGCGATTCTCATCGCCCTCGCCGCCGCCTGCGTGACGCCGGCGGCGCCCGCGACCGGTCAGACCCCGCCCCCCGAGGGGTTCGTCCCGGTCAGCGACGCGATGCTCCAGGCCCCCGCCCCCGGGGACTGGCTCATGTGGCGACGCACCCTCGACGGTTGGGGCTTCCGAAGCAGATGCCTCATAACGAGCTGATTACAAACGCTTTAGGGGGCTCTCTGACTTTTCTTCCCCTCGTTGCTTCCCACCTTCTGAATCGGATTCCTGCGGACCGAGGAAGCCCAACGCGGAGTAACCGTTCGGCGAAGCCGGTATGGACGTGGGGAGCGGGCCAACCGGACGCTGGCGTTGTCGAGGGCCAGCACCGGTCGATGTCCCTGTGCAGGGAGGGCGCCCGGACCGGATCGGCCCGCTGTTCGACGATGCTTGCCGGACTGCCGGAACGCTGGATACCGGGTTGACCGAACGGTTACAACGCGGACACGCGGACACGCGGACACGCGGACGCGGGAAGTTCGTCAAGTCGCCCGAGGAGGAGGAGGAAAGCCCGCGTACGGCCACTGCGGGTCGGCAATCTGATCGGGCGGTTCTCGGACCCAAAGCTCAACGGATTCGATCGACTTCCTCCCGCCGGAGTGGAACAGGTTCGCCCAACGGGGGCAGCCGCGAGGGATCGATCTCGCTGACGGCGTGGAGACCGCCACCCGCCGGCCGGACTCGATAGACGCCTTCCGGTGTCCGGACGGTGCCAGCGATGACCTCGCCGTTCACCACCAGCGTCACCGTGCCCATCTCGACACCCGCCAGCCGGCCCGACAGGGAATAGCCACCCGAGAAGGTCGGCGCCACCCGCTCGACGACGCCCCTGAACACGGCGTCGTCGAAGAGGTTCAGCCGCAGCACCCCCGACGGCGCCACGGCGGCGCTCTCGGCCGCCACGCCCGCCGGCGGCGTCAACTGGGCGAAGTCGATGGCGACCAGACGACGACGCAGCGTCACGGAATCGTCGGCTCTCGGAGAATCCGGAGCGACGACCCCCGCCGCCGACGGCTGCACGGCCCGGAAGAGACCACCGGGCTGACCCGCCGCCTCGCCAACCCCGAGCACCGCCAGCAGCACCGCCGCGGCTGCCTCGAACGGGCGCAACATCGCGTTCAGACGACACTTGGCGTACTCGACCCGATCCATGTCCCGACCCTCCTGCCTTGGCCAGAGCCACGCCCTGCGGGGTCGTGGCCCGATCCCACGCGCGGGCGATACCTGCGGCCGCGTCACTCCAGCGCGACTACCGCGGCCCGGAGCTCCGTCAGATGGGCCGCCCGGATCGGTGTCGCATCGCCCACCGGCGCAGCGTCGCTCCACCGGGGGACCGGACGCCCCGCCGACGCATACGCGCCGGCCAGCGCCGCCCGCAGGTCAAGCAGATGCGCGAGCCTGACCGGCGTCACCCCCGCCCTGAGGGCCGGGTCCGTCCAGCGGTACGCCGCGAGCCCCGACCGCCGCCGCAGACCGTCGATCCGCCCCCGCAACTCGGTGAAGTGGACGGCCCGGACCGGCGTCACACCCGGGATGATCGGGTCGTCCGTGAAGGGTGGGGACACCCGGATCCTGACCCCAAACGACTGCGTCGCACTCAGCCCGCCGGGGTCGGTCGCCGTCACCTCGATAGTCGCCCGACCGGCGCCCATCGCCGTCACGGTCACGCGGGCGGCCGCCGTCCGCGCCGCCGCTACACCCGGCGCGGACGACGAAGCCGCGTAGATCAGGGGGTCGCCATCGGGGTCGACGAACGCCGACGACACGTCCACGTTCAACACGGCGTTCAGGGTCATCGTGCGGTCCGGCAAGGTCCCCACCGCCGTCGGCGGACGGTTGGGGCGCCGGGCGCGGTCCCGCCACGCCGCCACCGCCGGACCCGTGGCGTTGAGGACCGCCGCGGCATCGGAGGCGCCCGTCAGCCCGGATCCGGCAGAGCCGTGGGCGACGCCCAGCGGGTCGCCGGCGAAGCGCTGCCGCGGATTCGAGAACCGCGGCAACTCGACGCAGGCGGTGTCGAACTGCCGGCACTGCGAGCCGTAGGACATGATGGTCCGCCAGCGGCTCAACGGTGGGCTGTCCTCCGACGCACGGTGGTTCACGTAGCCGTACGCCGGGTGCGAGTACACGCGGCCGAGCTCGCCGCCGGCCACCACCTGGAAGCGGTCGTGACGCAGTCCCATGTTGTGACCCAGCTCGTGCGCGAAGACGAGGCCGCCGCACTCGAGGAGCGTGATGCCGAAAGGACCCGGATCGCCGTAAGGCGCCGGAACCTGGGCGATGCCGCAGACATCGTAGGGGCGTGCCACGATCAGGTGCAGGAGGTCGGCGCCGCTGCGCTCCCGCAGGTCGTGCGCCTCGTCGAGAACGCCGTCCGACGGATCGGCCAGGTGCTCGAGGTCGCGGCCGCCGCCCGTCTCGGCATGCGCAACCTCGGAGCGGGCCACCAGAGCCAGACGGTGGCGGACCCCGCTCGTGCGGTAAACCTCGTTGGTCTCCGCGACCATGAGATCTATCTCGGTCTCGATGGCGGCCGTGCCGCCCGCCTTCTCCCTCGCGCCCGGCGTATAGACGACGGCCACGTCGATGGTCGCCGGCTCCTCCCCGCATGGAGACCCGAAGAACACGATCGTCGCCAGCCACTCCCGCCAGGCGGTCGGGACGCACGTGCGGGTCACGAAGACGTCCAGCTCCTCGAGAAGCGACTCGCGCAAACCGGCCGGGAGCGTGCCCGACAGCCCCCAGTTGTGGGACAGGTTCAGGGCGTGCAGGTTCTTCAGGCGCCCCAGCGAGGCCGGAACGGCCCCGCGCAGGTCGTTGCGGGACAGATCCAGGTCCACGAGTTTCTCCAATCGGCCCAGTTCGGCCGGGACCGCGGTCAACGCGTTCTCCTGGAGCAACAGGAGTTGCAGGTTCGCCAAGTCCCCCAGCGAGGCCGGGATGGGGCCGGTCAACGCGTTGCGATTAAGGTACAGAACCACGAGGTTCGCCAAGCGCCCCAGTTCGGCCGGGATCGCACCTGTCAACTCGTTCTCATAGAGAAACAGCTCCGAGAGGCGCTCCAGGCCGCCCAGTTCGGCCGGGATCGGACCCCGCAACCCGTTCCGGCCGAGATTCAGCTCCTCGAGATGCTCCAGGCCGCCCAGTTCGGCCGGGATCGGACCCCGCAACCTGTTCCCGAAGAGATCCAGATGCGTCACCCGGCCTTCGGCGTTCGTCGTCACCCCGTACCACTCGCCCAGCGGGGCCGACGTCCTCCAGTTGGTGCGGTTCCTCCAATCCCGGCCGCCGGCCGACTCGAAGAGCGTCTCGAGCACCGCCCGGTCCGGCGTGGCTCCGGCGGTCGGGTCGGCGGCATCCCGTTCCACGGTCGTCGAGAACAAGTGCGAAGCGCTCAGTCCGCCCGTATCGGTCGCCGTCACCCTGACCGTCGCCTCCCCCTTCCGGACCGCCTTCAGAGTCACCCGGTCGCCTGACGCCTCGACCTGCACCACCTGCGAGTCCGAGGACCGCGCCGCATGGACCAGCGGGTCGCCGTCCGGGTCGTCGAACGCCTGCGACACCATCAGCTCGAGCTCGCTTCCGGCCGACGCCAGCCGCCGGTCCGGCAGCTTCCCCACCGTCACCGGTGGCCGGTTGACGCCGTCGGAAGGGCGGTCGCGCCACGCGGCCACGACTGCTCCCGTCGCATTGAGGACCGCCGCCGCGTCGGCGGGACCGTCCAGCGCCGACACGCCGGCCCCGTGCTCGACGCCCAACGGGTCGCCGAGGTGGCGATGCCGCGGGTTCGAGAAGCGCAGCAACGCCGAGCAACCGATGTCGAACAGCCGACAATGACGATCGTAGGCCATGATCGTCGTCCACCGGCTGGACGCCGGCGAGCCCGCCTCGAACATCCGCCGGTTCACGTACCCGTAGGCCGGGTTCGAAAACGCCCCGCTCTCGTTCGTCTGGGCCTGGAAACGGTCGTGGAACATTCCCATGTTGTGCCCGAGCTCGTGCGCGAAGGTGTGGCCGCCGCAGACGTGGTAGGTGATGCCGAAAGGCTCGCCGATCCAGGCGACGCCGCACAGGCCGCCGTAGTCGCTGACGATCAGGTGTACGAGGTCCGCCCCGACCCGGTCGCGTATGGCGTGCACCTCGTCCAGGTGGCCGTCTGACGGGTCTTCGAGACGTCTCAGATCCTGATTGCCATGTGTCTCGACGTACGGCACCTCGGACCGGGCCACCAGGGCCAGACGCTGCCGCACCCCGCTCGCCGCGTAGGCGTCGTTGGTCTCCGCGACCATGAGGTCGATCACCGCCTCGATGGCGGCCGCGCCGCCCGCCGCTTCGCGCGCGCCCGGCGTGTAGAAGACTGCCACGTCGATGGTCACGTCGCTATCCGCCCCGCACAGGCGGCCCAGGAAGAAACTGATTGTCGCCAGCCAGTCCCGCCAGGCGGCGGGCGCACAGGCCCCGGTCACCCAGAGTCCGAGTTCGTCGAGAGGCAGGTCGGACAGGCCGGACGGAAGCGGCCCCGAGAGCTTCCAGTTGTAGGACAGATCCAGGAGCTTCAGGTTCGGCAAGTCCTCCAGCTCGGCCGGAATCGGACCCGAGAGGTCGTTGGAGTTCAGGTCCAGGTAGTCGAGCTTCGTCAGGTTCCCCAGCTCGGGCGGGATCGGGCCCGTCAACTCGTTCCGCTCGAACTCTACATGTTCGAGCTTCGTCAGGTTCCCCAGTTCGGGCGGGATCGGGCCGCTGAAGTCGTTGTCGTAGAGCTGCAAAGAACGGAGGTCGGGCAGGTTACCCAGCCAGGGCGGGATCGGCCCGCTCAGTTCGTTCTGCGTGAGAGCCAAAGCCACGAGACTCTTGAGGTTCTCCCACTCGGGCGGGATGGGGCCGACCAGCGCCTCCTGCGCGATATGCAGCCCCCAAAGTTTCGTCAGGTTCCCCAACTCGGGTGGAAGCTCACCCACCAACCCGTTGAGTTCGAGGGCAAGCTCCACAACTCGCCCGGTGCCGTACGTCCGTACGCCGTGCCATTCGTCGAGGGGCGCATCCGTCTTCCAGTTCGTGTTGTTCCGCCAGTTGTCGCCGCCGGTCGCGTCGTAGAACGCCTCCAGCGCGCGTCGGTCGGACGCCGCATCGTCCTGCGCGACGGCCGCGGCCGGAAGCGCGACCCCGAGGACGGTCACCGCCAGCGCCGTTGCCATGTGCGGAAACGGTGTCGGTTCGGAGCTGCGGCACGTACCGCATCGTTCTGGACTGCCCACCCGTCAACCTCCTGCCTTCCTTGCTGCTGGACGGAAAGCACCGCGCGACGCGTCGGACGGCCGCCTTTACGCCCGGCGCAGCAGCGCATCGACCAGTCCGTCGATGCTGCCCCCGACCACGAAGCTGCGGCCGTGGGGCGAGTGGCTGTAGCTGCCGAACCACGTCAGCAGGCCGTCGTTCGGCAGCCGCATGCCGTAGCCCCCGCGTGCGTCCACCGCGAACGCATCCTGCGCCGTCTCGGGCAGGTAGTGGCGGTAGACCTCCTCCTGCCACAGCGCGCCGGCCCCCGACGCGGCGTCGCCCCAGCGTGGCGACACCGACAGCGACAGCCCTTCGCGCTCCTGTCCGCCGACCGTCAGCGTCAAGCTCGCGCCCCGTTCCCGGTAGCCGACCGCCGAGTGCACGGCCAGCGCGCGGCCCTGCACGTCGAGTCGTACAGGGCCGCCGGTGAGCCCGAGGCCGAAGGCCACCTCCAGGCCCGTCCCGACCTGCCCGGCGCCGCCGTCCCGCCGCAGGTGCGCCTCGCCGAAAGGCTGCAAGGCCAGCGCGCCCAGACGCCCTCGCCGCGCTATCTCCACCCCGAGGCGTTGCTGATTGACCGTCGCCAGGAGTCCGTCGACGGCCTCGGGGCCGTCGGCGGTCCGAAGCTCCGCCCACGCCGCATCGGCCCGCAGCCCGAACCCGGCCTCGCCCACCCGCTCCCGGTACTCGACGAGACCGAGACGCAGACCGAGCCCGCTCGCGCTCACGCGGCCGGTTGCCTCGCGCAGGTTCTCGGCCTCGCCTTCGCCAGCGCCGCCATCGCCCCAGCCGCCGCCGGCCATCGCCCACACCGACCTGGTCCCGTCCGACCACTGCACGTACGGGTGCAGCGCCGTCAGATTCGTCCGCAGCCGTCCGCGCGATGCGCCCACCTGCCAGTCGGCGTCGCCGGCGCTGCGCGAGACCGCCATGCCCACGAGCCAGCGATCGGTCAACCGCGCGTCCACGCCGAGGTAGCTGGTCCACACGTCGCCAGCGTAGCCGGCCTCGTCGCCGAGCGCCGCCGGCGCGCCCTGGAACGCCTGGACGTCGCCCTGGCCCCACACGCTCCAGCGTCCGCCCGAGCGCGCCTCGCCGCCGCCCAGCGCCAGCTCGAACTCCGTGCCGCGCAGCAGCGCGTCCGAGCCGCCGCCGAACCCCCCGAAGCCGGGCAGCCCCCCGGTCGAGGCCGGCGGCATCCCGACCGCCATGGGACCTCCAAGCCCAAGGCCTCCCAGGGCCGGCCCGCCCGGCGCCGGCCCGCCGATGCCGCCCGCCGGATACGCCCCGAACCCCGGCGCCGCGCCCGCCGCGCCGAAGGGGGAGCTGCCAGGACCCTGCGCGGACATGCCGGACCACGCGGCGCTCGACAGCCAGCCCGTCGCCATCTGCTCGGCCGCCCGGCGGGCCGCCGCCTTCCCCAACGGCACCGCGCGCCCCATCACCGTCAGCCGCGACCCCTCGTTGCCGCCCGCCGTCATCCGGCGCCCCAGCGTCATCCGTGCGCTCGCCAGATGCGAGCGCGCCATCGCCGCCAGCGTGTTGCCCAGCCCGGCGCGCTCCAGCCGGTTGTCCACCCCCACGGCGAACGTCTGCACCGCCGTCAGCCCGCCCGGGTCCTCCGCCGTCACCGTCACCGTCGCTGTCCCATGCGCCGCCGGCGTCAGCGTCAGCATCGCCCCGCTGACCAGGACCGTCGCCACGTCCGGGTCGGAGGACAACGCTCGGTAGGTCAGCGTGTCCCCGTCCGCATCGTCGAAGAACGGCGCCAGGACCACGTCCACCGGACCGACGGTCGCGTCGAGCGACTGATCCGGGATGACCCCGACGGCCGCCGGCGCATCGTTGGCCGACCGCACCGTCACCTCGACGGCCGCCGTCGCCGTCAGGCCGTCGCCGTCCGAGACGACGTAGGTGAACCGGTCGACACCGTGGTACTGCGCTGCCGGCGTATAGGTCACGCCCCCGCCCGAGGCGACGCGCGTCGTCCCGTGCGCCGCCGACGACACCGACTCGACGCGCAGGCCGTCGCCGTCCGGGTCGGTGTCGTTCGCCAGCACGTCCACCGTCACCGCTTGGTCTTCCAACGTCTCGGCCGTGTCGTCCGCGGCCGCCGGGCCCTCGTTGACGTCGCCCACCGCTACCACGACCCGCGTCTCGGCCTCCGCTCCGGAGGAGTCCCGCGCGCGCACCGTCAACTCGTGCCGGTTCGGCTCCGTCTCGAAGTCCTCGCCCGGGCCGACATATCGCAGCGCGCCGTCCCGCGCCCCTATCCGGAAGCGCTCCCGGTCGCCGGAGGCCACCTCGTAGGTCAACCCGTCGCCGGCGGGGTCCTCCGCCGCCACCTGACCGAGATCGACCGGTCGCCGGCGGCCGTCCAGGTTCTCGGCCAGCTCGAAACGGTAGACCGACCGCTCGAACGTCGGCGCCCGGTTGACCACCTGTACGGTGACGGCGGCCGAAACCGAACCACCCGCCCCGTCGGAGACCCGGACGCGGATCGTCACGCGCCCCGTCTCGGCGGGCGCCGTCCAGCGCGCGGTCGACCTGCGGGTCGATCCGGCGAACCGGCCCGCCGACGCGCTCCAGACATAGGTCAGCGGATCGCCGTCGGGGTCCGACGCCGTTGCGGTCAGGCGGACCGCGCCGCCCGGCGGCACGGAGCAGGGCTCGCACGACGCCCTCGCCATGGGAGGACGGTTGACGGCGTCGTCATTGTCGTTGAGCGTGGCCATCCCCATGCGTTTCGCCAGTGTCGCCCCGGTCGGGTTGCTCAGCTCCAACATGAACGTCTCGGCCGGCTCGTCTTCCTCGTCGTCCATCGTCGGCACGAGTACCGTCCGGCGCCGGACGCCCGGCGAGAATCGGAGCGTGCCCTCCATGGCCCGGTAGTCCGAACCAGCCGCCGCCGTGCCGTCCCGCGTCGCATACGATACCGTCACCATCTGCGGGCTCACCGCACTCAACGTCACGATGAACCGAGCGTCGTGCCCCTCCTCCATAGGCGCCGCGTTCGCTATGCTGACTGACGGCATCGTCCGCGGACCGTCGTCGTCTCGGATCGTCACCTGGACCGACGACGGGGTGCCCGCCGTCACGTCGGACGGCAGCGTGCCCAGCGCCACCGTGAACGTCTCGTCGGCGGTGTCGGCGTCCTGGGCCGTCGTCACCGTGCCCGTGCCGACGGTCTGTCCGCCGCTGATGGCGATGCTCGCCAGCGAGCCGTAGTCGCTAGCCTCCGCCGTCCCCGCCGTCAGCGCCAGCGGAATCGTCACGCTGCTCGACAACGCCGCGGACAGCCGCGCCGTCACCATCACCGCACTGCCTTCGGTCACCGGGTTCGGCGAGGCCGACAGCGTCACCGACGGGGTCCCCACCAGCGACGTGCCGCCGTCGCGGATCGTTACCTGGACCGACGACGGGGTGCCCGCCGTCACGTCGGACGGCAGCGTCCCAAGGGCCACGGTGAACGTCTCGTCGGCGGTGTCGTCGTCCTGCGCGGTCGTCACCGTGCCCGTGCCGGTGGTCTGTCCGCCGCTGATGGCGATGCTCGCCAGCGAGCCGTAGTCGCCCGCCTCGGCGGTCCCCGCCGTCAGCGCCAGCGGAATCGTCACGCTGTTCGACAGCGCCTCGGACAGCCGCGCGGTCACCGTCACCGCACTGCCTTCGGTCACCGGATTCGGCGAAATCGACAGGCTCACCGCCGGCGGCCCCGTGCCGTCGTCGTCCACGATCGTCAGAGCATGGCTGCTCGGGCTCCCCAGCGTGTAACCGCTGCCCGCCGTCAGCGTCAGCAGGACCGTCTCGTTGCTCTCGTCCGCCGTGTCGTCGGTAATCGCCACCGGGATGCTCGCCGTCGTCGCCCCCGACGAGACCGACAGCGTCCCCGAGCCGGCGATGCTGAAGTCGCTGCCCGCCGTCGCCGTGCCGCCCACCGTGTAGCTCAGCGAGGTCGTGGCGGCGGTCGGCGCCGGCGACAGGTTCACCGTCACGTTGCGCGTGCCGGCCGCCTCGCCCGCGCTCGACGACGACGAGGCGAACGAGACCACCGGCAGCGTGTCGTCGTCGGTCACCGTCACCGCAAGGCTCGCCGTCACCGAGTAGCCGCCCCCCGAGGCGGTGTGCGTCAGCGTCGCCGTGTCGTCGGTGGTGTCGGCGTCCTCGCCGGCGGCGACCGTCACCGTCTGCGCATCGTTCCAGGTGGAGGTCGTGAACTCCAGGCTCGTATCGTCCAGTGTCAGGTCGGTGCCCGCCGACACCGCGATAGCCACCGTCACCGTGCCGGTCGGCTCGGTGGCGAGCTTCACCGTGTAGCTCGCGTCGTCGCCCTCGTCCACATCCAGCGAGGTCGACGACAAGACCAGACCGGGCCTGTCGTTGTCGGTCACCGTGACCGCAAGGTCCGCCGAGACACCGTTGTAGCCGCCCCCCGAGGCCTCGTGCGTGAGCGTCGCCGTGTCAGCGGCCGCGTCGGGGTCCTCGCCGGCGTCGACCGTCACCGTCTGCGCGTCGTTCCAGGTCGAAGTCGTGAACTCGAGGCTCGCATCGCCCAGCGTCAGGTCGGTGCCCGACTGCCCGGTAATCGTCACGGTCACCGTGCTCGTCGGCTCGGTGGCGAGCTTGACGGTGTAGCTCGCGTCGTCGCCTTCGGCCACTCCCAGCGAGGTGGGCGAGAGCACCAGGCCAGCCGTGTCGTTGTCCGCGATGGTGACGGTGACGGCTGTCGTGGTGCCCGGGACGACACCTGTCGGCAGCGCGGCTCCCAACTCCAACACGACCTTCTCGGTGTCCTCGTCAATCCGGTCGTCGGTCACCGTGAACGAGGTCGAGCCGCTTAGGGCGTCGTCCGCGATGCCGATGCTCGACGCGACCGTGTAGTCCGAGGCCTGCGCGGTGGTGCCGGTCGTGCGCACCTGGATGGGGATGCTGATCGCGGCGCCGGAAGCGTTGGCGCGGTCCAGGGTCGCGGTGACGGTCAGCGCGGCGCCGCCCTCACTCGCGGCGCCGCTGGCACTGACCGAGAGGTTCACGGCGTTGCCCGGAGGATCCTCGATGCTGAACGATGCCAGGTTGTCGGTGCCGCTGGCCCCGCCGCCCAGCCCGGTCCCGGTGCTCGCGTTCAGGGTGCCCAGGCCGATGTCGACGGTCTCGCCGGCCGGCTCGGCCGCCTGGTCCGTCTCGGCGGTCAGGGTGAGCGTGGCCACCGTGGCGGTCGCGCCCGAGGCCGGGCCGGTGAAGGTGACGCCGGCGCTGCCGCTGTTCAGGTTCTGGTAGCTCAGCCCGGTCCCGCTCGCCCCGCTCACGGTGTAGTCGGTGCCCCGCGTCGCCGTGCCGCCGAAGGTCAGCGGTACCGCCAGCACCTCGCCCGACACCAGGCCCCGGCCCAGCGTCAGCGTGATCGACTTGGCGCCGCCCTCGGTGACGTCGCCCGCCGCCCCCGCCAACGTCACCGACGTTGCGTCGTCGTCGTTCACATCCACGCCCACCGTGTGCGGCGACCGTACGTTGTAGCGGATAGTCCCTACCAGCATTACCTCCGCCACGCCGTTCGGTTCGTCGATACTGTCGGCCTGCGTCGCCACCGTGTAGGTCGCCGAGGCGCCGCCAGCGGCGATGGTCACCGTCTTCGCGCCCTCGTCCTCCGCGGCCACGAAGTCACTGCCGGGGTGGTCGGTCACCTTCAGGTCCACGACCAGATCCACCACCGGCGGCGGGTCGGCGCTGACGGTGAAGCTGGCGTTCGCGCCCTCGGTCACCGGCGCCGCGCCGGCCGCGATGGAGACAACCGTCGTGTCGTAGCTCCAGATCACCACCGATCCGCTCCCGCTGGCCGCGGTACCCGTCGTGCCGGTGCCTGTTGCAAGCCGGTCGAGGTTGCTCGTCACCGTGCCGAGGCCGACCGCCAGCGTCTCGAAGGAGTTCTCGTCGACGCCGTCGGCCATCGCCGCCAGCGTCAGCGTCGCGACCTGCACCGTGCCCGTGTCGCTGCCGGTGAACGTCACCGCGGGCTGGGCGGCGGTGTACGGGGTCGACGTGATGAGACTGACGCCGCTGCCGCTCTTCAGCGTGATGCTGTAATCGTCGTCGGTCACCGATTTACGCCGGATGGCGTACTTGGCGGCCACGGTGAGCGGTGCGGTCACCGTCTCGCCCGCCACCAGTTTGCGGCCGAGCGTCACCGTGAACGTCGTCTCTTCGCCTTCGTCGATGTCCTCCGGGCCCGTACGCCGTAGTCGCACCGATGTCGAGTCGTTGTCCACCACTTTGAACGTGGTACCTGTCGCGGAACCAAGGGTGTAGCCCGAGCCGGTCTTCAGGGCCACCTGCACGTCGCCGTTCGGCTCGTCCGTCAGGTCGTTAACGATCGGCACGGTCAACTGCGCCGTGGCCTGATGGGCACTGAAGGTGACGGTCTTGTCGCCCTCGTGGCTGGCCGTCACGAAGTCCCGAAAGTCCGTCACGCTATAGCGCACCGTGAGGGTAGTCTGCGGCGGCGGGTTCGCGGTCACTGTGCCGCTGATTGTTGTCTCGCTTTCGCTCAGCGACGCACTCCCATGGCTGAAGGTGACCACCGGGTTCTGCGCGGCGGCGGCGGCGGCGTGGCAGAGCCACACGCAGCATAGGACCGCGGGCCGGGTGCGCCGGAAATGCCGCCGCGGCTGGCGGACGCTCACGCTGGCAGGCCGTGAGGCGGAACTCGGGCGACTTGGCGTTCCGCAAGGGGGGGGGGGGGGGGGGGGCATCCAACAAATTCCTTGTCGTCAGACGTCCGCCGCCGTACGCCACCGCCTACGAAGCTTTGGTACACGCAATCGGCGTCAGAGTCAAACCCCCAAGGGGCGCTCCAGGGGCGCTTCTGTCAACGGCCGTTGGAGAGTGACGATTCTGTGTAGTTCGTCGACCACAATATGTAGTGGGTCAGGATTGGGCATGGCCTACAGGAGCCAGTCTGGACGCACGTGCGCGGAGGTGGCGTGAAGGCCGTGAGGGCGCGGGCGTGCAGGACGGCCGGGCGATCAAGTCTGGACGCACGTGCGCGGAGGTGGCGTGAAGGCCGTAGAGCGCCGCGAAAGCGGGGACGGATGGATGCGCCTTGACGCCGACGAGCCACACGCGCACGCTGTCGATCAGACCCTCCAGGAGGCCGCGCCGCGAGGCCGGCGGCCCCGGCCCACACGACCACGCGCTGGGCGGCGGCGAGGGCCAGGACGAGGCCGGCGGCCAGACCCGCGGCGACGGGCCGTAGCCTCTGTGCGCACACGTGGCGGACGATGCCGCCCCGCGTGGCGAGGGCCAGCCGGATGGCGAACTCGCGCCGGCAACGGACGACTCGCTGGGACACCGTGCCGAAGACGCCGAGCCCGCGCCGGACGGCAACGCTCGCCGCGAGGACGTCCTGGGATCGACAGCCGCCTACGCCGCCCTGCGGAAGGGCGATGTCCTCGTGGTCTGGAAGCTCGACCGCCTCGGCCGGAACCTCGCCCGCCTGGTCGACACCGTGCGGAACCTGTCGGCCCGCGGCGTGGGCCTGGTCGCCAGCGACGAGGGCGCAGATCGACACCACGACCGCGCGTGGCCACCTCGTGTTCCGCATCTTCGCGGAGCTGGCCGACGGGAGAAGCTGATCCGGGCCGTCGCCGCTGTCCGGCCCAGACGCCTCGCGAGACGTTCCACTCGCGCCGGGACGTTGTGCCGCCAGCGCACCGTGAGCTCCTCGACCTGGCGCCGGTCGTCCGCCGTCAAGGCGGTGCGGTGTCGGGTGGTCGCCTCGGTACCGGGGCCCCGGGCCGTTGTCGGGCATTACCACATTCCCCAACTTCCGCAGAGCGGACAAGTCCAGCCTGAGCGACCCCGCGGTGCTGACCCGGAAGTGACACCTTGGTTTCACGCTCCGGGTCAGAAAGAGTAGTACGTAGCGGGGTCGCTCAGGTGTGGGTCCTTCGTACGGGTCGTGACCCAAACTGTGGGTCAGCCTGGGTTAAGTGACTATCTGCCAGTAGTTTGAGATGGAGGGGCGTGAAATCAGGGTCGCGCTGGACGTGGTAGTTGGGTCAAGTCGATGACTACCATGGATCGGGTCACTGGCAAGTGAAATAATGTAGACGCCCAACGGAGTCAATCTACCCATGCGCATTCGTGTTCTCAGGAGACACCATGAGGGGAGCCGGTGCGCTCGCGGTTCGCCTTCGTCCGCGTCGCCAGAACGGACCACACGTAGGCCGACGTGTCCATCGTACCACGCGTGCCTCGACCTGCCGAGCCACCATCAGGACGCCAGCTTCACGACCTCGGCCGCGCTGTACGGCCGCACCGTCGCGAGTCGCCGCCGCCACGTCCCGGTGCGGCAGGCCGTCCGCATGACCGGCATGGACTTGCTCAAGGTTCCTGACGCCCAGCGCTCTTCGCACGATCCGCCATCCACCGACCGCGAGCTCGAAGTAGCCGCGTGCAACAGGTCGCCCGCCGACGACCGGCGGCGCGTCCGACCGAGCCGGCCAAGCCGATCGAGACGGTGCTGGCGAGGGAATGCCCCCCCGAGAGCACCCGGACCGGCCACGCCCCGCCCAGGCGTCCTGCCTCGCGTGGTGGTGTGGGTCCTTGTCAGACTGGACTCCTCGTCGCCGTTGCCGCGCTCCGCGCGGCAACGGTCTGGCGCGCACAGCGCGCCGCCGACGTCCGGCTGGGGCAGAGGGGTGGCACCATATCAGCCTGCCCCTCCTGTGCCCCCGGCCGGGCCCGTTTTTCCGGAGGTCGTCAGCGGGCACGAGGGGTTGCCGCGAGATAGGCCGACCAGTCGTCCATCAGCCGCCGGCGGCGTGCGAACAGGTCCGACCTCGCGTAGGCCGCCTCGACCTTGTTCTGGACCACGTGCGCCAGCGCCGCCTCGATCACCTCCCGCGGGTGGTCCGTCTCCTCGGCCGCCCAGTCCCGGAACGACGAGCGGAAGCCGTGCGGAACGGCCGCGACCTTCTGGTTCTTCAGCAGCCCCGACAGCGCCATGTCATGCAAGCGCTTGCCGCTGACGCTCGGGAAGACGAGCACGCCATCGCCGCCGACGAGCGTCCGCGCCGCGTCGAGGATGTCCAGAGCGCGCCGGCACAGGGGAACCCGGTGCTCGCGCTTCATCTTCATCCGTGTCGCCGGAACGATCCACACGTGGGCCTCCGTGTCCATCTCGTCCCATCGCGCCCCGCGGACCTCGCCGGACCGCGCCGCGGTCAACACGAGGAACTCGAACGCCAGCTTCGCCCCGGCCCACGCCCGCGACGTGCGGATCCGCTCGATGGCTCCCGCGACCTCGCCGTGCGGCAGCGCCCGCATGTGCCGCACCAGGTCCCCCTGCGGGCCGAGCGCCGGCCCGATGCGGTCACACGGGTTGTCGTCGCGATGCCCCATCGCCACCGCCCACTCCATGACGGTGCCGATGCGCTGGCGGACCCGCCGCGCCGTCGACGGTCGGGCGTGCCAGACCGGCCGTAGCGTCTCGACCACGTCGGCGCTGGTGACCTCGCCCACCGGCAGGTGGCCGAGGTGCGGCACGGCGAAGCGGGTCAGGCTCGACAGCCAGTCGCGGGCGTGCCTCTGGTCGCGCCAGCCCCGCCGCATCTGGTTCCAGACCCGCTCGGCGGCGTCCGTGAAGGTCGGCATGCTCTTGAGGCGGCGCTTCTCGGCGAGGGGGTCGCCGCCGGCGCGGGCGAGCCTGCGGTTGGCGAGGGCCTGGGCGCGGGCCTCCTTGAGGGGGACGAGGGGGAAGCCGCCGAGCCCGAGCTCGCGGCGGCGCCCGCGGATCGCGAGGCGCTGGACCCAGCTGCGGGTGCCGGTGGGCTGGACCTCGAGGTAGAGGCCGTCGCCGTCGCAGTAGCGGCCGGCTTGTGCTACGTTACGGACGAAGGTAGAGGAGAGCGCGTGCCGGGGGTGCCGGCCGCGCGGCTTGGTCTTCGGGGTCCTGGATTCGAGCGTCATGGCCTACCACTTTTCCCCGTATCTGATGGCGGAAACAGGTAGATTTTACCGGACGGATCGGACCTCGTCAAGATCCGGATATCCGGCAGTAATCAACTATTATTCAGCACTTTACGGACCAGCATGGACGGCGCCGGACGGTTCTGGCCAGCCTGAATTTGGCTGTTGGGGCTACAGCCCGCTGGACCAGATCGACCGCGGCAACGTGGGCGACCTGCGCATGGTGTGGTCGCGCGCCCTCGCGCCGGGGCGGCAGGAAGGCACGCCCCTCGCCTACGGCGGCGTCCTCTACATGCCACAGGCCAGCGACGTCATCGAGGCCATCGACGCGGTGACCGGCGACCTGATCTGGCAGCACCGCCGGAACCTGCCCGACGACGTCTACGACTTCGTCGGCGGCAACGCCCGCAACAACCGCAACATCGCCATCTACGGTCGCTTCATCATCAATACGAGCGACGACAACTACGCGTTCGCCCTCGACGCCGAGACCGGCGAGATCGCATGGGAGACACGGATCTTCGACTACCGGGAAACCCCAGCCGGCCACAGCTCGGGCCCCATCATCGCCGACGGCCGGGTCATCTCGGGCCGAAGCTGCCGGCCACGCGGAGGACCCGAGTCGTGCGTCATCGTGGCCCACGACGCCCGCACCGGCGAGGAGCTGTGGCGGCGACGCACGGTGCCGGCCCCCGGGGAGCCGGGCGACGAGACGTGGGGCGGCGTGCCCTACGAGGAGCGCGTGCACGTCGGCACGTGGATGCCGGCGAGCTACGACCCCGATCTGCGGCTCATCTACCAGGGCACCTCGGTCACCTCGCCGGCCCCGAAGTTCATGCTCGGCGGGGTCGAGAACACCCACCTCTACCACAACTCGACGCTGGCCCTCGACGTCGAGACCGGCGAGATCCGCTGGTTCTACCAGCACATGAACGACCACTGGGACCTCGACCACCCCTTCGAGCGCATCCTCGTCGACACCGCGGTGGCGCCGGATGCCGACGCGGTGAGCTGGATCAACCCGCGCATCCGGCCGGGCGAGGTGCGGAAGGTGATGACCGGCATCCCCGGCAAGACCGGCCTCGTCTACACCCTCGACCGCGAGACCGGCGAGTTCCTGTGGGCCACCCCCACCGTGGCCCAGAACGTCATCGACCACATCGACGGGGCGACCGGGGCGGTGACCGAGAACGCGGAGGTGATCTTCACGGCGGAGGGCCAGACGGTGCTGGCGTGCCCCAACATGCACGGCGGCAAGGACTGGGAGGCGGGCGCCTACAGCCCCCTGACGAACACCCTGTACATGCCGATGCGCAACATGTGCCAGCGGCTGCTCGCGACCACCTCCCCCGACGCCTCGCACCGCATCTACGCGCTGGCGGTGCGTCACGAGCACGCGCCGGGCAGCGAGCAGCTCGGCGCCGTGTACGCGATCTCGGCCGAGACCGGCGAGACCCGCTGGCTGCACCAGCAGCGGGCCGCGACCCTGTCCCTGGTCGCGACCGGCGGCGGCCTCGTCTTCGGCGGCGACGCGAACGGACGGTTCCGCGCGTTCGACCACGAGACCGGCGAGGTGCTGTGGGAGATCAACCTCGGCTCGCCGGTCAGCGGCTTCCCCGTCAGCTTCGCGGTGGACGGACGCCAGTACGTCGCGGTGGGCACCGGCGGCGCCGCCACGACCCGCAGCTTTCTCCAACTGACGCCGGAGCTGCGCCCGAGCAACGGCAACAACCTGTTCGTCTTCGCGCTTTCGGAGCCGGAGTCCGAGCCGTAGACGGCGACCGGGGGGCTTGCGCGGCAGGAGCCTCGCGCCAGCGAGGACCCCGACGCGAGCGCGGGTCGCGCCGCCTCGGTTATGATTGGCCCATGGATGTGCTGGTCGGCATCGCCAATCTCGTCGTCCTGCTGTTCATCATCGAGGCGTGGGTCACGGGCCGCATCCGCGGCGCCCTCGCCAGGACGACGTCCGAACACGTGGACGAGCGGCTGAACGATCCCGCAAGCCCCGGGAACGTCCGCCTCGACGGCCTCGACCGCCGCCTGGACGCCCTCGACAACCGGCTCGACGGCCTCGATACCCGCCTGGACGCCCTCGACAACCGGCTCGACGGCCTCGGCAACAGCCTGAGCGGACTCGACACGCGGCTCGAAGGGCTCGACGGCCGGGTGAGCGACCTCGACGCCCGGGTGGCCGGGCTCGACGACCGGCTCGGCCGCGTCGATGCCCAGGTCGCGGTGCTCAACGCCCAGACATCGCAGCAGATCGGCGATCTCGACCGGCGCGTGCGGGAACGGTTCCGCGGTCTCGAGCGGCGCGAGCGCGCTCCGGAAGCCGACGGCGGTGGCGCCGCGGAAGGCCCTTCCTGATCGAGTCCCTTCGGCCACCGGCGCCCAGCGGGCTTGGGTCCGCGCCGGCGCCCCGCGAGAGCCGGGCAGCGCAGCCGCGAACCGTTACGGACCCCCGGCGCTTCCGCTCAAACGCGCCCGCACGTTCGCCTCCGCCCGGGCGATCTGCTCGGCCGTCATCCCCGCAGCGACGCCGTCGCGCGCCTGGGCGATGGCGGCGCCCTCCGCCCCGGGAACCTGCAGGGCGGCGAGGCTGAGCCAGGTGAGGGCGGCCACGAGATCACGCTCGACGCCGCGGCCCTCGGCGTGCAGGCGGCCGAGCTCGCCCTGCGCGAAGGGGTGTCCCTGCTCGGCGGCCAGGCGCACCCACCGCACCGACTCGGCCTCGTCCCGGGGAACTCCGCGACCCTCCGTATAGGCGAACCCGAGATAGAACTGCGCGTCGGGGTATCCCTGGTCGGCGGCGAGGCGAATCAGCCGCACCGCCTCTACGTCGTCCTGCCCCACCCCGCTGCCCTCGAGGTAGGCGAGCCCGAGGTAGTACTGCGCCTGGGGATGTCCCTGTTCGGTGGCGCGACGGAACCACCGCAGGGCCTCCGCCGGGTCCCGCCCGACGCCGCGCCCTTCGGCGTACATCGCCCCGAGGTTCGCCTGCGCCTGAGGGTCGCCCTGATCGGCCGCGAGCCGGAACCACCGCACTGCCTCCCCAAAGTCCTGCGGCATGCCGAGGCCCGCCGCGTGCATCGCCCCGAGGCTGCCCTGCGCCTGGGGGTGCCCCTGCTCCGCCGCGAGGCGGAACCACCGCGCCGACTCCGCGTCGTCCTGGGGCACGCCGCCGCCCTGGGCGTGGAGGATCCCCAGCTGGAACTGCGCCTCGGCGAGGCCCTGATCGGCCGCGAGCCGGATCCAGCGCGCGGCTTCCGCCTCGTCCGGGGAAACCCCGCCGCCGACGAGGTACATGGTGCCCAGTTGTCCCTGGGCGATGGCGTGGCCCTGCTCCGCCGCAAGCCGGAGCCACCGCACCGCCTCGGCGTCGTCCTGGGCGACTCCGCGGCCCTCGCCGTACGCGAAACCCAGGTTCACCTGGGCCTGCGCGTCGCCCTGATCGGCCGCGAGCCGGTACCAGCGCACGGCCTCCGCGAGATCCCGCGGCACCCCGCGCCCGTCGGCGTAGAGCAACCCGAGCTGGCCCTGCGCCTCGGCGAGGCCCTGGTCCGCCGCGAGCCGAGTCAGCCGGACCGCCTCCGAATCGTCCTGCGGGACGCCGCGCCCGCCCGCGTACAACATCCCCAGCCGGCTCTGCGCCTCGGCCAGCCCCTGGTCGGCCGCGAGCCGAATCAGCCGGGCCGCCTCCGAATCGTCCTGCGGGACGCCGCGCCCGCCCGCGTACATCGCGCCGAGCTGACCCTGGGCCCGGGCGTCCCCCTGGTCGGCCGCGAGCCGGAGCCACCGCAGCGCCTCGGCGTCGTCCCGCCCCACCCCGCCGCCCCCGGCGTAGAGCGCCCCGAGCCGACCCTGGGCGGCGACGAGCCCCTGCTCGGCCGCGAGGCGGAGCCACCGCGCCGCCTCCGCACCGCTGCGGGGGACCCCGAGGCCCTCCGCGTACATCTCGCCCAGCCGGCCCTGGGCGGCGGCGAGCCCCTGCTCGGCCGCCATCCGGAACCACCGCGCCGCCTCGGCGTCGTCCTCGGATACCCCGCGGCCCTCGTCGTACATCGACCCGAGCTCGAGCTGGGCCTCGACGTCCCCCCCTTCCGCGGCCAGGCGGAGACCGTCGACGTCGCCCCCCGGGGAGCACGCCCAGAGGGCGGCGAGCAGCGCACCGCCGACGGCGACGTGCAGGCGGCGGCCGGCCATGACGATGGCGGGCGGCGGCGCCGTCCGATCAGGGGCGAGCGCTCCCGCCACCAGCGACAGGATCCGGTCACGGCGCAATCTGGAGCAGCACCCGGGGGATGCCGGTCGGGCGGCAGGATTCGAGAGCATTGCTGCTGCGGAAGTTGTCGCGGGCGATTATACGACAGCCCGCCCCGGGGCCAGGACCACCCGGGGGTCCCGGCCGGCCCGCGGCAGGACGCCGGATCGCGGGCGACGCCCCCGGCGAGCCCGGCTCTCGCCCGCGCGTCCGCTCCCCCGCAATCCGGGCGGCGGCAGCCCGGGAGTCGGGGTGGCCGGACGACCCTGTGGGGACAGTGGCCGCGGAAAGAGACCCGTCCCGCGCGTCTGATATAGTCGAATTCCGTGTCACGCTATCCGGCTGGCAGCCCGTGGTGGAAGTCCCCGCTGCATTCGAGCAGCGATGCATCCCGCGCCTCGCGGCTCTCGGTGCAACGCGGGGTTCCACCACGGGCTGCCAGGGCAAGGGCGCTCGTCCCGCCCGCCGTCGTCCGCGGCGTGGGGGCCGGTCTGCTCTGCGCGGTGGCGTGGGCGTGCGGCGGCGCGGCCGACCCGGGGACGGCGGGCGACGCGCGCGCCGCCATCCTGCCCGAGGGGGCGCCGTCGGACTTCTTCACGCCGCGGCCGGTCGGCGAGCCGCGCGGCGACGGCGAGCGGCCCCAGATTGCGCACGTCACCATCGTCGACCTCGACGCCGACGGCCTGCCGGACATCCTGGCCTGCGACGCGATCCGGAACCGGGTCGCCTGGATCCGCCAGCACCCGGCCGGGACCTGGACCGAGGAGCCCGTCACCGAGGACATCCGCGCTCCCGCCCACGTGGAGCCGACCGACTTCGACGGCGACGGCGACCTCGACCTGCTCGTCGCGAGCCTCGGCGAGCTCTTCCCGAGCGATCTGCGCATCGGCTCGGTGGTGGTCCTCGAGAACGACGGGGAACAGCGCTTCACGAGCCGCGTCGCGGCCGAGGGCATCCCGCGGGTCGCCGACGTGCGGGCCGGCGACCTCGACGGCGACGGCGACCTCGACCTCGCGGTGGCCGCCTTCGGCTACGACCGCGGCGAGACGCTGTGGCTGGAGAACCGGGGTGGCTGGGCGTTCGAGGCCCACGTGCTGCAGCGGTTCTCGGGCGCCGTCAACGCCATCGCCGCCGACCTCGACGACGACGGCGCCCGCGACATCGTGGCCCTCGTCAGCCAGGAGTGGGAGGAGATCTGGGCCTTTCCCGGCCCCGAACTGAGGCCGCGGCTGCTCTGGGGCACCACGAACCCGGACTTCGGATCGAGCTGGATCACCCTCGTCGATCTCGATCGGGACGGGGACCCCGACATCCTGCACAGCAACGGCGACGCGTTCGACTACGCCCCCGCCAACAGCCGCCCGTGGCACGGCGTGCAGTGGCTGGAGAACCGGGGCGGCATGCAGTTCGAGCCGCACCGCATCGCGGATCTCCAGGGGGCGTCGAGCCCGCAGGCCGCCGACCTCGACGGCGACGGCGACCTCGACGTGGCGGTGGTCAGCGCCTACAACGCGTGGGACGACGAGTCGGCCCACAGCCTCGTGTGGCTCGAGAACAACGGGCGGATGCAGTTCGCGATGCACCGCATCGCGCGCTCGCCGACCCACCTCATCACCCTGGCCGCCGGCGACCTCGACGGCGACGGCGACGCCGATCTCGTCACCGGCGGCATGCACATCAGCGGCCCCTACGACCGCATGTCGCGGGTGACGGTCTGGAGCAACGGTGGCCCGCCGGCGCCGTGACAAGCGCCGGGGCGCCGCGGCAGCGCCCGGCCGTACCGGCGACACGTCTCCTCGCCACGACCCGGCGCGGGCGGAACGGCCCACCCGGGCGGCCGCGGATGGGCGTTTTCCCGCAGCCGCGCTCCCGGAAGCCGCCACACCCGCCGAAGCGCCCCCCCGGGCGACCACCGGGCCGGCCGCTCGAGGGGACGCGAGCGGCCCGGCGCCCCCGCCGGCCCGACCTCCCGCCACGGCCGGCCGTCCAAAACCACCCCGGCGCCGATGGCTGGCGTGGGCCGCCGTCGCCACCGTCGCCGCCGTCGTGCTCTTCGCGGGCGTCTCCCAGGCGAGACGGGCGATCCACGCGGGGCGGCTTCCCACCCTTCCCGAGCTGTCGGGCCGGCCGCCGGCGCTACGCGAGCATCTCGAGGCGGCGGACCGCGCCGCGCGCGACCGGCCGACCTCCGCCGACGCGGTGGGCGCGCTCGGCCTCGCCTACCACGCCGACCTGTTCCTGGAAGAAGCGGACCGCACCTACGCCGCGGCCGAGGCGCTGAGCGGCCACGCGTGGCGCTGGACCTACTATCGGGCCCTGGCCGCCGGGACCCGCGGCGACACCGACGAGCTTGCCGACGGGATGCGCCGGGTGGTCGCGGCCGCGCCCGACTTCGGTCCCGCCTGGTGGCGACTCGGGGAGGCGGAGTTCAAGGCGGGACGCTACGACCGCGCCGCCGAGGCGTGGCGGCGCACCCTGCCGCTGGCGGAGCCGGCGCCGTCGGCCGGCGAAGCGGCACGGGCGGAGGGCGGCGCCCCCGCCGCCCCGCCGGCGCGCGTGCCGGGCGCACCCGTGTCCGCGTACGCCGCGCTCGGCCTCGCCCGTGTCGCGCTCGTGCAGGGCAACGCGCAAGCCGCCGCCGACCGCCTGGAAGAGGTGACGGCGGGAGCACCCGGTTTCGGCCCCGCCTTCCGGCTGCTCGGCGACGCCTACGCGACGCTCGGCCGGATGGACGATGCGGCGAGGGCGCTCCGCGCCGCCGACCGGCTGCCACAGTACGAGTCGTATCTCGACCCGCTGTCCGAAGCCCTGGTCCGGGAATCGCGGAGCACGACGTTCCTCCTCCAGCAGGCCGCCACCGCCGACCTCGCGACGAACGCCGCCTGGCGCGAGCACCTCATTCACCGCGCCCTCGAGGTCGACCCCGACCACCCCGTCGCCCTCGCCGAGCTGGCCGCGACGTTCCGCCTGCTCCGGCGCTACGAGGAGGCGCTGGCGCTCCTGGAGCGCCGCCGGCGCGAGCGGCCCGAAGACTACGGCGTGCTCGCCGACATCGGCCGGTGCCTGTCCGGCCTCGGGCGCTACGGGGAGGCCGAGGAGATCCTGCGCCAGGCGCTCGAGGGCCTCGACAACGCGCCCACCCGCTACGAGCTCGGACTGGTCCTCGATCGGGCCGGTCGGCCGGGCGACGCCATCGCCGAGTACCGACGGGCCCTCGACCACAATCCCAACCACCTGGAGACGCTCAACAACCTGGGGGTGGTCCTGGCCGGTCAGGGCCGGATGGACGAGGCCGCCCGCCACTTCGAGCGCGTGGTCGCGGTCGACCCCGAGAACGCGGACGCCCACGCGAACCTGGGCCTTGCGCTCGCCGCGGCGGGCGCGCGGGGCGCGGCGGTGCGCGCGTTCCGGGAAGCCCTGCGGCTCGATCCCGATCACGCGGAGGCGCGCGGCGGGCTGCAGGACCTGGGACTGCGCTGAGAAGCGGCGGGACGGGATTTGGGCCGGTCGCCGGCCGGCGGGGCGCGCAATCCGGCTCCCGACGGAGAACCGCGCGCCGGCCGGGTCGTCACGGTCCCAGCAGGCCCGGCTCCACCGGAAGGCCGGGGCGGAACTCGGGCTCGTCGTCGCGCCAGGGGGTCCGGCTGGGCTCTCCGCGCATGTACGAGGCCAGGTTGGCGGACATCGGTTGCGCCAGGTCGCTGCGCCCGGCGTCGCGGGCCACGTCGATGGCGAGGCGTTGCCACTCCGCAGCGCCGGCGAACTGGCCGACCTCGGCCAGGGCCATGGCCATCGTCTCCGCCGCGGCGGTGGTCTTGACGGTGGCGACGAGGGTCTCGGCGAGGGCGGCGGCCCCTTGTCCGTTCCGCACGCCGGGGTCGGGAGACGCGGCGAGCAGGCGGGCCAGGGCCATCGCGAAAACGGGCTGGCCGGGATGGCGCTCGCGCGCCCCCGCGAGCCGGTCCCGCGCCTCGCGGTGGCGGCCCAGGCGGACCAGGGCCACGGCCTCGCCGAAATGGCCCGCGACGGAATCGGGAGAGACCTCGAGCACACGCCGATAGTGCGCGAGCGCTTCGTCCCCGCGCGCCGTCCGGCCGTAGGCGTCGGCCAGGCGAAGCCGCGCCTCCACCGACTCCGGGGCGAGCTCGGCGGCGGCGGCGTAGCGTCCCATCGCGTCCGCGTCCCGGCCCGCCCGTTCGAAGATGGTCCCGATCATGTAGTTGGCCTGGGCCGACCGCGGGTCGAGCCGGAGGGCGGCCTCGAGCTCGAAGAGGGCCTCGCGGGCGCGCCCGGCCCGGTCGAGGGCCATGCCGAGGCTGAGCTGCAGGTCGGCGTCCCCGGGCTCCAGCTCGAGGGCGAGGCGGAACTGGCGGGCCGCCTCTTCCCGGTCGCCGTTGGCGTCGGCCTGCAGGGCCAGGGTCCGGTGGCGCTGCGGGCTGCGAAGGGCGTTCCGCAGCTCCTCCAGCAGCGGATCCGACATGGAGACCCCAACCCCGGCGGAGTAGCCGCCGTCCGTGCGCCCGCCGCTCCGATCCAGGTGTTGACGGGCCGTCTCGAGGTCGCCTAGGCCGCGGTAGGCCATGCCGAGCGGGTAGTGCACGATAGTGGCGGCGGGGTTCTGCCGCAGGACGGCTTCCAGGTGATCGACGGCGGCCGCGTGGTCTCCGGCCGCGAGGGCCGCCCGTCCGAGCTGAAACCGCATCGCCTCCGAGGCCGGCTGGAGCGCCCGCGCCTGTTCGAGCAGCGGTTGCACGGCATCCCAACGGCCCAGGTCGACGTTGACGTTGATCAGCCAGAACAGCGTGGCAAAATCGAGCGGGCGCTGGTCGTGCGCCCGCTCGAAGGCCTCGGCGGCCTCTTCCAGGTCTCCGCGCCGCTCGTAGAGATGGCCCAGGTAGTAGGCCCACCGGAACCTCTCCGGCGCCAGCCGACGCGCATTAAGCAGGCAGGCCTCCGCAGCTTCGAAGTACTCGCCGGCCACCAGGAGCATGCCGAGGCGGCCGTAGGCGTCGGCGAGCTCGCCGGGCCGCGACGAGGAACCGGACTCCAACGCCCGGTGGGCGTCGCGAAGCTGCTCCTGGACCGACTCGTGCATGCCCGAGAGGTCGGGCAGCTCCACCGGCAGAATCTCGGCGTCATCGACGGCGGCGGGAGGCGATCCGCATCCGGCGACGAGGCCGGCCGTGAGCACGACGCACGACAGCAGCCCGGACCACAGGGTCGTCACCGGAAGCCCGTGGCGAAACCCCGCGCCGCCCCGCGCCCGGGATTCGCCCGCCGCGAACCGAAGCGACTGCTTGACCTTCATCGCGAACTCCCGCCTGTGCCCGTACCCTCCGCCAGCGTCGTCCAGCCGTCGATCTCGACGCCGGTCCATTCCTCGACTCCCCCGCTCGGCCAGATCACCCGCACCCGCTCCACCGCGGCCGCCTCGCCGAGACCGACCAGCACGCGCGGATCGTTGGCGGAGGCGTAGCTGCCGTCGGCGCGCGCGCGGCGCCAGAGAGGCGGCCCGCCGCCGGCCGGGAAGACCGCGACGCGCGCCCCCAGCATGTCCCGCGGCGCCTCGGGCCCGCCGACGAGGCGAAGCCCCAGCCAATGCCGCCGATGGCCGACCTCGTTGATCAGGAGGCGCGCCGGCCCGTTGTTGTTGGTCACCAGCACGTCGACGTCGCCGTCGTTGTCGACGTCGCCGAAGGCGGCCCCGCGGCTGACCTCGGAGAGCGCGAAGACCTCGCCGGCGCGGGCGGAGGCGTCCTCGAAGCGTCCGCCGCCGAGATTGTGGAAGAGCTGATTGGGCTCGTGCAGCGGGAAGGGGTCGTCGACACGGGCGAGGGCCTCGATGGTCCGCACCGCCCCGTTGACGACGAGGGCGTCGAGCCACGTGTCGTTGTCGGCGTCGAACCACGCCGCGCCGAAGCCGGTGTACGGCAGGCTGGGCGCCCCGAGCCCGGCCTCGGCGCTCCGGTCGGCGAAGAAGCCCGAGCCGTCGTTGACGTAGAACGTGTTCGTCTCGGCGCTGACGTGGGTCATGAACAGGTCGCCGTCGCCGTCGCCGTCGCCGTCGCCCACGTCGACGCCCATGCTCGCTTCCGCCGCCCCGACCGCGTTGACGGCCACGCCGGCGAGAAGCGCGTCGTCCCGGAAGCGCCACCCACCCTCGTTGATCCACAACTGGTTGGGCTCGCCGTCGTTGGCGACGTAGATGTCGACGAGGCCGTCCGCGTTCACGTCCGCGGCGACCACGCCGAGGGCGGGGCCGTACATCCTGTCGATGCCCGCCTCCGCCGTCACGTCGGCGAACGTGCCGTCACCGCGGTTCCGATAGAGGCGGTCCGGCTGGTACAGGTAGCTCTGCGGCGCGCAGTAGCTCGGCTCGTCGGTCGCCGTCCGGCACCGGTCGCCGTCTCCCGGCTCGTAGACGACATAGTTGCCGACGTAGAGGTCGAGCCAGCCGTCGTGGTCCGCGTCGACGAAGGAGGCGGCCACGCCCCAGAGGGGGTCGTCGGTGCCGCTGGCCGCGCCGACGTCGGTGAAGGTGCCGTCGCCGTCGTTCCGGAAGAGCTGGTTCGCCCCCTGCCGGGTGCGGTAGAGGTCGGTCCAGCCGTCGTTGTCGAAATCGCCGGCGGCCACCCCCATGCCATAGGAGGAGACGTCGAGGCCGCTGCCCGCGGTCACGTCGGTGAAGCGCAGCACGCGGATGCCGCTCGGGTCGACTTCGAGATCGTTCCGGAAGAGGCGGTCGGTCGGCGGCCGCCCCGCGGCCGGAGGGAACAGGGCGTCGTCCAGCGTCCGACCGGGTCCGAGCATCTGCCCCTGCAGCAGATAGACGTCGAGGTCGCCGTCATTGTCGAAGTCGAACAGGGCGCCGCCCGATCCGAGGACCTCGTTGAAGTAGTACTCGCCGGACATGCCGTTGAAGTGGACGAAGTCGATGCCCGCCGCCGCCGCACGGTCCGTGAACCACGCCTCCCCGGCCGCGGTCCCGGCCGCGGGGGCCGCATCGACGGAAGGGCCCGGCTCGGATTCCGCGGGCCGGCCGCAAGCCGCCGCGAGGAGGGCGATTCCGCAGACCGGCAGTCTCCATCGAACCGCCGCCCGGCGTGCCAGCTCAAGCCTCATCCAACCCCGCCGTGGCCGCAGGTCCGCACCCCGCCCCTGCCCGACTCCTCCGCCCGCGGAGGGAGTCGTCGGGAGCGGCGTTTGCCCCGGAACGCGCCGACATCCGGCTGACGGGAAGACCGCACTCCCGCCCGCTCACGCCGCCAGCTTAGCACACAAGGCGCCGCCGATAAGGCGGGCCGTGGTGGGCCGAACGCGCAACGGCAACCCCGAGATACGAGGGGTACGCCGATCGTTGGTTCGGTGGCGCAGACGAAAAAACGGAGCCGGGAGAGAAGGCTCTCTCCCGGCTCCGCGACAGAGGCAGGATTATCGACGGCCCGCCCGTCCGACGAGCAGGCCGTCGACGTGACCGCGCGCTAGAAGCGGGCGGTGACCGCGAACTGGATGACGCGGCCTTCGAGCATCCGGTTCGCGCGCTCCCATTGCGTCAGGGCCTGGTAGGTCGCCCCGGTGCTGCCCCGCGCGTTCCGCGAGCCCCCGTGGTCGAGGGTCACGCCGTTGTTCAGGGCGTTGTAGAACGAGAAACGCGCGTCGTAGCGCCAGCTCCCGATGTTGAACACCTTCTGGACGTTCACGTCGAGCTGCGTCCAGTAGGGCTGGAACTTCACGCTGTTGATCGGGATCATCGGGAAGTACTGGTTGGTCGAGCCGCGCCCCACCGTGGTGAACTGGTCCGGCACGATTGCGGCTCCGAGCATGCACGGGGCCATGCACGCGCCGGTGCCGTTCGGATCGAACAGATCCGGCGTGTAGGTCCGGTACAGGTCGTTGGTGGACGAGCGGTGGATGTAGAGGCCTTCCTGCAGGCCGCCCCAGTCGCCGAGACCGCCCGGATACGCCTGCAGCGACGCGCCGAGCTGCAGGTCGCCGACGAGCGGCAGCGAGAACGGCTGCGTGCCCGACAGCTTGAACTCGTTCCGGAACGGCCGCGGGTACGTGCCGGCGTCGCAGAACCGCTGCCAGTTCGGCTCGTCTTGCCGCTCGAGGATGTCCGAGCAGTTGTTGACCTCGCCGCCGTACCGGCTGCCGCCGCCGCCCCACCGGTCGTAGGTGTAGATGGACGTCCGGCCCGTGTCCTCCATCGACCAGCCGCCGAACAGGGTGCCGCCGCCGGCCAGCCGGCCCTGTATGCTCAGCTCGAAGCCCTTGTAGACGTTGCTGTAGCCGGGGCCGCGGGTCCGGTCGACGATGCCCGACGTGCTGGTGCGCACGTCCGGATCGATGTTGTAGACGCTGAAGGAGCCCACGTACGGGTACGGACGTGCGACATCGAGCGCGGTGTAGTTGTCGAACGTCCAGTTCGGGTTGTCGCTGCCCCAGGTGTTGTGGTACGTGCGCTGGCGGTACTCGCCGCTCATCGACAGCCCCGGGATGATCTCCTGCTGGATGCCCACGGTCCAGATGCGGTTGTACTCGCGCGCGAAGTTGTTCAGGTCGGGCGAGCGGGTGGGATCGATGAGCGACCCGAAGGTATCCGACGAGCGAGGGCCGATCTCCCAGTTCTGGGCGATGCCGTCGTAGTTGCTCCCGTAGGGGTCGAGCCCCGTGCACGCGCCGGTGCCGCCGCCGATGTCGCGAATGTGGCAGTCGAACCAGTCGCGGTCGTCCGAGCTGGAGGCCCCGTACGGGTAGCGGCGGATGATCTCGCCGCCGACGTCGCGCACGTACTTGTTCCAGCCGAACTTCAGCGCCGTCCGGGCGTCGCCGAACACGTCGTAGGCCACACTCAGACGCGGCGAGATGTCGGGCCCCCACGTGGGCATCGGGTCACCGGCCCCGCCGCGCGACGGCTGGAGCTGCGCGGGCACGAACCGCCCCGCGCCCTTCGGCGCCTCGGGCACCGAAACGCCGGCGAAGTCGACCCGCATGCCGTAGTTGAGGGTCAACTGGTCGATGGTCCACGAGTCCTGCGCGTAGAAGCCGCCGTTGTAGTCCAACTGGTAGGTCAGGTTGGACGGGTGGTTGTAGACGCGGACGTTGTCAGGCGTGCCGAGCAGGCCGCAGTTCCCCTGCGTCGTGCCGGCGTCCACGTTCGCGACCGCTTGCGGATGGTCGCAGTTGAACCAGTCCAACCGGCCGACGGGGATCGGCGAGTTCTGGAGGAGCATGCCCTGGGGGT
Source organism: Vicinamibacterales bacterium (assembly GCA_965207615.1). Taxonomy (GTDB): domain Bacteria; phylum Acidobacteriota; class Vicinamibacteria; order Vicinamibacterales; family UBA8438; genus JAJEEA01. The sequence goes on from CBDBMZ010000003.1 coordinate 3,477,786, forward strand.
TCGCACCGTCGTCGTAGGTGAGGCGCAGATTCCCGTTGCTGTTGGTCGTGTGCCGGTTGCGGCCGTTCGTGAAGTTCATCCCGACCTTGAAGCTGTGCGAACCGGTGACGTAGGACACCGCGCTCTGATACGCCCAGCGGTGGGTGTAGTTGTTGTTCTCGCCCCCGTCCTTGGCGCCGTAGAGCAGGCCCAGCCGGCCGTCCCGGATGGGAACCTGGGTGTACCAGGGGTCGCCGCCCATGGCCGGCGACATCTGCGCCAGGTGGCGGGCCGAGCCGACCTCGGGATAGCACGGCGTCTCGTAACAGGTCGCCAGCGCCGACGCGTCCGGCTTGTCCTGGAAGATCAGGTTGCCGTCTTCGCGGTACCGGTAGTAGCCGGGGTCCCAGTCCTCGTAGATCAGCGAGAACCCGAACTCGGCCAGCATCCGGTTCGACAACGTCCCCGTCCACTTCGCCGTCCCGGTGTCGTAGTGCGGAGACGTCCACGACGATGCCGCCGTCTCCAGGTCGGTGCCCGTGCCGTGCTGGCTGAACCGGCGCTTCCGCACCTTGTCGAACATCGCCGAGATCTTGTGCTGCTGCGTCATCTGCCACGTCAGCCGCACGTTCGCGCTGTGGATGGTGTTGTTGTCCAGCGCCTGCGTGTAGTCGGAGTTGATGCTGTTGGTGATCTCGTTGTTGACCCCGTTCCACCGGCCCGTCGAGAAGAACCACAGCCGGTCGCGGAACACCGGGCCGCCGATGGCCCCGTTGTTGTCGTAGATGAGGCTGACGCCGGTCGGATTCCGGAGGCCCTGGTCATAGGCGAACTGGTTGGACGCGCTCATGCCATCCGCCGCAACGCCCAGGTTGTCGGCCTGCCAGGTGCCCGGCGTGAAGCCCGTGAACCAGTTCCCGCTGAACTGGTTGCCGCCCTCGTTCGGGATCATGTTGATGCGCAGGCCGCCGTTCTGGGTCTCGGCCCCCTGACCCGCCGTCGTGTACGACGTCTCCGCCGCCAGCATCGGGTTCAGGTAGGCCTGGTACCGGCCGTCGCTGATCATCGTGTTGATCATCATCCCGTCGACCTCGATGGTCGTGTGGGCGGCGTCGAGGCCGCGGCCCATCATCTCGGACTGCTGCACCCCGGCGGTGCCGCCCACGTCCGGCTTGTGGACCTTGACGCCCGGAATCAGCAGGGCGTACGACCACATGCTGCGGCCGGTCGGAATCGACTCCTGCGTCTCGCGGGTCATGACCTCGATGCGCTGCACCTGCTGCACGTCGACGACCGGGGTCTCGCCGGAGACCGTGATGGTCTCCTCGACCGAGCCGACGGACATCACCGCGTCGAGCGGCATGGTCACGTCGGCGCCGAGAATGAGCTGGTCGCGCACCAGGGTGCCGAACCCGGGCAGGGTGAACACGACGGTGTACTCGCCCGGGCGCAGGTCGATGATGTTGTAGGCGCCGGTGCCGTCGGTGAAGACGACACGCGACCCCTCGATCAGGACGTCGCTCGACGCCTCGACCGTCACACCGGGGAGCACGCCCCCGGTGTCGTCCGTGACCGCGCCCGCAATCGAGCTCTGCGCCACGGCAACCGCGGGCGCGAGCAGCAGAACCGCTGCCACGACCGCAAGGAACCTACCCAACCTCATGCGTGCACCTCCTGAATCAGAGACAACCAGTGAGCCATCTGTTGCTGTTCAACTCCTGTAAACGCCGACCGAAATCCACGCCGAACGACGCCGAAACCTCTTGCCTGCGGTGCACCGGCACGGTCAGTTGCGCCGGTCGCCGAGCCTCACGACGAAGCCGAACGAGACCGCGAACTCCTTGAAGTCCTCGCCGCCCGGGTTCACCAGCGACGACGTCCCCGACAAGTCGTTCTGGGCATCCTCGTTGGGATACATCGTCAGGCGGTAGTCCGCCTGGATGCGGAACGCGGTGTTCGGGGTCATGTCGATGTCGACCCCGCCCCCCGGCTGGATCGCCCAGTGGCTCGCCGTGTGCGCGAAGAAGCCGATCTTGCGCAACGACCGCGCCATCCCGAACAGGGCATGGAAGTACGGCCGCACCCCCCCCGCCTGCATATGGAACCGCGGACCGCCGACGACGCTGGCGGTCTGGATGTTCACGTGGCAGACGGTCAGGATGGGCGAGCAGTACTCCTCCTCGGGCCTGTTGAACGAGAGCGCCTGGAAATCCTGGTTCGGGTTGGGCCGCACCGGCATGTCGTTCGGGCCGCCGGAGTACATCGAATGCGGGTCGATGCCCCGCCGGAAGTGCCCGTTCACGTCGAGGGCTAGCGACAGGCCCTCGTTGACCTGGTACGACGTGTCGAAGAAGAAGCCGAAGGGCAGGCTCCCGGCATTCGCGGCAAGCTGGTCGTTCGACAGGAAAGAGTACCCGACCGCCAGGTCTCCGCCCACCTGCGCCGACGCCGGCTGGGGCGAGCCGAGCGCCACCACCGCCGCAAGCACGCAACCGAAAACAAGACGCTTACGCATTATCCAGAACCTCCTCCGAGAGCCGTATCCACCGTTTGCACCCAGGCCGCCGGGCTGGGACCCCACGACGCAACCGAAAGCTGCTCCGGACGCCCGTGGAACCGGTGCCGCCCCCTCTATAAGCAAGCACCGTGCCGTTCACTTGACGGAACCCGAGCTTCACGATCCGCGTATGTACAGGCGCATTCTCGGCGCAGAGCCCGACAACCAATCCAAAACGCTGGAGTCTCATCCAACGATTTGGTGGCGCCGAACGCCCCGAAAGCCGCCAGAGCACTTCCGGTCGCCGGAAGCCGCAACGCGCCCTCTCCCATCGCCGACGGCGACGCTTCCACCGCCGAAATCCTCGTGTCCCGGTGGCCGCTGAAGTGCCCAGAGCCCCCGGTTAACCTGCAATTAACGGAGCACACTACTCGTTTGTCGTCCGCGGGTCAACAAGAATCTCGCCCCGTGTCGTTGCCGACCCGCGGAGGGGTCCCGAGGGGCCGGACCGGTCTGCTACACTGGGCTCGGCATGCCGGACTGGTTCCGCACCACCGGTCTCCACCGCGGGGCGAGGCGTCGTGTGATCGGGGCGGCCCTGGGCGCGTGGCTCGCAGCGGCCGGCGGCACGGCGGGCGGCGGCGAGGCACCGGTCAGGGGCGGCCCCCTCGCGGCCCGGGAGCAGCCCGCCCCCGGAGACGTCACCTTCACCCGGCGGATCGCACCCCTCCTGCGGGCGCGTTGCGCCACCTGCCACCAGCCCGGCGGCGTCGCGCCGTTCAGCGTGCTCGCCTACCACGAGGTCCGGCCCTGGGCGCGTGCGATCCGGCAGTCGGTCCGCACCCGCTCGATGCCGCCGTGGAAGCCGGAGCCGGGCTACGGCGGCCCGTTCGTGGCCGAGCGACGGCTGACCGACGCCGAGATCGACCTCATCGCGGCCTGGGTGGACGCCGGCGCGCCGGAGGGCGATCGGGAGGAGCTGCCGCCAATGGGAACGGCCCGGGCCGAGGGATGGCGGCTCGGCGCCCCTGACCTCGTCGTCGAGATGCCCGAGCCTTACCTGCTCCGGGCCGGCGGCGAGGGAGACGACATTCTCCGCAAGTTCGCCGTCCCCATCCCGGTGCGGGAGACGCGGTACGTGAAGGGCGTGGAGTTCCAGCCCGGAAACCCGCGGGTCGTCCACCACGCCAACCTGAAGATCGACCCGACCCCGGCGTCCCGGCGGCTCGACGCCGAGGACCCCGAGCCCGGCTACGAGGGCGTCACCCCGTTCGACGCACGCTTCCCTTTCGGCTATTTCCTCGGTTGGACGCCGGGGCAAGCCCGCCCGCTGGAGGCCGAGGGCATGGCGTGGCGCCTGGACCCCGGTTCGGACCTGCTGCTCGAGCTCCACCTCACGCCGACGGACGAGCCGCAGCCGGTGCGGTCGCGCGTCGGCTTCTTCTTCACCGACCAGGCTCCGACCAAGGTCCCGTTCACGATCCGCCTCGGCAAGCAGGACCTCGACATTCCGCCGGGCGCGGCCGACTACCGCAGCGTGGACCGCTACGTGCTGCCGGTCGACGTCGAGGTGCACGGCGTGCAGCCGCACGCCCACTACCTGGCCGAGGAGGTGCGGGGCTACGCCACCCTGCCCGACGGGACCCGCCGGCCCCTCATCCGCATCGACGACTGGGACTTCCACTGGCAGGACTTCTACCGCTACGAGACGCCGTTCGTCCTCCCCCGGGGCACCGAGCTGGCGATGGAGTTCACCTACGACAACTCCTCCCGCAACCCCGACAACCGGTTCACGCCGCCCCGCCGGGTGACCTGGGGCCAGGACTCGTCGAACGAGATGGGCGACCTGTGGATCCAGGTGGTGCCGGTCCGCCCCGCCGACCTCGGCCCCCTGACCCGCGACCGGCGGCCGACGGAGCTCGCGGAGGACATCGTGGGGTTCGAGATCGAGCTGGCCGCCGACCCGGACCAGGTGATGATGCACGACGACGTCGCCTCCCTCTACCTGCAGTTCGGGCAGGTCGACAGGGCGGCGGCGCACTACCGGGAATCGGCGCGGCTGCAGCCCGGGTCGCCGGCCGCCGCCTACAACCTCGGCACGACGCTCCTGCAGGCGGGCGAGCTCGACGAGGCGGCCGCCCACCTCGAGCGGGCGCTGCGGCTGAACCCCGACTACGCCCTCGCCCACAACAACCTCGGCGCCGTCCGCCGGCTGCAGGGCCGGATGGGCGACGCGGTGCGGCACTTCCGGCGGTCGCTCGGGATCCGCCCCGACGACGGTGAGGCGCTCTACAACCTCGCCAACGCGCTGATGATGCAGGGGGCGCTGGACGAGGCGGTCACGCTGTACCGGCGTGCGGTCCGGGCCGCCCCGGACGCCCCCGAGCCGGCGGCCGAGCTGGCGTGGCTGCTCGCGGCCCACCCGGAGCCGGCGCGGCGCGACCCCGCCCGCGCCGTCGCGCTCGCGGAGCGGGCGGCGGCGCTGACGAATCAGGCCCAGCCGGCGGTGCTCGACGTGCTGGCCGCCGCCTACGCCGCCGCCGGCCGGCTCGATCGCGCCATCGCCACCGCGGAGTCGGCCCTCGGCCTCGTACCCGAGGGCCGGGACGACATGGCCGCGGTCATCCGCGAGCGGCTCGACGGGTACCGCCGCGCCCTCGCGCAACGGCCCGCGCGGCAGGAACGGTGACGACAGCCACTCCTGGCGGTTCTCCCGAGACGCCGCCCGCCGGGGGCCGGCCCCGGCTGCCGGAGCCGTTCATGCGCCCCAACGCGAACTGGCCGCCTCCGGAGCGCGTGCCGCGACGGTAGGCGGTCCGGCCGCGCCGTTCCGAGCCCGCCGACCGATTGCAGAATGTCCTCACGCCGACGACGACGACGCCCCGCGCCAGCGCCTCCAGGCCGATCGGCCCCGGCGACGCCGACCCGTGGGTCCGCGGGCCGGTCCGGCGGGGACGGGTTCGGCCGCGTCGCGCTCGCCATCTTCGGCCTCGCCCTCGCGGTCCGGCTCGTCCACGTCTGGCAACTCCGGTCGGCCCCGTTCTTCGACCTCGCGATGGGCGATGCGCAGAGCTACCACGCGTGGGGCCTGGAGATCGCGGGCGGGGACTGGATGGGCAGCGAGACCTTCTACCAGGCGCCGCTCTATCCGTACTTCCTCGGACTCGTCTACACGCTCTTCGGCCCCGGCCTGCTCGCGGTGCGCCTCTGCCAGATCGTGCTGGGCTCGGCCGCCTGCGCCCTCCTCGCGGTAGCCGGGGACCGGCTTTTCTCGAGGCCGGCGGGCATCGTGGCGGGCGCGATGCTGGCCGTCTACGCACCGGCCATCTTCTTCGACGGCCTGATCCAGAAGACCGCGCTGGGCCTGTTCCTGCTGTGTCTCCTCCTCGCCCTGCTCGCCCGGCTCGTCACCGGGCCGGGCCGGCCCCGGGAGTGGTTGTGGCCCGGCGTGGTGCTCGGCGCCCTCGTGCTGACGCGCGAGAACGCCCTCGTCTTCGCCGCGGTGCTGCTGGGCTGGCTCGTCGTGTCGCGCGATACGGGGCGCCGGCACCTGGCGCGGGCGGGAGCCTTGACCCTCGGGCTGGCCCTCGTGCTCCTGCCGGTGGCGGCGCGGAACCAGGCGGTCGGGGGCGAGTTCCTGCTGACGACGGCCCAGTTCGGACCGAACTTCTACATCGGCAACAACCCCGATGCCGACGGCACCTACCGCCCCCTCGTGCCGGGGCGCGGCGACCCCCAGTTCGAGCGCCGGGACGCGACGCGGATCGCGGAGCGCGAGGTCGGGGCGCCGCTGACCCCGGGGCAGGTGTCGAGCTACTGGACGGGCCGGGCGCTCGAGTACGTCCGCACCCAGCCCGGGGACTGGCTGCGGCTGACCGGGCGCAAGGTGCTGCTGACCCTGAACGGATCGGAGGTGGCCGACACCGAGGACCAGCTCAGCCACGCCGACTGGTCGGTCCCGCTCCGCCTCGCCGGCCACGTCTGGCACTTCGGCCTGCTCGCGCCACTTGGGGTGGCGGGCATCTGCCTGACCTGGGGCCGGCGCCGGGAGCTGCGGCCGTTCCACCTGATGCTCGCCGCCTACGCGGCGAGCGTGGTGGCGTTCGCGGTGATGGGGCGCTACCGCCACCCACTGGCGCCGCTGCTGATGCTCTTCGCGGCGGCCGGGGCGGCGGCGGTGTGGGAGCTGGCGAAGCGCGGGAAGCGGACGGGATGGACGCGGCAGGCGGCCTGGGCGGGCGCGGCGGCGGCGGGCCTGCTCGTCGTCTGCAACTGGCCGGTGCTCTCGATGAGCGACATGCGGGCCATCACCGCCCTGAACGTGGGGACCGAGCTGCAGGCGGAGGGCCGGCTCGACGAGGCCGTCGAGCAGTACCGGCAGGTGCTCGCGCTGACCCCCGACGACGGCCTCGCCCACAGCAACCTCGGCACCGCCCTCGCCGCCCAGGGGCGCCTCGACGAGGCCGTCGGCCACTACGAACGGGCGCTCGCCCTCGCGCCGGGGGACGCCGACGCGCACTCCAACCTCGGGAACGCCCTGCTCGCGCTCGGCCGCGCCGACGAGGGCGTCGCGAGCCTCCGGCGGGCTCTCGACGTCGACCCCGGCTCGGCCGAGGCCAACGCGGCCCTGGGCATCGCCCTGCACGACGGCGGCGAGCTCGACGACGCGATCGTGCACCTGCGCAGGGCCATCGACCTCGGCCTGGTCGCCGCCGAGCTGCACAACCGGCTGGGCATTGCGCTCGGTTCGGCGGGCCGGCTCGACGAGGCGACGGTCGAGTTCCGCCGCGCCATCGACCTCGAACCGGGCCACGTCGACGCCCACGCGAACCTGGGCACCGCCCTCCAACTGCAGGGGCGGCTCGACGAGGCCGTCGCCCGGTTCCGCGCGGCGCTGGCCATCGCGCCGGACCACCCCGATCTGCAGGGCCGGCTCGACGCGGCGCTCGCCGAGCAGGCGAGGCGCTGAGCCATGGGGCTCAGGGCTGGTCGCTACCGACGTCGATCCGGCGGTTTCCATCGACGATGAGTCGATGCAGACTTGCTGCCACGGAACCTACTCCAGTTCATCGTCCTGCCACGGGATACGGCAGGGCTCGCCGCGGAGATAGCGCGCGAGGTTGGCGGACATGCGCTGCACCGCCGCCGACTGCCCCGCCTCGGCCGCGACGGACATCGCGAGGCGCTGCCACTCGACCGCCCCCGCGAACTGCCCCAGCTCGGCGTGGGCCATCGCCATCGTCTCGGCGACGGCGGTGGTGCGGAGGCGCTCGGCCAGGGCCTCGGCGAGGGCCAGCGCACGGGCGCCGTCGCGCAACGTGTCGTCGGGGGCGGCGGCGAGCAGGCGGGCGAGGGCGATGGGGAACGCGGGCTCCCAGGGATGCCGCTCGACCCCGGCCGCGAGCCGGTCGTGCGCGTCACGGTAGCGCCCGAGGCTCGCGAGGGCCAGGACCTCGCCGAAACGGGCGTCGCGGCGGCCGGGGACCTGCTCGTAGTAGGCGAGGGACGCCGCGGCCCGCCCCGACCGGCGCAGCGCCTCGGCGAGGCGGAAGTGCGCCTCCCCGCCCGCGGGAACCTCCGATGCGGCCAGCGTGTAATGGCCGATGGCCTCCTCCATGCGGCCGCCCGCCTCGCGCACGACGCCGATGGTGAGGTGGACCCGCCCCGTCAGCGCGGGATCGAGTCGCGCCGCCTCCGCGAGGTACGCTACCGCCGTCTCCGCGTCATCGCCGGAGAGGTACAGGGCCATCCCCAGCATCCAGTTCAGCATGGGGTCGCCGGGCGCGAGGGCGAGGGCCTGCCGGAACCGGGCGAGGGCCTCCGGCCAGTCGCCGACGGCGGCGGCGTCCAGTCCCCGCGCCCGGTGATCGCGGCGATCGACCGGGGCGAGGGCGTCGGACCCGCCGGCGCCCGCACCAAGGTCGAGAGGGGCGAGCGCGACCGGGGTCAGCGCCGCGTCGCCCTCGCGGACGCGATACGCGCGGTCCAGCGCGACGTCGGGGTACGCGTCCGTCTCTCCCGTCACCGGCCAGGTCACGGCCACCCTTCGGACCGCGGTCGCCGTCCCGAGCCCGATCTCCTGCTGCAGGCTGGATCCCCCGAAGCTGCCCCCGGCCCCGACCGTCACGTGTATCTCCCGCTCGCCGTCCGGGGTGACCGCGGTCACCGCGATCCGCGCGCCGATGGCGGCCCGGTTCGAGGCCGCTCCCTCGAGCCGCAGGGTCAGCCACCGGTTGCCGTGGCCGGGGTTCAGGTAGAGGGCGTTCGGGAAGGTATCGCCCTCGAAGGCCCCGCCGGAGACGTGGTACAGGTCCTGATCGCCGTCGGCGTCGACGTCTCCGAACGACACCCCGTGCCCCTTCTGCAGGTGCCCGAAGCCTCCCGACGAGGTGACGTCCTGGAAGCGCGCGCCCCCCGCGTTCCGGAACATCAGGTTGGGGATGAGCATGCGGTAGTCGGGGTCCCCGGTGCCCAGGTACATGTCGAGGAACCCGTCGTTGTCGAGGTCGCCGAAGTTCGACCCCATCCCCACCATGATCCGGTCGAGGCCCACCGACGCGGTGACGTCGGTGAACGTGCCGTCGCGGTCGTTGCGATAGAGGCGCGGCAACTGGCCCTGGTGCGGCTGTCCGAGGCGCTCGAGGACCACGTCGGCCAGCCCCCCGCTGAACCCGCTGACGAAGAGGTCCTCCCACCCGTCGTTGTCGTAGTCGAAGAACCACGTCGGAAAGCTCACCGGGGGGCCCTCGACCCCCGCCTCGGCCGCCGTGTCGCGGAACGACCACGCGCCGCCGGGGCCGGGCCCCTCGTTGTGGAAGAGCATATTGGGCTCGTCGGGGCGGAGCCGCGTCACGTAGAGATCGAGGCGGCCGTCGTTGTCGTAGTCGCCCCAGACGACACCCTTGACGAACCCGACCACCGCCACCCCGACCTCGGCCGCGACGTCGGTGAACGTGCCGTCGCGGTTGTTGCGGAACAGGCGGGAGGGATACAACGACCCGCCGGCGGACGCAGCGGCCCCGGCACCGCCGCGGGGGACGCGGGACTCGTTGCCGATGAACAGGTCGACCCACCCGTCGTTGTCGTAGTCGCCCCACGCCGCGGCCTGCGTCGGGGCCGGCATGAGCAGGCCCGCCGCCTCGGTGACGTCGGTGAACGTACCGTCGCCGTTGTTCCGCAGGAGCGAGTTCGGGTGCCCGGTGTCGAGCCATGCCCCGCGCAGGACCAGCAGATCGAGGAAACCGTCGTTGTCGTAGTCGGCGTGGTTGACGTGGAGGCCGCTGACGAGCCCGTCGAGCCCGGCCTCGGTGGTCCGCTCCGTGAAGGTGCCGTTGCCCTCGTTCCGGAAGTACCGCAACTGGTTGGCGTTCTCCCCCTCCGCCACCGCGAACAGGCCGGCCGACGACGCGACGATGTCGAGGCGTCCGTCGCCGTCGAAGTCGTCCATGATGCTGCCGCCCTTCCGGCCCGCGTCGTCGAGGCCGAGCCGTCCCGCCACGTCGGGGAACCGGCCCACGTCGTGCTCCGCGCGAAACGCCTCGGGCGGCACGAGCCACGGCTCCGGCACATGGAACGGGTACTCGCCGATCATCATGTAGGCGAGATTGAGCAGCCACCGCGCCGCCAGCGCGGTCGACTCGTCGGGAGGATCGCCCAGGACGCGGGCGTACTCCTCGATGGCCCGCCGCGCGGCACCGTCGTCGGGATGCACCGCCTCGCGGTTCACCGGCACGGAGCAGCGAGCGGCGGCGGGACCGGAGACGCAGTTGCGCTGCATGGCCACGCGCAGGTGGGACAGGGCGAGGAGCTGCCGCACCGCGCTGACGAACGTGGGCGAGATCGACGGGTCCGCGGCCGCCTCGCCGAGGACGTCATCGAACGCCGCCGCCGCCTCTTCGCTCCGGCCGGCGTAGAGCAGATACCGCGCTATCTCCGAGCGATAGCGCAGCAGGTCGGGCCGCACGACGGGCGGGGCGACCGCGCCCAGGGCCCGGGCCCGCATCGAGCCGGCGTAGGGGTTCGTCCGCGCCGCGGCGGCGGCCATCGCCTCGAGCCGCGCCACCATGGCGTCGGTGCCGGACCGGCTTCCGTCCTCCTGCCCGGCCGCACCCTGAACCGCCGCAAGAACGACGGCGGCAGCCGCGAGCCCCGTCCGTCGGACGCCTCGCCCCGTCATTCGTCCCTCCCCACCCGTCACCGCAGCCGCGCCCGCAGGCCGGTCAACTGCGGATGGCCGGGGAGAATCGACAGCGCCTCGCCGAGCCGCTCCCGCGCGTCCTCGACGCGGCCGAGGCCGGCGAGGGCCATCACGTACCCCGTCCACGCGTCCGCGAACCGCGGATCCGCCACCACCACCTCACGGTAGTGCGCGACCGCCGCCTCCGCCCGCCCCGTCACCCGCAACGCGTCGGCGAGCCCGACCCGCGCCTCCAGATAGTCGGGCTGATGCGCCACCGCATCCCCGAACCGCTCCGCCGCCTCCGGATAGCGGCCGTCGAGCATCGCGATCATGCCGAGGCCGAAGTGCGCCCTCGCGAAGTCCGGAGAGCGGCGGATGGTCTCCTCGAACTGTTCCACGGCGCCTCCCGCGTCCCCCGCCATCATCAACGCCGTGCCCAGCCGGTGCCGCAGGGCGGGGTCGTCCGGGGCCAGCTCCAGTCCCCGGCGAAACAGGTCCTCCGCCGCCGCCAGCTCGCCGTTCCCCAGGGCCCGCATCCCGCGCATCTCGTAGGTGAGCGCACTCTCCAGCACCTCCGAGTAGGCGTCCATCAGCGGATCAGGCACCGCCGCAACGCCGCCGCCGCGACGGCGCAGGTGCGCCTCGGCCGCGCCGAGGTCGCCGAGCTGCCGATAGGCCATCGCGAGCGGATAGTGCAGGCTCGTCGCGCGCTCGTCCGCGGACAGCGCACGCGTCAGGTAGTCCGTCGCGCGCGCCGCCTCCCCCTTCGCCAGTGCCGAGCGCCCCATGCCCGCCAGCGCCGGGGCCAGCCCGGAATCGAGGGTCAGCGCCCGCATGAACGCCTCCTCGGCCGCATCGGGCCGGCTCTGGTCGAGCAGGGTGTCGCCGAGCCGGACCAGCGCGGCCGGATCCGTCGGCCGCAGCTCGTGCGCGCGCGCGAAGAGCTCGGCCGCCGCCGCCCGGTCGCCCTCGACGGCGTGGAGATGGCCGAGATAGTACGGCCAGCGCACCTCGTCGGGCGCGAGGTCCATCGCGCTCGCGAAGCAGTCGGCGGCGGCCACGTGGTACTCGGCGGCCATGAGCACGAGCCCGAGGTCGCCGAAGGCGCCGGCGAGCTCGACCGGCGGTGTGCCGGGCTCGGCGAGCCTCGCGGCGAGGCGCTCGTGACGCTCACGCACCTGACGCTGAACCGATACGGCCACGCCGGAGAGGTCCGGCAGGGTGATCGGCTGCCGCGGGCCGCCCGCCCGCATCGCGCGCCCGTCGCCCGGCAGACGCGAGACCAGGGCGCTCTCCTCCGGCGCGGCCGCGCAACCGGCCGCTAGAGCCACCGCGCATGCCAGGAACGCGGTCCCGGCCGGGTGTCCCGTCATGTCAGCCGCCCTCGCCTTCTCGCAGCGTCGTGTAGCGGCCGGGAGGCACGTTGCGCCACGTCCCGGTGCTCCCGCTCGGCCACGTGACCCGCACCTCGACCGGAGCCGGCGACGCCCCGAGCCCGATCAGGACGCGCGGATCCTGCGCCGAGGCGTAGCTGCCGTCGGAGCGTGCCCGGCGCCACACCCGCGAGCCGTCCTCGAGCACTACCTCCACCCGGGCGCCGATCATGTCGCGCGGCGCATCCCCGCCGACGAGCCGCAGGCCCACCCACCGGTTGTCCTCGCCGATTCGGTTCACGAGCAGCCGCACCGGACCGGCCCCGTTGCCGACCAGCACGTCGACGTCGCCGTCGTTGTCGACATCGCCGAAGGCGGCGCCCCGGCTCACCTCCGACAAGCGGAACACGTTGCCGGCGCGGTCCGTCACGTCCTCGAAGCGCCCGTCGCCCCGGTTGCGGAACAACAGGTTGCGCTGCTGCAGGGGAAACGGGTTGTCCGGCCCCAGCGCGTCCATGTTGCGGGTGACGTGGCCGTTGACCGAGAACAGATCCAGCCAACCGTCGTTGTCGAAGTCGAACCACGCGGTCCCGAAACCGGTATAGGGCAGGCTGGGCAGACGTATGAACGCCTGCATGCTCCGCTCCTCGAACAGGCCGGAACCGTCGTTGACGTAGAGGGTGCTGCCCTGACCGATGAGCTCGGTGACGAACAGATCCTCGTCGCCGTCGTTGTCGAAGTCGCCGGCATCGACGCCCATGTCCGCCTTGGCTTCGCCGCCCGCCCCCACCGCCGCCCCCCACAATGGGGCCCGGTTGACGAAGGTGCCGTCGCGCCGGTTGATCCAGAGCTGGTTCTCCTGCTGATCGTTGGCGACGAAGATGTCCATCCAGCCGTCGTTGTCGAAGTCCGCCGTCGACACCCCGAGAGCCGGGCCGAATTCATAGGCGACGCCGGCCTCCGCCGTCACGTCGACGAAGGTGCCGTCGCCGCGATTGCGATACAGGCGATCCGGCTGGGCGCGATAGACCTCGGGCGGGCAGTAGTCGGGCGGTCCCGAGCGGTTGAAGCACGGGATGTGCGTGTCGAGGCTGAAGCTCAGGTAGTTGCCGACGAAGAGGTCCAGCCACCCGTCGCGGTCGTAGTCGAGGAAGGAGGCCGACACCCCCCAACGGCCCGGATCGTGGGTGCCGCTCTCTTCCGACACGTCCGAGAACGTCCCGTCGCCGTTGTTCCGGAACATCCGGTTACGCTCGAACCCCGTCAGATAGAGGTCGACCCAGCCGTCGTTGTCGTAGTCGCCGGCCGCGACCCCCATGCCGTGCCCCCCCGCTTGCAGCCCGCTCCCGGCCGACACGTCCGTGAACCGCAGCCGGGGCCCGTCCGGCGACGACTCCAGATCGTTGCGGTAGAGACGGTCGGTGAGCGGGCCCTCCGGCGGGGGGATCAGCGGGTCGTCGCTTCCCAGCGTACGCCCCTGCGCCACATAGGCGTCGAGATCGCCGTCGTTGTCGTAGTCGAGCAGCGCCACCCCGGGGCCCATGATCTCGGTCTGATGGAAGTCGCCCGTCATGCCGTTGAAGTGCACGAAGTCGAGCCCCGCCGCCGCGGCCTCCGTGAACCACTCGCCGGAGGCCGGACCGACGGCGCCGGCCGCTCCCGCCGGCGTACGGCCGGCGGTGGAGTCGGACGGAGGAGCACAGCTTCCCGCCACGCACGCCGCCGCCAGGCACAACAGCCCCGCGATTGCGGAGGTACGGGTCGATTGTCGGAGCGTCACGAGCGTCGCACTCACGGTCGGACGATCAGGAATCCACGGGCCGAGGGTCGATTATCCCACCGCCGGCCGGACCCCTGCAATCGGGCCGGCGGCAGCGGTGGGTCGGGTTGCAGGGCGGGAGTAGAGAACGGCCCGGCGGGGGCCTGCACCGCGGCCGCCGGCCGGCGGTCCTGTAACATGAGAAGCACAGGAGGCGACTTGACCACGACGACGCTCGACCGTTGCGACCTGGAGACCCTGCGTGCCCGCGAAAGGGAGTTGACCGCCGCTCACGACGAATTCCGCTCCGCCGGCCTCGCCCTGGACCTGACCCGCGGCAAGCCGAGCCCGGCCCAGCTCGCACTGTCCGACGACCTCGACGCGGAGAACGGGCCGTTCACGGCCGCCGACGGGACCGACGTCCGGAACTACGGCGGACTCGACGGCCTGCCGGAGGCGCGGCAACTGGGCGCGGAATGGCTCGGCGTACGTCCCGACGAGGTGATCGCCGGTGGCAACAGCAGCCTCACCCTGATGTACCTGTACCTGCTGAACGCCTGGCTTCACGGCCCGGCCGGGCCGGACGGCGCATGGAGAAAGTCCGGAACGGCGCGGTTTCTCTGTCCGGTGCCCGGGTACGACCGCCACTTCGCGATTCTCGAGGATCTCGGCATCGAGATGGTCAACGTGCCGATGCGCGACGACGGCCCCGACATGGATCAGGTCGAAGCGCGCGTGCGCTCCGACGCCTCCATCCGGGGCATCTGGTGCGTGCCGAAGTACTCCAATCCCGGCGGACAGGTCTATTCGGAGGCCACCGTGGACCGGCTCGCCAGGCTCGCCGTCGTCGCCGGCCCGCACTTCCGCATCCTTTGCGACAACGCCTATGCGGTCCACGATCTCGACGACGAGCCGCCGCCGTTGGCCAACGTCATGGACGCGTGCCGGCGCCACGGCACGGAAGACAGCCTGGTGCTCTTCGCATCGACGTCCAAGGTCACGCGCGCCGGCGCCGGCATCAGCTTCATGGGCGGTTCACCCGCCACCCTCGGCTGGTTTCGGCGTCGGATGCAGGTGGTGACCATCGGACCGGACAAGGTCAACCAGTTGCGGCACGTCCGTTTTCTGCGGGACATGGATCGCGTGCGGGCGCACATGCGGAAGCACGCGGCGATCCTGAGCCCCAAGTTCGAGCTGGTGTTCCGACGGCTGTCGGAGGCATTGAACGGAACCGGGACCGGTTCCTGGACGACGCCGCGCGGGGGCTATTTTCTTTCGTTCGACGCCCGTCCCGGCCTCGCCGGCGAGATCGTTCGCCTCGCGGCCCGCGCCGGCGTGAAGCTCACTCCGGCCGGGGCCACTTTTCCCTATGGGCGGGACCCCGACGATTCCAACATCCGGCTCGCGCCGACGTTTCCGGAACTCGCCGATCTCGATCAGGCGATGCGGGTATTCGTAGTGTGCGTCGAGCTCGCCTCGGTGAGACAGGCGCTGGGGAGCCTGTAGCACCCTCGCCCCGATGACGCCGAGCCATCGGGCCCAACGGCGGGACTCAATCGGGCGGGCCCAACGGCGGGACTCAATCGGGAGTGAGCCTCCGGGCGACGCTCCCGCCGTCCGCCCGGCCGGGAGCGGCCGG
Source organism: Vicinamibacterales bacterium (assembly GCA_965207615.1). GTDB lineage: Bacteria > Acidobacteriota > Vicinamibacteria > Vicinamibacterales > UBA8438 > JAJEEA01. The sequence goes on from CBDBMZ010000003.1 coordinate 3,493,212, forward strand.
GTTCGAACGAGCCCGGTAACGGCCGTGCGGCCGACCTGCCTGAAACCGGCCGAGAACTACTTCCCGGCCTTTTTTCTCCGGGCCGCCCAATACGCGGTCATCCGCTCGGACACCGCCTTCTTTTCTTCGGCCGTCATCTGACGGCGCTTTCTCCTCGGCTTGCCCGCGGGTGCGGCATCCGCGGCCGGGGCGGGGGCGGGGGCGGGGGCCGCCGGCTTCCTCGGCGAAGAGGACCGCCGGGCCCTCCGCCTGGGTTGCGGGGCAGAGTCTCCCAGCATCTTCTCGACATCGCTCAACGCCTTGATCTCCGCCTGCAGGCGCTCGATCTGGCTCTGCCGTTCGGCAATTGCATCTGTTATCACACTCATGAGGCTAAAGAGTAGTGGCACACAACGCGGATTGTCAAACGCATTTGCAGTCGGCGGCGAACGGGACACGGGCGGACGGTTCCGCGCCACGAGAGCGGGGCGGGTGGGAAACCGCCGGGTTTGTGGTAACTTAGTCTCGTGCCGCGGCGGCCGTCGGGGCGTGGCGCAGCCTGGTAGCGCGCCTGCTTTGGGAGCAGGAGGCCCCCGGTTCGAACCCGGGCGCCCCGACCAGTTTAGACCGCCGGACGCGGATGCGGCGCCGCTACCCCGGCGAAGCCCGCCGCCCTCCTGAGCTCACCCCGAGAGCCGGCCGCAGTCTTCGCTTCCCGCCCACAACCCCGTGCGGACGTCCAGGCGACTGGACCGCAGAACGGCTCGGCCAGCCCGCCCATCGTCGCCTGCGGCTCCGCCGGGCGCCCAACCAACCCGCCAGGAGTCCGCGCCGTGCCACGGCGACTCCTCGCCCGCCTACCGTCGCCTGCGGCTCCGCCGGGCGCCCAACCAACCCGCCAGGAGTCCGCGCCGTGCCACGGCGCGGACTCCTTACCCGAAGAAGGCGACACCGTGCCACGAGTCGGAGGCCGGCAGCTCCCACCGGCCGGCCCGGACCTGCTCGACCCTCGTCAGCGTATTGTCGAAAACCACCGTCCGGGGACTCACTTCGCCGCTCTCGGCCAGATCGGTGAACCGTTCCCGGGACACTCTGGCGATGCCGGCCTCGTCGCGATACAGCACCGGTGCATGGTTCACCAGCTCGACGCCCAGGTCGGCCTGCAGCGCCTTCATGCGTCGCACGAGGGCGTCGACGGAGCAACCGGACGCACCGGCCGCCCGCTCGTCGACGGCCACGAAGATGAACTGGTCGTACCGCACGTCGCGGCCCGCCCTCAAGGGAACGTCGTGGGCGGTCCACTGGTCTATGAAGGCGTCCACCTCTCCGGTCACGCGGGCGCGCTCGCCGGCGGCCAACGGACGCTCGGCCGCGAAGATCCACAGGCGCGCTTCCGGCGGCAGCTCGTCGAAGGTGACTCGTGGCATGTCGCAACTCCTCGCCCGCCAATCGTCGCCGAACGCGACCACACGGTCGCGCTGCGGCCTCCGCTTGGCGCCCAACCAACCCTGCCAGGATTGCGCCGCTTCCGCGGCGCAGAATCCTAGACCGGCTCCTTCACCGTGACCGCGTCGAGGAACGGCATCATCCCCCTGAGCTCGGCCCCGACCTTCTCGATCCGATGCTCCTGCTCGGCCCGCCGCTGCGCCATGAACCAGGGCCGGCCGGCCTTGTCCTCGGCGATCCACTTGTCGGCGTAGACCCCGTCCTGAATGTCCTTGAGGATGCCCCGCATCGCTTCGCGGGTGGCGTCCGTCACGACCCGCGGACCGCCGGTGTAGTCGCCGTGCTCGGCCGTGTCGCTGACCGAGTAGCGCATGTAGTTGAGGCCGCCCCGATAGATGAGGTCCACGATGAGCTTCAGCTCGTGCATGCACTCGAAGTACGCCACCTCCGGCTGGTAGCCGGCCTCCACCAGCGTCTCGAAGCTCGCCTTGATGAGCGCGCTGACGCCTCCGCAGAGGACCGTCTGCTCGCCGAACAGGTCGGTCTCGGTCTCCTCCGCGAACGTCGTCTCGATGACGCCGGCCCTCGTGAGGCCGAGACCCTTCGCATAGGACAGGGCAAGGGGCTTCGCGCTCCCCGTCGCATCCTGCTCGACCGCGATCAGGGCCGGCGTGCCCCCGCCCTCGAGGAACACCTCGCGCACGCGGTGACCCGGGGCCTTGGGCGCAATCAACGTGACGTCGACGTCGGGCGGGGGGGTGATGGTCTTGAACCGGATGTTGAAGCCGTGGGCGAACATCAGCATGTCGCCCGGCGCGAGATTCGAAGCAATCGACTGGTCATAGATGGCGCGCTGCTTCGTATCCGGCGCGAGAATCATGACCACGTCGGCCCACGCCGCCGCCTCGGCGCCGCTCCTCACCGTCAGCCCGTCCGCTTCCGCGCGGGCGCGGGAACGACTGCCCTCCGCCAGCGCCACCTGCACCGGAACCCCGCTGTCCTTCAGGTTCAGCGCATGCGCATGCCCCTGGGAGCCGTAACCGAAGACGGCGACCTTCCTGCCCTGAATGAGAGAGAGATCCGCCGAGTCGTCGTAGTGAATCGTTGCCATTCTGATTTCCGCCTCGTCAGTCGGGATGATCCCGAGGGCTTCGGGATGGGGCTTCGGCTTGCGCCGCTACACGGAATAGGAAACCTGGTCGCCGGGCTCGACCTCGGCCGGGGCGTCGGCGGGCTCGGTCGCCACGCTCTGCTGTCCCCGCGCCATGGCCACGCGCCCGGTCCGCACTATCTCGAGCACGCCGTAGTGCTGCAGGACCCCCAGCAGCCCGTCGATCTTGTCCTCGGTGCCGGTCGCCTCGACAATCAGGGAGTCGGGCGCCACGTCGACGACGCGGCCTCGAAACGTATCCACGATCTGCATCACCTGCGTGCGGGTCTCCTGGTTCGCCTCGACCCTGATTAGGGTGAGATCCCGGATGACCGCCGCGTCGCCGGTCAGGTCCGTCACCCGCAGAACGTTGACGAGTTTGTACAGATTCGCTTCGAGCCGCCTCGCGCCGTTGTCGTCGGTATCGACGACAATCGTCATCCGGGACACGCCGGCGACCTCGGTGCGGCCCACCGTCAGCGACTCGATGTTGAACGCGCGGCGGCGAAACAAGGATGCCACCCGGTTCAGGACTCCCGGCTTGTCCTCGACGTGGACGACAAAAGTACGCCGCATGGTCCTAGTCGTCCGCCGTCTCGACGATGGGGCTGGGGCTCGGCCGCCGGATCATCGCATGCAGATCGGCGCCGGCCGGCACCATCGGATAGACGGTGTCCTCCTGCTCGACCCGGAAGTCTATGACCACCGCGCCGGGCTCGGCCCGCGCCATCGCCACCGTCGGCTCGACCTCCTGCCGGCGCGAGACCGTCGCGCTTCGCAGGCCGAAGGCCTCGCCCAGCTTCGCGAAGTCGGGGCTGAGCAACGGCGTGGCCGCGTAGCGCCGCTCGTAGAAGAACTCCTGCCACTGCCGCACCATGCCCAGATAGCCGTTGTTGATGATGGCCACGTTGACCTTTACCTTCTCCTGCGCGATGGTGGCCAGCTCGCACATCGTCATCTGGAAGCCGCCGTCTCCCACGATCGCCCACACCTCGGCCTCGGGCCGCGCGAGCTTGGCGCCGATCGCGGCGGGAAGGGCGAACCCCATCGTCCCCAGCCCCCCCGACGTGATGAGGGACCGCGGCTCCTGGTGGTGGTAGTACTGCGCCTCCCACATCTGGTGCTGGCCGACGTCGGTCACCACCACCGCCTTGCCGCCGGTCATCCGCCAGATGTCGTTGATGACGTGCGCGGCGTACAGGTGCCCGCTGTCGGGCAGGTTCTGCACGTCGCGGACGGCCGAGTCGCCCTTCATCTCCGCGATCGAGTCGAGCCACGCGCGGCGGTCGCCGCCCTCGATCCGCGGCAGCAGCTCCCGCAGCACGTTGGACAGGTCGCCGGCCAGGGTGACGTCGACGATGACGTTCTTGTTGAACTCGGCGGGGTCGATGTCGATGTGAATCTTCCTCGCGTTCGGCGCGTACGTCCTGACGTTGCCGGTGACGCGGTCGTCGAAGCGCATGCCGAACGCGAGCAGGAGGTCCGCCTCCTGGATGGCCTGGTTCACCCAGGCCTCCCCATGCATCCCCATCATGCCCAGGTTCAGGGGGTGCAGCGCCGGAAACGATCCGATGCCGAGCAGGGTCATGGCGACGGGGATGTTGGCCCGCTCGGCGAACTCGCGCACCAAGTCCATCGCGCCCGACAACATCACGCCGTGCCCGGCGAAGATGACCGGCCGCTTCGCGCTGTTGATCAGGTCCACCGCTTGCCCGCGCTCGGCGTCCGACGCGCGAAGCTCGGGCCGGTAGCCGGGGAGACGCACGGGGCTGCCGTCCCAGACGAACTCGGCCGAGGCCTGCTGGGCGTCCTTGGTGATGTCCACGAGCACCGGCCCGGGACGGCCGGAGCGCGCGACGTAGAACGCCTCGTGGATGGTCGGCGCCACCTCGGACACGTTCGACACCAGGTAGTTGTGCTTGGTGATGGGCAGGGTGACGCCGGTGACGTCCGTCTCCTGGAAGGCGTCCGACCCGATGAGTCGGCTACCCACCTGACCCGTGATGCAGACGATGGGCGAGGAATCGAGCATCGCGGTGGCGATGCCCGTGACCATGTTGGTGGCGCCGGGCCCCGACGTGGCCACCGCCACGCCGACCTCCCCGCTCGCCCGCGCGTAGCCGTCGGCCATGTGGGTCGCCCCCTGCTCGTGCCGCACCAGGACATGGCGGACGGGGTACTCCAGCATGGCGTCGTAGGCGGGCAGAATCGCGCCGCCCGGATAACCGAACACCGTGGTCACCCCTTCGCGGACGAGGGACTCCCACAGAATCTGTGCGCCCGTCCTCATGTTTCCCATTGACCTGTACCCGTTCGCGGACGGCGGAGGCCCGCGGCGACCCGGCCCCGCCAATCGCCGCCCTCGGCTCCACCTGACGCCCGATCGACCTCGAAGCGTCCCCGCCGCTCTGCGGCGCAGACTACTACGCCGTCGTCACCGCACCCTCGGCCGCCGACCCCACGAGGCGGCAGTACTTGGCCATCACGCCGGTCGCGAAGCGCGGCGCCGGGGCCTCCCAGCCCCGCATGCGCTCGGCGACCTCCGCCTCGTCGACCTCCATCCGCAGCTCCCGCGCCTGCAGGTCGAACACGATGATATCGCCGTCGCGCACCGCCGCGATCGGCCCTCCCCGCGCCGCCTCCGGCGCCACGTGCCCCGCCATGAGCCCCCGGGTCGCGCCCGAGAACCGGCCGTCGGTCAGCAACGCCACCGAATCGCCGAGGCCGGCCCCGACGATGGCCGCCGTGACGGCCAGCATCTCGCGCATGCCGGGCCCGCCGCGCGGCCCCTCGTAGCGAATCACGACGACGTCCCCCGGCCGCAACGCGCCTTTCTCGACCGCCTCGAAGCAGGCCTCCTCGCTGTCGAACACGCGCGCCGGGCCGCGGTGTTGCCGGGTGCCGTAGCCGCCGGCCACCTTCACCACGCACCCGTCCGGGGCCAGGTTGCCCCTCAGGATGATGAGCCCGCCTGTCGGAGTTATCGGCTCGGACACCGGCCGCACCACCTCCTGCCCCGGGGCCTCGGTCGCCGCCCGCGCCTCCTCTCCGATGGTGCGGCCGGTGACGGTGACCTCGTCGGACCGCAGCACCCCCGCCTCCTGGAGGCGCCGCGCCACCAGGCGGCTGCCGCCGGCCCGGTACAGGTCGGTCGCGACGAAGCGGCCGCCCGGCTTCAGATCGGCCAGCAACGGCGTCACGCCGCTGATGCGGTCGAAATCATCGATGGAGATCTCGACCCCTGCCTCGCGGGCGATGGCCAGCAGGTGCAGCACCGCGTTGGTCGACCCTCCCGTCGCGGCCACCGACGCGATGCCATTCTCGAGCGCGGCCCGAGTCATGATCTGCCGCGGGCGCCGGTCCGACTGGACCAGGTCCATGATGAGCCGCCCCGACTCGCGGGCCACCACGTCCTTCTCGTCGTGCATCGCCGGCACCGCGTTGTGGCTCATCGGCGAGATACCGATCAGCTCGCACACCGTCGCCATGGTGTTGGCGGTGAACTGGCCGCCGCACGCGCCGGGGCCTGGGCACGCCGTGTCCTCGAGCGCCTTCAGCTGCGCGTCGGTCATCGTGCCCGCCGCGTGCGCGCCCACCGCCTCGAAGACGTCCTGGATGGTGACGTCGTGGTCCTCCCACCGCCCCGGCGCGATGGACCCGCCGTAGAGCACGAGGCCCGGAATGTCGAGCCGCGCCACCGCCATCACCCCCCCGGGGATGGTCTTGTCGCAGCCCACCAGCACCACGAGCCCGTCGAAGAGGTTGCCGCGGGCGACGAGCTCGATGGAGTCGGCGATCACCTCGCGGCTCACGAGGGAGGCGCGCATGCCGTCGCTGCCCATGGTGATGCCATCGGAGATCGACACCGTGTTGAACTCCATCGGCGTGCCCCCGGCGGCGCGGATTCCGTCCTTGATCCGCTCGCCGAGCCTCCGGAGGTGGAAGTTGCACGGCCCGATCTCGATCCAGGTGTTGGCGACCCCGATGATCGGCCGGCCCAGCGCCTCGTCGTCGAACCCGACCGCCTTCAGCATCGATCGCGCCGGGGCGCGGGACGGGCCGTCGGTGATCGCGCCGCTGCGGGTCTTGCCTGGCCTGGCCGTCATGTGCGTGAGCCTTCCGACAAAAAAAGGGCCATCACCCAACCGTGGATGATGGCCCTCGAATCTGCTGTGTCCGTCGAGTACATCATCCACTGGCCGCCGGCGCAATGATGACGCCGACGCCGTGAACGCCGACCACGACGGAGCCACGGGGCGCGCGAGCCATGGACATTCGGAACTTCGGAAACGGGCGTCTATTCTAGCGCGGACTCGGAGTCGCGCTCAAGGGGTTGTCCGGCGCGGTCTCGGAGTCGGGATCGAGGGCTTGTCCAGCGCGGTCTCGGAGTCGGGCTCAAGGGCCTGCCGACCACCGTCCGCCATCGCCGTCCGGGGCCTCGCCGGCCTCGCCGGCGCGGAAGCCCGGCTCGTCCCGAATCACCGCTCCGGCAACGGCTCGCCCTCGGGGACGAAGCGGAGCGCGACGCCGTTGTTGCAGTACCGCTTTCCGGTGGGCCGCGGCCCGTCCGGAAAGACGTGCCCCTGGTGCCCCCCGCAGCGGGCGCAGTGATACTCGGTCCGCGGCAGGATCATCTTGAAATCGCGCTTCGTGCCGAGGCTGCCCTCGATCGGCGCGTGGAAGCTCGGCCACCCGGTGCCGCTCTCGTACTTCGCCGCCGACTCGAAGAGCGGCTGATAGCAGGCGGCGCAGACGAACGTACCGGCGCGCTTCTCCCGGTTCAGCGGGCTCGACCCGGGCGGCTCGGTCGCCTCCCGGAAGAGGACCGCGAACGACGCCGCCGGGAGCAGGGCGCGCCACTCCTCGGGCGATTTCTTCCAGGTGGGGTCCGTCTCGGTCATGACGACCTCTTGGAAGGATAACACCGCTGCCCGGTCGCGCGTCCTCGGCCGCATGCCCTGCAACCCTCGTCAGGGGCCTCGCTGCCAACGCGGCAACTTGCGAATCGCGCGTCAACCCCCGTTGACGAAGGCACTCCGACCGAATCCGACAAGAAAACAACGGCCTGCGGCTCTGCCGGCACGATTTCGTCGCCGCACGCTCGACGCCCCGGGTTGCCTCGCGCGCCGATGCACACGGGCGGGCCGCCGGCCCGCATGGTCCCGCCGCCCGTTCTCGCCGTGTTCCGCGCCGCCGCACCGCATTGGCACGGCCCTTGTAGTCCTTCCGGGCACGGGCGATCGAGCCGATTCGACGCCCGACAGCGCGGCATGACGCCGCGCGGAACCCGAGGAGGTCATATGAAAACACGAAGGTTGCTGGCGGCGACCATGCTCGCCGCCCTCCCGCTCCTGGTCGGGGCCCTGCAGCCCGACCCCCGCGTTGCCGAGGCGGAGACCGCCGGCGCGACCTACGCCGCCGAGCGCCCGGGCGGCCCGAAAGCCCTCTGGTGGGCGGGGGTCGGGGGGGAAGCCGCGATCCTGGGCAGCCTCGGGTTCCTCTGGAGCCCGGGACTCGCGGTGGCCTCCGCACTGTAGCCATCCCCACTGACTCGAGAACGAGGACACGACCATGAAAGCGCGAACCACCAACACGCGAACCGCACTGGCCGCGGCGATTCTCGCCGCGCTCCCGCTCGCGACCGGCGCACTGCGCGCGGATTGCACCCGGTCGGCCGACCCTGCCGCGGGGCGAAGCACCGGCGGGCACGACGCACGCCCGCAGTGGTCCTACGTCCTGGGTGAAGGCCCGCAGATGATCGCGTGCCCGATGGCCCGATGGGGCTGCGTGCTCTACGCGCTGTAGCGGGCCACCACGCGGCGGGACCGGCCGTCGAGCGGGCGACCACCTCAACGCACCCGCCTCTCGACCCGCCGTCGAAACGAAGGCACACGAAGTTCGTAGACGCGACAATAGTGTCGCACATAACATAACCCGGGAGGGAATCGTGCAAAAACGAACACTGCTGGCCACCGCAACGTTGACCGCGCTCCTGCTCACAGCAGGGAGCCTGCAGACCGCCCCGACGGGCGCCGGGGAACCGGCGCGCCACGCGCTCGTCCAGCAGACCATGCAGTCGGCGGAGACCCCGGTCGGTCCTCTGTGGGGCGAGGCCTGGGGCTGGGGTCTCTGGTGGGGCGTCCTCTCCGCGTTCGCCTGCTTGCCGTTCTCCGGGCCGGGCGCGCTCGCATGCGGCATCACCGGAGCGGCGTAGCCGAACGCACCCCGGCGGTGAGTGCCGAAGACTGAGGACTGGACGCGCAACATGGACAAGCTCGACCGATGGTCACGCTCGTGGTGGGCCCTGTTCGCGGTCAACGTCCTCCTCTTCGGCCTCACCGTCGGCGCCGGCTGGCTCAGCGCCGACCTGCGGGGAGAACAGCTTCAGGTGCGCCCGTTCGCCGAGGTGACCGCCGACCGCATCCACTCGGACGCCGCCTACATCCTGCGCGCCAACCTGCGGGTCGCCGGCGGCATGCTGGCGGGAGCATGCACCCTGGGGCTGTTCTCCCTCGTGGGGCTGCTCTACAACGGATTCGTGCTGGGGTACGGGACGGCCGCGCTGGCGCGCGGCGCCGGCGAGGTCCTCCCCTTCCTGGCCAGCTACGCGCCGCTGGAGTTCCTGGCGTTCATCCTCGTCGTCACCGCGACGCAGCACCTGTCGTGCGGTGTCGTCCGCTGTCTCGCGACCGGCGAGCCCGTGCGGCCCCGGGCGGGGTTCGTCGGCCTGGTCACGGCCGGGGCCCTGCTGGTCGTCGCCGCCGTCGTCGAAGCTAGCGTGATACCGGCGATTACCGCGATCGTCGGGCAGACACCGCCCACCGGAGGCGTCCAGTGAACGAAGACACCGTCCTCGAGCTCGTCGGCATCCAGCGCCGGTTTCCCGCCTTCGAGCTGGGTCCCGTGTCGCTGAAGCTGCACAGAGGCCGCACGTACGGACTCCTGGGTCCGAACGGTGCGGGAAAGACGACACTGCTCGACATCGTCGCGCTGCAGACCAGACCCACCGCCGGCGCCCTCCGCACGGAGGGCGAGTCCCTGTCCTGGGGGTCGAGGGCCTGGAAGTCGCGGCTCAGCTACGTCCGCGAGGTCGTCGCCTTCTACGACGAGCTGACGGTGGCCGAGACGCTCCGGCTGGCGTCGAGGCTCTACGGTCGCTGGGACCCGGCCCTGGCCGCGCGGCTCGTCGACACCCTGGCGCTGCCGCTGGACCGTCGGGTCCGTGAGCTGTCGAAGGGCACGAGGGTCAAGCTGGGCATTGCGGGCGCCCTCGCGCACCACGCCGACCTGCTGCTGCTCGACGAGCCGACGGCCGGTCTCGACCCCTCCGCCCGGGCTGGCGTGCAGACCATCGTGCGCGACTTGGCGCAAGACCATCCGCGGCTCTGCGTCGTTTTCTCTTCGCACATCTTCGAAGACCTGGAAGAGACGGCCACCGACCTCCTGATAATGAGAAACGGCCGTCTCGTCTTCGAAGCGCCGGCCGACGTGCTGTCGACGTCGACCCTTTATCGGACCGAGGCCGCGGGCGCCGTAGGACCCTCGTCGGACGTGCTGGCCCGTTGGAAGGACAAGGGTATGGAGTGGCTCCTCGTGCTCGGCGGCAGCGGGCTCGACGCAGACCTGCGGCGACGGGCAGACCATGTGGAGGAGCGCCCATCGAGCCCGCTCGCGACCCTGTACCACGGCACCGGTCACCTCCGGGGAGACGACAGATGAAGCCATCGATCCTCCTGGTGCTTATCGCCAAGGACCTGCGGCTGCACGGTCTGCCGCTGTTGCTGACGATTGGCGTCGTGCTCGCAGCGTGCGCCGGAGTGATGCAGTTCGCGCCGAGCCACGAGGCGATCCCGGGATTCGTGTTCAACGTGAACATGTTCTTCTCGATCCTCATGTCCGAGTGGTTGATCACGCGAGAGCGTTCCAAGCGCTCCTTCGCGTGGCTGCGCTCGCTGCCCGTGGACGACCGCGCCGTGGCCGCGAGCAAGTTCCTCTACGCCGCCGTAGTTTCCGCGGTGCTTTGGGCGGCGTCCTCCGCTCTGTTCGCCCGCGTGCTGTGGTCACCCTGGAGCACGGGGCTGGTGCTGCAGTGCGGCCTGCTCGTGCTCGGGGCGCTCCTCATCGGGGCGCGGTGGCGCAGCAACTGGCGCTACGCCCACGGGGTCGCCCTGGCTGTCTTCGCCGGGCCCATCCTGCTTTTCCTCGCGCTCATGGGCGAGGACACGGCCCGGCGCGCCGCTCTGGTGGCGTTGTGGCACGCCCCGTACGGCCCCCCGCTCGCCGCAGCCGGTCTGCTGCTCGTGTACGCCTCGATAGTCTGGTCGACGGTGCGTTGGGTCGAGCGCGCCGACACCTATCAGCTCGTCGACTGAACGACGACGGGGACCGCCATGATCACGCTGTTCTGGAGTCCGGTTCGCTTCTTCGAGACCTGCCGCACCGGCGGCCTGCACTGGCTCGCGGCAGCCGGCGCGCCGGCACTGTGCGCGGTGCTGCAAGCCGTCAGCGGCTCCTTGACCGCCGCCAAGATGCTCCCGGAGATCGAGAGGGTCATGGCGCTCATCGAGACTCCGTTCGCCGATTTCCCGGCCCACGGCTTGGCCGTCGTCGGGGGCTTCCTGGGCTACCCGATGTTCTACGGCGTGCTGTTGCTCGCGGTGCTGGCCATCGACATCCTGGCCAGCGGGTCGGAGCAGCCGCGTCTGCTGGCCAAGTTCACGGCCGTGAGCTTCTACACCCAGGTGCCGTGGTGCATCGTGATGATCGCCATCGTCTGGCACTGGACGCCGGAGCCCATACGCGTGCCGGTGGGCGCCTCTAACGCTGACATCCTGGAAGCGGCAGCCGGCTATCAGCGCAACCTCCAGTCGGAGCCGCTGTTGTCGACGGGACGGCTGCTCGGACACTACTCCAATCTCTGGCTCTCGGCGACGCTCGCGATCGCCCTCAAGGTGGTCGGTTCGCTGTCCGGCCGCGCCACCGTCGCGGTCGGGGCCGTCCTGTTCGTCATCTGCATGGCGGGGCCGATCTTCAACTTCGTGCTCGAGGGCCTGCGTTGACCGACCCGCTCCGGCGCCACGCCGAGGGTGCCGGGTTCGCGCACGTGCCCGCCGATCTGGCGTTCGACGCCGAACGCGAGCGCCCGCGACTCGTCCGCGCTGTCGAGGAGCGGTGCCCGCCCATCCGCGCGTTCCTCGCGGGGCTGCGGCGGCGGCTACCCGTCGCCCGCCACGCCGGCGCGGGCATCGCCGGACAGTTCTACCGGCTGCCCGGCCACCACCAGCGGGTCTGCTGCGCCATCCCGGATCGGCGCGGACCGGAACGACTCTGGGAAGGAGACGTCATCGCGTTCGAGGGCACCGAGCCGTTGATGGCCGATTTCGACGACTACCTGCAGTGGATGATGACGACGCCGTTCCGGAACGGCGATCTCCCCATCGGGCTGCACCTTCCGCTGGTCGCCGGCGTCCCGCCCGGCGCGATGCCGTTGGACGAGTGCGAGCGGGCCCAGCGGCTGTCCGCCGCGTTGCACGAACGTCATCTGACGCTCTACGGCGAGCTGGCCCACGCGCCCGTTCCCCTCGCGGTGCATCGATGCTCGGCGGAGGACACGGCCCGCTACGTGGAGGCCCTGCGCTGGCGTCTGCCGGGGCCGGCCTTCGAACGCGCCGCGGCCCGGGCGCGCCCGGGATGCGGGGTCTCGGTGTGGTACTACCCGACGGCCCCGATGCGGGTCGACGACCTGCAGCTCCTGGCTGCCGCGGACCCCGGACTGCGGCCGGAGCCGGCGGCGGGCGAGGAAACCGTCGCGGGCTGGTGCCGCCAGTTCGCCCGGCTGCTGCACCTGGGGTTCATGCCGTTCGCACCCTGGAACGCGGCCCGCGGTTCCTGCGTGGACGCCGCCGGTGCCTGCATCGACGGTGGGTTCGCGGACCTCTCGACCCTCGTCCCGTTCGAGTCGATTCCCGACGACGGGTGGTTTCGGCGCAGCCTGCTCGACAGCATCAGAAAGCTCTCGCGGACGGTAGCCGTCTTCACAGGCGCGCTGGGCACGCGGCCGACCGCTCCGCCGGACCCGGGCCTCGACTGGCTGAGCCTCGCGTTCCTGAGCCCCCGCCTGCTCGTTCAGCTCGAGCAGGAAACGCCGGCCGGGGCCGCGCTCGACTGGCGAATCTCGTCCTGCTTCAGGCTCGACCGTCTCGAGGATCTGGTCGCCGCGACGGCGGGGACGCCGGCGCCGTTACGGCCCTATCGGCCCTATCGGCCCGCCCGGGCCGACGGATGAGCGGCAGGAGTCCCCGCCGGGGAACGGCGCGCACTCCTTGAGGTTGATTGGGCGCCAAGCGGAGCCAAAGGGCGACGATGGGCGGGCAAGGGGTCCCATGGAACGGCGCGGGCCGGGCGCCCGCGCGACAGGCGCGCGAAGGGATGGTCGGGAAGCCACCACGAGGGAGTCGTTCGTCAAGAGCGGCGGGGGTCACGACGCGCCGCCGGAGTCCCATCTCCCCTTCTGCCCGTGTGATAGGATGACCATTATTCCGATGCAGATCATGGATTTGGTCGCAGCCGTGGGTGCAGTCGCAGCTCTTCTGGCTGCGGTGTTCGGCTACGTCAACGGACGAGACATCAGAGAGCTCAAGGGAAGCGTCGACGAGATCAGCCGCATCTTGACCGAGCACATCAGCGCTCCCGGCCTTCATCGCTAAGCCGATTCTCGCCGGGGGCCCCGGGCCCGCCATGGCTGTACGCGACACCGAAACCGGATCGGCTCCCCCGCTTGGCGATCGCCCGGGGCCCGGGACCGGGCCGGGCGAGCCCCGACACCGTTGGCTCGGCCTGTGGCTCGTCATGGCCGCGCTCGGCCTGTGGCTCGGCGTGATGCTGTTCATGGTGGGGCCGGAGAACCCGGCCGGGGCGCCGGGCGCCGGCTCTTCGAGCCCGGCCGGCGTTGCGCCCGGGCTCGCAGCCGCCCCCGCCGCTGCCGGCGCGGAGGATGCGCCGCGGCGCCGGTCGGCCGAACCGCGCCTGATTCCCGCCGCCCGCCGCGACCCCGCCCCCGGGTTCGCCCTGCCGGACACGGACGGGGGCACCGCGACGCTGGCCGACTACTCTGGACGGGTCCTGCTGCTGAACTTCTGGGCGACCTGGTGCCTGCCCTGCCGGGCGGAGATGCCCTGGTTCGTCGACTTCCAGACCCGGTTCGAGGACCAAGGCTTCGCCGTGCTCGGCGTCTCTGTGGACGAAGGTCGAGACATCGTCGGGCGGTTCCTCGAGCGCTCGCCGGTCAACTATCGAATCGCCCTGGCCGATACCGTCGAGCGGCTCGGGCCCTTCGGTCCGAAGACGGTGCTGCCCACCACCTGGCTCATCGACCGGCAGGGCCGCATCGCGGCCGAGCACGTCGGCCTCGTGAGCCGCGAGGCGACCGAGGCCGAAATCCGGTTGCTGCTGGCCGAGTAGCCGGCCCGGCCCGTCGCGACGGCCCTGGAACCGTGAGCTACCGCATCGTCAACGCCCGCATCGTCAACGAAGGCACGGTCGTCGAGGGGAATCTGTCGATCGCCGGGGGGCGCATCGCCGGGATCGGCGTGGCCGGCCCCGACGAGGCCGCCGTCATCGACGCCGAGGGCGCCTGGCTGCTGCCGGGCATGATCGACGACCAGGTACATTTCCGCGAGCCGGGGCTCGAGCACAAGGCCACCATCGCGACCGAGTCGCGGGCGGCCGTCGCGGGCGGCGTCACCAGCTACCTGGAGATGCCCAACTGCAGGCCGCAGACGGTGACGGCCGCGGCGCTCGAGGACAAGCACGCCCGCGCCGCCGCCGGCTCGATGGCGAACTGGGGGTTCTACCTCGGCGCCACCAACGACAACCTCGAGGCGGTGAAGGCCGTCGACCGGCATCGCGCCTGCGGCATCAAGGTGTTCATGGGCTCGAGCACCGGGAACATGCTGGTGGACGACGAGCGGACCCTCGAGGGCATCTTCGCCAACGCGCCCCTGCAGGTGGCCACCCACTGCGAGCACACGCCGACGATTGTCGCGAACGAGGCCCGAGCCCGGGAGAGATACGGAGAGGAGATACCGTTCGGCGAGCACCCGCGGATTCGCTCGGTCGAGGCCTGCTACCGCTCGTCGAGCCTCGCGGTCGAGCTGGCCCGGCGCCACGGCACGCGCCTGCACGTGCTGCACCTCACCACCGCGCGCGAGCTTGCGCTCTTCGAGCCGGGAGACCTCGCCGGCAAGCGGATCACGGCCGAGGCCTGCGTGCACCACCTGTTCTTCGACGACACCGCTTACCCGACGCTCGGGGCCCGCGTCAAGTGCAATCCCGCCATCAAGTCGGCGACCGACCGGAGCGCGCTGTGGGCGGCGGTGAACGACGGCCGGATCGACGTCATCGCCACCGACCACGCGCCCCACACCGTGGAGGAGAAGGCGCGTCCCTACGCTGCCGCCCCTGCCGGGCTGCCCCTCGTCCAGCACGCCCTGCTCGTCCTCTTCGAGCAGGTCCGGGCGGGCCGGTGCACGGTCGCCACCGTGGTCGAAAAAACCGCCCACGCCCCGGCGCGCCTGTTCGACATCCGCGACCGCGGGTTCATCCGGGAGGGGTACTGGGCCGACCTGGTCCTCGTCGACCCGACGGCGGGAAGCCGCGACGAGCCGATCCTCGCGAAGTGCGGGTGGAGCCCGTTCAGCGGCGTCCGATTCGGCGCCCGGGTGCGGGCGACCTGGGTGAACGGCGAGCTACGGTATCGCGACGGCCGGTTTCTCCCCGGCCCCGGCGGGCGCGCCCTCGAGTACGACCGGTGAGGGCGGCGAAGAGGCGGGCGCCGCCACGCCCCGGGTGGCGGCTTCACGCGGTGGAACCCGGAACCGCACTCTCTGCCGGGCGCTTGCGCACCGAGAACCCGCGCCCGCGAAACCCCGACGTCATCGCAGGCTAGCACCGGGAGGCTGCGGCGCAGGAGTGCCGCGCCGGCCAAATTCCCACGGGACCGCCAGCGCGCGGTCCCTGCCAGGGCTAGATGCCGTCCTCCATGCGGACGACGATGGTGTCGCACAGGCCCTCGAGGGTGCGGTGCTCGTCGTCGCCGATCTGCACCGTCAGGCGATACTCGCCGCCCTCGAGCTGCATCTCCATGCCGTCGGAGCCGTCGCCGAAGTGCACCCAGGGATCGGCGGACGGGATGATCTGGCCGGGAGGCAGACACTCGGTATCGAGCGCGAGATGGTAGTGCCCCACGCCCTCCCGCACGGTGTTCACCTCCTCGGGCACGGCGCCGATCTCGAAGTTCTCGATGCCGAACGTGATGCCGAGCGGAATCTCGGTGGCGTGATCGGTCTCGTCTATCGGCGCGACGAAGAACACGCGCGGCTCCCCCGACGACTCCTCGGCCGCCGCTTCCTCCATCGGTTCCGGCGCGCTCTCGGGCGCGGCCTCCTCCGACCCGCCCCCGCACGCGGCGACGCCGACGGCGAACGCCGCGACGGCCAGCATCCCCTTCCATCTGAGTGAAGTATCCACCTGCACGCTCTCCCCCTCCTTGTCGATTGAAGTCCTTATGGCGCGATCTTAACAGCCCGCGGCAAGAACCGTGCCCCACCGCATCATTGCCGGCGCTCGGGCGGCCGTCGACCGTCCCCCCGTCGCCCCCGCGAGAACCCGGTCGAGGACCCCGGCCACTCCAGGAACCCTTGGCAAGAAGCTCCGCTGCGTCGACCGTCGACGCGACGCGTGTCTTCGCGCCGCGCTGTCGGCCGTCGAGCCGACCCGGCGACGCTCCCCCATCAACTGGGGCGATAGGCCAGCACGAGCCCGGCCCCGACCGCGGCCATGACGAGCCCCAGGAAGAAAACTGGCGACGGCAGGTTCTCGGGCGGGTTGTACAGCATGGCCACGAACACGCTGACCACCGGCGCCCCCGCGAAGACGAGCGGCGGCACCACGGTGGGGCGGCCGCCGTTGACGAGAGCGAACACGATGCCGAGGGCCCCCATGGCGCCGAGCACCCCGGCCGCGAACGTGAACCCTGCCCCGCCGGCCGTGAAGAGGTCCCAACTGCCGGCCCGGGCGATCATCGTCCCGGGAATCAGGATGGCGACGAGCAGATAGGCCATGCCCACCATCAGGAAGGCGTGCACGCCGCTCCCGCCCAGGGCGACCTGACCCTTGTGCAACGTCGGAATGTAGGTGCCCCAGCTCAGGACGGTCAGCAGCACGAACGGCAACCAGCTACGCATTCGGGGAATCTCCTTCTGCGGCCGGGCGGACCAGCCGCGACGGCCGGACGAACGCCGTATTGTATATTGGCGCCCGCCGCGGACCCGGAGAACGCCATGAAGCGACACTCGAGCCTGATCCCGCTGTCGCACGATCATCACGACACCCTGGTCGTCGCGCAGGGGCTCATCCGGGGACGCCCCACCGCGCCCCGGTCGGACTGGCCGACGGACCGGCGCACCCAGGCCGACCGCCTGGCGGCCTTCTACGAGGGCACGCTTCAGCCTCATTTCGCGGCTGAAGAGGCGGAGGTCTTTCCCTTGGCGGAACGCTTGCTCCCGGACCACGGGGATCTGGTGAAGGCGCTGCGGAAGGACCACGCAGACCTGCGGGCCGAGATTCTCGCCCTGTCCGCCCGTACCGACGCGGAACTCGCGGTGAGGCTGCCGGCGTTGGGCACCCGGCTCGAAGCCCACGTGCGGAGCGAGGAGCGCGTGCTGTTCGAGGCCGTGCAGAAGGCCGCGTCGCCGGCCGAGCTGGAACGGCTCGGCGCGAAGCTCGCGCAGGAACGGCAACGGTCCTTGGCCTGCATGGCGCCGGTCCGGGGCGCTGCTCCGCGACGCTGAGGCCACCCCACACGCCGCCCCTCGGGCTCCGACGCAGGCCCGCAAATCGTCGCCCGCGGAGTTTCGCGCCAGCGAGACTCCCAACCCGCCCGAAAAGGTCGCGCCGCGGCCTCCGCTGGCGCAGAGCCCTCCACGAGTCCGCGCCGTGCTACACCGCGCTCCCGCCGCACGAGGTTTCGCCCCGTGGTCGCAGCGCACCCCGCCGGACGAGCGGACGAAGGGAAGCCGGGCCTTTCGCACGCCGGACCGGTCAGGCTCCGGGGCCGGCGTCTCCGACGACGATTGGCGCGGCCCGGTACAACAGGTCCGCCGACTGCAGGATCTTGGCCCTCAGGCGGGGCGGATAGCCGGCGTCGAGCCCGTCGAGGAACCGGCGGACGACATCGGCGGCGGCGGCCGAGCTGTGCCCGCCGAGGGTGGCCCCGAGCCAGCCCGCGGGAAAGAAGATGTCGCCGGTGCGCTGGACCTCGACCAGCAGATCGAGGGCGGGGCGGATGAACGCCCGGGAATGCTCCGCCCGCAGGGGGTGGTGCAGATAGCCCAGCCCGGCCAGCACCCAGGGCTCGCGCTCCCGGTTGACGGCCTCGCGGAGGCGGGCGAAGAAGCGCTCCCGAACCTCGGGGTCAGGCGAGAGGGCCGGCCGCAGGAACTCGAACCGGGCGAGCCGGTCCGGGTTCTCGATGCGGGCCGCCTGCAGGGCGATTATCTCCTCCGTTCCCGCCGCCCCGCGAACCGCGAGGGCGGCGGCGAGGGCGGTGAAGTCCCGCTCGGAGAGGGTCACGCCCGGCACCGTCTCGTCCTCCGCCCAGATGCGCCGCAGCCGCGCCACGCCGTCGGGGGTCCGGACCAGACCGTGCCACGCGCGGAAGTAGGCGGCCTTGCGCGTGGACGCCGCGCCGCCCGTCACGCCGGCCCACAGGATCGCTTCGACCCGCGGAGCCGCCGCCAGGCGCGCGGCATCGCTCATGAGCGACCAGCACGTGGTCGAGAGGTAGCCGAGCAACCGCTGGGCGTTCTGCTCGACGGGTTCCGACTCGAGGCCGCGCAGCAGCAGCTCGAACCAGTCCGCGACGGGGACCTCTCCCTCCAGCACCGCGTCCCACAACGTGCCCCAGGCGATGCCGCGGGTCAGCGGGTCGGCGATATCCGGGAGCGCGGTCATCAGGAACGCGGCGCTGGCCTCGTCGAGCCGGAAGCGGCCGTACTCCACCCCGCTCGCGTTCGGCAGCACTAAGCGGGGCGCCGGCCGCTCCAGGTCGACCGACGCGGTGCCGCCGGAGAGCAGCAGGGGCATCCGCGCCTCGGCGTCGCCGTAGTCCAGCAACAGCTCGATCCGTTGCGGCCAGAGGCGCGAGCGGCCGGCCGGATCCGACTGCGCCACCGTGAGCCGTCCGCCCGGGGCGCCGTCTCCCGGGTCGCGGCGCACGGTGACGGTCGGGCGGCCGGGCTCCTCCACCCACACCGCGCTCCAGGACCGCAGATCGGTTTCTGTGCGCCGATCGAGGATGTCGATGAGCTCCGGCCAGGTCGCGTTGCCGTACGCGAACGTCCGCAGGTACTCGCGCAGGCCGTCGCGGAACCGCTCCTCCCCCACCAGGCGCTCCAGGTGCCGCATCACGATCGGCGCCTTCTGGTAGATGATCGGCCCGTAGAGCGCCCCCGCCTCCCTGAGGTTCTCCAGCGGCTGCCGGATCGGGTTCGCGCCGGCAGTGCGGTCGATCCCGTAAGCGGCGTGATGATGCGCGAGGAAGAACCGGAGGTCGTGGTTCACCTCGGGGAACGAGGGATGCACGATCTTGGCGGCGAGGAAGTTCGCGAACACCTCCTTCGTCCAGACGTCGTCGAACCAGTTCATGGTGACGAGGTCGCCGAACCACATGTGGGCGGTCTCGTGGGCGATCAGGCTGGCCCGCCCGAGGTACGCGGCCTGGGTCGCCGACTCGTCGAGCATGAGGCTCGACGCGCGGTAGAAGATCGAGCCGGGATGCTCCATCCCCCCGTACTGGAAGGGGGGGACGAGCACGAAGTCGAACTTGCCGAACGGATAGGGAATCCCCGTGTAGTCCTCGAGCCAGTCGAGGGCGGCGGCGTGCAGGTCGAAGATGGCGTCCCGGTTGCGCGCCACCTTCGCGGCGTCCGTCTCGCGATGGAACATCCGCAGCCGGCGGCCCGACCGCTCCACCGTCTCGATCTGGAAGCGGCCGGCCGCGAACGCGAAGAGATACGTGGGAATCGGCTGCGTCTCGGCGAAGCGCCACGAAACCGGCCCGTCCGCGCCCGCGCCGTCCGGCGCGTCGACGGTCGCTCCGTTGGCCACCGCGACCCACCCGGCCGGCGCCTCCAGGGTCAGCTCGAAGCGCGCCTTCAGGTTGGGCTGGTCGAAGAGGGGCAGCGAGAAGTGGGCCCGGTCGGGCACGAAGAGCGTGTAGAGAAAGTCGTCGTTCCGGTTGAGGGCCTCGTCGCCCGCCTCGAAGTCCAGCTCGACGCGGTTCTCGTCGTGGGCACGCAGGGCGGCGGCGGGAACGACGACGTGGTCGTGCCGCGGCGTCCAGCCGACGGCCGCGCCGTTGGCCCGCACGGCCGTGACCCGCCGGGACGGGTCCCTGAAGTCCAGCACCAGATCGCGGCCATCGGGATCGGACCACGTGAAGGCAATCTCCACCGCGCCCGCGACGGGCCGGCTCCGCTCGCGGGGAACCCGCAGGTCATAGCGGTAGCGCAGATCGGACAGCGTCGCGGCCCGATGCTCGGCCAGGGCCCAGGACACGCCCTCGTCGATCTCGATCGGCGGCATCGCCTGCCCCCCGGACACGCCGCGCACGGCGCACAGCCCCAACGCCGCCGCGACCGCGAGACACCGGGCCGCTCGCTTCGATGGCATCATCCGCGTTCTCCGGACTCGACGTATTCCCGGCCTCCGTGGCCGCTTCCCCTCGCGACCCGCTTCATGACTTCGACGCCCGGTTGAACCGGCGCCGTCACTCCGCCCCGGATCCAGCGGCCCCGGCGACGGCCCCGATGGGGGTCGGGACGGCGTGTCGGCCCCGGCGACGCCGGACGGCCCCGCAGCCACGCCGCCCCGGATCCGACGGCCCCGGCGACGGCCCCGATGGGGACGGAAGCGGCACGCGGGGTTGCCGGCGCCGGACGCCGCGGCCGCGGGTCAGAACTCCACCGCGCAGTCGCCGACATACTGCTCCGGCCGCGAGGTGAAGCCGACGAGCCGGGTGTCGGTGTACTCGTGTCGGGTGTGCACCGCCATCAGCCGCCCGTCCGCCGTCTCCCGATCGATCACCGTCGTCGTGTACAGCGGCCCCACCGTGAACATCTGCACGAGGTGAAGATAGTCGCCGGTCTGTCGCACGATGATGTGCGAGGCGCCATAGGGGCCGACGATGGCGGCCGTCGCGCCGTCGGCGTCGATCTCCTCGAAGCGCAGCGACAGCGTGGAGGGCTCGATGCTCGCGTCGGCCTCACCCTCGGACCAGTCCGCGGTGGCGATCACCGTGAAGGAGCAGTCGAGGGCGGTGGCGTCGTACAGGTCCTGCGCGAAGGCGCCCGGGGACGCGGCGAGGGCGGCGACGAGCAGCGCGGCGGCGGTCGCGCCGGGTCTGATGGGCGGCATGGGTCCTCCCGTTGGGGTACACTTCGGGCAATTCTATGAGAATTCCCATCCTCGCGCTGCTGCTGGCCGGCGTCGTGGTCGTCGAGAGTCAGTCGCCCTTCGATCCGCTGCTGCAGGAGCAGCTCGGCAAGCTTTTCCCTCGCGCGGCCTCCTTCTCGCCCAAGGAGGGGTCGCCGCCCCACTTCAAGGCGTTCGCCGCCAACGGCGACATCGTCGGCTTCGCCTTCTGGACCACCGAGCTCGAGCCGCTCGAGCGCGGCTACGACGGCCCCATCCAGGTCCTCGTGGGGGTCGACCTCGACGCCGAGCTCACCGGCATCATCGTCGCCCGGCACCACGAGCCCTACGGCTACTTCTCGATCGACACCCCCGAATACGGCGCGCAGTTCATCCAGAAGAGCGTGCGCGACCGGTTCCGGGTCGGCGCCGACATCGACTCGGTGGCCACCGCCACGATCACCGTCCGCAGCGCGACCCGGGCGGTGCGCAACGGGGCCCGGCGCATCGCGCGCCAGTTCCTGAGCCCCGAGGGGGGGCTGCGGTGATCCGGAGCCTCGCCCTCGCGGCACTGCTGCTTGCCGGACTCGAGCCCGCCGGCCCGGCTGCGGCTCGGTCACAGCCCGAGGCCGCCGCGAGGGCATCCGAGACCGCCGTTGTCGACGAGCAGCCGGCCGACGACGGGTGGGACTTCGAGGAGGAAGACGACGCCTGGGGCTTCGAGGACGACGAGGAGGGCGACGACGCCTGGGGTTTCGAGGACGACGAGGGCGGCGACGCCTGGACCTTCGGCGACGAGGAGGAGGAAGCCGAGACGTGGGGCGCGCTGCTCCGCGATCAGGCCGCCGATCTCGTGTTCTTCACCGGCTTCGCGGCGCTGGTCATGGTGGGCTTCTTCCGGAAGAGCGTCCTCCTCAAGTACGTGACCCTGGCCGTCGCCGTGGCCTACATGGGGTTCACGAAGAGCCAGCTCATCTCCGTCGTCAACGTCTACGGCCTGGTGACCGGGAACATGCCGGTCTTCCGCTACAGCCTCGCCTGGTACCTGTTCGCGGCGTTCACGGTCGTCACCACCGTGCTGTGGGGACGGCTCTATTGCGGGCGCGTCTGCGCCTTCGGCGCCCTCACCCAGCTCATGGACCGGGTGGTCCCGCCACGGCTGCGGGTCGAGGTGCCGCCGTGGCTCGAGCAGCGGGCGGCCTGGATCAAGTACGGCCTCCTGATCGCGGTCCTGCTCTATTTCCTGGCGACGGCGGACATCCCCGCCTACCGCTGGGTCGAGCCGTTCTGGATGTTCACGCGGCGCGGGACGACCGCGATGTGGATCGCGCTGGCGGTGCTGCTCGTGGCCACGGTGTTCGTGCGCAATCTCTACTGCCGCTTCCTGTGCCCGGTGGGCGCGTTCCTGGGGATCCTGTCGAAGGCGACGGTCTTCCGGATCAAGCGGTGGAAGGAGTGCGACACCTGCAAGATCTGCGAGAAGGCCTGCGAATGGGGCGCCATCCGCGGCCCCGAGATCGTCATGACGGAGTGCGTCCGCTGCGACGACTGCGAGCGGCTGTACGCCGACGTGAAGAAGTGTCCGCACTGGCTGTTGCTGCTGCGCGCCAAGCGGAGGCAGCGGCAGGCGGCGCCGTCCGTCATCCCGGTCCGGCCGGTCGCGTCGACCTGATTGCAGATTGCCGAGCGAGGACACGATGCCCATCTACGAGTACGAATGCCGCAGGTGCCGGAAGCAGTTCGAGCTGCTCATCCTGCCGGGCACCGACGCCGCCTGCCCGACGTGCCGGAGCACCGACCTGGAGAAGCTGCTGTCGATCTCGTCGGTCAGCTCGGACGGGACGCGGCAGCGCAGCCTGGGCCTCGCCCGCCAGGCCGCGAAGAAGATCCAGCGCGACAAGGCGCACGCCGAGTACGAGGCGTATCACCACCATCACCACTGAGCGGTCCGACGCCTCGGGGCGCGCGGTCGACAATCCGGGGCGCGCGGTCGACGCCTCGGGGCGCGCGGTCGACACCGACAGGCGAAGTCGGTGCTTCCGGACGAGCGGGCGACACGTCCGGGCGGGCAGCCGACGCCGCAGGAGGCGCAAGGCTCCGCGAGGCGGGGCGTGCCCGGTGCTGCCACGCCGCGCTCTAACGCTGATCTCGAATGTCCGGACCGGGGGAAGCCCGGCGGCCTGAGAACCGCCGGGCTCCGGGTGGGGCTCGTTCTACACGTCCGACAGGTGCTTCAGCTCACCGGTGCTGTCGCCGAGCTTCTCGGTCGGCACCCCGACCTTGTCGAGCAGGCTGAGCTGCAGGTTGGTCAGCGGCGTCTCGTCGGCCACGCGCACGTGGCGGCCGCCGCGCATGCGCCCGGCCGAGCCGCCGACGAGCACGATCGGCAGGTTCACGTGCAGGTGCTGGTTGCCGTCGCTGATGCCGCAGCCATAGAGCATCATCATGTGGTCGAGCAGGCTGCCGTCGCCGTCCGGCGTCTCCGCGAGGCGCCCGACGAAGTACGCGAACTGCTCGATGTGGTGCCGGTTCAGCTTGGCCAGCTTCTCCATCTGCACCGGGCGGTTCTGGTGGTGCGAGAGCCCGTGGTGCGGGTCGGGAATGCCCAGCTCGGGATAGGTCCGCGGGCTCACCTCGCGCGACATCATGAACGTGATGACCCGGGTCATGTCGGTCTGCAGGGCCAGCACCTGCAGGTCGAACATCAGCCGCGCGTGCTCGGCGAAGGTGTCGGGAATGCCCCCGGTGGGCCGGGCGAGCTCCGGCAGCTCGACGTGGCTCTGCAGCTCGGCGAGCCGGATGCGCCGCTCGATGTCGCGGATCGCGTCGAGGTACTGGTTCACCTTGTCGCGGTCGGCGGGCGCGAGGGTGTGGCGGAAGCTGTCGACCTCGTGCACCAGCGAGTCGAGGATGCTGCGGTCCTCGCGGATGCGCGCGAGCCGCGCCGCCTGGCTGGTGTCGTCGGTGTCGCCGAAGAGCCGCTCGAAGACCGCCCGCGGCTGGTTCTCCATCGGCAGCGGGGTGGTCGGGTTGCGCCACGACAGGGTGTTGGCGTAGGCGCAGCTCCAGCCCGCCTCGCACGCCCCGATGAGCTCGTTGGGGTCGAGGGCGAGCTCGAGCGAGGTGAGCTGCGTGTCCTGGCCGATCTTCGCGGCCGCGATCTGGTCCATCGAGGTCCCGCCGCGGATGTCCGGCCCCTCGGTCTTCTTCGGGTGCACCCCGGTGAGGAACGCGGAGGCGGCGCGGACGTGGTCGCCGGTGCCCTCGCCGGGCAGCGGGAACATCGGCTCGCTCTGGAGCCCGCTCACCACCGTGACCTGGTCCTGGAACGGGGCGAGGGGCGCAAGGGTCGGCGGCAGGATGAAGTCGCGCCCCTCGGCCGCCGGCGTCCACTGGTCCATGATGACGCCGTTGGGCACGTAGCCGACGTAGAGCCGCGCCCGGGGCCGCGCCGCGGTGTTGCGCATCGCCGACAAGGCCGGCACCATCCCGTCGAGCAGGGGCAGGGCCAGCGTGGCGCCGACGCCGCGCAGGAACGTCCGCCGGGGCAGGGCCATCTTGGTGATGATCATGACGCGGGACCTCTCCTCAGTTGAAACGGCACGCTGCGGGCGATGCCCGCGACGATCGCCGACCAGCGGTAGTCTTCGTCCGCGGCCTCGCGGACCACGCGGCGCACCGCCGGGGCGTCGTAATACTCTACACCGCGCCCGAGCCCGTAGGTCATCAGCTTCTCGGTCACGGTGGTCACGAAGCTCTCCGGCCGCTTGAGCAGGGCCGCGGCGAGGGACTCGGGGCCGTCCACCGGCGTCCCGTCGGCCAACTCGCCGGCCGCGTCCACCGGGGTCCCCGCCTCGGTCACCGTCCGCCAGCGGCCGATGGCGTCGAAGTTCTCGAGCGCGAAGCCCAAGGGGTCCATGACCCGGTGGCAGCCCGCGCACGCGGGGCTCTGGCGGTGCACCTCGAGGCGCTCGCGCACCGAGCGGGGCGGCTCGCCGCTGTCGTCGTTCTCGGCGAGGGCGGGCACGTCCGCCGGCGGGGGCGGGGGCGGCGAGCCGAGGATGTTCTCGAGCAGCCACTTGCCCCGGACCACCGGCGACGTCCGGTGCGCGTAGGAGGTCACCGTCAGCAAGCTGCCCTTGCCGAGGAGGCCGCGCCGGGGCGACAGCCCTCCCTCGAGAGCGACGGGCCGGAAGTGGTTCCCGTAGACGTTGGGAATGCCGTAGTGCTCGGCCAGCCGCTGGTTGACGAACGTCTCGTCCGACGTCAGCAGCTCGAGGACGCTGTGGTCCCGGCGAATCTGGCGGTCGAGGAAGAGCTCCATCTCGCGGGCCATCGCCCCGCGGAGGTTGGCGTCGAAGTCGGCGAAGGCGTACGGATCGGGGGCCACCAGGGCCATGTTGCGCAGGTACAGCCACTGCCCGCCGAAGTTGTCGACGAGCGACGCGGCCCGGGGATCGGCCAGCATCCGCTCAACCTGGGCCTCGAGCACCCCCGGCTCGCGCAGCGCGCCCCGGTCGGCGAGGTCGAGCAGCTCGTCGTCGGGGATGCTGCTCCACAGGAAGAACGACAGCCGGGCCGCGAGCTCGTGCTCGCCGACGAGGTACGGCGCCCCCGGGGCCGCCCCCGCCGGGTCGCGCTCGCGGCGGAACAGGAAGTCGGGGCTCACGAGAACCCGGCGCAGGGCCATCTCGATGCCCGCGTCGAAGTCGCCGCTCTCGCGCCCGAGGTGGAAGAAGCGCAGCAGCATGTCGAGGTCGCCGCCGTCGAGGGGCCGGCGGAACGCCCGGCGCCCCAGCGCCCCGAGGATCTCCCGGGCGCAGGCCACCTCCTCGGGGCCGGACGGCGCGGCCTCGGCCGGGGGCCGGCAGACGAAGATGGCGCGCCGGCTCGGCGTGTCGCCGCGGCCGGTCACGTTGTAAGGCCCCCGCAGCTCGATGCGGCCGATGCCCGGATCGTGGCTCTGGTCGCCGGCGTACTCGTAGCTGGTGACCGCGTAGTGCGGCCGGCGCATGCCCTCGAGCACCGCCGCCTGGTCGACGAAGGTCACCGCGAGCATGTGGGGGCCGGCGGGGACCGTGAAGCGCACCTCCTGCGCGTCGTCGGCCGAGTTCCGGTAGTCGCGGCGCTGCTCGGCCCCCGAGGCGTCGACGAGGAGGCCGCCCACGGTCAGGGTCTCGACGAGGGCGCCGTCGAGCCGCACCTCGAGCTCGTGCCGGTTGGCGAGGCCGCGCAGCCGCCCGTCGTAGGTGCGGGCGAGGTAGATCCTGACGACGTACTCGCCGTCCACGGGGAAGGTGTGCCGCACCGCGAGCCCGCCCCGCGACCCGAACGGCAGGTCGTCGCTGACCCGGGCGTCCTGCTTCAGGTACTTGTCGACGGTGAAGATCTCGGTCGACGGGGCGAGGTTCGGGTCGCCCACCGCGAGCCGGCTGATCTTGCGCGCCGCCGAGAGGTACCGCTCGGTCAGCATCGGCGACACCGACAGCACGTCGGCGATGTTGTCGAAGCCGTAGCCCGAGTCGTCGGCCGGGAGCAGCGCCCTCGTGTCGACCTCCAGCGCGAGGAGATCGCGGATGGCGTTGGCGTACTCCGCGCGGTTCAGGCGGTGGACGGCCGGGCGCCGCCCGGGGTTGGGGTCGGCCTCCGCCGCGGCGTCGATCGCCGTCTCCAGACGGGCGACGACGCCCTCGTACTGCGCATCGCTCGGACGCGGCCGGCCGGCCGGGGGCATCGCGCGAGTGCGCAGCTTGCGGATCACCCTCTCCCACAGCTCGACCTCGCCGGCGTGCTCGCCGACGCCGTCGAAGTCGACGCCCTGCAGGGAGACGCCGGCGGTCAGGGTCCTGTCGTTGTGGCAGCCCACGCAGTAGCGCGTGAGGAGGGCCCGGTCGTCCGGCGCGGACTGCGCCAGCGCGGCGCTGATCCCGCCCCCCGCGAACGACAGCACCGCCGCGGTCAGGATCGCCGGGACGCACCGAGTACGCACGTGACCTTGTGTCATGCTCGTCCGCTTGATGAAGTTGTCCCCAGATACCCGCCGCTGCATTATCATGAAGGCCACGGCGGCAGTCAAGCGACGGCGCAGGGCCATGCCCCCCGCGGGCAGGGCGCTCGGCCGGCTCGATCGAGTCGACACGAACCCCGCGAGCGCGAGCATGAACGCCTCGCAGCGCGCGGATGGCACCGACAGCACCAACGCCGGCGAACGCAAGTGCGAGCGCCCTGCCGCGAAGCACGCGCCCCCGGCAAGCGGGCGCATGAACGCCCCGCGAGTCGGGGTGCCCGTTCGAGCGGGCGCGCAAGCATCCGCACGCGGACGGCAATAGAGACCGAGACCATGCAGGTACACCAATCAGCGGCGGCCGGCATCGCAACCGCGTTCCTGACGACGGCGCTCTCGATCACATCCCACGCGCAGCCGGCCTTCGGTCCCCCGGACCTGGTGGCGGCGGCGAGGAACAGCGATTACGCGGCGGTCCGAGCCCTGCTCGAAGGGAACGCGGACCCCGACGCGGCCTATGGAGACGGCACCACCGCCCTCCACTGGGCGGCGCACCGCGACGCGCACGCCATCGTGGCCGACCTGCTCGCGGCCGGCGCCGACGTGAACGCCAACGACGACCACGGCGTCACGCCGCTGTCCCTGGCCTGCGTGAACGGCAACCGGGGCATCGTCGACACCTTGCTCGCGGCCGGCGCCGATCCGAATGCGGCGCGCGGCAACGGCGAGACGCCGCTGATGACGGCGGCGCGGGTCGGCAATCTCGACGTGGTCCGAAGCCTGGTCGCGGCGGGGGCCGATCCCAACGCCCGGGAGGCCACCCTCGGCCAGACCGCGCTCATGCTCGCGGTCGCCGGGAACCACATCCCGGTGGCGCGCCTCCTGCTCGAGACCGGCGCCGAGGCCACCGCCCGCTCGACGAACCGGTTCACCCCGCTGCTGTTCGCGGCGCAGCAGGGCAACCTCGAGGCGGCCGACCTGCTGCTCTCGGCCGGGGCCGACGTCGACGAGTCGGCGCCGGACGGCATCGGGGGCAACACCAACGCGCGCACGCGCTTCGTGCCCGACACCGACGCCGCCGCCCTGCTCGTGGCCATCGACAGCGGCCACGCCGAGATGGCGCGCTTCCTGCTGGCGCGGGGCGCGGACCCCGATCACGACGGGGCGGGGCGCACCGCCCTGCACGCCGCCGTGCAGCGGAAGATGCCGGAGGTGGTGGCGGCTCTTCTCGAGCACGGCGCCGACCCCGATCCCCGATTGACGAAGCGGCTGCCGTTCGTCTCCCGCCGCATCTCTCAGAACAACGGGATGACGCCCTCCAACACCGGGGCCACGCCGTTCTTCCTGGCCGCGAGCTACAACGACCTCGAGAGCATGAAAATCCTCGTGGAGGGCGGCGCCGACCCCATGCTGCGGGCCGACGACGAGACCACCGCGCTGATGGTGGCCGCGGGCGGCGACTACGTGGAGGGCGCGGACAAGTACGGCGTCCGGTGGTTCGGCGACAACCTGCCCCTGCAGGAATCGGCCCTGGAAGCGGTGAAGTACCTCCTGGAGCTCGGCCTCGACATCAACGCCAGGAACATCCACGAGCAGACCACGCTGCACGGCGCCGTCTACCTCGGCGGGACCCTGCTCGTGCCGTACCTCGTCGAGCAGGGGGCCGAGATCGACGTCGTCAACGTCCGCGGGCAGACACCCTGGATGGTCGCGGCCGAGGGCGAGTACCGGTCCGGCTCGTTCTACACCCACAAGGAGACGGGCGAGGTGCTCGAGCAGCTCGGGGCCGACACCACCCTGGGCGAGGATCTGGGACCGAACTTCCGGGAAGTCCTGGCCGCGCGCGAGCAGCAGCAGTAGTCCGCCAGCCCGGCATCGGTAGCCCGCGGCCCGCCGCCTCGGCGGGGCCGGCGTCCCGAGCAACCGTCCAACGCCGGGCCGCGCCGACTGGCCCACCTTCGAAGCCACGCACCGGGACGGCGACGACGTCCCGACCGGCCGTCCAACCGTCGGTGCCGCCCCGCGGGAGCAGGTTCAGCCCAGGCTCGCCAGCAGGGCGTCCACCCCGGCCTGGGCCACGACCTCGTCCTGGTCGGGGGTGCCGGAGCTGCAGCCGATGCCGGCCACGATCTCGTCGTTCACGAACACCGGCAGGCCGCCGGCGACGATCATGAAGCGGCCCTGGTTGCTGACGTGGATGCCGAAGGCGGGGCCGCCCGGACCGCTCACCTCGCCGTAGGCCCGCGTCGAGCGCCGCGCCGCGGAGGCGGTGAACGCCTTGCAGATGGCCACGTCGATGCTCGTGATGCGGCCGCCGTCCATCCGGTGGAACATCAGCAGGCTGCCGTTGTCGTCGGTGATCGCGATGTCCATGTCGACGCCGATCTCGCGCGCCTTGGCCTCGGCCGCGGCCATCATGACCCGGGCGTCGTCGAGGGTCAGCTTCTGGGCTGTTCGCATGTGGTCTCGTCCTCCCGCCGCGAATTATAGCCAGCCCGAGCTGGGTCGCCGGCGGCCCTCCCGCCGGGCGCGGCGGCCGCGGCCGGACCCCTGCAAGGCCGCCGAAGTCCGACGCGAGTCGCGAGTGTGATGGGACGCCCACGATCCGCCTTCCGCGGATGACAACCCGGCGAAGCGTGGCCAGACCGCACCCGGGCCGTGGCGCGGTCGGGCCGGCTCGGACCGTCGGCGGCAGCCCCCGGGCCCGCACCCGGGCGACCGACCCGCCCCGTGATAGGATGCGGCGTCATGAAACGAACACTGCGTCACGTCGCCCTCGCGGGGGTGCTCTGCGTCCTCCCGCTCGCCGCCCCGGCCGAGGCCGCGCAGGAGAGAGAACCGGTGGAAGTCGCAAACCTGGGACCGCAGATCGGAGAGAGAGTGCCCGACTTCGCGCTGACGGACCAGAACGGCCGCGTCCGGACGCGCGACTCGATCCTGGGTCCCAACGGCGCGATCCTCCTGTTCCACCGCTCGGCCGACTGGTGACCGTACTGCAAAGCGCAGCTCGTGGAGCTGCAAGACCGTCTGGAAGAGCTTCGGGGGCGCGGCCTCGGCGTCGCCGCCATCAGCTACGACTCGCAGGCCGTGCTCGCCGACTTCAGCCGGCGGCGCGGCGTCACCTTCCCGCTCCTCGCCGATGACGACTCGGCCGTCATCACCGACTTCGGCATTCTGAACACCGTCGCCATGGAGGCCCACGGCCCCAACGGGGACGACCCCGACGTGGTCGCGGACGTGGCGAAGTACGTCTCCGTGTTCGGGGCGGGCTCGAACATCATCGGTACGCCGTTCCCGGGCACGTTCATGCTCGACAGCGAGGGCCGCGTGACCGCGCGCTTCTTCGAGGAGTTCTACCGCGAGCGGAACACCACCGCGAACGTGATGCTCCGGCTCGGCGAGGGGCTGTCGCCCATCGAGGCCATCGAGGGCTCGACCGCGCACCTGAAGTTCACCGCCTACGCCAGCGATCCGGCCATCACCGTCGGGACCCGTTTCTCGGTGGCGGTGGAGATCGAGCCGAACCCCGGCATGCACCTCTACGCCCCGGGGGCCGACGAGCTCGGCTATCGCGTGCTCGGGCTGTCCCTGTCCCCGCTGCCGCACACCCGGTTCGAGCCGGTGGCGTACCCGGCGT
The DNA here is from genome assembly GCA_965207615.1 of Vicinamibacterales bacterium. Lineage (GTDB taxonomy): Bacteria > Acidobacteriota > Vicinamibacteria > Vicinamibacterales > UBA8438 > JAJEEA01. Next base: position 3,523,899 of record CBDBMZ010000003.1, read on the forward strand.
CCGAGATCTACCACTTCGAGCCGCTCGACGAGCGGGTGCCGGTGTACCAGGCCCCGTTCACGCTGCTGCAGGAGGCGGTGGTGTCCGGCGCCCCGGGGGTGGAGGACGCTCTCGCCGAGATCGACGCGGTGACCTTGTCGGGCACCCTCGACTACCAGGCGTGCGACGACCGGCTCTGCTACGACCCGGTGTCCGTACCGCTGTCGTTCACCTTCGAGGTGGATCTGCTCGACCGGCAGCGGGCCAACCGGTAGTCGTCGCCCGCGGCTCCGCTTTGGGGCCTCAACCAACCCCTCAGTAGTCCGTGCCGTTCTACGGCACGGACTACTCGCGCGGAAGCCCGCCCGGCGGCTCCGCTTGCCGCCCGGCCCACCCTCCAGAAGCTCCAGCCGCTCCATCGCGCGGACTGCCATTTCCTGAAGACCGAACCGCGGCTATCGCGGTGCCGGGCGCTCCTGCCCCGTGCCCTCGATGTCCGCTCCCAGGTCGAGGGCGACGATTCGGGCGCGGTCGCGGGCGTAGAGGGTCGTCCCGACGAGGGTCGGCACCGTCCACGACCGCGTGTCGAAGAGCTCGGTGGTGGCGAGCCGCTCGAGACCGCTCGGGCTCAGCCGGACGAGCGAGAGGTCGCCGTCTTCCTCGAGGACGATCGCCTTGCCGTCCCCGTAGACCATGGTGGCGCGGCTGAAGCCGCGCTCGCGCCACGCGGTCTCCCCCGTCTCCAGGTGGGTGGCGGTGAGAATGGCGGCCGCGCCCTGGCCGCTCGTGCCGTAGATGAAGCCGCCGATCCGCAGCACGTTGAGGAACGTGAACCGCAGGCGACGGTCCTCCCACAGCAGCTCGGTGCGCACGACGTCGCCGTCGGGCACGAGCCGTATCGCCTGGCTGCCCCCGATGTAGCCCGACGAGAAGAACAGCACCCCGGTCTCGGGGTCGTAGTGGGGAATCTGGAAGTTGAAGTCGTTGCCGGCGTCGTGGGGGTGGGACCAGAGCACGGCGCCGGTGTCGGGGTCCATGCCGACCACCGCCTGGCCGGCGAAGACCACCGCGTGGGTCCGTCCGCCGACCGGGATCAGCCCCACCGGGGCGTGCGACACGAGGAAGCTGCCGCTCCGCCAGACCACCCCGCCGTCGCTCTGCCGCAGGGCCATCACCGCCTGGCCGGGACCGCCGACCTGCAGCAGGATCGTGTCCTCGTAGGGCGTAGGGCTCATCCCCGACCCCGGCTTGATCATCGAGCGGATGAGCAGGGGCGGCGCCCCGAAGTCGGTAATGAGGTTTCGCGACCACAGGAGCTCGCCGGTGTCGGGATCGAAGGCGTGCAGCTCCTTGTTGCTGCCGACCGTGAACAGGCGGCCGCCGGCGAGCAGCGGCGTCGCGTGCGGCCCAGCCCCCTGGCCGAAGTCCTGGTTCTTCGAGGCGTACTCGTACTCCCAGAGCGTCGCCCCCGTCGCCGCGTCCAGGGCGATGACCGCCTCGCGCGGCGTCCACGGGGCGCCGCCGCCCTCGCCGTGGGAGACGCGGTACATGGTAAAGAGCCGGCCGGCGGAGACGAGAATGGAGGAATGCCCGGCGCCCAGCGGCCGGCTCCAGAGCTCGGGCGGACCTGAGGCCGGCCAGCGCTCGGCAAGCCCGGTCGACTCGGCCGTGAAGTCGCGGTTCCGCCCCGCCCACTGGCGCCACTCCCCTTCCTGCGCGCCCGCCGTCCCGGCGGCGAGGCAGAGGACCGCGGCCAGGACCAGCCGGATCGGTGTCTCGCATCTCATCATCGCGGCGACCCCTCGCGCGTCGCAGCCGAACCGGCGGCCGCGGGCACGTCCTGCGGGAACTGCTTGCACGGCATCGCCCACGTCTCGCACGCGCCGACGGGACGATCCGACCGGTAGACGAGCCGGTTGCGGGTCTCCCCCTCCGGCGTCCCCGTGGTCACCTCGATGGTCAGGGTCCCGCCGTCCGGGGTCAGCGACATCACCTCGTGCATGGTCATGTCGCCCCGCGTCCCCTCCGCCACCAGCCGCTCGCCCTCCCACCGCGACGCCACCTCCATCGTCGTGTCGCGGCCGACCGGGATGGTCAGCTCGCGCCCGGGCGTAAACGACCAGGCCTTGAGGCCGTTGGTCTCGGCGCCGACGACGACCGTGCCGTTGGCGGCATGGGTGATGAACAGGCGACCGATGTCGTCGCCGCCGCGCCCGCCGCTGAACGCGGGGACCGTGAAGTCGCTCGCCTCGCGGTCGAGCGTCCACATCCCCGAGAAGTCGGGATTCTGCGCGGACGCAAGCCCCGCTACCAGGAGTATCCCCGCTGCCGAACCGACGTATCTCGCACCGTTCACACGCCTCCTCCCGCGGCCGGCCACCGCCCGAGGCCGGCATGTCGCGTCCCACCGCGCCCGGAGGGCGCCGGTGGCCCCCCGATGCGCCCGGCCGACGGAGGCGTGACGCGAGCACCACGACCGTCGGCGACCGCGGAGCGCAACCCGGACCCACGGAACGACATCAGACGGGCTGCAGCACCCGTCGAACACGGCGCGGACTCTGGCCGGGACTGTTCATCCCGTTCCTTCGACGCCCCTCTGCAAGCGCACTATAATCGGTGCGGCGACGAACTGGCGAGGCTTCGACCGGCGACCGGCCATCGGCCGGTGGACGGTCGTGCCGCCGACGACCCCGTCCACGGGCCGCCCCGGCCTGCTCCTTGCATTCCTTTCAGGCGTGCCGATTCCGCCCGAGACCGCCCGTCCCGCAACCCTGGAGGTCGACGAGTCGGTCCTGCTCGGGACCCTCGAGCGGTATTGGGGCTACCGCGAGTTCCGCCCCCTGCAGCGGGAAGCGATCGCGGCCAACCTGCAGGGCCGCGACAGCGTCGTCGTGCTGCCGACGGGCGGCGGCAAGTCGCTGTGCTTCCAGATGCCGGCCCTCGTCGAGCCCCGCGGCGGGGTGGGCCTCGTCGTGTCTCCCCTCATCTCGCTGATGAAGGACCAGGTGGACGGCCTGGTCGCGAGCGGGGTGTCGGCCGGCGCTCTCAATGCCTCGATCTCGCCGGACGAACGGCGCCGGGTCTACGCCGACCTCGACGAGGGGCGGTGCCGGCTGCTGTACGTGACGCCGGAGCGCCTCGTGGGTGAGGGCGGCGAGGGCTTCCGAGCCCGGCTCCGGGCATGGGGCGTCCGCTTCGTCGCGGTCGACGAGGCGCACTGCATCAGCCAGTGGGGGCACGAGTTCCGCCCCGAGTACCGGCAGCTCGCCAGGGTCCGGGACGACTTCCCGGGGGCCGCCCTGCACGCCTTCACGGCCACCGCCACCCGGCGGGTGCGCGAGGACATCGTCGCTCAGCTCGCGCTACGGGATCCGGAGGTGCTCGTAGGCCCGTTCGACCGGCCCAACCTGGTCTATCGGGTGCGCACCCGCACCGGGCTCAAGAGCCAGATCCGCAAGGTGCTGGACCGTCACGCCGGAGAGGCGGGCATCGTCTACTGCCTCTCGCGACGGGAGGTGGAGTCGCTCGCGGAATGGCTGGAAGGGCAGGGCCATCGCGCCCGCCCGTATCACGCCGGCCTGGCCGACGAGACGCGGCGGCGGCACCAGGAGGAGTTCCTCCAGGAGCACGTGGACGTCATGGTCGCGACGGTGGCCTTCGGCATGGGCATCGATCGCTCGAACATCCGCTTCGTCATTCACGCCGGCTCGCCGCGGTCGCTCGAGCACTACCAGCAGGAATCGGGCCGGGCGGGGCGGGACGGGCTCGAGGCGGAGTGCATCCTGTTCTACTCGGGCGCCGACTTCGCGCGATGGCGGCAGATGCTCGAGCAGAGCGGCGAGCTGACGGACACCGCGCGGCGGCTGCTGACCGGCATGTCGCGGTACGCGGCGGGCACGCGTTGCCGGCACCGCACCCTCGTCGAGTACTTCGATCAGTCGTACGATCGCGACGCCTGCGGCGCCTGCGACTGGTGCCTCAGGGAGCTCGAGCGGGTGGACGACGAGCGAGTCCTCTGCCAGAAGATCCTGTCGGCGGTGGCCCGCCTCGGCCAGCGGTGGGGCGTCGGCCACGTCATCGACGTGCTGCGCGGGCGGACCACCGACGCGGTGGGCCGGGCCCGCCATCAGGCGCTGAGCACGTTCGGCCTGCTCGCCGACGTCCCCATCGCCGAGCTGCGCGGCTATCTCGACCAACTCACCGAGCAGGAGCTGCTGCTGCGCACGGCCGGCCAATTCCCGGTTCTTCAGCTCACGGACCGCGGGGTGGCGGCCCTGAAGGGCCAGACCGAGGTGGAGCTCTACCGCCAGCCGCGGCCCGCCCCCGGCCAGCGTGCGCGCCGGCCCGCGGTCGACCCGGCGGCGTGGGACGGCGTCGATCGCGAGCTGTTCGAAGCGCTCCGGCAGTGCCGCCTCGAGGTCGCGCGGGCCCGCGGCGTCCCGCCCTACGTCGTCTTCCACGACAACACGCTGCGAGACCTCGCGCGGCGGCGGCCGATCACGTCGGACGAGCTGCTGCAGGTCTACGGCATCGGCGCCCGGAAGGCCGAGGACCTCGGGCCCATCGTGCTCGACGTGATCCGGCAGCATCGCGGGGAGCCCGCCGACCCCGTCTGAGGCCGAACGCGGCGCCCCTTCAACCGGAACGCTCGCCAGCGCCCCGGCCGCCGGGACGGGCGCGTTGGGCGCTGACCGCGGCAGGCCCACGCGGACCCGCCCAGCGCGTCTCCCCCCCCCGGCGTGGCACCGCAAGACCCCCGTGCCAGCGAAGATCAGGCCGCCATCGGGCGCAGCCACGCCCGGAACGGCGGTGGCAATCAACTTGGATGCAACCTGCAATTAACATATATTTAACATTGAAGGTCGGCGCCCTCCCGGCGACCGGCCGGGGGGCCACGCTGATGAACACCATACGAAGCATCGGACCTGTCGCCTTCCTCGTCGTGATCCTCGCCGCCGCCGGCGTGCAGGCGGGCACGATGTCGAACCAGGCACCCACGACACCGAGCGCGGCGCAAGCGCCCGCGCTCGTAGAACCCCCGCCGACTCTCCTCGTCGACGCTCCGGGAGAAGTCGAGATCAGCATCCAGATACAGCCGACCGAGCACTCCAGCGAGCTTCGCCTCGTCGCGGACTCCGGTTCGTACTACCGGAGCACGAGCATCGGCCTCCGGGGCATCGACTCCGAGCCCCTGCACACCTTCATCTGGCGCGGCTTCCCGGTCGGCGACTACGAGATCGTCGGCCTCCTGCTCGACGACCACGGGCAGGAAGAGGTCGTGGTGCAGGCGGCGATGCGGGTTATCGGCCGGTAGTACTCCTGGAGGGTTGGATGGCGCCAAGCGGAGCCGAAGGGCGCCGATTCGGCGGGCGAGGAGCCGCGCCGTGGACGGCGCCGACCGCCGAGGACGACGGAGGCTCCTGGAGGAACGGTTGGCGGGAACTGGCGGCGAAAGCGTGGGAACGGGGCTCGACAGCCCCGTCCCCACGCGGCACGGTCACGTCCGCACGCGGATCACCACGCGGCGGTTCTGGGCCCGCCCCTGCGCGGTGTCGTTCGGCGCCGCGGGACGCTCCTCCCCGTAGCTGTACACGCTCATCTTGTGAAGCGGCACATTGTGCTGCTCGTAGAGGTAGCGCTGCACCGCCTCGGCCCGGCGCATGCCCAGCCCGAGGTTGAAGTTGGCGCCGCCGATGTTATCGGTGTGCCCCTCGATCTCGATGAACTCGTTCTGCCCGTCGGCGGCGAGTTGACCGACCAACTGGTCGATTCTGGCCCGCGCCGCATCGGGCAGGTCGTCCTGGCCGATGGCGAAGTTCCCCTGGTCCTCGCTCAGGGTCACCTCGAGGATCAGGCGGCCGGCCGCCGCCGCCATCTCGTCGACGCGGACACCGACGTCTGCCGCCGCCGCCGCCGCGCCGTCCGCCGACGCCTGCGCCATCTGGGCCGACTGACCGGCCGCCATCGCACGCTGGTCGACCTCGCCGATGCGCTCCTCGTTCTGGAGGGCCCGCTCCTGGGCCTCCTCCACCGACACCGCCACCGAATCGATCTTGGCGTCGACGACGGCGGTCTCGGTGCGTACGAAACCCCGCGTCGCGCAGGCCGGCGCCACCAAGGCGACAAGCGCCGCCAACGTCACCACCTTCAACATCGTCACTCGCATGGTCTCTCCCTTGCTGCAGGTCGTCTGTCCAGTTTTGCCCGTCCCGCCACGTAGCCGCGGCGGGCATGCACCGCCAGTCGATCGTCCAACGTCTGAAGCTCTATGGGGTGCCACCCCCGCCGAAAGCCGGGCCTGAACGTCACCACGTACTGGTAGCGCAGCCCCGGCAGCAACTGACCCACGGCTTCAAGCATATCCTCTTCCGTGCCGGTCGCGCGTACGCTCCCCCCGGTCCAGCTCGCGAGGTCCGCAAGGGTGGCCGACAGGGCGGCGCTGTCGGACCCGCCCGCGCCCCCCGGCCCGTCGCGCCGGTCCAGGGCGCCGCCGACCGTGAGCAGATGCACCTGCACGGCGATAGCGCTCGCGGCCCCCGACACTTCCTCCACGGTGCGACGGCTCCCGGTGTCCACGCCATCGGTCACCACGAGCAGTGCCCCGTGGCTGTCGCCGCTCCTGCCCACGAGAGTCGCGGTGTCGGCCACCGCGTCATAGAGCGACGTCCTGCCGTACGGCCGCCCCGTCAGGTCCACCGCGTCGAACCGCCCCAGGTCCCGCGTGAACGGCACGATCTCCCGCAGCGCGCTGTCGAAGGTGAAGAGCGCCGCCTCGTCCCGGCCCGACTGCAGCGCGCCGACGAGGGTCCTCACCGCGCGTCGGGCGCGGGCGATGTTGCCGTCGATCGCCATGCTGCCGCTCATGTCGAGCAGCACCGCGATGCGGAGCGGCGCATCGCTCTCGAAGACGCTGCGGATGGGACGTCCGAACCCGCTGTCGACGAGCCGGAAATCCCGGCACGCCAGTCCGCGCACGATCCGCCCCCGGGGGTCGCGCACCGAGACGTTGACGGTCACCATGTCGACGCCGGAGCTGAAGACCGGCGCCGCGTCCCGCGTCACCGGGCCGACCGGGCGCTGGCCGGCCACGGCCAGAGCCGGGGCCGACAGCAACAGCAGACCGAGTATGGAGAGCTTCAGGCCGGACATGTGCACAACCGGTTCGGGAAGACGCCGCGGGCACCGCGCCCGAAGCGCTCGCCTACGATTCTACGGGTTTTCGCGCCGCTTGTGCACGCCCCACGCGGTCCGTGGGCCGGGGCCGGCGGAGAGAAAGGCAGCCGGGCCGATCAGGCGGGAACCAGCACCAGGTCCGGACGGGGAGGCCGCCGCGCTATCGACCGCGGGACCGGGCACCGGGAGTTACCGGGCGCCGCGAGACGCGGGAACGTCAGACAGGTGCGGCCGGCCCAGGAACCGCGCCGTCACGCGGGCCGCCGCGCGCACCGCCGGGGGAATCTCGCACGGCGCGATGTCCCCGGCCTCCCCGTACAGGTCCAGGCGCCGGAGCTCCGCCACCAGCCGCGCCGCGAAGTCCGCCCGGCTCCGGTCCAGGTGATCGAGGAGCGAACCGGCGGGGGGACACCCGCGCACCTGCACTCCGGGATGCTGGCGGGCGAAGGTCGCGAGGCAGCGCCGCAGCGCGAACGCCTTGGCCACCAGCAGCGCGGACCGGGGTTCGTGTCCCGCCGCCTGGAGAACCGTCATGCCGAACCGTACGTTCTCGAGCGTGTTGCCGGCGTCCACCTCGGTGACGACGGCCGAGGCGGGCACGCCCCGGCGCACCAACTCGTCCTTGAAGACGAGCGCCTCCGGCTTGTCGAAGACGTGCTCGGTCATCGGGCCGGCCCGTCCCGACACGAGCACGCGAGGGGCCCATCCCGCCGCGAAGAGCTGCGCCGCCCGACGGGGCACCTCGATCCCCCGGCTGCCGAACACGAAGATGACATCGCTCGGCGCCGGCGGCTCGCTCGGGCACAGGTAGGTCCAGATCGGCTGCAGCAACCGCGCGTACTCGTCCGCCTCGAGGCTCTCGATCCGCACGCCGATCTCTCGTCCGGCCCATCGTCGCCTTCGGTTCCGCTTGGCGCCCAACCAATCCTACAGGAGCCCTCGCCGTTCCGCGGCGCAGACTCCCGGCGCTAGCGGTGGAGGCGAGACGGTCGAACGCGCCCGGTCCGTACGCTATGATGCCTGAACGACCTTCGACGGCTCGTAATCCACACCCCGCCGAACCATGCCCGCGTCGCCACGCCCCCTGTCCCCGGTCGAGCGATGGGCGGCCGTCCGGGCGAGGCGTGCGCGCGGCATCGGATGGGTGCTGGGCATACTGCTCGCCACCGCCCTGCCAGGCGGCGGTCAGCCCGTCCCCGACGGCCTGACGGTCATCTCGCGCGACGGCCGGCGAACCCTGCCCACCGTCGACGTCGGCGGCCGCCCCATGGTGGCGTTGTCCGAGCTCATGGGACCCTTCGGCCTTCGCTTGGGCGACGACCGACAACCCGGCCGCCTGACGCTCCTGCGTGGACCGGCGGTGATGGTGCTGACGGCGGGAGACGGGATCGTGTCGGTGGCGGGGCGCCTCGAGTCGCTGAGCTCGCCCCCGGTGGAGCGCGGAGGCGTCTGGTACGTGCCGACCGACTTCATCGGGCGGGCACTTCCCCTCATCTCGGATCAACCGGTCGAGCTGAGGTCCCGCTCGGGGCTGGTCATCGTCGGCGACGTGCGCGTCCCGCAGGTGGTGGGCCGCTATCAGCGCATCGGGGGGCGGTCGCGGCTGCGCCTCATGGTGACGCCGAACGTCGAACCCCGCATCGAACAGGCGGCCGGGCAGCTCTTCGTCTCCTTCGAGGCCGATGCCGTGGACCTCGTCATGCGCGACTTCGCGCCCGACGATCTGCTCCGGCGGGTGACGGCCGACGACAGGCGCGCCCGGCTCGAGGTCGTCCTGGGCGACGCCTTCGGCGACTTTGCGGCCAACAGCTCGCCTGCGCTCGGCGGCAGCCTGGAAGTGGCCATCGACCTCAGGCCGGCGGCGGAGGCCCGCGCCGCCCCCCCGCCGACGCCGGACCCGCGCCCCGCCGTGGAGACGGAAGTCGATTTCGAAGGGGAGGCGGCCGGGCTGCCGGCCCTCGCGGATTTAGCGGAACCGTCGACGATCAGCGCCATCGCCATCGATGCGGGACACGGAGGGGCCGACGTGGGGACCCTCGGTCCCGAGGGCACGCTGGAGAAGGACGTCACCCTCGGCGTAGCCCGTCGGCTGCAAGCTGCCATCCAGCGACGGCTCGGGCTGCGCGTCGTGTTGACCCGCTCCGGCGACGTCGATGTGACTCTCGACGAGCGCGCGGCCATCGCCAACAACAACCGCGCCGACTTGTTCATCAGCCTTCACGCTAACGCGTCAATGCGGGAGACCGCGACCGGGGCTGAGGTCTTCCATCTCAGCCCCGTCGAGTACGAGGATCCGGACGACGCGCAGCCCGCGGGCGAATGGGTGCCGGTCGTGAGCGGCGGCGCGCGGCGGCTCGACATCGTGCGCTGGGAGCGGGCCCAGCTCCGTTTCGTCGACCGGTCCGCCGTCTGGGCGCGGACGCTGGCCGAGGAGCTGCGCGTCCGGGTCCCGATGAGCCCACGGGGCGTCCAGCACGCGCCGCTCCGCGTGCTGGTCGGAGCCAACATGCCGGCGGCCCTGGTGGAGATGGGGTTCATCTCGAATCCCGGGCAGGAGATCCAGCTCGCCTCCCCCGCGTTTCAGGACGCCTTCGTCGACGCGGTGCTGCAGAGCATCATCCGTTTCCGCGACATGGTCGAGCAGGGCTTCCCCGAAGAAGACGATCCGCTCGTCGAGGACCCGCCCGCGGACGGCCCGGCGGAACCCCGGGGGCCGCGGCCGTGAGCGGTCGGGGCTGGCTGGCTCGAACCGTGTTCGCGGCCGTCGCGCTCGGCGGGGCCTGGGTGATCTTCGTGGGGCTTCCCCGCTGGTATCCGGCCGAGGGCCCGGCGGTCTCGACCGGCGGCGCGGACAGATCCGCGGCGGGTGCGCAGACGGTCTCGACGCTGTACTACGTTTCCGGCGACGGCATGCGGCTCGTCGGCGTGCCGCGCCAGTTGGCGCGCCGGGCGAACGCCACTGCCCAGGCCCGCGCCATTCTCGAGCAGCAGCTCGCGGACCCGCCGGCGCCGCTGACCTCGCCCATCCCGCCCGGCACCAGCCTGCGGGCCGTCTATCTCACCGGCGACGGCGACGCGTTCGTCGACCTCACCGAGGAGGTCGCCCTCGGCCATTCCGGCGGGTCGCGGGAGGAGCTGTTCACGGTGTACGCCATCGTGAACGCACTCGCCACGAACCTCGCCTCCGTCGACGCCGTGCAGATTCTGGTCGACGGCGTCGAGGTCGACACGCTGGTCGGCCACGTGGACCTGCAACGTCCCCTGAGACAGAACCTCGACCTGCTGGAAGCTCCCAGCGATGACTGGATGCCGGCCGACGATGCGCCGGCCGACCCGGATCGTTCGTCATGACCCCAACCGCCCGCGCCGATGCGCGGCCCCCGGACGAGCTCCGGCCCACGCGCCTGATCCCTCACTATCTCGACCACCCCGAGGGGTCGGTCCTCATCGAGGCCGGACGCACCCGGGTCATCTGTACCGCGAGCGTCGAAGACAAGGTGCCGGTGTTCCTCCGCGGCGCCGCCAAGGGCTGGGTGACGGCCGAGTACGGGATGCTGCCGCGCGCCACTTCCACGCGCACCCCCCGCGAGGCGAGCCGCGGCCGGCCTAGCGGCCGCACGCAGGAGATCCAGCGGTTGATCGGCCGCTCCTTGCGCGCGGTCACGAACCTCGAGGCGCTCGGGGAGCGCACCGTCTGGATCGACTGCGACGTCATCCAGGCCGACGGAGGCACCCGCACCGCGTCGATCACCGGGGGCTTCGTGGCGCTTGCCTTCGCGCTGCGCCGGCTGCGCGAGCGCGGCGCGGTCGCGCGCATGCCCCTGACCGATCACGTCGCCGCGACCAGCGTCGGGGTCGTCGGCGGCCGCCCCCTCCTCGACCTCGCCTACGAGGAGGACTCGAAAGCGGACGTCGACATGAACGTGGTCATGACCGGGGACGGCCGCTTCATCGAGGTGCAGGGAACGGCCGAGGGCGCGCCTTTCTCCCGCGCGTCGCACGACGACCTGCTCGCGTTGGCCGAGACCGGCATCCGACGCCTCGTCGAGATGCAGCGGGACCTGGTCGGGGCCCTGACCGCGTGACCGGCCCCGCGCCGTCCCGGCTGCTCGTGGCCACGACCAACCGCGGCAAGCTCGCCGAGATCCGGGACATCCTCGGCGGCACGCCGACCACCCTCGCCACCCTCGACGACCATCCCGGAATCGCGGAGCCGGAGGAAACCGGGACGACGTTCGCCGCCAACGCCCGCCTGAAGGCACGCTACTACGCGGGGGCGACCGGCGAGCTCACCGTCGCCGAGGACTCCGGGCTCGAGATCGACGTGCTCGACGGCGAGCCGGGAGTGCGCTCGGCGAGATTCAACGGGGAGTCCTACGCGGACAAGTTCGCGGCGATACGGCGCATGCTCGCCGAACGGGGCGCGGACGGCAGCACCGCCCGCTTCGTCTGCGCGCTCGCCCTGGCCCGCCCATCGTCGCCTTTGGCTCCGCTGGGCGCCCAACCAATCCTCCAGGAGTCCGCGCCGTTCCACGCCGCGGACTCCTGCCCCCGCCCATCGTCGCCTGACGGCTCCGCTGGGCGCCCAACCAATCCTCCAGGAGCCCGCGCCGTTCCACGGGCCGAGCTCCTGGTGCGCCCCGGCGCCGTCCTCTGGGAAGCCGCGGGCGTCGTCGAGGGCCGCGTGCAATTGCCTCCCCGCGGCGAGGGGGGCTTCGGATACGATCCCATCTTCCACTACCCCCCCTACGGCCGCACGCTCGCCGAGGTGACCCCGGAAGAAAAGGCCGCGGTCAGTCACCGGGGGCGGGCATTCCGTCAGCTTCGCCGCCATCTGACCGCGGGTGAGGCAGCTCGATGGTGAAGACCGTGCCGCCGCCGTCCCGGTTGGCGGCCCGCACCGAGCCCTCGTGGAGACCGATCAGGTGCTTGACGATCGCGAGCCCGAGGCCGGTGCCGCCGGGGTCGCGGGGCCTCGCGACGTCCACTCGATAGAACCGCTCGAAGATCCGGGTCAGGTCCGTATCCGGAATGCCGGGACCGCGGTCGGCGACGGTGATGCGGACGATGCCGTCCTCGCCGGCGGCGCCGAGCTCGATGGTGCTGTCGGCCGGGGCGTAGTTGACGGCGTTCTCGACGAGGTTGCGGATGGCGTCGTGGAGCTTGAGGGGGTCCGCCAGGACCGTGCTCGCCTCCGCGGCGACGACGGTCCTGATGTCGAGGTGCTTGCTCTCCGCCAGCGGCGCCAGCTCGCCGGCCACCGAGCCGAAGGCCGCCTCCAGCGCGCATGGGGTCAGCGTCAGATGCTCCTGGCCCGCGTCGAGGCGGGCCAGCCGCAGCAGATCGCTGACCAGCCGCTCCATCCTCGCGCTGTTCCGGGCGATGATGGCGACGAAGCGGCGTTCCTCGGGGCGGTCCTCGTCGACGAGGGCCTCGACCCCGCCCCGGATCGCGGTGAGCGGCGTCCGCAGCTCGTGAGAGACGTTGGCGACGAAGTCCTGCCGGACCTGATCCGCCCGCCGATACTCGGTGACGTCGTGGAGAACCAGGGCCACCCCCCGCTCCCCGTTGGCGGCGAAGGGCCGGGCGTTGGCGAGAAGCACCTTGGGGGGGTCGGTGTTCAACCGCACCTCGTTCCCCCGTCCCGCATCGCCGGCCACCGCCGCCTCGATGACCCGGGTCACCTCCGGATGCCGGATCAGCTCGACGTGGAAGCGTCCCGTCGGGTCGCCGTCGATGCCGAGCATCCGCTGCACGGACTCGTTGGCAATCTGCACGCGGCCCTCGTCGTCGATCACCAGGACCCCCTCGACCATGCCCCCCAGAATGGCGTCGACGCGCGTCTGCTGGCCGGAGAGGTCCTTCACCTGGCGGGCCAGCTCGCGCGCCGTCTGATCGAGCGCGCGCGCCATCACCCCCAGCTCGTCGTCGCCGTGGTCGAGTCCGACGGGAAAAGGGGTCCCCGCCGTATAGCGGCTGGCCATCTCGGTGAGCGTCCGGACGCGGCGGTGGAGTCGCATCGAGGCGAGCCAGGCGATGGCGAGAGCCGCCCCGAGCGCCGCGAGAAACCCGGCGGCGAGCGCGTAGGCCAGGGGATCGATGCGACCCTCGACGGCCGCCGACCCGACCGCGAACGCAACCGTGACCAGGGCCGCGGTGGCGACCGCCAGCGACGACAGGAACAGACGGGTCGGCAGTCTCACGGGATCCCGAACGAGCAGGCGCGCCGGCGTGACGCCGGTCACCGCGGCGCAGCCGCGGCGGCCGGCCGTCGGGGGGCCGTCACGTGCTCTCGACGAACTTGTACCCGAACTGCTTGATGGTCACGATGTGCTCGACCAGCGTGGGGAGCTTCTCGCGCAGCCGCCGGATGTGCACGTCGACGGTGCGGGTGCCTCCCGTGTACTGGTACCCCCAGACGTCGGAGAGCAGGAGGTCGCGCGACAGCACCCGACCGGCGTGCTCGATCAGGTACTTCAGCAGCAGGAACTCCTTGGCCGTCAGCCGGACCGGCCGCCCGTCGTCGCTGACCTCGTGCCGGTCGAGGTCGACCACCAGCGAGCCGAACCGGAGGATCTTGTCCGGCCCGAAGGGCTGGGTGCGGCGCAGGACGGCCCGGAGCCGCGCCACCAGCTCCCTCGGGCTGAACGGCTTGGTCACGTAGTCGTCGGCGCCGAGCTCGAGCCCCTCCACCCGGGCCTCTTCCTCCGCCCGCGCCGTCAGCATGATGATCGGCACCGCCGCGGTCTGCGGGTCGCTGCGCATCAGCCGGCAGATCTCCAAGCCGCTGAGCCCGGGCAGCATCAGATCGAGGACGACGAGATCGGGGCGCTGGCGTATCTGCTCCAGAGCGTCGTTGCCGGTCGCCACGACGCTGGTGTCGTAGCCGGCCCGCGAGAGGTGGTGCTCGACCAGCTCCGCGATGTCCGGATCATCCTCGACGACGAGTATGCGGCTAGGCATCGGCAGGTGGCTCTAGCTCGGACGGCCGGCGGCTCGCTCACTGCTCCCGGCCCGACGGCGAATCGGCGCTTCGGGCTCCGCCCTCCCGTCCGTGATGGCGGACGTCGCGCCCCGACACGATGAAGATGGCTTCCTCCGCGATGTTCGTGGCGTGGTCGCCGATTCGCTCGAGATGCCGCGAAATGAGCAGGAGCTCGAGCGCGGGCTGGGTCACCGCGGCATCCGTGCACATGACCCCGATCAGCTCGCGAAACACCCGGTCCTTGAGCCGGTCCACGGAATCGTCGCGGTCGAGGACCTCCCTGGCGAGGCGGATGTCCTGCCGGACGAACGCGTTCAGGGAATCGCGGAGCATACCCTGGGCGATGTCCGCCATCCTGGGAACGTCGATCAGGGGCTTGACGGCGGGATGCTCCAGATACCGCAGGGTCGCCTCGGCGACGTTGATCGCGAAGTCTCCGATGCGTTCCAGGTCGCTGTTGATCTTGAAGCCGGACACCACCACCCGCAGGTCCGTCGCGACCGGCTGATGCAACGCGAGGAGCTGAAAGCAGCGCTCGTCGATCTCGATGTGCAGCCGGTTGATCGCGTCGTCGCCGGTCAGCACCCGCTCGGCCAGCCCGTGGTCGCGGTCGACCAGCGACTGCACCGACGCGCGTACCTGCTCCTCGACGGCGCCGGCCATCACCAGCAGCCGCTCCTTGAGGTGGTCGAGGTCGTCCTGGATGTGCGGCATCGACCTCTAGCCGAGCCGACCGGTGACGTAGTCCTCGGTGAGCTTCCGGGCCGGCGCCGTGAAGATGCGGCTCGTCAGGTCATGCTCCACGAGCTTGCCCAGCCAGAAGAACGCGGTGCCGTCCGAGACCCGGGCGGCCTGCTGCATGTTGTGGGTCACGATGACGATGGTGTAGCGGCGCTTCAGTTGATACACCAGCTCCTCGATGCGCTGGGTCGCGATGGGATCGAGCGCCGACGCGGGCTCGTCCATCAGCAGGACGTCCGGCTCGACGGCCAGGGCCCGCGCGATGCACAGCCGCTGTTGCTGGCCGACGGACAGGGCGAGCGCCGACTCCCGGAGGCGGTCCTGCACCTCGTCCCACAGGGCGGCCGTCCTCAGGCTGGCCTCGACGCGGTCCTCCAGCTCCGCCCGCGATCCGGCGAGGCCGTTGATGCGCAGCCCGTAGGCGACGTTCTCGAACACCGACTTGGGAAACGGGTTGGACTTCTGGAACACCATCCCGACCCGGCGGCGCACCTCGACCGGATCGGCTTCCGGCGCGTAGATGTCCTGCCCGTCGATGAAGACGGATCCCGTCACGCGGGTCGATGGAATGAGCTCGTTCATCCGGTTCAGCGCCCGGAGAAACGTGCTCTTGCCGCATCCCGAGGGGCCGACGCATGCGGTGACCCGATGAGCGGGGATGCGCATCGACACGTTGTCGAGGGCCCGCGTTTCGCCATAGAAACAGCTCAGGTCCCTGGCGTCGACCTTCGTCCCGGTATCCACGATCTCGCGCTCGCGGTCGCGCGCCGCGACGTCGGCCAGGGACGGTATCGCCATGGTGGGTGAGGCCATCGTCGAGGAGCCTGCCGGGAGCGCGTGGCGAAAACCCCCGCTGCGTTCGACCGGCGGCGCGGTCGTCATCCCTGGCATCGGTCCCGCAGCCAGGCGGCGAATCCGTTCATCCCGAGCAGCAGGACCAGCAACACCATGATACCGGCAGCCGCGTTCTCCAGAAACGCTTCCTGCGGCCGCGACATCCAGTTGAACACCTGCATCGGCAGCACCGTGAACGGCGACCAGATGCCGTCGGGCGCGAACGGGACATAGGTCAGGGCGCCGATCGCGAGCAGGGGCGCGGTCTCCCCGATCGCCCGCGACAGGGCCAGTATCGTCCCCGTGAGCATGCCGGGCAGGGCGACCGGCAGCACCTGGTGCCACACGGTCTGCCACCGCGTCGCCCCCAGGGCATACGACGCCTCCCGCAGGGACGGCGGCACCGCCCGGAGCGCCTCGCGGGAGGCCAGGATGACCACCGGCAGCACCAGCAGGGCCAGGGTCGCGGCGCCGGCCAGCACGCTCCGGCCGAACCCCAGCGTGCGCACGAAGAGCCCCAACGCCAGGAGCCCGTAGATCACCGACGGCACCCCCGCGAGATTGGCGATGTTGATCTCGATCAGCCGGGCCCACCACCCGCGGTCGCCGTACTCTTCCAGGTAGATCGCCGCCCCGATCCCGATCGGTACCGCAAGCACGGTGGTCACGGCGATTACCCACACCGTGCCCGCCAGCGCCGGGAAGATGCCGGCGTCCTCGGCCCGGCGCGACGGCAGGCCCGTCAGGAAGTCCCAGGACAGCCGCCCCAGCCCGTCGCGAAGGATGTCGGCGAGCAGGATCGCGAGCACCAGGAGCCCGAGCAGGGTCGCGCCCAGCCCCAGCCCGTGCAGGGCCAGATCGGACAGCCGGCTCCGCAGCCGCGCATTCACGGATACGCCTCCCGGTACCGCCCCCGCAGCCAGGTGCTGACGAGATTGAGAGAGAACGTGCTGATGAACAACAGCATGCCGACCGCGAAGATCGTCCGGTAGGCGAGGGTCCCGGTCGGGGCGTCGCCGAGGCTGATCTGCACGATGTACCCGGTCATCGTCTCGATCGGCACCAGCGGATTGAGGGTCAGCCGCGGCTGCTGCCCGGCCGCGATGGCCACGATCATCGTCTCGCCGATGGCCCGCGAGACGGCGAGGACGGCGGCGGCCGAGATGCCCGACGCGGCCGCCGGGAGGACCACGCCCAGCGTCGTCTGCGCCCGGGTGGCTCCCAGCGCCTTCGACGCGTCCCGGAGACCGCGCGGGACCCCCTGCAGGGCGTCTTCCGAGAGGGACGACACCAGCGGCAGGATCATGACGCCCATGACCAGGCCGGGACTGAGCGCGTTGAATCCGGAGAGGCCCGGAATGAACTGCTGCAGGAACGGGGTGACGGCGAGCAGCGCGAAGTAGCCGTACACGACCGTGGGCAGCCCGGCCAGGACCTCCAGCACCGGCTTGACGCTCCGGCGCACCCTCGGGGGCGCGTACTCGCTGAGATAGACGGCGGTCAGCAGCCCGGCGGGAAGGGCGACCCCGAGGGCGATGGCCGACACCAGCAGAGTGCCCGCCACCAGCGGCAGCACGCCGAAGGACTCCTGGAAGAACAGGGGCGTCCACACCGTGCCGAACAGGAACTCGAAGGGCGACACCTCGCGGAAGAACCGAAAGGTCTCGATGGACAGGATCGACAGGATGCCGACGGTGACGAGGACCGACGCCCCCGCGCAGGCGCGGAGCGCCCACTCGATGACGCCCTCGATACGGTCCTGTCGTGTCCGCGCCATGCTGCGGCTCCTCGGAGGCGATTCCGGGACGCGACCGTGCAACCTTCGGCGGTCGCGTTGGAGTTTCGCTGGCGCGAAACTCCAGCGCGTAAGCCGGCGGGTCGTTTCGGCGACGCGCGGGCGGCTCAGCAGTATCCGGGTCGGCTCAGCAACGCTTCCAGCGACGCGACCTCGCCCTCGCCCCTCTCCGGACCGCAGTACATCGTGCCGACGACCCGGTCTTCCAGCCGGCGCTGCACGAGGGCATGCTCGCGATCCGTCAGGGACACGTACCCCACCTCCCTCACGAGCTCGGCGCCTGCCGACAGGAAGTAGCGGACGAACCCGGCGACGTCGGGCCGATCGAGGGCGCCCGGGTTGACGTAGAGGAAGACCGGCCGGGAAAGCGGCCGATAGGTGCCGTCCCGCACGGTGTCGGGCGACGGACGGATCGCCCCGGCGCCGTTGGTGTCGTCTTCGTCGTCGATGGCCGACAACCCGAGCCGGTCCCGGTTCTCCTCGTAGTGGGCGTAGCCGAAGAACCCCAGCGCCAGCTCGTCGTTGGACACGCCCTGCACGAGCACGTTGTCGTCCTCGCTCGAGGTGAAGTCGCCCCGCCCCGCCCCGGGCTCGCCGACGATGGCCTGGGTGAAGTAGTCGAACGTGCCCGAGTCGACGCCTGGGCCGAACAGGTGCAGCTCGCGATCCGGCCACTCGGGCCGGACCTGGTTCCAGCGGGTCACGGTCCCCTGCGCGGCCGGTTCCCACATCCGCCTCAAGTCGTCCGGCGTGAGGGTCCCGACCCAGTCGTTGTCCGCATGCACCACGACGGCGATGCCGTCGTGCGCAATCGGCAGCTCGACGAACTCGATCCCGGCCGCCGCGCACGCCTCCGTCTCGAGGGGCCGGATCGGGCGGGAGGCGCTCGAGATGTCGGTCTCTCCCGCGCAGAACTTCTCGAAGCCCCCGCCGGTGCCGGACACGCCGACCGTCACCCGGGCCTCCGGATCCACCCGCCGGTACTCCTCGGCCACCGCCTCGGCAATCGGATACACGGTGCTCGAGCCGTCCACGGTGACGACCCGGGCGGCGCCGTCGATCCATCCGCGACACGCGGCCGTCCCCGCGAGCGCGGCCAGAAGCCCGTAGACCGCCAGAGACAGGGCCGGGAGCGGCCGCGGCGGGTACGACGCACGACGACGGGCCGCGCCTGCCATTTCGGTACACTAGCGCCAGTCGGGCCCGGCGCGGTCAAGGAAATGTAAATTCTAGGTTACAGGTTCTCGGCGAAGCGGTAGCCGAGACCGAATACCGTCTCGATCTGGCTGCCGGCCGGCCCCAGCTTCGCCCGCAACCGGCCGAGGTGCACGTCGACGGTGCGGGCGTCGACGGTGTCTCCGCTCCCCCGGATGCGGTCCGGCAGGCGGTCGCGCGCCAACACCCGATCCCGTGCTCGACCCGTAAACAGTGCGTTAATTGCCCCGAATTAACGCGGGCGCAATCGTCCCGTAACACGCCTCAGCATCGAGTCAGCGACAATCGGGACTCGTTTTGAGATGCTCCGGCGACAGGGTCGGTCTCTCGTCGTCGATCGTCGCGCCGGTCGGACGGTCCCGCCCCACCATCCCGCTAGACCTTCATGGCCGCGCTGTGGGCAGGCCACGCTCGGGCTTCCACTTTCTCCAATCCACGTCCCCTGGAAAACAGCACATGTCGACACGGCTTGCACGGTCAATGCGGTTCCCGATCCGGTTGGCGGCGGCCCTGCTCGTGGGCGCCGTTCCCGCCGCGGCGCAGGACACGGGGCGGGCGGCCGGGGTGGTCATCGACCAGACCAACGCCATCACCCTGCCCGGCGTGCCGGTCGAAGCGGTCGGCACCACCTTCGTCACCTACACCGACCTCGACGGCCGCTACGACCTCGAGCTGCCGGTCGGCGAGCACCAGCTCCGGATCGCGCTCGGCGGGTACGCCGAGCAACTCGTCAACGTCGAGATCGTCGACGGGGCGGTCACCGAGGTCCAGGTCTCGCTGGCGACCAACGTCTTCGCGGAAGAGGTGGCGGTCGTCGCCGCCACCCTCGAGGCGCAGAGCTCGACCGCGTCGGCGCAGATGATGCTTCGGATGCGCGCGCCAGGGGTGCAGGACAACATCGGCGGGTCGGAGATGCGCTCGAACAACGACTCGGACGCGGCCGACGCCATGAGCCGGGTGACCGGGGTCTCGGTCGTCGACAGCCAGTCGGTCTTCGTGCGGGGCCTCGGCGAGCGCTACAGCAACACGACCCTCAACGGCGCGACCCTGCCCACCACCGAGCCCGACCGCCGGGTGGTGCCGCTCGACCTGTTCCCCACCGGCCTCATCGACAGCGTCCAGGTCAGCAAGACCTACACCCCCGACAAGCCGTCGCAGTTCGCGGGTGGGCTCGTCGAGATCATCCCGCTCAAGCTCCCTGCCGAGACCGCCTACGAGTTCTCGCTGGGCGGCGCCCACAACTCCATCACCACCGGCAAGAGCGGCCTCGGCTATGCTGGGGGCAGCCCCTGGAACGGTTTCGACGGCGGCGCCCGCGCGCTGCCCGCCGGCTTCCCCGACCGCAAGGTCATCCGCGGCGGCCGGTTCACCAGCGACGATCTCGGGTTCCTCCGCAGCGCTCTGGAGCGGCTGGGCGAGTCGTTCAGCAACGTCTGGGACCCCGTCCGGCAGGACCAGCCGATGAACCAGTCCTACAGCGGGCTGTTCGGCGGCCGGTTCGGCAAGCTGGGGGTCGTCGCCACCCTGCGGCACTCCCAGAACTCGCAGATCACCAACGAGGAGCGCACGTTCTACAAGGTCGGCGGCAGCGGCGTCGAGCGGTTCAACGGCCCCTACGACTTCGACGAGACCCAGTTCGTCTCGACGCTGGGCGGCGTCGGCAACCTCGCCTACCAGTTCAGCCCGAACCACCGGCTGTCGGTCGACAACTTCTACACGCACGTCGGCACCGACGAGACCCGCATCTTCCAGGGGTTCAACACCGACGCCGACACCGACATCCGCAACCAGCGGCTCTTCTTCGTCGAGGAGCAGATCCGAACCCACCACGTGGGCGGCGACCACCTGTTCCCCAACGCCTCGAACAGCCGGCTCGACTGGAAGATCGCCGTCTCGCAGGCGGACCGGGCCGAGCCCGACCTGCGCGAGGTGCTGTACGAGTTCGACCCCGCGCGCGAGGCGTTCGTGCTCGCCGACGAGTCGCAGAGCGGGCTGCGCCAGTTCAACGACCTCGTCGACGACAGCGTGGAGCTCAACGCGAACTGGTCGACGCTGGTGGAGAACTGGGCGGGCCTGCCGACCCAGTTCAAGTTCGGGACCAGCTACATCGACCGCACCCGCGACTTCCTGTCGCGCCGGCTCCGGTTCGTCCCCACGAACACGCGCGGCCTCGACCTCTCGCGGCCGGCCGAGGAGCTGTTCACGTCGAGCTTCATCGGCCCGAACTTCCAGCTCAAGGAGGAGACGCGGCCGACCGACCAGTACGACGCGGCCCAGGAGACCCTGTCCGCCTACGGCATGGTCGACCTCCCGCTGGCCGTCCGGCTCCGCCTCGTGGCGGGGGCCCGGGTCGAGAACTTCCGGCAGCAGGTCGACACCAAGGATCCCTTCGCGCGCGCCGTCTTCGGCACCACCGGCGTCATCCGCGCCGACCTCGACGAGACCGACGTCTTCCCCGCCGTCAACCTCGTCTACTCGGTGCGGAACAACCAGAACCTCCGCGTCGGGTTCAGCCAGACCGTCAACCGCCCCGAGTTCCGGGAGCTCGCCCCGTTCGAGTTCACCGACGTGGTCGGCGGCCGGGCCACGGTCGGCAATCCCGGCCTGCAGCAGTCGCTGATTCAGAACGTCGACGTGCGCTGGGAGCTCTTCCCCGGATCCGGGGAGGAAGTGGTCGCGGCCAGCTTCTTCTACAAGAACTTCGACAACCCCATCGAGCGCATCGTCGAGCCGACGGCCCAGCTCCGAACCTCGTTCACCAACGCCGACACGGCCCGCAACGCCGGCTTCGAGATCGAGGGCCGCAAGGCGCTCGGCGAGTACCTGTTCCTCGGCGCCAACTACACCTACGTCGACTCCGAGGTCACCCTCGACGCCGCCGCCCGCCAGGTGCAGACGTCGCTGGTGCGCCCCCTCGCCGGCACGTCGAAGCACCTCTTCAACACCATGATCGAGGTGAGCAACGCCGGCTACTCGGGCCGCCTGCTGCTCAACTTCTTCGACGACCGCATCAGCGACGTCGGGTCGCTCGGCCTCCCCGACATCATCCAGGACGCGCGGAGCTCGCTCGACTTCGTCTTCGCCAAGCGCTTCCAGCAGGTCAGCTTCCGATTCGCAATCTCGAACCTGACCGACGCGCCGTACGTCTTCCGGCAGGGCGGGCTCGACCAGCGGGTCTACAAGCTCGGCCGCACCATGGCGTTCGGCCTGTCGGTGCACCCGTAGCCGCGACCAGGGCGCGAGAGGGCCAGAGATTCGAATCATCCGAACCAGGACAGACGAGCATGTGGACCGAAACGCACAGCAAGACCATCGGCGGCGCCGGGGCGGCGCTGCTGCTCGCCGGGGCGGGAATCCTGCTGACCGGAGAACCGGCCCTCACCCAGTCGACGACCAACTGCGGCAACGTCGACGGGATCGACAAGCCGGTCTGCGTCGTCAGCGGGCGCATCGCCGGCGACACGACCTGGGACAGCAACAGCTACTGGGTGCTGCGGGGCGCGGTCTTCGTCGACCCGCCGGCCCGGCTCACCATCGACGCGGGCACCGAGATCTTCGGAGAGTTCGCCACCAACGGCACCCTCATCATCGCCCGCGGCGCCCAGATCCTCGCCAACGGCTCGGCCAGCGCCCCCATCGTGTTCAGCAGCGACCAGCCCATCGGCGAGCGGGGGCGGGCCGACTGGGGCGGGCTCATCATCAACGGCCGCGCGCCCGTCAACGTCCCGGGCGGCGAGGCTGTCGGCGAGGGCGACACCGGCACCTACGGCGGGGCCGACGCGGCGGACGACAGCGGGCACCTGCGGTACGTCCGCGTGGAGTTCGCGGGCACCGAGTTCAGCCCCGACAACGAGCTCAACGGCATCGCCTTCCAGGGCGTGGGCAGCAACACCGAGGTCGACCACGTCATGGTCAAGTACAACAAGGACGACGGCCTCGAGTTCTTCGGCGGCACCGTCCAGGTGAAGCACGTGGTGCTCCAGGGCATCGCCGACGACAGCGTCGACTGGACCGACGGCTGGACCGGCAAGGGGCAGTTCATCATCGTCATGCAGAGCGGCGACGACGCCGACCAGGGCATCGAGGGGGACAACAACGGCGACAACAACAACCTGACGCCGCGCTCGAACCCGACCCTCTACAACCTGACCCTGATCGGCGACCCCGACACCGACGAGGGCAGCGAGAGCGACATCGGCATGCTGCTGCGCGAGGGCACCGCCGCCACCATCCGGAACTTCATCGTCCTCGGGTTCAAGGAGGCCTCCATCGACATCGACCATGCCGCGACGTACGATCAGGTCGACAACGGGAGCCTGACCCTCGGGAGCGGCATCATCCACGACAACTGCTCGGTGAGCGGCTGCGACAGCCAGTTCCGGCCCGACGGCGACGACGCCGCGGCGACGACCCCGACGAAGGACTTGGTCACGGGCAGCTCCAACGTCTCGTTCGTCGACCCGATGCTGGCGGCCCCCTACGACCTGTCGAGCCCCGACTTCCGCCCGGCCGCGACGTCGCCGGCCCTGAACGGCACGGTGACGGCGGCCATGCCGCCCATGAACGACACCTTCATCGAGACCGCCAACTTCATCGGCGCGGTGGGGCCGACCGGCACCAAGGACACCTGGTGGCAGGGGTGGACCGACTTCGCGCCCAACTGACGGCGTTCGTTCGCATCCGGCGTCGAGACCGCCCCCGTCGCCCGGCGGGGGCTGTCTCGCGTGCGCTACTCCTCATCCTGGCCCTCGCCGGATGCGGCGCGCCGCCGCCGCTCGCCAACACTCGCCCGTCCCCGGAAGCGCTGGCCGCGGCGGTGCTCGACGCCCTCGCCAACAACGACAGGGAGCGCCTCGCCGCCCTCGCCCTCAACGGCCAGGAGTTCCGGGACGTCGTCTGGCCCGAGCTCCCGTCGAGCCGGCCCGAGCGCGGCGTCCCCGTCTCGTACGCGTGGGCCGACCTGCGCCAGAAGAGCTCGAACGCACTGCGCCGGCTCGTCGCCCGGTGGGGCGGGCGACGTTTCGAGCTGCTCGGCGTCGCCTACGACGGCGAGACCACCGACTACGGCCCCTACGTCGTGCACCGGGAGACCCGCCTCCGGCTGCGCGACGACGCCGGCCGCGAAGTCGAGATGCACCTCTACGGATCGACCC
The DNA here is from genome assembly GCA_965207615.1 of Vicinamibacterales bacterium. Classification (GTDB taxonomy): domain Bacteria; phylum Acidobacteriota; class Vicinamibacteria; order Vicinamibacterales; family UBA8438; genus JAJEEA01. The sequence continues at coordinate 3,547,774 of CBDBMZ010000003.1, forward strand.
TCGTGCGCGGGGAAGAGCACAAGGTCTTCAGCTACGTGGTCGACTGACCGCGCCCGGCGGTGTCAGACTAGTCGCCGGTCGATCGCACCGACGCGACCGGGAAGGACGACGCCATGGCACCGCGACGGGACTTCCGCCACACCAAGATCCTGTGCACGCTGGGTCCGTCGAGCTCCTCGCCGGAGGAGATCGAGCAGCTCGCCCGGGCCGGCATGAACATCGCCCGCCTCAACATGTCGCACGGCAGCCACGCCAGCCACGCGCAGGTGATTCGGGCTGTCAAGGGCCTCAACGAACATCTGAACCACCCCATCGCCCTGCTGCTCGACCTGCAGGGGCCGGCCATCCGCACCGGCGACCGTCTCGGGCACCTGTCCCTCGAGGTCGGCCAGGAGTTCCACGTCACCGTCGGCCCGACCGAGGACCCCGAGGAGAGGAGCATCCACGTCGACTACCAGGACATGGTGCACCAGGTAAAGGCGGGCGACCGCATCACCGTCGACAACGGGCTCATCAACCTGGAGGTGCTGGAGACGGGCGAGCACGACCTGCGCTGCCGGGTGCTGGACGGCGGGGTCCTCGGGTCGCGCAAGCACATCAACCTGCCCGGCGTGCGCATCAACCTGCCGTCGATCACCGAGCAGGACGTCGCGGACATCCGCTTCGCGGTGGAGCACGACGTCGACTTCCTCGCAGTGTCGTTCGTGCGCAGCGCCCAGGCGGTGCGCGACGCGCGGCGCATCATCAAGGAGGCGGGCGGGCACCCCATGCGGATCGTCGCCAAGATCGAGAACCAGGAAGGCCTCGACAATCTCGAGGAGATCATCGACGCGGCGGACGCCGTCATGGTGGCGCGCGGCGACCTCGGGGTCGAGGTGGAGTTCGAGATGCTTCCGGTGGCCCAGCGCGACATGGTGCGGCGCTGCGTCGTCGCCGGCAAGCCGGTGATCGTGGCTACCCACCTGCTGGAGTCGATGATCGACAACCCCATGCCGACCCGGGCCGAGGTGACCGACGTCGCCAACGCGGTGTACGAGCAGGTCGACGCGGTGATGCTGAGCGGGGAGACCGCGACCGGGAAGTACCCGGTGCGCTGCGTCTCGGTGCTCGACCGCATCGCCCGGCGCATCGAGAAGGAACAGGGGCTCGGGCTCCACCGCGGCCGCGAGCCCGAGACCATCCGCGAGCAGCTCGCCCGCAGCGCCTGCCGCCTCGCGGACTCGCTCGGCTCGCGGGCCATCGTCGTCATCACGATGCGGGGGCTGCTGGGACATCTCGTCAGCAGCTTCCGCCCGCGGGGCGCCATCATCTACGCCTTCACCACCACCGAGGTCGTCCGCCGGCGACTCTGGCTGTCGCGATCCATCGTGCCGTTCATGATCGACGTGTCGGGAGACCCCGATCAGACGGTGGTCAGGGCCCTCGAGCGCCTGAGGAAGCACGACCGGCTGGTGAGCGGCGAGCCGGTGGTGATCGTGGCGAACGTCGCCACCAGCCACGGCTACGTGAACGCCATCCAGGTGCGCACGATGGAGTGAGCGCGCGACCTTCGGTCGCGTTGGGAGTTTCGCTGGCGCGAAACTCCTGCGCGAGTGGTCGCATCGAGACATTGGGAGTACGTCGAGATCCTCTGCGCGGGCGGTCGCGTCGGAAGTTCGCCGGCGCGAAGCCGGCGGCTCAGAAGAGACGCAGCGTGACGACGGTGAGCAGGGCAGGAATCGCGAAGAACACCGCGAGGACCCAGGCGAGCGCGAGCCCCTTGCGCTCCGCCCCGAGCTCCGCGATCCAGCCGGCGCCGCGGAGCGGCACCTGCCGCAGCCAGGGGAGGCCGTAGACGACGGCCACCGCGAACGCGTTGAAAAGCAGGTGGGCGAGGGCGATCTGCAGCGCCGGCTCGCGGTTGACGCCCGTGACCGCGGTCGCCGCCATCAGCGCCGTGATCGTCGTGCCGATGTTGGCGCCGAGGGTGAACGGGTAGACCTCCCGCAGGGTGAACACACCGCCCGCGGCGAGAGGCACCATCAGGCTGGTGGTGGTCGACGAAGACTGCACGAGCACCGTCACCACCGTCCCCGACAGGATGCCGGCGCCCGCGCCCCGGCCGATCGCCCCGTGCAGCAGCCGCCGTGCGTTGCCCACCATGACCGTCTTCAGCGCACGGCCCAGGTACGTGATCGACACCAGGATCAGCAGGACGCCGAGCCCGATCAGCAGGATGCCGCCCCAACGCTCCGGCAACGGCTCCACCAGCGCGCCGGCCAGCGACCGCCCCGGCCGCACCGCCCGGCCCAGCACGTCCCAGCCCCCGGTCGAGAAGGAGCCCGCGGACACGAACGTCGTCAGCAGGGCCGAGCTGGCCCGCTCGATGAGCCCGAAGACGACCTCGATGGGCAGGAAGATGACGATGCCGAGCAGGTTGAACCAGTCGTGAACGGTCGCCGCCGCGAACGCCCGTCTGAACTCGTCGGCGCGGCCGATGTGGCCGAGGCTGACCAGGGTGTTGGTGACGGTCGTGCCCATGTTGGCGCCCATGACCATCGGAATCGCGACACCCACCGGCAGGCCGCCCGCCACGAGGCCGACGATGATCGAGGTCACGGTGCTCGACGACTGGACGAGGGCGGTCGTGAGGGTGCCGAGGAGGACCCCGACGAACGGGTTGGTCGCGAAGGCGAAGAGCCGCTCGGCGCCGGCCCGCCCCCCGACCGCGAGGCCGAAGCCGTCGCCCACCACCCCCACCGCGACGAGGAGCAGATAGACCATGACGGCGACGACGCCCCACGCCGCGGCCGGGCGTGGGGCGGGGGCGTCGGTGTCCGTGCCCAGGTTCTCAGCCATGCCGCACTCTTGGCGATACCGCGACCGTCGGTTGCGTTGGCACTTTGCGCCAGCGCGAGATTCCCGGGGAGCGGGTTCCTCGGGCAACCTCGCGGTCGCGCCGGAGGTTCTCGCCGGCGTGGAACCCTTCGCGGAGCCAGCCCCCCGGCAGTTGCGTTTGCCGGCGACATGGTACCCGCGTTTGTCGGCGGCACGCCCCCGCACAACGACGCCCGTCATCCGGGACGGCGCGTTTTGCCTGCCCGTTAGGCGTTCGACACATTCGGGAAACACGCTCCCGGCCCGTGAGTGACTCTCGCCGCGGGGAGAGTGCGGAGGCGCCCGGCCTCGGAAGGCGCGTCGCCGCGGAAGCGGCCGGCACCTTCGCCCTGGTCTTCGCCGGCACGGGCGCCATCGTCTTCGACCGCCTGACCGGCGGCGAGATCCGTCGTCCTCGCCGTCGCCGCCTCCCGGGGCCTCCGGGGACGACCCCGATTGGACGCACCCGCGCGGAGCGGGGATAATGGCCGAGGGAGCCCGAACCGCGGCAGGGCGCGGGGTCCTCCACTTCGATTGGGCGGCGAGCGGGAGCCACGGACGCCGCTTCCGGTCCGGAAGCCCGCGGCGAAGCGCACGATGCGGTCGCCGCGGGCTCCCAGGTCGTTTCGCGTCGTCTCCGTCCGACCGTCGCCCCGGCTCGAGGCTTCCGGACCGGCGGCGAGGGGCGGGCCAGGACAACCGGCATGTCGCAATCACAACAGTTGAAGAAGCGCCTGCGGAACCTGGAGAAGCACCTCTCCCAGGAGAACCCGATCCTGCTGCAGACCGTCGCGAGCTTCCGCAAGCTCGACCGGGTCTGCTACCGCCTCGGCCTTCTCGAACCGGAGGAGTCGTTCGCCACCCGCATCTCCTGGTGGCCGATGATCTCGCTGCTGGGGACCTACTCGTCCGGCAAGTCCACGTTCATCAACCACTACATCGGGCAGGCGCTGCAGCTCACCGGGAACCAGGCCGTCGACGACCGCTTCACGGTGATCTGCTACACGCACGGCGACGATGCCCGGGTGCTGCCCGGCCTCTCCCTCGACGCCGACCCGCGCTTCCCCTTCTACCGGCTGAGCCGCTCGATCGAGGAGCTCGCGACCGGGGAGGGCCGACGCATCGACGCCTACCTGCAACTGAAGACCTCCGCCAAGGAGAAGATCCGCGGGAAGATCATCATCGACTCGCCCGGCTTCGACGCCGACGCGCAGCGCACGTCCATCCTCCGCATCACGGACCACATCATCGACCTCTCCGACCTCGTGCTGGTGTTCTTCGACGCCCGCCACCCCGAGGCCGGCACCATGCGGGACACCCTCGATCACCTCGTCGCCCAGACCATCAGCCGGCCCGACTCCAGCAAGTTCCTGTACGTGCTGAACCAGATCGACACCACCGCGCGCGAGGACAACCCGGAGGACGTCATCGCCTCGTGGCAGCGCGCCCTCGCCCAGAAGGGGCTGACCGCGGGCCGCTTCTACCGCATCTACAACCCCACTGCCGCCGTCGCCATCGAGGACGACACGCTGCGCCAGCGGTTCGAGGCGAAGCGCGACGTCGACATGAAGGAGATCCACGACCGCATGGAGCAGGTGGGCATCGACCGCGCCTACCGGGTGGTCGGCGCCCTCGAGCAGACCGCGAGGGACATCCAGGACCTCTTCGTGCCGAAGCTGGAGGCGCTGCTGGCCGAGTGGCGGCGCCGGGTCCTCCGGCTCGACGCCGTCGTCTTCGGCCTCCTCGCCGTCCTCGTCGGGGGCTGGACGCTCTGGACGGGCGAGTGGGACGGCCTGAGCTTCTCGCACCCCACGTGGGCGGGGCTCTTCGACCTCGACCCGCTGTGGCAGCTCGTGCTGCTGGCGGCGGCGCTCGTGGCCGGCGGCTACCTCCACGCGAGGCTCCGCGCCCGGGCGGCGCGGGCGGTGCTCGCGAGGCTGGCCAGGCAGCCGCGGGACGACCACGGCACCCGGTTCGCCGACAGCCTGCCCCGCGCCTTCCGCAACAGCGCGGGGGGCTGGCGCAGCATCTTCTGGCGCCGCCCCGTCGGCTGGGAGGGCCGCGGACGGCGCCGCGTCGCCGACGTGCTGCTGGAGGCCAACGGCTACGTCCAGCTCCTCAACGACCGCTACACCGACCCGTCGGGCACCGGCGGGGGTACTGTTCCGTAGCCCCGAACCGTAACGGTCGCTTGCCGAACCATCCCATTCGTCGGAGCCCCGACTCGGGCGGAGGCGGGTGACCCATGGCGCCATGCTAACATGACACCATGCTGTCGCCCATGTGGAGAGCAGGAGAATGAAGCGCACCCAGATCCAGCTCGACGAAGCCACATACGAAGCCGTCCGGAGGCACGCCTTCGAGCAGGGTCGCTCGATGGCGTCGGTCGTGCGCGAGACGCTCTCCGTCGCCTTCGGCGCGCCGGCGACGAAGCCGGCGCGGACCATCGATGACTTCACGTTCGTGGGAATGGGCACCGATCCGAGTCCGCCGCCGGACATCCCCGTTTCGGTCGATCACGACAGGTGGTACGCCGAGGCGGCAGCCAGCCGGTGGGAGGCGCCCGACGAGCCGGAGGAGCCGTGATCTTCGTGGATACATCGGCCGTCCTGGCGCTGGCCAGCCACCGCGACCTCCGGCATCGGGAAGCGCGGCGGCTGTTCGCCGAGCTGCTGAGGACCGAGCGGCGACTGCTCACACACAGCTACGTTCTCGCGGAATCGATGGCGTTGCTCGAACGCCGCCTCGGGCGGAAGACCGCAGTCGCCTTCGCGGCCGAGGCGCGCGCGTTCGACATCGAGTGGGTCGACCAGCCACTGCACGACAGGGCGGTCGATGCTCTCCATGACGCGCCTCGGGGCGTCAGCCTCGTCGATCAGGTGAGCTTCCTCGTGATGCGCCGGCACCGCGTAGACTCGGCGTTCGCGTTCGATCGCGACTTCGAGACCGCCGGCTTTCAATTGTACGGAGCCTGATCGTGGGTCAACGCACCGGAAACCGCGCGATGCGGTCCGACCCCGCGATGCCGCCGACCCAGATCTCGCCGCCGACCTCGAGACCGACCGTCCCCAGGATGAAGTTCTCGTTCGACGGATAGCGGACGATCTCCTCCGCCGTCAGGGCGTCGGGGTCGACCCGGGCCACCCGCGACGTCACCCCGTCACAGCGCCCTTGGCCCAGGCACTCGAAGATGGACTCGGGCGCGTCCCCGAGATGGCCGGCGGCGAGGAGCGAGCCGTCGGGCGCCCAGCGGACGTTGTCGACGTGGAAGCCGACCTCGACCGCGTCCTGGTGGACCGGGCTCTCGCCGCGCGACACGCGGATCAACGAGCGGGTGCCCCAGCCGCCGATGTAGAGCCAGCGCCCGTCCGGGGACGCGACGATGCCGTTCGGTCCGTTCGTCTCGGTGCCGGGCACCTCGGCCCAACCCGCGCCCGGGGCCCACTCCCACACCCGGCCCACGGGCCGGGCGAAGTGGGTCGCCGCGAACCCCCCGCCGGGCAGCGCCGCCACCGAGTTGAACGTGACCCCCTCGGGCGCCTCGGCGCAGCCGTTCCACGTCAGCACCGGCCGGCCGCGACGGGCGTCGAGCTCGAAGACCTCGATGGCCTCGCGCGCCCCGTGCCGCACCACGTAGAGGGTGTGGCGGCCATCGGGCCCCGGCCGCAGGTTGAGGCCGTGCGGCCGGAAGCCGCCGGTGAGCGGGCCCCCGCAGCCGGCGAACGCGGGGTCCGGCCGGGAGCCGAACGACGCGGTCGGGAACAGCACCGTCGAGCGGTGGTTCCGGCTGTCCGTCGCGTAGAGGTAGCCGTCGTCCTCCATGCCCGCCACGATGACCCAGGGCGACTCGGGCACCGCGACGAGGTCCTCCGGGCTCACCGGACCGCAGACGAACCGGACATCGCCGTCGGGCCGGCACTGCGCTTCACTCGAAGCGGCGCCCGCCGCCAGACCGAGGCTCGCCACCACGATTACCGCAAACAGCTTTGCGCGCATGTCTCTGCTCCTGTCACAAGTGGGTCCCGGAGCCGCTCAAGGGGCCAGCGAAGTCCCGCGGCCGCCAATCCGGCGCCCGAGGGGTTCCGCCTCTCGCCGCCAGGGGCTAATCTACCCGCCCGGGAGTCGACCGATTCTACCGCCGGGCGTCCGCGCCGCGGCAAGGGCCGGGATCATCCCGAGGGTACCACCGGACGGCCGGCGGGTAACCGGGCGAAGCGGCTTCGAGACGATGCACGTGACCCACCACGAGACCGAGAGCGTCCCCGGAGCGGCGCGCGGCTTCATCCTGCAGGCCAGCTACCGCATCGTCGAAGGCGCGCCCGTCGTCCACCTCTACGGGGTGCTGGAAGCGGGCGGCACGTTCCTCGTGCGGGACGGCCGCGAGACCCCGCACTTCTACGTCCGCCGCGAGGACGCCGCCAGCGCTCGGGAGCTGGGCGCCGCGCGCCAGCGCGACACCCGGCGGCGGACCTTCGCCGGCGAGCCCGTCGTGCGGGTGGAGGTCGGCGTACCCCCGGACACGCCACCCCTCCGCGACCGCCTCCAGGAGCACGGCATCGGGACGTTCGAGGCGGATGTCCGCTTCGCCGTGCGCTACCTGATCGACCGCGGCATCCGCGGCGGCTGCGAGATCGCCGGCGCCTCCACCCCCGGCGATAGCATCACACGCGTATTCGACGACCCCGACCTGCGCGCGGCCGACGTGACGGTGACGCCGTCGGTGCTGTCCCTCGACATCGAGACGGACCCCGCCGGCCGGCGCCTCCTCGCCGTCGCGCTCTACGGCGAGGGTGCCGACGAGGTCTACATCGTCGACCCCGCCGGCCGTCCCCTGCCCGACCGCGCCATCGGCTGCGCCGGCGAGGGGGAGGCCCTCGACGCCTTCGCCGCTCGCGTCCGCGAGCTCGACCCGGACGTGCTGACCGGCTGGAACGTCGTCGAGTTCGACCTCAAGGTGCTCGACCGCATCGCCGGGCGCATGGGCGCGACGCTCGAGCTCGGCCGCGACGCGGGGCCGCTGCGCCTGCGGCCGCCCCGGGGATGGTTCGGCAGCGGCGAGGCGTCCATTCCCGGCCGCCTCGTCCTCGACGGCATGGACCTGGTGCGCGGCGCCTTCCTCCGCTTCGACGACTACACGCTGGACCACGTGGCGAGCGAGGTGCTCGGCGAGGGCAAGGTGGCCCTGGACCCCGGGGGCGACGCCCGCGGCAACCGGGCGGAGGACATCCAGGCCCGTTACCACGACGATCTCGACACCTTCGCCGACTACGCCCGCACGGATGCCCGGCTCGCCCTGCAGATCGTGCGGAAGCTCGACCTCGTGACCCTCGCGATGGCCCGCAGCCGCCTCACCGGCATGACCCCGGACCGCGTCTCGGCGAGCATCGCCTCGTTCGACTTCCTCTACCTCGCGGCCCTCGGCCGGCGGGGCGTCGTGGCCCCCACCGTGCGGTCCGACGACGCCCGGGTGTCGCGGCACCAGGCCGGCGGCGACGTCTTCGAGCCGGTCACCGGCATCCACGAGAACGTCTGGGTGTTCGACTTCAGGAGCCTCTATCCCAGCGTCATCCGCACCTTCAACATCGACCCCCTCGGCTACGTGGAGGACCCCGCGCCGGGCGACGCGGTGGTGCGCCTCTCCGACGACGCCGCGTTCCGACGCGGCGACGCCATCCTGCCCGCGATGCTCGACGAGCTCTTCCCGCAACGCGAGGCGGCCAAACGCGCCGGCGACGCCGTCACCTCGCAGGCCGTCAAGATCCTCATGAACTCGTTCTACGGCGTCCTCGGCACCCCCGCCTGCCGCTTCCACAACGTCGCCGTCGCCAACGCCGTCACCGGCATGGGCCGCCGCCTCCTGCGGTGGTCGAAGCGCTGGTTCGAGGAACGCGGCTTCGACGTGCTCTACGGCGACACCGACAGCCTGTTCGTGCGCTCCGGCCTGCCCGTCAACGGGGCCCGGCACGCCGGGCCGCGCCTGGCCCGGGAGTTGAGCGAGGCCGTCGCCGAGCACGTCGCCGCCGAGTGGCAGGTGACGAGCCGTCTGGATCTGGAGTTCGAGAAGCTGTACGTGAAGCTCGTCCTGCCGTCGGTCCGGCGCGGCCGGGGCGGCGCCCGCAAGCGCTACGCGGGTCTCGTCGACGGCCGCCGCGAGGTCGAGTTCGTGGGCATGGAGGTGGTGCGCCGCGACTGGACGGCGCTCGCCAAGGACGTGCAGCGCGAGCTCTACGCGCGGCTCTTCGCGGGCGATCCGGTGGACCGCTACCTGGCGGACACCGTCGCCGCCCTCCGCCGGGGCGAGCTCGACGACAAGCTCGTCTACCGCAAGGGCCTGCGGAAGCGCCCCGCCGCGTACACCGCGAGCACGCCGCCGCACGTCGCCGCCGCACGCAAGTCCCGGCGCCCTGGCCGCGTCGTCTCCTACCTGATGACCGTCGCCGGCCCCGAGCCCCTGGACGCGCTGGCGAACGCGCCGGACCGCGAGCACTACGTGAACAAGCAGGTCCGCCCGGTCGCCGAGCCCGTGCTCGCCGCCCTCGGCCTCGACTTCGACCGGGTGGTGGGCGACGACGATCAGCTGACGTTGTTCTGAACGCGGATCGGGTGGCGGGCGAACCGGGCCCACCAGCGGTCGGGCACCTGCATCGGGCTGTGGGGCGTGTTGAACGCGAGCAGGACCAGGAACGGCGAGTCCCGGTGGCGCTCGATGAAGGCGACGGCCTTGTCCGTGAAGTCGTCGGCCACGTAACCCGAGCCCCGCACCTGGCGGCCGTCGTGGTCGAGCGGCGGACTGAAGTAGTGCCCCCAGTGCCCGGACGCGAACCCGTAGAACTCGTCGAACCCGCGGCCCAGCGGATGGTAGGGCGGCTGGCCGCCGTTGTGCCACTTGCCGAACGCGCCGGTGGCGTAGCCGGCGCGCCGGAAGGCGTCGGCAAGGGTCGTCTCGTCGAGGTCCATCCGCTCGCCGCCGGCCGACGTCCCGTACACCCCGGACCGGGGATGGTAGCGGCCAGTGAGCAGCTCGGCCCGGGTCGGCGGGCAGACCGGGCTCACGAAGAACCGCTCGAAGCTGGCCCCCCCGGCCGCGAGCCGGTCGATGTGGGGCGTGCGGACGTTGTGGTTGCCGTTGACTCCCAGATCGCCCCAGCCCTGGTCGTCGGCCACGAACAGCACCACGTTGGGAGGACGGACGGGGGCCCCGCCCGCCGGCGGTTGGGACGAGGCCGGGACGGCGGACAGCGCGACGCCGGCCAGCGCCGCCCCGACGAGCCCGCGACGCCAGCCGCTCACCGGCCTGCCGCTCCCCGCCACGTCGGCTCGTCGAGGGCCCCGGTCTCGGCCAGGAGCTCGTCGAGCCGCCGGCTCAGCCGCTGGAAGAGGGCCGCGACGTCGGGATCGGCCCGCTGCGCGATCTGCCGGTCGATGGTACCGGCCTGCGTCTCGAGCCGGATGTCGCCGAGCAGGTTGCGCATCTCGCCGGGATCGGCCTCGAGGTCGTAGAGCTCGTAGCGGTCCCAGACGCCGTGGAAGCGCATGAGCTTGTACCGGTCGCCGCGCACCCCGAGGACGGTCGGGGTCTGGGGGAACGCCCGCTCCCAGAAGTACTCGTAGAGGAAGGCGTCGCGCCAAGCCGTCGCCTCGCCCGTCAGCAGGCCCAGGAACGACCGCCCGTGCAAGGTGTCCGGGACCGGCGCGCCGCCCGCCTCGAGCAGGGTCGGCGCGACATCGATGTTGAGCAGCATCTCGGGCCGCCGCTGCCCGCCCGCGAACAGCTCGGGACAGTGCACGATGAGGGGCACCCGGATGGACGCCTCGTACATCGTGCGCTTGTCGATCAGGCCGTGCTCGCCGAACTGGAAGCCGTTGTCGGACATGAACACGAGCAGGGTCGAGTCGCGCAGGCCGAGGTCGTCGAGCGTCGCCACCACCCGGCCCACGCTGTCGTCGACGGCCATCAGGGCCTCGGCGTACTCCTGCACGAAGCGGTCGAAGTCGGTGCGGCCGTCGTACATGCCGTCGACCCCGTGCCAGCTCGTGCGCTGGGCCCGCACCCAGTCGGGCTTACCGCGGTAGTTGGCCTCGGTGTCGGCCATCGACGCGGGCCGGACGTACCCGCGGTCCGAGTAGGCGCCGCGGTGCCGCTCGGCCGGCGTGAACGGCGCGTGCACCGCCTTGTGGGACAGATACAGCAGGAACGGGCGGTCCTCGTCGCGCCCGCGCAGGAACTCCACCGCGTAGTCGGTCAGGAGGTCGGTGGTGTATCCCTGCCGCTCGACGCGCGTCCCGTTCACGTTCAGGGTCGGGTCGAGGTAGGGCCCCTGTCCCCGGAACGAAACCCACTGGTCGAACCCGGGACGCGGGTCGTCGCTCGCGCCGCCCATGTGCCACTTGCCGATGAACGCGGTGTGGTAGCCGGCGGCCTGGAGCCCGACGGGGAACGTCGGCACGTCGCGGGGCATGGCGGTGCTGTTGTCGAGCACCTGGTGGGTGTGGGCGTAGAGCCCCGACAGGATCGACGCCCGGCTCGGCGAGCACAGCGACGTGGTGACGAATGCGTTCTCGAAGAGGACGCCGCCCTCCGCGAGGCGGTCGAGGTGCGGGGTCTCGAAGTAGTCGTTGCGGAGCCCCAGCCCGTCGAACCGCTGGTCGTCGGTGAAGATGAAGACGATGTTGCGCGGCCCGCCGGCCCCCGCGCCCGTCTCCTGTCCGCCCTGCGCGTGCGGCGGCAACACGAACGCGCCCGCCGCCATCACGCCCGCCGCGAGCCACCCTGCGTAGTGCACCACGTCGCCCCCCCGTTACCCTGCCGACATCCGCCGCGGAACGCCACAGGATAGCGCACGGACCGTGATCGACACCGACCGCCCCCCCCGGCGGACGCAACGCGCGGTTCCCGTTCCGGAATGCCCCTGGACGCCGCCATGGAGCTCCCGCCAGCCGCCTGGCCGGCCGGCTCGACTCTCGACGCGACCGCGTGTAAGATACGCGTCTGTACTTGTACGCGAGGCCCGGCACGAGGGTCGCGCGCGTGCGTTCGCCACCGCGACGGAACGCGGCGAGGGTCGACATGCGCATACAGAAGACGGCCGCCCTTTCGGCCGCACTCGCGCTGGCGTGGCTGGGGCTCGCGGGGCCCGACGCCGCGGCCCAGACGCGCGGCCCGGAGCAGTCGCTCGTCAACCGGTACTGTCTGACCTGCCACAACGACCGGGCGTTGCAGGGCGGGCTGTCGCTCGAGGCGGCGCCCCTCGACGACGTGGCCGGGCACGCCGAAGTCTGGGAGCGGGTGGTCCGCAAGCTCCGGGCCGGCGCCATGCCCCCGGCGGGGTCGGCGCGCCCCGAGGCCGATGCCTACCAGGGCCTGCTCACGTACATCGAGACCGCGCTCGACGCCCGCGCCGACGCCGCCCCGAACCCGGGGCGGACGGAGACGTTCCGGCGCCTCAACCGCACCGAGTACCGCAACGCCGTCCGCGACCTGCTGGATCTGGACGTCGACGTGGCCGCCCTGCTGCCCCGCGACGACGCGAGCTACGGCTTCGACAACGTGGGCCTCGTCGAGCTGTCGCCCACGCTGATGGAGCGGTACCTCTCGGCCGCGCAGAGGATCAGCCGGCTCGCGGTCGGCAGCTCGGCCATCGTGCCCGGCAGCCGGGTCGTCATCCTGCGCCCGGACCTCACCCAGGAGAGTCACCTCGCGGGACTGCCCTTCGGCACCCGTGGCGGCGTGGTCGTCGACCACACGTTCCCTCTCGACGGCGAGTACGAGATCGAGGTGCGGCTGGCCCGCAACCGGAACGAGAACGTCGAGGGCCTGCGCGACCCCCACGTGGTCGAGATGCTGCTGGACGGCGAGCGCCTGAGGCTGTTCAACGTGGTCCCCGACCGCAACCGGCTCGGCGGCTACTACGCCGACGAGGGCGTCGACAGGCACCTGAACCTGCGGCTGCAGGTCGCGGCCGGGCCGCACACCGTAGGCGCCGCCTTCCTGCGCAAGAACGCGGCCCTCATCGAGACGGAGCGGCAGCCCTACCAGGCGCAGTTCAACCAGGACCGGCATCCCCGGCAGCAACCCGCGGTGCACTCGGTATCGATCGCCGGGCCGTTCAACCCCACCGGGGCCGGCGACACCCCGAGCCGCGGCCGCATCTTCACCTGCCGGCCCGAGACCGCGGCCGACGAGGCGGACTGCGCGGCCGAGATCATCTCGACCCTGGCCCGGCGCGCCTACCGGCGGCCGGTGTCCTACGGCGACATCGAGATGCCCCTCTCGTTCTACGAGCGGGGCCGCGCCGACGGCGGCTTCGAGGCGGGCATCGAGCTCGCGCTGCGGGCCCTGCTGGCGAGCCCCGAGTTCCTCTTCCGCATCGAGGAGGATCCGGAGGGTGTGGCACCCGGGGCGCCCTACCGCCTCGACGACCTGGCGCTCGCCTCGCGCCTGTCGTTCTTCCTGTGGAGCAGCATCCCCGACGACGAGCTCCTCGACCTCGCCGAGGCCGGCAAGCTCGGCGACCCCGCGGTGCGCCAGGCCCAGGTGCGGCGCATGCTCGCCGACCCGCGGGCGGAGACGCTGACCACCAACTTTGCGGGCCAGTGGCTGCATCTCCGCAACCTGGAGACGGCGACGCCGAACCTGCGCCGCTTCCCCGACTTCGACGACAACCTGCGGCAGGCGTTCCGGCGCGAGACGGAGCTGCTGTTCGACAGCGTCGTCGGGGAGGACCGCAGCGTCCTCGACCTCCTGCGGGCCGACTACACGTTCCTGAACGAGCGGCTGGCCCGTCACTACGGCATCCCCGGCGTCTACGGCAGCGGGTTCCGGCGGGTCGATCTGCCGCCGGGGAGCCTCCGCGGCGGCCTGCTGGGGCACGGCAGTATCCTGACCGTCACCTCCTACGCCACCCGGACCTCGCCGGTGCTGCGCGGGAGCTGGATTCTCGACAACCTGCTCGGCATGCCCCCGCCACCCCCGCCGGCGAGCGTGCCGCCCCTCGAGGAGCCCGAGCCCGGCGTGGCCGCGCGGTCGATGCGCGAGCGCATGGAGGCGCACCGCGTGAACCCCGCGTGCGCCGCCTGCCACCGGCTCATGGACCCGGCCGGGCTCTCGATGGAGAACTTCGACGCCATCGGCCGGTGGCGCGACCGCAGCGAGGACTGGAGCCCCATCGACGCCCGCGGCAGCATCCCCGGCGGCGGCGAGTTCGACGGCGTGACCGGGCTCCGCGACGCGGTGCTCGCGCGCCCCCACGTCTTCGCGGGCACCGTCGCCGAGAAGCTCCTCACCTATGCGTTGGGCCGCGGGCTCGACCACGACGACGGCCCGGCGGTGCGGCGGATCGTCCGCGGCGCCGCCGGCGACGACTACCGGTTCTCGTCCCTCGTGCTCGGTATCGTAGAGAGCATCCCGTTCCAGATGCGGAGGTCGCAGTCATGACGATCAGCAGGATGGCGCTGCCGCGCCGGACGTTCCTCAGGGGTCTGGGCGCCACGGTGGCGCTGCCGTTGCTCGACGCGATGGTGCCGGCGCTCACCGCCCAGGCGGCCACCGCCGCCAACGCGCCGCGGCGGCTCGGGTTCGTGTTCATCCCGATGGGGATGAACCCCGCCCCGTGGACCCCGCACGAGGTCGGGCGGCTGAAGGGGCTGTCGCCGTCGCTGGCGTCGCTGACCCCGCACCTCGACGACGTGACGGTGGTCACCCACCTGGACCTCGAGAACGCCCACACCACCGGCAACCACGCCTCGTCGAACGCGGCGTTCCTGAGCTGCCTCAAGGGCAAGCGGACCGAGGGCAGCGACTACGAGCTGGGCACCACCGTCGACCAGATCGCGGCCCGGCAGATCGGCACGGACACGCCGATTCCGTCCCTGGAGCTGGGCACCGACCTCATCGTGCAGGTCGGCTCGTGCGACAACGGCTATGCCTGCGTCTACCAGAACTGCCTCTCGTGGGCGTCGCCGACCTCGCCCCTGCCGATGGAGGCCGACCCGCGGGTGGTCTTCGAGCGGCTCTTCGGCGACGGCGGCACCGCCGAGCAGCGGCGGGCCGAGATGAAGAAGAACGCGAGCATCCTCGACTGGGTGCTCGACGACATGGCGAAGCTGCAGAACCGGGTGGGCCACGCCGACCGGGTGCGGGTGGACGAGTACGTCAGCACCGTGCGCGAGGTCGAGCGCCGCATCCAGCTCGCCGAGGAGCAGGCCGCGACCTCGCTGCTCCCCGACCTGACCCGCCCCACCAGCGTCCCCGCCGAGTGGGAGGACCACGTCAAGCTGATGTTCGACCTCCAGGTGCTGGCCCTGCAGGCGGATATGACCCGGGTCGTCACGTTCCAGCTCGCCCGCGAGGCGAGCACGCGGACCTACCCGCAGATCGGGGTCCCCGAGCCGCACCACCCCATCTCGCACCACGTCAACGACCCCGAGAAGCTCGCCAAGCTCGCGAAGATCAACGCGTACCACGTATCGCTCTTCGCCTACCTCGTCGACCGGCTGAAGTCGACCGAGGACGGCGACGGCTCGCTCATGGAGCACTCGACGGTCATGCTCGGCAGCGGCATGGGCAACCCCGACGTGCACGACCACCGCAACCTGCCCATCGTGGTGGCGCGCGGCGGCAACGACAAGCCGTGGGGCGGCCGCCACGTGAAGTACGAGCCGGGGACGCCGCTGGCGAACCTGCACCTCGCGCTGCTCGACGACGTGGGCGTGCACCTCGACAAGTTCGTCGACAGCACGGGGCGGGCGACCGAGGTCATGGAGCCGCTGTCGCTCTAGGCACGCGGCTCCTCCGGAATCGGGTCCGGAGTCGGCGCCTCCCCGGGGCGCTGACTCCGGAACGTTTGGCTGGGCGACAATCGGAACCGCAGGCGCCGATAGCCGGGGCGTGAGTCCGCGCCTTTCCGACGCCTCCCTCCGGGCAGGAAGCATCAGATCCCGGAGGGTTGTTGGGCGCCGCACAGGTGGCGATTCCCGGATTCATCGCCGGCAACTCGCGGATCCCGTCGCCGCCGCTCGAGCAACCGCTCGACAACATCAGCCGCCACGAGGCTGTGCGCAACTGGGGAGACAACCGCATGACTCGGGTCAGACTGCTGCTCGGCCTCGCTTTCGCAGTGCTGCTGGCGGGCGCGTCGCCCGTTGCCGCCGCCCCGGCCGACGTCCCGCTCGTCGACGCCGTCAAGGCCGGCGACACGGGGCGGCTGGGGGCCCTCATCGACGCCGGAGCCGATGTGAACGCGGCCGAGCCGGACGGCACCACCCCGCTCCACTGGGCCGCGTACGGCGGTGATGTCGAGGCAACGCGGCTGCTCCTCGCGGCGGGCGCCGTCGCCAACACCGGCAACCGCTACGGCGTGCGGCCGCTGTCGCTCGCTTCCATGGCGGGCAGCCCCGAGGTGGTCGACGCCCTGCTCGACGCCGGCGCCAACCCGAACAGCACCCTGACCGAGGGCGAGACGGCGCTGATGACCGCAGCCCGCTCCGGCAACGCGGAGGTGGTCGAGCTGCTCCTCGACGCCGGGGCCGATCCCAACGCGCACGAGAGCTGGAAGGGGCAGACGGCGCTGATGTGGGCGGCGGCCGAGGGCCACGCCGCCGTCGTTCCCGCCCTCGTGCGCTACGGCGCCGACGTCGGCGCCCGCTCGAACCGCGGCTTCACCGCCCTGCTCTTCGCGGCCCGCGAGGGGCGCACCGACGTCGTGCAGACCCTGCTCGAGGCGGGAGCGGACCTCGACGAGCAGATCTCCATCAACTCGACCCTGACCGCCGGCGGCGTCGAGCGGCGGCGCGCGTCCGACGCGGGGCTGAACGCGTTCCTCCTCGCGGCAGGGAGCGCGCACTTCGAGCTGGCCGCCTACCTGCTCGACCGCGGCGCCGATCCCAACGCCGCCCCGCGGGGCTGGACCGCCCTGCACCAGCTCACTTGGGTCCGCAAGGCGGGCATCGCCGGCAGCAACAACCCCGCCCCCCGCGGCTCGGGCGAGATGACCAGCCTCGACTTCGCGCGCAAGCTCGTCGCCCATGGCGCCGACCTGAACGCCCGCGTCACCACGCGGCCACCCGCCGGCATCACCGCCCTGAACTTCATCGGCGGCACCCCGTTCCTGCTCGCGGCACGGACCGCCGACGCCGAATACATGGAGTTGCTGGCGGGACTGGGCGCGGACGTGTTCCTCACCAACGAGGACAACTCCACCGCACTGATGGTCGCGGCCGGCCTCGGCACGTCCTCGCCCGGCGAGGACCCCGGCACCGAGGCCGAGGTCCTGGAGGCGGTGCGGGTCGCCCTCGATCTGGGCCTGGACATCGACGCCGTCGACGCCAGGGGCGAGACTGCGATGCACGGCGCCGCCTACAAGCACCTGCCGCGGGTGGCGACCCTGCTCGCCGACGCGGGAGCGGATATCAACGTCTGGAACCGCGCGAACCGGCGCGGAGCCACCCCCCTCGGTATCGCCGTCGGCATGCACCGCGGCATGAACCTCCTCAGCTCGCCGCAGACCGCCGACGCCATCCGCGACGTCATGCGCGCGGCTGGCGTCGCGCCCGATCAGTAGGCGAACGCCTCAGGGTCAATCAGCCGGCGCCGGCTTGTCGGATCCCTGGGCCCTCCGGGCGGCGGCGAGGACCGCCCGACCCAGCCCTAGCGCCCGCCAGCACCGGTTTCGGGTTCGATGCGGGGTCCGGACGGCGGCCCCGCGAGTCGGTCCGGCCGGTCGGCGGGGCCCCGCTCGGGGTCGATGGTGAGTTGCCCGCCGACCGGTCGAACCGTCCACAGCGTTGACTTGTCGGGGCAACTCTCGGGCAGAGGAAGGCGCCGGGGTCGTGCGCCGGAACGGTCCGGGCGGCCGCGGGACCGTGGCCCCGCAGCCGCGCCGCCTACTGCTCCTGATCGTCGGTCGCCGCCGCCTGCGCGTCGAGGACGCGCTGGCCGCTCAGCGCGTTGCGCACCGCCCAGTTGCCCTCGTGGCACGCGTACTCGTAGATCTCGTAGGTCGGATCCGCGGTCAGGGGCATCTGGATGGTGAATGGCGCCGTGTAGACGTTCGGGTCGGTGACGGTGACGGTCCAGAGGATGGTGTCCTCGGAGACGCGGCGGAAACGCTCGACGACCTCCAGAGCCTTGCTCGTGGGGATGCCCTTGAGGCGGCGGCCGGCGCTGCTCGACGCGATCCAGCCCCGGTTGTGGAAGTTCCTCGACTCGACGACGAGGGTGTCGCCCTCCCAGCGGCCGCGGGAGTCGCCCATCCACATGCGGATGTTCGCGTCGACGTGCGGCTGGTCCGAGATCGGGATGATGCGGACGTCGTGGATCATCTCGTGCTGGATGACGAAGTGGTCCGGCGTCTGCACGATGCGGTAGGCGTTGTTGTAGCCGGCCGGCAGCATCGAGCCGGGGACGCCGCGCGAGATGCAGCGGTCCCACACGCTCATGTGGATGTAGTCGTCGCCGTTGTGGTCCAGGTTGTACTGCTTGGCGTCGAGGGCCCACTGGCGGATGCGCGCACGCCCGTCGGGCGGGTCGACGATGAGCGACGTCTGCCCCGTCGACAGCACCGTGTCGCCCGCGTCGAGCCAGTAGCTCCCGTAGCCGCCGACGTTCTGGCCCGCCTCGTAGCGCTGCGCCGGGGCCTCGTCGCGCGCCCGCTCGTCGACGACGCGCTGCTGGTTGATGGCCGCAATCTCCTCGTCGGTCAGGAACGCGCGCCCCTCGAGGTTCGCGGGCCGCTCGATGGGGGTCAGGGTCTTGTTGCCCCACATGCCCTGGAGGTCGGGCTGACCGTCCGGCGTCCGGGGCAGCGTCCAGTCGGGGTCGACGACGCGCTCGAGCTGCGCGCTCGCCCCGGCCGCGCCGGCGAGCAGGCCGGCGGCGGCGAGGGCCGCGACGACGAGGCAGCGGCGGTTGGTGAATCTACGCATCGAATGGCTCCTTTCAGCGTCCCTCGGCGGCTTGGCGCTCCTGCACGCGGGCGCCCGCGAGCAGGTTGGTCATGCCGTAGTTGCCCTCGTGGCAGGCGTACTCGAAGAGCGGCGCGTCGGTCCGCGTCATCGGGATCATCGCCGTGAACGGCTGCGTGAACGTCGCGGGGTCGTCGACCGTGAACTCGTAGCGCAGGCGGCCCTCGTCCTCGCGGGTGAAGCGCTCGACGAGCCGCGCCGTCTCGCCCGACCCGTACGAGCGGGCGATGGTGTAGAAGCTGCCGGTCTTGTGCGTGAAGTTGGTCGACTCGACGACGAGGGTGTCGCCCTCCCAGCGCCCCCGCGAGTCGCCGAGCCACTGGCGGACGGCGCCGGGCAGGTGGGGCACGCCGCCCAGCGGCACGATGCGGGCGTCGTGGACCATCTCGTTGAAGATGACCACGTGGTCGGGGGTCTGGAGGATGTGGATGTTGTTGTTGTAGGCGCTCGGCAGCATCGGGGGGCCGGCGTTGAAGCCGAGCATGCACCGCTCGGACAGGCCGAGATCCTCGGGCCCGTGGGCGGGCGAGTTGAAGACGACGCGCTCGCGGACCGGCCGGCGCCACGCGGCGCGGCGCGCCTGGTCGGCCTCGTCCACGCCGTCGACCCGCGGCGGGATGCGACCGTCGGGCGGATCGACGATGAGCGACGTGCGCAGGTCTCCGGTCAGGCTGTCGCCGTAGTCCCACCAGAAGTCGTTGTAGGCGCGCTCGACGTCGCGCCGGGCGCCGCCGTCGCGCCGGTCGGCGTTCCGGCTCTCCAGGGCGGTGGCCCGGAACTCGGCCGCCTCCTCCGGGTTGAGGACCGCCTTGCCGCCCAGCCCGGCCGGCCGCTCGAGCGGGGTCAGGGTCCGGAAGTCCCAGACGCCGCCCAAGTCCGGTGCGCCCCACGGAGTGCGGGGCCCCGCCGACGTCGCCGCAACGCGCGAGGCCGCGGGGGCCTCGAACAGGGCCAGGTCGACGGCGTTCGCCATCGCCTCGTAGCCGGCGTCGGACGGGTGCAGCCAGTCGCCGGAGTGCAGGTCCCACCGGAACCGCGTCGGTTGGTCGGGGTCGCGCACCGCCGCGTCGAAGTCGACGACCCCGTCGTAGGCGCCGCTGGTGCGGATCCACGCGTTGAGGGCCTGCCGCTTCGCCTCGCCCGCCTCGGTCCAGTAGAAGGCGCCCTCGAACGGCGGCAGGGTGCCGCCGTAGATCGCCAGCCCGCGTGCGTGCGCCCGCTGGATCAGCGTCCGGTGACCCGCGATCAGGTCGTCTACCGACGGCCGCGGATCGTCGAACGCCATCCCGATGTCGTTGGTCGTCTCGAGGACGATGACGTGGGTCGCCCCCGGCTGCAGCAGCACGTCGCGGTCGAACCGCGAGAGGCCGCTCGGGCCGAAGAGCGCGTTGGCGTTCGGCGGCTCACCCGCATCCGGAGGGTCGCCACCGCCGGCGCGGCGGAGGATGCCGAGGCCCGCGTTGTGGCTGAGCACGCGGTTGCCGGCGATGCCGACGTTCAGGACGCCGGGGGCGGCGTCGCCGAGCTCGGCCGCGAGCCGCCGGGCCAGGAAGTCGGGCCAGCGTCGGTTCGCGTCGACCGTCGACCGGCTGCCGTCGGTGATCGAGTCGCCCATCGCGACGATGGCGCCGGGCGCCGTCTCCGTCCACACGTCGACGCGCGACAGGTAGAACCATTGCGGCGTGTCGCGCTCGCCATCGAACTGCTCGGCCCCGACGTGATTGCCCGGCGCCGACACGTGGGTCGTCGACAGCCCGGTGACATGCATGGTGGCCGGCGACGTCGATCCCCAGGTGTCGCCCGGCAGGTAGAGGTCGATGACGAGATCGCCGAGCGGAGCCACCGCGAGGGCGACCGGATCGCTCAGCACCCTCGAGCCCGCCTCGATGGTGACCGACGGGTGGCCGCCGAAGGTCAGGTGGGCGCCCGCTCCGACAACGCCGCGGGCCGTCCGCTCCGCGACGTGGGCGGCGCCGATCTCCAGGGGCTCGGTGCCGAACAGGTTCGTCAGGGTCACGCGCACCTGCGACCCGCCGATGCTCGTCCGGACCACCTGCCGGATCGTCTGGTTCCGCACCCGCACCGGCGTGCGCGGCGACGGCATGGGCACCTCCTGCGCCTGCACCTCGGGCGGCGGCGGCTCGACCGCGACGGGCCCCGTCGCCCAGGTGCCCACCCAGCGGCCCTGCGCGGCCGAAGCGGTGGGGGCCGCAAGGAGGAGGGCGGCGACGGCGAGCACGGCGAGTACGGCGAGTACGGGGGAACCCCCGCCCGCGGCGCGACGGAACGGACCAGCGGCCCGATGGACCCTGGGAGTCTTGTTCGTCATCATCCTGCAAATCCAATCTGCAGCACCGGCCTGTCGGAGTGACCGGATCCAGTGGACTCGAGTCGCCCCAAGGCCGGTCGGCACGCTACGCTATTGTACCGTCATGTCCCCGAGCAACCGCACAGCCGGCATCCGCGAGGACCTCGGGCTTCGTTGTGCAGCCGCCGCGTGGCGAACCCTGCGCCGGCTTCCATTGGCGCGCACCGGCGTGCCGGGGCCGGGCCACGACGACGAAGGAGCAGCCTGGTGTATCGACATCGTTTCTTGTGGCCGGGGCTTCCGCCGGCACGGCGGCATCGCGGCGTTCGACAAAGGGTCCCGATTGGCCTGCTGGCGGTCGTCGGCGCACTCGTCCTGGGCGGCGAGGCCCGCGGTCAGGTAGGTGTGGATTCGGATCGGGAAGTGCTCGAGGCGTTGTATCGCGCAACCGACGGGCCCAACTGGCGGAACAACACCAATTGGCTGAGCAACGAGCCGCTTTCGGAGTGGTACGGGGTACACACGAACGCGCAGGGTCGCGTACGAACACTGGACCTGCGGGGAAACCGGTTGAGCGGGCCGATACCGCCCGAACTGCCGCGGTTGACCAGACTTCAACATCTGGTGCTCTTGACCAACCAGTTGAGCGGACCGATACCGCCCGAACTGGGCCGGTTGACCTCACTGGATGTCCTGGATCTCGGCAGCAACCAGTTGAGCGGGCAGATCCCCCCCGAGCTGACCCAGTTGACCGGGCTGGAACTCCTGAGTCTGGCCAACAACCAGTTGAGCGGACCCATACCGCCCGAGCTGGCGCGGTTGACCGGACTCCAATACCTGCAGCTCGGCGACAACCAGTTGAGCGGACCGATTCCCCCCGGGCTGGGGCGGTTGACCAACCTCGTCCAGTTGACTCTCCACAACAATCAGTTGAGCGGGCCGATCCCACCGGAACTGGGCCGACTGACGGCGCTCAGCTTTTCCCTGGGCCTGGGAGGCAACCAGTTGAGCGGGCCGA
Organism: Vicinamibacterales bacterium; assembly: GCA_965207615.1. Lineage (GTDB taxonomy): Bacteria > Acidobacteriota > Vicinamibacteria > Vicinamibacterales > UBA8438 > JAJEEA01. The sequence continues at coordinate 3,569,916 of CBDBMZ010000003.1, forward strand.
TTCCCCCCGAGCTGGGGCGGTTGACGAACCTCAACAGCCTCCACTTGTCGGGCAACCGGTTGAACGGGCCGATTCCCCCCGAGCTGGGGCGGTTGACGAACCTCGTACGCCTGTATCTGCGGAACAACCAGTTGAGCGGGCCGATTCCGGTCGAGCTCGGAGGTCTCACCCGGCTGACCGAATTGTCGATCGACGGTGATACGGGCCTCTGTCTGCCTCCGGAGATACAGAACACGACTTTCGGACAACTGGCGGCGCTCGAGAACGACGTTCCCCTCTGCGACGCGGTGACGGCACTCCCGCCGGCGGCGTTGTGGTTGCTGGCGATCGCACTCGTCGTGCTTGCGTTGCGCCGGAACAGAATGGAAAGAGCGGCCGCCGCGTCGTGACGGTCTCGGCCCGGAACGCACCCGCGGCCCGGCGCTCGGCCGGCGGCCGGATCGCCCGGGGCGGCCGAACGGGAGGGGACATGCGGAACGCGATTCCGGTCGGCTTCCCCGCGAAGCCGCCGTCCGACCATTGTCCCGCAGGCTCCGGACGGACAAGGGCCGGACGCCGGGTGGCGGCCGCGCTCGCGCTCGCCCTCGTGCTGCTCGATGCCGGCTGCGGCAGCGACGATGTCCGCAGTCCGACCGCCCCGACCCCGGACCGGACCCTCGTGGGCATCGAGATCGTCAACGCCCCGCCGGCCGGCCTGACCGTCGGCTACACGGTGAGGCTCGAGGTGCATGGGTCGTACAGCGATGGCACGAAGCGGATCGAGGTCGCCGCCTGGACGTCGAGCGACCCGGGGGTGGCCTCCGTGGACGCGGGTGGAGCGGTTCAGGGTCGCACCGCCGGGGTTGCCAGGATCACGGCGACGGTCGGCGACCACCGCGCGACCGTGACGGTCGAGGTCCGACCCGTGGGACCCGACGAGGCCTTCTGGAGGCAGTTCGCGTTCAACGACTGGGACTGCCGCACGCCGGCGGCCTGCGAGGCCGCCGATTTCACGTACCGCCCCATCGAGGAGCGCGTGCTCTGGCGGCTGCCGACGCCGTCCCCCGACTTCCTGATACTGGCGGACAGCCTGAGTCCCGAGCTCGTCGATCGCATCCGGGAAGCGATTCCGCACGCCGTCCCGCAGTTGACGGGCGTCCCCTACACCGGCCGCATCGACACCGGGTCGCTGGGCATGCGGGAGCCGGTCGGGGGCAACTGGATCGTCGTCGAGGGCACCAGGCCGCCGGAGACGCCAGTGTCCCTGGCCTGCCGGGGCATCGAGGTACGGTCCAGCGAATGCGGGCGCGCGTACATCGGACGCGTGCGTGGATGCGTCGCGCTGAACATGCGCCGGCCCTCATGCCTGACGCCATCCCTGATCATGCACGAGATCGGTCATGCGCTCGGCTTCTACCACACGTCGAACCCGCGGGACCTCATGCATCCGACCGGTCTCGGAGACCAGACCGGAGACTTCACGCCCCGGGAGCAGCACCACGGCGCCTTCGCCTACACCCAGCCGCGCGGCGCCAGCTTCGTCGACATCGTCCTCGGCGCCTTCGGCCCTCGCCGCCCTCGGCCCACGCCGTCGCCGCTCGACCACGGGGGAATAGCCGTCGACTAGAACCGGGAGCCGCATCGGCGTTCCCGGGCCGGCGGCGGGGAAGCCAGGAGCAACTCGATGAGTCGGCGGCGGTTTCTCGCAGCCGGGAGTCTGCGGCCGTGGAGAGGCGCGGACTCCTGGAGGGTTGGTCGGGTGTTCGAAGGGTGTTCGGTCGGGGCCGGCGGGTTGAACCCGTCGCGCGGAGCGTCTACAGTCAGAGGGCTCGTTGCCATGCACACGTACCCCCGGCACGGAGCCGTCCTGGTGGCCGCCCTCGTCGCGGCCGTCGAGGCGCCGGCCGGCCAGGTTTCCGGACAACCGACCTTCCGCGCGGCGGTCGAAGTGATCGAGGTGGCGGTTTCCGTCACCGACGAGAACGGGCGGCCGGTGCGGGATCTCACCGCCGACGATTTCGAGATATACGAGGACGACAGACGGCAGCCGGTCGTGGCGTTCACGCAGGTCGACACGCCGGTGGAGCCCTTCGATGTGCCCGTGTCGCATCCCGCGGCGGACGCGGCGTCGAGCGCACCCGGTGAACGCGCCGAGCGGGCGTACCTGCTGCTCCTCGACGACCTGCACACCCACGCCCTCCGCACCGAGGAGGTGCGCGCCATCGCGCGGGAGTTCATCGAGAACATTCTCCTCGCCAACGACGTGGCGGCGGTGGCCCTGACCAGCGGCCTCGCGCCGAGCCAGCCCTTCACGAGCAATCGGCAACGTCTGCTGGAAACCGTGGAGCGGTTCCGGGGCCTCGACGTCCGGCAACGGCTCGTGGACCCGCCGAGCCGCCCGTTCGGCGGGCCGACGAAGCTCCGGGTGCTGCGAACGGTGGAACGGATGGCCGAGTGGATGGGCGGCGGCGACGCCCGCCGCAAGGCGATCATCCTCGTGGGCCAGGGCATCGACCCCGGGAACGCGCCCGTGCCACCCCGAGTGCCCGAGGTGGCGTTGGAAGCGACCACGCCCGAACTGCTCGAAGCGATGTCGCGGGCCTCGGGCATCGCGGCCCGTCACGACGTGACGCTGTACGCCATCGACCCCCGAGGCCTGCCGACCGGCGACCAGTCCTCCATTCGGACGCGCTTCGTGTTCGCCGAGGAACGGTTCTCGGCCGCGGTGCGGCGCGAGAAGGAGAGTCTCCGCGCCCTCGCCGAGGAGACCGGCGGCTTCGCGCTCGTCGACTCCAACCAGTTCCGCCAGGCCTTCGAGCGGGTCGTGCGCGAACAGAGCACCTACTACCTTCTCGGCTACCGCCCGCCGCGCGACGTGCCGGACGATCGTCTCCATGAGATTCGCATTCGGGTCGACCGGCCGAACGTGAACGTCCGCGCCCGCCGCAGCTACGTGCACACCCGCCGGCCCGACGAGCCCGACGACGTCGCGACGCGCCTGTCGGCCCTGCTCGACAGCCCCCTGCCGCGGTCGGGCGTGCCGCTCGAGCTGACCGGGTTGCCGCTCCGGGGCGAGGACGAGGACGCGGAAGGGCGGCCGGTAGTGGTGGCGGTCCGCCTGCAGCCTCCCCCGGACGACGGGGGCACCCTCGCGGTCGACCTGGTCCTGACCGTCGTCGCCACGGATGAGGACGGGACGGTGCTGGCCCGCCGCGAGGTCGAGGTGTCCCTGCCCGCCGATCTGCGCGGCGCTGTCCGCGAGCACGGCCTGCGGGTCGTCTCCCGGCTCGACCTGCCGGGGCCGGGACGGGTCCACCTGCGGGCGGCGGTCGTGGACCGTCTCGCGGGCGCGGCCGGCAGCGTGCACCACGAGATGGACGTCCCCGACCTGCGCTCGGCTCCGATCGTGTTGAGCGGCCTGGCCGTGACCTCGGACACGCCGGTTCCGACCCTGGTCGCCGGTCCGGGTCTCCCCGACGGATTCCCGTTCGCCCCCGCGGCTCGCCGGGTCTTCGAACCGGACGATACGTTGGCCGTGTTCGCCCAGATCTGGTCCCGCCGGGAACGGCGTCTGCACGTCACCTGCACCCTCAGCAACCCCGCCGGAGCGATCGTCTTCAGGGCGCCCGAGCAACGCTTCGCCGCCGACACGGCAGCGAGCTACCGGGCGAGCCTGCCGCTCGGGGAGCTCGGCCCAGGCAGGTACGTCCTTTCGGTGGAGGCGTGGGATGAGGAAACCGGCTCGCAAGTCGATCGCGAGATCCCGTTCAGGGTAAGGCAGCCCGCACCTCTACCAGGAGCGCCAACGAGGTGAGCTGGAGCAAGACCGTCGGACCGCCCTCGGCCGTCAGGCTCCGTGCCGACGTGCTGCGCGGTTTCCTCGACACGTGGAGGCCGAACATGGCGAGCTGACGACTGACGAGATCCGGCGCGCAGAAGCCGAGCTCGGCCTTCGGCCCGGGGCCGGCACGCGCACCGCCATCGTCTCCCGCTGATTGCTCTCGCTCGAGGCAGCGCCGTCTACTCGCAGACCTCCGCGAGCCCCTGGACGGAGGTGACGTTGATGCTGTCGACGGCGTCGGCGGTGCCGCTCTCGTCGCGGATCAGGAGGCCCTTCGTCTCGACCTTGTGGCCGAGATAGGCCTCGGGGCTCGGGAAGACGTACAGCAGCTTGAAGGCGCGGTCGCCGAGGGGGATGGCCTGCGCCTCGGCGAGGGCGTCGCCGGCCGACGGGGCCGGGTCGGACGCCCGGACCTCGGGGCTCGCCGATGACAACTGCCAGCCGGCGTGGCCGTCGCCGGCGAGGCAGCCGACCACCCGCACGAGGGCGAAGTTGGGGACGACGCCCGGACCGTCCTCGCCTTCCACCCGCACGTCGCCGAGGAGGCCGGCCGAGAGCTCGGCATCGCCCGACGGGAAGCCGTTGCGCTCGAGGACGTAGCTGATGATGTCGACGTACGCGGCGTCGGACAGGTTCTCGGAGCCGTCGGGAGGCATCGACTGCATGCGCTCGTAGAGGCCGTCGAGGGTCAGCCCGGTCCAGTCGCGCAGGAACACCACCCCGGTCAGGGACCGGCCGGCGCCGCCGGTGAGATCCGCCCCGTGGCAGCGCTGGCAGCTCGCCTCGTAGCGCTCGCGCCCGCGGGCGGCCTGCCCGGTGGTGTACACCCCGTCCTTGACGGTGGTCTCGACGTCCGGCTCCTGGCTCGCCGCCACCGTCAGGGACCCCGCCGCGATCGCCGCCGTTGCGGCCGCCGTCATCAGCACTCGCATCGTCTTCGCCTGCCTCGTTCCTGAAGTCGTGAACGCCCGGCCGCCGCCGGACTGCCAATTCTATCTGCTCGCCCGCATGACCGAGGATCCGGCCGTCGGACTTGTGGCGCGTCGCCGTCCGGCCACCGGCTTCCGCGACTCCATGAGGGCAACGGGACGAACCCGACCGCGGCTCGTCGACGGCGAGCAGCCAGCCCGCCAATCGTCGCCTGCGGCTCCGCTTGGCGCCCAACCAACCCTCCAGGAATCCGCGCCGTTCCACGGCGCAGACTCCTGCTGTCCCGTGCGCGAAGCTCCCTTCGCGCGACGTTCCGCGAACGCGGACGATCGGACTCGTTGCCGGAGCTCGTCCGCCGGCGAGAGAACATGGCGCACGGCACACTAGCGCGCTGCGAGCGACTCGATCAGCCGGACCGTCGCCGGCGCGGCCCCGACGTTGCCGGTGCGGCCGCGGGCCACGATGGCGTAGGGGGTCTGCCCGCGCCGGTTGGCGATGTCGAGGTCGGCACCGTGCTCGACCAGCAACTCGACCACGCCGTCGAAGCCCTTGTCGACCACGTAGTGGAGCGCGGTGTTCCCGTCCTCGTCCACCGCGTTGACGTAGGCGCCGCGGTCGAGCAGGAACCGCACCGTGTCGAGGGTACCCGCTTCGTCGTACATCTGGGCCTGGAAGGCCGGCGTCTTGTGCAGCGTCCGCTCGCGGCGGTCCCATACCGCGTAGCGCCAGCCGGCGCCGGCCGCGACCATCAGCGGCGTCCACCCGTTCTTCAGCGGCAGGCGCACGTCGGCCCCGGCCTCGGCGAGGGCCCGCATGATGTGCGGCTCGGTGAACTTCGCGGCCAGTGCGAGGGGGGTCGCCCCCAGCAGGTGCTCGCCGATCATCAGCACCTGGCCGTTGCGCGTCACCTTCGTGGCCAGCGTCACCTGGGCGTTCGCGCTCGCGCCGCGCGCGAGCAGGGCCTCGACCACCGCGAGGTCGCCGGTCAGGACGGCGGCGTGCAGGGCGGTGTAGCCGGCGCCGGAGGCGTTCGGGTTGGCGCCCCGCTCGAGCAGGGTGAGAACCAGCTCGCCATGGCCGCTGTGCGCCGCCACCACCAGGACGCTCGCTCCGTCGGGGGCGGTGTCGTTGACGTCGGCACCGGCGTCGAGGAGCCGGCGCGCCACCGTCGCGTCGCCGTTGCGCGCCGCGAAGAGCAGCGGCGTGAAACCGCCTATCTGCGTCTCCTCGGCGTCGGTGCCGTAGCTGCGGCCGAGCTCGCCGTAGCGCAGCTCGGACTGCAGCCGCCGGCTGATGACGAACCGGCGCGAGCGCGACCGCGCCGTCACGTCCGCGCCGGCGTCGAGGAGCAGTTGCACGACGTTGGCGTGACCCTGGGCGGCCGCCCACATCAGCGCCGTCTGCCGCTCGAGCGATTCGCGGGCGTTGGCGTCGGCGCCGGCGTCGAGGAGGCGCCGCACCGCCTGGGCGTCGCCGGTGCGGGCGCAGGTCATGAGGGCGGTCTCGCCGGTCTCGACCGCCGCATCGGGGTCGGCGCCGGCCTCGAGCAGCAGCCGGACCATGCCGGGACTGCCGTTGCCGCAGGCGAGGGCCAGCGGGGTCACGCCGAGATCGTTGGCGACCGCGGCGCCGGCGCCAGCGTCGGCCAACCGGCGCGCCGTCTCGAGGTCGTCGTGGTAGGCGGCCCAGTGCAGCGCCGTCGCACCGTCGAGCTGGGCCGCGTTCACGTCGACGCCGTCCGGCCCGCGCGCCGCTTCGAGCAGGGCGGCGATTGCCGGAACCTGCTGTCGCTTGACCGCATCGATCAGCCGCAGATCGGGAGTCTGGGCGGACGCCGCCGCGACCGCGAGCGCGAGCGCGGCGGCCGCGAGTAGCCCGAGGCGGAATCCCCGCTGCACTCGGCCGGGGCGGCGCGCGGCTTCACCACGTAATCCCCAACCGACCCGCCGCGACGGTGCGCTCCGTGCAGGCATGGCGTCGAGGTCCCCGTCAGATCCCGGTCAGCCGATCCGGCCCCGGGCCGGCCAGCAGCCTCGGCAGCGGCCCGGTGCTGTCGCCGATGCGCTCCACCGGCGCCCCCAGCTTGTCGAGCAGCGACACGTGGAGGTTGGCCAGCGGCGTGCGGTCGCGCTCGGGGTAGGCGACGTGCCGCCCGCCCGCGAGCTGCCCCGCCCCGCCGCCGAGCAGGACGAGCGGCAGGTTGTAGGGCGAGTGCGCGTTGCTGTCGCTCATGCCCGCGCCGTACATCAGGATCATGTGGTCGAGCAGCGAGCCGTCGCCGTCCGGCGTCGACCGCAGCTTCTCGACGAAGCCGGCGAACAGGCTGACGTGGTAGCGGTTGATCTTGGTCAGCTTGCGCAGCGCCTCGCCCACCCCGCGGTGATGCGACAGGGGGTGATGCGCGTCGGGCACATCGATTTGGGGATAGGTGCGGCCGCTCAGCTCGTGCCCGCTCATGAACGTGGTGACGCGGGTGCGGTCGGTCTGGTGGGCCAGGAGCTGCAGGTCGTACATCAGCCCGGTGTGCTCGGCGAAGTCGGCCGGGGCCCCCATCGGCCGGTCCATCAGCGGCACCTCGCGGTCGCCCTGGGCCTCGGCCACCTCGATGCGCCGCTCGACGTCGCGCACCGCGTCGAGGTACGCCCCGAGCTTCAACCGGTCGCCGGCGCCGAGGCTGCTCCGCAGCCGCACCACATCGGCCCGGACCGAGTCGAGGATGCTGCGCTGCTCGCGGCGGCGCGCCTCGCGGGCGGCGGGGTCGGTGGTCTCGTTGTCGCCGAAGAGCCGCTCGAACACCGCCCGCGGGTTGTGCTCCATCGGCAGCGGGGTCTGCGAGTCGCGCCACGCGATGGTGTACGAGAAGGCGCAACTGAACCCGCCGCTGTCGCACGAGCCGGCGAAGTTCGCCCCCTCGAGCCCCAGCTCGAGGGACGCCAGCGGCGTGTGGCGCCCGAGCTCGCGGGCCGCGATCTGGTCCATCGAGACCGCCTCGGGGTTCCACGCGCCGGGATGCACGTCGGTCAGGAAGCGGGTCGCGGCGCGCGAGTGGCTGCCGCCGCGGGTGCCCGGCGGGGGCGTGCAGTTCAGCCCCGACAGCACCAGCATCTGGTCGCGGAACGCGGCCAGCGGCTCGAGAATCGGCGTCAGCTCGAAGCCGCGCCCGGTGGCCGCGGGCGTCCAGTTCTGCATCACCATGCCGTTGGGCACGTAGACCGCCCCGAACCGCACCGGCCCCGCCGCGGCGCGCGCGCTCAGGCCCGGCACCATGCCGTCGAGAAACGGCAGGGCCACGCTCGCTCCGAGCCCCCGCAGCACCGCGCGACGCGGAATCGTCCGCCTGGTGATGAACGTCATGACTCCGATCTCCTCATCTGAAACGGCACGCTCTCGACGATGCCTCGAATGATCGACGACCAGCGGTACCCGCCGGCCTCCGCGTCGCGCACGATGCGCCGGATCGCGGGCTGGTCGAACGATTCCATCCCCCGCCCCACGGCGTAGGTCAGCAGCTTCTCGGTCACGGTGCGGACCACGCTCGTCTCGTGGGCGAGGACCGCGTGGCGCAGGGCGGCGGGCCCGTCCACCGCGGTGCCGTCGGCCAGCGCCCCCGCCGCGTCGACCGGCGCCCCGTACTCGTCGGCGGCCCGCCACCGCCCGATGGCGTCGAAGTGCTCGAGGGCGAACCCCGGCGGGTCCATCATGCGGTGACAGGCGGCGCAGGCGGGGTTGGCCCGGTGGCGCTCCATCCGCTCGCGCATGGTGCGGGCCGGCGCCCCCGCATGGTTCTCCTCGAGGGCGGGGACGTCCGCCGGGGGCTCGGCCGGCGGCATGCCGAGGACGTTGTCCAGCAGCCACTTGCCCCGCAGCACCGGCGACGTGCGGGTGGGATAGGCGGTCACCGTCAACAGGCTCGCGTGGCCCAGCAGCCCGGCCCGCTCGCCTTCGACGGGGACGCGGCGGAACCGCTCGCCGTAGACGCCGTCCCGCCCGTAGTGCCGGGCCAGCCGCTCGTTCACGAAGGTGTAGTCGGCGTCGAACAGCTCCATGACGCCGCGGTCGCCGAGAATCTGGCTCTCGAGGAAGAGCGCCGTCTCGCGCTCCATGTCCGCGCGCAGGTTCTCGTCGAACTCCCAGAACACGTCGGCGTCGGGAATGACCCCCCGTACCCGGCCGAGCTGCAGCCACTGGCTGGCGAAGTTCTCGACGAGGGCCCGGGCCCGGGGGTCGGCGAGCATGCGCGCGACCTGCCGGTCGAGCTCGTCCGGCTCGGAGAGGCGCCCGGCCTCGGCCACCGCGAGCAGCGGCTCGTCGGGGATGTCGCTCCACAGGAACAGGGACAGGCGCGTCGCCAGCTCCAGGTCGGTCAGCCCGTACGCGGTCCCCGGGGGCGTGTCGATCGGATCGCGCTCGATGCGGAACAGGAACTCCGGGGCCACGAGCAGGCGCTCGATCGCCTTCCGGATGCCGGCCTCGAAGCCGCCCTCGGCGCGGCCCTGCTCGTAGAACGCCAGCAGCGTGTCGAGATCGTCATCGGCCAGCGGACGCCGGTAGGCGCGCCGCCCCAGGGCCGACAGGATCTCGGCCGCGCACCGGTCCTCGTCGGCCGCCCTGGCCGCGCCCGCCCCGGCGGCGGGGTCCGACCCGGCGGCAGGGTCCGTCCCGGCGGCAGGGTCCGTCCCGGCGGCAGGGTCCGTCCCGGCGGCAACGTCGCCCCCCGCGGCGGCGTCCACCGCCGCGCCCGGCCGGCAAGTGAAGATGCGGCGCCGGCTCGCGGTGTCGCCAGAGCCGCCAGGGTCGTAGGGGCCGGCTATCTCCACCCGCTCGATCGCCGCGTGGCCGTGGTAGAACCCGAGCCCGCTGAGCGAGAAGCCGGACAGCCGGCGCTCGAGAATTCCCGTCGGCTCGGTGCGCGCGGCCACGAACGACACCCCGACCACGTGCTCGCCGGCGGTGGCCGGCACCATGACCTCGAGGTCCGCGTCGGCGTCGATCGACACGTACTGCTCCCACGCCGGGTCGCCGCGGATGGTCCCGAAGAAGGTGTAGGCCGACGGATAGCCGAAGCGGTCGGCGTCGCCTACCGTGAACCGCCGCACGAGCTTTCCGTCGAGGCGGACCTCGAGGTGCTGGGCGGTGCCCATGCCGACGACGTAGTCGTAGATCATCCGGCGCAGCCGCAGCTTCACGCGGTAATCGCCGTCGAGCGGGAAGTAATGGCGGACCGCCAATCCCCCGCGGGACCCGAACGGCAGGTCATCGCTCATGCGGTCGTCCTGGTACAGCAGCCGCGGGGTGGAGTAGGTGGCGGCGGCGAACCCGGGGCCGACGTCGGGGTCTCCGACCGCAAGCCGGCTGATGCGGTTGGCGGCCGAGAGATAGCGGTCGAACAGGGCGGGCGACACCGAGAGGGCTTCGGCGTCGGTGCTGAACCCTTCCAGGCTCACGTCGTCGGGCGGGAACAGCAGCCAGCCCTCGTCGACCTCGAGGTCGAGGAGGCTGCGCACCGCGTTGCGGTACTCGGGGGTGGTCAGGCGGCGCACGGCGGGCCGGCCCGGGTCCGGGCGCTCGACCGCGGCGGCGTCGAGCCCGTTCTCGAGCCAGCCGAGGAACCGCTCGTGGACGTCGGCGGAGGGGCGCGGCCGGCCCGCTGGCGGCATCATGCCGAGCCGCAGCTTGCGGACGATGCGCTCCCAGACGTCGGCGTCGACCCCCACGTCGCCGGCGTCGAGCCCGTCGAAGGCCACCGGCACCAGGCCCCGCGCCTCGCGGGCCGCGGTGTGGCACGCGAGGCAGTAGCGTTCGAGCAATGCCTGGGCGGAATCGGCGTCGTGCGGCGCCGGCGCCGATCCCTGAGCCGACACCGTCATCGGCGCCAGGGCTGCCAGCGCAATAGCGCACACTCCCACCACCTGCCGGATGGCCGGCATCGCCCTCGACAGCATCATGTCTCTCCAGCGTCCGGAGGCGGCCACCATCCGCAAGCGCCGGTCGCCGCCTTCGCTACTGTAGTGCCAGCCGCGCCCGTTGGCAACCAGATTCGCCGGGGCCCGGTGTTTACGCGCAGACGGGTTGATGGCATAATTCCCCATTACTCGTCGTATCCGCGTACCGGTCGAAGGAGTCCATCCATGAGAATCCAGGCGCGAACATTCGCGGTCGTCGTGGCGGTCGGGGCCCTGGCGCTCGTCGCCGCTCCGAGCCAGGCGAACGAGGGTGACGTCACCTACTACCGGGATGTCCTGCCCATCATCCAGGACAACTGCCAGAGCTGCCACCAGCCCGAGGGCCAGAACCTCGGCGGGGTGCTGGCGCCGATGTCGTTCATGAGCTACCAGGAGACCCGCCCGTGGGCCCGCGCCATCGCCCACAAGGTCGAGGCGCGCGAGATGCCGCCGTGGTACGCCGAGGCGCCGAGGGGCGTCTTCTCGAACGAGCGCCTGCTGACCGACGCCGAAATCGAGACCGTGCTGAACTGGGTCGAGGCGGGCGCCCCCGCCGGCGACCGGGCGGACGCCCCCGCGCCCCGGCAGTTCGTCGAGAACTCGAGCGGCGGCTGGTCGCTGGGCACGCCCGACTTCGTGTTCAAGCTCGACGAGCCCTACCATGTCGAGGACGACGTCTACGACCTGAACATCAGCTTCTTCAAGACCCTGACCGAGGCCGAGCTGCCCGAGGACGTCTGGGTGCGCGGCTGGGAGTTCAAGACCGACGCCGGCACCGTCGGCCACCACATGTGCGGTTTCGTGCGCGGCCCCGCCCCCGGCGAGCGGCCGGTCGAGGAGGCCGCGGCCGACGAGGGCGCGGCCGGCTCCGGCCAGCTCCTGACGTGCATCGCCGAGGGCGCCGAGGCGGTGATGCTGCCCGACGGCTACGGCCTGCGCCTCGAGGCGGGGTCGACGCTGACCTACAACATGCACTACCACAAGGATCCGGGCGAGGGCACGGGCATCTGGACGCAGCCCGAGATCGCCTTCTTCGTCGAGGACCGGCCGGTGCGGTACCAGGTGATCAACGACTCCATCGGCAACACCGGGTTCGAGATTCCGCCGGGCCACCCCAACTACCGGATCGGCACGTCCCGCACCCTGGACAAGGACATCCAGGTGCTGACGTACTGGCCGCACGCCCATCTGCGCGGCACCGCGTCGCGCTACACCGCCATCTACCCCGACGGCCGCGAGGAGCTGCTGCTCGACGTGCCCCACTACGACCAGGGGTGGCAGGAGACCTACAAGTACAAGGAGCCGAAGCTGCTGCCCGAGGGCACGCGCATCGACGTCAGCTTCTGGTACGACAACTCGCCGGAGCGGGCGGCGCGCTACGATTTCCGCTCGACCGACTCGCCCGGCCACGGTCCCCGGACCGACGACGAGATGACGCTGGGCTTCATCGGCTACGCCGTCGAGCTCGACGAGCCGGCGAACACCACCGACGACGACTAGCAAGGACCCTTCCCGCCCTGGGGGCCCGCGCCGTTTCCGGCGCGGGCCTCCCGCTTTTCCCCACCCCGGTTGGATACGCCATGCCTGCACTGCGATTCCGCCTCGCCGCGTGCGCCGTCGTCCTGTACGCCCTGACGCCGACCGCCGCCCCGGCCCACGCGGGGCAGGCCGATGGTGACGCCGAGGGCCTCGTCCGTACCGGGCTCGTCCTGAGCGGACGGTCGATAAGCGTGGACTACGACCCCGCCCTGCCGTCGGACCACCGCTCGCTGCTGGTGCTGCGGGCCGGCTCGACGCAGGCGGCGGTGCGGCTGGGGCGCATCGAGGGCCATCGGTCGCTGGCCATCGGGTCGCTGGCCCCCGACCCGGACGAGGCGCGCGGCCCCGCCCCGGACCACGATCTGTGGCTGATGCGCACCGGCGCGGGCTGGGTCCTCGATGCCCGGCCGGTCGAGGAGCCGGCCGATGCGTCCGAGGGCGGGGGCACCGGGGACGCGGCCGACGGCGACGCCGACACGGGTGACGGCGCCGCCGGGGCGGCCGAAGCCGGTGCGGAGGACGCCGAGACGGACGCCGAGGACGCCGAGACGGATGCGGACAGCGCGGAGGAGGTGGACGCCGAGGACGCCGAGACGGATGCGGACAGCGCGGCCGCGGATGCCGACCGCGCGGAGGCGGTCGAGGCGGGAGCCGAAGATGCCGAGGCGGACGCCGAAGGCGAGGACCGGCAGGCGGACGCCGAAGGCGAGGACGCGGGCGTCGAGAGCGAGGACGCCGAGGACGAAGACGCCGAAGGCGAGAGCGAGGACGCCGAGGGCGAGGACGCCCCCCCCTCGCCGCGGCCCGGCCGCATCCCCCTCGCCCACCGGCCGCTCGCCGACGAGGCCGAGACGCTGACCGTCAGGCTGCTGCCGGCCGCGGACGAGGCAGGGACCCTGGAGCTGGTCTGGGGCCGCAACCAGTGGACGGCCGACTTCGAGTTCGTCGAGCTGCCGCGGCCGCCCCGTCCCCCGCGCACGTCCAACGTCAGCCCCGGCACCAGCCTCACCCGCGACTCGGACCTCGATGCCCGTTACCGGGCGGCGGCGCTCGGGTCGCGCAACGAGACCGCCCTCCGGACCCCGGACGGCGCCCGCATCCAGGTGCTCTTCGAGCAGGAGCTCGGCACCGACGGCGTCGACTTCGCGGCGCTCGAGTCGATCGGCGACGGCGACCTCGTCGAACTCACCGAGGGCGCGGTCATCCGGCTGCGGAGCGAGGTCCCCCTGCGGTTCGGCGACACCCTCATCCCCACCGACAACCTCGCCCCCGACTTCCCCGGCTCGTACGGCCTGTGGCTGCGGGCTTCGGGCCCGGGCTGGACGCTCGTCTTCAACAACGAGCCCGACTCGTGGGGGACCCAGCACGACCCCGCGTTCGACGCGGCCGAGGTCGACATCGACCACACCCACGGCGGCCCCTACGAGGAACGCCCGTTGGGCGTGTCCCTGGTGCCGGCGGCCGGCGACGAGGCCCGCCTCGTGATCGTCTGGGGCCAGCACGTCTGGGCGGCCGACTTCACCATCGAGCCGTGACCCCGCGGCCCGAGCGGGCGCGGCGATGCGCGGCTTCCCCACCGCCTCCACGGTCCCTTCGGCCCGCCGCCGTGCGAGAATACCCGCCTGCACGAACTGTCCACGGCATGATCGGGAAACCGTGGACGAGAGCATGGAACGCGAGAGAAGCAGTCTGGAGGCACCGATGACACGGCGTCATACCTCGACAATCGTCGCCCTCGCTCTGGTGGTCGCCGCGGCCCTGGTCGCCGGCCTGCCCCGGCTCGCCGCGCTGACCGGCGGCGCCCAGCCGGGCTCGGACGCCTCGGCGTTCCAGTTCGACGCGACGTGGCCGAAGCCGCTGCCCGACAACTGGACGCTGGGCAACGTCGTGGGGGTCGCGGTGGACGCCCGCGACCACATCTGGATCGTCCAGCGCCCGGGCAGCCTGAACGTGCAGGAGCGCGGCGCCGACGCGACGCCGCCCCTGGCCGAGTGCTGCCGCCCCGCCCCGCCGGTCATCGAGTTCGACCAGGCCGGCAACGTGGTGAACGCGTGGGGCGGGCCCGGCGAAGGCTACGAGTGGCCCGACTCGGAGCACGGCATATTCATCGACCACCTGGACAACGTCTGGTTGGGGGGCAGCGGCGGTGACGACGCCCACATCCTGAAGTTCACCCGCGACGGCGAGTTCCTGCTGCAGATCGGCCGGCACGGCCTGGGCGAGGGCAGCAACGATCTGGCGAACTTCGGCCAGCCGGCCGAGATCGACGTCGACCCCGAGACCAACGAGGTGTACATCGCCGACGGCTACGGCAACCGCCGGGTCGCGGTGTTCGACGCCGACACCGGCGAGTACAAGCGCCACTGGGGCGCCTACGGCAACCGGCCCACCGACGAGGCCTACAGCTACGACCCCGACGCGCCGCCCTCGCAGCAGTTCGGGCGCCCGGTCCACTGCGCGACCCTGTCCGACGACGGGCTCGTCTACGTCTGCGACCGGGTCAACGACCGCATCCAGGTGTTCGAGCGGGACGGCACCTTCCTTAACGAGGTGGTCATCGCGGGCCGCACACGCGGGTTCGGGTCGGCGTTCGACGTCGACTTCTCGCCCGACGGCGAGCAGCGGGTCCTCTACAACATCGACGGGATGAACCAGAAGGTGTGGCTGATCGAGCGGTCGAGCCTCGAGATCCTCGGCTCGTTCGGCTTCGGCGGGCACATGGCCGGCGGGTTCACCGCCGCCCACAGCCTCGCCGTCGACTCGGGCGGCAACATCTACGTCGGCGAGACGCTGGAGGGCAAGCGGGTGCAGCGGTTCGTCAACATGCAGTAGCGGGTCAGTGCACGAGGCGCCCGTCCTGCACCCAGACCTCGCCGCCGACCGTCACCGTCGTGTCGGTGAAGAAGTTCCAGCGGACGTAGCCGCCGGTGACGGTCCCGCCGAGCTCGGAGTTGTCGCCGAGCGAGAGCCGGACGATGCCGGCGCCGTAGCCGTAGTAGGGAATCCACGGGTTGCGCTCGGGCACCGCGAGCAGCGGGTTGAAGCCGAGGGCGAACTCGCGGAACGCCCGCGCCTCTTCGGGAACGCCGGCGAGTTCGGCCTCGGCCGCCTCCTGCCCCGACTCGGCGGTCATCCCCGTGACCCGACCGGCCTCGAT
Source organism: Vicinamibacterales bacterium (assembly GCA_965207615.1). Taxonomy (GTDB): domain Bacteria; phylum Acidobacteriota; class Vicinamibacteria; order Vicinamibacterales; family UBA8438; genus JAJEEA01. The sequence continues at coordinate 3,585,304 of CBDBMZ010000003.1, forward strand.
TTCCACGCGCAGGCGGCTGACCGGCCGCCCGTCCCACTGCGACGGCGGGAAGACGATGACGCCGTCGACGGTTTCCTCGACCGGCGCCACCCGTATCGCCCCCGACGGCAGCTCGAGCTCGCGGTCGATGAGAATGACGCCCTGATCGGTGCGCGCCTTCGAGGCGTCGCCGTCGCCGAAGTTCACCGGCCGGTCGCCGATGCGGAACCGGATGTCGGTGCCCAGCGGCGACGTGACCCGCACCTCGGCCCCGCGCATGGCGGCCGCGAAGCGCCGCTGCACCGCCGCCAGCCCCGCGTAGTCGGTCTCCAGCAGCGCGTGCTGATACGTGGCGTCGATGACCGCCTGCGACGGCATGGGCTGGCCCGGCAGCGGGAACGCGCTGCCGTTCTGGGTCCAGTGGAAGTGGATGGTGCGGCCGATGCCCTCGTGCAGCAGGTCCTGCAGCGCCGCGTACACCGCGTGGTCGGGCCGCGCCCCGGGCAGCATGATCGCGCCGTCGAAGTCGCGCAGCATCTCGCGGTAGACGGCCCGTGCGGCCGCCGTGCCCTCGGCCAGGAGATCGGGGTCCCAGTCCTCGGGGTGCGGCTCCTCGATGACGTCGATCACCCCGAGGTCGACCGCCCCCGCCCGCAGCAGGGCGTAGCGTAGCGGGGGAATCAGCTCGTCGAACTGCCCCGGCCGCGCCACGAGCAGGATGCGCTCGCCCGGCTCGGGCGCGAGCTGCGCCACGAGGCGCTCGGCCATCGCCTCCCACTGCATGGTCAGGCGGGACTGGGCGGGGGCGGAGCCGGCCCCGAGGGACAGCACCAGCCCAGCGGCGGTGGCGACGCGCGTGGCACGCTTCATGGTTCGGTTCTCCCTACGGCCAGAGCCAGCCGAACGTGCCCGCCGTCAGCAGCGCGTAGATCACCCCGTCGAACATCGTCAGCAGGGTGAAGCGCCAGCTCCGGTGCCACCAGATGGTGCTCTGCGGAATCGCCAGCGCGTAGCCCGCGAACGCCACGAGGCCGACGACGCGGAAGACGAGCCCGTACTCGGCGTCCGGCCCGAGGGTGAGGCCAGCCGTGTAGCCGGCGACGGCGCCGATCACCACGCAGTAGACGAACCACTGCCCCAGGCTGCGGCCGATGGCCATCGGCCCGTTCGGCAGCACCGTCAGGAACGCGACGGGGCCCCGCTCGAGCAATGCCGCGAACTCGGGGGTGTTCATCTCCTTCATGCTCGACGAACGGGGGATGGCATAGTCGCCCGGAGGAATCTCGAGCGACCGCAGCGTGTCCATCACCCTTTCCTGGTCGGGCACCGGCCGGGCGTCGCCGGCGTGATAGGGCAGCAGCATGTGGATGACCGAGCTGGCGACGAAGACGAGGACCGCCGACAGCAGCACCGGCAGCCACAACGAAAGGATGCACGTCATTCACGACCTCCTAGCCCGCCCATCGTCGCCGCCGGCTCCGCTGGGCGCCCAACCAACCCTCCAGGAGTCCGCGCCGTTCCACGGCGCGGACTCCTGGCTGGCGAGCATACCCTACATCCGCCCCGCGCGGACCGCCCCGCGCGCGTCCCGCCGCCCCGTAGCCGCCGGCGGGTTCCGCCATCAACCGCGTGGGCCTGCCCGCGCAAGCGATCCGCCGTTGGGCGAATTGCGATAACATCCGCTCGCAGCCGTCGGGGGCCGCGATGTCCCGCCGGCGTCCGCCGGGCCCCCGTCCGCGAGAAGGCGGGCGCGCCCGACGGGTCGATTGGGCGGGCGCGGAGCCGCGAGAGCGACGGTTCCCGACCAGATTTGCCGAGCCGATGGAAAGGGGTACACGATGCTGCTGGCGCTGCGATCCTGTCGTCCGGTGTTCCGGGCCGTTCTGTCGGCCCCGGTGCTCGCCATCCTGCTGGGGACCGCGATGATCGGGACCGAGGCCACCGTGCACGCCCAGTCCGACGAGCCGCTCGGCCACGGCTACAGCCGGCCCGCCCGCAGCCCCCACGGCAGCCGGTCCGAGGTGATCGCGCCGCACGGGATGGTCGCGGCCAGCCAGCCCCTCGCGGCCCAGGTCGGCCTCGACATCCTCAAGGCGGGCGGCAACGCCATCGACGCGGCGGTGGCCGTCAACGCGGTGCTCGGCCTCGTCGAGCCGCACATGAACGGCATCGGCGGCGACCTCTTCGCCCTCGTCTGGGACGCCGACACCGAGCGGCTCTACGGACTGAACGCCACCGGGCGGGCGCCCTATGAGATCAGCCGCGAGACCCTCGTCCGCCAGGGCTACTCCCGCATGCCGGGGAACGGACCGCTGACCTGGACGGTGCCGGGCGCCGTCGACGGCTGGCACGAGCTGCTCGAGCGGTTCGGCACCATGACCCTCGCCGAGGTGCTCGCCCCCGCCATCCGCTACGCCCGCGCGGGCTTCCCGGTGAGCGAGATCATCCAGCGGCAGTGGGCGGGGGCGATGCCGTCGCTCGTGCAGTGGCCCGACTCGGCCGCCACCTACCTGCCCGACGGCCGGCCGCCGCGCGTCGGCGAGGTCTTCCGCAACCCGCGCCTCGCCGACACCTACGACGCGATCGCGCGGGGCGGCCGCGACGCCTTCTACAAGGGCGACATCGCGCGGCGCATCGTGTCGTTCAGCGAGGGCAATGGCGGCTACTTCACGATGGCCGACTTCGAGGACCACTCGTCGGTGTGGGTCGAGCCCGTCAGCACCAACTACCGCGGCTACGACGTCTGGGAGGTGCCGCCCAACAGCTCCGGCATCCTCGCCCTGATGATCCTCAACATCATGGAGGGCTACGACGTCCCCGCCCTGGGCAAGAACACCGCCGACGCCATCCACCTCTACACCGAGGCCAAGAAGCTCGTGTGGGCCGACCGCGACACCTACGTGGCCGACGCCGACGCCAACGAGCTGCCCACGCAGCCCCTTATCTCGAAGTCGTACGCCGACGCGCGCCGGCAGCTCATCGACCCGCAGCGCGCGTCGACCGACGTCGCCGCCGGCCAGCCGTTCGACCACAGCGACACCGTGTACCTGACGGTAGTCGACGAGGACCGTAACGCCATCTCCCTCATCGAGAGCATCTTCGGCGGCTTCGGCTCGATGGTGGTGCCCGGCGACCTCGGCTTCGCCCTCCAGAACCGCGGCTCCGGCTTCACGCTCGAGGAGGGCCACCTCAACTCGCTCGAGCCCCACAAGCGCTCGCTGCACACCAACATGCCCGGCTTCGTGACCAGGGACGGCAAGCCCTTCATGTCGTTCGGGGTCATGGGCGGCGCCATGCAGCCGCAGGGCCACTGGCAGGTCCTGTCGAACATCATCGACTTCGGCATGAACCTCCAGGAGGCGGGCGACGCCGCCCGCGTGCGCCACAGCCCGAGCAGCCGGCCCGGCGGCACCGTCGCCGTCGAGCCCGGCGTCTCCGACGAGGTCATCGCCGAGCTGCGCCGCCGCGGCCACAACGTCGTCCGCGCCGGCGGCGGGGGCATGGGCGGCTACCAGGCCATCATGATCCACCCCGAGACGGGCATGCTGCACGGCGGGACGGACGTGCGCAAGGACGGGCAGGTGGTGGGGTACTGATCCGCGGGTTTGCCGCAGGCGACTCGAGCCCGGAACGTCGATTCCTGACGCCCAAATGCGCCCGAGTTCCGCCACGCGTGAAGAGAGACTCACGAAGAGGTGGAAGAGTTCCGCCTACTACAGCCGTGACCCATCTCATCCGCACGCCAACCTTAATCTGCGTTTGCGACGCAGCCTCAGTTGGCTTGGCCGCGCCGAGAAGGACAGTGACGATTGCGATGCATCGTTCGTCTTCTCCTGGATGGCCTTCAACGCGGCATATGGGTTCCCCATCGGGCACTCAAGACAGCGAGCGGCAGCACCGCCAGGAGTACTTCCGGAAGGTCGTTGCGTGCGCCCCTGACGCCGTCCATGAGACCATCTGGCCCGACCTCGTGCCTCGCATCACCATCTTGCTGAACAACCGGTACGTATTCGAGCCGTTCTGGAAACACCACAACGAGGAACCGGGCTACCAGGACTGGGCAGACAAGTTCGAGGCCAGCAAGAAACGAGCGAGGCTGGCGCTCGGCAACAGGCGGACCTCACTCATTCTGGAGGAGTTGTTCGCCAGCCTCTACACCCTACGCAACCAACTGCTGCACGGCGGTGCGACCTGGAGTGGCAGCGTCAACCGGGACCAGGTAAGGACTGGAGCTGCGATCATGGCGGTGCTGGTGCCATGCTTCCTTGAAGTGATGATTGAACACCCGGAAACCGACTGGGGCACTCCCCGTTATCCCGTGGTCTGACCGGCTGCGCGACGCTTCCTCGCACGTCGGCATTCACCGTGGCAAGCGACCAGTCATCCAGTGGGACTACCAAGTCGATCGCGTCCGAAGTAGTCAGGCGAACCAGTTTTCCACGCTCAGATCGGTGAAGTCGTCGAAGTCGCCCGTGTTGCGCGTGACCAGCGTCAACCCGTTGGTGGCGGCAATCGCAGCGATCTGGCCATCCACGAACGGAGGCGTTCGGCCCCGATCGGTCAGCCGTGCGCGCTCTTCCGCGTGCCATCGCGCCGCATCGCGATCGTATGGCAGGATCTCCAGACGCAGAACCCACTTCAGGTAGCCGGCCAACTCCTGCTTGCGCATGCCGTCCGGCATTCGGGCCAATCCGGACTGCAGCTCATGGAGAACCGGAGCCGCCGTGCACGCTTCGTGCACATGCGCGTCCAGTCGCGACTCGACGTCGGGGTCGGGACGCCGCCGTGAGGACTCGGAGAGGACGTTGGTATCGAGCAGGTACCTCAGTCTGGCCATTCGGGCTCCCGGGGCGGGCGGCGGTCACGCCAGCTATCCACCTCGTCCCGCGTGAGTTCCGGCCAGTCGAAGCTGGCCTGCGCACGCCAATCCTTGACCCCCTGCCAGAAGGCGATCCCACCTGCTCCCGATTCCAGGCGTTCGTACTCTCGCCTCGAGACCAGCACCGCGACCCGCTTTCCGCGCCGGGTGATGTGCACGGCCTCTCCGTTCTCGGCTTCATGAATCAGTCGCGTCAGCGTGTTTCGAGCTTGGGCGATGGACACTTCGGGCACGATTTCACATCCATGATGGCTATCAACATGGCCATTCTACACGGAATCCTCGGGAACAAGCCGGTCGCCGGGCAGCGTATACCACCGCCTCTGACACGGCGGCAACGACGGGGTGCGGTGAATCGCTGCTACAATCTCCGCGGATCGTGCGGAGAATCTACATCCACGAGCAACCCGACTGGCCGCGGCTTCACTGGAAGCACGAGGCGCTGGTCGATGCGCTGGCCGACGTCAGGCACCGGCAGGGCCGGCTCCTCGGGCACATGGAGAATCTCGGCTTCGACCTGCGGCGCGAGGCGGTGCTCGGCACGCTGGTCGAGGACGTGGTGAAGAGCAGCGACATCGAGGGTGAGAAGCTCGATGCGGCCGAGGTCCGCTCGTCGATAGCGCGGCGGCTCGGCATGGATGCCGGCGGAGCCGCGCAGGCCGATCGCGACGTCGAGGGGGTCGTCGAGCTGATGCTGGACGCGACCCGACGCTACGACCAGCCTCTCACGACCGAGCGGCTGTTCGATTGGCACGTATCGCTGTTCCCGACCGGCCGTAGCGGGATGCGGCGAATCGCCGTCGGCCGATGGCGCGGCACGCAGGCTGACCCGATGCAGGTGGTCTCCGGTCCGATCGGCCGCGAGCGGGTGCACTTCGAGGCGCCGTCGGCGGCGCGGGTGGACGCGGAGATGCGCGCATTCCTGCACTGGTTCGAGACGCCGGCCGACGCCGACCCGGTGCTGAGGGCGGGGCTGGCGCATTTCTGGTTCGTGACCGTCCACCCGTTCGAGGACGGGAACGGCCGCATCGCCCGCGCCGTCGCCGACATGGCCCTGGCCCGCTCGGAGGAAAGCTCGCAGCGCTTCTACAGCATGTCGTCGCAGATTCGGGCCGAGCGCGCCGCCTACTACGACGTTCTGGAACATACGCAGCGCGGCACGACCGACGTCACCGACTGGATGACGTGGTTCCTCGCCTGCCTCGGCCGGTCGGTCGACGCGGCGGGGACGGCGCTGGCCGCCGTGCTCGCGAAGGCCCGGTTCTGGGAACGCGCGGGCGGCCTCGCCCTCAACGAGCGGCAGCGGCGCGTGCTGAACCGCGTCCTGGACGGCTTCGAGGGGAGGCTGACCACGTCGAAGTGGGCCAGGCTCGCCAGGTGCTCCCAGGACACTGCCCTGCGGGACATCACGATCCTGGTCGACCATGGCCTCCTGGCCCGCAACCCCGGCGGCGGGCGCAACACGAACTATCGACTCGTGACCGACGCTTGAGGAACTTCTCCGGCTCCCACGGCGTGAGTCCCCCGGTCAGCGGCACCGCCTGAACCGGATGGTATGATGAAACATCATACCTCGACGATGCCGAAAGCCAAGGTAGCCCTCACGCTCGACGCCGAACTGCTCGATCAGGTGGACACCCTCGTCTCGGAACGGCGGTTCCGCAACCGCAGTCAGGCAGTCGAATCAGCGCTGGCGGAGAAGCTGGGTCGGCTCGCCCGTACCCGGCTGGCGACCGAGTGCGACAAGCTCGACCCGGTCCTCGAACAGCGCCTCGCCGATGAGGGTCTCGCAGGTGAGTCGTGGCCAGAATACTGAGGGGTGACATCCGCTGGGCGAACCTGAACCCGGTTCGTGGGCGCGAGCAGGCCGGCAAGCGCCCCGTCGTCGTCCTCAGTCACGACGTCTTCAACGACCGATCGGGCACGGTCATCGCAGCCGCGCTCACCAGCCAGGAGCCCCGGGCGGGCTTTCCCCTCACGCTTCCGCTCGGCGGGCCGACGCTCCCCAAGCGCTCATGGGTCAAGATCAGCCAGATCCGAACGCTCTCGGTGGAACGCGTCGGTCGCCGGCTCGGACGGGCCTCGGACGAGGAACTGGCCGCGGTTGTCGATGGTCTGGTCGAGATCATCGGCTGACCGCACGGCGGTCGAGCGGTTGGCCGCCCCCGCCAGGAGTCTGCACCGCAGAACGGCGCCGCCGTCCAGCTCGGGCCGATCCAGCAATGGTGCAGCGGAGTTCGACGCCCTCGCCCATTGGTAAACCGAGGGAAGAGTACGATCCCGCCATGCGGATGCCGATCGGGCTGCCGCCGCCGGAGGGCCGGCGCTTCGACGTGGTGGGGTTCGGCCTGAACATGACCGACCTGCTGGTCGTGGTCGAGCGCTTTCCCCGGCCCGACTCCAAGCAACCGATCCGGCGGCACGCGTACTCGCCGGGGGGCCAGGCGGCGAGCGCCATGGTGGCGTGCGCCCGGCTCGGCTGGCGGGCGCGTTACGTCGGATGCTTCGGCGACGACGACAACGGACAACGAGGGCAATCGAGCCTCGCCGCCGAAGGGGTCGACGTCGGTGCGTGCCGCGTGGCCCCCGACACGAGAAACGGGATGTCGGTGATTCTCGTCGACGAGGGGACCGGCGAGCGCACCGTGCTCTGGACCCGCGACCCGGGACTGAAGCTGCGCCCCGACGACGTCGACCCGGCCGCGGTCTGCGCGGGCCGCGTGCTGCTCGTCGACTGTCACGAGACGGCGTCGGCGACGACGGCGGCGCGCGCGGCGCGGCGGGCCGGCATCCGGACCGTCGTCGACGTCGAGCACGTCCGGGACGGCATCGACGCGCTGCTGGCGGAGATCGACGTCATCGTCACGGCCCAGGAGTTCCCGGCCGCGCTGACCGGCAAGGACACGCCGGGGGCGGCGTTGCGGGCATTACGGGACGCCTACCGCCCGGCGCTGGTCTGCATGACGCTAGGTGCGGAAGGCAGCCTCGCCCTCGTCGGCGACGTCGAGGTGAGGACGCCGGCGTTCCGGGTGCCGGTCGTCGACACCACCGGCGCCGGCGACGTCTTCCGGGGCGGGTTCATCTCCGGCTGGCTGCGCGGCGGCGACGGCGCGGAGGTCGAGGACGTGCTGCGCTACGCGAACGCGGCGGCCGCGCTCAAGTGCCGCGGCCTCGGCGCCCGCGAGGCGAGTCCGACGCCGGCCGAGGTCGAGGCGTTGCTCACCCGGGGGTCGGGTTGACGACGACACCGCGGTGGGTTGGCGCCTTCAGCGCACAAGAGCCTGGTTCGGCGCGGCGAATGGACTCTCGTCGCGATCCGGTCGCCGCCTCCCGCCTGGCCATCGCGCGTTGCTGCGCCGTGGCCTTGCTGGATACAAGGCGCGTTCCGAATCCGCCGCGGTCCTTGCGCCCTGGGGGCGATCTCTGCTAGCGTGGAAATCGATGGTCCAGAGAGGACGCGCGCACCTGAGGCTCGCACGTCGTAGCCGTACCTCGTGCGCATGGATTGTCGTCCTGGTCATGGTGGTGGCCGGCGCCGCCGCCGCCGAGGTCTTCTGTCACGAGGAGCACGAGGCCGATCAGCATTGCGCCGTCTGCCAGCTCCGACACCAGCCTTCCGCCGAGCTTTCCGGCCCGTTGCAGATCGGATTCGCCGAGGTTGCGGAGCCGCTCGAGCAGGCTGCCGACGGCGAATGGACCGCGTCCGGTCACTTCGCTCGCCTCCCCGCCCGGGCCCCGCCCGCCTAGCTCCCGTCACGCGCTGCGTTTCGTCCATCGTTGGTCGACGGGGTATTGCCGCCAGCGCACGGAGCGTGCGCGCACGACACCTGGTCACTTGCTTGACGATTGCGCGCGGGCAGGGGCCGCGCGTTCGCGCTGCGGTTGGTGGATCGGCAGGCTGTGGCGACCACCGGGTTCAGCGCTCTGCTGGCTGCCGTCGGAGACGGCCCAAGAGCGGAGGAATCAAAAATTGAACGACTCACGCCTTCCCGTAACCGTGCTCTCCGGCTTCCTCGGCGCCGGCAAGACGACGTTGCTCAACCACGCGCTGCACAACCGCGAAGGCCGCCGCGTCGCAGTCATCGTCAACGACATGAGCGAGGTCAACGTCGATGCCCAGCTCATTCGCAACGGCGGCGCCGAGCTCAACCGCGTCGACGAGCGGCTGATCGAGATGTCCAACGGCTGCATCTGCTGCACGTTGCGTGAAGACCTCCTCGACGAGGTTGCACGCCTGGCGCGGGAACGTCGCTTCGACTACCTGCTGATCGAATCAACCGGTATCTCCGAGCCGCTTCCCGTCGCGGCCACCTTCGCCTTGTCGGACGAGCTCGGCGCCCAACTGGGCGAGCTGGCCCGGTTGGACACGATGGTCACCGTCGTCGACGGCCCGCGTTTTCTTCGCGACTTCGGCTCCGGAGAAGACCTGCTCGACCGCGGGCTCGGGGTCGATGTCGACGACGACCGCTCCATCGCCGAGCTCCTCGTCGATCAGGTCGAGCTCGCCAACGTCCTCGTGCTCAACAAGACCGACAAGATGAGCGGGAAGGAAGTCGCACGGTTGACCGGGATCCTGCGCAAGCTCAACCAGACGGCGACGTTCGTCCCGGCGACCTACGGGCGGATTCCGCTCGACCTGATTTTCGATACGGGCCTGTTCGATTTCGAACGCGTCGAGCAAACGGCGGGTTGGCTTCAGGAACTGCAAGGCGGCCACACGCCCGAGACCGAGGAGTACGGCATAGGCAGCTTCGTCTATCGGAGGCGACGGCCCTTCCATCCGGCGCGGCTGGCGGCGATCTTCGAAGGTAGCTTCGAGGGCGTGCTGCGGGCGAAGGGGGTCGTCTGGCTGGCCACCCGCCATGAGGTGGCCGGCGCGCTCTCGATCGCCGGAGACTCGCTGACCCTGGAGCCCGGAGGCCATTGGTTCGCCGCGCTGGACCCGGCAGAGCTCGCCGACGACCCCGAGACCATGGAGTGGATCGGCCAGGTATGGGACCCCGACCACGGCGACCGCCGTCAGGAGCTCGTCTTCATCGGAATCGAGATGCCGCAAGAGGCCATCGAGGCCGCGCTGGACGGCTGTCTGCTGACCGACGCCGAGATGGCCTCCGCTGCCGGGTGGGCTTCGCTGGACGACCCGCTGCCAGAGTGGATAGAGGCGGAAGAAGACGAACCGTAGCCCGTCCGCTTCCCGCAGGAATCCGCAGCCGGTGTCGCCCAGCAGCCCGCCGGAGAGGAACCCGCGAAGGCACGAGGGCTGGCTGCAGACTCTGCGTCGCGCCCGAGCGGCCAGCTCGCCCGTGCAACCGCGTTCGTAGTCGACGACTGACTCGGTGGCGGTGAGCGGACGCGGTAGCTGTTCCCGGCGGCTTTCCCCCGCAGCCGGTGCCTCACTGTTGGTTCACGGCGCGCACGAGGACGCCGCCCTCAGCTCGCGCCGATCCAGTAGAGGCAGCCCGGCCCGGCGCCCTCGCCCATCGGTATCTCCAGGGTGATCTCCAGCGTCTCCAGGTCGACGACGGCGACGCGGTCCGCGGCCCTCAGGCCGAGAAAGGCGCGCCGGCCGTCGGGCCCCACGAGGACGGCGCCGTCGCCGGTGTCGGTCTCGCCCACCGTCACCCGCTCGATCACGCTGCGGGTGGCCGCGTCCATCACCAAGAGGGACGCCGCCTCGCCGTCGATGATCAGCACGCGGCCGTCGGGCGTGAACTTCAGCCGGTTGGCGTCCTGCATGCCCAGGTCGAGGGTCTCCACGACCTCGCGGCTCTCGACGTCGATGATGGACACGCCGCCGTCGCCGCGGGTCGCCGTCCAGAGCTCGCGGCCGTCCGGCGACAGGTCGAGGCCCTCGGGCCGCACTCCCGGCACGGGGATGTCGGTGAGCCGCGCCCGCGCCGGACCCTCCAGCACGTTCTCGACCATCGTGACCGTGTTCGAGCCGATGTTCGGCGTGAACAACGCGCCCCGCTCCCGATCGAGCACCAGCATGTGCGAGCCGTCCTCGCCGATGCCGAGCGTCCAGTCGATGACGTCGGCGGCCGGGTCGTAGCGCCCGATCGACTTGTAGCCCTCGATGGTGAAGTACAGCTTGTCGTCGGCGAACAGCACGTCGTGCGTCAGGCTGCCGGGGCCGGGGTCGACCCGGCGGATCTCCTCCCGCGCGGCGATGTCGATGACGGAGATGCCGTCCACCATGCTCGCCACGAAGGCCAGCCGCCCGTCGGTCGACGCCGTCACCTCGTGCGGGTCCCGGCCGGTCGGCACCTGCCCCAGCACGTTCCCGCTCTCCGGATCGACGATCGCGAGGGCGCTGGCGTCCCGCAGCAGCACGAGGAGCTGTCCGGACGACGGCGTCTGGGCGCCGGCCGCGCCGACCAGTGCGACCAGCGCACCCAGCGAGAGCGGGACGAACCTGTGGAGTGAGGTCTGGACCCCTCGTCTCATCTGTATCTCCTTCTTCTCGTCTGTGAAGTCGAATCTCACCACGGCCGTCCGGCGCGGTCAGAGGTCATCGTACCGGGCATCGGCTGGGTTGTCCCACAACTCCGCGAGCACGGGGTCGGCCAACGCCCTCGGCGCGGAAGGATCGGCCGGCTTCTCGTCGGCCAAGTCATCGTTCACGCGAGTCTCGACGACCCCGGACGGACCGCGCCGGACGGACGGGTCCCGCAACGCGGCGGCGAGCCGAATGCGCCGCCGGACATCACGGGTCACGTCTCGATCCGGCGAGCCGTTCATCAGGCGTCATCGACACTGAAGATACCGCAGTGCGCCAGGCGGGGCCTCGCCCGCCAATCGTCGCCTGCGGCTCCGCTTGGCGCCCAACCAACCCTCCAGGAGCCCGCGCCGTTCTGCGGCGCCGGCTCCTACCGTCGCCACGCGAACAGCCGGCCGAGGATCGCCCGCTGGCGGTCGCTGAACCGCGCCTTCCGCAACTGATTCGCGGCCTTCCGCCAGACCTCGGCCTGGGTGGGATAGGGATGGATGGCGGCGCCGATGACGCCGAGGCCGGCGCCCGCCTTCATCGCCACCGTCACCTCGCTGATCAGGTTGCCGGCGTCGGCGGCCACGACGGTGGCGCCGAGAATGCGGTCGGTGCCCTTCCGGAGGTGCAGGCGCGCGAAGCCGGCGGCCTCGCCGTCGAGCACCGCGCGGTCGACCTCGGCGAGGGGTTGCGTGAAGGTCTCGACCTCGATGCCCTTCTGGCGCGCGTCGGCCTCGTACATCCCGACGTGGGCGATCTCGGGCTCGGTATAGGTGCACCAGGGAATGACCAGCGACTCGGTCGACGCCTTCCCCAACCCGAACGGGTGGGGAAACAGCGCGTTCTGGATGACGATCTGGGCCATGGCGTCGGCCGCGTGCGTGAACTTGTAGGGAGAGCAGATGTCGCCCGCCGCGTAGATGCGGGGGTTGGTCGTCCGCAGGTGGGCGTCGACGGTGACGCCGCTCCGGTCGAAGGCCACGCCGGCCGTCTCCAGGCCCAGCCCCTCGACGTTCGGGGCCCGCCCGACGCCGAGCAGGATTTCGTCGACGCTGACGCCCTGCGCTTCGCCGCCGGCGCTATAGCGAATCCGCTTCCCGCCGGTGTCCTCCGCACCCGTCCCTGGCGCCACCGGTTCCACCGCGCCGATCGCCGCGCCGAGCACGAACCGCACGCCGTCGTGCTCCATCCGCGCCTGCACCACGGCGGCCGCGTCCGGATCCTCGCGCGGGAGGATGCGGGGGGCCTGCTCGAGAACGGTGACCTCGCTGCCCAAGCGGGCGAACGCCTGGGCCAGCTCGCAGCCGATGGGGCCGGCTCCGATCACCGCGAGCCGCGGCGGCAGCTCGGTCAGCGAGAAGACCGTCTCGTTGGTGAGGCAGCCGGCCTCGGCCAGCCCCGGGATCGGCAGGACCGCGGCGCGCGCCCCGGTGCAGACGGCGGCGCGCGCGAACCGCAGGGTCGCGTCGCCGACCGCGACGGTGTCCGGTCCGGTGAACCGGGCCTCGCCGATGAAGACGTCGACGCCGAGCCCGGCGAACCGCTCGGCGGAGTCCACGTGGCTGATCTCGGCCCGCAGCCGGCGCATGCGGGCCATCGCGGCCCCGAAGTCGCGCCCGACCCCGCCGGGGAAGGTCAGCCCGAACGCCGCCCCGTCTTGCGCCGACGCCCACACCCGCGCGGCCCGGAGGACGCCCTTCGAGGGGACGCAGCCGACGTTGAGGCAGTCGCCGCCCATCAGGTGCCGTTCCACGAGGGCCACCCGCGCGCCGAGGCCGGCCGCGACCGCCGCCGTCACCAGCCCCGCCGTCCCCGCCCCGACGACGACGAGGTTGTAGCGGCCTTCCGGCGTCGGGTTCCGCCACCCGGGCGGATGGACGTTGGCGGCGAGCTTGCGGTTGAAGGCGTCGTCGGGGAGGAGCGCGGCGGAGTCCATGACCTCATGATACCGGGCCCCATGAAGCCACGGAATCTGTCGTGCGCTACACTAGGCGCAGAAGCCCGTCAGGAAGGCCCCGTCCCCTTGCCACGACTCCCGAGCCGGTCCCGTACCGGCCGGACCGTCCGGGAGGAACCGTCGATGCTGCTCGCCAACCCCGCCAGCCTGCGGATGCCCACGGCCGAGGAGGCGCTCCCCGGCCGGGACGAGCGGATGCCCGTGGCCCGCGAGCACTTCGTCAACGGCCGCCCCCTCGCGCCGCCGTTCCCCGACGGGATGACGCGGGCGGTCTTCGGCATGGGCTGCTTCTGGGGGGCCGAGCGGGTGTTCTGGACGCTCGAGGGCGTCTACACGACCGCCGTGGGTTACGCCGGGGGCTTCACGAAGAACCCGACCTACCGCGAGGTGTGCAGCGGCGGGACCGGCCACACCGAGGTGGTGCTGGTCGTCGCCGACCCCGCCGCGATCCCGTTCGAACAGCTCCTCCAGGCGTTCTGGGAGAGCCACGACCCGACGCAGGGCATGCGGCAGGGCAACGACGTCGGCACCCAGTACCGCTCGGCCATCTACACGGCCGGCGCCGGGCAGCAGCGCGCCGCCCTCGCCTCGCGCGACGCCTACCAGGCGCGGCTGACGGCGGCCGGCTTCGGCCCCGTCACCACCGAGATCCGCGACGCGCCGCCCTTCTACCATGCCGAGGACTACCACCAGCAGTACCTCGCGAAGAACCCGGCGGGCTACTGCGGCCTCGGGGGGACCGGCGTGCGGTGTCCGGTCGGCGTGGCGGTCGCCGGTGCCTGAACCCGCGCCCCCGGCTCCCGTGGTCGAGTGGGCCGGCTACGAGGCGGTCCTGTTCGATCTCGACGGCGTGCTGACGGCCACCGCGCGCCTGCACGCGGCGGCGTGGACCCGGCTCTTCGACGACTACCTGGCGCGACGCGCTGCCGCCCGCGGCGAGTCGTTCCAGGGCTTCGAGCCGCGCGACTACGCGCGGTTCGTCGACGGGCGGCCGCGCTACGACGGGGTGCGCGCCTTCCTCGCCTCGCGCGGCATCACCGTCCCCGACGGCACGCCCGACGACCCGCCGGGCCGCGAGACCGTCAGCGGCCTCGGGAACCGCAAGCAGGCCTTCTTCCAGGAAGTGCTGGCGAACGAGGGAGTGGACACCATTGCCGGCACCGTCGCCGTCGTGCGCCACCTGCGGCGGCACGGGGTGCGCAGGGCTGTCGTCTCGTCGAGCCGGAACTGCGCGGCGATCCTGGACGCGGCCGGCATCGCCGGCCTCTTCGAGCTGCAGGTGGACGGTATCGTGGCCGAGCGGCAGGGCCTGCCCGGGAAGCCGGCCCCCGACACCTTTCTCCACGCGGCGCGCGCGCTGGGGGTCGCCCCGTCGCGCGCGGTGGTGGTCGAGGACGCGATCGCGGGCGTCGCGGCCGGTCGGGCCGGCGGGTTCGCCCTGGTCGTCGGCATCGACCGCGCCGGCACCCCCGACGATCTCGCGCGGGCCGGCGCGGACCTCGTGGTGACGGACCTCGCCGACACGCTACCGGCCGGGGCGGGGCCGGACGCCGCGACCGGCAGCCGGGAGTCTGCGCCGTAGAACGGCGCGAACTCCTGTAGAGGGTTGGTTGGGCACCCAGCGGAGGCCGTAGCGCGACCTTGCGGTCGCGTTCGGCGACGATGGGCGGGCCAGGAGGCCGGCTGATGGACGACCGCTACCACGCGGATCTCCCCCGCGACATCTATCCCGCCGACGAGTGGCGGCTCGTCGAGACGCGCTTCGATCCCCGCCGCGTCGGGGCGTCGGAGTCGCTCTTCACCACCGCCAACGGGTACCTCGGCATGCGCGGCACCAGCGACGAGGGCCAGCCGGTCGTGCACAACGGCACCTACGTCAACGGCTTCCACGAGACCTGGCCCATCGTCTACGGCGAAGAGGCGTACGGCTTCGCGAAGCTCGGACAGACCATCGTCGATGTGCCGGACGCCAAGGTCATCCGCCTGTACGTCGACGACGAGCCGTTCTTCCTGCCGACGGCGACCCTCGAGCGCTACGAGCGGGCGCTCGACATGCGCGCGGGGACCCTCGACCGCACCCTCGTCTGGGCCCATTCCTCGGGCCAGCGCGTCTCGATCCGCTCGCGCCGCCTCGTCTCGCTCGAGCATCGGCACCTCGCCGCGATCTCCTACGAGGTGACCCTGCTGGCCTACGACGCCCCCGTCGTCATCGTCTCGGAGATCGCCGCGAGCGGGCGGTCGACCGGCGCCAACGGAGACCCCCGCATCAAGCAGTTCGGGTGCGAGGTCATCGAGCCGCAGGTGAGCCGCGCCACCGACCGCCGCATCGTGCTCGGGTACCGCACCCGGTCGGGCGGCATGACCCTGTCGTGCGCGGTCGACCACGAGCTGCGGACCGACTGCGACTACACGACGGACGTGCGATCGGACGGACCGGAAGGGCGCATCGACTTCTCGGTCGACGGCAAGGTGGGCGCGCGCATCCGCCTCGTCAAGTACATCACCTACCACTCGTCGCGGCGCCCCCAGGCCCAGGAGCTCTGCGAGCGGGCCGACCGGCTGCTGAACCGCGTCGTCCGGCGCGGCTTCTCGGACCTGATCGACAGCCAGCGGCAGTTCCTCACCGACTTCTGGCACCGCAGCGACGTCGTCGTGAAGGGGCAGCCCGAGTGGCAGCAGACGATACGCTTCAACCTGTTCCACATCTGCCAGGCGACGGCGCGGGCCGAGGGGGTCGGGGTGCCGGCCAAGGGGCTGACCGGCCCCGGCTACGAGGGCCACTACTTCTGGGACACCGAGATCTACCTGCTGCCGTTCCTCGTCTACACGACCCCGCGCATCGCGCAGAACCTGCTGCGCCTGCGCCACCGGCACCTCGACGACGCGCGGCGGCGCGCGGGCGAGCTGAACCAGCGCGGCGCGCTCTTCCCCTGGCGCACCATCGACGGCAACGAGGCGTCGGCGTACTACGCGGCGGGGACCGCGCAGTACCACATCAACGCGGACATCGTGTACGCCCTGCGCAAGTACGTGGAGGTGACCGGCGACACCCGGTTCCTCGCCGACGTCGGGGCGGAGATCCTGGTCGAGACCGCGCGCCTCTGGGTCGACCTCGGCTTCTTCGACCGCCACGACGGCAAGTTTCGCATCCACGGCGTCACCGGGCCGGACGAGTACAACGCCGTCGTCAACAACAACCTCTACACGAACCTGATGGCGCGCGAGAACCTCTGGTACGCGGCCGAGACGATCCGCGCGATGCGCGCCGACGACGCGCCGCGCTTCAAGGTCCTCGTGCGCGCGACCGGCCTCGACCCCGCGGAGCTCGAGGCGTGGCAGCTCGCGGCCGACCAGATGTACCTGCCCTTCGACGAGCGCGACCGGGTCCACCTGCAGGACGACTCGTTCAAGGACAAGGAGGACTGGGACTTCGAGCACACCCCGCGCGACAAGTACCCCCTCCTGCTTCACTACCACCCGCTCGTCATCTACCGCCACCGCGTCGTCAAGCAGGCGGACGTCGTCCTCGCCATGTTCCTCCTCGGGCAGGAGTTCACCCTGGGGCAGAAGCGCCGCAACTTCATGTACTACGACCCGCTGACGACGCGCGATTCGTCGCTCTCCTGCTCCATCGAGAGCATCGTCGCGGCCGAGGTCGGCGAAGCCGAGAAGGCGTTCGGCTACTCGCTCGACGCCGGGTTCATGGACCTCGCCAACGTGGCCGGCAACGTGCAGGACGGCTGCCACATCGCCTCGATGGGCGGGTTCTGGATGACCCTCATCTACGGTTTCGCGGGCATGCGGGACGACGGCGGACAGATCACCTTCTCGCCGCAGGTGCCCGCGCATTTCGAGAGCCTGCGCTTCCCGCTCCAGGTCCGCGGCCGGCGGCTCGAGGTGGAGCTGACGCCAACGTCGGCGACCTACCTGCTGCGGGGCGACGGGCCGCTCGCCATCGGCCACCAGGGCGAGACGATCGAGCTGCAGCCGGACGTGGCGGTCACCCGGCTCTCCTCCGCCGGCGCCCCCGCGGTCGGTGTCGCCGAATAGCATCGTCGCTCTACGGTCCGCTGACGCCCTCGCCGGCCTCGCTGCCCGCGGGGCTACTCCGCGGACTCCTTGCCTACCAGCGGAAGCCGAGCGCCATACGGAACGTGCGCCCGCCGTCCACGCCGGGCAGGTGCGGCGGGTAGTCGCCGACCGACGTCCCCTCGCCGAACCGTGGGCCTTCCTCGTAGGTGGTCGGAAGACCGAGGGCGTCCACCGGCCCGTCGTAGACGGGCTCCACCGTCGTGTCCCAGAAGATGAGCTTCTGGTTGTCGAACACGTTGTAGAGCTCGAACTTCAGGTAGGGGCTCAGGTCGCTCCAGACGGGAATCTGGTACTGCGCGGACAGGTCGAACAGGCCGTAGCCGTCGTAGTTCTCGCTCCCGCGCCCCGCGAAGAAGATGCCCTGGGACGTCGGCGGGCTGGCGTAGGTCAGCGGAGCGAGAATCGCTACCTGCTCTGCCGTGACGGGCACGCCGCCGGCCGAGAGGCTGTAGGTGAGCCCGGAGTTGTAGCGCCAGATGCCGCCGAGGTCGACGGCGCCGACACCGCCGAGGTCGAGGTTGTAGATCCCCCAGAGTCGTATCTTGTGGCGCTGGAAGTCGTTCAGGCGGCCGTACGGGAAGTGCCGATCGGGATCGAAGATCTCCGGGTAGTCGAAGGCGATCGACGGCACGCCGGGCTGGTTCGTGCCCTCGCCCTCGAAGTTGCCGTGGTTCTTGATCTGCAGCGTGTAGCTGCCGTCGAGCTGCAGGCTGCGCCACGGCCGGTAGGTGCCGTCGAACTGCAGCGCGTCGTAGTTGCGCTCCAGCATGTCCGTGTTCCGGAAGACCTGGTTGTCGAAGATGCCGAAGCTCTGGCCCTCGTACATGACGTCGGTGAACCCGGTCGACAGGTCGATGATGTCCTCGACGAAGTTGCTCGCCCGGCGGCGGATGAACGTCGCCTTGAAGTACCCGTCGCTGCCGAGGGTGGCGCCGGCCGACACCGTGAACTCCCTGGTCACGGGCGACTTCAGGTCCGGGTCGCTGAAGACGTTCTGCGTCGCGAATCCCCCGTCGACGATGAAGTAGTTGTCGGGATTGAAGCCCGGCGCGAAGTCGCGGCCCTGTCCGGGCGGCCCCACGTAGACGCCGAGCAGGACGTCAGGGTTGCCGACGTTGGTGGTCTCCGCGAACTGCGTCTCGCTGTACTTGCCGGCGTAGTGGCTGTAGGTGCTCTGGATCGTGAAGCGGCCGTCGCCACGCGGATCGAACGCCACGCCGAGCCGCGGCACGACCGAGCTCGTGTCGACGGTCGTGATGCCGCCCGTCGCCTCGCTGTCGACGGCCTCGCCCCGCACGCCGAGGTTGAAGGAAAGATGGTCGCCCAGCGTCCAGCTGTCGTTGACGAAGAAAGACGTGGTGTTGATGTCGATCGTCGCGCCCCGCACCGGCAGCCAGTTCAGCATCAGCGAGAAGGGGCCCTGGCCGAACGGGACGAACACGGGCGACAACTGCTGATCGGCATCGAGCAGGGGCGTGCCGCCCGCGCCCACCGCGTAGTCCGCCCGGAACACGTAACCCGTCGAGGTCTGGGAATTGCCGCCGGTCCGCGTGGACGTGTAGCGCTCGAAACCGGCCTTCACGCTGTGCGTGCCGAAACCCGGCGTCGACGCGAACCACGTCACGTTGCCGGTGATCTGCTGGTTGTTGCGGTCCTCGGGATCCGTCGCGTCGAAGTAGGGCGCGTTGTAGTGCCCGAGCGAGAACGTGCGCGTGAGGAACGGCGAGTCGAAGATGTCGGTCGACGTGCCGCCCGAGTCGCGGAACCCGAACCGCTTCTGCGAGTACTGCACCTCGGCCGCGATGTCCGAGCTGAGCGATCCGCGATAGGTCGCGACCATCAGGTCGTTCGGGCGACGTGCCGTCGTGATCGTGCTCGGAACGATGCTGAACGAAAACGTCGGATCGCTCCGCGCCGTCTGGTTCAGCATGTAGCTGCCGGACAGCGTGTGGCCGGGCGCGAGGGTGCCGGTGAGCTTGACCTGGTTGCGGTCGTTCGTGCTCGTCTCGGTGTAGCCGATGGCCGTGTCGCTGAACGTCTCCGAGGTCTCCCGATCGGAGAGCCGTCCGGAATAGAAGAACCAGAGGTTGTCCCTGACGATGGGGCCGCCGAACGTCCCCTCGTGAATCAGGTTGTTCCCCAGGTCGCCCTCGCGGGGTTCACCGTCGCCTTCCTCTCGCTCGAAGGGCGTGATCGACGTCCACGACGGTTTGTACATGTTGAGCCGGTAGCTGCCGGAGAAGTCGTTGCCGCCGCTGCGCGTGATCACGTTGATGACGCCGCCCGAGAAGCGGCCGTACTCGGCGGAGATGCCGGACGTCAGCACCTGCGTCTCCTGGATGGCGTCCTCGATGTAGAGGTTGTTCGCGGTGCCGAACAGGTTGTCGTTCACGTCGACGCCGTCGACGAGGAAGATGTTGTCGTAGGCGAACGAGCCGTTGATCGTCACTTGGCCGTCGTTCGGCGTGTTGTCGGTGAGCCCGGGCTGCAGCTCGGCGATGCCGAACGGGGTCCGGCCGACGGGCAGCGCGTTGACCTGCTCGGCGGTGGTGTTAGAGCTGGTTTCGGTGGTCTCGATGGGCGTCGGCACCACCGCGACGACCTGCACCGTCTCGGTGACACCCTCGGGGGCCAGCACCGCGTTGACGCCGATCTCGCCGCCGAGCGGCACCGTGGCCGCCTCCTCGACGTCCTCGAAGCCGGGGATCTCGAACACCACGGCGTAGTCGCCGGGCGGCAGCGCGACGATCCGGTAGTTGCCGTTGACGTCGCTCACCGCCGTGCGCAATCCCTGCAGCGCGGGCGAGCTGACGGTGACGGTAACGCCCGGGAGCACGAGGCCCTGCGCGTCGACGACGGCACCGCGCACGGTGCCGGTCTGGCGCCCCTGGCCGTATGCGTCGGCCGCAAACATCAGGAGCAGGATCATGCCCACGGCAAACAACCCGCGGCGAAACGCTGCCTGGCCTTCGCCGCGGGCGGCTGTGGCCCGCGTCCTGTGGGCGCCCGGTCGCTGTTGGATACTCGCTTCTTGTACAGCCGTCATTGTGTCCCCCCTGGTGCTGCGGGCCGCTGGCCGGGCTAACGCATTTCTCACGAGCTTACACGAGTTGGCGTGGATTGCCCATCGGAGCTCGCTGCGTGCCGGTCCGCGCAGCGACGACGGGCAGCATGGTCCGCGCTCCGTTCACCACCACCGGCAGGGTCGATCGCCGCGATTCGCGTCCTCTACAGACGGCGGTGCAGAAATCAGGCGGCGCGAGGGACGGCGCCAGGCGCCAAATCGCCGTTTGCCCCGTTCGCCGCGCGAGGTCGAGCCTGACCATCCGGAGCGGGCAAGAGGCACTCAGGATAGAGCCAGGGTGCGCCGGCCCGACATCGAGTGCAGTGCGCCGGCCAACATCGAGTGCAGTGCGCCGGCCAACACCGAGAAAGACCGGGAGTCTTCTGCTCACCGCGAATACAATCGGCACCGGAGGACACGATGAAGAAGACGATAATCGGCTTGTCGGTCGTCCTGTCGGCGGCGCTGGCGGCATCCGAGCCGGCGGCCCAGCCGGCCGCCGACGAACGCACGGTCACCGAGGCGCAGTACGAGCGTTGGAAGACGGAGCTGACCAACTGGGGCCGATGGGGCGCCGACGACGAGATCGGGGCGCTGAACCTCATCACCCCCGAGAAGCGCCTGCAGGCGGTGGCCCTGGTCGAGAACGGCATCACGGTGTCGCTGGCCGGCGACGCCGACACCGTCGAGGCCGTCGACAACCCGTATCCCTACGAGCACGAGATGGTCGGCATCAGCTCGGACCGCATCGCCGTCCGGTATCACGGCATCTCCCACACCCATCTCGACGCGCTCGCCCACATCAACGACGACGGCGTCTTCTACAACGGCTACGCACCCGACGCCGACACCGTCATGGAGCACGGCCACGAGAAGAACTCCATCCACAATCTGAAGAGCGGCATCGTGACCCGCGGCATCCTCATCGACATCCCCCGCCTGCGGGGCGTCGAGTATCTCGAGCCGGGAACGCCGATCTACGTCGAGGACCTCGAGGCGTGGGAGGCGTACGCGGGGGTGCGGGTCTCCGCCGGCGACGCCCTGTTCATCCGCACCGGCGTCTGGGCCCGCCGCGCCGCCGTGGGCCCGTGGCTGCGGGGCCGCCGGCCGGGCGGCCGGTCCGCGGGGCTGCACCCCTCCGTCATCCCGTGGCTCAAGGAGCGGGACATCGCGCTGATGGGCAGCGACCACCCCACCTACGTCGCCCCGTCCGAGCTGCCGGGCGCCGTCCACGACTTCGCGCTGCTCTACCTCGGCGTGCACATGTTCGACAACTGCGACCTCGAGGCCCTCGGCGAGGCGGCGGCGGAGCGCAACCGCTGGGAGTTCCTGCTGATGGCGGCCCCGCTGCCCATCCGCGGCGGCACCGGCTCGCCGTTGAACCCGATAGCGGTGTTCTGACAGGGTCGACCCGGCCGTCGGTCACTCGCACCGCGGCTGGGCCGACGAAGACCCTGCGAGGCGCTCCGCGAGGCGGGTACACCCGCGGAAGCCGACCTCCGGACTCTGGTCCGACCGCGGGCAGCCGCGAACGGGCGTCGAATCACGGCGGCAGCCGAAACGCACCACGAGCACGATCAGGGCGCGTCACGATCCTGGTCGGCTCGCGGCGGCCGAAAGCTCAGCATCAGCTCGACCCGTGCACGGTACCCGTGCGGCCGCTTCTCGATCAGGCGCTGCTTCATGAGCCAGTTGAGGTCCCGTGTCACCGTCTTGTCCGTCTTGGCGGCATAGAGTTCGGCGAGCACGGGGTTGAGGCGGCGGAGGCGGGCTCTCTGGACCGGCTCGGACTCTGCAGTCAGAGCGAGCACGAGCTCGCGCCGCCGACTGAGCGCCGGCGAACGCCGCTCTTCCTGGAACCGCCGGAACACGAAGTGCTCCCACGCGATGGACAGCTGGATGGCGCTGATGTAGCGGCACTGCTCTTCCAGGCCGTCGACGAGTCCCCGCAGGGCATAGCGGACGAAGCCGATGGGATCCCCACGGCCGGCCTCCGCGCGGCTCGCCCGGTCGAGCTGCCGGTAGTACTCGGACCGCGTGAGGTTGTAGTGGTTGCTCAGAAGCTGCGCCGACGTCAGCGGCACCCCGGCCCGCGCCAGCAGCATGAACTCGACCAGCCTTGCGGTGCGCCCGTTGCCGTCGCCGAACGGGTGAATCCACGCGATGTACAGATGGGCGATGATCGCGTGGAGGATCGCGGCCGCAATACGGTCGGCGCGTTCGTCCCCCATCAGCGAGACGTCACGCTGCTCTTCCTCCAGCCACCGGCAGAGCCGGGCGAGCAGGAACGCACAGTCTTCTCGGGGCGCGCCCCGGTAGCGACCGACACCCACGGCGTGGGCCGGGATCTCGCCGGGAACGACACCTTCCTCCAGGTGCTCCTCGAGGCCGTCCAGCACCTGGGAATTAAAGGCGACTATCCCCTCCGACGTGAGCCGGAGCGGACGGCCATGCAACAGTTCTGCCGCGATCGCGTTGCAGGCGCGGACGACGTTGTCCACTTCCCGGCCCAGGTATTCCTGCGATGGCGGCAGGTCGAGGCGCCCTTCGACCCGCGCGCGAATCTGCTCCGTGCTGAGCGTGTTGCCCTCGATCGCGGTGGTCGCCTGCACCCCCTTGACCAGGTAGAGCTTCTGCATGTCCTCGGCATTGCCGGGCGGCAGGGCGGCCCCGGCGATCTGCTCACATCGGGCCACGGCCTGGCCGAGCAGCGTCCAGAGACCAGTGGGCGCCGCCCGGAGATCGAGCGCAAAGCTGATCCACGGGTGGCTGCGCTCGTACTCGCGACCGTTCATCGACGACTCGTTCTCCTCCTTTCCGGGTCAGGAGTCTGCGCCGCAGACTCCTGGCAGGGTTGGTTGGGCGGTGAGAGGAGCCGCAAGCGACGCTCTCCGGGCCAGGGCCCGGGACGCCTGTCCGAAGGTTCCCGAGCACTACGCGCTATTTTAGCCCAAGAATTGTCCGCCGCAGTGTCCTACTGGGATGTCTCACCTTGCGGTCGACGTTGCGGGCGGATGGCCCCGTGCGCGCAGCCGCAGCCTCGTTTCTCGCGCCGGTGGGAATCGGCTATGCTTCCGCCTGAACCAAACCCGAACAGGAGTGATTCTCGATGAAGACCCGCGCAACCTGCCGCCTGCCCATCGTGACGGCCGTCCTGTCCTCACTCGCGCTCTTCGCCGCGTTGCCTGCCTCGGCCCAGCTCGACCGGGTCCGCGACCCGGACTGGACGACGCCCCGCACGCCCGACGGCCAGCCGGATCTGCAGGGCACCTGGGGAAACAAGACGATCACGCCGATCGAGCGGTCCGGGAGCGAGACGCGGGCGTACCTGACCGACGAGGAGATCGCCACCCTCAACCAGGGGCGGGCCATGACCCTGGCCGCCCAGGACGCGGCGCCCGCGAGGCGCACCGAGGCCAGCCCCACCCTCGGCAGCGGCTACGGGAGCTACTGGCTCGACTCGGGCGACACCGTGCTGTCGACGGGGCAGACGTCGATGGTGGTCGACCCGCCGAGCGGCCGGGCCCCGGTGCGGCAGTGGGCCCTGGACGAGAAGGCGTGGCGCCTCGAGCACGAGGGCGACCACTACCGGAACATGAGCGTCTGGGACCGGTGCGTCTCGCGGGGGGTCCCCGGCTCGATGCTGCCCGCCGGCTACAACAACGCCTACCGCATTCTGCAGACGCCCGACCACGTCGTCATCTACTACGAGATGATCCACGACGCGCGGATCATCCCGCTGTCGGACCGGCCGTTCGCCGACGAGCGCATCCGGCAGTGGATGGGAGATGCGCGCGCGCACTGGGAGGGCGACGTGCTCGTCGTCGAGACGAGGAACTTCCACGATCGCGGTTGGGTCGCGTCGAGCGGGGCAGGCCGACGCCTGAAGGGCATCCGCGTCACCGAGGCGCACCACGTCGTCGAGCGGTTCGAGCGCGTCTCGGAAACCACCATCATGTGGGACGTGACGATCACCGACCCGAACGTCTACACGTCACCCTGGCGCATCTCGATGCCGCTGACGGCCGAGCCCACCTACGAGATGTTCGAGTACGCGTGCCACGAGGGGAACTACGCCGTGCCGAACGCGCTGAGCGGGGCGCGCTTTCTCGAGCGGACGGAATAGGCGCGGGAAGGCGGGCTCTGCTCGAACGGACCGTGCCGGGTCCGTGCCCGCGATGAGTGCCCGCCGGCGTTGGGGCGGAGATGCCCCCGCCCGAACGCCGGCGGATCGGTTCGGACCGCTCTACGCCTCCGGCTGGACGATCTCTATCCTCACGCCGTCCGGTCCCGTCACGAACGAGATCAGCATGTCCTCGCCGAGGGGGTTGGTGAAGGGACGCGGCTCCATGTCGAAGTCGACGCCCTTGCCCCTGATCTCCTCGGCGGCGGCGCGCAGGTCGGGGTACTGCCAGCCGAGGTGATCGAAGGCGCGGCCCTCGGTCGGTGCCAGCTCGCCCTCCGCCCGAGAGATGAACAGCCAGACGGTGCCGTAGCGCAGGCCCGCGATGCGCCCCTTGAGGCTGTCGCGCTCGCCTTCGAAGATGTTCTCGTACCAGTCGAGGGCGGCGGCGGGGTCCGCGGACCGCAGGTCCAGGTGGTGGAAGCCCAGCCACTCGGGGTCCTCGACGACCTCGATCTTCGTGCCCCAGGGGTCCTCGACGAAGGCGAGCTTGAAGAGGCCCTCGATCTCCCGCATCGGCTCGAGGATCTTCACGCCGGCCGCCTCGAACGAGGCCATCTTGGCCGCGAGGTCGGTGAACGAGAAGCCGATGTGGTCGACGCCGCTGCCCACGCTGGGACCGGTCGGCTCGCGCTCGAAGAAGATGATGAGGGTGTCGCCGGCCGCGCAGGCATTGTGGCGGCCGTAGTCGGTGCACCCCATGTGGGTCATGTACCACTGCTTGGCCTCGGCCGCGGACTCGGCGACGAGGTGGATGTGGTGGTAGTCGGCGGCGGCGGCGACGGCGGGCACGCCGGCGAGCCAGGCGGACGACGCGGCGAGCAGGAGCATCTTGCGAATCATCGGTCTTCCCTTCTAGCGCGCCTGCTCGAGGCGGGCGGTGCGCAGCATCCCCACGATCGAGTAGTTCCCCTCGTGGCACGCGAACTCGTAGATGGGCTGCGCGCGGCGCTTCAGGGGAAGCGCCGCCGTCCACGGCGCGGCCCAGGTGGCCGGGTCCGTGAACGTCATCTCGTAGTCGAGGGTGTCGGGGCCGGTCAGGGTAAACCGCTCGACGAGATGGAGGCCGTCGGTGGACCCCCGGTAGTAGCTGTTCTCCGAGAAGTTGCGGGTCTCCACGACCAGCGTGTCGCCGTCCCAGTGGCCGCGCGAGTCGCCGTTCCACTGGCGGACGGCGTCATGGAGATGGGGGCGCCCGTCGAGGGGGATGATGCGCGCGTCGTGGAACGCCTCGCTGACGAACGCGACGGTGTCGGGCGTCTGGACGAGCTGGTAGAACGTGTAGGGGCCCGCCCCGAAGTTGCCGCCCAGGCGCGGCACGCCGGTGGTCACGCAGCGATGGATGTTGTTCAGGTCCTCCGGGCCGGTCTTGAGCGCCCATCCGGTGTCCACCGCCGCCTCGCGCGCCCGCGCCGCCGGGGTGAGGGCGGGGATGCGGCCGTCGGGCGGATCGACGACGAGGGACGTCCGGTCGGTGATCCACACGTCGACCATGCCGATCGAGCTGCTGGTGGACCACGCTTCGTAGGTTTCCACGTCGTTCAGGGCGGCGAAGAACGCGCTCTCCGGGATGGCGAACGCGCTTCTGCCGTTCCGGAAGATCCGCTCCACGCGGGCGCTCAGGGTGGCGACCTCCTCCTCGGTCAGGTGCGCCCGGTCCCCGAACACCTCGGGCCGCTGCAACGGGGTGGCGGTGTTGCTCAGCCACACGCCCTGCAGGTCGGGGCGGCCGTCGGCCAGCCGGGGCGGGGTCCAGTCCTCGTCGGCGGTCTGGGCGCCGGCCTGACCGGCGGCCAGGGCCAGCGCGATCAGGGCGACCGGCGCCCCGATCCGTGCGAGATGGCAGCCACGCATGGAGTGCTCCTCCTGTCTCTTGCCCGCCGGTCCGTCTCCAGCGGCAAGTGCTCGATATAGAGCCAACGCTCACGGCATCCAGACGCAACCCGCTCAGCCGCCTCGCGGCCGGTACAACGGCAGGGTAGTCCCGTACGCGTCCTCATGCTCCGGACCGAGGTTCTCTCAGCGTGGCCGAACCCTGGGGGCTCGCCGGCCGGTTCACCTCAGCGCGGCGGGGCCGGGGGCGCCGCTACGGGGGCGGCAGGCGGGCGCGGCGCGTAGATGTCGTAGCTGTCCGCCGCCTCTTCCTCCTCCGTGGGCGGCGTGACTCCCGCCGCGAGCATCGCCTGCTCGATGGCCGCCACCGTCACCGGCGACGGCTTGAAGTTGCCGAACCGGTACCCGCGGGCGATGGTCAGGGGCGACCAGCCGTACTCGTTCTTGCGCGCCCAGACCCCGATGTCGGCGCCGCTCGCCGCGAGCAGCCCCACCACCGCCGGGAGGTTCTTGTAGGCGGCGCCGTGCATCGCCGTCTCGCCCTTGGCGTCGACGGCGTCGATGTCGTTCCCGAGGTCGAGGGCGAGCCGCACCGCCTCGAGCACCTCCGCCTCGGTCCCCGCGTCCTCGCCCGGCGACCGCGTGCCGAGCCCCGCCGCCGCCATCAGCGGCGTGCTGTTCTCGGCGTTGGTCATCAGGGGGTCGGCGCCGAGGTCGACGAGAGTGCGCATGAGCTCGGCGTCGGCCACCAGCGACGCCAGCATGAACGGGGTCGAGCCCGGCTCGTGGTGGCGGGTGTTGTTCAGGTTGCGCCGGAACGGCATGCGGGCGTTGACGTCGGCGCCGTGCTCCACCAGGGTGCGCACGAGCTCGAGGCTGGTCATGCGCCCGGACCCGTCGGGGGCCGGATCGTTGTCGCCCACGCCCGGCTTGCGCACCTTGGGGATGACGTGCAGCGCCGTGTACCCGGGGCCGTCCGCGTTCGGGTCGGCGCCGGCCTCGAGCAGCGCCGCCGCCACGTCCCAGTGGGCGTTGGTCACCGCGAGGAGCAGCGGGGTGGTGCCGACCCGGACCGGCCGTCCGGTGCGGTAGGTCTGCTCGCCCCGGACGACCTCCTCGACCGCGCCGTTGACGTCGGCGCCCGCGCTCAGGAGCAGGCGGACCACCCTGAGGTGCCCTTCCCGCACCGCGAAGAGCAGCGCCGTGAATCCGGAGTCGAGGGGGGTGGTGAAGTCGGCCCCCACCTCGATCAGCGTCTCGACGACGTCCACGTGCCCTTCCGCCGTCGCCCACAGCAAGGCTGTCTGCCGGCGCCGCGGCTCGGCCGCCTCGATGTCCGCGCCATAGGCGACGAGGGCCCGGACCACCTCCACCCGCCCCGAGCGGGCGGCGGTCATCAGCACCGTCTCGCCCCCCGGCAGCGTCGCGCCGGCGTCGGCGCCCGCCTCGAGCAGCCGCCTGACCATCGCCGCGTTGCCGTTCTCGGCGGCCAGCGACAGCGGGATGACGCCGTAGCGGTTCGGCGCGTGCACGTCCGCGCCCGCGTCCACGAGCCGGCCGACGAGGTCCGCGTCGTCGAGGTACGCGGCCCAGTGCAGGGCGGTCATGCCGTCGATCTGGGCCGCGTTGACGTCGGTCCGCTCGGCGAGCAGCCGAGCCACGGCCGCGCCGTCGCGCTGCTGGACGGCATCGGCCAACGGCGCGTCGGACGCGGCGGCGAACGACGCCGGACCGACGAGCGCCGCGACGATCAAGCATCTACCGGCCATTCTGCGATGCATCGTTCGGTCTCCCGTACCGACGTTCCGAAACGTCCCTCAACCGCGGGGGCGACAGCGGAGAACGGTTCGCCGGTCCGTGCTGCAACCCGACGCCCGGCCGCCCCCCGTCGACGGCCGGCGCCGCCTCCTACAACGCCACCGGGTCGAGCAGCGTGTCGATCGTGCCGGTGCTGTCCGACCAAGTGTCCAGCGCCACCCCGACCTTGTCGAGCAGGGTCAGGTGCAGGTTGGCCATCGGCGTCGGCTCGGCGTAGCGGATGTGCCGCCCCCCCGCGGTCCGCGCTGCGCCGCCGCCGGCCACCACCACCGGCAGGTTCACGTGGTCGTGCACGTTGGGGTTCCCCATGCCGCTGCCGTACATGTACAGCGAGTGGTCGAGCAGCGACCCCTCGCCGTCGGGCACCGACGCCAGCCGCTCGAGGAAGTACGCGAAGAGCGACACGTGGTACTGGTTGATCTTCGCCAGCATCGCGAGCTTCTCGGGGTCGTTGCCGTGGTGCGAGATCGGGTGGTGCGGATCGGGCACCCCGATCTCGGGGTAGGTCCGGTTGCTCGACTCGCGTGCGAGCTGGAAAGTGATGATCCGGGTGACGTCGCCCTGGAGCGCCAGCACCTGCAGGTCGAACATCAGCTTCGCGTGGTCCTCGTAGGCGGCCGGCACCCCGATGGGGCGATCCAGGTCCGGCAGCGCGTTCTGCTCGGTCTCCGCCTCCGCCCTCTGAATCCGGCGCTCGACCTCGCGGACCGTGTCCAGATACTCGGCCACCCGCGTGCGGTCGCCGGGGCCGAGCTCGCGCTGCAGCCGCGCGATGTCGTCGCGCACCCAGTCGAGCAGGCTCGCGCGGCGGCCGAGGGCGGCGCGCCGCTGGGCCGCGGTGCCCCCCTCGCCGAAGAGGCGCTCGAACACCATGCGGGGATGGGCCTCGGGCGGCAGGGGCGAGGTGGGCGACGACCACGAGAGGTTGTTCTGGTAGACGCAGGCGTAGCCGTTGTCGCACTGGCCCACCATGTCGAGCAGGTCCATGGCCAGCTCGAGGGACGGCAGCCGCGTCTCCTGGCCGATCTGCCGGGCCGCGATCTGGTCGACGGTGGTGCCGAGGTAATAGTCGGTGCTCTCGGTCCACTTCGCCTTGGCCGCGCTCAGGAACGACGCGTTCGAGGTGGCGTGGGTGCCGGGGTACGCGTTCCGTAGCTCGAGGTTGCTGACCACCGTCAACTGGTCCCGCACCGAAGCCAGCGGCCCCAGGCTCGGCGAGAGCTGCGTCAGCTTGCCCTCGCCGGGCGGGGTCCACAGCGCGATGTTGGAACCCATCGGGATGTAGACGAACCCGAGGCGCCGGACCGGCCTCGCCGCGGTGTTGGCGAGCGCCGTCATCGACGGCACCATCGCGTCGAGCAGCGGCAGCGCCACCGTGGCCCCGACGCCGCGCAGGAAGGTCCGCCGCGGCAACGCCTTCTTCGAAATCATCATGATGCTTTCCTCATCTGGAACGGCATGCTCTCGACGACGCCCAGCACCAGCGACGAGAAGCGGTAGTCTTCATCCTCGGCAGCCCTGAGTATGGCCCGGACGGCGGGGGCGTCGGTGTGCCCGACCCCGCGCCCGATCGCGAACGTCAGCAGCTTCTCGACCACCGTGCCCACGAAGAGCTCCGGGCGCCGCAGCAGCGCCGCCTCGAGCGCGTCGACCCCGTCGACGGCCGTCCCGTCGAACAGCGTCGCGGTGGCGTCGATGGGCGTCCCCCCGTCGGCGTCCCGCCACCGCCCCACCGCGTCGTAGTTCTCGAGGGCGAACCCCACCGGATCCATCAGCTTGTGGCAGCTCGCGCAGGCGGGGTTCTCGCGGTGCGCGCTCATCCGCTCCTTCATGGAGCGGGCGCGGGTCCCCGTCCCCGTCTCCTCCAGCTCGGGCACGTTGGGCGGAGGCGGCGGGGGCGGCACCCCCAGGATGTTGTCGAGCACCCACTTGCCGCGGATGACCGGCGAGGTGCGCGTCGCGTAGGAGGTCGCGAGCAGGATGCTCCCCTGCCGCAGCAGCCCGCCGCGGGTCCCGCCCTCTTCGAACTCGACGCGGCGGAACCGGCTGCCGTAGACGTGCGGCACCCCGTAGTGCTTGGCGAGGCGCTCGTTCAGGTAGGTGTAGTCGGCCCGCAGGAGGTCGACGACGCTGCCGTCCTCGCGCAGGACGCTCTCGACGAGCATCTCCGTCTCCTGCCGGAACGCCTGCCGCAGGTTGTCGTCGAAGTCGGGGAACACCCGCATGTCCGGGGTGATCGACTCCAGGTTCCGGAGATGCAGCCACTGGCCCGCGAAGTTGGTGACGAGGTTCGAGGCGCGGGCATCGGCGAGCATCCGCCGCACCTGCCGCCGGAGCTCGTCCGGCGCGGTCAGCGCGCCCCGCTCGGCCGCCGCGAGCAGCTCGTCGTCGGGAACGCTGCTCCACAGGAAGAAGGACAGCCGCGACGCCAGCTCGAAGTCGCTCAGGCGGTAGGCCGCGCCCGCCTCGACCCCGGCGGGGTCGCGCTCCACCCGGAACAGGAACTCGGGGCTCACCAGCACCGCCGCGAGCCCCATCTCGATGCCGGCGTCGAAACCGCCCTCGTCCCGCGCCGCCCGATACAGTTCGAGCGGCCGCTCGAGGTCGGCCCCGGTCACCGGGCGCCGGTAGGCCCGCCGCATCAGGGTCGACAGGATGTCGGCGGCGCAGGCGTCCTCACCGGCCGGCTCCGACGGCTGGCACGTGAAGATGCGGGCGCGGCTCGGCGTGTCGCCGGCCCCGGCGGGGTTGTAGGGGCCGACGATGGAGATCTCGTAGACCGCCGGCTGCACCCGCGGATGCCGGTAGTAGTTGAAGTGGGCCTGATACGGCTGCCGCTCGGTCTCGAGCAGCAGCTCGGGTTTCTTTGGGAAAGTGACGGCGAGGGCGTGGGGGCCGGCGGCGACCGCCACCCGCTGCGTGAGGTGCGCGTCGAGGGTGTCGTGCGACGGCTGGTAGTTCAGCGCGTGCTCTTCCACCTGGTCGGGCGGGCGCACCGTGAACTCGCCGACCAGTTCCCCGTCGAGCAGCAGGTGCAGGTCGTGCGCCTCGCTCAGGCCCTCGACGTGCTCGTTCCGGTCGCGGGCGAGCCGGATGCTGATCTCGTAGTCGCCGTCCAGCGGGAAGGTGTGGGACAGCAGGGCCCCGCCCCGGGTCCCGATGGGCATGCCGGGCAGGTGCCCCTCCTGGGTCAGGTCCGGCCGGGTGCGGACGGTCACGCCGCCGGGCCCGAGGCCGGGGCGCCCGACCGCGAGGCGGGCGATCTTCTCGGCCGCCCCGACGTACCGCTCCAGCAGCGTCGGCGAGAGGTTCCCGACGGTGATGTTGTCGAACCCGAAGCTGGACGAGTCGTTCGGAAGCAGGGCGGCCACGTCGACGTCGAGGGCCAGCAGATCCCGCACGGCGTTGTGGTACTCGGTGCGGTTGAGCCGCCGGAACGTCTCCGAGCGCCCGGGATCGGGCGCCGCCGTCGCGTGGCGATCGAGGGCCGCCTCGAGCGAGCCGATCGCCGCCGCGTAGGTCGCCTCGTCGGGCCGTCGGGCGGGGACCGGCGGCATCTGGCGCGCGCGCAGCTTCCGGACCACCCGCTCCCACACCTCGGTGTGGTCGGCCAGCGCACCCCCCGCGACGGTGTCCAGGGCCAGACCGGCGGTGCGGGTCCGGTTGTTGTGGCAGGTCAGGCAGTAGCGATCGACCACGGCCCGGTACGCGTCAGCCTCCGGCTCGGCGCCGACGGCCGGCGCGGCCCCGATCGCGCCGGCGAGGCCGGCGGCGGCCAGCGCCCCCCCCACCGTCGGGCGGAATCTCCAACGTCGCCTCGGTTCGAGCATGGAAGTCCCCCGCCACCGGCTGCCAAGGCGGCCGTGACGTCCTTTCTGGCCCCTTTATACACCCATATCTGCCCAATCGAGTCGCCCGGACCCCGAATCGATCCGTCGACGCCCCGAATCCGTCTTATGATGGTCAGTGGCGACGCCGCCGGCTCGCCCGACCTCGAGACCACATCGCGAACCGAAGAGCCGTGTCCGACAACCCACGCCCCTTCACCGTCGATACCGACCGCCGCGGGCGAGGCGTGCAGATCGCTCTCATCGTGGCCGGGGTTCCGTTCGCGGTATCGCTCGCGGGCCTGCTCCTCCGGTCGCCGCTGGCCGATCTGTCCCTGCTCGAGGGCGGCCCGTTGACGGTGGTCGCCACCGCGAGCGGCGCCGCGCTGGCGCTGGTCGTCGCGGGGGCCTGGACCGTCGACTGGTGGACGGTCAGAAGACAGGTACGGGCCCTGGCCGCGCTGGACCGCCAGCTCGAGGCGACGGGCAACGAGCTCGAGACCGAGCGGGCCCGGCACGCCATGGAGCTGAAGCTCAAGACGATGGCCATCGAAGGCCCCTCGGAGCCGGGATCCGACGCCGACCTCGAGCTTCGGCCCGCCGTCCTCGACGCGGTCGCCGAGTCCCCCAAGCTGCCGGAACGGACGTCGTGACTCAACCGGGCGCCAACGAGATCGTGACCGCCCTGGACCGCAGCATGCGCCGGGTCCGCCTGTCGATGGTGCTCTACGGCGTTCCTTGCCTGATCTCGCTCGCCGGCCTCGGTCTTCGCGGCGCCCTGAGCGGCCTCTCGCCGAACCTGCCCGATTACCTCGAGGTCGCGGCGACCCTCACCGCGGTGGGCCTCCTGCTCGTCATCGTGGCGGGGTGGCTGGCCACGCGCGGCGCGCTCAGGCAACTGGACCTCAGGCTGCGCGAGTCCACCGCCCAACTGACCCTCAATCGCCAGGAGATAGAGGCCGCCAAGGCCCGCCACGCGCTCGAACGGAAGATGAAGACCATGGAGCTGGAGCACGCCGTGGCGATCCGGGAGGCGCGGCTCCGGATTCGAGAGCTCGACCGCACCCTCGACGAGCGCGCTCCGGCCCAGGAACCGGCCGCGGCCGCACCGGCCGGGTCGTCGCAGCGCCGCCCGCCCCCGGCGACGCTGAACCGGCCGCGGCGGATCCTGCCGGAGGCGGACCGGGCGCCAGGGGCGGCCGGCGACGAGAACGCGTGACCGCCGCGGGCCCGCAACGGATCGCGGCAGCCCCGCCAGGATTTTCCCGCCGCCTCGGCGCCTCGCGGAGCCGAAGGCGACGATTGGCGCGCTGCGCCCGCGGCCTCCTCAGCGGAACTCGATCGGTGGAGGCGAGGCCAGCTCCACCGTTTCCGCCGTCACCCGAAGCGTCGACCGCCCGGCGGTGCTCGACGTGATTCGCAGGCGGGCCGCGCCGTCGGCGCCGGTCGTCGCCTCCGCCGGCCGGACGGTGTCGGCGGCCCGGCTGGAGAGGACCCGTACCGAGGCCCCGGCTACCGGATTGCGGAAAGCGTCGCGCACCGTCACGGTGATCCCCGCCGCGTCCCCGCCGGCGGGAACCGAGGCCGGGGACGCCTCCACCGTCGACGTGTCCGCGCTCGGATCCCCCGGAACGACCCGGACCGCCGTCGCCCCCTCGACCCCTCTCGACCGCGCCAGCACCTGTCCGGACCCCGCGGAGAGGGCGGTGAAGATACCGCGGGCCGGCTCGATGGTGCCGACGTCGCCCGACACCCGCCACTCGACGGGGTGGCCCGTCACGACGTTGCCGCGGGCGTCGAGTCCGGTGGTCTGAAACCGCAGAAGCTCGCCCGACCGCACATCGCGACCCGCGGGCTGCACGTCCAGCCGCGCGAGCGCGCCCGGGACGGTGGTGACGTCCGCGGTCCCGACCACGCCGCCGACGGTGGCCGAGACCACCCCGGTCCCGACCGTGGTGCCGCTGAACCGTCCCTCGGCGTCGAGGTCTCCGACGCCGTAGGTGACGCTCCAGGCGGGGTCGATGTCCACGAGGTTGCCCAAGGCGTCGCGGCCGGCGGCGCTGAACGCCCGGGTGGTGCCGCTGGCCACATCCGCCCGCGCCGGCGCGACCACGATCGAGGCGAGGGACCCCGGGGCGACGTCCACCTCCGCCTCGGCGGCCAGCCGCCCGCTGGTCGCCCGCACCGCGGCGGGACCCGCGCGGGTCGGAACGAACCGCCCCGCGTCGTCGATGGACCCGGCCCCGCGGACAATCTCCCACCGGGGCTCGACGTCCACCGCGTGGCCGTTCTCGTCCCGCCCCTCCGCCGACAACCGAACCGCCTCGCCCGCCGTCACCTCGGCCCGGTCCGGGTCGCGGACGATCCGCAGCTCCGCCAGCGGCCCGGGCCGGACCCGCACCGGCGCCTCCGCCGACACCCCGCCCGACCGGGCGGTGATGCGGCCGGTGCCGGGGGTGGTCGCGACGAACCGGCCCTCGGGGTCGACCCGGCCGACACCGCCGGCCACCTCCCACACGGGGCTGACCTCCACCACGTTGCCGTTGGCGTCGGCGCCGGTCCAGCCCACCGGCCGCATCCCGCCGACCTGCACTTCGCCCGGCGCGTCCAGGTCGATGGCGGCGAGGGGCCCGGGCACGACCGTCACGTCGGCGACCCCGGAAAGCGCGCCGGCCGTCGCGACCACCGAGCCCGCCCCGGCGGTGACCGCGGCGAGCCGGCCGTCCTGCGCGCCGATCGTCCCCACGCCGCCCGTCAACGTCCACACCGGCGTGATGGCCCGCTCGTTCCCGAGCGCATCCCGGCCCGTGGCCTCGAACGCCTGCGCGGCGCCAGCGGTGACGTCGATCCGCCGGGGGGTCACCTCGATCGAGGCCAGCGGTCCCGGAGTGACCTCCACCGCGGCCTCGACCGACAGGCCCTCCACCACCGCGGCCAGCGTGACCGCGCCGGCCGCGGTGGCGGAGAACGCGCCGTCGGCATCGATCCGCCCTTCGCCGGCCGACACGCCCCACGCCGGCTCGACGGTCATCCGGTTGCCGGCGACGTCGACCGCCGTCACCACGAACCGCTGCGACGACCCCGCGGCCACGGTGGCCGTGGCCGGCTCGACGGTCAGGCCCATCAGGGCGCCGGGAACCACCATTGCGTCCGCCGTGCCCGCCACCTCCCCCGACCGCGCGACCACCTGTGTCGTCCCGAGCCGCCCCCCGGTCAGCTCGCCGACGGCATCGATACGCCCCACCGGCGACGACAGCTCCCAGGTCGGCTCGATGGCCACCGCGTTCCCCGCCGCGTCGAGCCCCTCGGCCGAGAAGACGGCGCTCGTGCCCGCCGGCACGTCGGCCCGCGCGGGGCTCACCGCGATCGACGCCAGCGGACCCGGCACCACCTCGATCTCGGTCGACGCGGCGACGCGGCCGGAGGCGACGACGAGCCGCGCCGTACCCGCCCGCACTGCCCGGAAGCGACCGGTGTCGTCGAGCTCGCCAATCGCGTCGGACAGGCTCCAGGTCGGGGTCAGCGGCACGGGGTTGCCGCCGGGGTCCTGGCCGACGGCGCGAAACCGGCGCTCGGTGCCGCTGGCGACGGTCAGGTTGCGCGGCTCCAGGGCGATCGTGACGAGCCGGCCCGCCGTCACCTCCACCCGGGCCTCGCCCCGCAGCCCGCCGACCGATGCCGTCACCGTCGCCTCTCCGACCCGCCTCGCGGTGAAGCCCCCGCCGGCGTCCAAGTCCCCCACGTCGGCGCTCAGGGTCCACTGCACCGCCTCGGCCGGGGCCACCGCGTTGCCGCCGGCGTCGCGCGCCACCGCGCGCAACGCCACCGCCTCGCCCGACTCGATGCGCAACTCCGCCGGCAGCACCTCCAGGCGGAGCGGCGGACCCGACGCCACCGTCAACGCGCTGGAGGCCACGATGCCGGCGACCTCCGCCCGCACCTCCCCCCGGCCCACCGTCTCCGCCGTGAACCTTCCGGTGGGCTCCAGCGCACCGATGCCTCCCGCGAGGGTCCACTCCGGCCGCACCCCGAGCTCGCCGCCGTCGTCGTCGAAACCGACCGCCTCGAAGCTCAGGTTGTCGCCGGCCACGAGCTCCGCCCGTTCCGGCCGGACGGCCAGCCGGGACAGCCGCCGCGTGGGCACGACCAGGGTCTGCGGCGCCAGACCCGCCGCCGTGACCTGCACGCGGTTGTCCCCCGGTTCGGGGGCGGTCGTGAACATCCGGGTCAGCGACCCCGTGTCGTCGGTCTCGCCGCCGGCGAGGTCGATCGCGGCGGTGGCGGGAGCCGCCTCCAGCCCGACCGCGACGTCCGGGACGGGATTGTCGAAGCGGTCGGTGACGGCGACCGCAACGGCGACGGTGCCCCCGTTCACCGTGCGCGCCGGCTCCGCGGTCACCACGAGGCTGGCCGGGGGCCCGGCCACACCGAGCACGACGAGCGCGGCCGACAGGTCGCCGGAGACCGCCTCGACGCGGTTCTCGCCGACCCGGTTCGCCGCGGTGAGGATCGCGCGGGCGGCGCCGGTCGGCCCGGTCACCACCTCGTGCGCGCTCAGGGCCGTGCCGGGGGTGTCGGTGGAGAGCCGAACCACCGCGCCGGGCACCGGCGTGTCGAGGTCGTCGAAGAGCTCGATTCGGAGCTCGGCCGACTCGGCGACCGGGACCGACTCGACCTCCGTCCCGAGCACGAGCCGTTCGGGCTCGCTGCCGACACAACCGGCGACGGCCAGCAGGCCGCCCAGCGCCGCGCATCCCAGGCGCGAACTCCGCCTGCGTCCTTCTTCCATGGTCGCCCTACCCCTCGCGCACAAGATCCGCCGCGACCTCGATTCTACTATGCCGGGCTGGGCCCCTCTGCCGCCAGCCGGCGCCCGCTTCGGCCACGGCAGCCGGCGTTGGGGTGCGCCGGGGCCTGATGCTTGCGAAGCCAGTCGGCCTGCCCTACAGTAGGCACGCTGCCAAGACACATCGGACCCGGTCTTCCGCCGCCCTGACCTGGACATCGTCGTACGCCCTGCCGCCTTCTTGCTTGAGTCGATCAGGATATAGGGGAACCGAACGCTCCGCTTGACCGATGACGATGCGTGACGAGGTTCGCACCAATGCGCGTCTCACATTCCCGCGTGATGCTGTCCGCCACCGATCTGGCCAATCACCTGAGCTGCCGGCACCTGACGCAGCTCGAACTGCGGCGAGTCAGCGGCGACTTGCAGAAGCCGTACCGCAGCGATCCGGGCCTGGAGGTGCTGCGGCAGAAGGGTGCCGACCACGAACGCGCGTATCTCGAACACCTGGCCGCGCAGGGGCTGCGGGTCGTGCACCTGCCTGAGGAACACCGGAACGTCGAGGCGACCCGCCGGGCGCTGGTAGACGGCGCGGACGCGATCGCCCAAGCGTGGCTGGCCGACGGCCGCTGGATCGGCCGCGCCGACGTGCTGCTGCGCGTGCCCGGGGAGAGCGGCCTGGGCGGGTATCACTACGCGGTGGTGGATACGAAGCTGGCCACGCGGACGAAACCGGAAACCGTTCTGCAGCTCTGTCTGTACGCCGACCTGCTGGCGGGGATTCAGGACCGCCGGCCGGACAGGGTCATGGTCGTGCCCCCGGGCAGAGGTTTCGAGCCCGAGACGTACCGGGTCGATCACTACGAGGCCTACTACCGACGCGTGAAGTCGCGCCTCGAAGCGGCCGTCGGCGGAAACGGCGCGGCGACCTACCCGGAGCCGTGCGAACACTGCCGAATCTGCGACTGGTGGCGGACCTGCGACAAGCAGCGTCACGACGACGACCATCTGAGCCTCGTGGCAGGAATCTCGCGGGGACAGCGGGCCGAGTTGACCGGCTGGGGAATCGAGACGCTGGCGCGTTTCGGCCGGGAGCCGCTCTCGGCGGGGCTGAAGCCGAAACGGGGCCGCCGCGAGAGTCTGGACAATGTTCAACGCCAGGCGTACGTGCAACTGAAAGACAGGACGAGCCACGAGCCGTACTACGAAACGATCGAGGTGACGGCCGGCGGCGGCCTGACACGTCTGCCGACGCCGGACCCGGGTGACCTGTTCTTCGACCTGGAAGGGGACCCGTTCGCCACGGAGGGAGGTCTGGAATACCTGTTCGGATGGGCGGCCGTCCCGGAAACGGAGAATCCTGGAGATCCGGCATACGACCATATCTGGGCGCATGACCAGCGGACGGAGAGGGCCGCGTTCGAGCGCTTCATCGATCTGGTGACGGCCCGCCGGCGGCGGCATCCCGGGATGCACGTGTATCACTACGCGCCGTACGAACCGGCCGCACTCAAGCGGCTGATGGGTCGCTACGCCACACACGAACGGCAGATGGACGAATTGCTGCGCGGTGAGGTGTTCGTCGACCTGTACCGGGTCACTCGTCAGGCGGTGCGCGCGGGCGTCGAGAGCTATTCGATCAAGCAACTGGAGCGGTTCTTCGGGTACGAGCGCGGGATCGACCTGCAGGAGGTGAGCCGCCCCAAGCGCCAACTCGAGGCGTTGCTGCAGACCGGCCAGGCTGCGGACACCCCGCCGGAGATCCGGGCGATCGTGCGCGGATACAACGAGGACGACTGCGTGTCGACGTGGCGGCTGCGGCAGTGGCTGGAAGAACGCCGCGCCGAACTGATCGCGAACGGCGTCGACGTGCCGCGCCCGGAGCCGGCGGGGGGCGAGCCGGGGGACGAACTGAAGGCGTGGCAGCAAGCGCTGAGCGAATTGCGGCAGCGGTTGACGACAGGCGTAGCGCCGTTGGCGGAGGACCGGGACGACGAAGCGCAGGCCCGCTGGCTGTTGGCGCATATGCTGGACTGGCACTGGCGCGAAGAGAAAGCCGCGTGGTGGGAATACTATCGGCTGCGCGACCTGCCGGAAGACGAACTGTACGACGAGAAGGCGGCGATCGTCGGGCTCGTCTGGCGGGAACGGCTGCCGAAAGTGGGCAAGGAGAGAAATCCGCGGTACCGGTATTCGTATCCCGCTCAGATAGTGGAGATTCGCGAAAGGGCAGAGCTGTACGACGCAGAGGGCGAAAAACTGGGTGATGTCGTCGGCATCGACACTTCTGCAATGACGGTCGACATCAAGCAGGCGGGCAGCAGGAGCGAGGAACACCCGCGCTGCGTGTACGAGTGCACCGTGGTACGCACGCAGAAGCTGCGGGAAAGCCTGATGCGCTTGGGGCAATGGGTGGTCGACAACGGCCTGGACGCCAGCGATGCCGGCAGCTTCGCCCGCGCCGGGCGCGATCTGCTGCTCATGCTTCCTCCGGGGCGCGCGACCACCGGCCCGCTGCGCTACGAGAAGGACCCCACCGCTGCGGCCTGCCGCCTCGCCGGCGAACTCGATGGGAGCACGCTGGCGATTCAGGGTCCACCTGGCAGCGGCAAGACGCACACGGGCGCCCACATGATCGTCGAGTTGGTGAGACGGAGCAAACGCGTCGGTGTGTCTGCGGTGAGCCACAAGGTGATCGACCACCTGCTGCAGAGAGCGATGGCCGCGGCGGTCGGGAATGGTGTCGATCTTCGCTGCCTGCACAAGGTGAGCGAGAAATCGGCGGAGCCGCCCACAGGAGTCACCGAGACCACGAGCAACGAGAAGCCGCTTCGGGATCTGGAGGGTGGCGAGGCGAACGTGGTCGGCGGCACGGCGTGGTTGTGGGCGCGGGAGGAGTACAAGGAGTCGGTAGACGTGTTGTTCGTGGACGAGGCGGGTCAGATGAGCCTCGCCAGCGCGCTCGCCATGAGCCCGTGCACGCGAAACATCGTGCTGCTGGGAGATCCCCGGCAGCTCGAACAGCCGCAGAAGGGCAGCCACCCGGAAGGCACGAACGTCTCCGCACTGCAACACGTGATCGGCGACGGCGACGTGATGCCGGCAGAGCAGGGCCTGTTCCTCGAACAGACTTGGCGTCTGCATCCGAAGATCTGCGAATTCACCTCCCGACAGTTCTACGAGGGCCGACTGACGTCCCGCCCGGGCCTCGAGATTCAGGTGGTCGCCGGACAGACGAAGTACGCGGGAGCGGGCATCCGGGTGCAGCAGGTCGACCACGACGGAAATCAGAGCACCAGCGAGGAAGAGGTGGCCCGGGTGGTCCAGGTGGTCGCGGAGCTGACCCGCGAGGGCGTGTCGTGGACCCACCACCAAGGACAGACGAAGCCCCTGCGGATGGACGATATCCTGATCGTGGCCCCGTACAACGCCCAGGTCGCGGCGTTGCAGCGGGAGCTCGGGCCAAGGGCCAGGGTGGGCACGGTAGACAAGTTCCAGGGCCAGGAGGCGGCGGTCGTCATCTACGCCATGACGACGTCGAGCCCGGAAGACGCCCCGCGGGGGATGGAGTTTCTGTACAGCCTGAACCGGCTGAACGTGGCGACGAGCCGGGCGCGCTGTGCGTGCGTCGTCGTGGCGAGTTCGCGGCTGTTCGAACCGGAATGCCGCTCGGTCCGGCAGATGCGGTTGGCGAACGGCTTGTGTGCGCTTCCGATCGAGGCTTGACCGCTCCGATCGAAGGAGGTGTTCCGGTATGGGGCTCCGAGCGCAAGCGCGACGCGACAGGAGCGGCTGTCGTTCTGGCGGAACAGCGCCGCGTTCCACCGCAACCGTTTGCGAAACTCGACAGCGCGCCGTACATTATGAACATGGATACCGCTCGACCGACGGCATCCGTGACGGGCGCGTTTCGTACCACGCTCGACCTCTTCGACGCGGGACTGAAGCTGAAGTACCAGAATCTCCGAAGAAGTCAGCCGGGTGCGAGCGCGGAGGAGCTCGAGCGACAACTTCAACGATGGCTCCTCGACCGACCGGGAGCAGAATCGGGTGACAGCCCCGGACCACGAATCG
Organism: Vicinamibacterales bacterium; assembly: GCA_965207615.1. Lineage (GTDB taxonomy): Bacteria > Acidobacteriota > Vicinamibacteria > Vicinamibacterales > UBA8438 > JAJEEA01. Next base: position 3,626,283 of record CBDBMZ010000003.1, read on the forward strand.
CCTGGGCCGACCGGTGCAGGGACCTCGCTCGAAGAGGTCCTGCATCGGATTGACGCCGACCTCACGCGCGCCCGGGTCTCGTTCGCGTTGATTGGCGGCTTGGCGGTTTCCGCAAGAACCGAACCGCGATTCACTCGAGATGCGGACCTGGCGGTCGCCGTGGCGAACGACGCGGAGGCCGAAGCCCTGGTTCACACCCTTCGGAGGCTGGACTACCGCATCGAGTCCGTCGTCGAGCAGGAGGCCGCCGGACGACTCGCGACCGTCCGCGTCGTACGCTCGCGCGCGCCGCGTGCACCCGTCGTCGATCTGTTGTTCGCCTCGTCCGGGATCGAACCGGAGATCGTGACCGAGGCGGAGATCCTCGTCCTCCTGCCACGTCTGTCGATGCGCGTCGCCACGACGGGGCACCTGATTGCACTCAAGGTGCTCTCCCGCGACGACGTGACCCGCCCGCAGGATCTCGTCGACTTGAGGGCACTGCTTCGCGTCGCCTCCGAGGCCGATCTGGACTGTGCGCGACGAGCACTCACACTGATTGCCGCCCGGGGCTTTCACCGAGGCCGCAACCTGATCGCGGATATGAACGTGCTGCGCATGTGAACGGATGACCGTCGGGCGCCTTGCTTCAGCGTCGATTCTCAGCGAGCCCGGCTGTCCGGGAGCTGCCCGGGCCTCACAGCCCGTCGCGCGACATCAGGAAGGCGTGCACCTGCCAGATCTCGTCCTGCGAGAGCAGCTCGCCGAAGGCGGGCATGTTCGTGCCGTCGCGACCCCGCGAGACCGCGTCGAGAAACCGGCCCGTGGACAGTCCGGTCCTGAACAGGTTCGGGCTCGCGCCGCCGCCGGCGCGGTGGCAGACGACGCAGCGCGCGCGGTAGATGCGCTCGCCGGCCGCGATCGCGGCCTCGTCGCCGAGCACGGGGTTGACCGCGTCCCCGGGCGCCGGCGGGGCGCCGAGAACGGGAGCCGGCGCCGCGATCGGCTCGCCGCCCTCGGTGGGCTCGAAGCCGTAGCCCGGCAGGACGCGGCCGCCGAGGGTGTGGCCAGGCTCGCCGACGCGGGGCAGGCCGCCCGGCAACAGCGTCAGGTTGGTGCCCGGCTGCACGGCGCGCGGTCCCCCGTCGAGCGCGAACACCCACAGGTTCCCGGCTTTCGGCTCCGTGTAGTAGAAGGTCATGTCGCCGCCGATGCCGCCGGACGGCACCGCCAGGTACTGCGTCCCATCGAGCTCGTAGGTGACGGGGCTGCCGATGATGCCGGAGCCGGTCTGGAAGCGCCACAGCACCTCGCCGCTACGGGCGTCGATGGCCATGAAGTAGCCGCGCATGTCGCCGGTGAACACCAGGCCGCTCGAGGTGGCCACCGCGCCGGCCCAGAACGGGGCGGGGCTGACCACGCGCCACAGCACCTCCTGCTCGACCACGTCGAAGCCGACGAAGTTGCCGGGGTTGTCGCTCGTCAGGTACTGCTGGTAGTCGCCGCCGAGGTACGCCTCGCCGTTGGTCGGCGGCTCGAACTCGTCCTCGGCCCAGAACCGGTAGCCCATCGCCCACTGGTTGGACATGAAGTAGAGGGCGCCGAGGTCGGGGTTGTAGGCGAGCGGCTGCCAGTCGATGGCGCCCTCGAGGCTGGGGATGATGGGCCCCACCTCGGGCCCGCCGGACTGCGCCAGCATGTCGGGGTTCACCCGCGGGCGCCCGGTCTCGGGGTCGAGCCCGAAGGCCCAGTTGATGCCGGGCACGATGGGCTCGCCGTAGAGGAAGCGGCCGTCGGTGCGATCGAGGGCGTAGAAGAAGCCGTTCTTGTCGTGGTGGAAGAGGGCCTTGACGGGCCCGTGGCCGCGGAGGGTCACGTCCGCGAGCACGGGCGTGCTCACCGCGTCGTAGTCCCAGCAGTCCCAGGGGGTGTACTGGTAGCCCCAGCGGATGGCCCCGTCGTCGGCGTCGAGGGCCACGGTCGCGGCCGACCACTGGTTGTCGCCCTTCCGCACGTGGCAGTTCCAGGGGGCGGCGTTCCCGGTGTTCCAGTAGACGAGATTCAGCTCGGGGTCGTAGGCGCCGGTCGTCCAGGTCGGGGCGCCGCCGTGCCGCCAGGTGTCGCCGGGCCAGGTCTCGTTGCCGGGCTCGCCGGGGCCGGGAATGGTGTAGGTGGTCCAGCGCGGCTCGCCGGTCATCGCGTCGTAGGCCTTGACGAAGCCGCGGATGCCGTACTCGCCGCCCGCCACCCCGGTGAGGACGAGGCCGTTGACGACGAGCGGAGCGCCGGTGATGCTGTAGCCCTGCCGCCAGTCGACGACCTCGGCCTCCCACGCGACGGCCCCGGTGTCGCGGTGGAGCGCGAACAGCCGGGCGTCCATGGTGCCGACGTAGACCAGCTCGCCGTACAGCGCGACGCCCCGGTTGTTCGACCCGCAGCAGTAGACCCGCTCGACCTCGTCGGACATCTCCGGCTCGAAGCCCCACCGCCTCGCGCCGGTGCGGGCGTCGATGGCGAAGACGCGCGACTCGTCGGCAGACAGGTAGATGACGCCCTCGTGCACCAGCGGGGTGGCCTCCAGGCCGCGGTTCTCGCCCCCGGTCGCGAACACCCAGGCCGGGTGGAGCCGGTCCACGTTGTCCGGGGTGATCTCGTCCAGCTCCACGAAACGGTGACCGTGGTAGTCGCGGCCGTACATCAGCCACGACGAGGTGTCGCCGGCGGCCTGCTCGAGATCGCGCGTAGTCACCTCCTGCCCGTGCGCGGGCCGGGTCGACCCCACCATCAGGAAGACGGCTGCGACCGCCGCGGGAAAACATGGAAATCGCATCTGCTCAACCTCTCTGCCAGCCGTCGCGGGTTGCCGAAGGCCGCGGGCCCCGCCAGGTTTCGGTCAGCCGTCCGCGCCGACGAGCCCGGGCAGGACCACGCCGATCTCGCCGCGGACGACGGCGTCGGCGATGCCGTCCAGCGGGGTCGGCTCCCGGTTGACGATGACGAGGCGCGCCCCCGCCGCCTTCGCGAGACGGGGGATCGACGCCGCGGGCTCGACCACCAGCGACGAACCGACCGCGATGAGCAGGTCACAGGTCTCGGCCGCCTCCTGGGCCTGCGCCATGACGTCGAGGGGCATGGCCTGACCGAAGGAGATCGTCGCGGGCTTGAGCAACCCGCCGCACCCGCGGCAGCGCGGCGCCCGCTCGCCCGCCTCGATGCGGCGGCACGCCTCGTCCGACGTGATCCGGTCTCCGCAACTCAGGCACACGGCCTCGGTGGTGGTGCCGTGCAGCTCCAGCACCGTCTCGGCCGGCAGTCCCGACCGCTGGTGCAGCCGCTCGATGTTCTGGGTGATCAGGGCCAGCAGCCGGCCCTGCCGGTGCAGCTCGACGAACGCCTGGTGCCCCGCGTTGGGCTTCGCCTCGCGCATGGCCGGCCACGCCTCCGCCTTCTGGCGCCAGTACTCGACGCGGCCCGCCTCGCTCGACACGAACTCCTGGAAATCGACGGTCCGGTTCCGCGCCCACACGCCGTTCGGGCTCCGGAAGTCCGGCACCCCCGACTCGGTCGAGATGCCCGCGCCGGTGAAGCCGACGATGCTCGACGCCCCGGCGATCACCTCGCGGGCAGCCTGCTCGTCCATGGCGTGATCCTACCAGCGGCCGAAGGCTCCCCGCGGGGTCGCCGGGGTGGGGAGCAGGAACCGTCCGTCGTTCCGGGGCGTGCCGCCCGGCGAGTGCTTCCGGCCGGCCGACAGGTCGGGTTCCCCCCCGCGAGCGGGCAGACCGTCAAATGCCCCGCGAGAGGAACACCACGAGCCACCAGAACAGCATGCCCAGGCTGCCCGCCAGCGCGAAGAGGGCGCACGCGAGCACCAGCACGCCGGCGGTCTCGCCGATGAGCCTCATGGGGGTGTCGGCTCGCCGGGAGGGAGCGCGGGGGTCGCCGCCCTCCGACGACGGTGATTCGGGCACGGGCCGAATGATCCCACGAGCGGGCGCGGCGGGGTAACATGGGCCGTTTGCCGTGCCCCCCGAGCCCCTGACCTATCCCCGGATCGCGGCGTTCTGGATGCCCCTCGCCGGCACCTGGCTGATGATGGCGGCGGAGGGCCCGTACCTGGCCGCGATCATCGCCCGGCTGGAGCAGCCCACCGAGAACCTCGCCGCGTTCGGGGTGGCGTTCGCGCTCGCCATCATCATCGAGGCGCCGGTCATCATGCTGATGGCCGCCTCGACCGCGCTCGTCACCGACGCCGCGAGCTACGCGGCGCTGCGGCGCTTCACCTACACGCTGGCGGCGGCGCTGACCCTCGTGCAGGTGGTCGCGGTGCTGCCGCCGGTGTTCGACTGGCTCGCCCTGTCGCTCCTCGGGCTGCCGCCGGACGTGGCCCGACTGACCCATCACGGGCTGGCGATCATGCTGCCGTGGCCCATCGCCATCGGGTACCGGCGGTTCCGGCAGGGGCTGCTGATCCGCCGCCACCTGACCCGCCTCGTCACCTACGGCACCGCCGTGCGGCTCGCGGCGATGAGCGCGGTCGCCCTCGCCGCGGCGCGGGTGCCCGGACTGCAGGGCGTTCACGTGGGGACCCTCGCGCTCGCCACCGGGGTCGTCGTCGAGGCGGTGGCCAGCCGCATCATGACCCGGGGCGTCGTGGCGGAGCTGCGGGCCGGCACGCCGCCTCGCGCGGCGGTTGCTTCCGGCGCGGCCGGCTCGGCGGGGGCCGACGCCGCAACGGCCGAACACCCCGCGGCTGCGTCCGCGGCGGCGGACCTGGACCCCGCGGCGACCGATTCCAGCGCAGCACTATCCGGCGCGGCAAGTTCCAGCCCGGCTGCCCGTGCGGCCCCGGAACCCGCGGCGACGGACGTGCGCGCGTCGGCGCGGCCGGCACCGCAGGGTCTCCCGGGCCCGCCTCGACGAGCGACCGCGTTGACGATGCCGGCCATCTTCCGTTTCTACGTGCCCCTGGCCATGACGTCGCTCCTGGCGATGGCGGTACAGCCGGCGGTGACCTTCTTCGTCGGCCAGAGCCGGTACGCCCTGGAGTCGCTGGCCGTCCTGCCCGTCATCCACGGGCTGACGTTCCTCTTCCGCGCGCTCGGGCTGTCGTTTCAGGAGGTGGGCATCGCCCTGTTCGGCGACCGGTGGGAGCAGTACCGCCCCATCCGCAACTTCGGGTGGATGCTGGCGGGGTTCGCGGCCGGCGGCCTCGGGCTCATCGTCTTCACGCCCCTGGCTGTGGTGTGGTTCGAGGGCGTGTCCGGCCTGCCGCCGGAGCTGGCGGCGTTCGCGCTGCTGCCGGCGCAGATCCTGGCCCTGCTCCCGGCCGGGTCGGTGTGGATCTGCTTTCAGCGCGCGGTGCTCGTCCACGCCCGCCAGACCGCGCCGATCACGTGGGCGGGGATCTTCGAGGTCGCGGTGGTCGTCCTGCTGCTCACGATCACCACCCAGATGCTGTCGTGGGTCGGCGCGGTGGGGGCGGCGACCGCGATCATGGGCGGGCGTCTCGCGGGGGTCCTGTTCCTGCTCGCCTTCACCACGAGAGTCGTTCGCCCGCCGGCAGCCGAGCCGGCGCCGGCGCCCGACCCGGCCGGCGCCGTGTCACCGAGCCGTTGACGCCAGCGGTCCGGCCGGGACGAGGAGGACCCCGGCGGGATGCAGCGGGCGCGGCGCGTGCCGGTCAGTGTCACTCGGCGGGTGATGCCACCGCCCGCTCGACGACGACCCGCAGATCGGCGGGCAGGCCGAGGGCGAGGGCGGCGCGGCGTCCGTCCTCGGACATCTTGCGCCACGTCTTGCGGAGCACCCCGGCGAGGGTCTCCTCGTCGTGCTTCGGCGCGAAGCCGGCGAGATAGTGCTCGATGAAGACCAGGCAGATCACGTCCTCGAGGAGCTGCACGTCGGGGTCGGCCTTCAGCCGCTCCTTGCGGAGCAGCGACCCGACCCGCGCCACGACGTCGTCGCCGTAGCCCACGTCGCGCAGAACGGCGCCCGCCGTCTCGGCGTGGAAGCGGGCGAGGTCGGTGCGCCACCGGCGATAGCCCTCGCGGCCGGCCGGGTAGTCGGTGCGGGGATGCGTCCAGCGCCGGATGTGCTGGCAGCGGGCGGCGAGCCGCACTGCCTCCGGCGCGTCGGGCCGGAACCGGTCGAGGCGGGCGGTCATGCGCCGGGCGTAGACCAGCTCCTTCGGCTGATCGACCCCGTCCGCGAGCTCGCGGTTCGGATCTTCCGCGTTCGCGGCGTCGAAGCGCTCGATGGCGCGCCGGAAACGGTCGTCGGAAGTCATCGGCGATTTCCGCGCGCGGACCGGCGCGGCGAACTGGTCGGCGAGGGCCCGCCCTTGCGGGCGACGAGATGGGCTGAGTGTCCGGAGCTCATTCCGACGGTTGCTCGTTGCCGCCGGCGGGCGCCCACCTCGACATCAGCTCGCCGAGGCCCGCGAGCTTCGAGTCGATGGCCACGAACCTCGAGTCGATGGTCGCGAGCTTCGAGTCGATGGCCGCGAACCTCGAGTCGATCGCCACGAACCTCGAGTCCATGGTCGCGAACCTCGAGTCGATGGCCGCGAACCTCGAGTCGATGGCCGCGACCCAGGGAACGTCTCCCGCCAGCAGCTTCTTGACGTCCGTCTCGACCACCTTGACGTCCGCTCGAAGCTCCCGGTGGGCCTCGTCGTTGCGCGTGATCTCCCGTCGCAGGAACCATGCGATGATGCCGAAGAGGACCACGAGGGCCCCGAGCAGCCACGATACCGCGGCGCCGAGCTCGATGGATATGGATGGGGCGGCATTCGCCACCAGCACGGTGGGGGACATCCGAGTCTCCAGTTCCTGCCGAGCGCAACCCCAAACCCGCCCGTCTCAGGCGCGCGGGGCCGGGGTGCGGCTCGAACCGATGCTAACATGCCCGGCCGACCGGCCGAGCCTCACGCCAGAGGCATTGCAGGAGGCGTGCCAAGACCCGCTTGCAGGCCCCCCGGCAACTGGTACCATTCGGTGGTTCTTGTCACCGCAACCCGGAGGAGATCGCTCGATGGCCATCGTCGTCGGACAGCCCGCCCCCGACTTCACCCTGCACGAGACCCCGCAGCAACGACGGAGCCTGCGCGACTACCGGGGCCGCAACGTCGTGCTCGTCTTCTTCCCCGGGGCCTTCACGCCGGTCTGCACGACGGAGATGTGCGCCCTGCGCGACCGCCTCGACCGGTTCAGCGCCCTCGACGCGGAGATCGTCGGCATCACCGTCGACCCGCCCTTCGTGCAGGCGGCGTGGAAGGCGGCGCACGACGTCGGGTACACCTTTCTGAGCGACTACAGCCGGGAGGTGGTGACCGCCTACGGGGTCGCGTTCCCCGACCTCGCCGGACTGGACGGCTACGTCTGCGCCAACCGCGCGGTGACCGTCGTCGACAGGGAGGGCGTGGTGCGGCACCACTGGGTCGGCGAGAGCCTGCGCGTCGAGCCCGACTACGACGAGCTCCAGGCGGTGGTGGCGGCCCTGCCGTAGCGCGCGGGGGAATCGGCCCGTGACAGGCGTCCTCTCCCGGCTGACCTCGGCGTTCCCCCTGTGGGTTCTGGGCGCGGGAGTCGCGGCCCTGATTCGGCCCGACTGGTTCACCTGGTTCAGCGGCCCCCTGATCACCGTCGGCCTCGGCGTCATCATGCTCAGCATGGGCATGACCCTCGGGTTCGACGACTTCCGCCGGGTGGGGCGCGAGCGCGCCCGGGTGCTGCCGGGGGTGGTCCTGCAGTACACGGTCATGCCCGCCCTGGGCTGGGGCCTGGGGTATCTCTTCGCCCTGCCGACGCCGTTCGCGGTGGGCCTCGTGCTCGTCTCGTGCTGCCCCGGCGGCACCGCCTCCAACGTCATCGCCTACCTCGCCCGGGCCGACGTGGCGCTCTCGGTGACGCTGACCGCTCTCTCCACCCTGCTGGCCGTGCTGATGACGCCGTTCCTGACCGCCCTGCTCGCCGGCAGCCGCGTCGACGTCCCCGCGGCCGGGCTGCTGCTCAGCACCGTCCAGGTCGTCATCGTGCCGGTCACGGCGGGGGCGCTGCTCAAGTGGCGCTTCCCCCGCGCCGTCGACCGCGTGCTGCCGGTCGCGCCGCTCGTGGCCATCGTCGCCATCAGCCTCATCGTCGGCTCGGTCGTCGGCGGCGGCCGCGAGCGCATCATCGAGGCGGGCCCGCGGCTGGTGCTCGCGGTCGTCACCCTGCACTCCCTCGGCTTCCTCCTCGGCTACCTCGCGGGCCGGCTCGCCCTGCGGCGCGAGGTGGCGGCGCGCACGGTGTCCATCGAGGTCGGGATGCAGAACACCGGGCTCGGCGTCGTCCTCGCCCAGCAGAACTTCGCCAACCCCCTGGTCGCGGTCCCCAGCGCCATCGCCAGCGTCTTCCACTCCCTGGTCGGCAGCCTCGCCGCGGCGTGGTGGCGTCGGCGCGGCCCCGACGCGTGAACCGCCGAGGCCGACCCGACGCGCCCATGCCGGCATCGAGGAGCCGCAGGCGACGTTCGGCAGGCCGGGGACGGTGGTCGAACCCACCTCCTACGCAGATGGCCGACGCGCTGATCGCCGGGACCGCCGAGGCGGAATCTCTCACCGTGGCAACCCGCAACACGGCGCACTTCGTGCCCTTCGATGTCGAGTCGATCGATCCGTGGACCGGAAACCCGGGCAATGAGGTCCCCAGGGCCAATCTCACGCGAGGGTCCCGGGATCGATCAATCGTCCGGCATCACGTAGGTTCCCGGGCGCAACCCCACCACGAAGCTGCCGTTTCTCAGAGACGGCTTGTTGTAGCGCAAGGTGCCAGGATGGGGCTCCGGGTGACCGGAGTTACGGTGGACGCAGTCGCCGGCGGCCACGTCCCACTCCATGGTCGGCCCGAGCCGCGGGTAGACGTCCGCCCGTCCCTCGGCGACCACGCAGAACTTCAGCGAACTGCCGCTCTTGATCCGCTCCACCACGTTCAGGGGCTCGAGAAACGCCTCGAGGGCGGCGCTGGGGTGCGACCGGCTCTCGACGACACGGAGCGGATCGGACGGGCCGGAAAGGGTCGACCGCAGGCGCCGAGGCGGGCCGTCTCCCTCGCGTTTCCACGCGCCTTCCCCGGCGCGGGCGTAGTACAGGAGCCCCGCGGCGGGCGCCGCCACCACGCCGAGGGTCGGCTCGCCATCCTCGATCAACGCCACGTTGACGGTGAACTCGCCGGTGCGGTCGACGAACTCCTTCGTCCCGTCGAGGGGATCGACCAGCCAGTAGCGGGACCACCTTCGCCGCACCTCGTAGGGCGCTATCTCGTGCTCCTCGGACAGATAGGGGATCCTGGGGTCCAGTGCGTTCAACCCGTCGCGCAGGATCGCGTCGGCCGCGAGGTCGACGCCGGTCACCGGCGACCCGTCGGCCTTCGTGCGCACCCAGGTGTCGCCGGCGTCATAGCGCTGCCGCACCGCCGCGGCAGCGCGCAGCACCACGTCGTTGACGGATTCCATCGTCACCATGGCGCTTCCAGTCTATCGGCCCGTGAGGAAGGAGTGACCAAACGTGACGCCGGTCTCCGGACGACCATCTTGACTCCATGGGCCGGCCGGGATACAGTCTCACTGTCGTGACGTCGCACACACGGACCGCCTGTTGTTGCTGCTGTTGTCCGGTGGCCGCCGAGGCCCCGATGCTGACGGTCGTGTGAGGTGACGCACAGACGCTGACAAGAGAACAGCAAGCACCAGCGCGAGAGACCGAAAGCCCGGGGCCGCAAGGCTCCGGGCTTTTTTCGTTGTGGGCCGCCGCCGCGGCCGAGTTGCCGGAGGCCGGCGGGCGGCAGTCGGAGCCACCGGCGACATCGTTCCGGGCGGGGATCCATGACCGATGCGGCGCCGCCGCTCTTTCCGGCGTTCCTGAAGCTGGCGGGCCGGGCGGTCACGGTGGTCGGCGGCGGGCCGGTGGCGGCGTCGAAGCTGCGGGGGCTGCTCGACGCGGGGGCCAGGGTGACCGTGGTGGCTCCGGAGGTCGGGGACGCCATCGCGGCGAGCGGCGTGGACGTCCGCCGCCGCCGGTTCCGGGCGTCGGACCTCGACGGGGCGTGGCTCGCGGTGGCGGCGGCGCCCCCCGAGGTCAACCGCGAGGTCGCGGCGGCGGCCGACGAGCGGCGCCTGTTCGTCAACGCGGTGGACGACCCGGCGCACGCGAGCCTCTATCTCGGCGGCGTGGTCCGCCGGGGCGGCGTCACCGCGGCGATCTCGACCGACGGCCGGGCCCCGGCCCTGGCCGGGCTGATCCGGGAGGCGCTCGAGGCGCTGCTGCCCGAGGACGAGGTGCGGCGGTGGCTGGCCGCCGCGGACGACGAGCGGGCAGGATGGCTCGCCCGACGCGTGCCGATGGAACGGCGGCGGCCGTTGCTCGTACGCGCGCTGGCCGCCCTGTACGGCGATCGGACGTCGACCGAATGAGGAAGGCGACGGCCGAGAGGTCGACCGCAAGTGAGGTCGGCCGAGAAGATTGAACAGATGAGACCTCGACCGCAGCAACCGGCGGCGCAGCCTCGACCGGCGACCGGGGTCCGGCAACCGGAGACCGACACCGGGGGCTTTGACCGGGGATCCGACCCGACCCCGGGGTTCGTGTCGCTCGTCGGGGCGGGCCCGGGAGACCCGGACCTGTTGACGATGCAGGCCCTGGACCGGCTCCAGAGGGCCGACCTGGTGCTCTACGACGCGCTCGTGGCGCCCGAAATCGTGGCGCTCGCGCGCGGGGCGCAGTGCTTCTGCGTCGGCAAGCGGGCGGGCCGCCGGTCGGTGCGCCAGGACACCATCATCCGTCTCCTGGTCCGTGCCGCCCGCCGGGGGCGCCGCGTGGTCAGGTTGAAGGCCGGCGACCCCTACGTGCTGGGGCGGGGCGGAGAGGAAGCCCTGGCCCTGCGGGCGGCGGGCATCGGGTTCGAGGTCGTGCCGGGGCTGACCACCGCCGTCACCGCCCCGGCCCTCGCCGGCATTCCCATGACCCATCGCGGGGCGGCTTCGGGGTTCGCGGTGGTGTCCGGCCACCACGAGTCCAGCTTCCGGCCGGTGCTCGGCGCGCTGCCGCCCGGCTCGCTGACCGTCGTGGTGCTGATGGGGCTGGCCCGCCGCGCCGCGGTGGCCGCCTGCCTGCTCGACCGCGGCTGGCCGGCCGACACCCCGGCCGCCATCGTGTGCGCCACCGTCTCGCCCCGGACCCGGGTCTGGGCCGGGACGCTGGGCGAGCTGGGGACGGCCCCGCACCCGGCCGCCGAGGGCACGCCCGGGACCCTCGTCGTCGGCAGCGTCGTCGAACTGCGCGCGATGCTCGACGAGACCCGGCCGGACACGGCGGCGGCGGTCGAACGGGAGGGCCGGAGCTCGTGATGACCGGCAAGGAACGCGCCGTGGCCGCGAGCGACGTCGGGACCTCCCCGGCGCCCCGCGGCGGAACCCCGAGATTGGGCGCGGGCAGCGGACGAACAGCGGAGTCAGGCAGGAGGCGTCGCCGCTCGAATGCAGCGGGGATCGCGCCGCGGGCTGCCGGAAACGGGTGGAGCTCGAGATGACCTGGAAGGAAAGACTCGGCGATCGCATCCCGGCGGAGCTGGGGCGGGAGATCGACACCTTCGAGAACCAGATCGCCCTGAAGCGCCAGGGCCGCATCGACGACAAGGTGTTCGCAGAGACCCGCCTGCGGCGCGGGGCCTACGGGCAGCGCTACGACAACGGGCAGCGGAACGACGGGAACGGGGTCAAGACCCTCGCGTTCCCCTCGAACGGGCTGACCAAGGGCCCCGACACGGTGTGGGACGCCCCCGGCATGCAGCGGATCAAGATCCCGTTCGGGGGGCTGACGGCCGAGCAGATGGAAACCCTCGCCGACCTCGCCGAGGAGTACAGCGACGGCATCTGCCACATCACCACCCGGCAGGACGTGCAGCTCCACTTCGTCCACGTCGACGACACCCCCTCGCTGATGCGCCGGCTCGCGGCGGTGGGCATCACCACCCGCGAAGCGTGCGGCAACACCGTCCGCAACGTCACCGCCTGCCCGCTCGCGGGGGTCTGCCGCGACGAGACCTTCGACGTGACCCCCTACGCCTGCGCGTCCATGCGGTTCCTCCTCGGGCACCCCGACGCCCAGGACTTCGGCCGCAAGTTCAAGGTGGCCTTCTCGGGGTGCCGGCAGCACGCGTGCGGCCTCGTCAACATGCACGACTTCGGGGCGATCGCGGTCACCCGCGAGACCGCCGCGGGGACCGAGCGCGGGTTCGAGGTCCACGTGGGGGGGGGCCTCGGCGCGGTGCCCCACGAGGCGAAGCTCTTCGATCCGTTCATGGCCGAGGCCGAGGTGCTGCCGACGCTGCAGGCGATCTCGCGGGTGTTCGCGCGGCTCGGCGAGAAGCGCAACCGGGCCCGCGCCCGCATCAAGTTCCTCGTCGCCAAGCTCGGCATCGACGAGTTCCGGCGGCTCGTCGAGGAGGAGCGCCTGGGCCTCGCCCACGACGAGCGCTGGACCGCCCATCTCGCGGACCTCGCGTCGACGGACGAACAGCCGCTGAAGGGCGGCGAGCCCCTCGACGGCGGGCCGGACGGGTCGGGCTTCGCGGCGTGGTCGCGCTCGAACGTCTACCGGCAGCGCCAGCCGGGCCACGCCGTCGTCACGGTCAGCCTGCCTCTCGGCGACATCGACGGCGACCAGCTCCGGGGACTCGCCGACGTCGCCCGCCGCTACGTCGGCGACACCGTCCGCACCACCGTCGAGCAGAACATCGTACTGCGGTGGGTGCGCGAGTCGGACCTGCCGGCGCTCCATCGGGAGCTCCACGCCCTCGGCCTGGCGCGGCCCGGCGCGCAGTCGATCGGCGACATCACCGCCTGCCCCGGCACCGACACCTGCAAGCTCGGCATCGCCTCGTCGCGGGGGCTCGCGGCCGAGCTCGAGCGGCAGGTGCGGGGGCAGCTCGACACCCTGGACGACGCGGTCCGCGGCCTGCGCATCAAGATCAGCGGCTGCTTCAACTCGTGCGGCCAGCACCACGTCAGCGACCTCGGGTTCTACGGCGTGAGCCGGCACGTGCACGGGCGCGTCGTCCCGCACTTCCAGGTCGTGCTCGGCGGCAAGTGGGTGGAGAACGCGGGGGCCTACGGGCTCGCCATCGGCGCGGTGCCGGCCCGCGAGATCCCGGAAGTGGTCAGGCGCATCACCGATCGCTTCGTCGCGGAGCGCCGGGCCGACGAGACGTTCCACGCGTTCACGACCCGCATCGGCAAGCGCGCGCTGCGCGAGATGCTCCAGGACCTGATGGCGGTGCCCGACTACGAGGTCGCGCCCGACCACTACCGCGACTGGGGCGACCCGCGCGAGTTCGGCATCGGCGACATGGGCATCGGCGAGTGCGCGGGCGAGGTGGTGAGCCTGACCGAGTTCGACCTCGCGGGGGCCGACAGCCAGGTCTTCGAGGCCCAGCTCCAGCTCGAGGCGGGCAACGTGGGCACGGCGGACGGGCTCGCCTACGCGGCGATGCTGCAGGCGGCGCGAGGGCTGGTCAAGACCGAGTTCATCGACGTCCCGGACGACCCCGACCGCATCGTGGGCGAGTTCCGGACCCGCTTCTTCGACACCGGGGTCTTCCTCGACCGGTTCGCGGGCGGCAAGTTCGCCCAGTATCTGTTCCGGCGGCACGCGCGCACCGGGCCCCCGGCCGGCGTCGACACCGTGCGGCAGTCGATCGAGGAGGCCCAGCTCTTCCTCGAGGCCACCCACGCCTGCCAGGCGCGGCTCGCCGGCGCGCCGGCGCCGGTCGCGGCGGCGGCGGGCGAGGCGGCCCTCACCGGGAGTCCCGCGTGAGCGCCGCGGCCGCCCCGCCCGACGCCGCCGCCGTGCAGCGCATCGGCCTGAAGGCCTTCCTGGACGACGAGGCGGTGCTCTCGCCGCGCGACGTCATTCCCGTGTTCCATCGCTGGATCCAGACCCGGGCGGTCGACGGGATGCTGATCGACGTCGCCGACTACACCCACCTCCCCACCGGTCCCCTGGTGCTCCTCGTGGGTCACGAGGGCCGGTACGTGCTCGACCGCGGCGACGATCGGCTGGGGCTGCAGTACGTGCGGACGCAGCCGCTGGACGGGGCGCTCGAGACGCGGCTGCGGACCGTGGCGGGCATGCTCGTCCGCGCCGCCCGGCTGCTCGAGAGCGACGCGACCCTGCCCGGGCCGATCCGCTTCCGCGGCGACGAGATCGACTGGGTCGCCAACGACCGGCTCCTCGCCCCGAACACGCCCGAGACCCTGTCGGCCGTCCGGCCCGCATTCGAGTCGTTCCTCGCGACCCTGTCGGACGGCGCCCCCTGGACCCTGACCCCCCGCGCCGGACCGGGAACGCGCTTCGGCATCCACGCGCGCACCGCCGCCGGGGCGCCCATCGAGGCCCTCGCCGGACGCCTGGACACGGGCACCGGCTCCTGAACGGCCGGCCGCTGGTCCTGTCGCACAGGACGGCGGGCTCCGCTGGACGCCTGGACGCAGGGACCGGTTCCTGAACGGCCCGCGGCGGAGACCCCGCCGTCGTCCGATTCGGCGCTGCCTGTTACCTGACACTCGCTGCTCTGGTGGGCTGTCCATCAGCACCGGCCAGCCGTCGTCCGATTCGGCGCTGCCTGCCAACCCGACACGTCGACGGCGGCAGTCCGCGGTCGCCCGCGTTCCACAGACGGCGTCGACACACCCGTCGCACGGCATCTTGCCGTCCGCCAACGCGTGCCACCCGCCGGCGCCCTCGCCCGTCCCGAGTGTGACGAGGTTGCCGCGGAGATCGCGGAGATGTAGCGACCGCCGTTCCGCAGCCCGGCGGGCCGCCCGCATGGACATTAGCATTACTAATATCGCAATGGCTCGCTATTAGCCGTCTGTGCTATATTGCTCGGTTCATGCACGTCGAAACGCTGCGCATCTTCTGCGACGTAGTGCGTCATCAGAGCTTCTCGCGAGGCGCGAGGGCCAGCTCGGTCAGCCAGTCGGCCGCGAGCCAGGCGGTGCGCCAGCTCGAGAGGCACCTCGGCGCCCAGCTCATCGACCGGTCCAAGCGGCCGTGGAAGCTGACTCCGGAGGGCCGGCTCTTCTTCAAGGGCTGCCAGGAGCTCGTCGAGCGCTATCAGGAGCTGGAAGCGGCGGTGCGGCACCGGCAGAACCCGTCGGGCCGGACGGTCCGGCTCGCGACCATCTACTCGGTGGGCATCCACCAGTTGACCCAGTACGTGGACCGGCTCCGCGCCGCGGCGCCGGGGGCCGAGGTCGACCTGCAGTACATGCACCCCGGCGAGATCTGCGAGCAGGTGCTCAGCGACCGGTGCGACCTGGGCCTGATCTCGTTCGTCACCCAACGGCGCGAGCTCGCGGTCATCCCGTGGAAGCGGCAGTCGATGGTCGTGGCCTGCCCCCCCGCGCACCGCTTCGCGAACCTCGCGGCGGAGGGGGGCGGGGTCCGGCCCGCGGACCTCGCGGGCGAGCGCTTCGTGGCCTTCGACCGGAAGCTGCCGGTCCGCCGCGCCGTCGACCGGTTCCTGCGGCGCCACCGGGTCGAGGTGACGGTGACGGCGGAGTTCGACAACATCGAGACCATCAAGCAGGCGGTCGACGAGGAGGCGGGCATCGCGATCCTGCCGGAGCCGACCCTGCGGCGCGAGGTGCGGCGCGGGACCCTCGTGCAGGCGCCCCTCGTGCTGCCGGCGGGGGAGCCGCCGCTGGTGCGGCCGCTGAGCATCGTCCACAGAAGCAATCGACGGTTGAACCCCGCCGTCACCGCGTTCATCGAGCTGCTCGGCGCCGATACGCCATCGTCGCCGGCGGCGGCGCCGGCACCGGACCGCACGCCGGAAGCGGCAGCCCCCCGCCGGACCGCGAGAGCCCGCGGCGGGCAGCCCCCCGCCGTGCTGACGGCGGGCCCCGACCCACAGGGAGCGAACCCATGAGCGGATCCGAGAGACGGCCGCCGCATACGTTGGGCCGGGGGCTCTACGACCCCCGGTTCGAGCACGACTCCTGCGGCGTGGGGTTCGTGGTCCACATCCGGGGGCGGCGCTCGCGCAAGCTCGTCGATCAGGCCCTGGAGATCGGGATCAACCTGCTCCATCGCGGCGCCTGCGGGTGCGAGCCCAACACCGGGGACGGGGCGGGGCTGCTGCTGCAGGTCCCCGACCGGTTCCTGCGCCGCGAGACGGCGGCCCTGGGGTTCGCCCTGCCCCCGGAGGGGCGGTACGGCGTGGGCATGCTGTTCCTCCCGCGGCCGGCGGACGAGCGGCGCCGCGTCGAGGAGCTGATCGAGCGCGTCGTCGACGAGGAGGGTCAGGCCCTGCTGGGCTGGCGGGACGTCCCCACCGACAGCAGCCCGCTGGGCGCCACCGCGCGCCGGGGCGAGCCGGTCATCCGGCAGGTGTTCATCGGACGCGGCCCCGACATGGGGGACGGCCCCGACGCGCAGCCCCGGTTCGAGCGCAAGCTCTACGTCATCCGCCGGCGCGTCGAGAACGCCGTGGACGGCCTCGGCCTCGAGGCCCCCGACGCGTTCTACGCGGCCAGCCTGTCGTCGCAGACCATCGTCTACAAGGGCATGCTCATCGCCGACCAGGTCACCACCATGTTCCCGGACCTGGTGGATCCCGACCTCGAGTCGGCGATCGGGCTCGTCCACTCGCGCTTCAGCACCAACACCTTCCCGTCGTGGCCGCTGTCGCACCCCTACCGCTACATCGCCCACAACGGCGAGATCAACACCCTGCGCGGCAACATCAACTGGATGCGGGCGCGCGAGGCCCTGTGCGAGTCGGATCTGCTGGGCGACGACCTGCAGAAGCTTTTCCCCATCATCAAGGAGAACCAGAGCGACACCGCGACCTTCGACAACGTGCTCGAGTTCCTGGCCATGACCGGCCGGTCGCTGCCCCACGCGGTGCTGATGATGATCCCGGAGCCGTGGCGGAAGCACGAGTCGATGGCGGCCGACCGGCGGGCGTTCTACGAGTACCACTCGACCCTGATGGAGCCGTGGGACGGCCCCGCGTCGATCGCGTTCACCGACGGCACGGTGGTGGGGGCGGTCCTCGACCGCAACGGGCTGCGCCCGTCCCGCTACTACGTCACGAAGGACGATCTGGTGGTGATGGCGTCCGAGGTCGGCGTCCTCGACGTGCCGCCCGAGAACGTGCTCGTCAAGGAGCGGCTGCACCCGGGCCGGATCTTCCTCGTCGACACCGCGCAGGGACGCATCATCGACGACGAGGAGATCAAGTCGGGGCTCGCGGCCGAGCACCCGTACCAGGAGTGGCTCGACGCCGAGGTCGTGCACCTCGACGACCTGCCGCCCGCCCCGGAGGCGGCGCCGGTCGACCGCGAGTCGCTGCGGCGGCGCCAGCGCGCGTTCGGCTACACCGAGGAGGACCTGCGCATTCTGCTCGGCCCCATGGCCGCGCAGGGCGTGGAACCGGTCGGGTCGATGGGCACCGACACCGCCCTCGCGGTCCTCTCCGACCGGCCGCGGCTGCTCTACGACTACTTCAAGCAGCTCTTCGCGCAGGTCACCAACCCCCCCCTCGACGCCATCCGGGAGGAGCTCGTCACCGACATGAGCTCGACGCTGGGGGCCGAGCGCAACCTGCTGAAGCCGGAGCCCGGGTCCTGCCACCAGATCCGCATCGAGTACCCGATTCTCGACAACGACGAAACGGCCCGCATCCGGCACAACCCGGACCCCGCGCTACGGGCGACGACCCTGTCCACCCTGTTCGACCCGCGCGAGGCGGGCGGCATCGCGAAGGCGATGGACGAGCTGTGCCGCCGCGCCAGCGCCGCCGTCGCCGAGGGCCATGCGCTGCTCGTGCTCTCCGACCGCGGCGTCGACGCCGACCATGCGCCGATTCCCGCCCTCCTCGCCACCGCCGGCGTGCACCACCACCTCGTGCGCGAGGGCACCCGCACCCGCTGCGCCCTCGTCGTCGAGTCGGGCGAGCCCCGCGAGCCGCACCACATGTCGCTGCTGCTCGGGTACGGCGCGGGGGCGATCAACCCGTACCTCGCGTTCGAGACCATCGAGGAGATGATCGAGCGGGGAGACGTCGGCGGCGTCGACCCCGGGAAGGGCATCCGCCATCACATTCTCGCCCTCACCAAGGGGGTGCTGAAGGTGATGTCGAAGATGGGCATCTCCACCCTGCAGAGCTACCGGGGGGCCCAGATCTTCGAGGCGGTGGGCCTCGACAAGGCGTTCGTCGACCGCTACTTCACGTGGACGGCGTCACGACTGGAGGGCATCGGCATCGACACCGTCGAGGCGGAGGTGACGCAGCGGCACCGGGCCGCGTTCCCGACCCGCGGCGGCGAGAACGACGAGCTCGACAGCGGCGGGGAGTACCAGTGGCGGCGCGACGGCGAGTACCACCTGTTCAACCCGGACACCGTCTACAAGCTTCAGCACGCCACCCGCAGCGGGCAGTACGCCATCTACCGCGACTACGCGCGGCTCGTCAACGACCAGAACCGCAAGCGGGCGACCCTGCGCGGGCTGTTCCGGCTGCGGCCGGGCGACGCGCCGGTCCCGCTCGACGAGGTCGAGCCGGTGGAGTCGATCTTCAAGCGGTTCTCGACCGGCGCGATGTCGTTCGGCTCGATCAGCGCCGAGGCCCACGAGACGCTGGCCATCGCCATGAACCGCATCGGCGGGAAGTCGAACACCGGCGAGGGGGGCGAGGACCCGGCGCGGTTCACCCCCGACCCGAACGGCGACCTGCGGCGCAGCGCCGTCAAGCAGGTCGCGTCGGGGCGGTTCGGGGTCACGAGCGAGTACCTGGTGAACGCCGACGACCTGCAGATCAAGATGGCGCAGGGGGCCAAGCCCGGCGAGGGCGGGCAGCTCCCCGGGTTCAAGGTCTACCCGTTCATCGCCAAGATCCGCTACTCGACCCCCGGGGTGACCCTGATCTCGCCGCCGCCGCACCACGACATCTACTCGATCGAGGACCTCGCCCAGCTCATCCACGACCTGAAGAACTCGAACCCGCGGGCGCGCGTCCACGTGAAGCTCGTGGCCGAGGTGGGGGTGGGCACGGTGGCGGCGGGGGTGGCCAAGGCCCACTCCGACGTCGTCCTCATCTCGGGGCACGACGGCGGGACCGGGGCGTCGCCCCTGACGAGCATCAAGCACGCGGGGGTGCCGTGGGAGCTCGGCCTCGCCGAGACCCAGCAGGTGCTGGTGCTCAACCAGCTCCGCGACCGCATCGTCGTCCAGACCGACGGGCAGATGAAGACGGGCCGCGACGTGGTCATCGCGGCGCTGCTCGGGGCCGAGGAGTACGGGTTCTCCACCGCGCCCCTCGTGGTCGAGGGCTGCATCATGATGCGGGTCTGCCACCTCGACACGTGCCCGGTGGGCATCGCGACCCAGAACCCCGAGCTGCGCAAGCACTTCTCGGGGCGCCCCGAGTTCGTCGAGAACTACTTCCGCTTCGTGGCCGAGGAGGTGCGCGAGGCGATGGCGGAGATGGGCTTCCGCACCATGGCGGAGATGATCGGCCGCGTCGACCGGCTCGACACCACCGGCGCCGTCGACCACTGGAAGGCGCGGGGGCTCGACCTGTCGCCGATCCTGCTCAACCCCGACGTGCCCGACACGGTGGCCCGGCGCTGCGTGCGCGAGCAGGACCACGGCCTCGAGCGGGCCCTCGACAACACCCTCATCGAGCGCTGCGCCCCGGCCGTCGAGCACCGGACCCCGGTGTCGTTCACCCTGCCCATCCGCAACGTGAACCGCACCGTCGGCACCATGCTCGGCTCGGCCATCACCCGCAAGTGGGGCGGGGCGGGGCTGCCGGACGGGACCATCGACGTCACCTTCACGGGGTCGGCGGGACAGAGCTTCGGGGCGTTCCTGCCGACCGGGGTCACCCTGACCATCGAGGGCGACGCGAACGACTATTTCGGCAAGGGGCTCTCCGGCGGCCGCCTCGCGGTGTATCCCCCGCGGGCCTCGACGTTCGTGGCCGAGGAGAACATCGTCATCGGCAACGTCGCGCTCTACGGCGGCACCGGGGGTGAGGCGTTCGTGCGCGGCGTCGCGGGCGAGCGGTTCGCGGTGCGCAACAGCGGGGTCGACGCGGTCGTCGAAGGCGTCGGCGACCACGGCTGCGAGTACATGACGGGCGGCCGCGTGGTGATTCTGGGGCGCACGGGCCGGAACTTCGCGGCGGGCATGAGCGGCGGCATCGCCTACGTGCTCGACCCGAGCGGCACCTTCGCCCGGCGCTGCAACCCCGGCATGGTCGACCTGGAGACGCTCGACGACGAAGACGACGAGCTCGTGCGGCGGCTCATCCGGCGGCATGTGGACCACACCGCGAGCGCCAACGGCCAGGGGGTGCTCGACGGTTGGAGCACTGCGCGATCAGCCTTCGTCAAGGTGATGCCGCGCGACTACAAGCGGGTGCTGATGGCCGAGGCCAAGGCGCGGGCGGAATCGCGCGAGCCCGGCTTCGCGGAGCTGGTCGGCACCGGCGCCGGCTAGCGGTACAAGAACACCATGGGAAAGCTGAAGGGATTCATCGAGATAGACCGGCAGAAGCAGGCGAGCCGCGACGTGGCGGAGCGGGTCCGCGACTGGCAGGAGGTGTACCTGCCGTACGCCGACGAGGACCTGCGCGCCCAGGGGGCGCGGTGCATGGACTGCGGCATTCCCTTCTGCCACGAGGGGTGCCCGCTCGGCAACCTCATCCCCGACTGGAACGATCTCGTCTACCGCGACCAGTGGAAGGCGGCGATCGAGCGCCTGCACAAGACCAACAACTTCCCGGAGTGGACGGGGCGCCTCTGCCCCGCCCCCTGCGAGGGCTCCTGCGTGCTCGCCATCAACCGCGATGCGGTGACCATCAAGTCGATCGAGATGGCGATCGTGGAGCGGGCGTTCGACGAGGGCTGGATCCGGCCCGAGCCTCCCGCCACGCGGACCGGCAAGACGGTCGCCGTCGTCGGCTCGGGGCCGGCGGGGCTCGCCGCGGCCGACCAGTTGAACCGGGCCGGGCACCGGGTCACCGTCTTCGAGCGGTCCGACCGAATCGGGGGGCTCCTGCGCTACGGCATCCCCGAGTTCAAGATGGAGAAGCGGTTCCTCGACCGCCGTCTCGACATCCTGGAGGCCGAGGGCGTCACCTTCCGGCCCAACACCGACGTCGGCGTGACCGTGACGGCCGAGGCGCTCCGGCGCGAGTACGACGCGATGCTGCTCGCCGGCGGCGCGGGCCAGCCGCGCGACCTGAAGGTCCCGGGCCGCGAGCTGTCCGGCATCCACTTCGCCATGGAGTACCTCACGCTGCAGAACCGGCGGTGCGAGGGCGACGACATAGGCGACGACGAGTTCATCACCGCGAAGGACAAGCGGGTCGTCATCATCGGCGGCGGAGACACCGGGGCCGACTGCCTGGGCACCGCGCACCGGCAGGGCGCTCGGTCGATTCACCAGTTCGAGCTGCTGGCGAAGCCCCCCGACGAGCGGAGCCCGACCAATCCTTGGCCGGAGTGGCCCAACGTCTTCCGGGTGTCCGGCGCCCACGAGGAAGGTGGCGAGCGCGTCTACTCGGTCTCCACGGAACGGTTCACCGGCAACGCGGCCGGACAGGTCACGACGCTGCACGCGAGCCGCGTCGAGATGAAGCGCGAGAACGGGCGGCTCTCGTTCACCCCGGTCCCGGACAGCGCGTTCGAGCTCGAGGTCGACCTGGTGTTGCTGGCCATGGGGTTCCTGGGTCCGACCCGCGGCGGGCTTATCGACGAGCTCGAGGTCGAGTTGACGGACCGCGGCAACGTGTCGCGCGACGAGAACTGGATGACCAGCATCGACGGCGTGTTTACGGCGGGCGACATGCAGCGCGGCCAGTCCCTCATCGTATGGGCGATCGCCGAGGGCCGCAGCGCCGCGGCGGGCATCGACCGGCACCTGATGGGCGAGACCCGGCTCCCCATGCCCCTGCCTTAGAGGCTGACCGCGAAGTGGCGAGAG
Organism: Vicinamibacterales bacterium; assembly: GCA_965207615.1. Classification (GTDB taxonomy): domain Bacteria; phylum Acidobacteriota; class Vicinamibacteria; order Vicinamibacterales; family UBA8438; genus JAJEEA01. Next base: position 3,648,301 of record CBDBMZ010000003.1, read on the forward strand.
GAAACGGGTCGACGGACATCCAGCGGCTGGAGACGCTGGCCGAGGTGAACGACGCCCTCGCGGGCGGCTCCAGCCTGCGGGCCGCCCTGCACCGGGTGATGCAGCTCCTCGACCGGCGCGACAGCGTCGTGTGCGGATCGATCACGCTGCTGAACCCCGATTCGGGGCTGCTGCACGTGGAGGCGTCCGAGGGGCTGACCCCGGAGGGGCGCTCGGCCCGCTACGCCATCGGCGAAGGCGTCACCGGCCGGGTCGTCGAGAGCGCAAAGCCGGTCATCGTGCCGCGGGTCAGCAAGGAGCCGATGTTCCTCAACCGGGCCCGCCGCAAGAACCTCGACCGGCGAGACATCAGCTTCATCTGCGTCCCCATCAAGACCCGCAAGAGCAAGAAATCGGTGGGGGCCATCAGCATCGACCTGCCGTTCGAGAAGGGTCGAGACTACCAGCGCTACGTCAAGTTCCTCGACGTCGTCGCCACCATGATCGCCCAGGCGATCCGCGTCAACCATCTCGTCGACGCCGAGCGCCAGCGGCTGACCGAGGAGAACGTCCACCTGCGGGGCGAGCTCAAGGAGCGCTACGACTTCGCCAACATCGTCGGCACCAGCAGCCCCATGCGGCAGGCCTACGCCCAGGTCTCCCAGGTGGCGTCGGCCAACACCACGGTGCTCGTGCGCGGCGAGTCGGGAACCGGCAAGGAGCTGATCGCCCACGCCATCCACTACAACTCGCCGCGGGCCAAGAAGCCGTTCGTCAAGGTGAGCTGCGCCGCCCTCCCCGACTCCCTCATCGAGTCGGAGCTGTTCGGCTACGAGCGCGGGGCGTTCACCGGGGCGCAGTCGCGCAAGAAGGGCCGCTTCGAGCTGGCCCAGGGCGGCACCCTGTTCCTGGACGAGATCGGCGACCTCAACCCCTCGACGCAGGTCAAGCTGCTCCGGGTCCTCCAGGAGCGCGAGTTCGAGCGCCTCGGCGGCACCGAGCCGGTCAAGGTCGACGTGCGCCTGATCGCGGCTACCAACGCCTCGCTCGAGAAGGCGATCGCCGCCGGCACGTTCCGCGAGGATCTGCACTACCGCCTCAACGTCTTCGCCATCTTCGTACCGCCGCTACGGGAACGGAAGACCGACGTGCTGCTGCTGGCCGACCACTTCCTGGAGAGGTACGGGGTCGAGCACGGCAAGCAGGTGCGGCGCATCTCCACCCCCGCCATCGACATCCTCATGGCCTATCACTGGCCGGGGAACGTCAGGGAGCTCGAGAACGCCATCGAGCGGGCGATGCTCGTGTGCGACGGGAGCGTCATCCACGCGCACGACCTGCCGCCTTCGCTGCAGACGGCCGAGGCGTCGGGGACGGTCATGAGCCAGTCGCTCGCCGAGGCGGTCGAGGCCTACGAGAAGGACCTCATCGAGGACGCCCTGAAGGCGACCCGCGGCAACCGGGTCAGGGCCGCCTCCCTCCTCCGCTCGACCGAGCGGATCGTCAGCTACAAGGTCAAGAAGTACGAGATCGACTGTGCGCGGTACCGGACCTGACCACCGCGCCGCGCGTGATATGGTGGCGTCCTGTTCCCCGAGCGTACTCACAGGGAGACCGCGATGCACCGTTTCGCCCTTTTCGCCGCGCTCGTCGTCCTCGCCGCCAGCGCCGCGCCCGCCTCCGGCCAGGCGCCGGAAGTGCGGCCGGTCACCGACGCCATGCTCGCGGACCCGCCGCCGGAGAGCTGGCTGAACTGGCGCCGCACCCGCGACGGCTGGGGTTACAGCCCGCTGGACCAGATCACGCGCGACAACGTCGGCGAGCTGCGGATGGTGTGGTCGTGGGCTATGGAGACCGGGTCGCAGCAGACGACCCCCATCGTGCACGACGGCGTGATGTACCTCGCGAGCCCCGGCAACGTCGTGCAGGCCCTCGACGCGGCGACCGGGGACCTGCTGTGGGAACACCGCCGCGAGTTCCCGACGGCGCGCGGACGCGGGCGACCCAACCGCAGCATCGCCATCCACGGTGACCGCATCATCCTCAACACCGCCGACGCGAACATCGTCGCCCTCGATGCGCGGACCGGCGAGGTGGCGTGGGAGACGGAGGTCGCCGACGCCGCCAAGGGCTATCAGTACACCAGCGGGTCGCTCGTCGTGGACGGCGTGGTCATCTCCGGCATGGCCGGCTGCCTGCGGTTCTGGGACGACGGCTGCTTCATCACCGGGCACGACGCGGCCACCGGCCGCGAGCTGTGGCGCACGTCGACGGTGGCGCGGCCGGGCGAGCCGGGCGGCGACACCTGGGGCGACCTGCCGATGATGTTCCGGGGCGGCGGAGACGCCTGGATCGCCGGGTCGTACGACCCCGCCCTCGGGCTCACGTTCTGGGGGGTGGCCCAGGCCAAGCCGTGGGCGCAGGTGAGCCGCCGCACCGACGGGGACGCGCTCTACACCAGCTCGACGCTGGCCCTCGATCCCGCCACCGGCGAGATGCAGTGGTACTTCCAGCACCTGCCGGGCGAGTCGCACGACATGGACGAGACCTTCGAGCGCATCCTCGTCGACGTCGACGGGCGGCCGTCGGTGTTCACGATGGGCAAGCTCGGCATCCTGTGGCAGCTCGACCGCGAGACCGGCGCGTTCATCAACGCCACCGACCTCGGCTACCAGAACATCGTCGACATCGATCCCGAGACGGGCGGCATGTCGTTCCGGCCCGGCATGATGCCGGTGCTCGACGAGCGGCTCGAGTTCTGCCCGAGCCACTCCGGCCTGAAGAGCTGGCGGGCGATGGCCTACCACCCCGAAACCGAGGCGTTCTACATCCCCCTGACCCTGAACTGCCAGCGCACCATCTACGGCGACGTCGAGTGGCGGGAGGGGGGCGGCGGCGCCGGCATGCTGTTCCGCGAGAACTTCCTCCACCCCGACAGCGGCGGCAACCTCGGCGAGTTCGTGGCCATGCACGTCAGCGGCGAGATCCTCTGGTCGCACCGGAAGCGGACCCCGTACATCTCCGCCTCGCTGACCACCGCGGGCGGCCTCGCCTTCGTGGGGACGTTCGACCGCCGGGCCTACGCCTACGACGTCGCGACCGGCGACGAGCTCTGGGCCACGCGCCTTCCCACCTCCGTGCAGGGCTTCCCCATCACCTACTCGGTGGACGGGCGTCAGTACGTCGCCATCGGGACCGGCATCGGTGGCGGAAGCTGGACGACGATCCCCCTCGAGCTGACCCCCGAGAGGCGGCGGCCGAACGGGGGGAACGGGCTCTTCGTCTTCGCCCTGCCGGAGTGACGCACCGGCAGGGCTGCCCCACAGGGACGTGACCGTGGCCGCGGCCATCGAGGCGGTGCGAGCGAGGTCCGCGCAGGCCGCGTCAAGCTGGCGTCCGAGTTCTTGGTGCTGCCCCACCCGGTCGGGCGAGGTACGCGGCGCACAATGGGCCGAGATCCCGACAGCACCCTTCGGACCTGTGCTCGACGGCGAACAACGTCGAGAACCGCGATGCCGGAGATGGCGTGCGGACCGCCAATGACCTAAAATGCCCCCAATTCTTGACATAATATATCCTGAATAGACATCATTTCGCATGATCGCGAGGCGGATAGTCGATGCCCTGCGGGCCTGGCGACGACGGGCCGACCGCAAGCCGCTGGTGCTCCGGGGCGCCCGGCAGGTGGGCAAGACGACATCCGTCGACCTGTTCGGCGCGGAGTTCCGCCAGTACGTCGCGCTGAATCTCGATCACCCCGGCGACCGGGAGATCTTCGACCAGGACCTGCCCCTCGCGCGAACGCTCGAGGCGATCTTCTTCCTCAAGAACGCCGACCCGGCCGAGGCGTCGACCCTGCTGTTTCTGGACGAGATCCAGAGTTCCCCGCACGCGGTGCAGTTGCTGCGCTACTTCGCGGAGGAACGCGCGGACCTGGCGGTGGTCGCGGCGGGGTCGCTGCTCGAGGTGGCCCTCGACCGGTACCGGGCCAGCTTCCCGGTGGGCCGGGTCGAGTTCCTCTACCAGTATCCGTTGACCTTCGCCGAGTATGCCGCCGCCGTGCCCGGCGGCTGGCGGGACGCGATGGCGGCGGTCCCCTGCGCGGACTACGCCGTCGGGCCCCTGCGGCGTCTGTTTCGGGACTACGTCATGGTCGGCGGCATGCCCGAGATCGCGGCGTCGTATCTCGAGCATCGCGACCTCGGCCGGCTGACGCGGCTGTACGAGGGGCTGCTGGTCTCATACGCGGACGACGCCGCGAAGTACGCCCGCGGCCCGGCGCAGCTCGGCCATCTCCGGCACGTCATCGAGACCGCCCCCTTGCAGGCCGGCGAACGGATCTCGTTCCAGGGGTTCGGCGGCTCCAGCTTCCGTTCCCGGGAGATGGCCGACGCGCTCAGGACCCTGGAGCAGGCCATGCTCCTGTTCCTGCTCTACCCCACCACGGCCGTCGAGCCGCCCGCGCTGCCCGACCGGCGCAAGTCGCCGCGCCTGCTGTATCTCGACACCGGTCTGGCGAACTACCGCGCCGGCCTGCAGACCGGGTTCCTCTCACCGGGCAAGCTGGGTGCACTGTATCGCGGCCGCCTCGCGGAGCACATCGTCGGTCAGGAGCTCATCGCCGCGGACCTTCGGACCAACGACAGGCCGCGCTACTGGGTTCGACAGAAGGCCGGCGCCACCGCCGAGGTCGACTACCTGCACCGGTACCGTGACCGTCTGGTGCCGGTGGAGGTGAAGTCCGGCAGGAGCGGCGCGCTCCGGTCGCTTCATCAGTTCATGCAGCGCGCGGACCACGACCTGGCCGTGCGGCTCTGGGACGGGGACATCGACCTCCACGCGGCGAAGACGCCCACCGGGCGCCGGTTCCGGCTGCTCAATCTGCCCTACTTCCTGGTGCACCAGTTGGACGCGTATCTCGATTGGGCGGAGCGGGGGGGCGCGGGCGGCGGCTGAAGCGCCGGCAGTGACGGCGCCGTCACGGGCGAGAGCCTCGCCGCGGACAACCGGAGCCGTCGCCCGTAGCGGCGATCCCCCTCGAGCCGCCCCGAGCGGCGGCGCCCTAACGGGGGGAACGGGCTCTTCGTCTTCGCCCTGCCGGAGTGATCGCGGGGCGGACCCGCGCGATGCCGAGCCAGAGGCCGATGCCGGCCGACGCGAGCCCGCCGGCCATGAGGGCGAGGACGCCGACGTCCCACAGCGGCCGGCGTTCGTACCAGAAGGTGAAGTCGAGGCTGTGCAGGCCGTTGAACAGCCAGCGCTCGAGGCGGCTGTAGCGGTGCACGGTCAGCATGATCCGGCTGACGGCGGGGTCGACGTAGATCCAGGTCTCCAGCGGGTCGGCGAGCCGGATGCGCACGACCGGCAGCGGCGGGCGGTCGGGGCCGCGGCCGTAGTAGTAGCCGTCGTACGACTCGATCAGGGTCGCGCCGGCGACCGGGATGGCGGGCAGCGCCGTATGCAGGCGCCCGACCAGCACATCCGCATCGGGCGGTGCGCTCCGGGGCGCCAGCGTCCCCGCGTCCACCACCAGACGATCGTGGCCGTTCCCGCCGGCGAGGCCCCCCGGGACGCGCCCCGGACGCACCTCGTAGTGCGGCTCGCCGTCGATCCACAGCAGCGCGACCTCCCTCACCGCCCGGCCCGAGGTCGCGCGGTCCCAGGCCGCCGGGTCGATCGGCGGGAAGTCGGCCAGCTCCAGCGGTCCCCCGCTCCAGCACGCCGGACGGAACGTGCAGATCCTCCACCGTCATCCACGCGAACGGCTGCACCGACAACATGCCGCTGAAGACCCACGTCAACGTCACGAGCCCGAAGACGACGCCGCTGAAGTAATGCCAGCGGAGCCAGCCCGCGTACGGCACGCGCCGCTGCCCGCGATGCGCCCGGCGCCACCGGAACTGCGTCACGCCGAGGAGGAGGCCGGTGATCGCGACGAGGCAGCCGACCGCCGAGGTCCAGACGATGACCGCTTCCCACAACGGGCGGTCGTTCCTCAGGGCGGGGAGATAGAACCAGTGCGGGATCGCCCCGAGCCACGCGACGGCGCGGCTGCGGCGCGTCGTCACCATCGCCACCTCGGCCGTCCGCTGCGCGACGTAGATCTCGGTGCCGGCGCCGTCGGACACCCGCAGCTTGTGGGCCGGCAGGAACTGCTGCGCGATCAGCATCCACTGGTCCGGGGTGACGACGAGGCGCTCGTGCGCTATCGCCGACAGCGGCGCGCCGGTGAACCGCCGCGCCGCCTCGCGCGCCGCGTCCGGCCCGAGGGGCGGGAGCCGCTCGCCGGTATCGGCGAAGACGGTGACCCCGTCGAAGCGGTACGCGGGCCGGCCGAGGACCGACAACAGCGTCGCCTCCGCCGGCGGCTGCGAGACCCCGCCGCGCTCGGCGGCCGCGGCCGGCGTCAGGCGCACCCTCGACACATCGACGTCAGCCCTGCGCTCGAGCCGCGCTGCCGGCGACAGCTCCGGCATGCCCCCCGTGTACATCATCACGATGCCGGAGACGAACCAGAGCACGAACAGCACGCTGAGGGGGATGCCGACGTAACGGTGCGTCCAGATCAGCCAGCGCCGCAAGAGGACCGCCATGGGTCTTGCCGGGACGACTGGTGGCGCGTCACGCCCCAATCCTTGGACACGGACATGGGTCTGCCGCGCGTAATCGTTGACGAATCACGGCATCCATGCCCGAACATTCAGCCATGATGCAGCACTATTCGAACCGTCCGGCACGAAAGCTGTCCAGGCCGCCGCCCCATTCCCGGCGATGGCCGGGGCCACGGCGGCGGCCGACGGACACGTTCGTTCCGGGACGGTCCACTAGAAGCTGGTCTGCAGCATGATCGAATAGGTCCTCGGGACGCCGAGCATCAGCGTGTTGGCGTAGAAGAACGACGGGTCGGTGTGTCCCAGGTAGAACACGTCCGACCACGAGGCGTAGGCGGTGTCGGTCAGGTTGTCGACGGCCAACGTCACCCGCACGCGGTCGCGCACCCACGCGATCCAGGCGTCGGCGAGCGCGTAGCCGTTGAGGGAAATGGTGTTGGCGTTGTTGGCCTGGCGGTCGCCGACCACCCGCACCGCGCCGCCGATCTCGACGGGAACGCCGCCGGTGTTCCGATAGCTGCCCCAGAGGTTGGTGAGGACCGTGGGCACGTTCGGCGGCGTGTTCCCGGCGAACTGCACGAAGTTGGCCGACGGCGCGAAGACCGCGTCGGTCCACGCCAGGTTGGCGCCGAGGCTCGCCGCCTCCGACGGGCTGGCCGCCACCGCGAGCTCCAGGCCGCGCGACGCGATGCCGCCGATGGTCGTGGCGCTGTCGCGCGCGAACTGCTCCAGCACGTCGTCCCGCTCGATGTCGAACCAGGCGGCGGTCAACTGGGTCCGTCCCCCCGCGAGATCCGCCTTCACGCCGACCTCCCACTGGCGGGCGTCGGTCAGGTCGAAGTCGCGGTTGGCGTTGACGAGGAAGATGTTGGCGTCGACGGGGTCCTTCGCGTTGCTGTACTGCCCGTAGGCGACCACGTCGTCGTGGAGGTTCACCACCGCCCCGGCGCGCCAGCTCCACCACCGGAACGCCCGCTCGAACCCGCCTCCATCCACCTCGCGCGCCGCGTTCAGGTTGACGCGCTCGAGGTCCATGGCCTCGTAGCGCAGGGCGCCGGCGACCCGGAAGCGGCTCGTCACGGCCAGGGAGTCCTCGATGAACAGCGCCCGCGAATCGATGTAGGTCGGCGCGATGCCGCGCAGCTCGCGCCGCCCGTAGACGCCGGGCACCGGGTTCAGCAGGTCGACGCCGTCGCCCGGCACCTGCGGCACGCCGATCCGGAACCCGCGGGTCCGCTCGAAGTCGAGGGCGGAGGCCTCGACGCCGATCGTCGCGCGGTTCTCGCCCCCCGCCGTCGGCGTCCGGATGTCGAGGAACGTGCGGTTGCCGACGAGCCGCTGGTCGTGGTCGAGCCAGAAGTAGCCGTAGTACCGCTGCACCTCGCCGACCCGTCGGCAGACGTCGAAGACCCCGGTGCAGTAGGCGAAGCCGTCGCCGTTCTGCCAATCGCGATCCGCGCCGAACCCGTACGTCGTGTTGCGGAGCGTGACCGAGTCGTTCAGGCGGAGCTCGGCGTCGGCGCGGAGCAGGAGCTGGCGCGAGTCGTTGATGGCGTCTCCGATGTTGTAGTTGAGGAAGCGGGTCCGGGCGTCGATGCCCTCGCCGGTCGCCGACGTGATCACGTCGAGCGGCTCGACGACGTGGTCGACCGGCAGCAGCGGCGTGCCGAAGTACGACCCGACGTCGTCGTCGAGAAGGTCGAACTCGAGCCTCAGCTCTCCGCGCGGGCTCGGCCGCCACAGGAGGCTGCCGGTGAGGTTGGACGAGCTCGGGGCCATGCGCTCGACGTGCCCGTCGGAGCCGTAGCGGCTGAAGTCCATCCGGTACCAGAGCGTCTCGCTGACGGGTCCGTTCACCCCGATCGCGGTCTGGTGCGTGTTGAAGCGCCCGTACGAGAAGAGCCCGTTCCACTGGTGCGTGTCGGTCGGGGTGGCCCGCTTCGTGACGGCGTTGACGGCGCCGGCGACCGCGCCCTGCCCGTTGAGGACCGTGGACGGCCCCCGCAGCACCTCGACCCGGTCGAGGTTGAAGGTGTTCTGCGGCCGCATGACCATGTTGGCCGGCCCCAGCCAGATCCCGTCGCGCAGGACGGTGATCTGCGAACGCGTGAAGCCGCGCATCGAGAAGCTCGACGGGGCGGCGGGGTTCTGTCCGGCGACCACGCCGGGCGTGGTCTCGACCGCGTCGCTGATCCGCAGATAGCCGCGCGCTTCCATGACCGAGCTGTCGATGACGTCGATCGACGCGGGCACGTCCATGGCGCTCAGGCCCAGGCGGCTGCCGGTTTCCGTCGGCCCGGCGAGACCCAGCTCACCTTGAATCCCGGTGACGACCACGCGCTCCTCGAACGCCGCGGCGGGAAGGCGCAGGTCGAGCTGGACGGAAAGGCCGGGGGCCACCGTGACGCGGGAAGCGAGCGGCGCGAACCCCTCGCGGGTCACCGTCAGGCCGTGGTCCCCGGCCGGGACCCCGTCGATGACGAACGTCCCGTCCGGCGCCGTGGTCGTCGAGAGCCCGATGCCCTCCAGGGTGACGACGGCCCCCCCCAGCGCCGCCCCGCCCTCGTCGTCCACCACCGTTCCCCGCACCGTGCCGGTCGCCTGCCCCTGCGCTGGCCTCGCCTCCAGGATGCCGAGTCCCGCCGCCCATGCCACGAGCAGGCAGAGCCCGCCGACCGTACGCCGCCCATTGCTCCGAATCACAGAAGTCAACTGAACTCCTCCGTTCAAGTGAACTCTTCCGTCCACGACTACAACCTCCCATCGTTCAACGGTCCCGCTGCCTCATCAACTGAAGTTCTCCCGAAGTTCTTCTGAAGCGGGTCCTGACGGCGCGTTCAGACTCGCGCTCCCACCCCGCCGACCGGGCACCCCCCGCGCGGGGTCCACGGTGAACGCGGCCGGCATCCGCGAATCCCGTTTACAATGGGGAGGCCTGCGGATGACGGAAGGCCGCTTGACGGCAGGTGACTCCTTGTCAGGCGCTTGCGAGAATCGTGCGGTCCACTTGGCGACCTGGCGGGACGAATGACCGGCGTGCTGTTCCTCTGCGTTGCCAACTCCGCCCGCAGTCAGATGGCGGAGGGGCTCGCCCGTTCCCGGTTCGGGACCCGGGCGCGGGTGGCGAGCGCCGGCTCGTCGCCGACCGCGGTCAATCGCCTGGCCGTCGCGGCCCTCGACGAGGTCGGTATCGACATCCGCGGACAGCGGTCGACGAGCGTCGACGACGTCGACCCGGCGACCGTCGACGTGGTGGTGACGCTGTGCGCCGAGGAGGTCTGCCCGGTGTTTCCCGGGCGAGTGCGCCGGCTGCACTGGCCGATGGCGGACCCCGCGGGGGCGGCAGGTTCGGACGCCGAGCGGCTGGAGCGGTTCCGGTCGGTCCGCGACGACATCGCCCGGCGACTCGAAGACCTCGACGCCGACCTTGCGGGGCCTGACGGTCCCGTTGGCAGCTTCGCCGACGCGAGACCGCGTGCGCGGCCGCGGGACCTGCGGTCGCGTGCGGAGCTTCGCTGACGCGAAACTCCCGCGCGAGTTCCCGGAGCGAACCGGCGGACCCCCGATCCACAACCGGCTGATTCATGTTCCTGCCCCTCGGCGACGAGCCGAACCCCCGCGGGACGCCGGTCGTCACCTGGACCCTGATCGGGGTCAACGCGGCCGTCTTCCTGCTCGTGACGCTGCCCCTGAGCCGCGTGGGGCCGGCCCTCGACGATCCGGTGCTGGCCGAGTACGTGCAGGCGATCTACCCCCGGCTCTCCAGCCGCATGGCCCTCGAGGCGCTTCTGCAGCAGGTGTCGGCCTACGACCTCGTCGTCTTCGCGCACGGCTTCCGCCCCGCCGATCCGAGCCTGTCCGCCCTCGTGACCTCGATGTTCCTCCACGGCGGGTTCATGCACCTCGCGGGGAACATGCTGTTCCTGTGGATCTACGGCGACAACGTCGAGCACCGCCTGGGGCGGGGGCGCTATCTCGCCGCGTACCTCGGCACCGGGGTACTGGCGACCCTCTCGCACGCGGTCCTGGACTCGGGCTCGGACCTGCCGATGGTCGGCGCCTCCGGAGCCGTCTCGGGCGTGCTCGGGTTCTACTTCGTGTGGTTTCCGCGCAATCGCGTCCGGCTGTGGATCATGCTCTTCCCGTTCTTCATGAACGTCGTCTACGCCCCCGCGCGTCTCGTACTGGGCCTCTACCTCGTCGTCGACAACCTGCTGCCGCTGCTGGCGACGAGCGGGGCCGGGGGCGGCGGCGTCGCCTACGGCGCGCACATCGGGGGCTTCGCCGGCGGACTCGCGTTCGCGTGGTGGAGCGCGCGGCGCGAGGTCCACGCGCGGCCGCCGGAGTACGAGCCGAGAGCCCCCGCGACCGATCCGCCGGTCGCCGACGCCGGTCCGCCGGTCGTCGACGCCGATCCCTCGTCCACCCGCGGCGTTCGCCTGTTGATCGCGGCGGGCGAGCACGAGGCGGCGGCACCCGCCTACTTCAGGCTAAGCCCGGCGCGCACGGTGCGGCTGCTCATGCCGCGCGACTCCCTCGAGTTCGGCCGGTGGTTGGCGAACCACGACCACGCCGACGCCGCGCTCGTGGTCTATCAGCGGCATCTCCGCGACTATCCGCTCGGCCCGTACCTCGCCGAGGCCCACCTCGGGGCGGGACTGGTGCAGCTGTACGCGCGCAACCAGCCGACCGCCGCCTACCAGCACCTGATGGCGGTGCTGGACACCGACCCGCACCCCGAGACCGAGGCCTACGCGCGGCGCGCGCTCGCCGACATCACGCGGCGCTGAGCCCGCCGGGCGGCGCCGTCCCGCCGAGCCCTTCGACGGGGCGCGCGCCGCCGCAGCGACGGCGCGGCGCATGCCGATTCCGTCGCGACAGGGCCGCGCGACGGCGCGATTCCGCCTGCCCCGAACCCGCACGGAACGTCGGATCGCTCTCCTCGCCCGACAATTTCGTCGTTTCTGCACATCCGGCGTGTTCTCCCGCCGGTCGATCTCGCCCCGGATTCACTGGAGTTATCGAGAACATGCGCGCACCCGGCAAAAGTGGCCCCGTACTTGCTTACAGACGGGGCAGGCACAAACGGATGCGGCCAGACAGCGGTTGCGGCCACTGCATCGAGGTTCGGCGCCCGTCCCGACCGGGTGCGGTCAGGTAGACGGGGACAAGCCAGGAGAGTCGAGATGAAACTGATCAGCGCAATCATCAAGCCACACGTACTTGATGACGTCAGGGACGAGCTCGCCAAGGCGGGCGTCCAGGGCCTGACCGTCACCGAGGTCAAGGGCTTCGGGCGCCAGAAGGGCCACACCGAGGTCTACCGGGGGGCGGAGTACACCGTCGACTTCGTTCCCAAGGCGAAGATCGAGACGGTGGTGGCCGACGGGCTCGTCGAGGCGGCCAGCAACGCCATCACCCAGGCCGCCCGCACCGGATCGATCGGCGACGGCAAGGTATTCGTGAGCGACATCGGGCAGGCGGTCCGCATCAGGACCGGAGAGATCGGGGACGACGCGCTGTAACCGGGCACTCCCCTGAGGTTGGACAGACTGCAAATGGAAGGAAGACACCAATGACGAATACGCTGCCGCGGCGGATGGGACGCTACGCGCTGTTGCTCCTGGGCCTGGTGCTGGCCCCGAGCGTGGCGTTCGCGCAGGACGTCTCCGAAGAGATGTTCACCGTCAACAACACCTGGATGCTCGTCGCCACCTTCCTGGTGTTCATCATGCACCTCGGCTTCGCCGCCCTCGAGAGCGGCATGACGCGGGCCAAGAACACCGTCAACATCCTGTTCAAGAACACCGCCATCATCGCCATCGGGCTGCTGACCTACGCCATCGTGGGCTTCAACCTGATGTATCCGGGCGACTTCAGCGTCGGCGAGTTCATCGGGTTCGCCGGGTTCGGGCTCGACCCCGGGGCCGAGGGCAACACGTCGGCCTACAATCCCGGCTACACTTACTACACCGACTTCATCTTCCAGGGCATGTTCGCGGCGACGGCGGCGACGATCGTGTCGGGCGCGGTGGCCGAGCGCATCAAGCTGGGATCGTTCCTGATCTTCACCACCGTCTACGTCGCGATCATCTATCCCATCGCCGGGTCGTGGAAGTGGGGCGCGGGCTGGCTCGACCAGATGGGCTTCTACGACTTCGCGGGGTCGACCCTCGTGCACTCGGTCGGGGGCTGGGCCGCGCTGGCCGGCGTCATCGTGCTCGGGCCGCGGCTGGGCAAGTACGTCGACGGCAAGATCCGCCCGGTGGCCGGGCACAGCATGCCGCTGGCGACGATCGGCGTGTTCCTGCTTTGGCTGGGCTGGTACGGGTTCAACGGCGGGTCGGTACTGAGCGCCGATCCGGGCCTCGTGTCCCTCGTGTTCGTCACGACGTCGCTCGCGGCCGCGGCCGGCGTCATCGGGGCGATGGCCGCCTCGTGGGGGCTGCAGCACAAGCCCGACCTCAGCATGGTGCTGAACGGCTCGCTGGCCGGTCTCGTCGGCATCACCGCCGGGGCGGACACCGTGGGGGTCATGTCGGCCATCATCATCGGGTTCGTCGCCGGCATCATCGTCGTCGCTTCCGTGCTGGGGCTCGACCGGGCCAAGCTCGACGACCCGGTGGGGGCGATCTCCGTCCACCTCGTCTGCGGCATGTGGGGCACCCTCGCGGTCGGGATCTTCAGCACGAACCCGGATCACTCGTTCCTGACGCAGCTCATCGGCGTCCTCGCCTACGGCGTGTTCTGCTTCGTCGCCGCGTTCATCATCTTCTTCGCGCTCAAGGCGGCACTCGGGCTGCGGGTGGATCCGGAGGAGGAGCGCATCGGCCTCGACGTGGGCGAGCACGGGATGGAAGCCTACGGCGGCTTCCAGATCACCCAGGCCTGACGAGGTCTGGACGACAGGGACGGGTGCGCCCGCGGGCGGCGGCGATCCGCCGGCGCACTCCCCTTCCCGGCGCGCGCCAGGCCGCGTTTCCTGAAGCGCGCGTCGTCCGGCGGGCCGGCGCGGTTCGTCGACCGCCGCCAACGGAGACAGAGGAAAAGACGGCTCAGGCGGGATGCATGCGAAAACGCCATGAACGCTGCGCCCGTCACAGGAATGACAACCAGGTTCACAGGAGAGGAACGAGGGAGATGACTTCGACCCGCACACGCACCATCGCCAACCGCCTGTCCCGCGGCATCCTGACCGCGGGAGCGGCATTCGTCCTGCTCGCAAGCCCCGCCGCCGCGCAGAACGACGGCAACATCTCGATGAGCGCCGGGACCGACATCGTCAGCCAGTACTACTTCCGCGGCATCGTGCAGGAGACCGGCGGCCTCATCATGCAGCCGTACCTCGACGCCAGCATCAGCTTCGGCGCCGCGTCGATTACCGCCGGCACCTGGAGCAGCCTGCACTCGAGAGGGGACGCCGGGTTCTCCGGCGCGCCGGAGAGCTTCTACGAGACCGACTTCTACGCGGGCATCGGCGGCGCCGCCGGTCTCGTGGGCTTCGACATCACCTACACGTCGTACATGAGCCCGCGCGGCAGCTGGGGCACGACCAAGGAGATCGCGTTCGGCCTGAGCGTCGACAATCCGGTGGCCCCGTACGCGACGTTCGCGTTCGAAACCGCCGGCGGCGCCGACGGCTACGACAAGGGCGCCTACTTCGAGCTCGGCGTCGAGCCGTCGGCGCCGCTCGAGGACGCCCCGGTCAGCCTGTCGTTCCCGGTGACGCTCGGCCTGAGCCTGAACGACTACTACCAGTACGAGGCGCTCGGCGAGGGCCACCACGAGGACGACGGACACGACCACGACCACCCGGGACACTACGAGCTCCATTCCGGCGGGACCTTCGGCTTCTTCAGCATCGGCGCCTCGCTCGGCATCCCCCTGAACGTCGCCTCGGAGTACGGCGAGTGGGGGCTCGCCCTCGGCGTCAACATGATCAGGCTCGGTGAAGGCGCGAAGGCCATCGACGGCGGCGACAGCAGCACCAAGGTCATTGCGCTCTTCGGTCTGAGCGTCGGCTACTAGAGAGGAAGTCCATGCGACGAAGCCCGGCGCCGGGGTCCCGGGCCGGGCTTCACGTTCATCCACGAGTCCCCGCGATTCCTCTGGTAAGATGTATCGTTTTCGGACCACCGCGAGGCCGGCGCCATCGAATCTTCAGGTGATCGAGCCGGCCCGCGATCGGCATCGCGGGGCGCCGGATGCGTCCACGCGCAGACCGCGCGCTCTCGTGCGGGTTCCCGGCGCGGCCGGGCGCCCGGCTCCCGGCGCAACGTTCCGGAGCGTGGCCCGGCTCCGTTCCGCCCGGCCGCGCGGTCCCGAATCGATGACCAGCACCTCTCCCGATACCGGGCCCGCGGAAGGACAGTCGCCGGCGGATCTCCTCCGCGCGGCGCGCGACCGCTACGAGGCGGACGCGCGGCACGCGCTCGGGGGCCGGCTCGCCGGGCGCGAGTACACCGCCGCGGTGGACCGCCTGCTCGCCGACATCCTGGCCGGCGCCGGCACCCGGCCCGGCGTCTCGACCGACGCCGTCGCCCTGGTGGCGATCGGCGGCTACGGGCGCCGCCACCTCTGCCTGCACTCGGACATCGACCTCCTGATCCTGTTCGACCGCCGTATGACCGCGGCCGAGGAACGGCTCGCCAAGACCCTGCTCCACGCCCTGTGGGATCTCGGCTTCGACGTCGGCCACCAGGTGCGGCAGGTCGCCGAGCTCGAGCACGTGGAGACCGACAACCCCGAGTTCCTGGTGTCGGTCTCCGACGCGAGGTTCGTGGCCGGCGACCGGGCGATCTTCGACCGGCTCGCCGACCGCGTCCTCGACGCCGGGTCGCCCTGGCGCCCGGCGACCGTCGAGGCGCTGCGGGAGCTGGTGGCGGAACGGCACCGGCACCACAACCGCACCATCTACCACCTCGAGCCGGACATCAAGGAGGCCCCCGGCGGCCTGCGCGACCTGTCCGCCATCCGCACCCTGACCGCGCTGGCCTCGGCCGACGCCGACGGCGCCGCGTCGATGATCGCGGGCCGACGCGACGAGGCGCTCGACGAGGCCGAGGAGTTCCTGCTGCGCATCCGGTCGATGGTGCACCTCGACAACAAGCGGGACCAGAACATCCTGAGCCACGAGCACCAGGAGACGGTGGCCGAGCGCTTCGGCGCGCCGGGGACGAAGGCGCGGACGGTCGAGGCGCTGATGAGCGTCTACTTCCACCACGCGCGCATCGTCTCGCGGGTGCTGTCGCGGGTGATGGAGGGCACCGACCCGGCCCCCGCCCCGGTCGCCACCGGCGCGGTGGCGGACAACATCGAGCGCCGGCAGGACGGGGTCGGCTTCATCGACACCGTGCGCGCGTCGCTGCAGCCGCGCACGTGGCTATCCGTGTTCGAGGCCGCCATCGACGCGGGCTGCGCGGTGGCCCCGGACACCCTGACGTTCATCGAGCGTCACGGCGACCGCTACACCTCGGAGCAGTTCTTCCCGGGCCGGACGGAGTGCGAGGGCTTCCTGCGCTTCCTGAAGCCGAGGGCGGGCCTCTACGACCGGCTGTCGGACATGCACGAGAACGGGCTGCTCGGGCGCATGTTCCCCGAGTTCCGGAAGGTCTACTGCCGCGTCATCCGCGACTTCTACCACAAGTACACGGTCGACGAGCACACCCTCGTGACCATCCGCAACCTCTCGGACCTGGCCGAACCCGACTCGTGCCCGCCGACGCGCCGGCGCTTCTCCGGCGCCCTCGCGGAGCTGGAGGAGCCCGAGCTGATCGTGCTCGCGCTGCTCTTCCACGACGTCGGCAAGTGGACGAACAAGAACCACGCGGAAGAGAGCGTCCGCATGGTCGCGGGGCCCCTGCGGCGGCTCCGGGTGCCCCCGCAGGCGGCGCGCACCGTCGAGTTCCTCATCCGCCATCATCTCGCGATGTCGCAGACGGCATTCCGTCGCGACACCCAGGACCCGGAGGTCCCCCGGCAGCTCGCCCGACTCGTCGGCACCGAGGACCGACTCCGGATGCTGTGCCTGCTGACCCTCGTGGACATCCAGGGCACGACCCCGGAGACCCTCACGCCCTGGAAGGAAGAGCTCCTGTGGCGGCTGTACGTCGATACCTACAACCACTTGACGCTGGGCTACGGCGACGAGGTCATCGCGAAGGACGAGCAGGGGGTGGCCGACCTGCTGGCCGAGCGGCCGCCGGAGATCGGCGAGGAACAGGTGACGCGCTTCCTCGACGGCCTGCCCCGGCGCTACCTGCGGCTCGTCGACCCCCGGCGGGTCTACGAGCACATCGTGCTGTCGCGCGACCTCGAGTCGGACGGCGTGCGGGTCAACCTCGAGCGGCACGACGAGGTGTGGGAGCTGAGCGTCGTCACCCGGGACCGCCCCCGGGTCTTCTCGAAGATCTGCGGGGTGCTGTCCTACTTCGGCATGGACATCCTGCGGGGCCAGGCGATGAGCAACCGCGAGCGGGTGGTCCTCGACCTGTTCCGCTTCGTCGACGCCGACAAGTTCCTCGCCCTCAACGAATCGGGCCCCGCCGAGCTCAAGGATCTGCTGCAGCGGGTCCTGACCGGCGCCGCCGACCTCGAGTCGATGCTCAAGGGACGAGAGGCGGCGGCGCGGGCGCGGCGGCGCCGGACCCGGACCCGGGTGCCCAGCGTCGTGCACTTCGACCACTTCTACTCGGACCGGTACACCGTCCTCGAGGTGGGCGGCACCAACCAGTGGGGACTGCTGCACCGCATCAGCCGGGTCATCTCAGAGCACGGGTGCGACATCGACCTGGTGCTGATCTCCACCGAGGGCGACCGCGCGACCGACGTGTTCCACCTGACGCGCGATGGCGCGAAGCTGTCCACGGACATGGAGCACTCGCTGCGCGCCGACCTCGAGGCGGCGCTCGGCATGGGAGAAGCGGCCTGAGCGCGCCGCGCGCGGGCGGCAGACGGCATCGAACCAGGGATTCGAAGGGCGACGACCGAGTCCCGTCCGGAAGTCGAAACGTCGCGAACGAACGGTGATTCAGGAGGACACACGGATGACAGCGAACGACGTGATGCAACTGATCAAGGACAAGGGGATTCAGGCGGTCGATCTTCGGTTCATCGACCTGCCGGGTCTGTGGCAGCACTTCACCGTCTCGGCGAAGGAGTTCGAGGCGGACGTCTTCGAGGAAGGCATCGGATTCGACGGGTCGAGCATCCGCGGGTTCCAGGCCATCCAGGAGAGCGACATGCTGCTCTTCCCGGACCCCGCGACCGCCTTCGTCGATCCGTTCTTCGAGACGCCGACGCTGAACATCATCTGCAACATCAAGGATCCCATCACCGGCGAGTCGTACACGCGCGACCCCCGCTACGTCGCGCAGAAGGCCACCGCCTACCTGAGGAGCACCGGCATCGCCGATACCGCGTTCTTCGGGCCCGAGCCGGAGTTCTTCATCTTCGACGACATCCGGTTCGGCCAGGGCCATCAGCACGGCTTCTACCACATCGACGCGGCCGAGGGCTTCTGGAACGCCGGGCGGACGGAGAACCCGGACGCGGCCGGCAACTCGCGCAACCTCGGCTACAAGCCGCGCTACAAGGAAGGCTACTTCCCGGTGCCGCCGATGGACAGCCACCAGGACCTGCGGACCGAGATGATGCTCGAGCTCGAGAAGGTCGGGGTGGAGATCGAGGTGCACCACCACGAGGTGGGGACGGCGGGTCAGGCCGAGATCGACATGCGGTTCGACTCGCTCGTCAACATGGGCGACAAGCTCATGAAGTACAAGTACGTCGTCAAGAACGTCGGGCGGCGGCACGGCAAGACCGTGACCCTGATGCCCAAGCCGATCTTCCAGGACAACGGATCGGGCATGCACGTGCACCAGAGCCTCTGGCTGAACGGAAAGAACACGTTCTTCGAGGCCGACGCCTACGCCGGGCTCAGCAGGACCGCGCTGCACTACATCGGCGGCATCCTGAAGCACGCCGGGGCCCTGCTCGCGTTCTGCAACCCGACCACCAACTCGTACCGCCGGCTCGTCCCCGGCTACGAGGCGCCCATCAACCTCATCTACTCGATGCGGAACCGCAGCGCCGCCGTCCGCATCCCCGTGTACTCGGGCAGCGAGAAGGCGAAGCGCATCGAGACCCGCTTCCCCGACCCGACCTGCAACGGCTACCTGGCGTTCAGCGCGCTCCTCATGGCCGGGCTCGACGGCATCCAGAACGCGATCACGCCGATGGGGCCGCTCGACAAGGACCTCTACGACCTGCCGCCCGAGGAGCACGCGAAGATTCCGAGCACCCCGGGCAGCCTCGAGGAGGCCCTCGACGCCCTCGAGGCCGACCACGAGTTCCTGCTGAAGGGCGACGTCTTCACGCAGGACCTCATCGACACGTGGCTCGACTACAAGCGCGGCGAGGTCGACGCCATCCGCCTGCGGCCCCATCCGTGGGAGTTCGCGATGTACTTCGACATCTAGCCCGCCCGCATCGCCGGATCGGAATCGGAAGGGGCCGTCGGCCAGCGCCGGCGGCCCCTTTCTCGTCTCCCGCCCCGCTCACGCCTTTCTGATACACTTCGCGTTCGCATGACCACGCAGGCCGCCGTTCCCGCCGTGCCGTTCTGGGTGAACGGGCGCCGCGTCCCCCGCGTCGGCGGCCGGGAGGGGAACGTCACCGACTCGGCGACCGGACGCACCGTGCGGACGGTGCCGTTCGCGAGCGCCGAGGACGTCGACGCCACGGTGCGGGACGCCCGCGCCGCCTTCCCGGCGTGGCGCGACACGACGCCGCTCCGGCGGGCGCGCATCCTCATGCGCTTCCGCGACCTCCTCGAGCGGCGCAAGGGGGACATCGCGCGGATCGTCACCGAGGAGCACGGCAAGACGCTGGCCGACGCGGCCGGCTCGGTGCAGCGCGGCCTCGAGGTGGTCGAGTTCGCGAGCGGCATCCCCCACCTGCTGAAGGGCGAGCACGCCGAGGACGTGGGGGCCGGGGTCGACTCGCACAGCACCCGGCAGCCCCTCGGCGTCTGCACCGGGATCACCCCGTTCAACTTCCCCATCATGTGCCCCATGTGGATGGCCCCGGTGGCCCTCGCGTGCGGGAACACGTTCGTCCTGAAGCCTTCCGAGAAGGACCCCTCGGCGAGCATGATGGCGGCCGAGCTGCTCGACGAGGCGGGGCTGCCGCCCGGCGTCTTCAACGTCGTGCACGGCGACCGGGAGGCCGTCGACGCGCTGCTGACGCACCCCGACGTCGCCGCCGTCTCGTTCGTCGGGTCGACGCCGGTCGCCCGGCACGTCTACGAGACGGCCACCGCCCACGGCAAGCGGGTGCAGGCCCTCGGCGGGGCCAAGAACCACGCGGTGGTACTGCCCGACGCCGACCTCGACGCCGCCGCCGACGCCCTCATCGGCGCCGCCTACGGCTCGGCCGGCGAGCGCTGCATGGCGATCTCGGCGGTGGTGGCGGTGGGCGAGGCGGGCGACGCCATCGTCTCGCGCATCCGCGAGCGGGCCGCCGCGGTGCGGGTCGGCCCCGGCCACCGCGACGGGGTCGAGATGGGGCCCCTCATCACCCGCGAGCACCTCGACCGCGTGGCCGGCTACGTCGACCTCGGCGAGCAGGCCGGCGCCGACCTCGTGGTCGACGGCCGCGGCGTCCGGGTCGAGGGGCACGAGGGCGGCTACTTCCTGGGGCCGACGCTGTTCGACCGGGTGACGGTCGACATGCCCGTCTACCGCGACGAGATCTTCGGGCCGGTGCTGGTCGTGGTGCGCGCCGACAGCTACGACGAGGCGATCGACATCGTCAACCGGAACCCCTACGGCAACGGGACCGCGGTGTTCACCCGCTCGGGGGACGCGGCGCGCCGCTTCGCCCGCGACATCCAGGTGGGGATGGTCGGCGTCAACGTGCCCATACCGGTGCCCATGGCGTTCTTCTCGTTCGGGGGGTGGAAGGGATCGCTGTTCGGCGACCTCCACGTGCACGGCGAGGACGGGGTCAGGTTCTACACCCGCACGAAGGTCGTCACCACGCGGTGGCCGGACCGGCCCGAGGCGGTGAGCCTGAGCATGCCCACCTTGAAATAGCGGGATCGACGGAAGCGCGACCCTGCGCGGCGCAGCCGCACGGTCGCGTCGGAAGCTCGCTGGTGCGGAACTTCTTCGGCGCAGGCTCCCAGGAGAACCCCGATGGCTGATTCGCAGGCCGGCAACCGATGGCTCCCGTTGATCGGGGGCACGATGCTGAACGTCGTGCTCGGCTCCTTCTACGCGTGGAGCGTCTTCGTGCTCCCGCTCGAGGGGGAGTTCGGCTGGGCCCGCGAGCAGACGTCGACGACCTTCAGCATCGGCATCTTCACGATGGCGGTGACGTTCGTCCTCGCCGGCCGCCTGCACGCCACCGTCGGGTTCCGCACCCTGGCCGCCGTCGGCGGGCTCCTGTTCAGCGGGGGGTTCTTCCTCGCGAGCTACACGACGTCGCTGGCGTGGCTGTACGTCACCTACGGGCTCATCGCGGGGGCCGGCAACGGCATCGGCTACTCGATCGCGATACCCGTCGTCTCGAAGTGGTTCCCCGACCGGCGGGGGCTCGCCATCGGCATCGCGGTCGGCGGCTACGGCGCGGGGTCGGGCATCTTCGGGCCCATCGCCGACGAGCTGCTGATTCCGGGCCAGGGATGGGAGGCGACCTTCCGGCTCTACGGCATCGTCTTCTTCATCATCTCGATCGTCGGGGCCTGGCTGCTCAAGCCGGCCCCGGACGGCTACGCGCCCGACGGCTGGGACCCGAGCCAGCTCAAGGCGGCGGTGACCCGCACGGTCCGCGACTTCACCCCGTCGGAGATGCTGCGGGGCAGCGCGTTCTACTTCCTCTTCCTCGCCTACTTCATGGGCGCCATCGCGGGGCTGGGGCTGATCAGCCAGCTCGTGCCGTTCGGCACCGAGGCGGGCATCGGCAGCGTGGCCCTTATCGGCCTCGTCGTCGGCGCCGTCGGCAATACCGTCGGCCGGGTGCTCTCCGGGGCGATGTCGGACAACCTCGGGCGGCTGAACGTGCTGCGGCTGATGGTGCTGGTGTCGGCGGTGGCCATGCCCCTGCTCTACCTGCTCGGCTCGAACGTGGCGTTCTTCGTGCTCGGGGTCTTCGCCGTCTACTTCTGCTACGGCGCCCTGCTCGCGGTGTTCGCGGCGACCTCGGCCGACTTCTACGGCACGAAGAACCTGGGCGTGAACTACGGCCTGCTGTTCCTCGCGTGGGGTCTGGCGGCGGTGGTCGGGGCACGGCTCGCGGGCCTCGTCTTCGACACCTTCGGCAACTACCAGTGGGCGTTCTTCGGGGCCGCGGTGCTGTCCATCGGCTCGCTTGTCTGCCTGTACCTCGCGAAGCCGCCGACGGCGGAAGAGACGGCCTGATCGCAGGCGGCGCCCATGTCCTCGATCATCCAGCTCATCGGCAACCTCGGCGAGACCCTGTCCCGCTTCACCCAGCGCTGGATACCCGACTCGTGGGTGGTGTGCATGTCGCTGACGGTGCTGGCGATGCTGCTCGCCATGTTCGGGGCGGGGGCCGGCCTGAACGAGACGGTGCTGGCGTGGGGCGGCGGCATGTGGGCGCTGCTCGAGCTGGCCATGCAGTTCGCCATCGCCCTCATCGCCGCCCACGCCTGCGTGTCGTCGCGGCCCGCGTTCCGCTTCCTCGACTGGCTGGCGAGCCGGCCCGACGTCGACCGCCCGGTGCAGGCGGTGGTGCTGCTGGGGATCTTCTCTATCGTCGTCGCCTACTTCAACTGGGCCGCGAGCGTCGTCGCCTCGGCCCTCTTCCTGCCGTTCGTGGCCCGGCGGAACCCGCGGGCGGACATCCGCATCCTCATCGCGGCCGGCTACCTCGGCCTCGGCACCGTCTGGCACGGCGGGCTCTCGGGGTCGGCCCCCCTCATCATGGCCACCGCCGGCAACCCCATCACCACGCCCCCGCCCGGGGCCGAGCCCCTCGTCGACCGGCTGCTGCCGGTGACCGAGACCCTCTTCAACGCCTTCAACCTCGGCTACCTCGCCGTCGTCTCGGTCGTCGGCCTCGTCATGGTCGCGGTGCTGCACCCGCGCCGGAACGCGCGGACCCTGACCGAGGACGAGCTGGCGCAGATCATGCCGGCGATGCCCGAGGAGACGGAGCCGACGACCCCGGCGGCGGGCATCGAGGCGTTCCCGGGGTGGATCTTCCTCGCCGTGCTCCTGATCGGCTATCCCCTCGGGCACTCCATCGTGACCCAGGGGTTCGGGGCGAGCTGGACCATCAACGCCTACAACGCGGTGTTCCTGATGGGGGCGATGCTGCTGCAGCGGCGGCCCGCGAACCTCGTGCGGGCGTTCGGCAACGGGGCGCGGACGGCATCGGGGGTCATCCTGCAGTTCCCGTTCTACGCCGGCATCTTCGGGGTCATCAACAGCACCCCCCTCGGCGACTGGCTGGGCTCGCTCTTCGTGCAGGTGGCGACCACCGAGACCTATCCGCTGATCGTCTACGTCTACTCGGGGGTCGTGAACATCTTCGTCCCCTCGGGCGGCTCGAAGTGGCTGATCGAGGCCCCCTACCTGCTGCCGGCGGCCCGCGACCTCGCGGTCTCGCCCACCACCACCCTCCTCGCCTACTGCTACGGCGACTCGACCAGCAACCTCATCCAGCCGTTCTGGGCGATCCCCATCCTGACCGTCACGCGGATGAAGTTCGGGGACGTGCTGGGCTACAGCGGCCTCGTCGCGGTGGTCCTGTTCCTCGTCACCGCGGTGGCGATGCTGCTGGTGCCGTCGACGCTGTGAGGCGCAGCCGGAGCAGTCGCGTCAGTCGCTCTCGACCGGCTCGAGATACAGCTCGATGGCTTCCCGGATGTTGGCCATCGCGTCTGCGACGGTGTCGCCCTCGCTGATGCATCCGGGCAGGTCGGGAACGCACACCGTGTAGCCGCCCTCGTCGCTCGGCTCCAGGACGATTCTCAACTTCATCGGCTTCCCGACGAGGGCAACTGCGTCGCGAGCCCGCGACATCGGAACATGCCCGCCGACCGGCCGGACCGGACGACGGGCATGCTTGTATCGGCGTGAGCGATCACGCCGGCGGCGGCGGCACGAGCTGCGGGAGGACGTAGGCGAAGATCATCGTGATGACCGCCATGCTCAGGGCCAGGATGATGCTGTGCTTCAGCGTGATGCGGAAGAGACGGCCCTCCTGCGACGACGCCATGCCGGTGGCGGCGACGGCGACGGCGATGCTCTGCAGCGAGATCATCTTGCCCATGACCCCGGTGGCCGCGTTGGTCGACGCGGTGAGGATGGGGTTCAGCCCCAGGGCGTTGGCGGTGACCACCTGAAGCGTCCCGAAGAGCGCGTTCGACGACGTGTCGCTGCCGGTCAGGAAGACGCCGGTCCAGCCGAGCATGGCGCTGAAGAACGGGAACAGGGCCCCGGTCGCCGCGAACGCGAGCCCCAGGGTCGAGGTCATGCCCGCGTAGTTCATCAGGAACGCGAGGGCGAGGACCGACGCGATGGTGAGAAGCGGCTTCTCCAACTGCTTGAGGACCGCGCGCACGATGCCGACGAACTTCCCGGCGGGCAGGCCGATGACCATCGACGCCGTGAACGCGGCGAGGAAGCACGACGTGCCGGCGGCCGACAGCCAGTTGAAGTTGTAGACGGCGGCGTACGGCGCCGGCTCGGGGGTCAGCGGCGGCATGCGGGTGACCACGTCGTGCAGCAGCGGCACCTGGATCGTCGTGCCGAGGGCGTTGAGCATGCCCTGGATGGGCGGGTAGCGCCACACGAGGACGAACGCCACGAGCAGCATGTAGGGGGTCCAGGCGGACACGAGCTCGCCGGTGGTGTGGGTGCGCGACTGGGTCGTGGCCGCGACGTCGCCCTCGAGGCGGAACGGCACCTCCGGGTGCCACATCTTCATGGCCGCGACCATCGCGATCATCGCCGCGATCGACGCGAGGATGACGGCGAGGGCCGGCCCGAGGGTGTTGGTGACCGCGAACAGCACGATCGCGAAGGTCACCGCGCACGCCAGGACCTGGGGCAGCACCTCGAGCGACCGGCGGAACCCCGACATGACGACCACCATGTAGGCGGGGATGATGATGCCGATGAGCGCGCACAGCCGGCCGGTCATGGCGCTCAGGCCCGCCTCGGGCAGCCCCGTGACCTGGGCGAGGGTCACGACGGGGATGCCGAGCGAGCCGAACGCGACGGGCGCGGTGTTGGCGATGAGGCAGATGAACGCGGCGTAGAACGGCGAGAAACCGAGGCCCGTGAGCATCGCGGCGGCGATGGCCACCGGGGTCCCGAAGCCCGCCGCCCCCTCGATGAACCCGCCGAAGGCGAAGCCGATGAGTACCGCCTGCAGGCGGCGGTCGTCGCTGAGCGAGCCGATGGAGTCCTTGATGATCTCGAACCGGCCCGAGTCGAGGGTCACCCGGTAGAGGATGAGCGACGCGATGACGATCCAGCCGATGGGGAACAGGCCGAACGCGGCGCCGTAGACCATGGCGGCCGCCGCCGGCACGACGGGCATGCCGTACACCCCGACGGCCAGCACCACCGCCGCCCCGAGGGCGGTGAGGCCGGCGATCCAGCCGGGCTTGCGGCGCACCCCCAGCATGTAGAAGAGGATGAGGAGGGGGATGGCCGCGGCGATCGTCGAATAGCCGAGACTGTCCGCGATGGGCGTGTAGTCCTGCTGCCAACTGCTCAACATGGTCGGTATCCGTCGTCAGAGGGTGGCCGGCGCCGAGTGAACGCGCCACTTTAGCACGCCGGGACGGGGGGTTGCACAAGAGGAACACGGGGCCCGGTCGGCGGCAGCGGGGTGCGAACCGCGTCAGCGGCGTTCGGAGGATGCAGGAGTCGACGGACGGGCTGGTAGACGTTGACCTTCATGTGGTTGCCGCCGGGCCGAGTCCGACACCCGAGCTTCGTGGCCACCCCGCGCAGTGTGTAATACTACACATATGGACAGCGCGGCGGTCATCAAGCGGCTCCAGCGCGACGGCTGGACCCACCGCAAGACGAAGGGCCGCCACCAGGTATTCGAGCACCCGACGAAGCCGGGCCACGTGGTCGTAACGCATCCGCGCAGGATCTCCCGACCGGCACCGTGCGTAACATCTACCGGCAGGCCGGCTGGGATTGGAGGGAGCGGTAATGCACTACCTGACCGTGCTGCACTTCGAGCCGGGAAAGCCCGGCATCGGTGTCACCGTGCCGGACCTGCCGGCCGTTTCGTCGGCCGGCGACAGCGTTCCCGAGGCGCTGACCAACGTCGCCGAAGCCATCCTGCTCTACCTCGAGGTGCTGGCCGAGGACGGCCACGACCTTCCGGTACCGTCCGAGGAGCTTCCGAGTGTCGAGCCCGGCCAGGTGCTCGCAATCGTCGACGTCGATCTCGCGAAGATGGATCCGGCTCGCAGCAAGGCGATCCGGCTCAACGTGACGATCCCCGACTACGCGCTCAAACTGATCGATCAGGCCGCAGCCGCCGCGGGGGCATCACGCTCCGGCTTTATCACGCGCGCCGCCCTCACCTACATCGAGCGAAAGACCGCGAGAACCTGACGTGCCGCAGAAGGTGTCCCGGCGCCGGCTGACGTGCGGCGCCAGTACGCGGAATTGCATGGCGGGAGTTCTGCCGAGGGTGCGGGGATCCGCCGCCGCCAGGTCGTCGAACATGTCCAGGATCCACGATGCGAGGCCGGTCTTCGCGTCCTGCCTGTCGTTGCCGGTGACGGCAGGTCGGCTTCCGAGAAGCGGGCGATGACCGCGCCGGCCGCGACCTCCTCGAAATCCACCGGAATCGGCCGCCGCAGCTCGAAGCGAGCCTCGTATGGCGCGGGAATCACTTCGATGAACGTGTCGTGATCTCCCGCCTGGGGATGCGCAGCCGCGGCATCGCGAGAAGCCGTGCCAGGGTCGTCGGTTGACCTGGTGGAGGCCTCAGGCCTCCGGAGCCGACCGATTGGGAGCTCTTGCGAGCCGTACTCGGACATGCGTCTGAACGATCGTCGTCCCGGAACCTGCACCGTGTCGACGAAAACACAGCACCGCGAAAGCAACGGCCGCCCGGCCCGCGGCCGAAGGCAGGCGGGGCGCCTCCGGCGGTCGGTCGATACGGGCTCGAGAACGGGTGGCGCCTGGCCAGCGGCGCGACGCGCGGATCGCCCCAATCAGCGGCCGAGAGACTGCAGCAGGCGCGCGAACCCCGCGATGAGGTTGCGTCTGCCGTCGCGTTCGATCGGATCCTCGCCCAGGTAGACGTCGAACAGGGCGCGGCAGAGGGCCCGCGACTCGAATGGCGGCCGCTCGGCGCCGTCCACGGTCATGGCGAGGCGGCCGGCGGGACCACAGGAGAAGACGATCTCAGCGTCGCGCCGTACCGCTCCCGTGTCGAGGTGGCCGCGCAGCCTCGCCAGCGCCGTCGCGGCGTGATCGGCGCCGGCCTCGACCCGCGACGGCCGCGGGGGTTGCCGCCGCGGGGACGGCCGGCGCAGCCTCCGGCGACGCGGATCGACCCGCCGCCCGCTCGACGACCGCCGGCTCCGCCTCCCCCGCCGCCCGCATCGCCTCCGGCGACGCGGATCGACCCGCCGCCCGCTCGACGACCGCCGGCTCCGTCTCCCCCACCCGCAACGCCTCCGGCGACGCGGATCGACCCGCCCGCCCGACGGCCGCCGGCACCGCCACCCCCTTCTCCCGCAACGCCTCCGGCGCGACGGGCCCGTCCGCGACGAGCGCCGGCACAGCCATCAACCCGAGAATCACCGCCGCACAGAACCGCCGCCGAGGAGTCATCTCGCCGGTCCCCCGCTGCCGCTCGGCGGCGCCGTGTCCGTCCCGCCCGGCTCCGTCGGCGAGGAGGGCGGCGCGGTGTCGATCTCCGGATAGAGCCACGAATGCTCGAGGCCCGGGTGCCGATCGCCGTAGCGGGCCGGCACGTCCTGCGTCCAGTTGCTCGGAATCGTCAGACAGAACGCCAGCAGGCCGGCGAAGGCGAGCCGTTGCGACAGGAGCGGCGCCTCCGACTGCCACCCGCCGGCCGGAGCCGCGGCGGCGAGCCCCCACCCCGCGCTGCCCTTCAGGCGGCCCAGCCGGCGCAGGCGCGAGCGGTAGAGGGCGGCGGCCCCGACCACGGCCATGACGACGTTCAGGGTCTGGCCGGTGCCGAGGACGAGCCGGTGGGTGGGGTACTCGCGGAAGAGGTCGATGAAGAAGCGCGGGAACGCGTACCAGAAGACGAAGCGGGCGGCCAGCGCCCCCGGCGTCGGGTTCACCCGCCGCACGTGCAGCAGGTACGCCATCAGCAGCAGGTTCTTCGCCCCGTCGTAGAGCACCACGGGATGGCGGAAGCCCTCGGCGTAGGGGAACTCGACCGCCCACGGCACGTCGGTCACCGCGCCCACGATCTGCCCGTCGATGAAGTTGCCGATGCGCCCCACGCCCATCAGGAACGCGGCGGGGATGACCAGCGCGTCGGCCACGAGCAGGAACGGCCGGCCGTACCGATGCGCGAACAGCGCCGCGCCCAGCGCCCCGCCGAGCAGCAACCCGTGGGTGGCCATGCCCCCGAGCCACCACGCGGGCAGCAGGTGCAGGTGCTCGCGGTAGAAGGGCCACTCGTCGAACGCGATCTCGAGGGCGCGCCCGCCGACGAGCACGCCGACGGTCATGTAGAGGCTGAGGCTCCACACCTCGCGGGGCGAAAGACGCAGTCGCCCGCCGCCGCGCCGGAGGAACAGGTGCAGCTCGAGAAACCCCAGAGCGAAGCCGAGGCCGTACCACCAGAGATGGACTCCGCCGAGATCGAGCAGGATCGGATCGATGGAATGGGTGTACGGTCCGAGCATGGTCGTCTCTTGACCGTAGCACGCGCGGTTTGCGATGACGTATCGGTTGGCGAGGAGAGAGCAGCCGCGTCGCCCCCCACGGCTCGATGGCCGTTCTGGGGGCTCGACTTCGAGGTCCCCCCCGCCGTCAGCGTATCGACCGCCGGCACGAATGGGCCGGCTCGGCCCCCCGGCCGAGCGCGTCCGCATCCTGCGGTGATACCACCACGCCGAACAGTGATCCGATTCGTCGTCAATCGCCCCGAAACGCCGCTTCCATCACGGCGACGTCCAGCTTCCGCATTTGCAGCATCGCCGCCTGCGCCCGCCCGGCCGCCTCCCGGTCCGCATCGCTCAGCAGGCGACCGACCGCCCGCGGCACGATCTGCCACGACACGCCGAAGCGGTCGACGAGCCATCCGCACCGGCTCTCCCGGCCGCCGTCGGCGGTCAGCGCCGCCCACAGCCGGTCGGTCGTCTCCTGGTCCGCGGTCGACACCGAGATGGAGGCGGCGGGCGTGTGGCTGTACTGCGGGCCGCCGTTGAGAGCCATGTACGGCGCGCCGGCCAGGGAGAACTCGACGATGAGGGCGGGACCATCGGGCGCCGGGCGCTGGACGCCTTCGATGGCGCTGCCCGGCAGCAGGGAAACGTAGAATCGCGCCGCTTCCTCGCCCTGCCCGTCGAACCACAGGCACGTGCGGACGCTCGGGTTGGACTTCATCGAGACCTCTCTTGCCGGAAGCCGAGCCGGCGATGATGGACGACGGCCGCACAGTCTACTCGCGCTTCGTCGTCGGCTGGGCGGTCAGCGCCATCTCCGTGAAGAACACGAGCGCGGTGGTGTGGCCGCACTACGTCAACGGTTCGGCAGGACCCGGTAGCCACGTCCGGTCAGCAACTGCTCGTCGGAGGTCACAAGTTGAAGATCGAGAGCAGCCGCGGTTGCGGCGAGAAAGCGATCGGCAGGGTCGCGATGCGGCGTCGCAATGGAATGGATCGCGCGTACGACTTGACGCGTCAACGGAGCTTCCCGCATTGGGGCCGCGCGTAGCGCGTCGTCTATCCACGCGTCCAGCCGGGCCGGCAGCTCGACTCTCCCCTTCTCGACCAGAGTCCCAAGCTCCCACAGGGAGATCGGCGACAGCCACAGCTCCGTGTCCTTCGCCCCGAGGGCCCGAGCGACACGTGGCGTCAGCCGCGACGTTTCGCCAAGACTCCAGAGCCAGATGTGCGTGTCGAGGAGGAGCCTCACGATTCCTCGACGTCCCACGGGACCAGCTCGCTGCTCGGCACCGTTATGTCCCCCAGGATGCGCATGCGATCGGACATCACACCGAGCCAGCCATCCGGTCGCTCTGGCGGTCCGGGGGGCACCACGTCAGCGATGGGTTCGCCGCGGCGGGTAATCCGAACCGTTTCGCCAGTGTCGCGAACGCGTTGCAGTACCGCCAGGCAGGTCGCCTTGAACTTCGAGATCGCCATCGTCTCCATCACTCCTGAACGTACCATGGTCAATAACCACGGTCAATTCCTCGACAGGAGGACTCTTGGCCGCTGCCTCCCGTCGAACAGGCACTTTCGTTTGTGCAGGTAGTTGACGTTAGTCAACGCCGTGCACAGCGAGGCACGGGTAGAATCTCAAGCGACCGTCGCGGAACGGTGGGAGGATCCGACCTGGCAATCTCGCTACGCTCCGACGGGCGCGTTCCACCTCGGCGGAATCCATGCTCTACTTGAGCGCAAGACACACCGCCGTACTGACGAATGGCTGACTCGATCGCCTGGTACGACGCTAACGCCGACGCGGCCGCCGCCCGGTACGAGGGCGTGCCTGCCGAGCAGCTTCACGGCTGGCTAGCCGACCTGCTGCCGGAGGCGCCGGCCGCCGCTCTCGATGTCGGGGCGGGGAGCGGCCGCGATGCGGCCTGGCTTTCGTCCCGGGGCTACGACGTGGTCGCCGTCGAGCCCTCGCCTCGCATGCAGACGATCGCGAGGGAGCGCCACGCCGAGCCGACAATCCGATGGCTGGCGGACTCGTTGCCCGCCTTGCGACACACCGTCAAGACCGGCTTGGCTTTCGACGTGATCCTGCTCAGCGCGGTCTGGATGCACGTCGCCCCGTCGGACCGCGCGCGGGCGTTCCGCAAGCTGGTCAACCTGCTCAAGCCGGGCGGCCTCATCGCCCTCAGCCTGCGCCACGGACCGGCCGAGGCCGCCCGCGCCATGCATGCGGTCTCGGCCGACGAGATCCGCCGGCTTGCCCGGGATCACGGCGCGCTGGTCGAGCGGTGCTCGACCGCGGAAGACCACCTGGGCCGGAAGGACGTGCGGTGGACGCAGGTGGCCGTCCGCTTGCCGGACGACGGGGCGGGCGCACTGCCCCTCCTGCGCCACATCATCCTCAACGACGACAAGAGCTCCACCTACAAGCTGGCCCTGTTGCGTGTGTTGTGCCGCATCGCGGACGCCTGCGCGGGCCTCGCCCACCATCCCGACGACGAGCACGTCGAGGTGCCGATGGGCCTCGTCGCCCTGACCTGGCTCCGGCTCTTCAAACCGATTCTCGAGGCCGACTTGCCGCAGAGCCCCGGCAACCGCCGGGGCGGGGACGGCCTGGGCTTCGCGAAGGACGCGTTCAAGCGCCTCGGCACCGATCTGTCCCACCACGATCTCCGAGTCGGCAAGCGGTTCTCGGGCGACGCCGGCAAGGCGCTCCACGAGGCGCTCAGAGACGCGGCGCACACCATCTGGAGGATGCCGGCCACCTACATGACCTACCCCAACGGCGGGCCGATTCTCCCCGTCCGGAAGGACCGCACGATCCGACGTCCCGCGCAGGTGCTCCTGGAACACGAGTACCTCACCGGCTTCGGGACGATGCACGTCCCCATGCACTTGTGGACAGCCCTCCAGCGCTACAGCGTCTGGATCGAGCCGGCGCTCCAGGCCGAGTGGATCCGACTGACGAAGAGATATGCCAAGAAGCAGGAGCGACAGATCGACGATGGTCGATTGGCATCAGCGATGACGTGGGCCGATCCCGACCGCGATGTCGGAGAGGCACGCCGCGAGGCGAAACGTCTGCTCGCGACGGGCAATCTCACCTGCGTCTGGAGCGGCGAGCACCTGTCGGCGGGTGGATTCGATATCGATCACTGCTTCCCGTGGGCCATTTGGCCCTGCAGCGACCTGTGGAACCTCATGCCGGTCCAGCGGCAAATCAACCAGCGGCAGAAGCGTGACCGACTGCCCGGGGACCGAATCCTGCGAGCGGCGCAGGATCGGATCCTGACGTGGTGGAACTCAGCCTACCGGGACCGTTCCACGCCGGTCCTCGCCGAGCGCTTCACCTTGGAGGCGGCGGCGAGCCTGCCCGGTATCACCTCGGCAACTCCGCACCTCGACGACGTGTACTCCGCGCTGAGCCTCCAGCGCATGCGACTCCGTCAGAACCAGCAGGTCCCGGAGTGGAGCGGCGAGAAGTACCTGTCGGCTTGGTGATGTCCCCCCTTGAGCTGCTCGACTCACCCCGCCTCAAATAGGGACGGCGAGCGATGGATGCCCTACCCTACCGCGTAAGCGCCAGCCGTCTCTGTCCTTCCCGTGCAAGTCCGCGATTCACCGACGCCGGCTGACGTGAGCGGGCGTGAAGCGGCAGGCGGCACCCCTCAATGCCAGACGGTTTTTTCGGTATGCTGCGCGACGGCGTCCCGGACGTACTGCTTCAACTCACGCAGCGTCCGCGCATATGCGCCGCGGAGGTTCACGCCCAGACGGTACTCCGGGTCAATCTGCCAGACGCCGGCGTATTCGTTGAACGCCAGATCCGCGATCTCCCGGCCGTCCACCAGAGCCTTCTGTTGACCAGCGGAGAGCCCGCGCTTGAACGTCACTCGCCCACGTGCCATGCCATCCCTCCAGCCCGTAGTCTGCAAGATATGGGTGTCGTCAGAATGCACTTGGACTCCCCGCTCGCGCGCGGAGCTACGCCCGAGAGGATCATCCATGCGTTGCATACCAATCGTGCGCTTTTTGGGTTTCCGATGACCAGTGGATCAGGAATTCCTCGTCGGTCTTGCCGGCCAGCACCCCCAACCGTCGCATGAAGTCTCGATACCCCCGGGACGGCTGGTTCGTTTCCCGCGAGACGACAAGAGCGCTTCCCATGAAATGACCATCTCGATAGGTGTCGACACAGAGACGACCCAGGAAATCTCCGACGATGTCTCTGTGCAAGTCAGTCCAGTCAGGAACGCCAAGACGAAATGGACGGCCGCCATTGACAGTAGGCACGCAGACATCAATACTCGTCACCAAGTCGGTGTACGTAATCAGCGTCCTCGATCGACCCGTATCGGCTACGCGCTTCTTAATTACGGCCAGTGCCTCGGGATCCTCGTCCGCGTACCGCCACGTGCACTGGAGTAGTCGTCCCGCCACCTGGTCCATTCTCTCCTCCCTTCACACCAGTCGCGGGCCTGGAAACCAGCGATTGGGGTCACCGATGCCGTCAATCGGCCACACGCCGACCATCGCCAAGAGCGATGGCGATTTCCGATCCGCAACCCCACCAGCCGGCTCACGACCCGCAGCGGTCGGACAGCGTGGTGATCGAGGTGAGATTCAGCAGATCCGCGCCGCCGGCGTCGGCGGGATTGACCAGGCCCTTCGCCCACACCTTGTGGCCGGAGCGGGCGGGCACGCCGAACTCGTCCAGGGTGCCGATGAGGCGGAGGGTGCGCGCGCCGAGCGGCGTGTCGGCCGGCGGCTCCTCGGGCATGCGTTCCTGCAAGGCCTCGGGCTCGGTGGCGCGGACGAGGTGGAAGCGGCCGTCGTCGCCGCTCTCGACGCAGCCGACCGTCGCCATGATGGGCATCGGCTGGGCGGCCGATATGGCCGACAGGGCGGCCAGCAGTGAGAAGAGCAACGCGGCGGCGAGCAAGCCCCAGCCGGGAAGACGCCGCGGGGCCGGGCCTGTCATCGACCCTCCGCGCCCGCTCCGGTCAGCCCGGAGATGTCCTTGGTCCACCACGCGGTGCCGAAGTTCCGGAACGGCCCCCCGTCGACGGAGATGCGCGACTCGACGCGGTAGTTGACCGGCGACACCAGCCGGGTCACCAGGCGGAGCTGCACCTGCTGGCCGTCGACCTCGAGAGGCGGCGTCTCGTAGTGGATGGTGTAGAAGCCGCCGAGGTCGCCGCCGACGCGGCCCGCCTTGAACAGCTCGAAGCCGCGGCTGTCGACCTCGTAGCGGGAGAAGACCTTCTGCTCGGCGAGGTAGATGATGCGCGAGTCGGCCGTGAACGGGCCGTCGGGGCCGTCGGCCTCGATGCGGCTCGTGTAGTAGCGGCCGTCGCCGGTCGAGAAGACCTCGGTGCCCCGGATGGTGCCGCCGGCGCCGAGGGGGCTCTCGGGGACCCGCCATTCGAACTCCCAGGCGCCCGGGAAGTAGGCCTCGTAGTCGAAGAGGGGAATCTCGTCGCCGGCCTCGGTGGGGCGGCCCCGGTCGGGTATCTGCCCCTGGGGCCGCTGCGGCTGGGGCTGTCCCACCGCCGTCGCCGACGCGACGAGGCTCAGCACGAACGACAAAACCACTACCCGCCGCATCGAATCAGTCCTTTCCCGGCCCCGCTGCCGCCGGTGCCGGTGAGAAACGCGACGGGCCGCGGCGCGTATGGCAACGCCGCGGCCCGTCGTGCATCGAGCTCGTCCCTTCGCCGGCTCCCTACTCGTCGTCGGTCGTCCCGAGCTTCGTCAGGTCCTGGCTCTCGACGGTGTACTCGGTGAACGCCTGGTACATCTCGTCCCAGCTCTGCTGGCCCCAGTACACCTCGAGGTGGGGACCGGGGTTCCACCGGTTGCCGAGCGAGTTGTCGTAGACCCCGATGCCGGTGATCTTGCTGCCCGCCGGCAGGTAGAGCGGCTCGGCCAGCTCGTAGTGGATCTGCCAGTTGAAGTCGAACTCGGGGACGTCGAGAATCGTCTCCTCGCGGCCGTCGGGGTACGTCACCACCCACCGCAGGCTCTTGCCCCGCAGGTGCATGT
The DNA here is from genome assembly GCA_965207615.1 of Vicinamibacterales bacterium. Taxonomy (GTDB): domain Bacteria; phylum Acidobacteriota; class Vicinamibacteria; order Vicinamibacterales; family UBA8438; genus JAJEEA01. Next base: position 3,682,819 of record CBDBMZ010000003.1, read on the forward strand.
GGGGCGAGAGGCCGTAGAGGGTGATGGCCTCGTTGACGGGGGTGATGCCGGTGATCTTCCAGTCGTCGGTGTAGGGCGGGATGTTCGGGATCGCCCCGCGGCGCACCCGGCCGGTCTCGGGGTCGCGCACCGGCTTCACCTCTTCGCCCTGCACGATGTAGATGTCGGTGCCGAACGGGTCGGTGGGGAACGCGTTGCCGGCCTGCCGGGTCAGCACCTCGTGGGTCACCGGCTGGGTGTTGAACCAGATGCCGAGCTTGGTGCGCTCCTTGGCCTCGACCCCGATGGGGTTGTAGTGCATGGTCCAGCGAATCCACTTGTCGGCGGCCATCCGCTTGCCGGTGCCGGGGCGGTGGCGTTCGACGCCGCGGCCGGGCACGTAGGAGAGCAGCTTGCTCGAGCCGGGCAGGTTGACCTCGTTGAAGACCTGCTGGGCGACCTGCCCGGCCGACTCGGCCGTGGCCTCGGTCTCCGTCTCGGGTCGCTTCGGCAGCGGCGCCCGCAGGAGCGAGTTGCCCTCCAGATCGTGCAGCACGCCGTCGATGACCTGGGTCCCCCACGGGAGGTCGACGGTGTAGGCGCCCGAGTGGTGGACGACGCGGTAGTCGCTGGGCCGCATCTCGAGGACCTCGGCGAAGCGGTCCTCGTCCCACGGCATCTCGGTGTAGAAGTCGATGTAGTCCTCTTCGCCCTCGGCCGCCACTGTGTACTCGACGGGCAGCTCGAAGACGTAGTCGGGCTCGCCGCCCTCGTAGGTCCAGCCCGCCGGGAAGTCGGGCGGCTCGGGCCGGTCGGCGGGGTTCCCCCGCGGGGCGCCGGCGTCGACCCAGGCGGCGATGGTGTCGATCTCGTGCTGCTCGAGGTACCGCTCGTTCCGGAACTTCATGCTGTTCTCGGGATCGGCGGGCCACGGGGGCATCTCGCGCGAGACCACGAGGTCCTTGACGGACCGGGCCCAGGGGCGCACCTCGGCGTACTCGATGAGGGTCATCGGCGCGATGTTGTTGGGCCGGTGGCAGGTGACGCAGTTCTCGTAGAGGATCGGCGCCACGTCCTTCGCGAACGTGGGGACCGACTCGGGCGCCTGGCCCGCCGCGAGCCCGCCGCCGGCGCCGAACGCGACCGCCAGGACCACCGAGGAAACGCGCATCCGCATGACAACTCCTCCCAGACGCTTGCTCCGCCGCCGCCGGCACCAGCCCCGACCGGGCGGAGCCGGACGCAAAGCAACCCGAACGAGGCGGCAACGTCGCATTGAACTTACCACAAACGCGGGGCCGAACGTCGGCCCCCGCCGCCCGCGGTATGATCGGCACGATGGTGCCGACCGACTGGGCGCGCACCGAGGAGATTGCGAAGATGCCGAAGCCCGAAGAGGCTCAGTCTGCACCGACGCGCCCCGGCGGCGCATTGGCGCGAGCGCGACCCGCCGATCGGACCGGCGAAGAGCTGAGCAAGGACGCGATCCGGGCGATCGAGGAGGGACGGGCGGACCACGCCGCCGGTCGCACCTTCACCCTGGCCGAGATCAAGCGCGGATTGGAGATGGACTCCTGATCCATCCTCCGCCGTTCTCGCACCCGGTCGCGTCCACCGTCGGCGGTACGCCTCACGCCGATGGAGAATGGCGTCGACTTCCACCACGCCCTCGTCTGACCGCCTGAAGAACACACGCCATTCTCCGACGCGCAGACGAAGGCCCGCTCGGGTCCACAGGGGCTTGACGTCGCCGGCGCCAGTCTCGGCGTACCGCTCGATACCGGCGACGATGCGCACGCGTGTCGGCGGATCGACTCGGCGCAAATCGCGACGCGCCCGGGCCGAGAACAGGACAACCGCCTCGGTCAACGCTTCCACCGTCGCCGATGTCCGCCGCCGCGCGCGGCGCGCTCGACACTAGCCCGCCCATCGTCGCCTTCGGCTCCGCTGGGCGCCCAACCAACCCTCCAGGAGTCCGCGCCGTGCTACGGCGCAGACTCCTACCTCCCGTCCTGCCGCCTGTCGAGGATGGCCTCGATGCGGTCCATCGTGCGGTCCATCCGCGCGACGAGGGCGTCATAGGGCGCATGCGTTGCCAGATCGATGCCGTACTCGCCCAGCAGCTCGCAGGCGTAGCGCGAGCCGCCGGCCGAGAGCACCGCGAGGTAGTCGTCGCGCACCCGCGCGTCGCCGGCGAGGAAGCGCTCGGCGAAGAGAGCGGCGGCGGCGATGGAGGTGGCGTACTGGAAAACGTAGAAGTTGCCGTAGAAGTGAGGGATGAACATCCACTCGACGGCATAGGCGGGGTCGATGGCCATGACCCCGGCGTCGGCGCCGTGGTAGCGCCTCAGCAGCGAGCCGTATAGGCCGGTCATCTTCTCGCCCGACAGCGCCTCGTTCGCCTCGACCGTCTCGTGAATCGCGAGCTCGAACTCGGCGAACATCACCTGCCGGAAGAACGTGCCGCGGATGCCCTCGAGCACCGTGCCCAGGTAGAACAGCCGCTCGTCGTCGCCGATGTCCTGGCCCAGCAGGTGCTCCTGCAGCAGGATCTCGTTGGTGATGGAGGCGATCTCGGCCGTGAACGTGGGATAGCCGCACGTCTCCCAGGGCTGCCGCTCGTTGGCGAGCCGTGTGTGGATGGCGTGCCCCCACTCGTGGGTGAAGGTCGAGAGGTCGGTGAACCGGTCGTTGTGGTTCAGCAGCAGGTAGGGGTGGACGTCGTAGACGTCGCCGAACATGTACGCGCCCGGCGCCTTGCCGCTCTGCGGGTAGACGTGCATCCAGCGGCCCTCGAGCCCCTCGCGCAGCAGCGCCTGGTAGTGGGGGCCGAGGGGCGCCGTCGACTCGAGGGTGAGGGCGGCCGACTCGTCGATGCCGAACTTGCGATCGAGCGCGGCCCGAGGGGGGTAGATGTCGTAGTAGTGCAGGTCGTCGAGGCCCAGCATGCGCTGCCGGATGCGGAAGTAGCGGTGCAGCGACGGCAGGTGGCGGCGGGCCGCGTCGAGCAGGGTGCGGTAGACGGCGGCGGGGATGTTGGGGCCGGCCAGGGCCGCCTCCAGCGAGCTGCCGTAGCGCCGCGCGCGGGCGTGGAAGACGTGGGCCTTGACCTGTGTGTCGAGAAGCTGCCCGACCGTCGCCTCGTAGGTCTTCCACGCGCCCCAGAACCGGTCGAACACGAGCTTGCGGTCGGCGCGCACGGGCGACGCCCGGTGCACGGTGTAGGCCGACTGGTCGAGGGTGACCTGCTCGCCGGTGGACAGGGTGACGGTCGGGAACGTCATGTCCGAGCTGGTCAGCAGGGCGTAGATGCGCTCGGGGCCCTGCACGACGGGGCCGGTGGCCGCGATGACCTGCTCGGACTCGTCCGACAGGGTGTGCGGGGCGTGCCGCAGGGTGTCGCGCAGGTTGAACGCGTGGGGGGCGAGGCCCGGCTCCTCGGCGATGAAGCGCTCGATGGCCTCGGCGCCGACGCGCAGCAGCTCGGGCGAGACGAACGCGACGGTCTCGCCGAACCGCGAGCGGAGGGAGGCGGCGAGGCCGCGGCGCTCCTGCGCCGCCGCCACCCGGCGGTCCTCGTCGGCCTTGAGGAACGCGTGGACGAAGAGCCGCGAGAGCTCCTTGTCGGCGGCGGAGACGGCGTCGAGGGCATCGCGCAGGGTCGCGGCGCTCTCGCCGAGGCGCCCCTGGTAGCCGGCGAGAGACTCGACCCGCTTCTCGAGGTCGGTGCGGGCCGTGTTCCAGGCGTCGACGTCGGGATAGATCTCGCCGAGGTCCCACTCGATCTGCTCGGGCGGGGACGGCTCGACTTCGGTGGCGGTGGCTGTCGTCGTCATCGTCAGTGGTTCAGACCTTCGTCGGCGCTTCAAGACTTCCTCGTCCAGGCGGGAGCAGGCGCGGGCCGCGCAGCCGGGCCGGGCGCCCCGCCACGAACGGGAGGCATCCCGGGCAGGGAGGAAAAGCGGCCGGCTGGCAATCGTCGCCCGGGGCCCAGTGAAGCCCTGCCGCCCCCGAGAATCGCGCGGCTCCGCTGCGCCGACCCCTACGACCCGTCCCCGTTGCCCGCGAGCTGCCGCAGCACGTACGACAGGATGCCGCCGTGCCGGTAGTAGCTCAGCTCGTCGGGAGTGTCGATGCGCACCCGCGCCGTGAACTCGCGGGCCGCGCCGTCGGGGGCGGTCGCGCGCACCCGCACCTCGCCGCGCGGGACGAGGCCGGAGGCGATGCCCGTGATGTCGAACGTCTCGCGGCCGGTCAGGCCGAGCCCGGCCGCGTTCTCGCCGTCCCGGAACTCGAGCGGCAGGACTCCCATGAACACGAGGTTGCTGCGGTGGATGCGCTCGAAGCTCGCGGCCACGACGGCGCGGACCCCGAGCAGCCTCGTGCCCTTGGCCGCCCAGTCGCGCGACGAGCCCGAGCCGTACTCGCGGCCCGCGAGGACGACCAGGGGCACGCCGGCCGCCTGGTAGCGCATGGCCGCGTCGTAGATGCTCATCTGCTCGCCGTCGGGCTGGTAGCGGGTCCAGCCCCCCTCGGTGCCCGGCGCGAGCTGGTTGCGGAGGCGGATGTTGCCGAAGGTGCCCCGCATCATCACCTCGTGGTTGCCGCGGCGGCTGCCGAACGAGTTGAAGTCCTTGGGCTCGACGCCGCGCGAGATGAGGTAGGCCCCGGCCGGGCCGTCGGCGGGGATGACCCCGGCCGGCGAGATGTGGTCGGTGGTGACGCTGTCGCCGAGGAGGGCGAGCACCCGCGCCCCGCGCACGTCCTCGGGGGGCGCCGGCTCGGGCGCGAGGTCCTCGAAGAAGGGCGGGTTGCGCACGTAGGTCGACGCGTCGTCCCAGGCGAAGCGCTGGCCCTCGGGCGCCGGCAGCCCCCGCCAGCGCTCGTCGCCGTCGAAGACGCCGCGGTACTTGTCGGTGAACTGCTCGGTGCGGACGGCGGCGGTCATCGCGGCCTGGATCTCGGCCGCCGAGGGCCAGAGGTCGGCGAGGAAGACGTCGTTGCCGTCGCCGTCCCGCCCGAGGGGGGCGCTCGTCAGGTCGACGGTCATCGAGCCGGCCAGCGCGTAGGCGACGACCAGCGGCGGCGACGCCAGGTAGTTCGCGCGCACCTGCGGCTGCACCCGGCCCTCGAAGTTGCGGTTGCCGCTGAGCACCGAGGTCACCACGAGGTCGCGCGACCGCACCTCGGCGGAGACGGCCTCGGGCAGGGGCCCGCTGTTGCCGATGCAGGTGGTGCAGCCGTAGCCGACGAGGTTGAAGCCGAGCTCGGCGAGCGGCGCCAGCAGGCCCGCCGCCTCGAGGTACTCGGTCACCACCATCGACCCCGGGGCGAGGCTGGTCTTCACCCACGGCTTGGGCTTCAGCCCCCGCGCGGCGGCCCTCTGCGCGAGCAGCCCGGCCGCGATCATCACGCTGGGGTTCGACGTGTTGGTGCAGCTCGTGATGGCCGCCACGACCACCGCGCCGTGGTCGAGCCCGCCCCCGTCGCCGCCGGGACGCACGGTGGCGCCGGGCAGCAACGTGTCGAGGGCCCGCGTGAAGGCGGTCGCCGCCTGCCCCAGGGGCACGCGGTCCTGGGGCCGCTTGGGCCCCGCGATGCTCGGCTCGACGCCGCCGAGGTCGAACTCGACGACATCGGCGTAGACGGGGTCCTCGGCCGGCGCCCCGAACATGCCCTGGGCCCGGGCGTAAGCGTCGACCAGGGCCACCTGCCCGTCGTCGCGCCCGCTCAGCCGGAGGTAGTCGAGGGTCATCCCGTCGATGGGGCAGATGGCCACCGTCGACCCGTACTCGGGCGACATGTTGCCGAGGGTCGCCCGGTCGGCGAGGGTCAGCGACGCGAGCCCGGGGCCGAAGAACTCGACGAACTTGCCGACGACCCCGTGCTGCCGCAGCCGCTCGGTGATCCCCAGCACGAGATCGGTGGCCGTGGTCCCCTCGGGCAGCCGGCCGACGAGCTTGAACCCCACCACCTCGGGGATGAGCATCGAGATGGGCTGGCCCAGCATCGCCGCCTCGGCCTCGATGCCGCCCACGCCCCAGCCGACGACGCCGAGGCCGTTGACCATGGTGGTGTGCGAGTCGGTCCCCACCAGGGTGTCGGGATAGGCCATGGGCGGGCCGCCGCCGTTCGCGCCCAGGCACACCGCGCGGGCCAGGTATTCCAGGTTCACCTGGTGCACGATGCCGGTGTCGGGGGGCACCACCCGGAAGTTGTCGAACGCCTGCTGGCCCCACTTGAGGAACGAGTAGCGCTCGCGGTTGCGCGAGAACTCGAGCCGCGCGTTCAGGTCGAACGCGTCCGCGCCCCGGTAGTGGTCGACCTGCACCGAGTGGTCGATGACGAGCTCGGCCGGCTGCAGGGGGTTGATGCGCGCGGGGTCGCCGCCGAGGCGCGCCACCCCGTCCCGCATCGCCGCGAGGTCGACCACCGCGGGGACCCCCGTGAAGTCCTGCAGCAGGACCCGGGCCGGCATGAACGCGATCTCCTTCGTCCGGCCGGCGGCCGGATCCCACTCGGCGAGGGCCCGGATGTCGTCGGCGGTCACGCTGCCGCCGTCCTCGCGGCGCAGGAGGTTCTCGAGCAGGACCTTCAGCGAGTACGGCAGCCGCGCGACCCGCGGGAAACCGGCGCGTTCCAGCGCCTCGAGACTGTGGTACGAAACCGTGGCGTCGCCGGCCGACAGGGTGAAGAGCGTGCCAAACGTGTTGCTCATGGGCGTCTTTCTTCCAGCGATTGTCCAGTGGGTCGTCGGACCCTTCGACGGGGTCCGAGCAACCTCTCATTTTCGTCCACTGTCTCGATTGCGCGCAACCCGAGGGGGCGGCGCGGGCGCCGACGTCTAGTCTTCGCCGAACACCTCCGCCTCGAACGTGTGGACCGCGGCCCCGGTCTGCCACGCATCGGCCGGCAGCCCGGCCTTGACGCACGTTTGCGAGAGGAAGGTGTCGCGGTCCCAGCCCCACTCCGCCGGCACCTGCGGCAACAGCAAGGCGCGGTGCGGCCCCTGTTCGACCATCACGCCGTGCCGCCCCACCTCCGTCTCGGCCGGGTCGGCCACCCGTCGAAACGGAGTCAGCACGGAGACCTCGAAGCGCACGTCCGGCAGCTCCGCGGGCCGGAGGGGCGGAAAGCGCGGGTCCCGGATAGCGGCGTCGACCGCGCAGCGCGCCACCACCTCGTGCAGAGGCTCGTCGGGCTCGACCGAGCCGATGCAGCCCCGTAACCGGTCGTCGAGCCGGATGGTGACGAACGCCGCGGCCGGCTCGCCGAGGGCGGCGGGGGAAGCGAGCGGCTCCGGCTCCCGCTCTTCGAGCCTGGCCGCAACGGCGTCGCGCGCGTGACGCAGCAGCCGTTGCCGATCGCGCGGCGTGAGCATCAGCAACCCCGCCGAAGGGAGGACCCGGCCGGCGGAGCGAGGGCCCGGCCGATGGCGGTGACCGCGCCGCGCACCATCACGCGGGGACCGTCCCCGGCGATCCGTCCGCGGCCGGAGCGCCGCCGCTCTCGCCGCCTCGCTCGAGCGTCGCCGCAAGGTACCCGACCACGGCGGTCTTGTCGCCGGAGACGTCGCCCGAGTCGGCCCGGCGCAGCACTCGCGCCCGGTCGGCCCCGAGGCGGGCCGCGGCCAGCATGACGGCGATGGCCGCGCCGCCCCCGCAGGCCACGTATCGACCGCGTTCGTTGAGGGAGTAGCTCTCGTACTCCGAGAGCAGGCCGGCGGCGTCGAAGCGGGCGACGTGGTCGACGACGACCTGGTCGAGGACGGCGGCGCGGGCCGCGTCGAAGTAGTGGGAGAGATCGGTGCTCGCCACCAGCAGCGGCGTGAGACCCGCGCACGCCTCCGCGAGGGCCTCGGCCAGGGCCTCGATGGTCGGCCGTTCCTGGTAGCCGAGAAGGAGGGGCACGATGGGGACGTCGGGCAGCACCTCCTGCAGGAAAGGAAGCTGCATCTCCAGTGCGTGCTCGCGGTCGTGGGCCACGGGGTGGGTGCCGACGACCGGCGAAGCGAGCAGGCGGTCGGCCACGCCGGCCTCGACCGCAACCCGACCCAGCGGCGTCTCGAACGCCCCCGCCGGCCAGATCGCCACGCCTTCGAAGCCGTGGTAGTGGGACGGGCCGACGAGCAGCGCCACGTCGTAGGGACGGCCGGCGACGGCGCGGTAGGCGTGGGCCGCGACTGGACCGGAGTAGACGAGCCCGGCGTGCGGGGCGATGACGGCGACCACGTCGCCGGCCGGGACCGGCTCGACCTCGGCCAGATGGCCGTCCACCGCGGCCCGCAACGCCGGGACCGTACCCGGATACCAGGCGCCCGCCACCGCGGCGGGCCGGATCGGATCGGACGACTGGGAACGCATCGCAACCTCGGCGCCTGCAGCCCCGCGACCCCTCACCCCGCGGCTCGGCCCGCCGCGCTGCGGCGCGGCCGCCCTGCCCCGCGCCGCCCCGCTCCCCTTCGGGGCCCAGGCACCCTGCAGCGCAGAGCCGCCGTCAAGGTTCGGGCGCGTCCCGCGGCGCGCTGCCGCCCTCCGGCTCGGGAAGCGGGGGCACCGTGCCCGCGGGGTCGCTCGGCGGCACGCCGAAACCGAGGGACAGGGCGATGCGCACGCCGATGTAGACGAACAGCGTGAGAATCGCCGGCGCCCCCATGACGAGCCAGAACGGGTCGAGGGTGAGCCCCACGAAGAGCGACATCGCGCCGAGAATCAGCATGATGCCCACCATCCACGGCGGGTGCTTGAACAGCGGTCGCTCGTTGCTCATGGCGCCGCCCGATTGTCGCACACCGCCGGCCGCGGACGCGCATCGCCGGATGCGCGGGTGCAGCCGCGGACGACGACCATCCCGGCGCTGTTCCCGCCCATCCGCCCCGCAACCCGGGTGCTACACTTGTTCGTCTCCCGTGCGAGCGGCTCCGATCCGCCCTCATCGCCAACGCGGATTCCGGGCGGGCTCGGCAGAAGCGGCGTACGGACGCTGCGCGGGTCGCACCGCTTCGGAGGGAGACGCACCCGGAATCGGGGAGAAGTGCCATGAGACTGCGCACTGGATGGTTGATGACGATGACGGCGGTGACGGGCCTCGGGATCGTCGGGATCGGCGCCGCGGTGTCGGCCGCCAACGACTACACCGAGGAGATCGAGGCGTGGCGGGTCGACCGCGAGGCGCGGCTGAAGGCCGACGACGGCTGGCTCACGGTGTCGGCGTTGTTCTTCCTGCCCGAGGGCGAGAGCCGCTTCGGGTCGAGCCCCCGCAACGACCTCGTCCTGCCCGCCGCGTTCCCGGCCGAGGCCGGCGTGCTCGAGCGACGCGGCCGCAGCGTGTCGGTGCGGGCGTCGGGAGACCGGATGCTGACCGTCGACGGCGAGTCCGTCACCGGCGCCCAGCTCTACCCGGCCGAGGGACGCGTCACGCTGACCGCGGGCCCGGTGTCGTTCTGGGTGCACGAGAGCGGCGAGCGGCTCGCGATCCGCGTCCGCGACACCGAGTCGGCCATCCGCCGGAACTTCACCCACCTGGAGTGGTACCCGGTCGACGAGCGGTTCCGGGTGCGCGGGAAGTTCACGCCGCACGCCGAGCCCCTGACGGTCAGGACCATGAACATCCTCGGCGACATCGAGACCTACCAGAGCACCGGCCACGTCACCCTCACGGTGGCGGGCCGCGAGGTGCGGATGCTGCCGGTGAACTCCGGCGACCAGCTCTGGTTCATCCTGCGCGACGCGACGAGCGGCGGCGAGACCTATCCGGCCGCGCGGTTCCTCTACGCCGACGCCCCCGACGCCGACGGGTGGACGACGGTCGACTTCAACAAGGCCTACAACCCGCCGTGCGCGTTCAACCCGCACACGACGTGCCCCCTGCCGCCGCCCGACAACCGGCTCGACGTGCGGGTCGAGGCGGGAGAGAAGAACTACCGCGGCCCGGGGGCGCACTAGCGGCAGCGGCCGCCCGCCGGGCCGTGTCGCCGATGGTGGCCAGGCCACGTTCCGTGGCCCGCCGAATCGAACCGCGCCTGACGTGCCGGTTGCGTCGCCGCCGACCCGCTAGAGGTGCGAGTCGCAGCGCGACAGTCGCGGTAACGCTTTCTCGACCGGTGGTGGGACCTGCCGCCCGGAACCGTCGTTGTCCTTCACCCGTTGGAGACCGTTGCACATGTATCGAGACATCGAGTGGTTTCGTTCCAAGGGCCGCGCCCGCGGACGACTGACGCTGAACACATGCCTGCTGGCGCTGGTCGGCGCCGCCGGCGCGGGTGCGCAGACCGGACAGTCGGACGGCCCGTGGCAGACCTACGGGACCGGGAACGGCGAGTGGCGGAGCTATGCCGGCAACATCGCCGGCCAGAAGTACTCGCCGCTCGACCGGGTCGACGCCGGCAACTTCGCGCGCCTCGAGGTCGCCTGGGAGTGGACGACGGCCGACGCCGTGCTCAGCCGGTCGACCCCCGGGGGCGGCGAGTGGCGGGCGCCGCGCGAGACCATCGTCGAGTCGCTGGTCGCGGACACGCCGGACCTCTACCGGGAGCGTCAGTCGCCGAACCCGTCGCGGCTGCAGGCGACGCCGCTGATGGTGGGCGGCGTGCTCTACTTCAACACGCCCCTCTCGCAGGGGGTCGCGGTCGACGCGGCGACCGGCGAGACCCTCTGGGTGTTCAACCCGAAGAGCTACGAGGAGGGCACGCCCTCGATGAGCGGCCCGTGGACCCAGCGCGGCGTCGCCTACTGGACCGACGGCGAGGGCGACGAGCGCATCTTCTGGGGCACCGGCAACGGCCGCCTCGTCTGCGTGCAGGCCGGGACGGGGCGGCCCTGCCCCGACTTCGGGCCCGACGGCAGCGGCATGGTGGACGCGACGGTCGGCATCCCGCGGGTCGACCGCGACGCGCGCGACTACCTGAACGCCATGCTGTACTCGATCAACTCGCCGCCCATCGTGGTGCGCGACCGGGTGATCCACGGCTCGCAGATCGCCGACGTGCGCGTCACGAAGGAGGCCCCGCCGGGGTGGGTGCGGGCCTGGAACGTCCGGACCGGCGAGCACGAGTGGGACTTCCACACCGTGCCGAACAGCCCCGACGAGTTCGGCGCCGACACCTGGCTGAACGAGTCGTGGCGCTACTCGGGCAACGCCAACGTGTGGTCGATGCTGGCCGGCGACAACGAGCTGGGCTACGTGTACCTGCCCACCGGCGCCCCGACCAACGACTACTACGGGGCCGACCGGCCCGGCGACAACCTGTTCTCGCAGTCGATCATCGCCGTCGACGTCGAGACCGGCCAGCGGGTCTGGCACTTCCAGGCCGTCCACCACGGGCTGTGGGACTACGACTTCCCCACTCACCCCAACCTCGTCGACGTCACCGTCGACGGCCGCCCCGTGAAGGCGCTGGCGCAGGTGAGCAAGCAGGGGTTCGTCTACGCCTTCGACCGCGTGACGGGCGAGCCGATCTGGCCCATCGAGGAGCGGCCGGTCCCGCAGCACACGAACATGCCGGGCGAGTTGCCGGCGCCGACGCAGCCGTTTCCCACCAGGCCGCCGCCGTTCGAGTACCAGGGAATCACGATCGACGACCTCGTCGACTTCACGCCCGAGATCCGGGCGATGGCGGAGGAGGCGGTGGCCGACTTCCAGCTCGGCCCGCTGTTCACGCCGCCGCTGCAGAGCGTCGACGGCGGCGTCCAGGGCACGATTCAGCGGCCGGCCATCGACGGCGGCGCCAACTGGGGCGGGGCCGGCGTCGACCCCGAGACGGGCCTGCTCTACGTGCCGTCGCAGAACCGGTTCTCGGTGCTGCACTTCTACACGCCGGACCCCGCCGCCGGGGGCACGATGCGGTTCACCCAGGGCCCGTTCGGCGGCGGCCGGCAACCGAGGATGCCCCAGGGGCTGCCCCTGTTCAAGCCGCCCTACTCGCGCATGACCGCGGTCGACCTGAACACCGGGGACATCGCCTGGATGGAGCCGAACGGCGACGGCGACCGCTTCCGCAACCACCCTCTGCTGCGCGACCTCGACCTGCCGCCGCTCGGGGGCGACGGCCGCGGGGGGCCGCTGGTGACGAAGACCTTGCTCGTCAGCGCCCTCACCGCCGGCGGCAGCGGTGGCGGGCCGCGGCTCGTCGCGCGCGACAAGGCGACGGGCCGCATAGTCGGGTCGGTCGACCTGCCGAGCGGCGCCATCGGCACGCCGATGACCTATCTGGTCGACGACCGGCAGTACATCGCCCTGACCATCGGCGGCGGCCCGCGGCTGATCGCGCTCGCGCTGCCCGGACAGGAGTCTGCGCCGTAGAACGGCGCGGGGCCGAATCGCCTGGACATCAACCGAAGATTGGCAGTCTGGGCAGTACGAGGGCTCGGAGTGGATGACGTTGCCGGCATTCGAGTTCTCGATGTCTCCTTTGGATGCGAACTACGATCTCGATCGCCCAGGTTTCGCCCGCGCCGAGGTCGACGACGAAGTCGATCTGCGCACCGCCGGCCGACGTCCCGCATGCGGCCCGCGTCTGCTACCATTCTCGGGCGTGCCCAACCCCCTGACGCGGGCCGACGTCGACCGCATCGCGCTGCTCGCCCACCTCGAGCTGACCGAGTCGGAGGCGGAGCAGTTCACCCGCCAGCTCGGCGACATCCTCGCCTACTTCGAGAGGCTGAACCGCATCGACACCGCCGGTGTCGCGGCCACGACCCACCCCGTTACGTCGGCGCCGGTCATGCGCGACGATGACCCGCGACCGTCGCTGCCCGTGGACGACGCGTTCGGCAACGCGCCGGATCGCGGGGGGGGAAGGCTGTTCAGGGTGCCCAAGGTCATCGGCTGATGGAGCTCTCCTCGCTCGCGACCATCGCGGACGTCCGCGCCGCGTTGCGCGCCGGCGCGACCGTGGTCGACGTCTGTACCGAGTTTCTCGGGCGCATCGCGGCCCGCGACGGGGACCTGCGGGCCTTCAACCACACCGCGGCCGAGCCGGCCCTCGCACGGGCGGCGGTGCTCGACCGGCGAGGGTCCGACGCGCCGGACCTGCCCCTGCTCGGGGTGCCGATCGCGGTCAAGGACAACATCTGCACCCGCGGGCTCCCGACCACCGCGTCGTCGCGCATCCTCGCCGACTACGTCCCGCCCTACGACGCGACCGTCGTCGAGCGGTTGACCGCGGCCGGGGCCGTCGTCATCGGCAAGACGAACTGTGACGAGTTCGCGATGGGATCGACGACCGAGCACTCGGTGCGGGGACCGAGCCGCAACCCGTGGGACCCGGCCCGCGTGCCCGGCGGGTCGAGCGGGGGCTCGGCGGCGGCGGTGGCGGCGCGGCTCGCCCCGGTCGCGCTCGGCTCGGACACCGGCGGCTCGATCCGCCAGCCGGCCGCGTTCTGCGGCATCGTGGGGCTGAAGCCGACCTACGGGCGGGTGTCGCGCTACGGGCTGCTGGCGTTCGCCTCGTCGCTCGACCAGGTCGGGCCGTTCGGGCTGACGGTGGCCGACTCCGCCGCCCTGCTCCAGGCCATGGCCGGCCCCGACCCCCGCGACGCCACGTCCGCCGACGCCCCGGTCCCCGACTTCGGCGCCGCCGCCGCCGAACCGATTCGGAGACCGACGATCGGGGTGCCCTGGGCGATCCTGGAGAAAGGGGTCGACGCCGGCGTCGCCGCCGCGTTCGCGGCCGCCGTCGACGCCCTGAAGGACATGGGCGCGACCATCGTCGAGGTCGCGCTCCCCCACGCCGAGTACGCGGTGCCCACGTACTACATCGTCGCCCCGGCCGAGGCGAGCTCGAACCTGGCCCGCTACGACGGGGTGCGCTACGCCTACCGGGCACCCCTCGACGAGGGGGACGCCACGCTGGACACGATGTACGACCGCACGCGCCACAACGGGTTCGGCGACGAGGTCAAGCGGCGGATCATGCTCGGGACCTATGCCCTCAGCGCCGGCTACTACGACGCCTACTACCTGAAGGCACAGCAGGTCAGGACGCTCATTCGCGACGACTACGACGCCGCGTTCCGGCGGGTCGACGCCGTTGCCATGCCGACCACGCCGACCACCGCGTTCCGGCTCGGGGAGCGGTCGGACGATCCGCTCCAGCTCTACGTGGGCGACGTGTTCACGGCCAGCGCGAACCTGACCGGCCTGCCCGCCCTCAGCGTGCCCTGCGGGCGGGACGACGCGGGGCTCCCGGTGGGCTTGCAACTCATCGGGCGCGCCTTCGACGAGGTGACGCTGCTCGGAATCGGCGCCGCGTACGAGGAACGGGCGGCGTGGTGGCGCGAGATGCCACCGGCGGGCGACGGCGTGCCGAAGGACTAGCGGCCGAGAGTGAAACGGCGCCGCACCCGAAGCCCGCGAGAAGCCGACAGCGCGCAATCAACGCGGCCCTTCCTGGTTGCGCGTCCGGGGCGGATCGGGCCAGGCGGCCCGTCACTCCTCGCTCGTGGGCGACTGCTCCAGAAGCTCGGGAGTCTTGAGCTGGTCGGCGGGCCCCCGCGGCACGCTCGGCGGCAGGTAGCGCGCTCCCGGGCCGAGGCTGTCGTCGAGACTGCGCACGACCCGGCTGCGCTTGTGGATGGGCCGGAGCTTGGTAAAGCCGACGATGACGCAGAACCCGACGAACACGGCGAGGAGAAAGACGGTCGAGAAGCCCAGCCCCTGCAGCAACCCCAGCAAGATCGACTGAATGTCACTCACGAGACAGCCTCCGGCAGCTCGTAGACGACGAGCCCCTGCTCGACTTCCTCCATGGCCACGCGTTCGAGGCGGATCGCGACCTCGGGCCGCTGGCCGGTCTCGGGGTCGGGCCGCAACGGCTCGAGCCGGGGAAGGGCCCCGCGGCGCAGTTGCTTCGCGCGCTGCGCGGCCACGTCCACGAACAGGAACCGGTTCTCCACCGGCGGCTGCGGCTCGTCCGGAATGCGCGGCATCGGGACGGGCTGGGGAGCCGCGGCCGATTCGTCCCGGTCTTCCGACAAGCTGTCGAAATCGTCGTCCATGCCGCGGATCGTACTCCAAAAAGCGCCGCCGCGTCGACCGATGAAGCCGCCGCGCGGGCTTGCCTCAGTCGATCGGAGAACGACCTGCCGCCGATGACGACGTGGTCACGCTCGCGCCGCCTTCCGGTCCGGGGCGGAGATCGCGGTGGGGCTCCCCGGCAGCGGGACCGCCCGATACCATTCGCCGTCGAGCAGGTAGTGGGTCGGCCGGTCCTGGAAGTAGACGGTGAGGCCGCCGTGGGAATCCTCGACGGTCACGATGTCCCGGGCGTCGACCGCGGCCATCGGCCCCGGTTCTCGCGCGATCGGGGATGGGGGCATCCTTAGACTCTCGTTCCTCGGTCGTGGCCGGGCAGGTGGGGCTGCCCGGCCACGGATCGGTTCCCGTGCGGAACGGCCACGGGGCCGCTCACGCCAGTTCGAATAGTATGAGCCAGCAGCTAAGCATGTGTCAATAATTAAATCTTATAACAATACGCTAATATAACGATTCTCTTCGGCGATCGCTCATCCTGTGCGATCATGAGCGGACTGGCGCCCAGAGCGGTCTCCGCACACCGGTTCCGCGGCCCTACCGATTCCATGAGGATCCTGTTCATCGGCGACATCGTCGGGAAGGCCGGCCGGGCCCTGACCCGGCGGGGCGTCTCGGCCCTCGTCGAGCGGCACGACGTCGATCTGGTGGTCGCCAACGTCGAGAACGCGGCCGGGGGCAACGGCATCACCCGCGAGATCGGCGAGAACCTCCGCGACCACGGCATCGAGGTGATGACGTCGGGCAACCACATCTGGGACAAGAAGGAGGCGCTCGACTACATCGAGCTGGAGCCGCGCCTCATCCGCCCCGCCAACTACCCGGCCGGGGTCCCCGGCGCCGGCCGAGTGGTGGTCACCGCCCGGTCGGGAGAGCAGGTGGGGGTGATCAACGTGATGGGGCGGGTGTTCATGGCCCCCCTCGAGAACCCGTTCGCGGTGGTGCGGCGCGAGATCGAGGCGGTCCGCGAGACCGCCCGCGTCATCCTCGTCGACTTCCACGGCGAGGCGACGTCCGAGAAGATCGCCATGGGCTGGCATCTCGATGGCGAGGTGACGGCGGTCGTCGGCACCCACACCCACGTGCAGACGGCGGACGAGCGGGTGCTGCCGAAGGGCACCGCGTACATCACCGACGTCGGCATGACCGGGCCCCACGACTCGGTGCTCGGGGTGGAGAAGGCGGTCGTGCTGCGCCGGTTCCTCACCGCCCTGCCCGGGCGTTTCGACACCGCCCGCGGCGACCCGCGCCTGCACGGCGTCCTCGTGACCGCCGACCCCGCCACCGGACGCGCGACGGCCATCGAGCGGCTGAGCCTGACCCCCGCCGACCTGGAGGCGCCGCCGGCGCCGGGCCCCTCGTGAGCACGAACCCCACCCTGCCCTTCGACGCGCCGACGCCCGGCCGCCGGCCGGCCCGGCGGGTCGTCACCGTCAGCGAGCTGACCGGCCGCATCCGGACGCTGCTGGAGTCGGCGCACGCCAGTGTCTGGGTCGAGGGGGAGATCGCCAACTGCCGGCGGTGGAAGACGGGACACCTGTACTTCACCCTGCGCGACGAGAGCGCCCAGATCAGGGCGGTGGTGTTCCGGTCGGCGGCGCGCTATCTGCGCTTCGCGCCGGAGGACGGACTGCGGGTCGTCGCCCGGGGCCGAGTCACCGTCTACGAGCCGAAGGGCGAGTACCAGATCGTCTGCGAGCACCTTCAGCCCCAGGGCCTCGGGGCGCTGCAGCTCGCGTTCGACCAGTTGAAGCGCAGGCTCGAGGCGGAGGGCCTGTTCGCGCACGAGCGGAAGCGCCCCCTGCCCGTGTTGCCGCGGCAGATCGGCGTCGTGACCTCCCTCGACGGCGCCGCGGTGCGAGACGTCCTGCAGGTGCTCGGGCGGCGCCACCGCACCGCCCACGTCGTGCTGCGTCCGGTCCGGGTGCAGGGCGAGGGCGCGGCCGACCAGATCGCCCGGGGCATCCGGCGGCTCGCCCGCGAGGACGGGATCGACGTGGTCATCGTGGGGCGGGGCGGCGGCTCGCTCGAGGACCTCTGGGCGTTCAACGAGGAGCCGGTGGCGCGGGCCATCGCGGCGGCGGAGGTCCCCGTCATCTCCGCCGTCGGCCACGAGATCGACGTCACCATCAGCGACATGGTTGCGGACGTCCGCGCCGCCACCCCCTCCGCGGCAGCGGAGATGGTGGTGGCGGGGCGCGGCGACCTCGTCGAGCGCATCGACCGGCTGGGCGAACGGCTGCGGACCGCCGCGCGGTACGCCGCGGCCCGGCGCCGCACGCGGCTGCTCGACCTCGACCGGCGCCCGGGCCTGGCCGGCTGGCCGGCGCGTCTCGCGATGAGGGGCCGCCACGTCGAGGGGCTGACCCACGCCGTCGCGCGGGTCGCCCGCGCCCGCCTCAAGGCCGACGATCGCCGTCTGGGCGATCTGCAGCAACGCCTCGAAGCCTGCGAGCCGGGGCGGCGGCTCGAAGCGGCACGCACCCGGTTGGTGGCCGCGGGCGGGCGCCTCGACGCGGCCGTCGCGAGGCGGCGCGAGGCGGCGCGGACCCGGCTCGTGGCCGTCGGCGGGCGCCTCGACGCCGTTCTCGTCCGGGGCCGCGAGCGCGCGCAGGGGCGGCTCGCCGAGCTGTCGGGGCGGCTCGACGCCCTGAGCCCGCTCGGTGTCCTGGGACGCGGCTACGCGATTTGCTGGCGGGGAGATCGAAAGGCGATCGTGCGGGACGCGGCGGCCGTTGCAGTGGGCGACGACCTCGTCGTGGGACTCCACCGCGGGCGGCTCGACTGCACTGTCACCCGTACGCGCCGCGCCTCGGAATCCCGCGTCCGGCCGGGCGCGGCGCCCGACCCGGAGTCTGCGCGCTAGAACGGCGCCGCCTCCGGAGGTGGCGCGGACTCCTGGAGGGTTGGTCGGGCGTCCAGCAGTGCCGGAGGCGGCGATCGGCCGGCCGGGAATGACGAGGGCGGACCCTCGCCCGGGCTGCGAGAAGCGACACATGAGTGACGACATCAAGGACTTCGAAACCGCGCTCAAGGAGCTGGAGTCGATCGTCGACACCCTGGAGCGCGGCGACCTGCCCCTCGAGCAGTCGCTCGAGCTGTTCGAGCGCGGGGTGCGGTTGTCGCGCTTCTGTCACGCCCGGCTCGAGGATGCGGAGCGCCGCATCGAGATCCTGACCGAGCGCGGCGAGCGGCAGCCGGCCCCCGACGCCCTCACCGCGGTTCCGGAGGACGACGGGGCGTGACCGGCGGGGTCCCCTTCGACGAGTACCTCGACGCCCGCCGGCGGGAGGTCGACGCCGCCCTCGAGGTAGCCGTCCCCGCGCCGCCCGCGTGCCCCCCGCGGGTCGCGGAGGCCATGCGCTACAGCGTCTTCGCCGGCGGCAAGCGCCTCCGGCCCATCCTGACCCTGGCCGCGGCCGAGGCGGCGGGCTCGCCCCCCGGGGACGACGCCGCGCGTGCCCTCGCCGGGAACGGCGCCTGCGCGATCGAGCTCATCCACACCTACTCGCTCGTGCACGACGATCTGCCGGCGATGGACGACGACACCCTGCGGCGGGGACGCCCCACCTCTCACGTGGTGTTCGGCGAGGGCCTCGCCATCCTCGCCGGAGACGCCCTGCTGACCCAGGCCTTCACCCTGCTGGCCCGCCGCCCGCCCCACGCCCCGCCCGGCTTCGAGGCCCGCCAGCTCCGCGCCGTCGCCCGCGTCGCCGAGGCGGCGGGAGCGGCCGGCATGGTGGGCGGCCAGGCCCTGGATCTGGCCGCGGCGGGGACCGGAACCGACGCCCCGGAGGCGGCACTCCGCGACCTGCACGAGCGCAAGACCGGCGCCCTCATCGGTGCCGCCGCCGTCATCGGTGCGATACTGGCCGGCGGCAGCGAGCCGGCGGTGCGCGGCATCGACGCCTACGCCGGCCACCTTGGGCTGGCATTCCAGATCGTCGATGACATCCTCGACGTCGAGGGCAGCACCGCGCAGCTCGGCAAGACGGCGGGGAAGGACGCGGCCGCCGGCAAGCCCACCTATCCCGCCGTGCACGGGCTCGCCCGATCGCGGGCGATCGCCGCCGACGCCGTGGCCGCCGCCCGCGACGCCCTCTCGTCGGCCGGGCTCGGGGGGCGGCTGGGAGACATCGCCGCATGGGTGCTGTCCCGGACGTCGTGATCGACGCCGCCGCGAAGGGGGCCCGGCCCTGATGCCGGCGCGGGTCCGGCTCGACACGCTGCTGCACGAGCGCGGCCTCGTGAGCTCGCGCACGCGCGGCCGCACGTCGGTGCTCGCGGGACTGGTGCGGGTCGACGGCCGCCCCGCCACCAAGGCCGGCGCCCTCGTCCCGACCGACGCCGAGGTGACCCTCGACGCCCCCGACCACCCCTGGGTGGGCCGCGGCGGGGTGAAGCTGGCCCACGCCCTCGACGCCTTCGGCATCGAACCCGCCGGCGCCGCCGCCCTCGACGTCGGGGCCTCCACCGGCGGGTTCACCGACGTCCTGCTCCGGCGCGGCGCCCGTGCCGTCGTCGCCCTCGACGTCGGCCGCGGCCAGCTCGACTGGCGGCTGCGGCGCGACCCCCGCGTACGGGTCCTCGAACGCGTCCACATCGGCGCCGTCGCCCCGGAGGACCTCCCGGCCGGCCTGCGGCGGTTCGACGTCGTCACCGTCGACGTGTCGTTCATTTCCATCGCGCGCTTCGTCGACCGCCTTCCCGCCCTCCTCGCGGCGGGTGGCGACCTCGTGGCGCTCGTCAAGCCCCAGTTCGAGGCGGGCCGCGCCGAGGTCCGGCGCGGCGGACTCGTCACCGACCCCGACGTGCACGAGCGCGTCGTCGACGGCGTCGCCGCCGCCGCGGCTGCGGTAGGATTGAGGCGCGTGGCGATGACCCCGTCGCCGATCACCGGAACGAAGGGCAACCGCGAGTTCTTCCTCCACCTGCGGGCCGCCGGGACGAACCCCTGATGGGCGTCGACACCTCCTCCCCCGTCACCGGCGTCACCCGGGTCGGCATCGTGGCGAAGACCCGTCTCGCGGCGGCGGCGCCGGTGGTCCGGGACGTCGCGGCGTGGCTGGAGCGCCGCCGCCTGAAGCCGGTGGTGGAACACCGGACCGCCGAGCTCGCGGGGCTCGTCGCGGTCGATTCGGCCGACCCCGCGGACCTGCCGGACGCCTCCGACCTGATTCTCGTACTCGGCGGCGACGGCACGCTCCTCGGCATGGCCCGCCTCATCGCGGCGTCGGCCGCCGATCCGCCCATTCTCGCCGTCAACTTCGGGGGGCTCGGCTTTCTCACGGAGATCACCCTGCCGGAGCTCTTCGAGGCGCTGTCGTCGGTGGTCGAGGGCAGCGCCCGCATCGACGAGCGCCGCATGCTGCGGTCGCGCACCGAGCGCGGCGACGCGACGACGGGGGAAGGCGTCGCCCTGAACGACGTGGTCATCACGAAGAGCGCCCTGTCCGGCATGATCGACCTGTCGGTGTCCGTAGGCGACAAGTTCGTGGCGCAGCTCCGGGCCGACGGCCTGATCGTCGCCAGCCCCACCGGATCGACCGCTTACAACCTGTCCACGGGCGGGCCCATCGTGCATCCCCTCGTCAACGCCGTCATCCTGACTCCCATCGCCCCTCACATGCTCGCCAACCGCCCCCTCGTGCTGCCCGAGAGCGCCGCCATCCGCATCGAGCCCGACCTCGCCAAGCCGCACGCGCAGGCGTACGCCACCTTCGACGGTCAGACCGGCTTCGAGCTCGCGCCCGGGGACACCGTCGTGGTCGAGACCGCCCCGCGCCCGCTGCGGATGATCCGGGCCGTCGCGCGCCCCTACTACTCGGTGCTGCGGGAGAAGCTCGGCTGGGCGGCGCGCTGACGACCCCGCCGCCGCCCAGGCCGTTGCCCGCCGGGACTCCCGCGCAGGAGTTTCGCGCAAGCGAAACTCCCAACGCGGCCGCAGGCCGCGCCGCGACCGTCAGGTCGCGGCGCCGCCGCTGATGGGCGGGTGATGGATGATCTGTATCGTGTTGCCGTCGGGATCTTCGAGATAGAGGGAACGGGCCCCGTCCCGGTGCGTGCGCGGCCGCGCCTTCAGGGGCACGCCATGCTCGTCGAGGTACGCGGCCCAGCCGTCGATGTCGTCGGCGTGCCGCACGAGCAGCCCGAGGTGGTCGAGCCGGCCGGGTCCCGCCGCGGCCCCGGGATCCGCGCGGTGAAGGGCGAGGTTGTCGCCCCCCGAGGTCAGGTAGACGTTGTCGGCGTCGGGCTCCCACTCGACCGCGAAGCCCAGCCGATCGACGTAGAAGCGGCGCATCTCGTCGAACGCCCTGGCGAAGAGCGCGAGATGCCGGATGCCGAGATGCCGCGGTCGGGCGCTCATGATTCCAGTCTACCAGCCGGCGCCCCCGTGAGGCCTCCGGGGACGGGGCCATGCCCGGGGCGCGTCACCGGCGCCCTCCCGGCGCCCGAGCGGCTGGCCCCATGCCCCGGCGCCACTGCACGGCGCAAACTGCTGCCAGAGGCGTGAACTGCTGCTAGAATTGCGGGAATGGCTCCCCGCTCGGCCGCCCAGGCCCGGTGCGCCCTCTGCGGTGCGAAAGACGTGTCCGAGCCGCGAGGCGATGCGAAGTACTGCCGAGACTGCTGGGACAAGAAGGTCGCGGTCGAGGACGTCGTCGCCCGCGAGTTCGCCGTCAAGCGGTACATCCGGGCGCACAGCGCCGAGAAGTACCTCGTCTACCACTCCACCCTGAAACGGCCCTGCGGCCAGTTGATCGTGGTGGACGACGGCTACGACCTGTTCCTGACGCTGGTGCTGTATCCGACGTTCGGGTGGGACGAGCCCGCGTACCACCTCGAGGGCGACCCCGACGGGCGGGCCTTCGCCGAGATCCTCGTCGACGTGGTCGCGGCGGAGGTCATCGAGCCGTGGGGCGGAGGCAAGTGGCACCTGGAGATATTCCGCACCAGCCACGCCGACCCCGAGGACTGGAACGGCGAGATGTGAGTTCCTGTTGTGGTTTCCGGCGAGCCGCCATATAATCTCGTTCACCCTTGCAGACTGCGTGATTTCCACCCGGAGGTCAGTTCAATGAGAGGCCTGAGACTCGCGGCGTTGTTCGGTTGTTTCGTGGCGATCGGGATGTCGTTCGGTTGCGGCGGCGAGGAGGTCGAGGCCGAGGAGAGGCCGCTGGCCGTCGAGATCAATCTGCGCGAGGCGCTCGAGAACAAGGGCGAGTCGGACCTCGTCGCGACGATTCGCGGCCCCGGGCAGGTCGGCTATCTGCAGCCGGTCTCGCGGCGGCTGCGGGGCGAGATGGTCACCACGTTCCGCGTCCAGAACACTTCGACCAATGCGTTGGCCGGGTTCACGGTCGACGAGTTCTGGTACGACCGCGCCGGCGACACCGTGGCCGGCGGTTCGTTCCGGATGCCGAGGCCGTTCCTCCCCGGCCAGATCATCGAGGTCCAGATACGAATCCCTCGTGACCGGCGCATGGCCCGCAACAACTACGAGTTCAGCCACAAGAACGGCGTCATCGAGACGACCCTCTTCGAGGAGATGGACGAGCCGACGCCGATCGAAGGGGAAGAGGAAGCCGAGGACGCCGAGAACGAGTAGGGCTCCCCGACGAGGGAGCCTTCGCACGAGCGATCGACCCCCGCCGCCCCGTGTCGGGTGGAGAGGTGAGGTTTGGCTCGGCGGGACGACCCGCCGAAGACGCCAGGCGGATACGACCATCCGTCTGGCGTCTTCGCGTTCGGGACGACGAACCCCGTGAGTTCGGCACCGACGGCGGCTCGGCGGACCACGCTCGTCCTTGCCCGCCAATCGTCGCCCGCGGCTCCGCCTGGCGCCCAACCCAACCCCGCGGGAGTCTGCGCGGACGCCCGGCTCGCCGACCTTCCGGCCGGTCGCGGCGTCCATACCGTTAGATGACGCGGACGCCCGCCGGCCCCGACCGGCCCGCTGCTATACTGCACGCCATGAGCCTGGACCTCGCCGCCGTCCAGCGCGCCCTGCGCGACGAAGGGCTCGACGGGTGGCTGCTGTACGACTTCCACGGGTCGAACCCCATCGCGCGGCGGGTGGCGGGCTTCGACGCGTCGGCCAAGATCACCACCCGGCGCTGGTACTACCTGGTCCCGGCCGACGGGCCGCCTCGGGGGCTGGTCCACGCCATCGAGGCCGACCGTCTCGACCACCTTCCCGGCGGCAAGGCGCGGTACGCGGGACACGACACCCTCGACGCCGGCCTGCGCGGGCTGCTGGCCGGCTGCGGGGCGGTGGCGATGGAGTACTCGCCGGGCTGCGCCATTCCCTACGTGTCCCGGGTCGACGCCGGCACCGTCGACGCGGTCCGCGCCCTCGGCGTCGAGGTACGCTCCTCCGGCGACCTCATCCAGCGGTTCGAGGCGGTATGGGGCGCGGAGGCCCTGGCCTCGCACCGGGCCGCGTCCGCCGCGCTTCACGACATCAAGGACCGGGCCTTCGACCTCGTGGCCCGGCATCTCCGGGACGGCCGCCCCCTCACCGAGCTCGACGTGCAGGAGGCGATGGCCGGCTGGTTCGAGGAGGCGGGGCTGGTCAGCGACTCGCGACCGGTGGTGGCCGCGCAGGAGAACGCCGGCGACCCGCACTATCTGCCGACGGCGGCGCGCCACCGCCGCATCGGCGCCGGCGAGGTGGTGCTGCTCGACCTGTGGGGAAAGAGCAGGGACACGCCGGGCGCGGTCTACGCGGACATCACGTGGATGGGCTACACCGGCGCCACCGTCCCCGCCCGCTACGCCGACGCCTTCCGGGTCATCCGCGACGGCCGGGACGCCGCCGTCGAGCTCGTCCAGCGGGCGGTCGCGGACGGACGCGAGCTGCGCGGGTGGGAGGTCGACCGGGCCGTCCGCGACCGGGTGGGGGCGGCCGGGCTCGGCGACAGGTTCGTGCACCGGACCGGGCACAGCCTGGGCGAGGAGGTGCACGGCAACGGCGTGCACCTCGACGACTTCGAGACCCACGACGAGCGGCGGCTGCTGCCGGGGACGGGGGTGACCATCGAACCCGGCGTGTACTTCGACGACTTCGGACTTCGAACCGAGATCAACCTCTATGTCGGGTCGGAGACGGCAACGGTGACCGGCCCGCGGCAGGAGGAGATCCGGTCCCTGGGGTAACCGCGGTGTGGAGGCAAGGATGGCTACACGCAGGAACACGCTCTTCTCGGGAATGCTGATCGCGGTCACCTCGGTCGCGATCGGCCTCGTGCTCGCGGCCCGGCTCGATCTGGTGTCGGACTCGGCGGCGCAGACCTTCGCGCCGACGGGGCTGGCCCTGCCCCAGGCCAACAGCCAGCCAATCACCGGACAGCTCGGGGCGAACACGTTCCGCGACATCGCCGAGGCCCAGAGCCCGATGGTCGTCAACATCAGCACCGAGTCCCGGAGGCCGGCGCGCGATCTGAACCGGTTCTTCGGGGGCGATCAGGACGAGTTGTTCCGCCGCTTCTTCGGGGACCCGCCGGAAGAGGACGAGGGACGGCGGACGCAGTCGGCGGGCACCGGCTTCGTCATCGACCGCAGCGGGCTCATCGTGACCAACAACCACGTGGTCGCCGACGCCACCCGGATCGAGATCTCGTTCTTCGGCGACGAGGGAGAGTCCTACGAGGCGGAGATCGTCGGCCGGGACCGCCTGACCGACAGCGCCCTCCTCAGGCTCACCGAGCGCCCGGACCGCCCGTTGCCCGTCGCGACGTTCGGCGACTCGGACCAGATGCGCCCCGGCGACTGGGTGATGGCCATCGGCAACCCCTTCAACCTCGGGCACACGGTGACCGTCGGCGTGGTCAGCGCGGTGGGCCGCCCGTTCTACCAGGTCCCCGGCCGGCCCCAGCAGGTCATCCAGACCGACGCGGCCATCAATCCCGGCAACTCGGGAGGCCCGCTGCTGAACCTCCGGGGCGAGGTCATCGGCATCAACACCGCGATCGTCAGCGACCGGCCGAGCAATCTCGGCATCGGTTTCGCCGTCCCCATCAACACCGTGCGCGACCTGCTGCCCCAGCTCCGCACCGGCCGGGTGACCCGGGGCCGGATCGGGGTGTCGATACAGGAGGTCACCGACCAGGACTACGATTACCACGGACTCAGCGAACCCATGGGCGCGATGGTGTCGACCATCGAGCCGGACGGGCCGGCCGACGAATCGGACCTCGAGCTGGGCGACGTCATCGTCAGCTTCGACGGGGAACGGGTGGAGAACGTCGCGGATCTGCAGCGGAAGGTCTTCGACACGCAGCCGGGCACGCGCGTCGACCTCGGCGTCTATCGGGACCGCGAGCCGACGACGGTACCGATCACGGTCGGCGAGCTGGACCTGGAGAACCAGGGCCGGCGGGCCGCCGTCGAGGTCGAGGACGTCAGCACCGACTTCGGCATGAATCTCCAGGACCTGACGGCGGAGACGGCCCGGCAGCTCGACCTCCCGCGGGACACGCGGGGTCCCGTCGTCAGCGGCGTCGAGCCCGGAGGACCGGCCCAGGCCGGCGGCGTGCGCCCCGGCGACGTGATCACCAGCGTCAACCGTGTGCCGGTGGCGACGGCCGCCGACGCCATCCGGGAGCTGAACGAGGTCGAGGAGGGCGGCGTCGCGTTCCTCCTGATCAGCCGTGGAGAAACACAGAGCGTGGTACGGATCACCCGGGAGTAGAGGCCTGCGGCGTGGACGGCGCCGCCTCCGCGGGAGACGCAAGCTCCCGGAAGGGTTCGCCGAGCGGAGCCGCGGGCGACGCCCGGCGAGCCGGCCCGGGAAGCGGCGTCTCGCGGCTCCGACCAACGCCCCGTCCGGCCCGCCCGGAATCCGCGACACGGACGAACGCGGCTTCGGGGCCGGCCGCGATCCGCTGCGATGAGCGACGCGCTCCGGACCCTGATCGCCCGGCGCATCCGTGACCGCGGACCGCTGACGGTGGCGGCGTTCATGGAGATGGCGCTGTACCACCCCGAGCTGGGCTACTACGCCCGCGCGCCCCGGCGGACGGGGCGCACGGGCGACTTCTACACCAGCGTGGACGTCGGCCCGCAGTTCGGCGCCCTGCTGGCCGCCCAGCTCGACGAGATGCGCCGGGTGCACGGCGACGCCGGGGGGACCGGGTTCGACCTCGTCGAGGTCGGGGCCGGGAACGGTCAGCTCGCCCGCGACGTGCTCGACGCGGCCGCATCGGCATATCCCGCCCTGTACGCGGCGGCGCGCCTGACCCTGGTGGAGACGAGCCCTGCCGCCCGGGCGGCGCATCCGGCGACCCTGGGCCCGCACCGGAACCGCCTGCACGCCAGCGCCTCCGCCCTGCCGGACCGGGTCTCCGGCGTGATCGTCGCCAACGAGCTGCTCGACGCCCTGCCCACCCACGCCGTGACCATGACCGCGGAGGGCCTGCAGGAGGTGTACGTCGACGCGGACGGCGGCCACTTCGTCGAGAGGATCGGGCCGCCGTCGACCCCGGCCCCGGCACGCTACTTCGAACGGCTCGGCGTGACCCCGCGGCCGGGGTGGCGGGGCGAGGTCAATCTTGCGGCGGTCGACTGGGTGCGCGCCGCGGCCCGGCGCCTGACGCGCGGTTTCCTCGTCCTCATCGATTACGGTCATGCTGCGCGGGAGCTGTACGGGGGCCACCACGCGAGCGGGACGCTGACCACGTTCCAGCGCCACCTGGTGGACGCGGCCGGCACCGACCCGGACCGGCGGGACGGCCCCCCCTGGCTCGCCGATCCGGGCGAACGGGACATCACGTCGCACGTGGACTTCACGTCGATCGAGCTCGCCGCGCGCGACGAGGGCCTCGAGGTCCTGGGACTCGTCGACCAGACCCGCTTCCTCCTCGGCCTCGGGGCCCTCGACGACCCCGCCGCGGCGGCGGACACCGCCGGCGCCCTCCGCCATCGGCTGGCCCTGAAGACGCTGCTCGCGCCCGGCGGGCTGGGCAGCACCCATCAGGTGCTGATGCTCGGCCGGGGGGTCGGCCGCCCCGCCTTGAAGGGGTGCTCGTTCACCTGGCGGGAGGCGGCGTCGTGACCACCCCTGTGGAGCGCGAGATCAAGCTCCGGTACGACACCCCCGACGCGGCCCGGCGGGCGGTGGTCGAGGCCGGCGCGCGGCCGCTGCGGGCGCGGCGCCTGCAGAGCGACTGCCTGCTGGACCGCGAACGGGAGCCCCTCGCCGACCGCGCCTGCACCCTGCGGGTCCGCATCGACGGCGACGCGGCCCGGGTGACCTTCAAGGGCGCCCCGCGGCTGGGGACCACCAAGGTCCGGGAAGAGCTGGAGACGGCGGTGGGCGACGGCGACCTGCTGCTGCAGGTGCTCGAGCGGATCGGCTTCCGCATCTGGTTCCGCTATCAGAAGTACCGCGAGGAGTTCCGGCGCGGCGACCTCGTGATCGCGGTCGACGAGGCGCCCATCGGGACCTTCGTCGAGCTCGAGGGCAGCGAGCCCGACATCCTGGCGATGGCCGCCGCCCTGGGACGGGGGCCCGCCGACTTCATCCTCGACTCGTACCTGGCGCTGTTCCGCGCGCACCGCGCGGCGACGGGAGCATCCGGCGACCACATGGTGTTCGACGTCCGGCAACCCGTGGCGGAACCCCGCATCGCATCGCGCCCGGCGGGCGCCAACGGATCGCCGGAGCGCCCGCCCGACGAAGCGTGAGCATGACCGGTGCCCTGCCGCCCGCCCTCGTCCTCGCCGCCGGCCTCGGCACCCGCCTGCGGCCCTTGACGTTCTCGCGGGCCAAGGCCGCGGTGCCCGTCGCGGGAACGCCGCTGATCTGCCGGCAGCTCCGGGGATTGGCGGAGGCCGGCGTCCGTGATGCGGTCGTCAACCTGCACCACCGGCCCGAGACCGTCGCCGCGGCCGTGGGCGACGGCGCCGCCGTCGGCTGCCGCGTCCGCTACTCGTGGGAACGGACGGTCCTCGGCTCGGCCGGCGGGCCGCGCCGGGCGCTGCCGCTGCTCGACGACCGGTTCTTCATCGTCAACGCCGACACGCTCTGCGCCGTCGATTTCGGCGCCCTCCTCGACCGGCACCGCGCCTCGGGGGCCTCGGTCACGCTGGCGGTGACCGCGCATCCGGCGCCCCACCGCTACGGGAGCGTCCTCGCCGATGCCGGCGGCCGCATCACCGGGTTCGCCCCCGCCGGCGCCGCCGCCGGCGCCGCCGCCGATGTGCGTTGGCATTTCGTCGGGGTGCAGATGGCGGAAGCCACCGTGTTCCGGGCCCTGCCCGACGGGGTCCCCGCGGCGTCCGTAGGCGGCCTCTACGACACCCTGCTCGCGGACGGGGGGGCGATGGCGGTGCACGAGACCGGGGGCCCGTTCCACGACATCGGGACGCCGGCCGACTACGCGGCGACGGCGCAGGCCGTCGCCGAGGCCGAGGGACGCGCGCCGGTGCAGCTCGGGGACCGCGCGGTCGTCCACCCCACCGCGCGGGTCGAGCGCTCGATCCTCTGGGACGACGTCGCGGTCGGGGCCGACTGCGTGGTGACCGGCTGCGTCCTCGCGGACGGGGTTCGGCTCCCCGACGGCACCGTCCTCGAGGGACGGGCGGTGGCGCCTGGCGGCGCCGACGCCGAATCGGCGCCCTCCCTGCCGAACGAGACGCGGCTCGGCGACCTGCGGGTGGTGCCCCTGTGAGCCGCGCCGGCGCACCGCACCTGGACGGGGCCGCGAGGAACGGGACCGGTGCGCACGCCGCCCCGCGCCCGGATTCCCACCGGGAATGACCGATACGCCCACGATGTCCGGGAGCGCCACGGCCGGGCCCGTCGACGGGCGGGTGGCCGAGTACCTGCGTCGCGCCGAGCTCGCCTCGGCGGCGACCCGGGTCGAGCCCCTGCACGGCGACGCCTCCACCCGCGCCTACGTGCGCGTCGTCCCGCCGGGCCGGCCGCCGATGGTGCTGGCCGTCCACCCCGAGCCGTTCGCCGCCGATTCGCTGCCGCAGGTGGTGGTCGGGAACCTCTTCCGCCGGCTGGGAATCCCGATACCCGCGGTGCTCGACGCCGCCCCGGACCTGGGCGTCCTCGCGGTCGAGGACCTCGGCGACGAGACGCTGCAGAGCTGGATGGACGGCAGCCCCGGCCGTGACCCGGCGCCGCTGTACCGCGAGGCGATCGACCACCTCGCGGCCCTGCAGACCCGCGGCGCCGCGTTCCGCGACGAGGGCGCCCTCCCCTTCTCCCTCGCCTTCGACACCGCCAAGCTCACCTGGGAGCTCGACTTCTTCCGGTCGGAGTTCCTCGAGGCGTATCGTCGGATCGCGCTGCCCCCCGCCGCGTCCGAGGCGCTGCTGCGCGAGCTGTCGGCCATCGCCGAGGAGCTGGCGGCGGAGCCGCGGGTGCTCTGCCACCGCGACTACCACTGCCGGAACCTCATGGTGCGGGACGGCCGGCTCGTCGTCATCGACTTCCAGGACGCCCGCCTCGGCCCCGGCACCTACGACCTGGCCTCGCTGCTCCGGGACTGCTACGTCGACCTGCCCGACGACCTGACCGCCGCGCTGATCCGGCGCTTCCTCGACGCCGTCCCCGCGCAGCGCACCCCCGACTTCGAGGCGCGGTTCGACCTGATGTCGGTGCAGCGACACCTGAAGGCCCTCGGCACTTTCGGTCACCAGGTCGCGCGGCGGGGGCGCGGGCACTTCGCCGAGGCGGTGCCGCGCACCCTCGCCCATCTGCGCCGGACCCTGGGGGCCTACCCGCGCTTCGAACGGCTGCGCGACCTGCTGGCCCCGCACCTGCCCGAACTCGGCTGATGACCCGCCACCTCGACATCTTCGGCGACAATCGCCCGTTCGGCGACAATCACCCGCTTCGGCCAATCGCCCGCTTCGGCGACGATCGCCGATTTCGGCGACAATATAGAAGCCGGGTACCGCTCCGATGAAGCGCCGACGCATCCGCGACGTCCTCGCCTCCCCGCCGTCCGACGGGCCGGTCACCGTCTGCGGGTGGGTGCGCACCAAGAGAACCGCCAAGCGCTTCGCCTTTCTGGCGATCAACGACGGCTCGTCGCAGGAGACCCTGCAGTTGATCGTGGACGGGGGCTCGCCTGCGTTCGCGGCCCTCGACCGAGTGCTCACCGGCGCCTCAGTCCGCGCCCGCGGCGTGATGAAGGCGTCGCCGGGGGCGGGCCAGCGCGTCGAGATGCAGGTCGACGAGCTCGACCTCCTGGGGGCGTCTCCGGCCGAGTACCCGCTCCAGAAGAAGGGCCACACCCTCGAGTTCCTGCGCGACATCGGCCATCTCCGCCCGCGCACCAACACCTTCGGCGCCGTCTTCCGGGTCCGCAACGTCCTCGCCGCGGCGGTTCACCAGTTCTTCCAGGGGCGGGGCTTCGTCTGGGCCCACACCCCGATCATCACCGGATCGGACTGCGAGGGGGCCGGCGAGATGTTCCGGGTCGCGGCGCCGGCTTCAGGCGGGGGGGATTTCTTCGGCCGCCCCGCCCACCTCACGGTGAGCGGCCAGCTCGAGGCCGAGTTCATGGCGATGGCCCTGGGAGACGTCTACACCTTCGGGCCGACCTTCCGGGCCGAGAACTCCAACACGTCGAGACACCTCTCCGAGTTCTGGATGATCGAGCCGGAGATGGCGTTCGCGGACCTCGACGATGACGCGGCGCTCGCCGAGGACTTCCTCAAGGCGATGTGCAGGACCGCCCTCGAGCGGTGCGGGGCGGAGCTGGCGTTCCTGGAGAAGCACTACGACGCCGCCTCGTCCGCCGCCCTGCGCGACCTCTCCGAGTCGACGTTCGCGCGCCTCTCCTACGCCGAGGCGGCCGACGCGCTGCAGAAGGCCGACGTCGCGTTCGAGATACCCCACGCGTGGGGCGAGGAGCTCGCCTCCGAGCACGAGCGGTACCTCACCGAGAAGGTGTGCGGGGGCCCCGTCATCGTGACGAACTACCCGCGCGCCATCAAGCCGTTCTACATGCGCATCAACGACGACGGCGAGACCGTCGCGGCCATGGACGTGCTGGCCCCCCGCATCGGCGAGATCATCGGCGGCAGCCAGCGCGAGGAGCGGCTGCCGGTGCTCGAGCAGCGGATGGAGGAGCTGGAGCTCGACCCCTCGGAGCTGTCCTGGTACTGCGACCTGCGCCGCTACGGCAGCGCCGAGCACGCCGGGTTCGGCCTCGGCTTCGAGCGCCTCGTGCAGTACGTCACCGGCATGGCCAACATCCGAGACGTCATCCCCTGCCCGCGCGCGCCGGGGACCATCGACTTCTAGCGGGCTTCGCCGTCAGCCCGCCGGCTCGATCGGAGTTGCTGTCGCGTCGCCCGGACCGGCGAGCGGCCGTCGCGGGAATCTCGCTTGCGTGGCGCGCATCCGGTTCCGAATCACGCGAAAGACCCCGAAGAAGGGAGCTGAACGGCATGACCAGGCATTCCCGTCTCATCGCGGCCGCGCTCGCGGCGGCTTCCTGCGTCGTGGCGGTGCTTGCGGCCGGAGGGCAGAACCCGGGCGGCCGGTTCGCGGGCGTCGAGCTGACCGTCGTACCCGTGGCCGGCAACGTGCACATGGTGACGCGGCCGGGCGGAGGCGGCAACATCGGGTTGTTCGCGGGACCCGACGGCGTGCTGCTCGTCGACTCGCTCTTCGCGCCGCTCGCCGAGCGGCTGATCGCGGCGGTGCGGACGGTGTCGGCCGGCGACATCCGCTTCCTGATCAACACGCACGTGCATCCCGACCACATCGGCGGAAACGAGCCGCTGGCGGCGGCGACCGACGTCCTGATCTTCGCCCACGACAACCTCCGGGTCCGCATGCTCGACCGGATCCGCACCCCGCGGCGGGGCGGGGGCTTCTCGCGTCAACCCGCGGCGGGGGCGCGGCCCGTCGTGACCTATAACGACACCGTGAGCTTCCACTTCAACGGCGAGGAGGTACGCGCGTTCCTCGCTCCCCCGGCCCACACCGACGGCGACACCTTCGTGCATTTCCCGGAGTCGGACGTGCTGCACCTGGGAGACGTGTTCCGGACCACGAGCTATCCGATCATCGACGTCTACAACGGCGGGACGCTGGCCGGCACCGTCGAGGCGCTCGAGGCCGCGATCCGCCTCGCGGGGCCCGACACCCGGGTCATCCCCGGCCACGGCCTCGAGGTCGTCGGCCGTGACGCCATGGTCGAGTTCCTCGACATGATCGTCGACGTCCGCGACCGCGTGCACGACCTGATCGCCCGCGGCCACACCCTGGACGAGGTGATGTCGGCGGCCCCGACCGCCGCCTACGACGCCCGGTGGGGGCAAGAGGCGACGTGGACCGCCAACGACTTCGTCCCCATCGTGTACCACGAGCTCGGCGGCGGATCGCTGTATCGAGACGACGAGTAGGTCGAGCCTCTCCGATCTTGGTGCGCTGCCGGGGTCGCCAAGGGTGGCTGGTAGCGGGTGGTGAGAACCGCCTACTTCATGCCGGCGCTGCATCCGGCATGGACGGCCTTGCTCCCGGCCGCCTCATCTGTTAAAATTTAGCCGAAAAATTTTAACCACATCGCACGTCGTTCAAAAAACTTGAATTCAGCGGACTCGGCATGCAGCGCGGAGAAACCGGCAGGTACGAGCCAACGAGCGTGGGTGGCGAGGAGGTTCGCGCCTTCGTCCCCCTGCCGCTTCCTCCGAAACCGGCTATCGCGTTGGACGGCCCGCTGCAGCAAGCACTGGAAGCGGCCACGCTGGCCCTCGGCCGGTTGGACGCCGTCTCGACGCTGCTGCCGGACGAAACGCTCTTCCTCTATGCCTACGTGCGCAAGGAAGCGGTCCTGTCCTCCCAGATCGAGGGGACGCAGTCGTCGCTGTCGGATCTGCTGCTGTTCGAACTGGAGGAAGCTCCCGGCGTTCCGCTCGACGACGTGGTTGAGGTCTCGAACTACGTCGCGGCCCTCGAGCATGGCCTGAACCGCCTTCGCGGGAAATTCCCGCTGTCGAATCGCCTGCTCCGCGAAATCCACGGCGTGCTGTTGTCGCGCGGTCGTGGCAGCAGCAAGGCTCCCGGCGAATTCCGGCGATCGCAAGACTGGATTGGCGGCTCACGGCCCGGCAACGCTGCCTTCGTCCCACCACCGCACATCGTGGTACCGGACTGCATGGCGGTGCTCGAGCGCTTCCTCCACACCACCGACGACGG
The DNA here is from genome assembly GCA_965207615.1 of Vicinamibacterales bacterium. Lineage (GTDB taxonomy): Bacteria > Acidobacteriota > Vicinamibacteria > Vicinamibacterales > UBA8438 > JAJEEA01. The sequence goes on from CBDBMZ010000003.1 coordinate 3,716,000, forward strand.
GTTGCCGGCCCTGGTCCGGGCGGGGCTGGCGCACGTCCAATTCGAGACCATCCATCCCTTCCTGGACGGCAACGGGCGCCTGGGAAGGCTGCTCATCACACTGCTGCTGTGGCACGCCGGCATGCTGCGCGAGCCGCTCCTGTACCTGAGCCTCTTCTTCAAGCAACACCGGGTCGCCTACTACGACTTGCTCGATTCCGTTCGTCGCACCGGCGACTGGGAGTCGTGGCTCGCCTTCTTCATCGAAGGCGTGCGGACCACGGCCGCAGGCGCGGTCGCCACGTCCCGCCGCCTAACGAGTATTTTTGGGTCCGACCGCGCCGCCCTTCAACGCAGCGCTGGCCGCCGCGCCGGATCGGTCCTGCGGGTCCACGACGCGCTCAAGGCCAAGCCGATCCTGTCCCTGTCCGGGGTCCGCGACATCACAGGACTGTCCTTTCCGACAGCGTCCTCGGCAATGCAAGTCCTTGTTGAACAACGGATTGCGCGCGAATTGACGGGCAAGCCCCGCAACCGGCTGTTCGTCTACGACCGATACTTGGCCATACTCAACGAAGGCACCGACGCACCGTGACCGGTCCCTCAATCCGCCCTCGGTTGGACAAGACCTGGCTTCATGGCCTCCATGACCTTGATCATCTGATTCCACGCATCCTCTGTGAGAGGGAACCTGGCCTTGAGTCTCGGCCACTCACTCCCCGCAATGGGAATCGGAACCTCACGAATGTCGGCCGTCAGCTTCACGGCGGTCGCCGAAGCGGGTCTCTGCGTGGGACGCGCTGCCCTCATTGGCCTGCGAATGGGATAAAATACCGGCTCTTTTTATCGTGGCGGGCTCGATAATGCGCTGTTGCGCTGAGCCGGCCTCCTTGCTCCGCTCAGCCACGTCGCGTATCGGCCGAGTTCGTGGGGCGACACCGTGGCGCAGCGCATCAGTCGTAGGGTGATGCGAGTTTAGCTCCTTTGTCTTATCTGGCCGAGGAGCATACCTTGGGACCCACACGGGTGCACCGTGAGTTTCCGGGGTTCATTCGGAAGGAGAAGGAGAGGCGAAGATGCGCAGGCAATCCATCGTGGCGCTCGCGGCGGCGGCGGTGATGGCGGCGGCGTCCGCGGTCGCGGGACAGGCCCCCGACGGCTGGACGGCACCGCGGACGGCGGACGGACGGCCCGACTTGGGCGGTGTCTGGGCGAGCGACTCGGCGACGCCGCTGCAGCGCCCGGAGGCACTGGGCGACCGGGAGTTCCTCACCGACGAGGAGGTGGCGGCCCTGGCCGCGCACGCGATCGAGTACTCCGCGGTCGGGGGCGACGCGGTGTTCGGGGAGACGCCGTTCCGGCGGGCGCTTGCCGCCCTGCAGGCGCCCCCCGAGGACGGGCAGGCCGCCCGGCCGGCCCGGCGGCGGGGAACGGGCAGCTACAACCAGTTCTGGATGAGCGGCCGGTGGTTCGAGAACCGCACGTCGCTCGTCGTCGATCCGCCCAACGGGCGCCTGCCGGCCCGGACCGCCGAGGCGCAGGAGCGCGACCGGCGGCGGCGGGAGGCGCGCAACGCGCCGCCGCCGGACCGGCGCCTGACGCTCGAGGAAGAGGTCGCCCGCATCGACCCGGCGATCCGCTGCCGCGGCGGCGGGGCACTGCTGAGCGGGCGGGGCTACAACAGCACCTACCAGATCTTCCAGAGCACCGACTACGTCGGCATCCAGATCGAGATGCACCACGATACCCGGCTGATTCCGATCGGCGACGCGGCGCCGAGCCGGGTCGGCCCGCCGACCGCCATGGGCAGCTCGCGCGGCCGCTGGGAGGGCGACACGCTGGTGGTCGAGACCACCAACCTCTCGCGGGGCGTCGGGGGCTCGACGGCCGACGTGACGATCACCGAGCGGTTCACCCGGGTGGGGCCCGAGCTGCTGCAGTACGAGTACACCCTGGACGATCCGTCCACCTGGGCCCGGCCGTGGACGGCGCGCGTGTTCATGCGCCCGAGCCCCGGCACCGGGGTCCTCTACGAGTTCGCCTGCCACGAGGGGAACTACGCCATCGAGCACGCGCTGCGCAACGAACGGTATCTCGAGGCGCAGTCGGAGCAGTAAGGCGGCCGGACGTTTGAGCCGGGCTGGAAGCCGGGCCGCGGGGCCACGGTTTCCGCGCCCGGCATCGGCCCGACGCTGGCCGTGGGGCGGGCGTCGGGCCGTGTCCGCGGCCCCGACCGGGTGTGCCGTCCGGTTCGTGGTATGATTGCTCGGTTACGTTCGCGGTAGTGACTCCGAGTGGGCGTTCGAGGCCCACTTTTTGTTTTTCCGGGACGGATCGTCTTGGGACCTGCCAGGTCGTCGGCCGACCGGATCGGGGAAATCCGTGCAATCGCGGAGCGGGTCGCCCACAGCCACGGGCTCGTGGTGTTCGACCTGCAGTTTCGCCGCGAGTCGATCGGCTGGGTCCTGCGCATCGTCATCGATCGCCTCCCGCCGCCACAGGCCGGCGCGGAGCGCGGCGACAGCGTGACGGTGAGCGACTGCGAGGCGGTGAGCGTGGACGTCAGCGCGGTCCTCGACGTCGAGATGACGTTCGACCACGCGTACACCCTCGAGGTGTCGTCGCCCGGGCTCGACCGGCCGTTGCGGCATCTCGACGATTTCGAGCGGTTCGTCGGCCGTCGCGCCCGGATCGTGACGTCCGAGCCGGTCGACGGGCAGCGCTTCGTCGCGGGGCGGATCGCGGCGGTCCGCGAGCGGACGATCGTGATCGAGGACGGCGGGACGACGCGCCTCGTCCCGGAGGCGGCCGTCGCGCGGGCCCGTCTCGAGGTCGAGATGTAGCCGCCGCACCGCCGGAAGCCGGCGGGCCGAGGCGCCGCCGGCCGGGGGCGGAGGCCGCGCGCCCCGGACGAGGCGAGCCGGCGCATCGGGCAAGCCGCTGCCTGGACGCGATCCGCCGGGGACCGTCGCAGGGAAGTGTCATGAACAACGTGCTGCAGCAGACCATCGACGCGCTCGCCAAGGAGAAGGGCATCGAGGCGGACATCATCGTCACCGCCATCGAGGACGCCGTGCTGACCGCGTCGCGCAAGTACTACAAGTCGGACGAGAATCTTCGCACCCGCTTCAATCCCGAGACCGGACAGGTGGAGCTGTTCGCGGTCAGGCAGATCGTCGAGCAGGTCTCCAACCCGGCGACCGAGATTGCGCTGGCGGAAGCCCAGGAGCTGTACGGCGACGAGGCCGAGGCGGGCATGGAGATCGAGTTTCCCAAGCCGACCGACGTGCTCGGCCGAATCGCCGCCCAGACCGCCAAGCAGGTGATATTCCAGAAGGTCCGCGAGGCGGAGCGGGAGAACGTCTTCGAGGAGTACGGCCAGCGGCTGGGGGAAGTCGTCAACGGCCTCGTCAAGCGCTTCGAGAGCGGCGACATCATCGTGGAGATCGGGCAGGTGGAAGCCCTGCTGCCGCGGCGCGAGCAGTCCCGGGCCGAGAACTACACCACCGGCGACCGGGTGCGAGCGGTCATCAAGGAGGTCAACAAGAACACGAAGGGCCCGCAGATCATCCTGTCGCGCACCGATCCGGTCCTGCTCATCAAGCTGTTCGAGCAGGAGGTGCCGGAGATCTACGACGGCACCGTCGTCATTCGCGGCGCGGTGCGCGAGGCCGGAGACCGGGCCAAGGTGGCGGTCGCGTCGCGCGAGCGCGACGTCGATCCGGTGGGCGCCTGCGTCGGCATGAAGGGCACGCGGGTGCAGGCCATCATCCGGGAGTTGCGCGGCGAGAAGATCGACATCGTCGAGTGGTCCGAGGACGCCACGACCTTCGTGACCAACGCCATCAGTCCGGCCCGCGTGCAGCGCGTGTCCATCGTGGACGACGCCGAGCGGGTCATCGAGGTCGTCGTCGAGGACCGGCAACTGTCGCTGGCGATCGGCAAGAAGGGACAGAACGTCAGGCTCGCGGCCAAGCTCGCGGGCTGGAAGATCGACATCAAGAGCGAGGAAGAGAAGCGCCGCGAGGTCGAGGCGCAGTTCGACGAGCTCGGGGTCGAGCCGGCGCCCTTGTCCGTGCCCGGACTCGATCAGGCCATGGTGGAGAAGCTCAACGCGGCCGGCATCGAGACGGTCGAGAGCATGATCTCGGCCTCGGCCGCCGAGCTGAGCAACGTGCTGGGCATTTCGGAAGGCGCTGCCGAGGCGCTCCGGCTGGATGCGGAGGCGGCCACCATGGCGGCGGGCGGGGCCGTGGGCACCGGCGTGACCGAGGCGGTTCCCCAGGACGGCATCGAGCCGGTCGCCGTCCCCGTCGTCGATGACCCGGATCTCGAGCTGGCCCCGGTGGCGGGAGAGGGCGGGAACGGCGCCGAGCCCGGTCACGACGCGCCGGGCGGCGAGTGAGGGCTCCCGGCGCGGCCGGTGACGGAACCGCCCGCTCCCGTCCCGGACGGGAAGCGGCGAACGGGAACGCGCGGACACCGAAGACAGAGGACAGACTTTGGCAACGATCCGGATCTACAAGGTCGCCGAAGTGCTCGGGATACCGAGCCAGGAAGTGATCGACCTCCTTGGCCGCGAACACGGCATCGAAGTCAAGAGTGCATCGAGCACCATCGAAGAGATCGTCGCCCGGGAGTTCGCCAAGCGTATCGCCCGCGAGCGTAACCTGAACCTGCCGGCGGGACGCCTGTTCTCGGGGGCCTCCGCCTCTTCGGGCCGCAAGGGCGGCAAGGCCCCCAAGGCGACGGAACCGGCCCTGCGGCCGAGACTGGGTCCGCCGCGACTGGTGAAGTCGCCGCGGCCCGCCGCGCCTCCGCCGGCCGCCGCGGAGTCGGACGAGAGCCCGGCCGCGACGCCGGCGGCCCCGACGCCGGCGGTTTCGCCGCCGGTGGTGCGGACGCCGGCCGCCCCCGCCCAGCCGACGTTGCGGACGCTTCCCGCCGCGCCGCCGGCGTTGCGAACGCCACCCGCCGCCGCCCGGCCGGCGGCCCGCATCCCCGCCGCCGCGGCAACTCCTTCCGCGGCGACCGAGCCGCCCGCGGTGGCCGCCGCGGTGGCCGCCGCCGCGCCGGCTGCCACCGCAAGCCCGGCCGTCGTCGAGCCCGCCGCTGACACCCCACCGGTCGAGGCGCCGCGGCCGACGGCCGCGCCGGCCGCGCCGGCCGGGCCGCCGCCCGTCGAGGTCGAGCCGCCCGTCGAGGCCGAGCCGGCGGCGCGGATCGAGCCCGCGGCTGCGCCGCCCGAGCCGGCCGCCCCCGCATCCGCGGAGACACCGGTCGTCCCCGCCGCGGCGGCCGCCGCGGACGAGTCCGCACCGGCCCCGCCGCCGGAGGCGCCTGTCCGGAGAGCCCCGGCCGCGGCGGCTGCCGCGGCGGCGCGGCCGTCGACCGGCGGGATACGTCCGACGGGCCGGTTGGTGCCCTCGACGCTCAAGCTCCGCATCGAGGAGCAGGCCCCGTCGCTGACGCCGACGACCATCGCGCCGCCGACGCCGAAGGCGCCGCCGGGCCCGACCCGCCGGCCGGGCCCGCCGTTGGCCGCCCGCCCGGCCGCGCCACCGCGGCCGAGGCCCGGCTCGCGGCCCATCGCGCCGGCCCCGTCGCGGCCAAGCGCTCCGTTGGGCGGCCCCCGGCCCCTGCCCTCGCAGCCGGTTCGCTCCCCCGGGGCCAGACCCGCTGCGCCCGCCGTGGGATACCGGCCCGCGTACCGGCCGCCTCCGCGTCCCCCCGGCGGCAAGAAGCGGCGGCCGCAGCGCCCGTCGACCCCCTTCACGCCGGCCCCCCCGCCGCCGATCACGCGCACGATCTCGCTCGCCGAGGGCATGACCGTCAAGGACCTCGCCGAGAAGCTGGAGCTGCGGGCCAAGGACGTGCTCAAGAAGCTCATCGAGCGCCGGTTGATGATGACCATCAACACGACGCTCGACACCGAGACGGCGACGATGGTGGCGCGCGAGTTCGGCGCCGACGTCGAGATGCGGTCCTTCGAAGAGGAGATGCTGGAGGTCGAGACCACCGCCGCCGCCGACGAGGACTTCTCGTCGCGGGCGCCCGTCGTCACCGTGATGGGGCACGTCGACCACGGCAAGACGACCCTGCTCGACGCGATCCGCGACTCGCGGGTCGCCGAGCGGGAGGCCGGGGGCATCACCCAGCACATCGGCGCCTACGCGGTGAAGATCAACGAGCGGAAGATCGTCTTCCTCGACACCCCCGGACACGAGGCGTTCACCCTGATGCGGGCACGCGGCGCACGGGTCACCGACATCGTCGTCCTCGTGGTGGCGGCCGACGACGGGGTCATGCCCCAGACGCGGGAGGCCATCGACCACGCCAAGGCCGCCGACGTGCCCCTCATCGTCGCCATCAACAAGATCGACAAGGCGAACGCGAACACGGACCGGGTCAAGACGGAGCTGTCCGATCTCGGGCTGACGGCGGAGGACTGGGGCGGCACGACCGTCACCGTCGAGGTATCGGCGAAGCAGCAGCAGAATCTCGAGCTGCTGCTCGAGATGATCCTGCTCGTCACCGACATGGGCGAGCTCAAGGCCAATCCCAAGCGGAGCGCGAGCGGGACCGTGCTGGAGGCCAAGATCGACCGCGGCCGCGGGCCGGTGGCCACGATCCTCGTCAAGGACGGCACCCTCCGCATCGGCGACAACTTCATCGCCGGCCCCATCGTCGGCAAGGTTCGCGCCCTCATCGACGACCGCGGCCAGCCGCAGAAGGAGGCCGGCCCGTCGAGCCCCATCGAGGTCCTGGGGCTGACCGGGCTGCCGCAGCCCGGAGACACGTTCCAGGCGGTGGCGGACGCCGCCAAGGCCCGGCAGATCGCGATGCTGCGCCAGGGTCAGGCCAAGGAGAAGACCCTCGGCGAGAAGGGCGGGCGCCTGACTCTCGAGTCGCTCCAGCAGCAGATTGCCGAGGGCGGCACGCGGGAGCTGCCGATCATCGTCAAGGCCGACGTCCAGGGCTCGGCCGAGGTCCTCGCCGACGCCCTCGGCAAGCTCGGCGACGAGCGTGTGAAAGTCCGCCTGATCAGCAGCGGGGCCGGCGCCATCAACGAAGGCGACGTGGTCTTCGCGGCCGCGTCGAACGCCGTCATCGTCGGCTTCAACGTCCGCCCCGACCGCAACGCGGCGGCGATGGCGGAGCGGGAACGCATCGACATCCGCCTCCACCGCGTCATCTACGACGTGACCGAGGAGATCAAGAAGGCGATGGCCGGACTGCTCGAGCCGACCATCAAGGAGGTGCAGATCGGTCAGGCGGAGGTGCGGGACGTCTTCAAGGTGCCGAAGTTCGGGACCGCGGCCGGCTGCCTCGTGGTCGACGGCAAGATCAGCCGGTCGGGCGAGACGCAGGCGCGTCTGCTCCGCGACAACGTCGTCATCCACGAGGGCCGCATCGGGTCCCTCCGCCGGTTCAAGGACGACGTGAACGAAGTCAAGAACGGCCTGGAATGCGGGATCGCCTTCGAACGCTACGGCGACATCAAGGTCGGCGACGTGATCGAGGTGTTCTCGACGGAGACCGTCGCGGCCACCGTGTAGCGCGTCCGCGCCGTAGAACGGTGCGGACCCCTGGAGGGTTGGTTGGGCACCAGCGGAGCCCCAGGCGAAGATTGGCGGGCTAGCGCGTCCGCGGCAGGACCTCGCGTCTCGCCGCCGTCTGCCGGGAGCCCGCACCGCCATCCATGATCGTCGGACTGCTCTCCATCGAGTTGCATCTGGCCGGCGCGCGCTCGTTGAAGGACAAGCGCGCCACGCTCCGGCGGCTCAAGGACCGGGTGCGGCGCCTCAACGTCGGGCTCGCCGAGGTCGACCACCACGATCTGCACCAGCGCGCGGGCCTCGGCGTGGTCGCCGTCGGCGTCGACCGGGAGGTCGCCGAGCGCACCCTCGAAGGGGTCCTCACCGAGATCGATCGCATCGAGCCGGGCCTGATCGTGCGCAGCGAGCTGGAGTGGCTGCTCTGAGGAACGCGGCCCCGGCAGCCCGTGGTGGAACCCCGCGTTGCACCGAGCCCGGAGGGCGCCCACTGACAGCCGAGGCGCCGGCCCCGACAGGAGAGGCCCGCCGAAGACGACGCCATGCCATCTTCCCGTCCCGAACGCGTCGGCGAGCAGGTACGCGCCGAGCTGTGCGCGCTGCTGCGGACATCGGCCTCCGACCCCGCGCTCGCCCTCGTCACGGTGACTCACGTCCGGATGACCCGCGACCTGCAGCACGCGCGCGTGTACTACACGACCCCCGGCGACGCGGCAGCGCGCCGCGGGGCCGGCCGCGGTCTGCGGCGCGCCGCGTCCTTCCTGCGCGGTGGGCTCGGACGCCGGCTCCGCCTCCGGCACGTCCCGGATCTGACCTTCGTGCATGACGACTCGATCGACCGCGAGCAGCGGATCGCGCACGTGCTCGAGGAGTTGCGCCTCGACCGGCCGGCGTCTCCGGCGACGCCCGATTCGTCCGACGTCCCCGAATGACCAGACCCCCTGCTGAACGCGCCCGGATCCGGGACCGCCTGCTCGACGGGACCCGCTTTCTCGTCACCTCGCACGCGCGGCCGGACGGAGACTCGCTCGGTTCCCAGCTCGCGCTCGCCGAAGCCTTGACCCAGCTCGGCAAGGAGGTCCGGCTCGTGAACGCGGATCCGCCGCCGGGCCGCTACGCGTTCCTCCCGGGGGCGTCCGCTATCGAGGTCGCGGGGTCGGTGGAGGACGGCGCGGACACCGTCGTCGTCCTCGAGTGCGGCAGCCTCGGCCGGACCGAGGTGTCAGGCCTCGCGGGCCGGTTCGTCGTCAACATCGATCACCACGCCGGCAACACCGGGTACGGGACCGTCAACTGGTGCGACGAATCGGCGTGCGCGTGCGGCGAGCTGGTGTTCGAGCTGATCGAGGCGCTGGGAGCGACGCTGACGCCGTCCATCGCCACGAACCTCTACGTCGCCATCCTCACCGACACCGGGTCCTTTCGGCACGCCAACATCACGGCGCGGACATTCGACATCTGCCGCCGCGTCGCCGACGCCGGCGTCGACGCGGCGGCCGTCGCCGCGCGCGTGTTCAACAACGGCAGCCTGGGACGGCTGCGGCTGACGGGTCGGGTCCTCGACCGGATGCAGCTCGAGGCCGCCGGCCGCATCGCGGTCCTCGCCGTCGACGACGCGATGCTGCAGGAGACCGGCTGCGAGGCGGACGATCTGGAGGGCGTCGTCAACCTGCCCCTGGCCGCCGGCGACGTCAAGGCGGTCATCCTGCTGAAGGCGTTCGGCGGCGGCCTCCGCGTCAGCCTGCGGTCGAAGGACGAGATCGACGTCCGGCGCGTCGCGGTGTCGTTCGGCGGCGGCGGACACCGCAACGCCGCGGGGCTGACCATCGAAGATCCCGCCCCGGACGCCAGGGCCCGGCTCGTGACCCGGGTGGCGGCGGCGGTCGCGGAGTCCCTTCCGGCGTGAGCACCGCCCAGGCGCCCGCCGGCATCCTGATCGTCGACAAGCCGGCCGGCCCGACGTCGCACGACGTCGTGGCGGTGGCGCGGCGGGCCCTCGCCTGCCGGAAGGTGGGCCATCTCGGCACCCTCGACCCGCTGGCCACCGGGGTGCTGCCCCTCGTGGTGGGACGGGCGACCCGGCTCGCCTCGTTGTTCTCCGGCGCCACGAAGCAGTACGACGCGGTCGTTCGGCTGGGCCTGACCACCGATACCGGCGACGTCGGCGGCTCGGTCATCGGGGGACGCGACGCCGGCGACCCCGCCGCGACGAGTCCGGCCCCGTCGGCCGGGGCCATCGAGGAGGCCGCGGCCGGCTTCGTCGGCTCCTATCTGCAACGCCCGCCGGCGGTGTCGGCCAAGAAGATCGCGGGCGTGCGCGCCTACGATCTCGCGAGACGGCGGCGCCCGGCCGAGCCCGCGCCGGTGCGCGTCACCGTCGACGCGTTGACGGTGCTGTCGATCGACGGCGCGCGGGTGCGCTGCCGCATCGCCTGCTCGAGCGGCTTCTACGTGCGCGCGCTGGCCCGCGACCTCGGCGAGGCGCTGGGCTGCGGGGCGTGCCTCGAGGCCCTGCGGCGCGAACGGCACGGCCGGTTCACCCTCTTCGGCGCGGTGCCGCTGGCCCGACTCGTCGACGAGGGAGCGGCCGCGGCCGCTTCGCTGATCGCCCTGGACGAGCTGCTTCCGGAGCTGCCCGGCGTGGTCGTCAACGAACGCGGGGCGCGCCGGGCCGCACACGGCAACCCCCTCGGCCCCCCGGACATCGAGCCGGCGCGGGACGGGACGCTCCCGGCGCCGGCGGCGCGGATCAGGGTGCTGGACGCCGGCGGGCGGCTCCTGGCCATCGCCGAGCCTCTCGCCGGCGGGGTTTTGCATCCCAAGATCGTTCTAGTGTAGGATTGCTCGGTTGACCAGAGGGATGAGATCGTCGAGGACGATTGCGGCTTGGAGCACGGGACTGCTGAGCCATCTCCTGCATCGTTGGCATCTGGACCCCAGACCGGAGTGATCGGCAGTGGTGCTACAGAAGGATCAGAAGACCGAGCTCATCGGCTCGTATCGAGTCCATCAGACGGACACCGGCTCGCCCGAGGTGCAGGTCGCCCTGCTGAGCCAGCGCATCAGCTATCTGACCGAGCACTTCAAGATCCACGCAAAGGACCACCACTCGCGCCGCGGGCTGCTGAAGCTGGTCGGACAGCGGCGGCGGCTCCTCGACTACCTCAAGTCGAAGGACTCGGGGCGTTACACCGACCTGATCCGCCGGCTGGGGCTTCGCAAATAGGCGGAAACGGCGCCGGTCTCGCTACCGGTTCTTCCCCCTCGCCCGTCTCCCGCCGTTCGGTGCGCACTGGAGTGCAAACATGTTTTCAGGCGAAGTGAATGTCGGCGGTCAGCCCCTGACCCTCGAAACCGGCCGATTGGCCAGACAGGCGAACGGCGCCGTGGTGGTGCGGTACGGCGACACCATGGTCCTCGTCACCGCGTGCTACGCGCCCAACGAGCGCGAGGGCATCGACTTTCTTCCCCTGACCGTCGACTACCGGGAGAACACCTACGCCTCGGGACGCATTCCCGGCGGGTTCTTCAAGCGCGAGGGCAAGCCGCCGGAGAAGGAGGTGCTGACGAGCCGTCTGATCGACCGCCCGATCAGGCCCCTCTTCCCCGCCGGGTGGCGTCGCGAATCGCAGGTGGTGGCCTTCGTCATCTCGGCCGACACCGACAACGACTCGGACGTGCTGGCCCTGACCGGCGCCTCGGCCGCCCTCGCGGTCTCCGAGATTCCGATGGCGGCGACCATCGCCGCGGTCCGGGTCGGCATGCTCGACGGCAAGATCATCATCAACCCGACCTACGACCAGCGCCGGCGGGGCCGGCTGGATCTCGTGGTGGCGGGCAGCCGGGACGCCCTCGTCATGGTCGAAGCGGGGGCGCAGCAACTGTCGGAAGCGGAGATGATCGACGCGCTCGACGCCGGCCACGAGGCCATCCGCGCCATCATCGGCGAGATCGACAAGCTGGCCGAGGCCGCCGGCAAGGCGAAGCTGAACGTCGAGACGAAGGCACCGGCCCCCGATGTCGTCAGCGAGACGGAGAACGCGTTGCTCGGCCCCTTGGCCGACGCCATGCGCATCCGCGACAAGCTCGAGAACTACGCCGCCGTGGACCGGGTGCTCGACGACCACCTGGCGACCCTGCCGGAGGACGACACCGGGCGCCGCGGCGACGTCAAGGCCGTCTTCAAGGGCCTGAAGGAGCGCGTGCTACGGGACGAGGTCCTCGAACGCGGCCAACGGCTGGACGGCCGCGCGTTCGACGAGATCCGGACCATCACCGCGGACGTCGGCATGCTGCCGCGCACCCACGGCTCGGCCGTGTTCACCCGTGGCGAGACCCAGGCCCTGGTCACCGCGACCCTCGGCACCGCCGACGACAAGCAGAAGGTCGAGCTGGTCGACGGCGAGATGTACCGCCGGTTCATGCTGCACTACAACTTCCCGCCCTTCTCGGTGGGCGAGGTCAAGTTCCTCCGGGGCCCCGGCCGGCGCGAGATCGGCCACGGCAACCTCGCGGAGCGCAGCCTGCTGCCGGTGCTGCCCACCGAAGAGACGTTCCCCTACACCGTCCGGGTGGTCTCCGACATCCTCGAGTCGAACGGGTCGTCGTCGATGGCCTCGGTGTGCGGCGGCACGCTGGCGATGATGGACGCCGGCGTCCCCCTCGCGGCGCCGGTGGCGGGCGTGGCCATGGGCCTCATCCTCGACGAGGCCACGGGACGCCACGCCGTGCTCAGCGACATCGCCGGCGCCGAGGACCACTACGGCGACATGGACTTCAAGGTGGCCGGGACCGCATCGGGCATCACCGCCCTGCAGATGGACATCAAGATCGGCGGCATCACCCCCGCCATCATGCGGGAGGCGCTCGAGCAGGCCCGGGCGGGCCGGCTGCACATCCTCGAGCGCATGCGCGCCACCCTCCCGGACTCCCGCTCGAACATCTCGACCTTCGCCCCCCGCATCGTCACCGTCAAGATTCCCGTCGACAAGATCCGCGACGTCATCGGGCCCGGCGGCAAGACCATCCGCAGCATCATCGAGCGAACGGGGGTGCGCATCGACGTCGAGGACGACGGCACCGTGAACGTCGCGTCGAACGACGACGAGTCGGCCCAGCGCGCGCTCTCGATCATCGAGGAGCTCACCGCGACCCCCGAGCTCAACAAGTCGTACCTGGGCACGGTACAGCGCATCACCGACTTCGGGGCCTTCGTCGAGGTGCTGCCGGGCGTCGACGGCCTCCTGCACGTCTCGGAGATTGCGCACTACCGCGTCAAGGACGTGCGGGACGAGCTCAAGGAGGGCGAGCAGGTGCTCGTGAAGGTGATCAACGTCGACCCGTCGGGCAAGATCCGGCTGAGCCGCAAGGCCCTGCTCGACAAGCCGGCCGGCGCGCCGGACGCCGGCAACCGGCGGGAGCGCCAGCCGAGCTAGCCCGCCCATCGTCGCCTTCGGCTCCGCTGGGCGCCCAACCAACCCTCCAGGAGTCCGCGCCGTTCTACGGCGCAGACTCCTAGCAGCCAGGGGTCTGCGCCGTGGACTCGTAGGGGGTTGGTTCCGCGCCGGGCGGAGCGAGGCGACGATTGGCGGGCTGGCCCCTACGCCTGCAGTTGCACCGAGACCAGCTTCGAGACCCCCGGCTCCTCCATCGTCACCCCGTAGAGGCGATCGGCGATCTCCATCGTCTTGCGGTTGTGGGTGACGAGGATGAACTGCGTCTCCGACTGCATCCCCCGCAGCATGTCGACGAAGCGGCCGATGTTGGCCTCGTCGAGGGGCGCGTCGATCTCGTCGAGCAGACAGAACGGGCTCGGCCTGAACTTGAAGATCGCGAACATCAGGGCCATCGCGGCCAGCGCCTTCTCGCCCCCGGACAGGAGCTGAATGCTCTGCAGGCGCTTGCCGGGCGGCTGGGCGATGATGTCGATGCCGCTCTCCAGCAGGTCGGTCTCGTCGAGCAGGACGAGCCCCGCCCGGCCGCCGCCGAACAGGGTGGAGAAGGTCTGCTGAAAGTGGGTGTTGATGGCGTCGAACGCCTCGCGGAACCGCTCGCGCGTCGTCTTGTTGATTCTGGCGATGGCGTCGACGGTCGCGTCGATCGACTCCACCAGGTCCTTCCGCTGCGCGGTCAGGAAGTCGTACCGCTCGTCGAGATCGTCGAACTCCTCGATGGCCATCATGTTCACTGGCCCGAGGCGCTCGATCTTCTCCCGCAGGCGCGTCGTGGTCTCCTCGATGTCGACCGTCGCCGCACCCCCGCCGGCTGATCCCGCCTCCGGCTCGGTCGCTCTCGCCTCCGTGGGCGCCGCGGCGGCGGCCCCGTCGCGGTCTTCCTCCGGCTCGGCCTCCTCCGGCTCGCCCTCCTCCGGCTCGGCGGCGACCCGGCCGGGGTCGGCGAGGCCCTCGCGCTCCAGTTGCTCCGCCCGCGCCGAGACCTCGTCGAGGGTCGCCTGAAGCGTGTCCCGGCACGTCTCCGCCAGGTGGTCGAGATCGCGCTCGGCGGTGGCGCGGGCGACCTCGATCGCCGCCGCCTCGCCGCGGCGTTCCTCGAGGCCCGCGCGCGCGTCCCGCGCCGTGGCGTCTTCGGTTTCGAGACGGCCGCGCAGATCGAGGACCTGCTCGTCGGCCGCGCGGACGTCCTCGCGAAGGTCCGCCAGCTTCACGACCTCGCCGTCGAGCTGCCGCTCCGACTCGGCCACCGAGGCGATCAGCGCTTCCCGCGCGGCCGCGACCCTCGCATGCTCGGCGTCCCGATGCTCGAGCCGCTCCTCGAGCTCGCGGTTGGCGCGCTCGATGCGCGCGACGCCGGTCTCGAGCGCGGAGGCCCGCTCGACCAGCGCCGCGTGGCCCGCCTTCACCTCGGCCACGTCGCGCCGCAGGCGCTCGATCGACTCCCGTCCGTCGAAGACCCGGCGCTGCGCCGCAGCCAGCCGCTCGTCGGCGACGCGCTGCTCGCCCTCGAGCCGCTCGATCGAGGCCCGCGCCTCGTCGCGGCGCGCTTCCAGGCCGGTGCGCTCCTCGCACAGCGTGCGACGCTCCGTCTCGATGAGTTCCTGCTTCCGGGCGAGCCGCCGCGACGTCTCCGCCGCCGCGGTCCGCTGCATGTCGTGACCCAGCATCGTCTTCTCGTGCTGATGCCGCTGTTGCTGCAGCTCGCCGAGGGCGGTCTCGGCCGCCGCCGCCGCCGCGTCGCGCTCGGCGATGGCGGCGGCGAGGTCCTCCACCGCGGCTTCCTCGGCCGCGATCCTGGTCTCGAGCTCGCGGATCTCGCGCTTGACGGCCAGAATGCCGAGCGCCTCCGCCTTGGCGCCGCCGGCCACCCGCCCCGCCCCGCGGAACACGTCGCCCTCGGGGGTGGCCACCGGCGCTTCGGTCAGCCGGGCCGCCGACGCCGCCGCGTCGAACGACGGCGCCAGCCAGTGGCCGGCGATGGCGGCGCCGACGGCGGCCGCGCCGGGACCGGCGACCTCGACCACGCCGGCCACCGATTCAACGAAAGCGGTCGGGGCCTCGGGAACGCGGGCCGCGGGGTCGACGGCGTCCGCGACCAGGAAGCCGACCCGGCCAGCACCACGGCTCCGAACCAACGCGATGCCCGCCTCGGCATCGGAACGGGCCGGGACGACGACGTGCTGCAGCAGATCGCCGAGACAGGCCTCGACCGCCCGCTCGCGGCCCGGCGCCACGTCCAGGTGATCGGCCACCGATCCGAGGTGACGCGCTCCCGCCTCGTCGGTGGACAGCAGCAGTCGCGCCGCTTCGGTGTAGCCGGCACGGGTCGCCTCGAGATCGCGCAGGGAGGTCAGCCGGCCCGTCAGGCCCGCCAGCTCCTGCTCCCGCCCGCGCAGGTCGCGCGCCAGCGACTCGCGGTCGCGGCGCACGGAGGCGAGCTCGGCCTCGCACTCGGCACAGGCCGAGCGGTCCCGTTCGAGGGCCGCCCTCGTCTCCTGCTCCGCGGCGTCGAGGCGCGCCCGCTCGGCCTCGATCTCCCGGGACTCGATGGCGAGATCCGCGGCCTCGGCGTCGAGCTTGGCCAGGGACTCTCCCAGCTTCTCGTGGCTGGCCGAAGCGTGCTCGACGGCATGCTGCAGGGCGGTGGCCGCGTTTACCGCCGCGAACACCTCGCTTCGCGCCGCCTCGACATCGCCCTCGAGCCCGTCCAGGGCGCGCTGGGCCTGCGTGAGCTCGTCCTCCCTCGCCTGCAGGCCCGCACCGACCTCGTCGCGCTCGGCGCAGCAGCGGCGCGCCGCCGCGATCTGGGCCTCGAGCTCGTTCCGGGCCGGGTCCCGCCGCGCCCGCAGCCCCTCGATCTCG
Source organism: Vicinamibacterales bacterium (assembly GCA_965207615.1). Classification (GTDB taxonomy): domain Bacteria; phylum Acidobacteriota; class Vicinamibacteria; order Vicinamibacterales; family UBA8438; genus JAJEEA01. The sequence continues at coordinate 3,731,850 of CBDBMZ010000003.1, forward strand.
CTCGCGATCTCGCCGAGCGAGTCGGCCTGAGTCTCGATCTGCCGGCGGTCGAACGTCAACTGCTGTTGGCGCCGCTCGACCGCGAGGTCGAGCGCGTGGGCGGCGTCCCGGCTGCGGGTGGCCGCGCTCTCGGCCTCCGCGAGCTCGATCTGGCAGCGCTCGCGGTTTCCCTCGACCGTCGCGACCCGCACCGCCGCCGCCTCCTCGACCTCGCGCGCCGCCTCGAGCCGGGTGCGGGCGGTCGAGAGCTCCGCGACGAGCACCCGGTGCCGCCGCCCGAACCCCAGCGTCTCCCACCGGCGAAGCTCCTCGCGCAGCCGGCGGTAGCGCCGGGCCTTGGCCGCCTGGCGCTTGAGCGACCGCCGCTGCTTCTCGACCTCGTAGATGATGTCGTCGACCCGGGTCAGGTTCTGGCGGGCCGCGTCGAGCTTGAGCTCGGCCGCCCGCCGCCGGCTCTTGTACTTGGTGACGCCGGCCGCCTCCTCGAGGAGCTGCCGCCGTTCCGTCGGCCGGGCCCCCAGGATCTGGCCGATCTTGCCCTGCTCGATCACCGCGTAGGCCTTGACGCCGACACCCGAGTCCATCAGCAGGTCCTGAACGTCCCGCAGCCGGCAGATCCGGCCGTCGATGAGGTACTCGCTCTCGCCCGACCGGTAGAGGCGGCGTCCGACCTCGATGTCTCGCGTGATGAGCGGCAGGAGGTCGTCGATGTCCGCGTCGTCCGACGGCGGATGGGCGGCGGCCGCGGCGGGCGGCGCATCGGCCGGAGCGGGGACCGGGCGCGCGTCTGGATCGGGGCCGCCGACCTGCCCAGGCGCGGCCGCCACCTGGGCGAGGTACAGCTTGACCTCGGCCGTGCCGATGGGCTTGCGGGCGTCGCTTCCCGCGAAGATGACGTCCTCCATGCGGTCGCCGCGCAGGCTCTTGGCGCTCTGCTCGCCGAGGACCCACGTGATGGCGTCGATGACGTTGCTCTTGCCGCAGCCGTTGGGGCCGACGATGGCGGTCACGCCGTCGTCGAACACCAGGTTGGCCCGTTCGGGAAAGCTCTTGAACCCGGCGATGTCGATCTGCTGCAGTCGCATGGGGATGCCGTACACCAAAACAGCCGCCCGAAAACGGGGGACGGGTATCACCCCTTTTCGAGCGGCTGGGAACGCTGCGAAAAGACCGACGCTCTGCGAACGCCGTCACGGGCCGCCGGCACTGCCGGAGCCGGGCGGCCCACCGGCAGTGTAGCAGGAGGGCGTCCGGCGGGCAAGCGGTTCACGCGCCGGGCCGGGGCGCAGGCCGTTGCGCCTAGCCCGGAGAGCGCCGCCTGCGGCCTCACCGCCCAACCAACCCTCCAGCACTCCGCGCCGTTCTACGGCGCAGACTGCTACTGGCCCGCCGCCACCGCGGCGCCGCCCCGACGCGACCTCCGCAGCAGGCGCTCCGCCTCTGGAAACAGGCTCAGAGCGAGCTGTGCCTGGGGATCGGTGCCGACCAGGTTGCGCCGCGCCTCCTCCACGCTGAAGAGGGCCAGATCGATCTCGTACCGCATCATCGCCCTGATGAAGACGATGTCCGCGTCGAACGCCTCGTCGTCGATGGTCAGTCCCCGCTCCTCGAGCTGCGCACGGAACGCGCCCATCATGGCGTCGTTGATCGCGTAGCCGGGCGCGAGCCGCTGGCGGCCCTCGCCCTGGTCCTCGATGCGGGTGTCGCCCTCGGCCGAGAAGCGCTCGGCGAACGTGGCGAACTCCTGCCGCGCGAACAGCAGACGCCCGAATCGCGAGGGATCGAAGCCTTCGATGGGCCCCGCGAGGTGGTGGTCGGGCTCGATGCCGCCGCCGCCGTACACCGCGCGGCCGCCCTCGGTCAGCCGCCGCTCGCTCGGATCGGGGTCGGCGCGCTCCTGGTCGCGCAACGCGTAGGTCAGGTACTCGTCGAAGGTCCCGTCCCAGGGCCGCTGAATCATGCGCCCGCTTGGCGTGTAGTAGCGCGCCGTCGTCAGCGCGAGGCCGGCCTCGCGGCCCACCCGGTAGACCGACTGCACCAGCGCCTTCCCGAACGTCGTCTCGCCGACGATGAGCCCGCGGTCGTGATCCTGGACCGCCCCGGACACGATCTCGGCCGCGCTCGCGCTCTGGCGATTGACGAGGACCACGAGGGGGATGTCGACGTGGCCGCCGTCCTCGCGCGCGTTGTAGTCCTGGTCGGAGTTCTGTATCCGGCCGCGCGTATAGACGATGAGCTCACCTCGAGGCAGGAACTGGTTCGACACCCGGATGGCCTGATCGAGCGGCCCGCCGGGGTTGTCCCGCAGGTCGAGCAGCAACCGCTCCATGCCGAGACCGTCCAGCTTGCGGAGCGCCTGCCGCAGCTCGCGCGAACTGGTCTCCGAGAAGTCGCCCAGAAGCACGTACCCGGTGGCGTCGTCGATCATGAACGCCGCCTGGACCGTGGGTATGTGGATCTCGTCCCGCTCGACCTCGAGATCGATCAGCTCGTCGTAGCCCCGCCGCCGGATGGACACGGTGACGGTGCTGCCCTTGGGGCCGCGGAGCTGCCTGACGGCGTCGTCGCTGGTGATGCCGCTGGCGTCCTCGCCCTCGATGCGCGCGATGACGTCCCCGCGCCGGATGCCCCGGCGGTACGCGGGCGACCCCTCGAAGAGGCTCATCACCGTGATGTCGCCGTTGATGACGTTGATGGAGATGCCGAGCCCGTAGTAGCGCCCCCCCTGCCGCTCGCGGAGGCGGGCGTAGTTGCGCGGATCCATGAAGTTGGAGTGCGGATCGAGCCGCTGCAGCATGCCCGCCGTCGCCCGGTAGACGAGCTGCTCGGAATCGACCTCGCCGACGTAGGTCGTCTCGACCGCCGCGAGGGCCGTCGAGAACACCTCGTACTGCTCGTCGAGGCGGTCCTGGCCGGCCAGCACGCGCCCCCCGAAGAATCCGCCCAGCACCGCGGACCCGACCACGACCGCCACCGCCATCGTGAGAGTTCGCCTTCCAGTCATGGCCATGATGCTATCAGAAACCGGACGGGATGCCGCACGAATCCACGCCCGCAGGCGGGGAGGGCATGCCGCGCCGAGCCCGGACGGAGAGCGCCGGCTCACCGGCGCCCGGGCGGGGGCGACCGGCTCGGGCCGCGGACGGTTCCGCTCGGGGCCGCGGACGCCGTTCGGCGGCGGCTCCCCGGACAACCCAGCCCGCCCATCGCGCCTACGGCTCCGCTGGGCGCCCAACCAACCCTGCAGGCGTCCGCGCCGTGCTACGACGCAGACTCCTGGGGGACGGCGGCGGGCCGCGGACCCGCGTCTTGAGCAGTTAACACACTGTACAGGAACGACTTGCGCCACGAGATGGGCGGGCCTCACCTTGACCGCCTCGCCGGCTCGTTCCTATAATGGCGAGATTGGGACTTGTGTCAGGCCGCTGCCATCCCGCGGCATGGCCGTGGTGTCGGCGCCATCCGGCACGCCCGCTGCAAGGAGCGCGATCATGATCGGTTCGATCGGAACGATGGAGTTGGTCGTCATTCTGGTCATCGCCCTGATGGTGTTCGGGCCGCGCAAGCTGCCGGAGCTCGGCCGCTCCATCGGCAAGAGCCTGGGAGAGTTCAAGCGCGCGTCGAACGATCTCCGGCATACCCTCGAGGACGAGATCCACGTGGAGGAGCAGGCCCGGCGCGAAGCGGCCAAGCCCGCGCCGGCTCCGGCGCCCGCGCCGGCTCGCGCGAACACCCGGGACCAGGACCCGGTGCCCAATACCCTGGGACAGGAGTTCGACCCCGAAGCGCCGGCCGCGAGCGAAGCCGCCGACCCCGAGCCCGCCCCGTCTCCCGCGCCCGCGAACGACCCGCACCAGGAGCAGCCCGGCGCGGTCTGATCGATCGAAACCATGGCCACGTCCGCGGCTCCCGTTCCGGACACCCCGGAGACGGACCCCGAAACCCAGCTCGCGACCCGACCCGACCCCGACGACCGCGAAGAGCTCAACGAGGACGAGCTCGACGGCGCCGGCGGCCGGATGTCCTTCCTCGACCATCTCGACGAGTTGCGCCGGCGGCTCATCACCTCGGTCAGCGCCATCTTCATCGCGTTCGTCGGCGCGTACTTCTTCCACGAGGAGCTCACCGCGTTCATCATGGTGCCCCTGAACGCGATCCTCCCCGAGGTCGAAGGGGGGCAAAGCGGCTTCATCTTCACCGAGCCGACGGAAGCGTTCTTCCTTTCGATCAAGATCGCCGCCCTCGTCGGGCTGATCGTCGCGATGCCGGTCGTGCTCACGCAGTTCTGGCTCTTCGTCGCCCCCGGCCTGTACGCCCACGAGAAGAAGTTCGCGATTCCCTTCGTCACCCTCTCGTCTCTGTTCTTCGCCGGGGGATGCCTCTTCTCCCACTACATCCTCTTTCGGGTGGCGTGGATCTTCCTGGGCAGCTTCTCGACCGAGTACGTCACGTTCATGCCGCGGCTGCAGCCGACGTTCTCGCTCTACGTTCGGTTGACGCTCGCCTGCGGCGTCGTCTTCCAGATGCCGACGGTGGTGTTCTTCCTCGCCCGGATCGGGCTGCTGACCGCGCGCTACCTGATACGGAACACCAAGTACTCCATTCTCATCATCTTCATCATCGCCGCGGTGCTGACCCCGACCGGGGATCCGGCCACCCTGACGATGATGGCGGCGCCGATGATTGTGCTCTACGGCGTGAGCATCGGCATCGCCTGGCTCGTGGCGCCCAGACAGCAGGGCGGCGACGACCTCTGACGCCTCCCGGGGTGATTCGGGCGCGGGCAGCCCCGCTGGAAGCGACGGGCCGGGCCGGGCCCGCACCCGTTCGAGCGCGGACATCCAGCCAGGGAACCTGGACCGAACAGGAGCGCACCAGGAGTTCGCGCCGTAGACCGCGCGGACTCCTGGAGGGGTTGGGTTGGGCGCCCAGCGGAGCCGATGGGCGGGCTAGCGCGGAGCTGGCGCGAGGACGACGAGGACCAGGAGCCGGTCCGGCCCCGGGTTGCGGATGCCGTGGGGCTCGTCGGCGGGCGCCACGAGCAGCGCGCCGGCCTGCATCGGCACCTCGCGGCCTTCGAGCAGGAACATCCCCCGCCCCTCCACCACGTGGTAGACCTTGTCCATGCCCGCGTGCGCGTGGAGCGCATGGGACTGGCCGGGCTCGAACGCGTTCAGGCCCACCATCACGCGCTCGGAGCGGAAGAGAGTGCTCTTGCCCATCTTGCCCGGGGCATAGACGGCGTGCTCACGCGGATCGATAGCGGTGGGGTGTTCCATGGGCATGCCCCTCAGTACGACTTGGCGAAGTACGCATCCACCTGCCCCGGCGCGCCGCACTGCACGCAGTTCCCGGACGCGGGGGGCGGCTCGAGGGGCAGGTTGCGGATGGTCGCCTGGGTGGCCGTCTTGATCTTGGCCTCGCAGGCGGCGTCGCCGCACCACGGCGCGATCACGTAGCCGGGGCGGCCCTCGAGGATCGCGTCGAACTCGGCCCGGTCGTCGGTCCTGACGGTGTGCGCGTCCCGGAAGGCGACGGCCCGGTCGAACAGGGCCTGCTGGATCGTGCCCAGCAGCTCCTCGATCCGGCCGGCCAGGCCCTCCATGGGGGTCGGGGTCTTGTCCCGCGTGTCGCGGCGGACGAGCATGACCTGCTCGTTCCTGATGTCCCGGGGACCGATCTCGAGGCGCAACGGCACCCCGCGCATCTCCCACTCGGCGTACTTCCACCCGGGCGAGTGCTCCTCGCGGTCGTCGAGCATGACGCGCACGCCCCGGGCCTCGAGCTCCTCCCGGATGCGCTCGGCATGCGGCAGCACCGTCTCGCGCCAGTCGCCCCGAGGGATCGGCACGATGACCACCTGATGCGGCGCGATGCGCGGGGGCAGGATCAGCCCGCTGTCGTCGCCGTGGGTCATGATGACCCCGCCGATGAGCCGCGTCGTCATCCCCCAGGACGTCTGCCACCCGTACTGCACCGTCTTGTCGCGCCCCTGGAAGGTGATGTCGAAGACCTTGGCGAAGTTCTGGCCGAGGTTGTGGGACGTACCCGCCTGCAAGGCGCGCCCGTCGCCCATCAGGGCCTCGATCGAATAGGTCTTGTCCGCCCCCGCGAACTTCTCGCTCTCGGTCTTGCGGCCCTCCAGCACCGGCATCGCCAGCTCCGTCTCGCAGAAGTCCTTGTACACGCCGAGCATCTTCAGGGTCTCGGCCTGCGCCTCGTCCTCGGTCTCATGGACGGTGTGGCCTTCCTGCCACAGGAACTCGGTAGTGCGCAGGAAGAGCCGGGTCACCTTCTCCCACCGCACGACGTTGGCCCACTGATTGATGAGGACCGGCAGGTCACGCCAGGACTGGATCCACTTCGAGTACATCGTGCCGATGATCGCCTCCGAGGTCGGACGCACCACCAGCCGCTCCTCGAGCCTCTCGTCGCCGCCGTGGGTCACCCAGGCCACCTGCGGGGCGAACCCCTCCACGTGCGCGGCCTCCTTCTTGAGCAGCCCCTCGGGGATGAACAGGGGGAAGTACGCGTTGACGTGCCCCGTCGCCTTGATGCGCCGGTCGAGGGCCTGCTGCATGAGTTCCCACATGGCGTAGCCGTACGGCCGGATGACCATGCTGCCCTTCACCGGCGAGTAGTCGGCGAGCTCCGCGCGACGGATGACGTCCGTGTACCACCGGGAGAAATCCTCGGACCTGGGGGTGATCTCCTTGACGAGCGGGGCGTCCTTGTCCGGCATCGGCGGCGGGTCCCTCCGGGCGAAACTGTTATCCTACCATTCCGCTGTCGGGCCGCCCGTGGCATCGGGCGGGATGTAGCGCCGCTCGAATGCAGCGGGGACTTTCGCCTCGGGCTGCCGGGCTTCGCCTCGCGGCGCCGCGCGCTCGCGGACACGACGGACCCTCCATGGAACCGACCCGCATCGACGTCGAAAGCGCAACGCGGACCTACCCCGTCTTCGTGGCCCACGGTCTCGCCGCGGGGATGGACCGGTGGCTCACCGAGGCGGGAATCGGGGATCGGCGGTTCCTCGTCTCCAGCCCGACGGTGTGGGCCCGGCACGGGAAGACGGTGCAGGCGGCGGTGCCGAACGTCGAGCCCCTGCTGGTGCCGGACGGCGAACGCTCGAAGACCCTGCACACGGTGTCACGCATCTACGAGGCCCTGATCCGGGCCGGGGCGGACCGCCAGTCGACGATCGTCGCGGTGGGGGGCGGGGTGCTCGGCGACACCGCCGGGTTCGCGGCCGCGACCTATCTGCGCGGCGTCGACCTCGTGCACGTGCCGACCACCCTGCTCGCCCAGGTGGACAGCGCCGTCGGCGGCAAGGTCGGGGTCAACCACGCGCTCGGCAAGAACCTCATCGGCGCCTTTCATCCGCCCGCCGCGGTCATCGCCGACCCCCAGCTCCTCGACACCCTGCCCCGCCGCGAGCTGCGCGCCGGCCTCTACGAGGTCGTCAAGTACGGGGTCATCGCCGACCGACCGCTCTTCGACCGGCTCGGGGACGGCCTGCCGCAGATCTTCGAACGAGAGCCGGAGCTCCTGGTGGACATCGTAGCCGCCTCGTGCCGCATCAAGGCGGAGGTGGTCGCCGCCGACGAGCGCGAAGGGGGCCGGCGGCGCATCCTGAACTTCGGGCACACGGCCGGCCACGCCCTCGAGGCGGTCACCCGGTATCGGCGTCTCCGGCACGGCGAGGCGGTGGCGTACGGCATGCTGGTCGCGGCGCGGCTCGCGGCCGACCGCCGCCTGATGACCAAGGGCGATCACGCCGCGCTGACCCAGCTCATCGGACGGATGGGCCCGCTCCCGTCGGTGACGGACCTGTCGCCGGCGGACGTGCTCACGGCCATGCAGCGGGACAAGAAGGTCGTCGCGGGACGCCTGCACTTCGTGCTCCCCCGCGGCATCGGCGACACCGTCATCGTCGACGACGTGACCGAGAAGGACATCCGCCGGGCCCTCGGCACGATCGGGATCCGGGGACGCGCCTAGCAGCCCGTGGCGAAAGGCCCCGCTGCATTCGAGCCGCGATGCAACGCGGGTTTCGCCACGGGCTGCCAGCCAGCCGACTCACCAGGAGTCCGCGCCGTCCTACCGCGCGGCCCCCTGGCGCACGACGTTCCACGCGGCCACCCGGACCACGCCCGTATCGAGATCCCGGACCAGGGTCGCCTCGACGGCCCGCTCGACGCGGAAGGGGCCGAAGGCGGCCGCCCGCACCACGAGGCGGCCGGGCGCGCTCCCCGGCGGGTCGGCGTCGGGATCGGCGGGGCCGCGGCGGAGCCACGCCAGCAGGTAGAGCCGCGGGACCCGGTCCGGCGCACCGGCGAGGTCCCCGAGCCATCCCCGCGCGACCAGGCGCCACCCCGGGTTGCCGGGTCGATCGCGGGTCGGCCCCAGGGCCCGGGTCTCCGCCTCGGCATCGACGACCGATCCGTCGGGGAGGGTCGCCGCAGCCAGCCCGGCCGGCAACCCGAAGCCGCCCGGGCCCTCCGGTAGCGAGCTCCAGTCGGAGGCGCGGAACAACTCCGCGACCACGCTCGCGAGCAGGCCGTCGGCGGCGTACAGCGCCTGCACGCCGCGGCGGTGGTTCGCCTCGACCGCCTCCTCGATCATGACGACGGCGACGAGGGCGCCGGCCAGCGCGGACACGAGGGCGCCCGCCGCCATCGTCGCCAGGAGCGCGCTCCCCGTCTCACCGCGGCGCACGGGTCCCCGCCATCCGCAGGTTCGGGGGCGCCATCACGAAGGCGGCGCGGTAGCCAGCGGCGCCGCCGGGAGCCGGACCGGAAGCGGGCGGTCGCGGCGTCGAGGCGGGACCGGCGGCCGCGCCCTCGACGCGAATGTCGAGACCGAGCGCCCGCACCCGAAGCAGGTCCGCGTCGACCGGCGACGACGCCGGCCCGCACCAGGGCCCGTCCGTGAAGCGGTCCAGGGAGATCTCCTCCAACCGACCCCGCGGCGCCCCCGGCCCCGCGCCCCGGCACGGCCCTCCGGCCCCCGCCACGACCCCGAAGAACCGGAACTCCAGCGCCGCCACGCCGTCGAGCAACGGGAAGTCCCCCCGCCACCCGTCGTAGCGTCTGAGCTGTCGCCGCTCCTCGTCGAGGTAGTAGTGACGAACGTCGACCGGCGCGATCACCGCCCCCGCCGGGAAGGCGACCGCGCCCGGGCCCGACGACTCGAGCCTCAGCGTCGTCTCACCGGCATCACGCACCCGGAACAGACCCCACGCGGGGCGGTCATCGAAGACCAGCACGAGGTCGCCGGCGCGATATCCGCAGGCGGCCCCGGCGCAACCCGGCCCCGGGGCCAGCCTCGACTCCGGGACCGGACCGCCCAACGCATCGAGCAGCCGGGTCTCGGCCCCACCGTCCGGAGCAACCGACAGCACCGTGACCGCGTCGGGTCGGACCCGCCGGTGCTCGTCGTCGCGAGCCCTACGCCCGACGAGGTAGGGAACCGCCGCGGGCAGCACCCGCGAGAGCGGCCCGGGCTCCACCCGCGCCGTCCCCCGGCCCGCCGCCATCAGCTCCGCGTGCAGCCGATCGAACGCATGCCGCATGCGCTGTTGCGCATCGGCCATGGCCGGGAGCGAGCGGTTCAGCACGAGTGCGGGACGCACCGCGCCGTAGAGCCCGGCCACCACGACCAGGGTCAGCGCCAAGGCGACGATCGCCTCGATGAGCGACAGGCCCGCCTCGGCTCGGACGGACCGGCCCCGGCGGGGAACGCCGGCGGCGGCGGCGTGTCCGGCGGGGCCGCCCGGTCCCCCCGTCACGACCCCTCCCGCGCCGGCAGCAGCGTAACCAGCACGACCTCGTGGGGCGCGGGCTCCAGGGGGGCGGCATCGTCTTCCCCGCGACCGGCGACGACCCGGACCTCCACAATCAACGTCCCCGGCCGGGCCGCGACCGCGCGAACCGACGTCACGCGCCGGTACACGCCCCCGGACCGCGGAGCCCCGCCGCGGTCGTGCGGACGGCCCCGGGCGCTCAGGAACTCGGTCTGTGCCGCTCCCGCCGCGGGCGGCGCCCCCCACGGGCCGCCGCCCGCGCGGAGCTGCTCGATCTTGTCGACCGCGAGCATGAGCGACGACGTCCGATGCCGAGCCAGCACGAGCGAGCGCGCCGACATCGCGAACAGATGGGCGACGCCGGCCGCCAACGCCGCGAACAGGCCCGCCGCCACCACGACCTCGACCAGGCCGGCGCCGCGGGCGGAGCCGGCGCGAGCGGCCCGGCGGCCAGCCCGCGCTCCGTCGAACAGCCGTGGCCGGCCGCACCGCTCGCCCATGCCAATTCACGAAGCAAGATCCGAACCACGCCGGGGCCCTCGCCGTCCGGCGCCGCTCCGGAATCGACCCGATTCGCCGAGGTCGCCCGGCACCTGCGCCGCCGAGGTCTCGCGCCAGCCGACCTCCGGGCGACCGCGGGCCGCGCCGTACGCCCACGCGCCGAGGCCCGCGCAACGAACTCCCACGCGACCGCCAGGGTCCCGCCCGTGGCGCCGGAGTCTCGCGCAGCGACTCCCGACGCGACCGCGGGTCGCGCAGTCACCAGAAGCGCCCGAGGTACCAGTGGATCAGCGGATCGGCGACGTGGGTCGACAGAAGGGCCCCGAACGCGAGGAACGATCCGAACGGGAGGGGGAAACTCAGGTTGTCCCGGCTCGCGAGCACCATCGCCCCGCCGACCAGCGAACCGGCCGCCGAGGCGACGAACAGCGTGACGAGCATGTGGGGCCACCCGAGGAAGGCCCCGACCATGGCGAGCATCTTCACATCCCCGAGGCCCATCCCCTCGCGGCCCCGCAGGCGGAAGTAGGCCTCGCCGACCACCCGGAGAATGGTCCAGCCCGCGGCCGCGCCGACCGCCGACACCCGCCACCCCGGCTCCCACCACAGGCTGCACGCCAGCCCCGCCGCCACCCCCGGCAGGGTGATGACGTTGGGCAGGACCCGGTGCCGGAGGTCGATCGCCGCCAGCACGATCATCGATGCCCCGAAGAGGAGACGGACGGCGAGCAGCGGCTGCCATCCGAGCTGCCAGTACTGCAAGACGAACACGAGCGCGGTGACGGCCTCCACCGCGGGATAGACCGGCGATATCGCGGTCCGGCAGGTCCGGCAGCGGCCGCGCAGGACCAGCCAGCTCAGCACCGGCGCGTTCTCGAACCACCGCAGACGGCGGTCGCAGGCGGGACACCGCGAGGGGGGCGAGACGACCGATTCCCCGCGAGGAAGGCGATGGATGCAGACGTTGAGAAAGCTGCCGACGGCGAGCCCGGCGGCGACCATGAGCCCGACCGCCGGGGGTCCGGTCATCGGGGCGGCAGTCCGGGCCGGCGGTCGCGGCCGGCCGCCGGCCCATGGTGAAGGCCCCGCGTTGCACCGCGCCCGGAGGGCGCCAGCGGATCGCCGGGGCGCCCGCGCATCCAGCCGTGGGCGGAAGCCCCGAGAGCCCGTGGCGACGAGGCCCGTGACGCGCTCACGGCGACGGTTGCGCCTCGGCGGCGAGCTCGAGCTCGAGCGCTATCGCCGCGTCGAGGATGTTCGGCGGCAGCGCCGCGTTGATGACGACGCCGTTGATGACGTACGTCGGGGTCGCCTCGATGCCGATCAGCGGCCCCAGCGCGATGTCGGCGCGGACTTCCTCGAGAACCGTGTCGTACAGCTCGTTGAAGTCGGTCATGCCGGCCACCTCGGCGAGCCCTTCGCTGACCGTCTCCCGCGACATGGCCGCCTGGTTCTCGTAGAGCCAGCGCGCCATCTCGTCGTCGCGCCCTTCGCGCCGGGCGAGGCGGACGGCGACGGCGGCCTCGCACGCGCCCATGTGTCCGGCGAACGGCGTCTGCTCGTTGCACTCCGGGTCGAGCGGATAGTCGATCTCGACCTGCCTGACCGCCCCGGGATGGCTCGACTCGTAGCGCGCGAAGATCGGCGCGTACAGGAAGTGGCTCCTCGCGCACGACGGGCACTGGTAGTCGTTGAACTTCAGCACCAGCACCTGCGCCCCCTCCCGCGGCACCGGAAGGTCGACGCGCGGCTGGGCCTTCCAGAACCGCACGAACTCGGATTCGGCGTCCCCGGCGCCGGACGCGGACGAAGCGATCGGAGACGTCGACGATGCCACCGGCAGGACCGGTCCGGCCGGTTCGACGAGAAACGGCAGCACCGAGGCGACGCTCACTGCCAGGTATCCGCCGGCGACACCCAACGCCGCCGGCTTTCTGACGAGCTGTCCCGCGTCGGCGAGCAAGTGGGCCGGGATCGACGCCAGCGGCACCCCCCCGATGGTGCTCACGGCCAGGAAGATCCCGACGACGGCGACGTGGGCGGTGACGCAGAGCAGACAGAGCGTCCCGAGGACGAAGAACGACTCGTAGGCGAGGAACAGTATCGCCGCGAGGCCGACCGTCGACAGCACCAGCAGGTATCCGCCCACGTTGCGGGCCAGCCCGCTCGAGCCCCGGCCCGCCGCCACCGTCAGCAACGCCACGAGGCCGAACCAGAACGCGCCGAACACCGCGACCGGAATGCGGCCGACCGACCCGAAGCGGCTCTGGTAGACGTCTCGACAGCTCACGGTGGTGTTGACGTCGCAGAAGCTCACGTAGGCGGGATCGTGCGCGATCCGATAGTGCACCCAGGCCGACGCCGCGGCCGCGGCGAAACCGACGAGGGCAAGCGCGACGATGACGCGGCGAACCGTTGGACTCATGGTGCAACTCCGGTTGTCGAACAAGGCCGCGGCGGCGGGAACGCGCCGCGACGGGTCTCTCGCGGCCGACCGGCGCCGTCCCTCGGCGCGCGCCGGCGGTTACTGGATCGGCGTGGCCCCCGGCGGCGCGCCGTTCTGGGTGGCCGCCACCGCCGCCGTCGACTGGTAGATCGTGCCTCCCTGATTCGTGCCGAAGAAGCGCACGCCGCCGCCCGACGCGGGAGACGCGCCGACGAAGTAGGTCGACACCACCCCGCCGGCGGCTATGCCGTTGCAGGAGGGCGGCGCCCCCTCCGCGGGCTGGCCTGGCGTCAACGCCACGGAATAGCTGCTCTTCATGGACGGGTCCGAGGCGAGATCCGTCCCGATGAAGCCGTCGCCTCCACCCACCGTCGGCGGCGTCGCCAGCAGGGTCAGGCTCGGCGCGTAGAAGCCGCTGCCGCAACTGGCCGCGAACGTCGCCTGGGCGCTGTTGATGGCCCGCAGCGATCCGATGGCCGAGGCCTCGTTGGCGGACATTCGGGCGCGCATCAACCCGGGCGCTGCTATGGCGGTGATGATGCCGATGATGGCAACCACCATCAGCAGTTCGATCAGGGTGAATCCGCTGCTGCCACTCGCCTTCATTAGGTGCCTCTCCTCCGTTCGTCGTTCACCGGGCGACCTCGGCGACCCCGCCGCGGTCGAATGACCCGCCGTCGTCACCGCCCGGCTCGGGGAACCCCCGCAAGGCCCGGCGACGGATGTGCTCGGCTCCCGACGGCATCCATCGCCGAGAACCTTCCCGACTTCCTCGAAGCACCATTGCAAGCATCGATCCGCCCGAAACCACTCGGCGACGAGCCGGCGGCCGCGCCGCAGGCCCCCGGGCGCCGCAGGCCCGGGCGGCACGGCCCCACGGCAACCGCGGCCCTGCGATTCCGCCGGTCGCCCCACCGGCACGCCGAACTGCCAATCCCCTGGAGAAGCCGGCCACGACTCATTCTACGCCGCCGGATTCGAGAGCGCACCCGACCGCGCTCCCGGAAACCGACAACCCGTGTTTCCCGCGGCGTGCCGACGATGCCCGGAGATCACCCCAGATCGTACTTCTTCGCGTAGTAGCGGAACGATCGAAAGGTCATGCCCAGCAACCCCGCTGCCCGGACCTTGACGCCGCCGGCCTGGTGAAGCGCCCGCGCGAGATAATCCCGCTCGAGGTCGCGGACGTGCTGCTCGAGCACGAAGCCGGACTCCGGCAGCGGCTCCACGCGGGCCCGGAACGGTCGCCCGGCGCCGGCCGTCGCGCCGCGCGGCGGCGATTCGCGGCCGCGATCCGAACCCGGGGCATCGTCCAGCTCCAGGCTCTCTGCCCGCACCCGGTTCGACGCCTCGAGAACGGCGGCCCGCTCGACGACGTTCTCGAGCTCTGCGACGTTACCGGGCCATGCGTGGGCCTCGAGGATCCGTTCGGCCCCCGGAGAGAGCCCCCGGAGGTCCCGGCCCGTCTCCCGGGCGAACCGCTCGACGAAGTGGCGGGCCAACGTCGTGATGTCCTGCCGCCTGGCGTTCAGCGGAGGCACGTGGATGGTGAAGACGTTGACGCGGTAGAAGAGGTCGCGCCGGAACCCGCCGTCCCCGACCATCGTGGCGAGGTTCCGGTTGGTCGCCATGACGACGCGTCCCGCGGCGACCCGCCCGACTCCACCGCCGGTCCCGTCGCCCGCGCGCCGGAACCGGCGCTCCTTGAGGAACCACAGCAACGCCGCCTGGCTCGCCGGACCCGCCTCTCCGACATCCGCCAGGAAGAGCGTCCCGGGCTCGGCGGCGGCGACCGGTCCCGGCCAGTCCTCGCGGCGGAAATCCGGATCGCGAATCGCCTCGGCCAGCGCGTCGGCGGTCAGCCCGACGAACGGGAGGGCGGCCCGTCCGGAGCCGCGGTGAATCGCCCGCGCCACCAGCTCCTTGCCGACGCCGACGTCGCCGGTGACCAGGACCACGGCGTCGGTGGGTGCGACCCGCGCGACCCGTTCCCGGATGCTCCGCATCTGCGGGCTGTCGCCCACGATGTCGTACGCGCCCCGTGCTTTCCGGGGCCCGCCGCCGTGCGTGCCGTGCCTCGACATGTCGCTCCAACGGTCTGCCAGTCGTCGCCTTCGGCTCCGCTCGCCGCCCAACAATCCTCCAGGAGTGCGCGGCCCAAACTGCTAGACCGCCATGCGGCCGATCAGGTCGAAGATGGGCAGGTACATGGCAACAACGATTCCCCCGATGACGAGCCCCATCAACGCGATCATGACGGGTTCCAGGAGCGTCAGCAATCCGGCCACGGTCGCGTCGACCTCCTCCTCGCAGAAATCGGCGACCTTGGCGAGCATGGCGTCCAGCGCCCCGCTCGCCTCGCCCACGCCGATCATCTGGATCACCATGGGCGGGAACATCCCCGCCCGCCGCAGGGGCGCGGCCACCGTCTCGCCACGCTCGATGGCCGCCCGGGAAACCAGGACCGCGTCCTCGATGACCAGGTTGCCGGCGGTCCTGGCGGTAATCTCGAGCCCCGCGAGCAGGGGAACGCCGGAGCCGAGCAGCGTGGCCAGGGTCCGGCAGAAGCGGGCGACGGCCACCTTGCGCAGGATGGTCCCCAGCACCGGGAGCCTGAGCAGCAGGGCGTCGACGGCCCGCGCGCCTCGTGGAGTGGTCCGGTACCACCGGAACGCGAAGGCCAGGACGATCGCGGCGAGGAAGAGCAGGGGCGAGTACGACACGAGCGCGTCGCTCGACGCGATGACCACCCGCGTCGGCAACGGCAGGGCGGCTCCCAGTCCCTCGAAGAGCTCCTCGAAGGTCGGAATCACCTTCCAGAGGATGACCCCGACGACGACGGCCGCAATCGTGACCACCGCGATCGGATAGGTCATGGCGGACTTGACCTGCGCCCCCAGCTTGACGCTCTTCTCGATGTGGGTCGCCAGCCGCTCCAGAATGGTATCGAGGATGCCGCCCGCCTCGCCCGCCGCAACCATGTTCGTATAGAGAGGACCGAACGCCCCCGGGTGCGCCCGCATCGCGTCGGCGAGGCCCGAGCCGCCTTCGACGGCGCTCCGGGTCTGGAGAATGGCCTCGCGAAAAGGCCGGTGGGCCTGCTGCCGCCCCAGGGTGTCGAGGCACTCGACGAGCGGCATCCCGGCGTCGATCATCACCGAGAGCTGGCGCGTGAAGACGGCCAGGCCGCGGGCCGGCACCGACCCGCCCCGACGCGGCCTTCCGGCCCGCCTCGCGCCGCCCCGCTTCGGCTCCATGCCGGTGACGCGGGCGCCTTCGCGGCGCCGGGCCGCCGCCTCACCGCTGAGGGCGGCGCGCTCACCCCCGACCCCGCGGCCGCCTCCGGCGCGTCCCGAACGGCGGAAGGCCGGCGTCACTCGGCCGTCCCCCCACCCGGAGGCTGCATCGGCCGGGGACCCCTGGTCTTGACCCGCGAGAGCAGCGCCCTCAGCTCGTCCGGCATCGACGACGCGGCCATCGCCGTTTCCGCCGAGATGCGCCCCCGGCCGACCAGCGCCGCCAGCGACTGGTTCATCGTCTGCATGCCGTGCCGCCCCTGTCCCGCCTGCATCGCGGAGTACAACTGGTGCACCTTGTTCTCGCGAATCAGGTTGCGGACCGCGGGGGTCGGGCTCAGCACCTCGGCCGCGGCCACGCGCCCCCGGCCGTCCACGCCGGGCAGCAGCGCCTGACACACGACGCCCTCGAGCAGGAGCGCGAGCTGGCCGCGCGCCCGGTCCTGGCGGCTGTCGGGAAAGGCGTCGACGAGCCGGTTGATGGTCTGGTAGGCGGAGTTGGTGTGGACGGTGGCCAGGGTCAGGTGGCCGGTCTCCGCGATGCGGAACGCCGCCTCGATGGTCTCGAAGTCCCGCAACTCACCGATGAGGACGACGTCGGGATCCTCGCGGAGGGCGGCCCGCAGGGCCGCCGAGAAGCTGGCCGTATCGTCGTGGACCTCCCGCTGGTTCACGAGCGAGCGCTTGTGAGGGTGCACGTACTCGATCGGGTCCTCGATGGTCAGGATGTGCGCGTGGCGCCCGGTGTTGACGCGATCGATCAGGGCCGCCAGCGTCGCGCTCTTCCCCGACCCGGTCGGCCCCGTCACCAGCACGAGCCCGCGGGGCCGCTCGGCCCAGCGTTCGATCACGGGCGGCAACCCCAGCTCGCCAAGCCCCCGTATCTTCTCCGGGACCCGCCGGTAGACGGCCGCGACGGCCCCCGACTGCCTGAAGACGTTGCAGCGAAACCGCCCGACTCCCCGGACCCCGAACGAACAGTCGAGCTCGCGTGTCTCCTCGAACCGCCTCCGCTGACCGTCGCTCAGGGCGCTGTACGCGAGCTCCCGGGTGTCGTCGGCGCCCAGCCGCGGCAGGTCGAGCGCCCTGAGCTCGCCGTGGACCCGGACCTGCGGCGAAGAGGCGGCGGTCACGTGGAGATCCGAGCCGTCGAGCTCCACGGTCAGTTTCAGCAGGTCCTCCAACGTCGGCATCGGCGCTATCATCCTGTTCCGTCTCCGCCCGCGCGGGCGTCGCGGGACCTCGCACGGCCGGCCCGCCGGGGGGCGCCGCAACCGCAGGAGACCGGGTCGCGGAAGGCGGATCCCGGCCGCCGACGGGTCACGTCTCCTTCAGCACCTCTTCGATGCTCGTGAGCCCTGACGCGATCTTCCGCAGTCCGCTGGCGCGCAGCGTCACCATGCCGCCCTCGACGGCGTGCCGTCGGAGCTCCGCCGTCGAGGCGCCCCCCCGGACCATGTCGCCGAACCGCTCGGTCACCGCCATCACTTCGTAGAGCCCGATCCGCCCCCGGTAGCCGCGGCCGCTGCACCGCCCGCACCCCGCTCCCCGGCGCGGCACGACCCGGGCGGCCTCACCGGCTTCGAACCCGATCGCTTCGAGCACCGGCGGCGGGGTCGGCTCGTCTTCGGCGCATCCGGTGCAGATTCGCCGCGCCAGCCGTTGCGCGCAGACCAGGCTGACCGCGCCGGCGACCAGAAACGGCTCGACGCCCATGTTCACGAGCCGGTGAATCGTGCCGGCGGCGTCGTTGGTGTGCAGGGTCGAGAGCACCAGGTGACCGGTCAGGGCCGCCTTGATGGCGATCTCCGCCGTCTCGAGATCGCGGATCTCGCCCACCAGGATCACGTTCGGGTCCTGGCGCAGGAACGAGCGCAACGCGACCGCGAAGGTGAGGCCCGTGCTCTCGCGCGTCTGCACCTGGTTGACCCCGGCGAGGTTGAACTCGACCGGGTCCTCCGCCGTCATGATGTTGGCGGCCGGGGTGTTGAGCCGGGAGATGGCCGAGTAGAGCGTGCTGGTCTTGCCGCTGCCGGTGGGCCCGGTCACGAGCACGAGCCCCCAGGGCCGGCGAATCGCTTCTTCGAGCCGTCTCAACGACTCCGGCTCCAGGCCCAGCCGGGTCATGTCGAGCATCAGCTTGCTGCGGTCGAGCAGCCGCAGCACGATCTTCTCGCCGTGCAGGGTCGGCAGGGAGGACACGCGGAAGTCGATCTCCCGGGCGGCGCCGTCCGCGTTCAACCGCAGCTTGATGCGGCCGTCCTGGGGAAGCCGCCTCTCGGCGATGTCGAGCTTCGCCATCACCTTGAGTCGGGACGTGATGGTGTCCCGGTACTTCAACGGAGGCTCCATGACCTCGTACAGAACGCCGTCGATCCGGAACCGGATTCGGTACTGTTTCTCATACGGCTCGAAGTGGACGTCGCTGGCCCCCTTCTGAATCGCGGACGCCAGCACCGCGTTGACGAGCCGGACCACCGGCGTCTTGCCACTCTGCGTCTCCAGGGCGGTGACGTCGATCTCTTCCGCCTCCTCGACGACCTCCAGGCCGGTGCCGAGGCCGGGAACCTCCTCGAGGGCCTTCGCGGCGAGGGCGAGCCGGCTCTCCCCGAGGTCCGGCGCGTCCGCCCGCTTCGGCCCCTCCCCGTAGTACCGCTCGACCGCCGCCGCGATGGCGGCCTGCGTCGCCACCACCGGCTCCACGCGGCACCCGGTCATGAACTCGATGTCGTCGACCGCGAAGACGTTGGCCGGATCGGACATCGCCACGGCGAGGGCGGCCCCGGTTCGGCTCAACGGAACCGTCTCGTACTTCCGGGCGGTCGCCGCCGGGAGGAGCGCGACCACGGCGGGATCGACGTCGAACCGGCCGAGCTCGATGAACGGAACGCGGAATTGCCGGCTCAGCAACGCCGCGACGTCGGCGTCGCGCGCGAGACCGAGCCCCACGAGGTGAGAGCCCAGCCTGCCGCCGGCGGTCCTCTGGTCCTCCAACGCCTCGTCGATGCTGGCCCGCGTCGCGCCTCCGGTCTCGACGAGCAATTCACCGATGCGAGCAGCCATGATCTCGGGACCGCGAAGTGGGAGTGCCGGCCGACCGGCTGACAACCATCCTACAGAATTGACACAATATGTCAACATTGAGCTGGAGACGCTACCCGCATGGACACATATTGTCATGTCGCGGCAGGTCGGCATGCGGCAGGCCGACGTGGAGCCGCCGCAGAGTCGGGGCGGGCCCGTGCGCGACGGGCGGCGGCGCTCCATTCCCCGGTTGCAGATGACGGCTTCGACGGCGAGCGCGTGTGAGGCGGGCGCGGCGGGGAAGGCGAGGGAAGCCGCAGGAGCGGTCGAAAACGGGAGAGCGGGCCGCGGAGCGGCGCGCCGGCCCCGCGGGCCGCCGTCAGCCGACGATGACGGCGCCCGCGACAACGGTCGTCCAGAGCCCCTGCTTGTCGCCCACCGCGGTCTGGGTGACGGCCTGGGTCCGGACGATCTTGTTCGACAGGCGGTAGACCTCCTTCTTCTCGTCCCAGCTCTTGTCGGGGTCGAACTCTAGGCCCAGGGTGGTGGCGAGCATCTCCGCCGCCAGCTCCTCGGCGTAGTCGCCGGCGGTCTCCTCGTTCTCGCCGAAGCTGTGATGCTCGGACAGGTAGCCGAACAGCCGGCGGTCGCGCGGAATCGCGACCCCGATCGACGCCGCCACCATTCGGTGGGGCTCGCGGGTCGCCGCCTCCGACATCACCGCGAACGCGATCTGGCCCGGCTTGAGCTTCCGGACCCCGGTGGCCCTCGGCAGAATGCGGCAGCCCGGGGGGAAGATACTGGACACGCGGACCAGATTGCAGGCGGCGATGTCGGCGGACCGCAGCGCCAGCTCGAACGAGGTCAGCTTCTCGCGGTGCTTGCCGACACCCTTGGTGAAGAACAGCTCCTTGGGAACGAGTTCGATCACGTGGCTCTGCCGGGGAGGAGGTGCGGGTGAACAGACGAGCCGACGGGGATCCGACGGAACGCTTCCAGCGCAATGTTCGACCGTAGTGCAACCTGCGGCAGGCTGTCAAGGACGGGCCTTGCGCCGGAGGAGCGCCGAGCGCCGGCGGGGATTGAACATTTGGACCGTCCGGGGCGTATACGGTACGACGGGCCGGCACGGCGAAGTCGCGCCGCAGGCCAGGCAAGTCGGCGAGAACGCGCGGCGGACGCGGTAGTACAATGGCAGGTTACGGTCACCGCGGGGTTGAGCAGTTCTCGCATCGAGCCGACATGACCGAAGAGACCGACTCGGCGCGTCCGAATACGGGCCCCTCCCCGGGTCTCCCCGCACGCCTGCTCGGGGTGCTCCTGTCGCCGCGAGCCACGTTCGCCGCGATCGTGGACCGGCCGCGGCCGTTCGGCGCCTTGCTCGTCGTCTGTCTGTTGGCCGCTGCCCCCGGCGTCTGGCTGTACAGCACCGATGTGGGGAAGCAACTGGTACTCGAACAGCAAGTCGAGGGCCTGGAATCGTTCGGCGTGACGGTGACGGACGAGATGTATGCCGAGATGGAGAGCAGGCTCGGCAGCGCGGCGTACTGGGCTGCCGGAGGCACGCTGGTCTCGGTGCCGATCTTCGCGTTCATCGTCGCCGGGCTCGTCTGGACCGCGTGCTACGTGATTCTGGGCGCGCATGCGCCGTTCAAGGCCATGTACGCCGTCGTCGCCCACGTCGGGGTCGTCGGCGTCGCCCAGCAGTTCTTCATGGTGCCGCTCAACTACGCGCGCGGCGTCATGAGCGTTCCCACGACGCTGGCCGCGCTGCTGCCGATGCTCGAGGAGGGCAGCTTCATCCACCGGACCCTGGGTCTGGTCGAGCTCTTCACCGTGTGGCAGCTGTTTCTCGTGGCGGTCGGTACGGGGGTTCTCTTCAAGCGGCGCACGGGCCCTATCGCAACCACGTTCTACAGCCTGTACGCGGTGATCGCGATCGCGGCCGGGTTCTTCCTGTCTCGCCTGGGAGGGTGATCCGTTGACCGCTTCCCGCAAGGCCGTCCTCATCGCGGCGATCGTGGTCATCGGGGCCGCGGTCGTGTACATCAACCTGACGTTCGAGCGCGCCACCGGTCCCCAGGTGGAGGTCGAGGCGGTCGAGCGCCGCTACCTCGAGGCCATCGTGTCCGCGCCGGGCACCATCGTGCCCCAGCTCACCGTCGACATCAGCGCGAACACGATGGGCCAGGTGACCCGGCTCGAGTTCGACGAGGGGCAGCGCGTCGCGGTCGGCGACTTCCTGCTCGAGATCGATCCGGAGACCCTGCGCGCGGCCGTCGACCGGGGCGAGGCGGCGCTGCAGGCGTCGCGCTCGGCCCAGCGGCAGGCGGAGGTCACGGTGCAGACGGCGCGGGTCAACCTCGAGCTGGCCCGCGACAACCTGGAGCGGCAGGAGCACCTGTGGGGGCTGCGGCTCGTCTCGCGCGAGGCCTACGAGCAGGCGCTGAACGACGTCGCCCTCAGGGAGACCGAGCTCGAGGCGCGGGAGGTGGAGGTCGCCACCCAGGCCCAGCGCATCCGCCAGGAGGAGGCCAACCTCGAGAGCGCGCGGTACGAGCTGACCAAGGTGACGATCACCTCGCCCATCTCCGGCGTCGTCACCCGGCGCAACATCGAGGAGGGCGAGACCGTCGTCGTCGGCACCATGAACAACCAGGGCACGGTGCTGGCCACCATCGCCGACCTCTCGGTCATAGAAGCCGAGGTGGAGGTCGACGAGACCGACATCCCCGGCGTCGAGCTCGGGCAGCTCGCGACCGTGACCATCGACGCGTTCCCCGACGACGAGTTCTCCGGCGTCGTGACCGAGATCGGCAACAGCCCCATCAACCCCGTCGGCGCCGGCGCCGCGGCCGGCGCCGCGGGCAGCCAGGCGACGACGTTCAAGGTCGTCGTGACCCTCGACGAGGCGATTCCCGGCGTGCGCCCAGGCTTCACGTGCACCGCGGACATCACCACCGCCATCCGGCCCGACTCGCTGGCGATACCGATACAGGCGTCCACCGTGCGCGAGGTGGTGCTGGACGCGAACGGGGCCGTGGTGCCCACGGACCCGGGACCGCGGGGCCGGAGCGTCGTCTCCGCCGCCGAGGCGGCGGACCTCGCGGCGGGAGAGACCGAGGAGGAGCTCGAGGGCGTGTTCGTGGCCCGCCAGGGCCGCGCGGTGTTCGTGCCCGTCGACACCGGCATCGCCGGCGAGCGCTACTTCGAAGCGCTCTCGGGCGTGGCGGAAGGCGACCTCATCGTCACCGGACCGTTCAGCGAGGTGCGCAACCTCGCCGACGGCGACTCCATCCGGGTGGTGGAGAGTGCGACGCGTCGCTGACCTCACGGGCATCGCCCTCCGCGCCATCTGGGCCAACAAGCTCAGGTCCACCCTCACGATTCTCGGCAACATCGTGGCGGTGGCCTCGATCATCGCGGTGGTGTCGCTGATCCAGGGCGTCAACGCGGAGGTCGGCAACGCCATCGTCTCGCAGTTCGGCCCGGACTCGTTCGTCATCGAGCGCACCCCGATGGTCATGACCGAGGCCGACATCGAGGCGACCAGGAACAATCCCCGGGTGTCGCTCGACGACGCCGAGGCCATCCGCCGGTTCGGCCGCAGCGTCGGCGCGGTCATGGCCCAGTCGGGGCGAAGCGGCGAGGTCCGCTACCGCGACCGCGTGCTCGAGAACGTGAGAATCCGGGGGGTGACCCGCGACTACGTCGAGTTCCCGACGTTCACGGCCGAGCTCGGGCGCCTCATCAACCGCACCGAGGTCGACCGCAACCGCGGCGTCGCGCTGCTGGGGGCGGAGACCGCCGACCGGCTCTTCGACCAGCTCGATCCGCTGGACCGCCGTATCAAGGTCCAGGGCGTTAACTTCCGCGTCGTCGGGGTCAGCGAGCCGACCCTCGCGGCGTTCGGGCAGTCGCAGGACGAGTTCGTCATCATTCCGATGGGCCAGTTCCGCAAGCTGTTCGGGGCGCGCCCGTCGCTCACCCTGCGGGTCCGCTCGGACACCCCGGAGGAGTTCGACCGCGCCGTCGACGAGGCGACGGTGGCCCTGCGCATCGAGCGGCAGTTGCGGGCCACCGAGGAGAACGACTTCGGGCTGTTCACGTCGGGGGCGGTGCTGGGGCTCTACCAGCAGGCCACCACCGGCATCTTCGCGGTGCTGGTGGGCATCGTCAGCCTGTCGCTGGTGGTGGGGGGCATTGTCATCATGAACATCATGCTGATGGTGGTCTCGGAGCGCACCCGGGAGATCGGGCTGCGCAAGGCGCTGGGGGCGCGCCGCCGCGACCTCCTCTGGCAGATCCTCGCCGAGTCGGTGATCCTGTCCGTCGCCGGCGGCCTGATCGGGACCGCGCTCGGGTTCGCGGTGGCCATCGGCCTGAGCTCCATGACGCCGATCACGGCCGCCGTGCACCCATGGTCGGTGGTGCTGGGCATCACGATGACGGCGGCGGTGGGGCTGTTCTTCGGGCTGTATCCCGCATCGAGGGCGGCGTCGCTGGATCCCATCACGGCGCTGGGCCGCGCCTGATCCGGCGCGGTTCGACGTCCCGTCCGGCACGACGAGTCCATGGCCAGACACTCCTACGGCGGCTTGTTCGGCGAGATCGTGACGATGGCGGTAGCCACGCTGCGCGACCAGAAGGCGCGGTCGGGGCTGACGATCCTCGGCGTCGTCATCGGCATCATGTCCATCGTCGGCAGCACGTCGCTGATCCGGGGGCTCGACCAGTCGCTGCGCGACACCATCGAGACGATGGGGCCGGACACCATCATGCTGACGAAGTTCTCGGCGATCAGCATGGGCTCGGGCGAGGAGTTCATGGAGCTGATCCGCCGCCCGAACCTCACCACGGCGGACGCCGACGCCATCGCACGCCAGGCCGATTCGCTCGCTTCCGTGGCCGTCGTGCTCGGACAGGGGGGGCCCCCCACCCAGGAGCGGGTCCATTACCGGTCGGAGCAGACGAAGCCGATCATGATCTTCGGCACCACCTCCGACTATCCGGACGTGCAACCCGTGGACCTGGTGGAGGGCCGTTTCTTCACGCCGGGCGAGACCCGCCGGCGGACGCGGGTGGCGGTGCTTGGCCATACACCGGCCCAGGCCCTCTTCCCGAACACCGATCCCATCGGGAAGCGCGTCCGCATCGGGACCGGCCGCTACACGGTGATCGGGGTGGTCGGGGAGACGCCCAGCCCCGGCGGCTTCAACATGGGGCAGGACGACTTCGTCCTCGTTCCCCACACCACCTATCAGAAGCAGTTCGGGATCAGGGCGCGACGGGCGTTCGGCGGCGAGATGCGCGCGGTGATGATTGCGGCCTCGCCCCGCGAGGGCGTCGATCCCGAGGTCGCCATCCGGGACATCGAGCGCGTCATGCGCATCCGGCACGGGCTGCGGCTCGACGAGCCGAACGACTTCGAGTTCATCACCCAGGACGCGATGCTCGCGCTGTGGGACCAGATCAGCAGCGCCACGTTCCTGTCCCTGATCGTCATCTCCTCGATCGCGCTGATGGTCGGGGGCATCGGAGTGATGGCGATCATGACCATCTCGGTGACCGACCGAACCCGCGAGATCGGCACCCGCCGGGCAATCGGGGCCAGGCAGAAGGAGATTCTCTGGCAGTTCCTGCTCGAGGCCGCCTGCCTCACCGGCATCGGCGGGCTGATCGGCATCCTCCTCGGCAGCGGCATCGGCCTCGGCATCCACTGGGCGACGGGGTTCCCGGTCTCCCTGCCGTGGTGGTCGTTCGCCCTCGGCCTGGGGTTCTCCTGCGGCGTCGGCATCGTCTTCGGCATGTATCCGGCCATCAAGGCCTCCAGCCTCGACCCCATCGAAGCCCTGCGCTACGAATAGACGGCGATCCACGGACTGCCGTCGCTTGAGCGGGCGCCCGGACTGGCGTAGCATGTAGGTTTGCGCCGGTCGCGGTCGAAGAACACGGCCACCCGGGTTGCCGGAGACCGCGGCCTCGACGAGCATGTTTGGCGGACCGTCAGGAGTCTGCGCGGCCTGGAACGGTGCGGACTCCCGGCAGGGTTGGTTGGGCGCCAACCGGGGCCGAAGGCAACGATGGCGGGCCCAGGAGTCTGCGCCGTGGAACGGTGCAGCCTCCTGGCAGGGTTGGTTGGGCGCCAAGCGGAGCCGAAGGCGGCGATGGCGGGCCCAGGAGTCTGCGCCGTGGAACGGTGCAGCCTCCTGGCAGGGTTGGTTGGGCGCCAAGCGGAGCCAAAGGCGGCGATGGCGGGCCCAGGAGTCTGCGCCGTGGAACGGTGCAGCCTCCTGGCAGGGTTGGTTGGGCGCCAAGCGGAGCCGAAGGCGACGATTGGCGGGCTAGGAGGATACCCGAGTCATGAGAGTGTACGATGCGGACCAGATCCGTAATGTCGCGTTGGTGGGACACAGCGGCGCCGGCAAGACACAGCTCGCCTCAGCCCTCCTGTTCGACGCCGGCGCCGTCAACCGCCTCGGCGCCGTCGACGACGGCACCACCGTCACCGACTACGACGAGGAGGAGATCGCGCGCAAGCACACGCTCTCGTCGAGCACCGCGTTCGCGGAGTGGAAGAAGACGAAGATCAATGTCGTCGACACGCCGGGCATGGCGAACTTCTTCAGCGACGCCTGCTGCGCCCTGCGGGTGGCCGACGCCGCCCTCGTGGTGGTGGACGCGGTGGCGGGCTCGGAGGTGCTGACCGAGAAGGTGTGGGGCGTCGCCCAGGAGCTGGGCCTGCCCTGCCTGGTGGTGCTCAACCGCCTCGACCGGGAGCGGGCGAGCCTGTCCCGCTCGCTCGAGTCGCTGCACGAGGCCCTGGGCCGCACCGTGGTGCCCATCCACCTTCCCATCGGCGAGGAGAAGAACTTCCGAGGCGTGGTCGACCTCGTCGCCATGAAAGCGCTGACCTTCGACGCGGACGGCCGGACGGTGTCCGCCGGCGACGTGCCGTCCGAGCTGGCCGACGACGCCAACACGGCCCGCGAGGCGCTCATCGAGCTGGTCGCCGAGGCGGACGACGCCCTCATGGAGCAGTTCTTCGAGTCGGGCACCCTGACCCAGGAGCAACTGGAGGCGGGGCTCAAGACGGCCACCGCGGGGCGCCAGGTGTTCCCCCTGGTGTGCACGTCGGCCACCGCCAACATCGGCATTCAGCCCCTGCTCGACGCCGTCCTCGCGTATCTTCCGTCCCCGACGCAAAGGACCCTGCCCGTGGTCGACGCCGAGGGGAACCCGGCCACGGCCGACTCGTCCGACGACGCCGCCCTGGTATGGAAGACCGTGGCCGACCCCTTCGCCGGGCGGATCACGATGTTCCGGGTGGCGGGCGGCTCGATCGCGGCCGATTCGACGGTCCAGAACGTCAGTCGGGGGATCGGCGAACGCATCGGCGCCATCACCCTCATGCAGGGCAAGACCCAGACCAGCGTTCCCGAGATACGGGCGGGCGACCTCGGCGCCGTCGCCAAGCTGAAGGAGACCCGGACCGGGGACACGCTGGCCCCGAAGGAGGCGGCATGGCGGTTCCCGCCCTTCCAGTTCACCGAGCCGGTGCTGTCCTACGCCATCGAACCGAAGAGCCGGGGGGACGAGGAGAAGATCAGCACCGCCCTCCAACGGCTGCAGGAGGAGGACCCGACCATCCGCTATGCGCGCGACGCCCAGACCTCGCAGTTGCTGCTCTCCGGACAGGGACAGTTGCATATCGAGGTGACCGTCGCCAAGCTCAAGCGCCGCTTCGGGGTCGAGGTGAACCTCAAGCTGCCGAGGATCCCGTACCGCGAGACCATCAAGGCGTCCACCGAGGCGCACGGCCGCCACAAGAAGCAGACCGGCGGGCACGGCCAGTTCGGGGACTGCAAGATCAAGGTCGCGCCGCTGCCGCGGGGAGAGGACTTCCAGTTCGTCGACGAGATCTTTGGCGGGGCGATTCCACGCGGGTTCATCCCCGCCGTCGAGAAGGGCATCCAGGAAGCGCGGACGCGGGGCTATCTCGCGGGCTACCCGATGGTGGACTTCCAGGTCACCCTCTACGATGGATCGTTCCATCCCGTCGACTCGAACGAGATGTCATTCAAGATGGCGGGACGGCTCGCGTTCCGCGACGCCATGTCGCGCGCGAAGCCCACGCTGCTCGAGCCGGTCATGAACGTCGAGGTCTACGCGCCCAGTGACTATGCCGGCGACCTCATGGGGGACCTGAACGGCCGCCGCGGCAAGATCGGCGGCATGGAGACCCGCGGCTCCTCGACGTCGATCAAGGCCGAGGTCCCGATGGCGGAGATGCTGACCTACGAGCAGCAGCTTACCTCGGCGACGGGCGGCCGCGGGTCGTACCACATGGAGTTCTCGCACTACGAAGAAGTGCCGGCGCACATCGTGCAAAAGGTGATTGCCGAAGCCAAGGCGGAGCGGGACGGACACGACCAGGAAGGCTGACACTCGGCGCACTCGCGCAGAGGTGAACAGGCGATAGGGGAGGCCAAGGCGGAACGGGGCGAGGAGAACGGCAAGGACGGTTGACGGACGCTACGCGGTTTCCTCGGGTTTCTCGGCGTCCTGCCCGCGCCGCAGGCGCTTCGCGGCGGCGCGCAGGCGGCCGCCCATCCCCTTCTTCTTCGAGGCGTCCGCGACGGGCGCCGCGTCATCGGCATCCCGATCCTGGCTCGGATCGTACTCGCTGCCGACCAGCTCGATCTGCGCGACCTCGGCCGCGTCGCCCTGGCGACGGCCGAGACGCAGCACGCGTGTATACCCGCCCGGCCGTTCGGCGAAACGGGGCGCAATGGTGCCGAACAGCTTGCCGGCGATCTGCTTGTCGGCAATGTCCCGCGCCACGAGCCGGCGCGCGTGCAGCGCCCGCGTGGTCTCCGCTCCGTCCTCGAGGCCGCGCTTGGCCAGCGTGATGAGGCGCTCGACGAACGGACGCAACTCCTTCGCCTTGGCGAGGGTCGTGTCGATCCGCTCGTGGCGCAACAGCATCGTGGCCTGATTGCGCAACGTGGCGAGTCGATGCTCGGTCACCCGACCCAGCTTCCTGTGCGCTACTCGATGACGCATGCTTCCGTGTCCTCTCGTCGACCGGCCGACGACGGGCTCTCCCGGCGGCGCGGACTCCCTGGCCCGCCCTATCCTTCCGCCTCGGCGTCGGCCGTGGGCGGTTCGAATCGCATTCCGAGACCGAGACCCATCTGCTGGAGTATCTCCTTGATCTCGTTGAGCGACTTGCGGCCGAAGTTCTTCGTGCGAAGCATCTCCGCCTCGGTTTTCTGAACGAGCTCGCGAATGGTCCGGATGTTGGCGTTCTTCAGGCAGTTGTAGGAACGGACCGAGAGCTCGAGCTCCTCGACGCTCTTGTCGAGATGCTCGTTGGCCACCGCTATCCGCTCGCTTTCCGGCTCGGCCGGCGCGTCGCCGGACTCGTCGAGATCGATGAAGATGCTCAGGTGGTCGCGCACCAGCCTGGCGCCCAGAGAAATCGCCTCCCGGGCGGTCACTGAGCCGTCCGTCCACACGTCCACGGTGAGCTTGTCGTAGTCGGTCGTCTGGCCGAGACGGGCCGCTTCGACCAGGTAGTTGACCTTGCGCACCGGGGAGTGGACCGAGTCGATGGGGATCCAGCCGATGCCGAGATCCTCGTCGAAGTTCTTCTCCGCGGAAACGTAACCGCGTCCCTGCTTGACGCGCATCTCCATGTGCAGCGAGCCGCCGTCGGCCACGGTCGCGACATGCAGATCGGGGTCGAGAATCTGCACCGCGGCGTCGACCTCGAGATCCGCCGCCCTGACCGAGCCCGGCTTGTCGGCCCGCAGATACAACGTCTTCGTCTCGTCGCCGTACAGCTTGATGGGGATCTGCTTCAGGTTCAGGATGATGTCGGTCGCATCCTCCACGACCCCCGGAATCGGAGAGAACTCGTGGAGCACGTTGTCGATCTTGACGCTCGTGACCGCGGCGCCCTCGATGGCGGACAAGAGCACGCGACGCAACGCGTTGCCGATCGTGGTCCCGAAACCGCGCTCGAACGGCTGGGCGGAGAACCTCCCGAACCGATCGGTCAGGGTCTCCACATCGAACTCCAGCCGCTTCGGTCGCTGGAAGCCTTTCCACAACATCAAGTCAGTCCTTTCTGTGGCCGGGACCGCTTCTCTACTTCGAGTACAGCTCGACGATCAACTGCTCCTGCACCGGCAGGTTGATCTGCTCGCGGGTCGGGAGCGCGGCGACCCGCCCCGTCATGGTGGAGGCGTCGAACTCCAGCCAGTCGGGGATTCCCCGTCCCTTGACCTCCTCCATGGCGTAGAGAATCGCCGGCCGCTTCGCACTGCGCTGTCTGACGCTCACGGCATCGCCGGCCTTCAGCGAGAACGACGGGATGTCGGCCCGCCTGCCGTTCACCTGCACGTGGCCGTGCCGGACGAGCTGGCGGGCCTGAGGTCGGGACGTCGCGAGCCCGAGACGGTAGACCACGTTGTCGAGCCGGCGCTCGAGAAGCTGCAGCAGCGTCTCGCCGGTGATGCCCCGCTGCCGTTCCGCCGCCGCGAAGTACCGGCGGAACTGGTTCTCGAGCACGCCGTAGGTGCGCTTGACCTTCTGCTTCTCGCGTAGCTGCGAGCCGTAGCCCATGACCTTGCTGGGACGACGGCGCCGCCCCTGCTGCCCGGGGGGGACGTTGCGCTTCTCGATGGCGCACTTCTCCGCGTAGCACCGCTCGCCCTTCAGGAAGAGCTTCATGCCCTCGCGGCGGCAGAGCCGGCAAACGGGTCCTGCGTATCGTGCCATGCTGATTCTGCTCCCTCGTTCCTACACGCGCCGCCGCTTGGGCGGACGGCACCCGTTGTGAGGAATGGGCGTCACGTCGCGAATCGACTTCACGCTGAGGCCCGCCGACGCTTGCAGCGCGCGAATGGCGGACTCGCGCCCGCCGCCCGGACCCTTCACGCGCACGTCCACGGTGCGCATGCCGACCGCCTTGGCCCCGTGCCCGGCCCGTATCGCCGCCTGGGTGGCCGCGAACGGCGTGCCCTTCCGCGAGCCGCGGAAACCGATACCGCCGGCGCTCGACCACGCCACGACGTTCCCCTCGGTATCGGCGATCGTGATGATCGTGTTGTTGAACGACGCCTGGATGTGCACGATGCCGTGGTGCACGACCCGCTTGTCGCGCTTCTTCTTGAAGGTCTTCTTGCGCTTGGCCGGCCGCTTGCTCGGCGTAGGAACCGAGGCGTCGACCGTCTCCAGCTTAGCCATTCGCGAACATTCCTTTCCCTAGCTCGTCCGCTTCTTCGCCACCGCGCCCCGGCGCGGTCCCTTCCGCGTTCGGGCGTTCGTCTGCGTCCGCTGACCGCGGACGGGGAGGTTGCGGCGATGGCGCATCCCGCGGAAGGACCCCACCTCCATCAACCGCTTGATGTTCATGGTGACCTCCTTGCGGAGATCACCCTCCACCCGGCCCTGCTCCTCGATGACCCGGCTGATCTTGCGGACGTCGTCCTCGGAGAGGCCCTTGATCCGGACATCGGGATCGACTCCGGCCTCCTTCAGGATCAACCCGGAACGGTGGTCGCCTATCCCGAAGATGTACGTCAGCCCGGTCTCGATGCGCTTGCTTCTTGGAAGATCGACACCCGCGATTCGAGCCATGATCCGGCCTCACCCCTGTCGCTGCTTGTGCTTCGGATTCGAGCAGATCACGCGCACCACGCCGGAGCGGCGCACGATCTTGCACTTGTCGCAAATGCGTTTCACCGATGCTCGTACCTTCATTCGACGTCCTCGAACCGGCCGTCGGCCCAGGCTCGCCGGCGTGCGGGAAGCCTGAACCGGCCGGGGTCGCGATGCCGCCGCCGCGGCCGCGTGTTCCGCCAACCGACCGTCAGTGGACCGATGCCGGCCCCGCCGTCCGCATCGCCGCCGGGCCCGCCGCCGCGCCGGCGTCGCCCACGACGGTCAACACATCCGGACCGCCCTCGGTAATCGCTACGGTGTGCTCGAAGTGCGCCGCGAGGCTGCCGTCGCAGGTCACCGCGGTCCAGCCGTCGCCCAGCACCTTGACCGCCGGCCGCCCCAGGGTGACCATCGGCTCGATGGCGAGGACCATGCCGGTCTCCAGCCTCGGCCCCTGACCCGGGTCGCCGTAGTTCGGAATCTGCGGCTCCTCGTGCAGCGCGACCCCGATGCCATGGCCGACGAACTCCCGGACCACCGAGAACCCGTGCGCCTCCACGTGCCGCTGCACGTGGTGTCCGATGTCGGAGACGTGTCCGCCGACGCGGACCTGCGCGATGCCGCGCTCCAGCGCCTCCCGGGTGACCCGGAGCAGCTCCGAGACTCGCTCGGGGACGCCGCCGACGGGCACGGTGATGGCCGAGTCGCCGTAGTAGCCTTCGAGCACCACGCCCATGTCGAGCGACACGATGTCGCCGTCGACCAGCGGCGCCGACGACGGAATGCCGTGCACCACGGCCTCGTTCACCGATGCGCACAACGTCGCCGGATAGCCCTGATACCCCTTGAACGCGGGCACCGCGCCGGCCGCCCGAATCTGCCGTTCCGCCACCACGTCGAGCTCCAGCGTCGAAACCCCGGGCGCCACCAGCCGGCGAAGCTCGGAGAGCACCTGCGCCACCAGGGCGTTGGCCGCGCGCATCCGCTCGATCTGGGCCGGCGACTTGCGGACAATCATGCGCGGGTCTCCCCCGCCGGTACGCGCCCCGCCGCCCGTTCGGCGAGCACCGCGTCGACGGCGGCGCCGAGAGCGGACCCCACCTCGGCCGGACTCCGGTCTCCGTCGACGGCGCGGAAAGAGGGGCGCTGCGAATAGTAGTCGACGAGCGGCCGGGTCGCGCCGGCGTAGACCCGTAGCCGCTCCCGCACGACCGTCTCGGTGTCGTCGCTCCGCTGCACCAGCTCGCCGCCGCACCGGCCGCAACGCGACTCCGGCGACAGGTCGACGCTGGTCGCCTGACCGCATTGCCCGCAGACCCGCCGCCGCGCGAGCCGGGCCACGAGCGCGTCGTCCGGCACGGCGATGTCGATGACGATCAACGGCGGACGCCCTGTCATGATCTCGTCCAGCGCCACCGCCTGGGCCACCGTGCGGGGAAAGCCGTCGAGCACGAAGCCGCCCGCGACGTCCTCCCGGTCCAGACGCTCCCGCACGATGGCGATCATCAGCTCGTCGTCGACGAGGCGCCCCGCCTCCATCGTGGCCTTGGCCCGGCGGCCGAGCTCGGAGCCGGACCTGACCGCGTCCCGCAGGATGTCTCCCGTCGAGATCTGCGGTATCCCGTGCCGGCGGGCGAACTCGACGCCCTGCGTGCCCTTGCCGGCGCCGGGCGGCCCCAGCACGACGAGGTTGATCGCGGGACCCATGGAGACCGTCACCCCGGCAGCCCCCTGGCCCGCCCATCGTCGCCTACGGCTCGGCTGGGCGCCCAACCAACCCTGCTGGGAGTCTGCACGGTTCTACGGGGCAGACTCCTAGCCACGACGACCTCGGATGCGGGTCTTGCGCATGAAGCCGTCGTAGTGACGCATGATCAACTGCGACTCGACCTGCTGCACCGTGTCCATCGACACCCCGACGATGATCAGCAGCGAGGTCCCGCCGAAGTAGAACGTGACGTTGAGGCCGTCGGTGATCCACCTCGGCGTGACCGCATCGAGGGAATCGCCGATGAACGGAATCGCGGCGACGCGGAACCCGACGATCATCAGGTCGGGCAATATCGCCACGATCGCCAGGTAGATGGCCCCCACCAGCGTGATTCGGGTGAGGATGGTGTCGATGTACTCCGCGGTCCGCTTGCCGGGCCGGATCCCCGGCACGAACCCGCCGTACTTGCGCATGTTCTCGGCGACGTCGTCCGGATTGAAAATGATCGCCGTGTAGAAGTACGCGAAGAAGATGATGCCCCCCATGTAGAGCAGGTAATAGAGGGGCATGCCGTTCGCCAGGTTCTCGGTGATGCCCTGCGCCCACGCAGTGTCCGGCATCGCGGAGGTGATGGTCGCGGGGAACGCGAGCAGCGACGACGCGAAGATGACGGGAATGACCCCGCCGGTGTTCACCTTCAGGGGGATGTGGGTGCTCGTACCGCCGTACATCCGCCGGCCCACGACCCGCTTCGCGTACTGCACGGTGACCCGGCGCTGCCCGCGCTCGATGAACACCACCGCGCCGATGACGAGGATCATCAGGATGGACAGCATCAGCAGGCGGAACAGCCCCATCTGGCCGGTGCGCAGCTGATCGAGGGTGTTCAGGACCGCCGCGGGCAGGTTCACGACGATGCCCGCGAAGATGATCAGCGACATGCCGTTGCCGATTCCCCGCTCCGTGACCTGCTCCCCCAGCCACATGATGAAGCAGGTGCCGGTGGTGAGGGTCAGGACCACGAGGAGGCGGAAGCCCCAGCCGGGTTCGTACACCAGGGGCAGACCGCCGGCGATGTTGGTCTGGCTCTCGAGCCAGAAGGCGATGGCGAACGCCTGCACCACGCACAGCAGCAGCGTGCCGTAGCGGGTGTACTGGGTGATCTTCCGGCGCCCGAGCTCGCCTTCCTTGGACAGGCGCTCCAGGTAGGGCCAGACGACGGTCAGGAGCTGCAGGATGATCGACGCGCTGATGTAGGGCATGATGCCCAGCGCGAAGATGGTGACCTGGGCGAGGTTGCCGCCCGAGAACATGTTGTAGAGCCCGAACATGGTCCCGGCCGCCTGCTCCGCGAGAATCGCGAGGGCGTCGGTGTTCACGCCCGGGGTCGGGATCACGCTGCCGAGGCGGTAGACCGCGAGAATGGACAGCGTGAACAGCACCCGGGTCCGCAGATCCGAGATCGCGAAGACGTTCCGCAGGCTGTCAAGCATCGATGCGCCCCTTGCCGGCCAGGTTCAAGTCCGTTCCGACGTTCACCCCGTCACGACCTCCGTTCGACCACCGGCCCCGGCGATGAGCTCGGCCGCCTTGCGGCTGAACTTGTGCGCCTTGACCGTCAACGCGACGTCCAGGCCTCCCCGGGCCAGGATCTTGACGAGCTTCGCGTTCGAGCGCACGAGGCCCGACTGCCGCAACAGGTCGGGAGTCACCTCGGCGTCGGCCTCGAACCGCTCGGCCAGCGTGTCCAGATTGACGACGGCGTACTCCACCCGAAACGGATTGAAGAACCCCCGCTTCGGCACCCGCCGGTGCAACGGCATCTGGCCGCCCTCGAACCCGCGCTTCCGCCGGTATCCCGACCGGGACTTCTGCCCCTTGTGCCCCCGCCCCGACGTCACGCCGGTGCCGGAGCCGTAACCCCTGCCCACGCGCTTCTTCCGGCGGCGGGCGCCGACGGGCGGTCTCAGATCGCTCAAGCTCATCGTCAGCCCTCGGTCACGCGGACCAGATGCCGAACCTTGTGGATCATGCCGCGGATGGACGGTACATCCGGCAACTCGACCGTGTGGTTCAACCGTCGCAACCCCAAACCCTGCACGACCTTCGCCTGACGCTTGTCGAAGCCGATCGTGCTCCGGACCAGCGTCACGCGCACCCGCCCGGCGTCCCCGGCCGTCGTATTGGTCATACCGCCGTCAGCTCCTCGAGATCGATGCCGCGCAGCCGCGCCACCGAGACCGGGTCCTTCAGCTCCATGAGTCCGGTGAAGGTGGCCCGCACGACGTTGTGCGGATTCTGCGTTCCCAGAGATTTGGTCAGGATGTTCTGCACGCCGGCCGATTCCAGGACCGCGCGCACGGCGCCGCCCGCGATGATGCCGGTACCGTCGGGGGCCGGCTTCAGCAATACCCGCCCGGCCCCGAAGCGTCCGACCACCCTGTGCGGTATCGTCGTGCCGGCGAGGGGCACCCGGAGCAGCGCCTTCTTGGCCGCTTCGATGCCCTTCTTGATGGCCGACGGCACCTCCTTGGCCTTGCCGACCCCGAACCCGACCACGCCGTGGCCGTCACCCACGACCACGAGGGCGCTGAAGCTCAGGTTCTTGCCGCCCTTGACCACCTTCGTGACGCGGTTGATCGAGACGACCGTGTCCTTGAGGTCGAAATCGTTGGGATCGATCTTGACTCGCATCTGGCTCATGTCGTTTCCCGGAAGCCTGTGTCACCCCGCGACGGCGGCATGATGCTCCTGCAGCACGGGTCCCCGCCGCGGGCTCCTAGAATCGCAGGCCGGCCTCTCTCGCCGCGTCCGCGACCTTGCGGACCCGGCCGTGATACAGGAACCCGCCGCGATCGAAGACCACGCTCCGGATGCCCTTCTCCAGCGTCCGCTCCGCGATCAGCCGTCCGACGACCTCGGCGCCGGCCACGTTTCCGCCAGAGGCCCCATCCGTGAAGCTCGCCTTGATCGCGGGCTCAGTGCTGGACGCCGACGCCAGCGTGGTGCCGTTCGAGTCGTCGATGACCTGGACCGCGATGTGTCCCAGGCTCCGAAAGACCGACATCCTCGGGCAGCTCGACGTCCCATTGATCTTCTTGCGCTGGCGCAGGGCAATCCGCCGGCGACGATCCTTCTTCGTCTTGACCTTCATGACACGTTCGACCCCAGAAGGAGACTAGGCTCCCGTCTTGCCGACCTTCTTCTTGAGCACCTCGCCCGTGTAGCGAATCCCCTTCTGCTTGTAGGGGTCCGGCTTGCGGAGGCTCCGGATGTCGGCGGCGACCTGCCCCACCGCCTGGCGGTCCACGCCCGACACCACCAGGTGCGTCTGGTTCTCCACCGCCACCGAGATGCCGTCGGGCACTTCGAACACCACCGGGTGCGAGTATCCGAGCGCCAACGTGAGCCGCTGGCCGGCCACTTCGGCCCGGTAGCCGATGCCCACGATGTCGAGCTCCTTCTTGAACCCCGACGACACGCCGGTTACGGCGTTCGCGACGAGACTGCGCCCGAGCCCGTGGAACTTGGCCATCGCGCGACTCTCGCGCTCGGGCCGCGCGCGCAGCACCCCGTCCTCCATCTCGATCAGGATCCCCGGCGGCAGCGGTTGCCGCATGGTGCCCTTCGGCCCCTTGGCCTCCACCGCATCCGCGGTGATCTGCACGCTGACTCCGGCCGGAATCGGGATCGGCCGCTTGCCTACTCGCGACATCTCGTCACTCCACCGCCCGCCTCACCAGACGTTGCACAACACTTCGCCGCCCACGCCCATCTTCACCGCTTCGCGCCCGGTCATGACCCCGCGCGAGGTGGTGAGAATGCTGGTGCCGAGGCCGGCGAGAACCGGTGGCACGCTGTTCCGGCCGCAGTAGACCCGTCGGCCGGGCCGGCTGACCCGCTGAATCCCGGAGATGACGTTCTCGCCACGCGATCCGTACTTGAGCTGGATGCGAATCATCGGCCGCGCCTGCTGCCCCCGCTCGACGACGACGTCCACCATCTTGAACGACTGGATGTACCCCTCGCTCTGCAGAATCCTCGCGATCTCCGTCTTGAGCCGCGATGCCGGGACGTCCACGCGCCGCCGTTGCGCGGCGGTCCCGTTGCGGATTCTCGTCAACATATCGGCGATCGGATCAGTCATGTCTCTCTTGTCTGTCGACCCCGCGCCCGGGCGACGCGGCGCCTGACATCGTCACCAACTGCTCTTCGTCACTCCCGCGATGTCGCCCTCGAGCGCGAGCCGCCGGAAGCACAGGCGGCACAGCGCGAACTTGCGGATGTACCCCCGCGGCCGCCCGCAAAGGCGGCACCGGTTGCGAAGCCGCACCTTGAACTTCGGCGGCTTGTCCTCTCTGACCATCTTCGCAATCGTCGCCATCGAGCTCCCCTCGCCAATCGCCGCCGAACGCGACCGCAAGGTCGCGCTGCGGCTTCCGGTTGGCGCCCAACCAACCCTCCAGGAATCCGCGCCGTTCCCCGGCGCGCTCTCCTAATTCGTCCGGAACGGCATCCCCATGAGCTGGAGCAACCGGCGCCCCTCTTCGTCGGTCCTAGCGGTGGTCACGACCGAGATGTTCATCCCGCGCGACTTGTCCACCTTCATGTAGTCGATCTCGATGAACATCAACTGGTCCGGAAGCCCCAAGGTGTAGTTGCCGCGGCCGTCGAACCCCTTGGGGGAAACGCCGCGGAAGTCCCTGACGCGGGGCAGCGCGATGGAGATCAGCCGGTCGAGAAACTCGTACATGCGATCCCGGCGCAGGGTGACCACCGAGCCGATCGGCATACCCTGACGGAGCTTGAACTGGGCTATCGACTTCCGGGCCCGGGTCGTCAGCGGCTTCTGACCGGTGATGCGAGTGAGGTCGTCGCTGCCCGCATCGATCAGCTTCACGTTCTGCGTGGCCTCGCCGAGGCCCATGTTCACGACGATCCGCTGGATCTTGGGCACCGCCATGACGTTGGCGTACCCGAACTCCTTCGTGAGCGCGGGAACCACGCTCTCGTGATAGCGCGCTCTCAGTCGACTAGTCATCGATCCACGACCCCGTCGCACTTCCGGCAGATCCGCACCTTGCGGCCGTCACCGAGGAGGCGCCTTCCGATACGCGTCTGCGCGCCGCACTCCGGGCAGATGATCTGCACGTTGGACGCGTGCAGCGGCGCCTCGCGCTCCACGATGCCGCCCTTCACGTTCTGCCTCGGGTTCGGGCGGGTATGGCGCTTGACGATGTTCACGCCCTCGACGATCAGCCGGTTCTTGCCCGGCACGAGCTGCAGGACGCGTCCCCGTTTCCCCCGGTCCCTTCCCGTAATGACGACGACGTTGTCGTTCTTCCGGACGGGGGTCTGTAGTCTCGACATGGCTCACACTCGCGGCTTCAGAGTACTTCCGGCGCCAGAGAGATGATTCTCATGAACCTGCGTTCCCGTAGCTCGCGCGCCACGGGCCCGAACACCCGCGTCCCGATGGGTTCGCCCTGCTCGTTGACCAGCACCGCCGCGTTCCGATCGAAACGGATGTAGCTGCCGTCGCGTCGGCGATGCTCCTTCGCCGTCCGCACGATGACGGCGCGGACGACCTGACCCTTCTTGACCGCGGAACGCGGGGCCGCTTCCTTCACCGACGCCGTCACGAGGTCACCCAGCTTCGCGAAGCGACCGGTCGACCCGCCGATCGGGTTGATGACCGCGATCTTCCGGGCCCCGGAATTGTCCGCGACCTCGAGGATCGTTTGCATCTGGATCATGGTTCTGTGCTCGCTCTGCCGAGAACCGGGGCGCCTCCCGGTCCACCCGTCGTCCCCGTCGGCTCCGCCCGGCGCCCGACCGGTCCGCCGGAAGCCCGGACCGCTCTACGGCGAGTGCTCCTCAGACGGCCTTCGCCCGTTCGACCACCCGTACGACCGCCCAGCGCTTGCGCCGACTGAGGGGCCGGGTCTCGACGACGGCGACGACGTCGCCCTGTCTCGCGTGGTTGCCCGGATCGTGGGCCATGAACTTCGACGTCCGGCGCTGAATCTTGCCGTACAGGCCGTGGCGCACCCGGCGCTCGACGGCCACGACGACGCTCTGGTCCATCTTGCTGCTGACGACGACGCCCTGGATTTCTGCCTTAGTCCCCATCCGCTGCTTCTTTCGTCTCGCTCGCCGGCGCCTCGATGCCGAGCGCGTAGCCGCGCAGGAGCGTCTTGACCCGGGCCAGGTCCTGCCGGGTCCGACGCAGCTTGTTGGCCGCCTCCTGCTGCCCCATCGACTTCTGGAGCCGAAGGCGGAACACCTCCTCGGCCAGCTCCCGCTCGCGCTGCTCGAGGTCCGACACGCCGAGCTCGCGGAGTTCCGTGATCGCCGTCATGATGCCTCGGCTCCCCCGAACCGGGTGGCGAACCTGGTGTGGATGGGCAGCTTGGCCGCGGCCAGGCGCATCGCCTCCCGCGCCACCGCGGCTTCGACTCCTTCCATCTCGAAGAGAATGCGGCCCGACTTCACCACCGCGACCCACTGCTCGGGCGCGCCCTTGCCCTTGCCCATCCGGGTCTCCTGGGGCTTCTTGGTGATCGGCTTGTCCGGAAACACCCGAATCCAGATCTTCCC
The DNA here is from genome assembly GCA_965207615.1 of Vicinamibacterales bacterium. Taxonomy (GTDB): domain Bacteria; phylum Acidobacteriota; class Vicinamibacteria; order Vicinamibacterales; family UBA8438; genus JAJEEA01. The sequence goes on from CBDBMZ010000003.1 coordinate 3,770,906, forward strand.
GCCGCGCTTGATGGACCGGGTCATCGCCACCCGCGCGGCCTCTATCTGGCGATCCGTCAGCCAGCACGGCTCCATCGCCCGCAGGCCATAGTCGCCGAACGACACCGTCGAACCCCGCCACGCCTTGCCGGTCATGCGCCCGCGGTGCTGCTTCCGGTGTTTGACTTTCTTCGGCATCAACATGACTGCTACCTCGCAGGTGCCCGGAAACCCCGGCCGCGCATGCTAGCCCGCCAATCGTCGCCTTCGGCTCCGCTTGGCGCCCAACCAACCCTCCAGGAGTCCGCGCCGTTCCACGGCGCCGACTCCTAGACGCGGGCCCCGCGACGCGGCACCCGGTACTCCTCGTCGCGGGCCAGCCGCGGCTCGTGACGATCGCCCTTGTACAGCCACACCTTCACGCCGATCTGGCCGTAGGTGGTGTTGGCTTCGGCGAATCCGTAGTCGATGTCCGCCCGCAGGGTCTGCAGCGGCAACTGCCCGTGCAGATACCACTCGGTGCGAGCGATCTCCGCGCCGTTCAGGCGCCCCCCCACGCGCACCTTGATCCCGCGTCCCCCGAACCGCAGGGCCGACTCGACCGCCTTGCGCATCGCGCGGCGGAAGGCGACGCGCTTCTCGAGCTGCAGGGCCACCGACTCGCTGATCAACTGCGCATCGAGCTCGGGCTTCTGAATCTCCTGGATGTTGATGAAGACCTCGCGCTTGGTCCGCCGCTGGATCTCGGTCTTGAGCTTGTCGACCTCGGTGCCCTTGCGACCGATGATGATGCCCGGCCGCGACGTGCAGATGTCGATCTTCAACTTGTTGGCGGCGCGCTCGATCTCGATCTTCGATACGCCGGCGTGCTTGAAGCGCTTCTTCAGATCGGACCGCAGCGAGAGATCTTCGTGCAGGAGCTTGGCGTAGTCGCGGTCGGCGTACCAGCGCGACCGCCACGTCTTGTTGAAGCCCAGCCTGAACCCGTACGGATGAACCTTCTGCCCCATCTCGTCAACTCCGGCCGCGCGCCCCGGTGGTCGCGGCGCAGGCGTCTAGCCTGGAAATCGTCGCCTTCGGCCCCGATTGCCGCCCAACCAACCCTCCAGCAGTCCGCACCGTTCCACGGCGCAGACTCCTACTCGCTCGACCGCTTCCTCGGCCGCCGAGAGCGCCGCTTCGAACCTCGCCGGGAAGAACCCGCGCCCGCCGCGCCCGCGCCGGGCCCGCCCACCGAGACGACGACCTCCGGCCGCTCCTCGACATAAACGGTCAGGTGCGCCGTCCGCTTGACGATGCGGAACGCGCGGCCCATCGGCGCGGGCCGGATGCGCTTCATCGACGGCCCCTGGTCGGCGTAACACCGGGACACGAACATCCGGTCGACGTCGCCCCCCGAGCCCTCCTTCTGCTCCGCGTTCGCGACCGCGGAACGGAGCACCTTGGCGACGGCGCCGGCTACACGCTTCTGCGAGAAACGCAGGGTGGCCAGCGCCCGATCCACGCTCTGACCGCGAATCAGGTCCATCACCAGCTTGGCCTTCTGGGCCGAGGTCCGGACATAACGCGCCGTGGCACGCCCTTCGATCATCGTCATTTGCCCTTGCCGACGGAGGCGGCCTTGTCGCGCTTGCTCGTATGCCCTCGGAACAAGCGGGTCGGCGAGAACTCGCCGAGCTTGTGCCCGACCATGTTCTCGGTCAGGTACACGGGGATGAACTTCTTGCCGTTGTGCACCGCGATCGTGTGCCCGACCATCTCGGGTATGACCGTCGACCGTCGAGACCAGGTCTTGATGACCCGGCGGTCTCCGCTGTTGTTCATGCGTTCGACCTTCTCGAGCAGCGGAATGTCGACGAACGGTCCCTTCTTCAGCGATCGACTCATTGACGCCTCGTCTCAATCCCGCCCGCGAACGGCTGCCCTGTGAACGCTCCACCTCCCGCCGCGCGCGGCCCCGCCGGCCGGCGCACGGCGCGCGACGCTCCTCACTTGCGCCGCCGCCGGCGCTGGACGATGAACTTGTCCGACGGCTTCCGGCTTCGGGTCTTGTACCCCTTGGTCGGGACGCCCCACGGAGACACCGGGTGCCGGCCGCCCGCGGCCTTGCCCTCTCCGCCGCCGAGCGGGTGGTCGACGGGGTTCATCGCAACCCCGCGGACGTTGGGCCGGCGTCCGAGCCAGCGCTTGCGACCCGCCTTGCCCAGTGACACGTTCTCGTGATCGACGTTGCCGACCTGGCCGATGGTGGCCACGCACTCCTTCAGAATCCGGCGCACCTCGCCCGACGGCAGCCGGACCGACACGTACTCTCCCTCCTTGGCCACGAGCTGCACGCTCGCCCCCGCGCTGCGGGCGAGCTGGCCGCCCTTGCCCGGCTTCAGCTCGACGTTGTGCATCTGGGTGCCGAGCGGGATGTTCTTGAGGGGAAGGGTGTTGCCGGGAAGGATGTCGACACGGTCCCCGGCGACGACGGTGTCGTTCACGGCGACGCCGGCCGGGTGCAGGATGTACCGCTTCTCGCCGTCCGCGTAGGTCACGAGCGCGATGCGCGCGGAGCGGTTCGGGTCGTACTCGATGGTCGTCACCCGACCCGGCACGTCGTGCTTGTCACGCTTGAAGTCGATGATTCGATACGTGCGCTTGTGTCCTCCGCCCCGCTGCCAGATCGTGATGCGACCGCGGTTGTTGCGGCCGCCCGACTTTGGCAACGGCTCCGTCAGCGGCTTGTACGGCTTCGTCTCGGTGATCTCGTCGAACGTCTGCACCGTCTGGAAGCGACGCCCCGCCGAGGTCGGCTTGTACTTGCGGATAGTCATGGTGCCTCTAGGCGCCTTCCAGGAACTCGGGCACGTTCTCGCCGTCGCGCAGCCGGACGTAGGCCTTCTTCCAGTCCGGACGCTGGCCCGAGAAGCGCCCCTGCCGCTTGATCTTGCCGTGGTTGATGGACGTGCGGACGCTGGCCACCTTCGACCCGAGCAGTCGCTCGACCGCCTGCTTGATCTCGACCTTCGTCGCCCGCATCGCCACCTCGAGCACGATGGTGCCCGTGTCCTCGCGCTGGATGGTGGTCTTCTCGGTGACGAGGGCCCGCCGTATGACTTCGGTCTCTCTCATGATGCCAGCACCTGAGCGAGCTTCTCGACCGCGGCGCGCGTCATCACCACCTGCCGGGCGTCGACGACGTCCCTCGCGCCGAGGCGCCCCGTCGCCACGAGACTGACGTCGCCGAGGTTGCGCACCGCCAGAGCGAGCTTCCCGTCCGGCTGCACGTCGACCAGCAACGCCTTGGACGCCACGTCGAGGCGGTCGAGCAGCTCGACCGCGAGCCGGGTGCGCGGCTCGTCGACGCCGAGCCGATCGACGACGAGGACGCCGCCGGCCGCGAACTTCTCCGTCAACGCGGCCCGCAAGGCGCCGCGCACGACCTTCTTCGGCAGGCGATACGCGTAGCTCCGCGGCTGGGGCCCGAACACCGTGCCGCCGGTGCGCCAGATCGGATTACGGCTCTCGCCGACCCGTGCGCGGCCGGTGCCCTTCTGGCGCCACGGCTTCTTGCCGGTCCCGCTGACCTGCCCCCGCGTCTTCGTCGCATGGGTGCCGCGTCGCTCGCCGGCCGACTGGTGCACCACCGATTCCCAGATGACGCCCTGGTTCGGGCGGCCGCCGAACACGGCGTCACTGACCTCGACCGAGCCGATCTTCTCGTTCCGCAAATCAACGACATCCAGCGTCATGGCGCAACCCAGCCTAAGCTACTTCTTCCGCTTCTTCGCCGGCGCCTCGGCCGGCGGCGCGGGCTCCGGCTTGGCGGCGACCGCCTTCCTGATCATGACCACGCCGCCCGGCGCCCCCGGAACCGCTCCCTTGACCACCAGCACGTGCTGCTCGGCGTCCACCCGCAGCACCTCCAGGTTCCGTATCGTGACCCGATCGCCGCCCATTCGCCCCGGCCCGCGCATGCCCTTGATGACCCGGGAGGGATAGGACGACGCCCCGATCGAGCCCGGCGCGCGGTGGAACATGGAGCCGTGCGTCGCGCGCCCGCCGCCGAAACCGTGGCGCTTCATGACGCCCTGGAACCCCTTGCCGCGGCTGACCCCCACGACATCGACGCGGTCGCCATCCGCGAACACCGACGCCACCACCTGCTCGCCTTCCGCCGGTCCGTCGCCGTCCACACCGACCTCCCGTCGAATCCGGGTCGGGGGCACGTTGGCCTTCCGGTAGTGGCCGGCGATGGGCCGGTTCGCGTTGGCCGGCGTATCGTCGACGAGCCCGAGCTGCACCGCCGCATAGCCGTCACGCTCGACCGTCTTCCGCTGCACGACGACACACGGACCGGCCTTGATGACCGTCGCCGGCATGATCGCACCGTCGTCGCCGAACAACTGGGTCATTCCGATCTTCCGCCCGAGGATTCCGGTCACCATGATCGTCTGCGTCCGTGCTGCCGAGCTCGGCCAGAAGCCCTGGCCCGCCATCGTCGCTTTCCGCTCCGCTTGGCGCCCAACCGACCCTCCGGGAATCCGCGCCGTGATACGGCGCAGACTCCTATTCGTTGCTGTCCTTCCCGAACGCCTTGATCTCGACGTCGACTCCGGCCGGGAGATCGAGCTTCATCAGCGCATCGACGGTCTGGGACGTCGGCTCGAAGATGTCTATCAGCCGCTTGTGCGTGCGGATCTCGAACTGCTCGCGCGACTTCTTGTCGACGTGCGGCGATCTGAGGACCGTCCACTTGTTCAGATCCGTGGGCAGCGGAATCGGCCCGGCGAGGCGCGCGCCCGTCCGCCGGGCGGTGTCGGCGATCTCGTGCGTCGACTGATCGAGCACCCGGTGATCGTAGGCCTTCAGGCGTATTCGAATCTTGTCGCTGAACATGTCTTCTCACCGAGCCCGCCCATCGTCGCCTCCAGCTCCGCTGGGCGCCCAACCAACCCGCCAGGAGTCCGCGCCGGGGGCACGACTACTCGACGATCTCCGTGATCGCCCCCGACCCCACCGTGCGACCACCTTCCCGAATCGCGAAGCGAAGGCCCTTCTCCAGCGCCACCGGCGTGATCAACTCCACTTCCATCGCCACGTTGTCACCGGGCATCACCATCTCCACACCGTCAGGCAACGTCGCCACACCCGTCACGTCCGTCGTCCGAAGGTAGAACTGAGGCCGATAGCCGTTGAAGAACGGCGTGTGACGACCCCCCTCGTCCTTCGTCAAAACATACACCTCGCCCTTGAACTTCGTGTGGGGCGTGATCGACTTCGGCTTCGCCAGCACCTGACCCCGCTCGACCTCGTCCTTCTCCAGACCCCGCAGAAGCACGCCGATGTTGTCACCCGCAACGCCCTCGTCCAGAAGCTTCCGGAACATCTCCACACCAGTCACGACCTTCTTCTGCGTCTCCTGGAAGCCAACGATCTCGATATCGTCGCTCACCTTCACGATGCCCCGGTCAACACGGCCCGTCACCACCGTCCCACGACCCGAGATCGAGAACACGTCCTCGATCGGCATCAGGAACGGCTTGTCGACGTCACGAACCGGCAGCGGAACGTAGTCGTCCACCGCCGCCATCAACTCCTCGACCGTCGACGCATACTGACCGTCACCCTCCAGGGCCTTCAGCGCCGAGCCCCGGACCACCGGAAGGTCGTCGCCCGGAAACTCATACGACGACAACAGCTCACGGACCTCCAGCTCCACGAGGTCCAGAAGCTCCTCGTCGTCAACCATGTCCACCTTGTTCATGAACACGACCAGAGACGGAACCCCAACCTGACGCGCCAGAAGAATGTGCTCCCGCGTCTGCGGCATCACACCGTCGGTCGCCGCTACCACCAGGATCGCCCCGTCCATCTGCGCCGCGCCCGTGATCATGTTCTTGATGTAGTCCGCGTGACCGGGGCAGTCAACGTGCGCGTAGTGCCGGTTCTCCGTCGTGTACTCCACGTGCGCCGTCGCGATCGTGATGCCGCGCTCCCGCTCCTCGGGTGCGTTGTCGATCGAATCGAACGAGCGGACCACGTTCTTCGCATCGTGCTTCGCGAGCACCGACGTGATTGCCGCCGTCAGCGTCGTCTTCCCGTGGTCGATGTGCCCGATCGTCCCGATGTTCACGTGCGGTTTCGACCGGTCGAACTTCTCCTTCGCCATGCGATAGCCTCTTCTATCTGCCCTGAATGCGCGCGACGATCTGTTCGCTGACCGCCTGCGGGACCTGATCGTAGCGTTCGAAGTGCATCGTGTACGTGGCGCGCCCCTGCGTGCGCGAGCGCAGCTCGGTTGCGTAGCCGAACATCTCCGCCAGGGGCACGCGGGCGTTGACGATTTGCGTGCCGCCGTGGGCCTCCATCGACTTCACCTTGCCGCGGCGGCCGTTGATGTCGGCGATGATGTCGCCCATGTACACCTCCGGCACCACGACCTCGACCTTCATGATCGGCTCCAGCAGCACCGGGGCGGCGCGGCGGGCGGCCTCGCGGAACGCCATGGACGCCGCGATCTTGAACGCCACCTCCGACGAGTCGACGTCGTGCGACGAACCGTCGAGCAGGGTGACGGTCACGTCCTCGATCGGGTATCCGGCGAGGATGCCGGTCGTCACCGCCTCGCGCACCCCCGCCTCGACCGACGGAATGAACTCCTTCGGAATAGCGCCGCCGAATATCCGGTTCTCGAAGACGAACCCGTCCCCCGACTGCCCCGGCAGGACGCTGAGCTTGACGTGACCGTACTGACCGCGCCCGCCGGTCTGCTTGACGTGCCGGCCCTCCGCCTCCGCCGACCGCGTGAGGGTCTCGCGATAGGCCACCTGCGGGCGGCCGACCGTCGCCGCCACCCCGAACTCGCGCCGAAGCCGGTCGACGATGATCTCCAGATGGAGCTCGCCCATGCCGGAGACGACCACCTGGCCGGTCTCGACGTCGGTCCGCACCTGGAACGTCGGGTCCTCGGTGGTGAGCTTCGCCAAACCCTGGCCGAGCTTCTCCTGGTCCGCCTTCGTCTTCGGCTCGATGGCCAGCGTGATGACGGGAGTCGGAAACTCCATGGCCTCGAGCACGACCGGATGCGCGCGGTCGCAGATGGTGTCGCCGGTGGCCACCGTCTTGAGTCCGACCGCGGCGGCGATGTCGCCCGCATAGACCTGCTCGATCTCCTCCCGCTTGTTGGCGTGCATCTTCAGGAGGCGGCCGATCCGTTCCCGGCGGCCGAGCCGCGGGTTGTAGATCGTCGCTCCGCTGGCCATCACGCCGGAGTACACGCGGATGAAGGCGAGCTGACCGACATAGGGGTCGGTCATGATCTTGAAGGCGAGGGCCGAGAACGGCGCGGCGTCGCGCGCCGGCCGCTCGAGCACCGCGTCGCCGTCCGGCGCCGTCCCGGTCACGGCGGGAATATCGGCCGGCGACGGCAGATAATCGACCACCGCGTCGATCAGCGGCTGCACGCCCTTGTTCTTGAAGGCGCTGCCGCACAGTACCGGCACGAACGGGGCTTCCTCCTCGCGCACGGACTCGACGGTCCGCCGACGCAGGATCGGGACGATCTCGTCGGCCGCGATCGGCTCCCCGTGCAGGTACTTCTCGAGCAGTCGGTCGTCGACCTCGCAGACCTTCTCGATCAACGCCTCGCGCGCCGCCGTCGCCTCCTCGAGGCGGTCGGCCGGAATCTCCTCGAGCAACGACTCGGCGCCGAGCGATTCGTCCCGGTACCGGACCGCCTTCATCGCGACCAGGTCGATCACGCCGGCGAAGCCGTCCTCGGCGCCGAGCGGCAACTGGACGGCTACCGGGTTGGCCTGGAGCTTCTCGCGAATCTGGGTCAGCGTGCGCTGGAAGTCGGCGCCGACGCGGTCCATCTTGTTGACGAAGCAGATGCGCGGCACCCGGTACTTGTCGGCTTGGCGCCAGACCGTCTCGGACTGCGGCTCGACGCCGCCCACCGCGTCGAACACCGCCACCGCGCCGTCCAGCACCCGCAGCGACCGTTCGACCTCCGCCGTGAAGTCCACGTGCCCCGGCGTGTCGATGATGTTGATGCGGTGGTCGCGCCACATGCACGTGGTCGCGGCGGAGGTGATGGTGATGCCCCGTTCCTGCTCCTGGGCCATCCAGTCCATGACCGCGGTGCCGTCGTGGACCTCGCCGATCTTGTAGGTGATGCCGGTGTAGAACAGCACCCGCTCGGTGGTCGTCGTCTTGCCGGCATCGATATGGGCCATGATGCCGATGTTCCGTGTCCGCTCGAGCGGCACCTGTCTCGACATCGCCTTGCCCGTTCGTGACTGCCTGCTCCGCGCGACCCCTCGGTCCGCGGTCGCGGGGGCGATCTCCAACTCGGCTCCAACCACTGTCTGCTTCCGCCTGCGCTTTCCCGCGCTCTCACCAACGATAGTGGGCGAACGCCTTGTTCGCCTCGGCCATGCGGTGCGTGTCTTCGCGCTTCTTCACCGACCCGCCCCGCAGGTTCGACGCGTCGATGAACTCGTTCGCGAGCTTCTCGCGCATCGTCTTGCCGTCGCTGCGGGCCCGCGCGTAACCCGACAGCCACCGCAGGCTCAGCGAGAGGCGGCGGTTCGGGTTGACCTCGATGGGTACCTGGTAGTTCGAGCCGCCGACGCGCCGCGACTTGACCTCGAGACTGGGCTTCACGTTGTCGATCGCCTTCTTGAACACCTTGAGCGGATCGTCGCCGGTCCGTTCGCGGATGATGTCGAGACTGCCGTAAATCAGCCCCTCGGCCGTGCTCCGCTTGCCGCTCTTCATGATGGTGCGCACGAACTTGGTCACGAGGGTGCTGTTGTAGAGCGGATCCGGCGGGACCTCGCGCTTCGGGACCTCGCGTCTGCGTGGCATGGCAATTCCCTTCTCGACTACCTCGGCGTGACGCGGGGCTTCACCACGGGCTCCTAGCCCGCCAATCGCCGCCTTCGGCTTCGCTCGGCGCCCAACCAACCCTCCAGGAGTCCGCGCCGTTCCACGGCGCCGACTCCTACGCCTTCGGCCGCTTCGCCCCGTACTTCGAACGGCTCTGCTTCCGCCCCTGCACACCGGTGGTGTCCAACGTCCCCCTCACCACGTGGTAGCGGACCCCGGGCAGGTCCTTGACGCGGCCTCCGCGAATGAGCACCAGCGAGTGCTCCTGGAGGTTGTGGCCCTCGCCGGGAATGTACGTGGTCACCTCGATCTGATTGGTCAGCCGGACGCGGGCGACCTTCCGCAACGCGGAGTTCGGCTTCTTCGGCGTCTGCGTGAACACCCGCACGCAAACGCCCCGGCGCTGGGGAGAACGCTGCAAGGCGGGGCTCTTGGTCTTGGTCTCGATCCGGTAACGGCCCTTCCTCACGAGCTGGCTGATCGTCGGCACGAACCCGCTCCTTGCGTCGAATGCGTCACGACCTCCCGGCCGGCGGCAGGGACGCCCGCGACAGTTGCGTCGGGCCTGAAAGCGGCAGCTTGGCACCCGACGCGATTGACCCTATTGGTGTGTGCGCGCCGCGAAGAAGAGCCCGGCCGCCCAACGAGAGCGAACCGGGGCCTGCTCCGTACGAGAAAGAGGCGAGTCGCGCACGACCCGCGAATGCCCGCCGGGCTCACCGGACCCGACGGCTCACACGCCCCTCTCCGACGGTCGGAGCCAGATAGGGTGTCCCAACTCCGGCCAGAACCTTGCGAGAGTAACACGGAAGTCCCGCCGACGCAAGGAGGGCATGCGCGCTCACGCCCCGCGTCGTCGAGTCCGACCGCATTCCTCCCATTCGACCGCCCGGCCCGCCAACCAACGCCGAACGCGACCGCAAGGTCGCGCCGCGGCCTCCGCCGGCCGCCCGACCAACCCTCCAGGAGTCCGCACCGTTCTACGACGCAGGCTCCTGGTCGCGCCCGGCCGTTTCCGGCTCCACGAGGTACTCCATCTCCCGCTCGAGATCGAGCTCCTCGAGGCTCGGCGGCGGCGGAGGCGGAGGCTCGTCGGCCTCGATCTGCACCCCGCGGTAGAAGTCGTAGCCGGTGCCGGCGGGAATCAGCCGGCCCATCGTCACGTTCTCCTTCAGCCCCCGGAGGTGGTCCACCTTCCCGGAGATCGACGCTTCCGTCAGCACCCGGGTCGTCTCCTGGAACGAGGCGGCCGAGATGAACGAGTCGGTGGACAGCGAGGCCTTGGTGATCCCGAGCAGCAGGGGCCTCCCCGTGGCGGGCTGGCCGCCCTCGGCCACGACCCGCTCGTTCTCGGTGAGGAACCGCGACCGGTCCACCTGCTCGTCGATCAGGAAGTCGGTGCTCCCCACGTCCTCGATCTTCACCCACCGCATCATCTGACGGGCCACGACCTCGATGTGCTTGTCGTTGATGGTCACGCCCTGGAGACGGTAGACCTCCTGGATCTCGTTCACGAGGTAGCTCTGCAGGGCCTTCGGACCCAGAACGCTGAGGATGTCGTGGGGATTGCTGGGGCCGTCCATGAGCTGCTCGCCGGCGCGGACGCGGTCCCCGTCCTGCACGTTCACGTGGACGCCGCGCGGCAGCGAGTACTCGCGCGGCTCCGCCCCCGGCTCGTCCGGCACGATGATGATCTTCCGCATCCCCTTGACGATGCTGCCGATCTTGACGGTGCCGTCGATCTCGCTGATGACCGCGGTCTCGCGCGGCTTCCGTGCCTCGAACAGCTCCTGAACGCGAGGCAGGCCGCCGGTGATGTCCTTGGTCTTGGTCGTCTCCCTCGGGATCTTGGCGAGGACCTCGCCCGCCGTCACCTCCTGCCCGTCCGCCACCATCAGGTGCGCGTGCGACGGCATGTTGTACTTGCGCTCGAGCTTGCCGGCCGCGTTCCGGACCTCGACCGTCGGCTGCTTCTTCTCGTCGGGCGAGTCCATGATGATGAGGCGGGACAGGCCGGTCACCTCGTCCACCTCCTCGTGAACCGTCGTCCCCTGGACGATGTCCTTGAACCGGACCGTCCCCATCTTCTCCGTGATGATCGAGAACGTGTAGGGGTCCCACTGGACCAGGACCTGGTCCTGCTCGACGTGCTGGCCGTCGGACACCTTCAGGTGGGCCCCGTACACCACCGGGTACCGCTCGCGGTCGCGCCCCTTCTCGTCCTGCACGACGAGCGAGCCGGTGCGGTTCATCACGACCAGGGTGCCGTCCTGCGCCTTGACCCACTGGATCCCGTCGAACCGCACCGTCCCCACGTGCTTCGCCTCGAGGGTCGACTGCGCCGACACCCGCGATGCCGTGCCGCCGATGTGGAAGGTCCGCATGGTGAGCTGGGTCCCGGGCTCGCCGATCGACTGGGCGGCGACGACGCCGACGGCCAGGCCGAGCTCGGCGAGCTCCCCGGTGCCGAGGTCGCGGCCGTAGCACTTCGCGCACACCCCGCGCCGGGCCGCGCAGGTCAGCACCGACCGGATCTTCACCTTCTCGACGCCCGAGTCCTCGATTTGTGAGGCGAGGTCCTCGACGATCAGCTCGTTGCCGGGCACGATGACGTCGTTGGTGAACGGATCGACGACTTCCTCCAGCGCCACGCGGCCGACGATGCGGTCCCGCAGCGGCTCGATGATCTCGCCGCTCTCGACGATGGCGCGCGACTCGATCCCGTCCGGCGTGCCGCAGTCCTCCTCGGAGATGATCACGTCCTGGGCCACGTCCACCAGCCGGCGCGTGAGGTACCCGGAGTCGGCCGTCTTGAGCGCGGTGTCCGCCAGCCCCTTCCGGGCGCCGTGGGTCGAGATGAAGTACTGCTGCACGGTGAGCCCCTCACGGAAGTTCGACGTGATGGGCACCTCGATGATCTCGCCGGAAGGCTTCGCCATCAGGCCGCGCATGCCCGCGAGCTGGCGGATCTGCTGCTTGCTCCCCCGGGCCCCGGAGTCGGCCATGATGTAGACGGCGTTGAAGTTCTGACCGCCGCCGTCGAGGCCCTCCATCTCGTTGAACATCTCGTCGGCGACCTTCTCGGTGACGTCCGACCAGATGGCGATGACCTTGTTGTACCGCTCGCCGTTCGTGATCGCCCCTTCCAGGTACTGCTGCTCGACCCGGATGACCTCGTCGTTGGCCTCCTTGATCATCGACGCCTTCTGGGCGGGCACGATGAGGTCGTCGATGCCGATCGACAGGCCGGAACGGGTCGCGTACCCGAACCCGAGCTGCTTCAGCCGGTCCAGCATCTCCACCGTCTTGGCGACGCCGTGCTTCAGGTAGCAGTACTGGACGAGCTGGCCGAGCCCCTTCTTCTTCAGAATGCCGTTGACGAAGGGAATCTCGTCGGGCAACGCGCTGTTGAACACCACCCGGCCGGCGGTGGTGTCGATGATCTTGCGGTCGACGTCCTGGACCGGCGTCCTCAGCACGTCCTGATCGTCCCGGGCCACGGTCAGGTCCATGAGCGCCCCGCTGAGCCGGAGCCGGATCGGGGTGAGGGTCTCGATCTCGCCGGCCGCGAGGGCCAGGCCGACCTCGTCCACGGAGCCGAAGACGCGCCCTTCCCCCTTCGCCCCCTTCTTGGCCTTGGTCACGTAGTAGCACCCCAGCACGATGTCCTGCGAGGGCACCGTGATCGGGGCGCCGTTGGCCGGGGACAGGATGTTCTTCGAGGCCTTCATCAGCACCGAGGCCTCGATCTGGGCCTCGGGCGCGAGCGGAATGTGCACGGCCATCTGGTCGCCGTCGAAGTCGGCGTTGAAGGCCGTGCACACCAGGGGATGGATCCGGATCGCCTTGCCCTCGACGAGGACCGGCTCGAACGCCTGGATCCCCAGACGGTGGAGCGTCGGCGCCCGATTGAGCAGCACCGGATGCTCGCGGATCACCTCTTCGAGGATGTCCCACACCTCCGGGAGCTGCTGGTCGACCATCTCCTTCGCCTGCTTGATGGTGGACACCAGCCCGCGGCCCTCGAGCTTGTTGTAGATGAACGGCTTGAACAGCTCCAGGGCCATCTTCTTGGGGAGGCCGCACTGGTGGAGCTGGAGCTCGGGCCCCACCACGATGACCGACCGCCCCGAGTAGTCCACGCGCTTGCCGAGGAGGTTCTGACGGAACCGCCCCTGCTTGCCCTTCAGCGTGTCCGACAGCGACTTCAGGGGACGGTTGTTCGCCCCGCGCAGCACCCGGCCGCGCCGGCCGTTGTCGAACAGGGCGTCCACCGCCTCCTGGAGCATCCGCTTCTCGTTGCGGATGATCACGTCGGGCGCCTTGAGCTCCATGAGCTTCTTCAGGCGGTTGTTCCGGTTGATGACCCGGCGGTAGAGGTCGTTGAGATCGGAGGTCGCGAAGCGGCCCCCGTCGAGGGGAACGAGGGGGCGCAGCTCCGGCGGAATGACCGGAATCACGTCGAGAATCATCCATTCGGGACGATTGGTCGACTTCTGGAACGCGCCGACGACCTTCAGGCGCTTGGCGTACTTGAGCTTCTTCTGCACCGAGTTCTCACGGCGCATGTCCACGCGAAGCTGGTCCGCCAGATCGTGGATGTCGGCCCGCTTGAGCAACTCCTTGATCGCCTCGGCCCCCATCCGGGCCCGGAACTTCGGGCCGTGGTCCTCCACCGCCTTCCGGTACTGCTCCTCCGTGAGGAGCTGATGCGGCTCGAACTCGCTGTCGCCGGGATCGATGACCACGAACGCCTCGAAGTAGAGAATGCGCTCGAGGTCGCGCAGGGAAATGTCGAGCAGGTGACCGATGCGGCTCGGGAGCCCCTTGAAGAACCAGACGTGGCTGACCGGGGTGGCCAGGGTGATGTGCCCGAGACGTTCTCGTCTCACCTTGGCCTGGGTCACCTCGACCCCGCACTTGTCGCAGATTACGCCCCGGTGCTTCATGCGCTTGTACTTCCCGCAGAGGCACTCCCAGTCCGTCACCGGACCGAAGATCTTGGCGCAGAACAACCCGTCCCGCTCCGGCTTGAACGTCCGGTAGTTGATGGTCTCGGGTTTGGACACCTCACCGTGCGACCAGGACCGGATGGTCTCCGGCGAGGCGAGGCTGATCCGGATGGCATCGAAGTCGGCCGTCAGCGAGCCGCGGTCCGCGAAACTGGATCTCATGAGATGCTCCTCGCTACGCCTCGTCGAGGGCGGGGACCGTCTCGGTCTCCCCCGTTTCCGAAGACTCGACCGCCGCCTGATCCTCCTCGACGGCGGTTTCCGTCACGGCGGGTATCGGTGCTGCACGCGTCTTCAGCAGCTCGACGTCGAGGCACAGCGCCTGAAGCTCGCGGATCAGGACGTTGAAGGACTCCGGCAATCCCGGCGTGAACGAAGCGTCGCCCTTGACGATCGCTTCGTAGATCTTGGACCGTCCGGTGACGTCGTCCGACTTGGCGGTCAGCAACTCCTGCAACGTGTGCGCGGCCCCGTACGCCTCGAGCGCCCACACTTCCATCTCCCCGAAACGCTGCCCCCCGAACTGCGCCTTGCCGCCCAGCGGCTGCTGGGTGATCAACGAGTACGGCCCGATGGACCGCGCGTGGATCTTGTCGTCGACGAGGTGGGAGAGCTTCAGCATGTAGATGTAGCCGACGGTCACGTCCTGCTCGAACTCCTCACCGGTCATGCCGTCGATCAGCCGGCTCTTGCCGCTCGGCGGCAGCCCCGCCTTGTCGAGCCATCCCTTGATCTCGGCCTCGGTCGCTCCGTCGAAGACCGGCGTCGCGAAATGGAGCCCGAGGGCGGCGGCGGCCCAGCCGAGGTGGGTCTCGAGAATCTGCCCGACGTTCATGCGCGACGGCACGCCGAGGGGGTTCAGGACGATCTCGACCGGCGTGCCGTCGGGCAGATGCGGCATGTCCTCTTCCGGCAGCACCCGCGCGATGACCCCCTTGTTGCCGTGGCGGCCGGCCATCTTGTCGCCGACGGAGAGCTTCCGCTTCATGGCGACATAGACCTTCACGAGCTTGATGACCCCGGGGGGCAGCTCGTCGCCGCGGCGGATCTTCTCCTTCTTCTCCTCGAACATCTGGCGGATCACCTCCACCTGACGCTCGGTGCGCTCCTCCAGGGTCCGCAACTCGTTCCCGAGCTGCCGATCGGACCCGGCGAGCCGAATGCGGGTCACCGCCTGATAGGGCAGCGCGAGGACGCCCTCGGGGGTCAGCACCGTGCCCCCCGCCAGCAGCACCTCCTGTCCGTGATCGTCGAACAGGTCGCTCGCGAGCTTCTGGCCGTCGAGCCTCGCCGATACGCGCTTCTTGACCTCCTCGTGCAGGATCCGAATCTCGTCCTCGAGGTTCTTCTCCATCATCTCGAGCTCTTCGGCCTCGATGGCCTTGGCCCGATCGTCCTTCTCGATGCCCTTGCGGGAGAAGATCTTGACCCCCACGATGATGCCGTCGATGCCGGGCGGGCAGAGCAGCGACGCATCGCGCACGTCGCCCGCCTTCTCGCCGAAGATGGCGCGCAGCAGCTTCTCCTCGGGGGTCAGCTGCGTCTCCCCCTTCGGGGTGACCTTGCCCACGAGGATGTCGCCGGGCTTGACGTAGGCGCCTATCCGGATGATGCCGCTGTCGTCGAGGTCGGCGAGGAAGCCCTCGGACACGTTGGGAATGTCCCGGGTGATCTCCTCGGGCCCGAGCTTCGTGTCGCGCGACTCCGTCTCGAACTCCTCGATATGGATGGACGTGTAGTAGTCGTCCTTGACCATTCGCTCGGACACCAGGATGGCGTCCTCGAAGTTGTATCCGCGCCACGGCATGAACGCGACGAGGACGTTCCGGCCGAGGGCGAGCTCGCCGAGCTCGGTGCAGGGCCCGTCGCCGAGCACCTGTCCCCGGGCGACCTTCTGGCCGACCTGCACGATGGGCTTCTGATTGATGCAGGTATTCTGGTTGGACCGGCGGAACTTGGTCAGGGTGTAGATGTCGGCGCCCATCTCACGCGACATCTCGCCGGACTCCCCCTCGACCCGCACGACGACCCGCTGCGAGTCGACGTAGTCGACGGTGCCGCTGCGCCGCGCGACGACGACGGCGCCGGAGTCGCGGGCGGTGATGTACTCCATGCCGGTGCCGACGAACGGCGCCCGCGCCTGCAGCAGCGGCACGCCCTGCCGCTGCATGTTCGACCCCATCAACGCCCGGTTGGCGTCGTCGTGCTCGAGGAACGGGATGAGGGACGCCGCCACCGAGACCAGCTGCTTCGGCGAGACGTCGATGAACTCGACCTTGTCGCGCGGCGCGAGGATGAACTCGCCGGCCTTCCTGGCGTTGACCCGGGAATCGATGAGGTTGCCCCCGTCGTCGAGGCGGGCGTTCGCCTGCGCGATGATGTAGCGGTCCTCCTCCCACGCCGAGAGGTAGAACGAGTACGGCTCGTACTCGGCCGCCTTCTTCTTCTTCTTCCGGGCCGCCGCGTTCTCCTTGTCGGCCTCGACGACGTCGACGACGTCGCCGACCTGGAAGCGGGTCGCCCCGGCGTTGGCGATCTGCACGAAGTCGGCGGCGCGATCCTCCCGGATGCGGCGATAGGGAGACTCGATGAAGCCGAACTCGTTGATCCGGGCGTAGCAGGACAACGACGAGATCAACCCGATGTTCGGCCCCTCCGGCGTCTCGATGGGGCAGATGCGCCCGTAGTGGGTCGGGTGGACGTCGCGCACCTCGAAACCCGCCCGCTCCCGCGAGAGGCCGCCCGGCCCCAGCGCCGACAAGCGACGCTTGTGGGTGATCTCCGAGAGGGGGTTGGTCTGATCCATGAACTGGGAGAGCTGGGACGAGCCGAAGAACTCCCGGATCGCCGCCATCACCGGCTTGGCGTTGATCAGGTCGTGCGGCATCGCCGTCGCCATCTCCTGGTAGACCGACATCTTCTCCTTGATCGCCCGCTCCATCCGTACCAGGCCGATGCGGAACTGGTTCTCGAGAAGCTCGCCGACCGACCGGACGCGCCGGTTGCCGAGGTGATCGATGTCGTCGGCGTTCGTCGGGTTGCGCCGCAGGGCCAGCAGGTACTTGATGACCGCGTAGAAGTCCGGCGGATGCAGGATCTTCTCGTCGAGCGGCGTGTCGAGCCCGAGCTTCGTGTTCAGCTTCAACCGGCCGACCCGCGAGAAGTCGTACTTCTGCGCGTTGAAGAACATGCTCTCGAACAGCGATCGCGAGCTGTCGAGCGTCGGCGGATCCCCGGGGCGGAGGCGCCGGTAGATCTCGATGAGCGCCTCTTCGTGGGTTCGGATCGTGTCCTTGCGCAGCGTCGTCGACAGGACGTTCCCGATGTCGTCCCGTTCGGGCCAGAAGACCTCTATCTCCTCGACCCGCTTCTCCTGACCCTCCGACACCTTTCGGGGAATCACCTCGTCGTTGGCCTCGAGAATCACCTCGCCGGTGGATGGGTCGACGACGTCGGCCGCCGCATACGCGCCCTCGAGCTCGGTCTCGGCCACCTCGATCCACTCGATGCCGGCCTTCTGCAGGGCCGCGACCATCGACGCGCCGATCTTCTTGCCGGCGCCGATCTTGTGGGTGGCATCTATCGGCACCTCGGCGGCCGTGCGCCGACCGATCAGGTTGCGGCTAACCTGCCACCGCGGCGCACCCTCGCGCAGCGAGATCCGGTCCACGGTGTAGAAGGTCTTGATGATCTCGTCGGCGCCGCGCAGACCGAGGGCGCGCAGAAAGACCGTGGCGAGGAACTTGCGCTTTCGATCGATGCGCACGTACAGCAGATTCTTCGCGTCGTACTCGAACTCGACCCACGACCCGCGGTAGGGGATGATCTGCGCGACGTGGAGCTGCCGGTCCTCGGAGTGGAAAAAGGCCCCGGGCGACCGGTGCAACTGGGAGACGACGACCCGTTCGGTGCCGTTGATGATGAACGTGCCGTTGTCGGTCATCAGCGGCACGTCGCCGAAGTAGACCTCCTGCTCCTTGATGTCCCGGATCGTCTTCGCGCCGGTGTCCGGGTCCTTGTTCCAGACCACCAGGCGAATGGTGACCTTGAGCGGCACCGCGTAGGTAACGCCCCGCTCCTGGCACTCCTCGACGTCGTACTTGAGCTTCAGGGCGACGGTGTTCTCGCAGATGTCGCAGACCACCCCCCGGGCGTGGTTGGCGGCCCCGCACTTGTGGCAGAGCACCTCGTGCTGCCCGTAGGGTTCGGCGATGAGGGTGGCGCCGCAGGCGGAGCAGGGCTGCCGGAGATGGTGCAGGCCCGAGAGCCGCCCGCACTTGCATTCCCAGTTGCCGATCGAGTACTCGATGAACTCCAGGGACGAGTTCTCCCTGAAGTCGCTGATCGGAAAGACCGACTTGAACACCGACTGCAGGCCCGCATCCTCCCGTTCCGACGGGAGCCGGGTCATCTGCAGAAAGCGCTCGTACGATTTCTTCTGGATCTCGATGAGGTTGGGAATCGGGATCGTCGTCCGGATCTTCGAGAATTCGATGCGCTCCCGGTAGACGTTGTTGGGCTGACTCTGCATTCTGCATCCTCGGACTGGCGGCCAGGATGGGATGATTCAGGATTCGCTCGCTGCGTCGTCTATCGGTTCCAGGTTGCGCCGCCCGAGGAACGTCCGTCGAGGCCGGCCGCGGCCTCGTGTCACGCGGCGCCGGGCAGGGCCGTGGGCGCCGACCCCAACATCTTCCCGTTCGCCGACCGGGGCCCGGAGACGCACCGCCTCGGCCCGACCGTCCGCGTCGCGCCGGGGTGTGCGAACCGGCGCGCACCCCGCCCCGGGCGAGGCCCTACTTGACCTCGGCCTTGGCGCCCACTTCCTCGAACTTCTTCACGATGGCTTCCGCCTCGTCCTTGGGAATGTCCTCCTTGACCGCCTTCGGCGCGCTCTCGACCAGGTCCTTGGCCTCCTTGAGTCCCAGGCTCGTCACTTCGCGCACCGCCTTGATCACGTTGATCTTCTTGGGACCGACCTCCACGAGGGTGACCGTGAACTCGGTCTGCTCCTCGGCCGCCTCGGCCGCGGCCCCCGGGGCGGCGGCGCCCGCCACCGCGACCGGCATCGCCGCCGCGGCGGAAACGCCGAGCTCCTCTTCGAGGGTCTTGACGAGCTGCGAGAGCTCGAGCACGGAGATTCCCTTGATGTAATCGACAACCTGTTCCTGTGTCACTTCGGCCATGACCAAGCTCCTCGCACTGAAAACCCCGGAAGGCGGCCAGCCGCCCGCCCAGCCCGCCAATCGTCGCCGACCGCGACCGCAAGGTCGCGCTGCGGCCTCCGCTTGGCGCCCAACCAACCCCGCAGGGGTCCGCACCGTCCTACGGCGCCGACTCCTGCCCCTGTTCCTCCGATTCCTTGCCTTTCTTCTCCGCCGCGACGAGTACGCCGAGGAGGTCGCGCGGGACCGCGCCCAGCACGCCGACGAGTTGGCTCATGGGAGCCTGCAGGGTCCTGAGCAGGGTCGCCCGCAACTCGTCCTTGCCGGGCAGGGTCGCGAGGCTCTCGACCTCGGCCGGGGCCATGGACCGCCCCGACACCATGCCCGACTTCACCTTGAGCTCGGGCGTCGTCTTGGCGAAGGTCACCAGCGCCTTCGCCAGCCCGACCGGATCATCCTCGGTGTACGCGACCGCGGTGGTCCCGCGAAACGCGTCCCGAAGCGGTTCGTAGGCGGTTCCGGCCACTGCGCGCCGGGCCAACGTGTTCTTGACCACGCGATAGCGACCCCGCGCCGCGCGAACCTGGCGCCGCAGCTCGGTGACCTTCGGCACGTCCAATCCGCTGAAGTCGACGAGAACCACGCTCTCCGCGCTGGCCAGGGCCTCGTTCAACCCCCCGATCTGCTCACTCTTGGCGCTTCTACTGACCGGCATCTCTCTCCCCGCCGCTCTGCGGCGCAGCCTTCCGACGACGCCCCGACGACCCGCCCGCCCGGGCACGCCCGACGACCCGATCCGTCAGGCCACCGGCCGGGCGGCTCCATTCAAGCCGCCGCCATCACCGCCCCAGCGTATCGACTCTCGACGCGTCGATTCTGACCCCGGGCCCCATGGTCGACGACACGGTCACGCTTCGAACGTACTTGCCCCGCGCCGCCGCCGGCTTCGCGCGGATGACGCTGGTCATCAACGCCTCGGCGTTCTCCACGAGGGCGTTCGCATCAAAGGAGCGCCGGCCGACCGGCGCGTGCACGACGCCGGCCTTGTCGACGCGGTAGTTGACCTTGCCGGCCTTGATCTCCTTGATCGCGTGGGCCACCTCGAACGTCACCGTTCCGGTCTTCGGATTCGGCATCAACCCCCGCGGTCCCAGCACCTTGCCGAGCCGGCCGACCACGCGCATCATGTCGGGCGTGGCGACCACCGCATCGAACTCCAGCCACCCGCCCTGGATGCGCTCGACGATTTCCTCGCCGCCGACGACGTCCGCGCCGGCCTCCTCGGCTTCCTTCTGCTTCTCGCCGCCGGCGATCACCAGCACCCGCTTGGACCGGCCCAGCCCGTGCGGCAGCACCACCGTGCCCCGGACCATCTGGTCGGCATGCTTCGGGTTCACGCCCAGCCGGACCGCCACCTCGACCGACTCGTCGAAGCTCACGTAGCCGACCTTCTGGAGGAGCGGCATCGCCTCGGTCAGGCTGTACAGACGATCCTCGACCTGCTCGGCCGCCGCCCTGAACTTCCTGCTCTTTCTCGCCATCTCTGCCTCCCCGCCACCCACGGCGCGCACCAGCGCTGCCCTAGGGCGCGGGCGCCCAGCCCGGAAATCGTCGCCTGCGGCCGCGATTGCCGCCCAACCAACCCTGCCAGGGGTCTGCGCAGGTTCTACGGCGCAGACTCCTGGCCCGCGACCTCGAGCCCCATCGAGCGGGCCGTGCCCGACACCACCTTCACTGCCCCGGCCAGATCGTTGGTGTTCAGGTCGGGCATCTTGGTCTTCGCGATCTCCTCGACCTGCGCCATGGTCACGGTGCCGACCTTGTTGCGATTCGGCTCGGCCGAGCCCTTGGCGATGTTGGCGGCCCGCTTGAGCAACACCGCGGCCGGAGGCGTCTTGGTGATGAAGCTCAGGGTCCGATCGGCGTAGATCGTCACCACGGCCGGAATGACGAGCCCCTCCTGACTGGCGGTCCTGGCGTTGAAGGCCTTGCAGAAGTCCATGATGTTGACCCCGTGCGGGCCGAGCGCGGTCCCGACCGGGGGCGCCGGCGTCGCCTTGCCGGCCGCTATCTGGAGCTTGACCATCCCGATCACTTTCTTCGCCATGTCCCGTCCAACCTCCGATCACCGCGCCCGCGCGACCGACCTCTACAGCTTCTCGACCTGCAGGAAATCGAGCTCCACCGGCGTCGATCGCCCGAAGATGGTCACCATGACCCTCAGCGTGTTCCGATCCAGATTGACATCGTCGACGACGCCGTTGAAGCTGTTGAACGGCCCCTCGTTGATGCGCACCTGGTCGCCCTTCTCGAACGTGTACTTCGGTTTCGGCTTCTCCGCCGCGACCGTCACCTGGTGGAGAATCTGGTCCACTTCCTCGCGCGTCAGCGGTGTCGGCTTCGAGCCGGCGCCGACGAATCCGGTCACCTTCGGCGTGTTCCGGACCACATGCCACGCATTGTCGGACATGTTCATCTCGACCAGGATGTAGCCTGGGAAGAACCGCTTCGAGCTGACGACGCGCTTGCCTCCCCGCATCTCGACGACATCCTCGGTCGGGATGAGGACCTCACCGATGTCCGACTGCAGACCGTAGGCCTGCACTCGTTGCCGGAGCGACTCGGACACCTTCTTCTCGAAGCCCGAGTAGGTGTGCACGATGTACCACTGCCGGGTGCTGACGTCGGTCATTGCGCTCCGAAGGTCTCGAAGATGAACCTGGCGACCCGGGTCAGGACGAGATCGATGCTCCAGAGATAGACTCCGAAGAACACCGAGGTCAGGATGACGACCAGGGTGGTGGCGTAGACCTCCTTGCGGGTCGGCCACGTCACCCGCTCCATCTCGTTCTTGACCTGGGCGAGAAAGACCCGGGCCCGACCGAACCACCCCGTGACGGGGATCGACGAGTCCCTGACGTTGTCGAGTCGTGCTGACTTCACGAAGTGCCCGATCCTTTCCTGCGTGCGCGTCCTGCGTGTGCGCGCCCCGGACGCGCGCCGCGCCGGCCGCTCCGAACGCGTGTGGCAGGCCAGGAGGGAATCGAACCCCCAACCCCCGGTTTTGGAGACCGGTGCTCTGCCAATTGAGCTACTGGCCTGTGCTCCTGGTGTCCGGCCCGGAACTTCACCGCCCGACGCGCGCCCGCGCCGTCCACGGCGCGGATTCCCAGCCCGCCAATCGTCGCCTCCGGCTCCGCTTGGCGCCGGCAGATCGTTACTTCGACTCCCGGTGAACGGTGTGCGAGCGACACGAGCGGCAGTACTTCTTGAACTCCAGCCGCCCTGTCGTCTTCCGCTTGTTCTTCGTCGTACTGTAGTTGCGGCGCTTGCAGTCGGTGCACGCCAACAAGATGATGTCCCGCATGGCTCAGGCCACTCCACAACCAGAAGCGCGCGTCCCCGAACGCGGCGCGTCTCTTTCGGGCCCCGGCGCGAGCGCCGCCGCCGGCCCGGTGATCCACGGGCCGCGGCGCTCGCGCCGCGGCCCGCCCCGCAATCGTCGCCTACGGCTCCGATTGCCGCCCAACCAACCCGCCAGGAGTCCGCGCCGTTCCACGGCCCGGACTCCCGGGCCGTCCCGGGGGCACGGCTACTCGACGATCTCCGTGATCGCCCCCGACCCCACCGTGCGACCACCTTCCCGAATCGCGAAGCGAAGGCCCTTCTCCAGCGCCACCGGCGTGATCAACTCCACTTCCATCGCCACGTTGTCACCGGGCATCACCATCTCCACACCGTCAGGCAACGTCGCCACACCCGTCACGTCCGTCGTCCGAAGGTAGAACTGAGGCCGATAGCCGTTGAAGAACGGCGTGTGACGACCCCCCTCGTCCTTCGTCAAAACATACACCTCGCCCTTGAACTTCGTGTGGGGCGTGATCGACTTCGGCTTCGCCAGCACCTGACCCCGCTCGACCTCGTCCTTCTCCAGACCCCGCAGAAGCACGCCGATGTTGTCACCCGCAACGCCCTCGTCCAGAAGCTTCCGGAACATCTCCACACCAGTCACGACCTTCTTCTGCGTCTCCTGGAAGCCAACGATCTCGATATCGTCGCTCACCTTCACGATGCCCCGGTCAACACGGCCCGTCACCACCGTCCCACGACCCGAGATCGAGAACACGTCCTCGATCGGCATCAGGAACGGCTTGTCGACGTCACGAACCGGCAGCGGAACGTAGTCGTCCACCGCCGCCATCAACTCCTCGACCGTCGACGCATACTGACCGTCACCCTCCAGGGCCTTCAGCGCCGAGCCCCGGACCACCGGAAGGTCGTCGCCCGGAAACTCATACGACGACAACAGCTCACGGACCTCCAGCTCCACGAGGTCCAGAAGCTCCTCGTCGTCAACCATGTCCACCTTGTTCATGAACACGACCAGAGACGGAACCCCAACCTGACGCGCCAGAAGAATGTGCTCCCGCGTCTGCGGCATCACACCGTCGGTCGCCGCTACCACCAGGATCGCCCCGTCCATCTGCGCCGCGCCCGTGATCATGTTCTTGATGTAGTCCGCGTGACCGGGGCAGTCAACGTGCGCGTAGTGCCGGTTCTCCGTCGTGTACTCCACGTGCGCCGTCGCGATCGTGATGCCGCGCTCCCGCTCCTCGGGTGCGTTGTCGATCGAATCGAACGAGCGGACCACGTTCTTCGCATCGTGCTTCGCGAGCACCGACGTGATTGCCGCCGTCAGCGTCGTCTTCCCGTGGTCGATGTGCCCGATCGTCCCGATGTTCACGTGCGGTTTCGACCGGTCGAACTTTTCCTTCGCCATTTGCTCGCTCGCTCTCGAAGTGATGACCCGCGCCCGTCACGCCCTGGCGCCAAGCGCCCTCACGGCTCCCTCCGCCGCCCCGGCCCTGCCGCCTCAACCGACCCTGCCGGAGGCCCGCCGCCGCCCCCCGAAGAACGGGCTCCCTCGCGAAGCTGGAGCCGATGACCGGACTCGAACCGGTGACCTCGTCCTTACCAAGGACGCGCTCTACCTCCTGAGCTACATCGGCACGCTGTCGCACGCCCGCCGCCCGACCCGGTGGCGGCCGCCCGCCCCCCCCGTCCAGCCGGAGGCCTCGCCACGGGTTCGCGTCGCACGGATCTCGCGCGCGCCAAGCCCCCGGCGCGGCCGAGAGGCCGAGCCGCCGCACGCGAGGAACTGGAGCGGGAGACGGGGATCGAACCCGCGACCAACAGCTTGGAAGGCTGTGACTCTACCACTGAGTTACTCCCGCCTTCGCGGCCCGTGCCGTCGTGAGCGCACACCGTCGCGGCCATTGCCCCCCGGCCGGCCGGGCGAAGCTGGTGGCGAGGGGAGGATTCGAACCTCCGAAGCCTCTAGGGCGACAGATTTACAGTCTGTTGCGTTTGACCGCTCCGCAACCTCGCCGTGTCCCACAACCTTCAGCCCCGGGGGCCCGTGGCGAAGTCCCCGCCGCATTCGAGCGACGATGCGAACGCGGGGCTTCACCTCGGGTTCCCGGACAGCCGCGACGCACGCTCCAGGCCGGCGCGGCAGGCGGACTTCGATACCGTGGTCACCTCGCCAACGGGAGATCACACCCACCGCTGAGACCCACCTGTCACGTGGAAGCAATCCGCTGGAGCTGGCGAAGGGATTCGAACCCCCGACCCGCTGATTACAAATCAGCTGCTCTACCGGACTGAGCTACGCCAGCCGGACCAAACGGAGAATTTAGCACGACCGACCCCTTCGGCGCAAGCCGCACCCGTCACGCCCCGGTTCGCGCGCCCATCCTCCGGGCGGGGCTCACGCCGACGCCGGGCCCGGGGCAACCCCGCCTCCTCGCGCCCGGGCGACGCGGCCGGGGCCGCCCCGGCGCTGCCGCACCGCTTCGAAGAGCGCAATGCCGGCCGCGACCGAGACGTTGAGGCTGTTCACCCGCCCGAGCATCGGTATCGACGCCACGCGATCGCACCGCGCCCGGACGAGGCGCCGCAGCCCGCGCCCTTCGCTGCCGACGACGAAGGCGGTCGGCAGGGTCAGATCGACGTCCCGGTACAGGTCGTCGCCGTCCGCCTCGAGCCCCACCGCCCACACCCGCGCCGCCCGCAGGGCGGCCACCGCCCGGGCGATGTTGACGACCGATACGATCCGAACGTGCGACGCCGCGCCGGCGGACGCCTTCTCGATCTGGCCGACGGGGGCGGCCCGCCGCTTCTGGCGGATGACGCCGTCGACCCCGGCCGCCTCGGCGCTGCGCAGGATCGCCCCGAGGTTCCCGGGATCCTCGATGCCGTCGAGCACGAGCAGCAGCGCCGGTTCCCGCAGGCCGCCGATCAACGCTTCCAGGGTGACGGCCTCCGGCGGGGCGACGTCCGCCGCCACGCCCTGGTGCGCCGCGCCTCCCGCGATCAGGTCGAGCGCGGCGGGAGACACGCGGATCACCGGGATGCCGCCCTCCTGCGCGAACCGTCGGATCTCGGCCGTCCTGCGTGAAACCGCGGCCAGGCGGACGGTCCGGACGCGCTCCGCCCGCAACGCCTCCAGCACCGGATTGACGCCGTAGACGATCACGATGCCTGCCCCGCCTCCCGTCATTCGCCGGCCGCCGGCGCGGCATCCAGCATGGCCACCGCGTGCGCTTCGAGAGCCTCCCCGCGCCCCGTCGGCCCGACGCCCTCGCCCGTCTTGCCCTTGATGCCGACCGCCGACGGCTCGACCCCGACGGCGGCGGCCAGCGCCTCCCGCATACGCTCGACATGGGGAGCGATGCGGGGGCGCTCGCTCACCACCACCACGTCGACGTTGACGACGACGAAACCGCGGGCGCGCACCAGGCCCGCCGCCGACCGCAGCAACGCGATGCTCGAGGCCCCCTTCCAGCGCGGATCGGTGTCCGGGAAGTGGCGGCCGATGTCGCCCGCGGCGGCGGCCCCGAGTATCGCGTCGGTCACCGCGTGGCAGACCGCGTCGGCATCGGAATGCCCCACCAGCCCCCGGTCGTGGGGAATCAGGACGCCGCCGAGCCGGAGCGGTCCCCCGTCCTCGAAACGATGCAGGTCGTACCCGAGCCCGACGCGGCCGGTCGCCATGGTCTCCTCCACGAACCGCCGCGCGACGGCGAGGTCCCGCTCCGTGGTGATCTTGATGTTCCAGGCGTCGCCCTCGACGAGCGCCACCCGATGCCCTGCCCGTTCCGCGAGCCCCGCCTCGTCGGTCGCCTCCACCCCGGTCCGGCCCAGGCGGAGCGCCTTCGCGAGGACCTCGGCGCGAAACGCCTGCGGGGTCTGCGCCTGTACGATCCGGTCACGCGCGAGGGTGCGGCCCACGAACCGACCCTCCCCCACCGAGCGCTGCTTGAGGGTGTCCTGCACCGGGAGCGCGGCCACCGCGGCGCCGTGGCGGCGCGCGGCGTCGATGGTCCGCCTGATCACGTCGAACGAGCAGAACGGCCTCGCCGCATCGTGCACGACGACGATCTCGCTCCCCCTCGCGGTCGCCGCTTCGAATCCCCGCGCGACCGAATCCTGCCGCCGCGCCCCCCCCGACACGACCCTCAGCGGCGTGCCGCCAGGCGTCCCGGCGAGCGCGGGTCCGCCGGTGAGCGCGGGCGGCAGCACGAGCACGATCTCGTCGACGCGGTCGCAGCGGTCGAACGCATCCACCGCGCGCTGCAGGATGGTGACCCCGCCAAGGCTCAGAAGCTGCTTGGGCCGGCCCGCGCCGAGACGGGTCCCGGCCCCGCCGGCCGCGATGATCGCGGTCACCATGACGCGTCTCCCAGGAGGCGGACGAACGACGGCCGCCGACCCTTCTTCACGCGAAGAGCCCCTCCAGGGCCTGACCGACGTGGTCCACCATAATCAGCTCGCAACCCGACGCGGACACGCCGTCCTCCCGGTCGCCCCCCGGCATGAAGCACCGCGTGAACCCCATCTGCGCCGCCTCGCGGACCCGCAACCCGGGCTGCGTCGCGCCCCGGATCTCGCCCGCCAACCCGACCTCGCCGAACAGGGCGGCGCCGGCCGGCACTGGCTGGTTGCGCAGGCTCGACGCCACCGCCGCGACCACCGCGAGATCGGCGGCCGGCTCATGCACGGGAATGCCCCCCGGCACGTTCACGAACACGTCCTCGCCGGCGAGCGACAGGCCCGCGCGCTTCTCGAGCACCGTCAGCAGCAACGACAGGCGCTGGCGGTCGACGCCGTTCGCCACCCGCTGGGCGTTGCCGTAGACCCCGGCGCCGACGAGGGCCTGCACCTCGACGAGGATGGGCCGCGAGCCCTCGAGCGAGCACAGCACCACCGACCCCGGCACGTCCGTCCTGCGTTCCGACAGGAACTGCGCGGACGGGTTGGCCACCGCCCGCAGGCCCGCGCGCGTCATCTCGAACACCCCGACCTCGCTCACCGCCCCGAAGCGGTTCTTCACCGCGCGCACGATACGGTGCGCGTGATGGCGGTCCCCTTCGAAGTAGAGCACGGTGTCGACGACGTGCTCCAGCAGCTTGGGGCCGGCCAGGCCGCCGTCCTTCGTCACGTGCCCGACGACGAGGACCGGCACGTTGCGGCCCTTGGCCAAGAACAGGAGGCGGTTCGCCGCGTCGCGCACCTGGGCAACGGTGCCCGGGGCGGACTCGAGCTCGACCGAGTACAGGGTCTGGACCGAATCGACGATGACCAGGTCCGGCGACAGCCGCGACACCTCGTCGACCACGCGTTCCAGGCACGTCTCCGCCAGCACGTGCAGCCGCGGCGGAGAGAGACCGAGGCGCTCTCCCCGCCGACGCACTTGATGCGGGGACTCCTCGCCCGAGCAGTAGAGGACGGTGCGGCCCGCCGACGCGACCTCGGCTGCCGCCTGCAGCAGCAGCGTCGACTTCCCGATGCCCGGCTCGCCCCCGAGCAGGACCAGCGCCCCCGGCACGAGGCCCCCGCCCAGCACCCGGTCGAGCTCGCTGACCCCGGTCGAAACCCGGTCCGCCTCGGAAGCCTCGATGTCGGCGAAGAGCCGCGCTCCCGCCCCGGTGAGCGCCGGCCGCGAACCGGGGCCGGCCGGTCTCGCGGCTGTCTCCTCGACCAGCGAGTTCCACTCGCCGCAGTCGGGGCACCGGCCCAGCCACTTCCGCGCCTGGGCGCCGCACGACTGGCAGACGAAGACGGTGTTGGGTGACTTCACGGTCCCGATGCCCGACCGGCATAGGTGCGGACAATCCGGCTCCCCGTCCGACACAGGACCTCGTGCGGCACGGTGCCGAGCGCCGCCGCGATCTCGCCGGCGCCGATGCGGCGGCCCGACTGCTCGCCCACCAGAACCACCTCGTCGCCGGGGGCGACGTCGAGGCCGGTGACGTCGATGGTGATCGAGTCCATCGACACCGCGCCGACCACCGGCGCCCGCCGCCCGCGGACGAGCACCGAGCCGCGGCCGGCCATGCGCACGTCCAGGCCGTCCGCGTAGCCGGCCGGCACCACCGCGATCGTCGTCGGACGATCGACCGGGGCCCGCGCGCCGTAGCCCGTCGTCTCGCCCGCCCGCATGCCCTTCACGGCGACCACCCGGCTGCGCATGGTCATCGCCGGCGCCACCGGGACCGACGCCTCCGCCCCGGGAGGAACGAGGCCGTAGAGCAGCAGTCCCGGCCGGACCGCGTCGTACCAGGTGTTCCGTTCGCGCAGCAGCGCGGCGCTGTTCGCGGCATGCCTCAGGCCGGGGCGGATCCCCATCCCGGCGAGGCGCCGCAGCGACTCGTCGAAGCGCTTCCGCTGCAGGTCGAACAGCGGATGCGCCGGCTCGTCGGCGGTGGCGAAGTGGGTGTACGCCGCCGCGATCTCGAGCCCGGGACGGTCGAGCACGTCCCGGATGGTGTGCCCGAGATTGTCGAAGCGGAATCCGAGGCGGTTCATGCCGGTGTCGATCTTGAGGTGGCACGACACCGTCACGCCTCGCCGCCCCGCGGCGTCGCTCAACGCGCGGGCGGCGAACGGCGACGAAACGGACGGGGTCAGCCCGTGGGTGAACACGCCGTCGAGGTCGCTGATGCCGAGGGCGCCGAAGACGAGGATCGGGGCCCTGATCCCGCCGTCGCGCAAGGTCACCGCCTCCTCGATGTCGGCGCAGGCGAGCATGGCCGCCCCGGCCTGCTCGAGGGCCCGGGCCACCGGGACGGCCCCGTGCCCGTAGGCGTTGGCCTTGACGACCGCGATGACCAGGGGCGTCCTCGGGCCGGACACGTGGCGCGCCACCGCCGCGTAGTTGGCCCGTACCGCGTCCAGGTCGACCCGGGCGAACGTCGGCCGGACGGCGACGGCGTCCGGCGCCGGGTGCGGGTCCGGCACCGCGCGGTCAGGACTCGTAGGCATCGGCGGCGAGGTTGGCGAACTTCGTGCACTGCTTGAGGAACGCGAGCCTGACGACCCCGGTCGGCCCGTTCCTCTGCTTGCCGATGATGATCTCGGCCAGGTTCTCGTTCTCCGGGGTCGGGTCGTACTGCTCCTCCCGATAGATGAAGAGGACGAGGTCGGCGTCCTGCTCCAGTGCTCCCGACTCCCGCAGGTCCGAGAGCTGGGGGCGGCGGTCGGACCGGCTCTCGGGAGCGCGGCTCAACTGGGACAGCGCCACCACCGGCAGGTCGAGCTCCTTGGCGAGGCCCTTCAGCGACCGCGAGATGGAGGCGAGCTCCTGGGTGCGGTTATCGAACCGGCCGCGCCCCGTCATGAGCTGCAGGTAGTCGACGACGACGAGGTGCAGCCCATGCTCGGCCTTCAGCCGTCGCGCCTTCGCCCGCATCTCCAGAACGCCGATGGAGGGGCTGTCGTCGATGAACACCTTCGCGCCGTCCAGCCGGGTGAGCGCCTCGGCCAGCGCGTCGTAGTCGCGCTGGCCGAGGAAACCCCCGCGGAACTTGTGTGAGTCGACCCCCGCCTCGGTCGTCAGCATGCGCATGAACAACTGCTCCTTGGACATCTCCAGGCTGAAGACGCCGACCGTCATGTCGGTGTTCACGCCGAGATGCTGCGCGATGTTGAGGACGAGGGCGGTCTTGCCCATGGAGGGCCGCGCCGCGACGAGAACGAGGTCCGACGCTTGAAACCCCCGGGTCAGCTTGTCCAGATCGACGAACCCGCTGGGGACCCCGGTGACGACGCCCTCGCCCGCCTGCAGCTTGTCGATGGTCGTGTGGCTGGACTCGACGAGGTCGTGCAGCGCCACGAACCCGGTGTGAACGCTGTCGTCGGCGATGCGGAAGATCGCCTGCTCCGCCCGGTCGAGAACGATGTCCGCCCCGCCCTCTCCGGTATGGGCGGTCTCGAGAATCTCGTTCGCGGCGAAGATGATCTTCCGGCGCGTCGACTTCTCCTTGACGATGTGGGCGTAGTACTCGACGTGGGTAGAGCGGGGCACCCCGTCGACCAGCCCCGCGATGTACGCCGGCCCGCCGACGCCGTCGAGCTCCCCCGACCGTTCGAGCTCGTTCTTCAGGGTGACGAGATCGATAACCTCGCTGCGCTCGTTGAGGTCGACCATCTTGTCGAACACGCGGCGGTGGGCGTCCCGGAAGAAGTCGTCGGCGTCGATCAGCTCCGCCGCCTGGTTGAAGGCGTCGTTGTGGATGAGGACGGCGCCGAGGACGCAGCGCTCCGCCTCGAGGTTGTGGGGAAGCGATCGTTCGGCGGGAAGGGAAACGACCTCGGCCATGACCATCGGGACGGAATTGGGGGTGACGCGGCGCCACCGCCCCCAACCAACCCTGCCGGAATCCGCGCGGGTCTACGCCTGCTCGGCGGAAGCGTCCGAGGTCTCCGCGTCGGGCGAAGCGCCGTCGCCGCCGGCCTCATCGCCGTCCGCCTCGGTCTCGGCGCCTTCCTTCACGATGCGAACCGTCACCTCGGCCGTGACCTCGCGGTGGACCTTGACGGCCACCGCGTGCTCGCCGAGCCGCTTCAACGGCTCGGCGAGCTGGATCTTGCGCCGGTCGATCTCGAACGACTGCTCGAGCAGCGACGCCGCGACGTCGGCCGCGGTGACCGATCCGTACATGGTCTCGGTCTCGCCCACACGACGCGTGATGACGCAGACCGCCTGGCTCAGCCGCGCCGCGAACGCTTCCGCGCTCTCCTTCTCGGCCAGGTCGCGGGCATCGGCGATGACCCGCTCGCGCTCGACCTGACGGCGGTTGGCCTCGGTCACCGGCAACGCCAACCGGCGCGGCAGGAGATAGTTGCGGGCGTATCCGGGGGCGACCCTCACGATGTCGCCCCGGCGTCCGAGATGATCCACCGGCTCTCTGAGAATGACCTGTACTGCCATGGCTTCACCGCGGGCCCTAGTCGGTCACGTACGGGATCAAGGCCAGTTGCCGGGCGCGCTTGATCGCCGTTTGCAGCTTGCGCTGGTGGAACGCGCAGGTTCCCGACAGGCGCCGGGGCTGAATCTTGCCCCGTTCGGGAATGCTCGCGATCAGCATCCGAACGTCCTTATAGTCGATGTAGGGGACCTTGTCGACGCAGAACCGGCAGACGCGCTTTCGCCGGAACATGCCCCGCCGGGGCCTATCGAACTTGGGTTTGCGGGCGGCGCCGCGATCGCTCTTCATTTCTTGCACCTCCGGAAGCGCGCCTGACGGCGCGCGGCGAGAATCGTCCCCCGGCTAGGCGCCGGCCGGTTCCTCCGGCTCCGCCGCCGGTGGTGGCGCCGCGGGCGGTGGCGGCTCCGGCACCGGCTCCGCCGCCGCCTCCCCGGCCTGAGAAGACTCCGCCGCCGACGCATCGTCCTGCGGCGGCGACGACGACGGCGACGGCGACGGCGTCACTTCCGCCTTCGGCCCGCCCTCGGCCGGAGAGCCACTTTCCGCCGGGGACCCGCCGGCGGGCTCCGTCGCGGGCGGCGGCGGCGACGGGGCTTCCGCCGATCCGCGCGCGGCGCGCCGCCTCTCGGCGTCCGCCTTGCGCTTCTCGGCCGCGCGCCGGGCCTTGCGCAGGTCGTCGTCGACGCGCACCGTGAGATACCGCAGGACGTCGTCATGGACGCGCATCCGGCGTTCGAGCTCGGTCACCATCGTGCCCGGCCCGCGAATGAGCTGGACGACGTAGATGCCCTCCGTGAAGTTGCCGATGGGGTAGGCGAGCTTCCGGCGTCCCCACAGGTCGGTGTTCTCCACCGCCCCGCCGAGCTTGCCGATCTGGCCCTCCAACTCGCGCTGGAGCGCCTCCACCTCGGCGTTGGCGATGGTGGGCGCGAGGACGTACACGAATTCGTATTGTCGATCGCTGGGCATGCGGCTCCTTGTGGACTGACGGCCACCCCCAGGGTGGCAAGGAGTGAACGGAGGCGGGCGCACCGCCCCGGACTCATGAGATTAGCGGACAGGACAATCGACGTCAACCACGCGGACCGGCGCCGGCCGCCGGCTCCTCGTCACCCTTCTCGGCTTCCCGCCGATTGAACGCATTCATGACCGGGCCGATGCCGGTCTCCACGAACATCTCCACCGCGTCGGCCGCCCGCCGCACGCTGTCGTCCATGGCCGGCCGCTCGTCGCGGCCGAACCGGGACAGCACCCGCCCGGACAGCTTCTGCCGTGGGTCGCCGCGTCCCACCCCGACACGAAGACGGGGGAACCCCTCCCCGGCGACGGCTTCGATTATCGAGCGCAGGCCGTTGTGTCCGCCGGACGATCCCTGACGGCGCGCCCGCAAGCGGCCGAGGGGCAGATTCACGTCCTCGGTGACCACCAGCAGATCGTCCGGCTCGATACGGTAGTAGCGCAGCAACGCACCGACCGCGAACCCACTGCGGTTCATGTAGGTCAGCGGCTTCGCGAGCAGGACCGCCCCGCGCCCCCCCGGCACCGCCGGGGCGTTGGCGAGCACGGCGTCGGCGGGAGCGGATCGGAACGCGAGGTCCCATCGCCGAGCGTTCTCGTCGACGACCTCGAAGCCGACGTTGTGCCGGGTCCCCCGGTACTGCTCGCCGGGGTTGCCTAGTCCCACGATCAGCTTCACGGTCGTGCACGCGGGAAGCCCGCGACCGCCGGGGGTCCCGCCGGCGGGAGCATCAACCCTCCGCCTTGCTCCCCGCCTCGTCCTCCGTCTCGCCCTCGGCCTCGCCCTCCGCCTCGTCCTCCGCCTCCTCCGCTTCGAGCCTCGGGGCGATGACGTGGACGATGAGGGTCTCGGGATCGCTCACCGGCTGCCACGACGTGTCCCCGAGGAGGTCCCTGAGCCGGACGCCCTGGCCGATCCTCAAGGGGGAGACGTCCACCTCGATGTTCTCGGGAATCTCCGACGGCAGGCAGGCGACGGCCACCTCCCGCTGCACGAAGTCGATCAGGCCGCCCTGCACCTTGACCCCTTCAGCCTCGCCCGTCAGTTCGATGCGGACGGTGACGGTGATCACCTTGTCCATGGCCACGCGATAGAAGTCGACGTGCAGGAGCCGGTGCGAAACGGGATCGACCTGATAGTCCTTGATCAGCACCTTGCTCGAGTCCCCGCCGCCGACGGTGAGACCGATCAGGGTGTTGGCGCCGGCCTCCGAGTGGAGCACCCGCGACACTTCCTCGGGCCCGACGCTAACCGCGACCGCGTCTGACCCGTCCGATCCGCCCGCCTCCCCGTAGACGACGCCGGGAATCCGGCCGTCGCGCCGCAGCCGGCGGGCGAGGTTCTTGCCGCGTTCGGACCGTAGCTCCGCGTTCAACGTGGTTTCCATGAATGACCTGTCTGACAAGCGAGTCGACCCGCACAGCCCGCCAATCGTCGCCCTCGGCTCCGCTTGGCGCCCAACCAACCCTACCGCATCCGCGCCGTTCCACGGCGCGGACTCCCCGTCTAGACGAACAGCGACGACACGGACGTCTCCTGGTGAATGCTCTGAATCGCTTTCCCCAGCAACGGGGCGACGGACAGCACCTCGACCCGGTCCGATGCGGCGACCTCCGGCCGGGGGGGTATGGTGTTCGTGACCACCAGCTTCTCGAGCGCCGACCCCTCGATGCGCTCCAGCGCGGGCCCCGAGAGCACGCCGTGCACCGCGCACGCGATCACCCGCGCGGCGCCGTTCTCCCGCAGCGCCGAGACGGTCTGGACGAGCGTTCCCGCCGTGTCGACGATGTCGTCCTGGATGATGCACACACGGTCCCGCACCTCGCCCACGACGTGCATCACCTCGGCCCGGCCGTCCTCGGAGCGGCGCTTGTCGATGATCGCCAAGTCGGCGCCGAGCCGCTTGGCGTAGGCGCGCGCACGCTCGACGCCGCCGGCGTCCGGCGAGACGAACACCACGCGCGGATCCTGATCCTGATAGGCGGCCAGGTGCTGCATGAACACGGGGGCGGCGAACAGGTGATCGACCGGGATGTCGAAGAACCCCTGGATCTGCGCCTTGTGAAGGTCCATGGTGAGCACGCGGTTGGCCCCGGCCGCGCACAGCAGGTTCGCCACGAGCTTTGCGGAGATCGGCACCCGGGGCTTGTCCTTCCGGTCCTGCCGCGCGTAGCCGTAGTACGGCATCACGGCGGTGATGCGGGCCGCCGACGACCGGCGGAACGCGTCGATCATGACGCACAGCTCGACGAGGTGCGCGTCGACGGGGGTGCAGGTCGGCTGCAGGATGAACACGTCGGCGCCGCGGATGTTCTCGTCGATCCGGAACGAGACCTCGGTATCGGCGAAACGCCTCAGGTTCGCGCGACCCAGCGGCGTACCGAGGTAGTCGGCCATCTCCCGCGCCAACCGCGTGTGCGCGCTGCCCGAAAACAGCTTGAGTTGCCCGTTCATCATCGCCGTCGATCCGACCCGGCGGGGCCGTTCACGGGGGCGTCGCCGGTGACGCCGCCGGTATGGCTGGGGCGGAAGGATTCGAACCTTCGAATACGGGATCCAAAGTCCCGCGCCTTACCACTTGGCCACGCCCCATCAAGCGAAGGCCCGTCCCGCACGCAGCGTCGACTGACTACCGCGAACCCGTTATTCTACCCGGCCGCCTTCGCCCCATCAAGGCGCGGCCGTTCCGCGGTCAGACCACGAACCGGCGCTCGAGCCGGGCCCGGTCCATCGTCCGGGTGACCCGCACCGTCCAGCCCTCCGGCCGGCCGCACAGGCGCCGGCCCGCAACGAGGGCGGCTCCCCGGCGCTCGAAGAGACCGAACACTGCGGAGCCGCTGCCGGTCATGGCGGCCCGGCAGGCTCCGGCGTTCGACAGCAGCCCGATCGCCGCGCCGACGGCGGCCCGGCGCCGCGCCACGGGCTCCTCGAGGTCGTTCCGCAGACCGTCGAGCACGAGCGCCGCCCCGGCGAACCGCGCCGACGGCGGGGCCGTCCCCCGCGCCGCCCGCCCCCGCCCCCCGGAGGCCCGGTCGTCGTCGAGCCAGCCGTAGGCGGCGGCGGTCGAGACCCCGTACGGGGGGACCGCCACCACCACCCACCGCCGTGCCTGCTCGGCGAGCGGGTAGACGTCGTCGCCGCGTCCCACCCCGAGCGCCGTGCCGCCGACCAGGAAGAAGGGCCCGTCGGCCCCGACCTCGGCGGCCAGCGCGTGGAGCCGGGCCGGGGACGGCGTCCGTCCCCACAGGAGGCACAAGCCTCGCAGCGTGGCCACCGCGTCCGCGGTCCCTCCCCCCAGCCCCGCCGCAACGGGAATCCGCTTGCGGATGGTCACCGCGACGCCGCGAACGTCGCCGCCCCCGCCCAGCTCGGTCCAGAGGCGCTGGGCGGCGCGGTGCACGAGGTTGTCCCTCCCCGGGGGCACGCCGGGGGCGGAGCAGCGGATGCGGCACTCCCCCTCGACCGCCTTCAACGTCAGCGTGTCGTGCAGCTCGATGGACTGCAGGATGGTCCGCAGATCGTGGAAGCCGTCGCGGCGCCGGCCGCCGACCCGCAGATCGAGGTTGATCTTGGCGTGGGCCCGCAACGTCACCCGCCGGGGCCGTCCGGGAGCCGGCGGGGCGCTCATGTCGGTTCGACCGGGACCTCCAGCGGACCCGCTCCGCGCAACTCCTCGAGGGTGGCCGGCGCGACGTCCGCGGGAACGGCGATGGAGAACGCCTCGGAGCCGAGCGTCACGTTGAGGCTAACCTGCGACAGCCGGGCCGTCAGATCGGTGAGGGGTTCGCCGCCAGCTCCCGCCGCGGTGGAAGAGACGCGCACCAGCCGCGGGAGGCGGCGGCTGAACTCGTCGTACTCGATCGTCAGCCCGTCCCGCGTGCCCGCGACCAGGTGTTGCTCGCCCTCGACCTCGCGTAGCCACGCGACGGCGCCGCCGGCCAGATCGACGGCGATCCAGTCGCCGAGGCGCCGGCCCGCGATCGGCCGCGGATCGGGCACGAGGCAGCCGGTCAGCACCGCCCGCAGATCGTCCGCCCCGAACGGGATGCCGGTGAGGCTCGCAAAGAGCTGCGGGGCCGGCACCCCGGTCACGACCCGGGCCTCCCGGGTCAGCCACAGCGTGGCGTCCCCCGGCGACGCCACGAGGTAGAACACCGGCGCGCCGAACGGGGCCAGTCCCTCGAGCCGCATCGACGCGGGCTCGGCCAGCCCGGCCCGCACCCGCCCCCTCAGCGCGGCCCCCCCGCCACGGCCGCTGAGCCGGATCATGGTCTCAACGGACCTCACGCTCCGGCACTCTGAGACCACGGAGCCGAAAAGGCGTTCGAACCCGGGATAGGGGGTGCCGGGTCCATCCGGAAGAACCAGCCGGGTCGAACCGCAACCGGCGGCCGCGACCGCGGCGGCGGAGCAGACCCACAGGGCGCGAAGACCGCTCATCGTTCGCCGCAACCGTTCGATCCCGCCGGTGGGGCGCCCATCGCCCCGACGGCCCGGACACCGCCGCCCGGGCACGGGCAGCTACCGGTTCGAGTCCAGGCGGGCCCGCGCGTCGCGAATCTTGGCCTCCAGCGCCTCCGCGTCGACCCCTTCGCGGTCGCCGGCGAGGGCGCGCTCCCACGCGTCGATGGCTTCCTCGTAGCGCTCGAAGCGGAACAGCAGGTCACCCATGTGGTCCTGCACCACCGAGTTCCGCGGCAGCTGATCGCTCGCCGCCCGCAGGGGCGACTCCGCCAGCTCGAGCTCGTCCTGCTTGAAGTAGGCCCAGCCGAGGCTGTCGAGGTAGGCCCCGTTGTGGGGATCGAGCTCAAGGGCGCGGCGGATGAGGTCGACCGACTCGTCGAGCCGCTCGCCCCGCTCGGCCAGCATGTAGCCCAGGTAGTTGAGCGTCTGCGCGTCCTCGGGATCCCGCTCGAGCACGCGCCGGAACGCGCCCTCGGCCTCCTCGAACCGCCTCCCGCGCTCGAAGACCGCGCCGAGCTGGAACAGGATCAGGGTGTTGCCGGGGAACCGCTCCTCGGCCGCCCGCAGGACGCCCACCGCCTCGTCGACCAGGTCGTGTTGGCTGTAGAGCCCCGCCAGCGCCACGTGGGCAATGGGCTCATCCTCGTAGCGCGCACGGGCCCGCTCGAGCAACGAAACCGCGTCGTCCACCGATCCGCGAGCGGACAGCACCTGGGCGTCGAGCCGCATCAGGGCGAGACTGTCGCGCCGCGAGCCCCGGATCTCGGCCACCAGGTCGCCCGCCTCGTCGAGGCGCTCCGCTTCGAGATACACCTGAACGAGTTGCGCCTGCAGCCCGAGATTGGACGGCACGAGTTCCAGGGCATCGGCCAGGGACTCGGCGGCGGCATCGAGATCGCCGACGCTCTGTTGGGCGAACCCCAGCTGCTGCAGGAGCCCGGCCACCTGGCGAGGATCGACTCCGCCCGCTCTCGCCCGCTCCACCACCGGGGCCAGGACCTCCGCCATCTCGCGATAGCGGCGCTTGCCGCCGAGGGCCCGGGACAGCAGGTAGGCGCCGCGCAGCTCGCCCGGCTCGAGCTCGACCACCCGCCGGGCCGCGGTCTCGGCGGCGTCGAAGTCACCGGCCTCGAGCTCGAGGCCGGCCAGCCGATACCAGCCTTCGGTGTCGTCCGGCCGAAGCTGGACGAGATCCTCCAGCACCTCGATGGCCCGATCGGTCCGTCCCGCGTTCGCCAGCGCATTGGCGAGTTGGCGGCGGTACCGAGCCCGCCGGGGACTGTAGAGCACCGCTCGCTCGTAGGCGGCGGCGGCCTCGTCCCACTGGTCGAGGGCCTCGTGCGCGCGGGCCAGCAGCACTTGGCCGTCGGCGAACCGCGGCTCGAAATCGAGCATGTCGGCCAGCACCTCGACGGCCGGTTCCGGCTGCCGGGTGGAGAGGTAGAGCCGCCCCAGGGTGATGGCCAGCATCACGTCGGGCGACTGCGGGTTGCGCGCCTGCGCGAGGTGGTCGATGGCCAGGTCCACGTCGGACTGTGTGGGGGTCTCCCGGGACTCCACGCGGGCGGCGTAGACGAGGCCCAGCGTGCGGTGGGCCTCGCGGTCGTCCGGATGCCGGTCCAGCGCCTCGTTCCCGGCCTCGATCGCCTCGTCGGGCTGGTTGCGGCGTGCGTAGAGTCCGGCCAGCTCGGTCCAGATCCCCGAGGACGCGGGATCGAGCTCGACCGCCCGCCGATAGGCGTCGATCGCCTCCTCGATCTGCCCCTCCCGCTCGAGGGTGCGCCCCAGGATGAAGGCATGGTACGCGGCGGCGCGATCGTTCAGACCCGGGGTCTCGGGCGCCGGCGCTTGGGCTTGGGCGATGGCTCCTGGCGCCAGCACGCCCACGACGAACAGAGCGCTGATTGGAAACCGCATAAGGGCCGCATTGTTCCACAACGCCATGACTGCGAACAACCCGGTCGACGCCCCACACGCACGCGAGGCCGCTCCCGCCTCCGCGAGCCGCCCCGGCGCAGCCGCGACCGGCTGGACACGGGTATCGGCCGCGAAGCGGTCCCCGCGCCCCCCGGAGCGGCCGGAGTAGTCTGTTATATAGTCTGAGCTTCCTGGGGGAGGGTGCGGTGATGGCGGTCGACGCGGAGCTTCTCGAGATCCTCGCATGTCCGAAATGCAAGACGCCCGTGACGCCGGTGTACGACGGCACCGGCCTGAAGTGCCGGGCCTGTCATCGGGTGTATCCGATCATCGACGACATTCCGGTCATGCTCATCGACGAGGCCGCCATCGAGGAGCCGCCTGAGACCCGGGGACCGCGCACGCTCGACGAACCGTCAGCGACAGCCGAATGACCGCCCCCAGACTGCCGGGACCGGAAGCCGCGGCCTTCGTGACGCTCCTGGGGTTCGTGGCCGCGCTGCAGGTCTCCATCGCCGCCGCCGGCATCCTGCTCACCCTCACCGTCGGGCTCTGGATCGCGTTGCTGGCGAGGGACCGCGAGCGACCGGCAGGGCCGCCGTTCCTGCCCCCCCTGCTCGCCTACGCGGCCGCGACCTTCGTCTCCGCAGCATTCTCCCTGGACCCCGGGGCCAGCCTCGTCGACTCGCGAGAAGTGCTGCTCTTCGTCGTGGTGCCGATCGTCCACCGGCTGGCCCGGCACGAGCGGGCGCAGACCCTGGCCACCCTCGTCGTGACCGTCGGGGCCACCACCGCGGTATGGGGGGTCGTGCAGTACGGCGTTCTCGAGTACGACCACCTCGGACGGCGGCCGGACGGCACGATGGGGCACTACATGACCTATTCCGGGCTGCTGGCGCTGACCATCTCCCTCGCTGCCGCCCGCGTCCTCTTCGATCGCCAGCGTCGCCTGTGGTCCGCCCTCGTGATGCCCGCCCTCCTCGTCGCGCTGGCGGTGACGCTGACCCGAAGCTACTGGGTCGGCGCGGGGGCCGCCATCGCGGTCCTGTGCCTGCTGAAGGACCTGCGGCTGATGGTGGTGGCCCCGGTGCTCGCGGCCCTCGTGCTGGCCCTGGCTCCCCCGCAGATCACGAGCCGCGTGTACTCGGCCTTCGATCCCGAGGATCCGACGGTCCGCGATCGGCTGGCGATGGCGCGGGCGGGGGTGAGGATCATCCGCGACCATCCCTGGACCGGGGTGGGTCCGGACATGGTGCAGGAGGTGTACCCGCGGTATCGCGACGCGGGGGCGGTGCGGGACGAGAACCCGCACCTGCACAACGTGCCGGTGCAGATCGCGGCCGAGCGGGGGCTGCCCGCCCTCGCCGTCTGGTGCCTGTTCGTGGTCGCGGCGGTCCGCCACCTGTTCCGCCTGCTCGACGACGAGGCGGCCCGCCCCCTCGCCGCGGCCGGCCTCGCGGCGGTCGCGGCCATGCTCACCGGCGGCCTGTTCGAGTACAACTTCGGGGATTCGGAGTTCCTGATGCTGTTCCTCGTCGTTCTCACCCTGCCGCAGGCGGCGGCCCGGCGTCCCGCCGTCCCCCGGCCCGCGGCGACCGATCCCGACGCGCCCCTCGATTGACGGCCGGCGCGCCCGGCGCCCGCCCTCAGTGCCGGAAGTGCCTCCGCCCCGTGAACACCATCGCGAGGCCGTGCTCGTCGGCGGCGGCGACGACCTCCTCGTCCCGTACCGACCCCCCGGGCTGAACCACCGCGGTCGCGCCGGCCGCGGCGATGGCGTCGAGGCCGTCGCGGAACGGGAAGAACGCGTCGGAGGCGGCCACCGTGCCGGTCAGTCCCGCCCCCTTCATCACCGCCACCTTCACCGCGTCGACCCGGCTCATCTGGCCGGCGCCGATCGCGGCGAGCCGATCGGCCCGCGCGAACACCACCGCGTTCGACTTCACGTGGGCCGTGACCCGCCAGGCCAGCCGGAGGGCGGCCCACTCGGCCTCGGTCGGCCGCCGGCGGGTCATCACGCGCAGGCCGGACTCCGGCCGCCCCGCCGCCTCCGCCGTCCACGGTCCCGCCGCCTCGGTCACGCGGTCGCCGCCCTGCACGAGGAGCGCGCCGAGAATGGACCGGACGTCGCGATCCGGCCGGTCGTCGCCCGCCGACGAGCAGTCCGCGAGGACCAGCCGGAGGTTCTTCTTCGCCGCAAGGACGCTGCGGGCCCCGTCGTCCGCGTCCGGCGCGACCACCGCCTCGATGAAGGTGGAGGCAATCGCTTCCGCCGTCATGCGGTCGACGCGGCGGTTCAACCCCACGATCCCGCCGAACGCGGACAGGGCGTCGACCTCCCGCGCCGACACGTAGGCGTCGCTCAACGCGTCGGCGGTCGCCACCCCGCAGGGGTTCGTGTGCTTCACGACCACCGCCGCCGGCTCGTCGAACTCGCGCGCCAGCCGCGCCGCCGCGTCGAGATCCAGCAGGTTGGTGAACGACAGGGGTTTGCCCTGCACCACGCGGGCGCCGCCGAAACCCGTGTCGCCGGCGGCGTAGAGCGCCGCCGCCTGATGGGGGTTCTCCCCGTAGCGGAGGGTCCGGCGGCGATCCGCCCGCACCGCGAGGGTGTCCGGGACGAGCTCTTCCGCGGGCGCCGCGCCCCGGGTGAATCGGCCGTCCGCGACCCCCACCGCCGACAGCGTGGAGGCGATGGCGCCGTCGTACGAGCTGGTGTGCAGGAACGCCTTGCGGGCGAGGGCCAGCCGGAAGTCCGGGCCCGGTCCGCCGGCGCGCCGCAGCGCTTCCAGGACCTCGGGATAGTCTCCGGGGTCGACGACCACGACCACGTCGCGGAAGTTCTTCGCGGCCGCGCGCACCAGCGTCGGTCCGCCGATGTCGATCTCCTCGACCAGCGCCTCGACGCCGGCGTCGGGGTCCGCGGCGACCCGCGCGAAGGGATACAGGTTGACGGCCACGACGTCGACGGGCCGGATGCCGTGGTCATCGAGGGCCCTCAGGTCGCCGGGCTCGCCGCGGCGCGCGAGAATGCCCGCGTGTACGGCGGGATGCAGGGTCTTGACCCGGCCGTCCATCATCTCGGGGAATCCCGTCACCGACGACACCTGGGTGACGGCGATCCCCGGGTCCGTCAGCGCCCGCGCGGTGCCGCCGGTGGACACGATCTCGAAACCGCCGGCGGCGAGGCCGCGGGCGAAGTCGACGATGCCGGTCTTGTCGGATACGCTCAGCAACGCTCGCTTCAACTGCTCACACTCCTCTCCGTCCCGTCACCCCGTCGCCGGGGCCCTGCCGGGTTCTCGACCGCCGACGCACCCCGGTCGGGACCGTGCGCCTCACCCATTCGACCCCGGCCCGCACGGCCGCCGGCCGCTTCACTGCGGGCCGCCTGCCGAAACCACGTCCGTACGACCTCCGGTCGACAAGCCGTCTTGACAACGCCGGACACCCTCACTAGGATGGCCTTTCGGCTCAAGGGTGAAGCCCGAGTTCGATACAGGGGCTCGACCCGCAGACCGCCCGTGCGGTCTTTTTTTGTGTGCACCCATGACGCGAACGTCTTCATGGGTCCGGAAGTCGGGCGCGCCGGTCGCGCCCATGCAAAACAGAGGAAGCAAGATGCGCATCACCGGCAAGGTCAAGTGGTTCAACAACGCCAAGGGGTACGGGTTCATCGAGCGGGAAGGCGGAAGCGACGTCTTCGTGCACTTCTCGGCGATTCAGGGCAACGGTTTCCGCACGCTCGAGGAAGGTCAGGGCGTGGAATTCGAGATCGTCGACGGACCCAAGGGTCCCCAGGCCGGCAGCGTAACCCGAGCCGAATAGCTCCCGCGCTACAGGCCCGGGCGCGCCGCGTCCGGGCCTCCTCCTCCCGGCTCCCGCGTCTTCCATTCCCCGGCCGGCCGTGGCGGAGCCCGCCGCATTCGACACGTGGTGCATCCTGCCCGGCGCGCCTTCCTCCGTTCCGCCGAAGGCGGCCGGACGACATCGGGATTCCGCCGGCGCCCCGCCGGGGCGGTGGTAGACTGAATCCGGCCGTCGTCGTCTGCGGCCCCGGTTGTCGTCCTGTCGACTCGGCCGGGGTCCGCACCGTTCCCCGGCGCAGACCCGGCTGGAGATTCAGATCATCGGCCGACACGCCGGACGCGGCAGGCGATGGTAGCCGAAT
Source organism: Vicinamibacterales bacterium (assembly GCA_965207615.1). Taxonomy (GTDB): domain Bacteria; phylum Acidobacteriota; class Vicinamibacteria; order Vicinamibacterales; family UBA8438; genus JAJEEA01. Next base: position 3,813,784 of record CBDBMZ010000003.1, read on the forward strand.
CCCGACCGAGCGGCAAGGCAGCGGCCCGCCCGGGCGCGACGGCGCCATGACCACCCCCCGTATCCTGCCGTCCATCGATCGCCTGCGGCAACGCCCGCTCGTCCGTGCCCTCGAGACCGAATACGGCAGCGAGGCGGCCCTGGATGCGTTGCGCAAGGCCGCCGATCGCGTACGGGGAGACCTCGCCGGCGCGGACGCGACGTCCATCCGGGACCGCGAGCAGGCGGCGGCGGTGATCGAGCGGCGTGCGGCGACGGCGCTGGCGGCGCGCCTCGAGCCGTCCCTCACCACCGTTATCAACGCGACCGGGGTGGTCGTGCACACCAACCTCGGCCGCGCCCCCCTTGCGGGGGCGGCGGCGGCGCGGGTCGCGGAACTGGCGGCCGGCTACACGAACCTGGAGTACGACCTCGCGGGGGGCGGGCGCGGCGCCCGTCACACCCATGCCGCCCGGCTCCTGACCCAGGTGACGGGAGCGCCCGCGGCGGTGGTGGTCAACAACAACGCCGCGGCGGTCCTCCTCGTCCTCGCCGCGCTGGCGAACGGGCGGGAAGCCGTCGTCTCCCGGGGCGAGCTCGTCGAGATTGGCGGCGGCTTCCGCATTCCCGACATCCTGCGTCAATCGGGGGCGGAGCTCCGGGAGGTCGGCACCACGAACCGGACGCGCATCGCCGACTACGCCGCGGCCGTCAACGACCGGACCGCGCTCATCCTGCGCGTCCACCCGTCGAACTTCCGCATCGAGGGGTTCACGGCCCGGCCCGGGCTCGAGGAGCTCGTGGCGCTGGGGCGGCGCTTCGACGTGCCCGTGGTCGAAGACCTCGGCAGTGGTCGGTTGACGGGGGTCCCGACCGGCGGGGTCGACGAGCCCTCGGTGGCCGGGAGCGTGAAGTCCGGCGCCACGGTCTGCTGCTTCAGCGGGGACAAGCTCCTCGGCGGCCCCCAGGCCGGGATCATCGTCGGCGAGGAGGAGGCGCTGTCACGGGTGCGGAGTCATCCCCTGATGCGGGCCCTGCGGGTCGACAAGATGACCTACGCGGCCCTCGAGGCCACGCTGACGGAGCACGCGCGGGGCCGGGCGCCGACGACGGTGCCCGTGGTCCGCATGCTCGCCGCCCCCGTCGACGAGATCGACGCCCGGGCCCGGGCGCTGGCGGGCCGGCTCGCGGGCCATGCCCGGTTCGAGGTGGACGTCGTCGACGGGCTGTCGACGGTCGGGGGCGGTGGCGCACCCGGATCCGCCCTGCCGACGAGGCTGGCGAGGCTGACCCCGCGCGACCAATCGGCCGCGCGGCTCGAGACGCGGCTCCGCGAGCTGCGCCCGCCGGTGATCGCGCGCATCGAGCAGAACCGCGTCCTCCTCGACCTGCGAACCGTGATGCCCGAGCAGGACGACCTGCTGGCGGCGACCCTGCTCGGCCTGACGTGAGGGGTCGGCCTTGCGTCCAGGAGGCCGGACGCTGCGGCGGGGGCGCGCGTCACCCGTTGGCCGCCGTCGATCCGCTTCGGTGGGGGCAGGTGTCGCAGGCGAGCGACTCGCCGTCGGGGCCGGTCACGTCCGGCCCGCCGCAGGAGCCGCGCAGACAGCGGCCGTCGAGCATCACGCCGATCGCCATGATCGCCATGACGATCGCGATTGCGCCCAACGTCAGCAGGAACACCGCCATCGTTCTCATTCTGACCCGAAACGAACCCTCGGTCCAGGCGTTTCGTGGCCCAATCGATCCGCACCCGGCCCCGAGACCACCCCGCCTCCGGCCGAACCGACGGCCCGCGACCCCGCCGAGTTACCGCTCCACCGGCGGGGACGGCGCGAGGACAGCGGAGAAGGCAGGAGTGGCGCGCTCGGCAATCGCGCCGTCCTCGCCGCGGACCAGAAAGAGGGCCGCCCACCCCCTCTCGACGGCCAGCGGGTAGCCGTCATCGGGGCCCAACACCTCGAGGGCGGTCGCCAACCCGTCGGCCACGACGCAGAGATCCGCGATGACGCTCACCGAGGCGAGCCGATGCTCGACGGGCCGCCCCGTGCGGGGGTCGACGGTGTGAGACACCCAGCCGCCCCCGACCTCGCGCCGGTTGCGGTAGTCGCCCGACGTGGCCATCGCCCGGTCGCGCAACGGGACGACCCGCTGGATGCCCCCCCCGGCCAAGGGGGACTCGATGCCGATACGCCACGGCCGGTCGAGGTGATTCGTCCCCGAGGCCACGATCTCGCCCCCGACCTCGACCAGATATCGCTCGAGACCCTCCCCCCTCAAGGCCGCGGCGACGCGGTCTACACCGTATCCCTTGGCCACCGCGGACAGATCGACCTCGATCGCGGGGTCCGCCTTGCGCAGCGCAGACGCCGCCTCGTCGAGCTCGATGCCGGCGTAGCCGACGTGCTCGAGAGCCCGCGACAACCGCTCGGCGTCCGGGGGAAACCGGTCCGGCTCGACCGGTCCGAAGCCCCACGCGTTGACGAGCGGGGCCACCGTCACGTCCAGCGCCCCCGCCGTCAGCTCGCTCAGCCGCCGGGCCTGGCGAAAGACCTCGAACGTCTCGGCCGACACCGGGAAGGGACGGGTCGTCCGCCCCCGATTGAACCGCGAGAGCTCCGACGACGGGTCGTAGTGCGACATCTTCGATTCGACGTCGTCGAGCACCGCCCGAATCTCGCCCGCGACCCGATCGCGGTCGACCTGCGGCCACGCGTCCACCCTCACCACCCGAACCGCGTAGGTGGTCCCCATCGTGGGCCCGGTGAACTCGACGACGGCCGCCCCGGGGTCGGGGGGGACGCACGCGCCCGTGGCCAGGAGCAGCCCGCACGCGGACCCGATCGCGAACCTCGGCCGGCCGCGGTGACGGCCGGGGGCTCCCGGCCGACCGGGCAGGCCGTCGCCGGCTGCCGCTCGTACCCGCGCAGTGAGCATGTGCCTGCACTCGCCGGGGGACTGTCTCGAGAAGCAGGGTCGCCCGGTCCGCGCCGTTCCAGGTCGCGGACTGCTACCCGAAGTCGTCGAAGAGGATGTTCTCCGGCTCGACACCCAGCGAATCGAGCATGTCCATGCACGCCTTGAGCATCATCGGGGGGCCGCACAGGTAGTACTCGACGTCCTCCGGCGCGGGATGGGTCTTCAGGTAGTTGTCGAGCACGACCTGGTGGATGAAGCCGGTGTACCCGTCCCAGTTGTCCTCGGGCAGCGGCTCGGACAGGGCGAGGTGCCACTCGAAGTTGTCGTGCTCGGCCGCGATGGTGTCGAAGTCGTCGAGGTAGAACGCCTCGCGCAGGCTGCGCGCGCCGTACCAGAACGACACCTTCCGCGACGTGCTCAGCCGGCGGAACTGGTCGAAGATGTGCGAGCGCATCGGCGCCATGCCCGCGCCGCCCCCGACGAACAGCATCTCGGCGCCGGTCTCCTTCGCGAAGAACTCGCCGAAGGGCCCGGAGATGGTGACCTCGTCGCCCGGCTGGAGGCTGAAGATGTACGAGCTCATCTTCCCCGGCGGCGTACCCTCGGGCGCCCGCGGCGGCGGCGACGCCACCCGCACGTTGAGCATGATGACGCCGCGCTCCTCGGGATAGTTGGCCATCGAGTAGGCGCGCGTCACCGGCTCCTCGACCGTCGACACGTAGCGCCACAGGTCGAACTTGTCCCAGTCCGCCCGATACTCGTCCTCGATGTCGAAGTCCGAGTACTTCACGGTGCCGGTCGGCGCCTCGATCTGGATGTAGCCGCCGGCCCTGAACGGCACCGACTCGCCCGGGGGCAGCTCGAGCACCAGCTCTTTGATGAACGTGGCGACGTTGGCGTTCGACCGCACCCGGCAGCGCCACTGCCTGACGCTGAACACCTCGGGGGGCAGCTCGATGGCCATGTCCTGCTTCACCTTGACCTGGCAGGACAGCCGCACCCCGCAGCGCGCCTCGCCGCGCGAGACGTGGCTCAGCTCGGTCGGGAGGATGGCGCCCCCGCCGTCCTGCACCGTCACCGTGCACACCCCGCAGCTCCCCTTGCCGCCGCAGGCGGAGGGAATGAAGATGCGGTTGGCGGCGAGGGTGCCGAGCAGGGTGCCGCCGGCGCTGGTGGTGAGCGCCTTCTCCGGATCGCCGTTCACCGTGATCGTCACGTCGCCGGTGGCGACGAGCTGTCGCCGGGCGAGCATGAGCACCGCCACCAGGGACAGGATGGTGCCCGTGAACATCCCCACGCCGAGCAGGACGGTGATCACAGTTGCACCCCCGCGAAGGCCATGAAGCCGATGGCCATCAGCCCCACGATGATGAACGTCAGTCCGAGCCCCCGCAGCCCGGCCGGCGGATTGCTGTAGCGCAGGCGCTCGCGGATGCCGGCGAGGGCGACGATGGCGAGGGCCCAGCCGACCCCCGAGCCGAACCCGAACACCGCGCTCTCGACGAGGTTGTAGTTGCGCTCCATCATCCACAGCGACGCCCCGAGGATGGCGCAGTTGACGGCGATGAGGGGCAGGAAGATCCCGAGCGCCGCGTACAGGGCCGGCGCGAAGCGGTCCAGGGTCATCTCGACGATCTGGGTCATCGCGGCGATGGTGCCGATGAAGGTGAGGAACCCCAGGAACGAGAGGTCGTACTCGGCCAGCTCCGGGGACAGCCAGGCCAGGGCCCCGGGCCTGAGGGCGTAGGTGAACACCAGGTTGTTCATCGGCACCGTGACCGTCAGCACGAAGATGACGGCGCCGCCGAGGCCGACGGCGGTCGAGACGCGCTTCGACACCGCGAGGAACGAGCACATGCCGAGGAAGAACGCGAGGGCCGAGTTCTCGACGAATATCGCCTTCACGGCCAGGTTCAGGTAGTACTCCATGGCTCGGCCCCTAGTCCTGCTCCACCTGCTCGGGCTTCCACACCCGGATCGCCCAGATGAAGAACCCGATGATGAAGAACGCCCCCGGCGACAGCACCATCAGGCCGTTCGGGGTGTACCAGCCGCCCTCGCTGGCGAGGGCGAAGACCTGCGTCCCCATGAGCGACCCCGACCCGAAGAGCTCGCGGATGACCGCGGTACCGGCGAGTATCAACGCATAGCCGAGGCCGTTGCCGAGGCCGTCGATCAGGCTCATGCGCGGCGGGTTCTGCATCGCGTAGGCCTCGGCGCGGCCCATGATGATGCAGTTGGTGATGATGAGCCCGACGAACACCGAGAGCTGCTTGGAGATCTCGAACAGGTACGCCTTGAGCACCTGGTCGACCACGATCACCAGCGACGCGATGATCGTGAGCTGCACGATGATGCGGATGTTGGTCGGAATCTGGTTGCGCAGCAGGCTGACGAACAGGTTCGAGAACAGGAGGACGAAGACCACCGCCGCGCACATCACGAGCGCGGTGTCCATCTGCGTCGTCACCGCGAGGGCCGAGCAGATGCCGAGCACCTGCAGCGCGATGGGGTTGTTGTTGAACAGCGGGTCGATCAGCGCCTCGCGTTGCTTCGACATCAGCCCGCGCCTCCCAGCCCGGAAACCGTCGCCTGCGGCTCCGATTGCCACCCAACCAACCCTGCGGGAGCCCGCGCCGTTCGCGCCGCCCGGTCTCCTGCCCCCCGCAGCCGCTCCAGGTACGGCCCGAAGCCGTCCGGCCCCAGCCAGAACCGCAGCAGGTTGGTGACGCCGCGGCTGGTGATGGTCGCGCCGGACAGCCCGTCGACCGCGTACGGCGCCTCGTCCACGCCTCCCGCCAGTCCCTTGACGACGGCGATGGCGGGGCTCAGGTCGTCGTCGAACGCGAGCCGGCCCGGCCACAGCGCCTTCCACCGCGGGTTGTCGACCTCGCCGCCGAGCCCCGGCGTCTCCTTGTGCTCGTAGAAGGTCAGCCCGCGAATCGTGCGGAGGTCGCCCTCGAGGGCCACGAAGCCGTAGAGGGTGCCCCACAGGCCCAGCCCCTCGACCGGCAGCACGACGAGATCGACGCCCCCCGCCTGGTCGCGCACCTCGTAGACGAGGGCCTCGTTCGGCAGGCGGATGATGCCGGCGACGTTGTCGGGCGCGGCGGCGCTGCGCGCCGAGTCGATCGACGCGGCCCGCTGGTCGAAGCCGACCGGGTCGACGGCCGCCGCCACCTCGCCGGTGGACAGGGTCAGGACCACCGGGGTGATCCCGGCGGAGCGGGCCGCGATGGCCTCGGCGTCGAGCGACTCGTCGTCGCTCGCCAGCCCCGCCGCCAGCAGCACGTTGCGCTGCCGGTCGAGGGCCGCGTTGCGCTCCTGGCGATCGGCCAGGGCCACCGCCGCCGACGACACGACGACCGCGCAGACAAGGCAGACGGCCGCCGCGAACCCCAGGTTGTAGCCGACGCTACCCTGCATGACGGGCCCTCCTGCGCCGCACGTTGGCCTGGATCGCAATATAGTCGATCAGCGGCGCGAACAGGTTCATGAAGAGGATGGCCAGCATCATGCCCTCGGGATAGGCGGGATTCACCACGCGGATCAGCACCACGAGCAGGCCGATCAGGAACCCGTACGCGTAGTGTCCGCCCGGCGTCGACGGCCCCGACACCGGATCGGTGGCCATGTACACCGTCCCGAACGCCCAGCCCCCCAGCAGATAGTGCCAGAGGGGGGTCACCTCGAAGAAGGGGTTGGTCGCCGACCCGACGGCGTTGAGCAGCCAGGCGGTGGCCAGCGTTCCCGCCGTGACGCTGGCCATGATGCGCCACGACCCCACCCCGGTCCCGATGAGGACGGCGGCGCCGGCCAGGCACGCCAGCGCCGACGTCTCTCCCATCGACCCCGGCATCCACCCCGCGAACGCCTGCCAGGGACCCACGGTCTCCGTCACGCCGGGCAGCCCGCTCTCGGTCGCCAGCGCGAGGACCGTCGCCCCGCTGACGCCGTCGGGCGCCGTGCCCGCCGCGATCCAGATGGCGTCGCCGGACATGTCGGCCGGATAGGCGAAGAAGAGAAAGGCGCGGGCGGTCAGGGCCGGGTTCAGCACGTTCATGCCGGTCCCGCCGAAGATCTCCTTGCCCACGACGACGCCGAAGGACACGCCGAGGGCCACCTGCCACAGCGGGATGGTGGCGGGCAGGGTCAACGGCAGCAGCATCCCCGTGACGAGGAAGCCCTCGTTGATCTCGTGCCCGCGGACGCCCGCGAAGAGGGCCTCCCAGAGCCCCCCGACGGCGAAGGTCACGGCCAGCACCGGCCCGAAGTAGAGGGCCCCGTGGACCAGGCACGCCCAAGCGTCCCCGGGCGCGAAGGGCAGGCCCATCCACCGCATGACGTCGGTCTGCCAGACGTCGAGGGGCGCCGCCCCCGCGGCGATTGCCAGGTGGGCCTGGTACCCGGTGTTGTGGAGGGCCATGTAGATGCACCCGGCGAGCGCGACGACCACGGTGATCATCAGGCGCTTCATGTCGAGGGCATCGCGCACGTGCGGCTCCGACCGCGTGACCTCGCCGGGCGTGAACAGAAACGTATCCTGCGCCTCCCAGAGGGGGTACAGGCGCTCGAAGCGCCCGCCCTTCTCGAAGTGGTGGGCCTGCCGGTCGAGCAGATCGCGCAGGAACCTCATGTCAGCCCTCGGCCTCCAGGGTGGTCAGCACCCGGCGGAGCGCCGCCCCGTAGTCGAGCTTGCTCGGGCAGACGAACGAGCACAGCGCGAGGTCGTCCTCCTCGAGCTCGAGGCAGCCCAGCTCCTCGGCCCGCTCGACGTCGTGCATGACGAGGGCCCGCAGCAGCGGCGTCGGCAGCAGGTCCATCGGCATCACGCGCTCGTAGAGGCCGATGGGCACGATGGCCCGCGGCGACCCGTGGGTGGTGGTCGTGAACGGGAACCGCCGCCCCCGCCACAGGGTCGAGAGGAACGCCCGCGACGTCGAGAACTTTCCGAGCCCGGGCCGCAGCCAGCCCAGCAGCTCGCGCTCGCGGCCCTCCCGAAGGAGGCAAATGTGCCGGTGGTAGCGGCCCAGGTAGCCGGCGGCCGCGCCCGATGCGGAACGCCCGGCGAGCAGGGACCCCGACACGACCCGCACCGCGTCGTCGAGCGACTCGTCGGCGAGGACGTCGGCGACCGCCGCCCCGAGCCGCGTCCGGACCAGCCGGGGGCGCGACACGGCCGGCCCCGCCAGCGCCACCACGCGCTCGACGGCGAGCTCTCCCGTCTCGAACAACCGCCCCATGGCCACGACGTCCTGGTAGCCGACGTACCACACCTGCCGGTCGCGGCTCACCGGGTCCAACCGGTGGATGTGCAGTCCGGGGGCGCCGGCCGGATGGACGCCGGCGAACTCTTCCCGCCGGAACCGATCGCCGGCCGGAACCGGCACCCCGCCGTCGGGCGCGGTGCACACGTAGACGGCGCCGTCGGTCATCCGCGCCAGGGCCTTCAGGCCGTTCTCGAAGGGCCCGTGCGCCCCCTCCAGCACCACGTCGACGCGCGGGGCGAGGGGCTCGGTGTCGATGGCGGTCACGAAGATCGAGCGCGGCCGCGCGTCGGGATCGGCGACGCGCCCGAACGGCCGGGCCCGAATCGCCGGCCACAGGCCGGACTCGAGCAGCAGCTCGCGCACGTCGTCGCCGCCGAGACCGGCGGGATGTCGGCCGGAGAACGAGGAGAACCCCACCGAGACGCCGCCGCGGCCCTCCTGCTCGTCCCGGCCGAGGGCGATGACGATGGACCGGAAGCTGCGGCGCTCTCCGCGATGGATGGCCTCGACGGTGCCGGCGGCCGGCGACGTGAACCGGACGCCGGGCCGCTTCTTGTCCTCGAACAACAACTCGCCGCGGCGGACGTCGTCACCCTCCGAGACGTGCATGGTGGGCCGGAGGCCGACGTAGTCGTCGCCCAGCAGCGCCACCCGCCGCGCCGTCCGGGCAGGGCCGATCGCCTGGTCGGGCTCTCCCGCGACCGGCAGCCGCAGTCCCTTGCGAATGGTGTGTCGCCCCATTACGGCATCAGCAGAGGAACCCGAGCCAGGGCATCCCGAACGCCCGGGGCCGGTTTCACGCGACTCTTCCACGCGGCGACGGCGTCTTCAATCGGGGCAGATCCGAGCCGGGAGGTATTGTGAAGTTTTTCTCAAGCTACCCCGCCAAGCAGAGGCGACCGTCCAACGAGCAACTCGCATCTGGAAGGGCTCCCGCGCAATGAGCATCGTACCAAGAGGGGCTGTACGAAGTCAATTTGGCGCCGCAGGCGGGTCTCATGGTGGTCATAACTCCTGATCCGCCAGACAGTTACCCTTGACTTCACCGGTACCGGGGCGATAAGCTCACGTTTGGCCGTCCCTGGCGGATCCGGCCACCGGCTGGCCTCCGTCCATCCCGTGCTGATTACTCTGAACGGCGACCCGTACGAGCTCGGCGAACCCATGAGCATCAGCCGCCTGTTGGCGCGGCTCGACATCGATCCGCGCCGCGTCGCGGTGGAGCACAATCTGGTCGTCGTGAAGCGCGCCGCCTACGCGTCGACGACGGTGCAGGCGGAGGACACGGTCGAGATCGTCAACTTCGTGGGCGGAGGACAGGGGTCTGCGCCCTAGAACGGTGCGGACGCCTGGAGGGTTGATTGGGCGGCAATCGGAGCCGCAGAAGCGACGATTTCCGGCGCCGGGCGCCCGCGTCGTGAACGGCGCGGACGCCTGGTAGGGTTGGTTGGGCGGCAATCGGAGGCCGCAGCGCGACCTCGCGGTCGCATTCGGCGACGATTTCCGGGCTGGCCGGGCCGTCCGGTCCCGTTCCTGTCATACTCATGGACATGGGCAACGACGCGCTGACAATCGCCGGGAAGACCTTCTCGTCCCGGCTGATCGTCGGGACCGGCAAGTACGCTTCCAACGAGGTCATGCAGCGGGCGCACGACGCGTCCGGGGCCGAGCTGGTGACGGTGGCGGTGCGCCGCGTCAACCTCGGCGACCGCGGCCGCGAGTCGCTGCTCGACTTCATCGACACCGGCCGCTACTCGCTGCTCCCCAACACGGCCGGCTGCTACACGGCGGAGGAGGCCATCAGGACCGCGCGGCTGGGGCGGGAGGTCGGGTTGTCGGAGTGGGTCAAGCTCGAGGTCATCGGAGACGAGCGGACGCTGTTCCCCGACAACGACGGCCTGCTCGAGGCGACCCGGATCCTCGTCGAGGAAGGGTTCGTCGTGCTGCCCTACACGAACGACGACCCCGTGGTGTGCCGCAAGCTGGAGGACGCGGGGGCGGCCGCGGTCATGCCCCTCGGGGCCCCCATCGGCTCCGGGCTGGGCATCCAGAACCTCAACAACATCCGGATCATCCGCGAGTTCGCGGGGGTCCCGGTCATCGTGGACGCCGGGGTCGGCACCGCTTCGGACGCGGCCATCGCCATGGAGCTCGGGGTGGACGGGGTGCTGATGAACACCGCCATCGCCGGCGCGCGCGACCCGGTGGCCATGGCCGACGCCATGAAGCTCGCGGTGGCGGCCGGCCGGCGGGCGTACCTGGCCGGCCGCATCGAACGGCGGCGCTACGCCACCGCCAGCAGTCCCGCCGACGGCCTGCTCTCCGTGCCGTAGAACGGCTCCGACTCCGGGGAGGCGCAGCTTCCCTCGCGGGTCGGGCCGGGCGCCGAGTGGCGCCGCCGGCAACGATGGGCGGGCAAGGAACCCCGTTTCGATGCACGACCGAGACGACGATCCACGGCCCGACACCGTGTCCCGCGAGGAGGCCGACCGGCTGTACGCGGCCGCGCTCGCGGCGCTCCGGGACGCGATGGCGCCCAAGCCGGAGTTGCCGCCGCCGCCCGCCGGCTTCGACGACCGGCAGCTCGGCCCGCTGAACGACACCTGGCGCCTGCTTCCCGGGGAGCACGAGGAGGACATCGATCTGGGCGCCGGGTGGCGCCGGCGGCTGCGCGATGTCGCTTGGCGGCTGCTCCGGCCGATCCTGGAACGCCAGCAGCGGTTCAACACGCTGGTCCTCCGACATCTCAACGACAACGCCGCCGGCATGATCGAGAGCCGGTCTTCGGCCGCCGAGGTCATCGCGGTGCTCGACCGCCACCTCGGGGGGCTGGCCGCGTTCCAGTTGCGGCTCGTCCGCTACCTCGACCAGTCCGTCGACGCCCTCCAACGGACCAGGGACGACCTCCAACGGACCAGGGACGACCTGCAACGGACCGGCGATGCCCACGAGCAGGCCATGGGCGCCCTGGAGCGGACCACGGAGGATGTGCGCCAGTCCGTCGCCCTTGCGACCGCGGCGGCGCACGGGCTGAGACGCGAGATCGACCGGCTTCGCCCTCCGCCGGCGCCGGCGGAGGGCGTGGCGCCCGGCGAGGCCGGCGGCGGCCCCCGCGAGCCGCCCCAACCGGTTCCCACGGACCCGGACCGCGACGCCTACCAGTACGTCTGCTTCGAGGACGTCTTCCGTGGCCCACCCGAGGAGGTCGCGGCGCGCCAGCGCGAGTATCTGCCCTACTTCGAGGGGGCGTCGGACGTGCTGGACGTCGGCTGCGGCCGCGGCGAGTTCCTGGCCCTGCTGCGCGACCACGGCGTCGCCGCCCGAGGGGTCGACACGAACGCGGAGGCGATCGAGGGATGCCGGGAACAAGGGCTCGAGGCCACCCGGTCCGACGCCCTCCGCTACCTGCGCACCCTGCCCGACGAGTCGATCGGGGGCCTGTTCTCGGCCCAGGTCGTCGAGCACCTCGAGGCCGAGTACCTGACGCGCCTGCTCGGCGACGCCCACCGCGCGTTGCGCCCGGGCTCGCGCGTGGTACTCGAGACCATCAACCCCGCGTCGTGGATGGCCTTCTTCAGCGCCTACCTGCGGGACGTCACCCACCGGCACCCGCTCCACCCCGACACCCTGGGCTACCTGCTGCGGGCCAGCGGCTTCGTCGACGTCTCCATCGTCTACCGGTCGCCGCTGCCCGACGTGGCCAAGCTCCAGCGCACCGCCGTCGATCCGGCGCTGGCCGCCACGCCGGCCGGCAAGGCCGTGTGCGTGCTCGCCGACACCCTCAACCAGCACGCCGACCGCCTGAACGGCCTGATGTTCGCCGAGCAGGACTACGCGGCCATCGCCCGCCGCCCCTAGTCCTGGTCCGGCCGTGCTACGGCTCGGACTCCTGGAGGGTCGTTTCGGGCGCCAGGCGGAACGCGGGCGGCGATTGACGGACTGGCCGGGGCAGGCAGGCCTCAGGGCGCGGCGTCCGCCGGCGAGGAGCCCGACGGCGCATCGTCCGGCGAATCGCGCAGCACGTCCACGCGGTACACCCGCACCCCGAGACTACGGCGATCCGAGGAGAGCCCGAGGGACTGAGGCCGGAAGGCGGTCGAGCGGATGGTCAGCTCCGTCGATCCGAAGCGTTCGGACTCCGGCAGGTCCAGGGTAATCGTCTGCACGTCGTTCCCGAGAACCAGACCGTCGGCGATACGGTGGGTCCCCACCCACACCGAGATATCGGCCGGCTCCGCCTCGGGCGGGCGGGCGCCGGCGACCACGAGGCTGACGCGGTCCCCGCCCGGGACGGCCACCGACGCCACGCCCTCGCTCCAGCGGAACGAGTCGCCCCGCCCGTCCCGCTCCGGCCCGTGGAAGCCGCGCAGGCCCGCCACGAGGTCGTCGAGCAGGTTGCCGACGTCGACCCCGGTCCTCGCGGTGGCGCCGTCGCCCCGGGCCACCCGCAGGACGCGCAACCCGATCGAGACGTCGACAATCGCCGTCGGCGCCCGCCCCCGCGTCCTCTCCAGGGTCCGGAGATCGATGCTCGCCTCCCCGGCCTCCGACAAGACGAGTTCCGGGGCGTTCACCGAAAACCCGCCCTGACCCAACAAGATGAAGACCGGGCGGCCGGCGGCCAGCCAGTCGAGCATCACTTCCCTCAGGATGGCCCGCGGCTCGTCCTGCTGCACGACCACGGCGTCCACGCCGTGCAGGTAGGTCAGGGACGTCTGGAGGTGGGTCCCCACCAGCTCCGGGCTCACCAGGACCGCGGCGTTCTCGGGGAAGATCCTGGCCACGTCGGCGCTCTGGTCCAGTGCGCCCTCCCACAGCGGCTCGCGCAGCACGGATGCGCTCGGTCCACCCACGAAGCCGACGAGGACCGCGGTCAACGCGGTCATCGCCACGACCCTGAACTCGAAGTAGACCCACTCCACCACCCGGCCGGCGGCAAGCGCCGCAACCGCGAAGACGCCGGGCAGGACGACGGGCACGAACCGCCGCATCGACAGGATTTGGTCGCCGGGCTCGAGGGGGTCGTAGAGGTAGTGCAGGCTGACGACGACGACCAGGATGAGAAGGAACGCCGCCCCCTGGTGGCCTCGCCCCGCCCGCCCCGACACGACCAGCCACACGACGCCGGCCAGACCGAGTACGAGCGCCGGCCAGGACACGTACCAGCTCAGCCAGAACAGCGTCTCCGGCCAGCGGCCGGAGAGTCTCGTGACGTAGACGACGGCATAGGCGGCCAGCAGCCCGGCCAGCAGCCACCCCGCCGCCCGGGGGCCCACCGCGCCGATGCGCCGCCGTTCGCCCCGGACCGCGAGCAGCGCGAGCCCAGCCGCCGCCAGCAGCAGGACGGTCAGGCCGGCGGCCCACTCCCCCCAACGGGGCAGGACGGAGGACAGATCGACCAACTGCCGCGCGTACAGCAGGTAGTCCGACGGGTACGCCACGTAGTGCGCCGCGTTGTGCAGCAGCGCGAGGCCGAACGCACCGAGCAGGAAGGCGAGGCACCGGCCGCCGCCCGGCGGCCGGACGAGGAGCCGCCACGCGACGAACGCCGCGAGGGCGACCGACAACATGACGATCATGTCGATCTTGGCGAAGCAGGCCAGCCCGAAGAAGCCGCCGGCGGCCGCCGACAGCCAGGGCCGGTCGTCCCGCAGCGCGGCGAGCAACGCCAGCAGGCCGGCAAGAACGAAGAACTGCGCGGCCATCTCCGGTATCGGGTACTTCGCGAACCAGATCTGCGGCAGCGACGCCGCCGCGAGCAGCGCGGCCACGAGCCCGATGCGCGTGCCGCCGAGACGCGCGACGATGAGAAACAGGCCGCCGAGGCTCAGCACCCCGAACAGCGGCGCGACGAAGAGCGCCCCCCGAGGCGGCGACACTTGCTGGAACAGGGCGGCCAGGACCGGAAACAGGGGGGAGAACCCGCTCGAGACGGCCGGCTCCCCGATGTCCGCGATAACGAATCCGCCGGGGAACCTCGCATAGCGGCCGTAGCCGAAGTCGGTCGGCTGGCGGTTGAGGAACAGATACTCCCGCGCCTCGACCGACATCTCACGCAGCAGCGGGTCGTCGAAGACGAGCCCGCCGGTCCGCGCGATCTCCCGGCTGAGGTTGAGGTAGACGGTGGCGTCGCCCTCGGCCACCACGGTCTCGTACGGCGGCAGGAACAGGAACCCACCGAGCAGGGTGACGGCGCCGAATGCGAGCAGCCCGCCGCGCCCGACGCGGGGGGACGGCGGCGAAGAAGACCGCGCGCGAACGAAGCGGGCGTGCGCGGCGAGAGCAATCGCGCTCGCCGCCAGCAGGGCGGCCAGGAGACCCGGGCTCAGGCGCCCGAACTCCGCGAGTACGAGCGCCAACCAGGCGACGACGCCGATGCCGAGCGCGACGCGAAGGAACCAATGTTCGATCCACGCCGTGCCGCCGGCGGCGAGCCCCGCCCCCGCACCGTTCCCCGGCATCGCCCTCTCCGGCATCGGCCCGGGCTCAGTCATGACGAGTCAGCAACCCGGTCACCCGGGGAGACAGCGTATTCCCGCGGCCGGGACGCGTCAAGCATCGCACCCTGGGCCTCCCGCGTCCGCCAATCGTGGCCCGCGGCGCCGCCTGGGGCGCCTGCCAACCATCCAGGGGTCCGCCGCATTCCACGGCGCCGGCCCCCGGCCCGCCCCTGGATCACCGGCGGCTCCGCCTGGCGCCCACACCAACCATCCACGACCCGCACCGTTCTACGACGCCGGCTCCCGCGCCAGCACGAGGTCGCACACCTCGCGCACCGCGCCGTCGCCCCCGCGGCGGGCGGTGACGTAGCGGGCCGCGCTCCGCGCCGCCGGCCAGGCGTCGGCGACACAAATCGGCACCCCGACGAGACGAAGGCACTCGACGTCGTTGACGTCGTTGCCGATGTAGGCCACCCGGGCAGGGTCGAGACCCCGCTCGCGGAGGATGCGGCGCAGGGCCTCCCCCTTGGCGTCGCCGAGGCCCTGCACGCATTCGACCCCGAGCTTGGCGGCGCGGGCCGACACCACCGGGTTCGTTTCCGTCGACAGGATGAGGCAGGCGACGCCGGCCCGGGCCAGCATCTGCACGCCCAGTCCGTCGGCGCGGGAGCACGACACGGACTCCCGGCCGTCCTCGGCGACGAGCACGCGATTGTCGGTCATGACGCCGTCGAAGTCGAACACGACGAACGTCACCGAGGCGAGGTGGGCACGGGCCAGACGCACAGCCATGCTTCCGTGTCACTCCGCCGGCGCCGGCGCCATCGCCTGCACCTCGTACTCCGACTCCGGCACCGGCTCGTCCAGCGGCTCGCCGCGGAGGAACGCGACGACGTTCCGGGCGGCGCCGCGCTCCATGCGCCGCCGGCAGTCGACCGCCATCGACCCCATGTGCGCGGTGATCAGACAAGTATCCACCCCGACGAGCTCCCCGTGGTAGGGCTCGTCGACGAACGTGTCGACGGCGGCCCCCGCGAGCCGCCCCGTCCGCAGGGCATCGGCCAGCGCCGCCTCGTCGACGACGCCGCCCCGGCACGTGTTGACGAGGAAGGCGCCCGGCCGCATCTTCCCGAACTGCCGGGGGCCAACGAGGTCGAGCGTCGACGGCGTGAGCGGCACGTGCAGGGTCACGAGGTCGGACTCGCGGAAGAGCGTCGGCTTGTCGACCCATTCGACGGGCTTCGCGAGCGGGACCCGGACCAGGTCATTGGCGAGGATCCGCGCGCCGAAAGCGGACAGCAGGTGGACCACGCGGCGCCCGATGCGCCCCACCCCGATCACGCCGACGGTCACCGCACCCAGCCGCCGGCCCGGCAGCCGGGTCCACCCGCCGCCGCGGATCGCCGCGTTCGCGCGGTGGACGCCCCTCAGCAGCGACAGCGCCAGTCCGATGGTCAGCTCGGCCACCGCGTCGGCCGGCGCCTCGGGCGTATAGGCCACCTCGACCCCGTGCTCCCGCGCGGCCGCCAGGTCGACGCTGTCCAGCCCCACCCCGACCCGCGAGATCAACCGGAGGCGGGGGGCGGCCCGGATCACGGTCCGGGTAATCGGCTCGGTCCCCGCGATGACGGCGTCGACGCCGGGGACGAGCGACGCGAGCTCCGGCTCGGTCAACCGCCGGCCGTGGGGGTTGCGAACGCAGTCGACGCCGGCTTCATCGAGCAGGTCGAGGCACCCGCGGTCGACTTCCCCGAACGGGACGGCGGTGATGAGGACGCGGGTCATGAACTGGTCGGAGGAGACGGAGAGTCGAGAGTCCGCGCCGTTCCGCGGCGCCGACTCCTCGCCCGCCAATCGTCGCCGGCGGCTCCGCTCGGCGCCCAACCAGCCCTAACAGGAGTCCGCGCCGTTCCACGGCGCAGACTCCTACCGCGTGGACGCCCCGACCGCGACAGGCGGCGACAGGGCGCGGTGACGCGCCAGATCGGCGTCCACCATCATGCCGATAAGCCCCTCGAAGTCGACGGCCGGCGACCATCCGAGCTCGGCCCGCGCCTTCGACGCATCGCCAATCAGGTGATCGACCTCGGCCGGCCGCAGCAGGGCGGGATCGGTGCGCACGTGCTCGCGCCAGTCCAGGCCGACGTGCCCGAACGCGGTCTCGACCAGGTCCCCGACCGAGTGGCTGACGCCGGTGGCGATGACGTAGTCGCGCGGGACGTCCTGCTGCAGCATCATCCACATCGCCCGCACGTAGTCGCCCGCGAAGCCCCAGTCGCGATGCGCGTCGAGATTGCCGAGCGAAAGCTGGTCGGCGAGACCGAGCTTGGTGCGCGCCACCCCGTCGGTCACCTTCCGGGTCACGAACTCGAGGCCGCGCCGGGGCGACTCGTGATTGAACAGGATGCCGGACACCGCGAAGAGATCGTAACTCTCGCGGTAGTTCACGGTGATGTAGTGGGCGAACGTCTTGGACACCCCGTAGGGACTGCGGGGATGGAACGGCGTCGCCTCGGTCTGCGGCGTCTCCCGCACCTTGCCGAACATCTCGCTCGACGAGGCCTGGTAGAAACGAATCGAGGTGTCCACCCTTCGAATCGCGTCGAGGATCCGGGTGACCCCCTGGGCGTTGTACTCACCGGTCAGCACCGGCTGGGTCCACGACGTCGGCACGAACGACATCGCCGCGAGGTTGTAGACCTCGTGCGGCCGCACCTCGTCGATCACGCTCAGCAGCGACATCTGGTCGAGCAGGTCCGCCTGCCGCAGCTCGACGCGCCCGCTCAGGTGCTCGATACGCTCCAGGTTGGGGGCACTCAACCGCCGCGTCACACCGACCACCTCGTAGCCCTTATCGAGGAGCAGCTCGGCCAGATAGGACCCGTCCTGGCCCGTGATCCCGGTGACTACGGCGCGCCTCGACATGAATCTCCTCGACGGCGGGCAGCTCCCGGACCCCGCCCTCGCCCGTCAATCGTCGCCTGCGGCTCCGCTTGGCGCCCGACCGACCCCACAGGGGTCCGCGCCGTTCCACGCCGCTGACTCCCGGCCCGCCAATCGTCGCCTGCGGCTCCGCTTGGCGCCCAACCGACCCTCCACGGGTCCGCGCCGCTCCACGGTGCCGCCCCCCTCGCCCGATCGTATGGGACCGGGCCGGCCGGATCAACGTCATGGTAGGGTATCGCACCCGCCGGAGCCTCCCGGGGCCCCGGCCTCCCGCGGCGAGAATCCCCGCGGCCCTCGAGCGCCGCTGCCGGCGCAACCCGGCTCTTTCGCCGGGGGAGGCCGGCCCGGGAGCGGCGCACAGCGATGGAAGCGATCGATCTGGTCGTGGTCGGCGGCGGCGTCGTCGGCCTGTCGTGCGCCCACGAGGCCGCCCGCCCCGGGCGGACGGTGTGCCTGCTCGAGCGGCACCCGCGCTTCGGCACCGAGACCAGCACGCACAACAGCGGTGTGATCCACGCGGGAATCTACTACCCGGCCGGTTCCCTCAAGGCGCGGCTCTGCGTCGAGGGCCGGGAGGCCCTCTACCGGTTCTGCGCCCGGCACGAAGTACCCCACCGGCGCTGCGGAAAGCTGATCGTCGCCGGCACCGAGGAAGAGCGGGCCGCGCTGGAGCGCCTGCGCGCGCGGGCCGAGGCCAACGGCGTCACCGACCTGGAGATCGTCGATGCCGCCGCCGTCCGCCGGATGGAGCCGCACGTGGCGGCCCGTGCCGCCCTGTGGTCACCCTCGACCGGCATCGTCGACCCCGAGGCCCTCGTCCGTACGCTGCGGCACGAGGCGGCGCGGCGCGAGGTCATCCTGCTGCCGGGCACCCCGCTCGTCGCCGGCCGGGCCGACGCCGCGGCGATCGAGATCCGCACCCCGGCCGAGACCATCCGGGCGCGCGCGGTGGTGAACGCGGCCGGGCTCCACGCCGACGAGGTCTCTGCCCGGCTCGACGGGCATCGCTTTCGCATCCATCCCTCCCGCGGCGAGTACGCGGAGCTCGTCGGGGCGGCCCGCACCCTGGTCGGCCGGCCCGTCTATCCCGTGCCCGCCCCCGCCGGCGAACATCTCGGCGTGCATCTCACGCCCACGACCTGGGGCAACGTCACCGTCGGCCCGACCGTGCACTATCAGGCGTCGAAGGAGGACCACGAGCGGGACCGGCTGCCGGTCGAGGCGTTCGTCGAGCCCACCCGGACGCTCCTGCCGGCGGTGCGGCCGGCCGACCTGCGGCTCGGCGGCACCGGCATCCGGGCCAAGCTCAGTCCCGACCCCGCCGCCTTCTCCGACTTCCTCATCGCGCGTGACGCGCGGCAGCCCAGGCTCGTGCACGCGGCGGGCATCGACTCGCCGGGGCTGACCGCGTGCCTGGCCATCGGCCGCCTCGTCGCCGGCCTCGTCGACGAGGTACTCGACGGCCCCGGGTGAGCGGCCACCGCAGATTCGGTGGGACGCCGATCACAACCGCTTGATGGCGGCCCGGGCCTCGCGGTCGGCCTCGCGCCTCCGGAGCGTCTCGCGCTTGTCGTGCACCCGTTTCCCCTTGGCGAGGCTCAGGGCGACCTTCACCCGCCCGCGCTTGAAGTACATGCGGACGGGAACCAGGGTCATGCCGCGCTCGACGACCTTCCCGATGAGCTTGCGGATCTCCCGCTTGTGGAGCAGCAGCTTGCGCCGGCGCATCGGCTCGTGGTCGGCGTACCCGCGATGGCTGTAGGGGCTGATGTGGACGTTGTGCAGGAAGACCTCACCCTGCTCGACCCGCCCGTAGCTGTCGCGCAGGTTCACGCGCCCCTCACGGATCGCCTTGACCTCGGTGCCGAGCAGGGCGATGCCCGCCTCGAAGGTGTCGAAGAAGGTGTATTCGTGCCGCGCCTTGCGGTTCTCGGCGATCGGCCTGTCACCCCGCTGCGGGTCGGCGCCGGACATGTCTCGCTGTTCCCCTAGCCCGGAGAGCGTCGCCTGACGGCTCCGCTCACCGCCCAACCAACCCTGCCAGGCGTCTGCACCGTTCTACGACGCAGACGCCTGGGAGCCCGTGGCCAGCCGGGCCGCGAGCACCACCGCCTGCACGAGGCTGGCGGCGTCGGCGATCCCGCGGCCGGCAATGTCGAACGCGGTACCGTGGTCGACCGACGTCCGGATGATCGGCAGCCCCAGCGTGACGTTGACCGACTCCCCGAACGCGGCGAGCTTGACGGGTATCAGCCCCTGATCGTGGTAGCAGGCCACCACCGCATCGAAGCGGCCGTCCACCGCCTGGCGGAACACGGTGTCGGCGGGAAGGGGCCCGGCGACATCGACGCCGCGCCCCCGGGCCGCCGCCGCCGCCGGCGCCAGCACCTCGCGGTCCTCGGTCCCGAGCAGGCCTCCCTCGCCGGCGTGCGGATTGAGGCCGGCCAGCGCGAGGCGCGGCCGGGCCAGCCCGAACCGCGGCAGGTGGGCCGCGGCGAGACCGAGGACGGTCTCCACCCGGTCCCGCGTCAACAGCCGCGGCACCGCCGACAGGGGCACGTGCACCGTCGCGAGCACCACGCACAGCCGCGGGGAGTGGAACATCATCGCGACGTCGCGGGCGCGCGTGAGGTGCGCCAGCAGCTCCGTATGGCCGCGCCACGGGGAGCCGGCCAGGGCCAGCGCCTCCTTGTTGATCGGTCCCGTCGCGATGGCGTCGAGCCGGCCCGCCAGCGCGTCGGCGGCCGCCCGCTCGACCGCGTCGAGGGCGGCCCGCCCCGCCGCCGCCGACAACTCGCCGGGACGGAAGCGCGCCCGCTCGACGGCGGTGAGGGGACCGTACAGCACCGGCTCGCAGACCGCGGTGACCCGCCGGTCGGCGGCCGCGGCAAGGGCGATCTCGGGGCCGATGCCGGCCGGATCGCCCATCGTCACGCCGATGCGCGGGCGCTCCGCACCCCGCGGCGCGCCGTCAGGCGCGGCTCCCACACGCACCGCACCCACCCGTTGCACCATCCCCGCCGCATCCGCTCCCGCACCCGCCGGCGCTCCGGGTGCAACTCGACTCGTGGGCGCATCCCGCGTGCTGCTCGCCGGCGGCGTTGGGGAGCTCGTACCGCAGGCAGCACTTCAACCGGCCGCAGGCCCCGGACAATCGCGACGGGTTCAGGCTCAGGTTCTGGCGCTTGGCCATCTTGATCGAGATCGGCTCGAACGACTGCAGCCACGTCGTACAGCACAAGGGCCGTCCGCAGGTGCCGTATCCGCCGAGCACCTTCGCCTCGTCCCGCGCCCCGATCTGCCGCATCTCGATCCGCGCCTTGAACTCGCTGGCGAGCTCGCGCACGAGGCCCCGGAAGTCGACGCGCCCCTCTGCCGTGAAGCTGAAGATGAGCTTCGAGTCGTCGAACATCTGCTCGACCTTGACCAGCTTCATCTGCAGGCCGCGCTCGCGGATCTTCAGCAGGCAGATGCGCCGGGCCTCGCGTTCCCGCTGCTCCTGGCGGAATCGGCGCAACACGTCCTCGCGCGTGGCCCTGCGCACCACCCGCAGGGGCGATTCGGGCGGCGGCGCGGTGCGTTCCGCGATCGGCGGAATCTTGCGCACCATGGTCCCGAGGGTCCGCCGCGTCCCAATCTGAACGACGACCTGATCGCCCGGCTTCGGCTTCGGATCGAAGTCCACCTCCGGCAGCAGGAAAGTACGTGTCCGGCCGACCGGATCGAACTTCACGCTCATGCAGCGCGCAGGTCGGCGCTCACTGGAACTGTCCATGCCGTCCCTCCTCCGGGGCGCGCCGCCGGCGGCCAACGACCACCCGCCCGATGCGGCGCCCCGCCAACCCCAACCGCGGCACCGATCCCTCAGATCTGCAGGGTCAGCCAGTCGACGACGATCCGCGGACTGGCGTTCCGAGCCAACGCCGCCACCGCGCGGTCCACGGTCTCGAAACCCCGCCCGGCCCGCTCCGCGCCATAGGACCGCGACAACGCCTCGAGCTGATCGGCCAGGTCGCCGTTCGCCAGCCACGCCCGGTCTCCGTCGGCCGATACGACCTGCAAGTCGCGAAACAGCGTGCCGAGCGCACGCAGGCGGCGGATCACGGCCTCCCGCTCGGTCGCCGCGCTCGACTTGGCGCGGCGCGGACCGACGAGGTCCTTGCCGGCCTCGAGCCGGCGTTTCGCGGGAGGCGTCGCCGCGAGGGCCCGCAACGCGGCGGCGGCCGACTCGCGCGCCTGTAGGTACTCTTCCGAACCGGTCTCGAGCGCCCGCGCCACGCTCCCGTCCGCGGCGGCGGCGACGGCCGGCGCGGACGACGACGCGACACCGCACTCGCCCACGAGGACGTCCACCACCTCGTCGTTCGCGAGGCTGCCGAACCGCAACTCCGGGCACCGCGACCTCACCGTCGGCAGCAACAGGTGGGGACGGTGCGTCACGAGCAGGAACACCGAGGCCGGGGGCGGCTCCTCGAGGGTCTTGAGCAGTGCGTTCTGCGCCTCGGCTACCAGCCGGTCGGCGTCGTCGACGATGACGACGCGGCGGCGCCCCTCGAACGGACGGTACGCGGCCTGCTCGACCACCCCGCGCACCGCGTCGACCTTGATCGTCCCGGTGTCGCCGGGCGCGACCGCGAGCACGTCGGCATGCACCCCGCGGGCGATCCGCCGGCAAGTGGGGCACTCCCCGCAGCTCTCGGGAGCGCGGGCGCCGGCCCCGGCATCGCGAACCGCCTCGCAGTTCAGCAGCTCGGCCAGGCCCACCGCGACCTGCCGCTTGCCGACGCCGTCGGGGCCCGACAGCACCAGGCTCGGCGGCAGCCGATCCCGCGCGACCGCCCGGGCCAGCAGGCGGCGAACCGCAGCATGGCCCCGGACCGCGCCGAGCCTCACGGCGCGCCCTCCAAGTCCATTGGTAGATCCTACTTGGCGCCGGTCGAGGAAACCGACCGGCTGAGAGCAAGACCCCCGTTCAAACCGTGCGTGCGGATTTCCCGCACACGGCTTACCAGGTGGACTTCAGGTCGCAGCATGCACCACCCCCGGATATCGAATCGTGCCGCGCAGGCGGACCAGCCCCAAGGCCTCGAAGAACGGACGATTCCAGGCCTGCACTCGACCAGCCGCCAGACGCGACCCCGCACGCTTCAGGAGCAAGCCGCGCAGGCGCCGTTCCACGTACTGGTCGAGCTGAACGAAGTGGTTTGCCGCATTTCCCGTCCGGAAATACTGCCCCCACCCGCGAAGAACCCGGTTCACGTCCGCGATGGCCAGACGCAGGTCCGCGTGACAGCGGCCTCGAGGGGTCAGCGCCCGCACGCGGGCTCGCACCTGCTTCATCGCACGGCGAGACGGCCATCGGTGCAGGTAATACACGCATCGCCGCGACCGTGCCCAGATGGGACCGCTCATGCGCTTGTGCAGATGACACCCCAGGAAATCGAAGCCCTCACGGCCATCCGTCAGGCCAAGCCCACCCGCTCTCGGGCCGCCTCGACGGCCGCCTTCGTGTCGCACATCACCACGAAGT
The DNA here is from genome assembly GCA_965207615.1 of Vicinamibacterales bacterium. Lineage (GTDB taxonomy): Bacteria > Acidobacteriota > Vicinamibacteria > Vicinamibacterales > UBA8438 > JAJEEA01. The sequence continues at coordinate 3,836,867 of CBDBMZ010000003.1, forward strand.
CGTCCGCGTAGCGCACCAGCGTACCGAGGTGCGCCCACCGGTCCTCCCAGACCCGGTCGAGGACATGCAGGAAGATGTTCGACAGCAGCGGTGAGATGACGCCCCCCTGCGGTGTCCCCGCCAGGGTCCGTCGCACCTGCCCCGCCTCCATCACCCCCGCCGCGAGCCACAGCCGCAGCAGACGGAGGACACGCCGGTCCGAGACGCGCTGGCGAACCAGCGTCAGCAGCTTCGGTCGGTCGATGCGGCTGAAGTAGTCGCGGATGTCGGCGTCCAGCACATGGCTGCCCCCACGCGCCCCGCGGACGCGAAGAACCTCCAGCGCCTGCGTCGCGCTCCGCTTCGGTCGAAATCCATACGACGAGGACCGGAAGTCCGCCTCGAAGATGGGGCTCAACACCAGCGTCGCGGCCATCTGCGCCACCCGGTCGCGGACCGTCGGTATCCCGAGCGGTCGCCGTCGGCCATCGGCCTTGGGGATGTAGTGCCGCAGGACCGGCTGCGGCCGATACGTCCCCGCCCGCAACGCCGCGCCGAGCTCCGCGAGGAACTCATCGACACCGCGCTGCTCAATCTCGGCCAGCGTCTCCGAGTCGACGCCCGCCGAGCCACGATTCCGCTTCACCCGCCGCCACGCCTCCCGGAGGACGTCATCCCTCCAGATCCGGTCCATCAGGGCGTGGAAGCGCCGACCCGGGGACCGCTTGGCCGCGGCCCAGAGGCGTCGTTGCAATTGGCGCACTTTGGCGGGAGACGTACGCCTCCCGGGGGAGTTGGGTCCGGTCTCGCCGGCCATGCCCTCGCGCGTCCTCGCGCCAACGCCATGCCCACCGCAGGGGCCCTTCCCTCCGGCCGCGTTCTGCTGCACGGCCCTCACCGGTACTATGGCCCCCTCGGACTCCCGCTGCGCCGCGCCCGCTTTCACCTTCGGCTTATGCAGGCCGCGTTGCCCCGACCCGGGCTGCGCAGACGGGCCTCTCGTGTTCCGTCCCTCTCCGTGTCCGCGTGCTGCTCCCCGTACCCCGCCGAGACCCCCCGCACGTGCGCCGCCGGACCGGGGCGCGGGAGACGTGGCCTTCGCCGTGAGATGAGCGGCTCGGCTCTCGGGTTGTAACTGTGTCGAGGCTGCAGGCTTCACTTCATGTTGCGGCCCACGGACTTGCTCCCTCCGAAGAGGCTTCTGACACCCCGCTCGGGCCACGGCCGTCTCCGGCCGTGCCTGGGGCCTGCTACTCGGCGCTCCGGCGCTTACCGAGGCGGGACTCGCACCCGCTGGAGAGGAACAGCGTGATGCAGACGGTCTCCCCTCCGCATCGTCACGACGCGACATCGTAGCAGTCTACAACGCGGATGCGCAGGTGACGCATGCACGTGACGGCGATTCGGCGCGACCGGACAGGCGCAAACGGGGAAAACGCCTATACGGGCCGAAAGGCCCGCTCGGGGCAGGCTCTTGCCGGGAATCCTCGGGCGCCCGTGAGGTCTCGCGAGGAGGGCGGAATGGCGGGGCCGACGAGACTCGAACTCGCGACCTCCGGCGTGACAGGCCGGCGTTCTAACCAGCTGAACTACGACCCCGCGTCGTAGGCGCCCGAGCCGCATGTCCGCCCGCCGGGGTGACGGCCGGATTCTCGTGTGCGGCGCCCACCCGGCCCGCGTCACCGGGCTGGCCGCCGCTCGCCGCCGACAGGGGCGAGCGCCGGCTGGTGGGCGGTACAGGACTCGAACCTGTGACAACCGGCGTGTAAAGCCGGCGCTCTACCCACTGAGCTAACCGCCCGGCTCCCGGTTCTCGTCCCGCAACCCGACGCAACCGACCCATTATAGTGCAGAACGGCCTCGCCTGAAAACGCGTCGCGAGACCGGCCCTGGCTCAGCCCGAGAGCAACGCCTTCAGCCCCAGCAGGGCCAGCGCCGCGAGGGCCCCGGCCAGGGCCTGCCCCTCGCGGTTGCGGGCGGCTCGGGCCGGCGACCACCGCCGGTCGCCGGCCGCGGCCGTCCCCCGCGCGTAGCGGTCGTAAGCGTCGCCGAGCTCGGCCCGCAGCCTCGCCTCCTCGAAGCGCGCCGCCTGCGACAGCGACACCGCGAGATAGAGGACGACGAGGAGCGCGGCGACGGGATGGCGCGCGGCCGTCGCGAAGCCGAGCCCCAGGAGGGTCGAGCCCACGTACAGCGGATGCCGCATCCACCGGTAGGGTCCCGACGTCGTTACCTCCACCCCCTTCTCGAGATGCCCGGCCGCCCATCCTCGCAGGCACGCCCCGGCGAGACCGACCGCGGCGCCGAGGCCGAGCGACCACCAGGAGGGGCGCGCGAGCCAGAACGCCGCCGCCGCCACCCCGAAGCCCGCGGCCACGCGGGAACGCGCCACCCAGAAGACCCAGCGCGGCGATGCCTCAACGCCGCCGCGGAACGGGGCCGGCGCTTCGCCCGTCATGACGCGTCGAGCCACGACGCGAGGGCGGCGGTGACTTCGTCCACCGTGACGTCGTCGAGGCACCGGCGCGCGGCCCGGCAGCGCCGCCGCCACCGGCAGCGACAGTGCTCGAAGCGCGACACGGCAGCGTCCCCCGGCGCCCACGGCCCGTTGCGGCGCGCATCGGTCGGACCGAAGAGGCCGACCACCGGGGTTCCCACCGCCGCGGCCAGATGCAGCGGCCCGGTGTCGCCGGACACCACCACCGACGCCGCCCGCAGGATGGCGGCCAGATCGACCACGCGGGTCGGCGGGGCGAGCCGCGCGGCGCCGTCCGAGCCCTCGACGACGGCCGCGGCCAGCGCCTCGTCGCCGGGACCCCACGTCACCAACGACGGCAGCCGGTGCGCCTCCCGCAACCACTCGGCGACCTTCGCCAGCCGGGCCGGGGCCCAGCGCTTGTTGGGCCACGCGGCGCCGGGGTTGAGGACCGCGAACGGCCCCTCGCCGACCCCGGGCAACCGGCGCACCGCGTCGAGGGCGGCGGACGCCGGCACCTCGATCGGAAAGCGCCGGCCGGCGGTCGACGCGCCGAGATGGCCCGCGAGGGCCAAGTTCTTGTCGGTGACGTGCACGGCGTCCCCCGGATCGCAGGTCTCCGTGTAGAAGAACCGGGCCGGCGGCTCACGCAGGTGCCGCGCGGCGAAGCCCAGCACCCGGAGCGCCCCGCTCGACCGGGCGACCACCGCGGACTTCAACAGCCCCTGCACGTCGACGGCAACGTCCCAGGCGCCGCCCGCGAGCTCGCGGCGCAGCTCCGCGATCCGCCGCCAGACCGGCAGCGACCGGGAACGGAGCACCATGCGCCGGTCCACTACCGGCGTCAGGCCCAGCACGTCCTGGTACCGTTCATCGACGACCCAGTCGATGCGAGCCGCCGGGAACCGGTCCCGCAGCGCCGCCGCCACCGGCAACGCGTGCACGACGTCGCCCAAGGCGCCGAGGCGGACGATGAGGATGGCTCGCATGGCTGCTCCGGCACCGGCCGGCCCGGAAAGGTATCCCGCCGCTCCGCCGCGGGGCGAGCTCCTCGCCCGCCAATCGTCGCCTGACGGCTCCGCTTGGCGCCCAACCAACCCCCCAGGAGTCCTCGCCGTTCTACGGCGCAGACTCCTACCGGGCCGACTCCGGCGCCATGCGGATGCGGGTCACGAGGTCGCGGGTCGAGTGCTTCTTGCCGTCTCCGACGATGACGGTGCGCCCGCCGTAGGCGCGGACCACGTCGCGCTCCGGCACCGTGTCGACCGTGTAGTCCGGCCCCTTGCAGTGCACCTCGGGCTCGACGAGGGCCAGGAGCCGGCCCGCCGTCGCATCCGGGAACACGACGACGTAGTCGACGGCGGCGAACCCAGCCACCAGCTCGGCCCGGTCGGCCGCCGTCTGCACCGGCCGGCCCGGCCCCTTCAACGCGGTCACCGAGGCGTCGTCGTTGACCGCCACCACCAGACGGTCCGCCAAGGCGGCGGCGCCGGCGAAGTACCGCGCGTGACCGACGTGCAGCACGTCGAAGCAGCCGTTGGCGAACGCGATGGTGCGGCCGGCCGCGCGATCGGCGCGCACGCGCTCCAGGAGCTCGGCCTCGGTGACGATGCCTCCCGGCGCGCTCCGCCTCGCCGTGGTCACGGCAGGTCGTCCTCCACCGCCCGCAGCAGCTCGGTCGCGGTGACCACCGCGGTGCCGCGCTTCATGACGACGAGCCCCCCCGCGTAGTTGGCGAGGAGCGCCGCCTCGAGGCACGAGGCGCCCACGCTCAGGGCCGCCGCCATGGTGGCAATCACCGTGTCGCCGGCGCCGGTGACGTCGGTGACCTCGTCCGGACCGTGGATGGGGATGTGCTGGGTCGGGCGCCCTGGCTCGAACAGGGCCATCCCCCGGCTCCCGCGGGTGATCAGAACCGCCTGCATCCCCGTGCGCTCGAGGATGGCGCGCCCCGCCCGCTCGAGGGCCCGCGGGTCCTCGCCGACCGCCCACCCGAGGACGTGCTCGACCTCCGACTCGTTGGGAACCGCCACCGTCAGCCCGCGGTGCTCCAGCACCCCGTACCGCGAGTCGAGCAGCACCGGCACCGCGGGACCGCGCTTCCGGCGCGGCAGGCGGCGCTTGAGCCCGGCCACGAACCGCGGCGTGATCAACCCGGTCCCGTAGTCGGAAACCACTACCGCGTCGCATCCCGCAACCGCATCCGCCGCCGCCCGGGCCACTGCGTCCCGCGCCTCCGGCGTGATCGCCGACCCTTCCCGGTCGAACCGCACCACCTGCTGCCGGGCCGAGTGGATCCCCCCCGCGAGGATGCGGGTCTTTGTCGGCGTCCGATAGCCCGGCAAGCGGACGAGGCCGGTCCTCGCCAGGCCGCGCGGGAAGCTCCGGACGAGGCGGCGGCCGGCATCGTCCCGCCCGGCGAGACCCACGAGCCGGGCCTCCGCCCCGAGGGCGGCCACGTTGCGGGCGGCGTTGCCCGCACCCCCCGGCCGCACCTCGGTGGCGTCGTACTTGAGGATGAGCACGGGGGCCTCGCGCGACACCCGGTCGATGCGGCCGTAGATGAACTCGTCGGCGATGAGGTCGCCGACCACCGCGATGCTGGGCCGCCCGAACGACCCGACGAGATCGCCGAGACGGGCGCGCAGCGCCTCGTCACCGGGTCCCGGCTGAATGGAGGGCAGGATCATCGGACCAGCCGGCGGCGGGGGTCGGACGGACTCATCACGGCTCGTCCGCCTCCGGGCGCGTCGCGGCGCCCCGTCTCCGCGCCGCCCGGGAGCCGGCTCGCGGCCGCGTTGAGGACCTCGGCCTCGGAGATGCGCGTCATGCACCGATGGTCGATAGGGCAATCGCGGAAGAAGCAGGGGCGGCACCACACGGGATGCGTCAGCACCGCGTGTCCGCCGACGGGCGCGGTCAGGCGCTCGTCGGTGGGGCCGAAGATGGCGGTCACCGGCACCCCGAGCGCCGCCGCCAGGTGCATCGCCCCGGAGTCGCCGGCAATCAGCGTCCGGCACGTGGCGAGCAGGCCGATCAGTTGCCGAAGATCGGTCCGCCCGATCAGGTTCAGGAAACCGGGGCCCCGCCGGACGTCGGCCGCAAGGGTGGATTCTATCGCATGGCCGGCGTCCCGGTCGTGCGCGCTGCCGAGCAGCACGACGCGCGCGCCGAAGTCCCCAACCAGCCGTGCCGCCACGCCGGCGCAGCGCCCCGGCGGCCACCGCTTGGCGTGGCCGTAGGCGGCCCCCGGCGCCATGCCCACCAGCGGCCGCCCGTCGTCACCGCCGGCCGCGGCGAGCAGCATGCGGGCGCGCTCCCGCAGGGCGGCCGGCGCCTCGAGGCGGGGCTCGGCGGCGACCGGCGCGATGCCGAGGCCGCGGACCAGCGCCAGGTAGCGGTCCACCTGATGCACCGGACCGCCGCGACGGCCCGGGGGCGTCACCGCGCGGGTCAGCAGCGACCGCCGCCACTGCCCCGCGAACCCCCAGCGCTCGGGAATACCCGCCCGCCGGGCGATCCATGCGGATCCGAACGAGCCGGGCAGCAGCAGCGCCGCGTCGAATCCGCCGCGCCGCAGCGCCGCCACCTCGCCGCGCCGCGCCCCCGCCCCGCCGCGCGGCACCCCCACCACCTCGTCGACCCCCGGCGCGGCCGAGAGCAGGGGCGCCAGCGGCCCGGGGCACGCCGCCGCGAGGGCCGCCTCCGGGTAGTGGGCCCGGAGCGCCGCCAACGCCGGCAACGCCATCACGACGTCGCCGAGCCAGTTCGGGGTCCGTACCAGCAGGCGCATCGGTGTCCAGCTCCCCGGCCGCCGGTGCCCGCGGGGACTCGGCACGCCGTGCGGAACCTATCTATCGCACAAAACACTCTGGTCATGTGATAACATTCACACGATGGAAGTCGTTCAGTTGACCATCGACCTCGTGACCGCACTCGGCGCCTTGGCTGCCGCGACCGGCGTCATCGTGCTCAACAACAAGTTCAACCGCTTGCAGGGCAAGGTGGAAACGCTGGAGACCGGCTTCAACGCGCACGTCAACACGCCGGGGTTGCACCGGAGCTGAACCTCTCCACCTGACCAGCGTTCCCCTCCCGATTGCGCGGCAACTGCTCCCGTTGCCGCCACCTCGCCGCCCACCTCCCCCGCTCCCGTTCGAGGCTCGCCCGCACCCGTCTCGCTACCGGGCGGGGCTGCGGCGCCCGGTTCAACGGACCGGCCGTCGCCCGGCCGCGGCAACCGGCGAAGCCCCCGAACCCGTTCGGGGCGCGGCGTCCGAAGGCGCGTCGGCGAGGCGCCAGCGCCGGTGCATCCACAGGTACAGCTCGGGCCGCCGCCGCACGTGGGACGCGAGCACGTCGGTGCACCGCTGGGTCAGGACCTGGGCGGCGTCGGGGCGGCGGGGGTCGGGCGCCTGGACCGGGGGCTCGTAGACCACGCGGTAGCGCCCCCCATCGACCGGCAGCGTGAACACCGGAACCACCGGCGCCCCCGCGCGCAGGGCCAGCGCCGCGACCGCCGAGGTCGCCGAGGCGGGCCGGCCGAGGAAGTCCACCGTCACCGCGCTGCGGTCCTGCATGTGCTGGTCGACCATCATGCCGACCGGGCGGCCTTCGCGCAGACCGCGCAACAGCCCCCGCACCGCCCCCTGCCGCGGGACCACCCGGGTCCCGACCCGCGTCCGCACCCGTTCGATCATCGCCTCGAGCCGCGGGTTGTCCAACGTGCGCGCCACCATCACGATCGGCTCGAAGCGGACCGCGTGGGCCATGACGTGCAGCTCCCAGAACCCGAAGTGCCCCGTGAAGAACATCGCGCCGCGGCCCGCCGCCATCGCCCGCTCCACGTGCTCGGCCCCCTCGAACTCGACCAGCGCCATCATGTCCTCGACGCGCATCGCGTCGAACCGCAGCAACTCGATCACGTGGCGGCCGACGCTCGCGAACGCGCTCGCCACGATGGCGCGCCGCTCGTCGTCGGTCCGTTCCGGCAGGGCCGCCCGCACGTTGGCCGTCGCCGTGTTCCGGCGGCGGTGGTCCCAGCGGTGGAACAGCCACCCCAGCCCGCCGCCCAGCCCCGCCCCCCAGCGGCGTGGCATCGCGCGCACCGCCAGCTGCACCGCCCGCACCGCCGCGTACTCCGCGCGATGGCGGACCGGCCGCATCCGACGCGGCGCTCCCGCCGTCACCGCGACCCGCTCCGCTCGGCCGCGAGCCGCCCGGCGATGAAGGCGCGGAACGGCGCCTCCGGGGTCACCGTGCAGGTCAGGGGCATCGTCGCCAGGACCGGGTCGAACGGCAGCCACGGCTCGAGCCGGACGAAGTCCTTGTCGGTCGTCACGATCGCCCGCGCCCTCGCGCGCCGGGCCTGCTCCTGGATGCGACCGGCGTCGTGCCGCCCGTACCGATGATGGTCGGGGAAGGCCATGGTGTGCACGACATCGAAACCCGCCGCGCGCAGGTCGTCGAAGAACCGCCCTGGACGCGCGATGCCGGCCACCGCGGCGACCCGCGACCCCGCGTCGAGCCCGTCGCCCCCGCCGCCCGGCCGGCGCACCCGGACGGTGCCGGACCGGCGCCGCACCTGGAACAGGCGGGCCGGCTGCAGCTCGGCCTCCACCCGGGCTCGGCGGTCCGCCGGCACGTCGACCAGGAGCAAGGCGTCGGCAAGGCGCGCCGTGGCCAGCCGCTCGCGCAGCCGCCCCGCTGGCAGCACCCGCGGGTCGTCGAGATCCGCGGCCGACAGCAGGACGAGGTCGGTGCCGCGGGCCAGCGTCAGGTGCTGGAACCCGTCGTCGAGCACGTGCACGGTGGCCCCGAGCCGGGTCTCGGCGAGGCGACCCGCGAGGTGGCGGTCCTCCGCGACGACCACGGCGACCCCGTCGAGGGCCCGGGCCAGCATCCACGGCTCGTCGCCGGCGACGGCGAGGCTGCCCACGGTCCCCTCGAAGTCGCATATCACCGCCGCCCCCTCGACCGGATCGGCGCGCCCGTAGCCGCGGCTCAGAACGGCGGGCCGCTCCCCCATCTCCACCAGCATGCGGGCCAGCGCGGCGACCAGCGGCGTCTTGCCGCTGCCGCCGGCCCCGAGGCCCCCCACGCTGACGACCGGCCGCGCGAGCCGGCGGCGGGCCTCGGGGCGGCGGCCGTACCAGCGCCGGCGCCGCCACGCGGCTGTGTCGTACAGGCGACTGAGCAATCGCAGCAGGATCCTGCCCTCGTCAGCGGCCCCGATCCTGCCGGCCGCGATCCGCGGTCGCCCGGGTCCCGATCTCGTCATCGGGGCCCGGCACCCGGCGAGCCGCGGCGTTCGCGGTCACGGGTCCCGATACTCTTCAGCCGAGCCCCGCACCCGGCGGTTCCGCCGGCGCGGGGCGGCCGGGCGGCGGCAGCACCGCCGCGATCTCGGCGAGGCTGCGCGCGGCGGCGCCCCGGTTCGCCTCGACGAGGGACCGGGCCGCGGTCCCCAGCTCGGCGCGCTGCCGCGGGTCGGCCAGCAGCCCGGCCAGCGCCGGCTCCAGCTCCGCGGCCCGGGAGACCCGGAGGGCGGCCCGGTGGGCGATGAACAGCTCGGCGACCTCGGCGAAGTTCTCCATGTGCGGCCCGAACACCACCGGCCGCCCCCACGCCGCCGGCTCGATGACGTTGTGCCCGCCCACCGGCACCAGGCTCCCCCCCACGAAGACGACGGTGGCGACCGGGAACAGCGCGGCCAGCTCGCCCACCGTGTCGAGCACGACGACGTCGGCCCGCCCCGCGCCGTCCTCGGGCAGGCGGCTGCGGCACACCGCCGTGAGTCCGCGCCCCGTCGCGAGCGCGGCCACCTCGTCGCCGCGCTCGGGATGCCGCGGCGCGAGCACGAGGGCGAGGCCGGACACGCGGACCCGCAGCCGCCGGAAGGCGTCGAGCACCGGCCCCTCCTCGCCGGTGTGCGTGCTCGCGGCCACGAGGACCGGCCGGTCCGGGGCGAGGCCGAGCGAACGCGGGAGGCCGTCGTCCCGGGACCGGGGGCCGGGGCGCGGCGCCGGCAGCGCGTCGAACTTCAGGTTCCCAGTCATGACCACCCGGTCGGCCGGCGCGCCGAGGTCGACGAGGCGCCGGGCCGATTCGTCGCTCTGGGCGCAGCACCGGTCCACGTCGGCCAGCACGCGCCGGAACCACCGCCGCACCAGCCGGTAGCGCGGATACGACCGGTCGGAGATGCGCCCGTTGACGAGCATCGTCCTCACCCCGCGCCGGGCGCAGCGCCGCAGCAGGTTGGGCCATAGCTCGGTGTCCACCGCGACGAACAGCACCGGCCGCACGCGGTCCAGCACGCGGTCGACGGCGGGCGGCAGATCGAGGGGAAAGTAGAACAGTCCGTCGACCGCCTCGATGCCGGCGGCGACCGCCCGGCCGGTGCGGGTGGTCGTCGACAGCCACAGCCGATGGCCGGGATAGCGGTCGCGCAACCCGGGAATCAGGGTGCGGGCGGCCTGCACCTCGCCCACCGACACCGCGTGAATCCAGATCGACGGCCGCCCCCCCGGGTCGATCCCGTCCGGCAGATGTCCCCAGCGCTCCCGCACCGTCCCGACGTACTTGCCGTGGCGCACCGCCTCGTACAGGAGGCGCGGGGACATCGACAGGGCGTAGCAGACGATGGCCGCGCTGTACAGGAGGTGCATCGATGGGCCGTTCGGAGTCTTCGGGAGCGTCCGTAGCCGTGGCAGAACTCGCTGTGCTCGAGCCGCGACGCACCACCGGCTCCGCGCTCCCGCCGCAACGCCGGGTTCGGCCGAGGTCTGCCCGGGGTCAGGTCCGCGCCCCCGCCCTGGCCCGACACGACCACGTTCCCGGTTGCTCCCCCAGGACCAGGTCCGGGCGCCCTCGCCCCCGCGGGCTGCCCCCGGGAACCGCTCGGCGGTTTGACCGGACCGCCGCGCCATAACCTACAATAGATCGTTTGTGAACCGCGATCAGGGGGCACGCCGGGCGGAGGCGCGCCGCCCCGGAGGAAAGTCGAGACACGGCATGGCGACACGAGTAGGCATCAACGGATTCGGCCGCATCGGCCGCAACATCATGCGGGCGTCGAGGGGCGCGGACGGCATCGAGATCGTGGCGGTCAACGACATCACCGACGCCGGAACCCTCGCCCACCTGCTGAAGTACGACTCGGTGCTGGGCAACCTCAGCGACGAGGTGGCGGTCGACGACGACGGCATCCGGGTGGGCGACCACCGCTTCCGCGTCACCGCCGAGCGCGACCCCGCCAACCTGCCCTGGGGCGAGATGGGCGTCGAGGTCGTGCTCGAGTCGACCGGCCTCTTCACGAAGCGCGACGACGCCGCCAAGCACCTCGCAGCCGGGGCCCGGCGGGTCGTCGTCACCGCCCCCGCCAAGCAGCCCGACCTGACCGTCGTGCTCGGCGTCAACCACGACCGCTACGACCCCGACCGCCACCGCATCATCTCGAACGCCTCGTGCACCACCAACTGCCTCGCCCCCGTCGCCAAGGTGCTGCACGAGCAGTTCGGCCTGAAGCGCGGGTGGATGACGACGGTGCACGCGTACACCAACGACCAGAAGCTCCTCGACCTCCCTCACAAGGACCTGCGCCGGGCTCGTTCGGCGGGGCTCTCGATGATTCCCACCACCACCGGCGCCGCCGTCGCGGTGGGCGAGGTGCTGCCCGAGCTCAAGGGCAAGCTCGACGGCATCGCCATGCGGGTGCCGACCCCGAACGTGTCGGTGGTCGACCTCGTCGCCCAGGTCGAGCGGCCCGCCACCGCCGACACCGTCAACGCGGCCTTCACCGCCGCCGCCGACGGCCCCCTGAGCGGTATCCTCCAAGTGGCGACCGACCCCCTGGTCTCGATCGACTTCAAGGGGAACCCCCACTCGTCCATCGTCGACGGCTCGTACACGAGGGTGATGGAAGGCGACTTCGTCAAGCTGCTGTCCTGGTACGACAACGAGTGGGGCTACTCGTCCCGGTGCGTCGACCTCATCGGGTTCCTCGCCGACAAGGGGCTGTAGCCGGGGAGGCGGAAGCACCGCGAGCCCCCGGTTCGCGCCGACGACCCCTGGGAATCGTGCCCAAGAGAACCATCCGCGACCTCGAGCTGGACGGGCGCCGACTGCTCGTGCGCGTCGACTTCAACGTCCCGCTGCGCGACGGAGTCATCGGCGACGACACCCGAATCCGAGCTGCCCTTCCCACGCTGAGGCTGGCCTTGGACCGCGGCGCGACGCTCCTCGTCTGCTCGCACCTGGGCCGCCCCAAGGGGGCCGCCAATCCCGCCTTCACGCTGCGGCCGGTCGCGGCGCGCCTGTCCGAGCTGCTCGACGGCCCGGTGGTCTTCGCGCCCGACGCCGTCGGCGAGTCCGTGACCGCCGCCCTGGCCGAGGCCGGCCCCGGCGGCGTCGTCCTGCTCGAGAACCTGCGCTTCCACGCCGGGGAAGAGGCCAACGACCCCGGGTTCGCGGCCGCCTTGGCCGCCCCGTGCGACGCCTACGTCAACGACGCCTTCGGGGCCGCGCACCGGGCCCACGCCTCGACGGTCGGCGTCGTGAGCCAGGCAGCCGACACCGCGGCGGGGCTGCTGATGATGGAGGAGCTCGAGCATCTCGGGGCGCTCCTCGCCTCGCCGCCGCGGCCCTTCGTCGGCATCCTCGGCGGCGCCAAGATCTCGGGCAAGCTCGAGGTCATCGAGAACCTGCTGCCCCGCCTCGACGCCCTCCTCGTCGGCGGCGCCATGGCCTACACGTTCCTGAAGGCGCGCGGGCTCCCGGTGGGCCGCTCGCTGGTCGAGGACGCCCTCGTCGACACCGTCCGCGGCATCGAGCAGGTCGCGGACGCCCACGGCGTGCGCCTCGAGCTGCCGGGCGACCACGTCGTCGCCGACAGGCTCGACGCCGGCGCCGCCCACGCCACCATCGCTGTCGACGACCCCGCCATCGGCGACCGCCTCGGGGTCGACGTCGGCCCCGAGACCGTCGACCGCTACCGCGCGGCGGTGGCCGCCGCCCGCACCGTCCTCTGGAACGGACCGATGGGGGTGTTCGAGATCCCGCCCTTCGCCGCGGGCACCCTCGCCGTCGCCCGCGCCGTCGCGGCCAGCCCCGCGACCTCCATCGTGGGGGGAGGCGACTCGGTCGCCGCCGTGCACCGGGCCGGCGTCGCCGAGCGCATCACGCATGTCTCGACCGGCGGCGGCGCGTCGCTCGAGTTCCTTGGCGGCCGCACGCTGCCCGGCGTCGCCGCGCTGCCCGACGCGGGGGGCGGGAAAGGGAGCTGACCATGACCAGACGCCCCTTCGTTGCCGCCAACTGGAAGATGCACAAGACCGTCGGCGAGGCCGTCGACTACGCGGGCGAGCTCGTGCCGCGCGTCCGTGACGCCGCCGACGTGGACATCGTCCTCGCCCCGCCATTCCCCGCCCTGACCGCGCTGGTCGACGCGCTGACCGGCCTCGGGGCCGGCGGCCGCATCGCGGTGGCGGCGCAGAACGTCCACGCCGAGCCGCGGGGCGCCTTCACCGGCGAGGTCAGCCTGCCCATGCTCAAGACGTGCGGCGTCAGCGCCGTCATCATCGGCCACTCCGAGCGCCGCCAACTCTTCGGCGAGACCGACGCCGGCGTCAACGCCAAGGCCCGCGCCGCCACCGCGGCGGGGCTGACGCCCATCGTCTGTGTGGGCGAGACCCTGGAGGAACGCGAGGCCGATCGCACGTTCGACGTGCTCGACCGCCAGATCGAATCAGGCCTCGCGGGCCTGTTGCCGGCCCGGGCCGGCGACGCCGTCGTGGCCTACGAGCCGGTCTGGGCCATCGGCACCGGCCGCGTCGCCACCCCCGATCAGGCCGACGCCGCCCACCGCCGCATCCGCACCCGGCTCGCGGCCCACTTCGGCGGCGACGCCGCCGCCGCCTGCCGCATCATCTACGGCGGCAGCGTCAAGCCCGGCAACGCCGCCGCCCTGATGGCGCAGCCCGACGTCGACGGCGCCCTCGTCGGCGGGGCCGGCCTCGACCCCGCCGCCTTCGCCGAGATCGTGGCGGCCAGCCGGCCGCCCAAATAGCCGTATAATGGAGGGACGATGCTGAGCATTCTCCTCACCGCCGCGCACGTGTTCGTCTGCCTGTTCCTGGTCGTCGTCGTGCTGATGCAGCAGGGCAAGGGCGGCGGGCTGCAGGCCGCGTTCGGCGGCAGCGGCAGCGACGCCGCGTTCGGCGCCCGCTCGAGCGCCACCGTGCTGACGCGCGCCACCACCGTGCTCGGCGCCCTGTTCATGGTCGGGTCGATGACCCTCGCCATCATCGGCCAGCGCGGCGAGTCCTCGCTTCTGAGCGGCGTGGACGGCCCCGGCTTCCAGCCGGCACCGGTGACGGCCCCGGCCGACGCCGCCGCCCCGGCCGCCCTCGCCGAGGACGACGTGGCAGAGCCCGACGCCGACGCCGAGGAGCCGGCCGACGCGCCGGAAGAGCCTCGGTAGAGATCGTCCCACCCAAGTTGCGGAAGTGGCGGAACTGGCAGACGCACTAGCTTGAGGGGCTAGCGAGCCAATGGCTCATGGGGGTTCAAATCCCCCCTTCCGCACCAATTCGATTCCGGCCATCCTCCCCAACCGGGCCGGTCCGGCTCTGCCCGAACGGTTCACGAGCTTCAGGCGGCGCCGAAAGCACCCCCAGCCGCTCGCACTCGTCCCGGCGCACGATGCTCGGACGTCTCCTGGTCTCCTCACCGCCGACCGGGCCATTCTCGATTACGCCGCCGGAGATCCCTCCGCGTGGACGACGCGGGTCGCCGTGACGAAGCGACCTGCGCGCCACGCGCATCACGACGGCGGTTCTTCGACCGATTCGAAGCGCCCCCGGACGTGTCGACCAGAGCCCCCACCTTGCCGGCCAACCGGGAACCGCCGGCCGAACGCACCGGCCAGCCACGACAAGAGAGCTCCGGCCCCGAGGCCCGCAATCAACACCATGTCGAGCGACAAATGTCCGATCATTCCGTCCACCATCCCTCGCGACAACGGCGTCGCGGCCGACGCGGGGTGTTGCGCCGGCGACGTCACAATCGACGGACTCGCTCATGCCAACTACATCCGACATCCGTAACGCCATCGGCGCCGCGCTGCGCGCCGCCGCCGACCCCGACAGAGCACCGCAACAGCAAGCGTACATGAAGTCGGAGATGCCGTTCCTCGGCGTGGTCGTCCCGCAATGCCGGCGGATCGCGGCGTCGGCGTTCAGGACCCATCCGTTGCCTGACGCGGACGCGTGGGAGGCGGCCATCCTCGGCCTGTGGCGTCAGGCCGCGTTCCGCGAGGAGCGCTACGCGGCGGTCGAGCTCCTGAACCTGCCGCGCTGCTCGCGCTGGATCGAACCGCGGCGCGTCCCCCTGATCGAAGAACTCGTCGTCACCGGCGCCTGGTGGGACTACGTCGACGCGATCGCCGGCCGCGCCATGGGCACGATGCTGGCCGCCCACCCGCGACCGACGAAGACGCTGCTGCGCCGATGGGCGCGGTCCGGCGACGTGTGGAAGCGCCGCACTGCGATCCTGGCGCAACTGCGCAGCAAGCAGGCGACGGACAGGAAGCTGCTGGCCGACGTCATCGAGTCCTCCATCGGCGAGGAGGAGTTCTTCCTGCGGAAGGGCATCGGCTGGGCGTTGCGCGAGTTCTCGAAGACCGATCCAGAGTGGGTGATCGAGTTCATCGCAGAGCATGGCGACCTCTCCGCCCTCAGTCGGCGTGAAGCGCTGAGGCAAGTGGAGCGCGGGCGCCGTTGATGCTCGATCCCCCGGGCGCCGGCCACACGGCCCGTTTCGCCGCGGGATTCGCGATCATGAAGGACCCTGTCGCGGCGGTTGTCGTTGATCGTCGGCCGGTTTCGGCGGAACACTTGGCAGAAAAGTCGGCTGCAAAACGAGGCCGCGAGGCAAATCCCGCGGATACGCAACAAGTGATTGCACATGCCCGCCGAACAATGACCCCGCGGGGCTGTACCCCGGCCCCTCAGGCTTCAATGAGGCCGCGGGGACGTACCCCGCGGATGCGCCACCCGTGTGGACTTCGCGCTTCAATGAGGCCGCGGGGGCGTACCCCGCGGATGCCGGCGCAACCGGACGCGGGGGATCTGGTCGTGTCGCGAGGCTTCAATGAGGCCGCGGGGGCGTACCCCGCGGATGCTCATCTGTCAGGATCTCCCTCTCGCGCTACCTGTGGGCTTCAGTGAGGCCGCGGGGGCGTACCCCGCGGATGCGCGAGAATCAGAAGGTCGAGCAGCGGGTTCCAGCGCGCTCTCTCGAAATCGACTCCCTCCTCGGCGAGGGCCGCGCGGTGCTGAACGAACGGACGGTCAGGGACGGCCTCGACTTCGCACGGGCGGCAGCGAGCCTCGGCGTCAGCCGCGGCTTCCGTGCGTTCGAGCGCTTCGGCTTCCTCATGCGGGCCGGAAGGACATATCTGGCGACGCCGATCGGGCGCCGGTCGGCAGCGCCCTCGCCCGGAGCTCAGCTCGTGGCGGACCTAGATGCCGGCGGCTGGCTCGAGCGCGTCCGCCGCGTCGGACGCAACGAGGAGGAGCCGGGCGCCGCCCGGCGAGCCATCAAGCGCCTCGAAGACGCCCTGTTCGGACTCCTGGCGGCAAAGGAAGAGTCGCGAGAGGTTGAGGGGGCAATCGTCGCTCTCGGGCACGTTGCGGGCTGGCTTGCCCTCAGCCCGAGCGGGCGGAAGGCCATCGCTACGCCGCCGCCGGTGCTTTCGTCCGCTTGGCTCCAACGCGCCGACGACGGGACCGCGGAGTTCCGCGTGGCGGCGGCGCTCGCCGCACTCGGCCTGCCGGCCCTGGCTCACCCCGCGCGGCAGACGGACGCGCAGGAACCGGAGGCTGCGCGTCCTGACGACGACCGCGCCGATGGTGAATCGCCGACGGCGCGGGAAAAGCAGGGCGACGAAGACCCTGGCGACGCGCCAGGGCGGGCGCGCGCGAGCGCCGCGCCGCCGATGGCCGCCCATTTCGCGCCACTCGACGAGGGGCGTTTCCGCTACCGCGGAAACCTCGGCAGGTACCGCGCATGGTCCGCCGGCGACACACCGCCCACGGTGGTCTGGGGCGCCGGCCCGCTCGTTCGGAACTTGATCTCTGTGCTCGAACGGCGGCTCGTCGAGGCGTCGACCCGCGGTCTGGAGGACAAGCCGCTGGCGGGCGCGACGGCCGCCCGCCTCGCAGACGTGGCGGCGTTCCTCTCCGCCGACTTCGACGACGCGCGCTGCGCCGCGCTGCTCGCGGGCCTAGTGTGGGCGCGGCCGACGCGACTCCGATCGGCGGCCGGGCAGACCGGCGCCGCGCCGGTTCCGTTCGCCTACGCGGCGCTCAAGCCCTTGTTCACGCCCGACGCCGCGCTGCGCGCGGTGGAGGCGCTGCCGCCGACCGCACGGCTGCCGGTTCCGCCGGGGCTGGTCGCACGCCTCCGCGCCGGAGGCGACAGCCGGGACGGACGGGCCGCCGACGCCGCCGTGCGGCTGGCCCTGGCGCGCGCTCGCGCCTCAGGCCTGCCGGCGCCGTTCGCGGACGCGCGCTCGCGGGGAACAGCTTTCGAAGGCGGCCACATAGGGGCCGCGGTGCCGGCCGACCGCCTCGCCGCGGCGCTCCTGATCCCCATCGGTGGGCTGGGCTTGTCCGCATTGATCGAGCGCGCCTACCCGGGCGCCCCGACCGACGACCACGACCGCGCGACGGCGACCACCGCCACCGGGGGGCTCGACGTCGGCGGCCAGGCGCCCGGGGACCCCGAGTGACGACGACCACGTGACGGAGGATACGACGCATGCCGCTTGACCTCACCGCACTCGACAACGCTCCCCGCCTGCTCATCGAGGCGCGGCTCAAGCCGGTGCAGGGCACGAGATTCCAGCCGACGGGATTCCCCAACCTCGGCCACGCCGTCTACGACTCGCCGGACGGACGGGGACGCACAGTGCTCGTCGAGAGCGCGCAGTCGATGGCCAACCGCCTCGAGACGGTCTGCTGGGACGGCGTCGCCGACGACTGGGTCGCGCCCCTCCGGGGACTGCCCGTCGTGAAGGTCACCGACGGGGCCGGCAAGCCGCTCACCAACTCGCTGATCGAGGCCCACCGGCTCAACTCGCCTTACATCCTCGAGGGCAAGGACAAGACCGTCGTCGACCTGCTGAAGAAGCGCCTGGCGGCCATGAAGGTCGGTCGGGTCGATCTGCGCGAGCTGGCGAAGGTGCTGCTGGAGTTCGACACCAACGCCCTGCTGCACGGCATCTTCCTCGCCAAGAAGGAGCTGGCCGGCGGCCGGTTGCGCCTGCCCAGGTCCCTGTCGGCCTTCGTCGAGGCCGAGAACGCGAAGGTGGCCGCGAGCGGCGGCGTCAAGAACGACTCGGTGAATCCTTCGGGCGACACCGCCAAGGGCTTCGGCAACGTGCCCTTCGCGCGCGACGAATGGGTCGCCGAGGAGATCACCGCCTACTTCAACCTCGACCTGCGCCAGATCCGCGCCTTCGGGTTGGGCGCGGACGTCGAGCGCCTGCTGACACTGCTTGCGCTCTTCAAGATCCGGAAGTTCCTCGCGGAGGGCCTGCGGCTGCGAACGGCCTGCGATCTCGACACCGACGGGGTCGCCGTCACCCGGCCCGACGCGTTCGACCTGCCGGCCCTCGACGACATCGAATCGGCGCTGCCGGAGCTGATCGAGACCGTCGACTCGCAGGGGCTCTTCGGCGAGAGCCGCGTGCTCACCGTCCGCTACGAGAAGTGAGCGCATGTTTGCCCTCGCCTTCCGCTTCCCCGCCGGCCGCTACCACGCGACGCCCTGGGGCCGCAACGTCAACGAGGCCGATGTCGCTTGGCCTCCGGAGCCGTGGCGCCTCCAGCGCGCGCTCATCGCCGCGTGGTGGCGCAAGGGCGACCGGGCGCGCTGGTCCGACGACCACCTGGCGCGGCTGGTCGACACGCTCGCCGGGACACTGCCCGAGTACCACCTGCCGAGCGGCGCCATTCACGCCCACACCCGCCACTACATGCCGACCGGCGGTCTCGACAAGGGACGGCCCAAGACCACGCTCGTCTTCGACGCGTTCGTGCGGCTTCCGGAACGCTCGACGCTGGTCGCCGCATGGCCGCAGGTGACGCTGGACGCTCAGGCCTTCGCGTTCGCCTCCCATCTCGCCGGCGCCGTCGGCTACCTCGGCCGGGCCGAGAGCTGGACGGACTGCGAAGCGCTCGCCCAGTGGGACGGCGCCCCGAACTGCCGGCCGCTCGACGGGACCCTTCCGGGAGAACCCGTGCGGAGCGCGTGGTCCAGCGGTGCGGAGCCCCCCTCGCGACCGCCGCTCGACGGCACCCCGGCAGGAGATCGCGTGCGGCTGCTGGCGCCGCGCACACCCGCGGCCTACGCGGCGGAGCGGCAGCGAATCATGGACGACATGCGACAGCGGTTGCTCGCGGTTCCCGGGCGCCCTCCCACCGAGCGCACGATTGAGATGAAGATCGACAAGGCGCTGAAGAGCAAGGGACGGCAGGCGCACACGCTGCCCGAACGTCTCGTGGACGCGCTCGCGCTCGACACCGCCGACTACCAGGACCGGGGCCCCCCGCGGCTCGCGAGGTGGTCTATGCGCGCGCGACGGAGGCCGCTCCGGGCGTCGCCGCCCGCGCCGCCGGGCGCCGCCCCTCCCGAGCCGCGCGCGATCTGCCCACCGTCGCCCGCTTCCTGCTCGCCGGCCGACCGTTGCCCCGCATCGAGGACGCCGTGCGGGTTGGCGAGCTGATGCGGCGGGCCGCCCTTGCGCGGTTCGGGTGGGAGACCGACGAAACCGGTAAACGCCGACCGCTGGCGCCGTGGGAGATCTCCGGCCGCGGCGCCGACGGCAAACCGCTGAAGGACCCGTCGCACCGGCATGCGTTCTGGCTGCCCGAGGACGCTGACGGCGATGGCTGGATCGACCACGTGTCCGTATTCGTCGCCGGTGGCATGACCCGGGAGGTCCAGGCCCGACTCGACCGCATCACCCGACTCTGGCTGGCCCCGAAGCAACGGTCGGAAGCAGTCGACGCCGAGCCGGGCGCGGTGAAGGAATGGCGGCTCGCGCTGGAGGGCTTCGGCTGCCCGGCCGACTTCGCCGGTGGCGCGCTCATCTTCGGCACGTCGAGACGCTGGCGCAACGTGACGCCGTTCCTGGCGTCCGGTCACCTGAAGGCGGCCGGCTACGCGGGCGAGGTTCGACGCCTGCTGACACGCCGGGGGCTGGACACTGCTGGCGTGGATGTCGCGGAACTGAAGACCGTCGACGTCGGCGGGACCCCGCGCCGCGCGATCCACTTCCACCGCTTCCGGTCCCGCGGCCGCGAGGCGCAGCCCGACGCCGCCGGCGCCCTGCTCGACCTCGTGCTGCCGGAAGCGATCGAGGGGCCGCTGGCCATCGGATACGGGAGCCACTTCGGGCTGGGGCTGTTCGCTACGGTACGGGACGACGAGTCGGGCACGGAGCGTCCAGGAGACACTTCGCCCACGGTACCATTCAGCACGCGGTAGATAGAGAGTCGGACGCAGGCGCTTCATGAACCACACCCTGGTCACCTTCTGGGCCCAACCAGACGGGATCCGAACACCGGCATGACCAGACGCAAGCTGCCCATCGGCATTCAGACGTTCAGCACGCTCCGCGAGCGCGACTGCTACTACGTGGACAAGACCGCTCACGTCCGCGCGCTGCTGGACGAGGGTACGCACTACTTCCTGTCCCGGCCGCGGCGGTTCGGCAAGAGCCTGTTCCTGGACACGCTGAAGGAGCTGTTCGAGGGCAACGAGCCGCTGTTCGCGGGGCTCGACATCCACCGCCGGTGGGACTGGTCGGTTCGCCACCCCGTGGTTGCGCCTGAGCTTCGGCAGCGGCGACTTCACGCGGCCGGACCAGGTGGAGGCACGCCTGACCGAGCAGCTCGCCGCCGTCGAGCGGCGGGCGGGCCTCGCGCCGGAATACGCCACCGTCCCCGGACGCTTCGGCGCCGTGCTTGAAGCGCTGCACGACAAGAACGGTCAGCGGGTCGCGGTCCTCGTGGACGAGTACGACAAGCCGATCCTCGACGCACTTGAGGCGCCCGACGTGGCGCGGTCCAACCGTGACTTCCTGCGCGGCGTCTACGCCGTCATCAAGGACTGCGACGCGCACGTCCGGTTCGCGTTCCTCACCGGCGTGAGCAAGTTCTCGAAGGTCAGTCTGTTCTCCGGGCTCAACAGCCTGAAGGACATCACGCTCGATCCCCGCTACTCGACCGTCTGCGGCTACACGGACGCGGATCTGGACGGCGTATTCGCGGCCGAGCTGCCGGGGCTCGACCGCGACGCCGTCCGCGAGTGGTACGACGGCTACAACTGGCGCGGGCGCGAGACCGTCTACAACCCCTACGACATCCTGCTGCTCTTCGACCGCCGCGAGTTCAAGGCCCACTGGTTCGAGACCGGCACGCCCTCGTTCCTGGTCGACACCCTGTGCCGGCGGCGGGTCGGATCGCCGGCCCTCGAAGAGATGGTCGGCACCGACGAGCTGCTGTCGAAGTTCGACGTGGACGACATCGGGACCGAGGCACTGCTCTTCCAGACCGGCTACCTGACGATCGGGGACGAACGGAACCTCGGCGGCAAAACCCTGTACCGGCTGCGCTACCCGAACCGCGAGGTGAAGCAGAGCCTGAACGAACACCTGCTGGGCGCCCTGGGGCCCGACCCGTCCCGGCAGGGCGCGCACGACATCCGGTTGCACGATCTGCTCACTGCCAACGACTTCGCCGGTCTGGAATCGCTGTTCCGGGCGTTCCTCGCGGGCATCCCCTACAACTGGCACGTCGACAACGACATCGCGAACTTCGAGGGCTACTACGCCAGCCTGTTCTATTCGTGGTTCGCGGCGCTGGGGCTCGACGTCACGGCCGAGGACGCGGGCAGCCACGGCCGGACGGACATGGCCCTGCGCTTCAACGACAACGTCTACCTGTTCGAGTTCAAGATGGTGGAATCGGCACCGACCGGCACGGCGATGGCGCAACTGAGGGACCGGCGCTACGCCGACAAGTACCGTGGCCGCGGCGAGCCCATCCACCTGATAGCAGTGGAGTTCAGCCGGCAGAGCCGCGACTTGGCGTCATTCGAGGTGGAGCCTGCATGAGCCGACGCGAGCGGTTGCCGCCCCATCCTCCTCGGCGAGGCTGATCTGGCCCGGCGTCGAGTGACCGCGCCGCTGATTGTAGAACGCCTCGACGGCCTGGCACGACGAGTCGCCGGCGCCAGCGCGACGACGATGCGCATTGTGTATCATGCTACATACGGAGTCGGCGTGGAACGCGACAGCCGCAAACTGATCCGATGGCTGGAACGAGACGGCTGGGTTCGCGTGGCCGTCCGGGGAAGCCACTGGCAGTTCAAGCACCCGGATCGCGCAGGCCGCATCACGGTGACGCATCCGAATCGGAACATCAAGCGCGGCACCGTGGCCTCGATCTACCGACAGGCGGGCTGGAACCCGCGGAGGGGCTGAGATGCGCTACGTGGCCTTCGTTCACGACGACGACGAGCCGGGCGTCGGCGTCAGCTTTCCCGATTTCCCCGGCTGCGTCTCCGATGGCGAGACCGTCGACGACGCGCTCCGCCGCGGGGCCGAGGCGCTGTCGTTTCACGTCGAAGGCATGGTGGCCGATGGAGAACCCATCCCCCCCCCGCGCTCCCTCCACGACATCAGGGCGGACGAAAGCCTGGCCGGGTGGCGGGACGGGGCGACCATCGCGTTCGTCCCGCTCATCCTCGACAAGGGCTCACCGCGCCGCATCAACGTGTCTCTGGACTTCGGCCTGCTGCGCGCCATCGACGAGGAAGCGAAGCGGCGCGGGATGACCCGTTCCGCGTTCCTCTCCAGCGCCGCCCGCAACGAGATCGAGGGACGCTGAGGAGGCGAAGCGGCGCGGCATGACCCGTTCCGCGTTCCTCTCCAGCGCCGCCCGCAACGAGATCGAGGGACGCTGAGGAGGCGAAGGCCGGCCGCGATGGGCTCGTCCCACTCGGCGAGGACTCGGCGTCGACCCTCCCAACATCCGTCCGCCCCTCGCGACGCCGCCCCTGGCCCGGCTGTGCGGGTCACGCAACAGCCCCCGGCATGGTCCTGGCGGGCTCAGAACAGCGCCGCCAGCGCGGCGACGAGGATCAGGCCGATGCCGGCCGGGCACACCCAGCGGATCAGGAACGACCAGAGCTCGGGCACCGGCATCCACCGCCCTTCCGCCCGCAGCTCCTCGAGGGCACGGCCGACGCCCCAGATGCGGCCGATGAAGAACGCGGTCAGGAAGCCGCCGACGGGCAGGGCGACCTCGTTCCAGATGGTCACCATCAGGTCGAGGAACCCGATGCCGAGGCCGGGCAGGCTCGTGAGCACGCCGACCGCGCCGTTGCCGAGGGCCGACGGAATGGCGAGCACCGAGACGGCGGCGGTGACGGCGCCGACCGCCTTCGCCCGCGACCACCCGAGGGCGTCGACGCAGTGCGACACCGGGACCTCGAGCAGCGAGATGGTCGACGTGAGGGCGGCGACGCTGAGCAGCAGGAAGAACGTCCCGCCGAACAGGTGGCCGCCGGGCATCTCGGCGAAGAGCCGCGGCAGCACCGTGAAGATGAGCCCCGGCCCGCTGGTGGTGGGGTCGAAGCCGGCGATGGAGAACCCGACCGGGAAGATGATGAAGCCGGCGAGGAGCGCGATGGACGTGTCGAGGGCGACGATCCACAGCGCCGAGGTGGCGATGCCGTCCTGGCGGCTGAGGTAGCTCCCGTAGGTGAGGATGCAGCCCATGCCGAGGCTCAGCGAGAAGAACGCCTGCCCGAGGGCCGACGTGAAGATCCCCACGTCGGCGAGCCGGCTCAGGTCGGGGCGCAGGTAGTAGGCGAGGCCCTCCCCCGCGCCGGGCAGGGTGACCGCCCGCACCGCCAGCGCCACGAGCAGCAGGACCAGCAGCGGCATGAGCAGCTTCGTCACCCGCTCGATGCCGGCGCGTACGCCGCCCAGCAGCACCGCCGCGGTGATGCCGATGACGAGGAAGGCCAGGAACGCACTGACGAAGCCGTTCCCGGTGAACTCGGCGAAGAAACGGCCGATGTCGTCGGGGCTGCCGCTCACCGCCCCCGTCGCCGCGAACCAGACGTAGGCGACGGCCCAACCCGCGATGACCGAGTAGAACGAGAGGATGCCGACGCCGGCCAGCACCCCGAGCGCCCCGAGCAGCCACCACCGGCGACCGGGGACGAGGGCGTCGAACGCGCCGACCGGGCTCAGCCCCGTGCGGCGGCCGATAGCGATCTCGCCGGCCATGATCGGCGCGCAGATCAGGAAGATGCACGCCAGGTAGATGACCACGAACGTGGCGCCGCCGCCCTGCCCGACCTGGGTCGGGAACCCCCAGACGTTGCCGAGCCCGACGGCCGACCCGGCCGCCGCCAGAATGAACCCGGCTCGGGAGCTCCACATGCCGCGCGAAGAGGTCGGGCTCATCTCGGTCGTCCTCCAGTGAGTGGCTGAGGCGTACTCGATCCGCGCGCATTGTACCGGACCCGCGGCCTCCGCCCGGACCGGGCCCTCTCTCGGGGTCGCGGCTTGACAGGCGATCAGGCGGTGGCGGCCGCACCAGTGTCGGACGCCGGAAACGGCGCCGACGCCGGCAGGGCCGTGACCCGGTCGTCGATGACGTACCGGGTGTCCCCCGGGTACACCACGTAGAGCGCGTCGAGGCGCAGGTCGTCCAGGGCGACGCCCATCGAGCGGGTCCGGCGCGGCGCGTCCACGCGCTTGACCTCGACGCCGACACGCCGGCCGCCGGTCATCAGCAGCAAGTCGAGCTCGGCGCCGTTGTGGGTCGCCCAGAAGTAGACCTCGTCGGGTGCCGACTCGGCGATCACCTTCTCGAGGACGAATCCCTCCCACGACGCGCCGATGCGCGGGTGCATCTGCAGCGCGTCCATCGTGCCGGCACCGATCAGGTGGTGGTAGACGCCGGAGTCGCGCAGGTAGACCTTGGGGCGCTTGACCTGCCGCTTGCGCAGGTTCTCGTGCCACGGGCGCAACTGCCGGACGAGGAACAGGCGCTCCAGCAGGTCGACGTAGCGCCGCACGGTCGCCTGGGCGACTTCGAGGGCGGTCGACAGCTCGGCGACGTTGAGAATCTGGCCGTGACAGTGCGCGAGCATGGCCAGGAGGCGGTGCAGCGCCGGTGCGCCGAGATCGGCGCCGAACTGGGGCAGGTCGCGTTCGACGAACGTGCGGATGAACGCCCTTCGCCATGCCGCGCTGTCCGCGTCGGTGTCGGCCAGGAACGACCGCGGAAACCCGCCGCGGACCCACAGCCGCCCCATCTCGGCCGCGCCGACCTCGGCGACCTGGAAGCCGGTGAGCTCGATGTACTCGATGCGCCCCGCCAGCGACTCGGCGCTCTGCCGCAGTAGGTCGGGGCCGGCGCTGCCGAGCACGAGGAACCGCGCGGGGTCGTCGTCGCGGTCGGCCAGCACCCGCAGGGCCGGAAACAGATCGGGCCGGTGCTGCACCTCGTCGATGACGACGGTGCCGGTCAGGTCTCGGAGCGCGGTCAACGCCTGGTCCAGCCGGGCCAGGCTGACGGGGTCTTCCAGATCGAAGTAGTTGGGCGAGCCGGCCGAGACCAGTTGCCGGGCCAGCGTGGTCTTGCCGCACTGGCGCGGCCCGACGATGGCGACGACGGGCGAGCGTCGGAGCGCCCCCGTGACCAGGTTCAGCGCCGCGCGCGTGACGAGGTGGCTTGCCATCTATCCATGATAATGCTCACATGAAGTAGCATTTTTCATGGATTCGACGACGCACACGGCGACGACCCCGCGCGCCTGGAGCAACCGCAGGACGTCCAGGGAACCGGCCAGCTTCACCGACGGCGGAGTCATCCCGATGTGCATTCCTTAGCTTTTCGCGCTGCACGTATCTTGGCTTTTCGTGCACACAACGGGGACCGGTAGCCGCTCCCTCGCCACCACGACGAATCGGAACACCGGGCACAACGCCCACGAAAACACGCATGAGGGTTTGCATTCTTCATGGAGCCACACCGCGCCCCGCCGCACCGCGCGCGATGCTCCGCAGAAGCCCCCGGAACAGGAGGACGTGCACGGGGTACAAGGCGTGCCAGTAGGCGCGGCCCGCGAGGCCGGCCGCGTCGAACACCGCGGTCTGGCGCACCGTCGCCCCGCCCCCGTCGCGCGGCGTGACGTCGAACTGTAGCCAGGCGCGGCCCGGCAGCTTCATCTCGGCCGCGAGCCGCAGCCGGGCGTCCGGCTCGCACGCTTCGACCCGCCAGCAGTCGAGAACGTCGCCCGCGGCCAGGTGCTCGGCGTCGCGCCGCCCTCGGCCCATGCCCACCCCGCCGAGCAGCCGGTCGACGAGGCCGCGCAGCCGCCACAGCCAGTCGCCGTAGTACCAGCCGTTTGCGCCGCCGATGCGCCGGATGGGCGCGAAGGCGGCGGACGGCCCCTCGGGCACGTCGACCGCGCACGAGTGGATCAGCCGGTTTCGGACGCGGGCGCCGCCCCACCGCAGCCGGGCGCCTCCCGACAGCGCCGCGGCCGACCAGCGGGTGGCCGCGAACGCCTCGTCCTCCTCCTCCAGCGCCCGCACAATTGCCTGCCGCAGCCCGAGGGGGCGGACGGGGAACGCACGCCGCGCGGCGTCGTCGCTCGCGACGGTGGCGGTCCGCAGCCCGTCGACGAGCTCGCGGCCGACGCGGGCGTAGACCGGCGTGGTCAGCCCCAGCCACAGACTCGACAGGCGCGGCGTCAGCAGCGGAACCGGAATCAGCCACCGGCGGAGCCCCCGCTGCCGGGCGTACTCGCGCATGATGTCGCCGTACGACACCACGTCGGCGCCGCCGACCTCGAAGACGCGGCCCTCGCCGGGGGGCAGGTCGAGCGCGGCCACGAGATAGGCGACGAGGTCGGCGAGCGCGATCGGCTGGGTGGGGGTGCGGACCCACGACGGGCAGACCATGACCGGGAGCCGCTCGACCAGGGCCCGGATCAGCTCGAACGAGAGGCTGCCGGCCCCGAGGACGATGCCGCTCCGCAGCTCGACGACGGGCACCCCCGCCTCGCGCAGCACCTCGCCGGTCTCGCGCCGGCTGCGCAGGTGCCGCGAGAGCCCGGCCTCGGCCCCGAGGCCGCCGACGTAGACGATGCGGCGGACCCCGGCGGCCCGCGCCGCCGCCCCGAAGTTGCGCGCCGCGGCGCGGTCCCGTGCCTCGAAGTCGGCGGCGCCCCCCATCGAGTGAACGAGGTAGCAGGCGGTGTCGACGCCCGCAAGGGGAGCGCGCAGCGAGGCTGGGTCGAGGCAGTCGCCGTAGACGACCTCGGTCCCCGCGCCTGGCCGCCCCGCGAGCGCCGCCGGCCGGCGCGTCATGCAGCGCACCGCGCGGCCGCGCGCTTCGAGCGCCGCGAGCAGCCGCCCGCCGATGCAGCCGGTGGCCCCGGTCAGCAGAATCACCGGTCGCTGCTCCTGCCGCCCGCAAGAGTGACCATCAGTCCAGACCGTCGGCGACCGCCGCGTCGAGGTCGCGCCAATCCTCACCCTCGGCGGCCATCGCCCGAGACGTGTCCTCCCAGGAGAGCCGCTTCGCGGCCCCGCGCAGAAGAACACCATCCTCCGTTTCTTCGAGGATGAGCGAGTCGTCCCAACCGTACTTCAGCCGCATCGCCCGCGGCAGGCGGATGCCCCTGGAACGGCCGATGTTCACCAGCTTCAACTCGCGGACCGAAGTCGCGTTTCTCATCGCCTGGATTC
Organism: Vicinamibacterales bacterium; assembly: GCA_965207615.1. Lineage (GTDB taxonomy): Bacteria > Acidobacteriota > Vicinamibacteria > Vicinamibacterales > UBA8438 > JAJEEA01. The sequence goes on from CBDBMZ010000003.1 coordinate 3,864,169, forward strand.
CTCCGGGCATCCTACCGTAGTCACGGCTACCCGTTGCGCCACCCGCTCGACCACCACCGCCGCCCGCTACAGCACCCGCGTCTTCCACGTCCCCCGCCGGAACGCGAGCACGCCCACCAGGGCCATCAGGGTCTGGCAGACGGCCACCGTCGCGAAGACCCCCGGGGGGCCGACCCCGGCCGGCCCCGCCAGCGTCCACGCCAGCGGCAACTGCACCACCCAGTAGACGAAGAAGTTTATCCAGGTCGGCGTGGTGGTGTCGCCGGCCCCGTTGAAGGCGACGACGGTGACGAGGCCGAAGCCCCAGAACACGTAGCTGGCGGCGACAATGCGCAGGCAGGTGGCGGCGACCGCCGCGACCTCGCCATCGGCCGCCAGCAGTCCCACGATGGACGGGGCGAAGACGAAGAAGACGAGGCCGACGAGGCCCAGGAACACCGTGTTCGCCCGCGCCGTGAACCAGACCGCGCGCTCGGCCCGGTCGGGCCGGCCCGCGCCGAGGTTCTGCCCCACCAGGGTCGCCGCCGCGTTGCCCACGCCCCACGCCGGCAGCAGCACGAAGATGATGACGCGGACGGCCACCGTGTAACCGGCCAGCACCGTGTCGCCGAACGGGGCGAGAATGCGGATGAGGCCGACGAAGCTCGCGGTGCCCACCAGGTACTGCACGATGCCGATGCCGCTGACCCGCAGCAGCCGCAGCAGGGTCTCGAGCTCGAGGCGCGCCCGCCGCCAGTCGACCGCCACCCGGCCGTTCCCGCTGGTGAGGACGCGAAGCTGGTAGGCGACGCCGAGGCCGCGCCCCACCGTGGTGGCGATGGCCGCTCCTTCGAGGCCGAACGCCGGGATCGGTCCGAGGCCGAAGATCAGGATCGGGTCGAGCACGATGTTCACGAGGTTGGCCAGCCACAGCGCCCGCATCGCCAACACCGGGTCGCCGGCGCCGCGGAAGATGCCGTTGATCATGAAGAGCAGGGTCACGGTGACGCACCCGCCGAGCATGATGGCGGTGAACGCCCGGCCGTTCGCGGCCACCTCGGGGGCGGCGCCGAGCAGCTCGAGGAGGTCCGACGCCCAGACCACTCCGCTCACGCCCAGCACCGCCGACACCGCGCAACCGCAGGCGATGGCCTGCACCGCCGCGGCCGACGCGCGCTCGGGCCTGCCCTCGCCGATGCGCCGCGCCACCATCGCCGCCGCGCCCATGGCGAGGCCGATCGAGACCGCGAACACGAGCGCGATCAGCGAGTCCGACAGGCCGAGAATGGCGACCGCCTCGGGACCGAGGCGGCCGACGAAGTAGACGTCGACGACCGAGAACACCGACTGCATCCCCATCTCGAGGACCATGGGGACGGCCAGCAGCAGCACGGCGCGGCCGAGGCTGCCGCTGGTGTAGTCGCGGGGCGCGGAACGGACGGCGTCGCGCACGTCGCGCCACAGGCTCGCGCCGGGCGCCGCCGGCGTAGGCCGGCCGTTGGACAGAGTATTGGAGAGCGACATCGGGAACACCACGGGAGACACGAAAGATCACGACAACGCCGCGCCGACCGGCGGCGGCACCACGAGCCGAAGGAGCGGGAAGCGAATCAGCCGCGCCGCCGGGCGGGACGACCGACACCGCCGCGATCACGCGGCGGCCGGGCATCCCGACACCGGTGCCTGTCGCCTCGGTCCCGAGGTCCGAGCGAACGGCGATGCTGTCGAGGGAGAGCGGAGGCTAACCGCGCAGGCGCGGCATGAAGAAGAGAATGCGCATCGGCTGGTTCCTGAGCTTTCGAACCAGTATAGCGCACTCGGGCGGGTGCCATAGCCCGTCAGGCTGGCGAGACGACGGAGAGTGACCGAAGCGGCGCCGGGGGCTGTCAGTTCAAGGAGCTGCCGTGCACCCCCGCGCCCGGGGCATGACGGAAACGGAGAGCGGGGCTCGTCGGGGGAGCGCCCGCGTCCAATCTGCCGGAGCCGTGCGCCCGAGGCATGACGGAAACGGGCGACCCGCGCGAGCCGCCGCCGGCGTGCGGGGTCGGTCCTGCGGCCCAGATCACCGACAGATCCAGGCCGAGCTGTACCAGGACCGGAGCGACATCCAGGGCGGGTCAGTCCTGCAGAATCTCTATCACCGACAGCGGGTCGACCCGCGCGCCGCTCATGCGCACGGTCCAGTGCAGGTGGGGGCCGGTCACGCGCCCGGTGGCGCCCGAGCGGGCGACCACATCGCCCTTCTCGACCAGGTCGCCCTCCTCGACGAGGAGCCTGGACAGGTGAGCGAGGTAGGAGTACAGGCCCCAGCCGTGGTCGAGGATGACCGACCCGCCCGAGAAGTAGGTGTCGCCGGCCAGGACGACGCGGCCGCGGGCGGGGGCGGCGACGGGGGTGCCCACTCCGGCCAGGAAGTCGGCGCCGCTGTGCGGGTTGCGAGGCTGGCCGTTGAACACGCTGCGGGCGCCGAACCGGCCGTTGGCGCGCCCCGGGACCGGCCGGATCCACGGCCCGCGCCAGAGCCGCTCCGGCGTGTCGGTGGCGAAGATGGCGGTCTGCTGCAGGAACTCGCGCTCGATGCGGGCCGCGACCTCGGGGGGAGGCTCGACGTAGCGCGGCTCCACCCTGAGACGGCGGGTGGGATAGGCCTTGTCGGTCACGGCCAGCCGGTGGACGCGGGTCAGGGCCGTCCCCCCGGCCGCGGCGATGCGCAGCACGAGGTCGTGGTCGCCGGGCTCGACCATCAGATCGATGCCGACGAGCCCCCGCCACGAACCGTCTTCAGCGTGGTGGAAGTGAACGGTGCGGTCGAAGATCGTCCCCTCGACCGAGGCGAGCCGCACCGGCGACGAGACCGCCACGAGGACCGCCTCGCCGGGCTGCACCCCGCGGGCGTGATGGGTGACGTCGACCTCGAACGGCTGTCCGGCCGCCAGCGCCGACAGCGCGAGCCACCAGCACGCGGCCCCCGTTGCGGTCCTCCGAATCGCCGATGATGCTGACTGCATGTTCCGCTCCGGCCCGGGTGCCTCCAGCCGTCGCCCCGGCCGAGCCGGCAGGAGAATCCCACCGCGGCCTTCGGCGCCCCGCCGCCGGGAGCCCCCGCAGGACATTCTACCGTATGTGGAACATGGATATACGGTTGACCACTACATCTTGTATTTGAACGCGCTCAAACCGTTCTGCGGCGCAGACGCCTACCCGCCGAACAGGGTCACCCCGAACACCCGCGCCAGGATGATGACGATGGTCAGCGCGGTGAACACCGCGAGGCTGAACCAACTGAACCAGATGACCGGCTGCGACGGATAGAACCCCTTCTCGTTCTTCGGGATGACGGTCACGCAGTAGTAGATGTTGAGGAAGAAGATGACCGGCGCGATGAAGAACGCGAGGGCCGACGACACCAGCACGAGGAAGACCGGCCGCGGCAGGCCCGCGATGATCAACACCGCCGCGATGAGCGAGTAGAACATCGTGACGCGGTAGATGTTGTACTCGGACCACCACGACGCCCGGTGCGCCGCCGTCACCCCCTCGGCCGCGACCCCGGACAGCTCGGCCGTCTCCCGGAACAGGTTGCGGCAGCACGCGGCGACCACCCGCGGCCAGCCGTCGAAGTAGTTGAAGGCGGTCGAGAACGTCGCCGCGAACGCGCCAGCGAGGAACACGAACATCATCGCCGGCCCCGCGTTCTCGGTGAAGATGCGCGCGATCGCGCCGATGACCTCGTTGCCCGCCACGTCGTCCGGATAGAGCGTGACCGCGGCCAGCAGCAGGAAGATGGCCGCGAGAATGAACGACACGGCGTGGCCCATCGTGAAGTCCCAGATGCCGATGCGGAACCAGCGCCGGCAGTACTCCTGCGCGTGCGCCGGCAGCTTCGAGATCTCGACGCGCAGGTCGTCCGCGGTCGACGAGAAGGCGTCGAACGGGCGGGCGTAGCCCTCGCGCTCGAGCTGCTCGCGGATGCGCCCCATGCCCACCCGCTTCGCCTTGCCCCACTCCGAGGCCTGCAGCGAGACGTCGATGCCGGTCGGCAGCAGCCCGAGGAACGCCGCGATGACGAGCCACGACCCGCCGGGAATCTCGACCGTGAAGAAGTGCCCCATCTCCGACAACGGCGCCGGGTTGAAGACGTAGACGCCCACCGTCGACACGAAGAGGATGCCGGCCAGCACCTTGGTGGCGAGCTCGACGGCGGCGTAGCGGCCGTAGAGGATGATGCTCACCGAGAGCACGCCGAGCCCCAGCCCGTACAGCCAGCTCGGGAGCCCGAGGCCGAGATACTCCGAGAAGACGAAGAACAACACCGCGGCGGCCGCCGCGAGCCGGCCCGCCTGTCCCAGGGCGCTCTGGATGATGGTCGTGATCAGCACGTACCACACCGGCCACTTGCCCGGCGCGGTGGTGTAGGCGTCGAGCATGCTGCGCCCGGTGGCGTTGGTGAACCGGAACGCCATCTCGAAGCCGTAGTACTTGAAGACGTAGGCGACGGGGATGCACCAGAGCAGCGCGTACTCGAACCGGCCGCCCGCCGCCGGCGCGGTCACGAGGTGGCTCGTGCCGATGCCCGTCATCATCAGGATGAGGCCGGGGCCGAAGTGCCGCATCAGCCCGCGGGGGCTGGTCTCGGGCAGGGGCAGCTTGTCGAACGCGTCGGGTTTGTCGGCCATAGCGCGCCATCCTACCAGACGCGCCCCGGGCGGCGGCCGGCGCGCCCGCGCACGGCCGGCACGGCCCTTCGCCGGGACGCTGTCCCGCCCACCGGAATCGGCCCGCCCGAAGGCGTCGGCCCTCCGACGGCCCCCGAGCGGGCAGAGGCCGGAACATCCAAGCCATCCGCCGCCACAAGGCGCTAGAATCGAAGTGACCGGACACATTTCGGGAGGACGCCATGACCGCACACCGCACACGTCATCGCTCCCGGCGGCCAGCCGCGGCGGTCCTCGCCGCCGTCGTCGCCGCCGTCGTGACCGCAGCGGCCTGCTCCTCTCCCCTCTCCCGCGACGTCGAGCCGGGACGCGACGCCCTCGGCACCGAGGCCGCGGTCACCGCCGGCCATCCCCTCGCGGCCGAAGCCGGCCTCCAGGTACTGCGGAACGGCGGGCTCGCCATGGACGCCGCGATCACCGCGGCGGCGATGCTCGCCGTCGCCCGCCCCCACATGAACGGGGTCGGCGGCGACACGTTCCTGCTCTACTGGGACTCGGCCACCCGGCTCACCTACGCCCTGAACGGCTCGGGCCGTTCGGGCAGCGCGAAGACGCTGGACGAGTTGAAGGCGGAGGGCCTCGAGGAAATGCCCCGCACCGGCCCGCTCTCCGTCTCCGTCCCCGGCACCGTCGGGGCCTGGGCCGAGGGCCTGCGCCGCTTCGGGACGATTCCCCTCTCACAGGCGCTGCAGCCGGCCATCGATCTCGCCACGGCGGGGCTGCCGGTTTCCGAGACGCTCGCCGCGGACATCGCCGGCGCCGCCGACAAGCTGCGGCGGGACCCGGAGGGGGCGCGCATCTTCCTCCCCGGCGGCGCCCCCCCGCGGGCGGGCGACCTGCTGCCGCGCCCCGACCTCGCGGCCACCCTCACGACGATCCAGGAGCTGGGCTGGGAGGAGTTCTACACGGGGGCCCTCGGCCGGGAGATCGTGGGCCACGTGCTGGAGCGGGGCGGGCTGCTCATGCCCAACGACCTCGCCGACTACCTGCCCGAGTGGACCCTGCCCATCACCACCCGCTACCAGAACCTCGAGGTGCACGCGTTCCCCCCGAACACCCAGGGCGTGACGCTGCTCCAGGAGCTGGCGCTGCTGCAGGAGGTCGACGCCGACCTCGCCGCCCTCGGCCACAACTCGGCCGACTACCTGCACACGGTGTCGGAGGCGATCCGCCTCGCGTTCGAGGACCGGGACCGGGAGCTCGCCGACCCCGCCGCCATGCGGGTCTCCGTTGAAGAGCTGCTCGACCCCGCCCGCATCCGGCGGATGGCGGCCGCCGTCGACCCCGCCGGCCCCGCCCCGGTCGTCCACGTCGAGCCCGTCGACGACCACCCGAACACCGTCTACGTGATCGCGGTGGACCAGTACGGCAACGTGGTGTCGCTGATACAGAGCCTCTTCGCCACCTTCGGGTCGGGGCTCGTGGTGCCCGGCACCGGCATCGTGCTCCACAACCGGGGGTCGCTGTTCCGCTTCGACGAGGACCACCCCAACGCGTTCGCGCCGCGGCGGCGGCCGCTCCACACCCTGTGCCCGGTCATCATCCTCGACAACGACCTGCCCTGGCTCGCCGTCGGCACCCCCGGCGGCGACGGCCAGACGCACACCCTCGTGCAGGTCATCAACAACATGCAGCTCTTCGGCATGAACCCGCAGGAGGCCATCGACGCGCCGCGGCTGCGGCGGCGGGGCGACGGCTCGCTCGCCATCGAGGACCGGGTGCCCCAGGAGGTCCGCGACGCCCTCGCCGCCCGCGGCTACACAGTGCACGCGCGCAGCGGCTGGACGGCCGAGTTCGGCGGCGCGCAGGCGGTGCTCGTCGACCAGATCGCGGGCCGGCGCCACGCCGGCGCCGACCGCCGCCGCGAGGGGTGGGCGGTGGCGTACTGACCGTCAGCCGGAGAAAGGCCGAACCTCGGGGAGCAGGCCGGCGGGCATGCGGCGCTGGCGCTCGTGAGCAGCGACACCAAGGCGATCATCGGTACGATCGTCGGCGCCGGACGCTCGAGCGCCTCATCCTGACGCCGGGGACGCCGCGGTAGCTCTGTCTTCTCCAGGCGCCGCCAGCACCCGGGAGAGTCCCTTCGTCAGGTCCAGCCCTCACGTTCGATCAGCCGTTCGACGTGCGCCAGGTGGTGCCGCCCGTGCCACGCATAGGCGCCGACGGTGACGGCCAGGGTGGCCGCGCCCGACTCGGGGTGCACGAACTCGCGCTGGAGTTGCGTCCAGCTCAGGCTGCGCAGCAGGTCCGTCCACCGGCGGTGGAGGGCGTTGAGGAGGTCGAGGGATGGACCGGTCGGGCTCCGGGCGTCCGGAAGCCCGGCCCAGCCCTTCTCGTCGTAGGCCTTGATGACCGGGCGGTCCTCGGTGAGCGCCCACTTGAACCGGATCAGGCTGTTCATGTGGCTGTCGGGCAGGTGGTGCACGACCTGGCGGACCGTCCAGCCGTCGGGGCGGTACGGCGTGTCGAGCTGACCGTCCGTCAAGGGCGAGACGACGCGCCGCAGGTCGGCGGGCAGCGCCGCGATGTCGGCGATCCAGGCGTCGACCCGGTCCTGCGTGACCGGGCCCGCCGGCGAGAACTCGCCGATGGGATAACGCAGATCGGGGGCCGATGGAGTCATGGGATTCAGGGAGCCGCGCGCTCCCGTCCGTGCCCGCGCGTGGCCGCACGGAGGCCGGCGTCGTCCCGCGCCGGTCGACCGCCGCCCGCCGCTGCGAGCGCGGCCGCGCCGCCCTCGAGCGTGTGCAGGGCGCGAACCTCGCCGTCGGTCAGGGGACGGTCGAACAGCGACAGCTCGTCGAAGAGCCCCACGTAGTTGACGCCGAGGCGGATGGCTCCCCGCTCGACGTCCCAGGTGAACGGCTCGTCGATGCCGTCGGCCCCGCCCGGCACCCGTTCGCCGTCCAGGTAGAGCGTCGCCGCCCCGCCCGGCTGGCCGAGCCCGGCCCAGGCGATGACCACGTGCGTCCAGCGGTCGCCTGCGAACGGCGGCTCGTCGACGACCGCCAGCCGATCGAGGAAGGCCGGGTTGTCGTTCGGCCCCAGCTCGTCCGGATTCCACGCCGCCAGATCGCCGAAGACCCCCAGGCGAAACTGCCGGGGATTTTCGCCCGTGAAGTCGACCCAGACAGCGGCGTCGTTGTACGCGGCGTCGGTGATCTGGATGGGGTCGCAGAAGCCCGGCTCGAGGTCGGTGGCGGGATCGAGGCTCAGCCAGAACGACACCGTCCCGCTCCAGCCCGCCGGCGAGTACCCGACGTTGCCGTCCGCCCGGTAGAAGACAGCGTGCCGGTTGCGCTCGGTGAAGCGCAGGGCGTCGCCGAGGCGCCCCGCGCCCTCGGCGAGCATCACCGGCGAGTCCCCGAGTCCGGGCTCCGCCCGATCCTGCTCGTCGTACGACGGCGCGGTGTAGAGCCGGGGGTCGCCCTCGGCCCGGTCCGCGTCGAGGCCGTCGTCGAACGAAGCGTGGAACGTGAGAGCGTCGGCCAGCCGTCGCGCGTCCGCATCGGTCTGCGCCGCGGCGGGAACGGCGATCGCGGCAAGCAGGGCGGTCGCCCCGATCCAACGGATTGGCGTTATCGGTGCGTGCACGGGTCACCTCCTTCCTCGATGCTCCGTCGAGCCCCGGCGGCTGGAGACGCGGCGGCCCGACTCCGCGTATCCTAACGCGGTACGGTGGAATCCCGGCCTGGCCGCGAGATGTCGGCCCGACGGAGGGGCGCAGAGCCGGCCCGGACTCGACCGCGCGACGAAGACCCAGGTACGAGGAGACGGCGCGCCATGCATCGATGTGTCACGACGGCGGCAGCGGTTCTGTGGCTGACGGTCGGATGGACCCTGCCGGTGGAAGCGCAGCCCGCGCCGGCCGAGCGCTACTGGGGTCAGTGGCGCGGGCCCGAGGCGACCGGCGTCGCCCCGCTTGCCGACCCGCCGCTCACGTGGAGCGAGACCGAGAACGTCGCCTGGAAGGTGGAGGTGCCCGGACGCGGGACGGCCTCGCCGATAGTCTGGGGCGACCGGGTGTTCCTGCTGACCGCGGTGCCGGTCGGCGATCCCGTCCCGGTCGCCGCGCCCGAGACGACGCGTCGGCCGCCGCCTCGAGGAAGGCCCGAGGCGCGAGACGGCGGGGGCGGTCGCGACGCCAGAGGCGCCCGCGCGGGACGGGACGGCCGGGACGCCCGGGGCGGCCGCCAGGGCCGGCGCGGCCGGGGCGGCGGCCGGGGCCCGCGGGAGATCCGGCGGCACCAGTTCGTGGTCATGGCCTTCGACCGCGAGACCGGCGACGTCTCGTGGCGCCGGGTCGCCCGCGAGGCGGTGCCTCACGAAGGGTACCAGCAGCCCAACGGCAGCTACGCGTCGGCGTCGGCGGTCACCGACGGCGAGCGGCTCTACGCATTCTTCGGTTCGTGGGGGCTGTACGCCTACGACCTCGACGGCGAGCCGCTGTGGGAGGCCGACCTCGGCACCCGGCTCATGCGCAACGCGTTCGGCGAGGGCACGACCCCGGCCCTCCACGACGACACCCTCGTCGTCGCCTGGGACCACATCGGCGGCCAGTCGTTCGTCGCCGCCCTCGACGCCCGCACCGGCCGCGAGCGGTGGCGGTCGAACCGCGACGAGATCGACACCTGGGCCACTCCCCCCGTCGTCGAGCACGGCGGGCGCGCCCAGGTCGTCACCCCGGCCATGAACCACGTCTACGGCTACGACCTCGAGACCGGCGAGACCGTCTGGCGCAGCCGCGGCACCACCATGAACGCCATCCCCTCGCCCGTCCACGCCGGCGGCATCGTCTACGTCACGAGCGGCTACCGCGGCAACAACCTCCAGGCCATCCGTCTCGCCGACGCGCGGGGCGACATCGCCGGCACCGGCGCCATCGTGTGGCAGCTCGACCGCGACACGCCCTACGTGCCCTCGCCCCTGCTCTACGACGACGCCCTCTACCTGCTCAAGAGCAACGACGGCATCCTGTCGGCCCTCGACCCCCTGACCGGCGCGCCGCACTACGCACTCCAGCGCCTCCGGGGCGTTCCCAACGTCTTCGCCTCGCCCGTCGGCGCGGCCGGGCGGGTCTACGTCACCGGACGGGACGGCACCACCCTCGTCATCCGTCACGGCCCCCGCTACGAGGTGCTCGCCGCGAACACCCTCGACGACGGCTTCGACGCCTCGCCCGCCCTCGTCGACGGCGAGCTGTACCTGCGGGGCTACCGGCATCTCTACAAGATCGCCGAAGACCAGCCAGGCTCTCCCACGGAGCCCGCGGAAACCATGCGCCGGCTTCCCAGGCAGTAGTCCGGCGGCGAGCGCCAGCGCATGCCTGGCCCGCGCTTCTCGCAACCCATCGCCTGCCGGCTCGTGACCTGGACGTCGCGCGCCGAGAGCTGAATCACGTTGACGCCGGGCACCGAGCGGAGGACGTCGCCGACGTTCGAGCCCGCCGTCGTCGCCAGCGCCTCGCCGGTGACCACCGATGTCGTCACCGGCGCGTCGACGACCCGGACCGCGGTGCGCGACGCGGCAGGACCCGCGGCGGGCCGTTGCCCGGCCGAGCGGGCCGGCTCCTAACGGCCCGCTTCCCTCCGCAGCGCCGGCGTCACGCCGCCAGTGAACAGGCGCGCTCCCTGCTCGATACGCCCCATCATGTTCGTCGTGCTGGTCATGGCGACGGGGAGGCCGAACTCCTGCCCGGCCGCGAGCACGGTATCGATGCCCTGGGCCACCGCCTCCAGGCTTCCGCCGTGCGTGGTCAGCATGTCTCCGCCGGTCTCGGAACCGGCGAACAGCACGGCGCCGATGTTCCGTTCGCTGAGCTGGCGGGCGATCTCGCGCACGTTGGCCACCCCGAGCGGGCTCTCGATGAGGAGCCAGGGCAGCAGGTTGCCGTTCGGCGGATCCAGCCGCCAGACGTCCGCCCGCTCGATGTAGTCGGGAACCGACAGGCCCCAGTAGCGCGCCGCGAGCCGGGGATTGGTGCCCCGCAACCCCGCCGGCTCCGGGACCGGCGCACCCCGTCTCTGCGGATACCGCATGGCGCGGATGGCCATGAGCGCCTGCTCCGGGGTCTCGATGGTCGGGAAGATGATGCCGTGCGCACCCGTGTCGAGCACCTGCTTGACCATCCAGACGTTCTGGTCGAGCTCGCGGCCGGTCGCCGGAATCCGCACGATGACGGCCTTGCCCGCCATCGCGTCGCCCGTCGCGGCGATCGCGGCCGGATTCACGAGCCACTGCATCCACGTCCGCAACGCGCTGACGTCGTAGGGACCGTGCTCCATGTCGTAGAAGACGAAGTCGATGTCGTCGTTGGCCGAGAGAGCCACGGGGTCCGCGCGCGCGTCCACGGTGACGCCGAAGGCCACCCGATCCTCGTCGAGCAGCCGGACGAGGCCGGCCTGGGGCGTGGCCTCCGGATTCTGCTGTCCGTGCATGTCGAGCGCGAGCGCCGACATGGCGAGGACCACGATGAGCGCAAGCCGGAAGGGGATGGTTCGCATGGGTTCTCCTTGGTTGTGCCGGCCGTCCCGCTACAATGCCGGACCCGTCATACGGCTGCAACCGGAAGCCGAGGGCGCAGTTCAGGTGATTATCTTCAAGTTCGTCTTCCACCAGCTCACGCCCATTGCCCGACCTGACGCGGTCCGAGCGAACCGACCGGCGCGGGGACCACGCGAGGCCGAGGAGCTCCCGGCGCTGTTCGGGCGCGTCGGCGAGGGCCGTGATACGATGCGAGAGTCGGTCGCTGATCCGGCGACGCGGCCAGTCCGCGCGGCAGCCCATCGCGCGCCCGTAGCTCAGCTGGATAGAGCGTCGGCCTCCGGAGCCGAAGGCCACAGGTTCGAATCCTACGGGGTCGTCGGCGCGATACGATGCGAGAGTCGGTCGCTGATCCGGCGACGCGGCCAGTCCGCGCGGCAGCCCATCGCGCGCCCGTAGCTCAGCTGGATAGAGCGTCGGCCTCCGGAGCCGAAGGCCACAGGTTCGAATCCTGTCGGGCGCGCCAACTCTTCAGGCCCCTTCCGCGGCGCCTGCTCCCGACCCAGCGTCGCCCGACGCCTCCGCGGAGCGCCCAACCGAACCTGCAGCGGTGCGCGCCGCTCTACGGCGCCGACTCTCGGTCCGGGAGGGCGAAGACGTAGAGCCCGTTCCCGGAAGGGGGCTGGTAGATGTCCGGGCTGAGCACCCCGCTCAGGCCGCGGAAGATGCCGACGCCGGTCGGAACCGCGACGTACTGCCTGCCGCCCGCGGCGTACGAGATCGGGAACCCGTGACCGGACTGGCCGAGGCGCGTCTCCCAGACGACCTCGCCGGTGCCGACGTCGAGCGCCCGGAAGTAGCGGTCGACGTCGCCGACGAAGGCCAGCCCGGTAGCCGTCGTCAGGACCGACGTCAGGAAGATGGCGCGCTGCTCGCGGCTCCACACCTCCTCCATCGTGCGCACGTCGTACGCGGCGAGGCGGCCCAGCATGCCGTTCGTGCCCGGCATCTCGTGGAGCTCGATGGCCGAGACCCCGAGGCCTCCGCCCCCCTCAACCAGCTCGACGTGACGGCCGGTCAGCGTCATGCACACCTGGTGCAGCGGATAGATGATCACCTGCGCCTCGGGGCTGTAGCCCGACGCCTGCCAGTTGTGGCCGCCGTACAGGCTGGGGCAGGCATCGACCGCGTCGTCGACGCCGGCGTCGCGAATGTCCTGCCGGTAGCTCACGCGCCCCGTCTCGAGGTCGATCGACTCGAAGATGTCCTGGTGCAGCATCTCGGCCAAGTCGACGAAGGCCCCCGTGCGCCGGTCGAGCTTCCAGAGGATGGCGTCCTTGCCGGCCGTGAACAGCCACTTGTGATCGTCGACGTCGACCAGCACCCGCTCGAAGACGACGTCCAGGTCGAGCGTCTCGCCCGGCACGTGCTGGAAGTACCAGGCGACCCGACCCGTTCGCGGGTTCAGGGCCAGCGTCGAGTTGGTGTAGAGGGCGTCGTTGTAGGTCGACATCCCGCGGCTCGCCGCCACCCACGGCTTCGCCTGCGCGGTGCCGATGAAGAAGAGGTCGAGGTCCGCATCGTAGGCGCCCGGAATCCAGGTGTCGCCGCCGCCGCGCAGGTGCGGCGGGATGTCGCCCCAGGTCCCGCTGTTGACGTCGCCCGGCTGGGCGATGGTCGAGGTGCGCCAGAGCTCCTCGCCGGTGTCCGGGTCGTGGCCGGTGATGAAGCAGCCTTCGTCCTCGAAGCGCTCGCAGCCGTTGATGCCGCTGACGACGACGCCGTTCGCGATGCTCGGCCCGCCCGTCTGGGCGAAGCCCTTCCGGTAGTCGGCCCGCGTGGTCCGCCAGACCGGCTCGCCGGTCCGTGCGTCGAGGGCGACGATGGCCGCGTCGTAGGTGGCCAGGTAGACCTTGTCCCGGTAGAGGGCGATGCTGCGGGTCGCACGCCGGCTCTCCGCGTCCTCGGGGTACGGGTGCCGGTGCTCCCAGAGCAGCTCGCCGGTGGCCGCGTCGAGGGCCTGGACGACGTTGCCGGGGCTCGCCAGGAACATCACGCCGTCGTGGACGAGCGGCGCGGTCTGGTTGGTGCCCTCGGGCATCGCCAGCGCCCAGGCCAGGCGCAGGCCAGCCACGTTGTCGGGCCCGATCTCGTCCAGCGGCGTGTAGCCCTGGTTGTCTCGGGTGCGCCGCCAGGTCAGCCAGTCCTCCGCCGGCGGATTCCGGAGCAGCTCGTCGGTGACCGGGGTCAGGCCGGAGACCTCGCGGTTGACGAACCCGCGCAGCGCCGGCACCGCGTCCACGTCGCGGGGCTCGTCCGCCGACGCCGCGTCGGACGCATCCGCCGTCGCGGGGCCGCCCCTCGGCGGAGCGCCGCCGGACTCGCCGACGATGGCCGCCGCGTCCGCGGTGAGCGCCTGCGGTCCCGCCGCATGGCCGTTCGCCTGCAGCAGGTAGGCGACGATGCTCAGGTAGGTTCCGCTCGGGAGCGATTCGCCGAGCCCCGGCGGCATCTCGGCCCGCACGTACTCGTACAGCGCCGCCGCGGTCTGCGAGCCCCAGTTGCTCAAGAAGCTCGGACCCGTCAGAGCCGGCCCGTGCGCCGCGCCCCGCAGCGTCGCGCCGTGGCAGGAGGCGCAGGCGCGGCCGTAGGCCGTCCGTCCGCTCGCGGCCTGCGCGTCGAGGAACGCGCCGCCCTCCGCGGGCTGGGCCCCGGCCGGAGCGGCGATGCCGAGGACCAGCCCGATGGCGGCCGGGAGTCCGCGTCGCAGAGCGGCGCGGTTTCCTGAAGGACTGGGTTGGGCGCGTGTCTGTTGTCTCGGCATCGGCGCGTCTCCCTTCGGACAACCTCGCCGGGCCGCCCGCATGGTCCGCGATTATAGGTCGCGGGCCGGGCTCTCGACGTCGGTCATCGAGAGGTCGCCGCCGGCCAGTCGCCGCCCAACCGCGGGACGCATGGGATGTTCTCTTGACGGCAGCAGCGTCTCGACAGCGCCCCGCCGCACCGGAAACCGACCCTGGACGACATCACCCGAACCTCCGTGCGCGTCGTTGCGGGCCGAGGTGCTCGCGACGAGAGGCGCGCCCGATATGTGCGGTGGAGGTCGCGAGGTTCTTGCTGAATCGCACAATGTTCACCATTAAGGCCTTGAAAGTCACCCAAAAATCGCAATTTTTGTGCCATCATCCTTCACAGCGGCATTCGCTCACGCGCGACCGTTGCCATGTCGAGGCGCGCGCGGTGGCGCCACATCCGCCGCGGCGGGGGATTACGCTCGACGACCTTCGAGGAGATCTCGAGGCGTCCGACCCTGTGGAGGCCGGTTGGCGCAACGCCAGCCTCGTCCCCGGGCGACCGGATGGCGCCGCCTGCCGGACCGGCGAGCCGGGGGTTCTTGAGGCAATCATGAACGAGGACCTGGTCGGCCGCCTGCATCGCATCGAACGGCAGCTCACGGCCGACCGGATCGCTCTGGAGCGGCGTTTGGACCAGATAGATCGCCGATTGGCCGAGCTCCAGACCCTCGTCGGAGCTGCCCTCGCCACGAAACGGCCGGCGCGGGCCGGGGGGGCGCCTCGGGCCGCCTCCCAGGGCGCCTCGCGAGCATCGGCGGCGACCGGGACGGCCCCGTTGGACAGGACCGTCGCCTACCTTGTCGCCCTGGTCGAGCTCTTCGCCGAGCACACCGGCCGGAGCGCAGGAACCGTTTCCCGCCTGGCGACCGGGAGCGGCGATACGATCGTCCGGCTGCGACGCGGCAGCACGATAACCTCCCGCAGGATGGACAGGGCCCTCCGCTACCTGTCGGACAACTGGCCGGAGGACCTGCCGTGGCCGGACCGTACGGACGAGCCGTCCTGATCGGACGAGATCCGCCTGGAGGTAGAGGGGGGCCCAGCCTCGCCCGGCCGGGCATGCGGTAGCCCACGCGGCGGGACTCTCCTTCACCGAGCCTCCCTGCCGGTCGTGGGTCCCGATACGCCCCTTCAACGTCGCACACCATTGCATGTTCGTACGACTATCACCGGCAAGACCGCTGAAAATCACCCGCATGTCGCATATCATCCTGCGCCAATGGCCATCCACGCCATGAAGCGTAATCGACCGTGGCGACACCCCATGCCGCAGCCGGGCGCCAGCGGCCCCTGGCTCCACCCGGCGGAGTTTCGCGCCGCCTGCCGCGAGGGGCGCTTCACCGGCACGACCTCGGGGGTCTGCCCCGGCTTCGCGCAGGCGAACCTGATCGTCCTGCCGAGTCGCCTGGCCGGCGACTTCCGGTCCTTCTGCGAGCGCAACCCGCGTCCCTGTCCGCTGCTCGCGGCCAGCGAGCGTCCCGTGCTCGGTCCCGTCGCGCCGGGCGCCGACCTGCGGACCGATCTGCCCCGGTACCGGATCGCCCGCCCCGGGACGCCGGACCGCGAGTGCCGGGAAGCGCGCGAGGTGTGGGAGCCCGATCTCACCGCCTTCCTGCTCGGCTGCAGCTTCGGCTTCGAGGCGGGCCTGGTGGAGGCCGGCATACGGCTCCGGCATCAGGACGAGGGCCGCGTCGTCCCCATGTACCTCACCAGCCGCGACTGCGAGCCCGCCGGCCCGTTCCGCGGGCGCCTCGTCGTCAGCATGAGACCGATTCCCGCCTCGCGGGTGGACGAAGCGGTCCGCATCAGCGACCAGCAGCCGCTCGCCCACGGCGCCCCGGTGCACGCGGGCGACCCGGCCGCGCTCGGCATCGGCGATCTCGCCCGGCCCGACTGGGGAGACGATGGGGGGCTGCTGCCCGGAGAGGTACCGGTCTTCTGGGCCTGCGGCGTGACCTCTCAGGTGGCGGCGCGAAGCGCCCGGCCCGAGCTGATGATCTCCCACGCGCCGGGCTTCATGTTCGTCACCGACGTTCCCGTCGCAGACCAGAAGCGGAGCGCGCGCGAACGCCGGTCGCCGGTCGTGCAATAGCCCAGCAGCCCGTGGCAAAGTTCCGCTGCATTCGAGCGGCGATGCATCCACCTCGGCGATCCGCTGGCGCCCTCCGGGCGGTGCAGCGGCGGGGCGTCGCCACGGCCTGGCGGACAACCGGCACCCGTGGGTGCCCGTCGCTGCTATCCTACCCGGCAGCCAGGCGTGACGGACGCTTGTCCTCGCCACGAAGCGCGCCCGGCCGGAGGACCCCATGCGGCGAACCCGTGAATCTGCTCGCGGCGTCGGTCGGCTGGCCGTCGGCCTCCTGGCCGCCCTGGTTGCGGCCGGTCCCGCGGCGGCGCAGTACGGCGCGCCCGCCAACGGCGAATGGCCGACCTACGGGGGCGACCTCGGCAGCACCAAGTACTCGCCCCTCGATCAGATCGACCGCGACAACTTCGGCGACCTCCAGATCGCGTGGCGCTGGCGGTCGGCCGACGCGGTGCTGAGCCTGACCATGCCCGACGGCTCGGAGTGGCGCGCCGACTCGCGGCTCGTCTTCGACGAGCTGCACCGCCGCGATCCCGAGCGGTGGCGCGACGGCCAGCCCCCCACCCTCACCAACCTCAAGGCCACCCCCCTGATGGTCGGCGACCGGCTCTTCATCAACATGCCGACATCGGCGGCCGCCGCCATCGATGCGCGGACGGGCGACACGCTGTGGGTCTACAACCCCAAGAGCTACGAAGAGGGCACCACCACCATGAGCGCCCGCTGGAACCAGCGCGGCGTGGCGTACTGGTCGAACGGGGACCGGACCGACGAGCGCATTCTCTTCGGAACCGGCAACGGGTATCTCGTGTGCGTCGACGCCGGGACCGGCCGGCCGTGCCCCGACTTCGGAGACGGCGGCCGGCTCGACCTGATGGCCGACATCCCGCGCGCCGCGCGCGGCGCGCGGGACTGGCTGAACGCGCTGCTCTACTCGGTGCAGTCGCCGCCCATCGTGTTCGGCGACACCGTCGTGACGCCGATGTCCATCTCCAGCTACAACAACCGCAGGGAGATGCCGCCGGGCTGGATGCGCGGCTTCGACGTGCGCAGCGGCCGGACCCGCTGGACGTTCCACACGATCCCGCAGGGAGACGAGTTCGGCAACGACACCTGGGGCGGCGATTCGTGGCGCGAGACGGGCAAGGTGGGGGTGTGGACGATGATGAGCATCGACCCCGAGCTCGGCTACATCTACCTGCCCCTGAACACCGCCGCCCCCGACTACTACGGCGGGCACCGCCCCGGCGCCAACCTGTTCGCCGAGAGCCTCGTCGCCCTCGACCTCGAGACCGGCGAGCGGGTCTGGCACTTCCAGGTCGTCCACCACGGGCTCTGGGACTACGACCTGCCGGCCGCCCCGAACCTCGTCGACATCACGGTGGACGGCCGGCCGATCAAGGCGGTGGCGCAGATCACCAAGCAGGGCTTCACGTTCGTCTTCGACCGGGTGACCGGCGAGCCGGTCTGGCCGATCGAGGAGCGCCCGGTGCCGACCGACACCGACATCGAGGGCGAGGTGCCGTGGCCCACGCAGCCGTTTCCGACCCGGCCGGCGCCGTTCGACTACCAGGGAGTCGCCATCGACGACCTCGTCGACTTCACGCCCGAGATACGCCGGATGGCGATCGAGGCGGTCGCGCCGTACCGCATCGGCCCCCTGTACACGCCGCACAGCCGGCGGGGCACCATCGTGCGGCCCGGGTTCAGCGCCGGAAGCTGGGGCGGCGCCGCGGTGGATCCCGAAACCGGCATCCTGTACGTGCCGTCGGGCAACCGCTACACCGTCAAGCACTTCCGCACGCCCGGGCCCGACGAGGACGCCACCCTGGCGGTGCTCGAGGCGCGCGGCGCGCTGACCCACCGCCCCCAGCTCCCGCAGGGCCTGCCCCTGTTCAAGCCGCCCTACTCGCGGATGACGGCCATCGACATGAACACGGGCGAGCACCTGTGGATGCGGCCGATGGGCGACGGGGACCGCATCCGCAACCTGCCCATGCTGCGCCACCTCGACCTCCCGCCGCTGGGCGGCGACAGCGGACGGGTCGGCCCGGTGCTGACGAAGACGCTGCTGATCTACGCGCTGACCACCGGGGGCACCGACGACCGCCCGCGCCTGGTCGCCTTCGACAAGACGACGGGCGAGGAGATCGCGTCCGTCGACCTGCCGGGCGGCGCCATCGGCACCCCGATGACGTACCTGTCGGGCGGCCGGCAGTACATCGCCCTGACCGTCGGCGGCGGCCGCGTCCCGGAGCTGATCGCCCTGGCGCTGCCGGCCGATCCGGACAGTTGACGTCCGGCCGAGGAGCGCCGGGCGGCAACCCGGAGAGCCGCGGGCCGCGATGCGAAGAAGCGCGGGCGAGGATCCCGGAGGCGCCGGGCCTCAATCCGGGTATGATGGCCGCGTTGAGGAGGTGCAGCATGAGGTATGTCATCGCGATTCTCTCGGCCGCCGTCCTGCTTCCGGCGCCGGCCGACGCCCAGACGCCGGGGCGCACGCCGTGGGGCGACCCCGATTTGCAGGGTATCTGGACGAACCGGACCACGACGCCGCTCGAGCGTCCGATCGAGCTCGGAGAGCAGACGGTGCTCTCCGACGAGGAGCGCGCGGCCCTCGACGCCGAGGCCGACGCCCGCCGGGACGCGCCGCCGCCGCCGGGACGCACCGGCGCCTACAACGACTTCTGGCTCGACCGTGGCGTGCGGACCAGCCAGACGTCGCTCATCGTCGACCCGCCCGACGGGCGGTACCCGGCGAAGACCGAGCGGGTGCGGGAGAGTGACGCGGCGTTCGCGGCGATGCGCGACGGCACGAGGTTCGACACCTGGGAGGACCTGAACCTCTACGACCGGTGCATCACGAGGGGCATGCCGGGCGCCATGATTCCCGGCTTCTACAACCACAACTACCAGATCCTGCAGACGCCCGACCACGTGGTGATCTTCGTCGAGATGATCCACGACGCCCGCATCATTCCCCTCGACGGACGCCCCCACGCGCCGGCGCAGATCGGCCAGTGGCTGGGCGACTCGCGCGGCCGCTGGGAAGGCGACACGCTGGTGGTCGAGACGACCAACCTGACCCCGAAGGGCGACGAGCGGGTGCGCTACCTGGTGCAGGCGGGCAGCGGGGAGGCGAAGGTGGTCGAGCGGTTCACGCGGGTCGCCGCCGACCGCATCGACTACCGCTTCACCGTCACCGACCCCGCAACCTACGCGCGCTCGTGGACGGCCAGCATTCCGATGGTGCCGATCGAGGGCGGGCTCTTCGAGTACGCGTGCCACGAGGGCAACTACGGGCTGGAGAACATTCTGGCCGGCGCCCGCGCGGCCGAGCGGGCGGCGGAATCGGGCCAGTAGGGCGCCCGCGCGGCCGGGCAACGGAGCGGAGTCGGCGGGCCAGAGGACCACGAGTGCGGGCGCCCCGCCGGGTTGCCGCCCCGTCATCGTCGCGCCGCTCGCCAGGCGCTTCCGCCGTCGTTCGAGCAGCGGCGCGAGTGGGCGGTGTCGCCGCGTCGAGCCTCCCGGCGGTTCCGGCCCGGTCAGCGGGTGTCTCGCGGCCGGCCATCGCTTCACGCACGCTTTGACAGGCCGCAACACCGGGCGTATATTCGACCCGATTCCCGGAACGCCGCCCCCGGGCAGAGGAGCAGATGCCCCAGGGTCGCGCTCCGGACCGCGAGCCGTACTGATCCAGGAGGTACGGAGATGAGGCGACGACTGTTCGAGTCGCTCGGCGTGGCGACGGCCATCGCCACCGTCATGGTGCTGCTGCAGCCCTCGGCCGGCGGGCAGGGTCCGGGCGAGACCCCGTGGGGCCATCCCGACCTCGAGGGCATCTGGCTCGACGTCTACGCAACGCCCTTCGAGCGGCCCGCCGGGGTCGGCGACCGCGAGCTCTTCACCGCGGCCGAGCGCGAGGCGCGCGACCAGGCCCGCATGGTCAACCCGGGGCGCGACCGGCGGGGGACGGACGGCCGCACGGACGTCGCGGGGGCCTACAACGCGGTCTACACGTCGGCAAGGCCGGCCGGCCCGCGCACGTCGCTCGTCGTCGACCCGCCGGACGGGCGCATCCCCGCCCTGACGCCGGAGGCCCAGCGGGACAACGAGGTCCGGCGCGACTGGCGCCTCATGCTGCTGCGCAGCACCGAGACCTGCCGCCTCGGGGGCAGCGGCTGCGCCGGCGGCGAGTACGGACCCGCGTCGCCGCAGCGCTTCGACGTCGTCCCCTTCTACAACACCGGCCGCATGAACCGGCACTTCGGGCCCGAGGACCAGAGTCTCGGCGACCGGTGCATGTCGGGGCGCACCCCCGACTTCAATGGGTTCCGTCGCATCGTGCAAGGCGAGGACTCCATCGCCATCGGCTACGACACCGGCCAGGGCCAGGGGTATCACCGCATCGTCAACCTGGGCGGCAACCATCCGCCGAGCCAGGTCCGCCTGCGGCATGGCGACTCGCGCGGCCGCTGGGAGGGCCGGACCCTGGTCGTCGAGACCACCAACTTCTCGCCCAAGTTCACCTACCGCGAGTCGGGCGCGAACCGGCGCCTCGTCGAGCGGTACACGCGCATCGACGAGGACACCCTCGAGTACGAGGTGACGATCGAGGACCCGACGGTGTGGACGGCGCCGTGGACCGTCCGGCAGGAGCTGAAGCGCCAGAGCGACGAGCAGAACCGCATCTACTACGAGCCGCGCTGTCACGAGGGGAACTACGGGCTGCCGGCGCTGCTCATCGGCGCCCGCGTCGACGAGCAGGCGTTCGCGGAGGGGCGCGGCCCGGACCCGTTCTCGCTCGACACCGCCACGTGCGTGACGGGCCTGCAGGACTGAAGAGAAGTCGGCCATGCGCCGGCGGGCCCCTGTGGGGCCGTCGCCGGCCGTGCGGCGGCGAAGCCCGCTTCCGCCCGGCGCCCGCCGGGCAGCCGCGGCTCGCCGCCAGGGAGCATCGATGATGGGTAACCGTTTCAGCGTCTCGACCGTTCTCACCGTCCTCGCCGCCTTCAGCATCGGCGCCGTCGTCGCCGTCGGGGTGACCGGCGCGGCCAGCCAGGCCCCGGACCCGTCGGCGCGGCCCGCGCAGACCCCCGACGGGCGCCCGAACTTCAACGGCGTGTGGCAGGCCCTCAACGAGGCGCACTGGGACCTGGAGGCGCACGAGGCGCTGCCGGGCATGGTGATGCAGGAGGGCGTCTATCCCTACGAGTACGCCCGGGTGCCGGCGGCCCCGGTGGTGGCGCTGGGCGCGGCGGCCGGCGTGCCCGGCTCGATGGGGGTCGTGCAGGGCGACGGCACCATTCCGTACACGCCGGAGGCGCTCCAGATCAAGGAGGAGAACGCCGCGAACTGGATCGACCGCGACCCCGAGCTGAAGTGCTACCTGCCGGGCACGCCGCGGGCGATGTACATGCCCTATCCGTTCCAGATCGTGCAGGGCGAAGACAAGATCCACATGAACTTCGCGTTCTCGAACGCGGCGCGCGCCATCCACCTCGACGAGGTCGACCTGCCGCCCGACTGGACCTACATGGGGCACTCGCTCGGCCGGTGGGAAGGCGATACCCTGGTGGTCGAGGTGACCGAGTTCAACGGCAAGAACTGGCTCGACCGGGCGGGGAACTTCCACAGCGAGGCCCTGCAGATCACCGAGCGCTACACGCCGCTGTCGCCCGACGCCATCTGGTACGAGGCGACGCTCACCGATCCGCAGACCTTCACCGAGCCGTGGACGATCGCCATGCCGCTCTACCGCCGCCTCGAGCCGAACGCCACGGTGCTCGACTATCCGTGCATCGAGTTCGCCGAGGAGTTCATGTACGGGAGCCTGCGCCGCGAGCAGCTCGTCCAGCGGTGGGAGGGCGACATGATGATCGTCGAGATCACGCGCAAGATTCCGGAGGGCGATGCGCTGCACGAGTGGTATCGGCGGTAGCGGACCCCGCGGCACGGGTGCCGTCTCCTCGTCGCGGGGGCGCCGCCCCTTGCAGGGTCGGTCGGCCGCCAGGCAGAGCCGTCGGGCGACGATTGATGGGCGGGCGAGAGAGCCGGTTCGCGGATCGCCAAGGAGGTCCGGGGACCCGTCGAATGCGAACCGTTCGTGAAACACGAGGGGCAAGGAGGCCGAAGGCCATGAGGACGAAGCTGTTGATCGGGGTGTTGAGCGCGGTCGTCGGAATCGGTCTGGGGCTGGCAGGGACCGCCGAGCCCGTGGCGGCGCATCACGCGTTTGCGGCGGAGTTCGACGCGGAACGGCCGGTCGAGTTCAGCGGCAAGGTGACGCGGGTCGAGTGGGTCAACCCCCACGTCTGGATCCACATCGACGTCGAGCTCGACGACGGCACCACCGAGGTGTGGGCGTTCGAGGGAGGCACCCCCAACGTGCTGTTCAGGCGCGGCTTCACGCGACGGTCGCTCATGCCGGGGACCGACGTCCGCGTCGACGGCTACCAGGCGAAGGACGGCACGAACCGGGCCAACGGCCGCGACATCACGTTCCCCGACGGGACGAGGCTGTTCCTCGGGTCGTCGGGCACCGGCGCCCCCTACGAGCTGGCGCGGCCCGGCGTCGACACCGTGGCGGCGCCTCCCAGGTAGCGCCCGCCCGGCGGGAGCCTTGATGCCACACCTGTAGCGCGCACGGCCCGGCCTCGTGGGTGCGAGGCCCGGACCGTGCGCCTGTGGCCGTGCCAAGCGCCCCCGGGCGTCGAGTCCTGTCAAGCTCGCCCTTGAGCGCGACCGTAGACTCTACCGGACGCGCACCCCGCCGACGGGGCTCACCGGCGGGTCGCTTCACACCGATACGCTCCGCAGCGAATCCCACGGGTTCAAGGAGCCCGGGGGGGGGCGCTCCTCGGAGAGGCGTGGGCCAGACGGGGTGGCAACCGGCAAGGCGGCGGCGGTGGTCGCGCCGTTCCGGCGACAATCAAGCGCCGTCCGAGACCCTGGACGGCCCCCGTTCTCTACGTCCCGCCACACATCCGCGGGCGTAGCTGCGATCCCACACGGCTTCGATTCACGGGCAATAGGTTCGTGTCGAAGGGCTCTCGGAAACAGCCCGAGCCGGCACGAACGGATCGGCGGAGCCGTAGCTTGCAGAGCATGAAAGACCTATGGCTGCCGATGACGTGATCGCCAAGGCGAGAGAACTCCCGGGCGGCGCGGCGTTCCATCGTTGCGCGCTTCAGGTGAACCCTCACCACTACGACTCCACCTACCGCGGCAACGCGCCCTCCGGGGACGCCGTAAGTCACGCCGAAGCGATCGTGCAGCAAGCGTCGGACCTCGACGTCTCTGTGCTCGCCATCACCGACCACAACCACGTGGGCGGCGTGGCCGCGTTCCGCAGGGCCGCCGAGGGACGTGGCATCCACGTCTTCCCCGGCTTCGAGCTGTCGTCGAGCGAGGGCATTCACGTTCTGTGCATCTATGGCCCCGACACCCCCGACGACTTGCTCGCGCGGTACCTCGGCGGGTTCGGCATCACCGACACGAAGCCGTCGACCACTCTGGCCGACAAGGCCTTTGGGGATATCCTCGCCAAGGTACGCGAGCAAGGCGGCGTCGCGATTGCAGCCCACGTGACCAACGAAAGCGGGCTGCTCAAGGTCCTGACCGGTCAGGCGCGCATCCAGGCGTGGCGGAGCAGGGACCTGATGGCGATCCAGATTCCCGGCCCCGTCGAGAACCTGCCCCACGGCGCGCGGCAAATCGTGGAGAACGCGAACCCCGACTACCTGAGGGATCCTCCGGCGGAGGATGGGCTCGCCATCGCGGTAGTCAATGCGAGGGACATCGCCAGGCCCGAGGACCTCGAAGATCGCTCGGCCACCTGCTGGATCAAGATGTCGGAGGTGACGATCGAGGGGCTGCGCCAGGCCTTTCTGGACCCGGGCTCTCGCATCCGGCTCAATCCTGAGGAAGGCGAACTGGCGCCGGAGGAGCACGCCGAACTCGTCGCGCTCACCTGGGAGGGCGGATTCCTCGACGGCGCCGCCATTCACTTCAATCAGAACCTGAACGTGCTGGTCGGCGGCCGCGGGACCGGCAAGTCGACCGTGATCGAGAGCATCCGCACGGTGCTGGGCGTCGAGGCAATCGGTGACGAGGCGCGCAGGACCCACCAGGGCATCATCCGCCAAGTTCTGAGGAACGGGACCAAAGATCTCCTTGCTGGTGCGGGCCCATCGCCCGGCGGTTCGCGAATATCGCATCG
This sequence comes from Vicinamibacterales bacterium, assembly GCA_965207615.1. Classification (GTDB taxonomy): domain Bacteria; phylum Acidobacteriota; class Vicinamibacteria; order Vicinamibacterales; family UBA8438; genus JAJEEA01. Next base: position 3,888,508 of record CBDBMZ010000003.1, read on the forward strand.
AGCGCACGATCCCGAATCCCCCGCTGGTGCGGGACGACCACGGCGAGATCTCGAACCTGTCGCCCCAGGACGTGCTGCGGCGCGTGGAGGTGTTCGGCCAGCACGAGATCTCCGAGCTGACCAAGAGCTGCGAGAAGCTGACTCGCCTGCTGGACCGCTTCGTCGAGCGCGATGACGAACTCCCGCGCATGAAGGCCGACCTCCGCCGCGCGCTGGAGAAGAACCGGAAGAGCGTGGTCGACACGCGTTCCGAGTTGGCGCAGATCGAGGAGCGCCTCGCTGCGCTTCCGGGCCTCGAAGAAACGCTGGAGCGCTTTCGCGAAGCCGGGCTGGAGGAGCGGCTCGAGGAGCAGAGCCTGCTCGTGCGCGAGGAGCGCCTGCTTGCCTCCATCCCGGAGCGCCTGGCGTCATTCCGGGAGTGTCTCGAGATCCTGAAGCGCGAAGTCCCGATGGACCGCGTATTCCTTTCCGCCAAGGCTCTTGAGAATCTGCCCGGAAGAGCGATCCTCCGACGCTTGAACGACACCCTGGAGGTGCTCGATCGGGAGCTCCGGCGAGTCGCGAAGGACCTCGAGCTGGCGCTGGCGCGCGCCGACGAGGGTGCCGCCCTGGTGCGCAACGAGTGGGAGACGCGCAAGAGAGACGTCCAGGAGGCCTACGAGAAGATCCTCCGCGAGCTCCAGAAGTCGCGCGTGGACGGTGAAGAGTTCATCCGCCTGCGGCGGCGAATCGAGGAGTTGCGGCCTCTGCGTGAACGGCAGGTTTCGGCCCGGCGCACCGCGAAGGAGCACGCCGACCGCCGACGGAGCCTGCTCGCGGAGTGGGAGGACCTCAAGGCTCAGGAGTTCCGACGCCTCGACGGCGCGGCGAAAGGAGTCAACGACAAGCTCCGCGATCGCGTACAGGTGGAGGTGACCGCGGCCGGCAACCGCGAACCGCTGTTCAACCTCCTCCGGGAGAGGGTCGGCGGGCGACTGTCCGAAGCGATCGAGAGCCTCCGAGCCGCGCGCGATCTTTCCCTCACTCAGCTCGTCGAAGCCTGCCGTTCCGGCACGGAGGCGCTCCACAAGACGTTCGGCATCACGGCGGCCCAAGGCGAGCGCCTCGCCAAGTCAGGGCCCGAGGTGCTGATGCGCGTCGAGGAGCTCGACCTCCCCCCGACAACCGCGATCCGACTCAATACGGCTCCCGTCGGCGAGCCCCCCGCTTGGCAGGCGCTCGATGACCTCTCCACCGGCCAGAAGGCCACCGCAGTCCTGCTCCTGCTGCTGCTCGAGTCCGACGCGCCGCTCATCGTCGATCAACCGGAGGACGATCTCGACAACCGCTTCATCACCGAGGGCGTGGTTCCTCGCATGCGCGAGGAGAAGCAGCGCCGGCAGTTCCTTTTCTCCACCCACAACGCCAACATCCCGGTCCTCGGCGATGCCGAGCTGATCGTCGGCCTTCATGCCACCGGCGAGGCCGAGCACGGCCGGGCGCGTATCGCACCGGAGCACATGGGCTCGATTGACTCCACGCGCGTGCGCGAACTGGTCGAGGAGATCCTCGAAGGCGGCAGGGAAGCCTTCGAGCGCCGACGCCGGAAGTACGGGTTCTGAGGAACCGCCCGATGCCTCGGTGGACAGGCAAAACCGGCCATTAGTGGACGGTTGAAAAGCGGCCATTTCCGATAGCCCGAGACGTTGACGCCGGCCGGGAACTGCGTGTTCCTGCGCGGCATGAGCAACGTCTTGGCTGAACACAAACGACAGCAGATCCTGGCCCTGGGACGCCTCGGGTGGTCCCTGCGGCGAATCGAACGGGCCACCGGGGTGCGCCGCGAGACGGCCAGCAACTACCTGAGGGCCGCCGGCGTGGTGGTGCGGGGCCGTGGTCGGCCGGCCGCGCATCCGGCAAAACCGGCCATTTCGTCGGAGGTGTCCACCGACTCTTCGACGGCTCCGGCGGCCAGCGCGGGCACGACGCCCGTCGTGCCCGCGTCCGAAGACCGCCCTGGTCGGGCGCCGCAAGCGAGTGCCTGCGAGCCGTACCGCGAGCTGATCGCCGAGGCCCTCGGCCGCGGGCGCAACGCCATGGCCATCTGGCAGGACCTGGTCGACGACCATGGTTTCCCGGCTGGTTATGCAAGCGTACGGCGCTTCGTCTCGACGCTCCGACAGCAATCCACCTTCGAGGCACGGGCCGTCATCACCACCGCCCCAGCCGAGGAAGCCCAAGTCGACTACGGCGACGGGCCGATGGTCCGGGACCCCGACTCCGGCAAGTACCGGCGGACACGGCTCTTCGTCCTGACCCTGGGCTACTCCCGCAAGTCGGTGCGGCTGCTGCTCCGCCGGTCGAGTGCCCAGGTCTGGGCCGAGCTGCACGAGCGGGCGTTCCGCCGGCTGGGCGGCACCGTACGTGTCGTCGTCCTCGACAACCTCAAGGAGGGCGTCCTCACGCCCGACATCTACGACCCCACCCTCAATCCGCTCTACCGCGACGTGCTCGCCCACTACGGCGTCGTCGCCCTGCCGTGCCGCGTCCGCGACCCCGATCGAAAGGGCAAGGTCGAAGCCGGCGTCGGCCACGCCAAAAGGACGCCGTTACGCGGCCTCCGCTTCGAGCGCCTCGACGACGCCCAGGCCTATCTCGACCGCTGGGAGCGGCGCTGGGCCGACACCCGCATCCACGGCACGACCAAGCGGCAGGTCGCTGCCATGTTTGCCGAGGAGCGGCCGGCTCTCGGCCCGTTGCCGCTCGAGCCGTTCCGCTACTACCAGTACGGCCACCGCACCGTGCACCTGGATGGCTGCGTCGAGGTCGCCGCCGCCTACTACGGGGCGCCGCCGGGCTGGATCGGCCGTCGCGTCCACGTCCAGTGGAACGCAGCTCACGTACGGCTGCTCGACCCCCACACCGGCCAGCTCCTCCGCGAGCACCTGCGCGCGCCGCGGGGCTGGCATCGCATCGAGGACCGAGACCAGCCCGCCCGCACCCCGCCGAAGACCCTTGCCCTGCTCGCCGCCGCCAAGCGGGTCGGCCCGGCGACCTCCACCATCTGCGACCACATCCACCGTCACGACGGCGCCGCCGGCGTCCGTCGCATCCTCGGCGTCCTCGCCCTCGCCAGGAAGCACGGTCCCGCCGTCGCCGAAGAGGCCGCCACCTCCGCCCTCGAACTCGGTGTGCCCACCTACCGCTTCCTCCGGCGCTATCTCGACCGCCGGCCCGGCGCGCCCCTCTCCCTGCGTCAGGTCGACCCGCTCATCCGGCAACTGACCGTCTACCGCGATCTCATCGACCGCAGAACAGGAGACTCGTCTTGAATCTCGTCGAACTCGACCAGGCCCTGCGCAAGCTCCGCCTCTCCGGCATGGCCGACGTCCTCGAAACCCGCCTGCAGCAGGCTCAGGCCGAGCAGATGGCCCCGATCGACCTCGTCGCCGCCCTCGTCACCGACGAGCTCCAGCGACGCCAGGACCGCCTGCTCGCCCGGCGCCACAAGCAGGCTCGCTTCCGCGACCCCCACCGCTCCCTCGACGGCTTTGACTTCGCCTTCAACAAGAAGATCAACCGCGCCCTCGTCTTCGAGCTCGCCACCGCCCGCTTCGTCGCCCAGCGCGAGGACGCTCTGCTGATCGGCCCGCCCGGCACGGGCAAGAGTCATCTCGCCCAGGCCATCGGCCGCGCCGCGATCCACCAGGGCTACCGCGTCATCTACCGCGAGGCCCACGCCTTCCTTGAGGAACTCGCCGAGGCGACCCTTGCCGAGACCCGCAAGGACTACCTGACCGAGCTGACCCGGGTGCCCCTGCTCATCATCGACGACCTCGGCATGCGCAAGCTGCCCCACACCGCGGCCGAGGACCTGCTCGAACTGATCATGCGCCGCTATGAGCGGGCCTCCACGATGCTCACCTCGAACCGACCGGTCGAGGACTGGGGCAAGCTGCTCGGCGACACCGCCGCCGTCACGGCGCTGCTGGATCGCCTCCTCCATCACGCGCACGTGCTGAAGTGCGGGCCGCGGAGCTGGCGCACCAAGGTCCAGACGACCTTGCGAACACAGGGGGCCGTGAAGTAAAGATCAACGCCCCGTCTCGGGCGCCGGAAATGGCCGGATTTGCGGTGTCCACTAATGGCCGGTTTTGACCCGTCCACTGAGGGATGAACCGAACCGAGCTCGAAGAGCTGATCCGCAACGGCGAGAACTCGGGCGTCGAGTTCAAGCGTGACGATGTCATCCCTGAGCGACTCGCCAAGGAATTGGCGGCGCTGCTGAATCTCGAGGGGGGACATCTCCTGCTCGGCGTCGAGGACGACGGCACTGTGACGGGCCTGACCCGCGAACCGAAGCAGATCGAGGAATGGCTCATGCAGGTCGCGCGCGTGCACCTGCGCCCGGCGGCCATTCCGTTCTGGGAGACCCTGAAGCTGGACGACGGCAACGTCGTCGGAGTCATCTCGCTTCCCGCCGACGCGTCGGACAAACCCTACAAGGCCAAGCGCGGAACGGCGTGGGTGACGCAGGTTCGGGTGGGCACGACCACCCGCGATGCAACGGATGCAGACGAGGCGCGCCTCTACATGCAGTCCGGGCGCCTGCAATACGATCGCAAGCCGATTTCCGGCGCGACGTTCGACGACTTCGACCTGCGACGCCTCGGGAACTACTTCCGCGACCTGCGCCGGCAGGCGGTTCCCGAGGACACGGATCTCGAGTCGTGGCTGCGCCTGCTGGTCAACACCGAATTGATGGCCCAGGACCGCACGCGACCAATGCCGAGCGCGGGCGGGCTACTGCTCTTCGGCCGGAAGCCCAACCGCTTCCTGCCGCAGGCCGGAATCAGCGCAGCAGCCTACGCCGGCACCGAGAAGGACTATGACGCCAAGGCCAGGGCGACGCTGCGAGGGTCCGCGGTTTCGCTGTTCCCGGCCCCGTCCGAGGCCGGGCAGCCGCTCTACCCCCTGCTCTCACGCACCTTCTCGGAGGCCGGCAATGCGGTTGAGGCGGGCGTCATCGAGCAAGCCCTCGACTTCGTGCGCCGCAACACCGAGGTGACCGCCCGGATCGAGGGCGGGCGGCGTCTGGAGCGGTGGGACTACCCGCTCGACGCCGTGCGCGAAGCGCTGGTCAACGCGGTCGCGCACCGCGACTACACCATCACCGTGACGGACATCGAGCTTTCCATCTACACCGACCGGATCGAGATCATCTCTCCAGGGCGCCTTCCGAACACGGTCACCGTTGAAAAGATGCGGGCCGGATACCGCGCCTCGCGCAACGAGCTGATCAAGGAAGTGCTGCGCGATTACCGCTACATCGAAGCCACCGGCCTCGGAGTACCGCGCAGAATCATCGCAGGGATGCGCGCGCACAACGAGACGGAGCCCGATCTCATCGAAGAGGATGATCATTTCCTGGTACGCCTGTGGAAGGAAGCGATGTCCCGACCCACTTGAGCGCGGCCGGCGCTTGTCGCCCGGGCCACGACCGTCGCGCTGAACCGGAGGGCGGCTTGGCGGTGATGCCGGCCGGGAGGATTGGGGCCCGCGAGCTCCACCAATCGGGGTGTCCCCCCTGGGGGGAGGCGGCCCGGTCCGCCCCCGGCCAGGGAGTCGCATGAGTCTCGCGCCAACCGATAGGCTTCCGCCTGCCGGGTGGCGCTCACCGCTGGAGGCGGTCGGCGTCGTAGATGGAGAAGGAGGACGGTTCCGGACCGCGCCCCTCCGCAAACGCCTGGTCGTCCAGACGATAGCCGCGGAGCAACGCCGGCAGGCCGTAGTTCCCTTCGTGGCACCGCGGCTCGTAGTAGATGCGGTTCTGCCCGTCGCTCTGCCGCTTCAGCTCCTGCCGGATCGTCCACGGCGCCACCCACACCGTCGGATCCTCGATCGTCATCTCGTAATCGAGCGTTTCCTCGTCGACCCGCGTGTACCGCTCGACGAGCCGGCGGTTCTCGGCCGCACCCTGGTAGGGGAACTTGTGCGAGAAGTTCGTGGTTTCGATGACCAGCGTCCGGCCCTCCCATCGGCCGCGCGAGTCGCCGTGGCGCAGGCGGATGTGGCCCGGCGGATGGCTCCCGCCGAGGTTGACGAGGCGCTGGAACCCCTGGCCCTGCCCGGTGTCGTAGGCGATGGAGACGGCGTTCTCGCCCTGCACGATGCGGCGGAACCCGTTCAGGTCGGGGGTGCGCCCCGACATGCACCGGTCGCCGAGGCTCTGGTCCTCGGGACCGTCGTGCCGGTTCATGCGGCCCCGGGTGTTGTAGTAGGGCGTGGTCTCGTAGTAGCGCGGCGACGGCGGCCCGTACTCGCCCCCCGCGCACTGCGGCGCCTGGCTCCGGCACGTCTCGGTGTTGCGCAGGAGCATCAGGCGCCACTCCTGCTCGATCTCGTTCCGCCTGACCTGCTCCGGCGTCAGGGCGGGAATGCGCCCGTCCGGCGGGTCGACGACGAGCGACGTGCGGGGGCCGGCCGGCCTCGCCGACGTATAGACGGTGTTGTAGGCCCCGCTGGGCAGAATCGGCGGGCGGGCCAGCGCGGCCTGGTCCCGGGCGGCCCGCTCTTCCTCGGTGGCGAACTCGCGCTCGCCGATCCCCGGCGCCCGCTCGAGGGGCGTCGAGTACACGTCGAGCCAGATGCCCTCCAGGTCGGGATGCCCCCACGGAGTCGTGGCCGGCTCCTGGCCCTCCACGGTAACGGGTGTCAGCTGCAGCAGCACCGCGACCATCGCGATGGCCGCCGCCACGCCCACCAGCTCGAGCAGTCGTCGCCTCATTGCCATACCCCCTGAAATCGGCCGTCCGCTCTTCAAAGCCGATCCTTGCGCGCCGGCCGCCCGGCGTCAACTGTTTTCCTCGGGCCGGCCGGGCCCGGCTGATTCGAGGCGAATTTCCGATGGCCAGCCCAGTTCAATACCGATCGCAGCCCGTCGGCCAGGCCGATCGTCAACTCGGCCTGTCCGGGCAGTCCGACGTGGTACTCTGCTGATGCCGCGCAGGCCGCTCGTGCTCCGGTGACTGAGGGGGTCTCGCATGCCGACCGCAGGGTTTCTCGGGACACGGGCGGACGCCTTCATCGACGCCGCCATCGTCTTCTTCGTCGCCGCGCCCTTTCTCATGGCCTACGCGCTGCGGCTGGCCACGCGGCGCCGCCACCGCGAACACCGCAACCTGCAGGCGGGCCTCCTGGCCGCCGCCGTCGTCGCCGTCCTCATGCTGGAGATCAGCATCCGGTTCGGCAGCGCCGGCGAGGCCTACCGCGCCAGCTCGCTGTACGGGCCGGCGATGGTCGGCCTCTTCGCCGTGCACCTCGCGGTCGCGGTGCCGACGTTCGTCGCCTGGTGCTGGCTGGCCGCGCTCTCGTGGCGGCGCTTCACCCATACCCTGCCGGGCCCCTTCGGCCGCCGCCACCGGCTCTGGGGCAAGCTCGCGTTCGTGGGGCTGTGCCTCTCGTCGGCCACCGGCACCGCGATGTACGTCATGGGATTCGCGTTCTGACCCGGACCGTGTCCGTTGCGTCCCTGTTTCGAGCCTGCCCGCGAGCGAGCCCGGGGAAACGGCACTGCCGCCAGGTCACGCCATGAGCTCGCGCGGCGGCAGTCTCACGACGGCGAAATCCGCGACGCGACCGGCAAGGCGCCGTCGCGCACCAACCCGGCTTTCCGGTATCATTACCGCTTGGCGCCAGACATCCCGTGTCCGGGCCGAGGTCCCGAATCGTCATCGAGACAGGTGGAGGAATGAACCGAAAGCACTCCGTGTGCCTCGCGATGCTGCTCGCCGGAACGGTGTCCGGCGGCACCGCCGCGCAATCGTTCGAGGCGGACGTGGCCCCGCTCGTCGAGACCTCGTGCCTGACCTGCCACGGCCCGCGGACCGCGACCCCGCTCGACATCTCCGGCCTGGGCCACGACCTGAGCGACCGGGCCACGTTCCTCGCGTGGCAGCGCATCCACGACCGGGTCGCGCGGGGCGAGATGCCGCCCCGCGGCGTCCGGCGGCCGGACCCGGCGGTGGCCGAGGCCGCCCTCGGGTCGCTGAAGCGGGCGCTCGTCGACGCCAACCTCGCGGCCCGGAACGGCCCCCGCACCCCGCTGCGGCGACTCACGCGGCTCGAGTACGCCTACACCATCCAGGACCTGCTGGGCGTCGACGAGGCGGTGGGCCTCGACCTGTCGCAGACCCTGCCCGCCGAGGCCGACTCGGGCGGGTTCGACACGGTGGCGGCCAACCAGAGCATGTCGCCGCTGCACGTGCGGTCGTACCTCGCGGCCGCCGACCTCGCCCTCGACGCGGCGATCCGGACGGGGCCGCGCCCCGAGCCGGTCCGGCACAAGATCGAGTACGTCGACTCGCAGTACCTGCCGATCATCGAGAACGCGCGGGCCCTGGGCCTCGGCATCGTCAAGAAGCTCGACGACGCGTTCGCGGCGTTCTTCGACTTCGGCTCGACCTACACCTTCCACAGCGCCACCGAGGGCTACCTGACGGCGGCCCCCGGCCGCTACCGCGTCACCGTCGACGCCTATCCGTACCAGGCGGACACACCGGTGACGGTGATGGTGTACCGCGGGAAGATGGCGGGGGTGGCGGCGTCGCTCGACGAGTTGATCGGCACCTTCGACCTGACGGGCCCGCGGACGGTGGAGCTGACGCCGTACATGCGTCCCGGCGACCTGATCGGGCTCTCGGTGGCCGACCTCGACGGACCGCCCGAGGGTGCGCCCCTCCTGCAGCCCGGCGATCCCTCCCAGGGCTACGGCGGCATGAAGGACTACCCGGGCGAGGGCATCGCGTTCCGGTCGCTGAGCTTCGACGGGCCGCTCCTCGCCGGCGACGCGTGGCCGCCGGCGAGCACCCGCGAGTTGCTGGCCGGGGTCGAGTTCGACGAGTGGGGCGAGACTCGGCTCACGAAGGACCCCTACGAGCACGTCGTCGACGTCGTCGCCAGCTTCGCGCCGCGCGCGTTCCGCCGGCCCCTGGAGGCGGGCGAGCTCGAGGCCTACGCCAGCCTCGCCGAGCCCCTGCTCGCCGAGGGGCGGCCGTTCCTCGAGGCGGTGCGGGTGCCGCTGCGGGCGATTCTCAGCGCGCCGGCGTTCCTCTACCAGATGGGCGACGCGGGCGCGCTCGACGACTTCGCGCTGGCGTCGCGGCTGTCCTACTTCCTGTGGCGCAGCATGCCCGACGAGCGGCTCTTCGACGCGGCGCGGGCGGGCCGGCTGGCCGACCCCGCGGTGCTCGCCGGGCACGTCGACCGGATGCTCGACGACGCGAAGGCCGAGCGCTTCGTCGAGGACTTCGCGGGGCAGGCGTTCCGCCTCTACGAGCTGCGGGCCACCACCCCCGACGCCGGGCTCTACCCCGAGTGGGACGACCGGCTGGGGCAGGCGCTGGCCCGCGAGACCGAGCTCTTCCTGGGTGAGCTGGTCGACGAGAACCACGGGGTCGACCACCTGATCGCGGCCGACTTCACGTTCGTCAACCGCCGCCTCGCCGAGCACTACGGCCTGACGGGCGTCGCGGGCCAGCAGATGCGCCGCGTGGCCCTGCCCGAGGGCAGCCCCCGCGGCGGGCTGATGACGCACGCCAGCGTCCTCAAGGTGACCGCCAACGGCACCACGACGTCGCCGGTGCCGCGCGGCAACTTCGTGCTCGCGAGCCTCCTGGGGCAGCCCCCGGCCCCGCCCCCGCCCGGCATCGAGGGGCTCGAGCCCGACACCCGGGGCACGACGACGATCCGCGACCAGCTCACCGCGCACCGCGAGAACCCCGTCTGCGCGAGCTGCCACCGCGTCATCGACCCCCCCGGATTCGCCCTCGAATCGTTCGACCCGATCGGCGGCTTCCGGACGAACTATCGGGCGACGGGGGGCCAGGCCGAATTCGGCGGCTTCACCGTGGCCCTGCCGTTCATCGACGGCCCCCCCGTCGACCCGAGCGGCGTCACCCCGGCCGGCGACGCCTTCGCGGGCATCGAGGACTACAAGGCGCTGATGCTCCGCGACGACCTCGAGCAGGTGGCCCGCCACCTCGCCTCGCAGCTCCTGGTCTACTCGACCGGGGCCGAGATCGAGTTCGCCGACCGCGACGCGGTCGAGACCGTCGTGGCCCGGCTCGGCGGCCGCGGCTACCCCGTCAGGAGCATGATTCACGAGGTCGTGCAGAGCGACCTCTTCAGGAGCCGATAGCCATGACGCCCACCCGCCCCCTCGACCGCCGCACGTTCCTGCGCGCCTCCGGCGTGGCCATGGCCCTGCCCCTGCTCGAGTCGATGGCCCCGCCGCTGGCCCGCGCCGCGGCGGCGGCGAGCCCGAAGCGGCTCGTGACCGTGTGCAGCACCCTGGGGCTCTACTCGGCGTCGTGGTTCCCGAAGACGGCCGGGGCCGCCTACGAGGCGTCCGAGTACCTGTCGCTGCTCGACGACCACCGGTCGCGCTACACGGTGTTCTCGGGCTTCTCGCACGAGGAGCAGAGCGGCCGCCAGCCCCACAACTCGGAGATCACGTGGCTGACGGCGGCGCGCCGCCCCGGGCTCGACGGGTTCCGCAACACCATCTCGCTCGACCAGGTCGCGGCGAACCACCTCGGCTACGTGACCCGGTTCCCGTCCGTGGTCCTCGGCACCCTGTCGGCGCAGAGCCAGTCGTTCACCTCGAGCGGGGCGATGGTGCCGGCCGAGACCAGCCCGGCGGGCCTCTTCGGGAAGCTCTTCCTGCAGGGCACGCCCGAGGAGGTCGCGCGCGAGGCGCAGCGCCTGAACGACGGCGGCAGCATCCTCGACCGCCTGAAGTCGCAGGCGTCGGCCCTGCGCGGGCGCGTCAGCGGGGCCGACGGCCGGAAGCTCGACGCCTACTTCGACGCGGTGCGGGCGGCCGAGGAGGAGCTGACCGAGGTGCAGGCGTGGCTCGACCGGCCCAAGCCGGCGATCGACGCCGAGCCGCCCACCGACATCCCGAACCCCGCCGACCTCATCGGCCGCATCGGCCTCATGCTGCGCATGATCCCGCTCATCCTCGAGACCGACTCGTCGCGGGTGGTCAGCCTGATGATCCACGACCACGGGGTCGTGCCCCAGGTCCAGGGCGTGAGCGGCGACCAGCACAGCCTGTCGCACCACGGGCAGGACGAAGCGAAGATCGAGCAACTGAAGACGGTCGAGACCGAGATCGTCCGGGCCTTCCGCGGCCTCCTCGACGACCTCGCGGGGCGCGGCGACGCGGACGGTTCGCTGCTCGACCACACCTCGGTGCTGTTCGGCAGCAACCTCGGCAACGCCAACGCCCACACCCCGGTCGACCTGCCGATTCTCGTCGCCGGCAGCGACTTCGCGCACGGGAAGCACATCGCGCACGAGGGCGAGCACAACGCGCCGTTGTGCAACCTCTACGTGACCCTGCTGCAGAAGATGGGGGTCGAGACGGACGCGTTCGGCCAGAGCACCGGCACGCTGACCTGGTCGTAGCGCCGCGAGCGACGAGGAGCCGGAGCAGAGGGAAGTGGTGCTGGCGCATATCGTCGCTGGACTCACCGCGACCGTACTGGTCACCGCGGCCGTGTGGTTCTGGAGGCAGTGCTTCGAGAACGAGGGTCCGGAGGAGCATCGTTCGCCCCTCGACGACACGCCGCCAGCGCCGGTTGCGCCGGTCGACGGCACACCCTCGGCGCCGGACTCGCCCCTCGACGGCGCGCCGGCGGCTCCGGAGAAAACGGACGTTACCCCGGCGCCGCCGGGCGTGCGCTGGAGCTGGCGCACCCACCGTCAATCCGGGCTGGAGTTCCTGCGCGTGACCGTCACCAACCCGGGACCGAACCCGCTGACGGTGACCGGCATCGGGCTCAGGACGAGCGACGAGCTCGCCCGCCATGCCGACCCGCCCGCCGCTCTCCTGGGCGCGTCGGAACAGGCCGTCGAGATGTTCGGACAGGATTCCGGAGCCGCTCCGCTGCCGCGCACCCTGGAGCCGGATGGCAGCGTCGATGCCTACTTCCCGTGCCGTGACGTCGCGGACTGGCTCTACGGCGTCGCGGAGAGCCACAACCTCGATCGCAACGAGTGCCACCTGACGCCCGAGTGCATCGACAGCGCCGGGGGCATTCAGCTCGCGAGACGGAAGGTCGACTACGAGAGGTGGCTGAGGCACGGGCACGGACCGTCACTGGGAGAGCACCTGACGGAGTCGGACGCTCCTTCCGGCGGCGGCGAATGAGGCGTGACGGCCAGCTCGGGGAGATGGCGCGACCGCACGTCAACGAGGCTCGGGAGGCGAACATGAGCACCAGGACGTGGCGTGGAGCCGCACGCAGTTGGACCGGCGCCCTGTGCGTCGGGATTGCCGCCCTCTCGGCGGGAGCGACCGGGGCGGCGGCCCAGGACCGGGCCTTCGAGCCGGTCACCGACGCCATGCTCGCCGACCCCGACCCCGCCGACTGGCTGCACTGGCGGCGGACCCTCGACGGCTGGGGCTACAGCCCCCTCGACCAGATCGACCGGGACAACGTGCACCAACTCGGGCTGGCCTGGTCGTGGACGATGGCCCCCGGCCTCTCGCAGGCGACGCCCCTCGTCTACGACGGGATCATGTACCTCCCGAGCCCCCTCAACGTGGTGCAGGCGCTGGACGCCGTCACCGGGGACCCCATCTGGGAGTACCGCAAGACGTTCGAGGGCTCGCCCGACGACTCGTTCCGGGCCCGCACGCGGTCGATCGCCATCTACGACGACAAGATCTACCTGAACACCAACGACGCCCACATCGTCGCCCTCGACGCGCGGAGCGGCGAGGTGGTCTGGGACCACACCGTCGCCGACACCCGGCTCGGCTACCGCTACACGAGCGGGCCCATCGTCGTCGACGGCCGCATCATCGCGGGCATGACCGGCTGCGAGCGCTACAAGGACGGCACCTGCTTCATCTCGGCCCACGACGCGCAGACCGGGGCCGAGCTGTGGCGGACGTCGACCATCGCCCAGCCCGGCGACCCCGGCGGCGACACCTGGGGCGACCTGCCGGCGACGTTCCGGGCCGGCGGCGACGCGTGGATTCCCGGCAGCTACGACCCCGCCACCGGCCTCACCTACTGGTCGACCTCGCAGGCCAAGCCGTGGGCGCGGCTGTCGCGGGGCACCGAGGGCGACGCCCTCTACACGAACAGCGCCCTCGCCCTCGACCCCGCGAACGGCCGCCTCGAGTGGTACTACCAGTTCGTGCCGGGCGAGACCCACGACCTCGACGACGTGTTCGAGAGCGTCCTCATCGACCACCGGGGGCGGCGGTCGCTGTTCAAGATGGGCAAGCTCGGCATCCTGTGGGAGCTCGACCGGGCCACCGGCGCGTTCGTCGCCGCCCACGACCTCGGCTATCAGACCCTGGTCGACGTCGACCCCGAGACGGGGCGGGCCACCTACCGGCCGGGCACCATCCCCGAGCCGGGCCAGGAGCTCGAGTTCTGCCCCGACTTCCAGGGCATCCGCAACTGGCGCGCGTCGGCCTATCACCCCGGCACCGGGATGTTGTACATCCCCATCCACCCGACCTGCGTCCGGGGCACCTTCAGCGAGGTGGCGCGCGAGCCCCACCCCACCGGCGACCTCTACTACTACGGCAACCCGCGGTGGACGGGCTGGCAATCGGCCGGGCGGCTCGCCCACCCGAAGAGCCCCGACCACGACGGCCACCTCGTGGCGATGGACATCGACACCGGCGAGGTGCGCTGGCGCCACTCGACCCGGCTGCGGTCGCTCGCCGCCGCCCTCACCACCGCCGGCGGCCTCGTGGTCACCGCCGACGGCGACCGCTACCTCTACATCATGGACGTCGATACCGGGGACGTGCTGTTCCGCACCCGCTTCCCGTCGCCGCCGCAGGGGTTCCCCATCACCTACGCGGTCGACGGCCGCCAGTACCTGGCGGTCCCCGTCGGCGGAGGGCGCGTGCCGGGGGCGACGAACACGCTCTACGTCTTCGCTCTGCCGGAGCCGGCGGCGCGATAGCCCGCCAATCGTCGCCGAACGCGACCGCAAGGTCGCGCTGCGGCCTCCGCCTGGCGCCCTGCAGCCTCCAGGAGTCGGCGCCGTTCTGCGGCGCAGACTCCCCAGCTCCGCGCGGCCCCGGCCGGCGCGTCCAGGTTCTCAGCGCGATCCTGCCGGCGACCTCGCGGCACCCGAGCAGCCCCAGCGCCCGCCCGCCCAAGGGAGGGGTGCGCGACACCGGCGGCGACGGCCTGTCCGCCCCAACGTGAAGAACCGGTCGAGGTTGGCGCGGCATCGTCGAAGTTGGCGCGGCATCACTGCCCGACCGTGAGGACGGGCTGATCTCTCCGTTGGACAATCCGCTTCCAGCCCCCTGCCGAATACCGCTGGTTTCTGTCGTCGAGTCCTGGCACGCACCTTGCTTACACGGATGGTGGCGCGTGCAGCGAAATGCGTCGCTGACGCGTGCGAGTCAAGGAAAGGAGACCTCGCAATGAACACTCTGCTCGATGGGCGCCGAATCACCCTGTCACTGATGGCGCTTGCGGTGACGGCGCTGTCGTTGTCGCCGGCAGCGGCCGCCGACCTGACGAAACACGACCTGTTCCAGCGAGTTCAGGAGCAGGTGCTCCGCTACTCGTTCTTCACGGTGTTCGACAACGTCGACATCGAGATCGGCGACGACGGCCACGTCGTGCTCACGGGCCGCGTGACCGGGAGCCACAAACCCGACGCCATCGAGAAGCGCGTCGCCGCGCTCGACGGCGTGAAGACGGTGACGAACGCGATCGCGGTCCTTCCCGCGTCGCGGTTCGACAACGAGCTGCGGCACGCCATCGCCCGCGCGATCTACCGGCACCCCACCTTCTGGCGCTACGCCGTCAGCGCGAATCCGTCGATCCACATCGTGGTGGAGCGCGGACACGTCACCCTCACCGGCAGCGCCGACAGCGAAACCGACCGGCAGCTCGCCCGGGCGCTCGCCGGGCAGTTCGACGCGTTCTCGGTGACCAACGAGCTTCGGCTGCCGCACGAGGTGACGACGGAGCTCGAAGCCCTCAGATGATGGTCCTTCGACTCTCGGAAACGGAGAGAAGCGATGAGACAACCAGTAGCGCTTGCGGCAACTGCAGCCCTCGTCTTCAGCCTCGCGGCGGCGTGCGACAACCCGGTCGGTCCGAGCGAGATGGGCGAGGGGGGCCATTCCGAGTCCGGGGGAACGGAACCGGGTGAATCGGGAACACGGTACGGGTTGACGGACACCGCCCGCGAGAGTCGGAGCGGGGTCGACCTCGTCATGCAGTACAGCGCCGGGCAACAGCGCTTCACCGGAACGGTCACCAACACGACGAGCGCCGCCGTCTCGAACACCCGCGTCGAGATCCACCTGTCGAACGGCGTCGAGCTGGGTCCGACCCCCAGGGTGACCCTCGCGGCCGGACAGACGCACTCGGTCGAGCTCGACGCCAGCGGCCAGAGCTTCACCACGTGGAGCGTGCACGTCGAGCTCGGATCGGGGGGGAGCTGAAGTCGCGGCGGACCGTCAGGTCGTCAGGACGATCTTGCCGACCACCTCGCGGCGAGCGAGCATGCCGAGGGCCTCGGGCGCCCGTTCGAGAGGAAGGGTGCGCCACACGAGCGGCCGCAGGCGGCCCGCCTCGAACCACGCGAAGAGCCGGTCGAAGTTGGCGCGGTTCGCCTGCGGGTCCCGCCGGACGAAAGCGCCCCAGAAGACCCCCACGATCTGACAGCCCTTGAGGAGCACGAGGTTCGCGCGGACGCCGGGAATGGCGCCGCCCGCGAAGCCCACCACGAGGAGACGGCCGTCCCAGTTGATGCAGCGCAACGACTGCTCGAAGACCTCGCCCCCGACGGGATCATAGATGACGTCGGCGCCGGCGCCGCCGGTCAGGGCCTTCACGCGGTCCTTCCACGCCGGGTCCGTCCGGTAGTTGACGACGTCGGCCACGCCGTAACGCTCGGCGACGGCTCGCAGCTTGTCGTCGCTGCCGCCCGATGCGATGACGCGAGCCCCGATGCAGCCGCCGATCTCGACGGCGGCGGTGCCGACGCCGCCCGACGCCCCGTGCACGAGCAGCGTCTCCCCGGCCTGGAGCCGACCCCGCTGGACGAGGGCGTGGAAGCTGGTGCCGTAGGTCATGGGGAAGCCGGCCCCGATCTCGAAGGACATGCCGGCGGGCAGCCCCAGACAGCGTTCCTCGGGCACGACGGCCTCCTCGGCGTAGCCGTTCCAACGCGTCATCCCGATGACCCGGTCGCCGGGCGCGAACCGCGTCACGCCGGCACCGACCTCGACGACCTCGCCCGCGACCTCCGCCCCCGGCGCGAACGGCATGTCCGGCTTGAACTGGTACCTGCCCTCGATGATCAGCAGGTCGGGGAAGTTGACCCCGGCCGCCCGGACCCGGATGCGCACCCCGTCGTCGTCGAGCGCAGGCGGCTCGATCTCCTCCCATACGAGGCTCTCCGGCGGGCCGTACGCCCTGCAAAGCATGGCTCTCATGGCGGGGGATTGTAGAACAGGGGGAGCGCCTTCGCAGCCGGTGAGATCAGCGGTACACGTCCTTCCGATGGCCGATCTTGAGGACGAGGACGGTGAGGGCCGACGCGGCGACGCTGTACAGCACGCGGTAGGGTCCGATGCGGATTCGAAAGACGTCGTCGTATCCGGTCAGCCTGCGGCTTCCCCTCGGAACCGGGTCATCCGCCAGCGCCCGAACGGCACGCACGACGCGGTCCCGCCCCTCGGACGGCAGCTTCTTCAACTGCCGTTCGGCCATCCGCGAGATGCGAATGTCAAGCCTGCCCATCGCGCGCCAGCTCGGCGAGCACTTCTTCGAGTGGCCGCGTCGGCTCGTGACGGATGTGCTTCAAGTCCTCGATGTCCTCCAGCTCTTCCAGCCGATCGACGATGGCTTCCTGGATGAAGTGATTCATGACGACGCCATGCGTCCGACAGTACGTGTCGAGCGCATCCTTGATCGCGCGGTCGATACGGGCGCTCACCTGAACGGTCGGCATGGGCGGCTCCGCTGACTTGGTCTCAAATGGTAGCAACGGCTATCAAATCCTATCATGCCCACTTGCAGTAAGCTCGTGTGATGCCCGAACCCCTGATCGCGCTCCGCAGCATCGAGAAGAGCTTCAGCCACGGCGTCAGCCGGACGTTCGTCCTGCGCCGCATCACCCTCGACATCGCCCCCGGCGAGTTCGTCTCCGTCATGGGGCCGTCCGGGGCCGGCAAGTCGACCCTGCTCCACATCCTGGGAATGCACGACGCGGCGTGGACCGGCGAGTACGACCTCCTCGGCCAGCCCGTCCACAGCCTGCGGACGAAGCACCGGCAGGCGCTCGGCCGCACCCACATCGGCTTCGTCTTCCAGAGCTACCACCTGCTCGACGACCTCACCGTCGCCGAGAACCTCGACGTCCCCCTGTCGTACCGCAACGTGCCCCGGTCCGAGCGCCAGGGCCTCGTCGCCGACACCCTCGACCGGTTCCAGATCGTGGGCAAGAAGGACCTCTACCCGAGCCAGCTCTCGGGCGGGCAGCAGCAGCTCGTCGGCGTGGCCCGCGCCCTCATCGCGAAGCCGAAGCTGATCCTGGCCGACGAGCCCACCGGCAACCTCCACTCCGACCAGGGCCGCGAGATCATGGAGCTGTTCACGAAGCTCAACGCCGAGGGGACGACCATCGTGCAGGTCACCCACTCGGACGTCAACGCCGCCTACGGCAGCCGCATCATCCAGCTTCGCGACGGCTGGCTGGTGAACGAATGACGCCGGGCGTCGTAACATCCTCATATGGAAACACGCACACCTCGTCGATGGTTCGTCGGGTCGGTGATCGCGGTCAGCCTCGTCGCGGGCGGAGCGCCCTGGGGCGCGGGGGTGGCCTCGGCGCAGGAGCAGTCTCTCTACATCGCCTTCGCCGACTTCGAGGGCACGCCCGTCACGGACATGACGCCAGACGACGTGGTCGTCGAGTGGGACGGCGTGGCCTGCGAGATCGTCGAGCTAGAGCCGGTCAACTGGCCGGCGCGCGTGACCGTGTTCGTCGACAACGCGACGGAGAGCCAGGCGGCCCTGCCGGACATTCGCGAGGGGCTCAGGCTCTTCCTGAACGCGCTCCCGCCGGACATCGAGGTGGCGATCGCGACCCTCTCGGGGCGCCCGCAGTTCCGGGTGGCGCATACGACGGACCGGCAGGATCTCGCCGACGCCATCGGCGTGCTCGCCAGCGAGGGCGGCGCCGCGACCTTCTTCGACGCGCTCTACGAGGAAGCCGAGAGACTCGAGGACGACCGGGAACGGCAGTACGTCTCCGCCGTCGTCATGGTCGCGACGGCCGGATCGGAAGGGAGCCGCCGGGCTCGGGGCGACGCGGTGCAGAGGACGATGGACGGCCTGTACGACAACGCGGCGACCGTCTACACCCTGTTGTTCACCTCCCCCTACGGCGTCGGCCGCAACCTGGGCCGGGCCCAGGCGCAGTGGGGCGGCGACATCGCCGCGGCCACGCGAGCCCGCTACGAAGAGATGGTCGTGTCCACCCGGTTCCGCACGCTGTTGCCGGAGATCGCCGCCGACATAGCCCGGAGGCACCGGCTGACCAGCCACCAGTACCGGGTGACCTACCGGCCGCCGGAGGACGCGTCCGACCAGCCGCGCATTCAGGTCGGGTCCGCGCGTACGGGTATCGCGGCCATGCCGACGGACAACGGAAACATCCCGTGAGACCGGCCCTGCCGGGCCGGACGCGAGCGGACGCGGCCGACCAGCCCCGCATTCAGCTCAGGTTCGCGCGTAAGGTATCGCGGCCATGCCGACGGACAACGGGAGTATCCCCCGAGACCAGTCTGCCGGGCCGGACGCGAGCGGCTGTGGGACGACCTTCATCGCCCCGCAACCCCCGGACACAAGCAGCCTGACCCGCCTGACGGACGTGCCGACGCCAACCACCACCGCTCCCGCCAGCCCGCGGGAATCCGGCTGACGCGGGCCACCGGACAACGGACCTCTCAGAACGGGGGCGGCGGATCCAGGAGTCCCGGCTCCACGACCGGGCCGGGCCGGTGCTCCGGGTCGTCGTCCCGCCAGGGCGTGCGGCAGGGTCGGCCGAGCCGGTAGAGGGCGAGATTGGCGGCCATCCGTTGCGAGATACCGGCCTGCCCCGCCGCCGCCGCGCCCGACATCGCCACCCGTTGCCACTCGACCGCGTCGCCAAAACGACCCAGCTCGGCGAGGGCCATGGCCATCGTCTCCGCCACGGCCGTGGTCTTGTGCGTTTCCTCGACCGCCTGCGCCAGCGCCAGCGCCTCCGACCCGTCTCGCACCCGTGCGTCCGGGGCGGCGGCCAGGAGGCGCGCGATGGCCAGCGGGAACGCCGGCTCCCCGGGATGAAGGTCCATCGCCGCACGGAGGCGCTGCAGGCCCTCCGGGTAACGGGCCAGGCGCACGAGGGCCATGGCCTCGCCGAACCGCGCCTCCCGCCAGCCCGGCTCGAGATCGACCGCCCGCCGGTAGGGCGCCAACGACGCCTCGAGCCGGTCGGTCCGGCGGAGCGTGTCGGCCAGCCTGAGGTGCGCCTCGGCGTGGTCGGGATCGTGGGTCGCGGCAAGCGTGTACCGCTCCATCGCCTCCCGGTCGCGGCCGCTCCTCTCATAGAGGGTACCCATCGCGAAGTGCGCGGCGGCAAGCCGGGGATCGAGGCGGACCGCCTCCGCGAGCTGCTCGAGGGCGGCGCGGGCGGCGCCCGTGCGGTTCAGGGCCAGGCCGAGGTTCAGCCGCACGACGGGGAGGTCGGGCCCGAGCCGGGCCGCCTCCCGGAACTGCCGCACCGCCTCGGGCCAGTCGTCCCTCGCGCCGGCATACAGTCCCAGGTCCCAATGGACCTGCGGGCTCCGCAACGCCGCGTTGACCTCCGCCATCAGCGGATCCGGCAGGGTGACGCCGGCCCCGTCGCCGTCGCGGTCCCCGCTCCCGTCCAGGTACTCCCGCGCCCTCTCGAGATCGCCGAGACCACGGTAGGCCATGGCGAGGGGATAGCGGATCGCGGTGGCGGCGGGTTCCAGCCGCAGCGCGTCTTCGAGAAGCGCCACGGCGCGGGAATGGTTCCGCCTGGCCGCGGCGGCCCGGCCGAGCTGGAACAGCACCGCCGGGGTGTCGGGATGGAGGGCGCGAGCCCGCGTCAACAACGGCTCGGCCGCTTCCGGCCGGCCGGCGTCGATGTGGACCTGGCCCAGCCACGTGAGGGCCGCGAGATCGTCGGGGCGGAGCCCCAGGGCGCGCTCGAAGTGCCCGGCCGCCTCCGTCACGCGCCCCGTGCTCCGGAAGAGATGGCCCAAGTAGTAGGGCCACCGGAAATCTTCGGGGGAGAGCGCCTGCGCATTCCGGAAGCAGCGCTCCGCCTCGTCGACGTAGTCGCCGGCCATCAGCAGCTTGCCCAGCTCCCCGTAGGCCTCGCCGGCCCGCCCGGGCACCGCCGCGGTCAACGCGGCGTGCGCCTCGCGGAGCTGTGCTCGGACCGACGCATGCGCTCGGTCGAGGTCGGGCAGGACGACCGGCAGAAGCGCCGGTTGGGTCGCGACCGCCCGCAACGAGGGGACCGCGCGTGGAGCCGGGGCGACGTCGAAGCCGCCGACCCGAGCGGACCCGGCTCCGCTCCCCTGCAGCGAGGCGGCCATGCTGATCGGGCCGCCTGCCGCGGTACTGCCAGCCGCGCTCATCAGCAAGCACGCCGCCACGAGACTGCTTGACAGCTTCAGTTCCACCGTCATGCCCAGTGCACGGGATCGCCGCCTCGCGACTCCGCCGCCGCGCTTGCGGCGCCTGCGCGACCACCCGCCCGGAATTCGCCGCCTGCTCGGCGCCGGCGTGCTAGCGCGCAGCCTCCCCCCGGCTCTCGCCCATGCCCTCTTCGAGCGTCAGCCACCGGTCCACCGGCAGGTCCGTCCAGTCTTCCTCGCGGCCACTCGGCCACACGACGCGGACCCGCCGCACCGTGGCGGCGGCACCCAGCCCCACCAGCACCCTCGGGTCGTTGGCCGAGGCGTAGCTGCCGTCGGCCCTCGCGCGGCGCCACAGCGGGGGGCCGTGGTCGCGGAAGACGCCGACTCTGGCGCCCGGCATGTCTCGACGGCCGGAGCCGCCGACCAGCCGGAGGCCCAGCCACCGGTGGCGGTTGCCGACCTCGTTGATGAGCAACCGCGCCCGGCCGTCGTTGTTGGTCACGAGGACATCCACGTCGCCGTCGTTGTCGACGTCGCCGAAGGCGGCGCCGCGGCTCACCTCCGACAGCCCGAAGACGGCTCCGGCCTGCCCGGTGACCTCGTCGAACCGCCCGTTCCCGAGGTTGCGGAACAACTGGTTCGGCTGATCGAGGGCCAGCGGCTCCCCTGCCCGCGCGGACGCGCGCCCGGCACCCCGCGCGAACCGCTGGTGACTGGCCTGGACCGCCCCGTTGACGGTCAGCAGATCGAGCCAGCCGTCGTTGTCGAAGTCGAACCACGCCGTTCCGAAGCCGGTGTAGGCGAAGCTCGGGGCCCCGAGGCCGATGGTTGCGGTCCGGTCCTCGAAGAGCCCGAGGCCGTCGTTGACGTAGAGGGTGTTCGTCTCCCGCGTCAGGTGGGTCATGAAGAGATCGTCGTCGCCGTCGCCGTCGAAGTCGCCGGCGTCCACGCCCATGCTGCCCTCCGTCCTGCCGCTGTCGTTGAGGGCCGTCCCCGAGAGCAGCGCGCCGTTCGTG
Source organism: Vicinamibacterales bacterium (assembly GCA_965207615.1). Taxonomy (GTDB): domain Bacteria; phylum Acidobacteriota; class Vicinamibacteria; order Vicinamibacterales; family UBA8438; genus JAJEEA01. The sequence goes on from CBDBMZ010000003.1 coordinate 3,910,234, forward strand.
AGGGTCCCGTCCCACTGGTTGATCCAGAGCAAGTTCGGCTCGCCGTCGTTGGCGACATAGAAGTCCGGCCACCCGTCGCCGTCGGCGTCGAAGGCGGAGACCCCGAGGGCGGCGCCCCGCTCGCGCGCCACTCCCGCCGCATCGGTGACATCCACGAACGTCCCGTCCCCCCGGTTGCGGTAGAGACGGTCGGGAACGGAGGCGAAGGCGCTCGGCCCGCAGTAGTCCCGCTCCCCGGTGCGGGTGAAGCACTCCGGCTGCGGTGCGTCCACGCGGTGGTCGAGGTAGTTCCCGACGTACAGATCGAGCCAGCCGTCGCGGTCGAGGTCGGCGAACGAGGCCGACACGCTCCACCGGAGGTCTCCCACCCCCGCCTGCCGCGTTACATCGGCGAAGGTGCCATCGCCGTTGTTTCGGAAGAGCTGGTTCGGCCCGAGGGCAGTGCGGTACAGGTCGACCCGGCCGTCGTTGTCGACGTCGCCCGCCGCGACGCCCATGCCGTACGCGGCCCCGTCGAGGCCGCTGCCCGCAGTGACGTCGCTGAAGCGCAGGGTGCGGGTCCCGTCGGCGTGCACCACGAGGTCGTTGCGGTAGAGGCGGTCCCCCGGCGGACGGCCATCGGGCAGCGCGGTTGCCCGGTCGGCGGCCCCGCCCGGCCCGAGCATCCCGCCCTGCACGAGGTAGACGTCGAGGTCACCGTCGTCGTCGATGTCGAACAACGCGGCGCCCGGACCCAGGATCTCGCTCACATAGAGCCGGCCCGACGCGCCGTTGAAGTGCACGAAGTCGATGCCGGCCTCCTGGGCGCGGTCGGTGAACCACGCCTCGCCCGCGGGCGGCCGCGGGGACTGCGCCCCCGCGCCGACGCCGCCCGGCGGGACACCGGTAGCGACGGTCGCCAGAACCGCGAGAAGCGACCCGGCAGTTGCACCGCCGCCGGGGCGCCGAGGCATCACGCGCACCTCGCGATTATCACACGACGAATCGACGCGTCGGCGAGGGTCTTCCAACCACAGGTGAGCCTGAACGAGCCCGCTTGGCCCACCCCGCCAGCGAGCCGGCGCGGCGGGGGCCGGCACTTCCGCGAGGCAGGCGCCTACGGAATCTTGCCGTCGCGCGTCGGGGTCATCCGGATACCCGCCCGGGTGGTCAGCAGCCGGACGACCGATTGCGCGGTCGCGTTCTCCGGCGGCGTGTAGGTCAGGAGGTACTGGTTGCTCATCAGCCGGTGCTTGCGGCCGAGGTCCTCGGCCAGCTCCGGGAGCTGGGTCCGGAACCCGATGGCCGAGCTCAGCCCGTCGTAGCTGCCCGCGGTCACCCGGCCGATGTCCATGGCCCACCGCATCTGGTCGCCGCCCTGCTTGACCCCGGTGACCGACGTGAAGGTGTACATGCGGGTATGGAGGGCGGCCCGGTTCGCGATCAGGCGCTCCATCATCTCGCGGAAGGGCCGCTCGCGCACCCGGGTGCTCCCCTCGGGGCCGTTGGTCGCGACCATCACGATGACGGGGAAGTACTCGCCCGCCTCGTCCTCGTGCAGCCGCTCCGCCTCCTCGTAGAGCGCATCGAGGAAGCTGGCCGCGCCGTCCATCTCCGGCGCAATCACCCCAATGGCGTCCTCGAGCTCCCGCCGGTCGGTGGTGTGCCGGGCCATGAACTGCGGCCGTCCCCCGATGGTGCCGATCGCCACCTCGATGTCCGCGGGAATCGCGTCCACGAAGCGCCTCAGTCCCTCGCGGATGTGGTCCAGCAGGGGCGGACTCGCCAGCCCGTTGTCGACGAACACCGTCACCCGCAGCGGCCAGTCGATAGGCTCGAGGCCGAGGGCCTCGCTGCGCTCGCCGTCGGTCTCGACGAACACCTCCGTGCGGTTCATGTCGGTGACGGGAACGCCCTCGGCGTCGGTGAAGCTGACATAGAACGACTGGGTCTGCGCCCACGCGACCCCGACCGTCCAGGGCGCGGCGGACGCGACGAGGGCGAGGGCGGCGAGAACGCCGACGACGGAGCGACGTCGCGTGGTTTCGGCCGTCATGTCGAGAACCTCCGGTTGCTGAACTCCGGCTGTGGCAAATGCTCGAGCTGATTTACGGGCGGCGCCGCCGGTTCCGATTGCCGCGCTCGGGCCTGTCGCGACGCTCGCGCCGGCTTCAAGGGCAACGCCACGGCGCAGGGACGGGTAATGCTGCCGCGTATTCGAGTCGCAACGCCCGCGCCCGCTTCAGGGCAGCGCCGACAGTATCCCCTGGGCCTGCGCCGCCTCCTCCGAGTCGGGCTCGAGGTCGACGACCTGCTGGAACAGCGCCTTCGCGCCTTCGATGTCGCCCCGGTTCAGCGCTACCATGCCGAGCTTGAAGACGGGGGGCGCCCACGCAGGATCGGCGGCGGCCGACTTCTCGTACCAGCCCGCGGCGGCGTCGATGTCGCCCTCGCTGAACGCGACCTCGCCGAGGTTGTAGAGGTCCTCGGGCGACGCGTCTCCGCCCGCCGCGGCGAGATCGCGTGCCGCGGCGAGATCGCCCAACAGGAGCTGGGCCCGGGCGATCTTCCTTTCGATCGCCCGGTCGTCGGGCGCGGCGGCCCGATAGCGCTCGTAGGCCGCGATCGCCTCGTCGTACTCGGCCAGGGCCCGATGCGCGTCGCCGATGTCCTGGTGCAAGGTGGCCATCTGCGGCCACCGCGCGAGCAGGCTCGCGTAGCCGTCGATGGCGGTCCGGTAGTCCTGGCGGTTGTAGGCGTCGTCGGCCTCGCCGAGCTGGGCGACGGCCCTGTCCAGCTCCGTCTCCTCGATGTCCAGCCCGGCCAGGATCGACCCCACCTGGTCTTCCGCGTCCACCTTCAGCGGGACCATGTAGTACTCGATGGGCTGCACGCAGTTCTGGATCTTGGTGGGCGTGCACGCGTTCGACCGGTTCTGCGTCACCTCGATGCGCAGTTGGGCGTCCTCGTAGCCCTCGGCCATGACCATCGTGGTCCAGATGCCGCTCCGCATCCAGGTCAGGGCGAAGCGACCGTCGTCGTCGGTGACGGTCTCCAGGGGCTCGGCCAGGGTCAGCCGGTCGCCGTTGGGGCTGAAGAGCGGGGGGTCGGCCCGGACGAAGGCGCCGACGACGGGGTCGCGGGTGCCCTCGATGAACACCCGGCCCTGGATGCGACCCTCTTCCTGCTGCGCGAGCCCCTCCGGCGAACCGAGCAGGAGAATCGCTGCGGCGATAAACCCATGAAGAAACGGGCGGAAGCAATGCATGACAACCTCGGCAGAACGCTCTTCTCGGGCGTTGGCGACGAACTGACCGACTTCAACTCACGGCCGGTATGCGCCGGCCCGGGGTCCCGAAGCACGGCAGGACCCTTCTCGCATCCGCTGCCGGGCGCCACGGCCCGCCGCGTCGTGAACCGCCGCGAACGCGCGACTTGCGGGTGGGCGAGCGGGGTTGGGAGCGCCGGGCGTCCGGGAGACGCCCGGCGCTCCCTGCGGTCCGCTCTCTAGAAGTACATCTGCATGCCGAACGACAGTCTCCGGCCCGGCTCGATGCCGATTACCCGAAGGAAGTCGGGGTTCCTGACGCCCCCGCCGCCGTAGAACCGGTTCCGGTTCGTGACCCGGGCCCGGTTGGTGATGTTGGTCGCGTCCATGTAGAACCGCGTCCGGACGTCGTTGACCGTCACCACCTTCGAGAAGCGCAACTGCATCTCCGTGGTGTAGTCCTCGAAAACCGTGCCCGGCTCGATCAGGTTGACCGTGAGGTTCGGGTTCGCATTGTCGGGGTCCCCGAGGTTCACGAGCGCGGGGAAATCGGCCGCGTTGATCGCGTAGCTGGCGCTGATGGGCGCTCCCGGAAACACCTGGACGAGCCCCGAGATCATGGTGTCGAACGGCAGCGGAAGCGCTCCCGACAGCTTGGCCATGGGCCGGTACGGCATGCGGGTCTCGCAGTGCCGGAGCTGGTTGGGATTCTCGATATTGCCCCGGTTGCAGAAGTGGTTCTTGTTCGTCCCGGCCGTGACGCTCGCGGTCATGAAGCCGCCGCGGGGGAGCTCTCCGTCGAGAATCACCTCGAACCCGTTCCACGTCCGGTAGTCCCCCGACGCCACGGTGTGGAAGTCGTTTCCGCTCTGGATGTCGCGGTCCGGGGCCGTAACGTATATCGGCACCTGCACGCCACGGGCGACCGCCGGCAGATCGGGGTCGCTCGGCCCCGTCCACGTGCCCGCCATGTGCCAGTCGGCGGCCGAGGTGTTCAGGTTGTCGAACCAGTCGAAGTTCGTGTAGTGCCGCCGATGCCACATGGCGCTCAGCGCCCAGCCGCTGCCGAGCTGGCGCTCGACGCCGCCCGAGAACTCCCAGTTGCTGGCGCGCGGCAGGTTCGGGTCGTACTGGGTCGTGATGGTCGACAACCCGTAGTTGGGGTTGTTCGAGGGTCCGATCTCGGCGAGCTGCGGCGTCCCGTCCGCATTGAGGGCGGTCCCGTCCCCGTTGAGGTCGGTCCACGGCCGAAAGTCGATCATTCCATAGGGATAGATCGGGTTGTACCCCTGGGTGACGCCGGTCCCTTCGTTCGCGACGTATCGCCCCCCGGAGAACTTCACCGCCGTCGAGCCGTCGCCGAACAGGTCGAACGCGGCGCCGAACCGGGCGTTGACGTCCTGCCAGTTCGGAATGTTCTCGACGACGGGGTCGGGCAGAGTCAGGGCCGGCGCGAAGTAGCCGGCGTCCCGCGTCCCCCCCGGCACCGAGCTCTGGAACCAGTCGTAGCGGATGCCGGCGTTGAGGGTCAGGCGGTCCATCGTCCAGGCGTCCTGCGCGTAGAGGCCGCAGTCGCAGTCCTGGATGATCCCCTGCCGCTGCTTGCCGTTCCCAGTCACCAGGATACCGATCGGCCACCCGTTGAAGAACATGCCGTAGTAGAGGTCTCCCGGTCCCGTGTAGGCCAGGGCGGTCCGGTTGTTCGCGAAGTTGAGGCCGGCCTTGAAGTTGTGCGAGCCGGTCACGTAGGAGAGCGATGCGTTCAGGCGCCGGTGGAAGTCGTGGTTGTGGTGGTTCTGGAAGGAGCTGCCGGTCATGGTGCCCAGCGAGACGTCGACCTTGGGCATCCGGATCTCGCCGCCGTGATCCACCGGGAAGGTGTTGACGTCGGCCTGCATGAACGAGCCGTGAGCCTCGACGAGCAGCCGGTTCGTCATCGGGGCCGTCCAGCGGCCGGTCACCATGCGGGTCGGGTTGCCGTCGAACGTGTACCAGGCCTCGGGGTTGGTGCGGCCCGTCCAGGAGAACTCGGTGCCCGAGAGCGACGACTTGGGCTCCTGGAAGTAGCTCCACGTGAACTTGTGGCGCTGGGTGGCCTGGTGCGTGAGGCGGATGTTGTAGTTGCCGTTCTTGCTCCAGGTGTACGCCCGCAGGTCGTCCTCGGTGACGTCGTCGGGCGTCGACGGCTCGTCGAGGTCCCAGAACCGGTCGAGGACGTACTGCCGGCTGCGGTTCTCGATCATCGAGGCGAAGAACCACAGCTTGTCCTCGACGATCGGCCCCCCCACCGCGGGGTTGAAGCTGTAGCGGTACTGGATCGGCGCGAACTCGAAGCCCAGGTCCTTCAGGTTCTGGCTCTGGTTGTCCGACTGGAAACGCCCGCTCGTGCCGCTCATGAAGAAGTTGTACGAGAACTCGTTGCCGCCCGCCTTGGGCACGACGTTGGTCCGCACCCCGCTCTGGGCGTACTCGGCCGACTGCGACGAGGTGTCGAAGACGACCTCGGTGACCATCGCCTCGTTGGTGACGCCGCCCACGCCGGCCCCCCACTCGTTCCGCCCCTGGAGCTGTCCCCCGGTCTTCATGCCGTCGATGGCGGGCTGGCCGTCGAGGGGGTCGGAGCCGTGCAGGCTGGGCAGGTTGTTGTAATTGTTGTCGCCCGGGACGAGGGTCTCGCCGAGGGTCGTCCCCGGCACGTAGGCGGCGGCGCTGGTGATGCCCGCCGCCCCCGGCAGCACGTTGACGCGCTCGGCCGGCATGACCGTCTGCTGGCGCGTCGTCTTGACGTCGACCAGCGGCACGATGCCCTCGACCGTCACCGTCTCCTCGACGCCGCCGACGGCCATCGCGGCGTCGATGTCAGCCACGAACGCACCCTGCAGCACGACCCCCTCGCGGACCACGACGCTGAAGCCCGGCAGCGTGAAGGTCACCGAGTAGGTGCCCGACGGCAGGTTGGTGATCTGGTAGTTGCCGGAGCCGTCCGAGAAGACCGTGCGCACCTGCTCGATCAGGGCGGGGCTGCGCGCCTCGACGGTCACGCCGGGCAGCACGCCCCCGACGTCGTCCACGACGGTCCCCGCGATGCCGGCCTCGCCCTGGGCGAGGGCCGGAGCGGGCGCGAGCAACGCTGGCACGAGACCGGCCAGACACAGAAGAACGAGGAAACACCGCGACTCGGACGGCTGCATTGTCGATACCTCCCCTGCCGACGTTGGGCGACACATCGGCCAGCAGCTTCATGAAGCAGTGCTCCATACAATAGCACCAATCCTGGGGGGAGCGAGGCTGCCGGACATCCGAAAACGGTTGCCTCCGACACCGTGGTGCGCTGCGCAGCACGGGTTGTCGCCGGGAGCGGGACGGCGATTCCCGGGGGTGCAGGCCGGGTGACGGTGGAGCGGCTCGAGTTCAGGTGAGTCGGGCCATGCACACGACGTCGTCGGCCCGTCCGTCGAGGAGGCGCGCCTGCCGCTTGAAGCCCTCGCGCACGAAGCCCGCCCCCTCGAACAGCCGGATCGCACGCGTGTTCGACGCGAAGACCTCGAGCTCGACCCGCGTCATGCCCGCCGCCTCCGCCGCCTCCAGGGTACGCGCGAGCAGCGCCGAGCCCACCCCCCGCGCTCGCCACTCGGGCAGCACCCCGATGCCAAGGACGCCGCCGTGCCGGAACCCCTCGAAAGTGTGTCGCTGCACGTCGCACCAGCCGACCACGCGCCCCGCCGACCGCACCACGAGCTGCACCCCGCCGCCGCGCGCCAGGGCGTCGACGAACGCCCGGGTGCCGTCGGCGCCGAAGCCGTCCACCGCCGCCAGAAAGCGCCGCTCGCGCGCCACCGCCTCGACCGCGGCGCTGAGCCCCTCGACGTCTTCGGGCGTGATCGGCTCGATGCTGAACGGTGCGGTCATGAAACGTCTCCCGCGTCCGTCCGCGACTCGTTCATCGGAGCCCCTCGACGTCGGGTGCGATCGACACCGAAAAGCTGATTCCCCACGTCGAACAGCGGTTCCGGGCCGGTGGATCGACGCTGAACGGTGCGATCACGAGAGCTCCCCCGCGTCGGCCTGCCCCTCGCGAGCCGCGTCGCGGGAGTATCGACGTCTGCCCCCTCTGGTCGAGGGACGCTCGCCGACCCCCGCCGGTCGGCCGTCCCCGAACCGAGGGGGCGCGCCGGCACGCCGACATAGACGCGGCCGCCGTCGAGAGTGACATTCTTCGGCACGAGGCTCATCGCGCCGATCTGCACGTCGGAGCCCACCGTCACCCCGATGCCCACCGCGGTGCCGAGCCCGACGGTGACGCGGTCGCCGAGGCGCACCCGGGCCGTCTTGACGAAGCCGCCCTCGACGGTGTGGCCCGACAGGTGGACGTCGCCGCCGATCACCACGTCGTCGCCGAACTCCAGCAGGTTGTGGTCGCTCACCCCCAGGCTGTTCACGTACACCCGGCGCCCGACCCGGGCGCCGTTCAGGCGCAGGTAGGCGCTCCAGATGGGCGTCCCCCGGAACAGCGTGCCCGCGAACAGGCGCACGACGTGGATGGCGACCATGTAGCGCACCCAGTCGAGCAGCGGCCAGTCCAGATCGGCCAGCCGGATGGCCGCGTCCGACCGCGTTCGCCAGCCCGTCACCCGCGTGGCCATCGCCGACGCGAACATCAGCGCGAGCGCGAAGAGCACGTACGACGGGATGACCGCGAAGCTCACCGCCACCACCCGCACGGCGGGGTCCACCGCGGCCCAGGCGACGAGCGGCGCCCACAGGGCCAGGACCGGCAGGACGGCGAGGCCGCACACGATCGACTGCACGACCACGAGCGTCGCCACCGCCCAGGCGATGCGCGCTCGCCCCGCGAGAACGCCGGACGGCCGGGCACGGTGGGCGCTCCCTGTCCTTATTGCAGGACCGACGTGGCCGTCTGTCTGACTCATCTGCAACCCGTCTGAGGCGCCAGCATACATCGCCCCCGAACCGACCCGCCGCCCCGGGCGGGCGACGGGTCCCACGAAGCAGGAAGGCGAGGGCCGGGCGAGGATGGTTCGGCTCGTTCAGACGGCGAAGTCCCTGAGATGGCAGGCCGAGCCGAATCGCTCGATTTCCCACGATGCGCCTGACCCGATCCCCCGGCGGAGTCGAACCCCGTCGGGAATCGGCGCCCGTCGGAGCCTGATGCCCGATTGGCGGACCATGCGTTCGACCATGGTGTCTCGACGGACCCGGGCGGCCGAATCCGCTGCTGCGCTCACATACGCTTTCCCCGTCCGGGCCAGGATGCGCTGCTTGTCAAGGCGGTTCGGCACAACTCGCCCACCCCGCCTCCATGGGGTGATGACCGCTAAGGGCTCCGCGTCCAGCATGTGTTCCCACACGTCCGGCTCGTGGGCGCTTCCCGATCCGTCATGCGGCACTTTGAACACGGATGCCTTGCCGGTCGGCACGGCGCCATCCTGCACGACCGTCGACCAGCCACCCCGCTCCAGATCCGAGCAGCACCACGATGTCGCCCACGGTGATCCAGAGCACGACGGCGACACCGTTGGGCGAGAGCCTGGGATCCTCGTCTCCGCCTGGCCCGCCTCCGGCGCCAGCCGACCCAGTTCTCTCAGGAAGCTCACAAAGGCATCATCCGCGGGCGCAAGCGACCAGATCTCGCTCGGACCTCGGGAGAGGAGACGGCGGTTGGCGCCAGCCCAGGTGGGCGTGGAACCGGCTTCGCCCAGTCGGGAGAAGGTACCGTGGATCTCGCGCACCCCGGACCCGAAAGTCGCGACGTGACGACCCTCGAGCGCCCCGACCGCGGTGAGAAACTCCTCGCGGCAGAGCGCGCTCGCGCAGCAGAACGCAGCGCTCGCACAAGTCTCGACCATCCGCGCCATGCCGCGAATGTGGTCGTCGTGCCAGTGCGTGGCGACGATCAGCACGACGACCCGGGCCGGATCGAGACCGATGCTGCCCAGGTATTCCAGGGCCGCCGGTGCGTCGGCGCGACCACACGAATCCACCAGGATCCAGGCCCCGCCGCCGATGTGCAGGACGACGCTCTCGCCGTACCCGGGACCGAGGAGCGTGACCTCGAACTCATCGTCGCCCGGGGGGTGACCGGGAACCGTCACCGCTGGAACGCCTGCAGCGTCTCGCGCGCCCAACTCCGGGCTTCCCGGAAGTCGCGCTCCGTCATCCGGGGGAGGTCGCGAAACACGATTCGGGACACACGCTTTTTTTGTGCCGGAAGGAGACCGCTCGTAGCCGATGACCCAACGGAAAATGCTGCCGGCCCGCACGGTAGCCAAGTCACAGTCGGAGATCTCCCCTCCGGACGGGTTGCGACATCGTCAGCGACGTCATCCCGCCGTGCTCTTCGTCCAGCTCGAGCTCCTCACGCCAGCGCCCCCATGGTTCCGTCGGGGCAAGCACCGTCCCGATCCGGTCTCGCTCTGCCAAGCTGCCGACCCGAAAGTGTACATTGCGGTTGATACCCACCGCCTTGAGCGGGGTATGGTGCAAGTGCTCCCTGAAAACACGCAGGACGAGGTCGCGCACCCGAACGTCGGGTGCCTGCACAGTGTCGGCCTGGAAGCGGTCGGTCGTTACCTGGAGATGGAGCCAGTCGGTCGAGAATGCGGTCATCTGGGGATGGGCAACCCGCAGTTCGGCGCTCTCTGCGGCAGCTCGCTGCAGCAGTTCGTGCATCGCGAACCACGCCGGGGTAAAGATCGCCGGGTTGAAGTCCCCGAGGAGGACAACTGCAACGCCGCTGATCTCTGGTTCGATCCGCATCGACTCCGCCACGCCGGGATGGCTTCTTGCTCGACTACAGCCACCGCTCTCCACCCAAGAGGGTACCCCAGACGCCTCCGGGGACGCACGCTCGCCGGCTCTTCGCCGCGCGACGGGGTGCCCCCGCCGACATGTTCACGACCCGCGTGACGGACGCGAGCCGGTGACGGCTGACGACCGAGCCCCGCCGGTGTTCAGTCGCCACCTGATTTCCCCGCCGCACTTCCGGCAGCGCGCGCCGTGCCGCAGCCGGCGGCTCAGGCGCTGGCGCCGCCACTGCTTCCCGCAGCCGCACTCGCCCACCCAGCGGGCCGGCGTGTGGTCCACGTCGTGGCAACGCTCGGCGGTGCAGCCGATGGCCCGGGCCACCGCCTTCCAGACGTCGTCGTGGTGGTGCCGGTGGCCGGCGATGGCGTGGGCAATCTCGTGCAGCAGGGTGTCCTCGATCTCGGCCCGGGTCGCCCGCAGGCAGTAGCTCACCGACAGGTCGATACGCCTGTCGTCGTAGCGGCAGACACCCGCGCGCGACGTGGACAGGTCGAAGCCGAAGCCCCAGTCCGCGTGCAACCCGCTGCCGGCCTTGTGGCATGCCAGGAGGTCGACGGCCAGCTTCTCGACGTCGGCCAGGGTGCACTCTCGCTCGGGGATCCGTTCGACGACGTCGAGGAGGCGGTAGGGCACCTTCCACAGGTCGTCGTCTCCGGCCGCCACGACCGCGCGGACGCGCTGCAGCTCGGCGACCGTCCCCTCGATCGGCCGTCCGCGCCACCGGAACCGAACGCGGCTTCCGACGGGGCAGGCGGCGCCGGCGAAGTCGGCGGTGATGGCGTCGGACCGCCGGGGCGGCCGTGGCCGCTCCGGTCGCCGTGGCGGCTCCAGCAAGAGCGAGAGTTGGACGACCGAGCGCGCGAGGGCTGCCGGCACCGTCAACGCCCCCCGGCGCGCTCCACCTGCGCGGCCATCTCGCGCATCATCTCGGCCGGGGAGATGCCCGTCCAGCAGTGGCCGCGGCCCGGGCCGTAGACGATGCGGGCCTCAATGGACGGCCGGTCGCGCAGGAAGGCGTCGAGCCGGCGCACCGCGCCCTCAAGGAAGTAGTCGTCCATGTCGCCGACCCAGATGTTCAGCCGGCCCCGCAGCTTCGGCGCCAGCGTGTCCCACCCCCGCTCGAGCACGAGGCGCAGGTCGTAGCGCTCCCAGTGCGCGGCCACCTCGGTGTCGATCTCGCCGGACGCGGGGTCCCAGAGGGGGACGGGGAGGCCGTCCGCGCCGCGCGGGCCGTAGACCGCGTTCCACGCCCCCCACTGGCCGCCCGACCGGCTCCAGTCGTCGCCGGCCCCGAGCACGTTCTCCATCCGCAGCTCGTGGCGCATGGTGAACCGGGTGCTCCCGTCGAGGCTCCGGGCGCTGGGCCGCTCGCGCCCCTCGCCGTCCACGTAGGCGTTGCCGCCCCGGTAGACGTCGACGCGCTGGAAGGCGCGGAAGTCGACGCTGTCGGGGCACGAGGCCCAGGCGCCGCCGAAGAAGTCGGGATAGAAGATCTGCAGGGCGAGGGCCACCCAGCCGCCCGTCGACCCGCCGTCGAGCACGCGGGCACCCGCCGACCCGCCGGCCCGGAACCGGTCCTCGACGTAGGGGATCAGCTCTTCGGTGACGGCGGCTCCCCAGGGGCCGTTGTTGGCGGAGTCGACCTGGTAGGGGTCGCCCCACGGCCCCGCCCCGTCGAGGTGCAGGAGCACGAAGCGCGGGGCGTCGGGGTCGAGCCACGCCGTCCTGAACGACGACCCGGGGCGCATCATCCGCCGCACGCCGGTGTACCGGGCGCCGTAGCCGCCGATGCGGACGCGCAGCGGGTAGCGCCGCCCTGGGTCGTCGGCGTGCCCCGGGGGCAGGATGACGCCGGCCCGCAGGTGGCTTGGACGGCCGTGGAACGCGGACAGGCGCTCGGACGAGATGCTCACGAAGCGCAGGAGCTCGGTGTCGTCGGGCAGTCGATCGTCGGGAATGCGCTGGGTCAGGCGGAGCTGGACCGCGATGGGCCGGTCCGGGTCGAGGTCGACCCGCCGGACGTCGCCGTAGAGATTGCCCGGCGCGCCGGTGCGGCGGATGTCGGGGTTGGTCGCCAGCACCGCCTGTGCGCGGTACTCGCCGGCCGGGAGATCCCGCAGGGTCTCGAGAGGAAACGCGGCCGCGGAAGCCCCGACGGTCACGCGGTCTCCCGGGTCGAGAGGGGGGGCGTCGACCCCGAGGGTGGGCACCGCGCGGGACCCGGCCCGGCCAATGAGGAACCGCGGCTCCATCGCGGACCGGCCGGAGGGCACCAGGACCACGAGCAGCCGTCCCGGCGGCTGGGCGGGCAGCGAAGGATCGAGGGTGACCACGAAGCGCAGGCCGGGGTCGGCCTGGCCGGCTGAGGCCGGCGCGGCGGACGCAACGGCAAGCGCCGCCGCGGCGAGCACCCGGGCCACGGCACGCGGACACATCAAGAATCGCACCTCCGGTCCGACACGCGCGGGGAGAATAACCCGTTCGGGCGATGGCCACAACCGGGCCGGACCCTCGTCGCCAAGTCCGAGAACCCGGTCACCGCGCTCCGCCGCCGGCTGCTAGAATAGGGGACTCAGTCCGGGGAGCCGGGGGTGCCACTGTGATGATGAACCGCTCGATGACCGTGTCCCGATCCGTATTGCGCATGCTCGCCGCGCTGGCCGTGGCCGCCGGCGTCGCGATGGCCGCCTGCAGCCCGCAGGGCGCCGGAGGCCTCACCGAACGGCTGTCGGTCGCCACCGGCGGCACCGGGGGCGTCTACTATCCGTACGGCGGCGGCGTCGCCAAGGTCATCAGCGACCACCTCGAGGGGGTGGAGGCGACCGCCGAGGTCACCGCGGGGACCGTCGACAACCTGAAGTTCATCTCGAACCGCGGCGCCGACCTGGCGTTCGTCCTCGCCGACTCGCTCGACGACGCGGCGCAGGGGCGCGGCGCATTCGCCGACTTCGGCACGGTGCCGGCGCGGGCCCTCGCGGTCCTCTACGACAACCTCAACCAGCTCGTGACCCTCGAGGGCAAGGGCATCGAGACCGTCGCCGACCTCCGCGACCGCATCGTGTCGACGGGGGCGCCGGGCAGCGGCACCGAGATCACCGCCCTGCGCGTGCTCCAAGCGGTCGGCCTCGACCCGGACGCCGACATCCGCAAGCAGAGCCTCGGGGCCGCGCAGTCGGTCGACGCCCTCAAGGACGACAAGATCGACGCGTTCTTCTGGAGCGGCGGCATCCCGACGGGATCCGTCCTGGACCTGGCGTCGACCCCCGGCCGGACCGTCAAACTGGTGCCCAACACCGACACCCTGCCGTTCCTTCACGAGAACTACGGCGACGCGGTGTACCACGGCGTCACCATCCCCAGCACCACCTACCCCGGCATGAGCGGCGACGTCGAGGCGGTGGGCGTGGCCAACGTGCTGGTCGTGCACGAGGAGATGACCGACGATCTGGCCTACCGCATCACGAAGGCGCTGTTCGACTACCAGAACGAGCTGGCCGCCATCCACCCCGAGGCCGAGAAGCTGTCGGTGGAGAGCGCGGTGACGGGGTCGACGGTCCCGTTCCACGCGGGCGCCGTCCGGTACTACGAGGAGCAGGGGGCCTGGCCCGGATCGTAGAGACGCCCCCGGTCGCTCGTAGAGACGCCCCGGCCGCCGACCGCCTGCCTTCGGAACGGCGGCGCCGGTCCGTGAGGCGCGCGAGCCCACCGGCCGTCGTCGACTGCACGCTCCCGGGGGCCTGCGGCGAAGGTGCTCCGCGCCGCACGCCGATCGGGGAGGCACCGGGACCGCCGCGCGCCCGGCCGGCTTGGCGTGACGCGAAAGCGAGAGCCGGCCGCACCCCTTTTCACCGACAGCGTTAGCGAGTACGCTTGCCCGTCGCCCCGCGGTCACGCGCGCGGACCGCGCACGGCGGGAGCGTCGTCGACGACACGAACCGGGAGATCCCCCCTGGCCGATCCAGCCGCTCCGCCGGCCGCCCTGCGCGACGACCCCGACGCCGAGGTTCCGACCCGGCAGTTGAGCGGTTGGCCGGCCCGCCTGGTGACCGTGCTCGCCGCGGGCCTGTCGCTCTACGCGCTGTACTGGGTCGTCGGCATTGTCCAGCCGCAGATCTACCGGGTCAGCTTCCTGCTGATTACCCTGGTCCTCACGTTCGTGCTCTACCCCGCCATTCCCGCGTGGCGCGGCCGGGTGGCGGCCGTCGACTGGACCCTCGCCGCAGCGTCCGTGCTCGTGCTCGCCTGGCCGATCTTCGACTTCGACCAGTTCGTCTACCGGGCCGCGACCCCCAGCGGGCCCGACATCGTGTTCGGCACGATCACCACGCTGCTGGTGCTCGAGGCGACGCGGCGCACGGTGGGCTGGATTCTCCCCGCCACCGCCATCGCCTTTCTGCTCTACGGCTACTACGGCCCCCTGCTCGAGCTCATGGGGATGGAGATCTTCGCCCACCGGGGCTACTCGATCGACCGGCTGGTGGGCACCCTCTACATGACCCTGGAGGGCATCTTCGGGGTGCCCCTGAACGTCGCCTCCAGCTACATCGTGCTGTTCACCATCTTCGGGGCGATGCTGCAGCACTCGGGGGCCGGCCAGTTCTTCATCACCTGGACGATGTCGGCGTTCGGCCGCTCGTCGAGCGGGGCGGGGCCGGGGCGCACCGTCACCATGTCCGGGTTCCTCCTCGGCACCGTCTCCGGCAGCGGCGTCGCGACCACCGTGACGCTGGGGGCGGTGGCGTGGCCGATGCTGCGGCGGGCCGGGTTCTCGCCCGAGATCGGCGGCGGCATCCTGTCGGCGAGCGGCATCGGCGCCATTCTGGCCCCGCCCACGATGGGGGCGGCGGCGTTCCTCATCGCCGAGTTCCTGCAGATCACCTACCTGCAGGTCATCGCGATGGCCATCGTGCCGGCGGTGCTCTACTACCTGTCGATCGTCCTCATGATCGAGGCCGACGCGCGGCGGCTGGGGACGAAGGCGGTCGATGTGGACCTGCCGTCGGTGGGGACCTTGACCCGGCAGTCGGGCTACCAGTTCCTGCCCCTCATCGCCATCGTGGTGTTCCTGGTGTCGGGCATGACCCCGTTCCGGGCGGTGTTCCTGGCCACTATGCTGGCCATCGTCCTCAGCTTCGTCCGCCGCGAGACGGCGTTGCGGCCGGCGCGGCTGACCACCGCGCTCGAGACCGGGGGCCGGGCCGTGCTCGCGGTCGCCGCCACCACCGCGACGGCGGGCATCATCGTCGGCGTGGTGACCCTGACCGGCCTCGGGCTGAAGATCTCGAGCATCATCGTCGACCTGGCCGGGGGCAACCTGTTCTTCACGGTGGTCTACGCGGCGGTGGCGGTGTGGATGCTCGGCCTCGCGGTCCCGGTGACCGCCTCCTACATCATCGCGGCGGTCATGATCGCGCCGGCCCTGACCCTCGTCGGGGTGCCGGACGTCGCCGCCCACATGTTCATCTTCTACTACGCGGTGCTCTCCGAGGTCAGCCCGCCGACGGCGCTGTCGCCGTTCGCGGCGGCCGCCATCACCGGCGGCAACCCGTTCAAGACGATGATGCTGACCTGGAAGTACACCCTGCCGGCGTTCCTCGTGCCGTTCGCGTTCACCCTGAGCCCCGAAGGGCTCGGCGTGCTGCTGCAGGCCCCGCTCGCCGACATCGCCCGTACCGTCCTCACCGCGGCAATCGGCATCCTCGCCCTCGCCATGGGCCTCGGCGGCTGGCTGCGGCAGGCGGCAACCATGGCCGAGCGCACCCTCGCCGTCGCCGGCGGCCTGCTGCTCTTCTACGCCACCACCGCCACCGACCTCGTCGGCGCCGCCTGCTTCGTGGCTGCCATCGCCCTGCACCTGGTCCGCACCCGCGCCTGATCCGCCGTGGCGGTCACGCGCACGAAGATCGACATCGCGGTCCCTTCCTGGAAGCGTTTGAAGCGCATCCGGACGGAGAGGATTCGCAGGCCGGCCGAACTGGTCGGCGGGCTCTTGACCGAAGGCCTCGGGGCGCGGCGCACCCGCCGGTTCGAGCCACGGTCTCGACCGGACCAGAGGTGACGCGGATGCGCGCCGGCCACGAGCCGCTCGATGTGTCGACGATCGGGCCCAGCGGCACACCCAGGAGAAAACGCGCACGCGCGCGCCCGCGCGTCATTTTTTATGCAGTAAGACATAATGCCTGCGTGCATAATACCGGGATGCGCTTCCTGGATCGCGGTGGAGAGATGCGCCGCCTCGATGGCGTTTTGGAGGATCCGGGCGCCTTCGCCGTCATCTGGGGGCGGCGCCGGGTCGGCAAGACGCGGTTGCTAATCGAGTGGTCGCGGCGCCACGACGGCCTGTACGCGGCCGCCGACCGATCCGTGCCCGCCGTGCAGCGGCGCTACCTCGCAACGGCGGTGGCCCGGCGGTTCCCCGGATTCGACGACGTCGAGTACCCGGACTGGCGCTCGTTCCTGCTGCGGCTCGCCGCCGAGTCGGGCGGGAGCGCCTGGCCCGGTCCGTTCGTGCTCGACGAGCTGCCGTACCTCATCGCCGCAGACCCCACGCTGACCGGCGTCCTTCAGACGTGGATCGACGGCGCGCCGGGGCGGCCCACGGTCGTGGTGAGCGGATCGAGCCAGCGCATGATGCACGGCGCGGTGCTCGACGCCGCCGCCCCCCTCTACGGCCGCGCCCGCGAGGCGTTCGCCGTGCGCCCCCTGAAGCCGGGGTACCTCGCCGAGCTCGTCCCCGGCGCCGACCCTCGCGACCTCGTCGCCCTCTACGCGCTCTGGGGAGGCATGCCGCGCTACTGGGAGCTCGCCGAACGGTTCGGCCGCGATGTCGACCGGGCGGTAGACACCCTCGTGCTCGACCCCGCCGGTCCCCTGCACCTGGAGCCCGACCGGCTGCTGATGGAGGAAGTGCCGCCGGCCACCGCCCTCCGCCCCCTGCTCGACGTCATCGGCGCCGGCGCCCACCGCGTCAGCGAGATCGCCGGCCGCCTCGGCCGCCCCGCCCCCAGCCTCGCCCGGCCCCTGGCCGTCCTCGGCGAGATGAACCTCGTGCGCCGGGAGACGCCCTTCGGCAGCGACCCCCGCTCCGGCCGGCGCAGCCTCTACCGCATCGACGACCCGTTCCTGCGGCTGTGGTTTCGGGTCGTGGCCCCGCACCGGACCGCGCTGGCCGAAGCGCCCCCCGAGACCCGGATCGAGTACTGGCGCCGCCACCGCGCGCGCCTCGAGGCCCTGGCGTGGGAGGAGCTGTGCCGCATGGCCGTCCCGTTCCTGCACCGGACCGACTGCACCCTCGCCGCGCTCGGCCCGTGGGAGCCGGCGCAGCGCTACTGGCGCGGCAACGAGCCGGAGTACGACTTGGTGGCGCGCTCCGTGGACGGCCGCCGACTGCTCGTCGGCGAGGCCAAGTGGCGGTCGCGCCCGGCCCTGGCGATGCCCCGGCTTCCTCCCGGCAGGCCGGCGCTACCCGGTATCGAGGACGTCGAAGTCGTGCACGCGACCTTCGCGCTCCGGCACTCGGGAACGCCGACGGCAGCCGTCGCTCTGCACGAGGTGGACGGGCTCTGCGTCCTGAGCGCGTTGCGGTGAACCGAGTCCCGGCACGACGCCGACGCGCTTCCGGAGCAATGACGTTCGTCAGAACACTCGGTTGGAAGACTCTCAGAGGAAACGCTGCGCCGCGATGATGACGCCGGCGAGGCCGACCATCCACCTGATGAGCCTCGTCTCGAGGGCGGCGACCCCGGCCCGCAGCTCGGCGATGTCCGTCTTGGTGGTGTAGTCGGCTTGCTCGGTAGCTTGGCGCAGGGCGGCCGTGAAGGCGTCCGCATGCTTCGGGGCGATGCCCGCGGCGGTCAGGGTGCGCGCTACCGCAAGGGTATCGAGCATGGGAAGCCAGTGTACGACGAGCAACAGCCGGATCCTGGCCTGTGGGGGGCCGCGCGACGGGGAATCCGGGCTGAACCGGCCTTTCGCAACGCGCGCCCTCGGAGGCCGCCGTCAAGCCCGCACGAGGCGGCGGTACTTGATGCGGTGGGGCCGGTCGGCGGCCGAGCCGAGGCGGCGGCGGCGGTCGGCCTCGTAGTCCTGGTAGTTGCCCTGGAACCAGACCACCTGGCTGTCGCCCTCGAAGGCCAGGATGTGGGTGGCGATGCGGTCGAGGAACCACCGGTCGTGGCTGATGACGGCCACGCAGCCGGCGAACGCGACGAGCGCGTCCTCGAGGGCGCGGAGGGTGTCGACGTCGAGGTCGTTGGTGGGCTCGTCGAGCAGCAGCAGGTTGGCGCCGCCGCGCAGCAGGCGGGCGAGGTGCACGCGGTTGCGCTCGCCTCCCGACAGGGTGCCGACGGTGCGCTGCTGGTCGCGGCCCTTGAAGTTGAACCACGAGCAGTACGCGCGGGAGGCCACCCGCCGCGACCCGAGCCGGATCTCGTCGTCGCCGTCCGACACCGTCTCCCACACCGTCTTGTCGGGGTCGAGCTCGCGGCTCTGGTCCACGTAGCCGAGCTCGACCGTCTCGCCCAGGGTCAGGCTGCCGGCGTCGGGGGCCTCCTCGCCGGTGATCATGCGGAATAGGGTGGTCTTGCCGGCCCCGTTGGCCCCGATCACGCCGACGATGCCGGCCGGAGGCAGGGTGAAGCTCAGGTCCTGGATGAGGCAAGTGTCACCGTAGCTCTTGCGAAGGTTCCGCGCCTCGACGACCGCGTCCCCGAGCCGCGGGCCGGGGGGAATGTAGATCTGCGCCGACTCGATGCGCTCGGCCGCGTCCTGGTTCAGCAGCTCCTCGTAGGCGTTCAGCCGCGCCTTGCCCTTCGCCTGCCGGGCGCGCGGCGACATGCGGATCCACTCGAGCTCGCGGGCCAGCGTGCGCCGGCGCCGCGTCTCCTGCTTCTGCTCGACGTCGAGCCGGCGCTGCTTCTGCTCGAGCCACGACGAGTAGTTGCCCTCCCACGGGATGCCGGCCCCGCGGTCGAGCTCGAGTATCCAGCCCGCGACGTTGTCGAGGAAGTAGCGGTCGTGGGTGATCGCCACCACCGTGCCCTTGTACTGCTGCAGGTGGCGCTCGAGCCACCCCACCGTCTCGGCGTCGAGGTGGTTCGTGGGCTCGTCGAGCAGCAGCAGGTCGGGGGCCTGCAGCATCAGCCGGCACAATGCGACGCGGCGCCGCTCGCCCCCAGACAGGTGGGTGACGGCCGAGCGCGGCGGCGGCAAGCGCAGCGCGTCCATCGCCTGCTCGACCCGCGAGTCGAGGTCCCAGGCGCCGGCCGCCTCGATCTCGTCCTGCAGGCGCCCCTGCTCGTCCATCGCGTCCTGCAGCTCGTCGCCGGTCAGCCCCTCGTTGAAACTCGCGGTGACCGCGTCGTAGCGCTTCAGCAGGTTCTTGTGCTCGGCCACCCCCTCTTCGACGTTGCGCTTGACGGTCTTGTCGGGGTCGAGCCGCGGTTCCTGCGGGAGGTAACCGACGCTGACGCCCTCGGAGACGAACGCGGTGCCGCTGAAATCGTCCACCTCCGCCGCCATGATCCGCAGCAGGGTGCTCTTGCCCGCCCCGTTCAGCCCCAGCACGCCGATCTTGGCGCCGGGCAGGAACGCGAGCGAGATGTCCTTCAGCACCTCCTGCCCGGGGCCGTAGGCCTTGCCGAGCCGGTGCATCGTGTAGACGTATTGGTGGGCCATGCCTCGGTTCCGTCCTCCGGTCGCCCCTTCTCGGGCGGTCGGCCGCCCGAATCAGCCTCGTCCGTTCTCCACGGGGGACAGGGGAGGTTCGGCCTGCCAGCGCCGCATCCCCCACGCGAGGAGCGCGGCCGCCAGCAGCCCCACGACTCCCCATGGCCAGCCCCCGTACCAGTACGCGCTCGCGGCGATAAGACCCGCGAGGAACTCCGGAGTCCACCGGTCACGCACCACCAACACGAAGAGCCCTGCCACCGCGAGCACGATGACCTCTATTGGCCAGCCAAAATACGGGACAGCGACGAACAGGCCCAGCATGATTAGCGGGTACAACCGTCTGAGTCGGTCCAGCACCGTCATCTCGTCACCCGCGGATTCGTCACGTTCGGTCGAGCACGATCGCGACCTCGGTCGTCTCCCCGCCGCGGACGGTCACCGTCCGCGGCGTCGCGCCCAGCCGCTCGTGCCAGATCGTCAACTCGTGGTCGCCGGCCGGCACGTCCTCGAGGACGAAGACGCCGTCGAGGCCGCTGACGGCGCCGCGGTCGTTGCTGACCACGATCCAGGCCCGCATCCAGCCGTGCGAGTCGCACTCGACGCGCACCACGCCGGGTCGGCGCAGGGGACGGTTGACCTCCAGCCCCGGGAACGGCATGGCGATGTTGAAGCCGGTGCGGTTGCGGTCGTCGTAGGTGTGGGTCGAGTGCAGGGTGTCGTCCTGGCTCGTCACCAGCACCTGGCTGCGGGTGGGGGCAATCTGCACCCGCGGCACGAAGAGGCAGCCGGCGTTGTCGATGCGGGGCGACGGCCGCTCGGCCGGCCACGCCACGCCGGTCAGGCGGACGACCGCGTTCGCCACGTGCCCGGCCGCGTCGGCGACGATGGTCTCGTCGGGCACGCTGTCGCCGCACACCGCCTGGTCGGCGTTCACCGTGAGGGCGGTGGGCGGCGGCGGGTCGGCCATCGTCACCACCCCGCTGATCGTCCCCGTCCCCTGCGCCCGGCCGGGGGTCTGGACCGCCGCGGCCAGCCCCACGACGAGGCAGGCAACGCCCCAAGCAAGCGTGCGTCTCATCATGGCTCTACTGTAACCCACCGGCGATCCGCCCCACTCAGGCGCGCCCCCCCGACGACCCGCGGCCCCCGTGCCCGCCGGACGCGCCCACCAGCTCGGGCTCGGGCGTGAAGTCCTCGCCGGGGTTGATGAAGCGGTCCTGCTCGAGGCTGTACTGCGTGTCGTGCAGCTCGCGGTAGCGCCCACCGGCCGCGTACAGCTCGGCGTGGGTCCCCCGCTCGACGATCTCGCCCTGCTCGAGCACGAGAATCTGGTCGGCGCTGCGGATGGTCGACAGCCGGTGGGCGATGACGAACGTGGTGCGGCCCTGCCTGAGCGCCCGCAGCCCGTCCTGGATCATCGACTCGCTCTCGCTGTCGAGGCTCGAGGTCGCCTCGTCGAGGATGAGGATGCGGGGGTCGGCGAGAATCGCGCGGGCGATGGCCACCCGCTGCCGCTGCCCCCCCGACAGCTTGATGCCGCGCTCGCCGACGATGGTGTCGTAGCCGTCGGGGAAGCCGCGGATGAACTCGTCGCAGTGGGCGATGCGGCTCACCGCCTCGATCTCGGCCCGCGTGGCGTGGCGGCGCACGAAGCTGATGTTCGAGGCGACCGACCCGTCGAAGAGGAAGTTCTCCTGCAGCACGACGCCGAGCTGCCGCCGGTACTCGGCCAGCCGCAGGTCGGCGAGGTCGCGGCCGTCGACGAGCACGCGCCCCGCCTGCGGGCGGTTGAACGCGATGATCAGGCTGACGAGGGTGCTCTTCCCCGACCCGCTCGACCCCACGAGGGCGGTGGTGCTGCCGGCCGGCGCCTCGAGCGAGACGTCCCTGAGCACCGGCACCCCCTCGGTGTAGGAGAACGTGACCCGGTCGAGGGCGACGCGGCCCGCGACGCGCCCCACCGGCTGGCGCTCGGCGTCCTCGTCGATCTCGGTCGGGGTGCCGAGAATCTCGCGAATGCGGTCGAGCCCCGCGAACGCCTCGGTGATCTGGGTGCCGATGGACGCGATCTGCATGACCGGGGCAACCACCACCCCGGTGAAGAGCAGGTACCGCAGCAGGTCGCCGACGCTCCAGTCGCCGGCGATGATCGCCCGTCCGCCCATGACGATCATCAGCGCCCCGATGACACCGATGGCGAGGGAGGCGGCCGACGTGGCGGCCGACACCCCGGTCACCGTCTTCGCCACGTTGCGCAAAAGACGGTGCACGCCACTCGCGAACACCCGCTGCTCGCGCTTCTCGACGCTGTAGGCCTTGACGATCCGCACCCCACCGAGGGTCTCGCCGAGCCTCCCCGTCACCTCGGCGTTGATCTTCCCGCGCTCGCGGAACAGCGGCCGCAGCCGGGAGAACGCCGTCGCCATCCCCACCCCGAAGAGCACGAGGATGAACAGGGTCACCGCGGTCAGGCGCCAGTTCAGATAAAAGAGCACCCCGATGCCGACGGTCGCGGTCATGAACCCGCCGGCGAGCTGGGTCAGCCCGGTCCCGACGAGGTTGCGGATGCCCTCGGCGTCGGTCATGACCCGCGAGATGAGAACGCCGGTCTGCGTCGCGTCGAAGTAGCCGATGGGCAGCCGCGTCACGTGCCGCTGCACCCGCTTGCGCATCTCGGTGATGGCCCGCTGCGCCGCCACCCCCAGCACCTGCGACAGCGCGAACCCCGTGCCGGACTGGACCACGGTGGCCCCGGCCGCGAGCAGGGCCAGGGGCAGGAGGAGATCGGCCCGGCCCCGGGCGATGACGTCGTCGACCACGTAGCCGGACATCCACGGCAGCACGAGGCCGGCCGCCCGGCTGACGAGCATCAGCCCCAGCCCGAGCGCGAGCCGGTAGCGGTGGGCGTGCACCAGGGTCCGCGCCTCCTGCCAGGCGCCGGGCGAGGCGAGCGGTTTCTTTCGCGCCTTCTGCGGTTTCTCGTCGGCCATGATGAGGAGATCAAGTATAGACTTTCGCCGTGGCTTCTCCCGTACGCCGCATCCTGCACCTCGACATGGATGCGTTCTACGCGTCGGTGGAGCAGCGCGACGACCCCTCGCTGCGCGGTCGGCCGGTGGCGGTCGGCGGGCGGCCCGACCGGCGCGGGGTGGTCGCGGCGGCCAGCTACGAGGCCCGGAAGTTCGGGGTGCGCTCGGCGATGTCGATGGCGCGGGCGGTGCGCCGCTGCCCCGAGCTGATCGTGGTGCCGCCCGACTTCGCCCGCTACCGGTCGATCTCGGACCGCATTTTCGACATGTACCGCTCGGTCACCCCCCTCGTCGAACCCCTCTCGCTCGACGAGGCGTACCTGGACGTGACGAGCAACAGTTGGGGCGAGCCGCTCGCCACGACGGTGGCGCGCCGGCTGAAGCGGTGGATCCGCGACGAGACGAAGCTCACCGTCTCGGCCGGGGCCGCGCCCAACAAGTTCCTCGCGAAGATCGCCTCGGACTGGGACAAGCCGGACGGCCTGACCGTCATCCCGGTCGAGCGGGTCGACGCGTTCCTGCGGCAGCTCCCGGTCGAGGCGCTCTGGGGGGTCGGCCCGGTCACCGCGAAGCGGCTCCGGGCCGCCGGGGTGGTGAAGCTCGTGGACGTGCGCACCGCCGACCCCGGCGTGCTCCGGCGTGCGGTAGGCAGCCGCATCGACTGGCTGCGCCGGCTCGCCGAGGGGAGGGACGACCGTCGCGTCAGCCCCGACCGCGTCGTCAAGTCGTCCGGCTCCGAGCACACCTACCCGGCCGATCTCACCGACCCGGACGAGATCCGCCGCGAGCTCGACGGACTGGCGCGGCGCGGGGCGGCATGGCTGGAGCGCAAGGCGCTCGCGGCCCGCACCGTCACCATCAAGGTGCGCTACTCGGACTTCACCACCGTCACCCGCAGCCACAGCGCGGACCCCGCCACCCGCGACGCCGGGCAGATCGTGCTGCGGGCACGGCGGCTGCTGGACCGGACCGAGGCGAGCACCCGGCCCGTCCGCCTGCTCGGGGTGACCATGCACAACCTGTCGGCGGAGGAAGACGCTCCGCCCCGCCCCGGGCATCCGACCCTGCCGCTCTCCGATGCGGTCCCGTCGGCCGGGCTCGGGATTCCCCCCCGGAAAACGGGCCTCGATGGGGAGCAATCGAAGCCCGAGCCAAGGTAAGATCGGGCCATGCTGAAGGGTACACGTCCCGCCATCCTCCGAAAGATCCAGCCGATCAGCGTGCACGGCCAGGTGTCGTGGGACGTCTTCTTCAGCGACGCGGAGGATCCGGACGGTCAGGTGCTGATGGCGCGGGTGGGGCCCGAGGCGGTCGATCAGACCCTGGAGCCGGGAGACCGCGTGCTCCTCGAGTATCTCCTCGGCAGCGTGACCAGCGTCACCCGCGACACCGGGGACGCGTAGGAGCCCGTGGTGAAACCCCGCGTTGCACAGCGCCCGAAGGGAGCCAGCGAACAGCCGAGGCGCCCGCCTGACAAGGCGCGACGAGGGAGGATACTGGGCATGTTTGACCGAGGAGCAACGCAGTCAGGCGGGATGCCTCGCCGCTCGAACGCAGCGGGGCCCTTCGCCACGAGCTCCTAGGCCCATGGCGCGAGGCGGGACTACGCCACCGGCTCCCGGAACCCCTGCACGTCCGGATCCGACCGCGGCCGCCCCGTTGCTCGAGGCCTTGGGGTGGGACGACCGGTTGGAGGCCGCGCTTCGAGCCCACGGAGACGGGAACCTCCGGCCGGCCCGCGTCGCCGTCGCCCACAACGCCCTCTATCAGCTCGGCACCGCCGACGGCGAGGTGATGGCGGAGCTCGCGGGGCGGCTGCGCCACCGAGCGGCCGGCCCCGACGCCCGCCCGGTGGTCGGCGACTGGGTCGTCCTCCGGCCGGGCGCCAACGGGAGCGCGACCATCGAGGCGGTGCTGCCGCGCCGCCACTGCTTCTCGCGCAAGGCGGCCGGCGAGCCGACCCGCCGGCAGCTCGTCGCCGCCAACATCGACACCGTCCTTCTCGTGAGCGGCCTCGACGACGACTTCAACCTGCGGCGGATCGAGCGCTACCTGGTGGCCATACGGAACAGCGGCGCCGCCCCGGTGCTCGTCCTCAACAAGGCGGACGTCTGCCCCGACTCCGAGACCCGACGCGACGCCGCCGCCGCCCTCGCTCCCGAGGCCCCCCTGCACGTCATCGAGGCGCTGCACCCCGGCGGGGCCGAGCCCCTGCGGCGGCACCTGCCCCCGGGGCGGACCGGCGCCCTGATCGGCTCGTCGGGCGTCGGCAAGTCGACCATCATCAACCGCCTGCTGGGCCGCGAACGTCAGCGGACCGCGGCGGTGCGGCGCCGCGACGGCCGGGGCCGGCACACGACGACGCAGCGCGAGCTGATCCGCCTGCCGGACGGCGGCCTGATCATCGACACGCCCGGCATGCGCGAGCTTCAGCTGTGGGAGGACACGGGTGCGCTCGAGGACGCGTTCGACGACATCCGGGCCCTGGCCGCCGGGTGCCGCTTCCGCGACTGCGAGCACGAGGGCGAGCCGCGGTGCGCGGTGCGGCAGGCGGTCGAGACGGGACGCCTCGGGGCCGCCCGCCTCGACAGCTTCCGCCGGCTGCGCCGGGAACGCGAGGCGGCGCGGCAACGCCGCGACGAGCTGGCGCGGCTCGAGGAGCAGCGGAGGGGCAGGACCGCGCACCGGGCGATGCGGGGGTTCCGCTCGAACCGGCTGACCGACAACGGGTAGGAGTCCATACCGTGGAACGGCGCGGACTCCTGGAGGGTCGGTTGGGCGCCAAGCGGAGGCCGCAGCGCGACCTCGCGGTCGCGTTCGGCGACGATTGGCGGGCCAACGCCACGGAGGAAACCCAATGAGAACGGCACTCGCGGCTATCGGCCTGACGCTGGCGGCGGCCGCCGCCCAGGCGCAGGACGACACCATCACCATCCGGGCCGGCCGGCTCCTCGACGGGCTCGGCAACGTGCGCGAGAACGTCATCGTGCACGTCACCGGATCGCGCATCAGCGCCGTCGAGCCGGCACCCGCGGGCGGTGAGGCCGACTACGGCCTGTCCGGGCTCACCCTCATGCCGGGGCTCATCGACACCCACGTGCACCTGACCGCGCACTTCAACGCCGAAGGGCGCGCCGACCCCGACCCGGACGAGACCCCGGCCCAGACCATCCTCTACGCGGCCGAGAACGCCTGGGCCACGCTGATGGCCGGCTTCACCACCGTGCAGAGCCTCGGCAGCCCCGCCGACCGCGATCTGCGCGACGCCATCGCCCGCGGCGTCCTCCCCGGCCCCCGGGTGCTCACCTCCCTGAGCGCCGTCCGGGCCGGCACGGGGTCTCCGGAGGAGATCCGCGCGTTCGTGCGCCGCCTGAAGGACGACGGGGCGGACGTCGTCAAGGTGTTCGCGTCGGCGAGCATCCGCGAGGGAGGCGGACTGGTGATGACCCCCGGGCAGCTCGAGGCGGCCTGCACCGAGGCGCAGGCGGTCGGGCTGCGCACCGCCGTCCACGCCTACGGCACCGACGGGCTGACCGCGTCCATCGAGGCGGGCTGCGACGGCATCGAGCACGGCACCCGCTACGACGACGCGGTCATCGAGCTCATGGCCGAGCGCGGCACGTACCTCGACCCCCACGTCCACCTGCTGTGGGCCAACTACTTCGAGCACCGCGACCGCTTCATCGGCCGGGGCAACTACACCGAGGAGGGCTTCGCGCTGATGGAAGAGGCGCGGACCACCGGCTACGAGACGTTCCGCCGCACCCTCGCCCACGGCGGCGTGAAGGTCGTCTACGGCACCGACGCGGTGGCCGGCGCGCACGGGCGCAACGCCGAGGAGCTCATCCACCGCGTCCGCGACGGCGGCCAGGACGCGATGGACGCCATCGTCTCCGCGACCTCGCTCGCGGCCGAGTCGCTGGGGCTCGCGGACGCCATCGGGCGGATCGCGCCGGGCTACGAGGCCGACCTCGTGGCGGTGGCGGGCAATCCCCTCGCCGACGTCACCGCCGTCCGCGACGTGCGGTTCGTGATGAAGGGCGGCGTCGTCTACCGGAACACGCCGCGCTGAGCACGGCGCGGCCCGACCCGGGAGCCCGGGCCGAGAGTCGCGGCGAAGGATCCGGCCGGGTCGGTCGCGCGGCGCCCGGAGACCACGGCCGGGACCAGGGTCGGCGGCGTGGCGCGGGCCGCCGCCCGCCGGAGACACTGGCCACGGTTCGGGCGCCGCCGCGATGGGATGGCCGACCCGGAGGCGATGCTGGCTACTGCCAGAGGCCCAGCACCACCGACATCACCCCGATCGACGCGACCTGATAGCCGCCGTCGATGGCCCACAGGCTGAGCGGCTTGTCCGAGAAGCGGTTGTTGGTCAGGCCGACGGTGGCCGAGAAGCCGAGCCAGAGGTGCAGGCCGACGTGGAACGTCGGACCGACGCCCTCGCCGAAGTGGCTGGCGACCACCGCCAGAATCGTGGCCATCACGAACCAGCAGACGAACGAGAGGGCGTAGGTCGGCCCCATGCCGCGCTGCATGCGCTCGAGGTCCGCCTCGGTGTAGCCCTGGCCCGCCATCCAGGCCTTCGCGAACAGCAGGGGCGAGTACCACAGCATGCCGAGCACGAACGACAGGACCGCGGCCAGCCCGACCGCGAGATAGTTGACGTCTGCGAATCCCATCCGATCCTCCCTCGTCGCCGGAAACCCGCTACCCGGACCGCCGCGCGGAGTCTCCCTCGTTTCATCCACGAGCCGCGGGCTGGCACCCTTGCCCGAAGCTCACGTTTCCGCCCGCATCCTGATGGTCGGGACGCACGCTCCGGCGAGCGGACGCCTAGTGTGGCTGGTGGAGCGTGGAATCGTCAACGCGCGGGGCGGGCGGCTCCGAGTCGACGAACGGCGCCCCCCTGCGCGACCGGCTCCGCGACGTTGACGGTGCTCGTGCAACGGCCGTAGCATGCGAACGTACGATGGGAACGCCATGGCGCCGAACCTCGCTGGCGATGCCGGCGGCCAATGGCGGTTGGCTGGTCAACACGCGGTCATCGCCGTGACCCGGACGGACGGGTCATGAGGACTCACTGAAAGCAGGTCCACCATGCGTCTCACCGTGCTCACGACGTTCACCGCGGCGTTGCTGACCGCCGCCACCGCCTCGGCGCAGTCGTCGGACCGCTTCCCGGCCGAGGGCGGCGACGTCGTCATCACCCCCATCCTCCACTCGAGCGTGCAGATCGAGCACGCCGGCACGGTGGTGCACATCGACCCGTGGACGGCCGCCGACCTGTCCGACGCCAAGCCCGCCGACCTGATTCTCGTGACGGACGACCCCGCCCACCACCTCGACCCGGCCGCCATCGAGCAGCTCCGCAAGCCCGGCGCCCCGGTCGTGCTCACGGCGGCCGCCCACGCGCGTTTCGGCGATGGCGTGGTGCTCGCGAACGGAGAGCGGGGAGTGTTCGCCGGCGTCCCGGTGGAGGCGGTCCCCGCCTACGACATGACGCCGGGGCAGCCGTGGCACCCGAAGGGCGAGGCCAACGGCTACGTCATCACCCTGGGAGGAAAACGGCTCTTCTTCTCGGGCGTGGGCGAGTGCGTTCCCGAGATACAGGCGCTCCAGGACATCGACGTGGCGTTCATGCCGATGAACCTGCCGGTCGACCGCATGCGCCCGATCCCGGTGGCGGAGTGCGTGAAGACCTTCGGGCCGCCGGTCGTCTACCTCATCCACTACGACAACGCGACCGCGCGCTGGTTCGGCGATCCCGAACAGCCCCGCCCCGACAACGCGATGGCTATCGCGGCCACGATCCAGGCCCTGCGGGACGCCCTGGAGGGAGAGCCGATAGAGGTGCGCGACGGCGACTGGTATCCGGCCCGGCCGGCGCGTTAGGCGGCGTGGATCCGCGACGGGAGGCGCCGGCCTCGCCGGGTGCCGGCAGGGTCGGGGCCGTGGAGCGGCGCGGACTCCTGCAGGGGTTGGTCGGGCGCCCGGCGGGGCCGAAGGCGACGAGGGGGGCTAGTGGACCCCGCTGCTCATCTGCAGCAGGGTGGGGTCGGCGCCGAGGCGGCGGATCGCCGTCTCCCACATCTGCGCGGCCTGCACGTCGAAGATCAGGTCGAGCTGGACGTCGGCGATCAGCCAGGCGGAGGCGGACAACTCGGCGTCGAGCTGGCCGGCCGCCCACCCGGCATACCCGGTCAGGAGGCGGGTGCGGTCGGGGGGACGATCCTCGAGGAGCCGCCGCAGCAGGTTCGGCGACGTGGACAGGTAGAGGCCCTCGCAGACCTCGACCGATTCGGCGTCGGCCGGCTCGTGCCCCATCAGAATCCAGCCCCGCTCGGGCTCGACGGGGCCGCCGATCCACAACTGCAGGCCGTTGTCGACCTCGACCGGCGGGGTCAGCCGCACCACCGAGGAGACCGGCGTGTCCGTCTTCCGGTTCAGCACGAGGCCGAAGGCCCCCTCCTCCCCGTGCTCGCAGAGCAGCACCACCGTCCGCCGGAAATTCGGGTCGTGCAACTGGGGCATCGAGAGCAGCAACCTCGGCGCCAGGGACTTGTTCTTGCCCTTCGTCACGGGTTGATCATAGCAGCCCGTGAGGACGCCCGCGGGAGCCCGATGGCCGCAAGCGCCCCGAGCACCTGCGCCCTGCACAGCGGTCCCGGTGCGACGACCCGACCGAACTGATTGCCCGGCCGGCAGCCGGTCCCCCGAGCCCGGCCGGCAGCCGGTCCCCCGGGCCCGGACGGCGCCGCCCGCGGCTCCGCCGCCGTCCGACCCACCGCCGGGCGTCGGCGCCGCCGGCGAAGTGTCGCGATGCGCCGTCGGCACCGAGGCGACCTGCCGCGGCGAGACGGGGCGTCTACGGCAGGGGCTCCCGGCGCCGCCGTCCGAGCTCGGCCCGTGCCCACTCGACATGCTCCGCCACCAGCGGGTCGCGGAGCGAGTCGGCGTCGGGCCGGCTCGCGCACCGCTCCGGGACGAGCGCGTCGCGAGCGGCGGCGGCGCCGCTGTTCCCCATCGCCACCGCCACGTTCCGGCGCAGCCGCTTCACCCGGGCCCGGGTCATCGCCCCCCCGCGGATGGCCTGCCGCAGCCCCGAATCGGACCGCGACCACAGATCGACGAGGGAAGGCCGGTCGAGGGCCGGCCGGGGCTGCCACGCCGGGTCGTCGCTGTCCGGCGCCGCCGCATTGTAGGGGCACACCTCCTGGCAGATGTCGCACCCGTAGACATGCGCCCCCAGGTCGGCGCGCTGCTCCGAAGGAATGGCCCCCTTCGTCTCGATCGTCAGGTAGGACAGGCAGCGGGTGGAGTCGAGCACCCCCGGCTCGGGGAAGGCGCCGGTGGGACACGCCTCGAGGCACAGCGTGCAGGCGCCGCACTGATCGAGGGCCGGCGGGTCGGGCTCGAGGACGACGCTGCACAGCACCTCGGACAGGAACAGCCACGACCCGACGTCGGGATTGATGAGGCAGGTGTTCTTGCCGATCCACCCGAGGCCGGCGTACTGCGCGTACACGCGCTCCTGCACCGGCCCCGTGTCCACGTAGACGCGGGTCTCGCAGGTCTTCCCGTGCGCCTCGCACATCCACGCGGCCAGGGCCCGGGTGCGGTCGGTGAGGACATCGTGATAATCGTCGCCCCAGGCGTAGCGGGAGATCAGGGCGGTGTCGGGCTCGTCGATCTCCGTGGAGTAGGGCCGGTCGGTGTTGTAGAGGGTGCCCAGCGCCACCACCGACCGCGCCGACGGCATCACCGCCCGGACGTCGGCCCGTCGGTCCGCGGTGCGCGCCATGTACGCCATGTCGCCGGCGTACCCCCGGTCGAGCCAGTCGCGCAACGCGGCCAGCTCGGGGAACGCACGGGCGGGGGCGACCCCGCACAGATCGAACCCGAGCTCGCGGGCCTTCGTCTTGACGGCGTCCGAGGTCAGCATGTGTCGTACACTGCGGACGCATCATGCCACAACGACTGCTTGCGGTCCTGCCGGTGCTCGCCCTGCCCCTCCTCGCGTGCGAGCCGGCCGAGGACCCCGAGGCGACCGGCGATGCCGCCGCGCCCCCCGGAGAACCGACGGCGGCGCTGTCGTTCGCGGTCGACCCCTACTGGCCGCGGCCGCTGCCCGACGACTGGCTCCTCGGCAACGTCGTCGGCGTGGCCACCGACTCGCGGGACAACGTGTGGATCATCCACCGGCCGAACAGCCAGCGCGGGGCCGAGGCGACCCCGCCGGTCATCGCCTTCGACCCCGACGGCAACATCATCCACGGCTGGGGCGGGCCCGGCGACGGCTACGCGTGGGGAACGCAGACCCACGGCATCCACGTCGACCACCGGGACGACGTCTGGGTCGGCTTCGGCGGCGGGCTCCCCTACGACCTGAGCAGCCGCGCCACCACCGACAACGCCCACGTGCTCAAGTTCACCCCCGAGGGCGACTTCCTGCTGCAGATCGGGGAGTTCGGCAGCGGCACCGCGGGCAGCGGCAGCACCCGCTTCCTCGGCCAGCCCACCGACATCTTCGTCGACCCCGAGACCGACGAGGTCTACGTCAGCGACGGCTACACCAACCGCCGGGTCATCGTCTTCGACGCGAACACCGGCGAGTACCGGCGCCACTGGGGCGGCTACGGCGACCCGCCCGACGACGCCCCCCAGCCGCCGTTCACCCGGGACGGGCCGCCGCCGCGGCAGTTCAACACGCCGCACTGCGTGGGCCGGGCCGCCGACGGCCGCGTATACGTCTGCGACCGCGGCAACCAGCGCCTGCAGGTGTTCGAGCCGGATGGGACCTTCGTGACCGAGGCGCTCGTCGCCGCCCCGCTGCGGGGCGGTAACGTCGGCGGGACGCCCTGGGACCTCGCGTTCTCGCGCGACCCCGGCCAGCGGCTCGTGTACATCGCCGACGGCGGGGCCCACGCCGTCCACGTGCTGCGTCGCGACACGCTGGAGGCGGCCGCGACGTTCGGCCGGCGCGGGCGGTGGGCCGGCCAATTCGAGTCGCCCCACAGCCTCGCCGTCGACTCGCGGGGGAACCTGTTCGTGGGCGAGACCCTCGACGGGCGCCGCGTCCAGAAGTTCGCCCCGGCCGGGCAGGGGTCCGCACCGTAAGGACGAGGTCCTCGCCGAGGCACTCGGCAAGAGCACGTGTACGGTGGTCGTCGCGCTGCCGGCGGCCGGTGCCATCGTCCTCGAGGGCGTCCGCCTCCCGTGGCGACGGACGGACCGACGACGGGCCCAACGGCCGAGGCGGGCGGGATGCCCGCTGACGAACGACCGGTAGTGGCGCACGCGACGCCACCCGCTCGACTACCGCCTACTCGCCGGACCGCTCGCCAAAGCCGGACTATCGGACGGTCCTTGAATCAACTGGCGGTGCGCCCCTCGCGGAACGTGCCTATCCGGCCGTCGTCGTCAGTCTGTTTCTCGACTTGACGTAATGACGTAACGCCCACCCGACTACCGCGATGGCAGTGGCACACCACTATTGCACGCGCCGACGCTACCTTTTTTCCTTCAGCCAACCGCCCCTTTTCCCCCCGGCCCGCGCCAACAAGTCTGCTAGGCTCCTAGGCTGACTCGGTTTCCCGACGGGTGGCTCTCAGCCCGGATGTCGCGGATCGGCGGACTCCTTCCGCCCGTTGGCGCCGGGGCTGAAACCAGCGCATCATCTGATGCCTGACGCCTTGTCTTGGACGTTCCGACATCCGAGCGCCGTGCGTTTCGGCTGATGTGATGGCGGGGACAAGTCGTATTCGACCCGGTTCAGCGCCGCGGGCTGCCGTGTTCCTCGAGCCGGGCGGCACGGTGGTGCGCGTGCCCGGCGGACGAAGCCTGACGGAGCAGGCCGCTTCGGTGGCCCTTGGCTCGCAGCGCGGACGCGGCCGATGCGGTCGGACCGCCCGTGCAGGAGATGAGGTGCGGAATGACCACGGTCGACCAGCGGCTTCCACCGCGTATCGTGTCGCTCGCGACCGCGGTGCCGTCCCACCGAATCCTCCAGATGGAGGCCGTGGAGTTCTTCAACCGGTTCTTCGACCTCCCGCCGGCGCAGCGCAAACACTTGACGAACGTCTATCTCAACGCCGAAATCGACAGCCGTTACGCCGCGGCGCCCGTTCATTGGTACGAGCAAACCCACGATTTCGAGGAAAAGAACGACCGGTACATCGACAGTGCGGTGAGCTTGCTCAAGAAGGTCGCAGTCGAGAGCCTGGCGGCCGCCAACCTCGAGTGCACCGACATCGACATGATCGTCACGGTCTCGACGACCGGCATCGCCGTGCCGGCGCTCGACGCCCGCCTGATGGAGGAGCTGCCCTTCCGCCGCAATGTCCAGCGCCTGCCGCTGTTCGGCCTGGGATGCGCGGGCGGGGTGCTGGGGCTGGCGCGCGCGGCGATGTGCGCCCGCGCCCAACCCGGCAGTCGGATCCTCTACCTGGTCGTCGAGCTCTGCAGCCTCACGTTCTGCGGGAATGATCGGGCCACCGCGAACATCATCGCCACTGCGCTCTTCGGCGACGGCGCCGCGGGCGCGGTGCTGTCGACGACGGAGGCGGGACCGGCAGTCACGGCGTGGGGCGAGCATACCTGGCCCGGCAGTCTCGACGTCATGGGCTGGCACGTAACGCGGAACGGGCTGGAAGTGAGGATGTCACGCAGCATTCCCGACATCGTCCGGAACCGCATGCGGCCCGCCCTGGACGAGTTCCTCGCTTCGACCGGCCTGGCTCTGGGCGACATCGACGACTTCGTCTGCCACCCCGGAGGGGCCAAGGTGCTCGAGGCGCTGGAGACCGCCTTCGGCCTCGCACCGGGCGGTCTGTCGGCGTCCCGTGCGATTCTGCGCGAATTCGGCAACATGTCGGCGGTCACCGTGATGTTCGTCCTGAAACACGTTCTCGAAACATCGGAATCGGCCGACGGCCGCGGCAGGGCGGACCCGAAGGGCGGACGGGCACGTCGGCATCTGATGACGGCCCTGGGTCCCGGGTTCTCGATTGGGTTCGTGGTGCTGGAGTCGGACTGATGCCCGCGTTGTACGCCATCGTCGGGTTTCTCGTCATTCAGCGGTTGGCCGAGCTGGCCTTTGCGCGCCGCAACCAGCGGGCCCTTGCAGCTCGGGGCGCCATCGAGGTGGGCCGTGGACACTACCCGGCGCTGGTCGCCCTGCACGCCGCGTGGCTGATGGCGCTGCTCGGGACGATCGACCCGTGGACGCCGGCATCGACCCCGCTGCTCGTCGTGTTCATCCTGCTGCAGTTCGGGCGGCTCTGGGTGTTGACGACCCTCGGTTCCCGCTGGACGACACGGGTGATGGTCCTGCCCGGCGCGCAGCGCATTCGAAGCGGCCCGTACCGTTATGTCAATCATCCCAACTACCTGATCGTGATTGGCGAAATCGCCGTGACGCCCTTGATGTTCGGTGCGTGGACGCTGGCCATGGTGGCCTCCGTGTTGAACCTTCTGCTGCTTCGCATCCGGGTCGGGGTCGAGAACGCGGCGCTCGAGGACGTCTACGGCGACTCGGATCCGCGTCGTCGGCGGGCCGGCGCGCGTGAAGCCGCTCGCGAGGGAGAGACGGTCGATGCTGCATTGCGCTGAGGAGCTCCTGCTGTTCCTCCTCGACGAGCAGAGCGGAACCCTCCTGCCGGTCACCCCGCGCACGGAGCGTCTGGCGCTCGCCGGCGCGGTATTGATGGAGCTGCAGCTGCGAGATCGCATCGACACCGATCTCGATACCCTGACGCTGACGGACCCGACACCGCTCGGTGACGATCTGCTCGACCCGACTCTGGCGGACATCGTGGCTGCGGAGGGAGAGCACGACGCGGTGTATTGGCTGGAGCGCACCGCCGAGCGGGGCCCCGAGATTCGGGGGCGGGCCATCGCCAAGCTGGTCAGGCGGGGCATTCTCCTCGAGCCCGACGACGACGGATTCTTGTCCCTGGCGCCGGAGGTGGCGCACGCACGCCGCTATCCGTCGGCGAACGGCACGGCGCAGGAGCACGTCAGGCTGCGCGTCATGCGGGTGTTGTTCAGCGACGACATTCCCGATCCCGCGGACA
This sequence comes from Vicinamibacterales bacterium, assembly GCA_965207615.1. Lineage (GTDB taxonomy): Bacteria > Acidobacteriota > Vicinamibacteria > Vicinamibacterales > UBA8438 > JAJEEA01. The sequence goes on from CBDBMZ010000003.1 coordinate 3,945,078, forward strand.
TCGTCATCATCACCCTGATCGATGCATGCGCCGTGTGGCGGAAGGTACTGTCGGTAGAGGAGTTGGCGAAGGCCCGCGAGCGGATCCGTCTCGTCAGCCGTCTGGATCTGATCGGACAGGCGGTCGCCGCGCTCGCGCGCGCCGTGACACCGATGGCCGGCAGCGCCCGGGATGCCGCGGATGGTCCGCCAATTGCCCGCGGCCTGCCGCTGATGACGGCGCTCTCGCTCTGGCGCGACCCGAGGGCGTTCTTCCTGCAGCAGTACCGGCGCCTGGGACCCGTCTTCAGAATCAGGACGTTGGGGCGCAACTTCGTCGTCATGGCCGGGCGGGAAGCCAACCTGTTCATGTCCCGCTCGGAGCGCCTGCATCTGCACACGGCCGACATGTGGGATCCGCTGTGCGCGGCGTTGGGCGCCTCCCGCTTCGTGCTGAACATGGACGGCAAGGACCACGTCCGGATGCGCCGCGAGATGAAGAGCGGACTATCGCGCCTGCTCCTCGAACGCCAGATACCGAAGGCCGTGGAGGTCGTCCGGCGGCACCTGGGCGCGATGCCGCTGAACACGCCCGTCCCCGGTGTTCGCGCCATCCACCGTCTCGTCGGAGAGATGACGGGCATGGTGGTGGCCGGGTCGTGGTCCGAAGAGTACCTCGACGACGTCCACGTGGTCCTCAAGAAATACGTGACCCGTGGATTCCTGCACATCCCGCAACTCCCCAAACCGCCTCGGCTGCGGCGCGCCCTCCGGCGCGTGGGGGAGTTGTCGGACAAGTTGTTGCTCGAACGCCAGTTGCGGCGCCGCGGCCGCACGGCCAACGCGATCGACGACATGCTGGAGCTGCACCGGGCCGACCCGATGTTCCTCCCGGAGTGCGACCTGCCGATCACCGCCCTGTTTCCGCTGTTCGGCGGCCTGGAGACCGTGACGAGCGTCGGTGCCTCCATGCTCTACGCCGTGCTGAAGAATGCCGAGCTCCGCGAGCGGGTGCAGGCCGAGGCGGAGGCCCTGTTCGCCGGCGGCGGGCCGGATGCGAAGAGGGTGCGGGAGCTGGACGTCACGTACCGGGTCATGTTGGAGGCGTTGCGCCTGTACAACCCGGTCCCGGGACAACAGCGCAAGGTGACCACGTCGTTCGATTTCGCGGGGCACCGGATTGCGGCCGGCGAGGATCTGATCCTGGCCTACAACGTCACCCATGACCTGGCGGAGCACTTTCCCGATCCGCAGCGGTTCGACATAGACCGATACCTGCCGGGACGCGAGGAACACCGGCAGTTCGGGGCGTACGTCCCCTTCGGCCCCGGGGTGCATCACTGCGCCGGGCAGGGGCTCGCGGAAGCGCAGCTGCCGTTGATGGTGGCGGCGTTGTTGCACGGGGCGGACATGGAGCTCGTTCCGCCAACCTATGAATTGAAGTCGGAGCGGTGGACTCTGTTTCCCTCGTTCGTTCCCGACAAACGGCTCAAGTTCAGAATAGGGCGCCTGCGGCACTGAGGCCTCGCACCCGCTTGCGCGGCGGGCAGCGCGAGCCCCGTCGTCGTGCGCTCCGCGGGCGCGGTCGCGACCCGCGGCGACTACAGTTCAGGAGCATCGAGTCGCATCCGCGGTCGATACCGCGGATTCGACGGGCCGCCGCACGACGCGGGGACGGTCGGCGCCGAGCGCCCTCCGGATGCCGATCTCGCGCGTCCGACGGGCGACGCCGTAGCCGACCACCCCGTAGAGGCCCACCGCGGCGAGCGCCATCGAAGGGTCACCAACTGGAACTTGCGCCGGCGGTGCAGTAGCATTCACGAGAATCCCATGTCCATGCGGCCCCACGTGCTGGCGGCGTCGCTCGGCGTGATCGTCGCCCTGGCGGTCCCGCCCGCACCCGCGCTCGCGACCGTCCCGGCCGCCCAGGCCGAGGCCCGCCCGGGGTCGGACGAGCCCCGGCTCGCCGACGCCGCCCGGCGCCGTGACCTCGAAGCGGTCCGCGCGCTGCTCGCGGGGGCGGTCGTGGTCGACGCGCCCCAGGCCGACGGGGCAACCGCCCTGGCGTGGGCGGCGCACCGCGACGACGCGGCGATAGCGGCATTGCTGCTCGAGGCGGGCGCCGACGCGAACGCCGCGAACGACCTCGGCGTGACGCCGCTGATGCTCGCCAGCGAGAACGGCAGCGCCCCGATGGTCGAGCAGCTTCTGCAGGCGGGGGCCGACCCGAACCTGGCCCGTCCCGCTGGCGGCACCGCCCTGATGATGGCCGCCCGCTCCGGCAGCGTCACGGTGGTGCGCCGGCTGATCGCGGCCGGGGCCGACGTCGACGCCGCGGCCGCGGGCGGACAGACGGCGCTGATGTGGGCGGCGGCGGAGCACCACCCCCGCGTGGTGACGGTGCTCGCGGAGGTCGGGGCCGACGTCGGCGCGCGCACCGCGGTGCTGACCCGCCCGGGGCGGACCATCGTGCGCGAGGCGAGGGTGCTGAGCCGGTTCGAGGCGGTCAACCCGGCGTCGCTGCCCCGGGACGGCGATCGCGACCCGCCGCGGCCCGAAGGCGGGTTCACGCCCCTGCTCTACGCGGTGCTCGCCGGTGACGCCGAGTCGGTGGGCATCCTTCTGGCGGCGGGGGCCGACGCCGACGACGCGGGTCCCGACGGGGTGACGGCGGTGATGCTGGCCCTGACCAAGCGCCACGCCGGCATCGCGCTCCAGCTGCTGGAGGCGGGGGCGGACCCGCATCCCGCCGAGGCGGGGTACTCGGCGCTGCACCTCGCCGCAGCCACCGGCCAGGCGGCGGTGGCGGAGACGCTGCTCGCGCGGGGGGCCGACCCGAACGCCCGCCTCGAGCGGCCGCAGCGCCTGACCAACGCGTTCGAGATCGGCGTCTTCACGTCGCCCGGCTCGGGCCGGCTGACCCAGATCGGGTCGACCCCGTTCCTCGTCGCCGCCAAGTCGGCCGACGCCGGCATGATGCGGCGGCTCGCCGAGGCCGGCGCCGACCCGCACGCGACGACCGACGACGGCACCACCGCCCTGATGCTGGCGGCGGGCCTGGGCAAGCGCGCCGCCACCGACATCACCTACTACGACTGGACGGAGGAGAAGGCGGTCGAGGCCCTCGCGGCGGGCTTCGAGCTCGGCCTCGATGTCGACGCGGCCAACGCGCACGGCGAGACCGCCCTGCACGCGGCGGCGTACCACAACGCCAACCGGGTCATCGGCTTCCTCGTCGACCGCGGCGCGGACGTCGACGCGTTGAACGCGGCCGAGCAGACCCCGCTGCGCATCGCCGAGGGGCACCTCATCTGCTGCACCACCTTCGTGCGCCACGCCGAGGCGGCGGCGCGGCTGCGCGGCCTCGGGGCCGACCCGGACGCGGGCATCCAGCTCACCTTCGGGCTGACGAACTACGGCGACGAGCCGGCGGTCGCGCCGCGGCCGTGACGCCGGAGGGAAGGATGACAGGCAGCGCAGGACGGATCGCCGGCATCGCCGGGCTCGCCATTCTCGCCGTGGCGGCGGCCGTCGCCGGCGCAGCAGCGCAGCCCCCGCCGGGCGCCCCGGCCGAGGCGCATTCCGCCCGCGCGGTGCTCGACCGCTACTGTGTCGCCTGCCACAACGCCCGCACCCTGACCGCTGGACTCTCTCTCCAGGACATCGACCCGGCGCACGTCGCGGACGACGCCGCGGTGTGGGAGAAAGTGCTGAGGAAGCTGCGCACCGCCACGATGCCGCCGGCCCCGCGGCCGCGCCCCGACGCCGCGACCTACGCCGCCCTCGCCGCGTATCTGGAGACCGCCCTCGACCGCGCGGCGGACGCCAATCCCGATCCCGGCCGGCCCGCCGTGCAGCGGCTGAACCGGGCCGAGTACGCCAACGCCATCCGCGATCTGCTGGCCCTCGACGTCGACGCCCAGGCCCTGCTGCCGGCCGACGAGTCGGGGTACGGCTTCGACAACATCGGCGATGTCCTCACCGTCTCGCCCGGCCTGCTGGAGCGCTACCTGCTGGCCGCCGCCAAGATCAGCCGACAGGCGGTCGGAGACCCGACGCTGCGCCCCACCACCGCGCTCTACCGAACATCGCCGCTGCTCGCCCAGGACGGGCGGGTCGGCGAGGACCTGCCGTTCGGGTCGCGGGGCGGGCTCGCGGTGCGCCACCACTTCCCCCTCGACGCCGAGTACGTCATCCGGGTCGCCCTGCGGGGCCGGGCGCGGGCCGGGCACGCGCTGGAGGTCCGGCTCGACCGCGAGCGGGTCGGGCGCTTCGACCTCGGCGAGCGGTCGCCGCTCGAGGTGCGCGTCCCCGTCGCCGCCGGCACCCGCCTCGTCGGGGCCTCGTTCGTCGAGGCGCTGGAGCGGACGCTGCCCCTCGACGGACGCCCGCCGCCGCCGCCCATCACCAGCTTCGCGTTCACCCTGTACCCGAACGCTCCGTCGGTGGAGCGCGTCGAGATCGTCGGGCCGTACTCGGGACGGACGCCGGCCGACACCCCGAGCCGGCGCGCCGTATTCACCTGCCGTCCGGACGCGCCGGGAGACGAGGCCGGGTGCGCCGGGCGCATCGTCGAGCGGCTCGCGCAGCGCGCGTACCGGCGCCCGGTGACCGACGCCGACACCGCCCCCCTGCTCGCCGCCTACGAGGCGGGACGGCAGGAAGGCGGCGGCTTCGAGGACGGGGTGCGCTGGGCGATCGAGGCACTGCTCGTCTCGCCGAAGTTCCTGTTCCGGGTCGAGGAGGCGCCGCCGGGGACCGTCCCCGATGCGCCGTACCGCGTCGGCGACCTCGACCTCGCCTCGCGGCTCTCGTTCTTCCTGTGGAGCAGCATTCCCGACGACGAGCTCGTCGACCTGGCGGCGCGCGGCGAGTTGCGCGCGCCCGGCATCCTCGAGGGACAGGTTCGCCGTCTGCTCGCCGATCCGCGCGCCCGGGCGCTGGTCGAGAACTTCGCGGGGCAGTGGCTCTATCTGCGCAACCTGCCCAGCGTGGCCCCCGACGCGGGCCGGTTCCCCGAGTTCGACGACAACCTCCGGCAGGCACTCCGGCAGGAGACCGAGCTGTTCGTGGGGAGCCAGATCCGCGAGGACCGCGGCGTGCTCGACCTCCTGCGCGCCGACTACACGTTCATCAACGAACGGCTGGCCCGGCACTACGGCATCCCCGGGGTCTACGGCAGCCACTTCAGGCGGGTGTCGTACCGGGACGACCGCCGCGCCGGCCTCCTGGGCCACGGCAGCCTGCTCACGGTGACCTCCTATCCCCACCGCACCTCGCCGGTGCTGCGCGGCAAGTGGCTGCTCGAGAACCTGCTGGGGGCGCCGCCGCCCCCGCCGCCGCCGGACATCCCCGAGCTCGACGAGCCCGGCGAGCAGGCGGCGCCGGCGACGATGCGCGAGCGGATGGCACGGCACCGGGCGAGCCCCGCCTGCGCGACCTGCCACGCCAAGATCGACCCGCTGGGGTTCGCCCTCGAGAACTTCGACGCGGTGGGCCGGTGGCGGGCTCGGGAGGATAGTGCAGACACGCCGATCGACGCCTCCGGCGCGCTGCCCGACGGCGCCCCCTTCGACGGCCCCGCCGCGTTCCGCGAGGCGCTGCTGCGCGAGCCCTGGGCCACCGAGTTCGTGACCACGGTCGCCGAGAAGCTGCTGACGTATGCCCTCGGCCGGGGACTCGAGCACCACGACGCGCCGGCCGTGCGCCACATCCTGCGAGACGCCGAGCCCGGCGGCTACCGCTGGTCGTCGTTGATTCTGGGCATCGTCGAGAGCGTGCCGTTCCAGATGCGGCGTGCACCGGAAGCGGGCGACGCCCGCGGGCAGTAGCAGCAGTCCGCCCCGAGCACGGGTGCCGCCTCTTGGCGGAGACGCCGACGCACCGGAGGACCGGAGCCACGGGCGGCGATTGCCGGGCGAGGCGTCCGCGCCGAGAACGGCGCGGACTGCGGTAGGATCGGTTGGGCGGCAGCGCCGCGAGCGGAGCCGCAGCCGACGATTGCTCGGGCGAGGGAGCCTGGACCATGACGATGATCACCAAGAAGACGCTGCCCCGCCGCACCGTGCTCCGCGGCCTCGGCGCCTCGCTCTCGTTGCCGCTCCTCGACGGCATGGTGCCGGCCCTTGCCGCGACACGCAACACCGCGGCCAACCCGGTGCGGCGCTTCGGCGCCGTCTATGTTCCCAACGGGGTCGAGATGCGCGCGTGGACCCCGCCGGGCGAGGCCGGCCCGCTCGAGCTCACCCCCGTCCTCCAGCCGCTCGCCTCGGTGAGGGAGCAGGTGAACGTGCTGAGCGGCCTTGCCGACAAGGTCGCCATCCCACGCGAGGGCGAGGGCGTCGGCGACCACGCCCGCGCCGCGTCGACGTGGCTGACCGGCGTGCACGTGAAGAAGACGGAGGGCGCCGACATCCGAGCCGGCACCTCGATGGACCAGATCGCTGCGCGCGCGTTCGGACAGGAAACCCAGCTCACGTCGCTCGAGCTCGCCATCGACTCGGTCGAGGTGCTCGGGGCCTGCGACCAGGGCTACAGCTGCGCCTACGTCAACACCATCGCGTGGCGCACCCCGACCACCCCGCTCCCGATGGAGAACAACCCCCGCGCCGTCTTCGAGCGGCTGTTCGGGGCCACCGACAGCACCGACGTCGAGGCGCGGCTCGCCCGCCTGCGGCAGGACCGCAGCATCCTCGACTTCGTCACCGGCGAGGCCGACGCCCTCCGCCGCGCCCTCGGGGCCGGCGACCGCCTCAAGCTGGCCCAGTACCTCGACGCGGTGCGCGACGTCGAGCGCCGCATCCAGAAGGCCGAGGAGCAGAGCGACCGCGAGATCCCCGTCGTCGAGCAGCCTGTGGGCATCCCCGACACCTTCGAGGAGCACTGCCGGCTGATGTTCGACCTGCTGCTCCTCGCTTACCAGACCGACCTGACGCGGGTCAGCACGTTCATGTTCGGCAAGGAGGTCAGCGGCCGGTCGTTCCCCGAGATCGGGGTCCCCGGCGGCCACCACGGTTACTCGCACCACCAGAACGACCCCGAGAACCTCGCGATGCTCGCCCGCATCAACACCCACCACATCCGGCAGTTCGCGTACTTCCTCGAGAAGATGCAGGCGACCCCCGACGGCGACGGCTCGCTGCTCGACCACTCGCTGTTCATCTACGGGTCGGGCATCAGCGACGGCAACCTCCACTTCCACCTCGACCTGCCGACCCTGCTCGCGGGGGGCGCGGCGGGACGGGTCCGGGGCGGGCGCCATCTGCGCTATCCGTCCGACACCCCCGTCGCCAACCTGCACGTTGCGGTCCTCGACAAGCTGGGGCTGCCGGTGGAGGCCTTCGGCGACAGCACCGGGGCACTGGGGTACCTCTCGGACGTGTGACGGGGAAGCTGCGCCGCCTGCCGCGGTCGAACGGTTCCCGGCACCGCGGCCGGCTGGCCGGCCTCGTCTTCCTGTCCGGCGCGGCCAGCCTCGTCTACGAGGTGCTCTGGCTCAAGGAGCTGAGCCTGCTGTTCGGGAGCAGCGCGTACGCGGCCTCCACGACGCTCGCCGTCTTCTTCCTGGGCCTCGCCGTCGGTAGCGCGGCGTTCGGCCGCTGGTCGCCGCGGCTGCGCTCGCCCCTGCGGGCCTATGCCTGGATCGAGCTGGGCATCGCGGCGTCGGCGGTGCTGTACTTCGGGCTGCTCGAGGTCTACTTCCAGCTCTACGGTCCCGTCTACGACGCGCTCGCCGACCGGCCCGCCGCCTTCAACGCGTTCAGGGTCGCCCTGGCGACGCTGATGCTCCTGCCCCCGGCCGCCCTCATGGGCGGCACGCTGCCGGTCCTGGGCCAGCACCTGGTGCGGCAGCCGGACCAGCTCGGCCGGTACGGATCGCTGCTGTACGCGGTCAACACCATCGGCGCGGCTGCCGGCGCGTTCCTCGCCGGATTCGTGCTGCCCCTCGCGCTCGGCTTCGACCGGGCGTACCTGCTGGCCATGGCCCTCAACGTGGCCGTCGCCGGCCTCGCTTGGCGGCTGTCGCAGGTCGAAGGGTTCGAACCCGCACAGGATCCTCGACGTCCAGAACATGCTCCGGAGCGTCAACGGTGGTCGCAGGTCGAAGGGCGCGGAGCCGCACGGGCTCCGGACGTCCCGGCCGACCGGCGCCGGCAACCGGACCGGCGCGCCCGAGTCTCGCGGAGCCGGCCGCCGGCCGATGCCGTGGCCGGCGCGCCCGGCGCCGCGTGGCTACTCGCCGCCGTCGCCGGCCTCTCCGGCATGTTCGCGCTCGGGCTCGAGGTGCTCTGGACGCGAATGTTCGCCCAGGTCCTGCAGAACTCGGTCTACACCTTCTCGACTGTCCTCGTGGTGTTCCTGGCCGCGCTGGCCGCCGGCTCGGCCATCGCGAACCGCCTCTGCCGCGTACGGGCGGCGCCGGCGCGAGTGCTGTGGATGCTCCTCACGTTGTCGGGGCTCGGCGTCGCGGCCACGCCCTTCGCCTTCCACCACCTGACCGCCGGGCTCACCACCCTGAGCACGGGTGACGGCTGGCTCCCCTACGTCGCCTCGATCTTCGCGAACACGATGCTGCTGCTGTTCGTGCCCACGGCCCTGCTGGGCGCCCTCTTCCCCTACCTGCTGCGCGCCGCGGAAGGGTCGCCGGCCGCGCCGGGCGCCGTCATCGGACGCCTCGGCGCCCTCAACACGGCGGGCGGCGTGGTCGGCGCCCTCGCCGCCGGGTTCGTGCTGCTCGGGTCGATCGGGCTCTGGAACAGCGTGCGGCTCATCGCCGCCGGCTACCTCGTCCTGGCCCTGGCGTCCGCCTGGCGCGGGTGGACGACGCCTCGCACGCGGCTCGCGCCGGCCGCGGCCACCCTCGGCGCCCTCGCCCTGCTCGGCACCGCGCTAGACGCCTCGCGCCTGACCGTCGTCGACGTGGACGCGGACCGCGGCGAAGCGCTGCTCGCCACGTGGGAGGGCCCCGACGGCGTCGTCGCCGTCATCGAGCGTGCCGGAAACCGGCGCATCGAGATGAACAACTTCTACACGCTGGGCGGGACGGGCGCCATCGAGCCGGAGCAGAACCAGGCCCTGCTGCCCCTGATGACGCACCCCGACCCGCGCCGGGTCTTCCTCCTCGGCCTCGGAACCGGCATCACCGCGGGGACCGCGCTACGGCACCCGGTCGAGCGGCTCCTCGTCTGCGAGATCGCGCCCGACGTCATCGCGGCGGCCGAGACGTACTTCAACCGGCCGAGCGGCGGGCTCTTCACCGATCCCCGGGCCTCGGTCCGCGCCTGCGACGCCCGCAATCACCTGCTGGGCACGACGGAGCGCTACGACGTGATCATCGCCGACCTGTTCGTTCCCTGGCGGGCCGGCGTCGGCAACCTCTACAGCCGCGAGCACTTCGAAGCGGCCCGCGACCGGCTCACGGTCGAGGGGCTCTTCGTCCAGTGGCTGCCGCTCTTTCAGGTGTCCCGCCGCGAGTTCGACCTGGTGGCGCGCACGATGCTGGCCGTCTTCGAGCAGGTGACGCTGTGGCGCGGCACGTTCAGCCCGTCGACCCCGTTCGTGGCGCTCGTCGGCTCGGCGGAGCCGACCCGGCTCGACCCGATGGTGATCGAACGCAACGGGCGGCACCTGAGCGGAGGGGCGCCGCTGCCCGACGCCACCGCGCTCGCGGTCACCCTTCCGTTCTACGCGGGAAACCTGTCGGAGGCCGAGGGGCTGATTCCGCCCGGGCCCGTCAACACCGACGACCGGCCCCTCGTCGAGTACCTGGCGCCGGTGACCCAACGCGAGGAACGCGCGGGGACGACGGGATGGTTCGACTCCACCGAGCTGGCGGCCTTCCTCCGGCGCCTGGCGGCGTCGGCGCCGCCGGCGCGCGACCCGCACCTGGCCCTGCTGACCGCCGCACAGCGCGACTTCGTGACGGCCGGCCTGAGCTACTACCAGGGGGCGGTGGCCAGCCGACTCGGGCAGGACGCCGAGGCCGACCGCCACTTCCGCGACTTCGCGCGCCGCATCCCCATCGAGTTCCGCCCGCCGATCGACGAGGGAGACCCTGACGCCGACGTCGTCCCGTAGCCTGGCCGCCTCGATGCGGGGACGGGTATAGTGAAGTCTCGTAACCTTGCTTCCTGGAACCCCGGATGCTGGCGAAGCTGACCTCCAAGAACCAGTTGACCCTCCCCAAGACGGTGATCTCCGACTTCCCGAACACCCGCTACTTGGACGTCACGCAAGAGGACGGCCGGATGGTGCTAACGCCCGTGCGCATCGGTCAGGCCGACGCCGTGCGCAGGAAGATGGCCGAGCTGGGTCTGTCTGAAGACGACGTGGCGGCGGCGGTGACCTGGGCCCGGCGGGGTGAATGACACCGCCGCGCGTGGTGCTCGATACCAGCGTGTTTGGCGTCGCGGGCCGCGCCGCAGGGCCGGGCAACCGTGCGCCGCTTCACTCGACGGCGTCGAGGAGGGCGGCCGTGTCGTCGGCGTCGTTGTAGAGGTGGGGCGCGACGCGGATGGCGTCGCCGCGGAACGACACCGCGACCTGCCGCTCGCGCAGGCGCTCGACGAGCCGCGCCCGGTCGACGGACTCGCGCACCCGCACCCCGAAGAGATGGCCCCCGCACCAGCGCGGCTCCTCCACCCGGTGCCCGCGCTCGCGCAGGGTCCGGGCCAGCGGCCCCGTCAGTGCGCGGCAGTAGTCCTGGATGGCGGGGACCGTCCACTCGAGGACGAGCTCGAGGGCCGCGACGAGCATGGGCAGCAGCACGAAGTTCGAGCGCTCGCCGACGTCGTAGCGGAGAGCCGCGGGCTGGTACTCGTCGCGGTAGCGCACGAGCTCGGCGAACGCCTCGCTGCCGCGGCGGGTGATCCAGTTCTCCTCGATCGGCGTGCCCTGATCGAAGGCGGGTCCGTAGTAGGCCAGCCCCGTCGAGTAGGGGCCGAGCAGCCACTTGTAGCCGGCGCAGACGAGGGCGTCGGGGCGGACGCGCTGGACGTCGAACGGCATCGCCCCCACCGACTGCGTCCCGTCGACGGCCAGCAGGGCGCCGCAGTCGCGGGCGCGCTCGCCGACCCGCTCGAGGTCGAACAGGGTGCCGTCGGCCCAGTGCACGTTGGGGACTGAGACGAGGGCGGTGCGGCGGTCGATGCTCGAGAGCAGCCGGATGTTCCACTCGAGGGCCCGGCCGCGGGTGTCCCGCGCCGGCGCCTCGACGGTGCGAAGCTCGAGGCCGCGCTCGGCGCACAGCCGGCGCCAGACGTAGACGTTGCTGGGAAACTGCTCCTCGAGGACGACGACGTTGTCGCCGCGCGAGGCCGGGACGTTGCGGGCGACGGCGGCCAGCGCGTAGGACACGGACGGGACGATGGCCACGCGGTTCGCATCGGGGGCGTTGACGACCCGCGAGAACAGGCAGCGCAGGTGGTCGCTCTCGTCGAAGAAGTCCTCGGGGCGGATGAGGTGCGGGGCCGTCCGCCGGTCGATGCCCCGGATGCCGGCGGCGCGGACGGCAGTGGCGAGCGGGGCCATGTACGCGCAGTTCAGATAGTGGACGCCGTCGGGTAGGGTGAACGCGGAACGCTGGCAGGAGAGCATGGCGTAGCCCGGAGAGTGTCGCCCGTCGGCTCCACTTGCCGCCCGATCGGGCCGCCGGGCGTCCGCACCCTTCCCGGCGCAGACGACCGGCCCGCCCACCGTGGCCTTCGGCGCCGCTGGGCGCCCAACCAACCCTGCAGGCGTCCGCCGTTCTACGGCGCGGACGCCTGGCCGGCCGGCGGCGAGGAGGGTTGTCGACGTCGACTCGCCGACGGCGACGAGACGGGCCCGTGGTTCCCTTCCCTGGACACGGCAGGGTATTGTCGTCAGGACCCTGATCCGAGTATAGACAGGGCCGGCGAAACCCCACAAGGGCGGGGGCCGGACCGAGGGAGAGGAGGCGTCGATGACCATACTCGCAGGGAGGTTGATTGGCCAAGGGCGTGGCGCGTGGCGCGGCTGCGCGGCACTGGCCGGGCTGATGCTGCTCGGCGCCGCGCCCGCGGCCCGGTCCCTGGCCGCCCCGCCCGCGGCCGGAACCCAGGTCCGGGAGACGGAGGCGGCCCTCGTGGCGCGGGCGCGCGCCATCCACGAGCGGGTGCTGACCATCGACACCCACGACGACATTCCCCTCGACTTCGCCACCGCGGACGTCGACCCCGGCGTGCGCGGCGCACGCCAGGTCGACCTACCGAAGATGGAGGAGGGCGGGCTCGACGCCGGGTTCTTCGTCGTCTACGTGGGGCAGACGGAGCGGACGCCGGAGAACGAGGCGCAGGCGAAGGCCGACGCGATGACGAAGTTCGAGGCCATCCGCCGCATGGCCGAACAGATGTACCCGGACCGCATCGCCATCGCCTACGCCGCCGACGACTTCGAGCGCATCGCCGCGAGCGGCCGGTCCGTCGCGGCCATCGGCATCGAGAACGGCTGGGTCATCGGGCGCGACCTGACCCTCATGGAGACCTACTACGACCTCGGCGCCCGCTACTTCGGCCTCGTCCACAACGGGCACAACGACATCGCCGACTCCGCCACCCCCCGGCCGAACCTCGGCGACGCCCCGGCCGAGCACGGCGGCCTCAGCGCCTTCGGGGCCGAGGTCGTCGCCGAGGCGAACCGCCTGGGCATGATGCTCGACGTCTCGCACGCCTCTAGGGCGGCCATGCTCGACACGGTCCGGCTGTCGCGGGCGCCGGTCATCGCCTCGCACTCCAGCGTCCGGGTCCTCGCCGACAACCCGCGCAACCTCGACGACGAGCAGCTCCTGGCCCTCCGCGACAACGGCGGGGTCATGCACACGGTGGCCCTCGGCGCCTTCGTCAGCAACGCGGCGGGGGCGCGCGACGACGCCATCCGGGCCCTGCGGGCGGACGTCGGGCTGCCGCGGTTCGGCCCGGCCGATCCGGCCGACCTCGACGGGGCGGCCCGCGCCGAGTACGACCGCCGGTCGGCGGCGATCGACCGGCGGTGGCCGGCCGCCGACGTCGCCACGTTCGTCGACCACATCGACTACGCGGTCGAGCTGATCGGCCTCGACCACGTCGGCATCAGCTCCGACTTCGACGGCGGCGGCGGCGTCGAGGGCTGGAACCACGCCGGCGAGACCTTCAACGTCACCCTCGAGCTCGTGCGCCGCGGCTACACCGAGGCCGAGATCGCCCAGCTCTGGGGCGGGAACCTGCTGCGGGTGCTGCGCGAGGTCGAGCGGGTGGCGGCGGCCAGCCGATGAGAACGCCGGTGCGGCAAGGAGCCGAGCGGGGCGGCCGCGGGGCGGCCGAGCTCGACGCGGGGGATCGCCGCCTGTTGGCCCTCGTCGATGCAGCGACCGACCGGGCGAAAGCCGCGGCCGGGACTCATCTGGTCTGCGGGCTCGGGTGCACGCCCTGCTGCTTCGGCCCGTTCGCCATCACCCAGCTCGACGCCCGGCGCCTCCGCGAGGGGCTGCGAGCGCTGGCCGAGACCCAGCCCGAGCGGGCCGCCGTCGTCCGCCAACGCGCCGCGTCGGCGGTGGCGCGGCAGGCGCCCGCGTTCGGCGCCGGCCACGCGGGCATCTTCGCCACGGAAGCCGACGAGGAGCGGTTCTACGAGTCCTTCGCGTCCGACCCTTGCCCCGCCCTCGATCCCGATTCCGGCGCCTGCACCGTCTACGCCTCGCGCCCCGTCGCCTGCCGCACCTACGGCCCCCCCGTGCGGATCGGCGGCGACGACCTTCCCCCTTGTCCGCTCTGCTTCAAGGGAGCCCCGAGCGTGGAGATCGAAGCGGCGCGCCAGACCATCGAGGTCGCCCACGTGGAGGACCCCTTGACCGAGCGGGTGGAGCAGGAGAGCGGCCGGCGGGGGATGACCACCATCGCCTTCGCGATCGCCGATGCTCCACCTTGCCCGATGGAGTAACCGAGCTCACCCTTCGGACGGGGTTGCCGCTGCTTCGGACAGGGTTGCGCCGCAACCGAATCGCCGCGGCCCGGCGGCAGCCGATCGATGGACGTGATCGGGTCAGGCGTTCCCCGGCCGGGCAGAGAACGGGTCGAGCGTCGGCACGCCGAACGGCTGGAAGTCGCGGGCGTTCCGGGTCACCACCGTCATCCGCCGGACGATGGCGACGGCGGCGATCATCGCGTCCTGCATCTGCGTATCCGACCGCCGGTGCATCAGGGTCGCCCACGTCCGGAATGCGGCAGCGTCCATCGCCAGCACCCGGTAGCTCACGAGGACCTCTTCCAGCCACCGCTCCAGCTCTGCCGCCTTGGCGGCATCGCGTTCTCGCGTGATCTCTATCCCCGCCTGAATCTCGCCGATGGTGACCGCGGCCAGATGAAGTCGCTCGGCAGGCGTGTCTCGAATCCACGACAGGACGCCGCCGTGCGGACGGGCACGGCGCAGTTCCGAGACCACGTTCGTGTCGAGCAGGTACACCGGCCTACTCGAAGCGGGGCACCGGCCGGCGGCGGAGCGCGGGACGCGGCGGTGTCAGGGCGTCGGTGCGCGCCTCGGGTGCAAGCAACAGCTCCTTGAGGTCCCGTCTGGCGGCGCGTTCGAGCCGCCGCCACTGCTCGATGGGCACCAGCACCGCCATCTCGACGCCTCGCCGAGTCACGATCTGCGGCCCGTCGGAGAGGCTGGTTTCGAGAAGCTCGCTGAACCGGGCCTTCGCGTCCTGCACCTGCCAGCGGTTGGGCATGAACCCTCCTGACCAGACAGAAGACTAGTCATACACGGTATCCGCAGTCAAGCTCTCCACCCAGGTGCAGTCCTGCGATTCCCGCTACATCAGGTCCGTCAGCCGGCCGGTGCTGTCGCCGATGCGCTCGCGGTGGACGTCCACCGTGTCGAGAATCGACAGCAGGAGGTTGGCCATCGGCGTGCCGTCCGGGTACTGCAGGTGACGGCCGCCCGCGAGCCGGCCGCCCGCGCCGCCGGCGAGGAGGGCCGGCAGGCGGGTGTGCGTATGCAGGTTGCCGTCGCCGATGCAGCCGCCGTAGAGCAGCGTGGTGTGGTCGAGCAGGGTTCCGTCGCCGTCGGGGGTCGACCGCAGGGTGTCGAGGAAGCGCGCGAAGAGGCTGACGTGATAGGCGTTGATCTTCGCGTGCTTCTCCACCTTGTCGGGCGCGTTCCCGTGGTGCGAGATGGCGTGGTGCGGGTCGGGAACGCCGATGTGGTTGTAGGTGCGGGTCGAGGCCTCGCGGGCGAGCATGAACGTGCTGACCCGGGTGACGTCGGCCCGGAACGCCAGCGCCTGCAGGTCGTACATCAGCTTCACGTGGTCGTCGTAGAGCTCGGGCACGCCGACCGGCATCGCCGGCAGCTCGATGTGCTCGCCGACGCGCGCCTCCATCTTCCGGACGCGCCGCTCGACCTCGCGGACGTTGTCGAGGTACTCGTCGACGCGCGAGCGGTCGGCCGCGCCAAGCCGCTCCTGGAGGCGAGCGACCTCGCCGACGATGGCGTCGAGGATGCTGCGGTCCTCGGCGAGCTGGCGCCGGCGCGCGTCGGTGCCGAGGCCCTCGCCGAAGAGCCGCTCGAAGACCACCCGGGGGTCGGTCTGCATCGGCAGCGGGGTGGTCGCGGTGCGCCAGGACAGGGTGTTGACGTAGCTGCACGAGTAGCCGATGTCGCAGCCGCCCACCGCCGTGAAGTCCTCGGCCGCGAGCTCGAGCGACCGGAGCTGGGTGTCGCGGCCGAGCACGTCGGCCGCCACCTGGTCGATGGTCTTGCCGCCGCGCACGTCGGCCCCCTCGGTGCGCTTCGGGTGCACCCCGGTCAGCCAGACCGCGCTCGCCCGCGCGTGGTCGCCCGAGCCCTCGCCCTCGGCCGCCTCCGCCGGCCGCGAGTCGAGGCCCGACAGCACCACGAGGCGGTCGCGGTGCCGCTCGAGGGGGGCGAGGATCGGCGGCAGGTCGAACGCCTTCCCCGCCGCCGACGGCGTCCACTGCTCCATGATGGCGCCGTTGGGGATGTAGGTGAAGCCGAGCCGGCGCACCGGGGCGGCCGCGGTCCGGGACATCGCCGAGAGGGCCGGCGCCATCGCGTCGAGGAGCGGCAGGGCCACCGCCGCGCCGGCGCCGCGCAGGAACGTCCGCCGGGGCAACGCCATCTTCGTGATGATCATCGATGTCTCCTTGCGGAACGACCGCCTCGGGCCGCACTCTCGCTCCACGCCCCCTCCGACCTGGAAACGGTCGCCCGAGGCTCCGCCGACGTGTGCCACGACGCCGCCCCGACCAACTCGCCGGGCGCCCTCGCGGGGACCGGGGCGCGGCCCCGAAACCGCCGCCCGACGACTCCGCCGCCGACCTGCGGCGCCACCGATCCAATCGTCGCCGCGTGGCGTCCGAGCACCGCTCCGGCGGCACGAGCGGCTACGGGCCGGCGTCGGCCACGGCCGCCGCGTCCGCGCCCGGCCGCTTCATCTTCATCCGGAACGGGTCGCTCAGCACGATGCCGGTGACGAGGGCCGACAGCCGGTAGCCGTCGGGCGCCGCCTCCCGCACGATGCGGCGCAC
The DNA here is from genome assembly GCA_965207615.1 of Vicinamibacterales bacterium. GTDB lineage: Bacteria > Acidobacteriota > Vicinamibacteria > Vicinamibacterales > UBA8438 > JAJEEA01. The sequence goes on from CBDBMZ010000003.1 coordinate 3,961,597, forward strand.
CACCGGCGCATCATGGTACGTCAACCCGCGCCCGACCGCATAGGTCAGCAACTTGCGGGTCAGGGTCCGCACGAACGTGTCGGGCCGCCGCAGCATCGCCTCGCGCAGCTCGACGGGGCCGGCGAACGCGGTCCCGTCGGGCAGGGTGTCCGACGCGTCGACGGCGGCGCCGTCGGCCCCGAAGGCGCGCCACCGCCCGATGGCGTCGAAGTTCTCGAGCCCGAAGCCGTAGGGGTCCATCCGCGCGTGGCAGCTCGCGCAGGCGGGGTTCGCGCGGTGCCGCTCGAGCCGCTCGCGGACCGAGAGCCCCTCGGCGCTCCCCGCGTCCTCGAGGTCGGGCACGTCGGGCGGCGGAGGCGGGGGCGGGGCGCCGAGCAGGTTCTCGAGAATCCACTTCCCGCGCAGCACCGGCGACGTCCGCGTGGCGTACGAGGTCACCGTCAACAGGCTGCCGTGCCCGAGGAGGCCGCGGCGCGCGGGGTCGGCCACCGGCACCCGGCGGAACCGGTCGCCGTAGATGCCGGACAGGCCGTAGTGGCGCGCGAGCCGCTCGTTCACGAAGGTGTAGTCGGCCGTCAGCAGCTCGAGGGCGCCGCGGTCCTCGCGCAGCAGGCTCTCGAAGAACAGCTCCGTCTCGCGGCGCAGCGCCCGCCGCAGGTTGTCGTCGAAGTCGGGAAAGGTCGGGGGGTCGGGGGTCGTCTGGTCGAGGTTGCGCAGGTAGAGCCACTGGCCGGCGAAGTTCTCCACGAGGGCCGCCGCCCGCGGGTCGGCGAGCATCCGCCGCACCTGCCGCGCGAGCCCGTCGCGGTCGTCGAGCCGGCCCTCTTCCGCCGCCGCGAGCAGCGCCTCGTCGGGGATGCTGCTCCAGAGGAAGAACGACAGCCGCGACGCGAGGTCGAAGCCGGTCAGGGGGTAGGCCTCGCCGGGAGCCACCGCCGCCGGCTCGGCCTCGAGCCGGAAGATGAACTGCGGGCTGGCCAGGAGATAGCGGAGAGCGAGCTCGATGCCCGCCTCGAAGCCGCCGTCGGCGCGGCCGGCCCGGTGGAAGTCGAGCAGCCGGTCGAGCTCGGGCGGCTCCAGGGGCCGGCGGAACGCGAGCCGCCCCAGCCGCGCGAGGATGTCGCGCGCGCACGCCGGCTCGGCCGCGGCATCGTCGGGGCGGCAGGTGAAGATGCGGGCCCGGCTCGGGGTCTCGTCGGGGCGGGCGGGCTCGAACGGGCCCGCGATGACCAGCCGGTCGACGTCGGGGAGCCCCCGCCGGCTGTTGGCCGAGACGTAGCTCCGCAGGAACGGCCGGGTGGTCTGCTCGGACAGCGCGGCGGGCCGGCCCACGAACGCGGCGACGAGGGTGTGATGGCCGGCGGCGATCGGCATCCGCACCCGCATCGGCTCGTCCGCGGTGAACGCCGGGCTCACCCCGAGACCCGCGTTCCCGCCGCCGTCCGGGCGCCGGTAGGCGTCGGGACCGCCGACGGGAAAGCGCCCGATGCGCTCGCCGTCGAGGCTCAGCTCGACGACGTGCTCCTCCCCGATGCCGCGGATCGAGCCGCCGGCGCCGCGCCGGAGCCGGACCCGGATCTCGTAATCGGCGTCGACCGGGAAGTAGCGGTCGACGCGAATCCCGCCCCGGGTGCCCAGCGGCAGGTCGCGCAGGTGGTAGTCCTGGGTCAGGTCGATGGGCGTCTTCCAGGTCTCGGTCGCCGGCGCGAGGGCGGGGCTGCCGACGGCGAGCCGGGCGACCTTCCGGGCCGTCGTCACGTAGCTCTCCAGCAGCAGGGGCGAGGTGCCCAGCGCGTCGGCGATGTTGTCGAACCCGTAGGTCGCGTCGTCGGCGGGCAGGGCGCCGACATCGGGGTCGACGGCCAGCAGATCGCGCACCGCGTTCCTGTACTCGGTCCGGTTCATCCGGTGCAGCAGGGGCCGCCCCGGATCCGGCCGCGCCGCCGCGGCGCGGTCGAGCGCCGTCTCGAGCCACCCCGCCGCCGCCTCGTAGGCCGCCTCGTCGGGCCGGGGCCGGGGCATCGGCGGCATCGTCCGGGTGCGGAGCCGCCCGACGACCTTCTCCCACACCTCGGGCCGCGCCTCGGGGTGGGCGGCGTCCAGCTCGTCGAGGGCGAGCCCCGCCGTGCGCAGCCGGCGGTTGTGGCAGGCGAGGCAGTAGCGCTCTATCACCGCCGTCGCATCGGCAGCGGCCACGCCCGCCGGGGCCGGCTCCGGGGCCTGGGCCGCGAAGATGGGCGACGCGACCCCCATGGCGACCACCGCCGGCAGCCACCACCCGCCACGGCACCGACGTCGTCGGGTTCTCACGCCACACCTCCGAGGCGAACGATCATGGCCGGGGCGAGGACGCCGGCGGAGAGTGCCTTGCCGTGCACCCGGGCCGGGACTCACGAGCTCGACCTCGCAATCCACACCGGTCAACGCGCCTGCCGGACGGACGACGCAACCGTGTCCGACCGGCTGGACCGGGCGCCGGGCGGTCGCGGCAACGCCACCGAGCGGTCGCGGCGAATCAGGCCGGCGACGTGGTCGAAAGGCCCGGAACGCCGACCTGCAAGGCGGCCGAAGTCAATCGCCCCCACGCCGCGCCTCCGGGGCACACGCCGCCGCCGCGCTACGGGCCGGCAACCTCGTCCGACCGACTGGACTTCGCCCCGAGCGAGCGCAGCAGCGCCGCCGAGCGGTCGCGGCGAATCAGGCTCGCGACTTGGTTGAAGCCCCGCTCGGCCAGATCGAGTGCGGTCCGGTCCAGCTCGTCCGCGAAGTCCATGCGGGCCCCGGCGTCGACGAGATGGCGGATGATCGTGTCCGCCGCCCGGTACACCGCGCCGTGCAGCGCGGTCTGGCCGTTGGCGTTGCCGGCGTTGACGTCCACCCCCGCGTCGAGGGCCAGCCTGACCGCCGCGAGGGCCTCCGACTCGGGCCGGAAGCGCCGCGACCCCTCGACGTGCCCCACCCCGGCCGCCAGCATCACCGCGGTGTTGTTGGCGTAGGTCGCGAGCCGCGGGTCGGCCCCGCGCTCGGCGAGCCGGCGCATCGCCATGACGTCGGCGGCCTGGGCCGCGAGCAGGTACGGGGTGGCGCCGCCCAGGTTGACCCGGTTGTCCATGAACGGGCGACCGGCGCTGAAGATGCCCTCGTCGGTCCACCGCTCGTGGCGGATGGGCACGGGCTCGGTCCGCGCGTCGGGGTCGGCGCCCGCCGCGAGCAGCCGGTCCATCAGCTCGAGGCTCGACAGCTGGGTCGGGTCCTCGCGGTTGAACGCCACGAACTGGTTCCCGAGGTGGCGGGCGGGCGAGCGCGACGCCACGAGGTCGTGCAGCGCGGTGTTGCCCCGCCGGTCCCGCGCCGTGGCGTCGGCGCCCGCCGCCAGCAGCAGCCCCGCCACCGTGTAGTGCCGGTTGGCGATGGCCACCCGCAGCGCGGTCTGCCCGTTGGGGGCGGCGACCCCGGGGTCGGCCCCCGCGGAGAGGAGGAGGCGGACCGCCGCCTGCGCGTCCTGCCGTACCGCGAACAGCAGGGCCGTGAACCCGCCCGTGGACGCGGTGTCGACACCGGCGCCGGCTTCCAGCAGCTCGCCGAGCACCGCGGCGTGGTTCTCGGCCGCCGCCCACATCAGCGCCGTCTGCCCCCGCCACGCATCCACCGCATCGACCTCGGCGCCGTGGGCGAGCAGCGCCCGCACCGCGCGGGTGTCGCCGGTCCGCGCGCAGGTCAGCAGCGGCGGCTCGCCCACGGGAGCGAGGCCCGGATCGGCACCGGCCTGCAGGAGTCGGATGACGAGATCGGGGCCCGTTCCCCGTCCGGACCCGGCGTTCGCGCACGCCATGCCGAGAGGCGTGGCGCCGTTGCGGTTGGCGGCGTTGGGGTCGGCGCCGGCCGCGAGCAGCAGCGCCGCGAGCTCCGAGTCGTTGCGGTACGCGGACCAGTGGAGGGCGGTGGTGTCGTCGGCGGCGCGTTCGTCGACGTCGGCACCGGCCCGGAGGAGGCGGGCCACCGCGGCTTGGTCGCCGGCCTGCGCCGCGTCGGGCAACCGGCTCTCGCTCGCGCCCGCCGCACCGGCCGGCAGCACAAACGCCAACGCCAACGTCGCGATTCGCGGCATCCGCATGTCTCGGCTCCGAGATCGGCGACACCCGGGGCTCGGTCTCCGGGTGGAAAAACACGCGTCTGCGGCGCGGCCCGGCCGCTTCCGCCTTTCCTGTCGACCGGCGATTGGTGACGATAATCGCACGCGCGGGAGCGCGGGACAAGACCGCTGTGGCCCGGAAAGCCCGCGGCGGGTTCCCGGCCGCGAGGTCCCGGCCGATTCACGCGGTCATCACCCGAGCGTCGACCACGGACGAGGCGGCGGGTTCCCGGCCGCCAGGAGTCTGCGCCGTAGAACGATGCAGACTCCTGGCAGGGTTGGTTGGGCGCCCAGCGCAGCCGAAGGCGACGATGGGCGGTGCTGGCTCCCGGCCGATTCCAGGAAGCTGAAGCCCTCGTTTCCGGTGCCCGCCCCGGCGCTCGTCGCCCCGGAGGAGACGAACACGAGCCCCGTCCGATGTGCCCGATGGTGGCGAACCGGCCCGACACGCCCTTCCCCGAGCCCCGGTTGCGGGCTCGTACCGCACGCACTTTTTCGTAGACATACTACCCAAAATTGAGTAGCCTATCTACATGACCACAGCCTCCGCGAGCAACCGGATCGAGCTGCTCTACGGCACCCTCGACCTGCTCATCCTGCGCACCCTCCTGTACGGGCCCTCGCACGGCCACGCCATCGCCAAGCACATCCAGCGCGTCTCGGAAAACGCCCTGCAGATCGAGACGGGTTCGCTCTACCCCGCCCTGCACAAGCTCGAAGGGCGCGGCTGGATCGCGGCGGAGTGGAAGAAGTCGGACAAGGGCAAGCGCGCCCGCTACTACCGGCTCACCCCGACCGGCCGCGAGCACCTCACGGCGCAGCAGTCGCGCTGGGAGCAGTTGTCGGTGGCCATGGCGCGGGTGCTGCAGCCGGCAGAGCAGGAGTCGGGGCCCTAGGAGTCCGCTCGTGGACCATCGGCACCGGCCTGTTCGGCGCCGCCGCCCTGCTCGCCCTGCTGCTCGCCGCCCTCGGGCTCTACGCGATCACCGTCTTCGGCGTGCGTCGGCGCGAGCTCGAGTTCGGCATCCGGCGCGCCCTCGCCGCCCAGGCGTGGGACCTCCTCCGCCTGGTCCTCGCGCGCGGCCTCTCGTTGACCGTGATCGGCATCGTCACCGGCGGCCTGGCCGCGCTCTCGGCCGGCCGCTTCGTCGCGCCGCTGCTCTTCGAGGGCAGCAGCCCCCCCGACCCCCTGGCCCTGACCACCGCCGCCCTCGTGCTGGTGACGGCGGCCCTCGCCGCCTCGTTCCTCCCGGCGCGCCGCGCCGCCTAGGCCGATCCGCGCCAGGCCCTGCAGGTGGAGTAGCCACGCGCTGCTCTACTGGAGACGCGGGCGAGACGCGGCGCCGTCCGCCGTCCGTTCGAGGCGCCGCCACCGGTCATTTCCGCAGTTGGAGCTTGCGCGCGAGCTCTTCGTCTTCGAGGCGGTCGGCGAGCTGAAGCGCCTTGTCGAGATCGCAGGCTCCGACGACCGGACCCAGGGCGACCGGCTCGAGACGATACGGCTTGGGGCAGGTGGCGATCCGGTTGTTCGCGATGCCCGCTCGCAGGGCTTCATTCACGACAGCACCAAGGGACCTGCCGGAACGATGGGCGATCTCCCGAAGTTGCGCCGCGACGCGGTCGTCGATCGTCAGGGTGGTTCTCATGTCTCTCCGTGCGCCAGACAGTCACCCTATCACCACAAGGTGAGACATCAATGCGTCACGGCGGCAGTCACTCGTCCGGGAATCCCTCAGCACGGCCGGCGCCCCACGAACATCTCGTGCCGGCCCGGCTCCACGCCGGAGACCACGAGCGGCAGGCAGCGGGGCTCGAAGCCGACCTCGGTCAGGAGGTCCAGCCAGCGGCCGCGCGCGAACAGGCCCTCGACGTGCCGCTCGTGCACGCAGCGGACCGACCCGTCGCGCTCGCGCAGCAGGAACGCGAAGTCGGCGAAGTACTCCGTATCGGCGGGATCGGGGTCCCAGACCCACTCCAGGTAGCGCAACCCGCGCGCGCGCCCGCCGCCGGATCCGGAGGGCGGCGGCTCGTCGCAACCGCCCGTGGACGCCGCGGCCCGGAAGCTCTCGCGCACGTAGTCCGGCTGGAACAACACGGCGCCGCCGGGGCGGCAGTGCGCCCACGCGGTCTCCATGGCTCGCCGCAGGTCGGCCTCGGTCGTCATGTAGCAGACGGCGTCGTGGACGAAGACGGCGTCGAACGACCGGCCCAGGCGCAGGGTGCGCATGTCGCCGACCCGGTGCTCGCACTCGGGGTTGAGGGCGCGGCTGACCGCGAGCATCTCGGGCGACAAGTCGGTGAGCAGCAGGCGGGGGAACCGCCGCTTCAGGTGCAGGGCGGTGTTCCCGCCCCCGCAGCCCAGCTCCAGCAGGGACTGGATGGGGCCGTCGCACGCCTCCTGCAGCCGGTCGGCGTAGACGCCGGCCTCCTCGGCGTAGTCGGCCGGGTCGTCGACGAGCGGCCACCACTCCGCGAGCTCGCGGTAGAGACGCATCGATCTGTCCGTTGCGACGGCCCCGCCGACTCGCCGGTCCCGGTCGTGCCGGGTGGATTCGACCACCGGCGCCTGCCTGGAGCGCTTCCACTGCCACACCGCGCGCAGTCGTCGGTCGGGCCGCCGACCGCGCCAGCCGGGTCAGTCCACGCCGAACGTCGGCCGAGCGCGGACCGCGCCAGCCGCGTCAGTCGACGCCGAACGCCAGCAGCACGTTGCCGGGCCGGCCGCCGAACGCGGCGTAGCCCGAGTTGACGTAGACCATGCCCCCGACGACGACGGGGCCGGGGCCGTTGATCGACCCGCCCCGGGCCTCGACGCCGTTCACCGTCTCGTGCTCGCCGTTGGTGTCGAACTCCCAGAGGACCGAACCGTTGTCGGCATCATAGGCGCGGAACAGGCCGTCGTAGGCGCCCGAGAAGACGGCGCCGGGAATGGCGGTGATAGCGGCCAGCAGAGCCGGGCTGCACCCCTCGCAGACCGGCTCGTGCGGCTCGGCGAACCAGACCAGCTCGCCGGTCGTCAGGCGCACCGCGGCGAGGCCCCCGGGCTCCGGCGTCAGGTAGTCCGAGTTGGCGAAGTAGGCCTTCTCGTCATCGACCGCGAAGCCCCACTCGATGCCGCCGAGCGCGCTGCCCACCCCCACCTGGTAGCGCCAGACGACGGCGCCGCCACGGTCCGGGTCGAGGGCGTAGCCCACCCCCGCCTTCTGGCCGATGACGAGGAGGTCGCGGCCGCCCGCCGCCGTCACCAACACCGGCGACGCGCCGAAGTCGAAGTCGGGGCCGTCCTCCTCCGGACAGTTGGGGTTGTCGCCGCCGCAGTTGAGGATGAACGCGTCGTCGGGCGTGAGCTGGTTGGTCCACCGGACCGCGCCGGTCTCGAGGTCGAACGCGATGATCGCGTCGCTCGTGGCGGCGGCGGGCTCGGTGTAGGCGTTGCCGGTCGCGGCGTAGACGACCCCGCGCTCGGCGTCGACGGTCGGCGCCGACCACACGGCGGCGCCGGACGGCCCCATGAGGGCGGCGCCGTCGGGGTTGCGCCCGCGCTCGCGCGGCGCCTCCTCGATGGTGTGGCTCTGCCAGAGCAGCTCGCCCGTCGCCGCGTCGAGGGCGGCGATGCTGCCGCGGAACGTACAGCAGGGATAGCGGGGGTTGGCGGCGAGCAGCTCCTCGAGGGAGGACACCGGCACGTAGAGCCGGCCGCCGTGCTCGACCGGCGCCCCGGTGATGCGGGCGCCCCGGTGGGTCTCGACGTCCCGGCGCCAGATCTCGGCCCCGGTCGCGGCGTCGAGGGCATAGACGTTGGCCGTGAAGTCGCCGAAGAAGAGCGCGTGCGGACCGTCGGCGAGGCGGGTCACGGTCATCGCGCTGCGGACGCCGCTCGCCGCCTCGAAGGTCCAGTGGGTGCAGCCGGTGGCGGCATCGAGCGCGTAGACCACGCCGCGCTCGCTGGCCACGAACAGCCGTCCCCCCACCACCGTCGGCTGCGACTGCGCGGTGGCCGAGCGCGGGTAGCCGAACGCCCACTTGAGACGCAGGCGCGGCACGTCCTCGGCCGCGAGCCCGGCTTGGTCCGCCGGCTGGAAGCGGGCGTTGGCCACCCCGGCCCCCCAGCCGTTCCACCGGGGACCGCCGTCCAGCCCCGGCCAGTCCGCCGGCGACGAGATGGCGCAGGCGCCGTCCGGACCCGCCGCACCAGGCGGCTGGGCGGCGGCCGGCCCGGTGGCGGCGGTGAGGGCGAACGCCCCTGCCAACAACGGCACGGCCACGAGAGACTTGCGCATCGGGACTCCTGGATTCACTGGATGTGAGGAAGGCGATTGGGGAAACGAGGCAGGCGCCTCCCGACGGCCCTGCACTCCGCGTCCAACCGGGACGAATAGGATACGCCGATACCGAGAGCGGTCGCACTGAAGCGCTGTCTCCCGGCCGGCCGGATGTCCGCGGGAAGTACCCCGCCGACCGCGGGGCTCCCGCGGCCCTCGGCGGCCGCCCCGCTTCCTTCGGGCCGCGACGCTCCGACGCGACGGGGTCGCTCCTGCCGCAGCCCAAGGCCGGACCGCGCCCCTTCCGGCGCCTCGCGGCTCTCGGTCCCTCGGAGATCCCGCGGGCTGCTAGAATGGCGGCGCGAAACCCGCGGCCGCTCGATTCCCGGCACCGACGAGACCCGACCCATGCGCGACTTCCTGGCCCAGACCCTCGCGGAGAGCCCGACCCGCGAGTGGATGGTGTACCTGCTCGGCAACGTCCCGGGCCTGCCCCCGATCGCCCAGTCGTTCCACATCATGGGCATCGCCGCGGTGGTCGGCTCGATCGTCATGGTCGACCTGCGGTTCCTGGGCATCGCGCTGCGCGGCCACGACGTCAGCGAGATGATCCGGCGGCTGCTGCCGTGGACGTGGTGCGCCCTCGCGGTCAACTTCGCGTCCGGCATGCTCTTCGTCCTCGCGCGGCCGGTCCGCTACTTCTACAACCCCGTCGCCACCTTCAAGTTCTCGCTGCTCCTGCTCGCCGTCGGGCTCGCCTTCCTCATCTACTGGAAGAACCGCAAGGAGCACGGCTACTGGGAGGAGTCGGAGGACCGCCTGCTGGTGGCGCGGCTCATCGCCGGCGTGTCGCTCCTGGCCTGGATCGGCATCATGATGGCGGGGCGCTGGATCGCGTACTCCGAGTACATCACCGACCCCTTCCCGATTCCGTTCCCCTGGGAGAGCCTCGAGGCGTACCCCTCCATCTGGCAGTGGCTGCAGGACCACCCGCTCTCGCAGCACATCGGCTTCACCTGGTGGTTCCCGATGCTGGAGTCGATCCACGTGATCGGGATCGGCCTCGTCGTCGGCACCATCCTGACCGTCGACCTGCGGCTGCTCGGCCTCGCGGCGACGCGGTACCCGGTCAGCCAGATCACCGGCAAGCTGCTCCCCTGGACCTGGGCCGCCTTCGTCGTGGCCGCCGTCACCGGCTTCGGCATGTTCATGACCCGCGCGCCCGCGTACCTGGACAACACCGCCTTTCAGATCAAGCTGCTGCTGCTGCCGCTCGCGTTCATCAACATGGCCGTCTTCCATTTCCGGACGTTCCGCGGCGTCGGCGCGTGGGACGCGGCCGAGGAGCTGCCCCCGGCCGCACGCTTCGCCGGGGGCGCGTCGCTGCTGATCTGGGCCGGCATCGTGCTCGCCGGCCGCTGGACCGGCCACCTCATCTGACCGGTTCACACCGTCCCGCCGGCGGCTCACTCGCATCGGAAGCACGGCGGCGGCGAGACGCGGGGACGCCGGCGGGCCGCACGGTCGCCGTGCGCCACCCGAGCGGGCTCGTCTCCAGCCCCTCATGGCCCATTCCTGCTGAACCTGCACGAAAGTGCTCGGTAACTTTGGTTCCGGCCAGACTCGACAAGACCGTGTGTTGACCCGCGCACCCGCGGCGGGTGAGACTCCCGGGCGCCTGCGGCGGGCCGGGCGGGCGCTCATTCGCTGCGCAGGGCGGCGGCGGTGTCGAGACGCGCGGCGCGGCGGGCCGGCAGGTCGCTGGCGAGAGCGCCGGCCGACAGCAGCCCGAGCAGGCCGGCGGCCAGCGTCGCGGCGTCGTGGGGGCCGATGCCGTAGAGCTGGCTCTCGAGCAGCCGCGTCAGGGGCACCGCGGCGGCGAGACCGACCAGCGCCCCCGCCGCGACGAGCCGCAACCCCTGGGCGAGTACCATCCAGCGCAACGAAACCTCGCGGGCCCCGAGGGCCACCCGGATCGCGAGCTCGCGCGTCCGCTGGCCCACCGCCATCGTCAGCACGGCGTACAGCCCGCCCATCGTCAGCACCAGGGTGACCAGGGCGAGGAGGCCGGCGAGCAGGGCCGGCGCCCGCCAGCGGGCGAGCGCCTCGTCGACCCGGTCTCGCAGCGTGCCCGCGCCGCTCAGCGGCACCCCTGGATCGAGGTCGGCGAGCACCCGCCGAACGTGCCCCAGGGTGGGGCCGACGTCGGCGCCCGACCGGGCGTGGACGAACGCCCGGGGGAAGAAGCGCTGGGCCAGGGGCAGGTAGGCGAGCGGCCGGGTCGCCTCGGCCAGGGCGTGGTAGCGCACGTCGTCGACCACGCCGATCACCGTCCGGTCCCCGCCGCTGAGCGGGAACGTCAGCACCTGCCCGACGGCGGGGCGGCCGGGCCAGAGGCGCTCCGCCAGCGTGCGGTTGACGATGGCCACGAGCGCCGAGTCGGCGTGGTCCGCGGCGGTGAACTCGCGGCCCTCCAGCACCGCGACGCCGAGGGTGCGGAAGTAGTCGGCGGACACCGCGTTCCCCAGCACCTGCAGGGGGGTCCCCGGGATCTCCACCGAGACGGACAGCCTGAACTCGCTGAACGGGGTGTGCCAGGCGAGCGCCGCGGCGGTGACCGGCCCGCCGTCGCGGAGCGCGTCGAGGAGCCGCCGGTAGAAGACATGCCCCTCGGCGTCGGAATAGCCGGCCGTGTGGAGCTGGGCGACGACGATTCCCTCGGGGACGAAGCCGTGCCGAATCGACGCGACGCCGTGGGCGCTGCGCAGCAGGAGCCCCGCCGCGACCACCAGGACCGCGGACACCGCGACCTGCGCCCCCACCAGCACCCGCTGGCGGCCGCCGCGGCCCGTCACCCTGGGCCCGGACGCCCCCGCGAGGGCCGGCGGCCGGATGGACGTCACGAGCAGCAGGCCGAGGCAGACGGCCGCCCACGTCGCCCCGGCGACGGCCACCGTCCAGAGCGCGGCGCCGGCGCCCGGGCCCGCCGCCTCGCCGAGCGGCGCCAGTTGCGGCAGCGCCGACAGGACGGCGCCCACCCAGCGCAGGGCCACGAGCGCGGCCAGCCCCCCGGCCGCGACCAGCACCGCCAGCTCCGCCGCGAGGGGACGGACGAGGTCGCGGCGCGAGGCCCCCAGCGCGCGCCGCACCGCCAGCTCCTGGGCCTGCTCGGCCCCGCGGGTCAGCAGCAGCAGGGCCATGTTGCTGCACGCGGCCAGAAGGAAGACACCCGTGATGACGGCCAGCACGGCCAGGAACCGGGAGGCCTCGCGGTGATAATCGGGACCGAGCCGGAGGTGATTGACAGGCCGGGCGACGAAGCGCCAGTCCCCGGTACGCAGCTCTGCCGACTCGGGGGGCAGCCGGGCCCGGGCCAGCGCCGCCAGCACCGCGGCGTCGCCGCGCGACGCCGAGGCGTCGAGCCGCCCGACCGTGTCCAGCCAGACCCGGAAGGGACCGAGCATGTCGGGACGACCGGGCAGGAGCTGGTGGACCGCCGACAGCGGCACCCAGAAGTCCGGGTCGTGGGCGGGGCCGGGAAGCGGGTTGTCGGCGACGCCGACGATCGTGAACGCCTGCGGTCCCAGGCGCACGGTGCGCCCGACGAGGTCCGGGTCCCGGCCGAAGCGCGTCGTCCACGCGCGGCGGGAAACGACGGCCACCGGGGCGCCGCCCGGGTCGTCGTCCGACGGGGCCAGCAAGCGGCCGAGCGCGGGCTCCGCCTCGAGGAGCGTGAAGAAGTCGCCGGAGACCAGGGCGGCCTCCAGCCGGGCGGGCGCCCCTCCGACGACCACGGTGACGTCCAGGCTCCCGAAGGCCGCGAGGGAGAACGCCTCCGTCTCGGCCCCCACCTCGCGCAGCCGGAGGTACTCGGGATGGCTGAGGGACGAGAAGTAGCCGTCCTCGGCCCAAATGGCGAGCGTGAGGAGCCGGTCCGATCCGGGCAGGTCGAGGGGCCGCCAGAAGTGCCGATCCAGCGTCGACAGCACCACCGCCGGGATGCTGAACGCGAGGGCCAGCGTGAGCACTGCGGTCACCGCGAACGTGCGGCGGTGGGCCAGCGTTCGCAACGCGCGGCGAAGGCTCACCGGTACAGGCACGCATCGGATCATGCAGAGCGCACCGGAAGTCTGCAACCACCACTCTTCCGGGGACCCCGACGCGTCCCCACACAAGTCACGCCAGCCGGTGCGTAGCCGGCTTGACAAACTGCAGGCCGCAACGTACTAATTCACTAGTAGTCATGCCGCGCCAACGTCCTCCCCTCGCCGAACAGGAGCTCGAGATCATGCGGGTCGTCTGGGACCGCGGCGAGGTGACCGTGCGCGAGGTCTACGAGGAGTTCCGAGCGCGCCGGCCCGTCGCGTACACGACGGTGCTGACGACGATGCGGATCCTCGAGCAGAAGGGGCATCTCGCCGTCAGCCGCGCGACGCGGGCCCACGTCTATCGCGCGCGGTCCACCCGCGAGGGGGTCCTCGGGGCGATGGTCCGCCACTTCGTCGACCGCGTGTTCGGCGGCGCGGCCGAGCCGCTCGTGCAGCACCTCGTCCGCGACAGGCGGCTCAGCGCAGACGACCTCCGCGACATCGCGAGCCGGCTGAACGGGCCGCACAAGGACGATGACGGCTGAGCTGCTCGCGCAGAACGTCGTCGCGCACTGGCTGCAGGCCGCCGGCGTGGCCGGGGCCGCCTGGCTCGGCGTGGCCGTCCTCCGGCTTCGCGAGCCCCGCTTCCTGCTGAAGTACTGGCAGGTGGTGCTCCTGGTGCTGCTGCTCGCACCGTGGATCCAGCCCTGGCCGCCGGCCGCGGCAACCCCCGCCCACGGACTGCCCCCGGCCGCGCCCGAGCGGGAGTCCGCGGGCGTCGCCGGCGTCTCGGTGGCCGACAGCGTCGTCGCCCTGCCCGCCGAGCGGTGGAACGTCGACCCGTGGGCGTGGGTCCTGGGGCTCCTGGCCGCGGTCGCCGTCTTCCGGCTGGCGCGGCTGGGGCTGGGCCTCGTGCGGCTCGGCCGTCTCGCCGGCTCGGCGGACCGGGTCGCGCCGCCGGCGCCGGCGCGGGAGCTCCTGGCGCGGTTCCGGACGCCGGCCGCCTTCATCCAGCCGCCGGACGTCCGGATGCCCTGCAGCTTCGGGCTGTTCCGCCCGACCGTGGTGCTGCCCGCCGCCTTCGACCGGCTCGAGCCGGCGTTCCAGCGCGGCATCGTCTGCCACGAGCTGCTCCACCTCGAACGACGCGACTTCGCAGCCGCGGTGGCCGAGGAAGTGGCGGCGGCGCTGCTGTGGTTCCACCCCTGGGCGTGGCTGATCCGCGGGCGCATCCGCCTGCACCGGGAGCAGGTCGTCGATGCCGCGGTCGTGCGCCGCACCGGCGATCGGCGCGCCTACCTGCGGTGTCTCGTCGCGCTGGCGGGGCACCCGCGTGCGTTACCGCTCGCGGCGCCGATGCTGCGGTCGACGGAGCTGCGCGCCAGGGCCGATGCCCTGTTCGAGGAGGGCGGCACGATGTCTGGACGAGCGGCGGCGGCGCTCGCGGTTGCGCTGAGCGCGGCGCTGGGTGCGGCGGTCTGGACGGCGGCGGCGACGGTTCCGCTGCGTGCCGCCGCGACGCCGGCTCCGAGGGTCGCCGCCGCGCGGGAGTCGGCGCCGCAGGCGCCCCGCGCCGGTCGGCCGGCAACCGGGGCGACGATAGGGGTCGCCGCCGCGCGGGGGCCGGTGCCGCAGCCGCCCCGGGCCGGTCGGCCGGCAACCGGGATGACGATCACGCTGTTCGCCGCCGCCCTCCGGCCCGAGCCACCAGCACCGGGCGCGGGTCGGCCGGCGACCTCCGCTGGCGGCCGGCGGCCGCCTCGGTCGAACGGAGCGGACCATGCGAGGCAACGGGCCACGGCGGTCCTGCAAGAGCTGCGACAAGGGCTCTCCGCGATAGCCGACCGGTTGGGGGACGACGCGACGGCGGGCGATCTGCAGCAACAGGTCACCGGGATGCAGGAACGACTCGCCGGGTTGAACGAGCGGCTTGCGGGCCGGCCAACCTGGTCGTGGACGCTCGCCTTCACCCCGCCCGACGAACGGGAGGGCGTCGACGTGAGCCGCGAGCGCATGCACGAGGCGACGCCGTCGCATGCGGTGGCGGAAGATGCCGCACGGTGGAGCCAGGGGCGGCAGCAAGGCATCGGTAATCGCGTGGAGGGAAGACCATGACCCCGTCGATTCGTCCGCTCCGGCAACGTGGCTCACGGCTGACGCGCCGACGGCGGCGGGGTGTCCCACAGGAGTCGGCCATGCGGTCAGGCGTGCTCGCGGCGGCGTTGGCGTTGGCGCTGGGTCTGACCGGTTGCGAGGCGACGGGCCAGCCACCGGAAGAGGCGACGGGCCAGCCACCGGAAGAGGCGACGGGCCAGCCACCGGAAGAGGCGACGGGCCAGTCACGGGAAGAGGCGACGGGCCAGCCACCGGAAGAGGCGACGGGCCGGCCACCGGAAGACGTCCAGCCCGAGGAAGGCGAAGGCGGTGACCGCGGGCTGCGCAGGCTGCCGGTCTTCCGCGCCCTCGACACCGACGACGACGGCGAAATCTCCGCCGGCGAGATCGACGCGGCCCCGGAATCGCTCGCCTCCCTCGACGACGACAGCGACGGACGGCTCTCGGTCGACGAGCTGCGGCCCCGTCGGGCCGGCCCGCGCGTCTTCTTCGGCAGCAGCCCGGCAAGCCTCCCCGAGGGTTCTCGGATGATCACGCTGGGCGCCGACGAAGAGCTCGACATGGCGGATCTGCCGCCGCAGCTCCGGAGTCTCCTGTCGCCCGCCGACGGCGACGGGGACGGCACCGTTTCCGGGGTGGAGCTCCTCGCCGCGATGATGGCGGCGCAGGCCGGAGAGTCGGGAGATCGGGAGCCCGGGAGCGCAGAAGGACCGATAGCGCCGCCGGAGGGCACCGGGACCGCTGGCGGGGATCCCCTGGCACGGATGCCCCTCATGGCGGCCCTCGACCTGGACCAGGACGGCACGGTCTCAGAGACGGAGATCGAATCGGCGGCCCAGTCGTTGCGCATGCTCGACACCGACGGCGACGGGCGCATCTTGCCAGACGAGCTTCAGCCCACTTCGAGCAGCGGTTCCAGCGGCAATCCGCCCGAGTGATGCGGCAGCGGGCCCCCGCCCCCCCCGCCCGCGACGCTCGGCTACCGGCGGGCGCCAGGCGCGAAGGGCGAGGCTGGCTGCGGCCGCCGAGAAACCGCCGCTCTTCAGGAATCCGGGCCGCAGGACGTGCCGCGTCCTTCGTTCACGCCGCCGCCGGCCGCGAGGGCTCGAACTTCCGCCGGTAGTATTCGGTCCATAGGATGATGGCGGGAATGCCGAGGGCCGTGGGCAAGAGCCACGGGACGACCGCCAGGGGTCCCGCGAGGTCGTAGGCCCACAGCCGCTGCGCTCCGAAGACCGCGAACGCGGTGTGGAACGCGATGCCGCCCCCCAGCATGGACCCGAGGTGGCTGTAGAACCAGCCCATGCGCCGCGCGCCGGGGCGCCGCATCAGCCGCAGCATGCCCGCCCCGGTGACGAGGCCGACGGGGCTCAGGCCCAGCAGGATCGGCGAGGCGTCGGACCGAACCGCCAGCGCGAACGCGACGACGGTGACGCTGCCGGCGATCGAGGCCCATGCGAGGGCCTCGTGGAGTGGCGTCCAAAGCCTCTCCGGCGACTTCCTCGTCTCGACCACGCGTATCGCGTGCCGCACCGTGGCGAAGGTCGCCACCCCGAGATAGCCGAGGAAGAGCGCGAAGCCCCAGGTCTCGGGCCGGTCCGCGGGACCGAGGCCCTGCGCCTGGAGGGCGGCGATGCGTCCCGCCGCCGCGGTGACCGCCGACAGGGTCACGACGTAGGCGCAGTACGTGAAGACGCGGCCCGCCTGCACGTGCACCCGGCCGCCCTTCCTGGCGAACAGCGGGATCCAGAACGCGGCGAGGCCGACGAACCCGGTCGCGACGTGGGCCAGCACCAGGGCGTCCATCGCCAGGCTCACGATGCTCGTCATAGCAGATGCTCCATCTCCTTCCACGGCTCGTCGCGCGCCGCGCCCACCGCGTCGGCGGGGGGCGCCCGGCGCCGGTCGAGCGCGGCCAGCGTCTCGTCGCACCAGGCCACCTTCGACCCGATGGAGTGAATGCCCATCCGGAGCGCCGCGAAGTGGTGGAAGCCCGCGTCGCCGTACCGGGCGGGGTCTCCGCCGTGCGCGGCGACGACATCCCGCTCCACCGCCCGGAGCTGCGCCAGCCAGCCGGCCAGGTGGCCCCGGAGCGCGGTCATGAACGCGCGGGTCTCCTGCAGGTCCCCAAGCGCGTCCATGAAGTAGAGCTGGGCGAGGTACGCGAACCGCTCCGTCCCCACCGCGGGGCCGCCGCGCAGCCAGCGCAGCAGCTCGGCCCGCCCCACCTCCGTCAGCGCGTAGACCCGGCGCTTCGGCCCCTTCGGCGACGGCTCGACGCGGCTGCGCAGCATGCCCCGCTGCTCGAGGCGCTTGAGCGTCGGGTAGATCTGGCTGAGCTCGGCCGACCAGAAGTGCCGGACGTTCTCGCTGAACGCGTTCCCGAGGTCGTACCCGGTGGCCGGTTCGCGGAGCAGGCCGAGGAGGATGTGATCGAGGCTCATGCAGCTATATAGATCAAGTAATAGCCACTATACATAGCAATATATAGCAAGTCAACCCAGACCGCCAATCGTCGCGCGACGACCCGACCAACCCTCCAGCCGTCTGCCCCGTCCTTCGCTCAGGCTCCCGGCCCAACGACCGTTGATGGGCAGGAGCGCGACACGGTACAACCGGGGTATGCTGTTGGTATGAAAACCGCCGTTTCACTCCCGGACGATCTCTTCCTGTCGGCGAACGACCTCGCGAAGCGACAGGGGATGTCGAGGAGCGAGCTGTACGCCGTCGCACTCGCCGAGTACCTGGCCAAGCACCGCGACGCGGACGTCACGTCGAAGCTCAACGAAGTGCTCGCCGCTGAATCGAGCGGCGTCGACCCGGCGGTGCGGGCGGCTCAGGCGCGAAGCGTCGGCTCCCGGGGGAAATGGTAGTCGCGCGGCGCGAGGTGTGGTGGGCCGATCTAGCCCGCCAATCGTCGCCTAACGGCTCCGCTTGGCGCCCAACCAACCCTCCAGGAGCCCGCGCCGTTCCACGGCGCGGGCTCCTGGACGAGCCGCGCGGCTCCGAGCCCGGCTTTCCCCATCCCCTGCTCGTCGTCCAGGCGGATGCCTTCAACCGAAGCAGGCTCCGGACGGTCCTCGGGGTGATCCTGACGTCGAACGCCCGCCTCGTCGACATGCCCGGCAACGTCCTGCTCTCCGCGAAGAGCACCGGCCTGCCGAGGGACTCGGTCGCCAACGTCACGCAGATCGTCACGCTCGACGAGGGCTACCTCTCCCGCCGGGTCGGGCAGATCTCACCCGGACTGATGGCGCGCGTCGACAACGGGCTGAGGCGAGTCCTCGCGCTGTGAACCTGGTGGCGCGCCCCGCGCCCCCGCCCGACCGGACGTACCCGCCGGCGGGAGCGCCGCGGACTCAGCGCTTCTCGACGAGGACGTCGAAGTCCTGGCCCAGCGCCAGCGAACCCGGCAGCGCGTCGAGCCGCTTCACGAGACGGCGGTAGTGGAAGTACGGGCGCCAGCCGCGAACCCACCGGTGGTGCGCGGCGATCTCCGCATCGATCCGTTGGGCCTGCTCCCTCCACGACGCCGGAAGAGGCGCCTCCGCGCCGCCGTCGGGGGGCCGGTCCCGTGGTGCCAGCGCTTCTCGATGCACCAGGGGCGCTCGACGGCGCCGCCCCGGCACCACCCCGAGGGCCCGAAGGCCCCGGCGTATCCCGATAGACCGCAGGCGCAGCACCCGGAACCCGGCGCCGTCGAACAGGCGGAGCAGTTGCGCCCGCGAAAAGAACGACAGGTGCCCCTGGCCCGACAGCGGCAGCTCGTCGCTCTCGCGCTCCGCCGCCGCGCGGCACAGAGGGCGCAGGTCGGCCTCTCCGTTGGGGGTGACGACGCGGAGCCGCCCGCCCCGACGCATGATGCGCCGCGTCTCCTCCAGGTGACGCCGGGGGTGGGTGACGTGCTCCAGCAGGTCCTTCTGCAGCACGTAGTCGAAGGCGTCCGACGGGAGGCCCGCCTCCTCCAGCGTCCCCCGGTGCACCGCGGCGCCGAACCGGTCGCGGGCGTACCAGGCCCCGAACGCCGACACCTCGACGCCCTCGACCTTCCAACCGGTGTTCGGCTCGAGGGCGCCGAGCAGAAAGCCGAGGGCGCTGCCGACCTCCAGGAACCGGCCCCTCGGCGCGAGCCGCCGGAGCTCGCGGGCGAGGAACCAGGCGTCGCGCGCGTAGCGCTGGCGCTGGCGGGCGTACCCCGCGAAGCCGTGCGCCGAGGCCGAGTCGAAGTAGTCCGCGCCGTAGAGCGCGTCGACCGCGGCGGGCGAGAGCCGCGGCCGGACCTGCCGGAAGCCGCATCCGCCGCAACGCCGGATCCACACCGCCCCGACCCCCTGCAACCCCGCCTCCAGGAGCGGACTCATCCTGCCGGCAGCGCCGCAGACGTCGCAGGGATCGTCCATGCGGCGAGCATGATACCGTCCGCGCCGGCCGACGGATGAGCAACTCGTAGGCGACGCAGGAACGGGCGAGGCGCGTGCCGAAAGCGCCGACACGAACGCCGCGCCGCCGACCCGGCGTCGTGAAGCCGAGCCGCATCGACCCGATCCTCGCGCGCCGGGACGACTCATGGCGGCGGCCCGAGAATCTGCGATTGGCGCCGACGCGCGGGCCGCGACATCCCCGGCCACGGCTCTGTTGAAGCACCCGGAGCGCTGTAAACTGTACGGGCTCGCAGACGCGCACCCCATGCCAAGACAGCTCACGATTCCAGCGCTGGCGCTGTGCCTCGCCGTCGGCGCCCTCGAGCATCTCCACGCCCAGTCCGGCGCCGGCTTCCCGATGGGCCCCCACGGGCCGGACCGGCCGCGCGTGGACGACTCCACGTTCGCGGCGTCCGGGGCCGGCTACGGCATGCTCACCAGCCGGCCCCGGGTCCGGGCCACCCGCACCGACGCGCCGCCGACCATCGACGGCCGCCTCGACGACGAGGTGTGGCGCACCGCGGCGATGCTCTCCGAGTTCGTGCAGCAGTCGCCCCTCGACGGGGCGCCCGCGACCGAGGAGACCGAGGTCTACATCGCCTACGACCGCGACCACATCTACTTCGCGTTCTACCTGCACTACGCCGACCCCGGCATCCTGCGGGCCAGCCGGGCCGACCGCGACACCGCATGGCAGGACGACCTGATCACCGTCTACCTCGACACGTTCATGGACCAGCAGCGCTGCTACGACTTCGACCTGAACGCCTACAACGTGCAGGGCGACGGCGTCATCAACGCGGGACAGACCCGCGGCGGCCCGATTCCCGTCGCCGACCGGTCGTGGGACGCGCTGTTCTACAGCGGCGCGCAGATCGTCGAGGACGGCTACACGGCGGAGATGGCCATCCCGTTCAAGAGCTTCCGCTACCCCGAGCAGCCGCCCGGCGTCGAGCACCGCTGGGGCTTCCAGATCGTGCGCGAGATCAAGGGGAAGGACCAGGAGAACGTGGTCTGGGCCCCGATGTCGCGCGACGTGCAGAGCTTCATGGCGCAGATGGGGGTGCTCGAGGGCATGACCGACCTGTCCACGAGCCGCAACCTCGAGATCCTGCCCTCGTTCACCGCCATCGGCTACGAGTCGTACGATCCGCGATCGGGCGCGCGCATCGACCGGAGCACGGACCCGGAGGTGGGCGTGAACGTCAAGTACGGCATCACCTCGAACCTGACCGTCGACTTCACCGGCAACCCCGACTTCTCGCAGATCGAGTCGGACCTGCCGCAGATCGAGGTCAACCAGCGGTTTCCCGTGTTCTTCCCCGAGCTGCGGCCCTTCTTCCTCGAGGGCGCGGAGATCTTCGAGTTCCCGTCGCCGGTCGACCTCGTCCACACGCGGACCCTCGTCGACCCCAACGTGGGGGCGAAGCTGACCGGCAAGGTCGGCAACACGACCCTCGGCGTGATGGTGACCGACGACGAGGCGCCGGGAAGACGGGACGACCCGGACGAACGGGGCTACGGCGAGAACGCGCAGGTGCTGATCGGCCGGGCGCGCTACGACCTCTACTCCGAGTCGCACGTCGGGACCCTCGTCACCGACCGACAGTTCCTCGACGGATACAACCGCGTGGCCGGCGTCGACGGCCAGTTCCGGCTCGGCCAGGCCACCCGGCTCAACCTCGTCGCCTTCCAGTCGCAGGACCGCGACGAGGCGGGCGACGAGCGGGACGGGCCGATGGCCGGCGCCTTCCTGCAGCACGAGGGGCGGCACTGGATGGCCACCGCGTTCGCGGCGCGCATCGATCCCGACTTCCGCACCGACGTGGGGTTCCTCCAGCGCGTGGACCAGCAGATCGGGTCGGGCAGCGTCGGCTACCGTTGGTGGCCGGAGAGCGGGATCATCAACTGGGGGCCGAGCCTGAACTACCGGGTCAGCTACACCCACGAAGGCGTCCGCGAGGACGAGATCGTCGACGCCGGCCTGAACCTCGACTTGAGGGGGAACATCAACGTCGGCGCCAACGCCATCCAGGCCCACGAGCGGTTCGGGGGCGTCGACTTCGACCGCCGCAACTACAGCCTGTCCACGTTCGTCAGCACCAGCCGCCTGTTCTCGCTGGGCGGCAGCCTGCGGTGGGGCGACGAGATCTACTACATCGACCGCGAGAGCCCGTATCTCGGGAGCGGCAACAGCGCGACGCTGTCGGCGACGATCCGGCCCGTCCCGCGGTTCACCTCGCAGCTCAACCTCGTGACCAGCCGGTTCTTCGACGTCCGCGGCGGCGCCGATCGGGAGGTGTTCGACATTCAGGTCCTGCGGGCGCTCTCGACGTTCACGTTCACCGACCGGCTGCTGCTGCGGAACATCACCGAGTTCGACTCGTTCCGCGGGACGCGGGGCACGAACCTGCTGCTGACCTACCGCATCAACGCCCTGACCGTGTTCTACTTCGGCTACGACGACCACTTCCGGCAGGAGGACGCGGTCGGCGTGCACGATCCCCGCTACTTCGAGCCGGCCGCCTTCCGCCGGACGAACCGCGCCCTCTTCACCAAGCTGCGGGTGCTGTTCCGCTACTGACGCGGATGCGTGAGGGGCCCGGATGCACAGAAGTCCCCGACCGCGGGACGCCCGGGCCGAACGCCGCGGAAAGGTGCGGCGTACTCAGGGGGCCATGGTCGGACGCGTCTCGGGCTGGACCAACCGCCTCCCGTGAACGGAGGCTCGCCCAACCCGCCCCGGTGAGGCTGCCGATCCTGCACGGAGGGGTCGAGCCTGCGTGTCTTGGCGACCGGGGCTCGGCCCGTTCGCGCTGCCGACCAGTTCGACGGCCGGCCGAGAGCGCCCCACCGCCGCGCGGTGATACCATCATCGACCGCACGAGCTTGCGCCAGCAGCGCCGCCGCGCGGCGGTGCATGGGTCCGAGGTCATCCCGTGAAGGCGTCGCGCGCCCCCCAGATGTTCATAACCTCCCTGCGCCTGCACCATTGGCGCAACTTCCGGGGACCGGTGAACCTGCGCCTGCGCCGGCGCGCGTTCCTCATCGGACCGAATGCGTCAGGGAAATCCAACGTGCTCGACGCCCTCAGGTTCCTGCGGGATACCGCGGGCCACGGCTTGAAGCAAGCGGTCCGGCTGCGAGGCGGCATGGGAGAGATCCGAACGCTGCAGGCGCGGACGCCCGCCGGTCTCAAGGTGGCGGTCGACGTCGGCACAGACGACGCACCCCGCCTGTGGACCTACAGTCTCCGGTTCCGCAACCATCCGAAGAAGCACCTGCCCGAAGTCATGGAGGAAGAGGTCCACAAACAGGGCAACCTGATTCTCAAGCGGCCCGATGCGGCGGACAAGAAGGACTCCGAGCGGTTGGCACAGACGTATCTGGAGCAGATCGTCGTCAACCAGGAGTTTCGAGAACTCGCCGAGTTCCTGAAGTCCATCCGGTATCTTCACATCGTGCCCCATCTGGTGCGCGATCCCGAACGGTCCATCGGCCGGCACGACGATCCGTTCGGCGGGGACTTCCTGGAGAAGGTCGCCTCGACCCCCGCCAAGACCCGCGATGCGCGGTTGCGCAACATCAACAAGGCCCTGAAGATCGCCATTCCGCAGTTCGACAGCCTGACGCTGCAGCAGGATGCAGGCGGTCGCTGGCATCTGGAGGCGCGGTTCAGCCACTGGCGGCAGAGCGCGGCGCGCCAATACGAGCGCTCGTTCTCGGACGGCACGCTCCGCCTGATCGGATTGCTCTGGTCCCTGGCGGAGGGTGGCGGCCCGCTGCTGCTTGAAGAACCCGAGCTCGCGCTGCACGACGCCCTCGTGCGGCACTTGCCGCGTTTCATGGCGCGAATGCACACGAAGTCTGGCCGGCAGGTGCTGATCACCACGCACTCGGCGGCACTGTTGGCCGACGTGGGAATCGGCCTCGACGAGGTCCACGTGCTCGCTCCCGACTCGCAGGGGACGGAGATCAAGGTCGGCAAGAGCTATCGGGACGTGCGAGCCATGGTGGAAAAGGAAGGGCTGTCGATCGGCGCCGCTCTGCTGCCCAAGGCGGCGCCGGCACACGCCGACCAGTTCAGCTTCGACTTCTGAACCTCCATGGCGCATCGGGGGTACGAGCCCGTGTCGTTCGCGGTGGAAGGCATCGTCGATCAGGCGGTCGTTCTGAAGCTCTTCGAGGCGTCGGGCGTCGCTTCCGGTACACCTTACGTCTGCGACGGGATCGGCAATCTGCGCCAGCGCCTCGACGGATTCAACGCCGGTGCGCACTACTCCCCGTGGTTCGTCCTCTGCGATCTCGACCGTCACGACTGCGCGCCTGGATTGCGCGGCCGCCTGTTCGGGACCGTGCAGGCCGAACAGATGGAGTTGCGAGTCGCGGTTCGAGCCGTCGAAGCTTGGCTGATGGCGGATCGGCGGGACTTCGCGAGCTTTCTCGGCGTCCGCGTGAAGCGCATCCCTCGAGAGCCGGAACGGATCGCCGATCCGAAACAGGCGGTCGTGGATCTGGCTCGGGAGTCCACCAGGCGGGTCATCCGCGAAGGACTGCCGCCCTCCGAGGCCGGAGGCCGGCGCGTCGGGCCGGCCTACACCGACGAGGTGATTCGGTACGTCCGCCACCGATGGTCGCCGGAGCGGGCACGCGCCGCCTCTCCGAGTCTGGCGCGTGCGTTCGAGCGATGCGAGGCGTTCTCACGTCGGGGAACGTGGTCGTAGGGCTTTCGCCGTGGGTGTCTCGACGGTTGGTCGGGCGGCGCGGAGCCGCAGGCTCGCACCACGACGGCCGGCCTCGGCCCGAGGTCGTTGACCGTGCCGCGGCTGCCGCGGGCCGCCCTACCGGCGCGACCGCCGTCGCGGCTATCATTGGAGTCAGGAATCCGCGTTCCGGAACTCACCCGTCGAGATCGACGAAGACAGAGGTAACGCCATGAGATCACGTATCCGCCTGACGGCGCTCGCCGTCGTGTTCGCGCTGATGCTCGTTCCCCAGACCGGGGCCGCCCAGGGGCTGGTCCGGGTCGAGCCGGAAGAGGTGGGGATGTCGTCGGAGCGGCTCGACCGCCTGAGCCTCGCCCTCGAGAGCCTCGTCGACGAGGGCCGGCTCGCCGGCGCCGTCACCATCGTCGTGCGCCGCGGCAAGATCGCCTACCGCGAGGGCATCGGCTGGCGCGACGTCGAAGCAGAGGCGCCGATGCCGTCCGACGGCATCTTCCGCATCGCCTCGCAGACCAAGGCGCTGGCCAGCGTCGGGGTCATGCTGCTGCAGGAGGAAGGAAAGCTGCTGATCACCGATCCGGTCGGCAAGTACCTGCCAGCGTTCGCGGAGACGACGGTGGCCGAGCCCAACGACGAGGGCGGCTACGACGTGGTGCCGGCCCGCCGGCCCGTCACCATCCGCGACCTGCTCACCCACACCGCCGGCATCAGCTACGGCATGGGACCGGCCGGCATCGCCTCCTGGCAGGAGGCGGGCATCACCGGCTGGTACTTCGCCGACCGCGACGAGACGGTGGGCGACACGATGGCCCGCCTCGCCGGGCTGCCGATGGACGCGCACCCCGGCGAGCGGTGGGTCTACGGCTACAACACCGACATCCTCGGGGCGATGATCGAGAAGATCAGCGGCCAGACCCTCGGCGAGTTCCTGACCGAGCGCCTGTTCGAGCCGCTCGGGATGAACGACACCCACTTCTTCCTGCCCGACGGCAAGCTGGGCCGGCTCGCCACCGTCTACTCGTCGGTGGGCGACGGCGGCAGCTTCGAGAAGGCCCCCGACCCCGGCCACATGGTCGGCCAGGGACACTACGTCGAGGGCCCCCGCAAGGCGTTCTCGGCCGGCGCCGGCCTGCTGTCGACGGCCACCGACTACGCCACGTTCCTGCAGATGATGCTGAACGGCGGCGAGCTCGACGGCACCCGCATCCTCTCGCGCAAGACCGTCGAGTCGATGCTCAGCGACCACCTCGGCGGCATCCCGTTCCGCCCCGGCCAGGGCTTCGGCCTCGGCTTCTCGATCACCCACGACCCCGCCGCCGCGGGCCTGCCCGGCTCGGCCGGCGAGTTCGGCTGGGGCGGCGCCTACCACTCGACCTACTGGGCCGACCCGAAGGAGGAGATGGTGGTCGTGTACCTGACGCAGATCATCCCGGCCATCGGCCTCGACGATCAGCAGAAGGTGCGGTCGCTGGTCTACCAGGCGATCGTCGACTGACCCCGCGGCGCGCCCCGGGGCGTTCGTGAGACATCGGCGCCTCGGGGCCGTTCCCCGGGGCGCCGCCCGCGCGTTCCGCCCCTGCCCCCGTGTCGGGAGAGAGCGTCGGCGAGGGCGACTGACGAGGCGCCGCCCGCCAAGGAGAGACCGTTGACGAAGGACGAACTGATCGGGAAGCTCAACCAGGACCTCGCCGACGAGCTCGGCGCGATCATCCAGTACATCCTCTACGCCGCCCGCGCCACCGGCCCGTACCGGCCTCAGCTCTCCCAGTTCTTCCTCGCCGAGGTCGCCGACGAGCAGTTGCACGCGCAGTTCCTCGCCAACAAGATCGTCGCCCTCGGGGGCCAGCCGACCACGGTGCCGCGCGACGTGCCGCTGCCCGAGAGCAACCGCGGGATGCTCCAGGCGGTCGTCGAGGCCGAGGGCCACGCCATGCGCGCCTACACCGAGCGCGCCCAGGAGGCGGAGGCCTACGGCGACAAGGGTCTCGCGGTGCAGATCGAGGACTTCATCCGCGACGAGAGCAGCCACCTGGAAGAGACCGAGCGCATCCTCCGCGACTGGCCGCTGTAGGCACGGCCGCTCGCGGACCGTGGCGCCGCCCAGTCGCGCGCCCCGCCGCGGGCTGATCTCCACGAACCAGAGCTGACCCGCCGATCCCGGTGGCACGACGGGCTCACTGGGAGTTCCGACTCGCGCAACTCCACGCCGACCATCGTCCGCCGGCCGGCATCGGGCGTCCCGGTTTCCACGTGTGGCACCGCTCGCGCAGACACCACGGCGAGCAGGCGCTGCCCACGAACGGCCGGAACGCCCGGAACTCCCCGACGACGCGCCCCAAGACGGTCCCATGAGCCTCATCCGACTGCGGCAGGTGTCCAAGCGGCACGGGCGGAAGCAGGTGCTCCGCGATGCCTTCTACCGCCTCGCCCCCGGCGATCGGACCGGACTGCTCGGGCGCAACGGCTCCGGCAAGACGACGGTGCTGAGACTGATTCTGGGGCGGGAAGAACCGTCGGGGGGCGAGATCGAGGTGGCCTCCGACCTGCGCATCGGCTACTTCTCGCAGTTCTCGGAGCTGAGCGGCGAGGCGTCGATCGAGTCGGTGCTGCGGGAGGTGTTCGAGCCGATCCGGCGGATAGAGGCGGACCTGGCGGACATCGCCCGCGCGCTCGCGGAGGGCCCCGCCGGCGATCGCCAGAACCGGCTGCTGAAGCGGTACGAAGCCCTCACGGCCGAGATGGAGCACCGCGACGGGTGGACGTACGAGCACCGCATCGACACCGCGCTCAGCCGGCTGGGATTCAGCCATCGGCACCGGACGATGCCGATCGATCACCTGTCCGGAGGATGGCGAAACCGGGCGGCGCTGGCCAAGATCCTGCTCGAGGCGCCGGACGTCCTGCTGCTGGACGAGCCCACGAACTTCCTCGACTTCGACGGGCTGGCGTGGCTCGAGAGCTGGCTCGCCCGATTCGCGGGCGCCGCCCTCGTGGTTTCGCACGACCGGCACTTCCTGGACCGCGCCGTCAACCGGGTCGTCGAGATCCAGAACCACCGCTTTCACGAGTACGACTGCGGGTTCGTCGAGTTCGTGCGCCGCAAGCGGGGGAAGACCCGTCAGCTCGAGCGGGAGTTCCGGCACGAGGAGGAGCTGCTCGCGTTCGAGGCCGAGGCCATTCAGGACCGGCGCGAGGCGGCCCGGAACCCGGGCCGCGCCCTCGCCCGCCGGTGCGCGAACATCCGCAAGCAGCAGACGCCGCGCGAGGTCGACACCATCGTGACGGGCATCTACCGGGGAATGCGCACCGCCGACGAGCTCTGCGAGGTGACGCAGCTCTCGAAGCGCTACGGCGGGCAGACGCTGTTCGACGGCCTCGACTTCACGCTGCACCGGGGAGACCGGCTGGTGGTCGTCGGACCGAACGGTTGCGGCAAGACGACGCTGCTCCGCGTGCTGCGGAACGAGGTGTCGCCCGACACGGGCCGCGTGCACTGGAAGCTCGGCGACCCCTTCGTCGACTACAACGCCGTCCTCGACGGCCTCGATCCGAAGGCGACGGTGACCCGGAAGGTCAACTTCGAGGGGCTCGCCCACCGGGCCCCGCGCAAGCAGGTCCACCGGTTTCTCGAGCTCCTGCAGTTCTCCGAGATGGACCTGCAGCAGGAGATCGGGACCCTGTCGGGCGGCCAGCGGGCGCGCGTCGCCCTGGCCCTGTCGCTGCTGTCGGGGGCGCCGGTGGTGATTCTCGACGAGCCGACCAACCACCTCGACGTCACCGCCACGCAGGTGATGGAACGGGCCCTCGTGAACTTCCCGGGGGCGGTCGTCGCGGTGAGCCACGACCGGTTCTTCATCGACAAGGTGGCCACCCGGCTGCTCGTGTTCGAAGGCGCCGGACGCGCGTCGACCGTCAACGCGAACTGGACCCTCTGGCAGGCGGGCCGCGAGGCCGGCGCCACGCCCTGACCTCGCGGCTCGCGGGAGGCGGTCCGGGCCAATCTCGCCCCGAGCCGCGGGATCCATGCCCGGACCGGTGCTCGGCAGAGCGCCGGGCACCGGTCGTTGTCCCGCGGTCCGACGCCGCATGTGTCGACTGAGCGCTTCAGCCGACGGCGGCCGTCGGAGCGCCCGCTCCGAGGCTCAGAAGCCCAGCGACACCGAGACGCCCTGGCGTTCCGGCGACAACACGGGGGAAACGGCGAGGCGCCGGTTCGACGGCGCCGAGCGATAGACGACTTGCGGTTCTTCGTGCAGGGCGTCCAGTCCGGCGCCGATGCCGGCGCCGGCGGCTCCGAACAGAGAAGAGTAGAAGAACACGACTCCGGCGTCGTCAAGCACGCCATGATGAGCGAAGAGGCCCACGATGATGGCCAGGCCGGACCCAAACCCGATCGCCGCGCCGTTCGCGAGCGAGTCGCGCTCCCGGCGCTGGATGATGGAGACGTCGCCTCGGTTCAGCTCGCGGCGAAGTCCGTCGGTCTCCAGGGCGAGCGTCGACGCGGACAGATCGACGATGCGCCCGCGCAGCCTCCGGCCGTCGCTGTCGGTGACGAGGACGGAGTCTCCCTGATTGAGCCGGAGCGCGAGCCGGTCGAACGTGACGCGCTGGGCCTCGGCGAGCGATGCAGTCACCGCCGACGCCGCCAGAACGAGAGTGATGGTCCGGGTCATCCTGGCTCCCTCCCGGGAGCCCGCGGCCGTTCGCCGCGGTTTCGCCGCGGGCTCCCAGTTGTGGACGCCGACGGGCTCGAGCCGCATGCTCCCGCGCCGCCGACGCCCTGGTGTTCGCCGCATCTGACCGGGAATGCGTCGGGCGGTTCGAAACGGGCTCATCGGGCGGCCGCCGTCGCACGACGCCCGGACCGGGGGGATGCGTCGGGCGGTTCGAAACGGGTTCAACGGGCGGCCGCCGTCACACGGCGCCCGACCGGGGGGATGTGGTGGTGAGGCGCCGTGGCTCGCTCGACGAACACAGGAAACGGTGCAGGCGCCGTGGCAGGCGCCGCATGGCTCGCTCGACGAACGGAGCAGGTGTTGCAGGCGCCGCATGGCTCGCTCGACGAACGGAGAGGGGCGCAGGCGCCGCGGCTCGCTCGATCAGAGGCCGACCGTGCGGCAGCGACTTCAGTCGTTCCCCCACCGGTAGTCGAGGCGCGTGTAGTAGAAGCCGCCGTCGAAGCCGAAGGGGGTGGAAGGGGGATAGCGGTTGCCCAGCCGGCTCGCGTTGGGGTTCGCGTCCGGATAGGTGTCGAGGGCGTTCCGGGCGCCGACGGCCAGCGCGACGGTGTCACGGAGGGGCCAGGCGAACTCGAGGTCCACGACGGGCTTGCCGCGGTAGCGGTGGGTGTCGCGCCGGTCGTACCACCCGCCGTAGTAGCTCAGGCGGGCGAGCAGGGTGCCGCGGCCGACGGACTGGTCGACGGCGGCGCTCCAGCGGGTGTCGGGCAGCGCCTCCTCGAGCAGGCGGATCCGGTCCACGACTTGGTCGGGATTGAGCAGGGCCGGATTGAAGCGGGTGGCGTCGGTGTCGGTGTGGTTGAAGACGACGCTGATCGCGGTCGCCCCGCCGAGGGCGGGCGGGCTCCAGGCGGCGACGACGTCGACGCCCTGCGTGCGGGTCTCCAGGTCGTTGGTGAAGAAGCGGAAGTTCGACAGGTCGCCGGCGCTGGTGACGCCCTCCGCGATCAGCCCCTCGGCCTCCGCCGCCTCGAGCGCGAAGAACCGGCTGAGCGTCAGCCGGTCGGCCAGGTCGATGCGGAAGTAGTCGGCGGTCAGCGTGAAGGGGCCGCCCTCGGCCACCGCGCCGACGCTGAGGTTGACGGAGCGCTCGGGTGTGAGGGGGCGGCCGCCGCGCAGCCGGGCGACGGCGGAGGTCGACGGGATGGTGCCGTTGTTGACGAGGTCGTCGAGCTCGATCACGTAGTTGGCCGAGACGTTGAACGCGTTCTGCTGGCCGGGGGTCGGCGCCCGGAACCCGGTGCCGAGGCTGCCGCGCAGCGCGATGCGCTCCGACACGGGGACGCGGGCGGAGACCTTGCCGTTCAGGGTGGCGCCGAAGTCGGCGAAGTGCTCGTAGCGGGCGGCAGTCCCCACCAGCCAGTCGCGCGAGGCGCCACGGAGCTCGACGTCGCCGTAGACGGCGGCGTTGGCGCGGTTCCAGACGCCGGCCGCGATGGGGCCGAACCCCGGCGTCCCGTTGGAGCCGACGCTGAAGCCCTGCGCGGCGTAGGGGCCCTGCTGCCACGATTCGGGTTGCCCGACCCCGATCCGGAACTGCTCGTTCCGCCATTCGACGCCGCCGGCGAGGTGGACGCGGTCGCTCAGGGCGCGGCTCAGGTCGAGGTTGACGCCCACCTCGCGCTGCCCGTACAAGCCTACGTCGAACGTCGTGGGCGTCTCGGGGCCGAGCGACGCGTTGACGGTGTTGCGGATGGAAAAGTCGGCGGTGTTGGCGCCGGCCGTCACGCTCGCGTCCCAGAGGACGCCGCCGCCGAGCTGCCCGCGCAGGCCGCCGACCACCGAGGCGTCCTCGGCGACGCCGCCGAAGCGCGGTGTGAAGCCGCCCGGGAACCGCTCCTGGAACGAGAAGCAGTGCGGGTCGTCGAGGACCGCGCGAAGGGCCGCCGCATCGGGCACGTCGCCGTCGACCGCCACCGTCGGGCAACCCGCCGGGCCCTCGCCGCGCGCGGCCGGCACGTCGCCGACGAGCAGGGTGCGGCCGCCGTCGCCGCTGAACACCCCGCCGCGGGTGTTCGGGTTCCGGAAGTAATAGAACGTCAGCACGTCGCGGCGCGCGTACCCGGCGTGGCCGTAGGCCTGCACGCCGTTGGCGAACAGGTGGCCGACGTTGGCGAAGAGCTTGAGGTCGTCGTCGACTTCGGGCGACCCCCACTGCTGGGCGGGGTCGCCAACGTGGCGGTTCCCGGCCGCGACGAGGCGCGCCGCGTCGGCCCGCTGCACGCTGCGGTCGGTCGAGGCGGTGTTGCCGTACTCGAGGCTGAGGTTGGCGAAGCCGGTCCGGCCAAGGGGCAGGCCCGCGTTGGCGGCGACGGCGTACCGCCGGCCGTCGCCGGCGCCGTGCGTCCCGCTGCGCACCTCGACGCTGCCGCCCGAGCGATCGTCCTTGAGCAGGAAGTTGAGCACGCCGGCGATGGCGTCCGACCCGTACTGGGCCGCCGCCCCGTCGCGCAGCACCTCGATCTGCCGCAGGGCGATGCCGGGGATGGTCGAGATGTCGGGCCCCTGCGCGCCGTCGGCCACGCCGTTGCCCAGCCAGGCGATGACCGCCCCGCGGTGGCGACGCTTCCCGTTCACGAGCACCAGCGTGTGGTCGGGGGCCATCCCCCGAAGGCTCGCGGGGCGGACGACGGCGGCCAGGTCGCCGTCCTCCTGCGGGTTGACGTGGAAGGACGGCAGGAGCGCCCGAAGCTGGTCGGCGAGATTCGAGCCGCCCTGGCGCACGACGTCGGCGGCGGGGACGACGTCGATCGGCACCGTCGACTCGGTGACGGATCGCGGCTGGGCGCGGCTGCCGACGACGACGACCTGCTCGTCGAACTGTGGTGACGGCGGCGACTCCGACTCGTCCCGCTCTGATTCCGCGCCCGGGGGCGCCGGCCGGGTCCGGTCCGGCTGGTCCTGCCCGGAACGGCCGGCCGTCGGCTCCGGCCCCGTCTGCCGGCTCTGCGCCGGTGCGGGCGCCTCGATGCCCAGCGCGAGACTCGACAACAGCAGGACCCGGGCCAGTGGCCGGAGGCGTGCGTCCGCCATCGATCGGTCCTCTACTCCAACCCTGTCGCGACGACGCGACAGCCTGTCGCACGTCGGTCCGGGTACAACGGCCGATGGTTCAAGGACCGGCTCGACCGCAAAGTCGCAATAGCCTATCGCACGTCGGCCCGGCTGGACGATCGGCTCACGGCCCGCTACCGCCGGCCCTTCCCGACCGGGCGCACATGGGCCTCGTGAGAGTCGACCGGGTCGCCCGTGCCGCGCTCCGCAACCGTCACAGCCGCCACATCAACCAGAGCTGCGCCACGTTGTCGCCGTCGTCCACGCCGAGCTTGTTCCGCCAGTACTGGTACTCCACCCCGAGGAAGAGCTGGCCGGCGTGGCCGGTCATCGCCTTGCCGACGTCCCAGCCGAGCTGCGGCTGCGCGAGGAGAGAAGCCCTGACGCGGTGGCCGAGCTCGTTGGTCCTGCCGCCTTCGTACTTCGCGTGCCCGGCGAACAGGAACGACTGGGCGCCGACGTCGAACGCGGCGCCCCAGTTGACGTCCATGACGAAGCCCACCCCGGCGCGCGGGGCCCCGCCGCCCTCGACCCCCGTGCTCTTGTCGAAGGCGGCGCCGAGGTCGGTGTTGAGGAAGAAGAAGCCCGGCACGTCCCACGAGAGCCGCCCCCCGGGCACGACCTTGAAGATGCCGGCCTCGTTACCGAAGTTGAGCCCGCCGATGAGGGCCACGTCCCGGAGGGGCCCCGCGCCGATCCGGCGGTTCGCGACCCGGCCCAGGCTCAGGGTCGGGTACCACTCGCCGTACATGCCCTTCTCGTTGAACCCGTCCGCACCGCCGTCGTCGGTCCAGTCCAGGAAGAAGAAGCTGTCGCCGAGCGACCAGCGCGACGCCTGCTGGAAGGTGAGCACCCGCGCGTAGTGCCGCTCGCCCGAGAACGGGTTGACGTAGTTCCCGTACTGGAAGTGGAACTCGGTCTGGGCCGCAGCGCCGGCCGGCGCCGCGAACAGTAGCACTGCAGCGGTCGCCCAGCGGCGCGCACCGGTGCGAACGAGGTCCATCGAGCGCGAATGATACCAGCGCGGGCGGGCAACGACGCGGGCGGGCAGCGACGGCAAGGCGTGAAGAAGCGAGGTTCGGCTCTGCAGGCCTTCCGGTGGACGACGGTCAGGAGAGCGGTCGTGCGGGTCGGAGCCGCCCACTCGCCGCAGTCGACAGCGACCAGACTACGCGGTAGACGGCTGGCCGGACTTCCTCCAGCCGAACCAGCTCGGGTGTGCCGCCTAGGAGCACGCCGCACCGCTCGGCATCGGCGCGATCCACGTACAGGTGACACAGGTCGCCACGGGTCAGGAGTTCGCCAATCCGGCGTTCCGTCGAGGAGATGGCCCACATCACGGTCGGCGATTCTGCTCCAACTGGTGCGGCTCCCGATCCGGACGGTCACGGGCCCGGCCAGAAACTAGCGTGGGAATCGGGCGATCCCGTAGCTGCCCCTGATCCCGCCGATCCAGATCTCGCCATTCGCCTCGATGGCCACGGTGCCGATCTGGAAGAACTCGTTTCCCTTGTAGTCCACCAACTGCTCGACTTCAAACGTCGTCGGATCGACCTCGGCCACGCGAGCCGCCGACAGCTCACAAGGATCATCGTCTTCACACCGGGTCACGTGGCCGGCGGCGATGACTTTGCCAGCGGGCCCCCAGCGCACGTTGTCGACGTTGAAGCCCACCGGAATCCGGTCGACGCGCACCGGGGTCTGTCCGCGCGACACCCGCACCAGCGCCCGGTCGCTCCAGCCCCCGACGTAGAACCACTGCCCGTCCTCCGAGGACACGAGACCGTTTGGACCCGGCATCCGGCTGCCGGGCACCTCGACCCAGTCCGTCGTGGGATGCCATTCCCAGAGCTCCCCGCCTTCGCGGTCGAAGTTCGTCGCGCCAAGATAGCCGTCCGGCAGCGCCGTGATGGAGTTGATGCGGGCGGTGCCCTCCGGGGCCGGGATGCAACCGATCCACTTCATCGTGGGCACGGTGCCGCCGACGTCCAGCGCAAAGACCTCAATGGCCTCGCGCGCGCCATGACCGACGACGTAGAGGGTATGCACATCGCCGCCGCCCTCCCGCAGGGTCAGTCCGTGTGGCTGGAACACGTCGTTGGGACCGGGGCAGGCGCTGTAGGTGTCGCGGTCGTGCTCCGGCGGCAACGCTCCCGCGGGAAAGATCTCCCGGGCGCTGTGATCACTAAGGCTCACCGCGTAGACGGGACCTTCCGAATCGGAGTACCGTCCCGATGCGATTACCCAGGGGGAGCCCGGTACCGCGTAGAGATCTTCCGGATTGGTCGTGCCGCAGACGAAGTTCACATCTCCGGCGGGTTCGCAGGTCGGGGCGGTCTGGGCACCGAGAGGGTGCCCGCTGACGAGACCCAACACCGACACGAGGAACACGAGCACTCGCAACATGGCGCACCTCCATACTTCGCGCCGTGAAGTATACCAGCGCTGGCCAGGCCCTCGCCCGTCGGCCCGGGCCCCTGTCCGGGCCCTCGGCGAGACCGGCTACGTGGACCCGGTTCGTCCCGGACGACCGGTGGCGGGATCACCGGCGTCGTGACCGCGGCGCCGGTCCCGTGCACCACTACGCCTTCCCGGGACGCCTGCGAAGACGGCGTCGACATCGAGGCAGCGCTCGACCGCGTCGGCGAGGCGGTCGAGCTCGCGGTCGACCTCGCCGCGCCATGAGGCGGTGCCGTCGACGAGGCCAAGCGAGCGCAGCCAGGCCGTGCGGAAGTGGTCGTTTTCGCACGTGCCGTGCAGGTAGCATCCCCAGTGCGGGCCGTGGGCGTGCCCGAGGGCGCGCTGCCCGTCGGCGAGCCACGGTCGCACGTTCGGCGCGGCCCGGGTGCGCCCGTGGTGGATCTCGTAGCCGACGACGCTCTGCCCCACCTCGTCCCTCAACCAGGGTTGCGGGGCCTCGGTGATGCGCGCGCGCGTCCGCCGGACCTCCTTTGCGGGAGCCAGCTCGGTGCTCACGTCGAGCAGTCCCAGGCCCGCCTCGTCGCCGCCGTCCTCGATGCCGTCGGGGTCCGCGATGCGGCGTCCCATGATCTGGTAGCCGCCGCAGAGGCCGGCCACCGGAACCCCGTCGGCGGCCAGGGCGCGGACGGCGTCGGCCATGCCGATGCGTTGCATCCAGCGGAGGTCGCCCAGGGTGTTGCGGGTACCCGGCAGGATGATGGCGGCGAGTCCGGGCGGCGCGGCGAGAGTGGCCAGGTCGCGCGGACGGCGAACCCAGCGGAGGCGCAGTCCGGGCTCGCGGCGCAGGGGATCGAGGTCGTCCAGGTTGGCGGCGCGCGGGTAGGCGACGACGGCCAGGGCCGGCGTGTCGTCGCGTCCGGAGGCGAGGACGGGACCGCCGTCCTCCTCCGGCAGGCTGTGGTCGATCCACGGGACGACGCCCAGCACGGGGACGCCCGTGCGTCGGCGGAGCGTCTCGGGTGCGGGGGCCAGCAGGGCCGCGTCGCCGCGGAAGCGGTTGAGGATGAAGCCGCGGAAGAGCCGACGGTCAGCCGCCGGGAGGAGTGCCCAGGTGCCGTACAGCGAAGCGAAGGCGCCGCCTCGGTCGATATCGGCGACGAGGAGAACGCTCGCGTCGGCGTGGCGCGCGACGGCCATGTTGACGATGTCGGCGTCGCGCAGGTTGGTTTCGGCGGGACTGCCCGCGCCTTCGGCGATCACGAGGTCGAAGCGGTCGCGGAGCCGCGCGAGGGCGCCGGTCACCACGGGCCAGAGGCGGGGCTTGCGGGCGCGCCAGGGGAGATCGGTCGTCACCGGGTCGTCGTGTCCGAGGCGGACGACGGCGGAACGGGTGTCGGCGAGCGGCTTCAGGAGGACGGGGTTCATGTCGACGGTGGGGTCGAGTCCCGCGGCCCGCGCCTGCAGGGCCTGCGCCCGACCGATCTCGCCGCCGTCGGCGGTGACCGCGGCGTTGTTTGACATGTTCTGCCCCTTGAAGGGGGCCACGGCGATGCCGCGGCGGTGGGCGAGTCGACAGAGTGCCGCCGTCAGGAGCGACTTGCCGACGCCGGAGCCCGTGCCCTGAAGCATGAGAACGGGGGCGGGCCGGGTAGCCGCGGTCACGGTTCGTCTCTCCACAGGGGCACCGTCTGCGGGGCGCCCGTGTCGCTCCCGGGCCCCGGGTGCGGCACCAGCCTGAGTGGCCACTCGTAGACGGCCTCCAGCGCGTCGCGAGACAGCACCTCCTCGGGACTGCCCCGCGCCGTTGCGCGGCCCCGGTCGAGGAGCAGGAGCCGATCGGCGAACCGCGCGGCGAGGTTGAGGTCGTGGGTGATGACGAGCACGGCAAGGCCGTCGGCGCGGAGCTCGCGCAGCAAGTGGAAGAGCTCCATGCGGTAGCGGAGGTCGAGGCCGGCGGTGGGCTCGTCGAGGAGGAGGATGGGCGCCTCCTGTGCGAGGGCACGGGCGATGCGGGCGCGCTGGCGCTCCCCGCCGGACAGCTCGCCGAGCTGGCGGTCCGCGAACTCGCCGACGGCGCACCGTTCCATCGCGCGCGCCACCACCTCGCGATCACGATCTCCCGAGCGCTCCCACGCACCGAGGTGGGCGTACCGCCCCATCGCCACCATCTCCCGCACGGCGACGGGAAAGGGGGACGACTCGGACTGCGGCACCACGGCGATGGCGCGGGCGCGTTCGCGGTCGTCCAGATACGGAAGCGGGCGGCCATCCAGATCGACCTCGCCCGCATGCGGCCGAAGCGACCCCGACAGGAGCTTGAGCAGCGTGGTCTTTCCCGCTCCGTTGGGGCCCACCACGGCAAGAAGCCCCCCGGGTGCGACCGACAGCGAGATTCCCCGCACGGCCGCCGTCTCCGCGCGTAGGTGCGTGAACGTCAGGCCGCGTCCCCGCAGCACGGGACGAGCACGGTCCCGCCCGCCACGCCCCGTCACCGCCGCCCGCCGCGCAGCAGCAGCGCCACGAAGAACGGCACGCCGGCAACCGCGGTGACGACGCCCGTCGGGAGCTCGGCCGGCGCCACCACCAGACGGGCTGCCGTGTCCGCCAGCAGGAGAAACGCCATTCCGGCCAGGAAGGACGCGGGCAGGAGCAGGCGGTGGTCGTTGCCCCAGGCGAGCCGTACCGCGTGCGGTACGATGAGCCCGACGAAGCCGATCACGCCGCCCGCCGCGACCGCCGCGGCGACCATCAGCGACGCGGCCAGGTAGGCCGTCAGCTTGACCCGCTGCACCGATGCGCCCAGGTAGTAGGCGACCTCTTCGCCGCGCGATAGCAGATTGAAGGCACGGGCCAGCGAGAGGACGGCCAGCGCGGCGGGCGCGAGCAGCAGCGCCAGCAGCACGCTCGACCCCCAGTCGGCGCCGGACAGGTTGCCCATCATCCAGAAGATCGCCGAGCGGAACGACTCCACGTCCGCGATCGAGAGCAGCAGCAGGATCACGGCGTTGAAGAAGGCGCCGATGATCACGCCGGAGAGAATCAGCACGCGCGTGTCCATGCCGCCGGGCGAGGCGCGCCGGGCGACCTCCAGCACCAGCGCCATCGCGGCCACCGCCCCGAGATAGGCGCCGAGGGGAAGCGTCCAGGGAAGTGTCGCGCCGACGCCCGTCACGACGACCGCCACCGCGCCGACCGCTGCGCCCCCCGAGACGCCCAGCACGTAGGGTTCGGCGAGCGGGTTGCGCAGCAGAGCCTGGAAGGTGCAACCGCTGAGGCCGAGCGCGCCGCCGACGAGGGCGGCCAGGGTGGCGCGCGGCAGCCGCAACTGCAACAGGATGGCCCGCTCGGCGCCGTCGGCGTCGCGCGCGTGCCAGAAGTCGCCGGGCCCCAGGCCCGAAGCGCCGAAGGAGATGCTCAGGACGATCGCGGCCAGGACGGTCAGCCCGAGAAGGGCGATGCGACGAGGGGTGCGCGTCAATGTCCGTGCAG
The DNA here is from genome assembly GCA_965207615.1 of Vicinamibacterales bacterium. Lineage (GTDB taxonomy): Bacteria > Acidobacteriota > Vicinamibacteria > Vicinamibacterales > UBA8438 > JAJEEA01. The sequence continues at coordinate 3,999,042 of CBDBMZ010000003.1, forward strand.
GAAGCGGGCCATGCGACGCGCGGCCTCGGCCGCACGCGGTCCGGGACGATTGAACAGGTCGCCGTCGACAACCAGGTACCGCCCCGTGCGGACCGCTCTCAGCTCTCGCCAGCCCGGCCCCTCGAGCCACGGCGTCCCCGGGGCGTCGGGGGCGTGGCGAGCAATGACGAGGGCGTCGGGATCGCGCTTCACGATCGCCTCTACCGACACGCGCGGCCACTGGCGGGCGGCGTCACCGAAGACGTTGCGGCCGCCCGCGTGGGCGAGTACCTCGTCGATGAAGGTCCCCGGACCCGTTGTCTGCGGGGGATCGTGCCAGACGGAGTAGTAGACACTCACGGGCTCGCGCCGCCGCACGGACGCGGCCACCTCGGCGAACGCGCCGTCGAGCGCGTCCACCAGCGCGCCTGCCCGTTCGGTGCGGCCCAGCAGCGCTCCCAGGCGCCGGAGGTGACTGCGCACATCGGCGATCGTCTGCACCTCGGCCCTGTAGACGGGAATGCCGAGCGCGGCCGCCCGATCTCCCACCGTGCGTTGCGCCGCGCCGGCCCAGGCAATCACGAGATCCGGTTCCAGGCCCGCCAGCGCCTCGAGATTCGGCTGGATGGTCCCGCCCAGAGACGGCAGATGCGCGAGCTCCGGGGCCCGGTCGAACCGCGTGCGTGCGACGAGCACGCCCGGGCCCGCCAGGGCGACGACCGACTCGGTGACAGAGGGGATGACCGAGAAGACCCGCCCGGCCGGGGCGGGGAGGGAGACGGTGTGGCCTGCGTCGTCCGTGACGGTGACCGCCGGAACCCGGGTGCTTTCGGTGGGCGCGCAGGACGCCAGGAGGATCAGGGCCGGCAGAGTCGCGAGAAGAAAGGACGACCTGCCCGCCGGCCGGACGAACGACAAGAGCGCGTTGTACACCAGATCCCCTCCCTCGAAGGATGGCTGCACGGGAACGAGGGGACCGCGTCTCCTGGCTAGAGGCGACTTCGTTCGCCTTCCCGGGAAATCCCAGTGGCCGTCGAACGAGTCATGCCGGATCCGCGCGTGGATCCGGGCCTCCTCACAGTGGCGGGGCCGCGTCGGCATTTGACCGAACTTCCGGTGGCCCCCTCGCGTCGAAAGCGCAGGATAGCACCATCGGGATGCGCGGGGCAACCCGCGGCAACCTCCGCCAACCGGCTTCAGGACGGTCGACTCCCCGGGCTGGAGCCACGCCTGCAGGTCCCAAGAATCTGGTCGTCGGTACCCGAGACAGGTTCTCGATGAGCCTTGGTTTGAAGCGCCGCTTCAGGGATTGTTCAGCAAGTCTTCAGGTTCAGAAGCGCCGCTTCAGGAAATCTTCAGCGAGTTGTCAGGTATGAAGCGTCGCTTCAGGGAATCTTCAGCGAGACTTCAGGCCGGTCGCGACGGGCTTCATCGTAGTCTCGATTGGATCAAACCCTTTCGCTTCCGGGAGTCTGTACTGAATGACGAGGAACAGGAAACAACGCTGTCATCGGCGCCGCGGCATGACATTCACGTTCGCGCTCGCGCTCTGGCTCTCCGGTGCGGCGGCCCAGGCGCAGATCGGCAGCCTGCGCGGCACCGTCACGGATCCACAAGGGGCGGTGGTGACCGATGCCGCCGTTACTCTCGAATCGGCCGATGGCGCCGCGCGCTCGACCCGCACCGCCGCCGACGGCACCTTCTCGTTCGACGGCGTGGCCGTCGGAGACTACACGCTGCAGGTCGAATCACCCGGCTTCGAGCCGGCGCGGCAGCCTGTCGCCGTAACCGACGGCCCCGTCGCCGTCGACGTGGTGATCGACGTGGCGGGCCTCGCCGAGGCGGTCAGCGTGACCGCGCCGGCGGTGGTGGCGCTGACCCAGCCGACCATCACCGGCAGCCGCCTCGGCATGTCGATGCTGGACACGCCGGCCAGCGTCCACGTGGTGAGCGGCGCCACGATACGCGATCGGGGCGACGCGTCGGTGGCGCAGGCCAAGAGCCGAATGGTCGGGGTGGCGACGCAAGCCAATCCCGGCAACGGCGGCGGCTCGGTGAGCTCGCGCGGGTTCGGCGGCACCGGATCGGTGATGCAGCTCTTCGACGGCGAGCAGTTGTTCGTCGGCGCGGGCACCGTGACCTTCCCGTTCGACCCGTGGACGGTCGAGCGCATCGAGGTGATGGGCGGGCCGTCGTCGGTGCTGTACGGGACCGGCGCCATCGGCGGGGTCATCAACATCGTTCCCCGCCGGCCGAACACCGAGGTGCGCGAGAACGCCCTCCGCATCGGCACGGGCTCGTTCGGCACGTGGCGAGCCGCCCTCGGCAGCGGCGGCCCCATCAACGAACGGGCCGCGTATCGGGTCGACCTCAGCCACAACCGCGCGGACGGCTGGCTCGACCGCTACGGCGAGATGTCGAGCACCGCGCTCTCGGCGTCGTTCCGCTTCGAGCTGACGGAGAACCTCACCCTCACGCTCTCCGAGGACTACGGCGACCAGCAGCCCGAGCGCTACTGGGGCACGCCGTCGGTCGCCGGCCAGGTGGACGACAGCCTGCGCACGACCAACTACAACGTGAGCGACGGCCGGATCCGGTACGAGGACAGTTGGACCCAGGCAAGGCTCGAGTGGGAGCCGTCGGAGGGCATCCGCGTCCGCACCGGCGCCCAGTTCCTCAAGGCGGACCGCCACTGGCGCAACCTCGAGAACTACCTGATCGACCCGGCCGCGCAGACGGTGTTCCGCGAGTTCTATCTCGAGATCCTCCACGATCAGACGCAGTACGGAAACCGGACCGACGCGGTCATCGACCGTCCCCTGTTCGGCCGGCCGAACACGTTCAGCGCCGGCTTCGACTACACGCGGGTCCGCTTCCAGCACACCAACAACAGCCCCTACGGCGGCACCAGCTTCGTCGACCTGGTGGACCCCGTGCCCGGCGAGTTCGTGAACGTGGCCGGCACGTTCCCGAAGTACCGGACCAGCACCCACCGCGTGGCGATGTTCGCCGAGGACCGGCTGGAGGTCACGCCCGAGTTCTCGCTGGTCGGCGGGCTTCGCGTGGACCGCTATGACGTCGATCGCATGGACCTGCTGCGGGACACCACCGCCGGGGGTCTGTACAGCCCCGTGAGCTGGCGCGGCGGCCTCGTCTACTCGGTCCGGCCCGACCTGTCCCTCTACGGGCAGTACTCGACCGCCACCGACATCATCGGCAACGTCATCAGCAACTCGGCCACGCGACTGGCCCTCGAGCCGACCGTCGGCCGGCAGATCGAGGCCGGCGTGAAGCTGAGCTTCCTGGACGACCGGGGCCAGTGGACCCTGGCCGGCTACCGGATCGTGAAGGACAATCTGCTGGCGTCCGACCCCCTCAACCCGGGGACGAGGCTGCAGGTCGGGCAGCAGTCCTCACGCGGGGTCGAGATGACGCTGGGCCTGTCGCTGCCCGCGGGCGTCGGCCTCGATGCCAGCGTTGCGCTGCTCGACGCCCGCTACGACGACTTCGCGCAAACCGTCGGCGGCGTGCTCGTGTCGCGCGACGGCAACACGCCGCGGAACATCCCCGAGCAGCTCTTCAATCTGTGGCTCACCTGGAACTCGCCCGGCGGCTGGGGGCTCCGGGGCGGCGTGCAGCACGTGGGCGACCGGTTCTGGAACCACGCGAACACCGGGACCGTGCCGGGCTACACCGTGGTCGACGCCGGCGTGCGGCGCCGGCTGAGCGCGAACGTCGACCTCGACGTGCGCTTGAACAACCTGCTCGACGAGCTGTACGCGACCACCTACTACGGGAACGTCGAGCCGCAGTGGTTCCTCGGGATGCCGCGCTCGGCCGAGGTCGCGCTCCTCGTCGGGTTCTGACATGCCCGCGGCCAGACCCTCGTGGCAGCAGTGCGGCAAGTCTGACGCGTTCCTCGAGGCGACTTCAGCAACTCTTAAGTTGGTGCGCTCTGCTGCCCGCCCTATAGTGGTGCGTTCCCGTAGTTCCCCTCGAGGACCATACGACCCATGACGCGTTGGCTCGACTGGCGCAGATGGATGGTCTACGTCCACCGGTGGCTCGGAATAGCCGGGGGCGTCCTCTTCGTCGCCTGGTTCGTGTCGGGCGTGGTGATGATGTACGCCCGCATGCCGGGAATGGCGAACGAGGAGCGCCTCGCGCGGGCCCCCGCGCTCGACCTCGCCGGTGTGACGCTGACGCCGCTCGAGGCCGCGCGCGGGGCCGGCCTCGCCCCCGACGGCGGGCCTCCCGCCGAGGCGACGCGAACCGCGGACGGGAACACCGCGCCCCGCCCGGCGGGAGCCCGCGTCGATCAAGTCAGAATCGGAATGCGCGCCGACCGGGCCGTGTACCGCTTCGGCGACCGCCGCGACGAGCAGATCGTCTTCGCCGACACGGGCGAGGTGCTCACCCACGTGGATCGGGCCGAGGCCGAGGCACTCGCCCGCCGCTACGCCCCGGGATACGACGGCCCGTTCCACTACGACGGCTATCTCACCGAGCCCGACCAGTGGACGCTGCAGGCCCGCGGGCAGATGCCGATGCATCGCTTCGCCCTCGACGACGCGGACGGCACGCGGCTGTACGTGTCGTCGCTCACCGGCGACGTGGTGCTCCGCACGACCCGGAGCGAGCGCTTCTGGGGATACCTGGGACCGGTCGTCCACTGGATCTACTTCACGCCGCTCCGCAAGCATGGATCGGTGTGGCTGGAAGTCATCATCTGGACGTCGCTCCTCGGCTGCGTGATGTGCCTCACCGGCCTCGTCTGGGGGCTCTGGCGCTACGCCCCGGTTCGACGGTTCCGCCTGCGGTCGCGCAGCGTCCCGGTGGCGTCGCCGTACGCCGGCCTGATGAAGTGGCATCACTACACCGGCCTGTTCTTCGGCGTCATCACCTTCACCTGGGCGTACAGCGGCCTGCTCTCGGTGGGGCCCTTCGACTGGTTCCAGTCTCCGGGCGTCTCGCGCGAGCAGCGCGAGGTGTTCACGGGCGGGCCGCTCCGGGTCGACCGGCTGGCCCTCGACGACCTGCGGGCGGCCGCGGCCGAGATCGAAACGGCGTTCGGGGCGGCCGGCTCGCTCAAGGAGATCGAGGTCGTCCAGGTCCGGGGCGAGCCGTACTGGCTCGGCTACCGCGCGCCCACGAACGAAGAGGCGGCGCAGTGGATGCAGGTCGGGCTGATGCCGCGGACGCCGCGGCCCGTGCTGGAGCGGCGCTACGTATCGGCCACGCGGCCGAAGACCGGCGCATTCGCCGCATTCGAAGAGAAGCACCTCGGGGACGAGTCGCTGGTCGAGCTGGCCAGGGCCGCCATGCCCGGCGTGCCGGTGCGGGACGCGGTGTGGCTGCACGAGTTCGACGACCATTACTACGACTCGCGGGGAACACGGTCGCTGCCGGTGCTGCGGGTGCGCTACCAGGATCCGGATGCTACCTGGCTCTACCTCGATCCGGCCCGCGCCGGCATCGCCCTGAAGACCGACGAGAGCCGGCGGCAACTGCGCTGGCTGTACCAGGGGCTGCACAGCCTCGACTTCCCGTTCCTCTACTACGAGCGCCCGCTCTGGGACGTCGTCGTCATCGTGCTGAGCATCGGCGGCACCGTGGTCAGCGCCACCACGCTCGTGCCGGCGTGGCGCCGACTGCGGCGTCACGCGGCAAGCCTCGGGCGGAAACGCGGCCGCGCCGGCGTTCTCCGTCAACGTCCCTGGTCGCCGGGGGGCGAGCAGCGCGGGCTGGACGGATCGGTCTAGCTGTCGCGGTAGACGCCGTGGCCGGCCGAGCACCGACCTCGCTCACCTCGCCGTCCGCGATTCAGAAAATCACCCCGCGGAAGAACACCTCCCCGAAGCAGCCGGAGCCCACGGCGATGCCCAGGGCGGTGGCCGAGAGCGGCCCGGACCCCGACGCCCTCCACGTGGTAGTAGCCGAGCGCGGCGACGAGCCCACGGTCAGCGGTCAGGCAGCCGGCCGAACAGGGCTCCGGCCCGCGCCGCCGGCGTCGGGCACCTGACCGCCCACCCACGCGCATCGGGTAACATGTGAGGCATCGGGCGACCGGTTCCCGTGGTGGCCAACACGTTGCCCAGACGGCCGAACGACGAGAAACGAGATGTTCAACAGGATCACACCCGTGCCCGTTGCCGGCACCTCGAGCACGCTGCCAACAGCGTCGCGTCGAGCCCTTGGACGACGTATTGGCCTGTCGGCCCCCGGCCTGGCCATGGCGGGATGCTCCGCGTCCGAGCCTGAGCCCTCGGCCGCCTCGGCGCCCGCCGAGGCGCCGGCCGACCAGGAATTCGTGCCGGCCCAGGATGCCGCGTCACAGGCTGCCGTCACTCCCGACGCCGCCCTCACGCTCCTTGCCGACGGCAACGCGAGATTCGTCGCCGGGACTCCTGCCCGTCGCGACTACAGCGACCAGATTCGAGCGACCGCCGCGGCGCAGTACCCGTTCGCGGTCGTGCTCGGGTGCATCGATTCCCGAGTCCCCATCGAGACCGTCTTCGACCAGGGGATCGGGGACATCTTCTCGGCCAGGGTCGCCGGCAACATCGTGAACACCGAGCTGCTCGGCAGCATGGAGTTCGCCTGTCGACTCGCCGGGTCGAAGCTCGTGGTCGTCCTCGGACACACCTCGTGCGGCGCCGTGAAGGGGGCCATCAGCAGCGCCCGGCTCGGCAACCTCACCCAGCTCTTGCAGAAGATCGACCCCGCCGTGGAGGCGATCGAAGGCGAGCGCGATGTCGACAACGCCCCCTACGTCGACGGGGTTGCCGAAGAGAACGTGCGCCTGGTGATCGAGGAGATTCGCCGAGAAAGCCCCGTACTGGCCACGATGGAGCAGGAACGAGAGATCCGAATCGTGGGCGCGATGTATGACGTCTCCACCGGCGTCGTGCGCTTCATCTGACCCCATGCCGCGCATATTGATCGGCGCCCTCGTTCTCGCCGGCGCGATGCTGTCGCCCGCTGCGGCCCCGGCCCAGACCCCGGTCGATTGGGACCAGCCCGGCGCCTGGTACATGCTGTTCTGGTCGACCCGCTTCGACGACTCGTCCGTGGGACTGCAGGGTGACGTGCAGCACCGCAACTGGAACATGGGGACCGACCTCGAGCAGTTGCTGATCCGGGGCGGCCTGACCTACGCCCTGCCCCAATCTCCCGTGCTGCTGACTGGTGGCGTGGCGCACATCACGAGCGGTGCCTTCGGCGACAGCGACGAGACCAGCGGAGAGCGACGCGTGTATCAGGAGGCGTTGGTCAGCCAGTCTTTCGGACGGGTCGTTTTTCTGCGCCACCGCTACCGGTACGAACAGCGTTGGGTCGACGGCCACGACTTCCGGACACGGTTTCGCTACGCCCTGTTCGGCAATGTCGCGCTGAATGGACGAGGGACCGGAAGCGGGTCCGTTTACCTGGCGCTGTACAACGAGGTCTTCATGAACGGGGAGCTCGAAATCGGGCGAGGCAGGACGGTAGAGCGCTTCGACCGCAACCGGTTCTACACCGCACTCGGCTTCGGCGTCAACGACCGGTCCCAAGTCCAGGCCGGCTACATGGTCCAGACGGTACCGGGTGGCTCGAAGGGGCAGATCCAGGTCAGTCTCCACACATCCTTCTGAAAGTGCACCGCCACCCGGCGTGACGACGGCTGGGCCATCCAGCTTCGGGCCCCGGCCGGAGAGCTCGAGGACCTCCACGCCGACGAGCGGGCGGAGATCGTCGCGGCGGCGCGCCGGGCGGTGCTCGACCTCTTCACCGCCTTCAACACCGGCGACGTCGACGGCACGGTCGCGACGCTCAACCACCCGTTGCACCTGTTCATGACCCCGCCAGCGGCTTCGTTCCCCTTCGTCGGCTGATATTGACGAGGCGACCGCTTTCCGTTTACTCTCTCGATCGCCGGGCGCGACAGCAAGGGGACCTGCCGCGTCTGCTCGCTGCCCTGGACGCGGTGGCGCCGCCCGTCGGTGCGGCCGCAGACGTGGCGTAGCATGGGCGACTTCGTAAACGAGACGAGGAGTCGCCACTCCCGAAGCCCAACAGCCAACGGGACAATCCCCGCGGCAAGAGAACGGGGAGAACCCGAAGGAAGCGGCGAGTCACACGATGTCGTCGATTTCACGAGAGAGAGGACACCCGTCATGAGGAACCAACTACATCCTGTTCTGACCGCGGCCCTCGGCCTCGCCCTTGCCGCCATTGCGACGTCGGCTGCAGCGGAACCGATCGCCGAACAGACTGTCATCGATGCACAGAAGACCTGGGGCGAGGGCATTGTCGCGATTGCCAAAGTTCATGCCGATGGCGGCGACTACACCGCCCGTGCGACGGAACACGTCAATGACCTCTATGCATATGGCGAGACCAGCGTCATGTTCAAGCCGACCATGGCAGCGGAAGATCAGTTCCGTGAAACATTCGACGAAGCTCTGAGCTACTTCATTGGGCAAGACGGAACGGAGGACAAAGGGTTCGCAATCTCGGGCTGGACCAATGTTCGGTGGGAGAACAACGGCATCTACACCAACGACACCTCCGCAGTGGCCATGGGCAACTACTACTTCACAGGCCCGGACGGCAACGAGACGAAGGTCGAGTACACCTTTGGCTACGTCCTTGTCGACGGTGATTTGAAGATCAATCTTCATCATTCGTCGCTGCCCTTCAGCCCCGAATAGTCGCGGACCCGGCCTTCGGGCCGGCCGGACGCTTGCAAGTACGGCCCGGTTTCGCCACCGCGTGTGGTGAACCGGGCCGTTTTCGTACCTGAGATGCCGCTCAGGGGACAGGAGCGGGGACCGTGAAGAGGTCCGGCGCGGGCGGAATGCGTCGAGCCGTATTCGCTCGAACCTCGAAGCGCTCGCCGGTGTCCATGAAGATGGTCATCTCGATGACGATCGGCGGATACGCGAGCGGATCCGCGGCAGTCTCCATCATGGGCGGGTCGTGCACCCAGTACTCGGTACGCCCGAAGCCCTCTCGAGCCTGCGCGCGACCCTGCAAGCGGATCGGACCCAGCGCCCTCTCGCCGATCTCCGTGGTTTCGGCGCCCGCGGGCAGCGTGGCTGAACTCCGGCCGACGGGCGACGCGACGTTGACGGGGGGAATCCGTCCACTGCGCACGGCCTCGAGAAGAGAGTGATTCACGGAGACGTGAACGCCGTCGCGGGGGAGTCGGTACTCCGACGTCGTGGTACCGTCAGCCGGTGTCTGGTCGTGCCGGTGGCGCCCGTCCGGCGCGATGTAGTGCACTCCCTCGAACTGCGGGGATTCGGTACCGTCGGCCTGCACGACGACGGCAACGTAGTCGACGCGCACGACGGTGTCGTCCTGCGCATCGACGGTCACGGACGCCAGCGCGGACAGGATCGCCGCGATCAGGATCACCGAAGCACGAATCATCATCTCTCGTCTCCTTCGCAGAGGCACGGACGCAGCTTCATTCGCTCTTCAGGGTCACGAACGGGTCCGCCCGCGAGGCGCGCCGGGCGGGGACGTAGCTGGCGAAGAGGGCGATGCCCAGGAGCAGCACCGTCGCGGCGCTGAACGACCCCGGGTCGGCGGGTCCGATCTCGAACAGGAGGCTGTCGAGCACGCGCCCCGAGGCGAACGCGGCGGCGACGCCCAGCAGCGCCCCGACGAGGACCGGCCTCAGGGCCTGGCGCACCACCAGGGTCACCAGTTGCCGGGCGGTGGCGCCCAGGGCCAAGCGCACGCCCAGCTCGTAGCGCCGCTGCGCGGCGACGTGGGCGGCGATGCTGTAGACGCCGACCGCCGCGAGCAGCAGGGCGAGGGCCGCGAACGCGCCGGCCACGAGGGTGTTCAGGCGTTCGGAGCCGACCGACTGCGCCACCCGGTCCTCGACCGTGGTCATGTCGAACAGGGGGACGTCGGCGTAGAGGTTCCCGAGCTCGGCGCGGATCGCCGGCGCGAGGGCGAGGGGATCGGCGCTCGTCCGGACCAGGAACCCCGGCACGCCCCAGAAGAACTGCGCATACGGCTTGAAGACGTGCGGCGCCGGCTCGTCCGCGAGGCCGACGGTCCGGGCGTCGGCCACGATGCCGGCGATGGACACGCCCTCGCGGGCGATGGGCGGCCCCCCGCGGTTGAAGCTGCGAACCGGCATCTCGAGCCGCGGGCGGTCGAGGATCCGCGCGTCGGGCTCGCCGGGGAAGAAGCGCCGCGCGAAGGCCCGGTTGACGATCACGACCGGCGGCGCATCCGCTCCGTCGCGCGCGGTGAGGTCGCGCCCCGCTTCCAGGCGCATGCCCAGCGTGGCGACAAAGTCGGGGCTGACGGTGTCGCCGAGGACTCTCGGCAGCTCCTCGTCGGAAGTGTCGCGCCCGATGAAACGGAGGCTCGTGCCGATCTCGCTCCTCGGCGTCGTTTCGAACGGCAGGCGATCCGTCATGGCGACCGACTCGACACCCGGCAGGGCGCCGACGCGTTCGAGGATCCCGTCGACGAACGCGGCCTGCCGGGGCATCTCGTGCAGGTGCGACACCGCCCGGAACGTCAGCAGGTAGCGCGGATCGAACCCCGTGTCGGTCGCGGTCAGCCGGGTCAGGCTCGTCAGGAGCAGCCCGGCGCTCACGAGCAGGACCAGGGTCAGCGCCACCTGCCCGCCGAGCAGCGCGCCCTGCAGCCGCCGGCGCGGGACCGCGGCCCCGCTCTGCAGTCCGGCCGCCGCGCGGTGCAGGAAGCGCGGCAGCCACGCGAGGGCCGCGCCGACGCTGACCAGGCACATCAGCACGACCACGGCGACGGCGAAGCCGAGGGTCGCGCCGTCGAGCCCGATGGTGTCGGCGAAGAGCGCGGTGTCCGCGATCAGCGCCCGCATGCCGCCCATGCCCAGGCCGAGGGCGGCGAGGGCGACGGCGGCGGCCAGGCCCCCCAGCACCAGCGTCTCGGTCAGGAGCTGCGCGGCCACGCGCCGCCGCGTGGCGCCCATCGTGAGACGCACGGCGAGCTCGCGCTGCCGTCCGAGGGTCCGGATGACCTGCAGGTTCGCCACGTTCGCGCACGCGATGGGCAGCAGCAGGGCAATCGCGCCCGACAGCAGCCACACGCGACCGCGGACATCGCCGACCAGTTGATCGTGCAGAGGCCGCACCCGGAGCGCATCGCGCGTCATGAGCGACGCGGCGCTCGACAGTCGGGGCGCCGGATAGAACGTGGCGGCACTCTGCCGGCGAACCACCTCAAGCTCCGCCCTGGCGCTCTCGACGGACTGCCCCGGGGCCAGCCGCCCGATGACGTGCACGAGCACCATGAACACCTGCCGGCCATCGTCGGAAACGACCGGCGGGAAGCTGTGCGGGATGTACACGTCCACGCGCTCGCGGCCGGGGAAGGTGAAGCCGGCGGGGGCCACGCCCACGACCACCCTCGGGCGGCCGTCCATGTTCACCGTCTCGCCCACCAGCGACGGGTCGCCCCCGAAACGGCGCATCCAGAAATCGTGGCCCAGCATGACGACGGCCTCAGCGCCGAGCTCCGCGTCCGCGGCACGAAGCCGCGACCGGCCGCGAACGGCTCGTTGGTCAGCAGCGGAAAGAACCCCGCGGTCACCATGAGGGTGACGACGCGCTCCGGCTCGCCGCGCAGGGTGAGATTCTGGTCGCGCGACGAGAACGCGAACGCGGCGACGGCGTCGAGCGTCGTCGCCCCGTCGCGCCACGCGACGAAGGAGGGATGCCGGACCACGTCGGCCGGCGGACCCTGCTCGCGAATCGCCTCGACGGCGACGAGCCGCTCCGGGTCGGGGTACGGGAGCGGGCGCAGCCACAGCGCCCACGCCACCGCGAACACCAGGGTGGTCGCGCCGATGCCGACGCCGAGGGTCACCAGCACCATCGTCGTGAAGCCGGGGGCCCGTGACAGCCCGCGCAGGCCGTGCCGCACGTCGCGCGACAGGTTCTCGACGGCCTGGAACCCCCAGGCGTCGCGGCAGTCGTCCTTGGCCGCGTCCAGCGAGCCGAACGCCAGCCTCGCCTGGCGCCGCGCCTCTTCCGGGCCCAGGCCGCGGGCGAGGTTCTTCTCGACCTCCTGCTCGAGGTAGAAGGCGATCTCCGCGTCGAGGTCGCGGTTGGCGCGGTCGCGCCGGAGAGCGGTGCGGAGCCGCAGGACGATCGCGTCGAGCCAGCGCATGCATTCCCCCCTTGCCGTCTGCCGAGAGAAGATATACGATTTCAATATCGAATGTCTATAACCATTGGACACCGGAGCGACGACATGAGACCGCGATCCGACAAGACCGACCTCTTGAGGGGCACCCTCGACCTCCTCATCCTCCGCACCCTCGAGCTGCGCCCGCTGCACGGCGTGGCCATCGCCGAGCGCATCCGCCAGGTGACGGGGGGGACGTTCGACGTGCAGCCCGGGTCGCTCTTCCCGGCCCTGCACCGGCTGGAGCACGAGGCGTGGACCGCCGGCGAGTGGACGACCAACGCGGAGAAGCGCCGGGTGAAATCCTACGTGCTGACCGCGGCCGGCCGCCGGCAGCTCGCGGCCCAGCGGCGGGAATGGGACCGCATCGTGACCGCGGTGACCCAGGTGCTGGAGACCGGTTGATTCCGCGTGAAGGAGCCGCGTCGGCCGCGCGATGCGGACCCCGCGGGCCGCCGTGACCGCGTCGTGCCGCTCTCGCCGCAGATGGCGGGGCGGCGTTTCCGCGCGCGGGTCCGGGCCGAGAATCCGAGCCCCGGCCGCGAACGAAAGGTCCCGGGGATCCTCGCTGGCTACAGCCCTGAATCCCCTTTCTTCCACTTACAGCCCGCCACCGCGCAGGGTAAAATGACTCGTCGCGAGAAGGACAGCGCAAACAGCAAGCAGCAGCACCGGACCAAGACGCACTGCTAGCGAAAACGAGACGAGGCCACCATGGCCACGAGCAACGACCCACACAAGGCCGGGTACGCGATCTCATTCGAGAGCTGGGAAGCGTACCAGGAATGGGAAGACGAACAGACGGCCAGGACGCCGGATGGACCCGACGCCGCCGTACGACGCTTCTGGGAGATGGCCGACCTGACTGACAGCCTCGAGCGGCTGAACCCGCACGAGCGACCTCGGTTCATCGCATCCTTCGAGAGTTTCGACGAGTACGCGACCTGGAAGAATGGCCAGACAAACCCGTGGAATTGGTGACAAGTGGATCGACGTTTGCAGGCGGCTCAACGACCGAGGCGCCGCTTACATCGTGGTGGGCGGCATTGCCGTCAACCTCCACGGCCATGTGAGAGCGACCAGGGACCTGGACATCCTGGTGCCTCGGGACATCGAGAATACGAGGCGGATACTGGAGGCCCTGGCCGAGCTTCCCTACGGAATGGCTCGAGAGCTCGACGCCGAGATCGTCGACGCGCGGCCCATAACGATAATCGGGGATGATCCGCGAGTCGACATCCTGAAGAGCGCGGGGGCTCTCAACTACAGCAATGCGAAAGACGGGGTCGTTACGATAACGGTCGAGAACGTGGTTGTGCCCTACGTGAGCCTGGAAGATCTGATCCGATCAAAGAAGACGGACCGGGACGACGACAAGGCAGACGAAAGGCGACTACAGCTGATAGCAAAGCAAAAGGCCCGGCGGACAACCGGAACGAACCCGACGAAGCCCGGAAGCCCGGGCGAGTCGGAACCTCCCGAACAAACCGGGAGCTGAAAGATCCCGCGCCGGCCCAGGCTCCCGGCGCCCGCACTCGGCGCGCGCGGCCGACCGCCTCGACGCCGGGGAGCGTCCGGAACCGATCGAGCAGGCGCCGCGTGTAGACGCGCGCATCGTCGGGCGCGAACCGGGTCGCCGGCGCCAGGAACGTCATCGGGGCGGTCGGCTCGCGGCCGAAGTCCGGGTCGACCGACTGCGCCCGCTGAAAGCTGCCCCGGGGCAGCACCTGGCGCTGGCGGTCCGTCAGGGGGTCAGGCTCGGTCCACTCCCGGGAGCCTGCTCTCGCCCGACCGCCGAGAAATCCTGTAACCGATCTTGCCCGCCTGGACTCTTCACATAGAGAGGCAGACAGGCCGGACCTTGGCCGTGAGCCCTCCACGTCGGCGTTCACGCATCCCAGATAGAGAGGTGCGAGATGACCAGATCGGGAGTTTGGATTCTGCTTGTGTCCTTGGCGACGCCCGCGGCAGCACAGGATGTCGGCTCCTTCAGCGGGCTGGCGCAGCTGGTCGAGGCCGGCGACGACGTCCGCGTGACGCTCCGCGGCGGCCGCTCGCTGAACGCGCAGGTCGCCGGAGTGACGCCGGACACGCTCTCCGTGTTCGCCCGCGGCATTCGTCGTGACCTCGGCGAGGCGGACGTCTGGGCCGTCGACCGACGGCTGGAGGACTCCAATGCGAACGGGGCTTGGCTCGGCTTCGCGGCCGGTGCCGCGTACGGGGTGTACACCGTCTTCGCCATCTGGGAGTCGCCGCCTTCGGACCCCGTCGAGGTGGCCAAGGGCCTGACGGTGCTCGGCGGGCTCTTCGGCGCCGCCGGCGCCTGGGGCGGCTACGCCGTGGACCGCATGATCAGGCGGGAGGAGGCGGTCTATCGCCCGTCCTCCGGACCGCGCCTGTCTGTGGCCCCGGTGCTCTCGCCCGCCCGCCGAGGCGTCGGCGTCTCGCTCAGCTTCTGAGCAGGATGGCAGAAAAGCTGTAACCGTCGGCGCGGTGGAGCAGGCGCTCGCGGCCGTCGGCAAGCGGCTCGAGCTGCGCGTCGTCGAGGAGACGGCACGCAGCGGCCCGTAATCCCCGTTGGGCTCAGTCGGCGAGCTCGAACTCGCTCCACTGCGTCGTCGTGTTCCGGCGGGTGGTGCTGAACAGCACCCGCACGTGGAAGTAGACCTCGAACTCGGTGTCCAGCCAGACGTCGCCGGCGACGGGCCGGCGTTCGAGCCGCCCGGTGGCGTCGGAGATAGAGCCGAGGATGCCCCACCAGAGGCGCACGCGTTCCATCAGCCGGAAGCTGACCCGCGCGATCTCGTAGGTCTCCGTGTCGATCCAGACCTCGCCCCGCGACCTGTTCAAGGCGTGGTCGATGCGCCTGAGCACCGGGAGCTTCCCCGGCCGCGGCTCGAACGAGAGGACGTAGCTGGGGCGGCCCCGCAGGTCCCGCACCCCGTCCAGCGTGGCCGTGTACCGGCTGACCAGCTCTTCGTCGAACCTGATCTCGTTCTCCGCGGCTTCCCGCTGGCGCTCCGCCCGCTTCTCCGGATCGTCGATCTCGGCCTGGAACTCCTCCCAGCGCCGCTCCTGCTCGCGCCGGCCGCGGGCGTCGATCGGTTCGCCGTCCCTCGCCGTCAGCCGGCTGAACAGGGCGCCATGGTATGGCTCCATCTGGTAGAGCAGCGTCTCGTCGTCGGTGACCTCGCCGTTCCCGTCGAACCGCTGGACCCGCCGGGTCATCGCGCGCCGGTAGCGCGTCTCGAAGCCCTCTTCCTCGGCCCAGGCCGCGCGCTCGAGGGCCCTGTCGATGATCTCGCGCAGCTCGGGGCCGGCGGCATCCGGCGGGACGTCCGACGCCGGTCTGATGTCGACCGCGGACAGGTCCTCGCGCAGCACGGGGTCCGCGGTATCCGGCGGGGCGGGCTGGCCGGCGGCAACGCCGAGGACCGCGATGCCCACGACCAGCGGGATCGCGAGGAACCGGGAGAACGGCCTGGAGCTATGCTGCATGGGCGTTTCCGTGCGGTTAACCGGGGGTCACTTGGCGCGCGGCCGGCCGGCGCTCAGTCGGTCCGGAGCGCCACGACGGGACTGACCCGGCCGGCGCGGCGGGCCGGCAGCCAGGCGGCGAGGAGGGCGGCGGCGCCGAGGACCAGCGGCACGCCGGCGAACGTCAGGGGGTCGAGCGCGTCGACCTCGAACAGCAGACCGCCCAGCAGGCGGGTCGCGACGAGGGCGAAGGCCAGCCCGAGCGCGCCGCCGATGAGGACCAGTCTGAGGCCGCCCGCGACGAGCAGCCGCACGACGCGGGGGCCGTCGGCGCCGAGCGCCTTCCGGATGCCGATCTCGCGCGTCCGCCGGGCCACGCCGTAGCTCACCACCCCGTAGAGGCCGACCGCGGCGAGGGCCAGCGCCAGCGCCCCGAACGCCGACAGGACGAAGGCGGAGAGCCGCTGGGGCAGCCGCATCAGCGCGAGGTGGCGGTCCATCGTCTTCGTCTCGAGGACCCGCAGGTCGGGGTCGAGCTCGCGACCGGCGGCCAGCAGGGCGAGGGCGGTCCGCTCGGGGTCGAGGGACGTCCTCGCCACGACCGTCAGCGACGGCGTGAACCGTTGCGAGTACGGCAGATAGACCATGTTGCGGGGAGACTCGCCGAGCTGCCTCACGTTCGCGTCGCTCGCCACGCCGACCACGAGCCAGGGAGGATCGTCGTCGCGCCGCCGGACGAGCCGGCCGACGGCGTCGCCGTCGGTCCAGAAGCGCCGGGCCATCGCCTCGCTGACGATGACCACGGGCCGGGTGTCCGGCCGGTCGGCGTCGTCGAAGTTGCGCCCGCGCACGATCTCGATGCCCGCCGCCTCGAAGAACCCCGGCTCGACCGCGACCCGGTCGGCGATGAAGGCCCCGTGGTCGGTCGGCGCCTCGAACCCGTCGACGTTGAAGTCGCTCGTGCTCTGGCTGAGCGGGTTCAGGTGCAGGTTGCTGACGGCGCCCACCGCCTCGACGCCGGGGAGCGTCCGGAAGCGATCGAGCAGGCGCCGCGTGTAGACGCGTGCCTCGTCGGGCGCGAACCGGGTCGCCGGCGTCATGAACGTCATCAGCGCCGTCGGCTCGCGGCCGAAGCCCGGGTCGACCGACTGCGCCCGCTCGAAGCTGCGGAGGAACAGGCCGGCGCCGACGAGCAGCACCAGCGAGATCGCGACCTGCGCGACGACCAGCGCGTTGCGCCACCGGAGCTGACCGGGTTGGCCGCCCCCGGCGTTCTCGCTTCTCAGGGCGCCGGCCACGTCCGGCCGGGTGCTCTGCAGCGCCGGCAGCAGGCCGAGCAGGGCGCCGGCCACGACCGAGACGCCCAACGTGAACCCGAGGACGGTCCCGTCGGGACCGAGGTCGAGCGTGACCGGCGTCGGCAGGGGAAGGTCCGCGCTGACCAGCAGGTCGAGCGACCACACCGCCAGCCCGACGCCGGCGCCCCCGGCCAGCAGGCTCAGCAACGTCGTCTCGGTCAGGAGGCGCCGCACCAGCGACCCGCGCGACGCGCCCAGCGCCAGGCGCACCGCCACCTCCTTGCGCCGGTCGAGGGCGCGCGCGAGCAGGAAGCTGGCGAGGTTGGTGCACGCCAGCAACAGCAGCAGCCCGACGACCACCATCAACAGCCACGCCGCCGCCCGGACGAAGACGTCCATCGGCGGGAAGAGCAGCACGTCGGTGAGCGGGACGAGCGCGAACTGCCCGGCCGGGTCCCAGCTCTCCATGCGGTCCCGGGTGAGCTGCGCGGCCACCGCCCCGACGGCGGCGTCGGCCCGGGGCAGGGTGACGCCCGGCCAGAGACGCGCCCTGACGAAGAGCGACTGGTGTCCCCGCTCGTCGAACAGGGGGAACCCGTCCAGCTCCTCGGCCATCATGTACGGGACGTAGAACGTCGGCACGAGGCCGCGGACGGTGCCCTCGAAGTCGGGCGGCCCCACCCCGATCACCGTGTAGGCGCGACCGCCGACGCGCATCTCGCGGCCGACGACGTCGGGGTCGCCGGCGAACGCGCTCTGCCAGTGTCGATGGTCGAGCATCACGACCGGATGCCCGCCGCGCGAGACGTCGTCGCTCGGCAGCAGGGTGCGCCCGACCGCCGCCTCGATGCCCAGCATCGGGAAGTAGCTGCCGGTGACCGCCTCGGCCGGCGCCAGGCCGACGCCTCCACCCTCGCCGCGGTCGATCGTCAACGGTACGAAGTGCGAGGCCGCAACGTCGCTGAACACCTCGGCGGTGCCGTCGCGGACGTCCTCGAAGTCGGGGTACGACAACGTGCCGAACTCGAACGACGCCTGGTGCAGGTAGAGGTTGACCACCTCTTCCGGCCGCTCGATCGGCGACTCGCGAAGGATGACCGCGTTGACGAGGCTGAAGATGGCGCTGTTGGCCCCGATGCCGAGGGCCAGCGAGAGAACGGCGACCGCCGTGAACGCCGGGCGCTTCGCCAGCGACCGGATGCCGTCGCGCACGTCGCGCCGCAGTCCCGACAGCCACGCCCAGCCGCGGCCGTCACGCACCGCGTCCCTGTGCGCGTCGACGCCGCCGAAGGCCGCGCGCGCCCGCCGGCGCGCTTCCCGCGCGTCGACTCCCGCCTCGCGCACCAGGCGCTCCGTCTCCATGTCGAGATGGAAACGGAACTCCTCGTCCATCCGCTGCTCGACCTCTTCACGGAACAGCAGCAGGCGGAGACGGGCCCGGGCCGCGTATACCCACCGCATCACGTGCTCCGCAACACCGCGCCGAGACCCTCGGCAAAGCGCTGCCAACTGTCGATCTCGTCGCCAAGCGCCCGCCGGCCCGACGGCGTCAGCCGGTAGTAGCGCGCCCGCCGGTGGTTGTCGGTCGTCCCCCAGTCGCTGCCGATCAGCCCCTGCTTCTCGAGGCGCTGGAGCGCCGGATACAGCGAGCCCTGGTTGACCGCCAGCACCCCCGACGACATCTGCCGGATGCGCTGGCCGATGCCCCAGCCGTGCATCGGCGCGAGCGAGAGCGTCTTCAGGATCACCAGGTCGAGCGATCCTCGAAGGTCGTCCTGTTTTCTAGCCATCTAGAGGAACGCTAGCTCACAGCTTCTCTAGATGTCAAGAGGACGTCGGAAACGCGGATTCCGGCGGCCTGCGGCGCATCACGACGGGGCCATGAGAGTTTCAGCCTCCGTCGCCGTTCTGGACGGCGAGCCTCGCCGCAGCCGACGGCGAGGCTGAAGTGCAGAAGCAAGCCGGCAACGGCAAAGGGATGACGGCCGATTGCGGCCCGGCGCCGAGCGGCATCGTCGGACGGTCACGGTCCCGACCGCGGGACAGTCCGTGTGTCCACCACGCTTCCTGTGCGATGATTCGGGACGGGAGTCGAGGGTGGCCGATGTCGCGCCGGCGGACGTGCCGCGCCCGGGCACAAGCCGGTGCACAACCGGGATGCGGAGGCCGACGCGGACGCTCGGAGGCGGGCTGAACCTGACCGGCAGCGCACACCGAGGGGGAACCATGAGAGGAACGGTCCTTGCCGCAGCTCTGCTGGCTCTGACGGCGCCGGCGTCGGCCCAGGTGGTCCGGGCCGACTACCAGCACACACGGTCGCAGTTCGGTGGCGAGCCGATGCTCGTCGAGGCGGGCTCGCACTTCTTCGCCGACGACGGGCGGTACCGGCACGACAGGCTGGAGATGGCCAGCGGAGAGCTGGTCTCCGAGATCCGCCTCCCGGGAGCCCGCGAGCGGATCGTCATGAGACGCCGGGCGCAGGCCCCGGTGGGTCTTGCCGCGCGGGCGTGGGGATTCGCGAAGGCCCTCGTGAATGTGCTGCGGTACGGCCGCCCGTCGCACGACTACGACACCGCCGTGGAGAGCCGAGAGAGCCTGGGCGAGCGACTCGTCGGGGAGCTCGCGGTCGAGGGGCTCCGAGCAGTAGTCGACTTCGAGACCGGATGGCGCGCCACGAGGGAGGTATGGCTGACGTCGTTCCACGACGACGCCCTCTGGCCGCTTGCGTTGGAGAGCAGCTTCGTGACGACGGACGAGGACGGCCGCTCGATAGGGGTCGACGAGCTGCGGGTGATCTCCACGGAGCGGATCCCGCTCGACGAGGCGCTGTTCGAGGCGTCCGGGGACCGCGAGGTGTTCGGGTTCGTGCCGCCCGGGGATACGCTGGCGTCTGCACGCCGGTGAATCACGGTACTCGCGCTGGATGCTCGAGCCGAGATCGCGATGCCCAGGACCTCCACAGACGTCCACCCATTCCTGGCGCTGCTGCCGGGCTCAATGTCGGCGGGCAGAACGTGATCGGCAAGCACCACCTGATCCGCTGCTTCGAGGACCTCGGCCTGAAGGGGCCGACGTAGGAGGGCGGTTCCGATGTGGCGCTACCCCGTATCGCTGACCACGGAGGGCGGCCACGTCCTCGTTGACTTCCTCGATCTGCCGGCGCACACGTACGGCGACGACGAAGACGAGGCCCTCGCACGCGCGGTCGATGCGCTGACGAGCATGATCGGGGCGTACATGCGGCATCGGCAGCCGATTCCGTCACCTTCCGCGCCCAAACACGGGGCGATGGCGCCAACCGTGCCGCTGCCGCCGCTTCTGGTCGCGAAGGTCGAGCTCTACAACACGATGCTGGTGCGGCAGGTCAACAAGGCCGAGCTCGGCCGGCGGCTCCACTGGCACCTGCCGCAGGTCGACCGGGTGCTCGACGTGCGCCATGCTTCGCGCCTCGATCAATTGGAGCAGGCGCTCGCGGCCGTCGGCAAGCGGCTCGAGCTGCGCGTCGTCGAGGAGACGGCGCGCAGCGGCCCATAATCCCCGTTGGGCCCGGTCGGCGAGCTCGAGCTCGCGCCCGACACCGCGCGCGCCGCGGCGGCGGGGCCGACGGACCACCCTTGGGTCCGTGCGCGAGCGCACGGCTTCCACACATCGAGGAGCTCGCGATGAGCAAGCCGAGGTGCGCCGTCGTTCTGATTCTCCTCGTGGCCGCATCGAGCATGGCGGCGCCGGTCGCGGCGCAAACCGGGTTCGAGCCGCCGCGCCTCGCCGACGGCCGGCCGGATCTCCAGGGCGTCTGGGACTTCCGCACCCTGACGCCGCTCGAGCGGCCGGAGGCTCGCGCCGGCCAGCCGCAACTAACGCCGGCGGAAGCGGCGGCCATCGAGGCGGCCGCGGTGCAGCAGGCCATCGAGGCGGACCGACCGACCGGCATCCGGACGGAGCCGCTGCCGGCCGGCGGCAGCATCGTCAGCTACAACGATTTCTGGAACGACCGCGTGGTCAGCGTGGTCGACGACCGGCGCACGTCGCTCATCGTCGATCCCCCGCACGGCAGGATTCCGTCGCCGCGGCCGGAGGCGCCACGGCAGCTCGCCGTCGCCGACGGCGACCACGCCGCGCCGCGGGACCGCCCCGTGCGGTTCATGGTGGGCGGCATCGGGCTCGACGGCCCCGAGGACCGCGGGCTCGCCGAGCGTTGCCTGCTCGGCTTCAACTCCGGCCCGCCGATCGTGCCCGTCTCGCCCCGGGGCCGCTACAACCAGAACCTGCAGCTCTTCCAGACGCCCGACCACGTGGTCGTCTTCACCGAGATGGTGCACGAGGCGCGCATCGTACCGCTCGACGGCCGCGACCCGCTGCCCGACGGCATCCGTCAGTGGACGGGCAGCTCGCGCGGCCGCTGGGAGGGTGACACGCTGGTGGTCGAGACGACCAACTTCAGCGACAAGACCGCGAGCTTCGTCCCCTTCACGCGCCTCGCGATCGGGACGGGCCGGACGCTGCGCCTGACCGAGCGGTTCCGGCTCGCCGGCGTGGACACGCTGCTCTACGAGTTCACCATCGACGACCCGACGAGCTTCACGCGGCCGTTCACGGCGGCGATTCCGATGAAGCGCAGCACCGCTCCCCTGTTCGAGTACGCGTGCCACGAGGGCAACTACGCGATGCGCAACCTGCTGGCGGGCGCCCGTGTCCGGGAGAGGCAGGTGTCCGAGAGCGGACATCGTGCTCCCGGCGGACCGCCTGTCCCTGGCCGGCGCTGAGGTGGGCGGTCGTCGGAAGCCATCCGCCGGGGGCGAGCGACCGTGAGCGACGCCCGGGGCCTGTAGCGCCCCGCCGCGGACCACCACTACGCCTTGTCCGTCCGCCCACTGTCGCGTAGGCGCCCGCCACCTCCTTGTCGACCGCCGTGCGAGCGAGGTACTTGCGCCGTTCCGCGGCGTAGCGGCTCATCGCGTCGTCACCACCCAAGCCGACGCTCCCCTGCCCGGCCCCGAAAAGCTCGTGTTCCGCCGCCCCCGCAACGATCGTCCGCCGTTGACCTCTCTTCCGACCGCTTCACCTGCCGATAACTGTACTCGTGGGCGATCCGAATCCACCGTACCGCCATCCTCCCTTGCAGGAACTCGCGCGGCGTCTCACGACTCGCCGCTTCTCGACTCCCGCCGCCGCCGTCCCGATGCGCCTTGCGCTCCTCAAGGAAAACCCAATGCAGAAAATGTACGCGGTGCTCGACGGCGTCACGACCCGCCTCCAACTCCCTTCCGCGGCCAGTGACGTCATGCCGGGGATCCCGTGGGGTTCGTTCGACGAATTCCTGACGCCGGCCTACTGGAAGGGCCAAGCCTGGCAACATGAACACCTCGGGACCTATCGCGACCTCCGGCTCGGCCGCTCCCTCCCGGAGGAACTCGCGGCGTGTCTTCTCGGCGGCTACGGCATGCCGGCCGAGCTGGGCCTCGCGGCGTTCAGACGCCTCCGCGTTCGCGGCTTGCTTGATGGGGTGCCGTCGTCCGCCGAAATCGAGCGTGCGCTCTCGGAACCATTCCCGACGCCGCTCGGCGTGATGCGACGCTATCGATTCCCCCACCAAAAGGCCCGCTACCTCTCCGCGTCTCTAAAGGCCATCCGCCGCATCGCTCCCCCAACGTCCGACGTCGTTCTGAGAGATCTGCTAACGAAACTGCCAGGGGTCGGTCCAAAAACCGCTTCCTGGGCTGTTCGCAACCACCGCTCCTCGGACTCGGTCGCAATCATTGACGTTCACATCCTAAGGGCAGGACATCACCTTGGACTCTTTTCCGCGTCTTGGCAGCCGCAACGACACTATCGCCGACTAGAGTCGGCGTTTTTGGCCTTCGCCGCAGCTCTCGACGTCCGCCCGTCGGTGCTCGACTCCTTGATCTGGGACTACATGCGACGTCTCGGACCTATCGTTGCGAACCGACGCAGGCCCGCGACGACTATCACCGCTACGCCTCGCAATGGCGGCCGATCATTGCCGCGCCCACGGCCACGACCTCTCTCGACAGCCCAATAGCCTCTACTACTGGGGTCCCCAGTATCCCCAGCGGGCAGAATGCCAACCGGTACGCCGTCGCCACGAGGGCCAGGGTCTGCATTAGTGCACCGCCATCCCGCCACAGCAGAGACTCAGGTCGCTGATATAGGGCACCCACACAACTCACTTGGCCCGCGAAAACAATCGGCGTTCCCGAAGCCCCCGGCAGCACCTGGCGGCAATCGCGTATGAACTCCCGCACATCGTCGGGCTGTCCAACCCGCAGGCCTTCCAGTCGGTTCGTGGTCGGCACATACCGAAAGACCCGCGACTCCCCAGCAACCAGCAGGACGTCGATCGGGTGGATGGCCCCCGCTGATGCACTCGGACGTCGCGACCGCCCAAAGGGATCATGGGGCATCGTCTCTCTCGGTCGGGTGCCGAAAGCAACGGCGTTGACGATCTCCCGAAACGGGGCGCGTGTCATCACGCGCTGTGACCGTCGCGTCTCCAGCGTCGCGACAAAGGTCTCGTTCAACGGGGCCGCGATCTTGCCGCAGTCCAGCGTGCGGCTCACCGGCCACCTCACCTGCGGCCGCCTCGTGTCTGGGATTCTCTTCGGCCGCGGATTCTCGTCAGTACGGCGGAATACCCAAAGCCTCATAGGTCTCCCGGTGCTTCCAACAGCCCCGACACCCGCCACACGCGTATTCGGACACGTGGCAAGAATGGGCCCAAGCCAGCAGCTCCAGGGGACTCTGCGACGTCTGGACCAACTCTGGCGCGGTCAGTTCTACGGCGGGCGCTTCGAGACGCATCTCGCCCTCTTGGAGCCTCAAGAGGCCGTCCATTGCCGCAATGAACTCGCGCCGCCCGTCGCCGTGCGCCCCGTCACCCTTGACTGTTCCGATCAGCAACCGTGTCACCCCAAGCTCCAGGCCTCGCATAGCGGCAAGCGTGACCAACATCTGGTTCCGAAATGGCCACCATTCCCGCACTGGTGCGACACCGATCGCCTCGCGGCCGGCTAGATCCCCGCTTCCCAGCGCGCGCAGGTCGGTGGTAATGACCTCGTGTTCCATGTCGAGCTGTTCGGCCACGGCAGCCGCAGCTCGTAGCTCTCCAGGAGCTGGAAGCTGACCGTAGTCGACAGTGATGGCCAACGCCGGCCGGTGCCAATGGGCGACGGCGATGGAGTCCATCCCGCCGGACAGGAGTATCGCCGACCGGCTCATACTCTCCAGGCTGCGTGGTGCAGAGCGGTGACGAGATCGGTGTAGACGCGACAACCAGAGCCTTCGACCATCTTGAGGTCTTGCGTCGAAGCACTCTGAGCAAAGGCATACACCGGCTTCTCAATCGCGCGCGCGTAGCCCACCTCGAATAGAGTCCCGCTGTCTAGCCCGTCGAGGAGTGCGAAGACGATGTCACTTGCCTGCAGTCCGCCTATGTCGGCCGGTGTAACGTCACTCGCAGGTCCAAGGCCGACGTCGTGGAATGGGGAGAATACCTGGAACCCAACCTCTTGTAGGCCTCGGTACACCTCGTCGACGAGCCAACGCTGGCTCATGGTGAAGAATGGTCCCGCAAGATAGGCTTGGCCGCCGCATGCTCTGGTGGGAACAGCGCCAGCGCGAAGGGCTTCGGGCGACGGAGCGGGAAGCGCCATGGTATCGGCATACACGGCCACCGCGGCGGACGCCAACGCCGCCGCATCTTCGGGTCGATCGCCGTGAACCGCCCAGCGGGCGGCAAAAACGGCGGCGAATACGTCCCCGGACCCGATGGACCATACGTGACGGGCCCTGTTGGGCGGCACCGATACGGTCTCGCTCGCTGTGACAACTTGAGCCCCCTCGACCCCGCATTTCACGACGACGATCTCAGCACCTTCGTCCAGAAGGCGATTGCTCGCGTCGGCAAGGTCGGGGCTGCGACCCAATGTAC
The DNA here is from genome assembly GCA_965207615.1 of Vicinamibacterales bacterium. Lineage (GTDB taxonomy): Bacteria > Acidobacteriota > Vicinamibacteria > Vicinamibacterales > UBA8438 > JAJEEA01. Next base: position 4,023,927 of record CBDBMZ010000003.1, read on the forward strand.
ATATCTCTCTCCGATTGCCTACGATCGCGAGCCTTTCGGCGTAGCTCCCGTTTTCCGAGAAGGGTTCGGGGCGAAATGCTGATTGTGGGTCATAGACGCAACGCTTCGCCGTCACGCGCGCTGTTCCCTCCAACATCCCGAATCGCAGTACGACTTCGGCACATACGTCAATTGGATCGTGCTCCGCAACCTGCCAGTGGGGAGGAGTAATCATAGGTGTGGACAGACTATGTAGGTAGTCGAACGAGATGAACTGCTCAACCGGTTGGCTGTAGAACTCCAGGTTGTCTATATCGGCTTGAAGTCGAAACTGAGCGGCGGCAGCGGCCGAAGCGTACGTTCGGAAGGCGACGGCGTCGATGTGGCTGACCAAAGCCGAGGCTGCGCGCCCTCCAGAACCGAATACTTGATTCCAGTCCGGCCAGACGCAACGTTCGCGATAGAGTCCGCCAACCACGGTGAGGGCACTCATCTTGGCTGTATCGTTACGCGGCACAGTCCGCCGTGAATCGAATGGACTACCGCCAAGTAGTCCCTGCCTTGCCGCAGGCACTGTACGAGTGCGGCGCTTCTTGCGGAGGTGATTGCACCAGCAACGTTGTCGCCATGCCTCGCGAGCAATCGTCGCGGAGGGCCCTCTTGGAGCTCGATGACGAGTTCGTCTCCCTCCCGGAGAGTCGCTATGACGGTCCGGTCTGGCGAATTCAAGGTCGTAACTTCGGTGATGTCGCAGGGGTCGTCGGACACACCCCCGTTCGGCGGGCCCTTGCCGGAGCCTTCTGGTTTTCGGGTGGGGGGTCTCGGACTCGGGGTGCTGGTGCCGCCGCCTCCTCCAGACATCGGTACCTCCTGCTCACTGGGGGGTTGTGCAAGTCAGCCGTGACAGCGGGCCGCGGTTGGGCACTCGGGGGTGCTGGGCCCTGACGGTCGAGTTATCTCTGGGGTCGTGTGGGCGTCCGTTCCTGTATCTTGGGTCGAAGTGGCGCAGGAGACATGGTCTCGGGCGCGACGGACGATGTACGGTAGACGGTAGCACGATCGAGAGCATTGTGTCTGGGTCGACCGTCTCGTGTCAAGGCGGCCGGTGGATATTGCGGTTGAAGGCGGGAAGTGCGCGAGCGGCGTGGGAACGGCAACTGAGGATGGACCCGTGCCGACTGACAGCGAGCCCCGAGTTGTTCATCGACCCTTGACTCTGGGCCCTCTTGGAGAAGAGCGTTTCCAGGCCGTGGGACAAAGATCTGCCTGAGAGCATGCGTGCAGCCAGCGTGAAGTCCGTGTGCGGCAAAGCGCACGCGGGAGCAACTCATCCAGCGGGGCATCTCCAGGACGCCCGCGCCCCGATGGTGAAGGCGCTGCACACTTGTGGTGGTCATCTGGAGGATCCGTCCGTCCCGCTCGTCAAGCCGGGGGGTCGGGGCGAGCACGCGGTCGACACGAATGCCGGACGTACACCTGCGGGCAGGCGGCCGTACAATCTCGCCGCTCGTCCGCGTAGGCGACCAACGCCGTTTCCTGTCGTTCCAGCCCTTGCTGGAAGCTGCGGAGGAGTTGGTCTGGCTGCCCGCCCCCCGCGCTGTCGCTCCGGAGGGCGCCGGAGACGACCGGCCGCGTGCTCTGCAAAGCCGGCACCAGGCCCAGCAAGGCGCCGGCCACGAGCGACACGTCAAACGTGAACGCGAGGACGTTCGCATCGAGACGGAGACCAAGGGGCATGCGGGGGTCCCCATGTCGAGCAGCCAGACCGCGAGCCCCGTCCCCGTGGCCGGTTAGCAGGCCGAGCAGCGTCGTCTCGGTCAGCAGCCGCGGTACCAGGGGACCCGCGCGAGACACTGAGCGCCAGACGCACCGCGATCTCGATTGGTACGCGCCAGCAGCAGCACGAGCCCGACGACCGCCATCAGCAGCCAAGCCCGCGACTCGGATGAAGACGTCGATCGGCCGGACGAGCAGCACGTCGGTGAGGGGCAGGACCACGAACTGCCCGGCCGGGTCCCAGTTCTCGATGCGGTCCCGGGTGAGTTGCGCGGCCACCGCCCCGACGGCGGTTTCGGCCTCCGGTCGCGCGGCGCCCGGCCGCCGCCGCGCCTTGGCGAACAGCGAGCGGTTGCCGCGCCGGTCGAACATGCGGAATCCGACGAGCTTCTCGACCACCATGTAGGGGCACATAGAACGTCGGCGTGAGGCCGCGCAGCGTCCCCGTGAAGTCGGGCGGCCACACCACGACCATCATGTATGTCCGGCCGCCGACGCTGGCAGAGCGCCTTCGGCGGCCTCGGCGACCGCGGCGTCCTGTCCCCCGACACCGAGAACCTCGCGGGCGAGCTGGTTGCCTTCGCGAACGCCGACGGCGGCACCGTCTTCCTCGGCGTAGACGATTCCGGCGCCGTGGCCGGCATCCCGCCGGCGCGCCTCGACGCGGTCGAGCGGTGGATCGCCAGCATCGCCTCGCACAACTGCGAGCCGCCGATTCGACCGACTCTGCGCAAGGTCCTCCTCCCGGCGTCCACCGGCGAGGAACGGCACGTGCTTCTGGCCGAGGTACCGCGCGACCTCTACGTGCACCGCACGTCCGGCGGGCGCTACTACCTGCGCGTCGGCTCCACGAGGCGCGACCTCACGCCCCCGGAGCTCGCCCGCCTGGTCCAACAGCGCGGACGCGAATACGTGTTCGACGGGCAGCCCGTCCTGGCCGCCACCGTCGACCACCTCAACCGCCACCGACTCGAGGCCTTCTTCGGACGCTCGCCCACCATCCCCTGGCTCGACCTGCTCCGCAACACCCGCGTGACGCTCCGCGACGAGGGCGGCGTCGACCGCCCCACCGTCGCCGGCCTGCTGACCTTCGGCACGGAACCCACCGAGTTCCTCGCCTCCGGCTCGATCGAGGCGGCGTGCTATTCGGGTGAGCGCCTGTCCTCCGACGACCTCGTCCACGCCGAGCGCCTCGCCGGGCGGGCGCCCGACCAGATCGACGCCGCCGTCGCCTTCGCCGCCCAGTTCATGCGGCACCCGACCCACGCCCGGCCGGCCGGCAGCTCGGACCCGCCGTACGATCTGGATGTCGTCGACGAAGCCATCGTCAATGCCGTCGCTCACCGCGACTACGCCATCGCCGGCTCGAAGATCCGCCTCTTCCTGTTCGGCGACCGCCTCGAGCTCTACAGCCCCGGCGGGCTGCCCAACACCATCACCCTCGACGAGATGCCCTACCGCACGTTCACTCGCAACCAGCTCCTGGTCAGCTTCCTCTCGCGCATCCGCAGCAAGCGCACCGACCAGGTGTTCCTCGAATCGCGAGGCGAAGGCGTGCGGAAGATCCTCCGGAACGGCGAGGCGCATTCCGGCCGGCGGCCCGAGTACGAGCTGTTCGGCGACGAGCTCCGGCTGACCTTGTGGGCGAAGAGCGGGCCGGCAACCGACTGATGTCAAAGACGAGTCAAGGCTTGAACCACGCCGTGAACACCATGCCCCCGACGCGCCGGGCGATGCTACGAGCGGACGCCGGGAACCACGCAAGCTCCCGGCCGGCACCGTCCCTCGATTGCGCCGAGCGGGCATGCACACCGCGTAGGCGGGCAGCCCTGGCCTCCATGCCGATGGGCTGACAGCGCGTGTGCGGAACCGGTGCCCCGTCCTCGGCCAAGGGATAAGTGTGCGGCAGGCCGGCGGCGCCAATGCCGGCCGGTGAATGGACATCGCCGACGACCTGGCGGCGTGGCAGGACGCAGCCGACCAGCATCGGCCCCCGGTCGTTACGCAGGTCTTCCGGTTCGTACGGCCACCGGGCGATAAAGGCGCGAAGATTGCGTTGCGCCGTTGCAACGTCTTCGTTCAGGTAAAGCACAGGGAAGCTGTCGGGCGGATTCCAGCGCCCGCCGCTACGCTGCGCGAAGCTCGGATCGAGCGGGTCGGCCCAACCCGGATCCGCGATGCGCCACCAGACGTGGGCGTCGGGTACCGTCTCGCGCAGCAACTCCACGGTCAGGTGTGCGCCCGGTCGAACCGGAACATGCCGCGGCAGGCCGTCAGCACCGTCCGCGTCTCGCCTCGCCCCCACAGCGCCACGAGGGACTCGCCGCCGAGGGCCGGGATCGGCCGTCGCACCACGGCCGGGATGCGGTCACGTTTGAGATGACGTACGAGTAGATCCGTGGCGGCGGACAGATCCGCCATCGCGCTCGCGCGCTCAGGCGGTGCCCCCTGTCGCATCCACTTGGCGGCGGCCTGCCGACTCACGCCGAACAGCCGCGCCGCCTCGGCTTGGCTCAGCCCCCAGACTTGGACGGTGCGTGCAAACGACGCCCCGCGACGCAGGCGATCGAGGCGTTCCGTAAACACGTCGAGCCAAACACTGTTCTGGCCGTGCGCTGCGAACGTGCGATCAGCCGCCTCTTCGGGTTCGATGGATCGACTCGTATCGCTCGCGCCAACCATGTGCGTCTCCACCCGCAACCGTATGTCAACCGCAACCGAATGTCAACTTCCCCGTTGCCTGACCCGGTCGTGGTTGACATCTAGTCCCCTATCTGGCTGAATCGAGGAGCCATCCCGGGAGGCCGCCGATGCCCGTCGTCAACGTCCACGAAGCCAAGACCCAACTGTCGCGACTGCTGGCGCAGGTCGAGGCGGGCGAGGAGGTCGTCATCGCCCGCCGGGGCAGGCCCGTCGCCCGGCTGGTGCGCTGCCAGCCCAAGGGGAAGCGGCAATTCGGCACCATGAAGGGCCAGATCAAGATCACCGACGCCTTCTTCGAGCCTCTGCCGGAAGAGGAGCTGAAGTTGTGGGAAGGTGAATAGCGGGCCGTGCGAATCCTGCTCGATACTCACGCGTTCCTCTGATACGGGATCCGCCGCTTGTGGTGACCCGGCGACAATCCCCGTGGCCCTGAACCCGAAGTGCTTGAACACCTTGGCGTGCGCCCCAGCGACAAGATCGACGTCGATCTGCTGCGGGACGGACGGATGCAGGTCCGGGCGAAACCGGGCAAGCCCGTGACGACCATCTTCGGCATGCTGGCGACGTCGCCAACGCGCCGGCGCTCCATCGAAGAACTGAACAAGGCCGCGGCCGCGGGCTGGGCAGGAGAGGTGTGAGGATCTGATTGCTCGAGCCGCTACCGGTCCCGCCCGTAGCGGCCGGCGATCGGCCTCGCGAGGTCCATCTCGGCTTCCTCTACCCTGTCGTCAGCCGGTGTTGCGACCGAGTCCGAGCTGGAGCCAGCCGCGGGGCCAGCGCGGTCAGGAGTCGGGGCCGATGTCGCGCCAGAGCGCTGCGTGAACGTAGCGGGATAGATGACCGACGTTCGTCGTGGCGACGATGCCGTCTGCCGACTCCAAGGTAGCGACCTGTGCGGCCAGAATGACGTCGCCATCGAGCGCTCGGTCGTCGGCGGTCGGTCGTCCCCGTTGACGAGCCTCTGCCCAGAATACCGCCGCTAGGCGCATCGCCGCTGTCGTGAGGGGCAGGTACTCAACCAGGTCGACAAGCGCATCGAGGCGTTGGAGTCCTTGAACCCGGCGCCCCCGCACCAGCTCGCGGCGCACCTCGTAGTCGGCGATTTCTGGCAGAACTACCCGGGAGCCGCCCGCAACGAGCCCCTGGAGCCAGCGCGCGCATGCCAGGCTCTCGGGCGACCGCTTCGGGTTGGTCACCAAGCCCAGCGGTCCAGCGTCGAGCGCGACGACCGAATTCACCACGTGGCACCCTTCTGCTCCGCCGGGAAGAGCGGGCGCTCGGACAGACGGTCTTCGTCCAGTGCCTGAACGAGGTAGTCGCCCGTTGCTCGCTGTTCACCGGCATCCTCTTCGTCCATCCAGGACTGAAGCACAGCCACGAGATCCGCACGCCGACCCTCGCCTGGCAGGTGCTGTTCAAGCAGTTGGGCAGTGTACGCCTCGACGGACACGCCGCGATGTTCGGCTGCCTGTCGCAGGCGGTGTCCGAGTTCGCGGTTCAGGTTGAGCGTCACGTTCATCTGAGACCTCTGCAGGACCGCGCGGCCGCTCGTCAAGACGACACGGTCGACAACTCGCCGGGTCGGATCCGTCAGCCGGCCAAACGCCACCACTGTACCGCGCCCAACGCATGCAGTCGACCAGTGCCTGTCGCCCCGCTGACGACTGTCTCCGCCAGCCGCCAGCCGACACGTCATCATTGCCCGTCGTCCATCGAAGCACCGAGCGGGGCACCGCGCAGGAAGTCGGTCAACGACTGGTGTCGCACGCCCTCGAGGTCGGCGGGCTGGTGCGGATCGAGCGAGAGCAGCACCCGGGGGTAGGCGTCGCGAACCGCTGCGAAAGCCGCGAGCTCGCGCTCGATGGCGGCGGGCGACTCGAGCAGGTAGGCGACCTGCACGTAGCGACGACCCGACCGCCGTTCCGCGACGAAGTCGATCTCTCGCGGTCCCGCCACGCCGACCGTGACCGTGTAGCCGCGGCGGCGCAGCTCCAGGAAGACCAGGTTCTCCAGGACGCCGCCGATGTCGCTCTCGCGGTAGCCGACGATGCCGTTGCGCAGGCCGATGTCGCCCAGGTAGTGCTTCCGGTTCACCTGCAGCAGCCTTCGCCCCTGCAGATCGAAGCGGGGAACGGGCGTCAGCAGAAATGCGTCGCCCAGGTGCGCGAGGTAGTTGAGCACCGTGTCGACCGCCGTCGTCCTGCGCTGGCTCTTCAGGAAGTCGGCGATTCGCTTCGCGGACACCAGGCTGCCGACGCTGTCGACCGCGAACCGCGTGATCGCCTCGAACAGGGCCACGTCGCGGATGCGGTGGCGGCGGACCACGTCGCGGATGACGATGGTGCTGACCATGTCGGCCAGCATCTGGTCGACGACCAGGTCGCTCAGGTCGGTGTGGAGCAGTCCGGGCAGGCCGCCGATGCGCAGGTAGAGTCGGAACAGCTCGGCGTCGTCGGCCGCCGCGCCGGGACGCTGCCGGTACAGCTCGCCGAACTCCGCCAAAGTCAGCGGGAACACCTGCAGCGTGACGTAGCGGCCGGCGATCAGCGTCGCGAGCTCGGCCGACAGGAGCGTGGCGTTGGAGCCGGAGATGACGACCTCGGAGCCGTCCTCGCCGTTCAGCGAGGCGACCGCGCGTTCCCAGTCGGCAATCTGCTGCACCTCGTCGACAATCACCACCCGCGGCTCGCCCCGCCGCGTGGTGGACTCGACGTGGTCGATCAGATCGCGGGCCGTCCGCACCGATTCGAACGCGAACGACTCCTTGTCGACGTAGACCACCTGCCTTTCGTCGCGCAGCGAGGCCGCGAACTGCCGCAGGAGGACGCTCTTGCCCGCCCGCCGGATGCCGGTCACCGCGGTGATGGCGGGAGCGTCCAGTAACTGGCGGAGGCGGTCGAGGTAGTGGCGGCGTCGGATCTCCATTCTTCAGAACACAGACGAAATAACAGCAAGTCGACGGATAACTTCGATCATAGACGAAATTTGTCGCAGTTCGACCGGCTGGCCGCCGCCGCTCCCTTTCGAGAACCGACTTCCGCGTCAGCGAACGGATCGAATCGCCGTGGCACCTGCGTTCCGTTTGTCCTGCTACCTCCCGCTACCGCGAGGTGATGCGGTGCGCGCCCTGCAACAACCACTCGCAGGCGCTCTGCATCTCCACGCCGGCGGGCGGATCGGCGGGCAGGCCGTCCTGCGTCAACGTCAGCAGTCGCCGGCGGGCGCGCGGAAACTGCTTGCCGGCCGCCGCGAGCGCCCGGCATTCGCGCTTCGCGGTGTCGGGGTCCGAGAGGTCGGCGCAGACCTGGATCAGTTCCGTCTCACCGGTCGCGTCCCGAGCCAGGAAATCGACCTCGTAACCCTCGGGGGTGCGTACGTAGGTCGCCTCGCAGCCCCGGCGCTCGAGCTCCAGGAAGACCGCCGTCTCCAGCGCATGGCCCAGGTTGGCCCGGCCGGTCCGGTCGAAGACCGGAATCAGCCCCGGGTCGACCGGATACGCCTTGCGCGGATTGACCATGCGCTGGCGTTCCGAGACCGATTCCATCCAGACGATCCGGACGAGGAAGCAATCCTCCAGGTGCCCGAGGAAGTGGTGCAACGTGTCCTTGGCGATCGGAATGCCCTGCGACTTCAACGCCGCGTGGAACTTCTCGATGCTGAACATCCCACCGGCGTTGCCCAGCAAATGACGCACGAGCCAGCGCAACGACGTGACGTTGCGCACGTCGTGGCGCTCGACCACGTCGCGCAGCATCGCCACGTCGACGTAGTCGCGCAGAAGCTGATGTCGCGACGGCGCGTCGAGCCCCTGCGCCTCGGGGAAGCCGCCGACCCCGAGCCAGTCCAGGAGGGCGCGTTCAAGTCGCGTCCTCTCCCGGCCCGTCAGCACGGCTGCATCGTCGGGGACCGACCGCCCCTGGTGGCGGAGCGCCTCGTCGAAGCTGAAGGGGTGAATCAGCACCCGCCACCCGCGGCCCCGGAGGGCCGTCGCGACCTCTCGCGACAGGAGCGCGGCGGACGAGCCGGTGACGAGCACCTCGGTGCGGTCGGCATCGAGCAGCCGACGGACGAAGCGTTCCCAGCCGGGGACGACCTGAATCTCGTCGAAGTGCCAGACTACCGGCGCAGCGTCATCCAGGTCCGGGACGGCGCGGCCGTACTCGGAGACGAGCAGGTCGAGGTCGGCGGCGTCCAGGTCCGCAAGCCGCTCGTCCTCGAACGAGAGGTACGGCAGCCGCTGCCGGGGAACCCCCTGCTCGATGCGCTCCTGGCGGAGCTGGTGCAGGAACGTGGTCTTGCCGGCCCGGCGCATCCCCACCACCGCCGTGGCCTTGCCGGGGAACCGCACGGCCCCGAAGACATGGCGCCGTGTGAGCCCGGGCAGCGGCTTCCGCAGGGAGTCGGCGAGCTGCTCTCTGAACGCCTTCCGCAGGCGAGGGTGCTTCGCGTCCATCGCCAATTGTCCTCTCCAAAAGGAGAATCATTCACTATAATATACGTTTTAAAAGGATAAATTCGTCACGTGTGGACAAGCACTCGACCACGGCCCAGGCGGCGGGCAGCGCTGCGAGGTGCTGCCCGGGGGCCCGGGGGATCGTTACGCAGCCTCCCCGACAGTCACGCTGACGCGCTTGCCCAACCGACGCAAGGCACGGTCGATCGCTGCCGACTTCGTCGCGTGGTCCGGGTTCAGCATGCGCCGGACCTCGCTCTCGGCAACGTCGAGATCACGGGCGAGGCGGCGTTGCGATACACCTGCCTCGCGGAACGCCTGGTAGAGGGCCGCCTTCAGTGCAATCGTCACCGGGGGGACGACGAGGGGCCGACGCTTCGTGGCGCGGGACGGCTCGGGCAAGCCCTTGCCGTCCCGCATCGTCGCCGCGATCAGCTCGCGAAGCAGATCTCGGGCTTCGGCCAGCGCTTCCTCCCGGGTCGCCCCATCCGTTGCACCCCACCCGAAATCGGGAAACGCGACCACATAGCGGCCGTCCTCGTCGCGTTCGACCTCGGCAGGATAGTTGTATGTGTCAGACATGGTGAGGCGGTTCCCTTCGTGCGAGACATTTCCAGCCTTCGGGTCTAGATGTCATCCCCGTCGATTCCAAGGTCGTGGAGCATCTTCGCGAGCAGTCCCTTGCCAATGTCCTTCTTCCGATCCTTGACGGTCGTCTTGCGATCACCCGCGTAGAGCGTCCCGTGTGATCCAGGTCCTTGCGACGCCACGAAGCGCACCGGCAGATTCCGGCCTCTCGCCCATTTGCGAACCCTCGCGATGAACTGCCGGCCATCCATGGGGGCCATCGTGTCAGCCGGCACCGCCGACAGTCAAGAATAGCTGCGCGCATTTTTGATCGCAACCCCTGGCGATACTCGGGACGCGGGCGACCAGACGAAGGGCTCGCTCAACGACCGTTCCGCCCTACGAGACCCGCCGCACCCGGGGCGAAGTCGGGGTGGACGGCGCGTCCGCCCCGATATGGGGTCGGCCGTGATGACCAGCGGCGAGCTGGCGGTCATCATCGGGGGGATGGCTGCGGCGGCGACCGCGACCACTGCCTGGGTCGACGCTCCTGGACCGCGCGCCACCTCGACGGAGGCCTCCATCGGCCCGAACACCTGCCGAACCCGCCGCCACCTTTCGACTTGTTTGGCTCACGGTCGGACGCTTTGCGCCACCCTCGCCGTGTACCTTGCCGAGCTCCACGATCCAGAGCCGGGGGCCGGCGAGCGCCGCGGCGACGGCGTGCTTCCGGTCCCGTGGCCGGGGCCAAGCGCGGCCGATCCAGGTCGCCGCCACCAGCTACGACGTCGCGGCCGCGGCCGCGAGTCCCGAGGCGGTCGCCCCCGAGCGCGGCCGGCCTCGCCGAACAGCGACGGCGCCGCCGACCGGCTGGCGAAGTCGTGGTACCGTTGCTCTGGAGGAGCCTGCACATGCGGTACGAGTACGGCCTGCAGGGCGCGGAGCTCCTCGACGGCGTCGGCCCACCGCCGCAACCGCGACCAGCGGTCCTTCGGGCGCTGGAAGGTCCGGACGGGCTCGTCGCCAGCGCGGTCCCCGCCCCCCGTTATCGGAACCCTGGGTCTGCACTCTCGACGTCCGCCTTCAAGCTACCGAGGGATTCCCGCACCTTGGCCACGTTGGCTGCTAGCTCCTCGTAGACGCAGTGCACAGCGCCGTCGCACTTGACGAGCTGTCCGGGGGTTATGCCGTCTGCTTTGCCGTCTCTGGGCGCCGGCAGCCGATCTTCCGCAACCACGAAGAACTTCCACTGGTCCCGTCGGCGATGGTCGGCGCGCCGCCGCCGGTCGGCGTTTCTCAAGTCCTCTACCGGGTGCCAAGCGAACACGTAGATGTCGGCATGGCGTTGTAGCCGCGTGTCTTGCCACGTTCCCTTCTCCGAGAAGTAGCCCTCACTGGGTTTCTTGATGCCAAACCACCCGAGGGACGGTTTGGGTAGGGGCTCGGAATCAGGCCGCTGGTGCCACGATTGCCGGGCTGCCGACTGCTTGACCTCGATCCGGGCGCCGTCTGAGTGGTTGAAATCCCAGGCGGCCCACGGCCAAGTCATACGCCACTGCAGCTTCTCGAGCGTCGGTGCGATCATGTGCTCGACGTAGGCTCCGCGCTCCGCGTTGTTGATGAGGCACTGACCATAGACCGATTCCGCCAAGCGGGACACCGTGCGGGCGTGGTCGTCGTAGTTCATGTGGGAGATCCTGGGCGTCGTGCGGCGTGGCGTTTTCTCAGGTACGCCGCGCTCCCGGTAACGGCACCTGGCCGAGGGGGTTCGTCGCGGCGAGGTGGCTCGATTCGCTCGCCTCGCGGCCGTCGACTGTCGTGCAGCACGAGACGGGACCCGGTGCTGCCCGTTCCAGCTTCCGACGCAGTCGCTCCACCGCGTGAGCCGCGTTGCGCACCGTCCAGGTTGACTGTTGGCGACCTCCAAGAACTGACGGTTATGACCAGCTGGTCATAACCGTCAGTTCTCGATGCCCGTTGACACACCAGCGCCCGCCGCACCGCCTTGCGGGCCGCCCCGTGGCGGCTGCCGGCGAAGCCGGCGCCCCATCCCGGTCACGGATCGGGCATGGCGCCGAGCAGGCGCACCAGCGCCCGCCCCACCGCCTTGCGGACCGCTTCGGGGCTGGGCAGGCGTTCCGTGAAGGCGAGCTGGCGGTAGCCGTAGCCGAGCTCGGCGCGGCCGACGAGCAGCCGCCGGTCGCGGGCGTTCAGCCGCTTCAGGCCCTGCAGGTACCGTCCCCAGGCCTCGTCGTCGACGAGCTGCCTGAACTGCGCCGTGGCCCCGTCGCTGAGCCGGACCGGGTCGTCCGGCGCGACGGCGCTCAGGCGAAACGCGGCCCGACGCATCTCGTCGCGGATTCGGTTCACGACCGCCCGCAGCAGGTAGGCCCGCAACGCACCGGCGTGCTCGGGCTCGAACTCGGGGAGGCGCGAGAACGTGCGATGCAGCGAGTCCTGCACGAGATCGCTGGTGTCGACGGCGCCGCGCACCCACCGCGGCAGGCGGCCGTGCGTCCATCGCCGGAGCCAGACGAGTAGCGCGTGAAGAGGGCGCCGACGGCCGACGGGCTGCCCTCGCGCGCGCGCGCTCCAGGAGATGCCACTCGGACGTGGAGGTGCCGGGCAGCGTTTCGACGGGCGCTCTAGAGGGTCTAGGCATGCGTGCCGGGATCGTACACGCGGCGGCAGATTCCGTGTCCGGTTTTGGGTTCTCATGCGTTAGCCGTCGCGAGGTTGGGCAAGCTGCCGGCAGAACGGCCGGAGGGGAGGACGTCTGGATCCTGGTCGCCGGGGGGCCTCTCCTCGACAAGGAGCGTACCGATGCTCGGGCAGGCCGTCACCCGCGGGGAGCGTCACCGACGGAGGTGCCTGAACGGCGCGGGGCAGAGCTTCTTCGAACGGCCACCGCACCACCGCCGGCGCGTGCGCGTGCCCGGAATCGTCGAGGTGGAGAGCCGGTCCTTGCGGGTCCGCGCGGAGGCGGCAGGGGAATCGCGCTCACTGCGCTGGTGGCGGCGATGATCGCTCCGGCCGATTCGGCACCGGCTCAGTCGGTCGAGAGACGTCGAGCTTCGTCTCACCGCCCGCGCGGAACTCCAGCGCCAGCACGGCGGCGCGGAGTTCCGTCACATGCAGCGCCCGGATCGGCGTCGACCCCGACGCCGGTGACGCGTCCGTCCAGCGCGGCGGCGCCCGACCCGCCGCTCCGTACGCCTCGGCCAGGGCCGCCCGCAGCTCGAGCAAATGCACGCGTCTGACCCTCGTCTCCCTCGCCCGTAGCGCCGGGTCGGTCCAGGAGAACCGCGCCAGACCCGTCGCGCTCCGGAGGGCGTCGATCCGCGCCCGCAACTCCGTGAAGTGGACGGCCTTGACCGGCGTCAACCTCGGCACAATCGGGTCGTCGCTGAACGGTGCGGTCGCAGTCGGAACCACCGTCACCGTGAACATCTGCGTGGCGCTCAGACCACCCGGTTCAGTCGCCGTCACGCGGATCGCCGCCGTGCCGACACCCACCGCCGTGAGCGTCAGGCGGGCCCCCGCCACGCGGCCCGTCACCACCGCCGGTGCCGACGACGACACGCCGTGGCTCAGCGCACGGCCGTAGGGATCGACGAACGCGCGCGACAGGTCCAGGTCGAGCGAAGCCCGTAGACCGAGACGCAGGTCGGGAATCGATACGACCGTTGCTGGCGGCAGGTGGATTCGTGCAGTCGAGATGATGATGTCGTCGAACAGGATGTACTCGTCCTCGACCGACGCCCATGTGCTGTCGTCACCGCCGAAGAAGGTGGAGATGTAGAACTGGTCGATGGCGAAGCTGTCGACGTCCCTGAACCGCAAGTCGTCCACGTACAGGGCTTCCTGGCCGTCGAACCAGGCCTGGAGAGTCCCGTCGTGCATCCTCGGGTCGTTCATCACGAAGCGATGCTCTACCGTGTGCCACCGCCCCGGCTCGAAACGACGCTCCCAACGGAAGTCCTCTCCGTAGATGCCGGGTTGATCGGGATGATAGACGTACTGGACGGCGTCTCCGCCGCGGCGCCACATCATCCGCCCGCTCCATCCGTCGCGGCCACTCGGTCGGTTGCCGCCCACGTTGCCCGCGCCGCCCATGAGGCCCGGCAGCTTGCCGCCCTTGACGAAGTCGAAGCCGTCCTCGAAGCGCACGCGATAGCTCACGTGGAGCTCCTCGAAACTCCGCGGCAGATCGATCCGTGCCTGGATGGCCTGGTTCCTGGACCCATACGTGCCGGCCGGATACTTCAGGCGCAACGAACGGCCGGAGTACGCGGACGCGCCGTCGACTATTTCGGCCCGACCCGTTCCCAGGCCGCTGACCCACTCCGCATCGGGCCAGTCGGCGTGGAACGCGGCCGTCGTGTAGTCGCCGAGCGGCGACTCATCGAAGTCGACCCTCAGGACAACAGGCCCGCCGTCAGCCGGCCGCGCGACAACGTCGCCCTGCGCGAGAATCGATGCCGGCATGCCGGCCATGAACAGGAGCAATAGCCAAGCCGAAATCGTCCGCCCTTGCTGCAGGCGTTTCCGCTGACGCCGCCAGCGCCCTGGAACCGTCGTGTTCATGGAGATCCTCGCTTGTCACACGCCGTCCAGATCCGTGGACCTCGAACGGGAGCATCGTGTAGTACGGCTCCAGCGAAGGGGAGTCGCTCAACGAGTACCTCGTAGCCGCCGGCAGGGAGGGCGAGTTCTACCGACAGGCGCTGGAGCTGCTCGATGCCGCAGACGTGAGGTTGCAGGAAGAGGAGCGGGCTGCACGCTGGCCGGTGGGTTACGTCTTCCGCGACTGCGACGTGTGCCCCACCATGGTGGTGATGCCCGAGCGTCGTTTGGCGCTCGGGCGATACGAGGTGACGGTCGGGGAGTATCGGGCGTTCGCCGCGGCGACGGCTGGCGGGGCAGGCGGCGGATGTGACGCGTCGCTCTTCGTGACGCCGGATTCCTGGCGCGACCCTGGCCATCCGCAGACGGACCGCCACCCCGTGACGTGCGTCAGTTGGGATGACGCTCAGGAGTACGCATCGTGGCTGAGCCGCGAGACGGGCGCGGAGTATCGCTTGCCGAGCGAAACGGAGTGGACACGGGCGGCTGCCGGATCTCAGCCCGGCTGCTACTTCGACCGAACGGACACGCGAGGCACGTGCCCGGTCGGCTCCTACGGCTCCAACCCGGCCGGCCTGTCGGACATGGTGTCGAATGTCGCCGAGTGGACATCGGATTGCTGGCAGGGCGACTGCGGGCGCCGCGTGCAGCGCGGCAACGCCTGGGGCAGCAGCGCCAGTCTCCAGAGTGCCGACAGCCGCTACGGCGCCACCGCCACTCGCCGCGATCCTGCCGGCGAAGAACTCCAGGAACCGCGCCGTGGCCTGGGAGCCCGCGTCGACGATCACCTGCGGCAGGACGATCTCCCGTGCCCCGCCCGTCGCGATCGCCGGCTCCGCGGCCGGCGGCACCAGAGCGTCGGTCGTCACTCCGTCACCACCTCTCCCCCACCGGCTTCCCTGTCGACCAAGTCCTCGAACCGCTCGTAGTCGTTCACGAGCGCATGCGCCAACGCGTAGAGCTGCTCCACGGCGTTCTTCGCCCCGTCGAACCGCACCTCGATCCGGTCCCGTTCGACGGTGACGCCCTCGGGCAGACTCGCGAGCTTCCCGCCGAGGGACTCGACGGGCAGCTTCACACGGATCCCGGTCAGCCGCGCCTGCCGGAGCTCGCCGACCAGGCGCTGCCGACGTTCCTCCTCGACGCGGAACGCGGCCCGGCCGCGGTGTTTCCGGAGCTGCTGCAGGAGCTTCGTCCGCGGCAGCGTTCTCTGGTTGCCGGTGAGCTCCGCCCCGAAGGTCTGCATCAGCGTCGCCGCCCGGGCTTTCGACACGCCGAAGAGCCGCTCGACATCGCGCCGGGTGAGCAGGGTCCGGTCGAGCTGCTCGAGCTGGCTGATGGCGTTGGGGATGGCAAGGAGCCACCGCCTTCGCGGGCACGGTGCAGGTCCTTCAGCGCCAGTGGTCCGCCGTGCCGTCTGGCAGCGGCGTGAACGGGTTCGCGCGGGCGACGTCGGCCTGGATGTCGACCTGCCGCCCGACGCGTCGCCGGCCACGCTTGGCCGGTTGAGCGTCGGGCTCGACGTCGGGGCCGGCGGCGGCGGTGACGGTCCGGTTGGAGGTTTCCGTCTCGACGCCGCCGGGTCGGCCTCGAGGAACGTGGCATCGCGGACCAAGCGGGGGCGGGAGACGTCGGGGTCGGAGACCGGCACGGCTCTGTCCGAGAGAAACGGGCGTTCTGACCGAACAGTTCAGCGGCATGGAACACGACGCGTTCCGTATTGTGCATCTGTCACATACAATACCCGAAGCCGCATCGACGACTTCATCGGGGCGACCGCCTCCGGACAGGCGTCCGAGAAGCGCCGGCGGCTCGACGAGCTGACGAGCGTCCTGCAGCGCGGCGACCGCCTGGTCGTCAGCGAGTTCTCGCGGCTCGGCCGGTCGCTGGGTCAGATCGTGACGATCCTCGACGCGCTGGCCAAGGCCGGGGTCGCCTTCGTGGCGCTCAAGGAGAACATCCTGGTCGAGGGCAAGCGCGACATCCAGACGAAGGTAATGACCACGCTTTTCGCGGCGTTCGCCGAGGTCGAGCGCGACCTGATCTCGGAGCGCACCCGCGAGGGCCTCGCCCCGGCCAAGTCCTCGGGCCGGAAGCTCGGGCGCCCGAAGGGCTCGCTGGGCGTCTCACGGCTCGACGGCAAGGAGGACGAGATCCGGCGCTTCCTCGAGCTGGGCGTCTCGAAGACCGCCATCGCCAAGCTCACGGGGGTGTCCCGGACCGCGCTCTACAGCTTCATGAACACCAGAGGGATCAGACCAGGCTAAGCGTGTATTTCAACACGAATGGTGTCGGTACCCTTATCGCATGGAATGTGAACTGGAACTAGAACTACTCGAACGACAGTGTGGCGGCGGATCGGAGCGGCCCCCATTGCTGTTCGTGCACGGCTCGTGTCACGCGGCGTGGTGCTGGGACGAGCACTTCCTGGACTTCTTCGCCGAGCGTGGTTTCAGCTCGTACGCCGTGAGCCTCCGGGGTCACGGGAACAGTGGTGGCCTCGAACGTCTACGGTGGGCGTCGGTTGCGCAATACGTGAGCGACGTCGCCCGCGTGGCCGCAGGATTGCCGCGCGCGCCGATTGTCGTCGGGCATTCCTTGGGCGGACTGGTCGTGCAGAAGTATCTCGAGAACCACGACGCGCCGGCCGCGGTACTGCTCGCACCGTCGCCCGTGGTCGGAATGCTGCGCCCGGGCGTGCGGCTGTTCCTGCAGAATCCGTGGCTTTTCCTGCGGGTATATCTTACTCTCGAGCCCAGCACGCTGTTCTCGACGCCCGAGCTCGCCAGGAAGTTCCTCTTCTCACCTGAGCTGAGCGAAGAACAAGTGCAACGGTACGCAGCGCGAATCGGGCGTGAGTCCTTCCGCGCCTATCTCGAGATGATGTTCAACCTGCCGAGTCCAGAGCGCATCCGAGGCACCCCTATGCTGGTACTGGGAGGGTCGCTCGACCACCTCATTCCGCCGTCCGAGATCAGGTCTACGGCCGACGCATGTCATGGGGAGTGGAAGATCGTTCCGGGGCTTGGGCACGATTTGATGCTGGACGCGGGGTGGGAGCGGGCGGCTGAGATCGTGCAGGAGTGGCTGGCCCGAACGCTGGCGCCTTCATCGGCAGGGTCTCAATGATTGGACACCAGACCGACAGAGGCCGCTAGCGGACCGTCGCATATAAACGTTTCCCGTACGGCTGTCGTCTTCTACGTATATGCCGTTTGAAGGACAGCCGATCCACCTGACCGACCCACAGCGCGATGACCTCAAGGAGATCGCCCGCTCGAACGCCTTGCCCGCCGGATTCGTCCAGCACGCCAAGATCGTGCTGCTTCTCGCCGACGGCGTTTCCGCACGGGCGGTGGAGACGAAGCTCGACGTATCTCGACCGACCATCGCCAAGTGGCGCCGGCGGTTCCTGGAGCACGGCGTGGAGGGCTTGACCAACCGCCACCGGGGCCGGCGGCCGTGGAAGTCGACCGCGCGGCTGCGCGCCCGCGTGCTGGCGGCCACGCGGCGCCGGCCGCCAGACGGGTCGACGCACTGGTCTTGCCGGCGCCTCGCTGCCCACCTCGGCGTGACCAAGGACATCGTACAGCGCATCTGGCAGGAGGCCGACCTGCGGCCGCACCGGTTGGCGCGCTACATGGCGTCGAACGACCCCGACTTCGAGACGAAGGCCGCCGACGTCATCGGTCTCTACCTGGACCCGCCCCGTCATGCCGCCGTTTTCTGCATCGACGAGAAGACCGCCATTCAGGCGCTCGACCGGCGGGACCGGGTGTTGCCGCTCTCGCCGGGCCGGGTCGAGCGCCACGGATTCGAGTACAAGCGGCACGGCACGCTGTCGCTCTACGCGGCGTTGAACGTGCGGACGGGCGAGGTTCAGGGGAAGACGACGGCGCGGCACACGAGCCTCGACTTCGTGGGCTTCCTCGGGGAAGTGGTGGCGACCCGCGCACCCGACGAGGAGATCCACGTGATCCTCGACAACCTGTCTACCCACAAGACGAAGCTGGTGGAGGCGTTCCTGGACGAGCATCCGAACGTGACGCTGCACTTCACGCCGACGTATTCGTCGTGGCTGAATCAGGTGGAGCTGTGGTTCTCGAAGGTACAGCGGGACGTGCTGTCGCGGGGCATCTTCACGTCGACGGCGGACTTGGCGCGGAAGCTGCGGCGGTACATCGACGCCTACGCGAAGCGTGCGAGGCCCTTCCGCTGGAAGTACGCCAACCCCGCGCAGCGCATCACTCATGGGGAGCTTTCTTCAGCGACAGTCCACTAGTGAAGCGCCGCCGTAGATCGTCCCATCGTTGCAGCTCCTCGCCCATGGGCTTGATCCGAATTCGTGGACACATTCCAAAAGGCGGATACGATGTCCACGATGGCAGCTACAGGCAGGCCGCGTCGACCGCGGCGACAGTTCACGGATGAGTTCAAGGCGGGCGCGGTCGGGTTGGTGCTCGACGAGCGCAAATCGGTCGCCCAGGTGGCCCGGGAGCTCGATCTGACGGAGTCGGCCCTGCGGACATGGGTCGAGCACGCGCGGGCCGACCGGACGAAGGGCCGGACGGGCCTGACGTCGGAGGAACGCGAGGAGCTGCGGCGGCTGCGGAAGGAAAACCGGACCCTTCGGACGGAGCGGGAGATCCTAAAAAAAGCCGCGGCCTTCTTCGCCAAGGACCATGTGTGAGGTTCGCGTTCAGCCAGGCGGAGAAGGCCTCCTTCAGCGTCCGAGCGATGTGTCGGGTTCTCCAGGTTTCGCCGAGCGGGTTCTACGCGTGGCGGGACCGGCCGGCTTCGGCCCATGCTCGACGGGACCAGCGGTTGCGGGTGTTGATCCGGGCCTCGCATGAGGCGAGCCGGTGTCGGTACGGCAGCCCCCGCGTGTACGAGGACCTCCGGGAGCAGGGCGAAGCCGTCAGTCGCAAGTGCGTGATGCGGTTGATGCAGCTCGAGGGCCTGCGGGCTCGTGCGCGGAAACGGTTCCAGTCCACAACCATGAGCGAGCATGACCAGCCGGTCGCCGCGAACGTCCTCGACCGGGACTTCGTCGCCGACGCACCCAACCAGCGCTGGGTGGCGGACACGTCGGAGTTCGTGATCGGGAGCAGCGGCAAGCTCTACCTGGCGGCCGTTCTCGACCTCTTCTCGCGCTTCGTGGTCGGCTGGGCGGTCAGCGCCATCAACGATCGGCATCTCGTCATCAAGGCGCTGCAACTGGCGCTGAAGCGCCGTCGTCCTCCGCTCGGGCTCCTGCACCATTCCGACCGCGGCAGCCCCTACGCGAGCGAGGACTAGCAGGCGGTCCTCACCGCCCACGGGATGCTGGGGAGCATGAGCCGCCGTGGCGATTGTCACGACAACGCGGTCATGGAGAGTTGGTTTCTCCACCGTCAAGCTCGAGCTCGGCGAACATTTCGGAACCTGCGGCGAGGCCAAGATGGAGCTGTTCGACTACATCGAGGCGTTCTACAATCAGCGGCGCCGTCACTCGACGCTCGGCCAGATCAGTCCCGCCGAGTTCGAACGTCGGAGGCAGACGCCGGCAGCATAGTCAACCCGTCCACGAAACTGGATCAACGCCAGTTTCCGTCGTCTCCTGAGGCAACCGACCGCGGTCCTTGGCGATGCCCCCCAAATAGGGGGTACTTGAAGATAGTCTGCCAACTTATACTAACGCAAGCAAAACTTAGGGAAACTTGACCCCTTGCCACCATGATTGGTGGGGCCTCGGCGGAGACGTCTTGTCCTCGGAGGATCAAGCGAGGGGCAGGGGAGGGAGAGGCAAGAGTGAAGACATCGTCCGTCATCAGCGCGGGAGACACGCTCGACCGCGCGATGCTCCCGGGGCGGGACCGGCACTGGAAGGGTGGCGATTGTGGCGCGGGCCATGCTCCACAGTCGGTTGAGCGTGTGCGACCGGCACGGGAGACCAGAGTCTCGCGGTGGCGCGTCGCCCTGATGCTGGCCGTGCTCGGGCTGGCATCGATCATGCCCGCGGACGACGCGTCCGCCGAAACCCGGGGCGGCGGCGCGCAGGAACAGGCGGAGCGCTCCGCGGACGCCCTGGTCGAAGAGCTGGGCCGCGCGCTCGGGATGACGCCGGCCGAGATCGAGGCCATGGGGTTGTCGCCGGCGGAGATGCGGGGCCTGCTCGCGGGGTTCGCGGAAGAGACGGTGGTCGTCGGCTCCCGCGCGCAGCCGCGCAGCGCGACCGAGTCGGCGGTCCCGGTCGACGTGCTGTCGGCCGCGGACCTCGTCAGGCGCGGGGCGGGCGACCTGAGGGACCAGCTTCGCACCATCGTCCCGTCGTTCAGCGTCAACAGCCAGCCGATCAGCGGGGGAGCGACGGTGGTCCGCCCCGCCATGCTCCGCAACCTCGCCCCCGACCACACGCTGATTCTCGTCAACGGCAAGCGTCGCCACCGATCGTCGATCATCGACTGGCAGGGCGGCAACGGCGTGGCGTTCGGCTCGCAGGGGCCGGACGTCTCCGTCATCCCCGCGATCGCGCTCCGCCAGGTCGAGGTGCTGCGCGACGGCGCGGCGGCCCAGTACGGCTCGGACGCGATCGCCGGGGTGATGAACTTCCAGCTCAAGGACGCCCGCGCGGGCGGCTCGGTGGAGCTCGACACCGGGATGTACCGCGCCGGCGACGGCGAGACGGCCCGGTTCGCCGGCAACGTCGGCCTGCCGCTGGGCGCGACGGGGTTCGCCAACCTCAGCCTGGAGTACGGCAATGCGAACGGGACCGACCGCGCCGCGCCCCGCCGGGACGCGACGGCGCTCATCGCCGCCGGCAACACGCACGTCGTCTCGGACCATCCGCAGGTCTGGGGAGACCCCCCGATCGACGACGACGTGAAGCTGTTCGGCAACTTCGGCTACACGCTGCCCGCCGGGGTGGAGGCCTACGCCCACACGGGCTACGCCCGCAAGACCGTGACCTTCGGCATCTTCTACCGGAACCCGAACACCCGGCTCGGGGTGTTCAGCAACGACCGCGGCCGCACGCTGCTCGTCGGCGACGTGCTCGCGGCGAACGGCATGGGCTCGGCCGACTGCCCCACCGTCGCCGTCACCGACAACGTGCCCGACCAGGCCGCCCTGCAACGGGTGATCGACGACCCGGACTGCTTCACGTTCCAGGAGGTGTTCCCGGGCGGCTTCACGCCGCAGACGGGAGGCACGGCGGCCGACGCGTCGCTGGTCGGCGGTCTGCGCGGCTCGACGGCCGGCGGCCTCGACTGGGACCTGAGCGCTTCGCTCGGCGTGCACCGGACCGACTTCTTCATCCGCGACACCGTCAACGCCTCGCTCGGCCCGGCCACTCCCAACGCGTTCGACGTCGGCGCCAACCGGCAGCGGGACGTCAACGTCAACTTCGACGTGTCGTACGCGGTCGGCGACCGGGTCAACGTCGCCGCCGGGGCGGAATGGCGCGACGAGCAGTTCGGCCTTCGGGCGGGCGACCGCGCGGGCTGGGAGATCGGCCCGTACGCGGCGCAGCGGTTCACTGCGGGCTCCAACGGCGTCTTCGCCTACAGCCCTGCGCAGGCGGGTACCTGGAGCCGTCACAACCTCGCGGCCTACGGCGACCTCGAGGTGACGGGCATCGACGGCGAGTGGACGCTGGGCGCGGCCGCCCGCGTCGAGGACTTCGAAGACTTCGGGACGACGGCGAACGGCAAGGTCTCCGGCCGTCTCGGCTTCGTGCGGGGCAGCGTGAGCACCGGGTTCCGGGCGCCGACCCCCGGCCAACAGCACGCCCTGCAAATCCAGAGCTGGTTCGACCCGACGGTGGGCGATCTGGTCAACAACGCCGTCATCCCGTCCATCTCGCCGGTGGCGCGGTTGCGCGGGGGCCGGCCGCTCGGGCCGGAAGAGTCGGTCAACTACACCGCCGGCGTGGTGCTCGACCGCGGGTCGTTCACGCTCACCGCCGACTACTTCCGCATCGACGTATCGAACCGCATCGGCATCACGAGCAACTTCGTCCTGACGCCGGCCGAGATCGCCGAGGTCGTGGCCGCCGGGTTCGCGGCGGCCGAGAGCGTGAGGAACTACCGGTTCTTCACCAATGCCTTCGCGACGAGGTCGCACGGCATCGACGTCGTCTCGACCTGGACGCCGTTGGCGCTGCGCGGCAACACCGTCGTCAGCGCCGTCTTCAACCACACCGACACCGAGGTGACGGACAACGCGCTCGGCCTGCTCAACGCCCGGCGGCTCGCCGAGTACGCCTACGCGCTGCCGCGCACGCGCTGGAACCTCGGGGTCACGCAGCGCCTGGGGCGGGCGAGCCTTCTGGGCCGGCTCAGCTACTACAGCGGCTGGTACGACTACGACAGCGGTCGTAGGGAGGTCTTCGATCCCTCGGGCGGCCTCGCCCAGGGCTTCTTCGACGGCCGCCCCATCGTCGACGCGGAGATCGGCGTCGACCTCGGGCGGAGCACGACGCTGTCCGTTGGGGCACAGAACCTCTTCGACACCTACTCGCAGGAGTCCGTCCTCGCGAACATCGTCGGCGAGCGGTACAGCGAGTACATCCCGTGGGGCTACAGCGGCGCCTACTACTACGCGCGCATCGGCTACGACTGGGGCGACTGAGCCGGGCGGCGTGCGCGGCTGACGCGGCGCTTGCCTGGCCAATGGCCGACTGCGCTCAGTTGGCGTGGCGGATGCGGACCGGAAGCTCGGCGACCGGCCGGCGCTCCTCCTCCGCCCGGTCCGGCGCCCCCGCGACCAGCTGGCCGTAGCGGCGCAGTGGCCGAGACCGCCGGCCTCGCCCGTCGCTCCCGCGAAGGCATCGCCACGAGAACGGCGGGCAGGGCGATGCCGTCGTTCAGGCCGCTCTCCACGTTGAGGCCCTGGCGAATCCGGACGGGGACGAGCGGGTTGCTCACCACCGCCTGCCCGAGCGCGGCATCCGTCGGCGCGAGCACCGCGCCGAAGAGCACCGCTTCCGAGAGCCCGAGTCCCGGCAGGATCATCCATGCCGCGAGCGCGCCCGCGACGACGGTCAGGGGCAGGCCGACGCCGAGCAGCCGGGCCGGCAGGCTCCCGTCGAGCCGGAGGTGCGCGAGGTCGATGCGCGCGGCGTCGGTGAAGAGCACGAGCACCAGCGTGAGCTCGGTGAGACCGTCCACCAGGCCGCTCCCGGCATCGAGCCACCCGAGCCGACCCAGCGCGAAGCCGAGCCCGAGGAAGACCATCGGCGGGGAGACGACGCCGCGCTCCATCCTTCGGGAGACGACGCCGAAGGCCAAGAGGGCGACCGCGAACGACGCGAGGACGGAGGGTTCCATCAGCGGGCTCCCCAACGGTATTGGCACATCGTCGCGGCGCGGGGCGAGAACGGGTAGAATCGCGGCGACCCTTGGGCGACCCCGGTACGGCAACCTTCGGAGGTGCAGCGATGACCCTCTCTCGACGCAAGGCCCTCTCCCTGTCCGGCTCCACCCTCGCGGGGCTGTCCCTCGGCGTGCTGCGGCCCGGGCAGGCCACGGCGCTGGCGGCGCAGGGCCAGGACGACTGGCCGGATTCGCTCGTCGAGCGGCCGCTGCGCGAGGGGTTCCCCGCGCCGCTGCCGCTCAACCCGGACGGGTCGGCCCCCGAGCATCCGGAGAGCGCGGCCGGGCCCATCACCGACCCGCTGATGTGGCGCACCCAGGGCCGGCAGACCCCGCAGATCGAGTTCGACTACCGGCGCATGCGATCCGGGTCGACACGCGCGGCATGGCGAGGCTCTCCGGGACGCTCCGGTTCTCGGACCTCGAGCAGCTGCCCGTCGTCTCCGGCACGTACCTCCTGCAGTGCGGGGCGCCGAACCCGCGCGGCATCGTCAAGTGGACGGGCGTGCGGTTCAGCGACTTCGCCGACATGCTCGGGGTCATCCCCGGGGTGCACTACTGCCGCTTCGTGGGCTCGGACCGCTTCTACGCCGACGAGCCGATGACGACGCTGCGCCACCCGCAGGTGATGCTGGCGTGGATGATGAACGACGAGCCGATCCCGCCACGCCACGGCGCGCCGCTGCGGCTGGTCGTGCCCTTCCGCTACGGGAACCGGAGCGTGAAGGCGATCACCGAGATGACGTTCAGCACGCCGGGGCCGCGCATGCCGCCGCTGCCGGCCTGACGCGCGGCGGCCTGCCCTTGCCCCACGCCTGCATCGTCGTGCGGCTGCCGGCGTCGTCGTCGGCGCGCGCCGACGACGACGCCCGGTCGGTTGGGCGGTCAGCCCCATCAACGATCGAAACGTGCTGAAACGACACGTCGGCAAAAATGCCAATGATTACGGGCCGAACTGGAATGTTCTGAAACCGTGTGAAAGGCGGGGGTGGCTCCTCAGGTTGGACTCGAACCAACAACCCTCCGGTTAACAGCCGGATGCTCTGCCAATTGAGCTACTGAGGAACACGTGGCAGCGCGTGCAGCCCGGTGCATGACGCTTGGGTCAGGCGCCGGACGAAACCCTGATCTTAGAGCACCGCGACTGGCAGCGTCAAATGTCGCCCTCGGGTGGTGGCGGCTGCGTCGACCGCGCCCCGAGCAGTTGCCACAAAGCCGCGAGCAGCCCCAGGCTGAGCCACCCGATGGCGAACGGCACCTGGCCCCGGGCCGGGGCGAGGGGGTACATCTGCCACAGGTCGCCGTCGGTCACCGCCCGCGCGCCGGGGTGCCCCACGAGGGCGAGGGCGCCGACGAGGGCGGTCCACGCGCCCCCGAAGGCGGTCCCCACGATGATGACGTAGCGCTGCAGCACCACCGCGAGGCTCGCCCCGACGAGACAGGCCAGAATCACCATCCAGGCCTGCGGGTCGCCGGAGGCCGGGGACCACGAGAGATTGAGGACGAGCACCCCGACCGCGGCGCCCGCCACCGCCACCGCGGCGAGGTAGAGCACCAGCGATACCGCGGCGCCGGCCAGCCCCCCGAGGACGACCACCCCGGCCGCAACCCACGGCGACAACGTGCCGACGAACAGGGACGTGACGTAGGCGCCCCCGGCGAATCCGTACAGCACGAGCAGCCAACGAAACAGCCGGTAGCCGAGAAAGCAAGCCGCCAGTCCGCCAGCGAGTAGAATGACCGCCGCCACGACCTGCGGCGACAGGAAGGCCATTGACGCATTATGACGGGGCGTGTCGAGACGCCGCAACACGCGATGGGCGGCCCATCGGTCCCGGCCGGCCGGCGGGGGCTCTCCGTACCCGGCCTGATCGCGGCGGCGGCCGGCGTCGTCCTGTTCGTCTACTTCGTCCGGCGCACCGGAGTCGCAGACGTCGCGGCGGGGGCCGTCCGCCTCGGCTGGGCTTTCCCGGCCATCGCGGCCCTCGGCGGACTGCGGCTGGCGGCGCGCGCCCTCGCCTGGCGGAGCTGCCTCGACCGCCCGCACCGGCTGACCCGGCGGCACGCGTTCCGGGCCATGGTCGCCGGGGACACGCTGGGGAACCTGACCCCGCTGGGCCCCCTCGTCGGCGAGCCCGCGAAGACGCTGTTCGCGGGCGACCGCGAGCCGGCGGCGCGCACCCTGCCCGCCTTGGCCGTCGAGAACGTCTTCTTCACGCTGTCGGCGGCGCTCGTCGTCGCCGGCGGCGCGGTCGCGCTGGCGTTCCGTCTCGGCCCGGCGGAGAGCTGGTGGGCGGCCGGTGCGGCGCTGGTGGGCGCGCTGGTCTTGCTGACCGGCGCCTTGCACGCGGTCATCTGGCGGCGCCTGCATCCCGCCGGGGCCCTGCTGGACGCGGTCGCGCGACGAGCTCCGGCGGGGGTAAGGCTCGCGGGCTGGGCTGACGGGGTACGCCGGGCCGAAGACCACGTCCACGACCTGTACCCCCGCGCGCCGCGGCGCCTCGCCGCCGTGGCCGGCTGGGAGCTGGGCTTCCACGCCCTCGCCGTCCTGGAGATCTACGTCGTGCTCGTGTTCGTGAGCGACGTGCGGCCGACCCTGCTCGACGCGTTCGTCCTCGAGGCGGCGAACCGCCTCCTCGCCGCCGCGTTCAAGATCGTCCCCCTGCGCATCGGCGTGGACGAGGCGGGCACCGCGGCGGTAGCCGGGCTGCTGGGGTTCGGCGGCGCCACCGGGGTCACCCTCGCCATCGTGCGCAAGGCGCGCATGCTCGTCTGGATGACCGCCGGAGTACTGCTGCTGGTCCGCCGGGGGCTCCCGGGCCGGGATGACGGCGCCCGTCCCTCGGACGCGACCGCGCGGGCCGGCGCGGAGGAAGGGACGACGGCGGACGGCCCGGAGAAAAACGCGGACATCGCGATTAGCTCAGGGGCCAGTCGAGACTCCGCGGGGGCGACGCGAGACCCGGCGGGGGCAGGGCGAGACCCGGCGGGGGCGGAGCGCGACCGGGAGGCGCCCGCACCTCGCGGCCCGGCGGTGGTGGTGATGGCGCGCTCGCCGAGCCGTGGGCGGGGGCCGAAGACGCGGCTGGCCGGCGTCATCCCGGACGAACAGGACCGGCGGCGGCTGTACACCGCGTTCCTGACCGACGTCGTCTCGGCGTGCCGCGCCGTCGAGGGGGCCGCCCTCAGGGTCGCGTACACGCCGGACGGTGGGCCGCGGGGATTCGCCGCAGCCGGCGTCGCGGACCGCGAGCTGATGCCCCAGCGGGGCGCCGGCCTCGGCGACCGCGAGCGCGGGATCTTCGAGGACTTGTTCCGGGAGGGGTTCTCGCCGGTGGTGGTGATCGGCTCCGACCTGCCGGGCCTGCCGCCGCCGCGCATCGGCGAGGCACTGGCCCGGCTCGCCGCGGGACCCGACGCGGTGGTGCTGGGCCCGAGCGCCGACGGCGGCTACTACCTGATCGGCCTCGCGCGCCCGCGGACCGGGGACGCGGTGCCGGACCTGTTCGCGGGCATCCGCTGGAGCAGCGTGTGGACCCGCGCCGACACCGTGGCGGCGGCCGAGAGGTGCGGGCTCCGGATCGATCTGCTGGACGCGTGGCGCGACGTGGACGACGCGACGGACCTCGCGGCGCTGCGAGCCATGGTGGCCGGGGAGGGAGCGGGCCGCGCGCCCGCCACCGCGGTCGCCCTCGGCGCGCTGGCCGCCCGGCACCCCGGCCTCACATCTCGCGGCGACCCTCCATTGCCTTGAGCATGGTGATCTCGTCGGCGTACTCGAGGTCGCTGCCCACCGGCACCCCCATCGCGATGCGGCTGACGCGGACCCCGAGCGGCTTGAGCAGCCTCGCCAGGTAGATGGCCGTCGCCTCGCCCTCGACGTTGGGGTTGGTGGCGAGAATCACCTCGGCCACCTCACCCCCGCCGATCCGCTCCAGGAGGCCGGCGATGCGCAGGTCGTCGGGTCCGACGCCCTTCAGGGGCGACAGCGCCCCCATCAGCACGTGGTAGGCGCCCCTGAAGTCCCCGGTCTTCTCGATGACGTCCACGTTGTGGGGATCCTCCACCACGCACAGCAAGCGCCGGTCGCGCCCCGCGTCGGTGCAGTAGTAGCAGGGGTCGCGGTCGGTGATGTTCGAGCACACCGAGCAGTGGACGATCCGCTCCTTGACGTCGCGGATGGCGTCGCAGAGCTGGTCGGCCTCCTCGCGCGACTGCTTCAGGAGGTGGAAGGCCAGCCGCTGGGCGCTCTTGGCCCCGATGCCGGGCAGCTTCTGGAGCTCGCCGGTCAGCCGCACGAGGGGCTCGATGCGGGTCATCGCGTCTCGGGCGGGGCCTTCAGGAGAGCCCGGGGATCTTGAGTCCGCCCATCATGCCCCCCATCATGCCGCCCATGCGCTGCGACGCGAGCTCGTCGGCACGGCGCTGGGCGTCGCTCACCGCGGCCACGATGAGGTCCTGCAGCATCTCCACGTCGTCGGGCGACACCACCTCGGGGTCGATGCGCAGGCGCTGAATCTCCTTGACCCCGTTCATGACCACGGTCACCATGCCGCCCCCCGCGGTCGCCTCGACGGTGGCCTCCCTGAGCTGCTTCTGCAGGTTCTCCTGCATCTGCTGCGCCTGCTGCATCATCTTCTGAATGTTCATGGCGGTCACATCTCTTCGACTTCCTTGATCTCGGCCGGGAACACGTCGAGCATGGTCTGTACCGCGGGGTCCTCCAGGGCCTGCGCGAGCAGGTCGTCGGTCTCGGCGCCCCCCCGCGCCGGGGTCCCGCGCTTCCCTTGTGAAGCCCGAGGGGCACCGTCGCGCCCTGCCTCGGCGGGTGGTGGCGACTCGGACTGCACCGGAGACCCCAACGGCGCGGACGCCGAGTCCGCCGGCGGCTGGGCCCCCGGCGGAAGAAAGGCGGACTGCACCGGCGACCCGAGCGGCGGGGCGGCGGCGTCCGCCGAAGACTCGGACCGCACCGGCGACCCGAGCAACGGGGCGGCGGCGTCCGCGGCGGGCTCGGACTGCACCGGCGACCCGAGCGGCGGGGCGACGGGGTCCGCCGAAGGCTCGGAGCGCACCGGCGACCCGAGCGGCGACGGCGCGAGATCGGCGGGCGGCGCGAGACCGGCGGACGGTTCCGGTGCGGCCGGCGGCTCGATGCCGGTCGGAGGCGGCGGCTCCGGCGGCGGTTCCGTCAGCGTCTGCTGATGCGGATCCGCTCCCGCCTCCGGCCCACCGGATGCGGCTGCCGCGCCGGAGGCGTCCGCCGCGTCGGTCTGCCGGACGCCCACCGCCGTCTTCCGACCGGCCACCTCGCCGGCCAGCGGCTCGAGCCACCCGCGAGCCTTCTCCACCTGCTGCGAGAGGGTGCGCTGGGCGGGCGCGAACACGAACGTGATCCGCCCGTCCTCCACCTCGACGTCCCGGGCCTGGGCGGCCACCGTCCCGTGAAAGAACTTCCGCTTCCGCCGGAGCTCGGCAAGGAACCGCTCCTTCACGCCGGCCGGCGAGCCGGGGGCGGGCGCGGGGGCGGAAGCCGCCGCCGGGGCGCCTTCGGCCGGCCCAGCCTCGGCCGCGGCCGGAGCCGGACGCGATGCCGGCGGGCCCGCGACGGGCCCCGAGGAGGATCCCGGGCGCGCCGAGGCCGGAACGACCGGCCGGCGCCCCTCCCCCGCCGGTCGGGCGCGCGCGGGCGGCGGTCCCGCCGCCGAGGGGCGCCGCGCCGGAGTCCCGGGAACCGGCCGGGCCGGCGGTCCACTCTGCCCCGGCCGGCCCGCCGCGGATGCCGACGGCGCCGGATCGAGCCGGCCCGCCCCACCGAGCAGCTCGGTCAACGGCACGAGCCGTCGCAGGTGGATCCAGCGCAGCATCGCCATCTCGAAGTGGTAGCGCGGCTGCGTGGCGTTGCGGATGTCGAGCTCGGCCCTCGACAGCACGTCGAACCCGCGCAGCAGATCCTCCCGCGAGAACCGGTCCACCAGCGCCTGCAGGCGCTCCCGTTCGGCCTCGGCGGCGATCTCGGGGTCGGCGATGCGGCGCGCGTCCACCTTCAGCACCATCAGGTCGCGGACCAACCGGGCGAGCTCGCGGCAAACCGAGCGCAGATCGTACCCCGCCTCGACGAAGCGGCCGGCCAGATCGAAGACCCCGTCGGCCGCCTCCGCCGCGACCGTCTCCGCCACGTCGAGCACCGCGTCGCGGGCCACCAGCCCCAGCACCGCCGACACCTCGTCGGCGCCGATCGACTCGCCCGCGAAGGCGATCACCTGGTCGAGGGCGCTCTGGGCGTCGCGCATGCTGCCGTTGGCGGTGCGGGCGATCAGCGCGAGGCCGGCGTCGTCGACGGCGACCTGCTCCGTCTCCACGATCTTCCGGAGCTGCTCGGCGATGGCGGCGGTGCCGATGGTGCGGAACTCGAAGACCTGCGAGCGCGACAGGATCGTGTCGGGAATCTTGTCGAGCAGGGTCGTCGCCATGATGAAGACCACGTGCGGCGGCGGCTCCTCGACCGACTTCAGCAGGGCGTTGAACGAGCTCGACGAGAGCTGGTGGACCTCGTCGATGATGAAGACCTTGTGGCGGTCGCGCACCGGGGCGATGGCGAGCCCCGAGATGATCACCTCGCGGACGTTGTCGACCTGGGTGTGGGTGGCGGCGTCAATCTCGAGCACGTCGATGTCGCGCCCCTCGGCCACCTCGCGGCAGGCGTCGCACTCGCCGCACGGGTCGGCCGTGGGCCCCTCGACGCAGTTCAGGGCGCGGGCGAGGATGCGGGCCGTCGTCGTCTTGCCGACCCCCCGCGGCCCCGCGAACACGAAGGCCTGGGCGACCCGCTCGCGCGCGATGGCGTTGCGCAGGGTCTGGGTGACCCCGCGCTGGCCGACGACGTCATCGAAGCGTTGCGGCCGCCACTTGCGGGCGAGAACCTGATAGGCCATGCGGTGCGGGGGCGGCGGGCCCCAGCCGCGACCCGGAAGAACCTGCGGCACATCTCAGTGACCACTTAGCGCTGCTGCCTTCCGGCCCTGACGCGGTTCGCGGGCTGAGATTGCACAGGGTCCGAGCCGCGCTGCGGCCCGCCGCCGTCCTGGACGGCGGCCGCCGGGCCCCGATCGGCCGGCGGCAGGTTCAGTGTACCGTCAGCCCCGGGGCCGATCAAGCAGCCGGGGCCGCCCCGCGACGGTTGGTCGCCCCGCTTCGAATCGAGCGTCCGGCCCGCCGCCGGCCCGATTCGATCGCGCGTCCGGCCCGCCCCCCGGCACCGCCCCCAATCGAAGGCCCCGGCCCGCCCCGCAGCCGGCCGCGGGATGCGGAAACGCCCGTGGTAGACTGGTCGCCGAGACCGTGCGAGCCTCGTTTCCGGAGAGATGTCCGAGCGGTTGAAGGAGCACGCTTGGAAAGCGTGTGTAGGGGAAACTCTACCGTGGGTTCGAATCCCACTCTCTCCGCCACCCCATCACTCTGACTCGTCGCCGGCAAGGCACTCGTGACGGGCGTGCGGGCGCCGTGCCCGCCCCCGGCCGATGCTCGCCTCGCCCCCCCGCGGCCGGAGCCGGCGCCGCGGCTCGTAGCGGCCGGGGCGGCGAGCGGGACATGGACATGCTCTTCGCCGACATCGCCCTCGCGGCCCGCATCGAGCTGGCGGAGTGCCGACTGCTGGCCGACTGCGGCGCGGCGGCGGCGCGGCGGCGCCCGGACTCGCGGGCCTTCGTCCGGGAGCTCGCCGGCGGTGTGGCCACCTACACCGGGCCCGACTCGCCGTTCAACAAGCTCGCCGGGTTCGGCTTCGGGGACCCGGTGGACGAGGAGGGTCTGGCCGACGTGGAGCGCGCCTTCGCCGAGCGCGGCGCGGTGGTGCAGGCCGAGGTCGCGAGCCTCGCCGACCCGTCGGTCTCCGCGCTGTTGACGGGGCGGGGCTACGTGCTGCGGAACTTCGAGAACGTGCTCGGCCTTCGGCTGCCGGCCGCGTCAACGCCCGCCGTGGGCGACGGCATCGACGTCTCCGTCGGCGACGAGACGCACCATGAAGCCTGGCTCGACGTCATCGCCGCCGGCTTCGCCCAGCCCGACGCTCAGGGCGTCCCGTCCCACGAGGAGTTCTCGCGCGACGTGCTCGACCGGACCGTCGGCGACATGGCCCAGGGCTCGGGATTCGCCCGCTACCTCGCGCATCGACACGGCGCCGTCGCCGGCGGCGCGAGCCTGCGAGTCTGCGAGGGCGTCGCGCAACTCTGCGGCGCCGCCACCGCGCCCGCCCATCGCCGCCGCGGCGTGCAGGCCGCGCTGCTCGCGGCACGGCTCGACGATGCGGCGCGGCACGGCTGCGACGTCGCCGTCGTCACCGCGCAGCCGGGGTCCAGGTCCCAGCACAACGTCCAGCGGCAGGGCTTCGAGCTGCTCTACACGCGTGCCGTCCTGATACAACCCGGGACTTGACCCGTCCGGCTCATCGGGCGCAGGTGAGATCCATCCCGCGTATCGATATGCGACATACTGACCGTGATCCGGAGCTTCCGTTGCCGGGACACCGAGCGACTCGCGGCCGGGTACCGGGCGCGGCGGTTCGCGGCCTTTAGCGTGGCGCACCGCGAAGAACCCCCTCACCCCCCGAAACGCCAGCTCACCGCCGCCTTGATGCGCCGCCCCTTCGGGTCGTGGGTGAAGCCGTCGTAGGCCTGCTCGACGTTGGCCCAGGGCGGAATCTGCCCGGTCAGGTTCATCCCGTAGATCGTGAGGTTCATCCCCGTGCCGGGGAAGCGCATCAGGAAGCTCATGTCCCAGGCGAGGAACGGGTCGATGCGGGGCACGACGTCGTTGCCCCGGTCCTCGTAGGCGCCGATGTAGCTCACGTAGTTGGCCCAGCTGTAGCGGCTCCAGTCGTAGGACGCCGACCAGCGGCTCTTCCAACGGGGCAGGGGCACCGCGATGGGGTGGGCGAAGTTCAGGTAGCCGGCCGCCTCCCGTTCGGCGTAGAGGGTCAGGTCGGTGCCCTCGAGCAACAGCTCCTTGGTGTCGTAGCCGACGGTATAGGTGGAGTCCCAGCTCAGCGAGAGCTGACCCGGGCCCGCGTCGGCCCGCGCCGCGAGGTGGGTGTCGATGCCCGAGCTGGTGAGCCCCGGCCAGTTCACGAGGTCGATCTGGATGCGCTGCAGGTTCTGGGCCACGCAGCGGTCGGCGGGCGCGAGGTCCGAGGCCCGGCCGCCGGGGCAGATGATGAACGGTGACACCGCGTCCTGGACGGCCGGGTCGCCGCTGGCGTAGAGGCTGCTGATGGCGTCATAGGGCATCGAGCCGATCACGTTGTCGAAGTCGTAGTGCCAGTAGTCGACGGTCGCCTCGACGCCCCCCTCGAGGAAGAGTATCGCGCCCGCGTTGTAGGTGAACGCGCGCTCCGGGAGCAGATCGGTGCGCCCGAAGCGGTCGACGGCCTGGTAGGCGCCGGTCTCGTTGATCCACTCGAGCGTCGTCAGGGGGCTGGTGTTCAGGTCGTCGAGCGACGGCGTCCGGAAGGTGGTCTGCACTGAGCCGCGGAACGACAGCGAATAGTGCTGGTTCTCGGCCGCCTCGAGGCGCCAGCCGATCTTCGGGTCGATGCTGTTCACGCGGCGGCCGGCCACGTTGTAGAACTCGTAGTTGGCGGCGAGCTGGGTGTCGAGGCGGGGTCCGATGCCCAGGGCCAGCTCGCCGAAGAACCGCTGCACCTGCTGGTCGGCCGCGTAGGGCCGGTGGACGTTGGTGAAGAGGTAGGGCCCGAACCGCTTGCCGGGCGAGCAGCCCATGTCGCCGGCCACCGGGCAGGGGTTCACGGTGACGTCGCCGGGGTCGTTGGGGTTGCCGTCGGCGTTCACCCCGCGGAACTGGTAGCCGACCGCGAAGTCGGCGACGTTCGGGACGAGGTTGCCGCTCATGGTCGCGTCGGCCACGATCATGTCGGTGGTGCTGAAGAGGTCCACCTCCTCGTTGAGCCACAGCCGCAGGGCCTCCTGGTTGGCGAGGGAGGCGACGTAGTCGGGGTTCGCGCTGTTCTCGAACGTGGAGTGCGGCTGGGCGGAGTACTCGATGGCGTTGCTGAACGGGTTGTAGTACATGCACGGCCCCTGGCCCGCCACCGCGCCGCCCAGGGCCCCGAGCCGCATGCCCGCGGGCGAGGTCGGGTCGGCGACGACGCCCACGCCGCAGTCGGGGCCGCCGAAGCCGCGGAACGCGCGGAAGATGCGGTCGGTGTAGACGGCGGGCAGGTTCAGGTTGCCCCGCGCCCGCGAGTAGCTGACGCCGACGTCCCAGTTGGCGTCGCGCCCGCCGAGCAGGAAGTCGCCGTCGACGGAGGCGGCGAACCGCTGGGTTTGCGACTCGCGGCTCAGCCGGCGCCCGGGGCCCGAGTTGCCGAACGGGCGGCCGTTGAAGTACCAGGGGTCCCCGCCCGCGCAGGCGCCCATCGGATCGGCCTTCGGGTCGCCCGCGTAGCTGCCGCAGAACTGCTGGCGGCCGGGGTGGCTCGCCGCCACCTCCTGGATGGTGGTGCTCGTCAGCGGGAACGGCGGATAGGACGGCGTCGTGTACCAGTTCGGGATCACGGCGTCGGACCAGAGCGCCTCGACGTGGTAGTTGGTCCGTTCGTTCAACGGGCCGTTGAGCTCGAGGAACGCCCGGGTGTGCCGCTGCTCGTCGATCAGGTTGTCGAAGGGCGCGTAGCGGAACCGGCACGTCCAGCCTTCGTCCAGGCCCCCGAACTCGGCGCAGCGGGGGTCGAAGACGTCGGCCGTCCACGGCACCGGCGCCCCCACCGAGAACGTGCCGGGGTTGCCGAGACTCGACCAGCCGCCGCGGGTGCCGGAGGGGTACTCGCTCAAGCGGCCGAGGGCCCACGGGCGTTCCGCCATCTGCAGTTCCTGGCGGCCGACCCGCTCCATGGAGAGGACCGCGCTCGAGGCCCCGATGCGGCCGCCCCAGATGCCCGCCACGGTGGTGTCGCCCCCGCCGTCGAAGTAGTCGTGGGAGACGTTCATCTCGAAGCCCCGGAAGTCGCTGCGGGTGACGAAGTTGGCGACGCCGCCAACCGCGTCCGACCCGTAGGTCGCCGACGCACCCTCCTTCAGCACCTCGAGCCGGCCGACGGCGATGGCGGGGATGGTGTTGACGTCGACGAAGCGCCCCCCGATGAGGCGGGCGGGCACCGGGACGTGGCGGCGGCCGTTGATCAGCACGAGCGTCCGCGACGCCCCGAGGCCGCGCAGGTTGACGTTGGCGACGTTCTCGGTGAGGGTCGACGGCTGGTTCGAGTTGTACCAGCTGTTGCGCTCGCCGACGACGCCGTGGCTGACGTTCAGGTTGCGGAAGAGGTCGACGAGCTGGGTGGCCCCCTGCTGCTCGAGGGTCTCGCGGCTGACCACGGTGACCGCGTGGGGCATGTTGATGGCGGGGGCGTCGATGGCGGTGCCGGTGACCGCGACGGTCACCTCCTCGAAGAGGCCGCCGAGCTGGAGGTCGGCGTTGACGGTGGCGGTGACCCCTTCGGCCAGCTCGACCTCGCGCTCCAGGCGCTCGAAGCCGGCCAGCGTGAAGGTGACGACGTAGCCGCCGGGGGGAAGTTGCGTGATCGCGTAGCGGCCGTCGCCGTCGCTCACCGCGACCAGCGGAGTGGCCAGCGCCGGGCCGGAAGCCTCGACGGTCACGCCCGGGAGGACCCCGCCGGTGTCGTCGGTGACGGTGCCCGTGATGCCGCCGTCCTGCGCTGCGGCGGCCCACGGCGCCGACAGCAGACACAACGCAATCACCACCGTTCTCATCGGCTTCCCTCCAGCATGTCGACCGAAACGCGACACCGGCCGCGCCGACGCGCAACGGTGCTCATGCTAGCATGGCGCGCGGCGTTCAGGCCTAGGGGAAGCGAGCGGAGCCGCAGGCGATGGTCCGACGAGCACCCGGGCCGCGCCATCCAGGCGCGGAACGGGGCCGATCAATCGCTGCGAGCCAAGCCGGCAGACCGCGTGCTCGTCAGTCGGAATGCAGCGCGGGCGTCGTCACGTGCGTGACGAGCAGCTCCTGGAGGGACCGGACCTGTCCGGTGAGGTGGCCGACCTTGCTGTTGACGATTAGCACGCCGATTGCGCTGACGAGCGAGACGAGGAGCGTCAGCACCTGCAGCACGGTCGGGAGGGTCGTGTTGCGCTCCATTTACTGATGTTGACGGCGCCGGGTTGAACCCGTCAATCGGATTCCGATAACTTCCCCGGTTCACGGAGCAGTCGCGCGTCCGGACGGGACATCCCCCGGGCGGCGGGGACGGCAGATCCAGGAGGAACCGGGATGACATCGGAATTCGGGACGAGGCAACTGGAGGCGCAGCCCATGGTGGGCATCCGGACGAAGACCACCATCGACAAGATCGCGGAGACCATGGGGATGCTCTTCGGCGAGCTGCACGGGTACGTGCAGCAGAGCGGGCAGGCGCCGGCCGGGATGCCCTTCGCCATCTACCACGAGATGCACGGCGGCACCGTCGACCTAGAGTGCGGCATGCCCGTCGCCTCCCCGCTGGCCGGCAACGATCGCATCCGGGCCGGCGAGCTGCCCTCCGGGAAGGCGGCGACCGTCACCCACACCGGTCACTACGAACAGCTTCGCCACACGTGGGAGGCGCTGACGGCGTGGATGAAGTCGGAGGGCCTCGAGCCCGCGGGGGCCCCCTGGGAGGTCTACGTCACCGACCCCGGCCGGGAGCCCGACCCTTCGAAGTGGCGCACCGACATCTTCTTCCCGGTCCGCTGACCCGGCGGCCGAGCCGGCCCGATCTTCGCTGGCGGCGCGACCGGACGTTGCGGCGGGGGGTGTTCCGGTTTCTTCCCCTCAGACGAGAGGCACCCCGACCTTCGCCGGCGGCGCGTCCGGACGTTGCCGCGGACGCGCGGCCGGCCGTTCCCACATCCGAATCGTCTGACGGATCGGCGGCGCGCGGGCACCGGCGAGGCGGCCGAGCCGGTGTTCGCCCGCTGCCCCCGCAAGGCCGGCCGCGCGGCGCCCGCGGCGACCCCGGGGCGGGGCCGATTCCGCCCGCGGATTGGGGACCGGCCGCCGGGTTTCCTACAATATGAGGTTGATCGGATAACGCGCGCGACGACACCGCCATGCATCACGACATCGAAGCGATCCAGCAACGCATCCACGCCGAGAGCGCCTTCGTCGAGCGGCTGCTCGACGCGGTGGGCCGGGTCATCGTCGGCCAGCGGACCATGATAGAGCGGCTGCTCGTCGGGCTCCTCGCCGACGGCCACGTGCTGATGGAGGGGGTGCCGGGCCTCGCCAAGACGATGACCGTCCGCACCCTCGCCGACGCCGTCGCCACCACGTTCCGGCGCATCCAGTTCACCCCCGACCTGCTGCCCGCCGACCTCATCGGCACCCTCGTCTACGACCCGCGGCAGTCGGAGTTCAAGACCCGCAAGGGCCCCATCTTCGCGAACATCATCCTCGCCGACGAGATCAACCGGTCGCCGGCCAAGGTGCAGTCGGCCCTGCTCGAGGCGATGCAGGAGCGCACCGTCACCATCGGCGACGCCAGCTACCCCCTCGACTCGCCGTTCCTGGTCCTCGCCACCCAGAACCCCATCGAGCAGGAGGGCACCTATCCCCTGCCCGAGGCCCAGGTCGACCGGTTCATGCTGAAGCTAGCCGTCACCTACCCCGACAAGGACGAGGAGCTGGAGATTCTGCGGCGGATGGCCGGGGGCCCCGCCCCCGAGGTCGAGGCGGTGGTCGAGCCCGACGAGATCCTCCGGGCCCGGAAGGCGGTCGACCTGATCTACATGGATCCGCAGGTCGAGCGGTACATCGTCGACCTCGTCTTCGCGACGCGGACGCCGAAGGACTACGACCTCGCCGACCTGGCCGACCTCATCGCGTTCGGCGCCTCGCCCCGCGCCACCATCAACCTCGCCAGGGCGGCGCGCGCGCACGCGTTCCTGCGGCGGCGCGGCTACGTCACCCCCGAGGACGTGCGCTCCATCGGCCCCGACGTGCTGCGGCACCGGGTGCTGCTGACCTACGAGGCGGAGGCGGAGGAGGTGACGGCGGAGACGGTGGTCGAACGAGTGTTGAACAGCATCGAGGTGCCCTAGGAGTCTGCACCGTAGAACGGTGCAGACTCCTAGCAGGCTTGGATGGGCGCCCAGCGGAGCCGCAGGCGACGATGGGCGGGCTAGGCGCCGGGCGTCATCTGCGAGGGTACTGCCCAATGCGCACCCGGCATCGAACCCGCCGACGAAGGAGCATCCGGTGATCCCGCGCGAGATCCTGAAGCAGGTGCGCCGGGTCGAGATCGCCACCCGGGGTCTCGTGAACGAGGTCTTCTCCGGCGAGTACCACTCGGTGTTCAAGGGACGCGGCATGAACTTCGCCGAGGTGCGCGAGTACCACTACGGCGACGACATCCGCAACATCGACTGGAACGTCACCGCGCGGACGGGCGCCCCCTTCGTCAAGGTGTTCGACGAGGAGCGCGAGCTGACGGTGATGCTGGTCGTCGACGTCAGCGCGTCGGGCGACTTCGGCTCCTCGGGGCGCATGAAGGGCGAGGTCGCGGTGGAGATCTGCGCGGTGCTCGCCTTCTCGGCCATCAAGAACAACGACAAGGTCGGCCTGATCATCTTCAGCGACCGCATCGAGAAGTTCGTGCCGCCCCGCAAGGGACGCCGCCACGTGCTGCGGGTGCTGCGCGAGCTGCTCTATCTCGAGCCGGCGGGACGCGGCACCGACGTCGCGGGGGCACTGGAGTACCTGGCCCGGGTCGTCCGCCGGCGGGCCGTGACCTTCGTGGTCTCCGACTTCATCGCCGGCGGCTACCGGCGGGCCCTCGCGGTGGCCGGCCGACGGCACGACACCGTCGTCATACGTATCGGCGACCCCCGCGAGCAGGAGCTGCCGCCGGTGGGCTACCTCGACCTGGAGGACGCCGAGACCGGCGAGCGGCTCACGGTGAACGTGTCGGATCCCGCGTTCCGCCGGGCGTTCGACCGCGAGGTGACGGAGGCGCGGGAGGCGCGGGAGCGGGACTTCCGGCAGACGGGGGTCGACGTGGTGGAGATTGCCACCGACCGGCCCTACGTCGACCGGCTCATGCGATTCTTTCGGGAGCGGGCCAAGCGGTTCCGATGACGACCCGAGCACCGGCGGCGGCGTTCTCGGCGTCCCCGGCGGGCGGCGCCGTCCGGTGCCTTCAGCCGACGCCCGAGACGGTTCCGATGACGGCCAGAGTGCCAGCGACGGCGTTCACGGCGGTGCTCGCGGCAGCTCCGAACGCCGGTATTCCGGCAACGCGCCGGACCGCTCCGATGACGACCCGGGTGCTGATGGCGGCGCTCACGGCCTTCCTGACGGCCGTCCCCGTCGCCGCCCAGGACGCCGCGCCCGTCGGCCAGGCCGTGGCCCCCGCCGTCGAGACCGCCGTCTCGGCCGCGACGGCGGCGGTGGGCGACCCCGTCACCGTCGTGGTGACGGTGCGCCACGCTCCGGACACCGAGGTGCGGTGGCCCGACCCCGTCGACACCGGGCCGTTCGAGCTGCTCGACGAGCCCGTCGCCCGGTCCGCCGCGGCGGATGGGGGCATCGAGTCGAGCCTCGAGCTGCGGGTCGCCGCGTTCGAGCTCGGCGAGCTGTCCTTCCCGGCTCTCGACATGGAGGTGATCGACGCCGGCGGCGGGGTGACCGCCCTCGCGGCCGAGGCGGCGCCGGTCGTCATCGAGAGCGTCGGGCGGGACGAGGGCGGCGACATCCGCGACATCAAGGGGCCGCTGGCCATTCCCTTCGCGGTGGTCACCCTGCTGCCGTGGATCGCGGCCCTGCTGGCCGTCGCGGCGGTGGCCGCGTGGCTCTACCGGCACCACCGGCGGCGATCCCGGCCGGAGGCCCTCGTGCCGGCCCTGCCCCCACGGCCGGCCCACGAGGTCGCCCGCGAGGCCCTCGACGCCCTCGAGGGGGCGGGGCTGCTGGAGCGCGGCGAGATCAAGACGTACCACATCCGGCTCTCGGACATCCTGCGGGTCTACGTCGAGGGCCGGTTCGGCGTCGACGCGATGGAGTTGACCACCGGCGAGGTCCTCGCCGGCCTGCTCCGGACCGACGCCGACCGAGGGGCCGTCGACGACGTGCGGCGCCTCCTCGACCGCTGCGACCTCGTGAAGTTCGCCAAGCTGCGGCCCGCGATTCCCGAGTGCCGCGAGCTGTTCCCTCTCGCCCGCAGGGTGGTGGACGTCACCGCCCCCACTGAGCCGGCCCCCGCCGGGCCGGCCGCGATGCCCGCGGAGCAGACGGCATGATCCTCAGGCTCGCGGACCCCGCCCGTCCGCCCAGGATCGTGCACCGCCGCCAGGGAGATGCAGCGGGCGGCATGATCCTCGAGTTCGCCGACCCGGCGCGTCCCCCGCGGCCCTGCACCGCCGCCGGAACGATGGAGCGGGCGGCATGATCCTCAGGTTCGCGGACCCCGCCTACCTCGTGCTGCTGCTCGGGGTGCCGCTGCTCGCGTGGTGGTACGTCGCCCGGGGCCGGGGCCGGACGGGGTCGCTGCGCTACTCGTCGCTCGCCGCCGTCGCCCGCGCCGACCGGCGGCGCACCGGGCGCTGGCGCCACGCCCTCTTCGTGCTGCGCGGCCTCGGGCTCGCCGCCCTCGTCGTCGCTTTCGCCCGGCCCCAGACCGGGGTGACGGCCGAGAACGTGACCACCGAGGGCATCGACATCGTGCTCGCCCTCGACCTCTCGACCTCGATGCTCGCCGAGGACCTGGAGCCGAACCGCATCGAGGCGGCCAAGGCGGTGGCCGCCGACTTCGTCGAGGGCCGCCGCAACGACCGCATCGGCCTGGTGGTGTTCGCCGGCGACGCGTTCACGCAGGTGCCGCTGACCCTCGACTACGGCATCGTGACCACCGTGCTCGGCGAGCTCGAGACGGGCATCCTCGAGGACGGCACCGCCATCGGCATGGGGCTGGCCACCGCCGTCAGGCGGTTGCAGGACTCGTCGGCCGAGTCGAAGGTCGTCGTGCTCCTGACCGACGGGCAGAACAACCGGGGCGAGATCGACCCGGTGACCGCGGCCCAACTGGCGGCGGCGCTCGGCATCCGCGTCTACGCCGTCGGGGCCGGCACCCGGGGGGTGGCGCGGGTGCCCGTCGACGACCCCCTCTTCGGCCGCCGCTACGCGCAGATGCGGGTCGACATCGACGAGCCGACGCTCGAGGAGACGGCCGACCTCACGAGCGGACGCTACTTCCGGGCGACGGACCGCGAGAGCCTGGAGGCGATCTGGGCGGAGATCGACGCGCTGGAGACGACCGAGATCGAGGTGGAGCAGTTCACCCGCTACGGCGAGCTGTTCCACCTGCCGCTGGCCGCGGGCCTGGTGCTCCTGGTGCTGGAGATGACCCTGGCGCGCACCGTGCTGAGGAAGATACCCTGATGTTCAGGTTCGCCGCCGCCGACGTGCTGCTCGCGTACCTGCTGGTGCCGGCCCTCGCGGGGCTCACGTGGTGGGCCCGCGCGCGCACGCGCCGGGCCCTCGCGCTGGTCGGCGAGCGCCACCTCCTCGACCGGCTGACCGCCACCGTCGACCGGCGGGGCCGGGCCGCCAAGCAGGCGGCGCTGCTCGCCACGGTGGCCCTGCTCGTCACCGCCCTGGCGCGCCCGCAGTTCGGGAGCCGGGTCGAGACGGTGCGGCGCGAGGGGCAGGACATCGTGGTGGCCCTCGACCTCTCGGCCTCGATGACGGCCGAGGACATCGCACCGAGCCGGCTCGACCGGGCCAGGTTCGCCGTCGCCGACCTCATCGGCCGGCTCGAGGGAGACCGGGTGGGGCTCGTCGCGTTCGCGGGCGAGGCGTTCGTGCAGAGCCCCCTGACGAGCGACTACGGGGCGGCGACCCTCTTCCTGAACGCGATGGACACGGACATGATCTCGGTGCAGGGCACCAACCTCGGCCAGGCCGTCGGCGTCGCCCTCGACGCGTTCGCCGAGACCGAGCGCCGCCACCGGGTCCTCGTCCTCATCACCGACGGCGAGGACCACGAGGGCGAGGTGGAGGAGGCCGTCGGCCGCGCGGTCGAGGCGGGGGTGCGCATCTACACCGTCGGAATCGGCTCGACCGAGGGAGTGCCGATTCCCGAGCTCGACGGGGCCGGCCGCTCCCGGGGCTTCCGGCGGGACGAGGACGGGACGGTGGTGACGACTCGGCTCGACGAGACCGTGCTGCAGGCGATGGCCGAGCGCACGGGCGGCCTCTACTACCGGGCGTCGCCGGCCGGCGACGAGCTCGAGGCGCTGGCCGTCGAGGTGACGGGGGGCGAGGGGCAGGCCTTCGAGGCCGAGCAGGTAACGCTGTTCGACGAGCAGTATCAGCTCTTCCTCGGCCTCGCGCTCCTGCTGCTGGCCGGCGAGGTCCTCATACCGGACCGACGGCGGGTGCGGGCCGAATGGTCGGGGAGGTTCAAGTGAGGCGCGGTCACGCTGCGGCCGGGCTCGCCCGTGTGGCCGGCCTTCTGCTGCCTCGCACTGGCGCTGCCGGCCGGAGAGGTCCTCATGCCGGACCGCCGGCGGGTGCGGACCGAATGGTCGGGGAGGTTCAATTGAGACGCGGTCACCCGTGCCCGAGGGCCGTGCGCGTCGCGGCCGGGCTCGCCTGTGCGGCCGGGCTCCTGCTGCCGGCCCTCGCCGGCGCGCAGCCGGGCCGGAACGCGGTCGAGGCGGGCAACCGGCTCTACGCGGAGGGCCGGTTCGAGGAGGCCCACGAGCAGTACCTGGAAGCGTTGCGGGCGGCGCCCGACTCGCCCGTGGTCCCGTTCAACAACGGCAACGCGTTGTACCGGACCGACGAGTTCCAGCGGGCGATGGAGGCCTACCAGGAGGCCGCCGAGAGCGGCGACCCCGCCGTCGAGGCGCAGGCCTGGTACAACCTCGGCAACGCCCTGTACCGCCAGCAGCAGCTCCAGCCGGCCCTCGAAGCCTACAAGCAGGCCCTGCG
Source organism: Vicinamibacterales bacterium (assembly GCA_965207615.1). Lineage (GTDB taxonomy): Bacteria > Acidobacteriota > Vicinamibacteria > Vicinamibacterales > UBA8438 > JAJEEA01. Next base: position 4,066,386 of record CBDBMZ010000003.1, read on the forward strand.
CCGCAACCCCGCCGACGTCGACGCCAAGCACAACCTCGAGCTGACCCTCGAGCAGATGCAGGAGGAGCAGCAGCAACAACAGCAGTCCTCGGACCAGCAGGACGAGAACGACGAGAATCAGCAGCGGGAGCAGCCGCCCGGCGAGCAGCAGGAACAGCAGGAGCAGGAACAACAGCAGAACCAGACGGAGCAGGACGAACAGGAGCAGGAGCAGCAGCAGGAACAGAGCCAACAGGACCAGCAGGAACAGCAACCGAACCAGCAGGAACAGCAACCGAACCCGTCCGGCGAGGAGCCGCAGCCCGGCGAGCTGAGCCGCGAGGACGCGGAGCGCCTGCTGGAGGCGATCGACGAGGACCCCGACCGGATTCAGCGGCGGCGGCGGACCACCGCCCCGGCCCGGCCGCCGAGGAGGCCTTGGTGATGGTGGCTCTCGGGCGCGCGGCGGGGCTTCGAGGACCGCATCGGGGGCGGCGGCCCGGAACGCTGGCGCTGGCCGCCGCCGTGGGCATCCTGGCCCTCCCAACCGGCGGCCTGGCGCAATCCGTGCGGGCGTTCCTCAGCCAGAACCCCGTGCCCGTCAACGGCCAGTTCGTCCTGAACGTCGAGGTGTCCGGCAGCCAGAGCACCGACGGGGGCCCCGCCCTGCCGGACCTGTCGGCGTTCGCCGACTACCTCGGCTCCGGCACGTCGACGTCGATGCAGTTCGTCAACGGCCGCATGTCGACGTCGCACACCATCCAGTACCGGTTCCTGGCGACGCAGGAGGGCACGTTCGAGATCGGTCCGGTGACGGTCCGGGTCGACGGGGAGGACCTGCGCACGGATCCCCTGACGATCGAGATCTCCGCCGCCCCGGCGGCCGGCGCGGGCGGGCGCGGCGGCGGGGGCGCGCGGGCGGGCGCCAGCGACGGCATCTCTTCCGACGACCTGTTCCTCGCCGCCACCCTCAGCGAGGAGCGGGTCTACGTCAACCAGCCCGTCGTCGTGGAGTACCGCATCTTCACCCGGGTCGACGTCGAGGGCGTCAGCGTGGTCCGGCAGCCAGGCACCGCCGGCTTCTGGGTCGAGGAGCTGGCCGCCGCGCAGCGGCAGGAGCAGGTCGTCCGCAACGGCGTGCAGTACGCCAGCCAGGTCATCCGCCGCGTCGCCCTCTTCCCGACCAGCGCCGGCCCCAAGCGCGTCGAGCCCCTCGTGATCGAGGCGCAGGTGCGGGTGCAACGCCGCTCTCCCTTCCGGCGCGACCCGTTCGGCGACCCCTTCGGGGGCTTCGCCGACGGCCTCTTCGGGCGGCGCGTGCCGGTCTCGGTCGCGTCGAACGCCCTCGACCTCCAGGTGCTGCCGGCGCCGCCCGGCGCCCCCGCGTCGTACTCCGGGTTCGTCGGCTCGCTCGCGGTCTCGGCCGGCGTCGACCGTACCGAGGCGGAGACCAACGACGCCCTGACCCTGCGTCTCGACGTCAGCGGCAGCGGCAACATCCGGACCCTGCCCGAGCCGACCCTGAACCTCCCCCCCACCTTCGAGGTCTACCCCCCGGAGATGAGCGAGGAGGTGGAGCCGGCCGCGGACGGCGTGCGCGGCCGCCGGGTCTACGAGTACGTCATCGTGCCGCGCGAGCCGGGCCGGATGACGATTCCGCCCGTCGAGCTCGCGTACTTCGACCCCGGGCGCGGCGCCTACGCGGTGGCGTCGTCCGACGCCATAGACCTGACCGTCATCGGCGACCCGGGCCCCGCGCCGGCCCTGCCCGGCGGGCGCGCCCGCACCGGGGTGGACCTCCAGCGCGAGGACATCCGCTTCATCCGCATCGCCGCCCCCACGTTCCGGGCGCGGGGAGGCTCGCTCTTCCGCACGGCCGCGTTCTGGGCGGTCGCGGTGCTGCCCCTCGTCGCCCTCGGCGGCGCCGTCGCGGTGCGCCGCCACCGGGACCGGCTCGCCGGCGACGTCGCCTGGGCCCGCAGCCGCCGCGCCTCGAAGGTGGCCCGGCGGCGGCTCGCCCGCGCCGAGTCGCTGTGCTCGCCCGACCGGCACCGCGAGTTCCACGCCGAGGTCGGCCGCGCCATGCAGGGGTTCCTCGGCGACAAGCTGAACGTGGCCGAGGCCGGCCTCATCCACGACGACGTCCGCGACACCCTCGCCGCCCGCGGGGTGGAAGCGGCGGTGATCGACGCCTGCCTCGACTGTCTCGAAAGCTGCGACCGCGAGCGCTTCGCCCCCACCGAGCCCGACGCCGCCGCGATGCAGGCGATGCTCGACGAGGCGGGGCGGGCGATGACGGACCTCGACGCGGCGCTGACCGCCTGATGACCGAGAAGCACCCGACATCGTGCGCGGCGTCCCGCGCCCCGGCCGGCGCGCGGGACGGGCTGAAGACCCGGGAGTCCGGTTTGCGGCCGCCGATGACCGTCGCTCTCGGGCGCCCGGCCCGCCGGCCCGGCGGCGAGGAGCACCCGACGTCTTTCGCGGCGGCGGCCCTCGGCGCCCTGTGGCTGCTCCTGCTCGCGGCGGCGCCGGCGCCGGCCCAGAGCGCGTTCTTCGACGAGGGCAACCGGCTCTACCAGGCCGGCGACTTCGAGGGCGCCCTCGACCGCTACCGGCGCATCCTCGAGGAGGGGCTCGAGAGCGGCGAGCTCTACTACAACATCGGCAACGCCCACTTCCGCCTCGGCCAGCTCGCCCCCGCCATCCTCAACTACGAGCGCGCCCGGCGCCTGATGCCGGGCGACGACGACCTCCTCGCCAACCTCGCCCTCGCCCGGTCGATGACCGCCGACGACATCACCCCGCGGCCCGAGTTCTGGCTCTTCCGCGCCGTCGGCTGGTGGATCGGGCTGCTGCCGCGCGCCGCGCTGATCTGGCTCGTCGCCCTGGCCTGGTTGACGGCGGTCGCGGGCGCCGCCCTCGTCGTGCTCCGTCCGCCCCCGCGCCTCGCCGCCTGGGCGCGGCGCACCGCCCTCGCCGCCGCGGCCCTGACCCTCGTCCTCGGCGTCAACCTCGTCGTCCGCGAGCTCGGCCTCGGCGCCGACGAGGAGGCGATCGTGATGGCCGAGGAAGTGCAGGTGCAGAGCGCGCCCTCGGACGATCCGGCCCTGCAGATCTTCGCGGTGCACGCCGGCACCAAGGTCGCGGTGGACCGCCGCGCGGACGACTGGGTGGAGATCGTGCTCGAGGACGGCGCGGTGGGGTGGATGCGGGCCGCGCAACTGGAACTCGTGCGCCGGTAGCCCAGGCGGCCGAACGGTCGCTTCAGGCCGACGGCTCCGCCGCAAGGGGACCCGTACCTCCTCGGCGCTCGGGCCACCATCACGAGCAGCCGAGCACGGTGTGGGGAGACGCTGCCGTCACCGCAGCGACAGCACGGTCAGGATCAGGAGGAGACCGCCTAGCCCCAAGACCAGCCCGAGGAAGATTCCGGGCCGCGCCCGCCGGATTCCCGGGGGGAAGGCAGGACGCCCGGTGCTCCAGGGCGGAGCCGCCAGGGCGCTCCGCAGGAGCAGACCGGCCAGCATTATCGCGAACAGGACGGCCAGGCTCAGGCCGCCGCCCAACTGCGGGGTCATCGAAGAGCCAGTGTACCATCCGGGCATGCCGCCGACGCCGCCCGATTCGGTGCCCGAACGCGATCGCTCCCGCCGCGCGGGCGTGCGGCGGTCTCCGACTCGGGGCCCCGAGTCGTCGGCAATCCCAACGCAGGGGCAACGCGTACCCCGCGTTGGGCCCGGCCCGGCGCTGCACGAAGTGCTCGGCTCCGGGCCGCACCGGCTACGACAACGTGAAGATGCCAGCAACGGGGAAGGTCAGATCAGGGATCGACTCGTTGCAGGTCAGCAGCCCGACGTCCTCGTAGATCCGGGCCGTGCCCGAGTGGTAGTTCCCGGTGCCCACGTGGGCGTAGCGCCGCACGCCGTCCGGCTCCTCGCGTACGACGAGGGCGAGCTTGACGTGGGTCTTGAGCCGCTCCACCCCGTAGGACACGTGCACGCCTTCCTTCTCGAGGAAGTTGCCCCAGGCGATGTTCGGCGCCCCGTCGAACCGCGCCGTGATCTCCACGAGCACCGCCACCTGCTTGCCCTGTCTCGCGGCTTCCGCCAGCGCCTGCAACAGCGGCGAGTCGCGGTTGGTGCGATAGATCGTCAGCTTGATGGCGAGCACGGCCGGGTCCGTCGCGGCCGAGTTGAGGAACCGCAGCACGGAGCCGTCGAAGCTCTGGTAGGGATGATGCAGCAGGACGTCGCCGCGCGCGATCTCGTCGAAGATCGCTTTGGCGCTGTCGGGCAGGCCTCGCAGGCGGCGATGGTCGACGGGCTCGTGCGGCGGATCGCGCAGGTCGTCGCGCCCCTGCCCCTCGAAGTGCTGGAGGTCGCTCATGCCGAGCGGCGCCCGGGTGGGGTAGACGTCGTCGGGGCCGATCCCGAGCTGGCGGCTCAGCCAGGTCACGTGGTCCTCGGGCATCGCGCCGTCCACCTGCAGCCGCACCACCCCCGCGAACCGCCGGGCCTTCAGCTCGGAGCTCACTTGGCGGATGATGCTGCCCGGCTCCATCAGCGGCACGTCACCCGGGACGTCCGCGCGACCAGCCTGACCCGAGGGCCGGCCGATCCCGTCGTTCAGACTCCCACGGCGGGTCCGCCAGTGCCCTGTCTCATCGCAAGAACCGGCGCGGGAGATACGGCAGACACGCTCGGTCACAGTGCCCACGGAGCACCCAGTCCGGAGCCGTGGCGCCCCGGGTGCTCATCACGACGAGAGCCACCTGTCGGTGCGGTCATTCGTTAGCGGTCACCACGGACCACAGGTACAGCAGCATGCCGGCGCACATGAGTCCCGCGCCCGGAACGGCGAACAGGAAGAACGAGACCGGGTGGTTCCAGAAGAACGTGGCCAGCTCCACGGCGAGCCCCGACGCGATCAGCAGGCTCGACACGCGCAGCCGGCCGGCCAGTCCGTCCGGCAGCCCTGGCAGCCGTACCCGGCTCATGGTGCTTCCGGATCCCAGCGCGGGAACCGGTCGAGCTGGTCCACTTCGTGCGCCAGGTTGTGGCAGGTGACGCACGACCTCGTTCCCGCGCGCAGGTCGGCCAGGAAGCGCGCGTGGGCGGCCTGCTCCTCGTAGGAACGGGCGCCCTGGTGGCAGGCGAGGCAGGCACCGTTGTCGAACGGCTCGTACAGCTCGACGGGGTCGGAGGCCGTCCCCCACACGGTGTGCCACACGTGCCGGACGCCCCGCAGCTTGTCGTCGACGCCCCCGAACATCGTGTAGTTCGTGTGGCAGGTGTAGCAGGCGCCGTCCACCGGCACCCGCCGGTTCTGGTGGTGCGCCGCCGGCAGGAACCGCGGATCGTCGATGTGCAGGCTCTGCCGCCAGGGCTCCATCAGATGGCAGGACAGGCAGAACGTCGTGGTCTTGGCCTGCTCGTAGTGCCGGACCGCGCCGCCCAGCAGCACGAGCCCGGGCAGCGCGAAGAGGGCCGCGAACGCGGCAATCCTGCCCCCGAGCGTGGCCGCCGCCTCGGGCCGGCGGACGACCGCCGCGATGAGCGCGAGGGCGGCAACGGCCAGGAGGCCCAGGCTGAGGTCGGCGGCGGTCATCGACGACGCTCCGTGCCGCCCGCTAGCGGCGCTCGCGCAGCTCCTCGGCCATCGTCCTGATCTCGGTCAGATCCTGCACCATCTCGCTCCAGCCGTACCACAGGGAGTAGTCGGGGTTGTTGTGGAAGGCGCCCTGGAAGGTCCGCATCCGGTGCTCCAGGTGCATCCTGAACAGGCGCTGCTCGATCACCGACGGCGCGTCGTGGAACGCCAGCAGGTCGGGATAGTCGTACGCGTAGTGATCGGGCTTCTGCAGCACGCCGTCGACGTAGAGACCGGCGACGATGCGGATGGCCTCGGCCAGCAGGCGGTCCGCCTGCCTGATCATGTCGTCGCCCTTTTCGAGGTCCGCGCGCACGAAGTTGCCGGAATGGCAATCTTCGCAGACCGCGATCATGCGGTCCCGCTCGCGCTGCCAGTCCTCCTGCGTCAGTCGGGCGACGTCGGCCTGCCGCACCACGTCCAGGCGCGGGGTCGGGTTGCCTTCCGGGTCGAGCACCCCGAGGGCCTGCAGGATGGTCGTCTGGTCGGCCGCCCACTCGGGATCCTCCGCGAGGGGCAGGCGCACCGCCAGGAACCCCCAGGCGGTCCGGACCTCGTGGTCTCCCCGCGGCATGTGGCAGGTCTGGCAGGTGGGCGCCGCGGCCTCGTCGGGCAGGGTGCCGTTCTGCTTCAGGAGGTGCCGCACGCCGTGCTTCGACGACGAGTACATCTCCCACTGCGGGTGGTCGATGCCCATGTGGCACGTCCGGCACGCCTGCGGCTCGCGCGCCTCGGCGACCGAGAACAGGTGGCGCGTGTGGCAGGCGTCGCACGACGCGAGGCCGAACGTGGCGCCGTCGTCCCGCAACCGGCGCATGTCGTCCTCGGACTTGACGCCGACCCGGTGACACCCGCCGCAGCCCTGCATGCCCTCGGTGAGGGCCATCGGCAGCCAGTGCGTCGTGGGCATCGCGTTCATGCTGGCCCACGCCAGGGCGTGCTTGCCGCCGGTGAACTGCTCGGCCTGGATCGGATGGCAGTCGGCGCACACCTCGACGGTCGCCATTCGGACCAGGGCGACATCGTCCACGGTGTTGTGTCCGTCGCCGTGGCACAGGCTGCACTCGACGCCCGCCGCGCGGTGCCGGCTCAGCTCCCAGTCGGTGACGACGCCGGGCGTCGCCTCGCGATGACACCCGATGCAGGATGAAGCGTCGGCCGCCTCCGGTGGCGCGTCCCCGCCGCCGCACGCGGCGAGGACGAGCACGAGGAACGGGAGACACCACGCCGCGAAAGAGCAGCCGCGACCATGCGGACGAGGCGCCATGAGTGACGTCACAGGCGGGCCACCATCGACCTCCGAGGCTGGGGCCTGGCCATCTCCGGCGAGGGGATGCGGACCGAGCGGCGCGGCGGCGGAATCGCTCTCCGACTTTCTAGCTCGAGGAATCTCGACCATTCTTCCCGTCGCTCCCGAGGTGACCCACGAGACCCCATACGAACGCTCCGACGCCGATCAGGCCGACGACGATGCCGACCGGCAGCATGATCAGCGTCACGCCCAGACCGAGACCGATGACCATCAGGACCAGACCGATGACCACGGCCGCCACGTGGCTCAGAACCTGTCCACCTTTCTCGAGCAACTTTCGCCCATGGCCTCCTGGTCGTGTCGCCATCGTCTCCTCCTCGGCGGTGCCGCATCAGCCCTTACGACACAGTGTGTACGCAAGCACCGTGCCACGGTCTTCCCAAGCGCCGTGGGGCTGGAGTCGGAGGGATTGGCGCGGCTTTTTTCCCACTCGAGTGGGAACTCGTTCGCGGGTGTGGTCCGAGTCGATGGTCCGTCGCGCCGGCTCTACTCGACTCCAGGGCCGACGCCCGACGAAACGCATGCCGGCTCGGCCGCCCCGGCCGGGACCTCGTCCAGGGGCAGCGTCATCATCAGGACGGCGCCGCCGCCGTCCCGCGGGCGCGCGGTCAGGGAGCCGCCGTGCGCTTCGACGATGCGGCGCGCCGTCGGCAGTCCGAGGCCGGCGCCCCGGTTCCTGGTGGAGAAGAAGGGCTCGAACATCTTCTCGCCGATAGCGGGCGTGATGCCCGGACCGCGGTCCCCGACCGCGACCTCGCAGTGGCGCGCGGCGGCGGTGAGCTGCACGTCGATCCTGCCGCGGAGTCCCATGGCCTGGGCGGCGTTGAGCAGCAGGTTCACGAACACGACATGCATCTGCTCGCGGTCGACGCGCAACGTCGGGTCGTCCCCGGCGGTGGCCATATCGACGTCCGCCATCGCCGGATCGCTCTCGATGGCGGCCCACGCCTCGTCGACCACGGCGCGCAGCGCGCCCGGGGCGAGAACCGGATCGCTCGGGCGGGCGAACGCCAGCAGGTCCTGCACCATCCGGTCGAGCGCGGCGATGCGATCCTGGATGTCGCCCAGGATTGCCCGATCCCGGCTGTCCGGCGGCAGCCGGGAGCCGACCACCTGCAGGGCGCCGCTGATGCCCGCGAGCGGGTTCTTCACCTCGTGGGCGACCATCGCGGACATCTGCCCGAGCTGGGCCAGGGTCTCCCGCTGCCGCAGCCGCGCCTCGGCCTCGCGCCGTTCCGTGACCTCGTAGTGAATGGCCATGAACTGGTACGGCTTCCCGCCCGAGTCGAGGAAGGGCACGATCGTCGTGTCCACCCAGTAGAGAGCGCCGTGCTTGGCGCGGTTGCGGATCTCGCCCCGCCAGATCCGCCCGGCGGTGATGGTGCTCCACAGATTGCGGAAGAACTCGGGTCCGTGGCAGCCCGAGTTGACGATGCGGTGGTCCCGGCCAAGCAACTCCTCGCGGGTGTATCCGGAGATCTCGCAGAAGCGGTCGTTGACGGAAGTGATGGCGCCCTCCGGATCCGTGGTGGCGACGATCGCGGACTGATCGAGCGCGAACTTCACGTCGCCGAGCTCCTTGAGGAGCCGTTCCCGACTCTGCCGGTTGCGTTCCCTGTCGGTGACGTCGAGGCCCGAGAGGATCATGCCGGCCACCAGCCCGTCGGCCAGACGCACCGGCGCCGCCTGCCAGGCCATCAGCCGTTCTCCCCGCCCGGCGCAGACGATGGGGCTCTCGAAGTGGCCCACGTCGTCGTCGCCCGCCAGGGTTCGCTCGAAGAGGGCCCGCATGCGGTCCCTGATCGAGGCCGGAACGAAGGCATCGAACCAGTCGGCTCCGAGGATCTCGTTCTCGCCCCGGCCGATCAGCTCGCACCCGGTCCGATTGATGTGCGACACGCGTCCGCGGTTGCTGAGGGTAAGCAGCACCGTCTGCGACACGTCGAGGTAGTCGTCGAGCTCGACGGCCACGAAGATCGGCGGCACGTGCCCGTGACTCACGGCTGCGCTCCCTGGTGCGCGCCCGGGTGGAATGTGCCCGACCACGGCCGCGTCCGCGCGACCGACCTGCGCCGATGGTCTGCGCCCGGCCGGCTCGGGCGAAACTGGATCGGATCGTGCATTATCCTCATGGCCTGGGAAGTCGCCACGCACCAGTGCGCGTGCGCGCCCGCGCCCACGGGTCCGTCAACCATGAGCAAGGCGACGATCCTGATCGCTGACGACGAGCGGTTGATCCGCTGGGCCCTCGTCGAGCGCCTGTCCGCGGAGGGATACGGGACGCTCGAGGCCGCGTCCGGACAGGAGGTGCTCTCCCGGTTCGCCGACACCGTGGACCTGGTGCTTCTCGACTATCGCCTCGGCGACACGGACGGCCTCAGCCTCCTGGGGACGCTGCGCCGGCGGGACCCCGACGTGCTCGTCATCGTCCTGACGGCCTACTCGAACGTGGAGACGGCGGTCGCGGTCATGAAGCGGGGAGCGTACCACTACGTCACGAAACCGTTCAACCTGGACGAGGTCGTGCTGCTCGTCGGGAAGGCCCTCGAGACGACGCGCCTGCGCCGGGAGCTGCGAGCGCTCCGGGCCAGCCAGCGGGAGCCGTACAGCCTGGACCGGATCATCGGCGCCTCCCATGCCATCGGACAGGTGAAGGCCTTTCTCGCCAAGGTCGCGTCGAGCCCCGCCTCGACCGTGCTCCTGACCGGAGAGAGCGGCACGGGCAAGGACCTCGCCGCGAAGGTGATTCACTACACGAGCGACCGCGCCGCGCATCCGTTCATGAACATCACCTGCTCGGCGCTGACCGAGACCTTGCTCGAGAGCGAGCTCTTCGGTCACGAACGAGGCGCGTTCACGGATGCGAGGCAGCGGAAGCGCGGGCTGCTGGAGTCGGCTGACGGCGGAACGATCTTCCTCGACGAGATCGGCGAGATGGCGCTCTCGCTGCAATCCAAGCTCCTGCGCTTCCTCGAGGAGAAGGCCTTCAAGCGCGTGGGGGGCACGAGCGATATCGGCGTCGACGTCAGGGTGATTGCCGCGACCAACCGGGACCTCGAGGAGAAAGCGCGGGAAGGCACGTTCCGGCAGGATCTGTTCTACCGCCTGAACGTGCTGCCGGTCCGTCTCCCCCCGTTGCGGGACCGCGCGCAGGACATCCCGGTGCTCGTCCGCTTCTTCGTCGACGCCTTCAACCGGGAGTTTCGAAAGCGGGTGCAGGACGTCGATTCGCAGGCGATCGAGGCCTTGCAGCACCACACGTGGCCCGGCAACGTGCGCGAGCTGCGCAACGTCGTCGAGCGCGCCGTGCTGCTCAGCGAAACCGATCGGCTGACCGAGGGGGACTTCCCGGTGCTGACACCGCGTGACGGCGCCCGCCTCAACGTCATGCTGCCGCCCGCGGGAACGAACCTGGAAGCTGTCGAGCGCGACCTCGTTGCGCAGGCGCTCGAGCGCACCGGGTGGAACCAGAGCAAGGCGGCGCGGCTGCTCGGGCTGAATCGGGACCAGATCCGGTACCGAATCGGGAAGTTCGCGCTGACGAGGCAACCGCGAAGTCCGTGACCCGGCCCGGATCAGGTGCATGGCGCGGAGAGAGCCGCGCCCTCAGAGCGGATGGAGGCTGACCATGACATTCTCTCGGATCCTGCTGCCGACCGATTTCAGCGAGACCGCCGAACTGGCGCTTGCCTATGCCCGCGAAATGGCCAGACGGTTCGACGCCAGGCTGCACCTGCTACACGTCGTGCCTGACCTGATGCAGCAGACGTGGGCGGCCGATGCCGTGCCGCTCGTCTCCGATCTCTTGACGAGCCGTCAGGCCGATGCGGAGCAGCGTCTCTCGGAGGTCTCGCTCGACGGCTTCGATACCGTGCGAGCCGTTCGGGTCGGACATGCATTCGTGGAGATCGTTCGGTACGCGTCGGAGCACGCAATCGACCTGATCGTGATGGGAACGCATGGACGCGGCCCCGTGGAGCACCTCCTGCTGGGCAGCGTGACCGAGAAGGTCGTGCAGAAGGCGTCGTGTCCGGTGCTCACGGTCAAGAAGGCAGGTCACGTGTTCGTCATGCCAGCGGTGCCCGTCACGGCGACGTAGCGGTGGTTTCCCCCGGCTGCTCCGGCGACGGGCGAGTTCGCCGCCGGTCTGGGGCAGGGCGATTGCGGCTGACGCGAGGCGAAGCCGGCGTGCCCACCGTGCGGCTCCTTCGAGTCACGAGGCCGTGGCGTGACCGTCGTCGGCAGCGATCCGGACGAAGTCTCCCTCGGTCAGAATGCCGACGAGCACCGTCCCCTCGACGACCGGCAGGCAACCGACCTTGCGTTCAGACATCATGCGGGCCGCAGCGGCAAGAGGCGTGTCGGGCGTGGTGGTGAGGACCGGCTCGGTCATCACTTCCTTGACGACCACTGACGACAGCACCTGGTCCCGGGCCCGAGACCCGTATCCGAGCGCGCGCAGCAATGCGCTCTGGAAGAGATCGCGCTGACTCACGACACCCGCCACCCGCCCGCGCTCGTCGAGCACCGGCAAGTGACGGCAGCGTACGGTGCGCATGAGCTCGTCGGCGAGCTCGAGGCGGTCGTTCCGGTCGAGGGTCTTGGGTTCCCGGCTCATGACGTCTCCGACACGCATGACTTCGGTCCTGGTGGATTCAACCATGTTCATTCCCCTTTGTTCGGTGCGCCCACTCGTGACGGCCCCAACTCGGGGACGTCGGGGGGCTCGGACGCACACGATCGATCAATGGCCGCCTCCAGGGGAAGCCCTCCGCGCTCATGCGACGGTCGAAGCAAGCCCTGCACAGACGCCGGGAACACAGCTCGTCGTGCCGGACGCCGGTCAGGCTCCGCTCTCACTGGCGCGCCAATTCGGGAGGTTGCCGTTGCATCCCGTCAGGGTGTCGGGTTGACCAGGTCGCTCAACAACGCCGCAACACGTTCTCTCGCCGTGGCGAGGCGTTCCTCGAGCTGGTCGAAAACGAACCGGTGACCCGAACGGCGTGCCTCGATCAACGGGACCTCGGCCTGCAGATACGCCTCTTCCAACCCGCTCCGCCGATCTTCGCCACGGACACGGTCGATCAAATGTCGGGCCGCGTCGAGAGACTCGCGCACATCGGCAACGCCCTCGAGAAGCAGCTGTGCCTCCGCCGACCGACCGGGACGGGGCTCGATGCCGTCCGGTCCGTGGCACTCAGCGCACTGCCGCTCGAGCGCCTGCGGCGACAACAGCTGTCCGCCGACGCTGCCGTGACAAGTCGAGCAGGTGGGCACGCGGCGGTTCCCCTGGCTCAGGAGCTCGAAGTGTCGGCTCACCTGAAAGTTGGCGTAAGGGCCAACGTGACAGGCGCCGCAGGTCTGAGGCAACCGGGTACGATGGACGGGACTCGACGGGTTGAAGCTGCTCAGCACCCCCTGATGCGCCCGCCACGACTCGAACGTGTCGGGGTTGCCTGCGTGACAGCTGTCGCACCCGACGCCGGCGCGGCCGTGCGGCGACAGGCTCCAGTCATGCAGGTGCGCCTGGGCCGGCTCCGTATACGGGTTGGCGATGTGACAGTCTGCGCATCGGCTCCGGTCGAGCTGTGCGAACGCGGTCGGCGCCGCCGGCAGCCCGACGCCCGCCACCAGGGTGGCAACCGACAGGGCGCGCATCAACTTCGCTGATATCATGAACTTCGTCCTCTCCAGAGCCGTTGCGCGTGATCGAGTCTCGAGACTCGGGCATCCGGCTGCTTGCGAAGTTACCATGCACGATCCTGGCCAGTCCACGGACGAGGGCTGGAACGTGCCTCCATGGGGCGGGGCCGGGGACGGCTTTCGTTCGCCTGACTGGTCTGCCGGGAGGTGCCGGGCATCCGACGGGACAAGCAGGCGTCAGAAGCGAGGCCCACGGGTCGGCCTTCCAAGCCGATAGAGCGCGGAATTGTTCCCGCTGGATGAGGAAAATGCCCCAAAACGGGATCTGCAAACGTACTGCTCACGTAGGCGCCAACAGGCTTGGCATGACGGTTGCAGAGCGCATATGTAGCCCGGCGTGTTCGTGGTGACGGGGGGAGAAACCGCGGCCGGAACCGAAAGGAGTCCAGCGTGCTGACCCTACGCACAATCCTGCATCCGACCGATTGCTCCGATAGCGCCCGGCGTGCCCTCGAGGTGGCGGCTCGGTTCGCGACGATGCACCGTGCGACGCTCTTGATTCTCCATGCCGAGGTCGTGCATGGCGCGAGCTCGCGCGAGAAGGGCGCGGCGCTCGACGAGTACGTCGCGTCCGCCCGCCGCCTGGTGCGGTCGCTGGCGAACGAGAACGCAACGGCTGTGCAGGTGGCGGTGGAAGTGGTGGAGGCCCGGACGTTCTTTGCCCACGACGCCATCACGGAGCTGGCGGCCGCGCGGTGCGTCGATCTCATCGTGATGGGTACGCACGGCCGCCGCGGATTCAGCCGCCTGCTGCTGGGAAGCAACGCGGAGCGCGTCCTCCGACAGGCTTCGTGTCATGTCCTGACGGTTCGGGCCGATGCAGCGATTCCTGCCGGCGTGGGGTTCCCTGAGCTGCTCGTTCCGATCGACTTCTCCGATTGCTCCAGGCATGGACTGGATGGTGCCTTGGCTCTGGCTGCGAACGGGCGCGCACAGGTCCACATCCTCCATGTCATGGAACCGCTGCCGCCCTGGGCCCGCTACGAGTTGGGTGGCGACCCCCGGGAACGTGCAGAAGAACGGCTTCGTGCCTGGGTTCGCAACCCGGGGGTTCGATGCATCGTGAAGAAGGGTCATGCAACGGCGGAGATCGTTCGCGCAGCCGAGGACCTGAAGGTGGATCTCATCGTCATGAGCAACCGGGGAGCTACAGTTGCGGAGTGGCTGCCGGTGGGCGCCGTGACGGAGCGCGTCTGCCGCATAGCCCGCGCGCCGGTCCTCACGATGCGACAGGAAGTCCGTGGACAGGTGTCGGCGCCATAGCGAGCCGCTGTTGCCACGCGCCCGGCAGACCACCTCCAGATCGAGCTCTCTCCCGGAGGCTGCGTCTCCGGTCGCCCGCCGAGAATCGTCACAAGCGACCGTCCAGGATTCGACGTGCGCAGCCCAGGCGGGGAAGGCCGTGACCGGACAAACGCTCGATCGTAGCCGCCGTCACGGTCCTGGCCCGTGTGCGGGCCGGAGCGCGCTGCGGCGCACGCTGAACGACAATCATCGACCAGCGAGAAGGCAGGAGCGGTGGAACCGACTAGGCGACGGCCGCGATCGCGGGTCCGGGCATCACGCCCGCCATCGGCGAGAAGATGTTCGAGCCCCTCTTCTCCAGGAGGAACCGAGGCGCCCGCCTCGGACTGCCGACGGCACGCCGCATCGTCGAGGCCCACGGCAGCTCCCTGACCGCACGCCCGCGGGAAGGCGGCGGTGCCGTCCTGCTGATCACGTTTCCCCTGGGTGAGGAGGTCGCGGCGAGCGGCTGAGTCGGCGTGCGTTCGTCGGGCGACGGCCTTCGAGTCGAGGGCCGGCGCGACGGAGCGTCGATTCAGACGCCACACCCGCGAACGAATTCCCACTCGAGTGGGGAAAAGCCGCGCCGAGTCCTGCCGACCGCAAGCCCGTCAGCCCCCGGGAACTGTGGTGGCACGATGCTTGCTTTACGGTAGCACGAAGACTGCCTCGCGAAAGCTGATGCAGTGGAGTTGCCGTCATCGCGACCGGACGGGTCGCGGTCGCCGATGGGTTTGCCGATGCCCCCCGGTTGAGGTCGTGCGTGAGGCGTCTTGTCCGACACTCCCGGTTGAAGAAGGCAGAATATGTGTCCTGTCATTCCGGCGCCGTCCAACCCCTGCGACCCGGGCTCGGGTCCGGCGACCCGACCATCCGGCCTGTGACCTCGGCACCTGATGCGCCAAGGCCTCGCCGCTGGCGGTGGACGACCCGAAGAGGGAAGCCAGGGCGGAGGATTCCATGAGAATCGATGCACTGATGTCGACGGACCTTGCCAGCGTGCGCCCGGAAACGAACCTGCGAGTCGCCATCGGCGAGATGCGCTCCCATGGCTGCGGGTTCCTGCCCGTGGTCGAGGCAACCGGCCGCGTTGTGGGAGTGCTCACCGACCGTGATGTTGCGCTGGCCCTCGGCACGGACGATGCCCGGCCGTCGGAGCGTTCGGTAGCCGATGTGATGACGAGGGAGGTGCACACGTGCCGTGTCGACGAGTCAGCTCACCAAGCCCTTCTCCGAATGCGTGGCGGTAGAGTGCGACGTCTCCCAGTCGTGAACGAAACAGGCGATCTGGCCGGCGCCATCTCGATCGACGACTTGGTGCTTCTCGCGCAGAACGTCCGGGCAGGCCCCGACCGCGTGTCGTTCGAGCAGGCGATGGAAGCGGTCGTGTTTCTTGCCGCCCGTTCGTCGAAACGAACCCGACGTGGAGCTTGACGCCCCTGAACGCCTGAGCGGACCACGCAAGTCGGTACGGAACCGGTGTTGACCGGCGATGCTCGCCGCGGACGTCGCCGTCGCTGGACCGCCGCGTCGGGGGGCGACTGCGGTGGAAGCATGACCGAACCAGTTTCAGAAACGCGGCGTCCGCGGCGTCCGTCGACGCATGTCGCTCCCGACGGCGCCTACGCGACCGCGCAACACTACGTGGGCGACCTCGTCTACGGCGCGAACGACGGTATCCTGACGACGTTCGCCGTGGTTGCCGGGGTGACTGGGGGCGCGCTGTCCGCGACCACGGTCATCGTCGTGGGCGTCGCCAACCTGGTTGCCGACGGGCTGTCGATGGGAGTGGGGAACTACCTCGGTATTCGCGCACGAGAGAGCGCGCTTGAGCAACAGGGGCGGCCTCAGGAGGAGGCGGAGCCGGCACGACACGGATTCGCGACGTTTCTGGCCTTCGTCGCCGCCGGGTCCGTGCCGCTTCTGCCGTACCTGGTTCCCGGCGTCGGTGACGGGTTCATCCCGGCAGCCTGTCTGGCGTTCGGCGCGCTGTTCGCCGTGGGCGCCGCGCGGTCGCTGGTGACCGCCAGCCGGTGGTGGGTCAGCGGTCTCGAAATGCTCGGACTCGGGATTCTGGTGGCGACTGTGGCTTACACCACCGGCGCCGGGATCGCCCTGTTCATTCAAAGCGGAGCCGGATGACGTGCGTCGCCGGACGAGGTTCTGGGTCATGACAGGCGACAGCGCCGACGTCGAGCCCAGCGCGTTTCCTCACGCATCAAGGAGACGCTCGATGCGCTACGGAGAGGATGATGCCGTTGGAGGGGTAATGTCCACCTCGCCGCCGCGTGCGACCGCCCGCCGGTCGCCCCCAGCATCAGTCGACCAGACCGAAGTGATAGCTTGGCTGGCAACGCCGTCCGCCTACGGGCTGAAGGCAGGCCCCATCGAGCGTATCGACACTCATACGTCGGTGGTCTTCCTGGCAGGCGACAGCGCCTTCAAGCTCAAGCGCGCCGTGCGGTTCGACTATCTGGACTATTCCACACCCGAGCGCCGACGGTGGTGCTGCCTGGAGGAGGTGCGCCTGAATCGACGAACCGCGCCGGAGTTGTACCGCGGCGTGCGCGACGTGCGCAGGGCGCCGGACGGCAGGCTGGCGCTGGACGGGCGTGGCCACGCCATCGACCACGTGGTCGAGATGACCCGGTTCGATGCGGATGCCCAGCTCGACCGCCTCGCTGCCCGCCACGCCCTCGATCGGGCGCTGATGCCGCGGCTGGCCGACGCGGTCGTCCGCCTCCACGAGGTCGCGGAACGGAACTTCGATTACGGGGGTCACGCTGGCATGTCGGCCGAGCTGCGGGGCGTTCGCAAGGCCCTGCGCACGTACGGGCGTGGCGTGCTCGACCTCGAAGCGGCCGAACGGCTGTCGGCAGCGAGCCAGGGCGCGCTGAGACGTCGAGCCGACCTGCTCGACGCTCGGCGCGCCCACGGTCTTGTTCGCCACGGCCACGGCGATCTCCATCTGCGCAACATCTGCCTGCGAGACGGACAGCCGGTCCTTTTCGACTGCATCGAGTTCAATCCGGCGTTCGCACGCGTGGACGTCCTGTACGATCTGGCCTTCCTACTGATGGACCTGCTCCATCGTGGTCTCGCCAGCCATGCGAATGCGGTGCTCAACCGCTACATCGAACGCATGGAAGACATCGATGGCTTGGTGCTGTTGCCGCTCTTCCTCGCGACGCGCGCCTCCATCCGGGCCATGGCGAACGCCACGGCGGTGCCGGCCCAGAGCCGCGCTGAGCACGCGGCCGCGTTGCGCGTTGAAGCGCGGCAATACCTCGAACTGGCGCAGACGCTGATTAGTCCGCCGCCCCCGATACTCGTAGCCGTCGGCGGACCGTCAGGCGCGGGGAAGACGACGCTCGCGCGACGCCTGGCCGCGTCGATCGGGCCGGCACCCGGTGCGCTGGTCGTACGTAGCGACATCGAACGCAAGCGTTTGCTGGGCCTGCCCATCGACCAGCGACTCGCGCCGAGCGGCTACACGACAGGCATGTCCCGCGACGTATATCGCACACTCGTCGAACGCGCGGGTCGGGTGCTCCAGGCCGGCCACGGCGTCATCCTTGACGCCGTCTTCGCAAACCCCGTCGAACGCGCGGCGTTGCGAGACGCCGCGCGTGCCAACCGGGTGCCTTTCCGCGGCCCTCTGGCTCGACGCGCCCCTGAAGATCCGGACGGCCCGCATCGACGGCCGGACCGGCGACGCATCCGACGCCACGGCGGCAGTGGCGGCCCGGCAGATGGGGTGGATCCGCGCGCCGGCGTCGTGGACCGTGCTCGACGCGACCGGCAACGCCGACGGCGTGTTGCAGGCGGCGCGCAGCGCCCTCGACGGCTTCGTCCCGAGCGCCGCCAAAGCCGTCGGGCAGGAACCGAGTCCCTCATCGCCGCCCGGAAGCGCGGCCCGCGAGGATGCTGCAGAATGGAGCAGCAGGTCCACCCGGTCGTCGGTGTGACCGGCCCGTGGGGCGCGTCGACGTGGATGGATTTGCAGTGCGCCTTGCCGGTCGCATCGGAGGTGCCGGGAGCGGCGGGCGCAG
This sequence comes from Vicinamibacterales bacterium, assembly GCA_965207615.1. GTDB lineage: Bacteria > Acidobacteriota > Vicinamibacteria > Vicinamibacterales > UBA8438 > JAJEEA01. The sequence continues at coordinate 4,084,368 of CBDBMZ010000003.1, forward strand.
ACAACCGCGACCGGCTGGGCACCCGGCCCGGGCGTCTCAGCGTTGCCCGGTCCGCCGGCAACGGCGCCGTGCGGGGTCGTCCACGTCCGGGGCGAACTTCCCGAGGTTCTTCCAGTCGAGACGCGTCCGCTGCGGCCCCTCGGGCATGAGCTCCTCGAGGTCCTGGTCGAGGGCGCCGTCGCTGCCTGCCAGACCACTTCGGCCTCGGCCACCGCGCCGGTGGCGGTGTCCCGCACCGGATCAGCTGGGGCGCGAGCCCCGGCGCAAGATCATCATCGGGGCAATCGTCCGGGCGGCGCAGACATCGCAGACGGACATCAGCCTCGGCTGGCTCGAGGAGCGGATTCAGACCCTGAAGCGACCCGACGATCGTGCCGAGGCTGCACACGGGCTCCGGGTCTGTCTGCTGGCGGCGGCTCTCGCCACGAGCCTGCCCGCGACGCCGGTCTCGGCCCAGGACGGAATCGGGCTCGACGACGTCGGCGGCCGGGCCTCGGCCTACCTAGCGGCGTACGTCGACGACCTGTCGACGCCAAGCTCCTCGACCGCAATCGCAACAAGCTGGTCGAAGCCCGCCTCGACGACATGCTCGAGGCGCAACGCCCAGGCCATCGACCGGATCGCTCACCGCTACCGCCCGGCTCGGCGCGGTGCTGCTCGACCCCGACGTCGGCGACGGAGTCTACTGCGGTGGCCGGTTCTCGCTGGCCGGGCCGTCTCATCACGGGGTCACGAGGTCGGCGTAGCCGACCCGGCGCTGCACGGCCCGCATGGGCGCCCTCTCGTGGATGCCCAAGCGAGATCCGTGCCGGCCGCCCGACTCCGTCATGGCGTCACCGGCGCGTCGATGGCGTAGGGTGCGGCGAGCCGATGGTCGGGGTGGGCGTCGAGGTACGCCGCGATGCGGTCGCGGTGGGTCAGCGCATCGGCGATGAACGACACCGCCTCGACGAGCCGCTCGTCGGGCTGCGCGCAGCTCAGGCGCAGGAAGCCGCCGCCGGCCTCCCCGAAGCACTCCCCGCCGAGGCAGGCGACGCCCACCGCGTCGTCGGCCCCTTCGAGCAGGTACATCGCCAGCCCGTGCGACGTGATGCCGGCCCGGTTGCAGACCTCGGCCACCGACGGGAAGACGTAGAACGTGCCGCCGGGCATGAGGCAGCTCACGCCCTCGATGGTGTTCACGCCGGCCACCAGCAGCTCGACCTTGCGGTGGAAGTCGCCCATCCGCTCGTCGCGGTACTGCCGGGCGCGCTCGAGGGCGGCCGCCCCCGCGAGCTGCGTGAACGGGGGCACGCACGAGAGCGCGACGTTCGTCAGCAGGTCGAAGACCTTGATCGTCGCGGGGCTCGACACCGCGTAGCCGAGGCGCCAGCCGCTCATGCTGAACGACTTGCTGAACGTGTAGGCGGCGACGGTCTGCTCGAGCATGCCCGGCTCGGCGAGCAGCGAGCGGTGGCGGCCCTCCCACACCATGCAGTCGTAGGGCTCGTCGGCGAACACCGCCACGTTGCGGCCCCGGATCAGGTCGGCGAGCCCGCGGAGGTCCTCCTCGGTCGCGACCCCCCCGGTGGGGTTGTGCGGGCTGTTGAGGAAGATGGCCTTGGGCCGCGGGTCGTCGTCGAGGAAGCGCCGCACGTCCTCGAGGTTCGGCCGGAACGCCCGCGACGCGCGCAGGTTCGACAGCACCATGCGCGCCCCGCGCCGACCGATGTTCGCGGCGTAGGTCGGAAAGTACGGGCTGAACACGAGCACGCCGTCGTCGGGCTCGACGAACGCGTCGCAGAAGAGCTGCTCGAAGGTCTTTGCGCCGGGTCCTGCGATGACGTGGTCGGCGGTCACCGACAGCCCGTGCTCCTCGTTGACGTAGGCGGCGGCAGCGGCGCGAAGCTCGGGCAGCCCGCCCGACGGGCCGTAGGTGGTGCGGCCGGCCCGGATCGCCTCGACCCCGGCGTCGACGGCGGCCTCCGGGGACGCGAAGGGGCTGTCCCCGATCTCGAGCTCGATGACGTCCTTGCCGGCAGCGGCGACGCGCCGGGCGGCGGCGAGGACCGTGAACGCCCCCTCGGGCTTGACGGTGGACGAGAATCGCGTCAGGGACGGCGGCATGCAGCGAAGCTCCTTTCCGGGTCGGGGCCGTCGCTGGAGACGGCCGGCGGGCGCCGGGGCGCGTCATGACGACCGCCCGGTCGGCGGCCTCTTCTGAGTGTCGCACACTCGGCGCGGCGCTGTCTCCCGCGCGGGAGCGAGCGAGGGCGCGTTCCCCGGTGCAGCCAGCCATCCTCGGCGGCGACAGGCGGCCGCCCCCCCCCGCGCGCGGGGGTCCGGGTAGCCTCCCCGCTCTCTCGCGAACCCGCCGGCGAACCGCGCGTGCCTGCCGAGGCTCCGGGACCGGAGCGCGTCGCGCACCCCCCGTGAATTGGGTTGCGAAACCCGGCCGGGGACACTAGGATGCACCCGGTAATCCGCGGGTCGGCGCCGGCCGCCCATCAGCAGGGGGGCGGCGCGGCGTACCTGCCGACCGGCCGGATCGTCATTCCCAGTCATCAAGGAGCAGTACGTGTTGAACATGAAGGAACGAAAGACGAGAGTGCTCGGGGCAGCGGTGCTGGCCGGCGCGGCGGTGCTTGCGGCGTGGTCGATGACGGGCGAGGCCCAGGAGGGGCCGCGGGTGTTCTTCGTGACGCCGGCCGACGGCGCCACGGTGTCGAGCCCGGTGCAGTTCGAGTTCGGCAGCGAAGGCTTCTCGCTGCTGCCGGTTCCCGAGGAGGTCGAGACGCCCCGATGGGGGGTCGGACACTACCACATCGGCATCGCCACCGAGTGCCTCCCGGCCGGCGAGATCATCCCCCAGTCGGCGCCGTGGGTCCACTTCGGCGACGGCTCCTCCGTCTTCGAGAGCCTGATGCCGCCGGGCGAGCACACCTTCGCGGTGCAGCTCGGCGACGACGAGCACCGCACCATCGAGGGCCTCTGCTCGACGATCACGGTCACCGTCGAGTGAAGGACCAGCCGGGGGCCTGCGCCGCGAGCGGCGGCGCGGCCCTTGGCACGCACGGTCCGGGGCCGTCGGAGGCCGCCGCGCGACCCTGCGGTCGCGTTTGGTGCTTCGCTGATGCGAGCTCCTGCGGCGACGGTCTCCGGCTTGGCCCGCACACCCCTTCGGCGGTCAGTCCCCTCCCCCTCCGGACACCGTCCCCGGCGTCGACGCCGTGTCCGGCCCGCTTTCCTCCTTCTCGCGCGGCGGGCTCGCCGGCACGATGAACTCGGCCACGACCGTGAACGGCCCCTTGGCGTTCGCCCGGCCCATGAAGCACGCCTCGCCCAGGGTCAGGCCCTCGCTCTCGAGGAAGTCCCGCAGCGTCCGCTCCCAGTCCTCCCCGAAGTCCAGCCCGAAGGCCATCCCCTCGTCCGTGTAGTCGAGGGTCTTCCTCACCAGCTTCCCGCGGGCGAGCCGCACGAACCGCTCCGCGTAGACGTCGGCCACCAGCACGCTGCCCGGCGCGGAACCCTCGCGGGCGCCCCGCAGCGTCCGCCGCACGTCGTCCTCGCTCAGGTAGAGGGTCACCCCCTCCCAGAGAAACGCCGTCGTTCGCCCCGGGTCGTAGCCGCTCGCGGCCAGCTTGTCGAACGCATCCTCCCGGCTGAAGTCGACCGGCACGAAGGTGACGCCCGATGTCTCGATTCCCGCCTCGGCCAGCTTGGACCGCTTCAACGCCTGGACCCGCGGATGGTCCACCTCGAAGCAGGCCACGCCGTCGGGGACGAGGGGGCCGCAGGCCCGGGTGTCGTGTCCGGCCCCCAGCAGCACGAACTGCTCGACCTCGGGCAGCACGCGGCCGAGGATCCGGTCGAAGTAGAGCGTCCGGGCGATGACGAGGTCGGCCATCGTCTCGGCTCCGTTCGCCGGCGGCAGGCGCGGATACGCGAAGTACTCGCCGCTCAGCTTGTGCTTGACCCACAGCGGGAACAGGAAGAGCTGCAGCCCCAGGATGGACGAGTTGGGCAGGACGCCGAGCAGGCTCACCGTCGCCGGGTCGGGCCGCATCCCGAACCAGTCCATGGTCCAGCGCCCGTTGATGACCTCGATGGCCGTCGCAGAGCTGCCCAGCCGCCGGCTGACGACGAGTTGCCGATACGAGACCATCAGCGTCCCCAGCACCGCCAGCGGCAGGAAGACGACCTGGAGAACGACGAAGACGACCCAGGCGATCAGGCGCATGAACATCGCCGGAGCATACCGTATGCGCGGGGTCGCGCGGCTCGCGCCACGGGGGGCGGCGGTCTCACCAAGGCTCCCAGGCCTCGTCGAGGCGGCGGATCGCGTCACCCCGCCTCGCCATAGGCGGACGCGGGATCATCGAGGGCGGGAAGCGACTCCAGGCGGGTTCGTCGGGGCGGGGATCGAGACCGCGGCGCGCGAGTCTCGACAGGACCTCGCCGACGCTGACGTGCTCGTCGTCGGCGATGCACCGCGCCGCTTCCAGCACGTCGTCGTCGATCTGCAGGGTGGTTCGCACGAGCCGTACGTAGCGACGATCGGATGCGCGGTTCGGATGGCGTGTGGTCATGGTGATCCTCCGGCCATGCCACCCCTGCATCGCGCGTGCCAGCGCCGCGGGTCCGCCCTGCCGCGGAACGCGTCCACTCGGCGAGATCCGGCTGGCACCCGTTGCCAGCCGCCACCGTGCGAGGGAACGCAGGTGCTGCAACCATCGCCGTGGCGGGCACCGGCCACACCTCGCGCGAACGGGTGCGGAACCGCACCCACACCCGGACGAGAGCCGAACGGTGTCGGGACCCCGCAGAAGAGCCCGTAACGAGAAGGGCCGGGCCTCGGCGGCCGTGGCGACCACCCCCTCTCAAGACGACAGCACCGCACCGTACCCCGACGGTAGCGGGGCCGCCCGGCGTTCGGACGAACGCGCCCGCACAAAGAACGGCCGGACCCTCGTCAGAGAGCCCGGCCGTGTGGATCGAAGCCGGCCGAGGTCCGAGCGCCCGCCTAGTCGTCGTCCGCCAGCTCCTCGCGCTCGGCGACCATCCGGTCGTACTCGTCCTGCTCGATATAGGTGACGTCCACCCACGCGTGGGCCATCTCGTCGACGGTGCGTGAGCCGTTGCCGACCCACTGGCGCGGATCCGGGTTCTCGCGGTTGCCGGTCGAGTTGTCGTGCCACGCGGTGACCACGATCATCGTGCCCCCGGGCAGCAGCGGCGCCACGTCCTCGTCGTAGACGTAGTTGATGTGCCAGTTCCACCGGAAGTTGTCGACGTTGCTCAGCATCCGTCGCGTGCCGTCGGGCAGCACCGCCTCCATCGACATCGCCTTGCCGCGCATGTGCATGTGCGGCTGGTAGTTCTCGAGGCGGATCGCACGACCGGCCGACCGCGGTTCGCAGACGCGACGCCGGGGTGAACGGACACGCCCGTTCATCGGCCGACCACGCCGGCAGCGCGGCCGCGGAATCAGTCGCCGACCACTGCCCGATAGACGAGGCTGCGCGACAGCCGCTGCACCTCGCCGATCGCCCCGCCGTTATTCTGGATCATCCCCACGAACGTCAGGTCCTCCGCCGGGTCGACCCAGAACCACGTGCCGGCGATGCCGATCCAGTAGTAGGAGCCGGTGGACCACGACTCGCCCGACATGGGGCCGTCGGTCACCACCGAGAAGTTCAGCCCCCACCCCTGGCCCGGCCGCCGATAGGTGCCCTGCTGCTCGTCCGTGAGGTGGTTGGCCGCCATCAACTCCACCGAGCGGGGGGCGAGCAGGCGCACCCCGCCGAGCTCGCCGCCGTTCAGCAGCATCTGGGCGAACCGGATGTAGTCGGGGGCGGTCCCGTACAGCCCGCCGCCGCCCGACGGACCCGCGAGGGGCGCGTTCGGCGCCTGCGCGCCGCCCGGCGGGGCCATCAGCTTGCCGTCGGGGCCGGGCGTGTGGCGCGCGGCCAGCCGGTGCATCTTGTCCGGGGGCACGTGGAACGCGGTGTCGACCATGCCCAGCGGCCCGAAGATGCGCTCCTCGAGGAACTCGTCGAGCGGCTGGCCGGAGATCACCTCGACCAGGTATCCCTGCACGTCGACCGAGATGCTGTACGCCCACTCGGTGCCCGGCTGCGACAGCAGGGGAATCTGCACCAGCTTGTCGATCATCGTCTCGAGCGGGGCCCCGGTGTCGAGGACCCGGCCGTCGATGATGGCCCGGTTCACGGGGTGGCGCGGGTTGAGGACGTAGCCCAGCCCCGCGGTGTGGCGCATGAGGTCGCGCATGGTGATGCGCCGCCCGCGCTCGACGGGCTCGACCTGCACGACGCCGTCCTCGTCGACGCCGGTGTAGACCTCGAGATCGGCGAACCCGGGGATGAACCTCGACACCGGGTCGTCGAGCTGCCACCGGCCCTCCTCGTGCAGCATCATGAGGGCGGTGCCGACGACCGGCTTGGTCATCGAGAAGATGCGGAAGATGGAGTCGAGCTCGACCGGGTCGTCCTTGCCGACGTCGAGCCTGCCCACCGTGTCGGTGAAGACGACCTTGCCGTGCCGCGCCAGCATGGTGACGATGCCCGCGAGCCTCCCGTCGTCGACCATCGCCTGCATGCCCGCGTCGAGCCGCTCGAGGCGCTCGGGGGAGACCCCGACCGACGCCGGGTCGGCGACCGCGAGGTCGCGCGCCGCCTCGGCCTCGACGGCGGCCGCCGGCACGGCGTGAAGCGACTGGTAGCCGACGACGAGGGCCGCCACCGCCGCGAGCCCGAACAGGAAAGACCGCCACCGATTCAACCTGTCATTCACGTGCTGCTCCTCCAGGGCTGGAACCCGGTCTGCGGTCGACGGACGACGCGCCGCACCCGCACCGACAACGGTCATCCGGAACGACACCGGCGGGACGCGGCCCTCCGCGCCCGACATCGGGTTGTAGACTCAATAGACGATCACGAACGATCCCTCGTCGCGAGCGACGACGGTGGGCACGCTCCGCGCCGGAATCGGCGCCTGCCCGCGGCCCGTCTCGCCGAGGGGACGGCCGCGCACGTCGAACCCCCGCGGCCCTCCGCGCCCGCATCGTGGTTGCGGACTTCAATAGACGATCACGAACGATCCCTCGTCGCGAGCGACGACGGTGGGCACGCTCCGCGCCGGAATCGGCGCCTGCCCGCGACCCGTCTCGCCGAGGGGACGGCCGCGGACGTCGAACCCCTGCCAGTGCAGGTTGCCCCCCGACTGAAAGCCGGGCCCGTCCCCCCAGGCGAGCAGGACATCGCCGCGGTGGTTGACGGCCACCGTCGCGTTCTTGCGCCGGAACTGCGCCTCACCCGGCGGCGACCACGGCTCGTCGAGCCGCTCGGCGTTCGCGACGTAGACCTGCCCCTCGGTCTCCCACGCCACCAGCGTGCCGTCGGGGCCGGTGGCGAGGGTGGTGGTGGCGACCGGGCACGCGCCGATGTCCCAGGGCTGGATGAGCCGGTCGCCGAAGGTGCGACCGCCGTCGGTGCTGGTGAGCAGCCGCATGCCCCGGCGCACGTTGTCGCCGGCCCCGCGATAGGACACGTGGACGGCGCCCGCCCCGTCGGCCGCCGCCCGCAGGCCGCAGCAGCCGCATGCCCCCTCGGCGGCGGGGCCGACGGGCCGCGGCGGGGCGAAGTGCTTCCCGTTGTCGCGAGACGCCGCGAGGTAGACGCGGCGGTCGGCGTCCTGGACCGGATCGGCGTGCCACAAGACGTAGACGTCGCCGCCGGCGCCCACCGCGACGGTGGGGCCGGCCTCCACGCCGCCTTCCTCCCGGGCCGAGAGCGTCTGCTGGGGCTCGAACGCGCCCGTGTCGTCGGTGCGCGTGTAGTGGAACCACGTGGGGTCGTGGTGGAACCAGGTCACGTGCAGGCGGCCGTCGGGCCCGATGGCGAGCTGCCCCCCGTCCACCGGCCCGAGGCCCGTGACCGAGTACGGCTCGCTGTTCACCCGTTGCCGCGCCGACCAGTCGGCCGCCCCCGGCGCCCGGGTGACATGCCACAGGTCGCCCCTGGTCATCGACCCCGTGTAGTAGACGAGGTGCAGCCGCCCGTCGCCGTCGACCGCGGCCTGGGGCAGGCTGGCCCCGTCGGGGGCGCGCAGCACCTCGACGGCCGGACCCCCGCCGCCACAGGCGGCCGCCAGGGCCGCGGCGAGCGCGAGCCCGCCGAGCCCGCCCCGAAACCTCGCGTTGCGGGAAGGTCTCATGGTGCGATCAGGCCCGCTTCCTGGAGACGGGCGCCCCGCAGCGTGTGCTCGAGGGCGTAGTTCCCCTCGTGGCACGCGAACTCGTAGATCACGCCGGTCCCCGGCGCCGGTCGCATGTAGATGCGCGCCGTCCAGGGCCGCGTCCAGGTGCCCGGGTCTTCCATCGTGTACTCGTAGGCGAGGGTGTCGGGACCGACCCGGGTGAAGCGCTCGACCAGACGCAGGTCCGGGGTCGATCCCCCGCCCCCCCGCTTCAGGTTCGTCGTCTCCACCACCAGCGTGTCCCCCTCCCAATGGCCGCGTGACACGCCGAGGTCGCCGCGGAGCGCGGTCGCGGGGGCCGGGGCGTCGAGGGGGATGATGCGTGTGTCGTGCATCATCTCCATCTGAATCACGACGTGGCCGGCCGTCTGCAGGATCTGGTAGTTGCTGTTGTAGCCGCGGCCGGTCATGGGGATGCGTCCGCCGCTGCAACGCAGCCCCGCCCCGAGGTCCTCGGGCCCCCGCGGGAAGGGCGGGCGCTCGCGGTCGCCCGCCGCCGCACGCCGCCGCTCGGCCGCCGCGGTCAGGGCGGGCAGGCGGCCGTCCGGGGGATCGACGATGAGCGACGTCCGGTTGTCGAACCAGCGGTCGATCAGCCAGAAATGGTTGTAGTTGCCGGTCCCCTCGGGGTTCGCCTCGGTCACCCCGTCGCCCGACTGGAAGTCCGTGCGGTCGGCCAGGGCGGCCCGGAACACGCTCTCGCCGAACGCCGCGTCGGTCTCGCCGTTGAACAGCTCGGCCGCGCGAGAGCGGAGGGTCGCCACCTCCTCGTCGGTCAGGAACGCCTTGTCGGCGAGCTCGGCCGGGCGCTCGAGGGGCGTTGCCGAGTCGCTCGCCCAGATGCCCTGCAGATCCGGATGACCGTCCGCCGTGCGCGGGACGGTCCATCCGTCCGGCGCCGGCCCCTGTCCCGCCACCACCGCCGGGACGGCCAGCACGAGCGCCACCGCCGCCGCGAAGCTCCTCCTGTTCATGGGCCCCTCCCAGAAACCGGGGTTGCACGCGAACCCGTGGATCACCCAACCATAGTACGGGTGCACCCGCCGGCGCAAGCGCCCGTTCAGCCCACGGCATGGAGCCGCCGGCGCTTCCGGATCCATCGCAGCCCCAGGTAGACGAGCACCCCCAGCGCGAGCGCCGCACCGATGGCGGGATAGTGCCGCTGCAGGGTCTCGACCGCCCGGTCGCCGAGACGGACGGCCAGGTACGCCTCGCCGGTGAACCTGATCATGCGGCCGACGAAGATCGCGCCCGCGAAGCGGGTCCACGACATGCCGACGATGCCGGCAACGAGCATGAACACCTTCGCGGGGAACGGCGGCGGCGCGAGGACCGCGACCAGCATGGCGAAGATGTCGTTCTCGCGGACCCTCCGGGTGACCCACTCGCGCTTCCCGGGGTCGAGGCGGCGGACCGCACGGTCTCCGCCGGTGCGTCCGATCCGGTAGAGGACCAGGCAGCCCAGCGTCGACCCCGTCGACGCGGCCAGGGCGATCCACACGAACAGCGACGGCTGCTGCCAGGCCAGCAGCAGCACCACCAGGTCGACCCCGCCGGGCAGGGGAACGCCGGCCGAGTCGAGAAAGGCGATGAGGAAGAGCCCGGGGATGCCCAGGGCGAGGAGGCTGTCGCGGAGTCCGTCCATGACTGGCGGGATGGCTTGCCGATGCCCGGTGGGACGCGAATCGAACCGCCGGAACCGGGATTATAGTCCGCCGCCGGAGTTGCGCCCCCGCCCGGCTTTGCCTTTCGACCCCTGCGCCTGATAAGCTGTAGCGACAGACTCGGACATATAGATCGGCCCGTGGTGGGCATCCCCATCCATCGAGCCGGCAGGTTTCCAACCGCTCTACCCTCAGCGCGTCACTCTCGACAGACCTGCCGTCTGCTCAGGCCGATCCGCACCCCTTCCAAGGAGGTGACGATTGGCAACTCGTGGACGACCGACACAGCAGAAGCGGCAGCGTGAACGCGCCCGGCAGGAACAGCGCAAGCTGAAGGACGCGAGGCGGGCGGAAGCCAAGGAACGCCGCGCGCAGGCGGCGACGCAACCACGCGCAGGCGGCGACCCGGACCTGGAGGGCATCGTCGCGGGGCCCCAGCCCCTGGCCGAGTGGCAGGTGGAGGGTCTGGCCACCTTCGAGGAGGCCGAGGAGTCTGCGGACGAGCCGGGGCAGAACGGCTGAGGCCGCGGGCGGTTCGGCCCGCGGCGGTTGCCCCGGCGGGGAGCCGTGGCCGGCGCCGGCGCCGGGAAGACACCCCGAGACGCGACCCGGCGCTCCCGCCCGAGCCCCCCCGCTGCTCGGGCAGCGGGCGAACCGAAACGGGCGCGGCAACGTCCAAGCGAAGTATACTGAGCGATTGTATCCCGGACGCGGACCCGGCCCGATCCGGCCGGCCAGGACGGACCGTCCACCAACCGGAGAAGACGGAGGAAGACACCAACGATGGCCTCGGAACACACGAAGACCCTCACCGACGGCGATTTCCAGCAGGCGGTGCTTCAGTCGGACAAACCGGTGCTGGTGGACTTCTGGGCGGAGTGGTGCGGCCCGTGCCGCATGATTGCCCCCGCCGTCGACGCGCTCGCCGACGAGTACAACGGCCGCGCCGTCGTGGGCAAGCTGAACATCGACGACAACCCTGACACGCCCATGAAGTACAGCGTGCGCTCGATTCCCACCCTGCTGCTCTTCAAGGGCGGCGAGGTGGTGGAGGCGACGGTCGGCGTGGCCGGCAAGGACAAGTTGGCCGAGCTGCTCGACCGGCACGTGGAGGCGAAGGTCGCGCAGGAGTCCGCGTAGGAGCCTGCGCCGTGGAACGGCGCGGACTCCTGGAGGTTGGTTGGGCGCCCAGCGGAGCCGAAGGCGACGATGGGCGGGCGAGGAAGGCGCCGCATCCGGAGGCTTCGATCCGTGCCGGGTCGGCGGCCGGGCGGATCGGGGCCGCGGACGACTATCTCCGGGCCGGGACTCGGCCCCGCCCATCCCCGTGTACGACGAGAGCGAGGGCCGGGTCCGACAACGGTCCGGGATTTCGCAGGACGTCGTCATGTCACACGAGCTCAATCGGCGCGGTCATCATCCGGCCGCGCGCAGCCTCGCGGCGACCGCCCTTCTCGCCGTCGCGGCGGGCGGATGCACGTTCGAGCTGGTCCCGGCCAACGCCGCCGGCGAGCCCGGCGAGGCCCGGCCGGTGCTCGCGGCGCAGCGCGGCCCGGCGCCCGAGCCCTACACGGACCTCCGGCCGGACGAGCAGGCGATCGTCGATCTCTTCGAGGGCACCAGCCCGTCGGTCGTCTACATCAGCACCGTCACTCGCCGCCGCGATATCTTCGGGCGCTCCACGGGCGAGGTGCCGCTGAGCACGGGAACCGGGTTCGTCTGGGACCGGGACGGCCACGTCGTCACGAATGCGCACGTGCTGCAGGGAGCGTCGAACGCACGCGTGGTCATGCACGACCAGACCAGCTACATGGCGGAGTACGTCGGACGGTCGGACCGACACGACCTGGCAGTGCTGCGGGTCGACGCTCCCGCGCCGTCGCTACGCCAGGTCCGACTGGGCGACAGCGACCGGGTGCGCGTCGGACAGAGCGTCTATGCCATCGGAAACCCCTTCGGCTACAGCGCCACGCTGACCACCGGGATCATCTCGGCCCTCAGCCGCCAGATCCAGGGCCTGACCGGAGACATCATCGAGGACGTCATCCAGGTCGACGCGGCCATCAACACCGGCAACTCCGGCGGTCCCCTCCTCGACAGCCGCGGCCGGGTGATCGGCATCAACAGCCAGATCGCGAGCCCGTCGGGCACCTCCGCCGGCATCGGCTTCGCCATTCCCGTCAACACGGTGACGCGGGTCGTGCCGCAGTTGATCGCCCATGGCGAGTACACCCCGGCCCGAATCGGCATTTCGACGGAACAGCGCCTGAGCGGCTATGTGACCAGGCGGTTGGGTGTGGACGGGGTGCTCATCACCGAGGTCACCCCGGAGTCCGGGGCGGACCGGGTCGGCTTGCGCGGCACGGACCCGAACGCCGACCAGGTCGGCGACATCATCGTCCGCATCGAGGGCGAACCGGTGCAGTCGCTGCGCGACCTGCGCCTCGTGCTCGATCGGTACGAACCGGGCGACGAGGTCGAGGTGACCATCTACCGCTACCGCGACGGCGACATGCAGGACGTCGTCGTCCCGCTGATGTAGCGCGGCGCCCGCCGCCTCCATGTCCGAGTTCGTCACCGTCCCGCCGGGCTGGTTCCTGATGGGGAGCGAAGAGGGCCAGCCGTCAGAGCGCCCCGTTCACCGGGTTTGGGTGGACGGGTTCCGGATGGCCGTCCACCCCGTGACCCGCCGCGAGTACGCCGGGTTCCTCGACGCGACCGGCCACGCCCCCCCGCGCGAGTGGGACAACCTTGCGTTCCGCCGGGGCGACCTGCCAGTGGTCGGGGTGAGCTGGCACGACGCGACCGCGTACTGCGCCTGGCGCTCGCGCCGCCGCTCCGCGGTGAGGCTGCCCACCGAGGCGGAATGGGAGCGGGCGGCCCGCGGCGGCTCGAACGGCCAGCGGTACCCCTGGGGCGATGAGATTCCCGACTGGGTGCCCAACCGGGGCCGCGGTCCCCTCGACGGCCCCTGGCCGGTCGCCCTGGGCACGCCCAACGGGTTCGGGCTCTACGGCATCGCCGCCAACATCCACGAGTGGTGCTCGAACTGGCACGATCGCGATTTCTACCAGCGCGCGCCCGCCGTCAATCCGGTGGGGCCCGAGGAGGGCCGGCGGCGGGCCTCGCGGGGCGGCGCGTGGCGTCATGCGCTGACCCTGAACCGGACCGCCGCCCGCAGCAGCCTCGACCCGTCGCTGCGCTACACCGACTACGGGTTCCGGCTCGCGCAATCGCTCTGACGCGCGTCGGGCCGAACGGCCCGGGACCGTCGACGACGGGAGAGAGTTCCGTGAAGACTGAACCGACCATCGCGCCGTCCGGCGCCTGGGAGTCCCCCGTCACCACGGAGATGCTGACCGCGGGGGCGCTGCGGTTCGAAGGCATCACCGTCGACGGCGGTGACGTGTACTGGGTCGAGTCGCGCCCGGACGAGGCGGGCCGGTGCGCGGCGATGCGGCTGACCGCGGACGGCGAGATGTCGGAGGTGACCACGCCTGCCCACAACGCCCGGACCCGGGTCCACGAGTACGGGGGCGGGGCGCTGGCGGTCTCCAACGGCGTGGCGTACTTCTCGAACTTCTCCGATCAACGGCTGTACCGCCGGCCCGTGGACGGGTCCGAAGCACCTGCCGCGATCACGCCGGACATCGCGGTCCGCTACGCCGACGCGACCGTGGACGACGCGCGGGGCCGGCTGATCTGCGTGGCCGAGGACCACCGCCGAGCCGGTCGCGAACCCGAGAACCTGCTGGTGGCGGTCCCCACCGGCGGGGGCGCGCCGGCGCCCGTGCACCGGGGCTTCGACTTCTACGCCTCGCCGCGCCTCAGCCCCGATGGCAGCCGGCTCGCCTGGGTCTGCTGGAGCCACCCGAACATGCCGTGGGACGCGACGGAGCTGTGGCTCGCGGACGTGGGGCCCGACGGCGCCCTGACGTCGCCACGCCGAATCGCGGGCGGAGCTCCCGCCCCGCCGGGCGGGGTCGACGATGGCGCCGGCGACGCACGCTCCGGGGACGCCGGTGACCCCGAGAACGCCCGTGGTCCCGCGGACGTCGGTGATCCCGCGGACGTTGGTGACCCCAGGAGCACCGGTGCTCCCGAGGATGCCGGCGACACCGGGGACGCCGGCGACACCGGGGATGTGGGCAACGCCCAGGGCGCCGGCGGTACCAGCGGCGTCTCCGTGCTCCAGCCGGCGTGGGGTCCGGACGGCACCCTTTACTGCGTGTCGGACGCGTCGGGCTGGTGGAACCTGCACCGATGGGACGGGGAACGGCTGGTCCCCGTGCTGCCGATGGAGGCCGAGTTCGGGTTGCCCCCGTGGCTGTTCGGCATGGGCCGGTACGCGGTGCTGGGCGCGAACCGCATCGTCTCGCATTACGGGAACGCGGCCGGGACCCGGCTGGGGGTCATCGACGTGCCGACCGGGGGGGTGCGCGAGATCGCCACGGCGTTCACGACGTTCGGCTTCTTCGCCGCCGCGTCGCGCGGCCGACTGCTGTGCACGGCCGCCAGCCCGGAAGCCGGCTCGGCCCTCGTCGCTATCAACACCGACACCGGCGAGGTGGAGACGCTGCGCCGGGGCTCGGAGCCGGGGCTCGACCCTTCGTACGTGTCGCGCGCCGAGCCGATCGTGTGCCCGAGCGCGGGAGGACGCACCACGCACGCCTACTACTACCCGCCCCGCAACCCCGCGTTCCGCGCCCCCGACGGCGAGCGGCCGCCGCTGCTCACGTTCATCCACGGCGGGCCCACCGGCAGCACGGACCCCGGCTTCCGCCTCGCCGTCCAGTACTGGACGACACGCGGGTTCGCGGTCGTCGACGTGGACTACGGCGGCTCGACCGGCTACGGCACCGCCTACCGCCGCCTCCTGCGCCGCGGCTGGGGCGTCGTCGACCGCGAGGACTGCGAGGCGGCGGCGCGGTACCTGGTCGAACGGGGAGAAGCCGACGCCACCCGGCTTGCAATCCGCGGCGGCTCGGCCGGCGGCTACACCACGCTGTGCGCGCTCGCGTTCGGCAGCGTGTTCACGGCGGGCGCCTCGTACTACGGCGTCTCCGACGCGGCGGCCCTGGCCCGGGACACCCACAAGTTCGAGTCGCGCTACCTCGACGCCCTGATCGGCCCGTGGCCCGAACGCGCCGACCTCTACGAGCAGCGCTCGCCCATCCACGCCGTGGACCGCCTGTCCTGCCCCGTCATCTTCCTGCAGGGCCTCGAGGACGCCGTCGTGCCACCCGACCAGACCGAGCGCATGGCCGACGCCCTGCGCCGGAAGGGGCTGCCCGTCGCCTGCCTGATGTTCGAGGGCGAGCAGCACGGGTTCCGGCAGGCCGCGAACATCCGGCGCGCGGCCGAGGCCGAGCTCTACTTCTACGGCCGGGTCTTCGGCTTCAGCCCCGCCGGCGCGATCGAGCCGGTTGCGATAGAGAACCTCGACCCGTGAGCGATGCCGCAAGACGCCGCGACGCCGCCGTAACAGCGGTCGCGCCGCGGTAGAAGGCAATCCATGAGCGACCCTCTATTCGCCATTGTGACGACGCCGCGACAGCGCCGCCCGCCCATCGGCGGCGCGACAGAGCCCGCTCGATGAACGAGACGCAGACCGCGAAGGCGGTTGCCGAACGAGTGCAACAGGCCGGCGGCCGCGCCCTCTATGTCGGGGGTTGGGTCCGGGATCGCCTGATCGGCCGCGAGTCGAAGGACATCGACCTCGAGGTCTACGGCATCGAGGTCGACCGGTTGCGCGCGCTGCTCGGCGAGATCGGCCCCGTCAACACCGTCGGCCAGAGCTTCACCGTCTACAAGGTGGGCGGGGTCGACGTCTCCCTGCCCCGCACCGAGTCGAAGCGGGGCCGCGGCCACCGCGGCTTCGTCGTTACCGGCGACCCCTGGATGCCGGTGGAAGAGGCGGCCCGCCGGCGCGATTTCACCATCAACGCGATCGCCTGGGACCCTCGGAACGACGAGTACATCGACCCCTTCGGCGGCCGCGGCGACCTCGAGCGCCGTCGGCTGCGGGTGGTCGACCCCGCCACCTTCGCCGACGACAGCCTGCGCGTGCTGCGCGCCTTGCAGCTCGCGGCCCGGTTCGAGCTCACCCCCGACGACGCCACCGCCCGCATCTGCCGCGGCATCGCCCTCGACGACCTCCCCGCCGAACGCATCCGGGGCGAGATGGAGAAGCTGCTGCTGCAGGCCCGGCGCCCGTCCCTCGGCTTCGAGCTCGCCCTCGACCTGCGGGTCGTCGAGCGCCTCTTCCCCGAGCTCCGGGCCCTGGTCGGCTGCGAGCAGGAGCCCGAGTGGCACCCCGAGGGCGACGTCTGGGTACACACGCTGATGGTCGTCGACGAGGCCCGCACCCGCATGGACGACCTCGACCGCCCGCAACAGCTCACCCTCATGCTCGCCGCCGTCTGCCACGACCTCGGCAAGCCCGCCACCACCGAGCTCGTCGACGGCCGCATCCGCTCGCGCGGCCACGAGGAGGCCGGCGTACCGCCCACGCGTGCCCTCCTCGATCGCCTCGACGTCCACACCCTCGCCGGCTACGACGTCCGTCACCAGGTGCTCGGCCTCGTCGCCCACCACCTGAAACCCGGCATGTGGCACCGCGGCGCCGATCCCGTCGGCGACGGCGCCTTCCGCCGCCTCGCCCGCAAGGTCGACCTGGAGCTGCTCGCGCGGCTGTCCGCCGCCGACTGCCTGGGCCGCACCGGCCACTTCGACTGCGCCGCGACGCTGGACTGGTTCCTCGACCGCGCCCGGGCGCTCGGCGTGGAGCATGAAGCACCCGCGCCGCTCCTGCTCGGGCGCCACCTGTTGCAGATGGGGTTGTCACCGGGGCCGGAGATCGGGAGGATTCTGAGAGCGGTCTACGAGCGGCAGCTCGACGGCGAGGTCGCGTCGCTGGAGGAGGCAGCGGAGGCAGCGAAGCGCCTCACGGCGGACCCACCCGCTCGCGAAACGGATTGATCACGCTCCGTCCCAATAGGCAGCCGGAAGCGTCGGCTGATCGAGACACCCGCCCGAAAGACCGCGACCGTGACGTCCTGGACGGGGAACTCGCGAATGGACTCGATGAACTTCATGGCCTGAGCGTGGGTCAACGGTTCCCGGCGGCTGGACCGCGTGACCATGAATAGAACTCCTGAAGCACCTGCACGGACACGGGAAGGCCACCCTGCCGCAGCAACTCCTGCGCAAGACGACGCTTGCCGGCGTCTTCGAGCGATGGACTGACCGCGTAGATCAGGACGTTGGTGTCAACGAATCGCATCGCGGTCGTGCAGGACCTCGCGGCTCACGTTGTCGGCCGCCCTGAATCCGCCGCGCGTGGCGCAGACGTCCTCAAAGACCTCATCCAGCAGCCGCCGCCTGCGTGCACCCTCTGATTCCGCCCGAGTCCCGTCCACGCGGGTCGCCTCGACGCCGCCGTGAACGAGACGCTGGAGAAACGCGCGCACCAGCGCAGACACCGAGGTATCGAGCTCCGCCGCGCGGATACGGGATCGCCGATAGGTGTCGTCGTCGACCGATACCGTGATGTTCCTCATATCCCACAGCCTCACAGTCTCAGTGTATCGCAGCCAGCCACCCTCTACCGCCACGGGCTGCGGCAGTGATTCTTCCCGCGCTGGTCAAATATCATGACCAAGGGTGTTGACGCGGACAGATTGGGCATTATGCACTGCCGGCATCACTGAAAGGAGTGCTCAAGCAATGACAGGCTCAGCGTCCGGGCAGTCGAGTGGTGAGGATACGGCACGGCAGGGCGGAGGGGAGCGCGAGTGATCGACAATTGCCTTTCCCTACGGCGACATGGAGAGTGCGCTCAGAATCGCCAATGGGATCTACGAGGTTGGTGGCACGTCATGTCAGTGGGAGCAGCTCGGCGCGGCGCTCGGCATGGCTCCAAAGGGAGGCGGTTTCCGCGTTATGGTCTCGACAGCAAGGGTGTTCGGCCTCGTTGCCTACGACAAGACATCGGTACGGTTGACAGAACTGGGCACAAGGGCATGCGATCCGGCTCAGGTGGCGAGGGCCAAGGCGGACGCGTTTCTGAGGGTGCCCCTTTACGAGAAGCTGTTCGATAGATTCAAGGCAACCACGCTGCCCCCTGATCAGGCCCTGGAGAACGAGATGGCAGCCCTTGGGGTGCTCGGAAGCAGACTCGGAAGGCCCGACAGGCATCCAGCGATCCGCACAGCAAGCAGGGTTCTTCAGTTTCGGCAAGGACCGTATCGTCATGCCGTCCACGGCGAACTCAGCTGATGCTCCGTCCACCATGCCGGCGATAGCCAAGCGCCTGACACGGTAAAACCAAGCGCGGAGGAGCGACGGCGGCAACCACGACTTCATCAAGGGACTCGTGAGAAAGCTACCTGATGAGGGAACGGAATGGCCGATCGCAAGCCGGTGCACGTGGCTCCAAGCCGCCAACGCGATTTTCAAGCTGCTGCACGGACGGCCGGACAACGAGGACAAGCTCAGAATCGAGAAGACTCCATGGCTGAGTCCGCGAAGAAGGAGGCCAAGCACCAGAAGGACATCATCTTCGTAGCACGCATCACGCTACCCAATGGACGAGTCATCTGGGCAAGGGACTACGGTCTCCGGGCTTTCCCGATTCGGCGGCCGCCTAACGACCGTTAATGTCGTCGTGGCACTCAGGTGTGCGACCCTGCCCGGCGACGGGGTCGCACACCAAGCCGCGGATCGACCAAGCCCAAGGTTCTTGAGGCCGGCTACGAGAGGGTCCGGCTCGTCCGCGTGATTCCGCTCATGTGTCAGCGGTCGTGCC
Organism: Vicinamibacterales bacterium; assembly: GCA_965207615.1. Lineage (GTDB taxonomy): Bacteria > Acidobacteriota > Vicinamibacteria > Vicinamibacterales > UBA8438 > JAJEEA01. The sequence goes on from CBDBMZ010000003.1 coordinate 4,103,097, forward strand.
GGCCGGCGTCCTGCCGCGCATCCAGGCGGGCCAGCAGGTCCGCCTCGTCGCGACAGGCCAGCGCGGCGGCGACGAGCGCGTCGGGGTCCTCTCCCGCAAGCCGGGCGGCCAGCCGCTCGGAGACATTCAGCCCGCGATTCCGCAGGATCGAGCGGACGATCTCCACGCGCGCGGCCGCGTGGCCCTCCGCCCGGCCCGCCGCGTGTCCTTCCGCGCGGCCTGCCGCGCGCGCCTCGCGACGTTGCGCGCCGAGCCACGGATCGTCGTCCGGACCGGTCCCCGCGACGGCGCCCAGCACGCGGCCGACGCGCTCCAGCACGACCCGCGTGGCCTCCGACAGCGCCGCCTCGTTCAGGGCCGCGTGGATCTCCTCCGCGGTCCAGCCCGGCAGGGCGGTGCTCGCCGGCGCCGCCCGATAGCCGTCGGCCACGCGCCGGTGAATCGTCAGGCCCGGCCGGCGGCGCGGCGAACCGCCCTCCGGCACCTCGACCCACACCTCGGGAAAGCCCCACGACTCGTAGAAGCCCAGCTTGCCGCGGCGCACGTCGGTCGAGTAGTCCACCTCGAGCACCACGTCCGGCAGGTGGTCGGCTCCCACCTCGACCCAGGGCCCCCGCGGCCGCGTCTCCACCGGGTCGAGATAGACGATCTGGTCCGCCTGCAGGATGCGCCGCCGCTCGCCCCCGGCGTCGCGCAGCACCAGGTCCGCCGCGCCGAGAGTGACGATGGGCGCCCCCCGCACCGCGGCGATCCGCGTCAACAAGCCGATGAGTTGCTGGCCGGGCCCCTCGTGGTAGACGCTGGTCGGCTCGCGCACCACCCAGGCCGTCTCGGTCGCGGCGTCCCAGTACTCGAAACGGCCCTCGTAGTCGTCGATGGCGGCGCGCGTGATGCGGACGGGCCGGCAGCCGGGGAACTCGGGAGTGGGTTCAGGAACGCCGGGCCGGCCGGCTCCGAGCGCCCGTCCAGGGACAACCGCCGCCGCGGTGGGAGCCGGCGCGGCGAGGCGACGGGCAGACATGGGCCATGCTACCACGCGGACGGTTCGCGCCACGGGGTCGCCGGCAGACCGTCGGCGCCGGCTCAGCCAACGCCCGCGAGCGGCGAGGAGGCTCGGATCGCCGAGGCGTTTCGGTCATCCACCGGCCGCCGCGAACCGCCGACCGGCCGCGGTCGCGTGGACCGGCGACGCCGCGTCCGTCCGGGCGGAAGCGAGCGACCAGCCCGCCGGGAGGAGACGCCGCTCGGCGAGCTCGGATCGCCACGCCTCGACCTCATCCGGGGCCAGCGGGAACCGGCCGTAGTCGCGAAGCGGCCGGTCGGTGTTGAACCGGCGCTTGTAGGCGGCGATCCAGTCGTTGGCCAGCTCCTGCTGGGCGGTGGCGAGGTCGAGAGTGCCCCGGCAGACGAGGTCCTGGAGCTCGCGCTCGAGCTCGTCCTTGACGTAGGCGTTCCAGACCCCCGCCCGGTACGGCTGGGGCCACAGGTTGCGGGGGTCGGGTGCGCCCCCGAGCTCGGGGGTGATGAGGAAATCGAGCTCGTACTCGGCCGCCCTCCGGAAGTCGACGCCGTAGGCCTCGAACACCTGGCGGGGCACCTGGGCCGCGACGGGCGGCAAGCCCGTGACGCCGCCGCCGCAGATCTCGTCGACGCCCACGGGAAGCACGCGGCCGGGGGTGAGGTCCTGCCTCGGACGCTCGAGGCCGGCCGACGCGGGCGCGGCTCCGGCGGCGGGCCCCGGGGCGCCGCCGGCCGGCTGGCCGGGGGCACCCGGCCGGTCGGTGGCCGGCCACGACAACACGGCGGCGACCACCGCGACGGCGACGGCGGGGACGGCCAGCCGCGACGGACGGCCCGCAAGCGCCCCGCCGGCGAGCGGCCAGCCCGCCGGCGGCCGCTCCGCGAAGGACCAGCGCGACGGCGGCCGGTCCTCGAGCGCCCCCCGCAGCCGGGCCCGGGCGACATGCAACGGGGTCGCCCCGGCCGGCGCCTCGCGGCACCCGGCGGTGGCGTCGGCCAGAGCCGCGCCCAGCTCGGTCCGGCGCGAGGCGCACCGGGGACAGATCGCGACGTGACGGCTCACCGCCGCGCGCCGGCGGGCGGACAGCGCCCCGTCCTCATCCAGCAGCAGCAGCTCGCCGTCGGAGACGTGTCTCTTCGTGCGCCACATGGTGCTACCTCTCGTCGGCGCGGCGGAGCCGCGCGAGCGTCCGGGCCATGGTGTTCGCCACCGTGCCGAGCGACAGCCCGAGCACGCGGGCGATCTCGCGGTACCGCAGTCCCTCCGCGCGAAGCTGAAGGCAACGCCGCTCGCGGGCCGGCAGCGCGTTCACCGCCGCGGCCAATCGCACCTGCCGCTGGCGGCTCGCGTAGCGGTCCTCGGGTGTGGGCGCCGAGGCCGGGGTCCATCCGGACGCGAGATCGGCGCGCACCCGGCGCCGCCGCGCCTCCCGCGTCAGGTGCCTGAGGGCGAGGTTGTGGGCCACGCGGAAGATCCAGCCCCGGAGATTGGTGCACGGACGGCCGCGGGCCACGTGATGGAAGAGGGCCAGGAACACGTCCTGCACCAGATCCTCCGCGTCCCGGTCGGCGATGCCGAGAGCGTGCACGTAGCGGTGCACCCCGTCGCGGTGCACGTCGAAGAGGCGCAGCACCGCCTCGTGGGCCTCGGCGGGCCTGACCGGGGCGACGACCTCGTCGAGCCCGATCGCGAGATCGAGGGCCGGATCGTGGATGGAAGGCGCCATTCCGTCTTTGGCACAGTCTATACCCGCGATGTCGTGTTCCAGGCATGGATTCGGGCGAGCCTCCGCCGCCGGGCCGTCTCATCCGCGCGGGTTCTCGGAGCGAAGGGCACAGGCGATCCTGTCGGCATGCGAGCGCCGCGGCGGGTGCGCGATTCTCCGGATTTCTTTCCGCTTGCCCCCGACTCTCCGAACCCCGCCCGACGCGTGCCATCCCCGGGGCAACCTGCGCCCGGCCTCCTCGGTGGCGCGCCCGCCCGACGCGGGCTCGATTTCTCTGAACGGATCGGGGCCGAGGGGAATGTACGTATATGGATCAAGTCTCTTTTCGACGGCTCGACGCCCTCCCCACACCACCCGACCGCCGACACGCGGCTCTCGTCCGTCTCTTCGCCAGCGTCCTTCTCCTGGGCCTCGCGGGCCCCGCCGCCGCCCAGACGGTCCAGCTCACCGGGCGGGTCACCGACGCGCAGGGTGCGCTGCTGCCGGGCGTGATGGTCGCCGCCGCCTCGCCGGGACTGACGCCGGCCGTCACCCTGAGCGACGACGCCGGCGAGTACGTCCTGGATCTGGCTCCCGGCGCCTACACGGTGACCTTCACGCTGGACGGATTCACCCCCCGGCGGCGCGAGAACGTGAGCCTGACGGCGGGGAGCGCGCTAGCCCTCGACGCGACGTTGACCCTCGCGCCGATCGCGGAGCAGGTCGACGTGGTGGGCGTGACCCCCCTCCCCGGCTCCCGGATCCCCCGCGAGCGCCTGCCCGCGGCCGTCTCGGTGATCGACGGCGCCGACCTCGCGGCCCGCGGGGCCGCCTCGATGGCCGACGCCCTCAACGAGCGCCTCGGCTCGGTGACCCTGGAGGGCGCGACCACGAACCTCTTCCAGCCGAACCTGCGCTTCCGCGGCTTCACCGCGTCGCCGCTCCTCGGCCTGCCCCAGGGCATCGCCGTCTACCAGAACGGCGTCCGCATCAACGAGCCGTTCGGCGACACCGTGCAGTTCGACCTCTTCCCGCAGTTCGCAATCGACCGGGTGCAGCTCAGCGCCGGCGCCGACCCCACCTACGGGCTCAACGCCCTCGGCGGGGCCCTCGCCCTCGATCTCAAGAACGGCTTCGACAACACCGGCTTCCGGGGTGAGATCTCCGGGGGATCGTTCGGGCGCTACACCGCCACCGCCGAGTACGGCGCCAGCCGCGGACCCTGGGCGTTCTACGGCGGCGCCTCGCGCTTCTCGGAAGAGGGATGGCGCGTCGCCTCGCCGTCCGAGGTCACCCAGGCCTTCGCCGACGTCGCGTACCGGGACGAGGGGGTGGACGCGGGCCTCAGCTTCACCTACGCCGACACCAGCCTGACCGGGAACGCCGCCGCCCCGGTGGAGCTGATCGACGTCAACCCCGCCGCGGTGTTCACCTTCCCCGACCGGACCGACAACCGGCTCGCGTTCGTGCAGGGCCGCGCCGACTTCACGGCCTCCGACACCTGGTCGGTGCAGGTGACCGGCTACTACCGCGACCTCGACCGCCGCACCCTGAACGGCGACGAGGCGGAGTTCGGGGTGTGCGAGGACGACGCCCTGCCCGAGGGAGCCCCGGCGCAGACGCTCTGTTTCGGCGACGACGATGACGACGACGACAACGGGGACGACGACCACGACGACCACGACCACGATGACCACGACCACGATGACGACGACGGGGATGATGACCACGACGACCATGACCACGACGACAACGGGGACGACAACGGGGACGACGACCACGACGACGACGATGAAGAGGAGGCCACGCCCCTCGTCGACGCGGTGTCGCGACGCTTCATCACCCTGCTCGACGCGGCCGGCGACGGCGCCTACAACCGCTCGAGGACCCTGGCGACGGGGTACGGCACCACCGTGCAGGCGACCGCGACGGCCGAGGTCGGCGGACGCGACAACGTGTTCGTGATGGGCGCTTCGGCCGACCTGGCCGACGTCGACTTCACGACGAGCAGCGAGGTGGGCAGCCTGACCCCCGAGCGCGGCGTGGCCGGGTCGGGGCTCCTGGCCAGCCTCTACGGCCTCGGCGGCGACGACATCTTCAACACCGCCATCGACACCGGGAACCGGGCCGTGGGACTCTACCTCAGCAACACGCTGTCGGCGACGGACCGCTTCCATCTGACCGTCTCGGGACGCTACAACCGGGCGAACATCGACATCATGGACCGTCTCGGGACGTCGCTCGACGGCTCGCACGCGTTCGCCCGCTTCAACCCCTCGGTGGGCGCCGTCTTCCAGGCGGGCGGCGCGGCGGTGTTCGCGCGGTACGCCGAGTCGAACCGCGCCCCGACGGCGGCCGAGCTGAGCTGCGCCGACCCCGCCGAGCCGTGCAGGGTGCCCAACGCCTTCATCTCCGACCCACCCCTGGAGCAGGCGGTCGCGCGGTCCGTCGAGGGCGGGCTCCGCGGCCGGTGGACCGGGGGCGACTGGTCCGTGACCGCGTATCGGACCGGCATCGACGACGACATCCTGTTCATCGCCTCGCCCGAGCTCATCGGGACCGGCTACTTCCAGAACGCCGGCGAGACCCGGCGCGTGGGGCTCGACATCGAGCTGAGCGGCACCTACGTCCGGACGGGTTGGTACGTCGGCTACGGGCTGCTCGACGCGACCTTCCAGTCGCCGCTCCTGCTGCCGGGCGACGAGGAGGTCAACGACGCCGCCACCGACGACGGCGTCGCCGTCGAGCCGGGCGACCGGCTGCCCGGCATCCCGCGGCGCAGCCTGAAGGCTGGCATCCGGCAGGCGTTGACCGACGACTGGGACGCCGCCATCGAGACGGTGATCGCCTCCGATCGCGTCTTCGTCGGCGACGAGGGCAACGACCAGGCGCGGCTGGACGGCTACGGGGTGGTGAACCTGCGCTCGACGTACCGGTTGGACCAGGGCGTCGAGCTGTTCGTGCGGGTGGAGAACCTGTTCGACGCGCGCTATGCCACGGCCGGCGTCCTCGCCGAGCTCGAGGTGTTCCTGCACGAGGTGCCCGACGCCGCCGACCCGCGGTTCATCGGCCCGGGCCAGCCGCGCGCCGCCTTTGCCGGCATCCGCGTGGGCTTCTGAGGCCGGTGGAGGGCGGGCCGCCGGACCGGGCGAACCATACTCTGGGGCGGTCGCGACCCGACCCGCCGCAGCGCCCTGCCATCGCGCAACGGCTCGGCCGCACAGACTCGTGTCGCGGGCGGGGCGGAACCGCACCACGCCCCCGACCGTCCGCACCCCCGTCGCGCCCATGCCGCCCGGGCAACGCATGCGCGGGCCGCCCGGGCGCCCGCCCGTCTACGGGGCGGATCCCGAATCCCGTCACCCGTCCCGTACCGAGGGCCGGGCGGCGAGCTCGGCCAGCGTCTCCAGGCCGAGGTTGCCGCCGCTCAGCACGACGACGGTGGCGCCCCCGTCCGGAAGTGGATCCGACCGGTTGGGGAGAGACCCGCTCAGGAGTGCGGCCAGGGTCGCGGCGCCGCTGGTCTCCACGACGAGCTTGGCCCGACGAAACAGCCAGAGGACGGCGTCGGCGATCGGATCGTCGTCGACGGTGACCACCTCGTCGACGAAGCGCCGGACGTGGTGGAACGTCAGGTCCCCGGGCCGCACCGGCAGGAGCCCGTCGGCGAGGCTCGCGACCCCATCGAGCGAGACCGGCCGCCCGGCCGCGAGCGATGCCGTCATCTTGGCCGCGCCGGTCGGCTCGACCCCGACCAGCCGCACTTCGGGGCGCCGCTGCTTGACGGCGGCGGCGACGCCCGCCACCAGGCCCCCGCCCCCCACCGGCACGAGGATGCGCCCGACGTCCGGGCGGTCCTCGAGAATCTCCAGGCCCACCGTGCCCTGACCGGCGATGATCCAGGGGTGGTCGAACGGCGGCACCATCTGCAGGTTCCGGTCGCCCGCCACCGCCTCGGCCCGCCGCTTCCGCTCGATCGACGTCGTCCCCTCGAAGAGGATCTCGGCCCCGAGGGCCCGCGCCCCCTCGACCTTGACGGCGGGGGCGGTCGTGGGCATGACCACCACCGCGGGCACGCCGACCCGGCGGGCGGCCATCGCCACCGCCTGGGCGTGGTTGCCCGACGAGTAGGTGATGACCCCGTGCCGTCGAGCCTCGGGATCGAGCTGTGCGATGAAGTTGGTGGCGCCGCGGATCTTGAAGGCGCCGGCCGCTTGCAGGTTCTCGCACTTGGCGTAGACCGGCGGCCCCCCTTCGAGCGGCAGCCGCAGCAGCGGGGTGCGGCGGACGGCGCCGTCGATGCGCCGCGCCGCCTCCTCGACGGCGCTCACGGGAACGTCGCTGGGCATGCGACGGAGTATACCGGCAGGTGTCTCCGCGCCGGGACGGCGGGTGTCTGCCCGCATCGAGGTGCGGATCCCACCGGGGGCGCAGGCACCCGCGAGACGGTCGGGCGCCGGGCGTCGTTGCGCGGGCGGAACCCGCGCCGGAAGGGCGACCCGTGGCGGGACATGGCATCGCGGCCGCCGGGAAGCCTCCCGCCCCGGCCTCGGGCCGCCGGTATACTGGGCGGAGGATGTCGAGCGCCCACGTGCGGACCGCGTTGCGGGTCGCGTTCCTGCTCGCGGCAACCGCCTCCGGCGTGGCCGCGCAGGACGACGAGCCCATCGGCCGCTACGTCATCGACCTCCGGGGCTCGATGGTAAACCTGGGGCAGAACGAGGAACTGGCCCACGTGCGGAGGCTGCGGGCGAACCAGCTCCCTCCCCGCGGCATCGCGGTCGACCTCGGCGGCCACTTCTACTTCCTGCGCCTCGGCCCGGTCACGTTCGGCATCGGTGCCTCCTTCCTGTCCACCGCGGCGCACCAACCGGTGGCGGAGCCGATGCCGGAAGAGCCTACAATCGGCGGCTTCCCGCGGTTCACCCCGCAGGAAACCACGCCGGACGACGAAGGGATGGAGCCGTTCATCGAGGGGGTCCCCGTCACCTCGCGGTTCACCGCGATCTCGCCCCAGATCACGTTCAACTTCGGGCACCGCAACGGTTGGAGCTACGTGGGCGGCGGCCTCGGCACCTCGCGGCTGAACGTGTACCCGCAGCAGCCGACCACCCCGGTGCAACGCGGGGCCCGCACCCTCAACTACGGCGGGGGGGCCCGGTGGTTCCTCACCCCGAACGTGGCCCTGTCGCTCGATCTGCGGTTCTTCGCCATCAGTCCCATCGAGCAGCTCGGGGAGCAGCCCGGATCGCCGCGCCAGACCCTGATGGCGGCGAACATCGGCGTCTCCGTTCGCTGACCGCGGAGGCCCGGAAGGACGGCCGGGTTCGACCATAATGCGCGCATGAAACGGGACACCCTGCTCGACTACTTCGACGAACGCCTGCGCGGGGACACCGAGTTCCTCGTCCACGACGACGGCTACAGGGTGCGGCGGCACAGCTACGACGAGGTGCGACGGGCGGCGACGGCCTTCGCGGCTCGCCTCGCCGGGGCCGGCATCGGGGCCGGGGAGGCGGTGCTGTTCTGGGGCGAGAACCGCCCGGAGTGGATCGTCGCCTTCTGGGGGTGCCTGCTGCGGGGCGCGTTGGTGGTGCCCATCGACTACCGGGCCTCGTCGGCGTTCCTGGGAAGCATCGCCCGGCGCGTCGACGCCCGGCTCCTGCTGGCCGGCGACGACGTGGCCCCGGCGCGGCTCGACGGGGTCGAGACCTGGCGCTTCGCCGAGTTGCGCCCGCTGGCCGCGGACGGCGGCGAGCCGCCTCCCGCGCCCCACGCCCCGGCCCCCGGCGACACCGCCGAGATCGTGTTCACGTCCGGCGCCACGTCCGAGCCCAAGGGGGTCGTCATCACCCACCGGAACGTGCTCGCGAACATCGTTCCGGTCGAGCGCGAGGTGCTCAGGTACCGCCGCTACGCGCGTCCGTTCCGGCCCCTGCGCTTCCTCGACCTGCTTCCCCTGAGCCACATGTTCGGCCAGGCCCTGGCCACGTTCATCCCCCCGATGCTACCCGGCACGTGCGTGTTCATGAAGGGCTACAGCCCGCCGGCCATCGTGCGGCAGATCCGCACCCGGCGCATCTCGGTCCTCGTCTGCGTGCCGAAGATCCTCGACGTGCTGAGGGACCACGTGAGACAGGTCGCCCCGGAGACGGCGGAGCCGCCGGCCGAGGGGCTGGGGGTGGCCCACCGCTGGTGGCGCTACCGCCGGGTGCACCGCCTGTTCGGGCTGAAGTTCTGGTGCTTCATCGTCGGCGCCGCGCCCCTCGACCCCGACCTCGAGGCGTTCTGGCAGCGGCTCGGGTTCCTCGTCGTGCAGGGCTACGGCCTGACCGAGACCGCGCCCATCGTCACCCTGAACCACCCGTTCCGGACCCGGCGCGGCTCGGTCGGGAAGCCCATCGCGGGGATGCAGGTCCGGATTGCCGACGACGGCGAGATTCTCGTGAAGGGCGACAATGTCACCACCGGCTACTTCGGGGCCGCGGCCGGGGACGACGCGGTGTTCGAGGACGGCTGGTTCCACACCGGCGACCTCGGCGCCCTCGACGACACCGGGCGCCTGCAGGTGCACGGCCGCAAGAAGGAGATGATCGTCACCGCCGAGGGGCTCAACGTCTTCCCCGAGGACGTCGAGCGCGTCGTCGACGCGGTGCCCGGGGTCGAGGAGTCCGCCGTCGTCGGCCTGACCCGGGACGGCGGCGAGCGGGCGTACGCCGTCGCCGTGCTCGCCCCCGGGACATCGCCGGGCGAGGTCGCGCGGGCCGCGAACCGCCGGCTCGCCGACCACCAGAAGGTCCGCGACGTCCTGGTATGGCCGGGCCATCGGCTGCCCCGCACCGAGGGCACCCGCAAGCTCATGCGGCGCGCCGTGAAGACGTGGGCGGAGGAGGGCGGGGCGCCGGCCGCCGCCGCGGCCGGCGGGGAGCGATCGGTGTCGTCGATACTCGCGCGCATCGCCGGCGGCGCGGTGGACGGCGGCACCCGCCTCGACGAGCTGGGCCTGAGCTCGCTCGAGCGCGTCGAGCTGTTGATGACCCTCGAGAGCGAGCTCGACGTCGCGGTCGACGAGCGGGGGGTGGCGGGCGCGGCGACGGTTGCCGACCTCGAGGCCCTCGTCACCGCGTCGACCGGTCCGTCCCGCCCCGCCCCGACGCCGTTCCCCGCCCCGCGCTGGAACCAGACGTGGCCGGTCCGGCAACTGCGCCGGGCCGCCCTCGCGGTGTGGCTGCTGCCCATGACCCGCGTCTTCGCCTGGATCCGGGTCGAGGGGCGGGAGCACGTGCGGGCCCTCGACGGACCCGTGGTCTTCGCCGCCAACCACCAGAGCTTCATCGACCCCTCGGTGATCCTCGCCGCGCTGCCGGGGAAGCAGCGCTACCGGGTGGTGACGGCGATGTCCAAGGAGTTCTTCGCCGGCCACTTCGACCCCGGCCGCCATACCCCGCTCGAACGGTTCACGAGCAGCCTCAACTACTACCTCGCCACCGGCTTCTACAACGCGTTCCCGCTGCCCCAGCGCGAGGCCGGCGCGCGCGACGCCCTGCGCTATGCCGGCGAGCTCGTCAGCGCCGGCAACTCGCTGATCATCTTCCCCGAGGGGCTGCGGGTGAGCGGCGACGCCGTCGCCCGCTTCCAGCCCGGCGCGACGATGCTCGCGGCCCGGCTGGACGTGCCGGTCGTCCCGGTGCGGCTGCGCGGGGTCGACCGCGTGCTGGGGCGCGGGCTCCGCATGGCGCGCCCGGGCCGGGTCGGCGTGCGCTTCGGCCCGCCGCGGCGGCTGACGGGCTCTGACTACGTCGCGATGGCCGCCGACCTCGAAGCGGCGGTGAAGGCCCTCTGAACCGCGGCTTTTGCATGCTTGGGGCCTACTGTGCGAGACTTGGAGTTTATGGGCGTCGCGGTCCGGTCTCCCCGGACCGCCGCCCGCGCCCCCGGGTCGATGACCGGGGGGCGGCGAGATGCACCGCTCTTCGGCATTCGACGCGGCAGGCCGAGCGACCTCGAGGTCGCGTCGGTGCCGCCGGCGCGAGATTCCGCTTCGCGACCCCGTGGTTTCGGCCGCGGATATCACGGGCGCGAAGCCTCCGGGCGCAAGCCTTGAGGTAGGCCAGGCAGGGCGGTGGCAAGGAGGCGCGTGGCAAAGGACGACCTGATCGACGTACAAGGCACGGTCATGGCGGTGCACAGCGGCGGTCTCTACCGCGTGCAATGCGATGCCGGCCATGAGGTTCTGGCCCAGCTGAGCGGCCGCATGCGGCGGTTTCGCATCAAGGTCGTACCGGGCGATCGGGTGACGGTCGGCGTCTCTCCCTACGATCCGGTCCGCGGCATCATCACCTTCCGGGCTCGCTGAACATCTTGGATTCACCAACCAAACGTAGACGACCGTGGCGCGGGCGCCGCCCCGCGGGTCGTCCGACACGACGCTCCGCCCCGTCGGCGAAGGACTTCGCGGCGCCTTCGGCCGAGCTGACCCTGCCGGCGGCGGTCGTCGACGCGGAACCGATCGACTTCGATGAGCTGGGCCTCGACCCGACCCTCGCGGAGGGCGTCCGGGACCGCGGCTTTGCCAACACCACGCCGGTCCAGTCCGCCGTCTTTCCGATCGTGGCGGGCGGGCGCGACCTGATCGCGAGCGCGGAGACGGGAAGCGGCAAGACGGCGGCCTACCTGCTGCCGGTGCTCGACCGCCTGCTCAAGGAGCCGCGCGACGGCGTCGAGGCGGGGAAGGTCGGAACCCGGGTGCTCGTCCTCGGGCCGACCCGCGAGCTGGTGGTGCAGATAGAGGACGACCTGCAGGGGTTCGTCTACCACACGGGGCTGACGAGCGCCGCCGTTTTCGGGGGCACCCCGATGTCTCCGCAGTCCCAGGCCCTGGCCGCCGGCGTCGACATCGTCGTCGCGACCCCGGGACGCCTCATCGATCACCTGCGCGGCGGCATCCCCGGCTTCGACCGCATCGACACCCTGATTCTCGACGAGGCCGACCGCATGCTCGACATGGGGTTCTGGCCCGATGTCCGCCGCATCGTCGCCGGCCTGCCCCCCGGTCCCCGGTCGGGGGAGTCGGGACGCCAGACCCTGCTGTTCTCGGCGACGATCCCCGACTGGGTCCTGCACCCGCTCAAGGAGCTGGCCCACGACCCCGCCTATGTGCAAATCGGCCAGCGGGGCAAACCGGCCGAGGGCATCTCGCACGCCGTCGAACGGATGCCGGCGGCCAGGAAGACCGCCTGGCTCACGTCCTTCCTGGGCCGGTCCTCGGGTTCCGTCCTCGTCTTCGTCAACACCAAGCGCGGGACGGAGCGGCTGGCGCGAGCGCTGTCGAGCGCCGGCATCAAGGCCACCGCCCTCCACGCGGACCGGTCGCAGGCCCTGCGGCTCGCGGCGGTCGGCGGGTTCCGCAGCGGCCGCTTCCGCGTGCTCGTCGCCACCGACGTCGCGGCGCGGGGGCTCGACATCGACGGCATCAAGACCGTCGTGAACTTCGAGGTGCCGCCCAACCGCGACACCTACGTGCACCGCGTGGGACGGACGGCCCGGCTCGACGCCACCGGCAGCGCGCTGACCCTGGCCGCGCCGGCCGAGCTGCAGGCGGTCAGGGCGCTGCAGAGCTCGATCGACCTGCAGTTGCGGGAACCGGTGCATGCCGATTGACAACACGGGCGGCCCGTTCGAGGCGCCGCACCGGACCTGACCATGGAAGCTCCGTCTCCCGCCCTTCCCGCCACCGGGCCCGGGCCGACGCCGGCCGAGGCCCGTTTTCAGAGCTGCCGCTGGTCGGTCGGCGAGGGCGGGCCGGCGTACTGCTCCAACCCCGAGGTACTGCCCTACGCGGGCAAGGGCGGCTTCAACGCCGAGTCGTGGTGCCCCGACTGCACGCTCTACAAGGTGCGGCGGAAGGCCCCGAAACGGCGGCGCTTCGACGACGACTATCTCTACTAGCGGATCCGGCTACGGCTCGACGTGCACCTCCGCGAGGGCGATGCCGCGCTCCCCGGCGACCGTGTACAGGAGCCAGGTACGGCCGCCCTCCTCGTAGATCGCGGGGTCGCGCAACTGGTTCACGGGCACGTCGATGGCCCCGCCCCGCGAGGGCTCCACCGGCAGCCCCGCCCCCTCCCAGTCCCGCTCCGGACGCAGCACCTCCACCGACGGGGTCTCGGTCCACGTCAGCCAGTCGCCGGCGAGGTCGATGCGCGACTGCAGGATGTGCTCGGGAGCGTCGCCCCGCTGCGTATAGAACACGAGCAGCGAGTCGCCCCGCTTCAGGAGGGCCGAGTGCCGCATGTTCGGGTTGAACAGCGTCGGCCCCTCCTCGAAGCCGGTGAGGCCGTCCCGGGACCGGTAGACGACGCCGGGCATCGCCAGGGCGTACCAGAAGTCGTCGTGCCGGAAGGCGCGGAAGTACGGCCGCCCCAGGATCTCGGGCCTCGCCTCGAAGTGCAGTCCGTCGCGGGACACCGCGGCCCGGGTGACCTGCCGGCCGGCGTCCCGCCCGTGGATGTACATCACGATCTCCTGCCGCTCGTCGACGACGTGCACGTCCGGCGAGGCGATGTGCACGTAGGCGCCGGGGGGCGCGCACGGCGGGCAGGTGGTCGGGAAGTGCGAGTCGGCGAGGTCGAGGACGCCCGGCTCGTGGGTCGTCCAGGGCCCCTCCAGGGCATCCGCCCAGGCGAGCCGGATGTAGGTGCCGCGGTGATCGGCGAAGTAGAGGTAGTAGCGCCCCAGGGCGCCCTCCGCCCAGTCCGGCACCCGGATGAGGGACGGGCCGGCGATGTTGCTGCCCATCGAGGCGTCCATGTCGGGCCGGATGATGGGGCCGTCCAGGAGCCGCTCGATGCGGACGGTCTGGGCGGCGCCCGGCCCCGCCGACCCGATCAGCACCAGGAAGAGGAGCAGCAGGCGGCGACCGCTCCGCCGCCGTCGCGCCGCGCGGCGCGCGGCCGCGGCCCCGGCTCCCGCGAGAAACGGGCCAGAAGTCTGCGCCGCGGAGCGGTGCAGACTCCTGGCAGGGTTGGTTGGGCGCCCGGCGGAGCCGAAGGCGACGATGGGCGGGCCAGGATGCATATGTCTACTCCGTGAACTCCCGGGCCAGCTCGATCCACTCGCCGCGCGGGGCCAGCTCCCGGTAGGCCCGCCAGTGCGGCTTGGCCTCGGCCGGGCGGCCCGTCTTCTCGAGGGTCACGGCCAGATAGAAGTGGGCGTCGGGATAGGTGGGGTCGATCTCGAGGGCGCGACGGTAGTGCCGCACGGAGTCGCCGTGGCGGCCGAGGTCGTGATGGATGTTCCCGAGGTTGAACCGGGCCTCGAAGCACTCGGGGTCCAGGTGCATGGCCCGTTCGTACAGCGCCTGGGCCTCCACCAGCTCGTCGCCGGCGTAGTGGACGTTGGCGAGGTTGATGAGGGCGGGCACCAGGTTGGGATCCAGCATCAAGGCCTTGCGATAGGCGATGCCGGCCATGATCCGGTCGCGCTCGTTGCCCTCGTCGAGGGCCGCCCCCTCCTGAAAACAGGAGATCGCCAGCGAAGCCTCGACCGACGACGGCGGCTCGCCCCCGGCGTCCCCAGGCGCCCCGCCGTCCATCGCCAACTGGCGCCGGGCGGGCAGGGCCACGATGGTGGCCGGGCGCGCCTGCCCGCGGTCGCCGAAGTCGAGGGTCAACTGACCGTGGCGCGCCGCCTCGAGCTCCCGCAGCACCGCGCGGAACGGCGCGCCCCGCTCGAGGCCGTCGCTGACGCCGCGAACCGTCCGCAGGCCCTGGAATCCGTAGTAGCGGTCGACGTCGGTGCGGGCGGCGGGGCGGACCAGCGACCGCTTCTCTAGACAGCGGATGTGATCTTCGCGGATGCGCGGGTAGCGGCGGCGGATACGACGCAGGCTGTAGTAGCGGCGGTCGAGGGCCTCCACCGTCGGCAGGCCGCCGAGCCGGCAGAACTCGTCCTCGGCGACGATCCGCACGCGCCCGGGAGTCGCCGCGTTGACCTCCTCCGCCTTCCGCAGCTTCGGGCTGCGTGCCTCGGATCGCCCGCCGGGTCCCCGAGGCCCCGTCGAGCCGCCGCCCACCACCAGCATCGTCGTCCGGGCCGTCACCTCGTCGTCGGCGACCCCGCCCATCCGCTCGACGAGCTGCCGGGCGGCCCGGTGATGCACGGAGGCCAGTCTCCCCGCGAAGACCACGACCTGATCGCGAAACGGAGAATCGGCTGGGTAGGGCACTATGCCACCGCCTGCAAGATGAATGAGAATAGTCCCGAAGTCAAGCCGCCGGGAACGCGCGCCGCGACCGGCGCGCGACGGCCGGAACGACGACCGGGACACGCGCCGCTGATGACGCGCCGAACCATTCTCGCGGGTGACGTCGGGGGCACAAAGACCTGGCTGGGGCTGTTCGACGCGGGCGCCCCGCGCCCCGAACCGCTCGAGACGGCCCGCTACGCGACCCTCGAGTTCGACGGGCTGGCGGGCGTCGTGGCCCGCTTTCTCGACGACGCGGGGGCCCGCGAGGCCCCGGAGGCGGCCTGCTTCGGGGTGGCGGGACCGGTGCGGGACGGGGTCTCGCAGCTCACCAACGTCCCCTGGACGGCCGATGCCCGCGAGATCCGCGAGCGCTTCGGGATGGCGTCGGTCCACCTCCTCAACGACCTCGAAGCGACGGGCTGGGCGGTGCCGCGGCTCGCCGCGCACGAGCTGGCCGTCGTTCACGCCGGGGTCCCGGCCGCGGGCGGCAACGCGGCCCTCATCGCCCCCGGCACGGGGCTCGGCGAGGCCGGCCTGCACCGGGTCGGCGCCCGCCTGATCCCCATGCCCTCGGAGGGAGGACACGCCGACTTCGCAGCCCGTACGCCGCGCGAGCTCGAGTTCGCGGCGGCGTTCGCGGCCGAGCGGGGACGCGTATCGCTCGAGGACGTGGTCTCGGGACCGGGACTGGTCAACCTGCACGCGTTCACCCACCGCGGGGCCGCCTGCACCGGCGACGCGTTGCCCGACCGGCCCGGGGACCGGCCCGCCGCAGTCACCGCCGGCGCCCTCGCCGGGGCCTGCGCGGCCTGCACGGAGGCCCTGCGCCTGTTCGTGTCCGCGCTCGGGGCGGCGGCCGGGAACCTCGCCCTCCGGACCGTGGCCACCGCCGGCGTCTACATCGCGGGGGGCATCGTGCCCAACCTGCTGCCCGCGGTGCGGACCGGCGACTTCGTCGACGCCTTCGTGGACAAGCCGCCAATGCGGGCGCTCCTCGAGCAGGTGCCGGTGCAGGTGATCCTCGAGCCCCACCCGGCCCTGCTGGGGGCCGCCGTCGCCGCCCACGAGCTCTCGGCCTGATCATGCCGGCAACCGGAAAGGACGGTACTCACGTGCGCAAGCTCCTGTTCGCGGCGGGCCTCTCGGCCGCGCTGTCGGCGCCGCCGGCGCTCGCCCAGCCCCCCGAGCCGATCGCCTACACGCTGCGGTTCCCCGCGCCGCACACCCACTACGTCACCGTCGACGCCCGGGTACCGACCGGCGGCCGGCCCGAGGTCGAGCTGATGATGGCGGTGTGGACGCCGGGGTCCTACCTGGTCCGCGAGTACGCCCGGCACGTCGAGGCCGTCACCGCGCGCACCCCGGGCGGCGACCCCTTGCCGGTGGAGAAGTCGCGAAAGAACCGCTGGAGGGCGGCCACCGGGGGCGCGGACGCCATCGTGGTCTCCTACCAGGTCTACGGCCGCGAGATGTCGGTGCGCACGAACTGGATCGAGGCCGACTTCGCGATGCTGAACGGCGCCCCCACGTTCCTCACCCTGGCCGACGACGACGGCCCCCGGCCCCACGACGTCGTCCTCGAGCTCCCGCCCGGCTGGGAAGCAACCGCCACGGGGCTCGCCCCGCGCCCCGGGGGCGCCCCCCACGCCTGGCGCGCCCCCGACTTCGACGCCCTCGTCGACTCGCCGATCGTGGCCGGCAACCCCACCGTCCATCGGTTCACGGTGGCCGGGGTGCCCCACGAGCTCGTCAACGTCGGCGAGTCGGGGGTCTGGGACGGCCCGCGGTCGGCGGAGGACACCGAGCGCATCACCCGCGAGCTGCACCGCATGTGGGGGCTGATGCCCTACGAGCGCTATGCGTTCCTGAACATGATCACCGAGGCCGGCGGCGGCCTGGAGCACGGCAACTCGACGCTGCTCATGACCAGCCGCTGGACGACCTCGTCGCGCCCCCAGTACCTGCGCTGGCTCGGCCTCGTCAGCCACGAGCTGTTCCACGCCTGGAACGGGAAACGCCTGCGGCCCGTCGAGCTCGGGCCGTTCGACTACGAGGCCGAGGTCCACACCGAGAGCCTGTGGGTGGTCGAGGGGCTGACCGTCTACTACGCGGACCTCGCGGTGCACCGGGCGGGGCTCTCGACCGAGGCGGAGTACCTGGCCTCGCTCTCGAGTCAGATCCGCGGGCTGCAGACCACGCCGGGACGGGAGGTGCAACCCGTCTCGCTGGCCTCCTACGACGCGTGGATCAAGTTCTACCGCGCCGACGAGAACTCTCGGAACACCTCGGTCAGCTACTACACCAAGGGGGCGGTGGTCGGCTTCCTGCTCGACATGCGCATTCGGGCCGCCACCGGCGGAAAGAAGAGCCTCGACGACGTCCTCCGCCGCGCCTACGCCCGCTACTCCGGCACCCGGGGGTTCATGCCCAACGAGTTCAGGGCCACGGCGGAGGCGGTGGCCGGCGAGCCCCTGTCGGGCTGGTTCGCCCACGCCCTCGACTCGACGGCCGAGCTCGACTACTCGGAGGCCCTGGACTGGCTGGGACTGACCTTCGGCGACGACCCGCGGCAGGACGAGGCCGAGAACGGCTGGATCGGCGTCGTCACCCGCGCCGCCGACGGCCGCCTTCTCGTGGCCCAGGTGCCCCGGGACACGCCGGCCCACGCGGCCGGCTTCAACGTCGGCGACGAGATTATCGCCATCGGCAGCCACCGGGTGCTGCCGTCCGAATGGAGCACCCGGGTCGCCCGGGCGGGGACGGGAGCCCGCCTCGACGTCCTGGTGGCGCGGCGGGGAGCGCTGCGCCGCATTGCCGTGGAAACGGCGGCGGCGCCGCGCCGCGGCTGGGAGCTGCGGCCGGTCGAGGAGCCGACGCCCGCGCAGAAGCGGAACCGCGAGGCCTGGCTGTCCGGTGGCTAGAACCCGCCCCGGCCACGGGACCGACAGCCGTCAGTCCGCATTGCCTTTAGCTCCAAGCCATCCCCTCCGGCCCTGGATTCGGCGATGCGGCCACCGTGCTCGCGACCCACTACGCCGGCGTGCCCGTGCGCGCCGGTTGGCAGGTGTCCCGCCCCTACGCAGCTTCAGAAGCGTGCTCGGTTCACAGGCCGCCACGAGTCATGTACGAACGCCCCGACCCTTCGGGTCGGGCTGCCGGATGGGCACTGAAGTACCCGGCCGATGCTTGCCCGCGCAGGTCCACCGACCCGGGGCGAGTACCGACCGCCGGCCCGGCATCGTCCCGGCGGCCACGGCAACTCGTGGCGAAACCTGACGCCAGTCACACCAACCTCAGCGCGGCTCCGAAACTCGATGTTCCCCATTTCACTCTCGGTCCGTCCCACCCTGCAAAACGAATACTCAGACCAAACAACCTACGGAACATCCCCGTTCGCCGAGTCTCTGAGCCCAATGAGTGCTGCGCCGATGCCTTGAAGTCGCCGCAGCTTCTCCCTGTCACTCGAAATAGCTCGGTGTCGCAGCACCAAGGCGCAGACACCCGCGAGCAAAAGGGAGTAGAACGAACCCCGAGACGCATATTCTAAACTAAAATTCACCACGGCCAGAACAATAGAAATGATGACGCCAATACCTGCCAAGAAGCCCCAGATTGCAAGCCATACAAGAAAGCCCATGGAGTCAGACAAGCTCCGCTCGCATTCGCCGATTCTTCTCTCCACTTCGGCATATGCACGTTTACAAACGTCCTCAACCATGAGCCCCGATGCCCCGCACGATACCGAGGCCTGCCGGTAACCGAAGTATGTGCCACGCTCTGCGGCGACCTGTGCCTCGTCGAAGGAATTCTTCGCCCCCTCCGAGTAAGCCGTCACCACCAAAACGTCTTTCCCAGTGTATTCCCCCATATCCGTCAAACTCCCCACCATTCCATTTAATCGTTCTTGCGCCGCTACCAAGGCTCCTTCAGCCGCCGCTCTCTGCTCCTGGAGAAGGGTTTGCAAAAGACCGTCCACCTCGCGCTTGAGATCACCGTTCTCGCGTTTGAAGTCATCTTCGGCAGCCGCCTTGATCGAATATTCAGGATCGAGCTCGATTGCTCGGCGCAGAGGCGGCAAGGCGTCCTCAGGATTGTCGACGTGCATCTGAATCTTGGCCAATTGAAAATGCGCCTCCGCTAACTGAGGGTTCAACGCGACAGCTCGACTTGTGTACTGAACTGCTTCAGTCATCATCCCCTCGCAATACGCGGCCCAGCCCGCAGACAATAAGGCCCGCCCAGCTTCTCTTGGCTGATCGTAACCGGCATACTCTGCCGCGTCTATGAATGCTCTCTTGGCTCTCGCCAAATCCACTATGTCACTTGCGTTGTTCTTGAAGCTGCCCAGTCGAATTACCCCCAGCAGAAAGTGGAAGCGGTACTCGAGCCTGTAGCCAGTATTGCCGGCGTAGCCGTCGATGGCGTTGTCAAGGTGCTTCAGAGAATCAGAATAGTGGCCTCGCCGAAATGCGTCGCGGGCAATCTCGAACTGCTCGTAAGCCCATGTTTGAGCTGGCGTCTTCGCAATCTTCACAAGTTCCTCGATGGAATCTCGCATCGAACCGACCATCGTCAGCATCTCACTGAAGCCCCAGATGAATGTCGCATTCAGTTCGGAAATGCCGTCGCTGATCTTCTGCAGATCGAAGGATAGCCGCTCGAATCCCCTAGACATCTCTGTTGACAGGTTCTCGGACACAGAGATGTGCCGCTCTTGCAGCTCCTCATTGGAGGCAATAATTGACCTCGTTTGCTCTGCAATTATGGCGTCGAAGTCCTTTGTCTGCAAGTAGTCGCCATAAGGGCGTCTGGACGAGTGGACGTAGTTACTCATGGAATGCTCCCTCACCGATGAGGCGTGCCGTTCGTTGTTGAACTTCGCGAGTATCGGACTCCCCTGCTTCGGCTCCGAAGTGGTCTATTCCTACGCCATGTCGCCAACTGCGCCGTCGGGCGGGACCAGCGCGTCCACGGGCCCGACCAGGTATCGCAGGTCACGGTAGCTCCGTACTGTTTGCCGTCCCGCTGTCGTCTTCTACGTAATATGCCCTTTGCAGGGCCGCCGATTTCAACGGCGTGGAGGGCCTGGCCAACCGGCACCTGGTGTGCTGTCAACGAAGAAACTGGCATAAGTCATGACGCCAGATGTTTCCGCTCTCACTGCGGAGAACGGCCCCGGACATATGCCACGAACCATTGGGACAGGACACTAGGCCCAGCGAGGCTCCGCCTCAGACCGACGAGGCATGTAGGTCTCGTCCTCTGCTGACGGTGGAAGCGGACTGCGACCGCTGCTCCAGTCGCGGCGCGCAGCCGCCTTCATGGTCGCCCGGAGGCGATGGTGGCACTAAACTGGCCGGTGAGGAGCCCATCGACCGGAGTCCGACCATGAAGGTAGCACGTTCCGTCGCCGAGGGCGCCGGCTGAGGAACCTCGATGATCTGAAGAAGATCGGCTTCGCTGCCAACCGACGCCTGCTCGGCGTCCTACGCCTCAGTCACGACTGCACCCTCGGAGCCGACGCGCTCGACGATCTGCACCGTCCGGCGTGCATCGACGGCCAACGCGCCTCGGCGCTCCGCTTCGGCGACCGTCGGGTGCAGAGCCTCTTCGCCGCCCTGCCGCGCTTCGACTTGTTGCCGCAGGGTTTCCGCAACCGAGACCTGCGCGAACCGGTGGCGGCGCTCTGCGGGCTCTCGCCCGACGACTACGGCGCGGGCCGCATGACCTACGACCTACGACCTGCGCCGGCTGCGGGGCATAATCGACGGATTCCCGGCACCCAGCGACAATCGGCTCACCGCCCATAGGCTTTGCGTCGCCCTGGCCTATCGCCGCACGCAGGCGCGGGTCCTGGGTCCGGTCTTGTCGGCCACCCTCGACGGGGAATCGAACACGCGTCTGCGCGAAGCCGTGGCCGTCTACGACCTGGAGGTCGACCGCGCTTGGCACGGACACGCGCTTGCCGCGTAATCCGTTGGAGCCGCCTGATTGGGTGCTGACCCGAAACTTGACCTTCCGCTGGAAGTATGCCAACCCCGCGCGACGCATCACCCATGGGGGAACTTCCTTCAAGGACATCCACCAGTGAGAGTATAGCGACCATGCCAAATGGGACACGCGAGCTATTTGGAACACACAAGCCCCGGCCCATGCGGTTGTCAAGCGCTTTTCTTCGGAATCCGGATTCTCCCGATCAGAGGGCCGGACGACCCGCTCGGTAGAGCCCGACAGAGTACTGGCCTCGGTCGGGTCGGCTTCGCGGCGGACCGCTCAGCACACGGTGCCGAACGAGAAGCCCGCCTCGCGCAGCATCGGCACGAGGCCGGCGGTGGCCTCGACGGCGTAGCGGCGGTCCGGACGCGGGTCCTCGTGGTGACCGTCGTGCATGACGATGATGTCGCCGTCGGAGACCCTGCCCGCGAAACGGCGCACCAGCCGCTCCGGATCCCGGGTCCGGAACCAGTCCCAGTCCCACAGGAACCAGCCCCAGCCGATCAGGGTGTGATCGATGCGCCTCAGCCCCTCGTACATGAACCCGCTGCGCCATCCGCCGTGGGGCCGGAACGCCGGGCACGGCCGGTGGCCGGCGAGCCGCTCGATGCGGTCGGCGGCAGCGAGCAAGGTGCGTCCGAGCTCGTCCGGCGATAGCAGCATCAGCCGGCGCGTGTGAGAGTGCAGGGCCACCGCGTGCCCCTCCCGGAACATCCGCTCGACGATGGGCGCGGTCTCGGCCGTGAGATGGCGGTCGAGCACGAAGAAGGTGGCGACCGCCCCCTCGCGGGCGAGCACGTCGAGCAGGTCGGGGGTCGCGGTCGGGTTCGGGCCGTCGTCGTAGGTGAGGTAGATTGTGGGGGTGCCGGCGGCCGGCATGCTCCAGCGGGAGGGCGCCGGGGTCAGCGCATCCAGGACGAAGGGAAAGGGAGCGATATGGGACAGCAGGAACACGCCCGCGCCGGCGGTGACGAGAAGCAGGAACATCGGCCGCAACCCTCGACGAGTCCGGGCCGTTCCACGGCGCGGACTCCCAGCCCTGGTCATGGTCGGCGCCCGAGGCGCGGCGGGGCCGGAGCCGCGGCCGCGACGGCCCTGTCCCTGGCCCTGGTCGCCTGCACGGCGCCGGCCGACACCGTGGTCGACGCCGCGTCAGCCGCCGCGGGCACGCCGGCCCAGCCCCCTTCCGACCGGGAGAGCGACCGCATGTCGATGGTCGAGCGACAGCTCATCGCCCGTGACATCACCGATCCCCGCGTCATCGAGGTCATGCAGCGCGTGCTGCGCCATCGCTTCGTGCCCGAGGACATCCGCGGGGCAGCCTACGACGATCGGCCGCTGCCCATCGGCTACCGGCAGACCATCTCGCAACCCTACGTCGTGGCCTACATGACGCAGGCCCTGCGGTTGGCGCCCGACGCGCGGGTGCTCGAGATCGGCACCGGCTCGGGCTACCAGACGGCGGTGCTCGCGGAGCTGGCCGACACCGTGTACTCCATCGAGATCGTGCCTCCCCTCGCCGCCCGCGCCGCCGCCACCCTGGCCGAGCTGGGCTACGACAACGTGCGGCTCCGCGAGGGCGACGGCTACGCGGGGTGGCCGGAGGCGGCGCCGTTCGACGCCATCATGGTGACGGCGGCGCCCGACCACGTCCCTCAGCCCCTCGTCGACCAGCTCGCCGTCGGCGGGCGGATGATCATCCCGGTGGGAGACTACCGGCAGACGCTGACGGTGATGACCCGCACCGACGACGGCGTCACCGAGGAGGCGGTGCTCCCGGTGCTCTTCGTGCCGATGACCGGCGAGGCGGAACGCCGCTGACCGGCCGGGCGGGCCCCGCTGGACCGGCGGGGCGGAACGCCGCCCACCGGCCAGGCGGAACGCCGCTGACCGGCCAGGCGGAGCGCCGACGACCGGCCAGGCGGAGCGCCGACGACCCGCCGACGAGGACCACCCGCCCCGTCCTGTCGGGTCCCCGCGCTACGCCGGGACCCCGGGCACCGCCTCATGACACGCCGGCGGGGGCGGCGGCCCCGCCGACCGCGGCCGCGCCGCCGGAAGCGGCGGCCCCGAGAGCGGCGATCGACACCTCGGCCGCGGTGCGCTCCGCCACGTCGCGGAACGCCTGGGCCGCCGACGACTCCGGCTCGGCGACGACGAGCGGGTTCCCCGAGTCCCCGCCCTCGCGGATCGGCTGGTAGATCGGAATCCGCCCGAGGAACGGGACGCCCACCGCCTCGGCCGTCGCCTCGCCCCCGCCCTTCCCGAAGATGTCACTCTCGTGGTCGCAGGCCGGGCACACGAAGTAGCTCATGTTCTCGACGAGGCCGAGGACCGGCACGTTCAGCTTCCGGTACATCGCCACCGCGCGGCGCGAGTCGGCGAGGGAGACGGTCTGCGGGGTCGTCACCACCACCGCCCCCGACACCGGGACGGTCTGGCTCAGGCTCAGCGCGACATCTCCCGTGCCCGGGGGCATGTCGACCACGAGGTAGTCCAGCTCGTCCCACCGCACCTCGCGGAAGAACTGCTGGACGACGCCGTGCAGCATCGGGCCGCGCCAGATGATGGGGGTCTCGTCCTGGGTCAGGAAGCCCATCGACACCACCGGGATGCCGTGCTTCCGCGCCGGCTTGATCTTCTTGCCGTCGGTCTCGAGCTGCGCCCGCACGCCCAGCATGATCGGGATGTTGGGGCCGTAGACGTCGGCGTCGATCAGGCCGACGCGCCCGCCGTACCGGGACAGCGCGAGGGCGAGGTTCACGGCCACCGTGCTCTTGCCGACCCCGCCCTTGCCGGCCCCGACCGCGATGACGTTCCTGACGCCGGGGATGGGGGCGCGGCCCGCGTCGGGCGAGGCCACCGCGCGCACGTTGGCGGTCATCTCGACGGAGACGCCGGTCACCCCGTCGAGGGCGGAGACCGCAGTCACCGCCTGATCGTGCATCTGCTCCTTCACCGGACACGCCGGGGTGGTCAGCTCGATCGCGAACGACACCTGTCCGGCGTCGACGCGGAGGTCCTTCACGAATCCGAGGCTGACGATGTCGCGGCCCAGGTCCGGGTCGCGCACGACGCGAAGCGCTTCCATCACTACCGACGGTTCGACTGACTGCATGGTCCTCAACACTTCCCGGTCGCGGCGTGACGCCTCCCGCCACCGCACGACCACAACGGAACTCTCAGCTTAGTCAGATCGTAGAAACTCTAGCAAGTGGCCCCGAACGGACGGCCGACCGCACGCGCCGGATGCCGCCGCCGACCGCCGGTTCGCGCCCGGAGATGATGATGACCGACGAACAGAAGCCCGATCCGGCGTCCACCCCGCCGCCTCCGCCGTCATCGCCCGCGTCACCGGCTCCCACGCCCGCGCCGCTGCCCCCCGAGAACACGCCGCCGACCGCCGAGTCCGCGATGCCAACTGCCGAGTCCCCGGCGCCAACTGCCGAGTCCCCGGCGCCAACTGCCGAGTCCCCGGCGCCAACTGCCGAGTCCCCGGCGCCAACTGCCGAGTCCCCGGCGCCAACTGCCGAGTCCGCGACGCCGCCCCCGGCGACCGCGCCGACGGCTGCCGGGTCCGCACCGCCTTCCGCGTCGGCTCCGCCCCCCGAGTCCGCACCGCCACGTACCGAGACCGCACCGCCGTCTCCCGGTTCCGCACCGCCGGGGACACCGCTCCCGGGAGCACCCCCGCCGGGAACCCCGCCGCCGGGAACGGCGTCGCCGAACCGGGGGCTGATGATCGTGCTGGCCTACCTCTGGCTGCTGGCGCTCGTCCCGCTCCTCGTGGAGGAGCAGGACCACGAGGTGCGGTGGCACGCCAAGCACGGACTGGTCCTGTTCGGGGCCGAGTTCGTCGGGTTCATGGCCCTTGCGATACTGAGCGGCATCGCGGGGTGGCTCGCCCTCCTGCTCGTGCCCCTGGCCCAGCTCGGGGTGCTGGTGCTCCATGTCGCGTGCATCGCGAAGGCGCTGCAGGGCGGGAGGTTGCTGGTACCGGGCGTCAGCGAGTACACCGACAAGTTCTGAGGACGCTGACAGAACGGTCCGGCGGACAGCCGGCCCCCGACGCCGCAGCGAACGAGCCGCGCCGGGGTTCGATCGGCGACCCTGCATCGCCGGCTGTCAGTAGCCCGCCGGATCCGCGACGCGCCCGGCCGTCCACGGCCCGGCGGAGCAAGCCACCCCGTGGATCGTCACGGAACCGAGATGCGCATCCGGACTCGGGCGATGGGGGCGTAGGGGGGCGTCACGTCGAAACGAAGGCAGGTGCCGTCCCGCACCCCCGGCGGCACCACGAGCCGGACGTGGTGCGGCAGCAGTCCCGCCCCGCTACCGTGACAGGCGCCGCAGGGATCCAGCCACACCTCGCCACGCCCGCCGCAGGCGGGGCAGGTGTGGCGCAGGGACACGTCGAACGGCACGCTGACGCCCCGGTCGGCCTGCGACGGGGTCAGGCGCACGTCGGCGGACAGGAGGCGCGCGGCGGCCTCGCCGAAGAACGACCGCCGCATCCGGTCGACGAGCTTCGCCATCGACGGGAAGTCGACATCGACCTCGTCGCGAAAGGCCTCGTCGCACGCCTCCGCGCACCCCGGCGACACCGCGGGCGAGTCCGCCACCTCCTTCGCGCCGTCCCCGTCCGGACCGTCCACGGCATAGGCCACGTGCCACGTATCGAGCCGGTCACCGCGGCCCGGGCCCCCGCGTTGCGCCCGGGACCGCCGCGCGAGGTCGCGCCAGGCGCGCCTGACCTCGTGCAGGGTGGGCGAGTGCGGCGGACCGGGTCTCCGGCGATAGTCGGACATCGGCCAACTACCTTAGGAGTGGCCCTCCGGCCTTGTCAATGGCTTGTCAACCGGGGAGCCAGGTGCTACCGTTGTGCGCCCCATGCCCGACCCCGCGACGCCGACAGCGGGCCCCGGCCGTCCCAAGTTGCCGACCTGTCCGGACTGCGGCGGCATCCTCGAGCCCACCGCGCCGCCCTGGCAGGCGCTGATGGACTCGCTGCCGTCCGGCCGCACCAACCGCACGGAAGGCGAGGCCGCCCGCTGGCAGTGCCTCATCTGCGGGTACCGACGGCCGTGAGAGGTCGGCCGCGAAGGGGCGGGGCGGAGCCGGCCGCGAGCCGCTCGCTCGCGCCGCTTGCGGAGCCGCGGGCGCGGTACGATACGATTTCAGGCGGCCATGACGACTGACAGCATCCAGTTGGATATCAGGACCCGGTCTCGCGGCGCACACTGGATCGCCTGGGTCACCCGGGACGGGAGCGACGCGCCGCTCGATTCGGTGATCCTCGTGGGTCGCACCGAAGCCGAGGCCGCGGCCGAGGCCCGGACCTGGGCGGACCGGCTCGTCGCCGATCCGGTCCTCATCCGCAGCTGATTTCGCGTCCGTCCGCGATCGGATCCGGTTCACGACAGGTACAACAGGCGCCCGTCGACCGGCCGTTCCGGAAACAGGGCGCGCGCCGCTTCGACATAGAGCGCGAGCTGTGGTTCGTGCTCCGGCCGTGCCGCGCCCGTCTTGACCTCGACGACGGTGACCCGCCCGTCGGGCCAACGACGGAGGCAGTCGATCGCCCCGCGGACGAAGACGGGTCCCGCGTCGCCGCCCGTGCGCCGAAGCGTGAACGGCACCTCGAAGAGGCAGTCTCCTTCGAGGAGCGCGTTCACGTCGGGCCGGCCGACGGCCCGGCGGTAGACGCCCGCGGCCTCCGCGGCCAGCGCCCGACAGTCGGCCCGCGCCCGCTCCTCCCGCTCCATCGCCGCCAGCGCCCGGCCCCCCGCATCGGCGCCGCTCGAGCCGAGGCCGCCCCCCTCTCCGTCCTCCCGCAGCAGCCGGTGGACGAGACGCCCCACCACGCGGTCGACGCCGCGCGTCCGCCCCACGCCGACCGCCGACGCCGTGTCCGCCGCAAGGACCGTGGCCGCGACCCGGGGCGGCCCCCCGGCCGGGCGCCACGGCCCGAACCGGTCCGGCTCGGCGGGCAGCGGCGCCTCGGGCGGACGGGAGGCCTCCGCCGCCGCCGACGCCCCGACGACGGCGAATCCGTGGGCACGGCCCGACGGGCCGGTCCAGCTCACCCGCCCCCCCTTCGCCGCGCCCGCCGCGAGCCGGGCGAGGAGCGCCGGCGGCATCACCGCGGCCAGGCTCCCGACCCCCGGCTCCATGGTTCCGGCGGCCAGGGTCGCCGAGAGGTACAGGCGGTCGCGCGCTCGGGTCGCCGCGACGTAGAGCAGCCGCTTGCTCTCCTCCCGCTCCCGGTCCCGCTGGTCACGATCGGCGGCGGACCGGAACGGGGCCACCGAAACCGACGGCTCACCGTCGCCCCGGTCGGCCACCACCCGGATCGGCGGGGGGGGACCGCCCGCGCCGCGCGCCAGCTCGACCAGGAACACCACCGGAAACTCCAGCCCCTTGGCGGCGTGGACGGTCATCAGGTTGACCGCATCGAAAGCGTCGACCACCGCGTTCGACACGTCCCCGGAGAGGCGGTCGACGTGCTCGGCGATCCGGGTCATGGTGGCGAACCCGCGGTTCTGCACGCGGCGGACCAGCCCGCGCAGCTTCTTCAAGTTCTCCCGCGCCTGCACGAGACGCGGTCCCCGCAGCTCGAACGCGTAGGCGCAGTCGGCGAGAATGCGGTCGACCAGCTCGGCGGGGGGTAGCCGGTCGACGGCGGCCAGCCACCGGGGGACGCTCGCCCGCAGGCGCAACAGGAGATCCCGGTCCAGCGGGTCCAGCCGTTCGAGAAAGGGCTCGGGTCCGCCCGGGCGCAGGGCCTCGGCGAGATGACCGGCCAGTTCGGCCAGCGTGCGATCGGTGACGCCGACGAGCCTCGAACGCAGCAGGGCCGCCGCCCGGAGCTCCGAAGCGGGGTCCGCAAGGAACCGGAGCAGGGCGCGGCAGTCCTTGATCTCGTCGGCGTCGAAGAACCCGAGGCCCTTGTAGACGCAGGCGGGAATGCCGCGCGCCTCCAGGGCGGCCTGGAACTCCCGGTGCGTCTCGCGCGACCGGAACAGTATCGCGACGTCGCCCGGGGCGGCGCGGCGAACCGTGCCGTCGTCGCGGTCCCGCACCGGCGCCCCGTCCAGCAGCCGGGCGACCTCGCCGGCGACCCGCTCCGCGCACGCCTCCAGGCTGTCGGCGAGCACCAGCCCGAGGGGCGGGCCCGCGGCGCGTCCGCCGTCGGCGGCCTCACGCGGAGGCTCGGGCTCGACGGGGAACCGGTCCCTCGCGTCGTACCTGAACCCGTCGCGGGAGCGGTCGGCCTTGTCGACGGCGCCGAACAGGTCGTTGACGAACGCGAGCAGGGCCGGCACCGCGCGGAAGCTGTGGGAGATCGACCGACGCACCCCGCCCTCCGGGCGCAGGGCCCCGATCGAATCGGCGGCGTCCTCGATGACCGCGGCCTCGGCGTCGCGGAACCCGTAGATCGACTGCTTGCGGTCGCCGACGACGAACACCGAGGGGGGCACCGGCGCGTCGTGCACGAGGCCGAGCCCCTCCCCCCACGACTTCACGAGCAGGGACACCAGCTCCCACTGGGCCCGGCTGGTGTCCTGGAACTCGTCGACGAGCACGTGGTGATAGCGCGACTCGAGCCGGTAGCGGCTCTGGGCGAACTCGTCCATGCGGCGCAGCAGGTCCAGGGCGCGGGCCAGCACCCCCGGGAAGTCGAGCACGGAGCGGGCGGCGAGCTCACGCTCGTACTCCGTGACCGCGATCGCGAACATGCGCTGCACTCCGCGCGCGAGCACCACGTTGAGATCGCGGTCGAGCGCGGCCAGCGCCTCGGCCACCGCGGGTGCGAGGGCTCGTGCGAGGTCGCAGTGCCGCCGCCACGCCGCGGGAGACCGGCACTGATCGACGCGGAACGGCACGAACCGCCGGCGCGGCTCGCCCGCCGCGGTCAGGAAGTACTCGCGGATGCGGTCGAGCAGGAGCCGCGGCCCCTCGGGTCCCGACCGGGCCTGCTCCGCGAGCCCGGGAAGCGCTCGCGCGAGGGCCCGGAACCGGGGATGATCGAGGGGGCCGTCCGCGAGGAACCGCTCCAGGCCGCCGGCGACCCCGTCCAGGAGGCGGGCGAGCCTCAGCGCCGCGTCGCGGCACGCCCCCTCGGCCGTCGTCCCGCGGGGTCCGGCCATCAGGAACCGCTGCAGCGCCGCCGGCGCCACCAGCCGGCGCTCCAGCAGATGGGCGAGCGCGGTCCGCACCCGTCCCGGCCCCAGGCGGGCCAGCACCATCGCCACCGCGATGTCGTCGGCGGCCACCGCGCCGCAGATCGCGAGGGTCCGGTCCAGGGCCTGCTGAACGAGCCGGGGCGCCTCCGTCTCGTCCGTCATCCCGAACCCCGGGTCGAGATCCGCCTCGAGGGGGAACTCGCGCAGCAGGGACAGGCAGAATGCGTCGATGGTGCTGATGGCGATGTCCCCCAACCGGTCGCGCAGCCCCCGCCAGCGGTCCCGGTCGGCGGGCGGCCCGTCGGCCGAGCGCCGGAGCTGCCGGATGATGCGGTCCCGCATCTCCGCCGCCGCCTGCCGCGTGAACGTGATGGCGAGAATGTTGGACGGGTCCACCCCGGCCCGCAGGAGATTGACGTAGCGCGACACGAGGACGGTGGTCTTGCCGGTGCCCGCCGAAGCCTCCAGGACGACGTTGTTGGCCGGATCGACGGCGAACGCCCGCGCCGACGCGTCGCGCAGGACGCCGGGGGGGCGGCCCGATCGGGTCCGGCGGCCACGGGCGTCCTCGGGCCCCTCCCCGAACAGCGGCAACTGGCGCTCACCCGTCACCGACGTAGTCCTTCCTGCATACCGTGGGATAGTCGCAGAAGGCGCAGCGGTAGGGCTCGGCGGGGCGCACGGGGAACCGCCCTTCCTCGATCCCGTCCACCGTCTCGAGAAAATGCCGCTGGCCTTCCGCCGACGCTGCGGCGATGTCCTGCCGGCGGTCCAGCGGCACCCAGGTCCGCGGCTCGCCGAACGCGACGTAGCCCGCCTCGGCGAGCCGCCATTCGCGCCCGTGACGGCCCGCGAGCGCCTGCTCGGCACACCGTCCGTAGACGGGAAGCTGCAGCGAGCGGGCACGGTCGGGCGCTTGGCCGGTCTTGTAGTCGACCACCCGCAACCGCCCTCCCTCGATCAGGTCGATGCGGTCGGCGGTGCCGCGCAGCCGCACCGGGCGGGGGCCGGCCGCGCCGTCGAGCCGATGCACGCCGTCGAGCCGAACCTCCAGCAGCCGCTCCACCACCCGGCCCGGACGATCCGCCTCGAGCATCAGCAGGCGATCGAGGACGCCGGCGCCGGCCGGCGAGCCCAGCAGGCGGACCCGCTCCACCGCCCGGTCTCGGGGCGGCAGCTCCGCCAGCCGCTCCTCGGCAACGGCGGCGGCGAGCGCGCGGGCGCGCGGGAACGACCCGACGTCGATGGCGCCGCCGTCCTCGTCCTGCCATCGCTCGAAGAACACGTGCAGGACTTCGTGCACGAAGCGACCCCGCGAGCGCGGACTCAGGATGACCTCGTCGTCGGGCTCGTCGCCGAGCCGCAGCACCGCCGATGCGAAGTACTGGAAGGGACAGCTCAGGTAGCGCTCGACGCCGCTGACCGCGTACGCGGCCGGGGCCGGAGGGCCGGTCTGCCCGCCGACCCGGGTGTCCGCCTCGGCCCGGCGCCTTTCGCGCAGGGCCAGCCACTCGGCCGGCTCGTCCGCGAGCTGCACCGCGGCCGGGACCTCGGCGAGGCCCGCGTCCGCCGTCACCCGCCCGGCTGGAGGAGGTTCGACGGCGACCTCGACCTCCAGATCGGCGAGGTCCTCGAGCATCGGCGACCCCGCCACCACCGCGTCGTCCTCGAAAGCGACGGTGGACACCGTGACTCGACGGGCCGCCGACCCCAGCAGGTCGCGGAAGGCGGCGCGGGTCGCCCGCTGGCGGTCGACCTCGCGCGGCCATCCGAGTCGGTGCAGCAGCGCCGCCGGGTACAGCGAGCTGGAGCGCGCGAGATCGGGCCACTCGCGATCCACGAGACCCACCAGGCAGAGATGGTCGAAAACGCCGTACCGCGCCGCCTGCGCCTCGACGAGCACCAGGCCGCCGGGGCCGGAAGGAACACCGGCGGGGCCGGGGACGGCGAAGGTCGACGCCTCTATCAGGCGCCGCAGGGTGGATGTGATCGTGGCCAGGTCGACGACCGGATCGTCGTGCCGAACATGGGCGTCCCGCCAGTCGCGCAGGATGGCGAGCACCGCGGCGCGAGCCTGCGACTCGCGCGACGCGGTCTCGGCGTCGTCCGGGGGCGGCGGGCGGTGGGCGTCGACGAACCGCAGCAGACAGTCGACAAGGGTACTCGCCGGACCCGGCCGCGCGAGCGCCGCGAGCTCGTCACCGGCCTCGGCCGCCGCTCGCGCGGCCCGGGCGGCAACGGCGCGGCGGCCGCGGCCGTCGGGACCGGCCCAGCGCGCCGCGAGCCGGCGGAGTGCGCGGCCGGGGCCGGAAGCGTCCTCGTCGTCTCCGCCCACGTACCGCGCATCGCGGAGGGCCCCGTCCAGGGCCGGTGCCGCCGACGGGTCGAGAATCCCGTTCGCATCGGAGAAGTGGTAGTGCGGGGACCCGAGCAGCTCGACGGTGGGGCGGCGCGCACACCCGGACGACACGAACGACAGCACCAGGTCGATCGCCGCGGCGAAGGGCTCGGAGGCCAGCGGCAGCGCGCCCGTCTCCTCGTGGGGAACCCCGGCCGAGGCGAACAGGTGGCGGGCCGCGTACAGATACGGCAGCGGCCGCTGGAAGACGACCGCGGTGCGCTCGACCGCGGGCCGGCTCTTCACTTGCCGGACGACGGCCAGCAGTTCCTCCTCGCGGTCCCGCCACGTGAAGTAACGCCGTCCGGGCGCCGCATCCGGCGCGACGAGACGCGCGCGCGCGCCGGGCGCCGACGGAACCGCCGTCTCCTCGATGCCCGGCAGCAGGTCCGCGAGCCGCTCCCGATAGCCGGCCGCCAGCAGCGACGAGGTCGACACCACGTCGAGCCGGACGAGACCGGGAAGACGGGCCAGCAGGTCGAAGTCCCCGGGCCACAGACCATCGTGACCCGATGCGCGGTCGGCGATGGTGAGCACCACCTGCGGCACCGGGCGGCGCAACCCGCGCGCGAGGACCGCTGCCCGCACCCCGTGCTCGTCGATCCGGCCCGACGCCGCGACCCGACGCTCGTAGGCCCGGAACATCCCGGCGAGGAACCGTGTCTGGCGCAGCATGCGCCGGGCGCCGCGATCGAGTTCCCGGCTCGGTTCCAGCGTCTCGACGAGCACCTGCTCGAAGGCATCGACCTCCCGCCGGTTGCGGCGCAGCTCGTCGTAGAGCCCCAGAAACTCGTCGACCAACCCCGGCCGCAGGTTGAACGGCGGCTCCACGCCGGAAGCCCGCGTCTCCTCGGCCGCCGCCCGTCCGCACACGAGCCGCTCGACCGCGCCGACCCGCGGAGGGGCCTCTTCCAACCGGCGATGCAACTCGGCGTAGAGCCCGTCGCGGGTCACCAGGGGGGGGAGCACGAACGCCGCCCTCTGCGCCAGCAGCCGCTGCTCGAGGGTCCACCGCAACTGCCCGGCGGCCGCGCGGGACGTCACCAGGACCATCGACGCGCGCAGGTCCCGGAAGCTGTTCCAGTCGAGGCAGTCGGCGATCGCCAGGCGAAACGACGGCAGGTCCGGCGCTCTGAACAGGCGGATCCGCGGCGAAGCAGTCACGGCAGGACCGTGCGCCCGGGGGTCCGCGCGGGCAAGACCGGTACGGGCTGTGGAAAAGCTGTGCAATTCATGTGCACAGAGTGTGAATCACCAGCGAGGAAGAGTTTTTTTTCTGCCGGGACCAAAGGCATCGTCCGCCGCAACCGGGAGGGTGTGGATCGGTCTTCGTACCTTCCTTCGCTTGATCGACACCTCCAGCCGGCTACAATCCCTTTCTCACTGTCGCACTCGAAAACTCATCGTTCAACTCCCAAAACCGTGCCCGCTCATCGTTTCGAACGCGCCATCAACGACCGTCGCTACGTCATCGAGGCGGCCCTGGTCGACCCGGACCGGTGGCGCGCCTACTTGGTCGGCGTAGCCGGCGGACCGACGGCCCTGATGCCCTTCTACGGCGAGACGCCCG
Source organism: Vicinamibacterales bacterium (assembly GCA_965207615.1). Taxonomy (GTDB): domain Bacteria; phylum Acidobacteriota; class Vicinamibacteria; order Vicinamibacterales; family UBA8438; genus JAJEEA01. The sequence continues at coordinate 4,136,218 of CBDBMZ010000003.1, forward strand.
AGCAGGCGGTCGAGCGGCTGGCCGACTGGCTGGCCCTCGCTCACCGCTCGTCGGCGCTACGATACGACCCGAACGGCCGGTCGGCCGGGAACTGAACCCCGCCCCGACCGGCAATGCGCCGTTCCGGAACATGGGCGACGTTCAACGGGTGTCAGGGGAAGACCGAAGAGGGAAGGATGGTGGACCAGACGGGGGTCGAACCCGTGACCTCGTGAATGCCATTCACGCGCGCTCCCAACTGCGCCACTGGCCCAGCCGATTTCATTCTATCCGGATGCCGTCCGGCAATCAACCGACGCCCGACCGCGGCCCGGCGGGGTCGGGAAGGGGCGGCGCGACGCCGAAGCACCGCCGATAGTCCTCGGGAGTATCCACGTCGGTGAAGGCGCCGGGGTCGTCGACGGCGACCACGCACTCCTCCGCCTCGTGCGCGCGTACCACCGGCTTGGCGCCGTGCGCCGGATCAGCCTGCCTGAGCTCGCGGAAGAGCCGGCGATCGAACACCACCGGGTGGCCGTGCCTGCCGTCCCGCCCCGGACGCACGAGGGGAGCGCCGGTCCGCCGGTAGGCGTCCAGCACCGCCCGTACCGTCGCGGCCGAGATCAGCGGCAGATCGACCAGGGTGACGAGCATCGCTCTCACGCCGGGATGGTCGACGACCCCGAGCGCAACGAGGAGCGAGGAGAGCTGGCCCCGCTCGGGCCGCGGGTTGCGGACGACACGGACCATCGGCCGCAGGAGAGCCGCCCGCCCACCGACGGCGTCGTGGTGACGACCGGTCACGATCACCACGTCGTCGACGCCGCCCGACCGCAGCGTCGACACGATCCGTTCCAGGAAGGTCTCGCGTCCCGGACCCGCCGGGAGGAGCGCCTTCGGACGGCCCTGCATACGGGACGACGCCCCGCCGGCCAGCACCACCCCGGGAATCACGTTTGCAGATCCTCGCTTCTCATCGAAGACGCGCTGCCGCGCATCGGGGGCGCTCGACGGGTGGAACGCCGCCGGCGGGGGCCCGCCGGCTCCGGTCCGACGCGTGAGCCTCCCCGGGGCTCCGGGGGCGGGCAGGAGGCCGACTTCACCCGCCGAATGCCGAGTATTGCAAGACCCCCGGCGGGAACACTACAATCCCGCCCATGGACCACCCCGACGTCTCCGTTCGTTGCCAGCGATGCGGCGAGCCGATGGAGCTGCGGGATCCCGGCCCCGAGGATCCGTGGCAGCCGCAGCAGTTCTGGGAATGCCCGGTCTGCAATCGGCACTTCTGGACCACCTTTCCCCCGGCGAAGCCCGCGAAACCCGCGAAGCCCGCCCCCAAGGCGGCCCCTGCCGAATAGTATCGCGAAGGCGGCGGCCTCGAACCCCGGCGCAGGCTCTTCCCGCGTGCGGGGACGCGCCCGACCGGCCTCCGCTTGACTTCTACCGACAAACGTCACTAGACTTGCGCCTTTCGGTGTAGATCCGAGTGTGGACGTCGGGCGCACCGAAGAGGCGTGGTTCCGTTGAAGACGAGGACCTCGCAACCCGCCCTCATCGGGGGTAGCGGGTGGTTCTGGCGGCCGCCCCGGCCTGCGATGAGGGGTTGTCCGTCAGGTCCCGACTGGTCGACGAGGCGTCTGGGCACCGTCGCGGCGGTTGGGATTCGGCATCGAAGGAGTTCGCATGCCCAGCGGTACTATCGCACGTCTCTTGATCGACAAGGGGTTCGGGTTCATTCGCGACGAGGGAGGAATCGAGCACTTCTTCCACCGCAGCGCCGTGCGCGGAGCAGTCTTCGAGTTGCTCCGGGAAGGCCAGCGGGTCGAGTTCACGACGGAGGAATCGACCAAGGGACCCCGTGCCGGAGAAGTGCGCCTGATCGAGGGGTAGCGCTTCGCCGGCGCCGTCCCGCCCGACGGCGGGACGGCGCCTTGCACGATTCCGGTCGGTCTTGAAAGCGGCGGCACGTTCGCATCGCAGTCGCGGTTTCGCCACCGTGTGCTGTGTTGTACGTGTGGTCCGTGTGTTGGTTTGTACCGCTGACGCCTCCCCGAAACCGATACGCCGTCAGCCCGTCAGCCGGATGCGGCCGCGGTCGACGCCCCGGGTCCGGCACCCGTGCGGGCGGCGCCCGCTTCCGGTCGACCACGGGCGCAATGGACGGTGAGGAAGCGAACGGGGCCCGGTGGCCCTCCCGGTCTTCAAAATCGGTCGCCCCCCGCCAACGCGGGGGGGCTGGGTTCGACTCCCAGGCGCTTCCGCCAACCTCGGGCTCGTCGTCGCCAGCCCGCCAAGCGTCGCCCGCGGCTCCGCTTGGCCCCCCCAGCAGCCCTCCAGGAGTCCACACCGTCCACGGCGCAGATTCCTAGCCCGTCAGGAGGGTTGCGACGGCCGTCTCCGTATCGCTGAAGTCCGGCAGCACCTCGTGGGCCCCCGCCTCGCGCAGGGCAGGCTCGTCGTAGGAACCGGTGGCCACCGCCACGCACCGGGCCCCCGCCGCCGCCGCGCACTGCACGTCGAGGGGTGTGTCGCCGATCACGACGACGTCGGCCGGCCGGCGCACCTCGACCCGGGCCCGGCGGGCCCGCTCGACGGCAATCGGCACCAGGGCGTCCCGCACCGGCGCGTCGTCCCCGTAGGCCCCGAAGCCGAAGTACCGCCAGACGTCGAAGTGCTCCAGCTTGATGCGGGCGGGCCGCGCGAAGTTGCCGGTGACGAGCCCGCACCGCACCGCGTCGTTCCCGGCGAGGACTTCCAGCAGCCGGGCCACTCCGGGCATCAGCCCCTTCCGCGGACCCGGAAAGTGGATCTCCCGGGCGAACAGCTCGCAGTAGCGGCGGTGAAAGCGGGCCCGCGCCCGTGCGTCGATGACCACCCCCGCACGCGCCGCCGCCGCGGTGAGAATCAGCTCGTCGGTCCGGCCCGCCACCGGAATGTCGTCGAAGCCCCGCGGCACGCCGAAGAGCTCCTCGAACGTCCTCGTCAGCGCGCGGTAGCCGGCCCGCCCCGACAGCAGCAGCGTCCCGTCTATGTCGAAGAGGAGAATCCTGGAGAACACCGGCGCCACTCAGGCTCCGAGGTCACGGTTGACCTCGTCGACGATGCGGGAGGACTCGTTCAGGGCATGCACGATCGCCCGCAACGCCGCCGCGCCCGCGGCTATCGCGAGCATTCCCAGGAAGGCGTGCACCCCGGGGGCGACGACGCCGGTGTCGACGCCACCGCCCACGATGGCGACGAGCATGGTCGAGGCCATGGCCAGCGTCGCGAGCTTGAACACCGGCCCCCGCAGCGCGGACACGCGGGCGGCGGCGTCGGTCTCCAGCCCGCCCTCGGCGACCGCGTCGCGGATGGCGCGGCCCTTGCCGATGAGGTAGAACATGGTCATGGAGTGCGCCAGCAGGGTCATCAGCGTGACGAAGATCGCGAACGTCGCGTGACGCAGGATCTCTTCGGGCGCGGTCGCGACGTACCCCAGGGCGAAGCTGGCGAGCAGGCCGGCGAGCGACAGCACCGATGCGGTGATCAACGCGGCGGACATCGGCCGATCATGATATCAACCTCCGGCGGGGAGCCCGGCCCGGTGAGCGCCGCGCCCTCGGCCTTCGTCGTCCGTTGGCTGTCCCGAGTCCGCGCCACCCTGGGAACCCGGCGCGACGTTCTGGACGTGGCAACGGGGGCGGGGCGGCACGCCCGGGCCGCGGCCGCGGCGGGGTTCCGGGTCTACGGCGTCGACCGCGACCTCGGCCGGCTGCGCCGGGCCCGCGGCGAGGGGTCGACGGCACGGCTCTGGGTCGCGGACCTGGAGGTGTCCCCCCTGCCCCGCGACCGGTTCGACGTGATCGTCTGCACCAACTACCTGCAGCGCTCCCTGTGGCCCGGTCTTCGCGGCGCCGTGCGGCGCGGCGGCTTCGTGATCTACGAGACGTTCACGGTCGCCCAGCTCGCCCACGGCACGGGGCCGCGGTCGCCGGACCACCTGCTGCGCCCCGGCGAGCTGCGGGAGGTCTTCGCCGACTGGCGGATCTGGCACGACGAGGAGCACCGGGCCCCGACCGCGGTGGCGCAGGTGGTGGCGAGGAAACCGTGACGGGAGGGCACCGTCAGCCGACGGGGCGGGCACCGCTGCGGCGCGGCCGGTCGTGCCCGACCAGCTCCCGGTATTCCCTGATGAGCAACTGCAGGTGCTCCCGCTCCTCGTCCGCGAACTCCAGGAAGATGCGCTTGCCCTCGGAGTCCTCGAAGCGCTCGCCGTACCGCTTGAAGAACCGGTGGGACGCGCGCTCGCAGCGGATGCCGATCATCAGCGCCTCGCGGTCGTCGACGACCTTCCGCAGCCGCTCGGCCCCCTCGGCGAACAGCCCGTCCGACGCCCCCTTGAAGTACAGGAAGGTGGGGTACGACTCGATCTCCGGGTCCTCGGCCCGCAACCGCTCGTAGCGGGCCTCGAGCGTCGACAGGTGCTCCTTCTCCTCGGCCGCCAGGCTCTCGAAGACCTTGCGGGCGCGGGGGTTGCGGACGAGCCCGGCCCCCCGGGAGTAGAACTCGAGCCCGCTGCGCTCCGTCGCGATGGCGATGCGCAACGCGTCGCGGGCGAACACCGTCTCGGTGGCCGCGGCGGGGCGTGACGACCGCTGTCCCTTCTGGCATTCGTCGCAGGTGCCGTAGATCTGCACCACGCTCTGGCGCGCGAGGAAGCCGCGGGCCTCGGCGATCTCGGCCAGCAGCACCTCGACGTCGGAGCTGAGGAACTCGGACGACCGGTTGCAGGACTTGCAGATGAGATGGAAGTGCCGGGGATGGCGGTACGAGTGCTCGAACCGGAAGCGGCCCTCGCCGAAGTCGACCTTGCGGGCGATGCCCGCGTCGACCATCCACTGGAGCGTGCGGTAGACGGTGGCCCGGCTGATGCGCTTGTCCTCCTCGCGCATCAGGTCGACGAGGTCGTCCGCGCTCAGGTGGCCCTCCTGGCGCAGGAACACGCTGACCACGAGATCGCGCTTGCCGGAGCGCTTGCCGCCGGCGGGGCGCAGCCGTTCGATGTACTCTGTTTGCGAGTCCATGGCCAACCCGGGCACACGACGCCCGCCGTGTGGCGGCACACGCCGGGCGCCGGTCACCCGCGGTCGAGCCAATGGGAGTTCGTCCGGGGGCGACCGTTACGGAGAAGGTGGCCGCTTTCGCCCTGCCGCGCCGCCATGCGCGGCGTACGCGGTCCTGGACCTAGACGTTGAACGACGACCCGCAGCCGCAGGTCGACTTCGCGTTCGGATTCCTGATGGTGAATCCCCCGCCGGTCAGGTTGTCGACGAAGTCCACCTCCGCGCCGGACAGGTATCGGACGCTGATGGGATCCACGTACAGGTTGATGCCGTTCGACTCGAAGACCTTGTCGGCCGAGGCGTCCCCGTTGCCTTCCTCGATCATCAGGCCGTACTGAAAGCCGGAGCATCCGCCGCCCTGCACGAAGACGCGAAGCCCCGCATTCTCCTTGTTCTCTTCCGCCATGAGCGCCGCAATCTTCGATGCGGCGGTCTCGGTCACCGTGATCAACTGTGCCATCCCAGGTTCTCCCCGCGGCCCCGTGCAATGGTGGAGCCCGCATTCGAGTATAAGCGGGACGCGGGGGGCACTTCAACCACGCCGCGCCCGCCGCGGCGCGCATCGGGGCAGCCTCGCCGCCTCTCCCGCTGCTTCCACCGGGACCATGCCTTACAATGGAACGGAAGGCCGGACTCCGCGCCGTGGAACGCTGCAGACTCCTGGGGGGTCGGCTGGGCGCCCACCGGAACAGAGCCCGGAGGGCGTCGCCTACGGCTCCGCTCGCCGCCCAACCAAACCCGCCAGGACTCTGCACCGTTCCTACGGCGCAGGCTCCCGGGGGCGACCATCGGCGGCCACGTTCCTCCGACCCCTGACGACCACCCGTGAGCTCGACGAACCCCGACCCCGACGCGCTGGTCCGACAGGCCGAGACCCGGTGGGCGGCCATCGCGGCCGCCCGGCCCGACCTCGCACCCGCCATCGTCGTGCAGCGGCCCATGGTCGTCCGCACCATCCGCGCGGTGGACCGGCTGCGGCTCGAGCCGCCCGCGCTCGGCCTCACCCCGCAACGGATCGCCGAGAAGCTCGGGGCGGGCGAGCCGTTCCTGCGCGGCGAGGCGCCGGTGCTGCCGGTGGCCCTGCTGACGCCGCTCGTGCTCGGGGCCTGCGACGACCTCGCGGCGGGGGGTGCCGGCGACGTCGCACGCCGGGTGCGCGGCTGCCTCGATGCGGGACGGATCGAGATGGGGTCCCTGCTGGGCGCCTCGTTCGACCGCAACCAGCACGCCATCCGCGTGAAGGCGCTGCACGAGGGGGTCGCCCCGGACGTGCTCTGGCTCGCGGCCGAGCTCGCGGCCGGGCCCGCCGCCCACGTCACGGTCGGGACGCTGCTGGGGGCCGGGGGCGGGGACGCCCTCGCGGCGCGGGAACTTTGGCCGCACGGTCACTGTCCGGCGTGCGGATCGTGGCCGGCGTTCGCCGAAGGGGGCGGCGGGAACGGCCGGCTGCGCTGCTCCTTCTGCGGGCTCGACTGGCCGGCGCGCGCCGACCGGTGCACGTACTGCCGAACCGTCGACCCCGCCCCGACCTGGTTGACGGCCGCGCCGGGCGCAACCGACCGGGCGGCCGCGTGCACGGGGTGCGGCGGCTACCTGAAGTGGCTGGAGCCCCCGGCCGCGACGCCGTTCGAGCTGCTGGCGGTCGAGGACCTGGCGTCGGCGGCGGTCGACGCGCTGGCCGCGGGGCGCGGGTTCGGCCGGCCACCGCTGCCGGACCTCGGCGGTCCCCACCGATTGCCGTGCGAGGGGCTGGAACCCGACGGGGAGTCCCCGGCCCCGAAGGAAGGGCGGGAAGAGGAGGCGGCGGCCGGCGGCGCCGCCCCGGAGCGAGGCTCATGACCAAGCGAATGCAACGGGCGGCGGTCGTATGGCTGCTCGCGGCGCTGAGTCCGGCGGCCGGAGCGGCCCAGAACCTGCCCCACGCGCGGCTCTTCCCCCCCGAGGACCTGGGCCTCCTCGAGACCCCCGACCGCGCCATCTGGCAGAGGCCGGACGAGATCATGGACGCCCTGAACATCGCCGACGGGGCCACCGTCGCCGACGTCGGGGCGGGGGCCGGCTGGTTCACGGTGCGGCTGGCCCGGCGGGTCGGTCCCAACGGCCGCGTCTACGCCGAGGACATCCAGCGGCCGATGCTCGAGGCCATCAACTACCGGGTCGACCGCGAGGGCCTCACCAACGTCCGGACGGTGCTCGGCACGCCCGAGGACCCGAAGCTGCCGGACGGGCTCGACGCCGTCCTCATCGTCGACGTCTACGCCGAGGTCGCCAACCCCGTCTCGCTGCTGAGCGACGTCGCCCGCGCCCTCGAGCCCCAGGGGCGGGTGGGCATCGTCGACTTCACCAAGGAGGGCCACGGCCCCGGCCCGCCGATGGACCAGCGGGTCGACGCCGAAGCGGTCGTCCGGGACGCGCGGGCCGCCGGCCTCGAGCTGCTGTCCCACGAGACCTTCCTCCCCTACCAGTTCCTGCTGGTCTTCGGGCTCGGGCCGCAGCTGGCCGATCTGGCCGGCGAGCCGGAACGCTAGGGGTTCTGCCGTGACACCCCGGGTTGCGGCGCACGCGAAGGGCGCCGGCGGACGGCCGGGGAGGCCGCCCGACGAGACGCGACGCGGTAGAAGAACGGGCCGGTTCGACCGAGGAGCGACAGGATGCGCCACGGCCCGAACGCAGCGGGGACTCTCGCCACGGGTTCGCAGGCGAGGGTGAGCGAGGAACATCCGGGGTCGCAGGGTCTCAGCCGCAGCCGGCCCGCCGTCCTCACCATCGCGGGCAGCGACTCGGGCGCCGGCGCGGGCCTGCAGGCCGACCTCAGGACGCTCGCCGCGCACGGGGTCCACGGCGCTACCGCGGTCACCGCCGTCACCGCCCAGAACACGCGCTCGGTCACCGCCGTCGACCCTGTCTCGCCCGGGATGGTCGCGGCCCAGATCCACGCCGTGTTCGAGGACCTCGAGATCGGAGCCGTCAAGACCGGGATGCTCGCCACCGCCGCCATCGTAGAGGCGGTCTGCGAGGCTCTGGAAGAGCATCCGGGGCCGCCCCTCGTCGTCGATCCGGTCATCGCCGCCACCAGCGGCCGGCGGCTCCTCGACGAGGAGGGGGTCGCCGTCGTGCGCGACCGGCTGCTGCGCCGCGCGCGGGTGGTCACCCCCAACCGCTTCGAGGCGGAAGTACTGGCCGGGCGACCCGTCGCCTCGCTGGACGACGCCCGGCGCGCCGCCGCCCGCATCCGGGGCCGGGGCGCGGCGGCCGCCCTCGTCACCGGCGGCCACTTCAACACCGACGAATCGGTCGACGTGCTCGACGACGGCGGGGTCGTCGTCGAGCTGCGCGGCCCCCGGCTCGGCGGCGGGCAGACCCGCGGCACCGGGTGCACGTTCTCGGCCGCCATCGCGGCCCGGCTGGCCGCCGGCCTGCCCCTCGCCGAGGCCGCCGCCCGCGCCAAGCGCTACGTCGAAGGGGCCATCCGCAACGCCGCGGGGCCGGGGCGCGGACCGGGGCCGCTCCATCATTTCTGGCGAAATGAGCGACAATAGTGCGTCATGCCGACCCCGCCATACGCGGTGACGACCGCGCCGCTCGACCTCGACGCGCTGGTGCGCGCCGTGAGCAGCTTCGACGCTCACGACGCGCACCAGCGCGTCGAGGCCGCCGCGGACCCGGTCGGCCCCGGCGCCGTCATCACCTTCGTGGGCGTCGTCCGCAACGCGAACGCGGGGCGCCGGGTGCTGCGGCTGGAGTACGAAGGCTACGAGCCGCTGGCGGTTCGCGCCCTCGAGCGCATCGGCCGGGAGGTCGGCGACCGCTGGAAGGTGCGGCTGGCCGTGCACCACCGGCTGGGCACGCTCGAGATCGGCGAAGCCAGCGTCATGATCGCGGTGGCGTCGCCCCACCGCGCCGACGCGTTCGCGGCCAGCCGCTACGTCATCGAGCGCATCAAGCAGATCGTGCCGATCTGGAAGCACGAGTTCTTCGACGGCGGCGACGTCTGGATCGAGGGGGCGAGCGCCGACGCGGAGGACGAGCAGGCCCGCGACGCCGCCTACCGGCTGGCGACCGGCGAAGGCCGTGCGCCGACGGCGACGGCCGGCTGACACCGCGCCATGCGCATCAACGTCCGTCTGTTCGCTCGGCTCCGCGACATCGTCGGGGCGGGAGAGATCGCCAGGCAGGTTCCCGACGGCGCCACCGTCCGCAGCGTCTGGGACGAGCTGGCGGTCGAGTTCCCGGACCTGCGCGCCTATCGGGCGACGATCTCCGCCGCCGTGAACGCCGAGTACTCGCGGATGGACGCCCCCGTGGACGACGGCGACGAGGTGGCGTTTCTACCGCCGGTCTCCGGGGGCTGATCGCGCGACGTCCGGTCGCGTCCGCAACGTTCCAGTCGCGTCGCGACCGGTCGCGTTGGGCGTTTCGCCGGCGCGAGAAACTCGGGCGGCGCAACCACCCCGGCCCCCGGCGCGCGAGATCGGGTCGGCGTTTTTGCAGGAGCATCCGTCCGTCATGTTCGACAAGCTGCAGGCCATCGAGACGCGCTACGACGAGCTGATGGGCCTGCTCAGCGACGGGGCGGTGCAGTCCGACCCCAACCAGTACCGGACGCACTCGAAGGCGCTCTCCGAGATTCAGCCCATCGTCGAGAAGTTCCGCGACTACAAGACGGTCGAGTCGGAGATCGCCGAGACCCGCGAGCTCGCCGGCGGCCCGGACACCGAGCTGCGCGAGCTGGCCGAGCAGGAGCTGGACGAGCTGGCGGCCCGCCGGGAGGACCTCCTGGCCGAGATCCGGGTCCTGATGGTGCCCAAGGACCCGAACGACGAGAAGAACGTCGTGCTGGAGATACGGGCCGGCACCGGCGGCGACGAGGCCGGCCTGTTCGCGGGCGACCTGTTCCGGATGTACAGCCGCTTCGCGGAGGGGCAGCGCTGGAAGGTCGAGGTCCTGTCGATCAACGAGAGCGGCGTGGGGGCCATCAAGGAGGTCGTCGCCCTGATCGAGGGCACGCGGGTCTACAGCCGCCTCAAGTACGAGAGCGGCGTCCACCGCGTGCAGCGGGTGCCCGCGACCGAGGCGAGCGGCCGCATCCACACCTCGACCGCGACCGTCGCGGTGCTCCCCGAGGCCGAGGAGGTGGACATCGCCGTCGACGCCAAGGACCTCCGCATCGACACCTTCTGCTCGAGCGGCCCCGGCGGCCAGAGCGTCAACACCACCTACTCGGCGGTGCGCATCACCCACCTGCCGACCGGCCTCGTCGTCTCGCAGCAGGACGAGAAGTCGCAGATCAAGAACAAGGCCAAGGCGATGAAGGTGCTGCGCTCGCGCCTCTACGAGATGGAGCTGCAGCGCCAGCACGACGAGATCGCCCAGGACCGCAAGAGCCAGGTCGGCACCGGAGAGCGGTCGGAGAAGATACGCACCTACAACTTCCCGCAGAACCGGGTCACCGACCACCGCATCGGCTTCACCACCCACCGGCTGACGGAGATGCTCGACGGCGCCCTCGCCGAGATGAGCGAGACCCTCACCACCCACTACCGGGCCGAGGCCCTGAAGGACGCCGAGGCGGTGCCGGGCACCGCCTGAGCGCCGCGCGGACGCTGCCGATGTCGACGCGGCCCGACCCGCGACAGCCGCTGCGGAGGACCGATCGTGACGGGGGCGGCCCTCGATTCGGCGCCGCCTGGGCGCCGACGCCGGGAATCCAGGCTGCCGAGTTCCCACGCCAGTGACATAATCGGCCCGACATCGGGTTTCGGACGTCTCGCCACCGAGGCACGAAGCTGCTCGCCAAGCGGACGAGGATCGGCCGGGAGCGGTTCCGCCATGCGCGGCTTCCGGGCCGGGAAGGGGTCGGCCGGAAGCGGTTCCGCCACGCGGGATTCCCCGGCCCGAGGAGGCAACATGCTCGCATCAGGCTGCTCGTCGTTCCGGTTCGTCGCGGTCACCGTTCTCGTCGCCGCGGGCGTGGTCGCCGGCGCGCCCCCGGCCGGCGCGCAGGAGGACCGCATCCGACCCGTCACCGACGCCGAGCTCGAGAACCCGAGCCCCGACGAGTGGCTCATGTGGCGCCGCACGCTCGACGGCTGGGGCTACAGCCCCCTCGACCAGATCGACCGCGACAACGTGGGCGACCTCCGCATGGTGTGGTCGCGCGCCCTCGGCCCGGGACGCCAGCAGGGGACGCCGCTGGTCCGCGACGGGGTGATGTTCATGCCGAACCCGCAGGATGTCATCCAGGCCATCGACGCGGTGAGCGGCGACCTCGTCTGGGAGTACCGCCGCGACCGGCCCGACGACCTCGCCGAGTACATGATCGGCACCCTCATCGACACCAACCGCAACGTCGCCATCCACGGCGAGCTGATCTTCGACACCACCATGGACGACCACATCGTCGCCCTCCACGCCGAGACCGGCGAGGTGGTGTGGGACACCGAGATCCTCGACTACCGGGTGAACCCCGCCAACCAGACCTCGGGGCCCATCGTCGCCGGCGGCAAGGTGTACTCCGGCCGGAGCTGCGACCCCCGGGGCGGACCCGACGGCTGCGTCATCACCGCGCACGACGCCGCCACCGGCGAGGAGCTGTGGCGGACACGGCTGATTCCCGCCCCCGGCGAGCCGGGCGACGAGACGTGGGGCGCCGTGCCCTACGAGGAGCGCCGCCACGTGGGCTCGTGGATGGTGCCGAGCGTCGACCCCGAGCTGAACCTCGTCTACGTCGGTACGTCGGTCACCTCGCCGGCCCCGAAGTTCCTGCTCGGCGGGACCGACCTGACGCACCTGTACCACAACTCGACGCTGGCCCTCGACGGCGACACCGGCGACATCGTCTGGTACTACCAGCACATGAACGACCACTGGGACCTCGACCACCCGTTCGAGCGCCTCCTCGTCGACACCGCGGTGCGCCCCGACCCGTCCGCCGTGGCCTAGATCAACCCGCGCCTCCAGCCCGGCGAGGAACGGCGCGTCGTCACCGGCATCCCCGGCAAGACGGGCATCGTCTACACCCTCGACCGCGAGACCGGCGAGTTCCTGTGGGCCACCCCGACCATCGTCCAGAACGTCGTCAGCGGCATAGACGGGGCCACCGGCGCGGTGACCGAGAACGCCGAGCTCATCTTCACCGCGGCGGGCCAGCAGGTGCTCGCCTGCCCCCACGCGAGCGGCGGCAAGGACTGGGAGGCGGGGGCCTACTCGCCGCGGACCAACACCATGTACATGCCCCTGCGCAACGTCTGCTCGCGGATGATGGCGATGGCCGCACCCGACGAGCAGGACGAGGCGCGCCGGCTCTACGCCATCGCCTGGCGCCCCGAGCTGGCCCCCGGCTACGACGACGTGGGGAGCGTGCAGGCGATCTCGGCCGAGACCGGCCAGGTGGTGTGGAACTATCAGCAGCGGGCCGCCACCATGGCGCTGGCCGCCACCGGGGGAGGGCTCATCTTCGGCGGCGACGTCAACGGCCGCTTCCGCGCCTTCGACGACCGCACCGGCGACATCCTCTGGGAGATCAACCTCGGCTCGCCGGTGTCGGGCTTCCCCATCACCTACGCGGTCGATGGCCGCCAGTACGTGGCGGTCAGCACCGGCTCGGGCCGTTTCCTGGAGTTGACGCCCGAGCTGCGCCCGAGCGCCAACAACAACCTGTTCGTGTTCGCTCTGCCGGCGGGTTCGGGCGCGCCATAGATCGGGCACTCGTCCGCCGTCACCCTCGAGGCGGGTGGCCGGTCAACGGCCACCCGCCTCCCCGATGGTGATCAACTCGGCTCCACCCCTGACGTGCCGGTCGATTGCTTCACAAGGGTTCTTCAGGGCGTTCCCGAATTGTCGCGTGGATCCGGCATAGAGCATGGCGCCCCAACCGTCGAACACGGCGACGATCGTCGTCTCGTGCCGTGTCAGACCCGCGGGAGCCGGTAGACCCGCATCGCGGTGTCGTGGAACATCGCCGCCCGCTCGTCGGCCGAGAACCCCTGCGTCAGCTTCTTGAACTGGTTCCAGAGCACGGTGTACGAGCACGACAGCTTGTCGACCGGGAAGTTGCTCTCGAACATGCAGCGCCGCGGCCCGAACGCCTCGATGATGTGGCGATACCAGTCGCCGTTGGCCTCGAGCAGCTCGTCCGAGGTCGGCGGCCGGTCGCGCTCGTGCCAGCCGTAGCCGTTCACGACCATCTGGATCCCGCCCACCTTCGCCACCACGTTCTCACGTCGGGCCAGCTCGGTCACGGCCGGCCTCCAGACCTCGAAGACCTCGTCGCGGCGTCCGGCGTAGGGCCCGATGCCGATGGGCCCGCCGAGGTGGTTGAAGATGATGGTCGTGTCGGGGAACGCGTCCGCGAGGTCGGCCAGGTCGGCGATGTGGGTGTGATAGAGCCAGCCCTCGAACGTGAGCCCGTAGGGGCGCAGGTGCGCGTAGCCGCGACGGAACTCGGGATCGAGGAGCAGATGCTCGGGCCCGGTCGAACGCCGCGCCACGACGGGCGGCTCCGCCCAGGCGGCCCGATGGCGGACGCCCCGGAAGCGCTGCGGGCTGGCCGCGATCTGCGCCTCGAGCACCGGCGCCACGCGGTCGCCGAGGAGCAGGTTCGCCGACCCCACGATGCCGGTCGCCACCCGCGTCTCGCCGTACTGGCCGCTCGCGCTCATGGCGGCGATGCCCTCCACGAACTCCGTCTCGCCCACGACACGGAGCTCCTCGGGACCGTCCGCCCGGTACATCGAGGTGCACTCGACGAAGACGGTCTGACGGACGTTGTGCGTGTTGGTGTCCTCGAGCAGCTCATCCAGCAGGTAGCGGTTGCCGGGGCGCTCCCACAGATGGTGATGCGGGTCGATGATGGGCAGCTCCGGCTCCACCACCGCCTCGTCGGTCAACGCCAGCCAGTCGGCGCGAGGACCGCTCGGCGCCGCCGTGCGCTGCGTCTGGGCACGAGCCGGCATCGAGCCGGGCAGACCGGCCGTTACCGCCGCGGCCCCGAGGGCCCCCGCCGCCGCTCGACCGAAGAACGTCCGTCGCGTGATGTCATCCATGGTCGTCACTCCCTGTTCCTTGCGATCGCCTCGCCGCCACCTCGGCAGCATCAGCATGGCTTCCGCCTAAAATGACCGGATCTTAACCAGGAGGTCGCTCGCGAACAACCCGCCGTCGAATGCGTTCATGGCCCGGTCGGGGCCGGCTGCTACTCTTGCGGCGTCGGCGGCAGGACGAGATCGAGATCCGTCCGCGCGAAGTCGTCGCCCTTGCAGAGCAGCGGTTCGCCGAGCTGCCGCGCCAGGGCGTAGGCGAAACAGTCTCCGTAGTCGAGTCCGGCCGGATGGCGTCCCTTGCCGAAATCAACGAAGGCCCGCCGGGCGATCCTGGCCTGAGCCGGATCGACCGCCATCACCCCGATGCGGGCTGATTCCAGCAGGCTGTCGAGCCGCTGGACGCCTTCCGCCCCGTATCGCGACTGAAGAACCATGGAGGCTTCCAGGAAGGTGGCCGCCGAGGTGCGGCGCACGGCCGCCGCCGCGATCGCCTCGGTGAACGAACGGCGGTCCGGCTCGTCCTGGAGGATCGCGAGAAACGCCGACGTGTCGATGACCATCAGCGGGGAACGCCGTTCTCGTCGTACCCGAGGATGTCGTCGGCGGGACGCGCGTCCAGCACCGGCAGCCTTGCGCAGCGCCGCCCGATCTCGTCGAGCTCGTCGGCCAGCGAGCGTCCGCTACGTTCCCGCCCGAGCCGCTCCAGCCGGTCCCGAAGGGCCTCGGTCACCGCCTCGGTCTTCGTCCGCCCCGTCAGCAGCGCCAGCTCCGCCGCCAAGCGTTCGGTCTCCGCGTTCCTGATGTTGAGGGCCATGGTGTTACATGTATAGTCAGGCATCTACACTGTAACAGTCAACCAGGTAGCCATCGTGCTAGAGTGCGCGGATAGCGGAACTCAACCGAACGGAGGCTGACATGCACCGGACGTGTCTCGTTGCGCGCGGCGTCGTGCTCGTGACCGCGGCGCTGCTCGCGCTGCCGGCGCCGGCCCCCGCCGGCGGACAGGCCGAATCGTCCGCGCCGTTCGTCCCCGTCACCGACGCGATGCTCGAGAATCCGGCGCCGGGCGACTGGCTGACCTGGCGCCGCACGCCGGACGGCTGGGGCTACAGCCCGCTCGACCAGATCGACACCGGCAACGTCGGCGAGCTGCGCCTGGCCTGGACCCGCGCGCTCGCCGCCGGCAGCCAGGAAGGGACGCCCCTGGCCTACGGCGGCGTCCTCTACATGCCGAACCCGAGCGACGTCATCCAGGCCATCGACGCGGTGACGGGCGACCTGCGGTGGGAGTACCGCCGCGAACTGCCGGACGACATCGACGACTACGTCAACGGGTCTTCGACCAACCGGAACATCGCCATCTACGGGAACCACATCATCGACACCGGCGCCGACAACTACCTCTACGCGCTCGACGCCGAGACCGGGCGACTAGCCTGGGAGACGCAGATCCTCGACTACCTGGTGAACCCGGCGCGGCACTCGTCGGGTCCCATCGTCGCCGGGGGCAAGGCCGTCTCCGGCCGGAGCTGCCGGCCGCACGGCGGGCCGGAGGCCTGCGTCATCACCGCCCACGACGCCGAGACCGGCGCCGAGGTCTGGCGGCGGCGCTTGGTGCCCGCCCCGGGCGAGCCGGGCGACGAGACGTGGGGCGGCGTGCCCTACGAGGAACGCGTGCACGTCGGGTCGTGGATGGCGCCGAGCTACGACCCCGAGCTGAACCTGGTCTACGTGGGGACGTCGGTCACGTCGCCGGCGCCCAAGTTCCTCCTCGGCGGCATCGAGAGCCGCTACCTCTACCACAATTCGACGCTGGCCCTCGATGGCGACACCGGCGAGATCGTGTGGTACTACCAGCACCTGAACGACCACTGGGACCTCGACCACCCCTTCGAGCGCCTGCTCGTCGACACCGCGGTGGCCCCGGACCCGGCCGCGGTGAGCTGGATCAACCCGCGGCTCGAGCCCGGCGAGGCGCGCCGGGTGCTGACCGGCATTCCCGGCAAGACCGGCGTCGTCTACACGCTGGACCGCGAGACGGGCGAGTTCCTGTGGGCGCGGCCCACGGTGGCGCAGAACGTCATCAGCGCCATCGACGGCGCGACCGGCGCGGTGACGGAGAACGCGGAGCTCATCTTCACGGCCGAGGGGCAGGAGGTGCTGGCCTGCCCGACCTGGTTCGGCGGCAAGGACTGGGAGTCTGTATACGGATCGGCGGAAAACCCAAGAGATTCCGTATTCATTGGATGAACCGGCGAGCAGAACACGTCAGAAAACGTCAGAAAACGGCTCTCTACATCAGAAATGGCTGGCAGTTCGGCTGGCAGTCCCACGGCGGCATTTGCGCGAACCCGCGCGAGCCGAGTACACTTAGGCTCGGGCTCGCGACCGGATAGAGGGGACGTTCGGTACTACTCTACGGCACTATGCTTGGCGTGTTCGCTACTACCGCTTCACCCGTCGCGCTGCCGTCGACTTGGCTGCTCGGCCTGATCGGCGTCCTGCTCGCGATCGTCGTCTGGTTCCTGAAGCGGATCATCACCGACAACGACAAGGCCCACCAGGAACTGGGGACGCGAATCGACCGCGTGGAAGGCAAGGTCGACAGGCTCGCTTCCGACGTTGCCGACGTGCGAGAGTCGGTCGGGCGAATCGAAGGTCACCTGCTCAACCGCCCAACAGGCAAGGCATGAGTCTTCCACGTGCCGGTTGGTGGTCATCAAGGTCCACCTGAGCGGAGTGGGGGAACCATCCCGTCGGGTGGTGCCTCAAGCCGCGCGATGCGCGTCTCCTCCACGTTGTTCCGGCCCTTGCCGGGTGACCCGCCACCCGCCGGGGATGGGTTGTTGTCGCCGCGAGCACAGCTTCCGGCCCTGGCAAGGACCGGAGCGAGCCACTGGAACGGACCACCACAGCCGCCGTCGCCCGCAGGCGAACCTCGCCTACCGCTGGCCCTGCGCCGCGGCGTCGCGCAAGTCGGCGGCCAGTCTCCGGGCCGTGTCGTGCGTGGGGTCGAGTTCGAGCGCGCGCTCCAGGCTCGCCAACGCCTCGTCGCGGCGGCCGAGGAAGTACAGCGTGACGCCCGTGTTGGCGTGTACGGTGGGGTCGTCGGGCGCCAGGTCCGCGTGCGCCCGGTACAGGGCCAGGGCCTGCTCGTACTCCCGCCGCCCGAACCGCCACAGGGCCAGGTGGTCGAGCGCCTCGGCGTGGTCCGGGTCGCGCTCGATCGTGCGCTCGAAGTGCGTTGCGGCCTCGTCGTCGCGTCCGAGCCCCAGCAGGGTCCTGCCGGCCAGGTAGTGCGCGGTCGCCGCCGTGGCCGCGTCCGTGCCCGGCGAGAAGCCGCGCTCCAGCGCTTCGAGCGCCTCGTCGTAGCGCTCCCCGTCGAGCAGCGCGGCGCCGATGCCGACGTGCGCCGGGACGAAGTCCGGATCGATGCGCAGGGCTTCGCGGTACGATGCGATGGCCTCGTCGCGGCGCCCCGCCGTCCGCAGCCCTTCACCGATGACGTGCAGCGCGGCCGGGTCCTCCGGCCGCGCGTCGCGGGCCCGGCGCAGGTACTGCTCGGCCTCGGCCGGACGGCCCCCGTCCGCCAGCAGGTTCGAGAGCTGCATCAGCGGCGCCGGGCTCGCCGGCTCCAGCGCCGCGGCGCGCCGGAAGTGCGCGGCCGCAACGTCGAGCCGACCCGCGTCGCGGGCCGCGCGGCCCGCGGCCATCGCGATCTCGCCCGCCGACGGCGCGTCCGGGTCCAGCGCGAGCGCCCGTTCGAGCGCTGCGAGCGCCTCGTCGTGGCGTCCCGACTCGAAGAGCGAGAGGCCGAGTCCGCCATGCGCCGGCGCCAGGTCCGGGTCCGCTTCCAGCGCGGCGCGGTACATCTCGATGGCCTCGCCGTGGTGGCCCCGCCTCCGCAGCGCCTCGCCCAGGTTCTGGTGCGCGGCGGGGTCGCGGGGTTCGAGCTCCAGGGCGGTGCGCAGGACCGAGTCGGCCTCGTCGAACCCTTCCAGGCTCACGAGCACGCTGCCGAGGTTCACGTAGGCGTCCGCACTGAGCGGACGCCGCTCGACGCCGATGCGGGCGGCGGCGAGCGCTTCGTCGAGCCGACCGGCTTCGGCCAGCGGACCCACGAGATTGAGATGGGCGTCGCGCGCGTTCGGATTGTGCGCGATGACATGGCTGAAGAGGGTGACCCCGTCCCGGTAGATGCGCGCCTGCATCCAGGTCTGCGCACCGAGCAGCGCCAGCACCACGGCCAGCCCGCCGACCGCGAGCCGCCGCTGGCCGGCCCGCAGGCGGCCGGCCCCGTGGACGGCCGCGCCGAGAGCCGCCGCCAGCACGCCGAGGCCGGCCAGGTACTGGAAGCGGTCGGCCACCAAGGAGAACTGCATGTAGCCGTAGTCGATGAACCCCAGCACCGGCGAGAGCGTCACGGCGAAGAACAGCGCGCCCGCCAGCGGCCCCCGCCCGAGCCGCCGCCTGCCCAGCCAAAGCAGGGCGGCCAGCGCCAGCGCCCCCAGGACGTACGTCCAGGCGACCGGGTCCGCGGCGTTGATCTCCCAGAGCGGGTAGATCACGACGAGGTCGGTCGGCCAGACCAGCTTGCCGGCGTAGAACCACAGCGCGCGGGCCGCGATCAGCACGCGCTCGGCCAGCGAGTAGCCGAGGTCGAGCGGCTCGCGCGAGGCGTAGAAGGCCAGGTCGGCCGCGGTGACGGCGAACGCCACCGCGAACATCGGCGCGAGCCGGACCACGTCGGTCCGCGTGACGCGGCCCGCCTGCCACCAGTGCCGGACGAGCAGGGCCGCCGGCAGCGTGACCACGACGGACTTGGACAACAGGCCGGCCGTGAAGAGTCCGAGCGCGAGCAGGCAGCGCCCGGGCCGCGGCGCCTCGGTGTATCGGATCCAGGTCAGCGCGGCGGTCAGGTAGAACAGGGCCGAGAGCACGTCCTTGCGCTCGATGACCCAGGCGACCGACTCGACGTGCAGGGGATGGACGGCGAAGACCGCCGCGACGACCCAGGCGCCGGGCGCCGCCAGACGCCCCAGCAGGCGCCATATCAGCAGGACGTTGACCAGGTGCAGCAGCACGTTGACCGCGTGGTAGCCGAGCGGCTCCAGCCCCCACAGCTTGTGCTCGATCCAGAAGCTCGTGTAGACGACGGGCCAGTAGTGCGCCTCCCCGGCGATGTCGCCGGGCGAGAACCAGATGTTCCACAGCCCGGACCACTCGTGGACGACCGGCTCCTCGACGAAGATCACGTCGTCCCAGACGAATCCGGCCCCCAGCGCCGGCAGGTAGGCCGTGACGGTGAGGGCGGCGAGCAGCAGCGCTCCGCGCACCGGCAGGCCGGCGTCGGCCTGCGCCGGCGCCGGCGGCCGGGCGGCGGCGTTCGAGCGTCCCGCGGAGGAGGCGCGCTCGGCCGCCAGCCGCTCGCGCCGGGTCAAGCGCTTCGTTCTCCTCTGCATGCTCTCGCTCGGCGGCGCCGGCCCAGGGTGTCCCCGAGGCGGTGGCGATAGAGCCGGCACAGATGGCGCAGGAAGTCGACGTGCGTGCGCCAGCTCAGGTTGCTCCTCCCGCGGCGGCGGTCGACGAATCGGATCGGCACTTCACGGACCCGGAGCCGACCCCGCGCCATCAGCTCCAGGGCGATCTTGTAGCCGAGGGGGCGCAGGCTGTCCAGGTCCGGCAGGCGTCGGCGGTCCGTCGCGAAGAAGCCCGACAGCGGGTCCCGGCAGTCGGCCAGCGGGCGCGCCAGCAGCGTGCCCAGCCGGGAAACCAGCGCGCGGCGGCGGCCCCAGGCCGGGTCCACGGACGCGCCGGGCACGTAGCGGCTGCCGACCACGATGTCGCAGCCGTCGTCGAGCGCCGCCAGCAGGTCGGCGAGCCGGTCGGGCGGGTGCGAGAGGTCGGCGTCCATGACGACGATGCGGTCGAACCGCGCCAGCCGCATCCCGAGCAGGACCGAGAGCGCAAGGTCCCGGCGGGCCGCGCGGCGGGTCTCGATGCGCACCGGCAGGCGCCGGGCGATCTGCGCTGCCACGGCTTCGCTGCCGTCCCGCGAGTCGTCGTCGACCAGGAGCAGCTCCCACTCGACGCCCCGATCCGGCAAGGCGGCATGCACGCCGGCGGCGAGGGCGGCCAAGTTGTCCGCCTCGCGCAGCGTGGGCACCACGATGGAGACGGCTTCGCCCATCTTCTCCGGCCGGCCGGCGCGACCTACTCGGGTGCGTCGAAGTTGACGATGCCGTAGAGTCCGATGCGGTGGTCCGCCCCGCCGTCGGGGCGGCCGTAGCGCTCGCCGAGCAGCTCGACCTCGACCGGCGTGGCCAGGTCGCCGCTGAAGCGCCCGAGCACGCCGAGCCGCGCGCCCAGTTGCATGCGTTGGGCCTCGCCTATCCGGCCGTAGCCCACCAGCGGCGTCAGCAGCCGGTTGCCCGGCAGCTGCCAGCCGTAGCCCAGCCGCGCGTCGACCCCGCCGTCGGGGTGGCCCGGCCCCGCCGCATAGCTCTGGACATGGTCCTGCCACAGCGACTCGGCCCCGTAGCCCGGCGCCCCCCAGTGCGGACGCACCGACGCCGTCAGCCCCGGCTCGTAGTGCCCGCCGCCCACCATCGCCGTCACGCTGAAGCCGTGCTCCTCGTACCCCGACGCGGTGTGCAGCAGGAGCCTGCGCCCCTGCGCCTCGACACGCATCCGCCCCGCGCTGACACGCACCCCGGCGGCCGTCTCCAGCCCCACGCCCGTCTGCCCGGCCCCGCCGTCGTGCCGCGTGCTCACCGCCCCGAACGGCGCCAGCTGCACGCCGCCGGCGTCGCCCAGCGGCAGCGTCGCCTCCACCCCGGTCCGCAGCCGCCGCACCGCCGCCGACAGCGCATCGACCGTGTCCTCGCCGCTGCCGGTCCGCAACTGCGCCCACGACGCCTCGCCCCGTAGCGCCAGCTCCACGCCCCCCGCCGCCCTGCCCAGCCGGTGCCGGCCCTCCAGCAGACCCAGGCGCAGGTCCAGCGGGCTCGTCCCGCGCCGTCCGTTCAGCGCCCGCACGTTCTCCGCCGTCCCCCGGCCCACGCCCGCCAGCGCCCACACCGCCGTGTCCCGGCCGCCGATGCGCACATACGGGTGCAGCACCGTCAGCTCCGTCCCCAGCCGGCCACTCGAATAGCCTTGCCGCCACTCCGAGCCCCCGCCGCTGCGGCTCACCGCCAACCCCGCCAGCAGGCGCTCGCGCAACTGAACGTCCACGCCGATATAGCCTGTCGCCAGGTCGCCCTCGTAGCCGGCCGCCTCCTCCGCCCCCCATTGGAACGACTGCCGGTCGCCCTGGCCCCAGATCCGCCACCGCCCGACCCCCGCGGAGGGCGTCTCCGCGTCACCCTGCCCGCCGAACGACAGCAGCACGTCGGTGCCCAGGAGCATCCGGCCCCAATCGGTCCCGGCGCCGCCGCCGAAGCCGCCGCCCGTCAGGCCCGCCCGCTGGAACCGCGGGTCCGCCGACGTCCCCGACAGGTCCTGCGGCGAGCGGCGCTGCCGAAGCGCCGCCGCCCGCAGCGACAGCCAGTGCGACTGCTCCAGTCCCCCTGCCCCCATCTGCTCCCAGGCGTCGGGCGTCAGCTGCTGCCCGCCGATCATCAGCCGCGTCGCGCCGTCGTCGTACTCCAGCCGCCGGCCGATGGCGTTCCGCGCGCTCGACAGATGCGCCCGCCCCAGCGCGGCCAACGCATCGGTCAGCACATCCCGCACCAGCAGGTCGCCCACCGACACGCCGAACGTCCGCACCGCCGTCAGCCCGTAGGGGTCGGCCGCCGTCACCGTCACCGTCGCCGCGCCGGTGACCACCGGCGACAGCGTCAACCTCGCGCCCGCCACCGCCACCGTCACCGCCGACTCGTCCGACGAGATCGCCACGTAGCTGAGCGCGTCGCCCTCCACATCGGTGAAGTACGGCGTCAGGTCGACTGTCACCGCTCCGCCGCCCTCCTCGAGCGCCTGGTCCGGGATGACCCCCACCGCCTCCGGCGCGTCGTTGACCGGCAGCACCGTCATCGTCACCGTCGCCGTCGCCGTCAGCCCGCCGGGGTCCGCTATCGTGTAGCTGAAGCTGTCCGTGCCGTACCAGTTCAGCGACGGGGAGTAGCGCACCCCGCCGTCGGCGATGGCCGTCGCGCCGTGAGCGGCCGGGCCGGCCGAGACCACCCGCAGCCGGTCGCCGTCCACGTCGGTGTCGTTGGCCAGCACGTCCACCACCACCGCCACGTCCTCCGGCGTCTCCGCCGCGTCGTCGACCGCCTCCGGCGCGTCGTTCACAGGCGTCACCGTCACCCGCACCGTCGCCTCCGACGACAACCCGCCCGGGTCCATCGCCGTGTAGGTGAACCGGTCCTCGCCGTACCAGTTCAACGCCGGCGCGTACCGCACCCCGCCCGACACCGCCGTCGCCGTCCCGTGCTCGGGCGCCGTCACCGACGCCACCCGCAGCCGGTCGCCGTCCACGTCGGTGTCGTTGGCCAGCACGTCCACCACCACCGCCACGTCCTCCGGCGTCTCCGCCGCGTCGTCGACCGCCTCCGGCGCGTCGTTCACAGGCGTCACCGTCACCCGCACCGTCGCCTCCGACGACAGCCCGTCCGGGTCCATCGCCGTGTAGGTGAACCGGTCCTCGCCGTACCAGTTCAACGCCGGCGCGTACCGCACCCCGCCCGACACCGCCGTCGCCGTCCCGTGCTCGGGCGCCGTCACCGACGCCACCCGCAGCCGGTCGCCGTCCACGTCGGTGTCGTTGGCCAGCACGTCCACCACCACCGCCACGTCCTCCGGCGTCTCCGCCGCGTCGTCGACCGCCTCCGGCGCGTCGTTCACAGGCGTCACCGTCACCCGCACCGTCGCCTCCGACGACAGCCCGTCCGGGTCCATGCCGTGTAGGTGAACCGGTCCTCGCCGTACCAGTTCAACGCCGGCGCGTAGCGCACCCCGCCCGACACCGCCGTCGCCGTCCCGTGCTCGGGCGCCGTCACCGACGCCACCCGCAGCCGGTCGCCGTCCGCGTCGGTGTCGTTGGCCAGCACGTCCACCACCACCGCCACGTCCTCCGGCGTCTCCGCCGCGTCGTCGACCGCCTCCGGCGCGTCGTTCACAGGCGTCACCGTCACCCGCACCGTCGCCTCCGACGACAGCCCGCCGGGGTCCGCCGCCGTGTAGGTGAACCGGTCCTCGCCGTACCAGTTCAACGCCGGCGCGTACCGCACCCCGCCCGAGACCACCGCCGCCGTTCCGTGCTCGGGCGCCGTCACCGACGCCACCCGCAGCCGGTCGCCGTCCGGGTCCGTGTCGTTCGACAGCACGTCCACCACCAGCGGCGTATCCTCGGGCGTCTCCGCCCAGTCGTCCTGCGCCTCCGGCGACTCGGGCGCCTCGACCACCCGCACGATCACCTGCACCTTCGCCTCGTACCGGCCGTCCCCGGCCGTCACCTCGAGGTCGAACTGCGGCGGACCCGACTCGAAGTCCTCGCCGTCGCCGACGTAGCTCACCTCGCCCGTGCCGGGCGAAACCGTGAAGCGGTCCGGGTCGCCCGCGGACAGGGTATAGCGCAGCCGGTCGCCGTCGGCGTCGTGCGCCGCCACCGTCCCGAGCGCCACCGGCGCGTCGCGCCCCGAGACGTTCTCCAGCAGGTCGAACGTGTAGCTCGTTTGGGGAAACGTCGGGGGCCGGTTCGGCTCGTCGTCGTCCCGGATCGTC
This sequence comes from Vicinamibacterales bacterium, assembly GCA_965207615.1. Classification (GTDB taxonomy): domain Bacteria; phylum Acidobacteriota; class Vicinamibacteria; order Vicinamibacterales; family UBA8438; genus JAJEEA01. The sequence continues at coordinate 4,160,069 of CBDBMZ010000003.1, forward strand.
ACCGACGTGGTCCGCACCGCCAGCCCGACCGCCGTCGCGCCGGTGATCGCTACCCGCCGGTCCGGCTCGTCGTCGGCGTCGTCCACCGGCGTCAGGTCGAACGACGCGGCGGCGCCGGCCGCGTCCGCCGGAATCTCGATCTCGAACACCGACGGCGTGGCCGCATACTCGTCCGCGTCCTCGGCGACGGTCACCGTGACCACCGTCGCTTCGCCGCGCGCCCCCGTGTCGAGCGTCGCCGTCACCGTTACCGCCGTCGTGCCGTCGCCTTCGGAGACCGACGAGGGGCTCGCGCTCAGGACCACTTCGCCCAAGACCGGCTCGTCGTCGTCCTCGACGGTCACGGCGAGGTGCGCCGTCACCGAGGCGTAGTCCCCGCCGGAGGCCGTGTGCAGCAGCGTCGCCGTGTCGTTGTCCGCGTCGTCGTCCTCGCCGGCCGTCACCGTCACCGTCTGCGCCGTGTTCCACGTGGCCGTCGTGAACGTCAGAGACGCCGTGTCCAGGCTCAGGTCGGTGCCCGAGTGCCCTGTGACCGCCACCGTCACCGTCGCTGTCGGCTCGGTCGAAAGCCGCACCGTGTAGCCGGCCTCGCTCCCTTCGGCCACCGTCAGCGTGGAGCGCGACAGCACGATCCCGGCCGGCTCCGGCGTCTCGTCGTCGGTCACCGTCACCGCCAAGCTCGCCGTCACCGAGGTGTAGTCCCCGCCGGAGGCTGTGTGCAGCAGCGTCGCCGTGTCGTTGTCCGCGTCGTCGTCCTCGCCCGCCGAGACCGTCACCGTCTGCGCCGTGTTCCACGTCGTCGTCGTGAACGTCAGGCTGGTCGAATCCAGGCTCAAGTCCGTACCCGAAGTGCCCGTGACCGCCACCGTCACCGTCGCTGTCGGCTCGGTCGAAAGCCGAACCGTGTAGCCGGCCTCGCTCCCTTCGGCCACCGCCAGCGTGGAGCGCGACAGCACGATCCCGGCCGGCTCCGGCGTCTCGTCGTCGGTCACCGTCACCGCCAAGCTCGCCGTCTCGCCCGCGTAGTCCCCGCCCGACGCCGTGTGCAGCAGCGTCGCCGTGTCGTTGTCCGCGTCGTCGTCCTCGCCGGCCGTCACCGTCACCGTCTGCGCCGTGTTCCACGTCGCCGTCGTGAACGTCAAGGACGCCGTGTCCAGCGTCAGGTCCGTACCCGAGTGCCCCGTGACCGCCACCGTCACCTGAGCCGTCGGCTCGGTCGAAAGCCGAACCGTGTAGCCGGCCTCGCTCCCTTCGGCCACCGTCAGCGTGGAGCGCGACAGCACGATCCCGGCCGGCTCCGGCGTCTCGTCGTCGGTCACCGTCACCGCGACGCTCGCCGTCACCGAGGTGTAGTCCCCGCCGGAGGCCGTGTGCAGCAGCGTCGCCGTGTCGTTGTCCGCATCGTCGTCGTGTGCGGCCGTCACCCTCACCGTCTGCGTCGTGTTCCACGTCGCCGTCGTGAAGGTCAGAGACGCCGTGTCCAACGTCAGGTCCGTACCCGAGTGCCCCGTGACCGCCAGCGTCACCTGAGCCGTCGGCTCGGTCGAAAGCCGAACCGTGTAGGTCGCATCCTCTCCCTCGGCCACCCTCAGCGACGAGGTCGACAACACGATCCCGGCCGGCTCCGGCGTCTCGTCGTCGGTCACCGTCACCGCAACGCTCGCCGTCTCGCCCGCGTAATCGCCCCCGGAAGCCGTGTGCAGCAGCGTCGCCGCGTCGTTCGACGCGTCGTCGTCCTCGCCGGCCGAGACCGTCACCGTCTGCGCCGTGTTCCACGTCGCCGTCGTGAAGGTCAGCGAGGTCGTATCCAGGCTCAGGTCCGTGCCCGAATGGCCCGTGATCGCCACCGTCACCTGAGCTGTTGGCTGCGTCGACAACCGAACCGTGTACTCGCCGTCGTCCCCCTCGGCAACCCCCAGCGCCGTCGTCGACACCGTCAGCCCCACCGACTCGTCGTCGGTCACCGTCACCGAGACGCTCGCCGTCTCCCCGGCGTAGTCGCCCCCGGAGGCCGTATGCAGCAGCGTCGCCGTGTCGTTGTCCGCGTCGTCGTCCTCGCCAGCCGTCACCGTCACCGTCTGCGCCGTGTTCCACGTCACCGTCGTGAACGTCAACGACGCCGTGTCCAGGCTCAGGTCCGTGCCCGAATGGCCCGTGATCGCCACCGTCACCTGAGCCGTCGGCTGCGTCGCCAGGCGCACCGTGTACTCGCCGTCGTCCCCCTCGGCCACTCCCAGCGCCGTCGTCGACAGCGTCAACCCCACTGTCTCGTCGTCGGTCACCGTCACCGCAACGCTCGCCGTCTCGCCCGCGTAGTCGCCCCCGGACGCCGTGTGCAAGAGCGTCGCCGCGTCGTTCGACGCGTCGGCGTCCTCACCGGCCGTCACCGTCACCGTCTGCGCCGTGTTCCACGTCGCCGTCGTGAAGGTCAGCGAGGTCGTATCCAGGCTCAGGTCCGTGCCCGAATGGCCCGTGATCGCAACCGTCACCTGAGCTGTTGGCTGCGTCGACAACCGAACCGTGTACTCGCCGTCGTCCCCCTCGGCAACCCCCAGCGCCGTCGTCGACACCGTCAGCCCCACCGACTCGTCGTCGGTCACCGTCACCGAGACGCTCGCCGTCTCGCCGGCGTAGTCGCCCCCGGAAGCCGTATGCAGCAGCGTCGCCGTGTCGTTGTCCGCGTCGTCGTCCTCGCCCGCCGTCACCGTCACCGTCTGCGCCGTGTTCCACGTGGCCGTCGTGAAGGTCAGCGAGGTCGTATCCAGGCTCAGGTCCGTGCCCGAATGGCCCGTGATCGCAACCGTCACCTGAGCCGTCGGCTGCGTCGAAAGACGAACCGTGTACTCGCCGTCGTCCCCCTCGGCAACCCCCAGCGCCGTCGTCGACACCGTCAGCCCCACCGACTCGTCGTCGGTCACCGTCACCGAGACGCTCGCCGTCTCGCCGGCGTAGTCGCCCCCGGAAGCCGTATGCAGCAGCGTCGCCGTGTCGTTGTCCGCGTCGTCGTCCTCGCCGGCCGTCACCGTCACCGTCTGCGCCGTGTTCCACGTCGCCGTCGTGAACGTCAGGCTCGCCGTGTCCAGCGTCAGGTCCGTGCCCGCCTGGCCCGTGATCGCAACCGTCACCTGAGCTGTTGGCTGCGTCGACAACCGAACCGTGTACTCGCCGTCGTCCCCCTCGGCCACTCCCAGCGCCGTCGTCGACAGCGTCAGCCCCACCGATTCGTCGTCGGTCACCGTCACCGAGACGCTCGCCGTCTCCCCGGCGTAGTCGCCCCCGGAAGCCGTATGCAGCAGCGCCGCCGTGTCGTTGTCCGCGTCGTCGTCCTCGCCGGCCGTCACCGTCACCGTCTGCGCCGTGTTCCACGTCGCCGTCGTGAACGTCAGGCTCGCCGTGTCCAGCGTCAGGTCCGTGCCCGCCTGGCCCGTGATCGCAACCGTCACCTGAGCCGTCGGCTGCGTCGAAAGACGCACCGTGTACTCGCCGTCGTCCCCCTCGGTGACCCCCAGCGCCGTCGCCGACAGCGTCAGACCCACATCGTCGTCGTCGGTCACCGTCACCGCGACGCTCGCCGTCTCCCCCGCGTAGTCGCCACCCGACGCCGTGTGAACCAGCGTCGCCGCGTCGTTCGCCCCGTCGTCGTCCTCACCGGCCGTCACCGTCACCGTCTGCGCCGTGTTCCACGTCGCCGTCGTGAAGGTCAGCGAGGTCGTATCCAGGCTCAGGTCCGTGCCCGAATGGCCCGTGATCGCAACCGTCACCTGAGCCGTCGGCTGCGTCGCCAGACGCACCGTGTACTCGCCGTCGTCCCCCTCGGTCACCCCCAGCGCCGTCGTCGACAGCGTCAGGCCCACTGTCTCGTCGTCGGTCACCGTCACCGCAACGCTCGCCGTCTCGCCCGCGTAGTCGCCCCCGGACGCCGTGTGCAAGAGCGTCGCCGCGTCGTTCGACGCGTCGGCGTCCTCACCGGCCGTCACCGTCACCGTCTGCGCCGTGTTCCACGTCGCCGCCGTGAAGGTCAGCGAGGTCGTATCCAGGCTCAGGTCCGTGCTGGCGGTCCCCGTAATCGCGACGGTCACCTGAGCCGTCGGCTGCGTCGCCAGGCGCACCGTGTACTCGCCGTCGTCCCCCTCGGCCACTCCCAGCGCCGTCGTCGACAGCGTCAGACCCACCGTCTCGTCGTCGGTCACCGTCACCGCAACGCTCGCCGTCTCGCCCGCGTAGTCCCCACCCGAGGCCGTGTGCAAGAGCGTCGCCGCGTCGTTCGACGCGTCGGCGTCCTCACCGGCCGTCACCGTCACCGTCTGCGCCGTGTTCCACGTCGCCGTCGTGAACGTCAGCGAGGTCGCATCCAAGGTGAGGTCGGTGCCCCCCTGGCCCGTGATCGCAACCGTCACCTGAGCCGTCGGCTGCGTCGCCAGGCGCACCGTGTACTCGCCGTCGTCCCCCTCGGTCACCCCCAGCGCCGTCGTCGACAGCGTCAACCCCACTGTCTCGTCGTCGGTCACCGTCACCGCAACGCTCGCCGTCTCGCCCGCGTAGTCGCCCCCGGACGCCGTGTGCAAGAGCGTCGCCGCGTCGTTCGACGCGTCGGCGTCCTCACCGGCCGTCACCGTCACCGTCTGCGCCGTGTTCCACGTCGCCGTCGTGAAGGTCAGCGAGGTCGTATCCAGGCTCAGGTCCGTGCCCGAATGGCCCGTGATCGCAACCGTCACCTGAGCCGTCGGCTGCGTCGCCAGACGCACCGTGTACTCGCCGTCGTCCCCCTCGGTCACCCCCAGCGCCGTCGTCGACAGCGTCAGGCCCACTGTCTCGTCGTCGGTCACCGTCACCGCAACGCTCGCCGTCTCGCCCGCGTAGTCCCCACCCGAGGCCGTGTGCAAGAGCGTCGCCGCGTCGTTCGACGCGTCGGCGTCCTCGCCCGCCGTCACCGTCACCGTCTGCGCCGTGTTCCACGTCGCCGTCGTGAAGGTCAGCGAGGTCGTATCCAGGCTCAGGTCCGTGCTGGCGGTCCCCGTAATCGCGACGGTCACCTGAGCCGTCGGCTGCGTCGCCAGACGCACCGTGTACTCGCCGTCGTCCCCCTCGGCCACTCCCAGCGCCGTCGTCGACAGCGTCAGACCCACCGTCTCGTCGTCGGTCACCGTCACCGCAACGCTCGCCGTCTCCCCCGCGTAGTCCCCACCCGAGGCCGTGTGCAAGAGCGTCGCCGCGTCGTTCGCCCCGTCGTCGTCCTCACCGGCCGTCACCGTCACCGTCTGCGCCGTGTTCCACGTCGCCGTCGTGAACGTCAGCGAGGTCGCATCCAAGGTGAGGTCGGTGCCCCCCTGGCCCGTGATCGCAACCGTCACCTGAGCCGTCGGCTGCGTCGCCAGCCGAACCGTGTACTCGCCGTCGTCCCCCTCGGCCACTCCCAGCGCCGTCGTCGACAGCGTCAGACCCACCGTCTCGTCGTCGGTCACCGTCACCGCAACGCTCGCCGTCTCCCCGGCGTAGTCCCCGCCCGAGGCCGTGTGTAAGAGCGTCGCCGCGTCGTTCGACGCGTCGGCGTCCTCGCCGGCCGTCACCGTCACCGTCTGTGCCGTGTTCCACGTCGCCGTCGTGAACGTCAGCGAGGTCGCATCCAAGGTGAGGTCGGTGCCCGTCTGGCCCGTGATCGCAACCGTCACCGTCGAGGTCGGCTGCGTCGCCAGCCGAACCGTGTACTCGCCGTCGTCCCCCTCGGTCACCCCCAACGCCGTCGTCGACACCGTCAGACCCACATCGTCGTCGTCGGTCACCGTCACCGCAACACTCGCCGTCTCCCCGGCGTAGTCCCCGCCCGTGGCCGTGTGCAAGAGCGTCGCCGCGTCGTTCGACGCGTCGGCGTCCTCGCCGGCCGTCACCGTCACCGTCTGTGCCGTGTTCCACGTCGCCGTCGTGAACGTCAGCGAGGTCGCATCCAAGGTGAGGTCGGTGCCCGCCTGGCCCGTGATCGCAACCGTCACCGTCGAGGTCGGCTGCGTCGCCAGCCGAACCGTGTACTCGCCGTCGTCCCCCTCGGTCACCCCCAACGCCGTCGTCGACACCGTCAGACCCACATCGTCGTCGTCGGTCACCGTCACCGCAACGCTCGCCGTCTCGCCCGCGTAGTCCCCGCCCGAGGCCGTGTGCAAGAGCGTCGCCGCGTCGTTCGCCCCGTCGTCGTCCTCGCCGGCCGTCACCGTCACCGTCTGCGCCGTGTTCCACGTCGACGTCGTGAACGTCAGAGACGCCGTGTCCAGAGTCAGGTCCGTGCCCGTCTGGCCCGTGACCGCCACGGTGACGGTCGCCGTCGGCTGCGTCGCCAGACGCACCGTGTAGGTGTTGCTGCCTCCTTCGGCCACCCCCAGCGCCGTCGTCGACAGCGTCAGGCCCACATCGTCGTCGTCGGTCACCGTCACCGCAACGCTCGCCGTCTCCCCGGCGTAGTCCCCGCCCGTGGCCGTGTGCAGCAGCGTCGCCGCGTCGTTCGCCCCGTCGTCGTCCTCACCGGCCGTCACCGTCACCGTCTGCGCCGTGTTCCAACTCGCCGTCGTGAACGTCAGAGAGGTCGCATCCAGGCTCAGGTCCGTGCTGGCGGTCCCCGTAATCGCGACGGTCACCTGCGCGGTCGGCTGCGTCGCCAACCGCACCGTGTACTCGCCGTCGTCCCCCTCGGCCACCCCCAGCGCCGTCGTCGACAGCGTCAGGCCCACATCGTCGTCGTCGGTCACCGTCACCGCAACGCTCGCCGTCTCCCCGGCGTAGTCCCCGCCCGTGGCCGTGTGCAAGAGCGTCGCCGCATCGTTCGCCCCGTCGTCGTCCTCCCCGGCCGTCACCGTCACCGTCTGCGCCGTGTTCCAACTCGCCGTCGTGAACGTCAGCGAGGTCGCATCCAAGGTGAGGTCGGTGCCCGCCTGGCCCGTGATCGCAACCGTCACCGTCGAGGTCGGCTGCGTCGCCAGCCGAACCGTGTACTCGCCGTCGTCCCCCTCGGTCACCCCCAACGCCGTCGTCGACACCGTCAGCCCCACATCGTCGTCGTCGGTCACCGTCACCGCAACACTCGCCGTCTCCCCGGCGTAGTCCCCGCCCGAGGCCGTGTGTAAGAGCGTCGCCGCGTCGTTCGCCCCGTCGTCGTCCTCGCCGGCCGTCACCGTCACCGTCTGCGCCGTGTTCCACGTCGCCGTCGTGAACGTCAGAGAGGCCGTGTCCAGAGTCAGGTCCGTGCCCGTCTGGCCCGTGACCGCCACGGTGACGGTCGCCGTCGGCTGCGTCGCCAGACGCACCGTGTAGGTGTTGCTGCCTCCTTCGGCCACCCCCAGCGCCGTCGTCGACAGCGTCAGCCCCACATCGTCGTCGTCGGTCACCGTCACCGCAACGCTCGCCGTCTCCCCGGCGTAGTCCCCGCCCGTGGCCGTGTGCAGCAGCGTCGCCGCGTCGTTCGCCCCGTCGTCGTCCTCACCGGCCGTCACCGTCACCGTCTGCGCCGTGTTCCAACTCGCCGTCGTGAACGTCAGAGAGGTCGCATCCAGGCTCAGGTCCGTGCTGGCGGTCCCCGTAATCGCGACGGTCACCTGCGCGGTCGGCTGCGTCGCCAACCGCACCGTGTACTCGCCGTCGTCCCCCTCGGCCACCCCCAGCGCCGTCGTCGACAGCGTCAGGCCCACATCGTCGTCGTCGGTCACCGTCACCGCAACGCTCGCCGTCTCCCCGGCGTAGTCCCCGCCCGTGGCCGTGTGCAAGAGCGTCGCCGCGTCGTTCGCCCCGTCGTCGTCCTCACCGGCCGTCACCGTCACCGTCTGCGCCGTGTTCCAACTCGCCGTCGTGAACGTCAGAGAGGTCGCATCCAGGCTCAGGTCCGTGCTGGCGGTCCCCGTAATCGCGACGGTCACCCGCGCGGTCGGCTGCGTCGAAAGACGGACGGTGTACTCGCCGTCGTCCCCCTCGGCCACCCCCAGCGCCATCGTCGACAGCGTCAGCTCCACCTCGTCGTCGTCGGTCACCGTCACCGCAACGTTCGCCGTCACCGAACCGTAGTCGCCCCCCGAGGCCGTGTGCAGCAGCGTCGCCGCGTCGTTCGCCCCGTCGTCGTCCTCCCCAGCCGTCACCGTCACCGTCTGCGCCGTGTTCCACGTCGCCGTCGTGAACGTCAGCGAGGTCGCATCCAAGGTGAGGTCGGTGCCCGCCTGGCCCGTTATCGCCACCGTCACCGTCGCAGAAGGCTGCGTCGCCAGACGGACCGTGTACTCGGCGTCGTCCCCCTCGGCCACCCCCAGCGCCGTCGTCGACAGCGTCAGCCCCACGTCGTCGTCGTCGATCACCGTCACCGCAACGCTCGCCGTCTCCCCGGCGTAGTCGCCACCCGAGGCCGTGTGCAGCAGCGTCGCCGCGTCGTTCGCTCCGTCGTCGTCCTCGCCCGCCGTCACCGTCACGGTCTGCGCCGTGTTCCACGTCGCTGTCGTGAACGTCAGCGACGCCGTGTCCAGCGTCAGGTCCGTGCCCGAGTGCCCGGTGATGGCCACCGTCACCTGAGCCGTCGGCTGCGTCGCAAGACGCACCGTGTACTCGGCGTCGTCCCCCTCGGCCACCCCCAGCGCCGTCGTCGACACCGTCAGGCCCACATCGTCGTCGTCGGTCACCGTCACCGCAACGCTCGCCGTCTCAGAGGCGTAATCGCCTCCCGAGGCCGTGTGCAGCAGCGTCGCCGCGTCGTTCGCTCCGTCGTCGTCCTCGCCCGCCGTCACCGTCACGGTCTGCGCCGTGTTCCACGTCGCCGTCGTGAACGTCAGCGAGGTCGCATCCAGGCTCAGGTCCGTGCCGGCGGTCCCCGTAATCGCGACCGTCACCTGAGCCGTCGGCTGCGTCGCCAACCGCACCGTGTACTCGCCGTCGTCTCCTTCGGCCACCGTCAACGCCGTCGTCGACACCGTCAGGCCCACGTCGTCGTCGTCGGTCACCGTCACCGCAACGCTCGCCGTCTCACCGGCGTAGTCCCCGCCAGACGCCGTGTGCAAGAGCGTCGCCGCGTCGTTCGCCCCGTCGTCGTCCTCGCCGGCCGTCACCGTCACCGTCTGCGCCGTGTTCCACGTCGAAGTCGTGAACGTCAGAGAAGCCGACGAGGGGGCCAGCGTCAGGTCCGTGCCCGCCTGGCCCGTGATCGCAACCGTCACCGTCGCAGAAGGCTGTGTCGCCAGCCGAACCGTGTACTCGGCGTCGTCTCCCTCAGTGACCCCCAGCGCCGTCGTCGACACCGTCAGGCCCACATCGTCGTCGTCGGTCACCGTCACCGCAACGTTCGCCGTCTCGCCCGCGTAGTCGCCCCCCGAGGCCGTGTGCAGCAGCGTCGCCGCGTCGTTCGCCCCGTCGTCGTCCTCGCCCGCCGTCACCGTCACCGTCTGCGCCGTGTTCCACGTCGACGTCGTGAACGTCAGACTGGTCGAATCCAAGGTGAGGTCGGTGCCCGCCTGCCCCGTGATCGCCACCGTCACCGTCGCAGAAGGCTGCGTCGCCAGACGCACCGTGTACTCGGCGTCGTCCCCCTCGTCCACCGTCAGCGCCGTCGTCGACACCGTCAGCCCCACGTCGTCGTCGTCGGTCACCGTCACCGCAACGCTCGCCGTCTCCCCGGCGTAGTCGCCACCCGTGGCCGTGTGCAAGAGCGTCGCCGCGTCGTTCGCCCCGTCGTCGTCCTCCCCAGCCGTCACCGTCACCGTCTGCGCCGTGTTCCACGTCGAAGTCGTGAACGTCAGAGAAGCCGACGAGGGGGCCAGCGTCAGGTCCGTGCCCGCCTGGCCCGTGATCGCAACCGTCACCGTCGCAGAAGGCTGTGTCGCCAGCCGAACCGTGTACTCGGCGTCGTCTCCCTCAGTGACCCCCAGCGCCGTCGTCGACACCGTCAGGCCCACATCGTCGTCGTCGGTCACCGTCACCGCAACGTTCGCCGTCTCGCCCGCGTAGTCGCCCCCCGAGGCCGTGTGCAGCAGCGTCGCCGCGTCGTTCGCCCCGTCGTCGTCCTCGCCCGCCGTCACCGTCACCGTCTGCGCCGTGCTCCACGTCGCCGTCGTGAACGTCAGAGAGGTCGCATCCAGGCTCAGGTCCGTGCCCGCCTGGCCCGTGATCGCTACCGTCACCGTCGCCGTCGGCTGCGTCGCCAGACGCACCGTGTACTCGGCGTCGTCCCCCTCGTCCACCGTCAGCGCCGTCGTCGACACCGTCAGCCCCACGTCGTCGTCGTCGGTCACCGTCACCGCAACGCTCGCCGTCTCGCCCGCGTAGTCGCCCCCGGATGCCGTGTGCAGCAGCGTCGCCGCGTCGTTCGCCCCGTCGTCGTCCTCCCCAGCCGTCACCGTCACCGTCTGCGCCGTGTTCCAACTCGCCGTCGTGAACGTCAGAGAGGTCACATCCAGGCTCAGGTCCGTGCTGGCGGTCCCCGTAATCGCCACCGTCACCTGGGCCGTCGGCTGCGTCGAGAGACGCACCGTGTACTCGCCGTCGTCCCCCTCGGTCACTCCCAGCGCCGTCGTCGACAGCGTCAGGCCCACATCGTCGTCGTCGGTGACCGTCACCGCAACGCTCGCCGTCTCCCCGGCGTAGTCCCCGCCCGTGGCCGTGTGAACCAGCGTCGCCGCGTCGTTCGCCCCGTCGTCGTCCTCGCCCGCCGTCACCGTCACCGTCTGCGCCGTGTTCCACGTCGCCGTCGTGAACGTCAGCGAGGTCACATCCAGGCTCAGGTCCGTGCTGGCGGTCCCCGTAATCGCGACGGTCACCTGAGCCGTCGGCTGCGTCGCCAGACGGACCGTGTACTCGCCGTCGTCCCCCTCGGCCACCCCCAGCGCCGTCGTCGACACCGTCAGGCCCACATCGTCGTCGTCGGTCACCGTCACCGCAACGCTCGCCGTCTCCCCGGCGTAGTCCCCGCCAGAGGCCGTGTGCAGCAGCGTCGCCGCGTCGTTCGACGCGTCGTCGTCCTCGCCCGCCGTCACCGTCACGGTCTGCGCCGTGTTCCACGTCGCCGTCGTGAACGTCAGCGAGGTCGTGTCCAGGCTCAGGTCCGTGCCGGCGGTCCCCGTAATCGCGACCGTCACCTGAGCCGTCGGCTGCGTCGCCAACCGCACCGTGTACTCACCGTCGTCCCCTTCGGTCACCCCCAGCGCCGTCGCCGACAGCGTCAGACCCACATCGTCGTCGTCGGTCACCGTCACCGCAACGCTCGCCGTCACCGACGCGTAGTTCCCGCCCGAGGCGGTGTGCACCAGGGTCGCCGCGTCGTTCGCACCGTCGTCGTCCTCCCCGGCCGAGACCGTCACCGTCTGCGCCGTGTTCCACGTCGCCGTCGTGAACGTCAGAGACGCTGTAGCGGGGGCCAGCGTCAAGTCCGTGCCCGAGTGCCCGGTGATGGCGACCGTCACCTGAGCCGTCGGTTGCGTCGCCAACCGCACCCTGTAGATGTTGCTGCCCCCCTCGGCGACGACCAGCGTCTGGGTCGACAGCGTCAAGGCCTCCGTCTCGTCGTCGGTCACCGTCACCGCGACGTTCGCCGTCTCGCCCGCGTAGTTGCCCCCCGAGGCCGTGTGCAGCAGCGTCGCCGCGTCGTTCGCGCCGTCGTCGTCCTCCCCGGCCGTCACCGTCACCGTCTGCGCCGTGTTCCACGTCGCCGTCGTGAACGTCAGAGACGCTGTAGCGGGGGCCAGCGTCAGGTCCGTGCCCGAGTGCCCGGTGATGGCGACCGTCACCTGAGCCGTCGGCTGCGTCGCCAAACGAACTGTGTAGGTCGCAGCGCCCCCTTCGGCAACCCTCAGAGAACTGGGCGATACCCTCAGCGAAGTGCCCCTGTCGTTGTCCCATACAGTGAAGCTATTGTTCCACGACTGCTGGTACCCACCCCCGGAAGGGACGTACCCATAGTTCACCGTGTCGTCGGTGCTGTCCAGATCTTCTCTATAGTTGAACGTCACTGATTGCCACTCGTCCCAGTTCAATCTCGTGAACACCAGCATGGCCTTGTCCACCATAACTTCTCTAGCACCGGAGCGAAAAACCAACCTCACGGTGACCGTCGCCGACGGCTGCTTCGACAGTCGCACCCTCTGTATGCGGCTGTCCCCTTCGTTTACTGAACCAGGAAAGCTCGGCGACACCAATAAATTGGAGTTCGTTTCGCCGATCACCTGGAAGGAAATACTATCCCCCCTGTAGCCCGGCGCCGAAAAATTGAAAGATTCAAATAAGGCGCTTTCTTGCGTCGCTGAAAATGTCACCGACTGCCCGGTCCAGTTTGAGGTTGTGAACGTCAGCGAGGTCTTGTCCGGCTGCACCGCGGCGCCCGGTGGCCCCGAGATCGTCACCTGCACTGTCCCCACCGGCGCACTCGACAAGCTCACCGAGATGATCTCACTGCCGCCTACAGGGAGATGGTGGCCAAGGCCGGGACCTACTAGGATCTGTTGCGCCGCGGCGATTCCCGGGAAAAGCCAGACCACGACGATGGCGAGGACCGACGCAGCACGGACAGCCGACAGTGCCGGGATCGACCGGTCCGAATCACCTTGGACCGCGCAAGGTGGCGCCAAGACTGCACGGAGCTTGAAGAGGCAACCAAGCAGCAGCCCAGTGCGCCATTGCTGCCTGCGGCGTTCGGGTTGGGCGCGAAATCCTAGCGGCCCGTCAACGAGGGCGTGACCAGCGAGGGAAAGGCGGGGGTTGCTCACATACGGAAAGGCTCTGCGCTCTGCGCTCTGCGCTCTGCGCTCTGCGCTCTGCGCTCTGCGCTCTGCGCTCTGCGCTCTGCGCTCTGCGCTCTGCGCTCTGCGCTCTGCGCTCTGCGCTCACGAGCGGAACACGTCCGGCCCGCGATGTCAAGCCCTTCGCGGGAAAAACCGTACCCGGACCGGTCTCCGGACTGGACGCGTCCGTGGGCGGTGCCAACACCACGCAAACGTTCTCCTCGACACACTTCTGCGCGCATCGCTCCGGCCATGGCCATCATGGAGGGACAGATGCAATGCTCATTATTGTCGATTCTGGACGTTCGACACCGTCCGCTGCCTGACCGTTCTCCTCGCGCATGCCTGGAACAGTCATCGGTTGGGTCCCGAGTCCCGCTGGGGTCGCCCTTCAGCCGCAGTCGGATGGAACGCCCGTGGCGGCGACCTGTCCTCCCGCGGCGAAGCCTCGTGTGACATCCGGGGCGGCAACGGCTGCGCCGGCTCCGGCGCGGCAGGCTCACGGGTCCTGCCGTCGCCGGCCCCCGGCCGCTCGGGTGCCGCCTTCTCGTCGCCGAGGCTCCGCTCCCTCTCGCGCGCCAGCGCGCCAGCAGCCACTCCGAGATCCGCTGCGCGTCGACGGCCGCGGCGCGGATCTCTCGCGGGTCGTTCTCCAGGGCCTTGATCCAGGAGCTGACGTACGCGGTGCCGTGCCGCGGCTCGTGCCCGACGCCGAGCTGCTCGCCGGTCCATCATCGCGGCGATCTCGGCCCGCAGTTCCTCGCGCGCGTAGGCTTCCGAGCCGAAGCCGCCGTGCCGCACCAGGGTCGGCCGGTTCAGGCGGTCCGGCTGCCCGGTCGCGTGGCCCAGCTCGTGCAGCGCCGTGTGCGTGTAGGCCGAGTGCGACTCGAACTGGCTCCGGTCGGGCAGCACCACGCGGTCGTCCTTCAGGCTGTAGTAGGCCCGGTCGCCGGCGACATGGTCCACCCGGACGCCGCTGGCGCGGATCAGCGCCTCGGCGCGCTCGTGGCCCTCCCACTCCGGCACCGCCTTCGCGAGCGACCGCAGCTTCAGTCCGTCGGTCTGCTCGACGTTGAAGACGTGGTGCAGCTTGACGATGGGCCGGTCCCGCTGGACCCATTCGAGCTTCTTGCGGCCTTCGTTATCGAGCACCGGGTTGCCCTTGTCGTCTCGGGCGGTCCGCTGCTGCCGCCACTCGACGTACATGATGGGCGTGCCCTTCTCTCCCTTGCGGACGTGCCCGCCGGCCTCCTGGATCTGGCGGTAGCCGCCCCAGCGCGGGTCGGCGTAGCCGCGCCGCAGCGCGTTCATGGCGAGGTAGACGGCGTTGCCGCCGCGGTAGTCCCGCCCGCTGCCGAAGTTGTGCGGCATGATCCGCTCGCCCGGCTTCCACGGCTTCTGCCACGGCGCGGTCCCCTCCTTGAGCGCCTGGATGATCCGCTCGGCGAACTGCTGGTGGTACGCGTCGGCCCGCTCGCGCCCGCCGGCCATCAGAGCACCCCCTCGATGCCGCCTTCCTCGTCTTCGAGGTCGATGTCCCAACGGGCCAGCGCCTCCAGCGACGGCGCCTCGATGGGCCGGCCCGTCCGGAACAGCTCGCCGACCGCCTCGTCGAACTGCTCGCGGCTCTCGACCCGAACCGGCTCCCGCCGCGCATCCCTGTCGTCACGACGTTCACTCATTGCTGCCCCTCCCCTGAAACTGAACTGCCTGCGGCCCCGATTCCGTCGGCGTCGCGTGCCCGAGCCGCACCGGCCAGCACGCCGCCCTGTCAGCGCGTTGCACAGCCGGCAGGTCATGCGCCGGCGCAGCGAGCGGCCAGCGCCGCGTGCTCCAGCAGGACGTGCCGCTCGTACGCCGCGCAGCAGGCGATCAGCATCGTGCGCCCGCCTGCCGTCGCAGGGCAGGACGATGGCCTGGCAGTTGCCGAGCAGGGCGAAGTCGCGCGGGTGGAACAGCGCCTCGCGGTGCTGGCTGAACGACTTGCTGGCGCTGAGGCTGCCGGCCCCGTCGCCCGGCGACCCGGACAGCAGCGACCCCGCCGCGCGGCTGGTCTGCTCCGAGACGCTGTAGGACGCCTTCATCTTCGAGACCTGCCCGCACAGGGTGCTGGCGATCTGCACCGACGAGTCGTCGGCGAGCGAGAGGAAGATGCGGGTGCGCAGCGTCTGGAGCAGCGCCCGCCACGCCTCGGACTGGCCCAGCACGGCGCGCAGCGACGAGATCGACTGCGTGGCCACGATGGGAATGAGGCGCGACTCGTCGCACAGGAACACGGCGGGCCGGAAGACGCGCCCGGGGTCGCGCTGCATCGCGGCCGGCCGGCGCAGCAGGGTCTGGAGCCACGCCTGCTTGAGCAGCACCCCGACGGCGCGCGACAGCGCCGGGTTGGTCCCCGCGGGCATGTTCAGGCACAACACCCTGCCCGAGTCGATCACCTCGTCGAGCGGCGGCAGCGGCCGGACGACGTCGACGGCCGCGGCGGCGGGAAGGTCCGCGGGCGGCGGCGCGTGCGGACCGGGCGGGCAGAAGACGCGCGCCACCTCCGGCAGGTCTAAGACCGACAGGAAGACGCTGAGGCCCTCGATGATGCTGGAGCGCAGCTTCTGGTCGAGCGCCTGCCAGTCCTGCTCGTGCCAGCGCTTCACCGCGGCGAGCCGCTCGCGGCGCACCGGGTCGGCGGCGCCGAGGCGGACGACCTCGAACGCGATCCCGGACACCTTGAGCTGCTCGCGCAGCTTCGGGTCGTCCTTGGCCCGGACCACCCCATCGCCGGCCGGCTCCCAGTCCCAGGCCTTCGCCGCCCCCATCCGCCCCGACAGCTCGGCGGTCCGGACGCGGACCGCCTGCGGGCCGATGACGTCGGCCTCGACCTCCGCGATCTTGCTCTGGATCAGCTTCGGGTCGAGCGTCCCGCGGTACACGTCGCGCAGCGTCACCCACGGCCGAGGCGACATCCGGTACAGCGCGATGATCCAGCGCACGAGGTTCACGCAGGCCTGCTGCCAGAACGGCTCCTTCGAGCGTCCGAAGAACTGGTTGATGAGGCTGGCGATGGTGTAGGCGAGCGAGTAGGAGTCCAGCTCGTCGTCGCCGAGCGGGTTCCACTGCCAGCGCCCGCCGAGGCCCAGCTCGGCGTAGTCGTCGGCGCGCCCGGCGTCCTCGAGGATGCCGCGCCCCTGATGGCAGAAGTCGCCCTTGACTTCGAGCACGAGGCCCGCGATGCGCCGCTCCGAGTCCTGCGCCTGCCAGCCGAAGAGCTGGCGGGCGAACGGGCGCATGCAGGCCGAGGTCTTGCCGGATCCGATCGCGCCGCAGATGAGGATGCCGGTGTAGAGGCCCAGCTCGGGCACCACGAGCCAATGCGGGCTGGCGACCTCGCGGACGGCGACCGGATGGTGCACCTCGCCGACGACGACGGCGGGGGCCGGGTCGGCGGGACCGGCCGGCCACGCCGGCAGCCTGCCGCGGACCCGGGCGCGGCGACGGCCGGCGAACCAGACGCGGCCCGCCGCGACGGCGACCGACCACGCGATGACAACGCCGACGGCGGGCGCCAGGTAGTACCGGGCCCGGACCGCGGCATGGAGCCGCGGGGACCGGCCGGCGACCAGGCCGACCACCGGCTCGGCGCCGGGCGCCGGGAAGGGCAGCCACAGCCAGAAGATGGAGAGGACGGTCAGCGCCGCCAGCAGGCGGTTCACTCCGGCACCCTCCGCGACCGCCACGTCCGGCCGGCCGAGATCGCCGGCTTCGGCGAAGCCGGCCGTTTGCAGGTCCTCCTCTAGACCCCTTGAACAGGCGTGATCTTCACAGCTGAGTCAAGTTTCGGGTCAGCGCTCATTCGGCAGCTCCAACGGATTACGCGGCAAGCGCGTGTCCGTGCCAGGCGCGGTCGACCTCCCGATCGTAGATGGCCACCGCTTCGCGTAAACGCGTGTTCGATCCCCCGTCGAGGGTGGCCGAGAGGACGGGACCGAGGACCCTCGCCTGCGTGCGGTGATAGGCCAGGGCCACGCACAGCCCTTCGGCCGTGAGCCGATACCGCAGGGTGCGGGGAATCCGTTCGATGATGCCCCGCAGCCGGAGCCGACGCAGGTCGTAGGTCATGCGGCCCGCGCCGTAGTCGTCGGGCGACAGCCCGCACTGCGCCGCCACCGCCTCGCGCAGCTCCCGGTTGCGGAAGCCCTGCGGCAACAGGCCGAAGCGCAGCAGAGCCGCGAAGAGGCTCTGCACCCGACGATCGCCGAAGCGCAGGGTCGAGGCGCGTTGGCCGTCTATAGTCACCGGGCGGTGCAGCTCGTCGAGCACGTCGGCCCCGAGGGTGCAGTCGTGGCTGAGGCGTTGGACGCCGAGCAGGCGTCGGTTGGCGGCGAAGCCGATCTTCTTCAGATCATCGAGGTTCCTCAGCCGGCGGCCGACATCGAAGTCGTACGTGTCGTTGATGACCGTCTCGGTGCGCAGCGCGCGCCCTTCCTTGTGGTACTGCTTGATGCGCGAGTGCTTGTAGTCGACGTGCGCAGGATGCCGTTGTCGAGCGACTGGTACGCAATGCCCCGCTTCGTCAGCTGCCGCTTCAGGTACTCGTGCCCGTTGATGCACAGCTTGGCGTTGTAGGGAAAGTACGGGGGGCCATCAGAGCCGAGGATGGGACGGCGGCGCCCCGCATCTTTCGGAAGAAGTACGCCGCCCCCGCGGCCCGCTGGAGCAGCGGCACGTAGACGTTGAGGTACATCCGGTCGATGCACTCCAGGGTCAGGGTCGTGTGCTGGGCCAACACCTCGGCGATGGAACGTGCTACCGTCATGGTCGGACTCCGGTCGATGGGTTCCTCACCGGCCAGTTTACGGCCACCATCGCCTCCGGGCGACCATGAAGGCGGCTTCGCGCCGCGGCTGGAGCAGCGGCCGGAGTCCGCTTCCACCGTCAGCAGATACCGAGACCCACATGCCTCGTCGGTCTGAGGCGGAGCCTCGCTAGCTCTAGCGCGGCGCAACGGACGATGGCCTCGTTGAGGCCACCCCAGGCCTCCAGTCCCTCCAGGTCGAGAGCGGCGACCGCCTTGCGGATTGCGGCGGCCTCGGCCGGCAACGCCGGCTCGGCCCCGGTCGACGGCGGGCGCGTCCAGCCGCCGAGCACCCGTTCGGCTGCCTCCAGGCGCACCGGGTCGCGGCCCACGACGACGACCTCGACGCGCGGCCGGCCGCCCCGAGCGCCGCCCACAGCGCGGCGTGCCGGTTGCCCACGTCGAGAGTCCGCTCGGCGTCTCGTCCTCGGCCTGCGCGAAGACGAACGTCGCCCGCTCGGCATCGAGGGGCCGCCGGCAGCTTGTGGACGAAGTAGCGGCGCGTCGCCTCGGCCGCCCCCTGGTACAGCCGGTCCGGCAGCGCGTGCCGCGGCACGCCCGCGCCGGTCAGCGCCGCACCTTCTCCGTCTCGGTGGGCAGCCAGGGGGCGTCGAGACGCTCGAGCACGTAGTCGAGCGACAGCAGCCGGCGCAGCGTCACCTCCGGCGTCGCCTCGCGCCGGTGCCGGACGTGCTCGGCCCCCAGCGCCTGGTAGAGCGGCCGGGCGGCGATGCGGCACAGCCGCAGGCCCGACCCGTTCCAGGGCTCCTCGACGGCTGCCTTGCCGCACCGCTCGACGAAGCGGCGCGCCAGCTCCCGGTGCGTCCGCCCGACGAAGGCCAGGTACTGCCGGCGCAGGAAGGCCCCGCTGTGCAGGCACACCAGCGCCAGCCAGTCGGCGTCGCGCCCGGTCCACCCGAAGTCGGCGAGCGCCGCCACCCGGCCCTGAAGATGCGGGATCATCGGCCTCCGCCGCTCGTGACGGTGCGGTCGCCCTGCAGGAACGAGATCACGATCCCCATCGGGTTGCGGACGACCAGCTCGGCCGGGATCCGCGGCAGGAACGAGAAGCGCATCGAGACCGACCAGGACTCGCGCGCGACCTCCTCGCCGCCGCGCATCCGCACCAGGTCGAACGTCGCCGCCGCGCCGTGCGGCTCGGCCGGCTGCGGCAGGATGCGCACGGCCACGTCCTCGACCTGAAGCTCCTCGTCCCGGAGTCCCGACCGCCGTGGCCGCGACGTCCTCGGCCTGCTCGGCCTAGGCGGCGTTGGCGACCTCCGGCGTCAGGAACCAGAGTGAGCGCTCCCAGTACTCCCGCACCGTGCCCTGCCGGCGCAAGTAGTGGTCGACGACGAAGCGGTGCAGGAAGAACCCCGTGGTCGGGTCCCGCCCTCGGTGGGGCCGCAGAACGCGATCGAAAGCAATCTCAACAAGACACACGCGGCATCTCAATTGAGACTCTCCCGTACCCTGCACGCGGTGGCCCACACACACCCCCGAGTCAAGACCCAAACGCCTCGATGCTGACCCAGACCGTGGTAGCCATCGACTTGACCCAAATACCACGTGCAGTGTGACCCTGATTTCACGCCCCCTACATCTCAAACTACTGACAGATAGTCACTTAACCCAAGATGACCCAGAGGTTGGGTCACGACCCGTACGAAGGACCCACACCTGAGCGACCCCGCTACGTACTACTTTTTCTGACCCAGAACGTGAAACCAAGGTGTCACTTCTGGGTCAGCACCGCGGGGTCGCTCAGGCTGGACTTTTCCGCTCCGCGGAAGGGAGAACGCGGCAATGCTCCGACGACGGCCCTGGGCGCAGTCCCGAGGCGACCACCGGCACCGCACCGCCTGGGCGGCGGACGACCGGCGCCAGGTCGAGGAGCTCATGGTGCGCTGGCGCCACCACGTGCCGGGACGCGAGTGGGAGCGTCTCGTGAGGCGCAGGGGCCGGACGGCGGCCGCCCTGCGCGCCTGGGTCTGGTGCAACCGGGCGCCACGCTGGCGACGGCACTCGTGGACGGAATCGCAGCTGCGTCGGATCCGGGCGCAGTGGAACGTCGGCGTCGCGGCCGGCTGGAGCGACCGGAAGATCGCGAGAGCCGCCGCGCCCACGTTGGCGCCCCACTCGGTGGGCTCGGTCTACATGCAGGCGTACCGAATGGGCCTGCAAGGTCAGCCGCAGCCCGACGACCACGAGGAGAGTCCTCGGGATCGGCCAGGGTCCCGGGCCCCCACCACGCCCGCCGCATGAAGTCATTGAAACGAGTGCTCCGTCTACTTCAACTACATCAGATGTTTCACTCGCAACATTTGCTACTAGCATCGCATTCGACACCTTCATCACGAACAGTCGGCACCCTGGCCTTGCGTCAACTGTCCTTCTTCCGCGGTTTGCCCTCGATGCTCCGCCGACACATGGCAGCCATCAGGTTGGGCGCCGCGCCGGAGCGAACATCGTCGACCAGTTGCTCGATCGTCTCGGGCTCCTCCTGCGCAACTCGTACGCGTCGCTCACCGACACGACGCTCTCGCGGGCGGCGACCCTCAACGGCTCGGGGCCCTTCTCGACCGCGGCGGCCCGGGCCACCAAGGCCCGCGATACGCCCATCAGCTCGACGGCCGGGCTCAACGTCACCTCGTCGCTCAGGGCGGAGCGGACAGCCGGCTCGCCAGCAGGGCCCGCTACGACGCGTCCAGGTGACGCCGTTGCACGTTCACCGACATCACCCCCGACGCCACGTCGGTCCCGCGCTCCAACTCAAGGACCTCCGGCACCGCCATCGGCGACCGCGCACGCCCGGACCCCGGTTCCGCCCGTCGATCAACTGGTCGCCCCTGACCACGACCGCCTCGCGCAGGCCGTTGACGCGCATGTCCTCGACCAGCTCGTCGAACTCGCGGCCAGACATGACCGGGAACACGGCCCCGGCCGGATGGACCCGGTACCGGCTGCCGCCGATCTCGACCAGCTCGTCCTGCGCCTCAACGTGGAACGGCCCGAGGGCCGAACGTACCACACGCGCTCGTCAGGGACCAACAGGTTCCGCAACGACCCGGATTCGGGGCGTCTCAGCGACCCGGCCGCGGCGGGTTGGCTCTGCCTTCAGGGTCGGGAGACCGAACATCACCGACGACCCGCCAAGGGTCGAGCTTTGTCGAACGGCCCGGCCCGCCGGGTCGGGACCACGACGGGAGGGCTGTGCCTTGGACGACCCCCCGATGTCCTGCGGGGTCGGAAGCGACCGCCGGTCGCCGGCGACCCGTCAACGACGTTCAGGGTCGAGCTTGGCCGGACGACCCCGGCTCGCCGGGTCGCGATCACGGACAATCGCGCGCGCCGCAAGTTGCGGCCTTCAGGCACAGAGGGGCTGTGGACGATGTCGAAGCAGGCGAGCTGCGCGAGTTTGCGGGCGAGACGACCTGCTGCCGCGCCTTGACGAGCATGGTGACCGGCTCGGTCGCGGTCACGAACCTCGGGCAGTCGAAGGCCCTGTGCAGGGCGGCGTCGCGGTCGAGGTCCGGCTACGCCTCGACACCGGACGCGAGGTCGTGCTGACGTGGACCTCGTCGACGCCGGCCGTCTCCAGGATGCCGCGCTGCAGGTCCGGCGACTGCGGACCGTCGGTCTTCGAGGCCCGGGCGCAGGCCGAGATGGCGGACCGCAAGCGGTCCGGCTCATTCCTCCAGGGGGGATGAGCAAGGCTCCCCCCCTGGCACCCCCCAGTTCCTCGGGGAGGAGTCCCTCCCCGAGCCCCACCCGCTGGATGCTGACCAGGGCGGGCCGGACAGGGCCCGCGAGCGACGCGGGCCGCACTGTATCCGATCCGTCCGCCGCGGCCCGCGTGCGGGTCTGCCGGCCCGCCGCTTCGGGGCGTGCCGCCCCGTCTTCCCCTGCTTCGCGCCGTGCCAGGTCGGGAGGTTGGCTTGCACGCACAGTCGTCCCATCCGCCCCCGGAGCGGGTTGGACTTCACCCGCTCCGAACGCCGGCAGCCGCCGGCGGGGCGGACGCCGCCCACGGCCGGACCTGGAAATGCGGTCCGGCCTCCATCCCGGGGCCGTGAAGGGCGACGGCCGCGGGATGGGCGGCGAACCCCTGCCCTTGCAACGGCGCACCCGGCCGGCCTGAAGAGCGGGCCGGCCAGGCGGGTGCGCCTCTCGCAGATTCCGGGTCAAGGACGGCGAGGGCGAAGAGCGCTCGCCGCCGCTGAACGCCCGGGGCGACGAATCTCCGCTTTCCACCTTGACGGCGCCGGCAAAAAACGCGGCTTCGCCGCAGGCCGGCACTTCCTCGCCACCAGCACCGCCGTGCCCGACGAGGGCGCCGCTCTCTCAGGCCGGCCGGCCTGAACGCCGGCGCCGAAAACCATCGGCCGGTCGATTAGACACCCCGGGCAGCGGTCCCCTGCGGGGCTCCCTGACTCCGGAATCGCGGGCAGGGGTCCCGCGGCCGGACGTGTGCGCGCGAGCGCGGGCTGGCATGAGGCCGGACGCGGCTCGCCGCGAGAGGGAGTGACCGATGGCCACTACTCGCGTCCGCAGCTTGAGGAGGGACCGGTTCCGGGACGGCCGGCCGATACGAGTCGGCTCCGAGATCGTCGTGCGCTCCATCGACCACGGCGGCTCGACGATCCGCGCCTTGCGGCTCACGGCGAAGCTGCGCATGCAGGGCTCCGCGCTGGCCGCGGCGCTGGCGAGTCCGGCCGTGAGCTCGGCTCTCGCCGATGTGTCGTATCGCACAGGCGCCGGCCACACGACGGGCGTGTCCGTCGTCTACCAGCAGGTCGAGCCGCTGACGACGGTCGTCCGCGAGTCGGCCGTGAGCGCCGAGCGGGAGTTCGAGGTCGCGTGGCGGGGTGCCGACGGCCTCCTCGACCAGATGCCGGACCCCGAGCCCATCAACGGCAGTCCGACGCGCGCGGCCGTCGACTGGCACGAGCTGGCGAAGCACGCTCTCGACGTCGACGACGAGCGCGCGATGCCGGCCCTCGCCGACCGGAAGGTCCTGCGCCGTCGCGGCCGCGTGACGGTCAGGCGCGGGTTCCTGCGCCCGCCGATGTCGGCCGAGGCCGTCGCGCGCATGGTCGAGCTTCGCGCCCAGGGCCTCGGCTTCAAGCGTATCGCGCGGGCGGTCGGCTGCGCGCCCATCACCGTGTCCCGTTATCTGCGCAGCTTCGAAGAGGAGGGCCGGTAACCGGGTAGAATCCCGAACAGTGTCACGCTCCGGCATCGCGCCGGGGCGTGACACGTCGGCTCGTCCGAACGCTTGCCCGGCGGAACGACGAGCTGACCTTGCGAGACGGCGCGATGACGCTCGACAGCCCAAGTTGCCCGTTCGTCGAATCCACGTCAACGGATACCGATCAGCGTCCCGGGCCGGCGCGGCTCGAGGCCACGCGTCTTCATGAAGCTGTTCAGGGCCGTGCGCGACACGCCCGTGAGCTTCGCGATGGCGGTCTTGGAGACGCCCAGCTCGAGGAAGCGCCGGATGTCGTCCCCTCGGCCGTCGAGGCGCGAGACGCTCAGGAGCCCTTCGGGCGGCCGAGCTTTCGGCCCGAGGCCCTGGCCCGGGCGAGGCCCGGGCGCGTGCGCTCCGGGCCGCTACGAGGAGCTCAGGGATTGACGACGGTGGTGTGCTGGAACATGAAGTGGAAAGGAGACTCATGGCTGAACGGGGTCGACAAATGGGGTCCGAGCGACCATTGCCGGCTGCTGATCGAGGTGGGGAAGTGATGGTACCCATCCAGGACGAACGAGGCGGGCGGTGGCTCGGCGACCTGGGCGGCGACCTGCGCCACGCCGTCCGTGGCGTGAGGCGGAGCCCCGGCTTCGCGGCCAGCGTGGCGCTGATGCTCGCGTTGGGCCTCGGCGCGAACACCGCGATGTTCGGCATCGTCTACGGCGTCCTGTTGCGACCGCTGCCGTACCCCGATGCCGCCGCCATCGTCCGCATCGGTGAGTCGCTGGGGTCGGTCGGCGGATCGGACATGTGGCTGTCGAACCGCTCGATGCCCCTGCTCGAGGAGAGCGCCGGGTCGTTCGAGCAGCTCGCCGGGTACCAGGAGATCTCTGCCCGGTCGGCGAGTCTCGACGGCGCCACCCTGTCCGGCGCCAACGTCTCGCCGTCGCTGTTCCCGCTGCTGGGCTCAAGGGCCCGACTGGGGCGCTTCTTCACAGAGGAGGAAGCACGGGACGGCGCGGACGGCGTCGTGCTGCTCAGCCACCGCCTCTGGACGACGCGCTTCGGATCGGATGCGGACATCGTCGGGACCCTCGTCGATCTCGACGGCGAGCCGCATGCCGTCGTCGGCGTTCTCCCGAACGGGTTCGGCTTCCCGAATCCGGACAACGAGTTCTGGACGCCGTTGGTCATTCCGCCGTTCGCACCGCCGAGCGCGGACGATTCGGCGGAGCTGCGTACGGTCGTCTCGCTCGTGTTCGGCGGGCTCGGGCGACTCCGCCCCGGCGTATCGCCGGAGCAGGCGGCCACGGAAGCGCGCACCATCCTGCAGGCGAGCGCCGCCGGCATCACGGCGCGGGCGGGCGCGGACCAGGCTTCTGGGGACGGGCCCGAGGTCGATGTCCGCGTAGTGCCTTTGTTGGAGGAGATGGTCGGCGAGTACCGGCCCGCGCTGCTGGTGCTGGCCGCGGCCACCGCGCTCGTCCTGTTGATAGCGTGCATCAACGCGGCCGGGCTGCTTCTCGCGCGCGGCGTGACGCGCCAGCGGATGTTCGCCCTGTGCGCCGCGCTCGGCGCGGGCCGGGGCAGGCTCGCGCGGCAGCTCCTGACCGAGAGCGTGGTGTTGGGCCTGACCGGGGGCCTGCTCGGCTTGACTGCGGCGGCGGTCGTCCTGCGTGCGGCGCCGGCGCTCGTTCCGGTCGACGTCGCGAGGCTCGACGAGGTGGGCGTCGACGGGGTGACGGTCGTGTTCACCGTCGGGCTGTCGGTGGTCGTCGGCCTGCTGTCGGGCGCGGTGCCGGCCTTGCAGTGGTCGCGGCTCGACCTGGTGCGCACGCTGAACGAGGGAAGCGCGCAGTCTGCGGGCGGCTTCCGGCTGCTGCGCGCGAACCGGTCGCGGGCGGTGCTGGTGATGGCGCAGGTGGCGCTCGCGCTAGTGCTGCTGGTCGGCACCGGTCTGCTGCTGCGCAGCTTCGTGGGACTCGTCACCTTCGACCGCGGCTACGATCCGGCCAACGTGATTGCCGCCCATGCGTTGTTTCCATTCTCGAGCCAGCCATCCATGGCGCCGGAAGCAGGGGCGAACTCGGCGGATCGCTACGCGCGGCTCCACGAACGGCTTTCCGACGAGATGACGGCACGGCTGGAGGCCTTACCGGACGTCGAGGCGTTCGGATTGTCGAGGAGCCTGCCCTTCGACGAGGACAGGACGAGCCAGACGCTGTTCTACGTGGCCGGCACGCCGCGGCCGCCTTCGAACGAGATGGTCCTGACGAACGTCCGGATCGTGAGTCCCGGCTACATCGAAGCCATGCGGTTCCGCCTCCGCGACGGCCGCACCATCACGCGTCTCGACGGATCCGGGAACCCGCGGGTCCTGGTCGCCAACGAAACGCTGGCCCGCGAGCTGTTCGGGGGCGGGCCGGCGGTCGGCCGGCAGGTGGTGTCTCCCCTTGGCGAACCCTGGGAGGTGGTGGGCGTCGTGGGGGACGTCGTGTACGAGGGCCTCGAGCTCACCGCGGAGCCCCAGGCCGAGGCGTTCTTCCCACTGGCTCAGGTCCGCACCAATGTGGGGTTCGGCTACAGCTCGGCGATATTCGCGGCCGTCCGGACGGCCGGCGACTCGCTAGCGGTGCTTCCGTTCCTCCGCGAAGCAGTGACCGCGACGGATCCGCAAGCGAGGCTCGGCACGGTGATGACGATGGCGGCGCGGCTGTCGAACGCGGTCGCGGAGCCTCGCTTCTATGCCGTCTTCGTCGGGTCGTTCGCCGGGCTCGCCCTGCTCCTCGCCGCCCTCGGAATCTTCGGGCTGCTCAGCTACACGGTGGCGCAGCGCCAGGGAGAGATCGGCATCCGCATGGCGTTGGGGGCCCGGCGCGGCGACATTCTCGCGCTGGTGGCGAGGCAGGCCGCCGTGCTCGTGGCCGTCGGCGCCGCCGCCGGCATGGCCGGCGCGGCGGCCTCGAGTCGCGTGCTGGAGAGTCTGCTGCATGGTGTCGCCACCGACGACCTCCTGACGTTCGCGGCCGCGCCACTCGTGCTTCTGGCGGTGGCCCTGGTCGCCTGCTGGTTCCCGGCGCGTCGAGCGACGCGGGTCAATCCCGTCGAGGCGCTACGATTCGAGTAGAGGGGAAGCGAGCGGCTGGCCGACCCCCGGCGCAATCAGATGCTGACAATGCCCGACCGCCTGAATCATCGCCTGCTCGCTCGGCGGACGCTGGCGCTCGCTGTGACGGCGGTCGCCGTCATCGCCGCGGCGGCGCAGGAACGCGAGGAGGACAACGAGCTGGATCGCTTCATGGAGCAGGTGCTCGCCCGGCGCGACGAGAACCGCATCGCGCGGCGGCAGTACGTGTTCGACGAGATGGAGCGGTTCACGGTGACGGGATACGACGGCGAGGTGTACAGCAGCTTCACGCGGGAGTACGTCTGGTACCGGCGCGACGGCGTGTTCGTGCGAAGCCCGGTGCGGTTCGACGGGGTCGACGCCGGCGAGGACGACTGGCGGCGGTACGAGGCGGAGTGGCTGGAGGCGGAGGCGGAGCGCGCCCGGGATGCGGCGTCCGGGACGCCCTGCCCACCGGGGGACTCTTCCGGACCGCCGGCGGCCGCTGACGGGGCCGCCGACCGGTCGCCCTCCCCGGCCGGCGCCGACGAGGCGGCCGACCTGAGCGCCGCCGCCGGCCTCCGCCCGCGCTTCCTCTCCGAGTCGTACTGGCTCGACTTCGAGTTCGAACCGGGCAACTACTACTTCGCGGGCCGCGAGCGGCTGGCCGGGCGGGACGTGCTCCGCATCGAGTACTTCCCGGAGCGGTTGTTCCGGGAACGCGGCCCCGACGAGGAGGACTGCAATCGGCCGCCGATCAGCGTGCCGGGCGCCCAGGAGGCGTTCAACGAGAGAACGCTCGTCACCCTCTGGATCGACCCCGACGAGCATCAGATAGTGCGGTTCACGTTCGACGGCATCGGCTTCGACTTCCTGCCCCTGCGCTGGCTCATCCGTCTGGACGAGCTCAGCGCGTCGATGACGATGGGCCGGCCGCTCGACGGGGCGGTGTGGCTCCCGGAGCGGATCGAGGCCTTCGGGGTGATGACGATGGCCAGCGGATCGACCACGGTGGCGTACTCGCGCACGTTCTCCGGCTACCGGGAGGCCGAGACCGGCGCACGCCTCCGACGGCCCGACGCCGAGCGGTGACGATGTGCGCCCGGTTCCTCGCTTGCCGGCCGTGCGCCACCCTCTGGACGGCGGTGGCGGGTGCGGCCGCGATTCTCGCGACGATGCCGCCCGCGGTGTCCGCCGCGCAGGAACGGATGGCGCGGGAGGCCGTGGCCGAGATACGGGTCCACGGCAACCTGTCGCTGTCCGACGCCGAGGTCATCGCCCTGGCCGGCGTCGAGCTGGGCGATGGGGCCGGCCCGGAACTGACCGCGGCGGTGCGGGAGCGGCTGGAGGCGAGCGGCCGGTTCGAGACGATCGACGTGCGCCGCCTCTACCGATCGCTGACGACCACCGACGAGGTGGCCCTCGTCATCGTGGTCCGCGAGCGACCCGGCGCCCGCTGGCGCAACCCGGTGGCGCGGGCGCTCGCGGCGGTGGGCCGCCGGCTGATGGTCGCCCCGATCGTGGACCACCGGGAAGGCTACGGGGTGGCCTACGGGGCGCTGACCAGCTTCCTCGACGTGTTTGGGTCCGGCAGCCGGCTCTCGGTGCCCGCGACCTGGGGCGGCCACAAGCGCATCGGACTGGAGATGGAGGCGCCGGTTTCCGGCCGCGTGATCGACCGGCTGCGAGCGGTCGGATGGCGCGGGCGACGGCAGCATCCGTACTCCGATGTCGACGACGACCGGACGGGGGTGGAGGCCGCGGTCGAGCGCGGGCTTCCGGGCGGGTTCCGGGTGAACGGGGCCGCCGCGTGGGAGGACGTTCGGTTCGCGGCACAAGCGGACCGGCTGTTCCGGTCGGCGGTGTACCTCGACTACGGCGACTACCGTGAGACGCCGGCCACCGCCCGCCGCAACACGGTGGTGGTCCGCGCCGGACTCGAGCGGTTCGCGACCGTCGGGGACCGGACGGCCATTCTTCGGCCCCGTCTGGACGCTCGAGCGTACGCGTCGGCCGGTGGTCAGGCGATTCTTGCGGCGCGTCTCTTCTTCGAGGGGGCGTCGGCCCCGTTGCCGCCGTACGAAAGGGCGCTGCTCGGCGGCAGCCCGGCCGCGCGCGGCACCCTCCGCGGCTGGCCGGCCGGCGCGGCGGTCGGTGACCGGATCGCGGCGGCGTCGATCGAGTTGCGTCTCCCCATTTCCTCGCTGTTGTCGGAGGCACAGGTCGGCCTCCGGTTCTTTGGCGACACCGCTGCAGTGTACGACGCGGGAAGCTCCCTCCGGCAGGCGAGCTTCCTGGAAGGCGCCGGGGTGGGTGTCTTCGTGATGCCTCCCCGATTCGGCTTCCCGGTCTCCATCGACGTGGCGCACGACTTCGCCGGAGGGGTGCGCACGCACGCCAGCGCCGGCTTCGGGTTCTGACGGGCCGCCAGGGCTGGTATCGGGCGTCGGCGGGGCGGCGGGCGGCGAGCCCCGGGCCATTGCTCGTCCACGATCGCCCACTACGCGAGGTCCTGGAGCACGAGCATGGAGAGCCTGTCCAAGCGTCTCTTCCTCTACCGTTCGACTCAAGGGCGCCGAGCCTGGGAGGACTGGCTCACGGAATCGTTCGCGGCGGTCCTCGACCGCGATCCGAGGCTGGGTGTCGTGTATGCCGGCCACCTGATCGGGCGTGACGTGGAGAGCGCGGACATCGAGACGCAGAGGACATTCAAGGGCGCCCGGCCGGACATGTGGATCCGGCGTTCAACATCCCGGATTCCGTGTTCAGCTTCCGCCGGATCCGGCGTTCAAGATCGTCTGGATTGCGCAATGACCCGGCGCCGCTTGAAAGGCGCGAGCGGCGGCCACAGCCGGGGGCCCCGTCCTGGTCCGTGAGGACGACGGGCTCCGGCTGCTCCGAGATCAGCTCGCACTCGACCTCGGCGAGCAGCGCGAAGAGCGTCGTCATGACCTTCGTCTGGATGTCCTGCTTGCCCGCGACCCGGATGTTCTCCTTTAGCGCCACGAGGGCGCCGCCGGCCTTGGCCAGCGCGTCGAGGATGGCTACGACCTGCCCGAGGAACCGGCCGAGCCGCGAGAGCTCGCTGACGACCAGGCGGTCGCCGAGCTCGAGGATGGCTCGTCAGCTCGTGGAGCCGCCGGCGCTTCTCCGAGGCCTGTCCGGAGGCGGTCGCCTCGATGAAGTCGTCGACGCGGAGGTCGTGCGCACGCGCGTACTCGAGGATGGTCAGGCGCTGGCTGCGCAGGTCCCGCTACGGCGTCGAAACCCTCAGGTAGGTGACGGTCTTCACAGCCCCTTTGCCCACGAAATGCGGATTCCGACATTGTATCTGACGGATGCCGCACACGGAACTCGTCATGTTCCGTGGTGCTGAACTGCGCGACTTAAACGTGCGATTTTGCTGGCAAGCCCGACGCTGCGAGACGCGCCGCTCGCTGGTGGGTTACCCTGCTCTCGATGAGCCGGGACCGGACGGACGACAGGATCGACGAAGCCGTACTCGCTCTCCTCTATCTGGGGATCTGCGAGCGTGGTCCGATGACGGGCGTGCGCACGTGGAAGTCGTTCGACTGGGGCGCGATGGACCGCCTTCACCGGAAGGGGCTCATCT
This sequence comes from Vicinamibacterales bacterium, assembly GCA_965207615.1. Classification (GTDB taxonomy): domain Bacteria; phylum Acidobacteriota; class Vicinamibacteria; order Vicinamibacterales; family UBA8438; genus JAJEEA01. The sequence continues at coordinate 4,189,550 of CBDBMZ010000003.1, forward strand.
CCGACCCGGTGAGCAAGGCGAAGTCGGTGGAGTTCACGGAGGCGGGTCTGCGCCGGGCGGAGGCTGCCTATCGGCGGTTGTTCGAGGCGGAAGACTGAGCCGGCATCCTCGACGAAGGCGCGGACCACCGGCTCGCAGGTGACGAGATGCTCCGCCCGTCGCCGCCGCCGTTTTTGGTGCCGCTGCCGCCTGAGCGAGCCGAGATCCGGAGCGGTCAGAGGACGCCTTCGGCAGCCCGGAAGATTCCCGTTCAGAAAGGACCGCGCGTGGTCCGTCACCCCCGCCATCGCCGCGTTGTCCCGGGCGCGCTCGACCAGCACGACCAGCAGCTCCTGCCGGTCGATGCCGATGGCCTCCGCCCCCGCGCGGGCCGCGAGGACGACGAGGCGGCCGTCGCCCGAGCGATGTCCAGGAACACCCGTTCGGGACCGACGCCGGCGACCTCGAGCATGCGCTGGGCGGTCTCGATCCGCGACGGCATATAATCCGAGAGGTTCGCGCCGACGGCGCCCTGGCCCTGGACCCACGCGAGAAAGTCCGCGAGGCGGGCCGACCCGCCGGGCGTGACCGTCCACCGGAGGAAGACGATGACCACGACCAGCCCGAGAAGCCAGAAGGCGGTGTCGATCCTCGTGCGCCTGTCGATGCTGCCCTTCAGCGCCGCCATGATCCTCGTTGCCATGAGCACCCTCCCAGTGCAGGTCATCGGCACGTCCCGCATCGTCGCCCCCGACGAGGCCGTCTCGCTCGTCCGCGTCTACGTCGAGGGCTCCCACCCCGCCGCCCGGAGCGAGGCCTGGACCGACCCCGACGGGCACTTCACCCTCATGGCCCCGATGGACGAGGACTTCGACCTGCTCGTCCAGCGGCCGGGATGCGAGGACCACACGGCGCGGGACGTCCGCTGGTCCGTCTCCACGCCGCCGCCGATCCGGATTCCGGCCTGCGTCCCCGTCCCCAGCGCGGCCCGCGAGCGGCCCGCGGCCGGAGAGGCCCCTCAGGCCGGCGAGAACGGCCTGTAGCGTCTTCGCGACAACGCCGGAAGCACGATGCACCTTGACCGCATCGAGCCCCGCATAGCCCGCCTGAGGGCAGCTCCTCGGGAGAGGAACCGATGCTCGACACGCACGCCGTCGCCCGCTCGCTGACCGACGTGGACTTCCCGCCGGCCCAGGCCGACGCCATCACGAACGCGGTGCGGCTGGCCGCCGAACGCGGCGACCACGTCACGTCCGACCAGTTCAAGACCGGCCTCGCGGAATTGCGGACCGAGATGGCCGGGCAGCGGGCCGAGCTGACGGGGCAGATCGCCGAGCTCGCCGGGCAGATCGCCGAACAACGCGCCGAGGTCGCCGAGGTCCGCACGGAGATCGCGAATCTCGACACGCGGCTCTCGACGCAGATCGCCGAGGTACGGACGGAGATCGGAACCCTCGACACCCGGCTCTCGACGCAGATTGCCGAGGTGAGGACGGAGATCGCCGACCTGCGTACCGAGCAGCGGACGGACATCGCCGGCGTGCGCACCGAGATTGCGAGCCTCGAGACCCGCCTCATCAAGTGGATGGTCGGCACGGTCCTCACGACGGCGGCTCTGACGTTTGCGATCCTGAGGTTCATCACGCCCACGCCGTAGCGCTCGCGAACTCGACGGGCACCCACGTCAGCGTCTCCGGCCGCGGCGTCCCCGGCGGGCGAGCGCCATGTCCAGCACCACGGCCAAGTACGCGACCAGCAGGAAGCCGACCACCAGGGCCGGCCGCGGCGTTGAGCTTCCAGGTCAGCAGCCGCCCCGGATGCGCCGTCATGCCGGCACCTCCTCCAGCACGAGCTCCTCCGTCCTCGCCACCCCGCGGCCCACCGCCGACCGCGCCTCCTCGATCGCCGCCGCCAGCTCGCGGCGCCGTCGGGCGACCCCGTCCGGCCCGCCGTGCGCCTCGAGCACCGATGGGGCGTTCCCAGCGAGCACGTAGTCGAGCTGCGTATCGAGCCAGATGCCCCGGACCGCGCGATGGCTCTCGGCGGACGCCTCCCAGCCGCTCATCACGTCCGCCACCGGCACCGAGAGGGTCTCGGCGCTGCGCGCCACGACGACCGTCGTCTGCACGCCGACGCGGCCCAGGGCTTGCCACAGGGGGGCGTAGCTTCGGCCCCACTTCCGCAGCCCCCTGCTCTCGTCTCTTTCCTCGACCACCAGCGGGCAGACGAAGAGACAGCGGTTGCCGTCGGCGGCGTGCGGCGAGCGGTCCGGGAAGTAGCTCGGCTTCTTCTTGCCGCCCGTCCCGTAGCGAGTCTGCGGGAGCACCGCGCGGTCGATCCCCAGGGCGTCGCACCAACTCACCGAGGCCTCCACCGAACCCAGCCAGGGATACCACCAGCGGGCCAGCACGGCGCCGACCCTCACCAGCCGGCGCTTGATCTCCACGGGCGGCGCGTCCTTCTCCGCCGGGCGCCGCCAGCGGCTCCCCTCCATCTCAAGCTCCCGGTACAGCCTCCGGCCTACGAACTGGTGCACTCGCACGCTGCGTGTGCCCTCTCGCTGCAGCGGGAACACGGCGAACGCCGCGCCCAACTTGTCGTGCAGATCACCGATCCATCTCGAAACCGTCATGGGCGATGCCGCCAACTTGCGAGCCCGGCGCCACGCAGCCACCTGGCCTGCCAGACACAACCCTCCGTTCCGGCCGACGAGCACGACGAACTCCGCCTCCACCTGCTCGAGACCGAACTCCTTCCGCAGGCCCCGGGTCAGCTCCTCCGACCGCGCTTTCGCCTCTCCGCCCCCCATCACCTCGCCACCTCGCTGACCTCCAGGAAGCTGATCACGAGTCCGATCGGGTTGTCGAAGATGAGCACCCGGTCGACCGCCGTGAACGGGAACTGCAACCCCGGGGGCACGCCGGCGCACGCAGACTCCCGTCCCGCCACGCAGGTCACCCGGTCGAACCGGACCTCCGCGCCGTGCGGAGGCTCGAGGCCGGGCACGACCCGGACCGCCACGTCCTCCACCCGCACCTCGTTCCGCAGCCGCCCGGACAGGCAGCCCGTCACCACGCCCGAACGAACGGTGCGGCTTCTCCGCGTCGTGCTCGCGGCGGCGACCGTTCCGCGCGCGGCCCTCCGGCCGCCGACCGCGCCCCCGTCCCGCATCGCCGGGTCCCGGTCGGGCAGCCGACTCATCGGCCGAGGCCCTCCACCTGCGCGCCGGCCAGGGCCGGCCCCAGGTCCGTGCGCCGGTCCGGCGCCGGCGCATCCCGCGCCAGAAGCCGCCAGTCCCGGCCCTCCAGCCCCACCACGTCGCAACGGCCCACGAGCCGGCTCGACAGCCGGTCGTCCCCCATGAACGCCGCGATCTCGCTCGGCCGCTTGTTCGACGTCCACACCGTCCGCCTGCCGGCGTCGTGACGCGCCTCGTAGAGCATCAGAAGCGTCCGCCGCGTGTAGTCGGTCGCCGCGTCACGCTCCGACCCCAGGTCGTCGAGCACCGCCAGCGTCGCCGCGGCCAGCCGGTCGAACGTCTCCGAGGTCTCCAGCGCCGCCTGCGGCCGGAGCCGGTAGAGCAGCAGCGGCACCCGCGTGAACGCCATCGACCGCTCGCCCAACCGCCACGACTCGTTCAGCACCGTGCACGCCAGCCGCGTCTTGCCCGTCCCGACCGGCCCGCACAACAGCAGGTCGCGGCCGTCCTCGCCGCCGCGCAGGAACGCCTGCGCCGCCGCCAGGGCGTGCCGGTTCTCCGCCGTTCGCCGCCACGTCGCCCACCCCGCCTCCCGGAACTCCCGCGGCACCGACGGCGCCGAAGCGTGCGCCGCCGTCCAGCACCCGCACCGCCGCAGCCGGGTCACACCGTCCACCTCCACCGGCTCCCAGCCCGGCGTCCCCGCGCACCGCCCGCACTCGGTCGTCATCGCTTCGTCCCCTCGATGACCGCGTCGTACGCCTCGCGCGGCTCCGTCGACCGCGCGGCGCCGTCACGCCGGCCGGCGGGCCGGCCCCGAAGCTGCTCGGCCAGCGCCGGCGCCCGCGACAGCAGCATCGACAGCGTCCGCGTCCGGCCCGCCAGGAACGGGTCGCCCTCGGTGGTCAGGAACCGCTCGGCGAGCCGGTCCAGAGCGGCGTCGTCCCACGCCCGGCACAGCCGCTCGGCCGCGTCGGCGTCCGACGCCTCGACCGCACGCGTCGGCGCATACGCCACCCCCCGGTGCCGCGGATACAGCTCCGACCGGTACCGCTCGACGAACGCCGCCGCCCGCGACGCCGCGCCCGTCGCCGCGGCGCCGGCCTCCCCCTCCCCCAGACCCCCTCCCCCAGACCCCCTCCCCCTGTTTCACTGGGTGTACTTGGTTCAGTACTTGTTGGGGCGCCCCCAGTTTTCTTGGACACGGATTAGGGGGAGAATCCGATGTCACCAGGAGGTGGGGGTATGGTTCGGTCGAGGCGGGTGAAGGGAGCTGGGTCGGTGCCGACGGAGGGAGCCCGGAGGGCGACCGGAGTCGGCACCGACGCGGCGGCGATGGGGTCGGGGGGCTTGGCTCCCGGCCAGCGGTGGAGCGCGAGCCGGAAACGGGACGTGGTGTTGCGGCTGCTTTGCGGCGAGCCGCTCGACGCGGTTTCGCGTGAAGTCGGGGTGGAGGTCTATCGGCTGGAGCGGTGGAAGGCGCGGGCGCTGGCCGGTCTCGAGCTGGGTCTGAAGGAGCAGGCCGGTGAGCCGCTGGCCGCCGAGCTGGATGCGGCCAAGCGACACATCGGGGAGCTGTCGATGGAGAACGAGCTGTTGCGGTCGCGTGCCCGCGCAGCGGAGCGCCGCGTCCCTTTGGCGACGCGGAGGTCGCGACGATGAGCCAAACGACCTCCGCGACGACGGGACGGCGCTACGGGCTCGAGCGGGTGTGCCGAACGTGGGAGCGGTCACGCTCGGCGTTCTACGCGCGGCGGGCTCGCGTGCAGTGTTCAGCGTCGGCTGACAGTCCGCGCCGCCGCGGGCCGACGCCCGCGCTGTCGGATGCGCAGCTGCTGGCGGCCATTCACAGCGACTTGGCCCGCTCTCCGTTCCAGGGCGAGGGCCATCGCAAGGTCCACGCGCGGCTGCGGATCCTCGACGGGATCCGGGTCTCGCGGACACGGGTGTTGCGCGTGATGCGCGCGCAGGGCCTGCTCTCGCCGCATCGCGGGCGGCAGGGTGAGCCGCAGCGGCACGACGGCACGATTGTCACCTCGGCGCCCGACGTCATGTGGGGTACCGACGGCGTGCGGGTGTTGACCGTCGACGACGGCTGGGTCTGGACCTTCGCGGCCGTCGACCACTGGAACGCCGAGTGCGTGGGCTGGCACGTGTGCAAGGTGGGCAGCCGTTTCGCGGCCCTCGAGCCGGTCGCGCAAGGGCTCCGGCGACGCTGCGGCTCGGTCGAGGCCGACGTGGCCCGCGGGCTGGCGCTGCGGATGGATCACGGCAGCCAGTATCTGTCGGACCACTTCCTCAACCAGGTCCGCTACTGGGGCATCCGCCCCAGCTTCGGCTTCGTCGAAGAGCCGGAGACCAACGGCGTCGTCGAGCGCTGGAACCGCACGCTCAAGGAGCAAGCCGTCTACGGCCGGGTGTTTCGAAATCTCGCCGACGTGCACGCCGCCGTCGCCGAATTCGTCGAGCGCTACAACCGGTGCTGGCGCCTCGAGAAGCTGGCTTATCGCACGCCCCTCGAGGCACGAGAGGAGTACGAGCTACGCCAAGCCGCGTAGCCCAAACTTGTGTCCAAGAAACCGGGTGCGGTACAGGTTCAGTACTTGTACTTAAAGATCCGTGATCCGTACCGCGCGCGTGATCGCGCGCGTGAGCTTCCGAAGTGGTTCCGAAGTGCCTCTGCGGACGGCTCTGAACGCCCTCGGACCCGAAATCGGCCCGCATTTGCTGGTGCGAATTCACTTCCGAACTACTTCGGAAGTGGTGCGGAACTACTTCCGAAGTAGTTCGGAAGTCGTGGTTCCGAAGTAGTGCGGAACTACTTCCAAAGAACTTCCGAAGTGGTGCGGAAGCGGCGAACGACCCCTTCGCCGCCGGCAGCCGCGAGCCGCCCGGATGCGCCGACCACAGGTGGAACGTCCGCGCGCTCACCATTGCCCCGACCGGGAGCGGATGCACCGTCCGGCCGGGGAACCGCACCCGCTGGAAGTCCTGCCACCGGGCCTGGTACAGGAACCGCACGCCCCGGTGCTCGAACGCCGACACCAAGCCCACCTCGACCAGCCGGTCGATGCTCGCCGCGACCTCCTCGGCCGGACGCTCCCGCAACGCGTCGTGCGCCGCCTGGAACGCCACCGCATCGGCCCGCATCACCCCGAAGTCGTCCGCCCCGAGCACGTAGGTCGTCCACACCCGGAACGCGAGGTCCGACAACCTCGACACCCTCGCCGAGTGGCCCAACCGCGCGTGCAGCACCCGGGACGCCGGCATGGCTACCTGTCCGTTCCCGACAACGCGCCCGGCAACGTCCATCGAAGCTCGCCGCCCCATCCGTGCCCGTTCGCCATCGCAGACCCGAATCCGCCGCCCACGCCCCGTCAGCACGACCGCTCCGGGTCGCACACGCCGCACTGCGCCCAGTCCGGCCGAGCGGCGAGGACCCGCACCCCCGCGTTCGGCCGGGCCCGCCAGTATGCGCCCGCCTCCGGCCAGCACCCCGGGCAGATGAACAGCGCACCGCCCGTCGCCGGATCGACCACCTCGCGCCACGCCGCGGCCACGCGCCTCGCCGCGCGCCGCACCACGACCGACATCGGCCCCGCCCCGCCGACCCTCGCATCCCTCATGACGTTCTCCTCGGCCGTCGCCCCGCGGCGTACCGCTCGGGCCGCCAGGGCGAGCCGCCGCAACACCGCCGCCTTGCTCCACCGCGGCCGGCTGTCGACGCCCCGGCCGGGCGACACGGGGAACACCCGCGCCTCGACCCGGCGTTCCAGCGTCGCCCGCGAGCAGCGCAGCAGCGCCGCCGGCTCCTCCGGGAACAGCACCGCCGACAGCGTCTCGACGTCGATCGGGTCGTCGTCCGCCGCGTTACGCGCGGCGCCGCCCATCTCGGCGGCCGCCTTCGCCCGCGCCTCGGCCGCCGCAAGCTCGACGCGCTCCACGAAGTCGAGCGCCCGATTCGCCCGCGCCTCGAAGCCCGCCGGGCGGGGCGGCCGCCCGTCAGGATGTGGTTCAGCGTGCTCCGGCCGATCTCCAGCACCGCAGCAAGGTCGTGCCCGGTTCGGCCCGAGCCCGGCCGGGCGGCCCCCGGATCGACCGAATCTCTAGCCGCGCCATGGGTTCCGAGGAATCTACTAAAGAGACTATCTCCTGTCAATGACCCCGGGGACGCGCCACCGACGGGCGCCCGGACGCGTCCCCGCCCCGCGATGAACCGGCGCCGTGGAAGCGGACCGGGTCATGGACGCCCGATGCGCCGCCGGCAGCCCCTCGTATCCGGTCTGCACAGGGCTCGACAGCACCCGCACCGGTTGCCGTCGTCAGGCGACTCCCGAGCAGAGACCGTCAGAACCCCTCACGCAGACCGACGGGCCGTCGGCCCCGTTTCGCCCCGCAGAACGGGCCTGAAACGGCGTCCGAGACGCTCGATGAAAGAATCTATTTACGCAATAAATTATTATTGCTAAACTGTTCGCCATGACGCTGCTCGCCAAGCGCCTTCGGCTGGTGCGGACACAGCAGGGGCTGTCTCAGGAACAGCTCGGCAACCGCACCGCCACCACGAAGCACCTGATCTCGCAGGTCGAGCAGGGCCGGTGCGGCCTCACCAACCCCAGACTGTTCAGCGCCGCCCAGGCGCTCGGCGTCTCGGTCGACTACCTCTTCGGACTCGCCGACGACCCCACGCCCCCGCACCGGCTCACCCGCGAGCTGACCGCCGCCACCAACCGCATCCGCGACCTCGAGGACCAGCAGGCCCAGGCCGGCGTCACCGACGACGCCGACTTCATCGGGGTCGCTCCCATCGCACCCGCCGTCGGCAGCGGCGCATTCGTCGACGACGAGAGCATCACAGGAGGGCTCAAGTTCCGAAGAGACTGGCTCCGCAAGCACGGACTCGACGCACGCGACTGCTGCGTCCTCCGGGTCATGGGCGAGTCGATGGAGCCCACGCTGGTCGACGGCGCCGCGATCCTCGTCAACCTCGCCCGCCGGCGCCGCCGCGTCGGCGGCATCTACGTCGTCCGGACCGAGGACGGCCTGATCGTCAAGCGCGCCGGCAGGGACTCCGCAGGCGTCTGGCAGCTCCTCAGCGACAACCCCGACAAGCAGACCTGGCCCACCCGGCCGTGGCCCGACGACGCCCCCATGATCGGAGAGGTCAAGTGGACGGCGCGCACCTTCGAGTAGGAGACCCGATGAGCCCGAACCCACGCAACGCCGACGAGCCCGCCGCCACGGAGACCGCCGCGGCCGCCGCGGGCGTGGCCGCCGCTGCCCTGGGCCGACGACGCGGCCGTGCTCGGCGAGGTCGGCTGGGCCGCGCGGACGTTCACTGAGGGAGAGAGTCCATGGAACCGATCGTCAGCGAGATCGAAGGCGTCCGACCCCATGCTGCGGAGAGCGCGACGGCCGTGCCGGACGCCAGGCCGCGGCAAGCCGGGAAGAGCGGTGCATCGAAGGCCCGAGCCGGCAAGGCGCCCGCCCGCCGGCGCGTCCGCGTTGCCGAGGGCATCTACAAGGACCGGCACGGGCTCGCCGCCACCGTCAAGGTCAACGGCGTGCAGCGCGAGGTCCGCTTCCCGCACGGCACGCCGCTCAGGACCATCCGCGCCAAGCGTGACGAGCTGCGCGCCAGCCTGCGGACGCTCCCGGCCGGCGGCCGGCACACCCTGAACCACGACGCCGGCCGCTACCTCGACCAGGTGGAGAGCACGCTGATCAGCTTCGGGGACCGCCGCCGCGACCTCATCGCGTGGCTGCCCCGGTTCGGACATCTGCGCACGACCACGCTCCCGGCCCATCTGCCGCCGCTCAACGCCCAGCTCCACGAGTGGCGCCGCACCCTCGCCGCCTCGACCTGCAACCACCGCCGCCACGCCCTGACGAACCTCGTCCGCGTGCTCTACGGCCGCCGCGCCTCGTTCGACCTGCTCGACCTCGTCCGCTTCGCCCCGCCGCCGCCGAAGCCCCGATGGGTCGACCGCGGCCACATCGCCGCCGTGCTGGCCGAGGTGCCGGCCGGCTCCGTGACCCGGGTCCGGCTCGACCTGATGCACTGGACCGGCATGCGGCCGTCGCAGATGGGCCGGCTGCGGGCCGAGGACTTCCGGCTCGACGAGCCGATCCCCTACGTTGCGGTCCCGCGCGGCAAGGGCGGCCGGATCGCGGCCGTCCCGCTCGTGCCCGAGGGCGTCGCCGCCGCCCGCGCCTTTCTCGACGCGGAAGCCTTCGGGCCGTGGCCCCGCAGCAGCGTCAACCGCGCGCTCGCCGGCGCCGCCCGCCGGGCGGGCCGGCCCGTCTTCACCACCTACCAGATCCGGCACTCGTTCGCGGCAGGGCTGCGCCGCGCCGGGACCGACGTGGCGGACATCCAGGACCTCTATGGACACACCCGGCCCGAAACGACCATGATCTACGCGCCGCCGGAGCTGGCGAAGCATCTGGCCGCGCTCGAACGGCTGCGCCGGGACGACGCGGCGGGCGCGTAGAAACCCGCTGGCTGGGCCGTTTGGCTGGCACGTTCGGCTGGCAGGGAAAACACGGGCATAGGTAACTGGCTGTGGATGAAGCGGTTACCCAGCGCCGGTCTTGGCCGACGCCGGACTGGGAGGCCGGCGCCTACAGCCCGCGCACCAACGCCATGTACATGCCGCTGCGCAACACCTGCGCGCGGATGATGGCCACGCGCGAGGCGAGCATCCACTACGCGCTCGCGCTGCGCCACCAGCTCGCGCCGGGGACCGACCAGCTCGGCACGGTCCAGGCGATCTCGGCCGAGACCGGCGCCACCGAGTGGCTCTACGAGCAGCGGGCGGCGACGATGTCGCTCGTCGCGACCGGGGGCGGGCTGGTGTTCGGCGGCGACGTGAACGGCCGCTTCCGCGCCTTCGACGACGAGACGGGCGAAGTGCTGTGGGAGATCAACCTCGGCTCGCCGGTCACCGGCTTCCCCATCACCTACGCGGTCGACGGCCGGCAGTACGTGGCCGTGAGCACCGGCACCGCCGGCACCGCGTCCGGCTTCACGCGCCTGACGCCGGAGCTGCGCCCTAGCGCGGGCAACAACCTGTTCGTGTTCACCCTGCCCTAACAACCATGGTGTTCCAGTCTCGTCCAGGCGATACCACAAACTACTGGAAGTAATCCGTTTATGATTCGCCATCCCGGACTGAGCGGGTCACGGCAAGGGCCGGTGATACGCCCCTGACGGCTGGGGCCGAAGTTCCGGTCGACGCTATCCCGTCCGCATCGGCCGTCGGCCGGTCTCGGAGGTCGACGTGCCGGAGATCCTCGCTCGGCACGTGAAGGCGGAGACGGCCCATGCTATTCAGCCCAGCGCATCCGGTTGGTGCTGGACTGGGCGAAGGAGAGCATGGCGCCCGTCCGTCGGCCTCGGAATCGTGATGCTGTCGGCGGCCGTCAGCCTTCTACGGATAGCCGAGGTCGCCGACGACGTCGTCGGCGTTCAGGCGCAGGGACACGGCGACGGACAGGGTCCGCTTCCCGATTACGCTGGCGCTACCGCCGAACAGGGCGACGTCGAGACTCGGACCTCCCGACGAGTTCAGGCCCACGCCGACCGACGGGTGCCAACGATCGCGCAGGAACCGGCCGCCGCCACGCAGCTCGACCCATCGGTAGCGAGCCTCGAACCCAGCGTGCATGCGATGCCCCAGAAACCCGTGCGCGTACTCGGCCATCGCCGACCACCGGTCGGTGTGATAGGCCACGTCGGTGGTCCAGTGAACCGGAAGCTCGATTCGTAGTGCGTCGCTCCGCGCGCTTCGCATCACGGTTCGGATCGACCCGTCGGGCTCGGCTTCGAACACGTCGCTCTCGCTCTCCAGATCGGTCCATTCCAGCCGATTCCCGAGGCCCCTCGCGCCGACCCCGATATCGATGCGGCCGAGGACGAACTTCACGCCGGCGTCTACGGCCAACCCGCGTCCCGAACGGCTGCCGACGGTTTCGTAGAACGCCACCTGCGTGCCGCCGGCGTCGTCGACGAACCGCCCGGCCTCGTCGGTGGCAACGTCGAGGGCGGCGTCGATACGCCCGAGGCCCAGTCCGAACAGGTAGTGATAGTCGGCCGCGACGTAGACCCCGTCGCGCTCGGATGCGCGTGCCGTCGGAAGCGCAAAGCGCGCCCGGTACCCTCCCGTCACGGCGGCGGCGGCCTGGACGGTGGTCGCAAAGGCAGTGTAGGAATCGACGTTCGCCGGCAGCCGGCCGTCCAGTCCCGCGATCGTGCCGCTCGCGAGCGTCTCGGGCAGGTCGGGATCGACGAGGGTGTCGATGTTCGCGGACAGATACGGCCCGGCGCCGATGTAGAACCCCTGAAAGGCGTCGTCTCGCTCGCCCGCGACGATGACGGTCCTGCCCCAGTTCGGCGCCGCCATCCCTTCCCACAGAACGCGCTCTGGCAGTAGAACGTCCCGATGCGCGCCCAGTATGCGCCTGAGCACGTCATCGGACAGGCCTCCCGGTCCGGCGAGGTCCCCCAGATTGGCGAGATCCCACACGAAGGGCTGCAGGCCGGACTCCGGTCGCTCCAGGGCGTAGTGGACGGGGCTCGCCAGCAATTCTCCCGCGCGGACCGGGTCGAAGTCGGGGTCGGTAGGGTCGCCGAGGCTCCGGTATACGTCTAGGCTGCCCAACGACTGCAGCAAGCCGAACGGCAGCACGAGAGTTCCGTAGCCCCGGCGCTCGGCGACGAGCTCCGAAGCCAAGTTGCCCGAGCCAACGCCGCCGAGGGCGATACGCCGCGCATCGAAGGTCCAGTGCTGCGCAGGGGCGGTCGTCGGAATCGCCAGACCGAGTACCGTCGCCGCTGCCGCCGCTCGCAACCCTCTCCCTCGGTTCTCGCACTGGATCATGTCGTTGGGCCTCCAGTCGTCGCCGTTCGTTGCGTCGTACAGCGCCACCAGTGCCTCGCGGTCACCCGCGACGCTTCCCCCCTGCGCCGCGGTCCAGTCCGCTGTACCGAATACGGCCAACGCTGTGCCACCGCGCCTGCGACCGGGCGGTCCAACGAACCGAAAGCGGGTCGGAGTCCGAATCATAGCACGTAAAAAATGATAAATTAGAGATAAGCTGCAATTAAAAGAGACACAATAGATACAGATCCGACATCGGCACCGCCCTTCATGCCGGACCTCGCGATACCGGAACGCCCGCCGTTCCAGCTCTCCCTGGACGATCTAGACCGGGTTGGAGACCGCAAGCTGGACGGTGGCACGCCGGCACGTGGACCCCGGGCCGCTCCGCGCCAGCGGCTCGCCAGGTTGTGCCGCACGGATCGACCGGCGGCACCGTTCCGCCGGTTGGCCGTGAGCGGCGCGGCTCACCCCTGACGCGATGCGGTGGATGCGGGGGCCTCGGCGCGGAACCCCAGATCGTCTAGGGCATCGTCGAAGATGCCGGGCCAGCCGCGGTTCGCGGCCGGACTGGCGGGGCTGGGGTGGGGCGCCGCCCCGCACCGGGCTTGCGCGGCCTCGGCGATGGGGGCGGCGCGCCGCGCCGCGAACTGGCCGATGCCGACGACCAGGGTGCAGCGGAGGTGCGCCAGCACCGCGGCCAGCGCGTCGTCGCACACGGCGAACAACGGCTCACGCTCCGACCGGGGCAGCGTGTCGGGGGTGAGGTTGCGCCCGGTCGCGCCCACGAAGGCGAGCGGGCAATAGTTCCAGACGAAGGCGCGCTGGAAGAACCGTTCCGGCGTGCCGAAGCGCGCCCGTGCCCAGCCCCAGAAGCGCGCGCCGCTCACCTCCCCCCGGCCGATGTCGAAGCCGCGCACCGGGCGCTTCGGGTGCTCGCGCGCCGGCCTTTCGACCGGCGCCTCGATGCCTAACCAGCCGCGGACCATCGCCACGTCGCCGAACGGCACCCCGGTCTGGGCCATCCCGAACGGCCCCGGGTTCATCCCGACGAACAGCACCTCGCGCGGCCCGGCGCCATAACGCTCCAGGTAGAGCCGGTGCGGCGCCCAGGCGTAGTCGAGCGGCGCATAGACGCAGGCCACCGGTGGGGCGAACCGCAGCCTCCGCGTGCGCCCGCGGAGCCGTTCGGCAATCCCCACCAGCCCGTACGCCGTTGCGGTGCGACGCGTCATGGTTGAGACATCGGCCCGGCCGCGACATAGTACGCTGTTGGCGTCGGCGGTCCTGCCGTGAGGAACGCGACGCGCGGGCGCCCTCCGGGGTGCCGGGAATGCGGACGATACCGGAATCGATGATGACCGTGGTTTGGCACTATGCGGCGGGACCGGAGCTGACGCGCCGGCTGGCCGGTCTGAACGACCGGGGGCTCTCGGTCTCGATCTGCGAGCCGGCGGACCGGGACTCGTTCCGGGAGTTGCTTCCGCGGACCGAGGCAATCTGGCACCTCCTGGAGCCGTTGACGGCCGAGATCATCGCGGCGGCCCGTCGGCTCCGGCTCATCCAGAAGATCGGCGTCGGCGTGAACACCATCGACCTCGAAGCGGCGCGGCGCGGCGGCGTTGCGGTCTGCAACATGCCGGGGACCAACACCCAGGCGGTGGCGGAGATGACCCTGCTGCTGATGCTGAGCGCCCTGCGCCGCGCGAACCGGCTCGACGCCGCCGCGCGCGACGGCTGGCACCTGCCTCCGGCGTTCCAGGACCACGCGGGCGAAGTGTGCGGTCGCACCGTCGGGCTGGTGGGCTACGGCGCGGTGCCGGGCCGCCTCGCCCCGATGCTGCAGGCCATGGGGGCCCGGGTGCTGTACGCCAGTCGCAGCCCGAAGCCGGACGCGGTGGGCGAGCGGGTGACCCTCGACGCCCTGCTCGCGGCCAGCGACATCGTGTCGCTGCACCTGCCCCTGGCGCCGGACACCGAGCGGCTCGTCGACACCGGCGCGATCGCCGGCATGAAGCCGGGCGCGGTCCTCGTCAACACCGCGCGCGGAGCACTGGTCGACGAGGCGGCGCTCGTCGAGGCGCTACGGTCGGGCCGCCTCGGCGCGGCGGGGCTGGACGTCCTCGAGACCGAGCCGCCCGCCGCCGGCAACCCCCTCTTCGACCTCGACAACGTCGTCTGCAGCCCGCACGTGGCGTGGCTGACGCGGGAAACACTGGACCGGAGCCTCGCCGTCGCGGTGGAGAACTGCCGGCGCATCGAGGCCGGCCAGGACCTCCTGCACCGGGTCGCGTAGCGAGCCCGCGGGCCGGGTCATCGACCGTCGCGGCCCGCCCGCCGCCTCCGGGGCCGCGTTGTTCCCGCATCGGATCCGTCGTCGGCCACCCCGCGGCCACCCGGCCATGCCCGGCAGTCCGCGACGCGCTTCAGGTGCTGCCGTTGCTCGAGCGGAAGCACCGAGCCGTGGCCGAGGCGACGGCCGACCGGGGCGAGCGTTGCGTCTACGACAACTCGCACCTGACAATCGCGGGGGCCTCGACCAACCGGGCGCTGGAGTGATGCCTGGATTACGGGCGGGCCGGATGTCTGCCGTTCCTCGCCGGCCCGACCCATTCTCGCTCCCTCGGGTCGGGTCCTCCTCGGCCTCCTCGATGCTGCAGCCGTGATAGGCTGCTCTACTACAAGACCGGGCTGGCTGAAGGAATCACAGACCATGAAAGGCCTCTTCGTTGTGCTGTCGGTGCTCGCGCCGGGCGCGTGGGCGCCGTTCGTGGTCGGCGAACGAGAGTACGGACATCGCGCGGAGCTCGTGCAACTGACCCCGGCTTCGTCGGCTCGAGCTTCCCAGGAAAGGCCGACCAGTCGACGGTCGTTTCGCGGCCTGGTGAGCGATGTCCCGCAGGCTCGAGACGTTGAACGGGTGCGTCAGTTGCGGATCGCCACCAACGTTGGTGCAGATCTGGATGCAGGGGCCGCCGCGCAACCCCGGATGTTCGCATTGCTCGAACAGCGTGTGGTTCCGGGCGCCTTGCGCCGCGAGCGGTTCCCCCAGTTGTCGTCCGACCGCCTAGTCGTCGTCGTGCGGGACGCCGCCGGGCGCGAGCTCGACTGGCGGCTGGTACCGAATCCGGGCATCGTGCGCGCCGATGCGCCGGGGCCCGACGGTCGTCTGCAAGGCGGGACAATCGAGGTCGACAGCGTCGAGCTGTCGATTGCGATTCCGGACGTCGCAGACGCCGATCGGGTCTACATTTTCCGGCCGCGATGGACCGGCACCGAGTACTTGCTGGATCCGTTCGGCCAAGTTCGGTTGGCTCCGTAGCCAACGCTCCTCCGTGGCAATGCCCCGAGTCGTCGTTCTCCTGCTGGTCGCGGCGTACCTCGGCCCGGCCGCCACCGGAGCCGAAGCGGAGCCGGTCGAGGTACTCCGTAGCAGCGGCCCGGACGAGAACCGCATCAACGTCGCGATTCTGGGCGACGGGTATACCCGCGAGGAACTCGGCAAGTACGCCATCGACGTGGAACGGCTGCTGGCTGGTTTTTTCGAGGATCAGCCGTTCGCAGACTACGCGGCGTACTTCAACGTGCGCCGGGTGGACGTCACGTCGAACGAGTCCGGCGCCGATCATCCGGCGCGGGACGAATACCGCGACACGGCACTCGGCGCCCGCTACGACTGCCGCGACATTCCGAGGCTCATCTGCGTCGACTACGCCGCCGTTGTCGATGTGCTCGACCGCAGTCTGGCCGTGAACGCGCGGGACATGGTGATGGTGCTGGTGAACGACAACGAGTACGGAGGATCGGGCGGCGCTTTCGCGGTAGCGTCCACGCACGAGCTCAGCGCGGAGCTCATGCTTCACGAGCTGGGCCACTCGTTCGGCCTCCTCGCCGACGAGTATGCCGGAGGAGGTCCGGCCTGCGACAATACGGTGGAACCTCCAGAGGTGAACGTCACCCGGGAGTCGACGGCTGCGTCGATCAAGTGGTCGCACTGGATAGAGCCCGGAACGCGGGTTCCGGCGACGGACGCCACGCCCGGTGTAGTGAGCGCCTACGAAGGGGCCAAGTACTGCGATTCCGGTCTCTTCCGGCCCACCTTTGCCTCGAAGATGCGGGAACTGTCGAAACCGTTCGAGCAGGTCAACACGGAACAGTTGATCCGCCGGATCTACAACTTCGTTTCGCCGATAGAGGCCGTCAGCCCCACGGCCACCGAGCTGCAGTCAGATCGCTGCGAGCCCCTGGAATTTTCCGTGAAGACCCCCGGTGAGCACCGGACCCTGCCAGGAACGCTCGAGACGAGTTGGAGCATCAACGGTGAACTGGTCACCACGGGCAACTCACTGACGGTGTTCAGTTGTCGACTGCCGGTCGGCTCAAATCGGATAGAGGTCGAGGTCCGGGACGTGACGCCGGCGGTGCGGCGGGATTTCGACGACGCGCTCGTGGAGCGCTTCCGATGGGACCTGGAGACGCGGGTGCGGGTGACGGGGCCGTTCACCGACGACCCCATCGTACCCGGCGAGACGCCGCTCAGGGCGGTCCACTTCACGGAGTTGCGCATGCGCATCGACGGTCTCCGGGCGGCGGCGGGGCTGGCGCGTTTCGCGTGGACGGATCCGGTCCTGCGGCCGGGCATTACGCCGGTGAGGCTGGTGCATCTGCTCGAGCTGCGGGAGGCGTTGTCCCACGCCCACGCGGCGGCGGGACGGACTGTGCCGCGCTGGACCGATGCAACGCCGGTGCAGGGGTCGACGCCGATCAAGGCAGCGCACCTGATGGAATTGCGAGCTGCGGTGCTGGCGCTGGAGTGATTCGGCGAAAGCCGCCGGGAACAGCCACCCCCTCCTACCTACCGCCACCGCGCATTCGTCGACTCCACTTGGCCACTGCATGTCCATAAGCACATTACAAATAAACGGGTTATGCTCCGGCGTCGGCGTTCGTAGCGTGCCCGTCCTCCGGCAGGTTGGTTGGGCGCCAGCGGAGGCCGCAGCGCGACCCTGCGGTCCCGTTCGGCGCCGATTGGTGGGCTGGCCCGCGGCCGGCTGAAGTATCATCGCAACGTGGCGCCGACGGACCACGCCCCCCCATCCGGATGCCGACGGCGGCGGTGACCGTCCTCCGAAGACGACCATGAGAACGGGTATCGGCCGGTGGGGTCGCGCGACCGCGGCCCTCGTCCCGAACGGTCGCCGGGCTGCTCCGGGGGCGAGGCGAGCGCGCCGGCCCTGGTGGGTCGCGCCGCTGCTCCTGGTCGCGGCCCTCGGCCTCGCGGCCCCCGCCGCCGCCCAGCCCCTGCCCGGCCAGCCCGCCGAGCTCGCCGCGGTCGAGCCGGGCGTCGTCATCGACGGCCCTCCCCCGCCAGCGCCGCCCGCGATGATCACCCGCGACGGCGGGCAGGCGACCATGCGCGCCATCCCCCTGCTGGCGCCGCTCCGCGTCGACGGGCGGCTCGACGAGCCGGTCTACGAGACCGTGCCCCCGGTATCCGACTTCATCCAGCAGCTTCCCGACGAGGGCGCCCCCGCCACCGAGCGCACCGAGGCCTGGGTGATGTTCGACGACGAGAACTTCTACGTCGCGGGGCGCTGCTGGGACAGCGCGCCGCCGAGCGAGTGGACGGCGACGGAGATGCGCCGCGACGCGTTCAACATGCTGAACAACGACCTGTTCGGCTTCCTCATCGACACGTTCTACGACCGGCGCAACGCCCTGCTCTTCTATGCCAACCCCGCCGGCGGCTTCGTCGACCAGGCGATCACCAACGAGGGCAACCCGAACCGCGACTGGAACCCGGTGTGGGACGTGCAGACGGGGCGCTTCGACGGCGGCTGGACCATCGAGATGGTGGTGCCGTTCAAGTCGCTGCGCTACCGGCCCGAGCGCGACCAGGTGTGGGGCATCCAGATACGCCGCACCGTCATCCGCAAGAACGAGTGGGCCTACCTGACCCTCATCCCCATCTCCGCGGCGGGGTTCGGGGGGCGGGGCGGCGTCTTCCGGGTGTCGGCGGCGGGCACTCTGGTCGGGCTGGAGGCCCCGCCCGCCGGCACCCACCTCGAGGTCAAGCCGTACGCCATCGGCGGCGCCACCACCGACGTGAACGCGCCCGCCGGCCAGGGGACCCGCCACGGCGAGATCGGCGTCGACCTGAAGTACGGCGTCACCCAGAACCTGACCGCCGACTTCACCGTCAACACCGACTTCGCGCAGGTCGAGGTGGACGAGCAGCAGGTGAACCTGACCCGGTTCAACCTGTTCTTCCCCGAGAAACGCGAGTTCTTCCTGGAGGGGCGCGGCATCTTCGACTTCGCGCGCGGGAGCTTCCGCACCGCCCGCATCCTGCGCCAGGGCAGCGTGCTCGGGCGGGGCGTTGCGCCGACCCTCTTCTACAGCCGCCGCATCGGGCTGGAGAGCGGCGAGGTCGTGCCGATCCTCGGCGGGGGACGCCTGACCGGCAAGGTCGGCGCGTTCGACGTGGGGGCGCTGAACATCCAGACCGGCGAGTTGGCGACCCGGGCCGGCGGTGAGACGATTCTCGATGCGGCCGCCACCAACTTCACGGTGCTGCGCGTCAAGCGCGACCTGCTGCGGCGCAGCAGCGTCGGGGCCCTCCTGACGAGCCGGTCGGTCTCGCGCAGCGGGACCGGCACGAACCAGGCCTTCGGGGCCGACGCCAGCTTCTCTTTCTTCGACAGCGTGAACTTCCTCGGCTACTACGCGAGGACCCGCACCACGGGGGTGACCGGGCGCGACGCCAGCTACCAGGCGCGGTTCGACTACGGCGCCGACCGCTACGGCTTCGAGCTCGACCACCTCGTGGTCGAGGACGACTTCCGCCCCGAGGTCGGGTTCCTGCGGCGCGACAACTTCCGGCGCACGTCGGTCTCCGGCCGCTTCAGCCCGCGGCCGCGGTCGATCGAGTCGGTGCGCCAGTTCGTGGTCGAGGGCAGCCTCGACTACTTCCTCACCGCCGACGCCGGTCTGCTCGAGACCCGCCAGCAGCAGGTCGCGTTTCAGACCGAGCTCGAGAACAGCGACCAGTTCGGGGTACGCGTGAGCGACAGCCACGAGCTGCTGCAAAGGCCGTTCAGGCCGAGCAGAGGCCCCGTGACCATCCCCGTCGGCGGTTACGACTTCACCGACGTCCGCCTCACCTACGCGCTCGGCCCCCAACGGCTCCTCAACGGCCGCGTGGAGGTGGCGACCGGCGGCTACTTCGACGGGAAGCTCACCTCGGTCGACCTCAGCCGCGGGCGCGTCGACCTGTCGCCGCGGCTGTCCGTCGAGCCCAGCGTCTCGTTCAACTGGATCGACCTGCCCGGCGGTTCGTTCCGCACCGACCTGATGCTCGGGCGCCTCAACTACACCTTCTCGCCCCGCATGTTCGTGAGCGGCCTGTTCCAGTACAACTCCACCAACGACACGCTCGGCACCAACCTGCGGCTGCGGTGGGAGTACACGCCGGGCAGCGAGCTGTTCGTCGTCTACACCGAGGAGCAGGACATCGACCCGCTGCGGCCCGACCGCTACGCGGAGCTCCGCAACCGGGGGTTCGTCGTCAAGGTCACCAGGCTGTTCCGGTAGGATCCGCGCCTTTGGAACGGCGCGGACCCCTGGTGATTGGTTGGGGTGCCCGGCGGAGTCGACAGCGACGATGGGCGCGCGAGGAGTCGCCGTGGAACGGCGCGGATTCTGGAGATTGGTTGGGCGCCGGGCGGAGCCGCTGACGACGACGGGCGGAGCTACCCCACGGCCTGCGCATCCACCAGCCGGACCTCCGCGACGAGCGGCGTGTTGGGCGGCACCGAACCGAACCCGCTTCCCGGCAGCGCATAGGAGGCGGGAATGACCAGCCGGCGCAGCCCGCCGACCCGCATGCCCACGATGCCCTGGTCGAAAGCGGGGTTGACCTGGTTCGCCCCGAGGAAGAAGGTGTATCCGTTGCGGGTGTTGAGCTCCGGCCCCTTGTTGTCGGCCTGCTCCGAATCGAACGCCCACACGATGTAGTCGATGACGACCCGGTCGCCGGCCGTCGCCTCCCGGCCCGCCCCGATCTCGAGGTCGTAGACCTGCAGAAAGAGGACCTCGGTCGGAAGCAGCGGGTTCGAGGTGCACCCGATCGCCGCCAGCATCGGTAATGCCAGCGCGCCGACCACGGCCGCGCCCCGTCGAATCGTCGTGCCCATGCGCTCCCGCCCCCTCCTCGCCGGGCGTGGCGCCGCGCGGCCTCACCACGAACGCCCCCGCTTCGCCACCCCCGATTGTTTCACGGCCGGCGAGGTCGGCGCGACCCCGGCCGCCGCCGGTGATAAGCTCAGCGCGTGCCTGTCCGTTTCCCGACCGCCGCACCGCTGCCGACGGGCGCGGCACTCGCCGCCCTCTGGGCGGTGGCGGTCTTCGCGCACGCCGCCCCGCAGAACGACGCGGACGCGGGCGACGAGGGGCCGGGCCCTCCGCCGCTGTACCAGGAGCTGCGAGAGGCGGAGGTCTCCTACGCCGGCGACGTTCGCGGCGGCCGCTTCCGGGTGGACCGCTTCGAGCTGGAGCTGGAGGAAGGACGGCTGTATCTGGCCCCCGAGATAAGCGGCGGGCTCTCGACCGCGGTCTTCGTCGGCGACGGCCGGCTGCGCGGCTACCCCCCCGACTCGGTCGAGCACCACCAGCTCGAGCGGTTCTCGGACGAGCACCGGGTCGACGAGGCTTTCGACCGGCTCGTGCTGTGGGCCGGCGACGACACCGTCGAGGAGCTTCGCGCCCTCGCCGCCCCCGCGCGTGAGCGCCGGCGCGACACCGAGCGCGCCAACCGGCTTCTGCGGGACCGGCGGCGCCGCATGCTGGACGAACGGAACTTCAACCCCGAGAGCCGGATCCTCCACGACCTGTGGCGGCGGGAGACGGGCACGCTACCGCCCGGCCGCGCCTACCGGCTCGTCGAGCTCGACAGCAAGGACCACGGCTGGCTGACCCTCGTGGTCGAGCCGCACGATCCGGAAGAGGTGAACCTGTACCGCTACGAGGACCGGCGCGGGGTGTCCGACACCTGGATGCGCTTCGACGCCCTGACCGACTACCGGGCCCAGCACGCGGACCGCGTCCTCGATCCGTTCCCGGTCGACCCGGACACCCTGGACGACGACGAGGCAACCGGCGCGGCCCTGGGGCTGCCCCCGCGGCCCGTCGACCCCGACCGCGAGGGCTGGACGCCGCGGGCGCGGGTGCCGCGAACCGAGGTAGACCTCGCCCTGGACGGGGACGGCGACGTCCGCGCGACGGCGGCCCTCCTGATCGAGCCGCTGGAGCCGACCCGGGGGCTCCGGCTGCGGATCAGCATGATGCTCGAGGTCACCGACGTCCGGTGGCACGCCGACCCCACCGATCGGCCGGCCGGCGCGGGCCTCCTCGCGGCCGGTTCCGCCGACCCCGACGCCGAGCGCACGGAACCGACCGCGCTGACCGGCGAGCCGCTGCCCTTCGCGCAGGAGCGCGAGGAACGGACCTTCGAGGACGACCACTTCGAGCCCTGGGTGACGGTGGCGTTGCCCCGCACCGTCGCCGCCGGCGAGCCGTTGATCCTCGAGCTCGCCTACGAGGGACCGCTCGTCGATCGGCTCCGGCAAACCCGGGACTTCGTGCTCCTCGACACCCTGAGCTGGTGGCCGCAGCACGCCGACAACCGAACCAGCCGCCTGGAGGCGACCTTCCGGATGCCCGAGCGCTACCGCGTCGCCAGCGGGGGGACCCTGCTCGACGAACGCGTCGAGGACGATGTCCGCATCCAGCGCTGGACGACGGGCAGGCCGGTCGGCAGCATGGCCTTCCACTACGGCGAGTTCGAGGTGACCGAGGTCGAGCGCCCGCAAGCCCCCGCCATCTCCATCTACGCCGACCCCAACCACCGCGGGTTCTCGCCGGACAGCCGGGAGAGGACGATCGCCGACGTCACCGGCGCCATCGAGCTCCTCGCCGAGTACTTCGGACCGTTCCCCCACCCGTCGCTGCTCGTCACCGAGACCGAGACCACGAGCGGGCAGGCGTTTCCCGGCCTGCTGTTCCTGTCGTATCGGGCCTTCGGCGACATGCACACGGGCGAGGCGGAGGCCTTCCGCGCCCACGAGGTGGCGCACCAGTGGTGGGGGGCGGGGGTCGACTGGTGGCGCGACTACCGCGACCAGTGGATGGCGGAGGGCTTCTCCAACTACGCGGCCGCCCTCTACGCGCTGCGCGGCCTGGACGACCCCGAGCAGTTCGCGGACATGATCGACGCTTGGCGCCTCGACGTGCTCGGGGAGGGGCAGGTCGGCCAGGGTATCGGGCTCAGGCACTACGGCTTCAGCCCCCAGGCGCTACGGTGGAGCGAGGGCCACGAGGCGGGTCCCCTCGTCGTCGGCTATCGGTTGGTCTCCACCAAGCCGCGCGTCGGCGCGGGGATCGACCACCGCATCCTGATCTACGAGAAGGGCGGCTACGTCCTCCACATGCTGCGGTCGATGCTGCTCGACTGGCACACCGGCGACGACTCCCGGTTCAGGGAGCTGATGCACGGTTACGCCACCGCCCACATGGGGCGCGAGATGTCCACCCGCTCGTTCGAGGACGCGGTCGCCGGGGCGTTCGGCGAGCCGATGGGCTGGTTCTTCGATCAATGGGTGTACGGCGTCGACGTCCCCACCTACCGGGTGGACCTCGACGTCCGCCCCGTGGTGGACCAGCCGGCACCGTTCGTGCTCCGCGGCCGCATACGCCAGGAGGACGTGCCGGACGGCTTCCGGATGCCGGTGCCCATCCGGCTGACGTTCGACGACCGTCCGCCGATCGTCCATCACGTGCTCGTGGACGCCCCCGAGGTCTCGGTCGAGCTGCCGTTGCCGGCCCGCCCCGACGACATCGAGTTCAACGCCGAGCACGCCGTGCTGGCCCGGGTGCGGTGAGCCCGGGAGCTCGTCGCGACGGTCTCGGTCGCATTCGCGACGCGCCGCTTTCGCCGGCGGCTCCTCGCCAATGGCGCCGATGTTGACAAGCGGCGGCAGCCGTCCGACAATCATTCGATCGATTCCGACATGCGCGACGTGCGGGCGGCCCAGGCGTTCGTCGAGAAGCACCGAAAGCGGCGCCAGAGCAACAAGGTGCTGCACGGCCACCCGTCGCCCGTGCACTGGGCCGAGCAGGACGTCCCCATGGACGCCGTGCTGCGGGCCCGGGAGCGTACGAACCGCGACATACCCAAGCGGGTCAACCTCTACGTCGCCACCCCGTACTGCCTGCGCACCGACCCGGATCGCTGCGGATTCTGCCTCTTTCCGACCGAGATCTACACCGGCCAGCGCCAGCTCGACGAGTACCTGGGATACCTGGAGCGCGAAGGCGACTTGTTCCGCGACCACTTCGCGGGGGCCGAGCTGGCCAGCATCTACTTCGGCGGCGGGACGTCGAACCTCTACAAGCCCCACCAGTACGCGCGGCTGATGGAGATCGTGGGGGGCGTGTTCGACATTCCGTCCGACATCGAGATCACCCTCGAGGGCATTCCCCAGACGTTCAGCCACGACAAGCTGCTCGCGATGAAGCAGTGCGGGATGAACCGCATCAGCATGGGGGTGCAGCAGCTCGACGACGAGCTGATCAAGGCGAGCGGGCGCCGGCAGCGGGCCGACCAGGTGTTCCGGACCCTGGAGTCGTGCGAGCAGCTCGACCTGCCGATCAGCGTCGACCTCATCTTCGGCTGGCCCAACCAGACCGTCGAGCAGATGGTGCGCGACCTCGAGGCGATCGCCGCCACCGGGGTCGGCCACATCACCCACTACGAGCTGAACGTCGCCGGCCGCACCGACTTCGCCCGCAACCGCCGGGGCGAACTGCCCACGCAGGAGGAGAACCTGGAGATGTACCGGGCCGGCAAGGCGGTGCTCGAGGCCTGCGGCTACACCCAGGTGACCCCCTACGATTTCGAGCGGCGCGACGCCACGGTGCCGACCTCGTACCTGTACGAAGAGCTGTTCCGCAAGCCGTTCGCGTCGAACGGGAACGGCCCCATCGGGTTCGACGCGTGGGGCTGGGGCTATGCCGGCATCTCGTTCTTCTTCGGCACCCCGCAGTCGCCGGGGTGGGCGTTCATGAACCAGGTGCGGGTGGACGAGTACTTCCGGTGCATCCGCGAGGGGCGCCATCCGGTGATGCGGGGCTACCACTACACGCCCGCCGATCTGCGCCTGCACCTGCTCTTCCAGGAGATGCAGGGGCTCGCCGTCGACCGGGCCGCCTACCGCGCGCTGCTCGGGCGCGACGTCGTCGACGAGCACGCGGTGGTGTGGCGGGCGCTCGAAGACATCGGGTGGGTCACGGTCTCGGACGATGCGGTGCGGGTGCACGACGACGGCGTCTTCTACCTGCCGCTCATCCAGAACATGCTGGCCCACGACCGGCTGGAGGAGATGCGCAGACAGCGCCCGGCGCCCACCGCCGCCGACCCTGTCGCCGAGTCGCCCGCGGAAGCTCCGGCGCCCGCCTGACGCCATCTCCCGGTTCCGAACGAGGCGCGTGAGCGCATCGATCGCCACCATTCCCTTGAGCGGCAGCGGCCCCGAGCGCACTCTCGGTCCGCCCGACGCGTGACCGCGTGCACGCGGTCACGCGTCGATGTCGACCGGGGCCGCAAGGCGACGGTTCCCGGGCTACGGCGTCAGGCTCTCCAGGCGCAGCAGGCGCATGACCGGCTCTGCCGCGGCGCGCGAGGCGGCCAGGTCCACCTCGAGCTCCGCCACCCAGTCGTTGTGCCCCTCCGTGTCCACCAGCATCTGCTCGACTCGCCACGCCGCCCCGTCGTCGGACGGCTGCGTATGCGTGTGCCGACGGTTGCGGCCCTCGGGGTCGAGGCGCAGGCCTCCGTGCTCGGCCGCGAACGCCTCCCGCGCCAGGGCCAGACGCTCGCCCGTCCACGCCTCTCCGGCCCCATCGAGCGCGCTGTCGAGGACCTCGAGCGCGACCTCGTCGTCACCGGTCGACCACGCGCGCAGCAGCGCGAAAACGCCCGCGCGGATGGCGGCGGTGAAGGCGCGCGCGTCGCGTGTCACGTCGGCCGGCTCTTCGCGGCCGGGCACGGCCGGCTCTGCCTCCTCCGCGCGCGCGGGCCGGAAGTCCGGATCGCGCATCCGCTCCCATTCCTCGAGCAGGCTCGAGTCGACCCGGCGCACGAGGTCCCGGAGATAGAGCTCCATCTCGACCACCTCGTCGGTCTTCACGCCGTCGGGCACCGTCTGCCTGAGAACCTTGTAGACGCTCGCGAGGTGCCGGAGCAGCAGCCCCTCCATGCGTTCGAGGCCGTACTCCCGGACGTAGTCGGCGAACGAGAGCCAGGTCTCGAACATCTCGCGCGCGATCGACTTGGGGCGGATGTTCTCCTCGCCCACCCACGGGTGCCGCTCGGCGAAGTCGTTGAAGGTCGCGTAGACGAAGTCGGCGAGCGGCTTGGGGTGCTCGAGCTTCTCGAGCTCGGCCATGCGCTCGTCGTAGTCCATGCCGGCCGCCTTCATCTCGGCCACCGCCTCCGCCTTCAGCTTGGCGAGCTGCCGGTACAGGATCGCGGCCGGGTTCTCGAGGATGCTCTCCACGAGCGTGAGCAGATCGAGGGCGTGGGTCTCGGCGTCGGGGTCGAGCAAGGGGATCGTCTCGATGAGGTAGAGCGACAACGCCTGGTCCATCGAGAAGTCGTCCTGGAGATCGACGTTCACGCGCAACCGCGAGCCCTCGGGGGTGCGCGGCACGATCTCGACGACCTTGCGCGCAACCAGCGACCGGAAGAGCTGCCACCCGCGGCGCCGGTGCGCGCGCTTCGCGGCGTCCGTCTCGTGGCTGTCGCGCACGAGCCGGCGCATCGCCGCGCAGCCGTCGCCGCGGCGCGACAGCACGTTGAGGAGCATGCCGTGCGAGACCGCGAAGCGCGACCTGAGCCGTTCCGGGCGCGAGCGTACGAGCCGCTCGAACGTCGCCCCGTCCCAGGGCGCGAAGTTGCCGCGCGGCGGCTGGCGGCGCACCACCTTCTTGCCGGCCTTCGCCTTCTCGGCGAGCCGCCGGTTCTCGATGACGTGCTCTGGGGCCTGGGCCACCACCCAGCCGCGCTCGTCGAAGCCCTTGCGCCCCGCGCGCCCGGCGATCTGGTGGAAGTCGCGGGCCGAGAGCACCGCCGTCTTCTCGCCGTCGTACTTCGAGAGGCGGCTGAAGAGCACGGTGCGGATGGGCACGTTGACCCCGACCCCCAGCGTGTCGGTACCGCAGACCACCTTGAGCAGGCCCTGCTGGGCGAGCCGCTCGGCGAGCACGCGGTAGCGCGGCAGCAGGCCCGCGTGGTGGATGCCGATGCCGTGCCTCAGCCAGGTGCGGACGCGGGGACCGTAGGGCGTCGAGAAGCGCACGTCCTCGACGGCCGCGGCCAGCGCCTTCTTCTCCTCGCGCGTCGCGATCTGCAGGCTCGTGAAGCTCTGCGCGCTCGCGGCGGCGTCCTTCTGCGTGAAGTGGACCACGTAGACGGGGACCCGGTCCGCCTCGACCAGCCGCTCCACCGCCCTCGCGAGCGGCTCCTCCGAGTAGGCGTACTCCAGCGGCACCGGCCGCTCGCTCGAGGTGACCGTCGCCGTCTCCCGACCGGTGCGCCGCGTGAGCTCCTGCTCGAAGAACGAAACGTCGCCGAGCGTCGCCGACATCAGCAGGAAGCGCGTCCGCGGCAGGGTCAGCAGCGGCGCCTGCCAGGCGACGCCGCGGTCGCGGTCGGCGTACCAGTGGAACTCGTCCATCACCACGTCGTCCACCGCCGCCTCCTCCCCCTCGCGGAGGGCGATGTTGGCGAGGATCTCGGCCGTGCAGCACAGCACCGGGGCATCGCGGTTGACGGTGGCGTCGCCGGTGGCGAGCCCCACGTTGTCGGGCCCGAGCTCGCGGCACAGGTCCATCCACTTCTCGTTGACCAGCGCCTTGATGGGACACGTGTAGACCGAGCGCCGCCCCCGGGCGAGCGACGCGAAGTGCAGCGCGAACGCGGCCAGCGACTTGCCCGAGCCGGTCGGCGTGTTGAGGATGACGTGCTGGTCCTCGAGCAGGGCCAGAATCGCCTCCTCCTGGGCGGGATAGAGGGTCAGGCCCAGCCGGTCGACGTAGTCGAGAAAGCGGTCGAGCAGGTCGTCGCTGGACGCCTCGCCGGGCGGGAGCAGGTCGAACAGGGGCGCCGTCATGATCGAGATTGTCGCCCCTCCGCGCCGGTTGCGCCAGCGGGCCGTTGACCCACCGGAGCATCATCCGGGCGGGATGGCCCGTAGGATCCCGCAGGAGCCGATACTTCGCCGGGGACCGCGCCGATGTTCACGCTGTTCAGACGCTTCGCCGGGCGCTTCGCCCTCACCCTGTCCCTGGTCGTGCTGGAGGCGGCCGGCTGGACTCTGTTTCCGCTGGTCATCGGCCGGGCCGTCGACAGCGTGCTCGCGGACTCGCCGCGGGGCCTCTACGAGCTCGCCGGGCTCGGCATCGCGGCCATGGCCATCGCGATAGTCCGACGGCTCGTCGACAGCCGGGCCTACGCCCGGATCTACGCCCGGCTCGGCGAGGAGCTGGTCGACCGCCAGGCCGAGAGCACGTCGATGAGGACGGCGCGCCTCGGGATGCTCTGGGAGATCGTCGAGTTCTTCGAGAACTCGCTGCCCGACCTCGTCACCAGCGTCATCCGCCTCGCCGGCACCGTTCTCATCCTGTCGGCCCTGAACCGGCCGGTGTTCCTCGGCTGCCTCGCCGTCGCCGCCGCCACCGTCGTCCTCTACGCCCTGACCGGGAACCTGACGACCCGCTACAACCAGGGCCTCAACGACGAGCACGAGCGCGAGGTCGACGCGGTCGAGAGCGGCGACCCCGCCCGCGTCGGCCGCCACCTCCGCGACTATGATGCGCTGGAACATCAAGCTCTCCGACCTGGAGGCCGCCACCTTCGGCAGCGTCTGGGTGCTGATGGTGGGGCTGCTGGTCTTCTCGGTCGCGGAGGCGGCGGAGCAGACCGTCGAGTACGGCATGGTGCTCGCCGTCGTCATGTACGTCTTCGAGTTCGCCGAGTCGGTGACCCTGCTCCCCTTCTACTACCAGCAGTGGCTCCGCCTGCGCGAGATCTCGGGGCGGCTGACCGCCGTCACCGCGGCGGTGTGAGGGCGCTCGGGCGGGCGGCGTCTGCGGCGGCAGCGATCGGCGAGGAGAAGCGCCGTCACGCCGCGCGCGTGACGTCAGTGCCCGCGCGTCGGTTGATCCTCAGAACCGTGCCGTCCATGCGGCGGGGCTCGCCGCGCGTCGGCCGGAAGCCGCGTGCCAGAACCGCATCGGCGATGCCCAGCCGACGGAGCGCCGCGATGGCGTTGGGCGCCATGCCAAGCCCGAAGCCGAGCTCCCGCACCGACGCGGCGCGCTCGAAGACGCGGACCTTCCAGCCAGCCTTGCGGAGGGAGATGGCAGCCGACAGGCCGCCGATGCCGGCACCGACGACGAGGGCTGTGCGCGTCACCGCCATGAATTCTCTACCGTAGTCTCCGCGGGCGGCGATGCGGCGAGCCGCACCTTGCGCTACGCCTTGCTTTCGCTACAGTTCGATGCGGTAGACGCGGTTGTCCCGGAAGGCGGAGACGTATAGCGTGCCGTCCGCGCCGACGGCGATGCCGGACAGCTCGCCGATGGTGGTCGCGGGTCCGAGCGCGCGGCGCTCGGGTCCGCTGAGCGCCAGCCCCTCGGCCACCACGACCGTATCGCCCGACTCGGGGTTCACCCACGAAACGCGGTCCGCTTCGACCTCCACGACGAAAAGGCCACCGTCCGCGGCCGCGGCGATGCCCTCGGGGCCGGCCAGGCCGCTGGCCACCTGCCGCGGCGATGCGAGCGGCTCGCCGTCGTCGAGCGCCTGCAGCACCGACCCGCTGCGGTCCGTCACGTACACGTCGCCGCCGTGGGCCGCGACGCCGGCCGCCGCCTCCAGGCCGCTGGCTATGGTCTCGCGGTCATCCGGCGCAGCGGTGTTGAACCGCAGCACGCTGCCGGTGCCGTACTCGGTCAGGATGATGTCGTCGCCGACCGCAAGCGCGTCGACCGCCTGGTGGAACCCTTCGAAACGCGCAACCACCTCGTTCGCGTCCGGATTCCAGATGGTGATCATCGAAGTGCCCGGTGCAAGGCCGCCGCCGGACAGCACGAGGTTGTCGCCGTACGGCTGGACGGACGCCACCCGTCCCACGTCGGTGACCATGGTGCCCGCGCTGTAGAGGTTCTCACCGGTGACCGGGTCGAGTTCGCGCAGCGCTCCCCCGTCGCCCAGGAACAACCGGCCGGAGGGCGTGATGGCCAGACCGCCGGGCGAGTTGACGTGGCTGGGCAGCACGTCGCGTTTGGTGTCCGGGCCGGTCACCTCCACGATGGAGCCGTTCATGAAGCTCGACACGAAGATGCGGTCGTCGGCGTCGAGCGCAAGGTTGTCCAGGCCAACGCCGGGCCGCCCGACGACTTCACGGTCGCCGCTGTCGAGGTCGATGCGCACCACCTCACCGCGCAGCGTGTCGAGCACGTGCAGCCGCCCCTGGGAGTCGAACTTCACAGCCGCCGGAATCCCGAAATCGGTAGCGACGATCTCCGCCTCGCCGCTGTCCACGTCGACGCGGGCGACCTCGGCGTTGAACCAGCGCGGGCCGTACAGCTTGTCGTCCGGCCCCCAGTCCATGCCGTTGAGCCCGCAGCCGGGCCCCAGCTCGTCATTGATCAGGCGCGGATCCTCGACGCCGTTCGGATCGATCTCGAACAGATGCGTACCGAGGAAGCACTGCGAGATGAACAGCCGCCCGTCGTCGGAGAACGTGATGGGATTCGCACCGGGGCCGGGCGCGCCGACAATGCTGGTCACTCCGTCGGGCGTCCGCTTGCCGATTTCGCCGCCGGCGATGTCGGTCCAGTACATCGCGCCGTCCGCGTCGAATGTCAGATCGTCGGGACCGTTGACCCCCTCTTCCGGACCATAGCTTGCGACCGTCGCGCCGCTCTCGGGATCGATCGCCAGGATCTGCGAGCTGACGACGCTGGCGATGTACAGATTTCCGTCCGGACCGAAGTAGATGCCGTTGGAGCCGTGCAGCGGCCCGCCCTGGGCCAGCACGGTGACCGTGGCGCCCGCTGGATCCGGCGCCATGGGCCCGGAGCCGCCGCAGCCGATGGTCACGGCGGAGGCCAGCACAACCGTGCATCCCAGGGCGAGGGCGCGCCGGCAACGGCGCAGCAGTGCGTGCAGAAACGTCGTCGTATTCGAGAACATGGCATCGCTCCGTGGGGAAGTGTTAACCAATTAACCGAACAATGTTCGTAAGTGAATCAAATTAGTGACTTACTGGTAATGGCATGGCAGTGCTTCCCCTCGTCGTACCCCCATTGTGGGTGGGAATCTACGGGACCATCGAGGCCGTATCGGCCTTGACACCGGCTCCGCCCACGCCCGCCCAGATTGGCCCTTGACGACGACGCCCTCTCCTACGCTCCCTCCAGAATAGCACCCTGCGGACGACTACTGCTGCACCTCTGCCTGACCAGGGTCCACTGGCGGGTGTCGGCCGCCTCCTCGTTCTTGGAACTGCGCCGGGTTGTCTGGAACCGAGGCCACATCGATCCACCGGATCGGAACGACCGACCAGGACACGGAACGAGGAGAACGAGCTGATCGGAAAGCTCGTCACCGCCGAGCCCAGGTTGATCTCCCACAACACCTCGCCCGTCTCCTGGTCGAACGCCCGGAACCGCCCATTCACGTCCCCGCCGAACACCAGCCCGCCGCCGGTCGCCACCGGCAACATGGTGGCCGAGCGCTGCGAGTGGAGCCAGCGGGTCTCTCCGGTCTCGGCCGAGATCTCGTCGGCGAGCCGCAGGCCGCGCGCCCGACGGCAGTCGTCCTTCGCGCCCTCGATGCTGCCGAAGCGCACCCGCGCGCGGCGCGCGGCCTCGCGCCTGGGCACCCCGGCGCGCACCAACTCCTCGGTGCAGGCTTGGTTCGGATCGACGCCGGCGACGACGGCGGGAATCGAGCGCAACACCGCTTCCGGCCGTTCCGAGCTCCGGACGTAGAACCAGAGGACGCCTCGCCGGGCGGCAGCAGGTCGAACAGGGGCGCGGTCATGCGGGAGATTGTCGCCCCACCGCGCCGGTCGCGCCAGCGGGCCGTTCACCGACGGGCATCGTCCGCGGGGAATGCTGGACTCCTCGTGGCGGTCCAGGGGCGTGGCGCCGGCGGATCGTCGACCGACGGGCATCGCTCCCGGGATATCCGGGACTCCTCGTGGCGGCCCAGGGGCGTTACGCCAGTTTCGCCGGCGGACCGTTCACCGATGTGCATCGTTCGGCGGGGAACCCGGGACTCCTCGCGGCGGTCCAGAGCATAGCTCCAGCGAACCGCTCACCAACCAGTGCATCATCCAGGCGGCGCTACTCGTAGGATCCCGGAGGAGCCGACACATCGCCGGAGACCGCGCCGATGCTCACTCTTTTTCGACGTTTCGCCGCACGCTTCGCCCTCACCCTGTTCCTGGTGGTACTGGAAGCTGCGGGCTGGACCCTGTTCCCGCTCGTCATCGGCCGGGCCGTCGACAGCGTGCTCGCCGACTCGCGGCAGGGACTCTACGAGCTCGCGGGGCTCGGCATCGCGGCCATGGCCATCGCGATAGTCCGACGGCTCGTCGACAGCCGGGCCTACGCCCGGATCTACGCGCGGCTCGGCGAGGAGCTGGTCGACCGCCAGGCCGAGAGCACGTCGACGCGGACGGCGCGCCTCGGCATGCTGTGGGAGATGGTCGAGTTCTTCGAGAACTCGCTGCCCGACCTCGTCACCAGCGTCATCCGCCTCGCCGGCACCGTTCTCATCCTGTCGGCCCTGAACCGGCCGGTGTTCCTCGGCTGCCTCGCCGTCGCCGCCGCCACCGTCCTCCTCTACGCCCTGACCGGAAACCTGACGACCCGCTACAACGAAGGGCTCAACGACCAGCACGAGCGCGAGGTCGACGCGGTCGAGAGCGGCGACCCCGCCCGCGTCGGCCGCCACCTCCGCGACATGATGCGCTGGAACATCAAGCTCTCCGACCTCGAGGCCGCCAACTTCGGCATCGTCTGGGTGCTCATGGTGGGGCTGCTGGTCTTCTCGGTGGCGGAGGCGGCGGAACGGACCGTCGAGTACGGCATGGTGCTCGCCGTCGTGATGTACGTCTTCGAGTTCGCCGAGTCGGTGACCCTGCTCCCCTTCTACTACCAGCAATGGCTCCGTCTGCGCGAGATCTCGGGGCGGCTGACCGCCGTCACCGCGGCGGCGTGAGGGCGCTCGGGCGCGCGGCGCCTGCGGCGGCACGCTCCGGCGATACGGTGGGGAGGCGAGTCGGTCGCCAAAGCGGCGACGCAGCGCGCCGACTACCGGAGGGCGCCGAAGATGTCGTCGAGGCGGACCGACAGGTCCGGGAACAGGACCGAGCGCACGGTGCCGCCGGCCCCGGCGACCTGCGCGCGGCGGTAGGCGCGGTCGCCGAGCGCGTGCACCTCGACCTGCTCGAGCACCGGATCGACGATCCAGTACTCGGGCACCTCGTATCGCGCGAACATCCGCATCTTCGTCCGCCGGTCAGTCGCCGCGGTCGACGGAGACAGCACCTCGACCGCGATGTCCGGGCGATGCCGCGTCACGGCGTCCGGGCTGACGAGATGGCGCCGCTCGGCCCTGAAGAACACGACGTCCGGCTGCACGACGTCGTGCTCGTCGAACACGATGTCGAGCGGTGCGATCAGGGCGATCCCCCCCGACTCGCGGGCATAAGCCCTGAGCAGCGTGGCCAGTTCGAAGGCGACGATCTGGTGACGCGGCCTTGGTGACGGAACCACGACGAGCTCCCCCCCGTGGATCTCGTAGCGGTGCCCGTCCTCCGGCATGGCCAGGAGGTCCGTGTAGCCGACCCGCGTCGCGGCAGCGCGCATGGACGCCATCGTATCACCGCACGTTCGCGCAATTCCTATGCGAATGCCGTGCCGCGATTGCGCCGCCGTCCACGACGCCGGTTGCGCCAAGCCGCGGTCGCGGCGGTTCCGGCCGCGACGCAATGGGCGACACTCGGGGAGGCGGCTGACGGCTCGATGGGCCGAGAGGCAGTCTGGCTTGCCCATGGCGGAAACTGCCGCCTGCTCACCTCGAAGGACGCTCGGAAACTGCCGCCCATGCCCGCGCACGGCGGGCCGTTTCACGCCCGGGCACCCCGGTGCGCACCAAGTCCCGCGTGCAGGCTTGGAGGCGAAAGCGCACCTCGTCGAGGCGTTCTCGAAGCGCTCCCGCGGGTTCATGCCTCAACAGTGAACGCAGGCGCGAGAACATCCTCGTCTCCGCACGGAACCTACCGGTGCCGCAGCGCTTCCATCGGGTCGACGCGCGCCGCCCGGTGCGCCGGGACGAGGCCGGAGCCCAGGGCCACCGCGGCCAGGGACAGCGCCGCGGCGGCGACGACGGCGGGCGGCAGACCCTCGACCTCGTAGAGCATCGACCGCGCGACCCTCGCGATGCCGAGCGCGGCGACGAGCCCGAGCGCGCCGCCCGCGAGGGTCATGCGTCCGACCTGGCCGAGCACCATCACGCGCAGCCGCGCGGCGTCGGCGCCGAGGGCCATGCGCAGGCCGATCTCACGCGTGCGCTGCGCCACCGCGTAGGCGAGCACGCCGTAGAGCCCTGTCGCCGCCAGCAGCGTCGCGAGCCCCGCGAAGGCGAGCGACAGCAGCGAGATCATGCGATCGCCGGACACGTTGTCGCGCACCTGCCGCGGCAAGGTCGTGAGGCGGGTCACCGGCAGGGTCGGATCGAGCTCGGCCATCAGCGCGGGAATCGTCCGAAGGAACCCGTCCGGCGGCCGCGCGGTCCGGACGTAGAAGGTCAGGCTGCCGAGTCCCGCCCGTTGGCGCGACGGCAGGTAGTGGAGCGGCTGACCTCGACTCTTCACGTCGTCGTACCCGGCGTCCGCGACGACCCCGACGATCTCCGTGTCCAGCTCGGTGCTGCGACCGCCCTGCCCCATCCGTCTCCCGACCACGTCCCTTCCGAGATCGAGCATGCGCACGAACGACTCGTTGACGATCGCGACCCTCGGCGCCTCGGCGACGTCCGACCGCGCGAACGTCCGGCCGGCCAGCAGCGGTATGCCGAGGGTCCTGAAGTAGCCGGGGGCCACCGCGTTGTAGTGCGAGTTGGGCGCCAACTCCGACTCCGGCTCGAATCCCTCTACCATCACGTCACTGGTCCAACTGTTGCCGGTGAACAACCCGACCAGCGCCGCGGTGACGCCGGTCACGCCCGGCTGCGCGGCCAGTCTGTCCTCGACCCGCTCGAACAGGGCCTGCGACTCCCGGGCCGTGTAGCCGCCGAGCTCGGGCGACAGACGGAAAGCCACGACGTTCTCGGTCTCGATACCGAGATCGACCCGGCTGACGTTGCGCAGGCTCTGGATGAACAGTCCCGCCGCGACCAGCAGCGTCATGGCCAGGGCGAACTGGGCCGACACGAGTCCGTCCCGGAAACGGACCGCCGCCCTGGACCCCGCCGGCTGGCCGGCATCGTCCTTCAGCGACTCGACCAGCTCCACGCGCGTGATGCGCAGGGCCGGGTAGATTCCGACGAGGATGCCCGTCCCGAGCGACAGCGCCCCGGCGAAGAGCACCACGGCGGGCTCCATCGTCGACGGCATGCCGAGCTCCACGGCCGGCAGAAACGATCCGAGGGCGCCCAGTGTCCATTGCCCGATTCCCAGTCCGACGGCGCTGCCCAGGAAGGCGAGCAGACACGATTCCGTCAGGAGCTGGACGATCAGGTGCCGTCGCGTCGCACCAATCGACAAGCGGACCGCCATCTCGGACGCCCGCGCCGACAATCGCGCCAGCAGCAAGTTCGCGACGTTGGCGCAGGCGATGAGCACGACCGTGCCGGTCACCGCGAAGAGCAGCAGCAGCGACGGCGTGACCTGCTCGTCCAGGGAGCTCTGTCCCCTTCGCCCGTCGCTGAGCAGGATGGGCTTGGCGACGAACTCCGCTCGCCGCCGATCGCTGAAGCCCGGGTGGAGGGGCGCCTCCACGTCGGTCAGGATGCCCCGGTACAGCGGCGACAGCGCCGCTCGCGCCTGGTCGATCGAGACCTCCGGCTCGAGGCGCGCGAACAGGTACGCCCAGTAGCTTCGGCGGTTCTCGAATCCCCCGTCGCCCGGGGACAGCAGGCCCCGCATGGTGATCGGCACGAAGATCAGCGGCCGCAGGCCGAACGTCGTACCCTCGAAGCCGGCCGGGGCCACGCCGGCGATGGTCAGCGGCTGTCCGTTCACGACCAGGGCGTCACCGATCACGCCGGGCTGGCCGCCGAGCTCGGCCTGCCAGAACGCGTGGCTGAGGACCGCGATGGGATGCGCGCCGATCGGCGCGTCGACCTCCGGACCCGGCAGCCGTCCCGCCGCCGGCGCAAGGCCCAGCACGGGAAAGTACGATCCGGAGACCAGCAGGCCCCGCCCCTCGATGGTCCGGCCTCCGTAGCCGACGTGGACGCCGAAGTCGCGGTGCGCGGCGATGTCGGTGAACACGTCCTGCCCGCGCTGCAGGTCGCGGAACATCGGATAGCTAAAGATCTCGTCGTACCCACCCGCCGGACCGACGGTGGTGGACCCCGGCTTGGGTGGAGGGGCCTCGAGATTGACCAGGCGCTCGGGCTCCACGACCGGCAGCGGACGGAGCAGCACCTGATTGAAGACGGAGAAGATCGCCGCGTTCGGCCCGATGCCGAGGGCCAGCGACACGACCGCCACGCAGGTGACGACCGGCGTCCTGAACAGCATGCGAAGCCCGAATCGGACATTCGCCATCACCTGCTCCAGCTCGTCGGCGAGCGGCAGGCCCCGCGCCCGCCGGCAGTCGTCCTTCATGCCGTCGATGCCGCCGAACTGCACCCGCGCCCGGCGCGCGGCTTCCCGCCTGGGCACCCCGGCGCGCACCAGGTCCTCCGCGCACGCTTCGAGGTGAAAGCGCACCTCCTCGTCGAGGGCGTCCTCGAAGGGGTCCCGCCGGGTCCATGCGATGAGGAACGACCGCAGGCGCGAGAACATCCTCACCTCCACGCAGAATCTACCGGTGCCGCAGCGCTTCCATCGGATCCACGCGCGCCGCCCGTTGCGCGGGGACGAGGCCGGCCGCCAGGGCCGCGGCGGCCAGTCCCGCCACCACGACGGCGAAGATGGCGGGCGGCATGCCCTCGACCTCGTAAAGCGCCGACTGCAGGACGCGGGCGACGCCGAGCGCGGCGGCGAGCCCGACCGCGCCGCCCACCAGGGTGATCCGTCCGACCTGGCCGAGGACCATGGCGCGCAGCCGCGCCGCGTCGGCGCCGAGGGCCATGCGCAGGCCGATCTCGCGCGTCCGCTGCGCCACCGCGTAGGCCAGCACGCCGTACAGCCCTACCGCGGCGAGGAGCGTCGCGAGGGCCGCGAAGGACATCAGCAGCACCGCCGCCACGCGATCTTCGAACCGGCTGAACTGGGCCATCTGGGACAGGGGCATGGGGAACGCCGCCGGCAGGTTCGGATCGACGCCGGCGACGACGACGGGAATCGAGCGCAACACCGCTTCCGGCCGTTCCGAGCTCCGGACGTAGAACCAGAGGCCGCGGATCGCCTCTTCCTGCCGATACGGGACATAGGCGACGGGGGCGGAACGGCGTCTCGCGCGGTGTCGGACATCGCCGACGAGCCCGACAATCTCGATGTCGGGCTCGGCGCCGGGACCACCGCGGCCGATGAGTCCGCCGACCGCGTCGCGACCGAGATCGAACTTGCGCGCGAACGATTCGTTCACGATCGCGACCTTCGGTGCGTCCAGGGTGTCCGCTTCCGAGAACGTGCGACCCGCGAGCAGCGGAATGCCGAGGGTGCGGAAGTAGTCGGTCCCGATCCGCCCCAGCCGCGTCGTGCGGTCCGCGTCCGACCCCGCTTCGAACCCCTGCACCGTCACCTCGGCGGGCGCCCCGGGTTCGCCGTCGAGCAGGAGGCGCGAGGCCGCGGTGACGCCGCTCACGCCGGACTGCGCCGACAGGTCGTCGCGGATGCGGTCGTACACGGCCCGGCTGCGCACGGGACCGTGGCCGTTCAACTC
This sequence comes from Vicinamibacterales bacterium, assembly GCA_965207615.1. Lineage (GTDB taxonomy): Bacteria > Acidobacteriota > Vicinamibacteria > Vicinamibacterales > UBA8438 > JAJEEA01. The sequence goes on from CBDBMZ010000003.1 coordinate 4,226,801, forward strand.
GGGCGACACATGGAACGCCGCCACGCCCTCCGTCTGCAACCCCAGGTCGACACGATCGACGTTGTGCAGGCTCAGGATGAAGAGCCCGGCCACCGCGAGGAGCGTCGTCCCCAGGGCAAGCTGCGCCACGACCAGGCCACGGCGCAAGCCGGCCAGGCGGGCGCCGCCCGGCTGGCCGGCGATGTCCTTCATGGACGCGAGCGGGTCGCCGCGACTGGCGTTGAGCGCGGGGAGCATGCCGAACACGATCCCGGTCGCCAGCGAGACGGCGGCGGTGAACGGAACGACGTACGGGTCGAGCGTCGCCACGAAGCCCATGAAGTCCGCGAGCATGGGAGGCGCGAACGCCCAGACGAGACGCAGCGTCCAGTGCGCCGCGACCAGCCCGGCCCCGCCGGCCAGCAGCGCGAGGAGGCAGGACTCCGTCAGGAGCTGCGCCAGCAAGTGCCGGCGCGATGCGCCCAGCGCAAGCCGCACCGCCATCTCGCCGGCCCGGGCCACCGACCGGGACAGCAGCAGGTTGACGATGTTGACGCACGCGATCAGAAGGACGGCGGCGCCAATCCCGAAGAGGAAGAACAGGGCCGTACGCTGCCCGCCCCTGCTCCGGCTGTCGTGAAACGCGCTCTGCCCCTGCCATCCCGCTCTGACATGCAGGGGTCTGTCGAGGAACCGGGCCGTCTCCGGCGCGCTCATGCCCGTCTGCAGCGGCGCTTCGACCTCGGCCAGGATGCCCCGGTACAGGGGATCGAGGGCCGCGCCCGCCTGGTCGATGGACACGCCGGGGGCCAGGCGCGCGAAGAGGTAGGTCCAATACGTGCGCCGATCATCGAACCGGCCGTCCCCTTCGCGGGAGAGCAGGCCGTGCATCGTGATCGGTACGAAGAACTCGATCGGCATCCCCAACGTCGTGCCGCGGAACCCCGACGGGGTCACGCCGACGATGGTCAGCGACCGGCCGTTCACGACGAGCACGTCCCCGATCGCGTCCGGCGATCCCTCGAGCTCGGACTGCCAGAAGTCGTGACTCAGGACGACCACGGGATGGCCCCCGACGGGCTCGTCGACCTCGGGACCGAACAACCGGCCGGCGGCCGGCCGCAGCCCCAGCGCCGGGAAGTACGAGCCCGAGACCTGCGTGCCCTGGACGAAGACGGGCCGGTCTCGATAGGCGACGTTGGCGACGAGGCCCTTGTGCGCCGCGAGCGCGGAGAAGACGGTCTGTCCGCGCTCGAGGTCACGGAACATCGGGTAGCTGAACACGTGGTCGCATCCACCGGCGTTGCTGCCGCGGCAGGACCCCGGCTTCGGTCCCGGGCTCTCCAGGTTGACGAGGCGCTCGGGCTCGGCGACGGGCAGCGGGCGCAGGAGGAACTGGCTGTAGAGCGAGAAGATGGCCGCGTTGGCCCCGATGCCGAGGGCCAGCGACACGACCGCCACGCCGGTGACGAGCGGGGTCTTGAACAGCGTGCGGAACCCGAGTCGGATGTTGGTCATCGTCCGCTCCAGCTCGTCGGCGAGCCGCAGGCCGCGCGCCCCCCGGCAGTCGTCCTTCGCGGATTCGATGCTGCCGAACTGCACCCGCGCGCGGCGCGCGGCCTCGCGCCTGGGCACCCCGGCGCGCACCAGCTCCTCCGTGCACGCTTCGAGATGAAACCGCACCTCCTCGTCGAGGGTGTCCTCGAAGCGGTCCCGCCGGGTCCACGCGCCGAGGAAGGAGCGCAGGCGGGCGAGCACGTCAAGCCTCGCGGGGGGTGGCGTGGAGGGCGGCGGCCATGGCCGCGGCGAGCCGCTCCCAGCCTGCCGCGGCTTCCTCGAGCCGCTGCCGGCCGGCGTCGGTCAGGCGGTAGTACTTGGCCCGGCGCCGGTTCTCGCTCTCGCCCCACTCCGCCTCGATGAGCCCCTGGTGCTCGAGCCGGTAGAGGGCCGGGTAGAGCGAGCCCTGCGGCACGTCGAGGGCCTCTCCCGTCATCTGCCGGATTCGGAGCAGCACCCCGTAGCCGTGCAGGCGGTCGAGCGAGACGGCCTTGAGGATGAGGAGGTCGAGGGTGCCGGGAAGCAGTGCGGCGGACTTGGTAGTGTCCATGGCGTCTCCTAGCGTGTCTAGAGGACTCTATCATCTCTCTCCTAGTTCTGCAAAGAGGCCCCGTTTCGGCCCTCCTCGGCTTCGCTTCTTTGAACTGGGCATCGACAGTGTCGGGCAGGTCCGGGCGCATCCCCCTGCGCCCTCCGGCGGCCGGCTTCAGGCGATCGAGGTCAGGTCATTGCGCAAGCGATGCCTGCATGCAATCATCGCAAGGCGCAGCAAGGTGGTGTGACCGGCGAGGGCAGCATGGCGAGCATCACGATCCGCAACTTGTCGCCCGAGTCGAAGGCGAAGCTCAGGCGGCGCGCCGAACGACGAGGGTGCAGCCTCGAGACTCTGGCCCGCTCGATACTCGACCAGGCGTGGCGCTCGTGAACCCTCGGGACTGACGCCCTGCGCCGCGGCCGGGCGGTGGAGACTGTCGGCATGCCGCTGAACGCGGGCGACCGCTTCGCCGGGCACTTCGAGGTTGCCGGCCCCCTCGGCGCGGGCGGCATGGGCGAGGTGTACCGGGCCCGCGACACCCGCCTGAACCGCGACGTCGCCCTGAAGGTCCTCCCCGACGCCTTCGCCGCCGACCCGGATCGGCTGGCCCGGTTCCAGCGCGAGGCCGAGCTGCTGGCGTCGCTCAACCACCCGAACATCGCGCAGATCCACGGCCTGGAGGAGGACGGCGGCACGCGGGCGCTGGTGCTGGAGCTGGTCGAGGGCCCCACCCTCGAGAAGCGGATCGCCCGGGGGCCGATTCCCCTCGACGAAGCCCTGGACACCGCGGCCAGGATTGCCGACGCCCTGGAGGCGGCGCACGCCGCCGGCGTGATCCACCGCGACCTCAAGCCCGCCAACGTCAAGGTGCGCGACGACGGCGCCGTCAAGGTGCTCGACTTCGGCCTCGCCAAGGCGCTCGAGGCGGGGCCCGCGTCGGGCTCGTCGCACGACTCGGCGACGCTGGCGACCGCGGCGACGCAAGTGGGCGTCATCGTGGGAACGGCGGCCTACATGTCGCCGGAGCAGGCGAGGGGCAGACCCGTCGACCGCCGCGCCGACGTGTGGGCGTTCGGCGCCGTGGTGTACGAGATGCTCACCGGGCGCAAGGCGTTCGAGGGCGACGACGTCACCGGCATCCTCGCCGAGGTCATCAAGTCGGAGCCGGCCTGGGCGTCGCTGTCGGCCGACGTGCCGCGGGCGGTGTCGGGGGTGCTGCGCCGCTGCCTGGCGAAGGACCCCGGGGAACGCCTGCGCGACATCGCCGACGTCCGCCTCGGCCTGGTCGGCGCCTTCGAGGACCCCGACCGCCCGGCCGCGGACGCGATGCCTGCGCCCGCGTCCGGCCGCCGGCGCCGCGCGGCGGAGCTGGCCGGCGCCGCGGTGCTGGCCGCGATGGTCGCGGGCCTCGGCGTCCGGAGCCTGCCGGCGCCCGAGCCGCCGGTCCCCCCGCCGGTGCGGTTCACGATTCCCGCCTCGCCGAACGTGGGGCCGATCCTGGAGCTGTCGCCCGACGGCCGGTACCTCGCGTACCTGGAGAGCGACGAGTCCCGCGAGCCCCGTCTCTGGGTTCACTCGTTCGCATCCGGCGACGCCCGCCCCCTGGCGGAAACGGAGGTCGTGGGCACGCCGCCGTTCTGGTCCCCCGACGGCCGGTCCATCGCATTCAGCGACGGGAGCACGCTGAAGCGGGTCGACGTGGTGGAAGGCGTGGTCGAGTCCATCGGCGACGTGCCCGGCTTCCTGGGCGGAAGCTGGAACGAGAGCGGCGTCATCGTGTTCGGCAGCCCGACCGGCATCATGCAGGTGCCCGCCGCCGGCGGCACGCCGGCCCCGGTCACGGCGCTGGACGAGGCGCGCGGCGAGGGGGGCCACGCGGCGCCCCGGTTCCTGCCGGACGGCCGCCACTTCCTCTACCTGCGCGTGTCCACGGACCAGAGCGTCAACGGCCTCTACGTCGGCGCATTGGGCGTCGACCCCGGCGAGCAGGATCCGGCGCGGCTCCTCGCGACCGGGTTGACCGCCGCGTACGTGGCGGCGACGGCCTCGACGGGAGTCGGCCGACTGCTGTTCATGGAGGACCGGCGCCTGTTCGCGCAGCCGTTCGACCACACGCGCCGGCAGCTCGCCGGCAGTCCGACGGTGGTGGCCGAAGACGTGGACAGCTTCAACTTCTGGGCGGCGTTCTCGGTGTCGCGCACCGGGACCGTCGCGTGGTTCGGGGCCAACACCGCCGGTTCCGTGCGATGGCTCGAGCCGACCGGCGACGAGTGGCCCCCCGGCGCGATCGGCGGCCTGAACGCGCCGAGCAACCCCCGCCTTTCCCCGGACGGACGCCGGCTCGCCCTGGTGGAGGACGGAGACCTCTGGGTGTTCGACCTCGACGGACGTCCGCCCATCCGACTCACCTTCGACGACTACGGCAACGCGACGCCGGTCTGGACACCGGACGGCTCGCGCATCGTCTACGAAGCGGAAGGGGGGCTCGCCTGGGTCTCCGCCGACGGGGGAAGCCCGCCGGAGCCCATCGGTCCGAGAGGTCACTACCACGCGCACGCGTGGTCTTCCACCGGCGATCTGATCGCCGTCGACATGCAGGCGGGCCGCCTCGTCGAGCTCTCCCCGGAACCGGACGCCGACCCGCGACCCCTGGAACGGCACCGGGCCGGCGAAGGGTTCCACGCCGCCCTGTCGCCCGACGGCCGGTGGCTGGCCTACGTATCGAGCGTGACCGGCCAGTGGGAGATCTGGGTGCGCGCGTATCCCGGACCCGGCGCGCCCGCGCGCGTCTCCCCCGGCGGCGGCGCCGAGCCCGTGTGGGCGAGAGACGGCCGCACGCTGTACTACGTGGAGGGCCGCGCCGTGATGGCGGTGACCGTCGACACGTCGACGGGGTTCGAGTTCGGCGCCCCGGTCCGCCTGTTCGAGGGTGATTTCCGCCAGTTCCAGCAGCCGCCCTCGTACGACGTGTCGGCGGACGGCCGTTTCGTCACCATCCACTCCGACGCGACCCCGCCGATCTCCGTGCTCCTGAACTGGCCCGGGCTGCTCCGGCCCGCCGGCGACGACTAGCAGGCCGAACCGGGCCACCGCGCGTTCCTGCACGAATTGAGAGCCGAACTTCCAATTCGTGCGCCGAGCGCCGTAGACCTGGTCGCTACGGGCCTGGGTGAGGCAGAGCTACGCTCGGTCGGGACCGAGTAGCGCGTGCCTGACCTCATCCCAGTCCAGCACCGCATCGCTTGGATCACGCAGCCGTTCGAGGGCGACCGCCAGATCGTCGAAGTCCTCCAGGTAGCGCTCCACGGCTTGCCTGACGATCTCGGCTCGACTTCGCTCGAGAGCCCTCGCTGCGGCGTCCAGAGCTTCGACGATATCGTCGGGCAGACGCGCCGTTATCCGACCCATGCCGGATCACACGCCGTCGCCGGCGCCGGCGACCGCCCTGGCGGCGTCGAGAATGCGCTGGGCGGAGGCGATGACGGGACGCTCGATGAGCTTGCCGTCGACGAGCAGCACGCCGCCCTCGTTGGCTTCGTAGGCGGCGACGATGCGCCGGGCCCAATCCACGGCGTCGGGCGGGGGGGAGAAGGCGGCCTGAATGATCGGCACCTGGGTGGGATGGATGGCGGCCTTGCCGGTGAAGCCCAGGCGCCGGGTGGCGCGGGCCTCCTCCTCGAGCTGCGAGGGCGCCCCCACGTCCATGAACGGGGTGTCCATCGCGTCGACCTCCGCCGCGGCCGCCGCCGCCACCACCCGCGACCTCGCGTAGAGCAGGGCGTCCCATTCGATGACGCAGCCCAGCTCGGCCGACAAGTCGACGGCGCCGAAGAAGAGGACGGCGATGTGGGGCGACGCGTCGGCAATGGCGTCGACGGCCGCGAGCCCGCGCGCGGTCTCGATCTGCACGATCAGCGGCAGGTCCGGAAGCGCGGGGGCGAGCCGCCGCTCGAGGGCCTGCAGGGTGTCGGGAGCGCCGACCTTGGGCACCATCAGCGAGTCGGGCCGGACCCCCGAGGCGAGGAGGGCGTCGAGGTCGCGCTCGCCGAGATCGGACTCGGGCTCGTTGATGCGCAGAACCACCTCGGCGCGCACCGCGGGGCGGTCCGCGAGCAGGGCCAGCGCCTTGTCGCGCGCCTCGTCCTTCTGCGCGAACGAGACCCCGTCCTCGAGGTCGAGGCAGACGGCGTCGGCCCCGGTGGCGACGGCCTTGGCGAACCGGTCGGGACGCACCGCGGGGACGAAGAGGACGGAGCGGCGGACGCGCCGCCCGTGGGAAGTATCGCTGGGAGTTGGCATGGGTTCTGGCAATCCTCTGACGGAAGCCGGCGGGCATGTACCGGCGGGCCGGCGTCAGGCCACGACGGGCTCCGAGCGGTAGCGCAAACGAGACACACTGCCCCGCCACGTCCCACAGCCGCGTCGCGCGACTCCGGCACCGTGGGGCCGGCGCGGCGCTGACCGACTCGGCGCCGTAACCGCATTCTGCGCCGCGACGTCCCGCGGCGGCCGCGCGCAACTCCCGCGCGGTCAGGCCGGGACGGGCTCGCGCACCAGCTCGGCCAGCGCCGACACCGCGGGCTGCCGCTCGATGTCGCGCAGCCACGCCAGCGCCGCGTCGGCGGCGGCCGGAGACACGGCGCGGGCAGCGCAGGCCAGGAACTTCGCGTCGAGCTCGGCCGCCGAGGGGGGCCGGTTCGGGTAGCCGCGCGCGCCGCGCACCCGCCGCGCGCAGCGCCGGCCGTCGGCGAGATGCACGGTCACCGCCGCCTCCGTCAGCGGCGGCTGGTCGACGCCCACCGAGGGGTCGACGCGCATCGTCACCCGGGGCAGCAGCTCCCGCGTGCCGGAGTCGGCCACCCCCGACGGCTCGAACGTCCCGAGGTCGACGCGGCCGCGGGCGACGGCGGCGGCGGCGCAGAAGTGCATGCTGAACTTGCCCTCGAGGCCGGTCCGCGGCCGGTCGTGGATGAGCACGGTGGGGGTGACCGCGTCCACGCCGACCTCCACCGCCTCGACGTCGTCGGCCGTGAACCGGTGCTCGGCCCGCAGGTCGAGGAGGGTGTCGATGGTGGGGTGGGTGGCCGCGCACGACGGGTAGAGCTTGACGGTGATGCCGCCGTCGACGATCTCCCAGTCGCACCCGAGCCCGTCCGCGGCGTCCCCGAGGTCGCGCGCGCGCGACTGCATGGCGACGAGCAGGCCCTGCCCGCCGTCGACCGCGCGGTCGGGGGCGGTGAACCCGGCGCGGGCGAGCATCGCCGCGAGCACGCCGTTGCGTCCCGCCAGCCCCGCCTGGAGCGGCTTGACCATGGTGCCGAAGCTCTCCTTCAGGCCGGACGCCTCGGCGGCGGCGATGGCGAGCGAGCGGACGGTGGTGGCGGGATCCTGCCCGAGCAGCCGGGCCGCGGCGGCGGCCGCGCCGACGGTGCCGATGGTCGAGGTGGCGTGCCACCCCTGCTCGTAGTGGACGGGGTTCATCACCCGCCCCAGCACCGCCTCGACCTCGAAGCCGACGCAGTAGGCGTCGAGCAGAGCCGCGCCGCCGGCGTCGGCGAGCTCGGCCGCGGCGAGGCCCGCCGCCACGAGCGGCGCGCTCGGATGCGCCATCGACACGAAGCACATGTCGTCGAAGTCGAGGGCGTGCGCGGCCGTCCCGTTGACCAGGGCCGCCCACCCCGCGCCGGTGCGCGCGGGCGCGCCGAGAATGCCGCACCGGGGGGCGCCGCCTTCCTCGTCGGCGAGGCTGCGCACCATCCGGGCCGCGGGCTCGACGGACCCCGCGAGGGCGACCCCGACGGTGTCGAGAACCGCATCGCGGGCCGCGCGGCGCGCCGCCGGGGGCACCGCGCAGTTGGCCACGAACTCGCCGAACCGGGTCAACGCCGGCAGGGTCTCGTCAGTCATGCTGTCTCCGGTTGGTCGGCGGCGCCGACGTTTCCCGGCTCCTCTTGCGTGAAAGGAGTCACGACCGGATCCCACTTCCCGATCGGTCCATCGCCGACGCGGGTCGGTGAACTGGTCGTGGTTAGATTCCTGCACGGCTCGGGCTCCGGACCGCTCGGGCTCCGGTCACCGCTCCCTCGCCTGCAACCCGCACTGGAACTCGGACTCGCGGGCCGTGATCGTCAGTTCCCATAGAACTGCGCGATGCCCGCCAGCCGTTCCTGGATCCGTTCCTCCGACCACCAGTTGCCGTTCACCATCACCCCCCCGCGCCGGGCGACGTTGGCGACGTCATCGACGGGGTTGGCGGTCAGCAGCAGGAGATCGGCGCGCCGACCGATCTCGATGGTCCCGAAGTCGTCGAGGGCGTCGAAGTACTCGGCGACGCGCCGGGTCCCCGCCTCCAGCACCTCGTAGGGGGTCATGCCGACCTCGACCCACAGGGCCATCTCGTGGTGCACCGAGAAGCCGGGCACGCTGAAGATCTGCGGCGAGTCGGTCCCCATCACGATGGGGACGCCGCCCTCGTGCAGGGCCCGGAGGACCTGCCGGCGCAGCTCGGCGACGCGCCGGTTGGCCTCGGGGTCGGCCGCCTCGGCCCGCTCGTCCACCACCCGCTCCCACTGCTCGACCGTCTCCGGCGGCATGTAGCGCACCTCGGGCCGCGCGGCGCGAAGCTCGGCGGCGGACCGGTCGCCGAAGAAGACGGTCTCCCACAGCACCATCGTCGGCACCGCCCACGCCCCCGCCGCGCGGGTGTCCTCGACGAGCCGCGGCAGCAGGGTCATGTCGACCCGATCGAGCAGATCGCCCACCCCGAAGAGCCCGGCCCCGACGGTGGGAAGCTGGTCGTCCGGCACGAGGGCCTCGATGGTGTTGTCGAGGTGGTCGATGGAGACCTGCCCCGACGCGAGGGCGTGCCGCAGCCCGACGGCGTCGGGCACGTGGCCCCCGAACGGCAGGCCGACCTCGTTGGCGGTCGCCGCCACCGCGTCGAAGACGTCGGGCGCGAGGTCCTCGTGGATCTTCACGAGGTCGTAGCCGCGCTGGTTGTACTCGCGCACGAGCTGCTCGCCCTGCTCGGGGGTGGTGACGCGCCCGCCGGACATCGACGGGCTGCCGACGAACAGCCGCGGCCCCAGGGACTGGCCGCGGGCGATGCGAGCCCGCAGCCCGAGCTGCGACCGCTCGCCCTGCATGCCCCGGACCGTGGTCACGCCGTTGGCGATGTAGAGAAAGAGCAGGTTCCGGGCGTCGGACTGCACCATGCGCGGCCCCGGCAGGTGCCCGTGCATCTCGGCCAGCCCCGGCATGAGGTACATGCCCCCGGCCTCGACCGCCTCGGTGCCCTCGGCGACCTCCACCTCGTCGGCCCGGTGCATCGACGCGATGCGCCGGCCGGTCACCACCACCGTCCGGTTCTCGACGACCACGGGCACGCCGGGCTCCGTCATGGGAATGACGTTCACCCCGACGAACGCGAGATCTCCCTGCACCTGCGGCAGCGGATCGCCGCAACCGGCGAGCACCGCCAGGAGGGCGGCGACCGCAACGGCCGCGGGCCGGCGGAAGCTCGGGCGCACCCGAGAGCCCGGGCCGGAACCGCCGGCGCCGCGCGACGGCGAGACGCCGCCTGTCCAATCGATGCCCGTTCTCACCTGGGTGTCCTCATCTCGCGGCCGGCCGGGGCGCCGGTTCGCGCCGCCCCCGATGCCCGTGCACGCGGCACTCCCGCCCGCCGGTCCTCCGCGCCCCGCGCGACCGACGGGGCCGCGCCGCGTCCGCTCTCGCCACGGCCCCGGAACCGGATCACGCGGCCGGCGCGGCGGGCCGGAACCGCTTCGGCGCGTGCCCCCGCTTGTAGACCATGAACGTCCGCTTGAACTCGATCACGACCTTGCCGTCCTGGTTGAAGCCGGTCGACTTCACGGTGACGATGCCGACGTAGGGCCGCGACTTCGACTCGCGCTTCGAGAGCACCTCGCTGCGCGAGTAGATAGTGTCGCCGTCGAAGACCGGGTTCGGCAGGCGCACCTCGTCCCACCCCAGGTTCGCCATGACGTTCTGCGACAGGTCGATGACCGACTGCCCGGTCACCACCGCGAGGGTGAACGTCGAGTCGACCAGGGTCCGGCCGTACGGGGTGTTGGCGGCGAACGCGTGGTCGAAGTGAATGGGGTTGGTGTTCATGGACAGCAGCGTCGCCCACGTGTTGTCGGCCGCGAGCACCGTCCGGCCGAGGGGGTGCTCGTAGATGTCGCCGACCTCGAAGTCCTCGTAGACGCGCCCGGTCCATCCTTCCTTCACTGGCATTGGTGACTCCCTTCTGTACAGCCCGCGGGGGCAGCCCCGCTCGATTCGAGCGGCGATGCAGCGCGAGGTCCCGCCGCAGTCTGCAAGACTCCAATCATAGCCCCGACCACCGCCGCCTGCGCGACCTGATGGTCGCGGTGGGGAATCTCGCTGACACGAACTCCCGCGCGAGCAAGCCGCCCTCGCACCAGGCCGGTCCGACGGGGCGGCGTCAGGACGCGGCAGGCCCGTCTCGACCGCCCCCGCCCCCCCGTGGACACACGGCGCGGCCGACTCCCCGGTTCCACGCGCCTACACCATCCCCGCCGACCGCCAACCCGCGATGGTGGCGGGGTCGAACCCCAGGCCGCCCAGAATCGCGTCGGTGTGCGCCCCCAGCTCGGGAATCGGCCCCATGACCGGCTCGACGTCCTCGATGGTGGCCGGGGGCAGGGCCGCCGGCAGCGGCCCGACCGACGACGCCACGTCGCGCCAGCGGCCGCGCGCGGCGAGCTGGGGATGCTCGGCGAACTGCCGGACCGTCCGCATCCGCGCGTTGGCGATGCGCGCCCTCTCGAGGCGCTCCACGATCTCGGGCGTGCCGAGCTCGCCGAAGACCGCCTCGATCTCCGCGTCGAGGGCCGGCCGGTTGGCCAGCCGCAAGGCGTTGGCCGAGAACCGGGGGTCGCCGGCCAGCTCGGGCCGGCGCAGCACCTGCTCGCAGAACGCCCGCCACTCGCGCTCGTTCTGGATGCCGAGGTACACCACGTCACCGTCCCCGCCCGCGAACGGCCCGTAGGGGGCGATGACCGCGTGCCGGGCCCCCGAGCGGGCGGGCGGGGTGCCGGCGGAGGCATAGTAGACGGGATAGCTCATCCATTCCCCGAGCGCCTCGAGCATCGACACCTCGACCACCGTGCCCTCGCCGGTGCGCTCCCGCATCAGGAGCGCGGTGAGGACGCCCGAGTACGCGTACATGCCGGCCGCGATGTCCGCGACGGAGATGCCCACCTTGGCGGGCTCGTCCGGGGTGCCGGTGATCGACAGAACCCCCGCCTCGGCCTGGACGAGCAGGTCGTAGGCCTTGCGGTCGCGGTAGGGGCCGGTCGAGCCGTACCCCGAGATCTCGCACACCACGAGCCGCGGGTGCGCGGCCCGCAGCTCGGCCGCCGACAACCCCAGCCGCCCCGTGGCGCCGGGGGCGAGGTTCTCGACGAAGACATCGGCCTCCTCGAGCAGCCGCCCGAGCACCACCCCCGCGTCGGGGTGCTTCACGTCGAGGGTCAGCGACTCCTTCGACCGGTTCAGCCAGACGAAGTGAGACGAGAGCCCCCCCGCCGTCGCGTCGTAGCCGCGCGCGAAGTCGCCCACGCCGGGGCGCTCGATCTTGATCACGCGGGCCCCGAGGTCGGCGAGCTGGCGGGTGGCGAACGGCGCCGCCACCGCCTGCTCGAGCGACAGGACCGTGACCCCGTCGAGCGGTCGCATCAGCGTGACTCCGGCCGGCCCGTGGCCGGGATCCGGCCGGCCGGGCCGCGACGGCGCTCCCGGCGTCGGGCGGCGTCCGGCCGCGGCCGGGCCGGACGCCCGTGGACGCGGCTCCCCGGCGCGCCGGAGCGGTTTCGGAGCCGCATCAGAATGACCGCGGCAGATCCAGCACGTGCTGGCCGACGTAGGACAGGATGAGGTTGGTCGAGATGGGCGCGGTCTGGTAGAGCCGCGTCTCGCGGAACTTGCGCTCGACGTCGTACTCCTCGGCGAACCCGAAGCCGCCGTAGGTCTGCATGGTGACGTTGGCCGCCTCCCACGAGGCGTCGGCCGCGAGCAGCTTGGCCATGTTGGCCTCGGCCCCGCACGGCTTCCCGGCGTCGAACAGCTCGGCCGCCCGCACCCGCATCAGGTCGGCCGCCTCGACGTTGACGTGGGTCCGCGCGATGGGGAACTGGATGCCCTGGTTCTGGCCGATGGGGCGGCCGAACACCACCCGGTCGCGCGCGTAGCGGCAGGCCCGCTCGACGAACCAGCGCCCGTCGCCCACGCACTCGGCCGCGATGAGGATGCGCTCGGCGTTGAGCCCGTCGAGCAGGTAGCGGAACCCCTTGCCCTCCTCGCCCACCCGGTTCTCGACCGGCACTTCGAGGTTGTCGAAGAAGACCTCGGTCGTGGCGTGGTTGATCATGGCGCGGATCGGGCGCACGGTCATGCCGTTGCCGACCGCCGTCTTCAGGTCGACGAGCAGCACCGAGAGCCCGTCGGTGCGCTTCTTCACCTCCTCGAGGGGAGTCGTGCGGGCCACCAGCAGCATGAGGTCGGAGTAGTCGACCCGCGAGATCCACACCTTCTGCCCGTTCACGACGTAGCGGTCGCCCTTGCGCACCGCCATCGTCTTCATCTGGGTGGTGTCGGTGCCGGTGGTCGGCTCGGTCACCCCGAACGCCTGCAGCCGCAGCTCGCCGCTCGCGATCTTCGGGAGATAGTGGCGGCGCTGCGCCTCGGACCCGTGCCGCAGGAGGGTGCCCATGATGTACATCTGGGCGTGGCAGGCGGCGGAGTTGCCGCCCGACCGGTTGACCTCCTCGAGGATGATCGACGCCTCGGCGATGCCGAGCCCCGACCCGCCCAGCTCCTCGGGTATCAGGGCGGCGAGGTAGCCGGCCTCGGTCAGGGTGCGGACGAACTCCTCCGGGTACGCCTCACGGGCGTCCAGCTCGCGCCAGTAGGCATCGGGAAAGCGCGCGCAGAGCTCGCGCACCGCGGTCCTCAGATCGGCATGCAGCTCGGCGTTGGCCACTGCGGCTCAATCCTCCATGCCGGGGGCACACCCCGGGAAGTCGCCCGCCAGGGGGGCAGGACGGCGTCCTGGTCTTGAGGTGGCGGCCCGGCGGGAGCCACCGGGCACTCGGAGCCCGAATTGCAGCCCCGCGGGCGCTCGCCACTGGCGCCCGAGTGCGCGAATCATAGCATGGCGGCGGGAGCGCCCCGTACGCCGGGCCGCCCCGTATAATCGGTACATGCCGGTCACCACGGGTTCCGCGCGGCTGGCGGCGCATCTCGGCGCGCGGGCGGGTGGGAGGCGCGTCGGCCTCGTCGCGAACCCCGCCTCGCTGGACGCCGACCGCCGACACGTCGTCGACGTCGCGGCGACGGCGCCGGGCGGCGCCCTGACCGCCCTCTTCGGCCCCCAGCACGGGTTCCGCTCGGACGTGCAGGACAACATGATCGAGACGAACCACGCGCGGCACCCGCGCCTCGGCGTGCCGGTGTACTCGCTGTACGGCGAGACCCGGACCCCGACGCCGGCGATGCTGTCCGAGATCGACCTGCTCGTCATCGACCTGCAGGATGTCGGCACCCGCGTCTACACCTACATCCACACGATGACCAACTGCCTGCGGGCGTGCGCCGCCGAGGGCGTCCCGGTGGTCGTCTGCGACCGGCCCAACCCCATCGGCGGCGCCGCCGTCGAGGGCCCGATGCTGCGGCCGGGCTTCGAGTCGTTCGTGGGGCTGTTCCCGATACCCCTGCGCCACGGCCTGACCATCGGCGAGCTGGCCCGCCTGTGCAACGAGGCCTTCGGGCTGGGGGCGTCGGTCGAGGTGCTGCCCGTCGCGGGCTGGCGCCGCGACCTGTACCACGACGAGACGGGGCTGCCGTGGGTGCTGCCGTCGCCGAACCTGCCCACGCTCGACAGCGCCGTCGTCTACCCCGGCATGGTGCTGCTCGAGGGCACCAACCTGTCGGAGGGCCGCGGCACCACCCGGCCGTTCGAGATCGCGGGGGCGCCGTGGCTCGACGCGCACCGGCTGGCCGCGGCCATGAACAACCTCGCCCTGCCGGGGACCTGGTTCCGCCCCGCCGAGTTCCAGCCCACGTTCCAGAAGCACGCCGGCAAGACCTGCGGCGGCTGCCAGATCCACGTGACCGACCGTGCCGCGTTCCGGCCGGTCCTCACCGCGGTGGCCTTCCTGCAGACCTGCCGCCGGCTCGACCCGGACCGGTTCGCGTGGCGCGAGCCGCCCTACGAGTACGAAGCGCTGATTCCGCCCATCGACATCCTGTCCGGCTCGGACGCGCTGCGGCGGTCCCTGGACGACGACGTGCCCCATACCGCGATCGCCGAGGCATGGCAGGCGGACGTCGACGGGTTTCGCGGACTGCGCGAGCGCTATCTGTCGTACTGACACGCCCACCGGACGATCGAACGCCGACCGGAAGCAGCCCGCCCCCTGACCGACATGGCCACTCCCCCTCCTCCGCTCGAGTTCGAGCACACGATCCCGATCACCGCGCGGCCCGAGGCGGTCCTCGGCGCTTTCTTCGACCCGTCGGCGCTGCCGGTGTGGTGGGATACCGTCCGCTCCGTGACCATGCCCCGCCCCCTCGGAATCTACGCCGTCGAATGGGACGCCACCCCGTTCCGCGACGAGCTGCTCGGCACCCTCGGCGGGGTGTTCTACGGCACGGTGATGGACTATCGTCCGGGACGGGCGTTCTCGCTCGCCGGCGCCTACTGGCTGACGCCCGACTCCCTCGCCTTCGGACCGATGGCCCTCGACGTGCGCTGCCGGACGCGGGGCACCACCACCCGCCTTCAGATCCGGCAGAGCGGTTCCGACGAGGGGCCGCGCTGGGAGCGCTACTACCGCGTCATCAGCACCGGCTGGGAGACCTCGCTCGTCGCCCTCAAGCACTACCTGGAGCGTGGGCGCCCGCCGCGGGACCGGGCCCGAGAACCGGCCCCGGGCCGCGCCGGGCGGCGGGAGAGGCGGCGATGACAGGGACGGCGAGGTCCGTCGTGATCGTGGGCGGCGGGGTCATCGGCTCCAGCATCGCGTACCACCTCGTGCGCGACGGCCATCCCGGCCCCGTGATGGTCGTCGAGCGCGACGCCACCTACGCGCGCGCCTCGTCGTTCCTCGCCATGGGCGGCATCCGGCAGCAGTTCAGCTCGACCGTCAACATCCGGCTCGCGCAGTACGGCACGCGGTTCTACGCCGCGTTCGACCGGGCCATGCGGGTGCCCGGCCACGCGCCCCGCGCCGACTTCCGCCAGCGCGGCTACCTCTTCCTCGTCGACGAGGCGGCGTCCGACCGCTTCGCGGCCCGGCTCGAGCGGCAGCGCCGGCTCGGGGCGCGCGTGCGGCGCCTCGAGGTGGACGACATCCGGGCGATGGCCCCCGACCTGCGGCTGGACGACATCCGGTTCGGCGTGTTCGGCCCCGACGACGGCTACGGCGAGCCACGCGAGGTGCTCGCGGGGTTCCGCGCCGCCGCGGCCGCGGCCGGGGTCCGCTACGTCGCCGCCGAGGTCGTCGATCTGACGCGGCGGGCGGGCCGCGTCGCCGGAGTCGTCCTCGATGACGGCGAGCGGATGGCGGCCGACGTCGTCGTCAACGCGGCGGGGCCGTTCGCGCGGCGGCTCGCGGCGATGGCGGGGCTCGACCTGCCGGTCGAGCCCGTCCGCCAGCACCTGTTCCGGTGCGCCCTGCCGGCGCGGCTCCCGTACCGGCTCCCGATGATCGTCGATCCCTCCGGGGTGCACTGGCGGCACGACGACACGGGCGGGCGCCCGGGGCCCGACCGCCTGGTGGTCGCCTGCACGAAGCTCGACGAGCCCCCCGGCGAGAACTTCGCCTGCGACCACTCCCGCTGGAAAACGGACTTCCGGCCGCCGCTCCAGGCCCGGATGCCGGGGCTGGCCCCGATCGAGATGCTTGAGGGGTGGGCGGGCCTCTACGCCATGACCCCCGACCACAACCCCCTGCTCGGCGAGCACCCGGCCGCCCCCGGCCTCGTCCTCGCCAACGGGTACAGCGGGCACGGCCTCATGATCGCCCCCGCGGTCGGCAAGGTCCTGTCCGAGCTGATCCGCCTCGGCCGGACCGAGACCGTCGACGTCGGCCCCTTCGCGCCCGATCGGTTCGAGCGCGGCGAGACGGTGCACGACGAGGCGATGGTCTGATCCCATGATCGCCACGCCGGGAATCGACGACTACCTCGCGTCGCTGACGCCGGAGGATCCGTTTCTGGGTCGCGCCGCGGCGGAAGCGCGGGCGGAGAGCCTGCCCATCGTCGGCCGCACCGTCGGGCGCTTCCTAGAGGCGGTGGTCCTGGCCGCGGGCGCCCGCCGCGTGCTGGAGATCGGCACCGACAACGGCTACGCCGCCCTTTGGCTCGCCCGTTCCCTGCCCGACGACGGCGCCCTCTTCTCGATCGGGCGCGATCCCCGACGGGCCGCGATGGCGCGGGCCCATCTCGAGGCGGCGGGGCTCGGCGACCACGCCCACGTCATCGTCGGCGACGCCGGCCGCATGGTGCACAAGGTCGCCGGCCCCTTCGACGCGATCTTCAACGCCGGCGACCGGCGGCAGGACGGACCGCCGCTCGACCGCCTCGTGACCCTGCTCCGGCCCGGCGGCATGCTGGCGACCGGCAACGTGCTCCGGCCCGGCGAGATCGAGGCCGGGCTCGCGGGCTCACTCGACCGGCCGGCCGACGCGGTCGCCGCCGGCAACCGGCGGCTCCCGGGGGATGCTCGTCTCCTGACCAGCTTCCTCCCGGTGGGGGACGGCCTCGCGCTGTCGGTCAAGCTTCGATGACCATCGAAGCGTGGCTGCGTGCCGCAACGGAGGACGCCGAGCGGCGGGGCCTGCCCGAGCTGACGCCGCGCCTCGCCGCGCTGGCCACGGCCACCCGACAGTTGCGGGGCGCGTCCTGGAACCGGGAGGCGGTTGAGCCGGGCCCCGCGCCGCCCGGCCGGGAAGGGCCGTGACGACCTCCTGGTGCGATAGGCCGCTTCATCGGATCGCGGCCGCGGTCCGGACCGGGGAGGCCGCGGTGCGCGAGGTCCTCGACGCCGCCCTCGAGCGCATCCGGGATCGCGACGGCGACCTCAACGCCTTCACCGCCATCCTGGACGAGACGGCCCGGGCCGAGGCCGACAGGGCGGCGCGGGAGATTGCGTCGGGCCGGTACCGCGGGCCGCTGCACGGCGTGCCGGTTTCCATCAAGGACCTCATCGACGTCGCCGGGGTGCCGACCACCGCCGCCTCGCGGGTGCCGGCGGGCCCGCCACCGGACGCCGACGCCGCGGTGGTGGCGCGACTGCGGGCGGCCGGCGCGGTCATCGTGGGTAAGTGCAACCTGCACGAGTTCGCGTTCGGCACCACCGGCGAGGACTCGGCGTTCGGCCCCGCCCGCCACCCCCTCGACCCCGGCCGCTCGCCCGGCGGCTCGAGCAGCGGCTCGGCCGTCTCGGTGGCCGCGGGCATGGCCTGGGCCTCGGTCGGGACCGACACCGGCGGGTCCGTCCGCATCCCCGCCTCCGCTTGCGGCCTCGTGGGGCTGAAGCCGACCTTCGGCGAGGTGCCGTGCGACGGCGTCGTCCCCCTCGCGCCGAGCCTCGACCACGCGGGACCGCTCGCACGCTGCGTGGCCGATGTCCGGCTCGTGTTTCGCGCCCTGCGGCCGGCCGTCCCGGACCGCGCCGCCGCGCGCGATCCGCTGACGCGGCGGCTCGGCTGCCCCCGCCCGTTCTTCCTGGACCGGCTCGACGCGGGAGTCCGGGAGTCCTTCGAGCGGGCCCTCGAGCGCCTGCGCAACGCCGGATGGGACGTTCAGGACGCGCCCATTCGCCACGCCGAGAACACCCCCGCGGTGTGCCTGCACCTCCTGCTGCCCGAGGCCGCCGCCGTGCATGGGCACGGCCTCGACCGCCATGCGAAGCTCTACTGCCCCGACGTGCGGCTGCGGCTCGAGCTGGGACGCTACGTGATGGCCGAAGACTACGTCCGCGCTCAGCGCGGGCGGGCCGTGCTCGCCGACGCCGTCGACGCAGCGCTCGACGGCCGCGATGCCCTCGTGCTGCCGGCCCTCGCGATGCCGGCACCGCGGCTGGGGGCCGGGACGGTCGACATCGACGGCCGTCCGGAGCCGCTGCGACCCCTCATGCTCCGGCTGACCCAGCTCTTCAACGCCACCGGGCACCCGGCCGTCTCCATCCCCTGCGGATCGACCGGCGGCGGGCTGCCGTGCGGCCTGCAGCTCGTCGGACGGCGGCATCGAACCGACCACCTGCTGGACGTCGCGGAGGCGTGCGAGGCGGCGCTGGCCGACTGAACCGTCACCGCCTGCGCGTCACCGCTCTCCGGCCTGCCCGCTCCCCTCGGCGGCCTTCCGGCGGAGCGCCTCGTAGCCCCGGTCGGCGGAGGCGGCGGTCTCCACCGGCAGGCCCGCCCCGGCCCAGCCCTCGGCCAACACCTGCCCGGTGGCGGGGTCCCGGCGACCGCCGAAGCCGCCGTC
Source organism: Vicinamibacterales bacterium (assembly GCA_965207615.1). GTDB lineage: Bacteria > Acidobacteriota > Vicinamibacteria > Vicinamibacterales > UBA8438 > JAJEEA01. Next base: position 4,245,411 of record CBDBMZ010000003.1, read on the forward strand.
GACGTTCACCGCCGTCTCGTAGCCGGCGCTCGCGAGCAGTTGCGCGGCGCGGGCCGAGCGGCCGCCCATCTGGCAGCCGACGAGCAGCTTGGCGTCGCGGGGGAAGCTCGCCTGCATGACCGCGAGAAAGTCGGGGTTCGGCTGCATCTGCCGGGTCTCGACGTTCAAGTGCAGCAGCGGCACGCTGCAGGCCCCCTCGGGATGCCCGTTCTCGAACTCGGGCACCGACCGCACGTCGACGTACGTGTACCCTTCCTCGGTCTGCAGGCGTCGAGCCTCGCCGACGCCGACTGTCGTCATGCCCATCGCGACTCCTTGGTGAAGAGGTTGGCGTTCATGCTGGAACCGGACAAGTGATCGAGAGATTCTTTCACGCGTGGGAGCGGCGGCTCGCCGCCGCCACCACGAACCGCGTGGTGCGGCCCTTCGAGTGGGGGGCCGACTGGCTGAACGACCCCGGGGGTCCGTCCGTCGACCCTGCGCGGCTCCTGGAACGGGCGGCGGCGGCGGCCCTGGCCGACCCCGACTGGTTCGCATCGGCGCCGTGCCCCGGCTACGCGCTGCGGGGCGACCGGCTGACCTTCCCCAGCCAGATCGAAACCCCGCACGCCGCCAACAACACCGTGCACGCCCGGTACTTCCCGGCCGACTCGGGCGGCCGCGGGCGGGCGGTGCTGGTCCTGCCGCAGTGGAACGCGGACGCGGAGGGGCACGTCGGCCTGTGCCGCTTCCTCGCCCGGGTCGGCATCAGCGCCCTGCGCCTGAGCCTGCCCTACCACGACGCCCGCATGCCGCCGGAGCTCGAGCGCGCCGACTACATCGTCAGCGCCAACGTCGGCCGCACCCTGCAGGTGAACCGGCAGGCGGTCCTCGACGCCCGCCGCGCGGTGGCGTGGCTCGACGCCCGGGGCCACGACCGCATCGGCATCCTGGGCAGCAGCCTCGGGTCGTGCCTCGCCTCGCTCACGGCCGCCCACGAGCCGCGGATCACGGCCGCGGCCCTCAACCACGTGTCGCCGTACTTCGCCGACGTGGTCTGGGGCGGCCTCTCCACCGAACACGTGCGGGCCGGCCTCGACGGGGCGATCGAGCTCGACCGGCTCCGCCGCCTGTGGCTCCCGATCAGCCCGCTCCCCTACGTCGACCGGCTGCGCGGCACCCGGGTGCTGCTGGTGTACGCGCGCTACGACCTGACGTTCCCGGTCCACCTGTCCCGCCGGTTCGTGGCCGAGCTCCATCGCCGCGGGCTCCGCCCCCGGGTCTTCGCGCTGCCGTGCGGACACTACACGACCGGCGAGGCGCCGTTCAAGTGGGTCGACGGCTACGTCCTGATCCAGTTCCTGCGGCGCAACCTGTAGACGGGCGGCCGGCCGCGGGCAGAGGCGCCCGAGTGCCAGCGCGAGCGTCAGGCTCACGAAGCGATTCCCGGTCACGGGACTCCAGTGGACCTGGAGGGTCGCTCGGGGCCAGGCGGAGCCGGAGGCGACGACTGGCGGGCTAGAGGTATCCGAGGAGGCGCCGGATGGCCTCGTAGACGACAGCGGCCAGCTCGCGAACGAGGGGAGTCACGTCCTCCTCGCTGACCGCGTCGGCCACGGTGACGGGATCGGTCAGCAGCAGCCAGATCGTGGCCCCGGCCACCGTGACCGCCAGCACGCCGACGACGCCGACGATGCTCACGCTGATCCGGGCGAGGCTCCGCATGGACGTACTCCCGGACATCGATCCCTTAGGACGCGAAATCGCGGGGATTGGTTTACCCGAACCACCCCTCAGGGCACCAGGACCACCTTTCCGAACTGGGCGTGGTCCTCCAGCCGCGCCTGGGCCTCGGCCGCCTCGTCGAGGGGGTAGGTCCGATCGACGACGGGCGCAAAACGGCCGTCGAAGAACAGCTCCGCCGCCTCGAGCAGCTCCCCCTTCGACCCGACGTAGCACCCCATCAGCGAGATCTGCCGCGTGAACAGATGCCGGATGTCGAGCGACCCCACCGGACCCGTGGTGGCCCCGCAGGTGACGAGGCGTCCTCCCCGCCGCAGGCTCTTCGTCGACTGCTCCCACGTGGCCTGCCCGACGTGCTCGAAGACCACGTCCACGCCCCGGCGGTCGGTGAACCGCCGCACCTCCCGGGCGATGTCCTCCTGGTAGTGGTCGATGACCTCGTGGGCCCCCAGCTCCTTCGCCCGCTCGATCTTCTCGGGCGAGCCGGCGGTGGCGATGATGCGGGCGCCCTGGGCCCGCGCCACCTGGATCGCGGCCTGCCCCACGCCACTGCCGACGGCGAGGACGAGGACCGTCTCGCCCGGCCGAAGCTGCGCCCGCGTGACCAGCATGTGCCATGCGGTGAGAAACGTGAGAGGGAACGCCGCCGCCTCCAGGAAACCGATGCCGTCCGGAATCGGCACCACATTCTCGACGGGGACGGTGACGAGCTCGGCATAGCCCCCCTCCGACTGGTGGCCGACGAGGCCGAAGCTCCGGCACAGATTGTCCCGGCCGTTGAGGCAGGCGACGCACCGGCCGCAACTGATGCCCGGCTGCAGGAAGACCCGCACGCCCTCGCCGACCCCGGGGGCCTCGCCCCGCACCACCTCGCCGGCGATGTCCGTGCCGGGGCAATGGGGCAACGGCACGCCGGGGATGCCGCGGCGCTGCCACAGGTCGAGATGGTTGAGGGCGCACGCGCGCACCCGCACCAGCACCTCGCCCGGCGCCGGCTCCGGATCGGGAACCTCCTCGCACCGCAGCACGTCGAGCCCGCCGTGCTCGTGGAAGCGGACAGCCTTCATACTCGCGTTCTCCCCGGCGGGGCGCCCCCCGGCTCGTCCACGCGTCGCGGATCGCCGAGCGACAGCGTGGCGAGCCCCCGTTCCAGTTGCCCCGCGGGCCCCACGACCACGACGACCGCGCGCTCGGCTCGCAGGTGACACGCGGCGGCGGCGGTCACCGCCGGCGCGTCGACCGCGGCCACCGCGGGCACGAACCGGTCGTGCTCGTCGGCCGGCAGATCGTACTGCACGAGCTGGGCGACGCCCCGCGCCACCTGCCCCGCCGTCTCGAACCCCCGCGCGAACCCCCGGGTCAGGGCCGACCGCGCCAGCTCGAGCTCCGCCGGCGTCGGCGGCCGCCGGCCGCCGATCCCGTCCATCTCTTCGAGCACCTCGCGGATCGCCTCGACGGTGGCGTCGGCCTGCACGCTGCCCTGCATCGCGAACGGACCGGGCGCCCGCCGGAACTGGAACGCCGTCCGCACGCCGTAGGTATACCCCTTCTCCTCACGCAGGCTCCGGTTGAGGCGGCTGACGAACTGCCCGCCCAGCACCATGTTGAGCACCTGCAGCGCATGATAGTCGGGAGTCCGGCGGGCCGCCGCCACGTGGCCGATGCGCAGCTCCGACTGCACCGCCCCGGGGCGGTCGACGAGCACGAGCCGGGCCGGCGGCGGCCCCGGCGCGCCGGCGGCGGGCGCCGCATCGGATTCCGGCGCGTCCGCCGCTGCCGCCGGCAGGGCCCCCACGGCCCGCTCCGCCATGTCGGCGAAGGCCTCGTCCGGGAAGGGCCCGGTGGCAATCAACGTCGCGGCGCCGAGCCGGTACCGCTCGCGGTGGAAGCGCCGGACGTCGTCGGCGGTCATCCGCGACAGCGCCTCGTCGGTGCCGATGCCGAGGTGCCCGTAGGGGTGCCCGCCGTACAGGGTCTCCAGGTAGACGCGCTCCGCGACGGCGGCGGGAACCGTGCGCATCTGTCGCACCCGGCTGCGCCGGAGGTCGCGCACCCGGTCGAAGTCCCCGGCCGCGAAACGGGGGCGCGTCACGATCTCGAGGAGCAGGACAAGCCCCTCGGCGGCATGGCGCTCGAGGGTGGTGAGGGACACCATCGTGGCATCGGCGCCGACCTGAACGCCGAGTCGGGCGCCGAGCCGGTCGAGGGCGCCGTGCAGCTCAAGGACGGACCGGGTCTCGGTGCCCTCGTCGAAGAGGTCGGCGGTGAGGGCGGCGAGGCCCGGCTGCGCCGGCGGATCCGCGGCGGCGCCGGCGCGCCACAGCAGCAGCCAGTGGACCACCGGCGGCCCCGGATGCCGGCCCGTGTGCAGGGCCATCCCCGAGGCCAGGCGCTGCCGGGCCACGGCGGGGAACCGCGCCGCCGCGGCCGGACCCGGCCGGGGCAGCCGCGTCCGGTCCACGCCCGCCGTCACGAGACCTCCGCCACGGCCGATCCGGCCAGCCCCCGCGACGCCTCGCCGGCCGGCACGATGCCGAGCGCCACCCGGCCGGCCGGCGTCAGCCGCCGGGCGAGGTCGCGCAAGTGGGCCGCGCCGGCCTCGCGATACCGGGCGAGGTCGCGGTCCAGGAAGCCCGGGTCGCCGGTGTAGACGTTGTAGGCGTTGAGCTGGTCGGACCGCCCGTGGAAGCCGCCCACCGTCTGGAGGCCGTACACGAACTGCGCCTCCACCTGGGCGAGGGCGCGCTCGAGCTCGTCCGCGTCGGGACCGTCGGCGGCGAGGGCCGCGAGCTCGTCGCGGATCACGTCGTCGAGCTCGGCGAGGCCGCGGCCGGGGGCGGCGGTCGCGGTGACGCAGAACCAGCCGCTCAGCTCCCGCGAGCCCTGGGCGGCGCTGACGTCGGTGGCGATGCGGCGGTCGTGCACCAGCGCCCGGTACAGCCGCGAGGTCTTGCCGCCGGCGAGAATGTGGGCCAGCAGGTCCATCCCGGCATCGCCCTCGTCGAACAGCGCCGGCGTCCGCCAGGCCAGGTACAGCCGCGGCAGCTCCACGCGGTCCTCGAGCAGCAGACGTCGTTCCCCCCCCTGTGGGTCCGGCGGGACCGGCGCGTCCGGCGCCGACGAACCGCTCCGCGGCCGCCCCGCGCGGCGCCCGGGCGGCCCGGCGGGAATCTCCTCGAAGTGGCGCCGCACCGCCGCCATCGCCGCCCCCGTGTCCACGTCGCCGGCCACCGTCAACGAGGCGTTGCCGGGGTGATACCAGGTGCGAAAGAACGCGCGGGCGTCCTCGAGGGTGGCGGTTCGGAGGTCCGCGACCTCCCCGATGGTCGTCCAGTGATACGGGTGGTCGGGCGGGAAGAGCGCGGGCATGAGGGCCATCAGCGCCAGCCCGTAGGGCCGGTTCTCGTACTGCTGCCGGCGCTCGTTCAGAACCACGTCGCGCTGGTTGTCGAACTTCCCGGCGGTGAGGGCCGGCAGCAGGTACCCCATGCGGTCGGACTCGAGCCACAGGGCGAGGTCGAGGGCGTTCGCGGGGACGACCTCCCAGTAGTTCGTGCGATCGCAGCTGGTCGACCCGTTGACGGCGGCCCCCGCCTGCTGCAGCGGCGTGAAGTAGTTCGCGTCGTGGTGGAGGGAGCCCTCGAACATCAGGTGCTCGAAGAGGTGGGCGAGCCCGGTCCGGCCGGGAGACTCGTTCCGGGAGCCGACGTGGTACCAGAGGTTCACGGCCACGATGGGACACCGGTGGTCCTCGTGCACGATGACGTCGAGGCCGTTCTCGAGCGTCTCCCGGGTCCATTCGAGCATCATGGTGACGGCGCGGGCTCTACTCGCCCATGAGCTGGACGACGAACGGCCGCCGGCGCGGGCGCGTATCGCATTCGAGCAGCACGATCTGCTGCCACGTGCCCAGGAGCAGCTTCCCCCGCTCGAACGGGATGGTGAGGGAGGGCCCCATCAGCGCCGCCCGCACGTGGCTGGATCCGTTGTCGTCCCCCCATCGCGCGTGGTGGGCATAGTCGCCGTCCCGCGGCGCGAGCCCGTCGAGGAGCCGGTTCAGGTCCGCAACCGCCCCCGGCTCGAACTCGATGGTGGTCACCACCGCCGTCGATCCGACGACGCTGGCCGTCGCGAGGCCGCTCGACAGGTCGGACTCGGTCACCACGCGGGCCACGAGGCCGGTGATGTCGTGCACGTCCCCCTGGCCGGTGGTCTGCACGTGGTGACTGGTCGTCGTGATCATCGGACGGATCATACTGCGGCCGGGTCCCATGGTACGATCGCGCCATGTCCAGCAGCCCGAGGTTCCGCCTCACCATGATCGCCGTCCTCGCGGGGGCCCTCGCCGCGCCCGTCGCGGCCCAGCCGGCGTTGCGCTACGAGCCGCCGGCCGAATGGATCGAGGAGCCGGCCGCGTCGCCGATGCGGGTCGCGCAGTTCCGGCTGCCGAGGGTCCCCGGCGACCCCGAGGACGGCGAGCTGGTGGTGTTCTACTTCGGCGGGAGCGGCGGCACGGTCGAGGCCAACCTGCAGCGGTGGATCGGCCAGATGGAGCAGCCCGACGGCCGCTCGTCCTTCGAGGTCGCGTCGACGACCGCGTTCGACGCCAACGGGCTCGACGTCACCCTCCTCGACGTGCCGGGCACGTACGTGGCGTCGGTCCGCCCGGGAGCGGCCGAGCGCTTCGACAAGCCGGACTTCCGGCTGCTCGCCGCGGTGGTGGAAACCCCGGCCGGCCCCTACTTCTTCAAGCTGACGGGACCGGCCCGCACCATCGCCCGCTGGGACGCGGCGTTCGGGGCGTCCCTGCGCGAGGTCCGGGCGGAACCGGCCGGCCCCGGCCGCTGATCGCCCGCCGCGCGCCGCGGGCGGTCAGGCGGGACTCGCGGGCGGCGGCAGGGGCGGCGACGTCGAAGCCTGGGGCGGGATGGGCGGTGGCGGCCCCGCGGCGACCGCCGCGTCGCCGCCGAACCAGTTCAGGATGACGGCCCCGGAGCCCGCGGTCCAGGCCAGGTACTCGACGAGGAAGCCGGTCACTCCGAGAATCACCGCGAAGAAGCGGAACGGCCCGCCAATCAGATCCAGCGCGTCGCCGAAGAGCGCGGGGGCCATCAAGAGCACCAGGCCGACCCAAAACAGCACGAGGTCGGACCGCTGCCCCCGGGCGAACAGCCGGCTGACGAGCTGGACGACGCCGGTGAATCCGAGCAGGAGGACTACCAAGGCCGCGACCACGACCAGCGGCATCAGCGCCAGCAACGGGATGCCGACGAGGGTGATGACGAGCACCACGCTCCCGATGATCAACAGGGGGAGGAACAGAAGCTGGGCGCAGAACCCGACGACGCCGGCCTTGACCGGCTCCCGGGTCACCCGGTCGGCCACGCGGCGCGCGCTGCCGGACGCGACCAGCAGCACCACCGACCCGAGCAGACCGAGGAACGCGAACCGGACGAACGTCTCCATCAGCTCGCTCGACGAGCGGTAGAACGCCGACGGGCGCGGCCACCAGAACCCGTTCCCGAAACCGCCCAGGTTGAGGTCGAGCCCTCCGAAGCCGACCTCGTTCAGCTCCCGCTCGAAACGGGCGTCGGGATGCCGCGTCACGCGGCCGCCGACGACGGTGACGTTGCGCCGGACCACGGCCTCGGGTCCGAACTCGGCCGACCCGCCGATCACGACGACATCCCGGGTGACCTCTCCGTCCACCCGCAGCCTGCCTCCGATCAGGACCACGTCGCCGGACAACCGCTCGTCGGCGGGCACGTGAACGTACCCGCCGAAGCGCACGATGTCGCCCCGCACGGTGCGGCGCTGCCGATCCGCTCCGGGAGGCGCGGGGGGAGCCGGAGGCGCGGGGGGGGCCGGAGGCGCGGGGGGGGGCGGAGGCGCACGGGGGGCTGCGGATGCCGCCCCGGGCTCGGCGGCGGCGTTGGCTTCGACGGCCGGGAGGTCGGCGTCGTCGGCCGCAACCACCTCGTCGGCGCTTGCGGCGGCCTCGTCGGGCGCCGCCGCGTCATCGGCGGCGGCGACGGCATCGCCGACCGCCGTGTCATCAGCGTCGTCGGCCGCAGCGGCCTCGTCATCAGGGACGGCGGCCGTGCCCTCGCCGGCGGCAGTCGCCGGCGGCAACCCCAGGACCGATCGCTGCTGCCCCGCGTCGAGACGCCGCAACCGGAGCAGCGGAGCGGCGGCGCCGCCGAGCGCGTCGGTCAGCCCCTGCACGCTCAACGGGCCGTCTCCATCGATGTAGACGGCCTCGCCCCGGAGCTCGATCAACGCGACGCCCCCGTCGTCGCGCGGCAGCAGCCCGATGCCGCCGCTCGTCGCGATCACCCGGTACCCGGCCTCCACCTCCTCCCGCAGCCCCTCGATCCCGGGAGGCTGCGCGAGCAGCGGCGCTCCCGCCGCGAGCACGCCGATGAGCCCGAGGCAGGCGCCCCGCCGAGGTCGACCGGTCCGTGGGGCCAAGGGCGTTGCGCCCCGTCCGACGGTACCCCTGATCATCGCCCCGCCCCTTTGTCGTTCGACAGCAGCCGATGCAGCGCGTAGAGCGCCGCGACCCCGACGATCTCGATGAGGACGATACCCGCCCCGACCCCCGGCGTGGTCAGGCCGGCGCCGATCCCCCGCGCAATCTCCGCGGCGAGGCTCCAGGCGTCGAGGCCCTGCTCGAGCCCGCCAACGATCCAGACGAATCCCTGCACCGAGAAGTTCAGCAGCCGGACGACCTGCCTGACGAGGATCGGCCCCAGCCACACCACCGCCGCCCCGAGCCCGAGCATCAAGGCGGCGATGGAGAAGGACACTCGCACTGCCCGTGACGCCCGGGCGGGCACCCTCGGCAACGACCGGGCCGCCGCCTCCTCGTGTCGCATCGTCATGACTCATACGCAGACGAAGGACCGGTATTCACGAAAACGGCGGACGCCGGCCCCACCGGGGCGGACCGCCGCGGCGGACGCGACGCCGCGCGGACGTCAGCGCAGCCCCAGGCTGTATTCGGCGATCAGCTTGCGATGGAGCTCGCTGGTCCCTTCGCCGACCTCGAGGGTCTTGGCCTCGAGCAGCAGCCGGCCGACCTCGTACTCGGCCGAAAACCCGTAGCCCCCGAAGATCTGGATGGCGTCGAGCGCATTCCGCGTGGCCGCCTCGCTCGCGGTGAGCTTGGCCATCGACGCCTCCATCGAGCACCGCTCCACCCCCGCGTCCTTCATCCGGCCGAGCCGGTACACGAGCGCCCGCGCCGCTTCGGTCCGGCAGATCATGTCGGCGATCTTCTGCTGCACCATCTGGAACTCGCCGATCGCCTGCCCGAACGCGCGGCGCTCGCCCGCGTAGGGCAGGGTCAGGTCGATGGCGCGCTGCGCCTGCCCGACGCACCGGGCCGCCACCGAGAACCGCCCGGTGTCGAGGGCCGAGCCGAGAATCGGGAACCCCCGGCCCACCTCGCCGAGGAGGGCGTCGCCGCCCACCCGCACGTCCGAGAAGTGGACCTCGGCGATGTTGTCGCGCTGCAGGGTGCGCATCGGCAGCGGAGCGATCTCGATGCCCGGCGCCGAGGGCTCGACGAGGAACATGGTGACCCCGCGATGCCCCCGCTCGGGGTCGACGGTCGCGGGCACGAGAAACACCCCGGCCTCGGCCGCGTGGGAGATGAAGACCTTGCTGCCGGTGAGCGTCCAGCCGTCGTCGACGGCGCGCGCCCGGGTGCGCAGGGACGCGAGGTCGGTGCCGCCGCCGGGCTCGGTGAGGCAGGCCGAGGCCAGGATCTCGCCGGCGGCGAGCGGCGGGAGCCACCGCTGCCGCTGCTCCGGGGTCCCGAACTTGAGGATCACGCTGCCCACCAGCGAGTTGGCGACCGATACGGCGGAGGCGACCACCCAGTCGACGCGGGCGAGCTCCTCGCAGACGATGCCGTAGGTCACCACGTCGCTGAACGAGCCGCCGTACTCCTCGGGAATGAGCGGCGCGAGGTAGCCCAGGGGAGCCAGCCGGGCGATGAGCTCGCGAGGATAGCGCCCGTCCCGCTCGTTCCGCTCGACGGTGGGCAGGATCTCGCGTTCGGCGAACTCGCGCACCGCCGCCCGCACCTGCCGCTGGGTGTCGCTCAGGTCGAAGTCGGCCATGCGCCGGAGAAGACTGGTCTGGGTCATGGGTCAAGGCGAGCAGGGGCGGACCGGGGCCGCAACGTCGCGACGTTCGCGCCGGGGGGCCACTCGGAATCGGGGCGCGCGGCACGCACGGAAATGGGAAACGACCGACCGCGGTGTCATCATGGTCCGGCGGCCCGCGGCGAAGGGCAATGCGATTGGACGCCCCACCCTCACCAAGGAACGCAAGGTCACTCATTCTATCGCGGGCCGTCGCGGGGATCCGGCGCGTCAACGCCGGGGAAGGAGGCCGACGATGACGGAGGGACGGAGGCCCGGCGGGCCGGACATCGAGGTGCGAACCCTGCGCGAGCCGGACCTGCCCGCCGCCACCCGCATCATGCAGCGCGCGTTCGGCGAGTTCCTCGGGGCCGCCGACCCCTCCCGCTTCATGGCGGACCGGGACTTCGTGCGGTCGCGGTCGCGCGCGGATCCGTCCGCGGCGTTCGCCGCGCTCATCGACGGCGAGGTGGTGGGCTCGAACCTCGCGACCCGGTGGGGCAGCGTGGGGTGCTTCGGTCCCCTCACGGTCGCCCCGGACCGCTGGGACCGCGGCGTCGCCTCGCGCCTGCTCGAGCCGACCCTCGACCTGTTCGCCGCCTGGGGCGTTACCCACGCGGGGCTGTTCACCTTCCCCCACAGCCCGAAGCACATGGGGCTGTACCAGAAGTTCGGGTTCTGGCCCCGCTACCTGACCGCGGTCATGTCCAGACCGGTGTCCGAGCCCGCGGCGGGTCACCCCGGCCGCCGCTACTCCGAGCTCGCCCCCGCCGAGCGGCCGGCCGTGCTCGACGCCTGCCGCCGCCTCACCGCCCTGCTCTACGACGGGCTGGACCTTCGGCGCGAGATCGAGGCGGCGGCCGGCCAGTCGCTGGGCGACACGGTGCTGCTCGGGGACCCCGGCCGCCCGGACGGCTTTGCGGTCTGCCACTGCGGCGCCGGCACCGAGGCCGGGGCCGGACGCTGCTACGTGAAGTTCGGGGCGGCGCGACCCGGGCCGGGCTCGGGCGAACGCTTCGAGCAACTGCTGGCCGCCTGCCTGTCCCTGGCCGCGTCCCGCCGCCTCGCGCACCTCGACGCCGGCGTCAGCCTCGCCCGCGTCGAAGCGTACCGCGCCCTGCGGTCGGCCGGCTTCCGCACCGTCATCCAGGGCGTGTGCATGCACCGCCCCCACGAGCCCGGCTACCACCGGGCCGGCCTCTTCGTCATCGACGACTGGCGGTAGAGCTCGGCGGTCGTCTCGAACCCGCCTTGCAACTACAATGTAGTTATACGCTGCTCGGGTTGGCCGATTTCCGTTTCGAGTGGGACGAACGAAAGAACGCGCAGAATCGGCGCAAGCACCGTGTTTCCTTCGAGGCGGCACAGGGTGAGGCGATGAGAGAACACTACGACTTCTCGGCGGGGCGACGGAATCCGTACGAGAAGCGGCTGAAGCGACAGGTGACGATCCGACTCGATCAGGACACCGTCGACTACTTCAAGAACCTGTCGAGCGAGACCGGCATCCCATACCAGACACTCATCAACCTGTACCTGCGGGACTGCGCGACGAGCGGCAGGAAGCTCGCCGTCCTCTGGGACGCGCCGGCCGGAGCCGGCGCCACGTGACAGGACTGTCGCAGCACCGCTCCTGCATGACGCGCTCGTTCACTCTCCCTGCCCTTGCGCCTCGAAGAACGCGGCGTGCAGGGCGCACACCGCGGCGGGCACGTCCCTCTCGTCGATGACGAGGCTGAAGTTGGTGCGGGCGCTGCCCTGCGACACCATGCGGACGTTGATCGCCCGCAGCGCGGTGAACGCGGTCGCGCCCACTCCCGGCGTGTCGCGGATCGCCTCGCCCACGAGGCACACGATGGCCTGCCCGCCGGTGTGCTCCACCTCGGCGATGCGCCGCAGCTCGGCCGCGAGGTCGGCCAGCCGGTCGGTGCGGTCGATGGTCAGCGACACCGCGACCTCGGACGTCGACACCACGTCGACGGCGGTCTCGAGCCGGTCGAAGACCTCGAAGATGGCGGCGAGGAAGCCATGGGCCATGAGCATCCGCGTCGACCGGACGTCGATGACGGTGATGCCCTCCTTGTAGACGATGGACTTGACGGTGAGATTCGACGGCGGGCACGCGGCGACGATGAGGGTACCCTCGACCTCGGGCTTGCGGGAGTTGAGCACGCGCACCGGGATGTCCCGCTCGACGGCGGGCAGCACCGTGCGGGGGTGCAGCACCCGGCCGCCGAAGTAGGCGAGCTCGGACGCCTCGGCGAACGAGAGCCGCGGCAGGGGACGGGCGTCGGGGACCAGCGACGGGTCCGCGGTCATGACCCCGTCGACGTCGGTCCAGATCTGGATCTCCTCGGCCCCGATCCCCGCTCCGACGATGGAGGCGCTGAAGTCGGAGCCGCCGCGGCCCAGCGTCGAGGGGCGGCCGTCCGCGGTCCGGGCGATGAAGCCGCCCATCACCGCCACCCGGCCCGCCGCCGCGTGCGGCCGGACGAGGCGCGCAAGGCGCTCGTTCGTCGGTTCGAACAACGGCGCGGCCTCGGTGAACCGGTCGTCGGTCACCAGCACGTCGCGCGCGTCCACGTGCACCGCGTCGAGGCCGCGCTGGACGAGCAGCCGCGCCATCACGAGGCTGGAGATGCGCTCCCCGTGGGAGAGCGCGGCGTCCGTCAGCCTCGGGCGCGCCCCCTCGTCCCCGGCGGCGAGCTCGGCCAGCGTGCGGTCCAGCTCGTCGCAGTGCGCGTCGACGAGGCGCTCGAGACCCGCCACGTCGGCGAGGACCGGCGCCGTTGCCGCCAGCAGGTCGTCGCGTATGGCCGCGACGCGCGCGCGGGCGCCCGCCAGCTCGCCATGCGCGGCGAGATCGGCGGCGGCCACGAGACCGTCCGTGGTCCGCCCCATCGCCGACACCACCACCACCGGCGCATAGGCCGCGCGGTCGCCAATCAACCCAGCGACGCGGGTCAACGCGTCGCTGGTCGCCAGCGAGCTGCCGCCGAACTTCATCACGATCATGGCGCCGCTCCGCCGCGGGTCATGCCGCACCCGGCCGGGCTGATATAGGATCGGGCCACGGCTCCCGGCCGAGGCTCACAGACCATGATCACCGAAAGCGCGTTCATCGCCATCGCCGGCCTCGTCGCCGTGGTCGCGCTGCTCTTCCTGCTGATCACCCGCTACAACTGGCACGTCTTCATCGCCCTGCTCGTGCCCATCGCGCTGTTCGCGTTGATTCCCGGCCTCGACCGGCGGGCGTTCATCGACGCCTTCGAGCAGGGCTTCGGCCGGACCATCCAGGGCATCGCGGTGGTCATCGTGCTCGGGTCCATCCTGGCCGAGGCCCTCAAGCATACCGGGGGCATCGAACGGATCACCGAATCGATGATCCGGTGGGTGGGCGAGAAGCGAATGCCGCTGGCCCTCACCCTGAGCGGCTTCGTCATCGGCCTCGCCATCTTCTCGGACGTCGGCTACCTCATCCTCAACCCGCTCGTGCACTCGGCCGCCCTCAACAGCGGCCTCAACATGAGCGTGATGGCGACGGGCCTCGTGGGCGCGATGCAGCTCACCCATGCCATGGTTCCCCCGACGCCGGGGCCGCTGGCCGCCGTCGCCCTCGTCGGCGCCGACATCGGACGCATCATCCTCTACGGCGGCATCGTCACCCTGATCGCGTCGCTCGCGGGCTGGGTCTTCGCCCGACTCGCGGGGCCGCACATCGAGTCGCCGCCGTCGCGCGAGTTCGTGGGGCAGTCGTTCATCGAGCAGGGGCGCGCGTCGGAGCTGCCGTCGACCTGGCGCGCCTACGCCCCCATCCTCATTCCCCTCGGCCTCATCGCCGGCCAGAGCGTGACCGCGTTCGCGCTGCCGGAGGACCATCTCGTCAACGTCGCCATGCTGTACCTCGGGTGGCCGGTCGTCGCCCTCGGCATCGGGGTGCTGCTCGCCTACCGGAACACGAAGGCGGACCAGGCGAAGGCGCGCACCGGGCAGTGGATCGAGGACGCCCTGCGCGCGTCGGCGATGATCATCATGGTGACGGGGCTCGGCGGCGCCCTGAGCCAGATCCTGCGGGAGACGCCCGCCGTCGACGCCATCGCCCAGGCCGTCGCCGCCACCGGCCTCCCCGCCATCTTCCTGCCGTTCGTGCTCGGGGTGGCCGGCAACATGATCACCGGGTCGACGACGGTCGGGGTCATCACCGCCGCCTCCGTCGCCGCCCCGATGATGGACACGCTGGGGCTGAGCCCCGAGGCGACGATGCTCGCGGGGGCGGCCGGCTCGATGATCATCAAGTACGTGAACTCGAGCTACTTCTGGGTCTGCGCGTCGCTGTCCCGCATGCCCCTCAAGTCGGCCCTGCTGTCCTACGGCGGCGTCACCTTCGTCAACGGCGTCACCGCGATGGTCGTGGTGTACGTGCTCTGGACCGTAGGGCTCATCTGACACGGCCGTCTGAGCCTTGGAACGGCCGTGGGTTGGTTGGGCGCCAAGCGGCGCCACAGGCGGCGATTGGCGGGCCAGGCGTGCTTCCCCCTTGGCTCGGCGCCGCCATCTCGTATAGATTCACCAGTGCGGACGCCGTTCCCGCGCACAGCCGAGGCGATACAACGATGACGGTCGATCGACGAGATTCCCTGCGCCAGCTCGGCAAGTTCATCGGCGGCTCGCCCGTCGTCCGCGCCCAGGGCCAGCCCGGGGGCGGCGCGCCCCCCAACGACCGGCTCGCCCCGGTGCTCGAGCTGGTCAACGTGCCGGAGTTCGAGGCAATGGCCCGGCTGGTGCTGCCGCCGCTACGGTTCGACGCCATCAGCGGCGGGCACCGGCGGTCGTTCGACAAGATGACCCTGCGGCAGCGGCTGATGGTCTACGCGATGGACCTCGACCTGACCACGCCGCTGTACGGGCACGACATGTTCGCCCCCATCATCGTCGGGCCGGTGGGCAACCAGGACCAGCTTCACGCGGACGGCGAGCTCGCGACGGCGCGCGGGGCCTCGGCCGCCAAGGCGGTCATGGTCGCCACCGGGCGCGGCGGGCACGCCATCGACGCGGTGGCGGCGGCGAGCGACGAGCCGGTCTGGTATCAGCAGTACTCCGACGCGGCCACGCTGGCGGACGACGCCGCGCGGGCGGTCGAGGCGGGCTGCCGGGCGGTCTGCGTGACCGTCGGCGTCTCCGAGAGCGGCGAGCCCGCGCCGCCCGACTGGGCGGCCGTCGAGGAGGTCATCTCGGCGGTGAACGTGCCCGTGATCGTGAAGGGCATCATGGACGTCGGGAGCGCGGAGACCGCGCTCGACCGGGGCGCCGAGGGGCTGGTCGTCTCCAACCACGGCGTCGGCGGCGCCCTCCCCGTCGACGTGCTGCCGTCGGTGGCGGACGCGGTGGCCGGCCGGGTCCCGGTCCTCGTGGACGGCAGCTTCCGGCGCGGCACCGACGTGCTCAAGGGCCTCGCCCTCGGCGCCGCCGCGGTGCTGGTGGCGCGGCCGCCCATGTGGGGCCTCGCCGCCTACGGCGCGGAAGGGGTGCAGACGGTGGTCGAGATCCTGCAGACCGAGCTGGCGAGGAACATGGCCGCCTCGGGCCGGCCCCGCATCGACATGATCGACCGCGAGCTGGTCCGCTTCGACCGCTGGTAGGGCCGGGCTACCGATCCCGGTCGAGACGCCGGTTCGATGGACTGCCAGGTCAGCCGAGCAGATAGTCGAGCGCCTTGATCAAGGCGACTCCTGCAACGACCGCGGCGTAGACCTTGAGCGTGAGGCGCAACTCAAGCTTCTCGAGATCATCCCTGGTTGCCAAGTTCTCGCTGAGCGCAGCGCTGATTTGCTCGGTGACGGCTTCGGCCTGCGAGTCGTCGAAACCGGCGTCTCGCAACGCCTTCACCGCCTTGTGTGTATCGAAGACGAGCGTGGCCATCTCTTCCGGTTCACTTGCTCCATTCTAGCAGCACCGACCGGCAAGAGTGACGGGCGTGCCCCGCGGGACACGCCCGTCACCTGATCGCCGCGCCCAGGCCGCCGTAGCGGCTACTGGTCGTTCGTCTGCTGCAGGTACCGGCTGGCCTCGTCGTAACCCGGCAGCTCGTCGCGGCCCTGCCACGTGGACAGCAGCAGGTTGTACTGCTCGGCCGCGGTGGCGCTGTCGCCGGTCTGCGCGGCGGCGCGGGCGAGGCCCAGCACCGACCGCACCCGGCCCGGCATGCGCTCCAGCGACGTCTCGAACTTCGCCACCGCGTCGGCGGGCCGGCCGAGCTCGAGGAGGATCTCGCCGTAGAGCTCGTAGGGCGGCTTGACGGGGCTGGCCGCCCCGTTGGGCAGCCGCATGCGGCCGGTCAGCCCGATCGCCTCGTCCATGAGGGCGGTCGCCTCGTCGGCCTCGCCCTTGGCGACGTGCACGAGGGCGGCGACCTCGCGGTACATGATCTGATCGCCGAGGCCGCCGTCCTCGGCCAGCGCCTTCAGGCGGGCCGCCGCCGCCTCGGCGGTGGCGAGGTCGCCGGTCTTGACGGCGCTGATGCCGGTGGCGAGCAGCTCGACGGCCCGCGAGTCGTCGGTCACCGGCAGCACGTTCCACTCCTCGGTCTCGACCACGTAGCGAGCGTTCAGCAGCGGAAGCGTGTTGACGCTGCGGGTCTGTCCTTCGCTCTCCTCGATGACCATCTCCAGCCGCTCGATCCACGTGCGCGCCTTCGCATAGTCGCCGAGCTGCAGGTCGCCGTACTGACCCCAGTCGAGGGGGTGCACGGTGTCGCCGACGCTGTCGCCCGGCACCCACAGGTCGCGGGCGGCGTCGTAGGCGCTCTGGTTGTGGCCCGACACGAGGTCCCACATGCCGTGCTGGATGAAGATGTGGGTGGGCATGTGGCGGGCGTGGGCGACGGCCGGCGCGATCTCGGCGTAGCGCAGCGCCGAGGGCAGCGCGAGGGGCGCGTGGATCGGATCGTCGAACGCGTGGATCACGTAGTGGGGGGCGCCCGGATGGTCCCGGTTCCGCTCGAAGACGGGCAGGGCGAGGGAGCCGGCCCGCATCTCGTAGCGGAACGTGCGGTCGTCGAGGGCGCGGGCCCCGCTGAGGGTGGCCACGGCGGCGAAGGTGGCGACCTCGTCGTCGTCGGGATACTGCTCGGCGAGCCGCAGCATCGCCTCCATGTACGCCACCCGCCGGTCGTCGTAGTCGCCCTCGCCCCACAGGATCTCGACCGCGTTCAGGAACCCTTTCTCGCGCTCGGTGGGGGCCTTGGCCAGCCGCTCCTCGCGCGTCTCGCCGAGCCGCTTCAGCACCGCCCGGGGGTTGTCGTTGTCGGCGGGCGAGCCGAACAGCGGGTGGTTGTAGCACAGCGTCTCGCCCCAGTAGGCCATCGCGAAGTCGGGGTCGAGCCGCTGCGCCTCCTGGAACTCCGCGATCGCCTGCTTCCAGCCGAAGCTGTGGAGAATCGCGACCCCGCGCAGGAAGTGCTGCTGGGCCTCGGCAGAGCCGGACGTCGGGAAGTCGAGCGAGCCGACGCTGTCGAACTGCGCCTCGGCCGGCGATCCGGCGGCCAGCAGGGTCAACGCCGCCGCGACGATGAGGAATCGCTTCATCAGATGCTCCTGGAAATGCGCCTCGGTTCCCTGATCGGAGGTCCGCAACGTTCCACGTGCGGCCCCCCGGGTGGTGACGAGTTGAAGTGACATTATAGTGCCGGCTAGTGCCGGCTGGTCGCGCCGGGGGCGGGACGGGACCGCGTGACCGCCGCGGTGGACAGGCGTGTTACCCGCGGGGGACAATCGCGAGTCCCATCGACTGCGGCCCATCGCCTGCCACTGTGCTTGTCTGCTCGTCGCCGGAGATGCTCGTGAGGGTGGAGGGGCGGGCTACGGCGTCCGCGCGGACACCTGTCGACGGCGCTCTCCGCGGTGTCCGTCGGCGCGGCGGCCCGGCTGCTACAATGGCGTTTGAAGGTGGTACGGTCAGTGCATAGGTAGGTGGTGCGAGTCAATCGACCTCTTGCAGGAAGAGCCGACCGATGCCCACACGAATGGCCGCACCGATACCGACCATCCGGCTGTTGCTTGCGACGTACCTCGCGGTCGCGGCGCCGATGGCAGGCGCCCAGCCGCTCACGCCCGAGGTCGGCGCCCCGGGCGAGGCCGCGTTCGCCGCGGACGGGCCGGAGGCGGCGCGGTTCGCCGCCGCACAGCCCGATCCCTCCCGGAACCGGCCCGACTTCCTGTTCGGCCAACCTCGGGGCCTCGTCGGATTCTCCAGCGGCTGGCTCCTGGCGTCGGGCGGCGGCCTGCTCGGCGACTTCCGTGACTACCTGACGATCGGCGAAACCGCTTACGACACGATGGTCTTCCGTTTCTTCGCGGGTTTTTCGCTGGCCCCCAGGGTCGACCTGGTGCTCGACGTATCCCCGTCGCAGAGCCGCACCCCGTCGGAGTACCGGCACTGGGATGAGGGCGGCCGGCCGATCAGCCAGACGACCGAGGTCTGGCAGATACCCGTCAACGCCACCGTGCGCTACTGGATCCTGCCGCGAGGACGCAGCATCGGGCGGTTGGCGTGGGTGCCGAACACGCTGGCCCTCCATGTCGGCGCCGGCGTCGGCGCCCGCCGGTACCGGCTCCTGCAAGTCGGGGACTTCGTCGACACGAACCCGATCTGGGGGGACTTTCCGCCGATCTTCACCGACCGGCTGCAATCGGGGGGGTGGGCGGCGACCCGGCACGTTGCCGCCGGGGCCAGCATCCGAGTGACGCCACGACTCTATGCGGTCGCCGAGGCACGCCGTGTCTGGTCCGGAACGGCGCTGACCGGGAGCTACTTCGGCGACATGGACCTGAGCGGTCTGCAGATGACCGGCGGCCTCGAGTTCGTGTTCTAGGAGCCCGGCGGCGAACCCACGCGGTCGCATCGGAGACCCGTGAGGTCGTGCTCGGCAAGGCCGACGAGAGGCCGGACGACGCTCGAAGCACGATACGGTTCAGAGGGTGAGCACCGCGCGCGAGCACAGCGGAACCGTTGCGAAGGCTGTCAGGCGCTCACGGCGCCTGGCCATCCGTCGAGGTGAGACATGACGATCCGAATCACGACCCGGGCCCGCTCTTGCGGGGCTCCCTCCGACCCGCCCGACCGGTGGGCCTCGTGGTCCGCGGCGCTCGTCGTCGCGGCCATCGGGATGGCGTTGCCTGGCGCAGCACAGGCCCAACCGTCAACGCTCGGCGAGTCGTCTGCGATCAACCGCGTCGATCAGCGCTGGCTGCCTTGGCTCGGCTGCTGGCGGCTCGTCGAGGAGGCCGGCGCCCTGCCGGAGGCGGCGGGCGACTTCTCCGCTTTCGCCGACAGCGTCATGGTGTGCGTGACGCCGGCCGCGCCGCCGGCCCCCGCCACCGACGTCGTGGTGACGACGCTGGCCGACGGCGAGCAAATGCTCGTGGAGACCCTCTCGGCCGACGGGTTGGAGCACCCAGTCGACCAGAGCGAGTGCCGCGGCCGTCGCCGCATCGGGTGGTCGGATGACGGCGCCCGCCTGTTCACGCAGGCGGAGCTGGCATGCAGCGCCCGGGACGACGCCCGCCGGCTGTCCGCGGTAGGACTGATGGCGGACGGCAGGACCTGGCTCGCGCTCGAGCTGGTGGAGGCCGGGGAGCGGGCCGCGGTCACCGTCAAGCGCTACCGCCGCACCGGCGACGTCACCACCCTGAGCGCGGCCGGTCCGACCCTCACCCCCGATCTGCTGGCGCGGGCGCGGACGGCGGCGGGCCGGACCGGGGACGCCGATCTGTCCATCGACGCCGTCATCGAAGCCGCGGCCGCCCTCGAGCCCGCGGTGCTCGAAGCGCTGCTGGTGGAGACCGGCACGATGTTCGACCTCGACGGACGCACCCTGATCCGGCTCGACGACGGCGGCGTGCCCGGGGACATCATCGACATGCTGGTGGCGCTGTCGTTCCCGGAGAACTTCTCGGTGCGACGCTCCGCGCCGAGCGGCGGGGGCGGCGGGGGCGGATTCCTCGGCAGTTGGGGCGGCTACGGCTACGACGCCTGGTACCCGTACTACGCGGCGCCGTTCGGCTACTACTACGGGTGGTCTCCCTATCGTTCCCTGTATGGATGGGGCGACTACTACTACGTGGACCCGTACTACTCCGGCATCCCGGGAGCGATCATCTCGGACACGCCCGACGTCAGCCAGGGGCGGGTCTACGAGGGCTACGGCTACACCCGGGTCGCCACCACGCCGCGGGACGACGGCGGGGGGCGCCGCGCCCAGCCACGCGGGACGAGCGGCGGCGGCGGGATCTTCAGCGGCGGCGGCGGGTCGAGCGGCGGCAGCTCGTCGGGCGGATCGAGCGGGGGCGGAACCGTCAGCTCGGGCGGCTACACGTCGTCGGGCGGCTCGTCCGGCCGCACCGCCTCGCCGCGCCCGTAGCCCGGGCTCGCCGGTCGTCGCCGCGGGAGTTTCGCGCGAGCGAGACTCCCAACGCGACCGCGGGTCGTGCCGCGGCCTCCGCCCCCCGACGTCCGATCAACCCTCCAGGGGCCGGCGCGGTTCTACGGCGCGGGCTCCTGGTGGACTGTCCCAGAGTTGAGTTTGCCGCCCTGTCGCCAGTTTCCGTCGGCAACTGCAGCGGAAACGAGGCGCGCCATGGGCGGCTTTCCTCGAGACGGTTCACTAGTCCCACTCCTTCTCGACGCCGTGCCCCCGCTCGGGGTCGCCGTGCAGCGGCGTGACGAAACCGAGCAGGCATCCGTCCCGAGCCGTCCCTGAGGCGGTGGCAGCGCACCCGGATGGGATCGCCCGGCAGCACGTCGTCGGGCTCGATGCCGTTGCGGCGCCGCCCGTCGCGGGTCGAGCCCATGCTGCCAGAAAACGGCGCTCGCGCACAGCCCCGAAACGCGGCGACTACACCACCCGGGCGGCGCGCAGGGCCACGATCTCGGGCGCAGAGTACCCGAGCTCGCCGAGAACCTCGTCGGTGTGCTCGCCGAGGGCCGGCGCCCGCTTCCGGATGCCTGGCGCACCCTCGGACAGCGAGAACGGCGTGTCGGCGACGGGGGCGGGGGCCGGGGCTCCCGGAAACGCCAGCGCCCTGAGCAGTCCGACCGCCGCCACGTGGGGGTCGTCGAGCGTCTGCTGCGGCGACAGCACGGGGCCGGCGGGAATGCGGGCCTCCTCCAAGCCCGCCAGCGCCTCCGCGGTCGTGCGTTCGGCGCACCACTCGGCCATCCGGCCGCTGATGACCTCGCCGTGGTCGCCGCGCGCCATGTCGTCGCGGAAGCGGGGGTCGTCCACCCACTCCGGCACCCCGACCAGGGTCGCCCACTTCTCGAACAGGGGCTGGCCGATGGTCTGCACGAGGATCCAGCCGTCGCGCGTGCGGTGGGTGTCGGACGGGGCCGACACCTGGCTTCGGTTGAGCGAGGCGACACGATCGGGCGCGTTCACCGCCTGCTCGATGAGCGCCGCGTTGGCGACCGTGAGAGCGGTCCCGAGCAGGGACCCTCGCACCTCCTGACCGCGGCCGGTACGTTCGCGCGCCATGAGCGCGGCGAGGGTGCCGACCGTCGCCGAGAGCGCGGTCGCGAAGTCGACCCACGGCACGTAGCTCTTCGTGGGCTGGCCCGGCTGGCCCGACAGGTACATCGACCCCGACATCGCCTGCCCGACGCCGTCGAAGCCGACCTTGTCCGAGTACGGCCCCCCCGCCGCGAACGCCGATACGCTGGTCAGGACGATGCGGTCGTTCACGGCTGCGAGCGAAGCGTAGTCGAGCCCCAGCGCCCGCAGGGCGGGGTCGGGCAGGTTGGCCACCACCACGTCCGCTCCCTCGACGAGCCGGCGCAGCACCGCCCGCCCTTCCGGCTTCAAGGGGTTCAGGGTCATGCCCCGCTTGTTGCGGTTGACCTGCATGAAGAGCGCCCCGTCGCCGGCCGGGGTCAGCGGCACGAGGAAGCGGTCTTCCCCACCCCTGACCTTCTCGACCCGCACCACGTCGGCCCCGAGGTCCGCGAGGAGGGCCGCGCAGAACGGCCCCGCGATGTAGCGGCCGAAATCGAGCACCCGCACCCCGTCGAGAACGCCTGTCATCGGCGGCCGTTCCTCCTGTGACCGCGACCCATCGAACGCCGGCCCGCTACCATGGTACAGGCGCGACGCCCTTCGCGGAGGACAGCCCAAGTGAAGACGCCAGCCACCGCGAGTGCGGCGGCAACCTGTCGCGCCGAGAACCCGCCGGCCGGCCCGGCCGTCGACCAGGCGCCGGGTTGGGCGAGGACGTGGGAGCAGAGATGGAGAAGAAGTCCGTCGAGGCGGCGGGTGAATCGACCGAACGCGGCCCGGGTGCGGGCGAGCTCGGCGAGGATTCGGCCGAGGGTCGCTCGACCCCGCGCCTGTACGAGGAGCTCGCCGACTGGTGGCCGCTCGTCGGCGACGCGGCGACCGAGTACGCCGCGGAGGCGGGCGTCTACGCCGACCTGCTGGCCGAGGCGTGCCACCGGCCGATCGAGTCGCTGCTCGAGCTCGGCAGCGGCGGAGGCAACAATGCGCTGCACCTGAAGCGGCGGTTCCCGCGCCTCGTCCTCACCGACCTCTCCCCCGGCATGCTCGCGGCGAGCCGCGCCCTCAACCCCGAGTGCGAGCACCGGCTCGGCGACATGCGCACGCTGCGCCTGGGCCGGACGTTCGACGCGGTCTTCGTCCACGACGCGGTCTGCTACATGACGACGGAGGCGGACCTGCGGCGCGCCATGGAGACGGCGTGGGTCCACTGCCGGCCGGGCGGCGCGGTGCTGTTCGCGCCCGACTACGTGCGCGAGAACTTCCCGGGCGCGTCGACCGACGACGGTGGCCGCGAGGAGTCCGAGCCCGCCGCCGGGGCCGGGCTCTGCGCCCGGGGGTTGCGCTTCATCGAGTGGGTGTGGGACCCCGACCCGGAGGACACCGAGTACGTCGTCGACTACGCGTTCCTGCTGCGCGAGCGCGACGGCTCGGCACGGGTCGTGCACGACCGCCACGTCGAGGGCCTGTTCCCCCGCCGGCGCTGGCTGGATCTGCTGGCCGAGGTCGGCTTCGACGCCCGCAGCGAGCCGTTCGTGCACCCCGAGGTGGAGCCGGGCCGCCACGAGATGCTCGTGGGGCGCCGCCCGCGGTGACCGCGCGAGCCGTGCCCGCCGGAGCTGCTCCGGACTGCGGCGTGTCCCGCGACGCCGGCCTGCGCTACCCGCTCTCGCGGACCGTGTCGCGCACCGCCAGGACCGGGCAGGGCGCGCGCCGCACCACCTCGGCGGCGACGCTCCCGAGCAGCAACTGCTCGACCGCCCCCCGCCCGCGGGTGCCCATGACGATCAGCTCGGCCCCATGCTCGCCCGCGTAGCGCAGGATGCCGTCCACCGGCGGCCCGATCTCCACCGCCGTGCGCACCGGCGACGCCTCCTGCCCCCCGGTCGGGCACAGGCCGGCGAGCTTCGCCTTCGCCTCGTCGACCCAACGGTGCTGGACCTCGGTCTCGGAGAACCCCCACAACGCCTCGGTCCCCGGGCTGACGTCGGCATCCGTCACCACGTGCAGCAGGTGGAGGGCCGAGCCGCACCGCCGGGCCAGGTCCCTGGCGTAGGTCAAGGCCAGCCCGGAGGCGTCGCTGAAGTCGGTCGCAACGAGAATGGTCTTGGGCGGAATCATGGTTGGGAGGGAAAGGCGCTTCGCGCGGCAAGCAGGCTCTCGACCGCGGGCCGGTCGGCGGGGCCGAGGCCGACACGGTGGAACCGGACCAGCCCGTCCGGATCGATCAGGACGTTCCCGCCCTGCTGCCTGGTGTCGGCACGCGGCAGGCGGGGAAACCGCCCGAGGCGGGCCTCGCGCCAGTAGGCGCGGAAGGTCGCCGCCCCCCACAGATGGCGGAGCCGCGCCTTCCGCATCCCGTAGGCGCGATAGAGGCGGCGTTCGGTGTCGACGAGCAGCGGCCAGCGCAGCCCGGTCTCGGCCACGTAGGCGCGGGCCGCGTCCGCGTCCTCGAACGTCACGGCCAGCGTCCGCACCCCGAGTCGCGCGAGATCCTCCTCCGCCTGCTGCAACTGCAGCAGATGCCGCCGGCACGGCAGTCAGAACAGATGCCGGTGCATCACCAGCAGCAGCCATCGGCCGCGGTACTCGTCGAGCCCGTGCACGCGGCCGTCCGCGTCGAGGAGCTCGAACCGAACCGCGGGACGGCCGACGAGCGGCGAAGTCATCAATCTGCGCCGTCCAGCCGGCGGCGGGCCTCAGTTCATGACGTACTTGTGCAGCTCCGGCTTCACGGTGTCGGCAACCCAGATGTCCCCGTTCGGGGCCATCGTCATGTAGTGCGCCTCGCCGAACTCGCCAAGGCCCTTGCCCGGCTGTCCGTTGGCGCCCACCGCCTTGCCGTTCTCGTCGAGCTTGAGAATCTCGCCCGCGAACCCGCTGACCATGTACATCGTCCCGTCGCTGTGGATGTGCAGGCCGCACGGCAGCCCCTTGTAGGCCCACTCCTTGATGTAGGCCCCGTCGGCGTCGAAGATCTGCACCCGCCGGTTCTGCCGGTCGGCCACGTAGAGCAGCCCCGCGTCGTCGACGACGATCGAATGCGGGATGTCGAACTCTCCCGGCGCGGTGCCCTGACCGCCCCACGCCTTGATGAACGAGCCGTCGGGGGCGAACTTCACCAGCCGCGGGATGCCCCGCCCGTGCCCCACCAGGACGAAGATCTCGCCGGCCGTGTTGATGGTCAGGTCGACCGGCTCCGTCAGCAGCCCGTCCTCCGGCTCGCCGGCCTTGCCGTGGGTGCCGATGGTCATCAGCACCTTGCCGTCCGGGTCCATCTTCCTGACGGTGTTCCCGTTGACGTCGGTGATCCAGATGTTGCCGTCGGGGTCGAGCCGCATGCCGTGGGGTCGGATGTACTCGCCCTGCCCCCACGACCGCACGAAGCTGCCGTCGGGGTTGAACTCCATCAGGGGGTTGGGCCCGCGGTTGAAGACGAGCAGGGTGTTCTTCGTGGTCCAGACGACGCTCGAAGGCGCCCCCATCTCCTGGTCGACGGGAATCTCGAGGCCGTGCGGCACGGGGTGATACCCCAGGTCCGGCGCGTCCTCCATCTGGGCCGGATCCGGCGCGTCGAGGATCTGGGCGCCGGCGACGGCGGCGAAGCCCAGCACGGCGACAAGAAAAGGCGCGAGCATCCGGACAATGCGGACTGGCAGCATGGCGGCTCCTCGGAAAAGGGTCCTGTGAAATCGCCCGCATTGTAGCACCGTCGTCCGGGTCGACCCACCGAGCGAGAAGAAGGTGGGATGGCACGCGGCCGGTCGCTTCGACAGCGCGACCGACTGGAGTTTCTGCTATGCTTCGACAGTCGATTTCGTGTGGAAGTCGAACTCACGGGGAGAATGACCAATGAGGAAATGGGCCGTGCTGGCAGGCGCGGGGTTGTGCGCCGTCGTGCTGACGACCGCGGTGATGACCGCCGACGAGACGATAACCGGCCAACTCGTCGAGGCCGGGTGCGCCGCGATGGCCGGGGCGAATCCGAGCCCGGAGCACGTAGCGTGCATGGTGCGCTGCGCGCAGAACGGCGAGGCGATCGGGATACTGACCGACGGCGGGCTCTACCGGGTCACCGGCGACTGGGCGGCCAGCCATCCCGACGAGCTGGCGGCGCTGATGGCGAAGCAGGTGCACGCCACCGGCGAGACGAGCGAGGCGGGCGGCGAGCGGCTGCTGGCGGCGACCAGGATCGTCGCGGCCGACTGATCGGTCCCGCTTCGACGGAACAGCGCGGTTCCCGGACGAGCCCGTCGCCGGGCCGCGCTGTTCCCCCGGATCCGTCCGGCCTCATGCGTCGGAAACCGGCGTGGCTCCGCCGCACCGAGTCCCGGCGTTCTCACGCTGCCCCTGGAATCCGGGTGTCCCTTACTGCTGGCCGGACAGGCGCGGGGAAGGCCGGGCGCCGAGCTCGAGGAGCAGCCGCTCCATCTCGGGCCAGCGCTTGCCGGTGTTGGAGTAGAACACGCCCTGGGCCATGATCAGGGGGGTCCACCCCTTCTCGTTGACCGCTTCGAGGTCGGCCCCCTGATCGAGCAGGAACCTCACCAGCGGCTCCGACCCGCGGATGATCGCCCCGTGCAGGGCGGTGTCGCCGTTGGCGTCGACGGTCGTCACCAAGTCGCCCAGCTCCAGCATCAACTCGACCGCGGCGAGCGCCTCCTCGTTGGTGCCGGGGCTCTCACCCACCGCCCAGATGCCGACGCCCGCCGCCACCATCAGCGGCGTGGTGCCGTCCTCGTTCGGCAACAGCGGGTCGGCGCCCAGGGCCACGAGGAGCCGCATGAGCTCGGCGTCGACGGCCTTCGCGGCCAGGAGGAACGGGGTCGCGCCCACCCGGTTGAGGACATTGCGGTAGCCGCCGGCGGTGCCCGAGCCGTCGCCGCCCCGCGGCTCTTTCGCCTGTCGCGCGTCGAGATCGGCGCCGTGGGCGGCGAGGGCGCGCACGAAGTCGAGGTCGGAGACGAGGCCGGTCGGAATGGGGGCCGGGTTGTTGAAGCCGAGGTTCGGCCGGCGGGCCCACACGAGCTGGTGCAGCGCCGTCCACCCCTGCTCGGCCGCGTTGGGGGCGGCCCCCTGCTCGAGCAGCCAGACCCCGGTGTCGTAGTGGGCGTTGAGGGTCGCGAGGCAGAGGGCGCTCATGCCGTCGGGCAGAGTGTCGTTCACGTCTGCCCCGGCCGCGGCGAGCACCCGCAGCACGTCCTGGTGGTCGTGACGGACCGCGAACAGCAGGGCCGTGAAGCCACCGGCGGAGCGCGCGCGCACGTCCGCGCCGCCCGCAACCAGCTCCAGGACCGACTCGGTGTTGCCCTCGATGGCCGCCCACATCAGCGCGGTCTGCCCGCGCCACCGCTCGGCCGCGTCGACCTCGGCCCCGTGGCGCAGCAAGGCCCGCACGGCGCCGGCCCGGCCGGCGCGGGCCGCGCGCATGAGCGGGGTCTCGCCCTCGGGAAGGCCGACGTTCGCATCGGCTCCCGCCGCCAGCAGCATCTCGATCATCTCGGCGCTGCCGTTGGTAGCCGCCACCAGCAGCGGGGTCGCGCCGTAGCGGTTGGCCGCGCCGGCCCGGGCGCCCGCCTCGAGCAGCAACCGGGCCGAGTCCAGGTCGTCGCGATTGGCGGCCCAGTGCAGCGGCGTCGTGCCGTCGAGGGACGGCTGATCCGGATCGGCGGTCCCCGCGAGCAGCGCGCGAACCTCGGCGACGTCGCCGGCCCGCACCGCGTCGATCAGCGGCGCCTCGACCCGCGCCCACGCGGGCGCTCCCGCGAGACACGCCGCCACCACCAGACAGACCGCCGTGACCGCCGTTTGACGTATGCGCACGCGCACCACCCCGTTTGGTTCCCGCAGTCTTCCGGATTGACCAGCGATGGCACCCGCCCCCGGCAGTTTCGGGACTGACTCCGAGACTTCGCACTAGCGGGCTCGACCCGGCCGACAGCCGTGACGAGCTCCCCGTGCATCGGGGCGCCGATGCACACCGCCGCATCGCGCTCTCGTTGCAACGTGGGTTCCACCACGGGCCACCGGCGAACGGCTCCCGGCGCCATACCCGCGCCGGCCGGCGTCAGATGTCCGCCAGCTCCTTGATGCGCCCCGTCGCGTCGCCGAACTTCTCGGCCGACACCCCGACCTTGTCGAGCATGCTGACGAGCAGGTTGTTCACCGGGGTGTCCTTCGGGTAGAGCAGGTGCCGCCCGCCCTTCAGGCGCCCGGCGCCGCCGCCCACCACAATCTCCGGCAGGTCGAAGTGCGCGTGGTCGTTGCTGTCGCCGAGCCCGCCGCCGTACATCACCATCGAGTGGTCGAGCACCGAGCCCGCCCCGTCCGGCGCCTTCCGCAGGCTCTCGAGCAGGTGGGTGAACAGGCCCACGTGGTAGGTGTTGATGCGCGCGAGCTTGTCGAGTTTCTCGGGGTCGTTGCGGTGGTGCGACAGCCCGTGATGGGGGTCGGGCACCCCGAGGTGGGGATAGGTCCGCCCCCCCAGCTCGCGGCCGAGCATGAAGGTGAAGACGCGGGTGATGTCGGCCTGCCACGCGAGCGAGACCAGGTCGTACATCAGCCTGACGTGGTCCTCGAAGTCGTCGGGAATGCCGACGGGGCGGGCCAGGTCCGGCAGCTCGGCGTCGGCGCTCTGCGCCTCCGACAGGGTGATGCGCCGCTCGAGGGCCCGGATAGAGTCGAGGTACTGGTCGAGCCGGGCCCGGTCGCCGGCCCCGATGGAGCGCTCGAGGTTCGCCAGATCGTCGGTGACCGAGTCGAGGATGCTGCGGTCGCGCCGCATCTCGGCCACCCTCTGCTCGGTCGTGCCGCCGTCGCCGAAGAGCCGCTCGAAGACCACCCGCGGGTTGTTCTCCATCGGCAGCGGCGTCGTCGGCGAGCGCCACGCGACGGTGTTCAGGTAGACGCAGCTGTAGCCGTTCTCGCAGTTGCCGACGAGCCCGTCAAGGTCGATGGCGAGCTCGAGCGACGGCAGCGGCGTGTCGCGGCCGATGTGCTCCGCCGCGAGCTGGTCCGCCGTCGTCCCCGCCCGCACGTCCGACCCCTCGGTCTGCTTCGGGTGCACGCCGTTCAGCCACGTCGAGCTCGCCCGCGAGTGCTCGCCGTTGCCGTCTCCGAGGGGCTCGGCCTGCCCGTGGGCGAGGCCGCTCACCACCGTGAGCTGGTTGCGGTACGACTCGAGGGGCTGCAGGATACGGGACAGCGCGAACCCGGGCCCGGTCTCGGCCGGCGTCCACTCCTGCATCACCGCCCCGTTGGGGATGTAGATGAACCCGAGCCGGCGAACGGGCCGCGCCGCGGTCCGGGCCTCCGCCGTGAGGGCCGGCACCATGGCGTCGAGCAGGGGCAGGGCGACGGTCGCGCCGAGGCCCCGCAGGAACGTCCGGCGGGGCAGCGACAGCTTTCGGATCATCATGACCGGGTTCTCCTCATCTGGAACGGCGGGCTCTTGACGACACCCAGGATGAGCGACGAGAAACGGTGTCCGCCGGCGGCGGCCTCGCGCGTGATGGCGCGGATGGCCGGCGCGTCGTGGTGCTCCACCCCCCGGCCGAGCGCATAGATGAGCAGCTTCTCGGTCAGGGTGGTGACGAAGAGGTCGGGGCGGCCCAGCAGCGCGTCGCGCAGGCCCGCCGCCCCCTCGAAGACGGTGCCGTCCGGCAGTACCCCCGATGCGTCGATCGGGGCGTTCGCCTCGTTGCGGGTGCGGTAGCGCCCCACCGCGTCGAACTGCTCGAGGGCGAAGCCCGGCGGGTCCATCAGCCGGTGGCAGCTCGCGCACACCGGGTTGGACCGGTGCTGCTCCATCGCCTCGCGCATGGACACGGCGGCGCCGTCGCTGGTGGTCTCCTCGAGCGACGGGACGTCGGGCGGGGGCAGCGGCGGCGGGGTGCCGAGCAGGTTCTCGAGCACCCACTTGCCGCGCAGCACCGGCGACGTCCGGGTCGGGTACGCCGTCGCGGCGAGGATGCTGCCTTGGCCCAGGAGCCCCCGGCGCGACGAGTCGGGCAGGCTGACGCGCCGGAAGTGGCTGCCGTAGACGTTGGGCATGCCGTAGTGGCGCGCGAGCCGCTCGTTGACGAAGGTGTAGTCGGCGGTGAGGAAGTCGAGCACGCTGCGGTCCTCGCGCAGCACGCTCGCGAAGAACAGCTCGGTCTCGCGCTGGAACGAACGCCGCAGGGCCTCGCCGAAGTCGGGGAAGAGATCCTCGTCGGGGGTCAAGGCCCGCACGTTGCGCAGGTACAGCCACTGCCCCGCGAAGTTCTCGACGAGGGCGTCGGCCCGCGGGTCGGCGAGCATGCGGCGGACCTGCGCCTCGATCACGTCGGGCCGGTGCAGCGTCCCCGCCTCGGCGAGGTCGAGCAGCTCGTCGTCGGGGATGCTGCTCCACAGGAAGAAGGACAGCCGCGACGCGAGCTCGAGGTCGGGGACGCGGTACGGCGTGCCCGGCGCCGCGCCGACCGGCTCGCGCGCCACCCGGAACAGGAAGTCGGGGCTCGCGAGCAGCCGTCGCAGTCCCAGCTCGATGCCCGCCTCGAAGCCGCCCTCGGCGCTTCCCTGCCCGTAGAAGTCGAGCAGCACCGCGAGGTCGCGCTCCGTGACCGGCCGGCGGTAGGCGCGGCGGGCGAGGGTCGAGAAGATGTCGCGTGCGCAGGCCGCCTCGTCCGCGGCGTCGGGGGAGGCGGGGCGGCAGACGAAGACGCGGTCGCGGCTGGGGGTGCTCTCGACCGGCCGCGCTCTGCTCGCCTCGAACGGGCCGGCGACGGTGACGCTGCCGACGTAGGGCTGGAAGCGCGTGTCGCCCCCGGTGATGCTGGTGTAGGGGCGCAGGAACGGCTGCCGCAGGGTCTCGGCGTAGGCCGACGTCTTCTGGTGGAACGTCACCTGCACCGTGCGCGGCCCCGCCCGCACCGGCACCCGCACCTCCCAGCCGTCGTCGGCGGCCCGCTGGCGGGTCAGCCACTCCTGGTACTCGGGGTCGCTGCGCGCGGCCCCCGGCGGCGGGGGCTCGCCGACCGTGAACGTCTCGAGGAGCTCGCCGTCCAGGCTCACCTCGAGCCGGTGCGGGGTGTCGAACGGCTTGAGGGTGCCGCTGGCGTCGCGCGAGAGCTGGACGCGGATGCCGTACACCGCGTCCTCGGGGAACGTGAAGTCGAAGCGCGTGCCCCCGCGGGTGCCGAACGGCAGCCCGTCGACCCGGACGTCCTGGGTCAGGTCGGTGACGAGGCGGAACGTCTCGGCCGTCGCCGACGGGGCGGGCCGCCCGACGGCGAGCCGGCTGATCTTCTTCGCGGCCGACAGGTAGCGCTCGAGCAGGGTCGGCGAGATGCCGAGCACGCCGGCGATGTTGTCGAACCCGTAGCTGCCGTCGTCGGCCGGCAGGAGCGCCGCGACGTCGACGTCCAGGGCCAGCAGGTCGCGGATGACGTTGTGGTACTCGCTGCGGTTGAGGCGGTGGAAGGTGTCGGTGCGCCCCGGGTCGGGGTGTCGCACCGCCGCCGCGTCGAGCTCGGTCTCGAGCCAGGCGGTGAACCCCTCGTAGGTCTCCGCGTCGGGGCGCGGCCGGGGGGCGGGGGGCATGGCTCCCGCCCGCAGCTTCCGCACCACCTTCTCCCAGATCTCGGGGTGGGCGCCCACGTCCCCGACGTCGGCGGTGTCGAGGGTGAGGTCCGCGACCCGCATCCGCTCGTTGTGGCAGGCGACGCAGTAGCGGTCGAGCAGGGCCCGCTCGGCCGACGCGGCGCCGCCGGACGCCGGCTGCGCGGACGCGGCCGCCGCCCCAAGCGCGATGGAGCCGACCGTGAACGCCGCGGCCGCCCTTGCCAGGAACTCCTGCATCGGTCCGCTCACTCCCTCAGTCTCGTCGGTCGGGCCTGAAACGCGCAGGGTGATCCTACACCAGGAGTCCGCGCCGTGGAACGGGACAGGTTCCCGGAGAGTCGGTTCGGCGTCCAAGTGGAGCCGAAGGCGACGATCGGCGGGCTGGTTCACTCGCTCGCGCCGCCATCCGGGGAGCGCCGGGCGGGCCGCGTTTCGATATGATAGGCGTGATCACCCCGGCGTCCGTCACCGTCCACAAGGAGCAGCACATGAAGACCAGCTCACGCGCGCGGCTCGGTGTCTCGCTCGCCTTCTCCGCGGTGGCGGCGCTCACCGTGGCGGCCGGGCTCGGCGCGCAGCCCGACTTCTCCGAGGTCGAGATCTCGACGCACCACGTCGCCGGCACCGTGCACTACCTGGAAGGCCGCGGCGGCAACATCGGCCTGTCGATCGGCGACGAGGGCGTGGTGATGATCGACGACCAGTTCGCGCCCCTCAGCGAGCGCATCTACGCCGCTATCCAGGGCATATCGAACGGCGACATCCGCTTCCTCATCAACACCCACGTGCACGGCGACCACACCGGGGGCAACGCCAACTTCGCGGCGATGGGCGTACCCATCATCGCGCAGGACCGGGTGCGCAGCCGCCTCGCGCTGACCCGGCCGCCGGAGGCGCTGCCGATGATGACCTACAGCGAGGACGTCACCATCCACCTCAACGGCGAGGAGGTGCACGTCATCCCGATGCCGCCGGGACACACCGACGGCGACAGCATCATCCACTTCGTCGACTCCGACGTCATCCACACCGGCGACATGTTCCGCACCGTGGCGTTCCCGGTCATCGACCGCGGGAACGGCGGCACCCTGTCGGGCACCATCGACTCGCTCGGCGTCCTCGCCGGCATGGCGGGGCCGGACACGAAGATCCTCCCGGGCCACGGGGTGATCTCGGGCCGCGACGACGTCATCGAGTTCCGCGACATGACGATCGCCGTCGCCGCCCGCGTCGAGGCGCTGGTGAAGGGAGGAGCCGGCAGCTACGACGAGGTCGCCGCGGCCGACCCTACGGCGGAGTTCAACCACAAGTGGGGCGACCCGAACCGGTTCCTCACCGCGGTGTACGAGGAGATCGCCGGAGACTGAGCCGAGAACCCCGCGCGGCCGACCCCGGTCCCGGCCCCAGGGAGCGCACGGCAAACCGCGCCGGGACCTGCGCGGACTCCAGCGCGCCGCTGGGCATTCGCGTCGCTAGGCGCTTCGGTGAGGCGCGGCCCGGCCCGCGGCCGCCGTTCCGTAACGGGAGGTGACATGCAGGGTTTGCGAATGCGGCAACTCTTGGCCGGCGCCGGGGCGGCCCTCGTCCTCACCGCCGGACCGGGCCTCGGCCGGGCCCAGGACGCGGCGACGCCGCGAGTGCTGTCGGCGCGCGACACGCTGCGCATCGACCAGGTGGGCAGCCCCGCCCTGTCGCCCGACGGCGAGTGGGTCGTCTACACCGTGCGGTCGCGCGACATGGACGACCCCGATCTCGAGGCGGTCACCCACGTCTGGCGGGTCCGCGTCGACGGCACCGGCAACCGCCAGCTCACCCGCGGCCCGAAGAGCGCCACCGCGCCCGCGTGGTCGCCCGACGGCGGGATCATCGCGTTCCTCGCCGCCCGCGGCGAGGGTGAGGACGCGAAGACGCAGGTGCACTTCCTGCACGCCGACGGGGGCGAGGCGTGGCGGGTCACCGAGCACGACGAGCCGGTGCAGTCGTTCGAGTTCGCACCGGACGGCTCGGCCCTCCTGTTCACGGCGCGCGACCCCCTCCCGGAGGAAGAGGAGAAGCGCCGCGAGGAGGAGGGCGACGCCGAGGTGGTCGACGCCCTCCACCGGATGACCCACCTCTGGCTGCACGAACTGGAGACGTCCGAGACGCGGCGCCTGACCGAGGGCGACTTCACGGTCCGCAATCCCGACTGGTCGCCCGACTCGAAGCACGTCGCCTTCGAGACCCGGCCCAATCCGACCGCCAACGACAATTGGCGGAGCGACGTCTGGGTCGTCGACGCGGCGAGCGGCGAGCGGCGGCTCCTCCACGAGAACGGCGGCAGCGACACGTCGCCGCGCTGGTCGCCCGACGGCCGGACCGTCGCCTTCTCCTCGAACGCGACCGCCTCGAGCAACACGCAGCACAGCAAGCTCTACCTGGCCGACGTCGACGGGGGGCCGACGCGCGCCCTCCTCGAGGACGTCGACCGGCAGTTCACCGTCCCGATCTGGTCGGCGAACGGGCGGTTCATCTACTGGGCCACCGGCGAGGGCACCTCCACCGGCCTGTTCCGGGTGAGCGTCGAGTCGGGCGCGGTGATCACGGCGTCGGCCCCGGGCGGGCGCAACGGCGCGTGGACGCTGTCGGACGACGGCACCCGGTGGGCATGGGTCCACACCGGCCCCGACCGGCCCGGCGAGCTCTACACGGCGGCCGTCGACGGCGAGCCCGTCCGGCTCACCAACGCGAACCCCTGGCTCCGCGACGAGGGCGTGCAGCTCGGCGCGGTCGAAACCGTGCGCTGGACGAACAGCGACGGAGAGACAATCGAGGGCGTGCTGACGAAGCCCGTCGGCTACGAGGAGGGCCGCGCCTATCCGTTCATCGTCAATCCCCACGGCGGCCCCACCGGGGCGTCGCTCGCGGCCTTCAACGCCGCCGCCCAGTTCTTCGCGGGCAACGGCTACGTCGTCCTCCAGCCGAACTTCCGCGGCAGCACCAACTACGGCCAGGCGTTCGTGAACGCCAACATCGACGCCTGGGGCGTCACCGACTACGACGACGTGATGACCGGGGTGGACCACGCCGTCGCCATGGGGTGGGCCGACCCCGACCGCCTCGTCTGCTACGGGTGGAGCTACGGCGGGTACCTGTCGGCGTGGATCGTCACCCAGACCGACCGCTTCAAGGCGGTGTCGCCGGGGGCGGGCCTCACCAACCTGTTCAGCATGTACAGCACCAACGACATCCAGGACTACCTGGCGTCGTTCTTCGGCGGGACCCCGTGGACGGCCACCGACAATTACCGCGAGCACTCGCCCATCACCTGGACGGCCGACGTGACGAGCCCGGTGCTGCTGATGCACGGCGGCAACGACACCCGGGTGCCGCCCGAGCAGTCGGTCGAGTTCTACCGGGCGCTGAGAGACCTCGGCAAGGACGTGACGTTCGTGCGCTTCCCGCGCGAGGGCCACGGCATCGTCGAGCCGCTGCACCAGATGGACCGGCTGCGGCGCTGGGCCGCGTTCTTCGGCGAGCACGTCGACAACCCGCCCGTCAGCGAGAGCCAGCCCCACGAGGCGGAGACCACCGAGAACGAGGACAGCGAGGGGCAGTGACGATGACGCTCGTCCGACGGGTGAAGACGGTGATGCCGACTGCACCCAAGGGGAGCCTGTTTTCGGTGAGACGTCGCGCTCGGCAAGTGACGAGGTGATTCTCGTCAGCGTCCCGAGGACGCTCTTCGAGGGGCACCGGGACGACCCGGCCAACCGCGGGAGCGCGCCGCACGGGGCGGACCGCAGGAAACCGAGGAAAGCGGGAGACAGTGACGATGACGTGGAAGCGAGTCAGGGAATGCCTGGGCGTCACGATCGGCGTCATCCTCGGATTGCTGATCTACAGCCTGGCGACGGACGGGCCGACGGGACCGACGGCCCAGACCACCCGGACGAGCCAGCCCGGCCTCTACCTCGACCTCGACGAGATCCGGGCCATCGCCAACCGGGTGCGGGCCGGCCGCAGCCTGCAGCCGGCGGCGTGGCCGAACGGCGCCCGCGTGGCGGTGATGATCTCGTTCGACGTCGACAACGACACCATCCAGATCGCGCGCAACGCCGAGCCGTCGATCGGGGCGATGTCGCAGGGCGAGTACGGCGCGCGGGTGGGCCTGCAGCGCGTCGTCGACCTGATGGACCGCCACGAGATCCCGGCGTCGTTCTTCATCCCCGCCGTCAGCCTCGTGCTGCGGCCCGAGATGGTCGACGTCATCCAGGCCTCGGGGCGGCACGAGTTCGCGGTGCACGGCTGGATCCACGAGCTGAACAGCGAGCTCGACGCCGAGACCGAGCGCGACCTCGTCATCCGCGCCACCGACTACCTGGAGCGGGTCACGGGCACCCGCCCCGTCGGCTACCGCGCCCCGTCGTGGAACTTCAGCCCCAACACCCTCGACATCATCCGGGGCCAGGGCTTCCTCTACGACAGCTCGCTCATGGCCGACGACCGCCCCTACGAGCTGATGCAGAACGGCGAGCCGACGGGCATCGTCGAGCTGCCGGTCGAGTGGATCCTCGACGACGCGCCGCTGCTGAACCCGCGCGGCAACAGCTACAGCCCGCCGCGCGAGCTGCTGCAGGTCTACATCGACGAGTTCGACAAGGCATGGGAGGAAGGCACGATGTTCCTCCTGACCACGCACCCGCACATCATCGGCCACCGCTCGCGCATGGTCATCCTCGAGGAGCTCATCGACCATATCGATGCGAAGGGCGGCGCGTGGTACGCGACCCACGAGCAGGTCGCGCGCTACGTGAAGGAGCAGGCGGGACTGTGAGTTCCGCGGCAGCACAGAATATTTTTTGTACCCTCAAAAAATCAATGCGCTAAACTAGTACCCCGTAACCGTGGTTCGCGGAGACGATTCTACGCGCCAGCTCTCCGGTGCTACGGGCCCTTGCCGGGATCCATGGCTCTCGCAAATTCACGGCCAGGATACTAAGGAGCCCGGGTCGCAGAACGGCACAGTCCGGAGCGTTTGTCGGGCGCCAGGCAGAGCCGGAGGCGGCGATGACAGACTGTGGCCGACACGGGGTGTGTCCGAGGAGGATGCTGATGTTCCGATGGTGTGCGCGGATTCTGATCCTCGGGGTGGCCGCGGGCCTCCTGGCGGCGGCGCCGGCGGCGGCGCAGACCGACCCGATGGAGATCATCGACCGGGTCGACCGCCTCATGCGCGGCGACTCGAGCCGCGGCGTGGCGACGATGGAGGTGGTGACCGAGCACTGGGAGCGCGAGATGACC
Source organism: Vicinamibacterales bacterium (assembly GCA_965207615.1). Taxonomy (GTDB): domain Bacteria; phylum Acidobacteriota; class Vicinamibacteria; order Vicinamibacterales; family UBA8438; genus JAJEEA01. The sequence goes on from CBDBMZ010000003.1 coordinate 4,281,714, forward strand.
ATGGAGGTGTGGTCGCTCGGCACCGACTACTCGCTCGTCCGCCTGCGCGCCCCGCGGCGCGACGCGGGCACCGCGACCCTGATGGCCGGCGACGACATCTGGAACTACCTGCCCAAGGTCGACCGCACCATCAAGATCCCCGCCTCGATGATGGGCGGCTCGTGGATGGGGTCGCACTTCACCAACGACGACCTCGTGAAGGAGAGCCGGCTCGTCGACGACTACGACGTCGAGATGGCCTTCGAGGGCGACCGCGACGGCGTCGACGTGTGGGAGCTCCGCCTGACCCCGAAGCCGGAGGCGGCGGTGGTCTGGGGCCACATGGCGTTCCTGGTCCGCCAGCGGGACTCGATGCCGCTCTGGGCGCGCTACTACGACGAGGACGGCGAGCTCGCCCGCACCATGGAGTACAGCGCGTTCACCGAGATGGGCGGCCGCCTCGTCCCCGGCGTCATGGACATGGTCCCGGCCGACAAGCCGGACGAGCGGACCTCGTTCCGCTACGAGGAGCTGGAGTTCGACGTCGATCTCGACACCTCCTTCTTCTCGCTCCGCACCCTGCAGCGCGGACGGTAGCCGCCGATGCGCGAACGGCCCTGGCCGCGCATCGGCTGGCGCAACATCGGCCGGAACCCCCGCCGGACGGTGCTGACCGCCCTCGGCCTCGCCGTGGGCTTCTTTGCCGTCGTCTTCATGATCGGCTGGATGCGGGGCATCATGGCCGAGCTCGTCGAGAACGCCACCTCGCTCGTCAGCGGCCAGATCGAGATCCACGACGCCGAGTACCGGCCCGACCGCAGCATGTTCGACACCCTCGGCGGGCGCGAGGGCGTCGACGTCGAGGCGATGCTCGAGGCCATCGACGCCGACGAGGGGGTGACGGCGGCGGCGCCCCGGGTGTACGCGGGCGGCCTCGTCAGCTCGGGCGAGGCGACCTCGGCCGGGATGTTCCTCGGGGTCGATCCCGAGCGCGAGGTGGCGCTGACCCGCTTCCTCGACGAGCTGGCCGCCGGAAGGCTGCCCGAGCCGGGCGCCTTCGAGATGCTCATCGGCGAGGAGATGGGCCGGCAGCTCGCGGCCGGCGTCGGCGACGAGCTGGTGCTGGTGGGGTCGGCCGCCGACGGCTCGATGGCCAACGACCTCTACACCGTGGCCGGGGTCTTCCGGACCGGGCTCGTCGAGTTCGACGCCCGCACCGCGGTGCTTCCCATCGGCGACTTGCAGGACTTGATCTACCTCGACCGCGCCCGCATCCACGAGATCGCGGTCGCCACCGACGACCCGGCCGAGGCCGACGCCGTCGCCGCGCGCCTCGCCGTTGCGCTCGACGCCGGCGCGAGAGAGATCGAGGTGGCGTCCTGGACGGTGCTCAACCCGGTGCTGGTCGACTACGTCGGCCTCGCCGAGTCGATGTACTGGGTCTTCATCATCATCATCTTCGCCATCGCCAGCTTCGGCATCGCCAACACCATGCTGATGGCGACGTTCGAGCGCCGGCGCGAGTTCGCGGTCATGCTCGCCCTCGGGGCGACGCCGCGGGCCATCGTGGGCACGGTGCTGTCCGAGGCCGCGGCCGTCGGCCTCCTCAGCCTCGCCATCGGCTCGGCCGTCACGTTCCCGCTGATGGTGTGGTGGGCCACCGCGCCCCCCAGCCTGGCGTGGCTCTTCGGCAGCGTCACCCTGCAGGGCGCGCTGCTCGAGCCCAGCCTGCGCGTCGGCTACGACCCCGCGGGCTGGACTTGGTCGGCGATCGGGCTCGTGCTGACCGCCCTCCTTGCCGCCCTCTATCCCGCCGCCAAGGCGGCGCGGGTGCCGCCGGCCGACACCCTGTCGGGGTTGTGACGATGCCATCACCCGCCGCCCCGCGCCCCCCGACGCGAACGCGCGTCCTCGTGGTGCTGGCCATGCGCAACCTGCGCCGCCACGTGCGGCGGACGGTGCTGACGGCGTCGGCGATGATCGTCGGGGGCGCCCTGCTCGTCTTCACCTTCGCGCTCGGCGACGGCTCCCACGAGCAGTGGATCGACTCGGGGGTCCGGCTCGCCGAGGGGCACGTCACCATCGAGCGCCCCGAGTTCCGGGTGAGCCGGCGCATCGAGGACCGGCTGCCGGCCGAGGTACGGCGCGCGGCCGAGGAGGCGTTCGCGGCGCCCGAGGTCGCCTCGCGCGTCGTGGCGACGACCGCGAAGCTCGCCGTCACCGGGCTCGCGAGCTCGGCCGCGGGCTCGCGGCCGGCGCAGATCGTCGCCGTCGACCCGGCGGCGGAGGCGGGGTTCAGCCCCATCGACGACCGGTTGCTCGAGGGACGATATCTCGAGCCCGGTGATCGGCTGGCCGCCTACGTCGGGGTGGAGCTGGTCGACCGCCTCGATCTGCGGCTCGGCTCGCGCTTCGTGGTGCAGGCGCAGGACGCCGAGCGCGAGATCGCGGGGCAGCTCCTGCGGGTGGTCGGCATCTTCCGGACCGGCGTGCCGGAGGTGGATCAGTTGCTGGTGCACATTCCCCTGGCCACCGCCGACGAGTGGCTGGGGTCGTCGGGCGACGTCACCAACGTGGGGGTGGTGCTCGACGACAGCGCCGCGACGGCCGGCGTGGCCGCGCGCGTCGAGCGCGCCCTGGAGGAACCCATCGCCCGCGGGGACGCCCGCGTGATGGGCTGGCGCGAGGCGAACCCCGCGCTGGCGGCGGCGGTGGCCATCGACGACTTCGGCGGCTACCTGACCCACGCGTTCATCTTCACCATCATCGCCTTCGGCATCGTCAACACGGTGCTGATGTCGGTGCTGCACCGCCGCCGCGAGTTCGCGGTGCTGCGGGCGCTCGGCCTGACGCCGGGGCAGACCGGGACCATCGTGCTCATCGAGGGCCTGACCCTGACCGCGGCGAGCGGCTTCATCGGCGTCGGCCTCGGGCTCGCCTTCACCTGGTACTTCTTCGGCGGCGGCCTGGACATCTCGGCCCTGATGGGCGAGATGACCTTCTCGGGCGTCGTCGTCGAGCCCGTCATCGTCCCGCTGCTGCGAACCGCCCGCTTCGTGCAGGTGCTGCTGTTCATCCTGTTCATCGGCGCGGCGGCGTCGGTCTACCCGGCCCTGCGGGCGGCGCGGCTCGACGTGACCGAGGCGATGAAGTTCGACCGGTGACACCGGCGTCGGACGCGCCGGGGTCGGTGCACGTGACCGAGGCGATGACCGGTGACGCCGGCATCGGACGCGCCGGAGTCGGCCCATGTCACCGAGGCGATGAGGTTCGACCGATGACACCTGCGGCGGACGCGCCGGGGTCGGCCCACTCTGCCGTTACGGCCGGTCCGGCCCGGCGCAACGAGGGGTGACGAAGGTCGAATGGCGAAGTTCGACCGGTGAGGCCGGCGATGGCGAGCGACTCCATGAGCGACACCGACACCGCGGCGGTCCGGACCGAGGGCGTCTGGAAGATCTTCCACCAGGAGGCGGAGGAGGTGCAGGCGGTCCGAGACGTCAGCCTGACCGTCGCGCGGGGCGAGTTCACCGCCCTGGCGGGGCCGTCGGGGTCGGGCAAGACGACGCTCCTCAACCTGATCGGAGGCCTGACGCGCCCCAGCGAGGGCCGCGTCGAGGTGGCGGGCCGGGACGTGACCGCGATGTCGAACCGCGAGCTGTCCCAGCTCCGCCTCGACCAGGTCGGCTTCGTCTTCCAGGCCTACAACCTGCTGCCGGTGCTCACGGCGCTCGAGAACGCGGAGTTCCCGATGCTGCTCCAGGGCGTCGCCCCCGACGAGCGCCGGGCGCGGGTGCACGAGCTGTTCGAGCGGACGGGCATGACCGGGCTCGAGGACCGCCGGCCGGGGAAGCTCTCGGGAGGCCAGCAGCAGCGGGTGGCGGTGGTGCGGGCGGTGGCGAGCCGGCCCGCCCTGGTGCTCGCCGACGAGCCGACCGCGAACCTCGACTCGGCCGCGAGCGCCGCCCTGCTCGACGTCATGGCCGACCTGAACCGCGAGCTGGGGGTGACGTTCGTCTTCGCCACCCACGACGCGCGAGTCATGGAGCGGTCCCGGCGTCTCGTCCGCATGGTCGACGGCCAAATCGACTCGGACGAGACGCGGACGTGACTCTCCGCGTGCACAGGTTGCTCGTCGCCGGCGCGGTGTTCGCCATGGCCGCGCTCGGTCCGGGCCCCGCCCGCGCCCAGTCGAGCTGGCTGACCGGCTACCTCCAGACCGTCCCCCTGTTCGCCGGCCCGACGCTCTTCGGCGACGCCAGCGCCAGCGTCTTCAACCGGCTGAGGCTGACGACCGAACCGGTGTTCGGCCCCTTCGCGGTGGAGATCGCCTACGACCACGCCCTCACCGTGCGACAGGACGACACCGACTTCAGCCTGCTGGGCGGGCTGGGCGCGGTCCCCGCGGGGGGCGAGTGGTTCGACCTCCAGTGGACCGCCGTCGACCAGGACCACTTCCGGTGGCTGCACCGGCTGGACCGCCTCAACGTGGCGTGGCAGCCGAACGACACGGTCGAGGTGAGCGTCGGCCGCCAGGCGGTGTCGTGGGGCACCACCCTGTTCCTCACCCCCGCCGACCCGTTCATCCCGTTCAGCCCCGCCGACCCGTTCCGCGTCTACCGGGGCGGCATCGACGCCGCGCGCGCCCGCATCTACCCCGGTCCCCTGAGCGAGATCGACGTCGTGTTCCGGCCCAGCCGGACGCTGGTCGGCGAAGAGGCGACGGCCTTGGCGCGGGGCCTCACCACGTGGCGGAACTGGGAGGTTTCGGGCTGGGGCGGCAGCCTCTACGGCGACGCGGCCGGCGCGTTCGGCGCGGCGGGCGGCCTCGGGGCCTGGGCGATCCGGTTCGAGGCGGTGGTGCGGGACTTCCAGGGGGAGATAACGGGGCGCGGCACCATCGGCCTCGACCGGCGGCTGTCGGTCTACGGCCGTGACATGGGTCTCGTCGTCGAGTACCAGCGCGACGGCCGCGGTGCCGCCGCGCCCGAGGACTTCCTCCGCGTCTTCCAGTCGCCGGAGTTCCTGCGCGCCGAGTATCAGGTGTACGGGCAAGACGAGGCGGCGGTGCAGGCGTCCTACCAGGTCCACCCATTGCTGAGCATCGCCGGTCTCTGGCTCTGGAACCTCAACGACCGGAGCGCCGTCGTGGCGCCGAGCTTCTCCTACTCGGCCGGCGACGAAACGTCCATCGCCGGCGGCGTCTTCTTCGGCGTCGGCGACGACACCCCGGCCGCCGGCCAGATCCTGCCCTCCGCCTACGGCCTGCTCAGCGCCGTCGGCTACTTGTCGCTCACCTGGTTCTTCTGACGCCGGCGCGGTGGGCGGCGCCGTGAGGGCTCACTCGGGGTCGGCAACGCGGTCGGGGTGCCCCGCCATCCAATCGGCGATCGCGCCCAGCGTCTCCTCGATGTCTCCCCGCCGCCCCACCAGCAACTCGTACAGCTCCGGCGCCGTCACCTCGTGATAGACGTGCACCAGACGGTTGCGATAACGGGCCATGCGCACCAGCCGTTCGGCCTGGGGAGGCGACACGACGTCCACCTCGCCGAGCTGGCGGGCCACCTCGGCGTACTCCGACGGCGCCCGCGCGAACCCCTTCGCCAGCACGTGGCGCGAGACGTCCAGCAGCGCTTCGAGGGTGCGGCGCAGATACGATTCGCCCGCCGCCACCATCCTGGGATCGCGCGTGAAGGCCTCGAGGTCGTCGAGGGGAAGGGTTCCCGCCTCGTCGAGAAGGCGGTGAATCAGGGCGGCCTTGTCGGCTACGATCGCGCGGCTGACCCGTCCGGGGGTCATGGTCGCGGACCGAGCAGCATCGCGCATCGCGCCCGCTCGAACGGCAGCAGATCGCCGGCCCGCCGCAGGACGTAGAGATCGAACAGATCCGTCTCCACCTCGTCGCGGGTGAAGATCCGGTCGCCCCGCACCACGGCCAGGGCCAGCAGGGCGCTCGCCCGCGCCGCGTCGATCACGTCCACCGGCTCGCCGGTGGCTCGATACAGCGCCTCTTCGAGCCGGACGGTCTTCTCGAGCGGCTGCGGCGACACGTAGAGGACGCCGACGTCGAGATCGGAATCCGGCCGCTCGGTTCCGTCGGTCCGGGAGCCGAACACGTAGAGCGCACGCACGTCCGGGTCGCCCTCGGCGACCGCCCGCAGGCGTCGCGTCAACTGGTCCGGCAAGGCCACTTCCGCATTATACGGCCCGCGACGCGACGCGCCGAGGGCTCGCCCTCGCGGGTCGCCGATCCGGTTGGGGTACGCCGTGGGAGGCAGAGAGGCCCGCTGTGGTTCGCGCCGAGACTCGCCCGGCTCCGGCGGGCGACGGCGTATCAGCAGCCGCCGCCGAAGACGCGGTGCGCGATGCGGCCCTCGTCGCCGTCGATCTCCACCACCAGCCAGCTCGCGCCCTCGTCGCCGCGGTCGTTCACGACGCCGATGATGCCGCCGCCGTCCAGCCGATAGAAGCCCAGCCAGACGAAACGTCTCGACTGCATCGGGTCGTCGAAGCCGGCGCCGTCGACCAACCCCAGTTCGGCGCGTATCCGGTCGAGCCCGGGAATCTCCTCCTCGGCCGACACGACCTCGAGGGGGTGATTGAACGCCACGCCGGCGACATCCCGCGTCCCCTCGACGCGGGGCAGCTCGCGCTCGCCGAACCCCAGTGCCCAACTCATCATGCAGTGGGCCTCGGCCAGCATCAGCCTCGCCACCGTGAGCGCCGAGCCTTGCTCGGTCTGCGAGTAGAAGCGCCACTGCATCGGCGCGGCGATTCTGCCACCCCTGGAGTCCTGCTCGACGGGGGGCATCGGCAGCGACCGGACTTCGCCGTCCGGCCGGGGCGTCGGGACCACCTCCCCCCCGTCATCGGGAACGCCGGTCTCGGCGTCGAACGGCGCGGGCCAGGGAAGGTCCCAGCCGTCGTCGCCATGGCGGGCAAAGGGAATCAGGGCGCCGCTCGTCTGCACGGCCGCGATCCACAGGGGTTCGGGCTCCCCCCCGGGTGAGGATGGTCCCGGACCGCACGCCAGGCAGGCGGTCGCCAAACCAATCGCAAGGCCGCGCAACATTCCCGGCATCGGCATATCCGCAACGGCGGGCTCTGAGCCCGGGGGCACCGAGAGCCATCCGACGACCCGATCGAGCCCGGGTCTCTTGAAACGACCGGATTGAGCCGGCTCCCGCCAATCGTCGCTCGCGGCTCCGCCTGGAGCTCCGCCGGGACCGGGATCCGATCCGCAAGCGGCAGCGAGCGGTCTCGGATCAGTAGACGATGAACTCCAGCAGATTGTCGTCCGGATCGCGGATGTAGCGGCTGGTGCCCACGGCGGTGCCGCCGTCGCGGCCGCCGGTGCGGGGCGCCGGCCCCTCTATCACCTCCGCACCCGCCCCCTCCAGCAGCTCCTCCAGTGCCGCCTCGGTCCCGTCCCACACGAAGCAGAAGTCGCCGCACGGCGGCACTGCCGCCGGGGCGCGCAGGGTGAAGCTCGCGTCCTCCCACGCCACGGGGCGGTGGAAGTTGATCTTGCTGTCGCCGAAGTGCACCGAGCAGATGCGCTCGCCTTCCATCACCCCGAAACCGAGTGACCGGTAGAACCGCACCATCGCCTCGGTGTTCCGCATCGGCACCGCCACGTGGTCGAACGATCGTATCGGGCCGCCGACCTGCGCGGCGGGGCGCGCCGCGCCCGCGGCCACACCCACCACCGACGCCCCGAGCCCACCACCGAGGGCCTGGCGGATGAACCGCCGCCGTGACTGTCCGCGGACCGTGCCCTTGCCCTGAGTTCCCATCGCCCAACCTCCCTTCGGTGCGAACCCGTAGTCTACCGTATCCGGGACGGTCCGACGGCAGGGCGCATCGCGCTCGGCCAGGCGGCACCATTCCCGCTCGCGGGCTCCCTGCGCACGGCCCGAACCGGGCAGGACCGCGCCGGCCGGCAGGGGCGACCGAAGCCGTCCACGTACAGGGCGCATCGCGCTCGGCCAGGCGGCGCCATTCGCGCTCGCGGGCTCCCTGCGCACGGCCCGAACCGGGCAGGACCGCGCCGGCCGGCAGGGGCGACCGCGGCGGCGTTGTACAAAGCGAAGGGCCAAGCCCATAGAGGCCCGGCCCTTCAAAGCGTTCCCGGTCGAACGAAGCGGTGCGCTACACCTCGTTCATCACTTCGTCGCGGATGGACCGCCGCACCAGGTTCCGCATCAGGTTGACCTTGAACCCGTTTTGGGCCAACGGCGCCACACCCTGGATCGAAATGTCGCCGGCCCGGTTCGCGGTCTGCTCGTTGCGGGCCTGCCCGCGGATGGCGTTCTCGACCGCGGTCAGCCGGACCGGAGTCGGGGCCACGCCGTTGACGACGACGCGGGCGTCCTGGATGACGCCGCCACTCTCGCGCAGGGCGGTCGCCACGTTGACGAGGGCGAAGTCCCACGTGTCGCGGTCACGGACCTTCTCGAAGTAGACCCGCGTCCCCGCCCATGTCGACGGCACGCGAATCGACATCAGCAGATCGCCCGGCTCGAGCGCCGTCATCCGCTCGATGTCGATCTCCGGCCCCACGAAGAACTCCCGGGCCGGAACCACCCGCTCCGCGCGGCCCCGCCGGATGACCATCTCGGCGTCGAGGGCCACCAGCACCGGCGCGGTGTCGGACGGGTTGACGGCGACGCACCGGCTCGCACCGAGGATGCAGTGCTCGCGGTTCATCGCGGTCGGGGGGCTGGCGTAGCAGATGTTGCCGCCGGCCCGATAGCAGGTCCAGCCGTCCCGGTAGTACCAGCAACGGGTGTCCTGCCCCACGTTGCCACCGATGGTGCCCTGGTTCCGGATCTGTGGCGACGCGGCGGTCTTGGCCGAGAACGCCAGGGCCGGGAACCGGGCCTGGATGTCGGGGTGGTTGACGACATCGATGAGCCGGGCCATGGCCCCGATCTCGATCCCGTCGGCGGTCGTCCGGATCTCGCGCATCGAGTCGATGCCGCCGAGGTCCACGACCACGCGCGGCCGTTTCACCCGGTCCTTGAACCAGTCGAGCGTGTCGAGCCCGCCGGCGTACACCCAGGCATCGGACCCGTGCTCGGCCAGCAACGCCAGCGCGTCGTCGGCGCTGGCCGGCTGAAACAGCTCGAGTTGAGGTATTACGTCGCGAATAACGCCCTTCATGGTAATCGCCTCCCCTTCCTCAGACGTGAGCCGTCAGCCGATCGTGACCCGACGGGGCCTGCTCGAGCTTCGTGAGAATCATGTCGCGTGTGACCGGCGAGCGGTGGAAGTCGCCGTTGCCCTCGCCCAGCGACTCGAGCGCGTCGGCGATGGCGTTGGCGACCGCACCGGACCCGGCCCCCTGCGCCGCCTCGCCGATACCCTTCGCGCCGAGCGGGTTGAAGGGATCGGGCAGGTCGGCGTTGCCCCACTTCATGGGCGCCTCGTGCGGAACGTCGAGCATGCCCGGAGGCCGGTTGCTGTAGAACCGCTTGGCCACCATCAGCCCCCACTGCCGATCGTAGACCCACTTCGATGCCAGGGCGACGGAGAACCCTTGAATCGCCCCACCGAAAATCTGCCCTTCGTAGGTCTTGGGATGCAGGATGGTGCCCGCGTCGGACCCCGCCGCGTAGTCGACGATCTTGATGTTGCCGGTCTCGATGTCGACCTCGACCTCGGCGAAGCCGGCCACGAACGACATGCGCCGGCCGCCTTCCTCGTAGTTGTCCTTGGCGACGCCCATGAGCCCCTGCCCCGCCAGCGCGGTCGCCGACGCGGTGGTCATCCCGTTGATGTCCTCGGGGAGCTCGTGCCCGTCGTACCGGCCGCCGAGGTCGATGGCCCGCTGCGCGATTCTCGCGAAGCTCAGGCCCTGCGACCGGTTGCCCCGGCGGTAGACCCGCTCGCCACCGATCTCGTAGTCCTCGGGAGCGCCCCCGAGATCCTGCGCGGCGATCTCCTGCATCTTGAGCTTGGCGTCCGCCACGGCGGCCCAGTTCGCCCGCGTGTGGGCGTGGGTCGTCGAGCTGCCGCCCTGCGAGCAGCTCCAGGGCAGGTGCCGGCTGGTGTCACCCCAGGCGACCTCGCACTTCTCCCAGGGCATGTCCAGCCCCTCGGCCGCGGCCCGCATGGTGTCGAAGGCCGACCCCGTGCCGAGGTTGCCGACGCCGGACTGGATGTAGAGGCGGCCGTCGGGCCTGAGCACGAACAGGCCGTCGACCCCGGAGGCGCCGGCCGAGTAGGCGCTCAGCGTCATGCCGACGCCGGTGACCTTCGAGCCGTTGCGCAGGCCGCTGCGCTCCTTGCGCTCCTCCCAGTTGAAGAGCTCGGCGCCGATGTCGATCGCCTCCCGGGCGAACGCGCTCGACACGTTGCCCTGCTCACCGTTGAGCCCCGGCGGGCCGAACCGCGCCTGTCCCTCGGGCGCGTTGATCTTGTGCACCTCGACCTGGTCGAGCCCCAGCAGCTTCGCCGCCTTCTGGATGATGGGCTCGAGCATGGTCATCGACTGCACGCCGCCCGGCGCCCGCTGCGGACCACGCGGCGGGGTGTTGGTGTAGACGTTGGTGCCCCGCATGCGGCACGCCAGCGGCTGGTAGCAGAGCGACCCGATGCCCGCGACGTTCATGGCGTCGCCGGAACGCCCGTAGGGCCCCTGGTCGCCGATGCCGTGGATGTCGAGGGCGGTGATGCGGCCGTCGGCGCGCATCCCGAGCCGGATGCGGGCCTGGACGCCGGGGCGCCCGCGGCCGATCATGTTCTCCTCGCGCCGCGTGATGCGCATCATGACCGGCCTGCCGATCTTCTTCGACAGCAGGATGGGAATCTGCGCGTGCACGTAGCCGCTGATCTTGCCGCCGAACCCGCCGCCGGTGAACTCGTTGATGAGCACGACGTTGGAGGGCTCGACGCCCGCCCAACGGGCCATCGGACCCACGGCGCGCGCGGTGCTCTGCACGGAGGGATAGATGTAGAGCTTGCCGTCCTCCCAGTACGCCATCGTCGTCCGGCTCTCGAGCGGCTGGTGCGACGTCGACTGGTTGTAGGAGTGCTCCTCGACGATGATGTCGGCCTCGGCGAACCCGGCCTCGAGGTCACCGAACGACCACTCCTGGGCGGCCTCCGCGTCCATCGGGATCTCGCCCGCCGCCAAGCCGGCCAGATCCGCCGCGGTCCACTTGATCTCGCCGAGCTCCCGGCCGATGGTGGTATTGCCCTCGTTGCGGGCGTTCGGGCCGCCCGGCTTGAGGCTGTCGAGGGGATCGAGCACGAACTCGAGCGGCTCGAGGTCGATGTCGATCAGCTCGATCGCGTCCGACGCGATCTGCTCGCTGACCGCGGCGACGGCGAGAATCGGCTCGCCCTCGTAGCGCGGCTCCATGGTGAGCGCCGCCTCGTTCGGGGCGTCGACCTCGTCCGGCAGATCGTCGGGGGTCAGGATGCCCACGACGCCGGGCAGGGCCAGAGCCGCGTCGGCGTTGATGGACCGCACGCGCGCGTGCGGCATCGGGCTCGAAAGCAGCTTCGCGAAGACCATACCCTCGGCGCGGTGGTCCTCGGCGTATTTCGACCGCCCGGTGACCTTCGCGTAGAGGTCGGGCGTCTGGTAGTTCTTTCCGAGCAGTTTGTAGTCAGCCACGTCAGGCCCCCCGCGTGATTTCCGCCGCCCGCTGGACGGACGTCAGGATCTTGTCGTAGTCGGCGCACCGACACAGGTTCCCCGACAGCCACTCGGCCGCCTGCTTCCGGGTCGGGTTCTGGTTCTCGTTCAGCAACGCGACCGAGTTCATGATGAACCCGGACATGCAGAACGCGCACTGGAACCCCTGCTCCTCGAGCACCGCCTGCTGCATCGGGTGCAGCGTGCCGTCCTCGGCCTCGAGGCCCTCGATGGTCGTGACCTCGCGCCCGCGCACCGAGTGCGTCAGCAGCGAGCAGCCGTAGTGGGCCGTCCCGTCGACGAGGACCGTGCACGCGCCGCACTCGGCGCGGTCGCAGCCGATCTTCGTCCCCGTCAGGCCCAGCTTGTAGCGCAGCGTCGTCGCCAGCGTCTCCATGGGAGGCACTTCGACGCGCCGGCTCCGGCCGTTGACGGTCACGGTGATGAGCCGGTCGACGGCCCCCGCCGCGGGCGCCTGGGCCAGCACCGCCCCGCCGTTGCTGCGGAACAGGTAGTTGGTCGACGACACGGCCGCGCTCGCGGCGATGGCGCCCTTGATGAAACTCCGTCTGGACACGCCCGGCTGGGTCGTCTCCTCTGTCACCTCGATGATCTCCTGACTCATGGGACGATCACCTCCCTCGTCACTACCGAAGTCCTCGAAGCCTCAACCCCGGATCGGCCTCGCTGTGCGCCTCGCAGAGATACCATGCCCCGTGGGCACGGGCCTACACCGGCGAATTGTCGATCACTTCGACCGGCGGTTGCAAGCGGAAATTACATTTTTTTTACCGCGCCGGAATCGGCCCCGCCTCGGGCCCGGCCAGCCGCTCTCGAAGCCCTCGGGAGCGGCATGCGGGCACTGGCCGCGTCCCACCTTCGCGCCCCGCCGGAAACCGCCCCCGGCGGGTCCACTCGCCTCTCACCGGACTCTTCGCAAACCCGCGCGGTCGTGCGACAGCACGCTGGCGGCCGGTTGATGAAAGGCCCGCTGCTCCCCGGTGCACCGTTTCCACCGCCGGCTGCTAGGCGTTGCGCCCCGTCGGGTTCTCGGGCGTGCCGCACTCGTTGCCGAGATAGCCGTTCCCGCCGCAGTACCGCGCGTCCTGGACCTGGAGCAGAATGCCGTCCGGGTCCGTGAAGTACAGCTCCGGGGTGCCGCCGGGTGCGCCGCCGCGGTCGGGCATGCGCATCGTCACGTAAGACTGCAGCGGGCCCGCCGGGCCCGACGCCTCTCCGCGCGGCGTGACGCCGTAGTCCTCCAGCACGCCGATGATGCGGTCGACGTCGAAGTCGTCGACCGTGAAGCAGGCGTGGTGGATGGTCGGGCCGGTCGGACCGGCGCCGCCCCCGCCCAGGGCCAGGAACTGGTTGCCCGATCCCACCCGAAGCACCGGCAGCGCGCCCTGGTATGTGTCGATGGGCAGCCCGAAGAGCCGCTGGTACAGCGCGATCGAGCGCGCCTGATCGGTCACGAAGACCGTGAAGTGGTTGTAGTCGCGCAGCCGCAGCAGGCCCTCGGTGGGCGCCGGCTCCGGGGTCTCGAGGCACACGTCCCCGAGGACGCCCTCGCCGCCGCAGTAGGTGGTGTCCTGGAGCTGGACGACGATGCCGTCGGGGTCGCCGAAGTACAGCTCGGGAGTCCCCTCGGGGGCGCCGCCGAACTCGGCCCCGCGCATGCGGACGCGCGACTCCATCGGGTCCGACGTCCCGGAAGAAGCGATGCCGTGCTCGCCGAGGATGCCCACGAGGCGGTCGGCGTCGAAGCCGTCGACCGAGAGGCAGTAGTGGCCGATGCCCGGATTGGCGCTCGCGCCGCCCCCGATGGCCAGGAACTGCGGCCCGTCGCCCACCCGCAGGATGACGGTGTTGGCCTGCCGGGCCGCGATGGGCATGCCGAAGAGCCCCTGGTACCACTCGAGCGACCGGGCGGGGTCGGAGACGCTGATGGTCACGTGGTTGAGGGCGGTGACGGGAATCGGCGGCGTGCCCTGCGCGAGCGTTCGCGGGGCCAGCGCCGCCGCGCCGAGCGCGCCGAGGAACGTGCGGCGCGAGACGCTGCCCCTCTCGTGCGCGGTGAGCAATCGATGGTCGTCCAGCCGGTTGATGTCTGAGTGCATCGGTCTCGTGCTCCAGTCCTCGAACGTCGAACACCGTCCCGCGAATCCGGCGGGGCGGCATGCCCGGCCGGGCGAATCGTCGCGTTGCTGCTCTCGTCCGGCCCGATCGAGCCCGAGGCAGCCCGCGCCCTCCTGCGGCGCCAAGGACGGTGACGGAGATTGCCTTGCCGTGTCGGGCCTGCACATCGGCGCCAAACGGGCTCCGGCTGACTGGCGGTCGGCAACCCTCTTGCGATCACGGTCCCCTACCGCAGCGGCCGGAAGAACTCGCGCAGGTCGTTCACCAGGACCTCCGGCTGCTCCATCGCCGCGAAGTGGCCGCCGCGCTCGACCTCGGTCCAGTGGGTGATGTTGTACGACGCCTCGGCCCAGCGGCGCGGGGTGATGAACAGCTCGTAGGGGAAGATGATGGCCCCGGTCGGCGTCTCGATGCGCCCCATCTGCCGCGAGGTCGGGGCGTTCCGGCTCTCGTAGTAGAGCCGGGCCGAGGACGTCGCGGTCTGCGTGACCCAGTAGATGGTGATGTTGGTCAGCAGCTCGTCCCGCGTGAACACCGACTCGGGGTCGCCGTTGCAGTCGCACCACGCGCGGAACTTCTCGACGATCCACGCCGCCTGCCCCGCCGGGGAGTCGTTCAGGGCGTAGCCGAGGGTCTGCGGCTTGGTGCCCTGAATCTGGGCGTAGCCGTTCTCCGCGGTGTTGTAGAACGACTGCCGCGCCCGCGACTGCTCGAGCTCCTCGGGCGGCACCCCGTCGGTCGGGTCGGCGCCCGGCGGCGGCCCGCCGACCAGCATGTTGAGGTGCACGCCGACCGCGTGATCGGGATGGTTGAACGCGTGCCAGCGGCTGACGATCGACCCCCAGTCACCGCCCTGAATGCCGTAGCGCTCGTAGCCGAGCCGCGCCATGAGCCGCGCGTTCACCTCGGCGATCTGCTCGGGGCCGAAGCCCGGCGCCCGCGGCTTGTCCGAGAACCCGTAGCCGGGCATGGACGGCGCCACCACGTGGAAGGCGTCCTCCGCCCGCCCGCCATGGGCCACCGGGTCGGTCAGGGGGCCGATGATCTTCGTGAACTCGGCGATCGAGCCGGGCCAGCCGTGGGTGATCACGAGCGGCAGCGCGTCGGGATGGGGCGAGCGCTGGTGGATGAAGTGGATGTCGAGGTCGCCGATGACGGTCTTGAACTGGTCGAACGCGTTGAGCCGCCGCTCCTGCTCGCGCCAGTCGAACCCGTCCCGCCAGTAGGTGATGAGCTCCGTCACGTAGTCGAGATCGGCCCCGTAGTCCCAGCCCGCGCCGTCGAGCTGATCGGGCAGCCGGGTCATCTCGAGGCGCCGCTGCAGGTCGTCGAGCACCTCGTCGGGCACCGAGATCTCGAACGGCCTGATCTCGGCGTCGCCTTCCGCCCCGCCGCCCGCCTGCGCCATCACCGCGAAGGGCGTCAGCGCCGCGACGGCGGCCAGCCCCGCAATCCGAATCAGCATCTCGAGCTCCTCCCGTCAGCCACCGTCGCCGCCTCCGGCCGCGCCGCCGTCGCCGGAGCCCCCGCCATCACCGAAAGCACCGGCACCATCGCCACCGCCGTCAGCCGCGGGATCGTCCCCGTGCATCGCGGCGAGCATCCCGCCGGTGCTCCCCGCGGCGCTCCCGTGCGGCCTGCCTGCGGTCCCGGCCGCGCCGGGGCGGCGAGCCCACCGAGCTTCCAGCCTCGCCGCCAGCGGCGCGACCCTCGACGCGACCGCCGCGACAATCAACGCGACCGCCGTCAGGACGGCGAGGACCGCGGCCACCGCGGCGAGGAACCTCAGCATTTGCGGTCCTATCGGGGGAGGGCGGTCGTCTTCACTCGGTAGCCGCCGTCTCCGTCCGGCTCGCGGTAGACCGCGTGGCAGGCGTTGCAGGCCTCGGCGATCTCGTCTCCGATCGCCACGACCGCCGCCGCGTCCGCCGACTCGACGGAGAGAGC
Source organism: Vicinamibacterales bacterium (assembly GCA_965207615.1). Lineage (GTDB taxonomy): Bacteria > Acidobacteriota > Vicinamibacteria > Vicinamibacterales > UBA8438 > JAJEEA01. Next base: position 4,297,426 of record CBDBMZ010000003.1, read on the forward strand.
GGTGTCGAGGGCATCGAGCCGGTTCAGCGCCGTCCGCAGCCAGCCCACCGCGTCCCCCCGCTCGCGGTCGCGCCAGAAGGTGATGGTGGTGGCGAGCTGCTCGCGGGACCGGATGGCGCGCTCCTTGGCGGTCGAGTAGTCGCCGGCGGCCAGCGCAGCGCGCACGCCGGCCACGTTGGGACCGAGCGTGGTCATGGTGGCGTCGAGATGCGCCTCGGTGAAGATGGGGTAGGGCGCCTGCTGCCCGGAAGGCGACGCCGACAGGAGCAGGGCCGCAGCCAGGACGGACCCGGCCGCCGCGAGGGCGCGTCTCGGGAGCCGGCGGCGAAGGCCCCGCCGCCTTTGAGCTTCGGGGCGGCGCGCGGACTCGACGCGCGCCCCCGGCGATCGTGGCCACATGGTCGCGATTCCTGCCGCCAGGCCCCTACGCCGTCAACCGGGCGAGCTTGCCGCTGCTGTCGCCGAACGCCTCCACCGGCGTGCCCAGCCACTCGAGAATCGTGACGTGCAGGTTGGCGAGCGGCGTGTCCTGGGGATAGCGGACGTAGCGGCCGCCGGTGATGCCGGCGTTCTGCCCCCCGACGAGGGCGACGGGCAGATCGTCGTGGAAGTGCGTGTTGCTGTCGCTGATGCCGGTGCCGTAGAGGAACAGCGTCGAGTCGAGCATCGAGCCGTCGCCCTCGGGGATGGCGTCGAGCTTGGCCACCAGGTACGCGAACTGCTGGAAGTGGTACTCGTTGATGAGGTGCAGCCGGTTCAGCTTGGCCGGCTCGTCCTGGTGATGCGACAGCGGGTGGTGCGAGTCGGGCACCCCGATCTCGGGATAGGCGCGGCCGCTCACCTCGCGCGCGAGCATGAACGTGCTGATGCGGGTCAGGTCCGTCTGGTAGGCGAGGGCCAGCAGGTCCATCATCAGCTTGGCGTGCTCGGCGTAGTCGCTCGGCACCCCGACGGGCTGGTCGACCACCGGGAGCTCGCGGGCGCTCTGCTCCTCGGCCATCGTGATCCGCCGCTCGATGTCCCGGACCGCCTCGACGTACTCGTCGAGCCTGGCCTGGTCGCCCGGCCCAAGGACCGTTCCGAGCCCGCGCAGCTCGTCATTGACCAGGTCGAGGATGCTCCGGTCGCGCCGCATGCGGTCCATGCGCGCCTCGGGGTCGGTGCTACCGCTGGTGCCGAACAGCCGCTCGAACACCGCGCGGGGGTCGTTCTCGATGGGCAGCGGGGTGGTCGGCGTGCGCCACGCGATGGTGTTGGTGTAGGCGCAGCTCGCGCCGCCGTCGCAGTTGCCGACCATCGCGTTCGACTCGATGCCGAGCTCGAGCGACGCGAGCTGCGTCTCGTTCTGCAGCTCGCGGGCCGCGATCTGGTCGACCGAGACCGCGTTCGAGACGTCCGCCCCGTTCGTCATCTTGTAGGGCACGCAGGTCAGGAACGTGCCGGCGGAGCGGGCGTGGTCGCCGCCGCCCTTGACGAGGTTGGCCGGCTCGTCGTCGAGGCCGCCGCAGATCGTCACGCGGTCGCGGAACGGCTCGAGCGAGCGCAGGGTCGGCGGCAGGCTGTCCAGCTTGCCCGGCGCGTGCCGCGGGTACCAGTAGGGCATCGACATCCCGTTGGGCACGTAGAAGACGCCGAAGCGCTTGATGGGCGCGGCGGCGGTCCGGCTTTGCGCGGTCGCGGCCGGGACCATGGCGTCGAGCAGCGGCAGCGCCACGGTGGCGCCGAGGCCGCGCAGCACGGTGCGGCGGGGCAGATGGGTGCGGGTGATGAACATGGCCATTCTCCAGAGGTTCCGAAAGCTCTAAGGCTGGGCGTCGACGAGGACCTCCGCCTCGGGCGCGCGCCGCATCAGGAACTGGTCGCTCGAGACGACGCCGAGGACCAGCGACGACCAGCGGTAGTCGTCGTGCTCCAGGTCCCGCACGATGCGCCGCAGGGTCGGGGCGTCGTAGTAGTCGAGGCCTCGGCCCAGGGCGTAGATCATCATCTTCTCCACCACCGTGTGCACGAACTCGTGCCCCGTCGCCAGCAGCGCCTCGCGGAACGCGCGGGGGCTGTCGATGGTGGCGCCGTTCCACTCGATGGTCGCGTTGATCGCGGCCCCGCCGTCGCTGTCGCGCCAGCGTCCGACCGCGTCGAAGTGCTCCATCGCGAAGCCCAGCGGGTCCATGCGGGCGTGGCAGCTCGAGCAGACGGGGCTGCTGCGGTGCTGCTCCATGCGCTCGCGCAGCGACGTCGGCCGGGCGCGGTCGCTCTCGGGCAGCGGCGGCACGTTGGGCGGCGGGGGCGGCGGGGGCGCGCCGAGCAGCGTCTCGAGCACCCACAGGCCCCGCAGCACCACCGACGTCCGGTTCGCGTAGGAGGTGACGGTCAGCAGGCTCCCGTGCCCGAGCAGCCCGTGCCGGCGGTCGTCCTCCCACGCATGCCGCCGGAAGTGGCTGCCGTACAGGTCGTCCACGCCGTAGTGGCGCGCGAGCTGCTCGTTCAGGAACGTGTAGTCGGCCCGCAGCAGGTCCTGCAGGGGGCGGTCCGCCCGCACCTGGCTCTGGACGAACAGCTGCGTCTCGCGGACCATCGCCTTGCGCAGCGAGTCGTCGAACCCCGCGAAGAGGGCGCCGTCGGGGTCCTGCGAGAAGATGTTCCGCACCTGCAGCCACTGGCCCGCGAAGTCGTCCATGAACCGCGCGGCGCGGCGGTCGGCGAGCATCCGGCGCACCTGCGCGGCCAGGGTGTCGGGCTCGCTCAGGACGTCGCGCTCGGCCAGGTCGAGCAGCTCGTCGTCGGGGACGCTCTTCCACAGGAAGAACGACAGCCGGGTCGCCAGCTCGAGGTCGCTCAGCCGGTAGATCGCGCCTGACGGCGTGTCGACGGGCTGCCGCTCGACCCGCATCAGGAACTGCGGCATCGACAGCAGGCCCTCGAGGGCCCGCTCTATTCCCGCGTCGAAATCGCGCTCGCGCCGCCCCTCGCGATAGAGGCCCAGCAGGGGGTCGACGTCCTCGGGGCCGACGGGCCGGCGGTAGGCGCGGCGGGCGAGACGGCCGATGATCTCGCGCGCGCAGGGCTCCTCGTCCGCCACGCCTTCCGGGTAGCACGTGAAGATCCGCCGGCGGCTGGGGGTGTCCTCCGGCACCGTGCCGTCGAACGGCCCGGAGACGAACACCTGGTGGATGCCCGGCATCAGCCCCGGCGGATGCGGGGACGGCGCCGAGTCGGTGAACGCGACCGACAGCAGCCGGGTGCCCGCCTCGACCGGCACCCGCACCTCGAGGGCGTGGTCGGCGGTCATCCGGTACTCGTGCAGCCGCTGCCCCTCGACGTCGTCCTCCGGCACCGCGATGAGCGACCCGGGGTCGGGGCCGGGATACCGGCCGCCGATGGCGAACTGCTCGACGAGGGCGTGGTCGATGCGGATCTCGATCTGGTGCTCGTTCTCGGCGATGCCGTCGATGGTCTCGATGGTCTCGTTGCGCTTGAGCCGGATGGCGAAGAGGTACTCGCCGTCCAGGGGGAAGTGGTGGCGCACCGCGAGCCCGCCGTGGGTCGCGAACGGCAGGTCCTCGCCGGCCCGCACGTCGCGCTGCTCGTAGCCCACCTCGTAGAGCTGCATGACGGGGCGGATGTCGGGGCTGCCCACCGCGGCCCGGCTGATCTTGGTCGCGGCCGCGATGTAGCGGGACATGAGCCCCGGCGTGATCGACAGCACCTCGGCGTTGTTGTCGAAGCCGAACCCCGCCATGTCGGACGGCAGCAGCTCTTCGCCGTTGACCTCGAGGCCCAGCAGGTCCTCGACGACGTTGACGTACTCGACGCGGTTCAGCCGCCGCGACGCCACCCGGCCGGGGTTCGGGTCGGCCGCCGCCACGCGGTCGAGCTCATGCTCCAGGCGGGTCACGAAGGCGTCGATCTCGGCGCCGTCCGGCCGCGGCCGCCCCTCGGGCGGCATCTGTCCGGTGCGCAGCTTGTGGACGACCCTCTCCAGGATGGGGGCGTGGGCGGCGGTCCGTGCCGGGTCCACCTCGCCGAGGTCGAGCCCGCCGGTCAGCAGCCGCTCGTTGTGGCAGGTGACGCAGTAGCGGTCGAAGATCTCGCGGGACGGCGGCCCCGCCTCGGCCTGACCGCCCGCCGCGGTCGCGGGCCATGCCGCGAGGGCCAGTCCCACCGCCAGCGCCGCACCGATGCCTCGCTTCAGCATGGCCACCACCTCTTCGCTCGTCGGTCCGGGAGCCTCCAGTATAGCGCCGGACGGCACCGGAAGGGCCGGGAATCCGGCCGAGAGGTTCCGCGTCAGCGAACTCCCAAACCCGACCGCAAGGTCCCGCAGGCGCGCGACGACCGAGCCGGCCACGTGAGCCGAGGAGTTGCGCGTCAGCGAAACTCCAACGCGACCGCTGGTCGCGCGGTCGCAGCGGCCGCCGCCGTCAGGCGATCATCACCGTCCTCGGGAACTGCGAGTTGTCCTCGAGGCCGGTCTGCTTGATGGCCGACAGCTCCTCGCTCGTCGGCTGCACGTTGCCGTCGACGTCGGTGACCCGCGACACCAGGGTGTGCTCGCCCGGGGTGGCGCCGTCCCACGCGAACCGGAACAGCTTCCACGAGTACTGGCCGCCGGTCGACGGGTCGAGCGTCGCCGCCTGCCACGCACCGTCGTCCACCTTGACCTGCACCCCGCGCAGCGGCGTGCCGTCGTGGAGCACGAAGCCGAGCACCTCGTGGCGGTCGCCGACCCGGGTCACCCGCGCGATGACCGACTTGACGCGCAGCCGCGACACCTCGGTCTCGTGCCACACCGTCTCGCCGCCGATCTCCTCGGACCACAGGGTGCGGTACCACCGCGCCTGCCACTTGCCGAGGAACCGCTCGGACTGCACGCGGATGTGGGAGAGCCACTTCACGTTGCTGACGCCGTACCAGCCCGGCACCAGGAGCCGCAGCGGCGCGCCCTGCTCGACCGTCAGGGGCGCCCCGTTCAGCGCGTAGGCGAGCAGCGGGCCGGTGGTCATCCCGTCGGCGAGGGACAGGCTGCGGGCGAACGGCTGGTCGATCTCGTAGGGGGTCCCGCGGAAGTCGACGGTCTCGGGCCCCTTGTCGGCGCCGAAGAAGACGACCTCGCGCGCCGCCGGCTGCACCCCGACCAGGTCGAGCACCGCGCGCAGCGGCACCCCCGTCCACCGGCCGTTGCTCGCCAGCCCCTGGATGAGCCGGCGCGAGTTGCCCGAGCACTCGTAGCCGGCGTCGATCTCGATGCTGTCCATGCCCCGCAGGTCGTCGAGGGTCAGCGTCGCCGGCCGGTCGACGAGCCCGGACACGCCGAAGCTGAAGCCGTCCGCGTCGATGACGGGCTTGCCGAAGTGCTGGATGGTGTAGAACGCGTCGGCCGGCGTGTAGGGGCCGTCGATGTTCCGGACATCGTAGATCCGGATGGCGGCAGCCGGGTTCGGCTGGCCGAACCCGTCCGGCACGTCGGTGAACGGCACCGGTGCCTCGCCCTGGGCAAGTGCCGGCAGGCTCCACCCGTGCACGCCCAGCGCCCCCGCCCCGGCCAGCGCCAGGCTTTGCTTCATCATCTCCCTGCGGGTCGTCTCCCGGGGGCTCGTTCCACTCGTCATCACGCGCTCCTTCCGTCGGCATCGCCAGCGAACATGGTCAGTTCCGCTTCTTCAACCAAGCGGGGTGTCCGGCAAATCGCCGGGCGGCTCGCTACTGCTCCGCCCCCGCCAAGGCGGCGCCGGCGAGGATGTTGTAGAGGCCGTAGTTGCCCTCGTGACAGGCGTACTCGTACAGCGGATACGGATTCAACTGCATCGGCACCGAGTAGGTCCACGGCCGCGTCCACACCGTCGGATCGTCCACCGTCACGTCGTAGCGCAGGGTGTCGGCGTCCACGCGGGTGAGCCGCTCGATCAGCGTCAGGTTGGGGGTGGTCGCGCCCCGCTGGAAGTTCGTCTCGCGCAGGAAGTTCCTGGTCTCGACGACCAGGGTGTCGCCGTCCCAGCGGCCCCGCGAGTCGCCAGTCCACTGACGAACCGAGTCGGTCAGATGGTCGCGCCCGTCGAGCGGCACGACGCGGGCCTCGTGGTTCATCTCGGCGAAGAGGACGACGGTGTCCTCGGTCTGGAACACCTGCACGTTGTTGTTGTAGGCGCTCGGGGCCATCGGCGGGCCCGAGTTGAAGCCGAGGATGCAGCGCACCTGCAGCCCGCCGGGACCGAGGTCCTCGACGAAACCGCCGGGCGTCGGCTCGTGGCTGGACACGGCGCTGCGCGCTTCGGCCAGCGCCGCCTGCCGCTGGCGGGCCTCCTCGGTCAGGTCGGGAATCCGCCCATCGGGAGGATCGACGATCAGCGACGTGCGCTCGGTCGTCACCGAGGTCCCCTCATCGAACCAGAAATCGTTGTAGGGCACCACGCGGTCCGACGTGTCGGCGTCGCGGCTCCGCTGCCGAATGGTCTCGGCCGCGAACTCCGCCGCCTGCTCGGGCGAGAAGCTCTCGTCATCCGCCAGCTCTTCCGGGCGCTCCATCGGGGTCAGGCTGCGGAAGTCCCAGACGCCCTGCAGGTCCGGGGCGCCCCACGCGGTCCGGGGGGCGGCCGAGGCCTCGGTCTGGGCGGCGGCGCCGGCCGGCGCCAGCGTCACCAGGGCCGCGGTCAGCGAGCATGCGATCAACCGGCAATTCATCTTCCACCTCCAGGACGGTACGCGGCTGCCCGCCGTCCCGCCACCGCGGGCGTTCACGACGGGAAGCCCGACCCATGACCGATGATGCGAACGGTATATGTATACCCCAACTCCGCCTCGGCCCTCGCTTGTACGCGTCACCGGGCCGGCCAGGTCCGCTCGACCACCCGGTCGAACGGGCGCGCCACCCGCTGCACGCGGTAGGCCTGCCGGCGCCTCAGGTCGTACCGGTCCCCCGCCCCCAGGAAGTAGAACCGCCCCCCCGAGTCGAGCAGCCGCTCGTGGTCGTAGATGACGACGTAGCTCTGCCCCATCACCTCGAACTCGTCGCCCTCGACGACGATGGCGGTGTCCTCGTCGATGCCGATGCCCAGCAGGTGGGGGTGGGTCTCGATGACCTCGATGAGATCGAACTGCCGGTTGCGCCGCAGCAGGTGCTGGTCGATGGCGGTGTCACGGAGGAAGCCGAAGCCCTCCTCGTGGTCGCCCATCATGATGGTGTTGGTGGCGGTGTCGCCGCGCACGAGGTACGAGCCGAGGATGGTCGCGCCGGCCGAGGAGCCGCCGACGACCCCGCCGCGCTGCAGCACGCCGGCGATCTCTTCCTGCACGCGCGTGCCCAGGTAGGCGTCGGCGAGGCGCCACTGCCGCCCGCCGGGGAACCACACCCCCCGCGCCCGCCGCAACGGCGCGCTGAACGCGGGGTCGTCGGCCACCGCCCGGTCGGTCGTGTGCAGCACCGTCAGGTCGGTGGCCCCGGCCGCGCGGAACGCGCGAAGCCCGGGATAGTACCGGTCGTAGGTCTCCCCGCCCCCGGCCGTCGGAATGACCACGATCGGCGCCTCGGGCCCGCCCGCGAGCTGGACGAACCGCTCGACGATGGCGGGGTCCTGCATCGCCCCGCCGACGACCACGAGCGACCCGCGCGCGGGACCCACCTCTTGAGCGACGGCGCCGACCGCGGCCAGCCAAGCGACGGCCAAGACCGCGACGACTGCGCCCGCACCCACCCGCGTTCTGCTTCGCATCGCCATCCTTCGTCTGTCCGAATCGAACCGGCATTCTACAACGGAGCGCTCCTGCATCATCGCGCGGACCGATCGTCCTTTTCTTCGGCAAGACGGCGCGCGGGATAGCGGACATACGTCCGGCCGGACGCCGCCTGCCGAGCTTGAATATCCCTGAAGATCGCCATCACGTCGTAGTCGAACCTGGCTGCGTGGGCATCGCGGATGGCGTGAAGCTCTGCGATTATCGGATCAGTGGGCACCTTGTCCATGTTCAGGCTCCATCAGCTCGTTGGGTGTACAAATGACCGGGGGCGTGTAGCCCGCTTTCCGGCAGACGTGTTCGATGCGGGATCGCAAGGCGGCATTGGCAATATGTCGGAAGTTCCACGTCACCAGAAAACCGACCGCGTTGGTAACGGCGATCGCGATATGGGCCGCGTCGTCTGCCGCTTTCCTCGGGACTGACCCCGAGTCGATGAGCGCCAACGTCAGTTCCGCCGCGTCCCCGGTCGCCTCGAGAAGCGTCATGGACTCAAGGACCGCCAAACGGGCACGAGCCGCATCCGGGTCGCCCACGCCAGCTTCCGCAACAACGAGGTCGGACGCAACGAGATCGAAGCGATCCGGTGCGTTGCGCCACCACTCGCGGGTCACTTCCTGGTAGGCAGCGACTACCACGTCGCGAGATGGCCGGGCGGTCAGGTAGCTGACGACTGACGTTTCGATGTATGCGACAGGCTTCGCCTTGTCCATGGAGCCATCGAGAGTCAACGCAGGCTCCTGAGGAAGTTCACCAGGTTCCAGATGTCCGTCCCGGAGAGCCGATCGCCAAAGGCGTCCATGGCGAAGTCGGGGCCGATGCCGTCGCGGATGGCCGCGAAGATCTCGCCGTCGCTGCCGCCGTGCTGCCACGTGGGGTCCGCGAGGTTCGAGGGGCGCGGGCCGTAGGCGGCGGCCGCCGCGGCGAGTGCGCCGTCTCCCCGGCCGGTGGCGCCGTGGCAGGCGGCGCAGTGGGCCGCGTAGGCGTCGGCGCCCGCGGCCACCGACGCCGGCGTGGCCGCCACCGGGTTCGCCGGTGACCGCGCCTCGGAAGCATCGGGGGCAGCGGAGCGGGCGCGGGGCGCGGCGGGACGGAAGGCGGGCGCCGCGTCGGCCAGGGCGCGCAGCAGCACCGCCGTGTCTTCGCGGACGTAGCGGTCGCCGGCGATGCCGTCCGAGTAGACCGCGAGGTCGGCCGGGGTCTGCCCACGCCGGTTCTCGGCGTGGAGGTCGGCGCCGTGGTCCGTCAGCAACTCGATGACGCGGTTCATGCCGTGCGACGCGGCGGCGTGGAGGGCGGTGTCGCCGGCGTCGTTGGCGGCGTTGACCCGGCCCCCCAAACCGAGGACCGTCTCGACCGCCTCGAGGGCCTGACGCTCCTCGGCGGCAGGAATCGCGGAACCGAGGGCGGCCGACTCGACGGGGTTGTAGGAAGAGAAGTCGCGGCGGTCGCGGATGAACGCGCTGCCCCCGCCGCGGTTGTACCCGAGCCCGGCCGCGGCCATCAGCGGCGTGGCGCCGTCGCGATTCGGCGCGCCGGGGTCGGCGCCGGCGGCGGCGAGGACCTGCATCATCTCGGTCTCGAGAAAATGCGCCGCGAGCCAGAACGGGGTCGCGCCGACCCACCGGTCCATGAATGCGAAGTCGTGGCTCCAGCGCCGCACCGGCGTGCCCCTGGCGAGGCGCGGGTCGGGCTCGGCGCCGTGGGCGAGCAGCGCGCGCACCAGCGGCAGGCCGGCGCCGGGGTCTTCGCTGGAGACGCCGCGGTCGCGCAGAGTGCCGCGGAGCACCGCCGCGTGCAGCGCGGTGTAGCCGAGGGGCGCGGCGTCCGGATCCGCTCCGGCGCGGAGCAGCAGCGCCGCGAGCGAGCCGTGGCCGCCGTGGGCGGCGACGACGAGGGCGGGGTTGCCGTCGGCGGCGGTATCGTGGACGTCGGCGCCGGCCGCGAGCAGCAGGCGGGCCGACTCGACGTCGCCCGACCGGGCCGCGAAGAGCAACGCGGTGCTGCCGCCCTCGACCACCTCCTCGAGGGCGATGCCCCGCGAGGCCGACCCGGCCGACCGGCTGCCGCCCATGTTGTAGACGCGCCGGCGGGTGACGGTCCGGGCGGCGACGTCGGCACCGTGTTCGAGGAGCGCCCGTGTGACATCCGGATGCCGGTTCGCGACCGCCCACATCAGGGCGGTCTGGCCGCGCGTCGCCTCGGCCGCGTTCACCCGCGCCCCGCGCGCCAGCAGGGCGTTCACCGCCTCGAGGCCGCCCGCGCGGGCCGTCGCCATCAGCGCCGTCTCGCCGCTCGGGAGGGCCGCGTTCGCATCCGCGCCGACCGCCAGCAGCCGCTCGACGAGCGGGCCGTGGCCCCGGCGGCAGGCCATGAGCAGCGGGGTGACCCCGAGGTCGTTGGCCGCGTTGGCGTCGGCGCCGGCCTCGATCAGCAGGTCTGCCGCGACCACGTCCTCGTGGTGCACCGCCCAGTGCAGGGCCGTCGCGTCGTCCGGCTGCCGCGCGTTCACGTCGACCGGACCGGCCAGCCGGCCGCGCAACTCGGCCACGTCGCCGCTGCGCACCGCCGTGATCAACTCGGACACGTCGGGGGCCGCCGTCTGGGCGCGCGCCGCACCCGACACCGCGCAGACCACTACCGCCAGCAGCGCGACCAACGCGGTTCGCCACCGGCTCCCCTGCAGGACCCCACACACGCCGCCACGCGCGTCGGTCGCCGGCCCTCCCGGCGTTGACCAGAGCAGGAGCAAGGGACCGTGAAGGCCGCGGCAGGAGGCCGCGGGGCATTCAATCGGCGACGCATCCCGCGCAGACGGTATCGCTGCGCGGACCGTGTTCGCGCCGTAGTCACCTGTCGCGAACGAGCGGCCTCCCCGCATCACGCCGTACCAGGGCGGCCCCGAGCCCGCTGGCGCCATCGCCGTTCCCGTTGCGACACGCGGTCTCACCACTGCACCTACAGATCCAGCCGCCCGGTGCTGTCGTGCAGCCGGTCCACGCGCATCCCCAGCTTCTCGAGCACCGTCACGTGCAGGTTCGCCAGGGGGGTACCCCCGTCGACCGACCGGCCGCCGCCGGCCCCGCCCGCGTACCGGACGTGCCGGCCGCCCGCGAGCCGTCCCCCGCCCCCGCCGGCCACCACCAGGGGCAGGTTCCACGGCCGGTGGTCGCCCTCGGCCATGCCCGCCCCGTAGTAGACGATGGCGTGGTCGAGCAGCGAGCCGTCACCGTCGGGAGTCGCGGCGAGCCGGTCGACGTAGTAGGCGAACTGCTCGGCGTGGTGCTGGTTGATGCGGACGAGCTGCTCCCGGCTCGCCGCGCTGCCCTCGTGCGACAGCGGGTGGTGCCCGCCGGGGGCGCCGATCTCCGGATAGGTGCGGCTGCTGAACTCGCGGCCGACCATGAACGTGATGACGCGGGTCAGGTCGCTCTGCCACGCGAGCACCTGCAGGTCGAACATGAGCCGCGCGTGGTCCGCGAAGCCCGCGGGCACCCCCGCCGGCTGGTCGAAGGCGGGCAGCTCGCGCGCCGACTGCGCCTCGGCCCGCTGGATGCGCCGCTCGATGTCGCGCACCGCGTCGAGGTACTCCCCCAACCGCGCCGCGTCGCTGGGGCCGAGGCCGCGGCTCAGGTCCGCCGCCTTGCCGCGGACCGAGTCGAGGAGGCTGCGGCGCCGCTCGGCGCGGGCCCGGCGCGCGGCGGGGTCGGTGCTGCCCCCGTCGCCGAACATCCGCTCGAACACCACCCGCGGGTTGTGCTCCATCGGCAGCGGGGTGCGCGGCCCCCGCCACGAGATGGTGTGGCTGTACGTGCAACTGTAGCCGCCGTCGCATGTCCCCGCGCCCTTGTCGCCCGACTCGAGCGACAGCTCGAGCGAGCCGATGGGCGTCTCCGCGCCGATCTCCCGCGCGATGACCTGGTCGAGGGAGACGTCGGCGAGGAAGTCGTTGCCCTCCTGCCCGAACGGCCGGGGAATGGCGCCGGTGAGGAACTTCGTCGCGCACCGGCCATGCACGGCGCCGCTCCTGGCGGTCAGGCCGTTCACGTTCTGGGTCAGGCCGGTCAGCACCAGCACCCGGTCGCGGAACGGCTCCAGCGCCGCGAGGATGGGCGAGAACGCGAACTCCGCGCCGTCTTCGGCCGGGGTCCACTCGTCGATGACGACCCCGTTGGGGATGTAGACGACGCCGAACCGCGGAACCGGCCGCGCCGCCGTCCGGGCGAGGGCGGTCGCCGCCGGCACCATGCCGTCGAGCAGGGGCAGGGCGACCGCCGCCCCCACCCCGCGCAGCACCGTCCGGCGGGGAATCGCCTTCCTGGTGATGATCATGACTCCGACCTCCCCGTCATCCCGTCGAGCCGCGGGGGCGCCCAACGCCACGCAGCGCCGTGCGGGGACCAAACGTCTTCCTGGTGCCGATCACGACGCCGACCGGCCCATCGTCCCTTCGGGGGCGGCGGCAGGGCCACCGCGGCGTCCACGCCCCGCGCGGCGCCTTCCGGCCGGGTTCGCCTCCCGTCGACGATCATGACTCCGGCCTCCGCATGCGGAACGGCGTGCTTTCCACGATGCCCAGGACGAGGGACGACCAGCGGTGGTCGTCCTCGGCCGCCGCGCGCACGATGGCGCGGATGACCGGGCGGTCGTGGTGCTCGACGCCGCGCCCGAGGGCATAGACGAGGAGCTTCTCGGCCACCGTCTCGACGAACTGCCCGGAACGGTCGAGCAGCACCCGCCGCAGCCCGCCGGGACCATCGAAAGTGGTGATGCCGTCGGCGAGCACGGCCGAGGCGTCGACGGGGAACCCGGCGTCGCTCGTCCGCCACCGGCCGATGGCGTCGAAGTTCTCGAGGGCGAAGCCCAGCGGGTCCATCGGCGCGTGACAGGCGGCGCAGGCGGGGTTCGCCCGGTGCTGCGCGAGCCGCTCGCGGACCGTGCGGGGCTCGCCCGCCTCGCCCCCGGCGGGCAGGGGCGGGATGTCCGGCGGGGGCGGGGCGGGCGGCGTCCCCAGCACGTTCTCGAGCAGCCACTTCGCCCGGAGCACCGGCGACGTGCGGTTGCCGTACGAGGTCACGGCGAGGATGCTACCGTGGCCGAGGAGGCCGGGGCGCCGGGCCGCGGCGGGTCCCCTGCCGGCGAGGCTCACCCGCCGGTAGTGGCCGCCGGTGACGCCGGGAATGCCGTAGTGCCGGGCCAGCCGCTCGTTCAGGAACGTGTAGTCGGCCGAGAGCAGCTCGACGACGCTCCGGTCCTCGCGGAGCTGGCTCTCGAAGAACAGCTCGGTCTCGCGCCGGAGCGCCTCGCGCAGGTTCTCGTCGAAGCCGGGGAAGAGGTTGGGGTCGGGCGCGATGCCCTCGACGCTGCGCAACGACAGCCACTGGCCGGCGAAGTTGTCGACGAGGGCCGCCGCGCGGGAATCGGCGAGCATGCGCCGCACCTGGCCCTCGAGCACGCCGGGGGCGGAGAGTCGGCCCCGCTCCGCGAGGTCGAGGAGCTCGTCGTCGGGAATGCTGCTCCAGAGGAAGAACGACAGCCGCGAGGCGAGCTCCAGGTCCGTCAGCCGGTAGGGGGCGCCCGGCGCGGCGCCGGCCGGGTCGCGCTCGAAGCGGAAGAGGAACTCCGGATCGATCAGGAGACGCTCGACCGCGGCCTGGATGCCCGCCTCGAAGGTCTCTTCCACCCACCCGCCCGCACCGTCGGCCAACCCTCCAACCGCAGGGTCCGCCCGTCCAACCACACCGTCCGCCGGCCGTCCCCCCGCAGGGTCCACCGTCCCCGCGGCCTCATCGAAGGCAGGAAGCCGCGCCTCGATTCCCTCCGCCACCCGTCCTCCCGCTGGGTGCGCTGCCCGTTCTCCGAGAGGCTCCGCCGGCCGTCCCTCCCGGTGAGCCGTCCGCCCCTCCCGGTAGAAGGCGAGCAACGGCTCGATGTCGGCGGCGCCGACCGGCCGGCGGTACGCGCGCCGGGCGAGGCGGGCGAGAATCGTTCGCGCGCAGCCTTCCCCCTCGACGTCCACGCCGTCGGGCCGGCACACGAAGATGCGCGACCGGCTCGCGGTCTCGCCGGACCCGGTGGCCGCGTACGGCCCGTCGATGGTGACGCTCTCCACGCCGGGCCCCTCGGGCCGGGTCGACGTGTCGGTGGTCTCGGTGACGGTGGCGCCGTACTCCCGCAGCTCGGGCTGCAGCACCCCCTCGTGCTCCCACGACTTGTCGGCGAACGCCACCCCGACCGACCGGGCCCCGGCCTGAACCGGGACGCGCACCACGAGGCCCGCGTCCGCCCCGGTCCGGTAGTCGTCCCAGTCCTGGGTCGGGTACTCCGAGGCCCCGGCCGCCACGAACGTGCCCGAGAAGCTGACCGGGGCGGGCCTCCCCGGCGCGGTGCCGCCGACGGTGAACCGGGCCACGCGCCGGCCGTCGATCCGCACATCGAGGTCGTGCGCCTCGTCGAGGTTGACGATGTACTCGTAGACGCTCCGCTTCAGCCGGACGGTGAGGACGTACTCGCCGTCGAGGGGAAAGCGGTGCCGCACCGCGAGGCCGCCGCGCGACCCGAACGGCAGCGCCTCGCTCATGCGGTCGTTCTGGGTCATCGCGATCGGGACGGTATAGGTGCGCGAGGTCAGGCCCGGCCCGATCGCGGGGTCGCCGACGGCGAGGCGGCTGATGCGCCGGGCCGCGGTCAGGTAGCGCTCCATGAGGGCCGGCGAGAGGGCGAGAGTACCCGCGAGGTTGTCGAACCCGTGACCGGTGTCGTCGGCCGGCAGCAGCGCCTCGGCGTCGATGTCGAGGGCGAGGAGGTCACGGACGGCGTTGGCGTACTCGGCCCGGTTCAGGCGGTGGGTCGGCACCCGCCCCGGCTCGACCGTTGCGGCGGCGGCGCGGTCCAGCTCGGCCTCGAGCCACCCGCGCAGATCGTCGAGGGCCGCCCCGGCGGGACGCGGCCGGCCCGCCGGCGGCATCATGCCGCCGCGCAGCTTCAGGACCACCCGCTCCCAGACGTCCGGCGCCTCGCCGACGCGGGACACGTCGGCGACGTCGAGGGCGAGCCCGCCCGTCAGCAGGCGCTGGTTGTGGCAGGTGACGCAGTACCGATCCAGCAGGGCCCGTTGGGGCGCCGGCGCGGGCGAGGCGCTCTGGGCCGGGCTTCCAAGTCCTGGATGCAGGCGCGGGCCGGCGGCGACGGCGGGGGCGGCCCCGGCCAGCACCGCGACCAGGGCGGCGGCGACGGCTCGCACCATGCCGCTCATCTTACACCCGTGAACCTGCGGGATGACGCCGTGGGCGGAACGCCGGACGCTCCCGGGAGACCTTCGCTCACGCGACCGGCCCGACCCGCGCGCACTCGTTCGAGGGCGCGGGCGTTTGACGTGGCGACGAGCCCGGCGAACCTGCCGGCTCATGCGTCCGCCCACCCGCGGGAACTCGCTCGCAGCGCAGACGATCAGATGCTTGCGGGTGCGCACCCGAGGGCAGGGCGGCGGAGGCATGGGGTCGGCGCCGCCACCCTCCCGCGTCCGGGAGGCCGCCTCGACAGTCCACGGTTTCGCCGCGGGC
Organism: Vicinamibacterales bacterium; assembly: GCA_965207615.1. Lineage (GTDB taxonomy): Bacteria > Acidobacteriota > Vicinamibacteria > Vicinamibacterales > UBA8438 > JAJEEA01. The sequence continues at coordinate 4,312,716 of CBDBMZ010000003.1, forward strand.
TGCCGTGCTCCTATACTGAGGGCCAGGGAATCAGTGGGCGATTATCGCTCCAGGGGAATCGGTGAACGCCCCCCGGCGGTTGCCGGGACGACGGCGGGACCCGCGCCCGGCGGGGCCGCGGTGGCCGCGATCCTGGCCTTCGAGGTGAGACGATGCCGAAGCAACCACGAACCGGCGGCGTCCGGCGCCCTGTCGTCGTCGCAGTCGCGACGGCGGCCATCCTGCTCGTCGGCGCCAGCTTCCCCGACGGGGTCGCTCTCGCCCAGGCGGGCGACAACGGCGTCATCGCCGGCCGGGTGACCGCAGACCGCGGCGAGGTGCGCGCCTTCCGCGTGAAGGCGCACGACACCGTCCACCGCATCGCCTACACCGTCTACACCGTGGACGGCGGCTACCGCATCTACAACCTGCCGCCGAGCACCTACGACGTGTCGGTGATCGAGGAGGCGTTCGAGTCGCCGACCGCGACGGTCGAGGTGCGGGCGGGCGAGACCACGAGCGTCGACATCGCGCTGACGGCGCTGGGGGCAGGGCCCGAGGAGGGTGCGGCGGCGCGCGGGGCGTCGGCGCAGCGCAACTACGGCGGCGGCGCCGCGGACGACCAGGCGGCCGAGATCGTCGACTTCGACACCCTCTATCCGCCCCACCCCGCCCGCGACATCATGCTGCGGGGCTGCTTCGGCTGCCACGGCCCGGCCGGGTTCCACCGCCGGGGACCGCGGAACGAGCGCGGCTGGCGGCAGGCCGTCGACCGCATGTTCGACGTCGACGGCCGGGTCGCCAACATGGCCCCCGGCGTCCCGCAGGTCACCCACGACCTGGTGTCGGTGGAGGAGAAGGAGTTGATCATCCAGTACCTGACCTCCCTCTTCGGACCCGGGTCGGAGCCCCGCGACCTCGAGCTCGACCCCCTCGTCCGCGACGAGGAAGCGCTGTCCGAGGCGGTCTACGTCGAGTACGAGCTGAAGCGCGGGCCGCAGCGCCTGCTCGCGAACGGGGCGCCGCCGCGCGGCAGCATCCACAGCGTCTTCGCGAGCCTCGCCGAGCCGGGGGTCATCTGGGTGTCGGGCAACGGCTCGAACTCGATCATCCGCATGGACAGCCGCGACGCCGACTTCGAGACGCGCACGGAGGAGCTCTGGATCGAGAACCCCGGGAACATCAACGTCACCCCCCACGGCATCGTCGAGCACCGCGGCCGCGTGTACTGGGTCGAGCTGACCGGCGACCACTTCGGCGAGCTCGATCCCGCCACCGGCGAGATGACCCGCTACCCGATGCCCACCAAGGGGGCGGGGCCGCACAGCGTCTGGGTCGATTCCCGCGGCCAGTTCTGGTACACCTACTTCGCCTCGGCCGGCCGCATCGGTCGCTTCGACCTCGCCGCCAACGACTTCACCGAGTGGGAGCCCCTGGCCGGGTTCAGCGGCTACGGCATCGTCGTCGACCGGCAGGACCGGGTCTGGGCGGTCGGCCTGCACACCCCCGCCATCTTCATGTACAACCAGGAGACGGCGGCGTGGCGCTCGTACCCGATGGCCAACCCGGCGCGGCGTCCGGCCATCGATTCCGACGGCAAGGTCTGGGCCGCCCACTACTTCGGCAACGCCATCTCGCGCATCGACCCCGCGACGGGCACCGTCACCGAGTTCGAGCTGCCGCTGAAGGACGGGAACCCCTACGACGTCTGGCCCGACGCCGACGACAACCTGTGGGTCGAGAACGGCATCTACAACTCGCTGGTGCGGTTCGACCAGGACACGGGCGACTTCACCTACTTCCCGTTCCCCGAGCTGCGGGCGCACACCCCCAAGCTCGACCGCGACCGGGACGGGACGCTCTGGTTCACGCTGCGCGGGCCGTCGGGGGGGCCGGGCGTGGCCGCGCTCAAGCCCAACGGCAACGTGCCGCCGGCGGGCGCGGCGGCCGGGCAGTAGCGGCGGCCGAGGAATGGCTTCGGCCGGCGGGCGGCACGCCCGTGGGCCGGCTGGTACCCAGGTCGGTCTCGGCGGGGTCGACCCGATGGTTGCGATCGAACAGCGGTGCCGGTCGGCCGATGACGCGGGTCGCAAGCGCGGGCCGGGCGGCTGGCGCCGGCCGGATGACCCGCCAACAGGCAGTGCAGCGGTTCCGCCACGGGCCCCGGAGAGGAGTTGAGCAATGAGACGGTGGGCGACCGCGGGCGCGGCAGCACTGATCGGCGTCGTTCTGGTTCCGCCGGCGGCAGCGCAGACCACCAGCCTGGCCGGGGTGATCGACTTCCACGTGCACTCCGGCCCCGACTCCAGGCCCCGCTCGGTCGGCGATCTGGAGATCGCGCGCATCGCGAAGCGGGCCGGCATGCGCGGGATCGTCCTCAAGAACCACTTCACGATGACCGCGGACCGCGCGTGGCTCGCGATGCAGGAAGTGCCCGGCATCGAGATCTTCGGCGGCGTCGCCCTCAACCACGCCGTCGGCGGCCTCAACACCGAGGTGGTGCGCCAGATGGTGGCGTTCTCCGGCGGGCGCGGCAAGGTGGTGTGGCTACCGACGTTCGACGCCGAGTTCTGGATGACGCGGGCCGGCGACCCCGGCGAGTTCGTGCCGGTCATGCGCGGCGGCGAGATGGACCCCGCCCTCGGCGAGATCTTCGACCTCGTCGCCGAGCACGACCTCGTGCTCGCGATGGGCCACTCGTCGCCCGAGGAGGTGCTGGCCCTCATTCCCGAGGCGCGCGCCCGCGGCGTCGAGCGGATTCTCGTCACCCACGGGCTCGGCCAGTCGCCGACCCCCGCCCAGCTTCGGGCGATGGCCGATCACGACGTGATCATCGAGCTGGTGTGGCTCGCGGTGCTCAACGGCGAGTTCTCGTACGCGGACTACGCCGAGGTCATCCGCGAGTACGGCGCCCGTCACTTCCTGCTCGCGTCCGACCTCGGCCAGGCAGGAAACCCGCTGCACCCCGACGGCCTGAACGCCCTCATGGACGGGCTGCGCGCCGAGGGCGTCAGCGACGCGGACATCGACGTGATGATCCGCGACAACCCGGCGCGGCTCCTCGGGCTCGAGCCGTAGGAAGAGGAGTCTGCCGCCGCCGGGGGGGCGCGGCTCCTCGGGCTCGAGCGGTAGGAAAGAGGAGTCTGCCGCCGCCTTCGGGGGGTGAGCCGGACGGAAGCCGTGCCGCCGCGGGCGGGTCGGAAGCCGAAGCCGGGTGACGATCGTCCCCGACCAGCGCCGCCGGGCCCGCCCGTGGCGCCCGAACGCCGCGCCGCCGGTCGGGCCTGCGCTTCGTCGAGGAGGGCGCCGACGGCACCGCGGCAGGGAGGTCGACATGGTGGAAAGGCGTTTCTTGCCGGCAGTGCTCGCGGCGGTCCTCGCGGCCCCCGCCACCGTCCTCGCCCAGGACGGCTGGACGGCCCCCCGCACGCCCGACGGCCAGCCCGACCTGCAGGGCCTGTGGACGAACTCGACCACCACCCCCCTCGAGCGCCCGGAGAACGTGGCGGACCGGGCCGTGTACACCGACGAGGAGGTCGCGGCCATCGACGCCGCCAATGTCGGGCGCAACGACCGACCGCCCCCGCCCGGCGACCCCGGCACCTACAACGACTTCTGGTGGGAGCGCGGGACCGCCCTCGCCCGGACGTCGCTCGTCGTCGACCCGCCGGACGGCCGCCTGCCGCCACGCACCGCCGCCGGGGAGACCCGGGCGGGCTGGACCCGCGACAGCGACAGTTGGACCGGCCGCACCATGGCCGAGCGCTGCGTCACCCGCGGCGCCCCCAAGCGGCCCGGCGGCTACAACAACCACTTCCTCGTCCTGCAGACGCCGGGATACGTGGTGATGCTGCAGGAGATGATCCATGAGCCCCGCATCATCCCCCTCGACGGGCGCCCGACCGTCGACGAGCGGATCCGCCTGCATATGGGCGACTCGCGCGGCCGCTGGGAGGGCGACACGCTGGTCGTCGAGACGGCGAACTTCCGCGACGACATCTACACCAATTCCTTCAACTGCTGCCCCGGCGCGAGCGGCGGCCTGACCCTGGTGGAGCGCTTCACCCGGGTCGACGCCGACACCATCGAGCACCACTACACCGTGAACGACCCGGGCACCTACACGCGCCCGTGGACCGCGTCCGTCCCCATGCGCCGCTTCGCCGGCCCGATGTACGAGTACGCGTGCCACGAAGGCAACTACGGGATGGAGAACCTGCTGCGCGGAGCGCGGGTCCAGGAAGCCGAGGCCGCGGCGCGGTAGACAGCCGCCATCGTGCCGGCCGGCGCAGCAGAAACGCGGGTCAAGTCGGGCGTCCGCGCGCCCTCCTGGCCGCCGGCCATTCGCGCAGCAGCGGCGGCACAACCCGCCGGGCGGAGCGCACCACCGCGGCGCCCGAACGCAGCTTCCGGGCGTCCTTCGCGCGCCAGGGGAACCCGTAGGCGCCGCGGATGGGCTCGGGCAGCAGGCCTACGGTCGTGAGGCGGCCGAGCCACAACGCGGGGGCCACCCACCGCCTCCCCGGCGGCGCGAGCAGCGCCCCCCCGAGACGCCGCGCATCGTCGCCCACCGCGAGCCGATCCTCCTGCTGCATCCGGTCCAGATAGCGGTCGAGCCGGTCCCTCGTGTCGGGCAGCTCGCTCGCGGAAACGCCGAGCAGCGGGCCGACCTGCGCGGCCTCGGCGCAGTACCGGTCCTCCTCGTTCCGCGCCAGCGATCCCACGAACAGGGCGTAGGTGCGGAGCTGGCTGTCGACGAGGGTGGCGTGGACCCACGTGAGCAGCGCGGGGTCAGTAGCGTCGTACGGGGTGCCCGCCGGGTAGCCGCCCACCGCGGAGTCCAGCCGCCCGTGCACGCGGTGGTGGATGGCGTTGATGCGGTCCGCCGTCTCCCGGATTTCCGACTCGGTGCCGAAGGTGAGCGAGAGCATCGCCCCGATGGTCCGCCGCATGCGCCGGACGTAGGCCAGCGCCCCGTCGTCGAAGCCGCTGTGCGCGGCGACGCCGGCCGCCACGAGGGGATGCGCGAGTTGCAGGAGAATCGCGCGGCCCCACCCCAGCACGACCAACGCCTCTCGGTTGACGCGGCAGGCAATGGGCACCGAGCCGGCGGCCCCGCCGGGCGCACCGGCCGTCGACATGAGCGAGGCCTTCGTCACGATTCCCAGGGTACCGGATTGCGTGCAATCGTCCGCGAGGAAGCAAGGGGGAGCCGCATGGAACCGGCAGACCCGGCGCGATCAGGTCCGGCGCGCCTCGCCGGAGCCACGGCCGCGGCGAGCGGAGCGGCCCGGGCCGTGGGGTAAGATGGCCGGGTGTCCAGCCTGAAGCGTGTCATCGCAGCCTCCGCACTCTTCCTGACCGCCACGGCCGGCGTCGCCGCCGCCCAGCCGGCGGAGCCGCCCAACGTGGTCCTCGTCATCGCCGACGACCTCGGCTGGGGCGACCTCGGCAGCTACGGCAGCCCCATCATGCGGACGCCGCGGCTCGACCGGCTCGCGGCCGAGGGGATGCGCTTCACCGCGGCCTACGTCGCGGCCGCCGTGTGCAGCCCGTCGCGGGCGGGGCTGATGACCGGCCGCTACCCGCAGCGCCACGGCTACGAGTTCAACACGTCCGGCCGCGACGTCGAGATCGGGCTGTCGACCGGCGAGCGGACCCTCGGCGACCTGATGCGGGGGGCCGGCTACGCGACCGGCTACGTCGGCAAGTGGCACCTCGGCCGGCGGCCGGCCCAGCAGCCGCTGTCGCGGGGCTTCGACGAGTACTTCGGCCTGCTCACCGGGGGGACGACGTACTTCGCGGGAAGCCACCCGGAGGCAGTCCTCGACCCGGACCGGCCGGCGGGCACCCGGGCCGGGCGAGAGATCTACCGCGGGCGCGAGGTGGTCGAGATCGAGGAGTACCTCACCGACGTGTTCACGCGGGAGGCGGTCGACTTCATCGACCGTCACGCGGGCGGCGACGCTCCCTTCTTCCTCGTCCTCTCGTACAACGCGCCCCACACGCCCCTCCAGGCGACGCGCGAGTACATGGAGACCGTCGCCCACGTCGAGGACTTTCGCACGCGCATCTACGCGGCCATGGTCTCTTCGGTCGACCGCGGCGTCGGAACCGTGGTCGACCGGCTCGCCGCCCACGGGGTCGACGACGACACCCTCATCGTCTTCATGAGCGACAACGGGTGCGTCGGCTACGCGGCCATCGCGTGCAGCAACGGGCCGTTCAGCGGGACCAAGCGCTTCCACCTCGAGGGCGGCATCCGCATCCCGTTCATCATGCACTGGCCGAACGGCCTGGAAGGCAGGCAGGTCTACGAAGAGCCGGTCATCAGCCTCGACCTCTTCGCGACCTTCGCGGGCCTCGCCGGCGCGCCCCTCGACGACGGCGTCGTGCGCGACGGCGTCGACCTCCTCCCGTACCTGACAGGCACCGCAGACGGCCGCCCCCACGATGTCCTCTACTGGCGGGCCGGCCCGAACCGGGCCGTCCGCATGGGCCGCTGGAAGCTGTTCGAGGTCAACCGCGCCGACCCCGCCGCCACCCACGGACGCGGCCGGCTGCTACCGCTGCAGGACTATCCCGACGCCTCGCCCCACGGCCAGGTCTCGCTGCTCTACGACCTCGCGGACGACGAGGCCGAGCGCGCCAATCTCGCCGACCGCCTTCCGGAACGGCTGCGCGACCTGCAGGACCGGCTCGACCGCTGGGAGTCCTCGCTCGCCCGGCCGGTGTGGCCGTCCAACCGCTCCACCATCACCGAGATCGACGGCGAGCTGGTTCAACTGTTCTTCTGAATCGCAGTCTGCCGGCGCTCGAGCTCGCCACGATTCGGCCGGGCGGCCATTCCCGGCCACTCACCAGCTCGCTGATCTCCGCCAGCGAATCGCGCGGATCGCATCCCGCATCCGACGGTCAGCGGGGGCGAAAACGCCGAGAGCCGTCGCCTCCGCGTCGCGCTGCGCGCCCTCGGGCAGCAATCCCTCGAAGAACGGGCGGCACCCCCGGGGAGGGAACGGCTCCAGGTCCGGCGGGTTCTCATCGTCCTTCTGTCAGTGCTCGTCGTAGGCGCTTCCCGGCGCACGGGGATCCGCCTCGCGCAGGCGCCGCCGAAGCAGGTCCTCGGCCAGCTCGTGCTCTTCCTCCTCCTGCCAGCGGCGCCGCTGCTCGGCGCGGCGGCGGCGGTGGGCGTAGATGGCGCAGAGGGCGAGCACGGTGATGACCATCCATTGGTACAGGGGCCGGCCCGCGAACGCCACCCACCGGATCCAGATCGGCCGGCGCCGCCAGAAGCGCCCGACGGCGGCCTCCAGCGGCTCTCCCGTCGCCTCCTCGAAGGCGCGGGGGAACGGCCGGTCCTGTCCGAGACGGGCGAGTATGCGGCCGGCGACAGCATCGCCGTGGCGCTCCAGCACGTCACCGACGAGGGCGCTCGAGATGGCGTAGGCGCGGCGGGTCGCGGCGGGGCCACCCGTGAACAGGCGCTCGAGGTCCGACAGCGGGATCTCGCCGTGGCGAATGCTGGTCCAGGCCACCCGGGACCGGCCCTCGAACCCGACCGGCCGCTCCGCCGCGAGGGCCAGCCCCTCGTTGAACCACCGGGGCAGGGGGCGTCCCCGGGCGGCGCGCGAGAAGAGGACGTGGGCGACCTCGTGCTGCAGCAGCGCCTCGAGCGAGTCGGTCGGATACAGGCGGGTGCGCCCGGGGAAGAGGACGACGAGGCTGCGGTCGGCGTCGGCGAACCCGGAGATCCAGGACGGGGTGCGGCGGGCCAGCTCGGAGCCCTCGGCGACGAGAACGACGTCGATCGGAGGGCCGGGGTCGGTCAGCCCGGCGAGGCGCATCGCGCGGGCGAGCCCGCTCAGCGGGAACCGCGCGACCCGCTCGGCGACGGTCCGGAGCGAGGCGGGGGCTTCGATCTCGAGCTCGGGCGGGCGGGACTGGGCGGCCGGACGGGCGGAGCCGGCGGTGAACGTCGTCAGGACGAGGATGACGACGGCGGCGAAGCGGGCGCGTCGGGGATGCACCGCGCCTATTGTGCACCACGCAACCCCGCGCGCCTCACCTGACGACGCCGCGCTCCGCTACTGCGCCGGCCACCGTCGCGACAGCACCGGCCGCCGGTGGCGGCGGGGACGGCCGCCGCCGCGTAGGGCCGGAGCCGTGAAGACAGGCGCGGTTCATCGATGGGTCACGACACTGCCGAACGGCTTGCGGCCGATGGCGGGGACGGTGGCGCCGGGGGCGGGATGACCCACGACGAGGATGAGGAACGGCCGCTCGTGCGGCGGGCGGTCGAGGATGGCGTTGAGAAACCGCATCGGGCTCGGGGTGTGGGTGAGCGACGCGAGGCCGCACTGATGCAGCGCGCTGATGAGCATGCCGGTGGCGATGCCCACCGACTCGTGCACGTAGTAGTGCTTCCGCCGGCCGCCCTCCGCGTCCCTGTCGTAGAGCTGGGCGAAGATGACGATGAGGCACGGGGCCTCTTCGAGGAACGGCTTGTGCTCGTCGGTGCCGAGGGGGGCGAGGGCCTCGAGCCAGTCGTCGGGGGCACGCTCGCGGTAGAAGGCGCGCTCCTCCGCCTCGGCCTCGGTCCGGATCCGGCGCCTCGTCGCGGGATCGGTCACCACCACGAAGTGCCAGGGCTGGCGGTTGGCCCCGCTGGGGGCCGACGCCGCGACCTGCAGGCAGGCGTCGATGACCTCCGACGGCACGGGACGGTCCGAGAAGTCCCGCACGGTGCGGCGCGTGGCGAGCTCGTCGCGAAGGCGGGTGGCCCGCACGAGCATCTCGCCGTCGTCGACGGCCGGCCGGGGCGGCAGGGGCACGCGGCGCGGCGGCGCCGGGTCAGGCGGGCGGCTCATCGGCTTCGGGGCGCGGGCGGGCCCCGCGCCCGGCCTCCGCCCCGCCGCCCGCGAGCCGGGCGACGGTGGCGCCGAGGCGGGACTCCGGCGCATCCCACAGCTCGACCACGAGGGGATGCCGCTCGAGCACGGCGTGCACGGCGCGGCGCTGCACCCCGATGCCGCGACCGTGGACGAAGCGCACCTCGGTCAGCCCGTGCCGGTGCGCCTCGTTGACGTACTCCTCGACGACGGACGGGACGTCGCGCGGGGCGAACGTGTGCAGGTCCAGGGTGTCGTCGATGGCCACGCGATGGGGGGATGTCTCCACGGATGCCTCCGACCGCCGCTGTCCCGGCCCGGCCAGGCGGGCGCTCCCGCGTCCCGCCGCGTCCCGGGCCGCGACCCGCGCGCCACGGGCCGTTGACACGTCGGCCCGGATGAAGCCCACGCCGCACCCGCCGCTCCGAACCGGGCCCGGGGGCTCACCACCGTATCCGCGCCGCTACGGCGCGGGCGCCGGCCCGCGCGCCGGCTGCTGGTAGCGGGCGGTGACGGTGGTGGTGATGCCGCCGCGCGCCGAGAAGTCGCCCACGACGACCATGCGCCGCGGCGCGCAGGCGGTCACGAGGTCGTCGAGAATCTGGTTGGTCAGGCGCTCGTAGAAGACCCCGCGGTCGCGGAACCCGAGGAGATAGTACTTCAGGGCCTTGAGCTCGATGCACCGGGCGTCGGGCACGTAGGTGATGCGAATCTCGCCGAAGTCGGGCAGCCCGGTCATCGGACACACGGACGTGAACTCGGGACACCTGATGACGATCTCGTAGTCCCGGGCCGGCTCGGGATTCGGGAAGGTCTCGACGGGCTCCGCCATGATCGGGAGATTCTACCAGTCCGCGGCGTTGGCCCTGCTCCGACCCCGGCACGCCTGCCCCGGGGAGCGGGGGTTCCCCCCCGGCGGGGAGGCCGCCCGGCGAGCGCGGCTCGCGAACCGCAGGCGCGAGGGCGGGCACGACGGCCCGAAATTCCCCTATAATCGAATGCCGCCGATGGCGCGCCGGACGGCGAACGGCAGTTCACCCGCCCCCTGGCCGCCCGCGGTCGACATCCCGCACTGAACCGGGATCCCGCCGGGTCGAAGCCGACAGGCTGACCACCCGTGACGGGGTGTCTGCCTCCGGCAGACGCCCTCTACAACCAAACGCCCGGCGCGGTACTGGCGGGACGCTGCGCCGGTCGCAGAACGCGGCGGCGGCCGCGGTGCGGCGCCGCCAGGGAGCACGCCGATGCCAGAGACTCGAAGAATGGGCAAGACCGAGCTGTTCGCGCACTTCGGTGACCGGTTCGGGATGAAGCGCACCGAGGTGCGCGACCTCTTCGAGGAGTTGCAGCAACTATCGGAGGCCGAGCTCAAGCGCTCTGGCGAGTTCACCGTGCCCGGCATGGTCAAGCTCGTGCGGCAGGAACGGCCGGCCCGGGTCGGCCGAAACCCGGCCACCGGCGAGCAGATTCAGATTCCCGCCAAGACCGTCGTCAAGGCGCGCATCGCCGCCCGCCTCAAGGATGCGGTGCTCGAAGCCTGACCCGGAGAGCGTCACCCATGGCTCTGCTCGCCGCCCGACCAATTCTGTTGGAGGTCCGCGCCGTGGACGGCGCAGACTCCCGGCCCGTCCGGTCGTCGCCGGACCACTCTGGAACGCACTGAATGCCTACCGACGTACTGATGCCCCAGATGGGCGAGTCGATCGCCGAGGGAACGATCGTCCGCTGGATCAAGCGTGTCGGTGAACCGGTCGACCGGGACGAGCCCCTGTTCGAGATCTCGACGGACAAGGTGGATGCCGAGGTGCCGGCGCCGGCCGGCGGGGTGGTGCTCCAGATACGCGCCCAGGCCGGCGAGACGGTGCCGGTCAACTCGGTGGTGGCGGTCGTCGGCGAGGCCGGCGAGGAGGCGGCGGCTCACGTCGAGGCGCCCCCTCCCGACTCGGTGGAGGCGTCCGGGGCGGAAACACCGGGTCCGGGTGCCGATGCTCCCACCCCCGCCGTTCCCCGGGGCCGGCTGTCGCCGGTGGTGCGGCGGCTCGCGGCCGAGCACGGCGTGGATCTCTCCGCGGTCACCGGCACGGGAGAAGGAGGCCGCATCTCCAAGGCCGACGTGCTGGCCCACGTGGCGGCCCGCGGGCAGGGCGGAGACGCCGGGGCCGGCACCGCTCGTCGTGGCCCCCCCGGCGCGGCCGGCGGGCGCGTCGAGCCGATGAGCGTGATGCGCCGGCGCATCGCCGAGCACATGGTCGAGAGCCGGCGGACATCGGCCCATGTCCATACCCTGTTCGAGGTCGACTTCTCGGCCGTCGCGGCGGCCCGGGCCGGTCACGCCGAGGGGACCGCCCCGGGCTATCTCGCGTACATCGCCAAGGCGGTGTCGGAAGCGCTGGCCGCGACGCCGGTGGTCAACGCGTCGGTCGACGGCGAGAACGTGGTGTACCACGAACGTATCAACCTCGGGATCGCCGTCGCCCTCGACCGGGGTCTCATCGTGCCGGTCGTCAAGGACGCGGACCGGCTCGCCGTCGACGCCATCGACGCGGCCGTCAAGGACCTCGCGGCGCGCGCCCGGGCGAAGCAGCTCGCGCCCGAGGACGTCGAGGGCGGCACCTTCACCATCACCAATCCCGGCGGCTTCGGGTCGTTGCTCGGGATGCCGATCATCAACCAGCCCCAGGTCGCGATTCTGGGGGTGGGGGCGGTGGAGCCGCGGCCCGCCGTCGTCGACGGCGCCGTCGTCGCGCGGCTCCGTGCGTTCCTGACCCTGGGCTTCGACCACCGGCTGATCGACGGGGCGGTCGCCGACGGGTTCCTGGCACGGGTCAAGACCGCGTTGGAGGATCCGCAATGGCTGGAGGCCGCGGCCCGGTCTTGAGCTCCGAGCCGGCGACGTCGGACGACGCCGGAGAAGCGCTCCGGCCGCGGGCTTTGGAAGTCCGGCGGTGGGGAACCGTCCCCTACCGGAGCGCCCTGGAACGGCAGCAGGATGTCGTGCGGTCGCGCCAGGCCGGGGAGATCCCCGACCAGCTCGTGCTTCTCGAGCACCCCCCGGTCATCACCGTGGGAGTCAGCGGACGCGGCCGTCCCGGCCAGGTGCTGGCCTCGGCGGCCGGGCTGCGCGAACGCGGCATCGAGGTGATCGACGTGCCCCGCGGGGGCGACGTCACCTACCACGGACCCGGCCAGCTCGTGGGCTATCCCATCCTGAGCCTGAAGCCCGACCGGTGCGACGTGCACCGCTACGTCCGCGATCTCGAGGAAGTGCTCATCCGCACCGCCGCCCGCTTCGGGGTCGAGGCGGGCCGCACCGAGGGGCTGACGGGTGTCTGGGTGGGGCGCGAGAAGCTGGCCGCCATCGGCGTGCGCCTCTCCCGCTGGGTGACGAGCCACGGCTTCGCCCTCAACGTCGCCACCGACCTCGACCACTTCCGGCTCATCGTGCCGTGCGGCCTCGCCGGCTACGGCGTCACGTCCCTCGCCCGCCTCCTGGGGACCGCACCTCCGTGGACCGAGGTCGAAGCAACCGTGGCCACCGAGTTCGCCCGGCGGTTCGACCGCCGTGTCGCGGAATGACGCGTCGGCCGCCTCGATGGCGGCGCACGCCGCGCCGGGGCTTCCCGGGGCCGCGGGACAGGAGGACGTCACCACGTCGCACGCCACGGGGCGGCGCATTCCGTGAGGGTGACGGGCAACGGGTCTCGACGGCCCCACGAGACCGACAACCGGTACCGTCAGGACCGTGCCGCCCGCCGCCGGCGGGCGGTGTCGAGGGCGAGGGCAAGGCCGGCCCGGGGGCTGAACCCGAGCGGCCGGTAGCCCAGCTTCCGGGCCGCCTCGTCGCCGTACAGACACGCGACGACCGTCGCCCGGTCGGAAGCGGTCAGATACGGCCCGATGACCTCACGCGTGTACGCGAGGTCGTCCGGATCCAGGCCCGGCTCGTCGCAGCCGGCCGCGGCCATCGCCTCTCCTTCCTGCTCCAGCATCGCGGCGATCGTCGTCGCGGGCCCGCGGCGGCGGATGTGCGCGAGCCGATGGATGCAGGTCGAGACCTCGTGGCGCACCGCCGCCTCGGAGGGAGCCTCGCTGGTCCAGAGGAGGCCGACGATCCAGCCGCGCTTGTACAGGGCCCCGCCCTCGAACCGGTGCCCCAGCTCGTTGCAGCAGCGGTCGGTCCAGCCGCCGCGGGCGTCGTCGGCCACGACCAGCCCGACCCGGAAGGCCCCCGGGAGGTCCACCGTCGCCGGCTGCGCCGTAGCGGTGGCGGCGGCGCCGACCGCCTCGGCGTCCAGCTCGAGCAGTCGATCGAGCAGGGGCGGCAGGTGCTCCTTCCCCATCGGGTTCATGTCCACCAGGGGGAGATCGAGATCGCCGGTGCGGGGATCGACCATCGCGCGCAGATACGCTTCGAAGCGCTCCCTTCCGCGCGGCAGACGGTACAGTTCCCGCTGAGTCCCCAGCAGGGGGACGAACTCCAACTCCATCAGCGACGCCCCGCCCGCCAACCGTCGCCTGCGGCTCCGCTTGGCGCCCAACCCACCCTCCAGGAATCCGCACCGTTCCACGGCGCAGACTCCCGCCCCGCCAACCATCGCCCGCGGCCCCGCTTGGCCCCCAACCAATCATCAAGGAATCCGCGCCGTTCCACGGCGCAGACTCCTGCCCCAACCGTCGCCCGCGGCTCCGCTTGGCCCCCCAACCAACCATCCAGGAGTCCGCGCCGTTCTGCCGCGCAGACTCCTGGCCGGCGGGGAAGGCGCCCCGAACCGGCTCACGGCGCCGGGTCCAGCGCGCTGTCGAGCTGCACGCGCTCGGACGGGCTCAGGGCCGGCGCCACCAACTCGCCCACTCCACTCGCGTTCAGCAACACGGGAACGACCGGCGCCGACGGCGACCGCCGCGACTCGTCGGCCACGAAGCAGGTGAACACCCGGCGCGAGCCCCCCGCCGCGAGTGCCTCGACCACTCGGGCCGCGGCCGACGCCAGCGCATAGGGGCCGGGCGGCCACAGGCGGGCGAAGCGGCGGCGCACGCGGGCCAGGGCCGGCAGCGACAGCCGGTCCTCCAGGGGACCACCGCCGGCCGAAGCGCCGCTCCACGCCACGACGGGGTGCTCCGGCGGCCTCCCCAGCACCTGCACCGCCACCTGCGCGGGCGAGACGTCCGCCTCGAGGGCTATCAGGGCCCTGAGGCCGGCGGCCAGGGCCTCGGGGGCGGAACCGACGATGCGGGCCCGGGCGATGCCCAGCTCGCGCACCGCCCGGGCGACCAGCGCGCCGCCGTCCGCCCCGGCGCACAGGATGGGCGCGTTCCCGGCCAGGCCCGCGATGCGTTCCATCCGCGCCGGCCCCGAGTCGTCCCGCGGGTCTTCGTCCGGTGGCCCGGCGGGATCGGCCACGACCACGACCCCGGACCCGACCACGGCATCCATGCCCCCCGCCGTGAGCCTCGTCCCCGACCGCTCGATCGGGCCGGACTGCCGGATGTCCAGGGCCTTGCCGGCCGCCACCCCCCGCGCGGAGTCGATCAGGCACACGGAGCCGACCCGGTCGCGGCCTGCGAGCTTGTGCGCCAGCGCGCCGCCGAGCTCGCCGGCCCCGACAATCGCGACCCTGGCCATGCCCCGCGTATTGTAGTGGTCCCGGGGCGCCGGCCCGCCCAAGCCGGTGAAGGAGGCCCGTCACCGACGTCGCCATCCGGCCGGCGTCGGTGGTCCCGGGGCACCGCCCCGCCCAACCCGGTGAGGGTGCCGGGCGACTCGAGGCCGGAACCCGGCTCCACCATCCCCGGCGGGCCGCAGAGCGCCGTGGTGACAAGCCGCGACGAAGGGCCTCTCGCGGTGCGCGGGCTGCTAGAATCGCACGCCATGACGGACGTGAACTCGGGGTTCCTGGCCGGCCGTGCCGCCATCGTGACCGGTGGGTCGCGGGGAATCGGACTGGCGACGGCGACGGCGCTGCGGGCGGAGGGCGCCGACGTGTTGGTCTGCGGGCGCTCCCGGCCCGCCCTCGACGAGGCGCGCTCGCGCATCGAGCGGGCGCCCGGCCCCGGACGCGTGGCGGCGGTCGCCGCCGACGTCCGGCGCCACGCCGAGGCCGAGCGGCTGGTCGCGACAGCGGTGGATCAGCTCGGGGCACTGGACATCCTGATCAACAACGCCGGCGTCGGCCGCTTCGCGCCGATAGGCGAGCTCGACGTCGACGCCTGGCTGGAGACGATCGAGACGAACCTGTCCGGCGTGTTCTACTGCTGCCGCGCCGCCGTCCCGGTGATGAAGCGCGGCGGCGGGGGCTGGATCGTCAACGTCAGCAGCCTCGCCGGGAAGCACCCGTTCGCCGGCGGGGTCGCGTACTGCGCGTCCAAGGCGGGCCTGAACGCCTTGACCGAGTCGCTGATGCAGGACGTCCGCGGCGACGGCATCCGGGTGAGCTGCGTGCTGCCGGGCTCGGTGAACACCGCGTTCGCGGGCGGCCGGCCGTCCCCGGGCATGGACTGGAAGCTCGCGGCGGCGGACGTGGCCCGGGCCGTCGCCGACCTGTTGCGCCACCCCGCCCGCAGCCTTCCCAGCCGGGTCGAGCTGAGACCGTCGACGCCGCGGAAGTAGCAGTGGGCAGGAGCCCGCGCCGAGCACGGCGCGGGTTGAGGCAGGGTTGGCGGGCGCCGCGCGGAGCCGTCAGGCGACGATTGCCGCGCTACTCCGTCTCGTCCTCGGGCGCATCGCCGGCCGACACGACGAGCTCGATGCGGCCCACCCGCAGGCGATCGCCCTCCTTCAGCACCGCCCGTTCGATCCGGCTCCCGTTGACGAAGGTACCGTTCGAGCGGCTCAGGTTCTCGACCGCGAGCTCGCCGTCGGCCACGGACAGCGAGCAGTGGAAGCGCGAGACGAGGACGGCATCGAGCACGAAGTCGGCATTGGTGGAGCGGCCGAGGGTCCGCACCCGCCCCGGGGTCACGCGGAAGCGGTAGGGACCGCCCTCGGCGTCCCTCTCGGCCTGCAGAAGCCAGTCGGCGCGGTTCGACGGGTGCGGTTTCAGCGGTTGGTGCGTCTCTGGTTCAGCCATGTGGTCAGCGTGTCGACGACGGAAGGGCTGATCGACGGCCCCGTCGATGCGGCGTCCGCGGTGGCGGCGTCCGGCCCGACCGGGACCAGCCGGTGGTCCAGACCCTCGAGGATCGTCTGCTGCGGCGGCGGGGCTCCGCGGCGACGCCGACCCGCAAGCTCGGCGAGCCGCTGCGCGTGATGCGCACCGACGTGCGTGTCCCGCGAACCGTGCAGAATCAGCAGGGGTTGCCGCGTCCTTCGCAACGCGTCGGCGACATCGAAGTCGAGGAAGCTGCGGAACCAGTAGGTGTCCGCCTGCCGGCGCATCGCGTCGGGGACGCCGTCCCAGGCCCCCTCGTCACGGACCGCGTCGACGATGCGCCGCTGCAGGTCGATCCGCTCGGTCCGCTCCCGGTCCGTGGCGTTCAGCCGATCCAGCATCGCGCCCTGCTGCTCGAGGACCAGCTCGGCTCCGCTCGTGCCCGGCGCGCCGATCAGCACCAGGTTGTCGGCCCGCCGCTCCCGGGCGGCGGCGAGCATCGCCGGCCAGCCGCCCTCCGCGTGCCCGACCACGGTGATGCGGTCCCGGTCCACGTCGTCCCGGTCGTCCAGGTAGCGCACCATCCGGCGGGCGTCTTCGCCGTACTCCTCGACCCCGGCCGATTCCGGCCGCCCGCCGCTGCGCCCGATGCCGCGCCGGTCGTAGCGCGCCACCAGGAACCCCGCGTCGGCGAGCGCGACGGCCACCTGCCCGAGCACCGGCACCCCCGAGAAGGTGCCGTCGCGGTCCGGGGCGCCCGGCCCCGAGACGAGCAGGACGGCCGGCCAGCCGTCCCGCGGCCGCGGGCGATCGACGGGCGTGGTGATGGTCGTGGCGAGCCCGAAGCCCTCCGACCGGACGTTGACCGCCTCGTCGCCGGCATGGGTAAGGGCGCGGACCCGGGTGCCGACGCCGGCGATGTCGTCCCGCACGAGATCGAGGGCCGCCTGCGGGATGTACACCCGCAGCAACCGGCGGCGGGCGTCGGTCCACACCTCCACCTCGACCACCCCGTCGTCGTGCAGGAATGAGATGCCGTGGACGCGGGCCTCGATCACCCCCGCCGCCCGCGTCTCGATACGCTGCCGCCCGACGCGATCGACGCGGGCCCGGGTGAGGGTGCGCGGCGCGACGTAGACCGGGATCTCGGCGCCGGGGACCGACGCGCTCAGCCGCCACGCCAGCGCCTCGTAGCCCCCGAAGAAGAAGTCGAGGAGAACGACGGCGTCGGGGGGCGGCGCGAGCTCGAACGTCGAGCGCTGCCCGTTCTCGTCCAGCTCGGCGGCGGCGGTGCCCGCCGCGAAAGTGGTGACGAGCGAGAACGGCAGGCTCCGCCGGACCCCGGCGACCCGCAGGGCCAGGGGGCGCAGCCAGAAGTCGTACTCGACCTGGAAGGCCTGGTTCCGGATGTCGAGCGGTTGGGACAGATCGCCGCGCGACTCGATGATCCAGCCGGTCTCGGTGTCGCGCCGCACGTCGGTGCGCTGGAAGCCGACCGGGCTCGAGCGCAGGAACACGCTGAAGGTCGCCGCCCCCGGCACCAGCTCGAGGGCGACCTGCGCCGGCGCCGGCGCCGGCAGGAGGCCAAGGGCGGCAACGAGCACGAGCCCCAGGCCCCGCCGCCTCGCGACACCCAACTCCACCCGTCCTGCCAATCCCGCAGGGGTAGAATACCGGCCGATGCCCATCGACATGAGCATACCACCCCACGCGGAATCCCGATGACCACCCTCACAGCCTACGGCGCGGCTAGGCACGGAGCGGCCTTCGTCGATCTTTCGGCCCGCGGCCGGATCGTGCTCCGGGGAGCCGACCGGGCGTCCTATCTGCAGGGGCTGTTGACGAACGACATCACCGCACTCGCCCCCGGGGAGGGCTGCTACTCGGCCTGGCTGACGCCGCAGGGCCGGCTGAGCGCGGACATGGCCGTCGTCGACCTCGGAGACGAGCTGCTTCTCGACGTCGGCGCCGGCGTGACCGCGATGCTGCTCGAGCGTCTCCGCGAGTTCGTGTTCACCGAGGACGTGACGGTGCAGGACCGGACCGCAGCCTGGGCCGCGCTGGCCGTGCACGGCCCCGAAGCGGCGCGCATCGTCGCCGACCTCGTCCGGCCCGTCGAGAACGGGGCCCCGCTGGGGGCCGATGCTCTGGGCCGGCTGCCCGAGTACCACCAGCGCCCGGGCCGATTCGGGGACGCCCCGGTGGCGGCGGTGAGGAGCGACGAGATCGGCGAGGTCGGCTTCGTGCTGTACGCCGACGCCGAGGCCTCCCGCCCCCTGGCCCGGGCCCTGGCCGGGACCGGGGCGGCGGAGCTCGACGCCGAGACGTTCGCCCTTCTCCGCCTCGAGGCGGGCCGCCCCGCGTTCCCCGCCGACATGAACGAGAGCACCATTCCCCTCGAGGCGGGCATCGAGTCGCGCGCCATCAGCCAGACCAAGGGGTGCTACGTCGGCCAGGAGGTCATCGTCCGCATCCTCCATCGCGGACAGGGGCGGGTCGCGCGGCGCCTCGTCGGCCTGCTTCTCGACCGAGACGATGTCCCGCCGGACGCCGGCGCGGCGCTGCTCGTGCGGGACCGGCCGGATGCCGAGGCGGTCGGCGCCGTGACCACCGCGCGGCGGTCGCCGGCCCTCGGCCGGCCCATCGCCCTCGGGTACGTCAAGCGCGAGCTGGCCGCGCCGGGAACGAAGCTCACCGTGACGGACGGCGACCGGCGCCTCTCCGCGGTCGTGACCGAACGGCCGTTTCTCCCTTTGCCAGCGGCGACCGGCGGCGGCTGACGGGGCGTGCGGGTCGGCACCTGCAACGGGGACCCGGCCGAAACGGTTGGCCCGACCGGCGGCGGGCATCGAAGGGAAACGCGCCGGTCGATGCCGGTGCGGGCGATGGGGCCCGAGGGGAAGCGTCAGCGCGCAGAAGCGGGGGCGCCGGCAGTAGCGTCCGGAGCCGCCTCTTGCCTCTCCATCTCCGCCTTGACCGCGTCGAAGACCGCGCGCGCCAACTCCTGAGAGACGCGTTCCCGGACGCTGCCGCACGCCACCAGGACCTCGCCGGCATCGGTCCCGATCACGACGTCCCAGCGGTCGTGGGCAATCCCCTCGGGGCGATCCAGGGCGGCGGGGTCGATGTCGCCGGCGTCCTCCGGCCCGTGACCCGGCGCGGCGTGAGTGGCGAGCGGCACGCCGTTGATGAGGATCCTGACCAGTCGGACCGTCGGCTTCGCGATGGGCCGGTCCTTCCAGTAGAAATTGGCGGCGTCGGCCACGAACAGATCCAGCCCGTCGGACGTGGGTATCTCCGCCAGCACCCGGCGGCCGGCCGCACGCAGCGCGCGCCGCTCCCGCTCGCGAGCGCGGTGGTGATAGCGCAGGGTCGAGATCAGCCCCAACGCGAACAGGAAGAGGCCGAGGGCGACGACGCCGGCGACGAAGTCACGCATCGGAACATGCTACCGCGAGGGACGTGACGAACCGCGGGCGCCCGTCACGACGGCGCCGCTCCGCGTGAGGCTCCGCCCGCGCGCCGTCTTCGCGCAGCATCTCGGGCTCACGCACCGCCCCCCGCAAGTCTCCTCGAGCCGGGCTCTCCCCGCTCGGCCGGCAGGCCGCGCGCGAGCACCCCGAAGAGCAGGCCGAGGGCCGGGTTCCATCTCGCCGCCAGGCTCCCCCACGTCGTGACGGCGCGAACGGCGCGCCGCGAGATCTTCACCTCCCGCCCGTTCCGGAAATCCGGTGTCGCGTGTACGCGGCGCAGGGTCAGCACCGCCATGCCGAGGGCCCAGACGCAGTGACGCCGGATGCCCGCCTCCCGCGCCGGAATGAGCTGGACGAACCGCAACGCGTCCACCAGATGCCCGCGGGCGATCCCCACCAGCTCGGCCAGTCCCCGGCCGAACCCGGGGTCGTCCCGGCCCGCCGGCAAGCCCCGCAGGTCGAAGCCTGCCCGCAGAAAGACGTCGCGCGGCAGCCAGCACGCCCCGCGGCGCAGGTCCTCCCACACGTCCTTGAGGATGTTCGTCATCTGAAGACCCTGGCCGAACGAGACCGCCAGCGCCATCAGCTCGTCGCGCCGTTCCCCGATCTCCTCCGAGTAGTCGCAGAAGAGCTCGGTCAGCATCTCGCCGACCACGCCCGCGACCACGTAGCAGTACCGGTCCAGCTCCCGCAGGTCCCTGAGGCCCCCGGAGGTATCGAGCTGCTGGAACTCCGACATGCCTTCCGCCATGATGCGGACGCACCGGGCGAGGGCCCGCCGCTGCGCGGCGCCGAACCCCTGTGTGATGCGGACGACCGTCGGCGTGTTGGCGACGAGATCCCGCTCGCCGGCGGTGGTGGACGGCGACAGCAGGGCGCCGAGCTCGCGCCCGAAGTCCTGCGCGTCCGCCCGGCCCTCGACGACGTCGACGAAACGGCTCGCGAATCGGCGCTTCTGGGGAGGAGTCAGCCCCGGCTCGTCCTCGATGCTGTCCGTGATCCGGCACAGCAGGTACGCGTTGCCGACGACGTCGCGCAACGGCCCGGGAAGCTGGGGAATCGTCAGGGCGAACGTGCGGGACACCCCTCGCAGGGCCTCCGTCTGGTAGGCGAGGTCGGGGTTCGTCACTCTGTCCACGGGGCCCTCGGTCCAACCGGCCGTCCGGTCCGCGGCGCGAGCCGTCTGCCGCCGGGTCCTTCGGTCCGGCGCTCGCAACCAGTTTCCCGGGCACGGCGTCCGCGACCGGATCGCCACGGGTCGTACAGGGCGGATGTGCGCTCCGCCCACTCGGGGCCCACCCGGCAGGCCGCCTCGCAGCCGTCAACGTAACACGAAGGAGTCCGCCGGCGTGGTCGGGGGCCGCGCCGTGGTTCGATGGCGGCGGGCGGAACGACCGGTGCTCGTCTCCCCGGTTCTCGTTCTAGTAAGATCGGCGAACCGACCCGATGCCTGCGCGTCTTCCGACGGTTCGGGATCTGCCGCCGCGTCGCCGTGATCACTCTCCTGTCGTGAGCTCCAATCGTCTTCCGCATCGGATTCGCGCATGCCAGCGGTCATCGTCCACTACCAGGAGATCGCCCTCAAGGGACGCAACCGCCCCTGGTTCGTCGAGCGGCTCGTTACCAATATCCGTGCCACGATGAGCGGCGTGGACGGCGTCAAGGTCCGCGCCCTGATGGGGCGCATCGAGCTGCAGCACGCCTCGAACGACGAGTGGCCCGTGGTGCGCGAGCGCCTCTCCCGCGTGCCTGGCGTCGCCAACTTCCTGCGGGCGGTGCCCGCCGCCTGCGACTTCGACGCCATCGCCGAGACCGCGATCGCCGAGCTCGACGGGGTCGAGGCGGACAGCTTCCGGGTGACGGCCCGGCGCGCCGACAAGCGGTTCCCCCTCACGTCCCCGCAGATCGAGCGGAACCTGGGGGGACGCATCAAGGCGGCCAAGGGGTGGCGGGTCGACCTCGACCGGCCGGCCCTCACGGTGCGGGTGGAGGTGCTGGCCGACCGGGCGTTCTGCTGCCTGCGGAAGGAGCCGGGGGCCGGGGGCCTGCCCAGCGGGGCGAGCGGCCGGGTCGCCTGCCTGCTGTCGGGGGGCATCGACTCGCCGGTGGCGGCGTGGCGGATGATCAAGCGCGGCTGCCGCGTCCGCTTCGTCCACTTCCACAGCTACCCCATCCTGTCCCGCACGTCCCAGGACAAGGTGGCGGAGATCGCGGCCCTGCTGACCCGCCATCAGCTCCAGTCGCGGCTCTACGTGGTGGCGTTCGGCGAGATCCAGCGCCAGGTGGTGCTGGCCGTGCCCCCGCCGCTCCGGGTGGTGGTCTACCGGCGCCTCATGCTCCGCATCGCCGAACGCATCGCGCGGACCAGCGGCTCGGCCGCCCTCGTCACCGGCGAGGCGGTCGGCCAGGTCGCCTCGCAGACGCTGGACAACATGGCGGTCATCGACGCGGCGGCGTCCCTCCCCGTCCTCCGGCCCCTGGTGGGCATGGACAAGGACGAGATCGTCAACGAGGCCCGCCGGCTCGGCACCTACGAGGTGTCGATCATCCCCGACGAGGACTGCTGCACCCTGTTCACCCCGAAGCACCCCGCCACCCGCGCCACCGTACCCCAGCTCGAAGAGGCGGAGGCGGCGCTGCCCGTCGAAACCCTCGTGGAGGATGCCGTCGCGGACGCCGAGCGCCGCGACCTGCGGTTCCCTCCGGCCGCCGGCGACGCGTGCGCCTGACGTCGCGCGGCCGCGGCGTCGTCGGCCGGCGAACGGCGATGGCCGTTGGCCTGCCGGCCGCGACCCCCGCCGCACCCCCGTGAAGCCGCGGCCCCGCCCCAGCGGGCGGCGCGTCACACCGGCGCAGCCGAATCGCGTCCCCGCGTCAACGGCAGTGGCGGTGCAGCACCCCGGCGTAGTAGTCGCGCAGCGCCTCGCGGGTACTGCGGAAGGCCAGCTCGTCCCAGGGAATCTCCGCCTGGCCGAAGGTGCGGATCTCCAGGCTCTCCTCGTCGTGCTCCAGCGTTCCGCCGACCGCGGTGGCGGCGTACACGATGATGACGGGCGGCCGCTCGGGGTAGGAATAGATGCTGACGAGGCCCTCCAGCCGGATCTCGAGCCCCGACTCCTCGCGCGCCTCGCGGATGGCGGCGGCCGCCACCACCTCCCCCCGGTCGACGTAGCCGCCGGGAAACACCCAGAGCCCGTAGCCCGGCTCGATGGCCCGCCTCACCAGCACGATGCGACGGTCGTCCACGGTGATGATGGTGCCGGTCGCGACCTTCGGGTCCAGGAAGAGGACGCCGCCGCACCCGGAGCAGACCGGCCGCTCCGGATCGCCCGGCTTCAGCCGGCGCGGGACGAGCCGCTCTCCGCAGGCGTGGCAGAACCGGTAGACGCTGGCGATGGGGTCGACGTGCATGACGTTCCTGCCGCTAGTCTAGCGCCGGCCGGCGGCGGCGTGGCGCCGGGCCTGCGGCCCGCCGCGTAACGCCCCGCCGCCTTCGCCGTGCCGTTCCGCCGCGGGTCGCTAACGTATAATCGCCGGCGATGGCCATTCTGAAGGTCGCGCGCATGGGCCACCCCGTGCTCCGGAAGCGGGCGGAGCCGCTCGAGCCGCGTGAGATCGGCACCCCCAGAATCCAGCGGCTCATCGACGACATGTTCGAAACCATGCACGACAGCCGGGGCATCGGCCTCGCCGGCCCGCAGGTGCACGAGAGCATCCGCCTCTTCGTCGCCGGCGTCGACGATCCCGACGGGGGCATGCCCCCGGTGGTGGTCATCAACCCCGAGATCACCCCCATCGGCCCGGCGGTGGAAGAGGACTGGGAAGGCTGCCTCAGCATCCCCGACATCCGCGGCCGGGTCCCCCGGGCCGCGAAGATCCGGCTGCGCGCCCTCGACCGGCACGGGCGGCCGCTCGCCCTGACCGCGGACGGGTATCCCGCCCGGGTCCTCCAGCACGAGACGGATCATCTCGACGGCGTGCTCTTCTTCGACCGGATGACCTCGTTCGAGAGCGTCACGTTCCTCGAGGAGTACGGCCGCTACTGGGCCCGGACGGACGACGACTGATCGCCGGACCCGGCCTGCCCGCGCTCCGCCCGCCGCCGCTCGCTCGCCCGCTCGCCCCCCAGCCGCTCCAGCGCCACCGCCGAGTGGTCGGCGAAGCGCATCGCCTCGGCGATGGCCCGATGGCCGGCCTCGTCGGCGATCAGCCGGTGCATCGCCTGGCAGACCCGCCGGTACGACGGGTGGCCCTGCGGCGCGGTCCGCAACTCGATGACGTGCATGGCCTCGCGGGCGTTCATCTGCATCCGGTAGCGGATGCGGTAGGCCATGGCCACCGCGTACTGCGCAGCCGCCGGGGACGTCTCGCGGGCCATCGCCGCGTGGAGCTCGCGGCTGCGAGCCATCACGAGGCGCCAGTCCGCCGCCGCCCCGATATCCTCGAGGGCGGCCGGCTCCACGCACCCGTGGTCCGCCGTCAGCTCCTGCCACTCCATCGTCAGGAGCCGATGCCGCTGCAGGTCGCGGAACGCGCCGTAGTCGGAGAGCACGTCGAAGCAGTAGCCGGTCCGCTCGAACGCGCGCCCCGGGCGGTGGCGGCGGTTGGCTCGGTCGCCGACGTAGGCGCGCAGCACCGCGGCCCGCTCGGTCGCGCCCAGGCCGCGGGCCGTCTCGAGAAGCTGGCTCTCGGGCAGCCGCGACGACTCGTACAGCGCCGCCGCGATCACCTTCACCTCGCCGTCCGGGTCGAAGTCGGTCAGGGCCACCTCGGGCGCGGGCGCGGGCGCCGCCCCCCCGACCAGGCGGTCCGCCGCGGCGGCGGCCTCTCTTCGCGTATCCGCGAGGTAGCGGCTCCACCGCACCCCGCGGTCCTCCCGGTCGACCCGGGTGAGAAAGGCCGGAATCAGCTTCCTCAGCTCCGTCAGCATCCGGTCCGCGCAGGCGCGGGCCTCGGCCAGCGGGTGGGCCCGCATCCGCAGCAGCAGGGCCTCGAACGCCTGGCCCGAGGCGAAGATGCCGACGTTGGACCGCGTGGCGGCGGGCAGCAGCCCCCGCAGCGTGTCGAGGGCCTTGGCCCGGATGACGGCGCGGTACACGCCCTCGGAGTCGCCGGCGGTGTTCGGGTACCGCCGCCGAAAGTGGTCCTGCGCCGGCTCGAGCCAACGGCGGTAGATCTCGAACGCGTCGTCCAGCGTGGAGACGTATTGCTCGCGCAGGGGCAACCCGTCGAGCTCCGAGGGAACCAGGTACTTCCAGCGCCCCCCGGGCCGGTCGGTGTACGGCACGTAGCGGGTCGATTGCTCCAGGTACGCGGCCAGCCGGCCACGCTCGAGCGCCTTGGTCAGCAGGTTCGAGACCCCCTCGCAGGCGACGTGGGCGGCCCCGAGCTGGGCCACCGAGTCGTCGCCGTACTCGCCGAGCACCCGCTCGTAGAGGCGGTCCGCCCGCTCGACGCCGACCGCCGCCTCCCCCGCCCCGCTCCCCGGCACCGCGGCGAGGAACTCGTCGAGGAAGAGCCGCCGCAACGACTTCGCCGATCGCGAGTAGCGGGCGAACAACGCCCCCTTCACCACCTCGGGCAGGTTCCGCAGGGCGAAGACGTCGTCGTCGAGGTTCGTGAAGTAGGGGGAGAGGGCGCGCCGCTCGTCCGCGGTGAAACGCTCCGCCGCGCCGCCAGCATCGGACACGCCCGTCATTGTCGCCGGTTTGCCGGCGCCGGGGAAGAAGGGACGGTCCACGGATTGAGATTGAGGAGCGCACGCGCGGGACGACGACTGAACAGGTCGAGCCACCGTTCGGCCCTCGCGGTCGACCCGGGAACCGCGCCGCCCCTCCAGCGTCGCACACGATCGGTCGCTGCCGGCGGTTCCCGCGCCGCGGCAAGGAACCGGGGCCGCCGACCGGCCTTCAGGGACGGCAAGCGGTTAGAATCTGATGAAGCGGGAGTGACGGCCCCCGAGTCGCCCCCCCAACTGACCTCACCGTGCAGATCATCCGCATCCCTGGCTTCAACCCCGGCCCGATGACCGGCGCCGGCAACAACACCTACCTGCTGCCGGGAAGGACGCCGACGCTCCTCGACGCCGCCACCGGCGAGGCCGCCCACCTGTCGGCGCTGGAGAACGAGCTGGGATCGGACCGGCTGGCCCAGGTCCTCGTCACCCACGCCCATCAGGACCACGCCGACGGCAGCGGATCGCTCGCCGCGCGCTGGCCCGGCGCCGCCTTCCGGAAGATGCCCTGGCCGGAACGCGACCGCGCGCACGCCGTGGCATGGACGCCCATCGCGGACGGCGAGGTGATTCCCGCCGGCGACGGGACCCTGCGCGCCGTCCACACCCCGGGTCACGCGCCCGACCATCTCTGCTTCTTCGACGAGGCCGGCGGCACGCTGTTCTCGGCCGACCTCGTGGTCCCCGGCGCCACCGTGGTCATTCCCGCCTCGCACGGCGGCAGCCTCTCGCAGTACCTGGCGTCGCTGCGGCGCGTGCAGGCGCTGGCCCCCGCCCGCATGCTCCCTGCCCACGGCGGGCCCATCGACGATCCGCAGGCGATCCTCCGGGAGTACATCGAGCACCGGCGGCGCCGCGAGGAGCAGATCGTGGCGGCGCTCCGGGCCGGGGTCGGCCGGCCCGAGGACATCGTCGACCGCCTGTACGACGGACTCGCGCCGGCGCTGCGGGGCATGGCGCGCGAGAGCGTGGTCGCACACCTGATGAAGCTCGCGGAGGAGGGCCGGGCCCGTTCCGAGGGGCCTGCGTGGGAGATCGCCTGACTCGAGGACCTGCAGAACGGCGTGGCCCTCGCGTCGAGACCTGGATTCGGACCGGCCGTTCACGAGAGAGCCATGCTCATGAGCACGGGCTCGTGAGCTCGGACTCGGGACCTTGACGAGAGACGGACGGGAGACGAGGAGGAACATGGACTTCGATGTCGAAAGCAACCTCGGCGCGACCACCCGAACGGTGTCGTCGCTGGAGCGCGACGGGCAGCCCGCCCGCGCGGTCACGCTCTCCCGCGCCTACGACACGACGGTCGACGACCTGTGGGACGCGGTGACGAGCCGCGAGCGCATTCCGCGCTGGTTCGCGCCGGTCAGTGGGGAGCTGAAGCTCGGCGGCCGCTATCAGTTGGAGGGCAACGCCGGCGGTGCGATAACGGCGTGCGAGCAGGGGTCGCATTTCGCCCTCGACTGGGAGTTCGGGGGCTGGGTCAGTTGGGTGGACGTCCGCGTCTCGGACGACGGGGCAGGTCGCGCCCGGCTCACCCTCGCGCACATCGCGCACCTCTCGCCGCACTGGGACGAGTACGGGCCGGGGGCGGCGGGCGTCGGTTGGGAGATGGGCCTTCTGGGGCTCGCGCTCCATCTCGCGGACCCCACGGCGCCGAAGCCGGACGAGGAGGCCTTCGCCGCCTCGGGGGACGGCAGGGCGTTCATCATCGGCAGCAGCGACGCGTGGGGGGAGGCGGCGGTGGCGGGCGGAGAAGATCCCGACGCGGCGCGGGCCGCGGCGCGGCGCACGGCCGCCTTCTACACGGGCGAGCCCGATCCCGCTTGATCCGCGCCGCCGTCTGCGTGTCCCCGAACCATCGTGGCCGGACGGCGATCTCATCCTCCCGCGGCGGAGCGACGACGCCGCGCCGGGCAGGACAGCGCTGACTGCGGCGCGACCATCCCGAGGCCGGCGAGGTCCGTCGGGCTCGCTCGTCCATGCCCGATCGATAGGAGGCGCGCGGCGTTACCGGTCGTCCGTGGGCCTAGTCCGGCGCTCCGAATCGATGATCGGTCCGGCCCGGAACGTGCCGACTGTTCTGAAGGCGCTTCGTCGACGGACGGCACCGCTCACCGCAACGGAGAGTGTGGCCCGTGCGGCGGGTTCGGTCCCGCGCCTGCCGCAGGCGTCGAATCGGCCAAGGCGATTACGATGCCGCCCACAGCGCCCAAACCCATTCCTCCCAGAGCCAGGACGGTACCCATCGTCCCCCTGTTGTCGGACTCATAGTAGCCAAACTCGTTGCGGCCGCCCCCGGAGTTGGCGACGACCAACCCCGTGACGAAGAGCCCACCGCCGATGGCGACCAGCGTCCACCCTGTGGAGATCCGCCCTCCCCGCCGCGACCGCTGCGGCGCGGCGTTCGGCTGCAGCTCCAGACGCATGGCGGCTCGGGCGGCGGAAGCCATGATGCCCGAAGCACCTTGTGCTTCCACATCCCTGGGCAGGTCCTGAGCGCGGACCGGGATCGCGACCAGGAGACAGACGAGCATGCAAACCGTCACCAGCATCTTCATGGGATCCTCCTCAAGCCAGCACCGCTACTTGTCGCGAAGACAGCCACTCCAAGGCCGCTCATCGCGCCCCGGCCCGCCGCAGCACTGCCGCCGCCTCGTTACTGCCGGCCTGCACCGCCAGCTCCAGCGGCGTCCTGCCCTGCTGGTTGACTTCGTCGGTCTCCGCATCCATGTCCGCCCCGTGAACCAGAAGCGCCTCGACAACATCGCTCGCATTCGCCCACGCCGCGTAATGAAGAGGCTTCCAGTCGAACTTGGTACCGGCGTTCTCATTTGCCCCGGACGCCAGAAGCTCGACGGCGGCCTGGTGAGCACCGACGAAGGCAGCCACGTGAAGCGGCGTTTCGCCGTCACGCGTCCAAGTGTCGAAGTCGTCGTGTCCGGCTCTGCGCAGCACCCGCCTCAACGCGGCGTCGAAGGGCCGTCCGTCCTTGTTGAGCTCATGGTTCACGTTGGCTCCCTCATTGACGAGGCGCCGGATGGCGTCGGGAAGGTCGAGGGCCGCCGCGTAGTGCAGATCGGTCCAGCCGTTGCCGTCAGAGCCGGACCTCGACAGCGTCCGGCCCAGCAGCACCTCCAGCGGCGGGACCGGAGGTGCGTCCTCTACCGCCGATGGTCGCGACTCGAATCTACCGGGTCCCGGGTTGGGCGGCGGAGCACTCGACGCGACCGGGGGACCGGGCGGGCGAACGCTCGACCCGGCGGGAACGGAGGGGGGATCGCCCGAATCCAGCCCAGCCAGACGATTCCTTGCCAGCGCCCGGTACACTCCGGCCGGAAACTGGCGCAAGTAGGCTTCGAAGTCCGCCGGGTTGCTGCTGGCGGCGATCGACTGCCAGAACACCATCTCCAGCTCGGCCCGTGCAGCGCCGGCGATGCCGGCGGAGTCGCCGGCACCCGCGAGAGTTGCGGTCGAAGGCTCGGATGCGGCCCGCAGATAGTGCTGGCTCAGTAGGGACGCGTACTCGTGGGGTCGTTGCGTACCGCGCGTCGTTTCCAGAACCCGGGCCCGCACCGCCCTGAACAGGACCCCGATCTCCAGCGGTTGCTCCAGATACTCGAGCAGGGCAGCCGTATAGGGACTGTTCCGGTTGCCGGTCCCGTCGGCGGCCGTCGTTCCCGCCGCGGCCGCGTACGCCACCAGGGTCTCGTCCCCCAGGAGCTCCTCCCCCAAGTCGCTGAAGCTCCCTTGACTGACGCTCCGCGACGCGTTCGTCCGGCGTATGGACCGAGTCAACGGGTTGTTCCGGCACGCATCCAGAATCACCACCCGCAACTCCGCTCCCTCCGTCGCCGCGAGCACGTCGTCCAACACCACCGTTTCGAACCGGACATCGGTGTCCCGCTCCAACTGCGCGTCCACCGGAACCAAGTAGTTGACCCCGTCCACCTCGAGTCCGTGCCCCGCGTAGAACACCAACGCCACGGACGCGCCCGCGCTCGCTCGCGTGAACCGTCGCAGCGCTTCGTTCATCCCAGCGAGATCCGCGTCCCTCACCGTGGTCACTTCGAATCCGAGGCGGTCCAGCGCTGCCGCCACGTCCGTAGCGTCGTTGCCGGGATTCGCCAGCCTGCCGACCGTCGGGTACTCGTTGTTTCCCACCACCAACGCCACGCGCTCTGCGGCGGCCGTCGCCGGCATGGCGAACAGCGCAAGCGCCGCCAGCAGCGCAACCCCGGCCAACGTCACGCTCCGCCGCGACACGACCGAATGGTGTTCCGTCATTTTGCATCCCTCCCGTTTGGCAGATTGCTGGACAATCCCTCCAGAGACGAATGGAATCAGTGAGAAACGCGGACAATCCCCACGCGGCGTTGCCGGTCATCGGTGAGCGCGTAAGCCGGCAGCGGCCGGCGCTCGCCGTGGCCGACCGCCCGCAGCCGCTCGTTGGCGATACCGCGCCGGATGAGATGGGTCACCACAACGTCGGCGCGCGTTTGCTGCTCTGGGCCTTATCGCACCGGCATACTGGGTGTGTCAAGGAGGCTGCCGCCACTGTCGAAGTCTCCCGCTACCTCTATATTTGGTAGCTCTCATCACATTTATTCCGGCCCGTGTTTTCTATTGCCACCAATCCTGGAGGGCAAGAAGTGCGACAAAAAAAGTCGGGTCTTCGGGGAATCGGGTGGGTAGGTGAAGCGGAGCGGTAGCCTCTGCTCCCTCGCGCCTCCGTCGCTACGCTCCGGTCCTGCGGATGCCTCACCGCTCGCGCCGGCTCGGTACTGGTCATGGCCGGACGGATTGGTCCGGCCGGTGGGTACACTGGCGCGATGACCGAGACGATCCTCTACGAGAAGCTGTTTGGGCATCGAGCGGCCGTGGCGCGTGTGCGACGATCGATTCGCGGGTGGACCGGCCCTTCGATGCGCGAACGCGTCGGCGGCGACGCTCGCGGCGACCAACACGAACACGCCTGCGGCCTCGCCCTTCACCGCCCGACCTCCTCGCAACTGATGCCCGGCGGCACCGGGCGGCGGAAAGCCCCTGCGCGTGATCGCCGCGTCGGTCGGCGCCGTGGGGATGCGCTCGTGTCCACTGTCTGGCTACGCGGCACTCGTGCGTCCGGCGCCATGGCGGACCGGTCGAACGTCCATCGTCAGACAATGCCCGAGCCCCGTCAAGCGGGACTGGTTGAGAGCGCCTCGGCAGGGATGAGATTGGCCACGGAGGGCGAGGGAACCGGCGCGGACGAACGGCGTTCCCCGGGGTCGCTCGCGCGGTTCGAAGGGCATAATGTGCAGAGATCAGGATCGGAGAACCCTGCGTGACCGACAACCCCAAGGGCTACGCGAATCCACAGTTGCTCATCACCCCGGCGGGACTGGAGGAACGCCTGGCCGCCGGCACCGACGCCCCACTGCTGCTCGACCTCCGGCAGGCCGAGGCGTTCGCGGTGGGGCACATCCCCGGCGCGGTGCACCTCGACCTGTTCGGCATCAGCCTGACCGACACCGACCCGGCGCCGCTGGCCGCGTTCCTCTGGATGATCGGCCACCTCCTCTCGTCGCGGGGCGTCGACCCGGAGCGCGCGGTCGTCGTCTACGACGAGAAGTCGGGCATCCGGGCGGCCCGCGCATTCTGGTTCCTCGAGTACTTCGGCCACCCCGACGTCCGGCAGCTCGACGGCGGGTTCGGGGCGTGGGAGCGCGACGGCCGCGAGGTGACCCGCGACGCTGCCGCCCCCAAGCCCAGCGGCTGGATGGTCGGGCGGTCGGACGACCGGCTGGCGACGTGGCGGCTTCTACGCGACCGGCTGGGGGCGGCCGACCTCGCGGTGCTGGACACGCGGACGGACGGCGAGTACCGCGGCGCCACGGTCCGCGCCAGGCGCGGTGGAGCGGTGCCCGGCGCGGTGCACGTCGAGTGGACCCGCAACCTCGGGGAGGACGGCGCGTTCAAGCCCGCGGCCGAGTTGCGGGCGATGTACGAAGAGGCCGGGGTCACGCCGGACAAGGAAGTGATCAGCTACTGCCAGGGCGGCTACCGGGCCGCCCACGGCTACCTCGCCCTGCGCCTGCTGGGCTATCCGCGGGTGCGAAACTACATCGGGTCGTGGAAGGAATGGGGCGACCGGGAAGACCTTCCCATAGAGGTCCCCGAGCCACGGCCCTAGCCCGCCCATCGTCGCCTGCGGCTCCGCGGGCGCCCAATCAACCCTCCAGGAGTCCGCGCCGCTCCAAGGCGCAGACTCCTAGTTCAAGCTCGCCATTCGCCGGCGCAGCGCCTTGACGTGTCCCCAGATCTCCTTGCGCTCTTCCTGGCGCTCGGCGTCGTCGTCGGCGCCGGGTGACGAGTACCGCAGGTACGCCTCGAGATCGCGCAGGGCCCCCGCGTAATCGTTGACGTAGTAGGACAGCAGCCCGCGGTCGCGCAGCTCCTGCAGGGCGGAGGGTTCGATCGCGAGCAGGAGGTCGGTGATCGCCCGGCCCTGGGGGAACGACCGCATGCGCACGTAGAGCCGCTTCAGGTTGCCGAGCATGCGCACGAGAATCTGCTGCTTGGTGGCCGGCGCGAGAAACCGGGGATCGAACTCGACGCCGTCGCCGGCGTGGCGCCGCAGGAGCGAGCGGCAGTCGGTTTCCGACAGGATGGAACCCCCGTGGAACGGATCCACGAAGACCGCGCTTCGGTGGTCCTCGTCCGGCGCCAACGGAAACCGCAGCAGGAAATGGCCCGGGAAGTTCACGCCGTCCACGCGGATGCCGGCGCGGCGCGCCACCTCGATGTAGACCACGGCCAAGGTGATGGGGATGCCGGTCCTGCGGTCGAGCACCTGGTTCAGGAAGCTGTTTCGCGGGTCGTCGTAGTCGCCGGTGTTTCCAAAAAAGCCCTCGTCCTCGAAGAGGAACCGGTTGAGCGCGTCGATCGTCCCCCGGGGACCCTCTCCCGGGGACGCCGCCAGCCGGTCCGAGGCGGCACCGCCCATCGCCTCGAGACGCGCGAGATAGGGGGTGGGGTCGAGCCGCGGATAGCCGAGGCGCGCGATGAGCAGGGCCGGCGCGGCCAGGTCCGGGTCGGGGCTCGCGGCGGCGTCGGTGAACCGTTGCACGACGTCGGCTGGCAATACGCTCATGGCGGCGTCACCCGGCAGCCCGTGCCGAAAATCCGCTGCATTCGCGCGGCGATGCGACGCGGGGTTCCGCCACGGGCTGCCAAGCCATTCTCGCCCGTGCGGTGGTTCGGTTCAAGAACCCGCCGCATCCGGGCGCCCCCTCACGCATCCGCCGCGCAGGCCGCGCGCAGGGTCTCCGGGGTGACGTCGGCGATGGTCGGGACCACCACGTGGGCGGTCCCGAGCCGGCTCGCCGCGTAGGTCTGCGCGACTCCCACGCACCGCAGCCCCGCCGCGAGCGCCGACTCGATACCCCACATCGAATCCTCGACGGCGACGACGCAGCCGCCGGGATCGATCGCGGCCCCCGCGACGTGCGGGCGCAGCAGCTCCAGCGCCCGCAGGTAGGGGTCCGGGGCGGGCTTCGACCTCGGCGTGTCGCCCGAAGCGACGACGGCCCGGAAGTGGTGGCGCAGATCGGCGGCGGCGAGCACCGTCTCGATCTCGGGGGCGAGGGCGCCGGACGCGATGGCGATGGGCGCCTCGGCCGCGACGCGGCGAATGCAGTCGGCGGCGCCGGGGAACAGCCCCACGCCCAGTCCGGCCAGGGCCTCGAACCGCTCGCCCTTGACCCGAATCAGCTTGGCCAGCAAGTCCTCGCCAAGCTCCCGCCCGTGGTCGCGCCATACGGTGCGGAAGACGTCGGCGTCGTCGAACCCCAGGTAGCGGTCGTAGTAGTCGGGCGCGGCGAGGCTCATGCCGTGTTGCGCGAGCACGTCCTGGCAGGCGCGCAGATGCAACGGCTCGCTGTCCGCGAGCACCCCGTCGAAGTCGAAGACGACGCCGGCCAGCGTCGCCGCGCCTTTACCGCGGGCCGTCAAGGCGTGGAGACCTCGTCCTCGGGCGGAGGCGGGATAACGCCGATGCCGAACCCGGTGTAGCCGGGCGCGAGGCGTTCGCCGGCGGGCACCGGTGCCGTCAGCCAGTTCTCGCGCGGCGGGTACGGACAGTCGTACTCCTCGTTGTAGTAGCAGTACGGGTTGTAGGCGCGGTTGAAATCGAGGTCGTAGAGACCGCTGGCGGTGCGCGGCAGGTCCATGTAGCGGCCTCCCGCGTAGGTGTCGGACTCGTTGGTCGGGTCCTTGAACATGATGAAGAGCGATTCGATGGACCGCACCGGCGCCTCGGCGAGGGCCGACAGCCGCATCGGCTCGCCGCCCAGGGCGAACTCGAGCACCCCGACGCGCTGCATCGGGCGGATGACCCCGGTCGATGTCGGAATCTCGTAGATCGGCTGCTCGGGCTCCACCGCGAGGGCGGCGGGGACGCGATAGGCGCCGTCCGGGTCGTAGTAGTGGAGCGGCAGGAGCTGTCCGCGGCGCTCGATGCGGATGGGCGAGTCGGGCGCCTCGCGGAAGAAGCGGTCCTTCAGCTCGCGGGACTCCACGAGCTCGGTGAGCCAGAGCGACTCGTCGGGCGGCGGCGCCGAGCACGCCGCGAAGGCGGCCACGGCGACCGCGACGAGGGCGGAGCGCGGAATGTGTCTTGCCATCATGCGGATACCGTCACGCGGAAACGACCTCTTGCTCTTGCGGGCAACTGCCGCCTCGCGGCACGCACCGTCGCGCGAAGCCCTGGGGCAGCCGTCGATCCGAGCCTGCCGACTGGATCCGGACCCAGCCCGCCTTCCGTCACGCGAACACATATCCTGCCCTGTCGACGAGGGCGTCCGCAAGCCGCCGCCGCATGGCGACGGTGTTGACCGGCGTGACCCGCAGCAGCCGCCGGAGGCCCGCGAGATGCATGCGCAGGGTGTCGCCCTCCGCCATCGCCGCGAGCGCGGTGCGGGCGGCGGCGCCGATGCGTTCCGCCGCGCCGTCGACCTGGACACTGGCCGCGTCGGCCTGCAGGGCGGCGGTGCGGGGCGCGTCGCCGGGCGCCTGCAAGGCCCGGACGACCGCACTCTCCGCCGCGTACGTCTCGATCACGACGTCGGCGGCGCACGACAGCACCTCCTGCTCGTCGGTCAGCTTCTGCCCGTAGCGCTGCATGGCGAGGCCGAGCACCATCACCGCGGTCTTCTTGAACGCGGCGACGGCCGCGAGCTGCTCGCCGAGGGGCGCGTCGGAGGGGGCCGACAGCGCCGGCGGGCTCATCAGCTCGTCCTGCAGCCCCTTGGCGGCGGCGACGAGGGGGATGCCGCTCCCCTTCACGGCGCGGCGGATCAGGGTGCCGGGGATCAGCAGGCGGTTGATCTCGTTGGTGCCCTCGAAGATGCGGTTCACCCGCGAGTCGCGGTAGTGGCGCTCGGCCGGGTAGTCCCTGACGAACCCGTTGCCGCCGTGGATCTGCACGTTCTCGTCGAGGACGTAGTGCAGCATCTCGCTGCCCGCGACCTTCAGGATCGACGACTCGACGGCCAGCTCCTCGAGCGTCTCTCGCAGGGGACCGGGGTCGGCGGGGTCGTGCTCGCCGAGGGCCGCGTCGAGGAGCCCGGTGGTCCGGTAGATCATGCTGTCGACCGCGTAGGCCCGCGCCGCCATCTCCCCCAGCTTGTGCCTGATGGCGCCGAAGCTCGCGATGGGGACCCCGAACTGGTGCCGCTCCGCCGCGTAGCGCACCGCCTCGCCGATCGCGAGGTGGGCGCTGCCGGCGGCGGACACCGCGAGCTTGAAGCGCCCGTAGTTCAGGGTGTTGAACGCGACCTTGTGCCCCTGGCCGACCTCGCCCAGCACGTTGGCGGCCGGCACCCGGACGTCCTGCAGGATGACGGGGGTGGTGGACGAGCCGTGCAGGCCCATCTTGTGCTCTTCCTTGCCGGTCGACACGCCGGGCCACGACCGCTCCACCAGGAACGCGGTGAACTGCTCGCCGTCCACCTTGGCGAAGACGACGTAGAGGTCCGCGAACCCGCCGTTGGTGATCCACATCTTCTCGCCCGTCAGCGAGAAGCTGCCGTCGGCGTTGCGAACCGCCCGCGCCTTGGCCCCGAGCGCGTCCGACCCCGAGCCCGACTCGCTGAGGCAGTAGGCGCCCACCCACTCGCCGCTGACGAGCCGGTGGAGGTACGCCTCCTTCTGGGCGGGGGTGCCGAAGCAGTGCAGGGGCAGGACGGCGAGGCTGGTGTGGGCCCCGAACGTCGACCCGAACGAGCCGCTGTGGCCGACTCGGGTGCCGACGACCACGGTCGAGGCCTTGTCGAGGGCGAGGCCGCCCCAGGCCTCCGGCACGTCGGTCCCCAGCAGCCCGAGATCGCCGGCGCGGCGGACGAGGCGCCGGGCGAGCTCCCAGTCCTTGGTCTCGAGCTGGTCGTGGTTCGGCGCGATCTCGTTGTCGATGAACTCGGCCGCGGTCTGGTCGATGAGCCGGTGCTCGTCGCTCAGCCGCTCGGGGGTGAACACCGAGCCGGGCGCGGTCTCCTCCAGCAGCCACGAGCCGCCGGTGATGCGGGAAGCGGTGCCCGCGAGTGTAGTCATCGGCAACCCTCCTTGGCGGGCCCGCGCCCGCCGAGTCTCACGCAGCGAACGCCCAAGCAACCGCGGGTCGCGCCGCGCAGGAGTTTCGCGTCGGCGGAAGTTCCTAACGCGACCACCGGTCGCGCCGCGCGGGGCTTCGCGCCCGCGCAGAGCCGCAACACGACCACCGGTCGCGGCGTACAGGGTTCGCGCCAGCGAAACTCCCGCCGCGACCGCAGATTCCTAGGCCATGCGCTCGAAGATGCCCGCGGCGCCCATGCCGCCGCCGACGCACATGGTGACGAGCCCGTAGCGGCCCTCGCGCCGCTTCAGCTCATGGAGTAGCGACGTCGTCAGCTTGGCGCCCGTGCAGCCCAGCGGATGGCCGAGGGCGATCGCTCCCCCGTTGACGTTCAGCTTGTCGGGATCCAGCGGCAGCTCGCGCAGGCACGCCAGCACCTGGGCCGCGAACGCCTCGTTCAACTCGACGAGGTCGATCTCGTCGAGGGTGAGCCCGGCCCGCTTCAGCACCTTCCGGATCGCCGGCACCGGCCCGACCCCGAACCGCTCGGGCTCGACCCCGGCCGTGGCGTAGGCCACGAAGCGGGCGAGCGGCTCGAGCCCGGCCCGCTCGGCGCGCTCGCGCGAGGTGAGCACGACCGCGGCGGCGCCGTCGCTCATCTGCGACGAGTTGCCGGCGGTCACCGAGCCCTTGACGTGGAACGCCGGCCGGAGGCCGCCGAGGACCTCCAGCGATGTGTCGCGGCGCGGCCCCTCGTCGGCGGTGAACGCGACCGTCCGCACGGCGGGACGACCACCGCCGCCGTTGCCGTTCGCGGGCTCGGCCACGCGCACTTCGAGAGGTACGATCTCGTCCTCGAACCGGCCACCGTCGATCGCGGCCACCGCTCGCCGGTGGCTGCGCAATGCCAAGGCGTCCTGCTCGTCGCGCGAGACCTGCGCCTCCCGGGCGTGGTTCTCGGCGACCAGCCCCGTCGAGAGGTAGACGTCGGGATAGTCCTTCATGAGGCCGGGGTTCGGCGCGACCTTGTGCCCGCCCATGGGGATGAGGCTCATCGACTCGGTGCCGCCGGCGACGACGGCGTCGGCCCCGCCCACCATGATGCGCTCGGCCCCGTAGGCGATGGCCTGCAGCCCGGACGAGCAGAACCGGTTGACGGTGATCGCGGACGCCCCGATGGGCACGCCGGCGCGGAGGCTGGCGATACGAGCGACATTCATGCCCTGCTCGGCCTCGGGCATCGCGCAGCCGAGGATGACGTCCTCGACCTCGCCCGGCTCGATGCCGGGGGCCCGCTTCAGTGCCTCGGCGATGACCGTGGCCCCGAGCTCGTCGGGCCGCGTGGTGCGCAGGGTGCCCCGGGGCGCCTTGCCGACCGGGGTGCGAACCGCCGACACGATCACTGCATCAGTCACGGGCCTCTCCTTCGCGTCGCTCGCGCCTCATCAAGATGAGACGGTATCGGGCCACCTCTAGTTTCTGAGCGTCTTCCCGGTCTTGAGCGTGTGGCGAATCCGGTCCAGGGTCTTCGCCTCGCCGCAGAGACTCAGGAACGCCTCGCGCTCGAGATCCAGCAGGTACTGCTCGCTCACCGTGGTGGCGTGGGGCAGGTCGCCGCCGGTCATGATGCGGGCCAGCGCCCGGCCGATCCGCGCGTCGTGATCGCTGATGGCGCCGCCGCGCCACGCGAGATGGATGCCCAGCTCGAGGGCGGCGCGGGCCTCCTCGCCGCCGACGGGAATCGCGGTGCGCGGGTCCGGGGCGCGGTAGCCCTCGCGGACCCGCTCGAGCACCATCGCCTTCGCGTCGGCCGTCAGCCGCTCCCGGTCCATGGTCACCGCGTCGACGTCGCGCAGCAGCCCGAGCTGGCGGGCGTGGGCGGCGCTCGTCGACACCTTGCCGAACCCGATGGTCTCGAACGCCTGCCGCAAGCGGGGGAGCGGGTCGGTCCCCGGCAGGGTGGCGTCGAGGGCGCGGACCGTGAGCTCCTTCGTGCCGCAGCCGGCCGGTATCAGCCCGACCCCGACCTCCGCCTGCCCCATGTAGGTCTCGGCCGCCGCCTGCACGCGGTCGCCGTGGAGCACGATCTCGCAGCCGCCCCCGAGGGCGAGGCCGGCCGGCGCGACGACCACCGGCACCGGCGAGTAGCGCAGCCCGATGACCGCGTTCTGGAAGCCGCGGACCATCAGGTCGATCTCGTCCCAGTTGCCCTCCTGCGCCTCCAGCAGCACGAGCATGAGGTTGGCGCCGGCGCAGAAGTGGACTGCGTCGTTGCCGACCACCAGCCCCGCGAACCGCTCGGACGCCTCGGTCACCCCACCCGTCAGCATCTGCACGGTGTCGCCGCCGATGGTGTTCATCTTCGAGTGGAACTCGACGGCCAGCGCGCCGTCGCCGAGGTCGACGAGGCTCGCCCCCGCGTTGCCCTTGACGACGCCGCCCTGCCGCCGCGCGACGGTCAGAATCTGCAGGTCGGGCGCGGCCGGTGGCAGGGGAGCGCTGCGGACCCGCCGGGGCCTGTCCGACCGCGGCGCGAGCCCCGCCCACTCGCGGGCGCCGGGAGAAAGGTCGGTCACCCCCTCTGGCGCGCAGGCGTCCAGCACGGCGTCGACGCCGATGGCGTCGAGCAGCTCGAAGGGGCCGAGCTCCCAGCCGAAGCCCCACCGCAGGGCGCGGTCGACGTCGTCCGGCGCATGGGCAACCTCGGCCGAGACCTCCACGGTATACAGCAGCGTCCGCCCGAGGGTCGCCCGCAGGAACTCGCCCACGCGGTCGCGTCCGAGGAACAGGGTGCGGATGCGCTCGCCGGCGTCCTCGATGGCGCGGGCCGCCTCGAGGGCGCCCAGCTTCGCCGCCTGCCGCGGCCGGTAGGCCATGGTGGCGGGGTCGAGGGTGAGGATGGCGCTGCCTCCGGCCCCCCGCTCCTTGCGGTAGAACCCCTGCCCCGCCTTCTCGCCGATCCACCCGCGGCCGACGAGATCGGCGACGAGCGGCGGCAGCTCGAACGCCCGGCGTTCCTCCGGCCTCTCGAGGCGGGCGACGAGGTCGGCACCGACGTGGGCGAGGATGTCGATGCCCGCGATGTCCATGGTGCGGAACGTCGCGCTCCTCGGCCGCCCGATGGCGGGGCCGGTGATGGCGTCGATCTCCTCGATGGTGTAGCCGCCGCCCGCGAGCTGGGCGAGGGCCGACGCGACCCCGTGGAGGCCGATGCGGTTGCCGATGAAGCCCGGCGCGTCGCGGGCGACGACCACCCCCCGGCCGAGCTGACCGTTGACGAAGGACGAGACCGCGGCGACGGCCGCGGGATCGGTGTCGGGGGTGGGGATGACCTCGACGAGGCGCAGGTAACGGGGGGGATTGAAGAAGTGGGTGCCCAGCCACCGCCGGCGGAACTCGGGGCCGCGCCCCTCCGCGATGGCCGAGATGGGGATGCCGGAGGTGTTCGAGCTGACGACGGCGTCGGGCCGCCGGCACGCCTCCACCCGTTCGAGCAGCGCCTGCTTGGCGTCGATCCTCTCGACGATCGCCTCAACGACCCAGTCGCACTCGCTGACGGCCGGCAGGTCGGTGTCGAACCCGCCGAGCCGGACGCGCGCCCGAACGTCCTTGGTGAAGAACGGGTCCGGCTTGAGGGCGGCGGCGTGCTCGAGCCCCCGGGCCGCGGTGTCCGCGTCGAGGTCGAGCAGCAGCACCGGCCAGCCCGCGTTGGCGACCTGGGCCGCGATCTGGGCGCCCATGGTGCCGGCCCCCAGCACCGCGACGGAGCGGATGGTCTGCATCACGGTTTCATCCCGTCACGAGAACGAGCGACCGGCCGGGCCAACGGGGAGAGGGCGGTTGGAGGAGAATCCCGCCGGGCGGTGAGCACCCGGCGGGATCGCGAACGGCAGTCGAGGCGGCCGGCCGACGCCCGGAAGCCCGCGTCGAACGCGAGCGGCTACGGCAACTGGCTGAGCACGGCCTGGGCCTGCGCCCCCTCGGGCGAGCTCGGATCCAACTCGACCGCCCGCGCGAAATGGGTCTTGGCGCCTTCGATGTCGCCCTGGTTCAGCGCCACCAGGCCCAGCTTGAAGACCGGCAGGATCCAGGTGGGGTCGGCGACGGCGGCCTTTTCGTACCAGCCGGCGGCATCGGCGGTGTTGCCCTGGGCGAACGCGGTCTCGCCAAGGTTGTAGTAGTCCTCGCGGGCCGCGTCGCCGCTGGCGATCAGGGTCTCGACGGCCGAGGAGTCGCCCATGGCCGCCCGCAGGCGGGCAATGGTGGTGTCGACCTGCGACCGCAGGGCCGGGTCGGTCTGGGCCGCCGCCTCGTAGGCCGCGATGGCCTCCTCGTAGCGCTGGAGCCGCGTCAGGGCCTCGCCGATGTCCGTCTGGAGCCGCGATATCGTCGGAAAACGCTCCAGCAGCGACTGGGACCCGGCAAGGACGGTCTCCCAGTCCTCACTCTCGCGAGACCCGGCAATCACGTCCAACTCGGCCTGGATGCCGTCGAGGAACGCGTTCCGCTCCGCCCGGTTCATCCCGTCGAGCAGCGACCGGTCCATCTCGGCCATCAGCGGATGGGGAATGGCCTCCAGCTCGATGTTGACCGGCGCGTTGCGGCCGAACCGGACGGTCACGACGCCGGGCGCGGCCTGGTAACCCTCGGCCTCGACGGTGATGTTCCATGTCCCGCTGGGGAGACCGAGCAGCGTGTACTCGCCGCTCTCGCTCGTCGTTTCGTCGCGCGGGTCGTCGGGCTCGGCGTTGCCCAGCGGGCTGTGGCCGTCGAGGCGGACGATGGCGCCCGCTACGGGATCACCGGTCTCGACGTCCGTGACCCGGCCGAACAGAATGCCGCCCTGGGCGAACGCGGTGGGAACCAGCAGGGCCATACCCACGATGACGGCCAGCGACGAGAAGATCATCTTGCGCATCTGAGACTCCTGACTCCGGCGCGGAGCCCCCGCTCCGGCCGGTACGATCCACGGCACGAAGCCGCCGGGGTCGCGCATCCCCGACGGCGCAGACTCCTATTGCCCGCCGTCGAGCGCGTCGATGGCGGCCAGCACCTCTCGATTCGCGGGATCCGCGGCCAGCGCGCTGCGATAGGCGGCGAGCGCCCGCTCCGGCTCCCGCTTCGCCCGCCAGGCGTGACCGAGCGAGAGGTTCACGCTGGTCAGGGCCGGCGCCAGGGCCAGTAGCTCCCGATAGGCTTCGATGGCGCCGTCGTAGTCGCCCCCGTCGAAGAGGCGCTCCGCCCCTCGGAGGCGCGCGAGGATGTCGACGGACTTCACCCCGGCGAGGGCGCCGACCCCGGGCGCCACGGGGTTGAACGGATCGGGCTCCAGGGTGAACTGCACCCGCGCCGGCTCGCCGGAACGCCGCACCGCCGAGAACCCCTGCTCCTCCCGGAAGCCGTCGGCCTGGATCACGAAGAGCCAGTCGCCGCCGGCGAGACCGATGAAGGCGAAACGGCCGGAGTTGTTGGTCGTCGTGGTCCGGGTCTGCGACGTCTCCAGGCTCTCGGCGATGATCCGGGCGCCGGTTATCCCCTCTCCGTCCGTGCCCCTGACCACGCCGCGAATGCCGCCCTGCGCCCCCGCGGTCGAAGCCATGCTCCCCAGCAGGAGGACGGCGAGCAGCGGGCGCAACGAATACAGCCGTCGATCAACGGTCATGACAGACTCCTCCGCATCCTGGTCAGCGTCGGGCCACTCAGTATAATCCAAATCCGTGTCCGGCAATTCCCTCCCCTCGTTCGTGGAGCGCGGGCGCGTCCGCCTGTTCGCGGCGGCGTGCCTGTGGCTCGTTTGCCACGCTTCGGCGGCCTCGGCCGCCGTCGACCCGGCGCGCCTGTCGCTCATCGAGACCCTGATCCGGCAGGCCGTGCGGGACGGACGCCTCCCCGGCGCGGTGGTCGTCGTGGGGCACGAGGGCGAGATCGTGTACGAGCGGGCCTTCGGAGCGCGGTCGCTGGCGGAGACGCCCGAGCCGATGACCGTCGACACCGTGTTCGATCTCGCGTCCCTGACCAAGGTCGTCGCCACCACCACCAGCGTGATGATGCTCGTCGAGGAAGGACGTCTGCGGCTGCGCGACCGCGTCGCCGACCACGTGCCGGGGTTCGGCAGCCAGGGGCGGGAGGCGGTCACCATCGCCCAGCTCCTTACCCACACCTCCGGTCTGGCCCCCGACCTGCCGCTGGAGGAGGCCTTCGAGGGGACCGGGACGGCGATTGCCCGCACCGTCGCCCTGCCCCCCGCCGCGGCGCCCGGCGAGCGGTTCATCTACAGCGATCTGAACTTCATGCTGCTCGGCGAGATCGTCGGGCGGGTCAGCGGCCGGACCCTGGACCGGTTCGCGCAAGAGCGGATCTTCGGGCCCCTGGGCATGGCCGACACCGGCTTCGACCCGACGGCGCGGCTCGTGCCGCGGATCGCGCCGACAGAGGCGTGCGCGCCCCTCGCGTGGCCGTGCGGCGGTCCCGGCGCCACCATGCTGCGGGGGCGCGTGCACGACCCGACGGCGCGGCGAATGGGCGGCGTGGCGGGCCACGCCGGGCTGTTCAGCACCGCCCGCGACCTCGCGCGGTTCTGCGCGATGCTGCTCGGCGGCGGCGCTCGCGACGGCGAACGCCTCCTCGCCCCGCTGACGGTGGCCCGGATGACCCGCGTGTCCACCCCGCCGCATCTCGCGGACCGGCGCGGCCTGGGTTGGGACATCGACTCGCGGTACTCCTCGAACCGCGGCGACCTGTTCCCCGTCGGCTCCTACGGTCACACGGGCTTCACCGGGACCTCGCTCTGGATCGACCCGGCGTCGGAGACCTTCGTCGTCTTCCTGTCGAACCGCGTGCACCCCGCGGGCGAGGGCAACGTGACGGCGCTGCGGGGCCAGGTCGCAACCGTGGTCGCCTCGGCCCTGCGCGATCCGCCCGCGGCGCCCCGCGGCCCGGTGTGGACCGGGATCGACGTGCTGCGGGAGGAGGGCTTCCGGCGGCTGTCCGGGCAGCGGGTCGGCCTGCTCACGAACCGCACCGGCCGCGCCATGGACGGTACTTCGACGATTGACCTCCTCGCCGAGGCGCCCGGCGTCGATCTGGCCGCGCTGTTCAGCCCCGAGCACGGCATCCGCGGCGAGCTCGAGGGGCCGGTCCCGTCGGGCCGGGACCCCCGCACCGAGCTTCCCATCCACTCCCTCTACGGCGGGACCCGCCGCCCGACGGAGGGGATGCTGCGCGGCCTCGACACCGTGGTGGTCGATCTGCAGGACGCGGGGGCCCGGTTCTACACCTACGCCACCACCGTGGCCTACGTGCTCGAGGCGGCGGCGCGCAACGGGCTGCGGGTGGTCGTGCTCGACCGCCCCAACCCCATCGGCGGGCGCGATGTCGAGGGGCCGCGCCTCGATGCGGACTCGCTGGGGTTCACCGGCTACTTCCCGTCGCCGGTCCG
Organism: Vicinamibacterales bacterium; assembly: GCA_965207615.1. Taxonomy (GTDB): domain Bacteria; phylum Acidobacteriota; class Vicinamibacteria; order Vicinamibacterales; family UBA8438; genus JAJEEA01. The sequence goes on from CBDBMZ010000003.1 coordinate 4,355,904, forward strand.
GCACGGGCTGACCCTGGGCGAGCTGGCGAGGCTGTTCAACGGGGAGCGGGAGATCGGGGCGGCCCTCGAGGTGGTCCCCATGCGGGGCTGGACCCGCGACCACTGGTTCGACGAGACGGGGCTCGTGTGGGTCGACCCGTCGCCGAACCTGCGCAATCTCCACCAGGCGCTGCTCTATCCCGGCATCGGCGCCATCGAGGGCGCCAACCTCTCGGTCGGACGCGGCACCGACACCCCGTTCGAGCAGATCGGCGCGCCGTGGATCGACGGCACGGCCCTGGCCCGAGAGCTGAACCGGGCCCGGCTTCCCGGTCTCCGCGTCTACCCGGTCTCGTTCACGCCCGAGGGCAGCCGCTTCGCCGGGGAGCTCTGCCATGGCGTCTTCTTCCTGGTCACCGACCGCAACGCCCTGCGGCCGGTGCGCCTCGGGCTCGAGGTGGCGACGGCCCTCCACCGGCTGCACGGCGACCTGTTCGAGCTCGGCGCGGTGACGCGGCTCTTCGGGTCGCGGGCGACGACGGCCCGCATTCGCGCCGGCGACCAGACGTGGGAGATCGCCGCCGCCTGGGATGACGGCGCCGCCGCCTGGCGGCGCTTGTCGACTCCCTATCTGCTCTACGAATGACGGCCGGCGCCCAACCCGCACGGACGCCGGGCTCGGAGAGCGTCGCCGGCGGCCTCGCTTACCGCCCGACCAACCCTCCGGGAGTCCGCGCCGCTCCAGGACGCCGACTCCCGGCTCGCGGCGGGACGGCGTGAACGGGGAACGCGAGACGACGTCCGCCGTCGGCGCGGGCCGCCGCCACGCGGCGGGGGCGGCCGTCGCGAGCATGCTGCTGCTCGCCATCGCCGGCGCCGTTCGGACCGAGGTCCCGGCCGCGGCGGCAGCGGTGCCGGCGTGGATTGCCCTGGCCCTGCTCTGGCCCGGGCTCGGCCGGCAGCAGCACGTGCAGGCGCTGGCGTTCATCGGGGCCGGCGCCGCGGCACTGCTCTGGGCCGCGGGCCGAGGAGCGCCGCTCGACTTCGAGAGCGTGCTGGCGCAGAACCAGCCGATCCTGTCGATGCTGGCCGCGGTCACCGCGCTGCGCCTGCTGAACCCGCCGCCGCGCCCCGACGAGCCCGAGCTGCCGCGCGGCGTGGGTTCCTACCTGCGCAGCATGTTGGGGGTGCACGCCTTCGGCGCCATCATCAACGTCTCGGCCGTGGTCATCATGGCCGACCGGCTGGCCCGGGTCCGGCCCCTCGAGCGGGACCAGGCGCAACTGCTCAGCCGGGCGTTCAGCGCCGTCGCGTTCCACTCGCCGTTCATCGGCGGCGTCGCGCTCGCCCTGGCCTACACGCCCGGCTCGAACCCGTTGGTGCTGATGGCGTACGGCGTGCCCCTGGCCCTCGCCGCGTTCCTGCTGCTGGCGTGGTACGCGCACAGCGGACGCTGCGAAGACATCGAGAACTTCCGCGGCTACCCCGTCCACCCCGAGGATCTTCGAGTGCCGGTCGCCCTGGGCGCGGCGGTGCTCGGCGCCGCCGCCCTGACGTCCGGCCACTCCGTGCTGTCGTTGATCACGGTGCTCACGCCGTTGGTGGTGGCCGCGGCGCTGCTCCGGCGGGGCGGCGTACGGAAGTTGCGCGACGGGTTGGACGACTACGTCGGCACCCGCGCCCCGCAGATGGGGAACGAACTCGCGCTGTTCCTCGGCGCCGGGGTCATGGCGGCCGGCCTGACGGCGGCCTCGGCGGCGGCCGGCGGCTGGATGTTCCTTCCCCGACTCGACGCCTTCCACGCAAGCCTGCTGGTGCTGGCATGCATCGTGACGTCGGCCGCCTGCATCCATCCCGTGGTGATCGTCGGCGTCGTGGCCCCGCTGGTGGAGCGGATCGACCTCGACCCGACGTTCCTCGCCGTGACGCTGGCGATGGGTTGGGGCCTGGGCTGCGCCGTGAACCCCATGTCGGGCGTCAACGTGATTCTCTCGAGCCGATACGGGGTCAGCAACTGGCGCCTCGCCCGCGGCAACCTCGCCTTCGCCGCCACCTTGTACGGAGTCGCGGTCGGACTCCTCTACTTGTATCAGGCCGTCCGCTCATAGGGAGACGGCGTCGCCGAACCGGAACCGACTCGGGGCCGGCGGCATGCCGACGGCGGCGCTCACGCCGGGTAGAGGCGGTAGAGCATCCAGTACACCGCGACGCCGGTCACCGAGACGTAGAGCCAGATCGGCAGGGTCCACCGGGCGAGGGCGGCGTGGCGGGCGTCGTCCCGGCGGAGGCCGCGGCGCAGGGTGACGATGGCCAAGGGCAGGATGGCGGCCGCGAGGACGATGTGGGAGACGAGGATCGTGAAGTACACGACACGAACCGGCCCCTCGCCCGTGAACGGTCGGGAGCCGACCTGTGCGTGGTACACGAGATAGGAGACCAGGAACAGGGCCGAGGTGGCGAACGCGGCCAGCATGCAGCGCCGATGGAGGTCGATGCGGCCGCGCCGGATGCACGCGTAGCCGGCCGCGAGCAGGACGGCCGCGATGCTGTTCAGGGTGGCGTTGACGGCGGGAAGCTGAGTGACCTCGAACATCGGCTTGGGCTCCGAGGGCCCTCGATACGGCGATGCCGCTCAGGCCGGGTCGGCCAGCAGCAGCAACCAGACCAGCGGCAGATAGACGAGCGTGACCCGGAACAGCAGCCGCGCCTCCGCGGTCGTCCGGCGGGCCGCGAACCGGCACGCGAGGGCGAGCAGGCCGGCCCCGAGCAGGCCCGCCCCGGCCGCGTAGCCGGCTCCCGCCACGCCCAGCCAGGCGGGCGCGAGGCTGACCGGCAGCAGCAGGACGCTGTAGACGACGAGGTGCCGCGCGGTCCGACGGCCGGTGGCGTCGACGACCGCGAGCAGAGGCAGGCCGGCCCGCCCGAAGTCGTCGCGGTACATCCAGGCCAGGGCAAGGAAGTGCGGAAGCTGCCAGACGAAGAGCAGGGCGAAGAGCGACCACGCCTCGGCCGACAACGGCCGCGCCGCCGCCCAGCCGATGACCACGGGGAGGGCGCCCGGCACCGCCCCGACGAGGACGGCCCAGTGGGTCCGGCGCTTCAGCGGCGTGTAGACGGCGGCATAGCTGACCAGCGTGGCGAGGGCGAGGAGCGCGGCCAGGAGGTTGGCCCCGGCCCCGATCTGCACGAGGCCGGCGAGGGCCAGCAGCGCCGCGAACCCCGCCGCCTCCGCCGGCTGCAGGCGTCCCGCCGCCAGCGGTCGGTCCCGGGTCCGGGGCATCCGCACGTCCAGGTCGCGCTCGCCGATCTGGTTGAGCACTGCGGCCGCCCCCGCCACCAGGGCGGCGCCGATGGTCGTGTGCGCCAGCACCGGCAGGTCCACGTCGGCACCGGCCGCCAGATACCCCACGCCGGTCGTCACGACGACCAGCGAGTTCAGCCGCGGCTTGGTGAGGGTGACGAAGTCGGCGAGCCGGCTGCCTGACGCAATGGCGGCACCGGTGCCCGCCGCCTGCCTCGCGCGCATCATGCGGTCGCTCTCGTGTTGGCCGCGCGGCCCCGGGACGAACGGGAGAGATGCCCGCGAAGCCGGCCGGACGAACCGTCGGGCGACGGCGTCCGGCCGGCCGAACGAGGAGGAAGTCCGCCGGCGGCCTGCACCGTTCGACGGCGCAGGCTGCTACGAAACGGAGAAGGTGAACGACACCTCGGCGGTCCCGCCGGTGGTGACGGTCACGTTCTGGGTCTGAGTGCCAAGCGCCTCGTGCCACGCCTCAAGGACGTAGTCGCCCGGCGGCAGCGAGCTGATGTCGAACATGCCGTCCTCGCCGGTGACCGCGAAGTACGGATGGTCGAGCACCCCGACGTACGCGTTCATCCAACCGTGCACGTCGCACCGGAACGGCACCATCACCTCGACGTTGTCGAACGTCCGGTCGAACTGCATGCCCTGAATCGGCTGCCCCATGTTGAACTCTTCGTTCGCGGCGGGGATGGCGTGGATGTTGTGCAGCGTGGCGTCGCTGTTGACGATGTTGAGGGTCTGGTCGACCTGGATGCCCAGGACGTGCGGGATGTACCGGCACCCCTCCTGGTTCAGGGTCACGACCTCGCTCGGGGTCGGGAAGGTCATGTCGCCGAGGCCCTCCCTCACGTACACGAAGACGTTGCCGAGATGGCCGTCGCTGCCGACGTAGGTGCTCGACATCGTGTTGGTCGCGGCCATCACGCAGTTCGGATCCGAGTTCATCATGAGCTCTTCCGCCGCCGGGAGCTCGCCGTCCACCATCACCATGCCGGAGACGTCGCCCGCGGTCGACGGATCGAAGGCCGGCGCCGCCGGCTCCGCGACCGCCGCCGGCGCGTCCTCGCCACCGCCGCAGGCCGCCGCGACGGCGACGGCGAGGATGGACAGAATCGACCACAGTTTTCGCTGTTGCATTGCTCTGACTCCTGCGAACCCCTCGTGTGATTTGCGGATTGAAGCGGGCCGCATCTGCATGCGCCCGATCCGGGAACAACGGGAAGATTGCTCCATGCCGAGGCGCGCGGCACCCGCACTCCGGGCGCCTCCGAAGCGCCTATTTTGTATCACAGGCGACCGGGCGGCGTAAACCGGCGGCGGCGCGTCGAACCGCCGTCGCACGTGTCGAACTCCGGCGCCGAGGTCAGGACGCGTCCCGCAGCTTGCGGTCCACCCGGTCCTCGATCCAGTGCGGGTCCCACCACTCGACCGGAGTGACGGGCTCGCCGTGCAGGAGCATCGTGAAGTGGAGGTGGTCGCCGCCCGCGAGCCCCGTCATGCCGCTCCGCCCGAGCTCGTCGCCGAGGGCCACGGCGTCGCCGTCGCCGACGCCGATCGACGACAGGTGGGCGTAGAGCGACTGCAGCCCGAGGCCGTGGTCGACGATGACGGAGTTGCCGTAGATGCCCAGATAGTCGGCCCAGATCACGCGGCCGTCGTTGGCGGCGAGGATCGGCACGTTGGCGGTCACCGACAGATCGAAACCGAGATGCACCTGCTGGTCCACCTCGCGGCCCTCGTACAGGTAGGTCCGGTGGTCGCCGAAGCCCGACTCGACCTGCGAGTTGGCCAGTTGCCGGAACGGCTCCGACCAGAGCCGCTCGTCGGCGGTGTCCGCCGCCAGCTCCCGGATGCGCTCGGCGTTGAGGCGCCGGAGCGGGCCGTTGATGGCGAGATACTCCTCAAGCAGGCCGGCGTCCGGCGGAAGCGGGATGGAGGCGAACTCGTCGCTTCGGGCCACGATGTCCGGCACCACCCGGGCCAGGAAACGGTCGCCCACGGTCAGCCGCGAACGCCGGAACCGGCGCGGAAAGACGCGATGGTCGAAGTCCGCCTCGGCCTCGTTGCCGGCCCCGTCCCGGGCGTACAGGCGAATCCGCGCATCGAGCTCCTGATCGTGCAGCAGCGCGAAGAACGCCACCCGCAGGGTCTCGTCGGGACTGGCCACCCCCGCCGCCGATGCGGGGTAGCCGCGGTACGCGCGGTCTCCGACCCGGACCCCGGACTCCGCGTCGGGCGGATTGACGCGATAGACGACCAGCTCCGCCCCGCCGTGGTTCACGAAGTGGAACGTCGACTGGATGGACAATCGGGGCGGCCTGAACCGCGCCGCGACGTCGTGCCGGGCGGCGGCGCGGCGTTCCCGCAGCCCGAACAGCCGGGCGTGGGTCGCCTCCACGGAGATCGACGCGGGGCCCTCCACGAGATTGGGATAGGCGTCGCGGGTCAGGCTGCGGGCGATGCGGATGCGGGTCTCCGTTTCCTGCGTGATCCGGGCGTCGTCGGGCGCGGACAGGGAGAACACCGGCACCGAAACACCGTTCTGCTCGATGGCCGCGGTGACCGCGGTCAGCTCCGCGTCGCCGGGGTCGATCGTCGCCGCGAACTCGAACTGGCGGCCGATGAAGCGGGCGGGCTCCTGAATCTCGATGGCCGGCCCGGGGCCGCGGCCCGCGCCTACGTAGAGGCCGGCGCCGAGGGCGACGGCGCCGAGGAGGACGAGCGCGACGATGAGGCGGGCCACGCCGGCATTATAGGGCAGAATTGCGCAGTCGTGCGCAGAACCGCGCAGTCCCGGGCAGAATTGCGCAGTGGGACGGCTCGGAGTCGCCGACGTCCCCCCGGAGCGCCCGGCCGTCCTGACGTCGAGGGAGACGCGGGGAGCCGCGTTGACCGGCCGGGGACCGGATTGATAGAATTGTTTGCGCGTCTCGTTCAGGCGTCCTGCAGCTCTGTGGCGGTATCGTCTAGGGGTTAGGATACGTGGTTCTCAGCCACGGGACCGGGGTTCGAATCCCCGTACCGCTACCAATTTTCCGTTCGCTCTGAACTCCCCTTCCGCGGACGCGGTCGCACGGCATGGCGATCCACCGGATCCGGACCATCGACGCCCATGCCGCCGGCGAGCCCCTGCGCCTGGTGACGGAGGGGTTCCCCGCGCCGTCCGGCGCGTCGATGCTCGACAAGCGCGCCTGGGTCCGCGAGCATTGCGACTGGCTCCGCACCGCGCTGATGCACGAGCCGCGCGGGCACGCCGACATGTACGGGGCGGTCCTGACCGAGCCGTGCAGTGACGCGGCGCACGCCGGCGTGCTGTTCATGCACAACGAGGGTTACAGCACGATGTGCGGACACGGGGTCGTCGCCGTCTGCACCATCGCCCTGGAGCGCGGGCTGATCAGCTTGCCCGGCGAGCCGCCGGTCGTCGCGCTGGAGTCGCCGGCGGGCCTCGTGCGCGCCCGCGCGGCCCGGGCCGCGCCGACCCGGGAGGACCCGGCGCCGACGCGCGTGTCCGCGGTCGCGTTCGAGAACGTGCCGTCGTTCGTGTACCGGGCCGGGCTTCCGGTCGCGGCGAACGACCGCACGGTCCTGGTGGACGTGGCCTTCGGGGGCGCCTTCTACGCCATCGTCGACAGCGAGGCGGTCGGGATTCCCCTGCGGCGCGAGTCGCTCGCGGCGCTGCGCCGCACCGGCATGGACATCGCGCGGGCGGTCGAGCGCGTGCTGAAGGTGAGCCACCCCCTGGACGACGGTCTCGAGGGGGTCTACGGGACAATCTTCACGGGGATGGCGGAAGGCGAGGCGGATCTGCGGAACGTCACCATCTTCGCCGACCACCAGGTCGATCGCTCCCCCTGCGGAACCGGCACCGCGGCGGTCATGGCGGTGCTCGACGCGATGGGGCTCCTGGACGCGGAACGCCCGTTCGCACACGAGAGCCTGGCCGGCACCCTGTTCCGGGGGCGCCTGCTGCGCCGTACGACGGTCGGCGACCACGAGGCGATCGTCCCGGAGATCGAGGGGTCGGCCTGGATCACCGGGGAGCATACCTTCCTGATCGACGACGCCGACCCCCTCCGGCACGGGTTCCTGCTGTAGCCGCGGCGCGCGAACCAAACCCTCCAGGGGTCCGCGCCGTTCCACGGCGCAGACTCCTCGCCCGCCAATCCTCGCCTACGGCTCCGCTTGGCGCCCAACCGACCCGCCAGCAGTCCACGCCGTTCCACGGCGCAGACTCCTCGCCCGCCAATCCTCGCCTGCGGCTCCGCTTGGCGCCCAACCGACCCGCCAGCAGTCCACGCCGTTCCACGGCGCAGACTCCTACCGCGCCAGTCCGCGGGCGGCGGCGAGAAAACGGTCGAGCCGCCGCCGGTGCTCGTCCAGGATCGGATGCGACCAGATGGCGGAGAGCATCCCGTACACGCTCTGCTGATACCAGACCATCTCGTCGATGCCCGTCGTGAAGGCATCGATGAAGGCGGGGCCGCGGCTCTCGATCCCGGTCACGAGGCTCGATAGATTGTGAATCTTGTCGGCCGAGGCCACGGCGCGGGCGGCGACACGCGGGCTCGCCCGCAGGCGCGCGATGTACGCCTCCTTGCGCGCGCGCCACGGACGGGTCCGGGGCGGCTCCGTGACGTCCTCGACGACGGCCAGCACGTGATCTCCGAAACGGCGGCGGATGACCTCGGGATCGAGCCGGGTGTCCTCGAGCGTGTCGTGCAGGACGGCGGCGATGACGGTGTCCTCGTCGAACCCGAACTGCCCCGCGATCAGCGCGACCGAGAGCACGTGGGTCGCCTCGAACCCGCGCCCAGCCTTCCGGCGCCCGAGGCCGTGGGCCTCGAGCATCGTGGTGATGGCCGACTCTATGCGTGGCGAGTACATGCGGACAGCGGCGGAGAGGGCGCGACGACCCCGCCCGACGGGCCGCCGGCGCCACGGGTTCGCGCGCAGGCTCGAGAAGAAGGCCGGTCGATGCGACCGTCAGGGTGCGCGGCGCGACTGCGAAGTTCCTCGGCGGGGCAACTTCACAACGCGTCGGGTCGCGCGGGCACCCGTTCAGGATCAGTCGCCCGGCGCGACGTAGCTCCGACGGGCGCGGGCGGTCGTGCCCCGCCGCGTCACCCGGACGTCGATCTCGTGCACCTCGCCGTCGCGGGTCGGCGGCACGAACCCCAGGACGTACTGGCTGTGCAGCTCCTGGGCGACCCGCGTGAACGTCGGCCCCAGGTCGTCGGTGTCCTCCAGCTCGAAGTACCCGCCGCCGGTCTCCTCCGCGAACGTCCGGAGACGGCGGTCGGGCCGGCTGCGCACCCGCCGCACGCCGTTGAAGTAGTCGCTCTCGAGGCCGATGGTGTAGATCATCACTTCCTCGAGCTGGGCCATCTCGAGCACCTCGCGCCAGCCGATGTCGTTCTGGGTGTCCTCGCCGTCGGTGAAGACCAGCACCACCTTGCGGCCCTCGATGCCGGCGAGCTCCCGGATGCTCGCCGCGACCGCGTCGTAGAGGCGGGTCGGATTGCCGAACTGCAGCCGGTCGAGCTCGCGGATCAGCGCGTCGCGGTCCCCGATGAACTCCGACTCCGGCAGGATCTGTATCTTGTCGTTGAAGGCCCCGACCTTGGCCCGGTCGTCCGGGAGCATCCGGATGATGAACTGCTCGGCCCCGGCCATGAGCAGGTCGAGGCTCGGGGTCATGCTGGCGCTCGTGTCCAGCATGACGACGACGGTGATCGGCCGCACCTCGTTCTCGAAGAGGACGATCTCCTGTACGTCTCCCTCGTCGAGGACCACGAACTCCTCGTGGAGCAGGTCGGGCACGAGGCGCCCGTTGCGGTCGGTCGCGGTGACGTAGAGGTCGACCAGCTCGGTGCCCGCGCGGAAGATGGGAACATCGTCCTGCGCGGCAACCGGCACTGCGGCGAGGAGGGCCGCGAGAGTCAGCGCCGATGAGGTTCGTGCAGCCATGACGCGAGCTTACAACCTATCTCGGAATCGCACAAACCGCGGCGGGCGGCCGCGCGGGCAAGTCGGTCGGCAGGGGCCCGGGCGACGCCTCGCGGCGGAAGAGCCGGCGCACCCCGACCGCGCCGACGTGTCAAGATGGATCGTCACGGCACTTGGAGCCCGCGACAGCCGAACTTGAGGACAGAGACGGCGAAATGGACGACGGCACAAAGGGAGACAGACCGGGGGAATGGCCGGGCGAGGCGTCGACCGGCCCGCGGGGCGGCGACGTCCGCGCCCGGCTCGAGGCGCTGCTCGACGAGCGCATCCTCGTCATGGACGGGGCGATGGGCACCATGATCCAGCGACACGGCCTCGACGAGGCGGCCTTCCGCGGCGATCGGTTCTCCCGCCACGGGCATGACCTGAAAGGCAACAACGACCTGCTCGTGCTGACCCGGCCCGACGTCATCGGGGGCATCCACCGCGCGTTTCTCGAGGCGGGCAGCGACATCGTCGAGACCAACACCTTCAGCAGCACCGCCATCGCCCAGTCCGACTACGGGCTCGAGGCGGTGGCCTACGAGCTGAACGTCGCGGGGGCACGGCTCGCGAGGGCGGCGGCCGACGAGTGGACCCGGCGGACCCCGGACCGGCCGCGCTTCGTGGCGGGAGCCATCGGGCCGACCAACCGCACCCTCTCGATCTCGCCCGACGTGAACGACCCGGGCCTGCGCGCGAGCACGTTCGACGCCATGCGCGACGCCTACGCCGAGCAGGCGCGCGGCCTCCTCGACGGGGGCTGCGACCTGCTGCTCGTCGAGACGGTGTTCGACACCCTGAACGCGAAAGCGGCCCTCGTCGCCATCGAGGACGTGTTCGACGCACGCGGTGCGGCCGTGCCCCTGATGATCTCGGTGACCGTCACCGACCGCAGCGGCCGCACCCTGTCGGGGCAGACCATCGACGCCTTCTACGTCTCGATCCGCCACGCGAAGCCGCTGAGCGTGGGCATCAACTGCGCCCTCGGAGCCCGCGACATGCGGCCGTACCTGGCCGAGCTGGCCGCGATCGCCGAGTGCCGGGTGAGCTGCTACCCGAACGCGGGGCTGCCCAACGCCTTCGGCGAGTACGACGAGACGCCGGACGAGACGGCGGGGCTGCTCGGCGAGTTCGCGGGGAGCGGGTTGGTGAACATCGTCGGCGGCTGCTGCGGCACCACCCCGGAGCACGTCGCGGCCCTGGCGCGCGCCGTCGACGGGACGCCGCCCCGCGCGGTCCCGGCCGGCGCGCCCGGGGGCAGCCGGTTCAGCGGGCTCGAGACCCTCACCGTGCGGGACGACGGCACGTTCCTGATGGTGGGCGAGCGCACCAACGTCACCGGCTCGGCCCGCTTCGCCCGCCTCGTCAAGTCGGGCGACCTCGGCGCCGCCACCGACGTCGCCCTCGACCAGGTGCGGGGCGGGGCCAACCTCATCGACGTCAACATGGACGAGGCGCTGCTCGACTCCGAGGAGACGATGGCGCGCTTCCTCAACCTCGTCGCCACCGAGCCCGAGATCGCCCGGGTGCCGGTGATGATCGACAGCTCGAAGTGGTCGGTCATCGAGGCGGGGCTGAAGTGCGTCCAGGGCAAGCCGGTCGTGAACTCGATCAGCCTCAAGGAGGGCGAGGACGACTTCCTCGAAAAGGCGCGGACGCTGCGGCGCTACGGCGCGGCGGCGGTGGTGATGGCCTTCGACGAGACGGGGCAGGCCGCCACCACCGAACGCAAGGTGGAGATCTGCCAGCGCGCGTACCGGCTGCTCACCGAGCGGGCCGGGTTCGAGCCCGGCGACATCGTCTTCGACCCCAACATCCTCGCGGTGGCGACCGGACTCGAAGAGCACGACGACTACGCCGTCAACTTCATCGAGGCGACGCGGACCATCAAGCGCACCTGCCCCGGCGCCCTCGTCAGCGGCGGCGTCAGCAACCTCTCGTTCTCGTTCCGCGGCAACAACCCGGTGCGCGAGGCGATGCACTCGGCGTTCCTCTACCACGCCATCGCGGCGGGCATGGACATGGGCATCGTCAACGCCGGCCAGCTCGTGGTCTACGAGGACATCGAGCCGGCGCTACTGACCCACGTCGAGGACATCATCTTCAACCGACGCCCCGACGCCACCGAGCGCATGGTGCGCTTCGCGGAGACCGTCAAGGGCACCGGGACGACCCGTACGGAAGACCTTGCCTGGCGGCAGGGCACGGTGAACGAACGGCTCTCGCACGCCCTCGTGCACGGCATCGCCGACCACGTCGAGGCCGACGTGGAGGAGGCCCGGCAGGCCCTGGCCCGGCCCCTCGACGTCATCGAGGGGCCGCTGATGGACGGCATGAAGGTGGTCGGCGACCTCTTCGGCGCCGGCAAGATGTTCCTGCCGCAGGTGGTGAAGAGCGCGCGGGTCATGAAGAAGGCGGTCGCCTGGCTGGAGCCGTTCATGGAGCGCGAGCGGCAGGCCGGCGGCGCCGCGGCCGCCTCGAAGGGCAAGGTGGTGCTGGCCACCGTCAAGGGGGACGTGCACGACATCGGCAAGAACATCGTGGCCGTCGTGCTCCGGTGCAACAGCTACGAGGTCGTCGACCTCGGGGTGATGGTGCACTGCGACACCATCCTGCAGACCGCGGCCGACGAGGACGCCGACATCGTGGGCCTGAGCGGGCTCATCACGCCGTCGCTCGACGAGATGGTGTTCGTGGCGAGGGAGATGCAGCAGCGCGGGCTGGAGCGGCCGCTCCTGATCGGCGGCGCGACGACCAGCCGCCAGCACACCGCGGTGAAGATAGCCCCCGCCTACGACCGGAGCACGGTGCACGTGGCCGACGCCTCGCGGGTCATCGACGTGGTGTCGGGCCTTCTCAACCCGGCGCGGCGGGGCGAGCTCGACCGCGCCAACCGGGCCGACCAGGCCACTCTGCGCGAGCAGTACGCGGCGCGGCAGGACCGGCCGCTCCGGTCGTACGCGGAGGCGCGGGCGGACCGGTTCGGGGACGACTGGACGGCGGCGGACCTGCCGGCGCCGGCGTTCCTCGGGCCGAGGCGGCTCGACCCGATTCCCCTCGCCGAGGTGACGCCGTTCATCGACTGGACGTTCTTCTTCGCGGCGTGGGAGATCAAGGGGCGCTTTCCCGCCGTGCTCGACCACCCCGCCTACGGGGAGCAGGCGCGCGCGCTGCACGCGGACGGGACCGCGCTGCTCGAGCGCATCGTCGACGAGGGGCGCCTGACCGCCCGCGCGGTGTTCGGGTTCTGGCCGGCCCTGAGCGACGGCGACGACATCGTCGTCCTCGAGCCCGGCTCGACCGCCGACGGGGGCACGGAGCGGCTGCGGCTGCCCATGCTGCGCCAGCAGGAGCCGCAGCCCGAGGGCCGGGCCCACCGCTCGCTCGCCGACTTCGTGGCCCCGCTCGGCAGCGGGCGGCTCGACCACGTCGGGGCGTTCGCGGTCACCGCGGGGGTCGGGGCGGACGACCTCGCGGCCGAGTACGAGCGGGACCACGACGACTACCGCGCCATCATGGTCCAGGCCCTCGCCGACCGCCTCGCGGAGGCCGCGGCCGAGTACCTGCACGCCGAGGCCCGGCGCCAGTGGGGCTACGGCGCCGACGAGCGGCTGAGCCACGAGGACCTGCTGCGCGAGCGTTACCGCGGCATCCGGCCGGCCTTCGGCTATCCGGCCTGCCCCGACCACAGCGGCAAGCTCGCGCTGTGGGACCTCCTCGAGCCCGGGGCGATCGGCATGGGCCTGACCGAGAGCGCGGCGATGACCCCCGCGGCCAGCGTCAGCGGGCTCTACTTCGCCCACCCCGGGGCGCACTACTTCTCGGTGGGGCGCATCGGCGCCGACCAGGTGGAGGACTACGCCCGCCGCAAGGGGATGACGGTGGCCGAAGCCGAGCGCTGGCTGCGGCCGCTGCTGGCGTGAACCCGGGGAAGCAAGAGGATCTGACGGCCTCGCTTCAGGACGAAGCCCGGTCCCGTTCTTCCTGCCGCCCGCGCAGGAACGCAACGTCCTTGCCGAGGATCGCAACGTCTCTGCCAAGCCCCTCGACCTTTTCGTCGAGCCTGCCGACCTTTTCGTCTAGCTTTTCGACCTTCTCGTCGAGCCTGCCGACCTCTCGGGAGACGCCTTCCAGCTTGTCGTCCAGATGCCTGATGTGGGCATCCATGGCGTCCAGCTTCGGGGTCATGAAGTTCTCGATCGACTTCTGGAGCTCGCTACGGGCCGCTCGTGCGTCCTGCCGTGCTGCGAAGAACACCCCGGCTACGGTCGCGGCAGCCGCCAGGGCGGCGGCGACGGCCTGTATCGAGATTGCGTCCATCGTGAGAAACGTATCACAGACGATGCACGCGTACTAGAGAAAACGTTGACGGGCCCTGCGATTGGCCGTCGCGACGGGGCGGCGGAGACTTTGGAGGGTCGGCCGGGCGGGAAGCGGAGCCGCCCGGCGACGATTCGCGGACCCGCCTCAGCGTGGCCGGCCGCGGTCCGTCGCCGACTTCGAGTACAGCCGAAGCTCGCCGGCCTTGAGCCTCACCCGCAGGTCGTGCTCCCCGTCGCCGCGCCAGTCGAGCGAGCGAAAGAGCCCTCCCGTCCTCCTCCGGAAGGGCTCGGCCCGCAGGTCGCCGGCCCAGACCGAGGCCCGCACCCGCCGGTAGGTCGCGGGATTCCCGACGTCGACGCGGACCTCGCCCGCGTGGAGGCGGATGTCCTTGTCGCCCACGACGTCCTCGATGGACAGCTCGCCGGCCGACAGTCGAAGGTGGAGGTCCGATCGCGCAGGCACCTCGATGACGGCGCGAAACTCGTCGCCGGGGCCGTCCATGACGACGGTCGCGTCCGCGCCGTCGACCTCGGCGTACGCCTCGACCTCGGAGAGCTGGCTCTGCCGCCGGACGCTCCACCGCAGGCGGATCCGATCGTGCCGTCCCGCCGAGATCCGATACCGGCCCGCGGACAGCCTCATCGAAATCGTCCCGTTCGCCGCGAACGGCGTGTCGAGGGCATCCGACGGACGCGACGGCGCATCGGACTGGGCGGAGGGGGCGGCCACGAGAGGGCCGCTCACTGCGAGCGCGAGGGCGGAAAGAAGCAAACGCATGACGTGATCTCCAGGCTGGCAACCTTCCCGGCGCCGGTGGCGGGCGCTCCGTCTCGGCCCGACGGTCCGCCGGGAGGTTGCGTGCGGTGCTGCTGAAATGGACGGAACGGCCGGGGCTCCGGTTCCCCGGGATCCCCGTCCCTCGCAGCCGCGCGGGGAGCGTGTTGCCGGCTCTTGTCCACTCCGGAACCCAAGCCCCGCACCCCCGCGGCCGCGCGGGGGTGCGGATATGGACGGCACCCGTCGACAGCGGCACCGTACCCGTCCCGTGCGGGCGTGTGGACCGGCGACCTGCCGACGACCGTGGGGGCCGCTCGCCCCTCGACGAGCGGTCAAGGGGTACGCCGTCGAGACGGGCGCCGGGACGCGGTCAGCTCGTCCAGCTCGTCGAGCGAGCGGGGCCAGTCGCTCCCGAGGAGCCGCGACAGCGACCGGTCGGCCAGCAGCCGGCCGCCGGTCTGGCAGCGCGGGCAGTAGTTGGCCTCGTTGCTGGCGTACACGATGCGCTGGACCGGCGCCCCGCACGCGGGGCAGGGCCGGCCGTAGCGGCCGTGCACGGCCATGCCCTCGTGGAACGCGGTGACCTTCTCGGGAAAGCGGTTGCCCGTCTCGCGCCGCAGCCGCTCCGTCCACCCCGCCAGGGTCTCGCGGGCCGCCTCGAAGAGCCGCTCGATCTCCGCATCGCCG
The DNA here is from genome assembly GCA_965207615.1 of Vicinamibacterales bacterium. Lineage (GTDB taxonomy): Bacteria > Acidobacteriota > Vicinamibacteria > Vicinamibacterales > UBA8438 > JAJEEA01. Next base: position 4,370,965 of record CBDBMZ010000003.1, read on the forward strand.
AGCCGCCGGGTCCACTTCAGGGGCGACAGCCGGGCCGCATGCAGGATCTCGTCGGAGTAGGCGTTGCCGATGCCGGAGAACAGCCTCGGATCGGTCAGGGCCCGCTTGACGGTGTGGTTCTCGCGGGTCAGCCTCGCCCGGAACGCCACGGCGTCCGCCTCGAGCACCTCGAGCCCGCCGGGGTCGTGTCGGCGCAGGGCGGCGGCGTCGCCGGCCACGTGCAGAGACGCGCGCTTCGTGCTGCCCTCCTCGGTGAACAGCACCGTGCCGACCGGGAAGTCGAACGCGGCGAGGCCCCGGCGCCTCGGAATGGGCGCGCCGGGCGGCCGCCAGCGCAGCCGGCCCGCGATCATCAGGTGGATGACCAGCGACAGGCCGCCGTCGAGGCCGATGACGATGCGCTTGCCGAGCCGGTCCACCGACCGCACCGTCCGCGACTCCGTTGCGCCGAGGGGCGGGTCGACCGAACGCAGCACGAACGGGCTGCCCAGCCGCACCCGGCGCAGGGGCTCGCCGCCGATGCGGGTCCGGAGTCGCTCCACGTACACCGTGACGTCGGGCAGCTCGGGCATCGGTCGGGCCGGCGGGCGACCGCTAGCAGCCCGCGGTGAAGGGCCCCGCCGCGTTCGATCGGCGATGCATCCTGCGTGAGCCCGGCAAGCGTCGCCGTCGGTTCCGATTGCCCGGCATGCGCCCTCGTCGCGCCTTGCCGGGCAGGCTCCGCTGCAGATCCCTGGCGCCCTGCCGGCGCGGTGCGGCGCGAGGTTCCAGCACGGGCTCCCGTGAGCGGAGATGTATGATCACGGATTCGCCGATGGAGTATCACATCAGACAGTACGGGCTGCAGCAGGGCGCGCTGGAGATTCAGTATATCGAGGAGTTCTTCGGGGAGTTCCCGCGCCGCAAGACCTCGTCCGAGGTCGTGGCGAGGCTCGGCGACCGCGACCACCAGATCGTCATGGCGGAGGCGGCGCTGCCCGACGATCCCGGCACGGTGGTGCCGGTGGCGTTCAAGGTGTCGCACGAGCTGCGCCGCCACGAGACCGACGCCAAGCTCGCCGACCTCGTGGCCCGGCTCGGCGACTGCGTCCGCTTCGACGACCGCAGGATCCTCTACAGTTGGATCGGGGGCACCCGCCGCGACTGGCGGGGCCAGGGGTTCTTCCGGGCCCTCACCGAGCAGCAGGAGTCGTGGGCCCTCGACAACGGCTTCGACGAGGTCGTCGTGAAGACGAAGAACCGCTTCTACGGCATGCGCAGCACCCTCGATCACCTCGAGTTCGACGTCATCAAGCTCGAGACCCGTCCCGACGACCCAGGCGCGTCGAAGGTGTACCTGAGCAAGCGCCTCGGCCGCGAGGTCGTCGACCGCCACCGCAGCACCCGCGCCGTCGTCAACGTCGGGTAGTCGCCGCCGACCCGCGCGGGCCGTTCGAGCAGGAGACCATCGGGGACGGCGGGTTTGGTTTCGGGCCGGGAGTCCGACGCTGGAGCGGCCCTCGCCGCGGGCCGTCGCCCCGGCCTGCCGTCCGCAACGCTCCCGCGACGCAATCGCCACGCATCGACCGATGAGCCGCCCCTCCCCCGTCGCCCTCGTCGCCGCGTTCGCCGCCGTCTACCTCATCTGGGGCTCGACCTATCTCGCCATCCGTTGGGGGGTGGCCGAGATCCCTCCGTTCTTCATGGCCGGCGTGCGCTTCGTCTCCGCCGGCCTCGTGTTCGCGGGCTGGGGCCTGCACCGGGGGGCGGCGCGGCCCACCGCCCGCGACTGGGCGATGACCGGCCTCGTCGGGGTGCTGATGGCGGCAGGCGGAAACGGCGGGGTCAGTTGGGCGCTGCAGCGCGTACCGTCGGGCCTCGGCGCCCTCCTCGTCTCGATGGTGCCGTTCTGGGTCGCCCTCGGCGACTGGTGGCGGCCCGGCGGCGAGCGCCCTGCCGGTCGCGTGGTCCTGGGGCTCGTGCTCGGGTTCTCGGGAATCGCCCTGCTCGTCAATCCGGCCGAGGCGGCGGGCGCGAGCGGACTCGACCCCGTCGGCGCCGGCGCCATCGTCCTCGCGAGCCTGCTCTGGGCGGCGGGCTCGATCTGCTCGCGCCATGTGCCCCAGCCGCACTCCCAGGCGCTCTCGTCGGGCATGCAGATGCTCGGCGGCGGCGTGGTGCTGCTGGCCCTGTCGGCGGCGGCGGGCGAGCTGCGGGGACTCGACTGGAGCGCCATCTCCCCGGGCGCGTTCGGGGCCTGGGCCTACGTCGCCGCCTTCGGCTCGGTGGCCTACGGCTGCTACCTCTGGCTGCTCAAGGCGTCGGTCCCCGCCAAGGCCGCCACCTACGCCTACGTGAACCCGGTCATCGCGTTGGTGCTGGGGTACCTCCTCGCCGGCGAGGCCCTGTCCGCCTGGTCGCTGGGGTGCTCCGCCGTCGTGGTCGTCGGGGTGTTGCTGGTGGTGTCGAAGTAGGGCTCAATCCAAGCCGGTCGCCGCCCGCGAATCCGGCGTTCGTGAGCCGGCTTCCGTGTCCGCCATCGATCCGGGCTCTCTGGGACGGACAGGACTCGGCGTCGAAGCCGCGCGGCATCGTTCGCCCCGGGTGCGCGCGGCCGTTGGCATCGGCCCCGGATAAAGGGGTTCGGGCGACGTCAGAGCGATGCAGTTTCGCTCCCGGCGGAAGCAGTTGGACGTGGATCTCGACGTACGTCAACTCCGACGCGGATCGCGGGTCGGTCACTTGGCCGGCGCTATCGCGCAAGCACTGTGCGGCGGAAGCAGTCGACCAGGTGGTCGTTGACGAGCCCGGTCGCCTGCATGAACGCGTAGCAGATGGTGGGGCCGACGAAACGGAATCCCCGCCGCTTCAGGTCCCGGCTCATCGCCTGCGACTCGGGCGTCTCGGCGGGGACCTCGTCCATGCCGCCCCAGCGGTTCTGCCGGGGGCGTCCGTCGACGAAGCGCCAGACGTAGCGGTCGAAGCTGCCGTGCTCGTCCTGCACCCGCAGGAAGGCCCGGGCGTTCGCGACGGCCGACTCGACCTTGAGCCGGTTGCGGACGATGGCGGGGTTCTCGAGCAGGGCCTGGACCCGCCGGTCGTCGTAGCGGGCCACGACGACGGGGTCGAAGCCGTCGAACGCTTCGCGGTAGCCCTCGCGCTTGCGCAGGATCGTGATCCAGGCGAGGCCGGCCTGGGCCCCCTCCAGGACCAGCATCTCGAAGAAGTGCCGGTCGTCGTGGACCGGCGTCCCCCACTCCTCATCGTGATACCGCCGATAGAGCGGATCGGACCCGGCCCAAGGGCACCGGGTGGTCACTGCGCGTCCGCGAGCCGGTCGCGAGCCTGCTCGACGTCGCGGTGGAAGACGAACAGGGCGTCGGCCGTCTCCTGCTCGTCGGTGAAGTTGTAGGTACGCCCGCCGCGCCGCTTCACGGTCAGCGTGTGCTCGAGATAGTCGACGGCGTGCTCCTCGAGCTCGGCGAACGGTATCGAGAATGCGTCGTCGCCGTCGGTCTCGTAGTGGAGGCCGGCGAGGTCGGCGCGCAGCGTGCCGCTGCAAGAGCCGAACCGGTGCCGGTGGACGACCGCAACCCGGGCGTCGAGCCGGACCTGGCGGAACCGCACGTCGACCGAGACCGGCTTGTCGCCGATCTCGATGTCCCGGGCGAAGCCCTCGTAGCCCTCCGCCGAGACGTTGAGCCGGTGGCGCCCCGGCTCGAGCTCGACCGCCTCGAACGGGGTCGTCCCGAGGAACCGCCGGTTCAGGAAGACCGATGCGCCGGACACGTCGCTCGACACCACGAGCAGCGGCTCGAGCCGCGACGGGGGCGGCGGGGCCGGTTCCGGCTCGGGCTCGGGTTCCGGCTCGGGCGCCGGTTCCGGCGCCGCCTCCGCGAGGGCCGGCTCGGGTTCAGGCTCCGGTTCGCGGGCGGCGCGCCGCGGCGGCGGGTCGGCCGCTCGTTCGGCGGGGGCGCTCTCCCCGAACGACGGGAGCTCCGGCAGCCACTCGGGCGGCGACGTCCACAGGTAGTAGCCGCCGGCGGCAAGCGCGAGCAGGGCAATCAGCACGAAGCGCCCCTTGCGGGAGGGCGCCTCGGTCTCCGGTGCGTGCAGCAGTGACATCCGAACAATCGTACCCGAGGTGCGTCCCTTGCGCGAAGGCCGCCTCGATGCGGATGCCCGCAGCAGTGGACGACCGTTCGATGGTGTCAGAGATGACCCGCGTCCTGTACAGTTGCCGCCATGAACCGCGGACGTGAACTCGATCATCGGCAGTGTGGACAGCGATGTCTATCGGCGACGGCGCGGCGTGGGGTCCGGACCGGTGACGCCGACGCCGCTACGCCTCTTCGTGCGCGCCGACGGCCGCATGCGCCGGGCGCCGCCCTGCTCGCCGTCTGTCTCGCCCTCGCGAACGCCGCGACGCCCACCGCCCAGTCCCTCGCGACGGTCCAGGGCTTCGTGAGCGACGACACCGGGGCGAGCCTGCCCGGGGTGACGGTCGAGCTCCTGGACACGGAGCGTGGTCAGCGCCGCGCCGCGGTCACGAACCCGAGCGGCTTCTTCGCCCTCCGCGCCATTCCCAGCGGGGAGTACGATCTCGTGGCATCGCTGGCCGGCTTCCGCGCGACCCGGCAGGAGAACGTCCGCCTCCTCGTCGGGCAGAGCCTCGAGGTGGACCTGCGGCTCGGCCTCGCCGCGGTCGAGGAGACCGTCCTCGTCACCGGGGAGGCCCCGCTCATCGAGGTGGGTCGGTCCGGGGCCGCCGACTACGTGACCGAGGACGAGATAGCCAACCTGCCGATCTCGGGCCGCGACTTCGTGCGGTTCGCCCTGCTCAAGCCGACGGTGCAGGTGGACGCGCGGGGCCGGCTCTCGCTGAGCGGCCAGCGCGCCGTGAACTCGGGGTTCACCATCGACGGGGCGGGCGCGAAGAGCGCCTTCTTCGGCTTCGGGCGGGGCGGGCTGGCGAGGGAGGGCGGGGGCGCCCTCGTCGCGCAGGAGTCCGTGCAGGAGTTCCAGGTGGTCACGAGCGGGTACTCGGCCGAGGCCGGCCGCTCGGGCGGCGGCGCCATGAACGTGGTCACCAAGAGCGGCACCAACGACCTCGCCGGCTCCGGCGTCTTCTTCCTGCGCGACGACGACATGGCGGCGCGGCTGCCGCGGTCGCCGCTCGACGCCGCGCGCGGCGTGCCGGCCGGCGACGCGCGGTACGAGGTGGACGAGTTCCGCCGCTACAACTGGGGCGGTGCCCTCGGGGGGCCGATCCGGCGCGACCGCACCCACTTCTTCCTCTCCTACGACCAGACCGCCCAGAGCCAACCCTTCCTCCGGGACATTCGCGGCCGCGGACACTACGACGCGGTTCTCGCCGCCTTCCCCGAGCTCGTGGCCGGATACCGCCCGAACGACGACGGGGTCGCCGCCGCAGACCCCGAGCGCGGCCGCACCGCGAGCGGGCAGTTCCTGCGCGAGACCGACAACCTCATCCTGTTCGGCAAGCTGAACCACCGGGCGAGCGACCGGCACGCCTTGACCCTGCGCTACAACCTCACGGACTACTCGCGCGTGTCCGACTTCGTCGGGGAGGAGTCGCGGCGGTTCGTGGAGAGCCACTCCACGGTGGGCTCGGTCGTCTCCGTCGTCGGCGAGAGCGGGGTCAACGAGCTGCGCGTCCAGTACGCCTACGACGACTTCGACCGGCGCTCGCACCTGCCCGGGAGCGCGCTCCAGGCCCACTTCCGCATCTACAACCCGTCGTTCGGCGCCTTCGGCAAGCCCTGGTGGCTGCCCGTCACCAACGACGAGCGGAAGCTCGAGATCCAGGAGCGGTTCTCGTTCCTCTCGGGGAACCACGAGCTCCGCGCCGGGTTCACCCTGAGCCACGACCACCTGAGCGAGTTCTTCGTGGGGAACGCCGACGGGAGCTACGACTTCGACACCCTCGACGACTTCGCGGCCGGCAACCCCGCCCGCGCCGTCATCCTCTTCGGGAGCCTGGAAGACCCCAACTTCGTGGTCTCCCAGCAGATTCTCGGCGCCTACGTCCAGGATTCGTGGAGCCCGAACCGGCGCCTCACCCTGCAGGTCGGCGCCCGCTGGGACGGCACCTTCAACCCGGGCGAGATCGAGCACGTGCTGCCCGAGGGGCGGCGCATCCCCGACGACCTCGACAACTTCTCGCCCCGCGCCGGGCTCGTCTGGTCGCCCGACCCGGCGAGCGTCGTCCGGGCCGCCGGCGGGGTCTTCCATGCCCGCACGCCGACGCTGCTCTTCTCCACCGCCCACACCGACACCGGCATCTACCCGCGCCTGGGGAACGCGATCGTGTCGCCGGGCGAAGCGGGCTTCGTGCCGCTCGGCGCCCCAATCGACAACGACCACCCGCCGGCCGGCCTGGTCCCCGCGCTGAGCCACTTCGACCCCGGCTACGAGGACCCCCGGACCGTCCGGTTCAACCTGGGGTACGAGCGCGAGATCGGCCGCGACCTCGCCGCCTCCATCGACCTGCTGCACGCCCGGAGCGACTCGCTCATGTCGAATTTCGACGCGAACGTCGCGCCCCCGGCTCGCGACGCCTTCGGCCGCCCGGTGTACTCGGGCCGGCGGATCAATCCGGCCTACGGGCCCATCCTGGTGCGCGCCTCCCCGGCCCGGTCCGACTACCTGGCGCTGACCGCGGCGCTGCACCGGCGCTTCCGCGGCGGCGTCCAGTTCCAGGCCCACTACACGTGGTCGCGCGACCGCTCGAACGACGACAACGAGCGCTCGGGCAGCCTCACCCTGACCGACCCCACGGACCCCGACTACGACTGGGGGCTCTCGATTCGCGACGTCCCCCACCGCTTCGTGGCGAGCGGCGTCTTCGCCCTGCCGTTCGACCTCGCCGCGAGCGGCATCTTCACCGCCCAGTCGGGCTCGCCCTACACCGCCCTCGACCCCGCGGTGGGCTTCCACGACCACCCCGGATTCGCCGTCGGCCCCCACGGCGCCCAGGCCCGGGCAGTGGTGAACGGCGATCTCGCGCCGCCGAACGGCGAGCGGAACGCCCCCTGGACCAACCTCGACCTGCGGCTGACCCGGCGGTTCGGCTTCCAGGGAGGACAGGTCGAGGCGCTCTTCGAGGTCTTCAACGTCCTCGACACCGGCGCCTTCCGGGTCGGCCACGCCGACCAGCAGGAGATCCTCGAGAACGACGGCGTCACGCCGAATCCGGAGTTCGGCCTCGCCAGCCTCCTCGTCGGCGCCCCGCGCCAGGCCCAGTTGGGCCTGCGCATCGTGTTCTGAATCTGAACAGGACCATGGTCCGAGTAGTCCGGCCTGAAATGATCCCGCCCATGCGGTGGACTGACCAGCCCCGGGGCAACCGCCTCCTGCTGCAGCGCATGGGATCGGACTGGTTGACGCGGGGAAGCGCGACGCTGCTCGTCCTTCCCAGCGCCGCCGTGCCCGGCGGACTCGACGACATCGTCCTCGTCACGCCCGCCCGTCTCGACACCCCATCGATTCGGCTGAGCACCGTGCGCGAAAGGCTCTACAATCCGGGGGCGTTCGCGAGCACCCGCGGGAGCGGATAACGCGAGGGGGAGGAACGTGAGAAGACCAATTCTGGCGACAGGACTGCTCGCGCTGGCGGCGTGCGCCGTCGAGGCGCAGCCGGCGCAAGAGCTGTTCGTGACCCCGCTCGGCCTCGACGAGATGCGGGACAAGCAGGCGGTGGTGGAGACGACGGCGGGAACCTTCGTCATCGACCTGCTGCCCGAGGCCGCCCCCAACCACGTCGGGCTGTTCCTGCAGACGGTCGAGGAGGGCACGTACAACGGCACCGCGTTCCACGCGATGGTGGCGCGCGGCATCGTCCAGGGCGGAGACCCGATCAGCGCGGACCCTGCCCGCCGCGACGAATACGGCCGCGGCGGCCTCGGCCTCGTGGCGTCCGAGCCGAGCGACGAGCGGCACACCCCGGGCACGGTGTCGTCGGTGGGCGTGCCGGGCAACCCCGCCAGCGAGGGGCTGCAGTTCCTGATCTGCGTCGTCGCCCAGCCCGGGCTCGACGGCAACCACACCATCTGGGGACGGGTGGCGGAGGGGCTGCCGGTGGTGACGCGCATCTCCGAGACGCCGGTCGACGCCCAGGGCAAGGCGACCGAGCGGATCGAGATCGTGTCGGTGTCCGTCCGCGACTGGCAGCCCCCGCCCCCGCCGCCGTTCACGACCGAGACCCTCGACGAGCTGGCCGCGTACCGCGCGGTGCTCGAGACGAGCGCGGGTCCCATCACCCTCGAGCTCTTCCCCGACCGCGCGCCCGGGCACGTCCGCAACTTCCTGCGCCTGTCGCAGGCAGGGGTCTACGACGGCATGGCGTTCCACCGCGTCGCCCCTGGTTTCGTCATCCAGACCGGCTTCGTGCCGAGCCGCAGCACGCCGCTGAGCGAAGAGCAGCGGAGCCTGATCACCAACCTCGAGCCCGAGTTCAGCGACACGCCGCACATGAAGGGCATCGTGTCGATGGCCCGCGGCGACGACCCCGCGAGCGCCGACACGTCGTTCTTCATCGTGACCGCGGGCCGCGCGGGCGAGCTCGACGGCGTCTACACGGCGTTCGGGCGGGTGGTCGAGGGCATCGACGCGGTCGATCGCATCGAGGCGACGCCGGTCGACGGGGAAACTCCGCTCCAGCGTGTCGATCTCACGCGCGTGCGACTCGAGCAGGTCGGGCAGCCCTGATCCGTCACGCGCCCGGCTCGGCGTCGACGCGCCCCAGCAGGGCGGTGGCGATGCGGGCGTAGCCGTCGACGGCGGCCCGCAACTCGTCGATCTCCACGTACTCGTCGGCGGTGTGGGCCAGCAGCACCGACCCCGGCCCGAAGAGGAGCGGCCGCCCCCACGCCGACAGGAACGGGATGTCGGTGGTGAACCGGAAGGCCGCGCTGTCGAACCCCGGCACCGTGACCAGCTCCACCGGCGGCACCTCGGCCACGTCCTCCAGGTCGACCCAGCGTTTCAGCGGCTCGAGGGCGGCCCGCACCGCCGCGGACGGGCCCACGGTGCGGAAGTTGACCTCCGCGCTCGCCACCGGCGGCACCACGTTCGGCGCGATCCCGCCGTCGAGCAGGGTCACCGTGTAGCTCGTCCCGCCGAGCCTGGGGCTGGCCGGCAGCGGCAGCGCGCGCAGCGCCACCAGCGCGTCGACCAGCTTCTCGATCGCCGACACCCCCTCCTCCGGGTGCGAGGAGTGCGCGGTCTTCCCCGTCGCGGACAGCCGCACCCGGCAGACCCCGCGAGTCGCGATGCCGAGGCGGCTGTCGGTGGGCTCGCCGTTGAGGAGGTAGCGCGAGCCCCGCGGGGTCCGGTTCGCGGCGTGGGCGCCGTGGCTGCCGCGCTCCTCTCCCACCACGAGCAGCAGCCCGACGCGGGTCTCGCCGGCCGCCCGCAGTCGTTCCAGCGCCCCGATCTGCGCCGCCGCGATGCCCTTCGCATCGCAGGCGCCCCGCCCGTGCAGCCGCCCGTTCTCCTCGCGGCTCGGAAAGTGCGGCGGCACGCAGTCGAGATGGGTCGACAGCACCACGTCCGGCGGCCCGAGCGCGACCCAGAGGTTGATGCGGTCGGCCTCGACCGGCTGCTCCTCGACCTCGTAGCCGCGGTCCCGCAGCCACCCCGCCAGCCACCGCGCCACCGGGCCCTCCCGGCCCGTCGTCGAGTCGAAGTCGATGAGCGACCGGGCCAGCTTCACGACGTCGAAGGGGGGTTCCGTGCCGGCGCCGCTATGAGGCATCATCCATCTGCTCCGTGCCGGATTGTCCGATGACCGCGAATGCACGATCCGCTGCGGGTCTCTGCCAAAGCGAGGCTACCACGGAGGCATGGCATTGATGCGGTCGAAGACTGCGACGCCCTCGTGCGATGACTTGACCAGCCTGCAACTTGGTCATATTCTGGACCAAGTTGGTTCAATTGGGGGTCCACCCATGCTCACAGTCAACGTCCATGAAGCCAAGACCCAACTGTCCCGTTTGCTGACGCAGGTGGAAGCGGGCGAAGAGGTGGTCATAGCCCGCCGCGGGCAGCCCGTCGCCCGGCTCGTCGGCTGCAAGCCGAAGCGCAAGCGGCAGTTCGGCGCCATGAAGGGCAAAATTGCGCTCACCGACGCCTTCTTCGAGCCGCTGCCGGAAGATGAACCGAAGCTGTGGGAAGGCGGATAGAGCCGTGCGAATCCTGCTGGACACGCACGCGTTCATCTGGTGGATGGCGGGCAATCTGCGTCTCGTGGAGCGGGCACGAAGAGCCGTGGCAGCCGAGGAGAACGAGGTCCTGGTCAGCGCGGCGACAGCATGGGAAGTAGCCACGAAGCACCGACTCGGCAGGCTGCCGGAAGCCGACGTGCTGGCTGAGGACTTGCGCGCCGCTATCGCCAGCCAGGGATTCGAGGAACTGCCGGTCAGCATCGCCGATAGTGAGCGGGCCGGGCGATTGGCCGGCTCGCACCGCGACCCCTTCGACCGCATGCTCATCGCACAGGCCCTGGCTCACGACCTCGTGCTCGTTTCGAACGAGCGGGCATTCGACCGGTACGGCGTACGGCGACTGTGGTGACACGGTCGGGAGCCGCCGTGGCGCTCACCCGCGCCAGGCCGTCGGGAGGGGCCGCGCCCACTACCGCAGCCAGGCCTCCAGCTCGGCCCCGGCGTCGGTCTTCTCGTCGCGGTACTTGACGATGACCGGCGTCGCCAGCGCGAGCCCCCACTCGCGGCCCGCCTCGGCGGTGACGGCGCGGGTCCCCGGCACCACCACCGCGTCCTCGGGGATGACCACCGGCACGCCGTGGGCGGGGCGGATCACCCGGCGGCGGGGAAGGTCGTAGACGGGGGTCGACCCCGTGAGGACGGTACCCGCCCCGATGACCGCGCGCGACTTCACGACGGTGCCCTCGTAGACGCCGGTGCTGCCGCCGACGAGCACGTCGTCCTCGATGATGACGGGCATCGCCCCGATGGGCTCGAGCACGCCGCCGATCTGGGCGCCGGCGCTGACGTGCACCCGCTCGCCGACCTGGGCGCACGACCCCACGAGGGCGTGCGAGTCGACGAGGGTCCCGTCCCCGACGTGGGCCCCGATGTTGATGAACATCGGCGGCATGCAGATGACCCCGGCCCCCACGAAGGCGCCGTCGCGGATGGACGATCCGCCGGGCACGAGCCGGACCCGCGATGCCGTGTCGAGCCGCTTGAGGGGCAGGGTGTCCTTGTCGAGGAACGGGACGTCGGGATCGGACCCGGGAAAAGCGGCGATCCCGCCGCAGCGGAAGCCGACGAGGATGCCCTGCTTGACCCAGCCGTGCACGCGCCAGCCGGCCGGCGCGTCAGGGTCGGGGGTGGCGGCCCGGACGCGGCCGGCGGAGAGCGCGCCCCGCAAGGCGGCGAACGCGGCCCGCGCCTCGTCCCGGTCGGCGCCGGCGCCGGCCGCGTGCAGCCGCTCGATGGTCGTCTGTAGCGATTCGGTAGCCGTCGTCACTGTCGATGGTCTCCGCGTCCCGGTTCATGCCGGATCAGGAGGCGTCCAACTCCTCGAGCACCCGGACGATCTTCTCGAGCGACGCCGGACGCGGGGGAGCCATGGGCAGCCGGTAGTGCGGCTCGAGCAGCCCGAGGTGGGCCATCGCCGCCTTGACCGGGATGGGGTTGGACTCGACGAAGTTGATCTGCATGAGCGGAAGCAGCCGCGCGTGGAGCCGGCGCGCCGCCGCGAAGTCGCCGGCCCGCGCCAGGGAGACGAGCCGGGCCATCTCGGCCGGGACCTCGTTCGAGACGACGGAGACGACCCCCGCGCCCCCCACCGCGATCAGGGGCACCGTGAACAGGTCGTCGCCCGACAGCACGCTGAAGCCGTCGGGAACGGCGCGGCAGACCTCGCACATCTGCGCCATGTTCGCCGAGGCCTCCTTCACCCCGACGACGTTGGGCAGCTCGGCGAGGCGGCAGAGGGTGGCGGGGTCGACGTTGCACCCGGTGCGGCCCGGCACGTTGTAGACGACGATGGGCAGCGCCACGCTCTCGGCGATCGCCCCGTAGTGCCGGTACAGCCCTTCAGGGGTCGGCCGGTTGTAGTACGGCGTGACCGACAGGATGCCGTCCGCCCCCGCGCGCTCCATCTCGCGCGCCTGCTCGACGACCTCGCGGGTGTCGTAGCCGCCGGCGCCGGCGAGCACCGGCACCCGCCCCGCCGCCGTGTCGACGACCAGCTCGACCACGCGCCGGTGCTCGGCCGCGGCGAGCGTCGGGCTCTCCCCGGTGGTGCCGCACGGGCACAGGAAATGGACGCCGCCCTCGATCTGCCGCCCCGCGAGCGCCCGCACGCGGGGCTCGTCGACGGCCCCGTCCGCCGTGAACGGCGTCACCAGCGCGGTGCCGCAACCCGACCAGTCGCGCCTCATCCCCGAAGTCCCCGCGCTTCGCCGCGCATCGAGAAACCCTGCCGACCCTGCACCGGACGCGCGGCCGCGGCCCGACCGTCCGGGCCTCCGCAAGTGCCCGGAAACGGACCCGGTCGCCGCAACGGGTGAGCTGCCGGGGGCATCGCTGCCCGGTCGCGTCTCATCCCTCCAGCCCCAGCACGTCGCGCATCGAGAACCAGCCCCGCCGCCCCTGCACCCAACGCGCGGCCTCGAGGGCCCCGCGGGCGAACGTGTCGCGGTCTCGCGTGGTGTGCGTCATCGCGATCGACTCCACCGGGCCGTCGAACGCCACCGTGTGCATGCCCGGCGCGGAGCCGGCCCGGCTCGAGGCTATGTCGATCGGGCCGCCGTATCCGCGACCGGCCATGGCGTTCCGCATCGCCAGCGCGGTGCCGGAAGGGGCGTCCAGCTTGGCCGCGTGGTGCAGCTCGTGGATGTAGGCGCCGAACTCCGGCCGGTCCGCGAACAGCTCCGCCGCGCGCTCCGTCAGGGCCAGGAAGAGGTTGACCCCGAGCGAGAAGTTGGCGGCCGCGACCACGCCGATGCCGGCGTCGACCGCGACCCGACGCATCTTCGCCTCGTCCGCCTCCCAGCCGGTGGTGCCCACGACCAGGTTCACGCCGTGATGCGCGAGGCGCGGCAGGTTCTCGGCCACCGCGTCGGGGACCGAGAAGTCGACGGCCACATCGACGCCGTCCACCGCGGCGGCGGTGATGCCGCTGCCGCCGACGTTGTTGTCCACGTCGAGCCGCCCCGCCACCGCGCACCCGTACGATTCGCTCAGCCGGTCGACGGCCTTGCCCATCCGGCCGTACCCGATCAGCAACAGGCGCATCGGTCCAGCCGCTACCCCTCGGCGGCGCCGCCGTCCGCGCCGCGGATGACCTTGCGGATGATCGTCACCGCCTTCGTCGCGTCCGACTCGCTCTCGAACGTCAGGGTCGACGAGAACCGCCGGTCGACGACCCCGGCCTCGTAGTCGCGCACGCCGATGCCCGCCCACGCCACCGCGTTCGCGACCTCGTAGGCGAACCCCGGCCGGTTGTCGCCCTGCAGCAGCACCGCGGTGGCCGGCGTCTGGCTGAACCCGGCGGCGCGGGCCACGTTGGCGGCCCGCTGGCCGTCGCCGGCGTAGACCTCGATGACGTTGCGCCTGGTCCGGCCCGGCGCGGCCCGGACCCGTATCACCTTGAGATCCGCCCCGTGCTGGGCCAGCGGTTCGAGCGCCGCGGCGAGCGCGCCGGAGCGGCGCGACACCTCGGTGCGCCAGAGCCTGACCTTCTTGACCTTGATATCCATGTAACTGCAGTGCGCATGACGCGTGGGCCGGGCGCCCGTCGGCGCCGCGGCCGCCGCAATTATAATCCCCGGGGCCTTCGGGACGGCCGGGCGCGGCGCGGAATGCGAGACATGACCGAATTGCCGGATCGGATGCGCGTGATCGAGATAACGGAGCCCGGCGAGCCCGACGTGCTCGCCGTCGGCGAGCGGCCGGTCCCGGCCGTGGGCCCCGAGGAGGTGCTCGTGCGGGTGGCGGCGGCCGGCGTCAACCGCGCCGACACCATGCAGCGCCGCGGCAACTACCCGCCGCCGCCGGGCGCCTCGGACGTGCTGGGCCTGGAGGTGTCGGGCACCGTGGCCGCGGTCGGGGGCGCGGTGTCGGGATGGGCAGTCGGCGACCCCGTCTGCGCCCTGCTGGCGGGCGGGGGCTACGCGGAGTACTGCGCGGCGCCCGCGCCGCAGTGCCTCCCGGTGCCGGCCGGCGTCGAGCTCGTGGACGCGGCGGCGCTGCCGGAAGTGGCGATGACGGTCTGGACGAACGTCTTCGACCGCGCCGCCCTGCGCCCGGGCGAGACGCTGCTCGTGCACGGCGGATCGAGCGGCATCGGCACCATGGCGATCCAGCTCGCGGCCGCGTTCGGGTCTCCGGTCTTCGCGACCGCGGGGTCGGCGGAGAAGTGCGCGGCGTGCACCGCCCTCGGGGCCGCGGCGGCGGTGAACTACCGGGAGGCGGACTTCGTCGAGGCGATCCGGGCGGCCACGGAAGGACAGGGCGTCGACGTCGTCCTCGACATGGTCGGGCAGGAGTACCTGCCGCGCAATCTCGCGGTCCTGAAGACCGAGGGGCGGCTGGTCATCATCGCGTTCATGAGCGGACCGGCGGCCGAGATCGACCTCGCGACGCTGATGACGCGCCGGCTGACGGTCACGGGGTCGACGCTGCGAGCCCGCACCGTCGCGCAGAAGGGCGCGGTGGCGGCGGCGGTCCGCGAGCGGGTGTGGCCGCTCGTCGAGTCGGGCCGGGTGCGCCCCGTCGTGCACCGCCGGTTCCCGCTGGCGCAGGCGGGCGAGGCGCATCGACTGATGGAGTCGAGCACCCACGTGGGCAAGCTGCTGCTGGTGCCCTGAAGCGCGCCGCCGAACCCGCCCTCCGCGCCCGGCCGCACCGATCCGCCGCCCGCACTTCGGCGATTCCTGCCGCTTCGCCGCCGCCGTCGGAATCGGGTGGCGTGCAGTATACTCGTCCCCGTCAACGCGGCACCGCGACGAAGGGGACCTCTACGATGGCGCGTGTTTCCAGGGTCGGCCGGAACCAGCTATGTCCGTGTGGCAGCGGCAGGAAGTACAAGGCATGCTGTGAGCGCAAGGAACGCCAGTTGAGCTCCACCGCCTGGCTCGCCATCGTGGGCGCCACGGCCGTGTTGCTGGCGGTGCTCGTCTTCACCTTCTCCTCGGCCAACCGCGCCGCGAGCGGCATCTGTCCGCCCGGGACGGTCTGGTCGGTCGCTCACCAACACTGTCATTAGCCGCCCGCGGCGGAATGCCCCGTCGCTCCGGAACCGGGAACGGACGGGGTCGGGCGGCGAGACGCCCCGTGCGGCAGGCGCCGACGGATGCGCCGCAGGAGTCTGCGCCGTAGAACGGCGCGGATTCCTGCAGGGTTGGTTGGGCGCCCAGCGGAGCCGCAGGCGACGATGGGCGGGCTAGCCCACCGGCGGCGGAGCAACCGGAAATCGCGGTCGCGGCCCCCGCGGGCGGCGCCGCGCGGGCGCCCGGGCGCAAGGATCGCCATGGAGTACGTCTCGCTCGGACGCACCGGCCTGAAGGTCTCGCGCCTCTGCCTCGGCATGATGACCTACGGCTCGCCGAGCTGGCGGGACTGGGTTCTGCCCGAGGAGGCCGGGCGGCACTTCGTGCGTCAGGCCCTCGACCACGGCATCAACTTCTTCGACACCGCGGACATGTACTCCCGCGGCGTGAGCGAAGAGATTCTCGGCCGCGCCGTCCGCGACCTGACCCGCCGGGACCAGGTGGTCGTGGCCACCAAGGCGTACTTCCCCATGGGCGACGGCCCCAACGACCGGGGCCTGTCGAGGAAACACCTGTTCGACGCCGTCGACGCCTCGCTCCGGCGCCTCGGCATGGACCACGTCGACCTCTACCAGATTCACCGCTTCGACCCCGAGACGCCGCTCGAGGAGACCCTCGACGCGCTGAACGACATCGTCCGCTCGGGCCGGGCGCGCTACCTCGGGGCGTCGAGCATGTACGCCTGGCAGTTCGCGCGGGCGCTCCACACCGCCGACCGCCGCGGCTGGGCGCGTTTCGCGACCATGCAGAACCACTACAACCTCGTCTACCGCGAGGAGGAGCGGGAGATGCTGCCCCTCTGCCGCGCCGAGGGCGTCGGGGTGATTCCGTGGAGCCCCCTCGCCCGGGGGTTCCTCGCGGGCAACCGCAAGCCGGAGCCGGAGAGCCCGGGGCCGTCGAGCCGAGCGCGGAGCGACGACTTCGCGCGCAAGCTCTACTTCGCGCCCGCCGACTTCGAGATCGTCGAGCGGGTCAGGACCCTAGCCGGGCGGCGCGGCGTCACCCCCGCCCAGGTGGCGCTGGCGTGGCTGGTCCGGCAACCGGGGGTGACCGCCCCCATCGTCGGCACCTCCCGGCCGGAGCAACTGGACCAGCTCGTCGCCGCCCTCGACATCTCGCTGGACGAGGAGGAGTGCGGCTTCCTCGAGGAGCGCTACGTCCCGCACGAGGTGCTCGGCCATTCGTGATCCGTCCGGGCGGCGCCCTCCCGCAACGGCGCCGGTGCGCGGACCTCGGGAGACCGGGAAGGTAGTCATGCCGAATGCGACGCGCCGGATCGGAATCCTGACCGCGGGCGGCGACTGCCCGGGGCTGAACGCGGTGATCCGCGGCGCCGTCAAGTCGGCGGCGCGGCTCGGGTCCGAGGTGGTCGGCTTCCGGCGGGGCTTCGAGGGCCTCGTCGACCCCGTGACCTACGTGCCCCTCGACACGAAGAACACGTCGGGGATCATCAACCGGGGCGGCACCATCCTCGGGTCCACCAACACCGGCCGTTTCTCGGCGCGGGTCGGCGTCGACGACCGGCAGGATCTCGACCCCGAGCTCTTCGCCGAGGTCGAGCGCACCATGGGCCAGCTCGACCTCGAAGGGCTGATCTGCATCGGCGGCGACGGGTCTCTCTCCGTCGCCCAGCAGTTCCACGAGCACGGCATCCCCGTCGTGGGCGTGCCCAAGTCGATCGACAACGACCTCTCGGCCACCGCCTTCACGTTCGGCTTCGACAGCGCCGTCGCCTGCGCCACCGACGCGATGGACCGCCTGCACACCACCGCGGCCAGCCACGACCGCATCATGGTGCTCGAGGTGATGGGGCGTCACACCGGGTGGATCGCGCTGCACGCGGGCATCGCCGGCGCGGCCTCGGTCATCCTCATCCCGGAGATACCGTGGACCTGGGAGAACGTGTGCCAGAAGATCCTGGAGCGCGACACCCAGGGCAAGCGCTTCTCGCTCGTCGCGGTGGCCGAGGGGGCGGAGCTGCCGGGCGGGGGCCTCGTGACCCGCGAAGATCCGACGCCGGGGCAGCAGGTCCGCCTCGGCGGCATCGGCCAGATCGTCGCGCGCGAGCTCGAGGCGCGGTTGAAGCGGGAGACGCGGGTGGTCATCCTGGGGCACCTCCAGCGCGGCGGCCCCCCCACCAACTTCGACCGCACCCTCGCCACCCAGTTCGGCGCCCACGCCGTCCGACTCATCTTCGAGCGGCGGTTCGGGGAGATGGTGGCCTACCACCCGCCGGCGGTGAAGGCGGTGCCGATTCAGGACGCGGTGAACCAGATCTCGCGGGTCTCGCCGGACAGCGCGGGGGTCGTGGCGGCCCGGGCGCTGGGGGTCAGCTTCGGCGAGTACCCGCCGAACACGTCGCCCGTGGTCAAGTCGCTTCGCGATACCGAGGAGAGGCCGGCCCGCCCCGGCGGGCCGGCGTCCCTCCGCTCGGCCTGACGGCGGGAACGGAGGCGCCGGGCCCGGCCGGAGCGCCGCTCGCAAGCGACTGGGCCCACGGGCCGCCGGCGCCGCGCCTCGCGGCCAGGCATCTGCGCGGTAGAACGGCGCGGCGCTGGGCGGCCAGTGACGCCCCGGCCTCACGACCGCAGGTACGAGGCGCCGTTGACGTCGATGATGGTTCCGGTCGTGAACTCCGCACCCGCCGACGCCAGGAAGCACACCGCGTAGGCCACCTCGTCGGGGGTCGCCACCCTTCCCATCGGACTCTGCCCGCGAACCGCGTCTCCGTCCGGGCCGTCGAGAAACGCCGCGGTCCGCTCGGTGGTGACGAACCCCGGCGCGACCGCCCCCACGAAGATGCGGTGCGGGGCCAGCGCCTTCGCCAGCGACTGGCTCATCGCGTTCATCCCCGCCTTGCTCGCCCCATAGGCGGGGGCCTCCGGCTCCCCCCGGAACGCGCCGCGTGAAGAGACGTTGACGATACGCCCGCCCCCCTGCCGCATCATGTGCCGCGCCGCGCACCAGGCGGCGTTGGCGGCCCCCAGCAGGTTCGTCTCGAGGGTCCGGCGCCAGCGGGCCTGCCACTCGGCGTAGGACACCTCGGCGATCGGATGGCGCTCGTGAATGCCCGCGTTGTTGACCAGCACGTCGAGCCCGCCCAGCTCGGCCGCGACCGCGTCGACCATGCGCTCGACCGCGGCCCCGTCGCCGACGTCGGCCTCCACGATCGGGTGCGGCCCGCCCGGCAACCCGGCCCGCGTCCGCTCCGCCGCCGCCCGGTTGCGGCGGCAGTGCACCGCGACCCGCGCGCCGCGGGCCGCGAACTGCCGGGCGACGGCGCGGCCGATGCCCTGCGACGCCCCCGTCACCAGCACCGCCTTGCCCGTGAAGTCCATGCCCTGCCTCTCCTCCATGCGCCCCTGTCCTGGTCAGGCCGCCGCGATTGACAACCGCACCCGGCGTCGATACGGTAGGCGAACTCCGCGATGGCGCGCAGGCCGGCCGCCGGTCGCGCGCGGGCGCCGGCCGCATCGGCGGCCGGTACGCGGCTCTCCCGGGGCGGTGGATGTCCGAACCTCCAGCACAGCCCGACGATATCGACGTGGAGCGGATCATGAAGCAGGTCCGCGCCCGTGTCGAGAAGCGCCGCCGCGAGACCGCGGCCGCCGAGCAAACGGAGCGTGAGCCGGTCCCGGCCCCCGAGCCGGAGAGCGTGCGCGGCGCCGCGGCGCCGCACCGCAAGAGCGCCCTGGCCGCGCTGCCTCCCTCGGAGTCGTTCGACTTCCACGGCTACAGCATCTACTGGTCGTCGCGCGGCGGCGTCGGCCAGACCCTGTACGGCATCCGCAGGCTGCTCCGCCCCCTCCTGAAGTTCGTCTTCAACATCGATCCCATGGTGGATGCGCTCTCCACGCAGGCGAGGCGGAACGCGCAGCAGGCGGCCTTCGACGACGAGGTGGCGCGGCGCTTGAGCGCCCTCGAGGAGCGCCACGCGGAGGGACGACAGGCGGTGCAGGATCTGCTGGCAGAGACGAGGCGGCTCGGTGCCGAGACGAGTCGGCTCTCCGCCGAGACGGGGCGGCTCTCCACCGAGATGAAGGACCACCGGAAGCTCGTGGAGGCCATTGCCCGGCGCCTGGACGCGCTCGAGCAGGCCCGGGCGAACGAGCCCATCGCCCTGCCGCACGACGGCAGGCCGGCGAGGGCCCCGGCGGACGGGGGACCGGAGACGCCGGCCGGCGGCGAGCTCCCCGCCACCGCCCTTCCCTCGCCGCCGGACGTCGAGCCGCCCCCGCCGGACCGATGAAGCTGGCCATCGTCGTCCAACGCTACGGGCTCGAGGTCGCCGGCGGGGCCGAGCTCGCCGCGCGGTGCATCGCGGGGCGGCTGGCGCGGCACGCCGAGGTCGAGGTCCTCACCACCTGCGCGCGCGACTACATCACCTGGCGGGACGAGTACGCGGGGGGTCCGGACTCGGTCGACGGGCTGCCGGTGCGCCGGTTTCCGGTCGCCCGCGAGCGGGACGTGCGGGACTTCGCCCGCCGGTCCGAGCTGGTGTTCCACCGCCCCCACTCCCTCGCCGACGAGCTGCGCTGGCTGGAGAGCGAGGGCCCGGCGAGCCCCGCCCTCGTCGACCACGTGGCGCGGCACGCAAGCGAGTACGACTTCTGCTTCTTCTTCAGCTACCGCTACTACCATGCCTACCACGGGGCCCGCGCCGCCGCGGACCGTGCCGTGCTCGTGCCGACGGCCGAGCGCGACCCCGCGCTCGGGCTGGGCCTGTTCGGCCCGGTGCTGCGCGGCGTCAGGGCCATCGTGTACCTGACGCCGGAGGAGCGGGCCCTGATACGGGCGGTCACGGGCAACGTCGCCGTCCCTGACATCGTCGCCGGGGTCGGCGCGGAGGCGCCGGCCGACGCCAGCGCGACGCGTTTCCGCCGGCGGACCGGCGTCGCCGACCCCTTCGCCCTCTACGTCGGCCGCATCGATCCCAACAAGGGATGCGCCGACCTGTTCCGACACTTCCGGCGCTACGCGGCCGAGGGCGGACGGCTCCATCTCGTCCTCGCGGGCTCGCCGGTCATGCCGGTGCCCGACGACCCGCGGATCCGCCACCTCGGGTTCGTGTCCGAGGAGGAGAAGTACGACGCGATGGCGGCGGCCGACCTGCTGATCATGCCGTCGCCGTACGAGAGCCTGTCGATCGTGACGCTGGAGGCCTGGGCGATGGGGCTGCCGGTGCTCGTCAACGGCGACTGCGACGTGCTGCGCGGCCAGGCGCTCCGGAGCAACGCCGGCCTCTACTACACGGGCTACGACGAGTTCGCGGAGACCCTGCGGCTCCTGGAGAGCGACCCCGGCCTGCGCGCCGGCCTCGGCGCCAACGGCCGCCGCTACTTCGACCGCCACTACGCCTGGCCGGAGATCGACCGCCGGTACCTCGACCTGCTGCGCCGGCTGCGGGAGGAGGACCCGCCCGGCGCCGGCCGGACGATGGAGCCGATGCCCGGCTGGATCGGACGCCGCCGACGGCGCCTGCCGCCGGCCGCCGACGTGGTCGAGCACGCGCCTCGCGGGCCGGTGGCGCCGGAACGGGAGCCCGCGCCGTGAACGGAGCGGGCTCCGGGAGGGTCGGTCGGGTGCCGGCGGAGCCGGAGGGACGACTGGCGGGCGGTCGCGGCGCGCGCCGCGGTCCGGGCCAGGACCCTGCGTGCGGAGCTTCGCGCCAGCGAGACTCCCATCGCGGCCACGGGCATGGCGCCCTCAGGGGTCGACCTCGGCATAGCGGGCCGAGAAGTGCGGCAGGCTGGGCGGCGCCTCGACGACGCGCAGGCCGCGGATGGCATCGCGGCGGGCGCGGAGCTCGACCAGGGCC
This sequence comes from Vicinamibacterales bacterium, assembly GCA_965207615.1. Taxonomy (GTDB): domain Bacteria; phylum Acidobacteriota; class Vicinamibacteria; order Vicinamibacterales; family UBA8438; genus JAJEEA01. The sequence goes on from CBDBMZ010000003.1 coordinate 4,392,087, forward strand.
TCGATGACGTAGTCGAGGTGGGCGCGGGTGTAGACGCGCCGCGGAATCGCGAGGCGCACCAGCTCGAGCGGCGCGTGGCCGCCCGCCCCGACCATCGCCGAGCCCACCTCGCTCGCCCGGACCCCGGCCAGCCGGTAGAGGGCGACGACCACCGACTGGGCGGGGAACCGCTCCGGCGGCAGGTGGGGGCAGAACCGGCGCGCGTCGATGTAGACGGCGTGGCCCCCCGGCGGCTCGACGATCTGGATGCCGGCGGCGAGCAGCCGTTCCCCGACGTAGGCGGCGGTGCCGATGCGATAGCGGAGGTAGTCGGGGTCGAGCACCTCGCGCAGGCCCACCGCCATCGCGTCGAGGTCGCGGCCCGCCAGCCCCCCGTAGGTCAGGTAGCCCTCGGTGGTGATGAGCACCTCGCCGGCGCGGCGCCGCAGGTCGTCGTCGCGGATCAGGAGGAGGCCCCCGATGTTGACGAGGCCGTCCTTCTTGGCGCTGATGATCGCCCCGTCGGCGGCGTCGAACTGGTCGCGGGCGATGGCGCCGACGGGCCGGCCGTGCTGGCCCGGCTCCCGCTCCCTGATGAACCACGCGTTCTCGGCGAAGCGGCAGGCGTCGAGGAAGAAGGGCACGCCGCGCCGCCGGCAGCTGTCCCGCGCCGCCCGCAGGTTCTCCAGGCTGACGGGCTGGCCCCCCGCGGCGTTGCTGGTGATGGTGCAGAGGACCAGCGGAACCCGCGCCCCCTCGGCCGCGAGCAGCGCCTCGAGCCCGGCGAGGTCCATGTTGCCCTTGAAGGGGTGCCGGCTCGTCGGGTCCGCCGCCTCGGGAATCGAGAGGTCGACGGCGCGCGCCCCCGTCCGCTCGATGTTGGCCCGCGTGGTATCGAAGTGGGCGTTGTTCGGGACCACTTCATCGGCGCCGCCCAGGACCTCGAAGAGCACCCGCTCGCTCGCCCGGCCCTGGTGCGTCGGCAGCGGGTCGTCGAAGCCGGTGACCTCGCGGACCACCTCCCGAAGCCGCTCGAAGCTGTCGGCGCCGGCGTAGCTCTCGTCGCCGCGCATCATCGCCGCCCACTGCGCCGCGCTCATGGCGCCGGTCCCGCTGTCGGTCAGCAGGTCGATAACGATGTCGGCCGCCGCGACCCTGAACAGGTTGAGTCCGGCCCGCTCGAGGATCGCCTCGCGCTCCTCGGCAGTAGGGAGCCGGATGGGCTCGACCATCTTGATGCGGAACGGCTCGAACTCGGTCTTCATGTTTCTGCGTGGCCGCTCGTACCGGGGTGGCGCCGCTCGACCCGGGGCAGCGGCCGGTCACGGACGGAGAGTGCAAGTCGGATGGATCGGCGGGCTCGAGAGCGATGGCGCGCGGTTCCAGAGAACCCGGAAGCCAGTCCGGAAGCCCCTTGCGGAGGCCCCGCCGCAATCCACCGGCGGTGCCTCGCGCCTCGCCGGCGGCGATGTGACGCGGGGGTTCCGACGGGCTGCTACCGGCAGTCCGGATCGAGCGGCTGGAACGACGTGACGTTGAGGCGAAGCTCCCCGTCGCGGGCGAACCGAAGGCCCTTGACCTGCACCCTGTGCCCGTCGTGGTCCCCGACCGGGAACTCCCCAACGCCGAGCAGGCGGTAGCTCAGCGAGCCGAGCGCCCGCCGCCGGGAGTCGTCGAGCTCGTCCTCGCTGGTGAACGCCCGCTCGGTGGGCTCGCCCTCGGTGGCGCGATCCAGCATCCACCCGCCGCCGCTGCTCGCCAGACACCCCACCACGGTCCGGAGCTCGATCGCCGCCTCCTGACCCGCCTGGGCCGAGACCACCGCGACCATCCCGCTAAAGATGAGCGGAACCGCGGCTGCGAAGATGAAACGCATCATGATCGGAACTACGGCGCCGGAAACCGCGCCCAACGCCCCGGGGCCGCCCACTTGTACCATGGCCCCGGAGCGCGATCAACCGGACGGCGCCAGGACGTGCGGCGCCGCCGCGCACGAGCGGCGCCGACCGCACCGCGCTCCCAGGCGCACGGACGACGACGCGGCGATGGGGCACCGCAGCACGCCACGCTCCGCTGTCGCCCCGCGGCACCCGGAAGACCCGCGCCAAGACGGACCAAGAAGGGATAGAATCCCCCCATGAGGCAGTTGCTTCCGGTTCTGCTGGCGATCAGCGTCGCCGCGGGGGCGGCCGTGTCTCCCTTGCACGCCCAGCGGCAGCAGCCGGGGGCGACGCAGGGCGGGCCGACGACCGGCGACGAGATGATGCCGCCGTTCGACCTGCGGTACTTCCTCGGCGACTGGGAGATCGAGTGGTCTCCCCTCGACACCCCCCTCTTGCCGGGCGGCAGCTACAGCGGGGTCGAGCGCGTCCGCCACATCGCGGACGGCCGCTATCTCGAGGTGACGGTCGAGCTCGAGGGGCAGGACCGGTCCCTGCGCGGCCAGGGAATCCTGTTCCTGGAGACCGGCCCCTTCGGCGCCCACCTCACCAAGTACGTGGTGTACGACGCGGGGTTCGCGCTGCTGCAGCCGGGCCCCCTCGGCGGGGACCTCGGCGGCTACTACAGCCAGTTCTGGGAAACCCCGGCCCCCGTCCGGCACGCCGACGCCGAGATGCGGATCCGAGGCCGGAGCTATCTCGTCTCCCCGTACGCGTACCGGGTCAACCAGGAGATCTCGGTGGACGGCGAGCCGTTCGTCAACTTCGGGGTCATGTGGTACACGAAGGTCTTGGAGGAAACGGGGCAGGAGCGATGACGTGGAGACGGACACTGACGGCGGCCCTCGCGACGTTCGTCGCGGGCGCGGCGGGCTTGACGCTCACCCACGCCCAGGCCGACCTGACCGGTGACTGGGAGATCCGGCTGACGACGCAAACCGGCGTGACGACGTGGCAGGCGCGGTTCGAGCAGGACGGCGACAGGCTCGGCGGCGAGATCGACCTCGGCGACAACGAGATCCTCGACGTGGACGGCACCGTCGAGGGCACGAAGCTGGCGTTCGTCATCGTCGTGCCCGACCTCGACGGCGACCAGCCCATCGACTTCGAGGGCGAGCTGACGGGCGACACCATCCAGGGCGCCCCGGGCAGCTTCAGTTGGTACGGGACCGGCGACTGGGAGGCGTCCCGCAAGTAGGAATCTGCGCCGTGGAACGCGCAGAGGCCCGGAGGGCCGGTCGGGCGCCAATCGCAGCCGCCAGGCAACGGTCGGCGGGCGGGTGAACCGGCGGGCTCGCCGGGGCTGGCGGGTCGCGGGATGACGACAGGGAACCCGTGGTGAAGCACGATACTCGGCTAACCAGGAAACGGAAGGCAGCCATGAGAAATCGCTCTGCAGGTGCGTTGGCCGTTGCGCTGCTCGTGTCGGCGGCGCTCGTCTCGTTCACCGCGTTCGTCGGCGCCGCCGAGGACGACATCGCCGGCGTCGTGACGAGCGCGAACGGCCCCGAGGAAGGGGTCTGGGTGATCGCCGAGACCACCGGATTGCCCACGAAGTTCGTGAAGAGCGTCGTGACCGGGGATGGCGGCCGGTACCTCATCCCCGACCTCCCGGACGCTACCTACGACGTCTGGGTGCGGGGGTACGGCCTCCTCGACTCCGCCCCGGTGCAGGCGTCGCCGGGCGACACCGTGGACCTCTCGGCGACGGTCGCCGCGACCCCCGCCGAGGCGGCGGCGGTCTACCCCGCCAACTACTGGTACTCGCTGATCCGCCCGCCCGCGCAGGACGAGTTCCCGGGCACCGGGGACGAAGGCAACGGCATCAGCGCCAACCTCCAGCACCAGGACCAGTGGCTCGACGTGCAGAAGCAGGGGTGCATGCTCTGCCACCAGCTCGGGAACCGGATCATCCGCGAGATCGACAACCTCGAGCAGTTCGACTCGAGCCTCGAGGCGTGGAACCACCGCGTGCAGATGGGCCAGCGCGGCGGCCAGATGACCAATGTCATGAACCGGTTCGGCCGGGCGCGGGGCCTGCAGATGTTCTCGGACTGGAGCGACCGCATCGCGGCCGGCGCGGTGCCCGAGGCGCCGCCGCGCCCCGAGGGCATCGAGCGGAACGTGGTCGTCTCGATGTGGGAGTGGGGCACCGACATCGACTACATCCACGACGAGATCGCCACCGACAAGCGCAACCCCGAGATCAACGGCAACGGCCCCGTCTACGGGGTCAACATCTCGAACGACGCGCTGACCATCCTCGACCCCGTCACCAACGTGGCAACGAGCCTCGACGTGCCGCTCCGGGTCGATCCGGCCACGGTGCCGGGCATGATCGCGATGTCGATGCCCGCCCCGTCGCGGTTCTTCGGGGACGAGCTGATCTGGAACGACCCCGCGAACCCCCACAACCCGATGATGGACCAGAAGGGGCGGGTGTGGATGACCTCGGCCATCCGCAACCGGGCCAACCCCGACTACTGCCGGGAGGGGTCGGACAACCGATTCGCCAGCTACTTCCCCCTCGACAGCGGGTTCCGCTCGGCCGTCTACTACGAGCCGGACACCGGCGAGTTCGTGATGGTCGACACCTGCTTCGGCACCCATCACCTGCAGTTCGCCGAGGACGAGAACGACACGCTCTACTTCAGCGGCGGCGGGCAGGTCATCGGCTGGATCGACACGAAGATGTGGGACGAGACCGGCGACGAGGTGGCCGCGCAGGGCTGGTGCCCGACCGTGCTCGACACCAACGGCGACGGGACCATCACCAAGCCGTGGAACGAGCCGCCACGCGGCCGGCAGGCGGCCGAGGTCGACCCCGCCCTCGACACCCGCGTGGTGGTCGGGAGCTACGGGGTCATCGGCGATCCGACCGACGACAAGGTGGTGTGGATCAGCTCCAACCGGTTCCCGGGACGGCTGGCCCGGCTGCACGTGGGCGACAACCCGCCCGAGACCTGCGTCACCGAGATGTACGAGGTGCCGTCGGTGCTCGATCCCGACGTGCCGCGGGACAAGATCGGCTTCGGCTCGCGCGGCCTCGACATCGACCGGGACGGGGTCATCTGGACCGCCCTGTCGGGCTCGAGCCACCTCGCGAGCTTCGACCGCACGAAGTGCCCGGTCCACAACGGCCCGGAGACGGCCGACGGCCGCCACTGCGTCGACGGCTGGACGCTGTACCCGACCCCCGGCCCCGTGATCGCCGGGACCGACCCCCCGGTGCGGTCCGACTACCACTACTACAACTGGGTCGACCAGTGGGACACGCTGGGGCTCGGCCGCGACGTCCCCATCGCCACCGGGTCTAACTCGGACTCGCTGCTCGCCCTCGACCCCGAGACGGGCGAATGGACGGTCCTGCGCGTGCCTTATCCCCAGGGCTTCTTCACGCGCGGGCTCGACGGCCGCATCGACGACCCCGACGCGGGGTGGAAGGGACGCGGGGTGTGGGCCACCTACGGTGCCGCCGCGACCTGGCACATCGAGGGCGGCCGCGGCGTCAAGCCGGGCATGCTGAAGTTCCAGGTGCGCCCCGACCCGCTGGCCGAATAGCCGGGCAATCGCCGCCCGCGGCTGCGAGGCCGCCTTGCGGCGCAACGCCCCAACCAACCGTGCCGGGAGACCGCGCCGTGCGGCGCAGACTCCCGGCCGCGGCAAAGCGGAGCCGCGACCGGGCCGATTCGAGCCCGGCGCCAGACAAGTCGCCGAGAGCCTTCGCGGGAGGTCACCTGCGAGGGCTCTCTTTGTCAAGTCCCGCCGCGGCTGCCCGTTGCGCGAGCGGGCGGGGGGAACCAGGGCCGTGCGCGCGAGGACACCCGCGACAGCCTGGTCGGCCCCCCGGCGGCAGTCGGCGGCAACGAGGCGGCAGGGGGGAAACGAAGGCCATGAGCGACCGGAAACAGCCAGACGGGCGGAGGCGTCTCGCACGCCTGGGCGCGGCCGCGTTGATCCTGCTCGCCGGCGGGGTATCGACGAGCCGGGCGGGGCAGGACTCGGGCGCCATCGCCGGCGTGATCGTCGACGAGAGCGGCGGGGTGCTGCCGGGCGTGTCGGTGACCGCCGTGCCCGAGGGAGGCGGCGCCGGCCGCGGCGGCGTCAGCGACGGGTTTGGCGAGTACGAGATCCCGAACCTCCCCGTCGGCCGCTACCAGGTTCGCGGCGTGCTGCCGGGCTTCAGCAGCGAGATCGCGTACGTGGCGGTCGAGGCGGGGGCCGTGGCCACCGCGAACCTGCTGCTCGGGCTCGCGCCGCTGACGGAGACGGTCACCGTCACCCGGGCCGATCAGGATCTCGCCGCCGTCCCGCAGTCGGTGGCGGTGGTCGGGCGCGAGCAGATCGAGTTCGCGCAGCGGCGTTCGTCGCTCGACGAGGCGCTGCGCGGCATTCCGGGGCTGTTCGTCCAGAACCGCCGCAACTACGGCCTGTCGGGGGGCATCGGGCTGAGCATCCGCGCCCCCGAGCCGCGGTTCGGGCTGCGCGGGCTCGCCCTCATCCAGGACGGCATCCCCATCACCACCGCCGACGGCACCACCGAGCCGGGCAACGTCGACCTCGGCTCGGTCGGCCGCATCGACGTCATCCGGGGACCGAGCTCGGTGCTCTACGGCAACTCCGCCGGCGGGGTCATCAACCTGACCACGACGTTCGACACCTCCCGCCCCCTCGTCATCCGGCCCGACGTCCAGTTCGGCAGCTACGGCTACAACCGGCAGCAGGTCCGGGTGGACGCCGGGGGCGACGGGCCCACCCAGTTCATGACGAGCGTGACCCGCTTCGAGACCGACGGGTTCCGCGACAACAGCCACGCCGAGATCACCCAGGCCAACTTCGTGGTGCGCCGCGAGCTCGGCGACGCCACCGAGATCCGCGGCGTCTTCAACCTCTACGACACCCCGTTCGCCGAGAGCGCGAGCTTCCTCAACGAAGAGGACGCCCGCGACCCGGTGCGGCGGCGGATGGCGCGGGGCGTCGCCGCCGCCCGCAACTGGGGCGAGGGCGCGAACCAGGGGCAGGGCGGCGTCACCATCGAGCACCGCTTCAGCGAGACCCAGATGTTCCGGGTGACGGGCTGGGGCATGTGGCGGGACCTCGACGCGGTGGGACCGTTCCGGAACATCGAGCTGAGGCGGAACGGACGCGGCATGCGGTCGGAGTACGTCGGCGGCGCGGCCGCGGGAACCGCAGGCGTCGACTGGGCGGCCGGGGTCGACGTGGCGTCCCAGAACGACGACCGACGCGAGTTCGGGCAGGTGGCGTCGGCGGTGAGCGGCGAGCGCGCGACGAAGGGCGACCTGCGAGTCGACCAGACCGAGGACGTCCGTTCCGCCGGACCGTTCGCCCAGATCGGCGTCGCCCCCACCGACCGGGTGCGTTTCACGGCCGGGGTGCGCTGGGACTACTACGACTTCCGGGCCGGCGACCGCAAGCTCGACGACGGCGACCAGTCCGGCGACCGCAAGATGGACGCGTTCAGCCCCTCGATCGGCCTGACCGTTGCCGCCGCCCCCAACGTCAACTTCTTCACGAGCTTCGCGACCGCCTACGAGACCCCCACCACCGTCGAGTTGTCGAACACCCCGACCGGCGAGGGCGGGTTCAACCAGGAGCTGGGGCCGCAGGACCTGCGCAGCTTCGAGGTCGGCATCCGGGGGCTCGCCGAGGCGGCGCGCCTGCGCTACGAGGCGGCGGTGTACGTGTCCACCGTGGACAACGCGCTCGTCTCGTTCCAGAGCCCGACCGAGGAGGTCTTCTTCCGCAACGCCGGCGAGTCGTCGCGCGACGGCGTCGAGCTGTTGCTGGAGTGGATCCCGGACTCCGCGTTCAGCACTCGGCTCGCGTACACGTACCAGAACTTCAAGTTCGTGCAGTTCGCGCCGGGCGGCAACGACTTCTCCGGCAACATCGAGCCGGGGTCGCCGCCGCACCGCATCTTCGCGGGCTTCAACCACACCGCGCCGTTCGGCCTGCGCTCGGGGATGACGCTCCGGTGGGTCGACGACTACACCCTCAACAACGCCAACACCGTGTTCAACTGGGCGTACACCGTCGTCGACCTGCGGTTCGGGTTCGACGCGACGTGGGGCGGCGTCGACGTCCGGCCGTTCTGGGGCATCGACAACCTGTTCAACGAGATCTACAACTCGTCCACCATCACCAACGCGTTCGGCAGCCGCTACTTCGAGCCCTCCCCGGACCGCGAGTACTACGTGGGGCTGACGATCGGAGGAGGGCCGCGCTAGGAGTCTGCGCCGTAGAACGGTGCAGACTCCTAGCAGGGTTGGTTGGGCGGTGAGCGGAGCCGCAGGCGACGCTCTCCGGGCTAGGCGTCTGCGCCGGACGACGCACGGTCTCCCGCCCGGGAGACGCCGCATCACTGCGAGGCCGGGCGGCAGGCGGAACCGCGGGGCGACGATTGGCGGGCCGGGGACGGACCGGCCGGTTCCCCCGGCACGGGCGCCGCGCGGCGGGGCGCGAAGCGGGGCCGGCCCGCTCGCCTTGACGCGGAGCGGCCGTGCGGACACACTTAGGGGCTTGCTTCACGACACCGGCGTGAAGCAGGCGCCTCCGACGGCCCCGGCAACCGGCTGATCGGGCGCGCCAGGAGAATCGGCTGGGCGCCAAGCGGAGCCGAAGGCGACGATTGGCGGGCTGGCTGCGTCGGCCCCGATGGCCGGCGACCCGCCGGCGCCGCAGCATCGAAGGGAGACCAGGACGGACTCATGGCCGTACAACCGACGCGCGTAGTCGACTTCGACCGGGCCAACGAGGTGGTCCAGCGGTTCCAGAAGGAGTCGACCAAGTGGCTCTACGGCCTCGACGACGCCGCCCGCATCCTGTCGTGGGCGTTCTTCACGTTGCTGCCGTACACCGACAAGCTGAGCCAGAGCAAGCTGCTGCGCCAGCCCCACGTGATGTTCCGGGGGCCCACGGGCACCGGCAAGACCGACCTCGTCAGCGCCTGCGCGATGGCCATCGACGCCAAGTTCGAGCGCATCCAGGGCCTGCCGACGTACATGCCCGAGGACATCCTCGGCTACGAGACGATCGTCGAGGAGACCGACGGCTCGCGGAAGCTGGTGTTCAAGCCGGGCAAGCTGATGGCCCACATCGTCCTCATCGACGAGGACAACCGGCTGTCGGGCAAGACCAAGGCGGCGGTGCTCGAGGGCATGGAGGAGAGCTCGGCGACCCTCAGCTCGGACTACGGCAACCTCGCCGAGGGCAAGATGCTGCCCCTCTTCCCGCTGTCGTGCGACTTCAACGACATCGACGGCCCCCGATTCTTCATGGTCATCTGCACCGAGAACATCTTCGGGGAGGAGGAGGGCACGTTCGCCAACCCGGTGGCCCAGCTCGACCGCACGACGCTGTCCATCAACATGCTCGACCCCGAGGACGAGGAGGACGAGCTGAACATCAGCGCCCGCAACGTGGTCGGGCGCAAGGTCGAGAAGCTGACCGACCTCTACGAGGTGCTCGACATCGCCCAGTACATCTTCGACAACGTCGGGATGTCGGACTACGCGCAGCAGTACAAGGTGCGGCTGATCCGGAACACCCGCCCGCACCGGGTCATGGGACGGGCGGCCCGGACCGTCAAGGAGTACATCCGGGTGGGCATCTCGCCCCGCGTGCACTTCCACCTCGAGGCGGTGGCCCGGACCTTCGCGTTCTTCAACGGCGACATGACGATCACGCCGGACCACATCAAGGCCGTCGCCGGCCCCGTGCTCGCCCACCGCATCGTGCTGCGCGAGGGCATGGAGTTCTCGGTCGACAAGGACGACCTACTCCAGCAGATCCTGCGGGACATGGAGGTTCCGCCGTGGAAGTAGAGGAGGTCTACGCCCGGTTCCGCGACATCAAGCACGGCATCCGGGCCCGCAAGACCTCCAACAGCATCCACTTCGGCGAACACAAGAGCGGGTTCAAGGGGACCGGCTACGACATCGTCGGCGTCGACCAGTGGCGGCCCGGCCAGCCCCTGAAGGACGTGGCGTGGAGCCTCAGCCTCCGCACCTACCCCGAGAAGCTGTACCGCATCGAGCGGATGGAGCCCAAGGAGCTCCGCACCCTGATCGTGTGCGACCTGTCGTACTCGACGCTCTTCCAGGTGTCGCAGGAGACCAACAAGGCGCTGCTGATGCTCGATCTGCTCGGCAACATCGGGCTGACCCGCGCCAACCTGCGCGACCCGGTGGGGCTGCTGGGCTACTCGGACCGCATCGAGCTCTACCTGCGCCCGAAGCTCGGGACCTCGCAGGTCTTCTACATGGCCTACAAGATCTTCGAGAAGCTGAACCTGGAGCGGGAGCACCCGACCCGCCGGAAGGCCCACCTGAAGGTCGCCGTCGACTTCATGCTGGCCCGGCTGAAGTCGCGCCATTCGATCATCCTGCTGACCGACCTCGTGGATCTGGTCAACGATCCCGACGCGGTCGACTTCAAGCAACTGAGCACGCTGGCCGCGAAGCACGATATGATCGTGCTCGTCCTCGACGACCCTGAGGAGTTCCGGGTCAGGAGCCGGCTCGGCTACATCCGGATCTCGGACATGGAGACGCGCAAGCAGACCGTGATCTCGGCGCGGAAGGCGGGCGCGATCCGGCGACGCATCGAGGAGACGCGGGCGTCGCTGCAGTACAAGCTGAAACACCAGGCGGGCATCGACTCGACGGTGCTGACGGAGCAGAACCATCTCGAGGAGCTGCCCAAGTTCCTGATGTCGCGATTCGCGCGCTAGGGGTGTGCGCCGTGGAACGGCGTGGGCCTTCGCAGACTGGCAGGGAAGATCGGGTGACCATGACACGCCTACTCGTCGTCGCAGTTGGCCTCCTGTCGATCGCGCCGCCGTCGGCCGCCCAGCCGCCCGAAGTCGGCCTGCCCGGGGCGGGGCTCGTGCGGGTCGAGACGCTGGAGCTCGAGCCCACCGTCGTCAAGACCGGCGACCGCATCACGCAGCGCTACCGGCTGCGCTTCCCCGACCTGATCCCGAGCGGCCAGGAGATCATCATCCTCGAGGACCGCATGACCCCCGAGGCGCTCCCCGTCCACCCGTTCGAGGCGACGGCGCTGGTGGTCGAGAAGGATCGCATCGACGACACCCATATCTGGGACTTCGTGTACGAGTTCCGCCTCGTCGACCCCAACAAGATGACCTACGCCCTGCCGAGCTTCAGCTTCTACTACCTCGTGCGGGACCTCGGCGAGGACATCGAGGACGCCGAGGTCCAGCAGGTCGACGGGGGGCAGGGGCTGGTGCGCTACGTGACGTCGATCACCGACGAGCCGCTGCTCGACATCCGCGACACCGTCGAGCTCGGCACGTTCTCGGGCCTCGCGACGTTCTTCCGCACCCTGGCATGGGTCGTCGCGCCCCTCCCGCTGCTGATCTGGCTCGTGATGCTGGTGCGGTTCGCCCGCAAGCCGAAGGCGGTCTCGATCGAGAAGCAACAGGAAGAGGACGAGCTGGCCCGCATCGAGGCGCAGATCCCCGTGCTCCCGTCGATCTGGGAGGCGCGCCGGGCGGTGGGCCGCGAGCTCGCGGCGCTGCGGAGACTGCCGCGGGACGCCGGCGCGGACCAGCTCGCCGACCGCCAGCGGGCGCTGGTGCTGGTGCTGCGCGACTACCTGCAGGCGGACCTGCCGGGCCTCGTTCCCGGCGACACCGCTCTCGACATCCAGCGGCACGTCGACGGGCTGAAGGACAGCTACCGGAAGGCCGCGCTCGGGGTGCTCGCGGGTCGGCTCGTGGCCTATCAGCGGGGTCTCGAGACGGGAACGCCGGCGCCGGTCGAGCACCCGGCCGGCGAGGCCCGCATGCTCGGGGAGGCCCTGTACCGGCTGCGCCCGTACGTGCGGATGATGAACAACCTGAAGGCGCTTGTGGGCGCCGCGTCTCCGCGTCCGGCGAAGGGGTAGGTGAAGACCATGCTCATGCCCTGGTCCGAGTTCGTCATGTTCGTCGACGGCGGCGTCCGCGAGCTGATCGCGACCGACTTCGCGGCGATCCGGTACGGCGACGTCGGCATCGCGATGGGGATCGCGATCGTGCTGGGGGTCGTGCTCGCCCTGACCCTGGTGCGGCTGGCCGCGGTCAGCAAGCGCCACGTGCGCGAGCACTCCGGGCACGACATCGAGCCGGGGCACCGCAAGCGCCTCTGGATTCGCGTCCTCCACACCGCGCCCAAGGCGCTGGCGGCGGGCGCCCTCGCCCTGCTCGTGTTCTCGGTCGCCGACCCGTTCCTCACCGCCACCGAGGAGGTCAGCGGCTACGTCGAGTCGCGGGTCCGGGTCGATCTCGTCGACACGTCGGGGTCGATGGCGTGGGAGTTCCCCGACACCAACAAGTCGAAGGCCGAGGTCGCCCGCGATGCCCACCTCGAGTTCCTCGAGATGCGGCGCGACAAGAACGACCGCGTGTCGCTGTGGCTGTTCTCCACCTATCCCTACAAGGTGGACGACTTCGTCATGGACGACGAGCTCTACTACTACCAGGTGTGGGACGCGCCCTACGTCATGACCCAGCGCCTCGACAAGGCGATGGTCGTGCCCCGCGACAAGGTCCGCATCGTGCCCGCCGAGGGCGACACCAACATCATCCGGCCGCTGCAGGACATCGTGAAGTACTTCGACCAGGACGAGGCGGCGGTGGGCCGCGGCCAGAACCAGAACCGGGCCGTGCTCATCATCACCGACGCCGCCGTCGACGAGTTCCCCGACGCCGAGTTCGCCGAGCTGAACAAGCGCAACATCGTCCCCTACATCATCTATATCAACACCAGCGACGCGCGGACCGCGAGCTTCCTGCACCCCACCGTCCCGCAGCTCGTCGGGCAGATTCAGGAGTACGGCGGCGACTACTTCGACGTGACCGACGAGGACAGCCTGCTGCGCGCCTACCAGGCCATCGACGAGCGCGAGGCGGTGCGCATGGAGCTGAAGCACCGGGCCCTGAAGGTGCCCATCTACTCGCGGTTCCTGCTGGTGGCGATGGGGCTGCTGCTCGTCGGCATCCCCGTCGGGTTCGTGTCCGAGCTGCTGTGGGGGACGACCCCGTAGCGGGCGGCGTCCACGGAACGGAGACGGGCGGGCGCCCGCCGAAGGGCGGCCCGTCACGAGACGCACGGCGCTCGAGAGAGAAGTGACATGCGACTGACAGACCTGCTCGACAAGGAGCACTCGTTCCGGTACCTCGTCGGCTTCGTGCTCGCCCTGCTCTTCTTCGCCGGGGTCTCGATACCGGCCCGAAGCCTCACCGCGTTCTACACGAACCTGGAGGGGCTGAGCGCCAGCGTCGAGCGCGGCGACTTCGAGACGGCCGAGACGCAGCTCGCCGAGGTGTCCGCGTTCTACCAGGGCAGCCGGGCCTGGGGCATGCAGTGGTTCGCCGACTCGTACCTGTTCCGCGACTCGTTCCTGCAGCAGGCGTCCTACAACTACCTGACCGGCGACTACCGGACGGTGGTGGACGACCTCGCCGACGAGATCGACGACCCGCGGGCGTCGCACCTGCTCGCGAGCGCCAAGTTCATGCTGGCGCGGCAGCGGTACCGGGCCATCAACCCCGAGGCGCCCGACGCCGCGACCCAGCGGGAGGCGATCATCCTCGAGGTGATGGAGACGGTGAACGCCGACTACGAGCGGGCCCTGCGCGGCGACCCCGGCGACCGCTTCGACTACAAGTGGAACTACGACCTGACCAGCAACGCCGAGGCGGTCCGGCGCGCCCTCGAGGCGCCCCGCGAGATCGAGCCGCCCGAGCTCGAGCAGATGAAGGGCGAGGGTACCCCGGTGCGCCGCCGCCGCGGGTAGGCGTCTGCGCCGTCGAACGGCGCGGACTACTGTAGGATTGGTTGGGCGGTAGTCGGAACCGCGAGCGACGATTGCCGGGCGAGCACGTCCTCGCGAACTTCCCGCCGGCGGCGGGCCCACCTCGATCTTCGAAGGGGCCGCCGCTCGGTCCCGCGCCCTTGAGGGGCGCCTCTCACTTACCAGATGGACACCATCAGCCGCCTGCTCCGGGAGAGCGTCGAGTTCGCCAACCCCGAGTACCTGGCGATCCTCCCGCTCGCGGGCCTGCTGCTAGTCTTCGGGCTCATCGTCTTCGCGTTGCGGCTGCAGTTGCGCCCGGCCCGCACCGAGGGATCGAAGTACCCCTTCCTCGGCCACGTCAAGTTCTGGTTCCTCGCCATCGTCGCCCTCGCCCTCGTGGCGGTCGCCGCCGCCCGGCCGTTCTGGGTCTACGGCGGCCAGACGTTCCGGCGGGGCGACGTCGACGTCGTCGTCGCCATCGACGCCTCCGCGTCGATGTGGGTCAAGGACCTCGGGCCCTCGCGCCTCAATCTCGCGGTGCGCGAGGCGCTGGGCCTATACACCCAGGACATCCTCACCCCCGGCGACCGTACCGCGGTGTACGTCTGGGGCACCACCACCCTGCGCCGCGCCCACATGGCGTCGAACGCCGAGCGGTTCATCGAGGAGGTGGGCCGCATCGCCCCGCCGCTGAGCCTCACCGGCGACGCGTTCCCGTGGGACAGCGACATCGCCACCGCGTTCGAGTCGATCTACCTGTCGCTCGACAACCAGGACCGCTTCGAGTCGGGCGACGACGACTGGCTGCCGGAGGAGCGCAACGACCGCGTGCTGCTGCTGTTCACCGACGGCGACTTCCTCATCGACGCCGAGCAGATGAGCCGGCTCGACACCGCCCTCGCCGAGTTCCGCCGCCGCGGCCTCGTCATCTACACCATCGGCATCGGCAGCCGCACCGGGGCCAACGTCGATTCCGTCCTCATCGACTACGTGCGCGGCATCGACTACGACGAGACCCTCGAGCAGGACCTCGCGGGGCAGCGCACCCAGCTCGGCTTCGAGGGCATCAACATGGTCGAGCAGCGCACCGGCGGCCGCTCGGTCATCGTCGACAGCCCCCAGGTCGACGCCGCCACCTTCCTCCGCAACGTCATCGACTCGCACCGCAGCATCTCCTTCGAGCTCGTCCCCTCGGACGACCAGCAGGAGATCTGGCAGTGGTTCGTCATGCTCGCCATCGTCGTCTTCGTCCTCGCCATCGTGTTCTACTGAAGCCCCCAAGGGAGCCTTGGCGTGAGTGTTGCATCACGGGAGACGCCGGTCGTCACGGCGGACGAGTTGTTCCGCCTGACCGGCGACCACCGTCGCTACGCGCTCGTCCGGGGAGAGCTCCTGCGCATGACGCCGGCCGGATTCGCCCACGGCGCCGTCGTCGCCAACCTGACGGCGCCCCTCGCCCAGCACGTCAAGGCGCACCGCCGCGGCATCGTCTGCGGCGCGGAAACCGGCTTCGTGCTCGCCAGAGACCCCGACACGGTCCTCGCCCCGGACGCCGCCTTCGTCCGTCGTGAACGCATCCCGGCGGCCGGGGCGCCCGCGACCTTCTGGAACGGCGCCCCCGACCTGGCGGTGGAGGTGGTCTCGCCGGGCGACACCCGCCCCCAGGTCGCGTCGAAGGTGGACGCCTGGCTCGCCGCCGGCGCCCGCGTCGTGTGGGTGGCGGACCCCCGGGACGAATCGGTGACGGTCCACCAGGGAGACCGTGCGCCGCAACGCCTCACGGCGGCTGACACCCTCAACGGCGCGCCCCTGTTGCCCGGCTTCCGTCTTCGCGTCGCCGACGTGTTCACGCTGTAGCTCTAGCGTTCCCAACCGACAATGCTCGTAGCCCTGTCGATCAAGAACTTCAAGAGCATCCGCGAAGCGCACGTCCGCTTCGGGCCGTGCACCTGCTTCATCGGCCACAACGGCGTCGGCAAGAGCAACCTGTTCGACGCGATCCACTTCCTGAGCGCGTTGACCGAACGCGACATCTCCGACGCGGCCACCGAGGTGAGGCGCACCAGTGACGGCGGCTACTCGCCTCTCGACCTGGTGTTCGGTCGGCACCCCGATCGCCGAATCGAGCTGTCGGCGGACATGGTGGTGCCTCCGGTAGTCATGGACGACTTCGGCGAATCGGCGAAGCCGAGCACGACGCTTCTGACGTATACCGTGAGGCTTCGATACGCATCGGAGGCCGACCGGCTGCTGGTGGAGTACGAGAGTCTGACCCACGCGAAACTCGGGGATTCCAAGAGCTTCATCGGGTTCGACTGTGCCAAGGACTTCAGGAAATCGGTCGCCTTGGGAGGGCGTTGGGGCGGGCCGCTCATCTCCACCAAGGAGGACAGAATCCAGCTCCACGGCGACGGCGGAAGCCGCGGACGTCCGGCGCCGGTCGGCAGATCTCCACTAACGGTCGTCGGAGGCACGAACACGTCCGACTACCCAACCGTCCTGGCCGCGAAGCGGGAAATGTCGTCCTGGCGAATACTCCATCTCGAGCCGAGCGCAATGCGGACGCCTGACAGCCGGTCCGCGCCGACCCACGTCTCGGCTTCCGGCGGCCACCTTGCCGGCACGCTCCATGGCCTCGCCACGAGGAACCCCAACGCAGAAGCCGAAATCCTGTTCCGGCTCCGGCAGCTCAACTCGGATATTGCAGAACTGAGCGTCTACTCTGACGACGTGCGAGATCAACTCGCCCTGCGGGCTCGCGTCTCCGGGGTAGACAACTGGCTCTATGGGCGCTCCCTCTCGGACGGAACGCTACGGTACATCGCCCTCGTGCTGATGCTGGTGGATGTCGAGGACCGCGCCGTGCTGTGCATCGAGGAACCCGAGAACGGCATTCATCCGTCGCGCGTACCCAATCTGGCCGAGCTTCTCAGAGAGTACGCGGTCGACATCGACGACTCGGTCGGCGACGACAACCCGTTGCGCCAAGTCGTGCTGAATACCCATTCTCCCGAGGTGGCCCGCCAACTCTCGTTCGACGAGCTCGTGTTCGTCGAGCGGGCGATCACCAGCCAGGACGGCCCGATCAGCACGTTTCGGCCGATCACCGATACGTGGCGGGCCGCGGCGCCAAACGGCGCTGAATCGACCGCAGCACCCATCAACCGACAGGCAGTTGCCGACTTCATCGGCGGCTCGCCGGTGAATCGCGAGCTGGGTCAACTGAAGCTCAAGTTCGGATCGGTCAAGTGAATCGCCAGTTGACCTGGTCCGTTGTGGCCGATGGAGGAACGGACAGACTGCTCGTACCGGTCATCCAGTGGGCGATACACCGGCTCGACCCCGACGTGGAGATCCTGGAGCCGGAGTTCCGGAAACGGCGCGGCAGCGTGGTCGACTTCCTCGGCGCCTACCAGTCGGGCGTCATGCTGGTCTTCGTGCACCGGGACTCCGAGAACCTCTCGCTGCAGGAGCGCATGAGGGAGTTCGAGGCGGTAACCCGGCCGAACGTCGTGCCCGTCGTGCCCGTCCAGATGTCGGAAGCCTGGATCCTCTTCGACGGCGCCGCGGTCGCCAAGGCGGCCGGCTCACCCTCCTCGCGCGTTCCGGTGCCCGCCATCGGCGACATCGAAGGCATCCGCAATCCCAAGGAGCGCCTGGACGAGCTGCTCTTCCGAACGGCGGGCTCGCCCACCGGCCGCCGCGGCCGGAACTTCAAGCGATCGATCGTGGATCGGCGCGTGAGCGTCGCCGAGTACATCTCCGACTACGCTCCGCTGCGACACCTGCCCGCGTTTCGGAGGTTCCAGGAGTCTCTTGCCGAGCAATACCCGTACAGCAGCCGGCTGGAACGGTAGGGTCAGCATGGAGGTCCGGATACGCCGTCAGGTGGAACGTCGCCGCGCCCCGCCGCGATGACTCTTCAGGGGTCCCAGACGGCGAGCCGCCATCGAGGAGAGAACCAGTCTGATGCGCTCCTCGTCGATGTCGAGCGGGACGAACGGCTTCCCGTACCACCGCACCATCGCCTGGTGCTCCTCGTGGAGCGGATTGAGCGCCGCTTCCAGAAACTCCATGAAGCCGACGACGCCGCCGCAGTCCTCGGGTGGGCCGCGCCGCTCGCCGCCGACGAACGCGGGGTAGTCGACGTCGGCGTCGCCGTCGCGAACCGACTCGATGGAGATGTCATGCGTCCAGCTGTCGCCGAAGTCGTAGAGGTAGAGAAACCGCTCGACTCCACGCTCCATAAGCGACTTCAGGCGGATGCTCCTGGCCTTGTACACCCGCTGGTCGTAGAGATCCTCGTCGAGCATGGGATCGCCGTAGACGCGGTCGCCGACCTCGAACTCGAACAGGTGCGAGTTCGTCCAGCCGAACGTGACCTGGATGACGTCGTGCAGGGCCAGCAACGTCGACGACAGCGGCACGTCGACGCGACGCCACACCTTCGGTTCAATCTCCTGCAGCTCGATCCTGAGTCGTGCGACGGGCTCGATCATGGTGACTCACCGTGTCCCGGTTTCCGGCTCATCGCTCTCGAGCAGCGTCAGCATGGCCTCGGCACAGTACAGGCGGTTTCGCCGCGCGCCGCCTACCGGTGAGACGATGCCCGCGGCCTGGAGCCGGTCGATGGCGCGGCCTGCCGTCGTGAACGCGACGTCGAGCCGCTTGGCGACCCGCGTCGTCGTCCAGAAGGGATTCTCGGTGAAGAGTCCCAGAAGCGCCTCCGGCAGCCTCGATTTCTCTCCCGCGAGCAGCCCTCGCCACTCCGCCACCAGGGCGTCGATCCGCCGGATGCGCCTCGTTGCATCCTCGGCTTCCACCGCGACCCCGCGGAGGAAGTAAATCAGCCACTCCTTCCACTCGCCGGCCCGGGTGGTCCCGAGCAGGCGCGCATAGTACTCGGATCGAGTCGCCTCGAACCAGGCGCTGAGGTACAGCAGGGGCGCCGGGAGGACGTCGCGCTCGACGAGCAGCAGGGTGACGACGAGACGTCCGACCCGGCCGTTGCCGTCCAGGAACGGATGGATGGCCTCGAACTGCGCGTGCGCCAAGCCGGCATGGACCAGCGTGGGAAGCGTCCTGTCGTGCAGGAACCGCTCCCAGGCCTTCAGGCACTCGGCCAACGCGTCGGCCGGAGGCGGCACGTAGATCGCGGTGGACGGCGTGGACCCGGGGGCCCCGATCCAGTTCTGCGTGAGCCGGAACTCTCCGGGCGTCGCGGCGTCGCCCCGTACGTCGGTCATGAGCAGCCGGTGCGCTTCGCGGACGAGTCGCAGCGACAGCGGGAGCGTTCCGAGCCGCTCGACCGCGTTCTCGAGCGCCTCGACGCAGTTGCCGACCTCGTGCAGATCGGCCGCGTTCCGCCGGACGCGTGCGCCGGCTTCGGCGGCCAGCAGATCGCCCAGGCCCGACACCGTGCCCTCGATCCGGCTCGACAGCACGGCCTCGCGGCGCACGAACGGCCGGATCAGCAGGTGCGGGTTCGGCAGCCGCCGTCCTTCGCCCCCCAGCCGGCCGACGGCGAGGTCCGCGGTGGAGAGCGCGGTCACGAGCTCGTTGTCCCACGCGAAAGGCGGCGGCAGCGGGGCAGGGATGAAGGCTGCATGTCCGCCGGGCTGTCGCACCAGGCGCCCGTGGGGCCGCCGTTCCGGCTCTTTCATCGTCCTTGTTTGCGGGTCCGCGAATGGAGCCTCATGCAATTAGCGGAAAGTCAAGCTTTCGATAATAGCAAACTGGTTCGAATGCGGCGACGTCGTCCACGACCGGCTGCGTGAACTCGCAACTCGTCGACGCCCTGGCCGGTTCCCCGCAAGGCTCGACTCGACCGCGACACCGTGCTCGCGCGCCTCGGTGCGTCGACGTAGGTTTCGCCACGGCCTGCGTCGTGGCGGTTAGGTTCGTGGGGAGATCGACCAACTGAACGCGCCGCGGGGAGTCTTGATCGCGGGGCCTCGCCGACACGCAAGCGGACCGGACTCAAGCGGCGTGACGGCTTCCGGGGCCGTCGAGCCTGGCCAGACTGAGCCGCAGCCGGAGCGGCTTCAGCAGGCGGTTCAGCGTGGCCTGGGTCGGGTTGTGCCGCAGGTTGATCGCGCGCAGGACGTTCGGACCCGCCATCTGCGCCTGCTCCGCGAACTCCTTCACGCCTATCGCCCGAATCACCTTCCCGAGGGCGGTCTGGATGGGAACGCCCTCGTCCATGGCCGCGAGGAGAAAATCGCGCGCGAAATCGGGGTCGCGAAGGTCCCGCGCGAGCCCTTCGTTCCAGTCTCGACTGCGTCGTGCCATCACGCCCTCTCCAGGTAGTCGCGCCAGTAGTCCTGAGCGCGGCGGATGTCCCTGGCCTGCGACGCCTTCATCCCGCCGGCGAGAAGCAGCACGAGCGATGCCCCGTCCCGGCCAAAGTAGATCCGGTAGCCGGCGCCGGTCATGATTCGCGCTTCGAGAACCCCGGCTCCCACGCCCTTGTGGTCCCCGAGGTTCCCGGCCTCGAAGCGAAGCACCCGCGCCTGGATTCTCGCCTTGACTGAGCGGTCGAGCGTCGCCAGCCATTGTCGGAACGGAATCTCTCCGTCGACGGTCTGGTACTCTCGGACGCTCAGCGACATCGCAGACTACCGAGCATATATATCACAAATGATAATTATTCGGGGAACCGGGAACAGCGGCGCGTTGCGCTCGACGAGCAGCAGTTCGCCGACGAGCCGTCCGACCCGGCCGTTGCAGGCGTGAGTGAGTGAAGGAAGCACGAAGACCCGATGGACGGTAGCGTAGATGCCCGATGGATGGTAGCGTAGGGCGCCTTCGGCGGCCGCCGACCGCCCGGAACTCAACCTTGACGATCGCATCGATGCCGACGAAACGCGCCATCCTCTCGAAGCTGACCCGCGACGAGCTCCGTGTCTACGTCGACTACCACGACCTGGACGTCTACGACCGGCGCGTGAGGTCGCAGCTCGTCGACGCGCTGGCCGGTTCCCGGAGGGCTGCACTCGACGAGATGGCGTGGGAGCTCTCGCTGAACCGCCTGAAGGAGCTGTGCCGGGCGTTCGGCCTCGACGATTCCGGCCGCAAGAAGGGCGACCTCGTCGAGCGCCTCATCAGCCCGACCGCGGCATCGAAGAACGCCCGACGCGCGAGGGCGGCGGCGGCCGCGCCAGCGGTGAAGACGTCCGAATCGAGAAACGCCCGAGGAGCCGGGGCGGCGCCGCCTGAACCGCCCGTCGAGAAGGCCGACCCGCCGCCGGAGACGCTGGGTGTCGAGCAGCTCGAGCGATACCTCTGGTCGGCCGCCGACATCCTGCGCGGGTCGATCGACAGCAGCGACTACAAGACCTACATCTTCGGCCTGCTCTTCCTGAAGCGGCTGTCGGACCGGTTCGAGGAGGAGGCAGAGAAGCTCGTCGCCCGCGGATTCTCCCACGACGTCGCGTGGACCGACCCCGACGAGCACGAGTTCTTCGTGCCGAACCGGGCGCGGTGGGACGCCATCCTGAAGACCGCCACCAACATCGGCGAGACGCTGAACAAGGCGTGCGCGGCCCTCGAGGAGCAGAACCCCGCGCTCGAGGGCGTCCTCGCCGGCATCGACTACAACGACGAGCGCAGGCTCGGCGACGCGAAGAACCGCGACACCGTGCTCGCGCGCCTCGTCCAGCACTTCTCGCAGGTCTCGCTGCGCAACGACCGCATGGCCGAGCCCGACCTGCTCGGCCGCGCCTACGAGTACCTCATCGAGCAGTTCGCCGACGACGCCGGCAAGAAGGGCGGCGAGTTCTACACGCCCCGCATGGTCGTCAAGCTCATCGTCGAGCTGCTCGCGCCGACCGAGCGCATGCGCATCTGCGACCCCACCGCCGGCTCCGGCGGCATGCTCATCGAGTGCGCCCACCACATCGAGCGGAAGAAGGGCAACCCGCGCAACCTGACCCTCCACGGCCAGGAGAAGAACCTCGGCACGTGGGCCATCTGCAAGATGAACATGCTGCTCCACGGGCTGCCCGACGCCCGCATCGAGAAGGGCGACACGATCCGCGACCCCAAGCTGGTCGACGAGGGCGAGCTGCTGCTCTACGACCGGGTGATCGCCAATCCGCCGTTCAGCCTCGACGAGTGGGGACGCGAGGTCGCGGAGAGCGACGGCTACGGGCGGTTTCGGTTCGGCGTGCCGCCGAAGACGAAGGGCGACTTGGCGTTCGTGCAGCACATGGTGGCGGTGTTGAACACCCGTGGCAGACTCGGTGTCGTGATGCCGCACGGCGTGCTGTTCCGCGGCAGCGCGGAGGGGAGATCCGCCAGCGGCTGCTGCAGGAGGACCTGTTCGAGGCCGTAATCGGCCTCGCGCCGAACCTCTTCTACGGCACCGGAATTCCGGCTTCCGTCCTGGTGTTGAACAGGAACAAGCAATCGACGCGCAAAGGCAAGGTGTTGCTCATCGACGCGTCCGGCGAGTTCGACGAGGGAAGCAACCAGAACCGCCTGCGCGACCAAGACATCGACCACATCTCCACGACGTTCCACGACTACGCCGAGGTGGACAAGTATGCCCGGGTCGTGCCAGTCGCTGAGATCGAACAGAACGACTGGAATCTGAACATCAGCCGGTACGTGGACACCTCCGAGGAGGAGCAGCACATAGACGTCGCGGCCGCCGTGCGGAAGCTCCGAGAGCTGGAGAGGGGCCGGGCGGGCGCCGAGGCGACCATGAACCGATACCTCACCGAGTTGGGCTATGATGCCTGAGGGCTGGCGCTCGGTGCATCTCTCTGACGTCGCCGGCCAGCGAGTTGAGAGGGTCGTTCCCACAGCAACGGACAATCGCCCTTACGTTGCCCTTGAACATCTTGCGCAGGGAAGTCCGGTTCTGCTCGGATGGGCCGAGGCCGGCGCGGCGGCCAGCGCAAAGACGGCTTTTCGCACTGGGGACGTGCTGTTCGGAAAACTCCGCCCGTATCTGCGCAAGGCCGCTCCGGCACCGTTCGATGGCTTGTGCTCCACCGACATACTGCCACTGTTCGCCACAAGTGCGCTCGACACCCAGTATCTCGCCCAGCTCGCCCAATGGAGGCCCCTGCAACAGCACGCGGTTGCCACGTCGTCCGGCACCAAGATGCCCAGAACCTCCTGGGCCCAGCTCGGAGCGTTTAGCTTCCCGCTTCCACCCTTCGCAGAACAATGCAAGATCGCCGCCATCCTCGCCTCGGTGGACGACGTCATCGAGAAGACCCAGGCGGTCATCGACCAGGTGCAGGTCGTCAAGCGCGGCCTGATGCAAGAGCTGCTCACGCGGGGCCTGCCGGGGCGACACACGCGATTCAAGCAGACGGACATTGGCAAAATACCGGAGAAATGGCGTGTGGTCCGTATCGGTCAAGCCGGGATTGTGGAGGCTGGAAGGCAACGTTCACCTAGCGCGCAGGGGAGACCACGCTCATACCTGCGCGTAGCAAACGTGTACGACGGCTACATCGATACGAACAGTTTGCTGTCGATGCAGTTCACGGAAGCAGAGTACAGGCGCTACAGGCTTGTGCCGGGCGATCTACTGCTGAACGAAGGACAAAGCAAGAATCTTGTGGGAAGATGCGCGCAGTACTCAGGTGACCCTCAAGACTGCTGTTTCCAAAACACTCTGGTTCGATTTCGGGCCGGACACGAAATCGCGACCAGATTCGCCTTTTGGATGTTTAGGCACTACTTCTATTCCGGCGTGTTCTCGGGTATCGCAAGGCAGACCACGTCGGTTGCTCATCTCGGTGTAAAGCGGTTCGCAAATCTCAAGATCGCAATGCCAGACCTCACGGAACAAACAACGATTACTGAGAACATCGAGGCGATTGGTTCCCGCGAGGACATCGAGCGAGTCCTGTTGAGCCAATTACGGGTCGTCAAGGCAGCCCTCATGTCGGTGCTCCTCAATGGCGAACTCAGAATCACTCCCGACACCGAGAGAGCTTAGCTCGCGATTCCCCGGACGACGGCGGGCATCAAGGAAACGTTCCTGATCGGGCGCGGCGCGCGCTGCTTGTGCGTCGGGACGGCGGTCTTGGCGGCCCCTTTAGCTTAACTAGCCGGTCGTGGTGCCTATGGGTCCGACGTGGATGGTGCTCACGCCTTTCCTCTTGACTCAGTGTAGCCAAATGGCTACACAATGGCATGTGTGATCAAGACCGTCCGCTACATCACGGCTGACGACACGGACCGGTTCGACCGCTGGTTCCGCCTCCAGAGCGCAAGAGATTCGCGCTCATGTCCAGACACGTCTCGACCGTGTCGAACTGGGCAACTTCGGAGATCACCGCGGAGTCGGCCGGGGCGTGTTCGAGCTGCGGATCGACAGAGGCCCCGGCTACCGCGTCTACTATGGCCGGGACGGAAATGACCTGGTCGTCCTCTTGGCGGGTGGAACGAAGAGGCGTCAGACGCACGACATCGAAACGGCGCACGCCCTCTGGAAGGCATACGGACAGGAGAAGCGGCATGCCCGTCAGAACCCATGAGGCCAGCGAGTATCTCCGGACACCCGAGGACGTCGCCGCGTACCTCAACGCTGCGATCGAGGAGTCCGACGGCGACCCGCGACTGTTGATGAAGGCGTTTCGGAACGTGGCGGCGGCCCAGGGCGGTGTTTCCGCCATCGCACGGAGAGCCGACATCGACCGTGTGGCCCTGTCCCGCGGCTTGTCGGGGAACCGGGACCCCCGGTTGGGGACGGTGACGAAGATCGCTGCGGCCTGCGGAGTGACGCTGCGGTTCGTTCGGCGGGGCGCCACCGACTGAGCGGCGAGGGCGAGGCTCGGATCGGGAGCGACCGCGTGGTACCGTGTACAGTCACATGACCGCTTTGCAGACGCAGTATGCGTAGAGTTCAAGCGACCGTAGCCAGGACGCGTTGGGCAGAGCTGCTGCGGGCGGTCGAGAACGGGGAGACAGTGGCGATCACCCGCTACGGGAAGGCAATCGCGCATCTCGTGCCGCCGGGTCGCCCGGAGCGGACCTCGCGGGAGGAGGCGGTCGCGCGCTTCCGTGCCGAACGCCGGCGATGGCGGCGCATCGACATGAGCACCGACGAAATCCTCGCTGCCATTCGCGAAGGTCGTCGCTGACGAGCCGGTTCCTGCTCAGCCCGTCCCGTCGGGTGCGGTCAGGCGCATCGCGGTAGCCTTCGTCTGGCACGCGAGTTCATCGGCCGAGAGAATCGGCTCCTCGCGGCGCGTTCGGATGAACTCCCAGAACTCCGGACTGGTCTCGAGAATCGTCGTCTCCCAGTCCTGGCCTTCGACGCCGAGCAGCACGGCGGCGGGCGCGCCGCCCGGATTGTGCCTCGGGTGAATCGCCCGGAGCACGTTCGGGCTCGCCATCCGCGCCTGCTCTGCGAATTCCCTGACGCCCATCACCCGAATCACGTTCCCGAGGGCGGTCTGAATCGGAACGCCCTCGTCCATCGCCGCGAGGAGGAAATCCCGCGCGAACTCGGGGTCGCGAACGTCCTGCGCCAGTCCTTCGTTCCAGTCTCGCGTGCGTCGCGCCATGTCACGTTCCGATCGCTTCGATTGAGTATCATAGGCGATCGACGACGGTGCGACTGTCCAGGGGTGCGGGAGTGCGCCCTGAGGGGAGATGGGGCATGGCCAGGACCGTGACCTTGCGGTTGGAGCAGGACGCGTACGAAGAGCTGCGGGAGGCGGCGACAGCGGAACGGCGCTCGCTGTCGAACTTCATCGCCACGGCCGCCCTGGAGCGCGTTCGGGAGGCGCAGTTCGTCGACGATGCGGAAATGGCCGAGATTCTGAACGACGATGCGCTGGTCCGGCGGTTGCGGACCGGCTCTCGGCAGGCCCGGCAGCGCAAGGGCGCCTTCGTTGCATGATTACCGGATCTTCGAGACCGAGCGGTTCCGCAAGGACCTGCTGGCGATGGTCCGGGCCGGTCATGAACGGATCGCCGACAGGCTGCGGAGGTCGGTGTATCCGCGGCTGCGCGAGCATCCTCACTTCGGACCGCACATTCGCAAGCTGAAGGGCCATGCGCCGGAGACGTGGCGATACCGGATCGGCTCGTGGCGGTTCTTCTACGAGATCGACGACGGCGAACGAGTGGTCTCGATGATCGCGGCGTCTCACCGCGGCTCGGCCTACTGATGCCCATTCTGCCCGCCGGCCGCTGACACACCGAGACATGACCCCCAAGCCGACCGGCTGGGACGAGCTTCACCTCGCGGAGAACCCCGCGGTCGAGCTGCTGCAGTCGCTCGGCTACACCTACGTCCCGCCCGAGGCCCTCGAGCCCGAGCGCGCGAGCCTGAAGGAGACCGTCCTCGCCGGCCGCCTCGCCGCCGCGCTGAAGCGGCTGAACCCCTGGCTGTCCGAGGCGAACGTCGCCAAGGCGGTGAAGGCGGTGACGCAAGTCCCCGCGGCCAGCCTCGCCGAGGCGATCCAGACGCTCTACACGTCGCTCACCTACGGCATCGCGATCGAGCAGGACCGGGGCGGCGGGCGCAAGAGCCACACCGTCCGGTTCCTCGACTTCGAACGGCCCGAGCGGAACGAGTGGATCGTCACCCGTCAGTACCGGGTGCTCGGGTCGAAGAAGCACGTCATCCCTGACGTCGTGGCGTTCGTCAACGGCCTGCCCCTCGCCGTCATCGAGTGCAAGAGCCCCACCATCGGCGACGCGTGGAAGGCCGAGGCGGTCAAGCAGCTCCGCCGCTACCAGGAGGCCGACACGCGCTGGAAGGACCAGGGGGCGCCGCGGCTGTTCGAGGCGGCGCAGATCCTGGTCGGCACCTGCGGCGAGCGCGCCGTCTACGGCACGGTGGGGACGCCCGAGCGGTTCTTCCTCGAATGGAAGGAACCGTACCCCCTGACCGTGGCGCAGCTCGGCGAGCGGCTCGGGCGCGCGCCGACGCAGCAGGACGTCCTGCTCTACGGGCTGCTCGAGCCGCGCAACCTCCTCGACGTCGTGCGGAACTTCGTGGTGTTCGAGGTGGAGGGCGGCCGCACCGTCCGCAAGCTGACCCGCTACCGGCAGTTCATCGCCGTGAACGAGGCGATGCGGCGCATCCGGACGGCGCGGCGGCCGAGCGAGCGGGGCGGCGTGGTCTGGCACACCCAGGGGTCGGGCAAGAGCCTGACCATGCTGTGGCTGGCCCTCAAGCTGCGCCGCGACGAGGCGCAGCAGCAGCCGGCGGTGGTCATCGTCACCGACCGCACCAAGCTCGACCGGCAGATCGCCGGGGTGTTCGAGACGTGCGGGTTCCCCAACCCCGAGCGGGCCGACAGCGTGCGCGGCCTGCGCGAGATCCTCGAGCACCCGACGGGCCGGACGGTGATGACGACGATCCAGAAGTTCCAGGAGATCACCGGCGCCGGCGGTGCCGCCCGCCGGGACGCGGTCCATCCGACCCTGTCCGAGGCCGCCAACATCTTCGTGATGGTCGACGAGGCCCACCGCACGCAGTACAAGAGCCTCGCCGCCAACATGCGGCAGGCGCTGCCCAACGCCTGCTTCCTCGGCTTCACCGGCACCCCCATCGACAAGAAGGACCGCAGCACCCTGCGCACGTTCGGCCCCTACATCGACACCTACACCATCGAGCAGGCGGTGCGCGACAAGGCGACGGTCCCCATCTTCTACGAGAGCCGGCTGCCCGAGCTGCAGATCATCGGGCAGACCCTCGACCAGGTCTTCGACCGCGTCTTCGCCGACCGCACCGACGAGGAACGCGCCGCCATCCGGCAGCGGTTCGCGACCGAGCAGGCCGTGGCCGGCGCCCCGCGCCGCATCGAGGCGGTCTGCCTCGACCTCATCGACCACTTCACGCGGTTCATCGCCCCGAACCGGTTCAAGGCCCAGGTGGTCGCGGCGAGCCGCCACACCGCGGTCACCTTCAAGGAGACGCTCGACCGGCTGAACGGCCCCGAGTCGGCCCTCATCATGTCGGCCGGCCACAACGACGAGGCGCGCCTGGCCCGCTGGCATCTGCGCAAGGACGAGCAGGACCGGGCCATCGAGCGGTTCAAGGACCGCAGCGACCGGCCGTCGGTCCTCGTGGTCTGCGACATGCTGCTCACCGGCTTCGACGCGCCGGTCGAGCAGGTGCTCTACCTCGACGCGCCGCTCAAGGACCACACGCTGCTGCAGGCCATCGCCCGTGTGAACCGCCCGCTGGGCGAGGAGAAGACCTACGGGCTGGTCGTCGACTACTGGGGCGTGTCGGCGAAGCTGCAGGACGCGCTGGCCGTCTTCTCGACGACCGACGTGCAGGGCGCGCTGACGCCGAACGTCGACGAGCTGCCGCGGCTCGAGAGCCGGCACGCGGCGGCGATGAAGTTCTTCGCGACGGTCGCCGACACGAACGACCTCGACGCCTGTGTGCGGGTGCTCGAGCCCGAGGACGTCCGGGCCGGGTTCGACCTCGCGTTCCGGCGCTTCGGCCAGTCGATGGACATGCTGCTGCCCGACCCGCGCGCCCTCGCCTACCACGCCGACCTGCGCTGGCTCGGCAAGATCCGCGGCACCGCGCGCGCCCGCTACCGCGACGACCGGCTCGACCTGGCGGGCTGCGGCGAGAAGGTGCGCGCGCTGATCGCCGACGCGGTCGTCGCCGACGGAATCCAGATCCTCGTCAAGGAGGTGCAGCTCTTCTCGCCCGAGTTCGACGAGAAGGTCGACGCGCTCGCGACCGACGACGCGAAGGCGAGCGAGATGGAGCACGCCATCCGCCACGAGATCAGCGTGCGAGCCGAGGAGAACCCAGCCTTCTACCAGTCACTGCGCGAGCGGCTGGAGGAGATCATCGCCGCGCGGCGGCAGGAACGGCTGGACGCGGCCAGGCAGCTCGAGCTGCTGAGCAGCCTGCGCGAAGAGCTCAAGGGAGAGCAGTCGCAGGCCGAGAACCTCGGGCTCGACGCACGCGGCTTCGCCATCTACGGCCTGCTCGAGCAGCACCGACCGATGAGCGCGCGGGAGGACTCCGCCACCTACGACGGGGCGAACCGCGACCTCGCGTCGCTCCTCGACGAGGCGGTCGCGCCGTTCACCGACCTCGTCGACTGGTGGCAGAAGGACGACGTGCAGCGGCAGATGCGCAGCCGCATCAAGCGGCAGCTCCGGGCCAGCGGCGTCGCCGGCGACTCGGTGGAGAGCCTCGCCGCCGACATCGTGGACCTCGCGAAGGTGAGGACCGACCGATGAACGCGCCCGAGACATGCGCCGCCGCCGTCTCGTCGAGCTGTGGAGACGACCGATGAACGCGCCCGAGAGCTCCGCCGTCACCTGGGGCGGCCGGCGACTGCCCTACGCCATCCGCCGCAGCCCCCGGCGGAAGAAGACGGTGGCGGTGACGGTGGATCCCGGCGGCAGCGTCCTGGTGGTGGCCCCGGTGCGCCTCGCCAGCGCCCGGCTCGACGAGATCGTCACCCGCAAGGCGCGGTGGATCGTGCAGCGCCTCCGGCGCGCCGAGAGCCACGGCCCGCCCCCCGCGCCGCGCGAGTTCGTCAGCGGCGAGAGCGTGCTCTATCTCGGCCGGCACTACCGCCTGAAGGTGCATCCCGACGCTACGGCCGCGACCGGCGCGGCGAAGTTGCGCGGCGGCTGGCTTCACGTGCCCGCGCCGGCCGGTGCCCGGCAGGCCGCCCAGGTGCGCACCGCCCTCGTCGCCTGGTTCCGGCGCCACGCGGCTGAGCGGCTGCCCGAACGAGTCGAGGCGTGGCGCGCGAAGGCCGGCGTCGCGCCGCCCCGCGTCGTCGTCGCCGACCAGCGGAAGCGCTGGGGAAGCTGCGACAACCGCGGCACCATCCGCCTCAACTGGCGCATCGTCCAGGCCCCGATGCGCCTCGTCGACTACGTCGTCGTCCACGAGCTGGTGCACCTGCGGCACCGTGGCCACGGCCGCGACTACTGGCAGGCGGTGGGTCGCGTGATGCCCGACTACGAGCGGCGGCGGGAGGAGTTGCGGCGATGCGGGTCCGCGCTGGCGTGGTGACCTGTGGACCGCGAAGGGGCGGCCGACCATCGCGGTAGCCGTGATGGCGACTGCCGGGCCGAGCAGCTCCAGCGCCCCGTTCGAGCCCGCCCCGTCTACCTCGGTCGCGGCGGTGGCAGCCACCGCGCCGGAACGCCACGGAAGACCCCGAAGACCCCACCCGCGCCTGTCTTACGCTGGGCGTGCGGAACCGGCCCGGAACTCCGGGAGCCTACTCGCGTCACAATAGCGCGATGAAACGAACGAAGTCCGTCGCCCTCTTCCTCGGCGGCGCCGTCCTCGCGATCCTGGTTCTCGAGCTCACCGGCGGGGACGACGAGGGTGAGGTCGAACGCCTTGCTCTCGTGCTCGACCTCCAGCCCGGCGACGTGGTGGCCGACGTCGGCGCCGGCGACGGATGGCTGAGCATCGAGATGGCCGCCGTGGTCGGCGAGTCCGGCCACGTGTTCGCCACCGAGCTGGCGGCGAACCGCCGCGACGCCATCCGGGCCGCCGTCGCCGCCGCCGGCCTCGACAACGTCACCGTGGTCGAGGCCGGCGAGCGCGAGACGAACCTCGCACCGGAGTGCTGCGACGCGATCTTCCTGCGCCGCGTCTATCACCACCTGACCGACACGGCGGCCACCAACGCCAGCCTCCACGCCGCGCTCAAGCCCGGCGGCCGCCTCGCCATCATCGAGATCGAGTTCAACGGCCTCCTGCGCCCTCTCCGGGGCTGGCCGCACTGGGCCGACGACGAGCAGGTGGTGGCGGAGGTCACCGCGGCCGGGCTGACCCACGTCGAGACCGTCGACTGGCCCTTGGGCGCCCATTACGCGGCGGTGTTCCGGATGCCGGAATAGCCGTCGAGCCGGCGCCGTCACCAAAGCCGCGCCGGGCGCCAGCACCGAACGAGCAGGGGGAATCCTGCGGCTACTCCGCCAGATGCTCCCGCAGGAACGCCAGGGTGCGCGGCCACGCGTCCTCCGTCGCACGCAGGTTGGCTTCCAGACCGGTCTGGGCCTTCAGGAAGACGGTGGCCCCGTCGTAGACGATGCCCTCGAACGACTTGCCGGCGGCGGCCATCGCCTCCCTCGCCCGAGGCAGCGTGCCGGCCGTCTCGAGCTCGCCGCCGTACAGGCCGAGGACCGGGGCTTCTATTCGTTCGTAGTCCGATTCCAGCCGGGGCGCGTCGCCGTAGAAGACGACCAGGGCGTCCAGCTCGGGCTGCTCGACCGCGTAGGCGAAGCCGGCCGACCCGCCCCAACTGAAGCCTACGAGACCGAGGTTCCCGTCGGCGGCCGACAGGTCGAGGGCCCAGGAACGGACGGCGTCGAGCCGGCGCGTGCGTGTCCCCGGCCCGATCATCGCGACGGCGGGGAAGAGTCCGTCCTCGCCGCCCAGGATGCTCCCCTCGGGCGTCAGACCCGACGGGAGGTCCGGGGCGACCGCGAGGAACCCCTCGGCCGCGAGGGCGTCGGCGATGCCCCGCACCCAGCTCCCCACCCGGTAGACGTCGTGAACGACGACCACGACCGGCGCGGGCGACCGCTCGGGCCGCACCACCCACGTGCGGACGGGCACCTCGCTTCCGGGAACCGGGACTTCGACGAACTCGCCGCGCCGCGGCGACGCCGCGAGGTCGCCCTCCGCCGTGGCCCCGCTCGGCGGCAGGTGGGCGGCGGAAACCGGAGCGGGTCTCTCGCCGCGGACGATGGTGCCCACCGTCGTCAACAGGCAACCGATCTGGAGTCCGGCAACGGCGACGAGAACGACGAAGACGGCTCGCATCATTCGAAGTCTCCTTGTCACCTTGGACGCGCCGGAGAGGTGGACCGTTCCCCGAACCCCGCCCCCGGGTTCCCGTCAACGCGCCGGGTTGGCCGGATGCCGCACCAACCGGCGGTCCTGCGGAGGCTGTCCCGCGCCTTGCTTCACCGGCGAACCGTCGCCCCCCGCCTCCCGGCTGGGCCGCCAGCGGCCAGAGCCGCTCCCCCGCCCCTGCACGGCCCCGTCCGGCTCGCCGGCAAGGACCGACTACGAGGAGTTCTGCTGCGTCAGCGCCGAGTGGAACTCAGAACCGCGACGCCTTGATCCAGGTGTCCGACCGCGCCCAGCTCGCCTCGAGGTCGGCGTCGACCGCCGCGTCGGTCCGGCCCTGCGCCTCGACGGCGACCTTCAGGCCGAGCAGCGACCAGCCGTTGTGGGGATGGTCGGCGATCTCGTCGCGGTACACCCGCTCGGCGTCCGCGTAGCGCTCCAGCTCGATCAGGAGCGCGCCGAGCCAGTGCCGGGCCGCGAACGGCAGGGGTTCGGGCTCGTCGTAGACCAGCGCGTCGTCCAGCTCGACCGCTCGCTCGAAGGCGGCGACCGCCCCGGCGGTGTCTCCCCGCTCGCGCAGCAGCTCGCCCTCGAGGATGCCGGCCACGACGCCGAGCAGCCTCTCGGCCGGATGGAACCGCATCTGCGCCTCCGAGGTCTCGGCGAGGTTCTGCACCCGCTTCAAGAAGACGTCGGCGAAGTCGGCGGCGCCCGTGCGCAGGTGGGCGTAGCCCTGGGCGAAGTCATACAGCCCCGCGGAGACCTCGTTCTCGGGCCGGTCGGTTACCGCCAGCACCTCCTCGAAGCGCCCGAAGCGCAGCAGCGTCAGCACGTGGTGCACGCTGTCGCCGGTCAGCCGCTGGTAGTCCTTGCCGGCCTGGATGGCGACGGCGCCCTGGCCGTCCATCGAGGCCGCGAACAGCAGCATGTGCAGGTTGTGCGTGGGATAGATGGCCACGCCCTCGCCGCCGCCGTCGGCCGCCTTCAGGTCCGAGTGCCAGGCCCGGAGGTTGGCCCGCACGCCGTCCGCCCACCGCCCGACCTCGTTCCAGGTGTGCGACGGCATGTGGTTGATGTGGCTCGCGCCGGGGATGGCGGTGCCGAGGTGCTCGGCGCACGCCTCCGCCTTGCCCGGATCGACGGTCGACTCGGTGGCGTGGATGTAGAGGTGGCAGGCGCCGGGGTGCTCGATGTCGCGGGCGAGCACGCCCTCGAGCACGCCGTGCAGCCGCTGGACGTTGGGGTCGTCGAGGTCGCGCGTGCCGCGGCGCGGCTCGAGGAGGAACAGGGCGTCGCCGTAGAGGGCGGCGGCGTCGAGGTCGTCGGGGTAGCGCTCGGAGAGCGCCTTCATCGCCTCGGCGTAGGCCTCGTCCTGGTCGCGCCGCTTCGCCACGTCGAAGCTCTCGACGTAGCGCACCGACAGCGCGTCGATGTAGTCGCGCTCGCGGGGGGTGCCGTGGCCTTCGGCGGCGAGGGCCATCGCCTTCTGGAGCGCGGCATAGGCGTGGGGCGCCTCCGGCGGCCGCATCGGCCCGTTGAGGTAGGAGCCCCAGGCCCAGGCCTCGCCCCAGTAGCAGATGGCGCAATCCGGGTCCTTCGCCCACGACTGGCGGAACGACCGCACCGCGTCGACCTTGGCGAAGGCGTACATCAGTTGCATGCCCTGGTCGAAGAACTGCTGGGCCTCGGCGACGTCCGACGAGATCGGGAAGGAGTAGGGGCCGAGCACGGCGGGCTGGTAGGGAATGGGCTCGCGGTACTGCTCGGGCAGGTCCGGGCCGTCCTGGGCGGTCGTCGGGGCCGCCGCCAGCACCCCCGCAATCAGCGCCGCGGCCATGACGCGGATGCCGCGCCAAGTCGATTTCGTCATGCTCTTCCAGCCTCCTCCGAATCGGTTGTCCATCCAGCAATCATGCGGAACCGGGACTACGGCACCGAGACTTCCGGCACGTCGCCGTCCACCAGCAACTCGGGCTCGGTGGCGGCGCGGATCTCGTCGACGGACACGCCGGGCGCGCGCTCGATCAGACGCAGGCCGTCCGGGGTCACCTCGATGACCGCGAGCGAGGTGACGAGCCGGTCGACGACCCCCTTGCCGGTCAGGGGCAGGCTGCACTCGTCGAGGATCTTCAGGTCGCCTCGCTTCGACACGTGGTCCATGACGATGAGGACCTGTTTCGCGCCGCTCACCAGGTCCATGGCCCCGCCCGGGCCCTTGACCATCGCCCCGGGAATCATCCAGTTGGCGAGGTCGCCGGTCCGCGAGACCTGCATGGCGCCGAGGATCGCGAGGTC
Source organism: Vicinamibacterales bacterium (assembly GCA_965207615.1). Classification (GTDB taxonomy): domain Bacteria; phylum Acidobacteriota; class Vicinamibacteria; order Vicinamibacterales; family UBA8438; genus JAJEEA01. The sequence goes on from CBDBMZ010000003.1 coordinate 4,425,912, forward strand.
GATGTGGCCGCCCCGGATCATCGCGAAGCTCTGGGCGCTGCTGAAGTAGCTGGCCCCCGGCACCGCGGTCACCGTCTCCTTGCCGGCGTTGATCAGGTCGGGGTCGATCTCGTCGTCGGTCGGGTACGGCCCGATGCCGAGCAGACCGTTCTCGCTCTGCAGCGTCGCGTCGACGCCGGCCGGGATGTAGTTCGCGCACAGGGTCGGCATCCCGATGCCGAGGTTGACGTAGTAGCCGTCCCTGATCTCGCGGGCGGCGCGCGCCGCCATCTGCTCGCGGTTCAGTGCCATCGTCGAATCTCCAAGCGAGACAGACTAGCAACCGGACTTCCGGGGCGTCAACCGACGGAGCGTCGCTCCCTGCCCCGCCGTGAGCGTGGAGCGCTCCCCTCGTTTGCGGACGACGGGCCCGAGACCGGCGCGTCCGGCACCGGCACGCGACGCGACGAACCTGCCGAGGCAGTGCCTTCGCCGGCGCGCGCGCCTAACCCGCCAGCTCGACGAGGGCCGCGGTGTACATGCGCAGGTTCAGCCGCAGGCGGTCGACGGTCATGAACTCGTGGTCGCTGTGGCCGGTATAGGGCTCGTCGGGCATCGCGGGACCGAAGTTCACGCCGTTGGGCAGCAGCCGGGCCTGGGTGCCGCCGCCCACCGAGATGGGGCCCGGCGCGGGCCGGCCGGTGTAGTGGCGGAAGACGTCGAGCAGGACCGGGACGTGCGGGGCCGACTCGACGTAGTAGGGGTCGCCGATGTCGGCGGCGCACTCGAGCGACAGGCCGGTCTGCCGCCGCCAGGCGTCGAGGGCGGCGCGGATGGTCTTCTCGACCGCCGGCGCGGTCCGGCCGGCGGGGCGGCGGACGTTGATGGCCGCGACCAGCCCACCGCCGTCGGCCGGGGTCACCGTCGCGAGCGTCAGCGTCAGCCGGCCCATGACCTCGTGGGCGTAGGCGAGGTCGCCGAAGCGCTCGGCGTGGTGACCGGCGCCGACCATGTCGTTGACGAAGCGCACCATCGTCCCCTCCGCCGTCGGCGGCCACGGGTGGCGGCCGAGCAGGGCGGCGAGCTGGGTGATGGCGTTGCGGCCCGTCCACGGCGCGGACGAGTGGGCGGCGACGCCGTGGGATCGGATGCGGACTGTATCTCCTTCCGCATCCGTCTCCAAGGCGGCGACGCCCCGATCGACCTCGAACCAGCCAACCTCGGCCTCGGCCGCTTCCCGAGCGAGGGCGGCCGCGAGGGTCTCGTCGGCGCCGGCGACGAGCGCCTCGGCAGAACCGGGCACCTGCGAGAGATAGCCGCCGCCGGTGAACGACACGAGCCGCGGCTCTCCCGGGGAGACGAACGGCGCGCCGTCGCGCAGGGTGACGCGGATCGCGCCGGCGCCGAACTCGCCGGTGACCACCGGGTAGAGGGCGTCGAGCGCGATGTTGAGCGGCGGCGGCGTCCAGCCGGCGAGGAACTCGCGGAACGGGGTCCAGTCGGACTCCTCGTGCAGCGAGACGATCAGCTCGACGCGGCGGCGCGCCGGCAGACCCGTGTCTCGCAGCGCCCTCAGGCTGTAGAGCGCGGCGGCGACGGCCGCCTTGTCGTCCTCGACCCCGCGACCGAGCAGACGCCCGGGCTCGGCGTCGCGGTCGAGGGTGAACGGATCGGTCTGCCAGGCCGCCGCGTCGGCGGGCCGCACGTCGGCGTGGGTCAGGAGGCCGAGGCGGTCCGGCGACCGGCCGAGCCCGAGCACCAGGGCCGCCCCGTGATCCTCGAAGTCGAGCCCCAGTCGGGCCGCGGCGTCGGCCAGATAGGCCTTGAGCTTGACGAACTCCGGGTTCCGGGGGTTGGGCACGCCGTTCTCGACAACGGTGCGGAAGGCCACCAGGTCGGCCAGGGTGTCGACGACGGCATCGAAGTAGCTGGTGACCGCATGGTCCGCCGCCGCGCGCGCCCGCGCGGACGGCGGAGAGTCGGCGGACGGTGGCGCGGACCTGGCTGCGGTCATAGGGGCGTTGAGATTATGTGCTGAACCGCGCTCCCGGGAGCGGCCCGGCCGGGCGAAGAACGCCACCCGGTGAAGACGAACCGGGTGGTAGTAGGATGTGCCGTTTGCCGCGGACGGTCCGATGCCCCGCCACACCCGCGGCACGGCGCGCGCCGGGACGAGGAATGACAGCACGGGAGAACGCCGTCTCGCCCGACCGTACGGCTTGGGCCTCGGAAGTCGCCGCCGGGCGGCCCGGACCTCGGGAGGAGCACCACCGTGCCGCCTGACCGCTCTGGCCCCGCTTCGCCCGACGCCCCCGACTCGGCGACCTACCGCCGCATCTGGGCTATCGCGTGGCCGACGCTGCTCTACAACGTGCTCGAGCTGAGCCTCGGGGTGGCCGACCTGCTGATGGTGCGGGGGCTCGGGTTCGAGGCGACGGCGGCGATCGGGCTGACCCGCCAGATCGCGTTTCTCGTCGAGGCGTCGGCGCTGGCCGTCGCCACCGGGGTCATCGCCCTCGTCAGCCAGGGCGCGGGGGCCGGCGACCGGCGGCAGGTCGAGGGCGTGATGCACCAGGGCACGCGCCTCGTGCTGGTGCTGGGCCCGCCCATCACGCTGGCGGGCTACCTGCTGAGCCGGCCCCTCCTCGTCGCGATGCAGGCGGACGAGACGGCCCTGAACCACGCGGTCCCCTACCTGCACATCTACTTCCTCGGGACGGTGTTCCTGTGGGGCACGGTCATTCCCGCCGCGATCTTCCGAGGCAGCGGCGACGCGATGACGCCGCTCAAGCTCGCCAGCGCCGTCGCGGTGCTGAACGTCCCCCTGAACTACATGTTCATCTTCGGGGCCGGGCCGTGGGCGCCGATGGGCGTCGCGGGGGCGGCGGTGGGAACGGTCGTGGCCCGGGCCATCGGCGCCGGCCTCTATCTGGTTCTCCTGACCCGCGGCACGCGGCACGGCCGGGTCCGCTTCCGGCCGTTGCTGGGTCTGGACTGGCCGCTGATCCGGCGCATGCTGAGGATCGGGATGCCGCCGGCCCTGTCCAGCGTCGCCCGCAACGGCGCCCGGGTCGTGTACCTGGGCCTGCTGGGGGCCGGCGCCCTCGGGGCGTCGATGCACGCGGCGGCCGGCATCGGGATGCAGGTGCGGCTGGTCAGCGTGCTGCCGGCCCTGGCCTTCCAGATCGCCACCACCACCCTCGTGGGTCAGGCCATCGGGGCCGGGCAGCTCGACCGGGCCGAGGCCCTGGGGCGCCGCAGCGTTCAGCTCCTGTCCCTGATCATGGCCGGGGTGGTGGCCCTGACGTTCGCGTTCGCGCGGCCCCTCGCGGCCCTGTTCATCGCCGACCCCGAGGTCGTGCCGCTGGCCGCGACGGTGCTGCGGTGGTTCGCGGTGGCGCAGTTCTTCAGCTCGGTGAGCATCTGCGTGCAGGGCGCGCTGACGGGGGCCGGGGACACCAGGCCGATCCTGACCTACACGATGATCACGCAGTGGGGGCTGCTGCTGTCGCTGACGTTCGTCGCGGTGGTGGCGCTCGGCTGGGAACCCGAAGGGCCGCTGCTGGCGTGGGCGGCGGCGCCCCTCGTGCAGCTCGTGCTGATGCAGCGGCGGTTCCGGTCGGGGCGCTGGAAGCAGCGGCACCGGACCTGACCCCGTCCCGCCGACTCTACCCGTCCCACGCGACGATCGTCGACCGCCGGGCGTCCTACGCGGGAGTCCCGCGTTCACCGCCGCCTCGACCCGTCCCGCGACGAACCGTCGACCGCCGGGAGTCCCGTGTGGAGTCCCGCGTTCCGCGGCGGCCGGGGACGCCGTCGACCGAACCGGCGGCGCACGCGGGTCCCACGCTGCGCCAGCAGTCGCGTCGGCGGCGCCGGAAGCCGTCATCCGCCCGGATGCTGCGCGCGGTAGTCCCAGGCCTCGGCATCGCCGATCCACTGGTCGAGGCCGACCTCGCACCTGACCCGGCGGGCGGCGATGGTCTCGCGCAGGATGCGCTCGTTCTCGCCGACCCGGCTCCGGTCCCCTTCGCCGTGATGAAGATGGCAGGCCAGGGCCACCCCCCGCAGGTTGCGGCGCAGGCGCCCGAGGTTGCCGAGCCGCGCTGCCAGCTCGTTGTCCTCGCGGCCCCAGCCCCACATCGCCTCGTTGAAGCCGTTGACGGCCAGCAGGTCCCGGCGCCAGAAACCCTGGTGGCAGCCGCGCACCGTCATCGGGTCGCGGTGCGGGGGGTTGAGCAGCCGCGCCGCCGCCACCGGCAGGCGTGCGAGCCTCGCCCGGCGCCGGACGCCGCGGCTGAACACCGAGGGCCACCAGCCGGGCCGCGCGGTCATGGTCGTGCTCGCCCGCGGCCCCAGGGGAATGCGCGACCCCTGGCAGAAGCAGCCCGCATCGCGCAGCCGGCCGTGGTCCTCGACGCAGCGCGGGTGGCACACCATGTCGCCGTCGAGGCTCACGACGTAGTCGCCGACGGCCCGGGCCATGGCCTTGTTCCGGATGCCGCCCAGCCGGAACCCTTCGTCGGGGTGCCAGACGTGGCGCAGGGGGCACGGGGCGCCCGCCTGGTGGTGCTCGACGACGGCACGGGTGTCGGGCCCGCTGCCGTCGTCGGCGACGATGATCTCGAGGGGGACCTCGGTCTGCCGGCACAGGGCGTGGAGGCAGGCGTCGAGCGCAGCCGGCCAGTTGTAGGTGGCGACGACGACGGAGACCGTGGTCATGAGCGCCCGGCGTCCCGTTACGGCTCGTGCAGCGGCGGTCCGGCTCTCTCCGCCGGCATGCGACCAGTGGTCATGATCGGCCGGCCCGCGAGCCGCCCGCCGACGGGTCCGCGTCCCGCCCCGGCGTGCCCCCGGAGCGCGGACCGGCCCCGCCGCTCCGACGCCCGGCGTCCCGGTAGAGCTCGTAGAGCCGCAGGCGCTTCATCACCGTGCTGTGGACGGTTATCCAGGCCGCGATGACGCCCGGCCAGCCGTCGAGGACGCCCCGGCGGAGCACGAGGTCGCGGACCAGGTACGCGGGCAGCGACAGGAAAGTCCCCAGCAGCCTCGGCTTCCTCCCCCGCTCGAACGCCTGCCGCGCCCACAGGTCGACGTAGCGGCAGGCCTTCTCCTGGTGGTGGGCGACGCTGGCGTAGCTGTCGTGGACGAGGGGGGCGGTCAGGCGGTGGGTGCGGCAGCCCGGGGCCGGCCGCAGGCGCTCGTGCACCTGGTCGGAGGTCCAGGCGGCGCGGCCCTTCCGGTAGCAGCGCCAGATGTGGTCGCGCGCGAACGGGCGATAGTGGTTCATCGTCCGGCCGCAGTAGCGGGTGCGGCGCGAGAGCTGCAGGGCGTCGGTCCGCTCCAGCAGCCCCGGCAGCTCGTCGCGGCACTGCCGCTGCAGCTCCTCGCTCATCCACTCGTCGGCGTCGAGCATCAGGATCCACTCGTGGGCGGCGTCCTCCTCGGCCCGCTGGCGCGTCGGCCCGAAGCCCAGCCACTCGCGGTCGAGCACGGTCGCGCCGTGCGCCGCCGCCACCGCCGCGGTGCCGTCGGTGCTGCCCGAGTCGATCACGATCTTCTCGGCCGCAAAGGGGACGCTGTCGAGGCAGCGGCCGATGTTGGCCTCCTCGTTCCTCGCGAGGACGATCAGCGAGAACGGCAGGACGCCGTCGGCACGTTCATCCATGACGGCAGTCGTCGCGCCAGGGTCGAGAAGCCGGTGGCAAGCGCCCCGCATCCGACCGACGATGCATCGCGGGCGGACGGACCGACGGACCGGGGTTGCCTACGCCCATCGGCGCCCCTCGTGTCGCCTTGCCAAACGGGAGCCCCACCGGTGCGGATCGCCTCACTCGACGTTGTGGTAGGGCGGCCGGTGCTCGACGTAGGCCATCCACATGCAGTCGAGCATGGTCCACAGCACGTCGAGCTTGAACTGCAGCACGTCGAGCATCGCCTCCTGCTGCTCGCGGGTCCGGCAGTAGTCGAGGGTGATGTTCAGGCCGTGCACGACGTCGCGCCGGGCCTCGGAGAGCCGCTTGCGGAAGTAGTTGTAGCCCTGCTCGGAGATCCACGGGTAGTGCTGCGGCCAGTTGTCGAGCCGCCGCTGGTGGATCTTCGGGGCGAAGAGCTCGGTCAGCGACGAGCCCGCCCCGACCTGCCACGGCTGCTGCCGCGCGAAGTTCACGTAGGCGTCGATGGCGAACTTGACGCCCGGCAGCAGGTGCGTCTGGGCCCAAAGGTCGTCGCGGGAGAGGCCCACCGCCTCGCCGAGCTCCAGCCACGCCTCGATGCCGCCCTCGGCCCCGCCCGCCCCGTCGTGGTCGACGATGCGCTTGACCCACTCGCGCCGGACCTCGCGGTCGGGGCAGTTCGACATCAGCGCCGCGTCCTTGACGGGAATCGAGACCTGGTAGTAGAAGCGGTTCGCCACCCACCCCTGGATGGCCGGCCGGTCGAGCTCGCCGGCGTGCATCCGGACGTGGAACTCGTGGTTCACGTGATAGTACTTTTCCTTCGCGCGCAGCCTCCGCTCGAACTCCTCGCGCGACCACGGCGCCCTCTCCACGTCGCTCACCAGATCGGCCTCCCCGGGTTTCCGTTGGTGGCGTCAGGCTAGCACGATCCGGCGGGGGCTGTCTCCGGGCGGTCCCTGCATTTTTTTCTTGCGCAGCCCCGTCGGGCTGTGTATAGTCGGGCTTTCCGGTTGACCTTTTTCGACAGAAGGAGCGAGAACATGACCTGGACGAAGCCCGAGATCAGAGAGATCGCCCTCAACATGGAAGTGACTCTCTACGTCACCGCTCGCTAGACCGGGCCGGAGCGCCCCACAGGGCGCTCCTGTTCGCGTCTTGGGGTATACGGGCTCTGGTTTCGAGCCAGGGATGTCGTGTTCCCCGGTTCTGTTCGCGCGTGTGCGGCTCTGCCGCGCACGCGCGTTTTTTTGTACATGCCCGATTCTCCGACACGGAATCCGTTCGCCAGCGCCGTCGTGCTGCGGGTGCCCGGCGCCCAGGCCGTGGACGTGACCCGCGACCGGCCCTGGGGCGGCGCCGGCCGCCTCTTCGACCTCTATCGGCCGCCAGATGCGCGGGGCCCGCTTCCCGCCGTCGTCCTCGTGACCGGCTTCGCCGACCCCGGCTTCCGGACCATTGCCGGGTGCGCCTTCAAGGACACCGCGCCGTTCAGCTCGTGGGCGCGGCTCCTGGCGGCGTCCGGCCTCGCGGCGGTGACCTACTCCAATGCGGAACCGGCGGCGGACGCCCCCGCCGTTCTGGCGCACCTGCGCGATCACGCGGCCGAACTGGGCATCGACGGCGGGCGCTTCGGCCTGTGGGCGTGCTCGGGCCACGCACCCAACGCATTGGCGGTGCTCGGCCGCACGTCGAGTCCCGCCATCCGGTGCGCCGCCCTCTGCTACGGCTACATGCTCGATGTCGAGGGTTCGACGGAGGTCGCCGACGCGGGCCGACAGTTCAGGTTCTGCGTTCCGGACGTCCCCGCCGACGAACTCCCGCCCGGCGTGCCGCTGCTCATCGCCCGCGCCGGCGCCGACGCCACGCCCGGGGTCAACGCGTCCATCGACCGATTCACGCGGTATGCCGCGTCGCGCGCCCTCGACGTGGAAATCGTCGAGCACCCGACGGGACCGCACGCCTTCGACGTGCTGGAGGACAGCGACACGTCGCGGGCCGTGATCCGACGCGTCGTCGATTTCCTGCGAGATCGCCTGTCGGCGTGACCTCCCTACGGCGCGGACCCCGGCGACAACGCGAACGTGACGATGGTGTCGGTCGCGATGACCGTCACGTACTGCCGCCCGTTCACCGCGTAGGTCATCGGGCTCGACCGGATGGGCCGGGGCGCTTCGTACCGGAAGAGCTCCTCTCCGGTGCCGGCGTGGAACGCGTAGAACGCGCCGTCGTCGGCCCCCTGGAACACGAGGTCGCCGGCCGTCGCGAGGTTGCCGCTCGCCCCGATGTGGGTGAGGGCGGGGAACACCCGCTGCCACGCCTCCTCGCCGCTCGCCGGCTCGTAGGCGGTCAGGGTGGTGGTCGGCGTGAACGCGGGAACGCGGCTGATCTCCTCGAAGTTGCCGCTGTGGCCGAGCCCGTGCGGCCCCGGCCGGAGGCTGTCGCCGAGGGGCCTGACGATCATCGACACGGCGGCGTTCTTGCCGGTGACGTAGAGCAGGCCGGTCCGCGGGCTGAACGCCGGCGAGCCGAAGCTCGAGCCGCCGTGGGCGACGATGAGGTGCTCGTTGATGGAGTAGGGCGTGTAGATCTGCCGGGTCTGCGCCTGCAGGTCGGGGTCGTCGAGGTGCACGAACGTCGCGCAGAACGGGGTCATCGGAATGCCGCGCGCGTTGTGGGGAATCGGCTGGGTCGGGTAGACCACCTCGCCGGGCACGTCGGTCTCGGTGGGGACCGCCGTCTCGACCATCGGGTTGATGGGCACGCCGGTCTCGCGGTGCCAGAGATAGAGCAGGCAGTTCTTGCCGGCGGCGCCGACCCCCTTGATGGTCTCGCCGTTCCGGGTCACGTCGAAGAGCACCGGCCCGGTGACGTGGTCCCAGTCCCACAGGTCGTGGTGAATGGCCTGGTAGTACCAGCGCAGCGCCCCCGTCTCGAGGTCGAGGGCGACGGTGGCGTTGGTGAACAGGTTGGCGCCGGGACGGGCCGAGCCGTCGTAGTCGGGCGACGGGTTGCCGGTGTTGAAGTAGACGAGGCCGAGCTCGAGGTCGAGGGCGGGCTGGGTCCAGACCCCGCCGCCGGCCATCTGGCCGTCGCCCCACGTGTCGCGCGTGATCTCCCAACCGTCGTCCTGCGGGCGCTGGGGGATGGTGTTGAACACCCAGTCGATGGCGCCGGTCTCGGCATCGGTGGCGATGACCAGGCCGCCGGGGATGTGGTTCTCGGAGTTCGAGGTGCCGAGGTAGAGCGTCCCGTCGTGGTAGGCGGGGGCGCTCGTGATGCGGTAGCCGATGTTGTGGGGATCGAGATCCGGCGGATAGGCGTCCGGGTACTTCGCCCGCAGCGCCATGGCGACGACCGGCAGCACCCCGCCGTCGCCGTACGACTCGACGAGGTCGCCGGTGCGGGCGTCGGCCGCCACCAGGTTCGGCCCGGTGTAGGCGTAGATCTTCCCCTCGGCGTAGGTCGGCCCGCGCGAGCGGCTCTGCCGGGCTTCGTCGAGCTCGAGCGTCCACACCGACTCGCCGGTCGTCGCGTCGACGGCCACGACGCTCGCGCCGGCGTGGAAGTACATCAGGCCGTCGACGACGAGCGGCGTCACCTGGCCGACGTTGACGCCGGCCGGCACCGCGACCGACCACAGCTCGGTGAGCTGCCCTACGTTCCCGGCGTCGATCTCGGCGAGCGCCGAGTAGCGGCTGTTCGCGAGATCGAGGTTGTGGCTGGTCCAGTTGGTCTGACCGCCCGCGGTGATGTCGGGCGGCGGCGCCCCGCGCGTGGTCCGGCCCTGCGCCTCGGCCCCGCCCGCGCCCGCCGCGCCGAGGGAGACCGCCACGAGGGTCGTCACCAGCCCCCGCACGAAGTTGCTCGCTGCCATTCGTCACCTCCCGGTCGTTCAACAGAACGCTGCAGTCACCTTGCCGGGGCCTCTAGACCCCTACAGCGTGATGTCCATGCCATCGTACGCGATCTCGATGCCCGCCTCGACGAGGGCCGCGTGCTCGTCCGACTCCTCGTCGAGTATCGGGTTGGTGTTGTTGATGTGGATGACGATCTTGCGCGGGCAGTCCAGCGACACCAGGGTCTCGACCATGCCGCCCTCCCCCGACTGGTTCAGGTGGCCCATGTCCTGCGCCCGCTTGTCGCTGATGCCCTCGCACGCCAGCTCGTTGTCGGTCCAGACCGTGCCGTCGACGAGCAGGCAGTCGGCCTCCTCCATGTAGCGCCGCACGTGCGGCTCGATCTCGCCCAGGCCCGGCGCGTAGAACAGGTTCCGGCCGGTGCCGGTGTCCGCCACCCGGACCCCGATGTTGTTGCCCGGAAGGGGATTGTGCCGGTGGGGCGAGTAGGGCGGCGCCTCGCTCTTCAGCGGCACCGCGGTGAAGAGCAGGCCGTCCGCCCTGGGGATGTCGAAGGGGACCTGGTCGAGCCCCACCTCGTGCCAGTTGACGCCCTTGAAGTGGGACAGGACGTTCAGCAGCGGGTAGCCGGTGGTGAGGTCGTCGTAGACCACCCGGGTGCAGTAGATGTCCCACGGCTCGGTGTGCTCGCGCAGCACCACGAGCCCGGTCGTGTGATCGACCTGCGAATCGACGACGAGGATGGCGCAGATGCCGGTATCGCGGACCGCGCGCCCCGGCTGCAAGGGCGGGAACGAGGCGAGCTGCTGCCGGATGTCCGGCGACGCGTTGAAGAGCACCCAGTCGACCCCGTTGCCGCTCACGGTGATCGACGACTGGGTGCGGGCCCGCCCCTTGAGGGTGCCCTCGCGGAGCCGCCGGCAGTTGCGGCAGTTGCAGTTCCACTGGGGGAACCCTCCCCCGGCGGCCGATCCCAGCACGTGTATCTGCATCGATTACCTCGATACCTGGAGAGGTCGACAGCCGTCCTCGGCCGGGAACACGGACAGATGCTCGACGATCGCCACTTGCCGGTCTCCTCGCCGGCCGTCCGACCCGCCAGCCCGCAGTCCGCGTCCTGCCATGGCGCAGCTCCACCTCGAAACCACCGTCGGCGACCCCGCCGCCCGGCCGCCCCGACCGACTCGGCCGGGTGTTTGCGGCCGTACGGACTCGCCGACAGCCGGCACCATCCCACGGATCGCGGCGGCGCCCCGAAACGGCGTTCGTTGTATCATCACTGCGGCGTTCGCCGCCACACCGAGTCGATGACGCAGCCGATCACCACGCCCGTCCTCGCCCCCGGCACCCGGTACCGCTGGGACAAGGTGCGCAACCAGCACCAGCTCGTGTTCCCCGAGGGGATGATGGTCCTGAACGAGCCGGGGAAAGCCATCGTGCAGCTCTGCGACGGGCGGACCACCGACGAGCTCATCGCCGCCCTGAAGGAGCAGTTCCCCGGCGCCGAGCCCGCCGGCGACGTCCACGATTTCCTCGGCCACCTGGCACAGCGCGGGCTGGTCCGCGAGGGAGCCGCGCATGACTGACACTGCCCTCCCCCGGCCGCTCGCCCTCCTCGCGGAGGTCACCTACCGGTGCCCGCTGCAGTGTCCGTACTGCAGCAACCCGCTCGAGCTGAACAAGTACCGCGGCGAGCTCGACACCGACACATGGGTCCGGGTGTTCAACCAGGCCGCCGACCTCGGCGTCGTCCAGCTCCACCTGTCGGGCGGCGAGCCGCTGGTGCGCCGCGACATTCTCGACCTCGTCCGCGCCGCCGCCGAGGCCGGCCTCTACTCGAACATGAGCACCGGCGCCACCGTCGTCGACGGCAAGCGGCTCGAGCAGTTGCGCGAGGCCGGACTCGACCACTTCCAGGTGAGCGTGCTCGACACCCTGCCCGAGTCGAACGACCGCCTCGCCGGCGCGCCGTCGTTCGATCGCAAGCGCGAGGCCGTCCTTGGAGCCAAGCGGCTCGGGTTCCCGGTGACCCTGAACGTCGTGCTCCACCGGCAGAACCTCGACCGCATCGCCGAGGTCATCGCCCTCGCCCAGGAGTGGCGGGTCGACCGGCTCGAGCTCGCGCACACCCAGTACACCGGCTGGGCGTTCAAGAACCGGGCGGCCCTCATGCCGACCCGCGAGCAGCTCGACCGCGCCCACGCCGAGGTCGAGCGGGTGCGGGCGGCGGGCACCGGCGGGGTCGACATCCAGCACGTCCTCCCCGACTACTACTTCGAGCGCTACCCCAAGGCCTGCCTCCAGGGCTGGGGCATGGTGTCGATGAGCGTGGCGCCGGACGGCTTCGTCCTGCCGTGCCAGACCGCCCGCGAGATCCCGGGGCTGGAGTTCCCCAACGTGCGCGACCACTCGCTCGAGGATATCTGGGTGCGGGCGCCGATCTTCCAGCGCTTCCGCGGCACCGACTGGATGCCCGAGCCCTGCCGAAGCTGCGACCGTCGCGAGATCGACTTCGGCGGCTGCCGCTGCCAGGCGTTCCTGATGACCGGCGACGTCACCGCCACCGACCCCATCTGCGAGCTCTCGCCCCACCACCACCTGGTGGCGGCGGCCCTCGAGGAGGCCGCCCAGGGCGACCCGCCCCTCGTCTACCGCGTCATGCCGCGCGACGCCGGCGCCGCCTGACCATCGAAAGGCGGTCGCGGCCCTCCACATCCGCCCGCGCGTCGCTCCCCGCCGCTCGGCACCCCGATGCCCGCCGGCACCATGGGCCGCGGGGGGTGGCGAGGAGTGACGAGCGGCAGCACGACCAAGCGGCTCGCGGCCGCTTGTCGGCGCCGGCCGAACGGCCCGCCCGAATCCCTCGACCGCCCCGCGCGGTCGCGTACAATGAGCGGCGCGGGACAGCAACGCGATGAGTAGCGCAGAGGCCGCGGCGCGCCGGCGGGACGCGGCCCGGTCGCAACGGCGGGCCACTTACCAGGACGTCCTCGACGCGCCGCCACACCGGGTCGCGGAAATCATCGATGGCGTGCTCTACACGCAGCCGCGGCCGGCCTCACCCCACGCGCTCGCGACCTCGTCTCTGGGATCCGATCTCTCCGCGCCCTTCCAGTTCGGCCGCGGCGGCCCCGGCGGCTGGTGGATCATCGACGAGCCCGAGCTTCACCTCGGCGAGGACATCCTCGTGCCCGACCTGGCGGGCTGGCGCCGGGAGCGGATGCCGGAGTACCCCGACGTGGCGTACTTCACGTTGGCGCCGGACTGGGTGTGTGAGGTGCTCTCCGCCTCGACCCGCAAGATCGACCTGCACGGCAAGCGCCCGATCTACGCGCGGGAGGGGGTCGGGCATCTGTGGCTCGTCGACCCGGTGGACCGCACCCTGGAAGCGTTCGAATTGCGCCAGGGGGAGTGGGTGCTGTTCGCGACGGCGAAGGACGACGACCCGGTGCAGATCCGCCCCTTCGAGGCGATAACGTTCAGCCTCGGCGACCTGTGGCCCTGAGCCATCCGGGTGCCCGCCTGTCGGCCAGCAGATGAGGCAGCACCCCTTCATCCTGCCCGGTGGGGCGGCCCCCAGGAACGCCTGTACGCGGCCGGCGAGTACTGCGTCGGAACGAGGGCCACTCACCCGCTTGGGCGCGTCTTCCGCCGCTCGATGACCTTCTCCTGGTGCTCGCCGACCACCACGCGGTCGACGTAGATGCCGGGGGTGTGGACCATGTGGGGGTCGATGGCGCCGGCCGGCACGATCTCCTCGACCTCGGCCACCGTGACCTTCCCCGCCTCGGCCATCGGGGGGTTGAAGTTGCGGGCGGTCATCCGGTAGACGAGGTTGCCCTCCTCGTCAGCCTTCCATGCCTTGACGAGGGAGACGTCGGCGTGGAGGGCGGTCTCGAGGACGTACCAGCGGCCGTCGAACTGCCGGGTCTCCTTGCCCTCGGTCAGGGGGGTGCCGTAGCCGGTGGGAGTGAAGAAGGCGGCGATGCCGGCCCCGCCGGCCCGCATGCGCTCGGCCATGGTGCCCTGGGGGTTCAGCTCGACCTCGAGGATGCCGTCGAGGAACTGCCGCTCGAAGAGCTTGTTCTCGCCGACGTAGCTGGCGATCATCTTGTCGATCTGGCGGGTCTCGAGGAGCAGGCCGAGCCCCGCCCCGTCGACGCCGGCGTTGTTGCTGATGCACGTCAGGTGCTTCACGCCGGAGTCGCGCAGGGCGAGGACGAGGCTCTGGGGCACGCCGCAGAGCCCGAACCCGCCGACCATCAGGGTCATGCCGTCGTGGAGCAGCCCGTCGAGGGCCTCCTTCGAGCCGGGATACACCTTCTTGCTCATGCCTCTCCGCCTATCGTGGTCGCTGGGGCGCCGCCGCCTCGACGGCGCCGCCGCCCAGCCTGGCCTGCCCGCGCGCGGCGAGAGTCCGCGCCAGTCCTACCCCTTCATCGGGCCGTCGGGGACGCCCGCCCCCTTGCGCACGCAGCGCGCCAGGTTCGACATGTCCTCGTCCCCGTAGCCCTGGGCGATGAGGCCGTCCTCGAGGGTGGCGACGAGGCTGGCGACGTGCACCGGCACCTCGAAGGTGCGGGCGGTCTCGAGGGCGATGCCGAGGTCCTTGCGGTGCAGGCGGGTCCGGAAGCCGAGGGGATAGGTGTCGTTCAGCATGTTCCCCGACCGGTTCTGGAGGATCCAGGAGCCGGCCACGCCGCCCCCGATGGCCTCGACGACCTTCTCGGGGTCGGCCCCGGCACGGTGGGCGAGGGTCAGGGCCTCGCCGAGGGCGAGGAAGGTGCCGGCGATGACGACCTGGTTGGCGACCTTGGCGATCTGCCCCGCCCCGACGTCGCCGATGCGGGTGATCCTGGCGCCGAGCACCTCGAGCACGGGCCTCGCGCGCTCGAAGTCGGCCTCGGTGCCGCCGCACATGATGGCGAGGGTGCCCTTGATGGCGCCCTCCGAGCCGCCGGAGACCGGCGCGTCGACGTAGCCGATGCCCTTCTCGCGGAACCGGGCGGCGATGTCGCGGGTGGCGGCGGGGGCGATGGACGAGCAATCGATGACCAGCCCCCCCGCGCGCAGGCCGTTGATGGCGCCGATCCCGGGGTCGAGCAGCACGCGCTCGACGTCGGGGGTGTCCGAGACGCAGCTCAGCACGATGTCGGCGTTGCCGGCGGCCTCGGCGGGGCTCGCGGCGCGGCTCGCGCCCTCGGCCGCGAGCGGCTCCTCGCGCTCGCGCGTCCGGTTGTGCACCACGACGCTGTGGCCGGCCTTCAACAGGTTCCTCGCCATCGGGGCGCCCATGGTCCCCATTCCGATGACCGCGATGCTCATTGCTGACTGTCTCCTTCAGACGGTGAACGGTGACTCTGTCGAGATCGTGGATGGTGATCCGGTCGGCCCGGGTCTCGCGTGCACGATGCCGCGACCCGACTGCGGGCGGGTCGTCAGCAGGGCCAGCAGCTTCTTCCAGTAGCGGAACGACGGCCGGTAGACGACTTCCGCCGACTCGAACCCGGCGGAACGCAGCATCTCCGTGAGCGCGGTCATCGTGGGGATGCCGCACAGGTCACGGGTCTGCTCGTCGACTCGGTCGTCCCCCGGAAAGAACGGCACCAGCGGGTACCGCTCGTGGATGAACGGCAGCAGGACGTGCGTCTCGCAGATCAGCAGCCGCCGGGTCACGCGGGCAATCCGCTCGAGCGCCGCCAACGGGTTGCGCAAATGGTAGAACACGCCGAGCAGCAGGACCAGATCGAACTGGCCGAGGCGCTCGGCGTCGAGGTCGTGGACGTCGAGGCGCTCGTGCTCGACCCGCGACCCGAGGCGCTCGCGGGCCGCGAGGAACTCGTCCATCCCGTAGCGGTCCCACGCGAACCGATCGACGGCGAGCACCCGGTCGGCCCCCCGCCGCTCGCACTCGAACGAGAAGTACCCGTGCCACGCCCCGATGTCGAGGACGCTCCAGCCCGTGAGATCGGCGGGGATGCCGAGCAGCCGGAGGCGCCGACGGAACCGCCGCCTGACCCGCCACTCCTCCGAGAGCGGCGCCGCGCCCCGGTCCGGTTCGGCGATGTACTGGTGGGGTTGCCTGGCCATCGGCGGTTGCGCGCGGTCGCGGCGTGTCGCCTCGATCGACTATGGACTTCCCGACCTCACCACGATTCAGCCGTCTTCGCCGCCCCGTGCAAGGGGGACACGGGAAAGGCGGTTTCCGTGACGCGGCTCCGCCGTCCGGCGACCCTCGGGGCGCTGACGGTGCACGCGGGACACGACAGGGGCCGTCTCCATCACCGCTCTCGACACGCGGACTCGCACCTCACTCCCCATGGAGGTCGTGGGCATGGGGATGGGCCGACGCCGGCTCCAGCCGGGGGTCGGCCAGCGGCAGCACCGGGAACGTCTCGAGGAACCCCGTGTACGACCGGAAGAACAACGCCGCCACCCCGGCCCCGACGAGAAGCTCGACGAGACCCAAGGGCACGCCCTCGCCGTGCCACAGCGACGGCGAGACGAGCAGGAAGCGCTCGAGGCACATGCCCGCGAACGCGACCACCGCGATGGCCGTCAGCCCGCGCGGGCTCGTCTTCACGGCCCGGCTCAGGAGCACCACGAACGGGATGACGAACGCCATCGCGAACACCGTCCACGCCATCGGCGCCCACGCGCCGTGCATGCGGTGGTAGATGAACTCGGTCTCCTCGGCGAGGTCGCCGTACCAGATGACGAGGTACTGCGACCAGAACATGTACGCCCACAGGATGCAGAACCCGAACAGGAGCTTGCCGATGTCGTGAAGCTGGTGGGGGCCGATGTACTCGGTCAGGTTCAGCCGCTTCTGCGCCCACACCGCGACCACGGACAGGAACGCCAGCCCCAGGAACAGGTTGCCGATGAAGTAGTAGCCGCCCGCGAGGGTCGAGAACCAGTGCGGGTCGAGCGACATGAAGAAGTCGAACCCGACGAGGGTGAACACCCAGCCGTAGGCGATGAGCACGGCGGGGGCGAGGCGGCTCTGCGCGCGCTGCGCCGCGTCCCGCTCGTGGTGGATGCCGCGCCATCCCGCGATGAGGCGGCGCGTGAACCCGGTGGCGGGGTGCTGGCCGGACTGGTGGAGCAGCCCGACGTCGGCCCGCAGGGACCGGTAGACGTAGTAGAGGCTGAGGCCGGTCAGCAGCAGGAATGCGCCGAGCTGGCGGCTGACGAAGAACGGGACGTTGAGCCACGCCGCCTTGGCCTCGACCGGCTCGTGCACCCAAGGCGCCCAGCCCTCGACCCCGACCAGCAGGATCAGGAGCAGCCCGAACGCGACGGGCAGGAACGCGGCGGTGGCCTCGGCCATCCGCTTGAGGGCCCGGCCCCACCGCGACGAGGTCACCTGCATGATGGCGGAAACGACCACGCCCGCCTGGGCGAGCCCCCCGAAGACGAGGAAGCTGACGAGCAGCGACTGCCACGCCCGGACGGGGTCGCCGAGGAAGAGCGCCTGCAGGAACGCGAGGGCGCCGAGCACCGCGGCGATCGCGCAGAGGCGCCGGGCGCCATCAGTGACAAGGGGGGTTCCGACCGCGATCATTTCCGGTGTCCTGAATCCACGGTTCGCAGCGTGATAGACGCGGTCCTCGACTCGTACCTTCCGCGTGCCCGGGCCGGTTCGCGGCCGACGGCGTTGCGCGGGCTTCCCCGAATGCGACCTATGGGGCGTCCGGCTGCGTGAACGTCTTGACGTAGCGCACCAGGGCCCAGCGCTCGTCGGCGCTCATGGAATGGGCGAACGGGGGCATCCGGAACCCGCCGTCGCCGATGATGCTGAAGATCCAGCCGTCGGTGTAGTTGTTCTGCACGTGGCGCGCCGCGAGGCTCGGCATGCGCGGGTAGTGCCCCGCGATCTGGCCGTCGCCGAGCCCTTCCGGGCCGTGGCACATCGCGCAGTACACGTCGTAGAGCCACTCGCCCTCCGCGAGGACGGCGGGGGTGTCGGGCACCGGGTTGGGGAGGTCGCGCGACTCGAGGCGGTCGCGCTGCCGCTCGCCATCCACCGCGATGGTGTCCTCCACCGGCACCCGGGGGTCTACCTGGGGCAGCACGACGGGGCCGGTGTACATGTTCCGCATGAACGCCGGCTGGGCCACGACGACGGCGCCGGCCGCCACGACGAGGACGGCGGCGAGGACGCCGCGAGCGCGTGGCATGCGCCGCGGGCGGGGCCGAAATCGGCGGGCGGGGAACATGGTCATCCTCGGATCTCCACGGCCTCGTGGCGCTCGAGACAGGCCCGGACCGCCGCCGCGCGGTCGCCGGCGCAGGTCACCGCGATGCCGGTCATGTCGTTGGTGAAGCGGGGGTCCGGGGCCGGCCGGCCGAAGACACGCGGCAGGCCCGACAGGGCCAGGAAGCCGATCATCCCCCCGATCGCGCCCAGCAGGATCGTCAGCTCGAAGGCGATGACCACGAACGGGGGAATCGAGATGAGCGGCTTGCCCCCGGTGATCATCGGCCAGTCGAGCACGGTGTAGATGGGGAACGCGAAGCCGAGGAAGCAGCCGAGCAGCCCCCCGACGAGGACGAACACCCGCACCGGGCTCACCGAGACGTGCAGGGCCTGGTCCAGCGCGTGGTCGGGCACCGGCGAGTAGGAGACGACCTCGCCGAGCTCGCCCTCGAGGATCTCGCGCGTCGCCGCCGCCGCGGTCTTGCCCCGATCGAAGATGCCCAGTATCTCCATGCGCGTCGCCACCCGCGTTCACTGGCCCGAATCGTCGCCCGCGGCTCCGCCGTCCGGCGGCGCCGCCACCCCGACCAACCTCCCGTCAGCGTCCCGCACGGTCTTCCACACGTTCAACTCGCTCGCGACGCACCCCGCCGGCCACCGGCGCACGAGACGGCTCCGTTGCACGGCGCGTCCCCTCGCCCGCCAACCGTCGCCTCCGGCTCCGATTGGCGCCCAACCAACCCTACAGGCGTCCGCGCCGTTTCACGGCGCAGACGCCTACACCGGCTCGGGCCAGGCGCTGGCCGGGTCGGCCTCGGCCGAACGGTCCATCGTCTCCTTCATCTCCGTGATCGAGACCGCCGGGAAGTTCTTCACGAAGAGCAGGAACAGGGTGAAGAAGAGCCCGAACGACCCCACCGTGATCGCCGCCTCGACCCACGTCGGCTGGTAGACCCCGGCCCAGTTGGCGGGGTCGAAGTCGTGCGAGAGCGACGTGACGATGATGACGTAGCGCTCGAGCCACATGCCGACGTTGACGAAGATCGAGATGACGAAGAGCACCGCGAGGTTGGTCCTCACCGCCTTCCAGAAGAGCGCCAGCGGAATGATGACGTTGCAGGCGAACATCGTCCAGCTGTAGCCCCGGTACTGGCCGAACATGCGGTCGAAGAACGTGCCCTGCTCGAACGGGCTGCCGCTGTACCAGGCGATGAAGAACTCCGTCAGGTACGCGTAGCCGACGATGAGCGACGTCGCCAGCATCAGCTTCGCGAGGTTCTCGAAGTGGTGCACGGTGATATAGCTCTCGAGCCGGAAGATGCGTCGCATCGGCACGAGCAGCGTGATGACCATCGCGAGGCCCGAGAAGATGGCCCCGGCCACGAAGTAGGGGGCGAAGATGGTGCTGTGCCAGCCCGGCAGGATGGACACCGCGAAGTCCCACGACACCACGCTGTGGACCGAGATGACGAGCGGCGTCGCGAGGGCCGCGAAGAAGCCGTAGAGGGCGGTGTAGTGCCGCCACTGCCGGTCGGTACCGAGCCAGCCGAACGAGAGGAAGCGGTAGATGGGGCGCCGCCAGTCCTTCACCTTGTCGCGGGCGGCGGCGATGTCGGGCATCAGCCCCAGGTAGAGGAACATCGCGCTGACCGTGAGATAGGTGGTGATGGCGAATACGTCCCAGATCAGCGGCGAGCGGAAGTTGACCCACAGCTCGCGTTCGTTGGGATACGGGATCAGCCAGTAGAAGAACCACGGCCGGCCGATGTGGATGATGGGGAACAGCCCCGCCGTCATCACCGCGAACACCGTCATCGCCTCGGACGCCCGCGCCACCGCCGTCCGCCACTTCGCCCGGAACAGGAACAGCACGGCCGAGATGAGGGTCCCGGAGTGGGCGATGCCGACCCAGAACACGAAGTCGGTGATGTAGATGCCCCAGAGAATCGGGTGCTCGTAGCCGGCGACCCCGAGGCCGGTCTGCGCCTGGTGCAGGAACGCCGCAACCCCGACCGAGAGGGCCGAGAGGGCCAGCGCCACCCCCACGTAGTACAGCACCCCGGGGGGCCGGAGCGTGCGGAGGATGTCGTCGTTGATCTTCGCGAAGCTCATGGCGGGGCGTCACGCGTCGCGGCTCACCTTCTTCAGGTAGGTGACGGCGGGGCGGGTGTTGAACACGGCGAGGGCGTGGTACGCACGGGCGTCGGCGGAGAGCTGCGCGACGCGGCTCGCCGGGTCGTTCATGTCGCCGAAGACGATGGCCTGGGCCGGGCAGCTCTGGGCGCAGGCGGGCGAGACGTCGCCGTCGCGCACCGGGCGGTCCTCGTCGCGGGCCCGCTCCTTGCCGTCCTGTATCCGCTGGACGCAGAACGAGCACTTCTCCATGACCCCGTCGCTGCGCGCGGTGACGTCGGGGTTGAGCTGCAACTGGAGCGGGGCCTCGAACTCGGGCATGAACCAGTTGAACCGCCGCACCTTGTAGGGGCAGTTGTTCGAGCAGTAGCGGGTGCCCACGCATCGGTTGTAGATCTGCGCGTTCAGCCCCTCGTCGGTGTGGTACGTGGCGTACACCGGGCAGACGCTCTCGCACGGGGCGTGGTCGCAGTGCTGGCAGAGCATCGGGAGGAAGCGGACGTCGGCCCCGTCGCCGCCGGCCCGCGGCTCGTCGAAGCGCTCGATGCGCAGCCACGACATGGTGCGCCCGCGGCGCATGCGGTCGGCCCCCATCACCGGGACGTTGTTCTCGGCGTAGCAGGCGGCCACGCACGCGTTGCATCCGTTGCAGGCGTCGAGGTCGATGGCCATCCCCCAACTGTGCACCGGGTGCTCGTGCTCGGGGTAGAGGCTGAAGTGGTGCTCCTCGGGGTGGACGTCGCCGGCCGCGAGGGCGGCCAGCGACACCGACTGGGCGAGGCCCCGCCCCTCCTGGTCGAAGTTCCGCTGCAGCCGCGGAATGGGGCGCGACAGCTCGCGCGGCGTGACGTCGACGCCGGCGCCGACCCAGCGGACGCCGCCCGACGGTGCTTCCGGAGCGGGGTCGAGCAGGGCCATCGGGCTGACCCCGCGGCCCGTCGCGTAGCGCCCGAAGTCGGTGTGCCCCTGGCCGATGGCGATGGCGACGACGCCCTCGGCGAGATGCGGATTGACGATGACGCTCGCGTCGACCTGACCGTGGTCCGACGTCACGGTGACGAGCTGGCCTTCTTCCGCCCCGAGGGCCTCGGCGGTGTCCGGGGTCATCTCGATCCCGGTGCCCCAGGTGGTCTTCAGCAGGGGATCGGGTATCTCCTGCAGCCAGGGGCGGTTGGCGCCGCGGCCGTCGAAGAAGTGCAGCGACGGATAGGCGACGAGGCTGAGCCGTCGCCCGGGCCCGGGAGCGCCGAGCTCGGCCGCGAGGTCCGCGTCGAGGACGCCGGGACGCAACGACACGTCCACGGGGGCGGCGGGAAGCGTGACGCCGCCGCGACGGAGGGCGTCCGCCCACCAGGTCTCGAAGTCGGGCGGCTCGGGGGGCGGAGCTTCGGCGGCCGCGGGCTCCTGCGGCTCGGCGGGGGGCGCCCCCGGATCGGCTGCCGGCGTGCCCGGGTCGGCCGCCGCCGCTTCCGCGGCGGGCCCGGGGACCGGCTGCATCGCCTCCCACGCGTCGCGCAGGTAGCGGTAGAAGTCGCCGCGGGGGGGCAGAAAGGCGGTCATGTCGCCGCCCAGCGCGCGCGCCGCCTCGATGAGCAGATCGCCCACGTGGCGGGTGTCGAACACCGGCCGCATCGTCGGCTGCATCAGCCCCCAGACCCCGCGGCGGGGGTTGCTGTCGCCCCACGACTCGAGGGCGGTGTGCACCGGCATCAGCAGGTCGGCCGCCGCCGTGGTCTCGTCCGGCAGGCTCGACAGGGCGGCCACGAACGGCACCTCGGCCAGCGCCCCCCGGAAGTCCGCCGCGGCCGGCATCGCGAACACCGGGTTGACGTCGTGGACGATGGCCAGCTCTATCTCGCCCGCCCGCATCGCGTCGGCCAGCCCCCGCATTTCGGCGTAGGTCGCAGCATCGAGGGTGGACGCGGCGCCGAAGTCGACCGTCGATCCGAGGTTGCCGGCGACGCGGTTCAGCAGCGAGACGGCGACCTGGGCCGCCGTCGCGTTGGCGCCCGACACCCCCACCCCGCCGCCCACCGCGAGGGTCCGGCCGGGCCCGAGGGCGGGGTCCGAGAAGGCGCGCGCCAGCTCGCGGATGCGGTCGGCGGAGAGGCCGGCGACGCCGCTCACGGCGTCGGGCGACGCCCCGGCGACGAGCTCGCCGATGCGGGCGGCCTCGTCGGCCGGCACGCCCTGCGCCCGCTGCTCGCTCACGATGACCTGCACCATCGCCGCGGCCACGAGCCCCTCGGTCTGGGGGGCGACGGCGTGCCAGGCGTCGGCGCCGGCCCCGGTCATCGAGAGCCGGGGCTCGATCTGCACGAACCGCGTCGTGCGGCCGTCCCTGACCCGGCGCTGCCCCGCGTGGTCGCGGGCGAACCCGGCCGGCGAGCCGAAGGTCTCGAGGAAGTCGGCCCCGAACGAGACCACCATCTCGGCCCGCGCGAAGTCGTAGTGAGGCACCTCCCGGCGCCCGAAAACCCGATCGTTGGCGGCGCGGATCGCCTCGTAGCCGAACGGCTCGTAGCGGACCCAGCGCGCCCCCAGGGCGGCCGACCAGCTCGAGACCAGCTCGCCCAGCGTGCCCGTCAGCGGCGGCGTGATCAGCGCCACCCGGTCTCCCCGGCCCGCCTCGTAGAGGGCCTGCAGCCGGTCGACGAGGTCCTGCTGCGCCTCTTCCCACGCGACCGGCTCGAGCACGCTCCGCCCCGCCTCGGCGTCGGTGACGCGGCGGCGGTGGGGCCCGGTGATGCGGTCGGGGTTGTAGAGTCCCTGCAGCGAGGCCTGACCCCGGACGCAGAGCCCGCCCCGGTTGACGGGGTGCTCGGGGTTGCCCTCGACCTTGACGGCCCGACCCTCCCGGGTGCGGACGCGGATGCCGCAGCCGGCCGGGCACTCGCCGCAGACGCTGGCATACCAGGTGGCGACGCCGGGAACGACGTCGTCGGGGGGTACGACGAACGGGATGATCCGCTCGGGCGGCACCGGCGAGCATGCGGCCGCGGCGGCCGCGGGTCCGGCGCTCCCGAGCACCTTGAGGAACGTCCGGCGGCCTACCCGGTCCACGAGCGGCGACGACGGCTCGCTCACTGCACTCTCTCCCCGGCGGCCCACGTGCCCCTCGACGTGAGACGTCCAAGTGGATGGCATCCGTACCTCGGGGCGGCCCCCGGCGACAGGCCCCGCCGCATACGACCGGCCGCGCTCCCCGCGCCTCGCGGACGCCGCGGCGACGCGGCATTCTGCCGCGGCCGGCCGGCCACCACCTCCGGTCCGGCGCCCCACCCTGTCAGTAGTGACATGCCAGGCAATCCCGGGTGGCGCCCCGATCCTCGTGACAGCTCACGCACCAGCCCATGCTGAGGCTCTCGACCTGCACCGCCGCCTCCATGTGCGCCACGTCGCCGTGGCAGGTCTCGCAGCCGACCCCGGCCCGCACGTGCGCCTTGTGGGTGAAGCGCACGTGGTCGGGCAGGTCGTGCACCCGGACCCACGGAATGGGCTCCTCGTTCTCCCAGTATTCGAGCACCCTCAGAATCTCCGGCTCCTCGCTCAGGACCACCCGGTGGCACCCCGCGCAGCGCTGCACCGACGGAATCCCCGCCACCGGACCCCGCCGCGCATAGGCGTGGCAGAACTGGCAGTCGATGCCGATCTCGGTGACGTGATGCGAATGGCTGAAGGCGATGGGCTGGGCGTCCGGATCCGGCGGTACGGCCGGGTCCCCGGCCTCGCCCTCGCCGGATGGCGCCAGGGCGAGCTCGGCCTCGGCCGGATCCGGCTCCTGCGCCATGAAGACGGTCAGGGCGCCCGTCCCCAGGAAGATCGCGGACGCGGTCGCGAGTGCGACGGCGGCGGGGCGGACCGTGATCGAATGCAGAGTCATCTCCTGTCGCGGACCGCCCGGTCCGCCTTCCTTCGCCTGCCTTGCCACCGGAGTCGGCGCGTGAGCTGTCGAGCAGGGTGGGCACCGGCGTGCGGGACAACCCGATATGATACCCGAAAAGCGTGCGCCGCCCGCAACGAACCGCTCCGTGCGGTCGCCGGCCCGCCGGCGCAGCGCTCACGGCGGCATCCCCCCTTCGAACCGCCCCGCCGCACACTGTCATCCCTTCACCGCCAGGCGGGGCTCCGGTCGGCGGCGCCCGGGGCGTTGACCCCCCCGCGGACCTCAGGGTAGAGTGGTGGACTCATTTTGCACTCGTGTGCCTTTACCGGCGCGCGTGCGCTGGATGCAGGCCGGGAAGCCGCGCCCCCGACCGCGCGGACTCCTGAAGGGTTGGTTCGGCGGCGGGCGGAGTCGTGGAAGCTCGCGCCGGCGAGCTTCCGACGCGGCCGCGAGGTCGCGCGGCGACGCTCTCCAGGCTACGGCAGGGAGGTAGAGAGAATGCGCATCGATATCCGCAGGGCCGTGTCGCTTGCGCTCGGCGGGCTGCTGGTGGCCGGAGTGGCCACCTGGAGCACGACCGCCGGGGCACGCCAGGCCACCATGGCCGACGGCGTCATCGCCGGCAGCGTGGCCAGCGCCAACGGCGCCGAGGCCGGCGTCTGGGTCATCGCCGAGACCGAGGAGCTCGAGACGAAGTTCGCCAAGATCGTCGTGACCGACGACAACGGCAACTTCGTGCTCCCGCAGATGCCGGAAGCCACCTACGACGTCTGGGTGCGCGGCTACGGCCTCGTCGACTCCGAGAAGGTCCGGCTCTCCACCGGCCAGGAGGACGTGCAGCTCGCCGCGGTCGTCGCGCCGACGCCGCGCGACGCCGCCCAGTACTACCCCGGCAACTACTGGTACTCGCTCATCGAGCCGCCCGCCGCCAGCGAGTTCCCGGGCACCGGGAACAGCGGCAACGGCATCAACCCCGCCATGCGCACCCAGTCGCACTGGGTCGACAACATGAAGCAGGGGTGCCAGCTCTGCCACCAGCTCGGCAACACCGCGACCCGCGTCGTGCAGGAGCGGGACGAGTTCGACTCGACGGTGGCGGCGTGGGACCACCGGGTCACCACCGGCCAGCGCGGCAACCAGATGAGCAACGCCATGAACCGGTTCGGCCGCGAGCCGGCGCTGCAGATGTTCGCCGACTGGTCCGACCGCATCGCCAACGGCGCGATCCCCGACGCGCCCCCGCGGCCCGACGGCCTCGAGCAGAACGTCGTCGTGACCCTGTGGGACTGGGGCGTCGACACCTCGTTCATCCACGACGAGATCGCCACCGACAAGCGGAACCCGCAGATCAACGGCAACGGGCCGGTGTACGGCGTCTCGGCCGGGCACGGCACCATCACCTTCGTCGACCCGGTGGCCAACAGCGCGACCGAGGTGACGATTCCCGTCCGGCCCGACCCCGAGACCATGCCGACCCGCTTCCCCGACGTCCAGGTGCCGTCCTACTACTGGGGCGACGCGGAGCTCTGGGGCGTCGGCGCCCACGAGCGGTCCGACCCCCACAACCCGATGCTCGACCACAAGGGCCGGGTGTGGATGACCTCGACGGTGCGCCCGTTCCAGAACCCCGACTGGTGCCGTGACGGCTCCGACAACCGGTACGCGCAGTATCACTCGATCGGCCGCGCCGGCCGGCACGCGTCGTACTACGACCCGTCGGCCGAGGGCGACGAGCAGTTCGTGCTCGTGGATACCTGCTTCGGCACCCACCACCTGCAGTTCGGCGAGGACGACGACGACACCCTGTGGTTCAGCGGCGACGGCAACGTCATCGGCTGGCTGAACACCCGGCTCTACGACGAGACCGGCGACGAGCAGGGCTCGCAGGGCTGGTGCCCGACCGTGCTGGACACCAACGGCGACGGCGTCATCACCAAGCCGTGGAACGAGCCGCGGGAGGACAATCCCGACCCCGCCCTCGACACCCGGGTCGCCGGTTTCGGCTACGGCATCATCGCGAGCCCCATCGACCACGCGGTCTGGATCACCCGGACCGGGCCGTTCCCCGGCTCGATCGTCCGTCTCGACCGCGGCGACAACCCGCCCGAGACGTGCATCGCCGAGATGTACCAGCCGCCGTCCATCGAGAACTCCGCCATCGACCCGATGGAGACCGGGTTCGCCCCCCGCGGCATCGACGTCGACCGCAACGGGGTCATCTGGGCCGCCCTCTCGGGCAGCAGCCACATGGCGAGCTTCGACCGCAGCAAGTGCGCGGTGACCAGCGGCCCGGACGCCAACGGCCAGCACTGCCCCGAGGGGTGGACGCTGTACCCGGTGCCGGGCCCGCAGATGCAGGGCGTGGAGGGGCGCGTCGGCGCCGACTTCCACTACTACAGCTGGGTCGACCAGTTCAACACGCTGGGCATGGGCGAGAACATCCCCATCGCCAACGGCTCCACGTCGGACTCCCTGCTCGCGCTCGATCCGGACAGCGGCGAGTGGGTGGTCCTGCGGGTGCCGTACCCGATGGCCTTCTACTCGCGCGGCCTCGACGGCCGGATCGACGACGCCGACACCGGCTGGAAGGGACGCGGGCTGTGGGCCAACTACGGCTCGAACTACATCTGGCACACCGAGGGCGGCCAGGGGACCAAGAGCAAGATCGTGCACTTCCAGCTCCGTCCCGAGCCGCTCGCGCGGTAGCCGGCAGATTCTCGTGACCGCCGCGGCAGAAGACTGCCGCGACGGCGCGGAATCGAGGCCTGGGGCGCCGGGGACCGACGCGGGTTCCCGGCGCCCGCTCCATTCGCGGCCGGCGGTCGCTCCCTCCCGATCGGTGACGTTCCAATCCCATCCCGCTTCGGTCGTCACCTGCGCCGCTCCGCCCTCGACGGGCCGCGAGCCCCTGTCGCCCAAGCTGCAGCTCGCAGGGGCCGCGTCGGCTGTCGACGCGCCAGCCCCGGGCCCGAACCTGGCGGTCTGCCACCGCGGCAGGTCCAGGGGACTGCACGCCGCGCGGACGAGGCCCACGGCGGCGGGCCTGCACGACCGATACTTCCAACGGGAAGAACTTCTTCCGACCGGATGAACGTCTCTAGAACCGAATGAACATCTTTCTCGTGCCCGTCGATCGGACCCGCTACGAGCTCTACTGCGAGCCGAACGACGCCGACCATCCCCCCGGCGCCGTCACCGGAAAGCTGCTGCGGCGCGCCCGCGAGGTGCTCGCGGAAGACCAGGAGGCGCGCCGCGACCGCCGCAGCGCGCGGGCGGCCGGCGCGAAGGAGGGCGGCTGGGGGGCGCGGTTGCGCACGGCCCTCACGCGAGGCCTCGCCGCCTGGATCTCCCAGCACCGCCTGCTGTGGCACATGCGCCACGTCCGGGAGGGCGTCCTCGTCCACTCCGCCGATCTGGACGCCGAGCAGGCGCTGGCGATCGCCCGGGGCCGATTGCAGCGGCAGAGTGACCACCACCGGTTCTGGATGGTCATCGACGGGTTGGCCACCGCGATCTTCGGACCCCTGTTCTTCTTCGTCCCGGGACCGAACCTCATCTCGTGGTACTTCGCCGCGAAGATGGCCGGGCACTGGCTGGCGTTCCGGGGCGCCCGCCGCGGGGTGTCCGGCGTCGAGTGGTCGGCCCGGATCAGCCCGACGCTCGGCCAAGTGCGCGAGGCCCTGGCCCTGCCGCCCGGACGGCGGCGTCCCCGGCTGAGGGAGATCTCGCGCGAGCTGCACCTCGAGCACCTCGCGACGTTCATCGAGCGCCGGACGCAGGCGTGACCGGCAACGACCGACGAACTCGGTGTGAGCTTGCAGGCTGACTCCCGCCCTTCGCGGATCTGGTATAACATGTTCGGGTATAAAGCCCATGCCCAACACGAGCGTTCATCTGCCGCAAGCTCTGCTGGCCGGCCTGGACCGGATCGCGGCGGAGCGAGGCATGAGCCGGAACCGATTGATCGTGGAATCGTGTCAGCGTGCGGTCGACGAGCTTTCCCGCTGGCCCCCTGAGCTGTTCTCGAACGACCACCTGAGCGACGCCGAGCTGCAGGAGCTCCGAGAGAGCGAACAGGATTTCCGGAAGGCCGTCGAGAACGCCCGGCAGAGTCGCACGCGGCCGCCGTTCTGATGCTCGTCCTCGACACGAACGCCGTCTCGGCGTTCATGCACCGACACCCGCACGCCCTGCGGTCGTTGCGCGAGCAGGATCCGTCAACCGTCTACCTCTGCGCCCCCGTCGCAGCCGAAATCCACTTCGGCCTGTCGCGCCTGCCGCCCGGTTCCCGTCGCCGGCGTCTTCTCGCGAACGAGTTCGAGCGCCTGCGCGCCTGCGCGCGCTGGATCGATTGGAGCGAGGCAGCAACGCGGGTGTTCGGACACTGGAAGGCCACGCTGCAGCAGCGGGGAGCGCCGATCGAGGACATGGACCTCGCCATCGCATCGGTTGCCCTCAGCCTGCCGGCGCAACTCGCTACCGCGAACATCCGCCATTTCGAGCGAATCGACGACCTCGACATCGTCGACTGGTCCGGGCCGGGGCGGCAGGGAACGAGCCCCGGTCACCCGCGACGGGCGTGACCGAACGGAGGCTCCGCGGGGTCGGGGGGCCGCCCCGGACGCGTGATACGCTTTGCCGGTCTTGAAGCTGCGCGACTTGGCGGATCGTCTGGACTGCCAGCTGGAAGGCGACGGCAGTGTCGAAATCCGCCGCGTCGCAGGCATCGAAACAGCCGAAGCCGGCGATCTCACCTTCTTCGCCAACTCCCGGTACACGGCGGCGCTCCGGTCGACGCGGGCGGCAGCCGTGATCCTCGCCGACGGCGCGACGGCCGCCCCGTGCCCGATGCTGCGGACAGCGGAACCGTACCTCGCCTTCGCCAAGGCCGTCGAGCTCTTCGCCGACACCTCGACCCCGCCCGCCGGCATCGACCAGGCGAGCCACGTCGCGACCGACGCGAAGCTGGGAGAGGGCGTCTCGGTGGGCCCCTTCGTGTCGATCGGGTCCGGTGCAGTCGTCGGCCCGCGGACCGTCATCCACCCGCACGTGACGATTGGCGCCGGAGTCACCATCGGCGACGACTGCGTGATTCACGCCCAAGCCGCGCTGCGTGAACGGGTCGTGCTCGGCCACCGGGTGGTCGTGCAGAACGGAGCGGTGATCGGCAGCGACGGGTTCGGATTCGCACGTCGTCCCGACGGGACCCATCACAAGATTCCCCAGCAGGGCGGCCTCGTCATCGAGGACGACGTCGAGGTCGGGGCGCTGGTGGCGATAGACCGGCCCGCCATCGGCGAGACCCGCATCGCGGCGGGAGCGAAGATCGACAACCTCGTCCAGATCGGGCACGGGGTCAGGATCGGCCGCAACGCGCTGCTGGCCGCCCAGGTGGGGATTGCCGGCAGCACCGTCGTCGAGGACGACGTGGTGCTGGCCGGCCAGGTCGGCGTGAACGGCCACATCACGATCGGCAAGGGCGCCCGCGCCACCGGCCAGACCGGCATCACCAACGACGTGCCGCCGGGCTCGTTCGTGTCCGGCCTCCCGGCGATCGAGAACCGCGCCTGGCGGAAGGCGGCGAGCTCGTTCGTGCAGCTCCCCGCTCTTCGCAGGCGGATCGCGGCCCTCGAGCGCCGCTGCGCCGAGCTGGAGGGGCAGGTCCGCCCCCCCGAAGCGGGAGGGCAGCCTGACGGGCCGGAGCCCAAGCAAGCGGACGAGGGCATCCAGCGCTCAAGCGACGACTAGCCGCTTGCGCCGGCGACTCCAGACGCGATCGCTCGGTCCCGCAGCGACGCGCCGCAGCGCGGTTATTGGCGGGCAACCGGCCTGACGGGATCCCGCTTGGCCCGGCCCCAGCTGTGCCATAATTCGGCCCATGTTTCAGACGATTCTCGCTGCGGTCCGGCGGCGGCGCGGCGGCCCCGGCGCGGGCTCCCCGGCCGCCGGCACCGTGCTCCTCGTCGTGCTGACCGGCCTCCTCGCCGTTTCCTCCACCCTGGACGGCGCGGTCCGGCCGACCCCGCTCGACTACGAGATGCACACGCTGGACAACGGCCTGCGGGTCATCCTCTCCGAGGACCACTCCACGCCCATCGTCCACCTGCAGATGGTCTACCACGTCGGGTCGAAGAACGAGCCGCCCGGCCGCACCGGGTTCGCCCACCTGTTCGAGCACATGATGTTCAAGGGCTCGAAGAACGTGCTCCCCGACTCGCACCTGACGATGATCTCCCGGGTCGGGGGCGAGGGGAACGCCTTCACGACCGAGGACGCCACGACGTACCTGCAGACGGTGCCGTCGCAGTACCTGCCGCTGGTCCTGTGGCTCGAGGCAGACCGGATGGCCACGCTCCGCATCGACCAGCGGACGTTCGAGGCGGAGCGCGAGGTGGTCAAGGAGGAGCGCCGCTGGCGCTACGAGGACGCCCCGTTCGGCCTGCTGTCGGAGATCCTGTACGACCACGCCTACACGGTGCACCCGTACAAGCACTCCGTCATCGGCACCATGGAGGACCTCGAGGCCGCCTCGATAGACGACGTGCGGGACTTCTACGACACCTACTACGTACCCGAGAACGCGACCCTGGTGCTGGTCGGCGACTTCGACCCCGTGCAGGCCCTGGCCCACATCAGGCTGTACTTCGGCCGGGTGCCCAAGGCGGAGCGCCCGGTGCCCCGCGACATCCCCCGCGAGCCGCCGTCCACGGCGGAGCGCCGGGTGACCCTGACCCAGTCCGAGAACTGGCCCCTGCCCGCGGTCATCGTGGCCCATCACATCACCTACGACGGGCACCCCGACGCGTATCCGCTGCACATCGCGAACAAGGTGCTCTCGGACGGAGAGAGCTCGCGCATCTACCGCCGGCTCGTCTACGAGGACCAGCTCGCGGTGTCCGCGGCCGGCGACGGCTACATCATCGAGGACCCGAACCTGTTCTACGCGGTGTCCATCGTCCAGCCGGGCCGCACGACGGCCGAGTCGGAGGCGGCGCTGATAGAGGAGCTGGACCGGCTGAAGACGGAGCTGATCACGGAACGGGAGCTGCAACAGGCCAAGAACCAGTTCGCCCGCGACTACGTGTTCGGCCGCCTGACCATCGAGCAGAAGGCCTCGCACCTGGTCCACGCCGCGGTGATCCACGACGACATGACCACCGCCGACGCCGAGTACGACATCTTCATGAACGTCACCCGGGAGGACGTGCAGCGGGTGGCCCGGACCTACTTCACCGAGGAGAACCGGCTGGTGCTGACGATTCTGCCCGCGCCGCCGCCCGGACGCTCCTTCCTCCGGCCCGGAGACGAAGAATGAGACGCAGGTCTGCGCTCCTGGTCCTCTGCCTGACGTTGATTGCAACGGCGGCGGCCGGCCAGCAGCCGGTGGACTGGCCGCGGGAGAGCCCGCCACCGCCGCTGCCCTGGCACCAGGCGACGTTCCCGCCCTACGAGGTGCGGACCCTGGACAACGGGCTGCGGGTGGTGGTCGTGATGCACCACGAGCAGCCGGCGGTCAACCTGCGGCTCATCATCGGGGCCGGATCGGTCTACGACCCGGCCGGCAAGCCGGGGGTCGCGACGTTCACCGGCGCGCTCCTCGACCAGGGCACGACGAGCCGAAGCGCGACCGAGGTCGCGGACGCCATCGACTCGATCGGCGGCATCCTCGACGCGGGGGCGGGCACCGACCTGAGCTTCGTCAGCGTCCTCGTCATGACCGACAGCTTCGAGCTCGGCCTGGACCTGGTCGCCGACACCGCCCGGAACCCGGCGTTCGCGCCGGCCGAGGTCGAGCGCGAGCGTCAGCAGGTGTTGTCGGGGTTCCAGGTCAGCTACGACAACCCGGAGTACCTGGGGGAAGTCGTTCTGTCACGGCTGATGTACGGATCCCATCCCTACGGGCGGCCGTCGAACGGCTCGCCGGAGACGGTGCGGCGGATCGCGCGCGACGATCTGGTCGCCTTCCACGCCGCGCACTACGCGCCCAACAACGCCCTGCTCGCGATCGTCGGCGACGTCGACGCCGAGTCGGCGTTCGCGGCGGCGGAACGGGCGTTCGGCGACTGGACGCCGCGGACGGAAGCGGCCGAGCCGCCCGCCGGCGAGATGCCCGAGCCCACCCGCCGCATCGTCGTCATCGACAAGCCGGGCTCGCTGCAGACCGCCATCCGCCTCGGACACGTGGCCCTGCCGCGGACCAGCCCCGACCACCTGCCGTTCGACGTCGCCATCAAGATCCTCGGCGGCGAGGGGGGCAACCGGCTCGGCAGCGTGCTGAGAATGGAACGGTCGCTGACCTATTCGGCCTCGGCCGAGATCGGCAGCCGCCGCTACGGGGGCGACTTCGTCGGCAAGACCGACACCCGCACCGAGGCCACGGTCGAGGCGCTGCGGCTGATGGTCGGCGAGGTGGGCCGCATGCGGCGCGAGCGGGTGAGCCGGCGCGAGCTCGAGAACGCCCAGGCGTACCTGGCCGGGAACTTCCCGCTGACCATCGAGACCCCCAACGCCATCGCCTCGCAGGTGCTCGAGGCGCTGCTGTACGGCCTCGACCTCGACGACCTCCCGAACTACCCGAACCGGATCAACGCGGTCACGGTGGAGGACATCCGGCGGGTGGCGCGGACGCACCTGCATCCCGACCGCCTCGCGATCGTGCTCGTGGGCGAGGCCCGCGCGTTCGTGACCGACCTCCGGCGGGCCGGGTTCGGCGACATCGAGGTCCTCTCGGTGCCCGAGCTGGACCTGTCGAGCCCCGACCTGCGGCGTTGACCAGTCACGCGGGAAGCCAGGTCGGGATGTCCCCGGCCGGTGAGGCAGGACCTCGAAGACGCACGATGCCGGCGCCCCGGGTGATGCTCTCGTGCGGAGAGCCGTCGGGCGACCTGTACGCGGGCGCCCTGACCCGTGAGATCCGCCGCTTGAGCCCCGGCGCGGAGGTCTTCGGGCTCGGAGGAAGGGAGCTCTCGGCGGCAGGGGGGCGCCTCACCGCCGACTACGCCGGGCTCGCCGCCACCGGACTGACCGAGGCGCTGTCGGTGCTGCCGCACACCTGGAGGACCTACCGCCGCCTCGTGCACGCGGCGCGGACGGAACGCCCCGACGTCTTCGTGGCCATCGACTTTCCCGAGGTCAACTTCCGCCTCGGCACCGCGGTCTCCCGCCTCGGCATCCCCGTCGTCTACTACATCGGCCCCCAGGCGTGGGCGTGGCGGAGCGGCCGGTTCCGCACCATGCGGGGCTTCGTGACCCGGGCCCTCGTGATCTTCCCGTTCGAGACGCCGCTGTACCGCGAGGCGGCGATTCCCGTCGCGTTCGTCGGACACCCCCTGCTCGACCTCGCGCCGTCCGGCGCGGACCGGGAGACGTTCCGCCGCCGGCACGACCTCGACCCGGAGGCGCCGGTGGTGGCGATGCTCCCCGGCAGCCGCCCCAACGAGCTGCGCCGCATACTGCCGGACATGGTCACGGCGGCCCGGCACGTACGAGATCGAGTGCCGCCCGTGCAGTTCGTCGTCGCGCGGGCCCCCGGCCTGCCCGAGCCCCTGTTCGAGCCGCTCGCGGCGCTGCGGCGAGCGGGGGCGCCCCCGCGGGTGGTCGAGTCGCAGACCGACGCGGTGCTCGCCGCGGCCGACGTCGTGCTCACCGCGTCGGGCACCGCCACCATCCAGACCGCGATTCACGAGCGGCCGATGGTGGTCGTCTACCGGCTTTCGCCGCTGACGTACTGGATGGCGCGGCGGTTCATCAAGGTGAAGGCGTTCGGCATGGTCAACCTGGTGGCGGGACGGACCATCGTGCCCGAGTACGCCCAGGCCGCGTTCACGCCGGCGGTGGTGGCGGACGACGCGGTGCGCTTCCTGTCGGACGAGGCCCACGCCGCCCGCACGCGGCAGGCCCTGCGCGAGGTGCGGGAGAAGCTGGGCGGACCCGGGGCCAGCCGCCGCGCCGCCGAGCACGTCCTGGAGGTCGCGGCTGGCGGATGAAGACTCCCGGTGTTGGAAACGGCCGGGCAGCCGCGTCCTATAATGGTGGGATGCACGAATACGGGTTCAGATGGCCGGCGCGCCGGCGAGTCGCCGACGGAGCGCCCGTTGCCGGCGCCGTGAGAGGCAGGAGCATCGACGAGAGCCGGGCGCGATCGTGGGCGGCGGCCCTGCTCGTGCTGCTGGCCGCCGGCGCCACCGCCGCCGCCCAGACCAACACCGCGGAGCTGCTGGGCGTCGTGGCGGACGAGAGCGGCGCCGTGTTGCCGGGCACCCTCGTCGTCGCCACTCACCCCGCGAGCGGCACCGTCATCGAGCGGGTCGCCGACGCCGAGGGGCGGTTCTTCCTCCCCGGCCTCGCCACCGGCGAGTGGACCGTCACCGCCGAGCTGCCCGGCTTCCAGCGCTCGACCCAGACCGGCATCCGGCTCGAGGTCGGCCGCACGCTGCAGCTCGAGTTCACCCTCGCCCTCGGCGCGATCAGCGAGGAGGTGACGGTCGAGATCAGCGCCCCCCTGCTGCAGACCACCACGGCCGAGATCAGCGACGTCATCGAGACCCGCGAGGTCGAGACGATCCCCCTCAACGGCCGCCAGTTCCTGCAGCTCGCCCAGCTCAGCGACGCGGTGGTCATCCCCCCCGGCGGCACCCGGGGCGGCGCCCTCCAGCAGGCCGGCCCCCTGCCCAACGTCGGCGGGCAGCGGGCCGGGCACAACATCTACATGCTCGACGGGTTCAAGGTCACCGACGAGCTCTTCAACAACCTCGTCATCAACCCGTCGGTCGACTCCATCCAGGAGTTCAAGATCCAGAAGTCGATGTACCCGCCCGAGTTCGGGGGGAAGGCGTCGGCCCTCATCAACGTGGCGACCCGGTCGGGCGCGAACAACTTCCACGGGAGCCTGTTCGAGTTCATGCGCGACGAGCGGTTCGACGCCCACAACTACTTCGACGACCGCAGCCTGCCGGTGCCCCCCCTCGACCAGGACCAGTACGGCGGCACCCTCGGCGGCCCCCTCGTCCGCGACCGCACCTTCTTCTTCACGAGCTACGAGCGGCAGGACACGCGGCGGTCGATCACCAAGACCTTCTCGGTGCCCGACGCGGCGGTCCGGGCCGGCGACTTCTCGGGCTGGGGCCCGATCTGCGATCCCCTCACCATCGACCCGGTGAGCGGCGCGTGCCGGCCGTTCGCCGGCAACCGGATCCCGGCGGACCGGCTCGACCCCATCGCCGGCGAGTTCCTCTCGAACGTGCCGATGCCGACGGCCGACGGGCGCTTCCAGAACCTGACCTCGGTCGAGCCGCAGGACAAGGACGTGCACCAGTTCAGCGTGCGCGTCGACCACCGGCCGGCCGAGGCCGACCATCTCTTCCTCCGGGTCAGCACCTTCGACGCCGACGAGATCCAGCCGTTCGGCACCGGGGTGCAGCAAGAGGCCCTGGTGCCCGGGTTCGGCCGCACCCTCGACACCACGACCCGCAACGTCGGGGTGAGCTACACCAAGGCGCTCGGCCGGAACAAGCTGAACGAGCTCCGCTTCGGGTACATGTCGGTGGACGGTGGGCAGAGGAGCCGCAACGCCGGCGTCGACTTCGCGGAGCGGGTCGGCCTGCTCGGGGTGAGCCGGAACCCGCGCGATGTCGGGTACCCCCAGATCTCGACGGCGGGGCTGTTCAGCACCATGGGCGACCCCACGACGTTCGTGTCGCGCAACAACGAGCACTTCGAGGTCTACGACAACTTCCTCATCGACCAGGGCAACCACCGCTACAAGTTCGGCGGCTACCTGTTCCACCTGCGGTTCCGCCCCGTCAACGCCGACACCGCGCGCGGCGCCTTCGCCTATACCGGGCAGTTCAGCGGCAACCCGATGGCCGACTTCCTGCTCGGCTACCCGACCACGGCGGCGGCGGGCATCGGCGGGGGCGACCAGGACTCGCGCACCACGTGGCTCCATCTCTACGCCCAGGACGACTGGCGGGCGCGCGACAACCTGACCATCAACTACGGGCTGCGCTACGAGTACAACGCCCACATGAAGGACGTCGACAACCGCCTGTCGTCGATCGACCTGTCGGTGCCGGGCGGGCGCTTCGTCGTCGCGAGCGACGACGCCGGCAACATCTCGCCGGCGGCCGAGGCGCTGATGCCGCTGATGCCGATTCCCTGGGTGACCTCGGCCGAGGCCGGCTGGGAACGCAGCCTCCTGCGCCCGAGCCGGGTCCGCCTCGCCCCCCGGGCCGGGTTCGCGCTGCTGCTCGGCGACCAGCGCTCGGTGGTGCTGCGGGGGGGCTACGGCGTCTTCCTGAACCAGTGGGCGTACAGCGTGCAGACCGCGTTCACCCGCAACCTGCCGTTCTTCTTCCTCAAGCAGATCGACACCCCGTCGGACCAGCTCGTGCCGACCCACCAGACCCGCGACATCCTGGCCAGCGACGCCACCGGCAGCATCGGCGGCTCGATCATGGACAACGACTACCGGGTCGAGTACACGCAGACGTGGAGCGGCGGCGTGCAGATGGAGGCGACGCGCCAGACGATGGTGGAGATGTCCTACATGGGCTCGTACACCATCGGGGCCGACAACTCGACCATCCGCAACGTGCCCCTGCCCGGCCCCGGGCCCATCGACGAGCGGCGCCCGGTGCCCGAGCTGAGCGGCATCCGCGCCATTCGCTTCGACGGCGAGTCGATCTACCACGCCGTCACGGTCAAGGCCGAGCGGCGCTTCGACGGGCGGCACTCGTTCAACGCCGCCTACACCCTGTCGCAGTCGAAGGACGACGCCTCGAGCCCCGGCGCCACGGCGTTCGAGTCGAACGTCCCCCAGAACGTCAACGACATCTTCCCCGGCGAGGTCGCGCTGTCGAGCTTCGACCACCGCCACCAGCTCGTGGCCAGCGGCACCCTGCAGCTCCCGTTCTTCGAGGGGGCCGGGGGCGCGGCCGCGCTCTTCTCCGGGTGGCGGCTCAACGGCATCGTCACCGCGCAGTCGGGCGCCCCGTTCACCGTCAACCTCGGCATGGACCGCGCCAACATCGGCTCGGGCCCCTCCCAGCGCCCCGACCAGATCGGCGACCCCAACCTCCCGGCCGGCCAGCGCACCCCCGACCGCTGGTTCAACACCGCCGCGTTCGCCTTGCAGTCCCCCTTCACCTTCGGCAGCGCCCTTCGGAACAGCGTCTTCGCGCCGGGCCTCTTCAACGTCGACGTCTCGCTGCAGAAGGACTGGTTCGTCGGCGACACCGGTCGCCTGGAGTTCCGCTGGGAGATCTTCAACGTGTTGAACCGCGCCAACTTCGACGTGCCCAACCGCATCTTCGGCACCCCGAACTTCGGCCGCATCTTCAGCGCGTTGAACGCCCGGGAGATGCAGTTCGGGCTGCGCTACAGCTTCTGAGGCGGGGGCCCGGAAAGAAGAAGCAACGGCGACACTCAGTGGCTAGCGCCGGAACCGACGCTGTCGAGCGGGACAAGAAGTGGACGTCATGAACTTCACCGTCGAACGCCAGGAAGCCGAGGTCGAGTCCACTTTCTCCCCGAGGCTCTGGTATCTCGTTCATGATGTTCCGGTGCTCTACGAGGCGCTCCTCGATCGACTGGCCAGCGTCGGCCTTGCCGGCGCTGACCTGCGGCCGGAAACTGGTAACGGATCGGTTGGCGACACCGGCCTCGGGTTCTGGTTGCTGGGCGGTAAAGTGCAGGTTCAGGTCAGGCTGGACAGTCTCCGGCTCCGCACGTCGACGCTCACGGCCGACGTCCTGACCGCCGCGGATGGAGTGGTAGCCGCTCTTCAACAGGCATCGCGTGACGGACTTCGTTTCAAGACTCACACCGTCTCTTACGCCTGCCATGGGTCCATCGAAGGAATGAAGGCGGCCGAGTTCATCGGGCGGTTCGTGCCGAAGCCACCGGCCATGGAGGGCTTGGGAGATCACGTTGGCACGGGAGTTGCTTACTACTTCGGTGAAGCTCGACCCACGGTCAGCTCCACCCTGACCCTGGATGCTTCACAGGCGATTCAAGGCGGCCTGTTCGTCAGGTTCTTCGCGGTTGTGGACGGAACGGCAGGCGCGTTTCCGGAGATACATGCTCTTACGGAAGAGCGAGTCCGGACGGCGTTGGCATCCGTGAGTCTGGAGATTGCGTGAGGTGAGAATGCCGATGTCAACACAGCAGCTTGGGCATTCCCCGATGGCGGTCCCGGCAGCGCCCGAGCGCTCCGAGGAGAAGAACGACGGATCCGCTCTCTCGCGAGAACAGGAGACCGGGTTGAGTGAGGGCCGTGGCAGGTTCTCGACCGCCGGGACGACGTTGGCGTCCCGCACTCCGGCTCAGCAGGATACCTTTGGGCTTCAACTCGAATCTTCTTCCGCCAGGCGCCCCGGCGAACATCGGACGGATTACGGGACGAGGCTCTGGCACCGTCTGGCGTCGCGCCCGCCTGCAACCTCGATCGAACCGATGGCCCGTCGACTTCTGGCCAATGGTCGCGTCCTGGCGGCCCGCAAGCTGGTCGACGGGGTTCCCTCGGATCATGTGGCCGGCGATACGCTTCGACGCCTGCGCGTAGTACTCTCCGAGCCGGTGGTCCGACGCACCGTACCCGCGCAGGGGAAGGGCTCACGGAACATCGAGTGGTTGCGCAGATATGCACACCGCCACTCTGGAAAGTGGGTGGCGCTCGTCGACGGCGAACTGGTGGCGACCGATGCGTCGCTGGCGACCCTGCGCCGGCGCTTGAGACAGATGGCCCCGAAGAGCAAGCCGCTCCTGCATCACCTGTAGCAACGACGATGCTGCGCTGGCCTGACGGGTCCGTGTTCGCCACTGGCATATCGTCGTATCTTGATGAAGCTCCGGGCCACCCAGCCGCGACGGCAGGCATTCACGTCAGGGTCGAGTTCGAAGGAGTACCGGTCTTTGCGCTGCTCGACACCGGCGCCTCCTGGTCGGTCCTGACCGCCGAACTCGCGAAGGAGTTGGGGCTACTCGAACAAGACGGTGAGCCCCTGACTCTGAGTTCACGAGTGGGCAGGATCGAGGGAAAGCTCGTCAGCGCCAGGATTGCTCTGCTCGCCGACGACGGCGCATCCGTCGAGCTCGATTCGACGGTCTTCGTGTCGAGCGATTGGCCGGCGGGAAACTTCATCGGCTATTCCGGCCTCCTGGAACGGATTCGATTCGCCATCGACCCGGGTGACAACCTCTTCGTCTTCGGTGAGCGCTGAATCACCCCAACGGGCCGCCGGACGATCACGAGGGAGCCGATCGGGTCTTGCGCTACAGGTCGCGCTGCCGGTTTCCCTGACGAAGCACCGTCCCACCCCGCCGGCCCGTTGGCGAGCCCGCCCCCCGGACTGCGTTGCGCCTTGGCGGCGACGGTCGGGGCTACCGACGGGCCGGCCCGTCCTGTCGGAGAGTCCGTTGCGCGAACCGCCAGCCGGCCGCGGTCTTGACGAGGCGGTCGGCGAAGACCCCGGACGTCTGGATCGCGGCGGGGCCGTCCGTGGTGCGATAGAGCATCAGGTAGCACCTGCCCTCCGCTCCCTCGGGGGTTGCGGTGATCATCGCCTGGCTCTGCCAGTTGCGCATGTGCCCGGCGTTGGCCTCGTACGCCCCCGCGGCGAACGCGGCCAGGGCGTCACGGCCGGCGACCCTCAGCCCCGCGCCCTCGTCGGCGCCGGCCGCCACCATCAGAAGGACGCCGTCGGCGGTGAACGTGTCGGCCCATCGTTCCGCATCGCCGCTATCGAGGCTGTGCACGTACGTCGCGTACAGCGACTGGATCTCGATGTGATCCTGCCAGGACAGGGCCGGCGGCGACTGCCCCGCCCCCAACGTCGCGACTCCGGTCAACGCGAGTGACAGTGCAACTGCGCCGAGATTCCTCTCCATGTCGTCACCGGCCTTCCGTTCGTCCGGCCGATTCGCGTCCACGAGTCTCCAGCGAGACGCGAGTACCGACGCGCTATCTCTTCCCGGATTGGACTCCACTGACGGTTCCCTGGACTCCTGGTCGCCGTACCTGAGGTGCGCACTGGGAAGGCGACGACGACGCGAGGACCCTGTACCGGGCAAATGCCGCATCGCGCGCCGCCCGAGGGCAGGGGCGCCAATGGAACGCCGCTCGTCGCCGAGCTCGGGCCTCCGCCTCGGCGCGCCCAACGAGCGGCTAGAGCGAAGGAATCGCGCAGGCGAAGCTGGCCTCGTCGTTCGGGTCGCCGCTTCCGTCGTAGACCGCGACCTGCGGGTACGGGCAGACGGGGCGCGTCATCGTGACCTCGTCGCCCTCGCCCAGCTTCGTCGCGAGCAGGCGCTCGGGAGCCCGGCCGTCCTCGACCCAGGCGCGGATGGCCTCGACCCAGTCGACGCGGTCGGGGCCGGGGCCGCCGGCGCAGTGGAGCACGCCGGGCAGCATGTAGAGCCGGGCGTAGTCGCGGGCCGCGGCGTCGTCGGCCGCGAGCCGCACGTAGTAGTCGATGGTGCCGAGGGGCGTGAGGGCGAGGTCGGACCAACCGGTCCAGTAGATGATGCGGCCGCCGCCGTCCCGGAACCGGCCGAGGTCGGTGCTGGCGGCGTTGAGGATCGCGCCGGTCGGAGCGACGTCCTCTTCCCAGGTCGAGAAGTCGTACTGCGTGTAGTCCCAGTCGGGGTCGCCGAAGACGAAGTACTTGAAGAGCTCGGTCCCGAAGCCGTACTGCGCGCTGGGTACCCCGGGCGGGCCGACCACCCAACCGGGCCAGCCGCCCATGGCGGCCTCGCCGCCGTAGTTGAACCCGGGGTAGAGCGGCTCGCCGTTCGACGTCGGACCGTCGTAGACGGCGCGGATGGCGGCGAGCTGGGCCGCGGTGACGCAGCCGTCGGCGGGGCTGTCGCCGGCGCAGCGCGGCAGGTCGGCGGGGTCGAAGCCGCAGCGCCGGGGGTCGGTCATCATGCCGTCCTCGACCCCGTCGTCGGCGTCGCACGCGGCGAGGATGCTCGACTCGAGGAGCTCTAGCGCGGGCGCGGTCAGAACCGGCGCGCCGAGGTCGCCGTCGGGGTAGATGGCCTGCTGGTTCTGCACGAACCCGGCGGTGATGCCCGTCCAGTCGTAGGCGGGCGCGGCGGCGACGATGCCGTCGAAGTCGTCCGGGTAGCGTTGCGACGCCATCATCGCCTGCCCGCCGCCCCGCGAGCAGCCGACGAAGTAGTCGTACTCGGACGGCCGGTCGTAGTAGTGCGAAATGATTGACTTCGCGGTCTCCGCCGTCAGGTGGACGGCGCGGTGGCCGAAGTTCTCCTGCCGTTCGGGATGGTCGAGGGCCCAGGCGGCCGAGCGGCCCGGCCCGGTGTGCCCGGTGTCGGTCCCCGCAGTGGCGTAGCCGCGCTCGAGGGGGCCGCCCCCATGCGCGTAGAGCGAGCGGGCCTGGTTCTGCACGCTGCCCACGAAGCCTCCCCCGCCCCCCATGAGGAACCGGCCGTTCCAGTCGTCGGGCAGCAGCAGCTCGAAGTTGATCTCGGTCTCG
Organism: Vicinamibacterales bacterium; assembly: GCA_965207615.1. GTDB lineage: Bacteria > Acidobacteriota > Vicinamibacteria > Vicinamibacterales > UBA8438 > JAJEEA01. The sequence goes on from CBDBMZ010000003.1 coordinate 4,467,146, forward strand.
ATGACCCCCCTCACCCGGCAGTGCGCCGGGACGTCACCGTCGGCCACGTGCTCGGCCGAGCCGATGCGCATTTCGATGAGCTCCAGCGCCGTCAGATCGGCGCAGGCGCCGGGGAGGCCCGCGGGATTCGCGGCCGGGGCCGCGCACGCGGCAGCCCCGGCGAGGCCGGCCGCGGCCACGCAGTTCACGAAGAAGCGCTGGATGCGGGACATGGCGGTTCTCCTTCCCCGGGTGTCCGGGCCGTCTTCGACGTCTTCCCGCCGCCGTGCGGCTTGCCCGTGAGCGCCGTGTTGCCGCCGGCGCCTGCTACCGGGGAGTCCAGAGGAAGACCTGCCATTCCCTCAAGGGCTCCGATTCGCCGACGATGACACCGCCCGACAGGGTGCGGTCGAGGTCGGGCCCACCCCACCGGCGCAGGTAGGGGTACTTCTCCTCGCCGAGCACCTCGGTGGCCGTCATCGCGAACGTCGCGTCGCCGAGCCGCGCGTAGCCGGCGGGAGCGGCCTGCGCCCGTCTCGACCAATAGCCACCGTCCGGCCTCGTGGCGGTGATGAATCCACCCTCGAAGGGGACGAGCGCCACGTGCACCACGAACGGCGGAAAGCCACCGGTCTTGATGGTCCCGATGCCTCGTTCGAGGGTCGTGAAGTCCGCCGGCGGCGGCGTCAGGCTGCCACCGATTCTCACCCCGGCAATGCGGTTGTAGGGTGCCACGAAGACATAGGTGGTCGCTGCGGCGATCAGCACGGCTGCAACGGCGATACCGGCGATTCTCGTCCTGCTGGCCATGGAGTCGTCGTTCCCCCTGTCGCACGACGTTGCCCGATGACGGACCGCCCTGCCCACAAGGGCCGTGGCGTCGGACAGTTGCAGGAGCGGACGGCGGCGATGTCCGACGCGCTGGCGCCAAGCGCCATGCACGAGCGGCCAATCGATCGCCACATGCCGGTCGCCGAAATCGAATCGGGCGTGGGCGGGGCCGCAAGGCGCTTCCGGGCCGTCCGGGAGCTCGTGGTGAACGCCTCGCCGGACCGCCTCAACCCTACCAGCGTCCCGCTTCACCCGCAAGCGCGCCGAGGCCGCGCGCGGCGGGCCGACACGGTATGATGGCTGCTTGCGGCCGCTTGGGGAATGCACGACGAATCGACTGTTGATCGCGACCTGCTGACCATCGACCCGGAGCGGACCGTGGAGACCAAGGTCGACCTGACGGTGCTCGCCGGGCGGGTGGTCTTCGAGCGCTGAGAGCCGGACGGGGTGCTACACCGCGTCGAACGGATTGACCAGCGCCAGGCCGCAGCCCTGGAAGTCGCGGACGTTCCGGGTCGCCAGCGGAATCTGATGCACTTGTGCAGTCGCCGCAATCAGCATGTCGGCCTGCGTGCGGGTACGACCGTCGGCGCGGAACTGGCCGCGCAACGCCCCTGCCCGTCGCGCGATCGGCGCGGTGACGACGAGCACCTCGCAGCACTCGGCGAAGAACCTCTCGAACCAGGCTTCCACTCGCGTATTCGGCTTCCACGAGAGCCCGAAACGGATTTCCTCGATTGTCACGACGCTGAGTGCGAACGGCGAGGCCGCCCCGGCGGCCCAGCGCTCGACCGCCGGGGCCGGACGCCGCCGGCACAGCTCGCCCAGCACGTTCGTATCGACGAGTATCACGCGCCTTCCCCCGGCCAGCCCGCCCGGTCCACGCGCTCGCCGACATCCAGCGCGTACTCCTCCTCGGCGCAGATTTCGCGAGCCTCGGCGAACAGCTCGCCGAGGGTTCGCGTGGAGTGGTACCGGTCCAGTCCTTCGAGCAGTTCCAGCGCACCGGGACTGACGACGGCCGCCACGAGACGGTCGCGGCTGTATATCCTCTGGGGTTCGACGCCGGACCGCCTGATGACTTCCGAGAAACGCTGCTTGGCTTCCCCCACCTTCCACGTGTCCATGTTGGACACCATATATGGACACGACGCACCCGTCAATGCCTCGGGTGCCTCGCCGGGATCACCCTCCCTCCCGAGGCGGAGGCGGCGCAGACGAGCACGTTCGTGTCCCGTCGATGCCTCGAGTGCCTCGCCAGGATCACCCCGGCCCGTTCCGGCGGGGTTCCGCGACGCGCCCGGTCACGGCTTCCCGCATCCATCATGACCGAGCCTCCGGTCCACCTGCGCAGGTTCCTCGGCCGCGGCGACGTGCTGGCCGTCGCGTTCGGGGCGATGGTCGGCTGGAGCTGGGTGGTGCTGGCCGGCGAGATGATCGTGCGGGCCGGCGCGGTAGGGTCGATCCTCGCGTTCGGGGCCGGCGCGGTCATGGTGTGGCTGGTGGGGCTGACCTACGCCGAGCTGTCGGCCGCCCTGTCGCGCGCCGGGGGGGAGCTGAGCTTCACGTTCCTCGCCATGGGGCCCGTCGGGGCGTTCGTCTGCGGCTGGACGCTGGTGCTCGCCTACGTGGCGGTCTGCGCGTTCGAGGCGGTGGCCCTGCCCACCGTCCTCGGCTACCTCGTGCCCGCGTTCGGGAGCGGGGACCCGCTCTACTCGGTGGCGGGCTGGGGCGTGCAGCCGGCGTGGGTGGCGGCCGGGGTGGCCGGCGCCCTCGTCATCGGCGTGGTCAACTACCGCGGCATCCGGTTCGCGGCGTTCGTGCAGCAGATCGCGGTCGCCGGCCTGCTGCTCGTCGGGCTGGCGTTCTTCCTGCCCGGCACGCCGCGCGGGGATCTCGCGAACCTCGCGCCGGCCGTCACCGGCTGGGAGGGCGTGCTGCGGGTCATGATCATGACCCCGTTCCTCTACGTCGGCTTCGACGTCATCCCCCAGCTCGCGGAGGAGATCGCCCTGCCGTTCCGCACCATCGGCCGCATCATCCTGCTCTCGATCGCGATGGCCTTCGTCTGGTACGGCCTCGTGCAGTGGACGGTGGGCCTGTCGCTCGACCCCGCCACCCTCGCCGATCGGGCCCTCCCTACCGCCGACGCCATGAGCGCCGTCTGGGGCAGCCCGTGGGGCGGGCGCGTGCTCGTGCTCGGCGGCGCCGTCGGCATCCTGACGAGCTGGAACGCGTTCTTCCTCGGCGCGTCCCGCCTGCTCTTCGCGATGGCCCGGGGCGGGATGCTGCCGGCCGCGTTCGCCCGCCTCCACCCGCGCTACGGCTCGCCGGCCGCGGTCGTGGTGGTGCTCACCGCGATCACCGCCGTCGCCCCGTTCTTCGGGCGCCCCGCCCTGGTGTGGCTGGTCGACGCCGGATCGCTGGCCACGGTGGTCGCCTACCTGCTGGTGGCGGCCGCGTTCCTCGTCATCCGGCGGCGGCATCCCGGTCTGCCCCGCCCGTATCGGGTCCCGGCTCCCCGGGTGGTCGGGTGGCTCGCGGTGGCGGCCACGGTGTTCTTCGTCCTGCTGTACCTGCCGGGCAGCCCCTCCGCCCTGCTGTGGCCCGAGGAGTGGGCCATCGTCCTGCTGTGGACGGCGGCCGGCGGGGCGCTGGGTATCGGCCTCCGACGCCGTGTCGCGGCACTCGGCCCCGGCCGGCAGTCGCGGCTCATTCTCGGCGACCAGGCGAGCCTGCTCGGCGAATCTATAGGAGGACGCCGACCGTGAAGGCCACTGAAGCCAACTTCCTCGAGTTCCTCAAGAAATCGCCCCAGTTCGTGATTCCGATCTACCAGCGCACCTATAGCTGGACGGAGCGAGAGTGCCACCAACTCTGGGAGGACATCCTGTGGACCGGCCGCGACGATGCCATCCCAGCCCACTTCACCGGTTCCATCGTCTATATCGAAAAAGGGCTCTATCAGGTCTCGAGCCAGTCGTCGCTCCTCGTCATAGACGGTCAGCAGCGCCTCACGACCGTCATGCTCATCCTCGAAGCCTTAGCGCGCCGTGATGGGACTCGTGCGTCAAGCGTTCGAGAAGCAGATGAACGACGAAACCGTCGGAACATGATCGCCGATGCCGTTGGGCCGTCAGGCCGACATGCAGCGGGCGAGTGCGCTTGACGAACGAACAGCCTGAACCGGAGGACGAGGCTGGCTTCTTCGCCAAGACGGGCGCCGGTATTCTCGGCACAGCCCTTGAGGAGCCTCAGGAATGATGATGGATCGGCCGGTCGAGTACCTGGTGGGCCTCGTGCGCGAGCTGTGCAAGCTCACCAGGGAAACGGAGTGGGTCGAGTTCAAGGTCGACCGGCACCAGCCGGAGGAAATCGGTGAGTACATATCGGCACTCGCGAACTCCGCAGCGTTGGCCGGCAAGTCGTTCGCCCATGTGGTCTGGGGGGTCGGCGACAACGACCACACGGTGGTCGGCACCCGCTTCAAGCCCGGCGCCGAGAAGGTCGGCAACGAGGAGCTCGAGAGCTGGCTCCTGCGCCTGCTCGCTTAGGAGGACGGTACCCCGGTTCCCCGAGATGGCGGTCCGCGAGCTCGTGGCGAACGCCCTGATCCACCAGGACTTCTTCGTCACCGGGGCGGGCCCCAGGGTGGAGATATTCGAGGACCGCATCGAGATCACCAACCCGGGCGCCTCGCTCGTGGACACGAAGCGCCTCGTGGACTCGCCGCCGCGTTCGCGGAACGAAGCGATCGCGTCGCTCATGCGCCGCATCGGGATCTGCGAGGAGCGCGGTAGCGGCTGGGACAAGGTCGTCTTCCAAAGCGAGCTCTACCAGTTGCCGGCTCCGTTCGCGGAAGTGGTGGAGGACAACACTCGGGTGGTGCTGTTCGGCCCGCGACCGCTTTTGCGCATGAACCGGGTGGAGCGGGTGCGAGCCGTGTACCTCCACGCGTGCCTGAGGTACGTGAACGGCGAATACCTGACCAATGCATCCATGCGGCAACGGTTCGGCATCGACGCCCGGAACAGCGCCCGAGCGTCACGGCTGATAGCGGAGGCGATCGGAGCCGGCGCGATCGTGCCCGACGACCCGGCCGCCGCCCCCAAGTTCATGCGCTACGTGCCGGCGTGGGCGAGTCCCAGCCCCCGTGCCGGTACTTGACGGCGGCGGGTCGACGTGCCGTCCCACGCGCGGGCTGGAACAACAACTCACTCTTTTGCAATGATTTACAGGGATGTGGTTTACTTGACGGGTACTTGATGATTGGGCGGGTGCGGCCACGGGGGGTCTGTACTTGACGGGGTACTTGATCGAAACCCGACGATGCACCGGCCCAAGGCGGCCGCCTAAACCGCAACCAGTTTCTCGTCAATGATTTACAGGGGCACGAATCTACTTGACGGGTACTTGATCGGAATACCGACGGCGTGGCGCGCCAAGCGGAGATCTGCAACAGCAAGTTGTTTTTTATCAATAAGTTAGAGCAGAAATTCGTCTATTTGACGGGTACTTGATGAAACGCCCATGACGACCGAAGACAGACAGAAGAACGCCGAGGAAGGGAGCATGGCCGCAGCCCCGGTGCTGCCCAAGCTGGTCGGCCAGCGCGTGAAGCGGCGCGAGGACCCGCGGCTCGTCCGCGGGCGCGCCACCTTCGTCGACGACGTGAAGATCCACGGCCTGCGGCACCTCGCGTTCAAGCGCAGCGACGTCGCCCACGGCCGCATCCGGTCCGTCGACACCCGCGCCGCCGCCGCGATGGACGGGGTCGAGGCGGTGTTCACCGGCGCGGAGATCGCCGGGTTCCTCGACCCGATGCCGATCGGGACGCCGTTTCCCTCGCCCGAGCACCGCGCGGTGGCGGTGGACACGGTGCGGTTCGTCGGCGACCCCGTTGCGGTGGTGGTGGCCAGCGACCGCTACGCGGCGCGGGACGCGGCCGACGCGGTGGTCGTCGACTGCGAGCCCCTGCCGGCGGTGGTCGACCCCGAGGAGGCGATGACCGGGCGGCCGGCGGTGCTGCACGCCGACTACCCGACCAACGTGGCCCTCGGCCCCCTGTCGCGGGGCACGGGCATCCGGCGCCGGCAGCCGGTGGACGACACCGCCGTCGACGAGGCGTTCGCGGCGGCCGACGTGGTGATTTCGCAGCGGATGGTGAACCAGCGGCTCGCCCCTAACTCGATCGAGGCGCGCGGGGTGGTGGCCCACTACGAGGCGGGCAAGGACGAGATGACGATCTGGTCGTCGACCCAGAACCCGCACATCCTGCGGACGATGGTGGCGCGGATGGTCGGCCTCGGCCAGGACCGGGTGCGGGCCATCGCCCCCGAGGTCGGCGGCGGGTTCGGGGCGAAGATCAACATCTACGGCGAGGAATACGTGGCGGCGGCGCTGTCGAAGCGGCTCGACGTGCCCCTCAAGTGGCTCGAGGACCGGTCCGAGGCGTTCCTCGCCACCGTGCACGGCCGCGACCTCATCGGCTACGTCGACCTCGCGGCGCGGCGCGACGGAACCGTGCTCGGCCTGAAGCTGCGCCTCATCGCCGACATCGGCGCCTACAACATGCTGCTGACGGCGGGCATCCCCACCAACAGCATGACGATGGCCAGCGCCACCTACGCGATTCCCGCCCTCCGCGTGACCCTCACCGAGGTCTTCACCAACAAGACGCCGACCGACGCCTATCGCGGCGCCGGCCGTCCCGAGGCCACCTACTTCGTCGAGCGGGCGATGGACATGCTGGCGCGCGAGCTCGCCATCGACCCGGCCGAGCTGCGGCGGAAGAACTTCATCCGGCCCGGGCAGTTCCCCTACCGGACGCAGGCGGGCGCGGTCTACGACTCGGGCGACTACGAGAAGACCCTCGACCGCGCGCTGGAGGCGGCCGGGTGGGCGCGGCTCGAGGCCGAGCGCGACGCGGCGCGGGCCGACGGCCGGGTCGTCGGGCTCGGGCTGTCGATGTACGTCGAGAGCTGCGGGCTGGGGCCGTCCGCCATGGTGTCGCCCGGCGGCTGGGAGCACTCGCAGGTGACGGTCGAGCGCGACGGGCGCATCAGCGCGACCACCGGCGCGTCGCCCCACGGCCAGGGCAACGAGACGACCTTCGCGCAGATGCTCGCCGACCAGTTCGGCGTGCCCATCGACCACGTGACCATCCGCCACGGCGACACCGCGGTGGTGAAGCAGGGCATCGGCACCTTCGGAAGCCGCTCGCAGGCGGTGGGCGGGGCCGCCCTCCACAACGCGGGCACCAAGGTGAAGGCGAAGATGGCCCGCTTCGCCGCGTTCCTGCTCGAGGCGCACGAGGAGGACCTCGTCTTCGAGAACGGGACCATCGCCGTCCGGGGCGCCCCGGAATCGGCCAAGGCGTTCGCCGAGGTCGCCGCCTACGCCTACAAGCCGGTGAAGCGCCCCGCCGACCTCGACCCCGGCCTCAGCGACGAGGCGTTCTTCGAGCCCCTCAACAACACGTTCCCGTTCGGGTGCCAGATCGCGATGCTCGAGGTGGACCGCGAGACCGGCGAGCCGCGGCTGCTGAAGATGGTCGCGGTCAACGACGCCGGCCACCTCATCAACCCCCTCATCGTCGACGGGCAGCTCCACGGCGGCCTCGCCCAGGGCATCGGCCAGGCCCTCGTCGAGGAGGTCGTCTACGACCGCGACGGCCAGCCCCTGACGGGATCGTTCATGGACTACGCCCTGCCCCGCGCGGCCGACTTCCCGCGGTTCGAGCTCGACCACACCGTCACCCCGACCCCCGTCAACCCGCTCGGCGCGAAGGGCGTCGGCGAGGCCGGGACCATCGGCTCGACCCCGTGCATCGTCGCCGCCGCCGTCGACGCCCTGAGCCCGTTCGGCGTGCGGCACGTCGACATGATGCTGCGGCCCGAGAAGCTCTGGCGGCTCATGCGCGGAGAATCGTCGTAAGTCCGTCGGGCATCGCCATGCGTGATTGGAACGAGCCGACGCGCCGCCGAAGATCCGGGAGCTGATTGCGGAGCTGGAACGAGCCGGGTTCGTGAACCGCGGCGGCAAGGGCGGCCATCGGAGCTTCGTGCATCCCGACGTGGCCAGACCCGTTACCCATAGCGGGAAGGCTCGGCGCGGATGCGCGCCCGTATCAGCTACTCGCCGTCCGCCGGGCCGTCGAGGAATCGCAACGATGAAGGAGAGCGCGCGGCACGCCAAGATCGCCCCGACCGCGGACGAGTTGAGCGAACGCCTCCGGCCCACCCGCCGGTTCGCGGCCGAGGTCGAGCGGCAGGCCGTCGACGACCGCCGGCCATGACACCTCCGGCGGCGGTTGCCCTGCGCCTTGAGCGGCTTCGCGCCCGTCGGCCTGCACGTCCCCGCCGTAATATCAATCCATCGATGATGCAAGTGATGTATCCTGCTCAGAGTCGCCCTGGAGGGCAAACGATCGAGAACCAGCGGGCAGGACCACCGATGAACGAAAGACCGAGCGTTGCCGACGAAGCCTGGATCGCCACCGCCCTGCTGCATCGGGAGCATCCCGACCGGCAGGACTTCACCATGCAGGAGATCGTCCGGCGGGCCGAACAGGTTGCCGGTTCCGAGCCGTTGCGCCCCGGCGTCAGACACCACGTCTCGTACCACGCGGTGGCCCAGACGAGGCCGAACCCGGGGCGGCATTGCCTGCTGTTCGCGACCGCGCGAGGTCGGCGGCGTCTCTTCCGACCCGGCGACCCGCGGCACCCGGACCGCCGGGGCCGGGACGTCCCGCAAAGGGAGCGCCTCCCGCCGGCGTACCGCTCGCTCGTCGATTGGTATCGCGCGGAGTACGCCGCCCATGCCGGCCAGGCGCCGACCGACCCCATCCTGGCCCTTCGCGGCGTCGGCCGCGCGCTGTGGGCGGGCGAGGACGCCGACGCCTACGTCGCGAGGCTCCGCGAGGGCTGGTCGTGAGCCGGGTCTTCTGGGACACCAACCTGTTCGTCTACCTCATCGAAGGGACGGGGGCGCGGGCCGACTCGGTGTCGGCGCTCCGGCGGCGGATGATCGAACGAGGCGACCAGCTGCTGACGTCGGCGCTGACCCTCGGCGAGTTGCTCGTCAAGCCGGTCGAGACGCGCGACGACGAGCTGCGGGACCTCTACGCGCGAACGCTCGCGGAGAGCGTCACGGTGCTGCCGTTCGATGCGCGGGCCGCACCCCGGTTCGCGGCGATCCGGGCGGACCGATCGATTCGGGCTCCCGACGCGATTCAACTGGCCTGTGCGGCGGCGGGGGGAACGGACCTGTTCATCACGAACGACGATCGGCTGAGCCGCAAGAACGTGCCCGGCATCGCGTTCATCCAGTCACTGGAGCGGACGTTCCTCTGAGCGCTGTCCGGCCTCTCCGGATCCTCGCTCCGCCGACGCAGTGTCCGGCCTCGCGTCTCCACGGATCCTCGCTCGACCGACGCTCGGAAACGGCGCGACGGCAAAGCCCGGGTCACCGCGGAGGACGAGCGGCACGGCACGGACGAGGGGCGCGATGTTCGCCGAGGCATGGGATGACTACTTCTCCGGTTGATGCCGCCACCGCCGCCGAACGAGTCGTCGTCACCGACCATGGGCTCACCGTCGAGCTCGGCGACGGGCGGAGCATTTCCGCGCCGATCGAATGGTATCCCCGCCTTGCGCACGCCACACAGCAGGAGCGCGACAACTGGCGGTTGATCGGTGGCGGCCAGGGCATCCACTGGGGGGACCTCGATGAAGACATCAGCATCGAGAGCCTGCTGGCGGGGCGCCGGTCCGCGGAGAGCCGGACATCGTTCCAGCGGTGGCTGGCGGGGCGCGTCTGAGCGGCCACACGAGCCTGAGATCACGCCGCCGACCCCGCCATGAGTCGGCGTCGCCCAGCAGCAGGCGGCACCGGTGCGGGGAGCGGACGCCTAGCGAGAACCGTCGTTGATGCTCGTGGCGCCGAGGCGGCGGAGCAGCCGCTCGGTTTCGGGGTGCAGCGGACGGGACACGGTGCCGACGTCGAGCGGGGTGAGGCCGCGGCCGTCGGCGATGTCCACGCGCGCGCCGTTCTCGGCGAGCACCTCGACGATCGCGTTCTTGGCGAGTCGGGCCGCGCCGTGCATGGCGGTGCGGCCGCGGCGGTCGACCGCGTTGAGGTCGATGTCCATGCCCACGAGCAGAGTCACCAGCTCGAGCGACTGGTTCAAGGTGGGCTGCCGCGCCTCGTTCAGCACCACGCCGACCGCGGCCATCAGGGGAGTGGTGCCGTCGTCCGCGGGCGTGCCGGGGTCGCCGCCGGCCGCCGCCAGCGCCCGCAGGATCTCGGGATCGGGCACCCGCGCCGCCGCGGCCAGCCAGAGGGGGGTCGCCCCCACGTAGCGGCCGTACGAGATGAAGTCGCCCTTGAAGACGAACGGGGCCTGCGTGAGCCGGGCGTTGGGGTCGGCGCCGTGCTCGAGGAGCGCCTTCACGAGGTCGGCCTTGCCGGTCTCGACGGCGGCGTGCAGGGCCGTCCTGCCGATGCTGTCCGGCACGTTGGGGTCGGCGCCGCGCTCGAGCAGGAACAGGGCGAAGTCCTCGTGGGTGCTCGCCTCGACATCGAGCTCGTACTCCCAGCCGCTGATCGCCACCTGGCTGGCCGCCGCCACCACCAGCGGACTCCGGCCCGAGGTCTGCGACTCCTCGACGTCGACGCGCGCGTCGAAGGCCAGGTACGGCTCGCCCGTGTTCACGTCGGCGCCACCGTCGAGCAGCACCCTGGCCGTCTCGACGTCGCCGTTGCGGGCCGCGAGGAGGAGAGCGGTGGTCCCGTGCACGGACCGCACGTGCACGTTGGCGCCGGCCTCGATCAGTAAGCGCGCGACGCCCGCGTGCCCTTCCGACGCCGCCCACATCAGCGGGGTCTGGGCCCGGAAGTGGGCGGTCCCGCGGACGTCGGCGCCGGCCGCCACCAGCAACCGCGCCAGCTCGGGGTTGCCGGTGCGGGCGGCGGTCATCAGGACGCTCTCGCCCCCGGGACGCGCCGCGCCGGGGTCGGCGCCGGCGCGTAGCAGAACGTCGGCCATCTCCGCGCTGGCGTTGAGGGCGGCCAGCGCGAGGGGGGTCACGCCGAGGTCGTTCGCTGCATTCACGTCGGCCCCGCCCGCGACGAGCAGCCGGGCGGTCTCGACATCGTTCCAGTGGGCGGCCCAGTGCAGGGCGGTCGCGCCGTCGGGCTGGCGGGCGTCGACGGCGGCCGATTCCGCCAGGAGCGCCCGCACCGCGCCTCGGTCGCGCCGCTCGGCCGCGTCGGCGAGGGGCGCATCCTCGGCGGACGCGGCGACCGGCAGGGACGCGAGCGCCGCGGCCAGCACCGCGGTCAGCGCCCGCCGGCGGGACCGGCGCCCGCATCCCAGACAGACTCCGGCTATCGTTCGTCCCTGCATCCCGTCACCCCTGCTAGACCGTCACACCCGACTGTCACACCGACAGCGCGTTCACCCGGCCGGTGCTGTCGCCCATCTTGTCGATGGGCACCCCCAGCTTGTCGAGCATGGCCAGGAACAGGTTGGTGTTCGGCGTGTCCTCGGCCACCTGCACGTGGCGCCCGCCGCTGAGGCGGCCGCCGGCGCCGCCCACCAGCAGGGTGGGCAGGTCGTGGTGGTTGTGGCGGTTGCCGTCGCTCAGGCCGCTGCCGTACATCACCATCGCCGAGTCGAGCAAGGTGCCGTCGCCGTCCTCGGTCGACGCGAGCCGGTCGATGTAGTAGGCGAACACCTCGGTCAGGTGGTGGTCGACCTTCTTCAGCCGCTCGATGAGCACCCGATCGCCGCCGTGGTGCGACAGCGCGTGGTGAGCGTCGGGCACCCCGATCTCGGGGTAGGCGCGGTTGCTCGTCTCGTGCCCCAGCATGAACGTGGTGATGCGGGTCAGGTCGGCCTGCCACGCGAGCACCTGCAGGTCGAACATCAGCTTCGCGTGGTCCACGAAGCGGTCGGGCACGCCGGCCGGCTGGTCCATGGCGGGCAGCTCGCGCGCCGACTGCTGCTCGGCCATCTGGATGCGCCGCTCGACGTCGCGCACCGCCCCGAGGTACTCGTCCAGCTTCACCTGGTCGCGGGGGCCGAGCTCCTTGCGGAGCCGCGCCACCTTGGCCGTCACCATGTCGAGCAGGCTCCGGTCGTGCCGGCGGGCGGCGAGCCACGCCGCGGGGTCGGTGGTGCCGCCGGTGCCGAAGAGCCGCTCGAAGACGGCGCGGGGGTCGCTGGCCATCGGCAGGGGCGTCGTGGGGCTGCTCCAGCACAGGGTGTTGGCGTAGGCGCAACTGTAGCCGGGGTCGCACGACCCCGCCCGGTCGGCCGACTCGAGCGACAGCTCGAGCGACGCGAGCTGGGTCTCCTGGCCGAGCACGCGGGCCGCGATCTGGTCCATCGATACGCCGGCCCGGATGTCGTGCCCCTCGGTCTTCTTCGGGTGCACGCCGGTGAGGAACGCACCGGCGGCGCGGGCGTGGTCGCCGGCCCCCTCGCCGGGGCGGGCGATGCCCTCGTGGCTGCACAGCCCGCTGATCATGACCATGCGCTCGCGGTGCGCGGCGAGCGGCCGCAGGGTCTCGGTGATGTCGAGGGCCCCGGCGGCGGACGGCGTCCAGTTCTGCATGTACATGCCGTTGGGCACGTACACGACGCCGAGGCGGCGCGCCTTCTCGGCCGCGCCGGCGCGCAGGCCGAACGCCGGCACCATGCCGTCGAGCATCGGCAACGCCAGGGTCACGCCGAGGCCGCGGAGGAACGTACGACGCGGGAGGTGCTTCCTGGTGACAATCATGGCTCTCGCGATCTCCTCAGTTGAAACGGAGTGCTCTCGACGACGCCGAGAATCATCGACGACCAGCGGTAGTCGTCGGCCGCCGCCCCGCGCGCGATGGCGCGGACGGCGGGCCCGTCGCGGTACTCGACCCCCCGGCCCAGGGCATAGGTCAGGAGCTTCTCGGTCACGGTCTCGACGAAACGCTCTTCCGCCCCGAGCAGGATGTCCCGCAGCCCGGCCGGGCCCGCGAACCGGGAGCCGTCGGGCAGGGTGCTCGACACGTCGATGGGGGCGCCCTCCTCGGTCGTCCGCCACGCCCCGATGCCGTCGTAGTTCTCGAGCGAGAAGCCCAGGGGGTCCATCAGCACGTGGCAGCTCGCGCAGACGGGGCTGATGCGGTGGACTTCCATGCGCTCGCGCATCGAGAGCCGGCGGGCCTCCTCGGGATGGTTCGCGTCGGGCAGCCCCGGCACCTCGGGCGGAGGCGGCGGGGGCGGCGTGCCGAGGAGGCTCTCGAGCACCCACAGCCCGCGCTTGGTCGGCGAGGTGCGGTTCGGGTAGGAGGTGGCGGTCAGAACGCTGCCCTGGCCCAGCACCCCGCCCCGCCCGTGGGCCGCGACCGGCACCTGCCGGAAGTGGTTGCCGTAGACGTTGGGCACGCCGTAGTGCCGGGCGAGGCGCTCGTTCAGATAGGTGTACTCGGCCCGCAACAGGTCGAGGACGCTGCGGTCGCCGCGCACCTGGCTCTCGACGAAGAGGGCCGTCTCCTCCTCCATCGCCTCGCGCAGGTTCTCGTCGAAGTCGAGGAAGGCGTCGGGGTCGGGGGCCACCGTCCGCATGTTGCGCAGCAGCAGCCACTGCCCGAAGAAGTTGTCGACGAACGCGTTCGAGCGCGGGTCGTCGAGCATGCGCGCGACCTGCGTCTCGAGCACGCCCGGCTCGCGCAGCCGCCCCGCCGCGGCCACGTCGATCAGCTCGTCGTCGGGCAGGCTGCTCCACAGGAAGAACGACAGGCGCGAGGCCAGCTCGAGGTCGCTGACCGGATAGGCGGTGCCGGGCGCCGCCCCGGCCGGGTCGCGCTCGATGCGGAACAGGAACTCGGGGTCGATGAGGACGCCCCGCACCGCGAACTGGATGCCCTGCTCGAAGCCCCCCTCTCGCCGGCCCTCCTCGTAGAGCGCGAGGAGCGGCCCGACGTCGGCGTCGTCGACGGGGCGCCGGAACGCCCGCCGGGCGAGGCCGGACAGGATCTCGGCCGCGCAGGCGGCTTCCTCGGCCGCCGCCTCGGGATAGCACGAGAACACCCGCCGGCGGCTGGGCGTGTCCTCCGGCGTCGCCCCGCCGTAGGGGCCGCTGATTTCGATGCTGTCGAGGGCCATCGCCGCGTTGCGGTCGCGGGAGTAGGCGAGGCTCGACACCCCCGGCACCGGCTCGAGGACGCCCTCGGCGACCGCCGCCCGGTCGAGGAACGCGGCGCTGACGAGCCGCGTGCCCGCCTTCACGGCCAGCCGCACCTCGAGTCCCTCGTCGGCCGTCTGCTCGTAGAGCGAGGGCCGCGACACCGCGTTCCACGGCGCCCGCACCCCGTCGCCGCCCACCGTGAACTGCCCGATGCGGGCCCGGTCGAGACGCAGCTCGATGTCGTTGGGCTCCTGCAGCCCGCGGATGTGGTTGCCGTAGGCGCGCTGCAGCTCGAGGCGGATGACGTACTCGCCGTCGAGGGGGAAGTGGTGGCGCACCGCGAGGCCGCCGCGCGAGCCGAACGGCAGCTCCTCGCTCATGCGGCCTTCCTGCCACTTCGTGTAGGGGACGGTGTAGGTCTCGACGGCGGGCCGGATAGAGGCGTCGCCGAGGGCGAGCCGGCTGATCTTCTCGGCCGCGACCATGTAGCGGTCGAGCAGCACCGGCGAGATGGCCAGCACGTCGGCGATGTTGTCGAACCCGTAGCCCGACTCGTCGGGGGGCAGCAGCTCGCGCTCGTCGATCTCCAGGGCGAGCAGGTCGCGGACGGCGTTCCGGTACTCGACGCGGTTCAGGCGGTGGATGGGCGGGCGGCCGGGATTGGGATCGGCCGCCGCGGCGGCGTCGAGGGCGGTCTCGAGGACGAGGGCGGCGGCGTCGTAGGCCTCGGGCTCGGGCCGCGGCCGGCCCGGCGGCGGCATCGCCCGCCCCCGCAGCTTGCGGACGACCTTCTCCCACGCCTCGACCTCATCGGCGACGTGGCCGACGCGCTCGGTGTCGATGGACTGCAGGGTCAGGCCGGCCTGGAGCGTGCGGTCGTTGTGGCAGGCCACGCAGTAGCGGTCGAGGAGCGCTCGCGGCGTGGATGCGGCTTCCCGCGCCGACGCGGACTCCGGCGCCTGTGCCCATGCGTGACCGGCACCGCCGGCCGCGAGCACGAGACCGAGCAACCCCACCAAACTCCTGGCCGTCATCGCAGTCCTTCCTGCTCGTTCCGACGCGGCCGGAACGCGCCCCGCGTACGCTCAGATCCAGTTGTGCATGGTAACCCAACTGTCGTTCCACACCAACCGGGACAGAGAGCCGGCTCTCCCTCACCGCCGGCGGGCGGCGCGGGTCAGACCGTGGCCGGCGGGGAACCCGTCGCCGAGGGTGATGGGGAGGCGTCCGCCGATGGCCGCCTCGCCCGCGACGGCGTGCACCGCGGAGGCCTCGGCCAAGTCGTACAGGTCGTAGGTCAGCAGCATCGCGGGCAGCTCGGGCAGGGCCGTCGCGACGTAGGGGTTGCCGAAGAACACGGTCACGAACGGCTGGTCCCGGCGCGCGGCGCCCCGGGCGACGTCGCGCAGCAACCGCATGACGGCGGGGGCGAGGTCGAGGCGCCCGCTGAACGAGGCGGCGCGCACGAAGACCGACGCGACGACCGCGTCGTAGCGGCGGGCGCTCGCCTCCACGAGATCGAGCTCGGCCTGCGAGGTGTGATCCGACACCTCGACCGCGGTCACGTTCCGCCACCGGGCGCGCAGCTCGGGCAGGAACGTGCGGCTCGGGGCGCCGTTGCCCCAGCCCGAGGGATAGTCCAGCACCGACAGGTACAGAATCGCGGCGGACCGCGGCAGCGCCAGCGGCACGTCGCCGCGCTCGTCGCGGATCAGGGTCAGGCCGCGCCGGCTCACCTCGGCCGCCACCGCCCGGTGGCCCCGGGCGCCGACCACCCGCGGCAGGTCGTCGAGGCTGACCGCCCGGGTCCGGTGCAGGCCCAGCGCCGCCTTCGCGGCCAGGATGCGGCGCACCGAAGCCTCGATGCGAGCCTCGGTGATGGCTCCCCGCTCGACCGCCCGGCGGAGGCCCGCGAACGCCGCCACGTCGTCGGGAGAGTGCACCACGACGTCGTGCCCCGCCGCCACCGCCGCCACCGCCGCCCGCCCCGGCGACAGCTCGTTCGTGATGCCGCGCATGCGCATCGAGTCGGTGTACACGAGCCCGTCGAACCCCAGCTCGCCGCGCAGCAGGCCGCTGATCACGGGCGGGCTGACGGTGGCGGGCCGGGTCGGGCCCGGGTCGAGGCCGGGCAGGGCGACGTGCGACGTCATGACCGCCCCCGCCCCGGCCGCGATGCCCGCCCGGAACGGCGGCAGCTCGACCCGGTCGAGGCGCGCCCGGGGATGCGCGATGAGCGGCAGCCCGCGGTGCGAGTCGACATCGGTGTCGCCGTGCCCCGGAAAGTGCTTGAGGGTGGCCACCACGCCCCCCGCCTGCAGGCCGCGCACCCAGGCCGAGGCGAGGCGCGACACCACCGCCGGGTCCTCGCCGAACGAGCGCGTGTTGATGACCGGGTTGCGGGGGTTGTTGTTGACGTCGGCGACCGGCGCGAAGTTGACGTGCACCCCGAGGGCCCGCGCCTCGACCGCGGCGATGCGCCCCGCCTCGTACGCCAGCCCCTCGTCGCCCGCCGCCCCGAACGCCATCGCGCGAGGGAAGGTGGTGCCGCCGCGCAGCCGGAACCCGATGCCGGTCTCGAAGTCGGCCGCGTTCAGCAGGGGCAGGGCCGAGAGCGCCTGCAGCCGGTTGAAGATGGACGCCCCGGCCAGCGGCTGCCCCAGGGTGGAGCGCGCATAGCTGGGGTTGAGGAGTACGTCGGGCGCGGGGTCGCGTCCGCCGAACATCAGGAAACCGCCCGGGTGCTGCTCGCGCACCAGGGCCGCGAGCCGGTCGAACTCGGCGCTGTCGGTGCTGAGGTACGTGGACCGGAACGACGGCATGACGAGCTGGCCGACCTTCTCGTCGAGGGTCATCCCGGCCAGGGTCGTTTCGACCCACCCGGCCGCCTCGGGCTCGAGCTGCGCGGCCGGGGTTGCGGCAAGGAGCGCCGCCGCCAGGACGCCGGCGGTCGCGGCGAGGAGCGCCGCCGCGGGACGGGCCGCCGGGGGACGCCGGGCGGACTGTCGTCGGGACGGGCACAGCGCCGAAGCCGCCGCCGCGGGAGCGGCCGCCGCCGGGCAACGCCGGGCAGGCTGCCGTCGGTGCGAGAGCGGCGCCGAGGTAGCCGCCGCGGGAGCGGCCGCGGCCGGGAAACGTGGGGCAGGCATGCGCACACCGGGATGGTAACAGGTATCATCATCGCCATGAGCCACGAGGAGCATCGCGCCGAATCCCCCGACGCCGTCGGGTGCCACGTCATCACCGTCAGCGACACGCGGACCGAGGAGACCGACACCGGGGGACGGCTGCTGCGGACGCTGCTCGCCGAGGCCGGGCACCGGGTGCTGGGCCACGAGATCGTCCGCGACGAGCCGGTCGACCTGCGGGCCGCGATCGAGCGCCAGCTCGAGGCGGACGCGACGCAGGCCGTCATCACCACCGGCGGCACCGGCATCGGCCGCCGCGACGGCAGCTACGAGGTGATCGCCGACGTGATCGAGAAGCGCCTCGACGGCTTCGGCGAGCTCTTCCGGGCACTGAGCTTCGAGGAGATCGGCCCCGCCGCGATGTTGTCTCGCGCCGTCGCGGGCGCGGCGCGGGGCAGGATCGTCATCGCCCTCCCCGGCTCGTGGGCGGCGGTGCGACTGGGCATGACCCGGCTCGTGCTGCCCGAGCTGGGGCACATGGTGCGCGAGGTCTCGCGGTAAGAGCAATGACCGGAACCAGGATGCGGCCCATTCGCAAGACCATCCCCGTCGAGGAGGCCCTGCGGCTGGCCGACGAGGCCGCCCGGCCCCTCGACCGGACGGAGCGGGTAGAGCTGGACCAGGGGGTGGGCCGCGTGCTGGCAACGCCGGTGGCGGCCGGCCAGGACGTGCCGCCGTTCGACCGCGCCGCCATGGACGGCTACGCGGTGGTCGCCGAAAGCACCTTCGGGGCCAGCCGGACGGACCCGCGGCGGCTCGACTGCATCGAGACTGTGCACACCGGCGACGTCCCCACCCGGGCCCTCGAGCCGGGGCAGTGCACGCAGATCGCCACCGGAGCGCCGATGCCCGACGGCGCCGACGCCGTGGTCATGGTCGAGGAGACCGACCGCCGCAGCCCCCGCGAGGTCGCGGTGTTCACCCCCGTCCATCCCCGGCAGCACGTCGGGCGCCGGGGCGCCGACATCAACCGGGGGACCGAGCTGCTGCGCCCGGGCGACGTCCTGACCCCGAGCCGGCTCGGCTCGATCGCGGCCCTCGGCATCGCCGAGGTCGCCGTGTACGCCCGGCCGCGCGTCGCCCTCCTGTCGACGGGCAGCGAGATCGCGCCCCCGGGGCAGCCCCTCGGCCCCGGCCAGATCTACGACATCAACCGGTTCACCCTCGGTGCCGTCGTCCGCGAGCACGGCGGGGTCCCGACGCCGCTGCCCACCGCCCCCGACAGCCTCGACGAGCTGGGGCGCACCGTGGACGCCTGCCTCGACCACGACATCCTCGTCTTCTCGGGCGGCAGCTCGGTCGGCGAGCGCGACCTGACCCTCGACGTCATCCGCGAGAAGGGCGAGCTGCTGTTCCACGGCATCGCCGTCAAGCCCGGAAAGCCGACGGCGTGCGGCGTCATCGCCGGCACCCTCGTCCTCGGCATGCCCGGCTACCCCACCTCGTGCCTGTCGAACGCCTACATGCTGCTGGTGCCGGTGCTGCGCAAGGTGGCCCGCCTGCCCCCCCACCGGTTCCGCACCGCCTCGGTGCCGGCCGCCCGGCGCTTCGTCTCGACCCCCGGCCGGCACCAGTTCTACACCGTCCGCGTCGTCGACGGCCGGGCCGTGCCCGCCTTCAAGGCCTCGGGCGACATCACGAGCATGTCGCAGGCCGACGGCTACATCGAGATTCCCACCCGCACCGACATCGTCGAGGAGGGCGAGACGGTCGAGGTCAAGCTGTTCTGATGGCCCCGGATACGGACAACGACACGCCGCGGCCGACGACGCAGGCGGTGACGGTTCACCTTCCGCCGGGCCTGTACGAGGAACTGCAGGCCGAGGGCCGCCGTCAGGAGCGCCCGGTCGGGGAGCTGGTGCGGGAAGCGGTGATGATCCGCTATGGCGCAGCTGGCGAATCGCGTCGGGTCGAGGCAGTCGAGAAGCTCGCGCGGCTCAATGGCGAGGTGCCCGACGATCCCGAACAACTCGAAGCCGAGATCATCCGGGGCGCGATGGAGCAGTCAGGGCGTTCGTGATCACCGGCAGAGCATTCGGCACGATGCACTGAACCCGGACCTGCCGCTCGCCGTCGAGTACATGCAGGGGGGAATGTCACATGGCGCTCAGTCCGGACCTCGTCGAGTTCGTCAAGGAAAGCCTCGGACGGGGAATCGCGCGCCCCGACATCGAGGACACCCTGATCCGGGCCGGGTGGCCGCGCGATCAGGTCCGGACGGCGCTGCTCCGCTTCGCCGACGCGGAGTTCCCGATCCCGGTGCCCCGCCCCACGATCTCCGTCAAGCCGCGCGAGGCGTTCCTCTACGCGGTGCTCTTCGCCGCCCTCTTCGTCAGCACCTACAACCTGGGAGCCCTGGTGTTCGGCTTCGTCGACCTGGCCCTTCCGCATCCCGAGGACATTCCCGCCGAGCGCACGCGCGACGGCATCCGCTGGGCGGTGTCGCTGCTGGTGGTGGGGGCGCCGGTGTTCCTGTACGTCGCTCGGTTCGTGCAGCGGATGGTCCGGTCGAACCCGAGCGCCCGGGCGTCGCGGGTCCGCCAGCAGTTGACCTACATCACCCTCTTCATCGCGTCCGCCGTCCTGATCGGCGACGTCGCGGCCGTCGTGTACAACCTCTTGGACGGCGCGGTCACGGCGCGGTTCCTGCTGAAGGTGCTGACCGTAGCCGCGATCGCCGGCGGCACGTTCACCTACTACCTACGCGACCTCCGCGAGGCGGAGGCCGATCCCGAGACCTGACGCCGCGTTCCTCCATCGACGCGACCAGCAGCTTTCCACATAACGTTATACGGTATAATCCAGCCTTGATCACCGGATTCAGGTGCCACGCGACCGAACGGGTCTGGAGGGGCCTGTGGTCGCGCCGGCTGCCAGAGGAGATCCAGCGTGCCGCACGCCGCAAGCTGCGCTATCTGGATGCGGCCGGGCGCCTGGATGATCTCCAGGTGCCGCCTGGCAACCGATTGGAGACCCTGAAGGGAAACCGCGTCGGACAGTACAGCATTCGCATCAACCAGCAATGGCGGATCTGCTTTCGGTGGAGTGTGGGGAACGCTTTCGATGTCGAGATTGTCGACTATCACTGACGAGAGGACGGCATGACACCCACCGATCGCGACCGGTTGCCGAACCCCCACCCCGGTGAAATTCTGCTGGAGGATTTCCTGAAGCCGATGGGGATCAACCAGTCCGAGCTGGCGCGCGCGATCGGCGTCCCGCCGCGCCGAATCAACGAGATCGTGCTCGGCAAGCGCGCCGTGACGGCGGAAACGGACCTGTTGCTCACGCGGTACTTCGGCCTGTCGGAAGGACTGTTCCTGAGGCTGCAGGCGACGTACGACCTGGAGAACGCGAAGCTGTCGCTGCGCGACCGGCTGACCGCGGTCCAACCGCGCGACGCCGCCTGAGCGTACCGTCGCCCCTCACCGGCCCAGGCCGGGGACGCCGTCCGGCTCCTCGTCCCACCACAGCGGCGGCAGCGGACGCTCGCGCGGATAGACCTCGATGGGAATGGAGTGCTCGAGGCCGGGGTAACCGTCGAGGGTCTCGGTCAGGTTGAGCCGGATGCTGAGCGCCCCTTCGGTGGTCGGCATGAGGCCGAGCTCGCGCGCGGCGGCGATGATGTGCTGCCGGCCCTTGCGCGCCGCCGCCACGTACATCTTGATGGTCTTGGTGTCGAAGTAGTCGGCGTAGCGCTTGAGGGCGTCGCGCGCCTCCTCCTCGGTGTCGATGCCGTCCTGCCAGAAGACGCCGGGGCCGGTGGAGTAGATGCGGGGGCCGAGCACCGTCCCCGCGCGCACCATGTCGGCGTACGACAGCACCTCGGTATTGCCGGTCTGGGGGTCGCGCGTGGTGGTGACGCCGTAGGCGAGGTTGGCCAGGTACGACCAAACGTCGGTGCGGTGCAGCTCGTCGCGCGCGCGCAGGTGCGCGTGGGTGTCGACGAAGCCGGGCACCACGGTGCGCTCCTCGAAGGCCCGCGCCTCGTCGAGGTCGTACGAGAACCACGCGTTGCCCAGCGACCAGTGCACCGTCCGGCCGTCGGCACTCCACGCCGGGAACTCGCCCCCCAGGTCAGTCAGCCGCCGGGCCGGGGAACGCCGCGTTCTCGGGGTTCGCCACGTTGATGGTGGGGGCCGCGCCCAACCGCGGGACGGTCACCGTGTAGACGTTGCGCTGCAGCTCGACCAGGGCCTGGTCGCCGCGGGGCGCCATGACGATGCGCGTCGGCCTCAGCCCGGCCGTCGCTCCTGCCGGGGTCGGGCCCTGGACCCTCCGTGCTCCTTCTCGTCGGTGCCGTCCCAGCGGATGGACACCAGCGCGTCGGGGGCCTTGAACAGGTGGATGCGGTCGGACCCGGCCGTGAAATGCGGCCAGGCCCGCCGGTCGGAGGGGGCGATCAGCGTCCCCGCCGACCCGTCGTCGCCCGCCGGGTCGGCGGGGACCCAGACGATCTCCGTCCCCGGCGTGCCGCCCTCGCCCTGCGTCAGGTAGGCGCGCACCGGCCCGCGCACCGACACGATGCGGCCCCCCGGCCCCACGCCGGCCGGTAGTACGCGGCGGCGTCGCGGGTCAGCCGCACCGCCACGCCCGCGCCGTCGGCCCACGCCTTGTAGAGGTGCCCCTGCTCGCCGTCCCACGTGGAATAGGCGATCCAGGCCCCGTCAGGCGACCACGCGGGGAAGTGCTCGGACCGGTCGTCGCCGGTCAGCCGCCGCGGATCGCCGCCGTCCGCGCCGGCCACCCAGAGGCGGTCGAGGGCGGTGAACGCGATGCGCCCGCCGCCGGGCGACGGCGCCCCGTCGCGGATCTGCCGCACCGTGAACGTGGGCGTGTCCTCGATGGGATAGTCGAACTCGACCTTCGGCCCCAGCGTCAGGCCGAAGCGCACCCGGAACGGGATCTTCTCGGCCGCCCCGCCCGCCACCGGCACCTTCCACAGCCCGCCGCCCCACGAGGCCACGAGGTGGCGCGAGTCGGGCGTGAACGACATGCCCGGCAGCACGTCCAGGGTCGCCCGCCACTCCTGGTCGTCGTGCTGCACGGGACACGCCAGCCACCGCTCCTCCCCCATCTCCAGGTCGCGCAGCACCAGCCCCGTGTGCTCGTCGTGGCGCGTGGCGAAGACCAGCCACCGCTCGCCCGGCGACACCGCGGGGCCGAGGGTCTTCAGGTTGTCCGGCTCCGAGATGAGCTGGACGCCGCTGCCCCGTCCACATGGAACAGCTCCAGCTTCGGAAGCCCGGAGAGGCGGAACGCGCCCATCGCCGCCACCACGTGTCGTCGTCCGGCATCCACTCGGGCGACTCGCCCGGTTCGACGCGCCCCCTCCAGATCTCCACGGAGTCGGAGCCGACGCTGTCCATGACCCAGACGTTCTGCCCGCCGTCGGCGTCGGACGTGTGGACGATGCGTCGGGCGAAACCGCGGATGGGCATCGAACGCCACCCCCGAGGTGAACTGCGTCGCGTCGCCACCGGCGATGGGAACCGTGAACAGGTCGCCGAGGAAGTCGAAGACGATGGTCTCGCCGTCGGGGCTGACCCCGAGCGAGATCCAGCTCCCCTCGGTCATGTCGCGGGGCACCAGCCGGTCCACCTCCAGGGGCAGGCCCGTGCCCTCGGACTCGTCCCCGCCGCCGTCGTCCCTCGTCGGCGGCCCCGGCGCCGGCCGCGGTCCGAGGGGTTCCGCCGTCGTCACACCCGGTACACCGGTCGACGCCCACAGAACGAAGAGCACGACCGCGATCGAGCCGGGATTTCCGCTCACGCGGTGGAAGAGGCTACGAAACGGCGGAGCGCGGGAGAGCAGGGTCGGTTTCCTGCATCACGGATTCTCCTATACCGTCGCAGCACGGCACATCAGACCATCCGCGCAGACGGCGCTGCGTCGCTCCCGAAGCCCAACCCTCTCGCAGCATCACCCCCCAACCGCGACCAGGACTCCATTCTTGCGCCGATCCCTACCTCCCCCGGGGCTCTGTTCCGCCGAAGAACGCCGCGTCGAACTCCACCGGTTCGACCGCGCCCACCTTGGCTTCCCGCACCCTGACCACATTGCCTTCCGGCCCACTGGTTGTGACCCTCTGCTCAGCGACCACCTGCACACCCCCGGAGGTCGTCCACTCTTCCCACTCCTGCACCGCGCCCGAGGCATAGTTGATGATGGTGCGTGAGCCCTGCAGGGCGACAAACCCCATCTGCCGCTGGCCCAACGATTCCGTCGTCCGCGCCCGTATCCCACCCCGGTCGAGCATGAAGTTTCGCCAGTCCCACGAGATCGCGATATTGGTGGGAAACGACACAATGTAGTCGAAGAGCCCGCGGAACTCGAAGCCAACGCGACCGCGGATGGGCAGCCCTCCGGCGACGCGAATCTCCGATCGCCGCGAGACTCCCTCCATCAAGTAGACGCGGCGATAGTGGCCCACAGAGGAAAAGTAGTGACTGCCCTCTTCGACCGTGAATTTGTCGTCGCCGTGCACAAGCGTGACCTCGTAGTTTATCTTGAGCGCTTCCTGTGCGCTGCTCGCCTGGCCGACCACCAATACCACAAGGATCATCAGCCACACTCGTCTCATGGCCCGCTCCTTGATCTGTGCTTGCATGCCCCGACGTCGCAGCACTGCAGGTCCAAGTAATGGGACGGTCTGACGGCCGGCGGCGCCCACCGCACACGGCGGGGTCCCGCGCCACCAAGTGCCCCCAGCCAGATCCAGCGGGCACCGCAGCACAGTTCCCCACCTATGCCACTGAAGCCCTGGCGTTACCGCCGCCTGCCCGACGCTTGGAGGCCGACGGCTCGGCCTCAAGCCACGCTTCTGTTCTCCCTATAACTAAACTAACCGAATACCGCCCGCCGAACCTCCTCTTCGCGCGTCTCGTCAAGGAACCCCCTCCACGAAGCCATGATGTTGCCCCCCTGATCGACAAGTAGGAGGGTCGGCGTACCCATCACCGGCAGACTAGTGGGCTCAACGAACACGACTGCATCAGGCCGGATGATCTCGCGATAGGCATCAATGTCAGCGTCGCCAGGCGGGGCCGCGATTACCACCTGCACGCCTGCCCTCCGTCGTGGCCAACTCTGGTAGAATGGCACTGACTGCTCGCAGTACCTGCAGTCGGATTGCAGAACCATGACGAGCGTCCGCTCGGCCACCGCAAAGTCGATCCGTATTCGTTTACAGGGTGGTACGGGCCGACAGTGACCATAGAGGCACGTCGGATTCGGAGCCACACCGAGGTTGCCGTGACTGACGTCACGTTTCGCTACGGGTCGCCTTCGCCGCCGGCGCGATGCCGTGGCGGAAGCCGTACGCACCGGCGGCGGTCGGTCGGCTAACGTGCGCGGCCAAGCGTCCACCGGGTACTTCCAGAGCCCATCCGGCAGCCGACCCGAAGGTCAGCATGTCCGCACTTGACCATGGCGGCGGTGAGCCGGGCACGTTTCGGAGCGGCAATGCGGGCGTCAGCCGCCTACGCGGGCGGCGGCGGGAGCCCGAAGGCCTCGGGCACGGCAGGCTCGCGGGCGCGCGACATCTCGGCGATCAGGGGCGGCAGGTCAAGGCCGCGCTGGCGAGCGGTACGCACCACCGTCGAGAGCACCTGCTGGGTGTCGGCGCCCTTGCGGGTGCGGTTGCCGCCGCACACCTTGCGGATGACCACCGCGGGCCGGATGGCCTGTTCGGCCCGCCAGTTGGTGGCGTCTATCGACGGGTCCCGCAGGAAGAGAAACACGGCCGGGAATTCGTTGGCGAGGTGCTTGGCGAATCGCTTGCCGCCCTCCAACGGCGGCGGCGCGTCAATCAGCCGAGCGAGCCGGGCCTCGAGTCGGCCGCGGAGCGAGTCGAGACCGTGCCGGGTCAGCTCGCCGTTCCGGCAACGGTCCCGCACGTCCAGGCCAGCCTGGAGGACGGCCATGACCTTCGAGCCCCAGGGGCTGTAGGGGTGGCTCTGGTCCAGCTCCTTGCAGCGGCGAACCAGGTGATTGACGCAGCTTTGGTGCAAGGAGTCGGTGTAGCACCGGTACACCTGCCACCCGTCGCGCACGAGCACGCCCGCGTAGTCGGTCCCGAGCACGGTGGCGGCATCGTCGAACCCGCGGCCGGGGCGGATGGCGTAGACGGTGGTTTCCGGGGTAACGAACGCCCACAGCCAGTAGGGCTTGGCGTCCACGCGCCAGCCCGTCTCATCCGGCGTGACCACCGGCGCGTTGCGGACCTGCCGGCAGAGTTCCCCGTAGGCCGGCGTGGCGTCCCGGGCGGTTCGATGCAGCAGACGGGCGAGGCCGCCCTCGGTGACGTGCACACCGAACGTGTTCCGCAACACGCGGGCCACCTTCGCCAGCGGGACACCCATCTCGGTGTGCAGCTCGACGACGAGCGCGACGACGCTCGGGCCGAGCTGGACCGCGGCCGCGCCGAGTGCATCGGAGGTCTGGAGACGGTGGCGGCCCTGCACGCGGCGCCGACACTGCGAACAGTGGCCGACCTCGATGTCGAAGCGGCGCACGAGGGGGCGCACCTCGGGGAGGTCTTCCTGATGCTGCGAGGCCACGCGTGTCACTTCGACGGCGCCGCCGCAGTCGGGGCACGCCCGTGGCGCCGGCGCCGCATAGGTCTCATCGACCCGCGGCGGGCGCGGGCGGCGTCCCTGGGGTCCGTACTCTGTGCCGGGTCGGCGCCCAGGGCGCCCGCGGCGCCCTTGCGGCCGGTCCTTCCTGAAGGGGGCGGCTTGCCGTCGACCCGCCCGCCGGGCGTCGTCGAGCTGCTTCTTGAGGTGTTCGCTCCGGCGCTTCCACCGGTCTCGGTCGCGGGTCGTCCGCGCCAAGTCCTCGTTCAGCTTGGCGTTCTCCCGCTCGAGTTCCTCGATGCGCTCGTCCCGCGCATCCTGCTCTCGCCGCGGTGCCTTCGAATCGCCCCCTCCGCCGCTCTCGCCGGCCATGCCCCACGTATCGGCACATGCGCCCCGAAGCTGCACACCACTTCGCGGATTTTCTCGCCCTTACCCGGTAAACGAAGACGTCGATCCCAGCCTCCGCGCCGAGTCTGACATCGAGTGGTCTCGAACTTGGTTGAAGCGGCGGACCGGCGATGCGCGCAACGAGTACTCCCAACACCGCCACCCCGACGAGGGCAGTGACCACGTCCGCGAGCCTCGCTAGCTTCATCGCCTGAACCTCAACCTCGGCACCGTTGTTCCAACGCGCTCCCATAGATTCTGAACCCTCGCCCCCGGCGGCATCGCCTCGGAGAAAGCTGCCGGGTCGAAGCCAACCCTCACTGCACTCACGATCTTCGTCTCCTGCACCGCTGGTGTACCGCACCCGGTTTCTTGGACACAAGTTTGGGCTACGCGGCTTGGCGTAGCTCGTACTCCTCTCGTGCCTCGAGGGGCGTGCGATAAGCCAGCTTCTCGAGGCGCCAGCACCGGTTGTAGCGCTCGACGAATTCGGCGACGGCGGCGTGCACGTCGGCGAGATTTCGAAACACCCGGCCGTAGACGGCTTGCTCCTTGAGCGTGCGGTTCCAGCGCTCGACGACGCCGTTGGTCTCCGGCTCTTCGACGAAGCCGAAGCTGGGGCGGATGCCCCAGTAGCGGACCTGGTTGAGGAAGTGGTCCGACAGATACTGGCTGCCGTGATCCATCCGCAGCGCCAGCCCGCGGGCCACGTCGGCCTCGACCGAGCCGCAGCGTCGCCGGAGCCCTTGCGCGACCGGCTCGAGGGCCGCGAAACGGCTGCCCACCTTGCACACGTGCCAGCCCACGCACTCGGCGTTCCAGTGGTCGACGGCCGCGAAGGTCCAGACCCAGCCGTCGTCGACGGTCAACACCCGCACGCCGTCGGTACCCCACATGACGTCGGGCGCCGAGGTGACAATCGTGCCGTCGTGCCGCTGCGGCTCACCCTGCCGCCCGCGATGCGGCGAGAGCAGGCCCTGCGCGCGCATCACGCGCAACACCCGTGTCCGCGAGACCCGGATCCCGTCGAGGATCCGCAGCCGCGCGTGGACCTTGCGATGGCCCTCGCCCTGGAACGGAGAGCGGGCCAAGTCGCTGTGAATGGCCGCCAGCAGCTGCGCATCCGACAGCGCGGGCGTCGGCCCGCGGCGGCGCGGACTGTCAGCCGACGCTGAACACTGCACGCGAGCCCGCCGCGCGTAGAACGCCGAGCGTGACCGCTCCCACGTTCGGCACACCCGCTCGAGCCCGTAGCGCCGTCCCGTCGTCGCGGAGGTCGTTTGGCTCATCGTCGCGACCTCCGCGTCGCCAAAGGGACGCGGCGCTCCGCTGCGCGGGCACGCGACCGCAACAGCTCGTTCTCCATCGACAGCTCCCCGATGTGTCGCTTGGCCGCATCCAGCTCGGCGGCCAGCGGCTCACCGGCCTGCTCCTTCAGACCCAGCTCGAGACCGGCCAGCGCCCGCGCCTTCCACCGCTCCAGCCGATAGACCTCCACCCCGACTTCACGCGAAACCGCGTCGAGCGGCTCGCCGCAAAGCAGCCGCAACACCACGTCCCGTTTCCGGCTCGCGCTCCACCGCTGGCCGGGAGCCAAGCCCCCCGACCCCATCGCCGCCGCGTCGGTGCCGACTCCGGTCGCCCTCCGGGCTCCCTCCGTCGGCACCGACCCAGCTCCCTTCACCCGCCTCGACCGAACCATACCCCCACCTCCTGGTGACATCGGATTCTCCCCCTAATCCGTGTCCAAGAAAACTGGGGGCGCCCCATCCTGCACCGCTGGAGTGCCATCAGGCATTGTACCTCGGACCAGCAGCGCCAATGTGATCTCCTGCCCGGCTATCCTGTATCTCCAGCTGTCCCGCGTGAGGCCGTGCGGGAACTCAACGCGGTAATGGCGGAGAATTAGCGGGCCGTGGCCTAGGTCTCCCAGGTACTGTTCGCGGAAACCCTCCCGGAGTACCCGCTCCGTTTCCGCCGACGGCACCCGACTCCGCCCCTGCCCCGCCAGTGAGCGTCTCATGCTGGAAAGTGGCATCTCCAGTCTCAGCGGCGTTCCGGACATCAGACGAGCCGGCCCCCGGCGAACCGTGCCGAGGCTGTGGTTGATCTCGATCCGCTCCGCCTCAACCTCGGTCGACTCAGGTATGAGCATCTCGGTGCTCCGCTCCCCGGCGATTTCACGGTCGACGCGATAGTGGCCCTCTGGGGAGAAGGTGTGCACGCCTACTTCCCGCTCAACAACTGTCGCCCCGAGAGTCTTCGTTGCGATGTAGTCCACACGAAACATGTGGCTCTGAGCTAGAGCTACAGACGCCGAACCGACCAACAGCGACAGTATTCGTTTACAGGGTGGTACGGGCCGACAGTGACCATAGAGGCACGTCGGATTCGGAGCCACACCGAGGTTGCCGTGACTGACGTCACGTTTCGCTACGGGTCGCCTTCGCCGCCGGCGCGATGCCGTGGCGGAAGCCGTACGCACCGGCGGCGGTCGGTCGGCTAACGTGCGCGGCCAAGCGTCCACCGGGTACTTCCAGAGCCCATCCGGCAGCCGACCCGAAGGTCAGCATGTCCGCACTTGACCATGGCGGCGGTGAGCCGGGCACGTTTCGGAGCGGCAATGCGGGCGTCAGCCGCCTACGCGGGCGGCGGCGGGAGCCCGAAGGCCTCGGGCACGGCAGGCTCGCGGGCGCGCGACATCTCGGCGATCAGGGGCGGCAGGTCAAGGCCGCGCTGGCGAGCGGTACGCACCACCGTCGAGAGCACCTGCTGGGTGTCGGCGCCCTTGCGGGTGCGGTTGCCGCCGCACACCTTGCGGATGACCACCGCGGGCCGGATGGCCTGTTCGGCCCGCCAGTTGGTGGCGTCTATCGACGGGTCCCGCAGGAAGAGAAACACGGCCGGGAATTCGTTGGCGAGGTGCTTGGCGAATCGCTTGCCGCCCTCCAACGGCGGCGGCGCGTCAATCAGCCGAGCGAGCCGGGCCTCGAGTCGGCCGCGGAGCGAGTCGAGACCGTGCCGGGTCAGCTCGCCGTTCCGGCAACGGTCCCGCACGTCCAGGCCAGCCTGGAGGACGGCCATGACCTTCGAGCCCCAGGGGCTGTAGGGGTGGCTCTGGTCCAGCTCCTTGCAGCGGCGAACCAGGTGATTGACGCAGCTTTGGTGCAAGGAGTCGGTGTAGCACCGGTACACCTGCCACCCGTCGCGCACGAGCACGCCCGCGTAGTCGGTCCCGAGCACGGTGGCGGCATCGTCGAACCCGCGGCCGGGGCGGATGGCGTAGACGGTGGTTTCCGGGGTAACGAACGCCCACAGCCAGTAGGGCTTGGCGTCCACGCGCCAGCCCGTCTCATCCGGCGTGACCACCGGCGCGTTGCGGACCTGCCGGCAGAGTTCCCCGTAGGCCGGCGTGGCGTCCCGGGCGGTTCGATGCAGCAGACGGGCGAGGCCGCCCTCGGTGACGTGCACACCGAACGTGTTCCGCAACACGCGGGCCACCTTCGCCAGCGGGACACCCATCTCGGTGTGCAGCTCGACGACGAGCGCGACGACGCTCGGGCCGAGCTGGACCGCGGCCGCGCCGAGTGCATCGGAGGTCTGGAGACGGTGGCGGCCCTGCACGCGGCGCCGACACTGCGAACAGTGGCCGACCTCGATGTCGAAGCGGCGCACGAGGGGGCGCACCTCGGGGAGGTCTTCCTGATGCTGCGAGGCCACGCGTGTCACTTCGACGGCGCCGCCGCAGTCGGGGCACGCCCGTGGCGCCGGCGCCGCATAGGTCTCATCGACCCGCGGCGGGCGCGGGCGGCGTCCCTGGGGTCCGTACTCTGTGCCGGGTCGGCGCCCAGGGCGCCCGCGGCGCCCTTGCGGCCGGTCCTTCCTGAAGGGGGCGGCTTGCCGTCGACCCGCCCGCCGGGCGTCGTCGAGCTGCTTCTTGAGGTGTTCGCTCCGGCGCTTCCACCGGTCTCGGTCGCGGGTCGTCCGCGCCAAGTCCTCGTTCAGCTTGGCGTTCTCCCGCTCGAGTTCCTCGATGCGCTCGTCCCGCGCATCCTGCTCTCGCCGCGGTGCCTTCGAATCGCCCCCTCCGCCGCTCTCGCCGGCCATGCCCCACGTATCGGCACATGCGCCCCGAAGCTGCACACCACTTCGCGGATTTTCTCGCCCTTACCCGGTAAACGAAGACCAGCGACAATAGAACGGCGATGATGATCCTCATGTCTGTCTCCATGGAGTGTGCGTTACCAGCAACAGCCCTCGTATGTGTAGTAGTAATAGCAGTCGACCTCACCGGGAAGGCAACACCACCACATGTCGAACTGCATCGGGGCGAACCAGTTCCCCCACTGACCGCACCAATAATCGCAGAGGCTCGCCCCGACCTCGATGCAGTACTCCGTCTGCGCCTCAACCGGGGTCAGCAGAACGAACAGCGCCCCAACCATGACGGCCAACCGAATGAACGATCGCTTCATCCTCCTACTCCTTTCCGGCCGCGGCAAGCGGCCAACGAAGCGGTGCTCCAATGCCGCCCGCCGGCGGCAAACAAGTCCGGGTCAACAGTTGCCGGGGTTGCCCTTGAGTGCGGCTTGCCATACGCGTGTGACTACATACGTGGCACGCACGGCCCCAAGGACTACGAAGATCGAAATCGAATGTGTTGCGCATTTCCGGACGGTTGTCGTTGCATTCCAACCCGCTGCTCTGTCTCCCGGAAGTGTCATCAAGGGACCGAGAAAAACACGCCGACGGCGTTGGGTCCCGCGGGAGGGTGCGACAGGATCATTGCCGGGGAAGGGCTTGGGCGGGCGGGGCGCCGACCTCGTCGTTGTCCTCTTCGAATTCGAAACGCGGCGGGGTGAACCCGAAGAGCTCGTCGCCGGGTACCGGAAAGCCCAGGACGACGTTCTCGGCGTCACCGATGGGAACTAATGCCGGCGCCTCGAACGCAGTGACGTTCGTCCGGGTGATCGTGAAGTCGGCGCGAGTGTTCATGGTGGTCTCCTTTCGAGATGGGTGTTACGGCTTGACGCTGTGGGGATGGGGGGAGTTCCAAGACTCGCGGTTGCGTAGCCAGTACTCCAGTAGAAGGATCTGCCTCAGTTGGTGCTGATGGCACTCGAGGCCGCGACCCAGGCGCTCGAGGCGTGAGGTCAGGCTCGCGCGTTCGATCCACCCGCGCTCCACGACACGCCACCGGCGTGCCTGGAGGAGCTTGGCGGCCAGCGGCCTGAACGCTTTGAGATAGGAGGAGCTGAACAGGCTCTTCGATCGGCGTCCCCGGAGGGCGGCGGGCCACATCGTCGATAACGCCCGGCGCATCAGGCGGCGCGGCTCTCCCGCCCGGCATACCACTTCGGCGGGAACGCTCAGCAGGAACTCGACGAGCGGTCGATGCATGAACGGATGCCCGTAGTCGAGTCCATCCATCGTCTCGGGCGCCTCGAGCAGGCGAAGTTCCCGCATCACCGTCAGCGCGCGTACGTGCGGGCGCCGCCAGGGTCGTGCCGCCATCCACTCGTTGGAGACCACCGCATCCGACTCGGAGAAACCGGCTCGCTGAAGGAAAGAAGCGCGCAACGATGTGTCGCCCTGGCGGGTCATGCCTTCGATCTGATACAGCGAGGCGGCGCGGCCAAGGTACGGGAGCGCCGCTCGGGAGGCACGAGACAGAATCCACGCCGCGGGCACGCCGGCGGCGCGGCTCCAGGCGAGAGCATCGCGGGACGCCTCCAAGAGGCGTCCCCGACGGAGCGGGCGCACGACCTGCAGGCTGTCATCGAGCCAGTTGCCCGTGAGCTGGTCGCCCGCCTGCCCGGTTAGGAAGGCTGTCGCGCCCGCCTGCCGGGCGACGACCGCCGCCGACTGCTGGAGTCGGGAGCGGCCGTGGGGGAACGCGCCGAGAATGTCGGACTCCGCGAACAGCGGAATGTCGTCGACCGACAGACGCACGCTTCGGAGGTCGCAGTGTTCCTCGACCCTCTCGATGAACGGGACATCCCGGGAGCCCCGGTGCACGTAGCTGATCGCCGTGAGGCCGGACGCAGCAACGTCACCACGGCGGATCAGGTCGGCGGCCAGGCACACGACGGACGACGAGTCGAGGCCTCCGCTGAGCTCCGCGGCCACCGGGGCGCGAGCCTGAAGGCGCGAGGAGACGGCGTCGCGTAAGAGCACGCGGAACTGCTCCTCGTAGTCGCGCTCGTCACGGCAGCGGACCCAGTCGGACGTCGGCGGCCGCCAGAACGCCGACAGGGCGGCACCATCGACTGTCACGCGCACGGCGCAGCCCGGCATCACTGCGTGGACGCCCCCGTACGGCGTGCGGCCCGGATATCCGCCGACCGTGAGGTAGCCGGCAACGTACTGCTCGTCGAGCGCACTGACGTCGACGTGCTCCAGCAGCGCCTCGAGGCTCCGCGACCACACGACCTCGTGTCCCCGGCGGTGATAGTAGAGAGGTCGTACGCCGGAGAAGTCGCTCGCGAGCACGATCGCCCGACGTCGAGGATCGGAGAGCACTGCGCTCCAGTCGCCGATGACGCGGCCGAGTCCTGCGATCTCCCACCGTTCGTAGGCCGCGACGAGGAGCGATCCGGCGCTCGATGGCCCGGCAACGGAACTGCTGAGCTCTCGCACCAGGTCACCGTGGTTGTCGAGGCGGCCGTGCCACATCAGCAACTCGCAACGCGAGCCCCGAACAGCAGGAGCGGGAATCTGCGCACGCTGTACGTTGTGTGGCATGGCCTCTTGCGAGTCAGTCCGAGTGGAGGACGAACAGGCGCTAGCGGTAGATGGGAGAATCGTTCACCACGCAGTCGTCGACCTCGACCCAGGCATGAGAGAAAAACGGGTCCGGGCGGTATCCGATCACCAGGCGGGCCGGCACGCCGCGTGCGCGCAGAAGCCGGGCCGCACAGACCGAGCGCTGCAGACACGTGACCGGTTTCCAGTACAGACAGGCCGCGGTGGCGACCGCGTTGCACACGGCGCTCGTCCGTGCGGCGTCAGCCGCCTTCCGACTCCGTGGGGCGACCGGCCGCAGGCGCAGCGTCGACCCGGTCGACAGCGCGCGGAGCAGGTCGAAGCGGGCCAGCTCGTACCAGGCGCGGACGACCAGGACGACGCAGCGCAACCGCCCCGTCATGGGAGGCGCTTCTCGGCGAGCCCGGCACGTTCGAGCTCGTGGATGAACCGGATGACGTGCGCCCGCGTCGCCTTGTAGGGTGCGCCGTACCGCTCGTGAAGCTCGGCGGCGATGGCGTCGGAATCGAGCTGTCGCTCGAGGCCCTTCCAGATGTCGGCGCCCACGGAATTGGCGGCGAACAGCCGGGCGTCCCGCACGTGAAGGAAGACGGCGCCCCCGCCGTGCACCGACGTCCTCACGGAAGCGTTGGGTTTCATACGATGCGTCATGTCGTGCCGCTCATGAACGTCCGCGGTAGACGTGCGATCACGTGTGAACGAAATCGTAGACCCGGCACGACGGCAGCGGCGTCCCTCGTTCCGGCATGCGCCGCATACCACCGCCGATGGGAGCGGTGCGTACTACTTTCGGGGTGGAGGAATCGAGATTTCCCTCCTGCCGAAGAGAAAGGCGTCGATCGAGTAGGCACCGGGCCCGAGGAACACAAGGCTGACGGCCATGACCGTGGTCATCAGTGCGAGCGGCCATGGGACATCCAGGACGGGGACCGCCGCGGGCGCCCACAACGCGTCGATCACTGTCACGAGTCCTGCAGCCACCGACGTGCTCTGCGTGATCGGCGTGAGTATGCCGACGGCTCCCAGCACGCCGACGACGAGCATGGCAAGCGCCATCAGTGCAGCGAGGAAGGTCGGGGGCGTTCCGGTGTTCATGAGTACCACCATGATCCGCACCCCCTGCGCGATCAAGTAGGCACCAAGCGTCAGCCGAAGGCGAAGAAGCCCCGCGCCGGGCATACGCTCCGGAAACCCCGGAAAGAGGCGCTGCACCAATTGACAGGCTACGCCCGCCTACCGCGGGCCGCATCACCCGAACGGGTGAAGAAGGCTACCACTATCGAGGTAGTTCGATGATTCCCCGCCGGACGCCGATCACCACCGCGTTGGTGCGATCGGCGGCTCCCAGCTTCTCCATGATGTGCTTGACGTGGACCTTGACCGTGTCCTCGGAGATCGATAGCATGTCGCCGATATCACGGTTGCGATTGCCGGCAGCGACGAGACCCAGAGTCTCGACCTCGCGCGCGGTGAGCAGGTCGTCGGTGAAGTAGTCGGCGATCTCTGACGCGACATCGGCTGGGATGCACTTCTTGCCGGCGTGGACCCGGCGAATGGAGTCGATGATGTCCGAGGGGGGAGCGGTCTTGAACAGAAACCCGCGCGCACCGGCCGTGAGCGCGCGTCGGATCTCGACGTCGCCGCGGGACATCGACAGCATGATGATGCGCGCGTTCGGCGCCTCGACGCGAATCGCCGTGAGGGCGTCGATGCCGTTCATGTCCGGCAGGCGGACGTCCATGAGCGTGATGTCCGGTCTCTTCTCGCGGTACTCGCGAATGCCGTCGCGGCCGGTCGCGGCCTGTCCCACGAGGCACATGTCTTCCTGAGCGCCGATGACCGCAGCAATGCCCTCCCGAAGGAGCGGGTGGTCGTCGATGCTCAGGACACGAATCGCGTGTGCAGCGCTCACGGCGACCATTATAGGCCCTGGAGCCCCGGCAACCGCACTCGACGTGTCTGGTGACGTCAGCCAGTACGGACACGCCAAGTGGACCCTGCGCGACGG
This sequence comes from Vicinamibacterales bacterium, assembly GCA_965207615.1. Taxonomy (GTDB): domain Bacteria; phylum Acidobacteriota; class Vicinamibacteria; order Vicinamibacterales; family UBA8438; genus JAJEEA01. The sequence continues at coordinate 4,502,055 of CBDBMZ010000003.1, forward strand.
CGGTTTGCGGGGGTATCCGCGGTCCATCGCTCAGACTCGCGACGGCTTCCTGTGGCTGGCCACCGACTTCGGCCTCCAGCGGTTCGACGGCGTCCGGTTCACCTCGTGGGAGCCGCCGCCCGGTTCGTCGTTGCCCGGCGTCGCCGTCAGGCTGCTCACAACGCGGGACGGCAGCCTGTGGATCGGCACGGACCAGGGGTTGGCGCGCTGGAACAACGGCGTGCTCTCGGCCTATCGTGAGCTCGACGGTGAGGTCGTCTCCGCGCTCGCGGAAGATCGCCACGGAGCCGTGTGGGCGGGCACCCATGGCGGGCAGGCCAACGCGAGACTCTGCTCGATTCGAGGCGAGAACGTCGACTGCGACGGCGACGAGGGCACGCTGGGTCGTTTCGTCCTCGCCCTCCACGAAGACGAGGCGGGCAATCTCTGGGTCGGCGCGGCCACGGGCCTGTGGCGCTGGGGGGAGGCGGCGCCGACGCTGTACGCGGTGGCGGGCCCCTTCAGCACGATTAACGCGCTCGTCGACGACGGAGGCAGGGCGATCGTGGTGGCCACGACCCGGCAGCTCGCGCGGCTCGTCGATGGAACCCTCGAACCGTTTCCCGTCGACAGCGGTCTCAAGGAAGTGACGCCGACCTCGCTCCTGCGCGACCGCCGCGGTGGACTCTGGATCGGGACCCAGGGTAACGGACTCCTCCACGTCCATGATGGTCGGACGGATCGATTCTCGCGCGAAGACGGGCTGTCGGGCGACTTCGTGGTCGACATCTTCGAAGATCGCGAAGGAAACGTCTGGGTGGCGACATTCGGCGGTCTGGATCGTTTCCGCGACATCGCCGTGAGTAGGCTGTCGACCAGGCAGGGGCTGGACACCGACGCGGTCCTGTCCGTGCTGGCGACCTCCGACGGCGACGTGTGGATGAGCACTCTCAGCGGCCTCGAGCGATGGAGCGAAGGAGTCGTGCGGGGCTACCCGCTTCCGGGCGCTGGCGCCACCGGGGACATCGGCTCGCTCTTCCAGGACAGCCACGGCCGGATGTGGGCGTCGTCGTTGCTGGGGCTGTTCTCTTTCGAGCCCGGAGCGCGGCCTGTGCGCGCGGGCCTGCCCACGCGTTACGTCCAGGCGTTTGCGGAGGATGCCGGCGGCACCCTGTGGGTCAGCGACTCGAGCGGGCTCTTCGGGCTCCGCGGCGACGACGCCGAGGTCGTGTCCTGGTCGACGCTCGGTGGGAATCACGCGCGGGCGCTCTTCGCGGATCCGTCCGGCGGGCTGTGGCTCGGATTCGTCGGAGGCGGGGTGTCCCGTCTCGAGAACGGGCAAATCCAGCGCACGTATACGAGCACCGACGGGCTGGGCGCCGGCAACGTCAACAGCATCCACGACGACCGGCATGGCGCGCTGTGGGTGGCGACCGAGGGCGGGCTGAGCCGAATCGCGGGAGGGCGCGTGGACACGCTGGACGTGAGCAACGGGCTGCCGTGCGACGCCGTCAAGTGGTCCGTCGAAGACGACACGGGCGCCCTGTGGCTGCAGACGGGCTGCGGGCTGGTCCGCGTCGAACGAGACGAGCTGGACGGGTGGACCTCGGACCCGACGTCCAGCGTCGACCTCGTCGCCTACGACGCGAGCGACGGCGCGCTGGGCTACGCCGATCTCGGGTCCTACGGTCCGAAGGTGACCAGGGCCGCCGACGGACGCCTGTGGTTCGCCGGCTTCGACGGCGTGGGCATCATCGATCCCCGGGCGCTGCCGTCGAACCCGGTCCCGCCGCCGGTGCACGTCGAGCAGATCGTCGCCGACGGCGTCACCTATGCCCCGCCGGCAGTCGCGCGCCTGCCTGCACGCGTGCGCGACGTCAACATCGATTACACGGCGCTGAGCCTCGGCGCGCCCGAGAAGGTGGCGTTCCGCTACCGGCTGGAGGGAAGAGACGACGACTGGGTCGAGGCCGGAAACCGGCGGCAGGCGTTCTACACCGATCTCCCGCCCGGGTCCTATCGGTTCCGGGTGATCGCCGCCAACGATCGGGGGGTCTGGAACGAGGACGGAGCGGCCTGGGCGTTCTCGATCGCGCCGGCCTACTACCAGACCAACGCGTTCAGGCTGGCCGTCGTCACGAGCGCCATCCTGGGCCTGACGTTGCTGTATCGACTGCGCCTGCGCCGGGTGACCGCCCAGCTTCAGGCTCGGCTGCAGGAGCGGCTCGACGAGCGTGCGCGCGTCGCGCAGGCGCTGCACGACACGCTGTTCCAGGGTTTCGCGAGCAGCTCCATGCAGCTCCATGTGGTGGCCGACGAGATCACCGACCAGGGGGCCCGATCGAAACTCACCCGCGTGCTGCAGCACATGAACCGGATCATCGACGAAGGCCGCGAGAGCGTCAGCGGGCTCCGCGTCCCGGTCGACGACGACCTCGAGAGCGCCCTCGCACGCGACGCCGAGCACTTCAAGGGCGAGCGGCAGATCGACGTCCGGCTGGAGGTCAAGGGCCACCCGCGGCCGCTGCAGCCGCTCGCCCGCGACGCCGTCTATCAGATCAGCCGCGAGGCCCTCGCCAACACCTTCCGGCACGCGCGGGCGAAGCACGTGGAAGTCGACGTCGAGTACTCGCGCGACGAGTTGACCGTCCGCGTGCGCGACGACGGCCGCGGCATGGCGCCGCCCATCGTCGACGAAGGGCGCCCGGGCCATTTCGGGCTGCCGGGCATGCGGGAGAGGGCCGAGCAGATCGGCGCAGTCCTGCGGCTCTGGAGCCGCGCGGGCGCCGGCGCCGAGGTCGAGATTCACGTGCCCGCGAAGACGGCGTTCCCCGACGCGTCGCCCGGCCGCGGCGGCCGCTGGTGGCGGCGCGCTCGCGAACCCCGCGATTCCTGAGGGCAGCGTATGGTGTTCTGTTGCTGATCGTATTACGATCGCTCCATGATCGCTCTTTCCGTCAAGCTGCCGCCGGACCTGCACGCGGAGCTGTCGCGGGAGGCCCGGCGCCGCAACGTGAGCCGGTCCACCCTCGTCCGCGAGCTCATCGCGAACGCCCTGAACAACGGCACCACGACTTCCCCGAGTTGCGCGGATCTCGCCGGCGAGCTCGTCGGCGCCGTTCGCAGCGGACGTCCCGACCTGGCGACGAATCCGCGGCTGCTCGCCGAGGCCGTCGTCCAGGACTCCCACCGTGCCCGCGCCGACGGTCATCGTTGACACGGGGCCCATCGTCGCCCTACTCGATGCCGACGAGGCGCACCACGAGTGGGCACGGACCCGGTTCGCCGCGTTGAGGCCGCCGCTGCTCACCTGCGAAGCGGTGCTCTCGGAAGCGTCGTTTCTGTTGCAGCGGGCCGGTGCGGATCCAGCTCTCCCCGTGACGTTGGCCGGCCGGGGCGTGTTGCGCGTCGAAAGACCTCCCTCGAGCGAGGCCGATGCGGATGCCGTGGGCCAACTGATGCGCCGCTACCGGAGGGTGCCGATGTCGTTTGCCGACGCGTGTCTGGTTCGACTGGTCGAAGGCATCGAGAACGCCTCCATCATGACGCTGGACTCCGACTTTCGCATCTATCGGCAGGCGGGTCGACGCGTCATCCCGTTGCTCGCACCGACGGTACGTTGAACCGCAGCTCCATACCTCGGCGTGGCCCGCAAGCTCATCGGCCACGGATCCCGTGGGCAGTCAGAACTGCACCCGCGCCCCGCCGTTGACGACGCGGCCGTCGAGGGGCGCCCAGGCGTCGACGGTCCAGCGGCCGTCGGGGGCGCGGTCGGGGCGGAGGACGGGGTCCCACCGGTGCTGCCGCACGTCGGTGAGGTTCTCGAGGTTGACGAACAGCCGGAGCGGGCCGAGCCGCCGCTCGACCAGCACCCCCATCAGGGTGTAGGGCTCGCCGAAGTCGCGGTACGGGTTGGCCTCGAGCCGCTGCCAGCCCGTGTAGTACAGCTCGAAGCCGATGCGCCCGTCCTCGTTCTCGGCCATCGCCACGAGGCCGAAGCCGTGCCGCGGGGTCTGGGCGACGTCGGCCGCGACGCCGGCGACGTGCTCGCGCGACCGCACGTGGGTATAGCTGGCCGTGAGGGCGAACGGCGGCCGCCGGAAAGTCCCCAGCAGCTCGGCGCCGAGGTTCGTGGTCGGGCGGTCGAGGTTGCGCAGGACGTAGGTCGCGCGGTCGACGTGCACCGGGTCGGCGATGCGCGAGCCGAAGACGGTGACGGTCCAGGCGGCGGGGCCGTGGGTGCGGGTGAGGTCCATCGAGAAGCTGCGGCCCCGCTCCGCCCGCAGCGGGCCGTCCACGGTGAGGCGGGTCAGGCCGGCCGCCTCGGCCTCCTCGGTGAGCGCGGTCGGGCCGAAGAACCCGGTCCCGGCCGACAGGCGCGTCGACCAGTCGCCCGACCGCAGGAGGGCCGAGACGCGGGGGCTGAGGAACCAGCCGTAGGCGCTGTGGCGGTCGAGCCGGCCGCTCATCGACAGGGCCAGCCACGACCGCACGTCGACGTCGTCCTGCACGAACAGGCCGGGGGTGGTGAAGGCGTAGCCGAACCGCGGGAGGTCGTCGGGACGATAGGCGTCGTGCTCGACCGCGGCCCCCGCGACCCACGTGTGCCGCCCCGCCGTCCGCCGCACCGCGATCTCGGCGAAGCTCGTGTCGTGGCGGTCGCGCTCGAGGACCTCGCCGAACCGGTGCTCGTGCCACTGGCGCGCGAGGGCGGCGCGCGCGGTCACGACGGCGCGCCCGGCGAGCGTCTGCCACAGGAGGCCGAGGTCTTGCCGGCGCGTGTCGAGGACTTCCCGGTACGGCGCTCCCACGGCGGGCAGCCCGCGCCCCGGCTCGGTGCCCCCGCTGCGGGTCTCGCGGGTCGCGCCGGCCGTGAAGAAGAGCGACCGGCCCTCGCCGTCGTCCCGGAAGAACCGCGGCCGCACGACGCCTCGGTCGTAGCCGGCCATGTCCGTCCACCCGTCGCCGTCGACGTCCGCCCGGGCCTGCCGGTGTCCGCCGCCGAGCAGGGTCATGCCCCACGTCTCGGACAGCGGCGTCGACAGCCACAGCACGCCGTCGGTTGCGCCGCGGGTCGACTGGTTGAGCAGAATCTCGCGCTCGGCCTCGTCGCCGGGCCGCCGCGACAGGAGGTTGACGACGCCGCCCATCGCCCCCGCCCCGTGGAGGGCCGACGCCACCCCCTTGACGACCTCGACCTGCCCCAGGTCCATCGGGGGGATCTGGAGCAGGTCCAGCCCGCCTGGCTGACTGCCGTAGAGGGGCAGCCCGTCGGAGAGGACGCGGGTGTAGCGGCCCCGCATGCCCTGGATGCGCACGCTCGCGGCCCCCAGCGAGGGCGACGTCGCCTGCACCCGCATGCCGCCCATCTCGTTCAGCATCATGACGATGTCGCCCGGCGTCATGAGCATCTTCTCCTCTATCTCCTCCCGGTCGAGGGCCTCGACCCGCATCGGCTGGTCCTCGATGCGGCGGCCGGTGCGGGTGATGGCGACGACCGTTACCTCCTCCTCGACGGTCAGCTCGGGCTCGAGCGCGACTTGGACGACGCGCTCCTCGCCAGCGGCGAGAGTCACGAGCACGGTGACGGGGACGAACCCTTCCTGCACGGCGGTTACCCGCACCGTCCCCGCCGGCGCCGGCACGAGCGCCGCGCCGGCCCCGTCGGTCGCGTGCGTGGTTCCCGCCACGACCACCGTCGCCCCTGCCACCGGATCGCCGGCCGTCGTCTGCACCTCCACCCGGATGCGGCCCGGCTCCTGGCCGACGGCGGTGGCCGACGCGACCGTCATGACCAGGACCACGAGGATGATGCGGTGCGGCATGTCTCCCGATTCGTGCAGAGCGGACCGGCCGCGAGACCGAAACCGCTTACGGGGGGGGTGGCGAACTCGTACCGGCCGCGATCATCTCACGCAGGATGCGAGTCGGCCGCAACGGAACTTGTCCAGGACGTGCGCAACAGGTTCGTTCGGGTGACGCTTCGTCTGTCTGACGAAGCCCCGTGACGGTCTGATATGCGCCTCATCGAGGACAGGAACGCCGTCATCGCATGGGCAATGCCGCGTGACGGGACTACGACTTCGACATCTGCGGGGAAGATCGACGCGTCGATGTCCCCGACACGCGCGGGGATGGCCCCCCAGCCGACGGGCTGACCGGCGACGCCAACCCGTTCCCCCACACGCGCGGGGACGGACCGCGCCCGGTGCATCCAACGCAATCCCGAACCTGTCGAACACCGTGGTATAAGCTGGGCTTGAGATCATGCGGGCAAGTTCGCTGACGTGGCTGCTCGCGCTCGCCACCATGGCCAACCCGGCCGCGGGGCAGGTCGACCTGCGCCTCGTCGAAGCCGCCAGGGCGCAGGATGCGGCGGCAGTACGGACGCTCCTGGAGCAGGGCGCGCCGGCAGACGCCGCCCAGCCGGACGGCGCGACGGCCCTCCACTGGGCCGCGCACCGGGACGACCTGCCCGTCGCCGACCTCCTGATTCGCGCCGGGGCCGACGCCGACGCGACGAACGAGCTCGGGGTCGCGCCGCTCTCCCTCGCCTGCCTCAACGGCAGCGCCGCCATGGTCGAGAGGCTGCTGGCGCACGGCGCGAACGCCAATCGGGCGCTGCCGACCGGCGTCACCCCCCTGATGACCTGCGCACGGACCGGCAACCCCGACGCGGTGAGCCGGCTCTCCGCCCGCGGTGCCGACGTCCACGCGACGGAGTCGGTCCGCGGCCAGACGGCCCTCATGTGGGCGGTCGCCGAGCGGCACGCGGCGGTCGTGGCGGCCCTGATCGCGGCCGGGGCCGATGTCCACGCGAGGTCGCACAGTGGATTCACTCCGCTGTCGTTCGCGGCCCAGCAGGGCCACCTGGAGTCGGCCCGGCTGCTGCTCGAGGCGGGGGCCGACGTGCACGAGGCCGCCGGCGACGGGAGCGATGCGCTGCTGGTCGCGGTCGAGAGCAGACACGCCGGCATGGCCCGGTTCCTCATCGACGCGGGGGCCGACCCCAACGCGGCCGGTGCGGGACGCACGCCGCTGCACGCGGCCGTGCAGCAGGCGCGCCCGGACATCGCGGCCCTGCTGCTGGCCCGCGGCGCCGACCCCGACGCGCGGCTGCAGCGCCGGCTGCCCCGCGTCGCCGGCCAGCTCGGCAGCACCGGGAGCACGATCGGGGCCACCCCGTTCTGGCTCGCCGCGAAGTTCGCCGACCTCGACCTGATGCGGATGCTCGCGGAGCACGGCGCGGACACCCGGCTCGCGTCGCGCGACGGAACGACCCCGCTGATGGTGGCGGCGGGCCTCGGCTGGGTCGACGGCGAGGACCGCTACGGCCGGCTGCTCTTCGACGCCGATCCGGCCCGCCGCGAGCGGCACGATCTGGAGGCGGTCAGGCTCGCGGTCGAGCTCGGCGGCGACGTCGGGGCGGTCAGCGCGTCGGGCCAGACCGCCATGCACGGCGCCGCCTACATGGGCGGCGACTCGATCGTGCGGCTGCTCGCCGACCTCGGGGCGCGGCTCGACACGGCCGACGACGCGGGCCTGACGCCGCTGTCCATCGCCGACGGGCTGTACGTCGCGGGCACGTTCGTGACCCGGCCGAGCACGGCGGCGCTGCTGCGCGAGCTGGGGGCCGAGCGGAGCGGCCAGCAATGAGGGCCGGAGTCCTGGGGACCATCGCGCTGGTAACGGCGGCGAGCCTGCCGGCAGCGCCGGCGGGGGCGCAGACCGCCGGCGCGGACCCGGCGCGCGCCTTCCTCGACGCCAACTGCGTGGTCTGTCACAACAGCGAGCGCCTGACCGCGAACCTCGCCCTCGACACCGACGCCGTCGATCCGACCGCCCCCCCGCGACACGCGGACGTCTGGGAGAAGGTGATCCGCAAGCTGCGATCGGGCGCCATGCCGCCGGCGGGACGGCCGCGGCCCGACCCGCGGGCGGCGGCCGCGTTCGTGTCGCACCTCGAGACCGCCCTCGACGAAGCCGCGGCCCGCCGGCCGATGGTGGGCCGCCCCGTCGCCCACCGGCTGAACCGCACCGAGTACGCCAACGCGGTCCGCGACCTGCTCGGCCTCGAGGTCGACGCGTCGGAGCTTTTGCCCCCCGACGACTCGGGCTACGGCTTCGACAACATCGGCGACGTCCTCACCGTCTCGCCGCTGCTGCTCGAGCGGTACCTCGCCGCGGCGGGCCGGATCGCGCGGCTCGCCACCGGGTCGGCGGGCGCCCATCCGTCGTCGCACACCTATACCGTCTCCAAGTACCTGCGCCAGCACGACCGCATGAGCGAGGACCTGCCGTTCGGCTCGCGCGGCGGCATGGCCGTCCGGCACACGTTCCCGGCCACCGGCGAGTACGTCGCGAGGCTGCGGCTGCTCAAGAACCACCGCGACCAGATTCGCGGCACGCGCCAGGTCCACCAGCTCGAGGTGCGGCTCGACGGCGAGCGGCTCGAGGTCTTCACGGTCGGGCTCCCTCGCGTGCCGGACCCGACGCCCGAGCAGGCCGAAGAGGCGCGCCGCTACCTCCTGCACGGCGACGAGGGGCTCGACGTGCGCTTCCGGACGACTGCGGGGACCCACCTCGTCTCGGCCGCGTTCCTGGCCCGGCCGGTGGTGCCGGAAGGGCCGCTCCGGCCGACGCTGTCGGTCGCGAGCTTCGGGTTCAGCGGCGACGGGGCCGTCGACGCGGCGGAGGAGCCCGCCCTGTGGACGGTGGAGATCGAGGGGCCGTTCGACGTCGAGCCGGCCGGCGACGGCAGCGCCCCCGACACGCCCGGCGGGCAGCGCCTCTTCGTCTGCCGTCCCGCCGCGGCGAGCGAGGAGACGCCCTGCGCCCGGGAGATCTTCTCGCGGCTCGCCCGCCGCGCGTTCCGCCGGCCGGTGACCGAGGCCGACCTCGCGCCGCTCCTCGCCCTCTTCGACGAGGGCCGCGCCCGGGGCGGGTTCGAGGCCGGCGTCGAGCTGGTGCTGCGCAAGATCCTGGCCAGCCCCGAGTTCCTGTTCCGCATCGAGCGCGACCCGCCCGACGCCCGGCCGGGGCGCGCCTATCGGCTGAGCGACCTGGAGATCGCCTCGCGGCTGTCGTTCTTCCTCTGGAGCAGCCTCCCCGACGACGAGCTGCTGGCGCTCGCGGAGGGCGGGAGGCTCGCCGAACCCGCGGTCCTCGAGCGGCAGGTCGCGCGCATGCTCGCCGACCCGCGCGCGGCCGCGCTGGTGCGGAACTTCGCGGGGCAATGGCTGTACCTGCGCAACATGCAGCTCGTCCAGCCCGACCCGCAGGCGTTCCCCGCCTTCGACGACAACCTGCGCCACGCCTTCGAGCGCGAAACCGAGCTGTTCCTCCTCAGCCAGCTCCGCGAGGACCGCGGCCTGCTGGAGCTGCTCGAGGCGGACTACACGTTCCTGAACGAGCGGCTCGCGCGGCACTACGACGTGCCGGGCGTCTACGGCAGCCACTTCCGGCGCGTGCACCTGCCCGACGCCGGCCGGCGGGGACTGCTCGGCCACGGGAGCGTGCTGACGGTGACGTCCTACGCCAACCGCACGTCCCCGGTCCTGCGCGGCAAGTGGCTGCTCGAGAACCTGCTCGGCGCGCCCCCGCCCCCACCGCCGCCGAACATCCCGGCCCTGCGGGAGATCGGCGAGGAGGGCGTGCCCCCGAGCTCGGTCCGCGAGCGGCTCGAGCAGCACCGCCGGAACCCGGTCTGCGCGTCGTGCCACGCGCAGATGGATCCGCTGGGCTTCGCGCTCGAGAACTTCGACGCGGTCGGCCGGTGGCGGACGACGGGGGCGGGCGGCGCGCCGATCGACGCGACCGCGACCCTGCCCGACGGCACCGTCATCGCGGGCCCCCGCGCGCTCGCGCGGGTCTTCGCCGGCCAGCCGGACCGGTTCGCGTCGACCGTCGTCGAGAAGCTGCTGACGTACGCGACCGGGCGCGGCCTCGATCACCACGACGCGCCGGCGGTGCGCGCGATCGTGCGCGCCGCGGCGGAGCGCGAGTACCGCTGGTCGTCCCTGATTACGGGTGTCGTCGAGAGCGCGCCGTTCCGGATGCGCATGGCCGACGGCGACGCCGAGACGAGGCGGGCGCAATGATCGCCACGAAGAAACGCGTGGCGCGGCGGACGATGCGCATGGCCGAAGGCATGAGGAGGGCGCAATGATCGTCACGAAGAAGCACGTGGCGCGGCGGACGTTGATGCGGGGGCTCGGCGCCACGCTGGCCCTGCCCCTGCTCGACGCCATGGTGCCTGCGTTCACGCCGCTCCGGGCCTCGGCCGCGGGGCCGACGCGGCGGCTGGTGACGGTGTACGTCCCCAACGGCATCATCATGGAGCGGTGGACGCCAGCCGCCACCGGCGCGGGGTTCGACCTCCCGCCGACGCTGGCCCCGCTGGCCCCGTTTCAAGATGACCTGCTGGTGCTGACCGGCCTCGTGCACCAGACCGCGTACCCGCTGCCCGGCGAGGGGGCGGGCGATCACGCCCGCGCCGCCGCCTGCTACCTCACCGGAGTGCATCCGAAGAAGACCGAGGGGGCCGACATCCGCGCCGGCGTCTCGGCCGACCAGATCGCGGCGCGGCACGTCGGGGCCGAGACCCAGCTCGCGTCGCTCGAGCTCGGCTGCGACCCGAGCTACTTCCTGGGGGCCTGCGACGCGGGCTACAGCTGCGCCTACGGCAACACCCTGTCGTGGCGGACGGAAACGACGCCCCTGCCCGTCGAGATCAACCCGCGCGCGGTGTTCGAGCGCATGTTCGGCGACGCCGCCGACACCAGCGCCGCCGCCCGCCGGCGCCGCATCGCCGACGACCGCAGCATTCTCGACGCGCTGCTCCACGACGTCAGGAAGCTCGAGGGGACCCTCGGGGCCGGCGACCGCGCGAAGCTCGCGCAGTACGTCGACGCGGTGAGGGACGTCGAGCGGCGCATCCAGACGACCGAGCGGCAGGGCGCGCGCGAGCTGCCGGTGCTCGAGAAGCCGTCGGGGGTGCCCGACCGCTACGACGACCACGTGCGGATGATGTTCGACCTGCAGGTGCTGGCGTTCCAGACCGATCTGACGCGGGTCACCACGTTCATCATGTCGCGCGAGGTCAGCTCGCGCACCTATCCCGAGCTGGGCATTCCCGATCCGCACCATCCGATCTCGCACCACCAGAACGACGGCACCAAGATCGAGAAGCTCGCGAAGATCAACGCGTTCCACGTCAGCCTGTTCGCGCACTTCCTCGACCGGCTGCGGGCGACCCCCGACGGCGACGGGTCGCTGCTCGACCAGGCCCTGATCACCTACGGCTGCGGCATCAGCGACAGCGACCAGCACCTGCACGACAACCTGCCGGTCCTCGTCGCGGGGGGCGGCGGGGGCCGCCTCTCGGGGGGACGCCACCTGCGCTTCCCGCCCGACACGCCGATGACCAACCTGCTGCTGACCCTGCTCGACGACATGGGGGTGCCCATCGATTCGCTCGGCGACAGCCGGGGTCAGCTCGGCGAGCTGTCGGAGCTGGCGTAAGCGGTCTGTGCCGTAGTGTGGGGTGGTCGGCGCGAAGAAGTGGCGGTCAGCCCGCGACATCCCGAAGCGCCGATGCGAGGAGAGCCATGACCCGACGACACACTATCGCCTTGTCCGCTTGGCGACTCCCGGCGGTCGGCTTGGCGGCGGCCCTGGCCGGCGGCGCCATCTGGATGACCGTGCCGGAGGCGCAGACGCCGGCATCGGCCCCCGAGTACCGCGTCGATCCCTTCTGGCCGAAGCCGCTGCCGACGACGACGGACGCCGACGGCCTCGCCCGCCAGTGGGTGACGGGCATGGTGGGGGCGAGCTGCATCGACTCGCACGACCACGTCATCACCGTCAACCGCGGCTTCCTGCCGGGCGGCCTGCTGCCGCAGGAGGGCTCGCAGTCGGTCCCCTCGCCGCCCGTCATCCTGTACGACACCGACGGCAACGTGGCCGCGAGCTGGGGCGACCCGACCCTGACCCCGGCGGGGGCGGCGGCGGTGCTGCCCCACGGCATCCACGGCTGCGCGACCGACGAGATGGACAACATCTGGATCGCGGGGAACTCGGACGGCGTGGTCCAGAAGTGGACCCGCGACGGGTCGGAGATGCTGCTGCAGATCGGGACCAAGGGGCTCTGCGACGGCCCGCCGACCCTGAACCCGAACTCGCCGCACCCGACGTGCGGCGAGCCCGGCAACAACAGCAGCCGCACCCTGCTGAACGCGCCCGCCGACGTCGCCGTCGACCCCAACCCGGACCCGGTGACCGGCGAGACGGGCTCGGTGTACATCGCCGACGGCTACGGCAACCACCGCATCGTCGTCTTCGACCGCGAGGGCAACTACCTCCGGCAGTGGGGCTCGGCCGGCAGCGGCGACGGGCAGTTCGTCGAGGGGGGCGGGGGGCACCCCCACTGCGTCGTGCTCGGCAACGACGGCCTGGTCTACGCCTGCGACCGGGGCCAGAACCGCATCCAGGTGTTCGACCGCGAGGGCAACCTCGAGCGCATCATCCGTATCGACCCCGCGGAGTACGGCGAGGCGACCCTGCGGGCCACCGACATCGAGCTCTCCCGCGACCCGGGGCAGCGCTTCATGTTCGTCGTCGACCTCGGCAGCAACCGCATCTGGATTCTCGAGCGCGAGAGCGGCGACATCGTCGGCAGCATCGGCGGCTCGGGGCACATGGCCGGCGAGTTCACCTTCCCCCACACCGTCGTCACCGACTCCGACGGCAACCTCTACGTAGCTGAGACCATCGGCGGGCGCCGGAACCAGAAGTTCACGCTGGTGAGCGACTGACCGGTGGCGGTGCCCTTCATCGCGACCGGACAAGTTCGAGGGCCCGATCACGGCGCAGGCGGTTCCCCCTGTCGACTGACGTGGCGGCGGCTGCCGCCCGGAACGGCCCACGATCGCGTTGTCCGGCCGATCGCGATGCGCTACGATGGCCCCGTCCATGCCTGTCACGGGGGACTCCGGAGTGCTCTTCGAGCGCCGGAAGACGTCTGGCAGTCATGGACGCTCTTGCGTAGGAAGCCGCTACGAGCTCGGGTGCTCGTTCCGCGGACCTCGCGACTGACGGTCACGGCCATGAGCACCCGCTACGACGAGCTGGTCGCCAAGCTGGACGGGGCGGACTTCTACACCCACGCCCTCGAGCTGGCGCGCAGCGGCGTGGACGCGCTGCCGGCCGTCCAGGCGGCGATGAGCCATTCCAACTGGCGCATTCGCCGGGGGTGCGCGGCGGTGCTTGGCTACACCGATGACGCCGAGTCGCTGCGGCGGCTGGTGCTCCTGACCCGCGACCCCAAGAAGAAGGTCCGCAAGATGGCCGTTCTCTCGCTCGGCCTCGGGCGGATGCTACGCAAGGACGACCGGAACCCCATCGATCCCGTCCCTCATCTCGCCCACAGCGCCCTGCACGACCCGTCGGTGCGGGTCCGCCGCGTCGCCGTACTCACCCTCCTGCTGCGGCCGCCGGCGCGCCGCGTCGCTAGGCTCCTGCGGAAGGTGCTCGCGACCGAGCAGGACGTGAAAGCGCGGCGGGTCGCGGAATGGGGTCTCGCGCAGCAAGAGAAACGCGCCTGATCCTCCGGCCTCCGATTCTCCCTTGACGTTCTACCCGAGCAGCGCTACTCTACTCTGGTAGCCGTTCTACCTGGTCGCGTACGGCTCGGCGAATCACGTAGCCGTCGGGCGTCGTGGAAGGGAGGGCCGATCCCATGCAGGTGCGAGACTGGTTCCGCCGCGTCCTGCCCTATCTCGGCCGCCGTCAGGCCGATGTGGACCTCCAGGAGGAGTTGCGGCTCCATGTCGAGCTGGAACGCGAACGGCTGCGCGACACCGGCGTTCCCGACGACGAGGCAGCCCGGGCCGCGCGGCGGCGGCTGGGCAACGCGACCCTGATTCGGGAACGCACGCGCGACGTCTGGGGCTGGCGCTGGCTCGACGACCTTGGGCGCGACGTGCGGCACGCCCTGCGCGGGCTGCGCCGCAACGCCGCGTTCACCGCCACGGTCGTGTGCGTCCTCGCGGCGGGCATCGGCGCCAACAGCGCGATGTTCGGCATCGTCCACGGCATGCTCATCCGGCCGCTGCCGTATCCCGACGCCGACGCCATCGTGCGTGTCGGCGAACAGCAGTTGGGGGTGCAGCTCACCAGTATCACGCTCCCGCCGCTCCAGGCTGAAGCCGGGTCGTTCGAGCAGATCGCCGGCTATCGAACGCGTCCCTTGGACTGGGACGGCCCCGAAGGCAGGACCGCCCTGAGCGGCGTGTGGGTCTCGCCCTCGCTGTTCCCCTTGCTGCGGGCGAGGCCGCGGCTCGGCCGGCTCTTCACCGAGGCGGACGCCCTCGCGGGGGCGGAGCGGGTCGCGCTGCTCAGCCACGGCGCCTGGACCCGCCGCTTCGGGTCCAGTCCGGACGTCGTCGGGACGGTCCAGCCCCTCGACGGCACGCCGCACACCGTGGTCGGCGTGCTCGCCGAGGGCTTCCACTTCCCGACCCCGGGCGCGGAGGTCTGGACGCCCTGGATGATGCCGTCCGCCGCGCCGACGGGGCCGGGGGGGCGCCCGGCGGGCGTGCAGTTCTTCGAGGCGCTCGGGCGGCTCCGGCCCGGCGTCTCGCCGGAGCAGGCGGCCACCGAGGTCCGCGCCATTCTGCAAGGCATCGACAGCGACTTCATGCGGCGCCTGCGCAGGAGCGACGACGACGCCCCGGGGGCTTCCCCGCGGGTCGACGCCCGCGTGATTCCCTTGCAGGAAGACCTGGTCGGCGGGTACCGGCCGGCGCTCCTGGCCCTAACCGCGGCGGTGGCGCTGGTGCTGCTCATCGCCTGCAGCAACGTCGCGGGGCTCCTGCTCGCGCGCGGGGTGACGCGCCGGCGCGAGCTGGCCCTCCGCGCCGCCCTCGGCGCGGGGCGGGGCCGGGTCGTGCGCCAGCTCCTGACCGAGAGCGTGGTGCTGGGCCTGGGCGGAGGCCTGGTCGGGCTGGCCGCGGCGACCGGCGTGCTGCGCGCGGCGCCGGCCCTGGTGCCCGCCTACGTCGCCCGGCTGCACGAGGTGGGCGTCGACGGCGTGGTCCTCGCGTTCACCCTCGGGCTGTCGGTCCTCGTCGGGCTGGCGTTCGGCGCCTCGCCGGTGTTCCAGTGGTCGGGGACCGGTCTCGTCGGCACGCTCAACGAGGGGAGCCCGCAGGCCGCCGGCGGCTTCCGGTTGCTGCGTTCGAGCCGCACGCGGGCGGCCCTCGCGGGGGGGCAAGCGGCCCTGGCGATCATGCTGCTGGTCGGGGCGGGGCTGCTGCTGCGCACCTTCGTGGTGCTCGTCACCATCGACCGGGGCTATGACCCGGCCAACGTCATCACCGCGCAGACCCGCAACCCCAATCGCGGGGCGCCGAGTCGCCCCTTCACCGAAGCGCTGCTCGCGGAAATGCAGGGGATGGCGCGCCACCCCGACGTGGCCGCGGTCAGCCTGTCGTCGGGCCTGCCGCTCGCGTACAGCGTCTTCGGCGCGGCGATGCGCGCTCCCGGCCGGCCGGCGCCGAGCGGCCCGATGTTCGTTCAGGTCGTCAGCCCGGGCTACTTCGACGTGATGCGGCTGCGTCTCCGGAGCGGCCGCCTGTTCACCCGCCTCGACGGGCCGCGCGCCCCGCGGGTCGTCGTGGTCAACGAGACCTTCGCCCGCCGGGTCTTCGGCGGCGCCCCGGCCGTCGGGCGGCAGGTGCTGTTCGGCGAGGAGCCGCTGGAGGTCATCGGCGTGGTCGCCGACATCCTGCACTCGGGCCTGGGCGGGCCCGGGTCGCCGGCGCAGGCGTACCTGTCGGTACCCCACCCGCAATTCTCCTTCAGCCCGTTCATCTCCGTCCGGACCACCGGCGATCCGTCCGAGGCGGTCCCCCTGCTCCGCGTGGCGGCGGTCGCCGCCCACCCGCGCGCGACGCTCGAGGACGTGATGACGATGGACGCGCGCCTCTTCTCGACGTTCGCGCAACCGCGCTTCTATGCCGTCTTCGCCGGCTTCTTCGCGGCCCTCGCCCTCTTCCTCGCCGCCGCCGGCCTCTACGGCCTGCTCAGCTACTCCGTCGCCCAGCGCCGGCGCGAGATCGGCGTCCGGATGGCGCTCGGGGCGCAGCGCCGCGACATCGTCGCCCTAGTCGTTCGTCAGGGCGCCGCCCTCGTCGCTGCCGGCGCGGCAGCCGGCCTCCTCGCCGCCGCCGCCGTGAGCCGCATCCTGGCGAGCTTCCTCTTCGGGGTCACGACGCACGACCAGGTGGCTTTCGTCGGGGCACCCCTCTTCCTGGCCGCCGTCGCGCTCGCAGCGTGCTGGCTGCCCGCGCGCCGGGCAACCCGGATCGACCCGATGGACACCCTCCGCGCCGAGTAGCCGGGGCGCCCGCGCCGGCAACGTGCGCCCCCTCTCTTGACGCACAACGATTGGTTGTCCAAAGGTAGTGCATGAAGACCATCGCTTCACGGACGCTGGCGTCGAGCCCCGGGCAGGTATGGGCCGCCCTCGAAAGAGAGGGCGCCCTGGTGGTCACCAAGGACGGCGTCCCGCGAAGCATCATGGTGCCGACCAGCGACGCCACGCTCCTCGAGGACGTTCAGGAGATCGTGTTCGCGCGCGCCCGCAAGGCGGTCCGCGAGATTCGGACGCGCGCCGCCGAGACCGGCGCCGCCGACCTGACCAACCTCCTGGTTTCCGGCCTTCTTTCGCCCTTCGGGCCGCCCGGGCGGCTCGTCGACGCACTGCAGGCGGGCGGACTGAAGCTGGCGACCGACGACCGGATCGAGGCGGAGTACCGCGACGTCACCGTGTGGTCGCCGAGAACCGCATGGGAGCACCTCGTCCGCCTGCGGCCCGCATAGGCGCGAGATTGCGCAACGGCTTCCTCGAGGTCCGCTTCGGCGCAGCGGCCGCCGCCCTGAACATCGCGGACGGCTGATTCGTCCCCTGGAAGAGGACCGGGCCACGCCGGACGACCCGCGAGCGCAACGACATGACCAGACCCTGGTTCGCGATCGGCTGGTTTCTCGCCTGGAGCCTCTTCCAGACGTTCGCGGTCGTCTCGGTGCTCAACGGGACGTGGGTGCAGCCGGAAGCGTTCCCGGCCGGCGCCGTCTACGACTCGCTGATCTGGCCCGAGGTGTTCTTCGTCCCCCTCTACGTGGCGGCGGCCGCGCTTCTCTGGCGGCGACACTGGCTTGGAAACGTCCTGGCGTTCGTGGCCGGAGGCGGAATCATCTACGTCATGATCTATCTCCTGGCCCTGTCGGGGCTCTCCGGGACCGTCAACCTCGTCGCCGACGGCCTCTTCCTTGCTTGCACGCTCGTGTCCCTGTGGCAGGTCGGGGTCCGGACTCGCCGGCGCGGTGCGGTCTGACGACATCGGGGCGACTCGTGGGGCAAGGTGTTCGACAGGGCAGGGCTTGTGCCCGCCGTACGCCAATCGCCTGACAATCCGACTCCATACCCGGTTGCTCCGAACCGCCGCCCGGCCTTCCCACCCGCGACCGAAGCGTCGGCGGCGTTCGGGGGCCTGAGCGCCTACCACCACCACGAGATGCCGACGGCGAGACGGACCGACGCCGCGTCGAGGTCGAGCAGGGCGGCCGGCCGGCCGCGCGTCCCGTGCGGCGGGACGTCGCCCGCGGGAACATCCTCGAACGTGCCCCGACCCCACTTGACGTTCGCGTCGAGGGCCCGCGCCTCGGACAGGTAGACGAGGAGTCCGCCGCCGACGCCGAGGGTCGGCATGCCCGTGAAGTCGGCACCCCGTTCGCCGTCCTCGATCACGTCGGTCACCGGCCAGAAAGTCAGGGCGAGATCGCCGTAGGGGACCCACCGGCGGGGGCCACGGGCCAGGTGC
This sequence comes from Vicinamibacterales bacterium, assembly GCA_965207615.1. GTDB lineage: Bacteria > Acidobacteriota > Vicinamibacteria > Vicinamibacterales > UBA8438 > JAJEEA01. The sequence goes on from CBDBMZ010000003.1 coordinate 4,519,919, forward strand.
AGCCTCACTCCGAGGTCGACGTAGCCGAAGGTCACGCTGTCGAACGCCTTGAGCCCGCGGCTCTCGATGGTCGCGTAGGCCACGCCCACATAGGGGACGACGACGGGGTTGAGGCCACGGCCGATGCGGGCGCCCACGAGCGCCGCCCCGTCGGCCGGGTCGCTCCCGAACGAGACAAACGCGGCCCCCGAATGCGCGCCCACCATCCACCCCTGCGTCCTGGCCGGCTGGGCGCCGCCCTCGACAACGCACGCGAGGCAGAACAGCACGGGCAACAGGATGCGGCCGAGTCGCGAGCGGGTCGACTGCAACATGCTCACCTCCGTCTGGCGGCCATCGCGGCCGCCTCACGAGCAGACATGCCAACGACGGCACTGGACGGCCTGAATCCGGCGCCGAGCAGCGCCCGGCGGATCGTTGCCAGCGATATCCGGCGAGCAGGCTCTCGCCGATCGTGCTGGCGACTCCGAACAATGCATGGACGATGCCAGCCGATGGATGTGCCCGCGGGTGCCCCGCCTGCAGTGTGGGGACCATGCGACGACGGTTGCCCCCACACCGCACTCGCCGGCGGGACGGAGCATTTCATGGCACCCCATGTGCACACCATGTATGGTGCACGGCTCACTGGCGCCGACGGGCGCGCATCAGGACACGATGGTGGACACCTGCCCCGCTGGCGGGAATCCGTCGACCGACGCGCATCCGAACGCGACCCTGACCACGAGTTCCTTCCGCAAGCCCCCTGGGCGCACAACGGTAGGCGGCGCCGGGTCGGGGCGGCCGGACCGTTGGCATACCCGTTGCACAACTCTCACCAGCCGGCAGCGCCGCGGATCGTCCGCAGGCGTGCTTTCCGCCGGTACAGGAGGTGTCAGGCGACAGCGAAAACTGACCCCCTGGCGACACTGAAAACTGACCCCCCTGGGCCAAGGGAGGGAGTCAGCAGATGAAGCGATGCGAGGATGTCGGCCCGTGGGCAGGGAGGCCACGGGCACAGATGAGGCAGTCAGACGAGGTGGAGGCGATGCTGCACCTGCGGGCACTCGGCTGGGGGCTGAGGCGCATCGCGAGGGAGTTCGGGTGCAGCAAGAACACGGTGAAGCGCTACGTCGCGGCCGACGGCTGGATGACGTACAGCCGGCGGGCCGGTGGCGGCAAGCTCGAGGATCAGGAGGCGTGGTTGAAGGAGCGCTTCTTCCAGCACGGCGGCAATGCCGAGGTGGTGCGACAGGACCTGGAGCGGGAGCAGGGCATCGACGTGAGCCTGCGCACGGTCGAGCGGGCCGTCGCGCCGTTCCGGCGGCTGCTGACGGCCGAGGCGAAGGCGACGGTGCGGTTCGAGACTCCGCCCGGGCGCCAGCTCCAGGTTGACTTCGGCCAGCGGCGGGTGCCGATTGCCGGGGAGCGGGTGCGCGTGTTCCTGTTCGTGGCGACGCTGGGCTACTCGCGGCGCTGCTACGTGGCGACGTTCAGGCACGAGCGGCAGTCGTCCTGGTTCCGCGGCCTGGAGGGCACGTTCAATCACTTTGGCGGCGTGACGAGGGAGGTGCTGCTTGACAACCCGCGGCCGCTGGTGGTCAATCACGACATGTCGACTCGCGAGGTCGAGTTCAACCACCGGTTCCTGGCGTTCGCGGCCCACTGGGGGTTCCGTCCGCGCGCGTGTGCGCCGTATCGGGCCCGGACGAAGGGGAAGGACGAGCGGGGAGTCGGCTACGTCAAGGCAAGCGCCATCGCCGGACATCGCTTCGAGAGCTGGGCGGGGATGGACGCGCATCTGGGGTGGTGGCAGCGGGAGATCGCCGACCGGCGACGCCACGGCACCACCGGTGAAGTCCCTCTCGAGCGCTTTGCCCGGGAAGCGGAGCGCCTTCGGCCCTGCGCGGGCCGGCCGCCGTTCGGCCAGTTGCGTGATCTGACCCGGACGGTCCACGCCGACTGCGCGGTGGTGGTCGACACCAACGCCTACTCGGTGCCGTGGCGGCTGATCGGCGAGCGGGTGCGGGTGGTGGTCAGCGGCGGCCGGGTCCGCGTTCACCACGGCCCGAAGGTTGTCGCCGAGCACGTCGAGCACGAGGGACGCCACGCTCGGGTCACCGACCGGGCCCACCTGGTCGGCGTCGTCGGCGGCCCGCGTCCGGCCGAGACCGCGGCGGTCCGGCCGAAGCCGGAGCTGCTGCGTCCGCTCGACGAGTACGCGGCCGTGGCCGGGGGGAGCTTCTGATGGCCGTGGACCATGAGACGCTTCTCGGCTGGTTGACGCGGCTGAAGCTGACGGCGATCCGCGACCAGCTCGACAACCTGCTCGACGAGGCGGCGGAGAAGAAGCTGACGTTGCGGGAGGCGCTGGCGATGCTCGTCGAGCGGGAGGTCTCGCGCAAGGACGAGCGGCGCATCGAGATGGCGCTGAAGATCGCGCGCTTCCCGATGGTGCGCGAGCTCGCCGACTTCGACTTCAAGGCGCAGCCGAGCGTCGACCGGCGCCAAGTGCGGGAGCTGGCGACGTCGCGGTGGGTGGCGCACGGCGACGCGCTCCTGGTTCTCGGCCCGCCGGGGGTCGGGAAGACGCATCTCGCGGTCGCGCTCGGGCGCGAGGCGATCCGGCAGAGCTACTCGACCCTGTTCACGACGGCTCAGGCGCTGATGGCGGCGCTGGTGAAGGCGAACAGCGAGGGGCGGCTGGAGGACCGCCTGACCTTCTACGCCAAGCCCAGACTTTTGGTCTGCGACGAACTGGGGTACCTCCCTTTCGAGGCGCATGCCGCGCACCTGTTCTTCCAGCTCGTCTCGAGGCGCTACGAGCGCGGGAGCATGCTGATCACGTCGAACCGCTCGGTCGGCGAATGGGGCGAGGTGTTCGGCGACGCCGTGGTCGCCACCGCGATCCTCGACCGGCTGCTGCACCACAGCCACGTGTTGACGATTACCGGGGAGAGCTACAGGCTGCGGGAGAAGCGTCGGGCGGGCGCCCTGAGGATCCCGGCCCCGAAGCCTGTCGCGTCGGAGACCCGCTCGGGGGCGTCGTCATGACCATGCGACCGACATCAGGGCGAGCACAGACAGGGACTCACGCTCACGCGCCGGTGCCGCCGCCCTTCGGCCGGCGTGGCCGTTGTCAGGCTGGCCGGCCCGCTGCCACGCGGCCCCGGTCGAGCCCGCCGACGCTCGACGTCGTGAACGTCCGGGGGTCGAGCCGCCTGCCCCCGGTCCGTTACGTAACGGTGGGCAGTGGTCGTGGCGTTGACGAACGCGGAGCGGCAGGCGCGTTACCGGGAGCGGCGGCAGGCCGGCGAGTCCCGGATCCGGTCCCGGAACGCACTGCAGCTTGTCGGGCGGTCGGGGCGCGTAGCTGCGGGACGGACGGCGTGTCAACGTGCTGCGCACGTCCTCCGCGATGCTACGGCCCTGTCGGGTGACACACCGTCCGCCCCGCGGCTCGGATGGCAATTGTGGGCCTTGCGGCCCGGCCTGGACGGGGCGGCCCGGCCGTCCACGGTGCTCACGGAACGCGGTGAATCGCCGGAAGTCGATCTACATACGCCGTTTCTTCGGGGGTCAGTTTTCGATGTCGCCGGGGGGTCAGTTTTGAGTGTCGCTTGACAGGAGGGACAGGATGCAGATTGGCCACATCGTTCGGCGCGTCCTCACCGTGGTGGCGATGACAGGGATCCTGGGCGGATCCGCGGCCTTCGCGCACTCGCTACCGGCCGGCGGACGGGAGGGGGTCGTGGGCGGATTCGCGGCCTTCGCGCAGTCGCTACCGGCCGACGGACAGCAGCCGGCGGGCGCGCGCTCGCCGCGCTCCGGTCGCACCCCGGTTGGACCGCGGGGCAGGCGCACGGAACGAAGCGCGCAGGGTGACCAACCAAGGCAAGCGACGTACTTCGACAGCGGGGGCCTCCATCTCGCCCTCGGCGCCGCATCGTTCTGGCAACAGCCCACGGCCCAGCCGGAAGCGGCGACGTTCCTGTCCGCGGGCCTGCACCTCGGCCGTTCCCTGGCTGTCGTCGCCGAGATGGGGAGGGGATGGTGGGCGGACGGCCGCCTAGAGACGCCGGGCGGAGCCGGGCCGACGGCGGCGTGTACCGACATCCAGGCGGGGTTCCACACCTTCATGGGCGGCGTGCAGTACCGGTTGTCGCGCGTCCGGCGCAGCACGCGGTTCGTCCGGGTCCTCGCCGGCCGCGCGTCGTTCGCCGGAACCGCGAAGGAGCACCGCGACGGCGCGTACGCGGGCTGCTTCGACGCGTTCTCCTCGGGATGGGCCCTGGCCGCCGGCGCAGGGGTGGACTTCCACCTCACCGATCGACTCGCGCTCCGCGTCGCCGCGGACTACCGGCGGCTCGCCATCCCGTCGCTCGAAGGAACGGAGCGAGTGTTCATGAGGGACGAAGCCGACCGTCATCTCGGCATGATGCGCGTTGCGGTGGGTTTCGCCCTCGGCATCTGAGCGGTTCGGAGGCACCGGAAAGCGATGCGCCGCTCATCGTTGGGGCGACGTGTCCGGCGTTTGCCCGTCCATCACGGCATGCGCCCCTCGCTGTCCGTCAGGTGTTCGGCGGACCACGTGACGCTGCGGCGGGCTCCCGGTCAGGGCGCCTTCGGGATCAGCTCGTGCGGCACCGTCGCGTGGCGGATGCGGCGGCGGTTCCACGTGTAGGTGATCTGCAGGTCCCCGGCCGCATCCTGGATCATCGCCGGGTACGAGAGCTCGCCGCGCTCGCCCTCGGCGAGGGCCTCGACGACGAGGAAGTCGCGCCACGTCGCGCCGTCGTCGAACGACACGGCGAGCGAGAGGGGCGTGCGCCGGGTGGTCGACGGGTTGTAGATCAGCACCGATCGCCCGTCGTCGAGTTGCAGCGCGTCGATACCGGCGCTCGGGTGATCGAGGTCGGTGAGCCGCAGCGGCTCCCAGGTCCGGCCCCCGTCCCGCGAGAGCGACGTCGCGATCTTCCCCATGCGGTTCGTCCGGAAGAGCGCGCGGACCACGCCGGGGGCGACCTCGAGCAGGGTCGGCTGGATGGTCCCGCGGCGGTCGCGCTCGCGGTCGCCGAACAGGATGGGGCCGTGCTTGCTCCAGGATTCGCCGCCGTCGCGGCTGATCTCCATCCACGACGACCACGTCCGGTAGCTCTCGAGCGACGTGCCCGCGAGGATGTCGCCGCTGGCGAGCCGGATCGGCTTCGCCCTCACCGGCCCCAGCATGCCCGCGGGCAGCCACACCGGGTCGGACCACTCCTCGCCGGAGGTGGTGGACGTCATGTATGCCCCGCTCCACGACCGGGGGCTCGGGCCGACCTTGAAGTAGAGGTGGATGGCCTCGCCCGCGCCGCGGAAGAGCACGGGATTCCACGCCGGCTGGTCCGGCTCCTTGTAGAGCTGCCGCGGGGGCGACCACTCGCCCCCCTTCGGCTTGCGCGAGGACCACACGCCGACGTCGGCGCGCCCCTCGCCAGAGCCGCCGAACCACGCCGAGACGAGCGACCCGTCGGGCGCCTCGACGATGGTCGAGGCGTGGGCGCGCGGAAAGGGCGCCTCGTCCCAGATGAAGCGCAGCGTGTGCTCGGACGGCTGCGCCGCAGCGAGCCCCGAGACGACCAGACCCAGGAGCATCAGGATTGCCCGCGTCAACATGATCGCACCCGTTCTTCCTTCCTGCCCACCGCCCGCGGCCCCGCGTCGCCGGTCGACGCTGGTTCCGCCGGTCGCCCAGGGACGTGGCTCCGGGTGCCGATTCCCATGGTGCGAGCGTGACGCCGATGTCGTTCAGCCCCGCCACCGGTTACATCCATGCACAGTGCCGCGGGCACGGGGACGAGCCCCGCGGTTCTCTGGAATCATAGTGGAAGCGCAGCACCTCGTCGGGCCGCAGCGTCAGATCCCGCCGCCGCCCATTGGGACCCATCCCGCCGCCGGGGTTCCCTGCTCGTCTTGACACCGCTGCACCACTGCACCAAACTGGGTTCTCGTGAGACTCACCGTCAACCTCGATCCCGACCTCTACGCCGTGGCCGTATCGCTCGCGAAGGCGGAGGACTGCAGCATCAGCGCCGCGGTCAACCGGCTGCTGCGCCGGGGGCTGCCGGGCGACGCAGAGCATGACGTCCGATCCGCCGGCGCATCGAGAATCCGCAACGGTTTCGTCGTGTCGAGGGGTGCGCGGCCGATCACGGCCGAGAACGTACGCCGGAGCGAAGCGGAGGACCGACGCCAGGTGACGTGGCTGCTCGACGGCAACGTGCTCGTAGCCCTCGTCGTCGACTCTCACGTCCATCACGAGCGGGTCCACCGGTGGTTCGCCCAGTTGCGCGACGACCGTTTCGCCACCTGTTGCCTGACCCAGGGACGCTGCTGCGCATGCATATGCGGTCGGCCGCGGACCGTAGCGCCGCCGCCGCGTGGCGGGCGTTGCGTGCGGTGGCCGATCACGCGCGGCACGAGTGGTGGAACGACGCGCTCGACTTTCTCGAGGTTCCGCACCGGCACCTGCAGGGCAGCGCGCAGGTGACCGACGCCTGGCTGGCCGAGCTCGCCCGCCGGCGGGACGGCCGCCTGGCGACGCTCGATTCCGGCCTGTCCACCCTGCACGGCGACGTGACGACGCTCATTCCCCGGTAGCCCGACCATCGTCGCCTCGCGGTTCCCGGCGTTCCACGGATCGACCGTGCGCCTTGCCGCGACCCGCGGAAGGAACGTTCCGCGGTCGCGCGGGTCCCGGGCGACATCAACCCATGAACCGAACCGGGGCCGGCGGCGTCTTGCTTGATGAGACCGCAATGGAGACGACAGCGGCGACCTTCACGGGCGGCACCGAGGTGGAACAGGACGAGCTGGCGCGGGAGTTCGAGACCCGCCTCGTCGAGTCGTCGACCCTCGCGTTCCGGGTGGCGTACAGCGTGCTGCGGCAGCGCGAGGACGCCGAGGACGTCGCCCAGGAGGCGTTCGCGAGGGCCTACCGCCGCTTCCGGCAATTGCGAGACCGCACCCGGTTCCGCGCCTGGCTCGTGCGCATGACGTGGCGGCTCGCCCTCGACCGGCAGCGCGGCGAGCGGCGCCGCCTGATCCGCGACGCCGCCTGGACGGCCGACGCACCAAACGCCGCGCCGGAGCCGCCGGGACCGGTCGAGCGGCTCCGGGCGCGGGAGCTGTGGCGCGCCATCGACGCCCTGCCCCCGAAGCTGCGGGTGGTCGTGGTGCTGGCCAACATCGAGGGGCACGGGATGAACGAGGTGGCGACGCTGCTCAGCGTTCCCGCCGGGACCGTGAAGTCGCGTCTCTTCGAGGCGCGGCGCCGTCTGAAGGAGATGCTGGCGTGACCGACGAACGACGTGGCACTTCGCCAGCCCCGCACGGGGACGACGACCCGCTCGACCGCGAGATCCGCCGCCTCCTCGCCGTCGACCCGTCGCCGGAGTTTCGGGTGCGGGTACGGGCGCGGGTGGCGACCGAGCCGGTGCGGGGCCACTGGCCGCGGGTCCGGCTCCGGATGGCGTTCGGGACGGCCGCGGCGGCGCTGGTGGCCGCCGTCGCCCTGTTCGGGCCGGAGCCGCCAGCGAACGTCGGCGACGGATCGGGGCTCGGGAACGCAGGGGCCGGCGGCACCGCGCCACCGCCTTCCGGGGCCGCGGCGCGGGCCGTCAGCCTGCCCGTGGTGCCCGTCGGGCCGAACGCCCCCGAACCGGCGGTCCCCCGGGCGCTGCAGACCGGGTTCCGCGTCGCCGCCGGCCCGCCTCGGGCGACCGCCGCTCCCCCCGGCGCGCCTCCGTTCACGCGCGTCGTGTTCTCGGCCAACGAGCGAGACGCGCTCCGGCGGCTTCTGGCCCAGGCCAGCGACCGGCCGGTGGTCCTGCCGGTACCGGCGGCAACGCCGCCGCCCGCTGCCACCGGCGAGGCACCGCCCCCGCTCGACTTTTTTCCAATTGCCCTCGAGCCGCCGGCCGGCCTCGAGATTCGCCCTATCACCATCGAGCCGTTGAGCCTGGCTCTTCTCGACACGGGAGCAGACCAATGACACGAGGAATCACGCTTGCCGTCGCCCTCGCCACCATCCTCGCCTCGGGAACCGCCGGGCTGGCGCAGCCGCCGGCGCAGCTCGCCCAGCAGCCGCCGGCAGCGCCGCCCCTGCCGCCGCCACCGCCACCGCCTCCCCCCGGAACCCCGCCTCCGCCACCCCCGCCGCCGGGAGCGCCGTCCTCCGACGTGGGCGTGGACCTGAGCGTGGCGGTGACCATCTCGCGGTACCAGGGAGACGACCTGGTCAGCAGTCTGCCGTACGTGCTGTCGTTGACGACCGACCGCGATGGTCGAGGCAGCCTCCGCATGGGCGCGGAGATTCCCGTGATGAACAGGCCGATGCCCACGAACCCCGCAAACGCGGCAGCCCCCGACCCGGCTCGGTTTCTGCCCGGCATGTCGTACCAGTATCGGCCCGTGGGCACGCAGATCGACAGCTTCGCGCGAAGCGCCGGCGGCGATCGCTACAAGGTCACCGTCATCATCGACGAGTCGTCGGTCTACGGGGAGGACGCGACGGCAATGGAGACGTTCAGGGCGCCCGGCGTGCCGGTCTTCCGCTCGTTCGAGTCGAGCAACACGCTGGTGCTGCGGGACGGGCAGTCGCGCCAGTACACCGCGGCGGCGGACCGCGTCACCGGCGAGAGCATCCGGGTGGACGTGGCGTTGACGGTACTGGACTGAACCCTTGGGAATCCGTGGGTTGCACCGAAACCGCCGCGGGGCGTCAGCGCGGGCGGGGCGCCGGCGCGAAGACGCGACGAGTCGGCACTCGGCGAGCCATCGCCGCGGGCTCGCGCCGGGCACCGGCGACGTAACGGGTGGGGGCAGCCCACCTGATGGGCTGCCCCCGGGCGGGTCCGGCCCCCGGCTACTTGAGCGCCGAGAAGTCGCTCGCGCTCATCCAGAAGACCTCGATGCCCTCGAGCGGGGCCGGGTACTTCCCGATGAGCTCATCCCAATCGGGGTCCTCGCGGAACGCGGCCCACACCTCGTCCCGGTGCGCACGGTCGCGATAGGCGAGCATCCAGACCAGGGTATTCGGGTTGTCGAGCCGCTGCCAGACCGCGACCACCTCGGCCCCGTGCTTCTCGAAGATGGCGACCTCGCCGTCGCGGAACCGCTGGTGCAGCTCGTCGATGCCGCCGCTGCCGTCCTCGGCCTGCGGCTCGGCGGTGTACATGCGGACCTCGAAGCAGCGCGAGTCGGGCGCCACGTTGTTCCGCAGGTCGGCCGACAGGTCGACCTTCGGGCCGCACGCGTCGGGCGGCCCCTGGGCGGCGGCCAGGCCACTGACACCGAAACCGATGACGACGGCGAGCACAACTGTTCGAATCACTGTTCTCCTCCTGGTTCGCTTCTGCCCAACGTTGCTCTGGTCGCACAACCGCGACCGGCTCACGGTACACCGTCCGTTCCCGTTTCGTCCACCGTTGCGAGCGGGCGGCTTCAGCCGATGCGCCGCAACGCGCCGGCACGTGCACCAGGCCACGGGCGTTCCGGGCGGACGGCGCCACTGACATGCTGGAGTTGACGATGTTCGAGAACGGAACGAACCGGACTTGGCTGCGACGCTCGGCCCTGGCCGTGGCGGCGGCGACGGCGCTGGGAATCACCCTCCTGACGCCGACCCACGTACAGACGCAGGGCGGCGAGAGCCTGAACCCGCCGCCGGGCGTGGATGTCGAGACGGTCATCATCGATCCCACGCAGGTGACCACCGGCATGGGTTTCGGCCACGCCCTCGAATGTGCGTTCCCGCCCTCCGGCGGCATCGAAGACTGCCGCCCCGTTGTCGTCGCAGCGCGGATCTTCCGCTAGAAGCTCGGGGCTGCGGTCTGCGCCGCGGGCGCCGGTATCGGACTACCGCTTGCCGACCTGCCGCTCGTACTCCGGCTCGAGCAGATCGGCGGTGTGGAGGTCGAAGGCCCCCGCGGTCCGCTCGTAGCCGCCGCGGAACTCGGCGTGGCACCGGTAGCAGACGGTGAGGTCGCTCAGCCGGGTGTAGATCGCGAGGTCTATCAGGGTGGCGGCGGCGAGGACGCCGTAGGCGACGAGGTCGAGGCCGAAGTAGTAGAAGCCGGCGCTGATCAAGGCGCCGATGACCACGATGGTCACCCCCAGCTTCGGATCGAAGTCCTTCCGCAGGTAGAAGTCCTCCCCCTTGCAGACCGGGCACCGGTCCACCTCGCGATCCGCGCGGACCGCATCCGAGAAGGACAGCAGGAAGGCCTGGCCGCACCGGCCGCAGTCGATCTGGGCCGAGTCTTCTGGCCGTACCGGGAGGGCGCTGTCGCACTGGTGGCAACGAACGGTGACTTCCATGGCGATCAGACCGGCACCGAGGTCGCGACGAGCAGGTACTTCGCGAGCACCTCGCCCACGATGACGGTGAAGAAGTCGACGTAGAGGATGCCGGTCGCGGACTGGGTGGACCGGATCTTGGCGGTCTCCCACGTCAGGTACGCCAGGACCACCGGCCCCAGCAGGCCGAAGAGCACCCGCTGCCAGAAGAACACGCCGTCGATGGAGAGGATGTAGCGCTCGAAGGGGACCCCCGGCAGCTCGGCCAGGGCGATCCCCCACCACACCGCGGCGGCCACCACGAGGATGCGCAGCGCCGTCGAGCCGATGTGGAAGCGCACCACGGCCTGCAGCAGCGACACGTCCATCGACGGCAGCACCAGGTACCAGTGGCCCAGGATCATCGCCGTAGACGTGCCCCCCAGCAGGGCGGCCGAGGTCAGGAAGCTCGCCGCGGTCAGGGCCGCCGGCAGGCCCCCGCCGCCGGCCGCGGCCAATCCCTGGGCCACGAGGGCGGCGCCGCCGGAGAGCACCGCCGTCCACACCCACAGCGGCCGCAACCGCGCCAGCACGCGTCCGATGGTCGCCCAGTAGACGAGCACGGCGGCCGTCGCAATCAACAGCAGCGCCAGCGCCACGCCCTGGGCGTCGGTGCCCAGCCGCACCGCCTCCGGGCGCATGGCCAGCGCCACGAGCAGCAGCACCGCCGCGAAGCCGGCGTTGAACCGGAAGAACTTGACGCCGGCCTCCTTCCCCACCAGGACCAGGGTGAAGACGATGCCGATCCCGAGGTGGGCGAGGAACAGGAAAAGGACGAAGGAAAGGGTCATCGTGACGCGCCGCGCACCATGGCGAGGCCGGACCGACCGCCGGCCCGGCCGCACTCGCGACGGGTATCGGACCAGGCAGCGTCGCCATCGCGGCTCCGCTGCCCCGCCCGGCCAATGCTACAGGACTCCGCGCTGTCCTCCGGCGCAGGCTCCTGGGGAGCCCGCCGCGAAGGTTCCCGCTGCACTCGAGCGACGATCCCGTCTCGGTGCACCGCGGGGCTTCTCGGCGGGCTTCTAGCCCAGCCGGCGGTTGACTTCGTCCCAGTTCACGACGTTCCACCACGCCGCGATGTAGTCGGGGCGCCGGTTCTGGTAGTTCAGGTAGTAGGCGTGCTCCCACACGTCGAGCCCCAGCACGGGCACCCTGCCGCTCATGAGCGGGGTGTCCTGGTTAGGGGTGCTCTCGATGGAGACGCTTCCGCCATCCTTGACGAGCCACGCCCAGCCGCTGCCGAAGCGGCCCACGGCAGCCGCCGCGAACTTCTCCTTGAAGGTATCGAAGCTGCCGAAGGCGCCGGCGATCGCGTCGGCGGCGGCGCCGGTCGGCGCGCCGCCCGCGTTCGGGGCCATGACCTGCCAGAACAGGGTGTGGTTCGCGTGCCCGCCGCCGTTGTTGCGCACCGCGGTGCGGATGCCCTCGGGCACCGCGTCCAGGTCGCCGACGAGCTCCTCCACGCTCCGGCCCTGGAGGTCCGGATGGCCCTCGAGGGCGCCGTTCAGCTTGGCGACGTAGGTCGCGTGGTGCTTGCCATGGTGAATGCGCATCGTCTGCTCGTCGATGTGCGGGGCGAGTGCGTCGAAACCATAGGGCAAACCGGGAAGCTCGTGCGCCATGCGGGATTCTCTCCTTCGTGGGTTCTTCAGGTTGTCGGGACTGGACAGCTTCGGGATGCGGACCGCCGGACGTGCGCGGCCCGAACGTGCGCGGCCGTTCGAACATGCGTCGCCGGATGGTCGGCGCCCCGCGGAACCGTGACGGCCTGCCGCGTGCGATCCGCCACCGCGAGGGCGCGGACTCAGGTCGAGACGACGTTGTAGAGCGTATCGCGCTCGACGGGGTCGCGGCCCGCGACCCGGATGAGCCGGCTGATGTCGTCGGTGGTCATCGCTTCCGGCGTCCGGGCGCCGGCCATGTGGTAGATCTGCTCCTCCTGGACCGTTCCGTCGAGGTCGTCGACCCCGAACCACAGGGCCGTCTGCGCCGTCTCGACCCCCGTCGCGATCCAGAACGCCTTGATGTGGGGCACGTTGTCGAGCACGAGCCGCGCCACCGCGTGAACCCGCAGCGTGTCGGCCGCGGTCGGGGCCGGCAGCTTCCGCATCTGGTTGTTGTCGGGGTGGAACGCCAAGGGGATGAACGCCTGGAACCCGCCCGTCTCGTCCTGCAGGGCGCGGGCCCGCAGCATGTGGTCGACCCGCTCCTCGTCGGTCTCGATGTGCCCGTAGAGCATCGTCACGTTCGAGCGCATGCCCAGCCGGTGCGCGGTGCGGTGGATGTCGAGGTACCGCTCCGTGCCGCACTTGTCGTGACAGATCTTGCGGCGGACGCGCTCGGCGAACACCTCGGCCCCGCCCCCCGGCAGCGAGTCGAGCCCCGCCGCCATCAGCTCGCGCAGCACCTGCTCGTCGGTCCTGCCGTAGAGGTCCGCGAAGAACGCGATCTCCACCGCCGTGAAGCACTTCAGGTGCACGTCGGGGCGGATGCGCTTGAACCCCCGCAGCAGCTCCAGGTAGTAGTCGAACGGCAGGTCCGGGTGCAGGCCGTTGACCACGTGAACCTCGGTCAGGGCCTGGTCGCGGCGGGAGCGCAGCTTGTCCCACACCTGCTCGAGGGTCAACGTGTAGGCGCCGTCGTCGCCGGGCTGCAGCCGCGCGAACGCGCAGAACAGGCAGCTCGCCACGCAGACGTTGGTGGCCTCGATGCGGATGTTGTGGTTGAAGTACGTCCGGCCGGCGTGCCGGCGCTCGCGCTCGCGGTTGGCGAGCCAGCCCAGGGCCAGGAGGTCGGGGCAGGCGAACAGCCGCACGCCGTCGTCGTGGCTCAGCCGGACCCCGGCTTCGAGCTTCTCGGCGATGTCGAGGAGCCCGGTCCCGGCGAGCCGCGTCGGCGACGGCGAAGCAAGGGCAACGTCTCGCACTCGATTATCGTACGCCGGAGCGCACGCTCCAGGCAACCGCGCGCGTCGACGCCCGGAGGGGGCGGGGCATCGGCCGTCACGCACCGCCCACCGCCAGCGGGGCCGGCCCCGCCGGGGCGGGGGCTAGCGGGAGGGTGATTCGGAACCGGCTGCCGCGGCCGTCGAGGCGCTCGTAGGCGAGCCGCCCGTGATTGGCCTCGACCGCCCACTTGGCGATGGAGAGCCCCAGGCCGCTGCCCCCCGAGGCTCCGCCCTGCGCACCGCGGTAGAACCGCTCGAAGAGCCGGGACCGGTCGCGGGCGGGAATGCCGGGCCCCGTGTCGCTCACCTCGAGCACCGCGCTCCCGGACGAAACGGCCACGCGAAGGCGGATCTCGCCCGCGATCGGGGTGTACCGAATCGCGTTGTCCACCAGGTTGATGACCGCCTGCCGCAACGCGATCTGGTCGCCGAGACATCGCGGCCGGGCCTCGTGCTCCACGGTCATCGACTGGCTCTTCTCCTCGGCCAGCACCCCGAGATGGGCGGCCACGTCGTCCGCGAGAGCGCCGAGCTCGACCGGGCGGTGCGCCAGCGCGAGATCGCCGCGGTCGGCGCGCGACACCAGCAACAGCCGATCGATGAGGCGCGTCAGCCGGTCGGTCTCCTCGAGCATGCTTTGGATGACCTGCTCGTAGGCGTCCGCGTCGCGATGCTCGCGCAGGCCGACCTCGCCGACGCTGCGGATGGCCGTCAGCGGCGTCCGCAGCTCGTGCGAGACGTCGGACGTGAACTGCCGCATCTGCTTGAACGAGGACTCCAGCCGGCCGAGGGTGTCGTTGAACACCGCCGCGAGCCGGCCGAGCTCGTCGCGCGGGCTGTCGATGGGCAACCGCTCGTCGAGATTGGCAGCGGTGATGGCGCGGGCCCGCTCGGCCATGCGGTGCAGCGGTGACAGCGCTCCCCGCGCCAGGAGATAGCCGGCGCCGCCGGCCACCGCCACCGTCAGCGGCAGCCCCAGCAGCAGGAGGACCGCGAGCTCGCGCACCTCGAGCCGCATGAAGGCCTCCGAACGGCCGACCTGTATCACCACCGGCCGCCCCGCCACGGTGGCCCGGTCGCCCAGGATCCGGAACGGCGCCGGCTCGGTCGGCAGCGACCGGATCCGGCCGTCGGCCTCGTCGACGAGCGTCTCGCTCGCCGGCACCGGCAGGCGCACCGCGACCGACGTCCGGTAGATGAGCTCGCCCGCGGGACTCCAGACCTGGAGCCAGGGGCTGTCCGTCCACGGCTCCCCCTCGAACCAGGACAGGGAGCCGTCGGGACCCTGCTCGGCCATCTCCGCCGCCCAGCGGAAGTCGCTGCGCAGGCGGGCGTCGAGGGCGCCCGACAGGTTGCGGGCCACCAGGGCCAGCACCACCGAGACGTAGACCCCCAACACCGCCACCATGACCGCCATGTACCAGAGCGTCAGCCGCGCCCGCAGCGTGTGCGGACCCCAGCGCCAGCTCACGGCGCACCCGCCCGCAGCATGAAGCCGACCCCGCGGACGGTGTGGATCAGCTTGACCGGATGGTCGAGGTCGATCTTGCGGCGCAGCCGGGAGATGTGGACGTCGATGACGTTGTCGAGGGTGGTGCTGCGGGCCGTCTCGCGCCAGACCTCGCGGGCCAGGGTGTCCCGCGACACGACCTGGCGGGCGCTGCGGGTCAGGTAGTGCAACAGGTCGAACTCCTTCGCGGTCAGCTCGATGGGCTGCCCGTCGCGCGCGACCCGGCGGGTCGCCCGGTCGATCTCGAGCGTGTCGACGGCCAGGCGGTCGGCGTCGCTCACCCGCCCGCGGCGGGCGACCGCGCGGAGACGGGCCAGCAGCTCGGCGAACGCGAACGGCTTGACCAGGTAGTCGTCGGCCCCCGCGTCGAGCCCGACGACCCGGTCCTCCAGGGTGTCCCGCGCCGTCAGCACCACCACCGGCGTGGCGAGCCCCTGCTTGCGCAGGGTCGACAGGATCTCGAGGCCGTCGCGCCCCGGCAGCATCAGGTCGAGCAGGATGACCTCGAACCGGTCCCGCGCGAGGCGGAAGAAGGCGCCCTCGCCGGTGGTCTCGACCACGACGTCGTACCCCTCGCCTTCGAGGCCCTCGCGCAGGGCGAGGGCGACCTTCTCCTCGTCCTCGACGACGAGCAGGCGGCCGGCCGGCCCCGGCCGCGTCGCCTCGGCGGTGCCGGTTTCTGACGGCGTCGTGGTGGTCGGCGGCATTCCTGTCGGTCTCCGATTCGCGCCCGGCGGTTCCCTGGCAGCCCGTGGCAACAGTCCCCGCCACGTTCGAGCAGCGCGGGGTTTCACGCCGGGCTGCTGGCGTCGCCAAGGCTTCCGATCGCGTCTGCGCGTCGAAACGGCGGGCGGAAAAGAGCGCAGCTCGGACGTCGCCGCCCTGCCGCGCTGCGACCCGCTCGACCAAGCCTACAGCAGTCCGCGACGATCCACGGCGCGAACCCCGGACCCGCCGGCGCCCGTTCAGGCAAACTTCAGGAATGAACCGCGACGAGTCCAGCAGTATGATAGCGGGCAGACGCTTGGACCGCGGACCGTCGGGCTCGGAGGGGGAAGGAACGATGACACGCTATCTGGCCGTGCTGATCGTCGCGGGCGTCAGTCTGCCGAGCCTACCGGTTCTCGCCCATCACCCCATCGCCGAGGTCTACGACGAAGAACGCACCATCGTCATCGAAGGCGACGTGACGTCCTTCCTGTTCGGCAATCCCCACTCGATGGTGCACCTGCGCGTGGCCGACCAGGACGGCGACCTGCACACCTGGGCCGTCGAGTGGCGCGCCGCGAGCCGGCTCCGCCGCCTGGGCTGGACGGCGGGCGACATCAACGTCGGCGACCGCGTTAAGATGTGCGGCAACCCCGGACGAGACCCGGGCGCCTACCGGCTGTACCTGCTGAACGTGACCCGGGTTCTCCCGGGCGCGCCGGCTTCGGACGCCGAGGACAACTTGTGCGAGCCGGCCCCGCCGGCCACGCTTAGCGCCGGCTCCAATGACCGACCCGGGTCGTCCCGGACCACCCGACGCTGATCGGCGGTTTCCGGACTCGCGCCCGGGCGGTCCGACCGCACTCTCGTCGGTGGCGGACATCGCGGAGGCGATCCTCGCCCGCGGCCCGTCCCGGGTACTCCTGCTGAGCGATTTCGACGGGACGTTGTGCGAGTTCCGGAACGACCCGGAGTCCGTGCAGCTCGCCGAGTCGCGCCGCGCCGCCCTGTCCGCCCTCGCCCGCCGGCCCGCCCTGTGCGTGGGCATCGTGAGCGGACGGCGGGCCGCCGACATCCGGGGCCGCGCCGCCCTGGACGGGCCGGTCTACTACGCGGGCCTCCACGGCATGGAGATCCTCGGCCCCGACGGCGGCTTCACCGTCGACCAGCTCGCCGCCTACCGCGACCGGCTTCAGGAGCTGCGGGCATCGCTGGCCGCCGCCGTCCGCCACCTCGACGGGGTCTTTCTGGAAGACAAGCACCTGTCGGTGGCCCTGCACGTCCGCGCCGCCGCCCCCGACGACCGGGCGCGGGCCGAGGAGACCTTCTGGGCGCTCGTCTCCCCCGCCCTCCGCGCGGGACGCGCGCGGGTCCAGCGCGGACACCACGTGCTCGAGCTGCTCCCGGACATCGCCTGGAACAAGGGGAACGCGGTCCGCTGGATCGAGGCCGACGCGACCCGCCGGCTCGGGGCGACGGTCCGGCCCGTCTACCTGGGGGACGACCGCACCGACGAGCACGCGTTCGAGGCCGTCGGCGACCGCGGCGTGACCGTCATCGTCGGCCGCGCCCCGTCGGCCGCGGCCCACCGCCTGCCCGACCCCGCCGCCGTCGAGCGGCTCCTCGACCGCCTCGTGTCCCTCACCGCGGATCGCTGACCGCGCGACCTTGCGGTCGCGTTGGGACTCTCGCCGGCGCGAACTCCCGCCGCGCGAGCTCCCCGGCTCTGCCGGTGGCCCAGGTCGGCGTGAGTCTGCCAGCTGCACCCGGATGCAGCCCGTTTCCGCAGTCTTCCGGGCTTGCCGCGCGGCGAGGTTGTTCCCGCCACCGTCCCCAGGACGGTGATCGACATGAGTTGCCGACTGCGCCCAGCGGCAGCCCGTCTTCCGCGGGACGACGCGCTCGGCACGTGGCAGGGTACTCCCGCCAGCGTTCCTGCCTGACGGTCGAATCGAGGCGCGGCCATCCATCCGGTGGCGCGGCCGGGTGCTACACTGGCGGCCATGACCCCAGGCGATGTCGTGCGGCACCCGATGCGCGCCTACTACTTTCCCATCGGGGCCGGCCTGCTGCTCGGTGCGAGCGCGTTCATGCCCTGGATCGAGGTCGGCGAGCAGCGCTTCGGCGGGGTGCCGGACCTCGCCGGCCTGTGGATCCTGGCACTGGCGGCGGCGGTCATCGGCCTCGCGATGGCGAGCATCGTGACGCAGAAGAACTCGCGGCATCCGCTGCTCCTCGTGGGGCTGCTCGCGTTCGGCATCCTGTTCCTCTCGGAGCGGCTCATGGAGCGGGCGGCCAGCCAGCAGGGCTGGGTCACCTCGCAGGCCCGCGCCATCGTCGAGGGCGGCAGCGCGGCCCCGGTCGTCGCCCCCACCATGGGACGCGGCGCCCGCCTGGGACTGGCCGCGTCCACCCTCATCGTGCTCTTCGGCCTGACCGTGGTGGTGAAGCGGGCGCCTCAGGTGTACGCGGAGGCGGAAGACGACGATGCGTAGCCCGGCAATCGTCGCCTGACGGCTCCGCCTGGCGCCCAACCAACTCTCCAGGAATTCGAGCCGTGCCGCAGCGCAGACTCCTGCGCCGCCGAATCGTCGCTGCGGCTCTGCTTGGCGCCCAACCGGCCCTCAGGAAGTCCCTACCGTGCCACGGCGCAGAGATTCCCGAGGCGGTCAGCGCCGGCCGGGCAGCCGCCCGGGGGCGGGGGGAAGCGAGCGGGTGTCGAGGTTCTCGAGCTCCTCCAGGATCTCGGTGGCCCACCGGAAGACGTCGCGGCCCGCCACCACCCGCCGCAGGGCGCGCATGCGCCGCTCGCGCTCGTCGTGCTGCATGTCGAGCGCGAGCTGGAGCCCGTCGGCGAACCCCTCGACGTCGTAGGGATTGATGATGACGGCTTCCGTCAGCTCCTGGGCGGCCCCGGCGAGCTCGCTCAGCACCAGCACCCCGGCGAGGTCCTCCCGGGCCGCCACGAACTCCTTCGCCACCAGGTTCATGCCGTCGTGCAGCGAGCTGACGATGCAGAAATCGGCGAGCCGGTACAGCGCCGTCAGCCGCCGCATGCGCAGGGCCGACTTGCGGTAGCGGATCGGGCCGACGCCGTCCGCCCGGGCGTGCTTGGCATTGATCTCGGCCACGCGCCGGTCGATGTCGGCCTCGACCGCGGCATAGCTGTCGAGCGTCGACCGGGAGGGCACCGCGATCTGGACGAACGTCAACTGGCGGTTGAGCCCGGGCCACCGGGTGAACAGCGCATCGAGGGCGCTGAGGCGCTCGGGTATCCCCTTGGTGTAGTCGAGGCGGTCGACGCCCACCCCGACGAGCGCGGTATCGATGCGCAGCTCGCGGCGCAGCCGGTTTTGCTCGGCCTCGAAGGCGGGCGCCCGGGTCACCGCCTGGATGCGGTCGTAGTCCACCCCGATGGGCACCGCGCAGACCGCCATGGTGCGGCCCCCGACCTTGAGCCGGCTGCCGCTCGCCCGGGCTCCGAGCTCGGCCCGCGCCGCGGCCAGGAAGTTGCGGCGGTCGCGCTCGAGCTGGAACGCGAGGAGGTCGCAGTCGGCCAGCCCCTCGAGGATCTCGCGGCGGTAGGGGCAGATGCGCAACTGGTCCGGGTGGGGAAACGGGATGTGCCAGAACAGGGCGACCCGCGCTCCCGGCCTGAGTTCCCGCAGGAATCGCGGGACCAGGGTGAGGTGGTAGTCCTGGACGAAGATCGGGGCGGCGAGGTCCGGCAGCTCGGCGTGGACGGTGTGGGCGAAGCGGCGGTTGACGCTCTGGTAGATCCGCCAGTCCTCGGTCCGGAACACCGGCTTGACGTGGGCGACGTGGCACAGCGGCCACAGCCCCTCGTTGGCGAACCCCTCGTAGTAGTGGTGCTCTTCGGCCGCGGTCAGCCAGATGCGCCGGAGATCGTAGGCCGGCGCATCGGGGGGGACCCGCACCCGGTCGTCGGCGTCGACAGCCAGCTTGTCGGCGTCGCCGGCCCCGTGCGCGATCCAGACCCCCCCACGCTCGCGCATCAGGGCGTCGAGGGCGACCGAGACCCCGCCGGTGGTCGGCGACCAGGTGAAGCCGCCGTCGGCCGAGCGCGAATGGATGTACGGCTCGCGGTTGGACACCACGACCAACGGGCGCGTGAGAGCCGGCTCGCCGCCGCGTTGGTCGGGCTGCACCATCAGGCCTGGTCGTGGGGCGGGTGCTCCTAGACGCCGAACGACAGACCGCAGCCGCACTCGGCCTTGGCGTTGGGATTGCGCAGGACCAGCGACTGCCCGAGCATGTTCGGGTCGCAGTCCAGCACCGTGCCGTCGAGATACTTGAAGCTCTTCGGATCGACGTAGATCTTCGCGCCGCCGGCGCCCTCGAAGACCTCGTCCCGGGGGGTCGGCGACCGCTCCCACTTGAAGACGTAGCTCAACCCCGAGCAGCCGCCCGCTTTCACGCCGACGCGGAGGCCGCCTTCGGTGATCCCCTCCTGGTCCATCGCGCTGTGGATTCGTTTCGACGCCGCCTCGGTGATCTCGATCATGGCGCCCTCAGTGTACCTCACTCCGCGAGCGCGCCCGCGGCAGTCGCGACCCCGCCGCACGCGGAGCGGCAGGCTGGCCGTGTCGACGAACCCCACCGGCGGTCACGGCGTCGCCCAGCCCGCCCAGCGTCGCCTTCGGCCCCCGCTGGGCGCCCAACCAGCCCTCCAGGGAGTCTGCGCCTCCTCCGGAGGCGGCGCCGTCTACTGCGCAGACTCCTAGCGCCACTCCGCCGGCAGGTCGTCGTCGTCGACCTCGAAAACGGGCGCCGGGGCGCGCAGCCGTTCGACGAGCGCGCAGAGGGCGTCGGCCACGCGGTCGACCTCGGCTTCGGTGTTGAAGCGGCCGAGGCCGAAGCGGATCGACGCCCGGGCGAGTGCGTCGTCGACGCCCAGGGCGCGCAGCACGTGGGACGACTCCTCGCGGACCGAGCTGCACGCGGCCCCCGAGGAGACCGCGACGTCGCTCAGCCCCGTCAGCAACTGCTCGCCGTTCACGCCCTCGACGCTGACGTTGAGGTTGTGGGGCAGCCGCGACGCCATCGACCCGTTCACCGTCACGCCGCCCGGCGACCGCTGCAGCTTCTCCCACAGCCGATCCCGCAGCCCCCGCAGACGAACCGCCTCGCCCGCCATCTCCTCCCGGCAGACGTCGGCGGCGCGGCCGAAGCCCACGATGGCGGGCACATTCAGGGTCCCCGACCGGAGGCCGGCCTCGTGCCCGCCGCCGTCCATCATCGGCGCCACCGCCACCCCGCGGCGCACGAACAGGGCGCCGACGCCCTTCGGACCGTAGAGCTTGTGGGCGGTCAGCGACAGGAGGTCGACGCCCGCGGCCGCGACGTCGATGGGCACGAAGCCGGCCGCCTGCGCCGCGTCGGTGTGCATCGGCACCCCGCGCGAGCGGGCGGCCCGCGCCAGGTCGGCGATTGGCTGCACCACCCCGATCTCGTTGTTTGCCAGCATGACCGACACCAGGACCGTCTCTGGACCGAGCGCCGCCTCGAGCGACGCCGGCGTCACGAGGCCGTCCGCCCGCACCGGGAGATACGACACCCGCAGCCCCTGCCGCTCGAGCCTCGCGCAGGGATCGAGGACCGCCCGGTGCTCGGTCTCGACGGTGACGACGTGGTTCCCGCGGTCTCTCGACGCCTCGGCGACGCCCTTCAGGGCCAGGTTGTTCGACTCGGTGGCGCCGCTCGTTAAGATCAGCTCGCGCGCCGACGCCCCGATCAGCTTCGCCACCGACGCCCGCGCCGCCGCCACCGCATCGCGGGCCTGCCAACCGAACCGGTGATGCCGGCTCGCGGCGTTGCCGTAGTGCTCGCCGAAGAACGGCAGCATCGCCTCGACGACCCGCGGGTCGACCCGGGTCGTCGAGTGGCCGTCCATGTAGATGGGCAGGTTCATCGTCTCCGCCGCCGGCGGCGCGGAGCGTGGAGACGCCCTAGCCCGCCCATCGTCGCCTCCGGCTCCGCTGGGCGCCCAACCAACCCTGCTAGGAGTCTGCACCGTTCTACGGCGCAGACTCCTAGCGGTCCTGGACCAGGGCCATCTCGCGAGCCGGCGGTCGCCTCGCCACCGAGATCGGCACGAGGGGCGGCTCGTCGGCGGCCAGCGCCTGGAGGCTGTAGGAGTTCAGGGCGTGGACGATCTGGTCCTTGATGCGCCACAGGGGATCGCGGATGTTGCACGTGGCGTACTGCTCGCAGTCGTCGTCGGCGCTGGTGCAGGCGGTGACCATCACCGGACCGTCGATCGCCTCGATGACGTCGGCGACCGAGATGAGGCGGGCCGACCGGGAGAGCTGGTAGCCGCCGCGCGTGCCGTGGTGGGAGGCCAGGAGGTCCTGCCGCACCAGGCGCTGCAGCACCTTCGCCATCAGCTCGATGGGGATGCCGTACCGTTCGGCGATCTCGCGCGCGCTCGCCGCCTCGGCCTCGGGACGCGAGGCGAGGTCCTTGAGCGCCATCAGCGCGTACTCGGCTTTCTTGGAGAGTCGCAGCATCGCCGTCCCCCAGGCCATCGCCGCCCTTCGGCATCCGCGCGCCCGCGTCGCGGGACCTGCGCCAAGGCGCCGATGCCCGCATTGTAGCGGACCGTCCCGCCTCGGGCCACCCCGCCCGGTCCGCGCCTGCATCGCGAGGCAGGGATGTGTATACTCTAACGATTCATACACCCTATGGCCATGCGAACCAACATCGAAATCGACGACCGCCTGATGGCGGCGGCGCTCGAGGCGGGCGGCCTGAAGACGAAGAAGGCGACCGTCGAGGCAGGCCTGCGCCTCCTGGTGCAGACGCGGGCCCAGGGGCGAATCCGCGCGTTGCGCGGCAAGCTCCACTGGGAGAGCTCGCTCGACGACATGCGGCGGGACCGGTGACGGTGGTCGATACGTCCGTCTGGATCGACTACTTCAACGGCACCGCGACCCGCGAGACAGCGCTGCTCGATGCGCTGCTCGGCGTCGAGCCCATCGTCGTCGGCGACCTCATCCTCGCCGAGGTGCTCCAGGGGTTTGCCTCCGAACGGGACGCCCATGAGGCGCGGGCGGCGTTGGACCGCCTGCTGTTCCAGCCCATGGTCGGCCGCGACGTCGCGCTGGCCAGCGCCCGCAACTGCCGTGCGCTCCGCGCCCGCGGCGTGGCCGTGCGGAAGACCATCGACATGCTGATCGCGACGTTCTGCCTCGAGAACGGGCATCGCCTCCTGCACGCTGACCGGGACTTCGTTCCGATCGCCGAACACCTGGGCCTGGAAACGCTCTGATGCAGCCCGGGAGTCCTGCCGAGACAGATCGAACGCCGCAATCTCGCGGGCGTTCCGCACCAGGAGGCGGCCGCCCGCGTCGGGACGTTCCAGGTCTTGCCGTCGATTGACTACCGCGACAGATCGAACGCCGCCATCTCGCGGGCGTTCCGCACCAGGAGGCGGCCGCCGGCCAGCGCCGGGACGTTCCAGGTCTTGCCGTCGATGGCGCGGAAGCGGGCCACCTCGTCGTGGCGCTCGGGGGTCGCGCGCACCAGCACGAGGTCGCCGCGCTCGGTCAGCACGACGAGGTGGCCGTCGGCCTCGAGCAACTGCCCGGAGCCGTAGCGGCCGCCCTTCCACATCAGCTCGCCGGTGGCCGCGTCGAGGCAGGCCAGTATCGAGTTGTCGAGCCCGTAGATGTAGCCGTCGACGAGCACCGAGCTGCTGAACCGGTTGCGCATCCGGTGCGTTTCCCAGACCGTGGCGGCGGTGAACCGGTCGCCGTCCCGCGTCAGCTCCATGAGGGCCGCCCCCTTGCCGTAGCTCGCCGACAGGAACAGGCGGGCGTCGCCGACGACCAGGGGCTGGGCCATGTTCGGCACCGTCCGCACCCGCCAGGGGTATTCCCAGAGCAGCGCGCCGTCGTCGGGGCGGAGACCCGCGGCGCGCGCGGCGGTGACGACGAGAATCTGGCGCACCCCGCCCAGGGTGACCAGCATCGGAGACGTGTACGACTGCACGTCGTCCAGTCCGTGCCAGACGACCTCGCCGGTCAGCCGGTCGTAGGCCGCCACCGACCAGCCGTCGCGGCCGCCCGGCTGGACGACCACCACGTCGTCAACGACGAGGGGCGCGCCGGACATCGCCCAGGTCAGGTTGAACGCGGCGGCGTCGTCCAGGATGTTCCGCGCCCAGACCTCGTCGCCGGTGGCGGCGTCGAGGCACACGAGCCGGCCCGTCGCGCCGAGGGCGTAGACCCGGCCGGCGTGCCACGTCGGGGTGGCGCGCGGCCCCGGGCCGCCCATCGACTCCCGAAAATGCGCCGGCCACGCGTGGGTCCACCGCTCGACGCCGGTGTCGACGTCGTAGGCGGCGACGACCTCGTCGTCCCGGCGCTGCTCGATCGTGAACGCCAGCCCGCCCGCGACCACGAACGACGCGTAGCCGCCGCCGATCGGCTGGCTCCACAGCGGGTCGAGCCCGGCCGCCGGCCAGTCCGTGCGAATGGGCGGCCCGGTGTAGCGGCCGTCGCGATGCGGCCCGCGGAAGTCGGTCCACGCGGCGTCGTTCGGGTCGGCGGCCGCATCGGGCGGGGCCGGCGGGTCTGCCGACGCCGGGACGCTCGTGGCGCCGGCCGTCGGCCCGGCATCCGAGCCAGGACTCGTCGCGGCGGGGCGAGCGGCCCGCGGTTCCGACGCCGGCACGCGTGCGCCGCCGGCCACCGCGTCCGCGGCGCCGTCAGACGGGGCAGCCGAGCGATGGCTCGCGCGGTCCGCGTCGAGCCCGGCGAAGTGGTCGTCCGGGTCGCCGAACGAGAACAACGGCCGGAAACCGTCGCCGGCGAACTCGATCTGCAGGTCGAAGACGCCGATCAGGAAGGCCGTGCCGGCCGCCGTCAACGCCACGACGATGGCCAGGCCGGCCAGTCCACGCAGGAGCAGTGTCCTCATCGTTGGTTCCGGAACCACGTTACCACGGGCGCCGTCCTCTTGCCGCCAACGGTTCCGCCGCTATGGTCCGGTCCGGGTCCAGCGGCCGCGGATCGTGATGCCGCTCGCCGCGCCCGGCAGCGTCAGGTCGAAGACCTCCTCGAAGGTGCGGTCGTCGATTCGGTCGATGGTGAGGGTGGCGCGGGTGCCGGGCGCGTTCTCGGAGGCCTCGAGAACGAAGACCAGGCGTTCGCGGAGCGTGGACGGATCGTCGAGGTAGAACGTGTTCACGAACCCCTCGCTGTTGAACTGGCGCAGGACGTACGTGTCGCGGCCGGTGTCGTAGCTGAACACGGTCCAGTCCCCGTGGTCGTCGCCGTCGGGCAGCCCGTCCTGCGGCGGGAAGACCGAGCGGTTCCGACCGAGGAGATACCGGTCCTGCAGCACGAGCTCGTAGGTGCGCTCCCCGCGGCCGTCCCCGAAGGTGGCGGACTCGTCGCCGGTCCAGGCGCCGACGAAGTACTCGAACTCGGCCCAGCGATCGGTCTCACCGCCCTGCCGGCCGTTGACGGACAGGACGGCGCACGCGACGAACGACAACGTCACGAGGGTCCTCATCGGTTACCTCCCGGCGTCGCGCCGGCCCTCCGCGAGCCGCCAGGGGTGGCCGTCGGCGGACGCTCTCGGCGCGCTGCAAGAGGCGTTCGCCATCCTGGCCTCTCAGCCGACGAATCTCCTCCAGCTTCGCGACGTCTTCGCGGTCCTGTGGCCGGCCCGCCGGCCGCTTCAGATGAATGAGGTCGTCGATCCCCTCGAAAGGCCGGCGGCTCTCCCTACGGCATGGTCAGCAGCGGCACCCGGTCCGCCGGCAGGTGCTGGTCGAACGCGATCAGCAACGTGGCGTCGGACACGTGCTGCGCCATCAGGTCCACGAGGTCGACGAGGTTGGTCGTACCCCCGACCGCCTCGACGGCGCTCGCGTAGGTCTCCGGGCTCACGGTGTGCGGGCCGAAGAGCTCGCGGCCGAACGCGATCAGGGCCGCTGCCCGGTCGCCCAGCTCCCCGACCGGTCCGCCGCCCCGGACGGCGTCGACGACCGCGGGGTCCAGGCCGTTCTCGAGCGCGGCGGGCTCGGTGAGGGTCCAGGCGTACTGCACGTCGTAGGCGCGCGCGGTGACGAGGGTCGCCAAGTCCAGGAGCGGCCGGGGGACGTTCGCCTCGAGCGACGCCCGTCCGGCGCCGTGGCTCCGAAGCTGCCCCGGGCCCGTCCCCTGCGGCGAGAGCGTGCGGCCGTAGAGGCTGGGGGTCGCCCGCGTCGTCTCGGCCGGCATGGGACGCAGCGGCAGGCGGCTGCGCGAGCGCGGGTCGACGTCGTCGGGAGGCGTGAACGGGAGGGGCAGGAACTGCGGCCAGCCCGGAGGCATCTGCTGGTTGAATGCCGCGAGCCGCGCCGCGGTGCCGGCGTAGCGCGCCATCAGGTCGACGACATCGACGAAGTTGGCCTCGCCGAAGAGCGTCACCGCGCGCCGGTAGGTCTCGGGACTCAGGCGGTGCGCGCCGAAGATCTCGCGGCCCGCCTGGATGATGACTGCCTCCCGATCGCCGAGCCCGGACAGCGGCTCGCGGTTCCGCACGACGTCGATGACGTCCGGGGCGAGGCCGACGGCCACCGCCTCCATCTCGTGCAGCGACCACTCGAAGGGGGCGTCGTGCTCGCGCGCGGTGATCAGGATGGCGAGCTCCAGCAGCGGGCGGCCCACCGGGGAGTCCCAGCGCGCGTTCACCCCGGTGCCAGCGCCCCTTATGGCGGCCGCGGCCGCCTCCGGGCCGCCCTCCGGGTCGGGAGCGGAGATGGCGAGCCGGTTGCGGGACTCGGGATTGACGTCGGCGGGAAGCGAGGTCCCGGTCTGCGCGCCCGCGCTCGCCGGGACGAGCAGCGCCACCAGACAAAGGGCCGCGCCGGACATCAGGATGATCGGTAGTCTCGTGGATGCGTGCATCGGTTCTGAACCCCCGTACGACCAACCGAACGCCGCGCTCTCACGCGATGTCATACTCCCGTTCGGCGGTTGGCTCCGACGTTCCCGTACGACCGGACCGCCGCCGCGCGTCGCAAGGCGCCCGGCTGAATGGCCCTTCGACTGCCCCACCGTCACCCGCCGGCCGGCATGAACTTCTGCACGCGGCGACCGTTGAGGGTCTCGCCGACGTACACGTTGCCGGCCGAATCGACCGCGAGCGAGTGGGTCGACTCGAACTGGCCCGCCATCCGCCCGCGGCGCCCGGTGGTTCCGAGCGTCTGCAGCGACTCGTGCCGGACGGTCCAGAGCAGGTGGTTGCCGCCGTCCGCGTTGTAGATGTACGTCTGGTCGGCGTCGGTCGAGAAGGCGATGTCCCACGTCGAGGCGCCGGCGGTCTCCCTGCCGACGAACCCCTCGCGCACGAACGTGCCGTCCTTCCGGAAGATCTGGAGGCGATGGTTCATCCGGTCGCAGACGTAGACGAGCCCCTCGGCGGAGAGCTGCACGCAGTGGATGGTGTCGCCGAAGATGGGCGACGGGTCGGCCTGCTGGTCGTAGGGCGCGAGCTCGCCATCCACCGGGGGCCGACCGTACGCCCCCCAGTGCCGGCGGTACTCGCCGGTGTCGGCGTCGAAGACGATGACACGGCGGTTGCCGTAGCCGTCGGCCACGTAGACCTCGTTGGTTTCGGGGTCGACCCCGACGTCGGCGGCGCGCCCCACGCGCGTCGTGTCGTCGCTGCCGCTGAGGGGACCGGCGCTGCCGATCTGCAGGAGGAACGTCCCGTCGCGCGAGAACTTGAGGACCTGCCCGTCGCCGTCGCCGTTGCCGCCGATCCAGACGTTGTCGAGGTGGTCGACGAAGAGGCCGTGCTCGCCGTTCGGCCACTCGTAGCCGTCGCCGGGGCCGCCCCACGCCTGGACGACGTTGCCCTCCTGGTCGAACTCGATCACCGGCGGCGCGGGCACGCAGCACTCCGAGGTCGGCGGGTCGGCCGCGGCGCCGCGCTCGCTGTCGGTCAGCGACCCCGGCCGGTGCAGCACCCAGATGTGGTCGCGCGAGTCGACGGCGACGCCGATGACGTGGCCGAGCAGCCACTTGTCGGGCAGCGGCTTAGGCCAGAACGGGTCGACCTCGAGCACGGCCCCCGGCGGGCCGCCCTAGGCCGCGGTGACGCCGTCGAGCGCGTTCTGCCCGAGACCGAGCGCGACGACCGCCGCGATGAAGGACGCTGCAATCCAGGCCTGACGTTTGCGTTGCATCGGTACCCCCTCGCTCCAAACCGAGACACCGACCGGCCGGCGCGGGCGCTCGCGCGTCCGTCGCCAGCGCCAGTATACAGGGGCGTCCCGCCAGACGAGGGCACCCCGCGGGGCGTCGCGGCCGCCGCGCTTCGCCCGCTGCGTCCGATCTCGCGGACCGGGCGCGGGCGTTCAAGCGGGCGACGGCGGGGCGGCCGCCCCCCGCCCGCTGCGTCCGATCTCGCCGGCCGGGCGCGGGCGTTCAAGCAGGCGGCGGCGGGGCGGCCGCGCCGCTCCGGCGTCCTGTCGCCAGCGGGCCGCGGTCGGCGTGGCGGTCGAGACCGCCGGCGGGGCGGCGCGCCGGCCTGCGGTCGCGTTGAACGCCCCGCGCCAAGGTGATACTGTGTCGCTGCAATCGCAAGGTGCATTCTGCCCCATTGTGCGCACCTGCCGATCACGGCGGCCTGCTCGTAGCGGCTCGACGGGGGGCGGCCGGCGCGGCAGGCGGGTCGTGCGGGAGGGCAACCACCGGGATTCGTCGGTTCCCGGACGTGGACCGGAACAGTCGGAAGAGGGCGAGACCATGAGAGACGGAAGAGCAGCCCGGCGGCGGTCGGCTTCCCCGGTCGCGGTCTTCGCGGCCGCCATCGCCGTGCTGGCCCTGGCGCCGGCGGCGGCGGCGCAGGGCGGCGCTTCGGGCGACTTCACGTTCACCCGGGACGTCGCGCCCATCCTGTACGAGTCGTGCGTGGTCTGCCACCGGGCCGGCGAGATGGCGCCCATGGCCCTGACGACCTACGCCGAGGTACGGCCCTGGGCCCGGTCCATCAGGAACCGCGTGGTCGCGCGGGAGATGCCGCCCTGGCACATCGACAAGAACATCGGCATCCAGGCCTTCAAGGAGGACATCTCGCTCGCCGACGAGCAGATCGCGACCATCGCGGCCTGGGTCGACGCCGGCGCCCCGATGGGCGACCCCGCCGACCTGCCCGTGATGCCCGAGTTCCCCGACTGGTCGCAGTGGCAGATCGGCGAGCCGGACTTGGTGGTGCGCTATCCCGACTACCTCGTGCCGGCGGAGGGGCCCGACCTGTTCGGCTCGCTCTACGCCCCCTTCGGCCTCGAGGAAGACCGCTACATCAAGGCCATCCAGACCCGGCCCGTGGACGAGCGCTCGCGCCAGGTCGTCCACCACGCGCTCTCCTACGCGGTGGACCCGGACTACGACGACCTGACGAACGACGGCACCCAGGACCAGGGCGTCTTCCTCGTGGAGTACGCCTCGGGCAAGGGCGCCGAGATCTACCCCGAGGACTCGGGCAAGCTGCTGCCCGCCGACATGAAGGCGCGGGCCAGCTATCACCTGCACTCCATCGGGGAGCCCGTCGAGGCGGGCATCGAGCTCGGCATCGTGTTCCACCCGAAGGACGTCGTGCCCCAGTACATCCGCTGGTCGAAGCAGCTCGCCCGGCACAACACCGACCTCGACATCCCGGCCGGCGCCGTGGTCCGGCAGGACGGCTACGAGCGGCTGAAGAACCCCGCGAAGCTGACCGCGTTCCAGCCGCACATGCACATCCTCGGCAAGTACCAGTGCCTGGAGCTGATCTATCCGACCACGCCGATCACGAGCGAGGTCGTGAGCTGCGCCAACTTCGACTACAACTGGCACCTCGTCTACAACTACGCGGACGACGCGGCGCCGCTGGTGCCGGCGGGGACCATACTCCACACCATCAGCTGGCACGACAACACCGACGCCAACCGGGCCAATCCCGATCCGACCAACTGGACCGGCAACGGCGGCCGCACCATCGACGAGATGGGCTTCGCCTGGATCGGCTGG
Source organism: Vicinamibacterales bacterium (assembly GCA_965207615.1). GTDB lineage: Bacteria > Acidobacteriota > Vicinamibacteria > Vicinamibacterales > UBA8438 > JAJEEA01. Next base: position 4,549,476 of record CBDBMZ010000003.1, read on the forward strand.
TACGACCTGACCCAGGAGGAGTACGAGCAGGAGCTGGCCGCGAGGAAGGCGCGACGCGAAGCCGCGGCCACCGACGACGACTAGGAGTCTGCGCCGTAGTACGGTTCAGACTCCTAGCAGGGTTGGTTGGGCGCCCAGCGGAGCCGAAGGCGACGATGGGCGGGCCAGCGCGGCGCCCGGCCGACGGGACGCGCGGGTTCCGAGAGCTCTGCCGGGCCGCCGCCCGGCAGAGCTCGATTTCTTGAAGGGGCCGACCACGGTACCCCGGAAACGCCGGCGGCAATTGTCCTGCGGTGCGCCAGGCGCGCACGGCCGCGGCAGACGGGCTTTGCCCGAGTGCGGTCGGCAATCCTGTCAGCGATCAAGTCCTTGCAACAAGGTGCTGCCATGACGATGAGTTTCCGCCGGCGTCTAGGAGCGGGCCTGCTCGGGTTGGCGCTCGCGGCGCCGCCCCTCGCCGGCGCCCAGCCGAACCCCTACAACCTGAAGTACCGCACCGGCCAGACCGTGCAGCCCATCTTCGAGGGGTGGTCGCGGAAGGCCGACGGCGGCTTCACCATGCACTTCGGGTACTTCAACCGCAACTTCGTCGAAGAGGTCAATGTGCCGGTCGGGCCCGACAACCACTTCGACCCCGGCGTCGTCGACTCCGGGCAGCCGACGTTCTTCTACCCGCGCGCGCATCGGCGGGTGTTCAGCATCGACGTGCCGAGCGACTTCGGCGACCGGCGGCTGGTCTGGAACCTGACCACGCAGGGCGAGTCGCTGCGGGCCATCGGCTGGCTCGAGCCGACGTGGGAGACCGCGGCCCGCTCCGCCGGTGGCCGGCGGCTCAGCCCCGAGGCGGCGAGGAACACGGGGCCCGAGATCGTCGTCGACACGCCGGCCGCCGCCGCCCTCCAGGACGGCGCCACGCTGGTTGCCCGCGTGACGGACGACGGCCTGCCCGTCGTGCGCGAGATCGACCCAGACCGGCCCCGGCGGGGCTCGAACGATCCCCCCACGCTGCAGCGCGGCCCCGACGACATCGAGCCGCCGCACAACGTCCCGAGCGTGCCGAACCGGCGCGGCACCGGCGTGCAGCAGCCGCGCGTCCGCGGCCTCCGCGTGTCCTGGATCGTCTGGCGGGGACCCGCCGGCGTGACGTTCGAGCCGGCCGCGACCGTCGCCGTCGAGGACGGGCAGGCGGTGGTGACGGCGGCGTTCACCGCTCCCGGCGACTACGTGCTCCGGGCCACCGCCAACGACAACCTGCTGACCACCGAGCACGACGTCGCCGTCACCGTCCGTTGAAGCCCATCTTCTGCAGGTCCCGCTCGGCCTTGGCGTCCCTGGCGACTCGCGACAGCTCTCCCTCCGAAGCCCAAGGAGCGCATCCATGAACCGATACGCGCACGCAACCGCTGCCGGTCGGCTCGGCCTTCTGTTGCTGGCCATGACGGCACTGGCCCCGGCCGCCGCCCCGGCGCAGGCGCCGGCCGACGACTTCGTGCCGGTCACCGACGCCATGCTCCAGGACCCGCCGCCCGAGGAGTGGCTGATGTGGCGGCGCACCCTCGACGGCTGGGGCTACAGTCCGCTGGACCAGATCGACCGCGGCAACGTCGGCGACCTGCGCATGGTCTGGTCGCGCGGCCTCGCCCCCGGCAGCAACCAGGGCACGCCGCTCGTCTACCGCGGGGTGATGTACATGCCGAACCCCGGCGACATCATCCAGGCCCTCGACGCGGTCACCGGCGACCTCCGCTGGGAGTACCGGCGCGACCACCCGGAGGACGTCTCCGACCACGTCTCGGGGCTGTCGCGCACCAACCGGAACGTCGCCATCCACGACCGCCTCATCATCGACACCAGCGTCGACGACTACGTCTTCGCCCTCGACGCGGCGACCGGCCGGCTCGCCTGGGAGACGGAGATACTCGACTACCGCACCCTGCCCGCGCACCAGTCGTCGGGGCCCATCGTCGCCGGGGGCAAGGTCGTGTCCGGCCGCGGCTGCATGCCCGAGGCGGGTCCGAACGCCTGCGTCGTCACCGCCCACGACGCGGCGACGGGCGCGGAGCTGTGGAGGACGCGGCTGATTCCCGCCCCCGGCGAGCCGGGCGACGAGACGTGGGGCGGCGTGCCGTTCGAGGAGCGGCGCCACGTCGGGGCGTGGATGGTGCCGAGCTTCGACCCCGCGCTGAACCTCGTCTACGTCGGCACGTCGGTCACCTCGCCGGCCCCCAAGTTCCTGATCGGCGGGATCGAGAACACCCACCTCTACCACAACTCGACCCTCGCGCTGGACGCCGACACCGGCGAGATCCGCTGGTACTACCAGCACCTGAACGACCACTGGGACCTCGACCACCCCTTCGAGCGCCTGCTCGTCGACACCGCGGTCGCGCCCGATCCGGCCGCCGTGACCTGGATCAACCCGCGTCTCCAGCCGGGCGAGCGGCGCCGGGTGGTGACCGGCATCCCCGGCAAGACCGGCGTCGTCTACACCCTCGACCGCGAGACCGGCGAGTTCCTGTGGGCGCGGCCGACCGTCGCGCAGAACGTCATCAGCGCCATCGACGGCGCCACCGGCGCGGTGACCGAGAACGCCGAGGTGGTGTTCAGGAGCGAGGGGCAGGAAGTGATGGCGTGCCCGACGTGGCAAGGCGGCAAGGACTGGGAGGCGGGCGCCTACAGCCCCCTGACCAACCTGATGTACATGCCCCTGCGCCACACCTGCGGCCGGATGCTGGCGACGGCCGGCGTGGGCTGGTACGCCCTGACGGTGCGCACCGAGGTGACGCCGGGCGAGGAGCACCTCGGCACCATCGAGGCCATCTCCGCCGAGACCGGCGAGACCGTCTGGACCCACGACCAGCCGGCGTTCACGATGTCGCTGGCGGCCACCGGCGGCGGCCTCGTCTTCGGCGGCGACGCCAACGGCCGCTTCAAGGCCCTCGACCACGAGACCGGCGAAGTGCTGTGGGAGATCAACCTCGGCTCGCCGGTCACCGGCTTCCCCGTCACCTACGCGGCCGACGGCCGGCAGTACGTCGCGGTCAGCACCGGCCGCTCGCTGAACACGAGCGGCCTCCGGCGGCTGACGCCCGACCTGCGCCCGAGCGACGGCAACACGCTGTTCGTGTTCGCGCTGCCGGGTCGCTACCCGCAGATGCGACGGAGATCGCTCACGCCAAGCTGACAGTCGTTCGGCGGTCGCGGTGGCTGCTGCGGGCGCGGACGCGCAATCGTGACGCAGCCGACTCCGACATCGGCCTCTGTTCAGCGGCTTCCCCCCTCGTCTCGGTATAGGAGGCGCGGGAGCGTCAAGCGTCGGTCCCAACTCGTCCGGCGTACGGCATCCGGCCACGCTCCGCTCGGTCGAACAGGAAGTGCTCGACTTTCATCGCTAGGAGTCTGCGCCGTAGAACGGCGCGGACTCCTGCAGGGTGGGTTGGGCGCCGAGCGGAGCCGTCAGGCGACGATTGGCGGGCTAGGCTGGCCGATACGACCGCAGGAAGCTGCGAACGTGGCGCACCGCCAGCGGAATCTTCTCCGGGGTGTCTTTCCAGGGGTACATGCTCAGCTGTCCGTTTGGCGCCAGCATCGCGCTCTCGATCGCGGCATCGTACGAATGTCCCGGGGTATCGTCCGGCAGGACGAGAACCGGCGTCTGACACTGCCTCACGAAGTCCCGCGTCACCGTGAACACGAAGTCAGGGTCAGTGCGGAACAGTCGGTTCAGGAATTGGTCGGCCATTTGCGTCGTGATGTCGGGGTCCCGCTCGACCACTTCTGCACCCCACGAGTTGCTCTGACTCTCATACATGGCGTTCGGCAACTCCGGGCGGAACCCGACCGGCTGCGCCGGCACGGCCGCGACCACGCGATCCGGCGCCCGCTTGATGAGGTTCCAGATGAAGGGTCCCGCAATGCAGAAACCGAGCACCATGAACCTGTCGATCCCCAGGTGATCCATCAGGCCGAGTTGGTCGTCGGTGTAGGCATCCCACGGCCGGTCGACCTCGAGCGGGCCAGTGGACTGCCCGGCTGCGTGGCGCAAGTCCGCGTAGATACAGCGGAACTCTCCGCTGAACGCCTCGATCGTGTTGAAGGGATTGCGGCGCCGGATGCCCTCGATCGTCGAGCCGTTCAGCCCCCCGCCCGAGATGAGCAACAGCGGGAAGCCCGACCCTGTCTCCTCATAGCGGATGCGGACATTCCCCCTTTCGTAGAAGCGTCCGCCATCGTCGTTGCCGCCCTGCCGCGCGAACAGCGCCCCCGGCGTAGCGGCCATTGCCGCCGCAGCGGCGCCAGTCTTCAGCAGCTTGCGTCTGATCGGGTCCACCATACCTCCTCCTCTCGGCCGTGTTTCGCCTCGATGACACGGCGATCATCATGGGGGACCAGTGTAGCCCATAATGCGGCCCCATCCTCCGGCGACGCTTGCGGGGCCGCCGGAAACGCGCCTCGGTTCCTGCTCTCCGCCGGCCGCGCGGGGACTGCCGGCGGGAGGTCGCAGCGTGCTCGTTTCGGCGATTCTCGGGATGGGACTGCCGGGCGTTCTTGTTCTTGCGGGGCCACCCTGCGGCAGACGTGGAGACGGCGCGGCTCGAGGAGCAGAGCATCCGCCCCGCGGCGACGGCGGTGTCCGAAGCCGGCGGCGTGCGTGCGGGTGAGACCGCGGCCGTCAACTCGGCGGTGAGGATGAGGCTCCGCGCCGGCGCGGCGCATCGAGGGGGCTTCGTGGGGGCGCTTGCCGCCAGTGGCTTCGGCGCTGCCTCGCTTGCGCGCCGCCAAGGGCGGGACGGCCGGTCAGGCGTCGCGGGGGTTCGGGATGCGGTAGCCGACCCCGCGCACGCTGAGTATCCGGCGTACCCGCGCGTTCTGACAGAAACCCCAATGAATCCGGTGGTTTTTCGCGTATTCGTGCTATCGCTGCCTGAATAACCAGCAGCATTCCAGAAGCGTCCGATTGCGTCCAGATTAGGCCGTAACCTACTGACTTGTAATCGTTTATGATTCTACGACGCAGACTGAGCGCGTCAGGACATGCGGTGAAATCCGGCTGCATCCCGTATATAATGGGGGAATGGATGTTGTAGCCAAGACCCCCGACGCTCCCCGCAGAACCAAGCGCCGGGGACGCCACCCCGACAAGGCCCTCTCGGCCGCCTTCGTCCGTTCCGCGCCGCCCGGGCGGCACGCGGACGGAAACGGCCTGTACCTGTTCGTCCAGCCGACCGGCACTCGAAGCTGGGTCCAGCGGCTCGTCATCCGCGGACGCCGCCGCGAACTCGGCCTCGGTGCCACGGGGCTCGTCCCGCTCATCGAAGCCCGCGAACTCGCCCTCGCCAACCGCAAGCTCGCGCGGTCCGGGGGCGACCCCCTCGCCGAGAAGCGCCGCGCCGACGGCGTGCCCACCTTCGCCGAGGCCGCCGAGCGCGTCCTCGAACAGAAGCGCGGCGGCTGGCGCGGCCGGTGGCACGCGCAGAACTGGTGGCGGAGCATGGAACGCTACGCCTTCCCCCGCATCGGCCCCCGCCCGGTCTCCGAGGTCAACACGGCCGACGTGCTGGAGATCCTCACGCCGATCTGGCACGTCAAGGCGGAGACGGCCAGGGCCGTCCGTCAGCGCGTCCGCTCGGTGCTGGAGTGGGCCATCGCGATGGACCTGCGGAACGACAACCCCTGCGACCGCGTGCTGCCGGTGCTCGGTCCGCAGAACGACATCGTCCAGCACCATCCGGCGCTGCCGCACAAGGCCGTGGCCGCGGCCATCGAGACGGTGCGGGCGTCCGGTTCGGCACAGCCGGCCGTGAAGCTGGGGTTCGAGTTTCTCGTGCTGACGGCCGCGCGGTCCGGTGAGGTGCGGCTGGCGACGTGGGACGAGATGGACACGAAGGACCGCGTGTGGACCATTTCGGCCCTGCGGATGAAGGCGAAGCGCGAGCACCGGGTCCCGCTGTGCCGGCGGGCGGTTGCGATCCTCGACGCGGCGCGTGTGCTCGGTGACGGCGGCGGCCTGGTGTTCCCCATGCGGAGCGGGAGGCCGATGTCGGCGACGACGCTGCCGAAGATGCTCCAGCAGCACGAGGTCGCCGCCGTACCTCACGGCTTCCGGTCGTCGTTCCGGGACTGGGCGGCCGAGGAAACGGATCATCCACGCGAGGTCATCGAGGCGGCGCTGGCTCACGTGATCCAGAACAAGGTCGAGGCTGCCTACGCGCGTTCGGACCTGTTCGAGCGGCGGCGGCGGTTGATGGACGACTGGTCCGCCTACCTTGCCCGGAGCCCTCGTGGCCGGTGACTCGGCGTCACGACCACCGTGCACCGGAACCGGGCCGGCCGGCTTCGGCTCGGCACGGTCCAGTCTGGAGGGCTCCCGAGCGACCCCCGTCAGCGTCAATCGGATTCGACCTTCCCCGCTGATGCCCTGCCGGTGCGGCGACACCCTCCGCACGTCGCGCAGTTCTTCATTGACGCCGGCGTGGACGAGGGCGGCTACCTCGAAGTCGTCGAGCTTCCCGGTCGCGCGGAGGGCCGTCGGGGTCGTGGAGCGGTTCGGGGTCGCGGGCCGGAACCCCTGGCCGTCGTCGACCTCGATCAGGAAGAGGCCTCGGCCCGGTCCCGTGCTCACGCGCCATCGTCGCTCAGTCATCCCTTCGGCCGCAGCCGCACCGCTGGCCCATCGTCCCCTGCGGCGCTGTACTTCCCCGCCAGCACCCGCATCCATCCCCGAGCCCCAGCCCGGCGATTCTGCCCTCGACCACCCTCTGGTTCGGTCAGCGCTGCGAATAGCGGACGACAACGAGAGCCTCCGATCTATCCACGACCTCCACGATGGTCGCGGTCCAGGATTTGCCCGTGGTAGTGGCGGTGACGGTGATCTGGATTCCGAGAAGCTGCCTGGGGAGCCGGGCGACCTCGGGTCCCTCGAGGGCGGCGCCCCACTCGCCGTTGCCGACCTTCCTGGGCCTCCACCCGGGAATGGGCTGCTGCAGTTCCGGCATCCCGCGGCCGGTCTCTTCGGGCCGGTCCTGCTGTTGCTGGAACTCCTCGGGGAACTTGTCCCGGAGGGCGTTCTCGATGTGTCGCCGGACCCAGGCGGAGACGTTGATGTCTTCCTCGTCTCGGAGCCTGTCGAGGAGGCTGCGCATCTTCGGCGTGACTCGAAAACGGATGCCGGTCTCGGACTGCATGTACCACACAGTATAGATTGAGGAACATTAGCCCACCAAGGACCGCCGACAAGGCCGCGGCCCCCCAACACCCCGAGTTCGAGTCGCCAACGCCTCCCTGATATCGCGCCCCGCTGACCCAAACCATGGTAACCATCGACTTGACCCCAATACCACGTCCAGCGCGACCCTGATTTCACGCCCCGTGAACGTCAAGTTACTGAAAAAAAAGATATTTAAGCCACGATGACCCAACAGTTTGGGTTACGACCCGGATGGCAGACAACGCCTGAGCGACCCCGCTACGTACTACTTATGCTGACCCGGAGCGTGAAACCAAGGTGTCACTTCCGGGTCAGCACCGCGGGGTCGCTCAGGCTGGACTTGTCCGCTCCGCGGAAGTGGACTCCCACCATTTCGCAGGGCCCTGGAGCACGTTCGTCGCGCACGGGTTGCCCGCGGCCGTCAACCCGCTACGCGGGTCCTCCGGCGTTGCTCCGGCCCTCCGGGTGACGGCCGCAGCCGACCGTGCGGATTGTTCTTGAGGGCCAGCCGGAAGGCTGCCCCTCCTTCAACGCGACGGTCCGCGGCAAGCGACCACCGCACATCCCGGTGCAGACACCGGGAGCTGCGGCTTGAGGAGCGGCACTGCCGACACGGTGCGGCGCTGGGGCGACTGGGCCGGTCCCCCGTTCGGTGGTTCGCCTGGCCGGCGCGTCACGATCATGCTCTTGCCCCGCACGGCGGGTGACAGGAGCCACATCCGCGTGAAGTCATCGAAGCCGCGCCCGCCCACGTGATCCACAGAACAGGGTCGAGGCGGCGTATGCGCGTTCGGACCTGTTCGAGCTGCGGCGGCGGTTGATGGACGACTGGTCGGCGTACCTTGCCCGGTAGCCGTCGTGGCCGGCGCCCCGGCGCCCCGGCGTCACCTCCACCGTGCACCGAGCCGGTTGCCGATTGCGGGGTGGACTGTTAATTCAATGGCTGGTATGCTATGAACATAACACGGGGACTGGCCGACCCCGCAACGCAACCGGTCGGAGTCCAATGAGCATGGAAGGACCGAGGCACAGCCGCCTGTCGCGTCGCGAGCAGCAGATCATGGACATCCTCTATCGGCGCGGCCACGTCCCGGCGAGCGTCGTCCGGGAGGAGTTGCCCGGCGACCCGAGCTCGTCGACGGTCCGCACGCAGCTTCGCATCCTCGAGCAGAAAGGACATGTGCGGCATGAGGAGGTGGGGCTGCGGTACGTGTATCGCCCGGTGACGCCTCGTCGAACCGCGCGCCGGTCGGCGTTGCGGCATCTCGTCGAGACGTTCTTCGACGGGTCCGCCGAGCAGGCGGTGGCCGCGTTGCTCGGCGGCGAGGCGAAGCATCTGACCGAGTTGGAGCTCGACCGCATCGCCGGGATCGTCTCGGACGCGCGAGCGGAGCAACGGCGTGCCGGTTCGTCCACGGGCGCTTCACGCGGCAACGGGCCGGACGGCAACGACGCAAGCGGGAAACGGGAGAAGCAGTGATGGGCCTCCTGGCCGCGTTGACCGTCAAGGTGTCCGCGATCCTGCTTCTGACGCTGATGGCCGCCCTCTGTCTGCGCAGGACCTCGGCGTCCGCGAGGCGCTGGGTGCTCGCGGTGGGCGTCGTGTCGGCAATCGCGGCGCCCGCGCTTCACGTCCTTCCGATTCTGCCGGTGCGGGTGGCCCGGGTCGAACCGCTCGTGTTCGACGCCCTGCTCCCGCGCCCCGACGTCCCGTTCACGGAACCGGCGGTGGCGGCCGTCGCGAGCGACGACCTTGTCGGCCGGTTCGTTGTGGCGGTCTGGCTCGCGGGCGCGGTCGCCGGCGTCGGCGTGCTTCTGGTCGGGTTGGCGAGGCTCCGGCGGCTCCGCTCGTCGTCGCGCCGGGTGACGGAGGGGCCGTGGCATCGGCTGTGCACGGACCTCGCGCGGTCGTGCGGCCTGAAGCGCGGCGTCGATCTCCTGCTGGGGCCGAGTCCCGGGCTGGTGGCGACATGGGGCTGGCGGCGCCCGGCCGTCATGCTGCCGGCGTCGGCGCGCGATTGGTCGGCGGAGCGGATGCGCATCGTGCTGCTGCACGAGCTGGCGCACGTGCGCCGGGGTGACTGGATGCTGCAGATGGCGGCCGAGGCGCTACGCTGCGTCTGGTGGTTCAACCCGCTGGCTTGGATGGTCCGTGCCCGGCTCCGCCGCGAGAGCGAGCACGCGGCAGACGACCTCGTGCTGGCGCGGGGCGTTCCCGCCGCCACCTGCGCGACGCATCTGGTCGAGCTTGCGAGAGACGTTCGGAAACACCGGCGGACGTGGTTGCCGGCGCCGGCGATGGCGCGTCCGTCACACCTGGAACGGAGGTTGTCCGCCATGTTGAATCCCCGCACGAATCGGCGTCCGATGACGCGCCTCGCTCGACTCGGGAGCCTGGGCGTGCTCGCGCTGGTCTCGCTCCTTGTCACCAGCCTGCAGGTCGGGCCGGTGTCGGCGGCGCCTTTCGCGGAATCGACCGGCGGCGCGGTCGAGCAAGAGCCGCCGGCGGCGCCGTCGAGCGAGCGCCACGAGGCGCTCGTCGCCGCGGTGGTTGCGGTCGACGAGGCCGCGGCGGCATCTCGTTCCGAGTCGCCGGGCGGCGCGGTCGAGCAGGAGCCGTCGGCGGAGTTGTCGAGCGAACGACTCGCGGCGCTCGCCGCCGCGGTGGCTGCGGCCGTGGAGGCGGCGGCATCTCGTTCCGCCGAATCGCCCGGCAGCGCGGTCGCAACGGAGCCGCCAGCGGAGCCGTCGAGCGCGCGGCGCGCGGCGCTCGTTGCCGCGGTGGCTGCGGCCCTCGAGGCCGCGGCGGCATCTCGCTCCGGCGAATCGCCCGGCAACGCGGTCGAGCAGGAGCCGTCGGCGGCGCCGTCGAGCGAACGCCTCGCGGAACTCGTCGCGAGGGCCGCGGCCCTCCAGGAGCAGCTGCAGTCCGTACTCAACGAGCTGCAGTCCGCGCTCGGCGACTCCGACCGGTCGACCGGGAACTCGGGCGAGCCGTTCCGGATCGGTGACGGGATCCGTCCGCCCGCGAGGATAGGCGGTGCCGCGCCGGTCTATCCGTCCGAAGCCCGGGAGGCACGCGCTGAGGGCGTCGTCATCATGCAGGCCACCATCAGCCCCACGGGCGAGGTGAGCGACGTGGAGGTGCTGCGTTCGGCGGTGCCGCTTCTCGACGAGGCGGCGGTCGCCGCGGTCAGGCAGTGGCGGTACGAGCCCACGCTGGTCGACGGCGAGCCCGTTTCCATCGTGATGACGGTGACCGTGAACTTCGCGCTCCGAGACGACGGGGAGCGCCCCTGACCACCGGCGGGCAGGGGCTCTGCCCGGCTGGCGCCCTCGGGTCGTCAGGTGTGGGGACGAACGCCATCGGCAGGCCCTGAGCGAGTGGAGCGCCCTGCCGCGGCGGCGGCGCTGGTTGACGTAACGGCCGGAACGAGAGAGCCCCGACTCGCCGAGTCGGCAAGAGGTTGCGGGCCGCCCGTGGCGAGCTGTTCGGCGTGGTCCGGGCCGCCATGGCCGCCGAACTCGAGCGGGTCGTCCCGAGGCCGCGGCCACCGTCGGCACCCGCCCGAACCCGCCAGCCGAAACCATGCAGCGCCACGCTGCGTCCTCGCCGCCTTCGAGGGCGCCGCTCCGGAGCGATGGCGAGGTCGAGCGCCCCGCCGAGGGGAAGAGCCCGGTTCCGGCCCCTACCCGAAACCCGTCGTCCAGGCCGCCGCCGGCGACATCGCCGCCCGGGCGTTCGCCGCGGCGGGACCGGGGACATGAACCGAGCTTCTGACCCCACAACCCACGCCCCCCGTGGGCGAGCCGTTCGAGCCGGCAGACGGCGAACGAGCGCCGGCGGGCCGCCACCCCGACCTCCCGGTTACGGCCGCCGGAGGGCACAGGGGGGAGGCTGATGCGGTAGCCACCCCCTATGCCCAGCGGGGCGGCTGAAATCGCGAGCGGTGCGCGCCTCGCCGTTGCCGCGCTGTGCGCGGCAACGGCGACGAGGAGCCCAGGCTGGCAAGGCCACGCTCATCCATCCGAGGCGGGACGCTCATGGGGGCGTGGCAGGCACTGGGGCTCTGGAGGGCGCTCCCTGGATCGCTCTGAACCGCGCCCCTGCTCGCAGACGGCTGGACGAGCACGCTGCGAACCTCCAGCCGCCAGTCCGCGCACAACCCGCGGAGAACATCGCCGGCAGGCCGGGACACCGCGAGCTCGCCGATTGCCGTCTTGCGAGCGCGCGCTCAGCCGCCGTGTACAATCGGCAGCGCCGGAGCGGACGAGGAGTTGATGTCCATCCACATCGTGACCGAGGGCGAAACGGGCGAAACCATGTCAGGCACCATCTCGATGGGTGCGACGAACACGTTGCGCGGGGCGCTCATCGTGGCGGCAGCGGTTGCGGCCGTCTGCGGGACCTTCCCGGCCAGCGCTATCGCTCAGGGAAGTCCGGCGACGGACCGGGCGGCCCTGGAGGCGGTGTACGACGCGACGGACGGGCCGAACTGGACTGACAACACGAACTGGAAGACGGATGCACCGCTGGCCGACTGGTACGGTGTCACAACGGATGCCGCCGGCCGGGTCGTTGGACTGGAGTTGAACGAGAACGGCTTGGTAGGTGAGCTCCCAGAGGAACTTGGGGGGCTCGACCACCTCAGGTGGCTTTGGCTGCACGTCAACGACCTGAGCGGCACGATTCCAGCGCAATTGGGCAGGTTGTCGCGTCTGGGTGCTCTCGTTCTGTCCCGAAACGCCTTGACGGGTCCGATTCCCCCCGAGCTGGGTGGCTTGGCAAACCTGGAGTATCTTCAGCTCGGCTCCAACGACTTGAGCGGACAGATTCCACCGGAGTTGGGGAACTTGGCCCGCCTCCGCTGGCTGTACCTCTGGTACAACAACCTGACGGGTCCAGTTCCCCGTGAGTTGGGCAACTTGGTGAACCTGGAGAGGATGTACCTCTCGGCCAACGAGTTGACGGGTCCGATTCCGCCCGAGCTGGGAAGCTTGGCGAGTCTCGACCAGCTCGGCCTTGACTCGAATTGGGGCCTCTCGGGATTCCTGCCGCCGAATCTGAGGCGGTCGCAGCTTGGCAAGCTCAACATCTTCTTCACCCAGACATGTGCGCCGGCGGGGTGGAGGGATTGGCTGACGACCATCGAGTTCGACGGGCGCCTCTGCGGCGCCGAAGGGGTCACCATCGATGTCGCGGTCGTCTACACGCCGACGGCGCGTGAGGCGGCTGGCGGCGCTGCAGCCATCGAGGCCCTGATCGACCTGTGGATCGCCGATACCAACGCGGCCTACGACGCGAGCGGGGTGGAGCAGCGCTTGACGCTGGCAGTGCGCGAGGAGGTGGACTACGTCGAGTCGGGCGACTCGCTGGTCGACATGGAGCGGCTCAGCGAGCCCTCGGACGGGCACCTGGACAGCGTGCATGACCTGCGGGATCGGTCTGGAGCCGATCTCGTGCACTTGATCGTCGGTGAGTCCGATGTTGGCGGCAGGGGCCAACGCCCTGGCGCCTTCAGCTTTTGCATCGTCACCTTCCCCGACAGTAGTTGCTTCGCGCACGAGCTGGGGCACAACATGGCGCTTCGGCACGACCGGTACGAGAAGAGCGAGAAGGGAAGTGAGGCGTCATCGGTCGAGCTCGTGCCGGATCCGGCGTACGGCTACGTCAACCAGCGAGCATTCGGCGCCGGCGCACCGGAGTCCAGCCGTTGGCGCACGATCATGGCGTACGAAACGCAGTGCGATGACGCCGACTTCAGGTGCAACCGGCTGCTCCGTTTCTCGAATCCGCGGCAGCAGTACGACGGCGACCCGTTGGGCGTTCCGCAGGAGCCCGCGAATCGAAGCGTGGACGGACCCGCCGATGCCGTGGCGGTCCTCAACGCCACCGGACCCGCGGTGGCGCTGTGGCGCGACCGGCCGGCCGCCGCGAACCGGCCGCCGGGGCCGGTGGGCGTGCTGCCGTCGCTACGAATCGGGCTGAACGAGGGAACCGCGACGGTGGACGTGTCGGGGGCGTTCCGGGATCCGGACGGCGACCCGCTGACGTACGGGGCGACGTCGTCGGCGGTGCAGGTGGCGGCGGTGGCGGTGTCGGGCAGCCGGGTCACGGTGACCCCGGTGTCGGACGGCGCCGCGACGGTCCGGGTGACGGCGACCGACCCCGGCGGCCTGAGCGCCGCGCAGACATTCACGGTCACGGTCGGCAGCCGCGCGACGAGGTCCTTCACCGATCACCCGCTCGTCGGCGGTGTGACGCCGATCAAGGCCGTCCATTTCAGGGAGCTGCGAGAGCGGATCGACGCCCAGCGGGCGGCGGCCGGACTGGCGCGGTTCGGTTGGACGGATCCGGTCATCACCGCAGGCGTGACGCCGGTCAAGCTCGTGCACCTGCTGGAGCTGCGGTCGGCGCTGGGCGCGGCGTATGCGGCGGCGGGCCGGGCCGCACCCCGCTGGACGGATACGGCCCCTACTGGCGGGGCGACGCCGATCCGGACGGCGCATTTGATGGAGTTGCGCGCGGCGGTGGTAGCGCTGGAGTGAACCAGTTCGGCTGTTGCTGCTTTGGCGCCCGCGAACAGAAGGGAATCTGGGCTCATGAGATCCGTTTCGCATTGTCGGTTCGCGCCCTCGCAGTCCGGTGCCGACAAGCGAGGTTCCGGCCCGTCCGGGACGGTGCTCGGTGTACTGCTCGCAATGCTGGCCACCAGCGAGGCTATGGGGCAGCCCGTCGGGCTGTTCCGGCCGGTGGCGTCGGCGGCGGTATCGGCCGCTGTCGCTCCGCTCGTCGGCCCCGATTCTCTAGCGCTGCGTCGACGACTGGTGTCTATCGACTTCGCGCAGCTCGCGCCGAGCGATCCGACCGGGCCGGACACGCCCGCGACGGCGGCCACGGGGCCGGGTGTCCTGCGGCTGAACCTCTTCGACGACGCCACGTTCACCGGCTTGGTGGAGAACGTGGCGCCGACTTTCTCGGGCGGCTATTCGCTGTCGGGTCTGCTTGTGGGCGTCGAACTGGGCACGATGACGCTGGTGGTGAACGGTGAAGTGGTCGCCGGCACGGTACGGACGCCCGGTGCTACCTACAGCATTCGGCCGGCGGGTGGTGGGCTGCATGCGGTGAGCCAAGTGGACCTGTCGCGCCTTCCGCCGCTGGGTGAGCCGATTCCGCGGTCACGGGAAGCCCTGGACCAGCCGCCGTTCGAGGCTGGCCTCGGTGTCCCACCCCCGTCGCGATGACCACCGACCGTCTAGCATCTTGCGGTCAACGAACTGGGGTACGGGGCGGTTCCGAGGTTCGAGGTAACCGTTCGGTGCCCCTGTATGGACATGCGGCTGGCCCAGCCAGACGCGCCGGCGGCGTCCGGAGATGATGAGGGAGCCGGGAGGGGTCTCAGGCCCGACTGTCTGATGGGTTGCCGTGTTGGGTATGATGACCGACAGTGCGGCGGCGGCGCCAGTCCGCACAGCCGGGGCTCGCCGTTGAATGCCTGAAGGGCTTTGGCGACGGGCTGCCAGCGGGTGTATGGCGTCTGACAGAACGGACGCGCTCGACGATGCCGCGGTAGAGCGCCTGTGGGCGCTCAGCCAGAAGACGATCCATGACCGCACTCGATTACGCCCTGAATTGGATCGACGGCGAGCTGGTTGCCGGCGGCGCACTGATCGCGTTCGGCCTGCTGCTCCTGGGGTGCGGCGGGTGGCTCTGGAGGTTCGGAGAGTCTACGGCGGCCCGCGCGATGGTGCTGCCTCTGCTGGTGATGGGCGCGTTGATTGCCGTGCTGTCCGCGGTGGGGACGCTGAACAACGTGCGCCGCATTGCCGAGTTCCGCGAAGCATATGCGGTCGATCCGTCGGCGTTTGTTGAGCAGGAGGTCGCCCGCGTGCAGGGCTTCATGAGCTGGTACGTGTACACGTTCGTGGGCGCCTCGATCCTGATCGTCGCGGGGCTGGCGGCGTTTCTGATTGCCGGTGCTCCGATGTGGAAGGCGATCGGGCTCGCGATGATTGTTCTCGGTGCGGCGGCGCTGCACGTCGACTTCTTCTCGAAGGCGAGCGCGACGCAGTACCTGGCGAATCTGTCTCTGCTCGACGGCGCCCCTGCGGCGGCCGAGCGTACGCCGGCTTCCTCTGACAACGGCAATCAGACGAGGAGGGACTAAGCGAGACGCTGGAGAGAGTGGCGGCGGACGGTGAGCAGGTTGCGATGCGGCGTGGTTCCGTAACGCGGCTTCCATCATCTGGTGCTCCGATCTACGCGGTGCGCGGGTGCGAAGTAGGGGACTTTGGCCGAAGTCGGCTGTCCGGTTCGGTTCGGGGGGTAGCCGTTCGGTTGCCCCGGTGCGGCTCTGATGTACTCCGTGGTCGGCACCCTGATGCCGAAGTCAGCGTCCCCGAGGAGATCGCCAACTCCTGCACACACCGCATCGGCAACCGGTCGGGCCGGAGCGGCGTCGCTGCTTTGGTGCGCGGCGCGGCCTCCACGAAGGTCTCGATCAGCACGAGGTCAACCAGAAGAACCCGGTCCTGTCGCTATCCGACGACGATGGCCGGGCTGCCGCATACCGACTTCGCCGAACGCTTACGTTCCGAGTTCGGCTCGGACAATCCTCTAGATTCCCGCTCCGAAAGTGGTAATCGACGGGGGAACGGAGGGTAGTCGAATCAACACAACTGATTTATTATCAGCAGCTTACGAGAATTCATCAACTCGCGCTGCCCGAATAGCCAGTCGGCTTCCGCCGAGGGCGCCATCCCGACAAGGCGCTCTCGGCCGCCCTTCGTCCGTTCCGCGCCGCCCGGACGCCACGCCGACGGCAGGGGGCCCGTGGACATGCTCCTGGTGCGCCAAAGGAGGGTCGCAGCCCCGGCCTTGACAGGTAACTGTTTCGTTACCTATTATTGGGAACCAGATGGTTACCGATCATCAGGCCACGCAGGTCTTTCGCGCCTTGGCCGACCCAACGCGCCGGCAGATTCTGGAATCGCTGCGGCGGAAGCCGCTACCCGTTCACGACCTCTCGGCGAGGTTCGCCATCAGCCGGCCGGCGATCTCCCGCCATCTGCGCGTCCTCAAGGTCGCGTCGCTCGTTCGGGCAAAGTCGACCGGGCGCAAGACCTACTACGCGCTGGACCCGGAGCCGATGACGCTCGTACAGCACTGGCTCGACCGATTCTGGACGGCTCGGCTGTCGGGTCTCAAACGACTTGCCGAGGAGGAGAACCGATGAAACCAACAGTCCTTGCCGACATCGAGCATCGCATCACGATCGAGGCGAGCGTCGACCGCGTCTGGGACGTTCTGACGGACCCGGCCCACGTCGTCGCCTGGCTCGGATGCTTGCAGTACCGGCCGGAGGTGGGTCATCTGTTCTACATGCAACCCGATGCGGCCAAGCGGTCCGCGGGAGACGCCGACGGGGCCACCCACTGCGAGATTCTCGAGATTGCGCGGCCGACGCGGCTCGTCTTCAGTTGGTTCCTGCCGGGAACGCCGAGGACCACCGTGACGCTGACGCTCGAAGCCCGGGACGCTGCTACCACGCAGGTGACGCTGGCCCACACCGGGTGGGAGCAGTTCGACCGCGATCAGGTGCAAGCCATCCACGAGCAACTGCAGCGGGGCTGGAGGGACTTCGTCCTGCCGGGGCTCCGGAGGGCGGTGCTCGTCATCTCGGACGCCTCCAGCCTCCAGACGCCCTGACCTGAATCCGGTCTCGACTCCCCGGGCCCCGGGGTGAGGAGCGCAGTCGCGAGCTGATCCTCGGTGGCTGATTCAGGCTGACGCCTTCGACAGTCGGCCCGCCGGGCCAGTTGCAGGCGCAGGCCGGTTGCACTTGGTCAAGTTTCGGATCTAGTATCAGGTCATGCTCAAGGTCAACATCGCCGAGGCGAAGGCGCGTCTCTCGATGTACGTGGAGAGCGTCGAGCGGGGCGAGACGGTCGTGCTCTGCCGCCGCAACGTGCCGGTTGCGGAAATCCGACCCATCGCGAGGCTGCCGCGAAAGGAGCGGCCGGTCGGCATCGATCGTGGAATGCGGGTGCCCGACAGCTTCTTCGAACCGCTCCCGGACGAGATCCTGCGGGCGTTCGGCGGCGACCGGGAGTCGTCTTGAAGCTGCTGGTCGACACGTGCACGTTCCTCTGGCTTGCGGCCGACGCACCCGAGCTCTCGCCGCGGGCGCGCGCAGCCTGCCGCTCCCCGGAGAACGCCGTCTACCTCAGCGCTCTCTCGGCCTGGGAGATCGCCATCAAGCACCGGCTCGGCCGCCTGCGGCTGCCGGAGCCGCCCGGGCGCTACGTGGTCGACCGGCGCGAGTGGCTGCAGTTGCGTCCGCTGGCCTTCGACGAGGCATGCGCCGCGCACGACGCCCTCCTCCCCGGGCATCACGCGGACCCGTTCGACAGGGGTCTGGTATCGCAGGCAATCCTGCACGGGATGACCCTCGTGACGCCGGACCCCGAAATCGCCCGCTACCCCGCCCCCGTGCTCTGGTGACGGCCGGTCGCACCGCGGGCCGGGTCGACGTCGGCGTGCGTCGAGACCGCGTCACATTCCTCGCAGCCGCCCGGGTGGTCTCGATTCGCTTCTCCTGCGCCTACTCCTCTCTGATCGCGACGAGCGGATCGATCCGCGCGGCGCCTAGCGCCGGGAAGCAGGTCGACAAGAGCGTCAGCGTCAAGAGTCCCGGCACGGCAAGCAGATACGTGACCGGGTCGGCGCCGGCGGCGTGCGGGAACACGCCCACCATCGTGCCACCGACCGCCAGACTGCCGGCGACGCCGACGGCGACACCCCAGGCCACCGGGACCATCCCGTGCCGCAGGACCATGGCGAGTATCGAGATCCGGCGGGCGCCGACCGCCATTCGGACTCCGATCTCGCGCGTGCGTCGGGCAACGGCATAGGCGACCAGCCCGTGCAGACTGACCAGGGCGAGCGCGACGCCCAGCAGTCCCATCCCGCCGATCATGCGGACGAGGCCGTTCACGAGCCCGACCGCGTTGCCGTGGTAGAACTCTTCGATCGTGCGCACCCTGGACATGGGCATGTTCACGTCGAGCCCCTGGACGACCATGCGCAGCGCAGGCGCCAGCGCGGCCGGGTCGGCGTCGGTTGCGACGACGAGGGTGCTGCGCCGCCCCTGGGTGTTGCCGGCCGCCGCCCGCGCCGCGGCCGCCTGCGCCTGCGATACGTAGACGAACGGCGTAGGGGCCTCTCCGATCCAGTTGTACCGGCTGTCGGCGGTCACGCCGACGACCTCCACCCACGATTCCGTCTCGCGCCCGACGATCCGCAGCCTTCTGCCCACCGGATCCTCCTGGCCCGGCCAGTAGCGCGCGGCCAGCGTCTGATTGACGAGCACGACGCGCGGCGACTCATCCGTATCGGTCTCGAGGATGCCGCGGCCGCTCACGATCGGGATCGCCATCGTGTCGAGATAGCCCTCGTCGATGCGGGCCGCGAACACGGTGACGTTTTCCATCCCCTCCGGCAGCTCGTAGCCTTCGGGGACAACCCGCCGCCGCTCGCGGTTGTCCTGATTCAACGGCATGACCGTGGTCATGCCGACCGACGTGACGCCGGCCAGCGCGCGGGCGCGGTCCTTGAGAAGCTCGTAGAAACGCTCCGTCCGTGCCTCGTCGTAACGGGCGAAGCCGGGCTCGAACGTGGACAACAGCAGGCCGTCCGTCCGGAATCCCGGTTGGCGCAGCTCCGCCTCGAAGGCCCGGGAGACGGACACGGCGAAGGTCGTCATGATCAGCGAGAGCGCGACCTGCGCGGCCACCAGACCGTTGCGGCCCCACAGGCGCGTCGGTGCCCGTTTGCCACCGGCTGCCGCCGTGCGGAGCGTTCCCGCGAGGTTCGGCACGCGCGTCGCACGCCAGGCCGGCACCAGGCTGGACAGCAGTGCGCTCGCGGCCGCCAGTGCGAGACCGACCGCAATTGCGCGCCGATCGAGCTCGGGGCGCGGGCGGCCGACCTCGTGCTCCTGGTGCAACGGCGTGCGCTCGCCCTCGTCGGCGCGGGACTCGTGATCGGACTCCTGTCCGGGGCGGCCTTGTCGCAGGTGATGTCCAGTGTCCTGTTCGAGGTGACGGCCGGGAATCGGACACGTTCGCGAGCGTCCCGCTCGTCCTTGCGGCGGTCGCCCTCGTCGCCGGCTCTCTCCCGGCGCGGCGCGCGGCCCACTTCGACCCGCTCGTCGCCTTGCGTTGCAACTAGACGTCCTTTGCCATCCGCACCACCGCCATGCGAGGATCGTTTACTACTTTCTCCGTTCTCTCGAGATGAACGTAAGCGAGGAGGGCTCGATGCGGCGGATCGTGACGATCGGCGCAGTGTGCGTCACGGCCTTCTGGGTGTCGACCCATGCGCTGGCGCAGCCGCAAGCGGACAGCCCGTTGCTCGGAGATTGGGTGATCGACACGGCGTCCTCATCGGCGCTCTACGCGCCGCCGGCGGGAACGACGCTCGTGTTCACGGCAGAGGGCGGGGTAACGCGATTGACGCAGCGGGTGCCGAGTGAACAGAGCGTCCCCCAGTCGTTCGTCGCCGACAACACCGAGCGGCGGCTCACCCCCGATGTGTCGGCGGTGGCGCGGATGCCCAGCGCCAACGTCTTCGAGCTGGTCACGACCATTGGCGGCGACGAGTACGGGCGCGCCCGGTATGTGGCATCCGACGACGGCCATCGGATCGTGGTTACTTCGACGACGCGCATCCCGAACCGTGAGGTTCAGGAAACAGTGATGGTCTTCGTGCGCCAGCCGTGACGCCTCGGCCGCCGAGTCCCGGAAGCTGGATCGCGGCAAAACCATGAGACGACTCTATCCCGACCTGTGGCAGACGGCTCAACAGAAGCAGTTCTCCTCGCTGAACGTGCACGCCTACATGCTGGAACGCCCGGAGGGCAACGCGCTCTTCTACAACCCCCGAAGCACGGACGACTTCGAGGCGATCGCCGCCGCCGGTGGAATCAGCCACCATTACCTGAGCCACTGCCACGAAGTCGGCGGCTCGCTCGTCGACGTCGCGCAACGCTTCGGTTCGAAGTTGTGCTGTCACGCCCTCGTCGAGCCGTATCTCTCCCACACGGTGCCGGGGGGCGTGTACTTCCGTTCGCCCGACACGGAAGTGCACTCCGGCGTCGAGGTCATTCACACACCCGGTCACACCGACAACAGCGTGTGCTACCGCTACCGCTCGCCGCATGGCAAGACGTACCTGTTTACCGGCGACACCCTGTACCTCGATGGCGGAAAGTGGGCCACCCTCGTCGTGTCACAGGATGGCGGAAACCACCAGGACCTGGCAGGCAGCCTCGTCCTGCTTCGCGGCCTCGATGTCGACGTGATCGTCTGCAGCGTGTCGCTTGGAGAGATGAGAATCGTCGAAGTGACTCGCCCGGAGTGGCACGGCATCATCGATGAACTGATGCGACCGTTGGTCGGCACATAGGAGCCGTGGTGAAAATCCCCGCTGCATTCGAGCGGCGATGCATCCCGCGCCGCGGCCCTTTGCGCGCGGCGCAACGCGGGGTTTCACCACGGACTCATAGGGCCCTGTCGGAGGTCGCCGGGCGAGAAGTCACCGCCCGAGCTGGCGGCGCCTCGCCGCTCTCGGTGCAACGCCGGGTTGCACCACGGGCTGATAGGGCCCTGCCGGACGTCGCCAGCGAGGTCACCGCCCGAGCTGGCGATGCCAGGCGCCGAGCGCGACCTCGAAGGCACGCGCCAGGGACCCGAACGCGCCCAACGCCTCGAAGCCGGCCGGCAGCCGGAAGCCCGCCGCCGCCTCCGCGGGCGACTGCCCCGCCGCGAACGACCGCCGGCCCTCGGCCTCGATCGCGTCGAGCAGCGTCCTGTAGTCGTCCAGGGCGTCGGCGTCGGCGAGGGGCCCGTGCCCGGGCACCATCGTCGCGGTGCGGTCGGCGAGCATGGCGTCGACGTTCCGGTCGAGGTCGATCGGCGTCGCGTGGACGTAGTTGGGCACGAGGCCGGTCCACAGGAGGTCGCCGCAGAACGTGATGTCGTCGACGGTGGCGATGAGGTCGCTGGCGGTGTGGCCGGCGTACGGCGTGATGGCCACCTCCCGCCCGCCGAGATCGAGGGTGGTCGGGCCGTCGGCCGCGACGACCGAAGCGGCCTCGAGCATGTCGCGCGCCTCGTTCCCGGCCTGGGGCAGGACGGTGTCGCGCGTCGACGCGGTCGCCCACACCGTGGGGCGCGCCCCGGAGGCGCCGAAGGCGCTCAGGCCGCCGCGGTGGTCGCCGTGGTGATGGCTGATGACGACGTCGGTCGCCGGCCGCCCCACCAGGACCCGCGCCTGCTCCGCGACCCACGCCGCGCCGTCGGTCGAGCCGAATGCGTCGAACACGAGCACCCGCTCGCGGCCGGCGACGATGCCGCCGTTGCAGAAGGTGGCGAACGAGGTGCGGTCGTCGGGGCTCGGCGTGGAGACCACGGCCCAGACGCCGTCGCCGACGGCCTCGATTCTCGCCCACACCTCGCGGGCGACCGGGGCCGCCTGCGCCCGCGCGGACCGGCGCCGGCCGGCCGCGAGCCAGGCCGCGGCGCCGAGAAAGCCACGAAGAACATCGCGTCGTTTCATCTGTGCGTTCCTCCAGGAAATCGGGCCTACTCGGCCCGCAGTGCCATCATGGGATCGATCCGCGCGGCGCGGCACGCGGGAACGTAGCCGGCGGCCACGCAGGCCGCAACGATGACGAATCCCGCACCCACCCACGTCGCCACGTCGAAGGCACCCACCCCGAACAGCACCGCGGACAGCACGCGCGTCAGGCCGGCGGCGCCGAGCGCCCCGACGGCGATGCCGATCGCGGCGGGCTGCAGGGCCGTGCGCATCGCGAGGGCCACGACCCGCGCGGGCCCGGCGCCGAGAGCCGAGCGGACGGCGAGCTCCTGCCGGCGCTGGACGACGGCCTGCGTGATCACGCCGTGGACGCCCGCGGCCACCAGCACGAGCGCCAGCGTCCCGAACAGGGCGATGAGCAGCGTGCCGGCGCGCCGCTCGGCCTGCGAGGCGGCGACGACCTCGTCCATCGAGCGGACGTCGGTGACGAACGCGTGCCGGTCGACTTCGCGGATGCGCGCCCCCACCTCGGCCGCCTCGGCCATCGGGTCGCCCGCCGTCCGCGCGACGAGGGTGATCGCCGCCTGCGGGTAGAGGCCCTGCGGGAGGTAGACGTCGTCGGTCGGCGCCGCCTCGAGGCCGCCGTAGCGCACGTCGCCGGCGACGCCGACCACCGTCATCCACCATTCCGCATCGCCGATCAGCGAGCCGATGCGCCGGCCGAGCGGATTCTGCCCCGGCCAGTAGCGCCGCGCGAACGACTCGCTGACGAGCACGGTGCGGTTGTACCCCCGCTCGCCCACCTCGTCGCGCGCCTCGAACTCCCGGCCGGCGACGACGGGGATCCGCATCGTCTCGAGGTAGCCCGGGCTGACGACCCGCAGACGGTAGATCGGCTCCTCGGCGCCGGCGGGCGGGACGTAGCCTTCGATGACCCCGGAGCCGAAGAACCCGCCGGCGCCCATGGGCACGCCCTGGACCACCGCCGCGCCGGTGACCGACGGCAGGGAACGGACCGCGTCGACCACCTCGCGGGCGAAGACCGCGTTCTGGTCCCAGTCGAACTTGTTCTCGGGCAGCGACACGGTCATCGTCAGCAGGTTGGCGGGCTCGAACCCCGTGTCCGTTCGGGCGGCGCTCAAGGCGCTGCGGACGAGCAGCCCCGCCCCCAGCAGCAGCACCACCGTCAGCGCCACCTCGGCCGTGACCAGGACCCCGACGAGACGGGTCCGCGACCCGTCCGACGCGGCGCCGCGCGCATCGCGTCCCGCCAGGCGCACCCCCCCGACCCTCGCCGCGCGCAGCGCCGGCACGACACCCGCGATACAGGCGGTCAGGCCGGCGCTGACGACCGCGAACCCGAGCACGGTGGGGTTGATCGCCATCTGCTGCAGCGCCGGCAGGCTCTGCGGCAGCCATGGCCGCGCCAGGGCGACGGCCCACGAGGCGAGGACGACGCCGAGGGCGCCCGCGCCGAGCCCGAGCACCGCCGCCTCGACGAGGAACTGCCGCGCGATCCGCCAACGGCCCGCGCCCAGGGCGGCCCGGATCGCCACCTCGCGGCGCCGCGCGATGCCGCGGGCGAGCAGGAGGGTCGCGACGTTGGCGCAGGCGATGAGCAGCAGCAGGGCGGTGCCGGCGGAGAGCAGCGCGATGCCGTCCCGCGCCTCGGCCGCCGTCAGCTCGCGCAACGGCGCCACGCGGACCGCCCAGCCTCGATGGTCCTCCGGATGGTCCGCCGCCTGGCGGCGGGCGATGGCGTCCATCTCGGCCTGCGCCCGCGCCGCCGTCACCCCCGGCCGCAGCTTCGCGGCGACGTTGATGGTCCGGTCCACGGCCTCGCGCGTGTCGGTCGGCGCCACGAACATCGGCAGCCAGAAGTCGACGGTGTCGACGACGGTGCCCACCCCGAGCTCGAAGTCGGCCTCGATCGGGGGGAAGCGCGCCGGGGCCGCGGCCACGCCGAGCACCGTGAACCGGGTGGGCCCCACACGGGAGAGATCGCGGACGTGGAGGTCGATGGTCCCGCCGACCAGCGATTCGTCGGCGTCGAAGAGACGCCGCCACGCGTCCCGGCCGAGCACGATGGTGCCGGCCCCGCGGTCGGCGGCAACGAAGGCGCGCCCCGTGACGGGCACGCCGAACACCTCGAAGAACTCCGGGGTGGCCAGCAGCCCGCTCAACCGGTGACTCCGCGCACCGTCGATCAGGTCCACCGAGACCCACCGGTAGCCGGCGACCGCGTCGAACGACGTCGCCTGGCGCTGCCAGTCGGCCAGCGCCCCCGCCGCGGCGCGGGTGAACGGGAAGTCGCCGGGCCGCCGGACGCTCTGCAGCGCCACGAGCCGGTCGCCGTCGGGATGGGGGAGCGGACGCAGCAGCAGCGCCTCGTTGACGCTGAAGACCGCCGTCGTCGCGCCGACCCCGAGGGCGAGAACGACGACGGCGGCCGCCGCGAAGCCGCGGTGGCGTCGAAAGTGACGCAGGCTGCTGCGCAGGTCCTGGTTCAGCCAATCCATCGCGAGATCCAGCGGCGGCGAGCGGGGGCGCCGATTGCCATGGTATCAGGCCGTTCGCACAATTGGAGACCCCGGATCCGCGTTGGCCGCCGGCCGGGTGGTCCGGGGCCGCGGGAGAGAGCCGCAGGAGCACGGCCTGGAAGCGAGTGCGATTTTCCTTGACCGCGAAGCACGAAGGGGAAACACTGTTGGTCCCCGTCCGACAGCGTACAAGGGTAGGGCTGCGGCTCTTCGGGCGCGCAGCGAGCAGGGAGCGTAAGCGCGTCATGTCGCTGCTACGTTTCGCTCACCTTGTCTCGTCGGTGGCCGGCTCGCCGGCCGGCGTACTCGTCCGCCAGCCGCTCGGCCGAGGCTCACCGGTTCCCCCAGGCTCGATAACCGCCAGCCGACGCCCTCCGCGTGCGCCGGCATCGCCGCTCCGCAGTCCACCGCGAGCCGGCGGCCAACCGCCCACCCACCACCCCCGGCGTCCTCGTGGCTTCCGCCACGCGAGCGTCCCTGTGGAGTCCGTTGCGCGGACCGTTCCCGGAAGTCCGCGGCGCGGGCGTCCATGGGGAGTCCGCCGCGCCGACGTACTGGGGAGAAAGGAGTCCAAGGAACGAGGCACCGGCACGCGTGGACCGACGGTTCGTCTCACCGCTGCATCCAGGAGAAGAAAATGGCAACCAGAGTCATCGTCGGCTTGACCGCCCTTGTCGCAATCGTGCTCGCCGTGGCGCCCGACGCGAACGCAGGCAACGCCCTGACGATCGTGCTGGTCCTTCTCGGCCTGGCCTATCCCGCGGTGGCGATAAACGCCGAGGACGCGACGTCGTTCTTCGTCGTCGTCCTGACTGTCGGCGCCGCCGCCGGGGCGGACGTGCTCAGCAACATCCCGGCCATCGGCGTCTATCTGGACGGTATCCTCGACGGTCTGTCGACGTCCCTGTACGCCGCCGTAGCCGCCGTCATGGCGGTCAGGATGACGAACCGGATAAAGGGCTGAGATACGGCTCGAGGCGGGCCTCCACGGCCGCCGCCTCGACCGGGTTCGACGCGCACGGCGCCGGCCGGACCCTCTGCGGGCCGGCGCCGCGAGGGGACGGCCGGGCAACCCGTGCCGCAGGCGTCTCGCCGCCGCGAAGCTCTCAACGCGACCGGCCGGTCGCGCCGTGACCCGACAGGGTCGGACGGCGTCGTGGAAACGGCCGCCGACGGTAGTGGTGTGCCCGCGGGCGGACGCCCGGAGCGGTCCCGACCGGCCCCGAGGCCAGCCGCGGACAGGAATCAGTACTTGGGCAGGGTCGGGTCGATGCGGTCGATCCAGGCGAGGATGCCGCCCTCCAGGTTGCGCGCCCCGGCAAGCCCCGCCTCGTGCAGCAGGCGCACCGCCTTGCCGCTGCGCACGCCCGACTTGCAGTGCACGATGATGTCGTCGCGCCCTTCGAGCTCCGACAGCCGGGAAGGGAGCTCGCCGAGCGGAACGAGCACCGAGCCGGGGATGCGGCAGATCTCGAACTCGCGCGTCTCGCGCACGTCGAGCAGGAGGAACGCGTCGTTCCGGTCGATGCGCGATTTCAGCTCCTCGACGGTCGCGGCACCGGCCGCCACCGGGTCCGCCGCGGCCGGCGCGGGCTCGGCCTCGATCGCCGGCACCCCGCAAAACTGCTCGTAGTCGATCGGCTCGGTCACCGTCGGGTGGGTGCCGCAGACGGGACAGTCGGGGTCCTTGCGCACCGTCAGCTCGCGGAACCGCATCTTCAGCGCGTCGAACAGGAGGAACCGCCCCACGAGGGGCTCGCCCGCGCCCAGGATGAGCTTGACCGCCTCGGTCGCCTGCAGCGTCCCCACCACCCCCGGCAGGATGCCCAGCACCCCGCCCTCGGCGCAGCTCGGCACCAGTCCCGGCGGGGGCGGCTCGGGGAACATGCACCGGTAGCAGGGACCGTCGGCGGTCGCGAAGACCGAGGCCTGTCCCTCGAACCGGAAGATGCTGCCGTACACGTTGGGCTTGCCGGAGATCACGCAGGCGTCGTTGACGAGATACCGCGTGGGAAAGTTGTCGGTGCCGTCGACCACGAGGTCGTAGTCGGCGAAGAGGGCGAGGGCGTTCTCGGACGACAGGGCGACCTCGTGGGTGACGACCTCGACCTCGGGGTTGAGCGCGTTCAGCCGCGACTTGGCCGAGGCCAGCTTGGACCGGCCCACATCGGGGGTGCCGTGGATGATCTGCCGCTGCAGGTTGCTGAAGTCGACGGCGTCGAAGTCGACGATGCCGATGGTGCCGACGCCGGCCGCGGCGAGGTAGAGGGCGACCGGCGAGCCGAGGCCGCCGGCGCCGATACACAGCACCCGCGCCGCCTTCAGCTTCTGCTGCCCGTCCATGCCGACTTCCGGCATGATGAGGTGCCGGCTGTAGCGGGCCACCTCGTCGTTGGTCAGCGCCGGCAACGCCGCCGCCACCGTCACGACGCCCTCCCGCCGGCCACCGACGGAATGATGCTGACGGTGTCGTCCGCGGTCACCGGCGTCTTCTCCTTGTCGAGGTAGCGGATGTCGTCGTCGTTCACGTAGATGTTGACGAAGCTCCGCAGCGACCCGTCCGCGGCGTACAGGTGCTTGCGCAGGCCGGTGTACCGCGCGGTCATGTTGGCGAGCAGCTCGCCGACCGTCTGCCCCTCGGCCTCGACGACGTCCTGCTTGTCGGTGAAGCTGCGCAAGGGTGTGGGAATCAGGATCCTGGTGGCCATGGTGTCTCGCCGTGCTCGCTCTAGTGGTTCCGGTCCGGGGTTGCCGCCCGCCGCTCCCGCCGCCCTGCGCCGATGCCGTCCCGTCCGACGCCGCCGGGAGGCCCCTGCCTCGCCTCCTGGTCAGCCGATTCCGGGCTCGTCGTTTCGCGGCGTCTCGATGACGACCGCTTCCTCGTCGAACCGCGACCGGTCGTCGCGCAGCCTCCACGACGTCATGAGGCCGGGCTCGCCTTTCGCCACCGCGACGATGAGGTAGGCGAAAGCCGGCCACGCGTGGTCGAGGTCGACCTGCGACGGGCGGGCCGCACCGTCGGGGTGCGAGTGGTAGAACCCGAGCAGCTCGCCCTCCCGTTCGGCCGCCCGGCGCTCGGCCGCCCGGTAGTCGACCGGCCGCACGAGAAACCGCCGCCGCGGACCCTCGGCGGTGGCGTTCGGCAACGCGAGCGCCTCTGTCACCAACCCGTCGCGCCCGATCAGGGCGCCGCAGCACTCGTGCGGATACGCATCGCGTCCATGCCGGCGGATTCCCGCTTCGGCCGCGTGCAGAATCGTCAGCATGGCTGGACGCGCCGTCCTCCGGTCGAGCCGGCGGGACCCGCGCAGACTCCCGGCCCGCTCATCGTCACCTGACGGCTCCGCTCGGCGCCCGACCGACCCTCCGGGAGTTCCGCGCCCCTACACGGCGCAGACGGCTACGCGGAATCCGTGACGTAGCCCTTCTCGCGCCACGCCAGGGTGCCGCCGTTGATGCTCCGCACGTTGCGATAGCCGAGTGACTTCAGAAACAGCAGGCCCGACAGCGAAGCGTTGCCGCGCTGGCAGACGCTCAGCACCGGCGCGTCGAGATCCCGGGGCAGCACCGCGAGGTAGTCCGCGTTCTCGCCCAGCTCGGCCAGCGGGATGTTGATGGCACCGGGAATGTGCGCCTCGTCGTACTGTCCCGCGGGCCGCACGTCGAGGACGAACGGCTTCTCCCGCCGCCACTGCTCGTGGGCGTCGTCGACGTCGACGGTCAACTCCGGATTGCCGCGAACGTTCTCGCGCATGCGCTCGAGCAACGGGCTGGGGCCCGCACCGTTGCCGGCCCGCGCGCCCGGCACGAGCTGCGGCAGGTGCTTAACGACCGACGAGGCGTACTTGAAGGCGCTGTCGGGGAAGATCACGACAACGACGTTGCCGGGCTCATCGGGCACCACCGCGAACGCGCCGGCCAGGGCCATGGCGGAGCTGGGACCGGCGGTGATGCTCTCCTCCCGGTTCAGCCGCAAGCAGAGATCGAACGCCTGCTGGTTGGTGACCTCGACCTGGGCGTCGTATTCGTCGGGGCGGTAGAGCTGCGTCTGCTCGAGCTGCCGCAGGCTGCGCACTCCCGGGATGTCGTGGCCCTCGTTGGGATAGACGCCCACCACCTGCACGCCCGCACGCCGCTCCTTCAGGAAGCGCCCCGTGCCGGTGATGGTGCCGCACGTGCCCAGCCCGGCCACGAAGTGGGTGACGGCGCCGTTGGTCTGGCGCCAGATCTCGGGTCCCGTGGTCTTGTAGTGCGCCTCGGGGTTGGCCTCGTTCACATACTGGTTCAGCATGTGGAAGTCCGGCCGCTCGCCGATCTCGGTTGCCTTGGCGATCGCGCCCTCCGGGGCGCCGGGCGCCGGGCACAGCGTGTCCTGCAGCTCCATCACGTCGGCCCCGAAGAACCGCAGCATCGTGCGCTTCTCCAGGGGAATCTCGCTCGACAGCGGCGTGGTCAGCGTGTAGCCCCTGGCGTTGGCGATCATCGCCAGCGCCATGCCGGTGTTGCCGGACGTCGGCTCGACCAGCCTCTGGCCGGCCTGCACGGTCCCCCGCGCCTCGCCGTCCGAGACGAGGTTCGCGGCGACGCGATCCTTGATGGCCCCGAACGGGTTGTACCACTCGAGCTTGGCGTAGACCTGCGTATGCTCGTAGGGGGTCACCCGGTTCAGACGCACGAGCGGCGAGGGGTTGTCGGCATCGCACTGGAGACCGAGGATCGAGTCGTAGACGCGCAGCGCGTGATCGTTCATGGCAGTGGCTCAATCCGCGCCGAACTCGCGCGACCCTGGCCGCATCGGGAATCTCGCTGATGCGGAACTCCGGTGGGCACCCCCCCTGGTCTCGTCGCGCGCCTCGTGACGACGCGCGGCTCCGGCGAGCCCGCAACCGTTACATGTTAATTCGCCCCCCCGTCGGGCTTCAAGGGCACCCACCCTCCGACGGAGCACGTCCCCGGGCAGTTACACTAGCGAGGCTCCGCCTCAGACCGACGAGCATGTAGGGCTGGGCAGCTTCCGACGGTGAAGATGGACCCCGGCCGCTGCTCCAGCTGCGGCCCGAAAGCCGCGTTCATGGTCGCACAAGGGCGATGGTGGCCGTAGACTGGCCGGTGAGGAGCCCATCGACCGGAGTCCGGCCATGAAGGTAGCACGTTCCGTCGCCGAGGTGTTGGCAGAGCACACGACGCTGACCCTGGAGTGCATCGACCGGATGTACCTCAACGTCTACGTGCCCCTGCTCCAGAGGGCCGCCGGTGCGGCGTACTTCTTCCGCAAGATGCGGGGTGCAGCCGTGCCGTCCTCGGCCCTGATGGCCCCGATGACCCAGCGCTTCGTCGACGCCATCAAGAGCTTCGCTGCCCGCAACGGGATCGAGATCGTGACGTTCCGCCGCGGCGAGCGCAAGGACGACCGGACCCGGCAGTACCTCCGCGATTGGCCGGGCGTCGAAGGCGTCCTCTACATCGGCAAGGCCCAGGAGAAGGCTCGGGTGGTGCGCACCGAGCGCCGCCACGACCCCGCCACCGGCGACACCTACCCGTGGCTGGCCACCTCGACGGCGATGGTCAACCAGTTCTACTTCTACGCCGTGGACGACGACTTCGGTCCGTTCTTCCTGAAGTTCTGCTCGTACTTCCCCTACAACGCCAAGCTGTGCATCAACGGGCACGAGTACCTGAAGCGGCAGCTGACGAAGCGGGGCATCGCGTACCAGTCGCTCGACAACGGAATCCTGCGCTGCTCGGACCCCGAACGCCTGCAGCGGCTGGCCGACGGGTTGACGGCGAAGAAGGTCGACGCGCTGCTGCGCAAGTGGCTGGCCCGCCTGCCCCACCCCTTCACGGTCTCCGACCGCCAGCAGGGCATCCGCTACGACATCTCGATTCTCCAGGCCGAGTTCGCTCTGACCCAGGTCTTCGACCGGCCCGCGCAGGGGCGGGTCTTCTTCGAGGAGGTGGTGCGCGAGAACCTCGACATGGGTCGACCCGACCACGTGCAGTTGATCTTCGACCGGCGCGTCAGCCGGCGCACCCCCTCGCGGTATCGCACCCGCGTCATCACCGACGGGGTCATCCCGTCGCTGCACGTCGACTACAAGCACTCGCGGATCAAGCAGTACCACAAGGAAGGGCGCGCGCTGCGCACCGAGACGGTCATCAACGACACGTACGACTTCGATGTCGGTCGCCGGCTGAGGAACCTCGATGATCTGA
Organism: Vicinamibacterales bacterium; assembly: GCA_965207615.1. Taxonomy (GTDB): domain Bacteria; phylum Acidobacteriota; class Vicinamibacteria; order Vicinamibacterales; family UBA8438; genus JAJEEA01. The sequence goes on from CBDBMZ010000003.1 coordinate 4,580,038, forward strand.
AGAAGATCGGCTTCGCCGCCAACCGACGCCTGCTCGGCGTCCAACGCCTCAGCCACGACTGCACCCTCGGGGCCGACGTGCTCGACGAGCTGCACCGTCCGATGTGCATCGACGGCCAACGCGCCTCGGCGCTCCGCTTCGGCGACCCGCGGGTGCAGAGCCTCTTCGCGGCCCTGCTGCGCTTCGACCTGCTGCCGCAGGGCTTCCGCAACCGGGAGTTGCGCGAGACGGTGGCGGGGCTCTGCGGGCTCTCACCCGACGACTACGGCGCGGGCCGCATGACCTACGACCTGCGCCGGCTCCGGCTGCGGGGCATCATCGAACGGGTCCCCCGCACCCAGCGCTATCGGCTCACCGCCAAAGGGCTGTGCGTCGCCCTCGCCTACCACCGTACGCAGGCGAGGGTCCTGGGCCCCGTCCTGTCGGCGACCCTCGACGGGGAATCGACCACGCGGCTACATGAAGCCCTGGCCATCTACGATCGCGAGGTCCACCGCGCCTGGCACGGACAGGCCCTCGCCGCGTAAACCGTCGATCACCGAGAAAACCAAGCTGTCGAAATGGAGGCCGCCCCGAACTTGACTCAACTGTAAAGATCACGCTTGTTCAAGGAATCTAGTGTGGTTGTAATGTTCCCGTGTGACGGCCACCGCCCGCGGGCGACCCCGCCGACGCGCGCGACCCGCCGAGTAGACGTCTGACACCCGCACGAGATGCACATCGACCCCTTCGAGCTCGAACGCTGGCAGTCGGTCCACGAGCACCACACCGCGATCAACCTGACGGAGAGCGGGGTCCACCCGTTGCGCGTGGGCGAGCTCGCCGCCGGCGCCGATCTGGACGCGCTGCTCGGCCAGTCCCTGGAGTACACGCAGACCAACGGCACCGCCGCCCTGCGCGAACGCATCGCCGCGCTCTACGACGGGGCGTCGGCGGCCAACGTCCTCGTCACCAACGGCAGCTCGGAGGCCAACCTCCTCGCCTGCTGGCACCTGATCGAGCCGGGCGACGAGGCCGTCGTCGTCCATCCCGTCTACATGCAGATACCGGGGCTGCTCCGATCGTTCGGAGCGACGGTGCGCGAGGTGTGGCTCGAGCCGGGGCCCGCGCGGTGGCGCCTCGACCTCGACGCGGTGCGCGGGGCGGTCGGCCCCCGCACCCGGTTCATCGCCGTCTGCAACCCCAACAACCCGACGGGGGCGCGCCTCGACGAGCCGGCGCTGGCGGCGCTGTGCGAGGTCGCGGCCGAGCGCGGGTGCTGGCTGCTCGCCGACGAGGTCTACCGCGGGGCCGAGCTAGACGGCCGCGGCACGCCGTCGGCGTGGGGCCGAGGCGAACGGATCCTGGTGACCGGGGGGCTCTCGAAGGCCTACGGCCTCCCGGGCCTGCGCATCGGGTGGCTGGCCGGGCCCGCCGGGCTGATCGAAGCCCTGTGGGAGCGCCGCGACTACACGTCGATCGCGCCCGGCGCGGTCAGCGACCTGCTCGCCCGGGTGGCCCTCGAGCCGCGGCGCCGCGAGGAGCTGCTCGCGCGCACCGGGCGCATCCTGCGCGAGAACCAGGCCGTCGTGGCCGAGTGGGCCACCCGCCACCCCGCCGTCCGCCAGATCCCGCCGGAAGCGGGAGGCGTGACCCTGATACGCTATCCGGGCGCCCGGCCCTCGGCCGAACTGGCGGAGCGGCTGCGCGTGGAGCACGGCGTGCTCGTCGTGCCGGGTTCCCATTTCGGCCTGGAACACCACATCAGGCTCGGCATCGGGGGCGAGGCCGGACCGTTGCGGGACGGACTCGCGACGCTGGGACGGGTGCTCGAGGCAGACCCCTGACCCGGCCGACCCGAGGCGAGTCACGGAGACCGCACGCACGGCGGCCCGCCGCGCCACCACGAACCCCGCAGAAGACTGGACGACCATGAACGACAACGTTGCCGACACCGATCCGACCACCGGGGGCCCACTGGCCGGGTTCACCGTCCTCGACCTCACGCGGGTGCTCTCCGGCCCGTACTGCACGATGATGCTGGCCGACATGGGGGCCCGGGTCATCAAGGTCGAGCAGCCCGTCAAGGGCGACGACACGCGGGGCTGGGGGCCGCCGTTCCAGAACGGCGAGAGCTCCTACTTCATGAGCGTCAACCGCAACAAGGAGAGCGTCACCCTCAACTTCAAGCACCCCGAGGGCCGGGCCGTCCTCGACCGGCTCGTCGCCGAGGCGGACGTCCTCGTCGAGAACTTCCGCCCCGGCACCCTCGAGCGCCAGGGGCTCGGCTACGACGCGGTGTCGGCGGCCCATCCCCGACTGGTCTATTGCTCGATCTCCGGGTTCGGCCAGACCGGCCCGCGGCGCGCGGAGCCGGGCTACGACGCGGTGATGCAGGGTGAGGGCGGCCTGATGAGCATCACCGGCGCCCCGGACGGCACCCCGTACCGGCTCGGGGTGGCCATCGCCGACATCGCCTCCGGCATGTTCGCCGCCTACGGCGTGGCCATGGGGCTGCTCGCGCGCGAGCGCACCGGCCGGGGGCAGTTCATCGACGTCGGGATGCTCGACTCGGTCGCGGCCCTCCTGACCTACCAGGCCGGTATCTCCTTCGCCATCGGCGGCGCGCCGCCCCGCCTGGGCAACCAGCACCCGACCATCGTGCCCTACGAGACCCTCACCGCGTCGGACGGCGATCTCGTGGTGGCGGCCGGCAACGACTCGCTCTTCGCGAAGTTCTGCGACGTCATCGGCGCGCCGGAGCTGGCCGAGGACCCTCGCTTCGCCGCCAACAAGGGCCGGGTCGAGAACCAGGACGCGCTGCGCCCCCTGCTGGGCGAGCGGCTGCGCACGCAACCCCGGAGCCACTGGCTCGATGGACTGAAACGGGCGGGCGTGCCGTGCGGCGCCGTGCGCGACCTCGCCGAGGTGCTGTCGGACCCGCAGCTCCAGGAGCGGATGATGGTGCTCCCGATGACCCACCCGAACGCGGGAGCCATTCAGGTCCTCGGTGTTCCCGTCAAGATGACCGGCACGGCGGGCAGCGTGCGTACCCCGCCGCCCGTGCTCGGGCAGCACACCCACGCGGTGCTCGGGGATCTGGGCTACGACGCGGCCCGCATCGCCGCGATGGAGCAGTCCGGGGTGATCTGAGGGGCACACGCCGACCCGTCGAGTCCGACGGCAGGCACCGCCCCGCGGAATCGCCGCGCAGGAGTTCTCTCGCGCCGGCGAGACTCCCGACGCGACCAGGGGCCGCGCCGTGGCCGCAACGTCGCGCGGCCTCAGCGCTCCACGAACACGCGAATTGCGTCGAGGAAGAAGTCGAGCACGTGCTGTTCGGTGAGTGCGTCGATGCCGAGGTCGGCGGCGAGGGGCCGCTCGGTGGTGAGGACGCGCCCGCCCCGGACGTGGCTCACCGTGGTCAGGATGGTCACCGCGTCGTCCGTCGCGTCGACCGCGACGTCGATGAAGTCCTCGCGGCGCCGGTCCGACACCAGCCGCACCGCCCCCGCCGGCGTCGACAGGCGGAATACGAAGCCCTCGGCCCGCAGCACCGACACGAGCTGCCGGGCCACCGGGGTGGCGACGCGCTCGACGAAGCACCGGCCCTGCTCGCCGGCGACCGCGGCCCGGGCGCGGCGCTCCGTCGCGTCGAGCCGGGCCTGCTCTATCGTCTGGCGCACCCGCTGGCGCACCTCCGCGATCTCAGCCATGGTCGTTGCGACGCGGGGTGCCGGCCTCGTAGACGCGGACCAGCTCCACGAGCTTGTAGCCGCGGGTCTGGTAGGGCGGAACGATGCGCTCGGTCCGCAGGTACTGCAGCATGCCCTCGTCGGCGTAGTCGGGCAGCCCGACCTCCTCGAGCCCGCCCAGGGCCTGCTCCAGGTCGGCCACCGTCATCACCGGCTCGTGGACGGTCCGGCTCACCGGCAGCAGGCCCAGCACCTTCGTGCGCCGCACCGCCTCGCGGGTGCGAAACCGGACGAACACCTCGTTGCTGATGAAGTTGTAGTCGACGTCGGACCGGGACGAGCGGGCGTCCTCGACCCGGAGAGAGTCCACCTGGCCCAGCCCGCGGACGGCGTCGATCAGGGTCTGGGTGAACGCACCCTCCCCCGACCAGTCGGTGGTGTCGAGATCCATGGTCCAGTCGGCGACGGCGGCAACCGATCCTACCAGCAGCGCCGATGCGGCACGAACGTCCGGCTTCGGCGAGCGGCCGCCGTATTGACGGTTCCCTTTCGGCGGAAGCACGATGCAGAATATCAGGCCCGCCGCCACCGGGGCGTGACGCGGCGGTACGACCGGGAATCCCATGCTCCCTTCCGCCACCGTCGAGAACTACCTGAAGGCCCTGTACCAGGCGGAGACGGTCAGCGACGACCGGCGCCTCGTGCCGATGGGTCAGCTCGCCACCGCGGTCGGCGTCGCCCCGGGCACCGCCACGACCATGGTCAAGGCGCTCGCCGAGTCGGGGCTGGTCGAGTACGAGCCGTACGCCGGGGTCCGGCTCACGCCCGCCGGGGCCAAGCTGGCCGCCATGGTCCTGCGGCGCCATCGCCTGATCGAGCAGTTTCTCGTGGAGATCATGGGCATGAGCTGGACCGACGTCCACGACGACGCCGAGAAGCTCGAGCACGTGGTGTCCGACCGCCTCATCGACCGCATGGACGCCATGCTCGGCCATCCGTCCGTCGATCCGCACGGCGACCCGATCCCGAGCGCCGACGGCGCGATGGAGTCGCACCGCTACCATTCGCTCCTCAAGTGTCCGCTCGGGACCCCGGTGACCGTCACCCGGATCGCCGACCAGGACACCACGTTCCTTCAGTTCCTCGAGGCCCAGGGGCTGAAGCCGGGCCAGTCGATAGAGGTCGAGGCCCGCGACCCCGTCGCCGACCGCGTCTGCCTCCGCGCCGGCGGCGAGCGCCGGGTCATCCTGGGAACCCAGGCGGCGGCCAAGGTGTTGATCGAAATCGCGCAGGAGCCCGCGCCGTAGCTCCAACGGAGCCGTCGGGAGTTGCGACAGGGGCTACCCGCCGGCCTCGCCGTAGGTCGCGAACGACGACGGGGTCTCCCACAACGTCACCCGCACCACGGGAAGGCCGGCGTCCGCGGCGACGTCGTGGATGAGGCGGGCGATCCGTTCGGCGGTCGGGTTGGCGTCGATCACGTGGACGGGCTCGCCGACCGACTGCAGCGCCTCGACGAGTGGATCGCCGCGCTTCAGGATCATCTTGTGGTCGAGCTCCCGGTCCACCCAGGCTTCGACGGCGCGCCTGAGGTCGGCGAAGTCGCACACCATGTCGCGGGAGTCGAGCGCGGCCGCGCGCACCTCGACCTCGGCCACCGCGTTGTGGCCGTGGGCGTGCCGGCACCGTCCGGGGTGGTCGAGCAGGCGATGCCCGTAGCAGAACTCGATGCGGACGGCGACGGACCAGGCGCGATCGGACATGCCCGTCATTCCTCTCCGGGACCGGCCGCGGACCGGGCCTGCGCCTCGAGCTCGGCCAGCAGCGCCTCGCGCCGGTCGATGAGCCGGCGCGGCGGGCGCCGGCCGCGCTCCGACCCGACGACGTACTCGCACAGGATCGGGAAGGCGATGGTGGAGTCGCAGTAGGCGACGACCGCGTCGGGCAGCCGGCCCGGCTTGACCTTGCCCCAGCTCACCGCCTCGGAAGGCGTCGCCCCCGACAGACCGCCCCAGACGACCTGGTCGGTGGTGATCTGGATGAAGTAGTCGGTGCCCCCCTTGGGGATGCCGTAGATCTCCCACAGCGTCGGCTGGCCCTGCAGGTAGAAGTTCTTGGGCGACCCGCCGCCCAGGATCAGGCAGCCGTTGGTGGTCCCCCCGAGGATGATGGCCGCCACCTCGTTGACGTCGCGCCCCGGGTCGAGCAGGCAGCCGCCGCCGCGCAGGAGCTGGTGAGACGCGAGGTTCATGCCGATCGAGCTGTCCCCCGGCGACGACGTGTAGACCGGCACCCCCGCCGCCGCGGCGGCGGCCACCACCGAGTGGGCCTCGCACCCGGGCGTGCGGGCCATCAGGTCGCGCCCGATCTCCTGGTGGAGCGCGGCCGACGACACCGGGCCGTCGAAGGGCCGGCGGGCGAGGAAGTCGCGCAGGTACGCGTCCGTTTCCAGCAGCACCCGGGCCGGGAACAGCACGTCGTAGATGCGGATGACGCCGTCGTCGTGCAGCTCGACGTCGTCGAGGAACGGCGAGCCGCGGTGCAGCGTGAAGTTCAGCGCGTAGTGCAGGTCGTGGTAGAGGTTCGCCCCGGTGCTGACGACGAAGTCGACGAGGCCACGCTCCATCAGCTCGATGACGCAGCCGCCGAGCCCGGCCGGGGTCAGCGCCCCGGCCACGGTGAGGCCGACGGTGGTGTCGTTCGCCGGATCGAGCATCTTGTCGGTGAAGACGTGACAGGCCTCGCGCAGGCGCCCGGCGTTGAACGCCTGGAACCCCTCGTCGACGAGCCGCCGCGTCTCCGGGCCGCCGCGGGGCCGGTAGTACCGGATCGGCTCGCCGGTCAGGTGGCGGCTGGCCGCGGCCGGCGCGGAGGGAGGTACGGAACGATGGGGCACGGGATTGCCTTCAGGGAACCGTGGACGTTCCGAACGAGGCGCCTCGGCCAAGCGCCCCGCGGCATCTCGAGCGGGGCGACGCGGGGCTGCCGCGCGCCGCGAGCGCGCCAATCGTCGCCGGCAGCTCCGCTCGGCGCACGACCGACCCTGGTGACCCGGGAATCGTCGCCGACGGCTCCGAATTGCCGTCCAACCGACCCTGCAAGAGTCTGCACCCTGCGACGCAGACAGCTAGGCCGGGTCGATCCAGTCGGGACGGCGCCCCCCCAGCGCGGTCAGGATCAGCGCCACCCCGGTCGCGAGGCCGGCGAGGCCGAGCCCATCGGTGAGCCAGCTCTCCCAGGAATAGTCGGCGGCGGTCACCGCGATGGCCGGCGCGAGCAGGGCCGAGCCGGCCGCGAACGCGGCCGAGCGGCTGCGCGCCAACCGCAGCACCAACCCCCGCAAGCGGCGAAACCGGAACGCCCGGGACCGGGGCCGACCGGCTCCCCGCGGGGCGCTCGCCTCGGGCCTCTCGCTCACCTCGACCCCGGACGCGTGGTCACCCCGGTTTGCCGCGGCCGTGGTCATCGCGACCGGCTCTTGCCGCGGCTCCTGGACGAGGTCCTGTTGAACCGTTCCGGGCGCCCGTTTCCGTTGCGACGGGCCGATTTCGACTCGTTCTTGCCGTACCCGCCCCGGGTGAACTGGCCGGGATAGCCCTCGGCCCGGTTCCCGTTCGGCTCGACGCCCGGCCGCGCCCCGTTGCGGCGCCGGCGCGACGAGTTCCCCCGATCGACGTTGCCGGCGCGACCCTCCTGCTCCCGCATCGTGAACACCGGCGCCGGCCGGGACGCCACGGCGGGGTCGGGCCGGCCGAGGGTGGCCCGGATCAGCGGTCGGCGGACCGAATCGACGTGCGCCGTTTGAGGGGGACGGCTCACCACCGGCAGCGGGACGTCCGGGGCCGTGACTTCAGAGGCCGCGACGCCGGGAGGCGCGGCAGCGAGCGGCCTGGCGGCCGGGGCCGCGGCGGCAAGCGGCCTGGCGGCCGGGGCCGCGACGCCCGGGGACGCGGCAGCCCGGGGCGCGACCACCTGGGAAGCGGCGGCGAGCGGCCTGGCGGCCGGGGGCGCGATCGCCCGGGATGCGGCCGCCGGGGGCGGCGGCTTCGGCGCCGCCTGCGCCGCCGGCGTGGCGATCAGCGTCCCGTCGGCGCCCGCGTTCGAGAGGGCCGCCACCAATCGCGTCTGCCGGCGCGGAGGCACCCGCGCCGCCTTGTAGGGGTGCTCGGTGTCGCACGTCGTGCATCGGGTCAACTTGATGTCGTTGTCGACGATGGCCACGACGGCATGATTGGTCACCCGGCGCTCGCGTGGACAGTAGTCGTCCAGAACGTCACCCAGGCGCACCCGGCGCTGATCCATGAATCCCTCTCAGGTTGGTTCAGATTGGTGGGATGGTTCGGCGGTCGCTCGAAGTGCCGACGACTGATACGAACGGCGATGGGATTGTTCCGGGCCCCGTGTCACGCACGCCAACCGCCCCCGGCAAGAGCCCGGCTAGTGGCCGGCGCAACGCGGCGCCCGACCGCGTCGTTCCCCGGTTGCATGGCATCCGGTCTTCTGGTTCCGTCGTTCATCGACGAGGCGGAACGCCGCCCCCGAGGCCACACGCGCCGTGGCGGAAGGCCTCGCTGCACGCGACCGGTGCAACGCGGGGTTTCACCACGGGCTGCCAGCCCCGTCCGCCGGACGGATGTCCCGAGTTGCGAAAACGTGAACCACCAGTTCCGTCGCTTCAGGAAAGATTCGCGTTGCGCTGCAAGGACGGACACGCCGACGGCCGGGCCACGAAACCCTCGCTGCAGGGCGGCTCCGGCGGTCGACGATGCAGCAGTGAGGCCATTCTACTACTCTCGTCCTCTCGCGTAAACGGCCCCGTGTCCACTCGCACGAACGGGTCCGTCGCCCAGGACGGCTCAGCGTCCCGCCGCGTCGACCCAGCGGCGGGTCTCGCCGAGCGCCGCGGCCACCGCCTCCGGCCCCGTCGACTGGGGGGTCCGGCGGGCCTCGACGGAGCCGCGCGCGCTGATCCGGGCCGCGCCGTCCGCGTCGAGACGCTCGTGGTAGCCCTGCCACTCGTCCGGGGTCAGCGACGCGAAGTTGCGCCCGCCCGCGACGAGGTCGCGGACGATGCGACCCACGACCTCGTGCGCCTCGCGAAACGGGACGCCCCGGGCCACCAGCAGATCGGCGACGTCGGTCGCGAGCGCGAGCCCCGACGCCGCGGCACCGGTCCGGGCCGGGTCCAGCGTCAGGGTGCGGACGACCGCCGCGGTGGCGCGAAGCGAGCCCATCACGGTGTCCTCGGCGTCGAAGACCGCCTCCTTGTCCTCCTGGAGGTCCTTGTTGTAGCCGCTGGCCAACCCCTTCGCCGTGGTCAGCCAGCCGGCGAGCCGGCCGATGACCCGGCCCGTCTTGCCCCGCACCAGCTCGAGGGGGTCCGGGTTCTTCTTCTGCGGCATCAGGCTGCTGCCCGTGGTGACGGCGTCGGACAGACCCAGGAACCCGAACTCCTCGCTCGTCAGGATGACGAGGTCCTCGGCGAGCCGGCTCAGGTGGACCATGACGCCGGCGCAGGCGTGCAGGAAGCCGGACACGAAGTCCCGGTCCGCGGTGGCGTCGAGGCTGTTGGCGACCACCCGCGAGAACCCGAGGCTCCGGGCGAGGGCGGCGGTGTCGACGTCGTAGCTCGACCCGGCGATGGCCCCGGAGCCGAGGGTCAGCGCGTCGGCCTCGTCCCGCGCGATCTCGAAACGACGATGGGCGCGGCGAAGGGCGGCGGCGTGGGCCAGGAAGTAGTGAGCGACGAGAATGGGCTGGGCCCGCCGCAGATGCGTATAGGAAGGCATCAGCGCCGTGCCCGCCGACTCCGCCCGGCCCGCGAGGGCATCGACCAGGGCCACCACTTCCCGCTGGATGACCGCGATGCGCCGGCGCAGGTACAGCCGAAGGTCGAGCGCCACCTGCTCGTTCCGCGACCGGCCGGTGTGCAGCCGCTTCCCGGCGTCGCCGACGCGCTCGATCAGCTTCCGCTCGACGAAGGCGTGGACGTCCTCGTCCGGCCCGTCGACGAACGCGGGGTCGCCGCGTCCCCGGTCGCGGATCTCGACGAGGGCGTCGCGGATCGCGGCCGCGTCCCCGTCCGACAGCACGCCGGCGCCGGCGAGGGCATCGGCCCACGCGAGGCTGCCGGTGACGTCGTCCTCGAACAGCCGCCGGTCGAACGCGAACGACGCCTGGAACGCGAAGACCTCCTCGTCGGGGGCGGCGTCGAACCGGCCGGACCACAGGTGAGTCATGCCGTGCGGAAGCCGTCGAGGAGCCTGCGCCTCGACGGCGCGGAGCCCTGAAGGGTCGATTGGGCGCCAAGCGAAATCATGGGCGACGATTGGCGGTCAGGAGACCGGCGCGGCCTTCGCCGGGGCAGCCTCGGCGGGCGCGGCCTCCGCCGGGACAGCCTTGGCCGCCGCGAGCTCGACCGGCAGCCCCCAGATCCGGATGAAGCCCTCGGCCGCGGTGTGGTCGAACTGGTCGCCCTCGTCGTAGGTCGCGAGCGCCTCGTCGTAGAGGGCGTGCGGCGACTTGCGCCCGACCACCCGGCAGTCGCCCTTGAACAGCTTGAGGCGGACGGTGCCGGTGACCCGCCGCTGCACGTCGGCGACGAGGGCGTCGATGGCGCGGCGGGTCGGGGTGAACCACAGGCCGTTGTACACGAGGTCGGCGTACACCGGGGCCAGACCGGTCTTGATGCGGTCGAGATCGCGGGGGATGACCAGGCTCTCCAGCTCGCGGTGGGCGGCGTGCAGCACGGCGGCGGCGGGGGCCTCGTAGATCTCCCGCGACTTGATGCCCACGAGCCGGTTCTCGCACATGTCGATGCGCCCGACGCCGTGGGCACCGGCAATCGTCTCGAGGCTCGCGATGAGCTCGACGAGCGGCATCGTCACGCCGTTGACCGCGGTCGGCACCCCCCGCTCGAAGTCGAGGCTCACGTAGGCGGGCGCATCGGGCGCATCGGCCGGCGACTTCGTGAGCGTGTAGACCTCCTCCGGCGGCTCGGTCCAGGGGTCCTCGAGCACCCCGCACTCTATGGACTTGCCCCACAGGTTCAGGTCGGTGCTGTAGGGGCTGTCGACGGTCGCGGGCACGGGAATCCCGCGCTCCCGGGCGTACTCGATCTCGGCGGGGCGCGACATGCCCCACTCGCGGGCCGGGCCGATGACCCGGATGGCCCGGTTCAACGCCCGCGCCGACACGTCTATCCGGACCTGGTCGTTGCCCTTGCCGGTGCACCCGTGGGCGATCGCGGTGGCCGACTCCATCTCCGCGATCTCGACGAGGCGCCTGGCGATCAGGGGACGGCCGAGCGCGGTCGCCAGCGGGTACTGCCCTTCGTAGAGCGCCCCCGCCTGCAGGGCGGGGAGGACGTACTCGTCGGCGAACTCGGTGCGGACGTCGAGGACGTGGCAGCGGATGGCGCCCACCGCCATCGCGCGCTCGCGGACGTCGTCGAGCTCCTTCCCCTGCCCGAGGTCCAGGGTCACGGCCACGACCTCGGCGTCGTACTTCTCGGCCAGCCAGGGAATTGCGACCGACGTGTCGAGGCCGCCCGAATACGCGAGTATCACACGCTCCATCTACTTCTCTTCTCCTCTGCCCCGGCAGTCCGCCGCCTCGCGGCTCCGCCGCTGCCGCCCGACCGCTGGCACGCCCCAGGCCCGGGTCGCCCTCGGCCCGCCGAGCGTCGCCGCCGACATTTCGCGACGGCGGAATCCCCATCCCCACCGGGGATGATCCCGCCGCGGTCCCCGCTCGGCGGCTACCAACCCTCCGTGGTTGCGCGCCGTCTACGGCGCTGGCTCCTCGCCGGCCACCCACCGTTCGACTCGGCGGCCCACCGTCCGGGCGCTGCCCTCGGTCCGCAGGACCACGAGAATCGTGTCGTCGCCGGCGACGGTGCCGACGACCTCCGGCCACGCGGCGTGATCGAGCGCGAACGCCAGCGGCTGCGCCTGTCCGGGGTCCGTCTTCAGCACGAGAAACTGTTGAACCCGTTCGACGTGCCGCAGGTATTCGGCGACGGCGCGCCGGACCCGCTCGTCAGGGATCGCCGGGGCCGCCGCCGCTCCCCGGGCCGCCTGGTACGCGCCGTCGGCGGCCCGCTTGACCAGCCCGAGCTCCTTGACGTCGCGGGAGATCGTGGCCTGGGTCGCCGGGATGCCCATCGCCGCCAACAACCGGCGCAACGCGTCCTGGCTGCGGACCGGTCGGCCGGAGACGAGCTCGAGTATCGCGGACTGGCGGCGACCCTTCATATTTATTCACACACTTGGATTTATATACACCGCCGCGATTCCCTGTCAAGTCGCCCCGCGACGACGGAGGCCGTCGCCTCCCGGCGCCGCATGCCGTCCGTCACCAGCTATCGGGCCGCCTCATGTTCGACCCGCGCCATCCGCCGCGCCGAGAACCACGCGCGGCCGCGTTGACCTCGCGGCCAGATCAGATGTATAAATATACAAAATGTCGTCTACGCTTGCGGTCGGGGTCGCCGGGGCCACCGGATACGCCGGCCAGGAACTGCTCAGGCTGGCCGCGCGCCATCCGTCCGTCACCGTCACCGCGGCCATGGGATCGGGATCCGCCGAGGGCGTCCGACGCCTCCCCGCGCTCGCCCGCATCTGGGACGGCGACGTGACGCCGCTCTCCCTGGACCGGCTCGCGGCGGAGACGCGGGCGGTGTTCCTGACGCTGCCGGACGCCGTCGCGGCGGAGGTCGGCCCCGACCTCGTCGCCCGCGGGGTCCGGGTCTTCGACCTCTCCGGCACGTTCCGGCTGCGTGATGCGGCCGAGCGCCGCCACTGGTATCCCGCGACGCCGGACATCGACGAGCCGGTGGTCTACGGCCTCACCGAGCACTGCCGCGCGGCGCTGCCGGACGCGCGCCTCGTGGCCTGCCCGGGATGCTACCCGACGGCGGCGCTGCTGGCCCTCCGCCCGTTGGCCGACGCCGGCCTCCTCGACGACGACGGGGACGTCATCATCGACGCCAAGTCCGGCATCTCCGGGGCCGGCAAGAAGCCGACGGAGCGCACGCATTTCTCGGAGTGCCACGGCAGCGTCGCCGCCTACGGCGTGCTCGCCCACCGCCACGGCGCCGAGATCGAGCAGGAGCTGGGGCGGCCGGTCACGTTCACGCCCCATCTCGTGCCCCTCGACCGGGGCATTCTCGAGACCATCTACGTGAGGACCCGGCAGGACGTCAGCGCCGCGCAAGTGGCCGACACGCTGGAGCAGGCCTACGCCGGCGCGCCGTTCGTCCGCCTCACCGGCGACGCCCTGCCCGAGATCAAGCACGTCACGCACACCAACCTGTGCGACATCGGCTGGAAGCTCGACGCCCCGTCGCGGCGCCTCGTGCTCGTGGCGTGCCTGGACAACCTGGTCAAGGGCGCGGCGGGGCAGGCCATCCAGAACCTGAACGTCGCCTTCGGCCTCGGCGAAGCGGCCGGCCTGTCATGACCCCGACGGCCAGGGTCGTCCTCAAGCTGGGCGGCGAGCTCCTCGCGGAGCCGGAGCAGCGCCGGGACGTCGCGGCGGCCATCGGGCGCCTCGCGGCCGGCGCCGCCCTCGTGGTGGTGCACGGCGGGGGACGGGAGGTCGACGCGGAGCTGGCGCGGCGCGGCATCGCCAAGCGGGCCGTCGACGGCCTGCGGATCACCGACGCCCCGACCCTCGACGTCGTGGTGGCGATGCTCGCGGGACAGGTCAACACGCGGCTCGTCGCCGCCGCCCGCGCCGCCGGCGTCCGCGCCGTCGGCCTGACCGCGGCCGATGCGGGGGTGGCCGCGGTCGGGCGCGCCGCGCCCTACGCCGCCGCCGACGGGTCGGTGGTCGATCTGGAGTTCGTGGGGCAACCCGAGGGTGATGCCCCGCCGACCCTGCTCGAGACCCTGTGCGCGGCCGGGTTCGTGCCGGTCGTCGCGAGCATCGGCGCCGACGCGGATGGACAGTTGCTGAACGTCAATGCCGATACTCTGGCCGGAGGCCTCGCGGCCCGGTTCCGGGCCGCGAGGCTGCTCGTCGCGGGCGGCACCGCCGGCGTCCTCGACCCGCACGGCGACACGCTGCCCTCGATCGACGACGCGACGCTCGGGCGGCTCATCGCCGACGGCCGCGCCAGCGCCGGCATGGTGGCCAAGCTGAACGCCTGCCGCCACGCGCGGCGCAAGGGAGTCGCCCGCGTGGAGATCGTCGACGGCCGGCGCACGCGCGACCTGGACGGTCGTCCCGGGTCGGTGATCGCATAGTGCCGCGTCATGACCGAACGTCGGGTAGGGGTCCCGTGATTCGTCAACGATCGCGCGCCGCGAACCCACGTCCGTGTCCGAGGATGGGGACGTGACCCACCGGTAGCAGCCCGGGTGGGAACCGCCGACGGTCGCCGAACCCGGACCGTGGACGGTCGTGCCGGTCAGCGACCGCGCAGCCGCGAACGGGAGCAGGGCGGCGGGCAACCGGCCCATCGGCCATCTACCGTCGATTGGCGCGGCGGACCGCGAGGGTATTTCCGCCCGGGAGGCGCGACCCGGCGGGGCGGAACGAGAAGTTCGACGGGGCGCAACGAAGAGAGAAGAGCAGTCGATGTCGACAGGAACGACGGAAGCGGCCGGGGCGCAGGACGTCCAGGCGCTCGAGAGCGAGCACCTGCTGCAGGTCTACAAGCGGGTGCCGGTGGTCCTGACCCGGGGCGAGGGAAGCTACGTCCACGACGCCGACGGCCGGCGCTACCTCGACTTCCTGTCGGGGCTCGGCGTGGCGTCGCTCGGGCACGCCCATCCGGGGCTGGCGGCGGGCCTCGCCGACCAGGCCCGCACCCTCGTCCACACGTCCAACCTCTACTTCCATCCCCTGCAGGGACAGGTGGGGCGGCGCCTCGCGGCGCTCTCGGGCCTGCCGCGGGCGTTCTTCTGCAACAGCGGGACCGAGGCGGTGGAGGGCTGCCTGAAGTTCGCGCGCCGCTACTGGCACACGCGCGGCGAGACCGGCCGGACGCGGATCGTGGCCCTCGAGCGCTCGTTCCACGGCCGCACCTTCGGCTCGCTGTCGGCGACGTGGGAACCCGGGTACCGCCGTCCCTTCGAGCCCCTTCTCCCGGGGGTCGACTTCGTGTCCCCCACCGACCCCGGGGCCGTGGAGGGCGCGGTGGGACCGGACGTCGCCGCCATCATCCTGGAGCCGATTCAGGGCGAGGGCGGGGTGTGGCCCCTGACCCCGGCGTTCGCCGAGGCGGTGAACGCGGCGTGCGAGCGGACCGGGGCGCTGCTCATCGCCGACGAGATCCAGTGCGGGCTGGGCCGCACCGGCCGCCCCTTCCACTCGGCGACGCTCGGGTTGCGCCCGGACCTGATGGCCCTCGGGAAGGCCCTGGGCGCGGGAATGCCGGTTGGCGCGATCCTGATGAGCCAGGCCGTCGCCGACGCGGTATCGCCGGGCGACCACGGGACCACCTACGGCGGCAACCTGCTCGCCTGCCGCGCCGCGCTGGTGTTCCTCGACGCCCTCGAGCAGGGCGGACTCGAGCGGGTGCGGGCGGCGGGCGCGCGCCTGGCCGACGGCCTGGAGGCCCTGTCGAAGCGCTTTCCGATCGTCACCGACGTGCGCGGGGCCGGCCTGATGCGCGGCCTCGAGATGCCCGAGGCGGTCGCGACCCGGGTCGTCGAGCTCGCGCTTGCGCAGGGCCTGCTCGTCAACCGCACCGCGGGGCGCGTGGTGCGCCTGCTGCCGCCGCTCAACGTCTCGGACGCCGAGGTCGACGAGGGACTGACTATTCTCGACCGCGTGGTCGATCAGGCCGCGACCGAGGCATCACAGCCGCAGGACCCGCGGTGAAGACCCGGCGCCACCCGAGAACGACCCGATGATCACCACGTCCACCGTTTCCGTTAATCCCGGGACGGAGACCCCGGGCCCGGCGCCGGCCGCGGCGGCGGTGTCGATCCGCTCCGCCAGGCGCGCGGACGTCGACGCCATCGACCGGCTGGTCGCCGCCAACGTCGGCCCCGGGATGCTGCTGCCCCGCTCCACCGCCGACATCCTGCGCCATGTGCCCCGGTTCCTCGTCGCGACCCGCGACGGCGAGGTGATCGGATGCGGAGAGCTCGCCCCGCTGAGCAAGACCATGTCCGAGGTGCGGTCACTGGTGGTCGCCGCCCCCGAGCGCGGCGGCGGCATCGGCGCGCGGCTGCTCGCCGCCCTCGTCGCCGGCGGGCGCCGTCAGGGCGCGGCGCGGGTGTGCGCGTTCACCCACATACCCCGTGCCTTCATCGCCCAGGGGTTCTCGATCGTGCCGCACACGTGGCTGCCCGAGAAGATCATGACCGACTGCCAGGCGTGCGAGTGGTTCAGGCGCTGCGCGCAGTACGCGGTGGTCATCGAGCTCGGCGGCTCGCGGGGCCGCGGGCCGCGGCGGGGAAGCCCGTAGGGGACACTCATGCTCGAACGCATTCCCAGGGGCATCACCGCGCCGGCCGGCTTCCGGGCCGCCGGGGTCGCCTGCGGCATCAAGGCGTCGGGGCTCGACCTGGCGCTGCTGGTGTCGACGCCGCCGGCCCGGTCGGCCGGCATCTTCACCACCAACCTCGCGGTGGCCGCCCCGGTCACGGTGACCCGCGAGCACCTGCGGCGATCGGACGCCACCACGGTGGCGGTGGTCGTCAACAGCGGCTGCGCCAACGCCTGCACCGGCGAGCGGGGGCTGGCCGACGCGCGCGACATGGCGGTCACCACCGCCGACCTCGTCGGCTGCCCGGTCGAACAGGTGCTCGTGTCGTCGACCGGGGTCATCGGCGCGTACCTCGAGCGCGACAAGCTGCGGCAGGGCATCGGCCAGGCCGCCGGGTCGCTCGGCCCCGACGGGCACGCGGCGGCGGCCGAGGCCATCATGACCACCGATCCATGGCCCAAGGAAGCGGCGGTTCGGGCCGAGGCGGTGTGCGGCCGGTTCCACGTCGGCGGCATCGCCAAGGGAGCCGGGATGATCGAGCCGAACATGGCGACGATGCTCGCGTTCCTGACCACCGACGCCGCCGTCGAGCCGCCTCTCCTGCGGCGCGCCCTGGGGGAGGCGGCCGAGACGACCTTCAACGCCATCACCGTCGACGGCGAGCCCTCGACGAACGACATGGTGCTGGCCCTGGCCAACGGGTGCTCGGACGCGGTCATCGACGAGGCGTCGTATCCCGCGTTCGTCGAGGCCCTCCACGCCGTCTGCCACGAGCTCGCCCTCGCCGTGGTGAAGGGCGGAGAGGGAGCGACCAGGCTCGTCTCCGTCGGCGTGACCGGCGCCCACACCGAGGCCGAGGCCAAGCAGGCGGCGCGGGCCATCGCCAACTCGCCGCTCGTCAAGACCGCGGTCCACGGCGGCGACCCCAACTGGGGCCGCATCGTGGCGGTGGCGGGCCGGGCCGGGGTGGGGTTCGACCTCGGCCGCGCCCGGGTCGCCATCGGCGGCGTGGAGCTCTTTCGCGACGAGCAGATCTTCAGCGACCGCGAACCGGCGGCGGCCGAGCACATGCGGACGCCGGAGGTGGCGATCACGCTCGACCTCGGCACCGGCGGCGCGGGCGCCGCCACCGTGTGGACCTGCGATTTCAGCGCCGAGTACATCCACATCAACGCGGACTACCGGACCTGAGGCGGGCGACCTCGGCGCGCCCTCCGCCCCCGGCGTGACGGACGGCGCACGAAGCCCCGACGAAGCCATGAGCACCAGCGAGACCCTGCGGGACGCCGGCGTCGCCATCCCGTCTCCCCCGCCCCCGTCCGCCCGCACCTACCTTTCGGTGCTGGACCTGACACCGGATGCGCTCGAGACCTGCCTCGCCCTCGCGGCGCGGCTGAAGCGCGAGCGAGGGATGGGCGCGGACGCCCCCACGAGCCGAGCGTTGGCCGGGCACTCCCTGGCCCTGCTGTTCGACAAGCCGTCGCTGCGCACGCGCACGGGGTTCGAGATCGCGATGCAGGAGCTGGGGGGCATCGTCACCTGCCCGCCGTCGGCCGACGCCCTGGGTACACGCGAGGCCCTGGCGGACGTCGCCCGCACCCTCGAGCGGTGGATCTCGGTCGCCGCCATCCGCACGTTCCAGCAGTCGAGGCTGCGCGAGATCGCCCGGGCCACGACGAGGCTGCGGGTCGTGAACGCCCTGACCAACGAGGAGCACCCGTGTCAGGCCCTCGCCGACTGCCTGACCCTGCGCGAGCGGTTCGGCGACGTGCGCGGGGTGACCCTGGCGTACGTCGGCGACGGCAACAACGTGGCCACCTCGCTCACCCACGCCGCGGCGATGCTCGGGATCCGTTTGCGGCTGGCGTCGCCCGCCGGCTACGCCCTGCCCGCGGCGACCGTGGCCGCCGCGGGCCACGCAGCCCGGCACGGCGCCGAGATCGTCCGGTGCGACGACCCCGTCGAAGCGGTCCGGGGGGCGGACGCCGTCTACACCGACGTGTGGACGTCGATGGGTCAGGAGGCGGAGGCGACGGGGCGGCGGGAAGCGTTCGAAGCGTACCGGGTGACCGGCGACCTGATGGCGCAAGCCGGCCGCAGTGCGTTCTTCATGCACTGCCTGCCGGCCCACCGCGGTGAGGAGGTGGACCCGGACGTCATCGACGGACCGCGCTCCGCGGTCTTCGATCAGGCCGAGAACCGGCTCCACACCCAGAAGGCGCTGCTGATGCTGATGCTCGGCGCCGCGCCCTGGCCGCGCTAGCCCGCCAGTCGTCGCCGAATGCGACCACAAGGTCGCGCTGCGGCCTCCGCTTGGCGCCCAACCAACCTACAGGAATCCGCGCCGTTCCACGGTGCAGACTCCTGACTCTCACACCGGCTCGAGGCCGGCCGCCGCCTGTTCCACCTTCTCGGCCAGCCCCCGGCGATAGGCGTCCAGACGCGCGCGGACATCCGGGTCGCCGAGCGCGAGAATCTGCGCCGCGAGGACCGCCGCGTTCGTGGCCCCCGCCTTCCCGACCGCTACCGTGGCCACGGGGACCCCGGGGGGCATCTGCACCGTCGACAGCAACGCGTCGAACCCGCCGAGCGGCGACGAGTCGACGGGCACGCCGATGACCGGCAGCGCGGTATGGGCGGCGACGACCCCCGCGAGGTGGGCGGCCGCCCCCGCCCCCACCACGAAGACCCTCACCCCCCGCCGGACGGCCTCGTCCATCACCCGGCGCACCCGGTCCGGCGAGCGGTGGGCCGACGCCACCGTCATGTCCGAGGCGATGCCCAGATCGCGCAGCGTGCGCACCGTGTTCGCCATCACCCCCGCGTCGGACGCGGATCCCATCAAGACCTGAACCTGTATGTCACTCATCCGATGCTGTGTCTCCCTAGGTCTTCGATTCCCGATTCCGTGCCTGTTCCGGGGCGCCCGCCGCGGCCCCGGACCCGGGCGCCGCCGCCAGCGCCTTGCGTCCGATGTCCGAGCGGACGTGCTTGCCGGCGAAGGTGATGCACGCCTCCGCCTCGTAGGCCCGCGCAATCGCCGCCGGGAAGTCCCGGCCGCGGCCCACCACCGTCAGCACGCGGCCGCCCGCCGTCACCACCGACCCGTCCCGTTCCACCGTGCCGGCATGGAACACGAGC
Source organism: Vicinamibacterales bacterium (assembly GCA_965207615.1). Lineage (GTDB taxonomy): Bacteria > Acidobacteriota > Vicinamibacteria > Vicinamibacterales > UBA8438 > JAJEEA01. The sequence continues at coordinate 4,599,298 of CBDBMZ010000003.1, forward strand.
ACGTCATCGAGGGCGGACGCCGCTTCGAGCCCCGCGATCGGCACGCCGGTATCGTAGCGGCCCGGATACCCCCCGGACGCCAGCACCACCCCCACGTGCGGGTCGTCCCCGTGCTGGCAGGCCGATCCGTCCACCTCACCGCGGGCCGCCGCATCCAGCACCGGGGCCAGCTCTCCGGTGACCATGGGCAGCACGACCTGGGCCTCGGGATCGCCCAGCCGCACGTTGAACTCGATGACCTTCGGACCTTCGCTCGTCAACATCAGCCCGACGTAGAGGAATCCTCGAAAGGGGTGTCCGGCGCGACGCATCCCCGCCAGGACCGGCTCCACGATCTCGCGCCGGATGCGGCGGTCCAGCGCGGCGGTCATCAGCGGACTGGGCGCGAACGCCCCCATGCCGCCGGTGTTCGGCCCCCGGTCGCCGTCCCAGGCGCGCTTGTGGTCCTGCGCCACCGGAAGGCCTACCGCCTCGTTCCCGTCGCAGATGGCGAAGAACGACGCCTCCACCCCGGACAGGTGCTCTTCGACGACCACGCAACGCCCGGCCTCGCCGAACCGCTCGTCGAGCATCGCCTCGCGAACCGCCCGCTCCGCCGCGGCCCGATCCGGAGCCACCGTGACCCCCTTCCCGGCCGCCAGGCCGTCGGCCTTGACGACCACCGGGAACCCGAACTCCGCCCCGTCCACCGCGGCCAGGGCCTCGGCCGGGCCGCGGCAGACCCGGAAGCGGGCCGTGGGCACCGCGTGCCGGGCCATGAACCCCTTGGCGAACGCCTTGCTCGACTCGAGCTTCGCCGCGTACCGGCTGGGCCCGAACAGGCACCGGCCGCGCGCCTCGAACACGTCCCGGACCCCGCGCGCCAACGGCAGCTCCGGCCCGACCACAGTCAGGTCCACCGCTTCGGCCTCGGCGTACGCGAGCAGGGCGTCGGGATCAGAGACGTCGAGCGAGCGCGCCGACGCAACCGCCCCCGTCCCCGCATTGCCGGGCGCGCAGATGACCTCTCGGACCGTCGACTCCCGCCCCAGCTTCCACGTCAAGGCGTGCTCGCGCGCGCCGCTCCCGACGACCAGCACCCTCATCGATCCCGAACCCTCCCGACCGGCCCACCCATCGTGCTTTGACACCTCGTGGGCGGCCGCCTATAATGCCCGTTTGCTCCGTACCGTCGGAGAAGCGCAGCCCCGACCGCGTGGGCCACAGCCCCGCGCGGACTCCATGCTACACGTTTCCGCGACGGCCGGCGCGCCCGTTCGATGAAGGGCGGGAGGCGGAACGGCGTTTGCGGCGCGGCGGGCATCCGCCTGATTCGGGGCGGCGCCGGTCGAGCCGCACGGCCGCGGCCCCGGGGCGGCGCGCTCCGGGTCGTCGATCATCGAATCGAGATGCTCGCCACGCGAGGGAGGTGACGGACAGTTTGGCTGAAGTCAAGGTGCAGGAGAGCGAGTCGATCGAGAGCGCGCTGCGGCGCTTCAAGCGCAAGGTGCAGCAGGAAGACATCATCAAGGACATCAAGAAGCACTCGTTCTATCTGAAGCCGGGCGACAAGCGCCGGGCGAAGCAGGCGCTCGCCCGCAAGCGAACCCGCAAAAAGCAGCGCCGGGAGACCGAGTAGACCCCGGAATGCCGCGTGAGGCCGCGCATTGACAGTGCATCGGGTTCATAGTAATTTTGCGCGGCTAGGAGACCCGGCGACATCGCGTGACCGGCCGGTTCTCGCGTCACTCTTCCGGCGACGGCGTAAACCGCAGGCGCGGAGAAATCCATGGAAATCCAGGAAAGAACGCTTCAGGACGTCGTGGTGCTGGACCTGACGGGAAAACTGACCATCGGCGAGGGCGACGAGCTCCTGAAGGAGCGGATCAGCAACCTGGTACAGCAGGGTCATCGCAAGCTGCTGCTCAACCTCGAGGGCGTTCCCTACGTCGACAGCGCGGGGCTCGGCGAGATCGTGCGGACGTACACGACGGTGAGCCGCCAGGGGGGCAAGCTCAAGCTCGTCAACCTCACCAAGCGCATCACCGACCTGCTCGCGATCACGAAGCTGCTGACGGTGTTCGAGACGTACGAGTCGGAAGCCGAGGCCGTGAAGAGCTTCAGCGACTGACTGACGAAACGGGAGTCACCCATCCGGCGCGCGCGCGTTCCGACCGTGCGCGGCCGCGCCCGGCGTCCACGACGCCGGGCCGCCGGGCGGATGACCACACTGATCATTTCCTTGCCGCCGCCGGCCCGGGCGATTCGAGGCCCTCGTCTCGTTCACCGAGCCGCCGCCTTCCAACGACCTTCCGGCCCGGCGACGGCGCAGCCCCGGGCGGCCGCCGACCCCGAGCCGCGGCGAGTCTGCACCGTAGAGCCGCGTGGACTCCGGGAGGAGTCGGTTAGGCGCCAAGCGGAGCCGCAGGCGACGGTTGGCGGGCCAGGCCCACCCTGACGCCCCCGCAACCCACCATGGCCGAGTTCGACACCCGGGCCGAATCCGTCGACGTGACCCAGCTCATGGAGCGGATCCGCCGGGGCATCCGCGGGCGACGGGGCGACGACGACGAACGACAGGCCCGGGAGCTGGCCGAGGTCACGCTGGAGCGCTGCCTGGAGCCCCGACGAACCCGTTCGGACCTGGTCGAGCACAACCGGCGCCTCACGCCTCCCGGACGGTTCGACCGTGACGGGCAGGGGAGGAGCCTGGCGCCCGAGCCCTTCGAGTTCGACGAGAACACCGTGTACGTCTCGTCGTCCGGGGGAACGATGGGGAAACTGATCTACCTGATCCGGAAGCTCTTGAACCCGATCCTGCGACTGTTCTTCAACCCCGACCCGATCATCATGGCCATGATGAGACAAGCGGAGATCAACTCGCGGCTCCTCGACCTGCTCGATCGGGTGAACGCCGAGTTCGAGCGCACCGGGAAGAAGTTCGCGGCCCGCGAGGAGCTCGATGCCCTGAACTACGAGGTGACCAGCAACCTCGTGACGGAGATGACGCAACTCGCCGTCGACATGAAGAACCACAGGATGCTGGTCGAGTCGGTCGCGGGGCGGCTCGACTTCGAGGAACGGCGGGCGCAGGCCCTCGAATCGGCCAGACAGGCCCGGTCGGCGCCGGCGGCGGGCGAGGCCGACGGCGCGGAGAGCGACGGGACCGCGGCCGGGCCGACCCGGAGCCGTCGGCGCCGGCGGCGGTCGCGGCGGCGGCCGGGCGCGGGCACGGGCACGCCGAGTGCGGCGAACGAGGCCACCGGCGAAACGGCTTCGCCGGGCGGCGCGCCGCCGGACGACACCGCGACGGAGGCCGCCGCCTCGGGCGCCGCTCCGGGCGGGCCGGCGGCCGAGGGGGCGGGTCGGGCGCCGGCGCCCGACCGCGCTTCGACCGCCGCGGAAGCCTCCGCTGGACCCGCCGGGCCGCCATCGTCCTCCACGGACGCGGCCCCCGCGCCCCGCCCCGACGCGCCGCCGGCGGCGGAAGAGAACCGGCCCCCGCCGCCACCCGACGACACCGGGGATCGATGAAGCTCGCCGTCGTCGTCCAACGCTACGGCGCGGAGATCACCGGCGGGGCCGAGTATCTCTGCCGCCTGATCGCGGAGCAACTCGCGGGGCGGCACGAGGTCGATGTCCTCACCACCTGCGCGCGCGACGGCGACACCTGGAGGAACCGGTATCCGGAGGGCGAAGACCGCATCCGCGGCGTCACCGTCCGGCGATTCGCCAACGAGCGTACGCGCGACCCCGCCTCGTTCGACGAGTACTCCGACTGGATCCGCCGGCACGACCACTCCGCCGACGACGAGGCCGAGTGGCTGAAGCAGCAGGGGCCGTGGTGCCCGGGCCTGCAGGCGTATCTGGAGCAGCATCACCGCGACTACGACGCGCTCGTCTTCTTCGACTGCCTCTACGCCCCGACGGTCCTGGGGCTGCGGGTGGACCCGGCGCGCAGCATCCTGGTGCCCGCCGCGCTCGACCGGCCGGCGATGCGCCTCGACCTCTATCGCGAGGTGTTCTCGCGGCCCGCCGGCATCGCCTACACCACCGCGGTCGAGCGCGGATTCCTGAAGCGCAGGTTCTCGATCGGCGCCAGGGTGGAGGAGACGGTGGGATGCGGCGTCGACCTTCCCCCGTCGCGCCTGCACGAGAAACCGCCGTCGGAACCGTCCGCGTCGCCGCTGTCCGCCCGCGGCGCCGTCTTCCGCCGGCGTCACCGCCTGTACGGTCCGATTGCCCTTCACGACGGACGGATCGAGGCGGGCAAGGGATGCGAGGAGCTGCTCGACTACTTCGGCGGCTATGCCGAGTCCGACGGCGACACGTCGCTGGTGCTGATGGGCCTCAAGCTGATGCCGATCCCGAACGCCGTGCACCTTCGGTTCGCCGGCATGCTGTCGGAAGCCGAGCGTTCCGAAGCCCTCGAGGCGGCCACCGTGGTCGTGGCGCCCTCCCCGGCCGAGAGCCTGTCGCTGCTCGCCCTCGAGTCGTTCGCGGTCGGAACCCCGGTACTCGCCAACGCCCGCAGCGACGTGCTGGTGGACCACTGCCAGCGGAGCAACGCCGGCCTCTACTACGCTGACCGGGACGAGTTCCAGGCGTGCCTGCGGCTCCTGGTCCGCGATGACGACCTGCGTGCCACCATGGGACGCCAGGGTCGCGCCTACGTTCGCGCGAACTACCGGTGGGAAGTCGTTCTCGGCAAGTACGACCGCTTGATCGCCGGCCTCCCGTCCTCACGGCCCGCGGGACGGTCGCAGCGCGCCGGCCGCCGCCGCGGCCCGAGGTCGGGCTGACGCCCGGAGCCCCCGCCTGCGGCTCGGACCGATACCCGCCGACCGACACTCACCGTCCGGCGGCGCAGGCGCCGGACGTCACGCCCCTCCGGCGTCCGTCGTCGGCTTCCGTCGCTCCCCGCCGGAAGCGTTCCCCGCGCCGACGCCGCCGGCGCCCGCTCCCCCGCGCCTCTGGGCGCCGCCCCGTTTCCGGCGCGGGAGGATGTCGTAGCGCTTGATCATCTCGTTGAGCGTCGTCGGCTTGATCTGCAGCATCTCGGCCGCACGCTTCTGCACCCCGCCCGTCGCCGCGAGGGTGCGCTCGATCAACTGCGTCTCGAACGCGGCCACCACCTCCTTGAACGGGAGACCCTCCGCCGGCATCGCGAATTGCGGCATCTGGAACGGGCGCGGAGTGCGCACCGCGTCGGGAATCAGTGCCGGACCGATGCGCGGGCCGGTCGCGAGCACGACCGCGCGCTCGATGACGTTCTCGAGCTCGCGCACGTTGCCCGGCCAGTCGTAGGCCTCCATGAGATCGAGGGCCTCGGCCGTGAGCTCGAGGGTCTTGTCGTTCTCCGCCCCGTACTTCTCGAGAAAGTGGTGGGCGAGCAGGGGTATGTCCTCGCGCCGGTCGCGAAGAGGCGGCAGCTCGACCGTGATGACGTGGAGCCGATAGTAGAGGTCTTCGCGGAACTTCCCCTCGGCCACGAGCCGCTGGAGGTCGATGTTGGTGGCGGCGATGATCCGCGTGTCGACCTTCTTGGTCTCGACCCCGCCCAGGCGCATGAACTCCCGCTCCTGGATCACCCGCAGCAGCTTCGCCTGGGTCTCGACGGGCACGCTGCCGATCTCGTCGAAGAAGATCGTGCCCCGGTCGGCCAGCTCGAAGAGCCCCTTCTTGGCGGCCACGGCGCCGGTGAACGCGCCCTTGAGATGGCCGAACAGGTTCGATTCGAGCAGGTCCGGCGGCAGGCTGCCGGAGTTCACGGTGACGAACGGATGGTCGGCCCGGGGCGAGCCCGCGTGCAGAGCGCGCGCGGCCAGCTCCTTGCCGGTCCCGCTCTCTCCCTCGACGAGAATCGTCGTGCGGCTCATCGCCGCCTGCGTGATCAGCTCGAACACCTGGCGCATGCGCGGACTGCGGCCGATGATGTTCCGCAGTCCGTCGTTCTGGGTGCGCAGGTTCGCGCGAAGGGTGCGGTTCTCGGTGACCAGCCGCCGCTTCTCGGCCGCGTTCCTGACCACCACCAGCACTTCCTCGTTCTTGAAGGGCTTGGTGATGTAGTCGAACGCGCCGCGCTTCATGGCCGCGATCGCGTTCTCGAGCGACGCGTAAGCGGTGATGAGAATGACGGGCAGGTCCTCGTCGAGCCGGCGCAGCCGATCGAGGGTCTCGATGCCGCCGATGCCGGGCATCATCACGTCGACGATGGCGACGTCGAAGCGCCGGCCCCGGGCCAGCTCGAGCCCGTCGCCGCCGTTCACCGCGGTCGAGACCTCGCAGCCCTCCTTCGAGAGCAGGGTCTGCAGGACCTCGCGCATGACCTCCTCGTCGTCGACGACCAGTACGGATGTGTGGCGAAGCATCGGTGTGCGTACGCCTGCGCCGTTACACGGCGCAGGCTCCTCGCCCGGAAATCGTCGCCTGCGGCTCCGATTGCCGCCCAACCGACCCGGCAGGAGCCTGCGCCGTGTAACGGCGCAGGCTCCTACCCCGCCGACTGCGTCCGCAGATGCGACGGCACGGGCAGGGTGACGGTGAAGCGGGTGCCTCCGCCTCCCGTCCGGCAGTCTATTGCCCCGCGATGCTCCTGGACCACGCTGTAGACGATCGAAAGGCCGAGCCCGGTGCCCTGACCGACGGCCTTGGTCGTGAAGAACGGGTCGTAGATGCGGGACAGGTCCTCGCTCGCGATCCCGGTGCCGGTGTCGGCGACCTCGATCACCGCCCGGTCACCGTCGCTGCGGGAGCTGATGGACAACCAGCCGCCGGTCGGCATGGCGTCGCGCGCATTGAGGATGAGGTTCAGGAACACCTGCTGCAGCTTGCCCTCCACCCCCTGCACGACGGTCGGGGTCGGTGACAGGTCCCGCCGGATCCGGATGTTGGACGTCCGGAGCTGATGCTCGACGAGGACCAGCACGTCGTTCATCACCCCGTTGACGTCCACCGGGCCCGCCACGTCGGACTGTCCGGGCCGTGACAGGTTGAGCAGCCCGTTCACGATGCGGGTGGCCCGTGAGACCTGCCGTTCGATCTTCTTCAGCAACTGAAGTCGGGAGTCGTCGGGGGTCGTGCCTTCGATCAGCATCTGCGTGAAGCTCGAGATGCCGGTCAGCGGGGTGTTGACCTCGTGGGCGACCCCCGCCGCGAGCAGACCGACCGAGGCCATGCGTTCGGAGAGCTGCAACTGCTCTTCGAGCCTGATCCGCTCGGTGATGTCCTCCAGGAGAATCATCGTGCCGGCGGTGTCGCCGCCGGGCGTCAGCAGAGGCGCCTGCGCGGCGTTGACCAGCAGCTCCCGCGGCTCGCCGGCATGGCGCGAGGTCAAGGGGGCCCGGTACAACGTCGACCCGGCCGCGTGCCCACGGCGCTCGCGCGCGAGCCGATCCGTGAACGACGCGTCGAACAGGGTCCTCAGCGGCCGCCCCACCGCGGCGTCGTGCGACACGCCGTACAGACGCGCGATGGCCGCGTTCCACCGGACCACGCGATCCTCGAGGTCCAGCACCACCAGTCCGTCGTTCAGCGACTCGATGATGTTCTCGTTGAACTCCCGAATCCGGTCGACCTCGGCCGCCTTGACCTGCAACTGGGTGTAGAGCCGGCCGTTCTCGATCGCGGTCGCGACCTGCGCGGCCACCGCGGTGAGCAGCGCGACGTCCTCGCTGCTCAGCGGCTCGCCGCTCGCCTTGGCTCCGAGCGCGAGCACCGCGATGGTGCCCTCCTCGGAGACGCACGGCACGAAGTAGTGAATCTCGTGGTCCCGCCAGAACGCGACCTCCGCCTGGGGATAACGGAGGGCGGCCACCGGATCGTCGAGGAGGACCGTCCCCTGGTCCACCACGTGCCCGCCGATGGCGGACGCGGTATCCAGCCCCGGCCACTCGCCGGCCGCCCGCGAACCGGTCGCCTGGAACGGCCGGAACGGCCCGCCCGCCTCTGTTTCCGCCGGCGCCACCATCAGGACGGTGTGGTCGACGACCAGGGTCTCCTTCACCCGGGTCACCAGGCGCTCGGCGAGGCGGCCCAGGTCGAGATCGCTGTTCAGCTCGCGCGCGAAGCCGACGAGCGCCCGCCGGTAATCGTACCGGTCGCGGTAGTGGGCCCGGTCCAGCATCGACTCGATGGCGTCCTTCACGGGACGCGCCAGCAGCACCACCACCGCGGTCGCGAGCAGGGCGATTATCGAGCTGTGCCCGTCCGGCTCGTCGAGGAACATCGCCAGTGCCAACTGCTCGAGAACCAGGTAGATGGCCACCATCGCGAACACGGCCGCGGTGTAGACCAGCCCGCGCTTGACGATGACCTCCACGTCGCGCAGGCGGTACTGGACGATTGCCGACGCGAACGCGAGCGGAATCAGGCTCAACGGAATCGCGGTGACGTCGAGGGGCACCGTGTCGAACCCGAGTGCCCACGGGACCGCGTAGCCCACGACGAAGGGCAGCCCGCCGAGCACCGCTCCCCAGACGATCCAGCGGAGCTGCCGCTTCGAGGTCACCGACGGCACCCGCCGCAGGGTCAGGATCATCAGGGCCAGCCCGCCAACGACGCAGGCCGCGAGATAGGCGATCTCCAGCCGCCAGACACTCTCGATGGCCGTCGTGAACAACGCCGAGCCGGCGTCGCCGGCCAGCGACACCGCCTGGAGCAGCCCGAGGACCACGGCCGGAGCGTAGACGATCGGCAGCACGAGACGTCCCAGGCGGTTCCGGATCGTGCCCGGGGCCCGTTCGGGGAACACGAGGGCGAAGTGCACGAACAGCGGGGCGAGGGCGAGGGTGGCGATGGCGTCCGCCCAGTAGAACACCCAGTCGAGCCGGTCCAGGCGGCCCGTGAACGAGAAGGCGAACATGCCGAAGAACGCCACGCTGAGCCAGAAGAAATGCAGGGTGGCCTGGGTCCCCGGCCGCCGCAGCCGCACCGAGGCGCCCACCAGCAGCGTGAACACGCCGATGCCCACCAGCACGAAGTAGATCTGGGTCTGGGCCGCCGGCACCGGCTGGAGGGTGACGTCGATCAGGCGCGACTGATCGAGTCGCAGCAACGTATAACCGACATGGCCGTCGAGCTGCCGCGCATGGAGATGTTCCACCACTTCGCGCGTGGACTCGACGGGAACGCCGTCGAGGGCCAGCAGCACGTCCCCCGCCTCGATCCCGGCCTCGTCTCCGGCTTCATCCGGCGCCACCTCGACGGCGGTGATGCCGGCCGGCCGATCGACCCACAGCACACCGTCCACCAACTCGTTCCAATCGGCCCGGACGAAGACGTTGGCGCCGGCGAGGCAGAGGAGGCCGGCGACCAGCGCGACGGCGAGGACGGGGGGAACCCACGCACGCCACCCGCCGCGCCCACGGGCGCGCGAGGCATGTCGGGACAGTGGGCGGCTCATTGCATCGACCCGAAGGGCAAGTCGCGCAGAAATCCGAATGAATCGTATGCAATCACTATTCCAGCAACCGGATCACGCATCGCGACGCACGCATCGGGCCTGGCAGGCGGCGCATCGACCGTCGCCGCGCGAAGTGGTCATGTCTATCCAAAATATTGGTCATTGTTATCCAATTTTGTGGGTGCATCGCCGGAGACGAAGAGGCGGAAGGCGGAAGGCGGACCGCGTGCGGCGCGCGGACCGGAATCAGAAATACACCACGACGCCGCCGACGACCTGGCGGGGAGGCTGGATCACCAGCAGCTCGCTGAAGAGCGACGCGGTCTCCCGGGGATCGAAGAACAGGCTGCGGACCGCCAGCAGGGCTTCCCAGCGGCTGCCGCCCACCGGCGTGAACGGCAGGGCCTGCTGAATCAGGAGATCGAATCGGGCGTCCAACCCGCCCGGATTCGCGGGATCGGCGCCCTCGAACGCTCCGCTGAGCCGGCAGCGGAAGGACACTCGGGTGGCGGACTCGGGGATCTCGGTCTCGATGGTGCCGCTCACGTCGTGGAACTGCTCGACCGCGGGGCGGAGAACACCGGGGGCCTCCACCGCCGCCACCGGTCCGACGTCGGCCTGCCCCCATTGCGCTTCGACGACCGAGACGTCCACCGACCCCCGGACGCGGCTCCCCAGCTCGCGGCGCACGCTGACGGTCCAGCCGCGACTCTCCACGGACCCGGCCCGCGCGACGTAGTAGAAGCCGGCGGGCACGGTCTCGAGGCCGCCCGCCCCGAACAGCGTCACCATCTGGTTGTCGACGTCCTGATGGAACCGCCGCAGTCCCACGACGAAGCCTCCGGCCAGGTCGCGCTCCACTCCCACGTCGAAGTGCCGCGTCCGTTCCGACCGCAGCCGGCCCTGTCGGGACACGGTTGCGAACGCACGCTCCGGCGGAAGCCACAGTCCCGGTCCCGTGAAAGGCAGGAAGGTCTCCGCTCCCGGCGCGACCATCTCCTGCGCCCCCGCGACCCGGAAACGCAAGCCCGGCGCCGCCGTCACGGTCATGGCCGCGCGCGGGCTGAAGAGCCCGCCGTCGATGTAGTCGTACCTCGAGTAGCGGCCGCCGTACTCGAGCGACAACCGGGGCGACACCGTCCAACGATCGAAGGCGCCGACGCTCGCGGCGACCCGGGTCTCGGGCGCGAGGCTGAGGGCGAGGGGGTTCGCGCCGTCGTAGCGCTGGCGCCCGTACGCCGCGTCGACGCCGAAAGCATGTGCGCTGCCGGCCTCGGCCAGATACGCCCCGGACGCGAACCACGACGAGACGTCGCCGGTGTTCATCGCCCCGTGGGCGGTCCAGTCGCCCCGCCACGCCGGCGCCCCCACCGACAGGTTGGCGAGCCCGCCGGGACGCGTCGACCCCATGAGGGGGCTGGCCGACTCGAACGTCCCGCGCGTCAGCAGATTGACCTCGCCGCTGAGCGGAAGGGCCCCCAACCCGGACGCAAAGGACGACGGGGTCGCCCCGGAGCGGGACAGCCCCGCCACCCGGCCGTCGTCGGTTGGGGCCGAGCCCGGGGCGGAGCCGGGGTCCGCCGCCCGTTCCGTCTGCTTCAGGACGCTGCGTCGGGCCCGGCGCAGGCGCCATGCCTTCCGGGTGTGATCGTGGGTCGGGCCCGTCTCGCGCGCGGCCGGCGCTTCGCGGTCCGCATCGGGCTGCTGCTCCCCGGCCTCCGGGCGGGACAGCGCGAACCCCACCATGGCCGGCAGCACCGGGGCGGACGACCGGGGGGCGTGGCTCACCGCTATGGCATGGACGACCGGCCGGCCCGCCGTCACCACCACGAACTCGCGGCGGGAGGTGGCGAATCCGGCAACGTGAGCCTGCAACAGATAGCGGCCCGGCCGCAGAGACGGCAGCACGAAGCGCCCGTCCACGTCCGACACCACGAGCTCGGCGCCCAACGGGCCGAACGCGGAGACCATCGCGCCGTCGAGAGGGTGTCCGTGCACGTCGGTGACCAGACCGGCGATGCGCCCCAGCCGGTCCGGTGCGGACGCCGCGGCGGCGGAAGCCGGCTCGAATCCCTGTCCCGCAGCGACCGCGGGGACGGCCCCGATCGCGAACAACGCCGCGGCGACGACCACTGGGGGTTGGAACCTGTCCATGACGCCCTCTTCTACACGGCCCGATCAGGACTCGGCGGCCTCGGCGACGGAGAAGCCCATGCTGTGGGTCAGCGACTCACCGCTGGTGTTGTCGGTGACCGTGATCTCGAGGCGATACTCGGCCGGCGGAAACGAGCTCAACGGCACCGCCTGACCGGCCACCAACTGGTGCCCGGCGTTCAGATCGAACCCCTGCGGCAGCGTCCGTTCGTTGAACATCTGGGGACTGGTCCGGTTGAAGAACTCCTCCCCGGACTCGCCCGCCACGTTGAACGCGTACTCCACGGTCACGTCCGGCATCCCGGCCGGCGTCACCCCCGCGTTGTACACCAGGAACAGCATGGACAGCTCGTCGCTGGTGAGGTACTCGGGAATCGATTTCGGCACGATGCGCATGGTGCCGAGGGTGTAGGGGTTGGCCGGCAACTGCTCGGGAGGCGGCGGCGCGTTCAACGACTCGATGCTCTCGGCGAGGATGACGCTGCTCGTCGCGAACCCGCCGGTCCACAGGTCGGGAACCGAGAGCGCCCTCCGGAGCATCATCGTCGCCGGGGTGGCCCCGGGCTCGACCTCGCTCTCGCTCAACGCCACGTAGACGTCGTAGTCGCCGGCGGGAACCCAGAAACCCCGGCGAATCCGGTAGAACCGCGGTTCCGCCTCGGCGGGGTCGGTCGCGGAAGCCGCCTCGGGCGAAGGCGGACCGTCCTCGGTCGCCGGACCGAGCAGGACGTGATAGCCGTCCTCGAACGCCGCCGACGGCACCGATCCGGCCCGCCCTACCTGCGGCGCCACGAACATGTACATCGCGACGGCCGAGGTCGTCAGCTTCGACTCCTCGATCGACAAGGTGAACGGAATGAACGTCGTCCCTTCGCTGCTCTTCAGGAAATCGTTCGCCCAGCCGAAGGGCTCTTCCGTCGGGACGATCTCTCCCCGCAGGGCAGCGCCCACCACGTTGGCGAGCGACACGATCTCGCGCTCCTGCGCTTCGGCGTCGAGGGGCTGAGCACCCTCCGCCAAGCCGGAGCCCGCCGCGAGCCCCGCCGCGATCAGACACGCCGCCGACACCCAGCGGATTGTCACCTGCCTCACCCCAGCGTTCCCCCGATCGACCACCTGTCGGGCATCGTCCCGGCGCGCGCGACCGGCCCGGAGCCGCCGCCGCGCCCGGGAGCCGCCGCAGGTCGCCGCAACGTAGCGAGACGACGGCCCGATCCGGATCGGAGCCCCGAAGGGATAGTCAACCACAGGCGGGCGCCCCCGCACAAGGGCGGGCGGATCGGCCGTGGTAGCATGCGGGGTTTGGACCGTGCCCGAGGCCCCCTGCCGATGCCCCCATCGCGCCGCCCCCCGCTGGTGCTCGTCGTTCTCGACGGCTGGGGGGAGAGCCCCGAGCCGGGCGGCAACGCCATCCACCAGGCGAGGACCCCGGTCTACCGCGAGCTCCGCGACCGTTATCCGTCGAGCCGGTTGACCACCTGCGGCGAGGCGGTGGGGCTGCCGCCCGGCCAGATGGGCAACTCCGAGGTCGGGCACATGAACCTCGGCGCGGGACGCATCGTATTCCAGGACCTGACCCGCATCGACCAGGCCATCGCGCGGGACGAGCTGGCCGCCAACGTCCCGCTGACCACCCTGCTCGATTCCTGCACCCGGGGCGGGCGCACGCTGCACCTCGTGGGCCTGCTTTCGGACGGGGGCGTGCACTCGCACCAGCGGCATCTCCACGCGCTCGTGCGGCTCGCGGCGCGGCGGGGCGTGACCCGGGTGCTGGCGCATGCCGTCACCGACGGCCGTGACACGGCGCCGAACGGCGGCGTGGAGTACCTGGCCGCGCTCCGGCGCTGCTTCGCAGACGCCGGCGTCGGACGGATCGCGACGGTGAGCGGCCGCTACTACGCCATGGACCGGGACCGTCGGTGGGACCGCACGCGGCTCGCCTACGAGGCGATGACCCGCGGCCTCGGCCACCGCGGCACCGACCCGGTGGCCCTCGTCGAACGCGCCTATGCGCGCGGCGTCACGGACGAGTTCATCGAGCCGAGCGTCATCACCGACGCCGACGATCGCCCGGTGGGGCGGCTGCGCGACGGCGACGCGGTCGTCTTCTTCAACTTCCGGGCCGACCGCGCCCGGCAGCTCACCCGGGCGCTGGCCTTCGCCGACTTCGACGGCTTCCAACGGATGTCACCGCCGGCCCTGCGCTTGCTGACCCTGACGCAGTACGACGCCACGTTCGGCCTGCCCGTGGTCTTTCCGCCCCAGACCTTCTCGGGCAACCTGGCCGAGGTGCTCGCCGCGCACGGCCGGACCAGCCTGCGGCTCGCCGAGACGGAGAAGTACGCCCATGTGACCTACTTCTTCAACTGCGGCGAGGAGCAGCCGCCCCCCGGCGAGGACCGCATCCTCGTCCCGTCCCCGTCCGTCCCCACCTACGACCTCCAGCCGGCGATGAGCGCGGCCGCCGTCACCGACCACCTCGTCACGGACCTCGCCGGCCGGCGGCACGATGTCGTCATCTGCAACTTCGCCAACGCCGACATGGTCGGCCACACCGGCCGGCTCGACGCGACGGTGGCCGCGGTCGAGACCCTGGACGGCTGCCTGGCGCGAATCCTCGCCGCGGCCCGCGACGCCGGGGCCACGGTCATCATCACCGCCGACCACGGCAACGCGGAGCAGATGTGGGACGCCGAGCGCAAGGGCCCGCACACCGCGCACACCACCAATCCCGTCCCCGTGGTGCTGGCGGGTCCGGACGTCGACGCGGGGATGCCGCTGCGCGACGGCACGCTGCGCGACGTCGCCCCGACCATGCTCGGCATCCTGGGCATCGCGCCGCCGGCGGAGATGACCGGGCGCGACCTTCGCGGCTGGATCGAGTAGCGCGGCGCGACGGGGGGGCGCTGCTAGAATCCCACCATGCCTCCAGAAGCCGCCGCTCCGGCCACCCCGCCCGACCGGGACGTCGAGGACGCCCTGGGAATGCCCGGCGCGTTTCCGTTCACCCGCGGCATCCATCCCACGATGTATCGGGGCCGGCTGTGGTCGATGCGCCAGTACGCCGGGTTCGGCACCGCGGCGGAATCGAACCGGCGCTACCGCTACCTGCTCGAGCAGGGGGGCAGCGGGTTGAGCGTCGCGTTCGACCTGCCGACCCAGATCGGCTACGACTCCGACCACGCCCTCGCGCGGGGCGAGGTGGGGCGGGTCGGGGTGGCCATCGACTCGATCGAGGACATGAGCGTCCTCTTCGAAGGCATTCCCCTCGACCGCGTCTCCACGTCGATGACGATCAACGCGACCGCCATCATCCTGCTCGCGCTCTACGTCGCCACCGCGCGACGGCAAGGGGTGGAGTCGCGGGCCGTGGCCGGCACGGTGCAGAACGACATCCTCAAGGAGTACGTCGCCCGCGGCACCTACATCTTTCCGCCGCGGGCCTCGCTGCGCATCGTCACCGACGTGGTCGAGTACTGCGGGGCGGAGCTGTCCCACTGGCACCCGATCTCGATCAGCGGCTATCACATCCGCGAGGCCGGCGCGACCGCGGTGCAGGAGGTCGCCTTCACCTGCGCCCACGCCGTGGCCTACGTGGAGGCGGCGATCGCCGCCGGCCTCGACGTCGACACGTTCGGGCGCCGGCTGTCGTTCTTCTTCGCGGCCCACAACGACTTCCTCGAGGAGATCGCCAAGTTCAGGGCGGCCCGGCGCCTCTGGGCCCGAATCATGCGCGACCGCTTCGGGGCCACCGAGCCGCGTGCCCAGCAGATGCGCTTCCACACCCAGACCGCCGGCAGCACGCTGACGGCGCAGCAGCCCGACAACAACATCGTGCGGGTCGCCCTGCAGGCGATGGCCGCGGTCCTCGGAGGCACCCAGTCGCTGCACTGCAACGGCCGCGACGAGGCCCTCGCCCTGCCGACCCGGACCTCGGCGCACATCGCCCTCCGGACGCAGCAGGTGATCGCGGCCGAGACCGGGGTGGTAAACACCGTCGACCCGGTGGCCGGCTCGCACGTCATTGAGGCGCTCACCGACGTCATCGAGCGCGAGGCGCGGGCGATACTCGAGCGCATCGACGCCGAGGGGGGGACGCTGGCCGCGATCGAGCGGGGCGAGATCCAGCGACAGATTCAGGAGTCGGCGTACCGGGACCAGCAGGCGGTGGACAGCGGCGAGCGCACGGTGGTCGGGATGAACCGCTACCACGACGACGACGGTGTCAGCATCGACATCCTGCGCATCGATCCCGCGGTCGAGACCGAGCAGCGCGAGCGCGTGGCCCGGGTCCGGGCGTCCCGCGACCCGGTGGGGTGGCGCGCGGCGCTCGACGCGGTAGCCGGGGCGGCCCGCGACGGCGGCAACCTCGTGCCCCCCATCATCGCCGCGGTCGAGGCCCGGGCCACGGTCGGGGAGATCGCCGACACCCTCCGCGCCGTCTTCGGCGAGTACCGCGAAGACGGGATCTGACGCCCCCCGGCCGTTGCCCGAGCCCCGCGGCAACCAGACCGGCGAGGCGACGGCCCGACGCGGCGTCGCGGGCCGCGGGTCGGGCCAGGCTCAGGAGGCCTGAGGCGGCGGGGGCGACGGCGGCACGGACGACGGCGGCACGGACGACGGCGGCACGGACGACGGCGGCACGGACGACGGCGGCACGGACGACGGCGGTACCGGCGGGTACGGAGGCGCCGGCGCCGACGGCCGGAAGAGCAGCGCGCCGAACATGCCGCCCAGCGTGGCGAAGACAACGCCGGCGATCAACATGGAGACGAAGCCGATCGCGACGCTGGCGATTATGCCCTCGGTGCCGAAACTCTCGACCATCTCCCGGACCTCGGGAGGCACGTCGCCACCGGAGTTCATCACGAACTCCATCATGCGCCGCTGGAACGGCGCGGTCACGATGCCGATCGGTATCGACACCGCCACATAGACGACCGAGCCGACCACGCCGGCCAGCAACCCGCCGACGGCTCCCTCGCCGAGCGCGAGCGCGTCGGCCCGATCCCGCTGGAGCAGATACGCGGTCAGCATGCCGCCCCCGACGACCCAGAGGCAGCACGCACAGTTGCCCAGGGAGACGACCGGCAGGGCCGACAGCACGCCGATGAACAGACCGCCGAAGACGACCGGTTGAAGCTGACTCTGATTCATGCTCACAACTCCATGCCGCCGGGCGCGATCGCGGCGTGGAACCGCCGGTGCTCAGTCGTAGTACTCCAGACCAAGGTGGGTGATCAGGTCCTCGCCCCGCAGATAGCGCAGGGTGTTCTTCAGCTTCATGAGCTGAATGAACAGGTCGTGCTCGGGATAGAGCCCCGGCGCGTGCACGGGGCTCTTGAAGTAGAACGACAGCCATTCCTGAACGCCGCTCATGCCCGCGCGCTTCGCGAGATCGAGGAACAGCACGAGATCGAGCACGATGGGCGCCGCGAGGATGCTGTCGCGGCACAGGAAATTGATCTTGAGCTGCATCGGGTATCCGAGCCAGCCCACGAGGTCGATGTTGTCCCAGCCTTCCTTGTTGTCACCCCGGGGCGGGTAGTAGTTGATGCGCACGACGTGACAGAGGTCGTCGTACAGGTCGGGATAGAGCTCCGGCTGCAGTATGTAGTCGAGGACCGACTTCTTGCTCTCTTCCTTCGTCTTGAACGACTCCGGATCGTCGAGGACCTCGCCGTCGCGGTTCCCCAGGATGTTGGTCGAGTACCATCCGGACACCCCGATCAGCCGCGCCTTGAGGCCGGGGGCGACGATGGTCTTGATCAGGGTCTGGCCCGTCTTCAGGTCCTTCCCGGCGACGGGCGATCCGTTGTCGAGCGCGAGCCGATCGAGCGCGGGAACGTCCGCGCTGAGGTTCGGCGCCGCGTTGGCATAGGGAATCCCCTCCTTCAGTGCGGCGTAGGCGTAGATCATGCTCGACGAGATACTGTCCGCGTTCGCGTCCATCGCCGCCTCGAAGGCCGCGACGGACTCGTGCTCGGGGGCCGGAGTCATGAAGATCTCGGTGCTCCCGCACCAGATCATCACGAGGCGCGCGAGGCCGTGCTCCTCCTTGAACGCACGGATGTCGGCGCGCACCTGGTCGGCGAGGTCCCGCTTGGTCGCGCCGGTCTTGATGTTGGTGCCCATCAGCCGCTTGACGTAGCGTTGATCGAACACTGCGGGCCACGGCCGGATTGCCTCGAGCTCCGGGCGCACCTGCTCCAGCAGCGACGACTCGATGACGCCGGCGGTGGTGGCCGCCTCGAACCCGTTGTCTTCGAAGATGTCCCAGCAGCCGAAGACGAGGTCGTCGAGGGACGCGAGCGGCACGAAGTCCTTGATGAGCGGCGAGCGGCCCTCGTTGCGCTTGCCCAGCCGCACAGTTCCCCGCTCGGCGAGCGAGCCGATGGAGGGCGCCAGTCCTTTCCGGATGAGCAGGGCGCCGGCGATGAAAGTGGTGCTGACGGCCCCCATTCCGACGAGAAGAACACCGAGCTTGCCGTGAGCGGACGCGATTTCGACTGGGCGTTTCACGACCGGCCACTATATCATGGCGGTTTGTGGCCCCATCGGCCTCGTCCAGGGCTTGACACGAGGCCCGGAACCGACTCATCGCCATGGCGATCTTCAAGAAACTCAAGGGTGAAACCGACCTCCGGCTCTCGATGGCGGGGCTGCGGCTCGGCGACAAGGTGCTGCAGGTCGGAAGCGGCGACCCTCGCCTCATCGCGATGCTCGCCGCCCAGGTCGGCATCAGCGGACAGGCGTCGGCCCTCGTTCCCGACGACGAAGCGGCGGGGCCGATCGGACGCGCCGCCCAGAAGCGGGGAGTGCTGGTCGACGTCAAGGTGGCCCCCCTGCGGACGCCGCCGTTCGCGCAGGGGTGGTTCGACCTGGTGGTCATCCCGGAGCTGATCGGCGCGATGCGTCCCCACGAGCGCGTGGGGGCCCTGCAGGGTGCACGCCACGTGCTCCGCGTCGGCGGCCGGTGCCTGATCATCGAGGCCGCGCCGCGCGGCGGCCTGGGGGCGCTGTTCTCCGGGCGCGCCCTCGACCCCCACTACCGCTCGCAGGGCGGGGCCGAGCCCGCCCTGCGCGCCGAGGGCTTCAAGCCGGTGCGCACCCTCGCCGAGCGGCAGGGACTGCTGTTCACGGAAGGCGTCAAGCCGGATCCCGGGGACGTCGCGGCCACGACCAGCAGCGCCGGCTGACCCCGACGACGAACCCCGCCGGGACCCCGACGGGTTCCCCCCTACAGCGCCGCGTCGACGCGACCGACGTAAAGGTACGAGAACGCGGGACGCAATCCGGACACCGGCGCCGCGGGGAACCCGAGAGCATCATGGACGCTACGCTGGCCGCCGTCGCCATCGTCTCGCTGCTGTTGGCGTGGGCGATGGCCATCGTCTCGTGGCAGCGCGTCCGGGCGGAGCGGCGACGTTCCGACGCCAGGGTCGCCAACCTGATGGCGGAGCTCACGGAGCTGCCGGCCCGCCGCGGTGAACCGACGGAGCTTCCGGGGCACGTCTGGTCGGTGAAGTCGCAGGTGGCGGTGGACGGAGGGTGGTCCGCGCGCAGGCGGCGCGCGCACGTGGAGCCACGCCTGCCGCTCGCCGCCCCGGACGGGGGGCGGCCGGACCCGGACCCCGGCGCCCGGCCGGCCGGGGCCGGCGCCGAGCGCGGGCGGGGCGACGCCAAGGGCGGGGACGCTCCCCGCCGCACCCCGGCCGGGGCCCTCTCGCAATTGCGGCGCGCGGTGCTCGCACCGATGCCGGGGGCGCGGGCGCACTGGGGCCACGGCGCGGGGGCCATCGCCGTCGCCACCGTCTTCGTCGCCGGCGCGTCCCTCGCCGAGCTCACGCCGTTGCCCCGCGACGGCGCGGGGGCGCCGGTCGAGCTGCTCTCGCTCGACCACCACCGGGAGGGAGACTACCTGGCCGTCCGCGGCTCCCTGCGCAATCCCCCGGGCGGCAGGGAGCGCACGAGGCTGAGCATCACTACGACCACGTTCGACCGGACCGGCGCGATCGTCGGTACCGGCCAGACCCCCCTGCCGGTGGAGGCGCTGCCGCCGGGCGGCGAGACCGCGTTCACCATCTCGCTCCCCGACGCGGATCTGATCAGTCGATATCGGGTAAGCTTCATGGAGGACCAGTCTGGACTGCCGCACGTCGACCGGCGTGGATCGGATGCCGCGGCGCCGGCGGCGGCGGGACGCCGACCATGACCAGGACCCCGCGACGGCTGCTTGCGACGACGCTCGCCCTGGCTCTCGGACCTTGGGCGGCGGACGGCGTCGGTCGGGCCGCGCGGGGCTCCGAGGCGACCCCGCAAGCCGAACAGCGCCCCCCCCAGGGCGCCCAACCGGCCGATCCGGACGGCGTCTTCCGCGCCGGGATCGAGCTCATCAACGTGAGCGCGACGGTCACCGACGCCCGGGGCCGCTTCGTGGACGGGCTGACGAAGGACGACTTCCTCGTCTACGACGACGGGGAGCCGGTCGAGATCACCCAGTTCGACAACGAGCGGGTGCCGGTCAGCCTGGGCATCGCCCTCGACACGAGCGGCAGCATGGACGGCCGCAAGATGGAGGCGGCCCGCCAGGCGCTCGACCGGTTCCTCTACGATCTGCTCGGCCCCGACGACGAGTTCTTCCTCTACCGGTTCGACTACACGCCGGCGCTGCTGCAGGACTGGACCACCAGCCCGGACCGCCTCAGCCGGGCCATCCGCAACATCCGGCCCCGCGGCGGCACCGCCCTCTACGACGCGGTGGCCGAGTCGGTGCCTCGCGTCGCGGAGGGCCGCCACCGCAAGAAGGCGTTGCTCATCATCTCCGACGGCAACGACACCAACAGCGAGACCGACGACCGGGATCTGCGGGCGATCATCCGGGAGACCGAGGCGCTGGTGTACGCGATCGGCATCGACGCCCGCGAACGGCGACGCCTGGGGATCTTCGGGGGAACGCTGCGGCCGGGGCTCCCGGGAACGCCGCTTCCGATCCCGGGCGGCCGGCGACGGCCCCCGCGGGGCGGCAACCCGTTCCAGAGGCTGCCGGGCGAGGAACGGGTCAACGTGGGCGCGCTCCGCGACCTGACCGACGACAGCGGGGGAAGGACCGAGATCGTCCGGGACACCGACGACCTCGACCCGGCGACGGCCGGCATCGCCCGCGAGCTGAGCCGCCAGTACCAACTGGCGTACCCGGCCCGGCACGCCAGCGACGGCCGCTGGCACAGCATCCGGGTCGAGATGCGCAACCCCGACTACCGGGTCCGGGCCCGGCGCGGCTACGTCGCGACGCCCTGACCAGATGTCCTCCCGGCCCCGTCTCTTCCTGGTCGACGGCAACTCCCAGATGTACCGCGCCTACCACGCGATCCGGGGGTTGACGGGCCCCGACGGACGCTCGACCAACGCGGTGTTCGGCTTCATCACGATGCTTCGCAAGCTCGTGGCCGAGCAGTCGCCCGAGCTCATCGCGGCCGCGTTCGACCTCAAGGGGCCGACCTTCCGCCACGAGCTCGCGGCCGACTACAAGGCCAACCGGCGCCCGATGCCCGACGACCTCGTGGAGCAGGTCCCCTGGGTGCACGACGCGTGCGCGGCCCTCGGTGTCCCCATCGTCACCCACCAGGGCGTCGAGGCCGACGACGTCATCGGCTCCCTCGCCGCGCGGGCGATCGAGGCAGGGCTCGACGTCGCCATCGTCACCGGCGACAAGGACTTCTTTCAGCTCGTCGACGACCGGGTCCACGTCTTCAACCCGCGGGACGACGGCGCGTGGTTCGACGAGGCCGGCGTCGAGGAAAAGTTCGGGGTGCGGCCCGACCAGGTCGTCGACATCCTCGCCCTGATGGGCGACGCCAGCGACAACGTCAAGGGGGTCCCCGGCGTCGGCGAGAAGAGCGCGCGCAGCCTCGTCACCGAGTTCGGCACCCTCGACCGCCTGCTGGAGGAGGCGCCCGGGCTGTCGAAGAAGAAGCTGCGGACGGCCCTGACCGAGCACGCCGACGACGCGCGCCGCAGCCGCGAGCTCGTCCGCATCCGCGTCGACGTGCCGCTCGACGCGGACCCCACCGGCTACCGCTATCAGGGTGCGGACCGCGAACGGTGCTTCGCGCTGTTCTCGGCGCTGGGCTTCAAGTCGCTGCTCAACGAGTTCGCGCCCACGGCGGGGACGGTCGAGACCGACTACCGGACGATCGCCACCGAGGCGGGGCTCGAGGAGCTCGCGGCGGCCCTCCGCGAGGCCGGCCGGTGCGGCCTGCACGTCCTCACGGTGGCGGGGCCTCCCTCCCGCAACGGGCTCGTCGGGCTCGCGTTCTCGACCGGTCCGAGGGCGGGCCGCTACGTCCCCGTCGCCGGCGGCGGTCTCGACCTGTCGGGCAGCCTCGGCGCCGGCGCCGTCTTCGCGGCCCTCCGGCCCGTCCTCGAGGACCCCGCGGTGCGCGTCGTCGGACACGACCTGAAACGGACGATGCGGTGGCTCGCCGAGCACGGGGTCGGACTCCGGGGCCTCGAGCTCGACACCATGATCGCGAGCTACCTGCTCGACTCGACCCGGGCCGCCCCCACCCTCGAGACGGTGGCGCTGGAGCACACCGGGTACCAGGTGGTGACGGCGGAGGCGGTGCGGGGCAAGGGCGCGAAGGCCCCGGACTTCGACCGCATCCCCCCGGAGACGATCCTCGCCTATGTCTGCGAGCGGGCCGACCTGCCCCTGCAGGCGGCCGCGCCGCTGACCGAGGCGCTGGAGCGCGAGGGGCTCCTGGCGCTGTACCAGGAGCTCGAGCACCCGCTGATCCCGGTCCTCGACGGCATCGAGCGGGCCGGGGTAAGGGTAGCCACGGCCGCCCTCGCCGAGCAGTCGCGGGCGATGCAGGCGCGGCTCGACGATCTCCAGTCGCGCATCTTCGCCCTCGCCGGCGAGGCGTTCAACGTCAACTCGCCGAAGCAGCTCTCGGTCATCCTGTTCGAGAAGCTGGCCCTGCCGACCCGCAAGAAGACCGGCAAGACCCGGGCCGCCTCGACCTCGGTGGAGGTGCTCGAGGAGCTCGCGCTGCAGCACGAACTGCCGCGGCTGGTGCTCGACTGGCGGACGATCCAGAAGCTGAAGGGCACCTACGTCGAGGCCCTGCCCCAGTTGGCGCGGCCCGACACGGGCCGGGTGCACACGTCGTTCAACCAGGCCGTCGCCGCCACCGGCCGGCTCAGCAGCAGCGACCCGAACCTGCAGAACATCCCCATCCGCACCCCGCTCGGCCGCGAGATCCGACGGGCGTTCGTGGCCCGCGAAGGCTGCGCCCTGATCTCGGCCGACTACTCGCAGATCGAGCTTCGCGTGCTCGCCCACCTGTCGGAGGACGCGGCCCTGACCGAGGCGTTCGTCCGCGGCGACGACATCCACGACCGGACCGCCCACGCGGTGTTCGGGGCCGACAGCGGGCTCGACGCCCACGAGCTGCGGCGGCGCGCCAAGATCATCAACTACGCCCTGCTCTACGGAAAGACCGCGTTCACCCTCGCCCGCGACATCGGGGTCACCCCCACCCTCGCCCAGGCGTTCATCGACGCGTACTTCGCCGGCTATCCCGCGGTAAAGGGGTTCCTGGACAACGTGATCGAGGGGGCGCGGGAGAGCGGAGAGGTCCGCACCCTCTACGGGCGCCGGCGGCTCGTGCCGGAGCTGCGCAGCCGCAACGGCCAGGTCCGGGCCGCGGCGGAGCGGGCCACCGTGAACATGCCCATCCAGGGCACCGCCGCCGACATCCTCAAGCGCGCGATGATCACCCTGTCGGGCGAGCTGCCGCCCACCGTCTCGATGATTCTCACCGTCCACGACGAGCTGGTGCTGGAGGCGCCGCACGGGGAGGCGGACGCCGCGGCGACGCTCGTGCGCGACACCATGTCCGGCGCCGCGGAGCTGCGCGTGCCCCTGACCGTCGACGTGGGCATCGGCGAGAACTGGATGGCCGCCAAGGGGTAGCCGGCGGCGGCGATATAATGGCCCCCCGATGGCGGCGCCGACGACTATTCCGCGATCGGGGCACACCGTCTCCCGACGGCACATCGACGACGACGCCCTCAAGGTCATCTCCCGCCTGCAGCAGCACGACCACGAGACCTATCTCGTCGGCGGCGGCGTCCGCGACCTGCTGCTAGAGCGGCGCCCCAAGGACTTCGACCTCGGCACCTCGGCGCACCCGCAGCAGATCAAGGCGCTCTTCCGGAACTGCTGGATCATCGGCCGGCGCTTCCGGCTGGCCCACATCAGGTTCGGCGCCAAGACCATCGAGGTGGCGACCTTCCGGAAGCAGGTGCCGCCGGAGACCGACACCGAGCGGAAGGCGCGGGAGGAGGCGCGGGAGCGCGCCCGCCGGGAGGCCGAGGCGAGAGGAGTCCGCCCGCGCCGGCTCATCCGCGGCGACAACACCTTCGGCACCGCCGAGGAGGACGCCTTCCGTCGCGACTTCACCGTCAACGGGCTCTTCTACGACGCGTCGAGCCGTACGATCCTCGACTACGTCGATGGCATGCGCGACATCCGCAGCCGCACCATCCGCAGCATCGGCGACCCGAACGAACGCTTCGTCGAGGACCCCGTGCGCATGCTGCGCGCGGTGGTCCTCGCGGCCCGGCTCGACCTGTCCATCGACCCCGCGGTCACCGCCGCCATCCGGCGTCACCGCGGCGAGATCGTCCACGCCTCGCCGGCGCGGCTGCTCGAAGAGCTCTACAAGATTGCGCGCAGCGGCGCCTCCGAGCGTATCGTCCGCGACCTCGGCTCCACCGGCCTGCTGAGGCACATCGCGCCCGAGCTCGACAAGGGCCGCTCCGACGCCCTGTGGCGCGCGCTGGCCGCCCTCGACCGCTATCGGCGCGGGTTCGACGACGCCCCGCCCACGCTGCGCAACGCGCTGTTGCTCGGAAGCCTCGTGTCCGCTCACGCCGCCGTCGAGCCGCCGCGCCGCCGGCGCGCCGCCGACGGTCGCGCGCAGCGTCCCCCAGAGGTCACCCTCGGCGCCCTCCCGATCGCCAAGCGCGACCTGGAGCAGCTTCGCCAGATACTCGACCTGCAGCGACGCCTCGCCGACGAGCGTCTGTCCCCGCGGGCCCGCCGCGGGCTGATGCACCGGGCCGCATTCGAGCCCGCCCTCACTTGGATGACGATTCACGGACAGACGCCGGAGCTCGTCGAACGCTGGCGCGCCCAAGCCGACGGAGCGGTCTCCGACGATGGCGAACGCCCGCGTCGCCGCAGACGGCGGCGCCGCCGGCGCCGCCGTCCCGGATCGGGTCCCCGCGAGCCTGAGGGCGGCGGTCCGGAGGCGTAACGCCCGCCGGCGACCAGCGCCACGAGGGCCCGCAAGGCAACCCGCCCGGCCCGAGGCAGGTCGCGGGCGCCGAGGCCGAGGGCACACCGGCGCGTCCAGGGTGATGGACCTCGCCGCGACTCGCTCCTCACGCGGGTCGTACCGCCGGTCGGGCTCAGTGCTGCCGCTTCCGCCGTTGCGGCCCCAGGTCCACGCCGACCGGGCAATGGTCCGACCCGGTCACCTCGGGCCAGATGAACGCGTCGCGGACCCGGGCCGCCGCGTCCGGCGAGGCGAGCACGTAGTCGATGCGCCAGCCGACGTTCCGCTCGCGCGCCCCGCCCCACTGGCGCCACCACGTGTAGTGCCCTGGCGCGCCGGGATGGCGGGCGCGGAACGTGTCGACCCAGCCCGCTTCGAGCCAGCGCGTCAGCTCCGCCCGCTCCTCGGGCAGGAAGCCGCTGGTGCGCGTGTTGGACGCGGGCCGGGCGAGGTCGATGGGCTCGTGCGCGGTGTTGTAGTCCCCCACCACCACGACCGGTCCCACGCGCCGAAGCGCTTCAAGCCGCTCGAAGACGGCGGCGTAGAAACCGAGCTTGTAGGGCACGCGGCGGTTGTCGCGGTCGCGGCCGCTGCCCTTGGGAAAGTAGACCGACGCCACCGCGAGCCGCCCGAACCACGCGATGACGAGGCGGCCCTCGATGTCGAAGCGCGGCTCGCCGAGGGCCGTCTCCACCCGCGCCGGCCGCTTACGCGAGTAGATGGCGACGCCGCTGTAGCCGGCCCGCTCCGCCGGCGCGAACACCGCGTGCCAGCCCGCCGGCGCGCGCACGCCGGCGTCGAGCTGGTGCTCGAACGCGCGCACCTCCTGGATGCCGACCACGTCGGCGCCCGACGCCTCCAGGAAGTCGAGAAACCCCTTCCGCGCGCAGGCGCGCAGCCCGTTGACGTTCCAGCTCACGATGCGCATGGGCAGACGCTCCGGCTCACGGCGTGACGCTCGAGCTCACGACGCGCGTCACGCCGCGCCCGCGATGGCGTCGAGATACTTGCGGACCGCCGTCGAGAGGCCGACGTCGAGTGCGTCGGCGATGAGCGCGTGGCCGATGGAGACCTCGGCGATGCCGCCGATGGCGACGAACGCCGCGAGGTTGTCGAGGTTCAGGTCGTGCCCGGCGTTGACGCCGAGGCCCAGCGCCGCGGCGTGCCGGGACGCGCGCGCGTAGGCGTCGAGGCACGCGCGGGTCTCGGGGTGGTCGATCCCGCGACGCTCGACGAGGTCCGCGTAGGGCCCCGTGTAGAGCTCGATGCGGTCCGCGCCGCAGGCCTTCGCTTCGTCGATCCGGACCTCGACGGGGTCCATGAAGAGGCTGACGCGCGCGTCCCATGCCTGGTAGCGCGCGATGCTCTCGGCCACGCGCCGCGCGCGATCCGGGTCGGAGAGATCCCAACCGTGGTCCGAGGTGAGCTGCGCGTCGGCGTCGGGAACCAGGGTCGCCTGGTGGGGTCGGGCCGTCTCGATCAGCCGGTCGAATCCCGGATAGCCGTTCCCTCGCGGGCCCGCGGCGGGATTGCCCTCGATGTTGAACTCGACGCCCGGATGCTCGCCGGCCAGCAGCTCCGCCAGGGCCGCGACGTCGGCGGGCCTGATGTGCCGCTGGTCGGGACGCGGGTGGACGGTGACGCCGTGCGCGCCGGCGGCGATGATCGTTCGAGCCGCGACGAGCACGTCGGGCCGCTCGCCCTCGCGCGAGTTGCGCAGCCACGCGATCTTGTTGACGTTCACCGAGAGCGTGGTCATCGGCCTCATCCCGCGCCGGCCGCGCGCGCCGGCACCTCCAGCCCCACCAGCGTCAGGTCGTCGTCGAGCGCATCCGTCCCGCGCCAGGCGCGAACCGACTCGCGCACCGCGTGCAGCGCCTCGCCGAGCGGCCGCGCGCGCGCGGCGGCCAGCGCCGCCACCAGGCCGTCCTGGTTGAAGTCGTCGTCGGCCGGGCTCATGGCGTCGGTCACGCCGTCCGAGTAGCAGTACAGCCGATCTCCCGGTGCGAGGCGCGCGACCGTCTCGGTGTACTCCGTGCCCGGAAACATGCCGATGGGCAGCCCCGCCGCCTGAAGCACCGCCGGGTCGCCCCCGGCGGGCAGATGGACCGGTCCGGGATGACCGGCGCTCACGAGGCGGACGGTGAGGGTCGACATCTCGATGACGCCGCCGAGGAACGTGAAGTAGTCCCAGGCCCCCGGCTCGAGCGGGAAGCGCTCGTTCAACTGGTGGGCGACGATCTCCGCGGTGTGGATGCCGCTCAGCAACGGCGTCGGCCACGCGGCGGACAGGGCCCGCGTCAGCGCGACCGACTGCAGGGCCGCCACCACCCCGTGCCCGGTCACGTCGAGCAGGTAGAAGCCGACGAGGCGCTCGTTGATGTTGAACACGTTGAAGCTGTCCCCGCCGAGCCGGTCGCAGGGCTCGAAGAGCCAGTCGACGGAGAGGCCGGACACGACCGTCGGCCGCCCCGGCAGCAGCGAGGTCTGGATGCTGGCGGCGGCATCGAGGTCGCGGCGGAGCCGCTCGTTGGCGCGGCGCAGCTCCCGCTCCATGCGGCGGCGCTCGGTCATGTCGCGGACCGAGGCGATCACGAGGGGGCCGTCCTCGGTCTCGATGGGGCTGAGGCTGATGTCGACCGAGAACTCGCGGCCGCTCCGGTGCCGGCCGCGCAGGTCGGCTTCCCGCCCTCCCATCGTCCGGGCGGCCGGAGCCGCGGCGTAGTCGCGCCGGTGCCCCCGATGCGCGTCCCGCCCCTCCTCGGGGTGCAGCACCTCGACCGGCTGGCCGACCAGCGCATGGGGCGGGTATCCGAACATCTCCTCGATCAGGTGGTTGGCATAGACGATGACGCCGTGCCGATCGACGGCCACGATGGGGTCGGGCATCGTCTCGAGCAGCGCCAGGTTGTCGTGGGTCCAGTATCGCGCATCGACCATGGGTGTTCGGTGCTCCCGCGACGCGTCCATCGCGTCATGGCCAGACAGCCCGCGGCAAACCGCTGACCGGTGGTCGAAGGGCGTTCCCCGCGGGCCGTCGGCCGCCCATGGCGAAGGTCCGCTGCGGTGGGCCGTTGCGACGCGGAGGGTCCGCCGCGCGCCGGGACCGCCGGCAGCCCAGGGCGAAGGTCTCCGCTGCGTTCGAGCGACGATGCGACGCGGGTTCACCACGGCCGCCAAGGGTGACGGGTTGTCACCATGACGTGCAGCATCGTCCCGCTCAAGTGTACCGCAAGGGGTCGTGGCCGGGAGAACGCGACGGCGGCGGCTCGCGGCCCGCATCGCGCTCCAAGGGCCATTGGGGCCCGGGGGCTGCTACCATGCGTCGGCGCGAGCGCCGCGAGCACGATGACGAAGCAGACCCCCGCCCTCCCGCCCTCTTCGCCGCCGGCGCGAGGCGCCGCCGTTGTCCACACCATCGCGGCCACCACGCACGGCCGGTATCTGGTGGCACGGGCCGACGGGCCGGGGCCGGCGCCGCTGCTGGTCGGCTTCCACGGGTACGGCGAGCACGCCGAGCGGCACATGGCCGAGCTCGAACGGATTCCCGGAAGCGCGCGATGGATCCGCGTCGCGGTGCAGGCCCTCCACCGGCACTACAGCGAGGGCGCCCGCCACGTCGTGGGGAGCTGGATGACGCGCCAGGACCGAGAGCTCGCCATCGCCGACAACATCGCCTACGTCCGGGCGGTGCTGGACGAGGTCCGGACGGCGTTTCCCACCACCGGCACCCTCGTCTACTGCGGATTCTCGCAGGGCGTGGCGATGGCCTACCGCGCCGCCGCGCGGTGCGGCCTCGCCTGTCAGGGCATCATCGCCCTCGGCGCCGACTCGCCTCCCGAGCTGCGCGGAGACCCCGCCGTCGCCTGGCCGCCCATCCTCCTCGGCCGGGGCCGGACCGACTCGTGGTACACGCCGGAGAAGCTGGAGACGGACCTGGCCGCCCTTCGCGCGGCCGGCGCGACCGTCGAGCCGCTGCTCTTCGACGGCGGACACGAGTGGACCGACGACTTCCGCGCCGCGGCGGGCCGGTTCCTCGCCGCCCTGGTCTAGCCGGTGCGGACGCGGGGTCAGGAGGAAGGACGCCGGTCAGCCGGCGCGACGCTGCGCAGGGATCCTTCCCCCGCATCCTCCGCGGCTTCGAATTGCTCCAGCATCCTCCCGATGTAGCCGAACATGAGGGCGGCAAGTCCCGACAGAAGGAGCAGTAGCTGGATCGTCGCCCTGGTCGCCCAGTTCAGCTCGAGAAACGCACTCAACATGAGGGCCGGGAGCGTCGCGACGCAGTAGCCGACCCACCAGGCGCCGGCCCATGGAACGGCCCCCCATGGACGTGGTCGGGCGCGGAACAACCCGTTTCGCAAGCCGAATGACACGCCGAACGCCGCGGCCCCCGCCGGGAGCCCGGTAATCGCCGCCAGCCCCCAGGGCGCCCCGAGGCTCTGACCCAGCGCGACCGCGACTAGCACGCCGGTTGCGAGGGCGGCGATGCTCGACCGCCGAGTGAACAGCCGCGGGTCCATTCCTGCCCCCCAGGGCCGAATCTACCACGTCCTCGCGAGTGCGCGGGCGTGGTAGGCTACGCATCTCGCAGACCCTGCATGGCAACGCGCATCTCTCGGAGATGAAGGAGGAAGTTCGATGAAGCGGTTGATCCTCACGGCGACGGCGGCGGCGCTGATCGTGTCCACCGGCGGGGCGGCGTTCGCCCAGGACGTGACGAAGTACGTGCGGTACGACTTCGACGGCCAGGTCTCGTACGGCATCCTCGACGGCGACTTCATCCACCAGCTGCGCGGCGACATCTACACGTCGGCCGAGAAGACCGGGGCGGTGGTGGCCCTCGACGCGGTGCGCCTGCTCGTGCCGGCGGAGCCCCGCAAGGTGGTGGCGGCCGGGTTCAACTACCGGAGCCATCTCGGCGACCAGAACGTCGCGGCCGAGCCGGGGCTGTTCGACAAGCATGCGACGTCGCTCACGCCCCACGAGTCGACCGTCATCTACTACGAGGGCGCCACCAACCTGCACTTCGAGGGCGAGATGGTCCTCGTCATCGGCAAGCGGGCCCGCAACGTGAGCGAGGCCGAGGCGGCCGACCACATCTTCGCGGTGGCGCCGGGGAACGACATCAGCGAGCGGGTGTGGCAGGGCAACGACCTGCAGTGGTTCCGGGCGAAGGGGGCGGACACGTTCGGCCCCGTCGGCCCGGTGATGGCGCGCGGCGTCGACTACAACGACCTGCTGCTGCAGACCCGCGTGAACGGCGAGGTGATGCAGTCGCAGCGGACCGCCGACCTCATCTTCGGCCCCGAGTTCCTCGTCAGCTACATCAGCCGCTACGTGACCCTCGAGCCCGGCGACATGATCTTCACCGGCACCCCGGGCACCACGTCGGCGATGCAGCCGGGCGACGTGGTCGAGATCGAGCTCGAGCACGTGGGCGTGCTGCGCAACACCATCGGCCAGAAGGGCGCGCGGACCACGAACGACCAGTAGTCGGGCACCTCCATCGACCGCGGCCTCGACGTCGCGTCGGGGCCGTGGTCCGGCCTCATCGGTACAACGGGTTCGGGTGGTCGAAGCGGCAGCCGGCGTCCCACTCGGACCGCTGGTTGCCGTGGGCGGGGATGCCCCCCGCGTCCTTGATCATGCGGGCCAGGTGAAGCAGGTTCCAGGTCATGAAGGTCGTGTTCCGGTTGGTGAAGTCGTTCTCCGGCCCCCCCGAGCCCTCGTCGAGATAGGACGGCCCCGGGCCCGCCTCGCCCAGCCACGCCGCGTCGGCCTGCGGCGGAATGACGTAGCCGAGGTGCTGCAGCGAGTAGAGGACGTTCATCGCGCAGTGCTTGGCCCCGTCCTCGTTGCCGGTGACGAGGCAGCCTCCCACGCGGCCGTAGTAGGCGTACTGCCCGGCCGCGTTCAAGTGGTGAGAGGCCGAGTAGAGCCGCTCGACGACCCGCGTCGCCACCGACGTCTTCTCGCCGAGCCAGATGCTGGTGCCGATGACGAGGATGTCCGCGGCCAGCACCTTCTCCAGGATCTCGGGCCAGTCGTCCCGGGCCCAACCGTGCTCGCGCATGTCGGGGTAGACGCCCGACGCGATCTCGTAGTCGACGGGCCGCAATAGCTCGACGCTGACGCCGTTCTTCTCGAGGATGGCGCGCGAGACGCGGATCAGCCCCTCGGTGTGCGACAGCTCGGGGCTCCGCTTGAGGGTGCAGTTGAGGAAAAGAGCCGACAGGTCCGAGAAGTCCCAGCGGCTCTCCGAGCAGAGGCGTTCCTGTCTTTCGTTCAGCATCGCTTCCTTCCTGTGGAATCGGGGGCGGCGAGGCCAAGTGGGGCGACGGCGCGACGGCCGAAGCTGGTTCGGAACCGTTGCCTGCGGCTCCGATTGCCCGCGCAGGCAACCCCGCCGCCGGTTTGCGCCGCTTCCGTGGTGCGTGCCGCCGGCCTCGTGACACGGAACCGCGACCGGAGCCGCATCGGCACGGCTGCACGAAACCGCGGCATCAGCCGAGCAGCTCGGCGGTCACCTGCACCAGCGAGAGGCCGAAGCCGACGACGGTGACCACGATGAGGGCCAGCGACGTCAGGAGCACCCAACTGCTGTCCTGCCGGTCGTCGTCGAGGTCCATCAGGCTCGCGCCGATCCAGCCGGCCGCGAACCCGCCGCCGTGCGCCCAGTTGTTGATGCCGGGCATGAGGAACCCGAACACCCCGAGGATGATGGCCCACTGCCAGAGCTGCTGGGTGACGACCGAGCTCCCCCGACGGCGCCCGTAGACGATGAGCGCGCCCAGCAGCCCGAAGATGCTGCCCGAGGCGCCGATGGTCGGCGCCCCGCTCATGACGTTCGAGACGAGGAAGCCGCCGGCGCCGGCCAGGTTGAACAGCAAGAAGGCGCGTCCGGGACCGTACACCTCGGTCACGGCCGGACCGAGGTTCCGGATCCACATCATGTTGAACACGATGTGGAGCAGGCTGCCGTGGAGGTAGATGGCCGTCAGCAACGTCCACCACCAGCCGAGCCCCAGCGTGACGGCGCCGCTGGTCATGCCGAGCTGGTACAGGGCCCGGCCGCCCGGCGACAGGATCGACAGCAACCCCCGCGACTCGAACAGCGCCTCGGGCTGCAGCAGGCACGCCAGCGCGTAGAGGGTGACGCAGGCGGTGACGATGCCCGAGAACAGGTCGAGCCGGCCGCCGAGGGCCCGGCGCAGAACCGTGGCCCAGCCGAAGAGCCCGGGGCGCCATGCCCCGCAGAACGGGCACTGCTGCTCGTTGACGCCCACGAGCCGGCCGCAGTTGGCACAGACGACCGAGCCCTGAGTCTGTCTCACCGTCTCCTCGCCCGGGTTTCGTCGCGTGATGGTCCGCCGGGCGGCGGAATCCACCGCCGGTTCCGACCGACCCGCCTCTCGCGGCCCCCGGCCGACCCGGTCGCGACCCGGGCCGGCCCCGGTCGTGACTCCGGCCGGCCCGGTCGCCGGGTGGTCCGACCGCTTCGTCCCGCGCTGCCGCCGACGGTTCGATTCCGCGGGTCAGCCGTGGACCCGCTCGAACTCGGCCATGAAGTCGACGAGGGCGGTCACCCCGGCCTCCGGGAAGGCGTTGTAGATGGACGCCCGGATGCCGCCGACCGAGCGGTGCCCCTTGAGCCCGGCGAGGCCCGCCGCGGCCGCCTGCTCGAGGAACCGCGGCTCGAGCGCCTCTTCAGCCAAGCGAAACGTCACGTTCATGAGCGACCGGCTCGCGAGGTCGGCGGTGCCGCGATAGAAGCCGCTCCGATCGACGGCATCGTACAACACACCCGCCTTGCGCCGGTTCCGCGCGTCGACGGCGGCCAGCCCGCCCTCGTCGCGCAGCCACCGCAGGACGAGCCCCGCGAGGTAGATGGCGAAGACCGGCGGCGTGTTGTAGCGCGAGCCGTGCCGGGCCGCGACCGCGTACCGCAACGTCGAGGGCAGGGTGTTCGGCCCCCGCTCGGCGAGGTCCTTCCGGACGATGACGACGGTCACCCCGGCCGGCCCCAGGTTCTTCTGGGCACCGCCGTAGAGCAGGCCGAGGCCGTCGAGCGGGACCGGCCGGCTCAGGAGGTCGGACGACGCGTCGACCACCAGGGGGACGCCCTCGGCCGGGGGCAGGGCCGGCCACTGGGTGCCGGCGATGGTGTTGTTCGAGGTCACGTGCAGGTAGGCCGCGCCATGCGCGCGCCGCAGCTCGCCGGGGGCGGGGATCCGGGCGAACCCCTCGTCCTCGGTCGTCGCGCAGACGTTGACCCGCCCGAGCCGCTCGGCCTCGGCCGCCGCCTTCTTCGCCCATGACCCGGTGAGCGCGTAGTCGGCCACCCCGTCCGGCGGCAGCAGGTTCATGGGCACCATGGCGAACTGGAGGCTCGCCCCGCCCTGCAGGAACAGTACGTGGTAGTCGTCGGGCAGCCCCGTGAGCGCCCGCAGGTCGGCCTCGGCCTCCCCGAGGATCTGCTCGAACGCGGCCGACCGATGGCTGATCTCGAGAACCGACATACCGAGGGCGGGCAGGGCCAGCAGGTCGCGTTGCGCCTCCTCGAGCACCGGCTGGGGCAGCACCGCGGGGCCGGCGCCGAAGTTGTGCACGCGGTGGGTGGGTGAAGGTGACATGTGTGTGCGCCAATGGCGCGAGCCCGTGGGCTCGTGCCCCAAGGTGGCAGGTCAGTCTCCCAGGTCGGCATCGCGTGCGCCGACCGGCTGGGGCCGGGGACGACACGCCCTCGGTCCCTGGGGTCGCGCCACGCCGGCCTGCGGAAGCGGACCGTCGAGACGCCCTACCCGATCAAGTGCGTCAGCAGGCCGTCCCGCAGCTTCGGCTCGAACCACGTCGACTTGGGCGGCATGATGCCACCCGCGTCGGAAACCGCGAGCAGCTCGTCCATGGTCACCGCGGCGAGGGAGAACGCCACCGCCGCCTCTCCCGAATCGACCAGCCGCTCGAGCTCGCGCGTGCCGTGCACGCCGCCGACGAACCGCACCCGGGGATCGGTGCGGATGTCCTCGACCCGCAGCACCGGCTCGAGGAGCAGTGTCTGCAGGCGCGCGGCGTCCAGCGCCGCAGCGGGGTCCGGAACACCGCCCGCGGCGCCGGGGCTCGAGGCGCCGCCACCGCCGCCGGGATCCGAGGCGCCGCCACCGACCGCCGGCGTCAGACCGACGCGGTGCCAGCGCCCGTCGACGTACATCGCCACCTCCCCCTTGCCGGGCGTGGCGGCGTCCGCCGGCGCGACCGGCAGCCGCGCCGCCACCGCCGCAAGAAACTCTTCCGGACCGGCGCCGGCGAAGTCCGACACGGTGCGGTTGTAGGGGAGAATGCGCGTCTCCCGGTCGGGAAACGCCACCGCAAGCAACCGGTCGCGGGCGGCCGGCCCCGCGCTCTTCGCGCCACGCCCGGCCAGCTCGCGACGGGCGCGCGCGGCGCTCGCCACCCGATGGTGCCCGTCGGCGATGTAGAGGGCGGGGACCGCCGCGAACCCGTCGACGAGGTCCGCCGTCTGCCGCGCGTTGGCCCGCCAGACCGTGTGCCGCACCCCGTCCGGGGCCTCGAAGTCGAACAGGGACGCCCCCGCGCGGACCGCCGCGACGAGGTCGTCGATCTCCGCCCGCCAACGGTAGGCGAGGAAGACGATGCCGGTCTGCGCCTCGACCGCGGCCATGTGGTGGGTGCGGTCGTCCTCCTTGTCGCGCCGTGTCCGCTCGTGCCGCTTGATGGTGCCCGCGTCGTAGTCGTCGAGGGGGAAGCACCCGGCCAGCCCTGTCTGCTCGTGGCCCCCGTCGCGCAGGCGGTAGACGTAGAGGGCCGGCTCGTCCTCGACCACCAGCGGGGCCTCGCGCCGCAGGCGCGCCAGGTTGGCCCGCGCGGTGTCGTACACCACCGGATCGTGGGGGTCGACGTCCGGCGCCAGATCGATCTCGGCCCGCGTCACGCGGAGGAAGCTGAGGGGCGCGCCGGCGGCGAGGGCCCGCGCCGCGTCGGTGGTGACGACGTCGTAGGGCACGCACGCGACGGCGGCGGCCGCGGCCGGGGTCGGGCGCAGGGCGCGGAACGGACGGATGCGCATGCGTGGCGGAATGGTAACGCGATGTGAGACTTCAGGTGCGGCGCGCCGGCCTACTGCCCGCTCGCATCGAACGATGCGGGCGACTCGCGCCGGGCCAGGGCCGAGCCGGGCAACTCCGCCTGCAGGCGGTCGCGGAGGGCCTCGAACGCCGGCATGTGGTCGGAGGGCACCGGATCGCCGGGCGGCGTGTTCCGAATCTCGACGAGGGGATTGACGAACATGCCGTTCTTGCGGATGCGGTAGTCGAGGTGCGGGCCGGTCGAGAGCCCCGTCGACCCCACGTACCCGATGGTCTGCCCCTGCATGACCCGCACGCCGGGGCGAATGCCGCTGGCGAAGCGCGACAGGTGCAGGTAGTAGGTCTGGTAGCCGTTGGTGTGCCGCAACTGCACCATGTTGCCCGAGCCGCCGCTGCGCCCCGCGAACTCCACCGTCCCCCGGGCCACCGCCTGCACCCGCGTCCCCGTCGGCGCGCCGTAGTCCACGCCGAGGTGGGCCCGCCGCGTGCCGAGTATCGGATGCAGCCGCCGGTAGGAGAACCGCGACGTGATGCGCGGCTCGAACGGCAGGGGCGACTTCAGGAACAGGCGCTTCAGCGAGCGGCCCTCCGCGTCGTAGTACCCCGGGTCTTCGCCGGGCACCTCGAACCGGAAGGCCGAGAGGTCGCGTCCGTCGTTGTGGAACGTGGCGGCGAGGACCTCGCCGTAGGTCACGTGGATCTCGTCGCGCACGAACCGCTCGTAGAGCAGCTCGAAGTGGTCGCCCGGCTGCAGCTCGGTGTTGAAGTCGATCTCGGCCGCGAACACCTCGGCCATCGACATCGCGAGCCGGATGCTCCCGCCGCCGGCGTCAATCGCGGCCGTCAGCGAGTTGTTCTCGCGGTCGATCGTCCCCCGCATGGCGACCTCGTGGCGCTCCTTCTCGTAGTCGATGAGGGTCGCCTCGAAGCGGGGCTCGGCGTCGGGGCGGCCGACGACCTCGAGGTACTGGTCGTCGTCCACGTGGTACTCGAAGCGGCGGAACGCGCCGTCGCGGTCGTAGACGAGCTTGTAGGGATGGTCGACCTGCAGGTCCCGCGGATCGAAGACCGGGCGCATCGCCTCGACGAAGGCGTAGGCCTCGCCGCCCATATCGTGCTCGGCCAGCAGCGTCGCGAAGGTGGCGTTGCGGGCCACCTGGTCTTCGACGATCCGGACGTCGGGCACGAGATGGATGTCGGGGCCGGCGGTGTCCTCGGGTAGCGGCGTCTCTTCGTAGCCGCCGCACCCGGCGAGCACCAATGCGAGAAGGATAACCAACGAGGAACGCTCAGCCATGCGCCAACCCAAGTGACCGACGTAAGTCTCCACGACTTCCGCGCCGGCACCTCGGGCTTCGCAGACGGTGGCCAGCGGACAGCGTTGGCCCACAAGATTACCAGTACGGCCCCGTTCCGCGACAGCCTTTTTCTCGGAATTTCACGCCCTTTCCCGAACCTTCGCCCGAACTCCGCGGCGGGCAGAGACGGCGCAGTCCGGGCTGCACGCGGCTACCCGCCCCGCGCGAGGCGTACGGGAGGGCCTTGGTCCCCGGGAGGGCCTTGGTCCCCGCGCGGCCCGACGGTGCCGATGATCGCCGCCTGCGGGTACCCCTGGTCGACGAGCTCCGCCACGCACGCCTCGGCGCGGTCCGCCGGCACCCCGGCGAGGAGGCCGCCCGCCGTCTGGGGATCGTAGAGGAGGCGGTAGCGCGGGTCGTCGGCGTACCCCGCGGGGTCGTCCACCGCGCGCCGCAGGCGCACGTTGTGGGGATGGAGCGAGCTCAGCAGCCCGGCCCGCGCCGTCTCCAGCGCGCCGTCGAGCACCGGCACCGCGGACAGGTCGAGCCGGGCGTCGACCCCCGACGCGCGCGTCATCTCGACGAGATGGCCCAGCAGCCCGAACCCCGTCACGTCGGTGCACGCCGTCGCCCCGTGCCGGCGCAGCGCGGCCGCGGCGAGCCGGCTCGACTGGCGCATGGCCTCGATGGCCCCGTCGATCCAGCGCCCCTTCGCCTTCATCCGCATCTCGGCCGCGAACAGGGTGCCGGTGCCAAGCCCCTTCGTGAGCACCAGCCGGTCTCCGGGACGGAGGCCGCCCTTGCGCAGCACCGCGTCGGCGTCGACGAGCCCCGTCAGCGACAGCCCCAGGGCGAGCTCGGCCCCCTCCGACGTGTGCCCGCCGACGAGCGCCGCCCCCGCCTCGTTGAGCACCCCGACGGCGCCGGCGAGAAGCTGCACCAGCGTGTCCTCGACCTTCCGGTCGAGCCCGAACGGCACCGTCGCCACCGCCAGCGCCGTCTGCGCCTCGGCCCCCATCGCGAAGATGTCGCCGAGGCAGTGATTGGCGGTGATCTGCCCGAACACGAACGGGTCGTCGACGATGGCCCGGAAGGCGTCGACGGTGCGCACCAGCGCCTTGCCCGGCGGGACCTGCACCACCGCGGCGTCGTCGGGGGCGTCGAGGCCGACGAGCACGTCGTCCCGCCGCACCGGCGCCAGTCGGGCGAGCACGCGGTCGAGGGGCGTCGCCCCCACCTTCGAGCCGCACCCCCCGCAGCGCATCGCCGCCGTCGAGATCGCCTTCAGGTCCTCCGGGGCGGCCAGCCCCGCCGCGACGGCGGGGCCGGCGGCGGCGGGCATCTCCGGCAGGTCGGCGTACTTCGCCATGAACCGGCGGTCGATCCGGTCCTTCCAGCGCCACACCAGGGCGCCCTCGCACGACCACAAGCCGCGCCCCCCGACCGCGTAGCGGTCCCCGGTGGACACCAGGATGAGGAAGCGGCGCTGGGGACGGAACGGCCGGGGCCGGCGCCCGAGGAGGACGCGCCGCAGGTTGCGGGCGAGGGGCGGGCCCTGGCGCACCGCGAAGACCCCGGCCTTCTCGCGCGGATGCCCGACCACCGCGGCGACGTCGCCGGCCGCGAACACGTCGGCATGCGAGGTCGAGCGCAGGGTGTCGTCGACCTCGATGAAGCCGTCGGCGTCGACGGCGAGGCCGGCCGCGCGGGGCCACGGCGGCGCCCCCGCCCGCGTCACCCACAGAATCTCGTCGAGCGGCACCGCCGCGCCGTCCCCGTACACCACGGCGCCGTCCCGCACCGCGGCTACCGGCCGTCCGAGGTGCAGGCGCACGCCGCGGGCCCGCAGCACCCGCTCGAGCCGCCGCCGCACGCCGCGGCTGCGGGTGGGCAGAATCGTCTCGTCCGCCCCGAACAGGTGCATCTCGGGGAACAGCGCCGGCCGGTCCGCCCCGGCCAGCCCCTGCTGCAGGGCGTACTGCATGGCGAGCAGCAGCTCGACCCCCCCGGCCCCCGCCCCCACCACCCCGATGCGCACCGGGGCCTCGGCGGCCAGGACGCGGGCGCGCAGCCGTCTCCACCGCTCGACGAATCGGCTGATGGGCTTGACCGGAACCACGACCTCCGCCGCCCCCGGCACCCCATGGAACGCCGGGGTGGAGCCGACGTTGATCGACAGCACGTCCCAGGGCACCGGCGGGCGCCCCTCGCACTGCACCTCGCGCCGGTCGAGGTCGAGCCCGACCGCGGGCTGGTGGTAGAGGCGAGCGCCGGCGAAGCGGGCGAGGCGCGCGAGGTCGATGTGCACCTCGTCGAACGTGTAGTGCCCGGCCACGAAGCCGGGCAGCATCCCCGAGTAGGGGGTGTGAACCTCGCGGGCGACGACGGTGATGCGCACCCCGGGCACCGGCCGCATGCCGAACCGCTTGAGCACGGCGACGTGGGTGTGCCCGCCTCCGATCAGCACGAGGTCCTTGACGACGGGCACGGTGCGGTCGTTCATCGCAGGCTACTCTGCCCTGAGACGCCGACGGAGGCTGCCCTGCCGCCGCCGGGCCGCGCGAACCGCGGGAAGCGGGCCGCGCGTGGCTGCAGTGGGCAGCTTCATGCCGATGACCCGGGATCGCGCGAGGCTCTAGCCAGGACCCGGGTCGCCGCACCGGCGAATGGGTCGACCGGCGGCAACAGGCTGAGCACGAGGAACGCCTCGCGTGGGAAATCGAAGAAGTAGCCCGGATGCACGAAGACCCCGTCGCGCCGCAGCAGCTCGACCACCAGGGCCTCCTCGGATCGGGTCGCCGGCACCTGCACCACAGCGTACCATCCCCCCTCGGTGGGCAGGACGCGGCACGTGGGAAAGCGCTCGGCCAGCCGGCGCAGGGCCGCGTAATTGGCCCGCACCCGATCGAGAATCGCGTCCGCCACCGGACGCGACCGCTCGAGCAGGACGCCCGCCGCGAGTTGCACCGGCGTCGCCACCGAGAGATAGGTGTCGCAGACCAGCTCGAGCCGATCGCGGGCGGGGACCACCAGCCCGCGCGGCCCGCCCATCAGGATCCACCCCAGCTTGAGCTGCGGCAGCCCCGCCGACTTCGACAGGCCGCCCAAGGTGAAGGTCAACGCCTCGGTGTCGGCGACCAGCGCCCCGGACCGGCCCGCTTCCGCGTCCTCCATGGGGTAGCCCGCGAACACCTCGTCGCAGATGATCGCCAGCTCGTGCCGCAACGCCATCTCGCGGACCGCGGCCAGCTCGTCCCCCCGCACGAACGAACCGGTCGGGTTGTTGGGGCTCACGAGCAGCACCGCCCGGGTCCGGGCGTCGACCATCGCGGCCAGACCGTCGACGTCGACCTGCCACCGGCCGTGATACTCCAACCGGTAGGGCCGCGCCGCGACTCCGTCCAGGCGGGTCAGGTGCTCGAAGAGCGGATAGCTCGGCTGGGGGACGAGCACCGCGTCTCCCGGATCGCACAGCAGCTTGAACAGCAGACCGTACGCCTCGCTGGTGCTGGCGGTGAGGACGAGCCGGTCGGGATGGACCGGGATGCCCCGCCCGGCCAGATGGGCGGCCACCGCCTCGCGCGCGGGAGCCAGCCCGAACGGCGCCGGATCGTAGGCCAGGGCCTCCGGCGCGGCGAGGGGAGCGAGCAGATCGTGGGGATACGGCAGCTCGACCCGGGTGGGGTTCGACGTGGTCAGATCGACGAGGGACCGGCCCGCGGACCGAAGGCGGGCGAGCTCGCCCGCGACGCGATTGGCCCGGAGGGCGGGCACGCGGCCGGAGAACACACGACAACGGTATCCGAAATCTCCTCGGGTCGTGGGAGCCGGCCGAGGCCCCGCCGCACTGGCTTCTCGTACACGACTGGCATACGATGACCCGGCAAACGTCGAGCCAGCAACCTGGAAGGCAGCCATGCATCGAATCGCAAAGCCCGGACTCCAGTATCCCGCGGCCCGCCGGGCGGCGGCGACGGCCCTGCTCGCGATCCTGACCCTCGGCCCCGCCGCCCCGGGCCTGGCGCAAGAGGCGACCGGCTATCTGACCCCACCGGCGGAAATCGTCGACATCCTCGACGCCCCGCCGACCCCGCAGCTCCTCGTGAGCCCGAGCCGCGACACCGTGGCCCTGCTCGCGCGGCCGGCGATGCCGTCGATCGCCGAGGTCTCGCGCCCCATGCTGCGGATCGCCGGCTACCGGCTCAACCCGCGGACCAACGGCCCGCACACCTCGGGCGGCGTGAACCGCATCACCGTGAAGCGGATCGACGACGGCGCCGAGCACGTGTTCGACGCGCCGCGCGAGACCAGCCTCGGCGATTTCGAGTACTCGCCCGACGGCTCGCACGTGCTCTTCACCCTCACCCGCTACAACGGCATCGAGGCGTGGGTCATGGACGTCGCGACGGGGCAGCCCCGCCCCATCAGCGACGCGTCGATCAACGCCGCCTGGGGCAACCCCTGCGACTGGCTCGACGAGGGAAGCACGGTCCTCTGCCGGTTCAAGGCCTCGGCCCGGGGAGCGCCCCCCGCCGCGCCCGAGTCGCCGGCGGGCCCGAACATCCAGGAGCACCAGGGCGGCGCCGCGCCCATCCGGACCTTCCAGGACCTGTTGCAGAACGCCCACGACGAGGCGCTGTTCGAGTACTACTTCACCAGCCAGATCGGCACCGTCGACCTCGCCACCGGCCGCCGCACCACGGTCGGCCGGCCCGGCCTCTACGAGCGGGTCAGCGCGTCGCCGAACGGCGAGCACCTGCTGACGGTCGAGGTCGAGCGGCCCTTTTCGTGGCTGGTCAGGGCCAACAGCTTCCCCAAGGACGTGACGGTGCGGAACCGCAGCGGCGAGATCGTGGCCTCCGTCGCGCGGCTGCCCCTCGCCGACGCCGTGCCCATCGGCGGCGTCCCCACCGGCCCGCGGCGCCACACGTGGGACCCCACCCGGCCCGCCACCCTCGTCTGGGTCGAGGCCGAGGACGGG
Source organism: Vicinamibacterales bacterium (assembly GCA_965207615.1). Classification (GTDB taxonomy): domain Bacteria; phylum Acidobacteriota; class Vicinamibacteria; order Vicinamibacterales; family UBA8438; genus JAJEEA01. The sequence continues at coordinate 4,640,568 of CBDBMZ010000003.1, forward strand.
GGCGACCCCCGCGCCGAGGTCCCCCACCGCGACCGCGTGCTCGCGCACGCCGCGCCGTTCGACGGCGAGCCGTCCGAGATCGCCCGCACCGAGCACCGCTTCAGCGGCATCGCGTGGACCGCGGACGGCACCGCGCTCCTCACCGAGAGCGACCGCCGCACCCGGTGGACGCGGACCACTCTGCTCGACGCCGACGGCGGGCGGCGCACCCTCTGGGACCGCAGCACCGAGGACCGCTATGCCGACGCCGGCCGCCCCCTCGCCGTCCGGCGTCCCGGCGGCGCGGTCGTCCGCGAGGCCGGCGGCGCCATCTACCTGGTCGGCAACGGCGCATCGCCCGACGGCGACCGCCCGTTCCTCGACCGGCTCGACCTCGCCAGCCTCGAGACCGAGCGCCTGTTCCGGAGCGCCGGCGACGCCTACGAGGTCGCCCTGGCCCCGCTGTCGGACGACGGCAGCCTCCTGCTCACCCGGCGCGAGACCCGCACCGAGCCGCCCAACTACCTGGTCCGGAACCTCGACGCGGACACCGTGCGGCCGCTCACCGCCTTCGAGAATCCGGCGCCGCAACTGACCGGCATCTCCAAGGAGCTCATCACCTACGAGCGCGCCGACGGCGTGCAGCTCTCGGGCACCCTCTACCTGCCGCCCGGCTACCAGGAGGGCGACCGCGTCCCCATGCTCGTGTGGGCCTATCCCCGCGAGTACGTCGACCCCCGCCTCGCGGGCCAGGTCACCGGCTCGGACAACCGCTTCACGGCCATCCGCGGCGCCTCGCACCTGCTCTTCCTGACCCAGGGCTACGCCGTCTTCGACGGCCCGACGATGCCCATCATCGGCGCCGGCGAGACCGCCAACGACACCTACGTCGAGCAACTCGTGGCGAGCGCCCAGGCCGCCGTCGACACCGCCGTCGCGCTGGGGGTGACCGACCGCGACAACATCGGCATCGGCGGCCACAGCTACGGCGCGTTCATGACCGCCAACCTCCTCGCCCACTCGGACATCTTCCAGATGGGCATCGCCCGCAGCGGCGCCTACAACCGGTCGCTGACCCCCTTCGGCTTCCAGAACGAGCGCCGCACGTTCTGGGAGGCGACCGACATCTACGCCGCGATGTCGCCGTTCTTCCACGCCGACAAGCTCGACGAGCCGATACTGCTCATCCACGGCGAGATCGACAACAACTCGGGCACGTTCCCGATACAGTCGGCGCGGATGTACATGGCCCTCAAGGGCCACGGCGGCACCGTGCGCTACGTGACCCTGCCCAACGAGTCGCACGGCTACATCGCGCGCGAGTCGGTGCTGCACGCCGTGGCGGAGATGCTGAACTGGGCCAACCGGCATTTGCGGCGGGGGACCGCGACGACGGGTGTGGGCGGGCAGTAGCCGGTGCGAGCGCGACTGCCGCAGTCAGCCCTGGCTCCTGGAAACGAGGGACGACGACGCGCACCAAGGCGGCTCGCGCCGGGCGGTCTCGTCTCCCTCCACGCCATCCGGATCGTGTCGTCTGATTCGGCCTGAACGGTCCCTTGCCTCCGGCAGGGGACCGCGCGCATCCGGTCGAGCCCGCTACGAATCCCGGCCCTGCTCCTCAAGCAGCGCTTCGAGCTCCGCCAGGGCCACCAGGTCCTTCGTCCTCCCAGCCGCTCGCTTCAACCGGATCAACTGCGGGAGCGTGACGACCGCAATCTCCGTGCCGAAGACCCGGATGCGGCGCGTGTGCGGCAGCAGGTCCTCATAGCCTCCGCCGCCGGTCACCTCGCCAAGAAGGTCTGTCCAGGTCGCCCAGGGTGGTGGTCAGCGTGAAGTTCAGCCCACACGAGCCAGGGTCGCCGAGTCGAGCACGAACGGAAGTCCCGGAAGGAGCTCCCCGCAGCCGGGGCTGGAGGGGCTCGAGGGCAGTCGCGAGCCGAACCAGATTGTCCCCGTCGCGAGCGTAGACGCCGTCGAGGTCGACCGTGGTCCGGGGCGAGCCCAGCAAACCCGCCGACCGGCACGAACCGGATGTCGGCGGCGGCGAGTCGGCGAATCAGCGCTTCGAAGTCCGTCACGGAGCCTGTCGCCGGCGGGCGGCCTCACGGAGCACCTCGGTGAACCGCAACGCGGCGCGGGCGGGGTCGTCCGGGCTCACACCTCCTGCCGGCGTCGTCGTGACATCGGGTCTGCGGATGCGCGTGCGCGAGGGCAAGTTCCGCGAACCCGACCTGGTGCTGCTCCGCGATCACGAGCTGCTTCACCACAGGTCGCGCGGTGGCGCTCGCGGGTGGGTTCGCGCCGGCCGTCAGGGGCCGGATGCACCGAGCATTCGCTCAGCGACGCGGCGGGCGAGACGCCGGGAATGCCGGGCCTGCTCTCGCGGGTCGCCACGGGTGCAGAGGGGGGCGAGGTCGGCGGCGGTCAGCCCCGGGAGGACGGCGCTGGCGGGGACCGACCGGAAGCCCTCGGCGACATCCGCATCGGGTGTCCAGATGCTGACACCATCCTTCCGATGCGACGTCCACGCCTCCTTGACGCCCATCCGGAAGTAGGGGGCGAGCTTGTAGCCCGACCGGCGGCTGCGGTCGATCTCGACGACGAGATCGGGCGGCGGCAGGCCCGCCCTGACGTCGAGGTACCCGTCGACCCGCCGGACGGCCCGTTCCGCCTCGGGGTCGAGATAGAGGCTGGCGTCGGCCTCGAAGGCGCCGTCGTCGCTGATCAGGCGAAGGGCGCCGGCCGGCGCCCACGAAACCTCGCGGCCCCGGTCGGCGAGCGCGTCGGTGATGCGTGCGAACAGCTCGGCGATTCGCGAGGCCGGGCCTTCGTGCGCGAAGCCCGGCTCGGCCACGAACTCGGCGAGCCCCGTGTGCTCGTCGTAACGGCAGCGGGGCGCGTCGTCGTGATCAGTCAGCCGGTCGAAGAGCCCGCGGGGCATGGCGACCTCGATCCGAACCGGGGCATCGGGGCCGCCGGCGGGCGCCGGCTCGCTGACCCGCAGGCGAACGACGTCGGGGGCGGCGGTCGGCGGGGCCATGTATTCAACGTAACACAACGCCGCTGGATCCGCCGGCCCCTGCGACGCGGCCGCTCGGAAATCGTCGCCGACGGAATCCGGGACGTCGGCAGATCGATCCCGGGGGAACGACCTCGACGCCGCGGGGCCGATCGAGTTCACTCAAGGACTGTGGAGTCGGCACCAACCCTTCGCCGGCGGGCGGCCTCGCGGACGCCTCGGTGGCCCGCCGAGGCAGGTTCAAGTTGTGGCGCGATGTCCACTTTGCCCGCAAGGCCGGCCGGGCACCGTCTCCAGGAGCTCCGCGACCGTCGTCGCACTCATCGCTCACCGAACGACTCCGCGTGGTACGCTGGCCTCATCCCGACCAGATCGCCGACATGCGCTACGACGCCCTCCGAGCCCTGGAGCTCCTGCAGCGGGGCACGGGGCGGCAGGACACCCGATTCCGCGACGGACAGGAAGAAGCCATCCGACACCTCGTCGAGGGCCGCCGCCGGCAGCTCCTGGTCCAGAAGACGGGATGGGGCAAGAGCTTCGTCTACTTCATCGCCACCCGGCTGCTGCGCGAGGCGGGTCTGGGACCGACCCTCCTCGTCAGCCCCCTGCTGGCGCTCATGCGCAACCAGATCGCCGCCGCGGAGCGAATGGGCGTCCGCGCCGAGACGATCAACTCGGACAACCAGGACGAGTGGAATCGCGTGGAAGAGGCGACCCGCGCCGGCACGGTGGACATCCTGCTCATCTCCCCGGAACGGCTGGCGAACGAGCGCTTCCGCGAGCAGGTGCTGGCCGACGTCGCCGGGCGCATCGCGCTCCTCGTCATCGACGAGGCCCACTGCATCTCCGACTGGGGCCACGACTTCCGCCCCCACTACCGACTGATCGAGCGCATCGTGCGCGACCTGCCGCCCAACCTCCGCCTGCTGGCGACCACCGCCAACGCCAACGCCCGCGTGATGGCCGATCTCGAGGCGATTCTGGGACCCGACCTCGAAGTGCTCCGGGGCGCCCGGTCAGGCCGAACGCCTCGCCTGGCTGGCCGAGCGACTGCCGGCGCTGCCGGGGAGCGGCATCGTCTACACGCTGACGGTACGCGACGCCGGGCTGGTGGCGGAATGGCTCCTGTCCCGCGGCATCGAGGTGGCGGCCTACACAGGCGAGACCGGCCCGAACCGGCAGACGCTGGAGCAGGCGCTGCTCGACAACCGGGTGAAGGCACTGGTGGCGACCACGGCCCTCGGCATGGGCTTCGACAAGCCGGACCTGGCGTTCGTCATCCACTACCAGACGCCCGGCTCCGTCGTGGCCTACTATCAGCAGGTGGGCCGCGCCGGTCGGGCGCTGGCAGCGGCCCGCGGCGTGCTGCTCAGCGGCGGGGAGGACACCGAGATCACGAGCTACTTCATCAGGAGCGCATTCCCCACGCGAGAAGAGGCGGAGCAGGTCCTGGCGGCGCTGGAGGCCTCCGACGAGGGGCTGACGCAACGCCGGATCGAGGCGGAGGTCAACGTCAGCGCCGCCCGGATTCAGAAGACCCTCCAACTGCTGTCGCTCGAATCCCCCGCACCCATCGTCAAGCAGGGCTCGTCGTGGCAGCTGACCGCGGCAGCGCTGAGCGACGCCTTCTGGGAGCGCGCGGAACGCCTCACGGCGCTCCGTCGAGACGAGCAGGCGGACATGCAGGAATACGTCCGACTCTCCTCCGGCCACATGGCGTTCCTGATCCAGGCTCTCGATGGAGACCCGCGGGGCATCCCGCCGCGGCCGCTGCCGCCTCTGTCCGACACATACAGTCCGGAGATCGTGGCCGAGGCGGTCGCCTTCCTGCGCCGCTCGAACCTGCCGGTCGAACCGCGACGGCAGTGGCCTCCAGGCAAGCGCATCGACCCGGCACACCGGGCGCAACCGGGAAGGGTGCTCTGCGTCTGGAACGACGCGGGGTGGGGACAGTTGGTCAGTCGCGGTAAGCTGCAAGACGGGCGGTTCTCGGACGAGCTGGTCGGCGCGTGCGCGGCGTTGGTGCGCGAGTGGCGCCCGGACCCGCCGCCCGCCTGGGTCGCCGCCGTTCCGTCACTGCGGCATCCGCATCTCGTGCCCGACTTCGCTCGCCGCCTGGCCGATGCGCTCGACCTGCCGTTCAGCGTCGTGCTGACGAAGACGGGTGGTCGGCCCGAACAGAAGACGATGGAGAACAGCGACCGCCAGGCCCGCAACGTCGTCGGTTCGCTGGCCGTCGCCGAAGACGCCATCCTGATCGGACCCGTGCTGCTGGTCGACGACGTCGTGGACTCCCGATGGACCTTCACCGTCGCCGCGTGGGAGCTGCGCCGGCGGGGATGCGGCCCGGTCTGGCCGTTGGCCCTCGCCAACGCGGGAGGCCGGTCATGAACGACTCTCCCTCTTTGAACACGCGGGCGATTCTGCTGCTGACCGCCCCCTTGATCATTGGTCGGGAACGACGCTCGTCGCCCAAGCCTCTGGCGCCCGGCGAGTACAACCGCCTCGCCAGCCGGCTCCGCGACTTGCGGCGCCAGCCCGCCGATCTGCTGGGCGACGGCGCGGGGGCGTTGATCGAGGAGTGCCAGCTCGACCTGGACGCCGAGCGGCTCGCCCGCCTCCTCGACCGGGGCTTCCTCCTCAGCCAGGCGCTGGAGCGCTGGCGCACACGCGCGCTCTGGGTCACCAGTCGCGCGGATGCGGACTATCCGCGGCGGCTCAAGGAGCGCCTGGGAGGACAGGCACCGCCGGTGCTGTACGGTTGCGGAAGCCGCGAGAACCTGGACTCGGGAGGGCTGGCCGTCGTCGGCTCGAGGAACGTGGACGACGACCTGATCACCTATACCGAGGGCATCGGGCGGCTGGCCGCCGAGGCCCGGCGCTCGTTGGTGTCCGGGGGAGCCCGCGGCATCGACCAGGCCGCGATGCGCGGCGCACTGGACGCCGGGGGGACGGTGACGGGCGTGCTGGCTGACAGGCTCGAGCGCACCGCCACCCATCGGGACCACCGCGACGCGCTGATGGACGACCGACTGGTCCTCATCTGTCCCTACGACCCCGCCGCCGGCTTCCTCGTCGGACACGCGATGCAGCGCAACAAGCTGATCTATGCGCTGGCGGACGCGGCGCTGGTGGTCAGCGCGGAGTTCGAGGAAGGCGGGACGTGGACGGGAGCGGTCGAGCAGCTCGACCGGCATCGATTCGTTTCGGTCTACGTGCGCGCCACCGGCGAGACGGGCAAGGGTCTCGACGGATTGTTGGAGCACGGGGCGAAACCCTGGCCGAGCCCCGACGACGCAGCGGCTCTCTGCTCGCTCCTCGCGCCGTCCGAAGCTGGTCCCGCACCGGGCCCAGCCCCCTTGCTCCGCGAGGCCCGGAGCGATCGGGCGCCAGCGGACGACGCCCGGCCGGCCGAAGCCGCGACACCGCAGTCAGTCGTGGAGTCTGGCGCCGGGAACGGGCTCACTTCGGCCGAGAAGCTGCTTGCCGCGGTGGAAGAACTGTTGTTGCCGTATCTGGCGGAACCCCGAACCGAAGCCGATGTCGCCGAAGCACTCGATGTCCAGAAGCCTCAGGCGCGCAGTTGGCTGAAGCGGCTGGTGGACGATGGGAGAATCGAGAAACTCTCCCGGCCCGTGAGATATCGAGAAGCCACGCCCCTCCTTGTTTCCCGACCCCGCGGTGGGAAGACGCTGAATCCGAGATGAATCGGGCGTTGTAGGCCCGACGAAGACATGAACCTGCCCCTCGGCCGATCACCGCTCATGGTATTCCTCGTGCTGGGGGCGGGCGTGTTCGCCGTCGACCGGTGGCTGGACGACTCCGGGGCGGAACGGGTCGTCACGGTGACGGACGAGCAGATCGGGGCCATCCGCGAGCGGTGGGCGGCGCAGTGGGGACGGCCGCCGACGGGGCGGGAGCTCGAAGGGCTGATCGACGAGGCCGTGCGCGAGGAGATCCTCTACCGCGAGGCGCGCCGGCGTGGCCTCGACCGGGGCGACGCCATCATCCGCCGCCGGCTCGCACAGAAGATGACGTTCCTGCTGGAGGACAGTGCAGGGGCACCGCCGACAGGGGCGGCCGAGGCCGGCGACATCGAGACGTACTACGCGGACCACGCCGAGCGGTACCGCGAGCCGCGCCGCACCACGTTCCGGCACGTCTTCCTGAGCCGCGAGCGGCGGGGCGACCCGGCGCGCGAGGCAATCGCCCTGCTCCGCGAGTTGGGCGCGGGCGGCGGCGAAGCGTGGCGGCAACTCGGCGATCCCTTCCCCCTGCTGAGGGAGTACGCCGACCGGACCGACCAGGAGATTGCCGAGCTGTTCGGCGGCGGGTTCGCGACGGCCCTGCCCTCTCTGGCCGCGGGCACGTGGCAGGGGCCGGTCGAGTCGGCGCACGGCCTCCACCTGGTCGAGGTCATCGGCCGTGCCGAGCCGCGGCTGCCGGCCCTCGACGAAGTTCGGGAACGGGTGGCGGAGGATCTGCTGGAGAGCCGCCGGCGCGACCGGCACGAGGCCGCGTTGCAGACGCTCCGCGAACGCTACGCGATCCGGGTGCCGGACTCCGTGGAGACCGAAAGGGAGCCGCGGCCCGGCGGGGAGCCGGAGCCGCGATGACCATGGCGAACCATCCGCCGCGGGGACGCCGATTGCGGGGCTGGATGCTGGCGCTGCTGGGCGCGGCCGCGCTCCCGTCCGTGCTCGCGGCCCACGAGGTACGGCCCGCCTACCTCGAGCTGACCGAGGTGTCGGCGGGGCGCTTCGAGGTGCTCTGGAAGCAGCCCGTGCTGGCCGACGCCGAGCCGGGCCTGGTGCGCCGGTTGCCCCTCCGGCCCGCCTTTCCGGCCCACTGCCGCGAGGTGGGACGGGCCCTGCCCGAGCTGACCGCGGCGGCGCTGCTCGAGCGCTGGACCATCGACTGCGGCCCCGAGGGGCTGGGGGCCGCGCCGATCGAGATCGCGGGCCTGCCCCGCACCCTCACTGACGTCCTCCTCCGGGTGCGCTTCGCCGGCGGCGCGGCGGTCGACCACCTCCTGCGGCCGGAGGCGCCGCGCGTCGTGGTGTCGCCCGAGTCGGGGGGCGGGATGGCGGTGCCCGCGTATCTGCGCCTCGGGGTCGAGCATCTGCTCTTCGGGTTCGACCACATCCTGTTCGTCGTCGGCCTGATGTTCCTGGTGCGCCGGCCGCTGCAGCTCGTGCAGGTGGTGACGGCGTTCACGGCCGCGCACAGCATCACCCTCGCCCTGTCGACGCTCGGCGTGCTGACCCTCTCGCAGCGGCCGGTCGAGGCGGTGATCGCCCTGAGCATCCTCTATCTGGCGGTGGAGTTGGCGCGCGGGGCGGGCCGCGCCGCCGGTGCCGGCGGAACCGCTGATGCGGGTGGAGCCGATGGCGCCAGCGGCACCGCGGGGTCAGGCGTCGAGGGTTCGTCCCTCGCGCGGTCGCCATGGGCGATCGCCTTCGGGTTCGGACTGCTGCACGGGTTCGGCTTCGCGGGGGCCCTAGCCGACATCGGGCTGCCCGAGCAGGCCCGCGCGATGGCCCTGCTGCTGTTCAACGTGGGGGTCGAGATCGGCCAGCTCATGGTCGTCGGCGTCCTCCTGACCCTGCTGTACGGGCTCCGGGTCGGTCGGGTGCCGCTACCGGCCGCCGCCGTGCAGGCGCCGATAGTCGTCATGGGCGCCGTTTCCGCCTACTGGTTCCTGGAGAGAGTGCTGTCGATGGTGCCGCCGATTCGGTAGGCCGACAATCGCCGCCTGGAGCCCGACCGACCCCAGGAGTCCGCTCCACCCCGATGGCGCAGGTTCCTGGCTGAAGCGGGACGAGGGGACATCTCGGCATCACGTGACCGCGGAGCCGCGGGCTCACGAAGTCGTGCGGCTTCGACGGTCGGTGAACGTGCCGTCCGGACAACACTGCCGTGGCTGGTTGCACCGTGCGGCAGGCTTCCGGGCCGCAGCCCCCCTCGAACGGCGCGGACTGCGGTAGGATGAGCCGGGCGGGGCAGCGGCGCCGCGAGGCGGCGCGCCCGGGCCAGGGAGGTGTCATGCCACGTCATGCGCGTCGTGCCGGAGACTCGCTCACGCCCAGGTGGCACGGCGCAGCCGCCGTCGGAGCCGCCGCGCTGCTCGGCCTCGCGGCCGCGGGCTGCGACGGCAACCGCGGCGCGGCGGTGCAGGCGTCGGAGGACGCCGGCGCCGAGGCCGGGTCGGCCGCGCCGAACCCCTTGCGCAACGCCTACTTCGGCGACCTCCACACCCACACCAACTTCTCGTACGACGCGTTCCTCAACGGCACCCGCGCCACGCCCGACGACGCCTACCGGTACGCCAAGGGCGGGGCCCTGACCCACCCCGCCGGGTTCGAGGTCCAGCTCGACGCGCCGCTCGACTTCTACGCGGTCACCGACCACGCCAGCTTCCTCGGCATGCTGCCGGCGGTCATGGACCCCGAGCAGGACGTGTCGCACCCCGTGGCCGACTTGGTGACCGGCTTCGTCACCGGGGCCCTGACCGGCGACGCGCGCGGCCGGGCGCGGCGCGACATCCGCGCCTACACCCTCGGCCTGAGCCAGCCGCCGCACGACTCGGACGTGGTGCGCTCGGCGTGGCGCGAGACCGTCGAGGCGGCCGAGCACCACAACGAGCCGGGCCGGTTCACGACCTTCGTCGGGTACGAGTTCACGGGCAGCCCCGAGAACCAGAACCTGCACCGCAACGTGATCTTCCGCGGCAGCGCGGTGCCCGAGCTGCCGTTCAGCCGCCTCGACTCGTTCAACCCCGAGGAGCTGTGGGCGTGGATGGACCGCAACCGCGAGGCGGGCATCGAGGCCCTCGCCATCCCCCACAACTCGAACGGCTCGAACGGCCTGATGTTCCGGCTCGCGACCTACGCCGGCGACCCCCTCGACGCCGCCTACGCGGAGACCCGGAACCGCAACGAGCCGCTGGTCGAGATCACCCAGACCAAGGGCACCTCCGACACCCATCCCGCCCTCTCGCCCAACGACGAGTGGGCCGATTTCGAGATCTGGTCGTACCGCATCGGCGGCGGCACCACCCCGAGCCAGCCCGACGGCAGCTACGTGCGCCAGGCCTACCTGAACGGCCTGCGCCTCGAGGAGGAGAGCGGCTTCAACCCGTTCCGCTTCGGCCTCGTCGGGGCCACCGACAACCACGCCGGCGCCGGCCCGGGCAGCGAGTCGGACTTCTTCACCGCCGGCGGCGCCCCCCAGGTGGGCTCGTCGATTCCCTTCGACCCGCCGCGGGCGGACGGCCGGCTCTACAGCGAATCACCGCTGGGGTCGTTGCGCGGCGCGTCGGGGCTGACCGGGGTGTGGGCGGAAGAGAACACCCGCGACGCCATCTTCGACGCGTTCCGCCGCAAGGAGACCTTCGCCACCACCGGGCCGCGCATGCGGGTGCGGTTCTTCGCCGGCTACGACTACCCGGACGACCTCGCGGACAAACCCGACCTGGTGGCCGAGGCCTACGCCAGCGGCGTCGCCATGGGCGGCGAGCTCGCGGCCCCGGGAGACCGCGTGCCCCGCTTCCTGGTCTGGGCGAGCCGCGACCCGTCGAGCACGCCGCTCCAGCGGCTGCAGGTCGTCAAGGGCTGGGTGGACGGCGGCGAGGCCCGCGAGCAGGTCTACGACGCCGCGTGCTCGGACGGTTTCGCGGTGGACCCGGATACCCACCGCTGCCCCGACAACGGCGCGACCGTGGACCTCGACGACTGCAGCTTCAGCGCGGACGTCGGGGCGGCCGAGCTGCGCACGCTGTGGACCGACCCCGACTTCGACCCCGCGCAGCGGGCAATCTACTACGTGCGGGTGCTCGAGAACCCATCGTGCCGCTGGTCCACGTGGGACGCGATTCGCGCCGGCGTCGAGCCGCGGCCGGACCTGCCGGCGACCATCCAGGAGCGCGCCTGGTCGTCGCCCATCTGGGTCACGCCCTGACCTGACGACAGCCCGCATCGCGGACGCGCGGCGGGACCGGCGGCGGGCTCGGGCCACGAGTCCGGTCGCGATTCCGGCCGCGCGCACGTCCGGTCGGACCAGGCATTCGCGGCGAACTCACGCCACGCGCAACGCCGCCGCCGGGACCACCTGCACGGCCTGCCGCGCCGGAAGGTCATGGGCCGGCGCGCCGACCACCGCCAGCGTCACGACCACCCCGCCCCGGGCCAGCGAATCCGCCGACTCCATCCCGCCGCGGTTCCGAAAGCGGTCCTCCGGCTCAGCGCACGACGCCGTCATCGACATCCGGGCTCCCGCCATCGGACGACTGTCCCGTCGCGTGCGTCTCCATCCACGCGTAGTCGCGCCACCGCTGAATCGAAGCCTGCCGCGACCGGCTGAACAAGACGCGGATGTCGGTGTATATCTCGTTCTGGAGAATCCCCCAGGAGCCGTCCAGCACCGGTCCGCGGTCGAAGGAGCCCCGGACGTGATGGATGGTGCCGATCAGCCCCCACCACAGGCGCACGCGGTCCATCAGCTCGAACTCCACACGGGCCACCTCGCGCGTCTCCCGGTCGATCCAGAGCCGGCCGCGCAACCGGTTGAGGGCGCGGTCCATCCCTCTTCGCACCGGCAGGTCGCCGTTGCGCGGCGCGAAGGCTATCCGATGGCTCGGCCGGTTGCGCAGCGGTTCCTCGCCGTCGAGGGTCAGGTCGTAGCGGGCGAGGAGCTCTTCGTCGAAGAAGATCGCGGTCTCGTTCTCTTCCGGCTCCAGCTCGCCGGCCCGCAATCGACGGAGCCGCGTTCGGAACGCCGCCTCACGCTCGCTCTCGCGGGCGCGCTCCGCCTCGGTCAGGGGCCGGCCGTCGATGGCGAGTCTCCGTCGGAACCTGCCCCCGTCGATCGGGATCGACTCCCACTCCACGCGAGTCGCCTCCGCAACCTCGCCATTGCCGTCGAATTCCCGGGCCTCGCTCGCCACCAGCGCACGGTAGTCTCCGGAAACGGTCTGCAGGTCCTCGCCCATGAGCTCGATCGCCTCGAGCGCGAGGGCGCGAACGTCGGTCTCGTCGTCCTGCCGATTGACGGCTTCGGCGGCGACGGTGGCGGCGCAGAGCGCGGCGAGCAGACTCATCCGCCAGCACGAACCGGACCTCGTTGCAGAACCACCGTTTGACTGGTGCATGTCGACTCCTCGCCCGCGACGGCAGGCTGCACTTCGCGCACCGCGAGGCGGCGCAAGCTGCGTGTGACTCGAATCGGAACACCTCACGCGGGGGCGCAGGAAACCGGGTCCGAAGTCGCAGGCAGACCCTGGTCCGCCACGGGCCCGCGACCCGGACTCTCGCCTCCGCGGCCCCGCCCGCCGGACGGGACGGGAGCCGGACCATCGCATCGTTCGATCGCCCGCATCTCCCCGACTTGCCCGTACGCGCCTGACTTCGCGTCCAGCGAGCGCAGTGGGCGCCGACGAGAAGGCGCCCTCGCCGTGGACGAGCAAGGCACATGCCAACGAGTGCCTGAGGCTCATCCAGACCCGTGGGTATGGGAACGACCATCAGGCGGGTGGGTTGGTGTCTCCGGCAGAAGACAAGGGGTCCTGTCCTGTGGACAAACGCCGTCCACGACCTGCCGTCGAGCGGCGTCGGTCTCGCGCGCTGTTTGCGCCGCGCACCTCCGACCGGACCACGCGAAACCCGGCGATCTCACTCCACCCGCAACGCCGCCGCCGGGGCGATCCGCACGGCCCGCCGCGCCGGAAGGGCGTGGGCCAGCGCGCCGACCGCGGCCAGCGTGACGACCGCCCCGCCCCAGGCCAGCGGATCCGTCGCGTCGATGCCGAACAGCACGCCCGCGGTGGCGCGGGCCACGGCGAACGCCAACGCCGCGCCGACGGCGGCGCCGGCACCCACGGGCACGGCGCCCTGCCGGACGACGAGCCCCAGTACGTCGCGGGGCGTCGCGCCCAGCGCAATGCGGATCCCGATCTCCCGGGTCCGCCGCACGACCGCGTGCGCGATCACGCCGTAGAGGCCCAGCGCGGCCAGCCACACCGCCACCATGCCCGCCGTCCCGAGCATGGCCGACAGCAGCCGCCACGGCAGCAACTGCGTCGCGACGTTGTCGCGCATCGTCAGGCCCTGCCAGAACACCACGTTCGGATCGATGCCCCTCAACTCCCGCTGCATGGCCACCGCCAACGCCCCGGCGTCGCCGCGTGTGCGCGCCAGGAGCACGGCGGCGGACACGTTGAAGTCCGGCCGTTGCGACGCCGGGAAGTGAACGTAGGGCGTGGGCGGCTCCTGCAGAGACCGGACCCGGTAGTCGCGGACGACACCGACGATCTCCATCGCCGACCGGTCCCACCCGGCAGTGCGAATCCGCCGTCCGACGGCGCCGCCCACCGGCCAGAACCGCTGGGCGAACGCCTGGTTCACGATCGCGACCGGCGGCGAGTCCGCCGTGTCGACGGCGTCGTCGAACGACCGCCCCGCGAGCACGGGAACTCCCAGCGCGTCGAAGTACCCGGCGCCGACGACGGCCATCTCGACCGGTACGAGCCGTTGGGACCTCGCCTCGGGGTCCGTCCATTCCGCAGGCCCGACTCCAATGCGGCTGAAGTTGACCGACAGAGGCGCGCGGCTCGCGCGGGCGACCGCCTGCACGCCGGGCAGCGCGCGCAACCGATCGCGGGCGCGCTCGAGGAAGAGCGCCGCCTCGTCGCTGTCGTACCCGACGAGACCGAGCCCGACGGTGACCGCGGCGACCGCCTCGGGCGAGAAACCGGGATCGGCCCGGCTGGCGACGGCTAGGTTCCGCGCCAGCAGCCCGGCCATGAGGAGGAGAACGAGGCTGACGGCGATCTGGATCGTCACCAGCGCGTGCCGCGGGCTCCACCGCGTACCCCCGATGGACCAGGCCGGCGCACTCCCCGCCAGCGCGCCCAGCACGCTCGACCGCGTGCCGGTCCACGCCGGCATCAGGCCTGCGGCGACCCCGGCCGCCAGTGCCACCGCGATCGACATCCCCAGCACCCGGCCGCTCAACGACAGATCGAGGGCGACGGGCACCAGCAGCGGCGCCCGAATCGCGCCGAGCCCCTCGAGAAGCGCCCAGGCGAGGGCGGCGCCGGCCGCGGCCCCAAGCATAGACAGCACCATGCTTTCGACCAGCAGTTGCCGCACGAGCCGCGCCCGGGTCGCGCCGAGCGCGAGACGCAGCCCGATCTCGCGCCGCCGCCCCGACGCGCGCTCCAAGAGCAGACCCGCGACGTTCGCGCAGACAATCAGCAGCACCAGCCCCATCAGCACGAGCAGGCTGACCGCGCCCGCGCGCAGGCGGCCCTCGATCATCGGGTGGGTCGCCACGTCGCCGGTCGGGACGACGGTCACGCGGAATCCCTCGTTCGACCCGGGATACGCCGCCTCGAGGGCCCGCATCACGCCGTTCAGCTCGGCGGCGGCGCCGGCCGCGGTCCCGCCCTCCCGCAGTCGTCCCTTCACGAACATCCAGCGGTACCCGCGGCGCTCGAGCCGCGTGGCCCCGGGCGACCGCCGGCTGCTCTCCAGCACCACCGGCTGCACGTCGTCGACCCGGGCCACGGGCATCCAGAACGCCGGCGTCAGGGCCGGCGCGTTCATGCCGCCGAAAGGCGCCGGCGCCACGCCGACGATGGTGTACGGCCGGGCGCCGATCCGCAGCGTCCGGCCGACGGCGTCCGGAGCGGCGTCGAACGCGGCGGACCAGAACGCCGCCGAGATCACCACGACCGGCGCGGCGCCCGGACGGTCGTCGTCCGGCGACAGCGCGCGACCGAGCGCGGCGGGCACGCCGAGCACCTGGAAGTAGTTGCCCGTCACCACCTCGCCGGGCATCGCCCGCGACTCGTCACCGACGCCGACCGCGGCCATCGCCGGCGCGTAGCCCACCAGGCCGGTGAGCGCGCGGGCGCCGTCGCGCAGGTCCAGGTAGTCCGGATGCGAGCTCCCGTGCCAGGAAAAGCCGTCGACGTCGCTGGCGTAGACGTCGACGAGTTGCTCCGGCCGATCGACGGGGAGCCGCCTGAGCAGCGTGGCGTCCACCAGCGCGAAGAGCGCGGTGTTGAGGCCGATGCCGATCGCGAGGGAGACCGCGGCGATCGCCGACAGGGCCGGGTGCTTCCGAATCAGACGCAGCGCGCCGGCCAGGTCGCGGCGGAGGATGTCGAGCTGCCGGACTCCCCAGCTCTGCCGGCAGTCGTCCTTGACGGCGTCGATCGGACCGAAGTCGAGCCGCGCCCGCCGACGCGCTTCCCGGACCGAGAGGCCGCGCGCCACGTGCTGCTCGACGGCGCGCTCGAGATGGAAGCGCAGCTCGTCGTCCAGATCGTCCTCGACGCGGCCGCGGCGGACGAGCGCCCGAAGTCGGAACCGCAGGTCTTCCAGCATCAGCATCCCCTACTCGACCGCCAGCGCTCCGTCGGCGATCGCCTTTCCCTTGCACTTCGACATGAACTGAGCATACACGCCCTCTTGTCGAAGTGCAAGGGTTGGCTCTCGTGGCGAAATCCACACCGCGGGCGCGGCTCGTGGTATCTTAGCGGGCTGACGTGATTCCCGATTCTGGAGGTCTTGCGATGAGAGTTGGACGTTCGATAGCGGTGGCGGCGATCGTGACGATCGCGCTGGCGGGGCTGGCGTCGCCGGCGCTGGCCCAGGATGCGCCGAGGACCGGTTGGGGCGCGCCGGACCTGCAGGGGGTCTGGGACTTCAGGACCATCACCCCGCTTCAGCGCCCCGAGGACCTGGGCGACAAGGCGTTCCTGACCGAAGAAGAGGCAGTGCAGCGCGAGCAGGCCGCGGTCCAGCGCGACATCGACGCGTGGAACGCCGATGCCCGGCGCACCGAGGTCGGCGGCAACGTCGGCGGCTACAACAACTTCTGGATGGACCGGGGCACCAACGTCATCGGCACCCGGCGCACGTCGCTCATCATCGATCCGCCGAACGGCCGGATGCCGGAACCGACCGACGAGGGACGGGCGCGCGCCGCGGCCGGACGCGGCTCGTTCAGCGATCAGCTCCCCGCGTCGTACACCGACCTGAGCAACGCGGACCGCTGCCTGACCGGCTTCAACGCCGGCCCCCCGATCACCCCGGGCGGCTACAACCAGAACGTGCAGATCTTCCAGACCCCCGACCACCTCGTGATGATGACCGAGATGGTGCACACCGTCCGCAGCATTCCCATCGACGGCCGGCCCGCCATCACGGACGAGCGTCTCGCCCAGTGGTCGGGCAACTCGATCGGGCGCTGGGAGGGCGACACCCTGGTCGTCGAGACCAGCAACTTCGACACCGACCGCAACTGGCGGGGCTCGAGCACCACGATGCGCCTGGTCGAGCGGTTCACGCGCGTCGACGCGGACACCCTCGAGTACGAGTACACCGTGGACGACCCGAACACCTGGACCGAGCCGTGGACGGTGAACCTGCCGATGCTGCGGAACGACCTGCCGATGTTCGAGTACGCCTGCCACGAGGGCAACTACTCGATGGACGCGATGCTCGGCGGCGCGCGGGCCGACGAGCGCGCGGCGGCGGAGGAAGGCGGCCAGTAGGCCGGCATACCGGGATACGGCGGGTGCCGTCGTCCGGGCGGACGCGGCACCCGCCGCGCTTGCGGGCGGGTGCCGGGGCGTTGGCGTTCGGAGACGGATGCGGTTTCCGTCTTGTCTGCAGGTCAGGTGACGGGCGTCGACGTTCGGAGACGGACGCGGCGCCCTTCGTGCATCCAGGCCGCGATGACTAGCGGTCGGCGTGACGCAACCACCGCCGATCGGGCGCCGCGTCACCCGATGGTCGGCTCGAAGCGCGGGACCCGGCGAGCCCCGGTCGCCTGCTCGAAGGCGTAGGCGATGCGGATGAGGGTCGGCTCGCTCCACGCCCGGCCGAAGAACGACACCCCCACCGGCAGCCCGTGCACGGCGCCGGCCGGCACCGTGACGTTGGGATAGCCGGCCACGGCGGGATAGCCCGAGCTGCTGCCGCCGAAGTGGTCCCCGTTCACGAGGTCCGTCACCCAGGCCGGGCCTCCGGTGGCGGCAACGACCGCGTCGAGCCCGTGCTCGTCCATCGTCCGGTCGATGCCCTCCGCGCGTGACAGCCGGCGGGAGGCGGCCAGGGCCGCCAGGTACGCGGGCTCCGAGAGCGGCCCCCTCGCCTCGGCCGCGATGAACCGTTCCTGGCCGAAGTACGGCATCTCGGTCTCGGCGTTGCGCTCGTTGAAGTCGATCAGCTCGGCCAGCGAGCGCACCTCCGCCCCGGGGCCGCGCGCCGCGAGATAGGCGTTCAGCCCTGCCTTGAACTCGTAGAACAGCACCTCGGCCTCGGCCATCTGGAGACTCGCCCGGGCAGGGCCGGTCCCCAGCTCCACCGGGTCGACGACGACCGCGCCGGCCGCCCGCATCGCCTCGATGGCTTCCTCGACGAGGCGGTCGACCCCGTCGTGGAACCCGAGAAGGTGCCGCGCCACCCCGATGCGGGCGTCCCGCAGCCCCGCCGGGTCGAGGAACGGCGTGTAGTCGTCGAGGCCGCGCAACCCGCTGTCGGCCGAGGCGGGGTCCCGCGGGTCCGGGCCGGCGAGCACCCCCAGCACCAGCGCGGCGTCGCGCACCGTCCGGGCCATCGGGCCGGCGGTGTCCTGGGTGTGCGAGATCGGGATGATGCCGGCCCGGCTCACCAGCCCCACCGTCGGCTTGATGCCGACGATGCCGTTGGCCGACGACGGGCAGACGATCGAGCCGTCGGTTTCGGTGCCGATGGCCACGGCGGCGAGGTTGGCGGACACCGCCGCCCCCGAGCCCGAGCTCGACCCGCACGGGTTCCTATCGAGGACGTAGGGGTTGCGGCACTGGCCGCCCCGCCCGCTCCACCCGCTCGACGATCGAGTCGACCGGAAGTTGGCCCACTCGCTGAGGTTGGCCTTGCCGAGCAGCAGGGCCCCCGCCTCACGCAGCCGGGCCGCCACCGCGGAGTCCTCGGGCGGAATCCAGCCGGCCAGGGCCAGCGAGCCCGCCGTCGTCGTCATGCGGTCCGCGGTGTCGATGTTGTCCTTGAGCAGCACGGGAATCCCGTGCAGGGGGCCGCGCAGCCTGCCCTCGCGCCTCTCGCGGTCGAGCCGATCGGCGATGGCGAGCGCGTCGGGACTGGTTTCGAGCACCGACCGCAGGGCCGGCCCGCTCCCGTCGATCTCCTCGATGCGTCGCAGATAGGCCTCGGCGATGTCGCGCGCCGTCCATTCGCCGCCAGCCAGACCTGCCTGCAGGTCCGTGATCGTCGCCTCCACAAGCGGGAAGTCGTCCGTCGCCGCCGAGGTCTCCTGACGCGCGGAAGTAGGAACCGCCACCCCTTCGACACACGCGGATTCGGTGACCGCGAGCGCGCCGGCGACCCCCGACGCGCGAAGAAAGTCCCGCCGGGACAGACCGGCTCCGCCATTCGCGGGGCGCGGCATGCGTTCGCCAAATCGCGTGTTGTCCGTCATCTGTCGCTCCCGCCGTCCCGGACCGCCGGGGTCAACGAAGACCACGGCCGCGCTCGATGTCAGCGAGCATCTCGTCGATGTCGTCGGTCGGGTGGTTGCAGGCGAGGGCGCGTTCGAGCGCGCGCAGCCGGCTCTCCGCACCAGGAGTCTGCGCCGTAGAACGGTGCAGACTCCCGGCAGGGTCGGTTGGGCGGCAATCGGAGCCGAGGGCGACGATCTCCGGGCTGGAGCCGGCCTGTTCGTCCCGCGCCCGTCGCCACGCCCGCCTCGGCCACTCGCTCACGGTCAATCCGGTGCGCCGTGCCGCTCGACGCAGCGCGATCATTTCCGACAACATGACCTGAAGGCGCGCGCTCATGAGGTTGAGTATATTCATCCGTCCATGGACGCGCGAACGGGATGGTCGCCTGCGTCGGGAACGTCCGGACGCCGCAGGGCGGCGGCCGCCGCCGCCCCCGCGAGGCCGAGCACGAGCAGGCCGAGGAACGGTATCGCATAGCTGCCGGTTGCGTCGAAGGCCACGCCGGCGAGCCAAGGCCCGAGGCCCCCGAAGATGCCGGTGCAGGTGGTGCGGATGCCGCTCGTCACCGCGAACGCGCGGCGGCCGAAGAAGTGGGAGAAGACGACGGGAATGCTCACGAAGGCCATCCCGAAGCCGACCCCGAGCAGGGTGACGGCCACCCAGGCGACGACGGCGCTGCCGGCGAGGACCAGGGCCCCCGCCCCCAGCCCTTCGAGCACGAGGGCCGCGGCCAGCGCGCGCTGGGGGGCGATCCAGTCTCCCACCGCCCCCGCCAGCCGCCCCGCGATGCTGACGAGGGCCATCGTCCCCACGAACCCGATGGCCACCGTCTCGGCGTGGCCGCGATCGATCAGGTGCAGGGTGAGGTGGGCCACCGCGGTGTTCCAGGGCACCGCGTAGGCGACGCCGCAGACCAGCATCAAGGCGAACTGCGGCGTCCGCGCCGCCTGCCACGCCGTCCACCGGTCCGTCGCCTCCGCCTGACCGTCGTTCGGGCCGTCCGCCGCCGGGTCCGCACCGTCGAGGCGCTGGCCCACGGCCTCGGGACCCTCGCGCACGAGCGACGCCGCGACGAGCCCGAGAATCACCGAGAGCCCGGCGATGAGGACCCAGCCCGTCCGCCAGTCGTAGCGCTCGAGGACCCACGTGTCCGAGCGCGAGACGAGCCAGCCCACGAGGCCGCCCACCGTGAAGATGGCCCCGATGACCCGCGCGCGGCGCCGGAGAAACCAGTTCTGCCCCAGCGTCTGGGCGGGCACCGTGGTCGAGAAGCCGACGCCGATGCCCCCGAGCACCGAGAAGCCGACGTAGCAGGCCCGCGCGGTGTCGGCCCCGGCGAGCAGCAGCAGCCCCGCCGCGGTGACGCAGAACCCGGCCGGCATCACCCGCCTCAGCCCGAAGCGGGCGATGGCGAGCCCGACGAGCAGGCCCACGCACTGGTGCAGGGTGTTGAACAGCCCGAAGACCCCGCCGACGGCGGCCCGATCGATGCCCAGCTCGGCGGTGATGCGGGGCGCGAAGATGCCCCAACTGTAGTACACAGGGGGCATCCCGAACCCGTAGCAGAGACCCGCCACGAGCAGGATGACCCAGCCGTAGAAGAAGCGGGAGGACACCGTCAGCGCCGCGGCTCGGGGAGCGGCTTGCGGGGCAGGCGCTCGTCGGCGAGACACCACCACCGGAGTTTCGCGACGCTCGGCGGCATCAGAGGCTCCATCCCTCGCGGTAGGGCTCGTCGAGATAGGCGTTGGCCTCGGGCACGTTCGTCGCCTGCATCTTCCCGGCGTCCCAGTCGATGGCCTTGCCGGTGCGAACCGCGAGGTTGCCCAGCAGGCAGACCTCGGTCAGGGGGCCGGAGTGCTCGGCGAAGCCCGACCCGGCCTCGCCCTTGCCCTTGCACGCGTCGATCCACTCGCGGTAGACGCCCGGCGACCGCGGGTACTTCTCGGGCGGCGGGCTCGCCATCACGTCTTCGTGGAGCGAGGTCGGGAACAGCCGCGGCTCGGTGGCGTACATGTTCGCGGCGATGAGGCCGGCCTCGCCGACGAAGAGCTGGCCGCTGTTGCCGCCGGGCAGCTCCTCGCCGGGGGCGAGCTGCGGCGGCCGGGGCGGGGCGAGGGCGCCGTCGCGCCACACGAAGCGCACCGGCGGCCGGGCGCCCCGGGCCGGGAAGTCGTAGGTGATGCGCGACACCGCCGGCGCCGTCTCCGCGAAGAGGGGCGTCGTCTCGGCCACGATGCGCGTCGGCTGGTCGAGCTGGAGGGCCCAGAACGCGGCGTCCATCGAGTGGCAGGCGATGTCGCCGAGGGCGCCGGTGCCGTAGTCCCACCACCCGCGCCAGCGGAACGGGTGGTAGGCGGGGTGGTACGGCCGCTCGGGGGCCGGCCCCAGGAACAGGTCCCAGTCGAGCCCCGGGGGCGCGTGATGGGCCTCGCTGGGCCGCTCGATGGCCTGCGGCCAGATGGGCCGGTTGGTCCAGTAGTGCACCTCGCGCACCGTCCCGATGGCTCCGGCCTCGATCCACTCGCGGATGAGCCGAGTGCCGTCGTTGGCGTGGCCCTGGTTCCCCATCTGGGTGACCACGCCCTGCTCGCGCGCCGTCGTCGCCAGGGCGCGCGCCTCGGCCACCGTGCGCGTGAGCGGCTTCTCGCAGTACACGTGCTTGCCTCGCCGCATCGCCTCCATCGCGATGACCGCGTGGGTGTGGTCGGGGGTGGCGATGATCACCGCGTCGAGATCGGGCTCGTCGTCGAGCATGCGCCGGTAGTCGGCGTAGGTGCGCGCCTCGGGGTAGAGGTCGAACGTGCGCGCGGCGTGACCGAAGTCGACGTCGCAGAGCGCCGTGATGTTCTCGCTGTCGCATCCCCGCACGTCGCCCCGGCCGCGCCCCCCCACCCCGATGCCGGCGATGCTGAGGGTGTCG
This sequence comes from Vicinamibacterales bacterium, assembly GCA_965207615.1. Lineage (GTDB taxonomy): Bacteria > Acidobacteriota > Vicinamibacteria > Vicinamibacterales > UBA8438 > JAJEEA01. The sequence goes on from CBDBMZ010000003.1 coordinate 4,661,997, forward strand.
CTCGGCGCCTGGAACCCGCGCCCGCCGAGCACGCGGCGGGGCACGATCATCAGGGACGCGGCGGCCGAGAGCCCGCCGAGGAATCGGCGGCGCGAGAGGGGATGGCGGCTCATGCTGGCACTCCTCCTGGAAGGCCGGCCGCGCGCAGGCCGGCGGCACCGGCCGATCATATCGTGGCCGGTCCGCAGCCGCGTCACGGCCCGACGGCGAGCCGGTCCGGCCCCGCCGGGAACGCGGGCCAAGAGACCCGGCTCTGCGCACGACCAAGCCGAAGAGACAGACTGCCCGGCGCCCGCGTCGCCGCGCGGCCTCACTCGCGGGCGGCGACGACCAGGCTCTGGGCGCCGCGCCCCGCCACGCCGTCCGTGTCCCACAGGCGGGTCCGGCAGAGCCCGATGCCCGACGGCTCGGCCACGCTGCGCGACTCGAGGCCGATCCATTCGCCGCGTAGCGAGCGCACGAGGTGCACCGAGAGGTCGGCGTTGATGAAGGTGTAGTCGTCGAGGGGCACCGGTACCGCGACCCCGTGGCCGGCGTCCGCCGCGACCAGGGTGCGCTGCCACCCGGTCGGCGCCTCGCCGGGCAGGAGCGGACAGCGCTGCCGCATCCAGCAGGTGATGTCGGACTGCCCCCACACGCCCCGGACGTACCGTACGTCCATCGCCGTGTGGTAGCCGACGGGATCGGGAAAGAACGGGAAGATGTACGGCTCGGCCACGTCGGGTGGGGGCGGCGGAACGGGCTTTGCTTCTGTCGGAGGCAGGCTTACCTTCCTCCGATGAAGACACAGCGCCACCGCGGTCAGCACCAGGTCGTCGCCGGACCACAATCGCGCGGCGTGTCGCTCGACCAGGCGGCCCCGCTTGAGCACCTCGGTCTCCACCCGCAACCGCGCGATAGGCACCGGTCGCAGGAATTCCACCGTGAAGCGGACGATGGCGCAGTCCCGGTCGGAGAGGGCCGCCTCGACCGCGCGCGCAAGCAGGGCCGCCGGGGGACCGCCGTGCTGGTGGTCCCGGCTCCACGGGCCGCGCGTCCAGGCCGTGGCCCGATAACGGTCGGCGGAGCCGTCAAGTTCGTAGAAGCTGCTCGGCTGCATCGCAGAATCGGAGATCCAACGCAAGTACTGCCGTCGCCTTCCTCGCGATAGTGACGGCATTCGGGCGTTCCGTCGGAGGTATCATGGGCGTACGGCCGCCCTGGCCGTCGAGAAGCCGATGGCTGCATTGGCGATTCGGCGGGAGGAGCAGGACGATGACGAAGGCGCAAATCCTGTGGACGGTGATCGGCGCGGCGTTGGCATTGATGGCGACATCGAGTAGCGCGGCGTGCATCGTGAGCCGGACGATAGCGGAGACGGTAGCGGAATCCGAGGCGCGGTTGCGACTGGAAATCCGGACCGGAATCCAGACGGTCAACCAGCGTATCGATGTGGTCGACCAGCGTATCGATGCGTTGGACGCTTCCGTGAACCAGCGTATCGATGCGTTGGACGCTTCTGTGAACCAGCGCATCGATGCGTTGAACGACTCCGTGAACCAGCGTATCGATGCACTGAACGATACGGTCGACCAGCGCATCCGCTCCGTGAACCAGCGCCTCGACGCCGTGCTGCTCGACGAAGGGCGCTAGCGCGGGAGTCTACGCCGCAGGCCGGGCCGTCCCCCCGCCGAGGGTTGGTTGTAGCGCAGCGGAGCCATGGGCGGCGACTAACCGGGCTACGCCCGAAGATGCGGCTCGAGGGCCGCGAACCGGTGCTCGATCTCGTCGATCTGGGCCCGGGTGAAGCTGTACTCGCCCCGCCGCGACTTCGTCGTCTTGAACAGGCCGCGCTTCTGCAGCACGTGGAGCCGCACGCCGGGGATCAGCCGGTCGAGGTTCAGCATCAGCAGCAGCTTGCCGTAGAGGTCGCGCATCTCGTCGTGCCGGCCCGCCTGGTGCAGGTCCCACAGCCCCGCGTAGATGTCGGCGTACATCACGCCCCCGGTCATCACCCCGTCGGTGCCGAGGCGCATCTCGTAGGCCCAGGCCCGGCCGAAGTTGGCGCCAAGGATGCTCCTGATCGGGTCCGGCCGGTGCTTCATCAGCGCGAGCATCCGCTCCTGCACCGGCGGGTGCTCCTCCTTGACGTAGCCGCACTGCGGGAACTCCCGCGCCAGCGACACCAGGAACTCGACCGTCGGCTCGATGTCCGGGGCCCCACCGCTCGTCTGCACGAAGACGGGCCGGCCGGTGACGTCGCACAGGGCCGCGTAATAGTCCCGGAAGTCGGCCAGCGACGACGCCGTGCGCGGCGGGATCGCGATCATCGCGTCGGGCTCGAGGGCCTCGGCGTAGCGGGCGTACTCGAGCATGCCGGCGGTGTCGTCGGCCTGCACGCCGAGCACGAGGGCCGGGGGCCGCCCGTGGTTGGCCTCGGCCAGCACGTCGAACCCGCGCAGGCGCTCGGCCTTGCTCAGGTAGCGCTGCTCGCTCGAATTCTGCGGCCACACCAGGGCCTCGATGCCGCAGCGGTGGCAGAAGTCGACCTCGCCGGCGAGGTCCTCGTAGTCGACCTCGTTCGCGGCGGTGTACGGCGTGCTCAGGATCATGAAGGCCCCGCGCATCGGCTTGCCTTCGGCCGCCGCGCCTCGCATGGCCGGGAACACCGCGGTCGCGGCGAGCGCGCCCAGACACTCCCGCCGGGTCATCGTGAACCGTGCGTCCGCCATGGCCGTTCTCCCTTCGCTGTTCAGCCCTTGCGCGACGCCCCCCGCAGGCGCCTTCGGCGGCGGAAGGCCGCTCCGCACTCCCTTGCTGTCGGGTACCGCGCCGGCACCCCCGGATCCGGTGTCGCAACTCGCACCGAGGACGCCCGCCGCGGCCGGGATCCGACGCCGCCGTTTGGTGCTACTCTACATCGAATCATGAAGACCATGAGCCTGAGCAGCGACGCAGTCCGGGCACGATGCAGCACCGGTCGAGCGCAATGGGGCCTCCGTCGCGGGCTTCTGGGCCTGTCGATTGCGGCGGCGCTGGCGGCGGCCGTCACCGCCGGCGCCCAGCCCCCGAGCCGGCAGGTCGGCACCGAGCCCTGGCCGGGACCCGACACCGCCCCGTGGCCGACCGGCGACGCCGCCGAGGCGGGCTTCGACGCCGCCGGCCTCGAGCGGCTCGCCGACCTCGCGGAGTCGACCCACGCCGACGCCCTCCTCGTCATCCGCCACGGCCGCCTCGTCTTCGAGCGCTACTGGAACGACCGCGGCCCCGACGACGTGCAGCAGACCTACTCGGGGACCAAGGGGCCGTTCTCGCTCCTCGTGGGCCGCGTGCTCGCCCGCGGCCACATCGAGTCGCTCGACCAGCCCCTCGTCGACTTCGTGCCGGAGCTGGCCGGACAGACCCGCGACCTCATGACGTTCCGCAACGTCATGGCGATGGCGTCGGGGCTCGCCCAGTGGCCGACCCTCGACCACGCCGACCGCGAGGCGGGGCGCAGCCAGCTCGAGGCGGCGCTCGCGCGGGGCATGACCCACGCGCCGTACGACTACTTCATCTACAACAACGCCGCCTACCGGGTGCTGTTCACCGCGCTGGAGCGCGCCACCGGCCTGAGCCTCCCCGACCTGACCCGCCGGGAGCTGTTCGAGCCGCTCGGCATGGAGGGCGCCTACTGGGTGGAGATCCACACCGACGAGCGCCTGCTCGGGTACCAGAGCATCCGCATGCGCCCCCGCGACCTCGCCAAGATCGGGCAGGTGCTGCTGAACGAGGGCATGTGGAACGGGCAGCACTACCTGGCGGCCGACTACATCGCACAGCTGCGCACGGCGCCGGCCCCGAAGGCAAACCCGTCGTACGGCCTGTTCTGGCACGTCAACTCGGGCGACTGGTATCTCAGCTTCCGCGAGTCGGACTTCGTGCGCCGGCGCCTGCTGCCGGGGACCCCGCCCGACGCCGTCGCCGCCTGGGGCAACAGCGGGCAGATCGCGGTCGTCGTCCCGAGCCTCGATCTCGTGTGGGTGCGCACGGGACGGCAGATTCCGTCCAACATCTGGACCCCCGGCGGCACGACGGCACAACTCTCTGCCGCCGTCGTCGCCGCCGTGAAGCCGTGAAGGAGCTGCTCATGCGGGCCTCACTCGTCGTCACCGCCGTCACCGCCGCCATGCTCGCGGCGGCCGCCCCGGCGACGGGGCATCATTCCTTCGCCGCGCAGTTCGACGCCGACCGGCCGGTGACGCTGGAGGGCACCGTCACCCGCGTCGAGTGGCAGAACCCCCACATCTGGGTCTACCTGGACGTAGCCGGGCCGGACGGTGAGGTCGCGGCCTGGGAGTGCGAGGGCGACAACCCGAACAACCTCACGCGCCGGGGCTGGACGAAGGACTCGGTGGAGGTCGGCAGGCCCATCACCATCTATGGCTTCCAGGCCCGCAACGGCCGCACCGTCTGCAACGGGCGGACGTGGGTGTTCGGGGGGCGGACCGTGTACGCGGCGGCCAACGACGGCGGCCCGGCCGCCGGCCCGCCGCAACGCTAGCGGCCCGGGGGGAGACCCGCGCCGCGCCCGGAGGGCGCCGTCGAACCGCCGAGGCGCCGGCCTGGCAAGACGCGGCGAGGGAGAGTACTCCGGGCGCATGACGACAGACGAGCAACGCAGTCAGGCGGGATGCATCGCCGCTCGAGCGCAGCGGCGACTCTCGCCCCGTGCTGCCAGTGCGAAGCCTGATGGAGATCGCCCATGAGCAACCGAGCCAGTTCGTTCGTCGCCTTCACGGCGCTCGTGATGGGAGTCCTCGGCCTTTCCGCGGGCGTCGCCGCCGGGCAGAGCACCCCGGTCTTGACCGAGCAGCCCCCCGGGGACGGCACCCCGATCCCGCGCACGGCGGACGGCCGCGCCGACCTCTCCGGCTTCTGGAACAAGGGCACCCACCCCAACACGTCCGCCCCCATCGAGCCGCTCCCCTTCACCGAGGCGGGGCTGAAGGCGTTCAACGACGTGGCGAACCTGATCGACCCGACGAGCTACTGCCGCTTCCCGGGCATCCCGCGGATGAACAGCTCGCCGTATCCGATGGAGATCATCCAGTTGCCCGACCGCGTGGTGTTCCTCTACGAGTACATGCACAACTTCCGGGTCATCTGGACCGACGGACGGGAGCACCGGCCGACCTGGCCCACGACCCAGATGGGCGACTCCGTCGGCCGGTGGGAGGGCGACACGCTGGTCATCGACACCGTCAACCTGTCGGGCGACACCTGGCTCGACTCGCACGGCAACCGTCACAGCGACGAGCTGCGCGTGATCGAGCGCTGGCGCCGCATCAGCGCCACCGAGCTTTGGTACGAGGCGACCATCGACGACCCCAAGTTCTACACGGAGTCGTGGACCACGGGCTGGGTCATGCCCCTCGCGCCCCCGGACTGGGAGCTCATGGAGTACGCCTGCACCGACAACAACCGCGACGCCGAGGAGGGCCTGCTGCAGCCCGGCGCGCTCGACGGGTCGGGCCGGGACGGCAGCGCGATTGCGACGCCGCCCGTGTACCCCGCGGGCTCCTCGGGCGACAGGCCCGACTAGGAGTCTGCGCCGTAGAACGGCGCGGACTCCTGTAGGATTGGTTGGGCGCCCGGCGGAGCCGCAGGCGACGGCGGGCGGGCGAGGAGTCGCCGTAGAACGGCGCGGACTCCTGGAAGGTTGGTTGGGCGCCCCGCGGAGCCGAAGGCGACGATGGGCGGGCTAGCTGCGCCGGGGGGATGCATCGCCGCTCGCATGCAGCGGGGGACTTGCGCCACGGGCTGTCAGGACAACTCCTCGAGGGCACCCGTCACCCGGAAGAACCGGCCGGATCCCTCAGGAACGCCTTCCACGCGTCGGCGTACGGCTTGTCCCCGAGCCACGTATCGTTGTGCCCGGCGCCCTCGATGACGTGGAAGCCCGCGGGGCGGGCGGCCAGCTCGAACAGGCGCCGGCCGTGGGCGATGGGGACGATGGCGTCCCGGTCGCCGTGCATCACCAGCGTCGGCACCTCGACCCGCCCGATCTTCGACTCGTTGTCCATCCGCGTGCGGATGACCGCGCTCGGGACGAACCAGTAGTGCTCGCGGGCCAACGCCGGCACAGAGCGGAAGACCGACTCGAGCACGAGGGCGCCGGCGGGACGCCGCAGTGCCGTCTCGATGGCGACGGCGCCGCCGAGCGACCGGCCGAACAGGACGATGTGCTCCGGCGGCACGGACCGGGCCGCCACCGAGTCGTACACGGCGAGGCCGTCGAGATAGACGCCGGCCTCGTCCGGCGTTCCCCCGCTCCGCCCGTAGCCCCGGTAGTCGACCAGCACGACGTCGACGCCGAGCCGGTCCACGAACCAGCGCGCGTTGTGCAGCCGGTCGCCGACGTTTCCGGCGTTGCCGTGATACCAGATAAGCACCCGCTCGCCCGGCCCCTCTATCCACCAGCCGTGGAGGGTCACGCCGTCGGCCGCCGTGATCGTCAGCTCCTCGGCGCGGAGCCCGAGATCGGCCGGCGCGCCGGCCAGGGTCCGGGTGGGAAAAAAGATGAGGCGCCGCTCCTGAAGCGCGAGCAGGGCGACGAGCACGAGCCACCCGACCGCCACGAGGCCCACGACGGACAGCGCAGTGCCGAGCATGCCCCTCAACGTCATCCCTCGGCCGGATTCCGGCCCGCCAGTTCAATCGAACAAGTCGGAATGGGTGCCCGTTCGCACGAGCACCAGGGCATCCACTTCCCGCGTCCAGATCAGCAGCCAGTCCGGGTCGACGTGGCACTCCCAGGAGCCGGACCAGACACCGGACAGTCGATGCGGCCTGTGGCGTGCATCGAGGGACCGCCCGCTCAGGAGGCGATCGACTACGAGCCAGAGCTTGCCGAGGTCCTTGCCTCTGCTCTTGACGCGCTTGAGATCTCTCTCGAATCGCTTCGTGGTGAGCAGGCGCATGGTCAGCCGTGCGCAGCCTTGAGCTCATCCAGACCGGCGTACTCCGTGAGATCCTCTTTCCGGGCGGCCTGCCCCAGCGCCTCCCGCGTTTCGGGGTTCGGGATCCTGACCTCGAAGGGCAGGCCGTGGTGCAACGTCACCTGCTTGTAGAACAACGTGATCGCCTCGGTGGGCGACAGCCCGAGCGTCGAGAAGACCGTTTCGGCATCACGCTTCAGGTCGGGTTCGAGCCGGGCGCGGATCATCGCGGTCTTGGCCATGTCGTTCTCTCCAGTCTCCGTTTGTAGCACGAATGGGGAACGAGCGGCAAAAGCGCGTCCGCCATCGAGGCGGTATCGGAACAGCCCGTCAGGGATGACCAGCCACGGGGTATCATCCTGTCGGACCGGCGCGCGCGATGAACGCGCGGCCGGATGGAGAACAGAACATGGCGTACAGAACCAGGCTCTTCCTCGTCGCCCTGCTCGCGTGCCTGATGCCGGTCGCGGCGGCGGCGCAGGTCGAGTACATCGATCCCATGGGCGGCTTCACGCAGGTCGTCACCTCGACGCACGACGGCGTCAAGACCGTCTTCGTGTCCGGGCAGGTCGGACAGGGCGAGACGCTGCGCGAGCACGTCGAGTCGGCGTTCGCGGGAGTCGTGCGGCGGCTCGGGCAGGCGGGCGCGACGCCCGCGGACGTCGTGAAGGTCCGCATCTTCGTGAAGGACTTCGAGCCCGCGCAGTACCCGCTGATCGCCGAGGTGCGGCTGGCGACGTTCCCCGAGCCGCACTGGCCGGCGAGTACGATGATCGGCGTGCGGGAGCTGTTCGCGGAGACGCTGCGCGTCGAGATCGAGGCCATCGCGGTGGTGGCCGAGCCGGGGGCCGACCTCGAGATCGAGCGCTTCAACCCGTCGAACGGCTTCCACGGCGCGGTGGCGGTGACCGCGAACGGCGTGAAGACGGTGTACGTGGCGGGACAGGTCGGCGGTGGCGACGGCGTGGCGGCGCAGACGGCGGCGGTGTGGGGGCGGGTCAACCAGCAGCTCGACGCGGCCGGGGCATCCCTCGCGGACCTCGTCAAGGCCACCACCTACATCGTCGACTTCGATCCGGCGACGCACCTGGCCGAGTACCGCGCCGGCCGCGAGGAGGCGCTGGCCCTCGACGACATGCCGGCGAGCACCCTGCTGGGGATTCCCGCCCTCGCGTCGGAACAGTTCCTGGTCGAGATCGACGGCATCGCCGTCGTCGAGGTGGACGGGAATGCCGTCGAGCGCGAGTTCATCGACCCCGCCACCGGCTTCACCCAGGCGGTGTCGGCGCGCGGCCCGAGCGGGCCCAAGGTGGTGCAGGTCTCGGGCCAGGTGGGCCAGCCCGGCGACTCGCTCGAGGACCAGGCCGACCAGGTCTACGCCAACCTCAGGCGCCGCCTCGAAGCGGCCGGCGCGGCGCCGGAGGACCTGCTGAAGGTCGTGATCTACATGCCCGAGTACGCGCGGGGCGACTTCGCGGTGGTCGACGCGGCCCGCAGGGCGCACGGCTTCCCCGACGAGGCGGTGCCCGCCGCGACCCTGCTCGGCATCCAGGCGCTCTTCGCGGACGACGCGCTGCTGGAGATCGAAGGGATCGCCGTCGTCGCGCCGTGACCGGATCGAGGCGGGCGTTCCCGGAAGCCGGAGCCCTGCATGGGGCACGGCCGCCGGAAGGGACTGGTCGGGCAGGCAAGCAAGTCGCCCGCGGCAATTGCCGCGCTAGAATTGGGGCTTGCGCCGCGAGGCGGCCGGCCCTTCGGAGACCGATGGGGCGCCACGGACGCCGCAAGACGATAGCCTTCGGACTGGCGAGGCACCGTTCGAGAACAGGAGACGGGACATGAGGCGAAGGATACGGACTGCGGTCCTGCTGGCATGCATCGGAGTCCTCGCGGCCGGCGCGCCGGCCGCGCACGCCGGCCAGCTTCCCGACGACGTGAACCCCGAGTCGCGCAGCCGGCTGCCTCCCATCGACCGCGAGGAGCTCGATCCGGCACGCCGCGAGGCCTACGACGCGGCGATGGCGAGCCCGGCCGGGGCCCCCACCGGGGCGGCGGCCCTGCGGCTGCACGGGTCGGGCGCGAGCCTGCGGTTCGAGGCGCCCATGGGGCGGCAGTTGACCGAGCTGACGGTGCTGACGACGGCCCGCGAGTACGACCAGCCCTACGAGTGGGCGCTGCACGAGCTCGAGGCGCTCGCGGTCGGGCTCGACGACGGCATCATCGACGTGGTGCGGCACCGGAATCCGCTGACGGGTATGAGCGACCGCGAGGCGATCATCATCGAGCTGGGCCGCGAGCTCTTCGGCACGCGGAGGCTGAGCGCCGACACCTACGCGCGAGCGCTCGCCCTGCACGGCAAGACCAACCTCGTCGACATCGTCGACGTCATGGGCCGCTACGCGAGCACCGCCGCGACCCTGACCGCGTTCAACCAGCGCATGCCGGCCGGCTGGCGGCAGTCGCTGCCCCTGCCCTTCACCCATCCCGACGACATCCACCCCGACTCGCGGAGCCGGCTGCCGCTGCGCAGCCCCGCGAGCCGCACCTCGGTGGCCGAGCTGTACGGCCGCATGCTGTCACCGTCGGGCATCGGGCCGGGAGTCATCCGCGCCTACGGGGCCGGTCGGGACACGCTCGAGGACCGGGTGGGGCGCCGGACCATGCAGATCGCCGTCCTCGTGACCGCGCGCACCCACGACTCGCAGGTCGACTGGACCATGAACGAGCCGAAGGCGCTCGAGGCCGGGGTCGAGCCCGAGCTGATCGACGTCATCCGCCACGGCCGCCCGCTGACGGGGCTCGACGAGAAGGACGCCGCCCTCATCGCGTTCGGCCGCGAGCTCTTCGGCGCGGTTCACAACGTCAGCGCCGAAACCTACGCGCGCACCGAGCAGGCGTTCGGGGTGCAGGACCTGGTGGACATCGTCGGCCTGATGGGGGCCCACGCCGCCGACGCCGCGGTGCTGGCCGCCTTCGACCAGCACCTGCCGGAGGGCGTGGAGCCGCTCCTGCCGGTCGACTGAGAGACCCTGGAGAATCGGCCCGCTGCCCTGGAGCGGCGAGGCCGTGCCGCCACCGGCGTGAGAGCCGGCGGCGCGGCATTGGCGAGAGTCATTCAGCGAGCCGTTATCGGCTCATTCGGGAGGTTGGCATGAAGGTCAGACGTTCTGTTCTCCTGGCGGCGCCCCTGCTGCTCTGCCTGGTCACGGTCGGCTTCGCCCAGGACGACCCCATCGGCGTGCCGGTACCGCCGCTCGGCGACGGCCCCTGGGTCATCGACACCGCCGAGCAGCACAAGATCCGCGTCAGCGTGGTGGCGAGAGGGCTGTCGCACCCGTGGGCCATCGCGTTCATGCCCGACGGCGGCATGCTCGTCACCGAGCGCGACGGCCGACTGCGCGTGGTGCGCGACGACGTGCTCGACCCGAACCCGATCAGCGGCCTGCCCGAGGTGCGGACCGACGGCAACGGCGGCCTGATGGACGTCGCCCTCCACCCCGACTTCGCGGACAACGGCCTGGTCTACATGACCTACACCAAGGGTCACGACGACGGCCGCGGCTCGCCGGCCCTCGCGCGGGGCCGGCTCGAGGGGCACGCCCTCCACGACGTCGAGGACCTCGTGGTCACCGAGCCCTTCTACACGAACTCGGGGCTGAACGGGCGCGTCGCCTTCGGCTCCGACGGCAAGGTCTACATGTCGACCGGCGGCCGCATCCGGTCGCAGGACGGCGACCTCCTCATGGCCCCGCAGGATCCCATGAGCCTGCGCGGCAAGATGCTGCGCCTCAACGACGACGGCTCGGTGCCCGACGACAACCCCTTCGTGGACGAGCCCGGCCACCGGCCGGAGATCTACACCATCGGTCACCGCAACACCCTCGGGCTCGCGCTGCACCCCGGGACCGGGGACATCTGGCAGCACGAGAACGGCCCCAACGGCGGCGACGAGCTCAACGTCCTCCTGCCCGGCCGCAACTACGGCTGGCCCCTGATGAGCTTCGGGCGCCTCTATCCCGGCGCGCGGGTCTCGTCGCATCCGACCCGCGACGGCTACGAGTCGCCGGTCGTGGTGTGGCTGCCGGCCATCGCCGCCGCCGGCCTCGCCGTCTACACCGGCGACGCGTTCCCGGCCTGGAAGGGCAACGTCTTCGTCGGCGCCCTCCAGGAGGGCGGCATCCCCGGCACCGGCAACCTGCAGCGCATCGTGCTGAACGACCTGATGGAAGAGCTGCGGCGCGAGTCGCTGCTGCAGGAGTTCCGGCAGCGCGTCCGCGAGGTGCGCCAGGGGCCCGACGAGCTCCTCTACGTGCTGACCGACCACGTCGACGACGGCGCGCTGCTGCGCATCGAGCCGTCGGAGTGACGGCCGACGGGCACGACCCGGGGTGGCGGGGGCGCTGGCCGGGCCGCGTCCTCCGCTTCCCCCTGACGCGGATCGTCCTCGGGTTCCTGGCGATCATCGTCGTCGGGAACCTCGCGCGGGTGCTGCTCGGCCCGCTGTACGAGGGCCTGGGCCTCGGCCCGTGGCGAGCGACCTCGCTCGCGACCGCGATCACCCTCGCCGGTGCCGCCCACCTCACCTACCTCGGCTACGTCCGTTTCGTGGAGCAGCAGCCGGCCACCGAGCTCTCCTGGCCCGGCGCCCCGCGCGAGCTGGGCCAGGGAGCCCTGGTCGGGGCCGGCCTCCTCACCGGCACCGTCCTGGCGCTCGCCGCCATCGGGTTCTACCGCGTGGAAGCGGTGAACGCGTGGACGGTGCTGGTTCCCGCGTTCGCCGTCGCCCTGCAGGCAGCCTGGGTCGAGGAGCTCCTCTTTCGCGGCATCCTCCTGCGCATCCTCCACGAGGGCCTCGGAACCTGGCCCGCCCTCGCCATCTCGGCCGGGTTCTTCGGCGTCGTGCACCTGGGGACCCCCGGCGCGACGCTCTGCACCGCCCTCGCCATCTCCCTCGAGGCCGGCCTGCTGCTGGGCGCCGCCTACGTGCTCACCCGCCGGCTCTGGCTCCCCATCGGCATCCACTTCGCGTGGAACTTCATGCAGGCGGGTGTCTTCGGCGGCACCCGCACCGCGGCGGCGCGGGGCGTGCAGAGCCTGCTCGACGCGGAGACGAGCGGCCCCGACCTGCTCTCCGGGGGCGGCTCGGGCCTCGACGGATCCGTCTTCGCGGTCACGCTGTGCCTGGCCGTGGCCGCCGCCCTCCTCGTCCTCGCGCACCGCCGAGGCCGCTTCAGGCCACCGTTCTGGCGGCGCGGGCACGCGTCGCAGGTCTCAGGGGCGACACGATGATCGAGTACAAGGGTTACGTGGGGAAGATCGCTGTCGACGGCGAGTTGTACGGAACCGTCATGAAGCAGCGCTGGGGCGAGCCGCGGGAGACGGTCGACGTCGACCTGACGCTGCTGACCGGTTTCGGCGGCGAGGGTCCGTTCATCCACGCGTTGCTCGATCGGTACGAAGGCCGGATCGACGATGCCGCCGGCTTCGCCCGAGCCAACCGGGTGCTGCTGCTCCGCGCGGGTCCGGCGTCGGCATCGACGTCGCGCTCGGCGGGCTACCGTTCGGGGAATCGGTGATCGAGCGGGCCAGCCGGTTCGCGTTTCCGGGTCACGCCTCCCTGCTCACCTGTTCCGCCGAGGGCCTGATCGTCCTGAAGGCGTTCGCCGCGCGCGGCCGCGACTGGGTGGACATCGAGGGGATCATCGTTCGGCAGGCGGGCACTCTGGACTGGCGCTACATCGACAATTCGAGTCGGGGTGTTTCCGCCCGTGGCACGATCCCGAGTCATGTGGGATCATGTAGCGGTGAATGGGACACACGTCGTGGTAATGGGAGAACGCGGTCGGCTCGTCGTGCCCGCAGATGTCCGCAAGCGTGAGGGACTGCGTGAGGGCACGACGCTGGTGCTGCTGACGACGCCGGAAGGTCTGGTCTTCATGACCCGCGAGCAGCTTCGCGCGCGGGTTGCGGATGACCTCGCGGGTCTGGACCTCGTCGGAGAGCTCCTGGCCGAGCGCCGGAGATCCGCGGCGCGAGAGGACGGCGGATGACCTCGACCGTCCTGGACGCCTCGGCGGTGCTGGCGTTCCTGCAGGGCGAAGACGGCGCCAACGTCGTGGCGGACGCACTGGCCGACGGCGCGTTCTGCGGAGCCGCCAACTGGTCCGAGGTCGCCCAAAAGGTGCTCGCATCGGGACGTGACTGGAGCCTGGCGCGGGCGCTGCTCGGCAGCTACGGCATCCGAGTCGAACCTGTCGCGGTCGAAGACGCCGAGTGGGCGGCCCGCCGCTGGAGGCGCGGCGAGGGCCTTTCCCTGGCCGACCGTCTCTGCCTCGCTCTCGGGGAGCGGCTCGACGCACCCGTGCTCACCGCCGACACGTCGTGGGGATCATCCCAGCGCGTCAGACAGATTCGGTAGGCGCGTTGCGGATTCCGCACCAACCGTTCACCGCTCGGGAGAGTAGAGACGGTTCAGCATCTCGCGATACTCCACGAGCGGCATCAATCCGACCTCCGCCCTGCGCGCGTCGACGTTCGCCGCGCCGGGTTCGCCTTATCGCCCTTCCTCGGCCGCCGCCGCTTCCTGCGCGCGCGAGCCGGCCATAATGCCCTCCATGCCGTAGTTGCCCTCGTGGCAGGCGAACTCGTACAGCAGGTCGGGGTTCCGCTTCATCGGGTGCTGGGCGGTCCACGCGCTCGTCCAGATGGTGGGGTCGGTGACCGTGTACTCGTACATCAGGTTCTCGGGGTCCATCAGCGTGAACCGCTCGACGAGCGACAGGTTCTCGCCCGAGCTGAGGAGCGGGCGCCCGATCTGGTCGTGCTTGCCGTTGAAGTGGACGGTCTCGACCACGAGCGTCTCGCCGTCCCAGTAGCCGCGCGAGTCGCCCATCCACTGCGCCACCCTGGGCGACACGTGGGGGCGCCCGTCGAGCGGTACGATGCGCGCGTCGTGGTTCTGCTCGGCCAGGATCACGACGTGGTCGGGGGTCTGGAATATCTGGATGTTGTTGTTGTAGCCGCCGGTGCTGATGGGCGGCCCGGCCTTGGCGTGCTGGATGCAGCGGTCTCCCGCGTCGAGGTCCGTGTAGCTGGCGGCGGGCAGCCGGCCCCGGCGCACCGCGGCGATGCGCTCGGCCTCGGCCGACTCCGCGCGCTGACGCGCCGGCTCGGTCAGGGCCGGCAGGCGGCCGTTGGGGGGATCCACGACGAGCGACGTGCGACGCGTCGCGATCGCGGTGGTGCCCCGGTCGAGCCAGAAGTTGTTGTAGAAGCCCGGCGTGCCGTCCGCCCGCCGGTCGACCTGGTCGCTGGCCGATGTCGTCTGGGCGGCGCGGTTCAGCAGGAGATCGTTCCGGGCGAGGGTCTCCCGCTCCAGGCTGGCCGCCTCCTCCTCGGTCAGAAACGCCTTGTCCCCCAGCTCCTCGGGCCGCTCGAGAGGGGTAAGGGTGCGGTAGTCCCAGATGCCCTGGATGTCGGGATGCCCCCACGGCGTCCGGGCGCCGGTCTCGTCCGCCGGCTGGGCCGCCGCGAGAACCGGCATCAGCGCCACGCCCGCGAGCACAACGAACGCCGCCGCCGTGTAGCGATGACTCATCTTCCCTGCCTCCTGCGCAACTCTCCTGGAATGCGCCCATGATGAACCAGTTGGCGGTTGTCGTCCACCCCCCGCCGTCCGGCCCTTCCGAGGGCGGCGGCCCCGCGCCATTCGACGTCGGCAGCTGCCCCGTGAAGGGCGCTCACGCCTCCGAACGTACCGGCACCAGGCGCGCCTGCTCCCGTCCGCGGGCGCCGCTCCCGTTCGCCCGCCGGGCTGCGCTACACTGTGGCGCTGCCCCGGGAGTCTGCGCCGTAGACGGCGCAGACTCCCGGCAGGGTTGGTTGGGCGGCAATCGGAGCCGAAGGCGACGATTTCCGGGCTGGCGGCGGAACGACCGGAGTCGACCGGCATGCCGCCTCGACCGGCGCCGCCGAGACCGACGCCTTGGAGATTCGAGTCCTTTCCGCCGCCGACCTGCGCCGCGCGATCACCGCGCGCGCCGCCGTGGCCGCCATGCGGGCCGCGTTCGGCGAGCTGTCGGGGGGCACGGCCGCCGTTCCCGTCCGCAGCCACCTCGAGAGCGCGCACGGGCTGATGCTCGTCATGCCGGCCGTGCTCGGCGCGCGGCCGGCCCTCGGTGCGAAGGTCGTGTCCGTTTTCCCGGACAATCCGTCGCGCGGTGCGCCAGCCGTCCAGGGCGCGGTGCTCCTCCTCGACGCAGAGAACGGCCGCGCGCGCGCGCTGCTCGACGGGACGTCGCTGACGCAGATGCGCACCGCCGCGGCCAGCGCTCTCGCCACCGAGCTGCTGGCACGGACCGACGCCGACGTCCTGACGGTGTTCGGAGCGGGCGCGCAAGGTCGATCGCACGTCGAGATGCTCGCGCGCACGCGGCGGCTGCGCGAGGTGCGCATCGTGTCGCGCTCGGACGAGAGCGCCGAGCGCCTCGCCGCGCGGCTGTCCGCGGTCGCCGGCACTCTGGTCCCCGAGGACAGTCACGATGCACCGCCGGTCATCCACGCGGTCAGGGACCCCGCCGCCGCCCTCGACGGCGCCAGCATCGTGGTGACCGCCACGAGCAGCACGACGCCGGTGTTCGCGGCGGGCGACCTCACGCCCGGCGCGCACGTGAACGCCGTCGGCGCCTACCGCCCCGACATGCAGGAGATCGACGCCGACCTCGTCCGGCAGGCTCGGGTGGTAGTGGACCAGCGCGAGGCGGCCTGGGCGGAGTCCGGCGACCTCATCGTTCCGGCGGAATCGGGATTGATCGGCAGGGATGCGGTCCACGCGGAGATCGGCGAGATCGTGAACGGCGACGCGCCTCCGGGCCGGGGCTCTCGCGACTACAGCCTCTTCGAGTCCGTCGGGAATGCCGCCCAGGACATCGCCATCGCGGAGACCGCGGTCGCGAGCGCCGAGCGCGCGAGCCTGGGCGTTCTGGCTCCCTTGTGATCGCGGCCTCGGCTCCATGACGAGTCGGACGCGGATGCGCCGGAGCAGGGTTCGGCCACCCGATGACGCGCCGGTCCGAACGGACGAGGCGGCGCCGGCGCGAACGGGAGGAGCGCGAAGATGACCCAGGCCCACCACGGCATCTCCGTCCAGGACCGGGCGCCGGAGGGCGCCGTGTCCCGCCTGCGGCTTCCGGCCTCCTTCGGCCCCGGCCTGTTGTGGGCGGCCACCGCGATCGGGGTCTCCCACCTCGTGCAGTCGACCCGCGCCGGGGCGTCCGCCGGGTTCGGCCTCGCCGGCGTCATTCTGATCGCCCTCATCCTGAAGTACCCGTTCTTCGAGTACGGCCCGCGCTACGCCGCCGCCACCGGCGAGAGCCTCGTCGAGGGCTACGGGCGGGTCGGCCGCTGGGCGCTCTGGCTCTACCTCGTCATCACCGTGTCGACGACGGCCACCGTGCCGCCGGCGGTGGTGATGTTCACGGCCTACCTCGTGGGCTTCACCCTCGGGCTGGACTGGTCGCTGCCGATCCTGGCGGCGGGGGTGATGGCGCCGGTCGCCGCGCTCCTCTGGTGGGGCCGGTTCCGGGGCCTCGACCTCTCCATCAAGGTCATCGTCCTGCTGCTGGCGCTCTCGACGCTGCTGGCGGCGGTGGTCAGCCTGCCGCGCGCCGATGTCTCGACGCTGGCCCTGTGGCCGGGCGGCCTCGTCGGCTCGGCGGTGCCGTTCGTGTTCCTGCTGGCCCTGGCGGGATGGATGCCGTCGGGGGTCGACAGCGCGGTCTGGAGCTCGCTGTGGACCCTGGCCAAGAACGACGACACCGGCCGGGCGGCCTCGGTGGCGACGGCGCGGCAGGACTTCCTCGTGGGGTACGTCGGCACCGGGGTGCTCGCCTTCGCCTTCCTGACCCTCGGCGCCGCGGTGATGTTCGGGTCCGGGCAGACGTTCGCGCCGGAGGGGCCGCGGTTCTCCACCCAGCTCGTCGAGCTGTACAGCTCGACCCTCGGCGCGTGGACCCGGCCGGTGGTACTGGCGGCGGTGGTGACCACGATGCTGTCGACGGCCCTGACCGTCCTCGACGGCGGGCCGCGCTCGATCGAGCGCACCCTCGCGGTCCTGCGGGCCGGGCCGACGGCCCCGCGGCCGGCACCGTGCGGCCCCGTCTACTGGTGGAGCCTCGCGGCCGTGGTGCTGCTGACCCTGGTGGTCCTGGCCCTGTTCATCGGCAACCTCACGACGATGATCGACTTCGCCACCACCCTCACGTTCCTCACGAGTCCCGTCCTCGGCTACCTGAACCTGCGCGCGGTCGGCTCGGCCGAGATGCCCGCCGAGCACCGGCCGGGCCGGGCGATGCTCGTCCTGTCGTGGGTGGGCATCGTCCTCCTCGGGGGAACGGGAGTGTTCTACCTGCTCACGTTCGCCCTCTGAGCAGCTCCGAACCGGCCGCCCCTGGAGGCGCACTCCCGTTCACGGCGCGAAGCTGGAACGGGCCTGAATGCCGACGTGTCCGTCCCGGTTCGTGACCAGGTAGACGGCCTCATGGCTCGACAGGGTCACGCCCTGCCGGTTCAAGCGGCTGAGCCGGACGGCCACGTTGACGCCGGCGGCGCCAATCTGGACCGGCCGCGCCCAGTCGAGCCGGGTCCGGCTCCACGTGCGCTGCCGCCCGACCTGAGGCCCCCGCAGGTACGCGTCGGCCGAGTCCCACAGGTCCACGGCGCCATCGGCCACGCGCACGTGCGGATAGTTGAGGGTGGCCGCCCACCCCGGCGCGTCGACGGGGTCGTTGAACGCGGCGACGTACCGCTCGACGGCGGCGACGGCGGCCGCGCCCAGCTCGGACCGGCGATCGGCCGGGATGTCGGCGGCGCCGGCCGCGAACCGCGCCTGGACGCCCCATCGCTCGCCCCGCCTGGTCACCACGTAGGTGACCAGCGTGCTGCGAATCTGCTCGCCGCCGACGTCGAACCGCGAGTAGTGCCCGGCGACGTGGGCCTTGCCCGGGCCCGCCTGGAACACGTCGAACGAGTCCCACTGGCTGCGGTGCCATCCGGTGGCTACGGTCCGCTCGAAGCTCACGCCGCGGGCGTACTCCTCCGGCGTGTGCGTCAGCCGGAACCGCCCCACCCCCGGTCGCACGTGGGGAAAGTGGAGCGACCGCGCCCAGACGGCGGGGTCCCGGGTGTTCCAGCTCTCCATGTAGCGGGACACGGCCCGAATCGCCTCGGCCCTCACCCGCTCGCGCTCGACGTCCCGGACCGCCTGCCGAAGCCGCGCCGGCGCCTGCGCGCCCGCATCGGGCACCATCCACGGCAGCGCGGAGACCAGCATCACCGACGCCAGGGTCGCGCCCCCGCATCTGCTCACGGATTGCTTCGTCACGTCGAATCTCCCCTGGGATGCACTCGTGACCGGTTCGCGCCGGCACGGAAGCGTACATCGCACCCTGCCGGACGACCCCCCTCCGGCCCCCGGCCACTCCGCCCGTGGGGTGCCTTGCCGGCTGGCCCTTCTCCCGCGCATGATAATGTCCTTCGCCAACCGGCGAGGTCCACCGCGGCGGCCAGGACGGTGAAGGGATCACGTTGCCACGTGGCAAGCCCCGGAAGACAGCTGAACGGGCTGCGCCCGGGTGCACTTGGCAGACCCGAGCATGACGACCAACTGTCCCAATCTACCTGCCTGGCTAGCCGTTGCAGGGTCCGGTGGGTGGAGGCAGCCGCAGTTCCGGCCGCAAGCGGGAACGGGAGGGACGCCATGCCGCAGCGCATCGCCGCCGCCGTCGTGACCGCCGTCCTGATCGGGTGCTCGCCCGACGCCGCCGCCCAGCACGGCGCGCCCGCCGGAGAGTGGCCCACTTACGGAGGCGACCACGGCAGCACGAAGTACTCGCCGCTGGAGCAGATCGACCGCGGCAGCGTGGACGGGCTCCGCGAGGTCTGGCGGTGGGACTCGCCCGACAACCCCATCGTCACCGAGCACCGCACGACGCTGCCGGCCCTGCCCGCCGCCTTCAAGTCGACGCCGGTGCTCGCCGGCGGCGTGCTCTACGTCAAGACGTCGCTGTCGCAGGCGGCGGCCATCGACGCCGCGACGGGCGAGACCCTGTGGGTGTTCGACCCCGGAAGCTGGGAGGGCGAGCGGCCCGCCAACACCGGCTACAACGCGCGCGGGGTGGCCTACTGGTCGGACGGGCGGGACGCGCGCGTCTTCCTGCCCACCGGCGACGCCT
This sequence comes from Vicinamibacterales bacterium, assembly GCA_965207615.1. Taxonomy (GTDB): domain Bacteria; phylum Acidobacteriota; class Vicinamibacteria; order Vicinamibacterales; family UBA8438; genus JAJEEA01. Next base: position 4,681,186 of record CBDBMZ010000003.1, read on the forward strand.
ACCTGTGGGCCCTCGACGCGCGGACGGGGCGGCCCGTCGCCGACTTCGGCGCCGACGGGGCCATCGACGCCACCCAGGGGCTGCGCCGGCCCATCCGGCGGCGCGACTACCAGTTGATGTCGGTGCCGATCGTCGTGGGCGACGTCGTCGTGATCGGCTCGGTCGTCTTCGACGGCCCCCGTTACCAGCTCGACGCCCCGGGCGACGTGCGCGGCTTCGACGTCCGCACCGGGGAGGAGCTGTGGGAGTTCCACACCATCCCCCAGCCCGGCGAGCTCGGGAACGAGACGTGGGAGGACGGTTCGTGGGCCTACTCGGGGGCGACGAACGCCTGGGGCATGCTGACCGCCGACCCCGAGCTCGGCTACGTCTACCTGCCGCTGGGCACCCCCACCAACGACTACTACGGCGGCCACCGCCTCGGCGACAACCTCTTCGCGGAGAGCATCGTCTGCCTCGACGCCGCCACCGGCGAGCGGGTCTGGCACTTCCAGTTCGTCCACCACGGCGTCTGGGACTACGACGCGACGGCGGCCCCGGTGCTCTTGGACATCGAGGTCGACGGGCGGGTGATCGAGGCGGTCGCGGTGGTGACGAAGCAGGCCTACACCTATGTCTTCGACCGCGTCACCGGCGAGCCGGTGTGGCCGATCGAGGAGCGGCCGGCGCCGCCGTCGGCGGTGCCGGGCGAGCGTCTCTCGCCGACCCAGCCGCACCCGACGAAGCCGCCGCCGTTCGACCGGCAGGGGGTCACCATCGACGACCTCATCGACTTCACGCCCGAGCTGCGGGCCGAGGCCGTCGAGATCCTCGACGAGTTCACGTGGGGGCCGCTCTACGAGCCCATCACCGAGGCGGGGGACGGCAAGCGGGGAACGATCCTCATGCCCGGCCAGATCGGCGGCGCCAACTGGCACGGCGCGGCCGCCGACCCCGAGACGGGCTGGCTCTACGTGCCGTCACGCACCCAGCCCGGCGTCGTGCAGCTCGCCCCGCCGGACCCCGCGACGTCGGACTTCCGCTACCGCCGGACCGGATCCGGCGGGCTGCGCGGCCCGCGCGGCCTGCCCCTCTGGAAGCCGCCCTACGTCCGGCTGAGCGCGTTCGACCTGAACACGGGGACACGGACCTGGATGGTACCCCTCGGCGACGGGCCGCGGCAGGAGCTGATCGACATGGGGGTGCCCGACCCCGGGCCGCTCGGCGGCGGCGCCTACACGGGGCCGCTCCTGACGAAGACCCTGCTGTTCCTCGGCTTCCGCGGCCGGCGCGACAGCCCCGACCTCGCCTTCCGCCGCCCCGCAGAAGGGCCCCTCGCGCCCGAGCTGTCGGAGACCCCGTTCCTGCTCGCGCTCGACAAGGCGACGGGAGAGACGCTGCACGCGGTCGAGCTCGACGTCGCCCCGACCGGCACGCCGATGACCTACCTTCAGGGCGGCCGGCAGTACATCGTGCTCGCCTACGGCACCGCGAACGACGCCGGCCTCGTGGCCCTGGCCCTGGAGTGAGGGCCCCGTACCCGTCGGCGGCAGTCGCGGCTCGCCGATCTCGCCAGTGGTCTCGCCGGCGGCGGCACGAGAGGTCATCCGTTCCCCGTCGGCCGACGGCGCGGCTCGCCGATCTCGCCGGTGGTCGGCGGCGGCGTCGCGAGAGGTCATCGGTTCCCCGTCGGCCGCCGACGCAACCGGGCGCGGCGCCGCCGAGAAGCCCGCCGCATGACGTTGGGAGCCGAACAACGGGGGCCCTCGACGCGTATACGGAGCAACGGGACCCGTGGCGGCGGCGTGCTACGCTGTCCGGCCACTAGTCGGAGAACCCTCCGCCCATGGAAACCGCCATTCGCATGACCGGCGTCACCAAGACCTTCGGAGCCTTGACCGCGGTCGACGACCTCGATCTCGAGGTGCCGCGGGGCGGCCTGTACGGGTTCATCGGGCCCAACGGCGCCGGCAAGACGACGACCATCCGCATCGTCATGTCGATTCTCTTCCCCGACGCCGGCGAGGTCTCCATCCTCGGGCACGGGTCGGCGCTCGAGGCGAAGGACCGCATCGGCTACCTGCCGGAAGAGCGCGGGCTTTACAAGCGGATGAAGGTCCGCGCGTTCCTCCGCTACATGGCGCGGCTCAAGGGCGCGGACGGCGCCGATCTCGACCGCCGGATCGCGGCCGCCCTCGAGCGCGTGGGCCTGCCCGGGGTCGAGCCCAAGCGCTGCGACGAGCTGTCGAAGGGCATGTCCCAGAAGGTCCAGCTCGTGGCGGCGACGATTCACCGCCCCGACCTGCTCATCCTCGACGAGCCGTTCAGTGGCCTCGACCCGGTGAGCACGCGCCTGCTGCGCGACCTCATCCTCGAGGAGCACGCCCGGGGCGCCACCATCCTGTTCTCGACCCACGTGATGCCGCAGGCCGAGGAGATCTGCCGGCACATCGTCATGGTGCATGAGGGCCGCAAGGTGCTCGACGACGCGCTGGCCGACATCCGCAGCCGGTACGATCCGCGGTCCATCCAGTTCGAGCCGCTCGACCCCGCCGCCGACACGGGGGCGCTGGGCGCGATCCCCGAGGTGGAGCACGTGCGGGAGGCCGATGGCGGGTCGGAGATCCAGCTCCGCGAGGGGACCGACCCGGCCGCGGCGATGCGGCGCATCATGGAGACGGTGCCCGCCGCCCGCATCGAGCTCACCCGTCCCCGCCTCGAGGACGTCTTCATCCGCATCGTCGCCGGCGGCACGTCCGGCGACGACGAGGACCGGCTGCGCGCCGCGCTCAGGGAGCCGGAAGGGGAGGAGGCGCCAGCATGACGACCCGCATCCTGCACGTCGCCCTGCGGGACTTCCTCGCGACGGTGATGACCAAGGGCTTCATCATCGGCCTGCTCGTCGCGCCGGTCATCGGCGGCGTCCTGTACCTCGTGGGACCGTGGCTCTTCGACGACAGCCGCTACCGGATAGAGGGCGAGTACGCCGTCGTCGACCCGACCGGGGCCGTCCTGCCGGCCATGAGCGCCGCCCTCGACCCCGGGGCGGTGGCCGACCGGCGGATGAACGAGTTTCGCCAGACCCTCGGCGACGCCCCCGAGGCGGTCCGCGGCCTGGCCGAGGCGGCGATACGCGAGTCGATGGACGACGTCCTCGGGCCGGCGCCCGACGTCCGGCTGCGGCCGCTGCCCGCCGACGCCGACGTCGAGGCCGCCAAAGCGTGGCTCAACGAGGAACCGGATGGACCGCGCCCCACCGCCCTGATCGTCGTCCACGATCACGCGGTCACTTCCGGCGCCGCGCAGGGGCTCGGCAGCTACGACCTGTTCGTGCCGCCGGGGCTCGACGACCGCGACCTCGACTTCATCCACGACAGCGTCCGTGACGCCATCGTCGACGCACGCGTCGCCGCCCGGTCGCTCGACCGGGACGAGCTCGACGCCCTGCTCCGGGTACCCCGGCCGCGGTCGACCACCGTCGGTCCCGACGCCGAGCGCGAGACGGTCGGGGGACTCAACACGATGTTGCCCATGGCGTTCATGATCCTGATGTTCATGGGCATCATGGGTGGCGGGCAGACCATGCTCACCTCGATGATCGAGGAGAAGTCGACGCGAGTCGTCGAGGTGTTGCTGTCGGCGGTGTCCCCCATGGAGCTGATGGCCGGCAAGCTCATCGGCGCCGTCGCGATCAGCCTGGTCATGACCAGCCTCTACATCGCCGCGGGGTTGCTGCTGCTGTCGGCGTTCTCGCTGTTCGGCCTCCTCGACCCTTGGCTGATCGTCTACCTCGCGATCTTCTTCCTGATCGGGTTCTTCCTGTTCGGATCGTTGATGCTGGCGGTGGGCGCCGCCGTCAACGACATGACCGAGGCGCAGACCCTGCAGATGCCGCTGATGCTGCTCCTCATGGTCCCGTGGTTCATCTGGCCGGCGGTGTCCCGGAACCCCGGCTCGACGTTCGCCGTCGTCGTGAGCCACCTGCCGCCCATCAACTCGTTCGGGATGCTCCTGCGCCTGGGGTCGAGCCAGCCCCCGCCGTGGTGGGAGGTCTGGCTGTCGATCGCCGTCGGCCTCGCGTCGGTCGTCGCCGCGGTATGGGTCGCCGCGAAGGTGTTCCGGATCGGGCTGCTGATGTACGGCAAGCCGCCGGACCTGAAGACGCTGATCCGGTGGGTCCGGGCCGCGTGACCCGGCGAGGCCGGACCCGCCGAAGACGGTTGCGTTCACGGGGCGGGCGGTCCGGAACGCAACCTGTCTTTGAGGGTCACTCGCGTCCGGAGGTCCGAAGGAACCTCGGCGCGTGACGGAAAGACGAAGAAAACCCCGCGCAGCGAGTGTTCCTCTGCGCGGGGTTTCGCTTGCCCGCCGCCGCCTGCCCGCCGCCGCCGCCGAAGTCGAGTCCTCCTACTCCGCGTAGTCGCTCTCTACCGCCATGGCGATGATGGCGGCGTGCTCGTACGACTGGTCGAACAGCGAGGTCGCGGTGATCCAGTCGCCCGGCTCGGCGCCCTTGAGGGCTCGCGCGGCACGGGCGGGGATCGGGGTGCTGAAGGTGATGCGGCGGCTGTCCTCGTCGGACGCTTCGAACTGGACCGGCAGCACGTAGCCGTGCTCGAGCACCGACTGCTCCCGCAGCTCGAGATAGCGGATGGCGCGGTTCCCGTTGGCGGTCGGCGTCCAGATCAGCACGACCTGGTCGCCCTTTCCGAAGCGATCGACGTAGCGGAAGACGTGCTCCTCGACCGGCGCCGACACGCTGATGGAGGCGTCGGCCTTGTCGAAGGACACCAGCTCGCCGTTCCACGCGTAGCGGCGGGCGCGGCGCGCGGGATCGTAAGCGTCGACCAGGGTCACCGCCTCGGCCGCGAGGTCGGGCCGGTGGGGCGAGGTGCCGATGGCCCACGCACCGGGGGTGAGCCCCTGCATCAGCGGGGCGCTGTCGGCCGGCGGCTCCACCGTGAAGGTCACGTACTGGCCCTCGGCCGCGGCGAACTTCGCCTGCAGGAGGAAGCGGTCGCCGCCCCACAGACCCGAGCCGTCGTCGCGCTTCACGGCGCGGATGCCGTCGGCCTGATCGTCGAAGCCGGACCAGGTGATGACGATGGGGTCGCCGGGGGCCAGGTCGGCCGCGACGCTCCCCGACGGCGAGACGATGCGGGAGCGGACGCTGATGGTGCCGGCATCGTCGTCGCGGGACACCAGCGCACCCCGCCACTCGTAGGTATCACCGGCGCCCGGGCTCCTTCGGGCCAACCGCGGGGCCATGGACGGCGCGTAGGCGTCGACGGTCAGCACCGGGGTCTCGCCGGCGGCGGGGCGATGGTGCGACGACAGGGTCGCCCAGCTCCCGCGGGTCATCGCGCGCAGCTCCGTGATGCGGTCCGCGGGCGGCACGACCGAGAAGGTCAGGTACCGCCGCGCCGGATCGGTCTCGACGAAGGTCGCCTGCAGCAGGAAGCCGCCGTCGCCCCACAGGCCCGAGTCGCGCTCGACGGCGCGGATGCCGTCCGTCCGGTCCTCGAAGCCCGACCAGGTGATGACGATGGGGTCGCCCGCGTCGAGGGCCGACGCCGACGCCGCGGCCGCGTTCGACACCAGGCGCGACTTGACGGTCAGGGTCTTGCCGGCGCCGTCGAGCGACACCAGCTCGCCATGCCAGCGATAGGCGGCGTCCGCGGTCTTGGGGACCTCGCCCGGCGACGCCGCGTAGGCGGCGACCGCATCGACCGCCCCGGCCTTGGCCGACGGCTGGTGCGGCGACGTGCCGGTGGCCCACGCGCCCGGCCTGAGGGCCCGCACCGCGTCGATGTCGCCGGCGGGCGGCTCGACCGAGAACGTCACGTAGCGCGAGTCCACCGCGACGAGCTCGGCGTCGAGCAGGAACCGCTCGCTGCCCCACAGCCCCGAGTCGTCGGCGGGGCGCACGGCCCGGACGCCGGCCGCGCGATCCCGGTAGCCCGACCAGGTGATGCGAACGGCGTCGCCCGGCTCCAGCCCGTCGGCGGCCGCGGTCGGCGACACGAGGCGCGACCTGACCGTCAGCGACCGGCCGGCGTTGTCGAGCGAGACCAGCTCGGCGTTCCAATCGTAGGTGTCGCCGGCGGCCGGCCCGTGGCCGTTCCCGGCCCCGTAGGCGTCGACGGCCGTCACCGCGGCCGGCCCGTGCGCGGGCCGATGCGGTGAGGTGACGGTCGCCCAGGTGCCCTGCATGGCCGCCCGCAACGGGGCCAGCTCGCTGGACGGGCCGCTGACGGAGAACGTCAGCGACTGCCGCGCCGCGTCGGCGGCCACGAACCGCGCCCGGAGCCGGAAGCGGTCGCCCGGCGACAGGCCCGCGCCGTCGTCGGGCGCGACGGCGGCGATGCCCTGGGCGCCGTGGTCAGACCCCGACCACGTGATCAGGATGCGGTCACCCGGCTCCAGCCCCGCGACGTCGAGGCCGTCGGTCGCGAGGACCCGCGAGGTGACGGTCAGCTTGCGCGCGCCCTCGTCGAGCGCCACCAGCTCGCCGAGCCACTTGTACGTATCCACCCCCGCTCCGAACGTCACCGCGGGCTGCGCCACCGCCAGCGCCCCCACCAGCACGATCCCGCGCCATGCCCACGGCGACGCGGTCAGACCAGCCAGCATCCCGGTCCGGTTCGACATGCTCCCCTCCTCGACGGTTCCCATGACCTGCTCCCGAAGCCCTCACCGGACGAGTCCGACCGTGCTTGCGCAGAACGACCTGCCGGCCGTGCGGCGGCGCCGAGGTTCAGCGCGGCCGCGCCGTGGCGTCGCGGCCGCCCCTCGTGGCGACGACGACATTCACGGACAGGGGCAGTGACCCGCCTGTCTCAGGCGACCACCGCAGGACGCTCTCTTCGGACTGTCCCATGAAGCACTGCTCCGTCGCGGACGACGGACAACGCCTACGTACTGTTCATATCGGCCCTGGGAAAAGCCGATGCCTGGAGGGGTGGGCTTGACCGCGTACCCAACTCGATTATCGGGCGACCGTCACGGTGCTGTCAAGGTGAAATATGGAACGAACATCCTGCCCGATGCGTGTGTCGCTCGACCCAGCCCGCCAATCGTCGCCCTCGGCTCCGCTTGGCGCCCAACCAACCCTCCTGGCCGCGCCGTTCCACGGCGCGGACTCCTGGAGCCGGCCGGCGCGGCGAGGTGAACAGGGAGCGAACATCCTGCCTGTCCGGATCGCCCGTGTCGGCGGGGAGCGTCCTGGTGGCGGACGGCGGCAAGAGCGACAGAATAGTAGGGCGCTCCGGCGGGGGGCGGCAGGAATAAACCGGAGATTCCGAGGGTCCACGCCCCTGCAGGCCTCGGATCGGACGGCGCGTGCGGTCGTCCCCCCGCCGGTCGGGACGGGTCGCACGTGCTTCGACGACGATCGACTTCCAGGGAGACCAACATGAGACTGCGTGTTGCACTCGTTCCCCTCGCCCTCCTCGCGATGGCGGCCCTCGCGGCGCCGGCCGCGGCGCAGGGCACCGACTTCTCGGGCACGTGGCGCCTCGACGCCGACGCCAGCGAGCTCCCCAACCCCGGGGGCGGGGGCCGGCTGTTCGGCGGCCGGGGCGGTCGACGGCAGGGCGGCGGAGGAGGGCCCGCCGGCGGCGCGCGGACGCTGGTCATCGTCCAGACCCCGGCGATGCTGATCATCGAGCAGCAGTCCGACCGCGGCAGCCGGGCCGCGACCTACCGCCTCGACGGCGAGGAGAGCACCAACTCGGGACCGAGAGGCGAGCAGACGACCCGATCGCGCTGGGACGGCGCCGCCCTCGTCACCGAGGGCACGCAGAGCGTGAGCACGCGGCTCGGCGACATCTCGCTGGAGTTCACCGAGTGGCGGACGCTGAGCGCCGACGGGGCCACGATGACGGTCGAGACCGTCCGTTCGACGCCGCGCGGCGAGGTCGAAGCCACGCTGGTCTACCGGCGCGAGTGAACCTCGCCGGCCCGTCGTCGCCTTCGGATCCGCCGGGCGCCCAACCAACCCTCCAGGAGCCGAGCCGTTTCCACGGCGCAGACCCCTGGCCGCCGGGGTCGGTGCTCGCTCGGGTGGCGCCGACCCCCGGGTCCTCCGCCCGGACGGCGGGACGGCGACGCGAGTCGCGAATGTGATTGGTGGGCCCTCGATCGGCCTGCGGCAACTCACCAGGCGCCCGGGCCACGAGGCGGCGTGTCTCGATCGGTTGCACGCGTGCGGTCGCCGGAGCGCTCCGGCGACCGCCTTCACAGGGCGGCCAGCGCGTCCCGCTGCCGGGCGAGCCGCGCGTCGCGCTCTTCGGCGAACCGCACGACCCCCGCGATGACCGAGGCCTCGTCGAGGCGCGCCTCGGCAATCACGTCGGGCTCCAGGCCGCCCGTCAGCCAGCGGTCGTGCCAGTCGGAGACGAGCGAGTACTCCCCCGTCAGCGGCCCCGCGTCGCGCAGCGGCCACACGCGGCGCGTCCCCGTCGTCACCACCATCAGGTCGTAGCGCGCCTCGGGCGGCAGCACCGCGTCGCGGTAGGCGGCGGGCTGGCGGTCGAACAGCTCCTCGCTGATGGCCGCGACGACCTTCACGTTGACGCCCCGGGCCTCGAGCTCGGGCAGCGCCTTCACCAGGTTGAAGGTCGAGCTGGCGCCCTGGGCGACGACGTAGCCGTGCTTCGGCCGGCTCGGGGCGAAGTCGCGCAGCACGTAGAACCCCTTGGCGGCGGCCCGCAGGTCGGGGTCGGCGAAGGTCGAGCGGTCGGCCACCCGCAGGTCCGGGCGCGCCACCTCGAGCACGATCACCCCCACTTGGGGGTCGCGGGCCGCGATCTCCGCCGCCGCGAAATACCCCGGGGCCACGTCGTTGTAGTCCCAGAAGCTGAGGGTGATGACCTGGCCGCGCGGGAACAGCTTCCACACCTGCGGCGCGAAGATGCCGAAGTGGGTGCGGGCGTCGGCGGCGGTCTCCGGCCCCGAGTGCCCGGCCAGGATGTGGAGCACCCCGACCCGGAACGGGCTGTCCTGGTTCTGCTGGCTCCAGATGCGCGCGGGCAGGTACATGAGCGGCGTGAACGCGCCGTAGCTGCCGCTCAGGGCCCAGACGCCGCTGTGCACGGCCGGATCGAGGGACGCGCTCTGGCCGACGAGGCCCACCGCGGTCGACGCGTTGCCCGCCTCCTGTATCGCCGCCTTGAGCCGCGTGCCGGCCAGGTTCGACCGGGGATCGTAGTGGCCGGTCAGCGACCCTTTCTCGACGTTGATCGAGCTCGAGAGATCGGCCGACAGGGTGAGGAAGCGGTTGCCGGTCACGTGGTTCAACCACTTGATGACCTCGGAGATCGCCCGCCGCGTGCCGGCGTTGGCGCCCGCCGGCTTGAACAGCTCGATGCCGATCTCCTGCGCGTCGCCGTTGAGGCGCGCGGTCACCTTCTGCGGCTCGACCGGCAGGCGGTCCACCCGCAGGCGCTCGTCACAGAACGGGTCCCTCGTCACGTCGAACCGCAGCTTCGCGTCGTCGCGGACGCGGTCGCCGATGTCGACCATCCGGTCGGTCAGCCAGTCCCCGAGGCCGTCCTGCTCGAGCACCGACATCACCACGTCGACGTTGGTCTTGAACTGCCGCAGCCGCTCGGCCTCGCCGGCCGCCGCGCCGTCGCGGATGCCCTCGAAGGTCACGCCGTAGCGCCGCTCGAAGGTCTCGGCGAGGGCGACGAAGTACGGCGTGTTCATCTTCATGGAGTAGGGATGGCTGGGGTAGCCCACCACCTGCGGGCCGAAGCCGGGGATGGCGCCGTCGCGCGCCCCCGGCCACCACCCCTTCGTGGTACGGCCGACGACGATCATCGGCCGCCGGTCGTCGGGGTCCCAACCCTCCATCGCCCGCAGCGCGGCCAGCACGTGGTCGTAGTCGTTGCCGTCCTCGACCGACAGCACGTTCCACCCGTAGGCGGACCACTGGTCGGCGACTTCGTAGCCGTCCATCGACTCGGACACCACGCCGCCGACGAGCGAGTCGTCGATGCCCGCGTTGTTGTACGAGAGCAGGATGCGCAGCCGCTTGCCGACCTGCTGGGCGACGGCCTGGGTCTTCAGCTCCTGCGAATGCCCCGAGGTCATCGCGAACTCGCCCTCGAGGGCCATGACCTTCGGGGACGCCCCCGCCCCCATGAAGTCCCAGAAGGCGGCCTTGCCGGCGGCGGTGGCGATGCCGATGCCCGACGGGCCGCCATTGACGTCGTTGATGAGGTCGGTGGTTTCGGAGTGCCCGGCGAGCGAGCGGATGCCCCGCAGCCCGGCCTGGGCGAACAGCGGATCGCCGTCGACGCCGGCGTCGGCGAGCAGCGTCCGCAGGGCCCCCGCCCCGCGGCGGAAGCCCAGGCAGTCGATGGACAGCATCGCGACGTCCGGGTCGACCCGGAAGCGGTCGTCGCCGGTCGCGGCGTGGCGGCGGGCCATCGCCTCGCCCATGACGATCCAGAGGGCGTACAGGGTCGGGATGTTGTGGCCGCCGGCGAGCAGCAGCTTGTCGCCGAACGGGTGCTTGGGGCGGCGGTAGTCGTAGCAGAGGCCGCCGTTCTCGGGCCCCGCCAGGTGTAGCGCAACGTTGTATGGCGTGTACGCCAACGGCCCCCCGAAGTGCCCCGTCTGCTGGTAGTTGCCGAGCAGGGTCAGGGTCATCGCGGTCATGAACCCGACATCCTCGAGCCGCCGGCGCTCGTAGGCGGGAACCTCGACGCTGAGGTCGGCGGATGCGCCGCGAGCCGCGGCGGTGCGAATCACGACTGGCGGGCGACTGAAGCCCATTCGCACCCTCCGCGCCTACCGCCCGTTGCCGTCAGGGTCGGCCTCGGCCTCCACCACCGTGAACCGGACATCCCCGGTCGAGGTCTCGCCGTCGGCGCCGATCGCGGTCCACGTGAGGGTGTGGTCGCCCGGGACGACCGAGCCGCTGACGGCCGCCATCAGGTCGCCCTCGCCCATGGAATGCACGCCGACGAGCGAGAGGCTGCCTTCGGGACCCTCGAGGGCGAGCGAGCTCCGCGCCAGATCGGTCTCGTCGTTGAACCAGACGCGGACGCTCCTGAACGGTATGGTCGCGACGTCGCCGGGACCGGGCGTGCTCCTGACCGCCGCCGGCGACGACTCGTCCGGCGGCTGCGCGGCGAAGGCAGCGGCGGCGCAGAGAAAGGCGCCGACCAGGACGGCGAGAGCACATCTCTTCGTGAGCGTAGTCATGGCATCACCTCGTCGGCCCCGGGCATTGTAGGCCATGCGACGGCGTTTCCGCTTCCCGTTCCGGCGCGAGAGAGGAGCGCAGGTGCTCGCCGAGGGTGCCGCTCCAGGAGTCTGCGCCGTAGGACGGTGCAGACTCCTGGCAGGATTGGTCGGGCGGCGAGCGGAGCCGCGGGCGACGCTCTCCGGGCTAGTCGGCCAGCTCGATCGAAACCGTCGCCAACTGGTCGTCCCAGTGCACGTACATCGTGCCGCCCGGCCGGGTCATGTCGAGGAACCCGATCTGCAACTGGTCCAGGGATCGGCCGGCGGTCTCCACCGACATGACCGTGCGCATGACGTCCTTGCTGTCGTCGTAGCCGTAGGCGCCCCACAGCGTATTCGGGTCGTCATCGCCGAAGGTCTGCTTGACGCCCCACGTGGTGAAGATCAGCGTCCACGCCGACGGATCCGCCAAGTCGGCGAACATGGTGTATTCCCCGGCGGCGAGCCGCTGCCCACCGATGAGGAGGTCCGCCTCGGTGGTGAAGGTGGTCGTCTGGTCCGCGCCCACCCGCCAGAGCGGAGCCCCGGCGTAGATGCGCTGCCCGTACTCGCCGCCGTCGCCGAAGATCCCCTGCCTGCCGCGCAGGATGGGGCGGCCATAGTGGATGTCGATCCAGCGGCCTCCCTCGTAACGGCCCTCGGCGTTGTAGCCGCCCCCGATCTGCGTCGCCGTGTGCCCGCGGGTGCTGAGCGGCCGGTTCTGCGCCGCCGCGTCGCCCACCATGACGGCCGCCGCCGCGACCACCGCGAAGACGCCGAACAACCGAACATCCTGTCCCTTCACCGACATCCGCATGCTTGTCCTCCCCGGCATGGTCCGCATCGTCATTCGTGTGTTGTCGAGAATGATCCGGTCGCCGCACGGCCGGCGTTCGATCCATCTGCTTGCGCCTGCCGGGCCGGCTTCGACCACCGCACGGTTGGTAATCGCGCGGCTCCAGTGTACGTTGCCGGCGAAGCCGTTCGCAACCGGTCCGGGATCCGACCCGAGAGGTTGGACTCCCTGAACCGCCATACCGATGAGGGCGCCGCCCGGGGCGGCCGCGCCGCGACTGCTTGTGCCATAGCCGCGCAACACGGCTGAAACACATCCGTCGCGCGGGATGACTATTGCCGGCACGCGGCTTGCCGAGGTACCGTTGCCGGCGGCGGGAACTGTCGCCACGGGTTCCCGGTACGTCGCGCGGCTGCGTCTGGAAGAGGGAGGGTGCGACATGAGACGACGGCACGGCTCGATCGCGATCGTCTGGTTGGCGGCCTGCGCGGTACTGGCGGCGGACTTCTGGGACGAGAAGGAGTTCACCGACTGGTCCGACCGGGACGTCCAGCGCATGATGACCAACTCGCCGTGGTCGAAGCGTATCACCGTGGTGTTCCCGCGGCCGCCGAGGACGGCCATCAACGACCGGACGCCCGTTGCGGGGGGGATCGGCGGGGGCAGGGGCGGCGGAGGCCGCGGCGGCCGGGGCTTCGGTGGCGCCGACGGGTTCGGCCCGACCCGGCAGAGCCGGCTCATCGTCCAGTGGCGCAGCGCGCTGCCGATGCGGCAGGCCATCGTCCGCGGACGGATGGGCGAGGGAGGCGCCCTCGACCCGGCGGGGCGCCAGCTCCTGGCCCAGCGCCCGACCGCCTACTTCATCGTCGTCGCCGGCCTGCCGCGCCCCTTCGCGCGGCTCGACCCCGCCGCGCTGACGGCCGGGGCCCGTCTGGAGCGCTCCGGAAAACGGCCCATCGTGCCCGTCCAGGCCGCTGCGCAGCCGGAAGGCAACGGGGCCGCCGTCGTGTATCTGTTCCCCCGCGACGACGCCATCACCCTCGCCGACGAGGAGGTCGAGTTCGTCACCGAGATCGCCGAGGCGAGCATCGAGCGGACGTTCGAGCTCGAGGATATGGTCGTCAACGGCCGGCTCGAGCTGTAAGGCCCGCGGCCGGGCCCGATCCCGGTCGCCCACGACATCCCGCCCGGGCGCCCGCGGCCGGGCTCAGTCCCGGTCGTCCGGCGCCTGCGCCCCGTCGCCGGCCGGCGTCTCGTCCGCCGCGGCGGCGGGCTCGGCCGACGCCACCGTGAACCGGACCTCGCCGGTGGCGGTCGCGCCGTCGGCGCCCACCGCGGTCCAGGTGAGGGTGTACTCGCCGGGGTACGTCGCCCCGCTGACGGCGGCCATCAGGTCGCCCTCGCCCATCGAGTGAACCCCGACCAGCGAGACGCCGCCGTCGGGGCCCTCCAGCGCGAGCGAGCTCCGCCCCGGCTCCGTCTCGTCGTTGAACCAGACGCGAACCGAGGTGAACGGTATGGTCGCGACGCCGCCGGGGCCGGGCAGCGTCCTCACCGCCGCGGGCGCGGGCCCGGCCGGCGCTTCCGCCGGCGGCTCGGCGGCGCAGGCGGCCAACAGGCCGGCGGCCGTGAACGCCAGGGCGAATCTCGTCATGTTCTCTGCAGGGAAGGAATGGCGGAGAGGGTGGGATTCGAACCCACGTGCCGGTTACCCGACAAGACGCTTTCGAGGCGCCCCCGTTACGACCACTTCGGTACCTCTCCGCAACAGGACGAGCCCACCTGCGGTGGGTTGCGCCCCGGACGGGGCGCGTTTAGTTCGTGCCGACGGGACATGGCCCGACCGCCGGGGCGCGCGCCAAGCTGTCGAGGACGACTCGAATGGGCCGCAAGCCCCCTTCGTCCCCCCCCGTTCGGTCTCCGCGCCTTGCCGGGCCGGCCCGGCGACCACCCGCACGGTTTGTATTCGCGCCCTTCTAGTGTACGCTGCCGGCAAAGCTGTTCGCAACCTGCCTGGGGATCTGTTCCAAAAAAATGGATCTCCAGACCAAAGTGCTGAACGACAGGGGCGCGGTCCTGACGGGCGACCGCGTTGTGGCTGTCGTATCGGGGCCGTGCAACACGGCCGAGACACATCCGTCGCGGGAGTGACGATTGCCGGCACGCGGCTTGCAGGGATACGGTTTCCGAACGACAGCTCTGCAAAACGCTGAACGGCGCGGTTTCGCAGCCGCCGGTGCACGTCTGCCGTTCGCACTCGATAATCGCATCCATTAAGGGGAGTCTCACATGAAGCGAACAACCGCCGTTCTCACCGCGGTCGCCCTGCTGTTCGGGGCAGGCGCCGCCACCACCCTCGCCCAGCAAGGGCGCGCCGAGCTGCGCGGCTCGGTGACGGACGAGCAGGGCGGCGCCCTGCCCGGCGTGAGCATCCTGATCACGAATCAGGATACCGGGACGTTCCGCGAGGTCGTCTCGAGCGCGGACGGGGGCTTCTTCGCGGGGCAGATGCTGCCCGGCACGTTCCGCATCACCGCCCAGCTCCCGGGGTTCGCCTCGTTCGAGCGCCCCGACTTCGCCATCGGGGTGGGCCGGACGCTCGACCTCGACATCGTGATGACGATCGGGGCCATCGAGGAGACCATCACCGTGTCCGGGGCGGCGCCCCTCGTCGACCTCACCTCGTCCGAGGTCGGGGGCACCATCAACACCGGCGACCTCACCGAGCTGCCGACCGGCAACCGCAGCTACTTCGCGGCCATCGCGCTGCTGCCCGGCATCCAGTTCAACCCGTCGTCGAGCCTCGGCAACGACACCATGATCGCCAACGGTCAGACGCCGGGAACGAACAACGTGTCGGTGGACGGCGCCGCCAACAACGACGACAACAGCGGCACCTGGGCCGGCGGCCAGACCCGCGTCCCCCTCGAGTCGGTGCAGGAGTTCCAGGTCCTGACCAACCAGTTCGACGCCGAGTTCGGGCGGGCCCGCGGCGCCGTCATCAACTCGATCACCAAGCAGGGCACCAACTCGTTCACGGGGGCCGCGTTCGACTACTACACCAGCGAGCAGCTGACGAGCCCCAACTACTTCGAGGCGGCCAACGAGAATTTCGAAAAGGCGCCGAGCAGCAAGATGGAGTGGGGGGGCGTGATCGGCGGACCGATCGTGCCCGACCGGGCCCACTTCTTCTTCAGCCTCGAGCGGCAGGTCGTCGCCCCGAGCCGGCCCAAGGTGTTCCCGACCCGGCCCGATCTGGACTTCACGACGGTCGAGAGCTGGGAGGCGTGGAACACCCTGATCCGCTTTGACCACCAGGTCAACGCCAGCAACTCGTGGGCGTTCCGCTGGCTGCGCGAGCTCGCGCCCCAGTTCGACCTGCTCGGCGGCCGCCAGGCGACCCTCGCTTCGCTGGAGGACGAGACCGACAACGACCAGACCTACGTCGGCAGCTGGACCAGCGTCCTCGGAAACTCGCAGGTCAACACCTTCCGCCTCTCGGCGACGCGCGAGCAGTGGTGGCGGGCCAACCCGTGCTGGCGCGACCTCGGCGGGTTCAGCGCCTCAGACGCCGACTTCCCGACCCTGCAGACGCAGTGCCTGCCGCGGTACAACTTCAGGACCTTCCAGGACAACGCGCACGACAGCGCGCGCGGCAACCGCGACCACCACTGGAGCTACTCGAACACGTTCTCGTGGTTCGTGCCCGACCGGATGGGCGACCACGACCTGAAGTTCGGCGCGACCTACCACCGCACCAACATGCTGTGGCGGGACCAGGGCAACCAGAACGGCACCTTCATCTTCGACACCGACATGACGTTCAACGCGAACGACTTCTCCACGTGGCCCGAGCGGCTGCACGTCCGGGTCGGCGGCCAGTTGACGTCGCCCTCGGAGTTCCACACGCTGGAGTCGTTCGCGCAGGACAAGTGGCAGGTGACGGACCGGCTGACGATCAGCGCGGGATTCCGCTACGACCTCGAGATCTTCCCGATCGCCAACGACTACAACCCGTTCTTCGGTTCCAACGCCATCGGCGTTCCCACCGCGCTCGGCGGGACGGGCTCGCCGGCCGGCCTCGGCGGGCGGACGTACCCCATCGACTACAACAACTGGGCACCACGCACCTCGTTCGCCTACGACCTCACCGGCGACGGCCGGTCGGTGCTGCGCGGCGGCTACGGCATCTTCTACGACAAGACCCTGGGATACGCGGTCAACAACTACCGGCAGGCCACGCCGTACATCAGCTCGTTCACCGCCAGCTTCCCGCAGGACACCGCCGACCCCGGTCCCTCGAACGGCATGGCGCCCGGCGGCGACCTCTTCCGCCTGATCGAGGTCACGCCGGGAGGCTGCCCCGCGAACCCGAACGGCAGCGCGTGCCCCACGGTGAACCGGCAGGTGCTGAACGAGCTGTTCCCGGCGGGGTCCCGCCGCCTGAACACCGGCTCGATCGAGTACGACAACCCCTACCGCGAGCAGCCCTATTCGCACCAGCTCACGATCGGCTACGAGCGCGAGCTGACCACGGTGCTCTCGGCGTCGGTCGACTACGTCCGGCAGCTCGACCGCGACACCCACATGCGGCAGAACCTCAACCCGCGCCTGCGGGCCGGCACCGGCCGCACCGACCCGATCACCCGGTCGGATGCGTTCGGGGTGCTGGCGGGCACGCTGGACGGCGACGACTGGTACGCCGGCGACGTCCGCTTCACCACCAGCAACGGCAGCGGCACCTACAACGCGCTGAACTTCCAGTTGGAGAAGCGCTACGCCGACAACTGGGGCTTCCGCGCCGTCTACGCCCTGGCGAAGAAGGAGACCAACTCCCTGTGGTTCACCTACACCAACTTCTGCCAGGTCGGCGCCATGCTGAACCTCGACTGCCTCTGGGGACCGAGCCAGTACGACCGCCGGCACAACTTCACGGTCAGCGGCCGGACGGAGATCCCGGTGCTGGGCGGCATCACCTTCAGCAGCGTGCTGCGCTACATGAGCGGCTCGCCGTTCCACCTGCAGGACAGCAACTTCGACCTGGACCAGAACGGCATCGGCCCCGACTTCCTGTCCCCCGGCAGCTACAGCGGCTCGGGACAGGACTCCATCGCCGTCGACTACGCGGGCGGGCCCTACGGCGCGTACGGCCCCGACTTCCTGCAGCTCGACATCCGGTTCGGCCACCGGACGCGCTGGGCCGACCGCCAGACGCTCGACGTCTTTTTCGACATCTTCAACATCACCAACCGGGCCAACTTCAACAACCCGAGCGGTGACATGCGCGGGAACTTCCTCGTGCTGACCGGGCTGCGGGCGGGCAGCGGCTTCCCGCGACAGGCGCAGTTCGGCATCCGCTGGGGCTTCTAGCCGGCCCAGGTGGCCACGTCACGTGAATCGAGGGCCGGGCGCGCCAGGCGTCCGGCCCTTTCTTCTTTCTGGGTGGTCAGCGGAAGCTGCTCTTCTTTCTGGGTGGTCAGCGGAAGCTGCGGAATCGGCGGGTGGGGTCGGGAATCGCCTCGTCCTGGCGTTCCAGGCACTGGGTGACGAGCGGGGCGCTCCCGAACACCGCGAAGTTCGCGCGTGCGCCGCCCGCGCGCACGTAGAGGTTGGCGGTCGTCTGCAGCAGCCGCAGGAGCACCTCTATTCCCCGGCCCGTCGTGACGCGGATCACGTGGTCATTGACCGGCGCCACCGCGATGTTCTGGCGCTCGCCGGGCACGCCGCGAACGGAGGCGCTCCCGGTGACTTCGAGGGGCTCGGGGAACTCGAACCCCGCGCTGACGCCCCCGAGCTGGCACGCGAGGATGATCGCGGCCCCCTCGACGTTGCCGAGTCGGAACTCGGCCCCGCCTCCGCTGATGTCCCGCGCGTCCCAGACCGCCTGCGCCGCTGCCGGTGACGCGGGCAGCGCGATCGCCAGTACGACGGCTACGGCTCTCCGCATGGTGTCTCCTTCGCACGAGGCGGTCGAGGCGGGTCGCGTCGTCGTGCCCATGAACGGCGCACGTTTGTTGTACAAGAGGACAGGGCCGGGCGGCATGTCCGCCGCCCGGCCCGATCACGCACGAGTTCTATTCGAAGCCTCCGTCCGCTACGGCTAGCGAGGCTCCGCCTCAGACCGACGAGCATGTAGGGCTGGGCAGCTTCCGACGGTGAAGATGGACCCCGGCCGCTGCTCCAGCTGCGGCCCGAAAGCCGCGTTCATGGTCGCACAAGGGCGATGGTGGCCGTAGACTGGCCGGTGAGGAGCCCATCGACCGGAGTCCGGCCATGAAGGTAGCACGTTCCGTCGCCGAGGTGTTGGCAGAGCACACGACGCTGACCCTGGAGTGCATCGACCGGATGTACCTCAACGTCTACGTGCCCCTGCTCCAGAGGGCCGCCGGTGCGGCGTACTTCTTCCGCAAGATGCGGGGTGCAGCCGTGCCGTCCTCGGCCCTGATGGCCCCGATGACCCAGCGCTTCGTCGACGCCATCAAGAGCTTCGCTGCCCGCAACGGGATCGAGATCGTGACGTTCCGCCGCGGCGAGCGCAAGGACGACCGGACCCGGCAGTACCTCCGCGATTGGCCGGGCGTCGAAGGCGTCCTCTACATCGGCAAGGCCCAGGAGAAGGCTCGGGTGGTGCGCACCGAGCGCCGCCACGACCCCGCCACCGGCGACACCTACCCGTGGCTGGCCACCTCGACGGCGATGGTCAACCAGTTCTACTTCTACGCCGTGGACGACGACTTCGGTCCGTTCTTCCTGAAGTTCTGCTCGTACTTCCCCTACAACGCCAAGCTGTGCATCAACGGGCACGAGTACCTGAAGCGGCAGCTGACGAAGCGGGGCATCGCGTACCAGTCGCTCGACAACGGAATCCTGCGCTGCTCGGACCCCGAACGCCTGCAGCGGCTGGCCGACGGGTTGACGGCGAAGAAGGTCGACGCGCTGCTGCGCAAGTGGCTGGCCCGCCTGCCCCACCCCTTCACGGTCTCCGACCGCCAGCAGGGCATCCGCTACGACATCTCGATTCTCCAGGCCGAGTTCGCTCTGACCCAGGTCTTCGACCGGCCCGCGCAGGGGCGGGTCTTCTTCGAGGAGGTGGTGCGCGAGAACCTCGACATGGGTCGACCCGACCACGTGCAGTTGATCTTCGACCGGCGCGTCAGCCGGCGCACCCCCTCGCGGTATCGCACCCGCGTCATCACCGACGGGGTCATCCCGTCGCTGCACGTCGACTACAAGCACTCGCGGATCAAGCAGTACCACAAGGAAGGGCGCGCGCTGCGCACCGAGACGGTCATCAACGACACGTACGACTTCGATGTCGGTCGCCGGCTGAGGAACCTCGATGATCTGAAGAAGATCGGCTTCGCCGCCAACCGACGCCTGCTCGGCGTCCAACGCCTCAGCCACGACTGCACCCTCGGGGCCGACGTGCTCGACGAGCTGCACCGTCCGATGTGCATCGACGGCCAACGCGCCTCGGCGCTCCGCTTCGGCGACCCGCGGGTGCAGAGCCTCTTCGCGGCCCTGCTGCGCTTCGACCTGCTGCCGCAGGGCTTCCGCAACCGGGAGTTGCGCGAGACGGTGGCGGGGCTCTGCGGGCTCTCACCCGACGACTACGGCGCGGGCCGCATGACCTACGACCTGCGCCGGCTCCGGCTGCGGGGCATCATCGAACGGGTCCCCCGCACCCAGCGCTATCGGCTCACCGCCAAAGGGCTGTGCGTCGCCCTCGCCTACCACCGTACGCAGGCGAGGGTCCTGGGCCCCGTCCTGTCGGCGACCCTCGACGGGGAATCGACCACGCGGCTACATGAAGCCCTGGCCATCTACGATCGCGAGGTCCACCGCGCCTGGCACGGACAGGCCCTCGCCGCGTAAACCGTCGATCACCGAGAAAACCAAGCTGTCGAAATGGAGGCCGCCCCGAACTTGACTCAACTGTAAAGATCACGCTTGTTCAAGGAATCTAGTACCCCCAGCGGATGCCGAACTGCGCCTGCCGCGGGAAGCCGCTGCCCGCCCACAGGGACGTGAGGTTCAGGAAGTTGCTCGACCGCATGTCCCCCGTCGGGTTGTTGAAGTTCCCGCGGTTCGTGACGTTGAAGACGTCGAAGAAGATGTCGAGCGTCTGCCGGTCGCTCCAGCGTGACCGGTGGCCGAGCCGGATGTCGAACTGCATGAAATCGGGCCCGTACGCGCCATTGGGCCCGCCGGCGTTGTCGACCGAGATCGGGTTGCGGTTGGTGCCCGCCACGCCGTTGTAGATGCCGGCGGCAATCGGGTCCGGACCCCACCCGTTCATGTTCGGGTCGAAGTTGGTGTCGTGGATCGTGAACGGCGCGCCGCTCATGTACCGCAGGGCGCCGCTCAGGGTGACGCCGCCGAACACCGGGATCTCCGTCCGGCCGCTGAGTGTCACGTTGTGACGGCGGTCGTACCGGCTCGGCCCCCAGAGCTGGTCGATGTTCATGTCGTTCCCGACCTGCGCCCAGTTGTTGTCGAGGTAGTAGGCCGAGTTGCCCTCCGACTTGCTCAGGGAGTAGACCGCGCGCATCTGCCAGTTGCTGCTGTAGCGCTTCTCCACCTGGAAGTTGAGCGCGTTGTACTTGCTCGTGCCGAGGCTCTGCACGAAGTTGACACGGCCTCCCTCGTAGCTGTCGCCGGGCAGCAGCACGTCGTTCAGCCCGGGCACGAGCAGCAGTGCGTCCATCCGGGTGACCGGATCCGCGCGGAGCGTGCCGGCACGGACCTGCGGGCGCGCCTCCATCAGCATCTGCCGGTCGCGGCCGTGCATGCTGACGAGGTCGACCGACGCCGACAGGACCGAGGTCAGCTCACGCTCGTACCCGAGGGTGATCTGGTGGCTGTAGGCCTGCTTCCGGTCCGGGTGGTCGAACCAGACCCGGCCGGTGTTCACGGCCAGGGACCCCGGCGGGAACAACGTGTTCAGATAGTCGCGGTTGATGGTGATGCAACCGCCGCTGTTCAGCTCGGCCGGGCAGCCGCTGGTCGAGGTGTTGATCAGGTTCCCGAGGTGACCGCCCGGTCGCATGCCCATCTCGGGGCCCGGATCGACGCCGGTCGCGGGAAAGCGCACCACGTAGGAATCGGAGTACGCCGAGAGCCGCGACGTACGGGTGACCTGCAGGCCGAGGGTCTTGTCGTAGAAGATGCCGTAGCCGCCCCGGACGACGGAGCGCCCGTCGCCCGCCACGTCGAACGCGAACGACGTCCGCGGCGAGACGTTGTTGTAGTCGATGGGGTAGGTGCCCTCCGGGCCGCCGTTGAACTGGCCCGCCCACGGGTTGTTAGGGTTCTCGAGCGGGAAGACCTCCAGGTCGTAGCGGACGCCCAGATTGAGGGTCAGACGGTCGCTCAGTTGCCACTTGTCCTGGGCGTACGCCTCCAGCGTGTTGTACAGCGTGGGCGTGTAGAGCTGCCCGCCGACGCGGATGCTGAGCACCTCCGGGTAGGTGGAGAAGTCGTCCCGGTGGAACGCCCGGTTGGTCCCGAACAGGAACAGGCCGTTCATGTCGCTCTGCTGGCGCCACAGCATGTTGGTGCGGTGGAACGTCCCCCCCATCTTGATGTCGTGATCGCCCGCCCTGTCGGGCACGAACCAGGAGAAGGTGTTCGAGTAGCTCCAGTGGTGGTCGCGGTTTCCTCTGGCGCTGCCCAGCGCGTTGTCCTGGAAGTCCTGGTACCGGTACTGCGGCAGGCAGTTCGCCTGCGCCGTGCTGCCCCGCGCGGTGAGGGTCTCGAAGTCGCCCTGCGCCCGCCAGCACGGGTTGCCCCGCCAGTACTGCTCCCGCGTCGCCGAGACCCGGACCGTGTTCACCTGCGAGCTGCCGAGGACGCTCGTCCAGCTCCCGACGTAGGTCTGGTCGTTGTCGGTCTCGTCCTCCAGCGTCGCCAACGTCCCGGTCCGGCTGCCCAGCAGGTCGAACTGCGGCGCCAGCTCCCTCAGCCAGCGGAACGCCCAGGAGTTGCTGCTGTTGACCTGGTGGTCGGCACGGATGAGCGAGTTCCAGGCCTCCCAGCTCTCGGTCGTCGAGTAGTTCAGGTCGGACCGCTCGTCCGGGAAGACGCGCGTCCGACTCGGGGCGACGAGCTGCCGCTCCAGGCTGAAGAAGAAGTGCATCCGGTCCTGGAGGATCGGCCCGCCGATGACGCCGCCGAACTCCTGCTTGCTGGCCTCGGGCTTGTCGATCCCCCGCTGGAGCGACAGCACGTCGGTCGTCGTCATCGCCGACGACGTGAAGTAGTTGAACAGGGCGCCGGTGAACTCGTTGGTCCCCCGCTTCGTGATCGAGTTGACCACCGCGCCGCTGGCCCGGCCGAACTCGGCGTCGAACTGGTTCGTGATGACCTGGAACTCCTGCACCGACTCGAGGGCGACGCGCGTCTGCCCCCCCGCCGAGGTGCCGGAGTTGTCGTCGTTGTTCGCCGAGCCGTCGACCTGCACGTTGTTGGTGCTGGGGTGCTGCCCGTTGGCGATGATGGAGTCGTTGCCGAGGCTGGACGAGGGCCTGAACTGGATCCCCGGCAGCAGGGCCACGGCCGAGAAGTAGCTGCGGTTGCCCAGCGGCAGCTCGGTCAGGTCCTCGGTGGTGATGGTGCCCCCCACCTCGGCCGACGTGAGGTCGACGAGCGGCGCCTCGCCCGAGACGGTGATGGTCTCCTCGAGCTGGCCGATCGTCATCACGATGTCGAGGTCGAGCGTCCGGCCGACGCCGATGGCGAAGTCGGTCCGCTCGAAGGTGGCGAACCCGGGGAGCTGGGCGGTGATGGTGAACGTGCCCGGCAGCATCTGGCTGGCGAAGAAGCTGCCGTCACCCCCGGATAGCGCTTCCCGGAAGGTGCCGCTGTCCTGATTGGTGATGAGGATGGCGACGCCCGGCAGGGCCCCGCCCTGCTCGTCCGTCACGCTGCCCCGAAGTTCGGCCGTGCCCTGCTGGGCAACGGCGGTGGTCGCCGTCAAGGCGACGAGGATGACGGCCGCCGTGAGTCCTGCGAGCTTACGCACGTTCCACCTCCTGCAAAGACGAATCTCCGAGGGAACAACGTGATGGCTGCTCGAATCCGGACGGCGACGACGCATGTGTTGTCTACTAGGCCTCCTCCCTTGAGGACACTCGATTCGCAATCGGGACGGCTCGCGCCCAACAGGCGACGGCAGCGAGAAACGGCCGTCGTCCCACGCGCCCGCGCCGCCGGTGAAGCGGACTGGGGCGATTCGCTCAGCGCCTCACCGGAAGCTCCGGAACCGGCGCGTCGGGGTGGGTATCGCCTCGTCCTGCCGCTCCAGGCACTGGCTGACGACCGGGGCGCTCCCGAAGACCTCGAAGGACGCCCGCACGCCGCCGGCGCGCACGTAGAGATTGGCGGTGTCCCGCAGCAACCGCAGGAGCACCTCGAGGCCGCGGCCACTCGTCAGGCGGACCACCCGGTCGTTGACGGCGGCTACCGCGACGTTCTGCCGCTCGCCGGGGACGCCACGAATCGAGGCGCTCCGGGTGGCCTCCAGGGCTACGGGAAACTCGAACCCCGCGCTGACGCCATCGAGTTGGCACACGAGGATGATCGCCGCCCCCTCGTCGTTGCCGAGCCGGAACTCGGCGCTGCCGCCGCCGAGGTCCTGGGAGTCCCAGACCGCCTGCGCCGCCGCCGGCGCGGCGGGAATCGCGAGGGCCACCGCCGCGACGAGCGTCTTCAGCATGGGTGTCTCCCATCACGCGGGTCCACGGGGTCGACGGCCTGACGGCCCGGCGGGCGCGTCGGCCGCCGGCCGGAGCCCAACGCGTCGCGGCCGGTGCAATCGCCGCGTCGCACTGGTAGGATAGGCTCAGTCGCTCACTATAGTCGAAATCATCGTGGGTATCACCTGCATGCATCGGGCGGACCGGCGTTGATTGCTCGCGTGAGGCCATGTCGAAGTGGAAAGGGGAAGAGGCCATGTTCGCAACAACCAGACTGTGCCGGTCGCTCGTCCCGTTCATCGCTGTCGCGCTCGCCGCGGCGGCGCCGGCGCCGGCGCAGAACAACGCCCGCGTGTTCGGGGTGATCACCGACGCCGCCGGCCAGGTCGTGGACGGCGTCACCGTCACGCTGGTGTACGAAGGCGGCCTCGCCCGGAGCTACGAGGTGACGACGAACGCCGAGGGCGAGTTCCTGCAGATGGGGCTGGTTCGCGGTCCCTACACCCTCACCGCGATCAAGGAGGGCGTCGGCATCAACCGCGTCGCGATCGACCTCACCGCCGGGCAGGAGCTCGAGCAGGACCTGACGCTGCGGACCCTGGAGGAGGTGTACCGGGAGAGCGTGTCGGAGGAGGAGCGCGCCGCGCTCGACGCCCGCGCCGCCACCACCGACGCCTTCGAGCAGGGGCTGTCGGCGTTCAGCGGGGGCGATCTCGCGGCAGCCGTCACGTTCTTCGAGGCGGCGCTCGAGACGACGCCGGAGTGCGCCGAGTGCCAGCGCAACCTCGGTATCGTGCAAGGCCGGCGGGGGGCCTACGACGAGGCCGAGGCGGCCTTCCGGGCGGCGCTGGCCCTGGAGCCGGACAACGCCGAGACCTACGACGGACTGGCCGAGATCTACAACGCGCAGCGGCGGTTCGACGACGCGGCCGAGGCGAGCGCCGCATCGGCGCGGCTCTCCGGCGGAGGCGGGGCAGACGACCCCACCGCGGTGTTCGACCAGGGCCTCATCTTCTGGAACTCGGGACGCCTCGACGAGGCCCGGCAGCAGTTCGAGCGGACCCTCGAGCTCGACCCCAATCACGGCGAGGCCCACTACTGGCTGGGCATGGCCAACCTCAACGCCGGCCAGATGGCGGAGGCGGCGGCCGAGTTCCGGATCTACCTCGACCGCGAGCCGAACGGCCGGTTCGCGGCGACGGCGACCGGCATTCTCTCGTCGATCCAGCCGTAGCCGCCGGCCGCGGTTCCGACGGTTTCCCGCGACCTCTGCCGGGAGTCTGCCGCGAGGCGCAGATTCCCGGCTTCGCCGGAGACCGCCAAAGGAAGAAGCGTGGCGGCGCGGGCGCCGTGCCACACGCGTCGAACCGCGAGTGCCCTCCCGCGGTCCCCGGGGTGGGCACCGACGCTCCTGCGGAACGCCACGGCGGACGGACGCGTTCCTCACGCCTCGGGCTCCGGCCGCCCGGGCGCCCTCGCCTGTCGCAGGCGGCACTCCCGAACGACGGATCCGCTGCCGAACACCGCGAACGACGCCTGCTCGCCGCCCGTGCGCACCTGGAGTCTCGCAGTGGCGGGGAGCGAGAGCAGGTCCAGGAACGCGTCGAGGGCCGCGCCGCCGGTCAACTGCAGCAGACGCTCGCCCACCGGCCGCACCGCCACGTTCCGCCGCTCGCCGGGAATGGCGCGGAGGACCGCGCGCCCCCTCGCGTTCACCGGCGCCGGGAACTCGAAACCCGCGCTGACGACCCCCTGCTCGCACCGGAGAAGGAGCGATGCCCCCTCATCGTTGGAGAGCCGGTACTGGGCCCCGCCGCCGCCGAGGTCCGTGGTCTGCCAGGCCGCCTGGGTGGCGCCGACGGCCGAGGCACTCGCCGCGAGCACCGCCGCCGCGATGATGCTCGTCATGGCTCGTCCTCCCTGTCATCGAGAAAACACTCGAACGGCCGTAACAGTCGTAGCTGAGGCGTTCGGCGAACCCTTGGCCCGGAAACCGAGCCGGCCGCACGAAGAACGGGCGCTGCGCGGTGGTCGCGCAGCGCCCGTCCTGGCCCCCCCGAGCTCGCTATTGCCGCCCGGTCAGAACCCGTACCGGATGCCGAACTGCGCCTGGCGCGGGAACCCGCTGCCTCCCCGCAGGGTCAGCAGGTTGAGGAAGTTGCCGCTGCGCAGGTCCCCCGTCGGGTTGTTGAAGTTGGCGTGGTTCGTCGCGTTGAAGATGTCGAAGAACAGGTCCAGCGTCTGCGTCGCCGTCGGCCTCAGGCGATAGCCGAACCGCACGTCGAGCTGCATGAAGTCGGGCCCGCGCGCGCCGCCGTACCCGCCGTCGTTCTGCACGGAGATGGCATGGGTCCCGGTGCCGCTGTAGGAGCCCGGAGCGATGGGGTCGAACAGCACGCCGTTCATGTTGGCGTCGATGTTCGAGTTGTGGACGGTCAGGGGCAGCCCGCTCATGTAGCGGATCGTGGCGCTGGCCGTCACCCCGCCCGGCAGCTCCGTGTTCCCGGCGATGGCCAGGATGTGCCGGCGATCGGACTCGGCGGGCTGCCACAGCTCGTCGAGGTTCAGGTCGGCGCCCACCTGGGTGACGACGCTCTCGTATTGCTGCCAGGTGTCGCCGCGCGAGTACGCGAACGCGTACGACAGGCGGGCGCCCCAGCGGTCGGCGTACCGCTTCTCGATCTGGATGTTCAGGGCGTCGTAGTCCATCGCCCCCACGCTGTCGGCGGCGATGACGTTGTTCACGAACTGCCCGTCGCCCCCCAGCAGACCGAAGACGTCGTAGAAGATCAGGGAGTCGCTGCGCGCCGTGCCCAGTCGGGTCGGCATGTTGTAGTTGACCCGGGCGAGCATGTCGCGCCCCATGGTGCGGATGTAGTCGGCCGACACCGACAGCGTCGGGGCCAGCTCGCGCTCGTAGCCGAAGGTCATCTGGTGCTGATAGGGCTGCTGGCGCGTGGCGGCGTCGAGGTAGACGGTGCCGGTGTTCCTCAGCAAAGAGCCGGCCGGGTACAGCATGTTGAGGGCGTCCCGGTCCACGAAGGGGCACGGGCCGGCCGGGTTGGCGGGGCAGGCGAGCGGGCCGCTGCCGACCGCCGCGTAGTTCAGCAGGAACGGGTCGCTCGGGAGCATCCCGTTCGCGGGCCCCGGATCGGCGCTCGTCAGCGGGAAGCTCACCGCGAACGAGTCGGTAAACCGGGGGTTCTGCATGAAGTTGTCGAGGGTGCCGAGCAGGGTCTTGTCGTAGAAGATGCCGTACCCCGCCCGCAGCACCGACCGCCCGTCGCCGGTGACGTCGTAGGCGATGGACGTGCGCGGCGACCAGTTGTTCTTGTCGATGGGGTCCTGCCCGTTGGGCACCATCGGGTTGGCGGGCTCTCCATTCGGCCCGTCGAGAAGAGCGGCCCGGAAGATCTCCAGGTCGTAGCGCATGCCGAGCCCCACGGTCAGCCGGTCGTTCACCTGCCACTTGTCCTGGAAGAAGAGCTCGGTCGTGTACACCGGGAACCGGTAGGGCCGGCCGAGGGGGTTGCCGACCCGGACGCTGAGGCGCTCGGGATAGGTGTAGGGGTCGGCCGGATCGAAGATCCGGTCGGTGTCGAACGTGAACGTGCCGTTCAGGTTAGCCTCGTTGAACTCCTGCAGTATCGACCGGTGGAACGTGCCCCCGAACTTGAAGTCGTGGTCGCCGCCCATGTCGGGCACGAACCACGAGAACGTGTTGGCGTACTGCCAGTTGTAGTCGTCCCGGCCCCAAGAGCCGGCGAGCTGGTTGTCATGGAAGCTCGGGTGGCTCCACTGCGGCGGGCACGTCACCTGGTTGCCGATGTTGTCGAACCCCCCGTTGGCCCGCCAGCAGGGGTTGCCCCGGTAGGCCGACTCGTAGGTCCTCGCGATGCGCACGGTGTTGACCTTGTTGTTCCCGAGGACGCTCGTGTACGTGCCGACGTAGATCTGGTCGTCGTCGGTCTCGTCCTGAATCGTGTTCAGCGTCGCCGACCGGTTGCCGACGAGGTTGAACTGCGGGGCGACCTCGCGGATCATCCGGAACGCCCACGAGTTGTTGGCGTTCATCTGGTGATCCACCCGGAACAGCGTGTTCCACGCCTTCCAGTTCTCCGAGAGCGTGAAGTTGAGATCCTCTCGCGTGTCATAGGCCCGCGAGCGGCTCGGGTTGACGAGCTGGCGCTCGATGCTGACGAAGAAGTGCGCCTTGTCGCGCACGATCGGCCCCCCGATGACCCCGCCGAACTCCGTCTTGTTGGTCTCGGGCTTGGTGAGGGTGTCGCTGCGGGCGACGAAGTAGTCCTCGGCCGTCATGCCGTCGCTGGTGTAGTAGTCGAACAGGGCGCCGCTGAACTGGTTGGTGCCCTGCTTCGTGATCGAGTTGACGATGGCCCCCCGCACCCGCCCGAACTCGGCGTCGAACTGGTTGCTGAGGACCTGGAACTCCTGCACCGACTCGAGCGGCACCCGCACCTGGCCGCCGGCACCCGAGCCGCTGATGTCGTCGTTGTTGGTGGCCCCGTCGACCCCCATCGAGTTGCCGTTGGGCGTCTGCCCGTTGGCGATCATGGTGTCGTTGCCGAGGCTCGACGAGGGCTGGAACTGGATGCCCGGCAGCAGCGCGACCGCGGCGAAGGCGCTGCGGTTGAGGGTGGGCAGCTCCACCAGCTCCTGGCTCGAGACGGTGCCCCCGACCTCGGCCGACGTCAGGTCGACGAGGGGCGCTTGGCCCGAGACGGTGATGGTCTCCTCGAGGGCGCCGATCTCGAGCACGATGTCGATGTCGAGGGTGTTGCCGACCCCGATGGCGAAGTCGGTGCGCCGGAAGCCCCGGAAGCCGGCCAGCTCGGCGCTGATGGTGAACACGCCGGGGATGAGCTGGGCCGCGAAGAAGGTGCCGTCGCCGCTGGTGATCAGCTCGCGGAACGTGCCGGTGTCCTGGTTGGTGACGACCACGTTCACGCCCGGCAGGGCGCCGCCGGTGTCGTCGGTGACCCGGCCGCGCAGCTCCGACCGACCCTGTTGGCCCAGGGCCGTCGTCCCCATCGTGATGAGGACCGCCACCGTCCACAGACACAGCAATCTCTTCGCCATTGTTGCCTCCCCGTGAAGACAGACCGACGTTGGAACAGCCTGAAGCCGTCGACGTCCGTTCGCCAGAGAGCCGGCGCCGCCTGTGCGTATCACCGCCGTTTTCAAATGGTGCAAGTCTCGATCCGCTCGACCATCACCTCCTTTTGCTTTCTTTATGACCGCTCGCGTTCAGCCTCCGCTGCGATCTGAAACACACTCACCGATCCACTCATGCCGGCGACGCCCTTGGAATCCAATTTCACGGACGTCGATCCGGTCGGCCGGAGCGCTCCCCCCGGCTTGCCCCAGGAGCCCTGGCGCCAGTCGCGCGGCATTCGAGCCGCGCTGCACACGCCGCTCCATGCGCGACGCGGGGGTTCAACACGGGCTAGCCGCCGCCGACCTGCAGCCGGTTGAACACCTGCTCGGACTCGAACGCCTGGCGCGCGATCTGCTCGAGGACGCGGCTCTCGACGCCGCTGCGGACCGTCCCGACCAGGAGCACCTCTCCCTCGTGAACGAGGATGCGGAACGGCGAGTCGGGCAGCAGTTGGTACTGCGAAAAGACCGGATGACGCCGCACCCGCTCGGCGATGATCCGGCGCAGGTCGCGGTCGCGGCGGGACGACGACTGGCGGAAGATGTCGAGCACGACGTCCTGGACCCCGGGAATCTGCGCAACCCGTTCGAACAGCTCGGCCGGCTTGTCGCGGTCGGGCGTGACGCTTCCGTTGAGAGTGACGACCCCGTCGTCGACCCGGCCGCCGACGTAGTCCCAGATGGTGTTGTACCGGTACTGCCGAATCGCCGAGCCCACGGCCCGGGCGATTGCGTCGTCGTCTTCGCCCGCGGGAACCGTGAGCTCGCTCGCGACGGTGTCCACGCCGTCGATCTCGAGAACCCGGTCGATCGCGCGGGTCTTCACCCACAGCGTCGGCACCTCGCCGGTCAGGGTGACCTCGCGCCCGTCGACGCGGTAGTCGACGCCTCGCAGGTCGCGCTCGCCGCGCAGCGCGGCGCCGACCTCGGCGAGGACGGCCGCCGGCGACTGCCCGGCTCCGGCCGGCGACGCCGTCGCGGTCGCAGCACAGAGCGCCGAGACGGCGACCAGCGAGGTACGCACGTTCACTGTCCTCCTCCCACGCCGGCCGCCGCCCGCCGGCTGAACGTGTAGGAGGTGCGCGACTGCACCGACAGGCCCTCGCGGTCGACGGTCACCGAGAGGGCGCGCCGCCGGTGGGCCGGGTCGGGATTGCTGGTGTAGTACCCGAGAACGTAGTAGTCGCTGGTCTCGGCGTCGATCTGGCGCAGCAGCCCCTCGAAGTTGTTCGTGTTGACGATGGAGATGCCGCCGGTCAGCTCGGCCAGCGAGCGCAGGCTCGAGCGGGTCGCCTGCATGTACTCGCGCCAGGCGTCGAGGGGGACGTCGAAGTCGATGTCGGGGCTGGAGACGAGCCCCCGCGGGTCCATCGTGTAGAACGTCGTGTTGGTGCGGTTGGCGGCGTCGGCCAGCTCCGCCATCTCGCCGATCAGCTCGGTGTCGGCGAACACCGTGCCCTGGCGCTCGACACGCTCGAACGGGTCCATCAGCTCGGGCGGTATCCCGGCGCCGTCGGCCAGATCGACCGGCCGGTCGCGCAGGTACATGTCGGCCCGGGTGTCGCGGTGCAGCCGCTGTAGCGCGAACGGATTCAGATCGTAGCCGGTGCTGACGTAGATCAGCACCTTGCGCCGGTCCTGGACCGATTCCAGGTTGGTGAGGAGCCGGTTCACGGTCATGAACGCGCGGTGGGCGCGCCAGCGCAGCTCGGCTGGCCCCTCCCTCCCCTCCTGCATGTCCATGACCAGCTCGCGCGGCGTCAGTCCGGTGCCGATGATGCGGTCCACCGCCGACTTCACGAGCTCGCGGTCGTAGGTGACGTTGATGGCGGTGCCCGCCGAGTCGTTCGAGATCAACCCGGCCATGTCGCCGTCGTGCACCAGGATGTCGGCCACCTCCTTGACGAAGTGGCGGACCCGGGGCGTGCTCTCCGGCATGAGGTGCATCGCGTCGACGAAGAAGATGAAGATGCGCCCCGCCGTGCTGTTCACGTTGCGGCTCGTCGGCAGGATGATGCCTTCCTGCGCCACCGGCGGCGCCGGCGAGAGCTGGTTGAAGACGCGGCCGCCGTGCACGAGGACGAGCGACGCCACCTCCTGGGCCACACCGTCCTCATGGACCTGGAAGTCGACGGGGGTCAGATCGGGGACGAAGACGCCGTCCGCGTCGCGGACGATGACGTCGGTGCGAATCAGCGTGACGCCGGACCGGAACGTGCCCGGCTGCGGGGGAGGCGGCGCGGGGGCGCCGGCAGGACGTTGGCGGAGCGCGGTCCCGCCCGGTGCGGTCTGGGCCGCCACGGTGGACGCGAGCATGGCCGCCCCCGCGACACAGCACAAGCCCAGACCGACGCGCGTGAGCTTCGACCGGAGCGGACGAAGAGATCGCATGCGGATACCCAACCCTTCTTGACGAGTTACGACCATGTTAACCCGTCCTCCGAGAACGTCAACCAGGTGTCTGGCCGTACCCGAAGATGGCGCCCGGACGGGCGGTCGAGGCGCGGGCGCGTTCCAACCGGCTCGACCACTCGGCGCGCCGTGCGGGGCCAACCGCGGCCGGCGGCCGGCGGGCCCGTTCCAGGTCCGGCAGCCGTGGTGGAAGCCCCGCCGCATTCGAGCGACGATGTAACGCGGGGTTCCACAACGGACTGCTAGCCGCCGGGCGTCTTCCGCCCTTTCACCTCGGCCCGGCGCTCCGCGAAGAACGTCTGAATCAGCTCGGCGCACTCGGGCTCGAGCACACCGCCGGCGACCTCGACCCGGTGGTTCAGGGCGGGGTGGTCGAGCGCGCGCATCGTCGAGCGCACCGCCCCCGCCTTCGGCTCGGCGGCGCCGAAGACGAGCCGGCCGATGCGGGCGTGCACCGCCGCGCCGGCGCACATGAGGCACGGCTCGACCGTCACGTAGAGCGCGGCGCCGGTCAAGCGGTAGTTGCCGACGGTGCGGGCGGCGTCGCGCAGGGCGACGATCTCGGCGTGGGCGGTAGGGTCGGTCGCGTGGATCGGCTGGTTGCTCCCGCGGCCGACGACGGCGCCGTCGAGCACGACGACGGCGCCCACCGGCACCTCGCCCCGCGCGCACGCGAGCCGCGCCTCGGCGAGCGCCTCGCGCATCCACCGTTCGTCGGCGGCCGCGGCCGGGCCGGTCACCGGCCCGAGTCCCCGTGCCTCGTCAGTGGATTCGCCCGTTCCCATTCCCGAGCCTCGCCGGGAAACTGTCGTCGCAGGAGTATCGCGCCGGGGGGGCGGCGCCTCCCGCGGAAGGCGGTACCGTTCCAAGGCGCAAACCCCTTGGCCCCGACGAACGCTCGTACACGCGAACGGGGCGCCCGCCGCGCGGGCCGCCCCGTCCTGCCTGCCCGGCGCCGGCCTTATGCGGCCGCCGCCGGGTCGGGCTCTCGTCGCTCGATGCCCCGAAGCCCGTACGGTCCGGCTCCAGGGCATGACCCGCCGCTACTGCGTCGGGCTCTCGTCGATCCACACCCGGATGCGGGCGTCCGGATGGATTACCTGGACCATCTCGCCCCGCAGCGCGCTGAGCTGCTGGATGGCGGCGCGGACATCGAGGGTCTCTCCGGCGCCGGACAGCAACGCATCGACCACGCTCACCGGCACCCGGACCTGCACCTCGCCGACGAAGCCGCGGTCGCGGCGGTGCTCGGCGTCGTCGCCGTCGCCGTCGCGATCGTGCTCGGCGTCATGCTCGTCGGCGTCGTCCTCGTGCTCGGCGTCGTCGTCCGTCCCCGTGACGTCGACCAGGATGGTGTCGCCTTCCCGGGCGATGCGGACGCTCTGCTCTTCCTCCTGGATGTTGGCTATCTCGATGTCGCCGGCGTCGCGGAGCTGGCTCCACGCGGCCCGAATCGCGGTCACCGGTATCTGGCGGTCGCCGCCGAGCTGAAGCTGCCCGTCGCGGTCGACGATGGCTTCCGGCGCCATCGCCAGGGCCGCCTCGATGGCGGCGAGCGGCAGGTTGAGGCTCATGCTGGTCCGCCCCGACATGTCGACGTGGACCCAGGGTTGCGGGTCCTGCGCCTGCGCGGCGTGGAGACCGATGGCCGCACCCGACGCCACGAACGCCGTCATCGCCGCCAGCGCCGCGCGCCGAACCGTCGTTGCCTTGATCACTGTTCCCTCCCAGATTCCGGGCGATGCTCACGACCGGGGGTCGATGGACCGCATGCGCCGCTTGTTCACCCGAGGTACGCGGTCGGGCCATGCCGCCAGCCGTCCCCCGGTCCTGTCCGATGTATACGGCGAGGCCGCGGGAAAGTTCATCCGGGGATTCGCCGCGACGACGACGCGCGCACCGCGGCAGCGGTTCCGGTGGTCGCGGAAGGTCCATCCTCCGCGCGCCGCCACGATGTCGGGTTCAGCATCACCCGGGCGGAGCGGCAGCGACGGGCGGACGCGGATCCGCGATCCCTCGCGCGGCTCGCCGGGCCGCCGCGACAGATGGCGGCGCCGGCTCGCCGCCGGCAGGAGAGACCGCGGCGGCGCCCTTCTTCCCGCCCGGCGGCCCGGGAGTCCGGTGCCGGCCTACGCCTCCAGGGAAGACGTGAAGCGCTCGGCCAGCGACTCGGCGGTCGCGCGGTTCCAGGTCTCGTTGACACCGACGAGCGTGCTGCCGTCGGGGCCGGGGCGCCCCAGGTCGACGTCGCGGTCGCGCAGCCGCGCGCGGAAGCCGGCGGGGTCGGCGGCGGACACCCGCAGGCGGAAGAGGTTCGTCGGGGCCGGCATGCGCTCCACCGCGAACGCCTCGTGACGGGTGACCCGCTCGATGAACGCCTCCGACACCTCGACGGCCCGGCGGAAGCGGCCCACGAAGCCCGGCACGTGGTGCAGGGCCACCGCCGCGAACGGCCACGCCCCGGGCAGACCCGCCCCGAACATCCGGCGCGTGTGGTACATGTCGTCGAGCAGGGCCCGCGGGCCGGCCAGGATCGCGCCCGACGCCGCGTTGAAGTACTTGTAGAGCGAGACGTACACCGTGTCGAAGGGGCGTGCGTACTCGGCAACGTCGACTCCCGTGCACGCGCTCTGCAGGAAGAGCCGGGCGCCGTCCATGTGCAGCCGGATGCCCCGCTCGCGCGCGAACGCGGCGATGCGGTCGAGCTCGGCCTGGTCGAAGCGCTCGCCGAAGCGACGGCGCACCGGGGTCTCGATGGAGATCACCGAGACCGGCCTCGACACCCGGCCGCCGGCGGTGCGATCGACGACCTCCTCGACCTCCTCGAGAGTGAACGTGGCCCGACCCGGCGCCAGCGGCATCAGGGTGATGCCGCTCAGCGTCTGCACGCAGTCGCCCGAGTCGTTGTAGAGGTGGGCCTCGGCCTGCAGGATGGCCCGGCCCCGGCCCCCGGCCAGCGCGCGGACCGCGAGGTGGTTGGCGAGGGTGCCGGTGGGCATGAACACCGCGCGCTCCTTGCCGAGCAGCGCCGCGAACCGCTCCTCGAGCTCGCCGACGACGCCGCCGTTCGAGTAGCTGTCGCGGGCGATGCGGCCCTCGTCGGCGAGGCGGCTGAGGATCCGGCCGTGGTCGGCCGGCGTCAGCCCCAAGCCGTCGCCGCTCATCCGGACCCGGCCGCCCCCCGGCTCGGCCGCGCTCCCCGACCCGCTCCCGACGCCCTGGCCGGCGGCCAGGCCGGGGCCGAGCGCACCGGCGCCGAGGCCGAGCGCGCCGGTCTGCAGAAACCGCCGCCGGCCGATGGATGTCCGATTGCGAGTCATGGCCGCTCCTTCGCGATGTCGCCGCGCCGGTCGGGACCGTGGCCCGGCGGGCTGCGCCTGCCGTTCACTCACCGGAAGCCCGACCGGTTCCGCGGCGCGGGCTCCTGACCCTTAACCGCCACCTGCGACTCCGACGCCGCCATGCGGGGCCAACCACCTGGCCGGAAGCGGCTACGCCTGCCGTCCTACCCACGAGGGTCCAACCGGTTTCCGCGATCCGGGTTCCCCACCCCGAATCGCCACCTGCGGCTCGGCCGCTGCAACCTCCTCGGCCGGAAGCCGCACCGGCGGCGCCGCGCCTAATCCGGCGGCAGTCGGTACGCCAGCAGCCGCCCCGGCTGGCCGCTGCCGCTGGTGGCGACGACGATGTACTGGACGCCGTCGAGCACGTAGGTCATCGGCGACCCGGACTGGGGCGCCGGCATGTAGACCTCACCCACCTCTTCGCCGGTCATCTTGTCGTAGGCGCGGAGCATGGCGCCGGGCTCGCCCGACGGCGTGGTGAAGACCCCCCCCTCGCCAGCGATGACCAGGGTCTTCGTGTTCAGCGTCCCGATGCGCCCCACCCGTCCCGTGCGGGGAACGTCGACCCCTTCCAGCCGCGGATGGTTGCGGATGTTGTCGGGCGTCTCGCCGTGCGGCACCTGCCAGAGAATCTCGCCCTGGTTGAGATCGATGGCCGTGATCCGCCCCCACGGCGGCTTGATGATGGGAATGCCCTCGATGGTCAGCGACGCGTCGGCGGCCGAGATCTCCGGCGACCGCCCCCGGATGAAGTTCATGTCCGACTGCTCGGGGTCGTTGACGAGCCCCAGCGACACCACCTGGGTGTAGCTGTAGAGGTACATGATGCCGGTCTCGGGGTCGTACGACGCCCCGGGCCAGTTGGTGCCCCCCGCCTGCGACGGGAGCATCAGCGTGCCCCACGGCCCCTCGGGCACCGAGACGGTGGGCGGCGTGAAGATCGGGCCCATGCGGTAGTTCGACACGATGCGCTCGGCCTCGGCCCGCAGCTCGGGCGTGAAGTCGACGAGGTCGTCGATGCCCACCCCCTGCCGGTCGTAGGCGGGAGGTTTCGTGGGGTACGGCTGGGTGAGCGCCAGCAGCTCGCCCGGCACGTTCGACGCCTCGACCGGCCGCTCCTCGATGGGCCACACCGGCTCGCCGGTGACCCGGTCGAAGACGTAGAGCCACGTCTGCTTGCTGGGCTGGGCGATGGCCTTGATCTCGCGCCCGTCCACGGTGATGTCCACCAGAATCGGGGCGCACGGCAGGTCCCAGTCCCACACGTCGTGGTGGATGAACTGGAAGTGCCAGAGGCGCTCGCCGGTCTCGAGGTCGACGGCCACGAGACTGTCCGAGAACAGGTTGTCGCCGTGCCGGTGCCCGCCGTAGTAGTCGTTGGTGGGCATCTCGGTGGCGAAGTAGGCGATGCCGAGCTCGGCGTCGACGGTCATCTGCCCCCAGACGCCGGTGTTGCCGGTGTACCGCCACGAGTCGCCGAGCCAGGTGTCGTTGCCGAACTCGTCGGCGCCGGGCACGGTGTGGAAGATCCACTTCCGGTCGCCGGTGCGGGCGTCGAAGCCGCGGATGTGCCCCTTGACGTTCTCCATCGACCGCGGCCGGCCGCCCGGCAGGTGGGCGGCCCCGACCACGATGGTGTCGCCGGACACGATGGGGGCGGCGTGCAGCCCCACCTCGCCCGTCACCGGGTCGATGTCCTGGTCGAGGGTCAGCTTCAGGTCGACGATGCCGTCCTCGCCGAAGCCCGGCAGCCGGCGGCCCGTCGCGGCGTCGAGGCCGATGAGCTGGTAGCCCGGGGTGACGTAGAAGATCTCGCCCGCGCCGCCGTCGTCGCGGTACGCCAGGCCGCGCCCCGACAGCCGCCGCGGCGCCGCCGCGCCCCGCTCGCCCTCGTCGAGGCGGTGCGTCCACAGCAGCTCGCCGGTCGCGGCGTCGGCCGCGACTACCGCCCGCCGGGTGCCCGCCGTCGTGTACAGCACCCCGCCGACCATGAGGGGGGTCGACTGCAGGTTGTACTCGGGCTCGGGGCCGAAGTTGTCGGTGCTCAGGGTCCACGCGAGCTCGAGGTCGGCGAAGTTGTCGGCCGTGATCTGCTCGGCCGGCGAGTAGCGGGTGCTCGCGAGGTCGCCGCCGTAGGTCGGCCACTCGACGTCGCCGGCCGGCTGCGCCTCGGCAGGGGCCGCCAGCGCGAGCGGGGCGAGCACGAACGCGGCAAGGGTCCAACGCATCTGTCTGAATGACACCGGTCTCCTCCAACGGTCGAAGCCTGTCCCCGGGCATACTATCGCCGCGATGCGCTGCGTTCAACGACGGAGCCCGTCAACGACCATGTCCCGCCCCTCGTCTTCCGGGAATCCCGTCGCGCGTAGGATACGATGGATGCTTCGTGGCAGCGGACGACGGGCGGACGCACCCGGGCGGGACGTCGAGAGGACGCACGCGATGAGTCAGACGACCGTGCTCGGCACGATGACGGCGGCCGCTATCGATACCGGGACGGGATCGTGAGGGGAGGAAGTGGCGCGCCCTGCAGGATTCGAACCTGCGGCCTCCTGGTTCGTAGCCAGACGCTCTATCCAGCTGAGCTAAGGGCGCGTCCTTTGGAATCAACGACTTACGGGTGCTTCACGGGTACTGCCAGCGGGTACTGCCAGCCGAATGCCTCCCTCGACCTGCACCGGCGCCCGGTCGGCTCGCTGCAAGCGCTCGATCGCTTCCGCGTGCTTCTGCAACTGCGGCGGCGCATAGATCATCGTCGTCTCGGGGTCCGTATGCCCGTACAGATCCTGGATGTCGGCCACGTCCGATCCCGTCCGCCGCAGCCCCGTCGCGAAGGCGTGGCGGATCTGATAAACGGTGAACGCAGGGCGGCCGGCCTTGCGAGCCGCGCCTTCCAGCGCCCGGTTCGCACTCGGGCAGGACCAGCTCCCGTAGGCGCCAATCGCCATGAACTCGCGGGCCGCATCCAGCCCTTCGCCGACGAGCGGGACCGCCGCCAGCCGTCCTCCCTTGCCGCGCGGCACCGCGACGAACGGTGTCGGTTCGTCGAGGCGGAAGTCCTCCGGCCGGAGGCGCCCCATCTGCGACGGCCGCATCCCCGTCCAGTGCATCAACCTTAAGCGTACCACGGTCTTGGACCCCGGCGTCAACTGCGCCAGCACGTCCGCGATGTGAGCGCGGTCGAGCCACCGCGGCCGGGGAGCCGGACGCGTGAAGCGAACGAGGTCGACCAACTCGGACGCCGCCCGGCGTCCGTAGAGCACCTTCACCAGGTTCGTCAGCGCGTCCCGTCGATGGTTGCACGCCGAGACGGACAAAGTCTCCCGCCACTTGCGCATCTGATCGTTCAGCGCCGCCATGTGCTGCGGCAGCACGAGGGTATTGAGGTGGCCGAAGCGCGCGGCCCACTCCCCGACGTAGTGCCGGCGGTCCGCAATGCTCACGAGCTCGTTGCCGATCTGCCGGAGGTACCGAGACGCATCGTCGGCCAGCGTATGCCGCTCGCCGACAGGGAGCGTCCGCATGCCGGCGCGCAGCTCGTCCCGGCGCGCCCGGATGGTCTTGAGGGGCGTGCCGGGCGGGAAACGGATCTCTCGTTGGACGCCGTTCACCTTGACCGTGGCCGCCAAGCCCCAACGATCGCGGTAGATCCCCTGGGCAACGCGCACGCGGCGGCGCGACTGCGACTCGGGCCTTGCCTTCGTCGTTGACTGCGGCGAAGCCGCATCTGATCCCGCCGCTTGGATTCGCCGCCGAGGTGTTGGCGCACTGCCTCGACCACCCTTGTCCGATGCGGCATTCGCGTCTGTCGGTGGCGCGCCGACGCCGTTGTGCGTGGATTTCATTGGATCAGTTCCCTTCACACGAACGCCCTG
This sequence comes from Vicinamibacterales bacterium, assembly GCA_965207615.1. Classification (GTDB taxonomy): domain Bacteria; phylum Acidobacteriota; class Vicinamibacteria; order Vicinamibacterales; family UBA8438; genus JAJEEA01. The sequence continues at coordinate 4,719,704 of CBDBMZ010000003.1, forward strand.
GCGGTCCACCTGACCTCTCCGACGATCCGGGCGTCGCGCGGCCAAGGGCGGTTGGGCCAGGTCAGCTTGTCCGGGTTGTCGCTGACGAGCTGCCAGACGCCCGACGGATCCCTGCCCGCGCGTTGGACCACAAGGGCCTCGACGGTGCGCACAACGTAGATGTGGCCGAGGCGCCGGCGGCGGCTCGCGTGGTTGACGAGGATCGAACAGCCGTCGAACAGGGTCGGCTCCATGGACTCGCCGACGACCTTGACGACGCGGCAGTGGTGGGCGACGAGCCCATGGCGGGCCAGCCACGCCCTTCGGAACTTGATGCGGCCGGTCACGCGCTTGTCGTACGCGACGGCGCCGCCGCCGGTAGACGCAGCCAACGTGTAGACGCCGACATAGTCGCCGTCTGCTCGGGTTGCGGCGGGACCGAGCCCGTCATCGAGAGGCGCGCCGCCCGTGACGACGGCCAGGGCGCGCGTGAGTTGCGCGGCGGGGGTCGGGTCCTCCGTGAGCCCCTCCAGGTAGTCGGTCGACACGTCGAGCATCCTCGCGGCGGTGGCCAGCCTGTCGACCCGAAGGCGCGACTTCCCATGCTCGACCATGGAGATCGCCTCTCGCGTGAGGGCGATCTTGGCGGCGAGCTGGGCCTGGTTGAAACCCCGGAGCACGCGGGCCGCACGCAGTCGCTGCCCGATGATGTTCACCTGCCAATGATAATCAATGATTACAGTTGACGGGATTCTTGGTGCCCCCTAATTCTGGAGGCGCCAATGGTCACTCCGGCACAGCCGATCGCCGCGCGCATCGTGAAACTCGGCCTGTCGCAGCGCAAGCTCGCGTCGATGCTGCGGGTCAGTCAACCCGCCCTGAACGCGTGGCTCAACGGCTACACCCCGCCCCCGGCCGCATTCGCCGCACGGGCTACCAAGATCCTGGACTTGTTCGAGGAGGCGGAGCGGGCTGCGGACGCGGCGCGGGAGGAGGTCCTGGCCCGCATGCCTGAACCGCAGCCGGGTTCGGTTGGAGCGCGGCTTGGCGGGCGCCCCGGGGGCCGCCGCGGCAACCGAGAGCCGTGGGGCCCGGACGTGGGGTCGGACGAGTTGCCGGACGTGTTGTTCCTCGAAGATCTGGCCATGCTGCTGCGCTGCCACCCGAGGACCATCAGGCGCCGGCTCAACGCGCATGCCTTGCCGGTGTCCCCGATTCAGGGCATCGACCGTCGCCCGCGCTGGAGCAAGGCGGCCGTGCTGCAGTGGCTCGCGACCGGCGCGGGCCGCCGGAAGCCTGCCCTCCGGGGGAGGAAGCGATGAGCCGGCCGTTCGAAGGCGACGGACAGGCGCTGGCTGCTGCGCCGTGGCGTGAAGTGGACGCGGGTGCGGGCGGTCCGGTGATGGTCTGTGACGGGTGCCGACCAGACGTGGCGGCGGAGTTACGGAGTCGCTGCAGCGTCGAGGTGCGCGTGGTCGGAGTGGGCTCGATGCGCGGTGTGCGAACCGGAGCCGGCGTGCTGATGGTTGGCACGGACACGGCGTTGGTTCGGACGGCGAAGCGCCGGGCGGAGCACTCGGGAGGAGCAGGGGGCGATTGCCCGCTGATCGGCTCCAGCACGCCCGACTCGGCCACTCGGCGAAGGTGGCGAGCCTGTCGGCCCTGGAGCACCGCCGCGGCGGAGCTGGAGCGGCTGGCGGAGCAGTTCCTGGCGACCGCGGGCGACCGGTTCCTGGCGGCGTACAAGGCGGCCATCAAGCGGGCGAGGTAATGACGGCGGGGTGCGGGCGGTGCGCGGGGGACGCCGGGCTGGGAGCCGCCAACCCTGCCCCCCCACATGTTGTGGTCGATGGCGTGTCGAGAATCCGTCGGTTTTCGATGGCCGTTGACATGGACGGCGGCGCACGTTGCGGTGCCGGCGGTGCCGCGGGAGTTCCGGGAGTCGCGATGGTCGACTTGGCGGCAGACGGCGGAGAACCGGCACGCGCCAGCGGCGGCGCAAGTGTTCCCGCGCGGCGGCGAGGACAGCTCGGACCTGCTGTGCGGCCGGGTGGGCGCGGGCAAGACGCGGCTGGCGTGCACGGTGCTGAACGAGTCGTGGTGGTCGATGGCGTTCGCGCGGGTGCCACTGCTGCTCTACCGGCTTCGGCTGCAGGCCGTGCTGGACACCTCGAACAGCAGCAACGAGACAGTGTCTTTCCCCTCGACATCGGCTTCGCGGCGCGCGTGCTCGCACTGTGCGCGTTGCCACGTCGGGATCCCGGCGACCTTCGCCGGTACAAGCGCGTAAACGGGCCGTATCGGCTCGTGGTGGTGGCGCTGGGCGACCAGGGGCTGCCCTGGGGGTCGATTCCGCGGCTGGCGCTGGCTTGGCTCTGCACGAACGTGGTGCGGAAACGGTCCAGGGTTGTCGAGCTGGGATCGTCGTTCGAGCAGTTCTTCACTGAGCTCGGCTATCCGGTCCGGACGGGTGGCCAGCGACATCGACACATCAAGACACACGTCGAGCGCCTGTTCTCGGCGGCGTTCTACATGGATGTCGACAAGTGGGCGGGCGAGGACAGGTGGGAGCGCAACGTCGAGATCTGGCCGGTTTCGAAGCGGGTGCGCCTGTGGACGAGTCGCCGAGGGCGCACGGCAGGAGGCTGGACCGTGGCGTCGGTTGAGCTGAGCGAACCCCTGTACGAGGCGATCATCGAGCGGCCCTTCCCCATCAACCTGAACGCGATCAAGGCGCTGCGGAAGTCGCCGCTGGCCATCGACCTGTACCTCTGGCTGACGTTCCGGATGAAGGGCGTGCGGCGTCCTCTGCGCCTGAGCTGGGGGCAGTTGTGCAATCAGTTCTCCGAGACCGAGAGGCTTGCGGGAGCGGCAGCGTGGGACTTTGCGAGACGCATGCGCGTGCAACTGGCTCGCGTCGTGGACGTGTGGCCGGAGGTCCGGATCAGGTTTGTGCGCGGAGGTCTGTTGCTGATGCCGTCGCAGCATCAGGTCGCTCGACGACCCTGTCAAGTGTGAGGATGGGGAGCCATGAGTTTTCCACAGAAAGACTGTGGAAAACCGCAGTTTTGGATGGTTGAACTACTCAGGAGCCTCGTGGTTGAACTACTCAGGTACGGGGCGGTCCATGTGGTTGAACTACTCATTTCCATATGGTTGAACTACTCAGGTACGTGTCCTGGTCAGTGGGCGCAAGTCACTGAATTATAAGCATCTTATTTCAGGTTATGGCTGTCGTACAGGTAGTACGTGTGCAGGTAGTTCACGAACAGGTAGGTTCACGTACAAGTAGCTGTTTCGCTGCGCGAACGTGGATTTCCTCGACATGACCAGGACGAGCAGCCTGACGGCTGTCGAGACGCCGATGCCGGGTGAGCACCTAGCGGCGGCCTGGCTGAACGAGCTCTACACGCCGGAGGAATCGGTGGCGATGCTGGCCGTGAATCGCAGCGGGGCTGAGGCCGGGAGCGGAGCGTGGCAGCGGACGATGCGGGTGGCCGACATCTGCTCCAGGCGCTTCCTCGCCGAGCTGACACGACGCAACGAGCGCGGCTCGGACATCTACGCGTCGGTCAACCCCGTCGACCCGCGTTCGCGCGACCGGAGCGTGTCGGAGGTACGTCGCCTCCAGCTCGACCTGGACGCCGACGGGGACGAGTCGGTGAGAACGGTGATGGCGGACTGTCGCGCCGGGGAGCTGCCGTATCCGGCGGTGGTGGTGCGCACGTCTCCGGCCCGGTGGCAGGTGCTGTGGCACCTGGAGCCGTCGAGCTGGTCGATGCCGGGGGCGGAGGAAGTGAACAGCCGTCTGGCCGAGCAGTACGAAGGCTGCCGGGCGGTAATCGACGTGAAGCGTGTGTTCAGGCTGCCGGGCTTCCGGAACTGCAAGCCGGGCCGCGGCGGCGTGAGGGCGGCGATGGTCCCACGGAGCCGGTTCGATCCCGATGGGCGGGGCCGGCAGCACTGGGAGCCGAGCTCGTTCGTTTCGCTGCGTGGTCCGCGGCCGGCGGATCCGAGGACGGCGTCGGGAGTCGGGCGAGCCGAAGAGGCGGTCGGCGAAGCGTGCGAGGTGGACGCTCGCGACCGGACGGGTCGGCGCGGGGCCGAGCAGCGGGTGAGCCGTTCGGAGGAGGACTGGCATGCGGTGGTGGGCTACCTCCGGGAGGGCGTGCCGCCGGGTCAGTTGATCGAGGAGCTGGCGCGGCACCGGGGAGACAAGCCGCGGCCTCGGGAGTACGCGGAGCGGACGGTGGTGCGTGCCTGCCGTTCGGTGGGCGTGCAGCCGCCCGGCGTCGGGTGGCAGGTGCGCGAGAGGGAGTGAAAGCGATGGAGAAGCAGGAGATCACGCGGGGCGGGAAGACGATTGTGACCCTGTGGCCGGGCTCGCTCGAGGAGTACCAGGCGGCGATCTCGGCGGGCGCGAGCCACGTGAGCCTGACCGAGGAGGAGGTCCGGGCGTGGGGGCTCGACGTCGAGCTGGTGCCGTTAACGGGGGAGGCCGCGGCGGATGCGGTCCTCGCGGAGGGCGAAGCGTTCCACGAGCTGCTGGACGGCATGCAGCGGGTGGTCTCGGACACGGACCTGCTGAACATGACGGACGAGGAGCTGGGCCGGATGCTCCGCGAGACGGGAATCCTTCAGGGCGAGCCGACGCCCGGCGGTGAGGACCTGGAGACGTGGAGCAGCGGCCGAGGGGGCGGGGCGGCCGGCGCCGATGCTCGGTGAGATGGCGGACGGACAGGGTGAACCAGCAGCACCCCCGGTTCGCGGAGCAGCGTTCCCCGAGGAGAGCGGCAACAGGCCAGCGCGTGGGTCAGCCGAACGAGGGGTGAGGGAGACATGGCGGAGAACAAGAACGAGGAGCAGGAGGCTGACCGGATACCGGGCATGTCGGCCGAGCTGGCGGAGGTGCTGCGGGCGACCGGCGTGCGGGGTTACGACCAGGGCCACTCGGCGGGGGCCCTGTGGTGGGAGCGGGAGCCGTGGACCTCGGCGCGGAAGGCGGTGGGCGAGTTCCCCGGCGAGAGGACCTCGGCGGGCGTCGAGCTGCGATTCGTCCTCGAACGTGCGCACGCGACCGGGTACGAGCGCGGTTACGAGGACCGGATGCAGGGGAGGCTGGCGCGCGTGTCGACTGATTCGATGGCCGCGCCGGAGGTCGGGGACCGGGGGCGGCGTCTCTGGGAGCAGTTGCGCGAGGTTCAGCGCGAGCAGGGCGGGGCCGCCTACCTGGAGGGTTACGACGAGGGAGCGGCGGGCAAGACGTCGCGGCCGCAGGTACGGGACCTGCCGGGTGTGGAGCGGGGCCTCGATGCGGCGTGGGACCTGATGCACGACGTGCGTGCGCGCGGCTACGAGCGCGGCCACGCCGAGGGCGTGAGCGGGGCGATGAAGCGGGACGTGGCGGAGAAGCGGGCCAAGGACGGGGTCTCGTACTCGGCGGTGGCCCGGTTCGGCAAGCACAACCAGGCGCGGGAGGCGGAGCTGGCGCGGCGGAGCCGGGACCGCCCGCCGGCGGAACGGGCGCAGGGGACAGAGGCGCGGCGGAAAGTCGGGGGCCTCTCCCGGTGACGGGCAACGAGCGGGGCGGGGAGCGGAAGGATTGCGCGATTCCGCGAGCGGGCGGCACGGACGGCGGGAGAGCGGCGGCGGTGTCGGTCGACTTCGTGTGCATCCGTTTGGGCGCCGGGCCGGATGGCTTCGCGTCCAGCCCCGCAGGGGCGATTCCGTGGAGTGAAGGAGAGCAGACATGGCATTCCAGGGCGGCGGCAGGGTCGATCCCAACGAGCAGATCAAGGACGTCGACCAGCAGATCGTGCAGGGCATCCGGGAGGGGAAGGCGTTCCACCAGACGCAGACGATGGAGAACGGTCCGTACCGTTCCCGCGTGCTCGACCCGGTAAACCCGCAGCACGGCGGGAACCTGTTCTCGGCGTACAACGCCTCGGTCCTGCACGCGCAGGTCCAGGAGCGGGGCCTCGGCTCGCCGGAGTTCGTGAAGTCGGCGGTGCTCCGCGAGCTGGGGCACGAGCGGAAGGACGACACCCGGTTCGAGAAGCAGTACTGGGTGGCGCCGAACGGCTCGCGCTTCGCGGCGGTGGGCGGCGGGACGGTGAAGACGACGGGGACGCCGCACTCGTACCTGCACGTCGAGACGCAGACGACGCTGCCGACGAAGGCCTTCCCGCTGAAGGGCGGGCTGGACGAGAAGGGGCTCGTGACGGCGGTGGAGAGGGTGGCGAAGCTCTCCGGGGTGAAGCTCCAGTACGGGAAGGACGACCGTCTGGTCCACAAGGACGGCAAGGCGGGGCCGACGGTGGTGGTCCCGACACCGGACAAGTTCGGGAGCCGGGAGGCGTGGGCGTCGGCGGCGCTGGCGGGGGTGGCGTCGGCGGCGCAGCGGAGTCCGCGTCTTCGGAGCGAGGTCGAGGTCGACGCGGTGGAGATGGCGGCGGTCCGCTCGGAGAACAACCGTCGCGGCGTGGCGAACTTCCGCCGGCGCGAGGCGGCGCGGGACCAGGGCGGTGAGCCGGGCCGGGGCCAGGCGCGCGTCGCCGCCCAGACGGACCTGCAGGGCTACCTGCGGGTCCGCGGGGACGCGTCGGCGGCGATGTTCACGGAGGCGCTGACGAAGCTCGCGAAAGAGCGGGGCGTGACCCTGGACCTGGAGGGCCGGAGCCCGCGGGCGTCGTACGACCCGAAGACGAAGACGTTCACGGCGGCGGGCCGCGGGGAGTTCAGCGGGCCGGCTCGGAACGCGGCGTGGAAGCAGCAGGCGCTGTCGGACCTGGCGGCGGCGGTCGGCGGCAAGGGGATGGCGAAGGCGGTCGACGAAGTCCGCCGCGGGGACCGTTACGCGGTGGTGAAGGCGGTGGGGGTCGGGAACCTGCGGACGGAGCCGGCGCTGGGGACGGCGGAGGAGAAGGCTCGCGCGGATCTGGTCGGGGGCATCGCGGCGAAGCGGCTGGCGGAACAGATCGGGGTCCGCTACGACCCGGGCGAGATGGCGCCGGCGGACCGCGACCGTCAGGCGGCGGTGGCGGAGAAGGTCGGGATCCGGTCGTTGTGCACCCAGGCGGAGCAGACGAAGAACTACCTGCTGGACGTGAACGACCGGCCTCGGACGCCGGAGCGTCAAGCGTCGATCTCTCACTCGGCGACCGGGCAGTCGCTCGTCGAGGAACAGACGCGGACGGCGGCCCGGCAGCCGGCGCCGGAGCGAGCACAGGAGAAGGCGCCCCCGCGCGCTCGTTGACGGGTCGGCGGTGACGGAGACGTGGCCGGGGAGGCGGTCTCCCCGGCCGCGGCGTTCGACAAGGGATGTTCGGGTGATGAGGCACGCGCGGTACGTGGCGGTGTTGGCGGTGCCGGTCCCGGTGATGATGGGTTTGCTGTGGACGTGGGGTGCGGGCTCGGCCCGGGTGGACGGCGCGGGGTGACGATGGCGCGCACGTGTTCGGGCGCAGAGCAAGCGACAAGCGGCCTCGTCCTCGCGGCGGCGGGGGCGCGGCTGATGTCGGACGCGGCGGCGGGCCGGGCCTGGCACCAGGTGTCGAGCGATGCGGAGGGTCCGTGCCGGTTCCGGTTCCGGGACGAGGAGCGGAGGCGGAACGTGGTCTCGCTGGTCCACGAGGTGATCCTGCGGCAGGCGATGGCGGACCGCGGCTGGCGGGCTCCCCAGTTCGTGCTGCAGGCGGGGCCGGGCCGGCGGGCGGGGTGTCTGGAGCCGGTGTGGCTACCGGCGCCGCGCTGGTGGTTCGAGGCCGGGGACCGGGAGGCCATCGCGGTGTTCCACTGCGAGGAGGCGGGCATGGAACCGGCACCGGCGTGCCGTCTGGCGGGCGGCGGCGAGGCGTTGCCGGTGGCGGACAAGCTGGTGCGGTCGGCGGGCCTTCGAGCCGGCGGCCGGACCGGCTGGTCCCGGGAGGTTGCCGCGGACGTTCGCGCGTCGGAGCGGCTCCGGTGCTCGCGGGTCGCCGCGTTGTGGACTCCGGCCGAGATCGGGCTCTCGGCCTGGCTGCGTAAGTTCATGGCCGAGCTGGCCGGCTCCTATCCGGTGACGGTCGAGGCGGCGTCGTGGGCGCTCGTGCGGAAGGCGGCGAGCCTCGGCGGCGCGCGTTCGGCGGGCGGGGTCCGCGCGGGGCTCGCGGGCTGCTACTGGGCCGCGGTCGGCCGCCTGTCGGCGGCCTGCGAGCTGACGGTGGTGCGGGAGCCCGGTGAGCGGGTGCTGTGGGAGCCGGTGACGCGGACGCTGATCCCGGTGGAGGTTCCCGGCTCCGGGGAGCGGACGGCGGCGGGGGCGCTCATCGAGGCGGCGCTGGTGTCGGGCCGGCCGGCGTGGGCGGAGATGGCGCGGCGTCGCGACGTCGTGGGCCTCTTGCGGGAGCTGGGGCTGGGCGGCGTGCTGGCGCGCCCGGTGGACTTCTCGGGCCCGGCGTGGGCGGCGCGGGCCCGGGTGGTGGCGGCGTTCGCCGCCAAGCGGCTGTCGGAGCTGTGCGGCGTCCGGTACGAGTCGGCCCGCGACGTGGAGGTGGACGTCGGTCTGCGGGCGCTGACGGAGCGCGAAGGGTGGGCGTCGGTGGTGACGGAGGCGGGGAACTTGGCGACGTGGCTCGTGGACGGCGTTGCTGGCCGCCGCGGTGGCGGCGGCGTGGCGGCGGGCGATGCTGGCGCTTGAGGTCCTGGTGCGCGCGGCGGCGGGCGACGGCGCGGCGGCGCGCTCGGTCGCCGAGGAGGTGAGGCAGGTGGGCTGGCGGGACTGGGCGCGTGAGGCGATACGGTCGCGGCTCGACCCGCTGCTGGCGGTGGCGGTGCTGCCGTCGCCGGCGCGGGTGGAGGTCGCGCGGGCGCTGGTCGTGTTCTACGGCAACTGGGGCGGCTGCTTCCCGCGGGAGTACCGGCGGGTGCGTCAGGAGTGGCGGGTGCTTCGGGACCGGTGGCAGGCGGGCGGCCGGGCGCGGGCGTACGGGGAGCTGCTGGCGGCGGTGGGCGCTCCCCTGCCGGCGCTTGCCGGCTTGGCGGCAGCTGCCTGCACCCGGGCGGGGTCGGCCTTCGTGACCGCGGCCGCGGCCGAGGACTGGGAGCCCGCCAGGCGCCCGCCGGAGAGCGCCAAGAAGCCGGCGCCGACCGCGGCGGTCGGGGGGACGGAAGGCGCGGCGGGCGGTGCGGGCGGCACGGCCGGCAGGCTCATGCTCGACGAGCCGCTGGCCCCGGAGGAGGCGGCCAGGGACGCGGATGCGGCGCCCGCCGGCGACGCTGGCGGCGCCCCGACGCGGGAAGAGACGGGTGTGGAGGGCCTCCAGAACGTGGTCGCCGGCGCGGGGGACGGCGTGCTCCCCGACGGTTCGCGGATGGTTTCGGCGATTGGTCCGGAGGCGGCCGGGGATGCGCCCTGGATGGAGCGGATGCGCGAGGCGGCGGGACGCGAGCCCTCGGTGGCGGCCGAGCTGCGCGAGCTGTGGCTCGACGCGGAGTCGGACGGCGAGGGCTGGTTCGGCGAGTGGCTCGAGCCGACTGTCTCCCGGTCCCGGGAGCGGGCAGGCCGGTGATGGACGCACGCAGCGTGGGCGAAGTGCGGCGGGTGTCGCGGACGGGTGTCGAGCGCTCCGTGCGCGCGACGCCGATCGTGCGCGACCTGGAGGACCCGGAGCGCCGGCGGGAGCGCACCGCCTGGATCGGGCGGGTCGTCGACCCGTCGCTGTTGCGCCGGGAGCCCGGCGCGCGGCGGGACGCGGGGCGTCGCGACCGCGACCGCGAGCGGGTGCGGCGGCGCTCGCAGGCAGAGCGTATGCGCGAGGTCGTGGAGCTCCTCGCCCAGCTCCGGGTCGTCTCGTACCGGAGCGTGGTCGACGCGGCGTTCGACGGGCATCCGCACACGGCGCGGCGCGGCATCGGCGCGCTCGAGGAGCAGGGGCTCATCGAGCGTCGGTCGGTCAAGCCGATCGGGTCGAAGCGGAACGGCCCGGCGAAGGCGTTCCAGGTCCTCGCGCTGACGGAGAAGGGCGCCGAGGCGTGCGAGCGACAGCGCCGGGAGGCGGGCGAGCCGGGCGGTCGGGTGTGGTCGGGCTTCGTGCGGCCGCGGGAGCTGGCGCACGACGCGGCGGTCTCGGACCTGGTCCTCTCGGTCCGGGCGCGGGTGGAGGCCTGCGGCGGCGCGGTGCGCGGCGTGCGCATGGAGGCGGAGCTGAAGGGCGCCCTCGCCCGGGCGGAGGAAGCGGCCGGCGGGAACCCGGGCGCGCGGCGGAAGGCGCGGGTCGCCGCGGCGGGGGCGCTGGGAGTGTCGGAGGTGGACGGGGAGCTCCACCTGCCGGACGCGGTGGTGGAGGTGACCGACGACGCCGGCCGCGAGACGGGCATCCAGGTGGAGGTCGCGACCGGCCAGTACTCGGCGGCGCAGGTGCGGGCGAAGCTCCAGGCGGGGATGGCGGTGGCGTTCGCGGGCGCGACACGGAGCTTCGTGCGGCGGATGGAGCGGGCGGCCGTGCGCATGGCGATGTCGTCGAAGCGGATCCCGGGGCGCCGCCCGGGCGAGTTCCAGGAGCGGCTGTTCGAGGTGGGGCGGGTGCGATGACGCCGGGTCGGTTCTCGCTGGGGATGACGGTGGCGATCCTCGTCCTCGGGGGCACGGCGGTCTCGGTGGAGTTCGGGTACCTGTCGGCGTTCCGGTCCTACCTGGTCGGAGAGCACGGCCTGCGGCTCGGCGTTATGGCGGCGGCGGCCTTCCTCGGGGTAGCGAGCGGGACCTACCAGCTGGCGCGGGTCCTGGCGCTGGGCGAGGTGGGCGAGCGGGTGGGGCTGCTGGAACGCACGATGCGGCGCGGCAAGGGCGGCGACCCGGAGCTCCGGGAGGCGCTGGCCCGCGAGGAAGCGGGCGAATACGGCGATTGACCGGGGCGGGGAGACGCCTGCCCGGCGGCTGGAGGTGAGCGATGGCGTTGAAGGGAAGTTCCTGCAGGGATTGGACGGCCGCTGCCGCGCGGCGGCTTGTCGCGCTCGTCGACCGGCACGGTGGTCTGTTGCTGTGCGTGGCTTTGCTGCTGCTGGTCAGCTCGACGCAGGTGGAGGCCACCACGGCGGCGGACATGACGCCGTGGGGTCTTGCCGCCAAGCAGATCTGCGTCCTGCTGACAGGGATCGTCGGGAAGTCGCTGGCGATCGTGGCGGTGGTTGTCGCGGGCATCGCGTATGCGATGGGCGAGGGAGCGAGCAAGGCGATGCTCGGGGCGGTTGCCTTCGGGGCCGGCATGGTGCTTCTCGGGCCGGAGGCGATCTCGTTCTTCTTCGGCGTCGACGTGATGTGCGGGGTGGCGTGAGGCCGCGGCTCGCCGGAGAGCGTGGTTCCGATGGGCAACGCGCGGCGGGCCGTCTATCTGGCGGTGCTGTTGTCGGCGGCCGCGGTGGCGGCCAGCGTGTCTTGGGTGTTCGGAGCGGCCGTCGCCGGCGTCGCGGTCTGGGCCGAGGCGAACCGCTGCTCGTTCTGGCGGTGAGCCGCGGTCGACGGGTTCGAGGCCGAGAGAGCGTTGCGCGGCCGGGAGGGAGGTAGTCGGTGCCGAGAGGCGCGAAGGTTCGGGACGCTTACGGCGGGTTGAACCAGGTCCTCACGGTCCTGGGCATCGAGCGGAAGGCCTGCGGCCTGGCGGCGATGTTCTCCGTGGTGCTCTTCGCCTCGCTCGACTCGCTGCTGTTCGGGGCGGTCGTCTTCGCCGGGCTCTGGTGCCTCGTGTGGGCTGCGATGAAGTACGACCCGCGGTTCATGGAGATGTTCAAGGACGCCGTCAAGCGCCCCGGCGGCTGGTACGACCCGGGCCAGCTGCCGGACAGCCCGTGGGCGATGGAGGTGCGTTCGGGGGCGGAGCGGGAGGAGGAGCCGTGAAGCAGGTCCTGGCCGCCGACGCGTTCCGCGGGCGGCCCCTGTCGGAGGAGCTTCCCTGGTGGGGGTTCTGCGACGACCGGGTGTGCCTGCTGCGGTCGGGGCGCCTGCTGGCGGTGTCGCGCGTGGAGCCGTTCGTGGCGGACGGGAGCGATGCCGAGACGCTCGACCGGGTGGTGAGCAGCTGGTCGCGCACGCTGGCCTCCCTCCCGTCGTCCCAGCGCCTGTGGTGGGTGGTGGAGCGTTCGCGGCTGGAGGCGCCGGCGGCCTCGGGGGCGCGGGACATCGCGGGGCTGGCGCGGAGCAAGCGGGCGGCGTACGTCGCGGAGCGGGCCCGCCGCCACGCGGTGTACCTGGTCTGGGAGTTCGACCGCGGCGTCCTGCGGAAGGTGAACGAAGACCCCGACGCGGCGGTCTGGGCGCGTCTCCTCGGGGTGGTGCGGGAACTGCTGCGCCGGCGCCGGCAGCCCCACCTGTCGGTGGTGGTCGGCCGGGTGCTGGAGGAGGCGGTCGCCGAGGTCCGCGACGAGCTGGCGAACCTGGAGGCGCGGCTGTCGGACCTGACGCGCGTGTCTCCGGTGCCGGCCGCCGAGGCCGCCGGGGTCCTCTACCGGCTCGTGAACGGGGTGTCCGAGCCCTGGTCTCCCCCGGCCGTCCTCGGGCACGGCCTGAGCTGGCGCCTGGCGATGCGGGAGGTCGAGATCACGGTGCGGAAGGGCCTGCGGGTCGGGGAGCGGCGGGCGCAGCTCTACTCGCTGGTCTCGGTGCCGACGCTCGCCGTCGCCAATTGCCTCGACGAGCTGTACTCGCTCGACGCGGACCTGTCGGTGGTCCTCGAGTGGCGTCCGATGGAGAAGGCGGTGGCGCGGGCGGTCATCCAGAACACGCGGCGCCACTACTTCCAGGGGCGCTACTCGATGCAGGCCCACATGCAGGACGCGGCGGGGACGACCGAGGCCCTCGAGGACGTGGGGGCGTCGGCCGAGGTCGAGTGGATCGGCGAGGCCCTGGTCGACCTCCAGCGGGGCGGGCTGTCGTTCGGCGAGGTGGTGATGTCGGTCGCCCTCTGGGGGGACTCGCGTCGGGAGTTCGAGCTCGCCGGGGCGGAGATCGAGCGGATCATGGGCTCGGTCGACGGCAAGATGATCCGGGAGACCTACGGGACCGCGCCGGTGTGGTTCGGGCGGATGCCGGGTCAGCCCCGGGGGCTGTCGGGGCGGACGCTGATGGTCTCCTCGGCCCTGGCCGCGGCGGTTGCGCCGCTGGCGGGCCCGGCGGTGGGGCACGCGCGGTGCAAGCACCTCGACGCGCCGTGCCTCGCCGACTTCGAGACCTCCTGGCGCACCCGCTACGGCTTTGACCTGTTCGGCGGGGGCGACGTCGGCCACACCCTCATCCTCGGGGCGACGGGGTCGGGGAAGTCGTTCTTCCTCAACTTCCTGCTCATGCAGGCCCTCGGCTACGACCCGCGCATCCTGATCCTCGATCTGGGCGGCTCCTACCGGCACCTGACGCAGTTCGTGGGGGGCGAGTACATGGGGCTCAACCGCGGCGCGAGCCTGGAGGCGGGGTCGGAGGCGACGGCGGGGTTCGGCCTCCAGCCGTTCGGGCTGCCGCCCTCGGTGCGCACGACGCAGTTCCTCGTGCGGTGGGTGGTGTCGCTCCTGGCGATCGGGGACTACAAGGCGGAGGGCGACGACTCGACGGACGTGGGCGAGCGGATCGAGGAGATCTACCGGCTGCCGCGGGAGCGGCGGACGCTGGGGGCGCTCAGGCAGAGCCTCCCGCGGAAGATGTGGCCGGCGCTGTCGCGGTGGGTCGAGGGCGGGGCGTGGGCGCGGTGGTTCGACGGTCCGCCGACGGCGGGCGATGCGGGTTTCGGGTGGTGGCAGGTGATCGACCTCGAGGGCGCGGACCGTTACGAGGACTGGTGCGAGGCGGCGCTGTGGTTCTTCCTGGAGCGTCTGCGGCTGGTGATGGACGACGAGGGGGAGCGGGCCCGGCTGAAGGTCATGGTGGTGGACGAGGCGTGGCGCTACCTGTCGGACCCGATGGTGGCGGGCCAGCTGCTCGAGGCCGCGAAGACCTGGCGGAAGCGGAACGGGGCGCTGGTCCTCGCGACGCAGTCGGTCGGGGACGTCCTGAAGGGCGGGCGTCAGCTGCTGGAATCGCTGCCGACGAAGGTCTTCCTCGCGAACCCGGAGTTTCCCGACGAGGCGGCGCGGGTGCTGGAGCTGTCGGCGGCCGACGTCCGCACGATCCGGGAGCTGGAGCCGAAGCGGGAGCTGTTCATCCGCCGCGCGGACGAGGCGTCGGTGGTGACGCTGACGGTCGACCCGGAGAGCTACTGGCTCTACACGTCGGACCCGGTGGAGGCGGTCCGTCGCGAGAAGGCGGTCGCGCGGTGGGGTCTGGAAGGCGCCCTCATGCGCCTCGCGGCCGGGGTCGACGAGGGCGAGACGGGCGCGAAGGAGGTCGTGGCGTGACGGAAGACCAGGGAGTCATCGGTCCGGCTGCCCGCGTCGAGGGTCCGGAGGACGCTGCGCGGGACCCGGTCGAGATGTGGGGCGGCAACCGCGACGAGTCGGCGGCGCACTCGGGGGACTTGGCAGGGGTGACGAAGCGGGGCTACTACCGGCTGGTCGCGCTGGACGAGAGCGGCCTGCGGGCGCACGACCGCCAAGCGTTCTCCACCCTGGATGGGGCGGAGGAATGGCGGGAGCGGAATGGGCGCCCGTTGCTCGGGGTCACGCGGCATGCGGTCCTCCCGTCGGATGTCGTGATGGTCGACGGCCGGTGGCTCGGTCCGGGGCAGGACGCGACGCGCTATTCCCGTTGGCGGCGGCGATTCGGTGGGGAAGACCCGCCGTCTCTGGATGTCGCACCGTTGGTCGCCTCGGCATCCCTCGTGGTCCACGCCCAGCCGTCGTGCTGGGTCGGGCGGTTGTTCCTGGGTCCGCTCGGGTCGGGGCGGGTCTGGAGCGGCCAGGAGATGTTGCGGGTGTGGGACCACCGCATCTGCGACTCCGCGCCGCCGGGCTACCGGGGCCTGTATGCGTGGAACCTCCAGGCCACGCAGGAGTTCGAGAGCCATCTCGACAGTGCGGGTTGTTTCGGGCTGATGCCGCTCACGTCCAGCCAGCGGAAGCTTTGGAGGCTGTCCCCGCTCGCGGACTACGCGGTCTTCGAGCCGCCGGGGCCGGATGCGCACGGCGTGACGGGCTTCATCTGCGCGCCCCGGCGTGCGGTTGCGGTGAGCGCGCGGCAGCTGCTCGAGCTGTTCGAGGCCGACCGCTTGCGGCCGGAGACGGAGAGGCCGGACATCTATCGCCCGGCGCGGCTGTCTCCGGAGGGACTGGTCGCCCTCGGTCCCGACGGCTACACGACGCTGGAGGCTGCCCGGCGGGCGCTGGCGGCGGACGGACGGGCGGCGGCCGAGGTTCTGGCGGTCACGCACTGTGCGGGTCTCCCGGCGGACGTGACGCGTCTGAACGGCCGGCCGTTCGAGAGCGGGCGGGACCGCATCGGGCCCGGCGCCGGCAGCGATGTGGCGTGGGTCGACCCCTCCGGAGCCGGGGTCCCTGTGGTGGACGAGGACGGGACGGGCTTCATGCTCGGCCGTTCGGACCTCATCCGGGTGGCCTGGGGGATGGTGGCGGATTCCGGCGCCGAGTTCGAGGGCGGCCCGGCGTGGCTGTACCGCGTGTTCGCCAAGATCAAGTTCGAGCCGTTGACCCCGCACGTGCACGGGGTCGTCGTCAAGGTGAACCGCAAGGAAGTGGAGGCCTGGGGGCTCCCGGACGGCACGAAGGCGGTCTTCCTGCTGCGGGGTCGGGGGTCGGGGAGAGTGACGTGGCGCTGCCTGGACGGGGACGCCTTCAAGGGCCTGCGTCCTGAGGATGCTCCCTTTGAGGACCGTCACGGCACGCGCGGCCAGCTTCCAGTGGGTGTCGACACCGGCGTTGCCCACGGGAGCGGGGAGCTTGGCGTCGCGGGGAGCGAGTGAGCGATGAGGTCGAGAGGAGGTCGTGTCGTGATGAGGGGCGAGACGGTGACGGCGGCAGTGCTCGTGCTGGGTCTGGTGGCCGCGTTCTCGCCCCCTGCGGCGGCGCAGCGCGGGCAGTCCGATGACGGGGCGCCGGGTCTGGGCGGCGCGGGCGTCGACGACGGCCGCACGCCGATCCGGACGGTGCGGGCGAGCGAGACGCAGCCGGTGCGGATCTGGACGCGGGTGCGGACGGTGACCGCGATCGTGCTCCCCGAGGGCGAGTCCGTGGTCGAGACGGCCTCGGGCGACGCGGAGAACTGGGACGTCACGCCGGCCGGGGCGGTGCTGTACGTGAAGCCGCTCCTCGTCGGAATGGTGAGCAACCTCACGGTGCGCTCGGCGACGGGGCGTGTGTTCACGTTCACGGTGGTCGAGGACGGCAACGCCGTGACGGACTACGTCGTGACGGTCGAGGCGCGGGAGGACGCGTTCGCGCCCGACATCGAGGACGCCGCCCTGGCCCTGGTCCCGACCGCGTACCGGGCAGCCAGGCTCGTCGGGGGGCACGAGGATCGGATGGCGGCGTTCGAGGCCGACCGGCGGGCGGCCATCGCGTCCTCGGCGCGCGACGTGGCGGCCGTGTGGGAGCGCGCCGAGGCGCGTCGGGAGGCCTACCGGCGCGACTTCGCGCTGCGGGTGCGGCTGCCGTACCGGCTGACGGTCGAGGCGTTCGACGTGCCGTTCCAGGTGCGGGACATGTGGACGGACGGGCGGTTCACGTACCTCCGGTCCGAGGGTCAGGAGCTACCGGCGCTGTTCAGCTACCGGGGCGGCGAACGGGAGCTGGTGGAGGTGGACGTGGAGCCGGAGGGCCTGCTGGTGGCGGACCAGGTGCTGCGTCACGGGATCCTGTCGCTGGGCGGCCGGGAGGCGTACTTCGGGCTGGCGTCCGAGGGCGGCTGGATGCCGCAGGAGCGCCCGGGTTGGTGGCGCCGGCAGTTCGGGGAGCCTCCGCGGATGTTCTGGAGCTGGGGCGCGGTGCTGGGCGGCTTCGTCCTGCTCATGCATTGAACGCAGGCGCGCCCAACCAGGGGGAGAGAACGGACATGCGGAGAGGGTTGCGGCGGGCGACGACGGCGGCCGTCATGGCGTCGACCCTGGCGGCGGGGGCGCCGGCCGGCGGTCAGGTGCCGCAGGGCGCGGCGATGGTGGGCGTGCGGTCGGGGGTCGCGCTCCTCGAGGTCATCACCCGGGTCGGGTTCGAGACGACGGTGGTCCTGCCGCGTGCGTGGCGGGTGGTGGAGCGCCGGGTCGGCGACCCGCTGCGGTGGGTGGTGACCGGGGAGGGGCACCTGACGATGGTGCGGCCGCTGGTCGCCGACGCGAAGACGAACCTGAACCTGGTGCTGGCGTCCGGCCGCGTTGTCTCGGTAGGCCTTCGGGAGAACCAGGTGCTCCCGGTCCACACGGTGGTTCACCTCGACGTCGCCGGCGGCGTGTTCGCCGAGGAGGGCGCCGGTGCCGGCGCGGAGGTGTTCCGGGAGGACGTCGTGGCGGGCACGTCGGGCGAGGAGGACGCGGCGGTGTTCGTCTCGGCCGTCGACGTGGAGGGCATCCGGGAGCGGGAGGCGCGGGCGCGGGAGTCGGTGGAGCGCGCCCGGAGCGAGGCGGCCGACCGCCTGGCGGACGCGGTGCGGGCCGCGAGCGCGGAGGCGGAGGCGTTCGAGGCGGCCTATCCGACGCAGCTGCACTTCGTCTTCGAGTTCAACCCGGAGGTCGACGTCGGCGGGGCGCCGTACTTCGTGGAAGGGATGTGGCACGACACGGAGTTCACCTACATCCGGTTCCGGCAGGTGCTGGCCGAGGACGTGGTGGTGGCGGGGTTCCTCGAGGACCGCTCGGCGCGGGTGCTTGCGCACGAGGTCCTGGGCGTGGGCCAGGTGATCCGCGTGGCGGGGGTGGTGGAGGCGGGGATCCTCGGGGTGGGGAGCCTGGGCGCCGGCGTGCCGTGGCGCATGCGAGACCGGGAGGAACCGTGGCGAAGTGGACGGTGACGGACCGGATCCCGAAGGGCATCCCGAAGAACCTGCCGGTGTACGTGGGTCTCGGGCTGTCGGCGTTCGTGATCATCGCGATGCTGCTGACGACGGACACGGGGACCGGAGTACCGGCGGAGGACACCGCTCCCCTGGCGGATGCGCTGGAGGTGACCGGTTCCGACGCCGAGGGGGTGATGGCGGCGCTCTCGGTGGAGGCGGAGCGGGCGCGGCAGGCGCTGGCGGACCTTGAGCGCGAGCGGGAAGAGGCCGAGCGTCTGCAGCGGGAGGAGGCGGACCGCCGCCTGGCACAGGAGCGGGAGCAGGACCGCCTGGAGCTTCAGGCGGCGCGCGAGGCGCTGGAGCGCGCGACCGTGCTGCGCGAGCAGTCGGCTCAGGAGGATCTGACCCCGGAGCAGCGGCTTCAGCTCCTGGCTTCGGTGGAATCGGTGGAGGAGGAGCAGCTGCGGGAGGCGATGCGGCTGGCGGAGGTGGAGCGGTTCGCGAACTCGATGCGCGCGCCGGCGATGGTGGGTCCGGTGATGGCGCAGGCGGCTCCCGTTCCAGTACCCGCCCCGGCGCCCCGGGAGAGCGATCTGGAACGCTTCGTCCGGCTGGCACAGGAAGCCGAGTCGGCGGAAGCGGCCACCGGGCCGTCGTCGTCCGGCGGGCCGCCGCCCGGTGCGCCGCCCCTGCGCGGCGACTTGCCGCGTTCCGGTGGACCGGCGATGACCGTCCAGGCCGCGGGCGGGCCGGCCGAGGCCCCGGTCGACGTCTATCCGTCTCTCAGTCCGGCCGGGGTGGCGGAGCAGTCCGGCGCGGGCTCGGCCGCGGTGGCGCGGTGGGGCGAGGTCCCGGAGGGGGCCGACCTGGTTTACGAGGGGCGGATGCTCCAGGCGACGCTCCAGACGCAACTCTCGGGCGAGTTCACGGGCCCGGTGCGGGCGCTGGTGTCGATTCCGGTGCGGTCCCGCGACCGGCGGCGCGTCGTGATCCCGCGCGGCACGCTCGCGCTGGGCGAGGCGCAGCAGGTGACCGGCGCGTTCCAGGGCCGGCTGGCGGTGGGCTTCGACCGCCTCGTCTTCCCCGACGGGCGCTCCGTACGCATGTCCTTCGCGGGCCTGAACGCCCTCGGCGAGACGGGGCTCGTCGACGAGGTCAACCGGCACTACGTGTCGACGTTCGGGGCGGTGGGTGCGGTGGGCCTGCTGGCGGGCCTGGTGCGCGGCGGAGGCACCGATTCGTTCTACGACCCGGTGAGCCAGCAGTTCGCGCTGACGGCGACGCAGCTGTTCGACCGCTACATGAACCGGCTGCCGGAGATCACGATCCGGGCCGGGCACCCGATGCGGATCTGGCTGACGCAGGACCTGATCGTGCCCCGGGGCGACGCGGGCTTGGGGGCAAGGGGGCTCTGACGATGAGGATGCGGTGGGACGACGTGTTGATGCTGGCGCTGGCGGAGCGGCTCATGGAGACGGGCCAGGTGCTCGCCGCGGCGCTCGCGGTGGGGGCGGTGGCGTATGTCCGGCTCTTCCCGAGGAGGGTGAGATGACGAGGAGGACGCGGCTGGCGTGGGCGGCGGCGTTGATGCTGGCGGTGCTGCTGGCGGGTACTCGCCGGCCGGCGCAGGCGTTCCTGGGCCTGGACCCCGCCTCGTGGATCGTGGTGGGCCAGATGGCGTCGGTGGTCTCGCAGATGGTGGCGGTGCGGGACAGCATGATGCGGCTCCGCGACGAGGCGCTCAGCCACGCGCGGGGGCTGATCCAGCCGGTGGACGACTTTGCGGGGGAGGTCAGGTCCGCGCTCAGGGGCGGCGACTGGTCGGCGTTCAACGCCGGCGACGTCCCGCATCCCGAGGACACGGGGATCGGGGCGTGTCCGGGAGGCACGTTCCCCGACAGGCCGCCTCCCAGAAGGGAAGGCCGGCGAGGGCGGCGATGGCAGCGCTGGGCGGCGGAACGGGTGTGCGTCCCCGACGACCTGCCCGAGCTGACCGCGGACATGGCGGGTGACGACGCGGTTCCCGCGGAGGCCGCGGAGGCGTTCCGGCTCAGGCAGGCGATGGTCGAGGCGGAGCACGACCGGATGCGGTCTGAGAGCGAGTACGCGAAGCAGGTGATCGAGGGCGCGGCCGTGAAGATCGCCAACTGGCAGGGCTGCGAGACGGACCCGGGTCGGGGTTCGAGCGCCATGCGTTGTCCCGACGGGGTGGCGGAGACGGAGGGCGGCCGGGCGCAGCTGCTCGACGCCCTGGACGCGCTCTCGTCGGCGGACTGCGAGGCGGACGGCGGCGACGGGTCGGGCGGCGCCTGCCCGTCGATGGCGCAGCTGCGGTCGCTGATGGTGACGGGGCTGCAGTCGATGGCGTCGTTCGCGGCGGCGGAAGCGGAGATCGAGGCGGCGGAGCTCGACATCGCGCGTCGGGACGAGGAGGCGCGGCTGCTGCGGGCGGCGCTCCGCCGGCAGGAGGCGATCGAGAGCCTGGAGGGCATCGAGGCGCTCTTCGACGCCGACGTGTCGAGCCCGGCGTTCGACGGCGGTCCCCTGGCCGGCTGGTGACGGACGTTTCCCTGCTGGAGGAGGTGAGCGATGGGTGTCAACGAGCGGGATGTCAACGAGCAGGATGTCGAGGCGCACCGGAGCCGGAGGCGTTCCCGGCTAATGCGCGGCGCGGTCGCGGTCTGGCTCGTGTGCGTGCTGCTCCTCACTGCGCCGTCGCGCAGCGATGCGGGCTGGGCGGGGATGCTCGTCCAGATGGTCTCGGTCCTCGAGAACCTGCGAAGCATCGTCCAGACCGCGGAGGAGATGACGGCGAACGCGACGGCCGAGTTCCGGGGCCTGCTGGACCCCGGCGGGATTGTGAGCGGAATAAGCAGCCTGTCGGACTGGCGCGGGCTCTACCGGCAGTTCCTGGAGGTGCCGGAGGTGTGGGAGCTGGCGCCGAAGAGCGCCGAGCTTGTGGCGGAGGGCCTGGGCGAGTACCGGACGGCGGCGCAGCTCGCGGGCGGCGACGGCTGGCAGGCGTACGACTTCAAGTCGCTGGCCGGCTGGAATGGCTTCCTCGAGAGCGGCCCGCTGTCGTGGACGGGCGGCATCGGGACGACGATGGGCGCGCTCGAGAGTCTCGACGTGGTCGATGCCGACACGCGGGCGGCGTTCCGGAGCGCGGTCGAGGCGGAGTCGGTGATCCACGGAATGCGGTATGCGCGTTCGCTGGAGAGCCGGCTGGCGTCGGCAACGCTGCTGGGCTCCACCGCGGCCGACGGCGCGCAGGCCCTGGGCCCGGATGAGGGTGTCCTCGAGGCGCTGGAGGAGGTCGTGGAGGAGGCGGTCGAGGTGAGCTCGGCCGAGACGGCCAGCGACGCCGAGCAGAGCAGCGGGCAGACGATGGTCGTGGCGGGGCTGGCGTCGACGGCGGCGGGCAGGCTGGGGGTCGCGTCGGCGCGGTTCAAGGGCGCGATCGAGGAACGCGACCGCAAGCTCTGGGCGGCCGCGCATCGTCGGTCGGAGATGACGCGTGCCCTCCAGCGGATTGCGGAGTTCGACTTCACGGTGACCGACACGCTGCCTCCGTTCGGGTCGGCGTACGACGAGGACTGACGTGGCGGATGTTGTTCGGTGTCGGCGTCTCGTCGCGGTCGCTGCGCTGAGCGTGGTCGTCCTCGTGGGCGGCGCGCCGGCTCTTGCGCAGACGCCGCCGCCGGGCGGGCCGACGGCGCCGGGGTCGACCCAGATCGAGGATGCCTTGCAGAGGTTGCAGGATGAGCTCGTCTCGCCGGGCGTGACCGTTCGGGACTGGTTCTACAACCTCGGCCTGTCGCTGTGGGGGGCGATGGCGTTGATCATGATTGCCTGGCAGGCCATCCAGATCGCGCTCGGCGGGCGCTTCGAGATGGGTGACTTCGTGAAGTTCCTCTTCTGGATCGCGGTCCCGAGGATGATCCTCGACGGGTTCTACACGGACTACGAGCTGTTCGGGAACCAGACGTTCGTGGCCATGGTGACGAATCAGGGACGGGACATGGCCGAGGCCCTGAACGGACCGGGGGGGCCCTGGTCGTCCGCGTTCGAGAGCGTGCTGAACGCAGTCGGCGACCTGTTGGGCAAGGTGCTTCAGATTCTGATCTTCGGTGACGCCGGCAGCGATGAAGGATGGACCTTGAGTATTCTCGGCGCCCTCATGGAGTTGCTGAGGCTCCTGGTCCTGTATGCCGCGATAGTGGTCTTCGCCGTCCTCGGCATCGCCATCATCCTGGTCTCGCTGATCCTCGTCTACGTGCAGACGCTGTGGGCGGACGTGGCGGTGGGAATGATGACCCTGGCCGGGCCGGTCTTCGTTCCTTTCCTGCTGGTCGAGCAGCTCGCCTTCCTGTTCTGGTCGTGGTTCAAGGCCATCCTTCAGTACTCGCTGCAGGTCTTCGTGGGCGGAATGATGATGGTCCTGATAGGCGAGCTGGCGCTGGGTCCCGTAGAGGCGCTGGCACGGATGATCGACGGGGTCAATACGGTTCCGGGAGAGGACGGGGTGACCGGGTTGATCACCGCACTCTGGAGCGACTTGATCCTGCCGATACTGCAGTGGTTCCCCATCATGCTGTGCTGCCTGTTCATGTCGCTGAAGGTCGGCGAGTTCACGGCGGCGCTGGTCTCCGGCATGGGCGCGCCGACGTCGGGCATGGCGGGCTTGGCGCTGGCGGCGATGACGGCCGGGAAGAGCGTGGCGCTGAGGGCCGGGGCGATGGCCGCGAAGCGCTTCACGAGGGCGGGGGTCTGAGGGATGGCCGGTGCGCGGGAGTTCGCGGAGATCTGGGGCGAGGAGATGCATCGTGCGCGCCAGTACCGCGCGGTGGTGTTGCTGCTGGCGTTGGGGCTGACGGCATCGGGAGCGGGGCACTGCGCGGCCACATTCCAGCCCGAGCCGCCGCCTCTGGTGGTGCGCGTCGACGAGGTCGGACGCGCCGAGGTGGTGGACTACCTGCCGGAGGCGGTGGCGCCGACGTCGCCGGAGACGCTGTTCTTCATCCGGCGTTTCGTGGTCGACCAGTACGAGCGGCGGGCGGCGGTGCTGGAGGAGCGTTGGGGCCGGTCGTTCCACTTCGTCTCGCAGTCGGTGGCGGACGCCCTCGTCGTGGAGCATTCCGACGAGGTGACGGGCTACCTGTCGGGTCGGCTGCGGGACGAGGTGCGGGTGGAGGACGTGGCGATCCGGGTGGTTCCCGGTCTCGAGCCGCCCTACGGCGCGGAGGTGCGGTTCGACCGCGTGACCTACGTGGCGGGACGGGAGACTGCGCGCGCCGGCGTCACGCTGGGGTTGCAGTTCTCGTTCACGGCGGTGGACCGGACGCTCATCTTCGACAACCCGATCGGGCTCGTGATCAGCTTTCTGGAGGCCAGCGAGGTGGTGCGGTGATGGGAGGCGGAGAGGCGAGAGCGCGGTCGGAGGAGCTGGCCCGGGGGCTGCGGAAGGAGTTCGGTCTCGACCAGGCGGAGGCGGAGTTCGTCGTGTTGGTCGGCCGGAACGGGGGGCTGTGTCTGGCAGGCCAAGTGGCTGCGTGGCGCCGGGCTCGCAAGTTGGCAGCATCGCCCATGGCGGTTTCGAGATGGGGCGCCCCCAGTTTTCTTGGACACGGATTAGGGGGAGAATCCGATGTCACCAGGAGGTGGGGGTATGGTTCGGTCGAGGCGGGTGAAGGGAGCTGGGTCGGTGCCGACGGAGGGAGCCCGGAGGGCGACCGGAGTCGGCACCGACGCGGCGGCGATGGGGTCGGGGGGCTTGGCTCCCGGCCAGCGGTGGAGCGCGAGCCGGAAACGGGACGTGGTGTTGCGGCTGCTTTGCGGCGAGCCGCTCGACGCGGTTTCGCGTGAAGTCGGGGTGGAGGTCTATCGGCTGGAGCGGTGGAAGGCGCGGGCGCTGGCCGGTCTCGAGCTGGGTCTGAAGGAGCAGGCCGGTGAGCCGCTGGCCGCCGAGCTGGATGCGGCCAAGCGACACATCGGGGAGCTGTCGATGGAGAACGAGCTGTTGCGGTCGCGTGCCCGCGCAGCGGAGCGCCGCGTCCCTTTGGCGACGCGGAGGTCGCGACGATGAGCCAAACGACCTCCGCGACGACGGGACGGCGCTACGGGCTCGAGCGGGTGTGCCGAACGTGGGAGCGGTCACGCTCGGCGTTCTACGCGCGGCGGGCTCGCGTGCAGTGTTCAGCGTCGGCTGACAGTCCGCGCCGCCGCGGGCCGACGCCCGCGCTGTCGGATGCGCAGCTGCTGGCGGCCATTCACAGCGACTTGGCCCGCTCTCCGTTCCAGGGCGAGGGCCATCGCAAGGTCCACGCGCGGCTGCGGATCCTCGACGGGATCCGGGTCTCGCGGACACGGGTGTTGCGCGTGATGCGCGCGCAGGGCCTGCTCTCGCCGCATCGCGGGCGGCAGGGTGAGCCGCAGCGGCACGACGGCACGATTGTCACCTCGGCGCCCGACGTCATGTGGGGTACCGACGGCGTGCGGGTGTTGACCGTCGACGACGGCTGGGTCTGGACCTTCGCGGCCGTCGACCACTGGAACGCCGAGTGCGTGGGCTGGCACGTGTGCAAGGTGGGCAGCCGTTTCGCGGCCCTCGAGCCGGTCGCGCAAGGGCTCCGGCGACGCTGCGGCTCGGTCGAGGCCGACGTGGCCCGCGGGCTGGCGCTGCGGATGGATCACGGCAGCCAGTATCTGTCGGACCACTTCCTCAACCAGGTCCGCTACTGGGGCATCCGCCCCAGCTTCGGCTTCGTCGAAGAGCCGGAGACCAACGGCGTCGTCGAGCGCTGGAACCGCACGCTCAAGGAGCAAGCCGTCTACGGCCGGGTGTTTCGAAATCTCGCCGACGTGCACGCCGCCGTCGCCGAATTCGTCGAGCGCTACAACCGGTGCTGGCGCCTCGAGAAGCTGGCTTATCGCACGCCCCTCGAGGCACGAGAGGAGTACGAGCTACGCCAAGCCGCGTAGCCCAAACTTGTGTCCAAGAAACCGGGTGCGGTACATGGCGGTTTCGAGATGGGTCAGTGGTCTGCACGGCAAGTTGGGCGCGGCGTTCGCAGTGTTCTCTCTACAGCAAGAGGGCACGCGTAGCGTGCAAGTACATCAGTTCGTGGGTCGGAAGCTCTACCGGGAGCTCGGAATGGAGAACAGTCGCTCGCGCCTCCCGGCAGAAAAGGCCGCGACGCTCGTGGAGGTCAAGCGCCGGCTGGTGAGGGTCGGCGCCGTGCTGGCGCGCTGGTGGTATCCGTGGCTGGGTTCGGTGGCGGCGTCTGTCGCGTGGTGCGACGCCCTCGGGATCGACCGCGCGGTGCTTCCGCAGACCCACTACGGGAAGGGCGGCAAGAAGAAACCGAGCTACTTTCCGGACCGTTCGTCGCACGCCGCCGACGGCAACCACTGTTTCTTCGTCTGTCCGCTGGTGGTCGAGGAGCAGGACGAGAGCAGGGGGCTGCAGAAGTGGGGCCGAAGCTACGCCCCCCTGTGGCAGGCCCTGGGCCGCGTGGGCGTGCAGACGACGGTCGTCGTGGCGCGCAGCGCCGAGACCTTGTCTGTGCCGGTGGCGGACGTGATGAGCGGCTGGGAGGCGTCCGCCGGGAGCCACCGCGCGGTCCGCGGCATCTGGTTCGATACCCAGCTCGACTACGTGCTCGCCGGGAACCCCCCCGCCGTGCTCGAGGCGCACGGCGGCCCGGAGGGCGTCGCCCGCCGGCGCCGCGAGCTGGCGGCGGCGATAGAGGAGGCACGCGCGGAAGTGGGCCCCGGGGTGGCGAAGACGGAGGAACTCGTGCTGGAGGAGGTGCCGGCATGATGGCGCATCTGGGACGGCTGTTGACCTGGAGGTTCAACGCCGCGGCCGCGGTCACGCTGGCGTGGTGCTGGTACTTCCCCTGGCCGGCGGAGGACCCGGCGGTGAACCTCGTGCGGCTTCAGTCGCCGGGGTGGTACCCGGCCCTCCGCGCGTGGTCCTTCGTGAGCCCGGGCGTCATCGTGCTGATACTCGCGCTCGTCGCGGAGTCGGTGAAACGGGTGTGGTTCGAGTCGCGCGTCTCGGAGGTCTTCGGGCGCGGCGAGCTGCCGCCCTGGCCGCAGTCTCCGGACGACCCGGAGCTATCGCTCGTGATCGGCGAGCAGCACCACCGGACGCGGTTCGAGGAGGTCCGGAACCCCCGGTGGCTGGTGATACCGGAGAGGGGCCTGTTCACCGGGCTCCTGATCCTGGGGGCGGTCGGCACGGGGAAGACGGCCGGGTGCATGCGCCCCTTCGTGCGCCAGCTCCTGACCTGGCAGGCCAAGAACAAGGAGAGGCGCGCGGCGGCGCTCTGCCTGGAGGTCAAGGGCGACTTCTGCTTCGACGTGAAGAAGATGCTGAAGGCCTGCGGCCGCTCGGACGACTACATCGAGCTGAACATGAGTCCGGACGGCTATGCGTGGAACCCGCTCGCGGCGCCGTGGCTGGACGCCAAGTCGCTGGCCGGCACGATCGCCTCGCTCATCAACCAGGTCGCCGGCAAGGGGAAGGAGCCGTTCTGGCAGCAGGCGTATACGAACTTCGCGCAGTGGGTCATCGTCCTGAAGCGGCTGGAATACCCGTCGTGGGTGACGATGGTGGACCTGTACCACTACGTGCTGCAGCAGGAGAAGATCACCGAAGACATCGCGGCGATGAAGAAGCGCCTCGACGCGCGGTGGGCGAGTCCGGACGTGGTCGATCTCTGCGTCGATGCGGAGCGGTTCGAGGCTTGCCGCGAGAAGGTGGAGCACATCTGGGAGTGGGAGCCGGCGAGCAACGGCCGGATGGCGGCGCGGATTCCGGCCGACCGCGACGACAAGGTCGAACGCGCGGTCGCGGACTGCCGGCACCACCTCGGGGTCGAGCCGGAGGTCTATTCCGTCGGCTACAGCGACGCCGAGCCCGGGTACACGAAGGAAGAGTACGAACACCTGGCGTGGACCCAGCGTGAGCAGCTCAAGTCGGTCGAGCTGTGGCTGGAGAAGGACTGGAAGCAGCTGGCGGAGCAGACGCGCACGAACGTGGCGACGGGCCTGTCGGTGTTCCTGGGGATGTTCGACATGCCGGAGGTGAAGGCGAAGTTCTGCCCGCCGTGCCCGGACCCGACGCGGAAGAAGGGGGTACAGGTCGGCGGCGGGGCGAAGGCGAGAGCGATGGCTCGGGTGGAGCCGCTGCCCTCCCTGGATCGCCTGATCGAGCAGGGCAGGGTCGTCGCGCTGAACCTGCCGGCGGGGAAGAACGCCGAGCTCGGGCGGACGATCGGGGTAATGCTGAAGCAGGCGTGGCTCGGCACGCTGCTCCTGCGGCCGGGAAGGATGGCGAAGCGGCCCGGCTGGAAGCCGCGTCCGGCGGTGTTCATCTGCGACGAGTACCAGGAGTTCGTCACAGGGGGCGAGGGCGGGGACGGCGGCGACCACAAGGCGTTCTCGTTGACGCGGCAGTCGCGTTGCATCCCGATCGTGGCGACGCAGTCGTTGTCGAGCCTGCGGGCCGTGCTGGGGAGCTCGGAGGTGTGGCGGACGCTGCTTCAGACGCTCCGGAGCCGCATCTACCTGTCTCAGGCGGACGACCAGTCGGCCAAGATCGCGAGCGACCTGTGCGGCCAGGTGTCGCGGATGCACGAGAGCTGGACGGTGTCGGAGAACATGGACCGGTCGGGAGTCAACTTCCTGTCGGGTGGGACCGGAGGCGCGAAGGCATCGGCCGGCATCAACAAGTCGTTCCAGGACCGGAAGGAGGCGCTCTTCAGCGCCCGGGAGTTCACGGTGCTTGAGAACTACTCGGGCATCGCGCAGATCTTCGACGGGAAGGTGGTCCACGACGCGACGCGGGTCTATCTGAAGCCCGACTACGTCGACGCGGACCTGACTTACTGGCGGGCTCGGGAGGCGGCGAAGCTCTGATGGAGGGGAGGCTCCGATGAAGGAGAAGCAGCTGTCGCTCGAGGGCCTGGTCGATCACCTGCCGGAGCTCGGCCCGCTGGTGGCTGACGACTCGGTGACGGAGATCATGATCAACGGGCCGGGCTCCCTGTATGTCGAACGGTCGGGCAAGCTGGAACGCGTCGAGGGGGTATCGGAGACGTTGACGGCGAGGGCGCTCGAGGCGGCGGCGATGCAGATGACGCGGCCGTTGGGCTTCGACCTGCGGGAGTCGCCGATCGTGGACGCGCGGCTCGAGGACGGCTCCCGGGTGGCGGTGGCGTATCCGCCGTCGACGCCGGAGGTGGCGATCACGATCCGGCGCTTCGGGCGGAAGTTCCTGACGGCGGACGACCTGGTGCGGATGGGCTCGCTGCCGCGGTCGGTGCTCGAGTCGATGGCGTCGGTGGCGTCCAAGGACGGGAACATCCTCATCGCGGGCGGGACGGGCAGCGGGAAGACGACGCTGCTGAACGCGGTCGTGGGGCTGCTCCCTCGGGAGGACCGCATCGTCGTCATCGAGGACACGATGGAGATCCGGTGCAACCACCCGAACTGCGTCCGCCTGGAGGCGCGCGGCGCGTCGGGGGGCGGGGTCGCGGTCCGGGACCTGGTCAGGCACACGCTCCGGCACCGTCCCGACCACATCGTGATCGGCGAGGTGCGCGGTGCGGAGGCGGGGGATGTCCTCCAGGCCCTGAACACGGGCCACGGCGGCTCGATGACGACGATCCACGCGTCGTCGTGCGAGGGCGCGCTGTCGCGCATGGCGAACTGCGCGATGCAGGCGGGAGACGGGCTGTCGTGGGACGTGACTTGCGGGAACGTGGCGCAGGCGTTCTCGATGGTGGTGCGTCAGGCCCGGGTGGGCGGCGCCCGGGGCGTTCGGGAAGTGATGCACGTGGACGGCTACGACGCCGTCGAACGGCGCTGGCGGCTGCGGGAGGTGTGGCGTTCGCCCCGGGCGGCGGAGCTGGGCACGGACGCGCCGGCGTGGCGTCCCGTCGAGGGTCTGCGCGGGGTGAAGGCGGGTCCCCGGGAGGAGGTGACGGTGGCGTCCCTGCTCTTGGCGCTGGGCGCCTCGTCGGGCGGGAAGCTGTGGCGTGGCCGCCGGCGCCGGGCAAGGGGCAACGGCAGCCACGGGCTCGCCGGGGTCCCGGTGGTTCGCCCTCGGCGGGCGGCTGCCGCCGAGAACGGAGACGCGACGGCCGGGGGCGGGGAGGACGCGTGAAGCCGGCGGACCCGGCGGCCGTTGCGGCTGTCGGTTCAGCAACCGAAGAGTGGCCACGACCTGAAGCCGGCACAGTCTGCCGGCGGTCGTCGCCGCGGAAGGAGAAGGCCAGGATGAGCGGGAACAAGCCCACGGCGGAGGTCCGGCTCGGCCGCATCAAGGCGACGATCTGGGTCAACGAGAGCAGGAACGGCGAGCGGTGGCACACGGTGCAGCTGACCCGGCTGTACCAGGACGGCGACGAGTGGCGGTCGACGCACAGCTTCGGGCGGAACGACCTGCTGACGGTGGCGAAGGTGACCGACCTGGCGCACACGAAGGTCTGCGAGCTGGAGGCCTCCGAGCGGGACCGGGAGGAGGCCCCGGCCGAAGAGGCGGAGCCCCAGTGAGCCGTGGACGTTCTGCGATGCGTGTTGGGGTCGATCCCATGCGACCGGTTGTGGCCGCAGACAGCGTCCGAGCTGGTGATGTTCGCGACGGCCGTGGTGTTGCGGTTGCTGGTGCTGGCCACCCTGGTGGAAGCGGTGCTGCTGCAGGTAGCGGCCGTGAGGTCGTGGAGGGCGCGGCGACGCCGCGCCGTCGAGAGCGACGCGGGACAGGGCAATGGCCCCGGATGCGAACGGTGAGGACCGCGGGGCGGCTGCTGCAGGTGGCCGTGGGCGCCGGGGTGGCGTGGAGGAGAGGTGGCGATGGCCGCGGACGCGGTAGATGCGGAGCAGGCCGCGACGGGCGTGCCCGGGCTGAAAAAGGGACCCCGGGTTCCCGCCGAGGACGAGGACTGGATCTCCGGCACGAAGGTGGAGGGAGAGGAAGAAGGTACGCCTCCCGGCGAGAACACGCAAGGCCAAGGTGCGCCGTTTTCCGAGAACGCGCAGGACAAGGGTGCGCCGTCCGCCGAGAACGCGCAGGCCGAGCAGGACGCGGGCGACTCGTCGCAGCCGGGGAAGCCGAACGGGCAGGAGCGAAGCCTGGCGGCGGTGTCGACGTCGGCATCGGACGATTCGGGCGATCTGGTTGAGCTGGTGCGAGGCCTGGAGTCGGGTGACGGCGCCCTCGCTCTGGACCGCGCGCTGCTGGCGGCGGAAGCGGTCGGCGCGCTCTTCTCGGCGCCGGGCGGGATGTCGGCGCGGGAGAACGCGGCGCTGGTAATCCGGGAGCTCGCGCACGCGGGGGTCGACGTCGGGAAGATGCTCGCGGCGATCGCGGAGGTCTCGGCCCGCGACCGCACGGCGGTGGTGGCGGGTGAGCTGCAGGACGGTTTGAAGGACGTCCTCGCCCTCGTGCACCGGATGGCGGCGGCGACGACGTCGCGCGTGGGCGCGCATCTGAGCGGCTTCGACGAGCGCGCCCAGGGCGTGATCACGTCGGCGCTGATGGCGGAGGCGGTGCTCGACCGGGTGGAGGCGAGCAGCCGGAGGCTGATCGCGCGTCTCGACGAGGTCAAGCGCGCGACGGAGAGCCTGGGGTCCGGGGTCGGCGCCGCGAAGGTCGAGGTCCAGGCGGCCTCGACGGCGGCCGAGGGCTGGGTCGAGAACGCGGGGACGCTGGGCCGTGGCGTGTGGTGGTGGGCACTCGTGGGCGGGGTCATGGGCGGCGTCATGAGCGGCGCGGCCGCCGGTCTCATCCAGCGGGCGCTGGCGGGGCTGTGATGGCTGAGGGGAACGAGGGCACTCGGCGGCCGGCCGCGTCGTTCGACGGCGAGGACCTCGTCTGGTGGTTGGCAGAGGTCGGGGGCGACGAGCGCGCCGAAAGGAAGGCGGTCGATGCCTACCTCGCGGGATTCTGCGAGGCCGCACGCACGGCCAAGCTGGACGCGCTTCGGTCGGGCGTGGCGGAGGCGCGCGAGCGGCGCGGGACCGAGAAGCCGCCGCCGGACTGGTGCACGCTCGCCGACGGGATCGAGCAGAAGGAGGCGGAGGTCGCCCGTGAGTGGCGGCTCCGGGCGAAGTCGGTGGCGGGGGCGCTCGAGGAGTTCACCCAGGGCGACCCGGGCAAGGACCGCGTCTGGCTGCGGCAGGACATCGCGGCGCTGCGGTCGTCGGAGTACGACCCGTTCGCGGAGAGGCGCGTCGGCGCACCGGAACAGGAGCCGGCGGCGTCCGCCCCCGCGACGGGAACGGGGCGCGCAGCCGCGACGGCGCAGGTCGACGGCACGCCGGCCGCGGTGGGAGCCGAGAAGGGCAAGGGCGATCAGGCTCCGGAGCCGGGCCCGTACAGGCGGTCGCTCGCTGAGCGCCTCGTGCAGAACCCCGAGCATCCCGAGACGGTCATCAAGCAGGCCGTCCACGAGTACCTCGAGGAGGCCGGGGCGAAGTACCTGGAGAGGCTCGAGAAGGCCCTCGACGCGAGCCTGCGCACGCCCGCGGCCAGGGCGCTGGCGGAGTGCGACGCGGCGAAGCGGGAGTTCCGGGAGACGGAGCGGGCGGTGGTCGTCGAGGCGGCCGGCGTGAAGCAGGACCTCGAGAAACAGCCGGAGCGCCAGTCACCGGCGCGCGAGATGAATCCGGCCGGGCCGGAGGCCGCGGCGCGAGAGCCCGTCGGCGCAGGAGAGAAGGGCCTCGGTTCCCGGTCCCTCGATGCGGAACGCACCCGCGAGGCGCAGGCGGACATGGAGGGCGGGCCCCGTGCGTTCGCCGCCGGCGTCGCCTACCGCCTCGGCCTCCAGGTCGCCGCGGGCCGCGGCGAGGACGCCCTGGCGCGGATGGGTGAGCGGATCGAGGGCTCGACGCGCGCGCAAGCCGGCCTGCGCACGGTGGGCGCGGACCCGCTCCTGGTGGCCGCCGCGGCCGACGCGATGGCGCGCAAGCGCGGTGACGGCTCGTCTCAGGTCGTCGACGTGCTCGAGGGGCGGACGGCGTCGCCCGTCCGGAGCAAGACGGCGGTCCTCGCCGTCGACATGCTCCATGCGCACCGTCGGGAGTGCTCGGAGTTTCCAGACCGGGCGTCGGCGAAGGAGGAGGTCTGGGAGCGTTCCCGGCGGACGTTGGCGGCGGGCCCGGCAGCGGAGTCGGCGGTGCGGGTGGCGCGCACGTGGGGCGCGGCGTGCTCGACCGAGATCGCGGCGGCCCGGGGCCGCCGCGTGGAGAAGGCGCCGCCGGAGGGCTGGAAGCCGGGCCCCGGTCTGGAGGGGCTGGCGTTGTCGGACCGGGCCCGGGCGGCGGTGGCCGCCGCGCGGAAGACGGACCCGGCGGCGCTCCGGCAGCACGAGGTCGAGGCGGGGCCGGTCGTGGAGGGCTCGGGCCGGGGCGCGGTCCGCAGCCTCGCGGGTCGGCGGGCCGAGGGCTTCAACCGGGTCAGGCAGCTGGCGGACGGGTTGCCCGGGCGGGTGATGGCGCCGGTGTCGCGCAGGCTGGTGACCTGGGCGGCCCGGGGCGACGTCACGCGGCTGAAGCGCGCCGGGGCGGTCATCGGCCGCTCGAAGTGGCTCTCGGCCGGCGTGGTCGCGGCGCGGGTGGACCCGGCGCTCGTCGCGGTGGCGGTGTCGCGGCAGTGCGCGGCGTCGCTCGCGGAGGGGAAGGGCTGGACGCCTCGGGCGGGCGACAACCGGCGCCTGAGCCAGCTGGCGGTGGAGGTGTTCGAGCGGCACGACCGCCGGGAGTCGGGCGGAGTACCCGGGGAGAGGGAGGCCCGCGAGGCGCGCGTCGGCGCGTGGCGGGACGGCGTGTCGTCCGGGGTGGCGAAGGAGCTGCGGGAGGTCCATGCCGGCTGGGACCGGCGGAAGACCCACGAGCGTTGCGAGTTCGGGGACCGGCAGGCGGAGGCGGCCCGCGCCCGGGCGGGCAGGGACGCGGAGGCTCACGACGACGTCGGCAGGGCGAGGAACGGCGAGCAGCTTTGGGCGCAGCCGAGCGCGGCGAGGACGGAGAGGAAGTCGTTCTCGGAGCTCTTCACGCGGGCGGACGTGCCGGACGCGGACGGCGGCCGCGTCATCTTCCGGGCGAAGGCGGGCGTCGATCCGAAGACGCGCGAGGTGTTCGCGCAGCTGCTGCAGCAGTCCGGCCACGAGCTGGCCGTGTCGGACCAGGGCGACGGCCGGATCGTGGTGGAGCCCAACAAGAAGCGGGTGGTGGTCGACCGCGAGGCGCTCAAGGGACCGGACGCCGGCTCGGTCCTGATGGTCGCGGCCGCCTCGACGTTCGTCTCGGCGCGGACCGACGGGGCGCGGGTCGACCGGGGGGAGGGCTTGGCGGCGGCGGGCATGGTCGCGTCGCGGGTCGCCCGCGAGCAGGGCCTCGACTACCAGCCGCCGCGGGCGTTGAGCGAGCTGTCGACGGACCGGGTGTCGGAGAAGGCCGTGGCCGAGGGGAGCCGGCACGCCCGGGCGGCCGCCGACCTGGTGGCGAGCCGGCTGGACGGCCGGGACCGGCCGTCTCCGGCGGCGCAGTCGCGGATCGACGAGGCCCACGCCGCAGTCCGGCGGGCGGCCATCGACGGCTCGCACGATCGGGTCGCCGGCCGCGAGCTCGACCACGGCCGCGTTCAGGCGCTGGCGCGTGACGTGCCGACGACTCAGACCCTGAACCTGCCGGCGCCGGCGGTGGCGCCGGCGAGGTGAGGGGTGAAACGACCAGGGAGGGTCCATGAGTTTCTCGAGGACGTTTCGGCGGGTCGCCGCGGCGGCGGTCCTCGCTGCGGCCGCGGCGCTCGTGTGGGGCGAGTCGGACGAGGCGTCCGTGGCGTGGGCGCAGCAGCCGCCCGTGATCTGCGACCGGGACTGGAACAGCGCGGTCACGGGCCGCGTGAACTGCTTCGTCGACCCGCGGACGGCGACCGGCCATGCGGTCCCGCCGCCGGGCGGGAGCATCACGAACGTCGGCAACTTCCAGACGGGAGCCGAGTACTGGGACTACCGCCTCCGCACGCGGGGCGGCTCGCCGCTCCTCTACTGCTCGGCGTCGACCCCGGTGCTGGGCCCGGAGCCGGCCTGGCTGGCGGAGGCCGTGGGGGGCGCGATCCGGATCGGCGGACTGAACTACGGCCGTGTCCAGGCGCCCGCGGATTCGGACCGCCTGGTGGAGACGTTCTGGGGCGGGCGGAGCGACACGCGGCGGTGGACCCGGCGCAGCCGGTACGACCGCGCGGGGGCGCGCTGGCGGGCGGAGACCTGGGAGGTCGAAGGTGCGGGTCTGGACCCCGACGAGGATTCGGACGGCATGGCGTCGGGCTCTCCGGGTGCGAGCTGCCCCGAGGACGGCCTGCTCGTGAACCGCTTGGTCACTGCCGGGCGGCTCCTGGGCGGCTGCATGGCGGGGAGTCCCGCCGGCGAGCACTGGATCCACGATGGCGGCCGGTTGCGCGAGCAGGCGCGCTACCGCCCGCGCGGACAGGACGGGGGGGAGGACGACGACGAAGAGGAGGAGGAGGGCGAGGACGACGACGGTGGCGGCGAAGAGGACGGCGATCCATCGACGGTAGACGAGAACCATCCGGACCACCCCCGCTTCAACGGCCACCGGACGGAGCCGGCGTTGCCGGCGGACTGCGACCTGCGTCCGGGGGCGCCCGACTGCGACGTCTGCCAGGTCGATCCGCTCTATTGCGAGTGGCGGGACCTGGAGGACGACGACTCCGGCGGGGGCGGCAATTCCGGCCAGGATCCGGGAACCGGGAACGGCGGGGTCGACGCTTCCCCGGGAGGCGGAGTCGGCGACATCGGGGACGGCACCGACTACCAGGACGGCGCTGGCGTCGTGGCCGTCCGCCACAACCTGGCGTGCCTCGAGCTGAACGCGTGGGAGGTGAGGGAGCGGGTCGTCGTCGAGATGGTCGACATCTACGACCCGAGCTGCGACCTCGACGGGAACGGGCTCAGGGACCCGTCGTGCGACCTCCGGGGCTTCGACACCAGCGGCAACCTGCAGGAGCAGCAGTCGCGGATCGAGCTCTACTGGGCGCGGGTCCGCGGCCCGGAGAACGTTCCCTGGGCGCGGGTGTTCTGGGAGGGCCTGCCGCCGGAGATGGGCGGGCCGTTCGGGTCGGACGGGGCGGGCGCCGTCGTGATGGGCCAGGACGGCAGCGGCTACTGCCTCCTGCGCCAGGGGCTCGTCCGGAACCCGGCCCTGCCCGGCGTCGTGCCGTCGGTGTCGCGGTTCCTCGCCGGCGTCTGGGCGGAGCCCTTCCGGGGCGGTGTGGCGGCGGTGTGCCCGTCGCAGGAGGACTCCTTCAGCGCCTCGGTGACGGTCGCCGGCGCCGGGACGTTCGGCGCGGCCGACGCGGGGTTCGGGGTCCAGGTCTCGGTCGACCACGCGCCGGAGGTCGGGCAGCCCGGGCTCGACGAGGACCGTTCGCAGGCCGACTACCGGGCGATGCGCCCCTGCTCGGATCATCCCGCCGGCGCGACGGCCTGCGGCGAAACCTTCGCGACGAGCGAAGCGCGGCGGCAGCGCCTGGCCGCGGCCGAGCGGCTCATCGGGCTGGAGGCGTCCCGGGGCAACACGCGCTCCTGGTCGGCGGGAAAGGACACCGAGGTCGCGGCGTTTGACTGGCGTCTCGCGGACACGTTCAACCGGCCGCATGTCGACGGTGTCGACCGCGTCCTCGCCCTGGAGACGGCCCACGCCGACGCCGGCGGCGACTTCGGGTCGGCGACGAGCGGCGAGTCGCGCGTGCTGGCGGGTCCGTGGTTCGGGTGCGGGAGCTTGGCGGGGACGGTGTTCGGGGACTCGGACTCGCTGATGAGCTGGTGGAAGGGGCGCGGCGCGGACTTGCAGGACGAGCAGCTGGAGTACGTGGCGGCCCTGCAGCCGCTGGCCGACGCGGTGGTCGCGGCGGAGACGGAGGCGGAGCGGGAGGTTGCCCGGGCGGCGTTCGAGGCGGTGGTCGCCGAGCGCTACCGGGAGGCCCGGGCCGACACCCGGGGCATCTGCGGGTGACCGGGGAGTTCCGGGGCCGGTATCCCTGCGCGATGTCGGTGCGGCTGACGCGGGAGCAGCACGAGGAGCTGGAGTGGTTGAGTCGGGAGTTCGGGGTGTCTCGGGCGCAGCTGTTGCGGGACGCGATCGACCTGGGGTTCAAGCTGATGGTGAAGCGCCTTCGGAGGGACCGCGGCGGCGCGGGACGCGGCGGCGGTCCGTTGAACGAGACCGATTGAAACCGAAAGGGGTGGGGGATGGACCTCGTTGGGGTGTGCGGCAGTAGTCCGGTGGGCGCCCTCCTGGTGATGGGCTGGCTGGTCGCGTGGTGCACGGCGCTCCTTCGGGTCCGCGCGGCTCGGCGTGCTCCGGGCGGGCGGAGCACGGTCGGGGCCGGCTGGCGGGAGACAGTTCACGCGCACAGGGAGGCGGCGCGGTCCGAACGCCTCGGCGCGGCCGCAACCGGGGCGTGTCTGCTCCTCCTGGTGGCCGGCGAGGCCGCGGCCGCGGTGACCCTCGAGGACGTGCGCCGCGCGCCGCAGCTCCAGGAGCTCGGGCCCGCGGTCCCGATGGTCGAGGACGAGGCCCTGATCGACTGGGCGACGGACTGGCAGCGGCGCCTCGAGCCGCTGTCGCCGCAGTCCATCGACCGGCTGTCGGTGGGCCGGCGCTCGGTGTGGCGGACGGTGGCCGGGGTGGTGCTTGTCGCCGCCGCGGGCTACGTGGCCTACGAGAGCGTGCGCTGGCACCGGCAGGACGCCGGCCGCGTGGTCGAGGGCGGCGGCCGGGTGCGCTCGGCCTGGAACCACGTAGGCCTTGCCAGCGGCCTGACGCTGGCGGGGGTCGCCGGCGGGACGGGCCGCATGATGCTGGGTCCGTGGAGCCGGGTGCGGGTCATCGAGCAGGGGTATCTGTGAGCGGACGGCGGAAGCCGCCGCGCTCGGAGGTGATCACCCGCGCGGACGGGCGGGTGTACCTCCGGCGCTGGCGCCTGTGGCGCGGGAGGTTCTTCTCGGTCTGCCTCCACCGCTTCATAGCGCCCGACGAGTCCGAATGCGCGCACGACTATCCGTGGCCGTTCGTGTCGCTCGTCTTGTGGGGCGGCTACGTCGAGGAGGTCTGGCCGGACGGCGATTGCGCCGCGGCGGAGCGAGTCCGGCGGGGTTTGCTGTCGCTCGCGCGGCGCGACGCGACGCGCTCCACTGCCACCGGGTGGTGGCGTGCCGCCCGAGCTGGACGTGGACGCTGGTCCTGACGGGGCCGCGGCGCCGGCAGTGGGGGTTCCGGACGCGCGCGGGCGACTGGGTGCCCGAGGAGAAGTTCGATGACGCGGTGGACTGCTGACGGGCCCGAAGCGAATCAGGACGCGGGCTGGGCGGCGTCCCGCCGCCGGGGAGGAACCGACCATGACGCGCAAGCGAGGTGAGGAGTGACGCGCCCGCGCGGCCGGCTGGCGCGTCAGGTGGCGCTGGCCGCCAGTGACCGGCGGAGGCGCGTGACCCTCACACACCACGAACCCTCCGCCGCCGTGGAGCGGCGGGTGCTGCCCCGCCAGGACGTGGCGCGCCTCGACAACGGCCCGCTGGAACGGCCCCGGCCCCCGCGGCCGGCCCGAAAGGGAACAGGCGCCGAGCAAATGTGGAAGGCCCCCCCGACCCCGGCAGAACCGGACATCCCCCCCGACGCGGACCGCGTGGGCGCGGCGGAGTCGGACCTGACCGGCGATGCGGCCACGGTGTGGGCGGACGTGCTCGCGGTCGCGGACGGCGAGCCGCTGGAGCGCGGAAAGACCCAGAAGCAGATCGACCGGACCCTGCGCGGAAAGGGCCTGTATCTGTTCGTCGCGGCCGGCATGCATAGCGCCGCGACCGCGAAGAAGGCGAAGGGGCGGGCCGCCGCGCGCCGCAAGACGGTCGAGGAGGCGGCCAGAGGCCGCGTGTCCGTGGCCGCCCACTGGCCGGAGCACCTGCCGTTCTTCGACGCCGCCCTCCAGCACGCCATGGTGAATCCCAAGCCGCTGCCGCCGCCGGCGGCGCCGCCCGAGCCGGACCGATGATCGGGAGCCATGGGGCCGCGTCGTTCGTCGCGCCGTCCGCGTCCGGCTCTCGCGGCCTCGGTCGCGGGTCGCGGCCGGCGAGCGGTCCTGGCGGTGGCGCGGCGGGCCAGGCACACCCGCTGGCGCCGTGACTGGAAGAGGTCGACTGGGTATGGCTATCGAGACGTGCGAGACGGTCCTGGCGGTCGTGCTGGTGATCGGCTTCCTGCTGATCGCGCACCTGGCCGTGGTGCTGGACATGACCCTGTCTCGCCGGCGACGTCGCGCTCGGCGACGTTGACGGGGGTGCTGTTGGACCGTGGCGGGCTACGGAGTGATGAACCTCAGGATCCCGAACGTCAGGACCGCCGTCGTGAGGACGGTGCCAACCATCCACTTGATGAGGCGGGTCTCCAGGCTCGCAATCTCGGTCCGGACCTCGGCGACCTGGGTCGAGAGCCGCGTGTCGAGGTTCGCGATCTCGGTACGCACGGTCGCGATGTCGGTGCGCTGCTCGGCGCGCAACTCCGCGATCTCCGCGCGCTGTTCGGCCACTTGCCCCGCGATCTCCGAAATCTGGCCCGCCGCTTCGGCTCGCTGCGCGGTGATCTCGGTCCGGAGCTCGGCGATGCCAGCCCTGAACTGGTCGGCCGTGACGTGGTCGCCCCGCTCCGTGGCCTGCAGGACGGCGCTGGTGATGGCGTCGGCCTGCGCCGGCGTGAAGTCGGCCTCGGTCAGCGAGCGAGCGACGGCGTGGGTGTCGAGCATCGGTTCCTCTCCCGAGGCGCTGTCTTCAGACGCCCTGTGCGGGGCTCGAGGCGGTCAAGGTGCATCGGGCTTCCGACGTTGTCGCGACGGCGCTACAGGCCGTTCTCGCCGGCCTGAAGGGTCTCTCCAGCCGCGGGTTGCTCACGGACCGCACCGGGGAGGGGGACGCAGGCCGGAATCCGGATAGCCGGCGGCATGGAGACGGACCACCGCACGTCCCGCGCCGTGTGGTCCTCGCATCCCGGGCGCTGGACGAGCAGGTCGAAGTCCTCGTCCATCGGGGCCATGAGGGTGAAGTGCCCGTCGGGGTCGGTCCAGGCCTCGCTACGGGCGTCAGGGTAGGAGCCCTCGACGTAGACGCGGACGAGCGAGACGGCCTCGTCGGGGGCGACGATGCGGGACGTGCCGATGACCTGCACTGGGAGGGTGCTCATGGCAACGAGGATCATGGCGGCGCTGAAGGGCAGCATCGACAGGCGCACGAGGATAGACACCGCCTTCTGGCTTCTCGGGCTGGTTGTGGTCATCGTCTTCCTCCGGTGGACGGTCACGCCCGGCGGGTCGAGCCGTCTGGCGGACTTCCTCGCGTGGGTCCAGGGCCAGGGCGCCGTCGGCGCGAACCTCTCGGATTATATGCCGTCGCGGATCGAGACCGCCGAGCGCATGCTCGAGGTCGCCGGCGTCGGTCCCGACCAGGTGTTCCTGGACATCGGTTCGGGCGACGGCCGCCTCGTCGTCCTCGCGGCCCGCGCGGGGGCGGAGGCCGTCGGCATCGACCGGCAGGAGCTGCTGGTCGAGCGCGCCCGGGACAACGCGGCGATGGCGGGGGTGGCGGACCGCGCGCGGTTCGTGCACGCCGACGCGCTCGACGTGCCCTCGATCGTCGAGCGCGCCGACGTTGTCGCGGTGTTCCTGACCATCGCGGGGCTGTCGGTGGTGGGGCCGTATCTCGCCGACGTGTTGCGCCCGGGCGCCATCGTCGTCTCGAACACGTTCGCGGTCCCGGGGTGGCGTCCGGAGTCGGTGACGATGGTGGAGGTCGACCGGCGCTGGGGCCGGACGCCGGTGTACCGCTACCGGGTGCCGGAGGCCTTCGCCGGCGACGCGGGGGACTGAGGGTGGCTGCCGGGGGCCGGGTCCTCGTCGTGGTGGAGTCGCCGGCGAAGTGCCGGACGATCCAGAAGTACCTCGGGCCGTCGTACGTCGTGCAGGCGAGCCTGGGCCACGTCCGGGATCTGCCCGCGAAGGGGAAGCGCGGCGGCCCGCGGGAAGAGCTCCCCCGGCCTCGACCCGGAGAGCGGCTGGGCGGCGCGGTGGGAGGTCCTCGACAGCAAGCGCGACACGGTCGCGCGGCTGAAGAAGCTCGCCGGGCGGACGCGCGTCGTCGTGCTGGCGACGGACCAGGACCGCGAGGGCGAGGCCATCGCGTGGCATCTCTCGGAGCTCCTGGGCGGCAAGCAGGAACGGTTCCGGCGGGTGACCTTCAACGAGATCACGCGGCGGGCGATCGAGC
Organism: Vicinamibacterales bacterium; assembly: GCA_965207615.1. Taxonomy (GTDB): domain Bacteria; phylum Acidobacteriota; class Vicinamibacteria; order Vicinamibacterales; family UBA8438; genus JAJEEA01. Next base: position 4,759,922 of record CBDBMZ010000003.1, read on the forward strand.
GGGCGTTCGCGCGGCCGCGTCGGATCGACGCCCGGCTCGTCGACGCGCAGAACGCGCGGCGCTTCCTGGACCGGGTGGTGGGCTACCGGGTGAGCCCGCTCCTCGGCCGCCGGCTGGGCGCGGGGCTGTCGGCCGGCCGCGTGCAGTCTCCGGCGCTCCGGCTCGTGGTCGACCGGGAGCGGGAGATCCGGGCGTTCAGGCCGCAGCCGTACTGGTAGGTGATCGTGGTCGCGCGGTCATCCGACGGCGACCTGGTCGAGCTCGAGGTGGTCGACGGCGGCGCCTCGGCCGCGGGCGCGCGCAGGGGCGGAGATCGGGCGCTTCGGTTCCAAGAGGAGGCGGTGGCGTCGCGGGTGGTGGAGCGGGTCCGCGAGGCCGGCCGCGTGGCGGTGCGTTCGGTGCGCTCGGCCGAGGAGGTCCGGAAGCCGCCGGCGCCGTTCACGACGTCGACGCTGCAGCAGGCCGCGTCCGCCCGGTTGAAGCTCGGCGTCGCGGAGACGATGGAGGTGGCGCAGAAGCTGTACGAGGCGGGGCGGATCACCTACATGCGCACGGACTCGACGGCGTTGTCGGCCGAGGCGGTCGAGGCGCTCCGGGACCAGATCGCCGCGAAGTGGGGCGACGAGGCCTTGCCGCCAAGCCCGGTCGCGCATGCGTCGGCCGCGCAGGCGCAGGAGGCCCACGAGGCCATCCGGCCGGCGGACGTGACGCGGTGCGTCGCCGGCGGGAGCGATGTCGCGGAGCGGGTCTACGACCTGGTCCGCCGGCGGGCGCTCGCCTCGCAGATGAGCGACGTCGTGCTGCGCCGCACCCGCGTCGGTGCGGAGTCGGCCGGTGTCGGCCTCCGCGCGCGGGGAACCGTGGTGGTCCGTTCCGGGTGGTACGCGGCGTGGCCGCCGGACGAGGAGGAGGAGCGGCTGCTGCCGCCGTTGGGGGAGGGCGACGAGCTGGTGGTCGAGACGGTGAGGCCGGTGCGGAAGCGCACGAAGGCGCCGAAGTACTTCACGGAGGCGTCGCTGGTGCGCGAGCTCGAGAAGCGGGGGATCGGCCGGCCGTCGACGTACGCGGCGACCCTGAAGACGCTGGCCCTCAGGGAGTACGTGGTCGCCCGCCGGCACGACCTGCTGGCGACGGAGAAGGGGTGCTCGGTCGTGGACTGGCTCGCACGGGCCTTCCCGGAGCTCCTCGACTACGGGTTCACGGCGCGCCTCGAGGAGCAGCTCGACCGGATCGCGGCGGGCGGCGCGGACTGGAAGCGGCTGCTGGACGTCTTCGACAGCGGGCTGCGGAAGCGGCTGTCGGCCGCGCCGGGGGTGGCGGCCGAGGGAGTGGGAGCATGACGGGCGGGGAGAAGGTCGTCGGCCGCATCGCCGTGTTCGTGATGATGGGCGTCATCCTGTTCATGGGGGTGCGCTACATGAGGTCGGAGGGAGCCTCGGCGCCCGAGCTGTTTACCCGGGCAGCCGGGGTTCCCGCGAATCCGTGCGCCCTCGAAGGCGTCGAGTGTCAGGACCTGCCCGGCGGCCAAGCGTACGTCGGGGTCTTCGACGCAGCGGAGGTCGAGGGCCGGTACTCGGGGCTGTGGCTCGGCATGTCGTGCCTGCGGGGCGCCTGGGCAGTGGAGTTCGGGGCGGACGGACTCGGGCGTGCACTACCAGGCCCGGTCGAGGTTTCCTGGGGATGGTCGGGGGTGACGCCGGAGGACGCGCTGCTCGTCCAGTGGCGCCTCGAGTCGGGGCGCGTCGTGACCGACCAGGGGCACCACGTCGTGAACGAGCTCGCGGAGCGGTCGCTGTACTCGCGGGTGCTCGATGCGCTGGACGTGAACGTCTTCCTCGCGCAGATTGCGTCGAGGGACGGTGAGTTGCTGGTGCAGGGCGTGTTCGACCTGCGCCGCCTCCGGCGCTACGTGGCCACCGTGGGCGAGGTCTGCGCGTAGGCGAGCCGTCTGGAAGGGATCTTCACCGCGCCGTCGCGGCCCGGTGGTCGAGCGGGCGTCGTGACGAAGGGAGGTGGATGAATCGTGAAACCGATGATCGCCGCAGTTGTAGCCGCCATCGCGATGGCGTGCGCGCCCGCCGCCCAGGCCCCGACGCCAATCGTCGGCGACCTCGAAGCGGTGCCGGACCCAGACGGCGGAACCCTGGCGCTCGTGGCGAGGATCACGGTGGGAGGCGCCATCGTCGGCTTCGCCCTGTCCTGCGAAGACGGGCGTCCGCTCGCGACCGTGTACCTGGGACCGTTCCCGCTTCGGCTCCAGGCCCTGCAGCTGGCGACCCGCACCGCCGGCGGCGCGGTGACCCGGTTCGGACCGGCGTTCCGCGCCGACGCGGCGAGCGGGTTCCACAGCCCCCAGCTCGCGGGCGACGACCTCGACGGATTCCTGCGGGCGGTGCTCGCGCCCGGCACCCTCGTCTCGAACGGCTACAGCTCCTACCGGGTCCAGTTGACGTCGGCCGAAGGGACGCGGCTGACGACGTTCCTCGAGGCCTGCGGACGATGACCGGCCCGGGCAAGCGCCTGATCGTCGTCACGGTGGCCTGCGTCCTGCTCGGACTCGCCGCCGTGGTGGCGGCGTGGCGGGACCCCGAGGGCGGCCGCTTCACGGTGCTGGCCACCGCCGCGGGCTGGCCCTGGGCGTGGGCCGCCCTCGAGGGTGATCTGAGTGTGGCGGCGCGGCCGCGCCATGCAGTCCTCGGGCCTGGAGCACGCTCTCGTCACGTACGCCGCCGGCGCCGCCGCGGCCCTGCTGCTCGGGACGCTCGTCTTCGCCACCTGGGGCGTGGAACTCCGCGGAGGGTCCCAGTTGCCTTGCGGACCGCTGGAGCCGCTGTGCGCGGCGTTCACGTGCATGGCCCTGGCGTGCGTGATGTGTGGCTGGACCCTGGGGTTCGTCTTCCCGGCGCTGCTGCCGCCCGCTGCCGCCTGGACCAGCGCCCAGCTGCTCGGGACACGGCAGCCTACTAGTCGGGCATGGATGCAAGCCGCCGTCGCGGTCACGACCGCGTGCTGGTGCTGACGGGGCTGGTGCTGGCGTTCGCCTGAGGCGGCGCTGGACTACGACGCCCGAGAACGGATCCTGGGATGAGAGAGACAGAGCCGCGAAGCGCGGGGAAGCAGGCAGCGGAGCGGGGCTCGTACGTGGGCTGGACGCTCGCGGCGGTGTTCATGCACGTGGCGGTGCTGCTGTGGGCGCGGTGGGTGAAGCCTGCGGTCCCTGGAGCGATCGACGAGTGGAGTCCCGTCGGGACCGGGGCGCACGAGGAGTTCGCCGACGCGTACGGGGAGACGGCCCGCAAGCTGCGCGTGAGGTCGGCGAAGCTGGGGATGCTGTTGAGCCTGTTCCTGCAGGCCGGCGTCGGGTTCCTGGCGTTCTACGAGGACATCCGCGCGTGGACGGCGCTCGTGGCCGAGCGGCAGGTGGCGTCGTTCGTGGAGGAAGCGCTACTGGAGCCCGGACCGGGCGCAAGGCTCGTCGTAGCGCGGGCCGATTGGGGGCCGTGGCCGGCCGCGGGCGCTTGGGCGGGCACGTACCGCCCACCGGATCCGTTCGAGCCACTCAAGACGGTGCAGGTCACCTTCGGAGACCCGGTCTGGATCCGTTGGTCGGACGACGGATGCGGCGGAACACTTGAGCCGGTCGGCCGCCCTGGCGACAGCAGTCGAGAGTACGTCGCTCGCCTGCGATGGGGTGTCCAGAAGTGCGTGGACGAGGGAACGGTCGTTCTGACCCGGACAGGTTCCGCGACCATGAACTACACGTGGCACCACCCGAGCAGTCGGCACCGCGACCACGGCACACTGGAAGCGCCGTCCAGTCCGGCGCCGGAGTGAGTCGGTGGGCATCGGCGATGACGACGCGTGACTCTCTGGAGGCCGAGTACGACGACCTGCTCTTCGCGGTTCGCCGTTCTGTCCGGTACCATCGGCACCGTGAGAGCTTCCTCGATTGCGTCCACCGGTTCGGTGCTCTCCTGACCGCCTTCACCGGGCTGGCCACGGTCGCCCCGCTGCTGGCGGAGCTTCCGGCTCGCTGGACCTGCGTGCGTCTCTTGGCCGGGTCCGTGGCGGCTCTCGCCAGCGCCACCGAACTGATCTTCGGAGCTACGAGAGCCGCGCGGCGCCACGATTCTCTGGCGGGTCAGCTTTCTGGTCATGGAGAAGGACCTGCTTCGCCCGGGGCCGTCGCTCACGCTGGAGAGCCTCGTCGAACTTCAGCGTCTGTGCGACCCGGGGTTCGGCCATGGGCTCGCTAGAGCGGTCCCGAGGCAGAGAAACGTGGCCCGGCGCCTCGAGGTCGGCCAACGCCGCGCGCTAGCGCGCGACGTCAGACGTCAGTTCGCACGCCCATGGTAGTGCGCGTAGAGCCACCGCGAGCAATAGTCCGTTGAGGAGGTGACCCGCCACTACGATGTACGTCGCTGCGTCCGGGGGGCTCTGCCGCCCGAGCGGTGCCAGACCCCACAGTGCCACCACACTCAGGCCGACGGCGAACCCGGTCGGCAGCAATCGCCAGAACCACGGCGACACGGGCCATCCGACAGAATCGGTCACGACCTGCCGGCGAGTCAGGCGGTACGCGACGAACACCACAAGCCCGACGACCGCGGGTAGTGCCCCGAACGCGAGAAAGCCACTCACGGGCGCTACCTCCGCCCCGTTCTCGTAGAACACCGCGCCGAACAGCCCGCTGTACGCGATTGTTCCTGCGCTCACGCAACCCAACCACCACCGTGCCATCCTGCGACCGCGCCACAGCGCCGGCCACCACAGGGGCGAGAACGCAACTGCAACGTAGGCCACTGCAATCGTGTTTGTGGTAATGGGCCGTGCTACCCAGAAGCGCTGATTGTCACGCATCTGCAGCCAGCCGGAAGGTCCCCCGGCCACCCAGTCGACTACCTTGACGAGTACCTCCACGCACATGCCGGACACCAGACCCGCCATGGCCATCGCCACGGTGACCATCAGAAGTCGGCCAGCTCTCCGAAGACTGTTCGAGGAATCCCCGGTCCCGACGCTCAGCAAGCAGAATGGCGTGAACCATAGGCCTGCAATCCACCCCAGGTAGTAGAACGACTCGCCAACGCTCAGCCTCTTTTCCTCTGCGCCGGGAAGATTGTAGCCAACAAACGCTACCAGCGTCACGATGCCCGCCCCCGCAGTGCCCATGAGCACGTCCTCGACTTCGACCCATCTCCGGTTCGCGGCGACCGCCCCGAGGATGAGCCCCACGCCTGTGACCACGTAGCGGACGTGAAACGCGGCCTCTGCCACGCGGCCCACGTCAGGCGCATCCCCATCACCGAAGAGAAAACTGCGAAGCGTCAATAACCCTGCGGCGATCGTTTCGGCGCGGCTCACCAACTGCATGACCGTGAAAGCCGCGACCAAGGCGGCGAATCGCCCCGGGCTGCCGCGGTTCACAGACATCTCCGCCACCCCGACCCGAAAAACCTCTCTCGCGATGCATCCAGCGCCACCGCCGTCTCGTACCTTCCGCACCGTCGTTGCGGGGCTTGTACCATGTGAGGTCGCCTCCTCGGCCTGAACGCTCAAGCTGACTACGGGCATCAGGGTGCGACGATGTCGATCGTAGCGACGCCCGTCACTTCGGCCACCACCGCCAGCATTCCGTCCCCGGCGTCTACGCGAACCAGTTCCACCTCTCCGACCTCAATGTCGAGGTCGACACGGGAAGCCACGTCTAGCTCGGCGATCGTCGCGTCGATCGCTACGGCCGCCTCTGTGTAGTACTCGGTCATGTCCATTCGCAGCCCATCGCGCAGCTGGTCCAGGATGGCCGGGTGAGCAGCCTCCGTTAGCACGCCGGTCAGCACGCTCGAGGACTCGACGGTGAACTTCAGGTCGTCCAGCCGTAGGGTATTGCCTTCCAACACAGGCGTCCCCAAGACATGGACCGTGCCACGAGGCGTCCACCAAGCGGACGTAGCGGACATGGCGAACTCGCCACCCAGCAACAGACCGCCTTGATGCTCGGTCAGCGTCGGGTTGGAGAAGGTGACAGACCCGCCGCCCGGCAGGGACACCGAAACCGGGCTGCAGCAATCGTTGAGCGCCGACACGAGTTCGTTAAGCGCTACCACCACTGGAACCCGCAGACGAAAGACCGGGTCTGCATTCTCCGTGATCGCTCCGCGCCTGAGCGGTCGCTGAACAACCGCGGGTCGGCTACCGAAGTTGACGGCCACGGTTGCGGACAACACGACGGGAGCGGTCAAGACGTCATCAGATGCGGTCAGAGATGAGATTGCAAGGCTTCGCGGCTGAATTGCGAGCCACGCGTTCCCGTCGGGGGTGAGGGGAACCGTACGGTGCATCGAGCGCCATGGCTCTTCCAGCAGGGAAACGAGGTCGATCTCGTCCAGCAACCGGCCGAGTCCGTCGATCAGGCCCGGCAACGAGTCGTCTATTTCGTCCTGCAGCTCGCCTCGGAAGCTGACGGGAACGAGGTTGCCAACCAGCCGCACCTCGGCTCTGGTGACGGTGATGTTGACGTCGGTGTCGGCGCTGACGACCCAATCCGGGTCCACGCGCATGTTGGCGAGGGTGACGCGTGCGGTGGCCGCCAAGTCGGCCGATTCGCTGACAGAAGAACAGGCGAAGCGTCTGCCGAAGGGGCACAGCTCGGCGCTGGCGGTGGCGCGACCGGAGAGAGGCGCGGTGATCTGAACGCGGTCGCCGTCGGCGCGAACGACGATGGCACCGCGGTTGATCGTGTAGCTCAGCCTTTCGCGGTGAACGTTTCCACCGATGTTGATGGGGGGACTGCCACTGAATGATCTGTCCAGCAGGTCGTCCAGCGCCTCGGCGAGTCGCGATGCCGTAATAGAGACGGGCACGAGCAACGACGACTCATAGGCCTCGAGCGACAGCGGTGAACTTTGGAGGGCAGGCGGCTGGACGTCGATTCGTCCCGGAAGCAGGGGCGGGCCCAGGATGGGTACCAGAATCACCGCCGCGACCACGATGAGGTTGCCGACGACCCATTTCCGCATAGTGCCCCCTTCCGGAAGTTCTCCGGTCGTCCGGGATGGTCCGGCGACGCGGAGGTTCGGGCATCCCATTACCCAGAGGCTTGTCAAAAACAAACGCACGTTTCAAGCGGACAGTTCGGCCGCACGGAACATGACGGATTCCGCGGTCGGCATCCGTCAGATACAATACCGAAATCCGCGTTTCATGGGCAAGGGGGGCCGTGAAGACCGTCGCCTACCTCAGGGTCTCGACGCCGCAGCAGGACCTGCGCAGCCAGCGCCTGGCCATCCTAGAGTACGCGCGGGCGCACGACTTCCGGGTCGACGACTTCATCGAGGCGACCGCCTCGGTGCAGGCCTCGGAGAAGCGCCGCAGGCTCCACGAGCTGACGAGCATGCTCGAGCCCGGCGACCGCCTCGTCGTCAGCGAGCTCTCGCGGCTTGGCCGATCCCTCGGGCAGGTCGTGACGATCCTCGACGCCCTGGCCAAGGGCGGCGTCGCCCTGATCGCCCTCAAGGAGAACATCCGGGTCGAGGGCAGGCAGGACATCCAGACCAAGGTCATGACGACGCTCTTCGCGCTGTTCGCCGAGGTCGAGCGCGACCTGATCTCCGAACGCACCCGCGAGGGCCTCGCTCGGGCGAGGGCCTCGGGGCGGAAGCTCGGCCGCCCGAAGGGCTCGCTGGGCGCGTCGCGCCTGGATGGCCGCGAGGACGACATCCGGCGCTTCCTCGAGCTGGGCGTCTCCAAGACCGCCATCGCGAAGCTCACGGGCGTGTCGCGCACGGCCCTGTACAGCTTGATGAACACGCGCGGCCTCTGGCCGCGGGGTCGGTGACGACCGTGCACGCGAGCAACGCGACGTCGTCGCTGGCGCGGCTTGGCGAGCGGCACGGGGCGGGTTGGCGGCCGGCGTGCAGGGTTTCCCCGGACGCTGACCAGTCATCGCGCCACCTCGCAAGGTCAGCTCGTCGTCCCGCCGGCCAAGCGTTCGGACGAGCCGACGAGGTCACGCCCCGGCGCGGTGCCGGAGCGTGACACCGTTCGGGACTCTACACGGTCATCGGCTCTCGTCCTCGAAGCTGCGCAGATAGCGGGACACGGTGATGGGCGCGCAGCCGACCGCCCGCGCGATACGCTTGAAGCCGAGGCCCTGGGCGCGAAGCTCGACCATGCGCGCGACGGCCTCGGCCGACATCGGCGGGCGGAGGAACCCGCGCCTGACCGTCACGCGGCCGCGCCGGCGCAGCACCCTCCGGTCGGCGAGGGCCGGCATCGACCGCTCGTCGTCGTAGAAGTCGGATGCGTGTTTCGCGACCTCGTGCCAGTCGACGGCCGCGCGCGTCGGACTGCCGTCGATGGGCTCGGGGTCCGGCATCTGGTCGAGGAGGCCGTCGGCGCCTCGCCACGCGACCTCGAACTCCTGCCCGGCGCTCACGGACGACTCGCGGACGACCGTCGTCAGCGGTTCGACCTGCTGGTAGACGACCGAGAGGCCCGTCGTGTGGCCGGCGCCGGTGCGATACGACACGTCGGCGAGAGCCGAACTGACGGCCGGGCTCGCCAGCGCCGCGGCCAGCGCCGAGCCCTGCAAGCGCAGCTTCGCCGTCAGCTGCAGGGCACGGATCGTCGAGCCGCCGTGGTCAATCGAGCGGACGACGATCTCGGAGCCGACCCTCATCGGTCGGCCGTCCCGGAACCAGTCCCTCCTCAAGCTGCGGACGCGAGTGGTGGCCATCGGTCACTCCCCTCTCGCGGCGAGTCGCGTCCGGCCTCATGCCGGCCCGCGCTCGCACGCACACGTCCGGCCGCGGGACCCCTGCCCGCGATTCCGGAGTCAGGGAGCCCCGCAGGGGACCGCTGCCCGGGGCGGCTAATCGACCAGCCGATGGTTTTCGGCGCCGGCGTTCAGGCCGGCCGGCCTGAGAGAGCGGTTCTCTCGTCGGGCAGGGCGGTGGTGGTGGCGAGGAAGTGCCGGCCTGCGGCGAAGCCGCGTTTTTCGCCGGCGACGGCAAGGTGGAAAGCGGAGATTCGTCGCACCGGGCGTTCAGCGGCGGCGACCGCCCTGGCGGTCGCCGTCCTTGACGCCGGAATCTGCGGGAGGCGCACCCGTCTGGCCGGCCCGCTCTTCAGGCCGGCCGGGTGCGCCGTCGCAAGGGCAGGGGTTCGCCGCCCATCCCGCGGCCGTCGCTCTTCACGGCCACGGGATGGAGGCCGGACCGCAGTTCCAGGTCCGGCCGGGGGCGGCGTCCGCCCCGCCGGCGGCTGCCGGCGTTCGGAGCGGGTTGGTCTTCGCCCGCTCCGGGGGCGGATGGGAGGACTGTGCGTGCAAGCCAACCTCCCGACCTGGCACGGCGTGGGCAGGGGGCGGACGGGGGCGGCACGCACCCGAAGCGGCGGGCCGGCAGACCCGCACGCGGGCCGCGGCGGACGGATCGGATTGCAGTGCGGCCCGCGTCGCTCGCGGGCCCTGTCCGGCCCGCCCTGGTCAGCATCCGGCGGGTGGGGCTCGGGGAGGGTTGTCCTCCCCGTGGAACTGGGGGGTTCCAGGGGGGAGCCTCGCACCCCCCCTGGAGAGTGAGCTGGAACCGCTCGCGCGCGTTGTGCTCGTCGTCTGGAAGCTCGACGGCCTCGGCCGGAACCTCGCCCACCCAAGGATCTGTCAGCCGGTGGTCTGGGCTTGCGGATGGTCGCCGCCCAAGGTGCGTTGGTCGACACCACAACCGCGGCCGGCTGGCCTCGATCGTGGTTCTCGCCGGCGGCTACTAGCTAGCGAGGCTCCGCCTCAGACCGACGAGCATGTAGGGCTGGGCAGCTTCCGACGGTGAAGATGGACCCCGGCCGCTGCTCCAGCTGCGGCCCGAAAGCCGCGTTCATGGTCGCACAAGGGCGATGGTGGCCGTAGACTGGCCGGTGAGGAGCCCATCGACCGGAGTCCGGCCATGAAGGTAGCACGTTCCGTCGCCGAGGTGTTGGCAGAGCACACGACGCTGACCCTGGAGTGCATCGACCGGATGTACCTCAACGTCTACGTGCCCCTGCTCCAGAGGGCCGCCGGTGCGGCGTACTTCTTCCGCAAGATGCGGGGTGCAGCCGTGCCGTCCTCGGCCCTGATGGCCCCGATGACCCAGCGCTTCGTCGACGCCATCAAGAGCTTCGCTGCCCGCAACGGGATCGAGATCGTGACGTTCCGCCGCGGCGAGCGCAAGGACGACCGGACCCGGCAGTACCTCCGCGATTGGCCGGGCGTCGAAGGCGTCCTCTACATCGGCAAGGCCCAGGAGAAGGCTCGGGTGGTGCGCACCGAGCGCCGCCACGACCCCGCCACCGGCGACACCTACCCGTGGCTGGCCACCTCGACGGCGATGGTCAACCAGTTCTACTTCTACGCCGTGGACGACGACTTCGGTCCGTTCTTCCTGAAGTTCTGCTCGTACTTCCCCTACAACGCCAAGCTGTGCATCAACGGGCACGAGTACCTGAAGCGGCAGCTGACGAAGCGGGGCATCGCGTACCAGTCGCTCGACAACGGAATCCTGCGCTGCTCGGACCCCGAACGCCTGCAGCGGCTGGCCGACGGGTTGACGGCGAAGAAGGTCGACGCGCTGCTGCGCAAGTGGCTGGCCCGCCTGCCCCACCCCTTCACGGTCTCCGACCGCCAGCAGGGCATCCGCTACGACATCTCGATTCTCCAGGCCGAGTTCGCTCTGACCCAGGTCTTCGACCGGCCCGCGCAGGGGCGGGTCTTCTTCGAGGAGGTGGTGCGCGAGAACCTCGACATGGGTCGACCCGACCACGTGCAGTTGATCTTCGACCGGCGCGTCAGCCGGCGCACCCCCTCGCGGTATCGCACCCGCGTCATCACCGACGGGGTCATCCCGTCGCTGCACGTCGACTACAAGCACTCGCGGATCAAGCAGTACCACAAGGAAGGGCGCGCGCTGCGCACCGAGACGGTCATCAACGACACGTACGACTTCGATGTCGGTCGCCGGCTGAGGAACCTCGATGATCTGAAGAAGATCGGCTTCGCCGCCAACCGACGCCTGCTCGGCGTCCAACGCCTCAGCCACGACTGCACCCTCGGGGCCGACGTGCTCGACGAGCTGCACCGTCCGATGTGCATCGACGGCCAACGCGCCTCGGCGCTCCGCTTCGGCGACCCGCGGGTGCAGAGCCTCTTCGCGGCCCTGCTGCGCTTCGACCTGCTGCCGCAGGGCTTCCGCAACCGGGAGTTGCGCGAGACGGTGGCGGGGCTCTGCGGGCTCTCACCCGACGACTACGGCGCGGGCCGCATGACCTACGACCTGCGCCGGCTCCGGCTGCGGGGCATCATCGAACGGGTCCCCCGCACCCAGCGCTATCGGCTCACCGCCAAAGGGCTGTGCGTCGCCCTCGCCTACCACCGTACGCAGGCGAGGGTCCTGGGCCCCGTCCTGTCGGCGACCCTCGACGGGGAATCGACCACGCGGCTACATGAAGCCCTGGCCATCTACGATCGCGAGGTCCACCGCGCCTGGCACGGACAGGCCCTCGCCGCGTAAACCGTCGATCACCGAGAAAACCAAGCTGTCGAAATGGAGGCCGCCCCGAACTTGACTCAACTGTAAAGATCACGCTTGTTCAAGGAATCTAGGGGTTCCGCTTGGTCTTGGCGCTTCGCCGCGTGCCGAGCACGCGGTCCATCAACGATTGCCCCGACACCTCGTCGACGGCGTTGTCGATCATTGCCCGCGTTCGCTTCTCGTTCACCGAGGCGGTTCGGGCTACCGTTTCCTTGAGTCCGGTCACCTCCGCCTTGATCTCGGTGATGGCGGAGACTTCGCTGGCGATCACCTCGATCCGGGTCTCCATGGTTCTGAGCGCGGCTGTGATTACGCCGGGGTCGGATTGTTGAATCGTCTCGGTTGCTGACTTGAACGCCGTGACGGCCTCGCTGAGGCGGTCGACCCCCTTCCGGGTGGTCATGATGAGCTCCTTGACTTCCCGGGCCAGAGCTTCGAGCCCTTTCCGGGCCTCGTCGAGGGACTCGTGGAGGGACTCCGCCTCTTCCAGCTGGCGGATGACGTCGCCGGCCTTCTTCTCGGTCTCGTCGAGGCGTTCGATCACTTGCTGCATCGTGCCCATCGGTTTTCCTCAGAATGCGTTCTCCGAGATCAGCGCCTTGTACTCGCCGGCGCGGCGGGTGTGGGCTCGCCTGATGTTCTCGACCAGCTCTCCGAGTCGCCGGGCCTCGAGTATCGCGTGGACACGGTCGTCGGGGTGATCGTGTACGCGGACGAGGGCTCTCCTCGCCAACGGGTCGAAGTCGGGCCGCTTGTCGCCCAGCTCCAGAAGTTCGGCGGTGAGCGGTGGTCCGAGCTCGGGGGCGCGCTCGGTGCTCAGATCGAAGAGCGCTTCTACGGCGGCGTCGATCTCCCGTTCGGGGATGGCGTACTTGTCTTTCGCCGCGCCCAGGGCTGCGGCGATGCTCTGGCGGGTGGTGGGGTCGTCGTGGTCGGAGCACATCGTCTCGGCGACGGCGCGGGCCAGTAGCAGCCCGGGGTGGTCGGCCTGCGATTCGAGAGCGCGGATACACAGGCCGCGCAGTTCGCCGGCCTCCATCTCGTTCTTGACCTTGAGGACGAGATCCAACCAGGGTGGGAACTTGACGGTTTCGGCCACGAGGAGTTCGCGGATTGTACTCTGATCCAAGGCCTTCCTGCAGGTAGTCGAGTACGCGGCGGCGGATCTCCGCATCGTTGGTTGCGTGGCGGCCGAGTTGGACGGCCTCCATCATCGACCGGCGCCTGGACCGCTCGATCTCGTCGTAGGTGAACTCCACCAGCACCCGCGTCAGCGCCACGATTTCCTCTCGCATGTCGGCCGCATCGGTTTCGGCAAGCTTCCGGCGGAACGCCTTAACCTTGCCGGGGCTTGTGGCCCGGATGTAGTCGAGAATGCGCATCCGGCACGCGGCCGGGTCGTAGGAGGCGGTGTGGACGGCGAACTTCTTGCCGCCGAAGTCGACCTCGTAGTCTCGGATGATGCCGACCTTGACGAGCTGGTAGATCGCCTTCTCGGTGCTGCTCTTCGAGTCGTTTTCGTTGAACGGGATCTCGGCGAGGATGTCGGCCGACAAGTTCTTGAGCTTGCCGAGGAGGGAGTCGACGGCGGCCACCTCCTCCTTGATGCCCTTGTAGCTGTTCAGGTGGAACCAGACCGCGCGTGTCACGTCGTCGGCGGTCCGGCGGTCTCCGGCCTCCTCGTCGAGGCGCCGTCGCATTTCGTTGATGTCGATTTCGGGATCGAGGAGGCGGTCGGTGCGGACCGGGTCGTACTCGGAGAAGATGGTCGTCGACAGTGCGTGCCGGCGGTCGCGACCGGCGCGCCCGGCCTCCTGGTACAGGCCCTCGAGAGACATGGGCATGCCGAAGTGAACCGTGTAGCGGATGTTCGGCTTGTCGATCCCCATCCCGAAGGCCTTGGTGGCCACGAGTACGGCGATCTCGTTGTTCTTGAACGCGGCCGCGTTCTCTTTCTTGGTCCGCGTCCAGTTGCCCGGGGCATCGGCTGACGCCTCGTCCGGGTTGCCGCCGCTGTAGACGGTTACTTGGGCGCCGGTCGCCTTCCGGATGGCCTGCTGGGTTGCTCGAACCCCGTATATCTGTCCCGTCACGGTGGGGACGAAGACGATCCCGGCGGCGGTCTTCGCGCCGTTGGGGCGGAAGAAGTCCGACTCTCGGCCGTTCAGCTGCCGTGGCAGTCCGTTCATCGTGCCGCGGAGTACGCTCTGCGCGTCCTCCCTCGGTGAAGTCCGCCTGATCTGGAACTCCAACTCGGGGCGGTCGAACGAGTCTGGACGGATGAGCGCCTCCGAGCGCCGCTGGTCGATGTCCAGGTCGTTCAGCATGTCCCGCAGTACGGCACGGGACGCGGTTCCCGTCAGGGCCAGGAGGGGGGGCATGCCGTCGCCGGCGTTCCCAGCGCCGATGTTCCGGAGGGTTCTCCCTATGTTGAGGTACGAGGGTCGGAAATCGTGACCCCATTCGGAGACGCAGTGGGCCTCGTCGATCACCGCGAGGTTCACGACGGACGATTCGGCCAGCGAGGTCAGCGTCGCCCGGAATTGCGGCGATTGCAGCCGTTCGGGCGAGTGGAGCACGAAGAGGAACTGGTCGCGCTCCATGCGGTCGAGGAGGTGTTCCCGACGGCGCCGGTCCAGGTCGCCGGTGATGCCGATCGCCAAGTCGACGCCGTACTCGCGGAGGCCGTGGAGCTGGTCGTCGATCAGGGCGTTTATTGGGTCGACGACCAGCGTTACGCCGGGCTGCAGCAGCCCTGACAGCTGGTAGATGATGCTCTTCCCACCCCCGGTCGGCAGCAGCACGACGGAGTCGTTCTGCTTCAGCGCGTTCAGGATCGCCTCGCCCTGGAACGGGCGGAAGTCCCGTTTGCGGAAGATGTTCCGAAGGAACAGCATCAACGCCGGGCGCGCGTCCGCGTACGTTTCGGCCACCGCCGGGCGGCGGTCCCGGCCGTAGGAATGTCGTGTCGCCATCGGCGGGGGGATCAATGAAGAGCGGATGATGAAGTCGGGTCCCCCGGTTCGGTCGATGACGTCGAAGGGGCTTGAGTCGAATTCGACGGCGATGCGGAGTTCGTCGCAGGCGTTGGCCGTGGTGGCCGGCTCGCCCGCTTTGGAGTTGTCGGCGGCATCAGCCGGCCAAGTGACGGGCTGGTTGTCGCCAGCGTGGACGGTGCAGCTTCGCGGCGCCGTCCGGGTGCCGTAGAGCGTGTCAAGCGCCGCGATCATTCCGAGGGCGTCGGTGACGCCCCCCGCGGCGGCTGCGCCGGCGCCGGTAACGATGACACGCCAGTCGGCGCCGCCGGTGAGCCAGCCGTACTCGACGGCCCGCGCGAGTGCGAACTGGACCTTGGATGCCTTGGCGCAATCGATTGCCAGCGCGGCGTGTTCGCTGTGGCCGGCAGGCAGGAACGCTTCGAGCGCGGCCCGGCACTGCTTCTGGATGCGGTCGAGCGCCGGGCCGCGGCCGCGCATCACCTCGTCGTTGGTGACGCGGACGACGTCGATCCCAACGTCGCGCAGCTCCTTGTCTCGGACGCGGTCGGCGTCGGGGTCGTGCTCGGGGCCGTCGAGCTCGACCGTGAACGGCTGGGCGGCTGGATGGCAGAACAGGAAGTCGCACCTGCGCGCGTCGGAGCCGTCTCCGAGGCCCGCGGCTTCAAGGAGCGTGTGTAGCGGCGCCTGCGGCGTGAACCAGTGACCCGCCTCGGGACCGAGGGCCTCCGGCACCCACCTTTTCAGGAACACTGCCTCGGCGTTGCTATCGACGAGCGCGTGGGCGTCGCCGGGCGTGCCGTCGAAAGACGGGTCGAGCGTGAAGGGGCGCTTCCTGAGCGTTTGCGCCAGGATCGTGTCCGCCTTGGCGGTGAGAGCGTCGTGTAGCTTCTCGCTGTGCCAGCCGACCTCATGGGTGTCCTCGCCGAGTTCGCTGACCTGGCCGGTCAAGCCACCGGCTTCGAGCGCCGCGCGCTCGACTCCGAGCGTCGCGAGCGGCGTCCGCCCTCGGCGGAGGACCTTGATCAGCAGGCTACTTGTGAACCGGGCGTCCGCCGTGGCTTCGAGCGAGCGGCTGGAGTTCGACAGCACGAGCGTCTGGCACAGCACCTTGCGCAAGCGGTTTGCCTTCGCGAGGTGTTGGTGGAGGACGCCGGGGAGCGAGCCGATGGAGACGTACTCGGCAGCGAAGCCGGGGCGGAGCGGGGCGGTTTCGGTCCACTCGACCGGAAGGTCGAGCGTCCGCCGACGCCGATTCGCCGACGGCCCGGGCCGGCCGCTCGAAATGGGGCTCTTACGCGTCTCTGGGCGGTCTGCCAGGCGGGGGTGCTGGAGCCGGCAGGTCGGTTGGGGCTCGTCGGTCGCTATGCCGGGCGGGGGCGAGGTCGCGCGGGGTGTGCCCGTGTTTCGCATGGTTCCGTGGGAATTGTAGGCCCGATGAGGCATCGTCGAATGGGTTCACGCGACTCGGACTTGGCAGTGGGTTCCGGGTGGGTGGCGGTGGCACCGCAACGGGCTGTGCCCGCGAGGCGGCTGTCAGCCGGGCCCGGCGCCGCCGAGAGCGTCCGGGCGGGATGCGTTGCGCCGCATGACGCGCTCCTCGAGGAACAGCCTGGCGTCGCGTCGCTTGGCGAACGCGGCCGAGGAGGTCCACTCGTCGGGCTTGTCGGTCGCCTCGTGAACCTCCCAGCGAGCGGAGTTCGGCTGCGATCCGGACTTCGTTCGCACGAGGCGCCAGCGGCCGTCGGGGGTGCGGTACTCTCGGCGGCCGTTCTTGCCCGGCTCGTGTCTCGGTGTCAGCTTCATGCTCGCGTGCTCTGTCGTTCCGCCGGGTGCTCTCGCGGCCTCCCAGTCCTCACCCCGTGCGATTCTACCCGCTCCGCGGGGAGCCGTCGTTTCGGCGTCGTGACGTGTGCGCCGACGTCGGCGGCGCCGAAGAGCGGGAGCTGGCGGAGCGCCTGGTCGACCTCGGTGACGGTGGCGGCCCTGAAGCCGTTGCCCGTGTCGACGTCGACCCGCACCACCCCCGCCTCGTCGGTGGCCAGGACCCGCCAGCGGATGGTCATCAGGAGCCTGCCGCGGTCGTCATGACCAAGTTGCTCTCGTTCCGCACCCACGCGACCAGGGGCGCGGTCTCGCCGGCGCCCCAGACGTCCCAGGCGTCGAGCCCTTCGGTCGGCGGCGCCCACCAGGGAAGGCCCGTCCTGACGGCGGCGTCGATGCCGGGCCGGACGCCGTTCTGGTCCGGATGGTCGTGGTCCGCGATGACCGCGGCGGGACGCCCCTCAAGCCGTCTGGCTGTCTCGAGGAGGCCGTTTCGGGAGAGACAGGCCAGGACCCCGAGCGGCGGGTCGGTGATGGTAAGGGCGACCGCGAGGGCGGAGGTCACGCCCTCGGTGAGGAGGAGCGGTCCCGCCGCGCGCCAGCGGGGCGACGTCGCGAGTCCGGAGAGCCGCAGGTCGCGCTGAAACCGCTTGGCGCCGTCGGGTAGGATGAACTGGAGACCGGCGATGCCGGGCAGCAGCTGCCCGCTGGCGAAGGGCTTCAGCGGCACGAGCCACATGTCGCGATGCGTCCAGACGAGCCGATCGGATTGGGGGAACTTCCGGCGGAAGTACGTCGGCCGGCCACGGTGGGCAGTGGCGAAGAGCCGGCGGGCGCGGCGGGCCTGGTCGGAGAGCGTGGGGTCGGCGAGCTCGGCCGCGGAGCCGGCCGGACGCCGGCGCCGGCGCCTCGGCCGGACCGGGGCGTCGAACGAGTCGCCGAGCAACGCGCGGTGCAGTTGCCGGTACGTGTGTCCGTGCCGGCATCGCGCGAGCACGGGCTGGACGCGCCCGGGCTTGATCCAGAAGCGGTCGTCGCCGGTCTGGCAGATCGGGCAGGGGCCGCAGTGTTCCTGCCCGCGGCGGCGGAGCGTGATGCCCTGCCTGCGGCACGCATCGATCCAGTCGTCGACGGTGGCCATGACCTGGTTCCGTTCCGGTTCGGCCTGCAGGGCGCTGGAGGTGGCGCGCCGGCGCGAGCTCGGAGCGACGACCGTGGGGACTGCCCCAACCCGGCGCCCCGCTGCCTCGCATGATATCCCGTCCTCTGCGCGCGGGAGCGAATCACACACTCGTCCAATCGGAGGGAGCCCTGACATGAGATGCAATCCGCTCGACACGGCCGCGCTGGTCGTCGCGGTCGGGGCGGCGTTGGCTGGTTGCGCATCGCGAGGGCCTCGCGCGGCCGAGATGGAGCACGTGAGAGAGCGGCGGGCCTGCCAGGTCCGCCCGGAGGCGTGCGGTCCGGAAGCCGGACTGGAGGCCTGGGCGGCGGGGCTGCGCCGCCTCCGCGCCGAGCAGTGCGGGACCGATCACGCCCTCGGACCCGGCGCGGCCGAGTTCGTCTGCGAGGAGCCGGTCCGGTTCGTGCGCTACGACTTCGACCTGATGCCGTGGATGGACGCGGACTGGGGATCCCGGCCTGGCCCCGCGCGCCGCGGTGCGCTCCTGTGCCGGGAGGGCGGCGGCTTCGCGGCCGTGGACAGTAGCTTCGGGGAGTTCTGGGTGCCGGTGCAGTACTACCGGCAGGCTCGCCATCCGCAGCTACGGCTGATCCCGCAGCAGCGGATGGCCGGGTTCATCGCCTGGGCGCGGCGATCTTGCGCGGGGTGACTGCCGCGCGTTCACGGTTGGGATTCTGCGACGAGATTCTCCAGCCGCGTCCGCTCGTCTTCGAGTTCCCTCAGGTAGGTGATGACTATGGAGCGTCCAGACGCGCCGGTGTTACCGGTTCTCGCTAGGGCGATGTCGATCCACGTGTCGGTTGCATGCGCGCTACGAAGTGCCTGAAGCTCCCTGGAGTAGCGTTGGGCTCGCTCCATCACTATAAGCTCGGCCCATCCATGCTCTTGAGTCGCTTGTTGATGTTGCTCAAAGAGGTCGAGAATCTCCTGCTGAGCTGCCTCGACCTCGTCAAGGGTGACCGCCACTTCGTCGGAGCATCCGAGGGCGTTCACGATCGCGCACAGCGCGAGGACCAACGTGAACCGGGAGACGGCTCTTTTCATAGTTGCTCCTGTCGATGGTGCGGCCCGACCAGTTCGCGGTAGAGCTCGTTCCAGGCGAGCGTCCGGTAGTGCGGCGCGGGCTCGACCCAGGCCGTGGCCTCTCGCGCGTTCTCGGGCCCGACGTTCACCACGCGCAACGCGCCGCAGTGGGTGCACTGCTCGAGCTCGGCGTGCCCCTGGTGAGCGTCGGGGTTGCCGGGATGCGCGACGGGACCACGGAATGGCCGGCGCGTGATGGTCTGGCGCAAGCCGTGGTCGCACTGCCCGATCGGCAGTCGATCCTGCTCAGCGACGACGAGGACCACGGGCTGCTCGTGGCGGTTGGTCCACGCGATGGCCGTGAAGGGCTGGACCGCCGTGAAGCCGAGGGTCGCGAGCAGGTCGTTGACCTGGTCGAGGGCGGGCGGGTGCTTCGTGAGCTCGCGCTGATCGATGTCCAGGTGGTACTCCGCGGGGAGGGTTCCGAGGTACTGGGCGTCGTCTTCGTACGCGGCTTCGATCGTACGGGGGTCGAGGTCGCCGGGGTGGTCGGGGATGGCGCAGACGATGACCGGGTCCGCGTCCGATGTCTGGGTGAGCATCATTGGTCCGCGGCGGGGGCCTGGGGGAGCACGGCGCGTTCCAGCGTTTCGAGGCGCTGCTCGACCTTGCCGAACTCGATCTCGACGCCGCGGAGCCGAGTGTTGAACTCTCGGTGGTCCTCGCGCATGTCGCTGCGCAACCCGTCGATCTGAGCGGTGAGGTCGTTACGCAACGCGTCGATCCGGCCATTCGTGCTGTCGATCCGGCCGTTCGTGGCGTCGATCCGACCGCTCATGACCTCCAGCTGACCGGTGATCGTGGCCAAGTGGTCGTTGATTCCGCTTGCGACGACCGCGAGGGCACTCACGACGATCGCCGTGATCCCGATTCCGGTGCCGATGATGGACAGGTTCGTCTGGTTCATGTGGCCTCCACAGTATCACGACCCGCTCTGGCGGGCCGTCCTCCGCCTGTGGTGGTCGGCGAGAAAGTCGAGCCACCACGCGCTCATGTTTCTGGCCCTCTCGCCCTCGAGCTCGCCGGCGAGCACCCTCAGGCATTCCGGGCAGGTCGTCTGCCCGTCATCGGAGGCCATGCGCAGATCCTGGATAGCCAGCCCGCACGCGGTCAGGGGTCGGTCAGAGTCGTGCCACTCATGAACCAGCTCGGTCGGGACTGGGCCCTCGCGTTGCTCCGGCGTTCGGATTGCGTCCATGCCCCCCACTCTATCTCTCTCTCCCCCCTGTGCCCGCAGGCCCCAACTCGCGGCGCGATTGTCGGTGATCGCGACCCGGCGGGCCGGGTCGTCTGCCGAAGCTTGACCCTGAAAGCTGTCGACGGGTCGTCGGCGACGGGCGGTCGCTCCGACCCCGCAGGACATCGCGGGGTCGCCCGAGAGGCCGGCGAGAAACAACCCTCCGGTGGGGTCGCGCGACCCGGCAGGCCGTGTCGTCCGGTGAAGCTCGACCCCTGGCAGGGTTGCCGTTGATGCGATCTCCGACCCGATCGGCAGAGCCGACCCGCCACGGCCGGGTCGCCGAGACGTCGCGATCCGGGTCGTTCCAGAACCTGTTGGTCCAGCGGAGCGCGTGTGGTACGTTCGGCCCCTCAGGCCGTTTCACGTTGAGACTGTCGCGGGGGTTGCGGGGAGTGGAGTGATGGATTCAGAGCACGAGGCGCAGGACGAGCTGGTCGAGATCGGCGGCAACCAGTACCGGGTCCATCCGGCCGCGGCGGTGTTCCCGATCATGTCCGGCCGCGAGTTCGACGAGCTCGTCGAGGACGTGCGCGTCAACGGCCTGCGCGAGCCCGTGGTGGTCAGCGGCGACCAGCTGATCGACGGGCGGAACCGGGTCCGGGCGTGCGCCGCCGCCGGCGTCGTCCCGGAGGTCCGCGAGCTGGATCCTGGGACCGACGTGGCGTCGTGGGTCATGTCGGTGAACGTGCACCGGCGTCACCTGGACGCGTCGCAACGGGCGCTGCTGGCGAGCCGGCTGTCCGCCCTGAGCGATGAGGTGACGCTGAGCCAGGCCGGCGAGATGATGGGCGTCTCGCGAGCCTCGGTGGCCCGGGCGGCCGCGATCGAGAAAGGCCCCGCGCCGTTGAGAGCGGCGGCCAACGACGGCGTGGTGTCGGTGGGCGACGCATACGAGCTCGCGGGGAGGACCCCGAGACCATCGAGCAGCTCGTCGAGGACGTCCGCTCCGGCGCGGCGCCCAACCTGAGAGCCGCGATGCGCCAGCGGGGCATCGAGAGCAAGCCCCGGAAGAAGGACCCGCGAGGTCGGAAGCCCAAGGCCACGCCTGCCGAACCAGGACAGTCACCGGGCGAGACGGGCGATGGTGGCGGCGGAATCACGCTCGGGCCGCTCGTGGACCCCGAGGAACCGGGCCCGGGGCGTCCAACGGCGACGCCGGGCCCGGAAGCGGAGACCCTGCTCCCCGGGGCCGAGGGTCTCGAGTCGGCTGAGGAGAACGTCTCCCCGAGCCCTGGGGACCTGCGCAGCCGAGCGAAGGTCGCCCTGGGCACCCACGCGGCCGTGGAGGGGTCGAGCATCGACGAGGGAACCCCGTGGCCTGCGGAGGGCGGCGTGGTGTGGCTGACCGAGGCGAGCGGCCTGGACAGCGTGGTCGACCGGATCGTCGACTGCGTCAAGACGGTTTCGGCCTCGGGCGGGGTGGTCGTGGCCGGCCCCGCGGACGTCGGGTCGGCCTCGGCGCAACGCCTCATGGCTCTCCCGGAGCTGACCGCGGTGTCGTTCGAGCGAGCCCCGGCAGGTGAATTCCCTCGGATGCTGTGGGGCTTCCGTGTGGGGATGGGGGAATTCAGAAGGGCGTGCGACGGCTTCGGGGTCGTCCTGGAGATGGCATCCCGGTAGGCGCGTGTCGGACCCGCGGACAGCGACGCGAGCGGTCCGGTCGAGATGCAGATCGTCGAGCTCAGCCGGACCGGTCGCGCGAACGGGCAGTCACGGACGCACAGGCGAAGCAGCAGCGCCGGCCGGGGGCGGTGCCGGCAGCTCGAAGGGCAGGGCGTTCACGGGGTCGTAGACGGGCGTTCGGCCCTGGTCGACCCCCTCGCCACTGTCGGCGCCTATCCCGTCGGCGTCTCGCGTGACGCAGAGCCGTTGGCCGGCGGCGCGGAGCGGTTCGAGGAACGCGGTCGGCGAGACGGTGGCGACTTCGGTCGACGCGATACCGTGAGCGGTGTTGATCTGTCGGACGTAGCGCGCGGCCTCGCCCCAGTGGTAGAGCCGCCCGTCGGGGCTCTGGAGCATGTGGATGTGCGGCGCGTCCGCGTTGGTGTGGCAGATGACCCGGCTCTGCGCCCAGGGCAGCGGCCAAGTGTAGGGCCGGGGCAGCGTCGTGAAGCGCGCCACGGCGGCCCGGTCGAGGAGCAAGCCGTCGTCGAGCGCCTCCCAGGGTGGCGGCGTGGCCGACGCTTGCCGAGGGTTCGCCTCCACCGGCTCGGGAGAATCAGGGGCGGCCTCGTCGGGCAGGCGCTCGGGCTCGGGCGTCTCGCTCGCCGGCTCGGACACGTCCACGTCGACGCGGTCGGCAAGGACGGCGGGGGAGTCCGGCTCGATGATCTCCGCGGCCGACGGCGGCAGGTCGACGGGCACCGACGTCACGACCGGTGCCTCGGCGGGCTCGATCACTTCGACGGTAAGCTCCTGCCCGTCCTCGGGCGCTCCGGGTGTGAAGATCACGAGCAAGACCAAGCCCAGCAGAGCCACGGCGGCGTACACCACGCGCGGGCGCGTCGGCGGCAGGCGGAGCCGCAGTCTGGGCGGCGCGCCGAGCCTGGGCAACCGTAGCTTGAAGCTACGGACGAGGGCGGCAGGCTTCTGAGCAGCCGGTGCGTCGGGTCGGTCGCGCTCGGTCATTGGTGGTCATCCTCGTGGTTGTCCAGGTACTCGACGATGGCGTCGATCACGATGTCCCGGCCCGCTCGGTCGGCGTCGATCGCGTAGTGCCGCAGCCGCCGGTGGAGCTTGCGCGGCAGCTGGAGGTTGATTGTAACGGGAGCGGTCGGCTGCGGCTCGGGCCGTGGCGCGCGGCGCGACGGCGCCGCGGCCGCGGGCGGCGTGGACGGCGGCCTGGAGGGCATCGGTGTCGGCTTCGCGGGCGGGGTCGCCGGCTCGTCCTCGGGGTCTTCGTTGAGCTTCTGGAGGGCGTCGGTGAGGTCCTTGCGGTCGGTCATGCAGTCTCCTTGGTGTCCGCCTGCGGCAGCGCCGGGGCGGAGACGAGCCAGTCGTAGAGCTGGACGAGCTCGCCGGCGGCCTTCGTGCCCGGCTCGGTCTCGGCGGCGCAGCGGCCGGAGTTGAAGGCGTGGCTGTGCGCGATCCGTTGATGCAGCGTGACCGGACAGATCGCGACGTCGGCGTCGGCCAGGATCCGGTGGCTCTGCGCGATCGTCGGGTGGTTGACGATGGCGCGGTTGATGATGACCGTGGCGGGCGTGCCGGCGCTCTCGGCGATCCGGATGGTCTGGTGAATGGCCCGGAGGTCGGGAGCGGAGGGCTGGACGGGGATGAGGATGTGGTGGGCGAGGGTGGCCACCGTGAAGGCGTCGCCTCCGGAGTGCGGGGCGGTGTCGATCACGCATAGCGTGGCTCCGAGTGGCGCCATCCGGTCGAGCATCCGTTCGAGGCGGTTCGCGTGAGCCGGGAGGACGTCGGGGTGTTCGAGGCCGGCGTCCTGGCGGAGGTCGTGCCAGTTGCAGGCGCTGCCCGGGGGGTCGACATCGAGGAGGACGGCTCGATGCCCGGCCTGTTCGGCGAGGGCCGCGATCGCGCAGGACAGGGTGGTCTTGCCGGTGCCGCCCTTCTGGGAGAGCACTGCGAGTGCGGGGGGTCTAGTGGGCTTGATGGGCACTGGCGCCATGCTGGCAACAGATGCACTTGCACCCTCCGCACCAGCCGTTGGCGAAGACACATCCATAACTTAACAGGATATCAAAGCAGTTGACGCAAGGCTAGGGGTTCTGCTCAACTTTTCGTGGCAAAGGTGTCGAATACTAGTAATTAGTGCCAAAGTGTAGTATCTGTTATAGTTGAAGTAAATGAAATGCTCGTTTCGATGGCTTCATGCGGAGGGCTTGGTGGGGGTGTGGAGCCCTGGCCGGCCCCGAGGACTCTCCTCGTGGTCGTCGGGCCGCGGCGGACCGTGCAGGCCCAATCGGTACGCCTGCATGTAGACCGAGCCCACCGAGTGGGGCGCCAACATCGACGCCGCGGCTACCGCGATCTTCCGGTCGCTCCAGCCGGCCGCGACGCCGACGTTCCACTGCGCCCGAATCCGGCGCAGCTGCGACTCCGTCCACGAGTGCCGCCGCCAGCGCGGCAGCCGGTTGCGCCAGACCCAGGCGCGCAGGGCGGCCGCTGTTCGGCCCATGCGCCTCGCGAGTCGCTCCCACTCGAGCGCCGGGACGTTGTGCCGCCAGCGCACCATGAGCTCCTCGACCTTGCGCCGGTCGTCCGCCGTCCAGGCGGTGTGGTGCCGATGGCCGCCTCCGGACTGCGCCCAGGGCTGTCGTTGGGGCACTACGAGATTTTCCCCTCTTCCGCGGAGCGGACAAGTCCAGCCTGAGCGACCCCACGGTGCTGATCCAGAAGTGACACCTTGGTTTCACGTTCTGGATCAGAAAAAGTAGTACGTAGCGGGGTCGCTCAGGTGTTGTCTACCATCTGGGCCGTGATCCAAACTGTGTTGTGGTCGTGTGTTAAGGGCTTATTTTCCAGCAACTTAACGTTCAGGGGCGTGATATCAGGGTCGCACTGGACGTGGTACTTGGATCAAGTCGATGGTTACCACCGTTTGGATCAGCATCCAGCGATAAATCGAGGCGCTTGGCAAGCTTGACTCAGGACGGTGTGGGCTCGCGGCGTGCAGGCACTGGACAGTATCAATTGATATTATTGGTGCGTCTCGTTGAGAGTGTTTGTTCACCCCGCTGGCGTTCTGCGGACTCCAACAGGTAGCTTGCCCTCCGATCCGGTGAAGTTGAACACCGAATCCGGTCAACGTGAACGCTCGTCGGTAACCTGACCGCGCGCCTGACCGCGCGGGCGTGGAGGTGTGGACGCCGTACGTGCTCCAGGCCGACGTTGTGACCGCCAGCGCGGTGGGCCGGCTCCGGCAGGGCGTCTCGACCGAGCGGGCCGCGACCGAGGTCGGCGCCATCCTGCAGCGCGTGGACGACGGCATCGCCCGGCGTTCGGACCAGGACGGAAGCGGGCGGACGCGAGGCGCGCCGGAGCTCGACGGCCCGGGTCACGCGGGTGATTCCGCTGCTGGAGGAGATGGTCGGCGAGTACCGGCCGGCGCTCATGGCGTTGGCCGGGGCCACCCTGCTCGTGCTGCTCATCGCCTGCGTCAACGTCGCGGGGCTGCTGCTCGCGCGCGGGGTGTACCCGCCGGCGCGAGCTGGCGGTCCGCGGAGCGCTGGGGGCGGGCCGGGGCAGGATCGTGCGTCAGCTCCTGACCGAGAGCGCCCTGCTCGGCCTGGGCGGCCTGGGGCGGCGGCGCGCTCGGCCTGACGACGGCCGCCGCCGTGCTTCGCGCCGTGCCCGCGCTCGTGCCGGTCACGGTGACTCGAGCGCGTCGTCCTCGCCTTCACGCTCGGGCTGTCGGTGGCGGTCGGACTGCTGTTCGGCGTCGTCCCCGCGTTCCAGTCGTCCGGAAGCCGTCTGCTCCGAGCCCTCGTCGAGGGAAGCGCACGGTCCTCGGGCGGCTTCGGGCTGCTGCGCGCCAACCGGACGCGGGCGGTCCTGGCCGCCGCGCAGATGGCGCTGGCCCTCATGCTCATGGTGGAGCGGGGCTTCTCATGCGCAGCTTCGTCGGCCCTCGTCACCCTCGATCGCAGCTACGACCCGGCCAACGTGGTCGCCGCCGGCACGAGGTACCCGCTGACGGTTCTCCCGGGCCTCGGGACCCCGGAGGAGCGCATCGAAACGACGCTTCTACGTCGAGCTCGCCGGGGCGATGGACCGCGTGTCCCGTCTTCCCGGCGTGGAGGCGGTCGGGGTGTCGTCGCGTCTCCCGCTCGCGAGCGCCGGCAGCGTGATGCAACAGGTGCAGGTCGACGGCGAACCGGCCGCGGACGACCCGCGCGAGCTGCCGCAGGCGCTGCTCCGGGTGGCGACCCCGGGCTACTTCGACGCCATGCGGCTGCGTCCCCTCGACGGTCGCCTGTTCACGCGCCGCGACGGGGCGGGCGCTCCGCGGATCCTCGTGGTCAACGAGACGTTCGCCCGCGAGGTGCTCGGCGGCGCGCCGGCCGTCGGACGGCGGATGCGCTTCCTCAATGGCGACACCGACCGCGAGCCGTGGGAGGTCGTCGGCGTCGTGGCGGACGTCACGTACGGAGGGCTCGCGGTCACGGAGGTCCAAGCGGAAGCCTTCACCCCGCTACGGCAGATCGACGCCGTTCCCGTGTTCGAGCACGGCCCGGCCGCGGTCGTGGCCCGGACCACCGGCGATCCGCTCGCCGCGGTCCCGTTCCTCCGCGAGGCGGTGGCCGAGGCGCGCCCCGGCGCCTCGGTCGCGACGGTGATGACGATGGACGCGAGGCTGTCGTCGGCCGTCGCCGAGCCCCGCTTCTACGCGGTGCTGGTCGGCGGCTTCGCGGCCCTCGCCGTCCTGCTCGCCGCCCTCGGCGTCTACGGCCTGCTCAGCTGCACCGTCGCGCAGAGGCGGGGAGAGAGCGCCATCCGCATGGCCCTGGGCGCGCAGCGCGCCGACGTGCTCGGGCTGGTCGTCCGCCAGGGCGCCGCGCTCGTGGCCGCCGGCGCCGTCGTCGGCCTCGCCGCCGCGGCGGCGTCGAGCCGCGTTCTTGAGAGCTTCGTCTACGGCATCGCCACCGGCGACCGCCTCACCTTCGTCGCGTCGCCGCTCGCGCTCTTCGCTGCAGCGCTCTTCGCCTGCTACGTCCCGCCGCGCCGCGCGACCCGGATCGAGCCGATGGAAGTCCTGCGCTTCGAGTAGAGGCGACGGGGAGAACAACCATGACGAGCAGCGGCCACCGCGCATCGGTGCGGGACCTCTCAGGAGGAGCTTCGCCTCCAGCTGGAGTTCGCGCGCGAGCGGCACCCCGCGGGGCAGCCCCGGAGTCCGCGCCCGTCACGGCCGGTCCTCTCGAGTCGGCGACCTTGGGCTACCCGCGGCCCTGACGCCGTCCCAACGATCGTGCGCCCGAAGCACCGCCGGTCCCGGCCTCGCCGGTGGGCCAACGCCGTTGACCAGCTCCCCGAGGCCCTGGCCGACTCCCGGACCGCCGACGCTCTGACGTCGACCTCGACGCCCTCGACGTCGATCTGCCCTGAGTGGCCCCGGCAGGTCGCGCGGGCGCTCGAAGAGGACCCCGGGGCATAACCGACAGCAGCGCCCGGTCCCGGAGCCCGGCCCAGGACGCCCGCGTCGATCGACCCGTCGAGGCTCTTCCTTGTCCTCCCGTCGGCGAGAGGACCGGTGTTACGCCCTTGGTGACGACGTGCTTCGGCCCCCGCACCGCGGCCTCGCCATACCTAACTTAACTAACCACCACCCGCGCTCTCAATCTTCGCCAGTTCGCCTTCTAACCTATTCAACCGGCGCCGGGTTAACTTATTGGCCTTGTCATTCACGGCCTTCGTCAACTCCTTGCCACCATTTGGAAACTTCTCCTTCAAACCCGGCCGCACTTCTCTCCTATAGCCCCGCAGCAGTGTCCCCTGCAAACGGCTCAGCAATTCTTCCTTCATCGCCGGCACTTCCTCTACCGGCTCCGGCCACGGACGTCCGTACGCCAAGGCGAGCACACCTATATACGCACCCACACAATCCCAGGCGTCATCGAGCCGGTAGTTCACAATCAAGTCGTTGTGATCTTCCGCGATATGTCGCAGAAACACTCTCTTTGCCGCTCGTTCCCGCAAATCCAGCCAGCCATCCCCGTACAGCTTATTCAATGCACCTGTAAACCAGCCTGAAAACTCCACCCATGGTGGATTACCCATCCGCCTTCGCAGAAGCCCGAACGCCGCCAACACACCACGCATGCCGATGTCTCGGCTAATCGGGCTGTGCAGACTCTGTTCCTTCAAGCCTTCTATCTGCCCTTTTATTTCCTCCAGGCATTCTGCGACATCCCGCCTAATTGTGTCGTCCGCCTGGTTGGCACCAAAACGCAGCTCGTAGAACGCGTGGCGCGCCACATCAGACTGCCCAGTGCTGTCGAATTGCTTTTCGAGGTCCCGTAACCGTGCTATATAATCCCGATACGGTGCAAAGTGCTCAAGCAGGTACTCTACTGCCGGCAGCACTTCTTCCCCTACCAACGCCCTCAACCTTCTAGAGTCGGCGTGTCCCAGCCTATTGTCGTAAAACGCCTCATGGAGCGGGTGAGTAGGGTCAATAATACCCAACGCTGTCTGTTGCCTATCCTCAAAATCCCGGCCTAGCAAATAGTACTCAAACCAATCACGTATCTCTTCTACGCTCTTCACCGCCGCTGGCGCGTGAATCTGTCGTGTCCCCGGTTCCTCTCCCCGCCAGTCGTAAAACAGCAATGGGACGCGTCGGACGTCACGTTGACTCTTCGCAAGAAGGTCGTTCGCATGGGCGCGCTCCAACAACTCTTGCGTGCATACTGCGTTTACACTCTTATCCGACAAGAGAATCTTACGAGCCTCGTTCACCTCTTTGGCTTCCGTGTTTATGTATACAAAGATGCTCCGCACCACCTCAAGTACACTGGGGGAGTCGTCCGCGCCCTTTCTACCCGCCCGGAAGGACACAATCACAACAGGGATGCGCCATTCCATAAAATCAGCATGGGCTGTCACCCTCTCGTCTCGCAGAAAGCGCTTGAGGGCAGACAATCTGTGTTGTCCGTCAATCGCCACCAAGCGGCTCCGGGTGTCGTTCCACTGAAAGACTGCGTACTGGGGGCTCTCCGCAACCCACCCTACGCGGTAGTAGGGCTCCCGTTCTAGATAGGCCCACGTTCTACCGGCCTCTTCCTGATCGTATTCATTGATCCGTGGCATTTTGCTCAGAACGGTCGTGCCATGCTTCCTCATTGGAAGAACCGTCAAGGTTAACGGATTGAAGAACTTTATTTTGTCTGAGTCCTGTAGATATGGCAACAACTCCGATTTCACGCGGCCGTTGTCCACGTCTCGTTGAAAGAGGTCGCGCACCGGCCATCGTTCGGAGCCGCTGATGTCGCTGATTAACGACACCCAGTTCAACTGGTTCGGCGTGATGGCGGACTGCAAGTAGAACGCATGGACTCCTGCACCGGCGCCAAATTCCCCGTAAACGCCGCGTAATTCGTGGTTATACCGCTCCGCTATAGTCGGTGGTGGTGTGTCTGCCATCTCGGAAGAAACCTCCTCACTTTAAGCTGAATGGCGGCCGGCAGCACTGCATCAAGACCTTTTCCAGCATGACGTTGACTCTGCCGTCCGTGGTATCTGCGAGAGCTTCGCGTAGTTCCACCGGGGTTGTGATGCACACGAACAGCAGATCACTGATGCCGAGTTTAAGGCCTAAGGCCTCCACGCACTCCGAAAAACGGGAATGAAATGTGTTCTTGTGACGCGCTCGGGCGCCTGTGTGGTCAAGATAACGGCGGTGCAGGCTGGTTGTGCGACCCACATAAAGGGGCGGCATCAACAAGCTCGCTTCTATCAGGGTCTGTTGTATCGCGGCTTTGTAGCGTTTGTCGCGGATTAGTTCGTCCCACGCGGTACAAATGTCGTCAGTTAGCGCAAGGGTTGGCTCTCGGTGAACATCCAGATGTAGGGTCTCCCAGGAGAAGTGTGCACTAGTGTGGCGCTCGGCACTGGGATAGTCGTAGCTGAGAAGGTGGCCAACGAGACGCATGAGGTCCCGTAGGTCGTCGCGGTAAATCCATAGGGGCAGAAACCATGCGTAGCAACCAGGGGCTTCTGGAATCTGGTCACTGGTGTCCTTGGTGTAGAACGCGAGGCGTCCCTCAGCACCGGTGAGTGCGCGAAATACGTTGTAGTACCTCATGATTCTGCGCGCGGGCGCGATACAAATAGATCGCATCGCGAAAGACAAGAGCAGGGGTCGTCAAGGGTAACGCGCCATCTGTCTTTAATACCACCAGTGGCCCAGGCGGCGCGGAGGGCGACGGGTCGTGCCTCGGGGTCCTCGATGACGTTTACCACGTAGCCGGGGTTCACGACGTCGGCTGGAGTGAGATCGTCGTCCGGGAACGCGGGATTCCGGCCGGTCACGGGCACCCCCATGTGGTGGAGGCGCTTCAGGTCACCGCCACGGCCGCACCCGTAACGTGGCTTTCGTGGAGAGAAGACGGTCTTCGAGCGCGAGGGCGGCGGGGCGGACAGCGACCACCGCTGGATGGCGGTCTTGTGGGTGGCGGCAGTACTCATCTCGCGAAGCAACGTCTCCTCAGAGATGACAGATCAGACAGCCTTCCTCGTCGTTCTCGTGATCCAGGGACTCGCCGAACACCTCGATGAGCGGGCGGTCTGGTCGAGAGGCCTTCTCTGCCTGGAGGACCTTAAGGTGGCGGCGGCGGATTTCGTCGGCGCGGTCAGGACTCGCGAGCTCGTCGAGGCTCTCGCTCTGCGACCACGTGAAGCGGCGGCCGGTCTCTGCGTCGGTCTTCTCGTAGGCCTTGGCGTCCTGGAAGAGCTGCGGATGGTTGTCCTTGAGCCCCAACCACTCAGCCTTCCGCTGGAAGAAGCAGAAGTAGCACCCAGAGCGGGTCCGCCACTTGTAGTACTCGGGCACCCCTAGCCCTGACTCGTCCAAAATCCGGTACACGTCGCGCTCCGTGATGCCGTCATCCTTGAAGGGATAGCGCGGCGTGATGTTCGGCTTCGACGAGATGTAGCCGTCCCTGTGCTCGTCCCCCCGGATGCCGATGTAGCTGATCACGGGGTCGTCCCCGACGAAGCGCTCGAACGGGCGGATCTTGAGCTGGCGCGTGCACCAGCGCATCTGCGGGGACGGCAGATAGTGGCCGTAGACCTCCAACCAGTGGTCGAAGCCGCGCTCGTCGTTCAGCCGGATGATTGGCTTGCCGAGGTACGCCTCGACCTTGTCGAGGTAGTCGTAGGTCTCCTGCAGCTCCTTCTTCGTGTCGCAAAAGACGTACTCCATGGAGGGCTCGCGGTCGCGCATGTACACGGCGAGTGCGGTGCTGTCCTTGCCGCCAGACATGCTCAGGATATGGCGCACGCGGTCGCTCACTGTCGGTCCTTCCCGGGTGGCTCCAGCCCCGAAGCGTCGATCAGCGACTCCGCCGCGAGGGCCAGCGCGGTGAGCGCCTGGTCGCGGTCGGAAGCGGCGGTCTTCGAGCCGCTCCCCGTCACCGTCTTCAGGATCCGGTCACGGAGCGCTGCAACCCGCGCCTCGTCGGCGGGCCGCAACGGAAGCACACGGTCGCGTTCCGGATGACCACGCCGCGCGACCGCGAGTCTGAGCAGACGCTGCCCGTCGTCCGCTCCGTCGCGGGCGACTAGGAGCGACTCGGCGCTACGGAACGCTCGTGCCACGTGCGCAACTCGAACCTGGAAGTGATCCTCATCGGCGTCAGACCACTCGTGGGGCGGCTTGCTCGCGAGCTGCGTCAGCAGGGAGGTTACCAGATCGTCCGGCGCGAGCGCCTCGTCGGAGGCCCTCAACGCGAAGCTCTTGAGCATCGGTTCGACGGCGACGTCTTCGAGGTGGCAAGCCCGACTCCGAAGTTCTGCCGCTAGGTCCGCTGTTGTCGTCGGCAGACTCAGGTGGTCGGCCAATACCGCGCAAGCCCGCTCGATCAGCGCGGGATAGGCGTTCCTGATCTCGCCGAGTCCGGCCTCGAGCGTCCCCACGAACTCGTCGACGCGTTGCCGGGCTCCTGCCCGAGTCACGCCGAACGGCGGACACCCGCACGCCTCTGGCAGTTCGTCGAAGACGAGTTGCGCCGGCTCCCGGGCGCGGACCAGAGCTTCGCGGATACTCCGAGCCCGCTCGGAGACTCTCAGGGTCCGGCGGGCGTAGGGTGTCAGGCTCGCAACGAACCGCACGAGGCCTCGCACTACGTCGAGGAGCGCGGGTTTACGTCCGGTCGACAGCCGCAACATCTCGGCAAGGCGGGTGAACACCGACTGGCGCAGACCGTAGATGCGGCACCGCCGGATCTCGAACCCGTCGGGCGACCGCAGCAGCCGTTCGGCGTGCGACGGCGTCCAAGCCGGCATGAAGGACCCGCGCTCGTAGACCGCAACGTCATCGTCCCTCGCGAGTAGCGCGGCAACCACGATGACGGGCAGCGGGCCGTCCTTGATCCCGAACGGTGGACGTCGTAGCCGGTCGTACAGCTCGCCCAGCGGCCGTCGGCCGGCCTCCGTCTCTCGGAGAAAGCTGTCGATCGCCTTCCACAGCGGCTTCAGCGGTGGCCTCGGCGCTCCGAATCCCCACGCTCCCGCGCGACGGCGGTGCAGCCCGTGCGACTCAAGCACGGACCGATACATGCTGAACTCGGGCGGATTGCCCTGGAACCCCAATCGGGCGACGTCGCGGCGCAGGATCATCGCCTCGATCAGGTTCCGGCGCGCCTTGGCCGCCGATGTCGAGAGCGAGCGACGGTTCAGCAGCTCGTTCCTGATCCGGGGCGCCTCGCCGTAGTGCGCGTCGCACAGATTCGACAGGGCTCTCGAGGCGTCCCGCCACGACGCGACGACCAATCGCTCGCCGCCAGTGAACCAACCGCTCCGTCCCGGGTCGAACGCCCGCTCGACCTCGGCCGCGATCTGTCGCTGAAGCTCGTCTGTTCGGCTGCTGAGCTCGGTTCTCGCCGCCGGGTCGGACTGTAGCTCCGGCGTCGTTGTCTTTACGAGCTGCGCGGCGGCCAGCTCGCGGGTGAGCTGAGCCAAGCGGGCCGAGGCCTCGGGGACTACCAGCACCACCGGCTTGCCTTCGCCGAGCCGTTCGATCGCCAGCCCGGCGATGCCCTGCTGCTGTCTGGTATCTTCCCCCTCCGGCTCGGTTCGCGGCAACGCGAGGATCACCAAGCCGTCACCCTCGACGCTCAGGTTAGCCTCCTCGCCCGACATCAGGCGGGAAGAGTCAACGAAACGCACGTCGAAGAACCGCAGGGTGCCGGTCTCGAACAGGTGCCGGCGCGCCACGAGCGGTGTCCGCGGCGCCTGACGCTGCAGCGCCTGCGCTACCGAGAAGTCGTTCGGCAGTTGGCTCTCGGCGTGGACGACCATATCGTCGAGATTCAGGTCGCTGCCTTCCCAAATCTGGAACGCATCGCGGAACTGCCGGAACACGAGGACCGACTGCTGTTTGAGGCGTCCCAGCGCGTGTTGCACCGCCTCGCTCTCACCGACACACGCCGCGGTGATCTCGGCCGACGCACGAAGGCCGACCTGATCGCCGAGCATCCCGAGCAGGCCGACCGTCTTCAGCACCTGTTCGTCTACCGCATCCGCCTCCGGGGGCAGTCGCCGGATCGCGGTATCGATCTCCGCCCACTGGCGGCCGTCCCGACCGAGGACGCGGTCTCCGAGCATACCCGTCGCGTAGTCGTAGAGCCGGTCGACCGTGTACAGACAGTCCGGCCCGTGCGTTCGCAGGAAGTCACGGAAGCTGAGCGGCTCGCCAGCGGAGAGGAACGCGAACAGCGACCGTTCGTTCTGGGCCAGACGGCCCCGGAACAATGGACCGAGCAAGGCAGTGGTGATGGGATGGAGCGGCCAACACGCGTCGAGGTATCCGGCCAGTCGGGATTCGCTCCAGCCGGTGCCTTCGGCGACCCAGGTTGCCGTGGCCGAGACAGCCCGGGTCCACTGCGCAACCTCGCGAGGCTCACCGATCCGGCGAATCGCGGCCGCCGTGAGGCGGATGATCTGGTCGCCCCCTTCGCGGAACGCGAGCTCGCCGAAGCGGCCCTGGACCTTGGCCCACTCGTTCCGATCGGACGGCCCCAACTGGTGAGCGTACCGCTCGAACGACTGATGCAGGACCGTCAAGATCACGAACGGGAAGCCGTTGCTGCGTGCCGCGGCCTCCGCAAGCGCCTGCAGCAGGTAGACATCCCCGCGGGTCGGCTTCTGCGCCGCATACTCCAGCGCCTTGCCGGCCTCGTCGACGATGAGCAGCAAGCCCGCGCCGGTCTTGTCGCCTATCGTCTGGACCGCTTCCTCGAAGCACCCGACGACGTCGGATGTCGCGCATCGGGAGAGGGACGGGGTCGATCCGTTCAACAGCCGCTTGATGGTCTTCAGTATCCGTGGCTTCGCACCCCGCTGAGTCGCCCAGATGTCTTCGACCGTCGAGCGCAGGGACTTCAAGAGAAGTGTGTCCAGGGGTGCCCGCTCGGCGGTCAGCAGGGCGGGAAACAGCGACTGCTGCGGCGTTGCGAGCCCGTCCGGGGCGGCGAGGAGGCTTCTGGCCACGTCTCCTCCCGGGGATCCGTTTCCCGACAGCAGGTCTGCGAGGAAGACGGCGAACGCGCTCTTGCCCGACCCGTAGGGACCCACCAGGCTCCACGCTCGATCGCCGGCCGCATCATCAAGCCCCTCGGTGATCTGCGAGAGCGCGCGGCGAACTGCAGGCGTGACGACGTAGCCGTCGAGAGCCTCCGTGGACCCCGCGTCGCGGTCGAGGTTCACCGAGCGCCGAAAGCGGCGCTCGACCTCGACGAGGCTCGCGAGATTGGCCGATTCCGGGCTGGCGTCCATCATCACGCGGCCTCGACCGACCACGAATCGTAGTAGCGGCGCAGCAACGCCATCGGCTCGGGCACGCTGTGCACGTAGATCTGTTTCAGGCCGGCCGTCTCGTCGAACACGATCGCCTCGTCCGTCAGGGCCTCGATGCGGTCGAGCCGTCCGAGCAGTCCGGGCTCGTCGAGGCAGAACGCCCGCCCCGGCGCGCCGTCACCGAACGACAGTTCCTCAAGAGTAACGGTCTGCGCCCGCGACGGCTGCCGCTGGAGGTACTTCGCCAATGCGTAGGCGAAGACTTCGTCGGGCAGCGACTCGTGGTCGCTCCGCACGATCGCGAGCGCCCGTTGCTGGCTCGTTGGGCGGATCACCCCCAACTCGACGAGCGGACAGTCGAGCGTGTCTTCGAGTAGAACGTTGCGGCGCCGCACAGGTGCGTACGTGCGGACGAACACGTCGATGTCGCGCTTCAGCGACGCGCCGGTGAACCGCGTCCACCCGCTCTGCACGCCCAGTGCCTCCAGCGCCTCCTGGATGTCGCCCCGCGTGAAGATCGTGCCGGGGTATCGATTGAAGACCCACCACCAGGTCGTGGCCCGTTCCGGACGGCTCACGAGCTGCCAATGGAGCAGCCACAGCGTGCCGGGGTCCTCCAGGAACGGGTCCCAACCCCCGTCGAGAAGCAGGGACCTGCCCAGTTCGCTCGGCTCCAGCGACCGTCTGCGACTTCCGCGCCGCCGCGGTGCTTCCTCCAGCTCCAGCATGCCGGTCACCAAGGCCCAGTGGCGTATCGACGACACCATGTTCTTGCCGACGCCGAGCTTGATCATCGCGTCCTCGGCCTCGAACGCGTGCGGGTTCCCGTCGGCGGCATCCACCGCCTTCTTCAGCCACGGGTACCGGAACGGAAAGGTCTCGTGCCCTGAGAACGACACGCGCCCGGACCCGGTCATGTCGCCTGCTCCCCACCTCCGGCAGATCTTCTGGCAATCCACGCGCCAAGCTCTGCCCGCAGTACCCGCCAGTGCTTTCCCGCCTTGAATGCGGTGAGCTCACCGGACCGGACCATCTTGTAGGCGGTCTTCTTGGGAATCCTCAGGTACTCCGCAACCTCGGCGAGCGTCAGAATCTCACCAAGTCGAGACGGCGGCTCCTGAACTCCAGCGGGTACGGACGGGCCAGAACGGGAACCAACAGGCATGGTGCGCGTCTACCGTATCAACCCATTCCATTGTAGTCAAGCACACCATAACCCCCCAGATATAGGGGGCTGGTCCCGAGCCCGGCCAGGGCGCCCGTGCCGATCGTCTCGAGGAGCTTCCTCGCGCTCGAGCGACTGCCCGCCGCGGGCCGCCGGAAGCGGGATCTGGGGTCGTCCGTCCCCGGCCAAGCTCGGGGTCGCCGTCGCGCCAGACGAATCAGGGTTGGTCGCGGACGAGCGTCGTATGCCCCGTAGGCGTCGAGAGGACACGCATCGCACCTGCAACGGATTCAGAGCTCCACTGACCCGGCAGACCGGACCGTTCGTTGCGCACCGGCCGACCGACGCGGACCGCCCCCGCCGCGTCGCCTTCGTCGACGGCACCCTACGCACCGAGGCGCGGCTGATCCGCACCGGCCCCTACGGCGACGTCAGCATGGGCCTGACCGCCCATCTTCACCGTCGGGCGGCCCGTTCAAGTTGCCCGACCACCGCGACGGCTGGCGCTGGGAGCCGTACGCCGGTCGCCGGGACCGACGTCGATGTCGCGGCGGGTGAGGAGCTGCTGGTCGTCGAGGTTGTCGAGCTAGCTGATGGCGTCGGGGGATGGCGAGGAGCCACCGGGGCTTCGCGGGCACCGTCGAGGTCCTCAGCGACGAGGGGCCGCCGGGCCGGCTGGAGGCGGCGAGGACGGGTTCGCGCGGGCGACATCGGCCGGGACGTCGACCCGCCGTCCGACGCGCCTGTGGCCGCGCCTGGCGGGTTGTGTGTCCGGCTCGACGTCGGGGCCGGAGGCGGCGATTCCGGGCCGGCCGGGGCCTCCGGCTCGACGCCGCGGCGGTCGCGGCTGTTGCCGAAGCGACCTCCGCGGCCACGACGCCGGCGGCGGCGCGGTTCGGGCGCCCGAGGATCGCGGCGAGTTCATCGACGTGGGCCGGCAGACCTCCGGACCCGCCCGGCGACGCCGCGGCCGAGGAGGGCATTCCGGGGGCGAAGGATCTCCGAACCCCCGCCCTCCAGCGCCCGAATGTCGACCTGCGCTCTCTGGCGGAGGCCTTCATGAGCCTGAACAGCGGCCGGACGTTCGCCGGGGCGCTCCCCCGCCTCAACGTCTGCTCGCCGGCGGGCCGCTCGACGATGCCACCCTTTCCAGCTCCACGACCACAAGGCGGGCGCTGGCGGGCGACTCCACGGCGGTGGCCGGCGGCGTGCCCTTGCGGGCTCGCCTCGCCGGCGAGGCGAGCCCGCCGGGGAAGCGGACCGCCCGGGCCCTCGCCGCCTACCGTTCGCGGCTGCGCACCTGGGCGCCGCGGCGTGGCTCCCCGCCGCCCCCGCCGACCGGCTGTACACAGCCGAATGGTGGACTCACGGGGTGCCCCCGAGGCTCCCAGTCCATCAAACAGTTGCGTTGCCCGCCTCGAAGCGCGTGAGAGGCAGCAGAGCGCAGGGTGCGGCGACGGTCCTGCATCGTCGGTGGAAGGCAGCCGGGCTCTGCTGCAGATTCATGGCGATGCTCCGTTCAGTCCGCGTTCAACGTCCGGGCCGGCGGCACTCGCAAGACGCAGGCGCCCGCCCCGAGCCCGAGGACGGCGAGAGCGGCGCCCCCGAGCACGACGGGGTCGAAGGGTGCGACGCCGAACAGCAGCGTCTCGATGAACCGGGCGGTGGCGAGCGACACGACGAGGCCGACGGCCAGACCCGCGACGACCGGCCGCAGTCCGTGCGCACACACTTGGCGGGCGATGCGCCCCCGCGTGGCGCCCAGGGCCATCCGGATGGCGAACTCGCGACGGCGGCGGACGACCCGTTGGGACACCGTGCCGAAGACGCCGAGGCAGACGAGCACGAGCGCCGGGTGGAGGCCTCCGTCTCGACGACGTCGGCCGGCCGCCGGCGACGCCTCGATGTCCAGCGTGCGCAGCATGCGCGGCGTGTAGCGGCGGAAACGGCTGTAGCCCCCCAAGACGTGATTCAACGGATCCGACACGGCCGTGCTCGCCAGCGCGGCCGCCTTGGCGACAAGGTCGCCGAGGCCCTCCCAGCCCGGACCGTCCGCGATCACCGCATCGAGGGCCTCGCCGGTGTCCCGTGCGCCGAGCAGCGCCGTCCCCAGCTCGGCGAATGCCCGGAGCGCCTCGCGGACCGCGGCCGTCTCGCCCCCGAGCTGCGCTTCGCAGGCCCCGGGCGGCTTCGCGATACGTTCTGCCGACGAGCCGGTCGTGGGTCTCCACCACCGCGTCGGCGAGGAACATCTCCCACTCGACGGCGCAGACCGCGAGAATCGCGAGGCGGCGGTTGTCCGGGAGCTCGCGGAGCCCGCCGACGAAGTAGCGCTCCCCCTGCCGGCGCAGCCGCGTGATCCGATGCGGAGGGATCTCGTGGAAGAGGCCTTCCGGAACATCGAGACGCCGGATGTGCTCGAGGCGGTCCAGCAGCCGGTTGGCGTCGGCGGAATTGCCGCCCGGCTCGAACTGCCTGAGCCAGACGAACCGCGTCACGCCGGCGTCGACCGTCTCTTCGAGCAGATGCTCGAGGTCGCGTCGAAGCCCGGGCGGAACCCGCTCGGCGATGCGCGCTTCGATCCGGCGCTCCGCGTCGACCAGCGCGTCGGCGCAGAACCGCTCGATCGTCGTCGTGGCCGGCAGGATGGTTCGCGTGCGTCGGCAGGCCTCGACGAACCTGCGAACCAAGTCCTCGTTCGACTGCGCCTGTTCCGCTTCTTCTCGGAGCCGCTCGACGAGCTCACGCGCCGCGCCGCCCGAGATGGACCGGAATCCGTACAGGCGGCACAGCTCGGCAAGATGGTCGTGCCGGGTGGCGGATCGAACCGCGTAGTGGGCGAGGTCGTCCCCGTCCACGTCGAGCTGACGTCCGATGAAATCCACGACGGCCGGCGGCACGAACTCGCCCGGAGCCAGCAGACGGCCCGGGTGGCGGAGCACGCACAGCTGCAGGGCGAAGCCCAGCTTGTTGCGGGGTCGCCGCCGGGCCCCGATGTTCTGCAGGTCCTCGTCGCTCAGGGTGTAGTGGCGCAGCAGGTCCGCCTCGCGCTGTGGCAAGGCGAACAGGGCCGACCTCTGCCGGCTGGTCAGGACGGTTCTCCGTGCCATTCTCTCTCACTTGACGTATGCAGAACGTTGAATGAGACACGGCATAAAATACACGGAGGCGGCCGCCTGAAGCGGCCCGCACTCGGATGTCCCAAACGGTCGTTTGCGACACAGGCTGATCGGCTACGCCCGCGTCTCGAAGGCGGACGGCTCGCAGTCGCTGGACCTGCAGCGCGACGCCCTGGAGACGGCCGGCGTCGACGCGGTCAACGTCTACCACGACCTCGCGTCCGGCGTCCGGGACGACCGGCCGGGGCTCGACAGCTGTCTGCGCGCCCTGCGGAGGGACGACGTGCTCGTTGTCTGGAAGCTCGACCGCCTCGGCCGGAACCTCGCCCACCTGGTCAACACCGTGCAGGACCTGTCGGCCAGCGGGGTGGGCCTGCGGGTGATCGCCGGCGACGGGGCGCAGATCGACACCACGACCGCGGCCGGCCGCCTCGTGTTCGGCATCTTCGCGGCGCTGGCCGAGTTCGAGCGGGAGCTGATCCGCGAACGGACCGTGGCCGGGCTCAAGGCCGCGAGAGCCCGCGGCCGCAAGGGCGGGAGGAAGTTCGCGCTGACGAAAGCCCAGGTGCGGCTGGCCCAGGCCGCGATGGCGCACCGCGACACGTCGGTGTCCGAGCTGTGCCGGGAGCTCGGCATCAGGCCGGTGACGCTCTACCGGTACGTCGGCCCGCAGGGCCAGCTGCGGGAGCAGGGCCGGAAGGTCCTCGGCTCCTGAACGACCGACATGAACAACCCGACACCCTACCCCCTGGCATGGCCGACCGGATGGCCGAGAACGCGGCCCGGCGACCGGGACCGGGCCCGGTTCAGGAACGCCCGCGCCGTCGACGACCTGCTCTCGATGACCGACGCCACGAGCCGCCTGATTCGCGAGTGCCGCCTGCTCGGCGCCGCGAACCTGGTCGTGTCGACGAACGTCGCCGTCCGCCGGGACGGGCTGCCCTACGCCCGCCAGAGGACGCCGGAGGATCCCGGGGCGGCCGTGTACTTCAAGCTCGAGTCGGTGCCCGAAGGGCTGGTTCTCGCCTGCGACCGGTGGCTCCGGGTCGAGGACAACATCGCCGCCGTCGCCGCCCACATCGGGGCCCTCCGGGGCATCGACCGCTGGGGCGTGGGCTCTGTCCGCCAGGCGTTCGCCGGATACAAGCGGCTCACCGCCGGCGATGCCCCGACGCCCTGGTGGGAAGTCCTGGGAATCGACCGCCAAGCGCCGGCGGTCGCCGTGAAGCAAGCCTACAAGGAGCTCGCCAAGCTCCACCACCCCGACCGGGAGACCGGAAACCTGGAACGATTCCAGGCCATCAGCGAGGCGTGGCAGGAGTACCAGAAGACGCGGCCGTCCTAGACGCGGGGCGCAGCCCGCAAGGGCGGCGGGAAGTTCGCGCTGTCGAAAGCCCCAGGTGCGGCAGGCCCGGACACCGACCGTCGGGGCACCGCGAAACGCTTAGCGTAGTATTTCGCCCCCTCCCGCAAACGACCCGTGGCTCGTCGTCAGCCAGGTCCTGCCGGTGAATCCCGCGGCCGCGGTCCGGGGCCCGAAGCACGTCGTCACCAAGGGCGCGACGCCGGTCCTCTCGCCGGCGGAGGCGAGGAAGCTCCTCCAGTCGATCGACACGGGCTCGCTGGCCGGGCTCCGGGACCGGGCGCTGCTCTCGGTGATGCTCTACAGCTTCGCGCGGGTGAGCGCGGTGTTGGGGATGCGGCGGCAGGACTACTTCGGGCAGGCGAACCGGGCGTGGCTCAGGCTCCATGAGAAGGGCGGGAAGCGGCACGACGTGCCGGCCCACCACCGTGCGGCGGCTGCCCTCGACGCCTACGTCGAGGCGGGCAAGCTCGAGGAGCCGAAGGCGGCACTCTTCCAGACGATGGACCCGGCGGGGCGGCGGCTGACGGGCCGGGCGCTCGACCGGCGGCTCGTGCTGGCGATGATCAAGCGGCGGGCCGCGGTCGCGGGGCTGCCGCCCTCGACGTGCTGCCACACGTTCCGGGCGACGGGGATCACGGCGTACCTGTCGAACGGGGGGACGCTCGAGCACGCGCAGCAGATCGCGGGGCATGCGTCTCCGAAGACGACGAAGCTCTACGACCGGACGGCGGACACGGTGACCGTCGACGAGATCGAGCGCATCGTGATCTGAACGGGGGGAGCGCCCCGAGGTTGGGCGAAACGAGGCCTTCAGCCGATCCGGGAAACCGGGTCTCGACGTCGGCGGGGCCCCCGCCGGCGAGACGAATTTCCCTCGCGGTCGTTCTGCTCTTCGTGGCGCTTAACGGGCAGGGGAATTCGACGGGCGGCCGCCCGGAGTTCCGGCAAGGCGGCGCTCGACGATCGGACGCAATAGGCGGTGGGCTCGATGCAAGCGCACGGCTACGTTCGCCCGAGAGAGATGCAGTCGGCGCGCGACCTCCGCGGGCTGGCGGTCTTCCAAGTCGCGGAGCCGCACGACATCGCGGAAGGCGGGCGGCAGCTCGTCGATCACCTCGAGCAGCACGCGCGTCAATTCGCGGAAGTACAGGACCGACTCGGGGGACGCGGCATCGGCGAGTG
This sequence comes from Vicinamibacterales bacterium, assembly GCA_965207615.1. Taxonomy (GTDB): domain Bacteria; phylum Acidobacteriota; class Vicinamibacteria; order Vicinamibacterales; family UBA8438; genus JAJEEA01. The sequence goes on from CBDBMZ010000003.1 coordinate 4,801,122, forward strand.
GTCGGACCCAGGACTCCGACTCCGCGGGCTCGTTGTCGCCGGTGGCTGCCGGGAGCCTGTGTCGTCGTTCGGCCATGAGGCGGTGTGCCGCCTCGTGGCGTACGATGGCGGCCACCCAAGAACATGCGGGAGGACCGCCTTGGTACTGCCTGAGCTTCTGCAAGACGATGATCCAGCTCTCCTGGAGCGCGTCATGGGCCGTCGCGTCATCGCCTGCGACCCGCCGGGCGAGCGGAAGAAACCGGGCCGTGCAGCACCGGATCCACGCTTCAGCGTCCTGCTTGAGGAGCGGACACCGGACCGATTCATGTATCGCGAGCCTCGCCGCCGGTGGCTTCGACCTGCTCATGCGCGGGTTATTCTTGCACGACGGAGGGTGGAGACGGCACCAGCGGCTCGCCGGCGGCATCCCCCGAACGCGCGGCAGGTCGGGACTCGCCGTGCGTAGTCGGCGGCGCTGTCCCGGACCCGCAGCAGCACCCCCCTCGGCACCGGCAGGTGGAGTATCGTTCCAGGGCCAACGGTTCCCACCCCAGCCTGCCGTCACGTGAACACGCGCTCTGTCAGCACCACTACCGGGTGCGCTTCGTGATCGCGGCCGAGCTGGTCACGCTGCTCGTCGAGGCGCAGCAGCAGGACCGGCTGGTCCCGCAAGCTCGCCCAGGGACTGAGCGCCGAGGTCGACGTCCTGCTGCTGGGCCAGGAGACCGGGGGGCACCGAGCTGACGGTCCCTGCTCGGTCCCTCCAGAGGTTCCCCCGCGCGGCCGTGTTCCGGGGAAGTCGCCGCGCGGTCAGGGCGGCGCTCGAAAAATTTTCTGTAATCACACCCCTCCCCAGACTCTCTTAAAGAGTGAACCGCCCGGACCACCCGCAGGAGCGGGATGCTGGCCTCGCTTGAAAGGAGGGACCACCGTGACAAACCAACGCTTCGTCCGACGGTGCAGTGTCGTCCTGATCGTCTTCCTGGCCGGGTCCGGGATTGTTCAAGCAAAGGACGTCGAGCGATTCATCAAGGTGACCGACCTCGACGGCGAGCCCGTGACCGACCTCGGCGCGGGCGACTTCACCATCGAGCACGACGGCGAACGTGTCGACGTCACGCGCGTCGAGCTCGTCGACCAACCGTTGCGCGTGGCCCTGATCGTCGACGACGCGGACGGCGCGCTGCCGTTCTTCCGGTATTTCCGCGTCTACCTCCCGAGATTCGTGCAGGCCCTGCCCGAGGGCAGCGAGATCGGGCTGGTGCTGCTGTCGGGCCGGCCGCGCATGGTGGTGGACTTCACCGACGACCACGGCGAGGTGCTCGATGAGCTTGCGCGGTTCTTCGTGCAAGAGGATTACGCCGCGGGGTTCTTCGCGGGCCTGGAAGAGACGGTGGATCGCTGGGACGACGATCTGCGGTGGCCGGTGCTCGCGGTGGTCACCACGGACGGCCCGGCCCAGCGGACGCTCACCGACGGCCGGTACCGCGCCTTCATCGAGCGGGCAGTCGAGCGGGGTGCGGCCATCCACGCGCTGGGCCTCTACACTCAGCGGGCCGCGGCCGGCCGTGGATTCCAGACGGGCATCGCGAAGGACGTGACGCGGATCACCGGCGGCTGGTACGACACGGTCGCTGGCCCCAGCCAGTCCATCGGCGAGAAGCTCCTGGAGATGGCGGCCGAGATCACGCGGCAGTACGAGCAGACCCGCCAACAGTACGCCGTCGCCTACGAGTCGCCGCCGGGCGCTGATCCGGAGGCGAGAATCTCCTGCGCCGTGCGCCGCGCGCGGGTGGGCCTGAGCATTTCCGCGAGCGGTCGGCCGCGGCCCGCCGCGGTCGTCGCGCCGGCTGGTGGCGGCGACGACGACGTGGGGAACAGCCGTGAGGAATTGTTCAATTTGGGCGAAGCGGCCTTCGCCGCCGGGGACGCCGAGCTGGCGGCCGACTGGTACGAGAAGGCCCACGACCGGGATCGGGGCTGGGTCAAGCCGCTGTTCAAGCTGGGGCTGGTCTCGCTCAACCTCGGTGACATCGAGGGTGCGAAGCAGTGGCTCGAACGGGCGATCGCAACGGATGCGGGCTCGGCGGATGGTGTGCAGGCGACCATGATCCTGGGTTCGCTACCCTAACCGTTCCCTCAGTCTCCCGGAGCACGCGCAGCCGAGCAGCCCCCGGGAGACCACGAACAATGGTGCTCAGGCGTCGTGCGACGGCGGAGGGAGAGTCTTCGACGGACCATCAATTGTATTTTGGCTCACGGCTCGCCGGACCGGCGCGATCGGCGCTCTATAGCGCGATCGGCGCTCTATAGAGATAGGAAGGAGGATTCTCAATGCACACATCGCACGCATCCGCTCCGCAACGCCGCGTGCGCGGCGGCCACTTCGTCCGCTGGTTGTGTCTCCTCGCCGGACTCGACTTGCGGCGCCCGGGACGGCCTCTTCCGCCGCCCGCGGGCATGGGTCGGCCGGCAGCCACTGGCCCATGGGCTCGGAGCGCACCCGTGACTCCCATCGTCGCCACGGGATTACCCTCCCGCGCGCCGCAGGTGGTCGCGCCCGCGCGACCACGGGTGACATCTGATCTCGGATCGCCGTTGACCGCGGCGCGGGAGGCGCACGGGAAAACCCTCGCCGAAATCGCAGACACCACCAAGATTCCAGCGCGCGTCCTGGCCGCCCTGGAACGCGACGACGTGTCCCAGCTCCCAGATGGGATCTTCGCGCGCGGCGTCGTGCGGGCCTATGCGCGAGAAGTGGGCCTCGCCCCGGATCCCCTCCTGGCGGCATTGGTTGCTAGGCGTCCGAGCGTGGCCGTCCCCCCGTGGTCCGCGCCGGACACCGGCGGGGAGCGAGAGTCCCCGATGCATATGGTGGGCAAGATCGTGCTGGGGGTGATCGTGGGCGTGGTGGGCGTGGTCGAGTTGGTGATCTTGATGGCGATATTTTAAGAGCCTCGCCTCGAGCGACGCTGGCTGTGGATCATGCGAGCGGAGGACACCCGGAAGATGCCCCCGTTCGTCACCGTCACGGGGAACTGACGATTATGACCAGCTGGTCATAATCGTCAGTTCCTCGTGGTGGCCAACATTCACCGTCAATCGCCTGGGGCTGCCGGCATTATCATCTGCGGCTAGAGCGTCGCGAACTGGGCCGGGAGGGAAACCTTTTCTCTCCCGGCCTCGTCCACTCTATATATCGAGATGAGGTGCGATCGATGAAGCCAAGAACATCAGGACTCGTAACGGCCATGATGCTGGCCACGGCGCTGAGCTGCGTCGTGACGGGTCAGCCGCCGACAGCCGGCCAATCCGATCCCCCGGGATCCGCGTCGCGGCACCCCGCGTTCCAGGCCCTCGACACGGACCGCGACGGCGTCATCGCAAGCGCGGAGATCGACGGCGCCGCAGAATCCCTCATCTCGCTCGACACGGACCGCGACGGGCAGATTTCGGGCGGCGAACTGCGCCCCCCCCGGGGCATGTTCTTCGGCGGCCTGAGCGACATTCCCGAGGGTACCAGAATCGTGACCCTGGATACCCGATCCGGCGACGGCACGGTAGAGCTCTCAGAGCTGCCGCCGCAGTTCCAGGAGGCCCTGGCCGGTGCCGACATGGACGGAGACGGCAAGGCAACCGCCGCGGACATCCTCGGACTGATGGCGACGCAAGGCGGAACGCCGTCCTCTGGAGGCCAGCAGAGTTCCCCGCTCGTGACGGCCCTGGACGCGGACGCGGACGGCACGATCTCCGCGGCCGAGATCGCGTCGGCGCCGCAGTCGCTGCGCACGCTCGACAACGACGGGGACAGAACCCTCTCGTCGAGCGAACTCCTGCCCGCCCCGGCGGGCCTGCCGGAGTAGCCCGTCATGACGTCGACCGTACGGTGGCTGGCTCTCGCCTGCTGTCTGGCTGCGGGCTGCGCCCAGGAGGACAGCCCGGTTCCGATGCAAGACCATCTCCCCGCCGAGTTCTCAGACAAGGAAGTGCGGGCCCAGAAGGCCGCCTTCGAGGCGGACCTGGCCTTGGCCGAGGAGGGAGACGCAGACGCCCAAGCGCGGCTCGCCGTGGCGTACTACAACGGTCGCGGCACCCCGCTGGACCAGGAGGAAGGTATTCGTTGGGCCCGGATTGCCGCTGAGCAGGAGAACGTTCGCGCCCAAGCCCTCGTCGCCGCAGCGCACTTCAACGGCATGGGCGCCCCGCAGGATCACGAGGAAGGAGTGCGTTGGGCCCGCCTCGCGGCCGAGCGCGGCGACACCGGCGCACAGGTCCTCCTCGGGATGGCGTACGTCAACGGGTTCGGCGTGGTGAGAGACTACATCACGGCCTACATGTGGTTGACCCGCGCCGCGTCAGGTAGCGGCAGCAACATCCAGGGAGCCGACCAGCTGCATAGCCTCGCCGCCATGCGCATGACATCAGAGCAGATCGAGGAGGCTGAACAACGGGCGCAGAACTGGGAAGGCTCCCCCGAATAGGCTGCGACATGGATACGCTGGTTCGGGATGTCCGGTCTGCGTTGCGTCGGCTCTCGGCGCAGCGCGCGTTCGCAGTGTCGGCGCTCCTGCCCCTCGCCCTCGGCATCGGCGCAAACACCGCGATGTTCAGCGTCGTTAATGGCCTGCTCCTGAGACCGTTGCCCTTCCCCGACGCCGATCGCATCGTACGGGTGGGGGAGACCCTCGGCGCCCGCGGAGCGACGCTCACCAACCGATCACTGCCGTTGCTGCAGGACGCCGAGTCGTTCGAACACCTCGCAGCCTTCCGCGAGATCGCGCTGGAGTGGACGGGGCCGTCCGGCTCCGTCCACTTGAGCGGGGGCAGCGTCTCGCCGGCGCTGTTCCCGCTGCTGCAGGTGACGCCGTACCTCGGGCGGGTCTTCACCGAGAGGGAGGCAACGGAGGGAGCGGACGGCGTGGCGCTGCTGAGCCACCGCGCCTGGGTGAACCACTTCGCGTCGGACCCCGATGTCGTCGGGAGCCTCATCGACCTGGGCGGAGAGCCCCACGCCGTCATCGGCGTGCTCCCCGAGGGGTTCAACTTCCCCAATCCGGAGAACGAGGTCTGGACACCGTTCGTCGTCCCGCCCTACACCCCGCCGACGCTCGCGGCAGGGACGACGAGCATGGTGCTCATGACGACCTTCGACGGCATCGCGCGCCTGGCACCCGGCGTGTCGCTGGAACAGGCGCAGGCCGAGGCCACCACCTTGCTCCAGGGCGCCGACTTCCGCGTGGTGTCAGTCGGCGGAGCGCAGGGCGCGCCGCGTGTGCAGGTCGTCCCGCTTCTGGAGGAGATGGTCGGCGAGTACCGGCCGGCGCTGCTGGCGCTGACCGCGGCGACCCTGCTCGTGCTGCTGCTCGCCTGCACCAACGTGGCGGGACTACAGCTGGCGAGGGGCGTGAGTCGGCAGCGGTCGCTGGCGCTGTGCGCCGCGCTTGGCGCGAGCCGCTGGAGACTCGTCCGTCAACTCCTGACCGAAAGCCTGGTGCTGGGCGTGCTCGGTGGCGCGCTCGGGCTGAGCATCGCGGTGATCGTGCTGCACACCGTGCCGGCGTTCGTCCCGGGCGACATCACGCGGCTGGGCGAAGTGGGCATCGACGGCGGGACGCTGGCGTTCACGCTGGGGCTGTCGGTAGCGGCCGGGCTGCTGTTCGGCACCGCGCCGGCGTTCCAGTGGTCTCGGCTCGATCTGTCGCGGACGCTGAACGAAGGCAGCTTGCAGTCCGCTGGCGGCTTCCGGCTGCTCCGCTCGAACCGGACCCGGGCGGCGCTCGCCGTGGGGCAGGTGGCTCTGGCGCTGGTGCTGCTGATGGGGGCGGGACTACTCCTGACCAGTTTCATGCGCCTCATCACCGTCGACCGCGGGTACGACCCGGCCAACGTGCTCACCGCGGTCGTCCGCAACCCGAACGTCGTGCCTCAATCGGGCATGCTGTCCGCGCTGAGTACGCTCCAGGCAGACGGGCGCCGGTTCCAGGAAGAGCTGGCGGAGGGTGTGATGCAGCGGCTGTCGGCGCTCCCCAGTGTCGAGGCCGTAGGGGTCTCCTCGCGCCTGCCGCTCGGCCCCGCCGGCGGGAGCGCGACCGCGTTCCGGGTGCCCGGGGCGGAAACGTCCGCCGATCCCCAGGATCTGCCGCGAGCCACGATCAACTTCGTCAGCCCAGGCTACTTCGACGCGATGAGGTTGCGCCTCCAGAACGGTCGAACGTTCGACCGCCGCGACGGGGCCGGGGGCCGCCCGGTACTCGTCGTCAACGAGACGTTGGCGCGGGATCTGTTCGACGGCGAGCCGGCCGTCGGGCGGCAGGTTCTGCCGATCGGAGCCGACTCCGGGGCGTGGGAGGTGGTCGGGGTCGTCGCCGACGTCAACTACGCCGGGCTGTCCGTGGTCGGAGCCTACGCCGAGGCGTACATGCCGCTGAACCAGCGCGAACAGGCTGGGATGGTGAGCGGAGTGACGTTCAACGCGACGGTCGCGGTGCGCACGGCCGGCGATCCGGTCGCCGCGGTGTCTTTCCTGCGTGAAGCCGTGGCCGCCGCGAGCCCGAGGGCCAGCATGGACGATGTGATGACGATGGACGCAAGACTGTCGGCCGCCGTCGCGCAACCCCGCTTCTATGCAGTCCTCGTGGGCGGGTTCGCGGCCCTCGCCCTCTTCCTGGCCGCGTTCGGCATCTACGCTCTGCTCAGCTACACCGTCTCGCAGCGCCAGCGGGAGATCGGGCTCCGCATGGCTCTAGGCGCCCAGCGCGGTGACGTGCTGCGCCTCGTGGTTCGACAGGGGGCCGTGCTCGTCGCGGCCGGCGTCGTCCTCGGGTCGTTCGCAGCTGTGGGTGTCGTCCGCCTGCTTGAGAACCTCCTGTTCGGACTCACCATGGACAACTTCCTGGCGCTCACCGCAGCCCCGCTTCTGCTGGTCGCCGTCGCGCTTGCCGCCTGCTGGCTTCCCGCGTATCGAGCCGCCCGCATCGACCCGATGGTCTACCTGCGAGTCGAATAGTGAGGTCCGGCGACACGTCGTCCAGGTCCGGGTCGTTTGCGGAAGGGGGGTAGAGTCGACGACTGGCGCGGTGGTCCGCATCTGTTGACTACATGCCTCGAGCGGCGAGCCCGGAGCGCCACCGGCGCCGAGCTCGGCCCGCCGGCCCCGGGCGACACTCCGGCCGCCGCGCACCTGGTCGACGAACCTGTGGACCCTGCCGAGGATCAGATGCGGCCGACCAGGCCGCGGGCTGGCTGCCAGGCTTCGCGTCGCCACTGCATCGGGACGTGCGACGCCCCGGTGAACTTGACGCCCATCGTGGACCTCGAACGGCATCTGCACCGGCTGCAGGGGGGACGCACGCCTCGCCGTGCGTGCGGCGCCCGAGGCGGCGACGGGACGGATCGCGCCTATCGAAACGGCGGAACGCTCGAGCACGCGCAGCAGATCGCGGGGCACGCTTCCGACGGACGAAGCGCTCTACGACCGGACCGAGGGTTACCGGTGAAGCCGCGATTCTGACAGGCGTCGGTTCAACCTGAACCCTCCTCATCCTCCGTGTCCCAAACGTTCGTTTGCGACACTGGCTGGCAGCTTCAGTCGTTGGACCTCAGAACATCGGGGCCCGGCGACGCCCCCACAACAAGCTGGGCTTCGCCCTGCAGCTGTGCGTGCTCCGCCACCCGCGAGTTCGTGCCGCCGGCCGTCGTGGATTTCATCGGACGCCAGCTCTCCACCGCCAGGCCGCGGCGGAGCGGCGCCCGGTACCCGTGCTGGGCGCTGCAAGTGTGTTAGTTAGCATGCCGGATCATGCTTCCGAACCGAGATGCCCAGTGGGTCATTGGCGTCCTCGTCGCAATCGCCATCGGGCTGAGCATGCAGATCGACAACATCCGCGCGGATCTCCGAGAGCTTCACAACTGGAGCAGAAGCCACTTGAGCAACGGTCACCCGAGCAACGCTGGCGTAGTGTTTGATCCAGCGATCGCCTTGGCGCGCTCCTCGACACCTGACCTTGTTGAATTTCAGGCCGCAGAATCACTAGATTCCTTGAACAAGCGTGATCTTTACAGTTGAGTCAAGTTCGGGGCGGCCTCCATTTCGACAGCTTGGTTTTCTCGGTGATCGACGGTTTACGCGGCGAGGGCCTGTCCGTGCCAGGCGCGGTGGACCTCGCGATCGTAGATGGCCAGGGCTTCATGTAGCCGCGTGGTCGATTCCCCGTCGAGGGTCGCCGACAGGACGGGGCCCAGGACCCTCGCCTGCGTACGGTGGTAGGCGAGGGCGACGCACAGCCCTTTGGCGGTGAGCCGATAGCGCTGGGTGCGGGGGACCCGTTCGATGATGCCCCGCAGCCGGAGCCGGCGCAGGTCGTAGGTCATGCGGCCCGCGCCGTAGTCGTCGGGTGAGAGCCCGCAGAGCCCCGCCACCGTCTCGCGCAACTCCCGGTTGCGGAAGCCCTGCGGCAGCAGGTCGAAGCGCAGCAGGGCCGCGAAGAGGCTCTGCACCCGCGGGTCGCCGAAGCGGAGCGCCGAGGCGCGTTGGCCGTCGATGCACATCGGACGGTGCAGCTCGTCGAGCACGTCGGCCCCGAGGGTGCAGTCGTGGCTGAGGCGTTGGACGCCGAGCAGGCGTCGGTTGGCGGCGAAGCCGATCTTCTTCAGATCATCGAGGTTCCTCAGCCGGCGACCGACATCGAAGTCGTACGTGTCGTTGATGACCGTCTCGGTGCGCAGCGCGCGCCCTTCCTTGTGGTACTGCTTGATCCGCGAGTGCTTGTAGTCGACGTGCAGCGACGGGATGACCCCGTCGGTGATGACGCGGGTGCGATACCGCGAGGGGGTGCGCCGGCTGACGCGCCGGTCGAAGATCAACTGCACGTGGTCGGGTCGACCCATGTCGAGGTTCTCGCGCACCACCTCCTCGAAGAAGACCCGCCCCTGCGCGGGCCGGTCGAAGACCTGGGTCAGAGCGAACTCGGCCTGGAGAATCGAGATGTCGTAGCGGATGCCCTGCTGGCGGTCGGAGACCGTGAAGGGGTGGGGCAGGCGGGCCAGCCACTTGCGCAGCAGCGCGTCGACCTTCTTCGCCGTCAACCCGTCGGCCAGCCGCTGCAGGCGTTCGGGGTCCGAGCAGCGCAGGATTCCGTTGTCGAGCGACTGGTACGCGATGCCCCGCTTCGTCAGCTGCCGCTTCAGGTACTCGTGCCCGTTGATGCACAGCTTGGCGTTGTAGGGGAAGTACGAGCAGAACTTCAGGAAGAACGGACCGAAGTCGTCGTCCACGGCGTAGAAGTAGAACTGGTTGACCATCGCCGTCGAGGTGGCCAGCCACGGGTAGGTGTCGCCGGTGGCGGGGTCGTGGCGGCGCTCGGTGCGCACCACCCGAGCCTTCTCCTGGGCCTTGCCGATGTAGAGGACGCCTTCGACGCCCGGCCAATCGCGGAGGTACTGCCGGGTCCGGTCGTCCTTGCGCTCGCCGCGGCGGAACGTCACGATCTCGATCCCGTTGCGGGCAGCGAAGCTCTTGATGGCGTCGACGAAGCGCTGGGTCATCGGGGCCATCAGGGCCGAGGACGGCACGGCTGCACCCCGCATCTTGCGGAAGAAGTACGCCGCACCGGCGGCCCTCTGGAGCAGGGGCACGTAGACGTTGAGGTACATCCGGTCGATGCACTCCAGGGTCAGCGTCGTGTGCTCTGCCAACACCTCGGCGACGGAACGTGCTACCTTCATGGCCGGACTCCGGTCGATGGGCTCCTCACCGGCCAGTCTACGGCCACCATCGCCCTTGTGCGACCATGAACGCGGCTTTCGGGCCGCAGCTGGAGCAGCGGCCGGGGTCCATCTTCACCGTCGGAAGCTGCCCAGCCCTACATGCTCGTCGGTCTGAGGCGGAGCCTCGCTAGGAGAGCAATTTTTCCACGACACTTGGTTGTTTGGACACACGCTGGCTTCGGCTGCGCAGCCGAACGCCAGCGTGCGGAACGACCTCGGCGTAATGTACGCCACCGGACAAGGCGTTCCGCAGGACGCTGGAGCAGCCGTGAGGTGGTTCCAACGAGCGGCCGACGGGGGAGACGCGCGTGCGCAGAACAACCTCGGCGTGATGTACGCCACCGGACAAGGCGTTCCGCAGGACGCTGGAGCAGCCGTGAGGTGGTTCCAACGAGCGGCCGACGGGGGAGACGCGCGTGCGCAGAACAACCTCGGCGTGATGTACGCCACCGGCCAAGGCGTGCCGCAGGACGCTGGAGCAGCCGTGAGGCGGTTCCAACGAGCGGCCGACGGGGGAGACGCGCGTGCGCAGAACAACCTCGGCGTGATGTACGCCACCGGCCAGGGCGTGCCGCAGGACGCTGGAGCAGCCGTGAAGTGGTTCCAACGAGCGGCCGGCCAGGGAGACGCACGCGCACAGAACAACCTCGGTGTGATGTACGCTAACGGACAGGGCGTGAAGCGTAATTTTGTTGCTGCGAGCAACTGGCTGGCTCTTGCAGAAGCCCAAGGCTACGCGGAGGCCCATCTGCGACGGGACGTCCTCGTCAATGCTGGATGGATCTTCCCGTCGTAGGGGCGAGTGCTGCAGGCCCTGATCGACCGACCGGCAGCCGGTCGGCGGTTGCGCCGTGAACGACCGCCGGGACAGGTTCCCGGTCCAGCCCGAGGCCGAAGGTGGGCCCGCCCGGCGCGAGGACCTCCCCCCGGGGGCGTCGACCGCGGCTCCGGCGCCGCCGGGAGCCGCTCAGCCCGCGCGGAGCCTCCGGCAAACGGACTGAAACCGCGTCGTCAAGACCGCCGCCCGCGCCGGCCCCGCGCCCGCACCGTGGTCGCCTGTATCGGAAGCGCCAACCGCATCGTCCACCGCCTCGGCGGAGTCTACGGACCGTACACCGGGCGCTGGTTCGGGTCGAGGCGCGAGACCGACATCGAACACATCGTGGCCCGGTCCGAGGCCCACGACAGCGTTCTCTGCCGGGCCGACCGGGCGACCCGGAGGCGGTTCTCCGAGAACCTGCGGAACCTGACGCTCGCGGCGCGGGGCGTGAACCGCCATCAGAAGCGGGACCACGACGCGGGCGGCTGGCTGCCGGCGATGAACCGCCGCTGGTTCGCGGCACGCGTCATCGACGTGAAGCGGGCCTACGGACTGACGGTCGACCGCCGCGAGCGCGATGCGCTGGCCCGCACCCTGGCGGGATGCGCCGACATCGCGAGGAACCGTTGCAGCCGCGGCGCCACCGCCCACGGGCGCGACGGTGAACGCCGCCGGGGGAACCGACGTTCTCACCCTCTACGACGACAACCGCAACGGCCGTATCACCTGCGCCGAGGCCCACCGCCACGGCATCGCGCCGGTGCCGCGGACCCACGACCGGCTTCCCGAGCCGCGGCGCCGACCGTCTCGCGGATCACCGCGGTCCCGTGGTGGTGGATCACCTGGACCAACCCCGGGCGCTACGCCCCCTCGCCTCAACCACGCACAGGCCACGCGGTGAAGCCGGTTGAACCGATTTCCACCGCGGTCGCGCACTCCTCGGGCAGAGGAGGAGATGGAAAATGCTCGACACGCACCGCCGTCGTCGCCCAGTCGCTGACCGACACCGAGTTCACGCCGTGCTGTGCGCGGGACTCCTCCTCGTCTTCATGGCGGGGCGCCCCGCGCTCGCCCAGCCCAGCGCCGAGCTCGAAATAGGCGGTGGCTACCACGCCGCGTTCAACCTCGGTGCCGACTGGTTCACGGTTCCCTCGACGCCGACCGTCGACGCTCGAGTCACCGCCTGGGACGGCAACGACCGGTGGGGCGTCGCCGCACGCGGGCTCGTAGGCCTCGGCGGTGTGCTGCGCGGACATGCCGGCGTCGAGCGTCGGCGCCCGACCTACTTCGAAGTGCTCGTCCGCTACAGGTCCGTCGGCTCGGGCGGGACCGGTCTGCACGTCGGCATCGGCGGCGGGCTGTTGGCGTGGACCACCGAGGACGGTTCCCACGAGTACGTCCTGCACCTGCCCAGTCTCGAGGCGCTTGCTTCGAAGAGCCTGACGGACAGGCTCAGCATCCGGTTCGGCGCCAGCTTGGTCGTGCCGTTGCACGTGCACCCGACCGTCCTACTGGCGTGGGGGCTCTGAGCGGTTGAGTACCCCCGGGCGTGACGACCGTCGGTCGACCGCCGTTGTTCCTCTTCCCCGCGGCTGACGGTGGCCAGCACCCCCGTCCGCCGTCGGCCGCGTCGTCGACATCGGCCCAGCGGAGCGCGCTCACCTCGGGCACGCCTGCCTGGCGCTGGTCGCCGGCGAGGGCTCGCATCTTCCGGAACGGGCGGGCACGAACAGCGCCGACGGCCGACAATGGGGCGCGGTTTGTTCGATCGAGCGAGCCGCGCTCGGGCTTGCCGACCAGGGGGATTGACAGGGGTGCTGCGCGTCCGCTAGGGTGGCGAAGAAATGGCGAATTTACGCCGTCGGCGAGCAACAGATACGGCAACGGGCGTCGGCTCCCGCGGAAGGCCGAAGGCGGAGCCGCCTGGGTGGCCCGAGCTGGGGGCACCTGCCAAGCGCGCATGGTTCCCTCGTGTGTTCCTCAACGGCCTCAGTCTCCCGCCCCCGGATGCCTGCCGCGTGGTGTCGGTCAGTGGCGACGGAATGGAGCCGACGATATCCGACGGCGACAAGATTCTCATCGACGCGCGATTCACCGCACTGGTCGACGGCCGGGTCTACACGGTGAGCACGCCGGAGGGCGTCGTTACACGTCGGGCGAAGAGGTGGCGGCAGGGGTGGCTTCTCGTCCGGGACAAACCGGGCCGGCCGTCGATCGCGCTGCCCGCGAACGCGAAGGTGCTCGGCGAGGTCCGGTGGGTCGCGAAGACGTTGCGCCCCGACGAACCGACAGATGAGCTGTTGGGCGCGTGCGGACCGGTCGCGGGCGGCTCAGCCCTTCCGGGCAAGCCGTAGATCGGGGTGGTCCGTGATCTGAGCCAACGATCGTCCAACCGACGGATTACTCGACACCACGTCGGTGGCCTGGTTCAGCGATCTTGTGTCGAGATCGTGATGAGAGGATGATGGTGGCGGTGGGCGCTGTGGGAAACTGCGGTGTTTGCGGTTTTCCAAGCTCCTGTGGGACGCACGCTGCTTGGGGGGAGGGTTTCGCCCCGATTCCCGCAGGCGGGCGGCGCAGCACCTTGGTGGACCAGCGCCGTGTGTCGAACCGGTCGGCAGGAACATGCGCGCGGAGCAGAACCTCGATGCATGGAACAGGCGCGGGCGCGACAGCCTTGACCGAACCGGCAGGCGTGAGCCGATACGTGAACGTGAAGCCGCGGCATCCCAACTCGCGCGGGCATGGGACGGGGTTGGAGGGTTCTGGCCTGGATCATCGTCCACGAACTCGCGCGAAGTACTGCCAGCCGTACTGCCAGCCGTTTCTGTCCCCGAGAGTCCTTTTCGGTCCCCGGGAGTCCTCTGTAGGACCGCGTTTTCAGCAACAAAACCGGGGTTTATTGAGGTTTCTGGACAATCGGGAACGGGTTCGTAGCCAGACGCTCTATCCAGCTGAGCTAAGGGCGCACGGTCGGGGAACAATCAGTATAGCAGCTTTCCTGATCCTTCCGGCCCTGCTGCTGGCGGCGGCGGGCGCGGCGACCGACGCCGCCGCCCAGGCGGGCCTGGCCCCGCGGCCGACGCAGATCTTCGGTCCGCCGCCCCCCGTCCCCCCCGCGGTCATCGCCCGCGACGCCACCGGCGTGACCGTCCGCGCCGTCCGCATCGACACGCCGCTGCGCATCGACGGCCGGCTCGACGAGGCGGTCTACAACCGGGTCGCGTCGATGTCCGACTTCATCCAGAACGACCCCGTGGAGGGCGCGCCGGCCTCGGAGAAGACCGAGGTGTGGCTGCTGTTCGACGACGACCAGGTCTACGTCGTCGCCCGCTGCTGGGAGTCGCGGCCGGACCGCGTCATCGCGAGCGAGATGCGGCGCGACAACATCCGCATCGTGCGCGACGACAACTTCGCGTGGTCGTTCGACACCTTCTACTCGCGCCGCAACGGGGTGCTCTTCGAGGTGTCGGCGGTGGGAGGGCGCCTCGACGCCGAGGTCGTCAACGAGTCGCAGATCAACCTCGACTGGAACCCCGTCTACGACGTCGCCGTCAGCCGCTTCGAGGGCGGCTGGGCGATGGAGACGGCGCTGCCGTTCAAGTCGCTCCGCTACCCCGGCGCCGGCCCGCAGACCTGGGGCTTCCAGGCGCGGCGCGTCAACCGCTGGCGGAACGAGTCGTCCTACCTCACCCCCCTCTCGGCCGCCCAGAGCCTGCGCGGGCACTTCCGCGCCTCGCTCGCCGCCACCCTCGTGGGCATCGACGCGCCCGAGGCGTCGCGGCTGGTCGAGGTGAAGCCGTACGTCATCGGCGACGTCACCACCGCCGCCGCGTCGGGAACGACGACCAACGATCCCGGCGGCGACCTCGGCATCGACGTCAAGTACGGAGTCACCCAGGGGCTGACCGGCGACTTCACCGCCAACCCCGACTTCGCCCAGGTCGAGGCCGACGAGCAGCAGATCAACCTGACCCGCTTCAACCTGTTCTTCCCCGAGAAGCGCGAGTTCTTCCTCGAGAACCAGGGGACGTTCAGCTTCGGGGGGGCGTCGACGAGCGGCCGCCTCGCCGGCGTCAGCGATACGCCCATCCTGTTCTACAGCCGGCGCATCGGCCTCCACCAGACGCGGGAGGTGCCGCTGCGGGCCGGGGGGCGGCTGACTGGCCGCGCCGGCCTCTGGACCCTCGGCGCCCTGAACATCCAGTCGGGCGCGCTCCCGTTCGAGGACGAGCCGCCCGCCGACCTGCTCGACCCCCGCGCGCGGGACGACGAGCCGCCCGAGGTGCTGCCGACGAACTTCACGGTGCTGCGGGCCAAGCGCGACGTCCTGCGGCGCAGCAGCGTCGGGGCCATGTTCACCGGCCGGTCGCGTCACCAGCTCGGCGACGGATCGAACGCCGCGTACGGCGTCGACGGGGCCTTCGGCTTCTACGACGACCTCACCGTCAACACCCACTGGGCCCGCACCTCGACCAACGGCCTGACCGGCAACGACACCAGCTACCGGGGCCACCTCGACTACGCCGGCGACCGCTACGGCGTGCAGCTCGAGCACCTGCTGATCGGCCCCGACTTCCGCCCCGAGGTGGGGTTCGTGCGGCGGCGCGACATGCGGCGCAGCTTCGCCGAGTTCCGCTTCAGCCCCCGGCCCGCGTCGATCGCGGCGGTGCGGCGCTTCGTCGGCACCGGCTCGCTGGCCTACGTGGAGAACCTCGGCGGGGCGGTCGAGACCCGCGAGGCGACGGGGCTCTTCACCATCGAGTTGGAGAACAGCGACCAGCTCACCGTCAGCGCCATCGACTCGTACGAGTTCCTGCCCCGCCCGTTCCGCATCGCGCCCGACGTCGTCCTCCCCGTCGCCGGCTACGACTTCACCAACCTGCAGCTCGGCTACAACTTCGGCCAGCAGCGCCGCTTCTCGGCCAACGTCATGGCCGAGCACGGCTCGTTCTACGGGGGCACCAAGACCACCCTCGGGGTCAGCCGCGGCCGGGTCACCATCACCAACCAGTTCTCGGTCGAGCCGTCGCTGTCGATCAACTGGATCGACCTGCCCCAGGGCGAGTTCCGGACCGATCTCGTCGGCGCACGGACCACCTACACGATGACGCCGCTCATGTTCGCGAGTGCCCTCGTGCAGTACAACTCGCGCCTCGACCAGGTGTCGGCGAACATCCGCTTCCGCTGGGAGTACCGCCCCGGCAGCGAGCTCTTCGTCGTCTACAACGAGGACCGGAACACCGGGCTCGACGGGTTCGGACGGTTCCCCGTCCTGAACAACCGGGCGTTCATCGTCAAGGTGAACCGCCTGCTCCGGTTCTGAGGGTGGAGGCGATGGCATCGCGGCCCCCCTGAACAGGGAGTCAGTCAGCGGCGAACTACTACAGACTCCGGGACACACCCCAGACCGGCGCCGCTTCAGTTAGAGTTGGATCCGGGGTGTCTCGAGTCCCATCCGCGACGGCGACAGGGCGCTGACCGAGCTGACGGTTCCCGGAGGACGAGTCCATGACATGGCACGACAGAATCACGGTCGACCCAAACGTCTGTCACGGAAGCGCCTGCATTCGCGGAACCCGCGTACTGGTCTCGGTGATTCTCGACGGCCTGGCCGCGGGCGACCCCCCGGACGCGATCGCGGACGCGTATCGCATTGCCGTCGAGGATGTGCAGGCCGCACTCGTCTACGCCTCCGAGTTGGCCAAGGAGCGGGTTTTCACGCTACCCGGCGAAGTGGCTTGAACCGTGCGTTTCAAGCTCGACGAGAACCTGCACCCGGACACGTCGGCCGTGCTGCGCCGGGCGGGTCACCACGTCGAGACGGTCTGGGACGAGGGTCTACAGGGGGCCACGGATTCCCGACTCGCCGACGTCCTGAAACGCGAACGTCGCGTGTTGGTTGCGTTCGATGTCGGGTTCGCTGACATCCGCGCCTATCCCCCTGGCGATTTCGCCGGATTGATCGTCCTGCGGCTGCAACGCCAGGACCGGCGTTCTGTCGTACGCGTGTTCACGCGCTTGCTCCACGCACTGAAGGAGCGCTCCCTGGCCGGTCAACTCTGGATCGTGGACGAACGCAGGGTGCGAGTCCGCACGCGAGCCCATCGAGCGCCGCCACGACCATGACGCGCAGTCTCTCACCGATGCCTCCACCGTCGGGCGGCAGTCCGGCGCTCAACTGCCGGGGCCTCGTGAAGCGCTACGGCGACCTGACCGCGGTCGACGGGCTCGATCTGACCGTGCATCGCGGCGAGTGCTTCGGCCTGCTGGGGCCGAACGGGGCCGGCAAGACCACCACCATCGAGATCCTCGAAGGCCTGCTGTCGCCCGACGCGGGCGAGGTCGAGGTGCTGGGCTCGCGCTGGGGCGCCGACGACGAGGCGCTGCGCCAGCGGCTGGGCATCCACCTGCAGGAGACGCAGTTCGACGAGCGGCTGTCGGTGGCCGAGACCATCGGGCTGTTCCGGTCGTTCTATCGCGAGGGCAGGACGGTCGCCGGCGTGCTCGAGACCCTCGGCCTCGAGGCCAAGGCGGACACGTGGGTCGTCCAGCTCTCGGGCGGGCAGCGCCAGCGGCTGGCCGTCGGGTGCGCGCTCGTCGGCGACCCCGAGCTGCTCTTCCTCGACGAGCCGACGACGGGGCTCGACCCGCAGTCGCGCCGGCAGCTCTGGTCGGTGCTGCAGCGGTTCCGGGCCGCGGACGGCAGCATCCTGCTGACCACCCACTACATGGACGAGGCGCAGGTGCTCTGCGACCGCGTGGCCATCGTCGACGGCGGCCGCGTCATCGCGGAGGGGACGCCGCGCGAGCTGATCGCCTCCCTGGGGGCGGCCCACGTCATCGAGTTCGGCCTGTCGGCCGGGCAGGAAAGCGCCACCGACGGGCACGAGCTCGACGCGCGGCTGGCCGCGCTGCCCGGCGTGAGGGGCGTCGGCCGCGACGGGGACCGACGGCAGCTCGGGGCCGAGGACCTGCAGCAGACGCTGCCGGCCCTGTTGCGGCTCGCCGAGGAAGCCGGTGTCGCGCTCGACTCGGTCACGAGCCACGCCGCGACCCTGGAGGACGTCTTCGTCTCGCTGACGGGAAGGCACCTGCGCGATGGCTGACGGCGGCCTCATGCGGCAGCCGCTCGCCGCCCTGACCCTCGCCCGGTTCAAGCTGACCATCCGCGAGCCGGAGATGGTGTTCTGGATCTTCGTCTTCCCCATCCTCATGGCCCTGGCCCTCGGCATCGCGTTCCAGGCCCGCGGGGAGGAGCCGGTGCCGGTGGCGGTCAGGGACGCGCCGGGCGCGGCGCCGGTCCTCGACGCGCTGGCGCGCACCGGCGACCTTGAGCCGTTCGCCGCCGCGGAGGGAGACGAGCTGGCCCTGCTGCGGGACGGGCGCGCGCATCTCGTCGTAGTGTCCGGATCGCCCCCCACGTACCGCTACGACCCGGTCCGCCCCGAGAGCCGCCTCGCGCGCCTGCTCGTCGACCGGGCCCTGGCCGGCGAGGCCGGTCACGCCCCCGCGGGGGCGGCCCGGACCGAGGAGGTCGCGACCCCCGGCAGCCGGTACATCGATTGGCTGGTGCCGGGCCTGCTCGGCATGAACATCATGAGCTCGGGCATGTGGGGGCTCGGGTTCGGCATCGTGGTGGCGCGGTCGCGCAAGCTGCTGAAGCGGATGGTCGCCACCCCCATGCGCCGCTCGCATTTCCTGGCGTCGCTGGTCATATCCCGGCTCGCGTTCCTGGGCCTCGAGATGCTCGCGCTCCTCGGGTTCGCCGCCTGGTTCTTCGGCGTCGGGAGCGAGGGGGGCTTCGCGACCCTCCTGGCGGTGGCGCTTCTCGGCGCCCTCGCCTTCGGGGGCATCGGGCTGCTGACGGCGAGCCGCGCCCGTACCATCGAGGGCGTCTCCGGCATCATGAACGTGGTGATGATGCCCATGTTCATCTGCAGCGGGGTGTTCTTCGCGGTGACGAACTTCCCCGAGGCGGCCCAGCCGTTCATCCGCGTGCTCCCCCTCACCGCGATGATCGACGCGCTGCGCGGCGTGATGCTGAACGGCCACGGTCTGGCCGGCGTCGGCGGCGAGCTCGGCATCCTCGCCGGTTGGGGGGCGGTTTCGTTCGTGGTCGCGTTGCGCGTGTTCCGGTGGCAGTAGCTGGCGCGCGGGCGGCGGGATGGACCGTGTCGCGCGGCGCCTCGAAGCCAAGCCGTGGCAGGCTGGCGTGCGCGCCGGCCGCGGGCAAGGCGGCGCCCGTCGGAGTGGTAGGATGGCCCGACCATGGCCCTTGAGACCGAATCCCGGAGCGGGGAAGAACCAGCCGGAGACGGGACCGGTTGCGCACCGTAGACGCGGCCATCGACCGGGCGCAGGTCATCGCGCGCCAGCGGCGAAGGGTACCGGGTCGTGTCGTCGACGAGTTCATCGCCGAACGACGCGAAGACGCCGTACGGGAGTGACGCCGGCCGGACGGTTCTCGACGCGCCGGCGCAGGCGAAGGAGTCAGAAACATGCATGCAAGGTGCAACGCAGTCCGCCGCCGGTCCGTGGCGGCCGTCATGGCAATCGCGCTGACCTGGATCGCCTACCCCGCCGCCCAGACCGGCGACGACTTCGTCCCCGTCACCGACGCCATGCTCGCGGACCCGGCCGACGCCGACTGGCTCATGTGGCGCCGCACCCTCGACGGCTGGGGGTACAGCCCGCTGGACCAGATCGACCGCGGCAACGTCGGCGACCTGCGCATGGTGTGGACGCGCGCCCTCGCCGCCGGCAGCCAGCAGGGCACGCCCATCGCCTACGGCGGCGTCCTCTACATGCCGAACCCGAACGACGTCACCCAGGCCATCGACGCGGTGACCGGCGATCTCCTCTGGGAGCACCGCCGCGACCTGCCCGACGACATCGACGACTATATCCGCGGCCTCGTCAGCGTGAACCGCAACATCGCCATCCACGGCACCCGCATCATCGACACGAGCAACGACGACTACATCTACGCCCTCGACGCCCGCACCGGCGAGATGGTCTGGGAGACCGAGATCCTCGACTACACCGTGAACCCCGCCCGGCACTCGTCGGGCCCCATCACCGCCGCCGGCAAGGCGTTCTCGGGCCGCAGCTGCCGCCCGTGGGCGGGACCCGAAGCGTGCGTCATCGTGGCCCACGACGCCGAGACCGGCGACGAGCTGTGGCGCCGGCGGCTCGTGCCCGCCCCCGGCGAGCCCGGCGACGAGACGTGGGGCGACGTGCCCTTCGAGGACCGAGTGCACGTCGGGTCGTGGACCGCCCCCAGCTTCGACCCCGAGCTGAACCTCGTCTACGTCGGCACCTCGGTCACCTCGCCGGCCCCGAAGTTCCTGCGGGGCGGCATCGAGAACACGCACCTCTACCACAACTCGACGCTGGCCCTCGACGGCGACACCGGCGAGATCCGCTGGTACTACCAGCACCTGAACGACCACTGGGACCTCGACCATCCGTTCGAGCGGCTCCTCGTCGACACCGCCGTGGCCCCGGACCCCGCCGCCGTGAGCTGGATCAACCCCGGGCTCCAGACGGGCGAGACGCGCAGGGTGGTGACCGGCATTCCCGGCAAGACCGGCGTCGTCTACACCCTCGACCGCGAGACCGGCGAGTTCCTCTGGGCCACCCCGACCGTCCCCCAGAACGTCATCACCGACATCGACGGCGCCACCGGGGCGGTCACCCCCAACGGCGAGATCGTCTTCACCGCCGAGGGCCAGGAGGTGCTGGCGTGCCCGAGCTGGTTCGGCGGCAAGGACTGGGAGGCGGGCGCCTACAGCCCCCTGACCAACACCATGTACATGCCCCTGCGCAACGTCTGCGCGCGCATGCTCGCCTCGACCGACGCCGGCAGCCACTACGCCCTCGCCGTCCGCAACCAGTTGGCGCCGGGCATGGACCAGGTCGGCACCGTGCAGGCCATCTCGGCCGAGACCGGGGAGACCCGCTGGCTCCACTCGCAGCGCTCGGCCACCATGTCGCTGGTGGCGACCGGCGGCGGGCTGGTGTTCGGCGGCGACGTGAACGGGCGCTTCCGGGCGTTCGACCAGGAGACGGGCGAGGTCCTGTGGGAGATCAACCTCGGCTCGGCGGTGACGAGCTTCCCGATCAGCTACGCGGTCGACGGGCGGCAGTACGTCGCGGTAGGCACCGGCTCGGCCGGCACCGCGTCGGGGTTCCTCGGGCTGACGCCGGAGCTGCGGCCCAGCGCGGGGAACAACCTGTTCGTGTTCGCCCTGCCTTAACAACCAGCGATATTCCGGGAGCGTCCACTCTTGTCCAGATTGGTCCATAAACTACTGATAATAAATCGTTTGTGACTGGTCGCTCGAACTGAGTCGGTCAGGACATGCCGGTGAAATCCGGCTGCATCCCGTATATAATGGGGGAATGGATGTTGTAGCCAAACCCGCCCCCTCCCCCCGCAGAACCAAGCGCCGGGGACGCCATCCCGACAAGGCTCTCTCGGCCGCCTTCGTCCGTTCCGCCCCGCCAGGACGCCACGCGGACGGCAACGGCCTGTACCTGTTCGTCCAGCCGACCGGCACCCGAAGCTGGGTCCAGCGGCTCGTCATCCGCGGCCGGCGCCGAGAACTCGGGCTCGGCGCCGCCACCCTCGTCCCCCTCGCCAAGGCCCGCGAGCAGGCCCTCGCCAACCGCATGCTGGCCCGCTCGGGCGGCGACCCCCTCGCCGACAAGCGCCGCGTCCAGGGCGTGCCCACCTTCGCCGAAGCCGCCGAGCGCGTCCTCGAACAGAAGCGCGGCGGTTGGCGCGGCCGGTGGCACGCACAGAACTGGTGGCGGAGCATGGAACGGTATGCGTTCCCCCGCATCGGCGGCCGGCCCGTGTCCGAGGTCAACACGGCGGACGTGCTGGAGATCCTCACGCCGATCTGGCACGTCAAGGCGGAGACGGCCCGCGCCGTCCGCCAGCGCATCCGGTCGGTGATCGAGTGGGCCATCGCGCTGGACATGCGGAACGACAACCCCTGCGACCGGGTGCTGCCGGTGCTCGGTCCGCAGAACGACATCGTGACGCACCGGCAGGCGCTGCCCCACAGGGACGTGGCGGCAGCCATCGAGACGGTGCGGGCGGGGTCCGCGCAGCCCGCCGTCAAGCTGGCGTTCGAGTTCCTCGTGCTGACCGCCACGCGGTCGGGCGAAGTGCGCGGCGCACAGTGGGCCGAGATCGACACGACGGACCACGTGTGGACCCTGTCGGCGCAGCGGATGAAGGCGAAGCGCGAGCATCGTGTGCCGCTCTGCGGCCGGGCGCTGGAGGTCCTCGACGCGGCACGTACGCTCGGCGACGGCAATCCGCACGTGTTCCCGATGCGGAGCGGGAGGCCGATCTCGGCGTCGACGCTGCTCAAGACGCTCAACGACCTTCGGCTCGCGGCCGTTCCGCACGGCTTCCGCTCGTCGTTCCGGGACTGGGCGGCGGAGGAGACGAACCACCCGCGCGAAGTCATCGAGGCGGCGCTGGCGCACGTGGTCCAGAACAAGGTCGAGGCCGCCTACGCGAGGTCGGACCTGTTCGTACGCCGCCGGCGGCTGATGGACGACTGGGCGGCCTATCTCGCGGCGACCCCTCGTCCGCGCTGAACGACCTTCGGAAAACAGCACAGGAGGGGGCTGCTGTGGTAGCCCGCCTCCCCTGCCCATCGGGGGGGCGGCGGCGCTGTGCGCGCTGGTCCGTTGCCGCGCTGGGCGCGGCAACGGACACGTCGGCCCCCCGTCCGCAACCCCGCGGCGGCCTGGGCCGGACCATCTCTTCGCGTCGACAGAACCGACCTCATGCGCCAAGCCATCGACGAGCCTCTTCGCGGCGAAGGCGATGAACGACCACCAAGCGCCAGAACCGCGACGTCGAGCGCCGCGTAGAGAGAGACGTCAACGGTCGTCCCGGCCGCGCGTCCGCACCGCGCCACGCCACAGCAACAGCGCCCCCGAGCAGCAACGCCTCGCCCACCGGGCAGCGCCGGCACCCCCGCTTATGCGAAACGGCGCCAGCTGGCGCCTTTTCGCCGTTCGGCCTCGCCAGTCGGCCCCTTGCCGGAGTCTCCACCTCCGGCCCGGTCCGCCCTACGAAGCCGCAATCGACCTCCACCCCTCCGAGCAGGATCAGCAGCGCCCCTCCCACCGGCAGGGCCGGCACCGCCGCGTCCCAGATGATGAACGTCAGCTCGCCGATCTCCACGCCGTCGACAGACCCGAGGAGCACCAACGCCTCCACCCGCTTGGTGCCGGTGCCGCCGTCCGGCAGGTCGTCGTCGACCACGATCAGCGTGGTGGTTCCCGTGGTCTCGCCCGCCTCGATCACGATCGACTCGACGTTGTAGTCGTCGGGCCGGCATCGCTGGCCGCCGCGTCCCGCATGATCTCCAGCGTGGTGTCCGCCTTGACCGGGGAGCTGGCCGTCGCCGTCAGCTCATACGACCTGCCCTCGACGATGTTCGAGCCCGCCGGCCCCGATAGCGTGCAGGTGGTCACCGCGCGGTCTTTGATGGCGAGGGTTACCGACCCCGCCGCCGCGTTGCCGACGGTGCCGTTCAGCGTCAGGCTCTCGTCGCCCTCCACGAGGTCGTCGTCGGTGGCGGGCGCGTTTCTCTTGGCACACGTCGGGCGACGTGTTGCACGCGGCTGTTTCGGGCTCGCGGTCGGTGGCTGGTGGGGTCGTGCGAACAGCGCCGGGCATCAGGAACCTTGAGCAAGTCGATGCCGGTCATGCGGACGGCCTGCCGCTACGGCCGTCGAGCGCGGTCGAGGTCGTGAAGCTGGCGTCCTGATGGCGGCTCGGCAGGGCGATGCACGTGTGGTACGGATGGACACGCCGGACTACATGTAGCCCGTTGGCGCAGTACCCTGGCGCGATTCCTGAGAACACGAATTCGCATGGGTCGATTGACTCCGTTGGGCGTCTACATAATTTCACTCGTCAGTGACCCGATCCATGGTAGCCGTCGACTTGACCCAGCTACCACGTCCAGCGCGACCCTGATTTCACGCCCCCTGCGCCTCAAACTACTGGCAGATAGTCACTTAACCCAAGATGACCCACAGTTTGGGTCACGACCAGTACGAAGGACCCACACCTGAGCGACCCCGCTACGTACTACTATCTCTGACCCAGAACGTGAAACCAAGGTGTCACTCCTGGGTCAGCACCGCGGGGTCGCTCAGGCTGGACTTGTCCGCTCCGCGGAAGTGGCGAATGTGGTAATGCCCCGACAACGGCCCGGGGCCCAGTCCCGAGGCGGCCACCGACACCGCACCGGCTGGACTGTGAGCATGATCGGCGGACGGGCCGGCGCCAGGTCGAGGAGCTCACCGGTGCGCTGGCGGCGCAGTCCTCCCGGTCGCCGGCGCACTCACCATCCTGCGGCTGCTATCATTCCGCCCGCGGCGGGGTGTCGCCGGACGGTCGCGCCCCGGTGGCCGCCACGGTGCCCCCTCGACCACAGACGCCCCCAATGACCGACGGCAGCCTGACGAAGGCGGCGCTTATCCGGGAGGTGGCGCACGCCGCCGGCCTGACGAGGAAGCGCGCCGAGATCATCGTTGACACCGTGTTCGGGAGCATCGTGAAGACTCTGCACCGGGGAGAGAAGGTCGAACTCCGCGGCTTCGGCAGTTTCCGTCTCCGTCGCCGCGAGCCGCACATGGCCCGCAACCCGAGGACCGGCGACCGGGTGGACATACCGTCGAAGCGCATCGCCTACTTCAAGCCCGGCAAGCAGCTGAGGGAGCTGATCACCCGGGACCGGGCGCAGCCCGTCCCGCCGCCGTTGTCCGAGAGTAGCTGACATCGAACCGTTGCCCTGTCGTTCCGCCGGATGTACGGCGGAGGGCTGGACACACGCGTGTGTGCTAGCCTGCTAGCCTCTGTGAGCGGTGCGTCAAGGCGCTGGCAGCCCGGTCGGACGTGTCCCGACGGGCGCTCCGACGATGTCGCCGCCTCCAGGGAGAGGCACGAGCACGTGGAGAGTCTGTTCAAGCGTTTGTTCCGTTATCGTCCGACGGAGGCTCGCCAGCCCAAGGAGGACTGGTTCACCGAGTCGTTCGCGGCCGTGCTCGACCGCCAACCGAGGCTGGGCGGAGCCTATGCTGGCCACCTGATTGGACGTGACGTGGAAACCGCCGACATCGAGACGCAGAGGACGTTCGACGGCGCCCGGCCGGACATGTGGATCGATGCCCATGACGCCGATGGCCGGCGCCATGTCGTGATGGTCGAGCACAAGATGGGCGCTCCGGCCGAGAGACATCAACTGGAGGCCTACGAGCGGCGTCTTCGTGGACTGACCGCAGAGACGAAGACCCTCGTCCACATCGCACGGAGCACCGAGGCCCCGGATTTCAAGGAGACGGACTCGAGCGTGAGGTTCGAGTGCCTCAGGTGGTTCGAGGTCTACCGATGGCTGCGGTGCTGGGCCGCGAGTGCCCGGAGCGGCGGGGAAGCCGTGCAGCTCCTGGACGAGCTGCTGAAGTTCATGAAGGAGCGGAGCATGAGCATCGAGATCAGCATGGACGAGCTCGCTTCCTACACCGTCTGCAAGGCGAGCGGGGTGGAGGAGCGCCTCAAGCAGTTGCTGAATGCGGCCTGGGATGACTGCGGGATGACGGACGCCCTTGGTGAAACCGAGGGAGAGTGGAGGTACGACAAGAATCCGACCTCTTGGGAGTCGCCCAAGATTGTCCGACACGGCGTGAAGGTCGAGTACGGGTTCGATTTCGAGAGAGAAGATCCGAAATGGGACGCGGACAGACTGCGCCTGCCGTCGGCGTATGTCGGGATCTGGATGTCCGAGTCGGACGGCGGCGCCTGCACCCTGCCTTGCCCGGCGGGCTGGAAGGAACGGCCAAAGACGTGGCCGGAAGGCTACGTGTGGGCCTGCGAGATCGGTGAACTGCGCCTGTGCGGAGCGTCGTTGAGCACGTCGTATCTGGAGTTCTTCACGGGTGCCTTTACCGCGCTCAAGGCTGTTCTGTAGGACGATGGTTCCGCGACGGTCCCGGGACGGCTTTGGCAGTCCAGTAGACTCCGGTTCAGGAACGGGAGCGCGACGAGTCGAGCAGAAAGCGGGCCGGGCTGGCGCGCCCGTTTTGCAGCGCGCGGGATTACCCAGCCGCCCACGGCGAGCAGGGGAGCGGGCTACCACATCAGCTCCTCCCTGTGCGCCCGACAGGGCCGGTTTCACGGAGGTCGCTCAGCGCGGACGCGGGTTGCGGTGAGGCGGCCGGTGGAGAACACGATCCTGATCACCGGACCAACCAGGAGATCGACGGCAGCCCTCTGCGACGGCCGGACCGGCGGACGCTGAAGACGTTGGGAGCGGTGGAGACGTGGCCCACCTGGAAACGGCGTGCTCGGCCGCGAGGTCGGCTGTCCAGACCCCGGTCGAGTTCTGAGCTGCAGGGTCCCGAAGGGCAACCCGGTCGTCGCCCGACCGGGCGTGTCCCAGACGGCGCTCTCGACGATGTTGCCGCGTCCGCCTCCGGGGCAGGAGCACGAGCGCATGGAGAGTCTGTTCAAGCGTCTATTCCTCTATCGTTCGACCGAGAAGCGCCGAGCTTGGGAGGACTGGCTCACGGAGTCGTTCGCGGCCGTGCTCGACCACGATCCGAGGCTGGGGGCTGCGTACGCCGCCCACCTGATCGGACGTGATGTCGAGACCGCCGATATCGAAACGCAGCAGACGTTCCCCCGCCGCGCCCGGCCGGACATGTGGATCGATGCCCGTGACCCCGACGGCGGGCGTCATGTCGTGATGGTCGAGCACAAAACGGGTCGGGAGCCGGAGAACAATCTCCAACAACTGTGCGACTACGCGCGGTGCCTTCAGCGGATGGCGGCGGAGACGGAGACGAGAACCCTGATACTGGTCGCGCGAGCTCCGAAGAGGCCTGTCTTGAAGTTGCCCGAGGGCGTGACGTTCAGGCACCTCAGGTGGTTCGAGGTTTGCCGATGGCTGCAGGGCGAGGCCAAGCTGCGCCGGCGTGGCGGCGAGAGGGCGGATTTCGTGGACGAGCTGCTGAAGTTCATGAAGGAGCGGGGCATGACCATCGAGATCGACGAGAAAGAGCTCGCTGCCTACACCCTCTGCAAGGCCAGCGGGGTGGAGCAGCGACTGGAACAGTTGCTCGAGGTGGCCTGGGAGGACTGCGGGATGACGGCCGCCCTCGGCGACACCGTGGGGAGGCGGCGCAGGCCCAACAAGAGGTCGATCTATTGGGTGTCGCCCAGAATCGTCGGCCACAACGCGACAGTCATCTACGGGTTCAGTTACAGGAGAGACGATCCGGAATGGCGCGCTGACAGACGGCGGATGCCGTCGGCATATGTCGGGATCTCGAACTCCAGGTCGAATGGGGCCTGCAAGCTGCCCTGCCCGTCCGGCTGGAAGGAACCACCGCGGACATGGCCAAAGAGCTATGTATGGGCCTGCGAAATCGGTGAACGGCATCTGCGGGAAGGGCTGTCGAGTGCGTCGTACCTGGAGTTCTTCACCGGTGCCTTCACCGCGCTCAAGGCTGTTCTGTAGGACGATGGTTCCGCGACGGTCCCGGGACGGCTTCGGCAGTACAGTAGACTCCGGTTCAGGAAAGGGGGCGCAACGAGTCGAGCGCAAGCGGGCTGGTTGGCGCAGCCCGTTTACGCGCCCAACTGGCTGAACAGTCTCGAACGCCACGCCTATCCGAGCAGGTGCTGACGGCCGCGCGGTGGGGCGAGGTACACAGGGCACAATGGGGACGAGATGGACACAGAGGCCCACATGTGGACCGTTCCGTCGGGGAGGATGAAGGCGCACCGCGAGTGCCGGGTTCCGCTCTGCCGCCGTCCTCTGGACATCCTGAACGCGGCGCGAGGGCTCGGCGCTGGCGCCAGCCCATTCGGGTTCACGACGGGCGACGGGGAGATGCTCGACGAGGTACTCCGCGGCTGCTGGAAAAACCAGCAGGTGGCACCGTGCCTCAAGGCCTCCGGTCGTCGTTGGATCGAATCACCGTCCTGCACGGCACAATGATGCGCCTGGGTCGGCCCGGACGACGAACGGTGCCGTCTGCGGGTCTACGGTCTACGGGAGTCTACGGAGCCCGAACGATTGGCTTGAGCGCCATCCGCGTCCTCGCAGCAGCGGGATTGACCTGCACTGTCCTTGTCGCTGGATGCAGCCCGTCTCCGACCTCCCCGTCGCCGGATGCCCCCGTCCAACCACGCGGACCCGGAGCTGGCGATCTGCTGGTGGGTCTGATCACGAAGACCGACGGCAACCCGTTCTTCGTGAGGATGAAGGAGGGTGCGCTCCGGCGAGCCGGTGAACTCGGTGTGGAGTTGCGCACGTTCGCGGGGCTCTACGACGGAGACTCCGAGTCGCAGGTTCGGGCCATCGAGACCTTGCTCGCCGAGGGCGCGCAGGGCATTCTGATCACGCCTTCGGACCCGGCGGCCCTTGACGGTCCGGTCGGACGAGCGCGGCAGGCCGGCGTGCTGGTCATGGCGCTCGATACGCCCTTCGACCCGCCGAACACGGTGGACGCCACCTTCGCCACCGACAACTTCCGGGCGGGCGAACTGGTCGGCATGTGGGCACGGGCACGGATGGGTGCTGCCGCGACGGAGGCCCGGATCGCGACGCTGGACCTGTCCTCGGCGCAGGTCACCGTGGACGTGCTGCGCAACCAAGGCTTCCTTGGGGGCTTTGGCATCGACATCGGGAACCCTCGGCGGATGTACGACGAAGACGACCCGCGCATCGTCGGCACCGGCGCGACGATGGGCACGGAGGCAGGCGGGCGGAACGTGATGGAGCGTCTGATGCGGGAGCATCCGTCGATCAACTTGGTGTATGCGATCAACGAACCGGCGGCGGCGGGCGCGTACGCGGCGCTACGGGCGCTGGGCGTGGCCGACAATGTGCTCATCGTCACGATCGACGGCAGTTGTTCGGGGGTGAGCAGCGTCGCGGCCGGCGAGTTCGGCGCCACGGTCATGCAGTACCCGCTCAGAATGGCCACCCTCGGCATCGAGGCGGTGGTCGAGTTCTTCGAGACGGGCAGGAGGCCGACCAACACACCGGGCCTGGATTTCCACGACACGGGCGCAGCGCTGGTCACCGACGTACCGGCTCCGGGGGTCCCCTCCGTCGGCACCGGTCGCGGTCTGAGCGACTGCTGGGGATAGGAGTCCGCCGGAGCGAGGCTCCGCCCCTAGACGCCGGACGGAACGATGAACGAAGCGCACATGAAGCGGGCCGTGGCGCTCTCCCGCCGAGGAATGGAGTTGGGCCACGGCGGGCCGTTCGGGGCCGTGGTCGTCCGCGACGGCGCGATCGTCGGCGAAGGCTGGAACGAGGTGCTGCGGTCGAGGGACCCGACGGCCCATGCCGAGGTCGTGGCGATCCGGCATGCCTGCCGGAAGCTGGCGACGTACGACCTGTCGGGCTGCGAGATCTACGCCAGTTGCGAGCCGTGCCCGATGTGCCTGGGCGCGATCTACTGGGCGCGCATCGGCCGCGTCTACTACTCGGTCAACCGGGCGCGACGCGGCCGGCATCGAGTTCCTCGACGAGTTCATCTATGAGGAGCTGGGGAAGCCGTTCGATGGGCGCACGCTGCCGATGGTGCACGTGCCGTGCGACGGGGCGCTCGATGTCTTCGCCGCGTGGACGCATCTGGCGCGGCGCGTCACGTACTGAGCCGGCGCGGACGAAGCCGAAGCACACGCGGGCGAGCGTCGTCGCCCGTGGGCGGACGACGGGCCGTCACTGGCGGTCGGCAACCAGCCGAGCGACGGCCCGTCAGCGCCGCCCGCAGGCGCGCCCGGCAGCAAGGGGTCGAGGGGAGCGCAGCATCCCCCGTCAGCCCCAATGTACGCACATTGGGTCGGCTGGCTTCTGCCACCTAACGTGACAGGAGCCAGCTGTTCCCGGTCGCTCGTTCGGTCCTCGCGCTCTTCCGGCGGGCCGTCTGTGTTCACCGCCTGGATCGTCTCCTGGCTCGCCCGGGAAATCGGTCTGCCAAGTCTGACCCGTCGGCGGGTCGTGGGTTGAACCGGGTAGTGTCAGGGTCCGGCATCGTCGGACAGCTACCGGTGTCGAGCGCGCGAGGAGCCGGTGTCCAGCCGAAACCCGCCTCTGGCGGGGCGAGCGACAGCGAGCGCCTTGACACCGGGAAGCACCCGCGGATGATATGCTGGCCGACGATGCCGTCGCCGACCACAGGGCGTGCCGTGGAGGTGCGACCAGACCACGCACGATCCACGGCGTGCGCCAGGAGCGGGTGACAGGCGCGGACGGCTCGTACGCCGTGACCGATCTGCCGCCCGGCGACTAACCGCGTCGCGGCGGTGCTGCCGGGCTTCGAGACCATCGAGTGCGAGGTGCGAGTGCGAGGTGCGAGGGTGCGAGGTGCGAGGGTGCGAGGACGGCTCGGATGGTCCTCTGGATTCCCGCACGAAAAGTGGGAACTGACGGGGGAACCACGGCCACGGTGCAACAGGTAAACCTCCTATAATCATTCGCTTACGGGATTTATGCAACTCACCCTGCCTGAGTGACCAATGAGATTCCGTTGGGGTCCAGGGCTGTGCTGACAGTCACGTAAACCACTGAGTGACAATAATTTATTGCTCACGTCGGCGATCCCGCAGATCGTGACCAGATCGTCATCGCAGCATGGCAGGCGAAGGGCTCCGCGAGGGAAGCACGGACAGCCTGTTTGCCGTAAACCCTGTGTAGTCAGTAGCTTGTGAGCGCTGCCGGCCCAGCGGCCACGAATCGAGAACTCGCCCGGGACGGACATTCTGTAGTAGGATGTGCGTTCGGAACCAGGGTGTCCTGAGAGGTGTCGTTATGCTGAACATTCCCCTCCACGCTTCGTCGGGCGGCCGGGTGGTTGCCTGGAGTCTTGGGGTCGCTGTCCTCAGTGTGATCTGGGGCGCGCCCGCGGCGGCCCAATCGCCCGGCGACGCGCCCGCGGTGACCTTCGCTCGGGACATCGCCCCGATTTTCCAGAGTAACTGCCAGCAGTGCCACCGGCCCGGCTCGATCGGCCCGATGTCGCTCACGACCTACCAGGAAGTGCGCCCCTGGGCTCGGTCGATCAAGCAGCGCGTGGTAACGGGCGAGATGCCGCCCTATCGATACGACCGCGACATCGGGATTCAGGAGCTGAAGGACGACCTCCGGCTGAGCCTGTCCGAGATCGAGACGATAGCCCGCTGGGTGGACGACGGGGCACCCCTTGGCGACCCGGCCGATCTTCCGCCGCCGCTGTCGTTTCCGGATCTCAGCGAGTGGGCCTATGCGGATGAGTTCGGCCCGCCGGATTTGGTGATCCGGACGAAGCCGTACACGCTGGCGGCCGATGGGTCGGACGTCTGGTGGCGGCCGATCGTGCCGACCGGCCTGACCGAGGACCGGTGCCTCAAGGCGGTCTCCGTCAAGCCGTCGCCCGAGGGGCGCGCCGCCGCGCACCACGCCAACAGCCAGGTGCTCGGTTTCGACGAGGAGAGCGGGGAGTGGGTCCAGGTCGAGCGGCTCTCCGAGTACGCGCTCGGGAAGGTCGGCGAGATCGTTCCGGAGGACGCCTGTCGTCTCCTCCCGGCCGACTCGATGGTCAGTTGGGACGTCCACTACTATCCGACCGGCGAGGTCATCGAGAACGACGTGGTCGAGATGGGCGTGTGGCTCTACCCGGAGGGCCATCAGGAGCAGGTGCAATACCAACAGGATCTCAAGCTGTATTCCCTGCTGATGAAGGGCAGCGAGCTCGAGCTCCCACCGCATGGCACGGCGATGACGCAGGGGTTCCATTCCTTCGAGACCCCCGTGCGGATCGACAGCTTCCAACCTCACGGTCACTTCCGTCTAGTGGGCAAGACTCTTGAGATCTTCCATCCGAAGACGGGCGCGCTGGAGATGGTGAGCTCGGTGTCCAACTGGACCAACGACTGGCACACCAGTCACATCTACGCAGAAGACGCCGCACCGCTCGTCCCGGCGGGGTCCGTCCTGGTGATCACCGGCTACTACGACAATACGGCCGGGAACCAGCAGAACCCCGACCCGAATCAGTGGGTGGGACCGGGCAGCCGTACGGCGGACGAGATGTCGCATGCATGGATCGCCGTGACGCATCTCGACGACGAGGGCTACGAGCGTCTGGCGGCCGAGCGGGAGAGTCGCAGGCAGACGGACAACGAGGAGTAGCAGCACGGAGACGTGCGGAATTGGTCTGTGGCGAGAGAGCCTCTCGGTATCGAGAGGCTCTCTCGCTTTTCGGCGGCAACGCGTTGATGGAGGGAACGCCAGTGCTCGGACGATGGCTCGCGGGCGGCCTCGCAGCCGCAATGCTCATCGGCTCCTCATCGCTGTGGGCCCAGCGAGAACGACCACTTACCCCGCTGCCGCCGAACGGACTTCGGGTGGCCCCGTTCTTCGACGGCTGGTACCGGAATCCGGATGGAACCTTCACCCTGTCGTTCGGCTATTCCAACCTCAACCTGACCGAGGTCGTGGAGATTCCCCTGGGTCCTGACAACTTCATCGAACCGGCGGAGTTCGACGGCCGGCAACCCACGTCGTTCCCGCCTGTCGCGCGTGAGGGCGCCACGCGCACGCGCCGGCGAGACCGGCAGCGGGGGGTGTTCACCGTGACCGTGCCGGCCAGCTTCAGCGGCGACGTCGTCTGGACCCTGGTCAACCAGGAACGGACCTTCTCCGTGCCTGGAAGCGGCAAGACCGGTGCCTACCAGCTCCGATGGCCGATGGCTATGGGGTCGCAGCCCCCACTGGTCCGCTTCAGCCCCGACGGCCCTGCCGGCCGGGGTCCCACCGGGATCGACGCGGAGCCGATGCGCGCGTCGGTGGACACGCCGCTTTCGCTGACGGTCTGGATCCATGATGACAGCGTGCGGGACGAAGAACCGCTCCCGGTCAGACGGCGGGGCGACACCGCGGCGCTGAACGTGACCTGGTTCAAGCATGCCGGTCCGGGCGCGGTGGTCTTCAGCCCGCACACGGAGCCGATCGCCGAGACAGAGGGGATGGTGACCACGACTGCGACCTTCCAGCAGCCGGGCGAGTACGTGATCCGTGTGCGTGCCGACAGCTTCGGCCGGGTCGACAGCTCCGCCGGCAACCAGTGCTGCTGGACGAATGGCTATGTGAAGGTCACCGTCACGTCGTAGCCGTCCAGAGCCCGGCTCATGAGCGACCTACTAGGGCGGATTGTGATCGGAGCGATGTGCGCACCCCTGCTTGGGACGGCGATCCACGCTGCACAGGCGAACACGATCGAGGCACATCGTGCCGCGGCTCGCGAGGCGGCGGGCGACGATCATCTCGCTCTGCTGCGACCGGTGTGTCGCGAGCCACCGTGGCCCTCGACGGCGACACCGGCGAGATAGTCTGGTACTACCAGCACCTGAACGACCACTGGGACCGCGACCATCCCTTCGAGCGGCTGCTCGTCGACACCGCCGTGGCCCCCGACCCCGCCGCCGTGAGCTGGATCAATCCCGGGCTCCAGGCCGGCGAGACGCGCAGGGTCGTGACCGGCATTCTCCGGCAAGACCGGCGTCGTCTGCACCCTCGACCGCGAGACCGGCGAGTTCCTCTGGGCCACCCCGACCGTCCCGCAGAACGTCATCACCGACATTCGACGGCGCCACCGGGGCGGTCACCCCCAACGGCGAGATCGTCTTCACCGCCGAGGGCCAGGAGGCGCTGGCGTGCCCGAGCTGGTTCGGCGGCAAGAACTGGGAGGCGGGCGCCTACAGCCCCCTGACCAACACCATGTACATGCCCCTGCGCAACGTCTGCGCGCGCATGCTCGCCTCGACCGACGCCGGCAGCCACTACGCCCTCGCCGTCCGCAACCAGTTGGCGCCGGGCATGGACCAGGTCGGCACCGTGCAGGCCATCTCGGCCGAGACCGGGGAGACCCGCTGGCTCCACTCGCAGCGCTCGGCCACCATGTCGCTGGTGGCGACCGGCGGCGGGCTGGTGTTCGGCGGCGACGTGAACGGGCGCTTCCGGGCGTTCGACCAGGAGCCGGGCGAGGTGCTGTGGGAGATCAACCTCGGCTCGGCGGTGACGAGCTTTCCCATCAGCTACGCCGTCGACGGGCGGCAGTACGTCGCGGTCGGCACCGGCTCGGCCGGCACCGCCTCGGGGTTCCTCGGGCTGACGCCGGAGCTGCGGCCCAGCGCGGGGAACAACCTCTTCGTGTTCGCTCTGCCTTGACGCCTTTTCCTGGTCGGCCAGTGCCGGACGAACCGGCACCGGTCGGCAGTTGCATCTGGCGGTCCTGCGACCCAGGCGATGCATGATCGCTGGTGATCGTTGGTGCGTACGAGAGGGAGCCATCGTCAGTACCGGCATCCGGACAAGCCCGGGACCGTGACCATCGCAGGCAAACCGAGCGACGATCTGCCGCGGGGCACCTGGGCGAGCATCACGAAGCGCGCCGGATTGAAGCAGCGGTGAGGCGAACCATGCGGTACGCGATCGTCATCGAGAGATCACCGAGGAACTATGCGGCGTACGTTCCCGACCTGCCCGGGTGCGTCGCGACCGGCGCCTCCGAGGAGGAGGCGGTCCGAGAGATCAGGGAGGCGATCCGGTTTCACATCGAGAGCCTGCGCGAACACGATGAACCGGTCCCGGAACCGCGCTGCACGGCAACCGTCGTCGATGTGAGCGCCGTCGCCGGTTGACCGTCGCGCAGCCGGCAGGCATGACAGGCACCTACAACTGAGCGAATCGGTCGATTCAATGTAGTCTGGGGTATCCGGCCGGACAGAGAAAAGCGGCTGGCGGGGCTGCGCCCCGCCAGCCAGACACGAGGACTACCGACGACCGAGCGCGGCGGCAAGCGGCCCAAGTCGACCCTGGAACCCGCCCCCACCGTACTTGGCTTCGTACCGAACGACTCGTGCGGCGTCCAGGTCGGAAATGCTGAGCACACCGGTGGTCCAGTCGATCCCCTGCTGAATCTTGCGCAGGAGACTCTGGAACCCGCCGTTACCCCTGACCGGCCGACGGAACCGATGCAGAGCAGCATCTGCCAGTTGAATTCTCCTCAACTGACACCCCCTATCAAGGAGAGGGGCCACGCACCTTGGGAGGGGGGTTGACTCCGCGACGGGACCCCGATCTAAACTGCGCCTGCTACAGTATCGCAGTGTCGATCGGGCTGCCTGACCAACTCTAGGGTCGGGTGGCCCGTTTGACCCTAACGCTCTCGCGTCCCCCGGCTTTACTGCTGCTGTTCTTCCCTCCTTTCCAGTTCAGCGAGCCGGTCCAGAATCGCCAACCGCATCACCGTGGCCGGAGACAGTCCGATATCCGGCGGCAACGCTTCGAGACGCGCTTTGGAGCCGCTTGGGAGACGAACAATCACCGATTCCGGGAATCTGAGCTTTTGACTCATTTACTGGACCTCCACGTAGTAGAAACTGACGGCCGGTGGCGTTGCGCTCACCGAGCCCGTACCCGGCGGGGGAGCCGTGCTGGATGAGGACCGCGGGCGATCGGCGCAGGGCCGGCGATAGTCTGGGTCCGGAACCCGACGTCAAGGGTCTCGCCGCCGGGGCCGAGGTGCATCCTGATGCGATTGTGCTACATTCGTGTTAGTTCTGCCCGACTGGCCGCCGGGTCCGGCCAAAAATCCCCCAGTGCGGATAGTCACGTAAGAGCATGACAGGTCCCACGCGACCCCGTACCCGCACGGCACTCATCGTCGGCGCCGGCATCGGCGGCTTGGCGGCCGCCATCTCCCTCCGCAAGGAGGGCTGGAGCGTCCGCGTCTTCGAGCGGGCCGCGTCGGTGCGGGAGCTCGGTTTCGCACTGCTCGTCGCCCCGAACGCGATGGCGGCGCTGCGCGAGCTGGGTGTCGCCGACGTGGTGCTGGCTCGCGGGGTCGTGCCGACCCGGGGCGAGGCGCGGCGGATGGACGGCACAGTCCTCAAGCGCGCGGACTATCCCCCGCCGGAGGTAATGGGCGGCCCGACGGTGGTGGCGTTGCGCCCGGCCGTCCACGGCGCCCTGCTGGAGGCGGTGGGGGAGGACGCGGTCACCCTCGACTGCGAAGTGTCAAGCGACACTCAAAACTGACCCCCTGGCGACACTGAAAACTGACCCCCGAAGAAACGGCGTATGTAGATCCACAACGACGATTCCGTGGTCGATACCGACTGCACCCCCGGGACGGTAGCTCCGGTTCGGCGCGCTCGCGAATCCGGCGGTCCGCGGCGTCCCCGTGAGCGTCGTGGACGGCCGGGACGCCGCCCGTCCCGCAGCTACTCGTCCCCGACCTCCCGACAAGCTGCCGTGCGTCCCGGGGGCGGGTCCGAACCGGGGAGCACGATCCCGCAGGCACCAGCGGCCTCAGGATGCCCGACATCCGGCGCCGGTTCGGGGCCGCCAACCGGAAGCTCGTCAGCCGTCACGCCCGAAGCCCCTGGGCAGCTCGACGGTCTCCAGTACCGACAGGTCCAGATCGCAGACCTGCTCGAGCAACTCGGCGGTCGCGGACCCGGCGAGGGATTCGGGCAACGCGTCCCGCCACTCCCGGTACTGGTCCTGCAGCGTCAGGAGCGTCCGCACCGCGTCGTTCCACTGCTGTGGCCGCGACCTCCGGTCCGCCGGCCGGCGGTACCGGAGCCGGAACTCGCCAGCCTGCCGCCGCTCCCGGTAACGCGCCTGCCGCTCCGCGTTCGTCAACGCCACGACAACTCCACACCGTTACGTAACGGACCGGTTGGTGACGGTGACAGGCGGCTCGACCCCCGGACGTTCACGACGTCGAGCGTCGGCGGGCTCGAGCGGTGCCGCGTTGCAGCGGGCCGGCCAGCCTGACAACCGCCACGCCGGCCGAAGGGCGGCGTGGCGCGGCACCGGCGTGTGAGCGTGAGTCCCTACCGGTGCCCGCCATGATGTCGGTCGCGTGGTCATGACGACGCTCCCGAGCGGGTCTCCGGCGCGACAGGCTTCGGCGCCGGGATCCTCAGGGCGCCCGCCCGACGCTTCTCGCGCAGCCTGTAGCTCTCCCCGGTAATCGTCAACACGTGGCTGTGGTGCAGCAGCCGGTCGAGGATCGCGGTGGCGACCACGGCGTCCCCGAACACCTCGCCCCATTCGCCGACCGAGCGGTTCGACGTGATCAGGATGCTCCCGCGCTCGTAGCGCCTCGAGACGAGCTGGAAGAACAGGTGCGCGGCATGCGCCTCGAAAGGGAGGTATCCCAGTTCGTCGGCGATGAGCAATTTCGGCTTGGCGTAGAAGGCCAGGCGGTCCTCCAGCCGCCCCTCGCTGTGCGCCTTGACCAGCGCCGCCATCAGCGCCTGCGCCGTCGTGAACAGGGTCGAGTAGCTCTGCCGGATCGCCTCGCGCCCGAGCGCCACCGCGAGATGCGTCTTCCCGACCCCCGGCGGGCCGAGCACCAGGAGCGCGTCGCCGTGCGCCACCCACCGCGACGTCGCCAGCTCCCGCACCTGGCGCCGGTCGACGCTCGGCTGCGCCTTGAAGTCGAAGTCGGCGAGCTCGCGCACCATCGGGAAGCGCGCGATCTTCAGCGCCATCTCGATGCGCCGCTCGTCCTTGCGCGAGACCTCCCGCTCGACGAGCATCGCCAGTGCCTCCCGCAACGTCAGCTTCTTCTCCGCCGCCTCGTCGAGCAGGTTGTCGAGCTGGTCCCGGATCGCGGTCAGCTGCAGCCGCGTCAACCAGCCGAGAAGCGTCTCATGGTCTACGGCCATCAGAACCTCCCCCCGGCGACGGCCGCGTACTCGTCGAGCGGACGCAGCAGCTCCGGTTTCGGCCGGGCCGCCGCGGTCTCGGCCGGGCGTGGGCCGCCGACGACGCCGACCAGGTGGGCCCGGTCGGTGACCCGCGCGTGGCGTCCCTCGTGCTCGACGTGCTCGGCGACAACCCTCGGGCCGTGGTGAACGCGTACCCGGCCGCCGCTGACCACCACCCGCACCCGCTCGCCGATCAGCCGCCACGGCACCGAGTAGGCGTTGGTGTCGACCACCACCGCGCAGTCGGCGTGGACCGTCCGGGTCAGATCACGCAACTGGCCGAACGGCGGCCGGCCCCCGCAGGGGCGAAGGCGCTCCGCTTCCCGGGCGAAGCGCTCGAGAGGGACTTCACCGGTGGTGCCGTGGCGTCGCCGGTCGGCGATCTCCCGCTGCCACCACCCCAGATGCGCGTCCATCCCCGCCCAGCTCTCGAAGCGATGTCCGGCGATGGCGCTTGCCTTGACGTAGCCGACTCCGCGCTCGTCCTTCCCCTTCGTCCGAGCCCGATACGGCGCACACGCGCGCGGACGGAACCCCCAGTGGGCCGCGAACGCCAGGAACCGGTGGTTGAACTCGACCTCCCGAGTCGACACGTCGTGATTGACCACCAGCGGTCGCGGGTTGTCGAGCAGCACCTCCCTCGTCACGCCGCCAAAGTGATTGAACGTGCCCTCCAGGCCGCGGAACCAGGACGACTGCCGCTCGTGCGTGAACGTCGCCACGTAGCAGCGCCGCGAGTAGCCCAGCGTCGCCACGAACAGGAACACGCGCACCCGTTCCCCGGCAATCGGCACCCGCCGCTGGCCGAAGTCAACCTGGAGCTGACGCCCGGGCGGAGTCTCGAACCGCACCGTCGCCTTCGCCTCGGCCGTCAGCAGCCGCCGGAACGGCGCGACGGCCCGCTCGACCGTGCGCAGGCTCACGTCGATGTCCTGCTCCCGCACCAGGTCCTGGCGCACCACCTCGGCATTGCCGCCGTGCTGGAAGAAGCGCTCCTTCAACCACGCCTCCTGATCCTCGAGCTTGCCGCCGCCGGCCCGTCGGCTGTACGTCATCCAGCCGTCGGCCGCGACGTAGCGTCTCACCGTGTTCTTGCTGCACCCGAACTCCCTCGCGATGCGCCTCAGCCCCCAGCCGAGCGCCCGCAGATGCAGCATCGCCTCCACCTCGTCTGACTTCCTCATCTGTGCCCGTGGCCTCCCCGCCCACGGGCCGACATCCTCGCATCCCTTCATCTGCTGACTCCTCCCTCGGACTGGGGGGGTCAGTTTTCGCTGTCGCCAGGGGGTCAGTTTTCACTGTCGCCTGACAGCGAAGCGACCGGGTTCTCGGTGGCGGGCGACCGCGTCACCCTGCGGACCGCGGACGGGGACGCCGCCGAGGGCGACCTGCT
Organism: Vicinamibacterales bacterium; assembly: GCA_965207615.1. Lineage (GTDB taxonomy): Bacteria > Acidobacteriota > Vicinamibacteria > Vicinamibacterales > UBA8438 > JAJEEA01. The sequence continues at coordinate 4,839,906 of CBDBMZ010000003.1, forward strand.
GGTCGGTGCGGACGGCGCAGGGTCCGTGATTCGGCGTGCGCTTCATCCGTCGGAGCCGCCGCCACGGTCGAGCGGCCTCATCGCGGTACGTGCAGCGGCGCACGGTGCCGTGGATCACCTCGACGGCCTGTCCGGGATCCACTACATGGGGCGAGGGGTGGAATCGTTCCTGGCCCGGGCGAGCGACACCGGCGTCTACTGGGGGCTCGGGCTGGCGCAGGAGTTGCTGCCGGCCGGCATGCGGGATGATCCGGCGGCGATTCTGAGGCACGTGGCGCCGCGGTTCGACGAGACGTTCCGCGCGGTGACCTCAGGGACCACCGACATGCGCGTCGACGAGCTCGTCGACCGCGACCCGCTGCCGTTCTGGGGCAGGGACGTCGTCACCCTGCTCGGGGACGCGGCCCACCCGGTGCTGCCGCACACCGGCCAGGGCGCGGCACAGGCCGTGGTCGACGCGGTGGCGCTCGGGAAGGCGCTCAGCGAGAACGCGAGCGTCGGCGACGCGTTGCGGGCGTACGAGCGCGACCGGCGCGAGAAGACGGCGGTCCTGGTGGCCCAGGGGCGCCGGACGGCGCGCATCATGGGCGCCACGAACCCGGTGGCCTGCCGGCTGCGCGAAGTTGCCGTGCGGCTGACGCCCATCAAGCCCCTGGTGAAGATGTGGGCGGCCATCAATCGCCGCGCCGGGACCGACGTCGGCCGGTAGGGTTGCGGCCGGACCCACGGCTGGAGCCTGACTTCCAGGCGTTCGCTGCAATCGCGGCTAACGAGCGGCACGACCGGCTCAGCGGCGCCGGTCCCCACCCGCGGCTTTCATCGGATTCAGGATCTCGACGCCCGGAGAGCCGGTGAAACCGCGGTCCGTCGTGGCGACCGCGGCGCCATTCTCCAGCGGCAGGGCCGCGAGAGGGGCGTCCATCCCGAAATCAGGGAAGCAGGTCGCCGACGAAGATCAGGGCATCGGGGCGGGCGAGCGGCGCGACCTTGTCCCCGGCTGCATGGTTGGTGACGCTCCGGTAGCCGTCTCCAGCCGGGTCGCGGTAGACCTCGAGACGGCTCTCGGGGAGGGCGAGGATCCAGTACTCGGGAATCCCGCACCGCGCGTACAGGCGCTGCTTGACCGTCCGATCGTGCCGCAGTGATTCGTGCGACACCTCGACGACCAGCACCGCGGACGTCGGATGGGCGTCCCGGTAATCGCGCATCGGGCCGCTCACGACGGCCACGTCCGGCTCGGGCTCCGAGTAGTCGTCAGCCGCCAGCGGGTGCTGTATCCGCACGTAGAACCCGGGGCCGAACACCCCCCGCAGGCACTCGGCCACGAGGTCCATGCCGAGCGCGTGGCGGCTTCCCTCCGGTGTCATGGCGTGCAGGTTTCCGTCGATGAGCTCCAGCTTCGCGTCCGGCTCGAACGCGCCGGCCTCCACGGCACGGTCGTACTCGACCCGGCTCAGGCGGTAGTGGCAGACGGAGACGTCGGACACTGTGGCTCTCATGACGGCGCCTCTATCGTAGCGCGGAAACCGTCACCGTGCGGCCCCTGGCTCGGCGTCGGCGACCGTCGCCGGCCCGGTGGGCATCACGGTGGCCGATGCGACTCAACGCCGCCTTCGAGGCGTCCGCTGCAATCGCCACGAACGAGCGGCCCAACCAACTCAGCGGCGCCGGCCCTCACCCGCAGCTTCGATCGGATTCACGATCTCGACGCCCGGGAAGCGGGTGAAGTCGCGGTCCGTCGTGGCGATCGAGGCGCCATGCTCCAGCGCCAGGGCCGCGAGATGGGCGTCCATCACCATCGCGCCCCGGGCCTGACCTTGCTCGCAGATCCCGCTCAGGAGCTGCCACGCGCGGCGGCCGGGCCGGAGGAGCTGCACGTTGGGCTGGTCGAGCCACGATTCGACCAGCGCGCACGCATCGCCCGGAGACAGCGGGCGCGTGAAGACGCGGCGATCCGTCGAGATCCGCACGAACGCCAGCAGCGTGATGAGGGCGAGCCGCACCGGCCGGCCCGAGGACAACTCGGCCGCGAGCCACTGCCGCGCCGGTGCCTGATGGGGACTCTCGGAGTCGTAGGCGTAGAGCAGCACGTTGGCGTCGACCAACGTCATCGCCGCACCGGTCCGTCGAGGAGCTCGAGCAGTCCGCCGATGTCGTCGAGGTCGAGACCGGCCCTGAGACCCATCGGCCGCGGCTCGACAGTGAAGGGCGCGGCGAGCTCCGCCTCCGACGGCGCCTCGAGCCCCCGGCGCAGGCAGTCGTTGACGACCGCCTTGAAGCTCGTCTTCCTCCGCCGCGTCTCCTCCTGCAGCTTGGCGGCGATGTCGTCATCCAGGCTCAGCGTCGTCCTCATACGGGCGATGCTAGTGGTAGAGCATCTTGATGTCAACTTGTGATCATCGTGATGAGAACCGGCTCGGACCCGGAGAAGCGCACGTGGTCGCCTGGTCGTCGCCCGGGTGAGGCGGGCTTCGCCCCTGGCAGTGGCGGTCAGGACGTGTCAAGGAACGCGGTCCATTCCCGCATATGATGGGAAATGGACGCTGTCGCCAGAATCCACCGCGCCGCCCCGCCGAACCAAGCGCCGAGACGGCCCTCCCGGCAACGCGTTCTCGGCCGCTTTTCGTCCATACCACCCCGCCGGGGCGGCACGCGGACGGCAATGGCCTGTTCTCGTCTGGAGGTTTCTGCGGATGAAGCGTACCGCCCTCATCGTCGGCGCCGGCATCGGCGGCCTGTCGGCCGGAATCGCTCTCCGGCAAGCGGGTTGGGAGGTTCGGCTGTTCGAGCGCGCGGCATCGGCGCGGGAGCTCGGCTTCGGACTCGGCATGGCGCCCAACGCCATCGCGGCGCTCCGACGGCTGGGCGTCGCCGACGCCGTTCTGGCGCGCGGCTTCCGGCCGACGCGCGGCGAGCTCCGCCGCATGGACGGCACGGTTCTGAAGCGGGCCGAGTTGCCGTCGTCCGAGGCAACGCTCGGCGGTCCGATGGTCGTCACCGTTCGCTCGGCGCTGTACGGGGCCTTGCTCGAAGCACTCGGTCCGGACGCGATCACGTTCGGGAGCAGAGTCGCCGGATTCACGGCGGACGGCGACCGGGTCGCCATCCACACGGTGTCCGGGGAGACTGCCGAGGGTGACCTGCTGATCGGGGCGGACGGGGTCGGGTCCGTCATCCGCCGCGCCCTCCATCCCTTGGAGCCGCCGCCGCGCGCGTGCGGCATCATCGCGGTGCGGGGCGCTTCCGACGCCGTGCATCATCTGGGCGACCTGTCCACCATCATGTACCTCGGTCGGGGTCTCGAGTCGGTTCTCGTCCGGGCCAGCGACACCGGGATCTACTGGTTCCTGTCGCTCGCCCGCGAGATCGTCCCGTCCGATACCCGGGACCCCGCCGCCATCGTGGCGCACATGTCGCCGCGCATGGATGCGACCTTCCGCGCCGTCGCGTCCGATACCGACGAGCTGCGCCGTGACGAGCTGGTCGACCGCGACCCCCTGCCGCGCTGGGGAAAGGGAGTCGTGACGCTGCTCGGGGACGCCGCGCATCCATTGCTGCCGCACACCGGCCAGGGCGCGGCCCAGGCGATTGTCGACGCCGTCACCCTCGCGCAGGCCCTCGGTGAAGGCGCGAACGTGGCGTACGCCCTGCGGGCGTACGAACGGGAGCGGCTCCCGAAGACGGCGGTCCTCGCGGCCCAGGGGCGCCGGACGGCGAGAGTCATGCGCACCATGAACCCCATCGCGTGCGGCATCCGCGAAGTGGCGATACAGCTGACCCCGATCGAGCTGTTCGTGAAGCTGTACGTGAGGATCAACCGACGCGCGGGCACCGACATCACCCGGGCGGCGTGACGGCGATGCGTTACCTGACGCAAACGCCCCGAGCGTTCCGCGGAGACCCAGCCGCAGGACGGCGTCATGAACTGCCTGCTCCAACCGCGCAAGGAACGTGTTCAGGAGTGGAAGGGGAGTTGAGCCCCAAGAGGAGACCCGGGCCCCTCGAGGCCACCACGTGACGTTCGGCGTGTCATACTCCGAACACGGGGAGCGATTCACTGACCACAAGAACGGATGACGAAGCTCCGCAAGCGGACCAACGCAGACATCGGATACGCGGATTCGAACCGGGTCCGGCAGGAAGCGGAGCGCCGCCGCGACGAAGAAGACCGGTGGGCGCCGGCGACGCTGCTGCCGCCGGAGGCCTTCAGCGACGCGGAAGCGACCCCGCGCGACTTCCAGCGGCTGTGCGAGCCCGGGGCCGGGACGGGCCGGCACGCCGCCGCGGTGCACCGCCGGATCATGAGCAGTTGCGCCGGATGGAGACGACGGCCGACCGCCGAGGAGTTCTACGAGGCGGTCCGCGCGACGCGCCCGACGGTGCGCCAGCAGGCGATCATCGACATGTGGGGGAGGGAAGCGAGCTTCCAGGAGCTCCTCGAGGCCTGGGCGGAACGGGCGTACACCGATCGCCAACTGGTGCGGGCACTCCATCTGGCAGACTTCGACTGCGGGGACCGAATTCGCGAGATCAACCAGTGGGCGATGAAGTACTGACACTGGCCACGACCGGTGGACGTCTGTGGCGCGCCCTGCGGCAACCGATCGCGGCCTGCCTGGCCGAGCTCCACGGTGGACCGCACGAGTGCCGGCTGGGCGGCGGGACGACCCTGGCGGCGAGATGGCGGCACCGAGACAGCTTCGACATCGACCTGACGGTGTCGCGGGGAGCGAGCCTGTCGAGCCTGGGGGCGGACTTCGAGCGGACGATGGAGCGACTGGGCGGAAAGGCCGAGTACCTCGTCGGCCGGTGGAAGGTCGATTTCGGAACCGGACAAGTGGACCTGGCGCAACTCGAGCCCTGCCCTGCCCGCGGCCAACGCACCGCGGTCGTCGACGAAGAACCCTTCACGGTGCTGTCGACGGCGCAGATCCTCCACGGCAAGCTCGAGCGGGCCACCCGCAGCCCTGTGCGCGACGTGTTCGACGTCATCAAGGCGCGGCGCCTCGACCCGCAGGCACTCGCCATCGCGATCAACTGCAGGAACCGACTGGAGGCCGAGACGATCGGCGTGGCCTGGGAGAAGAGCAACGCGGCGTTCGAGAGGGTCGCGGACGAGCAGCTCGGCGGGGTTCCGGAACCCATGCGCGAGGATTCCGCCACCCTGGGGCAGGAAGGCGCCGCGGCCCTGCAAGATGCGCTGTACCGCCGAGTGACAGTGCGGACCGAGGAGCAGTGCACGGTCGTCGAGACGGAGACCAAGGGTGGGTTGACCCGCCGCATCACGATGGCGCCCGACGAGATCGACCGGGAGTTCGCGGTCAACGGGCTCGACGAACACTTCCACCACAACGTGATGGGCGGGGAGCGACTACGCGAAGCCGCGCGGCAATCCGTGACAGCCGCAAGACCGCGCGAGCTGCGCTGGGAGACCGGCCAGATGGTACCGGCACTCCAGGCAGCAGACCGGCCGCACCGAGGCCCGGACCTGCTGCATTGACCTGCGGGGGCCGTTCTGCCGCGGCCGCTCGAATCGACGGAGCAGGCGACCACAGGCCGCTTCGCCCCGCCGAGGCAGGCGCCGGCTGTTCGGGCGCGCGGCATCGGCGCGGGAGCTCGGCTTCGGGCTCGGCCGGCTCGCAACTCCGCGGCCCCGGCAGAGCCGCCGCCCGGCAGGGCCGGCGCCGATCAGAACAGCGCCGGTTGACTCGCTCCGCGCGCGACCGTCGCCGACGGGTCGAACGCCTCGATCGACCGGCACGCATCCGCGAAATAGCCCGCATCCAGCTCGAACCCCACGAACGCGAGCCCCAGCGCCTTGCACGCCAGCGCGCTGTGCCCGAGCCCCAGGAACGGATCGAGGACCCGCCTCACGCGCTGGACGCCATGCAGCCGGATGCACATCATCGGTATCCGCACCGGGAACGTCGCGGGGTGGGGCCGCTCCCGGTCGCGGCTCTGAATGGTCCGGTAAGGCACGAACCACGTATTGCCGCGACACCGCCGGTCACCTTTCGCCGCTTCCCATCTGGCGACGTTCGACTTGTCCTGGTACTCGACGCCGATAGCCCGCCGATCCAGCTCCACGTCACCGGCCTTCGTCAGGTGGAAGATGTACTCGTGGCAGTCGTTCACGTACCGCTTGCTGTTGATCGGCTTGTAGTGCCCGATGGCGAGATTCTGGCTCACGCCGCTCGCCGCGCCGACGACATCGGCATCGATGGCTATCGACTTGATCCAGTGGATGGTGTTCTGCAGCACGAAGCGCTCCCGGAGGCGCTCGAGCACCTCGAACGGACCCCAGGGCTCGGAAGGCTTGCCCGCGACGTTCAGAAAGAGCGAGCCGCCGCGGCTCAACACGCCTTCGACGACCTCGCCCCAGGCCGCCATCCAACTCAGATACTCGTCCCGCGGCACCGTGTCGTCATAGGACCCGTAGGTGACGCCCAGGTTGTACGGGGGTGACGTCACGACGACGTCGATAGATTCCGGCCCGAGCAGCTCCCGCATTCCCTCGACGCAATCACGGCGGTAGACCACGGTCTCGGCCCCGTGCGACGTGCTGCGGAACTCTCTCTCCGTCGCCATGCGTCGTGATCCGTCGGTCGGCGATGAACGATCCGGCCGGGTCGACGGTCGGCCGCGGGCGGATCCGGCCCCGCATCGCCGGCGCCGACCCGCCAGCGACATGACGCCCGGGGCGAAGGCCGGAGCTCACCATTCGGGCCGCCGGCCGGCCCTACGACCTGAACATCCGCAGCAGCTTCGTCAGCGGGTCGTACATCTTGTCGACCACGCGCTCCTTCAAGGGAATGATCGCGTTGTCGGTGATGGTGATCTCCTCGGGGCAGACCTTGGTGCAGCACTTGGTGATGTTGCAGTAGCCGACGCCGTGGTCGTCGGCGAGCTCGGTGGTGCGGTCGGCGGTGTCGAGGGGGTGCATCTCGAGGGCGGCGGAGTGGACGAAGAAGCGGGGGCCGATGAACTCGCCGTGGAGACGGTGGTCGCGGAGGACGTGGCAGACGTCCTGGCACAGGAAGCACTCGATGCACTTGCGGAACTCCTGCACGCGCTCGACGTCGTACTGCTCCATGCGCCACGTGCCGTCCGCCGCGTCCGGCTCGCGCGGGGCGAAGGGCTTGATGGCCTTCTTGACCTCGTAGTTCCACGACACGTCGGTGACGAGGTCGCGCACGGTGGGGAACGCCTGCATCGGCTCGATGGTCACCGGCTGCTCGAGGGGCAGGGAGTTGAGCCGGGTCATGCACATCAGCTTGGGGCTGCCGTTGACCTCGGCCGAGCACGAGCCGCACTTGCCCGCCTTGCAGTTCCAGCGCACGGCGAGGTCGTTGGCCTGCTCGGCCTGGATCTGGTGCACCGCGTCGAGGACGACCATGCCCTCCGACACCTCGGTGGTGTAGTCCTGGAACTCCCCACCGGCCGAGTCGCCCCGCCAGATCCGGAATGTCGCGCTGCTCATCACGCTGTCTCCGCCCGGCGCGCGCGGTTGCGCCCGCGCCGCGCCGTCACTTGTTGTCTTCGATGATCTGCTGCAGGTCCGCCCGGATCTCGGAGATCGGCTCCTGCGTCACCTGCATCCCGCCTTCGTCGCCGCGCCGGATGACGGTGTTCAGCCGGCCCTGCTCGGGGTCCTTGTCCAGGTGGTCCTCGCGGAAGTGGGCGCCGCGGCTCTCCTTGCGGAGAATCGCCGACCGCGCCACCGCCTCCGACACCATCAGCAGGTTGCGCAGGTCGAGAGCGGTGTGCCACCCCGCGTTGTACTCGCGGTTGCCCTGCACCCCGACCCGGTCGGCGCGCGCGCGCAACCCCTCGAAGGCGTCTATGGCCTTCTGCATGTCTTCCTCGGTGCGCACGATGCCGACCTGCGACTGCATCATGTCCTGCAGGTCGTACTGCACCTGGTACGGTCCCTCGGCGTCGCCGCCGGCGCGCTCGAACGGCGCGAGGGCCTCGCGCGCCACCGCCTCCACCTGGTCCTGCGCGGGCTTCGCCAGGGTCTGCTCCTTCGCGAACTCGGCCGCGTACTTGCCCGCGCGCTGGCCGAAGACGAGGAGGTCGGAGAGCGAGTTGCCGCCGAGCCGGTTCGCGCCGTGCAGCCCCGCCGCGCACTCGCCGGCCGCGAACAGGCCCGGCACCGCCGACATCTGGGTGTCGGGGTCGACGCGCACCCCGCCCATCACGTAGTGGGTGGTGGGGCCGACCTCCATCGGCTCCTCGGTGATGTCGATGGCCGCGAGCTGCTTGAACTGGTGGTACATGCTCGGCAGCTTCTTGCGGATGTGCTCGGCCCCGTTCGGCAGCCGCTTCTTGATCCACGCGATGTCGAGGAACACGCCGCCGTGGGGGCTGCCCCGGCCCTCCTTGACCTCGCGCACGATGCAGCGGGCCACGTGGTCGCGTGTCAGCAGTTCGGGAGGGCGGTTTGCCTTCTTGTCGCCCTGGGTGTAGCGCCACCCCTCTTCTTCGTCGGTGGCGGTCGAGCTCCGGTACAGCTCGGGGATGTCGTCGAACATGAACCGCTTCCCGTCGCTGTTGCGCAGCACCCCGCCCTCGCCGCGCACCCCCTCGGTGACGAGGATGCCGCGGACGCTCGGCGGCCACACCATGCCGGTGGGATGGAACTGCACGAACTCCATGTCCATCAGCTCGGCCCCGGCCCGGTACGCGAGGGCATGCCCGTCGCCCGTGTACTCCCAACTGTTGCTGGTCACCTTGTAGGCGCGCCCGATGCCTCCGGTGGCCAGCACCACCGCGCGGGCCATGAACACCTGGAAGCGGCCGCGCTCGCGCTCATAGCCGAACGCCCCGACGACGCGGTCGCCGTCCTTCAGCAGCTCGACGACGGTGCACTCCATGTGCACGTCGATGCCCTGGTGGACCCCGTGGTCCTGCAGGGTCCGGATCATCTCGAGCCCGGTCCGGTCGCCGACGTGGGCGAGCCGGGGATACTTGTGCCCCCCGAAGTTGCGCTGCAGGATGCGCCCGTCCTTCGTGCGGTCGAAGACCGCCCCCCAGGCCTCGAGCTCGCGCGCCCGCGCCGGCGCCTCCCTGGCGTGCAGCTCGGCCATGCGCCAACTGTTCAGATACTGACCGCCGCGCATGGTGTCGGCGAAGTGCACGGTCCAGTCGTCGCGGTCGTCCACGTTGGCGAGAGACGCGGCGAGGCCCCCCTCGGCCATGACCGTGTGCGCCTTGCCGAGGAGCGACTTGCAGACGAGCCCCACCGAGACCCCGGCCGCCGACGCCTCGATCGCGGCCCGCAGCCCCGCCCCGCCGGCCCCGATCACCAGCACGTCGTATTCGAAGGATTGGTATTCGTTGTCCATTCGGCAATCTTCATCTGGGGCGCTCGCGGCGCCGCTGCCCGCCCGACCCCATCCGACGGGACCCGCGCCGTTCCAAGGCGCAGGCGCCTACAGGAGCCGGAGATCCGTCACGATGCCCATCGCGCAGAGCCGCACGTAGATGTCGGAGAAGCCCACCCAGACCAGGCTCATCCAGGCGAAGAGCATGTGCCGGCTGTTCAGGCAGCTCACGCAGTCGTAGGTCGGACGGCGGATCGGCAGACCCGCGATCCGGTCGCACCTGCCCCCGACGAGATGCCGCAGCGAGTGGCACCCCAGCGTGTAGCCGCCGAGCAGGACGACGTTCGTCGCGAGGACGAGCGTCCCGACCCCGATGCCGAACGACACGGCGCCGGTCGCCGGGTCCTCGAACCACAGGGCGTTCCAGACGTCGAGGCTCAGGAACACGAGCAGCGCGAGCGCGAAGATGAGGAAGTAGCGGTGCAGGTTCTGCACGATCAACGGGAACGAGTTTTCGCCCCAGTAGCTCGAGCGCGGCTCGCCCACGCTGCACGACGGCGGGTCGTGCCAGAAAGCCTTGTAGTAGGCGCCGCGGTAGTAGTAGCAGGTCAGCCGGAAGCCGACCGGCGCCCACAGGATCAGGAACGCCGGCGAGAAGGGCACCGGATCCGGCCACCAGCCGGGCCTCGGCCCCAGGAAGCTGTGCGGCGAGTCTCCGAAGATCTCGGGCGAATAGAACGGCGAGAGGTACGGCCCGAAGTGGTAGTGGTCGCCCTGGAACGCCGCCCACGTGGAGTACACGATGAACGCGGAGAAGGCCAGGAAGACGCCGAGCGGCTGCGTCAGCCAGGCGTCGAGCCGTCGAGTCTCCGCCCACCGGCGGACCGGGGTCGCAAAGTGAACCTGTTCCATCCTGTCTCGCTCCGCAACGCACGCAACGATATGGTGCGCCCGGCCTCGGCGGACCGGGCAACCGGGGGAGATGCCGCGCGCACGGCGGCCGGGCGTTGTGCCTTTGGCGCTGCCGAGAGATTATCACTTCTGCCGCGCGGTCCGAAACCGCCGGCCGAGCCCGGCGCCGCGGCCGGCGCCGCGGTCCCGCTCACGCCGCGACGAACCGGGCGGGGGAGACCGCGGCGAGCAGGGGGTCCTCCCGGCCGTCGAGCACCAGGTCCGCGACGAGGCGGGCAGTCAGCGGCGCCAGCAGCACCCCGTTCCGGTAGTGACCCGTCGCGTGGACGAGCCCGGGCGCCGACGTCGAGCGCCCCACCACCGGCAGATCGTCCGGGGTGCCGGGGCGCAGGCCCACCCGAACCGCCTCGAACCCGGCGTTGCGGGCCTCGGGAAGCACGCCGGCGACCGCCTCGACGAGGGCCGCCACCCCCGCGACGGTGGCGCGCTCGTCGAACCCCACGTCCTCGACCGTCGCCCCCACCAGCATCGATCCGTCGGGCCAGGGCACCACGTAGCAGCCCGGGCACCAGAGGACCCGCGCCAACGCGTCCCCGAGCCAGGCCAGATGCAGCAGTTGCCCGCGCACCGGGCGCACCGGCGGCGCCGCCTCGCCGGCGACCTCCACCGCACCCGACCAGCTCCCCGCCGCGAGCACGACCGTGTCGCCGGTCAGCGACCCCGACGCCGTCTCGACCTCCATGCCGCCCGCGGGACGGGCCCGCACGCGGCGTGCCGGCCGGCCCGTCACGAACGAGACCCCGTGCCGGGCCGCGCCGGCCCGCCGGAGCGCATCGGTCAGCGCGCCCACCCCCGCGAACCCGTGGGACGGAACCAGCAGGGCCCCGGCCACCGTCGCCCCCAGGGACGGCTCCGCCGCCCGGGCCTCGCTCGCCGTCAGCAGCCGGCATTCGACGCCCGTCGCGTCGAGGGCGGCCCGGGTCTGCTCCAGCCGGCGAAGCGACGCCTCGTCGGTGACCACCTCGAGGGTCCCGGTCCGCTCGTAGAGCACGTCCCGGCCGCTGTCGGCGACGGCGCGGCCCACGAAGTCGTCCCACAGCCCGAGGCTCTCCGCACACAGGGTGCGGAGGGGACCCGGACGATCCGCCTCGGTGTACGGGGCCAGGATGCCGGCCGACGCCTGCGTCGCCCCGCCCCCGACGGCCCGGCTCTCGAGAACCCGCACCGACGCCCCGCGCCGGCCGAGCTCGCAGGCGACGGCGCAGCCGATGATGCCGGCCCCGATGACGATGACGTCCGGTCGCTCACCCGCGGGCACGCTTCCAGTCTCCCACACTGTCCCCCTTTCCGCCGCCGACTGTCACCCCCCGATGACGCCTCCCGCAGGAAACGGCCCCCGCGCCCGATACAACGGGCAGGGAACCGCGGGCATAGCTTCGAGGCGGCGATTCCGGGCGAACGGGCACGACAATTGCTTTATCATGCGCGTAGAGAGAGAAAGGACGCACGCCGATGACGAAACCGATAGTCGCGGTAGCCGCCATCGCCATCGCCGCCGTCGCGGCGGCGGGTGTCGGTTCCTACCTCGCCGTGCGACATGCCATCGGGCCCGCTCCCGCGTCTACGGCCACCGAGCCCGCGCTCGCCCTCGTCGGGGCGTCGCCCGTTGCGGAAACGCCGGCGGCGGCGAACGCCGCGGCCGAGACGGTGATCGAGGTCGAGCCGGCGGCGACCGCGCCGCCCGATGAACCGCGGCCGGCGCCCCGGCGCGCGTCGACCTCCCCCGCGCCCCGGCCCGAGCCTCCGGCCCCGAGGCCGGCCGCCGCGGCCGCCTCGACCCGCCGCGCGCCGGCGGTCGACGCCAGGCCGGCCGAACCCGCTCCACGCCCCCGGCCGAGGCCGGCTGCTGTGCCGGCGACGCCGGCGGAGCCCGAACCCGAACCGGGGCCCGAACCCGAACCGGTCGCGAACGCGGCGCCGGAGCGGAATCGCCAGGCCGGCGACCGCGCGCGCGCCGCGGGTGAACCGGCGCCCGGTCCGACCGGCGACCTCCCCGTGGTCGAGGGATGGGTCCGGGTCGACGAGCCGCCTCCCGCGCCGGGCCCGGGGCGGGGCCTGGAGCCGCTCGAGGCGCCGCGGGCCGAGCCGCAACGCCCGCCGCTGGCCGGCACCGGCCTCCCCGCCCCCCGGAGCGCCAGTCCCGTCGTCACGTCCGATCCCTGGCCGTCGTTCGACGAGCTCGAGGTTGCCGCCGACTCGGTGATCGGGATCCAGCTCGACTCCGCCGTCTCCACCCGCAACGCCAGGATCGAGGACCCGGTCGAGGCCCGGGTCATCCGCGACGTGCAGGTCGGCGACCGGGTGGCGATTCCCTCCGGCACGCGGCTGCGGGGGTCGGTGGTCCTCGTCGAGGCCGGCGGCCGGCTCCGCTCGGCATCCCGGCTCGGGGTGCGGTTCCACACCCTGCTGATGGACGACGGCGCCGAGGTCGGGCTGTCCACCGAGACCATCTACCGGGAGGGCAAGTCGCCGGGCGGCGACAGCGTCGCCAAGATCGGCGGCGCGGCGGTCGCCGGCTCCATTCTCGGCGCGATCTTCGGGGGTGAGCGCGGTGCCGCCATCGGGGGCTCGATCGGCGCCGCGGGAGGCACCGCCGCCGCCCTGAACGGAGAAGCGGAGCCGGCGGTGCTGCCGGCGGGATCGAGGCTGACGGTGCGCCTGTCGCGCCCGGCTTTCGTCATGGCGCCGCGATAGGCCAATCGTCGTCCGCGGCTCCGCCTGGCGCCCAACCGACCCTCCGGGAGTCCGCGCCGTTCCAGGACCCGGACCGCCGCCCCGGCCGGCCTTCGACCCGCCCGTCCGGCCGGCCTGCCGGTGATATAGTTTCCAGAGTGGACGACGAGATTACCCAGGCCGTGCTGTCGCGGGAGGAGGTGGCGCGGTACCTCCGCGGCGGCACGAGGCTGAGTCCCCACGAGGCGCAGGAGCGGATTGCCGCCTACCTCAAGGAGCTCAGGACGACCCAGCGATACCAGGTGTATCGCGCCCTCAAGCACCCCCTGTACCCGATTCTGCGCAAGATACAGCCGCACGCCGAGCACGTCGAGCGGGCCCAGGCCGCCGCCCGGTCGCACCGCATCGTCTACGCCTCGAACCACAAGAGCCACATGGACTACCTCGTCGAGCTCGTCGTGCTCGACGACCACGGCATCCGCCCCCCCGTGATCACCGCCGGCATCAACCTGTTCAACGGGGCCATGGGGCTGCTGAACCGCTACGTCACCGGCGCTGTCCCCATCCGCCGGAACTCCCGCGACCCCGCCTACCTCGCGACGCTGCGGGCGTACGTGGCGGAGCTCGTGCACCGGCACGACCTGTTCCTCTACCCGGAGGGCGGGCGCAGCTACAACGGCGAGTTCAAGGCGCTGAAGACGGGGCTGCTGCAGGCGGTCCTTCAGGCCCGGCGCCCGGACGTGGTGATCGTGCCGGTGGGGATTGCCTACGACCTCGTGCTCGAGGACCAGACGCTGGCCCGCCAGCGGGTCAAGCGGCGCCAGCGCCTCTTCACGACGGAAGTGGCCGAGATGGTGAACTTCGCGGTGGGCTACCGGACGCGCGCGTTCGTCACCTTCGGGCAGCCCATACCCCTGGCCACCGTCGACCCCGACTCGCGCCGCGATCTCGTGGCCCTGACCCGCCGCACCCGCGACGCGGTAGGCCGGCTCTACAAAGTGCTGCCGACCGCCCTCGTGGCCGCCGCCCTGCGGCCGTCCACGCGCCGGCGCGACCTCGAGGACCGCATCGACCAGCTCCTCGACGCCCTCCGCCACGTACCCGCCAACCTCGCCGTGGAATGCGGCCGCGACGCCGTCGACCAGGCCACCGAGCCCCTCGTCACCCGGGGCGTCATCGCCGTCGACGGCGACCGGTACCGCGTCCGCGACCGCCACATCCTCCGCTACTACGGACGCACCCTCGACCACCTGCTGCACGACCGCGGCGGCTCCCGGCTGACGCACTAGCAGCAGTGAGAATCCGCGAACCGGGCGTGCTGTTCAACCTCACTCAGGTCGACCCTCGGCACCTGAGCCGAGAGGAACTGTACGAATGGACGCGCGGTGTCTGGAGGGTCAACCGTCGGCGTGTCGAGAGAACCAAGTACGCCTTCTGCGTGCACCAGCGGGTCGTAGTAGAGGTGTACCAGGTCGATGGCTGGGACCGGGCGGGTACCACACCGTACCCTTCTCGTGAATTCCCTGAAGAACTCGACTTGGGGAAACGGTGGGAGTTCCGCGGTGGAGTCGCGCCAGCCGAGATAAGGCGCCGGTATCTGAACGCGTCGGTGGAAGAGTACTTTCGACCGGGTAGTCGGAACCCTGTAAGGTACACCAGCAACGACGCGTAGCGGTACCGGTGTCACCACCGAGAGCAACCCGCCAAGCCAGCGGAATCACCCCCAACCGCCGTCAGCAGAAGTCGCGCGCGAGGTCGATCAGGACGTCGCGGCAGGTGAGCACAGAGTCGATCTCGACGTGCTCCTCGCGGCTGTGCAGGCCGGCGCCACGGGGTCCGAACAGCACCGCCGGGGTCCCCGCCCGGGCCAGGATCGCGGCATCGGTCCAGAACGACATGCCGGTCGGCTCGGCCGACTCGCCCCGCCGCTCCAGCACCCGGGCCAGCGCCCGGCACAAGGGGTGGTCGGCGGCGAGCTCGTGCGGGGGACGCGTGAAGATCGGGCGGGCCGAGCCCTCGAACTCGGGGTCGTCCCGGGCCAGCGCTTCGAGGATGGCCCGGGCCTCGGCCAGGCCCGCGTCCGGCGGCTCTCCCAGCAGGGTCCGGCGCTCGAACGACAGGAGGCACCGGTCGGGATAGACGCTGAGCTCGCGGCCCCCCGCGATGGTCGAGGCGTGGAGCGACGCCGGCCCCAGCAGGGGGTGCGACGGCCCCGCGGCCAGACCGGCGTCGACGGCCGCGAGCCGCTCGAGGACCCGGCCCATGCGCAGGATGGCATCGCGCCCGTCGGCGGGGCGACTCCCGTGGGCGGCCCGGCCGCGGGTCTCGACCTCGACCCACTCGAACCCCTTGTGGCACGTCGCCATGCGCAGGTCCGTCGGCTCGGTCACCACCGCGCCGTCGGCCGCGTGGTCGCGCACCAGGGCGTCGGCGCCCAGGCTGGCGTGCTCCTCGTCGGCGACCGCCGCCACCACCAGCCGGCCCGACGGCAGCCCGCCGCGGAGGGCGAGCCGGGCCGCCGCGTTGATCATCGCGGCGACGCCGCTCTTCATGTCCTGGGCGCCGCGGCCGTAGAGACGGCCCTCGCGCACCACCGGCGTGAACGGATCGCGCATCCCCTCGACCCCGACGGTGTCGAGGTGCCCGCAGAGCATCAACGTGCGCCCCGGCGACCGGCCCTCCATCACCCCGACGACGTTGGGCCGGCCGGGCGCGGCATCGGCCACGGCCACGTCGAGCCCCGCCCGCCGCATCACCGTGGCCACGTGCTCGGCGACGGCCGCCTCGCCGGAGCCTCCCGGCGCCAGCGCCGGGTTGACCGAGTCGATGGCCACCAGGTCGCGCAGCAGCGCCAGGACCGGGTCGCTCACGCTGTCCTTCCACGAATGGCGGAGTCCGCCGCGAGCTTGGGCCGCACGACGCGACAGGTTCCCGCAGGACCGGCCGGGCGCCGGGCGGGGCCGTGGGGCGACGGTCCCGGCGCCGGGAGCCCGCCAGGCGCGCTCCGACTCATTCGACCGGGGTGGCGCTCGGTCCGCGGGCGGGCTGCTAGCGCAGCCATTCGACGAGCCCCAGGGTCAGCCACGGGACGTAGGTGATGATGAGCACCCCCACCCCCAGGATGAGCAGCAGCGGCAGCGAGGCGCGGTACACCTCGAGCAGGGGGCGGTCGAACCGGTACGACGCGAGGAACAGGTTCAGCCCCACCGGGGGCGTCAGGAACCCGAGCTCGAGGTTCGCGATGAAGATGATGCCGAGGTGCAGCAGGTCGACGTCGAACTGCTCGGCCACCGGCACCACCAGCGGCACCACCACGAAGATGGCCGAGAAGATGTCCATCAGGCATCCCACGAGCAGCAGGAACACGTTCAGGGCGAGCAGGAAGACGAGTCGCGACCCGATGTGCTCGTCGGCCCACTCGACGATCAGGTAGGGCACCTCGACGTCGTTGAGGTAGGCGGTGAAGCCGACCGCGACCCCGAGGATGATCAGCACCCCGCCCACGAGCACGACGCACTCGCTGAACGCCGTGTAGAGCCCGCGGCCCAGCGTGAAGTCGCGGTGAATCAGCCCCTGGACGACGGCGGCGTAGAGCGCGGTGAAGGCGGCGGTCTCGACGAGGGTGGCGAAGCCGCTGAAGAGCACCCCGAGGACCACGAAGGGGATGGTCAGCTCCCACTTCGCGTTCCACAGCGCGGCCCGCAGCTCGGGCCACCCGAAGTCGTGCCGGCCGGCCCCGGTGACCATGCCCTCGCGCATGCCCCAGGCCGCGGTCAGCCCGACCAGTAGCAGCCCGGGCAGGATGCCGGCCACGAACAGGTCGTTCGGCGCGACCTGCGCGACGATCGCGTACAGGATGAGGGGCATCGCCGGGGGGAAGAGCAGGCCCAGCGACCCCGACGCGGTTAGGAGGCCCAACGAGAACCGGTCCCGGTAGCCGTCCTTGAGGAGGGCCGGGAACAGCAGGCCGCCGAGGGCGAGGATGGTGACCCCCGAGCCCCCCGTGAACACCGTGAAGAACGCGCACAGGAGGACGCAGACGATCGCGGTGCCGCCGGGAATCCACCCCACCCCGGCCCGGAACACCCGCAGCAGCCGCTCCGACGCCTTCCCCTGGGCGAGGATGAACCCGGCCAGGGTGAACAGCGGTATCGCCGGCAGGTGCGGCTGCACCGCGAGCGAGTACGTCTCGATGGTGACGAGCACCGGGAGGTTGCCGTCCCCCAGGTACAGCAACACCGCCGCCCCGCCCAGCACCGTGAAGATCGGCGCGCCGAGCACCGCCGCGGCGAGCACCAGCGAAATCAACGGCCAGCGCGGCAGGTCGGCGAGGATGCCCTCGGAGAGGCCGAACCAGAGCCCGACGACGATGCCGAGCGCCGCCGCCGCCCGCCCTGCCCACGTCGGCGACGCCCGCCAGGCGAGCCGCGCCGCGATGACCGCGAAGGAGACGGGCAGGACGAGCTGCGCGATCCAGACCGGCACCCCCGCCGCGATGATGGTCCCGTCCTCGCGGTCCAGCATCATCAGGTCCCAGGCGCCGGCCGCGAGCATCATCGACACCGCGGCGCCGACGCCGGCCGCAAACACCCGGGTGGCGTCGCGGACCCGCCCGTCGGGAATGAACGTCGCCGTCGCGAGGGCGATCAGCTTGCCGTCGCGCGCGGCGAGGGCGGCCCCGAGAAAGCCGACCCACAGGGTGAAGTGCTGGACGAACTGGATCGACCCGGGGATGCCGCCGGCGACCAGCGGCCGGACGACGATCTCGGCCAGCGGCAGCACCACCATCGCGGCCAGCGCGAGGTTGGCGAGGGCCTGCTCGGCCCCGCCGAGGGCCCGGACCACCGGCGCCGGGAGCGAGGCGGCAGGGGCGCTGTCATTCATGAGGGTCGCAGTCGGGTGACGCCGTCAGCGGCCGGCCCGGAAGCCGTCCCGTGCCTCGACCGCCATGTCGTAGACGTCGGCCGGAATCAGGTTCCCCCGCCACGACGCGGTCATCTCGGCCGCGACGGCGCGGAAGGCCGCCTTGCCGGCATCGTCGATCTCGACCACGTTGAGGCCGCGCCGCTTCATCTCGTCGATGGACTGGCGCTCCTGCGCGGCCACGTCGCGCAGCAGTTGCGCCTCGAGCCGCTTCGCCGACGCCAGCAGCACCTCCTGGTCGCCGGGATCGATGCGGCTCCAGGTGCGCTCGGCCATCACCGTGATCCCCAGCACCGGGGCGAGAGGGACGTCGAGCATGAACGGGGTCTGGTCGAACCACTGGAACAGCAGGGCCACGTAGGGCGGACTCGGATGGGCGTTGATGAGGCCGGTGTTGAGGCCGAGGAGGACGTCGGTGACGGCGAGCGGCTGGGGATCGAACCCGTTCTCCTTGTACCACTGCAGCATCCGGTCGTCGCCGGCCGCCGTGAACACCTTCGTCCCCCGGAGGTCGTCGAGGTTCTCCACCCGGCTCTCGGTGAAGAAGTGCGCCCAGCCTGCGTGGCCCCAGTTCAGCAGCACCATCCCCTCGTCGGCGAGAATGCGCTCGAAGGTCGGGGTCAGCGCTTCCACCACGTGGAACACCTCTTCGTCCGACTCGAAGAAGAACGGGATGTTCAGGACGCTGAACGCCTCGTGGATGTCGCCGGGCAGCCCGAAGACGGCAGCCTGCGGCCGGCCCCGCCTCAGGCGGCGGGCCAGCGCCGCCTCGTCGCGGAACGCCCCGCTCTGCACGCGGAGCTGCACCCGGCCGTCGGTCTCGTCCCGCCACTCGACCGCCATCTCCTTCAGGGAGCGGTCCCAGATGGAGTTGGCGGGCAGGATCGACCCGAGCTGGATGCGGGTCCCGCGCTGGGCCAGGAGCGCCGCCGGCGCCGCCATCAACGCGGCCAGAACCAGGGTGACGATCAGGGCTCGCAGTTTCATCGAACGGTTCTCCTTCCGCCGGGACGGCGCGGCATGGCATGTGCCCCGCCGTCCGCCCAACCAATCCCGCCGGGAGCCGGCGTCCCCTCGCGGGAAGCGGCGCCGTACCAACGCCCGGACTCCCAGGCCGCCCATCGTCACCTGCGGCTCCGATCGGCGCCCAACCAACCCTATAGAAGTCCGCGCCGTTCCACGGCCCGGACCCCTCGCCCGCCCATCGTCGCCTGCGGCTCCGATCGGCGCCCAACCAACCCTACAGAAGTCCGCGCCGTTCCACGGCCCGGACCCCTCGCCCGCCCATCGTCGCCTGCGGCTCCGATCGGCGCCCAACCAACCCTATAGAAGTCCGCGCCGTTCCACGGCCCGGACCCCTCGCCCGCCCATCGTCGCCTGCGGCTCCGATGGGCGCCCAACCAACCCTATAGAAGTCCGCGCCGTTCCACGGCCCGGACTTCTACTCGAAAAACAGATCGTCGACGACGTCGAGCAGCAGCCGCGCCCGTCTCTGGTTCACCACGTTCAGCAGCCGCTGGCCGGTGTTCTCGTCCGGGTCGATGGCGAGGGCCTGGTTCAGCAGGTCCTCGAACTCGGCCCGGTCCTCCTCCGGCACCGAGACACCGAGGGCGAGGGTCACGTAGGGCCCCGCGTCGAGCCCGTCCGACAACTCGACCGCCCGCTCGAAGTGCTCGCGGGCCCGCTCCGGCGAGCCGCCGAGCTGCGCCGGCAGCGACTCGAGCGTGATGAGGGCGGCGTGAATCGAGCCCCGACCGTAGTCCTCGTCGAGCTCGAGAGCCCGATCGAGGAGCGCCCGCACCACCGGCAGGTCCCCCACGAGATCCGGCTGGTCGAGGGCGTTGGAGATCGCGAGCCCCCACGCCGCGCTGAGGTAGAACAGGACCTCGACGTCCTCGGCCCCGGTGTCGTCGAGGGCCGCCGCGGGGTCCTCCCGCAGGTCGTCGCCGATGCCCGCGTACTTCAGCTCGAGGCTGCGCAGGCAGTAGTCCCGGGCGCGCACGTAGAGCCGCCACGTGCGGTCGCGCAACTCGATCTCGCGGTCGTACTCGCCGTCCCAGCTCGCGGTGTCGGCGTCGACCTGCAGGAACGCGTTGCCGTAGAGGGTGAACCCGGAGCAGGCGGAGACGAGCGCCTCGTGCTGCTCCGGCTCCGCCAGGATGATCGACTCGAGGGTCTTGAGCAGGAACGGCAGCGACTCCCGAACCAGCTCCGGATCCTCCTCGGACAAGTACACGGCCGGGTCGGCGAGCACCGGCACCACCGCGTTGACCGCCATCGTCCGTAGCGAGCACCCCGAGGACACGAGCAGCGTCGAGGCAAGGAGGGCGGCGACGGCAGCGCCGCGACGCGGCTTCGTCGGGTGGTGGCCTCGGTTCGGTGAGCGATGCATGCGTACCATGGCGCGCCCGCCGTTCGCGATGCGGGCGAAAAGTGCAACCTGTAATGATATCAGTATGAAGAACATCCGGTTTCTTCGAAACCGCGCCGGGACCGCCATCGAACTTCCCCGGTCGGTTCCGCCGGTCGAGCACCGCCCACGCGCGGCGGCGTCGTCACGGCGTCCTCAACTCCGTTCCACCGGGAATGCGCGAACCGCCCCGAGACCGGCTCGGAGCACCGGTGTCCGGGAGCCCGCGCCGTGGAACAGGACCGCCTCGCGCACGGAGGCGCCGCCCTCCCTCGAGGGTCGGCTGGGACCCCGGGGGAGCCGCAGGCGATGATTGGCGGACCAGGTCCGGAGCAGCCCGAACGCTGTCGCATCGAACCGCTGTCGCCGTCCGCGCCGATCGCCCTGCTGCTCGTCGCCCTCCACGGCCTCGGCGACGCCGTGCCGGCCCTCGCCCAGAACGAGGCGGAGACGGCACCCGGCTGGACCAACGAGACCGAGCTGAGCCTCGCCCTCACCGGCGGCAACTCGACCGCCCGTACGTTCGGGTTCGGCGACACCGTCCGCCATGTCGGCGAAGGGTCCCGGCTCCAGGTCCGGGTGAGCGGCATCCGCTCGGGCACGGCTGGCGACCGGTTCCTCCTCGTGAGCCCGGGCCTGCGCTTCCCCATCGCCGGCGCCCCCGAGGACCCCGAGACGCGCCTCGTCCGGCCCCGCGTGGACGCCGACGTCGAGAACTACCTCGCCTCGGGACGCTACGAGATGGACGTCAGCGAGCGGTTCTTCTGGAACGCCGGCGGCGGCTGGGACCGCAACAGCGACGCCGGCATCCTCAACCGCTACACGGCGTTCGCGGGCGTGGGCAACGTCTGGAGCGACACCGACGCCGTGCGCTTCTCGACCAGCTACGCGGCCAGCTACACCAACCGGGCCGAGGAGACCGCGGACCCCGGCAAGGACCCCCGGTTCGCCGGCGCCCGCCTCGGCTGGGACTACCGCCACCGGTTCGGCGCGTCGACCGTGTACGAGAACGAGCTCACCGCCAACGTCAACCTGACCGCCGCCTCCGACTACTCGTTCAACATGACCCACGCCCTGAGCGCGGCCCTCGGCACCCATCTCGCCCTCCGGGTCAGCCTGCAGTGGCTGTACGAGCACGAGCCCGCCCCCGAGGACGTGGCGGTGGTCGCCCGCGTCGCGGTGATCGACCCGGACGGCGTGCCGGGCAGCGGCGACGAGCTCTTCGAGACGGTGGCGGACGGCGGCGCCGCGATCACGCTCAGGGCAAGCCGGATTCGCAAGGACCGCCTCGACACGATCTTCCGGACCGCGCTGGTCATCAGCTTCTGAGGGCGCGACCTGGCGCGACAGATTCCTGCCTTGCAGGCCCCCGGCCGCCGAGACCGCCTGGACGCATCGGTCGAGCCGGGGCGATCCGCACCGGACTCCGGCTACGGACGACCCGTGGTCGAGAGGGGCGGCAAACCGCCCGGCGCGTCAGAACTCGAGCTGCCAGCGGCTGTAGACCTGGTGGAGGGTGGCCGGTGCGGGAGCGGCCGCGGCCGGCTTGAAGTAGTCCCCGGCGAGCAGCACCGAGGCGCCGAGCTCGAGGGCCATCATCGCGCCCATCGCCCAGCGCGCCTCCGCCAGCAGCTCGGTGCCGATGGCCGTCGACCCGTTCGCGGGGTGCGGGGTGTCCGAACGCAGCCAGCCCGCCGCGAGGTACGCGGTCCACCGCGCCGCGACGGGGTGCTCGTAGCCCGCCTGCAGCGTCAGCAGGCCACGGCCCCCGTTCTGAAGGCCAATGCCGAGGTCGTTCACGTCCGACGGCCCCCGCGGCGACGTCAGCCCGAGCAGGCTCCAGTACGCCTGCGCGCCGAGATCGTCGCGCACGCTCTGGGCGATGGTGCGGAATTCGCCCGACCGATCGGGGTCGCCGCCGTCGTCCCCGGTCGCGTAGAGCCACTGCAGGCGGGCGGCGCCGCGACCGGCTGGCAGGGTCGTGGCGACCTTGGCCGACCAGCCGGTGTGGCTCCAGCCCAGGGCGGGAACCTCGCCCGAGTTCAGGATCAGGAAGACCCCGGTCGACCCGCCGCCGTGCGCGAGGTGGCCGCGCCCACCGACCCAGAGGTCGCGGCTGCGCTCGACCGCCGCGCCGCCTGCCGCCGCCGGACCACCGAACGCGCCGAACGAGTAGCCGGCGTCGTCGCGAAGGTAGTAGACGCTCGCCCCCCACAGCGACGAGCCGATCTCGCGGTCGAGATCGACCGTCAGCAGCCACGACCCGTCCTGCCCGCCCCCCGGCCGCGCGTCGCGGTCGAGCAGGAGGGCGCCGAGCGCGTAGTGCCACGCGTCGCCCGCGGCGGCCTCGAGCGTGATGCCGGACACGCTGAACTCCCAGTCCGAGTTCGCCAGGGGGGCCCCGCCCGTCGCTGCCCGGTTGATCCCCCACAGGGGGTCGGCAAACGTCGGTCGCTCGCCGAAGCGATCCTCCCAGGGCAGCACCCCGGCCCGAACGAGCGCCCCCTCGACCGGCCGAAACCACAGGAACCCCCGCCGCATCTCCACCCCGACCTGGTCGCCGCTCGACCCGAACGTCTTGGGGAACTCGAAGCCGCTCCCGAGGTCCAGGTGTCCGATCTCGATCTGCGTATAGCCCCCGTAGCGGCACGAGGCGCGGTCGTGGACATTGATCCACGTGCGGAACCGCTGATTGCCGATGGTGTTCGGGGCCTGATCCGGTCCGGCCGTCCGGTCGTGGAAGCCAAAATTCGACCGGCTGCCCATCAGCCGGAACTGCCCCCCCGCGGCGATGCCCGCGGCGCCGAGGGCGAGGGCGGGGGCGCACCCGGCCGCGGCGGCCGGGCCTGCCTGCACCGAGCCCGCCCCCGCAGCCGGCGCCGCATTCGACGGCGCCGCCGACGCGACCGTCGCGGCGACGAGCACCGCCGCGAGCCTGACCCTCGGAACGACCGACCGGGCTCGCGGGTTGGTCGGGGCGAGGGTCACCGCGACTCGTGAAGAGCGTCGATCCGATGGCAGCATGACGATTGGCCAGAGGCTACCGCGGATGACGCGTGCCGCAGGTAAATCCCTTGTAAACGAGCCGGATCGAACGTGGGACCAACCACGCGCGCGGTCTCGGCCGGATCCGGCGGCGGGGGCCGGCCTGTATCATTGCCCAGGCGGGGCGTGCAGCCTCACCCCCCTTCGCGGAGGCAGATGATGGAATCGGCGATGCGCAACCGACCTCGACTCGTCGGATCGATCTCACTCTCGGCATTGCCGTTCGGATTGGCCGCGCTGCTCTGTCTCCCGTCGACGAGCGCCGACGCAGCCCCCCAATCACCCGACGAACCCGGCATGGTGACGGTAACGGTCGAGGCCGAGCTGTCGTGCCCCTCGTGCGCCCAAGGGCTGGAACGCCGGCTGAACCGCCTGGATCACGTTGCCGGCGTCGAGGTCAGCCCCCCCGACGGACGCATTGACCTCGCCGTCGAGCCCGGCCGGCACCTGGACCTCGCCGCCGTACGCGACACCGTCCGCAGCGCCGGCTTCATGCCCGACGGCATCGCCGTCACCGCCATTGGGCATCTGGCGCGCGTGAACGGCGGTCTTGCCCTGTCGCTGTCGCCCGACTTCGCCCTCTCGCTCACCGCGGCGGACGGCGCCGCGGTTCTGGCGACCGGGGCGAGCGACCGGCTGCTCAGAGTGACCGGCCGCTGGGACGCCCCGCCGGACGGGGCCGGGCGGCTGCTGGTCGAATCCTTCGAGGAGGTGCGTTGAATGGACGCGGAACGACTGGCGACGGCAGGACCCCGGGCATGGGCGGTGTGGCTGCGGACGATCCTCGGCGCGGTCGCCGCCTGTCTCGTCGTGCGGGCGGCCGGGGTCGCGGCCTTCGACGTGCCGCCCGAGTTCGAGCCCCTGGCGACGGTGGGGCCGACGGTGTTCCTGACCGCCGTCGGGGTCGCGGCCGGGCTGGGGGTCGCCGTTGCCGTCGGCCGGGTGTCGGCGCGCCCGGTCCCGCTGTTCCGGCGGATCGTCGTCGCCGCCCTGCTGCTCTCGCTGCTGCCCGATTTCTGGCTGCTCACCGAAGGCGCGGCCGAGGCGTACGTCGGCGTCACGGTTCCCGCCGTGGCCATCCTGATCGTGCAGCACGTCGCCGCCGCCGCGGTGGTGCTCTGGAGCGTGACGGGGCCGCCCGGGCAGGGCTCGTGGTGAGCCTGGCGCCCGCATCCGGGAAAGGCGCGGGAAGTCACAGTGAACCCGCCATCAGGAAGGCCGGGCCGGACGACGCGGCCGCGGTCGCCGCGGTGCTCAACTCAGTCATCCTGGAAGGGGAGCACACGGCGCTGACCCGCCCCTTCACCGTGGAGGAGGAACGGGCCTTCATCGCCGGACTGTGCGACCGCAGCGCGTTGTTCGTCGCCGAGGTGAACGGCGAGATCGCCGGCATCCAGAGCATCGAGCCGGACGCGGCGGCGCGCTACACCGACTCGATGCGCCACGTCGCGACCGTCGGCACCTGGATGCGGGCGGATCTTCGCGGACGCGGCATCGGGCCGCGGCTCGCCGAGGCGTCCCTCGCTTTCGCCCGTGCCCAAGGCTACGAGAAGATCGCCATTCAGGTCCTCGCGGACAACCGGCGGGCGCAGCGCTTCTACGGCAACCTCGGTTTCGAGATGGTCGGCACCGCCAGGAGGCACGTGAGACTCGAGGGTGGATTCCGCGACGTCTGCTACCTGGAGAAGCTCCTCTGACCGACGCGCGACCGCATGCAGGGCGATAGCGGTGTGTCGCTGCAATGACTCTACGGTTCAGCTTCCGTGGGCCAGACGCGGCTGCCCTCAGTTGGCGCCCGAAAAACCGCGGGTCTTCCGGTCTTGTCGATCACGGCGGCGCGATGTAAGGCCATTTCGCGGACACACCAGCAGCAGACCGGAGAATCGGGACTTGGGTTTCTATCTCAGGAAGTCGTTTCGCGCCGGGCCCATCCGGTTCAACCTGTCGAAGAGCGGCATCGGCGCGTCGTTCGGAGTCACCGGGGCCCGCGCCGGCCTGTCTTCGCAAGGGCGCGCCTACGTGCACGGGGGGCGTGGCGGCATCTACTACCGGAAGTCGTTCGGAGGCGGACGGCGACGGCAGGGCGCGCCGGCCGGCGCGGATGGTCCCGCCGCGCTTGAGCCCGTTGCCCCTGCGCCGGTCGCGCCGTCGCCAGCGGCCCGCGGCCCCGTCATCGAGCTGACCGAGGATACCGGCGCCACCTACGGCGCGCTCCGGGAGCAGGAACAGGCGGCCGACGCGATGGCCGCGCCGGTCCGGGAGACCCCGCCGAGCTATGGCTGGCTCGCCCTGGCCGCGGTCGGGGCCGGGCTGCTGCTGCCGTCGCCCTTCCCCGCGGTGGTCGCGGCCGCGGTCTTCGCCACCCTCGTCGCCCTCGGCGTGCGGCGGGGGAAGCGAAGGACGGCCGGTGACGCGTACGGCCGTCTGCTCGATGGGCGCGTCGCCGCCGCCGGTCCGATCACCGACGGCGAGCGGGACGCCATCGACGCGGCACGCCGCGACCCGCGGCTCACCCCCGCCGACGCCCGCTACTTCGAGCAGCGGACTTACCTCGCCCTGTTGGAGGAAGCGGCCGCGAACGGCGCGGAGGAGCCGAGGGCCCTGGATCGGCTCGCCGAGGTGGACGGGCTCGTCGGCCTCGATCCCGCGTTCCGGCGCCGCGCGCGGCTCGACGTGTACTCGCGGGCGCATGTCGAGGCGGTGGGCGACCACGACCTGACCGAGGCGGAGGAGCGGGCGCTCGACCGGTTGCGGACCGCCTTCGAGCTGACCGACGAGGAGCTCGCAGACGAGCTGTCGCTCCTCGACCGGTTGCGGGAGCTTCGGGCCATTCGCGACGGCGACCTCCCGGTGGTGGACTCCACCGTGAGGCTCACGGGGCGCGAGGTGTGCCACCTGGAGAGCGAGGGACGGCTGCTGAAGCGCCGCGTACTGCGGTCGTTCTCGCGGGACGGACAGCGCTACAAGGTGCGCGGCTACGTGATCGACAAGGAGGGCACGCTCGTGGTGACGAGCCGTCGGGTGGCGCTGGTCCACCAGGGCGTGACCTCGTTTCCGATTGGCAAGATCATCGACGTGGAAGTGGATCACGATCGCCAGTTGCTGATCCTGACCCGTGACGACGTGGCCACGCCGGCCTGCTTCACTACGCCGGACGCGCTCAGGGCCGGCGCCATCGTCGCCGCCCTGACCGAGGAGAGCTGACGCGCTCGGAGCCGCCGCCATCGTCGCCGCGCCGACCGAGGAACGTGACGACGGAAGACCGAGGATACGATGATGCTGCTGCGGACCGCCGCGCTCGAGCGCATCGTGCGAGGAGAGGTCTCCCTCGTGTTCCGCCGCTGGCGAAGGCCGACGGTCCGCACCGGCGGGAGCCTGCGCACCGCCCTCGGGGTGCTGCGCATCGCCGAGGTCGCCGCCGTCGAGGAATCGGGCGTCTCCGCGGCGGACGCGGCGGCGGCGGGATACGCCTCGCGGGGCGCGCTGCTGAAGGACGTCGGCTCGCGTGAAGGGCAGCTCTACCGCATCGCGGTCGAGTACGCGGGCGCCGATCCGCGCATCGCGCTCCGGCGCCGGGACGAGCTCTCGGCCGCGGAGGCCGATGATCTCCTGCGTCGGCTGGAGCGGCTCGACGCGAGGGCGCCGACAGGCCCGTGGACGCTGCGCGTGCTGGCCGAGATCGAGGCCGGCCCCGGGGTCGCCGCCCGCACGATGGCCCGGCAACTGGGTTGCGAAAAGGACTGGCTGAAGCCGCAGGTGCGCAAGCTCAAGAACCTCGGGCTCACCGTCAGCCTGCCCGTCGGCTACGAGCTGTCTCCGCGGGGCCGGGTCGCGCTGCAGCGGCTGCGTGCCGGCGAGAGCCGCCGCCGAGCGCCCGATAGCCGATAAGACCCATCAACGGCTCGCGGTTGCGAGATCCGAGCCCGGCGCGCTCTGCTGCTTCCAGTCGTGGTCGGGCAACCACTCCCTCAGCTTCCCAGCCAGCGCGACGAAACACCAGCGCTCGTAGATCTCCCACGTTGGGCTGAGCGGCAGCAGGTCCTGCGGGTCCAGCCGGTGGACGCCGCGCCGCAACGCCTCCCACCCGACGCGCCAGAACCGCGCGTAGAGGGGATGCGCCGCGACCGCGTTGAGCCCCGCCACAGTGATCTCCGGGCGGCGCACCTCGCGGAAGGGACGGCGATGCTGCGCCCAGGCGAATCCGCGTTCCGTCTCTCCGAGTATCCGCTTCCAGCGACCGATGCGGTTGGCGATCCCGGTGCTGGTTTCCGCAGCCCGTCTCGTGGCCAGCCTCTCCAGTCTGTCCGCGAGCGCCCGGCAACGCAGGCGAAGCGCTTGCAGCATGAAGAAGACGCACCGATTCGCGGGCGAATCGAGTGTGCGCTCCACGGCCGGAACGTCCAGCATGGGATCCTTCAGAGCTGCACTCAGGTCAAAATCGCCGTGAGAGTTGATATCGTCAAGCGGATTCTCTTCCCAGATGAGACGCTGAAAACGCTGACCTTCCCGCTCCTCTGGAGAAGCATCGCGCAGCCTCTGGAGGAACTCGGAGCTCGGCGATGATCTTCTTCTCTCCTTCCTGGTCGAGCCGGCGCTCCGCTTCGCGGCAGGCGTCTCGCAGCCCTTCCGTGGTCGTCATGTCGAATATCGTCACGCTCCATCCAGCATCAGCAGTGCGTTGACCCTGCGCAGGACCGGGACGACGGTTCCAGGCGGCAGGGCCGCGATCAGTGTCGCGTTGCGTCTGCGCCAGTCCAGACTCTTGACCTGGTCCGCGAGGATGACGCCGGCGACGGGCAGTCCCTCCGGAATACCGACCTCGAACGGGTAGCCCTTGACCTGTCTGGTGACCGGACAGAGCAGTGCGAGTCCGACCTTGCCGTTGTACGCGGCCGGCGACAGCACGACGGCGGGACGACGTCCGGCCTGCTCCCTTCCGGCCTGCGGGTCGAAGTCGATCCAGACGGCGTCTCCCCGTTCGGGAACACGAGAGGGCGACGTCACCATGCCTCGCCACCGACCGAGGGACCGGTTTCGACCTCGTCGTGGAGATTGTCCTCGGTCACGCCGGCCAGGAGATCATCCAACTCCGTACCCGGCCGCCGCAGCAACGAGACGACTAGTTCCTCGCCGCGCGGCGTGAGCTCGACCGCCGCGTTCAACGTGATGCCCACCCGGGCGGCGACGGATTGCGGAATCCTCAGAGCCAGGCTGTTGCCCCACTTCCCGATGCGTGCCTCCATGCGCCCCCCCCGGTTTCTACCCGGCGCGCATCGTCGGGTAGATACATTTGTATATCCGCAAGACGCCATCCGTCAACCAACGCGCCGCGACGGAAGCCGCGCAAGGAGCGGCAGCTGGTCTCTTGCCCTACGACGACCCGCTCACCGGGCGGCGAGCGACTCGACGAGCGCCACGCCCCCGAGGGCGTCCATCTGCTCGCGGATCCACGCCTCGCGGGCGCGGACGTAGGGGGACGGATCGTCGGCGCGCAGCCACTTGGGGTTGGGCAGGACGGCGGCGAGGCGCGCCGCCTCGTCGGGGCCGAGGTCGGCGGGGCGCTTGCCGAAGAAGCGCTCGCTCGCCGCGGTGATGCCGAAGAGGCCGTCGCCGAACTCGGCCACGTTCAGGTAGACCTCGAGGATGCGCTGCTTGCTCCAGCAGAGCTCGACGAGCACGGTGAGCCAGGCCTCCAGCCCCTTGCGGACCCAGCTGCGGCCGGGCCACAGGAAGAGGTTCTTGGCCGTCTGCTGCGAGATGGTGCTCGCGCCCCGCAGGCGCTCACCCTGCCGGGCCTCCTTGAGGGCCGACCGGATGGCGTCGACGTCGAAGCCGTGGTGGCGGGGGAAACGCTGGTCCTCGGACGCGATCACGGCGAGGGCCGCGTGGGGGGCGATGTCCTCCCAGGGGGTCCAACGGTAGCCGGCGGCGGCCCATCCGGGCGCGTCGGCGCGCGCCTGGACGCTGCGCAACATGAACGCGGTGGTCGGCGGCGGCACCCAGCGGAGGGTCACCACCAAGAGCAGCGGGGCGACGAGGGCGGCGAGGCCGAGGGCAAGGCAGGCCCTCCGCAGGCGCGCCGCCCACGACCGCCGCCGCCGCCGGCGGCCGGCTCCCCCGCCCCCGCGGGCCCCGCCGATTCCCCCCGGCAGTCGCGGCCGTCTCACTCCAGCAGGCTCTCCAGGCTGCGCTGTACACCGCGGTGGGCCTCTTCCAGCATGAACAAACGGCCGCTCAGCGGTTCGAGCAGCTCTATCCAATCCGCCGGCTCCATCTCCGGGAATGCCCGTCGGCGTGCAAGGATCCGGGTGTAGTCCTCGATGACCAGGCGCCGAAGCGCGGCGTAATCTTCATACCCTTCGTAGACCTGGGAGACTCGAATCACCCACCCGTGGTCGAAGTACGGTGCGCCCGGGCTCCCCTGCGCGGTTCGCCACGCCGCCATGGACACCGCGGGCAGCCGCGTGCCTATCTCGACAGGCTCGGAACGGTCTTCGTCCGCCGCTCGCAACACCCGATCCAGCAGCTCCATCAGCTCGGTCAGCGCGGGCGCGGCTTCCCGGAACTGCTCCAGGTTCTCGGCGACCTCCGTCTCCACCGCGCTCCGAGCGACGGCCGCGAACTCGCGGAGCCGCCGTTGCTCCCGCCACTCCTCGACGGCGAACGCGGCAAGGACCGCGAACACCACCATCGCCGCCTCGAGCGCGATCTCCGGCAGCTTCTCGCGCAATGTCGGGGTTCCGCCGGCCATGTTGCTCTCCCCGGGGTTTATCGGCCGCCCCCGCCCGTCGATGCACCGGCGCTCATCGTCACGCTGGGGGGGGCATCTCCTGTCGCAAGGACGCGTACATGCCCCCTGCCGCTCCCAATCGACGGGCGGCTATCGGCGCACCACGTCGACGTGCCACGCGCCGCGCGGCTCGCCCCCGGCACGTTCGAGGCCGGCCTCGAACGTGCCGGGCCCCGTTTCCAGCCGGACGTCCTCGAATCGGACCTGTCCGGCGCCCGCCGCGACCGGCACCGACCGCTCGAAGCCGCGGAACGCGATGCGGGCGGCGCCGTCGGCCTCGGCCGCAGCCGCGAAGGTGACGGTGACGTCGTACGGCCCCTCCGACTGCGAGTCGACCTCCCAGACCCCGAGCACGGGCTGGTCCCGGCCCCAGCCGTCGGGGGTCGAAACCATGCGCCAGTCCTGGCGGGTGAGGGTCACGTGCGGCTGCCGGTCGCTGCCTATCGCGAACCGCACGGGGTGGTAGCCGCGCGTCGCCGACACGTCCTCGAACCAGCGGTCGTAGGCCGCCGTCAGCCGCTCGACGACATCCGGGCGCCGCGCCGACAGATCCGTGGTCTCGCCGGGGTCCTCCAGCAGATCGTAGAGCTCGAGCGGCGCGCCGGGCGGGGCGGGCTGGCCGAAGCTCAGCGCCTGCACCAGCTTGTAGCGCGGCCCGATGACCGCGAAGGCGCGGTACCGCGTCGGCGCGTTGCCGCGATGCGACTGCACGACGTAGTGCCGCTCGGGCCAGTCGGCGGCGCGCCCTTCCCACAACGGCAGCAGGCTCAGCCCGTCGAAGGCGAGGCCGGGCGGCGGGGAGACCCCGGCCGCGGCGAGCAGGGTCGGGACGAGGTCGACGTGCGCGCCCGCCGTGTCGACGGTGCGCGGAGCGAGCCTCGCGGGCCAGCGGACGACGAAGGGCACGCGGATGCCGTTCTCGTAGACGCTCCCCTTCTGCGCCCGCAGGCCGGCGTGGTAGAGGCGGGTGGTCGGCCCGTTGTCGGTCATGAAGACGACGAGGGTGTCGCGGGCGAGGCCGTGCGCTTCGAGGTGCGCGAGCAGACGGCCCACGTTGTCGTCGATGTTCGTGATCATGCCGTAGATGCGCGCGTCCCGATCCGAGAGTCCCTGCGCCGCGTACGCCTCGCGGTAGGCGTCGGGCACGAGGTACGGCGAGTGCGGCGCGTTCGTCGGCACGTAGGCGAAGAACGGCGCGCCGTCTCCCGCGCCGATCCAGCGGATCGCCTCGTCGAAGAGAACGTCGGTGACATAGCCCGGGTACCGTTCCTCTTCGCCGTTGCGGAACAGGATCGGGTCGAAGTAGTCCGATCCGGGCGGATCTGACGGCTGCCCGATGCCCCCGCCGCGGTGCACCACCGACTCCTCGAACCCCTGGTCGGCGGCGCGGAGCGGGTAGTTGTCGCCGACGTGCCACTTGCCGAAGATGCCGGTGCGGTAGCCGGCGTCGCGCAGCATCTCGGCGAGGGTGACCTCGCCCGACTCCATCAGGGCGCGCCCGATGTAGGTGTCGACGACGCCGGTGCGGTAGTTGTAGCGCCCGGTCAGGAGGGCGGCGCGCGTCGGCGCGCACACCGGTGAGACGTAGAAACGGGTCATCTCCACGCTCTCGCCGGCCAGCCGGTCGAGGTGCGGCGTCCGCAGCGCCGGGTCGCCGTGGAAGCCGACCTGGGCCCAGCCCTGGTCGTCGGTCATGACGAGAACGATGTTCGGACGGGTGCCGGGGGTTTCCTGGGCGAAGCCGTACCACGCCGAGGCAAGGATGACGGCACCCAGAAGGGGGATTGGTGTTCGCATCGGAGTCACTACCCCACGCTGGCGGCCGCCGCGGGCAGCCGCGGGCGGATGGCCGGTGGATTCGGATCTCCGTTATCCTAACGCGCGTGCCGGCCGACGACCTCATCATCCGCCCCCTGAGCAGCCGCAAGGACTGCGAGGCGTGCGTGGAGCTGCAGCGGGACACCTGGGGCCGCGACTTCGTGGACGTGGTGCCGGCCACCATCCTGCAGGTGAGCCAGCGGGTGGGGGCGGTGGCGGCGGGCGCCTTCGCGCCCGACGGTCGGCTCGTGGGGTTCGTGTTCGGCATCAGCGGGGTGCGCGGCGGCGGCGCCGCCCACTGGTCGGACATGCTGGCGGTGCGGCCGGAGGCCCGGGGGCGCGGCCTGGGGCGACGGCTCAAGCTCCACCAGCGCCGGCAACTGCTGGCCGACGGGGTGGAGCGCGCCTGCTGGTCGTTCGATCCCCTGGTGGCGCGCAACGCCCGTCTCAACCTCGTGGAGCTCGGCGCGATGCCCGTCGAGTACGTGCCGGACATGTACGGCGACACCGGCAGCGTGCTGCACCGCGGGCTCGCCACCGACCGGCTCGTCGTCGAGTGGCGGCTGCGCGACCCGGCGGTGGAGCGCATCCTCGACGGCGAGCCCGGCGAGGCGCCCGACGAGGCGCGGACCGCCCCTGTCGTCACCGCGCCGGCGGCCGGCGACGAGCCCGCCCCGCTGCCCCGCGCGCGGTGGCTTCGTGTGGAGCTGCCGGCCGACATCGAGCACCTGAAGGCGGCGGCGCCCGACGAGGCCCGCCGCTGGCAGCAGCACCTGCGCCGCGTATTCGGCAACCGCCTCGACGATCCGGGGATCGTCGGGCTCGACCGGGACGCGGCGGGACGGTGGTTCTATCTGGTGGACACGGCGAGGCCGGATTGAGCTGCCGCGACTTTCGATGCCCGTCTGTCGAGGTGATCGTCGGGCTCGGCCGGGACGTCGCGGGGCGGCGGTCCCATCTGGTGAACACGGCGGCGCGCGCGTGAGCTGCCGCCACTTTCGATGCCGGCAGTCGAGATGACAGTCGGAATGGTGAGACGCGCGTGAGCATCCGCCTGCAGTCCATCACCCTGCGCGAGATCCGGATGGCCCTCGTCGAGCCTTTCCGCATCTCGTCGGGGACCGCCGATCTCCGGCGCATCCTCCTGCTCGAGACCCGCGACGCCGACGGGACCGTCGCGTGGTCGGAGTGCGTGGCCGGCGAGCGCCCCTACTTCTCTCCCGAGACCATCGACACCGCGTGGCTGGCCATCCGCGAGTGGGTCGCCCCGCTCGCCCTCGGCGAGCCGCTCGCCGGCCCCGAGGCCTTGCATCCGCGGCTCGAGGCGGCGGTGCGCGGCCACTACATGGCGAAGGCGGCGATCGAGATGGGGGTGTGGGTCCTGGCCGCCGAGCGCGCGCGGGTCAGCTTGGCCACCCTCCTCGGGGGTACGCGCCCGCAGATCGCGACCGGCATCTCCATCGGCATCCAGGACTCTCCCCGGCGGCTCGTGGACGCCGTGCGCCGCGCCCTCGCCCAGGGCTACCGGAAGGCGAAGATCAAGGTGCAGCCAGGGGCCGACGTCGGGTACCTGGCCGCGGTGCGCGAGGCGGTGGGCGACGGCGCGCCCCTGATGGCCGACGCCAACAGCGCCTACACGACGGCCGACTTCGACCACCTCGCCGGGTTCGACCGCTTCGGGCTGATGATGATCGAGCAACCCCTGGGGCGGGACGATCTCCTGCGCCACGCCGCCCTCCAGCGGCGGCTCTCGACTCCGGTGTGCCTCGACGAGTCGATCACCAGCCTCGACCGCGTCGACGACATGCTCGAGCTCGGCAGCGGGCGCATCGTCAACATCAAGCCGGGCCGCGTCGGCGGCCTCGCCCCGGCCCGGGCCATCCACGACCGGTGCGCCGCCGCCGGGATCCCCGTCTGGTGCGGCGGCATGCTCGAGAGCGGCGTCGGCCGCGCCTGCAATGTGGCCCTCGCCTCGCTGCCCAACTTCGGGCTGCCCGGCGACCTCAGCCCCAGCGCCCGCTACTGGCAGTCGGACATCGTGAGCCCCGAGTGGGCGATGGACGCGGCCGGCATGGTGACGGTGCCACGAGACCGGCCCGGCCTCGGCGTCGCCGTGAACCGCGACCGGGTGGAGGACCTGACGGTGCGCTCGGAAACCCTCGCGGCGCCCTGACCCCGGCGGCTCCGACTCGCTCGGCACGGCGTGGTGCCCGCGCGCGCAACCCGGGACGGAGAAGGACCGCGGGACCACCCGTCGACCCGATACGGACGCCCGCGGTCAGCGCGTCTTGATTCGATACCAGACGTTCAGCCCCTGATCGCGGAGCGGGCCGAAGACGCGCTCGCGGTCGGCCCAGATGCGGCGCGACCGGACGTCGATGCCGGCGAGGTCGCAGTAGACGAGCGCGAACGCCACCGCGTACTGCGCGGGCATGCGCTCGTCCCGCAGGGCGGGGACGATGTCGTCGTAGCGGGGGTCGGCTTCGGCAATCCACACCGCCGCCTGCTCGATGCCGTGGGTGCGGGGGATGTAGAGCAGCGGGGAGTTCGACACCCGGTAAGTGCCGACCTGCATCGCGTACGTCAGCTCTTCGAGGACCCCGAGGCTCTCCGGGGCCTCGATGCGCAGGCGGTCGCCCGATCCCGCCGCCGGCCGGTCGGGCTGGCGCCCCACCGAGCGCACCGCCCAGTCATGCCACTCGCCGTCGAACAGGCGGACGACGGCGTCGCGGCGCGAGACCATGTCGCGCCGCCCGGCCTCGGCCGGGAACGACACGCCGACCGGCATCGTCACGACGAGCCGCCCGCCGGAGAGGTTGCGGATGCGGACGGTGACCCCGGTCTCCCCCGCTCCCCGCGCCTCCGCCTCGACGAGGCCCTCGGCGAGCGCATCCGCCAGATCGAGGTTCCGGACGGGGCCGCCGGGCACCGAGTCGTCTCCCGCCGCCTTCAGGATGAAGAAGTGCTGCCCGGGCAGGAACTCGTGCAGGTCGACGAGGGCGAAGCCGGCCGGCAGCCACTCGGCGAGGACCTGCCGGACGGACATGGCGTGGTCGGACTTCAGGTTGTCGCCGGTGCCGTCCTCTATCCGGTACTCGAGGAGGGCGACGCGGCCGCCGGGGGCGAGGGCCGCGAGCATGTCCGCGAGCATCGTCTCGGGGTCGGACATTTCGTGGTAGACATCGGCCAGCACGATCCAGTCGACCGAGCCGGCCGGCAGCTTCAGATCGTCGGGCTCGCTCAGCACCGGGACGATGCCCGTCACCCCGTCACGCTCGGCCAGCTCGCGCATGATGTCGAGCATCTCGGGCTGGATTTCGACGCAGTAGACGCGCCCGCCCGGCGCGACCCGGCGGGCGACGCGGCGGGCGTAGTAGCCCGACCCGCAGCCGACGTCGGCAACGACGTCGCCCGGCTCGAGGCCGAGGGCGTCGAGCACCGCCTCCGGCTGCTCCTCCACCTCGCGCTCGGCCCGCTCGAGCCACCCCGCGCCCTGGAAGCTCATGAAGTCGGCCGGCACCCGGTGCCGCTCGGCCCGGTCGGCCGCCGGCGTCTGGGCGGCCGCGCCGGCGACCGTCAGGATGAGCGCGAGCGCGGCGGCGATGCCCCGCGCGGCGAACGACGCCCGGATAGGCCTGTCAATGTGCATGCTGTCCCCCCGTGCCCGTCAGCATACCAGCCGGTGGCGATGCAGCTCGCTTGCCGCGGCCTCGCGCGCCACGCACAGGGCAGAGCGATCCGTCAGCGTCCCAAGCCCGCGAAGGCCCCCGCCGGCCCGCGGCCACGCCGAATCACGGGCCGTCGGGTTCTCCGACCACACGAGCCGGCGTCACTCCAGCGCCATCACCGCCGCCCGCAACTCGGTCAGGTGCGCCGCGCGGATCAGGGTCGTCCCCGCCGCCGGCGCCGCGTCCGTCCACCGCGGCGCCGCCCGGCCCGCGGCCGCGTAAATCTCGGCCAGCGTCTCGCGCAGCTCCAGCAGGTGCACGAGCCGGACCGGCGTCTCTCCCGGCGTCAGGACCGGGTCCGTCCACGCGAACGGCCCCAACCCCGCCGCACGCCGCAGGCCGTCGATGCGCGTCCGCAGCTCCGTGAAGTGGACGGCCCTCACCGGCGTCACCCCGGGCCGCAGCGGGTCGTCGGTGAACGGCGCCGACCGCCTCACCGCCACCGTGAACGACCGCGCGGCGCTCTGGCCGCCGGGGTCGGTCGCGGACACGCGGATCGCGGCCGTGCCGAGGGCCGCCGCGGTCAGGGTCGCGCGGGCGCCCGCGGTGCGCACCGCCACCACGCTCGGTGCCGACGACGACGCCGCGAAAACCAGCGGGTCCTGGTCGGGGTCGGTGAACACCGCCGACAGGTCCAGGTCGAGCGTGGTGCCCACCTGCAGGGTCCGGTCCGGGAGGGCGCCCACCGCCGCCGGCGGCAGGTTGGGGCCGAGGGCCACCGTCACCGCGAAGGCCTGGGAAGCGCTCAGGCCGCCGGGGTCGACCGCGGTCACGCGGACCGTCGCCGCGCCCGTGCCCACCGCCGTCAGCGTCGCGCGGGCGCCCGCCACGAGGACCGTCACCACTCCGGACGCCGACGACGACACGGCGTAGCGCAGCGGGTCGGCGTCGGGGTCGGCGAACGCCGCCGACAGGTCGAGGTCGAGCCTGTCGTGCCGCATCAAGTCCCGGTCGGGCAGAGTCCCCACCGCCGCCGGGGGCTGGTTGGCGTCGCCCGGGCGGTCCCGCCAACGCGCCACCGCCGGGCCGGTGGTTTCGAGGACCGCTACCGCGTCGGCCGGGCCGGAAAGGCCCGACGGCTTGCCGTCGGTGAAGGGCACGCCCAGGGGAACGCCGTTGAAGCTCTGACGAGGATTCGAGAAGCGGTGCAGCCACGGGCAGAGGGCGTGGACGTCGGTGCACTGGGCGTTGTAGGCCATCAACGTGCGCCAGCGGCCGGACCGGGCGGCCCCCGCCGCGACGCCCGCCGGGTTCACGTAGCCGTACGCCGGATGCGACTGCCCCCCGCGCTGGACGTACCGGTCGTGCAGGAGCCCCATGTTGTGGCCCAGCTCGTGCGCGAAGACCCTGCCGCCGCCGAGGTGGACGCTGAGTGCGAAAGGGCCGCCGAGCCGGGCGATGCCGCCGACGTCGGCCCTGTCCGTATCGACGATCAGATGCACGAGGTCGGCCCCGACCCGGCCGCGCAGGGCATGCGCCTCGTCCATGTGGCCGTCCGACGGGTTCGCGAGCCGCCCGAGATCGACCGACGAGTCTCCCGTCTCTTCGTACGGCACCTCGGACCTCCCGACCAGGGCCAGACGTTGCCGCAACCCGCTCGCCGCGTAGGCCTGGTTGGTCTCGGCGACCATGAGATCGATGAGGGCCGCGATCGCGTCGGCCCCGCCCGCCGCCTCGCGCGCGGCCGGCGTATGGACGACGGCCACGTCGATGGTCACGTCGTTGTCCTCCCCGCACAGCCTCCCCTTGAACTCGACCGTCTCCAGCCAGTCGAGCCATTCCGCCGGCGCGCACACACGGCTGACGAAGACGTTCAGGTTCGCGTCGTCGGGCCCCCGGTGGAGAGCGCTCGGGAGCGGCCCCGACAGCCCCCAGGCGTAGGACAGGTCCAGCCTCGAGAGGCTCTCCCGGCTTCCCAGCTCGGCCGGGACAGGACCGGTAAGGGCGGTGCCCGCGAGGGAGAGCTGTTCCAGTGCGGCCAGGTGCCCCAGCCAGGACGGCACGGGGCCGGTCAGCTGGTTCGAGCCGAGGTAGAGTTGCTCGAGCTGCTCCAGCCTCCCCAGCTCGGCCGGAATCGGACCGGTCAGCCCCAGACCGGACAAGTAGAGGTACCGGAGGCGGGTCAGGTTCCTCAACCACGTCGGGAAGGGACCGCCGTCCAGGTCGTTCCAGGAGAGGCCCAGTCCCCCCAGTTCGGTCAGGTTCTGCAACTCGTTCGGGATCGGGCCCGTCAAGTCGTTTCCGAGGAGATACAGCCAACGCAACCCGACCCGGCTTCCCAGCCAGGTGGGAACCGGACCGGTCAGGTCGTTCCGGGAGAGATTCAGTCCGTGGAGGTTCGACAGGCGCTGCAGAGCGCCCGGTATCGGGCCGGTCAGGTCGTTCCCTGAGAGGTCCAGCTCCTCGAGGCGCGCCAGGTTCCCCAGCGCATCCGGGATCGGGCCGGAAAGCGCGTTGTTGCGGAGGCTCAGCGTTTCGAGACTCGCGAGGCTTCCCAGCGCGACCGGCAGCGCGCCAGCGAGGCCGTTGTCGACGAGGGTCAGCTTCGTGACCCGCCCGTCCTCGTCGGTCGTCACGCCGCTCCACTCGCCCAGCGGCGCCGTTGTCTTCCAGTTGTTGTTCAATGTCCAGTCCGCGCCCCCGGTCGCGTCGTAGAGCGCCGCGAGCGCCTCGCGGTCGCCCCGCGGGCCGGTCGACGCCGCCGTCGTCACCGACATCGTCTGGGTGGCGCTCAGATCGTCCGGATCGCTCGCGGTGACGGTCACGGTCGCCATACCCGCGGTCCCGGGAGCCAGCCACACGGTGTCGCCGGACACAACGGCGGTGACAACGCCGGCGTGGCTGGACACGGCCGCGTAGGCCAGCTCATCGTCGTCCGGATCGCTGAAATAGCCCGCCATGGCCACGCCGCTCGCCGGGCCGAGCTCGGTCAAGGCCTGCGCCGGGATCGCGCCGACGGCCTCGGGCGGGCGGTTGCACGTGGCTCCGGAGAAGACGTCGAGCCCCACCAGCCACGCCCGAAACCCGTCGTCGCCGGGCGCGCACACGTCGGTCTGGCCGATGTCCAGGACCGCGAGACGCGACAGCCCCGTCAGACTCCCGGGCAGCGTCCCGGTCAAGGGGTTGAAGGCCAGCACGAGCGTCTCGAGGACCGTCAGCTCCCCAACCCACGCCGGGACCGGGCCGGTCAGGTGGTTGTCGTAGAGGAACAGCTCCTTCACCTTCGCCAGGCTCCCCAGGGCGTCCGGGATGGGGCCCGTCAGCGCGTTCGATCCCAGGGAAATCAGCTCGAGGTTCACGAGGCCGCCCAGGGCGGGCGGCACCGGGCCCGTGAAGTCGTTCCGGGACAGGATGAGCAGCTCAAGGCCGACCAGGCTTCCCAACGCGGCGGGAATCGGGCCGCTCAACCCGTTCCTGCCGAGGTCCAGCGACTCGAGCCGGGTCAAGGTGCCCAGCGCGGGCGGGAGGGGGCCGGCCAGCCCGTTCCGGTGGAGGTCAAGTCCCGTGACGCGACCGTCGGCGCCCGTCGTCACGCCGTGCCACTCGCCCAGCGCCGATGCCGACTTCCAGTTGGTGCGGTTCGTCCAGCCGTCGCCGGCGGTCGCGTCGTAGAGCGCTTCGAGCGCCGCACGGTCCGACGCGGCGTCCTGCGCGGTCGCGTCGACCGCGAACGCCGCGAGCAACGCAGCCGACCCGAGGGCGACGATGCAACGTGGTGGGAACAGCCGGTTTCGAGTCATCCTGGCCCGCCCGTCGGCGCCTTCGGCACCACGGAACATGATAGTCTGCCGGTTTCGAGATCGCCCGTCGGGCGGTTCGAGCGGGCCGGCCCCGCGCACCTCGCGACCCGCGTGTTGCCACACATCGAACGCCCGACCTTTCGCCGCGGGCTCCCGGACCGCCCGCAAGCTCGGCCGGGGTCGACGCCGGCCCGGAGGATCACGCATGCCCGGTTCGATCGCGCTGGAACGCCGCGGCGACGTCGCGCTGCTGCGCCTCGACAACCCTCCCGTCAACGGCCTCAGCTTCGCGATGCGCGCCGCCCTCGGCGAGCGGATGGCGGAGGTGCTGGCCGACGACACCGTCGCCGCCGTCGTCATCTGCGGGGCGGGCCGGATGTTCTGCGGGGGGGCGGACATCCGCGAGTTCAGCGCCCCGCCGCCCCCGGGGGCCGCGCACCTGCCCGCCATACTCGACGAGATCGAGGCGTCGCCGAAGCCGGTGGTCGCGGCCATCCACGGCGTCGCGGCCGGTGGCGGCATGGAGCTGGCCCTGGCCTGCCACCTGCGGCTCGCGGCGCCGGGGACCCGGATGGGGCTGCCGGAGGTGACGCTGGGCATTCTGCCCGGGGCCGGGGGCACCCAGCGCATGCCCCGGCTCATCGGGGTCGAGGCGGCGCTGGACGTGATCGTCGGAGGCAAGCTCCATCCGGTGGAGAAGGCGGTGGCCCTCGGATTCGCCGACGAGCGCGTCGAAGGTGACCTGGAGGAGGCGGCGGTGGCGCGCGCGCGCGCCCTCGCGGCGAGCGACGCGCCGCTCAGGCGCGCGTCGCAGCTCGAGGAGCACCTGGAGGAGGCGCGCGGCCGGCCCGAGGTCTTCGACGCCTTCCGCAAGAAGATGGCGAAGCGCGCGCGCGGCTTCGACGCACCCTACGCCTGCGTCGACTGCGTGGAAACGGCGCTGACCCTGCCCTACCCCGAGGCCCTGAAGAACGAGCGCGCGGTCTTTCAGCGCCTGCGCGCGTCCGACCAGTCGGCGGCGCAGCGCCACGCCTTCTTCGCCGAGCGCGAGGTCGCCAAGATCCCCGACGTGCCGAAGGACACCCCCGCGCGGCCCGTCGCGTCGGCGGCGGTCGTCGGGTGCGGGACGATGGGGGGCGGCATCGCCATGAGCCTCGCCAACGCGGGCCTGCCCGTCACCGTGCTCGAGTCGTCGCAGGAGGCGCACGACCGCGGACTCGCGACCGTCCGCAAGAACTACGCCGCCACCGTGTCCAAGGGCCGGTTGTCCGAGGCGGAGATGGATGCGCGGCTGGCCCGCATCACCCCGACTCTCGACTACGCCGACCTCGCCGGGGCGGATCTCGTCGTCGAGGCGGTGTTCGAGGAGATGCCCCTCAAGAAGGAGGTCTTCGCGAAGCTCGACGGGGTGTGCAAGCCCGGCGCGGTTCTCGCCACCAACACCTCGACCCTCGACGTCGACGCCATCGCCGACGCGACGTCGCGGCCCGAACAGGTCATCGGCACGCACTTCTTCAGCCCCGCCAACGTCATGCGCCTGATGGAGAACGTGCGCGGTGCCCGGACCTCGCGCGAGACCATCGCCACCGTCATGAAGCTGTCGAAGACCCTCGGCAAGATCGGCGTGCTCGTGGGCGTGTGCGACGGCTTCGTGGGCAACCGCATGCTCTACGCCTACCGACGCCAGGCCGACTTCCTCCTCGAGGAGGGCGCGCTGCCGCCGCAGATCGACCGCGTCGTGTACGACTTCGGCATGCCGATGGGGCCGTACCAGATGGGCGACCTCACCGGCCTCGACGTGAGCTGGCGCGTCCGCAGGGCGCAGGCGGCGACCCGGCCCGCCCACCTGCGCTACTCGCCAATCGCCGACCGCATCTGCGAGATGGGGCGCTACGGGCAGAAGACCGGCGCCGGCTGGTACCGCTACGAGCCGGGCAGCCGCGTGCCGATTCCCGACCCCGTCATCGACGAGCTCATCCGCGGGGTCTCGGCCGAGCTCGGCATCGAGCGCCGCGCCATCTCCGACGACGAGATCGTCCCGCGGCTCTTCTACCCCCTCGTCAACGAGGGCGCGAAGATCCTCGACGAGGGCCTCGCCCTGCGGGCCAGCGACATCGACGTCATCTGGATGCACGGCTACGGCTTCCCCCGCTACCGCGGCGGCCCGATGTTCTGGGCCGATCTCGTGGGGCTCGGGACCGTCTACGACACCATGAGCCGGCTCCACGACGAGCACGGCGAGTGGCTCGAGCCGGCGCCGCTGCTCAAGCGGCTCGCCGAGCAGGGCAAGGGCTTCGCCGACTGGGGGAAGTAGCGACCGCGACCGCGCGCAGGCGCGCGGCGCACAAGAGGAGGACGCATGCGAATCGGAGCCAGGTCGCTGATGGTGGGCGCTGCCCTCGCCGCCGCCGCGCACGCGCTGCCGGCGCGCGCGCAGGAACCGTCGTTCACCCCGGTCACCGAGGCGATGCTCCTCGACCCGGACCCCGCCGACTGGATCAACTGGCGGCGCACCCTCGACGGCTGGGGCTACAGCCCCTTGGACCAGATCGACACCGGCAACGCGCACCGGCTCCGGCTCGCGTGGTCGTGGGCCCTGTCGTCCGAGGGGCGGCCCGAGCCCAACCCGCTCGTCTACGACGGCGTGCTCTACGTCGCCAGTCCCCCCGGCATCGTCGA
Source organism: Vicinamibacterales bacterium (assembly GCA_965207615.1). Classification (GTDB taxonomy): domain Bacteria; phylum Acidobacteriota; class Vicinamibacteria; order Vicinamibacterales; family UBA8438; genus JAJEEA01. The sequence continues at coordinate 4,882,010 of CBDBMZ010000003.1, forward strand.
GGCCCTCGACGCCGCCACCGGCGAGCTGCGCTGGCGCTACCGGCACGAGCACGAGGCCGACGCTCTCACGGGCATCGTCACCACCCGGAACCTCGCCATCTACGACGACAAGGTCTACCTGACGACGGTCGACGCGCACATCGTCGCCCTCGACGCGCGCACCGGCGACGTGGTGTGGAACGTCGCCGGCGCCGACCATGCCCTCGGGTTCCGCTACACGGCGGGGCCCATCGTCGTCCGGGGGAACGTGATTGCCAGCACCAACGGCTGCGAGCGCTACCACGAGGCCAAGGAGATGCCCTGCTTCATCTCGGCCCGGGACGCGCGGACCGGCGACGAGGTGTGGCGCACGTCGACGGTGGCGCGTCCGGGCGAGCCCGGCGGGGACACGTGGGGCGACACGCCGCTGATGTTCCGCATCGGCGGCGACAGCTGGACGGCGGGCAGCTACGACCCCGACACGAACCTCATCTACTGGGCGACGGCGCAGGCGAAGCCGTGGGCGCGGTTCCAGCGGGGGCACTCGGGCGATGCGCTCTACACGAACAGCGTGCTCGCGCTCGACCCCGCCACCGGCAACATCGTCTGGTACAACCAGCTCCTGCCGGGCGAGACCCACGACATGGACGAGACGTTCGAGAACCTCCTCGTCGACCACGGCGGGCGGCGCTCGCTCTTCAAGATGGGCAAGCTCGCGATTCTCTGGGAGCTCGACCGCACGACCGGGCAGTTCCGCGCCGCCCACGATCTGGGTTACCAGACCATCCTCGACGTCCATCCCGAGACCGGCGCGATCACCTACCGCCCCGGCATGATGCCCGCGGAGGGCGTGGAGCTCGAGTTCTGCCCGAGCATCGCCGGCTTCAAGAGCTGGCGGTCCATGGCCTACCACCCGGACACGCGGGCCTTCTACGTGCCGCTGCTCGTGAGCTGCGAACGCACCACCTTCGGCCCGGGGCCGGAGCTCGTCGAGGGCGGGGGCGGCGTGGGCCTCTCGCGCCGCGCCCACCTGATGCACCCGGACAGGCCCGACGGAGTCGGCGAGCTCGTCGCGATCGACGTCGACGGCAACATCCTGTGGCGCCACCGCACCCGAACCGCGATGGACAGCGCGGTGCTGACGACGGGGGGCGGCCTGGTGGTGGCCGGCGACTGGGACCGGAACCTCTACGTGCACGACGCCCGGTCGGGCGACATCCTGTTCCAGACGCGGATGCCGAGCTCGGTCTCGGGGTTCCCCGTCACCTACGCCGTCGACGGGCGGCAGTACCTGGCGATCCCGGTCGGGACGGACCCCTCCCTGTGGAGCGGCATCTCGACGCAGTTGACGCCCGACAGGAACCGCCCCGACGCCGGCGGGCACGGGCTCTTCGTGTTCACGCTGGCCGACGCCGAGCCGTAGCCACTGCTCGGAGCGCATCGACCAGACAGAGCGGGAACGCAAGCGCGATATGATTCAGCCTCACGTGCGGTCCATGCACGAGCGTCCTGCGGACGAGGCAAGGAGCAGATCCATGAGACGACTGATCGGAGCCGGCTTCCTCGCGATGGTGGTTCTGGCCGGCGGTCTGGCCGGCGCCGAGGAGCGGGTGGATCGCAACGTGGTCTTCGGCATGTACTCGGGGCTCGCGTTGCTGATGGACGTCTACCACCCGGAGCAGCCGAACGGGTACGGCATCGTGTTCATCTCCGGCAGCGGCTGGACCCGCGAGCTCGGCCTCGACGCGACCCCGCTCAAGGAGACCGGGCAGGAGGACATCTACGCCGTCCCCCTCGCGGCGGCAGGCTACACGGTGTTCGCCATCAACCACCGCGCCTCGCCCCGGTTCCGGCATCCCGCCCATCTCGAGGACGCGCAGCGCGCGGTCCGCTTCGTGCGCCACCACGCGGCCGGGTACGGCATCGACGCGGAGCGCATCGGGGCGATGGGCGGCTCGTCCGGCGGCCATCTCGTGAGCCTGCTCGGCGTGCTCGACGGCCACGGCGACGCCGACGACGCGAGCCCCGTGAACCGCGAGAGCGCGAAGGTGCAGGCGGTGGTGGCGCGGGCCGCGCCGACCGACCTGACCCTCGCGGCGGCGGGGAGCAACCACCCCCTGTTCGGGTTCCGCCGCTCCGACCGGGCCGACTCGGTCGAGTATCGGCGCTTCGTCGCGGCGTCGCCGGTGACCCACGTCACCGCGGACGACCCGCCGGTGCTGCTCATCCACGGCGACGCCGACGCCGTAGTGCCCTATCGCAACGCCGAGGTCATGAAGGCCGCGCTCGAGAAGGCCGGCGTGCCCGTGGACCTGCTGCGCGTCCCCGGCGCCGGTCACGGGCCGACGTTCCCCGGCGCGGAGAACCCGCCCGACTACATCGGCGCCATGGTGGCGTGGTTCGACCGCCACCTGCCGCATCGTTGATGCCCTCTGTCGCTCCCCGTCGCACCGGCGTCTTGCCGCAGGCCGGCGCCCCGCGGCCGGCCGGCGCCCGGCCGCCGGCGGCCCTCGGCGGCCCCGGCGCAACGCGAATTCCCGCCGCAGGCAGCTAGTGGATCCGCTGGCGACCTACCGGCGTCTGCTCGCCGAGCGGCGGCGGGCCGCCGCCGAACTGCGGCGCCGGGCCGACCGGCTGAGCGACGCGCGCCTGCTCACCTTCGCGGTCGGCGCGCTGGTCGCGGGCAGCGCGGTGCTCGGCGGCTGGCTGTCCGGGTGGTGGCTCGCCGCGCCGGCCGGCGCGTTCACCGCGCTCGTCGTCTGGCACGACCGGGTGCTCCTGGCCGAGGCGCGCGCGGCGCGCGCCGTCGCCTGGTACGAGCACGGCATCGCACGGATCGAGGATCGGTGGCCGGGGCAGGGGCCCGCCGGCGACCGCTTCGGAGATGCCGGGCACCTGTACGCCCAGGACCTCGACCTGTTCGGCGAAGCCTCGCTGTTCCAGCTCCTGTGCACCGCGCGAACGCAGGCCGGCGAGGAGACCCTGGCCACCTGGCTCAAGACCCCCGCCGCCCCTCCCGAGGTCGCCGAACGGCAGGCGGCGGTCCGCGACCTGCAGCCGCGCGTGGCCCTCCGTGAGGAGATCGGCGTCGCCGCCTCGGAAATGCGGACCGCCGTGCGGCCGGCGCATCTTGCCGCGTGGGCCACTCGTGACAACCAGCTCCAGGCGGTCTGGCCCCGATTCGCGGCGATCGGATTCACCGCGCTGATTGGAACCGCGCTGGCCGCCTGGCTCCAGGACGCGCTTACGCTCGGACCCCTGCTCGCGGCACTGGTCGCGGCCTCCGTCTTCCGGTATCGCCTTCACGCGCGCACGACGCGCATCATGCACGGCGCGGACGAACCCTCCCGCGAGCTGCTCGTCCTCGGACAGGTGTGCCGCGTGCTCCGGGGCGAGTCGTACCGGACGGCGCGGCTGCAGGCGCTCCACGCCTCCCTCGCCGCGTCCGACGGCGAGGTCCACGACGCCGCCCGGCGGCTTCGTCGCGTCGTCGAATGGCACGACTGGCAGCACAACATCATGTTCCTGCCGCTCGCCGCCCTCCTGTTCTGGGACCTGCACTGCGCGTTCGCGGTCGAGGCGTGGCGCCGGCGGCACGGCCCGCGCGTGGCCGGCTGGCTCAGGGATACCGGTGAGTTCGAGGCGCTCGCCGCGCTCGCGACCTACGCCTGGGAGCATCCCGCGGACCCGTTTCCAGAGATCGCCGACGGAGAAGCACCGCCGGTGTACGAGGCCGAGCGGCTGTCGCATCCCCTGCTGCCGGCCGCCGCCGCGGTGCCCAACGACGTCACGCTCGGGCCAGCGCCGCGCGTGCTCATCGTCAGCGGCTCGAACATGTCCGGCAAGACCACGCTGCTGCGGTCGGTCGGCATCAACGCGGTGCTCGCGCTGATGGGCGCCCCGGTGCGCGCGGCCCGCCTGCGCCTGTCGCCGCTGACCCCGGGGGCCACGCTGCGCATCGAGGACTCCCTGCAGGCAGGCCGGTCGCGCTTCTACGCGGAGGTGCTCAGGCTGGGGCAGATCGTCACCGCGGCGCGTACCGGCCCCATGCTGTTCCTGCTCGACGAGCTCTTCCACGGCACGAACTCGCACGACCGCCGCGACGGGGCGCGCGGGCTGCTCCGCTCGCTGCTCGATCTGCCCACCCTCGGCCTCGTGACCACCCACGACTTGTCGCTGGCCGAGATCGCCGACGGGCTCGCCCCCGCCGCGCGCAACGTGCACTTCGACGACCACGTCGTGGGCGGCGACCTGCGCTTCGACTACCGCCTCAAGCCGGGGCCGGTGGCGCGCAGCAACGCCCTCGCGATCATGCGCGCCGTCGGCCTCGATGTCCCCGAGGCCGGCGGCGCCCCCACCGCGGGCGCCTCAGAAGCTGTACCCGTCCGGCGAGTACGCGACGGCGCCCGGGAAGTGGACGTTCTCGATGATGGAGCGCCCCATGTAGACGGGTGAGGTAGGGGTCCGGTTGCGGGCCAGGGCCCGCATGAACGCGTTCTCTTCCTCGGGTGACGGAATCCCCGTCTCCAGGCACGCGCGGACGATGCCGGCCATCTCTTCCGGCTCGTCGCGCTGCGGATAGTGACCGGCCGTCGGCAGCAGCCAGTAGCTGCCCTCCACCGCCCGCTTGTCGAGGTACTCGTACCAGATGTGGTTGCCGATGCGCGGGGGGTTCACGGTGTCCAGGAGCCCCCAGATGAGCGCGGTCGGGATGGGGCTCTCGCGGAGGTTGTCGAGCCAGCGGTACTCGTTCGCGGTCCTCTCCAGCAGGTACTTCCCCACGTAGAGGCGGGCGCCGATCCCGTCGTTGAACGCCTGGATGTCGGCGTTGGCAACCTGTTGCGGTGTGCCCTCCGTCACCCGGGGCCGGGCCTGCTGCTCCCGGATGAGCTCGGGGCCTCGAACCGCGTGCTGAATGTCGTACTGGCCCTGGAAGAGGTTGGCGAGGGGAAGAAAGAGCCCCCCGTTGGAGATGAAGTGATAGCTGATCTCGTAGGCCCTCTCGTCGAGAGCCAGGTAGTTCCCGAGAAAGGCGAAGCCGACGCTGCCACCTCGGTCGTGGGTGAGGAGACTGAACCGGGACAATCCGACGACCTCCCGGACGAAGTAGTCGACGAGCTTCGCGTCGTCCTCCAGCATGTAGGAGTAGCCGTCCTGGGGCTTGTCCGAGAAGCCGAAGCCGGGGAAGTCGAGAATGGCGACAAAGTAGTCGTCTTCCAGAAACGGGATCATCTCGCGGAAGTCGAAGCTCGACGTCGGATAGCCGTGGAGGAACACAAGGGCGGGGTTGGCGCGGTCCCCGAAGGTCCGGTGGAAGACCCCCACCCGTCGGCCGGCGTTGTTGGGGGTCGTCGAGGTCCACTCGAAGTACTCGCCGGCGCGGTACCACGCCTCGGCGAGCGGGGAGTGGAAGGTGAAGTCGGGCGCCTGCGAGCCTCCGGCGGCGCCGCTCGCATGGCCGCCCGCGTTGCGTTCCCTGCCTCTCGTGCCGACCGGGGTCGCCAGCGCCGGACTCGCGGCGGCGAGCTTGAGGAATGATCGTCTGTCCATGATGCCTCAGGCGGCGTTCAGCGACACGTCGGTGTCGCGAAGCACCCGCTCACCGACCGGCGTCCCCGTAGATGCTCTCGCGGGTCCAGGGTCGTTCGCTTCCGACGTCGACGTGGGAGAGCCGAATCGGCGGATACCCTCCCGCCGGTGGCCCGGCCGGCGCCGCCTCGGCGGCGTTCTTCCGCGATTCGCCCTCCACGGATCGATGATGCGCCCGGGCTCTGCGCTTCAGCGCCCGCATCGTCTCCTCGGTCAGATCGCGCACGTGGATGCTTGGCACGGTGTCATTATGACACCTGCCGAATCGGGAATCACAGCCGATCCGGCGACCGGAGTGAAGCAGGTGTCGGGCCGATGGGGCGGCCCGGCGGCACGGATGCCCCCGGGTCTCGGACCCGGCACTATAATCCCACTGGTGGGCTTGATCACCAGGATGGACGAGACACAGGATCCGCGGATCGAACGCGGCGGCGGCGAGGGTCGCCGGCCGGCGGTCCGGGCCGCCCTCCTGACGGCGGCGATGGCCATGGCCCTGCACCCGGCCCCGGCCGCGGCGCAGGACGGCGCCGGGCTCGACGAGGTGATCGGACGGGCCGCGGCCTTCGTGGCGGTGTACGTGGACGAGCTCTCGAACGTGCTGATGGAGGAGGACTACCAGCAGACCTACTATGAGGACTACAGCGACGCGCCCGCCCACTCGCAGCTCGTTTCCGAGTTCCTGCTGACGCGGCTGAACGACGACGGCCAGTGGGTCGGCTTCCGCGACATCATCGAGCTCAACGGCCGGAAGCTGGAGAACCGGGGCAACCGGCTGGCGGCGCTGTTCACCGACGGGGGGGCGAGCGCGATGGCCCAAGTCCGCCGCATCACCGAAGAGAGCGCCCGCTACAACCTGGGCGCGACCCGCCGCACGTTCAACGTGCCCACCTACTCCCTGTTCTTCCTCCACCCGACCAACGTCGATCGGTTCCGCTTCGAGCGGATGCTCACGGGACGCGCGGGCTGCGCCGGCGTGGAGACGGCCTGGGACGTCAGCTTTCACGAGGTCGGGTTCCCCACGATCGCGCGAGGCTTCCAGAACATCAGCCTCCCGGCCAGCGGCCGTTTCTGCCTCGATCCGGAGTCGGGCCGCGTGATCGAGACCGAGTTCGGGCTGCGTCACCCCAGCATCGGCCCCGTCGAGGCGACCGACACGACCGCCCGCGTGACGTTCGGGTTCGAGCCGCGGCTGAATCTATGGGTGCCCCTGGAGATGCGCGACAGCGTGTCGGAAGAAGACGGCGGGCGCATGGTCGGCATCGCCCGGTACCGGAACCACCGGCAGTTCGGCGTCACGGTGTCGGAGAACACGGACCCGCCCCCCGACGGGAACGGCGCCCCCCGGTGACCGAGGCGGAGGCTCGGCGGGAACCCCATGACCACAAACGGGAACGGCACCATCGAGCTCAGCCAGCGCATGTCGCGCCTGCCTCCCTACATGTTCGGGAGCATCAACGCGCTGCTCGCGAGCAAGCGGCGCGCCGGCATCGACGTCATCGACATGGCGATGGGCAACCCCACCGACGCCACCCCGCGGCCCATCGTCGACAAGCTCTGCGAGGTGGTCAACGACCCGCGGAACCACCGCTACTCGGCCGCGGCGGGGCTCTACAACCTGCGCCGCGAGGTGTCGAAGTACTACGCCAAGCACTGGGGCGTGGGCCTCGACCCCGAGAAGGAGGTCATCGCCACCATCGGCTCGAAGGAGGGCTTCAGCCATCTCTGCCTCGCCCTCCTCGGGCCGGGCGACACGGCGCTCGTGCCCGCGCCGTCCTTCCCGATCCACGCCTATGCGGTGGTGCTCGCGGGCGGCAGCTACCTCGGGGTCCCCGTCGCCGACGACGAGGTGTTCCTGAAGCGCATCAGCGAGATATCGGGCCAGCTCTCGCCGCGGCCCAAGGTGCTCTTCCTCAACTATCCGCACAACCCCACCGCCCATTGCGTGGCGCCGGAGTTCTTCAAGGAGGTCGTGGCCATCGCGCGCCGGCACGAGCTCATCGTGGTGCACGACTTCGCCTACGGGCAGGTCTGCTTCGACGACTACCGGGCCCCCAGCTTCCTCGCCACCCCCGGGGCGATGGACATCGGGGTCGAGTTCACCACCATGTCGAAGACGTTCAACATGGCGGGGTGGCGCATCGGCTACTGCGCCGGCAACCCGACCATCATCGGCGCGCTGGGCCAGATCAAGGGCTACTACGACTACGGCATCTTCCAGGCCATCCAGATCGCCTCCATCATCGGGCTGCGCGAGTGCGACGCGTTCGCGCACGAGCAGGCCGCGAAGTACCAGGAGCGGCGCGACACCCTGGTGGACGGGCTGCGGCGCATCGGCTGGGCCGAGCTCGAGGCCCCCCGCGCCGGCATGTTCGTGTGGGCGCCGCTGCCCGAGCGCTTCCGCGCGATGGGCTCGATGGAGTTCGCCCGCCGCCTGATGGACGACGCCGAGGTCGCGGTGTCGCCCGGCTGCGGCTTCGGCCCCGAGGGCGAGGGCCACGTGCGGCTCGCCCTCATCGAGAACCGCCAGCGGCTGCTGCAGGCGGTGCGGCAGATGCGGCGCGCGTTCCAGAAGTGGTCGGACTCGTCAGTCGGAGAGCCCGCGGCGGCGAGCCGCGCGGGCTGAACCGGCGGCGCGAAGCAGCGTCGGACCGGCCGCGACGAGCACGGTCAGGGCGAGGATGGCGGCGGCGACCGGTCGGGTCAGGAACACCGTCGGGTCGCCGACCGAGATGGCCATCGCCCGCCTGAACTCCTGCTCCAGCAGCGGACCGAGCACCACCGCCAGCACGATCGGCGCGAGGGGAACGGCGTGGCGGCGCAGGACGACGGCGAGAACGCCCAGCCCGTAGGCGACGGCCACGTCGAACAGGTTGTTGTTCAGGCTGTAGACCCCGAGGGTCGAGAAGGCCAGCACCGCCGCGAAGAGCAGCGGCCGGGGCACCCGCAACAGCCGCACCCACAGGCCGATCAGGGGCAGGTTGAGGACCAGCAACAACACGTTCGAGACGTAGAGGCTGGCGATGAGCCCCCACACGAGGGTGGAGTCCTCGGTGAACAGCAGCGGCCCCGGCTGCAGCCCGTAGAGCTGGAACGCGGCGAGCATGACCGCGGTCGTGCCCGACCCCGGCACCCCGAGGGCGAGCAGGGGGACGAGGCTGCCGCCGGCGCTGGCGTTGTTGGCCGCCTCGGGCCCCGCGACGCCCTCGATGGCGCCCCGGCCGAAGCGGTCGGGACGCCGCGCGGCCCGGCGCTCGGCCGCGTAGGACAGGAAGCTCGCCACCGTCGCTCCCGCGCCGGGGAGGACGCCGGTGAAGAACCCGATGAGGGTGCCGCGCGTCCAGGCCGGCCAGGAACGCCGCCATTCCTCGCGCGTCATCCGCACCGGTCCCGCGACCGCCGCCCGCGCCTCGCCCGCGGCCCGCCGCGCCGCCGCGTACCAGAACACCTCGCCCACCGCGAAGAGCCCTACCGTCACCACCACCACGTTCATGCCGCCCAACAGCCCCGGCACCCCGAAGGTGAACCGCGGCTGGCCCGTCTGGCCGTCGATGCCGATGGTCCCGAGGGCGAGCCCGAGGCAGATGGCGAACGCCCCCTTGGCGCGGGAATCGCCCGACAGCCCCCCGAGCGCGGTCAGGGCGAACAGCATCAGGGCGCAGTACTCGGCGGGGCCGAACCCCAGGGCGACCTCGACGAGGGCCGGCGCCAGGAGCATCAGCATCGCGGTGGCGAACGTGCCGGCGATGAACGAGCCGACGGCGGCGGTGGCCAGCGCCGCGCCCGCCCGCCCCTGGCGGGTCATCTCGAACCCGTCGAGGGCGGTCATCACGCTCGACGCCTCGCCCGGCATCCGCACCAGGATCGACGTGGTCGACCCGCCGTACATCGCGCCGTAGTAGATGCCCCCGAAGAGGATGAACGCGCCGACCGGCGGTAGGCCGAACGTCAGCGGCAGCAGCATCGAGATGGTGAGGGCGGGGCCGAGGCCGGGCAGGACCCCGATGGCGGTGCCGAGGGTGACGCCGACCAGTCCCAGAAGGAGGTTCGCGGGCGCGAGGGCGGCGCCAAAGCCGACGGCCAGTTGGTCGACCAGGAACCCCAAGGCCTATCCTCCGCGTGGCCCGAAGACCGTCGAGGGCCGCGGCGAGCGCAAACGCCCGTTCGACCGGGCGTCACGCGGGAACCTATCGGGCATGGAGCCACCAGGGTACGACGAGAACAGGCAGGCGTCGTCGCCGGCCGATTGCAGCGGAACCTAGTGCCACGGGCCAACCAGGGCGAAGGGACCCGCCGGGAGACGGATGCCGAGCAGCAGCCGGAACGCCAGGTACGCCGCGGCGGCGATGACCGCGCCGGCCGCGAGGTCGCGGCGCCAGGCGCGGCTGCCGAGCGCCCGCGACTCGGCGGCGATGAACGCGGTAGTGGCGAGCGGATAGCCGAGCGGGCCGAGGCAGGCGAGGTACGCGAGGAAGACGGCGGCCGAGACCCCCGCCGCGCGCCAGTCCATGGGCGCCGGCGTGGCCGCGCGGCCGGCGACGCATCCGACCCACAGGGCGCTGGCGGCGAGACCGGCGCCGATCGCGAACGGGAACGTGCGCGGCCCGACGAGGTCGTAGCCCCCGGCCGGCGCCGTGATGGACAGGCCCGCCGCGAGATAGCCGCCACTCGCGGCGAGGGCAACCGCCGCGAACACCCGGTCCGGGCTCATGCGCGGCACCCGCCGCTACCCCGCCGGCCCCGCGAGGCCAATCGAACGCAGGATCTCGTCGGCGGCGGCGGTCTCCTGCTCCAGGAAACGCTCGAAGTCGGCGCCCGCGAGGAAGCTGTCCTCCCAGTCGTTCCTGCGCAGGATGTCCCGCCACGCATCCGACGCTCGCAGGCGCGACAGCGCCTCGATGAGCCACGCGCGGGTCTCGTCGTCCGTGCCGGGCGGGGCCAGTACTCCCCGCCAGTTCGCGATCACGACGTCGAGCCCGCTCTCGCGGATGGTCGGGACCTCGCTCCCCGGGATGCGCTCCGGCGACGACACCGCCAGCACCCGCATCCGGCCCCCCTCGGCGTGGGCCTTCCACTCGCCGAAGCCGGAGATGCCCGCGGTGACGTGCCCCCCCATCACCGCGACCGCCGCCTCGCCCCCGCCGGAGTGGGCCACGTAGTTCACGCGGGTGGGGTCGACGCCGGCGGCAAGGGCGAGCAGGCCGGCCAGCATGTGGTCGATGCCCCCGGCCGACCCCCCGGCCCAGCTCACCCGCTCGGGCTCGGCCTGGAACTCAAGCAGGAGGTCGGCGAGGGTCTGGTGGGGAGAGGCGGCGGGCACCGCGATGACCTCGTACTCGTCGAGCAGCCGCGCCAGCGGCACCGTGTCGTCGATCGAGACGGGCGAGCGGTTGGTGCGGATGGACCCCAGCATGACCTGCCCGAAGACCATCACGGTGTGGGGGTCGCCGCGCTGGCGGGTGACGAGGTCGGCGAGCCCGATGGTGCCGCCGGCCCCGCCGCGGTTGACCACCTCGACCGGCACCCCGAGGATGCCGGACTCGGTCCACACCTGCTGGATCTGGCGGGCGGTCTGGTCCCAGCCGCCGCCGGGATTGGCGGGCGCGAGGAGAGTCAGCGCGCCCCGCGGATAGCCGGCGGCGGTCGGCGCCAGCGCGCCGGCCGGCCGCTCGTCGGTCACGCCGCCGGCGCAGGCGGCGAGGAGCGCCGCGGATACCGCGACCGCGCAGAGACCCGACACCGGTCTCGGGCGAGCAGACTCGGGCTCGGGACGGCACGCTGTCGCAGCATCCTGTGGCACGAGCGCACTGTATCAGCACGAGCCGGCGTCCACACGCCCAATCTGTCGATGCCCGCCCCGCTTCCGCCGCCCGGCGGCATCGGCGCGGTCGGGTGCACCGGGCGGCTCGCCGACCTGGCGGGGCGAACTTCGGAGAACGCCGGCGCCGACGCCCGGGAGCGGCGACCTCAGGGTGGACGAAACACCCTTTACACACGAAACGTCGATGACGGACGGAGAACGGCCGACTACATCCGTCCATCCCGAAGGGAGAACCCGTCACGCTCGTCGAGAAACCGTTTCAAGAGGCGAGCCTCGCCGTCAGTCGCGCACCTCGTCCTTCTCGATGCGGCCGTCGACGAGACGGACGAGGCGGCGCGCCCGCGCCATCACCCGGGGGTCGTGGGTCGAGAACAGGAAGGTGACCTGCCGCTCGCGGTTCAGGGTTTCCATCATCTCGAGCAGCGCGTCGGCGGTGGCCGAGTCGACGTTCGCGGTCGGCTCGTCGGCCAGGACCACGGCCGGCCCCGCCGCGATGGCCCGCGCGATGGCGACCCGCTGCTGCTGGCCGCCCGAGAGCTCGGACGGGCGCCGGTCCTCCATCCCCTCGAGACCGACGCGGGCCAGCAGCTCCATGACCCGCGGCCGGCGCTCGTCCTCGGCCACCCCCTGCACCGCCATCACGATCTCGGCGTTCTCGTAGGCGCTGAGGATGGGCAGCAGATTGTAGGCCTGGAACACGAACCCGATGCGGTCGCGGCGCAGGTGGCTCAGCTCCTGGCGGGACAGCGTGCCGAGGTCCGCGCCCTCCAGGCGGACGGTCCCCGACGTCGGCGTGTCCAGGGCGCCGATCAGGTTCAGCGCGGTCGTCTTGCCCGATCCCGAAGGGCCGCTGATCGCGGTGAACTCGCCGCTCTCCACCGCCATCGTGAGGCCGCGCAGCGCCTCTACCCGCTGATCGCCCTGGTGGTAGACCTTGGTGACCTCTTTGAGCTCCACGACCGGATCGGTACCGTTGTCACCGCTCATCAGGGATCACCTCTCGGGGTCCGCGGACGGATGGCCGGCCGTCGAGGTCGAGCCTCGTCCGAATCGGGCGCCTCGACCAACCCTCCGGCGCACCCGCCGGCTGCGACACGCGGCGGGCCAACTACAGGTTCGCGGCCGCGCACGTCCTGGCCGGCGGCCGAGTGCCCACCAACCAACCCGGGGCAATCTGCGCCGCCGCCCCGGCGCGGATTCTCAGACCACCCGAATCGTCTCCACCGGATCGGCGTGCCCCGCCCGCCAGGCCGGATAGACCCCGGACAGCATGATGGCGGCCAGCGCCGAGAAACCGATGAGGGCCACGCTCTCGCCGTAGATGCCGACCTGCATGGTGGTCGACATGCCCACCCCGGCAACCTCCATCTGGTCGGCCGGGATCAGGCCCGACATGTCGATGCCGGTCGAGGCGAGGTAGAGGTAGGGCCCGACGGTGACGAGGGCGGCCCCGGCGAGGCCCACGACGGCCAGCCACGCGCTCTCCATCATCACCAGCCGGAAGAGCTGCGACGGGCTGAACCCGACCGCGAGCATGATGCCGAACTCGCGCAGGCGCTCCATCACGCTGACGAAGAGGGTGTTGAAGATGCCGGCAGCCACGAGCACCGCGAGCAGCAGCATCATGACCTTGGCGCCGCCGACCTTCATGGCGATGAACACCGCCAGGTCGGGCTGCAGCTCGTGCCACGGCAGCACCGCCACGCCGGCCGGGGCCCCCGCCGCGAGGTCCGCCACCACCCGGTCGGTGACGCGCTGATCGTCGACGAACGCCGCGACCTGGATGGCCTCGTCGGGCCCGAAGCCGATGGCCTCGCGCAGGGTGCCGATGGGCAGCAGGCAGATGCCCCCGTCGACGCTCGGCGAGCCGGTGCGGATGATGCCGGTGACGCGGGCGAGGTCGCTCACGATCTCGCCCTCCTTGTCGGTCAGCGTGTACACGAGCCTCGACCCGAGCTCGACGTCGAGGTTCGAGGCGAGCCGCTCGCCGAGGATGATGCCGCGGTCGTGGGACGAGGTGAAGAACTCGCCCTCGACCACCGCCTCGAGGAGCGACAGGGTCTCCTCGTCCTCGTCCTCGGGGGCGACGGCGATGAAGCCGGCCCCGACGTTCTCGCGCGCCGTCGCCAGCATGTTGAACCCGGTGATGCGCTCGACGACCCGGATGACCCGCGGGTTGCCCTCGGCGAGGCGCTTCAGCTCGCCGATCCCCTCGACGGGGCGCGACAGGGTGGGGCTGTCGAGGTACTCCGGGTGCTGGTAGGTCACGTGGCCGGCACCGAGCCGGGCCGCGAGCCGGATCATGTCGGCCCAGTTCCGGTCCTGCATCGCCATCATGATGACGGCGAGGAAGATGCCGAAGACGATGGCCGAGAGGGTGATGACCGTGCGGCGGCGGTTCCGCCACAGGTTGCGCCACGCCATCTTCGCGAGACTGCTGCCCTTCATCGTCCAACCTCTCTTGCCGCTTCCGAGCCTGCGATTCCCCTGAGACCGCCGCCGGGGAGCCGGCGCCGGCGCCGGGGCTCACTGGTGCCGCATCGCCTCGACCGGGCTGATCCGGGCCGCCTTCAGGGCCGGGTAGATCACCGCCAGCAGCACCAGCAGCACCAGGGTCGCGGTCGGGGTGACGAACGCGGCCGGCGACGCCGCCGCCCGCCACACCGTCGCGAAGGTCGAGCCCATGACCGTGACCCCCCCGAGCGCCCCGGTGTCGATGCCGAACTCGACCAGGTACCAGACGGCCGGGATCGCCAGCGCCATGCCTGCCACGAGGGCGAGGCCGGTCTGCATCGCGCTCTCGACGAAGATGAGGGCCAGCACCTGGCGCGGCTCGACCCCGAGCGCCTTCAGCACCCCGAACTCGCGGATGCGCTCGAAGACCGCCATCAGCATCGCGTTGAGGATGAGGATGGCGATGACGATGTAAACGACGGCGGAGACGATGCCCATTGCCGCGCGGGCCGAGTCGAGGTAGGTCGCGATGGTCGGCACCAGCGACCGCCACGACTGCGTGTCGAGGCCGGGGGCCAGGCCCTGCACCGCCTCCAGCGCCGCCGCCAGCTCGAGGTCGTCCGGCTTGCGCAGCACGATCTCGTGCGCGCCCGACGGCATGAAGAAGAGCTCGCGGAACGCCCCTTCGGTGAGGAAGACGGCGCCGCGGTCGACGCCGTCGCTCACGCTGTCGAGAATGCCGCGCACCGTGTAGAGCTCGTTCGCGATGCCGCCGTCGGCGGCCTGGCTCAGCACCACCAGCTCGTCGCCGAGGGCGAGGTTCAGCGACCGGGCGAGCCGCCGGCCCACCACGACCCCGCCGGGGTCGCCGTCGTCGAGCCACGCCCCCTCGGCGAGCCGGGACGGGATGACGCTGACGCGGGCGTCGTCCTCGACGTTCACCCCCCGCAGCGACGCCCCGGCGGCCGAGTCGTGCGCCGCCGCGAGCCCCGCCCCGACGAGGCGTGCGCTCGCCCGGAACCCCGCCGCCTCGAGCTCGCCGAGCAGCGCGTCGACGTCGTCGATGACGGTGTAGAGCGACGGGTCGTCGAGATACGTCGGCGCGTGGATCTGCAGGTCGCCGAGGTCGATCTCGACGATGGTCTCCTCCATGTCGTTCAGCATCCCCACCAGCATGGCGATGTAGACCACCATGGCGAAGAGCCCGAGGGTCATCGCGCCCACCGTGACCGCGGTCCGCCGGCGGTTGCGGCCGATGTTGCGCCACGCCATCTTCAGGATGCTCATGTCCCGTCTCGCGCCGTACCGGTGGGGAACGGCTCACCTTAGCACCGTTGCCGGCCCACGCCCAAGCCGCCGCGCCGCGGGGTCGCGCCGATCCCGATCTCGAACGGACTACGGCGTTCCGCTTCCCGCGACACTCGAGAGCCCGCCCGGCAGCTCTTCGCGAATCACCCGTCGCAGCGTACGCTCCAGGTGCCCCTCGTCCGCCGCGACATGCTCGCGCAACGCGGCGTTGATCAGCGTCTGGTAGCTGGCCCCGCCCCGGTCGTGCGCCGCTCCCCGGAACCACGCCAGGACGTCGTCGTCGATGCGGATGGTGATCCGCGTCTTGCCCCGCGGCGCCTCGATCGGCGCGCCCCGCTCTCCCTGGCTGAAGTCGTATTCGGGTTTCATGAGCCTGCCTCTTGCTGGGCGCGTTCCCGGCGGGTGGCCTTGCGGGCCGAGATGAGTCGCGCCACGTTGCTGCCGCGCCAGGTGAAGACCACGACCAGGAGCCGTCCCAGCGCGTCCATGCCGAACGACGCGAACCGATGCTCGCCAGCGCGATCGTCGCGCACCGTCAGAGCCCGTTCGTCGTGCAACACTGTCGCAGCGTCGGCGAAGTCGATACCATGCTTGCGAAGATTCGTCGCCGCCTTGTGATGGTCCCATTCGAGATCCACGGATCGGCCCAGTATATGCACAACTGTGCATTTTCCGCCACCGCGGCTCCCGACCCACCATGGCGACGGAGTCCGCTATCGTGAATGGAGAGGACGACGTGGACGCCAAGGGACTGACGCCCATCCTGAACGTCTCGAACATCCAGGAGAGCTTCGCGTGGTTCGAGCGCCTGGGGTGGAAGAAGGGCTGGGACTGGGGCGAGCCGCCGACGTTCGGGGGCGTCTGCTCCGGCGAGTGCGAGATCTTCCTGTGCCAGGACGGGCAGGGCGGGCGGGGGCGGAGCGCCGTCGAGCGGACGTTCGGGCCCGACGGGGACGACGCCGCCGACCAGGGCGCGTGGATGTCGATCTGGGTCGAGGATGTCGACGCCGTTCACCGCCGTTGCGTCGAGCAGGGCCTCGAGGTGACGTGGCCGCCCACGGACATGCCGTGGGGCGTGCGCGAGATGCACGTCCGGCATCCCGACGGCCACGTCTTCCGCATCGGCCGCGGAATCGGCGAGGAGTGATCTGGCCCGCCCATCGTCGCCTTCGGCTCCGCCGGGCGCCCAACCAACCCTCCAGGAGTCCGCGCCGTCCTACGGCGCAGACTCCTACCGCCGCACGAACGCGGCCGGCTTCTTTTCCATCAGCTCGGCGTAGAAGTCGTTCCCCTTGTCGTCGATGACGATGAAGGCGGGGAAGTCCTCGATCTCGATCCGCCAGATCGCCTCCATGCCCAGCTCGGGGTACTCGTGCACGTCGACCTTCCTGATGCTGTGGTCGGCGAGCCGGGCCGCCGGACCGCCGATCGAGCCCAGGTAGAAGCCGCCGTGCTTCCCGCACGCCTCGCGCACCTGGCGCGAGCGGTTGCCCTTGGCGAGCATCACCATGCTGCCGCCGTGGCGCTGGAAGAGGTCGACGTAGGAGTCCATGCGGCCCGCGGTGGTGGGGCCGAACGACCCCGAGGGGCGCCCCTCGGGCCGCTTGGCGGGGCCGGCGTAGTAGATCATGTGGTCGCGGAAGTACTGCGGCAGGCCCTCGCCGCGGTCGATGCGCTCCTTCAGCTTGGCGTGGGCGATGTCGCGGGCCACGATCATCGGCCCGCTCAGCGACAGCCGGGTCGCCACCGGGTACTGCCGCAGCTCGGCCAGGATGTCGGGCATGGGCCGGTTGAGGTCGACGCGCACGACGTCGCCCCCGAGGTCGTCGGGGGTCACGTCGGGCAGGAACCGCGCCGGGTTCTCCTCGAGCTGCTCGAGGAAGACCCCCTCGCGGGTGATCTTGGCCAGCGCCTGCCGGTCGGCCGAGCACGAGACGCCGAGGCCGACGGGGCACGAGGCGCCGTGCCGGGGCAGCCGGACGACCCGCACGTCGTGGGCGAAGTACTTGCCGCCGAACTGCGCGCCGATGCCGATGTCGCGGCAGATGTCGAAGAGCTGCCGCTCCGTCTCGAGGTCGCGGAACGCGCGGCCGTGCTCGTTGCCCGACGTCGGCAGGTTGTCGAGGTAGTGGGTGCTCGCGAGCTTGACGGTCTTGAGGGTGAACTCGGCCGAGGGGCCGCCGACGACCAGCGCGATGTGGTAGGGCGGGCACGCCGAGGTGCCGATGGACCGCATCTTCTCTTCCGCGAACGCGAAGAGGGTCTCGGGGTTGAGCAGCGCCTTGGTCTCCTGGTAGAGGAAGGTCTTGTTGGCCGACCCGCCCCCCTTTGCGATGAACAGCAGCTCGTACTCGTCGCCGGGCTCGGTGTACAGCTCGATCTGGGCCGGCAGGTTCGACCCGGTGTTCTTCTCCGTGAACATGTCGAGCGGGGCCATCTGCGAGTAGCGCAGGTTGCGCTCGGCGTAGGCGTCGTGCACGCCCCGCGACAGCGCCTCGGCGTCGCCGCCGCCGGTCACCACGTTCTCGCCCTTGTGGCCGATGACGATGGCGGTGCCGGTGTCCTGGCACCCCGGCAGGACGCGGCCGGCCGCGATGTTGGCGTTGCGCAGCAGCTCGAGGGCGACGAAGCGGTCGTTCTGCGACGCCTCCGGATCGTCGAGAATCGAGCGGAGCTGGGCGAGGTGGGCCGTCCGCAGCAGGTGCGCGACGTCGTCGAACGCGGTGCGGGAGACCAGGCGGAGCACGTCGGGCTCGACCGCGAGCAGCTCGCGTCCGCTGACGGTGACGGTGGAGACGCCGTCGGCGGTGAGCTTGCGGTACGGGGTGTCGTCGGCGCCGCGTTCGAAGAGCGGCTGGTAGTGGAAGTCGGCCATGGTCGTAGGTACGGATCCCCTGATGTGCGAGTCCCCGCAACCGCGTGGGAGCCCCGCGAGACGCGTATTCGTGAAGCGTAATCCTTGATTCTAGCGCAGCCGAACCGGAGCAGGGAGCATCCGCCGCCGTGGACACGCGACGTCGGCGCTCCGGAACCGTGTCGCCCGCATTCTCGCGCGGAACGCGCCGCAGGCGCCGCGAACACGAGGGGCCGGCAAGTCAGGCGATGCGTCGTTCCGAAGAATGCGCCGGACGCGGCGCCGTCCAGCGTCCCCACATCCCCGGGGTTCGGAACCAGCCGCCGTTTGGCATACACTGTGCGCATGCTCAGACGCCTGCTGCCCGGTCTGCTCGCCGTAGGACTCGCCGCCGGCCTGCTGGTAGCGCCCCTCCAGGCACATCCGATGGATGGCGCCAACGCGGGGTTCGTGCAGTCGGTCGACGGACCGGCCCCGGGGCCGTTCCTGTACCTCGGCGCCAAGCACATGGTGACCGGCTACGACCACCTGCTGTTCCTGGTCGGGGTCATCTTCTTCCTGCGCCGGCTCCGCGACGTGATCCTCTACGTCAGCCTGTTCACGCTGGGGCACAGCCTGACCCTGCTCTACGGCGTGCTCGCCGACGTCGACGTCAACGCCTACGTCATCGACGCCATCATCGGGCTGTCGGTCGTCTACAAGGGGTTCGAGAACGTGGGCGGGTTCAAGCGGGTGTTCGGCATCGCCCCCAATACCCGCATCGCCGTCCTCGTGTTCGGGCTCTTCCACGGGCTCGGCCTCGCCACCAAGCTGCAGGAGTACATGGTGTCGGACAACGGCCTCGTGGCCAACATCCTGAGCTTCAACGTCGGGGTCGAGATGGGCCAGATCCTCGCCCTGTTCGGGGTCGTGGCGGTGCTCGGCTACTGGCGCCACCGGCCCAGCTTCTCGCGCTGGAGCTTCGCCACCAACACCGCCCTGATGGTGGGCGGCTTCCTGTTCGCGGGCTTCCAGATGGTGGGGTTCGTGCTGTTCTCGTGAACCGGGCCATCCACGCCGCACGGGTTACGACATGACCGACGTTCCGCCCTCGCACGCCCGCCGGACGATCCTCGCCGTCGGCAGCGCCGCCGCGGCACTGCTCCGGGTCGTCCTGCCGGCCGTGTAGCCGCACGGGTGCCGCCATGACTGACGTTCCGCCGCCGCCTTCGCGCCGCAAGATCCTCGTCACCACCGGCAGCGCCCTGCTCACCGCCGCCGCGGTGCTCTTCGGCGCCATCCTGCCGTCCGAGTACGCGGTCGACCCGCTGGGCACCGGCCGGCTCTTCGGCCTCCTGGCCCTCGGCCAGGCCCAGCCCATCAGCCTCGCGGAGGACGAGTACCGCGTCGACCAGGCCGAGCTGAGCCTCTATCCGGCGGAATGGGTGGAGTACTTCTACCGGCTCGAGGAAGGCGACACCATGCTCTTCACCTGGAACGCGAGCGGGCCGGTGGAGTACAACTTCCACGCGGCGCCCGACGGCGCCCCCGCCGGCTACGCGGAGAGCTTCGACGCCCGCGCCCTCCCGGACGGCCACGGCACCTACACCGCCCCGTTCACCGGCATCCACGGCTGGTACTGGGAGAACACCGGCACCGAGGAGATCACCATCACCCTGCACACCGCGGGGTTCTACACCAACGCCCACGAGGGGCGCGCCCGGGCCTCGGGGTATCACGACCTGACCGACCTGCGGGGGAATTCGGTGCCGAGCGTTCCGTGACCCACGGGCCGATCGTCGACCGCCACCTACCGACGCTCCCACGCGTAGCGCCTGACACCACAACCACGCACGCATGAGCGGAGACGCCACCCGAATCCTCCCAGAGCTGTCTCCCTGGTCTGATCGCGGATGATCTTGGCGCCACTATTCCGAGTAAGGCGCGAGCCGCCCAACCCCTTCGACGACCAGAGCATCGACGATCTCCTGCCAGAGGGTCTCAAGACTCGCATCGACAGCCGCAGAGCGCGTGTCTATCAGCCACTGTGGCAGGAAAAATGTACCTCTCGCGACCCGCGCAGTGTCCGCCTTCGCAAGCCTCGCCAACCAAGGCAGCCCTGTACGCACTTGGTCGTCGACAGCCAGAACGCCCAGAAAACTGAGCAACTGGTCGACACATTCCGCTTTGCCGGCCGCAAGCTCCAGCCACGCCTCGATCTCAGAACGCCATGCAAGTGGTTGCCACCATGGGATCGGCTTAGCTCGGATCTCGCGATAAAGGTAAGCGTTCTCCGGCGCCGCGTTCGGGACGAGGGCGGCGAGCGTCCTATCACCGCAGTAGTGATCCCGAAATACGTGGTTGTCGGCCAACCCGAGCTCAAGTACATGGCGCAGGAGCCCAGTCCACATTCGCCGTGCCGTCTCCGCCCGCCCTGGAGTTTCCTCGGCTGCGGCTGCCAGAGCCCGCAGCGAGCTGCCCAACAAGGCCGAACTGTGCGCGTAAGCACTGATGTGCTCGTACGTCGCAGCATCGTCGCCATCTTCAGCGAGCGTCATCAGCGCGCGAGCACTCACGAGTGTATGGGACCCTCGATGATCCATGTTGTCGTGCTCGCCGCTCATCAGCGACCGCCGCTGAGCCGCAAGGAGAGCCAAGAGCAATGCCCGCGCTCGCGCCGATACGCAGGTAGCGGCCATGGATGCAGGTGCGAGTGCCCGTATCGCTGCGTCGAGCCGAGACGGCAGAATAGAGTCTCCCTCCGCGTTCGCTATCGATTGAGCCAACGGCTCTTCCAACTCTACGAGAGCGCGTCGTCCGATGTCCGGTTCCCCACACCCCACCACGCAGTCACGCATGGTCTCCGTGGCGATCTGCAGCCCCACCTCATGATGGCACGAACCCGCCTCCGCACACGGCGTGTCCCAAACGTGATCCAGCCCACGCGCGAGGTGGAGCCGCACTTCATTCGGGACCGCTCCTGCGAGCCTGAGGCAGGCACGCGCCGTGCGATCGAACGTGGTCGTCTCGTCCCCTCTGCCCGCAACGGCTCGCAGTTTCGCGGCGATGGGAAGGAGCAGCAACGGCAAGACTCGTGCGGCGCTCCGGTCCGCGCCGTCCTCAAAGTAAGTCTCTTCGACGTCGAACGGCCGCAGCCCCGCCTCGCACTCTCCGATCCGAAGCACAGTGTCCGCGGCGATGGACAGCGCATCAAGTGGGATATCTGCACCATCCACGAATTGCGCTTCGAGGGCTGCGGCGGCCACCAAAGCAGGCGCGTCCCACGCGTCGCCGCCGGGCGATCGTGCATCGTCGACCAGTCGACGGGCAACAACTATATCGACCTCGAGCTCCTCACGTTCGATGGCTCCGCGGCCGCCATCCCGAAGTCCGTAGCGAACGACTAGTGGACTGTCGCTGAAGAAAGCTCCCCATGAGTGATGCGCTTCGCGGGGTTGGCATACTTCCAGCGGAAGGGCCTCGCACGCTTCGAGTAGGCGTCGATGTACCGCCGCAGCTTCCGCGCCAAGTCCGCCGTCGACGTGAAGATGCCCCGCGACAGCACGTCCCGTTGAACCTTCGAGAACCACAGCTCGACCTGATTCAGCCACGACGAATACGTCGGCGTGAAGTGCAGCGTCACGTTCGGATGCTCCTCCAGGAACGCCTCCACCAGCTTCGTCTTGTGGGTGGACAGGTTGTCGAGGATCACGTGGATCTCCTCGTCGGGTGCCCGGGTCGCCACCACTTCCCCGAGGAAGCCCACGAAGTCGACGCTCCTGTGTCGAGCCGTCGTCTTGCCCTGAACCTCGCCTGTCCGAACGTTCAACGCCGCGTAGAGCGACAGCGTGCCGTGCCGCTTGTACTCGAATCCGTGGCGCTCGACCCGGCCCGGCGAGAGCGGCAACACCCGGTCCCGCCGGTCGAGCGCCTGAATGGCGGTCTTCTCGTCGATGCAGAACACCGCGGCATGACGGGGCGGGTCCAGGTAGAGACCGATGATGTCGGCGGCCTTCGTCTCGAAGTCGGGGTCGTTCGACGCCATGTAGCGCGCCAACCGGTGCGGCCGCAGGTCGGCCTCCTGCCAGATGCGCTGTACGATGTCCTTGGTCACGCCGACGTGGGCCGCGAGGCGCCGGCACGACCAGTGCGTCGTCCCGTCCGGCGGCGGGCGGCGTGTGGCGGCCAGCACGCGGGCGCGCAGCCGCGCGGTCAACTTCCACGGCCGCCGGCCGCGGTGGCGGTTGGTCAAGCCCTCCACGCCGTGCTCCAAGAACCGGCGGCGCCACTTCGCGATGGTCGGTCGCGACACGTCGAGCTTTGTCTCCACCGCCCGTGCGGAAACGCCGTCGGCGAGGAGCAGCACGATCTTGGCGCGCTGGACGAATCCCGCGGGCAAGGCGCTCGAGCGGGCGATCTCCTGGAGGTCATCGCGCTGTGCGTCGGTCAGGTGAATCGGCTGTCCTTCAAACGGCATATACGTAGAAGACGACAGCCGAACGGAAAACGTTTATATGCGACGGTCCACTAGTCGAATGGCCTCTTGCGCCGACTTCAGATGCTCCTTGCTGTGCTGCAGAGCCCGAACAACGTCTTCCGGCGGCGCCGCCTGGATGTACCGACCTTCTGGACCATCATGGATGCGGTCTCTAGAGCGATCGAGACAGCTTGCCCAAGCACGCACCGTTGCCAATTGCTGCTCAACCGAATCATCTACATCGGCGTCCGGTTTGGCTGATTCGCTTTCGTGCGTTCGCTCCAAGTACCGACGCGCGTTTGCCACGAGCCTGACACCGAGTGTGCGCAACTCCACCACACGTTCTTCGTTGGCTCCCAGGACCATGAGCATCGCGGCGTTTCGTAGCGACCACGCGCGGCGTTCCGGCGCCACGAGCCCCTCAGAGCCGGCTGCAAACATGCGGCTCTCATGTACGATACGCGCGAATTCCTGATGCCAGATGAACGGCTCAACCAGGAACGGGTCCAATTGACGGTCCGAGTTCTCAAGATGGCGCACGAGAAGGCCCACTGCAAGGCCGACCATCGCGAGATTCCGACAGCCATCGAGCAGTATCGCAACTAGTGGACTGTCGCTGAAGAAAGCTCCCCATGAGTGATGCGCTTCGCGGGGTTGGCATACTTCCAGCGGAAGGGCCTCGCACGCTTCGAGTAGGCGTCGATGTACCGCCGCAGCTTCCGCGCCAAGTCCGCCGTCGACGTGAAGATGCCCCGCGACAGCACGTCCCGTTGAACCTTCGAGAACCACAGCTCGACCTGATTCAGCCACGACGAATACGTCGGCGTGAAGTGCAGCGTCACGTTCGGATGCTCCTCCAGGAACGCCTCCACCAGCTTCGTCTTGTGGGTGGACAGGTTGTCGAGGATCACGTGGATCTCCTCGTCGGGTGCCCGGGTCGCCACCACTTCCCCGAGGAAGCCCACGAAGTCGACGCTCCTGTGTCGAGCCGTCGTCTTGCCCTGAACCTCGCCTGTCCGAACGTTCAACGCCGCGTAGAGCGACAGCGTGCCGTGCCGCTTGTACTCGAATCCGTGGCGCTCGACCCGGCCCGGCGAGAGCGGCAACACCCGGTCCCGCCGGTCGAGCGCCTGAATGGCGGTCTTCTCGTCGATGCAGAACACCGCGGCATGACGGGGCGGGTCCAGGTAGAGACCGATGATGTCGGCGGCCTTCGTCTCGAAGTCGGGGTCGTTCGACGCCATGTAGCGCGCCAACCGGTGCGGCCGCAGGTCGGCCTCCTGCCAGATGCGCTGTACGATGTCCTTGGTCACGCCGACGTGGGCCGCGAGGCGCCGGCACGACCAGTGCGTCGTCCCGTCCGGCGGCGGGCGGCGTGTGGCGGCCAGCACGCGGGCGCGCAGCCGCGCGGTCAACTTCCACGGCCGCCGGCCGCGGTGGCGGTTGGTCAAGCCCTCCACGCCGTGCTCCAAGAACCGGCGGCGCCACTTCGCGATGGTCGGTCGCGACACGTCGAGCTTTGTCTCCACCGCCCGTGCGGAAACGCCGTCGGCGAGGAGCAGCACGATCTTGGCGCGCTGGACGAATCCCGCGGGCAAGGCGCTCGAGCGGGCGATCTCCTGGAGGTCATCGCGCTGTGCGTCGGTCAGGTGAATCGGCTGTCCTTCAAACGGCATATACGTAGAAGACGACAGCCGAACGGAAAACGTTTATATGCGACTGTCAAGCGACACTCAAAACTGACCCCCCGGCGACATCGAAAACTGACCCCCGAAGAAACGGCGTATGTAGATCGACTTCCGGCGATTCACCGCGTTCCGTGAGCACCGTGGACGGCCGGGCCGCCCCGTCCAGGCCGGGCCGCAAGGCCCACAATTGCCATCCGAGCCGCGGGGCGGACGGTGTGTCACCCGACAGGGCCGTAGCATCGCGGAGGACGTGCGCAGCACGTTGACACGCCGTCCGTCCCGCAGCTACGCGCCCCGACCGCCCGACAAGCTGCAGTGCGTTCCGGGACCGGATCCGGGACTCGCCGGCCTGCCGCCGCTCCCGGTAACGCGCCTGCCGCTCCGCGTTCGTCAACGCCACGACCACTGCCCACCGTTACGTAACGGACCGGGGGCAGGCGGCTCGACCCCCGGACGTTCACGACGTCGAGCGTCGGCGGGCTCGACCGGGGCCGCGTGGCAGCGGGCCGGCCAGCCTGACAACGGCCACGCCGGCCGAAGGGCGGCGGCACCGGCGCGTGAGCGTGAGTCCCTGTCTGTGCTCGCCCTGATGTCGGTCGCATGGTCATGACGACGCCCCCGAGCGGGTCTCCGACGCGACAGGCTTCGGGGCCGGGATCCTCAGGGCGCCCGCCCGACGCTTCTCCCGCAGCCTGTAGCTCTCCCCGGTAATCGTCAACACGTGGCTGTGGTGCAGCAGCCGGTCGAGGATCGCGGTGGCGACCACGGCGTCGCCGAACACCTCGCCCCATTCGCCGACCGAGCGGTTCGACGTGATCAGCATGCTCCCGCGCTCGTAGCGCCTCGAGACGAGCTGGAAGAACAGGTGCGCGGCATGCGCCTCGAAAGGGAGGTACCCCAGTTCGTCGCAGACCAAAAGTCTGGGCTTGGCGTAGAAGGTCAGGCGGTCCTCCAGCCGCCCCTCGCTGTTCGCCTTCACCAGCGCCGCCATCAGCGCCTGAGCCGTCGTGAACAGGGTCGAGTAGCTCTGCCGGATCGCCTCGCGCCCGAGCGCGACCGCGAGATGCGTCTTCCCGACCCCCGGCGGGCCGAGAACCAGGAGCGCGTCGCCGTGCGCCACCCACCGCGACGTCGCCAGCTCCCGCACTTGGCGCCGGTCGACGCTCGGCTGCGCCTTGAAGTCGAAGTCGGCGAGCTCGCGCACCATCGGGAAGCGCGCGATCTTCAGCGCCATCTCGATGCGCCGCTCGTCCTTGCGCGAGACCTCCCGCTCGACGAGCATCGCCAGCGCCTCCCGCAACGTCAGCTTCTTCTCCGCCGCCTCGTCGAGCAGGTTGTCGAGCTGGTCGCGGATCGCCGTCAGCTTCAGCCGCGTCAACCAGCCGAGAAGCGTCTCATGGTCCACGGCCATCAGAAGCTCCCCCCGGCCACGGCCGCGTACTCGTCGAGCGGACGCAGCAGCTCCGGCTTCGGCCGGACCGCCGCGGTCTCGGCCGGACGCGGGCCGCCGACGACGCCGACCAGGTGGGCCCGGTCGGTGACCCGAGCGTGGCGTCCCTCGTGCTCGACGTGCTCGGCGACAACCTTCGGGCCGTGGTGAACGCGGACCCGGCCGCCGCTGACCACCACCCGCACCCGCTCGCCGATCAGCCGCCACGGCACCGAGTAGGCGTTGGTGTCGACCACCACCGCGCAGTCGGCGTGGACCGTCCGGGTCAGATCACGCAACTGGCCGAACGGCGGCCGGCCCGCGCAGGGCCGAAGGCGCTCCGCTTCCCGGGCAAAGCGCTCGAGAGGGACTTCACCGGTGGTGCCGTGGCGTCGCCGGTCGGCGATCTCCCGCTGCCACCACCCCAGATGCGCGTCCATCCCCGCCCAGCTCTCGAAGCGATGTCCGGCGATGGCGCTTGCCTTGACGTAGCCGACTCCCCGCTCGTCCTTCCCCTTCGTCCGGGCCCGATACGGCGCACACGCGCGCGGACGGAACCCCCAGTGGGCCGCGAACGCCAGGAACCGGTGGTTGAACTCGACCTCGCGAGTCGACATGTCGTGATTGACCACCAGCGGCCGCGGGTTGTCAAGCAGCACCTCCCTCGTCACGCCGCCAAAGTGATTGAACGTGCCCTCCAGGCCGCGGAACCAGGACGACTGCCGCTCGTGCCTGAACGTCGCCACGTAGCAGCGCCGCGAGTAGCCCAGCGTCGCCACGAACAGGAACACGCGCACCCGCTCCCCGGCAATCGGCACCCGCCGCTGGCCGAAGTCAACCTGGAGCTGGCGCCCGGGCGGAGTCTCGAACCGCACCGTCGCCTTCGCCTCGGCCGTCAGCAGCCGCCGGAACGGCGCGACGGCCCGCTCGACCGTGCGCAGGCTCACGTCGATGCCCTGCTCCCGCTCCAGGTCCTGTCGCACCACCTCGGCATTGCCGCCGTGCTGGAAGAAGCGCTCCTTCAACCACGCCTCCTGATCCTCGAGCTTGCCGCCACCGGCCCGCCGGCTGTACGTCATCCAGCCGTCGGCCGCGACGTAGCGCTTCACCGTGTTCTTGCTGCACCCGAACTCCCTCGCGATGCGCCTCAGCCCCCAGCCGAGTGCCCGCAGGTGCAGCATCGCCTCCACCTCGTCTGACTGCCTCATCTGTGCCCGTGGCCTCCCTGCCCACGGGCCGACATCCTCGCATCGCTTCATCTGCTGACTCCCTCCCTTGGCCCAGGGGGGTCAGTTTTCAGTGTCGCCAGGGGGTCAGTTTTCGCTGTCGCCTGACATGCGACGGTCCACTAGCCTCCCGATCGGAATGTCGTGCTTGATCAGTTGGTCACACACGCGCTCCAGCGCCTGCAGTGCACTGAAGCATGGGTAAGGTCCGACTCCCGTCCCACGGTACCAGCGCCAGACGTGCTCGTCGCCCATGTAGAGTTGAGGTGTGTCGGTGATCTTGAGCTCCGTCTGATATGGGCCAACGTCGTCGTCTTGCGACGGCGGCCCTGCCCGGTCGAGACGGCTGAGGGTGCGCGCGCGGATGCGTGCCGCATGGTTGAGCAGGCGGTTGAGCACTGCGACGCCGTTGCGGAAATCGGTCTGGAACAGCGGAATGAACGGCCCGAGATGCCATGCAGCGAGCGCTGCGAAGCTGAGATGTCGAGCATGGTGCCCGCGGATTCCCTTGTTGAAGGGACCAGACCCGTCGGCCTCGTCGTCGAGGTAGTACGCTTCGGTCAGTGCGGCCAGAAGTCCGCGTCGGTTGCCGGCAAGGGCGCGGCCAGTCAGCAGTTCCTCCACGGCGGGCGCGAGCCATTGCGGTGCGTCCCGCGCGACTCGGCGAAGAATCGCTTCGCCGTCTTCGCCAATGTCCGAGCCAAGCAGGGCCAGTAATTCAACGATGATCTTGTCTGTGATCTCCCGAGCGATCTCGGGTCGCTGTCGGCGGCGTCGGCCGCCGGAGCCAATCTCCGACATGAGGTATCGATGGCGCTCCTCGCGCCGCCGCTCCTCTGCCAAGTCCTCTGGCGTTCGCGCGGCGCGGGCGGCGACCGCAGCCTTCCGCTCCTCGGCAACCCGGCGGTCCGCCACCGAACAGGCGTCAACGAGGCGCTGGCGAAGCAGAATTCGTAGCGGGTGCCCATCCGGGGTTTCGGCCATCACATGCGCTCGCAACCAGTCTCGCAGCAGACGCTGCGCGTACTCACCGCTCCGCCACGGCACGGACTCCTCGAGCAAGAGCGTGATGATCGGCTCTACGGCCGCGAGATCGACGATGCCGTCGGTGCATAGCCGCTGATCGACCAAGCGGGCGAGCCGGCGTAGCCCCGCCGCGTCGTCGGCTTGCAGCACGGGCCAAGCATCGCGGAGCACGGGGTTGGGGTTCCCGAGCCTCAACATCGCCTCGCCGGGGACGTCGCCCCAGCGCGTGCCATGGCCGGCGGCGACGATGGCGTCGAACGACTCCTGCAGAGTAGCGAACCTCCCACGCAAAGCACTAGTGGACTGTCGCTGAAGAAAGCTCCCCATGAGTGATGCGCTTCGCGGGGTTGGCATACTTCCAGCGGAAGGGCCTCGCACGCTTCGAGTAGGCGTCGATGTACCGCCGCAGCTTCCGCGCCAAGTCCGCCGTCGACGTGAAGATGCCCCGCGACAGCACGTCCCGTTGAACCTTCGAGAACCACAGCTCGACCTGATTCAGCCACGACGAATACGTCGGCGTGAAGTGCAGCGTCACGTTCGGATGCTCCTCCAGGAACGCCTCCACCAGCTTCGTCTTGTGGGTGGACAGGTTGTCGAGGATCACGTGGATCTCCTCGTCGGGTGCCCGGGTCGCCACCACTTCCCCGAGGAAGCCCACGAAGTCGACGCTCCTGTGTCGAGCCGTCGTCTTGCCCTGAACCTCGCCTGTCCGAACGTTCAACGCCGCGTAGAGCGACAGCGTGCCGTGCCGCTTGTACTCGAATCCGTGGCGCTCGACCCGGCCCGGCGAGAGCGGCAACACCCGGTCCCGCCGGTCGAGCGCCTGAATGGCGGTCTTCTCGTCGATGCAGAACACCGCGGCATGACGGGGCGGGTCCAGGTAGAGACCGATGATGTCGGCGGCCTTCGTCTCGAAGTCGGGGTCGTTCGACGCCATGTAGCGCGCCAACCGGTGCGGCCGCAGGTCGGCCTCCTGCCAGATGCGCTGTACGATGTCCTTGGTCACGCCGACGTGGGCCGCGAGGCGCCGGCACGACCAGTGCGTCGTCCCGTCCGGCGGCGGGCGGCGTGTGGCGGCCAGCACGCGGGCGCGCAGCCGCGCGGTCAACTTCCACGGCCGCCGGCCGCGGTGGCGGTTGGTCAAGCCCTCCACGCCGTGCTCCAAGAACCGGCGGCGCCACTTCGCGATGGTCGGTCGCGACACGTCGAGCTTTGTCTCCACCGCCCGTGCGGAAACGCCGTCGGCGAGGAGCAGCACGATCTTGGCGCGCTGGACGAATCCCGCGGGCAAGGCGCTCGAGCGGGCGATCTCCTGGAGGTCATCGCGCTGTGCGTCGGTCAGGTGAATCGGCTGTCCTTCAAACGGCATATACGTAGAAGACGACAGCCGAACGGAAAACGTTTATATGCGACGGTCCACTAGCGGACCCGTCTGGCTCTGCCAGCAACGCCTGACAAGCGAGCCGTGCAGCGGCGAGAGACCACCGGGGAGCGCCGGCCCTCGTGATTCGCGAAGCTGGGCTTGTGCCGGCCAGCAGGAGACGGGCGACGGCGTAGCGGCGCACCTCGTCGTGGCCGAACTCAGGACCGATTCCGAACGCATCGTCCACGGGCTCCCTCAGCAACCCGTCCTGACGCAAGCCGGCGAGCGCCGCCGAATCCAGAGCCTGGACGGCGTCGAGCCTCTCCATGTCGTCGACATCGTCGAGCGCCAGGGCCGCCAGCCGCAGGAGTACCGACTCCCGGGCATCGGGGGACCCTCTGTCGGACATCCCGCGCCGACGGACGAGTCCCGACCACACCTCGCGCATGGCATCCGCATCGCTCAGCGGAACGCCGCTGACGCCGCCGCGAACGAGCAAGTCGACCACGACCAGCCGACGAAGGAGTTCGCGAGGTCGCGGGTCGGCGCCGAGTTGGGCAAGCTCTTCGAAGGTCGTGACGATCTCGGCTATCTCGGCGTCAGTCAGCGGCGCGACGGCATGTTCCTTGACGTCGGCGCCGAACCGATCGGCGAGCGTGTCCCGCACGACCTGCTTGTTGTCGACCGAAGCGACGGCAACCACCTTGACGTCGCTCGCATGCGCTGCGTCAACGAGGTAGCGTAGTGCGTGAGCGCTGCCCTCGGCGACGGCGTCCGCGCCGTCAATGACCAGTATGCGTTGAGGAGCGCTCAGTTCGCACAGAAGCGTCGAAAGGGGGCAGCCCAGCGTCTTCTCGAACTCGACGGTCAGCTTGTGGACATGGCGCAGGTTGATGCACAACGCCTGTACGCCGTCGGCGCCCGCCGCGTCGGTACCCGGAAGACCCAGGGCAAGCGCGCTCTTGCCGACGCCGGACTCCCCGCCCACGACGACCGCCGTGGCGCCGGCCACTGTTTCGGCCAGAGCCGCCGCAGCAACGCTCCGGTCGAGGCGCAGGCGGCGGTCGCCGTCGATCTCCTTGATCTCGCCGCGCACAGATGCAAGCGCCCTGTGATGAAGATGGTCGAGAGCCTGCCAACCTTGCTGGTGGCGCCTCGCCGTCGGATCGACGGCGTCGTGCGCGTCACGTCGCAAGACCGTGAGATCCACCCGCGCGGACTTCGGCGAATACTCGGCTGCAAGGGTAACGAGTCGATCGCGAAGCCGCGCCGCGGCGGCGAGATCGGCGTCTCGCGCGACCGGGATGAGACTGTTGGCGACCTCCGCCCAATCGGTCTCGTCGGGCGCCTCGAATCGCGGCATCGAGACCGAGAGCCCGGCCAGCAACCGCCACACGTGTTGCTGTACCTGCACCGTATCGACCGTGTCGGTGTCGGCTCGGCCGAGATCATGCAGCGCACATTGCACGAGCTTCTCGATCTGGTCGAGCCTGCCGCGAACACCGGCGTCGAACTTGCCCGGCGTGCGGATGAGGTCGAAGAAACCGGGCGCGTCCATCTGGGCCGCGGCGAGGGCGGCCAGCTCGGCGAGCTGCTCGGCGTGCGGCTGCGACCCTGCGACCACGAGGCACCAGCGGTGTTCCGGCCCGTCCGTCGGCGCCTTGCCGACGGCATCGACGAATGCCCGGACGAGCTTCCGCGTCGACTCGTCGCTCGCCACGAGTTCCGGCGCACGCCGCACCGCGACCGCGAGCACCCGCGACCGCTCGTCGGGGCGGGCTGCGCTCACCACGAGATCGTCGACCGGGTGCTCAGGCGCCTGCTGGAACGCGACGCTCACGACGCGCCGGCCGTCGCCGAGTTCGCTGGCGCCATCGCCCGTCAGCAGACGGGCGAGATACTGGACCGCCACCTTCCGCTCGAAGGTCACGCCGCCGCCGCCCGTCGCGTAGGGGCTCATGCCCTGCGACACCGGCCCGCCGTTGCTACGGCGCTCGCTTTCCTCGGCACCGCTGGTTCGTTCTGGACCTTGCGCCCCGCTCATCCCGACACCCGTCGCTCCACAGAACCGCTGACGTCAACGACAACGCCCACAACATTCTGAACTGCCCGCATCCCCGATGGCCAGTTCCGGAAACTCGCGGCGACCACGACTGACTGCGGCGATGGTCCGGGTCCAGCCTGAACGAGAACCACTGCGTTGGCGCGTTTTTCTGGGCCGGGCCTGCATTCTGTACTTGACAGCTTCCTGGGGGTGGGTCGGCGGAAGTCGAGCATGCCGCCGGGAATGCCTCTCGGGCGGCTGCCCCGGCCGCAGGCCACACGTTCTGCCCCAGGGGCACGACGAATGTCGATCCGGGTGAAGATCGTCCAGTAGCGGACGCCTCAAGCCGTTGAAAATGCGGGGGTTACAATGGTCCATGCTCGCTGACCACCCTCGTGCGCCGTTCGAATCCCGCACGCATCCGGCCACTGTTGCTCTCCCCGACGGGGCACCTCCCCCTGCGCCGACCCAGACGTCTGACGCGCGTGGCCCCGGCCGCATCGGCGACGGTGGATCGCCCGACGAAGCGCCGGTCCCCGGCCCGACGGAGACGCACAGCGGGCGCGCCGACGATCGCATCGGCGACGGCAGACCGCCCGACCAGGCGCCGCCCTCTCAGCCGGCGACGGCGCCCGGAGACAGCAGAGGCCGACTCGCCCGGCTTGGCGACCGCATCGCCGAGCTGTCCGCCCGCATCCAGGCCGCCACCTACGAGCTGCTCGTCCTCATCCGCGAATTCGACGAGCGGGAGGGCTGGGACGGCTGCGTGTCGTGCGCGCAGTGGCTGAGCTGGCGGGCCGGGCTCGCGCCGGGAGCCGCCCGCGAGCACGTGCGGGTGGCCCGCGCCCTCGGCAAGCTGCCCAAGCTGAGCGACGCCATGCGCCGCGGCCGCATCTCATACTCGAAGGTGCGCGCGGTCACGCGCGTGGCCACGCCGGACAACGAGGACAACCTGCTCTACGTGTGCGAAGCGGGCACGGCGGCACACGTGGAGCGCATTGCCCGCGCGTGGCGGCGCATCGACCGGAACGTGGAGCAGGCCGAGGACCGGCTGCGGAACGCGGGCCGGGAGCTTCGGACGTGGGTGGACGAGGACGGGATGGTGGTGGTCCGCGGGCGACTGACGCCGGAGGTCGGGGCGGTGCTGCGGCGGGCGCTGGAGGCGGCGTGCGACCAGGCGCGGCGCGCGCCGGCGGCGGACGGCGGCGGGGACGGCGAGGCGTTCGACCCGACCGCCGACGGGAAAGGGGAAGCCGCCGGCGCGGCGGCCGCCGGCGCGGCTGACGTGGAGGAGCCGACGCTCGCGCAGCGGCAGGCGGACGCCATCGGGACGGTGGCGGAGGCGGCGCTGGCGGGCGGCCTCGACCGGGGGACGGCCGGCGACCGTTATCAGGTGGTGCTGCACGTGGACGCGGAGGCGCTGCCGGCGCGGCCGGACGTCTCCGCGGGAACGTCCGGGGGCGCGGCGGCCAAGTCGAACGGCGTTTCCGCAGATGCGTCAGCGGCAGCGGTGTGCGGGTCGAAACCGCCGGCAGGCGACAATCGCGTTCCCGCGGGAACGTCCGGGAACTTCGCGTTCCCGTCGGAGCAGCGGGCGGACGCCGGCCACGTTCCCGCGGGAACGCCGGCAACCAGGCGCCGTCGGGTGTCCGGCCCACGTCCCGGGGCGCCGTCGGCACCGGCCGGCGTCAGCCAGACGGTGCTCGACGAGGCGGGCGGCATTCATGTCTCGGCCGAGACCGCCCGGCGTCTGGCTTGCGACGCCGCCACCGTCACCATGCGGCACGGGCCCGGCGGCGAGATCCTCGACGTCGGGCGCCGCACCCGGACCATCTCGCCGGCCCTGCGCCGGGCGCTGACCGCCCGCGACCGACAGTGCCGGTTCCCGGGTTGCGGCAACCGTCGCGTCGATGCTCACCACGTGGAGCACTGGGCCGACGGCGGCCGGACCGCGCTCGACAACCTGGTGCTGCTTTGCCGCCGGCACCATCGGGCGGTGCACGAGGAAGGGTTCCGCGTCACGATCGACGCGGCCGGGGACGTGCGTTTCGCGCATCCGGACGGCCGTCCGCTCGAGGAGGCGCCGCCGGCGCCGGCGTGGACGGGACCGGCGCTGCAGCCCACGGACGACGGCTTGGCCGCGGCGGGCATCGAGATCGGCGCCGACACGGCGACGCCCTCGTGGGGCGGCGAGCGCCTCGACCTCGACTGGGCGATGCACGTGCTGTGGCGGCCCCGCCGCGAACCGACGGCGGAGTGAGCCGCGCCGCAGCACGGCTTCTCCGGGCTAACGGCCGCCCCGAGGATCTCGGCGCGCCTCGTGGGCAGACCAATACGAGGGTACCGGCCGAGCCGGAGTCGGTGCCCAAGGTCATGCGCGCCACGGCCCCTCGGCTTCCTGCGGCGGGCACTCGATGTCGGCAGCTCCCTCGATGTCGTCGGCAACCTCCAGGACCCTGCGCAAGTCGACGCGATCGAGACGCAACAGTCGAGCGAGCTGGCCCTCGCTCAACAGCTCTCGACGACGGGCTTCGGCGGCCAGGAGGCCGAGACGACGTGACACGGGACGCAAGTACGCGTCGCCTGGCATCAACGGCTTGGCCGGCTGTTCGTTCCACGTGTGCGTTACGCCGAGCACATTCTCGATGTCGGCCTCGGCGCGGATGAGGTGGGCGTCGTCAATCATGGCTGGCCAAGTCGTCGCGCACGAGCTCGCCCAGTTGGCCTGCTTGCTCATGGAGTCCTTGGCGGAGCTGGCGTTCTTTCTCATGCGCGTGCCAGAGGTCCCAGTTGGCCTGCAGGTTCATCCAGAACATGGGCGTGGTGCCAAGCAACCGACCGAGCCGCAGCGCCGACCGGGCGGTGACGCCTCGCCGGCCGCGGACGAGCTCGTTCACGCGCGTGACCGGCATGTTCATCCGCCGCGCCGCCTCGGCCTGGGTCATCGGGATCTCTCGCAAGAACTGCTCGAGCAGGATGACGCCGGGATGCGTCGGGCGGCGGCGCGAGGGCAGGCCGGTTGCCGGAATCTCCCCTGCCGCGTTCTTCGACATGGCCAAGCCTCGTCAGGTTCAGTGGTAGTCCTCGCAACGGACTCCGTAGGCATCGCCGTCCCGGAACCGGAAGGTGATCCGGAACTGCCGATTCACGCGAATGCTGTAGACGCCTCGCCGGTCGCCTAGCCGGCGGAGGCGGAGGCGGCCGGTCCGGTGTCGGGCGGCGCGCCCGCGAGGTGACGGTAGAGGTTGTCGAAGCGGCCGTGCAGGGCGTCGAGGCGGTTGTTCAGGGCGACGGCGTCGGCGTGAGTGCGCTGGTCGAGCTTGTCGATGCGCTCGCAGATGGCGGCGTGGGCCGCGTCGTTGTGCTTCTCCGCCATCTCGAAGCGTTCGCGGCTGGCTTTTTCCGCCATCTCGAAGCGTTCGCGATTGTGCTTGTCCGCCATCTCGAAGCGCGTTTCGAGCCCCTCGAAGCGCTCCATCCAGCGCTTGTCGGCCGCCGCGAACTGATTCTCCATCTGCCGGTTCAGCGTGGCGAATCCGGTCTGCTGCACGCGCCACAGGGCCACGAACAGCCCGGTCGCGGTGCCGATGCCCGCCAGCCCCGTCCCGATCACCGTCAGTATCGTCGCATCCATGGTCATCCCTCCCGTCCTGTCGGGCCCCGCGCCGCTTGGCGCCCGGTTGGGGAGGAGCAATCCGCGTGCCAATTCGTTCGCTGCCGGCCGCCAGCGGTCGCGGGGGCCGGTGGCCCGGCGCTCGACCGCGGGACGCACCTTCCAGGATACTCCGCAACGACGAATCCGGGACGTGCCGACCAGCCCGCGCGGAAGCGGCCCGATTCGGGAAGATCCGTCAAGGTCTCCCGCCTGTCAGCAAGGAGCAGACCAGCGAACCCGTCAATCCGTCAGGCGGGCTATCCGGCGGAGGCGGAGGCGGCCGGCCCGGTGTCGGGCGGCGCGCTCGCAAGGTGACGGTAGAGGTTGTCGAAACGGCCGTGGAGGGCGTCGAGGCGGTTGTTCAGGGCGACGGCGTCGGCGTGGGTGCGCTGGTCGAGCTTGTCGATGCGCTCGCAGATGGCGGCGTGGGCCGCGTCGTTGTGCTTCTCCGCCATCTCGAAGCGTTCGCGGTTGGCCCTTTCCGCCGTCTCGAAGCGTTCGCGGTTGGCGTTTTCCGCCATCTCGAAGCGTTCGCGACTGTGCTTCTCCGCCATCTCGAAGCGCTTCTCGAGCCCCTCGAAGCGTTCGGTCCAGCGCTTGTCGGCCGCCTCCATCTGCCGGTTCAGCGTGGCGAATCCGGTCTGCTGCACGCGCCACAGGGCCACGAACAGCCCGGTCGCGGTGCCGATGCCCGCCAGCCCCGTCCCGATCACCGCCAGTATCGTCGCATCCATGGTCATCCCTCCCGTCCTGACGGTCCCCGCGACCGCCTGGTGCCGGTTGGGAACGAGCAATCCGCGTACCGAGTCGATCGCTTCCGGCGGTCGCGGGGCGGCCGGCCCGGCGCTCGACCGCTGGACGCACCTTTCCAGGATACTCCTCCGCCGCTCGGCCATAGGGACGAGCTGACGTTCCCCCCTGCGCGAACATCCAGCGAACGCCCAGGAGACGACGGATTGACGCCCGGGGCCGGTACCGCACGCTACTGTGCCGCGGCCAGCGCGACCAGTAGATCCCCGGTGCTGGTGTCTGAGTAGTCGGTCAGGCTCCGCGTCAGGCGGGCGGGGGCGCGGGGGCTCAACGCGCGCTCCAGCGGAGTCTCCCCGCGGTAGTTCTCGGCGTCGAGCCTGGCCCCCCGGCTGACGAGGAAGCGGACGACCGACTCGAAGCCGTGGAACGCGGCGAGGTGAAGGGCGGTGTCGCCGTTGGCGTCGAAGGCGTTGACGTCGGCGCCCAGCTCGACCGCGACTTCGACAGCCTCGAGGCCGCTGCCCATGACGCGGCGGAGGTCGGGGTCCTGGGTGAGGGCGACCTCCATCTCGGCCGAGTCCATCTCGCGGCCCCGGCGGTCCTTGCCGGCGCGGCCGAAGCCGCGGGTGAGCATGCCGGCGGCGGCCATGAGGGGGGTCACGCCGCCGTGAAGGCCGGCGTGGGGGTCGGCGCCGCTCTCGGCGAGGCGGCGCATGATGCCGCCCTCGCCGAACTTCGCGGCGAGGAAGAACGGGGTCGCGCCGACCCAGGTGGTGTCCAGCGAGAACAGCTTGCCCTGGCGCGCGTAGCGGGTGCCGCGCTCCAGGGGAACGTTCGGGTCCGCCCCGTGGGCGAGTAGGGCCATCGCCAGTCCCTCGTCGCCGCGGAGGATCGCCGCGTGCAGCGGCGTGTAACCGGCGCCGGACGCATTCGCGTCGGCGCCCGCCTCGAGCAGCGTCGCGGCGAGCACGCCATGGCCGCTGTGCGTGGCGACGACGAGGGCGCTGGTGCCGGCCGGCGCGGTGTCGCTCGGGTCGGCCCCGGCGGCCAGCAGCAGCCGGGCCGACGCGCGGTCGCCGCTGCGGGCCGCGAACAGCAGTGGCGTGTACCCGCCCTCGTCGACGGTGACGACCGCGCCGGGCGCGCCGGTGCGGGGCGAGTGGGCGACCACCACGGGTCGGACGCGCGAGCGCGCGTGCACGTCGGCCCCGGCGTCGAGCAGGATCTCGACCACGCCGGGGTGCCGCTGCGACACCGCCCACATCAGGGCGGTCTGATCTTCCATGGCCTCGCGGGCGTGCACGTCGGCACCGTGGGCGACGAGGGCCGCCACCGCCCCGGCGCTGCCGGTGCGGGCCGCGGTCATCAGCGCGGTCTCGCCGCTCGGCAGGGTGGCGTCGGGCGAGGCGCCCGCCTCGAGCAGCGCCCGGACCAGGGCGGGGTTGCCGTTCTCGCACGCCAAGTAGAGCGGGGTGGCCCCGAGCTCGTTGGCGGCGTCCACCGCCGCCCCCGCCTCTATCAGCAGGCGCGTCGTCTCGAGGTCGTCGAGGTAGGCAGCCCAGTGCAGGGCCGTCGCCCCGTCGGGCTGCACCGCGTCGACGTCGACTCCTTCCTCGAGCAGCGCCCGCACCGCGGGGCGGGCGGTCTCCCGGACCGCATCGAGGAGCCGAAGGTCGGGCGGCTCTGCGAGGGCGGGAGACGACACCGCCACGACCACGCACGCAACGAGCAGGAACGTCCACCGCAGTAGGGAACACCCGCCGCTTCGGCCCGTACCTCTGGCGCCCATGACTCGCCTCTCGCTCGCCCCGGCCGCCTCACACGGCCGACAGCTCCCCGATCTCCCCGTTGCTCGTCCCGAACCGCTCCACCGGCACCCCCAGCTTGTCCATCAGGGTCACGTGCAGGTTCGACATCGGCGTCGGGTCGGGGCACCGCACGTGCCGCCCGCCGTCGAGGGTGCCGCCCCCGCCCCCCGCGAGCAGGATGGGCAAGTTCTCGGACGAGTGCCGGTTGCCGTCGCTCAAGCCCCCGCCGTAGAGCACCGTCGCGTGGTCGAGGAGCGTGCCGTCGCCGTCCGGCGTCGCCTCGAGCCGGTCGAGGAAGTGCGAGAGCAGCGTCGTGTGGTACGTGTTGATGCGGGTCAGCTTGTCCAGCTTGTCGGGATCGTTCTGGTGGTGAGACGTGGGGTGGTGCGCCTCGGGCACCCCGATCTCGGGATAGGTGCGGCCGCTGTACTCGCGGCTGATCATGAAGCTGATGACGCGGGTCAGGTCGGTCTGCCAGGCCAGCACCTGGAGGTCGAACATCAGCCTCGCGTGCTCGTCGAACGAGGCGGGGACCCCCAGGGGCGCCGCGATGTCGGGGAGCGGCTCGTCGACCTGGGCCTCGGCCTTCTGGATGCGCCGCTCGATGTCGCGCACCGCGTCGAGGTACTCGCCGAGCTTGTCCCGGTCGCGGGGGCCGAGGTCGCGGCGCAGGTGCGCCACCTTGTCGGTCACCGCGTCGAGCAGGCTGCGGTTCTGCTCGATGCGGGCGAGCCGCGCCGCCGGGTCGGTGCCGCCGGTGTCGCCGAGCAGCCGCTCGAAGACCGTGCGTGGGTTGGTCTCCATGGGCAGCGGCGTCGTCGCGCTCCGCCAGCAGATGGTGTTGGTGTAGGCGCACGTGTAGCCGCCCCCGCACGTGCCCACGTCTTCGAACGACTCGAGCGCGAGCTCGAGCGACGCGAGCTGGGTGTGGCGGCCCGCCTCTTGCGCCACGAGCTGGTCCATCGAGACGCCCGCCCCGAGCTCGGAGCCCTGCGTGCGCTTGGGGGGCACGCCGGTCAGGAAGCTGGTGGCCCCGGTCTCGTGGATGTTGTCGGGTCCCTTGTTGCTGAGCCCCGACACCACGAGCAGGCGGTCGCGGAACCGCGCCAGCGGCTTGAGAATCGGCGTGATCTCGAAGCCGGCGCCGGCGGCCAGGGGCGTCCACTGCTCCATGACGATGCCGTTCGGCACGTAGACGACGCCGAGCCGCCGCACCGGCGCGGCCGCGGTCCGGCTCATCGCGGTCAGGGCCGGCACCATGCCGTCGAGCAACGGCAGCGCGAGCGTCGCCCCGACGCCGCGGAGCACGGTACGCCGGGGAAGGGCCTTCTTGCTGATCATCATGATTCCGATCTCCGCATCTGGAACGGCGTGCTCTCGACGATGCCGAGCACGAGGTCCGACCACCGGTAGCCGCCGGCCGCCGCCTCGCGCATGATACGCCGCACGGCGGGCATGTCGTGGTGCTCGAGCCCCCGGCCGAGGGCGTAGGTGGCGAGCTTCTCGAGGACGGTCTGCACGAACTGCTCGTCCCGGTCGAGGAGCATCGCCTTCAGGCCGGCCAGCCCCTCGAACTCGGTCCCGTCCGGGAAAACGCCCGACGCGTCGATGGGGTCGCCCCCCTCGCCGGTCGCGCGCCACTTGCCGATGGCGTCGAAGTGCTCGAGGGCGAAGCCCAGCGGGTCCATGGGGGCGTGGCAGGCGGCGCAGACGGGGTTCTCGCGGTGCTGCTCGAGCCGCTCGCGCACCGACGCGGGCCGGCCACCCTCCCCGCGGTCCGGCAGGTCCGGCACGTCGGGGGGCGGGGGCGGCGGCGGGGCCCCGAGCAGGTGCTCGAGCAGCCAGTGGCCGCGGAGCACCGGCGAGGTCCGCGTGGGATACGAGGTGACTGTGAGGATGCTGCCCTGTCCCAGCAGGCCGCCGCGCACCCCGTCGTCGAACGTCACCCGCCGGAAACGGCTGCCGTAGACGTTGGGTATGCCGTAGTGCTGCGCCAGCCGCTCGTCGACGAACGTGTGGTCGGCCCCCACGAGGTCGAGGACGCTGCGGTTCCCCAGGATCTGGTCGGCGACGAAGAGCTCGGTCTCGCGCCGGAACGCCTCGCGCAGGTTGTCGTCCCACTCCGGATACAGCTCGGGCGTGGGGAAGACGCTGGGCAGCGTGCCGAGGGCGAGCCACTGCAGGGCGAACCCGTCGACGAGGGCGTGGGCGCGGGCGTCGGCGAGCATGCGCCGCACCTGCGACTCGAGCAGGTCCGGATCGCGCAGCTCCCCGCGGGCGGCGACGGCGAGGAGCTCGTCGTCGGGGATGCTGCTCCACAGGAAGAACGAGAGCCGCGCGGCGAGCTCGAGGTCGCTGACGGGGTGGACGGTCCCCGGCGCCGTCCCCGCCGGCGCGCGCTCGACGCGGAACAGGAACTCGGGGTCGACGAGGACGCTCTCGAGGCTGCGCTGGATCCCGGCCTCGAAGCCGCCGTCGCCATGCCCGGCCTCGTAGAAGCCCAGCAGGACGTCGAGGTCGCGGTCGGTCACCGGCCGCCGCCACGCGCGCCGGGCGAGGGTCGAGAGAATCTCGCGGGCGCACGGCGCTTCGTCGGCGGCGCTCGCGGGCCGGCACGTGAAGATGCGCTCCCGGCTCGGCGTCTCCCCGGGCCCCGTCGCGTCGAAGGGCCCGGCGATGCTCACCCGATCGACGGCCGCCTCGGGCGCCTCCGACGTCGAGCTCCAGCGCTCGGCGACGGCGAGGACCT
The DNA here is from genome assembly GCA_965207615.1 of Vicinamibacterales bacterium. Lineage (GTDB taxonomy): Bacteria > Acidobacteriota > Vicinamibacteria > Vicinamibacterales > UBA8438 > JAJEEA01. The sequence continues at coordinate 4,922,206 of CBDBMZ010000003.1, forward strand.
TGCCGGTCGCCCGCGGCTGCAGCACGCCGTCGCGCTCCGACCGGCCCTGCACGAACGAGACGCCGAGCACCCGCGGCCCCGCCCGGGCCGCGATGCGGACCTGGAGGTGCTCGTCGGCGTGCAACGCGTACTCTTCCCACGCGCGGTCGCCGAGCACCGCGCCCGCGAACGTGCGCGGGGGCGGGGTGCCGGGGGCGCCGCCGACGGTGAAGGCGGCCACGCGCTCGCCGTCCAGGCGCACCTCGAGGCGCTGCCGGTTCTGGAGGCCGCGCACGTAGTCGTAGAGCTGGCGCCGCAGCCGGATGCGGACGTCGTACTCGCCGTCGAGGGGGAAGTTGTGCCGGATGGCGACGCCCCCGCGCGACCCGAACGGCAGGTCCTCGCTCATGCGGCGGTCCTGGAACCGCATCGTGGGCAGGACGTACGTCTCGGTGGTCGGCTCGATGCCGGGGTCGCCGACGGCGAGCCGGCTGATGCGCCGCGCCGCGAAGATGTAGCGGTCGAGCAGGGCCGGCGACACCGAGAGGATGTCGGCCATGTTGTCGAAGCCGAGGTCCGCGTTGTCGGCGGGCAGCAGGGCCGCGGCGTCGATCTCGAGCGTCAGCAGGTCGCGCACCGCGTTGGCGTACTCCCGCCGGTTGAGGCGGTGGACGGTGGTGCGCCCCGGCTCGGGGTCGGCGGCGGCAACGCGGTCGAGGGCCGTCTCCAGCGTCGAGGCGACGGCGGTGTAGGCGGACGGCTCGGGCCGCGGCCGGCCCGCCGGCGGCATCGCGCCCGTGCGCAGCTTCCGGACGACCTGCTCCCACGCGGCGGGATGGTCGCCTACGCGGGCCGGGTCCATCGTGTCGAGGGCGAGCCCGGCCGTCAGGAGGCGCTGGTTGTGGCAGGTGACGCAGTAGCGGTCGAGGACCGCGCGGACCGCGCCGTCCCCCTGAGGGCCGGAAGGACCGGGCGGCTGGGCGTGCACCTCACCGGCGCCGACCATCGCGACGGCGAGCCCGACGACGCACGCTGCCCTCGTTCTCGACATCGCCCTCAGCCCCCTGTTTCGGGCAGCGATCGGCGGTCGACGCCGCCGGTCGATCCCGCCGGGCCCTCACCGTCCAAACCGCGGGTACGGTAGTTTACTCCTCCCGTCCGCGAAGTCTACTCCCCCGGCCGTTGCGCCTCGCGGACGGCCCGGAACTCGCTGGTGGCGCTCCACGCGGGCCACTCGTCGGAGGCGGCGAGCCGCGCGCCCATGCGGTACATGAACGTCAGGTCCTCGAGCGCCCCCGAGAGGTCCCAGTCGGGCTTTATCTCGTCGGACACCGCGTGGTAGTCGTTGGCGTTGTACTCGTTCCGCTTCTCGATGCCGAAGCCGGGCGGCCTGCCGATGTAGTCGAGCCCCGGGTCGGAGTAGAACGCGGGGATGCCGACCCGCGCGAACGAGAAGTGGTCCGAGCGGTAGTAGAACCCCTTCTCGGGCTCCGGATCCGGGTTCAGCACCCGGCCGACCTCGGCCGCGACCTCGGCCGCGACGTCATCGAGCTCGGACTGTCCCATCCCCACGATGGTCAGGTCCCGCGTCCGCCCCCACTGGTTCAGCGCGTCCATGTTCACGGCGGCGACGGTCTGGGCGGTGGGATACAGCGGCTGCTCGCCGTAGTAGCGGGACCCGAGCAGCCCCTGCTCCTCGGCGGTGACGGCGAGGAACACGATCGACCGGCGCGGCGGCTCCCCCTGGAGGAAGGCGCGGGCGATCTCGAGGAGCCCCTGGGTGCCGGTGGCGTTGTCGGCGGCGCCGTTGTAGATCTGGTCGCCCTCGAGGCTCTCGTCCGTGCCCAGGTGGTCCCAGTGCGCGACGTACATGATCACCTCGTCGGGCGCCTCGGTCCCCGGAATCCGCGCCAACACGTTCTGGGAGTCGATGGTCCGCAGCTCGTTCCGGATCTCGATGCTGCCGGTCACCCCGAGGGGGATCGGCTCGAACGCGCGGTCCGCCGCCTGCTGCTTCGCCGCCTCGAAGTCGAGCCCGGCCAGCTCGAAGAGCATCTCGGCGGTGGCCCGCTGCACCCAGCCCTCGACGGTCGCGCGGCTCAGGTTGTCGTCGTCCGCAATGAGGTCGAACGATTCGGCGTAAGGGGCGCTGCCGACGACCTCCCACGGGTACCCGGCGGGACCGGTCTCGTGGATGACGAAGGAGCCGGCCGCCCCGAGCTCGGCCGCGATCTCGTGCTTGTAGGTCCACCGGCCGTAGTAGGTCATGGCCGGCCCGCCGAAGGCGTCGTCGAGCGGCGGGTCGTTGACGAGGGAAAGCAGGATCTTGCCGCTGACGTCGGTGTCGCCGAAGTCGTCCCAGTCGTACTCGGGCGCCCGCGCCCCGTAGCCGACGAAGACGAACTCCGCGTCCGACACGCTCACCGCGTCGACGACGTGCTTCGTCGCCGCGACGTAGTCGACGGCGGGCTCCAGGGTCCGGGTCTCGCCGCCTCCCGAGACGACGAGGCCGTCGCCCGGCCGCGGGGTGATGCCGACCAGCGGGACGTCCTGCACCCAGGTGCCGTCTGGGTTGCCCGGCTCGAGCCCCAGCGCTGCGAACTGCTCGGTCAGGTAGTCGACGGTGAGGGTCTCCCCTTCCGACCCGGGCGCCCGTCCGCCGAACTCGTCCGAGGCCAGCCGCTCGATGCCGGCCATCAGCGTGTCGGCGCCGATGCCGGCCGCGACCCCGGCGGCCCCGCTTCCCGAGTCGTCCGACGCGCCCCCGCACCCGCTGCACGCGAGCACTCCCGCTACAGCAAACAGCCTGCGCACGGTCTTCCTCCCGACCCGCGACCGGTGCGGGTCTGCAGTTCGAGATTCCGGGAACGGCCCCCCGTCTCCGATCATCCGCCCCGGGGCAGAGCACTTGCGGTTGTCCGTCGTCCCGTCGGTTTCATCGCGCCAACCCTCCCGCGGAGGCGAGCCCGAGCGCCGGACGCCCTCAGCCGCCCTCCTGCGGTGTGGGCAGCCGCCCGGCGAGCCCGAGCGCCGGACGCCCTCAGTCACCCTGCTGCGGAGGCAGCCGCCCGGCGAGCCAACGCCCGATGTCCTGCACCTCTTCCAGGCACACCTGGTGGGCCATCGTGTACTCGTGCCAGTCGACCCGGTAACCGGCCGCCCGCAGCTTCTCGGCGCTGCCGTGCCCCATCGCGTGGGGGACGACTTCGTCGAGCCGGCCGTGGGCCTGGAAGATCCCGGTCTCCCGGTTCTCGGGGGTCGCCTCGTCCGCCAGCGCGTCGTGGAGGGGCAGATACCCCGACAGCGCGACGATGCCGGCCAGCCGGCGAGGATACCGCAGCCCCGTGAAGAGGGCCATCGCCGCGCCCTGCGAGAAGCCGGCCAGCACGATGCGCGACGACGGGACGCCGCGCTCGATCTCGCGGGCGATCAGCGCGTCGATCGCGGCGGCGGACCGCCGGATGCCGGCCTCGTCCTGCCCGCGCGCGTCGAGGCTGACGATGTCGTACCAGGCCCGCATGCGCATCCCCATGTTCAGGGTGACGGCCATCTCCGGCGCGTGGGGAAAGACGTAGCGGATGGCTGCCCCGGGCGGCATGCCGAGCTGCGGCGGCAGCGACGCGAAGTCGTGACCGTCGGCGCCGAGTCCGTGGAGCCAGATCACGGCGGCGTCGGCCGCGCGCTCCGGCTGCTGCTCGACCGTCTCGAGTAGCGGTTGTTGTGTAATGGTCACGTTGTCTGCTCACGGTCCGGGAAACGGCCCGCCGTCACGCGGACGCCGCCGGACGCTCGGTCCCGGAAGCGGGCCCGGAGACGGGCGCCTGACGGCTTCGATTGCCGCCCACCATCGTACAGGGGATCGGCGCCCCGTGCAGGAAGCCGCGCAGATTCCCGGCCGTCACCCGTCCGTCAATGCGTCATCGCGTGCAGGAGGAAGTTGATGCCGATGGCGTACGAGGTGACCGAGAAGCGGTAGAAGAACTCGTAGTCCTCGCCCTCGCGCTCCCAGCCGTCGGCGATGTCGGTGTTGTGGGTCATCAGCACCATCAGCCGGCCGTGGTCGTCGTAGATGCCCCGCACGTGGACCTCGGCGCTCAGCGAGCCGCGCTCCGAGGTGGTCATGCCCCCGACCCGCCGGAAGTGCTGGATCGACGGCACCTGCGGCACCTCGTCGATGTCGAACATCCCGTGGTGGATGGGGTCGGAGATGGGAATGTCGACGATGGGGAACTGCCCGGGCGGCAGGACCTTGCCGATCTCGGCCGCCCATTGCTCCCACGCGTACGGCCCCCAGAAGTCGTCGACCCACAGGAACCCGCCCTTCCGAAGGTAGGCGCCGAGGCCCTCCGCCTCCTCGGCATCGAGCCAGATGGTGCCGACGTCGGACATGAACAGGAACGGGTAGTCGAAGAGCTCCGGATCGGTGAGCCGCACCACGACGTGGTCCGGATCGTTCCGCCGGTCGACGCCGACCGGGGCGTGAGTGAGCTCGGACAGCCGGATCGAGAAGTTGATGTCGGCGTCGGGGTAGTCGGTGTGCCAGCCCTGACCGCCCCGCTCGCGGTGGGTGCTCTGGTAGAGTCCCCGCGCAAACGTGAACAGGCGGTGGGTGGGCTCGGCGGACGGATAGCGCGGGGGCATGCGCCGCCAGCCCCACTGCGCGACCGCGACGGTCGATCCGCCGAGCAGCACCGCCGCGACGACGGCGGCAGCAATCCGCCTCACCGGGGCCTACTCCTCGGCCAGCGCCCGGAAGTACTCCTCGATCAGCTCGCGGAACCCGTCGGGGACCTCGTCGCTGCTGGCCAGGAACAGGTCCTCGCGGTCGCCGTCGACCTCGCGCCGCAGCCGGTACTCGAACCGCTTCAGCTCCTCGATGACGAACGACTGCATGCGCGCGATCGCCTCGGCGCTCTGGTAGATCCGCGGGTCGTCGAGCTCGCGCATGGCCTGGATGACCTCGGCGAGGTCGCCCACGTCGCCGAAGTTCTCGGCCCGCAGCATCCGCTGAAGCTCCTGCGCATCGGCCCCGCGCTCGCGGAACTCGCGCTGCCACTGCCGCACGTCGCGGGGGTCGAAGGCCCAGTCGCCGGGGCGCGCGTCGCCGGGGCCGCCCCAGCCGAAGGGGCTCCCGAAGCGGTTGCCGCCGGCGCCGTCCGCGACCGCGCCTCCCGGCTGCCCGCCCGCCTGCGCGTTCTGGCCCTCCTGGCCGGCCTGCCCCGCCTGACCGGGCTGGCCTTCCTGCCCGGGCTGACCCTCCTGACCCTGCCCGGGCTGGCCTTCCTGGCCCGGCTCGCCGGCCTGTTGCTCACCGTTCTCGGTGCGGGCCTGACCCTGCCGTATGCGCTGCTCGAGCGACTCGAGCCCCCGCATCAGGTCCCGCGTACGGTCCAGCGCCTGCTCGAGCCCGGTCGCGCCGGCGGTGCCGACCGCCTCGCCGGCCTCGGCGAGCTGCTGCTCGAGATCGCGGATGTCGTTGCCTATCTCCGCCTCGAACTGCTCGGCGTAGGCCGGCGACCGGGCGCGGATGAGGCCACGCGAATAACGGATCTTCTCCTTGAGCTTGCTCTCGCGAATGCCGTTCGCGGCCTCCTGGAGCTCGGTGGACGCGCCGCGCTCCTCGCGGCGGAACTCGGCGGAGGTCGAGTCGATGTCGCGCTCGAGGTCGGCTACCCGCGCTTCCATCTCGTTCTTGCGCTCGGTGAGGCGGCCGATGCGCTCGAGCCGCTCCTGGTTGTCGAGGTCGCCGAGGCCGGATACCTGCCCGGCCACGTCCGCCTCTTCCGCCGACAGCTCCGCCGCCCGCCGCTGGAAGTCCTCGATGTCGCGCGACAGGCGCTCGCTCTGCTGCCCCTGCAGTTGACGCTCGACCTCGCGCAGGCGGTCGAGGGCCGCCGCGGCCTCCGCGAAGCCCTGGTTGTCGGCGTTCGCGGCGGCCTGGCGCATGGCGTCGGCCGCCTCCTGCAGCCGCCGCGCCGCCTGCATCATCTGGGGCGACTGCTGCTCGCGGGCGAGCCGCTCGAGCCGTCGCGCCGCCTCCTCCGCCTCGTCGGCGAGCACGCGCTGCGACGCGCCGCCGCCGGCCCGCGCGGTCTGGCCGCCGCGCGCCCGCCGCCGCTGCCGCTCCGCCTCCTGCTCCTGCCGGCGGGCGAGCTCGCGCAGCCGCTCCATCAGCGCGTCGACCTCGTCGTCCGAGGCCTGCTGCTGTCCGCGCTGCACCGTCTCGTACTGGTTCTGGAGCTTGTCGAGCTCGAGCTCGAACAGGTCGGCGAGGTCCTCGGCCGCGGTCTGGCCGCCCCGGCCACCCCCGCCGCCACCACCGCCCTGCTGCACGCGGACCTCGTCGTAGGCCTCCTCGGCCCGCTGCAACTGCTGCAGGGCGCGCTGCTCGGCCGGCAGGGCGCCGTCGACGTCCTGCTCCTGCAGCGCCGCCTCGGCCACCCGCATCTCCTCGGCCGCCCGCGGCAGGACCGCGAGGATCGAGCGGAACGCGGGGTCGGCGGGCATGACGCGGCTGTTCATGCGCCGCACCAGGGTATCGACCTGCTCGCGCAGCCGCCCCTGGGCCAGGGTGAGGAAGACGGTGTTCTCGCGGAACTCGTCGTCGGTGAACGTGTCCCGATCACGGATGACGTTGAACGTCGCCGAGATGACCTGACGCTGCGCCTCGGACAGGGCGCGGGCGTCGCCGCCCCCGCCGCCGCCCCCGCCACCCCCGCCGCCCTGCGACTCGGCAGCGCGGAAGTCGCGCCGGAACGCCCGAATCTGGACGAAGTAGAGGTCGCTCTTGACGACCCGGCCGGTCTCGCCCTGGTTGTCCCCGGCGCTGCCGTAGTACGAGACGAAGTCGCCGGGCTCGAGCTCGAAATCCTCGAGGAAGAGGGTGTGCCCGGCCGAGATCTCCCGCAGCCCGCCCTCCTCCGAGTCGAACAGCTCCACCGTCTCCTCCGGCCCGCCGTTGACCGAGTAGGTCAGGCTGAGCGACCGCACGCCGAAGTCGTCGTCGGCGCGGGCCTCCAGGAACACCTCCTCGATGGCGTTGGCGGTGGTGTCGCGCCCCGGCCTGACGAACATCACGGACGGAGCCTGGTCGGTGAGCACGTCGATGGTGTAGCGCGGCGACGCCTCCACGAGCTCGCCGCTCGGCCCCTCGAGCTCGACCTGGTAGAAGCCGTCCTCCTCGATCATGAAGGAGGCGGTCAGCACACCGTCCTCGCGGAGGGCCAGATCGGCGTCCGAGGTCTCGTCGAAGACCAGCCGTCCGGCCGGAGTGCCCATGGTCGGGAACACGGACATCCGGACCTCGGTCCCCTGCAGCACCGCGATGTCCCCGCCGTCCTGAATCAGCCGCGGCTCGAGGCCGGTGTAGGCGGGGAAGTGGTACTCGAGCTCGAGGTGGTCGACGTACGGCAGGTCGATGACGTCGACCGTGAACGTCTCCGAGCGCACCCCGGTCGCGTCGATGTAGTAGTCGGTCTCCTCGCGGATGTCGAAGAGTACCGTCTCGAAAGCGCCGAGGGGCGGCGCCTCGCCGTCGAGGGCGTCCAGCGGAATCAGCGGCACGGGGTCCCAGGGCGCGCCGGGGGCCGACCGCATGTACAGGTTGACGTTGTTCGTCTCGAATCCGACGAGCTGGGCCGTCACCGTGAGATCCGCCCCGCGGGCGATGGTGACGTCGCCCGGCTCGACGAAGATGCTGTAGGGGCTGGCCTCGTCGAGGCTCCCGGCCGGGACCATCAAGGCCGCCGCGCCGTGCTGCAATTGCGACGGCGCCAGGATGAACGCGAGGAGGGCGGCCGCGGATGCGAGGGCGAGCCAGCTCGACGACTGCCGCATCCTCTGCCGCTCGACCGCCGACCCCAGGTCGAGGTCGTGGCACCGTTCGACGGCGTTGCGCACGAGCCGCTCGACGAGGGCCGCGGAGTAGTCGGGGCTCTCGGTCCGGGCCCCCCGCTTGGTCTCCTCCAGCGCGCTCAGCACGCTCGCGTCGAGCGAGGGCTCGTGCTCCTCGACGTAGAGCGCCACCCGCTCGTCCGACACCCGGTGGGCCAGCGGCCGGACCAGGTACCAGAACGCCAGCCCCGCGACCGTCAGCCACGTCAGGAGCCGGAACGCGACGACCGACCCCGACGAGAACCGGAAGAACTCGAGGCCGTACGACGAGGCGAGGAACGCGCCGAGCCCCGCCGCCAGCACGATCGCGATACCGCGCAGGGCAATCCGCACGCGCCACCGGTTCCGCACGCGCCGAATCACGTCGACCAGGTCTTCCGGACCGCCTGACGACCACAGGTTGCTGAGCATGGGTGCCCCTCTCCTCTGGCTGCCCATCTTATCCCAAACCCGATCCGATTCTTCAACCTTCTGACAAGCCCGTGAACGGGCGTGCGACAGGTGGAACAGCGTGCTACAGGTAGAATGGACGAGGGTCCGCAGACCGCCAGCGGCGCCCAACGGGCCAACCACCGCGTTCGATGCCCTTCGAATCCGCCGAGTTCCTGCTGTTCCTGCTGCTGACGCTGACCGCCTTCTGGGCTCTCCAGCCGTCGCGCACGGCGCAGAAGCTGCTCCTGATCGCGGCGAGCGCGTGGTTCTACGGCAGCTACCGCTGGGACTTCGTGGGGCTGCTGGCCCTCTCCATCGTCGGCAACCACCTGCTGGCCGGCGTCGTCTGCCGAAGCACGGGGCCCCGGCGAGGCCGCTGGCTCGCCGCCGCGGTGGGCGCGAACCTCGCGGCGCTGGCCTGGTTCAAGTACTCCGTCTTCTTCGCCGAGACGGTCAACGACGCGGTCTTCGCCCTCGGGCTCGGGACCGGCCTGACGATTCCGCAGGTCGTGCTGCCGGTCGCCATCTCCTTCTACACGTTCCAGGCCATCGCCTATCTCATCGAGGTGCACCGCGGGTCGGGGCCGAGGGCGAAGAGCCTCGTCGACTTCGCGCTGTTCATGGCGTTCTTCCCCCAACTGCTGATCGGCCCCATCTGCCGGGGGCGCGACCTGCTGCCGCAGATCGAGGCGCGGGCGCCGGCCCGCATCGAGAAGCTGCCCCTCGCCGTCTCCCTCATCCTGTCGGGCCTGTTCAAGCGGATGGTCATCGCGTCGCTGCTGTTCGAGTTCGGCGTCAGCGACGTCTTCCAGTCGCCGGAGAACTACACGGCGGCGGCGCTGTGGGTGGCGCTGGTCGGGTACACCGCGCAGATCTACTGCGACTTCTCCGGCTACGTGGACCTCATGCGCGGCTGCGCCCTGCTGTTCGGCATCGAGATTCCCGACAACTTCAACAACCCCTACTCGGCGGCCAGCGTCGGCGACTTCTGGCGGCGCTGGCACATGACGTTCAGCCGGTGGCTGCGCGACTTCATCTACTACCCGCTCGGGGGGTCGCGCCGCCCGCAGCCCCGCGTCCTCCTCAACCTGTTCCTGACCATGGTCTTCTGCGGGCTCTGGCACGGCGCGACGTGGGGCTTCGTCCTGTGGGGCGCCGTCCACGGGGCCGCGCTGGCCCTCTACAAGTTCCTGATCGACCGCCGTCGCGCGCAGGGCGAGGACACGGCGCGGCGGCCGACCGCGCTGGAGTGGCTGCGGGGCTGGACGTGGACGATGCTGGTCGTGTGCGCCTCGCGGGTGTTCTTCGTGTGCTCCGATCTGGCCACGGCCTGGACGTTCATCGCCCGCATGTGCACCCCGGGGCTGCGGGGCGGCGGCTTCTCGCTGCTCCTGCTGCCCCTGACGCTGGCCGGCTTCGCTCTCAACTTCGTCGGAGACGCCGTCCGCGCCCGCTTCGTCCGCGGTAGCGAGGCGCTGCCGCTGCCCCTGCGCTGGGCGTTCTGGCTGGCGATGTTCTTCCTGCTGCTGGCGGTGCGGCCCGTAGGCGTCCTGCCGAATGCCTACTTCCGGTTCTGACCCGCGGGAACCGGCTCTGGTAACATGGGTTCCGTCCGCCTCCGGCGCGGCCGGGCGGGCGGTACCGCCGTCAAGGAGAACGCTCCGAGTGGCCTCTGCTCCTCCTCCCCGCGACCCGCGTTGCACGACATCGCTCGCGCCCTGGCTGATGCTGGCCCTCTGCTGGGGCCTCGCCCTCGGCATGGGCGCCCTCGTCGGCCGCGAGCTGCACGCCGAGGCGGAAAGGAACCACGCGCTCGGCGAGGGGCCGTGGTGGCAGGTCGGGGCCACCGCCGCACTGGCCCGCCTCGGCGAGGCGACGGGGCTGGCGGGCCTGCGGACGGCGATCGAGGAGCGCAAGCGCGCCTTCTATGGAGCGGAGCTCACCGTGGGGGGCCGGCAGGCTCCGCCGACAGGCTCCGCCCCGGCTCCGGTCGAGCCCGGGCCCGTCCCCGCCCCGGCACCGGTCGAGGCTCCGGCCGAGCCCGAGCCCATCGCCCCTGTCCGGGCCGTCCAGCGCGTGATGATCGTGGGCGCCTCCTCGATTCAGACCGACCTCGGCCGCGCCCTGGAGCGGGAGATCGAGAACGACCTGGGGGTGGAGGTCTTGCGCCACGGGCGTCACTCGACCGGCATGGCTCGTCCCGACTACTTCGACTGGAACGCGAGGGCGCTCGAGCTGAAGGCGGACTTCCGGCCCGACCTCGTGATCGCACAGTTCGGTGGGAACGACGGCCAGGGCTTGACGGACCGGGACACCGGCCGGGCCGTCGCCCGCTTCTTCACCGACGACTGGGACGCCGTCTACGGCGCCCGGCTGGAGGCGTTCGTGGACCTCTTCTCGGACGACGCGGTGCCAGTGGTGATTCTGGGCATGCCGGCAATGCGGAACGCCTATCACCAGAGCAAGATGGCCCGCATCAACGCGGTCACCCGGACCGCGTGCGACCGCGCGGGGGCGTACTTCGTCGACACCTTCGCGATGACCGCCGACGCGGCGGGCAACCCCCTCGCGCGGGCCGACGTGGACGGCCGTCCCCGCATCGTCCACGCCGCCGACGGGATGCACCTCAGCCGCTACGGCTCGGACATGGTGGCGGCCGGCATCGTCGACACCCTCGCCGGGTTGTTCGAGTTCACCCCGCCGGCCGCGGCGGCCGGCGGGGTCGCGGCCGCGGCGATGCCCGGAGGCGGCGCGCCGATGACGAAGGCGCCGCCCCCGGACGCGGGCAGGCCGCCGGGGGCGGAGTCGACATCGCGGCCACCGGCGCGACCCGGCGGGCGGGCGGCAGAGGCGGCGCTGGGGTTGGACCAGGAAGCCCGGTGGGTGATCCAGCGCGGGCTGCGGGAGCGGGGCTTCGACCCCGGGACGCTGGACGGGATGGTCGGCCCCCGCACGCGGGCCGCCCTCCGCCGCTGGCAAACGGCGCAGGGCCTGCCCCCGACGGGGTATCTGGACGAGTCCGCCGCGCGGACGCTGTCGGGCCGATAGGACTCTGCGCTACGGAAGGGCGCGGATCACGGAACCCGCCTTCTCATCTCTCGCTATCGCGGCGGCGCGGCTCGTCTGGGAAGCCGGCCGCCCAGGCCGCCGACCGGTCACTCCCCGACCGGCCAGTGCTCGACCGAGACGCCGTTCATCGGGAAATGCCGCGGATTGCCGGTGGCGAGCAGCGCCGCGGTCGAGAACGCCGCCGCCGCAATCAGACAGTCGGCCTGCGAGAGCGTCTTCCCCCGCGCCGCGAACCCCCGCCGCCACTCGCCGGCCCGGCGCCCTTCCGCGAGCCCGATCGGTACGACCCGGAGGCCGTCGAAGAGATCGTCCACGGCCTCGACCTCCGCCGGCCGCAGCCCACGGACCACTTCCTCCACGTTGATCGGCGTCGTGCACAGCGCGTCGCCACGATCCAGCAGCGCGTTCACCCGGCCGACGGCGGGACGCCCGCGCAGGTAGTCGATCAGGACCGTCGTGTCGAGGAGCACGCGCACCGCGTCACCCGACCCGTTTCGGGTCGCCGGCCCGCTGGCGCTGCACCCAGTCGGCGGGATCCGCGTCCCACTCGTGCCCGCCGTCCCGGACCACGCCGGCCGACCGGCGAATCCGGTAAGCGCGACGGCGCCGATCGACCGCGTCCCGTACCGCCTCGCGCACGAACTCGCTGCGGCCCCGCGGACCGGCAAGCTCGTCGACCTCGGCGACGAGCGCGTCGTCCATCTCGAGGTGCATTCTCATGGGCATTTCCATGATACAAACGATATCACATACGAGCCGGCCGCCACCCAGGCAGGCAGAATGGACGCCCTCCCGGTCTAACGGCAGCGGGTTGTTGTGGCCGGCGGCTCAACTCCGGAGGGCGCAACGTGCGCCGGGGCCGGCCGGCGACGTCGACGCCAGCACCCGGAGCCCTTGCGCGGCGAGCATGCGCCGCACGGCGTTGGCGCGGAGGCGGCGCGGCCCGCCGTTGAGGGCGGCCATCCGCGGCGGGACGCAGTGCTCGTGCAGACCGCAACGGACGAAGCGGACGAGGCCGGTGGCGCCCAGCAGGTGCGCGCCCGCCACCAGGGCGGCCTGGTCGAGGGCGACGCCGCCGACCGTCCTGCCCATCAGGTCGCGGACGCAGGGTTCGAGCTCCCGCCAGTTCTTCGCCGTGAACCGCAACATGGCCGCGGCCTGCGCGCCGCGGTCTCTCTGGAACGCGTCGTCGGAGTCGATGCCCCACGGGTTGTCGAGCCAGCCGCCGGCGGCGTCGTTGAAACCCGCGTCCACCAGGGCGGCGCGGGTCATCTGATAGCAGCCGAGAGCCGAGCCGCCGGCGGGTCTGGCGAGGCAGTCGCCGCCCGTCTCCACCTCCTCCACCAGGGCCAGGTAGCGGGGGAAGTCGGGGCCGCTCCAACCGGCCGTCGAGATCGAGGCCGGACGTTCCGGGCCGCCGGCCCTGTCCGTCACCGCGCCGGCGGGCGAGGGGAACGGCCGCGGCACGGGTGTCCCGACCCGGGCCGGCGCGCACGCCGCGAAGGCGACCGCAATCGCCACCGGGACCGCGGTCGCGACCCGCCGCAACGCCGCCCACGTGCTGCACATCACGTTGCGTATCGGCCGTTGGGCGCGACCGGTCCAGCCCCGCCGTCCCCGCAATCGGACCGGCGAGCCCCCCGGCGGCGCGTCTTCACGCGGGATCGCGGCGGCTGACTCGCATCGGAATCGGGAGGCCCCCGATCCACGTCAGCGCTGCGGACTCCGCGTCGGGATCGAGCCGGGCGACGGCAGCCGCCACTCGCATCCTCACCTCATGGCCTCGGACGTACGGCACCTGCAGCGATTGGCCCGCGCGTGCCGCTACGCGTCCGGGTCGAGGGCCCGGCGCGACAGGCGGTTCGAGAGGACGGTCTCGGTGGCGAGGAACCCCATGGCGCCGATGAGGAGGTACCACCACATCGTCTGCCGGCGCTCCAGGTCCTCGGGGCGGAGCTGGCGCTGGCCGGCCACCGTGCGGTCGCCGCCGGCGCGGCCGGTGACCGCGGCCACGAGCTCCTGGGGGTCGGCGACGGAGAGGTTCGACTCGGCGAGATCGACGTTGACGGCCACCCGGACCACCGAGACGTCCTCGGCGTCGAGGTCACGGATCTCGTAGAAGCCGGGCTCGACGAGGTCGATGAAGCCCGACCGGCCGTCGCGCCCGCCCGAGCCGACCGGCACCCGGTCGTCGGTGGGGTCGCGCACCACGAGGTTCCCGCCGGCCAGATCGAGGCCGTCGGCGCCCGGATACTGCGCGAGGTCGAGCACCTGCCCCGCCGTCAGCCACGACGTCGGCGGGCGGTAGGCGGCGAGATACTCGACGACCCGGTGGACGAGCGGCAGATAGATCGGCTTCAGCGCGAGGTCGTTCCAGAAGCTGTCGACGGTCGACGTCCACACCAGCACGCGGCCCTCCCCGAGGGGGCGCTCGGCGAGGGCGACGTCCCCGTTGTCGTAGCGGGCGAGCACCACCGCGTCGGCCTGCACCTCGAGCGGCCGGTAGCGGAAGAACCGCGGCGTGGTGAGGTCGCCGCTTCGGGGCGTGCCGAACAGCTCGAACACCGGATGCGTGTAGTCGACGAACCCCAGCACGCCGCCGCGGCCGTCGCGGTCCGCCGGCTCGCCGGCGGCGCCCGGCAGCAGCTCGAAGTCGCCGCCCGGCCACCGGGCGTTCTCGCCCAGCACGATGAAGAGCCCGCCGCCGGCCTCGACGAAGCGCGTGATCGCGTTTCCGGGCTCGCCCGACGGCGGCGCCACGTCGTTCAGCACCACCACCGACGCCGCCTCGACGTCCTCGACCGTCAGCTCGTCGACCGGCCGCACCACCGGCGCGAACGCCGGGCTCGTCCCGATGTCCAGCGCCCGTTCCAGGTACAGGCTCGACTCGGGCGCCCCGGGATTGACGACGACGAGCACCGACAACACGTCGCCCGGCGAGACGAGGAAGTGGAAGACGTCGTCGTGGGGCAGGGCGTCGGCCTGGGCGCGCACCGACACCGGCATCGCGGCGTCGTCGATGGTGAACGGGGCGAAGGTGACGCTGGCCACGCTCGCCGGCTCGACGGCCGCCGGCAACGCCTCGAGCTCGAAGTCGTTCAGCTCGAGGGCCACCCGCATTCGCTCTACCGGCTCCGTCCCGCGGTTGGCGAGCCGCGCCGTCACCGTGGCGCGCTCCGCTCCCGCGAACGTGTCGCGCTGCACCGACACACCGACCACGCTGACGTTCTGGGTTTCTTCTTCCTCGGCCACCGCCACCGGGGTGAGCACGGTGCCGGGGGGCAGCAGGGTGTTCGCGGCACTGTCGATGCCCGTCCGCTGGAAGTCGCTGACGAGCACGACCTCGAGCCGCGGCAGGTCCGAGTCTTCCAGGATGCCCTGCGCGAGCTGCAGCGGCGGGCCGAAGCGGGTGGTGGCGGCGCCGATCTCGGCGTCGTTGACGGCGGCGAGGAGGCTGGCGCGGTCGTTGGTCGAACGCGCCCCCGCCTGGGCCCCGCTGTCGAACCGGACGACGGTGGCCCGGTCCTCGGGCCCCATGTCCTGCACCGCCCCTCGGGCGGCGGCCTGGGCGCGGTCCCACCGGTCGCCGTAGGCCATGCTCCACGAGCGGTCGAGCAGCACGACCACCTCGCGCCCGCCGCCGGCCACCGCGAGGGCGGTCGACCGGAGGAACGGCCGCGCGAAGGCCGCGACGAGCAGGGCGAGGGCCGCGCACCGCATGAGCAGCAGCAGCCAGTGCCGGATGCGCTGCCGGCGCAGCGAGCGGAACGGGATCTTCCGCACGAACATCAGCGACGGGAACTCGACGACCTCGGTGCGCTGGCGCTGGATCATGTGCAGCAGCACCGGGGCCCCGAGGGCGGCGAGGGCGGCGAGAAAGAGGGGGGCGAGGAAAGCCATCAGCGCACCCTGGTGAGCTTGTGCCGCCTGAACACCGCGTGGTGGTCGAGGGCGGCCGGGGAACGAAGGAGCGAGAAAGCCATCAGCGCCCCTTGGTGAGCTTGTGCCGCATCGCCAGGTACCGGAACAGCGCGTGGTCTAGCGGGACCCGCGTGTTCATGAAGTGGTAGTCGATGCGGTTCTGGTTGGCGAGCTTCGTGAGGGCCTCGATGTGGTCCCGCACGAGCTCGCGGTACTGGTCGCGCAGCTTGTCGGGCACCACCGGGACCTTCCGGCCGGTCTCCAGGTCCTGGAAGCTGACCGAGTCGTCGTAGGGGAAGTCGACCTCGGCGGGATCCAGGATGTGGAACATGATCACGTCGTTGCCCGCGAAGCGCAGCGGCTTGACGGCGTCGAACACCTCCTCGGGCTCCTCGTAGAAGTCGGAGATGATGGCGACGATGCTGGGCCGCTTGAAGAACTCGGTCGCCTTGTAGAGGGGCGGCCCCAGCGCCCCGGGCCGGCCCGCCTCCATCCGGTCGAGGGTGTGGAGGGCGACCTCGAAGTGCTTGGCCGACGGCGGCACCCGCTCGACGATGTCGTCGTCGAAGGTCACGATGCCCACCCGGTCGCGCTGCTTCGAGCTGAGATAGCTGAGGCAGGCGGCGAGGAAGCGGCCGTAGTCGAGCTTGGTCAGCTCGTGGCTGCCGAAGCTCATCGACTTCGACACGTCGAAGATCACCGAGAAGTTGGTGTTGGTGTCGGCCTCGAACTGCTTGACGTAGAAGCGATCGGTCCGCGCGTAGAGCCGCCAGTCGACCCGCCGGATGTCGTCGCCGGGCATGTAGCCGCGGTGCTCCGCGAAATCGATGGAGACCCCCAGGTACGGCGCCTTGTGCAGGCCGTTGATGAACCCCTCGACCACGAAGCGCGCGGCCAGCTCGAGGCTGCCGACGCGGGCCAGCACCTTCGGGTCGATGAACCGGGCGCCGGGCGACGTGGGGGGCGCGTGGGTCGCCATGGCTACATCTGCGAGACGGGCGTCGGCACCACCTCGATGAGCTGGTCGATGATCTGGTCGGTGGTGATGCCCTCCGACTCGGCGTGGAAGTTGAGGAGCACGCGGTGCCGCATGACGGGGTGGGCGAGGGCGCGGATGTCCTCGAAGCTGACGTGGTAGCGGCCCTGGGTGAGGGCGCGGGCCTTGCCGCCCAGCGTCAGGTACTGCGCCGCGCGGACGCTCGCCCCGTACGCGATCCACTTGCTGAACTCGGGGGCGCCCTCGCCCTTCAGCCGGCTCGTCCGGGCCAGCCCCAGCGCGTAGCGCATGACCGGCTCGGACACCGGCACCTTCCGGACCAGCTTCTGGAACTCGACGAGGTCGGCGCCGGTGACCGCGTGCTTGTACTCGGGCTCGGCGAGCCCGGTGGTGGTGCGGACCACCTCGATCTCCTCGTCCTCGGGCGGGTGCTCGATGACGATGTGGAACATGAAGCGGTCGAGCTGGGCCTCGGGCAGGGGGTAGGTCCCCTCGAGCTCGATGGGGTTCTGCGTCGCGAAGACGAAGAACGGCTCCTCCAGGGTGTAGGTCCGGCCCTGCACGGTGACCCGGTGCTCCTGCATCGCCTCGAGCAGGGCCGACTGGGTCTTCGGCGGGGTCCGGTTGATCTCGTCGGCGAGGAGCACGTTGGTGAACACCGGGCCGGGGGCGAACACCATCTTGCGCCCGCCGGTCTCGGCGTCCTCCTGGATGATGTCGGTGCCGGTGATGTCGGACGGCATCAGGTCGGGGGTGAACTGGATGCGGGCGAACTTCAGGTCGAGGACCTGCGCCATCGTCTGGATGAGCAGGGTCTTGGCGAGGCCCGGCACCCCGATGATGAGGCTGTTGCCGCCGACGAACAGTGTCAGCAGCGTCTCCTCGATGACCCGCTGCTGGCCGATGATCTTCTTGCGGATCTCGGTGAGGATCTGCTCGCGTCCCGCCTTCATGCGGTCGGCCAGCGCGATGTCGTCGGGATCTTCGAGGTCGGTCGGTTGATCGGCGAATTCGTTCACGGCGAACACTCTCCCCGGCCGCAGGGGCCGTCGCAGGCTTTCGTTTCCAGCAGCCCGTGGCGAGACCCCCGCTGCCTTCCAGCGGCGATGCATCCCGCCTGACTGCGTTGCTCCTCAGTCAACTACGCCCAATGCTCTCCATCGTCGCGCCTGTCAGGCGGGCGCCGCCGCGATCCGCAGGCATCCTCCGGGCGCGATGCGACGCGGGACCCCGGCACGGGCTACCCGTCGCCGACCGTTCGCCGCCGCCGCGGCCGAGCCGGCGAGGGCGGCCGTCCGGCGGTTCAGTGGGTCAACGCGTACATGATGTAGTTCACGCCGAGCTTGAACGCCTCGTTCGAGATGTCGATGGGATACCAGCCGGTCATCGAGTACTCCCAGTACTCGCCGATGTCGTTGTTGTGGTTGGCCACCGCGATCAGCCGCCCGTCCGGGTCGTTGTCCTCGAACATGCCGAAGAACAGCGGGTCGTAGCCGGGGTACGCCTGCTCGTACTCGTCGAGGGTGTCGATGTCGAAGAACGAGTGGTACACGGGGTGGGTGGCGTCCAGCGGCAGCCACCGCAACTCGGGCACCACCCGCCGCATCTGCGCCTCCAGGTTCTCCCAGTGCCAGTCGCCCCGGAAGTCGTCGAAGATGAGGAAGCCGCCCTTGAGCAGGTAGTTCCGCAGGCCGCGCGCCTCGTCGTCGGAGACGATCGTCCAGTACCCCGGCTCGGACATGTACGCGAACGGGTACTTGAACAGGTTCGGGTCGTCGAGCGTCAGAATCGTCCCGCCGTCGCGTCCCAGGTACGGGTTGACGAACGAGATGGCCTCCAGGATCCGCATCAGGTTGGCCTCGGCCTGCGGATAGTCGTGGGCCCAGGGCAGGTCCTGGCGGAAGGCGAACCCGCCCCCGACGTAGCCGTCGGCGTAGCGGATGCGGGCGAACACGAAGCGCCCGTCGAAGGTCTCGGGGCCGGACACCGGCGGTCGGGGCGGATCGTCCCCGGCCTCGACCACGATGCCTGCCGTCAGCACCGCCAGGGCCAGCCCGGCAAGCGCCGCCCGCCGGCCTCGCCGCCCTGCCGCGCCGCCGCCCAACCGACTTTCCAGGAATCCGCCCCGCTTCACGGCCCGAACTCCTGCCGGCGATTGCCTCGCTCCCGTGCGCATTCCGTCCATCCGGCGCGCCGCTCTAGCGCGGCGCCTCGGCCTCCGCCGCCGCCTCGGCTTCCCGGATCTCGCGGCCCTTAAGGGCGATGGCCAGCAGCAGCTTCTCGAGCTCGGCCTGATAGATCGCCGCGTCGGTGCCGCCGCGGGTCGCCTGCAGCGCCTCGATCTGCTCCTGAATCTCCAGCCGCTCCTGGTAGAGGGCGCGCAGGGCGGGATCCTCCGGCCAGCCGGGGATGCCCGCGCCCTCGCCGGCGGTGATGAACAGGGTGCGCGCCAACGCCCCGTCCGAGCTCACGGGGTCGGGCTCGCGGGTGCCCTCGCGGTCCCCGTTGTCGTCGAGCAGGGCGTGCTCGGTCTGCAGCAGCCCGTCCGCCTCGTAGAACCGGTTGACCTGGGCTACCGCGTACTCGAACGCCTCGAGTACCGAGACGCGGCCGTCCCGGTTCTGGTCCGACTCTTCCGACCCGTCCGCGAACGCGGCCACGAAGTGGCCCCCGAAGACGGTCTCGTTCCACTGCCCGCCGCTACGGGTCGCGGTGACGACCGTCCGTCCCTCGCCCGAGAGGGCCTGGATGAAGCCGCCGCTCGACGTGGCGGCGTTGACGAACGTGACCCGCTGTGCCTGGAGCTGATCGAGCAGGAGGCCGTAGTCCGTGGCGGTCAGGTCGCGCCGCGGCAGGTTGAACCGCGACTCGCCGTTCTGGTAGCTGCCGTGCCCGATCAGCACGATCAGGACGTGGTCGTCGGGCTCGGCCCGCTCCGCGATGGCCGCCACCGCGGCTTCGACGCCGTCGCTCGTCGACCGGCCGTCGATGCGTTGCGGGTCGGCCTCGACCCGTTCGGCCAGCCACGTCACGTTGTCGGCGGGAAGCTCGTAGCGGTCGGTCGCGGCGTCGATGAGGGTCGTCGCCCAACCGTGGAACTGTTCGGCGTAGGCGGGGTCGCCGCTCAGGCCGGTGACGACGAGCACGTGGGTCTGCTGGGCGGCGGCGGGGCCGGCCAGGGCGAGCAGGGCCAGGGCGGCCGGCACGGCCCGCCCGATGCGGAGCAGTCGCCCGGTCATGCGAGCCCCCGCGCCCTCCGGTAGCCCCACTCCCCGACCACGAGCACCAGGAACAGCACGAGTACCGCGGGCATGTCCCACAGGTCGCGCTCCTCGATGACGGTGACCCCGCCGCCCACCGTCTGCACGTCCTCGGCGAGCCCGTCGATGGTGTCGGCGGTGTAGAAACGCCCCCCCGTCTCGTTGGCGATGCGCTCGAGGAAAGCGGTGCGTCGCGTCGAGTCGTAGTACTCGGCGTCGCTCGGGGCCACCCGCACATAGGTGGTGTCGGTGCCGAGGAGCTCGCCGTCCTGGGTGGCCTCGACCCGCACCTCGTAGAGGCCCTCCTTGCGGGGGGTCAGGCTGGCCTGGTACTCGCCGTCGCGGTCGGCGGTCCAGTCCATCGGCACCTCGAAGAGCTCGTCGTCCGGGTCGGTGATCCAGGCCGAGACCTGGCTCGTGTTGATCTCCTCGTAGTTGGCGTCGTCGACCTCGGCCCCCAGCGTCAGGGGCTCGTCGAGCTCGACCCGCTCGGCCGGCACGTCGGCCACCACCTGGTCGGGCACGCCGTCCACCATCCACCTCAGGAGACGCCGCCACAGCGTCTCGTGGGTCTGGTCCTCGACGTCGATGTCGACGTGCATCTGCCACATCCACGAGTCCTGGATGGGGAACGCGAGGGCCTTCCCGGCGCCGTAGCGCTGGAACGCCAGCACCACGAGCGACTCGTCGCCGCTCGTCAGCAGGGTGGTCGCGCCCGGCTTGACGTCGCGGACGGCGTTCACGAGGGTGATCGGCGGCAACTCGAGCCAGCGCGCGGCCGACGCCTGCTCGGTCTCGGCGATCTGCGTCGCGGGATGGGTCTGCCCGGCCCGGGTCGGGCGGACGTCGGTCTCCAGGAAGAAGCGGCTCTCGTCGCCGGCGGCCTGCTCGGGGATCACCACCGGGAGGACGTCCGCCACCGGGGTGCCGGCGTAGCCCCCCTCGGCGAACGAGCGGCGGCTCCCGAGCATCAGCAGCCCCCCGCCGCGCTCGCCCACGAAATCGGCGATCATCCGCAACTGGTCGGGCGTGAAGTGGTTGGCCTCGATGCCCCCGAGGATGAGGGCCCGGTACTCGAAGAGCTCGGCCCGGGTGCGGGGGAAGCCGCCGACGAGGTCCTCGGCCGACTCGACCCCCATGCGCATGAACTTGTTCTCGGCGGTGCGCTGCAGGACCGCGAGCTGGAGGTTCTCGTCGTCGGCGACGGCGCGGCGCAGGAACTTCACCTCCCAGCGCGGCTCGCCCTCGAAGTAGAGGACCTTCTCGGCGGTGTCCTCGACCACGATGAGGACGTTCTGCTCGTTGTTCTGCGTCACCATCTCGTCCGGCTGGGGGGCGATGCGGAAGCTGAAGAGCCGCGGGCCGGCGTCGGCCGCGGTGAAGCGGACCCGCACCGTGGTGGGCTCCCCGTCGGCGGGCAGGGTGACCATCTCGTCGGCGACGATGCGGCCCTCGTCCTCGACGACGAGGCTGACGCGCTCGCCGCGGTAGCCGGTCTGGGCCACGACGACGTCGACCACCAGCGCCGCACCCCGCAGCACCGACCGCGGCGTGTCGACCCGGCTGATCTGGATGTCCTGCGAGTAGGCCTCGCGCCCGAGCCCCACCGTGAACACCGGCACCCCCGCCGCCTGCAGCGGCAGCATCGTCTCCTCGATGGCGCCGTCGGCGTTGTCGGCGCCGTCGGTGACGAGCACGAGGCCGGAAAGGGGCACCCCCGACAGCTCCTCCCAGGCCCGGGTCAGGGCCTGGCCGACGTCGGTCCGGGTGCCGTCGTGGGCCAGCTCGCCCATCGAGCCGACGCGGTCGGTGTTCGACGAGAAGCCGAAGAGCCGCACCGCGAACCGGTCCCGCAGGGCGGCGAGGAGCGGGCTCTCGTCGCCGAGCTCGCGGCCGATGACGTCGGCGCGCGACTCGCCCTCGACGTCGGCGATCTGCATGCTGCGCGAGTCGTCGACGAGGATGCCGAGGAAGTTCTGCTGCGGCTCGACCTGCGACAGCACCAGCACCGGCCGCCACAGGCAGACCACGAGCAGGGCGAGGATGGCGAACCGGATGGCGGTCAGCATGCCGCGGTCGACGGGGCGGCTGTTCGCCCGCACCTGCCGGTAGGTGCGCAACGTGACCACCGCGGCGGCGACGACCAGGAGCGTCGCGATGTACGTCGCCGCGGTCGGGCGGAACGCGAAGACGCCCTCCTCGAACGCCAGGGGCCGGTACTTGAACAGGAACTCGAACATCAGTGGCTCATGGCGTAGACGATGATGTTGATGGTGATCTCGATGGCGTAGGTCGAGTAGCGCAACGGGTAGTAGGGGCTCTCGGCCCACTCCCACGCGTCGCCGATGTCGGTGTTCCAGTTGATGATGACCATCAACCGGCCGTCGTCATCGAAGATCCCCTTGACCTGCGGCTCGTAGCCGTCCCGCTCCCACGTCGGGCCGCCCTGGGCGTTGCCGATCGAGGGGACCTGCACGATCTCCTCGATGTTGTACACCGTGTTGAAGATGGGGTGGTCGAGGGGGATGTCGACGATCGGATGCTCGGGCAGCACCCGCCGGATCTCGGACTCGAAGTTCGCCCACTCCCAGGTCCCCCAGAAGTCGTCGATCATGAGGAACCCGCCCGCGAGCAGGTAGTCGCGGAGCCCCTCGGCCTCGGCCTCGCTCATGTACATGTCCCCGACCTCGAGGGCGTACAGGAACGGGAACCGGCGCACGTTGGGGTCGTCGAGCCGGACCGCGTTCTCGGCCTCGTAGGCGTCGAGGTCGATCAGCCGCTCGAGGATGATCAGGAACTGGCGGTCGGCCTTGGGGTAGTCGGTGGCCCAGGAGCTCCAGCGGTAGCCGCTGTTGTACACGGCCCGCGTGAAGAAGAACTCGCGGGCGTCGGCGTTGAGGTTCCCGCGGGACGACCGCCGGATGTCGCTGCGCCGGAAGATCGGCTGCCGCTGCGCGGCCGGCGTCGCCGCGGCGCGACGGGCCACGCCCGCGAGGCGCAGTGGCGCGGGAACCGCCGCCGCAGACACGCTGGCCTCGGGAGCCCCGGCCGCCAGGCGGGCCGGTGCCGGCGGCCCCGCGCCGGGGCGGCTCAGGCTCGCGAGGCGGGGCGGGGCGGGGACAGCCGCCGTCGACACACGGGCCTCGGGAACCACGGCCGCCAGGCGGGCCGGTTCGGGGCCGACCGGCGGCGCCAGGCGCCCGGCCGCCCACAGAGTCCCCCACGCGACGCCGACCAGCGTCGCCGCCACCACTCCGGCGCGCGCGAGTACCGATAGCCGCACTCGACTGCTCCAGTTGAAGAGGCCCGTCACGATCCACTGCAGCCCGCAGGTGTCAGCCTCCGGGATGTTACAGGGGCTTTACAGCCCGAGGGGCAGCATAGCACAGCCGGGATCACCCCCAGGGACCCTCGGCGAGCGCCCCGTCGCGTCGACCGCCGACGCCGCTCCGGGAGCGAAGCGGGAAGCGCCCAGGCTGCCGGCCCCGACGGCCGCTATTCCACCTCGACGAAGCGCACCTCGAACATCTTCGGCCACCACTTGCCGGTGATGTAGAAGGTGTCGGCGTCGGGGTCCCAGGCGATGCCGTTGAGCACCTCCGCCCCGAGGAGGTCGGGGCCCTCGAGCAGGCCGGCCGCGTCGATGTAGTCGGTGACCCGGCCGCTCTCGGGATCGATGCGGACGATGAAGTCGGTCTGCCACACGTTGGCGTAGACCGCCCCGTCGACGCACTCCAGCTCGTTCAGCTCGTGGAGGGGCTGCCCCCGCAGCCGCACCCGCTGCTCGCCGATCGGCTCGAAGGTGGCGGGGTCGCGGAAGGTCAGCCGGTCGCTGCCGTCGCTCATCACCAGCCGGTCGCCGTCGTAGCAGAGGCCCCAGCCCTCGCCCCGGTAGCGGTAGGTGTCGAGCAGCTCGAACGAGTCGCGGTCGTAGCTGAACGCGCGCTGAGCCCGCCACGTGAGCATGATGAGCCGCCGGTCGACGAGGCTCAGCCCCTCACCGAAGTACTGCGGGGGAATGTCGATACGCTGCTCGACCCGCCCCGTCCGCGGGTCGAGCCGGCGCAGGGTCGACTCGCCTTCCCGCCCCGTACTCTCGAAGAGCACGCCGTCCCACCAGACGAGCCCCTGGGTGTAGGCGTCCCGCTCGTGCGAGAACTCCCGCAGCACCTCGACGCGCCGCACGCGGACGTCCGGCTCGGGCGCGGCGGCGGTGGCCGGCGCCGACGCCGCGCCGGGCGACGCCTGCGATGCCGACGGAGTGCGCCACACCAGGACGCTGCCGCCGACGAGCAGCAGCAACGCCGCCGCGGCGATCCAGAGCCGCGACCCCCGCGACGGAGCCGCCGGCCCGGGAGCGCGCCCCGCCGCCGGTCGATGCTTCGTGCGTCGTTTCCTGCCCACCGCGCGAACTCCTGTCCCGCAAACCGCCGCCGCGCGGCGGCGTCTCCCCGGCCAGGCGAGGTCCCTGAAGTCCGCACCGTCCGGCGCACGGCCCCCCCGCAAGTCCCGATTATATGCGGCCGGCGCCCCTCCACGCCGGACATCGCCCGCGCCGCCCCCGACGGTCGCCCGTCGGCCGGCGTCTGCCCGACGAACCGGTCGTCTCGATGTCGCTGTCCACGTCCGGATCACGATCGAGATTCGAGACCTCGAGGCCGGAGACGGCCGAGT
Organism: Vicinamibacterales bacterium; assembly: GCA_965207615.1. Taxonomy (GTDB): domain Bacteria; phylum Acidobacteriota; class Vicinamibacteria; order Vicinamibacterales; family UBA8438; genus JAJEEA01. The sequence goes on from CBDBMZ010000003.1 coordinate 4,946,431, forward strand.
CGCGGTGGAGGTGCGTGACCGCGCTCTCCGGAACGCCCGGCTGCTCCTGGTCACGCGGGTGGGCAGACCCCGCGAAGCCCCCTCACACACGCATGAGCACCGCGCGCGCCGGGGCGCCCGTCGCCCGCGCCACCATGTCGGCGTAGATCTGCACCTGGCGCCGATAGACGTCGAGGCCCGCCTCCAGCTCCTGGTCGGTCTTGAAGTCCACCACGACCCAGGCGTCGCCGTCGCGGAACGCGAGGTCGACGACGCCCTCGACCAGCACACCGTCGTCGCCCCGCATCGTCACCGGGGCCTCGCGCCGGCACTCGCCCGTCGCCGACGCCCGCCGGACGCGGTCGAAGAGGGGATGGGCGAGCCCCGCCGCCGCCGCTTCCGCCGCCGCCTCGACCTCGCTCTCGGACGCCCCCAGCAGCCGGCCCTGCAGCCCCGCGACCTGCGCGGCCGCGTCCCGGTCCGCCTCCAGGGGAACCGCCGCGAGCACCGCGTGCACGAGGGCGCCGAAGCGGGGGCCGGCCGGGCGGGGGCCGCCGCGCTCGATCTCCAGCAGTTCGGGCTCGGTCGTCGGGGCCGGCGCGAGGTCGGCGATCTGGCGGCGCGCGAGCTCGGTCACGGTGACCACCTCGACGCTCGGGACCCCCGCCTCCGCCACGGTGTCGTCGCGGCGCCTCCGCCAGGCGCGGTAGCGTTCGAGGTCCTCCTCGACGACGTCCCGCGGGACGTCCTTCGACAGCAGCTCCGCCTGCCGAATGCCGAAGCGAGCCTCGACGTCGAGCTCCAGCGCGTTGGGGTCCCACCACACTACCGAGTAACCGGCCGCGGGGTCGCCGACGCCGGGCCGCGCCGTGGACGTTTCTGGCGCGAAGGACGCGGAGCCCCCCGGATCGGCGGACGCGGAGCCCCCTGGGCCAGAGGGCGCGGAGCCCCCTGACCCGGCCGGCGGGGACGCCCCCGGGCCGGACCGCGAGCCGGGGGCTGGAAACGAGACCACGTCGGCCCCTCCCGCGCCGTCCTCGCGGAAACGGTACCCGCCGGGGGCGACGGTGTCGGGGCCGGCGGGGTCGTCCACCGCCCGCTCGAGCACGCTGTCGCGGCCGAACCGCGGGCAGGCGGGGGCCGGGCCCGGGTCGCGGCGCTCGGCCGGCGGGGGATAGACGGCGGGGTTGAGCGGATCGAGCCATCCCCCCTCGTAGGGCCCGTCGCCGACCGCCGGCACCACCAGCAGGTCGCGGGCGCGCGTGGCGGCGACGTAGGCGAGCCGGATGCCCTCCTGGCGGTCCCGCTCCACCTCCTCGGCCTCGTGGTCGAGGAGGTCCAGGGGCGGCCAGCCGGCGAGCCGCAGCGCGCACAGCCCGCGGGCCGGGGCGATGAAGCGGCCCGCCGTCCTCCGGTGGAGGCGGCAGGTCGGATCGGCGAGGACCACCACCGGGAACTCGAGCCCCTTGGCCCGGTGCACGGTCATGATGCGCACGCCGTCGCTCCCCTCCTCGAGGATCGAAGCCTCACCCGCCTGCCCGGCCAGGGCCTCGTTCTCGAGCTGCTCGACGAACCCGCGGAACGAGAGCCCCCCGCCCGCCTCGTAGCGCCGCGCCAGCTCGGCGACGAGGAGCACGTTGGCGAGGGCCTGCTCGCCCCCCGGCCGCATGACGAAGCCGGCGTGGGCGCGGGTCGCCTCGAGCAGCCGGCCGACGGTCTCGGCCACCGGCACGACGTTCCGCCGGCGGTGGGCGGCGCGCAGCACCTCCAGGGCCCCGGCGATTGGCCCGAGCCGCTCGCGCAGGCCGGCGTCGCCGCCTTCTCCGGCCGCGAGCTCGGCGGGGATGCGAAAGGGGTGCAGCCGGCCGAACCGCTGGTGGTACTCGAGCAGGGCCGCGTCCTCGACCGCGAACAGCGACCCCCGCAGGGTGGCGAACACGGAGAGCTCGTCGTCCGGGTGCTCGACCGCGGCGAGGGCGGCGCGCATCGTCGTCACTTCCTCGCGGTCGTGGAAGCCCCGGCCGCCCACGAGGAGATGCGGCAGATCGCGGGCCTCGAGGGCCTCGACGTAGGGACGGGTCATGTCGGCGCCGAAGCTCTCGAAGCGCCGGAACAGGATGCATACGTGCCGTGCCGCCACCGGGACCCCCGCTGCCGAGGAGCCGTCCCTCGACTCGTCCTCGCCGGGCGACCGCCGCTCCGTCACCCGCCAGCCGCTCTCGGCGACGAGCCAGCGGACGAACGCGCCGACCGCGTCGGGCAACGAGCGCTCGATGGCGGAGGCGGCGACCCGCCACCGGCCGTAGGGGCGCGGGACCGGCAGCACGACGACGCCGGGCTGCCGGTCCGGGTCGTTCCGATACGGAGACAGCGGCACGTAGTCGGCCTGATGCGGGCCGTCGCCGTCGAGCGGGCGGGCAGAGCCGGCCGCCACGTCGCTGTCCGCCGCATCGGAACGCCGGCCCGCGGCGCCGCCGGCGGGCGGCTGGCCGGAGCCGGACATCACCGGCGCGAAGGCCCGGTTCACGAGGCGCTGGATGCCGGGCACGGCGCGGAAGCTGGTGGTGAGGGCGAGGGCGGGCACCCCGGCCGCCTCGAGCTGGCGCTTGACCTCCCAGTACACGCCGACGTCGGCCCGCCGGAACCGGTAGATCGACTGCTTGGGATCGCCGACGATGAACAGCTTCCCCGGCGCCGGCCGGACCCGGCGCCAGTCACGCTCGGCCGGATCGCCGGCGGCGAGCAGCAGCAGGATCTCCGCCTGCAGGGGGTCGGTGTCCTGGAACTCGTCGACGAAGATACGGGTGAACCGGCGCTGGAAGTCGGCGCGGACCGCGTCGCAGTCACGCACGAGGTCCCGCGCCTCGATGAGGAGATCGACGAAGTCGAGGCGGCCGGCGTCCCGCTTGAGCTCGCCGAAGCGGTCGATCGGCCCCTGCAGCTCGTCGCGCAGGAGCGCGGCCAGGTCGGCGTCCGCCACCCTGCGGAAGTCCCTCAGCACGTCCACGATCCGACCGTGCTGCTCGACGACGGTCTCGCGCGCGACCTCCTGCCCGTAGCGGGCCCCCGATCCCTTCCGTGGGTTGGTGAACCGCCGGTTCGCGGCCAGCTCGACGAGGTCCGCCTCGAGGGCGTCGTAGTCGCGGCCGGCCGGCCGCAGCGCGTCCTGCTCCCGGATCTCGCGCGCCAGCAGCAGGGCCGGGCGCACGTCCAGGTACAGGCGATCGCCGCGGTTCGTCGCCCGTTCCGCGAGCTCGGCGAAATCGACGAGGTGGCCGACGATCCGATCGACGATGGCGGACCGATCGAAGCGCTCGCGGCGCCACGGGGTCTGGAAGTCGCGCCACTCGGCGAGGCTCGACGCCGCGGCGAGGAGCCGCTCGGTGGGCCGCTCTTTCGCGCCCGGCTCGCCGAATCCGCCCGCGGAACGGCGGCTCAGCGCCCGCCGCAGCCCCTCCGGGGGGTCGGTCAGGGACGCCTGGAGCCAGGCGTCGAAGGCCTGCCCGAAGACCGGCGCGGGGTCGGCCAGCACGTCGAAACGGGGATCGACCCTCGCCTCCACCGGCCTCTCGCGCAGCAGGTCGGCGCAGAACCCGTGGATGGTGCTGACCTGGGCCTCCTCGAGATGGGCGATGGCGTGCTCGACGTTCTCGGGGCGGGCCGTCGCCTCGTCCCCGTCGGGCCGCGCCGCCTGGCGCGCGCGCTCGAGCCCCTCGCGGAGGCGCAGCTTCAGCTCGCCGGCCGCCTTCTCGGTGAACGTCACGGCGAGGATCTCGCCCACCTCGGCCGCGCCGGTCGCGAGCACGTTGACGATGCGGGTCACCAGCTCCGAGGTCTTGCCGGTGCCGGCCGCCGCCTCGACGAGGAGGCTCTCGTCGAGAGACGACCGGATGCGCTCGCGCGCCGCGGCGTCGACCAGCTCGGGTCCCGGCGTCACGGCAGCCTCCGCAACGCCTGCAGATCGACCAGCTTCGTGTCGTCCTTGCGCCGCACGCGGGTCTCCTCCCAGGGTCCGCACACCACGCGGTAGTCGCACCACTTGCAGGCATCCCGGCGCGGGGCGGGCAGGATCACCCCGTCCTCGATGGCCCTGTCGACGATCGAGAGCACCTCGGCGCCGTGACGCCGGGCGGTGTCGTCGAGGGAGACCGACCGGACGCCGTAGCCTCCCGAGAGGGTCGAGTAGAAGAGCCGCGACTCGGCGACGGGGCGTCCCAGCACGTGCTCGACGGCCAGCCCGTACAGGACCGGCTGCAGCACCTCGCCGTGCCCGACGACCATCCGTTCCGCGGTACGGTCCCTCCCCGTCTTGTGGTCGGTCACCCGCAACTCTCCGGCCGCCGTCGGCCGGGACCGGGCCTCGACGAGGTCGACGATGCCGTGCAGCTTCCAGCCGCCGTCGAGCCGCACCGGCTCGGCCTCGCTGCGGGGGTCGCGCCCCGGGCCGGGGGCGAAGCCGAACCCGAGCTCGGCCCGGATCGGCACCCACTCGCCGTCCTCGTCGGCCACCTGCTGCAGCCAGCCCTTGAGGTCGAGGCGCAGCTTCTCGATCTCGTCCGCCCACACCCGTTCGATGGCGGGGGCCAGATCGTCGCGGTAGCGGGCGGCGAGCGCGTCGAGGGTCTCGTCGAGGAGGGCCCAGGCGTCGGCGAGGCCTTCCCGGGTGACCGGCAGCCGCCGGCGGGCCTCGAGCCGGCGCACCAGCTCGGCCTGCACCTCGTGGAACATCCGCCCCCGCGTCAGCGGGTCGAGCCGTTCCAGCGGGGCGATCTCCTCGCGCGGCTGGAGGCGGTGAACGGCCGCGAGGAGGAACTGGTACGGACACGCTGCGAAGCGCTGGAGCGCCGTCACCGAGTAGGGCCGCGCCGTCAGCCGCTGCGCGTCGAGGGCGGCCCGTGCCCCCGTCTGCGGCCGGTAGACGCCGTCGAAGCGGCTCCAGGGCCGCGACCAGCGCGCCCAGCGGGTCAGCAGCGACCGGCGCAGGGCCGGTTCCAGGGCCAGGAGATAACGCGCCCGCCCCTTGGGCTCGGGCACGTCCTGCTGCCGCAGCAGCGGCCCCAGGACCGCGAGATCGTGCTCGACGTCGTCGATGGCGTCGGCGGGGTCTCCCGGGGCCGGCCACGCCAGCCGCGACTCGACGCGCTCGTACGCCTCCTGCTCGGTGATCGCGAAGTCGGGCACGCGCCCGGTGCGGGCGCGCTCCAGGTCGAGGGCGTAGAAGGACGGTACCCGCGGCCGCGACTCGCCGAGCTCGAGGCGGGAGTACGACAGATGGAGCCGCCGGGCAGCGGCCCCGACGGCCAGGCGCAGCAGCAGTCGCTCCTGGGCCGCGCGATCATCTAGCACCGGCAGGCCGAGGGGGTCGGCGGCCGGGGCGGAAGGCGGAGCCGCGAGGCCACCGCCTCGGGGCACGGAGTTCACGCCACGGAATGGCGCGGACTCCGGTAGGGTCGGCTGGGTGGAAAGCGGAGCCGCAAGGCTACGGTTTCCGGACTCGGCCGGCCCCGCGTCCGGCGCGTTCAGCCGCCGGCGCACGTCGTCGAGGAGGATGGGGTCCTGACGCGGCTTCTGCGGGAACATGCGCTCGGCCAGCCCCGGCACGAACACGACGTCGAAGACGCGGCCCCGCACGTGCTCCGGACCGCCCACGAAGACCCGGCCGTAGCGCCGGGCGGGCGGCTCCGCCTGCAGCTCCGTGAGCCGCTCCGCCAGCACGTCCCGCACCTCGGTCAGGGAGACGGGCCCGACGCCGGCCATCGGGCGCAGCTCGCCCAGTGTCGCCAGCACCCGGTCGGGCCGGCGCAGGACCATCGGGGCCAGGGCCTCGAGCCGGTCGAGCCAGTCTCCCCAGGGGGCCTCGCCGGGAAGCGCGTCGAGCCGGTCCATCACCGGCAGCGCGAAGCGCCGCAGGTGCCCGAGATCGCCGATGTCGCGTTCGAGCCGCTTCGCCCGAGGCGACCCCGGATCGTCGCCGGCGCACTCCTCGAAACGGAGGCGCAGCTCCCGCTCGAGCCCGGCCAGGCGGCGGGACCACCGATCGCGGCCGCCGATGACCGCCGACTCGACGAGCAGCCGGTCCCAGTGCCAGGGGGCGCGCAACGCCCCCTCGACGGCCGGCCGGTCATCGGCGTCGGTCGGAACGCGGAGGTCCGGATCGTCGTGGTCCGGATCGAGGTCGGCGATGTCGAACAGCGAGCCCTGCACCGGCAGGGCGCCTTCCGGCAGCGCCTGATCGGCCTCGGCGGGCGGCACCCACCGCGCGCGATCGGTCGGCGGCGCCCCTTCCGCATCGGGCTCCGGCACCTGCCCCAGCGACAGGTACTCCGAGAACCGGCGCGCGGAGAGCTGCTCGGCCGCGCACGCCAGCAGGGCGAGAAACGCCCGGCCGGCCGGATCCGGGGCCCGGGTGCCCCGGACGAACCAGGCCTCGACGCCGGCCCGCCGCAGGGCGGTCTCGAGCAACCCGCTGTAGACCTGCGGCGACCGCAGCACCACCGCCATTCGGTCGAAGGGGACGCCGGCGGCGGCCTCCTTCTGCACGAGCCGGGCGATCTCCACGCACTCGCGCGACTCCCCCGGCGCCGAGAAGAGCGAGACCTCGTCGCCGGCGGGGTCGGCGTCCTCCGGCTCCGGGGCCACGATGGGCTCGAAGAGCCGGGTGCGCACGCGGGCCAGCGGGGTGTCCGGCCCGGCCGGATCCGCCGGCGGCGCCGCCTCGGCATGCGGCAGCCGGGAGAGCGCCGCCCACGTCCGGTCGTCTCCCCGGGGGACCGTCGCGAGGAGCCGCGCGGCCCGGCCGGCGAGGGCCGCCACGAGATCGTGTGCGGCGCGGTCGTGCACCGGCACGTCGAGCAGCACCACCGGTGCGTCGAGGGGCACGTCGACCGGCTCCCCCGCCTCGACCACCGCCGCGGCCAGCCGGTACAGCTCGGGGAGGTCGACGAGACGGGCCCCGTCGAGTTGCCGCGCGTACTCCCGCGACAGCGCGTCGAGGTCGGCCCCCACCGCGCCGCAGGCCGACAGCGCGACGGCATCGACCCCGCCCCGGCGGACGTCGTCGAGGGTCGACGCCAGGGTCCGGCCGAAGCTGCGCAGCCGGGCGATGGGGGCAAGGTAGTCGAGGCCATCGCGCCCCGCCTCCTCGAAGGCGGCGCGGGCCGCGACCGCCTCGGCCCCGAGGCGGGTGGCGGGGGCGAGCCCGCGGGCGGCGAGGCGCGGCGAGGCAATCCGCGTCGCGAGCCGCCGCAGGCTGAAGCGGTGGAGACCGAACGCGGCGCCGCGGCGGGACGCGCTCTCCCGGACGAAGTCGTCGACGGCGTCGCGCGCGGCGCCGACGACAAGCGCCTCGGACGCCAGCGGCAGGCTCTCGACGAAACGGTGGGCGGCGGCCAGACGCGCCGCCGCGCTCGCGGACCGATGAAGCGTGACCGCACCCGCGGCTGGCGCCCTCTCCACGCCGCTCACGCGCCGTCGCCCACGCGGCGGGCTCCGCGCACGTTGACGCCGCCGGCATAGGTGTCGCACTCGAGGCCGGCCGCCTCGCGGAACCGCTCGGCCATGCGGGCGGCCAGCATTCGGGCCTGCTCGTCGGACGCGGCGAACGCGAACACCGACGGGCCCGACCCGGACAGCGAGCAGCCCAGCGCCCCTGCATCGAGGGCGGTCCGCTTGACCTCGACGAACCCCGGCACGAGCGGCGCGCGGACGGGCTCGACGAGGGCGTCGCTGATCGACCGCCCCAGCAGCGCCAGGTCCGACCGGTGGAGGGCGGTGATCATCGCCGCGAGCTGGCCGAGGTTGGCGACCGCGTCCCCGATGGCGAAGCGGCGCTCGGCCACGAGCCGCCGGGCCTCCGCCGTCGAGACCGCGGTGTGGGGGTGCACGACGGCGACGCGCAGCGCCTCGGGGACCGGCAGCGAAAGGAGCTCCATCGGGTCGTAGCTGCGAATCAGGACGAACCCGCCGGTCACGCAAGGAGCGACGTTGTCGGCGTGGACGCCGCCGGATACCGCGCGCTCGCCTTCGAGCGCGCAGGCGATGAGCTGGTCCCGGTCGAAGGCCCCGCCGAGCAGTTCGCTCACCGCGAGGGCCCCCGCGACGCTGCTCGCGGCCGAGCTGCCGAGCCCGCTCGCCAGCGGCATGCGCTTGTCGAGCCAGAGCCGGACGCCTGGCGGTCGCGGCCCGGCGGCGAGGCGGAGGGCGGCCGAGGCGGCGATGCCCACGACGTTTCGGGCCGGGTCGGTCGTCAGCCGGTCCGCGTTGCCCCGCATGCCGGCGATCTCGACCCCCGGCCGGTCGGACCACTCCGCGTCCACGAAGTCGCCCGGCTCCTCGATGGCGAGCCCGAGCACGTCGAAACCGGGGCCGAGATTGGACAGGGTGGCGGGAGCGAAGACACGTACGCGGTCCCGAATGGGTGTGGGCGTGGACATGGACATCTGCGAGCGAAGGACGAAACGGAACGCGATGGGGTGACGAACCGGGCCGCGCCGTCTCCCGACGGAGAGCCGGGAGCCGGCGCGGTACCGGGGACCGGTGGAACCGCGTGCGGACGAGGGGCCGGCGCACCTGCCCGGCCCCGGGACGCTCGATCGCCGCGGCGGAGCAGCCGCCGCCTCGGCGCCCCGCCCGACCGCCCGGACGGTGGCGTCCTAGCGTCGTCCCTCCTGCTCCACGGCCTCTTCGAGATCGTCGAGGCTGGCCGTGCCGGGTCCGTGCAGCGGAACGATGGTGTTGATGCGCAGCCTCTTCTCCTCGATGTTCTCGAGCAGGGCCGCCGCGAACGGGGCCTCCGCCGCCCCCGGCGAGAACGAGTCCACCTCGAACAGGATCCGCTCGCGCGTCGCCGGCAGGTACGCCATCACGATGCCGTCGCTGTGCCGGTCGCCCACGATGCGGGAGATCTGCAGGGTGCGGCGCCCGCTGCTCAGCTCGTAGACGTCATCGCCTTCCACCGTCTCGATGTTGAGCGGCTGCGGGTTCCGGGCCAGGGCGTCCTGCTCGATCGTGTGCGCCCGGGCCACGATGTCCTCGAAGAACGGCGCGTTGATCTCGTGGGTGATCACCGTCAGCCCCTCGGACACGGCGGCGCGGATGCCCATGGCATGGTCGAAGTGGTGGTGCGTGTTGACCACGTACTGCAGCGGCGTGTCCGGCACCAGCCCGCGGGCGTGCTCGATGACGGCGAGGGTGCGGGCCTCGCTCTGGGGCGCCTCGATGAGAGCGAGGAAGTCGTCGAACTCGACGAGGGCGCTGTGATGCGAGCCGCCCCTCAGGTGCCACACCCCGTTCGCGATCTCCTCCGACTCGACCACCACCTCGTCCGACGGCGGCGGGGCGGCGGAGACCGACAGGTCGCCGACCGCTCCCTGAGTGTCGGTCGTCACCCGGTACTCGGCGATCGTCTCCTCGCCGAGATTGATGGTGTACTGGCGGGGCAGCGTCAGCCGCGCCTGGAACCCGCCCAGCCCGCCGGACTCGGCATAGTCCTCGAAGATCGTCTCGTAGCTGACGTCACCCAGCATGGGGTGGTAGCGGGCGGAGACGACCCGGCTGGGGTGCAGGGTGTCCGCGTTGACGTAGAGGGTGAACTGGGCGCCGTCGGCGGCCGCGATGTCGACGACGTGGTCCCCGCCCTCGTCGCGCAGGTTGCTCGCCGTCGAGGTCTCGTCGAGCCCGAGCAGGATGATGCCGAGGGGGTTGTGATACAGCTCGGCCCGGCGCTGGGACGCTACCCGGTCGGACGCCTGCACGAACCCCTCGTCCCCCTCGTCGTAGGCGACTTCGCCGTCGAGGCCGAAGGTCTGGCGCACCCCGTAGAGCGGGTTGCCGGTGAAGAACGTGGTGGTGCGGTCCTGCCGCAGCTGCCACCGCTCGTTCGCGAAATCGATCGCCAGGCGATAGTTCTCGATCTCGTAGTACGGCAGGTCGCCCCGCGGGGTCTGGTTCTGGCCGAGGCGATAGGTCTGCCCCGACCCCTCGAGGATCACGCCGGTCGTCTCGCTGACGGCGCGGAGGCTGCCCATCGCCTCCGCCGCCTCCTCGAGGAGCCCCAGCTCGGGCGTTGCCGGCCCGCAGCCGACGAACAGGACGCACGATACGATCAGAAGGTACTTCCACCTCTTCATGAGTCCGCACTCCTTTCGCCCACGAACGAGAAGACCACGAGCGGCCCGACCGAAGGCGCACGGACCCGCAACGGACTTCGGCGCAACGGGGTCGAATACGCCTGCCGCAGGGAAACACTACCGGACAGGGGGGCATTCTGTCCCAAACCCGGCAAGGGTGCAACCGCCACGCGGCACGATCGTCGTGGAGGGGAGCCGCCGGCGCCCTCTCGCCGGTGCCGGGAGTCAGGCGCTACAGGAGCCCGAGCTGGAGCTTGGCCGCGTCGGACATCTTGTTCATGTCCCACTGCGGCTCCCAGACGACGTCGACCCAGGCGTCGCTGACGCCCGGTACCGCCTTGGCCTTCGCCTTCACCTCCCCCGGCAGGGACTGGGCGGCGGGGCACGCCGGCGAGGTCAGGGTCATGCGAATGCCGACCAGGGCGTCGGCGTTCACGTCGACGTCGTAGATGAGCCCCAGCTCGTAGATGTTGACGGGGATCTCGGGGTCGTAGACGGTCGACAGCGCCTCGATGAGCTTCGGCTTGAGCTCGAGCGTCTTCAGGGGGTCCGGCTCGATGGGGTCGTGGGCGACGGCCGGCGGCGGGGCCGGCGGCTCGCTCGGCAGGATGGGCCGGGGCGGATCGGGACTCGGGGGGCTCGCCGTCGCCGGTGGGTCGGACGGGGCCGGCGGCGTCGACCCGGCGCCGGACGCCCGCTCGTCACCCGGGGCCGATGCGTCGAACTTGAAGATTCCCACTGGCGCTGTCTCCCTGGATGCGGATGGTCCACCGGCCGCCGACCGCGGCTACTCCGTCGAGACGACCTCGTGGCGGTCATCCACCGCGGCCCGCAGGGTGTGCCACGCGAGGATCGCACACTTGACGCGGGCGGGATAGTCGCGGACCCCGGCGAAGACGGCCAGCTTCCCCAGGTCGACGTCGTCCACCGCCGCCCCCTGGTCGGTGACCAGCCGGTGGAACCGCTCGAAGAGCCCGCGCAGCTCGTCGAGTGTGCGGCCCTTGACGCTCTCCGTCATGAGTGAGGCCGACGCCTTCGAGATGGCGCAACCCGACCCCTCGAAGCGCAGGTCCGTCACCCGGTCCCCGTCCAGCTTGAGGCTGATCGAGAGCTTGTCCCCGCAGAGCGGGTTGTGGCCGTCGGCGTGGAGGTCCGCGTCCTCGAGCCGCCCGAAGTTGCGCGGGCTGCGGTTGTGGTCGAGGATGACCTCCTGATACAGCTCCCGCAGATCGGACATCTCGTCTCCGTCTCCCGCCCCGCTACCCGAACAGCTCCCTGACCCGGGTCAACGCCGCCACGAGCTGATCGATCTCCCCGGTCGTGTTGTACATGGCGAGCGAGGCGCGGGCGGTGGCGGGCACCCCGAGCCGGTCCATCACCGGCTGGGTGCAGTGGTGGCCGGTGCGGATCGCGACTCCCTCGGTGTCCACGATGGTCCCGATGTCGTGGGGGTGCACGCCCTCGATCACGAACGACAGGATGCTCGCCTTGTCGGCGGCGGTCCCGACGAGGCGCAGCCCGGGCACCGCGGACAGCGCCTCGGTGGCGTAGGCGAGGAGCCGCCGCTCGTGGGCCACGATTGCGTCGAGCCCGACGCCGTCGATGAAGTCCACCGCCGCCCCGAGCCCGATCGCGCCCGCGATGTGCGGCGTGCCCGCCTCGAACCGGTGCGGGAGCTCGTTGTAGGTCGTCCGCTCGAAGGTCACCGAGCTGATCATGTCGCCGCCGCCCTGGTACGGCGGCATCGCCTCGAGCAGGGCGCGGCGGCCGTAGAGGGCGCCGATGCCGGTCGGGCCGTACAGCTTGTGGCCGGTGACGACGTAGAAGTCGCAGCCGATCGCCTGCACGTCGACGGGCATGTGGTACGCCGCCTGCGCCCCGTCGACGAGCACCGGGATGCCCTGCCGGTGGGCCAGCTCGACCACCCGCCCGACGGGGTTGACGGTGCCCAGCGAGTTCGACATGTGCACGACGGACACGAGCCGGGTCCTCGGCCCCAGCAGGGCCTCCAGCTCGTCGACGAGCAGCTCTCCGGCGTCGGAGAACGGCGCCACCCGCAGCCGGGCGCCCTTCTCCTCGCACACGAGTTGCCACGGCACGATGTTCGAGTGGTGCTCCATGCCCGAGATCACCACCTCGTCGCCCGTCCCGATGCGGCTGCGGCCGAACGTCTGCGCGACGAGATTGATGCCCTCGGTGGCGTTGCGGGTGAAGACGATCTCGGCCGGCTCGGCCGCGTTCAGGAAGGCCGCCACCTTGCCGCGCGCCCCCTCGTAGGCCTCGGTCGCGTCCTGGCTCAGCGCGTACACGCCGCGGTGGATGTTGGCGTTGCCGGCCGCGTAGTACCGGGCCAGCGTGTCGAGCACCGGTTGCGGCTTCTGGGTGGTCGCGGCGTTGTCGAGATAGGCCAGGGGCTTGCCGCCGACGGTCTGCGCCAGTATGGGGAACTGCCCGCGGATCCGGGCCACGTCCAGCACGGCAGGCCCCGATGCGGTCACGCTGCTCATCGGCACCCTCGTTACGGCGCGGACGCCCGGCTCCCGTTCATCGGGAGTCGCTCGAGCAACAGCGCGTCGAGTTGGCGGCGAATCGCCTCGACCTTGATGTGGCCGAGCAGGTCGGCTGCGAACGCGTGAATCAGAAGCCGGCGGGCCTGCCCCTCCGACAGGGCGCGCGACCGCAGGTAGAAGAGCGCGTCCGCGTCGAGCTGGCCGACGGTGGCCCCGTGGGTGCACTTCACGTCGTCGGCGAATATCTCGAGCTGCGGCTTGGTGGTGATCTGCGCGTCCTCGGACAGCAGCAGCGCCTTGTTCGACTGCTTGGCGTCGGTCTTCTGGGCGTCGAGCCGGACGATGATCTTGCCGTTGAACACGGCGCGGCTCCGGCCGTCGAGAACTCCCTTGTACAGCTCGTGGCTGTCGCAGTGGGGCATGGCGTGGTCGATGGTCGTCTGGTTGTCGACGAGCTGACGGCCGTTGGCCAGATACAGGCCGTTCAGCGTGCACTCGCCCCCCTCGCCCCCGAGGACGACGCCCGCCTCGTTCCGCACGATGGCCCCGCCCGCGGTGATGGCGTGGGACGAGAAGTTGCCGGCCCGGCCGATCCGGACCGCGAGGTTGCCCACGTGGTACGCGGCGGCGGCCTCGCGCACCACCGTATAGTGGTCCACGACCGCGTTCTCCGCGACCGAGACCTCGGTCACCGAGTTGCTCAGGTACGGGGCGTCCCCGGCCCCCGCGTGGCTCTCGACCACCCGCACCTCGCTGCTCGCCCCCGCCACGACCAGCACGCGCGGCTGGCTGAGCACCGGCGCCTCGCCGCTCGACGACGCGAAGAGGAGATGGATGGGGCTCTCGAGCACCACCCCACCGTCGACCTCGATGACCGCGCCGTCCCCGAGAAACGCGGTGTTCAGGGCGGTGAACGCGTGCCGCTCGAACCGTGCAAGACGCCCGAGGTACGGCGCAACGCCGTCGAGCCCCCCCGCCTCGCCGGCCATCGCCGCGAGACCGCGCACGCGGACGCCGGGCGGCAGGCCCGATGCGTCCGACAGCTCCGGCGCGAAGCGACCGTTGACGAAGACCAGCTCGGGGCCGCCGGACCTCGGGAGGTGCAGCGCGTCGAGGACGTCACGGCCGAGACTCTCGACCGCGGGCGGCACCTGGAAAGGCGTCTGGACGATGGGGGCGATGTTCGTGAACCGCCACTCCTCGAGCCGGGTGGTGGGGAACCCGAGCCGGCCGAAGCAGCGGAACGCGTCGTCGCGCAGGGGCCCGAGGGGGCCGGCGGGCGCGACCGCCCGCTTCAGGGCCGCGAACTGGTCGGCGTAGCTGTCGGCGCTGATGGCGATCTGCGGCATGAGGCGTTCCGTATCGCGCGGACCCGCTACGCGGTCGCCGCCGCCGGCTCCGCGTCGAGCCAGCCGTAGCCCTTCTCCTCGAGCTCGAGCGCGAGGTCCTTGCCGCCCGACTTCACGATGCGCCCCTTGCTGAGGACGTGCACGAAGTCGGGGACGATGTAGTGGAGCAGCCGCTGGTAGTGGGTCACCACGACCATCGAGCGCTCGGGGCTCCGCATGGCGTTGACCCCGCCGGCGACGGTCTTGAGGGCGTCGATGTCGAGCCCCGAGTCGGTCTCGTCGAGAATCGCCAGCGTGGGCTCGAGGACCGCGAGCTGGAAGATCTCGTTCCGCTTCTTCTCGCCGCCCGAGAACCCGTCGTTGACGGGGCGGTTCAGCAAAGCGTCGTCCATGTCCAGCAGCGACATGCGCTTGCGGACCAGGGTCATGAAGTCCATCGCGTCGAGCTCGGGCTGACCCCGGTGCTTCCGCACCTCGTTCAGGGCCGCCTTGAGGAGGTAGGCGTTGTTGACGCCGGGAATCTCGACGGGGTACTGGAACGCCAGGAAGAGGCCCTCGCGCGCCCGCTCCTCGGGCTCCAGCTCGAGCAGGTCCTGCCCTTTGAACGTCGCCGACCCGCCGTTGACCTCGATGCCGTCGCGGCCGGCCAACGCCCCCGCCAGGGTGCTCTTGCCGGAGCCGTTCGGCCCCATGATGGCGTGGACCTCGCCGGGGTTCACCGCCAGCTCGATCCCGTTCAGGATCTGGCGGTCCCCGGCCTTCGCCTGCAGATTGCGAATCTCGAGCATCGGTCTCCTGTCCAACTCTCCAACTCGCCCCGGCGAGTCGTCGTCCCGCCCCGGCAATCGCCGCCTTCGGGCCCCGCCGACCCGCGGTGCGGCGGCTCCCTATCCGACGCTGCCTTCGAGGCTGACGCTCAGCAGCTTCTGGGCCTCGACCGCGAACTCCATCGGCAGCTCGCGGAAGACCTCCTTGCAGAACCCGTTGACGATGAGGTTGACCGCGTCCTCGGTCGACAGCCCGCGCTGCCGGCAATAGAAGATCTGGTCCTCGCCGATCTTCGACGTCGACGCCTCGTGCTCCACCTGCGACGACGTGTTCTTCACCTCGAGGTAGGGGAAGGTGTGGGCGCCGCAGCGGTCGCCGATGAGCAGCGAGTCGCACTGCGAGAAGTTGCGGGCGCCGCGCGCCCCCTTGCCGATGCGCACGAGGCCCCGGTAGGTGTTCTGACCGTGTCCGGCCGAGATGCCCTTCGACACGATGGTGCTGCGGGTGTTCCGGCCCAGGTGCACCATCTTCGTCCCGGTGTCCGCCTGCTGGCGGTTGTTGGTCACCGCGACCGAGTAGAACTCGCCGACGGAGTTGTCGCCCTGCAGGATGCAGCTTGGGTACTTCCACGTGATGGCCGAGCCGGTCTCGACCTGGGTCCACGTCACCTTGGCGTTGGCGAGCGCCTTGCCCCGCTTGGTCACGAAGTTGTAGATGCCGCCCTTGCCGTCCTTGTCGCCGGGGTACCAGTTCTGCACCGTCGAGTACTTGATGGTGGCGTCGTCGAGGGCCACCAGCTCGACCACCGCGGCGTGGAGCTGGTTCTCGTCGCGCTGGGGGGCGGTGCAGCCCTCGAGGTAGCTCACCTCGGCCCCCTCGTCGGCCACGAGCAGGGTCCGCTCGAACTGGCCGGTGTTGGCGGCGTTGATGCGGAAGTACGTCGACAACTCCATCGGGCACTTCACGCCCCTGGGGATGTAGGCGAACGACCCGTCGCTGAACACCGCGGAGTTGAGGGCGGCGAAGAAGTTGTCGGTGTGGGGCACGACGGTGCCGAGGTACTTGCGGACGAGCTCGGGGTGGTCGCGCACCGCCTCGGAGAACGAGCAGAAGATGATGCCGAGGTCGGCCAGCGTGTCCTTGAACGTGGTGGCGACCGACACGCTGTCGAAGACCGCGTCGACGGCGACGCCGGACAGGCGCTTCTGCTCGTCGAGCGAGATGCCGAGCTTGTCGAAGGTGGCGCGGATCTCGGGGTCGACCTCGTCGAGGCTCTCGAGCTGCGGCTTCTTCTTGGGGGCCGCGTAGTAGCTGATGGACTGGTAGTCGACGGGCGGATAGCGCACGTTGTGCCACGTCGGCTCGGTCATCTTCGACCAGACCCGGAACGCGTCGAGGCGCCAGTCGAGCAGCCACCGCGGCTCGCCCTTCTTGGCCGAGATCAGCTCGATGACCTCCTCGCTCAGGCCGACGGGGATCGAGTCGGTCTCGACGTCGGTGGTGAACCCGTACTTGTACTCCTGCTTCGCAAGCTCTTCGACGGTCTGGATCGCGGTGCTCATGACGCTCCCTGACAGCCTTGCAAGTGATCGACGGCGGTCTCGGCAGGCCGGAGCCATGCCACCGGTCCGAGCGGCCGCGGACGCGCCGAGGCCTGTCGATCACGACCGACAGTTGACGAACGTATTGCCGACCAAAACGGTCGCATATCAACATATCACGGGGCGCGGCCGGCCGACAACGCCGGCGAGCCCTCGCCCGCCCATCCTCGCCTTCGGCTCCGCTGGCCGCCCAACCAACCCTACAGGAGTCCCGCGCCGTTCTACGACGCGGACTCCTGCCCGGCGGGCCGGAGCCGGCTGACGGCGAGCCCGACGACGACCACCGCGACGGTGCCGATGACGTTGTTCCAGAGGAAGGACACGTCGGCCGCGCTCTCGACGAGGGCCACCGACGCCATGCCCGCGAAGAGGCCGACGAAGGCGCCGTCGGCGGTGGCCCGGCGGAACCCGACGGCGAGCACGAACACGCCGAGGAGCGACCCGTAGAAGTACGAGCCGACCTGGTTGACGACCTCGATCAGCGACCCGAGGTTGGCCGCGAACACCGCGAACACGGTGGCCACCACGCCCCACAGGGCGGTCGCGACCTTCGACACCCGCAGGTAGTGGCGGTCCGTCGCCCCGGTGTTCAGGTAGCGGCGGTAGAAGTCGATGACGCTGGTGGTGGAGAGCGCGGCCAGCTCGGCCGCCGCGCTCGACATCGCGGCCGCGAAGATGGCCGCGATGAGCAGGCCCACGAGCCCCACCGGCAGGTGGGTGACGATGAACGTGGGGAACACGTAGTTGACGTCGGAGTAGGCCTCGCCGGTGGCCTCCTCCACGAGGCCCGCCGCCCGGCCGCGGACCGCCCCGACCCGCGCCTGGCTCGCCGCGAACGCCGCCCGCGCCTCGGCGACGGCCGCCGCGCCGCCGGCCCGGCGCGCGGCGAGCATCTCGTCGGCGGCGGCACGGCGATCGGCGAACGCCTCCTCGAACTCCGCCTCCAGCCCCGCGTACTCCGCCGCCCGGTCGCCGGCGCGCACCGACGCGTCCCGCACGGGGTGGAAGAGCATCGGCGCGGGGTTGAACAGGTGGAACACGAACACCAGGACGCCGGTCAGCAGGATCAGCACCTGGAGCGGGATCTTCCAGTACGCGCTCATGAGCAGCGACCGGCGGGCGGCGTCGACGGAGTCGGCGGTCAGGTGGCGCTGCACCTGGCTCTGGTCGCACCCGAAGTACCCGAGCGCGAGGAAGAGCCCGCCCAGCAGGCCCGACCAGAAGGTGTAGGTCTCCCCCGGGTCCGCGGAGAAGTCGATGGCGGTGAGCCGCTCCCCCGCGCCGGCCAGGTGCATCGCGTCGCCGAGCCCGACCCCGCCCGGCAGCCCGAGGACGAGGGCCGCGACCACCGCGAGGAGGCCGCCCACGATGATGACCATCTGCTTGACGTCGGCCCAGGCGACCGCCTGCACCCCGCCGAGCATCGTGTAGCAGGTCGTGGGGACCCCGATGGCGAGGGCGGTGAGGGTCAGGTTCCACCCCAGCACCACCGAGAGCACCACCGCCGGGGCGGAGATGATCACCCCCACCCCGAGCCCCCGCGACACGAGGAAGATCAGGCTCGTCAGGGCCCGCGTCTTCCGGTCGAAGCGGCGCTCGAGGTACTCGTAGGCGGTGAACACCCGGGCCCGGTAGAGGAACGGGACGAGGGTCACCGACAGGAGGATCATCGCGAGCGGCAGGCCGAAGTACATCTGCACCAGCCGCAGGCCGTCGGCGTAGCCCTGGCCGGTGGTGCCGACCAGGGTGATGGCGCTCATCTGGGTCGCCATGACCGACAGCCCGACCGCCCACCACGGCAGCGACCGGCCCGCGAGGAAGTACCCCTCGACCGCGTCGGTCCCCCGCGACCGCTTCACCCCGTCGTAGAGGACCCACGCGAGGTAGCCGCCGATGATGATCCAGTCGATGGGATGCATGGGATGGCGCCGGGTCGCGGCGCGGACTCCTGACCCGCCAGTCGTCGATCGGAGCTCTCCCCCGGTCCGCCGGGCCGCCGCCCCGACCGACCGGCCGTCAGTCGCCGCCGAGCGCGACCGCGGGGCCGGGCGACGGCCTCCGGCCGGCGCCCGGGGTTCCTAGCCCGAGAAGTGCCGCGAGAACAGCCACAACGCCGCGAGCACGAGGGCCTCGACGACCATCACCGCGACGTAGGTTGCGCCCAGGGGCTCGTCGCCTCGGGTGTCGAGCACGCGCGGGACGTCCTCGGGCTGGGGGGTCATGGCCGTCGGCCCAGAGTATACCCGCCGGGGCGGCGGGCGGCGGCACGGGGACGCGGGGGCGGATTTGCGCCGGGGGCGCGGGGGCGGGGTGTGCCGCCGGTGATTCGGAACCCCGCCGTCGACGGTTGCGCCGGAGGCGCGGGGCAGGGTTGCATGGGCGCGAAGGCGCCGATAGAATTGCCGGGCGACAGGTGATTGTGAACCGATGCGCGTGAGCCGGCTCGCGCCGGTCCCGGCATCGCTGCCGTCGCCACCGGATGTCGAATCGCGAGGCCGCCCGCACCGGGTCCGCGGGCGCCGACGCCGGTCACGTCACTGCCTCGAGCCTGACCCGCGCCGTCCGCGGCGGCGGCGATCGGATCGCAGGCAGGTCCAGAAAGGAGTCACGACGTTGGAGAACGTGACCACCGCCGAACATGTCTCGCAGGCCGGGCATGCCGACCATGCCCACGACGAGCACGAGCTCAGCTTCCTGCGGGCGTACGTCTTCTCGGTCGACCACAAGGTGATCGGCATCCAGTACGCGATCACCGCGATGTTCTTCCTGCTGTTCGGCTTCACGCTGATGATGATCATGCGGTGGCAGCTCGCCTATCCGGGCGCGCCCATCCCGATCATCGGCAACTTCCTGGGGCAGGCGAACGCGCCGGGCGGCATCATGCTGCCCGAGTTCTACAACGGGCTGGGGGCGATGCACGGCACCATCATGGTGTTCATGGGGGTCGTCCCCCTCGCCGTCGGCGGCTTCGGCAACTACGTGCTGCCGCTCCAGATCGGCGCCCCCGACATGGCGTTCCCGCGGCTGAACATGGCCAGCTACTGGGCGTTCTTCCTCGGCGGCGTGGTCATGATCGCCAGCTTCTTCGTGCCGGGCGGGGCCGCGAACTCGGGCTGGACGTCCTACGCCCCGCTGTCGGTCATCGCCCTCCAGGGACAGACGTGGTGGCTCGTCGGGATGCTCTTCCTGATCACCTCGTCGCTGCTGGGCTCGATCAACTTCATCGTCACCACGTTCCAGCTCCGGGCCCCCGGCCTGAGCTTCATGCGCCTGCCCTTCTTCGTGTGGGCGCAGCTCGTCACCGCGTTCCTGCTCCTGCTGGCGTTCCCGCCCCTCGAGGTCGCGGGCATCCTGCAGCTCATGGACCGGGTCGCCGAGACCAGCTTCTTCATGCCGAGCGGGCTCGTCACGACGGAAGGCCCCCTGGACATCAGCGGCGGCGGCAGCCCGCTGCTGTGGCAGCACCTCTTCTGGTTCCTCGCCCACCCCGAGGTCTACGTCCTGATCCTGCCGGCGATGGGCATCGTCTCGGAGGTCCTCGCCAACAACACCCGGAAGCCGCTGTGGGGCTACCGCGTGCTGGTGGCGTCGATCGTCTTCCTCGGGTTCATGTCGTTCATCGTGTGGGCGCACCACATGTTCCTGACCGGCATGGGCACGACGATGAGCGCGTTCTTCCAGACCACGACGATGATCATCTCGGTGCCGTCGGTGGTCATCCTGTCGGCGTTCTTCATCACGCTCTACGGCGGGTCCATCCGCTACACCGTGCCGATGCTGTTCGCGCTGGCGTTCCTCCCGATGTTCGGCATCGGGGGGCTGACGGGGCTGCCGCTGGGCCTCTCCGCGCCCGACCTGCACCTGCACGACACCTACTACGTGATCGGCCACTTCCACTACGTGGTGGCCCCCGGCACCATCTTCGCCCTGTTCGCGGGCATCTACTACTGGTACCCGAAGGCGACGGGCCGGGTGATGAACGAGATGCTCGGCAAGATCCACTTCTGGGGCTCGTTCGTCGCGATCAACGTCGTGTTCATGCCGATGTTCATCACCGGGCTCGTCGGGGTGAACCGGCGGCTCTACGACGGCGGCATGCAGTACGCCCACGCCCAGGAGGTCATGGAGTGGAACGCCGTGATGTCCTACGGCGCCTGGGCCCTCGGGTTCTTCCAGATCTTCTTCATCGTCAACTTCTTCTGGAGCCTCCGGAACGGCAAGCAGGTCGACGACAACCCGTGGAAGGCCACCACCATCGAGTGGCAGGCGCCCTCGCCGCCGCCGCACGGCAACTTCACCACGCCGCCCGAGGCGCACCGGGGACCCTACGAGTACAGCGTGCCCGGCGCCCCGGACGACTTCACCATGCAGGGGCAGGCGGCCGGCGCCGCGCCCGCAGCCGCGAAGGTGTAGACAAGGGTAACCAGGATGGAGATTCCGTATACCGTAGCCGAACGGCCGGACACCGGCTTGAACAACGTCAAGCTCGGCATCTGGCTCTTCCTCGCCTCGGAGGTGATGCTGTTCGGCGGGCTCTTCTCGACCTACGTCATCCTGCGGGTGGGCGGCGTCGACTGGCCGCTGGGCGCCGAGTACGTGAACATCCCGATCGGGGCCTTCAACACCGCGGTCCTCATCGGCTCGAGCGTGACGATGGTCATGTGCTTCGCCTCGCTCAAGCTCGGCGACTTCGCCAAGTACAAGACGTACATGGGCGCGACCATCCTGCTCGCCCTCACCTTCCTCGTGGTGAAGTTCTTCGAGTACTACGAGAAGGTGTCGCACGACCATCTGCCCTCGCACAGCACCTTCCTCGCCATCTACTGGACGATGACGGCGCTGCACGGGCTGCACATCGTGGGCGGGGTCATCGTGAACAGCTACTTCTGGGGCCCCGGCAGCCGGATGTGGCACGAGAAGCGGGAGATGTTCGAGAACCGGGTGGAGGCGGCCGGGCTCTACTGGCACTTCGTCGACCTCGTGTGGATCTTCCTGTTCCCGGTGCTCTACCTGCTGTAGGAATCTGCGCCGTGGAACGGCACGGATTCCCGGAGGGTTGGCTGGGCGCCAGGCGGAGCCGGAGGCGGCGATTGGCGGGCGAAGAGAACGGACGGCCCGGGCGGGCGACGTCAGCCGCCCGCCGGCGGGGCCCCCGGACATTGCGGAGGCGTCATGAGCGGAAGCCCTGAAGAAACCAAGAAGCACATCGACATCTACATGAAGGTCGCCGGCGCGCTGGCGGTCCTCACGGTGGTGACCGTCCTCGCCTCGTACATCGAAGTGGCGGTGCCGCTGGCGATCGTCATCGCCCTCATCATCGCGACCGCGAAGGGCTCGCTGGTGGTGAGCTACTTCATGCACCTGGTCGACGAGAAGAGCCGGACCCTCGCCGTCGCCCTGGCCCTGACCGTGTTCTTCTGGCTGGCCCTCATGCTCATCCCGATCTTCACGGTCTCGGACACCTACGGCGTCCACAAGCCGCTGCCGAACGCGAACGCGACGCACGCGGAGGACGAGGCGCACTGATGTCGCTGCGCGGCTTCCACATCCTCTTCATCGTGGCGTCGATCGGGCTGGCGCTGATGATGGCGGTGTGGGGCGGCGTGACCTGGGGGACGGCCCGCGGCACCGGCTGGCATCTCGTCACCGCGGTCGGGTCGCTGGCGACGGCGGGACTGCTGTCGGCCTACGCGGTACGGTTCGTTCGGAAGACCCGCGAGATCGGGCTCGAGTGAGCCCGGATGGACACGAGGCGCTGAGATGCTGGGACACATGCTGCGGACGCTGGCGGTGGCGGCGGGATTCGTGCTGGCCGCGCCGCAGACCGGATGGGCCTGCCCGGTCTGCTTCGGCGACCCGAACTCGGCGATGTCGATCGGCGCGAGCTGGGGCATTCTCGTGATGATCGGCATCACCGCGGGCGTGCTGGGCTGTTTCGCCCGCTTTTTTCTCTATCTCTTGAAGCGATCGAGGATGGCGATCGGCGAGCGCGTCGACCTGTCGCCGTCGTCGCAGGCCAGGAGCCACTCGTAACCCCGCGGCGACGTTCGCCGCGCGGCTCCGCGAGGCGCCGGCGCCGGGGGAACGGCGCGGGCGACGGTGAGGTTGGTTGGGCGGAGAGCGGAGGCCGAGGCGCGACCTTGCGGTCGCGTTCGGCCCCGGTTTCCGGGCTGGGAGCTTATCGATGCAGGAATTTCTCGGACTGCCGCTGCAGGCCTCGGCGCACGCCGCGGAGATCGACCGGATCATCGTCATCGTTCACTGGCTCATGGCGGTGCTGTTCGTGGGCTGGGGGATCTTCTTCGTCTACACCCTGATCCGCTTCCGCGCGGCCGCGAACCCGAAGGCGGACTACACCGGCGTGACGAGCCACACCTCGACCCGCCTCGAGATCGGCGTGGCCGTCGTCGAGGCCATCATCCTCATCTTCTTCGCGATTCCCGCGTGGACGGTGCGCGTCAACGCGTTCCCGCCCGAGGAGGGCGCGACGGTCGTGCACGTCATCGCGAAGCAGTTCGAGTGGCACTCGATCTATCCCGGGCCCGACGGCATGTTCGGGCGCCGCGACGCCAGCCTGATCACGCCGACCAATGCGACGGGCCTCGACCGAAGCGACCCCGCCGGGGCCGACGACGTCGCCACCATCAACCAGCTCAACCTGCCGGTCGACGAGCCCGTCATCGTGTACCTGTCGAGCCTCGACGTCATCCACAGCTTCGCGATTCCCCAGATGCGGGTGAAGCAGGATGCGATACCGGGCATGGAGATCCCGGTGTGGTGGGTGCCGACGGTGGCCGGCGACTACGAGGTCAACTGCTCGCAGCTCTGCGGGCTCGGCCACTACCGGATGCGCGGCTTCGTCACCGTCCAGAGCCGCGCCGAGTTCGACGACTTCCTCGCCACCGAGGGCGCGCGCATCGCCGGCGCGGCCGACTGACCTCCGACACGGAGCGCGCCGGCCGGCGCTGAGGGCCGGCCGGCGTCGATCTCCTCACTGCGCCCCCGTCCGGAACGAACCTCCTCGAACGCGAGACTCTCGGCCGCGCCCGTCGGGAAAGCCGGCGGGCCGTCACCGATCCGGCTCGTCCCGGGACAATCTTCTCCGAACATCTCCAGCCGGCGAGGCCGGCGGGCCGTTCACTGCGCCCGGTCCAGCTCGTCCCGCACGATCTCGTCGAACACCTCGTACGGCGCCGCCCCCATCACCGCGCGGCCGTTGATGAAGATGGTGGGCGTCGACTGCACGCCGAGCGACTCGCCGTACCGCAGGTCGGCGCTGACCTGCTCGGCGAAGCGGCCGCTGTCGAGGCACGCGTCGAAGGCCGCCTGATCGAGGCCCAGCTCGCCCGCGTGGCGCTTAAGGGCGTCCACCTCCAGGTCGTCCTGCTCCGAGAACATCGCGTCGTGCAACTCCCAGAACTTCCCCTGCACGTTGGCGCAGAGCCCCGCTTCGGCCGCCTTGAACGCCTCGGCGTGGTTGGGCAGGGGGAAGTCCTTGAAGACCAGCCGGATGTCGTCGCCGTACTCCGCCTTCAGGCGGTCGAGGGTGCCGGTCAGCCGCTCGCAGAACGGGCACTGGAAGTCGGAGAACTCCACGATCTGGACCGGCGCGCCGGCGGGGCCGAGGACGGGGTCACCCTCCAAGACCTCGACGGGGGTGCGGGGCGGCTCGAGCTCCACCCGGATGTCGTCGGCAGCGGCCCGCAGCTCGGCCATGTACGCGTGCAGGGCCTGCATGGGCCGCTGCTGGGCGAGGAACGCCCGGATCTGCGGCGCCATCTGCTCCTCGGTCATGTTGGGGAAGGCGCGCCGGTTCTGCTCGTAGACGCGCGTGACGTCCTCGGCGGTGACGGGCAGGGTCCTCGCCGGCAGCTCCCCGGCGAGCAGCTCGTCGCGGGACGTGCCGCGGGCGATGGCCTCGCGCTCGATGAGGATCTCGCCGATGACGACGTCGAGGGTGCGCTTGCGGGTCTCGTAGAGCTCCTGCAGCATGCGCATGCGCGAGGCCGCGTCGTTGCTCCGCCACGCCTCGTCGAGCTCGGCCATGGTGACCGCCCGGTCGCCGACACGCCCCACCACCTCGTCGTCCGACTGCGCGAGCGTGGGCGCGCCGCAGGCCGCGGACACCGCGAGGACGGCGCCGAGAACGCAAAGCCGCTGGAACATGAGAGGATGCCTTTCCGTATGGGAGCCGAGAGCCCCATACCCACGATGTCACGAGTCCGGGGTGAAACGCCGCGCTCGACCGGGGGCCGCGGAGCGGCGCCGGCGCGGATAGGCCCGACGAAGGCGCCCGCCACCGTTGCGCGGCGCAGGCTCCCGGCCTGTTCGGGACGAGCAAGCCACTCTATCATGATCCCGCGGCGCAGGCCGGGCCGGCCCGGGCAGCCGTCGAAAGCGGCGGGGCCCTCCGCCGGGAACCGCCGGCCTGAACCCGTCCGACCGGAATGGCGACCAATCGCATCCGCACCCGTCCCCCGCGGCCCCGCGGCCGGGATCGATGCCGCCCGGTCGCGGTCACCGACGACGTCGCCGGCTTCCTCGAGGACGCGGCGCACTACCCCGGCGGCCATACCGCGGCCGTGGCGTTCCCCCGTGACGAGGCCGAGGTCGCCGCGCTCGTCCGCGACAGCGCCCGGATTCTGCCGATCGGCGCGCAGTCGTCCCTGACGGGAGGAGCGACCCCGATGGGCGAGCTGGTGCTGAGCTCGTCGAGGATGAACCGCGTCGACGACCTGACGGAGAACCGGGTCACCGTGCAGCCGGGCGTCGCCCTGACCACCCTGCGCGAGACCCTGGACGCGGCCGGCAAGGCCTACCCCCCGGTCCCCACCTTCGAGGGAGCAA
Source organism: Vicinamibacterales bacterium (assembly GCA_965207615.1). Taxonomy (GTDB): domain Bacteria; phylum Acidobacteriota; class Vicinamibacteria; order Vicinamibacterales; family UBA8438; genus JAJEEA01. The sequence goes on from CBDBMZ010000003.1 coordinate 4,971,612, forward strand.
CCGTCGGCGGCGTGGTGTCGACGAACGCGGCCGGCGCCGCGACGTTCAAGTACGGCACCACGCGCGACTGGGTGCGCCGCCTGACGGTGGTGCTCGCCTGCGGCGAGGCGCTCGACCTCGAGCGGGGGCAGGTGCGCGCGGCGGCCGGCCGGTTCGTCATCCAGACTTCGGCGGGAGAGATAGCGGTCCCGGCGCCGACCTATCGCCTGCCGCGGGTGCCCAAGCACTCGGCCGGCTACCACGGCGGGCCCGATCTCGATCTCGTCGACCTGTTCGTGGGCTCGGAAGGCACCCTCGGCGTGGTCACCTCCGTCACCCTCGACGTCCTGCCGCGGCGGCCCGAGATCGGCGTGGCGCTGATCGCGCTCGACGGCGAGGACCAGGCGATCGCGATCGCGGCCCGGCTCCGCGACGTCTCGCTGGACACCCGGTGCCGGGCCGACCCGGCCGGGCTCGACGTCGCGGCCATCGAGTACCTCGACCGACGGTCGCTCGATCTGGCCCGCGCCGCGGCGGCCGGCCGCGGCTCCCGGGTGTCGATTCCGGAGCCGGCCGGCGCAGTGCTCCTCGTCCAGATCGAGCTGCCCCCGGGCACGACGGCCGGCGAGGTCCACGAGCAGATCGGCCTCGCGGCCTCGGCGCCCGCGCCCGCCGGTCCCATCGTCACCCTCTGCCGCCTCCTCGACGCCGAGGGCCTTCTCGACCGCACCGAGCTCGCGGCCCCCGGCGAGACCACCCGGGCGGCCGATCTGCTCGCCTTCCGCGAGGCGGTGCCGGAAGCGGTGAACCGGGGGGTGGCTGTCGCCAAGCGCACGGTGGATGGCACAATCGAGAAGACCGCGGCCGACATGATCGTGCCCTTCCCGCAGCTCGCCGACTGCCTGCGCCTCTTCCGCGCCGCCTTCGAGGCCCGCGGCCTCGACCACGCGGTGTGGGGACACCTGTCCGACGCCAACCTGCACCCCAACGTCATTCCCCGGTCGGCGGACGACGTCCGGGCGGGGAAGGAGGCGATCCTCGCCTGCGGACGCGAGGTCGTCCGCCTCGGAGGATGCCCCCTCGCCGAGCACGGCGTCGGCCGCAACCCCGTCAAGCAGGCGCTGCTGCGGCTGCTCCTCGGCGACGCGGGCGTGGAGCAGATGCGGGCCGTCAAGCGCGCCCTCGACCCCGAGAACAAGCTGGCCCCGGGGGTACTGTTCCCGGCCGCCGGCGGGAAGGCACCGGCATGAGCACCCTGTTCCTCGCGCACTGGCTGACCACCGCCGCCGCCCTCGCGGTGACCGCCTGGGTCCTCCCCGGCGTCCGGGTCGACGGCCTGTTCTCGCTCGGCCTCGCGGGGCTCGTCCTCGGCTTCGTCAACGCCGTCGTGCGGCCCCTGCTGCTTCTCGTCACGCTGCCGTTCACGGTGCTGACGCTGGGCCTGTTCTACTTCGTCGTCAACGGCCTCGCGTTCGGCCTCGCCGCGTTCCTCGTCCCCGGCTTCAGCGTCGCCTCGTTCTTCTCGGCGGTGCTCGGGGCGTTCGCGGTGGGGCTGGTGTCGTGGTTCATCGGGTCGTTCACCGGCGCGCGGCCCCCGGCCCGCGGCGCGATGGTCGTCGACGTCCGGCGCGGCCCCGACGGGCGGTGGGGCGCCTGAATCGCGCCCGATCGGGCTTCAACCAGGCTCCCCGAGTGACAGCACCAGGCGCACGAGGTCGGCCTGCCGCGAAATCGACTGTTTCTGGTAGATCTGCTGCAGGTGCCAGTAAACGGTGCGCTCCGTGCGACCGGCCGCCTCGGCGATGTCGCGCACGCTCCTGCCTTCCGCCAACCACACCGCCACCTTGCTCTCGGCGGGCGTCAGCCCGAGGATGGCGGCCACCAGGTCGGGCCGGACGCGACCCCGGCGTCCCGGCTCGGTAATCAGCACCAGGGCGGCGACGCGACGCGCTGCGTAGTCCAGCCGAGCGAAGTTCACGGGCTTGACGTGCACCACGAACGGCGGCAACACGGGAGAGCGGCGAAGCAGCATCGACCCGCTGACCGCGGCCGAGCCCGAGCCCGGGAGCGCGTCGCCGAGCAACCCCTGGAGACGGACATGGTCGGCCGGCCCACGGGCACGGAGCACGCCCCCACGGTCCGACAATCCGTCGCCGTGGCGCAGGATGCTACGGGCCCGGTCGTTGGCCTCGAGGATCAGACCGCGCCGGTCCAGGTGGAGGACGCCCAACCGCTGGTTGTCGAGGAGGGCCGTCACCGTCGTGTTCCGCGCCTCCGCGCGGACCAGTGCCTGCCGGACGCGGACGAACTGCCGGATTGGAGGCAACAGCCGCCTGATCATCGTGATCCGCGAAGAACCCCAGCCATCCGAGTCGGCGGGATCGCGGAGCGCCCAGGCGATGGAGGTGCCATCCGGGCCGTCGAGACGCACGTACATGCTGTTCTGGGCGCCGTCCCGGAGCAGCATCTCGTTGTAGGTGGGCGACGTCTTCAACTCGTTGGGCGTGAGGAGATCCCTGACGTGCACCAGGCGACTGTCGGGCAATTGGCGGAAACGCGGTACGCGTTCGTCCGTGGGATGGTAGTTCTCGAGGTAGTCGCGCTCCTGTTCTTCGCGGCGCTGTCCCCGGGTGTAGGCACCGACGAAAAGCACCCGGACATCGTCCTTCGGACCGTCGGCGACCAGAATGTCATTGCCCGTCAGGCCGCAGGCCTCGTCGATTAGGGCCGAGGCTCTCGGCCAGCGGGCATCGTCGAGCATGGCGTCGCACATCGACTCCAGAATGCGCGCGAACGCGTCCTGCTCGCTCATGACATCCCACCTGCGCCGAGGCGGCCGCGCCCGTTTTCGCTAGCCGAAACACGGGTGCCGCGCCGATTTTTTCTACCATACTTGCGTCTCTCCTGGGCCCGTCAGAATTGACAGATTGGGAACTGGAAGACTCGTGGGTTGGCCTTGGTATTCCCGCAAGACGACGAGGCCAGATGGCTAGCGAGAACAGGCCGCCGCGCATGCCTGCCGTCTGCCGTCAAGCGGGATCGGGCGTTGCGCGGGGAACCTGCAGGCCGTGCGGATTCGCCGCCCGACTTCACAACTCGACACGGCGGAGCCGCAGGGCGTTGGCGATGACCGACAGCGAGCTCAGGGTCATGGCCGCACTCGCCCAGATGGGGCTGATGAGGATGCCGAGGAACGGATAGAGCAGCCCGGCCGCGACCGGGACGCCGACGGTGTTGTACACGAAGGCGAGGAACAGGTTCTGCCGGATGTTGCGCATGGTGGCCCGGCTGAGCCGGCGCGCCTGCGCGATGGCCCGCAGGTCGCCGCGCACGAGGGTGACGCCGGCGCTCTCCATCGCCACGTCGGTCCCCGTGCCCATGGCGATGCCGACCGCCGCCTCGGCCAGGGCCGGGGCGTCGTTGATGCCGTCGCCGGCCATCGCCACCACCCGGCCCGCCGCCCGGCGCTCGGCGACGATGCGCCGCTTGTCGGCGGGGAGGACGCCGGCGACGACGTCGCGGATGCCGAGCCGGACCGCCACCGCCTCGGCCGTCACCGGGTTGTCGCCGGTGACCATGACGAGGTCGAGCCCCTCCGCCCGCAACTGCCGCACCGCCTCCGGGGTCGTCGCCTTCACCGGGTCGGCGACCCCGATCAGCCCCGCGAGCGCGTTCCCGACCGCCACGAACACCACCGTCTGCCCCTCGCGGCGCAGCTCGTCGGCGCGCGCGGCGAGCGGCGCGGCTTCGACGCCGCCCGCTTCCAGCAGCGCCGGCGTGCCGAGCGTCACCTCCCGCCCCTCGACAGTTCCCAGGACCCCGCGTCCGACCTCGGCGCGAAAACCGGCGACGGGCGGCACGCTCAGGCCCCGGGCGTCGGCGGCCCGGACGATCGCGTCGGCCAGGGGGTGCTCGCTGCCGCGCTCGAGGGCCGCCGCCAGCCGCAGCAGCCCGTCCTCGCCGGCGATGCCGCCGGGAAGCACTGCCGTCGCCCCCGAACCGCCCGCGGCCTTTCCGGAATCGCCGGGAGACCCCTTCGTCACCACGGGGCCTTCCGCGCCCGCGCCGGCCGCGGCCAGTCGGGAGTCGGCAGAGAGGCCTGTGGCCACCTCGGGACCGCCCGCGCCCCCGGCGGCGGCGACGGCGGGCGCGCCGGGGACGGCGGGAACGACCGCGGCCACCTCGGGGCGGCCCTCCGTCAGGGTGCCGGTCTTGTCGACGATGAGGGTGTCCACCCGCTCGAGGGTCTCGAGCGCCTCGGCGTTCCTGATGAGGACGCCGGCCCCCGCCCCCCGGCCCGTGCCCACCATGATCGACATGGGGGTCGCGAGCCCGAGGGCGCACGGGCACGCGATGACGAGCACCGCGACGCTGCTGACGAGGGCGAGGGCGAGGCGCGGCTCCGGCCCCCACACCGACCACGCGCCGAAGGCCAGCCCCGCCACCACCACCACCGCGGGCACGAAGACCGCCGCGACCCGGTCCGCGAGCCGCTGAATGGGAGCCCGGCTCCGCTGCGCCTCGCCGACCATGGCGACGATCCGGGCCAGCAGCGTATCGGTCCCCACGCGCTCGGCCCGCATGAGCAGGGTGCCGGTCCCGTTCAGGGTCCCCCCGACGATCCGCGCGTCCGGCCCCTTCTCGACCGGCAGCGGCTCGCCGGTCAGCATCGACTCGTCGACGGCGCTGGCCCCGTCGACGACGATTCCGTCGACCGGCACCCGCTCGCCGGGGCGCACCCGCAGGAGGTCGCCGGCCGCGACCGCGGCGAGGGGCACGTCCTCCTCCCGGCCCTCCGCCTCCCCGGGCCCGCCCGTGACGCGGCGCGCGGTGGCCGGGGCGAGGCCCAGCAGGGCCCGCAGGGCCGCCCCCGTCCGGCCGCGCGCCCGCTGCTCCAGGACCTGCCCCAGCAGCACCAGCGCGACGATGACCACCGCCGTGTCGAAGTACGGCTCGACGCCGCCGGCCATCCGGAACCCGTCGGGAAACAGGCCGGGCGCGACGGTCGCGGCGGCACTGTAGGCGTAGGCGGCCCCGACGCCGAGGGCGATGAGGGTGAACATGTTGGGGCTGCGGTTGACGACCGACGCCCAGGCGCGGGCGAAGAACGGCCACCCCGCCCACCACACCACCGGGGTCGCGCACGCGAGCTGCAGCCAGTTCGACGCGGTGCGGCCGATTACCCCCGGTACCCGCTCGCCGAGCAGCATCTCGCCCATCGCGAGGGCGAAGACCGGGAAGCCGAGGACGGCGGCCCACCGGAACCGCCGCGTCATGTCCTCGAGCTCGGGATTGGCGGCGTCGGGGACCACCGTGCGCGGCTCGAGGGCCATCCCGCACTTCGGGCAGCTCCCCGGCCCGTCGCGCACGACCTCGGGGTGCATCGAGCACGTGTACTCGACGGTGGGCTGCAAGGATTCCGCCCCAAGCTCAGGGTCGAGGGCCATGCCGCACTTCGGGCACACGCCCGGGCCGAGCTGACGCACGCCGGGGCACATCGGGCAGGAGAACCACGTCCCCGCCGCCTCGTCGGCCGGCAGCTCGGCCGCCGCCGCAACGCCGTGACCGGCTGCGGCCTCACGGCCGGCGCCGGGCGTCAGATAGCGGTCCGGATCCGCTTCGAACTTCGCCCGGCAACCGGCGCAGCAGAAGTGGTAGGTCGTCCCCTCGTGGGTGTGCGAATGCGCGGCGGCGGCGGGATCCACCGACATCCCGCACACCGGGTCGGTCACCGTGGCGGGAACCTCCCCTGCCGCCGTGACCGGCGCTGGGGCGACGGGGGCGGCTGGCCCGCTGGCCGCGGCGACGGCCACGAACCGGGTCGGATCGGCCTGGAACGCCGCGTGGCACCCGCCGCAGCAGAAGTAGTACCGTTGCCCGGCGTGCTCGTGGCTGAACCGGCTCTTCGCCGGGTCCACGCGCATGCCGCAGACCGGATCCCGAACTTCGCTGTCCATCTCGCGCTCTAGAACCCCGCCCTCGAGCCCAGCCACTCGGCGCGGAAACGGCCCTGGGCCGCGGTCGGACGGCGACCGAGCTGCTCGAGCGACACCAGCTCGCGGGCGGGATCGGGGACGACCTCCACGTTGACCGTCATCGGCTCGCCGCGCCGCTCGAAGCGGACCGTCACCTGCCGCCGGCCCCCGAGGTCGCGGAGCAGCCGGTCGAGCCCACCCGGCGACGACACGCGGCGGCCGTCGATGGCGACGATCAGGTCGTCCCGCGCCACACCCGCGTCGTGGAGCGGCGTCCCGAACCGCAGCGGGGCCGCCACCCGCGCCCCGCCGCGCTCGAACCGCAGCGCCGGGGAGCCCAGCCAGGCGCGGCCGGGCGCCCGCGGCCGCAGCACCAGCCCCGCGCGCTCGAAGAGCGGGGCGAAGTCGACGACCTCGTGCCCGTCGACGTAGCGGTCGAAGAACTCGCGGGCGAACACCTCGTCCCCGGTGACATCGGCGAGGGCGGCGCGGGCGTCGGCCGCGGTGTAGGGCCGGTCCACCACCCCCGGCGTCGTGGCGCCGCCCCGCCCGAACCGTTCCCAGAGCAGCCGCATGTAGTCGTCGAGGGTAGCGGCGCGGCCGACGCCGTCGGCGGCGCGGGCGCGCAGCATCAGGTCGAGTCCCAGCCCGAGCACCTCGCCCCACGTGTAGTAGGAAATGAAGAAGCTGCCCCAGTTGGTGGGGTCGATGGCCGTCGCGGCGTCGGTGAACGGGGCGAGGCGGCTCATGTCCGCGGCCGACCGGAAGCGGCGGCCGGGGCCGCGCTCGACCGTCTCGATGGCCGACCCGAAACGGGCCAGGGTCTCCGGCAGCGCGGCGAGCCCCGCCCGTTGCAGGATCAGCGCCCCGTAGTAGTTGGTGAAGCCCTCGCCCAGCCACAGCTCGCCCGACGGGTTGACGTCCTCGAAGTCGAACGGCTCGAGCGAGCGGGGGCGGATGCGCTCCACGTTCCAGACGTGGAAGAACTCGTGCGACACCGAGCCGAGGAGCCGCCGGCCCTGCCCGCGGAGGGTCGCCGGCGCGCTCAGCACGGTGCTGTTCCGGTGCTCCATGGCATCGCCCGACGCCGACGGCAGGTAGTCGGCGATGAACGTGTACCGGCCGGTCTCGAACCGCGGGAACTCGCCGAACACGGTGACCATCTCGCGCACGATGCGCTCGACGTCGGCAGCGTAGCGGTCGAGGTCGCTCTCGCCGCCGGTGTGATGCACGGCGATGCGGAACGCGGGCCGGTGGCCGGGGTCGGCGGGGTCGGCGACCGTGAACGTCCGCTCCGCGAAAGCGCTCACCTCGGCCGGGCTGTCGAGCAGGTACTGCAGGTTGGGCGCGGTGAAGACGAGCGGGTCGCCGGTCGGATAGAGCTGCGTGGCCACCCGCCAGCCGCTGTCGGGCGGCGGCTCGAAGCGGACGACGGCCGGCCGCTCCTCGAGCCCGTCCCCCCACATGAGGCTGGCCGGCATGTTGAGGTGGGCGTGGGTGTCGTCGATCGCGAGGTAGGTGCCGTCGACGCGGTCGCCGTAGACGCGGTAGGTGAACCGGACGGTGCCGTCGTGACCGGCCACCTCCCAGCGCGCCATCGCGGCGCGGACGGGGTCGAGGGCGTTGCCGGCGCCGTCGGCCGCCCGTACCTCGAACACGTTCTTGGCGAAGTCGTGCCTCGCGTAGCGCCCCGGCGAGGTGGTGCTCATCCGCATGCTCAGGGGCGCGGGCGGCAGGTCGGTCACGGTCACCGCGACCTCCATCCAGCGTTGCTGGGGCCGGGGAAAGCTCAGCTCGTAGGCGACCGGGGGACCCTCGGCGCCGTCCGCGCCGGCCTGTCCGGCCAAGCCGGTCCGCCCGCCGGGGCGCGGCATGAACCACGCCGCGGCGAGGCCCAGCGCGAGCAGCCCGGCCGCCCGTAGCGCCACGATCCGGCCACCCCAGGGCGCCGTTCCACCGCCACGCGCCGCGGTCCCACCGCCCCGCGACGCTGACCGGCGGCCTCGCGCGGTCATCCGACCGTCTCCACCACCTGGCTGACGAACTCGGCCTCGGGCACGGCGCCGAGAATCTCGGTTCGCTCGTTGACGACGGTCTTCGGCACCCCGGTCACGCGGTACTGGTGCACGAGGTCGGGGTACTCGGCCGCCGCCACCGCCGCCGCGGTGACGTGGGGGCTGGCGAGGGCCATCCGATGGGCCAGGCTGACCGCCTGGGGGCAGTGCGGTCAGGTGTGGGTGACGAAGACCTGGATGTCGATCGGCTCGTCGACCTCCGCGAGCCGGGCGCGGCTCTCGTCGCTCAGGCCGGAGTCGCGCGACGCGACGAGGAGAATGGCGTCGACGAGCGAGACCAGCTCGTGGCCCTCGGGCACGCCGTAGAACCGGATGCCGGTGTCGGCCTCGCCGACGACCGCGATCGCCGGTGCGCGCCGGATGCCGTAGCTCCGAACGGCGTCCTTGTCGAGCACCAGGTTGAATTCTTCGACGGCGATGCGCTCCGACAGGGCGGCGATCCCGTCCACGATGCGCCGCGCCGGCACGCAGGTGTCGCAGCCGAAGGTCTGGGTGAAGAACAGCAGCCTGACCGGCGCCGCGAGATCGGCGAGCGCCGCTTCGAGGTCGGCGGGGTTGCGGGCGTTCATGTCTAGATTATGTCAGCGCCGCCGGCCCGAACGGCGCTCACTTGAAGAGATCGTCGAACGCCTGCCGGGCGCTCCGGGGGCCGGCGGCGGTCTCCGAGCGCGTCTGGCGCTCGACCGTCACCTGCGGGGAGAAGTACGTGCAGTCGTTGCGCGCATCCTTGGGAAACACCCGGGCCGGGATCGGCTGCAGGCACTCGAAACGGCTGCCGCTGTCGAAGGAAGCGCACTGCGCACAGCAGTGCAGGAACGTCCCGCACGCGGGGCACGTGGTGGCGGGGCCGATCGCGGTCCTCAGGGTGCGGCGGCAACGCGCACACCGCATGACGTCGTGGAAGCCGGGCATGTTCGGCGGCCGGTGCTGCCGGTTGATGACGCTGCGCGGGGCGCCGTCGCGGCGCGGCTGACGGGGCCGCTCCTCCGGCTCGCGGCCCGCGTAATCGTCCTGATAGCCTCGCTGCCGGTACTTGCGATCGCTCATGCTCTGGCCCGTTTCCGCAATCCGGGTCGGGAACCGCCGGAACCCGCGCCTCGTCCAATATCCCGACCGCCGCCACGCCGTCCACCCGGCATGGTACAGTTAGTTGATCGCACATTTCGGCCGAAGTTCCAACGAAATTCAGACCCGTGGCTGCCGCACCCCCTTCACTCGACGGCCTGAAGATCGAACGCCGGGACGACGCCGGTCGCGGCCTCCGGTGGTGGTTGTTCCTGCCCGTCCTGCTGCTCGCGGCCTCCGGCGGCGGCTGGTGGTGGTGGACCGGACCGGCGCAGATCGCGGCGGTGCGTACCGCGGTGGCGCGCGAGACGACGGTCGCCCCCGCCGACGCCGCCGTCCTCAACGCATCGGGCTACGTCACCGCGCGCCGCCGGGCGACGGTCTCGTCGAAGGTCACCGGAAAGCTCGTCGCGGTGCCCGTCGAGGAAGGCATGGCGGTGCGCCAGGGACAGGTCCTCGCGCGGCTCGACGACTCGACGGTCCGCTCGCAGCTCGCCCTCGCCGAGGCCCGGCTCGGCGCCGCCCGGCGGGCCATCGCCGAGCAAGAGGTGCGGTTGAACGAGGCGCAACTCAACCTCGCCCGCACGCGGCGGCTGGTCGAGGAAGGGGTGGTCGGCGCCGCCGACCTCGACACCGACACCGCAGAGGTCGATTCGCTCGCCGCCCGCATCGCCCTGTCGCGCGAGCAGGTCGTGGTGGCCGAGCGCGAGATCGACGTGTTCCGAACCCAACTCGACGACATGGTGATCCGCGCCCCGTTCGACGGCGTGGCGATCTCGAAGGACGCCGAGGAGGGCGAGATGATCTCGCCGGTGTCGGCGGGGGGCGGCTTCACCCGGACCGGGGTGAGCACCCTCGTCGACATGGACTCGCTCGAGATCGAGGTCGACGTCAACGAGAGCTACATCAACCGGGTGCGCGACGGCCAGCGGGTGGTGGCCAACCTCGACGCCTATCCCGACTGGGACATCCCCGGCGCCGTCATCACCACCGTGCCCGCCGCCGACCGGCAGCGGGCGACGGTGCTCGTGCGCATCGCCTTCGACGAGCTCGATCCCCGCATCCTGCCGGACATGGGCGTCAACGTCGCCTTCCTCGAGGACGAGCCCCCCGAGCCCCGGGCCGGCGCCACCAGGCTCCTGGTCCCCGCCGCGGCGGGGCGCAGCCGCGACGGGCGGGACGTCGTGCTCGTGTTGCGCGTCGACCGGGTCGAACGCCGTGCGGTCCGGCTCGGCGCCGCCGTCGGCAATCAGATCGAGGTCGTCTCCGGCCTCACCGCCGGGGAGCGCGTGGTCGTCGAGGGTCCCGAGGATCTGGCCGACGGCGACCGGGTGACGGTGCTGGAATAGCACGGGCGCGACCCGTCTCGGCCCCGGCCGGGGCCGTCTCGCGGCACCGCTCCCCCGCCCGCGCGGCAAGCGCCCCCCGCGCGGCCGCCGTCCGACCGCCCCGTTTCTCCCGAAGTCATGTTAATGTTGCGGTAGATTAGTGGCCGATACGTGCCGCTAGAGGCTTGAGCCATGCCTGCGAGACTCGTTTTTCTGCTGGTTCTCCTGTCGGCGTTCATGGTGGTGCCGTCCGCGCTGGACCTGCTCACCGAGTGGCTGTGGTTCAGCGAGGTCGAGTACACCGGCATCTTCATGCGCACCCTGGGCACCCGGCTGGCGCTGGGCGCGGTGGTGTTCGTGCTCGCGTTCGCCGGATTGGCCCTGAACTTCCGCCTCGCCCTCGGGCGCTTCCGACAGCCCTACACGCTCTTCCCCGGCAACGGCGAGATTCAGGCGGTGGTGCTGACGCCGCAGCAGTTGCAGCGGCTGGGGACCGGGGTCGCGGCCCTGATGGCGCTCTTCCTCGGCGCCTTCGCCTCGAACGAGTGGCTCACGTGGCTGCAGTTCCGGAACGCGGTGCCGTTCGACCAGGCGGACCCGCTCTTCGGCCGCGACATCGGCTTCTACGTCTTCTCTCTTCCGTTCATCGACCTCGTCCGATACCTCGCGCTGGCCGTGGTGATGCTCTCGCTGCTGGGGTCGGCCGCCATCTACGTCATCTCGAACCAGCTCGGCATCGACCCCGCGCGCGGCCCGATCGTCAGCGACGACGCGAGGCGCCATCTGGGGCTCATCGTCGCGGGCGTCTTCCTCCTGCTCGCCTGGGGCGCGTATCTGGACGTCCCCCGGGTCCTCACGACCTCGGCCGGGACCGTCTACGGCGCGTCGTACGTCGACGTGATGCTGCGGGTGCCGGTCTTCCGGGTGCTGCTGCTCGCCGCGCTCGTCGGCGCCGGCCTCAGCGTCATCTCGGCCCTGACCCCGCGAAACCGGCCGCTGATGGCGGCCATCGGGCTCTACGCGCTGATCTCGGTGGGGGGGAACGTCGGCGCCGTCGCCCTGCAGCGCCTCGTGGTGACCCCGGACGAGCAGCAGCGGGAAGCCCCCTACCTGGCCGAAAACATCGCGGCCACGCGACAGGCCTTCGGGCTCGACAGCGTCGAGGAACGGGAGGTGTCGGGCGACGCCACCCTGACCCTGGCCGACATCGAGAACAACCGGGACACCATCGACAACGTGCGGCTCTGGGACCACGGGCCGCTGCTCGACACGTTCGGGCAGCTCCAGGAGATACGCACCTACTACGACTTCGCCTCGGTCGACAACGACCGCTACTTCATCGACGGCGAGTACCGGCAGATCATGCTGTCGAGCCGGGAGCTGAACTCGGACAGCCTGCCCAACCGGTCCTGGGTCAACGAGCGGCTGCAGTACACCCACGGGTTCGGCGTGGCGATGGGTCCCGTGAACCAGGTCACGCAGGAAGGCCTGCCGGTGCTGTTCATCGGGGACCTGCCTCCGACGTCCTCGGTGGACATGGAGGTCGAGCAGCCGAGCATCTACTTCGGCGAGCTGTCGAACGACTACGTCATCGTGAACACCGGCACCGACGAGTTCCACTACCCGCAGGGGGACGACAACGTCTCGACCCGCTACGACGGAGAGGGCGGCGTGACGATGTCGTCGCTGCTGCGCCGGCTGCTCTTCGCAGCTCGGTTCGGCGCCTACGAGATCCTGGTGAGCAGCCAGTTGAACAGCGGCAGCCGCATCATCTATCACCGCAACATCATGGACCGGGTCACGACCATCGCCCCGTTCCTCCGCTACGACACCGACCCGTATCTCGTGATCTCCGAGGGCCGGCTGGTCTGGATGGTCGACGCCTACACGGTCAGCAACCAGTATCCCTACGCCACGCCGGCCTCGAACGGCATCAACTACATCCGCAACGCCGTCAAGATCGTCATCGACGCCTACGACGGCACGACGACGTTCTATCTGGCCGAGCCCGACGAGCCGATCGCCCGGACGCTGCAGGCCATCTTCCCCGTCTTCCTCCAGCCGCTCGACGCGATGCCGGAGGACCTGCGGCGGCACATCCGTTACCCGGAGGGGCTCTTCACCCTGCAGACCGCCATCTACTCGACGTTCCACATGACCAACCCCGCCGTCTTCTACAACCGGGAGGACCAGTGGGAGGTGCCGGTCATCGACGGCGAGCAGATGCAGCCCTACTACACGATGATGCGCCTGCCCGGCGAGCCGCGGGCCGAGTTCATCCAGATGCTGCCGTTCACGCCGCGCGGCAAGAACAACATGGCGGCCTGGATGGTGGCGCGCAGCGACGGCGACCAGTACGGCAAGATCCTCGTGTTCCAGTTCCCGAAGCAGAAGGTCGTCTTCGGGCCGAGCCAGATCGTGGCGCGGATCAACCAGGACCCGGAGATCTCGCCGCAACTGACGCTGTGGGACCAGCAGGGGTCGGAGGTCATCCAGGGCACGCTGCTGGTCATCCCCATCGAAGAGGCCCTGCTGTACATACGGCCCCTGTACCTGCGCGCGTCGGGCGGGCGCATCCCGGAGCTGAAGCAGGTCATGGTCGCGTATCAGAACGAGATCGCGATGGAGGAGACCCTCGACGGCGCCCTGAGCCGCCTCTTCGGCCGGGGAACCGGCGCACCGCCCGCAAGAGCGCTGCCGGCAGCGGCGTTGCTCGCCGACGCCGGGGTGCGGCAACCGGAGCCGGGAGCTCCGGCCGAGCAGCCGGACGGGCTGGTATCTCAGGCCGGCGACCACTATCGCCGCGCCCTGCAGGCCCAGCGCGACGGCGACTGGGCGCAGTACGGCGAGGCGATCGAGCAGTTGGGCGAGGTGCTCGAGCAGTTGGGTTCGGGGCCGGTCCTCGAATGACGGCTCTCCCGGCCGCTCGACGGCCGGGGCGATCGAAGGAGTGCCCGCAGGAGGAGAAAGAATGCACGCCAAGAGTACCGCCGTCCTGTTGGGGTTGGGAATCGCAGCCACCGCCGCCGCCTGCGCCGAGGCACCGGTCGAGGTGACGCCGGGGCTGGAGGCCTTCGTGGGCGCGCGCATCATCGACGGCACGGGCGCCGACGCCATCGAGAACGGCGTGCTGGTGGTGCGCGACGGCCGCATCGAGGCGGTCGGCGCGGCCGACGCGGTCGAGGTGCCGGCCGACGCCGAGCGGATCGACGTCGGCGGCAGGACGATCATGCCGGGCCTCGTCAACGCGCACGGACACGTGAACAACGTGCGCGGCCTCGAGGCCGATCCGTCCTTCTACACCGAGGAGCATGTCGAGCATCAGCTCGGCCTCTACGCGCGTTACGGCGTCACCACCGTCTTCAGCCTCGGCGGCGACGGCCCCGAGGGCGTGGCGGTGCGCGACCGGCAGCGGACGGACCCCGACATCGACGAGGCGCGCTTCTACCTCTCGGGGAACATCCCCACCGGCCCCTCGCCGGAAGAGGGGATCGAGCAGGCCAAGGCGGCGATCGCGCTCGGGTCCGACATCGTGAAGCTCCGCGTCGACGACAACCTCGGGGCGAGCACCAAGATGACCCCCGAGACCTATCAGGCGATCATCGACACCGCGCACGAGAACGACCTGCGGCTGGCCGCGCACATGTACTACCTCGAGGACGCCAAGGGGTTGCTCGCGGCGGGCGCGGACCTGCTGGCCCACAGCGTGCGCGACGCCGCGGTCGACGACGAGCTCATCGCCCAGCTCCGGGAGACCGGTGTCTGCTACTGCCCGACCCTGATGCGCGAGGTGTCGACCTACGTCTACGAGACGCGGCCCGACTGGTTCGACGACCCGTTCTTCCTCAAGGAGGCGGATCCCGACGTCGTCGCCGCCCTCGAGGACCCGGCCTACCAGGAGCGCCTGAAGAACAGCCGCAGCGCGCAGATCTACAAGGCCCAGCTCGAGGTGGCCAAGGCGAACCTGAAGGCCCTGTCGGACGCCGGCATCCCCATCGCGATGGGGACCGACACCGGCCCCGCCGCGCGGTTCCAGGGCTACTTCGAGCACGGCGAGCTCGCGATCATGGTCGAGGCGGGGCTGACGCCGATGCAGGCGATCGTGGCGTCCACCCTGGACGCCGCGCGCTGCATGCAGGTCGACGGCGATCTCGGCTCGCTCGAGGCCGGCAAGTGGGCCGACTTCCTCGTGCTCGGCGCCAACCCGCTCGACGACATCGGCAACACGCACAGCCTCGAGTCGGTGTACATCGCGGGCAACGCGGTGCCCGGGGTATAGAACGCAAGGAGGCACCCATGCGCCGCCATCTGTCCGTCGCCGTTTGCGGCCTGCTGCTCGGCGGGTTCGTCACCGAGGCCGCGCCGGCCTCGGCGCAGCCCTCGGAACGGCTCGAGCGGGAAGTACGGGACGAGCTTCGCCGCGAGCGCGGCCTCCGGCGGCTCGAGGTCACGACGAACGGCGGCGAGGTCACGCTGGCGGGACGCCTCGACACGTTCTGGCTCAAGAGCGAGGCGATACGGCGGGCGCTGGAGGTCGACGGGGTCGAGACGGTGGTCGCCGAGATCACGCTGCCCGAGGGCAGCGACCGGGGCATCATCGACGACGTTTCCCGCGCCGTCCTGAACTATCCCTACTACACCGTCTTCGACTATCTCGACGGGCGGGTCGAGAATGGGGTCGTGACCCTGATCGGGCGGGTGACGAGCGAGCGGGACAAGCGCGACGAGATATTCGAGCGCGTGGCGAAGATACGCGGCGTCCAGGACGTTCAGAACCAGATCGTGCAGATGAGCCCCTCGACGGGGGACAACCGCCTCCGGAACAGTCTCGCGCAGCAGATTTTCCGCAGCATCCACTTCCAGCGGTTCGCGTCGTACAAGAACCCGCCGTTCCGCATCCTCGTCGACCGCAGCGTCGTCACCCTCGTCGGGTACGTTCAGGGCGAGATCGAGCGCCGCGAGATGGAGAGCATCGCCCGACAGACCTTCGGCGTGCTGCGTGTCGACAACCAGTTGCAGACGATGCGGTGAGGCGGCGCGGCCTCACGGTCGCGGCGCGACCTCACGGTCGCGTTGGAGTTTCGCCGGCGCGAGACTCCTGCCGCGCAAGCTCCTGGCAGCCCGTGGCACAACCCGCATTGCACCGCGTCCGGGCAGCACACCCGACACCTTGGCGGCGCGGGTGTGCACCGCAAGTGGCACAACCCGCAATGCACCACGCCCGGGCGGCAGCGGATCGGCGAGGGCGCCGTCGGGCTGGAGGCGTCCGCGTGTGATCGGGGCCTTCCGCCACCGGCTACCGGGGCCGATGGCCGCGGCCGTCCTGGCGGCCGCGCTCGCCTGCGCCCCGGCCGGCGGAGACGGTCCCCGGCAGTCGCGCGGCACCGACGCCTCCGGCGTGGCCTACGTGGCCGACGCCGACTGCGCCGACTGCCACCGGTCCGAGTTCGACGCCTGGACCGCCTCGCACCACGACCTCGCCATGCAGGTCGCGACGCCCGAGACGGTCCTGGGCGACTTCGACGACGCCACCTTCACCCACCACGGCGTCACCTCCCGGTTCTTCCGGCGCGGTGACCGCTTCTTCGTGAACACCGAGGGCCCGGACGGGGCCCCCGCCGACTTCCAGCTGAGCCACACCCTGGGGGTCGACCCGTTGCAGCAGTACCTGGCGCCGTTTCCCGGCGGGCGCCTCCAGAGCCTGCCCATCGCCTGGGACACCGCGCGCAACGCGTGGTTCCACCTCTATCCCGACGACCCCATCGAGCCCGACGACCCGCTGCACTGGACCGGCCGCTACCAGACCTGGAACCTGCAGTGCGCCGCTTGCCACTCGACGGACCTGCGAAAGGGCTACGACGTCGCGGCGGACGCCTACGACACGACCTGGGCCGAGATCGACGTCGGCTGCCAGGCGTGCCACGGCCCCGGCGAGCGGCACGTCGCACTGGCGCGCGACGCCGCCGGCGGGGAGGTCCAGGCGGGCGGCGGCGAGGTCGCGGCGCGCGGCGCAGGAGGCACCGCGCCGTCCGGTGGGTGGGGCCTCGTCGCGCCGTTCCCGGCCGACGACCCCGCCCCGGAGCTCGAGGCCTGCGCTCCCTGCCACTCGCGCCGCGAGGAGTTGACCCCGGTGGCCGCGCACGGCGGCCCGCTGCTCGACGACTTCCTGCCGGCGCGGCTGTCCGAGGGCCTCTACCACCCCGACGGCCAGATCCTGGACGAGGTCTACGTCTACGGCTCGTTCGTCCAGAGCCGGATGCACGCGGCCGGGGTGCGGTGCAGCGACTGCCACGATGCGCACCGCCTGACCCTGCGGGCCGACGGCAACGCGGTGTGCACGCAGTGCCACCGGGAACGCCCCGTCGACCGGTTCCCGACGCTGACACCCGGCGGCTACGACACACCCGGGCACCACCGCCACGAACCCGGCTCGCCCGGCGCTCAGTGCGTGAGCTGCCACATGCCGGACCGGACCTACATGGTCGTCGACCCCCGCCGCGACCACGGCTTCCGCGTGCCCCGGCCGGACCTGTCGGTGGCCCTCGGCACCCCCAACCCCTGCACCGGCTGCCACGACGACCGCGACGACGCATGGGCGGCGGCGGCGGTGGCCGGCTGGTCCGACGCCCCGCTCCCGCCGCACTTCGCCCCCGCCTTCGCCGCCGGGCGGGCCGGCGACGAGGCGGCGCAGCCGGATCTCGCGGCCCTCGCGGCCGACCCCGACCAGCCCGCCATCGTGCGCGCCACCGCCCTCGAGCTGCTGCGCCCGCTCGGCCGGAGCGGAGTCGCCGCCGCCCGCGCCGCCCTCGACGACCCCGACCCGCTGGTGCGCGCGACGGCGGCGGGCGGGCTCGAGCCGCTGGGGCTGCCGGCGAGGCGCGCGGCCCTCGAGCCGCTGCTCGCCGACCCGGTGCGCGCGGTGCGCGTGGAGGCGGCGCGGGTCCTCGCCGAAGCGTGGAGCGGCGACGGCGCGCCGGTGCCGGGCGACCCGCTCGCGGCCGCCGCCGCCGAGTACCTCGACGCCCAGGCCGCCGTGGCGGACATGGCCCCGGCGCGGCTCGGCCTCGGGGTCGTGCGCCAGCGCCAGGGCGCGCAGGACCAGGCGGAAGCCGAGTACCGCGCCTCCCTCGCCCTCGACCCCCGGTTCACCCCGGCCCGGTTCAACCTCGCCAACCTCCTCAACGCGCAGGGGCGCAACCCCGAGGCGGAGACGGTGCTGCGGCGGGGCGTCGACCACGACCCCGACGAGCCCGAGCTGCACTACTCGCTCGGCCTCCTTCTGGCCGAGGAAGGGCGGCTCGACGAGGCGGTCGAGAGCCTCGCCCGGGCCGCCGTCCCCGCAGCCCGCGCCCGCGTGCACTACAACTACGGGCTCGCGCTCCAGTTGGCGGGGCGTATCGACGAGGCGGAGGCGGCGCTACGCGAGGCCCGCCGGCGAGACGACCGCGACCCCGACGTCGTGCTCGCCCTCGCCCGCCTGCTGATGGGCCAGCAGCGGTGGAGCGAAGCCGACGAGCTCGCGACGGCCCTCGTGCGGCTGGCGCCGACCGCCCCGGGACCGCAGCGCCTGCTGAACGAGATCCGGCTCCGGGAACGCCGGAGCCGGCAATGACCGCGCGGCGGCAGGTCGAGCGAGGCCGTAGCGGCGCGAAGGAAGCGGACGTGAACGATGCAGGTGCATCAGTGTATCATCGTGCGATGCGCACCACCGTGACCCTCGACGACGACGTCTACGAAGCCGCCCTCAGCCACGCCCGCGCCACCGGTCAGCGGCTCGGACGCGTCCTGTCGGACATGGCGCGGCAGGCGCTGCAGCCCGAGTTGCAGGGTCTCGGGGAACGCAGAAGCACGGGACGCTTCGCCACGTTCGACCTTCCCCGAAACGCGGGCGTAATTCCCGCCTCCCGGATCCAGAAGGCGCTCGACGACGATGGCGTCGTCTGAGAGCCGCCCGTTGCTCCTCGACGTCAACGCGCTCCTGGCGCTCGCTTGGCCCAACCACCAGTTCCACCGGACGGTGGTGGGCCGGCTCGAGCGCCGGCCCGCCCCGGAGTGGGCCACGTGCGCCCTCACCCAGCTCGGCTTCGTGCGCCTCTCGTCGAATCCCGCCGTGGTCGGCGTGCGCCAGACGCCCGCACAGGCGCTCGATGTACTGGCCAGACTGGTTCGCGACCGCCGGCACCGCTACGTGGAGCGGCTTCCCCCCCTGGGGCAGGTGGACAAGTACTTCCGGCGTCTCCTCGGGCACCGGCAGGTGACCGATGCCTACCTGCTCGCCGTGGCCGCAACCAACAACGCCGTGCTCCTGACGCTCGACAGGCGCCTGACCCCCCACGCCGCGGCGCGGCCACACGTCGAAGTCGCCACGCCGTGACCCGTCCGGACGAATGGCCCGACGGCGGTAGCGGTTGTTGGCCCGGGGAGATGGACCGACCGCTCTCTTCGGTTTCAGAGACCGAGCGCGGCCGGCAGGTCCGCCACCGAGTCGATCACGAGCCCGGGTGACATCGCCGGGTGAGCGAGGTCGGCCTCGCGGAACTTGCCGGTCCTGACCAGCATGCCGGTGGCGCCGGCGGCGCGGGCCCCGTCGACCTCGGTCCGCACGTCGTCGCCGACCACGAGCACCGCCGGCGGCGGCAGGCCGAGCGACGCCGCGGCGGCGCGGAAGAACTCGGGGCTCGGCTTGCCCGCCACCACCGCGGCGGCGCCCGTCGCGTACTCGATGGCCGCAACGAACGGCCCCGCGTCCATGCGCAACGCGCCGCCGTGGAGCCAGTAGCGGTTCTTCTGGATCGCGAGCAGCCGCGCGCCCCCGAGCACCTCTCGAAAGAGGCGGTTCAGCCCGTCGACCGTCCAGTCGTCGCCGAGGTCGCCGACGACCGCGGCCTCCGGGCGCTCCTCATCGACGTCGAAGGCCGCGAACTCCTCGAGGGTGGGCGCGGGGACGTGCAGCGCGACGCGCGACAGGCCCTCGGCGGCGAGCCATGCCGCGGCGGCGCGCGGCGCCGTGAGCACGTCGTCGGGTTCCGCGGCGATGCCGAGGCCGCGCAGGCGCTCGACGAGCATGCTGCGCGGTTGGCGGGACGTGTTGGTGGCGAAACGCAGCCCGACCCCGGCGGCGCGAATCGCCGCGATCGCCTCGACCGCCCCGGCAACGACGCCGCGATCGTCGTACACCGTCCCGTCGAGGTCGAGGACGACCCCCCGCACCGCCTCCAGACTGCGCCGTTCGGACATCGGATTCTCAACCATGGGTGAGCCCTGCGAGCGCCGGCCCACCCGGTCTCCGCTCGACACACTGCGGACGACGGCGTCGCGACGCAGCCGTCCGCTCGCGCCAGTGGACCGTCTCGTTGCCGGCTGCAGCGTCCGGTCGTCGAACGCACCCGGCACGCGGGAGGGAACGGCCCCGGGGCATGGGCAGCTCTTCTCGCAGGCTTTCCACTGGTGGCCCCCGCACCCCTCCGCAACACGCTCGCCATGCGTTGGCGCTATCATGTCATGGCCTTGGAACCGGTGACTCTGCGGAAGGACTGAATCATGAGACGACGGACGTTGATCAATCTTGGCGTGATTCTCATCGTGGCGGCGGCGTTCGCGCGGCCGGTGGCGGCGCAACCGGCGGCGGGCGAGGCGGGGGCCGTCGAGCGGCTCGATCCGCGCCTCGACGACCTGGTGGCGGCCGATGCGACGGTCGAACAGGTTGCCGACGGGTTCCAGTTCATCGAAGGGCCGGTGTGGGTCGGGGATGCGGGCGACGGCCACCTGCTCTTCAGCGACATCCCCGCGGACACCGTCTACCGGTGGTCGGAGGCGGACGGCACCAGCGTGTTCCTCAACCCGGTGTTCCTGCCCGAGCTCGAGACCGGCGGGCAGGGGGGCTCGAACGGGTTGACCCTCGATCTGGACGGCCGCGTCGTTCTGTGCGAGCACGGCAACCGCCGCCTCGCGCGGATCGAGGCCGACGGCTCGCGGATCACGCTGGCCGACCGCTACGAGGGCCAGCGGCTCAACAGCCCCAACGACATCGTCTACCACTCGAGCGGCGCCGCCTTCTTCACCGACCCGCCGTACGGCCTCGCCTCGCCCGAGGCGGCCGAGCTCGGCTGGAACGGCATCTACCGCCTCGACCCCGACGGCTCGGTCCACCTGCTGGCCGACGGCCAGACCCGGCCCAACGGCATCGGGCTCTCGCCGGACGAGCGCACCCTCTACGTCGCCAACTCGGACGGCGCGGCGCGCAACTGGATGGCCTATCCCGTCGACGACGACCTCGGGGTCGGCGAGGGCCGCGTGCTGCTCGACCTGACCGACAGCCCCGACGGCGGCGTGCCCGACGGCTTCGCGGTCGACACGTCGGGGAACCTGTGGGCGAGCGGCCCCGGCGGCATCGTGGTCATCAGCCCGGAGGGCGACCATCTCGGCACCGTGCGGCTGGCCGAGCAGCCCGCGAACGCGGCGTTCGGCAACGACGGCACGACCCTCTACATGACCGCGCGGACCGGCCTCTACCGGGTCCGTACGCAGGTCGCGGGCCTGATGCCCTGACGCCGGCGCCGACGACCGGCGGCCGTTGCGCGAGCGGGTTGCTTGCGGTACGATCGGAGCACCATGAAGGTATCGATCAGCTACTGCAAGGTTTGAAACTACCTGCCCAAGGCCACCAGTCTGGCGGCCGCGATTCAGGATGCGCTCGGCGTCGAGACCGACGTGGTGGTCGGCGGCCGCGGACAGTTCGACGTGGTCGCCGACGGCGAGTTGATCTTCTCGAAGCAGAAGGAGCAGCGGTTCCCCGAGCCCGACGAGGTCATCGGGGCGTTGCGGTCGCTCGCCGTCCCCACCGCGTAGTCCAGCGGCAGTCCCCGCCGTTCCACGGCGCGGGCTGCCAGTTGGGTTCCCCCCACGCCCGCCTCGGGCCGCTCGCGGTCGGAGTGCGTCATAATACGGGCTGCTGAACGCAACCGGGCGCCGGGCCTGCAGACGTCGTGCGGCGGGGCCGGCTTCGATCGACCCACAAGGGGGGTGGCCCAGCCATGGCGGACCGCGAACGATCGGCAGATTCCTCTCGACGGCAGCGAACGGGTCTGACCCGCCGGGAAGTGCTCGCCGGGACGGCCGGCGCGGTGGGGGCGGCGGCGGTTCCCGCGGCCGCGCAGCAGGCCATCGAGACCACCCGGCGGCCCGGGCCGCTGCCGAGCGAGCGCGGGCAGCGCTCGCCCTTCGTGGACCCGCGGCGCGACCCCAGCTCGACGTCGTCGCGCACGCCGCTGCAGGACCTGCGGGGCACCATCACCCCGGCCGACCTGCACTTCGAGCGGCACCACGGCGGGGTGCCCGCCGTCGACCCCGACCGCTACGAGCTGCTCGTGCACGGGCTCGTCGACCGCCCGACCGTCTTCACCCTCGACGACCTGAAGCGCTTTCCCGCCACGTCGCGCATCTGCTTCCTCGAGTGCTCGGGCAACCTGCGCCGGGGCGGGCCCGAGACCCTGCCCCAGATGGTGTGCGGGCTCACGAGCCAGACCGAGTGGACGGGGGTGCTGCTGTCGACGGTGCTGCGCGAGGTCGGCGCGCGGGCCGCCGCCACGTGGTTCCTCGCCGAGGGGCAGGACGCGGCGGTGATGACCCGCAGCGTCCCGATGGAGAAGGCGTTCGACGACGCCATGCTCGTCTACGCGCAGAATGGCGACGCCCTGATGCCGGGCAACGGCTATCCCGTGCGGCTGCTCCTGCCGGGCTGGGAGGGCAACGCCAGCGTCAAGTGGCTGCGCCGCATCGAGCTCGCCGACGGCCCGTTCATGACCCGCGAGGAGACCTCGAAGTACACCGACCCCCTCGGCGACGGCAGCCGCTCGCGCCAGTTCAGCTTCGTCATGGACGCGCGGTCCATCGTCACCGACCCCGCCTTTCCCCGCGTCATCGGGCCGGGCTGGCACGAGATCCGCGGGCTCGCGTGGAGCGGTCGCGGCCGCATCGCCCGCGTCGACGTCAGCACCGACGGCGGCGCGACGTGGCGGGAGGCGGAGCTGCAGGCGCCGGTGCTGCCGAAGGCGCACGTGCGGTTCCGCGCCCCGTGGCGCTGGGCGGGCGGCGCGGCCGAGATCATGAGCCGCGCGACCGACGAGACCGGCTACGTGCAGCCGACCTGGGAGGCGCTGGTCGCCGCCCGGGGGCTCGGGACCCGATACCACTGGAACCCCATCACCTCGTGGACCGTCGGCGCCGACGGTCGGGTGCTGTTCGGGGCGGAGAGGCTGCGGTCATGACGCGGACGGCGACGTCGTGCAGACCCGGCGGGCCGGCGCCTGGAGGCCCGGACCGGACCGCGGGCGGCGCCCGGGCGGAACGCATCGCCGGCGGAACGCGGCGGGGACGCCTGCGCTGGCTCCTGGGACCGGCGCTCCTGCTGGCCGGCATCCCGGGGGCGACGGCCGGGCAGGCGCCGGAAGCGGCCGCGGCGGGCCCGCTGGGGCTGGGGCGCGCCGCGACCGCGGAAGAGATCGCGGCCCTCGACATCGACATCCGACCCGACGGCGCCGGTCTGCCCCTCGGCGGCGGCACCGTCGCCGACGGCGCGCGCGTCTGGGACCGCGCGTGCCGCGCATGCCACGGACCGCAGGGCGAAGGCGGCATCGCCGCCCCTGTCGTCGGTCGCGACCCCGCCGCGCGCCCGCCCACCGTCGGCAACTACTGGCCGTACGCCACGACCCTCTACGACTACATCTACCGCGCGATGCCGGGCAACACCCCCGGGACGCTGACACCGGACGAGGTGTACGGGCTCGTCGCCTGGATCCTGAACAGGAACGACATCATCGACGACGAGGCGGTGATGAACGCCGCCACCCTGCCCGACGTCGTCATGCCCGCGCGCGACCGATTCGTGCCGGACGACCGCCTGGAGAGCGACACGGTGCGCTGAACCGTCCAGGACTGGCGAGCACACCGCCCGGATGGGGCGTGAGGCGCGCGCGAAGCACGCAGCCTCGCCGTATGCGGCGCGGCTGGAACGCAACGGGAACTTCGTTGCGAGCCCCGGGCCCACCATCGCCATGCCGAGTCGACCGCCCGGCGCGTTGCCACCGAAGGCCGCGAATCGACATCACGGGACGCTCCCGCAAGCCGCCGCGGCCCTGATCGCCGTGCTGCTGGCGGGCGCTCCAACGTCGCCGACCGAGGGGGCGCCGCGCCCCCCCGGCGCGGCGCCGCGGCCGACCGAGGCGTCCGCCCGGCAGGCGCCCGATCCCGCCGTCGGCCAGGAGGGCAAGGACGTCCCCTGGGTGCCGACGCCCGACGTGCTCGTCGACAAGATGCTGGAGATGGCCGAGGTGACCGCCGACGACCTCGTCATCGACCTCGGATCGGGCGACGGCCGTCTCGTCATCGCGGCGGCCCGACTCGGCGCGCGGGCGATCGGGGTCGAGCTCGAGCCGAACCTCGTGGCCCTGTCGGAGCGCCGCGCGGCCGAGGCGGGGGTGGCCGACCGGACCGAGTTCGTCGCCGCCGACCTGTTCGAGTTCGACCTGTCGCCGGCCACCGTGGTCACGATGTTCCTGCTGCCGGACATCAACTACCGGCTGCGCCCCGCCCTCTTCGATCTGCGGCCGGGCGCCCGCATCGTCTCCAACACCTGGGACCTCCGCGGGTCCGAAACCGACCCCGACGCCCCCGGGTGGGCCGCCGACGACATCGTGGTGCTCGATCCGTGCCCGACCTGGTGCACCTCGCTGCTGTGGATCGTCCCCGCCAAGGTCGGCGGCACCTGGCGGATGGACGCCGGAGAGCTGGTGCTCGAGCAGCGGTTCCAGGAGGTGTCCGGCGAGCTCCGGACCGGGGACGGCACCGTCGCGCTATCCGGCGGCCGGCTGCGCGGCGAGCAAATCAGCTTCGAAGCGGGCGGCGTCGCCTACACCGGACGGGTCGCGGGATCGATCATGAGCGGCGCCGCGCGGACGCCGGCCGGCGCCGCCGTGTGGCGCGCGGTCCGACGCTGAGCCCCGCGGCGGGCCCGGACGCGGCCTTCACCTCCATCATCACTCCCCTTCGCCGGCCCGCGGGTTCGCGGCGCCCTGTTCCTGCCTCGCCTTGACGACCAGATACGCTCCCAGGCCGACCAGCCCCAACGGCCACCAGCTCGCGAGCCAGTCCAGCGAGAACCCGAACAGTGTGTTCGACAGCAGGAGGACGCCGACCGCGATCAGCGCCACGCCGCCGCGGACCGACCCCTGGAGCTTCGTCGGGAACACGTTCATGTCCGGCAGCTCGATGCCGCCCACGCCCTCAAGGGCCAGGTTGTAGAGGGTTGCGCGCCGGCAGGCATCGACGATGTTGTAAATGACGAAGAACCCCAGGAACACCGCCAGGGCCGCGTTCAGGGCGCCGAGCGACGGGCCGGCTGCAAGAAGGGCGATGGCGGTCGCGAACACGGCGACGTGGATGAAGCCGAGCGCGTAGTAGCCGACGTAGACCTGGCCGATCCCGGGCATCAGCAGCGACAGCAGGCCCGCGAGGAACGGCGACTTGCGGTGCAATCGGGGCATCACGCCTTGCGTGGTGGGCGGAACCGCTGCGCCGGCGAGGGGCGGAGGCGGAGCGGCGGACACCGACGCGGCGGGCCCCGGCGGCACCGGCGCGGCCGGGGCCGGAGCCGCCGGAGCCGCCGCCGAGGGGGAAGCCGCAGCCGCCGGGGCGGAGTCGGCCGGAGACGGGGCGGCCGGAGGCGCCGGAGACGGGGCGGCCGAAGGCGCCGGAGACGGGGCGGCCGGGGTCGCCGGAGAGGCTGCCGCGGGGGGCGCTGGGGCGGCAGGAGGCGTCGGGGACGCCGCCGGAGTATCCGGATGCTCGGGGGAACCGTTCATGGTCTGCTCCTTTCGGCCGGACGCGACACGTCGTCCGCGGCCGGGGTGGAAGAGGACGGGGAAAGCAGCTCGGCCAGCATCGCGCCCGCGTCCCGGGTCAGCGACCGCAGCGCGGCCACGCCGCCGAACAGGTCGCGGTCTTCCAGCGCCTGGACGAGCTGACGCCAATGCCGGCCGAGGTCCGGCGCCACCGCCGCGACCCGGCGGTACCAGGGGAGGGCGAACCGCTCCGCGGCGTCGCTCGCACCGCGGGCGGCGCGTACGGTGCGCTCGCTCACCGTAGCGATCGCCCGGTTGACGGATGCGACGGAACCGACGCTCGCGTCGCGCGCGACGGAAACGCCCTGCTCGAGCAGGACCCGGGCCTCGACCGCGGTTGTGCGCAGCGGCGACCACGACGCGCCGAACACCAACCAGACCAGCAGGGCCGCGACGTAGCCGGCCTCCCAGGCAATGCGGGGTCTCGCGAAGAGCCGCCGGACGGCGTCGCGCCATCGGCGCGAGCGGGTCGGACGCGGGAACGAGTACCCCCCGGCCGCCGCGGGCCGGCTCGCCGTCCGCCCGTGCGTGCGCGCGAGCACCGCGTCGACGAGATCGGACGGCGGCGGCAACTCGGCAAGGGCCGGCAGCTCGACGCCCAGCCGCGCGGCGGCGGCGGCCAGGGCCGCGCAGTCGGCGCAGTGACCCAGGTGCGCCTCGACGAGCCGGCGGTCGACGGGGCCGAGCGCGCCGTCGAGAAGGTCGCCCAGGCTTGCGCGGGCCCGCTCGCAGGGCCGCCCGCTCGTCCGCGACAGGACGGCGTCGGCGAGATCGCCGGGGGCCTCGGCCGGCCCGCCTCCGGAAACCCCGGCCAGCAGCTCGTAGACCTCCCCGCACCGGGGACACTCCGCGGCATGCGCCACCGCCCGCGCCCGCTCGGCCGACGGCAGGCTGCCGGCAAGCAGCCCGTCGAGGCGCTCGTCGAACCAGGAGCAGCTCATCGTCCACCCCCGGTCCGCGGCGCGTCCGCGTAGGACGGGTCGATCGCGATGACCTGCCTCGCCAGCTCCAGGCGCGCGCGGTGCGCGCGGGACTTCACGGTGCCGAGCGGCAGGCCCAGCATGCCGGCGATCTCGTCGAGCTTCAGCCCCTGGATGTCCTTGAGCAGGATCACCTCGCGGTTCGCGCCGTCGAGCCGCTGGAGCGCCTGATGGACCAACCTCCTGCGCGCGTCGGCCAACCACGCCTGCTCCGGGCTCGGCGCGGCGTCCCGCGGCGCCGCGTCGTCGTCCCCGTCGGCCCGCACGTCCTCCGCCGGGGGGCGGGTCCTGCGGCGGCGGAGCTGGTCGATGCAGAGGTTGCGGGTGATGCGCAGCAGCCACGCCATGAAGCGGTCCCCTTCGAAGGTCCCGAGCTGCCGGTAGACACGCACGAACGCCTCCTGCGCCACGTCCCGGGCATCCTCGACGCTGCCCAGGTAGTGATAGGCCAACCCGTAGACCCGACCCTGGCAGCGCCGCACCAGCCACTCCCATGCCAGCTCGTCGCCCTGGCGGCACCGCTCGACGAGCGCCGCGTCGTCAATGTCCATCGACAATCCGCGTCTCCGGCCCGCCCGACTCGTCCGTTCCGGGCCCTGTGGAGAACAACGCATCCGGTCGGAAAAGGTTCGAGCCGGGCACGCGGCGGGAAAGGGCCCGGCGCGCCATCCGAAGCGTGACGGGCCCCGCAGCGCGCGCGCTTCGCCCGGTGCGGCCGCGACGGGTCCGTCCTTTCAGGCGCGGGCGAGCTGCGGCAGGCGATCGAAGTGCTTGTCCCGCGCGTGCAGCACCAGATTGTGCTGCAGGACGAGGGCGGCCAGCCACATGTCGTTGGTGGGAATCGGAGTGCCCTGCCTGCGGAGCTGCCGGAACACGGCGGCGTAGTGATGGGTCGTCTGGTCGTCCGCGTACAGAACCTGCACCCCGTCCTTCAGGAGGAAACGCCGGAGAAGTCGCTCGTTGTCCGCGGTGCGCCGACCGTGGGCGAAACCGGCCCGAAGCTCCCCGAGCACCACGAACGGCAACAGGACCTCCTCGCACGACTCGAGGAGCTCCACCGTCACGGCGACGCCCTTGCAGAGATCGACATACCGGTTCGTGTCGAGCGCGACCCTCATCGCCAGAGGTCCTCATCGGGCTCGTCCTGGGCGGCGAGCGCCGACTCGACGGCCTTGTCGGGCTTCCACGCGCCGGCCACGTCACCCAGGTCCCGGCGCTTCCGCGGCGCCACGGTGACGCCGGCACCCGCCGCGAGCGCATCGACGACGACCTCGTTCAGGCTCTTGCCGGCCGCCCGCGCACGCGCGCGCAGGGCGTCGTCGACGACAGCCGGGATACCGCGGATGGTGTACTGCATGCATCAAGTATAGGCACTGCATGCTCGGGCGGCAAGCAGACGACCGCCGCGTCCGGCCCGGCCGGCCGCCCGGGCGCGCGCCTGTGGAGTGTCGGATCCCGGTTCCCTGTTCGCGGCGGCTTCGAGTCGAGCACCGCTCGTGCGGGGGGGGACGGCGACCGCCGCGAGAAGGTCAGGTCGTGGTCCGCTTGGGCGCGGAATCGACGAGGGCGGTGACCGCGGCCACGATGTGTCGGGCCGAGATGCCGAAGCGGTCGATCAGCTCGGCCGGCTTGCCGCTCCGGGGCACGTCGCGCACCGCGAGCCGGTGCACGCTGACGCCGTGGGGGGCGACGGCGGCGCTCACCGCGTCGCCCAGCCCGCCCGCCGCGTAGTGGTCCTCGACGGTAACGAGGCGGCCGCCGGTGGCGCGCGCGGCGGCGGCGAGGCCGGCGGCGTCGACGGGCTGCAGCGAATAGGCGTCGACGACCCGGATGCGCACCCCGGCTTCGGCCAGCGTGTCACAGGCGGCGAGCGCCTCGAAGACGGTGACCCCCGCCGCGACCACCGTGCACGAGTCCGACGCGCTCTCGCGCAGGGTCTTGGACCCGCCGATGGGGAACGCCTCGTCGGCCGCGTAGACGACCGGGGTCTTCGGGCGCGAGGTCCGGATGTAGGTCATGCCGTCGTGCGCCGCCGCCGCCGCGACCAGCGCCGACGTGCTGACCGCGTCGCACGGATAGAGCACCGCGCACCCCGGCACCGCCCGCATCATCGCGAGGTCCTCGAGGGCCATCTGCGACGGCCCGTCCTCGCCGATCGACACCCCGGCGTGCGAGCCCGCGAGCTTGACGTTGACGTTGCCGATGCCCCCCATGCGGATGAAGTCGGCGGCCCGCGTGAGGAAGGCCGCGAACGTCGACGGGAAGGGAATCGCGCCGCGGCTCGCGAGGCCGAGGGCCGCCCCCACCATGACCTGCTCGGCGATGTAGGTCTGGTAGAAGCGCTCCGGATGCCGCTGCTCGAACCGGTCGCTGAAGGTCGAGTTCTTGACGTCGGCGTCGAGGGCGACCACGCGCGGGTCCGACGCCCCCAGCGCGGCCAGCGCCGCGCCGTAGGCCTCGCGCGTCGCGACCTTGGCGCCCGGCTCGTACGACGGGAGGCAGAGCGCCTCCCCGGCCGCCGGCGCGCCCGTCCGCACCGGCGGCGGCGGGATCGGCGGGTTCCCGGTCGGCGCGCCGAGCTGTCCCTCCAGCTCCCGTAGCGCGCGCTCGAGGTCGTCCCCCTTGAACGGCTTGCCGTGCCAGCCGTCGCGCCCCTCCGCGAAGGAAACCCCCTTGCCCTTCAGGGTGCGCGCGAGAATCATCGTCGGCTGCCCGGTGGTGCCCGCCGCCTCGTCGAGCGCGTCGAGGAGGGCGCCGAGGTCGTGCCCGTCCACCGCCAGCGCGTGCCAGCCGAACGCCTGCCACCGCCGCTCGTAGGCGGCCATGTCGTGCCCCCACTGCGTGGCCCGGCTCTGCCCGAGGGCGTTGACGTCGGTGACCGCGCACAGGTTGTCGAGCCCCATCGCGGCCGCCGCCTGCGCCGCCTCCCACACCGACCCCTCGGCCGACTCGCCGTCGCCGAGCAGCACGTAGGTGCGATAGGCCGACCCGATGCGCCGCGCGTTCAGGGCAATCCCCACCGCCGCGCAGATGCCCTGCCCGAGCGAGCCCGTCGCCACGTCGACGAACGGCAGCCGCGGCGTCGGGTGCCCCTCGAGATCGGAGCCGATCTCCCGCAACGCCGCCAGCTCGTCGCGTCCGATCGCCCCCGCCTCGGCCCACGCCGCGTAGAGCACCGGCGCCGCGTGACCCTTCGAGAGCACGAAGCGGTCGTTGTCCTCGTGGCCGGGGTCCCGCGGGTCGAACCGCATCTGTCCGAAGAACAGCGCCGCCATGATCTCGGCGGCCGAGCAGCAGCTCGTGGGATGGCCGCTCCCCGCCCGGCTCGTGGCCCGGACCGACTCGATCCGGAGCCGGGTCGCGACATTGCGCAGCGCGGGGAGCGTGGAGCGATCGATGGTCACGGCACCTCCAGAGCGACGGAGTGTACCACGGCGCACCCGCGGCCGCGGCGAGTCCGCGGCGTCACTTCCGGCGCCCCGGAAGGGTCCAGCGCAGGTTCGGAAACCGGGCGAAGTCGTTGTCGAAGGAGACGAGCGTGGCCCCGTGAGAAATGGCGAGGGCGGCGAGGTGCGCGTCGGTCGTGAGGTTGCCGGCGGTACCGGTCTCCGAGAGCAGCCGTTCGAGATGACGCCAGTGCTCCTCCGTCTCCCGCACCACCCGGACCCGCGGCTGGGCGAGCCAGCGATTGACCCGGCGGCACGCCTGCTCGACCGTGAGCGGTCGAGGAAGGACGGCCCCGTGCGTGCTCAACCGCAAGAACCCGGTGATGACGGGCCACGCGAGACCGACCGTCTCGTCCCCGCCGAGCGCGGATTCCCACCACTTGCGCGCCTCGTCGTGACGCGCCGCCGCCGTGTTGACCGCGTAGAGCACGACGTTGAGGTCGACGAGCGTCACTTCCGTTGCCCGAGCTTGCGAAGCGTCTCTTCGTCTTCGAGGCGCGCGGCGAGCCGCAGGGCATGATCGAGGTCGACGCGCGGCTCCCCGAGGTCCGCCACCTCCTCCCGGTAGCGTCGCCGGCCGGCGGACGGGACGGCGCGGCGGTCCAGCCCGGCGCGCAGCACGTCGTTCGCCACCCGCGTCAGCGACACACCGTTCTTGTGGGCGAGCGCCCTCAACTCGCGGAGGATGTCGTCGGCGATGGCGAGGGTGGTCCGCATGACGGCATCATAACATCACTCCATATGACATCAGAATGCCACCGAGAACCGAGGGCCGGCGCGCCTCACGATTCAAGAGACGCGCCGGAGACCGCGTCCAGCGCGAGAAAGTAGGCGGCGCCGTCGAGCCCCAGGCCGCGGTACGTCGGCGTCTGGCGCATCAGCGTCCGGCGGGCAAGGTCCAGGTAGCCCGACTCCTCGGCGAGGTCGGCGAGGCGGGCCAGGACCATCGCGGCGCGGCAGTTGAGGTCGAGCGGGTGGACGGGGTCGCGCAGCAGGCCGACCGGGGCGTCGGGTCCCTGCAGCGTCCGGTCCCGGTCGGCGAAACCGCCGGTCTCGTCCCACAGGGCGTGGCGGCAGTAGGCCATCAGCTCGCGGGGCATGTCGAGATAGACGGGCTGGCCGGTCGCCTCGTAGAGATCGAGCAGCGCCGTGCTGGCCAGCACCTGGTCGGCGAGGAGGCCGCGCGGTCTCGAGCCGTCGGTCGCCATATGCCCGACGCCGGCGCCGCGCTCGTAGGTGGCCATCACCACCCGATCGACCGACTCGGCCGCGAACTCGAGCAGCGAGTCGTCGTCGAGCACCGACGCGCCGCGCACGTAGGCCGAGGCCATGACCGCGGTGGCGTCGGTGTAGACGGACCGGTCCACGGCCCCCGCCCCCGGGGCCGGTGAGCGCCCGGGCCGATCCGGGTCGGGCTCCCCGCGCTGGCTGGCGAAGAAGCCGCCGTCGGGGTCGGCCAGCGTCCCGTGCACGAAGCGGACGAGGGCGCGCGCGCGCTCCGCGTAGTCCTCGCGCTCGAAGAGCCCCGACGCGGTCAGGTACAGATCGAGGAGGCGCGCGTTCGGCACGAGCAGCTTCTCGGACGCTGGATCCGACCAGTCGCTTCCCGCGCAGTAGCGGAAGAAGCCGCCGTCGACGGCATCCCACAGTCCCCCGCCGGCCATCGCGTCGAGGGTGCGGGTGACGACGCGGGTCAGCTCCGGGCCGCGGTTCTCGCGGCACAGCAGGAGGGCCGCGGCGAGCGCGTCGGCCTCGACCCGCTTGGGGCCGTCGCCGAAGCCGGCCGAGGTCTCGTCGAAGCGGGCCAGCAGCAGATCGCGGAGCCACGGCCCGGCGCGGTCGTCCAGCCCGGCGCCGACGGCCGGCGGGCGGTCGGTCGGCTCGGCGCCGGCCGTGCGAACCGCCGCCGCGCCGCGCGCCGACTCATGCCCGGAACCCGTCCTGCCGCCGGCCGCCGCCCCTTCGCCGGGGTCCACTCTTCCCCCGGGGTCCGCCTTGCCGGACGCGGCAGTCCGGGCGGCGGCCGCGCGGACGTCGATGGCGGCTCTCCGCTCGGCGAACGCCTCGGCCACGTCCGCGAGCACCGCGGTCAGGGCGTCCGCATCGAGATACGTGCCGCCTCCCAGCAGGTCGCCGTCAGGGGTCAGGAACGCGGTGGTGGGCCAGCCGTCGAGGGTGTAGCGCGCGCCGACGTCGGGCCGCCGCTCGGCGTCGACCCGCACCGGCAGGAAGCGATCGGCCACGAGGCGCACGACGCGCGGGTCGCGGTAGCTGAACCGGTCCATCTCCGCCGTCCACCGGCACCACGCGGTGCCGATGAACAGCAGGATCGGCTTCTGTTCCGCCGTCGCGCGCGCGAACGTGTCGGCTCCCCAATCGAGCCACGCGATCGAGTCGGTTGAAGGCATCACGCCCGAGAGCGTCCCGCAGGAGTCAGCGCCATGGAACGGCGCGGACTCCTGGAGGGTCGGTTGGGGCACCAGGCGGAGCCGCAGGCGGCGATTGGCGGGCTGGCGATCACTCCTCCGTGATATCGGCGTCGATGTCGAGGTCGATGCACCCGCGCACGCTGTTGGCGGCGGGGCACTTCGTCGCATGCGTGTCGACCGCCCGCTGGGCCCGCTCGAGGGTGCCGGCGGGAACCCGGATGCGGTACCGCACGCGGATCGTCGTGATGCGCAGCACGTTGTCGATGGCCTGGATGTCGCCCTCGACGCTGGCCTGCAGCTTGTCCTTCGGCGCCGGGATGTCGCGCACCTCCAGTGCGCGTGCAAGGGTGCCGAGCAGTCAACCGCCGACGGAGCCGACCATGTAGTCCAGGGTGGCCGGCACGTCCTCCGGCGGCTCGACCCCGTAGAACGCCTTGATGCCCCCGTGGACGCCGAACCGGATCGGCTCGTCGAAACCCTCGAGATACGCGTGCCGCAACGGACCGCCGATACGCTCGATCCGCAGCCGGCTCGTGTGCACAACTGCTGCTTCTGCCACCAGATTCCTCCGTGCGCCCGCGCCTGGGAGTCCGCGGTAAAGTCCCCGCTGCATTCGACCGGCGATCAACCCGCTGCTCGCGGCGACGCCGGCGTCCTTTCGGGCGCGGTGCAACGCGGGGGTCTCGCCAGGGCTCCTGGCGGACGCCGACATGGCCGGGACACGGCCACCGACCCGGGGCGTCCGCCGCCCCCGGTCTCCGCCCCGGCGCCTTCGGAACCTGATGCTACAATTTTCGGTCCTCGCACACCAAGGACCGATGGCCGAACACCCTCCCGGCGGCTCACCGCCTCCCCCGTCCCCGCTCCATCTCGGCGACATGGACGCGGCGGCGTTCCGGCGGGCCGGCCACGAGCTGGTCGACTGGATAGCCGGGTATCTCGAGGAAGCCGAGCGCTACCCGGTGCTGTCGCGGGTGAAGCCGGGAGAGGTCCGCGACGCCCTGCCCCAGGCCGCGCCCGCCGTCGGCGAGCCGTGGAGCGCCATCCGCGACGACGTCGAGCGCATCGTCGTCCCCGGCCTGACCCACTGGAACCACCCCGGGTTCTTCGCCTACTTCGCGATCAGCGCCAGCGGCCCCGGCATCCTCGCCGACTTCCTGAGCGCCGCGTTCAACGCCCAGGGCATGCTGTGGCGCACCTCGCCGGCGGTCACCGAGCTCGAAGGGGTGGCCCTGGGCTGGCTGCGGCGCCTGCTCGGGTTGCCCGACGCCTTCGAGGGGGTCATCTACGACACCGCGTCGATCTCGACCCTGCACGCGCTGGCCGCGGCCCGGCAGGCGGTGCCCGGGGTGCGCGAGCACGGCCTCGCCGGCCGCCCCGAGGTGGCGGCGCCGCGGATCTACTGCTCCGAGCACGCCCACTCGTCGGTCGACAAGGCGGTGATGACGCTGGGGCTGGGCCACGCCGGGCTGCGGCGCATCGCCACCGACGAGCGCTTCCGGATGCGGCCCGACGCCCTCGCCGCGGCCGTCGACGAGGACCGGCGGAACGGGGTCACGCCGCTGGCGGTGGTCGCGACCGTCGGCACCACCGCGGTCACCAGCGTCGACCCGGTGCCGGCCATCGCCGACGTCTGCTCCAACGAGGGGCTTTGGCTGCACATCGACGCCGCCTACGCGGGGGCGGCGGCCATGGTGCCCGGCCACGAGGACACGCTGGCGGGATGCGACCGCGCCGACTCGCTGGTCGTCAACCCCCACAAGTGGCTCTTCATCCCCTTCGACCTCAGCGCCCTCTACTGCCGTCGCATGGACCGGCTGGAGGAGGCGTTCGCCCTGACCCCCGACTACCTGCAGAGCCGCGAGCCGGGGGCGGCGCGCAACCTCATGGACACCGGGGTGCAGCTCGGGCGCCGGTTCCGGGCGCTGAAGCTGTGGATGGTGCTGCGGTACTTCGGGGCGGACGGCATCCGCCGGCGCCTCGCCGAGCACATGCGGCTGGCCCGGCTCTTCGCCGACTGGGTCGACGCCGACGGCCGCTTCGAGCGCCTCGCCCCCGCCCCGTTCTCGGTGGTGTGCTTCCGCGCGAACCCGCCCGAGCCGGCCGGCGACCTCGACGACCTGAACGCCCGGCTGCTCGACGCCGTCAACGCCACCGGCGAGGTGTTCCTGTCGCACACGCGGCTCGACGGCCGCTTCGCCCTGCGGCTCGCCGTGGGGCACATCCGCACCGAGGAGCGCCATGTCCGCCGGGCGTGGGAGCTGCTGCAGGAGCACCTCGACCGGCTTCATCAGGGCCCGCGGCCGGCCTGAAACGGGCCGCCCGGCCCTCCTCCCGACACGGGAAGGCGCAGCTCACGCCGGCGGCGCAGCCAAGCGCCAGCGCTCGACCCACGCCGCGTCCACCCGCTCCACCGCCACCAGCCCGTTCACGGGGAACGGCGACCGGCCCTCGTCCTCGCCCAGCAGCCGGCGCAGCAGCCGGTCGACGTGCGGCATGTGGCCCACCAGCATCACGTCGCGCGTCTCCACCTCGAGGAGGTCGGCGAGCCGCGGGGGGTCGCCCGGCTGCGCCCACCGGGTGGCCGTGAACTCCGCGAGGGGGTTGCAGGCGCGCCAGTACGCCTCGGCCGTCTGGCGGGCCCGCAGCTTGCCGCTGTGCCAGATGGCGGCGGGCCGCACCCCACGCGCCGCCGCCTGCGCGGCGAGGGCGTCGGCCTGTCCGCTGCCCCGCGAAGACAGGGGCCGCTGGGGGTCGACCCCGGGCCCGAGGGCGTCTCCGTGGTGGGCGAGATAGAAGAACATCGGCCGGCCGTCAGAGAATGGCGCGGCCGGCGCTCCGGGTCAACCCCGGGGCGCGCCGGCATCCGCGATATGATCGCCCGCCATGGACCTGTTCAGCTCGGTAGACCCGGTCGCGGCCATCTCCCTCGGCGCGCTCGCGGTGGCCATCGTCGTCAGTTGCACCATCCGGCTGCACGTCGGCTTCCTGGCCATCTCGCTCGCCTGGCTCGTCGGCGTCTACGCGGCCGGGATGAGCGCGCGCGAAGTGATGGCGGGCTTCCCGGCCCGGCTCTTCCTGACCCTGGCCGGGGTCACCCTGCTGTTCTCGATGGCCCAGCTCAACGGCACCCTCGACCGGATCGCCCACCGCGCCGTCAGCTACGCCCGCGGCAACGTCGGCGTCATGCCGATGATGTTCTTCCTCCTCGCGTTCCTTCTCGCGTCGATCGGGCCCGGCAACATCGCCGCGACCGCGATCATCGCCCCCATGTCGATGGCGGTGGCGGGGCAGGTGGGGGTGCCCGCGTTCCTGATGGCGATCATGACGGGCATGGGGGCCAACGCGGGGTCGCTCTCGCCCATCGCGCCGACCGGGGTCATCGTGAACGGGGTGATGGAGCAGTTCGGGATGGGCGGGTACGAGGTCTACAACTACCTGAACAACATGATGGCGCACACCGTCGTGGTGTTCACCGCCTACTTCGCCTTCGGTGGGCTGAAGCTGCTCGGCCGCTACCACGAGGGCGCGGTGGACGTGCCGTCGAGCGACGGGACCGACGCCGTCGACGACTCCGGCTCGGTCACCTTCACGCAGACGCACCTCGTCACCCTGGCCGTCATCGCGACGCTCATCGTCAGCGTCATCTTCTTGGACGTCGACGTCGGGCTCGGGGCGTTCGCGGGGGCGGTGCTGCTGAGCCTGCTCAAGGCCGGCGACGAGCTCGAGGCGGTGAAGATCATGCCGTGGCGGGTCATCATGATGGTGTGCGGGGTGACCGTGCTCATCGAGGTGCTCGGCCAGACCGGCGGGCTCGACCTGTTCACCGACCTCATCGAGCGCCCCGCGGCCATCGCCCCCACGTTCATCATGGCCGCGTCGACCGGCTTCATCTCGATCTACAGCAGCACCTCGGGCGTCGTGCTGCCCGCGTTCCTCCCCACCGTGGCCGAGCTCGGGCAGCGGCTCTCGGTCGAGCCGATCGCCCTCGCCTCGGCCATGAACGTCGGCGGACACCTCGTCGACGTCTCGCCGCTGTCGACCCTCGGCGCCCTGTGCATGGCCGCCGCGCATCCCAGCGTGGACACGCGCGACCTGTTCAACAAGCTGATGGCGTGGGGGCTGTCGATGACCGTCGTGGGGGGGCTGGTGTCGTGGCTGCTGTTCAGCGTGCTGGGCATCGGGGTGTAGGAGCGCGCGTTGGAGTCCCCGGCGGGTACCGACCGGGGGCAGGACGCGGTTTCGCCACGGGCTCCCGGCGGCGGCTTCCCGGCCCGCCGGTGGGGCGCCCGATCCGGACCGCGGGCACGGCTGGCGGACATCGTCGGCGGCGAACCTGGAGGCATAGATGAGAACACGCCTGACGCACGCGGCACTGGTCAGCCTGTTGCTGATTCCCGGCGTCCGTGACGCCGCCGCGCAGGTCATGCGCTGGCAGGTCGACGGCGCGACGCGCGAAGCCATCGTCCACGCTCCCGCATCACCGGGGGCGGAGGGGTCTCCGCTGGTCCTGTCGTTCCACGGGTTCGGCGACAACGCGCAGAACTTCCAGTACACGAACCTGCACGTGGCGTGGCCAGACGCCATCGTCGTGTACTTCCAGGGACTCCCGACGCGCCGCGGCCTCCCCGGCTGGCGGGTGGAGCCCGGCGGCGGCAACCGCGACCTCGCGCTCGTCGACGCGGCCCTGGCGTCGCTGCGCGAGAGGTACGACGTCGACGACGACCGCATCTACGCGACGGGCTACTCGAACGGCGGGATGTTCACCTACCTCCTCTGGGCGGAGCGTCCCGGCGTGTTCGCCGCGTACGCCCCGGTGGCGGCCCGACTGCGTCCCTCGGTACGGCCCACCGAGCCCCGTCCCGTCTTCCACGTGGCCGGGGAGAGCGACCGGGTGGTTCGCTTCTCGGATCAGCAAGCCGCGATAGCCGTCGCCATCGACGTGAACGGCGTCGATGCGGCGACCGGTTGCGGAGCCAGCTGCACGGTGTACGGAGCCGACACGGCGGCGCCGGTCATGACCTGGATCCATCCCGGCGCCCACGTCTACCCGCGTGGGACCAGCGAGCGGATCGCCTCGTTCCTCCGCCAGCACTCCCGCGCGCGCTGATCGGCGGGCTCCATGCGAGGCATGCCGGAGCCACGCATGATTCGCGAGCCGATCACCGGCCCGCGCGCCTGGACCCGGCGCACGATTCGCGAGAGCGACTGGCGGATCGCGCTGCCGTCGAACTGCCTCGACGAGATCGATAGGCTCGCCCGCGCGCTCCAGCGCGACCCGGTGCCGACGTGGCTGCTCGACCCCGCCGACTACGAGCTCGACGCCTGCCGCGACCTGCTGGGCGAGGTGCGACGGCGCCTGGACGAGGGCCCCGGGGTGGCGGTGGTGGACCGGCTCCCCATCGAGGAGCTGTCCGGCCGGCCGCGGATCGAGGCCGTGTTCTGGCTGCTCGCGTCGATGGTCGGCCGTCCCGTGGTGCAGAGCCGCGACGGCGAGATCCTCGTGGAGGTCACCGACACCGGCGTGAAGAAGCGCATCGGGGTCCGTGGGTTCCGCACCAACGTCGCGCAACCCCCGCACGTCGACAACTCGTTCAACCACGCGCCGCCCGACCACGTGAGCCTGCTCTGCCTCCGCGCCGCCCGCGAGGGCGGGGCGAGCCGCTTCGTCAGCTTCTGCTCGGTCCACAACGCCCTGCTCGCCGAGCACCCCCGGCTGCTCGAGCGCCTCTATCGCCCCTTCCACCAGGACCGGCAGGGCGACTTCTGGCCGGACGAGCCGCAGACGGTGTTCTTCCCCGTCTTCGAGCTGCGGCCCGACCTGCGCTGCCGCTACACCCACTTCACCATCCCCGCCGGCTACGAGACGGCCGGCATCGAGATGGACGAGGTGACGCGCGCCGCGTTCGAGACGATGACCCGCGTGGTGCAGGACCCGGACCTGTGCTGCGAGTTCACCCTCAAGCCGGGCGAGCTGCAGTTCGTGAACAACCGCTGGTGCGGCCACGGGCGGACCGCCTACGTCGACGACCCGGAACGACAGCGCCTCATGCTGAGGCTCTGGCACCGCGACGCCGGGTCGCGCCGCTACCGCGGCTGAGCGGCCGCCTTGCTAGTGGACTGTCGCTGAAGAAAGCTCCCCATGAGTGATGCGCTTCGCGGGGTTGGCATACTTCCAGCGGAAGGGCCTCGCACGCTTCGAGTAGGCGTCGATGTACCGCCGCAGCTTCCGCGCCAAGTCCGCCGTCGACGTGAAGATGCCCCGCGACAGCACGTCCCGTTGAACCTTCGAGAACCACAGCTCGACCTGATTCAGCCACGACGAATACGTCGGCGTGAAGTGCAGCGTCACGTTCGGATGCTCCTCCAGGAACGCCTCCACCAGCTTCGTCTTGTGGGTGGACAGGTTGTCGAGGATCACGTGGATCTCCTCGTCGGGTGCCCGGGTCGCCACCACTTCCCCGAGGAAGCCCACGAAGTCGACGCTCCTGTGTCGAGCCGTCGTCTTGCCCTGAACCTCGCCTGTCCGAACGTTCAACGCCGCGTAGAGCGACAGCGTGCCGTGCCGCTTGTACTCGAATCCGTGGCGCTCGACCCGGCCCGGCGAGAGCGGCAACACCCGGTCGCGCCGGTCGAGCGCCTGAATGGCGGTCTTCTCGTCGATGCAGAACACCGCGGCATGACGGGGCGGGTCCAGGTAGAGACCGATGATGTCGGCGGCCTTCGTCTCGAAGTCGGGGTCGTTCGACGCCATGTAGCGCGCCAACCGGTGCGGCCGCAGGTCGGCCTCCTGCCAGATGCGCTGTACGATGTCCTTGGTCACGCCGAGGTGGGCCGCGAGGCGCCGGCACGACCAGTGCGTCGTCCCGTCCGGCGGCGGGCGGCGTGTGGCGGCCAGCACGCGGGCGCGCAGCCGCGCGGTCAACTTCCACGGCCGCCGGCCGCGGTGGCGGTTGGTCAAGCCCTCCACGCCGTGCTCCAAGAACCGGCGGCGCCACTTCGCGATGGTCGGTCGCGACACGTCGAGCTTTGTCTCCACCGCCCGTGCGGAAACGCCGTCGGCGAGGAGCAGCACGATCTTGGCGCGCTGGACGAATCCCGCGGGCAAGGCGCTCGAGCGGGCGATCTCCTGGAGGTCATCGCGCTGTGCGTCGGTCAGGTGAATCGGCTGTCCTTCAAACGGCATATACGTAGAAGACGACAGCCGAACGGAAAACGTTTATATGCGACGGTCCACTAGTGGACTGTCCCAGAGCTAGCTTTGCCGCCCTGCCGCTGATTCTCGTCGGCAACTGCTGCCGAAAGCTCGCCGCGCCATGGGCAGCTTGCCTCCAGGACAGTCCACCAGCCCGCCGGATCTTCAGTCGTCGGACGACGGCTTCCGCGTCGTCGGGTTTGTGACTATCGGCCTCGGTGGCTCCGGCCTCACCTTGACCTTGGACACTTCGGGATTGAGGCCCCGCTTCTCGACGGCAACGTCCGCGAATCTAGTACCAGAATCGCGGGTGTTGCTGACAGCGTCACGCGTGTTCGTCATTGTGTCCTCCTGCGGTTCCACTGCCGGTCGGTTCTCCCCGATACGGAAACTCTATGTGCATGTTGCTGCCGTCTCGGGCGAGATACAGCAAAGGGGTTTCAATCTCGTTGTTGGCTCCATCCCAAACGATGACATCCCTGAGCAACAATTCTCTCTGTTTACCTGTTTCGGAGTACGCACGAACCCAGCCAGCATAGGTAATGCCTCTTTCAAAGTCCCTGACGTGCACGTACTCGACCTCAGCCTGCAGGCGGCTGAATGTGAGGTCCCATACGTCTTCCTTTCCGTGTGTCGTGGCCACGCCAACGTGGTTCAGGAAACGGGTCATCCACCTGCGCGTGGATCCATAGATCCAGACAAAGGAAAACGCGACCGCCGCGACGGAGGAAGACAACAGCTCGTCCACAAAGTCGACGGTGAGAAGTCGTTGAGAGTCTCCGACGGACGGCTCCGAGAATTCTAGTCCAAGAAATTCATACACCAAATAGATCGTCATGTAGGTAAGGAGGCCAAAAATAAAATGCCCGAACCAGGAACTCCGCCGGGCGCGGCCTCTCCTTCATGGCGTATGTTGCCGCGAGTTGTGTCCAGATCAACCCGGGAAGGAACACGACAGCCAGTTGAATGAACAAGAGATCTATGCGCATGGCCTCTGCCTGAACGGGAATAGTACCACGTTCCGGGGAGGCATGAAGAGCTGCCCAGCGCGCTGCAACTTCACCGGTACGGGTCGGCCCGCCGGCGCGGGCGCTTGCGCAGGTAGCGGTTGACGAGGCCCCACGCGATCATCAGCGGCATGAGCCACATCGCCGCGAAGATGGCGATGCTGTTCCGTCCCGGTCCCGTGAGCAGCCCGCCGATCTGGTCGCGGAACGGGTTGTCGCTCACCACGTAGGTCCAGGTCGACGCCGGCCCCTTGATGCCCACCGCCCCGAGGTCGACGCGGCCGCCGTCCACGCGGACCGCGTCCAGCCCGCCGCGCACGGCGTCGTCCATCTCCACCTCCATGCGCTCGTAGAGGTCAACGGCCTCGTCGGTGAAGCGCCTCAGCGGGTCCTGCTGGCCGAGCTGGACGAGGTGGATGCCCTCGCGCAGGTCCGCGCAGCGGGCGAGATGCTCGGCCCAGGCCCGATCGAGGTGGTGCAGGGTCACCGCGACCTCGGCCCGGCGCACCGCCTCGTCGCCGCACGCCTCGACGAGCGCGTGGTACCGGCCGGGCACGCCGCGCCAGACGTCGGGCGCGCCCGAGCCGTCGAGCAACGCCTGCCGGCGGTCCATGAGGCGCCGGCGCTGCTGCTCGACGATCTCGCTGTACCGCGAGAGGGTTCGGCGGATCTCGTGGTTCTGGCCCTCGACGATCCGCTGCGCGCGGGCGACCTCGCGCCGGATGACCGGGTGGTCCAGCGGCCCGTCCTGGCGGGCCGGCATGAACCGCGCGGGAATGAGGTTGCGGATGCCGTAGCGCACGAGCAGGTCGTCCTCGAGGCTCACGAAGAAGCGCGACTCCCCCGGGTCGCCCTGCCGGCCCGCCCGGCCGCGGAGCTGCAGGTCGATGCGCCGACTCTCGTGCCGGTTGGTGCCGATGACGTACAGGCCGCCGAGCGCGACCACCCGCTCGCGCTCCGTCTCGTTCGCGCCGCCGAGGCGGATGTCGGTGCCGCGCCCGGCCATGTTGGTCGAGATGGTGACGGCGCCCGGCCTCCCCGCGCGCGCCACGAGGCGCGCCTCGGCCGCGTCGTTCTTCGCGTTCAGCACCTCGCACGCCACGCCTTCCCCGCGCAGCCGCTCCGCCAGGCGCTCCGACTCGGCGACGGTGAGGGTGCCGACGAGCACCGGCCGGCCCGCCGCGTGCACGCGGCGTATCTCGTCGACGACCGCACGCTCCTTCGCGGCGCGGTGCGTGAAGACGACGTCGGGCCGGTCGACGCGGATCATGGGGCGGTGCGTGGGAATCACCACCACTTCCAGGTCGTACAGCTCCTCGAGCTCGGCCGCGGCGTCCTGCGCGGTGCCCGTCATGCCGCAGAGGAACGGGTAGCCGCGCAGGTAGTGCCACAACGACATCGAGCCCAGGATCTCCCCGTCCGCGTCGGGCTCGAGGCCCTCCTTCGCCTCGAGGGCCGCCTGCAGCCCGTCCGGCCAGTGGCGGTCGGGGACGACGCGGCCGGTGAACTCGTCGATCATCCCGATGCGCCCCTCGCGCACCAGGTAGTCGACGTCGCGGCGCAGCAGCACGCGGGCGTGCAGGGCGCAGTTGATCTCGGTCAGCAGCGGGTAATGCGCGGCGTCGTGCAGGCTGGGCACGTCGAGCTCGCGCTCGACCCGGGCGAGCCCCGCCTCGGTCAGCTCGACGCTGCGGCCGTACTCGTCGGTGTCGAAGTCGACGCCCGGCGCGAGGCCCGCCGCCACCTCCGCGAGCCGCCCCGCCCTCGACTCGCGCGGCTCGGCCCGACCCGCGATGACCATCGGCACCCTCGCCTCGTCGACGAGCAGGGAATCAGCCTCGTCGACCAGGGCCGTGTGGAACGGCCGGTGCACCACCTCGTCGGGCTCGGTGGCCCGCAGGTCGCGCAGGTGGTCGAAACCCGCCTCCTTGGCCGTCACGTAGGTGACGTCGGCCCGATACGCGCGGCGCCGATCCGCCGGGGCC
Organism: Vicinamibacterales bacterium; assembly: GCA_965207615.1. Taxonomy (GTDB): domain Bacteria; phylum Acidobacteriota; class Vicinamibacteria; order Vicinamibacterales; family UBA8438; genus JAJEEA01. Next base: position 5,013,973 of record CBDBMZ010000003.1, read on the forward strand.
ATGCCCTGCTGCACGGCGTCCACCGACAAACCGAGCATCCGGTAGATCGGTCCCATCCATTCAGCGTCGCGGCGCGCGAGGTAGTCGTTGAACGTCAGCACGTGGACACCCCGGCCCGAGAGCGCATGGAGGGCGGCGGGCATGACCGCGGCCAGGGTCTTGCCCTCGCCCGTCTGCATCTCGACCACCCGGCCCTGCGCGAGGGCGAGCGCCGCGACCACCTGCACGTCGAAGTGCCGCAGGCCGACGGTGCGGGCGGCGGCCTCCCGCACCAGCGCGAAGAGCGGGGCCTGAAGCTCGTCCAGGTCTTCGCCGGCGCGAGCGCGGGCGCGCAGCTCGGTTGCCCGCCGTGCGATCTGCTCGTCGGGCAGGCCGGCAACGTCGTTCCCGAGCCGGACGATTTCGTCGAGCGGCGCGTCGAACGCGCGCAGGTCGAGATGGACCGGCGAGCCCCCGAGGCGCGCGGCTCGGTGGCGCCATCCCACCCGGTTGCGCACGCGGCGGCCGACACGAGGCGATGCGGACATGGAAACCTCCTGCGGATTCACCCGAAACGCAACGAGCCGCCGCCGCAGACGCGGGACGGGCTCGCCGGCCGTCAGCGCGACGGCGGCTGCACGAGGGCGAATCGCGCGGGAGGCGCGCGAGGAGGTACGAGCGCGAGCAGCGAGAGGAGTCGTTCGTCGCGGCGCGTGGCGCTGCGCCGCCGCACGCGCTCGGCGAGGTCCACGCACAGGAGCCACAGCGGCGCGAGCAGCGCCGCGATCTCGCCGGCAGCCGTGGCGGTGACCGCCACGAACACCACGAGGCCGATGCACAGCCACGCGACGGACTTCTGCAGGTGGATCATAGTGAAGCGGCCCCGTCCAGTGCGGCAAAGGTGCTACGGCGGGTTGCCTCGCTCTCCGACGTCACTCGACAGTTCATTCCCGCAACCGGATTCTCGATTCTTCCACGATCCAGAGCTGGCCGTCCAGCGACGTACGCGAAAGTGCCCGGAGGAACCGCGATCCGACACGCAGAACATGGTCCCGCGCCTGATTATCGAGCCGAAACACTACGATCGGCAGATTCTCATCCAGCTTGAATCGCAAGCCGAGCTCCTATCCGGACATCGGAATCACGCGCTCCTTCGCCAGCTCCGCGGCGTAGCAAACCGCAGCCTGGATGGACTCCCGAGTCAGGGACGGGTAGCTCCTGGTGATTTCGTCGGGATCGAGACCGGACGCGAGGTTGTCGAGCACCGTCGTCACCAGAACCCGGGTACCCGTGATGCAGGCCCTGCCGTGGCAGATTCGAGGATCGACGGTGATGTGGTTTCGCCAGTTCATGGCCCTGGTTCCCCGTTGCGGCTCGTGGGCTGGACAAGGCCGTCGGTCCGCAGAAGCTCGAAGTCAGCCATCCTCCGGTCGGGTCAGGCGGTCCCTGATCTCCGCGAACACCCGATCCTGCGTAGTCGTCCGTCCCGCCCGGATGTCGGCCTCACCTTGCACGATGAGCTTCAACATGAGCAGCGCGTTCTGACGGCGCTGGTAGGCATCGAAGTCCTGTACCACCGCGCTTGCGGTCCCGCGCTGCGTCAGGACGATCTCGTGCTGCGCCGCCTTCATGTCGGCGAGCATTCGCGCCGCCCCGGCCCTGAATTCGCTCAGACTGACGACTACGGTCGGCATTGGCCACCTCGACAACGGTCTGCCCGAGGTCCGATCATAGCGCCTGCGGCGAAGCCGGGGTACCGGAGCAGAGCACTCCAAGCCCGTCGCTGAGCGATTGGAGCCCCGCCGCCAACGTCCGGGGCCTCCGGCATGTGTTTCCACGTCACAACCCGGCCCCGGATCGCAGGACGCGGCCGGCGTCGAGCACCACCACCCAGTCGGCGAGGGCGCGGACCTCGGCCTCGGCGTGGGACACGTAGAGCATGGGCGTCGCGAGCTCGTCGCGGATGCGCTCAAGGTACGGGAGGATGCGCGAGCGCAGGGTGGTGTCGAGGGCGGCGAGGGGCTCGTCGAGCAGCAGGAGGGCCGGCGACGCGGCGAGGGCGCGGGCGAGGGCGACGCGCTGGCGCTCGCCGCCGGACAGGCCGGCGACGGCACGGGCGAGCAGGGGGTCGAGCTCGAGGAGGTCGATGACGTGCTCGAACCCGCCGCCCGGTCCCGCCGCCGCGCCGTAGAGGATGTTGCGGCGCACGCTCATGTGGGGGAAAAGGGCAAGGTCCTGGGGCACGTAGCCGACGCGCCGTTGGTGGCAGGGCACGTCCACCCCGGCCTCGGCGTCGAAGAGGGTGCGCTCCCCGATGCGGATGACCCCGCGCCGCGGCCGGCGCAGCCCCGCGATCGACTCGAGCACCGTCGTCTTGCCGGACCCCGACGGGCCGAACAAGGCGACCACCCGCGCCTCGATGCGCTCGCGCATCTCGATCACGAAGTCGCCCTGGCGCAAGGAAAAGTCGAGGGTGATGGGGCCGGGGGCCCGCGCGTCGCCGGTCATGCTGCCGCCATCGGCCGGTTCGACGCCCTGACAGGGGCGGTGTTACGTGGCAGCCGACACAAGTCGCCGGTCATGCCGCCGCCGTCAGCCGGTTCGACGCCAGCAGGGCGCCGAAGGCGATGGCCGCCGACACCGCCAGCATCACCGCGGCGGCGGCGTCCTGGCCGGTCTCGGTGTAGGTGTAGATGGCCACGGCGATGGTCCGCGTACCCGGCAGGGCGCCGGCCACCATGATCGTCGCGCCGAACTCGCCCAACGCCCGCGAGAACCCCAGGAGCGACCCCGCGAGCACCCCGCGCCGGGCCAGGGGCAGGCTCACCGTGAAGAACACCCGCGCCGGCCGCGCCCCGAGGGTCGCCGCGATCTGCTCGTAGCGCCGGTCCACCTGCTCGAACCCCGCCCGCGCCGAGCGCACCAGCAGGGGCAGGCCCATCACCGCCATCGCCACCACCACCGCCCGCCACGTGAACATCACCTCGATGCCCATCCGTTCGAGCAGCCCGCCGAGCAGGCCCCGCCGACCCAGGACGGTGATGAGGATGAGCCCCGTCGCCACGGGCGGCAGCACCAGGGGCAGCGACACCAGGGTCTCGAGCACCGCGTGCCCCGGGAAGCGGCGGCGGGCGAGCACCCACGCGACGGCGAGGCCGGGGGGCAGCATGACGGCGGTGGCGAGAGCGGCCATGCCCGCGGTGAACACGGCGACGGAGAGGACGTCGTTCATGGCGCGGCCACCAGCGAGGCGGGCGGACCGGCCGGCACGGTGAAGCCGGCCCGCCTGAAGACGTCGCGGGCGGTATCGCCCTGGAGGTGATCGAGGAACCGCCCCGCCCCCACCCGGTTCGGGGCGTCCGCGAGAACGGCGGCCGGATAGGCGATGGCCGGTCCCTCGTCCACCGGCACCTCGAACGCGACCGAGACCTCGTCGGACGACAGCGCGTCGGTGCGGTAGACGATGCCGGCGTCGGCATCGCCCGCCTCGACGACGGCCAGCGCCGCCCGGACGCTAAGGGTGGGCACGATGCGGGGGGCCAGCGCGTCCCAGAGGCCGAGCGACGCCAGGTAGGCGCGGGCGTAGACTCCGGCGGGAACGCCGGCCGGGTCGCCGACCGCGATGCGGCGGAACGCCCGCTCGCGCAGCCCCGCCGCGTCCCCGGGCGCGGCGACCGCGCCCGCTGGCACCACCACCGCGAGCCGGTTCGACAGCAGCACCACCCGCGACTCCGCGACGACCAGCGATTCCGCGGCCACCCGGTCCATCTGCCGCTCGTCGGCGCTGACGAACACGTCGACCGGGGCTCCGGCCAGGATCTGCGCGGCCAGGGTGCTGGAGCCGGCCAGGTTCAACTCGACCGGCGTGCCGGTCTCCCGCTCGAACTCGGCGGCCACCCGCTCCAGCGGCTCCGTCAGGCTGACCGCCGCCGACACGCGCACCCGGTCGGCCGGCGACGCGCCCGAACCGGCGCAGGCGGAGAGAACCGCCACGGTGGCGAACCCCAGCATCGTCGCCCCGGCGGCGGCAAGCCGGCCCCGGCAGTCCCCGGCCGCGGCTTCCCGTTCTTCCCGCCCATCTGCGCCATGCGCGACCAACCGTCCGCCGCTCATCTGCGCAATATAGTATGATTCGATTCGATTCACCAAGCGATTCGATGTGAATTAAATCGGCTGACGCTGGAGAGCACGGGATCGGGGCAGGCGGGAGCAACAGCGCGATGGCCACGCTGACGGTACGGCAGGCGGCGGAGCGTCTCGGTATCGGCTACTCGACCTTGAAGCACTGGATCTACCGCGGCACGGTCCGCACCACCCGCACCGCAGGCGGGCACCACCGCCTCGCCGAGACCGAGGTCGAGCGCCTGCTCGCCCGCACCGACCTGCCGCCGACCCGCACCAGGGGCGCCACCGGCGGCGGCGTCCTCGTCCGCATCAGCGGCCGCAACCGCCTGCAGGGCATCGTCGACGAGGTGCGGCGGGAGGGTCTCGTGGCGCAGGTGCGCCTCCGCATCGGCGACCAGCGGCTGACCGCGGTCATCACCCGCGACGCGCTGGACGAGCTGGGGCTGAAGCGCGGCGACGAGGCGACGGCCCTGATCAAGGCGACCGAGGTGATGATTGCGAAGGAGGCACCGCGAGACGGCCACGCGCCGGCGTCAGACAGCCGGCAGCCTACAGATCCTCAGTCGTGAGCCTGTCCGCCGTGCTCACGCCGCCTCGAACGGCAGCATAATCAGACGGCCGACGACCGACGCTGAGCACCGCCGCCGCAATTGCAGACCGCCCGCGGCGGCGGCATAATGCGACATGGCAATGGCGGCGAACCTCGAGACGGGGATGCTGGACCGGATCGTGGCCAGTATCGTCGACACCGTCGCACCGGAGAAGATCATCCTTTTCGGCTCCACCGCGCGGGGAGACGCGCATGCCGACAGCGACGTGGACCTGCTGGTCGTGAAGGACCAGTGTCGTCGCAGAGAGACGGCGGCCCGCATCTACCTCAGTCTGCCCCGGCCGCGCCCCGCCGTCGATGTGGTGGTGGTCTGGCCCGAGGATCTCGTCAGGCACCGCGATTCCCACTGGCTGGTCATCGCGCCGGCGCTGCGGGAGGGCAGGACGATCCATGAAGAACAGTCGAAACGGGCGGGCCGATCGGCGCTTCGGGACCGCGGAGTCGCGCGCGGGCCGACCCCACCACCGAAATGGCCCGCGCCTGACGGTTCGGCGGCGCCGGCTCCCCTCCAGGGGGGCGGTGATGCCATGAATCCGCGCCGCGCGCTCGAAGCGGATGCCGCCCGACTGTGGATTGCCGAAGCGCAAGATCACCTGAAGATCGCCGCGAAGCACGAACCGGGACTGAACCTGCGGTTGTTGTGCTCGGAGGCCCACTGCGGAGCCGAAAAGGCCGTCAAGGCCGTCATCATCGCGCCCGGCGAACCGTTTCCGTACGTGCACGACATCGGTCGTCTGCTCGATCGGGCGGAACAGGTCGGCGAGGTGATTCCCGACGACGTGCGGAAGGGGGCAGCGCTGACGCTCTACAGCGAAGGCGGACGGTACCCGGATGTCGGCGACGAGCAGGAACCCACAACGATGGCGGAATACGAGCAGGCCATGGTGAATGCAGCGGTCGTCGTCGGTTGGGCGGTCCGGCGTGTCGCGTCGCTCCTGCCAGCCGCGGCACCGGACCCGGCATGACGCCGATCCGCGACCGGATCGACATCCCCGAGCGGGTGCACCGCGACGACTTCGTCCTGCGGCTCGCCGAGGGCGTGGCCCAGCCGGGCGAGACGCTCCGCACCTATGTCGTCACGCCGCAGCTCGCCGACGCCTTCGACCGGGCCCTCGACCTCATCAAGGGCGCGCTGGCGTCGGGCTCGAGCAAGGCGGCCCACCTGCACGGCAGCTTCGGCCGCGGGAAGAGCCGACGCCGGACGACGGCGAGCTCAAGCCGTGAGCCAACTGGACAGAAGCAGCATATAATTTGGCGCATCGAACACTTACCGGACAGCGAACCATGAGCGACAGTCGAGCCGAAACGCGTCAAGAGCTTCGAGACCTCCTGGAAGACCGAGCGGCGCAGAAGCGCGAGGTCACGCTCAGCACCGGCGCCAAGTCGAGCTTTTATTTCGACTGCAAGCCGGTGACGTTGAGCGCCGACGGCGCCTACCTGGTGGGGATGGCTTTCCTCGACGCGCTGGACGAGTTCACCGAGCCCCCAGAGGCCGTCGGCGGGCTGACACTCGGCGCGGATCCGATCGTCAGCGCGATGGTCGTGCTGTCGCACGTGCGCGGACGTCCGATCCAGGGCTTCTACGTCCGCAAGGAACCGAAGAGCCACGGCACGAAGCGCCTCATCGAGAACCCGCCGAAGTCGGGTACGAAGGTGGTCATCGTCGACGATGTCGTCACGAGCGGGGGTTCACTGCTTCAGGCCGTGGTGGAGGCGCGCGCGGCCGACTGCGAGGTCGTCGGCGCGATGGCTCTCGTCGACCGCGAGGAACAGGACGGCGAGGCCCGTATCCTCAGGGAAGTCGGCAAGGACAAGTACGTCCCCCTCTTCCGGCGGAGGGATTTTCCGCGCATCGACGATGCGGCGAATGCACGCCGCACGACGATGAAGTCCGTGACGCCGTCGGTCCCGCCGATTTCGGCGTCCGCCTCCGGCGCCTGACGCGCCTGAAGCCGGCGTCGAATCCGTCACCCGAGAGTCGTGCGCCACGAATCCGCGTTCGACCGGCTGCACCCCACCCTTCAGCATCACATCGTCAACTCGCTCGGGTGGACGTCCCTCCGGCCCCTCCAGGAGCACGCCGTCCCTCCCGTGCTGAGCGGCGATCCGACAGGATTCCTCGTGGGTCGACGCCACCGACACCGCGGTGGTTCGCGACCAGGCGGGGACGAACCGCTGGTGGACATTTGCCGGACTTCGGGTGAACACCGTTCTGGGTGAGCTGTCTGGACCGCTTCGTCTCCCAACCGCGAGGGGGGACAACCTCTGGATCCGACTCCGGGATGGCGTCGGCACGGAGGAACTGAAGTTGCAGCTTCACGGCGCGTCTGGGGATGCGATGGCTGACGTCTTTCCCATCACGGACGACGCCGTGGATTCGCTCAAGTTCTCCGCGTGCCTCCCCAGGAAACTCGCGGCTCGCACCCTTCGACAGCGCGGCTCTGATACTCGGGGCGTTCGAACGTGCCTGCACGAGCCGGTTCAACAGGTCACGTTGAGGTAGTCACGTTGAGGTAACGCTGGTTTGCGGACGGCTCCCGACTCTGCGGTCGCAGGGGCGCTCCGGCTGGCGGCTCACGCGCCCGCGATCTCGCCGTCGGGCGGTCACGGACGTGTGGCGGCCATGCCGCGATCGAGTCTTGCGGTAGAGTGGAGAAGGAGATCCGCGATGGGCGAAATCGTCGTCGACGTCCGGCTGGAGAACGTGCGGGATCGCGAGTTGGCCAAGGCGGGGTATCTGCAGCAGGCCGACATCCGACGCGCCACCGTGAGGGCCATCGCGGATACCGGCGCGGTGATGCTTGCGCTGCCCGAGGACGTCGTGGAGCGGCTCGGCGTGGAGATAGTCGGCAGCGTCGCGTGCGCCTATGCCGACGGACGGCGGGGCGAGCGGTCGGTCGCGGGCCCTCTGACCGTCCGCATCGGCGACCGCTGGACGCATACCAACTGCGTCGTCGTTCCGGCGGGCACCGACGCGCTGGTCGGCCAGGTCGTCATGGAACAGCTCGACTTGGTGGCCGACTGCGTGACCCGGACGCTCGGCCCCCGACCCGAATCGCCCGACCGCCCCTTGCTGAGGCTGTAGCGGGAAGCCTGAGTCGCCTCAGGCGTCGCAGGGGTCTGCGCAGTAGAACGGCGCCGACTCCTGGTGGAGGGGTTGGCTGACCGCCCAGCGGAGCCGCGGGCGACGATGGGCGGGCCAGAGGCCCCTCGTAGAATCGGCGCACTGACGACAGACCCCGACCCGAAAGCGCAGTTGCCTGACCAACCCCTGCTGAGCCAGGTCGCCGTCGTCGCCGGGGCCACCCGCGGCGCCGGGCGCGGCATCGCCCGCATGCTGGGGGCGGCCGGTGCCACCGTCTACTGCACCGGTCGCAGCGTGCGGGGGCGGCCCGCCACCGCGGGGCGGCACGAGATCATCGAGGAGACGGCGGAGCAGGTGACGGCGGCGGGGGGCCGCGGCATCGCGGTCCGGACCGACCACACCGTCGAGGCCGAGGTCGAGCGGCTCTTCGCCCGCGTCCGCGAGGAGCAAGGCCGGCTCGACGTCCTGGTCAACGACGTCTGGGGCGGCGACGCCCTGACCGAGTGGGGCAGGCCTTTCTGGGAGCTCTCCACCGCGCGGGGGCTCGAGCTGTTCGAGCGGGCGGTCCACAGCCACATCGTCACGAGCCGGCACGGCGTACCCCTCATGGTCGAGGGCAACGCGGGGCTCGTCGTCGAGGTCACCGACGGCGACACGCTCGGGTACCGCGGCAACCTCTTCTACGACCTCGCGAAGAACGCGGTCATCCGGCTCGCCTACGCGATGGCGGCCGACCTGCACGCGCACGGGGTCACCGCCCTGGCCCTCACCCCGGGCCTGATGCGGTCCGAGGCGGTGCTCGACCACTGCGGGGTCACCGAGGCGAACTGGCGGGACGCCATCGCCGACGACCCCTACTTCGCCGAGTCCGAGACGCCGTGCTACGTCGGGCGGGCGGTGGCGGCGCTGGCCGCCGACCCCGACGTCGGGAACAAGAGCGGCGGCCTGTTCTCGAGCTGGGGGCTGGCGAAGGAGTACGGCTTCACCGACGTGGACGGCCGCCGGCCCGACTGGGGCAGCTTCTTCCCGCGCAAGGTGCGGGAGATCGTCGAGCGCGATGCACCGAGCGAGAAGGACATGGACCTGTTCGTGGTCCGGACCCGGCTCCACCAGGTGGAAGGCGACCCCGCGGCGGCCGACGAGGCGGCGCGGCTGCGCGCCTACCTCGATCGCCACGGCTGACCGGCCGTCGGGTCACGCGAGAGTCGGGCCGCGAGAGCCGGCCGGGTATCGATGGAGATCCAGCCCTGGGACCACGAGCTGGCTCGCTGCACCGGAGCGCAACCCGCTTCAGCCCTCGCCACGAGGCGATTCCCGCCAGGGCGAGCTCAGCCGGCGCGCCGGTACACCAGGGTGTTGCCTCCTTGCCGCAGACCCTCGCCACAAGGCGATTCCCGCCGGGGCGAGCTCAGCCGACGCGCCGGTACACCAGGGCGTTGCCCTTCTTGCCGCAGACCTCGGCGACGCGGCCCTCCCGGAAGCAGAACGCGGCCACCTGGCCGAGGCGTCGCGGCGACCTCATGGCCGCCGCGACGTCGCGGGTCGTGAACCGCTCGGGCAGGTCGGCGTCGAGCAGGGAGAACAGGTCGGCCATCGTCGACACGGCGTACGTCTCGACGACGTCCACGAGCCGCCGGTCCAGGATGGCCCAACCCCGGCGGCGCCAGCTGCCGCGTCCGTCCAGCCCGCGGACCTCCTCCTCGACGGTCATCACGACCTCGAGCGTCAGGTTGGGATGCGCGAGCAGCGCGGGGATGCTGGCCAGCGCCGGGAAGACCTGAAAGACCGAGCCGTGCTTCGGCGACCTGCGGCGGGTCGGGGGCACGGTCGGGTCGGCCGACACCTTGACGATGTAACGGTCCCGGGCGACGGGATGCACCAGGGTGACCGGGTGCCGCTCGAGCAGCCGCGGCAGCTTGCGCCTGAGCGGCCGGAAGTTGCCGGTGTGAATCTCGACGACGCGGCCGCCGGCGACCACGTCGGCGACGAACCCGTCGACGGCCTGCTCGGTCACACCGCCGGCGACGGCGTAGCGCGCCTTCAGGGCCCGGTGCAGCGACCGCTCGTTCAGCTCGCCGATGGACACCGCGCCGGCCGGGCGCGGCGCACGCCCGGGCGCCGGGAAGGCCGGGTGCAGGGACATGGGAACCGTTCAGTGTGGTTTCGGTCGTCCCGTCCCCGGCCTTTACGCGGTTGCCAGCAGGTCTTCCCCCGTGTCCCGGGGTCGCGCGTCGTGGAGGCCGTCCCAGAACGTCCCCACCGCGTCGAGCATCTCGACCCCGGCCGCGATGAACGCGTCGCCCTCGAACGCCGGCGAGTCGTGGCACGCGCGCAGCTCGTGCCAGACGTGCTCGCGGTGGTTCTCCTCGAGCCTGTCGTGCCACGTGAAGAAGGCCAGGGGCAGGGCCGGGACCTGCTCGGCCTTGACGCGCTCGAGCCCCCGGATCAGCTCCTTCCAGAAGCCGGCGGCGGCCCAGTTCTCGACCGCGAAGGACGCGCCCATCGCCTCGTTGTAGTCGCTGCTGCCGTAGAGGCGGAACAGCTCGTCGCAGAAGAACAGGGTGCTGGCGTCGCCGTGGCGGCGCTGGCCCATGTCGGCGAACCCCAGGCCGAGGGCGGCGCCGAACCGGAGCAGCCACTCGAAGTGGGCGGCCCGGAAGCGGAACGTGCCGCCGTCGACGGTACCGGTGGTCGATACGAGCGCGGGATCGCCCTCGCGGTCGGCGTCGACCGGCCCCGCGCCGCCGCGCGCGCCCCCCCCGTCGGCCGCGTCCCTCCCGTCGGCCGCCCGCCCGCCGTCCGCATAGATCACGCCGAGCTCGTTCAGCAGTATCTCCTTGCTCTCGCGCGCCGCCTCCAGCGTGCCGGCGTTGATGACGCGGTTGAGGGCGGCGAGCAGGAACTGGTTGGAGAACACCGAGAACTGCACGGTGAACCGGCGGAGGTGGTCGAGGGGAACCCGGCCCTCGGCGAACCACGCGGTGTAGGCGTTGTCCGTCACCACCGGGTGGCGCATCAGCTCGCGATCGACGGTGTCCTTGAACGTCTCGAAGCCCGTGCCGGTCATGGTGTTCCTCCCTCCGAACCGTGCTCTTCGCCCCACCGCGCGGCTGGCCCCAGCCGCCGACGCAGATCTCGTCCTCGAAAGGCCATCGCTCCGGCCGTCGATCCGGGCGGCGGCCGGCGGAACCGCGTGTGCCGCTCGCGCGGAACGTCGTTCAGGGTAGCCGCTCATGACGCCGCCGCCTCGACGAGGTTGCCGCGGCGCGCCTGCTCGCGCTCGATCGCCTCGAAGAGCGACTTGAAGTTGCCCTGCCCGAAGCCCCTCGACCCGCGCCGCTCGATGACCTCGAAGAACAGCGTCGGCCGGTCCTGGACGGGCTGGGTGAAGACCTGCAGCAGGTACCCGTCCTCGTCGCGGTCGGCGAGGATGCCGAGGCGGGCGAGCTCGGCGACGACCGGCGCAACGTCGGGGACCCGCGCCCCGAGGTCGTCGTAGTAGGCGTCGGGCACGGGCAGGAACGCGAGGCCGCGCGCGCGCATCCGGGAGACGGTCTCCACGATGTCGCGGGTCGCGAGCGCGACGTGCTGGACGCCGGGGCCCCCGAAGTAGTCGAGATACTCGGCGACCTGCGACTTGCGGCGTCCCGCCGCGGGCTCGTTGATGGGGAACTTGATGCGGCCCGCGCCGTCCTGCATGACCTTCGACATCAGGGCCGAGTACTCGGTGGAGATGGCCTCGTCGTCGAAGTGCAGCAGCTCGCTGAACCCCATCGTCTCCGCGAAGAACCGCACCCAGCGGTCCATCTCGCCCAGCTCGACGTTGGCGACGACGTGGTCGACGGCGGCGAGCCCGACGTCGTCGGCCGGCACCTCGGGTGCGCCGTGCGGCTCGAACCCCGGGGCGAAGACGCCGTCGTAGCCGCGCCGCTCGACGAAGCGGATCACGGTGTCGCCGTAGGCGTGGATGGCCGCGGACTGGAACACCCCGTGCGCGTCGCGCTCCTCGACGAGAGCGGCCGCGCCGGCGGCGCCGCGCCGCCGCGCCTCGGCGAAGGCGAACGCGGCGTCGGGCACCTCGAGGGCGATGACCGCCACCCCGTCGCCGTGCGCGTGGGCGAACCGGGCCGCCGGGTGGTCGGCGGCGAGGCCGCTCGTCAGCACGAGGCGAATCGCCCGGCACTCCAGGACGTAGGAGGTCGTCTCGCGGCATCCCGTCTCGAGGCCGCGGTAGGCGGCGACGCGGAAGCCGAACGCGTGCCGGTAGAACGCGGCCGCCTGCCGGGCGTTGCCGACGTAGAGCTCGATGTGGTCGATGCGGCGGATGGGGAAACGGTCGGGCGCCTTGCAGTCTCCGATAGAGCTCGATGTGGTCGATGCGGCGGATGAGGAACGGTCAGGCATTTTGCAGTCTCCGATGTAGCAGTTTTCCGAGGCGGGCGACGGCGGCCCGGATGTCGTCGGGCGCGGCGCTCGAGAAGCTCAGGCGCAGTCGGTTCGCGGGCGCCCCCGCCGCCGCCGCGAAGGCGGAGCCCGGCACGACGGCGACGCGGGCCTCGGCCAGCGCCTCCTCGCATACGCGGTCGGCGCCGAGCCCCGGCGGCAGCTCGACCCACACGAAGAAGCCGCCGGGGGGACGCGTCCACCGGGCGCCCTCGGGAAAGTGGTCGCGCAGGGCCGCGAGCATCGCGTCGCGCCGGCGCCGGTAGGCGGCGCGGATGCGGTCGAGATGGCCCGCGAACCCGTGATGGAGCAGCCGCGCCACCGCGCGCTGGGTGAGGGCCGAGCATTCCAGGTCGGCCGCCTCCTTGAGGACCCCGGCCCCGGCCGCGAGGCGCGGCGGCAGCACGAGCCAACCGAGGCGCAGCGCGGGCGCGAGGATCTTCGAGAAGCTGCCGGCGTGGACGACCCACTCGGGGTCGAGCGCGCGCAGCGCGGGTAGCCAGTCCCCGTCGTAGCGCAGGAGCCCGTAGGTGTCGTCCTCGACGACGGGGACGCCGAACCGTCGCGCCAGCGCGACGAGCCCATGGCGCTGCTCGCGGCCGAGGCGTACCCCGCACGGGTTGTGGGTGTCGGCCATCGCGTAGATGAACGCGGGCCGCGCCCCCCGCGTCAGCCGCGCCCGGACGCCGTCGACGTCCATGCCGGTGTCGGGGTCGGTGCGGACGGTCAGGAAGGATGGCCGGTGCGGCAGCAGCGCCTGGCGCAGGCCGGCGTAGACGTGCTCCTCGGTGAGCACGTCGGCCCCCGGCGCCATCAGCAACTGGGCGGCGAGGCTCAGCGCCTGCTGGGCCCCCGACGTCAGCAGCACCTGCCGGGGGTCGCAGTCGATGCCCCGCTCGCGCATCAGCTCGACGATGCGCTCGCGGAGCGGCTCGTGCGGCGGGCCGTACTGCATCGCGGCGGGGTCGTCGCTCAGGACGTCCGCGAGGGCACGGGCGTAGGCGGCGCGGGGTATCAGCTCGGGGGCGGGAAGGCCCCCGGCGAGCGACACGAAGCCGGGCCGCGGCGGCAGCAGCGCGAGCTCGCGGAGACGCGAGCGGGCCATTCCGGGCGGCGGGGCGGCGTCGGCGATGCTCCCCGGGTGATCGAGGGCGGCGACTGTCATGTACTCACGATAGCAACATTTTCTGATATCATTCAACGATTAAAATCATCAACTGACCGTGTCTGCTTTTTTTATTAGCCTATTGTGCCGATATGACTAAACAATCAAACAATCCGGATGATCCATCGATGGACGGCCAGGCGGAAACGCAGCGACGGCGGGCGACGGGGACGCGAGGCGGCGACTGGCCGCCGCGGCTCGACGACCTCGATCGCCGGCTGCTGGGGCTGCTGCAACGGCACGGCCGGGCGACGAGCGTCGAGCTCGCGAGACGGCTGGGCCTGTCGCCCCCGGGGCTCCAGCGGCGGATGCGGCGGCTGGAGGCGGTGGGCGTCATCCGGGGATACACGACGCTCGTCGACCGCGAGGCGGTCGGCCTGGACCTGCTCTGCTTCGTCGAGGTGAAGCTGGCCCACCACCGGCCCGACTGCGTCGCGCGCTTTCGTGACGAGGTGCAGGCGATTCCCGAGGTCCTCGAGTGCCACTACCTGACCGGGGAGTCCGACTACCTGATCAAGATCGTCGTGCCGAACCACAAGGCGCTCGAGACGGTGCTCTTCGAGGGGCTGATGCGGATCGACGGGGTCGACCGCATCCACACGAGCATCGTCGTCAACGAGGTGAAGGCGTCGACCGCGCTGCCGCTCGGAGCGCCGTCCCCCGCGCACGGGAACGGCGGGCGGTGAACGGGGGACGGGGCGGCGCTACGCGCCCGCCGCCATGCCCTCCCGCGTCTCGGCGACCACCAGATCGACGACGGACCGCAACGCCTCCTCCTCGGTGTCGCCCTCCAGCCGGCGGAGGCGGAAGTGGTCTATCTGCCGGTCGGCGCCGGTGCCGTCGTGGATGATCTCGAGCACGCGGCGCAGCTCCGGCTCGCAGCCCAGGGCGCGGGCGTCGGCGGCTAGCTGATCCACGAGGACGGCGGCGTAGTCCTCGATGTCCACCCGGCCCTCGCTCCCCTCGTTGCCGAAGAACGCGAGCACGCCGTAGCGCTGCGCGAGCCACCGGTTCTCGGCGATGATCTCCGTGGGCGGCTCGGGCGGCAGCCGGCCTTCGCGATCGAGCCGCATGAGGTGCCGGACGAGCGAGGAGTACAACGCCGCGATGCTCACCGCGTCGTCGATGCGCGGGCAGGTGTCGCAGATCCGCATTTCCACGGTGGGGAACGCCTCCGAGGGGCGGATGTCCCACCACAGCTCGCTCGCGCTCTCGATGAACTTCATGCGCTGATAGGCCCCCACCAGCCGGTCGTAGTCGGCGCGGGTCGACAGCGGACCGGGCAGGCTGGTGCGCGGGATCGCCCCCATGATCGTCAGCCGGTAGGACTTGAACCCGGTCTCGCGCCCGCCCGTGAACGGCGACGAGGTCGACAGCGCGTGCAGCAGGGGGAGATAACGCCGGAGCGCGGTCATGACCCGGATGCGCGAGTCGGCGTCGCCGAAGCCGGCGTGGATGTGCATGCCGCCGACGACGAGGCGCCGCAGGCTTTCCTGGAACGTGACCACGAAGCGCTCGTAACGCTGGCGCGGGGTGACCATCTGCGCCCGCCACGCCGCGAACGGGTGCGTCGAGGCGGCCATCACCGACGCGCCATACTCGGCCGCCGCCTCGATGACCAGGCGGCGGGTCTCGCCCAGCGCCTCGCGCGCCTCGCTCACGGTCCGGCAGACCTTCGTGCCGGTCTCGATCTGCGAACGGAGAAACTCGGGCACCGCGTTGTGCGACCCGCAGTTCCGCTCGCACGCCTCGAAGATGCGCCGGTCCGGATCGGACAGCAGGTCGCGCGTCTCGGGATCGACGAGAAAGAACTCCTCCTCGATGCCGAGGGTGATGCCGGGATCCGATTCGCTCATGGGGCCTCCCCTGCGCGGCCGGCCGGGTGCTGCCGCCATACCGCCGAACGGCGGCGGACAACGCGGGCCGCGAGCTTCAGACCGGGAACAAGTGGATGGACGGCGTAAAGGTCAGTAGCGGAACAGATAGGAGATCTTGCCGAAGAACGCGCGGTTCGTCCGCAGCATCTCGGTGGTCGGGAACAGCAGGCTGTCGATGAGCATGCCCTGGCGGTAGCGGTCGTCGTAGCCGAGGAAGATCACGGTGCCCGCGTTCACCCGGTAGGTGAAGAGCACGTTGTTGCCCAAGGTCGCGGCCGCGGTGTTGTGCTCCATGATGTAGCGCGCCAGCAGCCGGTCGGTGAACTGGTAGGTGGTGCGGGTGCGGAAGATCTTGACGTTGAAGATGTCGGTCTGCGAGATCGGCTCGACGAAGTCGCTCGACACCATGGTGAACTCCGTCCGTAGCCGGGACGTGGGCTGGAAACGGAAGTTGACGTTGCCGACCGTCGACCAGCCGAGGTAGGGGCTGTCGCTGTCGTAGAGGATGCCGTCGCCCCAGTTGTAGCCGCCGTATATCGACAGGATGCGGGCGCTCATGACCCCGAAGAAGCCGAAGCCGGTCTTCCGGAAGTCGATAGCCCCGTAACGTTCGAGGTCGCGGTTGACCATGCCGGTGATGGCCATGTTGTTGCGGAACGAGAAGCTCGCGGTGCCCTGAAGCTGCTCGTCCTGCAGCGTGCCCCCGTGGTCGTAGAGGCGCAGGTAGGTCACCGAGGGGCCCCACGTCATCAGGGTCGACTCGGGCCACCAGCGGTACGACGCGGTGCCGCTGGTCTGCTGGAGGTCGACGCGGGGCAGGAAGCCGGTGCTGGTGAGGAAGCCCGGATCGATGCGGCTGTGCGCGACGTTGTAGCTGACGTTGCGCCCCTGCTTCGAGAAATCGGCCTCGAACACCCCCCCGGAGAGCGAACCGAGGGTCTCGTCCTCGGTCTCGGAGCCCGCCGCGAGGAAGCTGACGCGGTGGGTCCGGCCCAACCGGAAGCGCCCGTCGATGCCGGCCACCCGGTTGTGGTCGGCGCCGAACTCCCGCGCCGTCATGATCGCGCCGAGGTACGACTCGGCGTAGAAGTCGTAGCGGGCGCGGCCGAGGACGGTCTGGGCGGTGGTCCCGTACTGCGGGTGCGCGCTATCGTCGAGACGGCCCGCCGCCTCGTCGTCGGCCACCACGACCCCCAGCGTCGTCTGGCCCACCTTCCCGGTCAGCTTGCCGCCGAAGCGGGGGTCGACGATGGTGCGGGTGTGGACCAGCGTCAGCGGCGTCGCGGTCTGGAAGATCTCCTGCCCCTCGAGGAAGAACGGACGCTGCTCGGGGTAGAAGAGGGCGAACCGCTGGTTGGTCTCGATCTGCGGCCGGTCCGACTCGATCTGCGAGAAGTCGGGGTTGTAGGTGACGTCCGCCGTCAGGTTCGGCGTGATGCCGTACTTGACGCCGAACCCCAGCTCGCCGGTGGGGTCGTCGGTCGAGTACTCGCCGCTGGCGGTGTCGAGCGAGCCGAGCCTGAACCCGGTCACCTCGGGCAGGAGCTCGAGGTTGCGGCTCAGGGACATGTCGGACAGGCCCTCGAGGGTGCCGAACTGGGTGAGCTGGCCGGCCACGCCCCGCGAGATCGGCGACCACGACTGCGCCTCGGACTTGTCGCGGATGACCCGGGTGATCTGGAACCCCCACCGGTGGCCCACCCCCGCCGCGCGGGACGGATAGCGCAGGCTCTTGAACGGAATCCGCATCTCCGCCGTCCAGCCGTCGGCGACGACCTGGCCGCCGCTGTCGAACAGCGCGTTCCACGAGTCGTCGCCACGGATGCCGAACTGCCCCGAGCTGCTCATGCCGCTGCCGCCGCTGCGCCGCGGACCGCTGCCCCGGCTCGCCGACCCGCTCCCGCTCGACCGCGAGAAGCCGGTGCTGCCGTCGGCGTTCACGAGCGAGTCGGCCTGCACGCCGTAGCCGTTGACCTCGAACTGGTAGGCGCGCTGCTGGTCGAGGAACGGATCGAAGAGGATCGCCATGCGGTCGTCGCCGCGGATCTCCTCGCGGTCGGCCCGGTTGATGCGCATGGTCTCGGGCCGCGTGTAGTGGGCGTAGAAGGCGAAGTAGAGATGGTCGCTGTCGTAGGCCATCCACACCTCGGTCTCCTCCGACCCCGGCGCGCCCTCGACCGGGGCGATCTGGACGAAGTCGGTGATGTGGGCGGCGGTCTCCCAGACCGAGTCGTCGAGCCGGCCGTCGATCTCGGGCGGATTGTTCGTTCGCCCGATGACCGCGGTGGGGCGGCCCAGCGGGGTCGGCGCGAACCCCCCGCCCCCCGGTCGGCGCCGACGCGGGCCGCCGTCCCCGGTCGGCGCGGACCCGGCGGGGGCCGAGCCGAAGGCCAGGGCGCCGCTGACGGGCTGCTCGGACCCGGCCGCGGGCGCCGCGGGCCGAAGCTCGGGGGCCACGGGCCGAAGCCCGGGCACGGAGGGCCGAGGCTCTGCGACCGAGGGAGGCACCGCGGCGGCAACGGGCGGGGCCGGCGCGTTTCGGAACGCCGGCGCCAGACGGCCGGGCCCCGTACGAGCCGGCGTGAACCTGGACGCGGGCCCGGCCGGCACGTTTCGGCTCGCGGCGACGGATCCGGCGGCGCCCCCCGAAAGCCGGTCCGCGAGCACCGCCGCAACCTCGTCCTGGATGCCGAAGAGGTCGGACAGGGTGCCGTCGACCCGCGTGCCGAACTCCACCGCGCCGGTCTCGACGTCGACGATCCGGGTGGTGACGCGCAGGGCGTCCCCGACCCGCTGCAGGGTGCCGTCGATCATCCACGCGACCCGCTGCCGGCGATAGGCGTCGAGGGTGGCGGGCGCGTCCAATGCTTCGCGCGAGGCGCCGCCGTAGCCGAGGCGCTTCGGCTCGACGGCCCGGTCCGGCACGACCTCGAGTCCGGCGTCCTGCAGATCGATGGCGATCGTCTCGGCGATGCCCGCGCCAATCCAGTCGTCGGCGGGCTGCCGGCTCACGTTCGTGAACGGCGCGACCACCACGGTGGACTTTGCTTGCCCGGCCGCCGACGGCGCTCCGGCGGCGAGTCCGGCGACGGCGACGGCCATCGCGAGCGCCCACACCCGCACGCCGGCACCAGCCGTACCCGTCGGCGACGGGTCCGACCCGCCTCGATGTCCCGGCGCGCGCGATATCTCGTCGTTCATGGAGCCGTTCAACCCGATCCGATGACCTGCGACCCGCGAGCCCGCTTCGCCAACCCCCGTGGACGCCTGCCCCCCGCCGGAGCAAGCCCCTAAGTCTATCGACAAACCGTCCATTGTGCGAGCGACGCCACTCGTGTCACGAGGGCGTGTCGCCGCGGTACGAGGGTGAGGCCGGCCCGCTTCGAGCCCGGAGCAGCCGCGCGAGCGCCTTCAGCCGGACGAGCGCCGCCGGCGGCCCGTGCCGGCGCCGTCCCGGGGCTCCGCCGAGCGACGGTGCCTGCCCACGCGCCATCGGTGACGGTCGAGTCCGGCGGAAAACGCGACCGCCGGCAGCTACACGCCGGCGTACCAGTGGAATCCCCAGTCGGAGTTGATGCCGCCGGTGCCGCGGCCGAAGCCGGCCATGGAGTCCACCGCCCGGATGGACTTCAGGAACTTCAGGTTCTTGTAGCCGCACTGGCGCTCGACGCGCAGCCGCAGCGGCGCGCCGTTGCCGACCGGCAGGTCGCCGCCGTTGAGGCCGTAGGCGAGGATGGTCTGCGGGTGCACGACCTCGAACAGGTCGATGCCCTCGTACCAGCCGTCGACGGTGTCGAGCATCACGTAGCGCGCCTCCGGCTTCAGGCCGCCCGCCGCCTCGAGCACCCGCAGCAGGGGCGCGCCGGTCCACTCGGCGATGGCCGACCAGCCCTGCTCGCAGACGTGGGCGGTGATCTGGGTGCGCGACGGTAGCCGCCTGATGTCGTCGAGCGAGAACGACCGCGGTCTGCCCACCAGCCCGCCCACCGGCAGGCGCCAGTCGCGGAACCCCTCCCGCCGGTGGCGCTGGTACTCCTCGTCGTCGGGGTTGGTCTGGCCCCAGGTCGGAAACTCGGGGGCGATGTCCGCGGGGCCGTACTCGCGGGCGAGCGGCTGGTCGCGGAGCAGCAGGCGGTTGGTGCTCATGGTGAGCACGTCGGCGGCGCCGACGAGGCCGCCGCGGACGTGCGGCGGCACGTAGACGTCCCGCGAGCATCCCGCCGCCATCAGCGCGCCGAGGGCGGGCACGTGCGCGAGCAGGCGGCGCCGCGAGAGGGTCCGGGGGCGGGCGAGGCGGCGCGGGGCGGCTATCGGCTTGCTCATGACTCCTCCGCGGGCAACCGGAACCTGCCGGTGATCATCGCACGGATGCGGTTGACGGCGCCGGCCGCCACCACCTCCAGCACGTGCACGACGACGAAGAGGACGAACACGACAGTGCCTATGGTGTGCAGGGTCCGCGCCGACTGCCGGCCGCCGAACATGTCGAGCAGCCACGGCATCGCGGCCGTGAAGCCGGGCGACTGCGCGAGCCCCGTCAGCGTCATCAGGGGCACGTAGACCAGGAGCAGGAGGAGATAGGAGAGCTTCTGCAGCACCCCGTAGCTGGTCGCCGCGGTGCGCGCGCGCAGGCGCCAGGGGAGATGCGCGCGCAGGTCGCGCCCGAGGTGCGCGGCCGTGAGCTCGTCCCGGCGCGGCACGAGGCGGTCGCGGAAGCGGCCGGTCGCGACGTTCCAGCCGACGTAGACGAGCCCGTTGACGAGAAAGACCCAGGCGAAGGTGAAATGATAGTTCCGCCCCCAGCGGCGGTCGCCCATCGCCCCCGCCTCGTCCCACGAGATGCCCCAGTCGGCGAGCCGGAAGATCGCCGGGTAGCCCTGGTAGCCGGTATGGCCCCAGTAGAGCTCGGGAAAGTCGAGAAAGATGTGGATGCCGCTCAGCAGCAGGTAGGCGCCGGCGACGACGTTGATCCAGTGGCAGACGCGGACGTTGCACGAGTGGAGGGCCACCCACCGACCGGTTCCCGAACCGACGCTCTCAGGCATCGCGCTTCTCCACGTCGCTCTCCCGGCCGGCCGGGGGCGTCACTCCCCCCGCAAGCGCGCGTCAACGCCTCCCGCCTCGGTCGGTACGGGCATCACCGCTGAACAGCGGACCCGGCCGGCGCCGATTTGACACGCCGGACCGCGTCGGCTAGGGTACTTCAGATCATGATGCTGCGGCACGGTCACCACACGGCGCAGCCCACCGCCCACCGGGGCGGGGCTGCGGATCTGCATGTGAGGTAGCTCGACCGCCCGTCACCGCCAACGCATGCGACCGCGCCCCGCCGACAACCCCGGCGGGGCTTTTTTTTTGGAGGCCCGTCGGGCAACAGCGATCCGCGCCACCGGCCCACGCGCCGGCGCACGGCAGGACACGACATGGACTTCTCGAAACTGGACGGACTCATCCCCGCCGTCGTGCAGGACGACTCGAGCGACGAGATCCTCATGGTCGGCTTCATGAACCAGGAGGCGCTGGACCTCACCCGCCGCTCGGGCTTCGCCACCTTCTTCAGCCGCACCCGCGGCAAGCTGTGGATGAAGGGGGAGACGTCGGGCAACACCCTCTCGGTGCGGAAGATCCTCGTCGACTGCGACGACGACACGGTGCTGCTCCGGGTCACCCGCAACGGCGAAGGCAACGTCTGCCACACCGGCGAGCGGACGTGCTTCTTCCGGACGCTCGAGCCGCTCGCGGACGAGACCGCCGCGGAAGCCTCGCCCCGCTGAATCAACCGCTCACCGATTCGATCATGGCTGACACGACGTTACGGCTCGGCATCCCCAAGGGGTCGCTGCAGGACTCGACCATCCAGCTCTTCGCGAACTCGGGCTTCAACATCTACACCAGCTCGCGCTCCTACTACCCCACCATCGACGACCCCGAGATCCAGTGCACCCTGATCCGGGCCCAGGAGATGGCGCGCTACGTCGCCCACGGCGCCCTCGACGCGGGCCTGACCGGCCAGGACTGGATTGCCGAGCACCACGCCGCCACCGGCGACGAGGTCGTCGACGTGGCCGACCTCGTCTACTCGAAGCAGAGCTTCCGCAAGGTGCGCTGGGTGCTGGCCGCGCCCGAGGACTCGAAGTACCGCACGCCGCAGGACCTCGCCGGCGCCACCATCGCGACCGAGCTCGTGCGGGTGACGGAGGCCTGGTTCGACCGGCTCGAGGTGCCGGTGAACGTGGAGTTCTCGTGGGGCGCGACGGAGGTCAAGCCGCCGCTGCTCGCCGACGCCATCGTCGAGGCGACGGAGACCGGCTCGACCCTGCGCGCCAACCGGCTGCGCATCATCGACACCGTGATCGAGTCGAACCCGCAGCTCATCGCCAACCCCGCCGCCCTCGAGGACGCGTGGAAGCGGACGAAGATCGACAACATTGCGCTGCTGCTGCGCGCGGCCATCGAGGCCCAAGGCCGGGTGGGCCTGATGCTGAACGTGCGGCGCGCCGACCTCGACGCGGTGCTCGGGCTGCTGCCGGCCCTGCACGACCCGACGGTGGCCCCCCTCAGCGACGACGCGTGGGTCGCGGTGTCGACGATCATCGAGGAGTCGTCGGTGCGCGAGCTGATTCCGAAGCTGAAGGCGACGCGGGCGGAGGGCATCGTCGAGTTCCCCCTGAACAAGATCGTGCTGTGATGCGGACCATCGACTCGTCGGATCGCCCGGCCGTCCGCCAGGTGGCGCCGACGGAAGAGACCGCCGGACTCCCGATCGACAGGATCGCCCTCGGATGCAGATCGTAGACTCGTCGGATCGGGCGGCGGTCCGGAGCCTGATCGACCGCCGCGACGACGTCGACCCCGGCCTCATCCGCCGGGTCGCCCGCATCGTGAGCGCGGTCCGCCGTTCCGGCGACGAGGCGCTTCTGCGCTACGCGCGGCGTTTCGACGGCCTCGACGGCCCCGTCGAGGTGTCGCCGGAGGAGATGCGGGCGGGGCTCGAGGCCGTCCCCGCCGAGTTGCGGACGGCGCTGCGGACCGCGGCCGGCCACATCCGGCGCATCGCGCGGCGCCAGCTTCCGCGCGGGTGGCGCACCACGGTCACCGGGGGCGTCGAGATCGAGCAGCGCGTGACCCCGCTCGAGCGCGTCGGCTGCTACGTCCCGGCCGGCCGCTACCCGTTGCCGTCGTCGCTGCTGATGACCGCGATCCCGGCGCGGGTGGCGGGGGTGCCCGAGGTCGTCGTGGCCTGCCCGCGCCCCGACCCCGCGACCCTCGCCGCGGCGGCCATCGCCGGCGTCACGCGGATGTTCCGGCTCGGCGGCGCCCATGCCGTCGCCGCCCTCGCCTACGGCACCGCCACCGTCCCCCGCGTCGACAAGATCGTCGGGCCGGGCAGCGCGTGGGTCGCCGCCGCCAAGGCGCTGGTGTCGGCCGACTGCCCCATCGACTTCCACGCCGGCCCCACCGAGATCGTCATCGTCGCCGCGCGCGGCGAGACGCGCTGGATCGCGGCCGACCTCGTCGCGCAGGCCGAGCACGACCCCGACGCCCGGTCCATCGTGCTCACCCCCGACCGCCGGTTCGCGGCGCGCGTCGCCCGGCAGGTCGAGAAGCGGCTGCCGGCGGACGGGCCGGCGCGGACGTCCATCGAGCGCAACGGCGTCATCGTCGTCACCCGCTCGCTCGACGAGGCGGTGGATCTGGCCAACGACATCGCGCCCGAGCACCTGGTGTGCCTCGACGAGGCGGTGGCCGCGCGCGCCACCCGCGCCGGCACCGTCTTCGTCGGGCCCCACGCGGCGCAGGCGGCCGGCGACTACGCGACGGGGTCGAACCACGTGCTGCCGACGGGGGGCGCGGCGCGGTTCCGCGGCGGGCTCAGCGCGTCGGACTTCGTCTCGGTGCAGAGCGCGCAGCGCATCACCCGGGAGGGGCTGGAAAACCTGGCCCCGACCATTCTCGCCCTCGCCGAGGCGGAGGGGCTGACCGCCCACGCCGAGTCGGTGCGGGTGCGCGTGAAGGGAAGCCGATGACGCCGCCGGCTACCGTGAACGGCGGGATGCTGCCATGAGACGCGCAAGAGTCGAGCGGCGCACGACGGAGACGCAGATCACCGTTCGCCTGGGCATCGAAGGACAGGGCCGGTACGAGGTCGGCACCGGCATCCGGTTTCTCGACCACATGCTCGAGCTGGTGGCCCGCCACGGCGCCTTCGACCTGCGGATCGACGCGGCCGGTGATCTCGACGTCGACCAGCACCACACCGTCGAGGACGTCGGCATCGCCTTCGGCGAGGCGGTCTCGAAGGCCGTCGGCACGCGGCGAGGCATCAACCGCGCCGGCTACTTCGTGATGCCGATGGACGAGACCCTCGGCGTCGCCGCCATCGACCTCGGGGGGCGCCCCCACGCGGTGGTGGACCTGCGCCTGCGCGTCAGGCTCGTCGGCGACCTGCAGTCGGAGCTGCTGCACGACTTCTTCGAGGGGTTCGCGCTGGGCGCGCGGGCCAACGTGCACGTGAAGGTGCTCTACGGCCGGTCGAGCCACCACCAGGTCGAGGCGATCTTCAAGGCGTTCGCGCGCGCGCTGCGGGTGGCGTGCGACAAGGACGACCGCATGGCGAAGCGGCTGCCGAGCACCAAGGGACTGATGTAGGAGCAGCGGGAACGGTGTTGCGCGATGATTGCGTTGATTGACTACGGCGCGGGAAACCTGACGTCGGTGCGCAAGGCGCTCGCCCACCTGGGGGCGCCGGTGACGACCCCGGCCGCGCCGGCGGACCTGGAAGAGGCCGAGGGCGTCATCGTCCCCGGCGTCGGCAACTTCGAGGTGACGGCGGCCCTCGGCGACGACTGGCGCGCCGCCATCCGCGACCATATCGCGCGCGAGCGGCCCATGCTGGGCATCTGCGTCGGCATGCAGTGGCTCTTCGACGGCAGCGCCGAGGCGCCCGGGCACCCCGGCCTCGAGCTGCTGCCCGGCACGTGCCGCCTGATCACCGACGAGGACGACGGGTCGGAGGCGTTCAAGGTGCCGCACGTGGGCTGGAACTCGCTCCACCGCACCCGCGACTCGTGGCTGCTCGAGGGCGTCGACGACGGCGACCAAGTCTACTTCACGCACTCCTACGCCGCCCCCGTCACCGGGAGCTGCGTGGGGTCGACCCGCTACGGCGGCGAGTTCGCGGCCGCGGTCGAGCGCGGCGCCGTCGGCGGCGTGCAGTTCCACCCCGAGAAGTCGTCGGACGTGGGCCTCCGCATCCTCCGCAACTTCCTGCGCCGGGTGCCATAGCCGGGTGCAACAGAGCGCCATGCTGTCGAAACGCATCATCGCCTGCCTCGACGTTCGCGACGGCGCCGTCGTCAAGGGCATCAACTTCGAGGGCCTGCGCAACGCCGGCGACCCCGCCACGCTCGCCGGCCGCTACAACCGCGAGGGCATCGACGAGGTGGTGATCCTCGACATCACCGCGACCATCGAGGGGCGCAAGGCACTGGCCGAGACCATCCGCGCCGTCGCCCGCGAGATCTTCCTGCCCCTGTGCGTCGGCGGGGGCATCCGCGGCGAGGACCACGCGGAGGCGGCCATCGAGGCCGGCGCCGACAAGGTCGGCATCAACACCGCGGCCCTCTCCCAGCCCGAGCTCATCACCACCCTGGCCCGGCGCTACGGCAGCCAGGCGGTCATCGTGGCCATCGACGCCAAGCGCGAGGGCGGCCGCTTCCGCATCTACGTGCGCAGCGGCCAGCAGGGCACCGAGCGCGACGCGGTGGAGTGGGCGCGCGAGGCGGCCGACCGCGGCGCCGGCGAGATACTCCTGACCTCGATCGACCGCGACGGCACCAAGGCGGGCTTCGACTGCGAGCTGACGGCGGCGGTGTCCTCGGCCGTGCCCATCCCCGTCATCGCGTCCGGCGGCGCCGGCAACTTCGACCACTTCGTCGACGTCTTCACCACGGGCCGGGCCGACGCCGCCCTCGCCGCCTCGATATTCCACTACGCCGAGCACGCCGTCGAGGACCTCAAGGCGCACCTCCACGCGCACGGCATCCCCGTGCGCCTGCCGAGGCGGGGCCGGCCCGCCGACGACGCCGCCCCGCGGTAACCCCAGCTCATGCCGATCCCGACCATCGACATCGAGAACCGCCGCGTCGTGCCGCGAGGCGCCCCGGGGAGCGCCGCCGCTCCCCAGGCGAACCCCACGCCATGCTGATCCCGTCCATCGACCTCAAGAACGGCCGCGTGGTGCAGCTCGTGCAGGGCGAGCGGCTCGCCATCGAGAGCGACGACCTCGACGGGTGGGTGGCGCGGTTCTCCGGATTCCCCAAGGTGCAGCTCATCGACCTCGACGCCGCCATGGGGTCGGGCGACAACGACGCGCTGGTCCGGCAGGTCGCGCCGCGGCTGCCCTGCCGGATCGGCGGGGGCGTCCGCTCGATCGCGCGCGCAGAGGCCGTGCTCGGCTACGGGGCGCAGGCCGTCATCGTCAGCTCCGCCCTCTTCCGCGGCGGTCGGCCGGATTCGAGTTTCGCTCGATCACTGGCCGATGCGGTCGGAGTCGAGAAGATCATCGGCGCGGTCGACAGCAAGGCCGGCCGCGTCGTCATCCGCGGCTGGACCGAGCCGGTCGAGGTGACCGCGGTCGAGGCGGTGCGGCAGCTCGAGCCCTACTGCGGCGAGTTCCTCTACACCCACGTGGATCGCGAGGGACTGATGACCGGCACCGACCTCGACGCCGCCCGCGCGGTGGCGGCGGCGACGACCCGCCGCGTCACCGCCGCCGGGGGCATCACCACCCGCGAAGAGATAGACGCCCTCGACGCCGCCGGCATCGACGCCGTCGTGGGCATGGCCATCTACACCGGCGCCCTCGCCCTCGACAGCACGTAGGAAGCCCGGCCCGCCGCGGAGCGAAGCCGGAAGCAAGACGACAACGTCATGACCCAGCACTGGGACCCCGAATCCTACGCCGCGCACGCCCGGTTCGTGTCCGAGCTCGGCGCGCCGGTCGTGGACCTGCTGGCCCCCCAGCCCGGCGAGCGCATCCTGGACCTCGGTTGCGGCGACGGCGCCCTCACCGAACGGCTGCGGAACGCCGGGTGCCTCGTGGTAGCCGTCGACAGCAGCCCCGAGCAGGTGTGGGCGGCGCTCGAGCGGGGGCTCGACGCCCGCATCGTCGACGCCCGCGAGCTTCCCTTCGACGCCGAGTTCGACGGCGTCTTCAGCAACGCCGTCCTCCACTGGGTTCGGGACGCCGACGCCGCCATCGACAGCGTCTGGCGGGCCCTGCGGCCGGGCGGGCGGTTCGTGGCCGAATGCGGGGGCGCCGGCTGCGTCGCCTCGGTCCGCGAGTGTTTCGCCGAGGCGCTCGGCGCGCGAGGCGTCGACAGCGCCGCCGCGGATCCCTGGTACTTCCCCACGGAAGACGATTACCGCGCCCGCCTCGAGCGGCGGGGCTTCCGGGTCGACTCCATCCAGCGGTTCCCGCGCCCGACCCCGCTCCCGGGCGACGTGGTCCACTGGCTGGAGGTCTTCGCCCAGCCGTTCATCACCGCGGCGCCGGAGCCCGAACGGCAGGCCCTGCTCGCCGAGATGCGGGAACGGCTGGCCCCGCGCATCCAGCGCCCGGACGGGACCTGGGTCGTTGACTACGTCCGCCTGCGGTTCGCCGCCGCACGGCCGTAGCGGACAGGCAACCCGTGGCGGGCCAACGCCTCTCACGCGTGTTCCGTCACCGGTCGCGCAGTTGGGCACCGGCGCAGCGTGTTCCGACCCGGCGAGAGTCAGGATCGGCGGCGTCGACCGGTCGGTCGCTACCGCCGTCGGCGCCGGCCTCGGCGGCCGCGTCAGGGCCGGCCCGCGGGAATCACGTGGAGCGCCGCGGGCCCGCCGACGATCAGCGCCGCCGGCACGCTCTGGTCCATCGTGGCGAACAGCACGCCATGCCGCGAGGCGACCGCGAGCAGATAGAGGTCGGCGAGTTGCCTCGGCGAGACGCCCGACAGATCTCCGAACGTCGGTGCGTGCGAAACGGTCAGGTCGGCCGGCAGGAACCGATGGCCGGGCAATGCCAGCAGGTGACGCAGCTCGACGAGCGCCTCGCCGGGCGAGCCGGGGCCGCCCGGATAGTCGGGGTGGCCGTAGATGCGGAGGAACCCGTTCTCGGTCAAGGGACACGTGCACAGGACCGCATCAGCGTGCTCCGCCTCCCAGCGCCGGCAACGCCGGTGGTGCTCATGGCGCGAGTCGGCCCGGGCGATCAGCACGTTGACGTCGAGCAGGAAGTCCACGCTCAGACCCCTTCGCGCGCGCGGAGCCGGTTCACGAGCTCGTCAGTGATGACGGTGGCGTCGCCGGGCGCCCGCTTCAGGACCGGCCAGCCCCGGTCGTCGACCTCGAAGCGCTCGCGGCGGGGAAGCGGGTCGGCGGGCGAGGCCCGGCGATCGAGCGACGCCGCCAGGGACGCCAGCAGCAGTGCGCGCAGCGTCGTGCCTTCTTCGGCCGCCCGGATCTTCGCCCGGCGGTAGAGAGCCTCGGGGATGTCGACCGTCGTCTTCATGGTGAGAAGTATTCCCGTATTTCCATAAAGATGTCAACTTGCGCCGGTGCGGGGCGGCCGAATAATCTCTGGGGTGGATGCCGCACCTGACACGGTCTCGTTGGAGCGATCCCGGGCGATTCGCTCGCTACGCGTGTTGTTCCGGCGTCCATCATCATGGCGGCCATCGCGCAGGCGCGCGGGCAGACCTCTATCTGATCCGACAAGCGGGGGAGCTTTGCACATCAGGCGCGAGTACGCACTGGCCGCGTTGGCCACGGTTCTGATGGCGATGACGTTCGGCGGGTCCGCGCAGGCGGCGGCGGAGGCAGGCGGCGCCGCCAGGCAGGAAGCCGGCCCACGGGACGAGCAGAGCCAGACGCTGCTCGAGGAGCTCGGGCGCGCGCTCGAGATGACGCCGGCCGAGGTCGAGGCGCTGGGACTGTCGCCGGCCGAGATGCAGAGCCTCCTCGCCGGCTTCACGGACGAGACGGTGGTCGTCGGCTCCCGTGCGGAGCCGCGCAGCGCCACCGAGTCGTCGGTCCCGGTGGACGTCCTGACCGTCGCGGACCTCGGCCGGCAGGGCGGGGGAGACCTGAAGGACCAGCTCCGCAACGTCATTCCGTCGTTCAACGTCAACACGCAGCCGATCGGGGGCGCGTCGACCGTGGTCCGGCCGGCCATGCTCCGCAACCTGGCGCCCGATCACACGCTGATCCTGGTCAACGGGAAGCGGCGCCACCGCGCGTCGATCATCGACTGGCACGGCGGCAACGGCGTGGCGTACGGCTCGCAGGCGCCCGACATCTCCACCATCCCGTCGATCGCGCTGCGGCAGGTCGAGGTGCTTCGGGACGGAGCGGCGGCCCAGTACGGCTCGGACGCGATTGCCGGCGTCATGAACTTCCAGCTCAAGGACGCCGCGTCGGGCGGGTCCCTGCAGCTCGACACCGGCATGTTCGGCGCCGGCGACGGGGAGTCGTACCGGCTGGCGGGCAACGCCGGCCTGCCGCTCGGTGGCAACGGGTTCGCCAATCTCAGCCTGCAGGTCGGCGCGTCGAACCCGACCAACCGCGCCGCGCCCCGCCGCGACGCCGTCGCCCTCATCGCCGCCGGCAACACCCACGTCGTCTCCGAGGCGCCGCAGATCTGGGGCGCGCCGGACGTCGACGACGACCTGGCCCTCTTCGGCAACTTCGGCTACACCCTGCCCGCCGGCGTGGAGCTCTACGCCCACACCAACTACGCCAGCAAGACGGTGACCGGCGGCTTCTTCTTCCGCAACCCGAACGTGCAGCGTGGCGTCTACAGCAACGACAACGGCCGCACGCTGCTGATAGGCGATGCGCGGGCAGCGCGCGGCGAGGGGTCGGCCGGCTGCCCGACGGTGAGGGTCACCGACGACCGGCCCGATCCGGCCGCCCTGCAGCGCGTGCTCGACGATCCGGACTGCTTCTCGGTGCAGGAGATATTCCCGGGCGGCTACACGCCGCGGATGGGCGGAACCGTGACCGACATGGCGATCGTCGGGGGCGCGCGCGGCGGTGCCGGCGACCTCGACTGGGACGTGAGCGGATCGCTCGGCGTCCACCACGCCGACCTGTTCATCGGCAACACCGTGAACGCCTCTCTCGGTCCCGACTCGCCGACCTCGTTCGACATCGGCACCGACCGGCAGCGCGAGATCAACCTCCACGCCGACGTCTCGTACCCGGTCACGGACCTCGTCAACCTCGCCGCCGGCGTCGAATGGCGCGACGAGCGGTACGGTATCCGCAGCGGCGACCCGGCCACCTCGGCCGTCGGTCCCTACAACGCGCAGGGCTTCTTCGCGGGCGCCCACGGCTACCCCGGCCACGGGTCGCTGCAGGCCGGCGACTGGAGCCGCGCCAACTTCGCCGCCTACGGCGACCTGGAGGCGACCGGCGCCGACGGCGGCTGGACGGTCGG
Organism: Vicinamibacterales bacterium; assembly: GCA_965207615.1. Lineage (GTDB taxonomy): Bacteria > Acidobacteriota > Vicinamibacteria > Vicinamibacterales > UBA8438 > JAJEEA01. Next base: position 5,043,739 of record CBDBMZ010000003.1, read on the forward strand.
CGGGGCGCTCCGGGCGGAGCGCTTCGAGGACTTCGGCGCGACGACGAACGGCAAGGTGTCCGGCCGCGTGGGGTTCGTGCGCGGCAGCGTGAGCACCGGGTTCCGGGCGCCGACGCCGGGACAGCAGAACGCGTTCAACCTGTCGAGCTGGTTCGACCCCACCGCGGGCTATCTGATCATCAAGGCGATCATTCCGCCGAACTCGCCGGTGGCTCAACTGCGCGGCGGCGCGCCCCTCGGGCCGGAGGAATCGATCAGCTACACCGGCGGCGTGGTGCTCGACCGCGGCTCGTTCTCCTTCACGGCCGACTACTTCCGCATCGAGGTGTCCGACCGCATCGGCGTCACGAGCATCTTCACGCTGACGGACGCCGAGGTCGTCGACCTGCTGGCGGCCGGGGTGCCGTCGGCGCGCGACCTGCGCTACTTCCAGTTCTTCACCAACGCCTTCGGCACGACGTCCCAGGGCATCGATGTGGTCTCGACGTGGACGCCGCTCGCGCTGCGCGGCAACACCGTGGTCAGCACCGCGTTCAACTACACCCGCACCGAGGTGACCGACAACGACCGGGGACTGCTGAACGCCCGGCGCACCGCCGAGTACGCCTACGCGCTACCCCGCACGCGGTGGAACGCGGCGGTGACGCAGCGCCTCGGGCCGACCAGCCTGCTCGGCCGCGTGAGCTACTACGGCGGCTGGTACGACTACGTAAGTGGCGAGATTCCCGCAAGTGATTCATAAGAGACCACTTGTGAACAACAGGCCAGCCCTGATTCCCCCCTCCGTTACCACTTTCCGTACGGGAATCCACAGGGTCGTCCGAGCTGTTCCCGGATTCCCGGATCCCGGATCCCGGGACTCTTCGACAGCACCGCCCGGGTCGCGAGGTCCCCGCGTAGAGCCGGACATCTCGTCCAGCAGCCCGGCCGAGGCGGTGCGGCCTCCACGAAGGTCTCGATCAGCACGGGGTCGACGTCGTCGGGCGGCGCAGACGTCGCGGACGGACATCAGCCTCGGCTGGCTTGAGGAGCAGATCCGGGCCCTGAGGCAGCCCGACGACCGCGCCCTCTTCGGTCTCCATGTTGAGCCGCCCGCCGACGCCAGCTACGCGAACAAGGCCGAGACGGCAGCCGCGCCGAGGCAGAAGAAGTTGGTGGCCAAGCTGGTTGAGGAGAATCCCGAACTCGCGCGCGAATCCGGCGTCAAGCTCGACCGCGTCAACGCGCAGGCGCCGCCCGATGGCACGATAACCGAATCGTGCGGCCGGGTACCGGTTGGCCGCCGACTGTCGCCCGGCAGCCGTCCGTTCGTCAGGGTCGTCAGTGTCGGTGCGGCGGCGTGGTACTCTGCGTTCGACGGCGATCTCAATCCGCCGCGCCCAGAAGGGCGACCGGCGCACAGGTGCCGATCTCCGCGACGCCGGGCACGCAGGGCGCGCCATGCCCGCTCGAGAGGCATCCCAGGAACCCCCGAACAGGAGACCCGCAGGCTGCAGCGCGAAGCCGTTGGCGGAGGCGCGAGGAGTGCAAAGGAACTCCCGTGGAGACGGCCGAACAACGTGGAGACGACATGACGAAAGCGAACGGCACAAGCCCGGACTACGTGCACGAGAAGATGGTCATCGGTATAGGCAGCCTATGCGGCGACGGCACCTTCAACGAGCGGCTCGAGAACGCCGCGCTGGACATCCACACCCTCGAAGCCGAGGACCTCGACGGAGAAATGCAGGCCGACTTGGCGTACATCCTCCGGTGGACCTCCGACAACCTGCGCGAAGGGCGGCTGATCCGAACGCCCAATGAAACCGAACGGAGAGAGATCGTCGAGAAGATGATCTGGCTACTGGTCGAAACGAGCCGGATGCAGGAAGGGGATTCTGTCTAGCGACCAACTGGCGGGCGACCGGGGGGTCGGGTCGAGTCGAGGCAAACGCCTGGCGCGGGGAACGCAGCAGGACGGCGAATCAAGGCGAGGCGGACGCCTGAACCGCCGCGTCCTCAGCGCCGGCCTCGGCCTCGGTTCCTCGTGGTGGCCAACATCCGAAAGTGAAGATCCGGGACGACGAACGCAACGACCCGCCGCCGAGCGACGCGAGCCTGAGCGGGCTGACGATCCAGCCCCGGCGGCGCCTCTGATGCTCGACACGCGCGAGAGACTGACCCGGACGTTCAGATCCGGCGCTGGCGGTTCGCTTCAGCGGCTCTGTGACTGGAATGCAGGGCGCCACTCGCGTGCGGCTCGTTGCGCGGCGGCAATCTGCTCGAAACTCATTCTCTCGGCGAGGAAATCGCGCAATCCGCGCGCGTTCTCATGGCCCTGCGCGGCGGCGAGATTCGCCCACATGTGAGCCGCGATGTCATCCTGCGGAACGCCCTGGCCGTTGCCGTACATGAGGCCCAGGTTATATTGCGCGTTGCCGTTGCCCTGGTCGGCAGCGAGGCGATACCAGCGGACGGCTTCCCCATAGTCCTGCGGGACACCCCGGCCGTTGTAGTACATGATGCCGAGGTTGGCCTGCGCGAAGGCGTTGCCTTGGTCAGCAGCGAGACGATACCAGCGGACGGCTTCCCCGTAGTCCTGCCGAACGCCCCGGCCTCTGTAGTACATGCCGCCGATGTCAGGCGACAGCGAAAACTGACCCCCTGGCGACACTGAAAACTGACCCCCCTGGGCCAAGGGAGGGAGTCAGCAGATGAAGCGATGCGAGGATGTCGGCCCGTGGGCAGGGAGGCCACGGGCACAGATGAGGCAGTCAGACGAGGTGGAGGCGATGCTGCACCTGCGGGCACTCGGCTGGGGGCTGAGGCGCATCGCGAGGGAGTTCGGGTGCAGCAAGAACACGGTGAAGCGCTACGTCGCGGCCGACGGCTGGATGACGTACAGCCGGCGGGCCGGTGGCGGCAAGCTCGAGGATCAGGAGGCGTGGTTGAAGGAGCGCTTCTTCCAGCACGGCGGCAATGCCGAGGTGGTGCGACAGGACCTGGAGCGGGAGCAGGGCATCGACGTGAGCCTGCGCACGGTCGAGCGGGCCGTCGCGCCGTTCCGGCGGCTGCTGACGGCCGAGGCGAAGGCGACGGTGCGGTTCGAGACTCCGCCCGGGCGCCAGCTCCAGGTTGACTTCGGCCAGCGGCGGGTGCCGATTGCCGGGGAGCGGGTGCGCGTGTTCCTGTTCGTGGCGACGCTGGGCTACTCGCGGCGCTGCTACGTGGCGACGTTCAGGCACGAGCGGCAGTCGTCCTGGTTCCGCGGCCTGGAGGGCACGTTCAATCACTTTGGCGGCGTGACGAGGGAGGTGCTGCTTGACAACCCGCGGCCGCTGGTGGTCAATCACGACATGTCGACTCGCGAGGTCGAGTTCAACCACCGGTTCCTGGCGTTCGCGGCCCACTGGGGGTTCCGTCCGCGCGCGTGTGCGCCGTATCGGGCCCGGACGAAGGGGAAGGACGAGCGGGGAGTCGGCTACGTCAAGGCAAGCGCCATCGCCGGACATCGCTTCGAGAGCTGGGCGGGGATGGACGCGCATCTGGGGTGGTGGCAGCGGGAGATCGCCGACCGGCGACGCCACGGCACCACCGGTGAAGTCCCTCTCGAGCGCTTTGCCCGGGAAGCGGAGCGCCTTCGGCCCTGCGCGGGCCGGCCGCCGTTCGGCCAGTTGCGTGATCTGACCCGGACGGTCCACGCCGACTGCGCGGTGGTGGTCGACACCAACGCCTACTCGGTGCCGTGGCGGCTGATCGGCGAGCGGGTGCGGGTGGTGGTCAGCGGCGGCCGGGTCCGCGTTCACCACGGCCCGAAGGTTGTCGCCGAGCACGTCGAGCACGAGGGACGCCACGCTCGGGTCACCGACCGGGCCCACCTGGTCGGCGTCGTCGGCGGCCCGCGTCCGGCCGAGACCGCGGCGGTCCGGCCGAAGCCGGAGCTGCTGCGTCCGCTCGACGAGTACGCGGCCGTGGCCGGGGGGAGCTTCTGATGGCCGTGGACCATGAGACGCTTCTCGGCTGGTTGACGCGGCTGAAGCTGACGGCGATCCGCGACCAGCTCGACAACCTGCTCGACGAGGCGGCGGAGAAGAAGCTGACGTTGCGGGAGGCGCTGGCGATGCTCGTCGAGCGGGAGGTCTCGCGCAAGGACGAGCGGCGCATCGAGATGGCGCTGAAGATCGCGCGCTTCCCGATGGTGCGCGAGCTCGCCGACTTCGACTTCAAGGCGCAGCCGAGCGTCGACCGGCGCCAAGTGCGGGAGCTGGCGACGTCGCGGTGGGTGGCGCACGGCGACGCGCTCCTGGTTCTCGGCCCGCCGGGGGTCGGGAAGACGCATCTCGCGGTCGCGCTCGGGCGCGAGGCGATCCGGCAGAGCTACTCGACCCTGTTCACGACGGCTCAGGCGCTGATGGCGGCGCTGGTGAAGGCGAACAGCGAGGGGCGGCTGGAGGACCGCCTGACCTTCTACGCCAAGCCCAGACTTTTGGTCTGCGACGAACTGGGGTACCTCCCTTTCGAGGCGCATGCCGCGCACCTGTTCTTCCAGCTCGTCTCGAGGCGCTACGAGCGCGGGAGCATGCTGATCACGTCGAACCGCTCGGTCGGCGAATGGGGCGAGGTGTTCGGCGACGCCGTGGTCGCCACCGCGATCCTCGACCGGCTGCTGCACCACAGCCACGTGTTGACGATTACCGGGGAGAGCTACAGGCTGCGGGAGAAGCGTCGGGCGGGCGCCCTGAGGATCCCGGCCCCGAAGCCTGTCGCGTCGGAGACCCGCTCGGGGGCGTCGTCATGACCATGCGACCGACATCAGGGCGAGCACAGACAGGGACTCACGCTCACGCGCCGGTGCCGCCGCCCTTCGGCCGGCGTGGCCGTTGTCAGGCTGGCCGGCCCGCTGCCACGCGGCCCCGGTCGAGCCCGCCGACGCTCGACGTCGTGAACGTCCGGGGGTCGAGCCGCCTGCCCCCGGTCCGTTACGTAACGGTGGGCAGTGGTCGTGGCGTTGACGAACGCGGAGCGGCAGGCGCGTTACCGGGAGCGGCGGCAGGCCGGCGAGTCCCGGATCCGGTCCCGGAACGCACTGCAGCTTGTCGGGCGGTCGGGGCGCGTAGCTGCGGGACGGACGGCGTGTCAACGTGCTGCGCACGTCCTCCGCGATGCTACGGCCCTGTCGGGTGACACACCGTCCGCCCCGCGGCTCGGATGGCAATTGTGGGCCTTGCGGCCCGGCCTGGACGGGGCGGCCCGGCCGTCCACGGTGCTCACGGAACGCGGTGAATCGCCGGAAGTCGATCTACATACGCCGTTTCTTCGGGGGTCAGTTTTCGATGTCGCCGGGGGGTCAGTTTTGAGTGTCGCTTGACAGCCGAGGCTGTACTGCGCGAAGGCGTTGCCCTGGTCGGCAGCGAGACGATACCAGCGGGCGGCTTCCCCGTAGTCCTGCCGAACGCCCCCGCCGAAGTCGTACATGATGCCGAGGTTGGCCTGCGCGAAGGCGTCGCCTTGGTCAGCAGCGAGACGATACCAGCGGACGGCTTCCCCGTAGTCCTGCGGAACGCCCCGGCCGTCGGCGTACATTTCGCCGAGGCTGCCCTGCGCGAAGGCGTGGCCCTGGTCGGCAGCGAGGCGATACCAGCCGACGGCTTCCCCGTAGTCCTGTGGAACGCCCCGGCCGTTGGCGTACAGGAAGCCGAGGTTATATTGCGCGTTGCCGTTGCCCTGGTCGGCAGCGAGGCGATACCAGCGGACGGCTTCCCCGTAGTCCTGCGGAACGCCTCGGCCGCTGGCGTACAGGAAGCCGAGGTTGGCCTGCGCGGCGGCGTCGCCCTGGTCGGCGGTGCGGTGCAACTCGGCCACGTCCAACTCGGCCTGGCCACTGGCTAGCGTTGCCACGGTCAACAGCCAGATGCAGTACGCCGCCGCCGCGACCAGCCGTCGATGTCGTTGCCCCATCTGTCAGCTGAATAGTACCGTAGCAGACCACAAAACGCACCGCATCGGCAACCGGTGCGGCCGGAGCAGCGTCGCTGCCTTGGTGCGGGGCCTCTCCCGCTTCTCGCTCTTGCGGCCCCGCAACGGCTTCGATAGCACCGCCCGGGTCGCACGGTCCTAGCGTAGCCGGACATCTCCTCCAGGAGCCCGGCTGCATCGCACGGCCGAGGCGCCCCCGTCTCGGTCAGCACGGGGTCGACCAGAAGGACCGGGTTCTGTCGCTGTCCGACGACGATGGTCGGGCTGCGGCATTACCGGCCCCACCGAACGCTTACCTCGGACCGCGCCGCACGCCGCACCGTGGTCCTCTCCGGCATCGAAACGCGCGGGCTCGCCTGCTCGAACTGACCGGAAATCCCGGCGTTCGCGGCACCGGTCGCCGCGGTGGTCGGTGGTCACCCGGGCTGTCGCCGCGGCCGTCGGGGCTCCGGCCGCCGAGGCGTGCGAGGCCCTGGCCGCGGAGATCGCGGTCGAGCGGGTCGAGGGGGCCATAGGGGGTTGCCGCGGACGCTCGCTGCCGCGCCGTTACGTAACGGCGTTACAAATAGGACTCGGATGGCCCTCACCCCCGCCGAACGGCAACGCCGCTTCCGCGAGCGCCGCGCCGCCGGCATCCCCGTTCAGCCGCGACGTCCGGCCCGGCCGAAGTCCCGGCCGGCGCGGTGGACCGCGGCCTTGGCCGAGCTCCGGACCCTGCAGGCCGAGTACCAGGACTGGCCCGACCAACTCCCCGAGGCCCTGGCCGGCTCCCGGATCGCCGAACGCCTTGCTGAGGTGTGCGACTTCGACCTCGACGCCCTCGACGTCGACTTACCCCGCCGCTTCGGCCGCGACTGAAACGCCGGAGCCGCGCCATGCGCGGCGCCCGACGACCTCCCGGAGGTCGACCCCCAGCAGATCCTCGAAACGCGCTCCACGTCCACGTCAACCGTCCCCAGCCGGCACGCCGCAACCCGTCGTCCGCGCTGAGCGACCTCCCGGAAAACGGCCCTTCGGGGCGCACAGGAATGGAATGGACGCTCCCCCTCAGGGTAACCGTCGGTGAGGGGGGCAACGAGGTGGACCCCCCACGGGCCGACGGCATCATAGTGCCCAGGGGGGAAGACACGTGAGGTCTTCCCAGGCAAACCGGGAGGGTCCGAGATGAAGGCTATCAGATCGGTCGTCGGCGTGGATACGGCGAAGCGGGTGTTCCAGTTGCACTGGGTCGACCCGGAGACGGGCGAGATAGTGGACCGGCGGCTGAGCCGGGCGAAGTTCGTGGAGCATTTCGCGAATCGGGCGGCGTGCGTCGTCGGCATGGAGGCGTGCGGCGGTTCGCAGCACTGGGCGCGGCGGCTGCGCGAGCTGGGCCATGAGGTCCGTCTCGTGTCGGCGAAGATGGTGCGGGCGTTCGTCGGCGGCAACAAGAACGACGCGGCCGATGCGCGGGCGATCTGGACCGCGGTTCGGCAGCCCGGCGTCAAGACGGTGGCGGTCAAGAGCGAAGAGCAGCAGGCGGTGCTGGCGCTGCACCGGATGCGGCAGCAACTGGTGAAGTTCCGCACGGCGCAGATCAACGGCCTGCGTGGTCTGCTGAGCGAGTACGGCGAGGTGATGCCGCGCGGCCGGGGCGGGATGAAGCGGGACATCGCCGGGATTCTCGAACGGCTTTCGGAGCGGCTGCCGGCGATGCTGGTCGAGACGCTGCGCGAGCAGTGGGCGCGGGTGGCCGCGCTCGACGACGAGGTCGGCGTGATCGAGCAGCGGCTGGAGGCATGGCACCGGGACAGCCCGGCCAGCCAGCGGATTGCGGCGCTCCCCGGCGTCGGGTTGCTGGGCGCGACCGCCGTGGTGGCGATGATGGGCGACCCGGCCGCCTTCCGGTCCGGCCGCGAGTTCGCCGCCTGGCTGGGTCTGGTGCCTCGCCACAGCGGCACGGGCGGGCGGGTCCGCATGCTGGGCATCTCCAAGCGAGGGGACACGTATCTGCGCACCGTGTTGATCCACGGCGCCCGCACGGCGCTCACTCGCATGAAGGCGCCGCCGCAGTGGCAGTCGCGGCTGGTCAGCCGTCACCCGCTGAACGTCGCTGCGGTGGCGCTCGCGAACAAGACCGCGCGGACGGCATGGGCCTTGTTGGCCCATGACCGGGAGTACAACCCGAACTTCGCGGGCCAGCGCGCCTGAGCGCTGGTGGCGACGGACGACACGAAGCACAGGAGGCCCCCGCCGGAGGTTGCGAGGACGAGACGGTGTGATGGCAAACAGGTCAGACCTCGACCCGCCAAGCCTGAGCGCCCCCACGGGGCACGAAGCCCGTCACAGGGATGAGGCGCGGGTCGTGCGGATACCATCGGGTCCAGCAGGCGCAGTCCTGCACGAACAGGCCGAATATAGGAGTGCAACCTGTTCCCGCCACACCGGAACGTCCTTGCCGCCCCTGACCGGGCGGCGCTCCAGATGGTCGCCGACGGTGGAGCCATCGCGTCGGGCATCGCGTCAAGCCGCGCAAGCGCGGCTGCTCCACGTGCGTTCCGCCCCTGCGGGTGACGCGACACCCGCCGCGATGGACGGGGCTGGTTAGGCCGGAAGCAAGCTTCCGGCCGCAACAACGCGCGGCCCGTTCGCTGAGTGGAGGGCTTGCGAACGGGGAAGCGTCGCGAACAAGACCGCGCGGACGGCATGGGCCTTGTTGGCCCATGGCCGGGAGTCACGACCCGGCCAGCGCGGAGCGGGCGCTCGCACCACGCCGCCCTTCGGCCGGCGTGGTCGTCGTCAGGCGGGCCGGCCCGCTGCAACGCGGCGCCGCTGGCCGACCACGGGCAACGGTGCGTCCCACGAAGCCCCGGTCGCGTGCGGCCCGGCGGCGGTGGCGTTGAGCCCTCGCCCGGAAAGGTGGCCGCACGGCGCGTCAGGCGGCACAGGTGGGGGCGGCGTCGGAGGTAGTCCGGCCGCAACAAGGCGCGGCCCGTTAGCCGAGTGGAGGGGCTTGCGAACGGAGGAGCGTCCATATAGGGGGCGCGCTGATGTGGTAGCCCGCCCCCCTGCTCATCGTGGGCGGCTGGATCGGGCGCGCTGTGCGCGCCTTGCCGTTGCCGCGCTCTGCGCGGCAACGGGGACGAGGGGCCCAAGCCGGCAAGGGCACACACCACCGCGACGAAGGGGCGCTGGCGCCCTGGGGCGTTCCTCGAGGTTCACCGAGTCCACGCCGGCGAACAACGCCGGGCCGCAAGCACCGTCCGGTCACCCCCCTTGTGCAATCCGCCCGGCTCGAGCTATCGCGACGAAAAAAAAGCCGACCTGACTGCACCGCGTCGGATTGGTGAGGACCGAACAGGTTCCTCGCAGGCTCGGTTGGCCTCACGCGGCCAGACCTGGACGGAAACGGTTAAAAATGGACGTAACTCCTTGTTTTACAAACAGTTACGGCGCTTGATACGCTCCGATCCTGCCCGTTCGCGGACGGATCACAGTAGTCCATCTCATCGAGGAGCGCATCAGATGACGACCAACCCACACGCCTCCCCTGTGCAGTCGAGCGCCGGCGCCATGCCCAGACTCCTGACCCTGCGCGACGTGACCGCGGTGACCGCCCTGTCCCGTTCGGCCATCTACGCCCTGATAGCCGAGTCCCGGTTCCCCAAGCCGATCCGCATCGGCACCCGGGCCGTCCGCTGGGTCGAGCAGGAGGTGCTCGACTTCATCGCCAGCCGGCCCCGAGCCGGCTCGGAGCGGCCCCCGCGCAGCCAAGGATGACACGGCGATCCACGCGACGGGCAGCAGAGGACCCGGCCGTGTCGAGGAGAGAGCGAGCACCCGTGGTCGGAACCGGCTCATGGTTCGTTGGTGAGCATGAGCCAGCCGACCCAATGTGTACACATTGGGGCTGGCGAGGGGGAGGCTCCGCCCCCCTCGACCCCCCGGCGGCCGTCGCCCTGACGGGCCGGCCGGCGGAGGGCGCCGCCCCCCGCACCCCCCGACGGTCCGCCTGATGGCCAGTCGCCGCACCGGGCAGATCCACCTGCGCGCCGCGCCCGCCGAGATCGCCGACTGGCGGGCCAAGGCCGCGGCCGTCGGCGTGCCGCTGTCCGACCTGCTGAGGCAGGCCATGGCGCGAACGCGCACCTGGACCGCGGCGGCGGCCGACGCCGAGCGCCAGCGCACCCGCCAGGTCGCCCGCATCGGCAACAACCTGAACCAGCTCGCCCGCTGGGCCAACGCCAACGCCTCGGCGGTCGACGCCGTCGAGGTGATCGCCCACCTCGTGGCGTTCGAGCACGAGCTGCGCAAGCTCACCCGCATCGGCGGAGACGGCGGCGATGCACATTAGGTGCCTCCCGCGCGGCACCGGCTCGGCCGGCAAGGCGGCCGCGTATCTCGTCGGCGAGCGCGACGCGAAGGGCCGCGAGCGCGAGGGCGTCGAGGTCCTCCGCGGCGACCCCGACATGGTCGCCGCCGTCGCCGACTCGCTGGACTTCGAGCACAAGTACCGCTCGATCGTGATCGCGTGGGCGCCGGAGGACCGGCCGACCGACGCCCAGATCAACGCAGTCCTCGACGAGTTCGAGAAGACGGCGTGGGCGGGGCTGGAGCCGGACCGCTACGCGTGGACGGCGGTCCTGCACCGCGAGCACGGCGGCGGCGTCCACGTGCACGTCCTCACGGCCCGGTGCGACCTGGAGACGGGCAAGAGCCTCAACATCGCGCCGCCCGGCTGGCAGAAGACCTTCGACCCGCTGCGCGACGCCTTCAACCACGAGCACGGCTGGAGCCGGCCCGACGACCCGGCGCGGGCGAGGGCGCAGCAGCCCGGCCACCGCGCCTACATCGAGGCGGCGAACCTGCGGGCCGGCCTGGAGCACGAGGCCGACCCGCGCGAGTTGATCCGGGACTACCTGGTGCAGCGCGTCGAGCACGGCCTCGTGCGAAGCCGCGCCGACGTCGTCGCCACCCTCGAGGACGCGGGCTTCGAGGTGCCGCGCCAGGGCCGGGACTACGTGACCGCCCGCGACCCGGAGAGCGGGAAGCGGTGGCGGCTGAAAGGAGCGTTGTACGAGCATGACTTCAACCCCGAACGAGTTGACATCGCGGCTCCGCCGCCGGCTGGAGGCCGAGAACCGGGAGATCGAGGAGACGGTCGCGAGCGAGCTGCGGCGGCGCGGCAAGAGCTTGAGCGCCGTCGTCGACGGCGCGCTGCGTACCATCGAAGCCGATACGGCGGAGGGGATCGGACGGCTGAGCGCCGTGCTGCGGCGCGCGTGGCTGAGGCCGCTGGTGGTGGGCCTGAGTCTCTCGCTCGGCATCTGCGTCGGGAGCTGGGCGGGGACGCGCTGGCTGTGGACGACCATCGAGCGCCAGATCGAGGTGCTGGTGGCGCTGCGCCTGGACATCGAGGAGGCCCGCTCGACCTTGGCGCGCATGGAGGACACGACCTGGGGCGTGTGGTTTCGGGAGAGCGACGGCGAGCGATTCGTGGTGCTGCCGGCGGGGACGCTGAGCAATCCGCCCTGGCGGGTGGGCGGGCGGCCTGCCGTGAAGCTGTCGAGCGAGTGAGGGAGCTCTATGGACGAGCTACATCGGCAGTTGATGACGGCCTTGCGGCGGTTGTCCGAGCAGTTCGAGCGGGAGCGGACGCAGCAGGCCGCGCAGGCCGAAGCCTGGCAGCGGCAGGTCGAGACCTTGCGGCGGCAGGTCGAGCGGCTCAGCGGGCAGGTGACGAGCTTGACCGAGCACTACGCGGCCCTGGCCGCGACGTTGCGCGGGCCGTGGAGATGATGCGGCGGCAGAGCCGCCAGCGCGGGCGGGAGCGGGACTTCGGTCCGAGCCTCTAGGGACCGCCATGTCGTGCCGGCGAACGGCGTCACCTGCCGCGCCCATCCGCAAGATAGGCGGCCCAGTCGTCCATGAGCCGCCGCCGACGCTCGAACAGGTCCGACCGCGCATAGGCCGCCTCGACGCGGTTCGCAACGACATGGGCGAGCGCCGCCTCGATGACCTCGCGCGGATGGTCCGTCTCCTCGGCCGCCCAGTCGCGGAACGACGAGCGGAAGCCATGCGGAACGGCCGCGACCCGGTGCCGTTGCAGCAGCCGGCGGAACCGTCTGTCGTCGAGCGGCTTCCCGCCCCCGGTTGGGAACACCAGCGGACTGTCGCCATCGCCGAGCGTCCGCGCCGCTTCGAGGATCTCGCCGGCTCGGGCGCACAGCGGAACCCGGTGCTCGCGCTTCGCCTTCATCCGCGTGGCCGGGATGGTCCACACGTGGTACGTCGTGTCGATCTCGGCCCATCGCGCCTCACGTACCTCGCCGGACCGCGCCGCGGTCAAGACCAGAAACTCGAACGCCAAGCTGACCACGGGCGTCGCCCCCGATGCCCGCACGGTCGCGAGCACCGCCGCGACTTCCCGGTGCGGCAACGCCCGCATGTGTTGCACGATGTCCCCTTGAGCGCCGAGCACCGGCAGCACTCGATCGCACGGGTTGTCCACACGGTAGTCCATCGCCACGGCCCACTCCAGCACCGCGTGGACCCGTTGGTGCACGCACCGGGCCGTTGGCGCCTTCACGTGCCAGATAGGGCTGAGGATGTCCAGCACGTCGGCGCGGGTGACCTCGGCGACGGGCAGACCCCCGATGCGCGGGAACGCGTATCGCTCCAGACTGCTCAACCACTGCTGCGGGTGTCGAGGGCTGCGCCAGCCGGCCCGCTTCTGTTCGACGACGCGCCCGGCGGCGTCGGCGAAGGTCGGCATGCCCTGGCTGCGGCGCTTCTCGGCGAGCGGGTCGCCGCCCTGGCGGGCGAGCTTGCGGTTGGCGAGGGCCTGGTCGCGAGCCTCGGCGAGAGGGACGAGGGCGGTGCTGCCGAGTCCGAGTTCGCGTTTCCGCCCCCGGATGACGATCCGCTGGACCCAGCTTCGTGTTCCCGTGGGCTGGACGACGAGGTACAGGCCCTGGCCGTCGCAGTGCCGTCCTGGCGGTGCGGAGCGGATGAAGGCGGCCGAGAGGGCCTTGTCGGGATGTCGGCCTTTGGGCTTGGTTTTCCGGGGTGCGTTCGCTGTGGTGTATCCGCTTTCCATTCCCATATTATATACAGGATGCCAGCGGATTCGACAAGACCTCCCGATTCCGTTCCGCCTGCCGATGGAGGCCATAAGCACCAATTATACAGCTATTTATGGAATGCTACGGCCAACCGTGAACAGCAACGGACCATGTATGGCTGTTAAGACTACGACAGCGGGCTCAGCCACGCCACCGGGATCTACGTACCGGCGGGCGGCCTGCACAACGGGTTCTTCCAGGGCCGGCCGATCGTCGACCTCGAGCTGAGCATCGACCTCGGGCGGGGAACTATGCTGGCGATCGGAGGCCAGAACGTGCTCGACACCTATTCGCAGGCCTCGGAGCTCGCCATGGACGTGGGCGAGCTGTACAGCGAATACACGCCGTGGGGCTACAGCGGCGCCTACTACTACACGCGGATCGGCTACGACTGGGGCGATTAGGAGTCGGCGCCGTCGAACGGCGCGGACCACCGGAGGGCCGGTCAGGCGCCAAGCGGAGCCGCAAGCGACGCTCTCCGGGCTAGAATGCGCCCGTCATGACCCCGCCGGAAGGGAAGGTGCCCGACCGCCGGTATCCCGGCAGCCCGGTGCTGTGGCGGCTCGCGGGGCTGGGGACGTCGATCTTCTACCGCATCGACCGGGTCGGCCCTCCGCTGCCCGAGGGCCCCGTCCTCCTCGTCGCCAACCACCCCAACACCGTCCTCGACCCCGCGGTCATCCAGGGGACGGCGACCCGGCCGGTCCGGTTCCTCGCCAAGTCGACCCTGTTCGAGGGGCACGTGCTCAGCCCCTTCGTCCGGCGGTCGGGGGCGATACCCGTCTACCGCCGCATCGACGCCGGCGTCGACACCTCGCGCAACGCCGAGACGTTCGCGGCGGTCGAGCGGGCCCTCGCCGAGGGCGACGTCATCTGCCTCTTCCCCGAGGGCATCAGCCACGTCAGCGGCCGCCTCGAGCCGCTGAGGACCGGCGCCGCCCGCATGGCGCTGGCCGCCGCCGCGGCCGGCCGGCGCGTCGCGATCGTGCCGGTCGGGCTGAACTTCGACCGCCTGCCGATGTTCCGGTCGAGGATGACCGCGATGTACGGCCGGCCGTTCGACGCCGCCGACCTCGTCGACGCGTTCCGCGCGGACCCGCACGAGGCCACCCGCGTCCTGACCGACCGCATCGCCGCCCGGCTCCGCCGCGTGATGATCGAGGCGGACCCGCGGGCCGACCTGCCGCTCGTCGACCGCGTCGACCGCCTCTACGCCGCCGCCCGCGGCGTCTCGCGCGACCCGGCCGAGCGGGTCCGCCGGCGGCGGCTGATCGCGCGGGGCATGGACCGCCTGCGCGAGGAGCACCCCGACCGCTACGACGCCATCCTCGCCGACGTGCTCGCCCACGACGAGCAGCTTCGCGCCCTCGGCCTGCGCGAGCAGGACCTCGACCGGCGGATGCCCGCGAGCCAGGTGCTGCGGTTCGTGCTGCGCGAGGGGGGCCGCGCCCTCGTGACGGGTCCCCTCGCGGTGCTCGCTCTGGTGTGCTTCGCGGTGCCGTACCACGCCACGTGGGCGCTCAGCGGCCGGGCCCCCGACCCCCAGAGCCGCGCCGCGTGGGAGGTCGTGGGCGGCGCCGTCGTCTACGGGGCCTGGATCGCGGCCCTGTCCGTCGCGAGCGGACTGTGGTTCGGAAGCGGCATCGGGGCGGCGACGGCGGTGGGGCTCGTCGCCCTCGCGTTCACGGGGCTGAGCGCCGTCGAGCGGCAGGCCGCGGTCGTCCGGCTCGTCCGAGCGTTCCTCGCCACCCGGCAGACACCCCTCCGGGCGCGCGCCCGCCTGAAGCGCCAGCGGGCGGCGATCGCCACCGTGCTCGAACGCGTCCAGGAATGGCTGAGCGCACAGGAGCCCGGGGCGGGACCGGCGGCGACCCCGCCCGTACCGGCCGGCCCGGAACCGCGAGCGGAAGCGGACCCGGGCCAGGAGTCTGCGCCGTAGAACGGCGCGGACTCCTGCAGGGTTGGTTGGGCGCCCAGCGGAGCCGAAGGCGACGATGGGCGGGCTAGGAGCCGGGAACCGGGCTGCCCGCGTCCCCACCCGCATCGGGCGACCCTCGACCGTGAGCGAACGCGCTCCCCGGTCGCGAGGCGGACACCGAACCGCCCGCGCCCGGCGGCCCGGCACCGGCGTCGGACGGTCAGGGTCCCCGGGCGGGAACGCCCCCCGGCCCGCGCGCGGGAGGCGGGTGAAGTAAACTTCCATACATGGCCGATGCGGATCCGCACGCCCTGGAGGTGCTGTACGACCGGCACGTCCGGGCGATGTACGGGCTGGCCCTGCGCATCCTCGGCGACCACGGGGAGGCGGAGACGGTGGTTCAGGCGGTCTTCGCGGACGCCTGGTCCCGCCTGCAGGGGGCCGACGGCGAAGCCGAGCCGACCGCGTTGCGGCTGCTCGCGGCGACCCGCCGCCGCGCCATCGATCGGCTTCGGGCCCTTTCCGCGTCCCCCCCGGACGACCCCGCCGTCGTCGAGCTGCCCATGCCCGCCATCGCCGACGAGCGCCCGCCCCTGTCCGCCGAGGCGGTGGCCCGGCTGCGGGCGGCGCTGGCCGATCTCCCCGTCATCGAGCGCACCGCCATCGAGCTCGCCGGCCTCGAAGGCCTGACCGCGGTCCAGATCGCCGAGTGCCTCGAGCAGCCCCCCGAGACGGTCCGGACCCGGATACGCAACGGTCTGCTGAGCCTGCGGGAGACCCTGACGGCATGACCGATCGGATCGACGACGACTACAGCGACCGCGCCGCCCTGTACGCGCTCGGGGCCCTCGGCGAAGCCGAGCGGAGCCGCTTCGAGGAGCACCTCGAAACCAGCATGGACTGTGTCCGGGAGGTGAATTCGCTGCTGCCGGTGGCCCACCACCTGCCGCAGACGGCGCTTCCCATCGATCCGCCGCCGGCCCTGCGCGAACGGGTGCTGCGGGAGGTCGCAGGCTGGACGCCGCCCCCCCCCGAGCCTCCAGAGCCCGGGCCGGCCCCGCGCGAGGAGCCCGTCATCCGCCCGGCGCCGGACGCGACTCCGCCGACCGCGCCGAGGAAGTCGGGGCTCGGGCCCCTGTTCTGGCTCGTGGCGCTCCTGCTCGTCGCCGTCGCCGGCGGCGGCGGATCCTACGTGGCCGCGCTGCACCGGCAGATGGCGGACCTGCAGGCGGACGCGCAGGCGGCCAACACCCGGGCCGACATCCTGGAGCTCGAGGCGACGGTCGCCGACCTCGAGGCCGCCCGGCGGGACGAGGTGATCGCGATCGCGATCGATCCGACGGTCCGGTCCCTAACGCTGGCCGGGCAGCCGCTCGCCCCCGTCGGCACGGGACGCGCTCTGTGGACCGAGTCGGGCCTGATGGCCTTCCTCGCCACCGGGCTTCCTCCCCCGCCCGAGGGCGAGACCTACCAGCTCTGGTTCGTCACCCCGGAGGCCGCCCCCGTCCCCGCCGCGCTGGTCCTCCCGGAGGCCGGCGGCTCCGCCACCGTGACCCTGCAGATCCCGGAGGGGGTGACGCCGGCGGCGATGGCTGTGACCATCGAGCCCGCCGGCGGCGCGTCGCAGCCCACCGGCGACGTCTACCTGCTGTCGGAGCCGTAGTCAACCGGCGCGGGCGACCCTGCGGTCGCTTTGAAAGCAACCCGGCAGGAGTCCGCGCCGGTCCGCGGCCCGGACTCCTGCCTCGATTCACTCGGCCGCGGATTCGCCGCCCAGACTCAGCAGGTTCGCCAGCAACTGGTAGGCCCCCGGGGTGCCGGCGGGAAGCTGGCGCCAGAGGCCGAGGCCGACGTAGAGCCAGCGCCCCTCGCCGTAGCGGGCCTCGACGAGGGCCCCGCGCTTGTCGCCGGGGTTGAACGGGAAGGTATCGCTCAGCTCGACGAGGTCGGAGTACGCGCCATCCCGATCGGCGAGGAAGTACAGCCCGCGCTCCTGCACCCAGCCGCTCCAGGTCGCGTCGGAGATCGCGTTCGGATAGCCGAACACCGGGTGGTCGGGCGCGATGATCCGCACCGGCGCGAACTCGTCGGTCACGCGGCCGCGGCCGACGCGGGCCGGATAGGGCCCGTACTGCGCGTCGTTGAACTCGAACTTGTTGTACTGCACGACGAGGGTCCCGCCCGCCTCGACGTACTCGAGCAGCCGGTCGTTGTTCGCCCGCAGCACCAGGTTCCGCTCGTAGGCCCGGACCCCGGTGACGATGACGTCATAGCGGGAGAGGTCGCCGAACCTCAGCTCGTCTCCGGTGATGTGCTCGAGCCGCGCCCCGAGCTGCTCGATGGCCGGCGGCACCTCGTCGCCGACCCCGTCCACGTAGCCGACGAGCAGGTCCGGATCGAGCCGCACGTCGAGGACCTTGATGGCCGCCTCGGCCGCGTGGACGAGGTGCCGCCGCTCCACGTGGGGATACTCCACCACCTGGTAGCCGCGGTCGAAGCGCTCGCCGCCGGCCTCGAACCGGGCCCCGATGCGGTAGTCGCCGGCCGGCGCGTCCGGGTCGGGCTCGACCGCGAAGCGGACCGTCCGCGCCTCGTCCTCGCGGGTGAAGGCCACCGGAATCCGGTCCGGCGTCCGCCGCCAGCCGTCGGGCAGGTCCAGCGTGACGACGCCGCTGGCGGCGCCGACCCCCCCGTTGCGGACGGTGACCCGGACGTCGCGGGGCGCGGCCGCGCCCACGGGGGCGATGGCGATCTCGGGCGCAATCTCGACCGCGAACGGCGGCACCACGTGCAGCTCCATGCGCTTCTCGCCCGCGAAGGGGTCGCCGCCGTAGCGGAAGGTGACGGGCCGCTCCACCGTGATCGAGGCGGTCCCGAAGTCGAGCTCGAAGGCGGCGAGGAACGGCGTGGGCCGGAACGGCGCCCCGAACGGCACGTCGGGGTCGAACCGGTACCGCGCCGCATCGGGCAGCGGCTCCCAGTAGATGTCGGTCGGCGGTGCCGACGCGGGCAGGCTCAGCGGGGTCTCGCAGCGGTACACCGCGCCGGGGGCGAGGGCCCCGGTCCCGCACGTCGACTCGGCCGCGTCGAAGCCCTGGAACCGGACCCCTTCGATGGTGGCGCGGTCGCCGCCGTGGTTCGCCACCTGGGCCATCACCGTGATCCCCTGGCCCGGGGTCACCACGCCGTCGTCGGCGAGGACGTCGAGCCGCAGGCCGTGGGCCAGCACCACCGCGCGCTCGTACTGGGCCTCCTTCCGGGCGAGCCGGAAGTCGATCTCGAACGCCGCCTCGTCGGACAGGCCGAACGTGCCGAGGTCGCCGCGGAGGGCGCGCACCGCCTCGAGCCCCGCGAGCAGGGTCACCCGCTGGGCCTCGGTCGCGCCCCGCTCGTAGACCTGGAGGGCGGTGGCGGCGTGGCGGGCCAGCCCGGCCAGCGCTTCGACGAGGGCGGGCGGCGGCTCGGGGCCGGCGTGGCTGGCGAGGCCCGCGATGGAGGTGTCGACCCCGTCGAAGAGCGAACGCTCCTCGCGCCCCGCGTGGCCGGGGATGACGGTGTCGTCGAGCCGGTAGCGGATCGACGCCGGACCCGGCAGGCTGACGAGGGGCGACATGCCCTGGCACTTGTGCATGCCGCGGGCGTGGCTCCCGATCTCGGCGTAGGTGCGGCCCAGCAGCGGGTCGAACCGGCTGAGGTCGATGGAGACCCTGCCCGCCGGCGCGGCGCCGCGGCCCAGGCCCGTGGGCGGCCCGCCGGGCCCGCCGCCGGTGCGCCCGAACCCGCCGGCGAAACGGAAGGCGGGGAACCCGTCGCGGAAGTAGAACTTCTTCGGCTGCCACGGCCGCAGCCCGTCCGCGAGATGCTCCGGGAACCGGGACGGATCGGCGGCGGCCGAGTAGGCCTCCCGCGCGATGATCGCCGAGGCCTGGTGGTGCTGGCCCCCGCCCTCGCCGTCGGGGCTCATCGCGACGATGACGTCGGGCCGGATGATGCGGATGAGGCGGACGAAGTCGCCGAGGATGATCTCGCGCCCCCACTTCTCGAACGTCTCCTCGACGCTGAACGAGTAGCCGAAGTCGACGGCGCGGGTGAAGAACTGCTCGGCCCCGTCGAGGCGGTGCGCGGCCTCCAGCTCCTCGGTCCGCAGCACGGCGAGGGCGTCGAAGAGCTCGGGGCCGATCTCATTCTGCCCCCCGTCGCCGCGGGTGGCGCTGACGAGGGTGGTGCGCACCCCCTCGCCGTGGCTCAGCAGCGTCAGCAGGCCGTTGATCTCGTCGTCGGGGTGGGCCACCGCCGACATGAACGTGCCGGCGTTGTTGAGCTGCCGCAGCACGAGCCCGAGCTCCATCCGGCCGTTGGCCGGCTCCAGCGGCTGCGCCCGCGGGGTCGCCCCCGGCAACGTCAGGAAAACTAGCAAAGCACCGATTGCCGTCAATGCGCGTGTCTTCATCATGATCCCCAGAGTATACCTGCCGGGGGAGCTCAGCCCGCGACCGCCGGCTCGCGCGCGAGCACCTCGGCGTAGAAGGCCTCGTAGCGGGGCACGATGGCGTTGACGCAGAACCGTTGCTGGACGGCAAC
The DNA here is from genome assembly GCA_965207615.1 of Vicinamibacterales bacterium. Taxonomy (GTDB): domain Bacteria; phylum Acidobacteriota; class Vicinamibacteria; order Vicinamibacterales; family UBA8438; genus JAJEEA01. Next base: position 5,063,296 of record CBDBMZ010000003.1, read on the forward strand.
GAGCCCGGTCGCCTCGACAGCCCGGTGAAGCTGCCGATCCGTCAGCAGGGCCGCGCCGCTCGCGGCCATGCCGTCGAGGTCGTCCGGGTCGTGCAGGAAGCCGGTGACGCCGCTCTCGATCACCTCAGGGAGCCCCCCGACTCGGGACGCCACCACCGGCACCCGGCACGCCATCGCCTCGAGCGCGGCGAGCCCGAAGCTCTCCTGCGCCGACGGCAGGAGGAACAGGTCGGCGACCGACAGCAACGGCACCACCCGCTCCTGCTCGCCGAGGGGGACGACGGCGTCGCCCAGCCCGAGGTCGCGGGCCCGGCGGACCGTCCGGTCGAGGTCGGGCCCGTCGCCGACGAGGAGCAGCCGCGACGGCACGCGCCGGCGGATGCGGTCGAAGACGTCGATCACCGCCTCGGTCCGTTTCACCGGCCGGAAGTTCGAGACGTGGATGACGAGGCGCACCGCGTCGTCGCCCTCCGCGAAGCGGGCGCGGAGGGCGGCGTCCTCCGAGCGGCGGTGGATGTCGCAGTCCAGGAAGTTGGGAATGACCCGGATGTCGGCCCGCACCGGAAGCTGCCGGTAGGTGTCGGCGCGCAGGCTCTCGGACACCGCGGTCACCCCGTCGGACTGGTCGATGCAGAACGCCGCCGTCTCCGAGTACGAGGCGTCGCTGCCGATCAGGGTCACGTCGGTGCCGTGCAGGGTGGTGATGACCCGCGGCACGCGCGCCCCCGCCGTGTTCGCGAGAATCTGCCGGGCCAGGTAGGCGGCCGTCGCGTGCGGGATCGCGTAGTGGGCGTGGATGACGTCGAGGTGGTGCTCGCGGGTCACCTGGACGATCTTGTTGGCGAGCGACAACAGGTGTTGCGGCTCGCGAAACAGCGGATACCCGGGGGTGTGGACGGCGTGGAAGACGAGGCCGACCTGGAAGTCGGGCACCCGGAACGGCATCTCGGTGCTGATGAGCCGCACCTCGTGCCCCCGCTGGGCCAGGGCCTTGGCGAGCTCGGTGGCGACGATGCCGCTGCCGCCGACGGTGGGATAGCAGACGATGCCGACGTTCATGCGCGCGGTGTCTCCCCGGTGCGACTGCCCCCGGCGCGGCGAGGGGGCCGCCCGCACGTCGAAGGACGAGCCGGCGGCCCGGATCGTTTCACCGGCATGGTTCCTGCATTCCTACAGGGGTCCGGAACTGAAGGAAACCACATGAAGCCGATCACGTCTCACGTCCTGTCCGCGCTCGTCTTCGCCTCCGCGGCCGTCGCGGACACGGCCGCCCAGTCCCTCGTCGAGGTGGCGCGGCAGGAACGGCTGCGGCGCGAGGCGCTGGCGCGGCAGGCCGGCCCCGACGCGCCGCCGCCGAGGGTCTACACCGACGCCGACCTCGTGTACAGCGGCAGGCTCACCATGCGGGTCGGCGACGGACCGGACGCGGGCGCGGAGTCCGGGGAAGCCGCGACGGATGCGGCAGCCCCGCCCGCGGCCCCCGAGGCCGCGGGCGCCGGCGACGAAGAGCAGTGGCGCAACCGCATGGCCGAGGCCCGGCGGGCCCTCGAGCAGGCCGAGCACCGCGCCGACGACCTCCAGACCCGCGTGAACCGCCTGTGGGCCGACTTCACCGCCCGCGACGACCCCGCGCAGCGCGCCGCCATCGAGCAGGATCGCCTGGGGGCGCTGGCCGAGCTCGAGGAAACCCAGGCCGAGGCCGACGAGCTCGCCCGGGCCATCACCGACCTGCGCGACGAGGCCCGGCGGGCCGGCGTGCCGCCGGGCTGGCTGCGCTAGTCGCTACGGCATGCGCTTGCCGGAGTACTCCAGCATCTGCGCGGTCAGATCCATCGGATAGGAGATCGCCACGTCGACGATCTCCCCCGCGTCGTCGAGCACCGGCTCGAGCCGGGGCTGCACGAACCCCGAGTACGACGGCAGCCCGACGGCGTCGACCCGGGCCACGACCTCGTCGCGGAGGGCGGGGTCGAAGTAGATGCCGTGGGTCTCGAACAGGGTCCGGGCCGCGTCGTAGTCGCCCTCCGACTTGATGCGCTGCACCTCGGCCAGCAGCGTCGCCACCCCCGCCCGGAACGCGTCGGCGTCGACCATCACGTAGTAGGTCTTGCCGTCGCGCGTCCGCCGGTCGATCGCCTCGGTGTTGGCCATCAGCCAGTGGACGATCAACTGGCGGTTGCGCATGTGGTCCTGCTCGATCTGGTTCCCCTCGCGCATGCGCCGCAACTGGAGCAGGGCGTTGCGGGTGTACGCCTCGTACTGCGCGAGCACGATGTCCTCGTGCGCGTCGGCCGGGAGCACGCCGATCTCGACGAGCTTCGGGTCGGCGATGAAGTAGAGGCCGATCAGGTCCGCCCGCGCCTCCTCGAGGGCCGAGTACTGCTCGTTCAGGTACGGCTGGGCCGAGCCGCCGAGCCGCTCGGCGAGCTGCCCCGAGGCGTGGCCGATGACCTCGTGCATGTTGGTGGTCATCTCGCTGGCGAGGCCGCCCCAGACCCGCGAGCGCTCGGCCTCCTCCTCGGTCCACGCAAACTCCTGCCGGTAGCCCCCCGGCTGCGACAGGTCGTAGCCCTCGATGACGTTCGCGAGCGAGATCGACTTGCTGCCGTGCTGCTCGCGCACCGTCTGGTCGTTGGGCAGGTTGATGCCGATGGGGGTCAGGGGGCCGGCGTCGCCGATCTCGATGACGACCTCGATGGCGTTGGCGGTGATGCCGGTCACTCCCGCCTTGCGGTAGCGGGGGTCCCACGGCATGCGGTCCTCGAACCACTGGGCGTGCTCGGCGATGGTCCGGATGGCCCCCGTCTTCTCGGGGTCGACGTAGAAGACCAGGGCCTCCCACGCCCCCTTGGCGCCCCGGGCGTCCATGTACACCTCGGTGAAGCCGTTGATGGTGTCGACCGACGAGTCCTGGTCCTCGACCCACGCGATGTCGTAGACGCGCTGGTCGACCGGTGCACCCGTCTCGTAGTACGCGATGTTGGCGCGCAGCGCCTTCGCCATCGCCTCGCTCGCGTAGGGGACGGCCGCCTCGAGGTGGCGGATGATCTCGGCGATCTCGTCGCTGTACTTGCCGCCGATCTTGTAGACCTCCTCGACGAGCCGGCCGTCGACCTTCACGAGGCGCGAGGTCAGCGGATACTCCTCGTCGAAGGTCTCGAGGTCGGCCATCGAGACGCCCTTGTAGAAGTTGTTGGCGCTGGCCAGCAGCATATCCTCGCCGGGGCCCGGGGTCTTGTTGGTGACGATGGGCTCGAAGTCGGGATCGAAGAAGAGCGGCGTCATGCGCTCGACCATCGCCCCGAGGTCCTCGCCGTCGCGCAGGGGGAACTCGGCCCCGGCGGCGGCCGCCGCCCGCACCGCGGCGCCGAACGCCTCGGGGGTCGTCTCCATGACGAAGCGGCGGGCGGTGAGGTTGTTGAAGGGGCCGGTGTTGATCCAGAAGAGCTTGGCGTACTTCTCGACGGCGGCCAGCGTCGCGCCGTCGACCCCGTCCGGATGGGTGACGATCTCCTCGAGGACCTCGCGCATCTCGAGGTTGTGCTCGTAGCGCTGGTCGTAGTAGATGTCGCGCCCCGCCAGGGCGGCCTGGTAGAGGTGCCAGATGAGGGTCTTCTCCCGTAGCGGCAGGGCCTCGAAGCCGTCGGCGTAGAGCTGCACGACCGAGGCGTCGTCGATGCGCTCCAGCAGGTGGCGGCGCTCGCCCTCCTCCTGCGCCGACGCCGGGGGCGCGCCGATCGCCGCCGCGAGAACCAGCGCCGCCGCCGTCCCGAGCCAATTCTGATACCGCATGGAACCTCCCCGCCCGCGGCCCGTCGCCGCGTTCATCTCTGCTAAGCTAGCAACTTCGTGCGACCGCCGACAGCCGCGGGCGGCCCGGGCGGTCCACCGCTCCCCGTCGCGGGGCATCCGGCCCGGCGGCCGGACGCGACGGGGCTCGCATGCGCCAGTTTATCCCGTACGGAACCGTCCGGTCCCGTCTTGCGGGGATCCGGTCCCGTGTTGCAAGGAGAGGCATGATGACCCGTTGGCATCGAGACGTCCGGCATGGGCTGACGCAGAGCGACGCGGCTCCGGAGGGCGACGCCGTCCGCGCAGGGTGCAGGGCCGGTCGAAGGGGCCGGGACGCGCGCCGCGGGCTCCGCCGCGTGGCCGGCGCGGCGCTGGCGGCGCTGCTGGCGGCGCTGGCGTTCGCCGGACCCGCGGCGGCCCAGCAGCAGCCGCTGACCATCGACGCCATCTACCACCCCGACCGCCGGGTCGACTTCAACGGCGACGCCCCGATCGGCCTCACCTGGATCGACGATGCGCACTATCTCGAGCGTGAGCGTGGCGGTGGGCGGGATCTCCTTGCGGTGAACGCGGAGACCGGCGACACCGAGCCGTTTCTCGACGCCGGCGCCCTCGAGCGGGCACTCGCCGACCTGCCGGGGATGAGCGCGGCGGCGGCGCGCCGTGCGGCGCGGGGCCGGTTCGTGTGGAACGCCGACCACTCCGCCGCGGTCATGAACATCTCGAACGACCTCTACCACCTCGACCGGCAGGGCGCCGACGAGGTGCAGGTACGGCGGCTGACCCGCGACCCCGCCGAGGAGAAGATGCCCGCGTTCAGCCCCGACGGCCGGACGGTGGCCTTCGTCCGCGACTACGACCTCTTCGTGGCGGACGTCGACACCGGACGGGAGTGGGCGCTCACCGAGGGCGGCGACGGCGTCGAGCTCCTCAACGGCGAGCTCGACTGGGTGTACCAGGAGGAGATCTACGGCCGCGGCAACTTCAAGGGCTTCTGGTGGAGCCCCGACTCGGCCCGGCTCGCGTACCTGCAGACCGACGAGAGCCCCGTCCAGGCGTTCACCGTCGTCGATCACCTGCCCTACCGGCTCGGCCTCGAGCACACCAACTATCCCAAGGCCGGCGACCGCAATCCGCTCGTCCGCCTCGGCGTCGTGCCCGCGGCGGGGGGCGAGACGACGTGGGTCGACCTGGGCCGCTACACACCGACCGATATGCTGGTGGTCTCGGTGGGCTGGGCACCCGGCGGCGACGAGGTCGTCTTCCAGGTCCAGAACCGCGAGCAGACCTGGCTCGACCTCAACCTCGCCGACCCCGCGACCGGCGAGATGGCCCACCTCTTCCGCGAGACCACCCCGGCCTGGGTGGCCGTCAACGGCGACCCGCGGTGGCTCGAGGACGGGACGTTCCTCTGGCTCAGCGAGCGCTCGGGGTGGAAGCACCTCTACCACTACCGGGCCGACGGCGAGCTCGTCCGGCAGGTCACCGACGGCGAGTGGGAGCTGCGCACCCTGCACGGCGTCGACGAGGACGACGGGTGGGTCTACTTCTCGGGCACCCGCCGCAGCCCCATCGGCGGCGACGTCTACCGCGTCCGCCTCGACGGCGACGACCTGACCCGGCTGTCCGAGCGCCCCGGCACCCACGGCGCCCGCTTCAGCCCCGGCTTCACCTGGTACATCGACACGTGGAGCGACGTCGAGACCCCGATCCAGGTGCGGCTGCACGAGGCCGACGGCGACGAGGCCCGCGTCATCGCCGAGAACCGCGTCCGCGCCCTCGACGACTACCGGCTGTCGAGCCCCGAGTTCCTGCAGGTCACGGCACGGGACGGCTTCGTCATGGAGGCCATGCTCATCCGGCCCCCCGACTTCGACCCCGCGCGGCGCTACCCCGTGTTCCAGCACACCTACGGCGGCCCCCACGCCCAGCAGGTCCGCAACCGCTGGGGCGGCACCGCCAACCTGTTCTACCAGCTCCTCGCCCAGCACGGCATCGTCGTCTGGGTCATGGACAACCGCACCGCGAGCGGCAAGGGGGCGGTGTCGACGTGGCCGGTCTACCAGCAGTTCGGCAAGCAGGAGCTCGCCGACATCGAGGACGGCGTCGCCTGGCTGCGCGAGCAGCCGTGGGTCGACGCCGACCGCATCGGCATCGAGGGCTGGAGCTACGGCGGGTTCATGACCAGCTACGCCCTGACCCACAGCGAGAGCTTCGCCATGGGCATCGCCGGCGGCACCGTCACCGACTGGCGTGACTACGACACCATCTACACCGAGCGCTACATGCGGACGCCGCAGAACAACCCCGACGGCTACCGCGAGAGCTCGCCCCGCTTCAACGCCGCCGACCTCCACGGCGCCCTGCTGCTCATCCACGGCACCATGGACGACAACGTCCACATGCAGAACACCCTGCAGTTCGCCTACGAGCTGCAGAAGGCGGGCAAGCAGTTCGACCTGATGCTCTACCCGCGCCAGCGCCACGGCATCGTCGACCCCGACCAGAACGCCCACCTGCGCCAGAAGATGCTCGACTTCACCCTCGAGCACCTGCGGCCGGGCGGGCATGCGGCGAACTGAATCGCACTGCAAGGGGTTGGGAACTTGAGGATTCCGAGGGGCCCTGCGGCCGGACGGGGAGCGGCGAACTGAAATCTCGGGCCGGAGGCACTACCGCCCATGGCTGAACTCGACGTCACTCCAGGCTCCGGTGCGCCCGGGCCCACGCCGCCGCACCCTCCGGCGTCGGGGGCGCCCGCCCTGGAGAACGGAGACCGGCTCACGCGATGCGAGTTCGAGCGGCGCTACGCCATGCGGCCGGACCTCAAGAAGGCGCAACTGATCGAGGGAATCGTCTACATGCCGTCGCTGGTCAGCCTCGTCCACGCCGAGGCCCATTCCGCGATCCAAGCCGTGCTCGCCGTCTACGCCGCCTCGACCGCCGGGGTCCGCGTCGCCGGCAACGCCACCGTTCGTCTCGATCTCGAGAACGAGCCCCAACCCGACGTGCTGCTGCGCATCGAAGCGCCGGCCGGCGGCCGGGCACGGGTGAGCAACGGCTATCTGGAGGGGGCGCCTGAGCTCGTCGTGGAAGTCTCCGTGAGCAGCGCGTCGATCGACCTGCACGACAAGCTGCGCGCCTACCGCCGCAACGGTGTGCAGGAGTACGTCGTGTGGCGGACCCGGGACCAGCGCATCGACTGGTTCGAGCTGGCGGACGGCGAGTACCGCCTCCTGCCCGCCGACGACGCCGGCGTCGTCCGCAGCCGCGTCTTCCCCGGCCTGCGAATCGCCTGCCGCGCCCTGCTGGCCGGCGACCTCGCCGCCGCCCTCGCAGAGCTCCAGAAGGGCCTCGACTCCGACGAGCACCGCCAGTTCACCGCGCGGCTGCCTGGAGGCGCCTGACCTGTCAGCGCGCGAACTCAGTTCCGGAGACCTACGCCGTGCTCCCGTCAGCCGGCGCCCGAGTCAGTGAATCACCGAACCTCGTCCGCCGGCGCTACCCGGATCCGCGAACATGTCCTGCAGGGTCCGCAGCACCGCCGCCACGGTTTCCGCCCGCAGACGTCCCAGCCGCCTGGTGAGCCGGCTTCTGTCCACCGTTCGGACCTGGTCAACGACGACGAAGCCTGACTTGCGCCGGAAGCGGCCAGAACGCGCCACGGGTAGGCGCCGCCGCCACCGGTCATGGGCGCGACGATGACGGTCCGGAGATGCTGATTGATCTCGTCCGGCGAGACGACCAGGCTCGGGCGCGTTTTGCAGATCTCGCTTCCCTTGGTCGGGTCCAGCATCACCAGGTAGACGTTGCCTTGAGCCGCTGGAGCACGGGCTACCACTCCCATTCCTCGTCGTCGAAGGTGCTCAACTGCGGCGGGTCAAGGAGCACGTCGTCACCCGCGGCGTGCATTCGTCGCGCCGCCTCCGCCCAGCCCGCCCGTGGAGCCCGGGCGGCCGTCACCACCAGCCGCCCAGCCTCGGCCTGCAACTCCACCTGCTCGGGCAGACCGGCCTGCTCCAGCAGCGCCTTCGGAATCCGGATGCCGCGCGAGTTTCCGATGCGGACGATACGCGTCCTCGTAGCCATGTGATTATTACAGCGTAATCACATCACCCGCCTGACACAAGTGCGCCTGCACGGGATCTTCAGCGAGAACGGCCCCAGCACCTGAGGCTCCCGCATGGGCTCGGCCCCGAACAGCCGTGCGCCGGCTTCGCCCCCACGCGGACCCAGGGTCGACCGCCACACGCGGGCGCTGTCGATGGAGAGGCCCGTGTTGGCGAACATCTGGCGGCAGAGCTTCCGAAACTACGCGCAAGCCGACCCGAATGTTCAGCGACCTGAGGATCAACGAGCCGCCGCCATGCCCCCCGGCGTTGCAGAACCGGTCCCAGACTTCCTGATTCCGCCCCGCGCAGCCATCCACCCCTCAATCACCTTTCCGCTGACTGCCGCCCGCCTCCCCAGAGCCATTGCCTGCCCTCCCAGCATATGTACCCGACGGCCTTGCGTCGCCCATTTCCGCTTCAAGTCACCTCCCGCTCCCCGTCCCATCCGATTCGCTTGGCTCCCCGACAATCACCTCTTCCCCTACACCCTCCCCGTCGTCGTCGTTCTCGTTCACTTCGACCCGAATGACACCAGGAATGTCGCTCAGTTCTTGACGAATCCTATCGAAATGTCGGAAATCCACCGCCGTGCCGTTTTCGCAGAGCCATTCGCACAAATTGCCCTTCTCGTCCTCGTTTACCGCCCAGCGTTCCGGAACCACTCTTCGCTGCCCTCTCTCCGTAACTTCGTGTTCCGCCCTCACGTCCACGAACGCCGCCTTGTGCTCCATAGCCCGCTCCAACGTCTCTCGGCTGAACAGATTCTCGATCCCACTTTGAATCGGATGTCCTGCAATTGGTGTAATTCTTCGTCGAAACACGTTTCCCTTCGACTCAGGCGACGCTGAACTATCGCAATCGTGAAGAAGTACAACCGTGTGACGTACCACAGACATCTTGGTAAGTGTCTTCCATGCGTTTCTCAAATTGCCATCCCCTCCACCATCCCCTAACTCTACAGCGGTCCGCAAGTCCTTCCAACCTAGCAACTCCATGGCACGAGTGATGTACTTGATGTCCGTAGTGCCGTCGACAAACACCAGCGGCATCTCTACTTCCTTGACTCTAGCCTCCACGTCCACCAAGTAGGTGTTAGTCTTCTGGAACATCCTGTATGCGTTGCCAAATTCATCAAATTGCTCGGGCGCGATCTCCACGCCCTGCGGCAATCGATACAGTCCGAACCCTTTGTCCTTTAGTATATTCCGTAAGCCCAACACAAATAGGGGAGAGTGCGTAGTCAGTATAAACTGAACTCGCGGAAACATCTGCACCAGTTTCGGGAGGATTTCATACTGATGCGCCGCGTGAAGGTGTAGATCGACCTCATCTACAACAACAACGCCTCTAATGTCTTCTGGCTTCGTGAACGATACGCGGCACAAGTCAAAATCTCGCAAGACCGACAAAAATAAATTCAGAAGCGACACTTCTCCACTCGACAGTTGGAAAATGTTCGGAACTCGTCGCCGTTCGTTGTCCATCACTGAGACAACTCGTCTATTGCGTGTGCCAATACCGAATCGCACGTTCGAACCTCGGATGATGGTCCTAATCACCTGGAGGGCGATGTCATAGACGGCCTTTGCGCGTCCCGAAAATCCCGCAAAAACTTCAAGAGGAAAGGTCCCTTGGGGTTCGTTTGGACCCTTGACGGGGAGAGCGATCTGGTGAGTCTGTCGTTCGAATACACTAAAGTCATAGACAACATCGAATAGCCAATTCTGGTTATCGTGAAGAGGCGAGTAGTTGATGATCTGGCGGTCCTGGGGCGCCCCCAGTTTTCTTGGACACGGATTAGGGGGAGAATCCGATGTCACCAGGAGGTGGGGGTATGGTTCGGTCGAGGCGGGTGAAGGGAGCTGGGTCGGTGCCGACGGAGGGAGCCCGGAGGGCGACCGGAGTCGGCACCGACGCGGCGGCGATGGGGTCGGGGGGCTTGGCTCCCGGCCAGCGGTGGAGCGCGAGCCGGAAACGGGACGTGGTGTTGCGGCTGCTTTGCGGCGAGCCGCTCGACGCGGTTTCGCGTGAAGTCGGGGTGGAGGTCTATCGGCTGGAGCGGTGGAAGGCGCGGGCGCTGGCCGGTCTCGAGCTGGGTCTGAAGGAGCAGGCCGGTGAGCCGCTGGCCGCCGAGCTGGATGCGGCCAAGCGACACATCGGGGAGCTGTCGATGGAGAACGAGCTGTTGCGGTCGCGTGCCCGCGCAGCGGAGCGCCGCGTCCCTTTGGCGACGCGGAGGTCGCGACGATGAGCCAAACGACCTCCGCGACGACGGGACGGCGCTACGGGCTCGAGCGGGTGTGCCGAACGTGGGAGCGGTCACGCTCGGCGTTCTACGCGCGGCGGGCTCGCGTGCAGTGTTCAGCGTCGGCTGACAGTCCGCGCCGCCGCGGGCCGACGCCCGCGCTGTCGGATGCGCAGCTGCTGGCGGCCATTCACAGCGACTTGGCCCGCTCTCCGTTCCAGGGCGAGGGCCATCGCAAGGTCCACGCGCGGCTGCGGATCCTCGACGGGATCCGGGTCTCGCGGACACGGGTGTTGCGCGTGATGCGCGCGCAGGGCCTGCTCTCGCCGCATCGCGGGCGGCAGGGTGAGCCGCAGCGGCACGACGGCACGATTGTCACCTCGGCGCCCGACGTCATGTGGGGTACCGACGGCGTGCGGGTGTTGACCGTCGACGACGGCTGGGTCTGGACCTTCGCGGCCGTCGACCACTGGAACGCCGAGTGCGTGGGCTGGCACGTGTGCAAGGTGGGCAGCCGTTTCGCGGCCCTCGAGCCGGTCGCGCAAGGGCTCCGGCGACGCTGCGGCTCGGTCGAGGCCGACGTGGCCCGCGGGCTGGCGCTGCGGATGGATCACGGCAGCCAGTATCTGTCGGACCACTTCCTCAACCAGGTCCGCTACTGGGGCATCCGCCCCAGCTTCGGCTTCGTCGAAGAGCCGGAGACCAACGGCGTCGTCGAGCGCTGGAACCGCACGCTCAAGGAGCAAGCCGTCTACGGCCGGGTGTTTCGAAATCTCGCCGACGTGCACGCCGCCGTCGCCGAATTCGTCGAGCGCTACAACCGGTGCTGGCGCCTCGAGAAGCTGGCTTATCGCACGCCCCTCGAGGCACGAGAGGAGTACGAGCTACGCCAAGCCGCGTAGCCCAAACTTGTGTCCAAGAAACCGGGTGCGGTACATGATCTGGCGGTCCGTGTGCCCCTGCATGAGCTGGAGGTCCCTATGGCGGGCCTTTGCAGTTAAGTTCTCCTCGTTCAACCAAGCGGGTTCCTCAAATCTGTTCGGAGGCAGGTAGAGCATGCAGTTGCGCTCAACGACTTCCCGAATGCGCTCTTCGCTGTGGGTCGGCGACAACACACTGGTGTCAACGGAACTCATCTGGTTCCAAAGTCCCTCAGCGGCGGTCCCCAGCATTCCCGAAGGAACCTCGCCGTAGGCCTGCTTTTGCTTCGCCAACTGTAATTCTGCCAAGTGCGTGTTGTTCTCGAAGTCCACTCGCGCGAAATAAAATTGGCATCCAGACTTGATGTAGAGAGGACTCCGGAGCTTGTAGACTCTGCCCTCCTCGACTTCGGGCGTTTGGGGGTAGACCAATTGCTGCGCAAGGAGCAACCCATTGACAATGTGGGACAGCAAGACACTCTTTCCAGACCCGTTCTCTCCCACAAGCACGATCGGCTTCGGGTTATCGCCATCAAACGGGCAAACGATATCGAGGTTCTCGATGGGTCCGTAGTTCGTCAGTTGTATGCGCTTTGTGTACATGTTTCGGGACCAGTGCTGCCCCATACGCCTCGTCGAACGAGGACGCAGAGAGTTGGTTCGACCGCTGCGGGTCGAGCGGTTGGTCGTCGCCGGCTGCGCGAATCCGTCGTGGGGCGTCCGCCCGACCGGCACGGAGAGACAGGGCGGCGGTTGCAGCAGCGCCTTCGGAATCCGGATGGCGCGCGAGTTGTCGCTGGGAACGATGCGAGTCGTCGTGAGCTTGCCGTTGAGGACCAGTACCCCGGCCGCCCGCCCGGGAGCGACCCGACGGCGCCGACCACGGCCGCAACGGCTGTGAGAATCTCGACCACGTACCGAAGTGTAACGCCGAAGCCCGATCTCCGGCTACGGCGTCGATACCTGGGAGTCGGGCACGAGCTCCCCGCGAAGAAGCGGTGGGCCGGCTTGGCCCCATTGGGGGCCCAGCGAGTCGAACGTGACACGCGAGCACTGTCTGTGGAGAGGCCGGTCTCTCACGCTCCCACCGCTAGAAGTCGGGGTTCCGGGAACCGTGTCACGGACACGAACTGCGCGAGAGTGATGGGAGCCAGGCATCGAACAGCATTGCTCCCCATGCTTCCCAATATGGATAGCATGGGATCCATGAAGACGACGCTCGACATTCACGACGAGCTGCTGGCGCGGGCGAAAGCGTCACACCCGGACGACGGGCCGGCCGCTGCGCGCCTGGTCGAGGACGGGCTTCGCGAGTTGCTGGCGAAACCTCCCTCCCGGCAGCGCTACCGGCTTGCCGACTGGAGCGCCGGCGACGCTACCGCCACGGATCCCCTCGAGGCGTTCTCGGGGCGGGACCTGCGGAGGCTGATCTACGGGGAGACCGAAGAGCAGTGATTGCAGTCTATCCGAATGTGCTCGTCTACGCCCACGGCACGGAAGCGCGCGAGCGTGAGGCAACGGGCTCGATCGTGCGGACGCTCGCACAGAGAAGCCGGACGCGGGCGATTCTCTCGCCCGGCTGCTACGAGTTCCTGAGCGTGGCCACGAACCACCGCATCTGGAAGGACGCCGCGACGCCTCCGGAGCGGGCATGGCGGCAGCTCAAGGCATGGACCACCTCGCCCAGCAACCGTCTGCTCGGCGAGACCGACGACTCCTCGACGTGTTGAGCGGCTTCGTCCAACGTCCCCGGGTGCGTGGCGCGGTCGTGCACGACGCCCACATCGCCGCGCTGTGCCGGGCCCATGGCGCCGAGGCGCGTCTCACCCGCGATCGCGATTTCTCGCTGTTCCCCGAGCTGCGAACCCGCGATCCGTTCCCGCGCCCTCGCGCGAGCGCTTGAACCGAAGCTCCCAAGGGGCCGGCTACGGAGCCGGCACCTGCAGGTCGGGCATGGGCTCGGCCGCGAAGAGGCGGTGGGCGGGCTTGGCCATCAGGCGGGCCCAGCGGGTCGAGCGCGACACGCGGGCGCTGTCGGTGGAGAGGCCGGTGTTGGCGAACATCTGCCGGTAGAGCTTCGAAACGAGGATGAAGGCGAGGCGGGCCTTCAGCGACTTGACGACCGACGAGCGGCGCCAAGCCTCCCTGACGCTGTAGAAGTGGTCCCACACCTCCTGGGTGTGGATGCGGATCTCCTCGCCCGACATCACCGGGTGGGGGGTCATCAGCTTGGGCCGCTTCGACTGCGGGATGAGCCAGTGCCGCGAGATGGGGATGCCGTCGACGTGCGGCATGTTCTCGGCGTTCTCCTGCTCCCACCGCTCGAAGTCGATGGTGCCCGGGAACGGCGTCAGGGTCACGAACTGCGCGAAGGTGATGTCGGCCCGGCGCGCGAGGTCGAGGGTCGCCTTGAAGGTGCTCGGGCGGTCGCTGGGCAGCCCGAAGATGAACGATCCGAGGACGTGCACGCCGTGCGCCTTGAACAGCTTCAGCCGCTCGACGAGCTCCTCGCCGGCGAGGTTGAAGTCCTTGTAGACGTCCTTGAGGCCGTCGGGGGTCACCGCCTCGACCCCGACGAGGGCGCCGAGGATGCGGGCCCGGCGCATCGCCTTCAGGAACTCGGGGTCCTCGGCCGCCTCCATCGTGATCTGGGTGTAGAACACGATGTCCTTCGGCAGCTTCTCGAGCTGGGCCATCAGGTCGAAGCGCTCGTCCCGAAGGGCCTTCAGCCGGTCGTAGCGGGTCTTGTCCTCGCGCCGGTCGGCCATGCGGAGGTCCTCGAGGGTGACGGGATAGAAGTTGTCGTCGGCGAGGGCGATGAACCGGAACCCCATGCGCCGCAGCTCGACGATCTCCTCGACGACGGGGTTCACCGGCCGCTGGCGCGGCTTCTGCCCGTCGGTCCGCCACACCGAGCAGAACGAGCAGTGCTTGGGGCAACCCCGCACCGTCTGGACCGACGCCCACATGTAGTTCTCGCGCTTCAGCAGGTCCCAGCGCGCGGGCTTGAACCGGTCGGCGTCGACCTGGCCGGCGTCGTAGATGGGCTGCGGCTCCCCCTTCGCGCAGTCCTCGATGACGGTGCCCCAGGCGAGGTCGCCGTCGCCCTTGACCACGGCGTGGGCGCCGCCGCGCTCGAGCGCCTCTTCCGGATAGAGCGTCGCGTGGATGCCGCCGTACACGACCCACGCCCCGCGCTCGCGCGCCCGCTTGCCGAGGGCGTAGCCGACCAGCGCGTTGCCGGTGTGGATGCCGACGCCGACGACGTCGCCGGGCTCGATCCGGCTGTCGTCGAACGGCTCGAGGCACTCGTCGACCACGATCGGATCGCCCCACTTGCGGGGGGTCGAGGCCGCAAGCACGTACAGCCAGCGGGGGGTGATGACGGATACGCCGAACGAGAAGTGGCTGGGGTTGACGATGAATACGCGCACGGTGTCCCTTCCTCAGGACCTGGAATTGTAGTCTGCCGAGGCGAACCGCGACAAGCCGGGTTCGGGCCGGCGCAGACCGTCACGGCGCGGGCTCGACGGCGACCACGACCTGGCTGGATCCCTCCAGCTCGCCGTCGCCGGCCCACAGCTCGAGCTCGTAGTGCCCCGGGGCGTCGAACGAGGCCAGCGTGCGCGGCTCGTCCGGCGCGCTGAACGCCACCGCGCCGGGGCCGCTCAGCACCCGCCAGCGCGCGACTAGCCTCCCGTCGCGGGGCAGCCCCTCGTCGCGGACGCTGCCGAACAGCTTCAACTCTTCGCCGACCGCCGCCGACACCTCGGGCGGCGCGCCACCGGGACCGTTCCGCAGCCCGAGGAACCGCACCGTCGGCGACCGGTTCAGGCAGACCCCGCGGGGCGCCCCGGCCGGCTCGACGTCGCGCATCAGGCGGTCCATCGAGCGCTCCTCGAGCTCCCAGTTGTACTGCAGCATGTCCTCGCTCGTGCCGGTCGTCGTGCCGGCATGGTCGAGCGTCCACCGCAGGCCGCCCGCGAAGTCCGGATCCATCACCATCACGCACTGGAACCGGTGGTGCCCCGGCAGGAACGTCGTCGGCTGCCCGCGGTCGGCGGCGTCCGGGTCGAACCGGTTCCGCGGGCCGGAGGGCACCGTCACCGGCTCGAAGTTGTGGCTGAAGTAGGCGAACGCCACCACGTACAGGCCGTCCTCGGTAACGGTGAACCCGTCGTAGACGGGATACACCGGCTCGTTCTGCGCGAACGCCGGCACGGCCGTCGGCCCCGCGAGAAGGACGGACGCGGCCAATACGGCCAGCGCGGCACGGACAGTCATCCTGGTCCCGGCTCCTTTACCTCATCGGTTGCGGCCACGGCGCCCGCGCACGAGCGACGTCCCATGCCGACTCTACCACGCACCTGCCCCCGGATTGCGGTCGGCGGCGCGGTCCACTAGACTGGACGGACATCGGCTCGGTCGCATCCTCTTGGAGGTCATCGCCATGCGCGTCGTCCCGACACGCGTCGCCGCCGCCGTCGTCATCGCCCTCGCGGCCGGCCTGCTCGGCCCGAACGCCGCCGCGGGCCAGGCCGAGGACGGCGCCACCTTCACCCGCGACGTGCTGCCCCTGATGCAGCGCTCGTGCCAGAAGTGTCACCGGCCGGGCACCGGGGCCCCGATGTCCCTGCTGACCTACGAGGAGACCCGGCCCTGGGCGCGGGCCATCCGCGACCGGGTAGTCGCGCGGCAGATGCCGCCGTGGCACATCGACCGCGCCATCGGCGAGTACGTCGCCGACCCGTCGCTGAGCGACGCCGAGATCGCCACCATCGTCGAGTGGGTCGCGGCCGGCGCCCCGCGGGGCAACCCCGCCGACGCGCCGCCCCCGCTCGAGTTCGCGGCGCTCGACGAGTGGACCTACGGCGAGCCCGACCTCATCGTCCAGATGGAGAAGGGCTTCGAGATTCCCGCCGAGGGCCCCGACTTCTACCCGTCCGAGATCGTCGACCCGGGGCTGACCGAGGACCGCTACGTGAAGTGGGTGCAGATCATCCCCGAGGCGTACTGCTGCGTGCACCACTCGCACGTCTACGTCAGCGTGCCCGAGACGGTGGAGAACCGCGACGAGTTCCGGCTCGGCATGGGGTCGAACACCCGCGAGATCGACCTCATCGAGTACGCCATGGGCAGCACCGGCCAGTACTATCCCGAGGGCACGGGGCGGAAGCTGCCGGCGGGGGGGTTGTTCCGGTTCGCCCCGCACTACCACCCGTGGGGCGAGGAGACCATCGACCGCCAGAAGGTCGGGGTGAAGTTCTACCCCAAGGGCCAGGTGCCCGAGCTCATCGTCACCGCCCACCGCATCCGCACCGGCATCGGGCACGACTGGAGGCTGAACCGCGAGGCGGTCGAGGACCGGCTGCTCGCGGCCGGCTACGACCTGCCCCTGCACGCGGACCGGATGCCGACGGGGCTCCTCATCGACGACAACACCCTCAACGGGGTCGCCCTGCTGAGCATCCCGCCCAACACCGTGGCCCGCCACGAGCGGTTCTGGCCGCTGCCGCAGGCGGCGCTGATCCTCAGCTTCCAGCCCCACATGCACTTCCGAGGCAGCCGGATGCTGCTCGAGGCCATTCACGTCGACGGCCGCCGCGAGGTGCTGACCGACGTCACCAATTACGAGCAGACCTGGCAGATCGTCTACGCCTACGACGAGCCGCACGCGTTTCCGAAGGGCACCATCCTGCATACCGTCTCGTGGCACGACAACACCGCCAACAACCGGCACAACCCCGACCCGTCCGCGTGGATCGGCTGGGGGTCGAGGACCATGGACGAGATGGGCCACGGCTGGACCGACGTCGCGTTCATGACCGACGAGCAGTACGAGCGGTACCTGGCCGGCGAGACCCTGCAGCGCATCGAGACCGACGACGACGAGTAGGCGGCTGTGCCGCAGAGCGGCGCGGACTCCTGGAGAACGGTCGGGCGGACAGTGGCGCCGCAGGACCGCGCGGTTCGGGGCGGACGGGCGCCCGCCCCCGTTCCCGGCGCGAGTACCCATCCTCCCGCGGAGTGTCCGGGACACTCCTTCCGACCGGAATCCGGGAATCGAAGAGGCGGCCGTCCGGCAGGCTGGTCCGGGCGCAAGAGGTTTCGCGCCGGGCGTGTTCTTCCGCCGGCGCAGGGTGCCACGGCAGCGATTTCCGCGCTATCATCGAAGAACCTCCAAGAAACGACCCCAGCGATGGGCCGCCGCATACTCGTCGCCGTCTCCTGTCTCGCGGGTGGACTCTTGATCTCGCCCGCGCCGGCCGCCCAGCCTCACCAGGGGCTGACCGCCGTGGCCGGTATCGAGGTCGGCCACCACACTCTCGCCGAGCGCCCCACCGGCTGCACCGTGGTGCTGGCCGAGGCCGGCGCGGTCGCCGGCGTCGACGTGCGGGGCGGCGCGCCCGGGACGCGCGAGACCGACCTGCTCGACCCCGCCAGGACCGTGCAGCAAGTGCACGCCGTCGTCCTCGCGGGCGGCAGCGCGTTCGGGCTGGACGCGGCCGGCGGGGTGGTCCGCTACCTGTCGGAGCGGGGCATCGGCTTCGAGACCCGCGTCGCGAGGGTGCCCATCGTGCCGGCCGCGATCCTCTTCGACCTCGGCGTCGGCAACCCCACCGTCCGGCCGACCGCCGACTGCGGCTACCGCGCCGCCGAGGCGGCCACCATGGACCCGGTGTCGGAGGGCAACGTCGGCGCGGGGGCCGGGGCGACGGTCGGGAAGCTCGGCGGCGCGGAGCGGGCGATGAAGGGCGGCGTCGGGTCGGCCGCCATAACCGTGCCCGGCGGGCTCGTGGTGGCGGCGCTGGCCGCCGTCAACGCCGTCGGCGACGTCGTCGACCCCGCGACCGGCCGGGTGGTGGCGGGGGTGCGCACCCCCGACGGCAAGGACCTCGCCGACGCGCGCACCCTGCTGCGGGCGGGGACGGGCGGCGGCGGGCGGCCACGCGAGAACACCACCCTCGGCATCGTCGCCACCAACGCAACCCTGACCCAGGCCGAGGCGACCACGGTGGCGCGGATGGCCCACGACGGCCTCGCGCGGGCCATCGTCCCCGCGCACACGCCCGCCGACGGGGACGCCGTCTTCGCCCTCGCGACGGGGCGGCACGACGGGCCGGCGGCGGTCGGGACGGTCGGTGCCCTCGCGGCCGAGGCGATGGCCGAGGCCATCGTGCGGGCGGTGCGCGCGGCCCGCGGCATCCCCGGATACCCCGCCGCGCGGGACCTCACATCCCGCCCGTGATCCGGTGAACCTCTACCTCGCCGTCATCCTCGCCTACGCCGGACTGCTCATGGCGGTGGGGCTGTGGCACGGCCGGCGGGTCAGGGGCCCCGGCGACTTCTTCGTCGCGGGCCGCCGCCTCGGGCCCGGGCTGCTCTTCACCACCCTGCTCGCCATCAACATCGGGGCCGGCTCGACGATGGGGGCGGCCGCCCTCGGCTACCGCGACGGCCTCAGCGCCTGGTGGTGGGTTGGGTCGGCGGGCATAGGCTCTCTATTCCTGGCGTTCTGGGTGGGCCCGCGGCTGCGGCGCCTCGCCGGAGCCCACGACCTGCACACCGTCGGCGACTTCCTCGAGCACCGCTACGGGCGAGAGGTGCGCGCCCTCATCGCGGCCCTCCTGTGGGTGGCCACCCTCGCCATCCTCGCGGGGCAGATCATCGCGATGGGGACGGTGCTCCACGCCGTGAGCGGGCTCGATCCGTGGGTCGGGTCGCTGGTCGGCGGGGCCGCGGTGACCGTCTACTTCACGGCCGGGGGGCTGCTGACCTCGGTCCGCGTCAACGCCGTGCAGCTCGTGGTGCTGCTGGCCGGCTTCCTCGTCGTCAGCCCCCTCGTCCTCGCCTCGGTCGGGGGGCTGTCGCAGCTCGCCGCCGAGACCCGCGGCATCAACGGCTACTGGAACCCGTGGCGGGGCGGCGGCTCGGGCTGGTTCCTGCTCTTCATGATCGGCCCGGCGTTCATCGTCTCGCCGGGCATCCTGCAGCGGGTCTACGCGGCCCGCGACGACCGCGCGGTGCGGCTGGGAGTGGGGCTGAACGCCGCCGCCCTGCTCGTGTTCGCGGCGGCTCCGGCCCTGCTCGGGATGATGGCGCGCACCGTGGCCCCGGACCTCGACGACCACAACCTCGCCCTGCCCACCGTGCTCATCGAGACCCTGCCGCCGCTCCTCGGCGCCCTCGGGCTCGCGGCCGTCTTCTCGGCGGAGCTCAGCTCGGCCGACGCTATCCTGTTCATGCTCGCCACGTCGCTGTCCCGCGACCTCTACGCGCGGTTCCTGAACCCGGGGGCCAGCGACGCCCGGGTGCTGCGGGTCGCCCGCGGCGCCGCCGTGGCCGGCGGGGCGGGGGCCACCGCCCTCGCCATCGCGCTGAGCTCGATCATCACGGCCCTCACCATCTTCTACACGGTGCTGACGGTGACCCTGTTCGTGCCGGTCATCGTCGGGCTCTACGTCGGCCGGGTGCGCACGCCCGAGGCGGTCGCCTCGATCGCGGCCGGCGTCACCGTGTTCGCGGCGCTCCGCCTCGCCGGCGGCGAGGACGGCGTCGCGGGGCTCGACCCGGCGATGCTCGCGCTCGGGGCGGCGCTGGCCGCCACCCTCGCGGTGATGGCGGTACGCCGGCCGGCCACGGGCGGCTCGCGGGAGCGCTGACGCCCGGGGGACCGCGCCTCCGCAGTATCATTCCCCGCGCTTCCGATCCCGCGTCCGGAAACGACCGTCGCGGCCGGGGCACCCGGCGGAGCACTCGAAGCGAAGGCGTCGACCATGTCCAACCCCAACGCACCGACCAGCGACTACCGGGCGCTCCTGATCCTCGTGGGCGCCACCGCCCTGATGGCCGTCGTGCATCTGCTGCCGGTCCCCGCCCCCCTGGAGCGGGCCGGCGAGCTGATCCCGCTGACCCCCGAGGGCAAGACCTGCCTGGCGATCCTGCTCTTCGCAGTCACCCTGTGGGTCGGCGAGGCGATGCCGTTCGCGGTCACGTCGCTGCTCGTCGTGGTGCTCATCGCCGCCTTCGGCATCACCGACTTCGCGTCGGCGGTGAACGCCGGGTTCGGCAACCCCCTCATCGTGTTCTTCATCGGGGTGCTCTTCCTCTCGACCGGGTTCACCTTCTCGGGGCTCGGCACCCGCATGGTGCTGCACGTGCTGCGCTGGGCGGGCACCCGCGCCGACCGCGTGCTGCTCGGCTTCCTCATCGTCGGCGCGCTGCTCTCGATGTGGATCACGGACATGGCCGTCGCCGCCGTCATGCTGCCCCTCGGGGTCGGGGTGCTGAAGGACGCCGGACTCAAGCCGCTGCAGAGCAACTACGGCCGGGCCCTGATGATCTCGTGCGCCTACGGCCCCCTCATCGGCGGCATCGGCACCCCCGCCGGCACCGCCGCCAACGTCCTGGCCCTGAGCTACCTGGAAGAGATCTCGGGGGTGACCGTTTCCTTCGGGCAGTGGATGATCCTCGGCGTCCCCGCCGCCATCCTGATGATCCCCGTGGGCTGGTGGCTGCTCCTCCGCATCTTCCCGCCGGAGATCGAGACCCTGCCCTACGGCGAGGGCGAGATCGAGGCCAAGATCGAGGCCCTCGGCCCCCTCAAGCCGGTCGAGCGCAAGACCCTCGTCATCTTCGCCCTCACCATCACCGCGTGGCTCGTCACCCCCTGGCTCGCCGACCTCACGGGCGGGCTCGTCGACCCGCCGGTGCAGGCCGTGGCCCTCGCCGGAGGCCTGACCCTGTTCCTCCCCATGATCCGGGTCATGTCGTGGAAGGAGGCCCAGGCCAACATGGACTGGGGCGGCGTGATGCTCATCGTCGCCGGCCTGTCACTCGGCCTGATGGTGTTCGAGACCGGCGCCGCCCGCTGGCTCGCCCAGCTCCTGCTCGGCAACCTCATCCTCATCCCGCCGGTGCTGCGCCCCTTCGTCATCGTCCTCGCGGTGGCGGCGCTGCACCTGCTGTTCTCGAGCAACACCGTGACCGGCTCGCTCATCATGCCGATCCTGCTCGCCCTCGCCCTCGACCTCGGCCTCGACGCCTGGACCATCGCGGCCCCGGCCGCCTTCACCTCGACCCTCGCGTTCATCCTCGTCACCGAGAGCCCGACCAACGTGCTGCCCTACTCGGCCGGCTACTTCTCCATCCGCGACATGGCGAAGGTGGGCGTCTGGATGACGCTGGGGGCCGCGGTGTGCGTGACGGTGACGGTCACCGTGGTGGGGCTGTTCGGGGGGTGAGAGCGAGCAACCATGGCACTGCCATCTACCAGACGCTTGCCCAGGTGGACCGCCTGATCGATTCTTGTGGAGCCGTATTGCAGGATTGACGAATGCCCTTCTCGCACAAGTGGCAGTCCCTCTCCAGGGAAGCACAGTTTGCAGCAGAGAGTTTGGCAATAGGAGTAACAGCACTGGGGAATGCCAATTATGCTCACACTGCACACTACGCGCAGATGCTATTCAGTCTGTCTATGGGACTAGAGAGGGCAAGCAAGCTCGCCATATGCCTCGAGCATGTAGCTCGTTACGGATCGTTCCCGGATCACCATCACATCCGCAAGTACGGTCACGACGTCCAGAAGCTGCTTGCTGAAGTCGACAGAATCGGCTCCGTCATGACAGGAACCCGAGCCAATTCCTGTCTCCCCAATACCGAGATAACCGCCAACATTATCCGAGTGATATCTGATTTCGGCGCAAACCTCACTCGGTACCACAACATCGATACGCTTACCGGGCGGGCAAGCGCCCACTCGTATGACCCTATTGCTGCCTGGCATAAAGACGTGTCCCAGTTGGTTCTGCGAACACACCTAACGGAGCGCCAAGAGGCTAAGATTAAGAAAAACGCATGCGCTGTAAGCACGCTACTTGAAGGGATCGCCTCTGTCGACTATTCTCGTGAAGATCGGGCACCGATCACCGATGCCTATACGGCGTCTAAACTAACCGGGCTTCAGAAGTTCGAAACGCCATACACGAGAATGTATGTTCTCCAAATCTGCCGTTTTGTGGCGACCGTTATAATTGGGACTTCTGACATAGCACGAGGAAAGTACCTGCCACCGCCCTCCGTTGGCAACGATGAAACGAATGGAATTCCTTATATGTTAGAAATATTCAGGGTATATCTTTGTGACGACAAGACCTTTCGGTCCAAAAAGAAATGGAGCACCTACTAATGCTAATCACGGCTAAAGCCGCGTGCTGATAGACCGTATTGTCCTTTCATGCGATTCCCGCGAGGAATTCGTACCTCTTGACCCCATGTCCGACAGGCTTCGCCAAAGATCGGATGCCCTCAAACAACGCCGCTCCACGCGCGTCGTCCGTGAAGATGCAAACCGTATAGGTGTCGGGCGCTCCTGGCGAAACCGATGCCGGTCGACTGGTCGTCTATTTCGAGGTAGCGACGTCTTGTCAGTCGCCGCAGACCGGCGGCGCCTCGTAGTCCAGCCCCAGCAGCCGGAAGTAGTTCTCGCCGAGGGCGATGTTGCGGAACGCCTCGTCGTCGAGATAACCGAGGATGCGGCTGTTGATCTCGAGCTCTTCGCGGTAGACGTCGAAATCCTTGTCGCGCGACGCGAGGAAGTCGGTGCCGGGGAGAATCCGCTCCGAGTGGGCGTTCAGGAAGGGGACGTAGGCGGCCCGGCCCTCCGGGGTCGAGAAGTAGGCATCGTCGAGCACCCGCCACGTGATGTCGAGCATCAGGTTGGGGTAGCGCTCGAGCACCGACGCCATCAGGGCGGCGTGCCGGACCGGGTCTATGGTGGTCAGCTCGCGCGACAGACCCATGTGGACCCAGACGATGGCGTTGTCGGGATAGGCGTCGAGCACCATTTCCATCAGCGGCAGGTAGAGGGTCGGCTCCTCGTCGCTGCCCAGGTCGGCATGGATGGCGATGGGAATGCCGCGCTCGCGCAGCACCGCCATGAAGCCGGCCCAGCCGGCGATGGCCTCGGCCGGGACCGGCCCCTGCCCGTTGGGGAAGACCGCCTGCTTGACCAGATTGACCTCGCCCATCCAACGGAAGAGGCCGGGGTACTCGTCGTCGAGCAGCGCCATGCCGGCGAGGACCGAGTCGGGGTCCGCGAGGTCCGGGAAGGTCATGGCCAGCGTCAGGTGCAGGCCGTCGGGCGTCTTGACGACCGCGTTGGCGGCGTTGACGAAGTCGTTCCTCAGCGTCGGCGCCAACGGCGTGCCGGGGCAGTCGAGGTAGTAGGTGCACGGGGACGACGCGGGCAGCATCTGGCCGATGCCGTAGACGTTGGCGAACAGGACGCCGGTCGCCTCGAGGTACTGCACGATCTCCTCGAACGGGACGGCGGGCCCGCCGAACGGCCGGAAATGGATGTGGCTGTCGACGATCGTCGTCTGCGGCTGCACCGACCGGTCGTAGCACGCGGCGCCATCGCCCCGGAACGCGTCCAGGGTCAGCGGGGCCGGCGCGGAGGCCGCGGAGGACTGGGCGGACGCCGCCGACTGCGCTGCGGCCTGCACGGGAACCAGGCCGGCGATGAATGCACCGATGCCGACGATCCACTTGGTGCCGTTGCTCATGGCGACAGAGTACCACGCCGGACCGGTCAGCCCCCGCCGCCCAGTTGAATCCGGTTCCGGCCGTTCGCCTTGGCCGCGTAGAGGGCCCGGTCGGCCCGCTCGACAAGCCCGAACGGCGTGGTGTCGGGGCCGGACACGGCCACCCCGAAGCTGGCCGTGACGCGGAGGCCGGCGGGCCGGGGCGGGACCGAGTCGGGCCAGTAGTCCTGGACGCGCTGCCGAATCCGATCCGCGCTCCGGCACGCGCCGGCGGCGGTGGTACGGGGCATCACGATGGCGAACTCGTCGCCGCCGAACCGGGCGCAGAGGTCGCCCGCCCGCGACGAATCGTTGAAGATGGTGGCCAGCCCCTTCAGGATGGCGTCGCCGGCGGGATGGCCGAGGGCGTCGTTGAGCGACTTGAACCTGTCGACGTCGATGGCGACAAGGGCCACCGGCTCGCGGTGGCGCCGCGCCCGCTCGAGCTCCTCCCCGAGCCGGGCGTCGAGGCCGCCGCGGTTGAGGAGCCCGGTGAGGGGATCGACGGTCACCGCGTGCTCGAGGCGGTCGTTGACCTGCACCACCCGTTCGTAGGCGAGGGCGAGGGCGGCGGTCGCGGCCAGTCCCTCCACGACTGGCAGGTCTGCCGCATCGAACGGCCGACCGTCGGCGCGGTCGGTCAGGGTGACGGCTCCGAGCACAGACCCGCGGGCGACCAGCGGCACCGAGAGGCAGGAGCCGTCGCGAAACGACAACCAGGGTTCCCCCGGCTCCGCACCGGCGTCCGGCACGACCCGGGGGCGGCGGGTCGCGAACGTCCGTCCGGTGACGCCCGCCCCGGGCGCGATCACGGAGCCGGTGACGCACGGGGCGGGAGTCCCGCGGGTCGCGGTGACGGTAAGCCCCCCGCCGGCGTCGTCACCGACCGCGAGCACCGCGCGGCGCGCCGTGACCGCGCCCGCGATGGTGTCGACGATTAGCTGATGGAGGTCCTGCCGCCGGCTCGCGAGGGCGTGAACGAAGCCGTCCACGTCGACGCCGCCCCGCTCGCGAGCCGCCCGGTCCACTGCCGATCCGTTCATGGCCTTCGTCGCTCCATGCCATCACGGAAGCAAGGACCGCGCCAGGGAGCGCCAAGCCGCCCTAGCCGGCCTGCGCCGCCGCCTGCCCGGCCCGCGCGCCCGGCGCGTAGAACGGCCGGTCGCCCTGGATGGTGACCCGGTAGCCGTGGCGGACCTCCGGGAAGTAGTCCCAGACGGCGTGGTGCTGGGTGCAGCGGTTGTCCCAGAACGCGATCGAGTCGGCGTGCCAGCGGAACCGGCACTGGATCTCGGGGGCCGCGCAGTGGCGCACGAGAAACGCGAGCAGGGCGTCGCTCTCGGCCCGCTTGAGCTCCTTGAACCCGGTGGTGAAACCCTCGTTGACGTAGAGGGCGGAGCGGCCGGTCTCGGGATGGGTCCGCACCGCGGGGTGCTCGGCCGACGGGTAGACGCCGTCGCGCAGGTTGTCGCCGCCGTAGCGGCCGATGTAGTACTGCCGGCCCTCGTGCACCCCGGTCAGCTCCTCGAGCAGCCGCTGCATGCGGTCGGACAGGGCCTCCCAGGCCGCGTACATGCTGGCAAACAGGGTGTCGCCGCCCGACGGCGGCGCCTGCTCGACCCGCAGGATGCTGCCCATCGGGGGGTCGACGTCGCACGAGACGTCGGAATGCCACAGCTCACCGGAAACGAACTTCGAGTCGCCGTCGGCGTGCACGACCAGGATCTCGGGATGCTCGGCGTCCTTCGGGGCGGCGGGATGCACGTGCAGGTCCCCGAAGCGGCGGCCGAACGCCTTGTGCTGCGGCCAGGTCAGCTTCTGATCGCGGAAGAACAGCACCAGGTGGGTCATCAGCGCGGACCGGATCGCCTCGACGACGTCGGGGGCGAGCGGCGCGCCCAGGTCGACCCCGGACACCTCGGCCCCGATGACCGGCGACATCGGCTCGACCCGAATGTGATTCTGCAATTGCGGACCTTCCGTCTTCCCGGGACCCGGGTCCCGTCTCCATATCGACAGCCGTCGGCGAAGTCCCGCCTCCAGCGCGGCGCGGCCTCACGCCCAGGCTGCCAACATTGTCGGCGCACCCGGCGACGGAGGCAAGCCGGGCGGCCCCGTCCGGGGTATCAAGGGGCTCTTGCGCGGGCTCGCCGATGCCCGACGCGGGGCGGCGGCGCCCTCGCCCCGAGCCGTCGCCGGCCCGGGGGAGCCACGCGGGTCGCACCGCCGGAGCTTTCTTGCGTCCGACCGGCCGCTGACGCGGGGCGGCGGCGCCGGCGCCGGGCGTCGCCGGCTCGGGGAAGACCGTGGGTCGCATCACCGGAGCTTTTCTTGCGCCCGGCCGGCCGCAATCGTGATATGTACCCGGAATCACGGCGATCACGCGGCGGGCGGCGTCGACGAGTCGGATCGAGTCCACGTACGCGTCGTGACGCCGGGCCGGGCGCTGCCACGCCCCGCCCGTCGTGGTCCAGGCTCTGAGTGGCAGGGACAGACACTTCAAGGAGGCCACCATGACGATCGTCCTGGCTCTGACCGCGCTGCTGGCGCTGCCCCAGGAGGCTCCGCCGACCCTCGACTACGGGTACTACAAGGCGAACGTGGAGCCGATCTTCACGGAGAGGAAGCCGGGCTTCACCCGTTGCGTGGTGTGCCACACGGAAGGCCGGGTCGGCTTCCTGCAGGAGTTGGAGCGGGGCGCCGACGGCTGGACCGACGAGCAGTCGCGCATGAACTTCGAGGCGGTCTCGAGCCTCGTCATCCCCGGCAAGCCGCTCGAGAGCCGGCTGCTGATGCATCCCCTCGAGCGCGACGCGGGCGGCGACGAGTTCCACAACGGCGGGCGCCAGTTCACTTCGCAGGAAGACCCCTGGTTCCAGACCCTCTCGGCCTGGGTGCTCGGGGAGACCGAGTAGCAACCGACGGGAACGCGCTTCACAGAGAAGGAGTTCGAGCAATGTTGACCACACGCAGACTGGCGGCCCTGGCGGCGATCGCCGCCCTCCTCGTCCCGGCCGCGGCGGCGGCGCAGACGGTCAGGATCATCCAGACCAACAGCGCCGGCGACAACGTGCACGTCATCGACCCGCTCACCAACGAGGTGATCGGCGTGATCGACGGGATCGAGCGCGCCCACGGGGCGGCGCCGTCGCCCGACGGCAAGAAGCTCTACGTCGCCAACGAGTCCGACGACACCGTCGACATCGTCGACATGGAGACCCTGAAGGTCACGAAGAAGGTCGAGCTCATCGGCCGGCCCAACAACATCGCCATCACCCCGGACGGCCGCAAGGTGTACACCGCCATCGCCCAGGCGCCGGGGGCGCTGCAGGTGCTCGACACCGAGTCCGAGGAGATGACCGCGGTCATCTCGGTGCACGGCGGGGTGCACAACACCTACGTGACGCCGGACGGCAAGTACGCCATCGCCGGCATGGTCGGCGGGCGCAACATCACCGTCGTGAGCACCGAGCAGGACTTCCCGGTGTGGACCACCTACTCCGACCTCGGCATCCGCCCGATGACCTTCGAGGTCAACGAGGACGGGTCGACGAAGCACATCTACGCCCAGCTCTCGAACTTCAACGGGTTCGGCGTGCTCGACTTCGAGACCCGCAAGTGGGTGGACCGCGTCGAGTACCCCGAGTTGATGGCCAACGAGCGGACCCCGGGGCACGGCGGCAACACCGCCCACGGCATCGGCGTGACCCCCGACGGCAAGTACCTGGTCGCGAACAGCAGCCTGAACAGCAGCGTGTACGTCTACAGCCTGCCCGAGCGCGAGCTCGTGGGCGGCGTCCGCGTGGGCCACTCGCCGAACTGGGTCACCATCACCCCCGACAGCAAGTACGCGTACATCTCGATGTCGGGCGACAACAACGTCGCCGTCATCGACATCGCGACGGTCGAGCTGGTGACCAAGATCGAGACCGGCGGGCAGGTTCCGAAGCGGAACGCGACGCTGATCGTCGACGACGACTAGACTCGACGGGCTGGCGGGTGACGCCAGTTCTTGAAGCACGCGGGAGCGGGGGAGCTTTCGGGTTCCCCCGCTGTCACGCGGGACGGAAGAATGCGCGCGTTTCCTTTCGCGCCGGGGTTGGCTCTCGCCGTGTCCGTCGTGATTGCGGCCAACGGCCAGGCCCCCGCGGGCGCCCTCTACACGTCGGCGCAGGCCGACGCGGGCGAGGTGCTGTACGACGAGCAGTGCGTCTCGTGCCACGGCACCCTGAGCGCCTTCTTTCCCGAGATGGCCGCGCTGCTCGGCGACCACACCTTCCGGCAACGGTGGGAGGGCCGCTCCATCGGCGAGCTGTTCCAGCTCATCCAGGAGGAGATGCCGCAGGACGCCCCCGGCAGCCTGTCGAACGACGAGACCGCGAGCCTCGTCGCCTACATCCTCGCCGGCAACCGGTTCCCGGCCGGAGACACGGCGCTCTCGAACGACCTCGCGGCCCTGAACGAGATTCCGTTCGCACCCTGACCACTCACGGCGAACCATCCCGGTAACCGGTGGCGACACGCCACGTTGCACCGCGCCCGAAGGCCGTCGGGTGCGAGCCGGGGCGCCCGCGTCGCAGGCCGTACTCCAGACCATGATCTCGACCCGCTTCACGGAGACGTTCGGGGTTGAACACCCCATCGTGCAGGGCGGCA
Organism: Vicinamibacterales bacterium; assembly: GCA_965207615.1. Classification (GTDB taxonomy): domain Bacteria; phylum Acidobacteriota; class Vicinamibacteria; order Vicinamibacterales; family UBA8438; genus JAJEEA01. The sequence continues at coordinate 5,091,605 of CBDBMZ010000003.1, forward strand.
TGCAGAACGTCGGCGTCGCCGAGCTCGTCTCGGCCGTCGCCAACGCCGGCGCCCTCGGCTTCCTGACCGCGCTGACGCAGCCCTCGCCCGAGGCGCTGACGCGCGAGATCGCCCGCACCCGCGGCATGACCGACCGGCCGTTCGGGGTGAACCTCACGATTCTCCCGACCCTGAAGCCGATCCCCTACGAGGAGTACGCCCAGGCCGTCGTCGAGGCGGGCATCCGGATCGTGGAGACCGCCGGCAACAACCCGCAGCGGTTCCTGCCCGCGTTCAAGGCGGCCGGCATCAAGGTCGTCCACAAGTGCACGTCGGTGCGGCACGCGATCAAGGCGGAGAAGATTGGCTGCGACGCCATCAGCATCGACGGCTTCGAGTGCGCGGGCCACCCCGGCGAGGACGACATCCCCGGGCTCATCCTCATCCCGTGCGCGGCCGACCGCGTCAGCATCCCCATGATCGCGTCGGGCGGCTTCGGCGACGCCCGCGGCCTCGTCGCCGCCCTCGCCCTCGGCGCCGACGGCATGAACATGGGCACCCGGTTCATGGCCACCCGCGAGGCGCCGATTCACGACAACGTCAAGCAGGCCCTGGTCGCCGCCACCGAGCGCGACACCGCCCTCATCTTCCGCTCGCTGCGCAACACCGCGCGGGTCTTCCGCAACGCCGTCTCGGACGAGGTCAACGCCATCGAGGCGGGCGGCGACGCCACCATCGACGACATCAAGCATCTCGTCGCGGGCGAGCGCGGCAAGCAGGCCCTCGAGACCGGCGACACCGACGCCGGCATCTGGTCGGCGGGCATGGTGGCGGGGCTCATCCACGACGTCCCCACCTGCCGCGAGCTGGTGGACCGCATCATGCGCGAGGCGGTCGAGATCATCGACGCGCGCCTCGCCGGCATGCGGCCGGCCGTGCCGGCGGCCACGCTGCAGGCCTGAGGGCCGGCAGGTGGGGTCCGTCGCGCTGCCCCGGTGATGCCCGGAACGGCGGCAACCTGGCATGCGTTCTCCGCAGGCGGATAGAGGACGAGACCGGCATCGAGGGGACGGCGCCAACCCTCGGGACGAGCTCCCAATGAGGGTTATTCGGCCATATGGCATTCGCCGTGCGAATGCTATTGGCCGTGTGCGGAACACTTCCGGCGCCGGTTCACGCCGTCGACCGGATACAATACGCAGGCTCAGCCGTTCCACGAGGAAGATCCGTGGTCTCATCGAGCGGCTGAGCGAACCGGACCGTCCGTTTCAGGCTGATGCTCCGGCGTTGTCGCCGGACTCGGGAGGACCCAGTCGATGAACCCGATCCTGTTGGTATCGCTCGTCACCGCGGGGGCGTTCCTGCTCCACATCGTGATGGTCTTCGTGCTCGTCGGCAAGAAGAAGTAGGCCCCGGGCTTCCGCGCACCCCCCGCGGCGGGACGGGGCGGGCCCTATCCGCCCCCCAGCTCCACGCTGCGGCGGTAGGCGGCGGTGACCGCCTTGTTCAGCACGGTGCGGAAGCCGCCCTCCTCCAACTGGTAGATCGCGTCGGCGGTGGTCCCGCCCGGCGACGTCACCCGGTTGCGCAGCTCGGCCGGGTGCAGCGCCGTCTCGCGGGCGTAGACGGCGGCGCCGAGCACGGTCTGGATGACCATGTCGTGGGCGGCGGCGCGAGACCAGCCGAGGTGGACGGCGGCATCGATCAGGGCCTCGATCAGCAGGAAGACGTAGGCGGGGCCGCTGCCGCTGACGGCCGTCGCCTTGTCGAGGAACTCCTCGTCGCTCACGTACAGGTGCTTCCCCAGCGCCCCGAGCAGGGCCCCGGTCTGCTCGCGCTGCGTAGGGGAGACGGCCTCGGTCGCGGTCCACACCGTCATCCCTTCGCTGACCTGGGCCGGCGTGTTGGGCATGGTCCGCACGATGGCGTCGTGCCCGAGGCCGTCGGCGATGGACGCGATGCGCCCGCCGGCGATGATGGAGATGACCAGGGCCTCGGGCCGCAGCGCCCCCCGCAGGTCGTCGCAGACCGCCGACAGCACCTGCGGCTTGATGGACAGCACCACGAGGTCGGCGTTCCGGGCGGCCTCCCGGTTGTCCCCGGTGGTGCGCACCCCGAACCGCTCCTTCACCGCGCCGAGCCGGCTCTCGTGGGGGTCGGACGCGGTGATCGCCTCCGGGGCGACGAGGTCGTGGTGCACGAGGCCGCCGATCATCGCCTCGCCCATGGCCCCCGCCCCGATGAACGCGCACGACGTGTTCCGCAACGCAGTCAACGAACCGCTCCTTCCTCGGTGTTCCGCGCCTCGGCGGAAACGCCGGTCTCGGGCCGGTAGGTCCCGAAGCTCCAGAAATGCCCCTCGGGGTCGCGGGCCGCGTACTCGCGCGAGCCGTACGCGGTGTCCTCGAGGTCCATGACGATCTCCGCTCCCGCCGCCTTCGCCCGCGCGTGGTGGGCGTCGATGTCGTCCACCTGGACGTAAATCCCCTGCGTGACGCCACCCGCCGCCTTCGGGCTCTTCATGTTCATGAAGTCGTCCTCGGCCGTGCCGATCATGACCACGCTCGCCCCGTAGCGCAGTTGCGCGTGGGCGATGGTGCCCTTCGGCCCCGGCACGAGCATCTGCTTCTCGAAGCCGAACGCCCGGTGGAGCCACTCGAACGCGGCGGGGGCGTCCTCGTAGCGCAGAAAGGGAAAGAACCGCGTCCTGTCCTGCATCGCTCTGCCTTGTGCTCGTGTTCACGCGGCCGACGCCGAGGCCGCTGCCGTCGGCGGGCGCGAGGTCCGGTCCCGGAAGAACACGGCGAACAGCGCCAACACCGCCGCCGCCCACGCCGCGGGGACGATCCAGATGCGGCCCCACGCGTGGCCCGCCCCCTCAACGTAGAGGTCGACCACCAGCCCCGACAGCCACGACCCGACGAACATGCCGACGCCGAGGGTCACGAACGCGATGAGGCCCTGGGCCGCCGCCCGCAGGTCCGGCGGGGCCTTCTCGTCGACGTAGATCTGCCCCGTCACGAAGAAGAAGTCGTAGCAGATGCCGTGAAGCAGGATGCCGCCGTAGAGCATCCACACCATCGATCCGTTGTCGCCCCACGCGAACAGCAGGTAGCGGGCGACCCACGCGGCCATGCCCACGAGCAGCATCCCCTTGACGCCGAGCCGGCGGAAGAAGAACGGCATCGCGAGCATGAACCCGATCTCGGACATCTGCCCGAGGGTCATCTTGCCGGCCGCGTTGACCACCCCGATCTCGTTCAGGAACGGGTTGGCGAACGCGTAGTAGAACTGCAGGGGGACGCACAGCAGCATCGAGCCGGCCACGAAGACCGCGAACGACGGCTCGCGCAGCAGGCGCAGGGCGTCGAGCCCGAGGACGTCCCGGGCGGTGACCCGGGCCGCCGCCCGCTTCGGTGGCGTGTGCGGGAGCAGCAGGCAGTAGAGGCCGAGGACGACGGAGGCGGCGGCCGCGATCTGCATCGGCCGCTGCGTGTCCTCGAGCCGCAGGAAGCCGACCGCGAGGCCCGCGACGATCCAGCCGATGGTGCCCAGCACCCGGATGGGCGGGAACTCGCGGGCCGGCTCGGCCATCTGACGGAACGACAGCGAGTTGGTCAGGGCCAGGGTCGGCATGTAGCAGAGCGCGTAGAGCAGCAGCACCCCGTAGACGGCGGGGAACGTCGTGCGCGTCGACGCGAGGAAGAGCACCGCCCCGCCCGCGACGTGCAGCCCCGCCAGCAGCTTCTCGGTCGCGAAGTAGCGGTCGGCGACCATGCCGACGAAGAACGGCGAGATCATCGCGGCGACGGCGGTCGTCCCGAACACGAGCCCGATCTGCTGCCCCGGAAACGCGAGCGCCTCGCCCAGATAGGTCCCCAGCGGGACCGACCACGCGCCCCACACGAAGAACTGCAGGAACATCATGGCCGAGAGCTTGGTGCGGGTCAGCGGGGTCATAGGGACGGGCTCCGTGTCAGCGCGCCGCGGGCCGCTCAGCGGCGAGGCCCCACCCCGTGCCGTCGAGGTGGGAGACTCCCGGCATCTGCCGGTGGGCGAGCATCATCGCGCTGCCAGGCCGGCCAGCAGCCCCCCACCACCAGCTTGTTCCATTCCCGTCTCGCCAGCATCTTCATCTCTCCGGATCCTCGCTTCGCGCGCCCGCGGTCGGCCCCGACCGCCGGCCCCGAAGCAACGGTCGTTCAGGCGAGGCGGCGCTGCCTGATCACATGCGCGCCGGCGGCCAGCAGGAGCGACGCCAGCAGGGCCAGCCACGGGGCCGGGGCGACCGGCACCGCCGCGCAGGCCACCATCCGGACGGCGTCCGCCTGCAGGTCCCTCGCCGGGTCCTGCGCGGGGTGCGACGTGTCGGCGTCGCGCATGCCGTCGTCCTCGCTGATGGAGCCGCCGCTGATCGCGTTGGCGGGAATGCCGACCCCGTCCATGTCGCAGTCGCCGGCCTGCACGGTATAGGTGAAGTAGACCCCGCCAGGGAGCGCCTGAGCGTCGAGGTCGCGACGATGGCGCGCCTCCCGCATCTCGTCGCCGATGCGCTGCGCCAGCACCGGCGCCCCGCTCACCGCGACCGCCTTGTGGAACCGGGCGAACCAGACGATCTCGTCGCCGGGACGGTACACGCCGTCGGACGGCACGAAGAAGAACGAGCTGAGCCCGATGGCGTCGATGACCGGCGGGACCCCGCGGGAGCCGCCGTCGACCGCGTAGGTGGTGGGGTTGAAGCTGCTCAGGTCGACGTCGATACCGCCCAGCGACACGTTGGCCATGCGGACCTCGTCGGCGGCGGCCGCGTCGTCGCTCCGCACAGCGTAGTAGAACTGGGCCCGGCTGCCGTTCTGGTAGAAGCGGCCCTCGACCTCATGGGTCTTGTCGCCGATGACCAGCTCCAACTTCGGACGAGCACTCTCTGCCCCCGCGATCGTCAGGGAGGGAACGATCCGGGCTCGTATCACGTCGCCGCGGTGCCACGTGGCCCGGTCTTGCGGCGCGTCGAACCAGAGATCCTGCACCTGCCCCGCCGCCGGTGACGCGGCGAGGCCGCCCGCCAGCACCGAGAACGCCAGACAACGATAGAAGACACGCCCGAACTGCCGCATCGGCTCTCCTCCTCGCAAACCGTGAACATCGTCCGACGGGTACCCGAGCCCCATGATCGCCGGCGTCAACTCGCGGCCGGCCGCGCCGAAGGGCCCGTCGCCGCGAGCCGCATCCGTGCGGCCCGGCACGATCCGCCGCGCCCTGCCTGCCAGTGGGCCTGTCGCCTCGACGGCGTCCGCGGCGGCCTCGCCCGAGCCGGCCGCCGAGCCCGCAGGATGCCGTACTATAATGCGCCGATGTCCGAACGCAGGAACGCTGCCCCGCACCGGCGGAAAACGTGGCTGGCCGCGGTCTGCGGCCTCGCCCTCCTCGCGGCGGCGGGCCGCGGCGCCGCGCCCCTCGCCGGCGGGACCGCCGGCCAGCCCGGCGGGGACCGGCCGCCGAACATCGTCATCATCACCGCCGACGACCTCGGCTGGGGCGACCTGGGGTCGTACGGCCACCCCAACATCCGCACCCCCCACCTCGACCGCATGGCGGTGGAGGGGCAGCGGTGGACGAGCTTCTACAGCCAAGCGCCGGTGTGCTCGCCGAGCCGGGCGGCCCTGCTGACGGGGCGCATCCACCTCCGGAGCGGCCTGTTCGGTCGACGGCAGGGGGTCTTCTTCCCCGACTCGCGCGGCGGGCTGCCGGCCGGGGAGATCACCCTGGCCGAGGCGCTGCGCGAAGCCGGCTACGCCACCGGCATCGTCGGCAAGTGGCATCTCGGCCATCTGCCCGAGTACCTGCCGACCCGGCACGGCTTCGACTCGTGGTTCGGCATCCCCTACTCGAACGACATGGACTGGCAGGTGCCCTCGGGCCCCGGGCGCCGGGCCGCGATGTTCGACCCGCGGACCGACTACTGGCACGTCCCCCTCATGCGGGACGAGGCGGTCGTCCAGCGGCCCGCCGACCAGCACACCGTCACCCGGCGCTACGCCGAGGAGGCGGTGTCGTTCATCGAGGCGACCCGCGACCGGCCGTTCTTCCTGTACCTGCCTCACACGATGCCCCACATGCCCCTGTTCCGGTCCGAGGGCTTCCGGGACCGGAGCACGGCTGGCGTGTACGGCGACGTCATCGAGGAGATCGACTGGGCGGTGGGGCAGGTGCTCGAGGCCCTCGATCGCCTCGACCTCGCCGAGCGCACCCTCGTGGTGTTCACGAGCGACAACGGCCCCTGGATCAGCTACGAGACCCACGGCGGGTCGGCCGGCCCCCTGCGGCACGGCAAGGGGACGACCTTCGAGGGCGGCATGCGGGTGCCCGGCCTGTTCCGGTGGCCGGGGACCATCGCGCCCGGGGTGATCCAGGCCATCGGTTCGGCCATGGACCTGTTCACCACCGCCATCGCCCTCGGCGGCGGCGCGGTGCCCGGCGACCGGCCGATCGACGGGGTCGACCTGAGCCCGGTGCTGCTGGGCACCGGGCCTCCCCCGCGGGAGTCGATGGCCTACTACCGGATGGGCGAGCTGTTCGCCTTCCGGCTGGGACCGTACAAGGCGCACTTCATCACCCAGGGCCGTTACGGCCTCCCGCCCGGGCGGACCGACCACGACCCGCCCCTGCTCTTCCACCTCGGGGAGGACGTGGGCGAGCGCTACGACGTTGCGGCGGAGCGGCCCGAGGCGCTGGCCGCGGTGGTCGCGGCGGCCGAGGCGCACCGGGCGGGCATGACGGTGGCCGATCCGCTCTTCGACCTCCGGGGGCCGGAGTAGGTTGCGGCGCGGCGCACAACGGCACGGGCTCCCGCGGCGGCCCTCGGCGCAGAAGGGCGCCGCCGGGAGGCCCCGGCCCCCTGTGGGGTCGGTTGGGGCGCCGGGGCCGCGACGACGTGTGCCGGGCCGGGTTGCGTCGGGCGTCAGCGGCAAGCGAGGATTCGGCAAGGTCAGAGGAGAAGGCTCGATGGACACCGGCACCCGGCTTCGATTCCTCGTCCCGTGCGCGGTGCTGGCCGCCGCGGTCGGGCTCGCCCCCATGCCCGCCGGCGCCCAGTCGCGGGTGCCCGACGGCGAGTGGCACCACTTCGGCCGCGACGCCGCCAACACGAAGTACTCGCCCCTGGACGACATCACCGCCGAGAACTTCACCGACCTGGAGGTCGCGTGGCGGTGGACGTCGCTGTCCCGGGCGGTGGCCGAGGAGCACGACCGCATCAGGCCCAGCGCGTTCAAGTCGTCGCCGCTGATGGCGGACGGGCTCGTCTACGTCAGCACCGCCCTCGGGCAGGCGGCGGCCCTCGACGCGGCCACCGGCGAGACCGTGTGGACCTACGACCCCCGCATCTACGACGACATGGACCGCCCCCCCAACATGGGCTGGCACCACCGGGGCCTCTCGTACTGGAAGGACGGCGAGAGCGGCGAAGCGCGCATCTTCATGTCCAACCACGACCTGAAGCTGGTCGCCCTCGACGCGCGCACCGGCGAGCTCTACCCCGGCTTCGGCGAGAACGGCTACGTCGACCTGACCCAGGGCTACAACCGCGAGATCGACGCGTCGCGCATGACCTACTCGTCGCCGGTGGCGGTGGCCGGCGACACCATCATCACCGGCAGCATCATCCAGGACACCTACATCACCCTGCGCGAGGCGTCGCCGGGCGACGTGCGGGCCTACGACGCCCGCACCGGCGAGATGAAGTGGATCTTCCACACCATCCCCCAGGGCGACGAGTTCGGGGTCGACTCGTGGCAGAACGAGTCGTGGCGCTACAGCGGGCACACCAACGTGTGGTCGTACATGGCCGTCGACGAGGAGCTCGGCCTCGTCTACCTGCCCACCGGCACCCCGTCGAACGACTGGTACGGCGGCATGCGCCCGGGCGACAACCTCTTCGCCGAGAGCATCGTCGCCGTCGACATCGAGACGGGGCAGCGCGAGTGGCACTTCCAGGCCGTCCACCACGGGCTGTGGGACTGGGATTTCCCGACCGGCCCCAACCTCGTCGACATCACCGTGGACGGCCGCGAGGTCAAGGCCCTGGCCCAGGTCAGCAAGCAGGCGTTCACCTACGTCTTCGACCGGGTGACGGGCGAGCCCGTCTGGCCCATCGAGGAGCGCCCCGTGCCCCAGGGGAACGTGCCCGGCGAGTGGTACTCGCCGACCCAGCCGTTCCCCACGAAGCCGCCCCCGTTCGACCGCCAGGGCATCGCCATCGACGACGTCATCGACTTCACGCCCGAGCTGAAGGCCGAGGCCCTCGAGCTGGTGGGCAGCCGGGCGCGGTTCGGGCCGATCTTCTCGCCGCCGGTGCTGCGCGGGGCTGAGACCCCGTTCATCCAGGTGCCGGGCGCGGGCGGGGGCGCGAATTGGCAGGGGGCGGCCGTCGACGTCGAGACGGGCCGGCTCTTCGTGTCGTCGTCGAGCACCCTCATCGTCGTCGAGGTGGTCGAGTACGAGGCGCCGGCGACGGTCGGCTACTTCACCGACCCGTGGGGCGTGGGGCTGCCGGGACCGCGGGGGCTGCCCCTGTTCAAGCCGCCCTACAAGCGGGTGACGGCGATGGACCTGACGACCGGCGACCAGGCGTGGATGACGCCCCACGGGGACGGCCCGCGGAACCATCCCGCTCTCGCGCACCTGAACCTGCCGCCCCTCGGCGGCGGCGGCGGCATCAGCTCGGGGCCGCTCGTGACCCCGTCGCTCCTCATCATGAACCACGGCGGCCGCGGCTACGAGGACGTGGCGGGCGGCTCGCGCACCATCAGCGCCTACGACAAGGCGACCGGCGAGCACCTGGGCTCGGTCGACCTGCCGGCGCCGCCCGGGGGCAACCCCGTGACCTACCGGCACGAGGGGCGCCAGTACCTGCTGGTGGCGGTGGGCAGCGGGGGCTCCAACGCCGAGCTGATCGCGCTGACCTTGCCGGAGGAGCCGGCGTCGTAGGGCGGCGCTTGGGATTGGCTTGGCTGGTCGGGCAGGCGGCCCCGGCGGGCGATGAACTCTTGGGCTGGTTGCGTGGGTGACCACGTCGGGCGCGCGTGCCGCGGGGATGGGCTGCGTGCGTGACCGTCTCCTGACGTGGGGCGCGCGTGCCACGGGGATTCTGCCCCGGCGACACGCCGAACCGAGTTGCGCTTCGCGCCGCGACCGCGAGGTTGCGCCGGCGCCACCCGACGGCGCCGCCGACCACTCGACCCGTCGTGCCCGGCCGCGGCATCTCCCCACGGCAGGCGGCGTCGTCCTGCGGCGCAGACTCCTGCTCGGGCTATTGCTTTGCCCGATGCTCGCCGCCGGGGCGGCGGCCCAGCCGCCGGACGACGGCGCCGGGGTGCTTCCAACCATCCAGGAGCCCGGCCTCGAGGCGGACGCGGGCCGGCTCCCCCCGCCGGACGACGACGCCGGGAACCCCGCCCCGGTCCGGGAATCGAGCCCGGACACGCAGGAATCCAGCCCCGAAGCCCAGGAATCCGGCCCCCAGACGGACGCCGGCTGGTTCCTGCCAAGGGTGTTCCGCGTGGTGAAGGACAGGTTCCGGCTCGAGACGCCCGAGGACTGGTCGATGCGTTTCGACTTCCAGCCCGGCGTCGTCGGCACGACGCACCCCCTGCCGCGCAACTCCTTCCGTTCCTACCGTGTCGAGCTGGTGCGGCACACCGACGGCTCGGCGCTGTGGCACCACACCTACCGCTTCCCGTCCTACGGCGCGGGCGTCCAGTTCGCCGACTTCGGGGGCGGGCCGACGGACCGGGGACGGCCGGTGTCGGCGTACGGGTTCATCCAGACCCCCATACTGCCGACCATCGCCGGCGTCGACGTGCTCACGACCATCGGCATGGGAGTGACGGCCGGCTGGAACCCCCCCGCGTTCGAGGACTTCCCGTTCGAGCGGCATCCGACCACCAGGCTCACGAGCTACATCGACCTCGGCTTCCAGGCCCGGCGGCGCCTCACCGACCGCCTCGATCTCCTCGCCGGGTTCTCGCTCAACCACTTCTCGAACGGCGGGGTCGGCAGCCCCAACCGCGGGCTGACGGTGACCGCCCCCCGCGTCGCCCTCCAGCGCAGCCTGGGCGCGCGCGGGCCGCGGCGTCAGCGCGAGGACCGGCCGCCGTTCGTCGATCGCTGGGAGACGCGCCTCGACGGCGGGCTCGCGGTGCGGGGGGTCGGGTTCTTCTGGCGCGAGGAAGGGTTCGGCCCCCGCGGCTATCTCCAGGTCGCCGCCCTCAAGGGGTCGGTGTGGCGCCGCTTCTACCGCCTCGGCCAGGTCGGCGGAGGTCTGGAAGGGTCTCTGGAGACGGGCCGGCCGGCAGGCACTGCCCGGAATCCCGACGCCGATCTCGGCGGCGGCGGCAGCCTCGGCCTCTACACGGGCTACGAGCAGATCGCCGGTCCGTTCTCCATCTACCTGCACTTCGGGACCCACCTCGCCCGCACGCGGTCCGACGAGCGGCCGGCCCCGTACTACCGGGTCGGGACCATCATGCGCTTCGGCCCGCGCTGGTTCAGCGACGTGAGCTTCCGGTTCATGAGCCGGGGCAAGGACTTCAGCCACGACTACATCGCCTGGCACCTCGGCTACCGCTTCGACGGGCTGCCGTTTCCCTTGAACAGGTGACGACGGCCGCCCCCTTGCGCGCCCCGCGGGGCCAGGAGTCTGCGCCGTAGAACGGTGCAGACTCCCGGCAGGGTCGGTTGAGCGCCCAGCGGAGCCGAAGGCGACGATGGGCGGGCCAGAGTCTGCGCCGTAGAACGGCACCGCCTCCAGAGGAGGCGCGGACTCCCTGGAGGGTCGGTTGGACGCCCAGCGGAGCCGAAGGCGACGATGGGCGGGCCAGGCCTGCGGAATCGATGGACGCCCCGACCGACAGGAGAACGCGGCGCTCCTCGCGCGGGCCCGGCGCGCTCACCCCGACCGCCGAGGAAGCGCCGCGCATGGCATCCGGCGGCCGGTGCGTGTAGGATGCAGGTCTGAGATGCGGCGAGCACGGCGGAGGACGGGGGCGCCCGCCGGGCGCCGCGCCGGGCGACGGGAGGGGCGACGATGACGAAGACGGTGGCACTGGTAGTCGGCCTGGGGCTGCTGGCGGGTTGCGGCGGGGCCGCACCGGACCCCATCACCATCACCAACGGCCAGGGCGAGATGGCCGGTGAGGTGACCGCGGACAGCGTCATCCTGCAGTCGCGCCTCACCACGCTGGACGGCCTCGTGGACGGCGACGTCGCGGGGGCGCCGGGGACGGCGCGGTTCGAGGTGGCCCTCTCGGACGATTTCGCCGACTCGACGACGACGGCGTGGCTCGACGCCAACGCGGAGGGCGATTTCATCGTCAAGACCACCGTCGACGGGCTGAGCGCGGGCACCCGTTACTCCTACCGGCTCGAGTACGGCCCCACCGCCGAAAACACCGCGCTCGGCCCCACCCGCTCGTTCCGCACCCTGCCCGGCGCGGACGCGGCCGAGGAGGTGAGCTTCGTGGTGGTCACCGGCATGAACTACGCCCTCTTCCACGGGGACCGCCCGCGGTCCGGCTCGCCCGAAGACCGGCCGCTGGGCTACCCCGGGCTCGCGTCGATCCTCGCCCGCGAGCCGGCGTTCTTCGTCGGCACCGGCGACAACGTCTACTACGACGCCCCGTTCAGCGAGTTCGAGCGGACCCAGTCGTTCCTGCGCAGGAAGTGGCACCAGCAGTTCGTGCAGCCGCGCTTCATCGACCTGTTCGCCTCGGTCCCCACCTACTGGGAGAAGGACGACCACGACTACCGCTTCAACGACAGCGACAACACCGTCGAGCTCGAGCCCGACCCCTCTCCGGAGCTGGGCAGGGCCACATTCCTCGAGCAGGTGCCGGTGGTCGACCCGAACGACCCCGACCCCCGGACCTACCGGACCCATCGGGTCTCGCGCGACCTGCAGATCTGGCTCACCGAGGGGCGCGACTACCGCAGCCCGAACATGGCCGAGCCCGGGCCCGACAAGACGATGTGGGGGGCCGAGCAGCTCGCATGGCTGCAGGAGACGCTGCTAGCGAGCGACGCCACCTTCAAGATCCTCATCTCGCCGACCCCGATGATCGGCCCCGACGACGCCAACCAGGCCGGCCGTCAGGCGCTGGGGCACGACCCCTTCAAGCGCGACAACCAGTCGAATCCCATGGGGTTCCAGTACGAGCGCGACCGGTTCTTCGACTGGCTCGAGGAGAACGGCTTCCTCGGCGAAGGGCACTTCTACATCGTGAGCGGCGACCGGCACTGGCAGTACCACTCGATCCACCCGCGGGGGTTCGAGGAGTTCTCGACCGGCGCGCTGGTCGACGCCAACGCGCGCCTCGGCCGGGCCCCGGGCGACCCCGAGTCGAACGACCCCGACGGCCTCATCGTGCAGCCCTTCTCGTCGCCCGAGCCCACCGGGGGCTTCCTGGAGGTGACGGTGACCCCGGGCGACGCGCCGGCCGCCGCCTTCCGCTGGTTCGACGAGCACGGCGTCCCCACCTACGAGACCGTCCGCACGGCCGGATGAGGGCCAGTCATGCCGCTGCTGATTCAGCTCATCGACATCTACTCCCTCATCGTGCTGGTGGCGGTGGTCACCTCGTGGATGCAACTGCCCCCGTCGAACCCGGTCGCCAACTTCACGAACACGCTGACCGAGCCGCTCCTCGATCCCATCCGGCGCGCCCTGCCGCCGATGGGCGGGCTCGACTTCTCGCCGATGGTCCTGCTGATCGGGCTGCGCATGGTCCGGAGCCTGTTCTGGTGAACGGCGGAGCAGACAGCGCGAGATCCCGAGTCCAGGCCCAACGCGGTCCGGGTATCGGGGTACGCACGATTCCAGGGGTGTTCTGGTGAACGGCGGGATGGGGTATGGTTCTGCAGTCGAGTTGCGGTCCCGGAACGCTTCCGATGACCGGCGGGGCGGAGACCTCCTGCGGGCACGGTAACTCAGCCGCGGGAGCCCGGAACGGCCGGACCTTCAGGAGAACGACGATGCGAACCTCTGTCACACGGACATCCGGCCGCCTCGTTTCCACCGCCGCCCGCGTCTCGGCGCTCGCGGCCCTGGTGCTGGCCGCGTCGGTGGTCTGCGCCGGCGCCGGGCAGGCACCCTCGCTCGACGCCCTGGCCGAGCGGGCTCTCGCCACCATCGACGGCGAGCTGAAGGTGCCCGGCCTGAAGGCCCCGGTCGAGGTGATCCGCGACGAGTGGGGGGTGCCCCACATCTACGCGGAGAACGACGACGACCTGTTCTTCGCGCAGGGCTACGTCATGGCCCAGGACCGGCTGTGGCAGATGGAGATGTGGCGCCGCTGGCGCGAGGGGCGGCTCGCCGAGGTCTTCGGGCCCGAGGCCCTCGCCTACGACCGGCGCACCCGGCTGATGATGTTCCGGGGGCCGTTCGACGAGACCGAGTGGACCAGCTACCATCCCGACGCCCACCGCCTCTTCACCGCCCACGCCAACGGGGTGAACGCGTTCATCGAGCAGAACCGCGACAACCTGCCGGTGGAGTTCCAGCTCACCGGCGTCGAGCCCGAGCCGTGGACGGCGGAGACCGCGGTGCTGCGGTGGGCCGCCCTCGGGGTGCCGAGCGTGCGGGGGCACGCCCTCCACGAGATGCAGCTCGCCCTGAACGTCGCCCGCTACGGGGCCGAGGAGGCCAACCGGCGCTTCGCCCCCGACCCCTGGGACGACCTCGTGGTGCCCGACGGCCTCGACGTCTCCATCATCACCGAGGACATCCTCGACGCCATGCGGGCCGGCGACGGCGACCCGTTCACGGCGGGGCGACTGCCCGCCCTGGAGATCGTCGAGCCGTACCGCGACCTCGTCAGCCCGCGGGAGCCGCGGGCGGCGCGGGTCCTGCCCGGCGTCGTCGCCACTGAGGGGAGCAACAACTGGGTGATGACCGGCTCGCGCTCGCCGACCGGGATCCCCATACTCGCGAACGATCCCCACCGGCGCATCGAGATGCCGGCGCTGCGCTACTTCGTGCACCTGAACGCGCCCGGCTGGAACGTCATCGGGGGCGGCGAGCCGCCGTTCGCGGGGGTCGACGCGGGCAGCAACGCGAGCATGGCGTGGGGCTTCACCTTCGCGGGCACCGACATGGTCGACGTCTACGTCGAGGAGCTGCACCCCGACGAGCCCGACATGGTGCGGTGGCGGGACGGCTGGGAGCCGCTGCGCGTCATCGAGGAGGAAATCCCCGTCAAGGGACGGAACCCCGAGCCGGTCGTGCTGAAGTTCAGCCGCCACGGCCCCGTCTTCTTCGAGGACCTCGAGAACCGCGTCGCCTACGCGGTGCGGTCGGTCGTGCAGGAGCCCGGAACCGCCGCCTACAAGGGCAGCTTCCAGCTCGCGCAGGCCGAGAGCTGCGCCGACTTCTTCGAGCGGGCCATGCACTGGCTGGTGCCGACGCACAGCCTCGTCTGCGGCGACGCCGACGGCAACATCGCCCTCCAGGTGACCGGCCTGACGCCCGACCGCGACGGCTGGAACGGGCGGCTGCCGGTGCCCGGCAACGGCGACTACGAGTGGAAGGGGTTCCGCGAGGACCTGCCGCGCGAGTTCAACCCCGAGCGCGGCTACGTCGCCACCGCCAACAACAACGTCCACCCGCCGGGCTACGAGGGCCGGCCGGTCTTCTACCACTCGTCACGGGGTGTCGAGACGTCGCGCATCGCCCGGCTGCACCAGATCCTCGGGGCCGGCGAGGTGCTCTCGGTGGACGACCACAAGGGCATCCAGCACGACGCGCGGCTGCTCGCGGCCGAGCGGGACATCCCCGCGTTCCAGGGGTGGACGTCGGACGACCCCGACGTCGAGTGGGCGCGCGGGCTGATCGCCGGGTGGGACGCCACGGTCTCGAGCGAGAGCACCGCGGGAGCGCTCTACGTACGCTGGAACGCCGAGGTGGACACGGCGGCCCGGGACGAGAGGACCCCGGAGGCCGAGCGCCGCGCCCTCATCGAGCAGGGGCTGACGGCGGCGATCGAGCGGCTGACCCGCGAGCTCGGCCCCGACCGCGGCGAGTGGCGGCACGGCCGGGTCCACGCCAGTGCCCTGCAGCACATGTTCGTTCCCGAGTTCGACCTCCCCGCGGTCGAGCGCCCCGGCGGCTTCGGCGCCCTCAACGCCACCGGCGCCAACTTCCGCCGCATCATCGACCTCGCCGACCCCGACCGGTCGGTGGCCAGCAACGCCCCCGGGCAGTCGGCCCAGCCCGGCAGCCCCTTCTACGGCAACCTCGCGGACAACCTCGGCAACGGCGAGTACTTCCCGCTGCTCTACACGCGGGAAGCGGTCGAGGAGCACGCCGCGCACCGGCTGACGCTGCAGCCGGCCGGGCGGTGACGCCCGAGAGAGCTGCGCCGGGCTCAACCGTGATTCTTCGGGAGAGGTTTCTACGATCGGTAGAATGGCTGCTCGGATGGTCTGGAGCCAGTTGTGAACCTGCAATGCACGGCGGTGTTCCGGAAGGTCCCTGAAGGCTATATCGCCTTCATCGAGGAGTTCCCCGGCGCGAACACCCAAGGCGCCACCCTCGAAGAAGCCCGTAGCAACCTCCGCGAAGCCGTCGCCCTGGTGGTCGAAGCCAACCGCATCCTCGCCCGAGAGGATGCTGCGGGCGCTGCGGTGATCAGGGAACCTCTCACCGTGACGGCGTGAAGCGCCGTCACCTGCTGCGGCACTTGGCGCGACACGGCTGCGTCCTCTTGCGCGAGGGCCGCAGCCACACCGTGTACGTCAACCGGGCAGCCAGGAAAGCCACGACGATTCCCCGTCACAACGAGATCAACCAGAGCCTCGCGAGAAAGATCTGCAAAGACTTGCATGTGCCACGGCCGGAGGCCTGACGCCGGTTGCCCGCGCGACCGGCACGCTGCTTTGCGGTAGCGAGGACTGCGTTGTCAGTCGCCCGCCCCCCGGTTCGCCGCGCACGTGGGATCCACCCCGATCGCCCTCGTCCGGGGCGAGTCCCCCGTAGCGGCGCTCGCGGCGCCGGAACGCCTCGACCGCGCGGCGCAGGTCGCCGCCGTCGAAGTCCGGCCACAGCGTTTCGGTGAAGAGCAGCTCGGCGTAGGCTGCCTCGAACAGCAGGAAGTCGCTCAGGCGCTGCTCGCCGCTCGTGCGGATGACGAGGTCGACCGGCGGGGTCTCCGGATCGGAGTGGCACGCGCGGTTGACCCGCCGCAGGAAGCCGCTCTCGTCGCACGGCTCGCCCGGTCTCAGGGCCCCGGCGGCGGCGAGGATCGCCGCCCGGGCCGAGTAGTCCACGGCCAGCCGCAGGTAGAGGCGGTTGCCGTCGTGCGTGGCGCGCTCCGTTTCCTCGATCGCACGGATCAACGCCGGCGACAGACGGTCCCGCCGGCCGATCAACGCGAGCCGCACGCCCTGCCGCCGGCAGCTCGCGCGCTCGCGGACGAGGAAGGACTCCAGCAGCGACATCAACGCCGACACCTCGGCCGCCGGCCGACGCCAGTTGTCGGCGGAGAAGGCGTAGAGCGTCAGCGTCGTGACGCCGAGCCCCGGCGCCGCCTCCACCGCGCGCCGGACCGCGTCGGCCCCGCGGCGGTGGCCCTCGGTGCGGCGGAGGCCGCGCGCCGAGGCCCAGCGGCCGTTGCCGTCCATGATCAGGCCCACGTGCAGGCCGCCGTTCATCGGTCGATCCATCCCGTTCGGCTTCAGCCGGCCACCGACACGGCCAGGCGGTCGACGAAGGTGACGACGGCGAGGAACGACAGGGCGAGCAGAATGAGAGCCCCGACCGCGAACGTCACCTGCAAGGGTCGGTTCTCGAAGGGAGCGGCGGCGGCCAGCCGGCCGAACTGCGTGGCCACCCGGATCCCGACCCAGATCGTGATGATCGCGGCCGCGAGCTCCAGGGGGGGCGCGTCGTCGATCCACGCCGAACCGACGAGAGTCGCGGCGGCGAACACCCGCGCCAGCCAGGTGAAGAAGATCTCCTCGGCGGGAGCCAACCGGTCGTGCAGAGAGCTCAGCGCTTGTTGCATCGTGTCACTCCTGGTTGCGCGAACGACATCGGTCGCGGCGCAGGTTCCGGTGCTTGCGTCGGGCTGCAGGACGACCACGTCGTCGTCGCGCAGGTAGCCGGCCGGCGTCGCCGGTCCCAACGGGGAAGAGCGAGCACTCGATCGGACGGAAGAACGGGCTCTTCGCCTCGGTCAGCGCGGCGAGGATCATCTCGACTCTCTCGCCGGCCCCTGCGCGAGCGAGGGCTGCAGCCGTCGCGGCGCGGGCGGGAAGTCGCAATGCCATTCGTTCTCGCTCCTTGTCGGCGGCGGGGCCGCGATCGGATTCGCTGGAGGCCAGTATGGGCGGGGGGCCGCCCCGAGACATGAGCGAGAAGTGACGGGCCGGTGATATTCCGCTGAGAGGGGGCCGAAACGGGCCGGGGCCCGGGGGGCAGGAGGGTCAGCGGGGCCGTCTCGTCAGCCCGGCGCACAGGCCCGAGCCGAACATCAGGCCCTCGAAGGCGCTGATCGCGACCCGGGTCACCACCCCCGGCGCCGGCTCGCCGAGCAGGCGGGCGAGGGGCGCGAGGCCGACCTGCGAGCCGGGGAAGCTCTGCGCCATGAAGTCGAGGCTCATCGCCCCCAGGAAGCGGCCGCTCCAGCCGAGCATCCCCGCGGCGAGGGCGCAGGCGAGCCCCGCCAGGAGGGCGGCGCGAACCCGGGCGAGCCCGTGGGGGGTGGCCATGCCGCCCTCTGCGGTGGGCGTGGCGAGCCCGTACCCCAGCCCGACCGCGCCCCCGAGGACCAGGCCCTCCACCGCGCCGGCCAGCGGCGAGAGGTCGCGGCCGAACAGGCCCTCGAGCACGAGGCGCCCGAGGAGGTGGGCGGCGGCGCCGATGGCGAGGCCGCTCGCGGCTCCCGCCGCGGCGAGGGCCAGGCGCCGGCGTGCGCGGAAGGCGGCCTCCGCGGCGGCGAGGCCGGCCCCGACCCCCGCCGCCGCGACGCCGCCGGTCGCGGCGCCGAGCAGCGGCAGCATCGCCAGCACGCCGTCGCCGGCCGTCGAGCCGGGCCCGAAGCGGAGGACGAGGCCGCCGAGGAAGCCGGCGACGGCCCCGGCCGCCGCTCCCCCCGCCGCCGCGGCCAGCCACCGCCGCCCGGCCAGCCGGGCGACGCGCCGGATGCGCAGCAGGAACAGGATTCTCGCCGCGGCCAGCCAGCCCGGATGTCCCAGCAGCGGGACCGGCCCCGCCCCCGGGACGTCCCACCGGGTCTCGCGCAGGTAGGCGCGGGCCGCGGCGTGCCCGGGCCGGCGGTCGAGCCGGTCGAGGGCCTCGGCGGTGCCCAGCCGGTGCAGGGTCTCGGCCGCCTCCCGCCGCCGGACGTCGGCTTCCTCGGCATCGCCGGAACCGTCGTCGAGCAGCGCCTCGAGGGCATGGTCGAAGGCGGCCTCCGCCCCGGGCCGCCCCGCGGCCGCGCGCCCGGGTCCGGCCGGCGCTCCCCCGGGCTCACCGGCACCCCGCACCGCGGGCCCCGGCGGTTCCACGTCGGGCTCCTCGACGACGTCGCAGACGAAACGGTAGCCGTGCCGAGGCACGGTGCGGATGAAGGACGGCTCGCGCGGGTCGTCGCCCAGGGTGCGCCGGAGAATCCGGACCGCCTGGCTCAGGGCGCCGTCGGTGACGACCACGTCGCGCCAGACCGCGTCGAGGATGTCGTGCCTCGACACCGCCTCGTTCCGCCGCTCGACGAGCAGGACGAGCAGGTCGAAGCAGCGCGGGATGAGCGGCAGCTCCCGCCCGTCGCGGACCAGCGTCCGTCGGGCGGGCGACAGGGTGTGGCCGGCGAATCGGTAGCGGGGCGCGCCGGGGGGCGTTGGCATCGACGGTCGGCAGTATACGCGGCCTCGCGGGCTCGGCCCGTGCTAGCGCCAGGCACGGGAACACGAGGCGGCGACGGCCTCGCCGCCGGATCGAGTCCCGAGCGGGCCGCCCGCAACCAGCCCGGATCGGAAGCGGGCCCGGTCCGCGTTCGCCCCTGGCCCGCCATCGTCGCCTTCGGCTGCGCCGGGCGCCCAACCAACCCTCCAGGGAGTCTGCGCCTCCTCCGGAGGCGGCGCCGTTCTACGGCGCAGACTCCTGCCGTCCCGGACCGGAGGAAGGGTCGGGGCCGGTTCCGGCGGTGGTTCAGCCAGCGGATCGCCGAGCGCCCGCCTGACAAGGCGTGAGGAGACAAGACCTTGTCTTCGGTGTCCGCCGCGCCCCGATGTGGAAGTTCCCGTTCTCGGTCTTCTAGCGGATCCTTCCCGAGTGGATCGAAGTCGTTGCCGTCGTGCACCAGTCGCGTGACCCGAGGACATGGCAACGGCGAGTCTGGCCCGGCGAGCCGCTCGCCGAGCCGGCGCCGCCGACATGTGGCGCGGGCGGCGCGCTGCGTGATATCGTCAGGAAATCCGACGGCTTGGTCGGCAGGAATCGTTCCCGAAGGCCGTTGCTCCGTGGGCGAAGCGGGTTTCGCTCACGAGCGCGGTTCATCTCCCGGACGCTCCAGGGAGACCCGGGCGACTGCCGGCGAAGCCGCCTCGTGATACCAGTGCGTGTCGACGTGCGGGTGGGACCGCACGGAGACGAAACCGACTTCCCGGAGGGCATCATGCGAATGCGCAGCCTGTGGGTGGTTCCGGCGTCGGCGGTGCTGGCGGCCGCCGTCCTCGCGACGGCGCCGGCGACCCCCCGCGCTCAGGAGACCACCGAGAATCCGTTCACGACAACGCTCGACATCCGGATGGGCCAGCGGCTGTACCAGCAGCAGTGCACCCGCTGCCACGGTCAGACCGGCGACGGCGGCGAGCTGGGGCCGGCCCTGACCAACGGCTTCAGCAGCGCCAGCACCGACGCGGGGCTCTTCCGCATCGTCCGCGAGGGCATTCCCAACACCCAGATGATCGGCATCAGCCGCAACGCCACCGACCAGTCGGTGTGGATGGTGGTCAGCTACCTGAACTCGCTCAACAGCACCCCCGCCGTCGACCTGCCGGGCGACGTCGCGGCCGGCCGCATGGTGTTCGAGGGCAAGGGCAACTGCGCGAGCTGCCACATGGTGAACGGCGCCGGCGGCCGGCGGGGCCCCGACCTGAGCCGGGTCGGCGACCGCCGCGACCCCGACGAGCTCGTCAGCGACCTGCGCTCGCCCGACGAGGACCTCGCGCCGCGCTGGTGGACCCTGCGGGTCACCCGCGAGGACGGCTCGGTCGTCGAGGGCCTGCGCATGAGCGAGGACACCTTCACGATGCGGGTCATGGACGAGAACGAGGACCTCTGGTCGTTCTCGAAGGGCGGCGTGCGGTCCTACGATCGCGTCACGAGCTCGATCATGCCCAGCGTGAACGCCCTCCTGACCGAAGACGAGGTGGAAGACCTCATCGCCTACCTGTACTCGCTCCGACGGGAGGAGACCTGATCATGAAACGGCTTGCCATCGTCCTCGCGGCCGCGCTCGTCGCCGGCCCGGCCGCCGGCCAGGAGCCCGGGTCCGGCGACGGCCCCTCGTTCTCGCCCGTCACCTGGGAGCGCCTGCTGAACGCGGCCGACGAGCCCGAGAACTGGCTGATGTACTCGGCCACCCTCGACGCCAAGCGCTACAGCCGGCTCGACCAGATCCACAACCGCAACGTCGGCGAGCTCGAGCTCAAGTGGGCCTATCAGATCCCGCAGCTCGACCGGGCCGAGACCGTCCCCCTCGTCGTCGACGGGGTGATGTTCATCACCGAGGCGCCGAGCAACGTGGTCGCCGTCGACGCCGCCACCGGGCGGCAGTACTGGCGCTACGACCACCCGCTGCCCGACGACCTGCGCATCTGCTGCGGGCGGAACAACCGCGGCGTGGCGATTCTCGGCGAGACGCTCTTCATGAGCACCCTCGACGCGCACCTCGTCGCCATCGACGCGCGCACCGGCAACCTGGTGTGGGACCGGGAGACCGCCGACCACCAGTCGGGCTACAGCAAGACCGCCGCGCCCCTCGTTGTCGGCGACCAGGTGGTGACGGGCATCGCGGGCGGCGAGTACGGCATCCGCGGCTTCATCGACTCGTACGACGCGGCGTCGGGCGAACAGGTCTGGCGGGCGTGGACGATTCCCGGCCCCGACCATCCCGACAACCAGACGTGGGCCGGCGACTCGTGGCGCACCGGCGGCTCGGCGAGCTGGATCACGGGCGCCTACGACCCCGACCTCGACATCGTCTACTGGGGCACCGGCAACCCGGGTCCCGACTGGAACGGCGACGTGCGGCTCGGCGACAACCTCTACTCGGACTCGGCCATGGCCCTCAACGGGACCACCGGCGAGCTCGAGTGGTACTTCCAGTTCACGCCCCACGACGTGCACGACTGGGACGCCATCCAGGTGCCGATTCTCGCCGACCTGACGATGGACGGCGAGGAGCGCAAGGTCATGATGTGGGCGAACCGCAACGCGTTCTTCTACACCATCGACCGCGTGACCGGCGAGTTCCTCCTCGGCAAGCCCTACGCCAAGCAGACCTGGGCGGTGGGCCTCGACTCGAACGGCCGGCCCATCCGCGTGCCCAACACCGCGCCGACGCCGGAGGGCACCCTCGTCTCGCCGCCGGTCGGCGGCGGCACCAACTGGTTCTCGCCCGCCTTCAGCCCCCGCACCGAGCTCTTCTACGTGCAGGCCTACGACGGCGAGGACATTTTCTTCAAGCGCGACGAGGAGTACGTCGAGGGCGACCAGTTCACGGGCGGCGGCTCGCAGCGTCCGCTGCCGGCCGACAACTACCACAGCGCCATCCGCGCCATCGACCCGCGGACCGGCGACGTCCGGTGGGAGTACCCGATCCAGCCGCGGTCGACGGCGGGGGTCACCGCCACCGCCGGCGACCTCGTGTTCAGCGGCAGCGTCGACGGCTACTTCTACGCCCTCGACGCGGTCAGCGGCGAGGAGCTCTGGCACATGAACGTGGGCCGGCGCGTCCACTCCGCCGCGATCACCTACGCCGTCGACGGGCAGCAGTACGTGACCATCGCGGCCGGCAACGTCGTGTTCACCTTCGGGCTGAGGGACTGAGCCGTGGCGTTCCTCTCGCCCACCGACATGGCCCGCAAGGAGCCGATGCCGGGCTTCGTGGGCCGGTTCGCGAACGGGGTCACGATGACGTCGGTCACCTGGACCATCGCGGCCGGCGCCGAGTTGCCCGAACATGCGCATCCCCACGAGCAGGTGGCGCACGTGCTCGACGGTGAGTTCGAGCTGACCATCGACGACAAGACCCAGCGCCTCGGGGCGGGCATGGTGGCCATCATCCCGCCCAACGCCGTCCACTCGGGCCGGGCGATCACCCGGTGCCGCATCATCGACGTGTTCCATCCCGTGCGGGACGACTACCGCTGACCGCACGGGCCGGGCTCGACGCGGCCGTCTCGTCGAAGGGGCGCTCCCGGAACGGAGCGCCCCTTTTCGTTCCGGGGAGGAGACGACGGCGGTCGGCCCTCGCGGCGCGGGTTCCGCTCCGGGCGGCCGGAGGGTGATACTGTAGCGGCCATGGCGAACCTCGTCGGCAGACGGTGCGGCGGCGGTCTCTCCCCCGGACGGGCCTGGCCGGCCACCCTCCGGGCCGTTCCTCCCGCATCGGTCGCGGCGCCGTCCGCCGGCAACGCGGCGCGGAGCCGGATGCCGCGCCGGACGGCCCGGCGGCGGGACCACCTGCCACCCCGCGCCTCACTGGGGTGATGTCGTTCATCACGCCCCTGGGGGATGGCGTGCGGCGCGTGGCGCGGGCGCCGATGATCCTGGCCGGCGCCGCGATGCTGACGGCGGCGGTAGCCCTGCCGCCGGGGCTCCTCCTCGGCGACCGACTGCAGGCGGCCCTGCGCGAAGACCCGGCGGCCGGCGGCCCCGGGGCCGGCTGCGTTCCGCTCCACTGGTGGCGGTTTTCGAACGCCGTGTACCCGGTCGACGGCCGGCCCTGCGCGGCCGGGCTCTCGGCGACGGACGCCCCCGTCGTCGATCTGCGCGTCCTGCTCGACGGCGAGGGCCCAGACCCGGGGTTCGCCGCGGTCGTCGTCTCCTACCTCGCGGCCTGGACCCTCTTCTCGGCCGGCGCCATCGACCGCTATGCCCGGAACCGGCCGACCCGCGGCGCCGGGTTCTTCGCCGCCTGCGGCGTGTACGGACCGCGGCTTCTGCGCCTGGCCCTCATCGCGGGTCTCGTGTACTGGACGCTCTTCCGGATGGTCCACCCGTGGGCGGTCGGCGCGCCGGCGCCGGGCGACGGCATGACCGCGGCCGGGCTGCTCCGCCACCTGGGGTTCGGGCTGGTGCTGGCCCTGGTCGGCCTCGTGTTCGACTACGCGCGGGTGCGGGCGGTGGTGGAGGACCGCCGCAGCATGATCGGGGCGCTGCTCGCCGGCTGGCGCTTCGTGCGGCGGCATCCCGCCCCCTGCGTGGGGCTCTATGCCGCCAACGGCCTCGTGCTGGCCACGGTCGTCGGCATCTACGCGGCCGCCGCGCCGGACGCCTCGACCGTGACCCCGAACTGGGGGGGGATACTCGCCGGTCAGGTCTACGTCGTGGCGCACCTGGCCGGCAAGCTGCTCTTCTACGCCACCGAGACCTCCTGGTTTCAGAGCCGGCTGGCCCACGCCGGATACGTGGCGGCCCCGGCACCGGTCTGGCCGGAGTCGGCCTCGGCCGAGGCCCTCGAGCGGCTCTCGGGCTGAGTCGAGGGGGGCGGGAAGCTCCAACCATGCCCATGATCGAGGTCCTTCTCGCCGTCGTCATCGGGTTCGTCCTGACGCTCATCCTGCCGATCGTCGCCTTCCTGTACGCGTCGGCGGTGCGCGCGCGCGTCCTCGAGATCGAGCATCGTTTGGCACGCCTGGAGCGATGGATGCACGGTGGGGCGCCGCCGACCACCGCGGTGCCCGAGACCGGCGGGCCCGATGCCGAGGCCGGCCCCGCGCCCGCGGCGGCCCCGCCACCGGCTCCGCGCGCCCCCCTACCCGCCCCCGCGACCACTTCATCGACGCCGCCGGCCCGGGCCGCGGGCTTCCCGGACCCTCGGCCGGAGCCGATGCTCCTGGAGACCCGCATCGGGACCCGCTGGATGCTCTACGCGGGCGTGGCCACCCTCGTCATCGGCATGGGCCTGTTCATCCGGTACGCCTTCGTCAACCAGTGGATCACGGAGCCGCTGCGGGTCGGCACCGGAGTGCTCGCGGGCGGGCTGCTCATCGTGTCGGGCCGGCGGTTCGCGGCCCGCGGCCACGCGCGGTTCGGCACGACCCTCGCGGGCGGGGGGGTTGCGGCCTGGTATCTCGCCGTCTACGCGGCCCTGAACCTGTACCGCCTCGTCGACGCCGCCACCGGCTTCGCGATGCTCGTCGCGGTGACCGCCTTCGCGGCGTTCCAGGCGGACCGGCTGCGCGCCCAGCCCCTCGCGATGATGGCGGTGGTCGGCGGGTTCGCCACCCCCTTCCTCGTCGGCGGCGGCGCCGACGCGCAGACGGTCCTGTTCACCTACGTCGCCCTGCTCGTCGCCGCCATCGCCTACCTGGCGCACCGGCGCGACTGGCCCGCCCTGACCCTGGCCGGCTTCGTGCTGACGGGGCTGACCGTGTCGGTCTGGTACGTCCGATCCTACGAGCCCGGCGCCTGGCTGCGGACGGAGCTGTTCCTGACCCTGTACGCGGCGTTGTTCCTCTGGGTCCTGTACCGGTCGCGCGAGTCGACCCGCCCGTACGCCCGCGCGACGCGGTGGGCGTTGGCGACCACCCCGCTCTGGTATCACGCGGCGTCGCTGAGCATCCTCGGCGACCACTGGCTCGCGTTCCTGGTCTACCTGATCGCGGTGACCGGCACCGGGGTGACGATCGCCGCTCGGGCGGGCGCGATGTGGGCCCGCCTCGGGCTCTGGGCCCTCGTCGCGGGTCCGCTGCTCGGCTGGACGGGCGCCGGCCAGGACGGCTCGTGGCTGGTGCCCGCCGTCGTGACCTGGATCGCGGTCGCGGGCCTGCACGCGGCCGCCCAGATCGAGCTGCTGCGGCGGGAGGGCGGGCGGCTGCACGCGGCCGACGTCGTCCTCGTACCCGTCAACGGGTTCGGCCTCGCGTTCGGCCTGCAGGCGGTGCTCGAGCCGCACTTCCCCGCCGCGACCGGATTGGCGACGGCCCTCCTGGCGGTGGCGTGGTGGGCGGTGGCGGCCGGCGTACGGCGCATCGACCCCGCCGCCGCGCTGCACGTGCGGGTGCTGGCCGCGGCCCTCGCGGTGGCGGCTGTCGGCCTGCAGCTCGACGGCCACTCGGGCGCCTTGGCGTGCGCGGCCCAGGCGGCGGGCCTGGCCTGGGTGGGCATCCGCGAGCGGCGCGCCTGGATCCGCGCCGCGGGAGCCGGCCTGCTCGCGGCGGCGGCGCTGCTGGCGATGGCGGCGCAGGCGGTGCCCGTGCCGGCCGCCCATGCCGTCCTCTTCAACCGGCGCGCCCTCCTCGGCCTCTTCGTGGTCGGCGTGCTGGCGCTCGTCGCCTGGCTGCACCGGCGGGCCGACCGGGGGGTCGCCCACCGCGAGCCGGCCCTCGCGGCAGCCGTGGTCGGCGCGAACGCGCTGCTGCTGTTCACGCTGTCGATGGAGATCCGCGCGTTCTGGGAGCTCCGGCGGGACATCGCCGCCAACGCGGAACTCGCCATGCAGATGATGCTGTCGGCGACCTGGGCCGCCTACGCCGCCGCCCTGACCGCGGCGGGCATCCGGCGGCGGTACGCCCCCGTCCGCTACCTCGCCATCGTGATCTTCGGCGCCACCGTGCTCAAGGTGTTCCTCGTCGACTTCTCGCAGCTCGACTCGGTCTACCGCATCGCCAGCAGCGTGGTGCTGGGGCTGCTGCTGCTCGCCGCCTCGTACCTGTACCAGCGGCAGAGCGAGCGCCCGAACGGTCCCGCGGCGGCGCCCCGGGCGGCGACCCCAGGGCCGTCGGCTGCCGAGCCCGTCGTCCCCCCGGCGCCTCCCGAGCCCGCGTCACCGCCGCCCCCCACCGAATCAGCGACACCCACCGCACCCGCGACCTCCGCCGACGACGATTGACCAGCGGCGGCCGCAAACAGTACATTTGTCGGTATCTGTACATTGACAGGCAAACGTGACAATGGATGCATTGAGCATGGCGACGGTTCGGAAGGACCTCGCGGAGCTGATCGGCAAGGTCCAGTACCGCAAGGAACGCATGATCATCACTCGGCATGACAAGCCGGTCGCGGCGCTGGTGCCGGTCGACGACGCGATGCTCCTTGAAGAACTCGAGGATCGCCTCGACATCGTCGAGGCGCTGGAGGCCATCGAAGACTACGACGTGAACGGGGGCATCAGCTTCGAGCGCCTCAAGGCGGAGCTCGATCGTTGACCCATGGAGTCGAGTTCACGAAGCGAGCCGAGCGGGATCTGCGCCAGATCGCCGATCGCGTCGTCAGGCGCCGCATCCTGTCGCGCGTGTCCAAGCTGGCCGCCGCCCCCCGTCCGCTCGATGCCGTCAGGCTCGGAGGACCGAAGGACGTCTGGCGTATTCGTGTCGGCGATTGGCGCGTGTGCTACCAAGTTCGCGACCGCGTGCTGCTGGTCCTGATTGTCGTGGTCGGACGGCGGGGCGACGTCTACCAGCGGTTGACCCGGCGCCTGCGATGACGCGGCGACCCCGCCGTAGCCACCATGGTCATCGGTGCCGGCCTGTTCGTCCGCTCCACGAGACACCGCAGTGCCGCTCCGCGGACTCACGCCACGGGATCGACGACGTCCAGAAACGGGAATTTCCTGAAGTCCCGGTCGTGGGTATAGATGGTGCGAACGCCATGCGCCCTCGCCAGCGCCGCCAGATGCGCGTCCGGCACGAGGTTGCCGCGCGCCGCGACGTCCACGGCGACCTCACGGTAGGCCGCCAGGAAACCCTCCGGCTCGGTCACGACCCGACACCGGGGCATCCGCACGAGGGACGCCACGTTGTCGACGGCGGCGGTCTGCGACATCGGCGCCGTGAACATCCGCGGATGGGTCGCGAGGCGCAGGTAGGCCATGATGACCGGCCACGTCAGGCACAGGATGTCGGGGTCCCGCGGGCGGTCGCGCATGAACGCGCCGGCCGCCTCGTGGAAGGGCGACGTTCGATCCGAGGCGTAGAGCAGAATGTTGACGTCGATGGTGTAGCTCATGAGCGCTCGTCGTCGAGGATGGCGAACACCGCCTCCTTGTCGGCGAGGTCCACGCGCGCGCGCATCGGCTGGCTGATCCAGCCGAGCTCCTGACGGACCGGACCGGCGCCGCGCATCCGGAGTCCATCCGCCACCAGCCCCGTGACCAACTCCCCGAGCGTGCCGCCCTCCCGCTTCTGAAGGCGCTTCACCTCGTCGAGAATCGGCGTGGCGATGTCGATGGTCGTCCGCATGGTGCTTGATGCTAGGTTGTGGAGCATCAGATGTCAACCCGTCACGAAGTGTGTTTGCCGTACAATGAGCCGACTTGGAAAGGAAGGTCCAGATGAAGACTCTCGCTTGCGCCTCGCTGCTCGTGTTGGCGGTGATCGCCGGCGCGCCCGCGCTCTCGTCGGGGCAGGACTGGGAGCCCCCGCGGCTCGCGAACGGGCACCCGGACATCAACGGCATGTGGAACAACGTCGGCTCGTCGCACGTGCCCCTGGAACTGTCGCCCGACCTCGTGGGCAGGGACGTCACGGCGGAAGAGCGCCTGGAGCTGTTCACGGCGCGGTCGGACCGCGCGAAGGCGGTCGAGTGGGAGGGCCACGAGAACAGCCGCGGGGTCGGCGCCTACGCGAACTACTGGTTCGACTGGTTCTGGAAGGAGCCGGTGGCGGGCGAGGCCCCGGCCCTCATCGTCCATCCCCCGAACGGCCGGAGGCCCGACCTGACGCCCAAGGCGCAGGAGAGCGTGCGGTACTACCGCGACCACCTGCACGACCAGGCCGCGAACATGGAGTCGGGCGACCGCTGCCTGTCGCGGGGGGTCTTCGGCATGATGATGCCGACCGCCTACAACAACGGCAAGCTGATCGTGCAGAACGAGGACCACATCATCATCCACAGCGAGATGATCCACAACGCGCGCATCATCCCCCTTGAGGGCGGTGACCACGTCGACGCGAAGATCACCCAGTGGGAGGGCGACCCCCGCGGCCGCTGGGAGGGCAACACCCTCGTCATCGAGTCGGCCAACTTCAAGGCGGTCGGCAACATGCGGGCGCCCGGCTCGCGCGCGCCGCAGCACGAGGGCCGGCGCATGGTCGAGCGCTTCACCTTCGCCGACGCCGACACCCTGAACTACACCCTCACCGTCGACGACCCCGAGACCTACGCCGAGCCGTGGACCGTCGCCTTCCCCTACAAGCGCGACGACGCCTACCAGCAGTACGAGTACGCCTGCCACGAGGGCAACTGGGCGGTGCCCAACTCGCTGAGCGGCGCCCGGGCCGAGGAAGCGGCGGCGACGGAGCAGTGACGATGCGGGAGAACCAGACCCTCCGAGACCCGGGCCCGCACCGCGGAACGGCACGGATTCCGGCTGGACCGGCCGGGCGACAACCGCAGCCGCGGCGCGGCCCTTGCCGGCTTGCCGCACCGCCCGGGCCGGAGTCAGAGCCGCGGCGCGGCGGCCGGCGGCCTGCCGGACCGGCCGCGCTCGCCGCCCTGCTCGTGCTGGCGGCGGCCGGCGGCGCCCCGCCCGCGTGGGCGCAGGCGCCGTCCCTCGACTGGTCGAGCCAGAACCTCAACCTCGACAACAACCGGTTCGCGCCCCTCGACGAGATCGACGCCTCGAACGTCGGCGGCCTCGTCGAGCGGTGGACCTGGGCCGCGGGACCGGCCGACAATATCACCCAGGCCACGCCGTTGGTCGTCGACGGCGTGATGTACCTGCACTCGCGCTCGACCCTCTTCGCCCTCGACGCGGCGACCGGGGCCGAGCTGTGGTCGTCGTCCCTCGACGCGGGCTCGCCGGGCGGCAGCCCGGTGCGCGGCCCCACCTTCGCGGGCGGCAACGTCTATGCGTACCGCGGCAACGACCTCTACGCACGGGACGCCGGCACCGGGGCCGCGGTGGAATCGTTCGGGGACGGGGGCGTGCTGCCCGTCGTCAGCAACGCGCTGCAACTGAAATACCCCGACGACTTCCCGCCCACCCTCGACCCCGTCCAGATCGGCTACCGCATCACCACTCCGCCCGCCTTCCACGACGGCACCCTGTACGTGGCGGCGGCGCTGTCGGAGGGGCACATCCCGGGCGGGCTGGTCATCGCCACCAACGCCGAGACCGGGGCCATCCGCTGGGTGTTCAACACGATTCCCCAGGGCCCGCAGGACGAGGGCTGGGAGATCGCGCGCGACACCTGGGGCTACGGCGCGCGGGCCGGCGGGGGCATCTGGACCCAGCCCGCCGTCGACCCCGACCTCGGCCTGGTCTACGTCAACGCCGGCAACCCGTCTCCCGACTACGACGGGTCGGCCCGGGTCGGCATCAACCTGTTCACCAACAGCACCATCGCCCTCGACCTCGAGACCGGGTCGCTGCGCTGGTACTACCAGGCCGTGCACCACGACCTCTGGGACTGGGACCACGTGACGGGGCCGGTGCTGTTCGACGTGACCGGCGAGGGCGGCGAGACCGTCCGGGGGGTGGCCGCGGCCGGCAAGAACTGCCTCTTCTACCTGTGGGATCGCGAGACCGGCGAGCCCCTGCACCCGATGGTCGAGACGGTGGTGCCGACCGAGACCGACGTCCCCGACGAGCAGGTCTGGCCCACGCAGCCGATTCCCTACAACGCGGCGGGGGTGCCGATGACGCCCCTCTGCGCCACCTTCGTCGAGGTCGACGACCCCGAGCTGATGGCGCGGTCGAGCCAGCTCTACAGCCCTTACTGGATCAGCCGGGAGGTCATCGTCCCCCACGGCGGGTCGAGCTTCGGGGCCCCGTCGTTCAGCCCCGCCACCGGCCTCGTCTACGTCACCGGCAAGAACGGGGCGATCGCCCTCGTCGTCAACCCCGTCGGCGACACCCTCGAGCCGGGGCCGGACTCGCGCGGGCACACCGAGAGCCTGTCGAGCCTCGACCGCCTCACCGAGGCGTTCCCGCCCGAGGTCACCGTCTCGGCCTACGACCCCGTCACCGGCGAGCAGACCTGGCAGGCCATCCTGCCCGCGCAGAGCGCCATCGGGGCGAGCGGCAACATGGTGACGGCCGGCGGCCTCGTGTTCCAGGGGGTCGAGGACGGCGGGTTCTACGCCCTCGACGCTGCGACCGGCGAGATCCTGCTCCGCCACGACGCGCCGCGGCCGATCCGGGCGAGCCCGATGACGTACCAGATCGACGGCAGGCAGTACGTGACCGTCGTGGCGACCAACACCGTCCTCACTCTGGCCCTGCCGTAGCCGCGGGACGAGGCCGAATGCACGGCGGCATCAGGCGACCGGGAGCGGCGTCGATCGCCATCGGCGCCGCTCTCCAGCTCTGGACGCTGCCGGTCGCCACCGCCCCGCACCTGCCGGGCGGGACCCCGCCCCCGCTCGAATCCACGCAGGAAACCGCGCCGGAATCGACGTTCAGCATCTTCGGTCTGGTCGAATCCCCCGGCCGCTACGACTGGTCGGCGGGCATGACGGTCGGCCGGGCCGTCGCCGCCGCCGGCGGATACGCCGCCGGCGGCTCCCCCGACGAGCTGCAGATCCAGCGTTTCGTGGACGGACGACTGGCTGCACGTGCGGTCACCGAGGACGATCCGGTGCAGCCGGACGACGTGATCATGGTGCGCGGGAAAGCCGTCGAGCGGCCCGACGCGGCCAACAGACCGGAAAGCCGGCACCCCCAAGGCTGTCCTGGCGTCCCGCCCACCTAGAGGCCGGCCGCCTTTCCTCCGTACGGGAGTACATCCAGTCAAGTCCGAAACGAGTGGGCCGGGGCGCCGGGAGAGGCGGCCAAGCTCGCTTCCTCGAAGCCGTGGCGACCCGCCACAGCCTCCACCGACAATCGTACCCACCACGGTGCCGGCGCCCATCTGGTGCTTTCGCGCGTCGCCCCAACGCCCAGCAACCTCTCCTCGATGTCCCCATGGTCGTCACCCATGATCCCTCGCCACGACCCCCTGGCCGACGCACTCCATCGGGTCCCGCCGCAGAACCCTGCTCCGCCGCCCCTTGCCAATCCAAGACTCCCCAATGAGCAGCCCTTCCCGACCCACTCGCCCCCAATCCATGACCCGATCGCCGCCCCTCTGCGCTACCCCATCCACGATCGCCGCACGCCAGCGGACCTCAACTGCCATACAATGGATCCCGTGAAAGCCGACCGCTCACTCTTGACCACCCTCCACGAGCGCGCAAGCGCTCCCGAAGAGCTGTACGCCTGTATCAACGCGCACGGCTTGTACAACAGAGTTCAATATGTGTTGCGCCTCTCCCCGGAGGTTCACCGAAGACTGTCTCGGTTTTCGACTCAAATCCTAAAGCTCAATCGACTCACGTCCGCCGAAATCCAAGCGTCCTCAACGCTTCTTCACGAAACGCTTCACTGGTGGCAACACATCGGTTCTACGGCTGGGCTGATGCTCAGCCTGAGCACCCCTCTTCAGTCTCACGCCAGTTTCCCGCACCTACGGATGTTCTTGCGGCAAGTAGGGCCAAAGAAGTCTATCCTCAAGTTCGCAATGAACAACGCATCAAACAGCCAATCCGCCCCCGCCATGCGGACAACGAATACCATTGTTAACAACTACAAAGACGTGAGTTTCTTCCAGATTATCGCAACACGGCCCCGATCTTCTTGAGAAATGCGGCGTCGCCGCCGACCCATTATTTGGAAAGCGTTGGTCATTCCTATCACATCACGTACGCCAACATTGTACATCTACTGTCCGACTTGTTCGATCCCCATTTCGCTTTCCTTCCCGACGTACGGCAATGGGAATCCGCATTCGCTGCACTCCGAAAACGCCGCGTAGATGGCTACTATTACGGCTCTCCCATCCAAGTACCGCCTGTTGGTTTGTGGGAGATCCTATGCTGGCCGGGCGCGTGGTTTGCCGGTAACCGAGTATCTCCAGAGGGAGAGGCTCTCTATCAGCGAAATCAAGCTCTGTTTGTAGACAAAGAAGACGATGACGGAGTGTGTCCGCTCTACCCGCCAGGGAGAAGTAGCCACAATGTAGATGAGGCCTTCAATGGGTTCTATTCTTGGATCGTGACGTATGATCTCGTGTCGCGGTGGATCGTTGAAGACGGTCCCTTTATGTATCCTTACAAATGGCTATCCACATCGTCGAGCCCTAATGAAATGGAGGCGTGGGCGGCGGACGGAATTCGCGGACATTTTTGGAGTGCATCCAGACACGTTTGAGATCCTTTAGGTTTAGGTTTAGGCTCCGAGACGATCTCGACAAGTCGAACCGTCACTGCCGGCGGAATTGGATCCATCAGCGGTTGCCCACAGGGCGCTACTTTCGGAGCGTCCGTGTCGCGTGATTCGATGAACGTGCCGACACGGCGGGTCCGTCGATAGACTCAGTCCAGGTCGGCGAACACCGGGGCGTGGTCGGACGCGATGTTGCCGTCCTTCTTCTTGCGGTACTCGCGGTCGATCTCGACGCGGCGCACCCGGGCGACCACGGCCGCGGTGCCGAGCAGGTGGTCGATGCGCAGCCCCATGCCGCGGTGGAAGGCGCCGCCGCGGTAGTCCCACCACGAGAACTTCCGTTCGTCCGGGTACAGGTGGCGGAACAGGTCCGACAGCCCCAGATCGAGGATGGCCCGGTATCGGGACCGCTCCTCGACGGTGCAGAAGATGGAGCCGTCGGCGTCTTCGCCCTCCCAGCCGTCGAGCGGGGCGGGGACGATGTTGAAGTCGCCGCCGATAACGAACGCGGCGTTCCGGTCGACGCCGGCGAGGTAATCGCGCAGCGCCTCGAACCACGCCAGCTTCATGGGGAAGTCGGGATGGTCGAGGGTCTTGCCGTTGGGGCAGTAGACGGTGGCGAAGTGGAGGCCGGCCACCCCGACCTGCAGCAGGCGGGCCCCGTCGTCCTCGCGGCCGGGCAGCCCCCGGGTCTCCGCCTCGGCCAGCGCGCGGCTGAGCACCGCCACCCCGTTCCA
This sequence comes from Vicinamibacterales bacterium, assembly GCA_965207615.1. Classification (GTDB taxonomy): domain Bacteria; phylum Acidobacteriota; class Vicinamibacteria; order Vicinamibacterales; family UBA8438; genus JAJEEA01. Next base: position 5,124,747 of record CBDBMZ010000003.1, read on the forward strand.
GCCCTTCTCGCCGTGGACGACGGCGTGGTAGCCGAGGGCCCGGAAGTCGTCGTGGGGAAACTCCTCGCCGGTCGCCTTCAGCTCTTGCAGGCCCACCACGTCGGGCTCGCGGCTCTTCAGCCAGTGCGCGATGAAGTCCAGGCGGGCCCGCAGGCCGTTGACGTTCCAGGTCGCGATGCGCATGGCCCGTCAGTATCGCACTTCCAGCGCCGTCCGCGACCGTCCACCATGACGCGCCAAGTCCGGGCGCGCGCGAAGCGTCACACTGGCGACTCGTGGCAGGCTTGACACGCTGCTCGCGGCCATTGACAATCCGCCCGTCGCGCACGTCCGAGGGCCGCGCGGCCGACGCCGGATCTCGACCCGCCGCGGGTCGGGATGACGTTCCAGCCCCGTCCGGGTCGTCGGGAAGGAGACCGCATGAGTGGTTCGGCGCCGTGCGACGCGCGCCGGTTGCGCCCCTCGCCCGGCCTCCCGGGTCGGTGCTCTCTCTTCGTCCCCGCCCTCGTCCTCGGGGCGTGGACCGCGGCCGGCGCCGCCGAGGGCGGGGCCGCCGAGGGCGAGATGACGCCCTTCCTGCTCGCCATCGCCGCCATCCTCGTCGCCGCCAAGATCGGGGGCGAGCTGGTCGAGCGGCTGAACCAGCCCGCGGTGCTGGGCGAGCTGCTCTTCGGCATCGTCCTCGGTAACATCGGCCTGACCGGCATCGAGCTCTTCGACGCCCTGAAGACCGCGCCGTTCCTGGCCATCGCGGCCGAGATCGGGGTCATCCTGCTGCTGTTCCAGGTCGGGCTCGAGAGCAATCTCGACGAGCTGCTGGCGGTCGGGGCGTCCGCGGTCGGAGTCGCGGTGCTGGGGGTCGTCGCGCCCGTCGCGTTCGGCTACGCCGTCTCCTCGCTCTTCATGCCCGACGCCGCCTGGTACGTCCACCTGTTCCTCGGAGCAAGCCTCGCCGCGACCAGCGTCGGCATCACCGCCCGCGTGCTCAAGGACCTCGGGGTCACGGGCGCCCGCGAGTCGCGGATCATTCTCGGGGCCGCCGTCGTGGACGACGTGCTGGGCCTGATCGTGCTGGCGATCGTGCTCGGGCTGGTGCGCGCGGCCGACACGGGAGGAACGGCCACCATCGCCATCGGGCCGCTCCTGTTCATCGTGGCCGAGGCGGTGGCGTTCCTGGCCGGGGCGGTCGCGCTCAGCCGGCTCGTCCTCGTCCCCCTCATGCGGATCGTCCGCCTCGCCCGCTCGCCGTCGGTGCCGCCGGTGCTCGCCGTCGCCTACTGCTTCCTGATGGCGGCCCTGGCCGAGCTGGCCGGCCTCGCCGACATCGTCGGCGCCTTCGCGGCGGGGCTGGTGGTCGACGACGCGATCGCGCGCCACTTCGGCAAGCACAAGGAGCGGTACCGCATCGGCGGCGCCATCGCGCCGGTCGGCACCATCTTCGTGCCGGTGTTCTTCGTCTACATGGGCCTGCAGGTGGACCTGCGCTCGTTCGCCTCGCCGGGCGTGCTGCTCTTCGCGGCGGTGCTGAGCGTCGTCGCGATCGCCAGCAAGCAGGTCTGCTCGCTGGCCGTTCGCGAGAAGGGCCTCAACCGCTGGGTGGTGGGCCTGGGCATGGTCCCGCGCGGAGAGGTGGGCCTGATCTTCGCCGGCGTCGGCGCCACCTCCATGGTCGCGGGCGCGCCGGTCTTCGACGGCGAGACCTTCGCCGCCATCGTCGCCATGGTCATGGTGACGACCCTGGCGACCCCGCCGCTGCTGCGCGCCGCGTTCCCGCGACCGGCGGGGGACCGCCGACCGGCACCCGAGACGGCCGGTTGACATGCGATTCCCCTGACCGTAGCGTGTGCTCCATGAACGTCACCGTGTCCATGGACGATCGGGTCGTGGCCAAGGCTCGGCGCATCGCGGGCGCGCGAGGAACGACGCTTGACCAGCTCATCAGCGACCATCTCGACGAGCTGACGCGCGTCGGCGACGTGGACTCGATGGTTCGTGAGCTCGACGCGATGTGGTCCGAGCGAACATATCGCTCGCAGGCGCCATGGTCCCGTGAAGAAGCGCACGAGCGGTCATGAGAAACAGGCAACCCGGGTGGTGTAGTCGACGACCGTCGCTCGTCGGTCCGTTCGACGGCACCGGCTGATCCGCATGACCTGGATGCCTGAGCCCTCGTGGCGGCCGAGGCGGCCCCTGCGGCCCCTGCCGCAGATCGACCCCGCCGAGCGGCGAGTGCTCGACGGCTGGGTGCGCGCCGCCGGCGTCGTCGTCGTCGTGCACGCGGGGTTGATGCTGACGTTATGGGCCCGCCCGGGGTGGATCGCGCTCTGGATCTGGTACGCCGGTCCCATCTCCCTCGCCGTCGTCACCGCGGGGCTGCTCGTCGCCTCCCTACGGTCGGCCCGCCGCTGGAAGCACGGGATGAACGGCTGGCACGTGCTCGGCTACGTCGGGCTGGTGACGGTCATCTTCACGCTGCCGGTGTACGACCCGTACCCGTCGTCCCACGACGACCGGCCGAGCCGCGTCCGGTTCCGGCTGCCCCTCGACGGCCCGGTGACCGTCGCGTGGGGCGGGGCGACGGCCGAGGTCAACTACCACGTGTACCTGCCCGACCAGCGGTGGGCGTACGACCTGGTGGTCACCCGCGACGGGCGGACGTTCCGGACCGACGGCGTCGCCCTCGACGACTACCTCGCCTACGGCCTGCCCGTGTACGCTCCGGCCGCGGGCACCGTCTTCGCGACCCTCGACGGAGAGCCCGAGGTCGCGATAGGCGCACGGCGCTGGAGCCTGGCCGGGCTCGGCAACCACGTCGGCATCGAAGTCGCCCCCGGCGAGTTCCTCTTCATCGGCCACCTGCAACCGGGCACCGTCGCCGTCGAGGTCGGCGACCGGGTGGCGGCGGGGCAGCGGCTCGGCCTCGTCGGCAACTCCGGCAACAGCAGCGAGCCCCACGTGCACCTGCACCTGCAGGACTCGCCGCGCCCCTGGTTCGGCGAGGCAATTCCGTTCCACTTCCACGGGTACCGGCACGAGGAGCGGCTCGTCGAGCGGGGGATGCCCCGCGGCGGCCGGCGGCGGGGCGAGTACCGGGGCGAGCGTATCGAGCACGTGCGAGGGGCCGCCGCGGCCGGCGGAGGCGGGTGAGGGCGGCGCCGGATCACCCGCCCAGCGCGCCGATCTCGCGGTAGAGCGCGGCCGAGGCGACGATGCCGTTGTGGAAGTTGCCCAGGTCGAGCCTCTCGTTCGGGGCGTGGGCGTTCTCGTCGGGCAGGCCGACGCCGAAGAGGACCGCGGGGAGGCCGAGGACCTCCTGGAAGGTGGCCACCACCGGAATCGACCCGCCCTCGCGGTTGAACACCGGCGCCCGGCCGAACCCCGTCTCCATGGCCCGCCCCGCCGCGCGGACGAACGGGTTGTCGAAATCGGTCATCCACGGCTTGCCGGTGTGCATGCGGGTGACGTTCACCTCGACCGTCTTCGGCGCCACCTTCCGGGCGTAGGCTTCGAACAGCTCGCCGATGCGGTCGGGGTCCTGGTCGGGCACGAGGCGCATGCTCACCTTGGCCATCGCGGTGGCCGGGATCACCGTCTTGGCGCCCTCCCCGGTGAACCCCGCGAGCACGCCGTTGACCTCGAACGTGGGCCGCCCCCACAACCGTTCCAGCGTCGTGTACCCCGTCTCGCCGAACAGCTTCGGCGCCTCGAGCTCGGCGCGGTAGCGCCGCTCGTCGAACGGCAGCTTCGCGAACTCGGCCCGCTCGGCGTCGGAGAGGGCCCGGACATCGTCGTAGAAGCCCGGGATCTTCACCCGGCCGCCGCGGTCCTTCATCTGCGCGAGCATCTGCGCGAGGACGAAGGCGGGGTTCGCGACGGCGCCGCCGAACGAGCCCGAGTGCAGATCGCTCGCGGTGCCCCGCACGTCGACCTGGCAGTAGGTCAGCCCCCGCAGGCCGTAGCAGATAGACGGCACCCCGCGGTCGAACATCGGGGTGTCGGAGATGACCACGACGTCGGCGGCGAGCTCGTCCTCGTGCCCGCGCACGAAGCCGTCGAGGTGGGTGCTGCCGACCTCCTCCTCGCCCTCGAGAATCAGCCGGATGTTCACCGGCAGCCGTCCGCCCCCGCGCAGGCAGGCCTCGACCGCCTTGAAGTGCATGAAGATCTGGCCCTTGTCGTCGGCGGCCCCGCGGGCGTAGATCTCCCCCTGCCGCACCGTCGCCTCGAACGGCGGCGACTCCCACTGGTCGACGGGGTCGACGGGCTGCACGTCGTAGTGCCCGTAGAAGAGGATGGTCGGGGCGCCCTCGGCGTGCAGCCAGTCGCCGTAGACGACCGGGTTGCCGGGGGTCTCGACGAGGCGCACGTTCTCGAGGCCGACCCGCTTCAGCTCGGCCGCCGTCCACTCCGCGCAGCGGGCCACGTCGGCGGCGTGGCCGGGCAGCGCGCTGACGCTGGGGATGGCGAGGTACTCGGTGAGCTCCCGCACGTAGCGGTCGCGGTTGGCGTTGATGAAGTCGGTGACGGCGTCGAAGGTCATGGCGTGTGTCTCGCGCGTTCAGGGTGCGGCATCAGGCGACGTTCGAGGAAAGCGGGGTCACGGTAGCACGCGAATCAGCCACTTGCGGGACGTATGCGGCGGTCATTCGGTGCGCACCGAACACGCTTCAGCTCCAGAAGTCGGCGAGGGGAATCGACAGGGCGGGCAGCAGCGCGGGCGCGACGATCAACCCTCCGTCGATGAGCTCGATACGCTCGTCGCCGGCCAGGATGCCGGCTTCGCCCATCCTGTGGAAATCATGGACCGAGAGAAGGTGCCGGGCCGGCGCCGAAACCGTTTGCGTGGCCATCGGGAGGTCCTCCTCGGCGTGGATCGAACCGCTGCCGTTCTTGCCACGCCAGGACCAAAAGATATCAGGTTCGAGGAACCCGGGGCGCCGACCGCGACGAGCGACCCGTCGCTTTTCGCTGCTCCCCGCCGCGCTCGGGGCGCGGGACCCGCGCAATCACGGCCCGGCCGGCGTCACGCGGGCCCATCACAGCAGTTCGTTCAGCCGTGCGTAGCCGCGCCGGCTGACCGGCAGCTCGGTCCCGTCCTCGAGCACCGCGAGGTAGCTGTGGCGGGTGGCCGGGCCGAGCCGGGTGAGGCGGTCGACGTTGAGCAGGTACGAACGGTGGATGCGCACGAACCGGGCGGGGTCGAGCTGGCTCTCGAGGTCCGCCAGGGTCTGCTGCTTCAGCCGCTCCCGGCCGCCGGCGACGACGCCGACGTAGTCGTCGCGGGCGCGAACGTAGTCGACGCCGCCGACGGGAACGACGTCCACCCGCGCGCCGGTGCGGATGAGGATGCGCCGGAGATACGCGCCGGCGGGGCGCGCGCTGGCGACGACGCGCGAGACCGGCGTCGGCTGCGCGCGCGCGAGCCGCACGCGCGCCTCGTCGAGGGCCTCGGCGAAGCGCTCGGGGCCGAAGGGCTTCAGCAGATAGTCGACGGCGTGGACCTCGAACGCGCGCAGGGCGTGCGCGTCGTGGGCGGTAACGAAGATCACGCCGACGTCGGGCCCGATCAGCTCGAGCACCTCGAAGCCGTCGAGCTTCGGCATCTGGACGTCGAGGAAGACCAGGTCCGGCCGGAGGTCGTTGACGGCGCGCACCGCCTCGAACCCGTTGGCGCACTCGGCCACGATCTCGATGTCGTCGTGCGCGGCCGCGTACTCGCGGACGAGCACCCGCGAGAGCTCCTCGTCGTCGACCACGACGGCCCGGATGCTGCGGCGCGACGTCGCGCTCACCGCCTGCCTCCGCGGGGCGCGTCTCCGGCGCGGGCATCCTCTCCCGCCGCCCCGGCATCCTCTCCGGGCACGCCGGCATCCCCTCGCGCGTACGCATCCTCTCCCACGTGGGCACCCTCTCCGGTCGCACCGGCATCACCTCTCGCCGCGCGCGCATCACCTCCCGCCGCGCCGGCGCGCTCTTCCGCCGCGCCGGCTCTATCGACGCGCGGAAACCGCAGGTCGACTTCGAACCAGCCGTCGTCGCCCCGCCAGCGGGTGACCGCCTCGCGGCCGAAGCGGGTGGCGAGGCGCCGCTCGACGTTGGCGAGGCCCACCCCGGTCCCCGCCTGCGCCGCCGCCTCGGGGTCGAACGGGTTTCGGACCCGCACGCGCACGGCGACCTCGTCGCAGCGCGCCGTCACGCGGACGACGCCGCCGTCGACGAGGGGGCGGATGCCGTGCCGCACCGCGTTCTCGACCAGCGGCTGGAGAATGAGGGGCGGGACCCGGCACGAGCCGCACCCGGGCTCGAGCTCGACCTCGCTCTCGAGACGCGGCCCGTAGCGGACCTTCTCGATGTCGAGATAGGCGCGGACCATCGCCAACTCGTCCTCCAGGCGGATCTCGTCCTCGCCCCCGAACCGCACGCTGCTCCGGAAGAAATCGGCCAGCCGCAGGCACATGCGCCGCGCGCCGGCCGGGTCGGCCGAGGTCAGCGCGCTGATCGACTGGAGGCCGTTGAAGAGGAAGTGCGGGTCGATCTGGGCGCGCAGGGCCTTGAGCTCGGCCTCGCGGGCCAGCACCTCCAGGCCGAGCTTGCGCGCCTCGGCTCGGCGCGACTGCTCGAAGGCGGCGAGCAGGTAGTGCAGCAGGCTGGAGAGCCAGAACAGCAGCACCCCGGCGGCGGCGACGACCGCGAGCTGCGCGGGCGTGAGACGCACGGCGTCGCCGAAGCCGGGCCGGCCGGCCAGCACGCCAGTCCAGCCCGCCCATACCGCCGCCCACGCCGCCGCCGCCACCATCCCGGCCCCCGCGTGCATGGCGAGCGACCGGCCCGGCGACGCGGCCTCCAGCGGCGCGGCGCGGCAGACGTACCGGGCGGACAGGCAGACAAACGCCAGGACCAGGCAAGGCGGCACGACCACGGCGAGGGCGACGCCGAGGCCGGCGCCCGGGTTCGCGGCCGACCAGGCGACGGCGCCAAGCGACCCGATTACGACCCACGCGGCCAGGTAGAGGTTGCGCCGCCGGGTTGACCCGAGGATGGGATGCACGGCTCAGCTCTCGACCACCGTCTCCATGAGCATCCGTTCCCGGAGCTCCGGGAGGTTCGTTGCGCCCGTGGCTCAGTTCTCGACCACCACCGATCCCATGAGCATGGGCCCCCGGAGGTTCAGCACCGGCGCGCCGGCCATCGCCTCGGGACGGGCGGCGCGAATGCGGGACGAGCCGCCCAGCCCCGGACCCAGGCTGGAGGAGACCGCCCAGTGCTCGGGCACCCGCAGCTCGACCCGGCCCATCGCGACGTGGACGTCGATGACGGCCGAGTCCCCTTCCATTTCCGCCTCGCGCAGGTCGACCACCAACCGTCCCATGACCGCCACGGCGTCTCCCCCGCGGAACGCCCCGGTCACCACGCGCTGCTCGTGCCGGCCCATGAAGGCGAAGGCGTCGAGACGGCGGGCATGCCACACGGCAGACTCCTCGCCGCCCGGACCCCGCGTGGCGCCCATCTCGGCGAGGGCCACCCCCAGGACCACGAACGCCGCGATTCCCAGCAGCCCCCGTCCCACGTACGGTCCTCTGGTCATTGTCCTTCCCCTGGCCCGCCAATCGTCGCCACGAGTTCGCGCCAGCGAACTCCCAACGCGACCGGCAGGTCGCGCCGCGGCCTCCGCTCGGCGCCGACCAACCCTCCAGGGAGTCCGCGCCTCCTCTGGAGGCGGCGCCGTTCTACCGCGCAGACTCCCGCTCGACACACCGCCGCGCCGAGCCTCGGCGCCGGTCCGCGTCCCTCCTGCCCATCAGTTGCGAATCTCTATCCCGCCCATGAACGCGGTCCCCTTCAGCACCAGCCGCTTGGACGCCGTCGCCGGTCCGCGCGTCTTGTCCTCCACCCCGCCCATCAGCGACGTCACCCCCACCTCGACCGTCCAGTCCTCGGGCACGCGGATCTCGACGCCGCCCATCATCGCGAAGACGTGGATGACGGCCCGCTCGTCGGCGATGTCCGCCTCCCGCAGGTCGAGGTCGACGCCGCCCATGAACGCCGACGCGGATCCGCCGCGGAAGTCCGGGGACCGGTTCCGGCGCACGACGGCGCCGAGGAACGCGGCGGCGGCCTCCTCCGACTCGGAGACCTCGGTGAGGCCCTTCGAGTCGGACATCACGTTGATCAGCGCCCGGACGCCGACGGCGATGAGGATGAGCGGCCACAGGTCCCCGAGGTCCACGTCGATCAGGTCCAGGCTGTTCAGCAGCAGCAGCGCTCCCGCCGCGGCGAGCAGGGTGCCGCTCACCGCCGACCCGCGGTCCCGGGCGTCGACGAGGTTCCTCACGCCCACGACGAGCAGGATCACCGGCCAGAACCGCAGGATGGCCCAACTGTCGACGAGGCCGAGGTTGTCGAGCAGGAACGCGAGGCCCACCGCGGTCAGGACGATGCCCGGCAGGAGCGGTCCGAACGCGATCTGCCATCGGCGCCCGGAGCGCCGGCCCTCGTCGTGGCTCTGGAGCGAATCGGTCAACCTGCACCTCCCTGGTTGTCGCTGGCCTTCATCCTGGCGCCCGCGGCCCGGCGGCGCCAGCGCTTTTCGGTGAGTGGCGGATCCACGCCGGTGAACGGCACCAGCGACAGTCGACGTCCACGACGGGTCCAAGCCGCACGCTCCGGTCATGCTCTGAAGCGGCCTGTCACGCTCATCGCCGCCTTGACACGGCCCCCGCCCCGCTCTACCCTCGCCAATCCGGTGACGGCAAGCCGCATTCGACGGATGATGTATCCCAACTGGAGGTAGTCGCCATGGCGCGTCCCGCCCAATTCGCGCGCTGGTGTCGCGCATTTCCGTTCGTTCTCCTGGCGGTCGCCGCCCCGTCTCCGCTCAACGGAACCACGGTGGTGAAGATGACCTTTTCGGAAGTCGTCGACGCCGCAACCGTCATCTCCGTCGCGACGGTGTCGTCCGTGCGGTACGACTGGGACGCCGAACGCGGCACGCCCTTCACGGTCGTGACGTTCGCCGATCTCGACGTGCTGCACGGTTCTGTACCGGGTTCGGACTTGGGGCTTCGCTTCGCCGGGGGGCCGACCCCTGACGGGCTCGTGCTGGAGATCGCCGGCATGCCGCGCTTCGCGGTGGCACAGCGCGTGGTGATCTTCTCCGACCCGGCGGGCGGTGGCATCTGTCCTCTGGTGGGGTGGTGGCAGGGTCTCTACCGGGTGGCCCGGGACGCCCAGCGGGGCGTCGACGTCGTGTTCGACCACGCCGGGATCCCGGTCGTGGGGTTCGACGGTCCTGCCGGCGAACTCGACGCCCGGGTTTCGGCCCTGAGCGGCGCCGACGCCCGTTCGTCGCAGTTGACCCTCGACGCCTTCACGGCTTCGATCAGAGCGGAGTTGTGACGGTGTTCCTGCCGGGTGCCCGGTCGTCGGGCTCTCGGCGGCTCGGGGGTTTCTGCGTCGTCGTTGCGGTCGTGCTCGTCTTCATCGTCGAGGGATCGTCGTGGGTCCGGTGGAGCAGTGTCTGGCCGTCGGACCGCATCCCGGTCGAGATGGTGCTGGCCACGGGAGCGGACAAGTGGAACCGGGCAGCCCGGGAGTCCCTGGACGCGTGGAACCATGCCGGGTCGAATTTCCGTTTCACGTCCACGACGTCCTCGGCCAGCGAGCGGCCGTCCTGTTCAGCCCAGGGGGTTGACAGACGCAACGTGGTCGTTTTCGCGTCCACCGTGTGCGGCGATTCCTGGTCTTCCATGACCGCGGCGGTCACGAGAATCTGGTACTCCACCTCGGACAACCTGACGGTGGACGCGGACGTGTTGTTCAACGCCGAGTTCGATTGGGATGTCTACGGCGGTCCCGTTCAAGGCGAAGCGGTGGACTTTCGCCGTGCCGCCCTTCACGAGTTCGGCCACGTTCTCGGCCTGGGTCATCCCGACGACGAGGGTCAGCTCGTCGATGCGATCATGAACTCGCGTATCGACGATCTGGATACGCTCCAGGCGGACGACGAGGAAGGTGTTCGGGCTCTCTACGGGCCGAGTGACACGGTAAGGCCCGATCTGGTGGTCCTGCGCGCCGCGGTCGACGAGTCGGTCGCAACGCCGGGTCAGCCGCTCCGCATCACCGCGACGGTGGAGAACAAGGGTTCCGCTCGTTCTCCCGTGACGACCCTCGAGTACCTGAGCCGTCCGCGGGGCGGCACGTGGGCGGTCTTCGACGTCGACGTCGTCAACGCGTTGTCTCCGTCAGGCACGAGCGCCGAATCCGCCAGTTTCTCCGCGCCGTCGGAACCCGGCGCCTACGAGTACCGGGTTTGCGTCGATTCCGTCGATCGCGAGCAGGACGCGACGAACAACTGTTCGCTCCGCCTGCCGCTGGAGGTCCGGGTGCCATGCGCCGTGGTGCCTCTGGGGTCGGCCGACCGGGAGCACCGTGTCGCCGCGTCCTGGGAGGGAGCGTGCATCTCCCCGCGGGCCGCGGCCGCCGACGCCCCCGCCCGCTACTACAGCTTCTCGGTTCAGGGCGCGCCCCGGGTCCGGATCGGGCTCTCGTCCCGCGAGCGCGCCTCGCTCTACCTGCTTCGCGGGGAGGCTGTCGACGGCACGCTGGTCACGTCCTCGAGCGGGGCCGACCCGCGCATCGTGCGAACTCTGAGTTCGGGGACCTACACCGTCGAGGTTCTGCCGGCTCACGCGGGCGTCACCGCCGCGTTCGTCCTGCGAGTGGGTGCCCGGGAACCTTTCGTTGACGATCCGCTCCGGGCCGGCGATCCGGTCAAGGCGGTGCACCTCACCGAGTTGCGGGAACGCGTCGACGTCCTGCGCGGGACTGCCGGATTGAGGCCGTTCGGCTGGACCGATCCCATGATCGTTCGGGGCGTCACGCCGATTCGGGCTGTACACCTTGCGGAGCTGCACACTGCGCTGAACGAGGTGTACCGGGAGGACGGCCGGTCCCGGCCTTCCCGCGCCGGCGACGTTCGAGAGGGGGTCCCCATAGCTGCGGATCACTTCAACGCCATCAGGCGCGCCATAGAAGACCTGTAGCCGCGATGTCGACGTGCCGGGGCGGTGTCAGGACCTCCAGCCCGTCAGGGCTGGCCACCTCGGCGACCAGCCGGCTGCCGATGCTGGGAAGGCGTGACGCTCCAGGCTGTGCAGCCAGGTTCGCCCGTGGATGGGGCCGCGCCATTCGGATTCGATGATCTACAGCGGTTTGTTCCGGAACCGCGCTACTCGACGCCTTCCATCAGGTACTCGACGAGCGCGGGCACGATGATGTCCGGCCGCTCCAGGTGCGGCACGTGACCCAGCCCGGGAAAGAGCAGCGTGCGACCGTTTCCGTTCGGGACGGTGTCGGCCAGCACCTGCATTCGCTCCTGGAAGACCTCCGCCGGACCGAGCAGCAGATCCTCCGCGCCCCCGAAGGCGAGCGTCGGCACGTGGACATGCGCCCAGTCGTAGACGACCGGGTCCTGGTAGAGCATCTGGCTGATGATCGCTTGCACCATGGCGAGGCGCGGATAGTCGGAGCTGAGGGTCCACGACGAGCGGATGCGGGTGTAGAGCTCGAACTGGTCGTTCCAGGCCGACGGGTCGTGACCGACGTACCGGCTGAGGCTCCGGCGGGTGCTCTGGTAGTCGGTCTGGAGGATCCGCTCGTAGATCTGATCGACCGGCGTCATCGGGCCACGGAACCGGTTGTCGGAGAGGCCGATGGGGTTGTAGATGACCAGCCGCTCGACCGAGTCGGGATACTGCGTGGTGAAGCGCGTGGCGAGCATGCCGCCCATCGAGTGGCCGACCGCCATGACCTTGTCGATCCCCTCGTGCTCGAGGACGAGCTGCGTGTTGCGCGCCTGCGTGTTGAAGTTGTAGGGCGCGATCGGCTTCGACGACTTGCCGTACCCGATCTGGTCCGGGACGACGACGCGGAATCCGGCGTCGGTCAGCCCGTCGATGATGTCACCGAAGTAGAAGCCGCCGAAGTTGTTGCCGTGCATCAGCAGGACGACGTGGCCGTTGGCGGTGCCGGTCGGCGCGATGTCCATATAGGAGATGCGCACGTCCTGGCTGTAGACACTGATGTCGAGATACTTGCTCGGGGCCGGATACGGGCACTCGTCGCAGGTGATGCTGCCCGGCTCGATGTCCGTCGGCGTCGGTACCGGTGGCAGAATGTCGCGACCCTGGGCGCCGGCGGCGGCCGCCACACCGAGAATCACGAGCATCGAGGCGAACGTTCTGAGATGAACGGGCATGAGTCCTACTCCTGGTCCAAGAGGTATCGGCAAGAATGTACCATCCGGGGGCACGGGAACGGAGGTCCGCGGAAGGCGATCACCCCCAATGATACCGGCATCTTGCGGTGTTCCACGGATTGCCTCGGCCTCTGCGGACACTAGTCTTGGTCCGGAAGCGCGAGTATTCGGATTCTCATAAGCCACTACAAATAAGCGACTTACAGGATATGCGCTGGTGCCGATCCCCCCGTCGATTCCCACTTCCTGGATGGGAATCTATCGGACCATCCGAGCCGTTCTCGGAGTCTCGGAGCCCGCGGACTGCGCCGCATCGTCGCTCACGAGTCGCGAGTCCGAGGGCGGCTAGTGCGGCCGGCAGGAAAGCCCGTCACGCCGGTCTAATCGGGCCACACGTACGCCGTCCTGCCGCACGGCTGTATCAAGCGTTCATCGGAATTGGTCGGCAGAGCGTGCAGGTCGCGGTGCCATGACTCCTGAAGTCCACAGACGACCGCCAGAGTCGAAATGGCGGCGTCCCACTCATGCTCGTTCCGAGGCACGACATCGACGGCAAGCAACCGACTCAGGCACTTGTTCATGAGCGAAGTGTTCGAGCCGTTGAAGCTGTAGGCACTGCTCGTCTGCGCGTAGTAGGGGTGGGTCTCCGTAACGAAGGCGTCTGGGAACGCCTGCCGCGCGGCGACCAGCGCCGCCATTCCGTTGAGGCTCATGGCTCCGTAGAGGGAGTTGGGCGATGCGACGCTCTGCTGGACCGTGGGATACCGGCGTCGAAGCCAGCGATCCGCCGGACGCCAGCCGTGCGGACCAGTGCCCCAGCAGGTAAGGGTGTCGACGCCGATTCCAAGGAGTGTCTCGACACCAAGAATCGATGCGACCACGTCCTCAGCGGTCTCGACGGTCTTCGTAGTCACGTCGACGATACTGCCGCCCCGAACCGTCGCCCGAGCGAGTCCATGCTTGCCGTCGCCGCCAGGGTCGTATCCGATCACGGTGCCCGTTATCGGCATTAGCTCAGCTTGGATTGTACCGGCTACAAGCCAGCCTGACAACCGGCGAGGGGTTCTCGCGCCACGGCGGAGGGCTCAATGGTCAACGGCGCTCTCCGCCCCGATCGCGGGAGCCGCCGGCATCGTCGGGCCTCACAGCGTGAGCGTGTGCTCGTCGGCGTCAAGGGGCTCCGCTACGCTCCGCCCCCGCTCCGCGGGGCTATCGCCCTTGACGCCGGCTCCGCGCACGCTCGGGGAGATTGGCCCTTAGACGACGATGCCCCCTCAGACGCTTCCTGCCAAGAGCTGACCGGCCGCCTTCAACGCAAAGGAGAGGTCGTGCCGGATACCAGTGCGGTCCTGTTTGCGTTCGTACCGTCCGGAAGGGTGTATTGCCGTAAAGCACGACAGGTCAGTAGTTTACAAGAACTCCGTGCTACACTCGACCAGTACGGTGCGGAGCGGAAGAATGTCCATCTCCAGCACCAGCGCCGAACCAGACGAGGACGACCGGAGCACAAGACCAGCGGGGAGTCTCAAGTCGGAAACGGAGCCGAACCTTGAGAATCCCGACCCGCTCAGCAGACCCGAGATGACCAGCTCACGGACGACGGAGACGGCGCACGGGAAAAGCTGGCTCCTGTCATCTCGATGGCAGGAGCCAGCTTACCCCATGTGCTACATGGGGCTGGCGAGGGGGCGCTGCGCGCCCCCTTCGATCCCCCGGCTTCCCGCGCCACGGCAGGAGTCGCGGCCGAGCGGGCGCGTTCCCGCCACTCCTCGCCGGAGGTGCTCAGATGACTGACCACCGCACCGCCGTCGTCCGCGCCCGCGTGACGCCGGCCGAGCACGCCGAGTGGCAGGCCAAGGCCGCCGCGGCCGGCGTCTCACCCTCCCGCCTGCTGCGGCAGGCCATGGCCCGGACCCGCACCTGGACCGCGGCGGCGGCCCAGGTCGAGCGCGAGCGCACCCGGCAGGTCGCCCGCATCGGAAACAACCTGAACCAGATCGCGCGATGGGCGAACACGCAGGCCACGCCCATCGACGCCATCGAGATCATCGTCCACCTGATCGCCATCGAGCGGGAGATCACGCGCCTGGCCCGCCTTTGAGGCGAGCGGCAGGACGCCTGTGGTTCGGACCGTTAAGCGCCGCGTCGTGGCGGGGCGCTTCAACAGCCGTCGCCCGCCAGATACTCGGCCCAGTCGTCCATGAGAAGCCGCCGACGCTCGAACAGGTCCGAGCGGGCGTAGGCGGCCTCGACCTTGTTCTGGACGACGTGAGCCAGCGCCGCCTCAATGACTTCCCGTGGATGGTCGGTCCGCTCGGCCGCCCAGTCCCGGAACGAGGACCGGAAGCCGTGTGGTACGGCGGCGATCTCGTGGTACTGGAGCATCTTCGGCAGCGTCGACGGCGAGATCGCCCGCCCGCTCCGCATCGGAAACACGAGCGGATTATCGTCGCCGAGCGCCCGCGCCACGTCGAGGATCTCCAGCGCCCGGCCGCAGAGCGGGACCCGGTGCTCGCGCTTCGCCTTCATCCGCAACGCCGGCACGGTCCACACGCGCCCGGCCGCGTCCATCTCGTCCCACGTCGCAAGCCGTACCTCTCCGGAACGGGCCGCGGTCAACACGAGAAGCTCGAACGCCAGCTTGACGGCGGGCTGCCCGGACTTCGAGTCCCGCACCGTCTCAATGGCCGCCGCTACGTCCTGGTGGGGCAGCGCCTGCCGGTGCGTCACGATGTCGTTCTGCGGGCCGAGCACCGGCACCACCCGATCACATGGGTTGTCGTTCCGCATGTCGAGGGCGATGCTCCACTCCAACACCGCGCGGATGCGCTGGCGAACCTCCCTGGCCGTCGCCGCCTTGACGTGCCAGATCGGCGAGAGGATCTCCAGCACGTCGGCCGTGTTGACCTCGGAGACAGGCCGGCTGCCGACGCGCGGGAACACGTACCGTTCCATGCTCCGCCACCAGTTGTGGACGTGGTGCCGGCCGCGCCAGCCGCCGCGCTTCTGTTCGAGGACACGCCGGGCCGCTTCGGCGAACGTAGGCACTCCCTGGACACGGCGCTTGTCGGCGAGCGGGTCGCCGCCGGACCGGGCCAGCATGCGGTTGGCGAGGGCCTGCTCGCGGGCCTTGGCGAGCGGGACGAGCGTGGCGGCGCCGAGTCCGAGTTCACGCCGTCGGCCGCGGATGACGAGCCGCTGGACCCAACTGCGGGTCCCGGTCGGCTGGACGAACAGGTACAAGCCGTTGCCGTCCGCGTGCCTTCCTGGCGGCGCGGAACGGACGAAGGCGGCCGACAGCGCCTTGTCGGGGTGGCGTCCCCGGCGCTTGGTTCTGCGGGGCTTGGGCGCGGGCTTGGCTACAACATACATTCCCTCATTATATGCGGGATTGGCGCGGATTCCGCAAGACCGCCTGACCGCCTCAGTCCGCGGTTCTGAGTAGTAAACGATTTATATTCAGTGGTTTATAGTCGTTCCAGCACGAGACTGGACGCTACCGGAACACTATTGGTTGTTAAGGAAGCGCGAACACGAACAGGACGCTCCCCACGCTGGGGCGCAACTCCGGCGTCATCCGGAGGTTGATGCCGCCGCCGGCGCCGGTGTTGACGGCGACGTACTGGCGGCCGTCGACGGCGTAGGTGATGGGGAAGCCGACGACGGGCGAGCCGAGGTTGATCTCCCACAGCACCGCGCCGGTCTCCTGGTCGAGGGCGCGGAACCGGCCGTTGACGTCGCCGCCGAAGACCAGCCCGCCGCCGGTGGCCATGACCGACATGGTGGCCGCGCGCTGCTCGTGCAGCCACGTCGTACGGCCGGTCTCGGCCGACACCGCGTAGACGGTGCCGAGGTCGTCCTCGCCGGGGGTGATCTGGTGCCGGGCCGCGAGGGCGTATATCTCCAGGCCCCCCTGCCCGCCGGCGGTCAGGGCCCGCGCCCGCTCGCTGCGGACGTCGTCGGTGGCGAGCATGCGCGCGCAGGTGTTGCGCAGCGGCATGTACATGGTGTTGGTCAGGGGGCTGTAGGCGCCCGCCTCCCAGTCCTTGCCGCCGGCCCAGGTGGGGCACGCCAGCACCTGCTGGCCGAGGGCGGTGAAGGTGACCTCGGCGTTCTCGGTCACCGCCCCGGTGGCCCCGTCGATGTCGTTGATGACGTTCTGCGAGACGGTGGGGGTGGCCCACAGGAACTCGCCGGTCTCGCGGTCGAGGGTGTAGACCACGCCGGTCTTGCCGGGGATGCCCGTCACCACCCGGCGGACCTCGCCGGGCTGGAGCCGCGGGTTGATCCAGCTCACGGCGTCGGGGTCGGGGGCGACGGCGGTGTCGACGAGGAGGCGCTCGAAGGGGTGGTCGAGGTCCCAGTGGTCGTTCAGGTGCTGGTAGTACCAGCGGATCTCGCCGGTCTCGACGTCGAGGGCCAACGTGGAGTTGTGGTAGAGGTGCTTGTTCTCGATCCCGCCGAGCATGAACTTGGGGGCCGGTGAGGTGACCGACGTCCCCTGGTAGATGAGCCGCAACTCGGGGTCGTAGCTGGCCGGTATCCACGAGCCCACGTGGACCCGCCGCTCGTAGGGCACGCCGCCCCAGGTCTCGTCGCCCGGCTCGCCCGGGGCCGGAACCGTGCGCCGGCGCCACAGCTCCTCGCCGCTCAGGGCGTCGTGGGCTACGACGACGCACGACTCGGGCCCCCCGGCCGGCCGGCAGCTCCGCCCGGAGATGACCCGGCCGTCGGCGATGATGGGCCCCGAGCTGTGCCCGGCGGGTGTCTCGCGGTAGTCGAAGATCTGCGTCTCCCAGACGACGTCGCCGGTCTCGACGTCGAGCGCGTAGGCGTAGTCGTCGTCGCTGACGTTGATGATCAGCCGGTCGTAGATGGCGATGTTCCGCATGCTGCGCGAGTTGCCGCCGACGAACTCGTAGACGTCGTCGGGCAGGTCGCGACGGTACTCCCAGATGAGGTCGCCGGTGGTGGCTTCCAGCGCCTGGATGATGTCGGTGAGCGTGGGCATGTACACCACGCCGCCGTAGGCGAGGGGGGTGACCTCCTGCGTGCCCTGCGGGAGGGCGCGCGACCACGCCATCTGCAGCTCGCCGACGTTCTCGCGGTTCACCTGGTCGAGAGGGCTGTAGCCCCAACAGCCAGATCCAGCCTGCCCAGAACCGTCCATCGCCGTCCATAACGGTCCGTAAACTGCTGAATAATAGTCGATTACTGCCGATTGACCGGATCTTGACGAGGCGCGATCCGTCCGGTAGAATCTACCTGTTTCCGCCATCAGATACGGGGAAAAGTGGTAGACCATGACGCTCGAATCCAGGACCCCAAAGACCAAGCCGCGCGGCCGGCACCCCCGGCACGCGCTCTCCTCCACCTTCGTCCGGTAACGTAGCACAAGCCGGCAGGTACTGCGACGGCGACGGCCTCTACCTCGAGGTCCAGCCCACCGGCACCCGCAGCTGGGTCCAGCGCCTCTCGATCCGCGGACGCCGCCGCGAACTCGGGCTCGGCGGCTTCCCCCCTCGTCCCCCTCAAGGAGGCCCGCGCCCAGGCCCTCGCCAACCGCAGGCTCGCCCGCGCCGGCGGCGACCCCCTCGCCGAGAAGCGCCGCCTCAAGAGCATGCCGACCTTCGCGGACGCCGCCGAGCGGGTCTGGAACCAGATGCGGCGGGGCTGGCGCGACCAGCGGCACGCCCGCGACTGGCTGTCGAGCCTGACCCGCTTCGCCGTTCCCCACCTCGGCCACCTGCCGGTGGGCGAGGTCAGCAGCGTCGACGTGGTCGAGACGCTGCGGCCGGTCTGGCACGCCCGCCCGTCGACGGCGCGTCGGGTCCGCCAGCGCATCGGCACGGTCATGGAATGGGCGGTGGCGATGGGGCATCGCGACGACAACCCGTGCGACCGCATCGGGCCGGCGCTCGGCCCGCAGGGGGACCTGGTGCGGCACATGCGGGCGCTGCCGCACGGCGAGGTCGCGGGAGCCATCGAGCGGATCCGCGCGTCGCGGGCGTGGGCCGGGGCGAAGCTGGCGTTCGAGTTCCTCGTGTTGACCGCGGCGCGGTCCGGCGAGGTCCGCGGGGCGCGATGGGACGAGATGGATACGGACGCCCACGTGTGGACCATTCCGGCCACACGGATGAAGATGAAGCGCGAGCACCGGGTTCCACTGTGCCGGCGCGCTCTGGACATCCTCGACGCGGCGCGGACGCTCGACGTCGGCGACGGCGTGCTCGTCTTCCCGAGCATCGGCGGCAAGCGCTTGCACGACATGGCGCTGTCGGGGCTGCTGAAGAACCAGAGGGTCGCGGCCGTTCCGCACGGCTTTCGCTCGTCGTTCCGGGACTGGGCGGCCGAGGAGACGGACCATCCGCGCGAGGTGATCGAGGCCGCGCTGGCTCACGTGGTCCAGAACAAGGTCGAGGCCGCCTACGCGCGGTCGGACCTGTTCGAGCGCCGCCGGCCACTGATGGACGACTGGTCGGCCTATCTCGCGGCAGGCCCTCGCCCCCGCTGACGACCTCCGGAAAACGGGCCCGGCCGGGGGCACAGGGGGAGCAGGCTGGTATGGTAGCCCACCCCTCTGCCCCAACCGGGCGGCAGCGGCGCGCCGTGTGCGCTAGACCGTTGCCGCCGTACCCGACCCGGGCGCTCTTCGGGGCGTTCCCTCGAGAAGCGCCCGACGCCGTCGAACGACGCCCCGCCGCACCGTCCGCAGGATGTCGCGATCACCCGACCAGGAGCTCGAACTGGCGGTCACGCGGTGGGATGAGCCTGCTCGCTCGTGCGCAATGAACGCAACTGCGGGTTGCCCGCTGTCGCGTACAGCGCGTAGCCTCCCATTTCGTCGATCAGTACCACCCTGTCGAAGCCCCCCGTCGGAATCTCCTGCCCCACGATTGCCCCCGGCACCCGCAAGGTGGCCAAACTCCCCGTCTTCACGGTCGCCGCGGAAAAAGCGGCCATGTGAACCAGCAGTATGCTCTCGCCAACCCATCGCGACGCGGTCTGTACTCGTCTGGAACTCTTCCGGGCGATTATGCTCTGTAGTTTCTTCACGTCCAGCGTGATGTCGTTTCCATTCTCATCAGCTACCTGATTGTCACTGTAGCGGGTTCCGTAGGCCGGGTTGTACCACACAGTGCTGCGCTCGTGCGATCTCGGTGCACGGGTGATCTCGATTCGGTAGCCTTCGTGCTCCCCGTGAAGGCTCGGTTCTTGCGTCCAGATTGGCACTTTGGCTGCCTGCACGGACTGCTTCCACGCCTCAAGGTCGCTGCCGAACTTGTTCAGTCGTCTTCTCACATCGTCGATTGCGCTAAAGATTCCAGCAATCCACTTCTCCCGATTCGGTTCGTCTCTGGTCTCCACCACGGTGATCCACAGCCCCCTGGCGCAGCCGTTCGGCAGATCTTGGTCGATGCGCTCCTGTACCTGGTCTATCCAGCCCGGGCGCCTTGGTACCCCGCTGCCACCGCGCGTTCCCTCGCGGCTGGCCCTCGCGGCTCGCGGCTCGTTGATCGCCTCCGTCACCTCGACGCTCGCAACGATGTTCCGTTGACGCATGACATGACAGTCAGGCGGGTCCTCGCCGACCTGGGTCGGGACGATTTTGCCTGCCGGAACTCCATACTGGTACTGCTGAGCCGTCCTACACGCTCTCTCCTCTATTTCCGTCTTGATGTTCATTTAGTCATCCTTCGTGAGTGCCACGGAATCAGGTTTTCGCCCCTTTCGCCTTCGTCGATCGAGATCCCAACCCCACGGACCCGTTGCCCCCGAAACGACTGCCAGAGGTATCCCATGGCCCCAACATGTGCACCGAGGCGCCTCCGCGTCGCTCTCCGCGGTCCTTGGGCCAACGTTGACGCCCGCCATCAACCAGCGTCAGGATGATAGGCTGGCAATCGGTCCCGGCGCACGCCCGCTCGGACCGAGACGCTCGATACGGCGAAGGTGGCTCCAGGACCCCTTGGGTCAACAGACGCGGCAACGCCCAGTTTGTTCAGGGTAGCACGGCTTGCTGAGCTACAGCACGCCTTCGAGTGGATGAGGCAGCAGGCAAAGAAGGGCGGTGAGGGACGGCCGCGGACCCTGGGAGGCGGGCCGGCGCCTCGCGAGCACTCAGGCGGCGGGCCGGATTCGTCCATGTTGAGGTACCCGATGGAGCCCATCGCGCGGCAGAGCGCGCGCTCTCTGATCGTCGTCTTGGCGTCCTTGGCGTGGATTGTCGTCGACAACATCGCCGCCCAGGAACGGACCGCGATTGTCAATGGCAAGCCAGACCTGCACGCTTCGAGGGGGCACGTCGCGCCTGCCGCGGACATTCTCCCGTCGACGTGGGTATTCACCGATCCGACGCTGACCGCCGGTGAGACGCCGATCAGGGCGGTGCATTTCACCGAGTTGCGCGAGGCCGTGAACGCGTTCCGGTTGCGGTGCGGCCTTGCTCGCACGGCGTGGACCGACCCTGTTCTCACCCCCGGCGTCACGCCGGTGAAGACGGTTCACTTGATCGAGATCCGCACGGCGTTGACTGCGGCGTACAGGGTGTGTGGGTTGGCCGCCCCGACGTTTACCGGGGCGGTGCGTGGGGGGATGTCGATCAAGGCGCTACACGTCATGGAGTTGCGCGACGCGGTCAACCGCACCTCGCGGAATGGCGAAGTTGACGTTGGGCGATTCTTGGAAGAGCACCCGCGCATCGCGGCCGCCATGACGTGGCTCGGAACGGACAACCGCCTGAGGCCGTACGCCGAATGGCCGGCAGCGCTCAGGAAGAAGCTCGCTCTGTTCACGGACCAGCTAGTCGCGACAGGGACGCGGCTGCCCGAGGTTCCGACCAATCACGCGGACACGTCGTGGTGGACGGTACTTTCCAAGGGAACGCCGAAGACCTCTACGTCGCCAACGTCGCGTATTCGCTCGTCATCGAGATGCTCGGCACCGTTCCATGGTCCCTGGATGATCTCTCGGGGCACGAGCTAGCGCTGATCCTCGGCAGCGAGAACTTCTACCACGACTACGGCAGCTTCAGGGTGGAGGGCTACACCGTGGAGGGCCCCGTCATTCCCGCGCCGCCCGAGGTCATCCGCGATTTCCTCGCCGCCGAGGGCCTCGTCGGGAATAGCCGGCACGAGACGCTCGTCAACGTCATCGACTGGGCCCGCTACCACTTGCATCATTACTATTACCGAAGTGATCCTGATGATGACTACGAGGCCGATGTCGATCACTGGGATTACCGGGGCGGATCTCCGCTTGCGCGTGTACTTGCGGGGACGACGAGGAAATCAGATGGCCAGACGGGCCACTTCACAGCGGGCTGCCACGGCACGAACTGGTTCTTGATCCATGTGCTGAGGGCGGTCAATATCCCAGTCGAGCACGTCATCTGGGCCGGACACGCCATTCCCTCCTTTCCCTCCGACGCACTGTACCTGAGCCACGGAGACGACCCCTACAGCGGCCTGACCAAGCCTATACCGCCGTTCCCGGAACCGTTCCCCGCCAGCGAAATCCCGATCGACGAGGCGACGTACCAGGAGTGGTTCAGCGAATCGAACTCGGACGAAGAGAACCTGAACAACGTCGGCAGGAGAACGACGGAACTCGCAGTGAAGTACCTGTCGCCGTCCCTGCTCCGGCTCAGGTGCGACGACTTGGCCCACGGACGATCCAACGAGGAAAGTGAGGTCTACCGCCCCGGAAGTGCGGGCGTCGGACGCTATTGGACGGTCGCGGAACTCGAAGCCATGCGCTTCTGGGAGCGGATGGACGCCAAGATCACACAGTACGGGGGGTGCTCGGTATTCGCGCACTGAGCAAGCTCCAGCAGGGCGGGGACGGTCCAGTGACACCCGAACCCTCGATCTCACCCGTGGCAACTCTCCCCGGTAGTCCTCGTGGCCGGTGACTCGGCGACGTCCTCCGTGCACCGGGCCGGCCGGCTTCGGCTCGGCGCGGTCCAGCTCGATCAGTACCCTGGCGCGATCCCTCAAGGCGTCTCCCGAGAACACGAATTCGCATAGGTAGATTGACTCCGTTTTGCGTCTACATAATATCGCTTGTCACCGACCCGAACCGTGGTAGCCATCGACTTGATCCAAATACCACGTCCAGCGCGACCCTGATATCACGCCCCCCGAACGTCAAGTTGCTGAAAAGAAAGATATTTAAGCCACGATGACCCAACAGTTTGGGTTACGGCCCGGACGGTAGATAACGCCTGAGCGACCCCGCTACGTACTACTTGTGCTGGCCCAGAGCGTGATAGCAAGGTCTCACTTCTGGGTCAGCACGGCGGGGTCGCTCAGGCTGGACTTGTCCGCTCCGCGGAAGTGGCGAATGTGGTAATGCCCGACGATGGCCCGGGGCCCAGTCCCGAGGCGGGCCACCGACGCCGCACCGCCTGGACGGCCGACGACCGGCGCCAAGTCGAGGAGCTCATGGTGCGCTGGCGCCACAACGCCCCGGGGCGCGAGTAGGAGCGTCTCGCGAGGCGCATGGGCCGGACGGCGGCCGCCCTTGCGCGCCTGGGTCTGGCGCACTCGGCTGCCGCACTGGCAACGGCACTCGTGGACGGAGTCGCAGCTGCGCTGGATCCGGACGCAGTGGAACGTCGGCGTCGCGACCGGTTGGAGCGAACGGAAGATCGCGAGAGCCGCCGCGCTCGTCGAACTCGCGGCCGGACATGACCGGGAACACGGCCCGGCTGCCGCCGATCTCGACGAGCTCGTCCTGCGCCTCGTGTTCTGAACCATCACTCTCAAACTCCCGCAACAGTCTCAACGTGGAACGGCCCGAGGGCCGAACGTACCACACGCGATCGTCGGGACCAACAGGTTCCGCAACGACCCGGATCGGGGCGTCTCGGCGACCCGGCCCGCGGCGGGTCGGCTCTGCCGTCCCGGTCGGGAGACTGAACATCGCCGACGACCCGGCCAGGGGCGGAGCTTTGGCCGGACGACCCGGTCCGCCGGGTCGCGACGACGACCGGAGGGCTGTTTCTCTCGCTCGCCTTGGACGACCCCGCGATGTCCTGCGGGGTCGGAAGCGACCGCTGGTCGCTGGCGACCCGTCGACGACGTTCAGGGTCGAGCTTCGCCGGACGACCCGGCTCCGCCGGGTCGCGCTCACGGACAATCGCGCGCGCCACAAGTTACGGCCTTCAGGCACAGGGGGGCGTGGACGACGTCGATGCAGGCGAGCTGTGCGAGTTTGCGAGTGGAGACGACCCTGCTGCCGCGCCTCGACGAGCATGGTGGCCAGCTCGGTCGCGGTCACGAACTTCGGGCAGTCGAAGACCCTGCGCAGGGCGGCGTCGCGGGCGAGGTCCGGTTGCGCCTCGACATCGGACGCGAGGTCGTGCTGACGTTGACCGCGTCGACGCCGGCTGTCTCC
The DNA here is from genome assembly GCA_965207615.1 of Vicinamibacterales bacterium. GTDB lineage: Bacteria > Acidobacteriota > Vicinamibacteria > Vicinamibacterales > UBA8438 > JAJEEA01. The sequence goes on from CBDBMZ010000003.1 coordinate 5,148,403, forward strand.
AGGGCGCCGCGCTGCAGGTTCAGCGACTGCGAGCCGTCGGTCTTCGAGACGCGGACGCAGGTCGAGGAGCGAACGAGCACCCGTGGTCGGAACCGGATCATGGTTCGTTGGTGTTCATGAGCCAGCCGACCCAATGTGTACACATTGGGGCTGGCGAGGGGGAGGCTCCGCCCCCCTCGACCCCCCGGCGGCCGTCGCCCTGACGGGCCGGCCGGCGGAGGCCTCCGCCCCCCGCACCCCCTGGCGGTCCGCCTGATGGCCGGTCGCCGCACCGGGCAGATCCACCTGTGCGCCGCGCCCGCCGAGATCGCCGCGTGGGGGGCCGAAGGCGGCGGCCGCCGGCGTGCCGCTGTCCGACCTGCTGCGGCAGGCCACGGCGCGCACCCGCACCTGGACCGCGGCGGCGGTCGACGCCGAGCGCGAGCGCACCCGCCAAGTCGCCCGCATCGGCGACAACCTGAACCAGCTCGCCCGCTGGGCCAACGCCAACGCCTCGGCGGTCGAGGCCGTCGAGGTGATCGTCCACCTCGTGGCGTTCGAGCGCGAGCTCCGCAAGCTGACCCGCATCGACGGAGACGGCGGCGATACACATTGAGCGCCTCCGGCGCGGCACCGGCTCGGCCGGCAAGGCGGCCCGCCCGCGGTCGTGGTGTCGGGCTGCGCCCTCGTCGCCGGCGAGCGGGCCCACGCCGCGGGCCGACAGGTCCTGCGCGGTGTCGACCAGGCGGACGACGTTCCGGCCGAGGCGGTCGAGCTTCCGGACCGCGAGCACATCGCCCTTGCGCAGGGCACGCTGGCAAGCTGCCGAGACCCGGCCGGTCGTCCCGGACACCGGACGCGAGGTCGTCGCAGACGTCGACCGCGTCGACGCCGGCCGTCTCCAGGGCGGCGCGCTGCAGGTCCAGCGACTGCGAGCCGTCGGTCTTCGAGACGCGGGCGCGGGTCGACACGGCGGACCGCAAGCGGTCCGGCTCATTCTCCCCGCCCTCCCCCTGCCCGCGCCGTGCCAGGTCGGGAGGTTGGCTTGCACGCACAGTCGTCCCATCCGCCCCCGGAGCGGGCGAAGACCAACCCGCTCCGAACGCCGGCAGCCGCCGGCGGGGCGGACGCCGCCCCCGGCCGGACCTGGAACCGCGGTCCGGCCTCCATCCCGAGGCCGTGAAGACCAACGGCCACGGGATGGGCGGCGAACCCCTGCCCTTGCGACGGCGCACCCGGCCGGCCTGAAGAACGGGCCGGCCAGACGGGTGCGCCTCTCGCAGATTCCGGGTCAAGGACGGCGGTGGCGAAGAGCGACCGCCGCCGCTGAACGCCCGGGCCGACGAATCTCCGCTTTCCACCTTGACGGCGCCGGCAAAGAACGCGGCTTCGCCGCAGGCCGGCACTTCCTCGCCACCACCACCGCCGTGCCCGACGAGGGCGCCGCTCTCTCAGGCCGGCCGGCCTGAACGCCGGCGCCGAAAACCATCAGCCGGTCGATTAGCCACCCCGGGCAGCGGTCCCCTTCGGGGCTCCCTGACTCCGGAATCGCGGGCAGGGTCCCGCGGCCGGACGTGTGCGCGCGAGCGCGGGCCGGCATGAGGCCGGACGCGGCTCGCCGCGGGAGGGAGTGACCGATGGCCACTACTCGCGTCCGCAGCTCGAGGAGGGACCGGTTCCGGGACGGCCGGCCGATACGAGTCGGCTCCGAGATTGTTGTCCGCTCCATCGACCACGGCGGTTCGACGATCCGCGCCCTGCGGCTCACGGCGAAGCTGCGCTTGCAGGGCTCGGCGCTGGCCGCGGCGCTGGCGAGACCGGCCGTGAGCTCGGCTCTCGCCGACGTGTCGTATCGCACCGGCGCCGGCCACACGACGGGCCTGTCGGTCGTCTACCAGCAGGTCGAGCCGCTGACGACGGTCGTCCGCGAGTCGGCCGTGAGCGCCGGGCGGGAGTTCGAGGTCGCGTGGCGGGGCGCCGACGGACTGCTCGACCAGACGCCGGACCCTGAGCCCGTCGACGGCAGTCCGACGCGTGCGGCCGTCGACTGGCACGAGGTCGCGAAACACGCATCCGACTTCTACGACGACGAGCGGTCGATGCCGGCCCTCGCCGACCGGAAGGTGCTGCGGCGGCGCGGCCGCGTGACGGTCAGGCGCGGGTTCCTGCGCCCGCCGATGTCGGCCGAGGCCGTCGCGCGCATGGTCGAGCTTCGCGCCCAGGGCCTCAGCTTCAAGCGTATCGCGCGGGCGGTCGGTTGCGCGCGCATCACCGTGTCCCGCTATCTGCGCAGCTTCGAGGAGGAGAGCCGCTGACCGTTTCGAGATGTGGCGCTGAACGTCCCGCGGCCGGACCGGCCGAGCCGCGGGACTTCGCTGACAAACGACACGCCTCGGCATGGTGCCGGGGCGTGATTTCCAGGACGTCCTCGCGGCGAGCGTCGCCGTCCGGCGTTTTCCTGCTGCAGGTGACGGCCGGCTTCCGCCGCCGGCGGCCTCGTGCTCATTCTGCCTCGGCGTCTTCGGCACGGTGTCCCAGCGAGTTGTCAACGGTCACTGGAAAGTGATCGATTCTGCGACGTTCGTCGACCACAACATGTAGGGGTTCACGAATTGGGCGCCGGACGAGCAGTCTGGACCAGCGTGCGCGGAGGCGGCGTCAAGGCCGCAAGCCCCGCGAAAGCGGGGCGGCGCGGCGCGACGCGCCTTGACGTCGGCGAGCACACGCGCACTCTGTCGGTCAGACGGTGCCCCGATCGGCCCGCTCGCCGAATACAATACCCCCGCTCCGGGAGGAGGGCGAGGACCCGCAAGGGAACCTGTGCGAGAGTGGCAAGCTCGCCTGGTCCTTCTTCGGTGTCGCGGGCGCGAGCCACGCGCGCTCGCAGCTGCTCCCGCGAGCATGCTCTCGCTGCTCGGCGTGAAGTGCATGCTCATCCTGAACGACGGGGCCCGCGGGGATGACGGCGAAGGTTCGCTGAAGGTCGACGAGGTGAGAGCCCCTCAGAGGAAGCCGGCAATGCGCAACGACCCCTCCGCCCATACCCGGCCCCGCCCGCAGGGGGGACGCGCCGCGGACATCCTGACCGGGCGGCTGCGGTCGTTGTGCCGGTGGGTCGAGCAGCCCGATGACCAGGAGGCCCCGGCCGGCGAGCCGAACCTGGACGCGGTGTTCGTCCGAGCCTTCGATGCGCTGGTCGTATGGGTGGTGTCCGTCTCGTGCGCGTCCACGGCGCTGCTGGCGCTGAGTGCGTACGACGCCACGATCGCCATCATCGCGGGCACCCTCGTCAGCACGGTCGTGTGGTTCTTCACCCCGGCGCGCTTCACACCGGCGCGCCTCGACACCGGGTGGGCAGTACCCGGCCGGCCAGTCCTCCCGATTCTGGCGCTGGTGGTTCTCGCGGCGCTGCTGTTCCGCACCGAGCCCTTCCGCACCATGCACGGCGGCGAGGACCAGGGGGTCTACGTCGCCATGTCGAGCTACCTGCAGCGGGAGGGCACGGTGTTCATCGACGACCGGCTGCCGGAGGTGCTGCCCGACCCGTCGCGAGAGATCTACCAGGCCAAGCTGTGGTCCGGGCCGCCCATCGGCTTCTCAGTGCAGCCGGGGGTCTTCTACTGGTACGACCGCCAGTACATCTTCCAGTTCTACCACCTTCATCCGATCTGGATGGCGACCTTCGCCGAACTCTTCGGGGACGGCGCCCGCTTCTACTCGGTGACGTTCTTCGGCCTGCTGAGCGTGCTCGGGCTCTGCCTGCTGACGTTCGAGCTGACCGGTTCGAGGCTGGCTCTGCTGGCGACGGGCCTGCTGCTGGCCGTCAACCCCCTGCATGCCTACTTCAGCCGGTTCCCGGCGACGGAGGTCATCGCCCTGGGCTTCTCGTCGGTGGGCTTCTACTACTTGGCGCGGGCGTTCCGGGGCATGCGCGACTCCGCTCCCGCGCCGGCCGTCACCACCCTCCTCGCCCTCGCGGCCGCGTCCATGTCGCTGGTGTTCTTCGTCCGCATCACCGGATTCCTGTACCTGCCCGTCCTCGTGCCGCTCTTCGGCGTAGGCGTCTGGTGGATGCTCGAGGACCGGCGGCGCGACGGCCGGCGCATCGTCGGGTTCTGTGCCGCCGTGGCCGCGCTGTACGGCCTGTCGGTGCTCTACGGCTTGGGGTACTCGCTCATCTACGCCTTGGGCATCTACCGGCAGACCTTCGGCAACGTGCTCGGCGCCGATTACGCGCTCATCACCCTGGGCGCGGCCGGCGCGACGGTGGCCGCGATGGGTGCGGTCGCGTGGAACCGCGAGCGCCCCGGGGTGCGCCGGCTGCTGTCGTGGGCAGCCGGGACCCGCCCCTGGGTCTGGTTGGGAACCGTAGCGGTCGCGGCGGCGGTCCTCGGGAGTCTCTATCAGGCGTACGCGATCGGATTCACCGACAGCTACGCCGACGACGCGTTCGTCAGCGCATTCGGCATCGTCGGCGACGGCGCGGGCATCTTCCTGCAGTCTGGTGCCGCCGCGTGGCTGCTGTACGCGTCACCGCCGCTGGTCGTCATCCTCGTCTGGGGGATGCACCGCCCCGGTCGCTCCGCCGCCGAAGCTTTGCTCTACGTGTTCGTGGCCGTTTGCCTGGCCGCCACGATCGTCTTCCACGTCCCCGTCATCTACCAGCACTACTGGTGGGCCAGATACCTCCTGAGCGAGATCGTGCCCTACAGCATCGTCCTCGCCGTCACGCTGACTGCGCTCGCGGGGCCGGGTGCGTTCCGCCGGCTGGGCGTGGTCGCCGTTCTCGCCGCGGTGCCGTTCCACCTCTACTACACCGCCAAGCAGATGCCCGTCAGGCACGGGGCCCTGCCGTACGCGGTCCTGAGCCGGATCGCCGACCGGGTGGGCGAGGGCGTCCTGTTGCTGGACGTCGACGGGTTCGGCGATGGCCCCCACGCCCGCCTCCAGACGCCGCTGAGCCTGTACTTCGGCCTCCACGTCTTCCCCTACGACACGGACGAGCTGGACGCCATCGTGCAGTCGTTCGAGGGCGTCCTGGGCGCGAACGCCAACCTGTGGTTGCTCACGAACACCGTCAACGGCCATCCGGGACTGCGCCTCAGCGAGACGTTCCCCTACCGCGACCAGCGCATGGATCGCGCCGGCACGATTCCGACCACCGTCAGAGAACGCTTTTGGGACCAGACGCTGGTCCTGTACCGGCATGAAATGTGTGCCGCGCCGGACTGCGAGCTGCGGCTCCGCGATCAAGCTCTCTACTCCTTGGGCAACGGCTACATCTACCACCGGAGGATGCTCGGCGACGGCTGGCACCGGCCAGAGGAGCGGCACGTCTGGTCCGGGCCGCAGGCGTCACTCACGTTCTCCCGTGGCTGGTTCCCGCCCGGCGAGTGGCCGGCGGCCGTGCTTCTGGAAATGCGGGCATTCGCCGCGTCACCGGATCACGTCATGACTATGACGGCCCGGTTCGGCGACGTGGAACACGTGGTCCAACTCGACCACGGCGCGACCGCCGTGCAGGAAGTGCCTCTCGCGTGTACGGACTCCGACGTGTGCACCCTGCAACTGGAGATCGACGGTGCACGGTCGCCACGCGACGTCTCCGGCGCGACTGATGCACGCACGCTCGGCATCGCCGTCAACCGTATCGGGTTCAGATTCTGAAGGACCTGCGCCGCTGGCAGTGGAGAGATCGTGCGGGTCCGGGGTGGTCGCGTCGCAGGCGTCGCGCAGCCGAGTTCAGGCCGACACCCTCGCGCTGTGAGTCAACCCGATTCCAGGCAAGCGGGCTGCTGCCCGCGTCGGGCGGTTGAGTTGCCGGAGCCGGGAAGGACCGCCAGCTAGAGCTCGACGGCGTCCGTTCAGCCGTCTGGCCCGGAGTGTTTCTCTTGGCACGCGGCGCGCCGTGTGTTGCACGCGGCGACGGTCGGGCTCGCAGTCGGTGATGGCGATGTCGTGCGGACGGTGCTGCGGGCGCCGGCCGACGGCGCGGGTTTGGCGCTCCTTGAGTGAACGCCCCCCGAGAGCTGCCAAGGCCGGTCACGCCCCAGCCGCGCTCCGGAGACCACCGCCATCCCGGTCTTCAGCTTGGCCCCTCCTCAGGGCCGTTACCCTTCCGGCCGTTGGCATCGGTAACGGCCAACCGGATAACCCAGTAGATCACGGCCAACCCGGCCCCGATCATGAGGCCACGAACGACGGCTGAGCCCATCGCGTCCAGGAAGTCCATTGTCGTCTCCTACCGGCGCCCGAACGTCCGGTACGGACCGTCCACGATCCGTAGCGCCGCGGTTGCCAGGCCCGCCAGATCGAGCCGGCAGGCCATTTTCAGCGCGTCGGCGGCCCCTTCACGAAGCGACTCAATGGTTTCGGTCCAGCCGGACGGCTTGCGGTACTGCTTGGCGATCCACTGCTCGGCACGCCCGTTCATCCATTCGCCAATACGGCCGAAGGCGATCTCGGCCTGTCGCCTCAGGTCATTGGGGGCCAGTGCCCTCAGGGCGCCCTCCCGTGCGTAGTTGTGCAACACGTTCCCTAAGGCCACGAACCGCTCGAGCGTGAGCCCCTTGACGAGCTGGCGCCGCCACACTTCGGCGTTGGGGTGGGCAGACAGAATCACGGGGACCCGCCGGGGTTCGCGATTCTCCAGGACGAAGTCCCAAGACGTTTCCCTAGAACGGGGTCTGGCACGATCAATGCGTAGGATCCTGTCGCCGGCATTCGGGTGCATAGCAGGAACGCCCGCCACAGCAGTGAACTCCGCCCATATCTCCGGCCATCGCTTGGCGTACACCGATGCGACGTATCCGACCAGCTCCGGGTCGCGCCCGAGCCGGTGCCATTCGGCCTTGGGTACGCAGAACAGATTGAGCGGGTGGATGTTCCGCAAGAACCGGCGGGTCGCCTCGACCCGTGTCCACGCCTGCCAGTCTGTGTCGCCGTTCTTGGCATCGAGAATGTGGGCCGCGTGCCAGCCGGCGGTGTTCACGGTGTCGTAGCGGGACACCTGGAACAAGTGCGTGGGCGTGGTCTCCACGAATTCGGCGAAATGGTCGCCGGAGACGCTAGCCCCATGGAACATCTTCACGTGCCAGTACCACGCTGGAGAGTTGTCGGAGGGTCGCAGTCTGGTTCCGTCGCAGGTGGTCACGATCTCGCCACGGTTCTGGCCGGCAACTTTGCGCGTGATGAACAGCGGATCGACCGAGTTGACGTACCGCATCAATTCCCGGTGGTACCGGCAGATGATCGGCTCAGATGGCACCAGCGGGCCGAGTCGCTCCTCAACGAACCCCGCGAACGTGGTCTGGAAGGGCGCGGAAGGCGCAGCAGGAATGCGGGCGGATCGGATCATGTCCTGATTCCAGCCCGAAAACAGGATTCCGTCAATTGGAGAACTCCGTGGCTTCCAGCGATGCCAGCCGTTCCGCTCAACGTCCCGTCCCGGTCGGCGATTCGCCTACGTCCCGCCGAGCCCGCGCAGCCGACCACCGGGATCCGCGGTCATGTCCTGGAAGCGGCCTTCCCGTGTTCCGTCCAACGCGCCACAGAGCCCCAAGTCCTGATTGGTCTAGGGACGGTGAAAGGGGACTCCAGTCGTCGGATTCAGAACGGGGGGCAGTACGGGGGGAACGTGTTTGCTGAAATACCCGTAACGTCTATAGTATCAACAGTTTAAGTTACGGTCGGTGTCAGAAGCCCCACCCGTCGAGGGTGCGGCGCCACATCGGCCAGTCGGCGGGGTCGGGGTCCTGGAGGATCTCGTCGGTGACCGGCACGAAGTCACCGGCGGGCTGGGCCTGCGCGGGAACCGCGTGCAGTGCGAAGGACGCGGCCGCGGCGGCGACGAGCAGGGCCGGGACGGAGAAACGCGGTTGCGGCATCTTGACGACTCCCCTCGTTTGAAGTGCGGGCGGCGACCGGCGCGGTGGCGGCGGCCCGGTACCACCGGCGTTGCCCGGCTTCCTGCCGTTGCCCGAGTCCTGCGAAACGTGAGCGGCGGCCTGGAGTGCGGGCCACGGCCCGGGACGAACGACGCGGCCCGGATTCCCTGCAAGTTGCCCGGGCTCCCGACCGAACGGAGCGGCGTTGCCCGATCTCCGACCGCGCTGCCGGTCGGCTGGCGCCCGAGCGGCCCGCCGGTTGGTCCCTCTTCGACCTGCTCTATTGATCGACGGCCACGTAGGCGTCGATGACCGCGCGCTCGCCGGCCCGCCCCTCGCCCGCGTTCCCGTGCTCCATGCCCACGATGCCCTCGTAGCCCTTGCCCTTGAGGTGGCGGAACACGTTCAGGTAGTTGATCTCGCCCGTGGTCGGCTCGTTGCGGCCGGGGTTGTCGCCGACCTGGATGTAGGCGATCTCGTCCCAGGCGCGGTCGAGGTTGGGGATGAGGTTCCCCTCGGTGATCTGCTGGTGATACAGGTCGTCGAGGATCTTGCACGACGGGCTGCCCACCGCCCGGCAGATCTGGTACGCTTGGGGAATGCCGGTCAGGAACACGCCGGGGTGGTTCGCCCAGTGGTTCAGCGGCTCGAGCACCATGGTCAGGCCCGCCGGCTCGCAAATCTCGGCCGCGCGCTTCAGGTTGTCGACGACCGTGGCGGTCTGGTAGTCGCGCTCGACCCCGCGGTCGTACTCGCCGGGGACGATCGTGCACCACCGGGCGTTCACCCGCCCGGCCACCTCGACCGCCTGCCGGATGTCGGCGAGAATCGCGTCTCGCGCCTCGGGCGCGTCGGACGCGAACGACACCGCCCCCCACGCGGTGTGGGCCACGAACACCCCCATCCGCATGCCGAGCCGGTCGAGCTCGGCCCCGATGCGCTCCTGGACCGCGACGTCCCGCCGGGGCATGCCGTTGTCCTCGAGCGACCGGAACCCCTCGTCGTGCATGAACTTGAGCTGGTCGACGAGGTCCTCGCCCGCGTGGTGGCGGAACATGCCGAAGTGCGGGGCGTAGTCGAGGCCGAAGCGTCGGCCGGTCGAGCCCTGGGCGCCGCCGGAACGCCCGGCGCCGGCCGGATGCGCGGCGGCCCGGGACCCGGCGGCGGCCAGGCCCGCCGCCGCGGAGACGCCGGCCGCGAGAAACGATCGTCGATTCATCGGTTGCTCTCCTGCAGTACCGCTCACGGGGCAGAGAAGACCGAGCCGATACTGTACTTCGAAACGGCCGCCCGGCGGCCCGGCGCTCCGGCCGCGAACGTCGAGGAGCCGCCTGGTGGATCCGGCGCTGGCGGGCACCGCCCGGCGGAGCTATGATGGCAACACGATCAGGCGTACCGTCCGCGTCGTGGAGGAGTAGTCGACATTGACCGAACGGGACCTCCTGACGCTCGTCTTCTGGCTCGCCGGCGTGACGCTGATGGTGTGGCGCGCGCGGGGCGGCAGCCGTCTGCCGTGCGTCGTCGGCGCCGCCGTCTGGCTTGCGCTTCCGCTCTGGGAGCCGTCGCTGCGCACCGTCTGGCACTTCGGCCTGACCGCCGCGTTCCTCGTCGGGGGGCTCGCCCGCTGGCCGGGGCCGCCGGCCGAGGCCGGAGACGGGGCGGCAAATCGGGAATCGCGTGGAGGAGAAGACCATGACCCAGCCGATTCGTCCGTTCCCGCGCGGTGACCGGCGGCCCGGACGCGGACTGCCGCGGCGCGTCTTCCTCGAGCAGGCGCTGCGGGCCGGCGCGGTCGGCGCCGCCGCCCTGTGGACGCCGGGGGTGCTCGCCCAGGAGCTGACGGCGACGCCGAGCAGCCGCTCGCTCGAAGGGCCGTTCTATCCCGACGTGATGCCCCTCGACACCGACAACGACCTGCTCATCGTCAACGACTCGATCACGCCGGCGGTCGGCGAGGTCACGCATCTCCACGGCACCGTCACCACGAGCGCCGGGACGCCGCTGCGCAACGCGTTCGTCGAGATCTGGCAGTGCGACGCGAACCAGAACTACCGGCACAGCGACGGCCTCCACGAGGAGCAGGCGCCCGACGCGAACTTCCAGGGGTACGGCCGCTTCCTCACCAACGTGAAGGGCGAGTACTACTTCCGCACCATCAAGCCGGTGCCGTACGTCGTCGGCAGCGTGTTCCGCACCCCGCACATCCACTTCGCGGTCAGCCGGCACGGGGAGCGGGTCTTCACGTCTCAGATGCTCGTCAACGGACACGCCGACAACGCCCGGGACCGGCTGACGCAGCGCATCGAGGATCCGGTGGCGAAGGAGACGATTCTCGTCGACTTCGACCCCCTGCCGGGGTCGAAGATCGGCGAGCTGACCGCGCGCTTCGACATCGTGCTCGGCCGGACGCTGGAGGAGCTGGAGGACGGGTCCCTCGGCTGGGGCCTCGGCCGGACGTCCTGATCGCCGCACTGCGGCCGAACCCGAACACCGTGGTTCCCGTCTCGGCCGCGACCTCGGCCGGACGTCCTGGTCGCCGCATGCGGCTGAACCCGAACGCCGTGGTTCCCGTCTCGGCCGGGCCTAGGCCAGACGGCCGGGGCTCGGCCGGATGTCCTGATCGCCGCGCACGAGAACGCTCGCGGGAGGCGACGATGCAATCACGAACGCTGACTTGGGGAACGGCGGTGGCGTTGGCGGCGGCGCTGGGGCTGACCGGTTGCGCGGCGGGGGAGCGAGGACCGGAAGACGCCCCGCCCGAGGCCGGGGACGACCTCGGGCCGCTGCGCGGGCTGCCCGCCTTCGGCGCGCTCGACGCGGACGACGACGGCACCATCTCGTCCGGCGAGATCGACGCGGCGCCCGAGTCGCTCGCCGCGCTCGACGCCGACGGGGACGGCGCGCTGTCGGCGACCGAGCTGCGGCCCCGCCGACGCGGCGCCATCGGCGGTCCGGCGCGGACTCCGCAGGAGGCCACGGCCGCGTTCCTGGCGATGGACGCCGACGGCGACGGCGCCCTCGCCGGCGCCGAGCTGGGGTCGCAGTTCCAGAGCCTGCTGGCCCGCGCCGACGCCGACGGGGACGGCGCCGCCTCCGAGGCCGAGATCCTGGCGTTGATGACGGCGGAGGCCGAGGGGCCGGCCGACCGGGAGCAGGGTGGGACCCGAGAACCCGCGGCGCCGCCCCCCGCCGTTCCGCTCATGGCCGCGCTCGACGCCGACGGGGACGGTACGGTCTCCGAGGCGGAGATCGGGTCGGCCGCGCAGTCGTTGCGCGAGCTCGACGGCGACGGCGACGGCCGGCTCACGCCGGCCGAGCTCCGGCCCGAGGCGGATGCGCTATGATCCCCGGTTACGGGTAAAGAGCCTTCGACTGCGGAGGCGTGCTGATACGCCATGAGACAGACGCGACTGCCGGCCGCCCTCGCGATCATCGCGGTGCTGGGCCCGGCTGCGGCCTCGGCGCAGCGGGCGTCCGAGCGCCGGGTGGCCAACCCCGGCGAGACGCAGTTCGAACTGCAGCTGCTGCGGCCCTCGGGCGGTCCCGTCGTGCCCATCTTCGAGGGGTGGTACCGCAACCCCGACGGCACCTTCGAGCTCTCGTTCGGCTACTTCAACGTCAACACCGAGGAGACGCTGGAGATTCCCCTCGGGCCCGGAAACTTCATCGAGCCGGCCGGGTTCGACGGGGGCCAGCCGACCCGGTTCGAGCCCGTCCCCGAGAACGACCGGCGCCACGGGGGCGCGTTCACGGTGACGGTGCCGTCCGACTTCGGGAGCCGCGACGTGGTGTGGACGCTCCGCGCGCACGGGCAGACGCTGTCGGTGCCGGGGCGGCTGACCAGCCCGGCCTACGAGCTGGCCGGCTGGGAGTTCCCGGGGCGGTCGAGCGTCTCGCCGCGGCTGCGCCTCGCGCCAGCCGGGCCGGAGGGGCGCGGGCCGCGGGGCATCACCGCCGCCGAGAAGCGGCGCGCGAAGGTGGGCGAGCCCCTCGAGCTCGCCGCGTGGGTGGCCCGCGACGCGGAGGCGGGCGGGGAGCGCCCCATCAACGTCAAGTGGTTCAAGCACCAGGGGTCCGGCGACGTCGCGTTCGCGGAGCGGACGGCCAGCGTCGAGCCCGGGGCCTGGGCCGGGGAGGGCGGGGCGCGGGTGGCCACCACCGCGACGTTCTCCGCGCCCGGCGACTATCTGCTGCGGGTGCTCGCGTTCAACGTGATCCGCGACTTCGAGTTCCAGTGCTGTTGGACCAACGGGTACGTGCCGGTCACGGTGGCGCCGTAGGGACGGCGACGGGAGACGCGACCACTCACTGTGTCCGAAGCGTTCCGAACGAGGACCTGCGGGTTGCGCTCCGCGAAATCAGGCGAGACCGGTATCGACCACGGTCCCGAGCGTCGATCGTGACCGGCCGCGAGATCGGCCGGGAGGGAGAATGAAGACCATGGCCAAGGCGGGCAGATTCGATGTCGGGCGTCAGGGCGGGACGGCCCCCGGCGACAGGCGCACAGGGTTCCATTCCTGGCGGTCCGCCGCGGCCGCGGGGCTCGCGGCGGCGCTGCTGCTGGCGGGCGCCAGCGCCGCGCAGGCGCAGAGCGGCAACGCGGAGGCACTGGGGGCGGCCGACGCGGCGCCCACGTTCAGCCGCGACGTCGCGCCGATCCTGCAGCGGTCGTGCCAGCAGTGCCACCAGCCGGCGGGCATCGCGCCGATGTCGCTGCTCACCTACCGCGAGGCGCGCCCGTGGGCGCGCAGCATCCGCGACCGCGTGGAGCGGCGCCTCATGCCCCCCTGGCACCTCGACACGACGGTGGGCATCCAGAACTACAAGAACGACATCTCGCTGACGTCCGGCGAGATCGACACCGTCGTCCGGTGGGTCGACGCGGGCGCGCCCGAGGGCGACCCCGCCGACCTGCCCGAGCCGCTCGAGTTCCCGCGCGCCGACGCCTGGGAGGTCGAGGCGATGCTGGGCCGGCCGCCCGACTTCGTGGTGCGCTCGACCCCCTACGACGTGCTCGCCAACGGGCAGGACCAGTGGTGGAACCCGGAGATCGAGTTCGAGGGCTTCGACGAGCCCCGCTACATCCGCGCGGCCGAGTTCAAGCCCTCCTACCCGCTGGGCATCAGGGTCACGCACCACGGGCACGCAAGCCTGCGGAGCACGCCGGCCGAGGACGAGGAGTCGGTGCGGACCCATCTCGTCGGCATGGGCATCGGCAAGCGCTGGGACCTGCTGCCCGAGGGGGTCGGCAAGCTCCTGCCGCCGGGGCCCGCCACCCTCCGCTTCAGCCTCCACTACTTTCCGGTCGGCGAGCCGGTGACGGAGGTCGCCGAGGTCGGCCTGTGGCTCTATCCCGAGGGCGAGGCGCCGGACAAGATCACGGCCGGCGAGCGGCAGTTCTACGTCGACGGCACCCACCGCGAGCGCCTGCGGGCCAGCGACATCCTCATCCCGCCCCACGGACACCTGGTGCTCGAGGACCAGTACGTCATGGACCGGCCGGCCCTCATCCAGAGCTTCCGGCCCCACATGCACATGCGCGGCACCGAGATGTCGATGACCGCGCTCTACCCCGACGGCCGCCGCGAGCTGCTGAGCAACGTCAACCGCTACGACCACAACTGGCAGATCGCGTACATCTACGACGACGACGCCCAGCCCCTGCTGCCGAAGGGCACGGTGCTGATGCTGCGCGCGAAGTGGGACAACACCGCCGCGAACCGCATCAACCCCGACCCCGACCAGTGGGTGGTGTTCGGCGCGCGCGGCGTCGACGAGATGTCGCACGCCTGGATCGGCATCACGTATCTCGACGACGCCGAGTACGAGGAGATGGCGACCGCCCGAGCGGCGACTGCCGAGTCCACGGACGACGGGTCGCAGTAGACCAGGCGTCCGCCCACGGCCCCGTTCTCCATCCAACGGAAGCCGGCGCCTCCCGCCAGCAGGGAGGCGCCGCGCTGCCGCCCGGACCGCTCCCCGAGTCTATTTCGGCACCCACTTCTGCAGGCAGCCGCCGGACGGGCTGGCGTCGCAGCCGCTGGTCAGGCCCGCGAAGATGTTGCCCGCCTCGTCGGCCGCCATCCCCTCCGGGCGCGTGCCCGGGATGAAGTGATCGAGCGAGCCGTCCTGGGCACTGCCGATGCGGATGCCGACCTGCCAGCCGGGGTTGCGGGGTGAGCGCCCGCCGCCTTCGGGGGCGGCGGGCGGGCCCGGAATCGGGGCCCCCGACTCGGAATCGGCCACGATCAGCGTGTCGTCGGCGAGGATGGTGATGCCGCTGGGCCGACCGAAGTGGCGCCACTCGTCGACGAAGTTCAGGTCCCCGTCGAGGATCTGCACGCGGTTGTTCGACCGGTCGGCGACGAAGAGCCGACCCTGCGAGTCGAACGCCAGCGCGTGCGGCCCCATGAACTCGCCGGGACCGGGCCCCAGCCGCCCCACCGCCCGCACGAACTCGCCGTCGGTGGTGATCTCCACCAGCCGGTCGCCGTCCTGCTGCGCGTCGGAAGGCCGCGGCCAGTGTCCGTCGGCGACAATGATGTTGCCGTTGGGGGCGACCGCGCAGGCGGTGGGGCCGATGAAGGTGTCCTCGCCCGCCGCCGACACGCCGGCCTGGCCGAGGCTCATCAGCAGCTCGCCGTCCTGGCTGAACTTGTGGAGCTGGAAGCCGCGGCCCGCCGTCGTGGGATCGTCGCCGAACGGGCCGCTGTCGCCAGCCCACAGGTTGCCGTCGCCGTCCATGCAGAAGCCGTGGGCCTGGACGATCATCCCCTCGCCGAAGCTCTTCGTGATCTGACCGTCCGCGTCGATGTAGTTGATGGGCGGCTCGGAGCGGAACATCATCCACGTGCCGCCGGTGCCGTCGGGGATGAGGCCGATGGCCGCGCCCCACTCCATGCCCGGCCGCAGGGTCGGCCAGTTCTCGATCAGGCGGTAGGGATTGGACATCGTGCTCGTCGGCCGCCGGGACAGCTCGAACAGCGGCGACGGCTCCTGGGCGGAAGACGCGATGCCCACCCCGAGAAGGGCGGCAAGCGCCGCGCCGGAAGCGAGCTTCATCATGGTGCCTCGTGACATCGGGTCCTCCTCCGCACGACTCGGCGTCCTGCTGACGGCCGATGTTACAGTCAATGGCCGTAACGGGGCCAGCCCGGGTGCGCCGTTCGCGGGCCGGTGCGCAAGGGATGAACCCGCCCCTTCCCGGCGTGGGGCGCACCCCATGCAGTCGGGCAGCGGCGGGAGCCGTGAGCACCCGTCGACGCGATCGTCGACGCGATACGCCCGCACTCGTGCCGGACATGCATCCGCCAATGCGCTCCGCCGGCCCGCCAACCCACGCCCGTCCGCCGAGGCCGCCCAGGCGCGGGGCGATGCCGCCTCAATGCGCTGCCCGACGACGCCGCTGGCTGACTGCCCTCGCGGCCGCCGCGGTCCTGTGGGTCGCCTCGGGCGACGCGGCGGGGGCGCACGAGCTCGAGCTGACCGAGGTGCACGTCACCTTCGAGAGCGACGGGACGTTCCGCATCGAGGTGATGAACGACCCCGGCTGGCTGCTCATGCGGGTGGAGCCGTTCTCGGGCCTGGGGGTCTCGGGTCGGCTCGACCCTCCGGATCGGGACGAGCGGCTGGTCGAGATGGAGCCGACCTTCGCCGAGTGGGTGCATCTGTACTTCGACGGGGAACGGGCCCCGACCTCCGCGACCTATCTGGCGCCCGCCGAGCACGGCCCCGTCGCGCCCGACGGCACCCTGCTCGGGGTGATGCGGCTCGACGGCCAGGTGCCGCCTGGGGCCGAGGCCTTCAGCTTCGCCTACGGCCTCATCATGGACCCCTACCCGCTGCTGATCCGCGACCGCAGCGACGAGGTCGTCACCTACTGGAACGTGGGCGAATACGAGACCGAGCCGATGCTCCTCGGCGAGCTGACGCCGCCGACCCGGTGGCAGGTCGTGGGCACCTACCTGGGGCTCGGGTTCACCCACATCGTCCCCAAGGGGCTCGATCACATCCTGTTCGTGGCGGGCATCTTCCTCCTCGGCACCCGTCTGACCCCGATGGTGGCGCAGGTGACCACGTTCACGGTCGCGCATACCATCACCCTCGGGCTCAGCATGGTCGGGGTGCTCTCGCTGCCCGCCCGCGTGGTCGAGCCGCTGATCGCCCTCTCCATCGCCTACGTCGCCATCGAGAACCTCGTCACGAGCGAGCTCAAGCCGTGGCGGCTCGCCCTGGTCTTCGGGTTCGGGCTGCTGCACGGGATGGGGTTCGCCGGCGTGCTCGCCGAGCTGGGGCTGCCGCGCGGCGAGTTCGCGGCGGCGCTGATGAGCTTCAACCTCGGCGTCGAGGGCGGACAGCTCGCGGTCATCGCGGGTCTCTTCGCGGCCCTCGGCTGGGCCCGCCACGCCCCGTGGTACCGCCGCGCCGCGGTGGTCCCCCTGTCGCTGGGCATCGCCGCCATCGGCGTCTACTGGACCGTCACCCGCGCCCTGGGCGGCCTGTGAAGCACGCCCCCCTCCCGCGGGCCGGTTCGGGTTTGACGATTCGCCGTCGTGTCGCTATCGTGGGGCCGAAAAGCCAAAGGGGGGGGAACACTCATGTGCTCGATGCGAATCCGGCCGGCCCGTCACGTGCACGCGGGGTCTCGCCGGTTGCTGTGGTGCGGCGGCATCCTGGCCTGCCTGCTCGTGGTCGGGTGCGGGCCGACGCCGAACTTCGAGAGCGCCGGGATCGGCCGGACCGGCGAGAGCGGCGCCGGTGAAGTGTCGATCCCGGTCCCGTCCCGGGAAGAAGGGAGCGGGGACCTCCTGGTGGCGATCCTCGGTGCCCCGGGTAACCCGAACACCTCCGGGCCCGAGGGATGGACGGTCGTGCCCGGCTTCCGCGGCTTCAACGACGCCATGTGCCAGGCGGACGGCCAGGGGACCGCGTGCCAACTGACCGTCTTCTACAGGATCGCCGACGGATCGGAGTCCACCGCCACCTTCTCGTGGGGCGGCAGCCGGCAGGCGGCGGCCACCGTGCTGCGATACTCGAACGTCGACGCCGACCGGCCCATCGGTGCGTCGAACCAGCAGCGCGGATCGGCGGACACGGTGACGGCGCCGGTAGTCGAGACCACGCGAGACGGATCCCGCGCCCTGCGCATCGCCGTCGTCGAGCTGGACGAGGCGGGGCCGTTCGTCCGCGAGGCCGCGGCGATGTCGGACGTGCCGCCGGGGGAACGCCTGAACATCCTCTCGTTTCCCCCCGCCGCGGACGATCCCGAGGGCTGCGGCCCGCCGATGGCCGGGTGCGACACCGATCGCGCGGTGGCGCTGGCGGTGTCGGACACACGTCACCGGACGGCCGGCCCGTCCGGTCCCGTCTCGTGGGAGCTCCCCGCCGCCGACCAGTGGCTCACCGCCACCATAGAGATCAGGCGGCCGCCCGGGCAGTGACCCCTCGCGCGGCGGCGAGCGGCTGACTCGTCCGGCCCGACCGGTGCGGCGCCGGCGGCCGGTGCGGCGACGAACGACGGCCGACGGAATGAGGAGAGCGGACATGACCAGGCGGATGACCGGCGCGGCGTGGGCAATCGGAGTCGTCGCCGCGGCGCTCGCCGTCGCGGCCCCCGCGGCGGGGCAGCAGAGCTGGGTCGAGCGCGCCGTGCACAACTTCGGCGAGCCGATAAACACGCTGTGGGCCGAAGGCGAGCTGTCGTTCGCGGCCGACGGCACCATGGTCTACTGCAGCGCCCGCGAGGACCTCGGCGCCGCCCCCGGCGACCCCAAGGACCTCTACATCGCGACGTTCGACGCCGACACGGGACGCTGGAACACCCCCGTCAACATGGGGCAGCCCGTCAACTCCGCCCCCGCCACCGACGTCGACCCGCTCCGGCTCGGCGACGACCGCGAGCCGTGGATCACCGCCGACGGCAACACCATCTACTTCAAGTCGGACCGCCTGGCCACGAGCGAGCCCCGCAACGCCAGCGACCTCTTCGTCACCCGCAAGATCGAGGGCGCGTGGACGGCGCCCGAGCTGCTGCCCTACCCCATCAGCACCGACGCCGGCAACGAGCACTGCCCCGCCATCATGGCCGACGGCGAGACGCTGTGCTTCGCCTCGCGGCGCGAGGGCGGCTACGGCGGCTCGGACATCTGGTGCTCGCGGCAGGACGCCGACGGCGTCTGGCAGGAGCCGGTGAACCAGGGGCCCAACATCAACACCGCGGCCGAGGAGTTCCACTTCTCGCAGGACGCCGACGGCCGCGTCTACTTCACCTCGGCCCGCCCCGGCGGCGAGGGCGGCATGGACATCTGGTCGGCGATGCAGACGGGGCCGAACAGCTGGGGGCCCGCCGTGAACCTGGGGCCCCACGTGAACACCCCGGGGCAGGACATGTGCCCGGCCCTCCCGCCGGACGGCGCGACCTTCACGTGGTTCTCGAACCGGGACGACAACAGCCTCGGGGGGATCGACATCTTCTGGACCAACCGGTCGAACTTGGCCACGGGGCCGGGGCGGTAGCGCCGGTACTCATGGCGGCTCGGCTCACGTCCCGCGAACCCCGCCTCTTGCAGAGCCGGAGCCGGGCTACCGGCCGTACGGTGTCGGAACTCATCCGCGCGGCCATCGACGGCGTGTACGCCTGGCGACGCGAGCTGACGACTGCGGACCGGATACGCCTCGCCCGGCATGCGGCCGGCGCCTGGAAGGACTTCCCGGAAACCGGCGCGGAGTACGTCGAGCGAATCCGAGGCTCCCGGCGATTGTCGCAGACGACGGGACGCTCCTGAAGCGACTGGTGCTCGACACGCCTTGTGCTCGTCGATCAACCGCGCGGGCGGCCGCAAACCGCCACCGAGCTGCGGCGGTGTGGGGTGGCGTCGCCCTCGCGGCCACCTGCCTGCTCGAACGCCGTGCCGCCGGGATCGATCCGGTCGACGCGCTACGCGCCGAGTAGCTCGCCCCTTGCCACGCCCGAGCTCATGCGACTCGGCGAACGGCCCATAGCCATCGAATCACGCCGCCGGCCACCGCGGCCAGCGCCGCCAGGAGCAACACGCTCTTCAGCAGCGTGAAGACCGCGGCCACTCTCGTCCAGGACGACGGCGCGCCGTCGTAGGTCGCGGCCAGCAGCGCGATGGAGATGTTCTCGAAGACGTCCGCCACGGCCCCGGCGAGCGGCAGCAGGTAGAGCGGCCGTCCATTCCCAACAAGACGGAGCAGCGCGAGGGCGAGCAGCAGACCGTACACCACCGGGAAGAGCAAGTCGACGGACACCTCGGTCCAGGCATATACGGCCCTTGCGCGGGGGTCGAGCCGATCGAGCGCGCCGAACAGGGCGGCGGCCTGCTCGGGGGTGTACCACTGCCTGGTGTCGAGGAGCTCGAGACCGCCCAGTCGAGCGTCCCGCCACTGGAATGCAGCCAGACAGAGGAGCGCCGCCAGCACCGCCGGGATGACCACCCGCCGCGTGGCGAGCCGTTGCAGTACGGGGCGAATCCCGTCGCGCATGTTCACCGGTCAGTCAGCTACAGCCCAGTCTGTTCCTCGCAGGCTCCAGCCCCGACAACTCTTCCGCGATCCCATTTCGGGAAGGAACAAGGCCACGAGCTTACGCCGTGGCGTCTGCCGCGCCGGCTGAGCCCAAGGGAACCGTCAGGCGCAGGCTGGCGGGCTACCGAGCCACCGGCACGAACTTCTGCACGCGCTGGCCGTAGGTGTCGGCCGCGTAGACCGCGCCCTGCGTGTCCACGGCCATGCCGTGCACCCAGTCGAACTGGCCGGGGCCGCGGCCGGGCTCACCCCAGGTGGCGAGGATGCGGCCGTCGTCGAGGGCGATCTTGTGGACGCGCTCGCCGGCGTGGTCGGCGATGTACGCGAAGCCGTCGTCGCCGCGCCGCGAGATGGCGATGTCCCACGGGTTCCAGCCCTCGTTGGCGAACTCGCGGACGTAGTTGAGCTGGTTGTCGAAGACCTGGATGCGGCGGTTCTCGCGGTCGAGCAGATAGAGGTTGTCGTCGGCGTCCACCGCGCCCTGGTGTGGCAGGTCCCACTCGCCGGGTCCGGCGCCCTTGTCGGCGGGGCCGCCCTGCCCGCGGCCGACCTGCTTGATGAAGGCGCCGTCGGGCCCGTAGAGGACCACCCGGTTGTTGCCGTAGCCGTCGGTGACGACGATGTCGCCCTCGCGGGTGAACAGGATGCCCGACGGGCTGTTGAGGTGCGTGGGGCCGTTCCCGGGCTCGCCCGTCACCCCGATCTGCATCAGCGCGCGCTCGAGGGTCGGGTCGAACTTGATGATGCGGTGGTTCATGCGCTCGACCACCCACACGTTGCCGTCCCAGTCGACCTCGCCCGAGTGCAGCCAGCCGCCGGCCACCCGCGCGCCGTGCATGTCGCGCTCAGCCCCGGCGCGCACGAGCTTGCCGTCGCGGTCGAAGACCATCACCGTCTGCTCGCCGCGGTTGAAGACGTAGACGTGGTCGTCCCCGTCGATGGCGATGCCCGAGATGCCCTGCCCGTAGACGGGGGGCGCGGCCGGCCGCGCACCGGGCCCTCCGCCGCCGCCGGCCGCGCGCCGGGCCGCCGCGGCGGCGTCGCGGGCCGCCTGGTCGGGCCAGCCGCGCTGCTGGCCGAAGAAGACCCCCTCGGGAAGCGTCGGCCAGTCGGCCACCAGCCGGTAGGCGGCGTCCTGGGCCCGCCCGACCTCGACCGGGAGCATGCCGAAGGCGACGACGGCGACGACGAGTCCGGTGACGAGAATCCGCATGAGGCTCTTCCTTCGTTGTGTCGCTGGTCGGGTTCAGCCGGAGTCACCCGACACCATACGGCCCGGCTCCCGGCGAGGTCAAGCAGGAGCGGTCCTCCTCGCGGGGCGGCGCGGGCAACCTTGATGGCATCGCAATCACGATGTAGCCTGAGATTCCCTTCCCGAACGAGAGGCGTGGCCATGGCGAGCATCACGATCCGGAATCTCGACGACGACGTGAAGAGCCGTCTTCGGAAGCGGGCGGCCGGGAACGGCCGCTCGTCGGAAGAAGATGCAGGTTTGCGGTAAGCGGGGAATCATGAACGGCCATCGAGCGAACACCGGCGCCGTCGTCGTGGGAGTTGTCCTGTCCATGCTCGTGCTCGCTCCGGCGCCGGGGGCCCAGCCGCCCACGCCGGTGCGGAACGACGTGCCGCGGGTGGGACAGCAGGAAGTGGTCATGATGCGGCACGCCTATCTCGAGGCGGGCGGCTACGAGGCTTGGCTCGAAGCGAGCCGGTCGGGCGTGTGGCCCTGGTTCGAGCGGCTGGGCGCCCGCATACTGGGCGACTTCGAGGTCGTCTATCCCGTGGGGGCTGACGCCACGCCCGGCCAGGACGAGGCGGTGCGCTTCGCGCGTTACGCCAGCTACGAGCACTGGCAGGCCACCCGTAGCGGCGCCGCGGCCGGCGACACCGGCGGCGCCGGGCGGCTCGGTGGCGACGGCGGCCTGAGAGACGCCTCGGGAGAGGGGCTGCGAACCCGCCGGCAATACGCGCAGGGGTCCCGCGGGGGCGTCTTCCTGCAGGGCTACCTGGCCGAAACCCGGCCGATCTACATGCCGGGGCTCGTGGAACGGTACGAGCGGGTCGAGGGCGGCCCCGAGCGGGATTCCTCCGCGCCCCGCCCCGTTCGGCTGGACCGGGCACGTTCCGGAGACGGCATCCTCGCTCTCGAGTACTCCCGAATCAGGAAGGGCGCCTTCGAGGAGTATCACGCCATCGCTCGCGATGAGGTCTGGCCCTACGCGGAGAAGATCGGCGTGCGGCCGGTGGGCCTGTGGCGGGTGGCCTACCTGCCGAACGGCGACCCGGTCGAGAGCGAAGACTACGACGAGGTGTACTACCTGGCCCGCTACGCCGGCTACGAGCACTTTCTCGCGGTGCGCGACGACGCGGTCGGCCTGGGCGGCGACGGGCCCGACTTCGAGGCGTTCACGAGCGCGACGGCCCGGCTCGACGGACTCACGCAAGGCCGTTCCATCGAGTTCCTCCGGGGCGACCCGTACGGCAGCCCGCCCGTGCACGCGCCGGGCCTCGAGGAGAGCTATCGGCTCGTCCGCTGAGCCGGCCGTCGCGCAGCTCCTTGCCGGCCTCCGGCAGTTGGTATCATGGTCGCCGACGGCCGGCGAAGCACCGAGACCCGTCGGGTCCGCCGCGGAGGGCACCATGAACAGACGCGACTTCATCAGGACGTCGGTCGGCGCCGGGCTTCTCGTATCGGCCCACCCCAGGTCCGTGTTCGCGCGGTTCCAGGCAGAAGAACGCCGCGGGACGATGTTCGACAAGATCTGGGACGCCCACGTCGTCGCGAACCTCGGCGGCGAGACCGATCTGCTCCAGGTGGACCGCTGCATCGGCGGCAGCCCCGCCCAGGTCATGCGGCTGGTCCGGGAGGGCGTCGAGCTCCGCAACCCCGAGATCTTCTACAACGTGCCCGACCACACCGTCTCCACGTCGCCGGACCGGTACGCCGACCCCTCGCTGGGATGGGGCTGGCAGGCGTACGAAGAGCTGGCCGGCGAAATGAGGGACCTGGGCTTCACCAAGGCCTTCGGCCAGTCCGACCCGCGATTCGGCATCATGCACGTCGTCGGCCCCGAGACCGGGCTGAGCCAGCCCGGCATGGTGCTCTGCGCGGGCGACAGCCACACCTGCACGCACGGGGCGATGGGCCTGATCTCGTGGGGAGGAGAGAACTCGGAGAACATCCTGCGCACCGGCACCGTCATCCGGCGCCGCCCGAGGACCATGCGCGTGAACATCGTGGGGACGCCGGGACCGGGCATCCGCGCGAAGGACGTCATCCTTCGCACCATCGCCCGGCTCGGCACCGACTCGGGCACCGGCTACGCGGTGGAGTACGCGGGTCCGGTCGTGCGCGCGCTGGCGCAGGAGGCCCGTTTCTCCATCTGCAACCTCGCGGTGGAGATGGCCTCCCCGACGGGCATGGTCAGCCCCGACGACACGACCTTCGAGTACCTCGCGGGCCGGGAGTTCGCCCCGTCCACGCGCTACTGGGACCGGGCGGTCGAGTTCTGGCGCGCCCTCCCCACGGACGACGACGCCGTTTTCGATCGCGAGGAGACGATCGACATGACGGGGGTGGAGCCGCAGGTCACCTGGGGCATCAACCCCGAGCACGCGATCGGGATCGGCGAGCGGATTCCCGATCCCGACGAGGCTCCGGCGAGCAAGCGGGCCGCCTACCGGCAGGCCATCGAGTACAGCCGCCTCACGCCGGGCGAGCCGATACTCGGGACGCCGATCGACGAGGTGTTCATCGGCTCGTGCGTCGAGAGCCGCATCAGCGACCTGCGCGCGGCGGCGGCCATCGTCGAGGGCCGCCGGGTGGCCTCCACCGTCGCCTCGGCCTGGGTCGTGCCGGGGTCGAACGCGGTCAAGGCGCAGGCCGAGGCGGAGGGCCTCGACCGCATCTTCAGGGAAGCGGGTTTCGAGTGGCGCGAGTCGGGCTGCTCGAAGTGCTACGGATCGAACGGCGACTACGTCGAGCCGGGCCACCGGTGCGTCTCGAACTCGAACCGCAACTACATCGGCCGGCAGGGACGCGACACGAACACGATGCTGGCGAGCACGACGACCGTCGCCGCATCGGCGATCGCCGGCAGCATCGCCGACGTGCGCACGTTCCTGTGACGATTGGCGGGCCTGTCGGGGGGGCGGGACCATGGGGCAGAACATCCAGCGCGGCGGGCACCGCTTCGAGGCGCACGAGGGCCTCGCGGCGCCCTTCCTGTTCGACAACGTCAGCACCGACGTCATCGCGCCGGCCCTGACCAACCTGACCGCGGGTCTCGACGCGCCCCGCGGGGGCCTCGGCTCCAGCCGCGGGGCCACGGCGTTCGCGAACATCCGCTACAACGCGGACGGATCCCCGCGGCGCGATTTCGTCTTCAACCAGGAGGCGTACCGGACCGCCTCGATCATGATCGTCGGCAAGAACTACGCCACCGGCAGCTCGCGGGTCACCGGGGTCACCCGGCCGCTCGTGGCCTGGGGCGTCAGGGTCTACATCGGGGAGAGCTTCGGGCCGATCTTCCTGACCAACGCGGTGCAGTATGGCGTGTTGACGGTGGAGCTGCCCCGCGAGACGCTGAACGAGATCGTGGCGTGGGTCGAGTCGCACCACGGCGTCAGGATGAGGGTGGATCTGGAGCGGCAGCTGATCGAGATGCCGGGGCGCGACCCGATCGCCTTCGAGACCGACCCCAGGGTGCGGAACAAGCTGCTGAACGGCCTGCACGACCTCGAGGAGATCGAGCCTCACCTGCCGGCGGCGAGGGCGATGAGGGAACGGGACGAGCAGGCGCGCCCGTGGGTCTATCAACCCGGTGACGGCCGCCGCTGAGGCCGAGGTGCCTGACTGCCGTGTCTCGACAAGCCCCGCGGTTCGTGCGGCACACCGGCATCGCGGCGCCCTTCCGGCAGCCCGACCTCGAGAGCGAGCTCATCGCCCCGGTCGGCGTGGAGCTCCGTGATCTTCACGCCGCGCATCTCGATCCGCGCGACGTCAGCCTGGACGCCCACCGGCACGACGGGTCGTGGGCCGGCCGGCACGCATTCCCCGGCTTTCGGTACCGACGCGACGGCACGGAGAACCCCGACTTCGTCCTCAACCGGCAACCGTATCGCGACGCCTCGATCCTGATCGCGGGACGGAACTTCGGCCAGGGCAGCCAGCAGGCGTTCGCGGTCATCCGGCTCCGGCAGTGCGGGATGCGGGCGATCATCGCCCCGAGCTTCGGGCCGGTGTTCCACGACGACTGCTTCGACTTCGGCCTCCTCCCGGTGACGCTCGACGAGCAGGTGGTGGACGAGCTGGCGGACCGGGTCGCCGCGAATCCCGGGGTCGAGACGACGGTCGACCTGGAGAGGCAGGTGGTCGAGCGTCCGGGCATGGCGCCCGCGCCCTTCCGCATCGACCCGAGGCGGCGCTCGAGCCTGTTGCAGGGGGTGGACACGACGCTGCTCGAACGGCTCGAGCACGGGGCCGGCGCCGAGGCCATGAGGGAAAGAGACCGGCGGCTCCGCCCCTGGATCTACGACGGTCCCGACCGTCGCGACCCGTGAGCGCGCGCCGGCGAAGGCCCGTGACCCGTGGCCTGGCAGCCCGTGGTGGAAGCCCCGCTGCATTCGAGCAGCGAGGCATCCCGGCTGCGTTGTTCGTCGGCTACATATACCCAATATGCGCCCTCCTCACGCCACGTCAGGCGGGCGCCCAGGCAGTTCTCTGGCGCCCTCCGGGCGCGGTGCAACGCGGGGTTCCACCACGGGCTGCAAGGAGGCGGTCATGCTGCGAGTTCGTGCGAGTCGGGCGGCGCTCGTCGCCGCGGTGGTGGTCGGGGCGGGGTGGGGCGGGCCGTCGATCGCGGAGGCCCAGCAGGCCTATGCGCTCGACGAGGACTGGCCGCGCTACCCCGCCGACATGGTGTTCGAGATGGGCACCGGCGTCGCGGTGGGCGCCGACGGGGTCGTCTACACGATCTCGCGCGACGTCGACCACTGGGCGGCGCACCCGCTGGCGATGAGCCGCTACAAGGGCAGGGGCACGGTCGCCCGCTGGGACAGCTCGGGCCGGTTCCTGGGCACGTTCGGTGACGACCGGGAGTTCATCGGGCCGCACTCGATGTACGTCGATCCGCAGGGGTTCGTCTGGGTCGTCGACCGGGAGGGCCACCAGGTCGTCAAGCTCACGCCCGACGGCGACGCGGTGCTGACGCTGGGCGAGTACGGAGTGTTCGGTGACGACGAGGGCCACTTCAACGGGCCCACCGGCGTCGCGTTCCTGCCCGACGGCCGCGTCGTGGTCTCGGACGGCTACTGGAACTCGCGGCTGGTCTGGTTCGACGAGGACGGCCGCTACCTGAAGGAGGCCGGCGGGTTCGGCGGCGGCCCCGGCCAGCTGGCGCTCCCGCACGCCATCGCCCTCGACCCGGCCGGCCGCCTCATCGTCGGCAACGTGTGCGGCACCGCCCTGCACCCGTACGTGACGGCGCCGGGGCAAATAGCGCCCGAGCGCCTCGAGCCGATTCCCGGCTGCGTCAGCCGTTTCGAGGTGTTCACCCAGGAGGGGGAGTACATCGGCCCCTGGGAAGGGGTGCCCCAGCCGGGGCTGCCGCTGAGCGTCGCGGCCTACGGCGACCGGATCTACGCGGGCGTGACCGGCTCGCGGCGCGGGCGGCAGGATCTGGTGGTCGTCGACGCCGAAACCGACGACGAGGTCTTCCGCATTCCGAACGCCAACGTCTACGTCCACCAGATGGCGATGGCCCCCAACGGCGACATCTACGTGGCGTCGGTCTACCCCGAGCACGGCGGCGAGCCGCGCGGCACGGAGGGGCCGTCTTTCGTGCGGTGGGCGGCGGATCGATAGGGGGCGCCGCGCGCGCCGGCGGGCGGCTTCGGGGACCCGTCGCGCCCACCGACCTGGTCTCGGAGATCAATACTCGATGGTCTCGCCCGGCAGGGGCGGCGCCAGCGGCGACGGCCGCCGCATCATCGTGGCCTGTTCGTAGTCGAAGGCGTATCCGATGAGCCTCCCCTCCTCGAATGGCCGTCCCAGGAACCCGACGGCCATCGGCAACCCCTCTGAGCCGAACCCCATCGGGACGACGATGCTGGGGAAGCCGACCGAGCTGTACCCGGCCAGCGTCGCGGGGCTCCGCACGCCGCCCGGCGGCACCCAGGTCGGATCGTCCACGGTGACGGTGGGATCGCGAACGGGCGGCGCGAAGGCGGGGTGGTAGGGAAAGACCAGGGCGTCGAGGTCGTGGGCGTCGAAGACGGCGAGCTTGAGCCGCGTGTTCCGCGGCAGGATGTTCTCGACGAGATCGACGTGGTCGGGGTGGTCGGTCGACGTCCGGCTGGCGCGGCGGAGCAGATCCAGCACCGACGCCTCGGCCGGGAGCGCCGAGCCGGCGACCTCCGTCTCGTAGATCTCGATGAACCGCGCCACCGTCGCGGGCACGCCCGGCCCGAACGTCCGGAGATAGACCTCCCAGTCTTCCCTGAACCGGTAGTCGGCGATGACCCTGACGCCGTCCACGAACGAGCCGTCGAACGTCACCGGGTCGACGATCTCCGCCCCCAGCTCGCGCATCGCCGCGATGGCGGCCTCGGCGAGCGCGTCGACCTCGGGGTCGCCTCCGAAGTAGTCCCGCGCGACGCCCAGCCTGGCGCCCCGCAGCGAGCCCCGCTCGAGGAACCGGGTGTAGTCGAGGCGCGCGGCTTCCGGGCCGGCCGGATGCGCGGCGTAGACCTCGGCGCTGCGGCCGTCCGGATCCGCCGGGTCGGGGCCGGCCATGGCGCTCAGCAGGATGGCCGCGTCGGTCACCGTCCGCGCCATCGGTCCAGCGGTGTCGAACGTGAGGTTCTTGGGGGCGATGCCGTCCCGGCTGACGAGCCCCGTCGTCGGCCGGAGGCCGACGATGCCGCTGAACGCGGCCGGGTTGCGGACCGAGGTGCTGGTGTCGGTCCCCACCGCGGCCACGGCCAGGTTGGCGGCGACGGCGACGGCCGAGCCGCTGCTCGAGCCGCCGGCCCCCCGGCGCAGGTTGTAGGGATTGAGGGTCTGCCCGTCCACCGAGTTGTAGCTGTTCCCGCCGGCGAACTCGCCGAGCGACGCCTTGCCCAGAATCAGCGCCCCCGCGTCGCGGAGCACCCGCGTGACGTATGCGTCGTCGGGTGGCGTCGCGTCCCTCAGGATGACCGACCCGTTGGTGGTCGGCATGTCCGCGGTGTCGATGTTGTCCTTCAGCAGGACGGGAATGCAGTGCAGCGGACCCCGGCGACCGGTGGCGGCCCGCTCGTCGTCGAGCCGTCTCGCCGCGTCGATCGCACCGGGATTGACGGTGACGACGCTGTTCAGGCGCGGGCCCGCGTCGTCGTAGGCGGCGATGCGGTCGAGGTACCGCCGGACGAGCGTCTCGCAGGACAGGGCTCCCGCGTCGAACGCGGCGCCGATGTCGGCGATGGTGGCTTCCTCGAGCGTGAACGTCGCCATGGCACGCGCCTCCGGCGCCGGCGAGCAGCCGCCCGCCGCCACGGCGAACCCCGAGGTCTCGGTCGTCTCGTAGTTGTCCTGCGCGGCGGCGCCCATCGCCGTCCCGAGCGAGAGGGCGACCGCGAGGGCGGAGCGGGTTGCGACGCTGGTCATCGGTTGTTCTTCCTTGCCGAGCGCGCCGGCGCGACCTTCCCGGCGTCGCGGCCCGCGTCGCGGGCGCGAAGCGAACGCGGCGCAAGCGCCTGGCCCGCCCATCGTCGCCGAACGCGACCGCAAGGTCGCGCTGCGGCCTCCGCTGGGCGCCCAACCAACCCTGCTAGGAGTCCGCGCCGTTCTACGGCGCAGACTTCTAATCGACGATTGCCTGCATGACGGCGTTCTGGAAGTCGGCCCGGAGGGGGCCGCCCGGCGTCTGCACCATCAGAATCGCGGTCAGCTCCTCCCTGGGATCGACCCACCAGGTGGTCCCGAACGCGCCCACCCAGCCGAAGCTGCCGGTGGACCGGTGGTCGCCGCGGGCCACGACGCCGTCGAGCACGACGTCCACGGTCAGTCCGAACCCCATCCCGGAGCTCCCCGCCTTCTCGTAGAGGTCGCCGACGTGATTCGACGCCATGCGGTCGACGGTCCGGGAGCCCAGCAGCCGCGCGCCGTTCAGCTCCCCGCGGTTGACCAGCATCTGGGCGAACTGCAGGTAGTCTTCGGCCGTCGACCAGAGACCTCCGCCACCCCCGTGCAACGTCGTCGTGACCAGCCATTCCGGCAGCGGGAAAAGCTCGAGGCCGTCGGGGGTGCGAATGTAGAGCGTCGCCACGCGCTGCTTCTCGTCCTCCGGCACGTTGAACGTGGTGTCCTTCATCCCCAGCGGCTCGAAGACCCGCTGCCGCAGGAACTCGTCGAACGTCAGCCCCGAGGCGACCTCCACGATGCGCCCCAACGTGTCGATCCCCGCCAGGCCGCTGTACGCCCAGCGGGTACCCGGCTGGAAGTCGAGAGGGGCCGCTCCGAGCGCTGCCGCCCAGTCCGCGACGGTGCCGGTCAGGTCGCGAGGCGCGATGCGCGACGTCGCCTCGCTTGCCGCGCCGAAGCTGCCCAGACCCGACGTATGGGTCATCAGGTCGTGCACCGTGACCTCGCGGTCCGCCGGCACGGTGTAGATGCCGCTCTCCCCGCCCGCGGTGTCGGCTCGCGGCACCGCGACCCTCGTGTCCCGGAACTCCGGAATGAACCGGGACACGGGGTCTGACAGACGGACCTTCCCCTCTTCCACGAGCATCAGGATGGCGACGCCGGTCACCGGCTTCGTCATCGACGCGATGGGGAAGATGGTGTCCTTCCTCATCGGGGCGTCCGCCTCGATGTCCATCAGCCCGTGCGCTTCGAAGTGCGCGACCTGCCCGCGCCGCGCGACGACGGTGACTGCCCCGGTGATCTGGTCCGCGTCGATGGCGCGCTGGATCATCTCGCCGATGCGCTCCAGGCGCTTCGCCGACAGCCCCACGTCGTCCGGCTTCCCGGCCGGCACCTGGGCCCGCGCGACGGGGGCCGCGAGCAGGGCGACGAGGACGAACGTCGACGACAGCCGGGCCACGAGACGGGTTCCATTGCGGACACGGTTGGCGCGCACCAGCAGCTCCCTTGCTCGAGATCGACCGGACCCGTAGCCTATCGCATCGCTGCCGCTCCATCACCGCGCATCCCGTGTTCCCAGCGCACTGCCGTCCCCCCGAACGTAGGGCACGTTGTAGGCGTGGCTGGCGATTTCGTCGGCCGCGCCCGCCGAGTACCACGCATAGTACTGATCGAAGAATGCGTCCAGCTCGGCGCGAAGGGCGCGTCGCGCGGCCTCATCGAGGGGCTGGGCCCGTGCGGACGTCTCGATCGCGAGGAACGCCAACGCCATCAACGAAATCGACAGCCAACGTTTCATTCCCATCCTCCGGTCCGCACGGTTGCGCGACCGACGCGGAACCGCCCGCGTCGAGCCGGGGAGCGGCGGCCTGGCCCGCCCATCGTCGCCGAACGCGACCGCAAGGCCGCGCCGCGGCCTCCGCTGGGCGCCCAACCAACCCGCCAGGAGTCCGCGCCGTTCTAGGGCGCAGACTCCTAGTCGACGATCGCCTGCATGACGGCGTTCTGGAAGTCCGCCCGGAGGGGGCCGCCCGGCGTCTGCACCATCAGGATCGCGGTCAGCTCCTCCTTGGGATCGACCCAGTAGGTGGTGCCGAAGGCCCCGCTCCAGCCGAAGCTGCCAGTCGACCGGTGGTCGCCGCGGGCCGCGGCGTTGTCGAGAATGACGTCGACGGTCAGCCCGAAGCCCTTCCCGGGCCCGCCGCCCACGCGCCCCGACTTCTCGTAGAGGTCGCCGACGTGGTTCGACCCCATCAGGTCGACGGTCCGCGGGCCGAGCAGCCGGGTGCCGTTCAGCTCGCCGCGGTTGACGAGCATCTGCGCGAACTGCAGGTAGTCCCCGGCCGTCGACCAGAGACCGCCGCCGCCCCCGTGCAGCGTCGTCGTGGCCACCCATTCCGGCACGTCCCGGAGCACGAGCCCGTCCGGACTGCGCCCGTAGAGGGTCACGACGCGCGCCTTGCGATCGTCGGGCACGTTGAAGCCGGTGTCCTTCATCCCCAGCGGCTCGAAGATTCGCTGCCGCAGGAACTCGTCGAACGTCAGCCCCGAGGCGACCTCGACGATGCGCCCCAGCGTGTCGATGCCGGCCAGGCCGCTGTACGACCATTGGGTGCCCGGCTGGAAGTCGAGGGGGGCGGCGCCGAGCGCGGCCGTCCAGTCGGCGACCGTGCCGGTCGTGTCGCGGGGCGCGATGCGCCCCGCCGCCTGGCTCCCCGCGCCGCCGCTCACCAGGCCCGAGGTGTGGGTGATCAGGTCATGCACCGTGACGTCGCGGTCGGCCGGCACGGTGTAGATGGCGCCCTCCCCGCCCGCGGCGTCGGTTCGCGGCATCGCGACCTTCGTGTCCCGGAACTCCGGGATGAAGCGGGACACCGGGTCGGACAGGCGCACCTTCCCCTCTTCCACGAGCATCAGGATGGCGACGCCGGTCACCGGCTTCGTCATCGAGGCGATAGGGAAGATGGTGTCCTTCTGCATCGGGGCGCTCGCCTCGACGTCCATCAGGCCGTGCGCCTCGAAGTGGGCGACGTGCCCGCGCCGCGCGACGACGGTGACGGCCCCGGAGATCTGGTCCGCGTCGATGGCGCGCTTGATCATCTCGCCGATGCGCTCGAGGCGCTTCGCGGACAGCCCCACGTCGTCGGGCTTCCCGGCGGGAACCTGGGCCTGGGCCGCGGGAACCGCGAGCAGGGCGGCGAGGACGAACATCGATGACAGGCGGAACACGAGGCGGGCTCCGTCACGGACACTGTTGGCGTGCACCGGCAACTCCTTTGCTCGAGAATCGATCGGAGCGGTAGCTTACCGCATCACCGCCTCAGCGGTCTCGCCGCCCTCGGGCTTGTATTGCCGCCGACGTTCGGATGGGTTACATGTAACCGAGGAGCAGCACCACGCCACCCGGAACCCCAAGGAACTCCGGCTCGATCGACAAGGCGCGAGCCTATCGCGACCGAATGCGCGCCCGCGGGCTCAGGCCGGTCCAGCTCTGTGTGCCCGATACCGGAACGGCGGACTTCCAGGCCGAGGCTCATCGCCAGTCCCGCGCCGTGGCCCGGAGCGCGTGTGAACGCGGAGATCAAGCGTTCATCGACGCGATTTCGGACCGCGGGACGGAATGACCCGCGGTGAAATCTGGACGGTGTCCGGCACCGGCTACGCCGCCGCGGCTCACTCCGGCGTCACCGCCACCAGCGGCAGCACCACGTGGGACGGGTAGGCCGGATCGTGGTGGATCGAGTTGTCGGCGGGCACCGAGCGCCGGTGCCGCCCCAGGGGCTCGCCGGTGTTGGGGTTGACGTCGAAGCGCGGGAAGTTGCTGCTCGAGACGTCGATGCGGATGCGGTGCCCGGCCTTGAAGCGGTTCGCGGTGGGATAGGGCTCGATGGTCAGCTCGTAGACCTCGCCCGGCGTCATCGGCTCGGGCCGGCTCGGGTCGTTGCGGTAGCGCGCGCGCAGGATGCCGTCGGTGAGGTTCATCTCGAACCCCGTCGGGAAGTCCTCGCTCGGGGGGTAGACGTCGACGAGCTTCACTGTGAAGTCGGTGTCGACGGCGGTCGACGACGCGTAGAGGGTGACGCGGATGGGGCCGACGACCTCGACCGGGGCGGGGAGCGGCTCGGTCTGGAACACGACCACGTCGGGCCTGGTCTTCAGCGGCAGGTACGGGGGCCGCGAGCCGTAGAAGCCGTTCTCCGAGCCGCCGCCGAGGCTCTTGAACTCACGCTCGCGCTGGTCGTAGGCGCCGCGCTTCAGCACCCCCGAGAACGAGCCGCCGATGGTGGGTACCGGGTGCTCGGGGTCGTAGGTGTAGGTGGTCGGCGGCGCGTCGGCGGGCGCGCGCGGGCTCAGGGTGCCGTCGGCGTGGAGGTAGTACGGCGTGGGCTCGGCCTCGGGCAGGGGCCACGCCGTGGCGTCGCGCCAGTAGCCGCCGTGGAACAGCCGGCCGTCGGCGTCGCGGCGGCCGTCGCCGGTGCCCATGACGAAGAGCCGGATCGGCGGCCAGTCGTCGACCCCGGTGGGGACCTGCTTGAGGTGGCGGTCGAACCACTGCCGGTGGAACCCGGTCGCGAAGTCGGAAACGGCCGCGTCGGGTCCGAAGTCGACGTCGCCCGCGTAGGACCGCGTGTTGGCGCCGTGCGTCCAGGGGCCGACGAGGAGATGGATGGGCGAGGTCTTGACCCGCGTCAGCCCGAGGAAGTTCTCGAACATGCTGCCGACGTAGGGGTCGTACCAGCCGGCGACGTGGAGCATGGGGACGTCGGCGGTGCGGCCGTAGTAGGCGCTCCAGTTCACGCCGAGGCGGGTCCAGTGCCGGACGTCGGCGTTCGGCCGGTCGTGGTCGGCGCGGGTGAGCTGGTCGAGCACGTAGTCCTCGAACTGGGGCGACGCCGCCAGGGGGCTGAGGCCGCGCCGGAGGGGCATCGCCGCGAACCAGTCGGCCACGCGCTCGGCCTCGAAAGCGGCCCGCACCACCGGATCGGGCGACAGGCGGAGCTGGTCGAAGGCCCAGCCGAGCTGCTGCCCCAGCTCGAAGGCGCCGCGGTTGCGCACCTTGTGCAGCCAGGGGTCGGAGATGCCCCCCTGGTTGAGGAGCAGGGCCCCGAGGTTCGGCGGGTTCATCTTGGCCGCGTCGGCCTGGGTGTGGGCCCCGTACGAGGTGCCGAACATGCCGACGCCGCCGGTCGTGTAGGGCAGGGCGGCGATCCACTCGACGGTGTCGTAGCCATCGGTGGCGTCGAAGTCGTGGTACTTCGAGAACGTGCCTTCGGACTCGTAGCGGCCGCGGGTGTCCTGCAGCACGACGACGTAGCCGTGGCGGACGAAGTAGGCGGCGCGCTCGACGAGCCCGCGCCCCTCCTTGCCGTACGGCGTGCGCTGCAGCAGGACCGGGAACGGCGTCTCGACGGGTACGCCGTCGCGGGCCGGCCGGTAGACGTCGGTGGCGAGGTGGATGCCGTCGCGCATCGGGACCATGACGTCGTTGGCGTGCAGGACTACGTCGTAGGGGTCGGCAACCTGGGCGGGTGCGCCGGCGGCCAGGGCCAGCACGGTCAGGGCCGGCAGCGCCGCCATTTCGAGCGTGCGTGTCTTCATGGTCGTCACCTTCGTGTCGGTGGGTCTCGCTACGCGATTCGACCCCGGTTGCCGCGGCGAGAACCCGCTGGCGCTCCCAGGCGGCGCCACTTCGACGGTCTCCCGATCCCCCAGCCAAGCGTAGCGCCCATCGGTCCGGCCAAACGCAAGCGCTCACGGGGGCAGCCCAATATCGCACCGAGGCGGGTGCGTGCGGCCGTCGACCCCAGCCCATGGAGAGCCCGCCACGCCCCCCCTCAAGGCGTGTCGACCCGGCCGTCCTTCCACCGGTCTCGACTGGCGTCACGTCGATCGGCGTCCCGGGGCCTCACGGCGTGTAGACCCGGCCGTCCTTCACCACCGCGACCACGTGCCGCAGGTCCCGCATGGTCAGCAGCGGATTGCCGTCGACCACGATGAGGTCGGCGAGCTTCCCCCGCGTGACGGTGCCGAGCTCGCCGCCGCGGCCCAGGTACTCGGCGTTGCGGCGGGTCGCCATCGCCAGCACCTCCATCGGAGGGAAGCCGTACGACACCATCAGGTCCATCTCCTGCCAGAGGGCGTCGGTGTGGAAGTTGAGCGGCGTGCCGCTGTCGGTGCCGACGAGCACCCGGACGCCGGCGGCGCGCAACTGGCGCAGCTTCGCCCCCATCTCGTCCATGCGCCGCACCCGCAGGCTGCCGCCGAAGTAGCCGAACCGGCGCGGGTTCTCGATGCTGCGGCGGATGTCGGCCCAGATCGCCGGCGGCGTCAGGGCGCGGGCCCGCGGGTTGTCCCGCCAGTCGGGCCACTCGACGGCCCGGCCCTGGATCATCGTCTGGATCATCGTGGGGACGACGTACGTCCCCTGGTCGACCAGGCCCTGGAGCACCTCGGGCGCGATGGCGGGGCTCGCCCCGGCGCCGAGGGACAGATGCTCGATGCCGTCCTGGCCGGTGCGGATCCGCATGAGCAGGTCGTCGCGGTTCCCGACGTGGCCGGTGATGCGGATGCCCGCGGCGTCGGCCTCCTCGCGGATGGCCCGCAACTGGGCCTCGGTCAGCCCCGTGTGCACCTTGATGATGCCGGCGCCCTGGGCGATGGCGGTCCGGGCGGCGGCGCGTGCCTCGTCCACCGTGCGCACGTTGACGGTGTGCGACCGGCGGTGGTGCCGGGCCACCTGCCCGTCGGACCAGTTGGTGATCCACCCCATGCTGGCGACCACGCGGGGCCCCTGCAGCTCGCCGCTCTCGATGCCCGCCTGAATCTGCCCGAGGGCGTCCGGCTGCCCGGCCAGGTCGACCGCGGTGGTGACCCCGCTCATGAGGAGCTGCCGGGTCGAGATGGCCATGATCTCGGCGTAGCGGCCCTCGCGGTACCGGCCGTGCCAGTGCTGGTAGTCGGAGTGGCCGAGGATGTCGAGGTGGACGTGGGCGTCGATGAGGCCGGGCAGGATGGTCATGCCGCGGGCGTCGACTACCTCGGCCCCGTCGGGCACCGTCATCGCGTCGCGCCGGCCGACGGCGACGATGCGGTCGCCCTCGACCAGCACCACCGCGCCCGGCAGCGGCGGCCCCTCGTGCCCATCGATGAGCAGACCGCCGACGATGGCGAGGTCGGCCGACGCCGGCTGCGGGTCGGGCTCGCCGTCGAAGGTCTGCGCGGCCGGGAGGGCGACGGCGGCCGCGGCCAGCGCCGCCGCGAACGGGAACCGGTGGCCGGTCCGGAGACGGGTCGTGATCATCAGGTCGCTCCCTGGCCCGCCAATCGTCGCCGAACGCGACCGCGAGGTCGCGCTGCGGCCTCCGCTTGGCGCCCAACCAACCCGCAAGGTCCGCGCCGTTCCACGGCGCAGATTCATGGCCGACTTCGGCGTACCCGAGACGATACCACCGCGCCGGCCCGCGGGGGATCGTCGATCGTGACCCGCCGGGCCGTCAGGCAGCGATGCGGCGGGAGGCGCGGAGCGGCAGACTCGGCTCCCGTGGCATGCGAGGCGGAAACGGGTGTATAAGGGTCCGATCCCGGCGGCCGAAACCGGGCCTTCCCCGCAACCGGCGCGCCGGCCGGCGCGCAACGCACACCCCGGGGCGGGCCGGCGGAGCGGGACGGCGCCGTTTCCCGTAGCACCACCGGAGGAGGTTGAACATGAGCGCACAGTCACGGGTCGCCGGCATGTCGTCGAAGTCCGTCCGGCAGATCGTCCTCGGCATCGCGGTCGCCCTGGGGTTGGTGGTCGTGGCCGGCGGCGTCGCCTGGACCGTGAACTGTCCCTGCGAGACCACCCCGGGCTTCGTGCTGCTGGGCGACACCAACGAGGACCCGGTCGACGACTGGAGCTTCGCGAACGACGTCTCGCTGTGCGCGATCCAGATCGGCATCTGGGGCAGGCCCCATTCGGTGAACGTCAACTGCATGGCGACGCCCGAGGGCGAGCTGTTCATCAGTTGCTCGGTCGGCGACCAGAAGTACTGGTGCCCGCGGGTAGGGGAGGACCATCCGGGCCGGCTGCGGCTCGACGGCGTCGTCTACCCCGTCGTCCTCAACCGCGAGATGGACCCGTCCATGCTCGACCACGTCTGGGCCACACGCATCCGGAAGCTGCAGAAACCGGCGGTGCAGGCGCGGCAGCCGGGAGGCGGCGGGGAGCCGCCGCCGCTCGACACGCCCCGGCCCGAGAGCTGGTGGACGTTCCACGTCCAGTCGCGCGGGTAGGGGCGCTCGCGCCTCCCGTCGGGCGGGATTGTGGGTTCCCGTGAACTCGTGCTACCGTTTTGCCCTGGGCGCCGGCGGGGTGGCGCTCGATGTCACCGGACACCGTGGAGCGACGAATCGCACGAAGGGCGCGGCGCTCGCGCCCGGCGGCCTTCGTGCTCTCGGCCGGGGCCGCCAACCACCGGCCCAGGGCCTGTCGAGGGAGGAAACGACGACATGAAGTACCGACTGCCTGTTCTGTTCACTTTGGCTGCCGCACTCGTGGTGCTCCCGGTCGGTGGGCACGCGCACTTCCAACTCGTGGAGCCGGCGCCCTGGATCGTCCTGGACCGCCTCGGCAACCCCCAGAAGGTCGGCCCCTGCGGCGGAAACCCGAACGGCGACAACGCCGAGATTCTGTCCGGCATCGTCACCGAGGTCACCGGCGGGTCCAAGCTGCACCTGAAGATCCAGGAGACGATCTTCCACTCGGGTCATTACCGCGTCGCGCTCTCGGTGAACTCGCGCAACGAGCTGCCGGCGGATCCGACCGCGGTCGAGAAGTGGACGGACCGGGGCCTCTACTCGGTCTGGGGCGTGATTCAGAGCCCGCCGCAGATCCCGGTCCTCGCCGACGGCCTGTTCCCGCACTATCCCGTGGGGGACCAGCGCGCCTCGTTCCGGCCCGAGACCCCGATGGACCCCTGGGAGGCCGACATCGACATCCCGAACATCAACTGCGAGAAGTGCACGCTGCAGGTCATCCAGTTCATGGCCGATCACGTGTACAACACGCCGGGCGGCTACTCCTATCATCACTGCGCGGACCTGAAGATCACGGCCGACCCGTCCAAGCCGATCGACGAGCGCTGGCCGGCGGCGCAGATGACCAACTGATCGGCAACCGCCGACCCGAGCCGGCCAAGCGCGCGCGGCCGGCTCGGCACCATGACCCCGGGGCCGCCGCCGCGGCGGCCCCGGTCGCGCCGCCCCCGAGTTCGACCTGGGCAACGGCGTGCCTGCCGCGACCGCGGTTCCGAAGGTGCGGCGGACACGCCGTCTCCTCCCCCGAGGACGAGCCCCCAAAGCCCCGGAAAACAGGTTAAGGAGCACGCCATGAAGCTGGCGCTGAGCATGACGGTGCTGGTCCTGAGTCTGGACGCCACGGCCGCGGGCCAGGCCGCCCGGAACGGCGGGGCGGAGGCCGAACCCGTGGTGTTCCGCTGGGTGGGCACCACCGCGCACGCCTGGGGAGCCTGGGTCACGCCGGGGGCCGCCGTCGACGACTGGGTCGAGCAGGCCGTGGCGCTCTGCGCCGGTGAGGACCTCTGCCAGATCAACGTGTTCGAGGGGCCGGAGCACGCGACGCACGAGATTCCGGTGCCCGAGGCGAACCGGGCGGGCCTGAAGTGGGTGCTGCGGTACAGCCGCGACGAGACGCCTCGCGTCGTGGTCGAGGAGGTCCGCGCGGAGCCCGGACGCGAGCCCCGCACCTGGACCTTCGATCGATGAGGACGAGCCCCCGGGGCGCCTTGCCCGGTCCCCCGCCGGTGCGGCGTCCGGACTTCCGTCCGTAGCGCGTGTCCCGCCCCGTGCGTCGGACCCGGGTCACGACCGTGGCTGCCGGCGGCGCCCCTTCGCCTTTGCGTTCTTCTCGACGCGGAGCTTCCAGGCGGTGCGCAGCGCCCCGGCCAGGGTCTCCTCGTCGGCCGCTTCCAGGCGGACGTGCGTCATGCCCATGCGCCCCCAGCCGCCGGCGATGGGCACGAAGACCCCGGGCGCGTCGCCGACGAACATCGCCTGGACCTCGGGCGTGAGCATGAGGTTGCCGTAGCCCTCCGCCTCGTGGGCGAGAGTGGCGAAGATGCGGCCGCCGACGCGGAAGTCGGGCGCCCCCATGTGCGAGCGCTCCTCCGCCCCGTCGAGGCCGAGCGCGATCCGGCGGAAGTCGTCGGCGGTCGCCATGCCAATCATCCTCGCAGGTTGGAAGGGGCCCGTCCAGGGCGTCAGCGCGCTACGGTCAGTGAAAGCCAGAGAGCGCACCTTGATGGTTTACGTATATCGTTAGGGAGCGTCCCGTGATCCGCAGCTTCAAGGACCGAAACACGCGGCGATTCTTCGAGGGCGAGCGTGTCCGAGCCTTCCAGGGGTTCGCCGATCAGGCCGTCCGCCGGCTGACGGTGCTGGACAGCGCGGACGCCCTCGAGGATCTGGCCGGCTTGCCAAGCAACCGGCTGGAAGCGCTCCGGGGGGACCGGGCCGGTCAGCACAGCGTTCGGATCAACGCGCAGTGGCGGATCTGTTTCCGCTGGGCCCACGATGGGCCGCACGACGTCGAGATCGTCGACTATCACTAGACGGAAGGGAGAAGGCGGTGGCCCCCAAGAGCGGCATGCGCCCGGTGCACCCGGGTGAGGTTCTGCGTGACGAGCTGGAGGTTCTCGGCATGTCGGCCAACGCGCTCTCCAGAGCGCTCGCAGTGCCCGTGAACCGCGTGACGGCGATTCTGCATGGGCGGCGCGGAATCACCGCGGACACGGCATTGCGGCTGGCGCGGTACTTCGGGACCACGCCGCAGGTG
The DNA here is from genome assembly GCA_965207615.1 of Vicinamibacterales bacterium. GTDB lineage: Bacteria > Acidobacteriota > Vicinamibacteria > Vicinamibacterales > UBA8438 > JAJEEA01. The sequence continues at coordinate 5,187,272 of CBDBMZ010000003.1, forward strand.
TGGCTGAACCTGCAACAGACTTACGAGCTGCGGCAGGCCGAAATCACGGTGGGCCGTCGGATCGCCGAGAGCGTGCAGCCCCGCGATACCGCGGCGTAGGCGGGCCGCTACGGCCCTCGACGACACGACACACCGGTCGGCGTATGATCGCGGCCTGGCGGCGCCGGGGTCAACCTGCCGAACCCGGTCGGCGCACGGCGCACGATCGTTCCGTACTTGTCCCTGCGAGGGCTGCATGTTGAAGAACACCCTGTCGAAGAACACGTGGTGCTTCGTCGTCAGCACGCTGGTCGGCCTGGCCGCGGCGACTTACGTGGCCACCGCGCCCTACGAACGGTTCCCCGGCGTGGTGATCGGCGGCGAGCCGACGCCGCCGCCCGCGGACTGGAACACCGTCAACGACCACGGGGAGGTGCTGATGAAGCTCGCGGGGTTCCCCCCGTTCGTCATCCGCATCGTGTACTCGACCGACGAGGGCGGCGTCATCACCGCCACCCGGCCCGACGGCGGCTACTGGGCGGCGCGGGTGCGGGGCGGGCGGCGGGACGGGTGGATCCGGCTCGGCGACGCGACCTACGCGCTGAGGGCGACCGAGATCGTCGGCGACGAGCGCATCCCGTACCTCGAGAGCTACGCCGGGAAGAACGGGATGAGCATGGGGTACGACTTCGAGGGCGAGATCATCCCGAGCGTGAACGAGCCGGTCCACACGTGGGAAGTGTTCTACTGGACGCCCCGGTAGGGGACGCAGACCGCTCGCGCCGACCCGACCGGCAACTCGCGCGCAGCAACCGCGCGCCAGCGAGACCGAACCCGCCCGTCAGCCTCTCCCGCGCAACGCGTTCCGCGCCAGGGAAACCAGCCGACGGGCGCTTCGGCCGCGCGCAGGAGTTTCGCGCCAGCGAAACTCCCAACGCGCCCCGTCAGGGACGCACAGCCAGCGCAGGAGTTTCGCGTCAGCGAAACTCCCAACGCGCCCCGTCAGGGGCGCGCAGCCTCGGCCTCCTGCCGCTCGATGTTGCGGTAGACCTCCTGGATGTGCCGGATGTCGTGGTTGCCCTCGTGGCAGGCGTACTCGTACATCGGCCCCTCGGTGGCCATCATCGGGACCTCGGCGCTCCACGGCCGGTCCCAGGTCGCGGGGTCCTCCACCGTGAACGTGTAGTGGATCGCGTCGTCGGCGACCCGGGTGAACCGCTCCACCACCTTGAGGCCGCGGCTGGAGCCCTGCCACCGGTTCTTGTCGTTGAAGTGGCTGCTCTCGACGATGAGGGTGTCGTCCTCCCAGCGCCCGCGTCCGTCGCCCGGCCACTGGCGGATCTTCTCGGACATGGGCGGCATCCCGATGGGGACGATGCGCGGCCCGTTGGTGCTCTGCTCGGTGAAGATGACGACGTGGGTCGGCGTCTGCAGGATGTGGTGGATGTCGTTGTACGAGGGCGGCTGCAGCGGCGGGGCGTTGTAGCGATAGTTGAGGCAGCGCTCGCTGTGCGGCCGCAGCTCGTAGCCGTCGAAGGCCCCCCGGTCGCCGCGCTCCGCGCGAATGGCCGCCGCCCGCGCCTCGGCCTGCTCGTTGCGCGGCGGGATGCGGCCGTTCGGCGGGTCGATGATGAGCGAGGTGCGCCGGGTCGACAGCCCCTTCGGCACGCGGGTGGCGAGCCAGATGGCGTTGTCGTAGTGGACGTAGGACTCGTCGCGGTGGGTCTGGTCGAGCACCCGCGCACGCTCCTCGGGGTCGTCGATCTCGATGACGAAGCGGGCCAGGGGGTCGGCCCCGTCGACGGTGAGCTGCGACTCGAGCAGCGCGAACTCCTCCTCGCTGTAGAACGCCTGGTCGCCGAGGTACTCGGGGCGCTCCATCGGCGTGAAGGTCTGGGTGGTCCAGTAGCCCTGCAAATCGGGCTGGCCGTCCGGCAGCCGGGGCATCTCCCAGCTCGCGTCCGCCTCGGGGGCGCTCTGCGACTGGCTCTGGGCGAAGGCCGGCGCCGAGGCCAGCACGGCGATGGCGAGCAGCGTGGCGATCGTTCTCAGACGAAGGTGCATGTCAACCCCTCCCTGGGAGGCTGCCGTCGATATCCTCAGAGCGGCATGATCGCTCAGGTTCCCGCCGTTCGCAAGCCCGGCGGCGCACGACGGTCGCCGACGGGGAATCGTTGCAGGCGCCGGGGAATCCGCGCCGCGGAAGGGGTGCCGGCTCGCGGTCCGGTGGAATGCGCTGCCGGCGGCGGTGGTTTCGGGCTAGGATCGGCAACCACGCAGACACTCTGGAGAGGAAATCCATGACCATCGAACGCACGCTCCGCGCAGGCCTCGCGCTGACCCTCACCGCCGTGCTGGCCCTCGTGCTGCCCGCCGCGGTCTCGGCTCAGTCGCACACCCCGCCCCCCGAGCCGCCCGCCGACTGGGGGCCGATCTCGATCAACCTCGAGGGGTACGAGTACCCCCACCCCGTCGAGTTCATGAACTTCCGCGTCTTCGGCCAGGACGTCCGCCTCGCGTACATGGACGTCGCGCCGACGGGGTCCGCAAACGGCCGCACCGTCCTCTTCAAGCACGGCGGCAGCTACTACGGCTGGTACTGGGCGAGCCAGATCGAGGCCCTCGCCGCCGCCGGCTACCGCGTCGTCGTGAAGGACCGCCTCGGCTGGGGCAAGTCGTCGAAGCCCATCCTGCCCTACAGCATGAGCCTGCACGCCTCGAACACGGCCCGGCTCCTGGACCACCTCGGCATCGAGAGGGCGGCCATCGTCGGGCACTCCATCGGCGGGCAGATGGCGACCCGCTTCGCCTTCCTATACCCCGAGAAGACCACGCACCTCGTCACCGTCAACCAGGTCGGCCTGACCGACCGGCGCGCGGGACGCGGCTACGCCGCGTTCGACGGCGAGATCGACGCCGACCCCGACCTGCAGGCCGCCTACGAGAGGGACGTGCGGACCGACGTGAACCGCTACGTGGAGTGGAAGCCGGAGCTCCTCGAGCACCTGCGCATCCGCCACGGCCAGCGGCTGAGCGGCGACTGGCCCCGGCTCGCCTACGTGCGCCGGCTCGGCGGCAACCTGCGCTCGATGGACACGGTGGTCGACGACTGGCCCCACATCCAGACCCCGACGCTGATCCTCGGCGGCGAGATCGACGGCCCCGGCTTCCCCGACAACGTGCGGCGGGCGGCCGAGATCCTGCCCAACGGCGAGGCGTTCCTCATCCCCAACGTGGGGCACAACCCCCACGAGGAGGTGCCGGACATCGTGAACGCCGAGCTGATCCGCTTCCTCGCGACCGGCGCCGCCACGACCGACGGGCAGTAAGGACAGACGGGAGTTACCTTGCCACATGCCCAAGGCAGGAACCGCCGAAACCGGCTGCTTCTGGGTTGCGGTTGGCAACTTTATTTCCATCACCGTCCGAAGGGACTCGAGTCGGGCGCAGCCGGTCGAGCGAGGCTCACCGGCGGCGCCCTCCTCCCGCTCGGCCCGCCCTCGGTGGCGCCGACGATCGTCGGCGCTGAGCCGAGCCGGTTTTCTCGCCACCGAGCCGGCCCGGGACCACCGCGGAGCACTGAGGGTTCGCGGAGGGGCCATGCAGGATGCCCTGTCGGAGACGGTGCTGGCCCGCATCGACGGCGCCGAGGCGTTGTATTACCGGAGTGCGCATGGCCGGGAGGGTGCCTGCGACGCCGGCCGCTGCCCGACCCAATCCCGCAGAGACCCCCGCGCCGTTCTCGGCCGTGACCTGCGCGCCGACCGGCACGACTTGTGCACCGACCTGTCCTGACACCGGCGGGTGCGCCACGCGACCGCGGACGCACCGCCGCCCTTGATCAGTCGGCGCCGCGACGACCACGTGCCGGCGGGTAGAATGCGCCGGAGGGGGTCGACCGGCACCCAACCGAAGGCGTGGACGGCATGACACGGGACGAGTTGATCGAACTGCTTCACCGGCACGAATGGCGCGACGTGGAGTTCAAGGAAGCGCAGCGGGCGGCACCTCGCGACGCCTACGAGAGCGTCTCCGCATTCGCCAACACCGAGGGCGGGCATCTCGTCTTCGGCGTACGGAAGAACGGGCACGAGATCGTCGGCGTGCTCGACGTGGACAAGGTGCAGAGCGAGTTCCTGTCGACGTTGCGCCAACCCGACAAGCTCAGCGTCGTGGTCGACGTCGAGGAAGAGCTGCACCGGCACGGCGAGTCGGACCTGCTCATCTTCTACGTGCGGGAAGCCCATCGCTCGCAGAAGCCGGTCTTCCTGAACGGCAACATCAACCGATCGTTCGTCCGGAGCGGCGGCAGCGACGTCCGCTGTTCGGAGCAGGAACGCAACCGGTTCCTCCTCGACGCCGCGACCGAGCGCCCCGACGGTCAGGTAGTCGATCTGGACTTGCGCACGGCATTCGACGCGGACGCCGTCCGGTGGTACCGAGCGGCATACGAGACGCGCCCGGACAACCGCTCGTGCAAGGCCCTGTCGGACACGGACTTTCTGGCCGAAATGGGCCTGATCGTCGAGCACGGCGGCGAGCGGCGCCCGACCCGCGCGGCCATATTGCTGTTCGGCGCGAATCGGACCTTCCGGCAACTCCTGCCGCGTCCCGTGGTCGACTGTCAGCGATTCATGACGACCCGAGAGGCGGCAGACACCGAGGACCGCTGGTTCGACCGCGTGGTTCCGGAGGAGAATCTGGTTCGTACGTGGCGGTTCCTCATCGAGGACTGGTACCAGAAGTTCGCGGAGCATCCCTTCCGCCTCGACCCGGCCACGATGCAGCGGGACGACACGCCGCCCGACTACCGCGCCTTCCGCGAATCGATGATCAACCTGGTCATGCACCAGGACTATGCCGACCATTCCCGGCCTGCGCTCATCCGGCACTACCGGGACCAGACGGTCTTCTGGAACTCCGGCGACGCGTTCGCCGCCGACCCTCATCTGCTCGAGCCGGGCGAGCGCGAGGTACGCAATCCTCGAATCGTGCTCGCGTTCCGCCGCATCGGCCTCAGCGAGCACGCCGGGTGGGGCCTCCGCGACGTGTTCCGCAACTGGCAGGAGTTGGGATACGTGCCGCCCCGGATCGTGAGCGACCGGCGCCGCAAGAGCTTCGAGCTCGTCCTGACGAAGGAGGCGCTGATCTCCGACTCGCAACGCGCGTGGCAGCGGGGTCTCGGCATCGGCCTCATGGACGAGGAGGCACGCGCGCTGGCCCTCGCGTGTCGAGAGCCGGCCATCGCGCTGTGGCAGATCAAGGCTGTGACCGGTCTTCCCGGTCCCGAGTCCGCCGTTCTCGCGGATCGCCTGGTGGGTCGTGTGTTGATCGAGCGCGCCGGCCCCGACCGCTACGTCCTCGCCGAACACCTGCGCAAGCGCTGGCCGAGGAGTGACCAAGTCAGTGACCAAGTCCGCGAGCGGCCGGATGCCTTTGGTGACCAAGTCCGCCCTCAGCGGCCCCACATGGTCACTGACTACGCCGCACCGCCGATGACGGCGCACCAGCGTCGCATCGTCGACTCGTGCGACGTGCCGCGGAGTCTTCTCGACCTCATGAAGCGCGCCGGCGTGACGCACCGGACGTTCTTCCGCCGCAGACACGTGCAGCCGCTGATCGACGCCGGCATCATCCGAATGACGAATCCCGACCGTCACAACGCCGCCGACCAGCGGTACGTCCTGACCGAAACCGGCGTCGCTGTCAAGGCGGCCCGCATCGGCGCGGTGACAGGGTCACCGCCGTAGCCGCCGCATGGCTCAGGTGGCCCGTTCCGGCACCAACCCCCTCGATGGACGCGGCGGGGCGGTAGCCCCGCCACACGGGACAGGAGCACATCGCCTTGGTTGATCTCTGCCACACACGCTTCGAGAGCCCTGCCGCCCCCGCATCACCCTCGCGGAGGCGCTTCCTCGGCCGAACCGCGGCCGCGCTCGCGGCGGCGCCCTTCGTCCGGCCCCTGGCCCTGCTCGGCCAGCCGGCGGTGCGGCCGGCGCCGGGCATGCCCGAGCCGCGGTTCGTGAACACCAACGGCATCCGGATGGGGGTGTACGAACAGGGCGAGGGCCTTCCCGTCGTGTTCGTCCACGGCTTCCCCGAGCTGGCCTACTCGTGGCGCAACCAGATGCGCTCGTATCCGGCGGCGGGCCTGCGGGCCATCGCCCCCGACATGCGCGGCTACGGGCTGACCGACCGGCCCGAGGACATCGCGGGCTACGCGATTCCGAACCTCTGCGACGACCTCGTCGGGCTGCTCGACGCCCTCGACATCGAGCGGGCGCTCTTCTGCGGCCACGACTGGGGCGGGGCGGCGGTGTGGGCGATGCCCCGGCTCTACCCCGACCGGGTACTCGGCGTCATCGGCGTGAACACCCCCGCGTCGGGCGGTCCGCCGCCGAGCGAGCCGCCGGAGGAGCCGCTGATCGTCTTCACCGAGAACTACTACGCCGCGACGTTCCTACAGCCCGGCCGGGCCGAGGCGGTCATGTCGCGCGACGTCCGGCGGGCGCTCGAGATGATCTTCCGCCGGGGCTGGTACTGGGACGTCGAGAACATGCGCGGCTACCCGCCCGACTCGGCCGAGAAGACCATGGACATGCTGCGGATGATCGAGGAGGGCAACTACCAGGGCGAGCTCATCATGCCCCCGGACGTCCTCGACTACTGGGTGGAGACGTTCGAGGCGACCGGGTTCACCGGGGGCCTCAGCTACTACCGGGCGAACATGGGCGGCGGCGCGGCCGCGCCGTCCGGCGACATCGACGTGCCGTGCCTCTACGTCGGGGCCGAGAACGACACCATCCTGCGCCCGTCCTCGTCCGACCGCATGCCGTCGTTCATCCCCGACCTCGAGCGTCACGTCATCGCCGACTGCGGCCACTGGACGCAGCAGGAGAAGCCCGAGGAGTTCGACCGGGTGACGCTGGACTGGATACGCCGGAAGTTCCAGGACGCTTGAGCAGCGGCGGTGACGTGTGCGCCGGCCGGGGGTCTGGTGTAGAGCAATAGCGTCAGAACTCGATGTCCCGGCCGAAATCGCGGTGTCGTGCAAGGTCGACACCCTCGAGTGGACAGGACGCGAGCAGCTCCTTGAACCCGCGGGCGGCGGGGGACGCGAAGCGCGCGCGCAGCGCGACGATCAACCGAGACATCTTCACCAGCAACCTCACCTCTTCAGGATACTCCCGGAACGGGCGTGGCGAGAGGACGAACGAACGAGATCGCAGCCGTCGGCGTCGCCGAGCATGCCAACTCGGCCGTGCTCGTCACCGTCGGGCCCGACGGCGAGCTCCGCGACCGCCGCGTCATCCACCTGACGAGTGGACTGCCGACTCATCCGCATCACCACGAGGGGTCGTGGGCGGTGGGTCGCTACCGGGACAGCCCGTGGGCGCGGGAGATCTCGCTCGCCGAGGCCGTCGAGCTGGTCGCGCGCGTGCGGGAGTCCGCGGCGCGCGGGGCGCGCGAGGGGCTCGAGGCGCTGGCCGCGACGGTGCCCGTGCCGATTGCCGCAATCGCGATCCGCGTCTGCCCCGAACTTCCGCCGACGACCGAGGAACGCATCGCCGACAACCGCGCGCAGGCCGTCGCCGACTCCGTCATGTACCGCGAGGCCCTCGCGGCCGCGGCCGAAGCCCGCGGCTGGCCGGTGCGGTGGTACGACCGCGAGCACGTGTTCCGCGACGCGGCGACCGCCACCGGCCGCGAGGACATCGACGCGGTGCTCTCGGCGATGGGGCGATCGGTCGGGCCGCCCTGGCAGGCCCGGCACAAGCTCGCGGCGGCCGCAGCCCTCGCCGCGTTGGCGCGGCGCGCTCCTTGAGCGACTCCCCTACCGCGGAAACGCCGGCAGGCCCGGCTCTACCCCGTCCGGAAGGGGCGTCCTTGCCGTATTCATCACCATCGCCAGCATCTGGTAATAGCCGAGGATGCCGATGGCGTCGATGACGCCCTTCTCGCCGAGGTGCGACACCATGCGCGCATAGGTCGGGTCGCTGACCTCGTGGTTGCGCAGCAGCTCCATGCAGAAGTCGTAGACGGCGGCCTCGTCCGCGGCTAGCTCCGTCGGGCGGCGCCCGTCGGCCACTGCCTCGACGACGGCGGCGTCGAGGCCCTCGCGCACCGCGATCGGCGCGTGCACGTACCACTCGTAGTTCTGCGTCCAGTGGCGCGCCGTCAGAAGGATGACGAACTCGCTGAGGCGGGGCGGCAGCGCGCTGCGGAAGCGCACGTAGTCGCCGACGTTGCGCGCGCGGTTCATCATCTCGGGGCTGCGCAGCATCACCATGAACGGGCCGCCGACGCGGTCGGTGTCACGCGCCTCCTTGAACACCTCGACGGCGGCAACCTGCTCCGGGGTCATCTCGGCCTCCGTCAGCGGAGGCATGCGGTTCTGGGCGGTGGCGGTCATGGCGTGTGTCAGGGTCAGCAGTACGGCGGTCACGAGTGCGCCGGCGGCGGCGCGGGGCGGCTGCGATCGGTTCTGAATGTGCATGGGCTGTGTCCTCTCTCTTCGGCCGCGGCCGGGCGAGCCGCCGGGGCGCGCGGCGGCGCCTTCGGCCGGCCGCGCCGGCGTCACCACCGGATCAACTCGCACGCGGGATGGGCTTCGGCAACTCCACGACATCGCGCGACGCGCGGTGGATGTCGACCGCCCTTTGGGCGTTCAACCAGAACTCGGGTGTCGTTCGAAGGGCGGCGCCCAGCTTCAGGGCCATCCCCACGCCCACCGACGTCCTGCCGTTCACGATGCGATTGACCACCTTGACGTCGCAGCCGAGGTGGTCGGCGAATCGCTTCTGGGTCATGCCGAGCGGCAGGAGAAACTCGTCGCGGAGAATCTCTCCCGGGCTCGTCGGTCGACGTCGTCCACGACGGATCGTCACGAGGTCCTCCGTTCCGGATTCAGTGGTAGTCGAGAATGTCGACGTCCGTCGGCCCGGACGGCTTCCAGCGAAAGACGACGCGCCACCGGTCGTTGATCCGGATGCTGCGCAGACCGGCGAGCCGGCCCTTCAGTCGTTCCAGGCGATTCCCGGGCGGCGACCTCAGGTCGCCCAGCGCGCCCGCATAGTCGAGCATGTCGAGCTTCCGGGAAGCGAGCGGGGCAACGCGCGCCCAGCCCGCGCCGCGCGGTACGACGCCATCCGTGAAGAACCGTTCGATGGTCCGACGGGTGAATCCCTGAATCGCCACGACGCCCTGACAGTATACCTGGTACAGGTATGCCGGGATCGCCGCCCCCTCGCTCACAGCACGGTCGTGAGCTTCACGAACAGGGTGTGGCCCTGCTCGGAACGCTGGCCGAACTCGGCCGTGCCGCGCTGGTAGGCGACCTGCAGCGTCCCGAACGGGGGGCGGTAGCGGTAGACGAAGACCGCCTGCACGTTGCGCCGGTCGATGGCCGAGTTGGTCTGGAAGAACAGCCGCAGGAACAGGTCGGGCGTGAAGAACTGGTTCGCGCGGAGGACGTGGATCCACGTGCCGGCGTCGCCCGGGTCGGGGTCGAGGGTCAGCCGCTGCAGCTCGTACTCGGTCGAGGTGCGGTCGCTCGGCTTGAACTGGGCCACCGCGCTCGCGAGCACGAAGTCGGCGTCGAAGTTGCGGCCGGTGGAGACGCCGCCCCGGAAGGACTGGTACGAGCGGGTGTTCCAGCCGATCTCGAGGCCGGTCTGGCGGTTGCGGAAGTCGCGCTCGAAGCGCTTGAACTCCTCGGTGTGCCGCGCGGTGGCGGTCCAGCGGTTCCGGAAGTCGACGGCGACCGACTCGTCCACCTGCCAGCTCCGCAGCACGCCGGTCTGCCCCCAGTAGACGTCGTAGGCCGAGTCGTACTGGACGCGCTCGACGGGGCCGTCGGACAGCCAGACGGTCTTGTTCAGGGCCGAGTCGAGCTGCCGCCGGTCGTCGTCGAAGATGAACCCGATGGCGTTGACGTTGTCGGCGAGGCGGTCGCCGAGGTGCGTGTAGCCGACGTGGAAGTGGGCCGTCGCCGAGTCGTAGGCCGGCCGCGCGAAGAACGCGGTGGCCCCCTCGGCGAACCGCCCGTAGCTGTGGACGAACTGGCCCGTCAGGCCCCAGTTCTCGGTGAAGTACAGGCTGGTGTCGGCGCCGATCGAGCCCTGGTTCAGGCCGTCCAGGGTCCGGTTCGCGAAGAGGACCCCGACGTTCGACCGCGACCCGACGTCGCGCTGCCCCCGGGCCACCGCGTAGCCGGCGCGGCTGCCGGCGAGGAGCGGCTCGGCCCGCGCCGCCAGCACGTGCATCGCCCACGGCCCCTGCTTGCCGAGCAGCTTGCCGCCGCCCTCGATGTCACTGATGCGCCGCGAGTAGAAGGTGCGGATGCCCTGCCCGAACTGCTCGCCGCCCTCCAGGAAGAACTGGCGCTTCTCGGTCAGGGAGACCTCGAAGCGCGTCAGGTTGACGAGCTCCTGGTCGGCCTCGACGGTGGCGAAGTCGGGGTTGACGGTGCCGTACGCCGACAGGTGCGGGGTCAGGGCGTAGCGCACGTCGAGCCCGACCGCGCCGATTGGCGACTCGCGTTCCTGGGCGCGCGACAGCGCGTAGGGGATGACCTGGTGGCGCCGCGACTGGCGCGGCACGTCGAGCCCGACGAGGGTGCCGGCCATCGACAGGCGCGCCCAGTAGTCGACCGGCCCCGCCCAGAAGGTGCGCTCGAGCGACCGGCGCCGGCTGCGGCCGAAGTTGATGCCCCAGGTGACGTCGGCGCCCGCCCGGTACTGGATCGAGGCGAGGGGGATGGCGATCTCGGCCGACCACCCGTAGTCGGTCCGCTGGGCGCGGGACCGCCACGGGGCGTCCCAGGCGCCGTCGCTGCTGCCGCCGTCCTCGGCGATGCGCCCGTCGGTCTGGGTCCCGAGCCGGTTGACCATGAAGTAGTAGCCGGTCCGCCGATCGTGGAAGGTGTCGAGGAAGACCTGCACCGAGTCGTCGTTCCAGATGGGGTCGTCGCGCTCGATCATCTGCGACAGCGGCGGCTCCGGGTCCCACGCCTGGAAGCCGGCGTACAGAAACTGGTCGTCGTAGAGGACGTGGACGACGGTGGGCAGCTCGGCCGGGGCCCCCCGTTGCGGTTGGAACTGCAGGAAGTTCTCGGCCCGCGCCGCGCCCCGCCATTCGGGCTCGGTGACGTGGCCGTCGATCACGGGCGGCCGCTCGGCCCGGCGCGCGGGAATGCTGAACTCGCCGTCGCCGGCCGCCGGCGCCGGCGCGATCGCCGCGAGCAGGAAGCCGAACACCGCCGTGAACCGCACGCCCCGGCTGCTGCAACCCACCGCGGAGCGACTCCGGCAAGCTCTGCTGGCGGTCAACCGGTGGCCCCCTGCCCGTCGCGCGGCCCGGACGCTCAGCCGTTCGCCGGGTCCGCCAGCCACCGCTCGACGTGGCCGGCGAACTGCTCGAAATCGTCGAGATGCTCGGTGAGAACGCTGGCGAGGAAATCGAGATCGACTTCGAGGTAGCCGTGCACGAGCACGTTGCGGAACCCGGCCACGCCGCGGAAGCGATCTCCGAAGGCCTGCGGCAACACGTTCGCCCGGATCAGGCAGTCGATGGACGAACCGTAGGTGTCGGGGTCGAAGCCGGCGGCGGAACCGATGTGGCTCGCGATGTCGAGGGCGTTCTGGGCGCAGAGCTGCAGGCCGCGTTCGACCGCCCACCGGCGGTCCCGGTCGTCGCGCAACGCCTCCGGCGCCGTACCGGCGTGCCGGCGCAACGCGGCGACCGCGGCGCGCAACGCAACGAGATGCCGATCGACCACGCGGCGGTCGGCGTGGCCGGGAGTCACGGCCGGTACTCGTCCCGGGGCTTCGCGGCATGGCGCCGCGCTGCGTCCATCTTGTCGAGCTGGGGCAGGAAGTCGAAGTAGCGCGACAGAGCCTGGCCGGCGCGGGTGGTCGTGTCCCGCAGGTCGCGCGAGAGCACCCGCACGCCGTCGCGCAGCACGCGGTGGTACAGCAGGATCGACGCACGGTTGAGCACGACGACATCGACGACGTCGGTGCCCAGGGCCGTCATGAGGTCCGTGGTGAGCTCGGCCCGGTAGCCCCAGGCGCCGTCGCGGGCGAGCGCCTCGTCGACGTAGACGGCGACGTCGATGTCGCTGTCGCGCCGCGCCTGCCCGCGGGCGCGGGATCCGAAGAGGTAGGCTTCGAGCACCTCCTCGCGCGGTGCCAGCGCATCAGCGAGGCGCGCGACGAGCTCACGGTCCACGCTCTCGGGTTCCATCCCGTCTCCCGGCCGGTCGGTTGCAGGACGGTCTGACGGCCCCGGGTCGTACGGGCGGGTGGACCCGCTCGGCGACCCGGGGCCGCGCCGTCGGTCCGGGGTTAAGGCCTACAGCCCCCGGATCATCACGTTGCGGAACTTCACGACGCCGAAGCCGTACTGCAGGGCGATCGGCCCCGTGGCGAACTGCTCGTCCTCGACGTCGACCATCTGCTCGCCGTTCAGCCAGACGCGCAGCCGGGGACCCTCGGCGATGATCTCGTAGGTGTTCCAGCGGCCGGGGCTGTCGACCTGACTGGCCGGGGCGGCGATGTGGACGATGCCGCCGGTCCGGTAGGTCTGGTCCGGGCGGGTGTCGAAGATGTTCACCTCGTACGAGTTGCGGTCGTTGACGCTCATGGCGTCGGCGCAGCGGATGAAGATGCCGCTGTTGGCGGGCTCCTCGACCGCGTACTGCAGGACGAGCTCGAAGTCGCCGTACGACTCCGGCGTCACGAGGAACCCGGCGCCGCTGTCGGCCTGGGCCGCGCCGTCGACGAGCGACCAGTTGGCGTCGCCGATCTGGTTCCAGCCGTCGAGGGACGAGCCGTCGAGCAGCGTGGTCCAGCCGGCGTCCTGGGCCGATGCCGGGGCGGAGAGCCCGAGGGCGGCGGTGAAGAGGGCAAGGGCGAAAACAGTGGTGCGCTTCATGGAATGGTCTCCTGTTGGCATGGGTGACGCCCCTCGAAGGGACGCCGGTTGCTCCGTTCCCGAGCCGGACCGTCCGGTCCGGCAATCGTCGCCCGGCGGCGCTCTCCGCCGCCCTAACGACACTTCCGGGCTGCCCCTTTCGACGGCGCAGCCCACGCTATGGCCGGGGCGGCACGCGATTCAGTTTCGACCGGCTCGCCAACCGCCCCGTGACGATGACGTACCGCCCCTCGTCGTGCCGGTGTCATCGCCGCAACGATGGCCCGCCGGGCAGGTCGCGGCGGGCCCGCCGGCTACTGCCCGGACTCGGCCAGCTCCTCCGCGCGGGCGCCCGACAGCAGGTTCTGCATGCCGTAGTTGCCCTCGTGGCACGCGTACTCGAACATCGCGGTCCCGCGCTTCATCGGCAGCGCCGCCGTGAACGGCCGGGTGAAGGTCGTGGGGTCGTCGACGGTGAACTCGTAGAGCAGGGTGTCGGCGTCGAGGCGGCTGAACCGCTCGATCAGGTGCAGCGTCTCGCCCGAGCCGATGGACGAACGGACGGACGGGCTGAAGCTGGCGGTGTTGGCGGTGAAGTTGGTGGTCTCGACGACGAGGGTGTCGCCCTCCCAGCGGCCGCGCGAGCTGCCCAGCCACTGGCGCAGGTCGTCGGGCAGCGGCGCGCGCCCGTCGAGGGGCACGATGCGCGAGTCGTGCACCATCTCGTTCAGGATGACCACGTGGTCGGCGGTCTGGAAGATCTGGATGTTCTGGTTGTAGCCGCCGGGCACGATGGGGGGCCCGGTGTTGAAGCCGAGCAGGCACCGCTCGGCGATGCCGCGGTCCTCGGGACCGTCGCTGCTGATGCCGCCGACGCGGAACCGGACCGGCCGGGTCGGATCCTCGACGTCGCCGCCCTGCCGGTCCGCGCCGGGCCGCGCCTCGGGCACCCGGCCGTCGGGGGGATCGACGATGAGCGAGGTCCGGCGGTCGTCGACGACGCCGGCGCCCCGGTCGAACCAGAAATTGTTGTAGCCGCCGACGTTGCCGCCCACCGGCAGCGGCTCGGTGCGGATCTCGCTCGGCCGGTCCGCCTCGACTGCGCGCTGCACGGCGGCGGCCTCGATCTCGGCCGCCTCTTCCGCCGTCAGCTCGGCCTGGTCCGCCCGGTCATCCGGGCGCTGCAACGGGGTCAGGGTGCGGAAGTCCCAGACCCCCTGCAGGTCCGGGGCGCCGTCCGGCAGACGGGGCACGTCGGACGCCGGCTGGGCGCCGGCGGGGACGGACAGGACCACGGCCAGCGCGGCCGGCACCAACACGGATCCGAAAGGTCGTCTCTGCATCTCTTGCACTCCTGACTTCTTCCAGCTGTCTCGCAACCGCCGGCCGGGGACGCTGCCTGCCGCTCGCCGGCCCTCCGGGAATCGGCGCCCCACCGCGCCGCAGATTCGCGACAGAGTCCTCGCGGCGAGGGGCATCGTCCGGGGAGCGCCGCCGGCCGCCCTACCGACCCTCCGGGAAATCGGCGCCCTGCGACGCCGCAGATTCGCGCGCCGCAGAGTCGGGCGGCGGCGGAGAGGGCACCTCCGATCGCGGCCAGGCTACCCACCTCCGCCGCTTCCGTCACTGCCACGCCTTGCAGACGCGGCGAGGGGCACCTCCGATTGCGGCCAGCGCTACTGCCCGGATTCGGCCAGCTCCTCCGCGCGGGCGCCCGAGAGCAGGTTCTGCATGCCGTAGTTGCCCTCGTGGCACGCGTACTCGAACATCGCCGACCCGCGCTTCATCGGCAGCGCCACCGTGAACGGCCGCGTGAAGGTGACCGGGTCGTCGACGGTGTACTCGTAGAGCAGGGTCTCCTCGTCGATGCGGCTGAACCGCTCGATCAGGTGCAGCGTCTCGCCCGAGCCGATGGACTGCACGACGGACGGGCTGAAGCTGGCGGTGTTGGCGGTGAAGTTGGTGGTCTCGACGACGAGGGTGTCGCCTTCCCAGCGCCCCCGCGAGCTGCCCAGCCACTGCCGCAGGTCGTCGGGGAGCGGCGCGCGACCGTCGAGGGGCACGATGCGCGAGTCGTGCACCATCTCGTTCAGGATGACCACGTGGTCGGCGGTCTGGAAGATCTGGATGTTCTGGTTGTAGCCGCCGGGCACGATGGGGGGCCCGGTGTTGAACCCGAGCAGGCACCGCTCGGCGATGCCGCGGTCCTCGGGGCCGTCGCTGCCGATGCCGCCGACGCGGAACCGGACCGGCCGCGTCGCCCCGGGGCCGGGGCCCTGCCGGTCGACGCCCGGCCGCGCCTCGGGCACGCGGCCGTCGGGGGGATCGACGATGAGCGAGGTCCGGCGGTCGTCGACGACCCCGGCCCCCCGGTCGAACCAGAAGTTGTTGTAGGCGCCCACGTCGCCGCCCGCCGGCAGCGGCTCGGTGCGGACCTCGCTCGGCCGGTCCGCCTCGACCGCGCGCTGCGCGGCCGCCGCCTCGACCTCGGCCGCCTCCTCCGCCGTCAGCTCGGCGGCCTGGTCTTCGGGGCGCTGCAACGGGGTCAGGGTGCGGAAGTCCCACACGCCCTGCAGGTCCGGGGTGCCGTCGGGCAGGCGGGGCACGCCCGACGCCGGCTGGGCGCCGGCGGGGACGGACAGGACCACGGCCAGCGCGGTCAGCACCAGCACGGCGCCGAAAGGTCGTCTCTGCATCTCGTTCACTCCTGACTGTCTTCTCACCGACCTGGAAACCGTCGCTGAGGCCGGGCAGCGCCGCGCGGCGCTGCCGCGCCATTCCCAATCTGCCGGCAATCTGCCCGGTCTCTCCACGCAGCCCCCTGGCGTCCCGGATGTTGCCGAAGCCGGCGAACTCAGGCGACGCCTACCGGCGAATCCGCAGCGCCGTTATCCCCGGACTCGAGAGGCCATTCGCCAACCGGCGAACTCGGCCGGCTGTCGCCCGCGAGGCCGCTCCGCCGACTCGCGACCTCAGTCCGGTGCGACGCACGCGAAGTTCGCGGCGTCGTCGATGCTGCCGCTGCCCGCGTACCGCGCCACCTGCGGGTAGGGGCAGAGCGGCCGCGTGCGCGTCACCTGGCCCTCGATCACCTTCGACGCCACCATCCGGTCCGGCGCCACCCCGTCCTCGACCCACCGCTCGAGCGCGGTCACCGCGTCGAAGCGGTCGGGCCCCGGCCCCCCGCGGCAGTGGGCGACGCCCGGGGCCATGAACAGGCGGTAGAAGTCGGTCGTCTCGGCCAGGCCGCCCAGCTCCGCCGTCACGCTCTCGTAGTACTCGACGGCGTAGTAGCCGGTGATGAGAGCGTCGGCCCAGCCGTGATAGCTGAACAGCTTGCCGCCCCGGGCCTTGAACGCCGAGAGGTCGGGGTCGACGGCGTTCAGGGCCGAGCCGAGGGTGTCGTCGGCGCCGGCCCCGAGGGGCCGGTTGTTGGCGAGCACCCAGTCGTCGTCGAAGTCGAACCGGGTGATGTCGTAGTCGGGGTCCTCGAAGACGCTGTAGCGCATGAAGTCGGCGGTGCTGCCGCCCGGCCGCTCGATGCCGGCCCAGTAGCGCCCCCAGCCGCCGCGGCCGTCCGCCGCCTCGAACCACTCGCTGCCCGGCGGATAGCCGGGGAAGATCTGCTCGCCGGTGCTCGGCCGCACCGGCCCCGCGTAGATGGCGCGCGCCGCCGCGACCTGCCCCGCGGTCAGGCAGTCGGCGCCGTCCCCGCCGGCGCACTCGAGCACGCCGGGGTCGAAGTCGCAGGCCCGGGGGTCGTCGATCAGGCCGTCCTCGAGCCCGTCGACGGCGTCGCAGGCCTCGAGGGCCGCCGCACCGAGGAGGGGCAGCTTCTCGCGCGGAAGGTCCTGCCCGGGGGTCCTCGTGGTCGCGAGCCCCGCCCACAGCTCGCCGGTCATCAGGCCGACCCAGTAGTTGGCGGGGGCCCCGGCGACGATGCCGTCGTAGTCGTCGGGGTACCGCTGCGCCTCCATGAGGGCGTGGTGGCCGCCCTGCGAGCAGCCGACCAAGTAGGCGTAGTCCGCGGGGCGGCCGTAGTAGGCGCGGGTGGCGGCCTTGCCCGCCACCGTGGCCTCGTGCTGTGCCCGGTAGCCGAAGTCGACGAGGCGGACCGGGTGCCCCAGCGACCAGCTCCCGTCGAAGCCGCTCGTGCTGGTGTGGCCGTTGTCGGTGGCCACCGCCGCGTAGCCGTTCCGCACCGCGTCGGCGAGCTGGGGATAGCGGATGGCCCCGGCCGAGCCGCCCGACCCGATGCCCTGGAACCGCCCGTTCCACGCGTCGGCCGGGGGCAGCCACACCTCGAACCGGATCTCCGAGCCGGCCTCCGGGCTCGACGTCCCCGCGACCCGGCAGAACGAGACGTCGTCGACCGTGAAGCCGCGCGACGAGAAGGTCTCGGGCGGGGTGAACGGCGGGGTGACCGCCTCGGCGACGGTGATCGTGGTGTGTGGCAGGCCGAGATCCGCCTCGGCGACGCCGGCGCACGCGTCGCCCGTCTGGGCCGACCGCCCCGCGGGCGCTCCTCCGGCCGCGCCGGGGTTGCCGGCGCCGGCGAGGACGGCGGCGGTCCCCGCGGCCAGCAGGGCGGACAGGAATCGGGTCATCATGGGCCCCAAGGATACCGCACGCGCGAGCGGGCCGCGACTCCGGGCGAGGGGCCGGAGCGAGCCGGACGGCCACAGCCTCATTCGGACGCGGCGGACGGAGATCCGGCCGGCTCGCCGCTCATCTCCTCGACGACGGTGATCAGCGCCGACAGGTCGTCGCGGCCCCGGTCGCGCCCCATGAGGGCGTTGACGAACTGCATGGTCAGGGCGGCGGCGGGCAGGGCGGCGCCGCGGTCGTGGGCGAGGCGGAGAGCGATGTCGAGGTCCTTGTGGTACAGCCGCGACTCGATGCCGGCCGCGAAGTCGCGCGACGCCATGCGCGCGCCGAACACGTCGAGCACCCGGCTCGAGGCCATGCCGCCCATCATCACCTGCCGCACGCGTTCGACGTCGAGCCCGCAGCGGCCGGCGAGGGCCAGGGCCTCGGCCGCGCCCAGCGCGTTGACCAGGAGCGCGAGCTGGTGGCACGCCTTGGTGGTCTGGCCGGTGCCGGACCCGCCGACGTGGATCAGCTTCGGCCCCAGCAACGCGAACAGCGGCTTCGCGCGCTCGACGGCGGCCGCCGCGCCCCCCACCATCATGGTGAGCGTCGCGTCGCGCGCGCCCTGCGGCCCGCCCGACACCGGCGAGTCGAGCATGTCGACCCCGCGCTCGCCGAGCCGGGCCGCGATGGCCCGCGTGGCGGTGGGATCGATGGTGCTCATGTCGATGACGAGGCTTCCGGGGCGCGCGCCGTGGACGACCCCCTCGGGGCCGAGCACCACCTGCTCGACGTCGCGGGTCCCCGTCACCATGGTGAAGACGACCTCGCTGCGCCGGGCCACCGCGGCGGGGGTGGGGTAGACGGCCGCCCCGGCGTCGGCGAGGGGGCGGGTCGACTCGGCACGGCGGGCGAACACCGCCATGCCGTGGCCCCCGCCCATGAGGTGGAGCGCCATCGGGCGCCCCATGGTCCCGAGTCCGATGAAGCCGAGCTGCATCTGCGGTCCGTTCAGCGCGCGCCCACGCCCTGCTTCTTCCAGTAGCGCGCGAGCCCGAGCCAGCACATCGAGAACGGGGCGGCCAAGTCGTAGAGCGCCGCCTGCGCCTCCGGCATGTGCCGGCACAGGTAGCGCCGGGTGTCGGCGACGAACCGGTCCGTGCGCTCCTCGGCGGGGACGTCCTCGTCGATGATGGCGCGGGCGACGGCGGCCAGCCCGTCGAGGTGCTCGACGAGGCTCTCGAGCTGGTCGGCGGCGTCCTCGTGCGGGCCGAAGTGGGTGACGAACAGCGTGTCCGCCTGCCAGTTTGCGATGCGCCGGACGCTCGCCTTCCAGACGTCGAGGTCGATGTCGGGCGGCGGCGTCGGGGGCAGAACGAAGCGCTCGGGGCCGACCCGCACCCCCGCGGTGTCGCCGACGAACGCCACCCCGCTCGCGCGGTCGAGGAAGCTGACGTGATGGGAGGCGTGCCCCGGCGTGTACGCGACCTCGAGCTCGCGGTCGCCCACCGTGAGACGCTCGCCGCCGGCGAGGACGTGGACGTTCTTCTCGGGCACCGGCAGGAATTCGCCCCACAACCGGTCCATGTCGTCGCCGTAGAGCCGGCCCGCGCTGTGCAGCAGCTTGGCCGGATCCACCATGTGCGGCGCCCCCGCCTCGTGCACGCAGACCCGGATGTCGGGGTTCTCGCGCACCAGGGTGCCGGTCGCCCCCGCGTGATCGAGATGGATGTGGGTGAGGAGGATCGTCCGCACGTCGGCCGGCCCGATGCCCTGCTCGCGGAGCGACGCGCGCAGGGTGTCGAGGCACGTCGACGGGCCCGGATCCACGAGGGCGGCCCCGCCGGCGTCCTCGAGGACGGCGGTGGCGATGACCCGGGGATTGCCGAGGAAGTGCAG
This sequence comes from Vicinamibacterales bacterium, assembly GCA_965207615.1. GTDB lineage: Bacteria > Acidobacteriota > Vicinamibacteria > Vicinamibacterales > UBA8438 > JAJEEA01. Next base: position 5,206,655 of record CBDBMZ010000003.1, read on the forward strand.
GTCGGTGTAGGTGATGCCGCGCGCGATCGTTGGCATGGGAGCGGGATCTTACTATGCGGCGGGCCGGGGAACCCGCGGCGAAGGGTCCGCGGCAGACGACCCGGCCGGGCCGGTCGCGGTCATCGCAGCCCGTCTGTTTCGGGTTGGCAGTGGCGGAGGCCCCGCCGCGTTCCACCGGCGGGCCGAGGGCTTCCGGGGCGAGCGCGCTCCTCACAGCCCGCCCCCTTCGGGCTGGCAGTGGCGGAGGTCCCGCTGCGTTCCACCGGCAGGCCGAGGGCCTCCGGGCCGGCCCTCGGCCTGCGCCCGTCTTGACGACGCCGCCGTCTCCATAGTCTGATCGCAGCAGGATGGCCCACGATCCACGGTCCGAACACGGCGTCCTCGACGAGACCCGCCGGAAGACCCGCGAGCCGACCCGCTACCACGTCACCCTGCTCAACGACGACTACACGACGATGGAGTTCGTCGTTCAGGTGCTGGAGTCGGTCTTCGACAAGAGCCCGGCCGAGGCCTACGGCGTCATGATGCAGGTCCACACCCAAGGGCGCGGGCGCTGCGGCACCTACACCCACGAGATCGCCGAGACCAAGGTCGCCACCACCCGGGCCCTGGCCAAGCGCGAGGGGTTCCCCCTGCAGGCGGTCCTCGAGGAGGAGTGACGGGACCGGCCCATGTTCAGCGCCGCCATCGAGCTGATCCTGAACGTCGCGTACCGCGAGGCGACGGTGCGCCGGCACACGCACCTGACCCTCGAGCACCTGCTCTACGTGCTGGCCCACGACCCCGAGGGCGAAAAGATCCTCACCGCGTGCGGTGCCGACCTGCCGGCGCTGCGCCACTCGCTCGACACGTTCCTCGACGACCTCGAGCAGGCGAAGAAGGGCCGCCAGCGCGAGCCGCAGCAGACCCTGGCGTTCCAGCGCGTCCTGCAGACCGCGGTGCTCCACGTCCAGAGCGCGGGGAAGGACGAGGTCCGTTTCGGGGACGTGCTCGCGGCAGTCCTGCAGCAGCCGAACTCGTACGCGGCCGAGCTGCTGCAGGCGCAGGACATCACCCGGCTCGACGTCCTGAACTACATCTCGCACGGGATCTCGAAGGCCCCGCCGGGCAAGGGCGAGCCGCGTGCGGAACCGGTGCCGGCGGGGAAGACGGGCGACGGCCCCGCCCCCGCCCGCGACCCCTTGGCGGCCTTCGCCGTCAACCTGACCGAGCGCGCCCGGCAGGGCCGTCTCGACCCCCTCATCGGACGCCTGGACGAGCTGCGGCGCACCCTCCAGATCCTCTGCCGCAGGCGCAAGAACAACCCCGTCTTCGTGGGAGACGCCGGCGTGGGCAAGACCGCGCTGGCGGAAGGGCTGGCGCGCCGGCTGCTGGACGACGACGTTCCCGCGCGCCTCCACGGCGCCGAGATCTACGCCCTCGACACCGCCGCCCTCCTCGCGGGCACCCGCTTCCGGGGCGACTTCGAGGAGCGATTCAAGGCCGTCGTCGACGCCCTTTCGGGGCGGCCGCTGCCCATCCTCTTCATCGACGAGGTGCACGCGACGGTGGGGGCGGGGGCCACCACCGGCGGCACCATGGACCTCGCGATGCTGATCAAGCCGCTGCTCGCGGCCGGCGACCTCCGGCTCATCGGGTCGACGACGTTCGACGAGTTCAAGCAGATAGAACGCGACCGGGGGCTGGCCCGGCGGCTGCAGCGCGTGGTCCTCGAGGAGCCGAGCGTCGACGAGACGGTCGAGATACTGACCGGGCTGCGGTCGCGATACCAGGAGCACCATCGGGTGACGTTCACCGACGGCGCCCTGCGCGCCGCCGCGAAGCTGGCCCGCCGGCACCTGCGCGACTCGCGGCTGCCGGACAGCGCCATCGACGTGCTCGACGAGGCGGGCGCGGGCATCACCGTCGTCGGGCCCGACGCGGCAGCGGGCGTGGAGGCGGCAGGAGGCGCAGTGGACGCGAGCGGGGCCACAGCGCCGGCCGAAGCCACGGCGCCGGCCGAAGCAGAGGCCGACGCGAGCGGCAGCCCCGCGGCACGCGTGGCCGCGGACGAAGCGGCCGCCGGGGAGGAGGTCGCCGAGCGGCCCGAGGTTGCGGATCCGGTGGAGGAAGCGCCCGCGGAAACGGCGGGCGGGGCGAACGAGACGCCGGAGGCCGACGCGCCGCTACCCCGCGTCACCGCGGCCGACATCGAGCGCGTCATCGCGCGCATGGCCCGCATCCCCGAGAAGCAGGCGACGGCGTCGGACAAGGAGCGGCTGCGCACCCTCGACGAGGCCCTCCGCCGGGTGGTGTTCGGCCAGGACGACGCGGTGGCGGCGGTGGTGACGGCCATCAAGCGGGCGCGGGCCGGGCTCGGGCAGCCCGAGCGCCCCGCCGGTTGCTTCCTCTTCACCGGCCCCACCGGCGTCGGCAAGACCGAGCTCGCGAAGCAACTCGCCATCCACCTCGGGAACGAGTTCATTCGCTACGACATGAGCGAGTACATGGAGAAGCACGCGGTGGCGCGGCTCATCGGCGCCCCGCCCGGCTACGTCGGCTTCGAGCAGGGGGGCCTGCTCGTCGACGCGGTCCGCGCCCATCCCTACGCGGTGCTGCTGCTCGACGAGATCGAGAAGGCCCATCCCGATGTCTACAACATCCTGCTGCAGGTGATGGACCACGCGACCCTGACCGACAACAACGGGCGCAAGGCCGATTTCCGCCAGGTCGTGGTCATCATGACGTCGAACGCCGGCTCCCGCGAGGCGAGCGCGGCGCCCATCGGTTTCAGCGAGGACCGCACCAGCAGCGGCAAGGGGCGCACGAAGGCGGCGATCGAGCGCGCCTTCAGCCCCGAGTTCCGCAACCGGCTCGACGCCATCGTCACCTTCGACAGCCTGCCCCCCGCCGTCGTGGAAACCATCGTCGAGAAGTTCGTCCTCCAGCTCGAGACCCAGCTCGCCGAGCGCCGGGTCGCCATCACCCTCGAGCCCGACGCCCGCGCCTGGCTCGCCGGGAAGGGCTACGACCCCACCTACGGCGCCCGCCCCCTGGCCCGCCTCATCCAGGCCGAGGTGCGCAACCCCCTCACCGACGAGATTCTCTTCGGCCGCCTGGAGCACGGGGGGACGGTGCGCATCGGCCTCGACGGCGAGACCCTGCGGTTCGACGTCGAGCCGAACCCGCCGGCCGACGATCCGGACGACGATGAATGACGGGAGCCCGCCAGACCGTTCAGACGCCCTGCGCGCACCGCGGGCAGCACGTCTGCGCGACGACCGGAAGTCGTTGCAGGAACCCCGTCGCCTTCGCCAGCGAACAGGAGAAGCAGTCGCCGAGATCGAGGTTCGCCTTCCGCCCGCGACCGTTCCCGGTTGGTCCGGCCTCCCGTGGGGAGACCGCGGGGGTGGCGCGGTAGCTCAGTCGCCGGCTTCGCCCTCGAGGGCGAGCACGAGGTCCTGCAGCCGCTCGATCTCCATCTCCGCCGCGTGCAGGATGGCCCGGCGCTCCTGCAGCGTCGGGGTCGACCAGCCCTCGCCGTCCAGCTCCACCCGACCGTCGTGGTCGTAGTCGACGAGCACTGCGTCCATCGTCTCGATGTGGAGGCGCATCCCTCAATCACTCCTGGGGGGGCGCACGCCGCGGGGCGGCGTCTTTCCGCCGCCCGTCACATGCCCGCCGCCGTCGCGGCGCGCTGGGCGTCGTCGACCGCGACGACGACCGCGGCCATGTGGTGGTCGGCGAGGGTCGAGGCAAAGGCGTAGTCGATGTTCACGCCGGCGGTGCTCAGCAGCCCCGTGGCCGACGCCAGCGCCCCGGGGCCGTTGGGCACGGTGACGTACAGCACCTCGCGCTGCTCGACCGCGTAGTCGCGGCCGCGCAGCAGCCCCGCCGCGTGGACCGGATTGTCGGGGACGACGTGCAGGACACCGGACGCGTCGAGCCCGAGGGCGAGGATGTTGACCTTCTCGTCGCGCAGCGCCCGGCACAACCGCGCCAGGGCCCCGGGCGTATTGTCCAGCCGCAACGTGAGCTCGGTGCGAATGGCCATGCCGGGGAGCATACCACCGCGATCGCGGCCCGCCCCGCGCCTCGGCGGCGCAGGCCACGGCCGCGGTCACCTGGATGCATGCCGCGCGGCCGCGAGTTCGCGGCGCGTTTCGGATATAAGATGGGGCGTGGGGTAAGCCAGCGATGAACTACTGTCGACTCGTCGGCGCGGCGGGGCTCGTGTTCCTGCTCTCGCATGCGGGCGGTGCCCAACCGCGCGACGGCGACGTCCCGCCGGCGGACGGCTACGACGCCTTGATCGAGGAGTTGGAGGCGACGATGGTGGGCGGCGACCCCGCCGCCTACCTGGCCCTCGTGTCACCCGCGGCCGATCGCGACTCGGCCGCGCGGTTCGCGGGCCAGCACGTGCGGCCCGGCGTCGACCGGGTCACCGCGACGCCGCGCTTCGAGACCGCGCTCGACGGCCATCCCGAGGGCGACGGCTATCGACTGATGGTCGAGCTGTTCTTCGAGTCGGGCGCGCGCGGCCGGCTGGAGACATGGCAGCTCGACGTCGTCCGCGACGACGCGGGCGGGGCATGGCGCATCCTCGAGCAGGACGCCGTCGACTCGATCGACAACCTGCGCCACCTGCGCATCTCCCCCACGATTCAGTACACGGCCGACGACCTGGTCGTCACCGGTGAGGACCTGACCCTGACCCTGGCCGACGGCTCCGCGTTCGTGGCGGAGACCGAGGGCGGGGTCACCGGCCTCGTGCTTCTCGGCGACGGCCTCATGCGCTTCTCCCCCGAGCCGGAGGCGGAGCGCGGGCAGGTGGAGATCTTCAGCGGGCGCGAGGTACTCGAAGCGGAGTTCGAGGCAGCCTTCGTCCGCCTGCACCCGGACGCGTACCGGAGCCGGGTGTCGACCGGCGCGCTGCGGGCGAGGGGTGTGGAACCGGGCACGCTGCGCGACGCCGAGGCGGTGCTCGACGAGTTCGTCGGGCTGTCGTTCACCCTCGATCTGTCGGACATCAGCGACCGGGTCTGGTCCCTCCAGCCGGGCCGCGGCGATTTTCTCGCCGAGATCCGCACCGAGGACCACGGCACCCTGACCTACACCCAATCGGTCCGGCAGCCGGAGGACATCTCGCTCTTCGAGCGGGACGCCAACCGCATCATCTCGCTGTACTCGTCGGCCCGGAAGCGGGCGACCCGCGGACGCTACTTCGGAGACGACGACTCGCTGTCGCTGGACATCCTCGACTACGAGATCACCGCGTCGTTCGAGCCCCTGGGGTTCACCCAGCAACGGCTGCGCGCGGGACGACAGTTCGTCGATTGCCGCATCAGCGGCACCACCCGAATAGCGGCGCGGGTCAAGGGGCTTCCCATCACCTCGTTCAGCTTGCGTCTCGCCGACGAGCTCGCGGTCCGGTCGGTCACCTCGAACGAGTTCGGCCCCCTGCTCTTCTTCCGGATGAACGGGCAGAACAACCTCGTGGTCAACCTGCCCGAGGAGCTCCCCGGGGGCTCCGAGTTCACGGTGACGGTGAGCTACGAAGGCGACCTCGCGGCGCAGGAGCTCGACGAAAACTGGATCGGGAGGCAGACGGTGCGGCTCGAGGAGCGCGAACGGCTGTTCGGCCTCGGGGAGCCACGCTACATCTACAGCAACCGCAGCTACTGGTACCCGCAGGCGCTGGTTACCGACTACGCAACGGCGACCCTCGATCTGTCGGTTCCGCCGGGGTGGGGCGTCGTGGGGAGCGGCGCCCCGGCCGGCACCAACCCGCCGCTGGCGGACGGCGGAGCGGGCGGTGGACCCCGCGAGTTCTCGTTCACGGCCCTCCAGCCCGCGCGCTACCTGTCGGCGGTCATCTCCCGGTTCGACGATCACCTCTCGCCGATCCGGCAGATCCGGCTCGACGACCCCGCGCCCCGGTCGGCGTCCGCGCAGGCCGACGGGGGCGTCTTCTACGGCACCCTCGCAATAAGCGCCTACGGCACGCCGCGGAGCGCGGACGACATCGACGAGACGGCCGAGCGCGCCGCGGACATCGCCGCCTTCTACGCCTCCGTTCTCGGAGACATCCCGTACCCCTCGATGACCCTGGCCCTCACCGACAGCCGCCTCCCCGGTGGGCACAGCCCCGCCTACTTCGCCCTGATGAACCACGAACTGCCCCGGCAGCCGGGCGCCGTCGTCACCTGGCAGACCGATCCGGCGGTCTTCACCGGCTTCCCGCCCTTCTTCCTCGCCCACGAGATCGCGCACCAGTGGTGGGGACAGGCGGTCGGCTGGAAGAACTACCACGAGCAGTGGCTGAGCGAGGGGTTGGCGCATTACTTCGCGGCCCTCTACGCCGAGCACGACGAGGGGCCGGAGGTCTTCCAGGACATCATCGAGCGGATGCGGAGCTGGGCGATGCGGCACTCCGACGAGGGACCGGTCTATCTGGGGTACCGCCTCGGCCACCTCGAGCGCGAGCCGCGGATCTTCCGGGCCCTGGTCTACAACAAGGGCGCGATGGTGCTGCACATGCTGCGCCGGCTGTTGGGAGACGACGCGTTCTTCGCGGGGCTGCGCCGCTTCTACCACGAGTGGCGCTTCCGGAAGGCGGGCACCGACGCCCTGCAGTTGGCGTTCGAGATCGAGGCGGGGCGATCGCTGAGCCGGTTCTTCGACCGGTGGATTCACGAGGCGGCCCTGCCGGACGTGCGGTTCTCGTACCGAACCGAAACGGCGGGAAACCGCCAGGAGGTGGTGCTCCGTTTCGAGCAGCGGAGCGAGCGGCTCTTCGAGCTGCCGGTCACCGTGGCGGTACAGTACCGGTCGGGCGAGGAGGAATCGGTGGTGGTTCCCGTGAGCGAGCGCGTGACCGAGCACCGTTTGCCGGCGAAGGGTCGCGTGCGCCGCGTGTCGGTGAACCGCGACCGCATGGCGCTGGCGAACATCGACCGGTAGGAGTCTGCGCCGTGGAGCGGCGCGGACTCCTGTAGGGTTGGTTGGGCGCCCAGCGGAGCCGAAGGCGACGATGGGCGGGCGAGCGCGTCTGCCCGCGACCCCAGCGCCGACCGCGCCGTCGACGGCGATATGATGACGGTGCGCCTTGGCGTGCATGGGAGGCAACCGTGAGCTCGACAATCTCGTTCCGCGGCTGGACAAGACCTGTCCTGGCGCTGTTTCTCTCCGGCCTGGCGGCTTCCGGCCTGGCCCAGCCACCGACCGTGCTGATCGACCCGGCCAGCGAGACCGACGCGGTCCATGCGGGCACGACGGCCCGGGTGGGGCTCGACATCGCCCTCGACCCCGGCTATCACGTCAATTCCGACGCCCCCCTCGACGACCTCCTGATTCCGACGGTGCTGAGGCTCGATCCGCCCGAGGGGTTCACCCTCGAAGGGGTGGCCTTCCCGGAGGCCATTCTGCTCGAGCAGGTCGGGGTGGAAGAGCCGCTCGCGGTGTTCGAGGAGGAGTTCACCATCGGGGCGGCGCTGCGCGTCGACGCCTCCCTGGCCCCCGGCGCCTACACCATCCCCGGCACGCTGCGCTACCAGGCCTGCAACGACCGGATGTGCTTCAACCCCACGAACGAACCCGTCGAGTTCGCGGTGACGGTGGCGCCCGACGGTCAGCCGCTGGCCACGGTGCGGCCGGATCTGTTCGCCGGCCTGACGATGGCCGACCCCGGGGGGAGGGTCCCGGCGCCGCCGCCCGCAGCGGCCGCCCCGGCTCTCGACGACCTGTCGGTGATGACCGCGCTCGAGGACTTCGAGGTGCTCGGCAGCACCGGGGGGTACCTCGGCACCGAGGCGTTCCTCGACTTCATGGCGGCCTCGGAGTCGGGCGAGGGCGAGCGCGGCTGGTTCGAGGGCCGCGGGCCGCTGGCGATCCTGCTGCTGATACTCGTCGGCGGCCTCGCCCTGAACCTGACCCCCTGCGTGCTGCCGATGATCCCCATCAACCTCGCCATCATCGGCGCCGGCGCCAAGGCCGGCTCCCGCCTGCGGGGCTTCGCCCTGGGCGGGGCCTACGGCGCCGCGATGGCCCTCGTCTACGGGGCTCTCGGCCTGGTCGTCATCCTGACCGCGGGTTCTTTCGGGACGATCAATGCGTCTCCCTGGTTCAACGTCGGCATCGCGGCCCTCTTCGTGGTCCTCGGCCTGGCGATGTTCGACGTCCTCGCCATCGACTTCTCGCGGCTGCAGTCCCGGTTCGCGGGGGACGCCAACCGGGCCGGGTCGTTCCTGGTCGCGTTCGGCATGGGCGCGGTGGCCGCCCTGCTGGCCGGCGCGTGCGTGGCGCCGGTGGTCATCCAGGTCATCGTGTTCTCGAGCAACCTCTACGGCACCGGCACCACGATCGCGCTCGCGCTGCCGTTCGTCCTCGGCATCGGGATGGCCCTGCCGTGGCCCATCGCGGGGGCGGGGCTGTCGTGGATGCCGAAGCCGGGCGCCTGGATGGTCCACGTCAAGCACGCCTTCGGCGTGTTCATCCTCGGCACCGCGGTGTACTACGGCTACATCGGCTACGGACTGTTCGCACAGCGCTGGGTCGATCCCGACGAGGTCGCGAGCAGCGTGCAGGCGCTGCTGGAAGAGGGCTGGCACGCATCGCTCGGCGCGGGCCTCGCGGCGGCGAAGGCCGAGGACAAGCTGGTACTCGTCGACATGTGGGCCACGTGGTGCAAGAACTGCCTCACCATGGACCGCACGACCCTCAAGGCCCCGGAGGTCGAAGCCGGGCTCGAGGACTACGTGAAGGTGAAGTTCCAGGCGGAGGACCTCGACGCCTCGCCGGCCGGGGACGTGCTGAGGCACCTCGACGGCATCGGCCTGCCCACGTACGCGATTCTGCGGCCCCGGTCGGACGCCCGGATCGCCGACGCCAGCGACTAGAAGCAAGCCTGGCCGCCCCGAGCCGCGCGCCCTGTTCAGGGCGGACGAGCCTGCAGGGCGGCGAACGATGAAGGGACAGGGTCGTGACTGAACACCTTCGGAGCCTGCTGCTGGTCGCGGTCCCGGTGCTGGCGGCGTGCGCCATGCAGCCGGGCGAGGTCAACCTCGTGAGCTCGTTCGGGGACCAGATCGCGGCGGTCGACGGCGTCACCGACTTCGAGCACGACGGCAACGAGATCACCTTCATGGGCCCGGACTTCGTGGGCCCGGACGGCCAGGACAGGATCGCCGCGTGGCGGATACGGATCGAGTCGACCGAGCTGGTCGAGAACGACGGGCGGCCGCTCGAGGGCCACGTGGTGTCGTCCTGGTACCGGGACGGAGAGCTCGTCGAGATGATGGGCTCGATGTACACGCTCCCCGAGGCGTTCTTCGCCACGGGCCTCGCGCAGGAATGCTACGCGCTCTGGGACGAGGCGTCGAACGCCTGGGACTGGTAGCCGGTCCGCCGCGACGGCGCGGATCATCCGCCGGCGGCCGCCGGCACCCTGACCCGCAGCGCCTTCGGATGAATCGTGGCGGACAGCGTACACCCGCCCTGCACCGCTTCTCCGTCGACGTGGAACCGGAGCGGCCGTTCGGCGGAGATCGTCACCCCGGCGACCCGTGAGCAGTGAACGTAGCGGTGGCGGTCGACGGTGCCGTTGAAGAGGCGCCACAGACCCCACGCGGCCCGCGCGCGGCTGATCGGGTCGACCGACACGAGGTCGAGCAGGCCGTCGTCGAGTCGCGCGCGCGGCGCGATCACCGCCCCGTTGCCGTACTGCCGGCCGTTGGCCACCTCGATGAGGAGAGCCCTCCGCTCGACCGCGCGCCCTTCCGTCACGAGCGTGTACCGCCGGCTCCGGTAGCGGACGAGCCGACGCGCCGTCGCCAGGACGTAGCCGGCCCGCCCGCGGCCGGCCAGGCGGGCGAACAGGTCGGCCACCGACGCCGGCAGCCCCACCCCCGCGAGGTTCACGAAGGGCCGGCCGGCCAGTTCCCCCACGTCGATGACGCGGTCGCGGCCGCGCAACGCCGTCTCGATCGCCTCCCCGGGCCGGAGGCTGATGCCGAGCTCACGCGCCAGGCCATTGCCCGAGCCCGCCGGCACGATGCCCAGCACCGCGTCCCCGCGCATCAGCGCCGAGGCCACCTCGTTGACGGTGCCGTCCCCTCCCCAGGCGACCACGGGGGAGAAGCCGCGCCCCGCGAGGGCCTCCGCGAGTTCGCGGCCGTGACCGGGCCGCTCCGTGAAGGCCACCTCGTGGTCGGCGCCGGCGGAGGCGCAGCGTAGTCGGATCACGTCGATGAGATCGGCGGGCCCGCTCCCTCGCCGCGACGACCCCGCAACCGGATTGATGATGAACGCAACCGGAGACCGCACTGTCAGAGCCCGTTCCGCGACCCCGCCGTCACGGCGAGCGAAGGACCGCCGCCCGTGGCGTGCGCCGATGCGCACGACTCCCGGACCAACGATGGTATAGTAACCTCCCAATTATGGGGAGCCGCTGGGTTCGCACCGTTGTCGTCATCGTAGCACTCGCGACGCTGGGCTTCGCGGGTAACCAGATCCGCCTTTCGAACGCCGCTCTCGCCGACGAGCAGGGCGGGGAGCGGGTCTTCACCGACCTCGGCTGGACGCTCAAGCTCACCCTCGCCGAGCTGAGGAGCGCCCAGCAGGCCTATGTCGCGGACGGTCAGGACGGCGAGTACTGGGCCTCCCAGGTCGAGACCCATCTCCAGGCGGTCCTCGACAGCCTCGACAACCTCAAGCGGCAGGTTTCGAACCCGGACACCCTCGCGGCCCTCAACGATGCGGTCGCGGCGGTCGGCGACATCCGGAACCTGGATGAGGAAGCCCGCGGGTACGTCGGCTCCGATCAACCGCTGCAGGCATCGGACCTGATCTTCACCCGGGGATTCGAGCTGGTCGCCCGCGCCGGCGCGCACGTGCAGGCGGCCCAGCAGGAAGAGCGCACGTCGCGTCTCGACGTGATGAGCACCGCGCGGGCGAACCAGTCGAGGATGATGTGGACGGCCGTGGTCGTCATCGTCCTGTCGATGCTGGTGCTCGCGCCGTCGGGCGCCTCCTCGGAACGGGACAATCCGCCCCCCGACGACGGCGAGTACCACGTCCCCGAGGCCAACGGACTGTCGCTGTTGTCGCTGGACGCCGATTCGGACGACGACGAGCTCGATCTGCCGCCGGTCGACAGCGGGGACGCGGCGCAGGCCTCGGTCTCCCCGGCGGCCGGCGAGGAACCGAGGCGGAAGCCGCCCGCCACGAAGGCGGTGCCGGATCTCGCCGCCACCGCAGCGCTGTGCACGGATTTCAGCAACCTGACGAACCGGGATCAACTGCCCGGCCTGCTGGCGCGAACCGCGGCGCTGATGAACGCCAGCGGCATCATCATCTGGGTCAGCAACGAGAGCGCGCGGGCGCTTCAGCCCGCCCTCGGACACGGATACGCCCCGGGAACCCTGGAGCGCATCGGCTCGATTCCGCAGGCCGGGCCCAACCCGACGTCCACCGCGTTCACCGCGAAGCGCATTCAGGTCGTCGAATCGGAAGGGTCGGACGCCGGCGCCCTGGTCGCACCGCTGATGGTGTCGGAGCGTTGCATCGGCGTGCTCTCGGCCGAGTTGCGCGAGGGTTGGGAGTCGAGCGACGCGGTTCAGGCGACCGCGTCGATCGTCGCCGCGCAGTTGGCGCCGCTGCTGCCCGCCGACGCCACGGCGGAGCCGCTCCCTGCCGCCACCGGCACCCACGACACGACCGGTTCCGCCGCGGGAACCGAGACCGTCGCGCCGTCGTCCTGACGCGACGCCCGATGGAGCCGTTGAGTCTGCCGCTCGACTACGCCGCCATCGAGCGGATTCTGCCCCATCGCTATCCGTTCCTCCTCGTCGACCGCATCACCGAGTTCGAGGTCGACAAGCGCATCGTCGGCATCAAGAACGTCTCCCTGAACGAACGGTACCTCACGCGCCGGCCCCGCGAGCGCCCGGTGCTGCCGCCGACGATCCTGACCGAGGCGGTCGCCCAGGTGGGCGCGATCCTGATACTCTCGAAACCGGAGAACCGCGAGAAGCTCATCTACATCGTCGGTATCGAGCGGGTGCGTTATCGCCATCCGGCCCATCCCGGCGATGTCGTGCACATCGAGGTCAACGTGAGGCGCCTGCGCAGCCGCATGGGCCAGTTGCACGGTATCGCGAAGACCGACGACGGCAGTATCGCGCTCGACGGCCGCATGACCTTCGCCCTCGGCCCCGGGCCGTGACGGCGCATCTCCTTCTGATAGAATGCGCCAATGGCTTCCAAGCAACGTCGCAAGCTGCCCAGGCAGCCTCCTCCCGCGCCTCCCCCGGTCGCGCCCCGCTCGAGCGGCGGGCGGTGGGCGTTGATTGCACTCGCCGTCGTCGCGGTCGCCGGCGCCGGGGCCCTCTTCCTCGTGGGGGGTGACCGGGCCGCGGTGGCCCCCGAGCAGGCCGGGGAAGCACCGGCGTCCCCCGCATCCTCCACCGCGACGGCCGGGACGACCGCGAGCGCCGGAGCGCCGGCGCCGGCGGCCGCGCAGTTCAGCGGCGAGGACCTCGAGGGACTGCCGATGCCGCCGCTCCCCTACGTGCCGCAGACGGCCGGCCCCGCCGACCTGATGAGGCAGGCCTATGTGTTCGCGGCCCGGAACCCGGACGTGCTCGATTACGTGCCCTGCTATTGCGGCTGCGGCCAGACCGACGGGCACGTGGGAAACACGGACTGTTTCGTCGAGTCGCGGGCCCCGAACGGGGCCGTGACCGAGTGGGACATCCACGGCATGACCTGATCGCACTGCCTTGCTGTCGCGCGTGACGCGATGCAGATGCATGCCCTCGGCGCCTCGCCCTCGGACATCCAGGACGCGGTCATGAACAAGTACGCGTCCCAGTCCGCCTATGCCACGCCGACGCCCCCCGCGCCGCGCGGCAACTGACATCCCGACCGCCCGGGTACGTCCGCGGTCCAGGTGACCCGTACCCGGGCGGCGCTCCACCGCCACCATCCCGTATGGGCCCCCGCGGTTCCTCCCGTCCTCCGGCGGAACTGCTCGCCGGGCTGTACGAGTCCATCCCCGAGGGCATCTACGTCGGCGCCCTCGGCGCCGCCGGCGTCGAGACGCTGAGCGCCAACCCGCATCTGAAGCTCATGTTCGGGTTCGACCCGGACGAGCCCGACGACCGGGTGCGGCCCTTCGCGGCCGAACGGTTCCTCGACGACCGGGCCCGCGGCGACTTCATCGCGCGGCTGCGCCGGGACGGGGCCGTCAGCAACTACCTCGTCCGTCTCCGGCGGGTCGACGGCAGCTCGATGTGGGTCGAGGTCACCGCCGCCCTGCACGCGGCGGGAGACTCGCCTCCGCCCCGCCTCGACGCCCTCGTGCGCGACGTCAGCGAGCGGCGGAAGCTCGAGGCGCAGGGGCGGGACCCGGGGCAGGAGCTGGTGCAGTCGGAAAAGATGGCGGCCCTGGGCCAGACCATCTCGGGTGTGGCCCACGAGCTCAACAACCCGCTGGCGACCATCCTGACGTGCGCCGAGCGCCTGGCGGCGCGCCCCGTCGAAGCGGAGACGAAGCGCGGCGTCGAGACGATTCTCGGCGAGGCCGAGCGGGCGGCCAAGATAGTGCGGAACCTGCTGACGTTCGCCCGCAAGCGCAACACCACGCGCGCATTCGTCGACATGAACGAGATCGTGCACGACACCCTGGCCTCGCGCGCCTACGAGCAGCGGGTGTCGAACATCTCGACCCTCGACGCCCTCGCCGGCGGGCTGCCCCCCATCTTCTCCGACCCCCACCAGGTGAAGCAGGTGCTGCTGAACCTGATCATCAACGCCGAGCAGGCGATGCTCGCCGCCAACGGGCGTGGGTCGCTCGTCGCCCGAAGCTGGTACGACGAGGCGCAGGACATGGTCACGCTGGAGATCAACGACGACGGGCCGGGGATTCCGGAGGACGTCCGGAACCGGATCTTCGATCCCTTCTTCACCACCAAGGCGATCGGCAAGGGCACGGGGCTCGGGCTGACCGTGGCCTACGCCATCGTTCAGGAACACGGCGGGAGGATTCGGGTGGACTCGACGCCCGGCGACGGCGCGTCGTTCTTCGTGTCGTTTCCCGCCCGCGCCGGGGTATCCCGCGCGGCACCGGCGGCGACCCTCCTCCCAGCGCCCTCCGCCGGCGCCAGCATCCTGCTCGTGGAGGACGAGCCGGCTCTCGCGGCCGCGGTGGCCGACTCGCTGGCCGACGCCGGCTACCGCGTGGAGCGCGCCGCCGACGGCGAAGAGGCACTCGCGCGTGTCGACGGCCAGTCCTTCGACCTCGTCATCTGCGACTTGAAGATGCCGCGGCTCGACGGACGCGCGTTCTACCGGTGGCTGTGCGAGAGGAACCCCTCGCTGGCCCGCCGCGTGATCTTCGTCACCGGCGACGTGGCGGGCACCGACGCCGAACGCTTCCTCGTCGAGAGCGGATGCCGATGGCTGGCCAAGCCGTTCCGGCGCCGCGACCTGCTCCGCATGGCCCACGAGGTGATGAGGTAGGAGTCTGCGCCGTGAACGGCGCGGACTCCTGGAGGGTTGGTTGGGCGCCAGGCGGAGCCGAAGGCGACGATTGGCGGGCGAGGAGTCGCCGTGAACGGCGCGGACTCCTGGAGGGTTGGTTGGGCGCCAGGCGGAGCCGAAGGCGACGATTGGCGGGCGAGGAGTCGCCGTGAACGGCGCGGACTCCTGGAGGGTTGGTTGGGCGCCAGGCGAAGCCGAAGGCGACGATTGGCGGGCGAGGAGTCGCCGTGAACGGCGCGGACTCCTGGAGGGTTGGTTGGGCGCCAAGCGGAGCCGAAGGCGACGATTGGCGGGCGAGGGAACCGTCGCAGCCCGGGTCACGCGGCGGTCGACCTGCGGGCGGCGGGCACCCGGGCCTTCGCCATGTTCAGACGCCGACGGCCGCGGACCGCCGGCCTCCCGCCGGCCGTCGTCGCGGCCATCGCCCTGGGATCGAGGTCCTGGCCCAGCTCCTTGCGGAGGCGCTGCACCGCGCGCGCGTGCAGTTGCGACACCCGGGACTCGTTCACCCCGATCTCGCTGCCGATCTCCTTCATCGTCACGTCGCCGTAGTAGTAGAGGCCGATGACCTTCCGCTCGCGGGCCGGCAAAGCCTTGATGGCGTCCCGCACCCGCCTGGCGATGTCGCCCTGCTCGCAGACCCGATCCGGTCTCGGCTGCTCCGGCGGCATCATGACCGGAGGCAGGTTGGCGCCTTGCCCGGGATCGACGGCGGCGAGGGGCGACGTCGATTCGATCGCCTTGATGCGGACGATGGTCCGGCTCAGCGCCGCCTCGTCGCAGCCCATGTGCCGCGCGAGGTCTGCGAGCGACGGCTCGGTTCCGAGCTCGTGACGCAGCTTCTCGCGGGCCGCCTCGAGCTCACGCCGGACCTTGCGAATTCCGCGGGGCCAGGCGTCGCGGCGCAAGGCATCGATCATCGCACCGCGAACACGGCGCTCCGCGAAGGTCTCGAACTTGATGCCGCGCCGCTCGTCGAACCGGTGGGCCGCGTCGATGAGCCCGATCATGCCGTCCTGCACGAGGTCGCCGAGGTCTATCGAGTGCGGCATGGAAGAAGCCATGCGCCGGGCCATCGCTTCCACGAACGGCACGCCCGCGGCGATGCGGTCGTGATCCCTGCCGTCGGATGCTTGCGCTTTCATGATGGTCGCCTCCGGGACATCGGTCCAGCGCGGCGCCCTGCCCGTCGGGATGAGGGAGCCGCCATGTACGGAGACAATTAAGCAAGTGATGTGCCAGTTTGCGACAAGCGCTATCGACAAAGATCTCAGCAGCACAGAATTGGCTGCAAACTATTGTAGAAAATGCCCTTTATTGACTGCCCAAACACTATTTCCGAGTCTTCCCATCCCGCGCCGAACCCGACCGGCCGTCATCGAATTGACAGGACGCGCTCCGATTTGTCATTGTATTGACGGTCGGCCGGGGGGCTGAGGGAGGCGATCCGGACCGGCCGGAGGGCGACGTCGGGGTCGGCGACCCGGGACGAACGGGCGTGGCGTGGCCGGAGGTTGGCCGGTGCAGGGCGGGAGCTGGAAGCCGGCGCGCTCAGTTGCGGAAACGTTCCTGGATGTAACGGGCGGCGCTGATCGCTTCGACGACGCTCGTCACGATCTGAGACGCCCGCGCGCGGGTCGCGTCGTCCTCGAGTTGCGCGTCGAGAAGCTCGGCGTTCGCGAGAATGATGCCGAGCTGGTTGTTCAACCGATGGAAAAGAGCGCCGAGTTCGGTCGGCTGGTCCATCTGGGAAATATCCATCGTTGCCGGGGCACGCGATGCGAGTCGCCGTCAATCCGCGTGCGGCGGTTCCGTCGGGGCCGTGCCCGCGCGCGGGTCGCGCCACAGCGTATCGACGAATATCCGCACCGAACCGCCGGCCGTCCGCACGTACTCGACCTTGCCGCCGGCGATCCAGTTGTAGATGGTGCGGCGGCTGACTCCCACCAACTCGCACGCCTGCGCGATCGAGAGGGTTTTTCTATCGTCAATCATGACAGACGCTCGCGTTTCGCCCGGCCCGTCCCCGCCTTCGTCTCCGCTCCCGAACCGGCTCAAGGATGGTATCGGCCACTGACGACCCTTCCATTAGCCGATCCGCGCCGAAGGCGCCGCCGCCATGCGGTGTCGAGAAGGGCCGGCGCCCATGCCTGAACGCGAGATCCCGGTGCTGCTGGTGGAGGACGAGACCTCGTTGCGGGAGGTCACCGCTCAGCGGCTCGCCGACGAGGGCTACCGCGTGGTCCAGGTCGACAACGGGGAGACGGCGGTCGAGCGCCTGGCGGAATGTGCCTTCGACGTCGTGCTGACGGATCTGCGGCTGCCGGGCATCGACGGCACCGCGGTGCTGGACGCCGCCCTCGAACGGTATCCCGACATCGTCTGCATCGTCGTGACCGGCTTCGGCACCGTCACCGACGCGGTGGCCGCGATCAAGCGCGGCGCGGCGGATTTCATCACCAAGCCGTTCCAGTTCGGCCAGTTGCTGCACGTGATGCGGTCCGCTCTCGAGCAGCGCCGCCTCCGATCCGAGAACGCCTGGCTGCGATCTCAGATCCAGGAGCGCTACCGGTTCGAGGGCCTCGTGGGACGCAGCCCGAGGATGCGAGAGCTGTTCGACCTGCTGGAGACGGTGGCCGCGAGCCCGAGCACGGTCCTCATCACCGGGGAGACCGGCACCGGCAAGGAGCTCGCGGCCAGGGCGATTCACCACAACAGCCCCCGGCGCGGCCATCGCTTCGTCGCCCTGAACTGCAGCGCGGTGCCCGAGACCCTGCTCGAGTCCGAGCTCTTCGGCCACGTCCGCGGCGCCTACACCGGCGCCGTCGGCACCCGGCAGGGTCGGCTGGAGTCGGCGCACGAGGGAACGCTGTTTCTCGACGAGGTGGGCACCATGAGCGCACCCCTGCAGGCGAAGCTGCTGCGGGTGCTGCAGGAACGCGAGTTCGAGCGCATCGGAGACGACCGGCCGATCCGGATAGACGTCCGCATCATCGCCGCCACCAACGCGAATCTCGTGCAGATGGTCCGCGACGGCGGATTCCGGGAGGACCTGTACTATCGCCTGAACGTCATCCCGATCTTCCTGCCCCCTCTTCGGGAACGGCGCGAGGACATCCCGCTGCTCGTACGGCACTTCGTCGAGGGGTTCAGCCGGCAGCAGGGCCGCTCGCGGGAGGTGACCGTCACCCAGGCGGCGATGCGCCGCATGATGGCGTACGAGTGGCCGGGCAACATCCGCCAGCTCGAGAACGCGATGGAGCGCGCCCTCACCCTCAGCCGGACCCGCGCGTGGATCGACGTCGACGATCTGCCCCCGGAGCTGCAGCAGGCGCCGCTGTCGGAGCCGGCGGCCCTGCCCGCCATCCCCGAGGACGGCTTCGACATGGCCGCCTACATCGCCGGCATCGAGCGCGAGCTGATCCGGCGGGCGCTGGACGACTCGGGGGGAAACCGCCAGCAGGCGGCGCGCCGGCTGGGGCTCAAGCGGACCACCCTGGTCGAGAAGCTGAGGCGGCTGGGGACGTCTACACGAACAGCCGCATCGGCTCGAACGACCCCTTGAGAATCGACGCGCTGTCGTCGAAACCGAGCCACTCCTCGATCATCGACGCGTAGACGCGCCGGAAATCGGTGGTCATCCTGAGGTTGCCGTCGTCCAGATCGGTCAGGCTGGGGTGCCGGCCGTGCAGCCCGCCGGCGACGCCGGAGCCGACGACGAACATCGGGGTCGCGGTGCCGTGGTCGGTGCCGAGGCTCGCGTTCTCCTCGACGCGGCGGCCGAACTCGGTGAACACCATGGCCGCCACGTCGTCGGCGCGGCCAATGCGCGCGACATCCTCCATGAACCCGCGGATCGCGTCGGCGGTGTACGTGAGCAGGCGCGAGTGCGGGTCGGCCTGGTGCACGTGGGTGTCGAACGAGTTGCCCTGGTAGGCGACGTAGTAGAGCCTCGTCGGCATCCCCGCGTGAATGAGCGCCGCCACCTGCCGGAGCTGTGGCGAGAGCCCGCCGATGCCGTAGTCGACGGGGGTGCGGTACGCGGCCGACGCGTCCCGGACGAACTGCGAGCTCTCGACCGCGTTGGCCGCGGTCGAGGCCAGGAACTCGAGGGCGGGGTTTTCGGGCGCCTTCGGCCGCAGCCGCTCGATCGCCTCCTTCTCGGCCTCGGAGCCCACCCGGCGGAAGCTGCGGGGATCGTTGAAGACCAGGGGCTGGTGGTGCCGCGCCTGCACCGCCAGCGACTGGCGGGTCCCGATGTTGACGATCACGTTGCCCTGGGCGTCGTGGTCGTAGGCGCCGTCGGCGAGGCGGCCCAGCCACCCGAGGGGCTCGCCGCCGTTGGGCACGCCGGTGTGCCAGAAGCCCATCGACGAGAAGTGCGACAGGCTGGGGTTGTCGTAGCCGCATCCGTGCACGACGCCCAGCATGCCGTCCTTGTACAGGCGCTCGAACCCTTTCATCGACGGGTGCAGCCCGTAGCCGTCGGCGATCGGGATGACCTCGCCGGGCCGGATGCCGAGTCTCGGCCGCACCCGGTAGTACTCGTCGTCGCCGAACGGGACGACGGTGTTCAGGCCGTCGTTGCCGCCGGAGAGCTCGACGACGACCAGGATGCGCTCGGGCCGGCTCTCGGCGCTGGTGCCCTCGAGGGCCTGCGCGGTCAGCGCCGCCGTGGTCCGGTCGAGCAGCGCCGGGAGCCCCGCCGCGACCCCGATGCCGTACAGACCCTTGCGCAGGAAATCGCGCCGCGAGCGCCCACAGCCGTTGAGATGGCGGATAGTCATCGTCTCCTGCTCCAATCCTGATCCGGAATCGCCGCCTGGGCGCCTCCGCGAACCGCTGGCGCGTCGCGGGTCTTCGCCGACGCGCAACCCGCAAAGGAAGCCCCCCGCCGCGCGAGGCCCGCGTCGAAGGCCCGGTGCGCAAACCGCCGGGTCGGTAGCCCGGCCACGGGTCATCGTCCCGCCGGCGCGCCGCAGACGCCTACGCGAGCTGGTACTCGGGAGCGCTCAGCACGAGATAGAGCAGCGAGCGCAATGCCCCTTCGACCCGCGGTCCCGGCGCCGGCAGGCGGTCGCCTCCCAGGTCCTCCCGCAACCGCTCGACGAGCAGCGCCCGGGCCGCCTCGTCCACGGGAACGCGCAGGAACCGCCGCACGAAGTGGTCCACCACCGCTTCCGCCGTCGTGGCGCCGGCCGCCGTCACCAGGGCGACGAGGTCGAGGTCGGCGGTCGCTCTCGGAATCGGGATCAGCCGGTCGAAGGCCATGACGTAGCCCATGTAGCCGCCGTACCGGGTGTTGTACTCCTCGTCGCGGTCGACGAGGCGGCTCGACTCGGCGTCGCCGCCCTCCTGGGTGGCCGCGGTGATGTTCATCCCCTGGTCGATCCGCCGGCCCACCCGCGCGTAAATGCCGGGGACGTTCCGGTCGGGCGCCCAGAACCCGTCGCGGTCGGGGAACAGGACCCCCCGGAACAGGTTGCCCCGCTCGAGCAGCAAGGCCGGGGTGATCCACGTCCTGCCGCCGGCCCAGCCCGCCACGTTGGGGGGATTGAACAAAGTCTGTCCCAGGCCCGCCGTCAGCCGGTTGAAGTCGGGAACGGTGGGCAACCGGGTCAAGCCGAGCTTCCGGTAGGTGGAGACCACGAGCTGCACCGGGCTCTTGATCTGCGTGGCCACCGAGGCCGGACTGTAGAAGTCCCTCGACAGGAAGATCCGCCGGAGCAGGGGGCGCAGCTCGTACCCGGCCTCGCGGAACGTGTCGCCCAGGGCGGCGCGGGTGGCCGGGTCGAGCCCCTCTCGGACCAGGAACCGGTAGAGCTTGCCGGCGATGAACTCGGCCGTCACCGGGGTCTCGAGAATGATGTCGATGATGTCGTCGCCGTCGAAGGCGCCGGTCCGCCCGAGGAACGTCTTCTCGCCGAAATCGTGGTTCTCGGCGTCGAACCGGAAGGCCAGGGCGTCGTTGGTCCACCCCGTGAACGCGCGGGAGGCCTCGCGGATGTCCCGCTCGGTGTAGTTGCCGACTCCCATCGTGAACAGCTCGAGCAGCTCGCGCCCGAAGTTCTCGTTGGGATGGTCCTTCCGGTTCTCGCCGTTGTCGAGATAGACGAGCATCGCGGGGTCGGTGAGGATGCCGACGAGCAGATCGCGGAAGTTGCCGGCCGCGTTGGCCCGCAGCATCTCGTTCTGGCGGTGCATCATGCGGGCGTCCCGCACCTTGCCGGCGCCGGTGGCGAAGTGCCCGTGCCAGAACAGCGTGAGCTTCTCCTCGAGGGGCCGGCGGGTCGTCAGCATGCGCTCGCCCCACCACGTCGCGAGCCGCTGGGTCTCTATAGCGTTCGCGCGCAGGCCGTAGAAGAACGTGTTGACGACGGGCTGGAGCCGGCGCGACTCGCTCGCGGGCAGCATCGCCACCCCCATCGACGTTCCGGTCTCGCGCGCGATGCGCACCGCCTCGGCCCGGCTCTTCGGGAACGGGTCCATTCCCGGGTCCCAGATCGGCGAGGGCTCGAACGCGGGGACGCCGCGGTCGTCGACGGCGGCGAACTCGACGAGCGCGTCGACGGCGGCCGCGGGGGTCATCGCGGCCAGCCGCTCGATCTCGGCCGGGGTCGCCCCGAAACCGGCGCGCTCGACGAGATGGGCGGCCCGCTCGTAGCTCCAGTCGGCGGCGGTGATGGGCGTCAGGTCGTCGACCCACTCGTCGGGGTCCGGCTCGGCGGCCAGGACCGCGGCGGCGCCGAGCGCGGCCAGGACCGCGGCGGCGAGCAGCCAGCCGAGGCGCTGGCGGACGCGCCACCGACCCTGAAGGTGCTCGGCCGCCACGAGCAGGACGGCGGCGAGCAGCCAGCCGAGGGGCCGGAGCATCGCCATGCACCAGCACTCCGGCGCGGAGCCGCCGGTGTCGCCGTCGTTGCCCAGCTTCTTCATGACCGACCTCCGAAACAGGTGACGCCCTGAACGCGCCCGGGGGCGGGGGATCCGGCGGCGGCGCGCCGGGCTCCCTCGCCGCCGGCCCCTCGCGCGGCGGGAGAGGCCATGCCGCCTCGTCGTCCGACGGCACGACCGGTGCATCATACGCCAAGTCCGCCCGCGGATCCGCACTCGGGGCGGGGACGGTACCGCGGCGAGGCGCCCCCCGGCTGCTCCTGCCGGCCGCCCTCGCCCGTCGCCGGGTCGGACGCCCTCAGGCGGGGTCGCGGTGGACGGTGTCCGGAGCGAAGGCCGGCATGCACACCGCGACGTACTCCGCCCCGCCGGCCTCGGGACTCGAGTAGCGGATCCACTCGCCGGGCTCGGCGACGACGGCTTGCCCGGCCCGCACATCGATGGCGCCCGACTCGTGCTCGACCCGCAGCAGGCCACGCAGCACCACCGTGAACTCGCGGAACTCGGGCCGCTGCCCCGGCTCGATCCACCCCTGGGGAGCGACCATCCGGGCGACGCTGAGATCCTCGTCACCGGTGTTCACGCGACCGGCGTACTCCTCGATGCGCTTCGGCAGGTTGCCCGCCGCCTGGACGACGGTGGCGCTCGCGATCAGTCTCGGCATCTGGTCGACGGTCCTCTTCCTCTCCGTCCCCGCGCACCCGCGTTCGTCTTGCGACGGTCTCTCGCTACCCCTGGTCCCCGCCGCATCCCTTCCCCAGGCAGCGATCATGCCATTCCCCGGCAACGATGGCCGCCCGGGGCCTCGGGGCGCGCGATGTGGTGGTGTGCGCTTCTCAGCCGGGCGGCGACGAGTCCCCGCGGCTGGCCGCCGCGGGCCGCCCGGTCGCCGCCGAGGGTCCGGCGGCCGCGACCGCGGCGGGGGACGGACCCGTTTCCCGCGGCGGCTCGTCGAGTGCGAAGAAGTCGCGGATGAGCGCACGCAGCACATCGAGCGACGGAGCGGTGTTGATCGCGGTGCGCAGGTGCGAGCCGTGGTCGATCCCCTTCGTGTACCAGGAACCGAGCGCGCGCAGCTTGTTCACGATCCACCGCTCCCGGCTCGCGGGGCTCCGGCGCTTGGGGCCGACGCGCCGATCGAGGCCGGCGGTGTGCCGGAAGCCGTCCCGCTCGATCTCGGTCGCTTCGCTCAGCAGCAGGTCGATGTAGGCGAGGAGGAACCGGCCGCGCTCCTGCAGCGACACCGGCGGCGGGTCGCCGCCACCCCACGCGGCCCGCGCCTGGTCGAAGATCCAGGGGTTCCGGAGCGCACCGCGGCCCACGAGCACCCCTGTGACGGCCGTGTCGCGCATCCGCCCCACGAGGTCGTCCGGCGTCACGCAGTCGCCGCTGCCGAACACGGGAATCGACACCCGGCGGGCCACCTCGTCGATCAGCGACCAGTCCGAGCGCCCCGTGTAGGACTGCGCCGCGGTCCGGCCGTGCACCGCCACCGCGGACGCGCCCACCTGCTCGACCCGCTTCGCGAGGTCGGGCGCGTTGACGTGCTCGCCGTCCCAGCCGGACCGCATCTTGACGGTGACGGGGATGGACACCGCCCGCGTCATGGCCCCGATGACCTCGGCCGCGTGCTCCGGCGTCCGCATGAGGCTGCATCCCGCATGGTGCTTGGCGATCTTGGGGACGGGGCAGCCCATGTTCACGTCCACGATGTCGGCGCCCATGCCCTCGACGATCTGCGCCGCCGCCGCCATCTTGCCCGGGTCCCCGCCGAAAATCTGGATCGAGACCGGCCGCTCCTCTTCCGTGTACTCCGCGTACTCGAGGGTCCGGTCGATGCCGCGCACGAGACCCTCGGAGCTGACCATCTCGGTCACCACCAGCCCGCAGCCGCCGCCCCGCTTGACGAGGCGGCGGAACGCGGTGTCCGTCATCCCCGCCATCGGGGCGAGGGCGAACGGAGAGTCCAGGGCGACGGAACCGATGGCGACGGTTGGACGCGGCTCCGCGTCCGGCGCCGGGTGGGACATGGCGTTCATCCGGACCACGGTCGAATCGCGGCCCGGAGCCTCGGTCGGCCGGGACGGCCTCAGAATCCGGGTGGAGGGGTCCGCGGGCGGGTCAGGCGATCCTCGTAGATCGCCTTCAGCCCGTCGTCCTTCCACTCGATGATCGCTTCGTTCCGAAGCGTGGTCAGGTAGCGGTCGAGGGCCTCGAGCCGGCGTTCGTTGAATACGTTGTTGACGATTTCCTCGCGCACCTCCTCGAACGGCGTCGGGGCGGGGGCGGTGGACGACTCCAGCTTCAGGATCTGGTGGCCGGCCGGCGTGCGCGCGACGTCGCCGACCTCGCCGACCTCGAGCGCCTCGATGCGGAGGCGGACCTCGTCGGCGAGGTCGGCGAGGGCGATGGGTCCGATCAGGCCGCCGTTGGCGCTCGACACGCCGTCGGACTGCTCGGCGACGACCGCCTCGAACGGCTCGCCGCCGCGCACCCTGGCCAGGGCCGACTCGGCGCGGCTCCGCGCCAGGTTGTCCCGCGCGACGTTGAACGCCCCGCCCTCGGCCGGCACCGTGACCAGGATCTCCCGCAGCATGACGGTGGCGGGCTGGGTGAACTGCTCCAGATTCGACTCGTAGTACTCGCGGGCCTCCACGTCGGTCATCGAGACCCGGCGGAGCACCTGGTCCTGCTGCACCTGCCCGGCCAGCATCTGCTCTTCCATGACGCCGCGCAGCTCCGCGAGGCTCATGCCCTGCTCCTGCCTCAGGGCGACGACGAGCTCCTCGTCCGTCATGTCGTTGTCGACCTTGATGCCCTCCAGGATCTCCTCGAACTGCTCGTCGTCGAGCGAGTAGCCCATGTCGCGCCCGCGCTGCACGAGCAGCATCTGGTCGACGGCGTTCACGAGCACGTCGGGGGTGATCTCCTGCAGCGCCCTCTGCAGCTCGGCGTCGGTCTGCGGCGGCAAGGGGCGCGTCCGCAGGGCGTTGATCTGCGCCTGCTCCAGATCGGTCTGGGTGATGAGCCCGCCGTTGATCTTCACGAGAATCCGCTCGAAAACCGCCGCCCCCGGTATCCCCGACGACAGCCCCTGCGCGGCGGCGGTGGAGGCACCCGAGAGGACGGCGCCGAGAACGAAGAGCGGGATAGCGGCTCGAAACGGGTTTCTTGGCATGGCGGTCACCTTCTTCACGATTCTACCGCCTGCAGCCCGCGCAACTCCACCAGCAGGCCCCCGACGCGGGTCAGGAGCGAGGCCGGGCCCTCCCGATCGCGCCGAGCCCGCTGGAACTCGGCCCGCGAGAACCCCGCCTCGACCTCGTCGCTGCGGGCGCGGGCCGTCCACCACGACGGCGACTCGCGGGGCCGCCGGGCGGCGCCGCCGGCCCGGAGGTCGGCGGTGAGCATGGCCGGCGGCTTCAGCTCCAGGTCCCGTCTCCGCTCGACGAACCGCATGAGCCGCACGGGGTCCACCGTCGTCGTGGTCCTGAACTTCACGACGAGCTGCGAGCCGTTCCGATCGAGCGACTCGATGCCGAGCTCGTCGGCGAAGAGGCGGACGCGCCCGTACTCGACGAGCATCGAGATCGAAGGCGGCGCCGGTCCGTAGCGATCGCGCAGCTCGTCGGCGAGCGCCGACAGCTCGGTCTCGCTGCGCGCCGAGGCGACCCGGCGGTACACGGTCAGGCGCTGGTTGGCCTCGGGGATGTAGTCGCCGTCGATCTTGAGATCGACGTCGAGGTTGACGGCGGCCCGGGCGGCTTCCTCGACCTCCTCGCCCTTCAGCTCGCGGACGGTCTGATCGAGCAGCTTGACGTACATGTCGAACCCCACCGCTTCGATGTGGCCGCTCTGCTCGCCGCCCAGGAGGTTCCCCGCCCCGCGGATCTCGAGGTCGAGGGCGGCGACGCGGAACCCGCTGCCGAGGTCGCTGAACTCGCGGATGGCGGCCAGCCGCCGGCGCGCCACCGGCGACAGCGATCCCTCCGGCGGCACCAGCAGGTAGGCGTAGGCCCGGCGGTCGGAGCGCCCCACCCGCCCCCGCAACTGGTAGAGCTGGGCGAGACCGAACCGCTCGGCGTGGTTCACGATGATGGTGTTCGCGTTGGGGATGTCGAGGCCGTTCTCGATGATGGTGGTGGCCAGCAGCACGTCGTACTCGTGCCGCACGAAGTCGACCATGCACCGCTCGAGCGCGCCCTCCTCCATCTGCCCGTGCGCCACCGCGATGCGCGCCTCGGGGAGAAGACGGGTCAACAGCTCGCCCATGGCGTAGATGGAGGTCACGCGGCTGTGCAGGAAGTAGATCTGGCCTCCCCGCTCGAGCTCGGTGCGGATGGCGCGGACGATCACCTGCTGGTCGAAGCGGACGACGTTGGTCTGGATGGACTGGCGGTCCTTCGGGGGCGTCTCGATGACCGACATGTCGCGGATGCCGGCGAGCGACATGTTCAGGGTGCGGGGTATCGGGGTCGCGGTCATGGTGAGCACGTCGACCCGGCGCCGGAGCTGCTTGATGCGCTCCTTGTGGGCCACGCCGAACCGCTGCTCCTCGTCGACGATGAGGAGCCCGAGGTCGCTGAACCGCACGTCCTTCGAGAGCAGCCGGTGGGTGCCGACGATGATGTCCACCCGGCCCGCCTCGAGGTCGGTCAGCGTCTGCTTCTGCTCGGCCCGGGTCCGGAACCGGCTGACGAGGTCGATGCGGACGGGAAACGCCGCGAACCGGTCGGTCAGGGTCTTGTGGTGCTGGAACGCGAGGACCGTGGTGGGGGCGAGGAAGCCCACCTGCTTGCCGTCCATCACCGCCTTGAACGCGGCCCGCATCGCCACCTCGGTCTTTCCGTACCCGACGTCGCCGCAGAGGAGCCGGTCCATCGACTCCGGCGACTCCATGTCGCGGCGGATGTCCTCGATGGCGACCTGCTGGTCCGCGGTGAGCTCGTACTCGAAGGCGTCGTCGAACTCGCGGTGCCAGTGGGCGTCCGGGCTGAACGCGTGCCCGGGCATCGCCTTGCGGGCGGCGTACAGCTTCAGCAGCTCCTCGGCCATGTCGCGCATGGCGCGGCGGACCCGGGTCTTGGTCTTCGCCCACGACGCGCCGCCGAGCCGGTCGAGGGCCTTCGCGGCCCCCGAGTACTTCTGCAGCAGGTCGACCTGCTGCACCGGCACGAACAGCTTGTCCTCGCCCGCGTAGCGCAGCTCCATGAACTCGTGGTGCTCGAGCCCGACGGGAATCTGCTTCAGCCCGACGAAGACCCCGACCCCGTGGTCGACGTGGACCACGCGGTCCCCCGCCTTCAGGTCGCGGAAGTCGGAGAGGAACGAGCGGGCGGGACCCGCGGGGCGGCGCTCGCGGACCCGGCGCTCCTCGTCGAAGACGTCCGGCTCGGCGAAGATCTGCAAGCCGGCGTCGGGGAGCCGGAACCCGCGGGTGAGCTGGCCCGTCGCCACCAGCAGGGCGGCGCCGCCGGTCTCCTCCGCGTGGTCGATCGACAGGGCGGTGAGGTCGTAGTCGGCGAGCAGCTCGATGACCCGCTCGGCCCGGCCGGGGGTGCCCGCGACGAGGAGCGTGGTATCGCCCCGCTCGCGGCAGCGGGCGATCTCGGCCGCCCAGTCGCCGATCCGCCCGTGCATCTCGACCACCGGCTGACAGGCGACGTGGCGGGCCCCCGACGCCGTGTCCTGGTCCTCCCAGAGCTGCTCGAGCCGCGGGAGCGACTCGAGCCAGGCATCGAGGACCGGCCACTCGACGAGCAGCTCCTCGGGCGGAAGCGCCGGGTCGCCCTGCGCCTGCGCATTCGCGAAGCCGGAGGCGGCCTGCTCGGTGCGCGACTCGATGGCCGCCCGCGAGGCCTCGCGCTCGGACAGGAAGACGCGGACGCCGGGCACACGGCGCAGGTAGTCGCGGAGCCAGGCCGACCGATCCGGCTCGGCGGTCGGAGAACCGTGGCCCGGCGCCGGCTCGAAGAGCTCGCGCAGGGGAAAGACCTCGGCCTGGTCGAGCGTCTCCGTCGAGCGTTGCGTGGCCGGGTCGAAGCGCCGCAGCGACTCCAGGCTGTCGCCGGCGAACTCCGCCCGGATCGGGTGCTCGTCCCCGGCCGGGAAGAAGTCGACGACGCCCCCGCGCACGCAGAACTGGCCGTGCCCGTCCACGGGATCCTCGGGGACGAACCCGGCGTCGGCGAGCAGATCGCCGAGGTCGGGCGGCTCCAGGAACGCGCCCGCGACGAGCCGGGATCCGGCCGCGAGAAGGCGGTCCGGGGGACTCACGCGGGGCAGGAGCGCCGCCGCCGCCGCCACCACCACCCGGACGGTGCCGGCGGCGAGCCCATGCAGGGCCCGCCCCCGGGCGGCCGCGACGTCGAAGTGGGGGGCGAGCCCGCGGTACGGATCGACCTCGTGGGACGGGAACGGCAGGACCCGGTGCCGCAGCTCGCGGGCCGAGGCGGCGGTCAGGCTGCCGAGGAAGAAGCTGGCGTCGGCCACCAGTTGCTCGACGTCGGCGGCGCCGGGGACGATGACCACCACCGGCGCGTCGGTCGCCGCCGCAGCCGCCGCGAACCCCTTGGCGGACGCGGACAGGCCGGCCAGGGACCGCGCGGGGCCCACGAGCCCGGCGCGGGACGCCGCCGACCTCAATGCCGCCTGGAGCGCGAGCGATGTGCCGGTCACCGGCGGGTGGTCCGTTTCATGGCTGGTGCGGCTTGAAGCGGACGTTCCCGCTGAACCGCCAGGCGTGCCGGGGGCGGTAGATGCCGACGTCCTTCGTGCCCGACTTCACCCGGAAGGTGTAGAGCAGACGATGATAGTCGTACGAGAAGCCGTCGCGCTTGTGCACGGCGACGTCCAGCTTGTAGGTGCCCGCCACCAGGTCGAGTCGATCGATGGCGAACGCCACCTCCCCGGCGCCTTCGAGCCGGGTGGGCTCCAGCTCCTCTAGATGAGTGTTCGTGCCGTAGCAGCACACCCCCTCGCTGCTGAAGATGCTGACGCCGAAGGCGAAGTCGGCGACCGGCCGGTCGGCGACGACCCGCATGCGGACGGTCATCGGCTCGCCGCTCTGGAACACGTGCGCGGCGCCCTGCCGGCTCTCGAGGGTCACCCGCTCGATCCGCACCGCGCCGGAGCCCCACCGGCCCTCTCTCGCCTTGAACATGTCGGCCGGGGGCTGATCACCGGCGGCACCGGGGGCGGCCGCATCGGGCCGGCCCCCCTCCGCGGAAGGCGGTGCCGGCGGCGACGCCGCCGGTGACGGGGACTCTCCCGCGGCCGGCCGCGCTTCCGCGACGGGCGGCGCCCCGGCGGGCGGCGCCACCTCCACCGGGGGCGGCGTTGCCGCGGGGCGCGGCGCTTCCGCGGCCGGCACGGTTGTCGCCGGAGGACGCGCCTCCCCAGCGGGCACAGTCTGCGCCGCCGGCTCGGTCTCCGCCGCCGGAGACGCTTCCGTAGCGGGCCGCCCCCCGGCCGCCGGCGCCTCCCCCGCCGGAGGCGGCGCGCTGCCGGAGGACGCGGGGCTCTGCTGTGCCTTCGCGTCCTCGGCCGCGAGATGCGCGTCCTCGGTCTGCTCGACGTCCGCCAGGTACATCTGCACGACCCGTTTCGGATCGCCGGTCAGGCGTTTCCGCCCGCCGTCGAGCCACACCGCCTCGTCGCAGAAGCGCTCGACCATCGGCAGCGCGTGGGTGACGAGGAGGATGGTCTTGCCCCGGCGCTTGAACTCCGCGAACTTGTCCAGGCACTTCAGGCTGAAGCCCTCGTCGCCCACCGCCAGCACCTCGTCGACGAGCAGGATCTCGGGGTCGACGTGCACCGCCACCGCGAACCCGAGCCGCATGTACATGCCCGACGAGTAGGTCTTGACGGGGGCGTCGATGAAGTCCTCGAGCTCGGCGAACTCGACGATCTCGTCGAAGCGCCGGTCGATCTCGCGCCGTGACAGCCCCAGCATGACGCCGTTGATGAACACGTTCTCGCGGCCGCTGATCTCCGGGTGGAAGCCCGCGCCCAGCTCGATCAGGGCTGACACCCGCCCCGCGACCCGCACCTGCCCGCCGGTGGGCCGGGTGATGCCCGCGACCAGCTTCAGCAGGGTGCTCTTGCCCGACCCGTTGCGGCCGACGACGCCGCAAGTCGCGCCCGCCGCGACCGTCAACGACACGTCGTCCAGGGCCCGGAACGACTCGTCCGGGCGCAGGTGCCGGACCAGGCTGCCGGTCAGCAGCGCGCTCTTCAGCGTCGCGAACCGCCGCTGGTGGGCGTACCGGCGGTAGACCTTCGAGACGCGTTCGAGGGCAATCGCGGACAAGCCCTACACCTCCTCCGCAAACGAGTCGCGCAGACGATCGAAGAACCAGTAGCCGAGGAGGAAGAGCCCCCCGCCGGCGGCGGCCAGGGCGGCCAGCCACGGCCAGTGCCCGAACGCCTCCTCGTGGAAGAGGATCTGCTGGTACGAAACCGCGAGGTGCGCGAAGGGGTTCAGGTTCATGAACGCCCTGGCGCCCTCCGGTACCGCCGACATCTCGTAGAGGATCGGGGTGGCGAAGAACCAGAGGGTCAGGGTGTTCGCCAGCAGGTCCTTGACGTCGCGGAAGTGGACGGTCAACGCGGCCAGGAACATCGCCAGCCCGAGGGTGACGCAGAGCTGGACCGTCACCACCGCCGGGAACCAGATCAGCTCGGCGGGCCGCAGCGGCACGTCGTACCAGACGAGGAAGCCGAACAGGATCGGCAACCCCAGCAGGAAGTGGCACAGGTTCGACGTCACCGCCACCACCGGCAGGATCTCGACCGGGAACACGACCTTCTTGATCAGGTTGCCGTTGACGATGAGCACGTTGGCGCTCTCGTTGAGCGACGAGGAGAACCAGATCCAGGGCAGGAGGCCGCAGAACAGGAAGACCGCGTAGGGCTCGATGCCGGCGAGATCGCCGCGCGGGATGATGGTGGTGAATACGAACGAGTAGACGAGGAGGAGCAGGAGGGGGTTGACGAAGGACCAGAAGAACCCGAGCACCGACCCGCGGTAGCGGGCCTTGAGCTCCCGGGCCACCAGGATCTGGACGAGACCTCGATAGCGGAACAGCCGGATGAGGTTAGCCAGCATCGAACTCGATCACGACGGCGGTCGCGTTGTCGGGTCCTCCTCCCTCGTTGGTCTCCTCGATGAGGGCGTTGCACACCTCGGCGAGGTCGGCGCCGGCCCCCAGGATCTCGGCGATCCGTTCGTCGCTGAGCACCGAGAAGATGCCGTCCGTACACAGCAGGATACGGTCGCCCGGTTCCATGCGCAGCTCTCGAATCTCGACATCGAGATCGGCCGCCCCGGACAACGCCCGCGTCACCACGTTCCGCCAGGGGTGGCGGCGCGCCGCCGCCTCCGTCAACGTGCCCGCCTGAATCTGCTCCTCGACCCAGGAATGGTCCCGGGTGAGCCGGGAGATTGCCCCTTGCCGCAACCGGTAGGCGCGGCTGTCACCGACGTGGGCGAGAGTGACGACGGCCTCTTCGACGAGCGCCGCCACGGCCGTGGTCGCCATGCCGCGGAGCTCGCGCGACGAGGCGATCTGCGCCGCGAGCCGGCCGTTCGCCATGCAGAACCCGGCCCGCAGGCGGTTGGCGGCGACGCTCTCCCGGGCGTCGAAGGGAACCGGCCAGGTCTGGTCCGGCGATACGGTGACGGTGGCCTCGACGAACGCCGCGATCCCCTCGACCGCC
This sequence comes from Vicinamibacterales bacterium, assembly GCA_965207615.1. Classification (GTDB taxonomy): domain Bacteria; phylum Acidobacteriota; class Vicinamibacteria; order Vicinamibacterales; family UBA8438; genus JAJEEA01. Next base: position 5,237,789 of record CBDBMZ010000003.1, read on the forward strand.
ACCTGCGATGCGACCTCGCCGGCGGCGTGCCCCCCCATGCCGTCGGCGACGACGAACAGCCCGAGATCGCCCCGGACCAGCAGATTGTCCTCGTTCGTCGACCGGCGAAGACCCGTGTCCGTGGCGGAACCAGAGAAGACGGGCATGGGGTCTGTCCATTTTCACGGCGAATCGCCCGTACCACCGCCGCGAATCGAACCGCGGGCGGGAAGCCGCTGCCCGCGGTGTTCCCCGCCCGGTCAGGAGCGTCGCCGGAAGCGCCTCGCCCGCCAATCGTCGCCTTCGGCTCCGTTTGCCGCCCGACCAACCCTCCAGGAGTCCGCGCCGTTCCACGGCGCAGACTCCTAGTGGCCCCCTCTCCTGGCCGCGACCTGGAGCCGGACCAAGGACTTCAGGAGGGCGAGCCGGGCCCGCTCGTAGTCCAGCTCCGTCACCGGCCGATCGAGCCGCTCCCGCGCCCGCTTGACGGCGGCCTCGGCCCGCGTCACGTCGATCTCGTCGCTCGCCTCGGCGATCTGGGCGAGGATGGTCACGCGATCGGGAAGGACCTCGGCGAACCCGAACGACACCGCGACATACGACCTCTCGTCGCCCCGTCGGTACTCGATCTCGCCGACCGTCAGGGTCGACAGCAGCGGCGTGTGTCCGGGCAGGACACCGAACGACCCCTCGGCGCCCGGCACCACCACCTCGTCGACCTCCCGGTGGGCGATCGAGCGCTCGGGGGTGACGATCTCGAGCGTCAGATGATCGGGTATGGCCACTATGCCGCCTCGCTCTTCATCCGCTCGGCCTTCTCCATCGCCTCCTCGATGCTGCCCACGAGCAGGAACGCCTGCTCCGGCAGCTCGTCGTGCTTGCCCTCGACGATCTCCTTGAAGCCGCGGATGGTCTCGGCGATCGGGACGTACTTGCCCTCGAGGCCCGTGAACTGCGAGGCGACGAAGAACGGCTGCGAGAGGAACCGCTCGATGCGCCGGGCCCGCGCCACCGCGAGCTTGTCCTCCTCCGACAGCTCGTCGATGCCGAGGATGGCGATGATGTCCTGCAGGTCCTTGTAGCGCTGCAGCACCTGCTTGACGTCGCGGGCCACGTTGTAGTGCTCGTCGCCGATGATGTTGGGGTCGAGGATGCGCGAGGTCGACGCCAGGGGGTCGACGGCGGGGTAGATGCCCTTCTCGACGATGGCGCGCGACAGGTTGGTGGTCGCGTCGAGGTGGGCGAACGTGGTGGCGGGGGCCGGATCGGTGTAGTCGTCGGCGGGCACGTAGATCGCCTGCACCGAGGTGATCGATCCCTGGGTGGTCGACGTGATGCGCTCCTGCAGCGCCCCCATCTCCGTCGCCAGGGTCGGCTGGTAGCCGACGGCGGAGGGCATGCGGCCGAGCAGGGCCGACACCTCCGACCCCGCCTGCGTGAACCGGAAGATGTTGTCGATGAAGAGCAGGACGTCCTTGCCCTCGGCGTCGCGGAAGTACTCGGCGACCGTCAGCGCCGACAGCCCGACCCGCTGGCGCGCGCCCGGCGGCTCGGTCATCTGCCCGTATATCAGGGCGGCCCGCGATTTCTCGCGCTCTTCGATGTTGACGACGCCGCTCTCCTGCATCTCCAGCCAGAGGTCGTTCCCCTCGCGGGTGCGCTCGCCGACCCCGCCGAACACCGACACACCGCCGTGTTTGAGGGCGATGTTGTTGATGAGCTCCATGATGATGACGGTCTTGCCGACCCCGGCGCCGCCGAACAGGCCGATCTTGCCGCCGCGCAGGTACGGCTCGAGGAGGTCGATGACCTTGATGCCGGTCTCGAACATCTGCAGCTCGGTCGACTGGTCGTTCAGCTTCGGCGCCGGCCGGTGAATCGGCCAACGCTCCTTGGTCTGCACCGGGCGGTCGGGGAAATCGACCGGCTCGCCGAGCACGTTCAGCACCCGACCCAGGGCCTCGGGCCCCACCGGCACCGAGATCGGCTGGCCGAGGTCGACCGCCTCCATGCCGCGCTCCATACCGTCGGTCGGCTTCATCGCGACCGCCCGCACCCGGTTCTCCCCGAGATGCTGGGCGACCTCCGCGATGACGTCGATGGTCACCCCGCCCGCGTCCGACTTGACCTGCAGCGCGTTGTAGATCGCGGGCAGCCGGCCCGGGAACTCGACGTCGATGACCGGTCCGATGATCTGCACGACCTTGCCGGTGCTCTGTGCCGCCGCTGTCTCGTTCACCATGTCTCGAAACGTCCCCCCGACGCCCTGTCCGGTCGTTCCCCCGGGCCCCTCGGCCCGGGCGAACGGAAGGTGCCGCGCCGCGCGCCTCTAGAGCGCCTCGGCGCCGGACACCACTTCGATGATCTCCCTCGTGATCGAGGCCTGGCGCACCTTGTTCATGTAGAGCGTCAGGTCTTCGATCATCTCCGTCGCGTTGTTGCTGGCCGCGTCCATGGCCGTCAACCGGGCCGCGTGCTCGGCCGCCGCCGACTCGAGCAGCGCCCGCCAGAACTGAATCTCGACGTGCCGGGGAATCAGCGTGTCGAAGATGGCGGCCGGCGCCGGCTCGTAGAGGTAGTCCGGCAGCCGCTCGCCCGCGCCGCCCTCGGGCTCGAGCCGCTGGATCGGAAGCACTTGGTCCACCACCACCCGCTGCTGCAGCACGCTCTTGAACTCGTTGTAGACGAGCTTGACGCTGTCGACCTCGCCTCCGGTATAGGCCGCGACGACCTCGCGGGCGATGGCCTGGGCGTGTCCGTACTCGAGCTGCGAGAAGATGTTGACGAGCTCGAACCGCACGTCAAAACCGCGTTTCTCGAAGAAGTCCCGGCCCTTGCGGCCCACCAGCCCCAGGGAGACGCCGGACCCGGGGCCCGCGGCGATGGCGCCGCCGGCCTCCTTGATGATGTTGGTGTTGAACCCCCCGCACAGTCCCTTGTCCGCCGTCACCACCACGAGCAGCGCGGGGCGGGGCGGGGCATCGGCCGCGCGCCGGGCCAGGAGCGGGTGCGCCCCGGCGTCGACGTGGGCGGCGAGGCCGCGGAGCACGCGCTGCATCTGGATCGCGAAGGGCCGGGCGCCGAGGATGCGGTCCTGCGCCCGGCGGAGCCGCGAGGCGGCGATCGCCTTCATGGCCTTGGTGATCTGCTGGGTCGACTTGACCGCGCGAATGCGTCTGCGAAGGTCGAGTAGAGAAGGCACTGGATGGCTGCTCTCGTGCTGGAGGCGGAGCGCTCGCTGAAGGGCGTCAGGCCGCCGCGGCCTTGCGGGCGGCGATGAACTGTTCGGTGAACTCCTCGAGGGTGGCGACGATGCGCGCCTTGAGATCGTCGTCGATCACGGCCCGCTCCGCGAGATCGGCGAAGAGGGCCGGCTCGCGCGCCTCGACGAACTGGTAGAGCTCCGTCTCGTACTGGCCGACGTCGCTTTCTTCGACCCCGTCGAGATGGCCGTTGGTGCCGGCGTACACGATGAGGACCTGCCGCTCGACCGGCAGGGGCGCGTACTGCCCCTGCTTCAGGACCTCGACGAGCCGCTTCCCGCGGTTCAGCTGGTCCTGGGTCGACTTGTCGAGATCGCTGGCGAACTGCGCGAAGGCGGCCAGCTCCCGGAACTGCGCGAGGTCGAGGCGCAGGGTGCCCGCCACCTGACGCATCGCCTTGACCTGCGCCGACCCGCCGACCCGGGACACCGAGTTGCCGACGTTGATGGCGGGGCGCACGCCCTGGTGGAACAGGTCCGACTCGAGGAAGATCTGCCCGTCGGTGATCGAGATGACGTTGGTCGGGATGTACGCGGACAGGTCGCCGGCCTGGGTCTCGATGACGGGGAGCGCGGTCAGCGAGCCCGCCCCGAGCTCGTCGCGCATCATCGCCGCCCGCTCGAGCAGGCGGGAGTGCAGGTAGAACACGTCGCCCGGGTACGCCTCGCGCCCCGGCGGGCGCCGGAGCAGCAGCGAGATCTCGCGGTAGGCCTGGGCGTGCTTCGAGAGGTCGTCGTAGATGCAGAGCGCATGCTTGCCGTTGTCGCGGAAGTACTCGCCCATGGCGCAGGCGGAATACGGGCTCAGGAAGAGCAGCGGGGCGGGATCGGCGGCCGCCGCCGCGACCACGATGGTGAACTCCATCGCGCCGGCGTCCTCGAGCGTCTTCACGACCTGGGCGATCGTCGACTGCTTCTGGCCAATGGCGTTGTAGATGCAGACCACGTCCTGCCCGCGCTGGTTCAGGATGGTGTCGACGGCGACCGCGGTCTTGCCGGTCTGCCGGTCGCCGATGATCAGCTCCCGCTGACCGCGGCCGATCGGGACCATGGTGTCGATGGCCTTGAGCCCGGTCTGGAGCGGCCGCTTCACCGGCTGCCGGTCGACGACGCCGGGGGCGATCCTCTCGACCGGGGAGGTCGACGCCGCCGCGATGGGACCCTTCCCGTCCACGGGCTGGCCGAGCGCGTTCACCACCCGGCCGAGCATCGCCTCGCCGACCGGCACCGAGATGATGCGCCCGGTGCGCTTCACGACGTCGCCTTCCTTGATCTCGGTGGTCTCGCCGAGGAGCACCGCGCCGACGCCCTGCTCCTCGAGGTTGAGGGCCATGCCGAAGATCCCGTGGGGGAACTCGAGCATCTCGGTCGCCATGACTCGCTCGATGCCGTCGATCTGGGCGATGCCGTCCCCGACCGACACCACGGTGCCGACCTCGGCGACGTCGACCTCGACGTCGTAGCCCCCGATCTGCTCGCGAATGATCTTCGTTATCTCGTCCGCCTTGATGGTCATCGCAGAAACTCTCGTCCTGTGTGTTCCGGTCCCCGCCTGCGTGTGGCGGCGTTCGCGAAGAGGAATTCCCTGGTTGAGGCCGCCGGCGTCATCGATCGAGGAGGGTCTGCCGCATCCGTTCGAGGTGCCGCGCGACGCTGCCGTCGTACACCGTCGACCCGATTCGGGTGACCACGCCGCCCAGAATGTCCGGATCGACGACCGTCGTGATCCGCACGTCGCCCGCGCCGGCGGACGCGAGCCGTTGGCGCACCTCGGCGTCCTGGGCCGGGCTGAGCGCCTGCGCGGTCGTCACCTCCGCGTCGACGACCCCGAGGTGCTCGAACACGCGAGCCCGGTAGAACCGCAGGATGTCCGGCAACAGGACCAGGCGCCCGCGGTCGGCGAGCACTGTCAGCAGCCGGGTGACGGTCGGCGAGACCTCCCGGAAGCGGTTCCGCAGGTCGTTGATGATCGCCCGCTTCTTCGGCGGCTGAACCGCCGCCGCGAAGAGCACGCGCCGCAACCCCTCGTGCTCTTCGACGAGCTTGGCGAACAGATCCAGATCGGATTCGGCCTTCCGGAGGTCGCCGCTCTCGAGATTGACGTCGAAGAGTGCGCGGGCGTAGCGCACGGCCGCCGTACGATTCGTCATGGTTGGTCGGGTGGCCGCCTCGAGCGCGAACCGGACCGGAGGCGCGGCCCGCAACACCGCCGGCCCGCGTCACCGTTCATCCGAACTGCCCGTCCGGACGCGCCGAGCCGGCGAACTCAGCCTGCACGAAAACGGGAATCCGCCCGACCCATGGCCGGCAGCTCCGACCGTCGCGGAAGCGACCCATGGCACCGGGGACTCGCTTGTCAGAGCGCGGCTCTGAACGCACAAACGGCCCATTCTAACATCCACCGGGGCCGCCGGCCAAGGTCACGTCCGTCGACGCTTCTCCCGGGGCCCGGCGCCACCGCCCGGGGGCCGGGTGGGACAGCAGCCGGCGCGGCGGGGCACACGGAACCGATCCGTGGACCCGGTCACGAGTCGGTGAGGCGCTCGAAGAGGCGCTGCAGCTCGTCCTCCGATCCGAAGTCGATCTCGATGCGGCCCTTGCGTCCCTTCCTGACGATGCGGACGCGCGTGCCGAGGGCGACGCGCAGCCGGTCCTGCGCCGCCTGCGTATGGACGTCGACCGTCGCCGCCTTCGAGCCCGGCCGCGACGGCGGGGCGGCCAGTTTCTTGACGAGCGCCTCGGTCTCGCGCACGGACAGGCCGGCGGCCACGATCTCGCGGGCGGCGCGGCGTTGCGCGTCCGCTTCGGCCAGCCCCAGCAGCGCGCGCGCGTGGCCCATGGCCAGCGCGCCCGACGCCACGTCCGCCTGCACTTCCGGCGGCAGCAGCAGCAGCCGGGCGTAGTTGGCGACGGTGGCGCGGTCCTTGCCGATCGCCGCGGCAATCTCCTCCTGGGTCATCCCGCGCTCGTCGATGAGCCGACGATAGGCCTCTCCCTCCTCGATCGGATTGAGGTCCTCCCGCTGCAGGTTCTCGACGAGGGCCGTCTCCAGCAGCTTGTCGTCCGGCACGTCGCGCACCACGATGGGCACGCGCAGCAGACCCGCCATCTGCGCCGCCCGCCACCGGCGTTCGCCGGCGACGATCTCGAAGCGATTTCCGTCCGTGCGACGGACCACGATCGGCTGGATGACGCCGCTGGCGCGGATCGACCGGGAGAGCTCTTCGAGCTTCGGCTCGTCGTGAACCGTGCGGGGCTGGGCGCGATTGGGAGAGAGCCGGTCGAGGTCCACCTCGCCCGCTTGCGGCGACGCGACCGGCTCGGGCTCGGGAATGAGGGCGCTCAGTCCGCGCCCCAGGGCACGTCGTGTCTTGGCCATCCGGAATCGCTCCTGCCCGCCTTCCCGCCTGGACGATCGCGGGTCATCTCCCCGGACGCCGTCGCGACGCCGCCCCTCACAGCCGGGCTTCCGGCTTCGCCGCCAAGCCCCGCCCCACCGCCGGCGCGCGGGCCCCGGCCATCTCGCGCGCCAGGGCCAGGTACGCCGCGGACCCCGTCGACCTCACGTCGTAGAGAATCGCCGGCAGACCGTGGCTGGGCGCCTCTCCCAGCCGCACGTTGCGGGGAATGACCGTGCGATACACCTTTTCCCGGAAATGCGCCCGGACGTCGCCGGCGACCTGCTGGCCCAATCGGGTCCTCGAGTCCGCCATGGTCAACAGAACGCCCTCGAGCTCGAGCTCCGGATTCAGCCCCGCCCGCACGCGGCTCATCGTCTTCCTCAGCTCGGTCAGCCCCTCGAGCGCGAAGTACTCGCAATTGAGTGGTATCAGGACCGAATGGGCGGCGACGAGGGCGTTCAGCGTGAGCAGGCCCAGCGACGGTGGCGTGTCGATGAAGATGTAGTCGTAACCCTCGACGGCGGCGCGCAGCAGAGGACGAAGACGACTCTCGCGCCGCGGCATCCCGACCAGCTCGACCTCCGCGCCGGTCAGATGATGGTCGGTCGGAATGATCCTGAGCCCGGTGACCTGCGTGTCGAGCGCGAGATCCTCCGCGGCGGCCGCGCCCGACGTCAAGGCCTGGTAGATGCTGCGCCCCTTGCCGGACTCGTCCCTCAGCCCGAGGCCGCTCGTGAGGTTCGCCTGCGGATCGAGGTCGACCAGAAGCACCCTCTGGTCGCCCATGGCAAGAGACGCGGCGAGATTGATGGCCGTGGTCGTCTTGCCGACGCCGCCCTTCTGATTGGCGATCGCGATAATCCTGCCCATCGGCAACCGGCGCTACACTCTGTCAAACGACCTAATCTTCCCGTCGCGCTGAACCATTGCATGATGCTACCGCGATGCCGGTGTCGGGACAAGCCGCCGGGACCCTCCGGTCGACCGCGGCTCCGCGCCCGACAGTGGTTCCACGTGGAACGTGCTCAGGGGGACGTGGGGGGAAGTGCCGCGTCCATCTCGTCGATGATCGCCTGCGCCGCATCCGCCCGGTCGGCTGCGTTCAGTATGGGCCGGCCCACGACGACGTAGTCCGATCCCCAACGAACCGCCTGGGCCGGCGTGGTCGAGCGCTTGTGATCGTCGCGGGTCGCGCCCGCCGGCCGGATTCCCGGGCTGACGATCAGCACGCCGGTCTCCCGCGGCCACGCTTCGCGGCACCGTCGAATGGTCTCGCCGGAGGCGATCACCCCGTCGCACCCGTGATCGAGGGCATCCCTGGTCCTGGAGATGATCCAGTCGTGTAGCGTGACACCGCGGGCGGCCTCGGCCGGGGCGATTCGGGAGAAGTCGCCGGCATCGAGACTCGAGACGTACGGGACGGCGAGGAGTGCCGGCCACCGGCTGCCGCCCTTCGCGTCGCGGGCCATCGCGATGTCCCGCAACTGCATGTTCTGGTGGAGGGTCAGGAACCGGATGCTCGGGTCTCCGTGCAGATCCCGAACGACATCCGCCACGGTGTTGCCGATGTCCGGCACCTTCAGGTCGACGAAGATCCGCTTGCCGGCGCCGGCGATCCTCTCCCACAGGGCGGCAAGGCCCCGCGCTCGCAACCCGGCCATGAGCAGCCGCCAGCCGATCTTGTATGACTGCACGTTCGACAACTCGTCCACGACGGCGTGCGCAGTCTCGACACTTGGAACATCCAGGGCGACAATCAGGCGGTCTCCACCGGTCAAGTCTCTTTCCTTTCGGTTGGTCCTCTCGGGAGAATCGGCGGTCCGAGACGGATACGGCGAACGAGGTCAATAATCTACACGACCGTGCGAACTCCGGGCGGGAACGCCGTGGCGCCCGCCTGTCGTGTCGAAGCCGAGACCCGACGCGTCGCCATGGAGCTCGCGATGTTCCACGTGGAACATCCGCAAGCCGCGCGGCAGCCGGACCGGGACCGGGACAACCGACCCCGACCGTTGGACGCCAGACCGGACCAGGCGAGAAGGAGGTCGGCCGTCCGATGACGACTCCCGGAACCGAACCACGGCAGGTGGCCGACCGCATCGCCCGGCGCGCGAACCGCGCGGAGCTGTCGATCGATTCTCATCTACAGGAAGCCCTCGCCGCCTACGTCGACCTCCTGATGCGCTGGAACCGCCGTATCAACCTGACCGGGCTGACCGATGACGACGACGGCATCGACCGGCTCGTCATCGAGCCGCTCGTCGCCGCGCAACGCCTGCCGATGCCCGATGCCGTCGTCACCGACATCGGATCGGGCGGGGGCTCTCCCGCGGTACCGATGAAGCTCGCCGTTCCCTCGATACGCCTGCGCATGGTGGAATCGAGAACGCGAAAGGCCGCGTTCCTGCGCGAGGTCGTGCGCCGGCTCGGGCTGGAGGAAACGGTGGTGGAGGCCTGCCGGTTCGAGGAACTCGCCGACCGGGAAGAGCTCGCCGCGCAATCCGATGTGGTGAGCGTGCGCGCGGTCCGGACCGGTGCCCGGATGCTGCGACGGATCGAACCCCTGGTCGGGGCCGACGGCATCGTCTTCCTCTTCAAGAGCACCCGCGGGAACGTCGGCGACGCCCCGCCGCCCTGGCGGGTCGACGGCGCCTATCCGCTGCTCGGTCCGAGCAGTTGCCTCGTGGTCCTCCGGAAGCACCGCGGCGGCTGAACGCGCGGCGCGGCCGCCGACGATCGGCCCGCCGGCACCGCCGGCACCGCCTGGCGTCGGCGCCGTGGAACGGCGCGGACTCACTGCAGGGTCGGCTGGGCACGCGGCGGAGCTGAAGGCGACGATGGGCGGACCCGGCCGCGCTCCGGGTCTGCGGCGTCCACGGCGCCGGCCGCCCGGCCGCGCCACCGCTTCACATAGGCGCCGAGCACCGCGACGGCGGCCGGGGTGACGCCGGGAATGCGACCGGCCTGCCCGAGCGTCGCCGGCCGCGCCGCACCGAGCCTCGACACCACTTCCGTCGAGAGGCCCGGGACGTCCGCGTAGCGAAAACCGGCCGGGATGGGCCGCTCCTCGTCCCTCGCCGATCGGGCGATGGTCGCCTCCTGTCTGCGGAGGTACCCTTCGTACTTCACCGCCGTCTCCACGCTCGACCGTTCGGCCCCCCCGGCGTCCTCGCCGATCTCGAGCTCCACGACCCCTTGCTCGGCCAGCGAAGCCAGGGTGACCTCCGGCCGCCGGAGCACCCGGGCCGCGGCGACGGTGCGACCGCCCTCCCGGACGCGGGCCGCCCGCACGCGGGCCAGGTTCCGCTCGAACCTCGCCCGACGGTCGAGGAAGCGCTCCCATCGCCCGTCGTCGACGAGGCCGATCTCCCGCCCGCGCGGGGTCAGGCGCAGATCCGCGTTGTCGATCCGCAGCAGCAGGCGATGCTCCGCCCGGGACGTGAACATGCGGTACGGCTCGAGACAGCCGCGAGCCGTCAGGTCGTCGACCATGACGCCGATGTAGGACTCGCCGCGCCGCAGCACCCACGCGTCCTTCCCCCGGGCCCGCCGGGCCGCGTTGACGCCGGCCACCAGCCCCTGTCCCGCCGCTTCCTCGTATCCCGAGGTGCCGTTTATCTGCCCCGCGAGATAGAGCCCCGCGATCCTTCGCGCTTCCAGGGTCAGCCCCAGCTCCGTCGGCTGGATGAAGTCGTACTCGACCGCGTAGCCCGGACGCAGCATGATCGCATTCTCCAGCCCCGGCAGGGCCGCGATGACCTCTTGCTGAACCTCTCGCGGCAGGCACATCGAGCAGCCGCTGACGTAGATCTCCGGCACGTCCAGCCCTTCCGGCTCCAGGAAGACCTGGTGCCGCTCGCGGTCGGGAAACCGCATCACCTTGTCTTCCAGCGACGGGCAGTAGCGGGGCCCGATGCCGGTGATCCGCCCGTTGTAGAGCGGCGAGCGGTCCCGGTTCCGGCGGACCAGCTCGTGCGCCTCCGGCGTCGTATGGACGATGTGACAGCAGATCTGTCGGCGGTCGATGACCCCGCTCAGGAACGAGAAAGGCACCGGGGGGCGGTCTCCCGGCTCTTCCTCGAAGCGGCCGAAGTCGATGCTGGCCCGGTCGAGCCGGGGCGGCGTCCCCGTCTTCAGCCGCCCCCACGTCAGGCCCAGGCGCTTCAACGACTCCCCGAGGACCCGGGACGCCGGCTCGCCGGCGCGACCCGCCGAGCGTTGCTCCGGGCCGACGTGGATCAATCCGTTCAGGAAGGTCCCCGTGGTCACGACCACCGCACGGCAACCGAACCGGGCGCCGTCTTCGAGCTCGACGCCGAGGACGCGCGCGTCCTCGACCACGACCGCGCCGACCCGGCCGACGATCCAGTCGATGTTGGGCTCCCGTTCCAGCCGCGACCGCATCCAGGCACCGTACCGGCGCTTGTCCGCCTGCGCCCGCGGCGACTGCACCGCCGGTCCGCGGCTGCGGTTCAGCAGCTTGAACTGGATCGCGGTCGCGTCGATGGCCTCGCCCATCAGGCCACCGAGGGCGTCGATCTCACGCACGAGGTGGCCCTTGGCGGTGCCCCCCACCGCGGGGTTGCAAGGCATCTGGCCCACCGTCTCCCGCGAGAGCGTGCAGAGCCCCACCGCGCAGCCCAGGCGGGCGGCGGCGTGCGCCGCCTCGATGCCGGCGTGTCCGGCCCCGATGACGATGACGTCGTGATCCGTCGTCATGACCCGCTCGATGTCCGTCCGCTCCGCCCCTCGGGGCGAACGGCTACTTTCCGATGCAGAAACGCTCGAAGATGTGCTCGAGCACGTCGTCGGGCGTCCGCTTCCCGGTCAGCTCCTCCAACGCCCGCCGCGCCCGCTGCAAATCCTCGAGCACGAACTCCTCGGCCGCTCCCTGCTCCGCCGCCGCGGCCGCCGCCCCGAGGGCCGAGCCCGCCCGCTCGAGCAGCTCGATGTGCCGGATATTCGCCACCATCGGGGTCTCCCGGGCCCTGACCTCCCCGGCCAGCACCCGCCGCAGCTCCTCGCGCAGCCGGTCGAACCCCTCGCCGGTCAGGGCCGAGACCTCGACCGGGATCGCGTCCTCGCCCAGAGGCAGGCCGACCGACGACCAGGCGCGCGGCCGATCGATCTTGTTCACGACCACCACCCGCGGCGACGCCGAAGTCTCCCGCAGCACGTCCTGGTCGTCCCCGGCGAGCGGCACCGATCGATCGAGGACCACGAGACTGGCGGCGGCCGATTCCAAGGCCCGCCGCGCCCGCGACACGCCCGCGCTCTCGACGGGGTCGCCGGTCGCGCGAATGCCGGCGGAATCGACCAGGCCCACCGCGAGGCCCTCGAGATCGAGGGTCTCGGTCACGAGATCGCGGGTGGTGCCGGCCACGGGGGTGACGATGGCGCGGGACGAGCCCAGCAGCCGGTTGAAGACGCTCGACTTGCCCACGTTCGGCCGGCCGAGGACGACCACCCGGCACCCTTCCCGGATCAACCGGCCGGCGGCGGCGCCGTCCAGCATGGCCCGCACCCGCTCGCACATCTCGCCGATGCCGCGCGCGACCTCCGACGCCTCGATGAAATGGTAGCCCTCCTCGGGGAAGTCGAGCGACGCCTCCAGCCGCGCCGTCAGGTCGAGCAGCCGCCGATCGAGCCCGGCGATGCGGTCGGTCACGGTGCCGTCGAGCTGGTCGAAGGCCACGCGGGCCTGAAGCGGGGTGACCGCATCGACGAGGTCGGCCACCGCCTCCGCCTGCACGAGATCCACCCGGCCGTGCAGAAACGCCCGGAGGGTGAACTCCCCCGGGTTCGCCAGGCGGGCCCCCGACCGGCGGGCGAGCTCGACGATCTGCTCCAGGAGCACGGGACTGCCGTGGGCGCAGATCTCCACGACATCCTCGCCCGTGTACGACCCCGGCCCGGGGAACGACGTCGCCACCACCCGATCGATGGCGATCGCCACGCCCCCATCGCGAATGACGAGGCGCATCAGCGTCGCGCGGCGCGGCTGAAGAGACTTCGAGCCGTCCAGCAGCGCGCCCGCGACGGCGGCGGCTTGCGGCCCGCTGATGCGCACCATCCCGACGCCCCCGCGGCCGGGCGGCGTGGCGACGGCGACGATCGTATCGTCGGGAGCGAACATCGGGAGTGGGCCGCCGGCGGTGGCGACGGCCCGGGCGCCGGACCTCTCACGGCCGGCGCGCGGTCGAGATCAACACCGTCTTCAGGAACGCGTCGCCGATGCTCTCCGAGGACACGTTCGGGTCGTCGGCAACCGCCAGGTGCACGATCCGTCGGGCGTACGGGTTCAGGGGCCCGATCTCCTGGGTCTCCCCCGTCCTGAGGGCCTTCTCCGCGAGCAGGACCGCCGTCTGTCGAAGCTCCTCGTCCTTGCCCTTCCGATAGTCCAGGCAGTCGACGACGATGCGTCCCCTCCCGTGCTCGCCGCGGAAAGCCGCGTTGACGACATGCTGGAGCGCGTCGAGGCCCTCGCCCTTGCGGCGCAGCAGCACTTCACCGTTGTCTCCGCTCAAGGTGATGCGGGTCCCGTCATCGAGCGGCGTGCACTCCACGTCGAGCGACAGGTCCAGCGCATTCGCCACCGCCTCCACGAAAGCCACCATCCGAGCTTCGAGATCCGCTCCCACGCCAACCTCCCCGGTCGTTCCCGGGCGAACGCCCCACGGACCGGGATCGTCGCCGGGCCCCGCTCGCCGCGGACCGCTGGCCGGCTCAGCGTCGCCTTCGGCTCCGCTGGGCCCCCAACCAACGCTTACAGGAATCCGCGCCGTTCCACGGCGCAGACTTCTACCGGCTCTTCCCGCGCGAACGCCGCGATCCCCGGCCCTGCCGCCCCGCCTTCGACCCCGAGCGGTCTCTTGTCTGACGGTCCCCGCCGCCCTCCCGCGGGGGCTCCGCCGCGGGCGTCTCGGCCGGCGCCTTCTTGATCTGCCGCTCGGCCGGCGGGCGAACCTGCTTCACCCGGGGCGGGCCCGCGATGCGGTTCGTCACCACGGTCTGCCCGATGCCCAGCACGTTGCTCGTCAGCCAATAGATGACCAGCCCGCTCGGCGCCCACAGGAACATCACCGTGAAGAGCACGGGCATGAGCGTCATGATTCTCTGCTGTTCCGGGCTGGCCGCGCCGGCCGGCTGCAGGCGCTGCTGGTAGACCATGGACGCGCCCATGATCAACGGCGTCACGTAGAATGGATCCTGCACCGACAGATCGTCGATCCAGCCCATGAACGGCGCACCGCGCAGCTCGACCGCCATGGACAGCAGCCGGTAGAAGGCGATGAGGATCGGCATCGTCAGCAGCATCGGCAGGCACCCGCTCGCGGGGTTCGCGCCGTGCCGCCGATACAGCTCCATCACCTCCTGGTTCATCTTCTGGCGGGCCGGATCCGTCGCCTTGAGGCCGGAGTACCTCGCCTGGATTGCCTTCATCTCCGGCTGCAGCTCCTGCATCTTCCGCATCGAGACGACGCTCTTGTGGCGCAGCGGGAAGATCACGATGTTGATCAGCACCGTGAGCAGGATGATCGACCACCCGTAGTTGCCGACGAACCCGTGGATCCACTTCAGGGTCCGGTGGAGGGGGACGACGATCACCGACAGGAACCCGAAATCGATGGCCCGCACGAGGTCGGGATGCACCGCCGCGAGCAGGTCGAAGTCCTTGGGGCCGATGAAGAACGGGAGCCCGCCGGGGCCCGCCTCGAGGGAGACTTCGTACTCGACGAGATCGTGCTCCAGCTCGGGCACCGAGAGGGGACGGTAGTCGACGCGGCTCGCCTGCGCGCCAGGCAGGGCGACGGACAGGAAGTAGTGGTTGTCGACGCCGGCGAAGTCGAACTGCCCCTCGTAGCTAGGCCGCTCCGGCACGTCCGCCGGCGCGGCTCGATACACGTCGACCTCCTGCGCCAACCCGTCCTCGAGCGGCCGGCCGTACAGGACCGCAGCCGGGAGCTGCTGAAACACGAACCACGAGGTATCGGCGCGGACCCCCCCGAGACCCGGGCCCCAGGCCGTGGTCATGGGCTGGATGCCCTCGTCCGTCGTGACCGAGGCGTCGAACTCCAGGACGTACGGCTGTTCCGGGGACGACTGGAAGCGAAACGTCTTCCGGACCCGCAGGCCCGAGCTGTCCTCGTACTCGAAAGTGATTGCCCCGGCTTCCGGGCCGAGCCGCAGGCGGTCGGCCGAAGGCCGGAACAGGGCGGCGCCGAGGCGCCCCGTCAGATCCGGATTCCCGGGCACGAACAACGAGAAGGGCCTCGGCCGGCCCGCCGCCACCCCGGGCATCACCAGCTCGACCGGATCGCCGTTCTCGTCGGCATAGTGTTTGAGCTTCCAGCTCAGGAGCTCGGCGCCGCGATTGTCGAACTCCGCGAGCACGAAGTCGCTCTCCACGACGACGGATCGCTGTCGGTCGTCGGCAACGATCGCGACAATCGGCGCGGGCGCCGGCGCGTCGCTCGACGGCGGGGGATCGGAGGCCGCGGCGGGCGCCGGCGCGGTGCCCGCCACGCCGACGGCCGACGTGCGGGCCGCCGACGCATCCGGGACACCGGGGCTGCCGACGGCCCCGGCGACGGGGTCGTCCGGCACGCTCTCGACCGCGGGCGGCGGACCGATCCACTGCTGGTACAGCACCAGGACCAGGAAGGACAGGGTGACCGCGAGAAGGACTCGACGCTCCATGACAGATCAGACGTCCGGCCGTGACGCCGCGGGTGGCCCGGCCGACGAGCCGAAACCGTCGCTCGGCGGCACCGGGTCCATTCCGCCGGGGTGGAACGGGTGGCAGCGGCACAGGCGTCTGAGAGTGAGCCAAGTGCCGAGAAGGCTGCCGTGGCGCCGGAACGCTTCCTCGGCGTAGTGCGAGCAGGACGGGTGGAAGCGGCAGGCCCCGGTGAACAGAGGACCCAGGGTGACCCGATAGACGTTCAGAAGGGCTGCCGACAGGGCGATCAACCCTCGATCCACCCGCCGCCATGCGGCACAAAGGAGTCTCACCCCAACCCTCATCGCGGGACCCGCGCGCGGAGCTGCCGGCGCAGGGTTCGGTGGTAGTCGCCCCGCAGCGAGCTGAACGAGGCATCGGGGAATTCCCGGAAAGGCAGCACCACGAGGTCGGTCACCGGGATCGGCTTTTCGTGGCGGAAGAGCTCGCGCACGAGGCGCTTGACGAGATTGCGCCGCACGGCATTCCCCAGACGGCGGGGCGCGACAATGCCCAGGCGGCTGCGGCCCTGCTCACCGGGGAGGCCGATCAGCGTCATGTAGCGTCCCCGCGTTCGCGTGCCGCGCCGTTGAATCCGCAGGAAGTCCCGACGCCGGCGAATCCGCTCTCCGCGCGCCAGCGTCCGGTTCGCAGCCGTCACCGGTCCCCGCGCATGGCCGCCCCTTGACTCCGGCCAACTAGTCGGAGACCGTCAGACGGTGGCGCCCCTTCGCCCGGCGGCGGCTGATCACCCGCCGGCCCGCCGGGGTACTCATCCGGGCACGGAATCCGTGGGTCTTCTTGCGGTGGCGGTTATTGGGCTGAAAGGTGCGCTTCATCGAACCGGGCTCCTCCGTTCCTGCGGCAACCCTTTACACTAGGTCGTCCCCTCCTGCCTTGTCAAGAATCGCGGCCTTCCTTCCACGTTTCGAGGTTGTTGAAATCCGGCCCGCTTCCCGCCCTCGAGACATGCCCGGAACGCCACCCCGGCCCCCGTTTTCAGCACCGATGACCGTCCCGCTCCAGCTCCTCCCGGGCCGTTTTCCACACCTGTGGAAAACGGTATGGAAAATCGATACTTCGCGTAGATTTCCTGGTTCGAAGCGACGAACCTCGTGCCCCGATGTTCAATAAACTCCTTGTTTTCAATTATTTGAACACCACGTCGAAACACGCCCGAACCCCGCGATCCGAGGGGACCGGATTCGGCGATACCGGTGATCGTCCGGGGAGAGACCCCCCTCTCGACCTGGCTCGCGACCCCTTCGCAACGCCGTTCCGTCGATTCGTACTATCCTCGGCAACCGAGGAATTCCGACATCGCGACGGCTGTGGTATGGTGTCCGTCTTTGCACCCCGCGCCTCTCCAGACAGCGATCGGTATCGCGTCCGCACGGAGGCGCTCAACGGGCTCAACCGCAACGATCCAGCCGGACGGCACACGGTCATCCCCGCTGATCGGGTTCCACGCCGTACCGACGCGAGTGGCGCCAATGTCGAGCAACCTCTGGGACGAGATCCTGGCGCGTGTCGAGAACAAGGTCAGCCGGTACATCTTCCACACCTGGTTCAAGCCCACGAGATTCATCGAGAACGACGAGAACGCCATCACCGTTCTGGTCCCCAACGACGGCTTCAAGCAGTGGCTGACCCGCCACTACGCCGGCGTCATCAAGGAGGCCGCCGACGAGCTGGGCCGGCCGGGAACGACCATCTCCCTGATCACCGACGATTCCGCACCGGCTGCCGCGGATCGGGATACACCGGCCCCGCCGAACCCGCCCGAACCCGCCCCCCGGCCGACGGCCCAGCACCAGCGACGCTACACCTTCGAGGAGTTCGTCGTCGGGCCGTCCAACCAGTTCGCCCACGCGGCCGCCCGCGCCGTCGCCGAGGCTCCCGCGCGGTCGTACAACCCGCTGTTCATCTACGGCGGCGTCGGTCTCGGCAAGACGCACCTGATGCACGCCATCGGCGAATACCTCGACGTCCACTCGCCGCAGTCCACCCGCACCTACATCTCGTCCGACCGCTTCATGAACGAGATGATCAACGCCATCCGCTTCGACCGGACCATCGACTTCCGGGCGCGGTACCGCAGCACGGACATCCTGCTCGTGGACGACATCCAGTTCCTCGCCAGCCGCGAGGGCACGCAGATCGAGTTCTTCCACACGTTCAACTCGCTCTACGACGCGCAGAAGCAGATCGTCATCAGCAGCGACTGCCCCCCTCACGAGCTGCAGTTCCTCGAGGAACGGCTCAGGTCGCGCTTCGAGTGGGGCCTGACCGTCGACATCCAGCCTCCCGACCTCGAGACCCGGGTCGCGATCCTCAAGAAGAAGGCCGAGCACCTGGCCCCGGCCATTCCCATCGACGACGACGTGGCGCTCTACATCGCCGAGCGGATCAAGTCGAACATCCGCGAGCTCGAGGGCTCGCTGACCACGCTGATCGCGCGCGCCTCGCTGTGGCGCCAGAAGATCTCCGTGCCGCTGGCCCAGGAGGTCCTGCCCAACATCGGCGAGCGCGACAAGCCCGTCGTGACCATCGAGATGATCCAGAGGCAGGTCGCCGGCCACTACTCGCTCAAGCTGAGCGACCTTAAATCGCGAAACAACGCGCAGGCCATCGTGCTGCCGCGCCAGATCGCAATGTACCTGGGCCGGACCCTCACCGGGGCCTCGTACCCGGAGATCGCCAGGAAGTTCGGCAAGCACTACTCCACCGTGATCTACGCGTACGACAAGATCGAGGAGCAGCGCGGGAAGGACCCCAGGCTCGACGCCGTAATCGACGGCCTCGGCAAGTCGATCAAGAAGTCGGTCGACTAGACGGGGTCGCTCTTCCCGCGGGCCGGTGCGCCCCGGACTTTTCCACAGCAACCGTTCCACAGGTCGCCCGGCCACCCCCGACACTCCCGGCTGGAGGCCCGCCTGTGAATGGCGGCGTTCGGGGTCCACACGAAATCCGGAGGATCATGAACAGTATAAATATCTACAACAAAAGAACTTAGCTCCCGCAGGACCCGGTTTTCGACACGCCTTGTTGATGATATAATTGAGAGATCCGTGTTCACTGACGATAGACGCCAACAACCCCGAAGGCCTCTCCCTCGATGGAACTCAATATCCGCCAGACCGAACTCCTCAAAGAGCTGCAACTCCTCCAAGGCATCGTCGAGCGGAAAAATACGATTCCCATTCTCGCCAACGTCCTGATCGAGGCGGAGGACGGAGGCTCCGAGGTGCGTCTCGCCGCGACCGATCTCGAGGTCGGCCTGCGGAGCCGGTGCGCCGCCACCGTGGTCGAGGGGGGTTCGGTAACCCTGCCGGCGCGAAAGCTCTACGAGATCGTCCGTGCGTTGCCGGACACCGAGATCCGGATCGCCGAGCCCTCGTCGGGGACCGTGAACGTGACGGCCGAGCGGTTCAACTCGCGCATCCAGACGCTGCCGCGGGAGGATTTTCCGTCGATGCCGGATGCGGCCGGCGCCGCCACCGCGCATCTCGCGGCGGGACGCCTCTCCGAGATGATCGCGAGGACGCAGTTCGCGATCACGGGCGAGGACACGCGGTTCTTCCTGAACGGGGCGCTGTTCCTGCTGTCGTCGTCCTCGATGAGCCTGGTCGCCACGGACGGGCATCGGCTCGCCCTCGCGTCGGCCGCCAGCAAGCGGGAGAAGAACGGCGCGGAGAGCGGCGCCGGAGGGGACGAGGAGGATCCGGCCCGGGTCATCCTGCCGAGGAAGACGCTGTCGGAGCTGGCCCGGCTCCTCGGGGAGGACGATGCCGAAGAGGTGGCCTACGAGCAGGGCGAGAACCACCTGTTCTTCGAGGTCGGCGCGCGGCAGTTGATCTCGCGGACCATCGACGCGCAGTTCCCGGCCCACGAGCGGGTGCTGCCGAAGGGCAACGACAAGCGCATCGAGTTCGACCGCGAGCGGTTGGTGGGTACGCTCAAGCGGGTCGCCCTGTTGTCGAACGAGCGTTCGCGGGCCGTCAAGTTCCAGATCGACGCCGGCGGGGTCGAGATCTCGTCGAGCAGTCCCGACGTCGGTGAGGCGTCGGAGGTCCTGGCCGTCGACTACGAGGGGCCGCGGACGGAAATCTGCTTCAACGCCCAGTACGTCCTCGACTTTCTGGGGGTCGTCGATTCCGACAGCGTCGGGCTCGAGTTCAAGGACGAGGTGAGCCAGGCGGTGCTGTTGCCCTCGTCGACCGAGGGGTGCGATTACACGTACGTGATCATGCCGATGCGGGTCTAGGAGTTCTGCTCCGCGGAACGGTACAGACTCCTGGGAGGTTGGTTGGGCGGCGAGCGGAGCCGTAGGCGACGCTCTCCGGGCCAGGAGTCGGCGCCGCGGAACGGCGCGGACTCCCGGAGGGTCGGGCGCCGGTCGGGCGCCGCAGGTGGCGGTTGGCGGGCCGGGAGTCTGCGTCGGAGAACGGTGTCGATCGGCGGCCCGGGGTCCCCGGGGAAGTCGCGCGCGCCCCGAGAGAGGGCGAGGAGACCGCCGGGGCCGAGGTGAGCAGGACAAGATGACGCAACTGGAGGAGAGCAAGCAGGCGGTCGGCGTCGCGCCGTCCTCGATCGGAGAGGGAGATGCCGTGGCGACGGCGGCGCCGGAGATCACGTCCGCCGATCTGGCGGACTACGGCGCCGACAAGATCAAGGTGCTCGAGGGGCTCGAGGCGGTCCGCAAGCGCCCCGCCATGTACATCGGGTCCACCGGCGCGCTGGGGTTGCACCACCTGGTATACGAAGTGGTGGACAACGCCATCGACGAGGCCCTCGCGGGGTTCTGCGACACCATCAAGGTCACGATTCACATCGACAACTCGATCACGGTGGTCGACAACGGTCGCGGAATCCCCGTCGATCTCCACGCCAGCGGCCGGCCCGCGGCCGAGGTGGTGCTGACGGTGCTGCACGCCGGGGGGAAGTTCGACAACGAGAGCTACAAGGTCTCGGGCGGGCTGCACGGGGTGGGGGTCTCGGTCGTCAATGCCCTGTCGGAGTCGGTCGCCCTGGAGATCTACCGCGACGGGAGGGTCTACCAGCAGAGCTATACGCGGGGTGTTCCCGACGCCGACCTCGAGGTCACGGGGACGACGCGCCGCCGCGGCACGAGGCTGACGTTCAAGCCCGATGCGGGCGTGTTCGAGACGGTGGAGTACAGCTTCGACACCCTGGCCCACCGCCTCCGGGAGCTCGCGTTCCTGAACGCCGGCGTGCGCATCACCATCGACGACGAGCGCGAGGACGGAAAGCACCGCGACTTTCGCTACGAGGGCGGCATCAACTCGTTCGTCCGGTATCTCAACGAGAACCGGGTGGCGGTCAACGCCGAGCCGATCTACATGCGGGGCGAGCGCGACGGGATCGACGCGGAGATATCGCTGCAGTGGAACGACGGGTACTCCGACACCCTGCACGCCTTCGCCAACAACATCAACACGCAGGAAGGCGGCACCCACGTCTCGGGGCTCCGCGCCGCCCTGACGCGGACCCTGAACAGCTACGCCACCCGGCAGAATCTCGCCAAGGACCTCAAGGAGAGCATCGGCGGCGACGACATCCGCGAGGGGCTGACCGCGGTCATCAGCGTCAAGATTCCCCATCCCCAGTTCGAGGGCCAGACCAAAACCAAGCTGGGCAACACCGAGGTGAAGGGGATCGTCGAGGCGATCGTGAACGACTGCCTCGGCGCGTTCCTCGAGGAGAACCCGGCGGTAGCCAAGCGCATCGTCAACAAGACCATCGACGCGGCACGGGCCCGGGAGGCGGCCCGGAAGGCGCGGGACCTGGTGCGCCGGAAGGGCGCCCTCGACAACAGCAGCCTCCCCGGGAAGCTGGCCGACTGCCAGGAGCGGGATCCCGGGAAGGCCGAGCTCTACATCGTCGAGGGGGAGTCGGCCGGCGGGTCCGCCAAGCAGGGCCGCGACCGGCAGTTCCAGGCGGTGCTGCCCATCAAGGGCAAGATCCTCAACGTCGAGAAGGCGCGCTTCGACAAGATGCTCGGCAGCGACGAGATCCGCGCGATGATCGCGGCGCTCGGCTGCGGCATCGGCAAGGACGACTTCCAGCCCGACAAGCTCCGCTACCACCGCGTGATCATCATGACGGACGCGGACGTCGACGGCTCGCACATCCGCACGCTGTTGCTGACGTTCTTCTACCGCCAGATGCGGGAACTCATCGAGCGCGGCCACATCCACATCGCGCAGCCGCCCCTCTACCGCGTCAAGCGGGGCCGCAGCGAGACCTACGTCAAGGACGACCGCGATCTCGAATCGTGGCTCTTCAAGCGGGCGGCGGAGACCCGCGTGCTGCGACTGCCGGACGGCGACGTGACGGCAGAACGCCTGGAGGAGCTGCTGCACCGCCTGGTCGCCTTCCAGCGCTACCGGGCCATCGTCGAGCGCCGCGGACCCGCCTCGGACATCGTTCAGGCGCTGCTCGCCGCGGGCGCCGTCGACAAGGCGTTCTTCGAGGGCCGGGCCGCCCTCGAAACGCTGGCCGTGAAGCTGACCACGCCGCTGCGCACCGTGCGGGTGGACGTGGACGAGGAGCACAACGCACACGCGTTGGTGGTCGACGACCGGAGCGGCGGGTTCGCCCGGCAGCAGTCGGTCGGCGTTGAGTTCATCGAGTCGGCGGAGTACCGCGCCCTGTCGGCCAGCTACGAGGCCGTCAGGAGGGTGAACGGACCGATGCTGGTCAGCACCGT
This sequence comes from Vicinamibacterales bacterium, assembly GCA_965207615.1. Classification (GTDB taxonomy): domain Bacteria; phylum Acidobacteriota; class Vicinamibacteria; order Vicinamibacterales; family UBA8438; genus JAJEEA01. Next base: position 5,259,886 of record CBDBMZ010000003.1, read on the forward strand.
CGGCCGCGGCGGCGGCGCGGACGGCGAGGAGCCGGGAGATTCAGCGGTCCCGCCGCGGGAGGTGGCCGTCGGAGACGCCGACGAGCTGCTCGACCACTTCCTCGCGGCCGGGAAGCGGGGCGTGGCCATCAACCGCTACAAGGGGCTGGGCGAGATGAACCCGGATCAGCTCTGGTCCACCACCATGAATCCGGAGAACCGGAGGCTGCTCCAGGTCCGCGCGGAAGACGACACCGAGGCCGACGTGATGTTCACGACCCTGATGGGCGACCAGGTCGAGCCGCGGCGGAAGTTCATCGAGGACAACGCGCTCGACGTCAAGAACCTCGACGTCTAGCAGCCGGTGGTGGAACCCGCGTTGCACCGAGAGCAGCGAGGCGCGGGATGGAGCTGCTCGAATGCAGCGGGGATTCCACCACCGGCTGCTCGGCAGTCCACCGGCTGCCGTCGACGCCGGGGCCGTCCGGGGCCGCGACAACCTCGCAACCGCCGAGTTCCGCCCGCGCCCCGGTGAACCCGCGGTGAACCCGGGCGTGCACCGGGATCGGGGCGCCGGAACACCGCCGTTGAAGGCGGCGGGCCCCTTCCGAGACGCGTCCAGAAGTTCCACCCTCCGGCGGCCACGGGCTGCCGGCACATCGGATTACCAGGACCAGACCCACCATGTCCGACGTTTCAGACGCCAGGCCGCCGGTCAACATCGAAGACGAAATGCGGCGCTCGTACATGGACTACGCCATGAGCGTCATCATCGGCCGGGCCCTGCCCGACGTGCGGGACGGGCTCAAGCCGGCCCACCGGCGCGTGGTGTACGGCATGCGGCTGATGGGACTGGCATCCAGCCGGGCCTACCGCAAGTGCGCCAAGATCGTCGGCGAGGTGATGGGGAACTTCCACCCGCACGGCGACGCCTCCATCTACGACACCCTGGTGCGGATGGCCCAGGAGTTCAACATGCGCTATCCCCTGGTCGACGGCCAGGGGAACTTCGGCTCCGTGGACGGGGATCCGCCGGCGGCGATGCGGTACACCGAGGCCCGGCTGCAGCCGCTCTCCGACGACCTGATGGCCGATCTCGACAAGGAGACGGTCGACTTCGTGCCGAACTACGACGAGACGACCGAGGAGCCCACCGTCCTCCCGACGCCGTATCCGAACCTCCTCGTGAACGGCTCGGCCGGCATCGCGGTCGGCATGGCCACCAACATCCCGCCCCACAACCTGCGCGAGGTCATCGACGGGATCGTCTGGACCATCGAGCACCGCTCGGACGGCGGGGACGAGAAGCGACGCGGCCTGCGGTCCCGCATCAGCGGCCCGGACTTCCCGACCGGCGGGTTCATCGTCGGCCACGCGGGCATCGACGCCGCCTACCAGACGGGACGCGGATCGCTGACGGTGCGGGGCCGGGCCGAAATCGAGGACATCGGCAAGGGAGAGCGGCAGGCGATCATCATCACGGAGATTCCCTACCAGCTCAACAAGACCCGCCTGATCGAGAAGATCGCGGAACTGGTGCGCGGCAAGGCGATCGAGGGCATCAGCGACCTGCGCGACGAGTCCGACCGCCGCGGCATGCGGATCGTCATCGAGCTCAAGCGCGGCGAGGTCCCGGAAGTCGTCCTGAACAACCTTTACAAGCACACGCCGCTGCAGACCACGTTCGGCGTGATCATGCTCGCGATCGTCGACGGGCGGCCCCGCGTCCTCGGTCTGCTCGACCTCGTCGAACGCTTCATCGCGTTCCGCCACGACGTCGTCCGGCGGCGCACGGAGCACGATCTGCGCAAGGCGGAGGCCCGCGCCCACATCCTCGAGGGGCTCAAGATCGCCCTCGACCACCTCGACGCCGTGATCGCCCTCATCCGGGGCGCCGGCAACCCCGCCGAGGCGCGCGAGGGCCTCATCGAGCGCTTCGAGCTGAGCCGGATTCAGGCCCAGGCCATTCTCGACATGCAGCTCCAGCGCCTGACCGGGCTCGAGCGGCAGAAGGTGCTCGACGAGCTGGCCGAGCTGCAGGAGGTCATTCGGCGCCTTCGCGAGATTCTCGGCAGCGAGTCGTTGCTGATGGGCATCGTGGTCGACGAGCTGCGGGAGGTGCAGGGCAAGTACGGCGACGAGCGGCGCACCGAGATCGTGGACGACCCCGGCGAGCTGCGCATCGAGGATCTGATCGCGGAAGAGGACATGGCCATCACCGCGAGCAACACCGGCTATGTCAAGCGCACCGCGCTCACCGAGTACCGGGCCCAGCGGCGCGGCGGCAAGGGCCGCCTCGGCATGCGCACCCGCGACGGCGACTTCCTGACCCACCTCTTCGTGGCGTCGACCCACGCGTACATCCTCATCTTCTCGGACCGGGGGCGCGTGTACTGGCTCAAGGTGCACACGATTCCCGACGTCGGCCCGAGCGGGCGCGGGAAGTCCATCGCCAACCTCGTCTCGATGGAGCCCGACGAGAAGATCGCGGCGCTGCTCGCGGTCCGCGAGTGGCCCGAGGCCGAGGGAGAGCGCTACATTTTCACCGGAACGCGGCGGGGCATGATCAAGAAGACCGACCTCCGGGCCTTCCGCCACCCGCGGCAGAAGGGCATCATCGCGGCCGGGGTCGACGAGGACGACGCGGTCATCTCGGCCGAGATCAGCGACGGGCGCGGCGAGGTCTTCCTCGGCACCCGGGAGGGCAAGGCGATCCGTTTCGGCGAAGGGGACGTGCGGTCCATGGGACGGACCGCGCGGGGTGTCCGGGGCGTCCGGCTTCGCGACGCCGACGAGGTCGTCGCGATGACCGTCGTCCGGCCCGGGGGCACCCTGCTGACGGTCACCGAGAACGGTTACGGCAAGCGGACGGGCATTGACGAATACCGCGTGCAATCGCGAGGGGGAGTCGGTATCATTAACATCCAAACTACCACCCGGAACGGGCCGGTGGTCGGTATCGCCTCTGTAGAAGACCCGGATGAGTTGATGCTCATCACCCAGCAGGGGAAGGTGCTCCGCATGGACACCCGGGACATGCGGCCCATCGGCCGGGCGACCCAGGGGGTGCGGCTGATCGAGATCGACAGCGAGGATCGGGTCGTCTCGCTGGCGCGGCTGGGCGACGTGAGCGCGGACGAGGCCGGCGACGGGGACGGGACGGCGGTGTCGCCGGACGCGGACGAGAGTTGACGCGGCGGCGGTCCGGACGGTTTGGGGCGAAGAGACGCAGTCGTACGAGGACAACGCAGTCAGCATGAAGCGGCCGGCCGAAAGCCGGCCGTTCGACGCGGCTGCCAGTGCAAGGAGGCGGTGAGATGGCTCGATCGAGGATGAAAGTGCCGGTGCTCGCGCTGTGCATGGGGATGTTGTTCGGCGCCTGCGGCGGCGGGGGAGAGGAAGAGACGCTCATTCGGTCGTACTTCCAGGCCGCGCGGTTCGGCGACCGGGACTCGCTGAACAACATCGCGATGTACGCCTGGGACACCCAGACGCGCGGAATCGTGTCCCGGCCACGCGTCGAGAACGTGGCCGAAGAGCAGAGTCGCCCGCTCCGGATGGTGGAGCTGAGCCAGGTGCTGGCCGAGGCGGAGGAGGCCGAGGAGGTCTTCACGCAGGAGAAGATCGTCTACCAGGACGAGAACTTCGACGCCATCAACCGCGTTCTCGAGGCGGAGCGCGAAGGCAACAACCTGCGGCGTCGCGCCGACCGCGAGGTCCAGGAGGCGTGGACGGACTGGCGCGACCGCACCATCGAGCATTCCCGGGCGGTGGCGGCCGCGCGGGACGAGCTGAACGCCGAGCGGAACGAAGCCCAGCTCAGCATGTTCGATCCGAACAACCCCATCGACGTCACGCAGTACGAGGGCGAGCTGGTGACGAAGGAAGTGGAGCTCTCCGCGCGGATCGAGCTCGACGGCAACGAGACGGAGGAGATGCTGACCATCACCCTCCAGCGGACGATCCTGACGGGCGGCGACGGCCTGCCGATGGAGGGCCGCTGGGTGATCCGGAACATCAGCTAGGAAGGTCCCGCGGCATCTCGCCGCACGGCTGCGACGGGCGCCTCGAGGTCTCCGCCGTTGGGAGGCGGGGATCCGTCCGTCCGTGGTTCGCAGACATGAACGGCTCGGCACCGTGCCGCCGGATGCGGCATCGGCGCCGGGCCGTTTTTTCGTTCCCGGGGCCGGAAGGCCCCGTCGCCGTCGGCCCGCCGCGCGGCTGCACGCCCGGGCGCTCAGGCGAGGGTGAGCTTCGCGAACCGGGCGCGGAGGGTCTTGCGCCCGATGTCGCCGAAGCGGACCGTGAGCTTCATGTCGTCGGTCAGCGGCTCGACCGAGAGGACCGTGCCCTCCCCGAACGTCGGGTGGCGAACGCGGTCGCCCGGCGCGATGCTGACCACCGACTGGTCCTCGTCCTCGTAGGCGTAGCCGTAGTCGGGCTGGACCTGCTCTTCGGGGATCGGATCCCGGCGCCGGCCCCGCTGGGTCCCCCGCCCGTAGGTCGCCGGGGCGCGCAACGGGGTCGAGAAGATCGGCTCCACATCATCGCGCAGATCGGCGGGAATCTCGTCGAGGAAGCGCGACGGCTCCGTCGAACGGTACTCGCCGAAGACCCGGCGCCGGGCGGCGCTGGTCAGCGCGAGCCGGGTCTGCGCGCGGGTCATGCCGACATAGCACAGCCGGCGCTCCTCCTCGATCGCCTCGTCGCCGACGTCGTCGACCGCCCGCGAGTGGGGGAACAAGCCTTCTTCGAGACCGACCATGAACACGACCGGGAACTCCAGGCCCTTGGCGGCGTGCAGGGTCATCAGCCAGACGCCGGCGTCGTCCGAGCCTTGCGCCTCGTCGGCCTCCGACAGCAGCGATTGGCCGTCGACGAAGCCGGTCAGCGACGGATCCGTTTCGCGGATCTCGTAGTCGCGCGCGGCCGCGACGAGTTCCATCAGGTTCTCGATACGGTTTTCCGCCTCTTCCGTCATCGCCTCGCGGAGGTTCTCCAGGTAGCCGCTCCGGCCCAGCACCTCGCCGATGACGTCGGAGACCGGCCGGTCGGCCTCGAGGCCGCGCAGGGTCTCCACCAGATCGCGGAACCCTCGAAGGGCGGCGACCCCCCGGGGTGGCAGCAGCTCTTCGTTCACCGCCCGGTTCAGCCGCCCCCAGAGCGAATCGGCCGCCGCCGCGCCCCCCGTGGCCGGCGCGAACAGCGGTCCCGCGGCGGCCGGTTCGGACGCCAGCCTCTCGAGCGCGGTCATCACCCCCTTGCCGATACCCCGCTTCGGTTCGTTGATCACCCGGCGCAGGCTCACGTCGTCGTCCAGGTTGATGAGCAGCCGGAGATAGGCGAGCGTGTCCTTGATCTCCTTGCGCTCGTAGAACCGGACACCGCCGACCATGCGGTAGGCGATGCCCGCGCGGCCCAGCGCTTCCTCCAGGACGCGGGACTGGGCGTTCGTGCGGTACAGCACGCCGGCCGGGGTGTCGCCCGCGTCCAGCGCCTCACGGAGCCGCGCGGTGACCCACTCCGCCTCCTCGAGGTCGTCGCCGCCCCGGAAGCAGCGCACGAGGTCGCCGCCCGCGCGATCGGTCCGCATCCGCTTGCGGAGGCGGCGCTTGTTCCGCTCGATGACCGCCCCGGCGGCGTCGAGGATGTTCTGCGTCGAGCGGTAGTTGCGTTCGAGACGGATCACCGTCGCACCGGCGAAGTGCTTCTGGAAGTCGAGGATGTTGTTCAGGTCCGCGCCCCGCCACTGGTAGATCGACTGGTCGGGATCGCCCACCACGCACAGGTTGCGGTGCTCGCGGGTGAGGAGTCGGACGAGGCGGAACTGCGGCGGATTGGTGTCCTGGTACTCGTCCACCATGATGAACCGGAAGCGCTCGCCGTAACGGCGCCGCACCGCCTCGTCGTCTTCGAACCGCCTCGTGGTCTCCAGCAGCAGGTCGTCGAAATCGAGGGCATTGGCGGCGTCGAGATCGCGCCGGTACCGCTCGTACGCCTTGGCGAGCAGGTCGCCGCGCGCGCTCCACGATTCGCCCCGCAGGCTCGCGGGGGAGCGCATGTGGTTCTTGGCCTCGCTGATCTCGGCGAGCGCCTGCCGCGCCGACAGCAACTGGTCGTCGACCTTCAGGTCGCGCAGGATGCGCTTCATGGCCGTCGACTGATCGGCGCTGTCGTAGATCACGAAATCGCGGCCGACCCGGACCCCGCCTTCGCGGCGCAGTATCCGTGCGCACAAGGCGTGAAACGTGCAGATCCACGGGCGCCGCGCCCCGGTGGCCGTCAGCGATTTCACCCGCTCCCGCATTTCCTCGGCCGCCTTGTTCGTGAAGGTGACGGCGAGCATCTCGCCGGGCTCGGCCTGCCCGTCCGCGATCAGCCGGGCGGCCCGGCAGGCGATGACCCGGGTCTTCCCCGACCCCGCCCCGGCCAGGACCAGGAGCGGTCCGTCGGTGTGCAGCACCGCCTGCTTCTGCTCGGCGTTCAGATCCGAAATGAAGTCCATGAGTCGTCGGTTCGTCCCGCGCGGGGCGGGCGTCAGCGCATCGGCAGGGCCACGGGGTTCCGGAGGTCGCCCGCCCCTCCCCGGATCATTCCACAGGAGCTCGCGGGATTCGGAGATCGCTCGTTCCCCCGGTTCACTCGACCGTGACGCTCTTGGCGAGGTTGCGCGGCTGGTCGACGTCGCAGCCGCGGCGGACGGCGATGTGGTAGGCGAGCAGTTGGAGCGGAACCGCCATGACGATCGGGGTGATCAGCGGAGGCGTCGCGGGGATGGTGACGAGGGCGTCCCGGCCTTCGTCGACGAGGGTGTCGAGGCCCGGCTGGCCGTCGTCGGCCCCCACCGCGATGATCGATCCACCGCGCGCCCGGACCTGCTGGAGGTTGGACGCCATCTTCTCGAAGACCGATCCGTTCGGGAGCAGGGTCACCACCGGCATCTGCTCGTCGACGAGGGCGATGGGTCCGTGCTTCATCTCGCCGGCCGGGTATCCCTCGGCGTGGATGTAGGAGATCTCCTTCAGCTTCAGCGCCCCCTCGAGGGCGATCGGATAGTTGATGCCGCGGCCCAGGTACAGGAAGCTCCGGTGCTGGTGGAACCGCTGGGCCACCGCCTTGACGACGTCCTCGCACTGCAGGGTCTCCTCGATCCAGCGCGGCAGATGGTCCAGATCCTCGAGGTGCCGGCGGGCCGCCCCCGGCGGCAGTGAGCCACGGACCTGGGCCAGGTAGAGGGCGAGGAGGTGCAGGGCCACGAGCTGCGACGTGAACGCCTTGGTCGATGCGACCCCGATCTCGGGGCCGGCGTGGGTGTACACCGTGAAGTCCGCCTCGCGGGTCGCCATGCTGCCGACGACGTTGCAGACGGCGATGGTGGCGGCGCCGCGGCCGCGGGCCTCCCGCAGCGCGCCCAGGGTGTCGGCGGTCTCGCCGGACTGGGTGATGACCACCGCGAGGGTCGTCGGGGTCACGATGGGGTCGCGGTAGCGGTACTCGGAGCCGTAGTCCACCTCGACCGGCACCCCCGCGAGGCGTTCGATCAGGAACTTGCCCACGAGGCCGGCGTGCCAGGAGGTGCCGCACGCGAGGACGACGACGCGGTCGACGGCCCGCAGCCGCTCGACGGGAATCTCCAGCTCGCCGAGGTAGACCCGGCCCGATTCGACCGAGGTCCGCCCCAGCACCGTCTCTCGGGCCGCCCACGGCTGCTCGAAGATCTCCTTGAGCATGAAGTGCCGGTAGCCGGCCTTCTCCGCCATCACCGGATCCCAGTTGATGTGCTGGACGTCGGCGGCGACCGGCGCGCCCTCGAAGTCGGTGTAGGTCACGCCGTCGTGGGTGACGACGGCCATCTCGCCGTTGCCGAGGAACACGACGTCGCGGTTGTGGCTGAGAATGGCGGGGACGTCCGACGCGACGAGATAGCCCCCGTTGCCCTCGGCCACGAGGATCGGCGGGCCCTGCCGGGCCGCCACCAGCTTCCCGGGGTCGTCGGTCGCCAGCAGCAGGAGGGCGAACAGCCCGCGCACCCGGGCGAGGGCGCGCCGGACCGCCGCCTCGAGCCCGTCCCCCCGCCATTCGCGCTCGACGAGATGGGCGATGACCTCGGTGTCGGTCTCGGTCGCGAAGCGGTGACCCTCGCCCTCGAGCTCGCGCTTCAGGGCCAGGTGGTTCTCGATGATGCCGTTGTGCACGACGACGATGCGTCCCGTGCTGTCGCGGTGAGGGTGGGCGTTCTCTTCCGTCGGCCGCCCGTGCGTCGCCCACCGGGTATGGCCGAGGCCGTAGTCGCCGTCGACGGGATCGTCCGCGAGGGCCTCGACCAGCCGGTCCAGCTTGCCGGCACTGCGCCGCAGCTCGACGGCGCCCTCGCGGACGAGGGCGACCCCCGCCGAGTCGTAGCCGCGGTACTCGAGCCGCCGGAGTCCCTCGAGGAGAACCGGGACGACGGGCTTGCGCCCGATGTAGCCGATGATTCCGCACATCGCTTCGCGGCCGACCCTCCGCGGCTTCTCTTCTGCCCCTGATGTTCCGGGCTGACGTTCTGCGGCTGATCTTCCGGGGCTCCGCCCGGTCAGGCGTCGGGCCCGTCGCCCGGCCCGGCCTCACGGCGGCCGTTCCAGCCGTCCTTGACCACCTGCCGGCTCCGGGCCACGGCCAGGGCACCGGCGGGGATGTCCTCGGTGACGCACGACCCGGCGCCGACGTAGGCGTCATCGCCGAGGGTCACCGGCGCGACGAGCTGGGTGCCGCTGCCGATGAACACCCGATCGCCCACCGTCGTCGGGTGCTTCCGCTTCCCGTCGTAGTTGCAGGTAATCGTGCCGGCGCCCACGTTCACGCCCTCGCCGACGGTGGCGTCGCCGAGGTAGCTCAGGTGGTTGGCCTTCGATCCGGGGCCGAGCGACGACTTCTTGATCTCGACGAAGTTGCCCACCCTCGCGGTCTCGCCGATCACGGCCCCGGGGCGCAGATGCGCGAACGGCCCCACCTCGGCTCCGCGCGACAGCGTCGCGCCCTGGATGACGCAGTGGTTGCGCACGGTCACGTCGTCGCCGATCGTCGAGTCGACGATCCGCACGCCGGCGTGCAGCTCGCACCGCGCCCCGACGCTGGTGCGTCCCTGCAGGAAGACGCCGGGGTGGATGACGGTGTCGGGGCCGACGGTGACGTCCATGTCGACGTAGGTCGTCGCGGGGTCCTCGATGGTGACGCCGGCCGCCATCAGCTCTTCGTTCCTCGTCTGTCGCACGATTCGCTTGACCTCCGCCAGCTCCGTCTGGCTGTTGATGCCGCGCACCTCGTCCGAATCCGCCACCGCCACCGTTTCCACCGGCCGCCCGCGTTGCCGGTAGATGCGCACCAGGTCCGGCAGGTAGATCTCGTACGAGGCCCCGGCGGGGGGTATCTCCCGGATGGCGTCGAACAGCGGCGGAAGGTCGAGGGCGTAGATGCCGCCGTTGATCTCCTTCAGCTGGCGTTGCGACGCCGACGCGTCGCGTTCCTCGACGATGCGGGCGAGGCGCCCGTCCGCCCGGACGATGCGCCCGTAGCCGTAGGGCCGGGCCACGGCCGCGGTCAGCACGGTGAGGGCGGCCCGCGCACCCTCGTGGGTGCGCACGAGCCGATCGAGGGTGCCGGGCCGAATCAGGGGCACGTCGCCGGAGAGCACCACGAGGGTCCCCGCGCGGCCCGCGAACAGCGGCTCCGCCTGCAGCAGCGCATGCCCGGTGCCCCGCTGCTCGTCCTGGCGGGCGAAGGCAAGCGACGGGCGGTGGGCAAGGGCGGTCCGCACCCGCTCCGCCTGATGGCCGATCACGAGGCCGACGCGCTCGGGGCGCAGGGGGTCGGCGGCGCGCGCGACGTGCTCGATCAGGGGCAAGCCGGCGAGGGGGTGCAGCACCTTGGGCCGGGCGGACCGCATGCGGGTGCCGCGGCCAGCGGCGAGGATGATGACGTGGTTCGGCACCGCGCTCCCAGTGTAATCGAACCGGCCGGCCCGTGGTGAACACCGCGTCGGCACGGCGAGCGGCGAGGCGCCCGCCTGACAAGGCGTCAGGAGAGCGCATCGGGCATGCGTGGCCGCTCGAACGTAGCGGGGCTTTCGCCGCGGGCGGCCGGGTCACGGGGCGGTTTTGCCCTTGGCCTCTTCGAGCGCCTGATACATGGCCCGGGCGCTCAGCCCGTACCTGGCGGCGAGCGCCTTCACCGCGTCGCGTCGGGAGCCGCCGTCGACCGTCATCCCGTCGAGCTCGTCGAGCAGCGCCGGCCCGTCGGGCCGCGGCGGCCGGTCGCCGGCGCCGGGCCCCGCGGGCCAGACCACGCACGTGTACTCGCCCCGCGGCGCCCCGACGGACCGGAGCAGCGCCGCCACCGGTCCGACGAGAGTGCTCTCGTGCAGCTTGGTCAGCTCCCGGCACAGTGCGACGGTCCGTTCGCCGAGCCGTTTCTCGAGCAGCCGGAGGGTGGTGACGAGACGGTGCGGGGACTCGAAGAACACGAGGGTCCGGGGCTCGCGGGCCAGTTCGTCGCACCACCGCTTCCTGTCGTTCAGCCCGCGGGGCGGGAAGCCGAGGAAGGTGAAGCTCGCGACGGGGGCGCCCGAGGAGACGAGGGCGGCGGTGACGGCCGAAGGGCCGGGGACCGCGGTGACGCGGATCCCGGCGTCAAGAGATTGACGTACCAGGTTGAACCCCGGGTCGGAGACCAGGGGGGTCCCCGCGTCCGACAGCAGCGCGATCGAGTCGCCTTCGAGCAGGCGCTTCACGAGCCCGGGCGTCCGCCGGCGCTCGTTGTGGTCGTGGAGGCTCGTGGAGGGCGTCGAGATGCCGTGGCGCCGCAGCAGCTTGCCCGTCCGGCGGGTGTCCTCGGCCGCGATCAACCGCACCTCGCTCAGGGTGCGCACCGCCCGGAACGTGATGTCCTCGAGGTTGCCGATGGGCGTGGCGACGAGATACAGCGTGCCGGGCATGCCGGGACACGGTCTGGGCGGCGACCCGCCCGCCCAACGTCGCTTCGCCTCCGTTCGGCGCCCAGACCAACCGCGCCATCCTCCGGCGCGCACTCAGGGGCGGAATCGTGCGATATTGTAGCATCCAGGGTTCGCCGCCTCGCAGCCCGAGTGCGGCGGGACACGTCCGGCCACGCAAGACTCGCGCCGACCGCCCATGCACACTTCGGAACCGCTCTCGCACTTCATCGACGAGTATCTGGAGTTTCTCTACGAGAACGCTCCCACCGCCGCGTGCGGCGACGGGATGCACGCGCACGACGACCGTCTCGAGGACATGTCGCGCACCGCCATCGACACCCAGGGGCGCGAGCTCGGCGGGTTCGCGCGGCGCCTCGATCGCATCACCACCCGCAGCCTGACGGCCGAGGAGCAGTTGGAGCGGCGCATGCTCGCCGACCACATCCGCGGCCGCCTCTACGAGCTGGAGGAGGTCAGGCCGTGGGAGCGCGACCCCCGCCACTACGCCGAGCTGTTGGCCACCTCGCTCGCCGGCCAGGCCCTCTTCGACCACGCGCCGGTCGAGGAGCGGGCGCGCCGCGTGGTGTCCAAGCTGCGGCAGACGCCGCGCTTCCTCGAGGCGGCGGCCGCCAACGTGGAGGACCCGCCGGGCATTCTCATCAAGACCGGGGCGGAGATGTTCGACGGGGTGGTCACGTTCATCGAGCGCGACCTGCCGCGGGCCTTCCGGCGGCTCGAGGATCTGCACCTGCTCGGCGACCTCGCCGACGCCGCCACCGAGGCGACGGAGGCCATCAACCGACACAACGAACATCTCCGCGGCATCCTGGCACCCCGGAGCCGGGCGACGTTCCGGCTCGGCCGGGAGCGGTTCGACGGTCGGCTGCGCCACCGGGAAGGCATCGGCCTGGGGGCCGAGGCGCTGCTCGCGATCGCGGAGCGGGAGCTCGTCCGCGAGCAGAGCCGCTTCTCCGAGGTCGCGGCCCGCCTCGACCCCAAGACGGAGCCGGCCGACGTCTGGCGTCAGGTCAAGGCGCGGCACCCCGAGCCCGGCGCGCTCGCGCAGACGGTGGGCGACCAGCTCTCGGACTTGGTGTCGTTCATCGAGCGCAACGCCCTCGTCACCCTGCCGGGCGACCGCTCGATCATCGTGGCCCCGACTCCCGATTTCCTGCGCTGGACCCAGGCCGGCGTCTGGTCCCCGGGGCCGTTCGAGCCGAAGGCCCTGTCCTGCTACTACTACCTGACCGACGCCGATCCCGCGTGGCCGGCCGAACGCCGGGAAGAGCACCTGCGCGAGCTGAACTTCGCCACGCTCTGGTCCGTGTCCGCCCACGAGGCCTATCCGGGCCACTACCTGCACTTCCTGCACCAGCGGGGCATCCGGAGCACGCTGCGCAAGTCGCTGATGTTCGCGCCGGTCTCGTTCGTCGAGGGGTGGGCCCACTACGCCGAGCACATGGTGATGGAGGCCGGCCTCGCCCGGGACGACGACGCGATGGAGCTCGGGCAGATCGTCGAGACGCTGCTGCGGCTCGCCCGGCTCGTGGTGGGTATACGCCTGCACGCGGACGACCTCTCGGTCGAGCAGGGCGTGCGGTTCTTCCGCGAGGAAGCCTATCTGGAGGAGGGCAGCGCGCGGCGGGAAGCGGAGCGCGGAACGTTCGACCCCGACTACACGCTGTACTCCGTCGGACGGTTGATGTTGTCGAAGCTGCGGGACGATCTGGAGACGCGCGAGGGCTCGGCGTTCTCGCTGAAGTCGTTCCACGATCGCCTGCTGGGGCACGGCTCGATCCCCCTCTGGCTGCACCGGACGCTGTTCCTCGGCGACACCGGCGACGACCTGCTCGATTGATTCCCCAAGTGCCGGCCGGGTACCATGAGCGGTTGGTCCAACTCGTGCCGGACCGTCGGCGGGACCAGGAGTCTGCGCGGTGCAACGGAGCGTACTCCTGGCGGGCTGGTCGGGCGCGGTGGAGCCGAGAGCTACGACGGGCGGGCCGGGCCGCGTTCGGGTTCATGACCCATGCCACTCTACGAATATCAGTGCGAAGCCTGTGCGCATCGGTTCGAGCAGATCCGGCGGTTCTCGGATCCGCCGCTGACGACCTGCCCCGAGTGCGGTGGCGCGGTGCGCAAGCTGCTCTCGTCGCCCGCCATCCAGTTCAAGGGCACCGGCTGGTACGTGACCGACTACGCCAGGCAGGGCAAGAAGGACCCGGCCGACGCGGGCGAGTCGAAGGCGGGGGCGTCGCCGGAAGGCGCGTCGAAGTCCGAGAAGAAGAAGTCGGAGAAGCCGGACGCCGGGAAGTCGGGTGGCTCGTCGAGCACGTCCGATGCCGCGTCCGGGTCTGCCAAGCCGACATCCGCCGGCGCCTCGTCCTGAGGTCCCGTCACCGCGTCCGCGAAGCCGGCTGGCCGGCAATCGTCGGCCGCGGCTCCGCAAGGCGCCCGCCAACCCTCCAGGGAGTGTGCGCCTCCTCTGGGGACGGCACCGCTCTACGGCGCAGGCTCCCGGCCCGCCGCTTCCGCCAGCACGCCGCGAAGCTCGGGGTGCTTCCGCGCGAAGTGGAGGATCGCGCGCAGATAACCCGGCTTGTTCCCGGCGTCGTGGCGCAGCCCGTCGAGCTCGACCGCGAAGATGGGACGCTGCGCCAGGAGCCGGCGCAACCCGTCGGTGAGCTGGATCTCGCCTCCCTGACCCTGGCCGGTCTGCTCCAGGGCAGGATAGATGTCGGGAGTGAGCAGGTACCGGCCGATGATCGCGAGGTCCGACGGCGCTTCTGCCGGGGCCGGCTTCTCGACCAGATCGGTGACCTTGTAGAGGCCGCCGCCCATCGACTCGCCCGCGATGACGCCGTAGCGGCCCACCGCCTCGCGCGGCACCCGCTCCACGAGCAGGACCGGACCGTCGACCTCGGCGTACGCGGCCAGCATCTGCCGGAGCGCGGGCGGGTCGGCGTCGATGACGTCGTCGCTCAGCACCACCGCGAACGGCTCGTCGCCGACCCTCTCGCGGCTGACCAGCACCGCGTGGCCGAGGCCGAGGGGCTCGGCCTGGCAGGCCGTCGTCAGCTCGATGCCCGCCGTCAGGTGGCGGAGGCCGTCGAGCAGGGCCGACTTCCCGCGTCGGGCGAGCACGGCGTCGAGGGCCGCGTGGGGGGCGAAGTGGTCCTCGAGCATCCGCTTGCCGGGGCTGTTCACGAGGACGATGTGCGACAGGCCGGACGCGGCCGCCTCCTCGACGCCGTACTGGATGATGGGCTTGTCGACGATCGGCAGCAGCTCCTTGGGGAGCACCGCGGTGGCGGGGAGGATGCGCGTGCCGAGACCGGCGGCGGGGAAGACGGCCTTGCGAATCGGGTGGGGGGTCGGCATGGCGGCGCATGATAGCAGGCCCGGCCGCCGGCGGCAGCGCCGCGCGTCGCCCGAAGGGACGGGGCGCCCCGCGTCATGGCAGGCCCGGCCGCCGGCGGCAGCGCCGCGCGTCGCCCGAAGGGACGGGGCGCCCCGCGTCATGGCAGGCCCGGCCGGCGGCAGCGCCGCGCGTCGCCCCGAGGGGACGTCCCCACCCGCATCGCGAGATAGCCGTGGACGCCCGCCGAACGCCGAGGGCGCCCGCCGCGGCCGGGCCGGGGTGGTCCGCGCTTGCGGGGCACCTTCCCGCGACCGGCGGCCGGGTACAATGTCGGGATGCTCGATCCAGGGTTGTTTCGGGACGATCCCGCCGCCGTCGAGGCCCGTCTCGCGGTGCGCGGCGACGGCCTCGACGACGTGCTCGCGGACGTACGCCGGCTCGACGGCGAGCGCCGCGCCCTCATTCCCCGGCTCGAAGAGGCCCGGCACGCCAAGAAGACCATCGGGGCGCGGATCGGCAAGGCGAAGCGCAACGGCGAGTCCGTCGACGACCTGATGGCGGCGGGCCGCGCCCACACCGAGACCATCGAGGCGCACGAGGGCCGGCTCGACGAGGTCGAGCAGGCGCGGAGCGCGCTGCTCCTCAAGCTGCCGAACCTGGCCCACGAGAGCGTCCCCGTCGGCGCCGGCGAGGCGGACAACGTCGAGGTTCGCCGCCACGGCGAGCCGCCCGCGTTCGACTTCGAGCCGCGGTCCCACGCCGAGCTGGGCCCGGCCCTCGGCATCGTCGACTTCGAACGGGGCGTGCGGCTGGCCGGCGCGCGGTTCACGGTGCTCACGGGGGCGGGGGCCCGGCTGTCGCGGGCCCTCATCGACTTCATGCTCGACCTGCACACCGGCGAGCACGGCTACGTCGAGGTGGCGCCGCCGTTCCTCGCCAACCCCGACTCGCTCGTCGGCACGGGGCAGTTGCCGAAGTTCGGGGAGGACCTCTTCAGGGTCGACGGCTGGGACCTGTACCTCATCCCCACCGCGGAGGTGCCGCTGGCGAACCTCCACCGGGGCGAGTTCCTCGACGGGCGGGACCTGCCGCTGCTGTACACCGCCTACACGCCGTGCTTCCGCAGCGAGGCGGGATCCTACGGGGCCGACGTCCGCGGGCTGATCCGCCAGCACCAGTTCGACAAGGTCGAGCTCGTCGCCTACACCCGGCCCGAGGACTCCTACGCGATGCTGGAGACCCTGACCGGCCACGCCGAGACGGTCCTGCAGCGCCTGGGCCTGCCCTACCGGACGGTCACCCTGTGCACCCGCGACATGGGGTTCGCGGCCGCCAAGACCTACGACATCGAGGTGTGGCTGCCGGGGCAGGGGAAGTACCGGGAGATCTCGTCCTGCAGCAACACCGAAGCGTTCCAGGCGCGCCGGGCCGGCATCAAGTACCGGCCCGACGGCAAGGGCAAGGCCGAGCTCGTCCACACCCTCAACGGCTCGGGCCTCGCGGTGGGGCGCACCCTGATCGCGATCCTCGAGAACTGCCAGCGGGCCGACGGCTCCGTCGTCGTGCCGGAGGCGCTGCGCCCGTACATGCGGGGTCTCGAGGTCATCGCCCCGCGGTGAGGAGGGCCGGTCCCGATGTCTGCCTGGCTGCAGTTTCCTGGCGCGGCGGAGGATGGCCAGGCGGAGTACGGGCCGGTCACCCAGGCCTCGACGTTGCAGGGAGTCGTCATCGTCGTCGGCGGTGCGCGGGATCCGGTTCCCGTGCACCTGCAAGACGGTGACGTCGTCCACAACTGCGTCGCGAAACGCGTTGTGGCCAAGGAGCTGGCCCGGTACATCTTCGGACCACCGCTGCGGGTGAGCGGCAACGGTCGGTGGTCACGGGATTCTCGCGGACAGTGGTCGATGAGTAGATTCCAGATCACGGAGTTCACCCAGCTCGAAGACGACCCGCTCGGCAAGGTCGTGGCGGACCTCCGACAGATGGCCGGTACCGTGCAAGACCCTGCGGGTGCTCTGGAGACGCTGAGGGCGCTTCGACGCGGCGAGGAGTAGCCGGTGATCGTGGCGCTCGACGAGGACATCCTGTGTCTGCTGTTGCGCCGTTGCGCCCCTGCGGCCGGGTCCTGCGCGTCGAGCGTCTCCGCATCGCCCGGCCTTGGTCGAATCGTGTCCGGAGGAGCGGACGCGGCCAGCCCGGACGGACACTGCGGGGCCGGGCGACGGCACGGGGTAGGATGAAAGGGCGGCGACCCGCGCGCGGAGGGATGGCCGAGTGGTTGAAGGCGGCGGTCTTGAAAACCGTTGGGCGTGAGAACGTCTCCTGGGTTCGAATCCCAGTCCCTCCGCCATTATCCTCCGGGACGCCTCGGCAGCTGCTGGACACCCGCGTTGCACGGGTCCGGGACGGCGCGGCGTTCTGTCGCGGGCTGCGACCTGGCGGTTCTCGAGGAGCGTAGAACGGGTTGCATGCCATGAAGATCCTGTTGGCCCTCTGTTGCGTTGCCGGGATATGCCTGTCGTCCGGATGCGGCGCGCCCCCGGCCGAAACGGGGAGCGTCGCGGCCCCGGATGCCCTGGAGCCGTTCGCGTTCCTCATCGACTGGCAGGCCGAGCCGACCTACATCGGCGTTTATCTCGCTCGGGAGACGGGCGCGTTCCGGCGGCTCGGGCTCGACGTCGAGGTGGTCGAGTCGTCGGGCGCGGTCGCCGCCGCGGCCGCGGTGGCGGACGGCCGCTACCCCATCGCCACCGCGTCGGGGGGCGCGACGATCACCGCCGTCGGCCGGGGCGCTTCGCTGGTGTCGACCGCCGTCCTCTACCAGAGGCTGCCGACCGTGGTCTACGGCCTCGCCGGGCAGGACGTCGACGCCCCGTCGGATCTGGCCGGCAAGCGGGTCGGCATCTATCCGGACAGCACCACGCGGCACGAGTTCGCGGTCTTCCTCGGTACGGCGGGCATACCGGCCGACGACGTGGAGACGGTGCCGATCGACGGCCCGGACCTGCCGCTGGTCAGGGGCGGGCAGGTGGATGCGGCCGTGAACTACGTCGAGATGAGCCCCACGGAGCTCGCGCTGCAGGAAGAGACCTTCGAGATACCGCTCGCCAATCACGGAGTCGACGCGTACGGGCTGAACGTGATCGCGTCGCGGGCGGCGTGGGAGGGCGACCGCGGCCTGATCGAGGGACTGACGGCGGCGATCGTCGAGGGATATCGGAGCACGTGCGCCGACCGGCCCGCCGCCGCGCGGGTATTCCTGGAGCTGTTTCCCGACCGGGACACGCGCTACGTCGACGCGAGCCTGGCGCGGGTCTGCGGGTTGGTGGGCGACGACGTCGGGCGCCAGACGGCGGCCGGGTGGCAGAGCACCATCGACGTCTACACCGTGGCCGGGTTGCTCGAAGGGCCCGTGGCGCCCGGCGACGTTTTGCCCGGCCCACGGTAGACTGAGCGGTCATCCTCGCGCGCAAGTTTCGCGCCAGCGGAGCTCCAGGGCGACCGCAAAGCCGCCCGCCGACGATTGGCGGCTAGCGCATGACCAACGGCAGCACCTCGACGATGTCGCCGATGACCGCGCCGCGGCGGACGATTCGGGTCCGCCGGCCGTAGAGCGTGCTGGGCTCGCGCATCCAGAAGACGCCCATCATCTCGGGGTTCGGCTCGACCGCGAGGAACGCCGTCGGCTCGCTGCGGCAGTCGAAACGACCATCGCGCACGACGCGTCCGAAGGGAATCTCGTTCTCGAGGATCTTCCGCCGGATCGGGGCGCCGAAGGCGTCGAGCTCCATGCGGATCGCGCCCATCTCGACCGGCTGCCCCGCGTACTCGCTGACGAGCAGGACGCGCCGGAAGTACGATCCTCCGCTCGTGAAGACCGACAGCGGACGCAGCACCAACCGACCGCCGTAGTGGCGTTCCAGTGTCGGCGTCATGTCATCGCCGTGCACGAGCAGCGAGCGGTAGGGCAGAGGGATCTCCTCCGGGGAGACCTCGGTGACCTCGGGGGCGGCAATGCCGGCGCGCTCGTAGACGAGGTCGAGCGGGTAGAGCAGGCCGTCGCCACGCGGGGCGTCGTCGGCCGGGGGGCCGGTCGGCGTGTTGGCGGGGTTGGTCATGCGGGTCGGCTCCGAGTGCGGGTGCAGCGGTCGACGGGTCGAGGACGGCGGGCCGGCATGAGGCGCAATCGCGGCATGGTACAACCGTCGCGGTGGACGGTCACACCGGTCCCGCCGCGTCGGACCAGACCGCGAGGGTCCGCTCCGCGGTGCGCCGCCAACTGAAGTCGCGGGCGCGGGCCAAACCGCGGGCCGCGAGATCGCGGGCTCGTTGCGGGTCGGAGAGCACCGCGCCCACCGTGCGCGCCCACCCGGCCGCATCGTCGGGCGGCACGAAGAGGGCGGCGTCGGCGGCGACCTCCCGGAACACGGGGATGTCGCTGCAGACGATCGGGGTGGCCGCCGACATCGCCTCCACCAGCGGCAGGCCGAAGCCCTCGTAGTGCGAGGGGCAGACCAGCAGGGCGGCGCGGTCGTAGAGCGCGCGCAGCGTCTCGTCCGGCGCGTAGCCGAGCCACCGCAGCCAGCCCTCGGCGGTGGCCCGAGCCAGCTTGGCCTCGATCGACTCCCGGCGCCAGCCGAGCTTTCCGCACAGCACGAGGGGCGGCGCGTCGGGCATCGCGGTCCGGAGGCGGGGCCAGGCGTCGAGCAGGGTCGCGACGTTCTTGCGCGGCTCGATGGTGCCGACGTGCAGGACGAAACGCGCCGGCACGTCCGGCGGCGGCTCGCGGGGGGTCACGTGGTCGAGCCGGCCCGCCTCGTGGACGGCATGGACGGCGCCGGCCGGGGCGCCGCACCGCTCGAGGAGCTCGGCCCGGACGGTCTCCGAGGGCGTGATGACGGCGTGGGCGCGGGCAATCGTCCGCTCGAGCTTCCGTTCAAGGTCCGCGCGGGTCTCCGGCCGCATGGCCCAGGGCGTTCGGTGCAGGGTCATGTCGTGGACGGTGGCGACCAGCGGGCCCCGCGAGGCGGCGAGAGGCCGCGGCGGGACGAAGTTGGGGGCGAAGACGACGCGGTTGCCGTCGGCCGCGACCAGCCGGGGCTCGACGATGCGCATGAGAGGCGCCAGCCACGACCGCCGCACGAGGAGGTCGTCGGCGACCTCGTGGCGTACCCACTCGACGGCCTGGCCGGTGGGGAGGCCCGCGGCCGGCCGCGGGCCGTCGGGACCGACGAACATCGTGGGGCCGTAGAGCCGCAGGCGCAGGCCGGGGCGGTCGGCGAGCTCGCGCAGCAGCTCGTGGAGGTACCAGCCCACGCCGGTCAGCGAGTCGAACAGGGGCGAGACGTCGACGGCCACCGTCAGGCCGTCCTCCCGGCGGCGGCCCCGGATGCCGGCGGCGAGCCGCCGCCCCCAGCGCCAGGTGGCGGCGATCCGGCGCGGCGTGGGCCACGCGATCGGGAAACCCGTGCGTGCGATGCGGTACGATCGCCTCGTGACGTTGACCAGCACGTGCAAGAAGGTGAAGGGATGATTCGGCGGCATCGACGGTGGCTGCTCCTGGCGCCGGTGGTCATGATACCCGCGGCGCTCTGGGTTGGCCCGGCCCTGCTGTGGCGGCCGCCGCCTCTCGAAGGCGAGCCACCGCGCGACGGGTGGGTGCGGGTTTCCGGCGTCGCGCACGTCCACACCACGATGTCCGACGGTGTGGGCACCCCCGAGGAGGTCGCGCGGGCGGCCCGCGAGGCGGGGGCGGCCTTCGTCGTCGTCACCGACCACGACACGGACGCGGCGCGGACGTTCTCCGGCTATCGCGACGGGGTCCTGGTGATGGTGGGGGCGGAGCTCTCGACGCATCAGGGGCATCTCATCGGCCTCGGCATGGCGCCGCTCGCGTTTCCCTCCGCCGTGGACGCCCGGAACGCGCTCGACGACGTGCACCATCTCGGCGGCTCGGCGTTCGCCGCCCACCCGACCAGCCTGCGCGCCGAGCTCGCGTGGAGCGGCTGGGAGCTCGGCGGCGCGTGGGGCCTGGAGGTGCTCAATGTGGACAGCCTGTGGAGACGGGCGTCGTGGTCGACCCTGCTCCGGGGGGTCGCGGCCTATCCGTTCGACCCGGCCTACGCGCTCGCGCGCGGTCTCGACCGTCCCCAAGACGTGATCGCACGCTGGGACGCCCTGCTGCGCCGGCGCGACGCGGCCGGGCTCGCCGGCGTCGACGCGCACGGCCTTCCGTCGTACGAGAGCCTGTTCCGCGTGCTCCGCAACCACGTCCTGCTCGACGCCCCGCTCTCGGGAGAAGCCTCGCGCGACGCCGCCGAGATCCACGAGGCGCTGGCTCGCGGGCGGTCCTACATGGCGGTGGAAGCCCTCGCCCCGGCCGGCGGGTTCTACTTCCATGCCGCCCGGGGGGACGACCGGTGGCAGATGGGCGACACCGTCGCACCCGCGCCGGATCTGGTGCTGCGCGCGGGGGGGCGTCTGGCGCGCGGGTCGCGCGTCGAGCTGTACCGCAACGGGGAACGCATCGCGTCCGGCGAGGGCGGGGTCGAGGTCGCGGCCCCGGCGCCCGGCGCCTACCGGGTCGAGGTGCGGGCGGCGGGATGGGACGTTCCCTGGATCCTGTCCAACCCCATCTACGTCCACGACGCGGTGGAGAGAATCGTCCGTTCCCGCCGGGCCGAGTGGCCGCCGGCCGCGCCCCCTCCACCGCGGCTGGCGCGGAACCTGGACGCGTTCCAGGACGGGTCGCCCCTCGCCGCGGAGTCGGATGCGACGACGTGGATCGACCCCGACGTGCGGGTCGCCGGCGAGCGAACGCCGGGCGCCGCCGCGCGGTTCCGCTTCTGCCTCCGCCAGCCCCGCCCGGACCCGTCGGCGGTCTGGGGCGCGCTCGTGGACCGGTCCCGGCGGGACCTGTCGGGAGACTCGGGGCTCGTCTTCGACGTCAGGGCCGACGGCGAGTTCCGCATCTGGGTGGCGCTCTGGGAGGAACGGCCCGGCCGGCCCGGCGGCGAGCCCGACTGGTGGCAGACGTCGATCCGGACCTCGACCCGGTGGCGCCGCCACGCAATCCCGTTCGAGCGCCTGTATCCGGCCGGCACCAACGTCGACGGAGAGCTCGACCTCCGGCGCATCGTCGGACTCGTCTTCTACCTCGACCCGGCCACGGGTGGGCCGGTCAGGGAGGGCAACGTCCGGTTCGAGCGGCTCGGGGTCTACTGAGGCCGTCCCGTGGGGAGGGCCGCCGCCCTCGCCGTGATCGGCACGGAGCGAAACGGCACGGAGCGGCCCGCTCGCCGGGGATGGGCCGGCGTCGTCGTCGCGCGGAGGGGCGCGGGTGAGAGTCGGGCTCGACGGCAAGATACTGACCCTGCGGGCCGGCGGCACCGGGCGCTATGCAATCAGCCTGACGCGGGCGATGCTCGCGGAGGCGGCGGCGCGCCGGCCGGACCTCGAGTTCGTCGTCTTCACCGGCCCACAGACCTCCCGCGCGGTCATGGAGGAGTTCCGGGGCCGCTGCGAAGAGTGCTTCCTGGGCGCGAAGAGCAGCGTGATCCGCTCGCTGACGCTCGTCCCCGCCGCGCTGCGCCGCCTGCGTGTCGACGTCTTCCACGGCATGGACCACGTGGGCATTCCGCTCGTCGGGCGCAGCGGCAAGTACGTGGTCACCGTTCACGACGTGATCCCGCTCATCCTGCCCGAGACCTTCACCCCCCGCCATCGCCTCGTCGTGCGGCTGGCCCTCGCCCGCGTGCGGCGGAAGGCGGACCTCGTCGTCGTGCCCTCCCACGCCGTGAAGCGCGACGTCGTGCGGCGGGTGGGGGTTCACGAGGCGCGCGTGGTCGTGACGCCCGAAGGGTGCGAGCCGCGTTTCCGGCCGGTCCGGTCGGAGGCGGCCCTGCGCGAGGTGGCCGTCCGGTACGGCCTCCCGCCTCGCTACGTGCTGGCGGTGGGCACGCTGGAGCCGCGCAAGAACCTCACGACCCTGCTCCAGGTCTTCGCGCGCCTCCGTCGGGACGGCGGGGTCGATCCCGAGCTGCACCTGGTGCTCGCGGGCGCACGGGGCTGGCTCGACGAGCCCATCTTCCGGACCGTCCGGTCGCTCGGGCTCGAGAACGCGGTCCGTTTCCCCGGGTTCATCGACGACGACGACCTGCCCGCCGTCTACAGCGGGGCGGCCCTGTTCGCCTTCCCTTCCCTGTACGAGGGCTTCGGGTTGCCGCTGCTCGAGGCCATGGCCTGCGGCGTGCCGGTCGTCACTTCGAACATCTCCTCGATGCCCGAGGTGGCGGGCGACGCCGCCGTTCTCGTGGACCCTCGCGACGCGGACGGCCTCGCCGCCGCCATCGCGCGGGTGCTGCGCGACGAGGCCCTGCGCGACCGACTGCGCGGCGCCGGCCTCGCGCGGGCGCGGGAGTTCTCGTGGGAGGCCACCGCGCGCCGGACCCTGGACGCGTACGCTTCCCTCGTGTAGTAACCGTCCTTGACGAAGGCCGCCCATGGCGCGGGGCGTTCCGCAGCAGTTGCCGACGGAATCACCGACAGGGCGGCAAATGAGAAAACCCTGCGTCGCACCGCGCAGCAGGCCGGCGGATCCGCGGCTCGAACGCGGCGAGGACTCCAGCCATTGGCTGGTAGCATGTAGCGGGCCGCGTCGGCCCGACTGCGAAATTGGTGCGATGCGCGTCCTGCGCGTGGTAGCGGCCGCGTCGAGCTCGTTTGGGAAACTGGTGCGATGCGCGTTCTGCACGTGATGGCGTCGGCGGCCCGCGGGGGCGGGGCCGCCCATCTCGTCGACCTGCTGCCCGCCCTCCGGCGCGCGGGGTGGGACTGCGAGGCGGCGGTGGGTCGCGACGGACCGCTGGGCGGCGATCTCGCCGCCGTCGACGTTCCCGTGCACTACGTCGACCTGATGGGGCGGCGCCTCGCGCCCCTGCGCGCCCTGCGGCTCGCGCGCCTGACGGCAAGGCTCGACCCCGACGTGGTGCACCTGCACGGGACGCGGACCGCGTTCTTCCATGCCGTCGGGGCCACGATGCAGCGAGCGGCGGGCCGGCGCCGCGGGCGTGGGGGGCCGCCGGCGGTCTACACGGCGCACGGCCTCGCCTACCGGAAAGAAGCGGGATGGGTCGAGCGGCAGGTGTCGTTGGGGGCGGAGCGGGTCGCGTGCCGGGGCACGGAGGCGGTCATCTCGGTTTCGCGGGCGGATCTGGCGGACCTGGAGGGCCGGGGCTTCCTCGGCGGCCGGCCGGGATTCCACGTCGCGAACGCGGTGCGACCGCCGGCGGCCGACGCGGGCGACCGGCCGTCGGCGCGGCGTCGCCTTGGGCTCCCGGACGGCGCGTTGGTGGTCGGCACCGTCTCGCGCCTCGTTCCCCAGAAGGCGGTGGGCGACCTGGTCGACGCGGTGGCGCGGATCGCGCCCGCTTTCCGGGGCTCGCCGGGGCCGTTGACGCTGATCGTCGTCGGCGACGGGCCGTTGCGCGCGGATCTCGAGCGTCGCGTGCGCGCCGGCGCCAATGGCGCGCGGGTCATGGTGATGGGCGCCCGCGGCGACGTGCCGCGGCTGCTGCCCGCCCTCGACGTCTTCGTGCTCTCGTCGCGCTGGGAGGGTGAGCCGATTGCACTCCTCGAGGCGATGGCGGCGGGGCTCGCCTGCGTGGCGACGGCCACCGAGGGCGCGCGAGAGATCTTCGGTGACGACGCGTCGAGCGGGCGGCTCGTGCCGATCGGCGACGTTTCGGGGTTGGGCGACGCGATCGCGGGTCTGCTGCGCGATGCGCGCGCGCGCGAGGCGCTGGGGGCGGCGGGGCTTGCGCGCGTGCGTTCGCGCACGCCGGACGCGCAGGCCCGCCAGGTGGCGGAAGTCTATCGCGGGCTCCTGGCCGAGCGGGGACGGTAGGCGCTGGCGGCGCGGAGGAGAGGGCCGGGTGCGCGCGGGGAGCGAGCAGGGAGATGTGATGACGATCGGAACGGCGGGCCTGCTGGGATTCATCGTCGGCTTCTTCGCGGGCGGCATCGTGGCCGCGTGGCACGCGCGAAGGCAGACGGCGGGGTTTGCGCTGCTGTTCAAGGGCATCGCGGCGGAGGTGACCGAATCCACGCGCGCGGCCTTCGTCGACGAATGCCGCGGACTGGCCGCGCAGCAGGCGGAGGGCGCGGGCGCCGTCGTGAAGGCGCTGGTCGACCCCGTTCGCGAGCAGTTGGAACGCCTGCACCGGTCGGCGGCGGCGAGCTCGGCGCGGACGACGCAGGAGGTGGGCAGGCTGGCGGAGGAGACGGGCCGGCTGCAGCGGGTGCTGGGCAACGCGAGGATGCGCGGTGCGTGGGGGGAGCAGCATCTGCGGAACGCCATCGAGGCGGCGGGCGTGATCCGGCATGTCGATTACGGGGAGCAGGTGACGGCCGGCGGCGAGGAGCGGTTGCGGCCCGACGCGGTGGTGTCGGTGCCGGGGGGCGCCAGCGTCGTCATCGACGCCAAGGCGCCGCTCGATGCCTATCGGCGGGCGGTGGAGGCGCCGACGGCGACGGCGCGGCAGCACGCGCTGGAGGCGCACGCGGCGGCGCTGCGCGCCCATGCGAAGGAGCTGGGCCGGCGTGACTACGCGCGGTACTGGCGGGGTTCGCCGGGTTTCGTGCTGATGTACGTGCCGACGGACCCGATGCTGGACGCGGCCGTGGACGTCGACGACGCGCTGTGGCAGCGGGCGTGGACCGAGCACCGGGTTCTCGTCACCACGCCGGGGCTGCTGATCGCGTTCCTGCGCACCGTGGCGCTGGCGTGGGAGCGGCACGACGTGCAGCAGAACGCCGATGACATCCTGCAGGTCGCGGGCGAGCTGCACGCACGCCTCGGGCGTCTCGGGGACAGCCTCGACGCGATGGGCAAGGGGCTTGGGAAGGCGGTGAGGTCGTTCAACGAAGGCGTGGGCGCCTACCAGTCGCGGGTGATGGTCTCGGCCGCCCGCCTGGCCGAGCTCGGCGCGGGGGCGGCGGTGAAGCCGAAACCGCCGGACGGCGTGGATGTCGAAGCCCGGCCGGTGTCGGTGGCCGAGGCGGCGGACGGGGCCGGCGATGGCGGGCGGCGGCCCGGCGGCGGGATGAGGGGTTGATGCGCCCGGCCCTGCGAGCCAGCGTCACCGGGCGCTCCGGGGACATCCTGCGTCCCGTCTCCCGTCCGCAGTCGGACATCGCCGCCCGGGGGGCGGCTTCTTCCCCCCCGTCGTCCATCACCGATGATGGCGTGGGGCCCGCGACGGCGCACTACACGGTCCGAGCGCCGACGGGGACGGGCGGGCACGCGCGCGCGATCGGCCGGTCGTCGATGGGCAGGTGAATGAGCGCGGCGGCGAGGCCCAGCACGACCCCCGCCCACCAGATGCCGTCGTACGACCCGGTGGCGTCGAAGAGCCGGCCCCCCAGCCAGACGCCGAGGAAGCTGCCGAGCTGGTGGCCCAGGAAGACGAAGCCGAACAGCGTCGCGAGGTAGCGCAGCCCGAAGATGCGGCCCACGATGCCCGTGGTCAGGGGCACCGTCGACAGCCACAGCAGGCCCATGGCGGCCGAGAAGAGGTAGATCACCCCGATGGTCTTCGGGGCGAGCAGCAGCGCGGCAATCGCGACCGCCCGCAACGAGTAGATGGCGCTGAGCCCGTACTTCCGGCTCCAGCGCTGGCCGATGGCTCCGGACGCGAGCGAACCGACGATGTTGAACAGGCCGATGACCGCGATGGCGCCGGCGCCGACCGCGGCGGGCAGGCCGAGGTCCAGAACGTAGGCGGGGAAGTGGACGGTGATGAACGCCACGTGGAACCCGCAGACGAAGAAGCCGGCGGTCAGCAGGCCGTACCCGCGGTGACCCATCGCCTCGCGCACGGCGGCCCCGAGCGACTGCTCCGGTTCCGTCGCGCCCGACTCCGCCTCGGCCGACTCCGCCTCGGCCGACTCCGCCTCGGCCGACTCCGCCTCGGCCGACTCCGCCTCGGCCGACTCCGCTGTGCCCGGTTCCTTCGCGGCCGACCGCTGCCCGACCCCCGGCAGCAGCAACGCCAGCGGCGCGATGACGAGCACGATGGCCGACAGGCTCACGAGGGCCGCTTCCCACCCGTGGGCGGCGATGAGCGCCTGCCCGAGCGGCGAGAAGACGACCTGCCCGAACGATCCGGCCGCGGTCCCCAGCCCGAGCGCCAGCGAGCGCCGCTCTGGACCCACGACCTTCGCCATCGCCGCCAGCGCGATGGTGAACGCGGTGAAGGCCACGCCGACTCCCACCAGGATCCCGGCGGTAAGCTGCAGCACGGCGGGGCTCTCGGTCCAGGCCATCGCCCGGATGCCGAGGGCGTAGACCACCGCGCCCGCCGCCAATACGCGGGACGGTCCGAAGCGGTCGCTCAGGGCGCCGGCGACAGGCAGGCTCGCGCCCCACACGAGATTCTGTATCGCCAGCGCGAGGGCGAAGGTCTCGCGCCCCCAGCCTCGGGCCGCTGACATCGGCTCGAGGAACAGCCCGAAGATCGAGCGCGCGCCGAACCCGACGACGGCGATCGCGCACGCCGCCACCATCACGAAGACCGGCGCCCGCCAGTCGAGCGGCGCGGTCGGCGGGCCGGCCGGGCGCCGTTCAGTCACAGGCGATGAGCTTCCCGGCCGGGTTGGCCATGATCGCGAGAATGCGCCAGCCGCCGTCGAGCCGGGCGAAGAGGTAGCTCGACGCGCCCCGCGACAACACGCTGCCGTCGGTGCGATAGCGGGTGAAGTGCGCGCTCAACAGCGCCGTGCCCGGGTTGATGACGCAGATCTCGGCCCGGTCCGTCTCGGAACGGTCGTAGCGCTCGGGGGCCAGTTGCCGGTGGATGGCGTCGAACGCGGCCCGCGTCTCCGCCGCCTCCGACCGCACGGCCGCGCCGGCCGCCCCGAGCTGGAACGAGGGCGCCGCGTATATCTCGCCGGCGATGACGTCGGTCCGGCCGGCCGAGAACGCCTCGATGTAGGCGTCCCAGGCGGCGCGCACCTCGGCCTTCACGTCGGATTCGGGCGTGGCCTGAGCCGCGGCGGCGGCCGGCAGGCAGGTGGCCGCGAGCAGCAACGCGGCGGTCATCGAAGCGCGGTCGGTCATGTCGGTCCTCGGTCGGTGCCGGGCTCGGTGGCGGCCGCCGTTGCCTTTTTCGCGGCGGCGGGACGATACTGAGAATAGCAGGGAGGCTCTCCACCATGCGAACCGCGATGATCCCGTTGTTGGCCGTCCTCGCGCTTGCGCCCGCGTGCCGGGAGGCGTCGCTGGACGATCTGCGGGGGGACGCCCAGGACGCGCTGGACGAAGCGCGAAACCGGGCCCAGGCGATCGGCGAGCTGTCGGCGGACGAGATCAGCGAGATCTGGGCCATCGAGTACCGGACCCTCCTCGTGCCCCACGCCGACCTCGGAACCCTCGACGAGCGGCTGAACGCGCTGGGCCAGGAGCGGTGGGAGGCCTACCACGTGAGCGACGAGCCGCAGGGCAAGAGGTTCTACTTCAAGCGCCCGAAGTCGACCGCGATCTCCAACCTGACCCATCTGCTGCGGCTGGGCTCGTTCGCCTTCTGACGCGGAGCATCCCATGAGCGACGTCGACTCTGCGGCCGCCGGCGCCACGGCGGCCCCCGCCGGGGGCGAGACCGGCCCGAAGACCCGGCTGGCGGTCCTGCTGGCGGTGGCGGCGGTGGCCGTCGCCGCCTACCTGCGTTTGGGTGACGCGCTGTCCCTCGCGGCCATCGCGGAGCAGGAGGCGGCGCTGCGCGCGTATCAGCAGGCCCACCCCTGGCTCGTCTACGGCGCCGCGTTCCTCGTCTACGTCGCGGTGACCGGGTTGTCGCTGCCCGGCGCGGCGGTGCTCACCCTGGTCTTCGGCTGGTACTTCGATTTCCTCCGGGCCGTCGTGCTGGTGAGCTTCGCGTCGACGACCGGCGCCTCGCTCGCGTTTCTCCTGAGCCGGTACGTGTTCAGGGACGCGGTGCAGTCCCGTTTCGGCGGCCGGCTGCGGGCGTTCAACGACGCGCTGGCGAGGGACGGGGCCCTCTATCTCTTCACGTTGCGCCTCGTCCCGGCCGTCCCGTTCTTCGTCATCAACCTCGTCATGGGGCTCACGCCGCTCCGTCTCGCGACCTTCTGGTGGGTGAGCCAGGTCGGCATGCTGCCCGGCACCGCCGTCTACGTCTACGCCGGATCGGCGGTGCCCGACCTCCAGGTCCTCAGCGAGCGCGGCCTCGGGGGAATCGTGTCTCCCCAGGTGCTGGTCGCCTTCGTGCTGCTGGGCGTGTTCCCGCTCGTCGTCAAGATGGTCATTCGCCGTCTCCGCCCCGGTCGCGGCCCGGCCCCCGCGTCGTAGAGGGCGTCGCCGCCTCGCGGGCGGCCTCCCCTGGGCAGCCACCCGGCCGCCTCGCGGGACCCCGGGATCACGCCCCGCGGCGGGGCGCGCTTTCGGACACCCGCCGCCGGCAGGCACGAAATCGTTGGTTCGGGTCGACCGCCCGCCGCACCTTGACATCGAAGCGCGCTCCATACGGCCTCCCGCCGCCACGATTGTGCCGATCCGGCGTCCCGACCGACACGGTTGTAGGGTCGAAGCAGCCCCTCGCGTCCTTCCGTCCCCTCGGTGACAGGGCTTTCCCGCGTATTTCTGCGCCTTTCCGGAGAGCAGCGCGCTCTTGGCCCCGTTCTTGCTACTGACCATCGGGATGGCGGCGCCGCGTGGTCGTGCGGCGACCGCCGGGGAGCGAGCCGCCGGGGCTCGCGGTGGCGGATTGGTGCCGGTTCGGCGTTGGCGCGACCGGCCGCCGGCGAGGCGGCGCCTCGAGAACGACGGAGGCGTCCCGGCGCGTCGGCCGGGAGGAACGGAGGCGGTAGTGGAAGTCACGAACAAGGCGACGCGCATTCGACTGTTCAGCGTGTCGACACCGCAGATGCGCGCGTTCCACATGACGTGGTTCGCGTTCTTCCTTTGCTTCTTCGCGTGGTTCGGCATCGCGCCGCTCATGAAGGTCGTGCGCGACGAGATGGCCCTCACGCAGTCTCAGATCGGCTGGCTGGTCATCGGCTCGGTGTCGATCACGGTGGTGGCGCGGCTGTTGATCGGGTGGCTCTGCGACCGCATCGGCCCCCGGCTCGCCTACACGTGGCTGCTCATCGTGGGGTCGCTGCCGGTCATGGGCATCGGCCTCGCGCAGAGCTTCGAGACCTTCCTCGTCTTCCGGCTGCTGATAGGGGTCATCGGCGCGTCATTCGTCATCACGCAGTACCACACGTCGGTGATGTTCGCGCCCAACGTGGTCGGCACCGCGAACGCGACCACGGCGGGGTGGGGCAACCTCGGCGGCGGCGTCACCCAGCTCGTGATGCCCATCGTGCTGGGCATCCTCACCGTCGGGGCGTACATCCCGTTCACCGACGTGCAGTTCCTGCCCGGCATCGGGCTGAGCGACGCGGCCGCGTGGCGCGTGGCGATGATCATCACGGGCGCGATGTGCGCGCTCGTGGGCGTGGCCTACTACTTCCTGACCCAGGACGCGCCCGAGGGCAACTACAAGGCGCTGCGCGCGGCGGGCAAGCTGCCGCCGAAACAGACCGTCAAGGGATCGTTCGCGGCGGCGACTCGGGACCGGCGCGTGTGGGCGCTCTTCCTCATCTACGGCGCGTGCTTCGGCATCGAGCTGACCGTCAACAACGTGCTGGCGCTGTATTTCATCGACTACTTCGACTTCTTCCAGTCGATGGGCGCGATACAGGCGGTGCAGTGGGCGGGCGCGGCGGCGATGCTCTTCGGCCTGATGAACGTCTTCGCGCGCACCCTCGGCGGGGTGTTCGGCGATCGGTTCGGCCGGCGCTGGGGCCTGACCGGCCGGGTGCGGTGGCTCTTCATGGTGCTGTTGGCGGAGGGCCTCGCGCTGATGTTCTTCTCGCAGATGTCGGTGCTGGCGATGGCCCTGCCCGCCCTCATCGTGTTCAGCCTGTGCGTGCAGATGGCGGAGGGGGCGACGTACTCGGTCGTGCCGTTCATCAACAAGAAGGCGCTGGGCTCGGTCGCGGGCATCGTCGGCGCGGGGGGCAACGCGGGCGCGGTGGCGGCGGGCTTCCTGTTCCGAGGCGCGATTCCGTGGCCGACGGCGTTCTTCGTGCTGGGCGCGCTGGTCACCCTGGTCGCGTTCGCGACGTTCGCGGTGCGGTTCGACCCGGTGACGGAGACCGATGCGCGCGAGGCGCTCGACGCCGCGCTGGCCGAGCGCTACGGCGCGCTGCCGGGCGCGCGCGGCGCGGTCGAGGCGGCGGGTTAGGCGGAACCATGACGAATCCGCAAGAAGCCCGCGGTCTGCGCGGCGGGCTCGCCGAACCCGCGCCGCTCGTCGATCACTATCTGCGCCTGCAGCAGGAGCAGGGGACAGCGGTCGATCGGTTCGCCCGCGCACACGACGAAGCGGCGGGCGCCGGGCCGGCGCTCACGGGGCGCTACTCGGCCCTCATGCCCGCGACGCCGCCCGGCGAAGGCCAGCAGTACGCCTTCGAGGTCGATCTCGACGCCTGCTCGGGCTGCAAGTCCTGCGTCGCCGCCTGTCACGCGATGAACGGGCTCGAAGACGAGGAATCGTGGCGCGACGTCGGGCTGCTCCACGGCGGCGGCGAAGGCGCGCCGGTGATGCAGCATGTCACCACCGCCTGCCACCACTGCCTGGACCCCGCGTGCATGCACGCGTGTCCCGTGGATGCCTACGAGAAGGACCCCGCGACGGGCATCGTCAAGCACCTCGACGACCAGTGCTTCGGGTGCCAGTACTGCACCCTGGCTTGCCCCTACGACGCCCCGAAGTACAGCGCGGCCAAGGGCATCGTGCGGAAGTGCGACATGTGCAGCGACCGGCTCGCGGAGGGAGAGGCCCCCGCCTGCGTGCAGTCGTGCCCCGGCGAGGCCATCCGCATCCGGGTCGTGGACGTGGATCAGGTCGTGGAAGAGTCGGAGACGAACCTGTTCGTCCCGGGCGCTCCCGAGCCGGCCATCACGCTGCCGGCGACCACCTACCGGACGGCTCGGGCCCTGCCGCGCAACATGATTCCGGCCGACTACTACTCGGTCAACCCCACGGCGCCGCACTGGCCCCTCATCGTGATGCTGGCCCTGACCCAACTGTCGGTCGGCGCGTTCCTCGTCGAGCAGGTGCTCGGCCTGGTGGCGCCGTCGGCGCTCATGGCCAGCATCCGGCCCCTGCACAGCGCCAGCGCCCTCGTGTTCGGGCTGCTGGCCCTGGCGGTGAGCGTCCTTCACCTGGGCCGCCCGCAGTATGCCTTCAGGGCCGTCATCGGGCTGCGCCACTCGTGGCTGAGCCGCGAGATCGTGGCGTTCGGTCTCTTCGCGGGGCTGGCCGTGACCTACGCGGCGTGGCCGTGGATGGCCCGCCTCGGCGCCGGCGGCGCGGCCCCACCGTGGCTCGGGTGGACGGTGGCCGGTGTCGGCGTGGCGGGCATCGGCTGCTCGGTGATGGTCTACCAGTTCACGCGGAAGGACTTCTGGAACGGGTGGTCGACCGGCTGCAAGTTCCTGCTGACGGCGGCGGTGCTGGGGCTCGCCGCCGCGTGGCTCTCGCTCATGGTCACCGCGGTGTGGACGGAGAGCGCGGCGTCGTCGGCGGCGCTGGAACGCTACGGGCCGGTGCTGTGCCGCGCCCTCATCGCCGCCGCGGCGCTGAAGCTGCTCTTCGAGGCCGCGCTCTTCCGCCACCTCGCGGCCAGGTCCACCACGTCGCTGAAGCGGACGGCGCTGCTGATGAGCGGCGCCCTGTCGCAGGTGACGGCGGCGCGCTTCGCGGCCGGCGTCGTCGGCGGCATCGCGATGCCCGCCCTCGTGCTGACGAGCCGGACCCCGGCCGGTCAGGACGTGATGCTCGCGCCGTTCGTGGCGATGCTCTTCGTCGCGTGCCTGGCCGGCGAGCTCCTCGAGCGCTACCTGTTCTTCGCGGCCGTCGCGTCGCCCAAGATGCCGGGAGGGGTCTGACATGCTGCGCCAGCGCGACGGGCACCTCACCCGCGACCTCGCCAGGACGCCGGGCGGTTTCGGCCTCGGGCAGGTGCCGGCCCGTCACAAGCCCGACGCCACCGCCGACATGGTGTGCGGCTACTGCTCGACCGGCTGCCGCCTGACCGTGCACCTGAAGGACGGCGCGCCCGTCAACCTCACGCCGACGTCCGGCTGGCCGGTGAATCGGGGCACCGCGTGCCCGAAGGGCTGGGAGGCGCTGACGGTGCTCGACGCGCCGGACCGCGCCACGACCCCGCTCCTGCGCCCCGCCGGCGACGCCCCGCAGCGGCCGGTGGGCTGGGACGCCGCGCTGCGCACGATGGTCGAGCGGTTCAAGGCGATCCAAGCCCGGCACGGGGCCGGGTCGCTGGCGTTCCTCAGCACCGGCCAGATGCCGACCGAGGAGATGGCCTTGCTCGGCGCCCTCGCCAAGTTCGGCATGGGGATGCTGCACGGCGACGGGAACACGCGGCAGTGCATGGCGACGTCGGTCGTCGCCTACAAGCAGGCGTTCGGGTTCGACGCCCCGCCCTACACCTACCGCGACTTCGAGGAGTCGGACGTCATCGTCTTCGTCGGCGCGAATCCGTGCATCGCGCACCCCATCCTGTGGGAGCGCGTGCTGCGGAACCGCCACGACCCCGACGTCGTCGTCGTCGATCCGCGGTTCACCGAGACCGCCATGCAGGCCGCGCAGCACCTGCCGCTGCGCCCCAAGTCGGACCAGTCGCTGCTCTACGGGGTCTCGCGCATCCTGATCGAGCGCGGCTGGATCGACGCCGGCTACGTCGAGGCCCACACCCGCGGCTACGAGGCCTACGCCGACTTCGTTCGGCAGTTCACGCTCGACCGCGTCGCCGCCGACACCGGGCTCGACCCGCGCGAGATCGAGGTGCTCGCGGAGACCATCCACGCAGGGGAGCGCGTGTCCTTCTGGTGGACGATGGGCGTCAACCAGAGCTACCAGGGGGTGCGCACCGCGCAGGCCGTGATCGACCTCGCGCTGCTGACCGGCAACATGGGGCGGCCCGGCACCGGCGCCAACTCCATCACCGGGCAGTGCAACGCGATGGGGTCGCGGCTGTTCAGCAACACCACGAACCTGCTCGGTGGCCACGACTTCGGCGACAGCGGTGACCGCGCGAGGGTCGCCGGGGTGCTCGGCATCGACCCCGGCGTGATTCCGCGCGAGCCGAGCTGGGCCTACCACGAGATCGTCAAGGGCATCCTCGAGGAGCGCATCAAGGGCCTCTGGGTCGTCGCCACGAACACCGCGCACTCGTGGATCAACCAGTCCCAGGTGCGCGACATCCTCGGCCGCCTCGACTTCCTCGTCGTCCAGGACATGTACGCGTCGACGGAGACCGCGCGCATGGCCGACCTCGTGCTGCCCGCCGCCGCGTGGGGCGAGAAGGACGGCACCTTCATCAACTCGGAGCGGCGCATCGGCACCATCCGGAAGGTGGCGGCGGCCCCCGGCGAGGCGCTGGCCGACTTCGCCATCTTCAAGCTCGTGGCCGAGTACTGGGGCTGCGGCGATCTCTTCCGCGAGTGGGAGTCGCCCGAGGCGACCTTCCAGATCCTCAAGCGGCTGTCGGCGGGGCAGCCCTGCGACATCACCGGCATCGCCGACTACGCGATGCTCGACGAGCGCGGCGGCATCCAGTGGCCCTGCCCCGCCGGCGGCCCGCCGCCCGCGCCCGGGTCGGAGCGGCGTCTCTTCGAGGACGGGCGCTTCCACCACCCGGACGGCCGCGCACGGTTTCTCTTCGAAGACCCGCACCCGTTGCCCGAGGCGCCCGGCGAGCGCTACCCGTTCCTGCTCCTCACCGGCCGCGGCACCGCCGCGCAGTGGCACACGCAGACCCGCACCGCGAAGTCCGCGGTCCTGCGCAAGCTCTATCCGGACGACGTCTACGTCGAGATCAACCCCGCCGACGCGCGCGCGCGCGGCATTCGGCCGCACGCGCGCGTCGAGGTCCGGTCACGCCGCGGCCGCATCAAGGCGACCGCATTCGTCACCCGATCCGTCCAGCCCGGGCACCTGTTCGTGCCGATGCATTACGAGGTGACGAACCGGTTGACTGACGCCGTCTTCGATCCCTACTCCAAGCAGCCGTCCTACAAGGCCTGCGCGGTCGACGTGGCGCCCGTATAGGTCAAGAAAAAGAAGAACGGCATGGTAGACAAGGCACGTCCAGGTGGCCGTATCAGGGCGACCGCATTCGTCACCCGGTCGGTCCAGCGCGGGCACCTGTTCGTGCCGATGTACTGCGAAGTGACGAACCGGCTGACGGCGCCGTCTTCGATCCCTATTCCAAGCAGGCGTCTTACAAGGCGTGCGCCGTCGACGTGGGGCCCGTGTAGGTCAACGAAAAGAAGAACGCATGGCAGACAAGGCACGCCCGGGCAGCCGTTCTGCACGGCCTGCGCCGTCGACATCGGGCTCGTGTAGGTCAAGGAACAACGGCATGGCAGATACAGCGCGCGCGTCGTCCACGAGCCGCCCGGAGACCGTGGTCGTCATCGGTAACGGCATGGTCGGCCACCGGTTCTGCGAGAGGGTGGTCGAGCTCGACGCCGCCCGCCGCCACCGCATCGTGACGTTCTGCGAGGAGCCGCGCCCCGCCTACGACCGGGTCGGCCTGACGCGGTTCTTCGACGAGCGCGATCCGGCGCACCTCATGCTGACGAGCCCCGAGTGGTACGACGAGAAGGGCATCGAGCTGCACGTCGGCGACCGGGCGACGGCCATCGACCGCGAGGCCCGGGTCGTGCGCTCCGCGCGCGGACGGGAGATTGCCTACGACCGGGTGGTGCTGGCGACCGGCTCGGTCCCCTTCGTGCCGCCCATTCCCGGCGTCGACAAGAAGGGCGTCTTCGTCTACCGCACCATCGAAGACCTCGAAGCCATCATCGCGTACGCCCAGGGCGTCGACAGCGCCGCCGTCATCGGCGGGGGGCTCCTCGGGCTGGAGGCGGCGAAGGCCGCCCACGACCTCGGCCTCGAGACGCACGTCATCGAGTTCATGCCCCGCCTGATGCCGAGGCAGGTGGACGACGCGGGGTCGCGGCTGCTCGTCGAGGAGATCGAGAAGCTCGGCGTCCGGGTGCGCGTCGGCGCCGCCACGAAGGCGATCCTCGGCAACGGCAGCGTCCAGGGGATGGCCTTCGCCGGCGGTGACGTCCTCGACGTCGGGATGGTCATCGTCTCCGCCGGCATCCGCCCCCGCGACGAGCTCGCGCGCGCGTGCGGCCTCGCGGTGGCCGAGCGCGGCGGGGTGGTCGTCGACGACCGCCTCGAGACCAGCGACCCCGACATCCACGCCATCGGCGAGGTCGCGCACCACCGCGGCATGGTCTACGGCCTCGTCGCCCCCGGCTACGAGATGGCCGAGGTGCTGGCCGCCCGCGTCGCCGGCGACGAGGCGCGCGTCTTCACCGGCGCCGACCTCTCGACCAAGCTCAAGCTGATGGGCGTCGACGTGGCGAGCTTCGGCGACTACGAGGCCGGCGCCGACGCCGCCAGGCCGCTGACCTACGAGGACCCGTTCGGCGGCGTCTACAAGAAGCTGCTGTTCAGCCCCGACGGCAAGCGGCTCCTCGGCGGCGTCCTCGTCGGCGACGCCTCCGACTACGGCAGCCTCATGATGCTCGCGAAGAACGGCACCGAGCTGCCGGCCGAGCCGGGGGGCCTCGTGCTCGGATCGGGGGGCGGCGGGGTCGCGGTGTCGGCAACGGAGATGCCGGCCGGGACGCAGGTCTGCCAGTGCAACGGGGTGAGCAAGGGCGACATCTGTGCGTCGGTCCGCGACGGGGGCTGCGCGACGGTGGGCGACGTCAAGGCGCGGACCCGCGCCGGCACCGGCTGCGGCGGCTGCCTCCCGCTCGTGACCGACCTCCTCAAGCAGGAGCTCGAGTCGGCGGGCTGCGAGGTCAGCAACGACCTCTGCGAGCACTTTCCGTACACGCGGCAGGAGCTGCTGGACATCGTCAAGGTCAAGGAGATCAGGACCTTCGCCGACCTCATCGCCGAATACGGCCGCGGCCACGGGTGCGAGATCTGCAAGCCCGCCGTCAGCTCGATGCTCGCGAGCCTGTGG
Organism: Vicinamibacterales bacterium; assembly: GCA_965207615.1. Taxonomy (GTDB): domain Bacteria; phylum Acidobacteriota; class Vicinamibacteria; order Vicinamibacterales; family UBA8438; genus JAJEEA01. Next base: position 5,296,341 of record CBDBMZ010000003.1, read on the forward strand.
AACGAGAACATTCTCGACGACGCCCACCAGACCCTGCAGGACACCAACGACCGCTTCCTCGCCAACATGCAGCGCGGCGGCGTCTACTCGGTCATCCCGCGGGTGCCGGGGGGCGAGATCACCCCCGACAAGCTCATCGCGCTCGGGGCCATCGCCAAGAAGTACGGCCTCTTCACCAAGATCACGGGCGGACAGCGTGTCGACATGTTCGGGGCCCAGCTCCACCAGCTGCCCGACATCTGGGAGGAGCTGATCGGGGCCGGGTTCGAGAGCGGCCACGCCTACGGCAAGGCCCTGCGCACCGTGAAGAGCTGCGTCGGCACCACCTGGTGCCGCTTCGGGGTGCAGGACTCGGTGAAGTTCGCGATCCGGGTCGAAGAGCGCTACCGCGGCATCCGCGCCCCCCACAAGATCAAGTCGGCGGTGTCGGGCTGCGTGCGCGAGTGCGCCGAGGCGCAGGGCAAGGACTTCGGCCTCATCGCCACCGAGGACGGCTACAACCTCTACGTCTGCGGCAACGGCGGCATGCGTCCTCGCCACGCCGACCTCCTGGCGAGCGACCTCGACGAGGACACCGCCATCCGCTTCATCGACCGGTTCCTCATGTTCTACATCCTCACCGCCGACCGCCTGACCCGCACCTCGGTGTGGCTCGAGCAGATGGAGGGCGGCATCGACTACCTTCGCGAGGTCGTGGTGGACGACAAGCTCGGCATCTGCGACGAGCTCGAGCGCCGCATGGCCCACCTCGTCGACACCTACCGCTGCGAGTGGAAGGAGGTCGTCGACAACCCCGAGCTGCGCCGGAAGTTCCGGCAGTTCGTGAACACCGACGAGACCGAGGTCGGCATCGAGTTCGTCGACGAGCGCGGGCAGCAGCGGCCCGAGTACTGGGACAAGGCGGTCATACCCGTCGAGGACGTCACACGGGCCGGCGAGGACCGGCTGCGCGCCCTGCGCGACTCGTCCGGCAAGCGCTGGGTCAACGTGGGGCGCGTCGCCGACTTCCCCGCCGACGGCGGCGCCGCCGTCAAGTACGGGCGCACCCAGATCGCGGTGTTCAACTTCTCGTCGCGCGGCGAGTGGTACGCCACCCAGAACATGTGCCCCCACAAGCAGGCGTTCGTCCTCTCGCGCGGCATCGTCGGCGACGCGCAGGGGACCCCCAAGGTCGCCTGCCCCCTCCACAAGAAGGTCTTCGGCCTCGACACCGGCGCCTGCCTCAGCGGCGAGGGCTACGAGCTGACGACGTTCCCGGTGCAGGTCGACGACGGCCGGGTGTACCTGGAGCTGCCGCCCGAGGAGCAGCTCGACGCCTTCCTCGGCACCGACACCGTCTGCGGCCCCGCCGCCCTCGCCCGGGGGCCCGCGCGGGGCGCGTCGAAGGAACCGGCCGCCCCCTACCTGCGCAGCGAGCGCCCCGACGGCCAGGTGGACTACTTCGCCGAGCGGCGGGCGGCCGGCGTGTAGCCCCTCTCGCAGCATGGCTGTTTCCGAGTGGTCGGGAGGGTTCCTTTCGAGTGGCCGGAACTGCGCGCGGACTGCTCGACCCCGGGCGCCACTCTGGGTTGGACGCCCAGCGGGGGCAGCCCTGGAGTCCGCTCGCCGGGACGCGCGGCTGAGCCGGAACACGTGCTTGATGTGCCTCTTCATGCCGCAGACCACGACCGTGCCTGCGCTGGTCTTGAGCGCCTTCGCGGCTACGAGCAGAACCCGCAGGTTCGAGCTTTGTACTTTCCGCGAATGTGGATGAGGATCCGTGAGTCCTGGGAACCTGCTGTCCAAGCGAGGCCACAACGTCTGACGCGAAACAAAAGGTTGCCCCGCTAAACGCATGCAGGCCTTGCCGGACGGAGCCGATAACCGCTTCAACGAAGGAGACCACATGACAGACGAACACAAGGACCTCGCCGACCTCGCCCTCACCGCCGCCGGCGGAGACCGGACCGCAGCCGCTGCGCGCATCAAATTGCGGGCTCGCATGTTCCGTACCTTCGCCGCAGCCGCTGCGGCCGAGAACAGCCCGGCCGCGCAGGTCTTCAACCGCGCCGCAGAGGTTCGAGAGGCAGCCGCCGTAGCCGTCGCCGCCGACTAACCACAACCGTCGGCCGATGCGGGAGGTTCCCCGTCTCGGCCGCCCGCCCACGCGCCCCGGCGGCCGCGCAGGCGATTCGAACTGCTGCCGGCCTTGGCTGGTTCTGAGGGTAGTTCCTTAGCGGTTCCAGCCCTCACGCCCTGTCGGGACGCATGGGCGATCCGGCCACGGAGGAGTCGCATCGTTGTCAGCCCATCTCGTCACCCCTCACGGCGGGACCCTTGTCGACCTGTTCGCTGCTCCGAACCGCGCCGCCGACATCGCCGCCGCGGCGCGGGACTGGCGGTCCCACGATCTCACCTGGTAGCGGCAACATGAAAAGGGACCCCCTGACCACTCGGAAACGGCGGTCTCCGGGCGATGATCGACGGGGCGAGACACGGTGGTCTCGTCGACCGAGCCGGGAGGACGCGGAGGTGATCAGGATGACCCAGTGGGCCGAGATCCGGCACCTGCATCCGGTGGACGGAGTGCCGAAGAAGGAGATCGCCCGGCAGTTGAAGCTGGACGTCAAGACGGTGCGGCGGGCCATCGGCCGGTCGACGCCGTCGGTGCGGGGTCGCCGCCGCGGCCCAGCGTCCTGGACCCGTGGCGGAAGCGGATCACGCAGTGGCTGCGGGAGGAGCCCAAAGTGACCGCGGTCGAGCGGCTCGAGTCGCTGCTCGACGGCATCGAGTCCGCCTTCCGCTGGTTCGGGGGCGTGGTGAATCGCGTCGTCCTCGATAACACCTCGCTGGCCGTCAAGGACGTCTTGGCGGGCCGGGACCCTCGGTGGACAGGCAAAACCGGCCATTAGTGGACGGTTGAAAAGCGGCCATTTCCGATAGCCCGAGACGTTGACGCCGGCCGGGAACTGCGTGTTCCTGCGCGGCATGAGCAACGTCTTGGCTGAACACAAACGACAGCAGATCCTGGCCCTGGGACGCCTCGGGTGGTCCCTGCGGCGAATCGAACGGGCCACCGGGGTGCGCCGCGAGACGGCCAGCAACTACCTGAGGGCCGCCGGCGTGGTGGTGCGGGGCCGTGGTCGGCCGGCCGCGCATCCGGCAAAACCGGCCATTTCGTCGGAGGTGTCCACCGACTCTTCGACGGCTCCGGCGGCCAGCGCGGGCACGACGCCCGTCGTGCCCGCGTCCGAAGACCGCCCTGGTCGGGCGCCGCAAGCGAGTGCCTGCGAGCCGTACCGCGAGCTGATCGCCGAGGCCCTCGGCCGCGGGCGCAACGCCATGGCCATCTGGCAGGACCTGGTCGACGACCATGGTTTCCCGGCTGGTTATGCAAGCGTACGGCGCTTCGTCTCGACGCTCCGACAGCAATCCACCTTCGAGGCACGGGCCGTCATCACCACCGCCCCAGCCGAGGAAGCCCAAGTCGACTACGGCGACGGGCCGATGGTCCGGGACCCCGACTCCGGCAAGTACCGGCGGACACGGCTCTTCGTCCTGACCCTGGGCTACTCCCGCAAGTCGGTGCGGCTGCTGCTCCGCCGGTCGAGTGCCCAGGTCTGGGCCGAGCTGCACGAGCGGGCGTTCCGCCGGCTGGGCGGCACCGTACGTGTCGTCGTCCTCGACAACCTCAAGGAGGGCGTCCTCACGCCCGACATCTACGACCCCACCCTCAATCCGCTCTACCGCGACGTGCTCGCCCACTACGGCGTCGTCGCCCTGCCGTGCCGCGTCCGCGACCCCGATCGAAAGGGCAAGGTCGAAGCCGGCGTCGGCCACGCCAAAAGGACGCCGTTACGCGGCCTCCGCTTCGAGCGCCTCGACGACGCCCAGGCCTATCTCGACCGCTGGGAGCGGCGCTGGGCCGACACCCGCATCCACGGCACGACCAAGCGGCAGGTCGCTGCCATGTTTGCCGAGGAGCGGCCGGCTCTCGGCCCGTTGCCGCTCGAGCCGTTCCGCTACTACCAGTACGGCCACCGCACCGTGCACCTGGATGGCTGCGTCGAGGTCGCCGCCGCCTACTACGGGGCGCCGCCGGGCTGGATCGGCCGTCGCGTCCACGTCCAGTGGAACGCAGCTCACGTACGGCTGCTCGACCCCCACACCGGCCAGCTCCTCCGCGAGCACCTGCGCGCGCCGCGGGGCTGGCATCGCATCGAGGACCGAGACCAGCCCGCCCGCACCCCGCCGAAGACCCTTGCCCTGCTCGCCGCCGCCAAGCGGGTCGGCCCGGCGACCTCCACCATCTGCGACCACATCCACCGTCACGACGGCGCCGCCGGCGTCCGTCGCATCCTCGGCGTCCTCGCCCTCGCCAGGAAGCACGGTCCCGCCGTCGCCGAAGAGGCCGCCACCTCCGCCCTCGAACTCGGTGTGCCCACCTACCGCTTCCTCCGGCGCTATCTCGACCGCCGGCCCGGCGCGCCCCTCTCCCTGCGTCAGGTCGACCCGCTCATCCGGCAACTGACCGTCTACCGCGATCTCATCGACCGCAGAACAGGAGACTCGTCTTGAATCTCGTCGAACTCGACCAGGCCCTGCGCAAGCTCCGCCTCTCCGGCATGGCCGACGTCCTCGAAACCCGCCTGCAGCAGGCTCAGGCCGAGCAGATGGCCCCGATCGACCTCGTCGCCGCCCTCGTCACCGACGAGCTCCAGCGACGCCAGGACCGCCTGCTCGCCCGGCGCCACAAGCAGGCTCGCTTCCGCGACCCCCACCGCTCCCTCGACGGCTTTGACTTCGCCTTCAACAAGAAGATCAACCGCGCCCTCGTCTTCGAGCTCGCCACCGCCCGCTTCGTCGCCCAGCGCGAGGACGCTCTGCTGATCGGCCCGCCCGGCACGGGCAAGAGTCATCTCGCCCAGGCCATCGGCCGCGCCGCGATCCACTAGGGCTACCGCGTCATCTACCGCGAGGCCCACGCCTTCCTTGAGGAACTCGCCGAGGCGACCCTTGCCGAGACCCGCAAGGACTACCTGACCGAGCTGACCCGGGTGCCCCTGCTCATCATCGACGACCTCGGCATGCGCAAGCTGCCCCACACCGCGGCCGAGGACCTGCTCGAACTGATCATGCGCCGCTATGAGCGGGCCTCCACGATGCTCACCTCGAACCGACCGGTCGAGGACTGGGGCAAGCTGCTCGGCGACACCGCCGCCGTCACGGCGCTGCTGGATCGCCTCCTCCATCACGCGCACGTGCTGAAGTGCGGGCCGCGGAGCTGGCGCACCAAGGTCCAGACGACCTTGCGAACACAGGGGGCCGTGAAGTAAAGATCAACGCCCCGTCTCGGGCGCCGGAAATGGCCGGATTTGCGGTGTCCACTAATGGCCGGTTTTGACCCGTCCACTGAGGGGGACCGGGCGCAGACCGAGACGTTCGAGGCGTTTCGGGGCGCGTATCCGTTCCGGGCCGAGTTCTGCGCGCCGGCGAAGGGCTGGGAGAAGGGTTCCGTGGAGTGCGGCGTGAATACGTCAGGAACCTCGTGTTCCGGCCGCGGTTGGCGGTGGAGAGCTGGGCGGCGCTGAACGCGGCGATCATTGCGGAGCTGGAGGCCGACCTGCCGACGCGCCACCTCGACAACGGGCCCCGGTCGAGGAAGCGTTGGCGCAGGAGCGCCGGCCCGCCACGGCGCGTGGGTTCGCCGAGCGGGTCATCGCCGTCAAGCTCGAATCCGGTTGTCGGTCGACCCCAGCGGCCGCATCCCGCCGACGCGCTCACGATTGCCGTGCTTCCGTCGTGCGCCATCGCCCCCCACATGTTGCGCCGGAACAAAACCAAACCGCCGCTCGCTTCGTCTCAATTAGTAGGAGAAACTACCAGCACTTCCACCACGAGGTACGGCGGGCCTCGCCGGATCGCTGGCTGGGCGACCAGTCATCGGCCATAGGACCTGATCCGTGGAAACCACGAGCCACCACACAACACTTCCCAACAAGTGACCACCAGAACAATGGCAACCCGAGACCACGAACGCCAGCGGCGACGCAGCGCCATCTTCTCGACGCTGATCGGAGTCGCACTCGTGACTACCGGGCCGGACGTCGCATCCCAGGAACCGGGTCCCGTTGCCGTCGTGGCCGCGGAGACACTGCAGCTTGACGCATTGCGCCGGTGGGACGAAACCGTTGACCGCATGGCGCGGAACGGCGACCTCATGGTGATGTCCCGCCGCGGCGACCCCTCCGTCCAGGGACGCACCCACGAATACCTCGCACAGCGCCACGCAGGCATTCCGGTGCTCGGCGGCGGCGTCTCCCGGCAGCTTGACGCCAGCGGCGCCACCGTGTCGCTGTTCGGAACGGTGCACCAGGGGATCGAAGTGGACGCGACGCCGAGACTTACCGGGGCCGAGGCCGCCGCTGCTCTGGAACGCATGCATGGCGGCGAGGTGTCGGCCGGACCTCGCCCGCTGCTGGGCGTCCTGCCGCTGCCGTTCGGTTCGTACGCCCTAGCCTATCAGGTTGCCATGAGCAACGGCTACTTCTACTACGCCGACGCCGCGGACGCCGCCCTCCTCCACCGCAGGCGGGCGGTCAGGCAGCAGTCGGCGGTCGGGGTCGGCGTGAGTTCCCAAGGCGACCCCAGGAAGCTGAGCACCACGCACGCGGCAGGGCGCTACGAGGCGTACGACAGGCTGCGGCCGGGCGAGCACGTCACCCTCGACCTGCGCTACGACCCCGCGAACCTCCAGCGGCTGATCATCTCCCACTACTTCAGCGGCCGGCCGCGCGGAGAGGCCGTCTGGACGCCGGACGACATCGCAGCCGACACGGACAACTACTGGGAGGACCCGGCGGTGGTCGAGGCGCACGCGTACGCCGGGTGGACCTACGACTACTTCTCCCGCAGGCATGGTTGGGAGGGCCTCGACGATTCGAACCTGCGCTCCCTCCTCATGGTCAACTACGACGCGGCAAATGCCTTCTTCGTGCGGCCTCCGTTCGGCCCGGAGGGCACCGGCGCCTTCATCTTCGGCCGCCGCGCCGACGAGACGGGCGAGGAGCCGTTGACGTTTCTCGACGTCGTCGGGCACGAGCTGATGCACGCGGTAACGTACTTCGCCGTGAGCAAGCGTACCGGGGACAACTTCTTCAACTACGTGCCCATCGGATGGAAACTCGGCCCAGAGGGTTTCACCACGGACGACGGCATGGTCTACACATGCGCCACCGCCCGGTTCCCCGGGTACATCGTCGCGCCCGACGGACGACTGGAGACCGGACTGGTCCCGGCCATGTGCATCAACGGCCGTTTCGTCCTCGCCTACGCCGGCGCCGGCGTCATCAACGAGGCCTATTCCGATATCTTCGGCGAGTCCCTCGGGTTTTTCTATAAAGACCAGAACGTCAGCGCCGACTACGAGTTGGGGGGTGACACGAAGTTCGGCACCGTCCGATCGATGAGCGCTCCCAGGTCGGTGGGCGACGGCCTCCTTCCCGACCACTACCGTGACCGCTACGAGTTTGCCCTCACCTTGAGCGACGTCTTTGGATGGGACTACTCCGGTTTCATGTTCGTCGATGGCCAGTATTTTGGCAACACGGGAAACAGGTTCGGCTACGGCGGCGACCACTGGAACTCGGGAATCCTGAGCCACGCGTACTATCTGGCTGTCGAGGGCGGTACGCACGGTTCCAGCGGCGTGACCGTCCACGGCGTCGGTGGCTCCGCCCGGGCAGAGATGGAGCGGATCTTCTTCCGCGCGATGCGCGACCTGATGCCGCCGATGGCCACGCTGCCGCTCGGCGCAGCCGCCATCCGCCAGTCGGCTGCCGATCTCGCCCCCGACAGTGCGGCGGAACGCGCGATCGATCAAGCCTTGCGCGCCGTCGGTCTGCCGCCCGAACTGCCGCAACGCCTGGGGATTTCAGGGCCGTGGAGAGACGCCGACCCGGCCAGCCGCCCGAGGCCAGCCAAGACCCCGTAAGGGACCGAGCATGTCGGGAACCCTCGGGGCGGGAAACTGCTCGACCGCCGACAGCGGGCCTCGAGCGCGTGCTCCCGGCTCGCACTGGAACAGGAGATGCCTCGAAGCCTCGTCGAGGAGCTGCGCGCGACCAACGCGAGCAATACGCCACCGCGCTTCCCGACCCGGGAGCGCATCGGCTGCCCCGCTCCCGACGCGGGACCCCGTGCCAGCGGTTCGCCATGCCGCACAAACGTGCTCCGCCGCCAGCTCGATAACACCGTCACGTCAGAAACGGGATATCCAGCGACTTTGCATAGCGCGCCACGTCGCGTCTCTTGTTGGAGCCGGCCTTGCGGTAGATGTTTCTCAGGTGATAGCGAACACCGTCGTCGGTCATCTGGAGGCGCGTCGCGATCTCCTTGTTCCGCAGACCGTGGCGGAGGCCGGCCAACACCTCCATCTCGCGTGCCGAGAAGACCTGTGCCGCACCCGTTGAGGGCTTCCCCAACAGGGTCAGCATCGCCTCGGCCCGGCTTCGCAGGCCGTCGTTGATATCCGTCTCGAGCAGTCGTCTCAGAAGGGTCCGGCTGACCTCGCGATGCCGCACCAGCGGCCGCACGTAGTCCACGTCTCGCGTCCGTCGAAGAAAACTGCACCAGCCGCCCCATCGCCTGGTCAGGCTGTTGGGCGCCCTGGGCAACGACCATCGACAGGGCCAGACCTCGCAGCAAAGTGCGCGTCAGGTGACTCTCCGACGCGATCGCGCATAGCCGGTTCGCCAGCTCCTCGGCGGCAGCAAGTTCGCCCAGCCCCACCAGCAGCCTGGTCCGGGCGCACGACAGCGCCTCCATCGTCCGCCACGACTGGCGGTCGAGGTCGAGCAGCCCATCCGCGTCACGCGCGAGCCCGCCGTCGCGCCAGACGCGTTCGCCTTCCTCGGCATGCCCCAATTCCGCGAGATAGTACGCCAGGAGCGCGGACACGTGGTGCGAGAGGCTCTCGATGCCGGTAGCGCGCACCTCGTCGACCGCGCGGGTGAGGAAGGGGACGACCGCATCGCGCTGGTGCTGCGCGAACGTCAGCTCAGCGCTCACCGCCACCGCGGCCGCGTAGGCCTCGCTCCAGACTCCCCGCACCTCTGTCAGGCTGTGCAGCGTTCGCTGCCGGATCGGCTTCTCCAGGTTTCGCTCGAGATCGAGCTCTATCGCGAGGACGTCGGTGCTCACCGTGAGGCAGGGGTCGGAAGAAAATGACCTCCGGGCTCGCTGCCGCGCCCGGCCGTACCAGTCCACGGCCTCCTGCACGCGGCCCTGGGCCATGGCCGACGCCCCGAGGCACACATCCACGAAGACCTCGCCGAACTGCGCGTCCTTACCGAGGTTCGACAGCGCGCGCAGGCCGTGGCGGCGGCTTTCCTCGAAGCGCGCGCGTTCGTAACAGACAAAGCAGAGCAGCACGGGCCGCGCGCACGCAACGACCGGGGCCGCTTCTTGGGCGTCCGCCGCGCCCCGCTCGGGCGGTAGGCGCGAGTCCAGCTCCTCGGGCTGCAGTCCATCCGCGCCGCCAGCCAAGACTCCCTTCACGAAGAACCGGTCCACGGCCAGTCCGCTCACCGAGGCGGCGCCATCGCGATCCTCGGTGAAGCCTTCGGTCTTCCGGGCCACGGCGTCGAACAGCGCATTGGCCTCGTCGAAGCGCGACGACAGCCGCAGAATCATGCTCTGCAGGAGCTGGAGCCGCGGACGTGACGCGAGGATCTCCGGGGTCAGGAACCTGCCGGCCGAGATCGCGAGAGTCACGCCCTTTCGCAGCCACAGCTCGAACGCGCCGAAGCGCTCGATGAGCTCGCCGACTAGTCCGCTGTCGCCCGCGTCGGTGGCATGGCGCCACGCCGGGGTCAAATGGTCCCGTCGCGCAAGCGCAATCGCGAGCCGGCTGTGCAAGGAGCGCTTGCGCGCGGGATCGCCGGCCGACAGCAGACCGACGCAATAGTCTCTCACCAACGGATGCAGGCGCCTCACGGCGCGGTCCTGGCCGACGGGCAGCAGCAGACCGTCCAGTGCGGCCAAGCGGGCGACCCGCATGAGGGCGTCCCTGGACCCGAGGACCTCCTGGACCAGCTCCGGATCGATCCAGTCGAAGACCGCCAAGTCGAGCAGGTGAGCGCGGTCCTCGGCCGAAAGATCGCGCAATAGGCACACGCCGACGTAGTTTTCGTTGAACCTGTCGGCGTCCGCGTCCTGCCGCGCGGCTCCCCGGCCCCGCAGGTTGCGGTACGCCATCAGCGCGACGGGCCAACCCGCAGTACGCTCCTCGACGGCGACGAGCTCGCGGCGGGACAGCTCTCCCCGGAAAAATCGCGCGATGTCCGCTCTGGAAAATCGCAGGTCCTCCGGGCCGGCGACCACCGCCTCCCCGGCGAGGACATGCGGGGCCACCTCGAGTCCCGGGTCGGACCGGAACGCCATCGCGACGTGGAGGTTCCCCGGCGCGCGCTTGACCAGCAAGTCGACGAGTTGGACCGTGCGACGCGGCAAACGGTCGACTTCGTCGAGCACCAGAAGGCACGGCGCTGCGTGGAACTCGACCGCCCGGGCCAGCATGCCCATCTGCTGTACCGCCGGCGACGAGGACCAAGCGTCATGCGTGTTGAGAAGCCTCAGGTCCAGAGCGGCGTGCTCGAAAGCGGCGGCGAGGTAGCTGCCGAACAGGTTGGGCGTATCATCGCCGTCCAGGGAAATCCAGCCGACGATCAGCCCGCGGTCGCGCGCATCGCGGGCGACATCGGCTAGCACCGTGGTCTTGCCGAATCCGGCTGGGGCTCGCAGTACGGTGAGTTTCCGCTGGAGCACCCCCTCGATACGCTGCAGCAACGGCTCACGGCGAACGTACCCGGCCGGCGGCTCCGGGGCCAGGACCTTCGCCCGCAGCAGCCAGGACGGAACGCCCGTCGCGGCGGTGGCGTCTGAACCGGCGGCGGAAACCATCTGAGCGCGGTCGCGGTCAGCCCGTGGCATCGAACGACGGTATAGGGAAAGCCCGCGTATTTGTCAAGATGCTGTCGTCGGGGTCATCCCCCCGCGGCTGCCTTGACAGACGAAGATGGTGTTGACGAATCGTTGGTGACAGCTCAACCCCGCAACGGAAATCCGTCGTCGCGCAGCAACCGTGCACGGTCCCCGGCCCTGGGGGCGACTCGGAGGCCCGCCGCGCGGACAGGTAGTGGCCGGATTGTGGGGCCGTATGTGCCACTACCGATTTTTCTTTCGCCATGGCCGCGATCTGGATCCCGTAAGCCCGAGTTGCCTCGCCCTGGCGGAAACGGTGACCGCTGGAACTTCGACGGTGGTTGGATCGTCACAGGGACTGACGAACCATGTACGGGTCGGCCCCGCCCGCGCCGTCGTCTCGTATCGCGTCCATGCCCTGTTCTCATCGTTCCATTCGGAGGAGCTTCATGCGAATTGTCGCCGCAGGCACCGTTCTGACCGCGCTCGCCCTGATCGGATCCTCGTCGCCGGCCGCCGCGCAGCCGGCGGGGGAGACGGTCACGTTCACCGAGCACGTGGCGCCCATCTTCTACGAGAGCTGCACGACCTGCCACCGGCCCGGCCAAGTGGCCCCGATGTCGCTGCTGACCTACGAGGACGCCCGGCCCTGGGCTCGCGCGATCCGCCAGAAGGTCGTCGACCGCGAGATGCCGCCGTGGGACGCCGACCCCGCCGTCGGCGCGTGGGCCAACGACCGCAGCCTCAGCGACGAGGCCATCGCCACCATCGCGGCCTGGGCCGACGGCGGGGCGCCGCGCGGCGCCCGCGCCCTGCAGCCGCCCCCGCCCGGCTACGCGGACAGCGAGTGGACCATCGGCGAGCCGGACGCGGTCTTCGCCATTCCGCCGTTCGACGTGCCGCCGGAGGGGACCGTCGACTACACCTACTTCGAGGTGCCCACGAACCTGACCGAGGACAAGTGGGTGACCGCGGTGCAGGTGCGGCCCGGCGCCCCGGCCGCCGTCCACCACGTCATCGTCACCGCGCGGGCCGAACGGACCCCCGAGGAGCAGGAGGCCCGGGGCCGGGTCGATCCCGGCTTCCGCCTCGACTACGACATCCTGCCGGGGCGGGAGATCGAGTGGAACCCGGGGGTCGCGCAGCTCGAGGGCCGGGGGAAGGGCGACCCCCTCGGCGGCACCACGGTGGGGAACGACGGCGTCTCGCTGTTCCAGCCCGGCACCGCGCGCCTGCTCGAGGCGGGCACGACGCTGGTGTTCGAAATGCACTACACGCCGACCGGCGAGCCCCACGTCGACGAGACCCGGATCGGCCTCGTCTTCACCGATGCGCCGCCCCGGCAGCAGGTCTGGGACGGCGCCATCACCCACGGGCAGTTCGTGATTCCCCCCGGCGCGGCCGACTACCGGATCGAGGCGGACCTGACCTTCACCAAGGACGTGAAGCTGCTGAACCTGCTGCCGCACTCGCACCTGCGCGGGGTGCGCTGGAAGTACGAGGCAGAGTATCCGGACGGCCGGCGCGAGACGATTCTCTCGGTGCCCGACTACGACTTCAACTGGCAGATCGACTACATCTTCGACGAGCCGCTGGCCCTGCCCGGCGGCTCGAAGATCCATGCCTCGGCCTGGTACGACAACTCGGCCGCCAACCGCTCGAACCCGGACCCGACGGCCGAGGTGCGGTGGGGCGAGCAGACCGACGAGGAGATGATGTTCACCGCGCTGTCGTACCTGATCGACGACGAGGCGTCGGCGGAGACGCAGCAGCAGCAGTAGGACCGCCAGCAGCGTTTCCGCGTGTGACCAGGGGGGCCGTGCGATCGTCCGATCGCACGGCCCTCGTGGTTTGTGCCAGCCGCGAGGGGGCTCGACACCGGCGATCCTGGCCGCCGCGCGGAACCGGCCCTGTGCGGTCGGGGCGGTCGCGCTCGAGGGCGACCTCGTAGAACCCCACGCCGCGGCCGCGTCGCCGCGGCCCGGCCCGGTGCAGGCTGGTCGGCAGACACCGCGTGATGGAGTACTGGCTGGTCGACCCGGCAGCCGAGACCGTCCTCTTGACATCTAGAGAAGTTGGGGGCTATCGTTCCTCTAGATGGCTAGAAGACAGGACGATCTTCGAGGCTCGCTCGACCTCGTGATCCTGAAGACGCTCTCGCTGGCGCCGATGCACGGTTGGGGCATCGGCCAACGCATCCGGCAGATGTCCTCGGGGGTGCTGGCGGTCAACCAGGGTTCGCTGTATCCGGCCCTCCAGCGTCTCGAGAAGCAGGGGCTGATTCGCAGCGACTGGGGAACGACCGACAACCACCGGCGGGCGCGCTACTACCGGCTGACGCCGTCGGGCCGGCGGGCGCTCGGCGACGAGATAGACAGTTGGGAGCGCTTCGCCGAGGGTCTCGGCGCGGTGTTGCGGAGCACGTGATGCGGTGGGTGTACGCCGCCCGCGCCCGTCTCCGCCTTTTGCTGTTCCGCGAAGAGGTCGAGCAACGGCTGGACGAGGAGTTCGGCTTCCATCTCGACATGGAAACGGAGCGATTGGTTCGCGAGGCAGGCGTCGACCCGCGGGAAGCGCGCCGGCGGGCGCGCGCCGCCTTCGGCGGGGTCGAAGCGCACAAGGACGCGGTGCGCGACGGCCGCGGCTGGGCCTGGCTGTCGGGACTCGGGCGCGACGTCCGCGATAGCGTTCGGTCCCCGCGCCCGCTGTTCGCGCTCCTCGTTACCGCGATGCTCGGGCTGAGCCTCGGCCTTGCCACGGTGGCATTCAGCCTCTTCGACGCGATTCTGCTGCGGCCGTTGCCCTACGCCGACAGCGATCGCCTGGTTCGCGTCTTCACGTTCAACCGAGACGCGCCGCAGTCGCTGCATGGCGCATCCCTCCCGGACTTCGAGGACTGGCAACGGCAGGTGCAGGGCCTCTCCCAAACCGCGGCGTGGGTCTCGATGCCGACGCACCTCGCCGGACGCGGCCCGGCGCGGATGGTCAGGACCACCTTTGCCACGCCTCAGCTGTTCGAGACGCTCGGCGTCCGGCCGATCCTGGGCCGGACGTTTCGCGACGACGAGAACGTGCACGGAGGCGACCTCCGCAAGGTCGTGCTGGGGTACGGACTGTGGCAGGACGCGTTCGGCGGATCGTCGGACGTCATCGGCCGGCAGGTCCAGATGCGCGGCCGCCCGCACGAGGTGATCGGCGTGCTGCCGCCGCGGTTCGATTATCCCGATCGCACCCAGGCGTGGATGCCGCTCATGAGCCGCTATGCCATCACGGAAGTCTGGTGGAAACGGCGAGACCTGTACATGCACGGCGTGATCGCCCGCCGGTCGCCCGATGTGACCATCGCGCAGGCGCAGGCCGACATGGATGCCATCGCCCGCGGGCTGGCGGAGGAGTATCCCGCCACGAATCGCGACACGCGCGTCCGCGTGCGGCATCTGCGCGAGGCGGAGGTCGGGCAACTCGGGTCTCGGGTCTCCGGGGTCACGGCGGCGGCGGTGCTGCTCTTCCTGCTCGGGTGCGTGAACGTGAGCGGCCTGTTCGCGGCGCGCGCGGCCGGCCGCGCGCAGGAGGTCGCGGTGCGTACCGCGCTCGGCGCGGAACCCGGGCACCTGATGCGCCGACACGTCGTCGAGGGCCTGCTGTACGGGCTTCTTGGAGGCGTAGCGGGCGTCGCCCTTGCCGCCGCCGCCATTCCGGCTCTGTACGCCCTCGTCCCGGTGGATCTCCCCACCTGGATGCAGTTCCGGCTCGATCGCCGAACCATCGCGTTCGCGGCGAGCGCCACGGTCGGAACCGGACTCCTCATCGGCACGACGTCCCTCGCCTGGCACCTTCGCCCCAAGCTCGCCAACGTGCTGCGGCAGGGCGACAAGGGAGGTCTCGAAACCGGTCCGTCATCCCGATTGCGCCGGCAACTGATAGTGGTGCAGGTCGCACTCTCGGTTGCGCTGCTGGTCGGCACGGGACTGACGGTGCGGTCGCTGCTGCGCCTCGGTCAGGTCGACACCGGCATTCGCACCCACGGTGTGCTCGTGGCGTCGGTCGCGGGCGACGTCGTCCCGAGCGCCACGCGCGAGGAGACCATCGCCCGGCACGCGCGCGGGTTTCGGCAAATGCGCGAGGCGCTGGGGACGTTGCCCGGCGTTCACGCCGTGACCGCCGCCACCAGGATTCCGTTTCTGAACGCGGCCGAAGAGCGCCCGGTCTACGAACTCTATTCGCGCCAGCGGGACACGCCGGCGACCGCGTATCGCGGTGCCCTGCGAACGTCGAATGCCATGCCGGCCTATTTCGGAACGCTCGGCATGCCGATGCTCGACGGGCGCGACTTCGCGGATACGGACACGCTCGAGACACCGCCGGTTGCGATTGTCAGCCGGCGGGCGGGCGAGCTGCTCTTTCAAGGCGAGCATCCCCTGGGGCAGCAGATACGGTGGGGCGTCGATCCGTACTTCTGGGCGACGGTCATCGGCATCGTCCCGAACACGGCATGGCATCAGGCCGATGACGGCGGCATCGAGTTCTATTTCCACCACGGGCAGTTTCCCGCCGAGACCATGCGCTTCCTGATCTCGACGAGAAACGACCCTGCGTTGCAGGCGACCTCCGTGCGGCGCACGCTGGAATCGGTCGACCCGAACTTCGTCGTCGAGCGCGTCGTGCCCTTCGATCGCATCGCCTACGAGGCGCTCTGGCAACGCCGCCTTTGGACGTTCCTGTTTCTCCTGTTCGGGACGGTGGCTGTCGTCTTCACGAGCGCAGGGCTGTTCGCGGTCATGAGCTATCTCGTCACCCAGCGCACCCGGGAGTTCGGCGTACGGACCGCATTGGGCGCGACCCCCTCCGACATCGTCGCCACGGTCCTCCGCCATGGGGCGGGCATCGCGGCCGTCGGCATGGTAGGTGGCCTGCTCGTCGCGCTTGCGATGGGCAGCTACCTCGAAGCGCTGCTGTTTCGGGTGTCCCGCTTCGACCTCGTGACATTCTCGAGTGTTCCCATTGTCATCGGTGTGGTCACCCTGATCTCGTGTGCGCTGCCGGCATGGCGCGCGTCGCGCGTGGACCCGCTGATCGCACTGCGCGACTGATCCGGGTCGTCGCCCTCCACGAGCCGACTCCTGCTCGACGTGGTACCGATGCGTATGGCGGGTCTTCTCAGCCTCACCTTGGAGCGGACAAGTCAGAGGAGGAGACGGTTGCATACAACCATTACGATTCCGGGAGTCTGGAACGAACGCCCGAGAGTTCATCCCCAATATCAAGCGCTGGGCGCGCAAGCGTGTCATCATTCTCGAACCGCCCTCAGGCCGACAGGACTCAGCCGCTCTGCTGCCGGCGGCCGAGGAAGACCGGCGGTAGACGGAGCAGGTCGAGGCCAGCGAGCGGGAGCGCGGGCAAGCGGGCACGGGCGCCACGGCGGATGAGATGGGTGTGGACGGTAGCGGGACGCCGTCGCGACCGTCGGTGGCGACGGGCGGGTACTCGTGCAATCTTCACGAAATCTTAAGGTTCGTCTCCAGCACGAAGCGGGTAAGGTTTTCCCACCGAGGGCGGTACCGCGTCGGCCCAGATGACGCCGGGCCCTCTCCCGCGCCCGCGATCGAGATGAGCCGCTCGATCCACGCGCTCCTTGGGGACGCGCGGGCCGGCCTCGGTATCTCCTGAGGGCCTGTCCCAATGACGGGGTCGCGTCCGCACCGCGCCAGCGTCGCGGAGTCCGCGCCAGGATCGTCGCCATCGGCGCGCGTACGGACGCCCGGTCGACGGGTGGCGTCGCCGATCGCAGCGGCGGGTCGGTTGGGCCTGCTCCTCTCCGGCGGCGTGGCTCCAGTCGCCGCGTGGGGTCTGGCGGCCTTTCCGGCTCTGGTGACGGTCGCCCCGTGGCCGCTCGTGTTGCTCCCGACGTATCGCCCCGGCCTGGTTTCCCGCACGCGGGTGGCCGCCGCCGGTTTCGAAGCGGTCACCCGCGTGCTCGTGTCGATCTCGCAACCGGACCTGGAGGAGCGATGGCCACTCGACAGCACTCGGCCGACCCCTGGGACGCCGCCGCCGCCGCGCATCTGCTGAGCCGTGCCGCGTTCGGCCCGACTCCGGAGGCCGTGGCCCGCCTGGCCGCGATGACGCGCCAGGCGGCGGTGAAGACGGTGATCGTGGACGCCACCTGGGCACCCCTCCCGACGCCGCCCGACTGGGTCCGACACCCCTGGCTCAATACCCAGCGGGGCTGGGGCGACACGCCGCCGGACGTCCTGGCCGACAACCACGGACGCACGACCGCGCGTTATGCCAACGAGATGGACGACCTGCGCGCGTGGTGGCTGCGCGAGATGGTGCGCACGCCCGGACCGCTCCGGGAGGTCATGACGCTGTTCTGGCACGGGCACTTCACCTCCTCGTTCCAGAAGGTGCGGATCTCGCAGTCGATGTACGAGCAGAACGCGGTGTTTCGACGCCACGCGCTGGGCAACTTCCGACAGCTCTTGAACGCCGTGCTGCGCGATTCCGCCATGATGCTCTATCTCGACATGGAGGAGATGACCGGCGAGCGCCACAACGAGAACCTCGCCCGGGAGCTCTGCGAGCTCTTCACCCTCGGGGCGGGCAACTACGGCGAGACGGACGTCCGGGAGATCGCTCGCGCCCTGACCGGCTGGACCCTCGACGTGCCGGCCAGCGTGATCAAACCCGACCGGCCCGATGCCCCCCGCCTGCACCGGGCGCTCCGACGCGACGGCCTGGTCGCCCGGTTCGTCCCGGAGCGTCACGATGGCGGGACGAAGACGATCCTGGGGCGCACCGGTGCGTTCGGGCTGAATGACGTCGCCGACATCCTCGTGGCCCACCCCGCCACCGCCCGGTTCCTGGCCGGCAAGCTCATCGCCCTCTTCGGGGCGAGCGATCCGCACGGCGCGCTCCAGGGGCGTCTGGCCGACACCTTCACGGCCCATGCCGAGAGCGAGGTGCAGATGGCCAGGGTGGTCGAGGCGCTCCTGGCGTCTCCGGAGTTCGACGGCGCGGCGGCCCGCGGGAACCAGGTCAAGAGCCCCATCCGGTTGCTGGTGGGCGCCGCCCGGCAGCTCGCCCTCGAGATCGACCCCACCCCCAATCTCGCCCGCTACGTGGAGTCGATGGGACAGAGGCTCTTCGATCCGCCCAACGTCGAGGGATGGCCGGGGGGTGAAACCTGGCTCAACGCCGGCTCGATGTCCGTGCGGTTTCATCTGGGCGACGTGCTGTTGGACGGGCGCTTGCCGGCCGGGCTCGAGCCGCTGGCGGTCCCGCGCAGCTACGCCCGCGCGCGCGACTCGGACCGGGCGCGGGCCGTGCGGGAGATCGACGCGGCGCGGGCCGCCGCCCGGCAGGCCAACCGGGATGCGCTCGGACTCCCCACTCGCTTCGAGGCGGAGACCCTGTTGTCGACCGGCGTCCCCGCGACACCGGAAGGGCTGGTCGAGGCGCTCCTCGATCGCCTCGTGCTCCGGTCCCCGCCCGACTCGGCGCGCCGGACGATGGTCGCCGCGGCGCGCCACGCACCGCCCGAACGGCGCGTGTCGGCCGTCGTCCGTCTGATTCTGGCATCGCCCGAGTATCAGGTCGCGTGAGGACATCATGACCCAGCCGATCCCTCGTCGTCGGTTCATGCGCGAGGCCGCCGGCGGCGTCACCGCCTTTCTCGGCGCACCCTGGCTCGGCCCGATGACGCTCTCCGCGCAGCCGGGCGTCGTTCCCGCGATACCCGGGCTCGCGGACAACCACGTGCTCGTCATCATCCAGCTCGACGGGGGCAACGACGGGCTGAACACCGTCGTACCCTACGGGGACGACGTCTACCATCAACGCCGACCCCACATCGCGATCCCGGCCGGGGCCGTCCACAAGCTCGACGAGCACACGGGGCTGCATCCGGAGCTGGTCGAGCTCGGGCAGCTCTACGACGACGGTGAGCTGGCCATCGTCCAGAACGTCGGCTACCCCGATCAGAATCGCTCGCACTTCACGTCGCGCGACATCTGGAGCAAGGCGGCGTGGTTCGAGCCCACCGAGCCGGCCGAGGTGCTCGATGGATGGGTGGGCCGCTACTTCGAGCGCTATTGCGACGACGTGGTCTCGCCGATGCTCGGGCTGCGCATCGGCCGCCGCGCCACCCTGGCCTTCGCCAGCGCCTCGCCCCGCGGCGTCACCATCGAGAATCCCGCCATCATGGAATGGCCCGGCTACGACACGGAGCTGCGCGACCTGCAGGGCCGCTCCGCGTCGGCCGCGAACGCGAGCGACCCGCTGGAGCGCATCCGGCAGCTCGGCCGCCAGACGGTATCGCTGGCCGACCGCATCCACGCGGCCCAGCGAATCGCGTCGCGCGCGGACTACCCGCCGTTCCGTCTCTCGCAGTCGCTCCGGCTGATCGGCCAGATGGTCGTCGCCGGGCTCCCGACCCGGGTCTTCCACGTGTCCATCACGGGTTTCGACACCCACGTCGAGCAGCTCCGCCGTCATCGCGGCATCCTGCAGGAGCTGAGCCAGGCGGTCGGGGCGTTCGCGCGTGACATGCGGGCGGCCGGACAGTGGGACCGCACCCTGGTGATGACGGTCTCCGAGTTCGGTCGTCGCGTGGCCGAGAACGGCACCCTGGGCACCGATCACGGCTCGGCGAGCGCGATGTTCCTGGCCGGCGGTTCGGTCGTACCGGGGCTCCACGGCGGCATTCCCGACCTCGACGACCTCGACGCCGGCGACGTCCGTCACCGGGTCGACTTCCGCGCCGTCTATGCGAACGTGCTGCGGCAGTGGTTCGGCGTCGACCCCGACCCGGTCCTGTTCGGGCATTTCGAGCCGGTCGAGCTCCTCCGGGTCTGAATGGGACCATGCGATGCCTCTTCCCGGGGGTAGCGACGCCGTTCATCACCGCGGTCGTCTCGGCCCGGACCAGGACCACCCGCGGGTGACGATGCGATGCTGCGCGCCCTGATCTTCGTGCACCGGTGGGTGGGGGTGGCGCTCTGCCTCCTCTTCCTGCTGTGGTTCCCGTCCGGCATCGGGATGATGTACTGGGGCTTCCCCGGCGTGACCGAGGCCGATCGGCTGGCGCGGGCGCCGGTGCTGGACGCCGCGCAGGTGAAGCTCACCCCCCAGGCCGCGGCCCGGACGCTCCTGCTCGACCCCCGGCGGCCCGATCAGGTTCGTCTGACGACGGTGGACGGACGGCCCGCCTACCGTGGCGGGAGGGGCGGCCGCCTGGTGGTCTATGCCGACACGGGGAAGGAGCGAGGCGCCGTATCCGCCGGCATGCGCGACCGGGCGGCCGAGGCGTGGACGGGGCAGCGCGTACGGGACGGCGTCGTGGAACCGGTGCTCGAGGTGGACCAGTGGACGGTCCAGGGGGCGTTGCGCAACCGCCGGCCGCTCTGGAAGTACTCCTGGCCCAATGGCGAGCAGCTCTACATCGGCGACACGGGCGAGGTGCTGCAGTACACCACGACCGCGTCGCGGTTGGGGGCCTGGGTCAGCGCCATCCCCCACTGGATCTATTTCACCGCCATCCGGCAGCACCAGACGGTCTGGATCCAGTTCGTGATCTGGACGTCCGGCATCGGCACCGTGATGGCGATCATCGGGCTCGTGGTGGCGGTGTCGCGGTACTCGCCGGGCCGGCGGTATCGGCAGGACGGACGCCCGGCCCGGCTGCCCTACCGGGGCCAGCAGCGGTGGCACGCGGTCCTGGGGTTGATCTTCGGGGTCGCGACCGCGACCTGGGCGTTCAGCGGCATGCTGTCGCTCGACCCGTTCCCGTCCCCGACGCCGCGCGGCCCGGCCGGCCGCGGGCCGAGCCTGGCCGAGGCGCTGCGGGGCGACGTCGCGCTGGACGATTTCGCCGCCCTGAGCCCGGGGGATCTGCTCGCTCGGCATCCCGATCTGGAGGTCAAGGCGGTCGAGCTGACCGCGTTCGACGGCCGGCCGCTGTACGCCGCCCGTCTCGGCGACGGCGCCACGGCGATGTTCGGGATCGACGGCCGTCGGGTCGACCGGTTCGACCACGACGCGATCGCCCGGATCGTACGGCGTGTCGCGCCCGACGCCGGCGCCGTCGAGACCGGCATTCTCGACCGCTACGACCGGTACTACCTCGATCGCCGGCGCGCCCGGCCCTTGCCGGTGATTCTGGCGCAGTTGCACGACGACGCGGCGACCCGCTACTACATCGATCCCGCGACCGCCCGCGTGGTCGGGCAGTACAGCAACCGCCGCTGGGTCAGCCGCTGGCTCTACAGCGGCCTGCACTCGCTCAACTTTCCGTGGCTCTACAACAACCGCCCCCTCTGGGACATCGTCGTCATCACCTTCATGCTGGGCGGAACCGCGCTGTGCGTGACCTCGCTCGTGCTCTCGTGGCGCGTGCTCGGCCGGACGCTCCGGCGGGCCCTCCCCGAATGACGCCGACGCGGCGAGCCCGGCGGACAGCACGGCGCCATCCGCGATTCGTCAGGAACTGTTCAGGAACTCTTCAGGCGGCACGTCCCCGTCCCTCCGCTAGACTCGGCGCCAAATGGCAGGCGCCGCCACGACGCGCCGGCACATCTCGGCGCGGATTCTCGCCGCCGTCGCCGGCGGCTACGCCGTGTCGAACGTCGCCGCGGTCGGCCTCGCGCACGCGCTGCCGCTGCCCCGGGCCGACGCGGTGATGGCCGGTATCCTCGCCACCTTTCTCTTCTACGCGGCGGCGGTCGTGTGGTGCTTCGGGGCCCGGACGGTGCGACAGGCGTGGCTGGGCATCCTCCTCGCCATCGTGGCGTTCGGGGGACTCGCAGTGCTCGGGGGGGTCGGGCTCTCATGAAGAGCGGGCTGCGGCAGTCGATGGCGTGGTTGCACACGTGGACCGGGCTGCCGGCGGGATGGCTGCTCTTCTTCGTCTTTCTCACCGGCACGCTCGGCTACTTCGACAGCGAGATCGACCTGTGGATGCGGCCGGAGGCGCCGCTCGCGCCGCCCGCGTTGGCGCAGGTGGACGGCCTGGCCCTGGGTCTGGCCCGGCTCGAGCAGGCGGCGCCGCAAGCGTCCCGCTGGACCGTCTACCCGCCGAGCGGCCACGACGTGCCGTACGTGACGATCAACTGGAGCGGGGGCCCGGACGCCGCGGCGCGCCCGCGGCGCCGGAGCGAGACCCTCAACCCCGCCACCGGTGACCCGCTCAGCACGCGCGCGACCGGCGGCGGCCAGACGCTCTACCAGCTCCACTACACCCTGCACTATCTTCCGCGCTCGGCCGCGCGCTGGCTGGTCGGCGTCTGCTCGATGCTGATGCTGGTCGCCATCGTCTCGGGCGTGATTACGCACAAGAGGATCTTCGCCGACTTCTTCACGTTCCGTCCCCGCCAGGGCCAGCGCTCGTGGCTCGACTTCCACAACCTGCTCAGCGTGACCGCGCTGCCGTTCCACCTCGTCATCACCTACAGCGGGCTGGTCTTCTTCGTGTTCACCTACATGTCCCCGGTCGTGGATGCGACCTACGGGAGCGACGGCCGCGACCGGTTCTTCGACGAAGCGTTCCGCAGCCCCGAGATCCCGCCGCCGGCGGGCGTCGCGGCGCCCCTGGCCCCGCTGGTCTCCCTGTACGACCTGGCGGAGCGTCACTGGGGTCCGGCGCCGGTGCGCGCGGCGACGTTCTACAACCCCGGCGACCGGAACGCGCGCATCGTGCTCACGCGCACCCACGTCGATCCGGTGAGCAACGGCGGGCGCATGGTCTTCGACGGCGCCACGGGTGAGCTGCTCGAGCGGTTCGACCGGCGCCGCGGGCCCATCGTGGTCAACGATGCGCTGCTCGGCCTGCACGAGGGGCTCTTCGCGGGCCCCGTGCTGCGCTGGATCTATTTCCTCACCGGATTGCTCGGCACCGCCATGATCGGGACCGGTCTCGTGCTCTGGACGGTCAAGCGGAAGGCGAAGGCCGCGGCGGGCGGAGGCATGCCGCCGGCCGCCGTCCGCGTGATCGAGCGCCTCAACGTGGGCACCATCGCCGGGTTGCCGATCGGGATCGCCGCCTATTTTTGGGCCAATCGGCTGCTGCCGGTCGGCATGGCCGACCGCGCCGCGTGGGAGTTGCACGCCTTCTTTCTCGCCTGGCTGGCGATGCTCGCGCTGCCGTGGGTGCGACCGGTGCGCCGCGCGTGGCTCGATACGCTCGGGCTGGCCGCGGTCGCCTACGCGGCACTCCCCGTGTTGAACGCGCTCACCACGAGCCAGCACCTCGGAAACTCGATTCCCGCGGGCGCGTGGGCGGTGGCCGGCTTCGATCTGACGGCGCTCGCGGCAGGGCTCGGCTTCGGGTGCGCGGCCCTGTGCCTCAGCCGGCAATGGGCGGGCGCCGCCGCGGCGGGACGGTCGGGCGATCTCGTCGACCCCTCCCCCGCGCTCCCGGCCGCGACGCCGTTGCCGGAGGACGCGGCCGGATGACGGCGGCCGCGTTCGCGCTGTGCTACGCGGGTTTCGTGCTGCTCAGCCTCGGCCAGGCCCGGCACCACCGGCGCGTGTATGGAGGCGATGCCGGCCGCCGCCGCCGGAGTTGGATCCTGGCGACCGGGTGGACGTCGCTCGCCGCCAGCGCATCGATCTCCGCTGCCGCGTGGGGACCGGGAACGGGCGCAGTGGTGCTGCTGGGCCTGGTGATCCTCGCGGCGGTTGCCGTCGCGCTTCTGCTCACCTACGCGCCGCGGGCCGTTCCCTGGACCGGCGTCGGAGCCGTCGGCGTAGCGGTAGTGGCGGGCGCCGTCGTGTGGGCGACTTAGGCGCCGGCGGCGCGCCGGGCCCGATCGGGGATGCCCTGCAGGACTTTCGGCCGAGGAGGAAACGCCAGCGACGGAAGCCGTCGCACGCCTCGCTACCGTACCCCGCCGCCGAGGGTGAACCCGGCATAGATCTCCCGGCCGGGCGACGGCCGGTAGTAGCGGCCGCGGAACGCGTTGGTGAGGGCCGACGAGTTGTAGCGTTCGTCGAGCAGGTTGTCGATGCCCGCGAAGGGCTGCACGTCGACGCCGCCCACCCGACCGACCCACCCGAAGCGCAGGTCGACCACCGTGTAGGCCCAATTGGTCGCCCCCGCCTCATTGGTGTTGGTGAGGAAGACCTCGTCGACCCACCGCACCGAGGCCCTCGCCTGAAGGCGGAACGGCGCCGCGTAGTCGACGCTCGCGAACAGGCGGCGCGGCGGCGCGCCGGGCTCGCGCTTCCCCGAGTGGTCGACCCCCTCGAGCACGAACCGGCGGAACACGAAATCCTGGCGGGTGTAGGAGAGATCGGCCCCGAAGCGGGCCGTCGGCCGCCAGCCGAGCGACACTTCGAGGCCGTTGCGCGCGGTCTCGCCCACGTTGCCGTAGTAGAGCCCGAACTCGCCCGAACGGATCGGCACTATGCGGTCGACGAGGCGCGAACGGTAGGCGGCGACCTCGTAGCGCAGCCGCGCCGGCTCGACCAGCCCGCGCACGCCGAGTTCGAGGCTGCGGAGCCGCGACGGGTCCAGCTCGAGGTTGAACCCGCCCCGCTTGCCCGGCGACCGCGCGAGCTCCGCGGTGATGGGCGTCTCGTAGGCGGTCGCGAGGTTGCCGTAGACGTTGAGGCCCGGCGCCGCCGTCACCGTCATGCCGAGGGTGGGGCTGTGTGCGCTCATGGTGCGACGGCCCGACTGGTCGCCGTCGTCGAGCTTCCTGTCCACCGCCCGGAAGCGGTAGTGGTCGTAGCGGGCCCCGGCGCTCAGCGTGACCCGCGGGTGGGGCGAGACGCTCAGCTGGCCGAACGGCGCCGCCGACGCCACCAGCTCCCGCTGATCGAAGTTCAGGGGGCCGCGGTGGGCCGTCGCGCCGACGACGTACGGCGGCAGGAAGCGGTAGTCCAGACGGTCTTCGTCCTTCGACGACACGTCCACCCCGGCCGTCCACTCGAGCGTGGCCGGGCCGACCTCCGCCGCCCCCTGGTACTCCGACCGCAGGCCGGCCCCAAGCCGCGTCAGGTCGAGGGCGCGGATGCCGAGGCCGGTATCGACGCGCCGGCGCGAGGCCCAGACGGTGGCGCGCAGGATCTGCGCGCCCGGGAAGCGGTGCTCGAGGGTCGCCCCGCCCTGCCTCTGCACCGCCGATTCGCCCCAGTTCTGCTCGGCGACGGTCGCGCCCCGGAAGGGACGGGCCTGCCGCGGGTCCGGGACCCGGCCGGCCCGCTCGGCCGCCGTCAGCCGCGGGTCGCCCGCCTCGACCCCCGTCAGCGAGGCCGGGTTCGCGGCGAACGGCAGGTGGTAGTGGTTGAAGACGAGGGACAGCTCGGTGCCCGTCGGGAGCGTCTGCCGCACGACCACGTTGGCCTGGCGGACCTCGGCCTGGCTGTGGTTCCGCCAGCCGTCGGTCCGGAAGCGGCTGACGCTGCCCATGAACCGCGTGCCGCGGTCGTTGCGGCCGTCGACCCGGAGCTGCTGCCGCCGGTAGCCGTAGCTGCCCCACTGCAGGTCGGGCCGTATCGTCAGCCGCCGCGTCGGATCGATCTCGGTGACCAGGTTGATCACCCCGCCGGCGGCGTTGCCGTAGAGGACCGAGTTCGGCCCCTTGATGACCTCGATGCGCCGCACCGCCCCGAGGTCGACGCTGCCCGGCTCGGTGGTCCCGTCGGTGGTGGTCAGCGGTATCCCGTCCTGGATGACGGCGAGCCCGCGGATGCCGAGGTTCGGCTCGGACGGCGGGGCGCGGACGCTCAGGGCGACGCCGCCGGTCAGCCCGTAGTCGCGGCGGTTCTGGACGGTCAGGCCCGGGACGCCGCGCAGCGCCTCGTCGAGCGACGCCTTCCGCTCGGTGAAGCCGAGCGCCTCGGGCCCCAGCACCGCCACCGCGTTGGCCACGTCGTCGAGGCCCTGCCTAGTCCGCGTCACGGTGACGGTCTCGGCCAGCGGTGCGATCGACAGGGTGAAGTCGACGAGCGTCTCCGCCCCCGCCACCGTCGCCGCGGCGGGGTCGCCGCGGAACCCGGGGAGAACGGCGGTCACCTCGTAGTCTCCCGCGGGCAGCCGCGCGATCTCGTAGCTGCCGACGTCGCCGGTCACGGCGCTGCGCGCCAAGCCGGTCGCCGCATGCCGGGCGGTCACCGTCACCCCGGGCAGCAGCCCGCCGAGCTCGTCGTCAACGACGCCCCAGATCGAGCCGGCGCCGTCCTGCGCCGCCGCCGCGGCGCCGAACAGGACGCCGCAGCAAGCTGCGGCGAGAGCGGTCGAGCCGGCCGCCCCCGGTTGCCGGAACGCTCGGCTGCCCCGCTGCCGACGGTTGCCGAACCGCCACCAAAGCGTCTGCCAGCGCCAGCTCGCCACCTCTCCGCGCCCCGAATCCTCACTCCGCACGCTCGCGCGCCGCTCTCGCCGTCTCGTAGTCCACCGCTGGTGTCAGAACGGGGTCCGTCCACCGTACGGGCGCCCGTCCCTCTTGAACCCGGCCAGGGTGCGCTCGCGATTCAGCTCACGCTCGCACTCGGCCAGCGCCTCGACGATGCCCACTCCTCTTAATCAGTCCTTCCCTCCGAGAGTCGAGCCGCAAGGAGCATCGCCGCGGCCCACCCGCCCCAGTACCGGCCGCAACCCTCCATCCAAGGCGCCCATGGTGTATGCCATCAGCAGGGCGCCGACGCCCACGAGGCGTTTGACAAGCGTCCTTGTGCTCACACCCCGCCGTGTCCAAAGTCCGGGGTATCGAATCCATCACGGCAACATGCATGCAGCACCCCGCCTGCGGCACCGCATGGGTCAGCCGGGAGGAGCGGATGGCAAGTGCACCGGGGCAGCGCCGCCGCTCCATCGAGGGCCGATTTCAAACGAACTCCGCCCCCGAGAGCAGCGATGCGCAACGAGACTTCCCGCACGGCACATGGTCGAGAGAAACGCACGCCTGAACCTGCGTGTTCATCCAGCCCGATACAAGCACATCGACGTTGCGCCGCGATGTGCCCGCAGCAGACCTTGGACAAAGTCGCCGCTCCAGATGCTCATCATCGACAGTCTAGGACACGGAAATCCCTAGTGTCGACACGTCGTCGGCCCATTCCGGGCGTCGCACGCCCGACGTTTCCGGCAATTTCATTGGCGCGGCAGAAGACCGACCAGACGGCGGCAGCCGGAACTTACTGCTCTTCCAGTAATTCCATTGGCGTAAAAAAAATGTCGTGCCCACCGTTGACGAAGCCGCCGGGGAATCAGAGGCGACAGCGGCCGAGGGTTCGCAGATGTCCCGGCCCGGGCCCGTAGCCGACCGCGATCGGCTACACCGCCAGCTGACTCGCGCGGATTGGCCGAGGCCGGCAGGCTGCGGTCGGCATCAGCGACAAGGTTGCCGAGGGTTCTCGCATCCCAAACCGGCAGGGATGGTTCCCGTGCGACGGAACGGGTCGAAGTCGCGGCCGGGAGATGATTCGGCAGCCGTGGTCGCAGAGCAGCGAGCGGTGCAGCTTCCGCCCGCTGGCGGCGGCTCGGCTGCGCCGTCCTGGACGCGAGATGGGTTGGATCGCCTCCCGGACGGCCCTCGTCACGGGAGCTCGGCGAGCGAAAGCACCAACCGCACCAGGTCCACTTGCCGCGAGATGGACTGCTTCCGGTAGATCTGGTGGAGGTGCCAGTGGATGGAGGCTTCCGTGTGCCCCGTCGCTTCGGCCATGTCGCGTACGCTCTTCCCTTCCGCCAGCCAGACCGCCACCTGACTCTCTGACGACGTCAGGCCCAGCGTCCTGGCCACCACGTCGGCACTGACGGTCAGCTGATGTCCGGGCTCGACAATCAGCACCACGGCCGCCGCGCGCCGCGCCCCGTAGTCGAGCTCAGGGGCTCGCACAGGCTTCACGTGCACGATGAACGGCGGCAGTACGGGCGAGCGGCGGAGGAGCATCGACCCACTGATGGGGGCGGCGTTCGAAGTCGGCAGCGCCTCGCCGAGCAGTCTTTCGAGACGGGGCTGGTCGGCGGGGGCGCGGGTGCGCAGCATCCCGCTCCCGTCCGCCAGCCCGTCGCCGTTCCGCAGGATGCGGCGAGCGCGGTCGTTGACTTCCATGATGCGTCCGCGCCCGTCCAGGTGGACGACGCCGATCCGCGGGTTGTCGAGCAGGGTGGCCGCCGTCGTGTTCCTCGCCTCGGCGCGGATCAGCGCCTGCCGGACGGCGATGAACTGTCGGATATGCGGCAGCAGCTCCGTGAGCATCGTCATCCGGGAAGCTGTCCAGCCATCCGAGTCGACGGGGTCGCCCAGGCACCAGGCGATGTAGGAGCCGCCAGGCACCTCGAGACGCGCGTTCAAGCCGTTGCGCATGCCAGTGCGGAGCAGCATCTCGTTGTAGGTCGGCGAGGCTTTCAGTTCGTGGTCTGTGTAGAGGTCGCTGATGGGCACCAGGCAACCGTCGGCCAGCCGCCGGAAGCGGGGTACACGCTCGTCGCTGGGATGGTAGTTCTCGATGTAGTCGCGTTCGAGATCCTTGCGGGGTTCCCCACGGTAGTACAGCCCGAGCGGGCACACCCGGACATCCTCCGTCGTGCCTTCACCGACCAGGAGGCCATTGGCGGTCATGCCGCAGGCTTCGTCGATGAGGGCGGAGGTGGCAGGCCAGCGGACATCGTCGAGCATGGCGCCGTAGAGTGACTCCAGGATGCGCTCGCGTGCGTTTCCGGTCGTTCTTGGCACTTTCGCTGTTCCTTCAGCTTGCAGCCCACCGTTATCGGACTCTAGCCTACCATTTTCTGGGGCACCGGTAGCCACGTTCACCCCATACCACGAAACCACTAGCGATGTCGCCACGCTGGCACCCTGGCTCCTCAGCCGGACGCACCTAATGAAATTACAGAAAGAGCAGAGAATTTCCGGGCTGGTAATCCCTGCATGCCAATGGAGTCACTAGTAAACGGCGGGCGTCCGGCGCTTCGGGATGGCGATGGCATACTAGTGAATGGCGGGCGTGCGACGCTTCGGGATGGCGATGGCATGTGGACACTGGTGTTTCCGTGTCATAGCCCGTGGCGAAAGTCCCCGCTGCAATCGAGCGGCGATGCACCCCGCCTGACCGCGTTGCTCGTCGGTTGAATAGGCCCAATATGCGCCCTCCTCGCGCCTTGTCAGGCGGGCGCCTCGGTTTCTTGCCGGCGCTCTCCGGGCGCGGTGCAACGCGGGGTTGCACCACGGGCTGCTAGACTGCCGATGATGAGGTTCCGACCCTGTGCAACGGGTCCATGACACATGCCGGAGGCCCGCCGCGCCCCCAGGGCTTGCTGCGGGCCGTAGTCGCGGCCGCCGTGGCGTTGCTCGCGGCGGTCTCCGTCCAGGCTCGGCATGGGGCGGGCGAGCCTCGTCGGCCGGGTCAACTACTTCGGTGGTTGGTGCGGCTGCGACGGCGGCTTCGCGCGCATCTCGGTAGCGACTGCATCGTGGGTGTGCCGATTCGAGGGGAGGCAGCGTGCAGCGGGTACGAGATCGGCAACGCATCGGTCGCGCGGAACCTGCACTGACGACCGGAGGTGGGCGCTGGCGCGCAACCTTGATGGTGGTCGTGCTCCTGCCCGCGTCGGCCCCCTTTGCGGTGGATGCGGGCGCGGAGCTTCAGGACGACGACCGGCAGGGGCACGTGGAGCGCCCGACGGTCGCGCTGGCCGCGGAATCGAGTCGAGCCCTCGGGATGACGCCGAGGTCGAGGCGATGGGGTTGTCGCCGGCGGAGATGCGGAACCTGCTCGCGGGGTTCGCCGAGGAGACGGTGGTCGTCGGGTTCCGCGCGGAGCCTCGCAGCGCCACCGGGTCGGCGGTCCCGGTGGACGTGCTGTCGGCCGCGGACCTCGGCAGCCGGGGCGCGGGCGACCTGAACCACCAGCTTCGCACCATCGAGCCGCAAGAGGGGAATCGGCTCGAGGTCGGCATCCGGGCCGCCGCGGTGACTCCGGGCCGTTGACAACGGCTGGCCGATCGGCATAGGGTGTGCCAATCAGTTAAAAAAGGCGGCGTACGTCGTCGGCGCGCTTCTTCCGCTACCGCTGGTAGCACGTTCTTCGGGACGGGAGGGTCGTGACCATGTCGTGGCTGTTCAAGGTGACGGGCGGAGTCGGGGCCGCCGTGCTGCTGGGCGCCCTCGCACCGCCCGCGGCGCATGCCCAGGCGGTCTCCGACGGGGCATCGGCGCGCGAGTTCGTGAATCGGTACTGCGTCGCCTGCCACAGCGATGTCGGCTTCGAGCGCGGCACCGTGCCGATCTCGCTGCAAGGCGTCGACATGACGGACGTCGGCGCCCACGCCGACATCCTGGAGCGGGTGGTGCGGAAGGTGCGGGGCGGGCTGATGCCGCCGCCGCAGGTGCGGCGGCCGGACGACGCCGTCCGCGTCTCCATGGTGTCGTGGCTCGAGACCGAGCTCGACCGCGCCGCCGCCGACCGTCCCCCCGTGGGGCGGCCGATGACCGCGCACCGGCTCAACCGGGCCGAGTACCGCAACGCGGTACGCGACCTGATCGGGCTCGACGTGGACATCGACGAGCTGCTGCCGCCCGACGACGCCGACGCCGAGGGCTTCGACAACAACGCCGAGGTGCTGTCGGTATCGACGACCCTGATGGAGCGGTACCTGACGGCGGCGCGGCGCATCAGCCAGCTCGCGGTCGGCGACCCCGACCTGACGTCGCGGTCCGCCAACTACCAGGTGCCCAACCTCGAGGACCAGGACTACCGCACGAGCGACGACCTGCCGTTCGGCTCGCGGGGCGGGCTCGCGGTGCGGCACTACTTCCCCCTCGACGGGGAGTACCTCTTCAAGTTCGACCTGCGCCGCAACTTCTACAACTACATCGTCGGCCTCGGCAACGTGCCGCACCAGCTCGACCTGCGCATCGACAAGGCCCACGTGGCGACCTTCATGGTCGGCGGCGCGTTCGAGGGCACGCGGTGCGCGACGAGCTACTGCGGCTCGGGCAGCGGCGGCTTCCCCGAGTGGGGGGCGTACTCGGTCGACGCCGACAACGAGCTGCAGGTGCGGGTGCCGGTCAAGGCCGGGATGCGGCTCGTGGGGGCGGCGTTCCTGCGGCGGCCGGCCGTCGACGAAGGCGTCCTGCAGCCGCGGCCGAGCCCGGCCACCTTCGGGTACAGCACCGACGACCGGCAGGACGGCAACCCCGCGTTGTCCAGCCTCACCATCACCGGGCCGTTCGACGGGGTCCAGCCGGAGTCGACGCCCAGCCGGGAGCGCATCTTCGTGTGCCGGCCGGCGGGCCCGGGCGACGAGGCGGCGTGCGCCGAGGAGATTCTCACCAGCTTGGCGCGCCGAGCGTACCGGCGCCCGGTGACGGACCGGGACGTGAACCTGCTGACGAGCTTCTACGAGGCGGGGCGGAGCGAAGGCGGGTTCGAGTCGGGCATCCAGTCGGCGCTCGAGTTCCTGCTCACCGATCCCGAGTTCGTGTTCCGCGTCGAGAACGCGCCCGACGGGGTCGAGCCGGGCATCGCCTATCCGGTGAGCGACCTCGAGCTCGCGTCGCGGCTCTCGTTCTTCCTCTGGGGGAGCATCCCCGACGACGAGCTGCTCGACGCGGCGGTCGCCGGCAGGCTGACGGAGCCGGCGGTGCTCGAGGCGCAGGTGCGCCGCATGCTCGCCGAGCCCCGCGCGCGGCGCACGCTCGCCAGCAGCTTCGCGGCCCAGTGGCTCGGGCTGAGCCGGCTCGGGAACGCGAGGCCCGACCCGACGGTGTTCCCCATGTTCGACGAGAACCTGCGCACGTCGATGCAGCGGGAGACCGAGCTCTTCCTCGAGGCGCAGGTGCGCGACGACCGGCCCCTGGCCGAGCTGGTGACGGCGGACTACACCTACGTGAACGAGCGCCTCGCCGAGCACTACGGCATTCCCGACGTCCACGGCAACCACTTCCGGCGGGTGACGTGGCCCGACGACCGGCGGGCGGGCATCCTGGGGCAGGCGAGCATCCTGACCCTGACCTCCTACGCGAACCGCACGTCGCCGGTGACCCGCGGCAAGTGGGTGCTCGAGAACCTGCTCGGGGCCCCGCCGCCGCCCCCGCCGGCCGACGTGCCCGACCTCGAGTCCCGGGGAGAGGGCGAGCCGCCGACGTCGCTGCGCGAGCTCATGGAGGTGCACCGCGCGAACCCGGCCTGCGCCGCCTGCCACCGGACCATGGACCCGCTGGGCTTCTCGTTCGAGAACTTCGACGGCATCGGCCGCTGGCGCACCACCGAGGACACCGGGGTGCCGGGCGAGCTCGGGCCCGCCATCGACCCGTCCGGGGTGGCGCCGGACGGCACCGCGTTCGCGGGGGCGAGCGGCTTCCGGCGCATCCTGGCGAGCCAGGGCGAGTTCATCCACACGTTGACGGAGCGTTTGCTGACGTACGCCGTCGGGCGGCGGCTGGAAGCGGCCGACATGCCCGAGGTGAGGCGCATCCTGCGGGAGGCCGAGGAAGAGGACTCCCGCTGGTCGGCGGTGATTCTGGCGATCGTGAAGAGCGCGCCATTTCAGACGAGGAGGATAGGCTGATGATCGTGACCAAGACGGCAATCCCGCGCAGGACGGTGCTGCGCGGCGTCGGAACGGCGTTGGCGCTGCCGCTCCTCGACGGGATGGTGCCGGCCCTGACGGCGCTGACCCGATCCGCGGCCGCGCCCACGAAGCGGCTGGGCGTCGTGGTCGTGCCGAACGGCGCGCCGGTCGAGTACTGGACCCCGAAGGCGACCGGCGCCGACTTCGAGTGGACGCCGAGCCTGAAGGCGCTGGCCCCGGTCCGCGACCGGGTGCTCGTGATGACCAACCTCGACAGCGTGGGGGCCGAGCCGGGCCGCGGCACCACCCATTCCCAGGCCGCGTCGGCGTTCCTCACCGGCGCGCGCCCGAGGCGCACGGCGGGCGCGGCCCTCGAGCTGGGCATCTCGATGGACCAGGTGGCGGCCAACGCCGAGGCCGTGGGCCGCGCGACCCAGCTGCCGTCGCTCGAGCTGTCGCTCGAGGGCGGCGATACCGTGTACGGGGTGTCCACCTGCGACGGCGGCTTCAGTTGCGCCTACCTCAACAACTCGTGGGCCAACCGCACGACGCCCATGCCCCGCGAGACGAACCCGCGCATCGTCTTCGAGCGCCTGTTCGGCGACGTGGGCAACACCAGCGCCGAGGCGCGCCGCCGCCGCATCGAGCAGCAGCGCAGCATCCTCGACGCGGTGAAGGGCAAGGTCGGCCACCTGGAGACGGGCTTGGCTCCCTACGATCGCCGCAAGCTCGACGAGTACCTCGAGGCGGTCCGCGGCATCGAGCGACGCATCCAGCTCGCCGAGCAGCAGGCCGACCGCGAGCTGCCGGCGGTCTCGTCGCCGGCGGGCATTCCGCTGTCCTACGAGGAGCACGCGCGGCTCATGTTCGACCTGATGATCCTCGCCTATCAAACGGACATGACGCGGGTCGTCTCGTTCATGGTCGGCCGCGAGGAGAGCGGCGTGACCTATCCGCAGATCGGCGTCACCGAGCCGCACCATCCGCTCAGCCATCACCGGGACAACCCCGAGAAGATCGAGAAGCTGGCGCGGATCAACGCCTATCACATGCAGTTCTTCAGCGACTTCCTGCAGAAGATGCAGTCGACGCCGGACGGCGACGGCACGCTGCTGGACAACGTGATGGTGATGTACGGCTCGGCCCTGCGGAACTCGAATCGGCACACGACCCAGAACCTGCCGATCCTGGTCGCGGGCGGCGGCGGCGGGACGATCAAGGGCGGCCGCCACGTGGTCTGTCCCGAGGGCACCCCGCTCACCGATCTCCAGTACACGATGCTGGCGAAGCTGGGCGTCCCCGTGGACGGCTTCAGCGGGACCAAGGGCCTGATCCGCGAGCTCTCGGAGATCGCGTAGGGAAGGTCGGCCGGGCGGCAATCGAAGCCGCGGGCGACATTGCCGCCCGGCGTCGTTCTCGTCTCTCGCTTGCGGCCGGGGAGCGCCGTCGGCACGCGGTCCCCGGCCGCCGCATCCCGGTGGGCCAGGCGCTGCCGCCGACGGTCCGCGGCGGAACGCGGTGCCGCACTCGAAGGCGGCGCGGATTCCCTACTACCGAGTGCCGGCGGGCGGATCACGGGCGGAGGGAGGATCGGCATGCGGCTGAACGGCAAGTGGATGGCGTTGGCGGCGGTTGCCTGGCTGTGCGCCGCCGGCGTGTCGGCGCAGGACGCCGACCTCCGCCTGATCGAGGCGGTCCAGGGCCAGGACCACGAGGCGGTGCGCGCGCTGCTCGAGGAGAAGGTCGACGTCAACGCCCGCGAGGGCGACGGGGCGACGGCGTTGCACTGGGCGGTCCTGCGCGACGACGCCGAGGTGGTCGAGGCCCTGCTCGGGGCCGGCGCCGACCCGGACGCCGCCAACGACTACGGCGTGACGGCCCTCAACCTCGCCTGCACGAACCGCAGCGGGGCAGTGGTCGGGAAGCTCCTCGACGCGGGGGCCGACCCGAACGCGGCGACGTCGATGGGCGAGACGCCGCTGATGACGTGCGCGGGGACCGGCACCGCCGAGGCGCTGGCCGCGCTCATCGACCACGGCGCCGACGTCGACGCCCGCGAGAAGTCGCACGGGCAGACGGCGCTGATGTGGGCGGCGGCCCAGGCGAACCCAGAGGCGGTGAAGGTGCTGCTGGCGCGGGGCGCCGACGTCGGCGCGCGCTCCGACAGCCATCTCCTGCCGGTGAACCGCGGCGTGGGGAACGCCTTCGAGCAGTCGGTGCTCGAGCCCCAGCGGGGCTCGACGCCGCTGCTCCTCGCGGCCCGGAACGGCCGCGTCGAGAACGCGCGGCTGCTGCTCGACGCGGGCGCCGACGTCAACGGGCGGGCGCCGAACGGCCAGTCCGCGCTGGTGCTGGCCAGCTTCAGCGACCAGGGCAGGCTCGCCGAGCTCCTGCTCGAGCGCGGCGCCGACGCCGGGGACGCCACCACCGGCTACACCCCCCTGCACACGGCGGTGCTGCGCGGCGACGGCGAGCTGGTCAAGGCCCTGTGCGCGCACGGCGCCGACCCCGACGTCCGCCTCACCGGGGGGAGCCGGCTGCAGCGCAACCTCAACTACTACTCCTTGTCGGCGACCCTGGCGGGGGCGACGCCGTTCTGGCTCGCCGCCAAGTTCGGCGAGGTCGACATCATGCGCTCCCTCGCCGAGTGCGGCGCCGATCCCCTGCTGTCGCCCGACAACGGCATCACGCCGCTGATGGCGGTGGCGGGGGCGGGGTGGACGACCCGGTCGAGCAACCGCCGCGGCATGGGCATCGGCGTCGACGCGGCCCGGCTGCTGGTCTCGGCCGGCGAGCCCCGGACGCGCGAGGGCGTCCGGCTCGCCCTCGAGCTCGGCAACTACGTGCACGCGACCGATCCCGACGGCAACACCGCGCTGCACCACGCGGCGAGGCTGGGCTACACAGCGGTCGTCGAGGTCCTGGTCGAATACGGCGGGGAGCTGTACTGGAGGAACAACAACGGGGCGTCGCCCTCCGACCTGGTGTGCCGCGACGCCGCCGGCACGCTGGTCCGCCGTTCCGACGGCGCCTGCGTGGACTGATCGCGGTCGAACGGCAGGGCGCCAAGTGAAGCTGGTCCGGCGCCCTGCTACCCGCACGCTTCCCTTCCCTGACCCCGGCACGGCGGCCCGGACCCGCCCGGCTCGCCCCCGCGCCGTGGCGCCCCCCGGTGCGAGACATTGTTCCGGACCCTGGAACGGCGCGGGGACCGACGATCGGAGCGCGTCCGCCCGCCGTTCTCTATACTGGTAGCTGGATTCGGAGAGCCGGGAGTCTGCGCCGTAGAACGGCGCGGACTCCCGGAGGGTTGATCGGGCGCCAAGTCGAGCCGCAGGCGACGATCGGCGGCCCGGGCGCCCGCCCTGCG
This sequence comes from Vicinamibacterales bacterium, assembly GCA_965207615.1. Taxonomy (GTDB): domain Bacteria; phylum Acidobacteriota; class Vicinamibacteria; order Vicinamibacterales; family UBA8438; genus JAJEEA01. The sequence goes on from CBDBMZ010000003.1 coordinate 5,332,193, forward strand.
GCCGACGGGTCAGCCGGCGACGTGGTACGAAGGGCCGGGTCCGAGCGCGGACCCCGGTCCGGACAGAGAGGACGAGGACATGCGGTCGAGGATGCGCGGAGGGGTGGGAACCGCGGGCGCGCTGGCGCTGGCGGTGGCGGGGCTGGCCGGGTGCGAGAGCACCCTGTCGCCGTCCCAGCGGGTGTTCTTCACCGTCGAGGACCTCGTGATCGGCACCGGCGAGCAGGCGATCCCCGGTGACATCGTCAGGATCCGCTACGTGGCGTGGCTCTGGGAAGAGGACGCCCCCGACAACAAGGGCCAGCAGGTCGATTCCGGGGAGCTCGAGTTCGTGCTTGGCGTCGACCCCGTCCTGCCGGCCTTCGAGGACGGCCTCGGCAGCATGCGGGTCGGCGGCCAGCGCCGCATGCAGGTGCCGCCCGAGTACGCCCTCGGCTCGGAGGGGCAGGGCAACATTCCGGCGAACGCGACGCTGGTCATCGAGGTGGAGCTTCTCGACGTGCAGCTGTACGTCACCGACAGCGCGCCGTTCCAGGTCATCGATCTCAGGGAAGGGGACGGCGAGACGGCCCTCAACGGCTACGTGGTGACGGTCGTCTACGCGGGCTGGCTCTATGACGCGAGCAGGCCGGACGGCAAGGGCCGGCAGTTCGAGGTGAACAACGATGGGTTCAGCTTCAGCCTCGGCCTCGGACAGGTGATCGACGGTTGGGACCAGGGGGTGGAGGGCATGCGCGAGAACGGCGAGCGCAGGCTGATCATTCCCCCCGAGCTGGCCTACGGCGAGACGGGGTCGAGGCCCAGGATTCCCCCGAACGCCACCCTGTTGTTCGACATCACCCTGACCGGCGTGCGGGTCCCCTGACCGGATGGCGGCGCCGCCGATGGGGGCCGCATGCCCAGAATCCGCCTCATCGCGCTGATCGTGTGGGCGGCCAGCGTGGCGGCGCTCTCGGCGTTGTATGCCGTGCGGCCCGATCTCCTGGAGCCCGAGCGGGTCGCGGCCGCGCTGCGCGGCTCCGGCCAGCCCGTCCTCCTCGGCTACGTCGCCCTCAACGTCGTGCGGGCGTTCACCCTCGTGCCCGCCACCGTGCTCGTCATCGCCGGCACGCTGCTGTTTCCCGACCGCCCGTGGTTCGTGATGAGCAGCGCCCTCGGCGGCGCCGTCGCCGCGGCCCTGCTCATCTACTACTTCTTCGACTTCCTCGGCCTCGGCGACCTCTTCGAGCGGCGCCACGCCGCGCGGGTGCGGCGGCTCGAGGCGCAGATGGCCCGCAAGGGCGGGTTCTGGCTGGTGGCCGGATGGTCGGCGTTCCCCTTCACGCCGACCGACGTCATCTGCTACGTGGCCGGCACCCTGCGCATGCCGGTCGCGAGGTTCGCCGCCGCCGTCGCCCTCGGCAAGCTGCCACTCGTCGGCTTCTACGTCTGGGCGACCGGCACCCTCGTCGAACGCTTGTTCGCCCGGTAGGCGTCTGCGCAGCGGCTCGGCCGGCGACGATCGGCGGGTCAGGCGCTCGCGGACGCCGTCGGTCGTCGGTCGCAGCCACCGGCATCAGCGCATGGAGGTGCCTGGCAGGAGGCCGGGGCGGGCGCCGCCGGTCGTCCGTGCTGCCCTTCGGCTCCCGGATCGGGTAGATTGATGGGCACCCAAGGAGGAACCATGCGCCATCGCCATTTCCGCCGCCGTCCCCTGCCCGCGCTCTGCCTCTGCCTCGCCATCGTCCTCGCCGGCGCGGTCGCGTCCGCCCAGCGCCGCGACGGGGTGCCGGCGGTGCCCGCGCCGACGGCGGCGCGGGTGCTGAACACCGCCGAGGTGCCCCGCATCCGGGTGGTGCCGGTGGCCACCGGGCTCTCGCATCCGTGGGGCATGGCGTTCCGCGGCAACGGCGACATCCTAATCAGCGAGCGCGACCGGGGCGCCCTGCGGGTGGTGCGCGACGGCCGGCTCCTCGAGCGCGACGTCCCCGGCGTGCCCGAGGTCTTCGCCGAGTCGGACCGCGCCGGGTTGATGGACGTCGCGGTGCATCCCGAGGACGACCGGCTCGTCTACCTGACCTACAGCAAGTCGATCGTGCGCAACGGCGAAGAGGGGGTAACGGTGGCCCTCGCCCGCGGCCGCCTCGACACCGGGGCCCTGACCGAGGTGCGGGACATCTTCGTGGCCGAGGGGCTCGACCGCGGCATCGCCGCGTCGCGCATCATCTGGGGCCCCGACGGCTCGCTCTACATGACCGTCGGCGGGTCCTACGTCTTCGCCGACACCGGCAGCTACGCGCAGGACCCGCGGAACCACTTCGGCAAGCTCATGCGGTTGACCGAGGACGGCGCCGCCCCCGCCGACAACCCGTTCGCGGGCGACCCCGACTATCTGCCGGAGATTTTCTCCATGGGCCACCGGAACCAGCTCGGGCTGGCGTGGCACCCCGAGACGGGCGAGCTGTGGGCAACCGAGAACGGGCCGCAGGGGGGCGACGAGGCGAACATCATCCGGGCCGGCGCCAACTACGGTTGGCCCATTGCGAGCTACAGCCGCGAGTACTCCGGGGTGCGGGTCAGCGAGACGCCGTGGCGGCCCGAGTTCGAGGACCCCGCGGTGGTGTGGTGGCCGTCGATCGGGCCGTCGGGGCTGACCTTCTACACCGGGCCGCACTTCCCCGCGTGGCAGGGCAACCTCATGGTCGGCTCGATGATGGAGGGGCGCATGCCCCGCACCGGTCACATAGACCGCGTCGTCTTCAACCGCCGGGGCGAGGAGATACGGCGCGAGTCGATCCTCACCGAGCTGCGGCAGCGGGTGCGCGACGTGCGGCAGGGTCCCGACGGCTACCTCTACGTGCTCACCGACGAGGACGACGCGGTGCTCTTCCGCATCGAGCCGGCCCGCGCCATCGTCGACCCGCCGGGGAGCGCCATCTTCGTCGAGCGGGCGGACGAGCCGCGGGTGGCGCCGCTGCCCGAGTCCGAATGGACCGCCGAACAACGGGCCGTCGTCGAGCGGTACGCGCCGTCCGGCGACGCGGGGAACGCGCTGCGCACGCTCGCGCGGCTGCCGGTGCTCGCCGACCGGGTCATGCCGTTCCTGACGTGGGTGACGAACGACTCGACGCTCTCGCCGCGGCACCGCGCGCTGCTGATTCTCCGGACGGCCTGGCTCGCGCAGAACGGCTACCTGTGGTCGTCGCACGCCGGCCGGAGCGACCACGGGCTGACCGCCGACGAGGTGCGCCGCATCGGGGAGGGGGCCGGCGAGGGGTGGACCAGCTTCGAGCGGACCCTCATCGGGCTCGCCGACGAGCTGTTCCGGAACGCCGCGGTGACCGACCGCACCTGGGTCGAGCTGACGCGGATGTACTCGCTCGAGAACCTGGCCGACGCGGTTGTGACCGTCAACGAGATCACCGCGGCGTCGGTTCTCCTCAACTCGCTCGGCATCCAGCCCGACGCGGGGGCCGAGCACCTCATCCCCACCGACGACGTCGCCTACCGCATCGACGCGCCCCGCCGCGAGCCGCCCCTGACGGCGCCGCGCATCGACCCCGTCCCTGGTGACGGCCTGCGGGTCGGCCGCACCCTTCGCCGGCACTCCGCGATGGCCGACGTGTGGTACTCGAACCCCCGCTACGTGCTCGACGAGGAGCAGTCGCGCCTGACCCCCCACGACCGCGAGCTCGTCATCCTGCGCACCGGCTGGAACGCCCAGGCGGTCTACGAGTGGGCGAAGCACGTGGGCAGCGTGGGCCGCGCCCGCGACCACGGCCTCGAGCCGCGGTGGATCGCGCAGGGGCAGGACGCCCCCGGCTGGAACGCGCGCGAGCGCCTGCTCATCGACGCCGCCGACGAGATGTACACCGACACCATGATCTCGGACGAAACGTGGGCGGCGCTCTCGGAGCACTACGACGAGCACCAGCTCGTGAGCATCGCCGCCACCGCGGCGCGCTACCGCAAGGTGTCGATGACCCTGAACGCCTTCGGCGTGCAGCCGCTGCCCGACGACGAGCGGTTCCCGGTGCTGGAGGGGTATCGGGACTAGACCGCCAGTCGTCGCCGGCGGCTCCGCTTGGCGCCCAACCAGCCCTCCAGGGAGTCTGCGCCTCCTCCGGAGGCGGCGCCGTTCTGCGGCGCCGGCTCCCGGCGCGCGCCCGCGCCGGGGTCCGTCGGCCCGTCGGTCGGAGCGGCTGGCGACGTTCGGAAGGAAACCGTGAGGAGCGACCGGTGCCGCAGCGAGACCAGCGACCCCGACGGGGCGCCGAGACGCGCGGTGCCGCCGCGCATTCTCCAGACAGGGGGAGGGCCGTGATGCCTTTCGGGTCCAGAACCGTACGCTTCGCCCTGACCGTCGCCGCCGTGGTGCTCGCCCTGGCCGCGCCCGCCGCCCGGGCCCAGGCTCCCGAGGACTTCGTTCCGGTCACCGATGCGATGCTGCGGGAGCCGGCGCCGGCCGACTGGCTGATGTGGCGGCGGACGCTCGACGGCTGGGGCTACAGCCCCCTGGACGAGGTCACGCGCGAGAACGTCGGCGAGTTGCGCCTGGCGTGGACGCGCGGCATGGGGCCGGGCAGCCAGCAGGCCACCCCGCTCGCCTACCGCGGGGTGCTGTACGTGCCGAACCCGCGCGACGTCATCCAGGCCATCGACGCCGCCACCGGCGACCTCCTCTGGGAGCACCGCCGCGACCTGCCCGAGGACACCGCCACCCGCGGCCTCGCCACCACCAACCGCAATCTCGCCATCTACGCCGACCGCATCATCGACACCAGCGCCGACGGCTACGTCTTCGCCCTCGACGCGGCGACCGGCGAGCTGGCGTGGGAGACCCGGATCCTCGACTACGAGACGCATCCCGCCCTGCAGAGCTCCGGGCCGATCATCGCGAACGGCAAGGTCGTCTCGGGGCGGAGCTGCTCGCCGCGCGGAGGTCCCGAAGCCTGCGTCATCGTTGCCCACGACGCGCTGACCGGCGAGGAGCTGTGGCGGCGGCGGACCATTCCCGCCCCGGGCGAGCCGGGCGACGAGACGTGGGGCGGGGTGCCGTTCGAGGAGCGGAAGCACGTCGGGTCGTGGATGGTGCCGAGCTACGATCCCGAGCTGAACCTCGTCTACGTCGGCACCTCGGTCACCGCCCCCGCCCCCAAGTTCCTGCTCGGGGGCGCCGACCTCGCGCACCTCTACCACAACTCGACCCTGGCCCTCGACGCCGCCACCGGCGAGATCGTCTGGTACTAGATGAAGATCGAAAATAGCGCAATAAATGTGGGCAATTTTGGGACTTCGCGATCAGCTATATACCACGTTTCGGACCACGCGATGATTCCCGTCCAGAGTGGTCCATGACAGTCCGCCGGCGTGTAACCGTTCGGTGGTTCCGGTATCCGCGCGTTGCGGCAGTCGGGCAAGCATCGTCGAACCGCGAGCCGATCCGGTCCGGGCGCGCTTCTGCGCGGACGCATCGACCGGTGCTGGCCGTCGACAACGCGAGCGTCCGGTTGGCCGCTCCCATGTCCATACCGGCTTCGCCGAACGGTTACGCCGGCGTATAACCGTTCGGTGGTCCCGGTATCCGCGCGTTGCGGCAGTCGGGCAAGCATCGTCGAACCGCGAGCCGATCCGGTCCGGGCGCGCTTTCTGCGCGGACGCATCGACCGGTGCTGGCCGTCGACAACGCGAGCGTCCGGTTGGCCGCTCCCATGTCCATACCGGCTTCGCCGAACGGTTACGCCGGCCCGCCGGCCCGCCGGCCGCCGGCAGGTCGGCGTGGTGCCGACCGGCTCGTCGGCGACGAAGACCTCGGCACCCGGCGGCTCCGACAGCATCTGGACGCGTTGCGAGGTGCCGTTGATCATGGTCGTGCAGCCCGCCATCGACAGCATGGCGCTGGCGACCCCGATGAAATGCAGGCTCTTCAACATGGGTCTGCTCCTCTACCGGATGCGCATGGCGAGCCCGTTCCGCTGGAAGCCGGGCTCAATAGCGGTGACGGAGATCACGTTCGACACGCGGCCGCTGGCTGGACGCCGTGAGCCGCTCGATCCGGCTCGCCGACCTCCCTCATCGAGGTCGAGAACGACCTCGGATTCAGCGTCCACTTCCAGCAGCCCGGCGAGAAGCGGGTCGACCCCGGCGAGGTGTGCGCGCTGCTCGCCGCGATCCTCGCCCACGGCTGCAACCTCGGCCTCTACACCATGGAGAAGGTCGCCCCCGACATCGCCTACAGGCGGCTCAAGTACGTCAGCGACTGGCGTCTCGTCGAGGAGAACCAGCGCGCCGCACTCGCCGCCATCGTCCACGGCATCTCCCGCCTCGACGCCGCCGGCCACTGGGGCGACGGCACGACGTCGGCCAGCGACGGGCAGCGCTTCGCCATGCCGCAGAAGGTGCTCCAGCGGACGTACAGCACCCGCTTCAACGACTTCGCGCTTGAGTTCTACTCCTTCGTCGCCGACAACTACGCCCCGTTCTACAGCCGCCCGATCGAGTGCACCGATCGCGACGCGCCCTTCGTGCTCGCCGGCGGCGTGCTGTACCACGAGAGCGACCTCGACCTCGAGGAGCACTACAGCCGACACCCACGGGTACACCGAGATCAACTTCGCCGCCTTCGGGATGGTCGGCATGCGGTTCTGCCCGCGCATCCGCAGCCTGCACCGCCAGCGGATCTACTGGGCCGACCCGGGCCGCGACCACGGCGTCCTCGAGCCGGTCCTCAAGCGCGGCCGGCGGGCGGTGAACTTCAGCCTCGTCGCCGAGCAGTGGGACCGCATCGGCCAGTTCTACGCGGCGTTCCCCGCCGGCCACGCCACGGCGTCGGCCGCCCCTGCAGCGGCTCAACCGGTTCCAGGCGTCGAACCGCTTATACGCCGCCAACCGGGAGCTCGGCCGGGCGCTGAAGACCGAGTTCGTGCTGCAGTACATGCCCGAGCCGCAACTGCGGGCGAAGGTGCGGCGTGTGGCCTGCTCAAGGTCGAACAACTCCACGCCCTGGCGCGGGCCGTCTACTACGGGCAGCGGGGGCGCATCAGCGCCCGCGAGGTCTACGACCAGGTGAACGCGTGCTCGTCCCTGACGCTGATCCTCGCCTGCATCGTCTACTGGCAGGCCCGGGAGATCCCACGGATGGCCGCCGCGCCGGACTTCCCGTTCGACCCCGACCTGCAGCGTCACGTCAGCCCGATCGAGTGGAAGAACGTCGTGCTCTACGGCGAGATCAAGATCGACCCCGCCAAGCTCAAGATGCGCGGCCCTTAGGGTGTATTTCTGCACGAATCTGGTCGGTACCCTCCTCCCGCAAACGACCCGCACAGGGGCCGTTTCCAAGCGTCGGACGACTCGCGGCACGGGGGACGGACCGGACCGCTTCCACCAGGTGCCCTGGGCCGCAGCCCGGCCGGCTCCCCATGAACGGAGGCACGATGAAGCTGATTCCCCACCACCAGGACGGTGAGCACACACCTCGCCGCCGAATCGACCGGCAGCGCGGAGCGGCCGGCGAGGCTCGCCCACGCCGGCAACCGACCAGTCCGCGCGAATCGGCGGTTCATCCGGCTCTGGGTCGGCAGTGGTACAGAGTGCGGGTCCCGGAGGCGAGTGTCTCGTGCCTGATGTCGCCGAAATGTCGCCCCAGCGCCGTCCTGACCGAGGCCTCGGAGTAGTCGAACTCTTGATCCCGGCGGTTGCGGAGCAACCGCTCCACCATCGGGTCGCTACGCCCAACGAACTCCAGGACCACCTCGGCGCCGAACTGCGCGAGCCAGTCGAGGAAATCGTCAAGGGGAATGTTACGCCCGATCACGAGATGGTGCACCAGGGCCAGACACAAAATGAGCGCGGGTGCGCCACGGTCTCCGAGCGGCAGTCGCTCGCGACCCCGCCACCCCAGGCCCGGTGACGGATTGGCGATGTCGGCCACCAGCGGCAGGACGTTCGCAGGCCCGTCAGCATCGAGAGCCCGGTACAGACGCTCGATGACGACGTGGTCGGCATCGAGAGCCAGCACGTAGTCCGCATGTCTCGCGGCAAGCCGGGAATAGCGGCCAATGTTGGATCCGAGATCCCAGACCAGCGGCCAACGCCGAGAGGCCAGGACCCGTTCGAGGAAATTCACCTTGCGCTGCAGGTCGGCATCATCGTAGGAGTGTTCCCGCTGATACTCCGACCACGTCGAGCGCTCGGGTTCCCAGCACAGCCGCTCGACGATTCTCCGCAGGCGGTCGATGTTGTGCTTGATCAGCGCCGCGCCGAAGCCCGCAGCCCGCAATTCCTGTCGAACGTCCGCCGGTGTATCGTCGTAGCGTGCCTGCGCCTTGGCCTGCAGGTAGACGTGGGCCAGCACGCCGCGCCGCAGGAGGTGGCGGCCGGACAGCAACGCACGACACTGCTCCGCCGGGATCCCATCGAGGTTCCCCCGCAACCACGGGTGGAACGGCACGTTGCGGTACGCCTGCAGCAGCAGCGGATAGAGAAACGTCTCGCAGAACTGCCGATAGCCGGCCCAGGGTTCCCCCGCGACGTACGCTGTGAAGGACCCGATGTCGATGAAGGTGGGACGCGCACCGCACCACTGGACGTTGAACGCGGTCGCGTCCTTGAGGGTCATCTCCTCGTCGAGCGCGGCACGCGTGATGTCGAGTTGCAACAGTGCAGCGTCCTTGAGCATCCCGAAAGACCACTCGTAGGGGTACGACACCACCGGTACCCGCTCGTGCTCCAGAACCGCCACCCACTGGGGCGACAGCGGCGGCAACGACCCGATATCAGACACCAACCGCGTCGGTATTAGGCGGCGATCCGCCATGAACCGGACATGGAAGTCCGTTCCCGCGAGGCGCTGCCAATCCTCAAGGGCTCGAGACGACAGGCACCGGAACGGTGCTCCTTTGTAGTAGAAGATACGAGTATCCGGATCGCGGAACGACCCAGTGTCGAACCGCAGGGATGGCTCTTGGGCGCTCATATGCGACACGGAGTGAACCGGGATGGGCCGGTCCGGAGGTCCGCGGCTGGCTCCGGAGATCAGCGTTTGGAGCGCTGCAGCTTGGCGAAGGCCGTCGTGAGACGGCGCCAGTAGAGCTTCGCGACTACACTGACAGCCGCGACGCCCCCGAGAAGCACCTGCAGCAGCATGCTGCCGGTCCCGGGGTCGAGGTAAGCACTAGCCGGCCTCTCGAACGCGGCCAGCAGGGCGACGATGGTCAAGGCGCTACGAAGCATGATGAGTGAGTATAGCAGAATCCCGCCGCCGCCACCCGGCTTGCACTTGGTGCATGGAGGGGCCTCGAGCCGCTGAGGACCGGCGCCGCGGGCCACGGCGCTGGCCGCCAGCGCCGGCCGGCGCGTCGCGCTCGTGCCGGTGGGGCTGAACTTCGACCCCCCTGCCGATTGTTCCGGTCGCGAATGACTCCGGTCGTCGACCGCGTTCCGCGCAGACCCGCGCGACGCCACCCGCATCCTGACCGACCGCATCACCGTCCCGCCTCCGTCGGGTTGATGGTCAAGGCGGGCTCCCACGGGCCGACGTCTCTACCCCACCGGCACGGGAGTCTCCAGGGACCCATCACGACGGCGGGGCTGCCCTCGCGCAGCACGAACCGCAGCACCTGCCCCGCCGGCCTCCGCCGGTCGGTGGTCGTCCTGCTCGCGCAGCCCGCGGGCCCTGGGAGCTGCTCGTCATGGGCGATTACGTCGCCGCGAATCCCGTCGTAGCGATCGGGGTGCTCATCCCGCAGGCGGTCCATGCCCTGCGCGATGGAGTCGCTGTCGGCGGACCCCTCGGTCGGGTCCCCTCACCGCTCTCGCCCTGGTCTGCTTCCCGATCCCGCACTATGGCACGTGGGCGCTCAGCGGGCGGGCGCCCGACCCCCAACCCGGGCCGGCTGGGAGGTCGTCGCGGTGTTATCGGGCCCCACGCCGCCTCGCCAAGCTCGTCGGCCTCCCGTTCACGAGCGCCATCAAGCGCCAGACCGCAGTCATCCCGCGGCGTCCCGCCCGATGTGCCGCTCGACTCCGCCCCGCCGCCGCTACAGCGGCTCATCCGCCATGACCGCGGCCCCTCGGAGAGCCGCGAATCCGCGACCGTCAACCGCGCTACAGGCGTTTTCCTCGACAACACGTGGCGCACGCACCCGGTCATCTGTGCGTTCGCGCTGGACCGCCGGCACCCGCGCGGGGCGCGTAGTAGAGTACGATTTTATAGGAGGCACCGCGAGTCAGTCGCCCCGCGCAGCCCTCGGGACAACCCCCCGTATATGGTTGCGACACACAGCCAAAAAGCCTGAACGGAAAGCAGGATCTTATACGGCGCCACCACAGGAAGCAGAAGCATGACACCTAGGAAACCGAGACCCATCGCGCTGACCGCTAGGGCTGCCGTGTTTCCGCCGCATTCGCCGCCAAGTCGGCGCAGGACCACTGGGAGCGCTAGCACCACGAAGAAGACCACGACAGTGCTGTATGTGCTCGGTCTGTGGGTGGGCACTGCACGGTCAGGAACGATTACGAAGCCGAACGGTCCGCCATTGAATCCGTAACCGTTGGCGAGCTCTACGTACTCGAGACCCCAATCCCCGCCGTCACCCCTGAGCACGATACGGTTGATGTCGGCATTCCACGGCCACGGAACGGCGAGGTCGACTCGTCGAGAACGCTGATTAGGGTGCAGGATAACATGATCGGACGCCGTTGTGCCGATGGTGATGCGCACGCTCCTGGTGTTGGGACCACGGTTCACCAAGCGGAGTACAATGACTGTCCATGTGCCGCCAAGACGGGGCGCGTCCGGCAGTGATACGATCAGCAGATCGTCCGCCGGCGCCCGCTCCGCATCGAGCACCGTGATCCGAATGCGGTCGAACCGCTTGTAGACGCGAGTGTGAAAGACACTCGCGCAGCAGAATGCGAGAAGAAGGAGTGCTACCGCGTGCTCTTTCAATTGCTTGCCCCCGCCCTGACAACCCCGATCTATCGCTGCACACCTGTAGTCGTCAACAACGCACCCCGCCAGGTAGCTTAAGGACCACCAGCTTGCTTAACGCGAGCGCTACCGAGCACGACTGTCTTCCATTCTACTGCGTCCGATCCCTCGTCGTCGGGTTATCGCTCGCGCTACCGAGCACGACGATTTCCACTTTATTGACACCCGGCACCAGCCCCTCTTCCGGAATCACGCTCCCGAAGACCCACTGGCCACGCTCCCGGTACGAAACGGTAGTGGCGACCAGCACCCCGTTCAGGCCGATACCCAGGCTCAAGCGTTCGTTCGCGTCACCGGTGAGCGTCCCCCGCACGTACAGGGGCAATACCTCAGCTTCGACGTCGACGTCGTCGAATTGCAGAGCATCCGCCAGATTGACGACGGGCCCCGTTCTCGGCGCCAGTTCGAGCGCCGCTATCGAGCGCCCGAGCAACCACCGGTGCGGGCCGATGCCATACAATCCCGATTCGAAGTGCAGGAGCTTCTGTGCCAGTGAACGTTCCTCGAGTCGCGCCGGGTATTCTTCTATCCTCACCTGTTCATAGCTGCGTTGGACGAACGTCTTGTGCCGCCTTTCGAGTCTGGCCGGTTCGAGCAGCGACCGACCATCGACCTCGTACGGGACGGTTATAGCTAAGACGTCCGCGATCGTCGGAACGATATCGATGGTTTCGACGTTGTCGTCGCTGATAGTGCCCGTCGTTCGTCGCGGAAACTTCACAATAAGGGGGACCTGGACTATGTCGGCCGGGTCACGCGCCACCGCCGTGCGCCTAGGCATTCCGTGCCTGAAGCTCGAACCGTGATCGGCCGTGATGATGATCAGTGAGTCCTCGTAGATACCCTGGGCCTGCAAGTGGTCGATGAGGTCCCCGATGAACCGATCAGCGAAGCCAACCTGAAGAAGGTGGCGCTGTTGAAGAATTACAGGCAACCAGGGATCGCTCTTGAGAAAGAGTCTTTCTCCGCCTTCTTGATGGGCTTGGTAGTCCGGCGCGCTGTAGCGGGCGCCGGAGGGCACATATTGGAAAGGCATATGGGGCGTCAGTGTATGCAGAAAATACAGTTGCCCATTGCGTTCCGGCGTGATCGTCTGAAGAAACCGATCGTATTCGTCGGACGGGAGGTTCCGGCCGTGCTCCCCATCCGTGCCAGGAAATATGCGTCGGCGAGCGAATCCGGACCAATCCCCCACGATGGGCGGTAGTTCCGCCGCGAAAGGCTCCGGGGTGACTATGTGAAGGTAAACGACCAGGAGGTCGGTGGCGAGAGCCGCTAGGCTGTCGCGGACTTCGAGATCGTAGGTACAGGTATTCGCGTGACAAAGCTGTAGAAATCTGCCGAACACGGTCATCTGATAGGCGTCGCCGAGCATGCTGAACACGTTGTTCGGATAGTATCGCGACGTTGGGACGGCGTGCGGCTCTACGGGGTATTTGCCGGTGACAATCGCCGGGACCGCCCAGACCGTCTGGGATGAAACGGTGCTGGCGTTGCGAAACCACGTGCCGTCGTCGACGAGTCTGGCGAAGTGCGGGTAGCGGTGGCGGTCGATCTCCCGTGCGCGGTTCATCAAGGAGGTGGTCGGGAATTCGTCGAAAACGATAAACACGATGGGAGGGGCGTAGTCTACGTGGGTAGGTACGCCGGCGCGGTCTGAGCCGACGAGTACTCCCCGGATGTCGGAGTTGGCGAGGAATACTGCGGGAACGATGACGGCGGCAGGTGTCAGCGCCGTCAGGAACATCGAAATGACGGTCGAGCGTTGGCCGGCGACGGTGATGCCACCTGCCAATAGTAGGGTTATGGTCAACAGCGGCACGGTGTCCATGGCGGTGGTACGCCGCAAGATGGGCAGCATGACCAGACTCACCAGCAGTGCGACCAGGAGCACGTGCACGAAGGTTCCGGCTCGGGCATGCAGGCGCTCGAAGACAGCCTCAACGGCGACAAGAAGGAGCGGTAGCGCCAGGCCAATGAGGACCACGACAAGGGCGAGCTGCGCGGATGTTGTATTGCGAGCAACGAAGAATGCGGGCTCTCGGGAAACGACATCGAAGAGCGGGTGGGCAATGGCGAGAGCGGTCAGCGCGAATAGTTGGAGTGTGCGGGCCACCGTCACATGCGTAATACGGCGGTAGGCACTCAGACAGCGGCGTCCGTAACGAACAGTGACACGCACGGTGGGGTCACAGCGAGTTGCGAGGTGTTGCAGCATCGACGCAGCATACGCGAGCCAGGTCGAGATGCGGTGGTGGAGCGGCGGCGTTCGGATCAGATAATGACGCAGACCGCAGATGAGGGTTAGAGCGATCAGGGCCCGCCAAGGCGTGGACATGGAAAAGACGGTGCCAATGCGGATTCCACCAAGAAGGGCGACTCGCAGCGCGGCGATGGCAAGCAGCAGGGTAAGGCCATCGGCAATCCGCGCCCACAAGGGCAGGGTGGTGTTCGTCGGCATGGGGCGATTCATCCTTGGCAGCCGCTGGGCGGTTCCTCCGCCGTGTCGCGGGCCGCCCAGCGTGGGTGCAGTACCGGCTCCACGCCCTGCGCCGGCATCTCCTGCGAAACCGTAGCAGGCGAGCGCCGTGGAGAAGGAAGGCGGACACCGGCCACGGAACGGCCACGCCAGACGGATCCGTTTGCGACACAGCGCTTACCGAAGTGCCCTTCTACTGGTATACCGGCACGACCTTGATGTCGCCCTCCACCTCGCCGACCAGAATTGTCTTGGTGTGGGTGTTCGGGTTCCCGATGCGGATAACCCCCGATTCACCTGCCTCGCCCTCGCTAGCAATGTACACGTTGTTGCTCCCCGTGTCGTTGCGACTTCCGGCCTGGTACCCGATCGCGGTGTTGCTCGAGCCGCGAGTGTTCGCCCCCAACGCGTCGCGCCCGATAGCGATGTTCCGGTCACCCTGATTGAGCTTGAGCGCCTCAGCACCGATGGCGACGTTGCCATCACCGGAAACGGTGGCCCGCAGCGCGTGGCTGCCGATGGCCGTGTTGTAGGACCCGGTCGCCCGAAGCAAGGCCAATGTACCCAGGGCGAGGTTATTGGAACCCGTGTCGAGGTCGCGCAGCGCCAGGCGGCCGAAAGCAGCGTTATCGTCGCCGGTGGTCAGATTGTGGAGTGCTTGATGCCCGAACGCCGAGTTGTTTCGACCCGTCGTCACCGACGACAGTGCCTGGGGGCCGTAGTGCGTGTTGGTCGCCCCGGCATGGTCCTGCGAGCTCGTCGGGTCGCCGCCGACCACCGCGTCACCGCCATAGGCCGTCGACGGAGCCGACGACGTCGACCCCGTCGAGAGGAACGGGCCGGGCGCGCCCTGCGGTCCCGGCGGCCCCGCCGGGCCCACCGCGCCGAGGGTCGGATAGAATACCGCCCCCGCCCCGTCGGTCCAAGAGAGGGCCAGCAGGTAGGTGCCGGGCAGAAGCTCGGGCAGTTCCGTCACGACCCCCGACTCGGTCAGCGACAGCACCGGCAGCGACGACAGGCCGAGGGTCACCGTCGGGACCTCGCCCCCGAAGTCGAAGCCGTTGATGGTCAGCGTCCCGTTCTCGGCGTCGACGAGCGCCTCGGTGATGAGCGGCTGACGCTCCGGCGCGGCCTGCACGCCCGTCTGCACATAGACGACCCCGGCAACGACAACCAGCGCTAGTAGGGCGACCGCCGCGAACCACGAACCACGCGTTCTCCTCATCGGAACACTCCTTCTCATCATCGAGTACGCCAACTCGAGCGGCAGCACCGCAGCGTGAAGCTCCGTCACGTCACGTGCGCCGCAAAATCCTCTTGCATCATTATAAGGGGTCCGCGCAAAGCGGTCGAGCTTGGTGAGGAAGGTTCGATCTGACCGACGCCTGTCCGGGCCGCGGCTTCGCCGGCGTCCGCGCGCCGAAGTCCTGCGCCGGGCCCACGCCCCGGGGACGTCCACCCTCAGATCACGATGCGCTCGAGCTCGTCGACCGTCACCGTGTCCGCCGTCGGGTCGTAGAGCTTCGTCGTCTTGGGCGACGCGTGCCCCGCGATCTGCTGCGCGTGCTCAAGCGTCCCCCCGTTCGACAGGTACGCCGTGGTCCCCGTCGCCCGGAACGTGTGGCAGCACGTCGAGGGCGGCAGCCCGCGGCCGCGGCCCGCCGCTTGATCATCGCCAGAACGAGCCGCCGATCGAGCGCCCGGCCCGTCAGCCGGCGTCCCGCCGGGTCCACGGTCTGGAAGAGCGCCGCCTTCGGCTCGTCGAGCCCGCCCGCCTCGACGTAGGCGTCGAGGACCGCGGCCGCCCGGTGGTGGGCCGGGACGTCGTGCCGCTTCCCGCCCTTCTCGTGGAGCCTCAACCAGCCCCGGCTCCCCTGCCCGAAGTAGCCCTGCCGCTGCATCCCCAACACTGCGCTCACCCGCGCGAAGCTGTAGAGCATGACCGAGAGCAGCGCCCGGTCCCGGAGCCCGGCCAGGGCGCCCGTGTCGATCGACTCGAGGAGCTTCCTCTCCTCCGCCGGCGAGAGGACCGGCGTCGCCCCCTTGGTGACGACGTGCTTCGGCCCGCGGACGGCCGCGGCGGGGTTCACCGGGAGGACCTGGCTGACGAACGAGCCAGTCGCCGAGCATGCGGATCGCGGCCAGGTGCTGCTTCACCGTCGGGACCGACCCGGGGTGGGTCCGGATGTAGGCGGCCACAGTGAAGCGGCGTGACGTCGCGCAGCCCGAGGCCTCGCGCCTCGCACCACCCCAGGAATTGCCCCACCGCCCGCCCGTACGCCGCCCGCGTCCTCGCGTTCGCGATCCGCCCCGCGAAGAACTCCAGGAACCGCGCCGTGGCCTGGGGCCCCGCATCGACGATCACCTGCGGCAGGACAATCTCGCCTCCCCCGCCCGTCGCGATCGCCGGCGCCGCGGCCGCCGGCACCAGAGCTTCCGTCGTCATTCCCGGTTCACCACCTCTCCCCGGCCGGCTCAACGCCCGGCGAGCGCCTGGAACCGCGCGAAGTCGTTCCCGAGCGCCTGGGCCCGCGCGTAGAGACGCGCCAAGGCGTCCTCCGCCCCGTCGAACCGCACCTCGATCCGGCCGCGCTCGACCAACACCCCATCGGGCAGGTCCGCCAGCTTCGCGCTCATGGTCTCGGCGGGCACCTTGAACCGGAACCCGGTCAGCCGGGCCTGCTGGAGCTCGGCGACCAAGCGCGCGCGTCTCTCTTCCTCGACGCGGAACGCGGCACGGCCGCGGTGCTTCTTGAGCTGCTGCAGGAGCCTGGTCCGCGGCAGGGTCCTCTGGTTGCCGACGAGTTCGGCCCCGCGCGTCGGCGCGCACCTTGCTGACGCCGAAGAGCCGCTCGATATCGCGCCGGGTGAGGAGCTGCCCCTCGAGCCGCTCGAGCTGGCCGGTTGTGCGGCCGGCTCGCCGGCGGGGCAGGCGGTTCCGGGCCGGCTGGAGGCCTCCGTCTCGCCGGCGGCCGCGGGCGAGGCTGCGGCGACCTTCGACGGCCTCGACGTCGGCGGCGCGGCCCGGGCGGGCGAGGGGCGCGGCGAGCTCGTCGACGTCGGCCGGCGTTCGGGACGGCGACCAAGTCTGGTTCCGGTTCCGCAACCGACCCGGGCCTACTCCGTAGCCCTCCGGCGCCTCGACGCCTAGCCGCCTAGCCGCCTAGCCAGCCTAGCCCGAGCGCCTCGGCCGTGGCCGCGGCGTGGACGCACTGGTCAAGGCGGTCGACGCCGGCCGCCCGCAGGGCGTCGCGCTGTACGGGCGGTTTCGGGGCAGGGCTACCTGCTCGTGGGCGGGTGGGTGAACCCTCGCCCGGTGGGTCACTCGGCGGGGTCAGGCGCCGGGAGCATGACGCGCTCGAGCGTCTCGAGGCGCTGCTCGACCTTGCCGAACGCGATCTCGACGGCCCGCAGGCGGTCGTCGAGCCGCTGAACGCGGTCGTCGAGCCGGCGCACGTCGGCCCGTACCTCGGCCAGGTCGGCCCGCAGATCGTCGATCCGGGCCTGGGTGAGGGCACCCTGGCCGAGGATGAGCGCCCCGATGGTGAGTAGCGCTCCCAGCGTCCAGCGGGTGTTGCTGTCGGGCATGCCGGCAGATTATCACCCTTTTACCTTTCGCTGGCCAACCCGCGCAGCGACCGACCCCCCTGGCGACTGTGCTCCGCGGCGCGAACAAGCGGCCCCCGACAATTTCCGTCGGCGCGTGTGCGGGTGTCGGCGGTCGCTCGCCACCGGCGCTCGCGTCGAGGTGGCGCGACCCGGCCGCCCAGTTCTGCGAGACCCCTCACCGCCGAGGCACTTGTCGCCGGCCCTCGGTCGTGGAGGTTCGGAGCACCCAGGCACCCGCTTGCTGCGGAGCGTCAACCCCCGCCCCGGCTCCCTGGGATTCGACCGCAAGCACGCTGCGGGACCGGAAGGGGCGCGAAGGGCTGCGGTGGCTGATCAGGCTGACGGCGGCCACCTACGAGGTGGCCGCCTGGGACACGCCCAAGCCGAACGGCCACCAGGACATAGTCCCCGAGCGATGGGAGCGCAAGGACGTGGATGACCGCGGCGTCGTCCTGGCGGTGTACCGCGGTTGGCTCGTTCCGTCGGACCCGGTGTACCGGCTGCCCGATGGGGCGCCCCCAGTTTTCTTGGACACGGATTAGGGGGAGAATCCGATGTCACCAGGAGGTGGGGGTATGGTTCGGTCGAGGCGGGTGAAGGGAGCTGGGTCGGTGCCGACGGAGGGAGCCCGGAGGGCGACCGGAGTCGGCACCGACGCGGCGGCGATGGGGTCGGGGGGCTTGGCTCCCGGCCAGCGGTGGAGCGCGAGCCGGAAACGGGACGTGGTGTTGCGGCTGCTTTGCGGCGAGCCGCTCGACGCGGTTTCGCGTGAAGTCGGGGTGGAGGTCTATCGGCTGGAGCGGTGGAAGGCGCGGGCGCTGGCCGGTCTCGAGCTGGGTCTGAAGGAGCAGGCCGGTGAGCCGCTGGCCGCCGAGCTGGATGCGGCCAAGCGACACATCGGGGAGCTGTCGATGGAGAACGAGCTGTTGCGGTCGCGTGCCCGCGCAGCGGAGCGCCGCGTCCCTTTGGCGACGCGGAGGTCGCGACGATGAGCCAAACGACCTCCGCGACGACGGGACGGCGCTACGGGCTCGAGCGGGTGTGCCGAACGTGGGAGCGGTCACGCTCGGCGTTCTACGCGCGGCGGGCTCGCGTGCAGTGTTCAGCGTCGGCTGACAGTCCGCGCCGCCGCGGGCCGACGCCCGCGCTGTCGGATGCGCAGCTGCTGGCGGCCATTCACAGCGACTTGGCCCGCTCTCCGTTCCAGGGCGAGGGCCATCGCAAGGTCCACGCGCGGCTGCGGATCCTCGACGGGATCCGGGTCTCGCGGACACGGGTGTTGCGCGTGATGCGCGCGCAGGGCCTGCTCTCGCCGCATCGCGGGCGGCAGGGTGAGCCGCAGCGGCACGACGGCACGATTGTCACCTCGGCGCCCGACGTCATGTGGGGTACCGACGGCGTGCGGGTGTTGACCGTCGACGACGGCTGGGTCTGGACCTTCGCGGCCGTCGACCACTGGAACGCCGAGTGCGTGGGCTGGCACGTGTGCAAGGTGGGCAGCCGTTTCGCGGCCCTCGAGCCGGTCGCGCAAGGGCTCCGGCGACGCTGCGGCTCGGTCGAGGCCGACGTGGCCCGCGGGCTGGCGCTGCGGATGGATCACGGCAGCCAGTATCTGTCGGACCACTTCCTCAACCAGGTCCGCTACTGGGGCATCCGCCCCAGCTTCGGCTTCGTCGAAGAGCCGGAGACCAACGGCGTCGTCGAGCGCTGGAACCGCACGCTCAAGGAGCAAGCCGTCTACGGCCGGGTGTTTCGAAATCTCGCCGACGTGCACGCCGCCGTCGCCGAATTCGTCGAGCGCTACAACCGGTGCTGGCGCCTCGAGAAGCTGGCTTATCGCACGCCCCTCGAGGCACGAGAGGAGTACGAGCTACGCCAAGCCGCGTAGCCCAAACTTGTGTCCAAGAAACCGGGTGCGGTACATACCGGCTGCCCGACTGGCACGCCGGCCCGCTCACCGGTTTGTGGCGGGCGCTGTTCGACGAGGAGCCGCAGCTCCAGGCCGCGGTGGCCGAGCATCTCGAAGAAACGACCTCCTTCCTTCAACCGGAGGATCACGGGCTGGCTCGAGCACGGTTCGGTCCGGCGCTCCGACATGTCCGACATGCAGGATCTCCTGCAGCAGGTCGAGGACGTGAAGCAGTTGGCGCAGTTGCTGTCCCGGCGATCGGCAGCGTCCCGCAACGAGTCCGGAGCGCTTGGCGAAGAAGTTGACCGGCCCGCCGGCCGGCGGGGTCGAGGGAGCGGTGACGGATTCTGCCCTCGCGTGACGGCGCCCGCCGACCGATCTTCGTCCTCGACGACCTGCCCTTTCGCTCACTCCCCACCACCGGCTCGACACTGACGACCCTTACGAACT
Source organism: Vicinamibacterales bacterium (assembly GCA_965207615.1). Lineage (GTDB taxonomy): Bacteria > Acidobacteriota > Vicinamibacteria > Vicinamibacterales > UBA8438 > JAJEEA01. The sequence goes on from CBDBMZ010000003.1 coordinate 5,351,609, forward strand.
GACGGCTATCGGGCGGCAGTCGGCGGCCGCCCGACACCCCGGGCGCACGAGTCGTCATCGTTCATCTGGCGCCGCCCGCGCGTTGACGCGGTCGAGCATCGCGCCGATCACGGAGGTCGCCTTCGACTTGCCGAGCTTCTCCAGCTCTGGCTCGTCGGGGTCGACGCCGAGCTCCCGCGCGAGCCGGGGGATGCTCCTCGACCAGCTTGGCCAACAGCTTCTTCTGCCGGGCGGTGATCGGGGCCGGCCGCGCGGCTGCCGGTTCGGCCTTGCCCGCGTCGGCGGGGTCGGCGGACGGCTCCGCATCGAGACCGAAGAGGGCGCGGTCGTCGGGCCGCCTCAGGGCCCGAATCTGCTCGTCGAGCCAGGGGAGGCTGATGTCGGTCCGCGAGGTCTGCGCCGCCCGGACGATGGCCCCGACGATGATCTTGCGCCGGGTCTCCCGCCTGCGCTCGGACTTCGTCTCGTCCGTCTGGAGCCGGCGCAACCGATCCGCGAGGAGCCTGTCGGCGTCCCTCGTTTTGGCCGCCAGCTCCCGCCGCCGTTCCTTCAGCTTCACGATCTGAGTAGCACGTCTTGACGCCTGCATGAAGCAGGTATGTATCATGAAGCCAGGCGATCCAAAAATGGAGCAAAATAACAGTACAGACCAAGAGTCCCCCGGACTACACGACACAAACTGAAGAAACCCCGAAACCCGAAGGGCGCACTTACCGGTTTCGCTGTGCGAAACCGACGTGCGACGAGAGCCTTCGGCCCGAAGAGCACGACGCCATGTATTGCCACGTCAACGTGAAGACGGGCAGCCGCGGCACCGGCCAGTCGGCGGCGGCGAAGTACGACTACATCAGCCGCATCGGCAAGTACGGGGCGGCCTGCCAGGACGAGGTGGTGCACCTCGAGTCGGGCTGCATGCCGTCGTTCGCGTCGTCGGACGCGCGGCTGTACTGGGCAGCGGCCGACTGCCACGAGCGGAGCAACGGGCGCCTTTTCCGATCGCTGACGGCGGCGCTGCCCAACTCGCTCGACTCTGCGGATCGGCTCGATCTAGCGCGGAGCTTCGCGGCGCACGTGACGGCGGGCGAGTTGCCGTACACGCTGGCGGTGCACGCCGGCGAGTCGAAGAAGGCGGGGGTGGCGGACAACCCGCACCTGCACCTGGTGTTCTCGGAGCGGGTGAACGACGGCGTGCAGCGGGCGGCGGAGAAGTGGTTCCGGCGGGCGGCGCCGAAGGGGGGCGATCCGGCGACTGGCGGCGCGAAGAAGAGCGAGCGCACGAAGCCGCGATCGTGGCTGGAGGAGACGCGGCAGGCGTGGGCGGCGGAGATGAACCTGGCGTTCGACCGGGCCGGCGTGTCGGACCGGGTGACGTCGGAGAGCCACGCCGCGCAGCTGGCACGGGCACGCGAGGGCGGCGATGCGGCGGCGGAGGAGCGTCTTCTGCTGAACCCGCCGTCGGTGCACATCGGGCCGGCGGCGAAGCACCGATGGGAGGACCGGTCGTCGGGGGCGCCGGAGCTGAAGCCGGACCGGTACTCCGAGTACGAGGAGGCGTCGGCTTCGGCCCGGGAGGCCCGGGAGGCGCACGCGCGTGCCGCGACGGAAGCGGCCGACGCGAGGTTGAAGGTCGAGGCGCTCGACGCGGAGATCGCGGCGCTGGAGGCGGAGCAGCGGCGAGCCGACGAGGCCGCCCGGCGCGAAGCAGCGGAACGGCGCGAAGCGGAACGGCGCGAGGCGGAACGGCGCGAAGCGGAACGGCGCCGTGCCGAGGCGAAGCGGGACGAGGAGAGGAAAGCCCGCCGAACGGCTCTCGTCGATGTGCCCGGGGGCGTGGAGCTGTTCCTCGCGAACCTGGCCGACCTCGATCCGAAGTGGAACGTGGACGGCAACGAGGCGACGACGGGCGCGAACATCGATGCGGCCCTCGACGCCGCCGAGTCGGACGGCACGCGTCTCGGCCGGCTTCGCGACGTGGTGTCGGACGCGGCAGCCGACGCCCGGTTCCGTCGGGAGCTCGGCAAGCGCGGCGAGCGGTTCGGGACGGCGGACCTCGACGACGCGGTCGCGACGGCCGAAGCGCTGCGGAAGCGCGTCTCTCGGGTGAGGGAGCTGTTCGCCACGCCGGGCGGCGACGTGGCGCTCGTCGCGGCCCTCGGGAACCGGAACCGCTCCTGGTCGCACACCGGGACGCCGACTGACCTCGAGCGGGCGCTCGATGTCGCCGAGCAGAGTCCGAACCGGCGGCAGGCGGCTACCTGGGAGCACCGGGTGGTGCTCGAGGCGGAACAGGCGTTCCCGGATGTCCCGAGCACGGGGTGGCGGCGAACGGGCGAGCGGTTCAACGCGCTCACCGAGACCGGCCGGCCAGCCAGGCGGCTCACGCGGACGCTGTCGGATCGCGCGCGCGTTCTCGCCATCGCGGCCGAGCGGCCCGAGCCGCCGGCGTCGCCCGGCTTGATGATGCGGCTGTACGAGTGGGTGCGGGAGCGCGTCGAGAGACTGCTGGGCAGGTTCCGCCCGTCGAAGGCGGCGCACCGTCAGGATCGTTCACCGGGCGGCGATGCCGAGCCGGCGGGGGCCGCCGCGGCCGAGGGGGAACGGGGCGAGCGGAACGAGCGGGACTTGGCCCGCCGGTTGATCGCCGCGGCCGGGACGGCCGCCCGGCAGTGGGGGAATATCACCCCGGCCACGGACACCCTCATGTCCGCCGCGGCGTCGATCGGCGCCACGCGGGAGACGTCGGCGGCTCAGCGGGCGGTCCTTCAACAGATCAACTGGGAGACGGCGCCCGCGGTCAGTCTCTCGACCGAGGACGCCGGATTGAGACACCGCTGCCTAGTTGAGGGGATGGCGGCGGCCGACGAACGCCACGGGCGGGCCCTCGGCGAATGGAGCGCCCTGCCGCGTCAGCGGCGCTGGTTTACCGCAAGGCCGGCACGAGAGAGCCCCCGCCCGGCGAGCCCGCAAGAAGTCGCGGCCGCGCGTGCCGAGCTGTTGGGCGTCGTCCGGGCGGCCATGGCGGCCGAGCTGGAGCGGGTCATGCCGAGGCCGCGGCCGCCCTCGGAGCCCGCCCGGACCCGGCCGGCCAAGGCCATGCGGCGCCACGACGCGCCTGCGGCGCTGCGCGGGAGCGATGGCGCGGTCGAGCGTCCTGCCGAGGGGAAGCGCCCGGTTCGGGGTCCGACCCGGGACACGCCGTCCAGGCCGGCGCCGGCCACGTCGCCGCCCGGGTGCCGGCCGCGGCGGGACCGGGGACATGAACCGAGCTTCTGACTCGACGACCCACGCCCGCGTGGGCGAGCCGTTCGAGCCGACGGACGCCGAACGAGCGCCGGCGGGGCCGCCATCCCGACCTCCCGGAATACGGCCCGGAGGGGTGCACAGGTGGGGGGGGCGTCAGAGGTACGATCGCCCCCTCATGTGACCCGACCCCTTGCCCCTCGCCCACCGTCCACCCGGCCGCCTGTCGAAGACAGGCGGCCGGGACGGGAAAATCCGCGCGCTATGCGCGCCTGGATTTGCCCCGCTATGCGGGGCAACGACGAAGACCCCGACCGGCAGGGGGCCGCCACGAACCCCAGGGAAAGGAGAACGCCCATGAACGAGGTACGACTCGACCCGCGGCAGGCACCGGCGCGCGCCGAGCTGCTGCTGGCCGCCGACTTCGGGCGGGAGGTCCGGGGCCGCCCGATCCACGGCCGGCTCAAGAGCGAGGACGGCCGCGACGGCGAGCCCGGACCGCGGCTGAAGCTCGGCGCGTTCCGGACGCGGGCGGCTCACGGTGAGCGAAGGCACCGAGAGGCCCTCGGGCACCGCATACGGTAACCCCCTCGGCGGCACGCGGGACGACGCCCAGGTCGTCCCCATCGGCGCGCCCGTGATCGTGAGGACCGACGTCCCCGACGCCCGCGGGTGGCGCGTCTACCGGGTCGCGCCGGACGGGGCCGTCATCTACGACGGGTGGATCGAGCACGACCCGGCCAACGCGGAGCTGGCGCTCACCGAGCTGCGGGCGGCCGCGGCAACGAGCCCGGCGGCGGCGCTGCGCCGCGCCGTCGAGAGGCGGCCCGGACACGCGAGCGACGAAGCGATCACGCGGTGGCTCGCCGGCCGGGAGACCGAGCGGCCGAGCGCCCCGGCGAAGCCCCGGTCGCGGGCGGCCCGGCGGCGGTGGCGGCGCGCCCTCGCGCGGAGAGGCGGCCGCGCATGACGACCCTCGTCGGAAACCCCGACGACCCGCAGTTGACGCCGACCGTTGCCCGTGGTCGGCCACCGGCGCCGCGTTCCAGCGGGTCGGCCCGCCCGACGACGACCACGTCGGCCGAAGGGCGGCGCGGTGCGGCGCCCACGCCGTGCACCGGCACGCCGCGGACGACCCCGCCGTCGCGACCATCCTGACGACCGCGCACGACCTCCACCGCATCACCGTCCCCCTTCAGCTCCGGCCGCATCTCTATAGCCCCACGCCACCGCCGCCGCCGCGCGGCAATCTTCGCCGTCCTCCGTCACAACGCCCTCGTGACCGCCGCCCACGCGGACCCGTCCGGCCCCGGGCCGATCCCGTGCGCGCCCCGCCGCCAGCCCGCGGGGATCGCCGTCGGCCCGTCGATCCCCACCACCCATCTGGACCTCCCGTAGGAAACACGGCCTAGTCACTCGGCGCGGCCGGCGGGTAGTCCCGTCCGCCGCACATCCCCGGAGTAGAGGAGAAACATGTCCGAACGAACCGTTCAGCGGGTCGGCGCCAAGGTCGTCGTCCGCTCCATCGACAACGGCGGCTGCACCATGCAGGCGTTGACGGTCACCTCGAAGCTGCGGCTGCTGGGCTCGGCCCTCGACGCGGCGCTCGCGAGGCCCGACGTCCAGTCCGCCCTGACCGACGTCAGCTGGCGCACCGGCGCCGGGCACGTCACCGGCGTCTCGGTCGTCTACGGCGGGCTCGAGCCCCAGGTCATCCCTGTGCGGGAAACCGCCACCGGCGCGGTGGCCGAGGCCGAGGTGGTCTGGCAGGGCAGCGACGGCGCCCTCGACCAGGACCTCGAGGAGTTCATGCCCGAGGGTCCCCAGAGGGCGCGCCTCGACTGGAACGACCTCGGCAAGTTCGCCCCGGACGTTGACGACCCGCGGACGACGCCGCTGCCGGCGGATCGGCCAACGCTGAGACGCCCGGGCCGCGTGGCCATCCGGCGCGGTTTTCTGCGCCCGCCGCTCCCGGTCGACACCGTCGCGCGCATCGTCGAGCTCCGCAACGAGGGTCTCAGCTTCAAGAAGATCGGCAAGGCCCTCGGTATCGCGGCGTGGACCGTTTCGCGCTACGTCCGCAGCTTCGAGGAAGGAGACTGCTGACGAGGGATGTCAGCCCCGATGCGGCCGCCAAGGCGCACTGCAATCCACCCAGATCGCCCCGCCGAACGCCGACATCGCCCAGGCTCGGACCGTCGGGTCACATCTGCAGCCGGCTGACCCCGCCTCCCGCCGGAACCTCGTTCGGGCTCGTCGTGATCACGCCGCCGCCCACGATCTGAACGTGCCCCACCACGACCTCGACGACGAGGCCGAGATGTGCCACCTCGACATCGAGGACTGGCCCACCGAAACCGCCGTGCACTGACCGCCCGTTGCCGCCAGCCACCGGCGCCATCAACGACCGTCCGCGGATCGGTACCGCCCCCGCGGGCGGGAGGCTCTTTCGGCCCACCCGCCCGCCCCTGTTGACGACACGACCAAGGGGAGCCTCGAACTCGCGCGCTCGCCCCGCCTACTCGACGAGGATTGGCCAAGGGCGCGGGCTGCGAACATCTGCCGCACGGGGTCGAGCGCCGGCCGCGTGCTCCTGCCGGAGCCGCGGCGTCAGCAGGCCTCCCGCCCAGCGCCGCGATCGCGTGAGCCGTTGAGTACACCACGCACCGCCAGCGTCGCGGCCGGCCGTCCCGCCGGGGGCAGCCCAGGTTTACCGCGACCGCGGGACCACGCGAAGTCCGTGCGGCCCCGAACAGCCGCGCGGATCGATCACCACGAGACTGACAGGGCGGTGCCGCGGCGGTCGCCGGTCAGCACCGGGGCGAGCGGCAGCCGCCGCTTGGTGGTGACGCCAAGCGCCCGGTAGATCTCGTGGGTTCTCCACCGTCCGGGCGTCCAGGGTTACGCCCATGAGGAGCCCGCCACGCCTTCTCCAGTCCCGCCACCCCGAATCCACAACCCCACCCAAGCGGCGGTGCCCGGTAAAATCGACAGGACCACGGGGAGCAGAGATGCCAGAACACCAGGTGAGTCTTCAGGAACTCGAGTCGAAGCTCGACAGGTACATCCACGACGTCGAGAACGGTGCGACGGTTGTCGTGAGCCGCGACGGCCGGCAGGTCGCGCGAATCATCCCGGAAGCGGACTCCGCCGAGCAGAAGCGCGCAGCACTGAGAGCCAGCGGGACCTTCGACTGGAGCGGCCGCCGGCCGAAGAGCAGAAGGCCATCGGTGCGGCTCCGAGACGGCGGCAGCGTGAGCGACATCATCATCAACGAGCGCAGATGATGTTCCTGTACCTCGACAGTAGCGCCCTCGTGAAGCGCTACATCGACGAGCCGCACTCGGAAGCGGTCGCCCACCTGATGGACGAGACCCTCGCCGTCGGAACGTCCGCGATCAGCCGCGTCGAGGTGGGGGCCGCCCTCGCGAGAGCGGCCCGCGGAGACCGCCTCGACGCCGAAGGGGCTCGCGGAGCCCGGGAGCAGTTCGCAGACGACTGGCCGGACTTTGGCAAGGTACCCGTCACCGACAGGCTCCTCACTCGCGCCGAGGAACTCGCCTGGAAGCACGGGCTGCGGGCATACGATGCCGTGCAACTCGCAGCCGCCCTCGTCTGCGAGGAAACGCTCACGGCAATCGACGAGAGCGTCCTGTTCGCATGCTTCGACGACGACCGAGTTGCCCCGCGAGACCCCGAGCGCATCCGGCCCCGCCGCGGTTCCGCGAGCCCGGGACTACCGAGCCAGGTAGAGTGGGAGTACGCAGCACGAGCGCGGACGATGAACCGTATCGGCCGACACCTACGCCATGTCTTTCAGCTTCTTGAGCGGCAGGACCTTCACGGAGGTGCTGGCCGGCTTGGCCTTCACGTCCATCGTCTCACCCGGCCGGAACGGATTCGGCACGTTCTTCCGGGCCCTTTGCGCGGGCTTCTTCACGACCTTGATCTTCATCAGGCCGGGTATCGTGCAAGCGCCGACGGCCCCTCTCCGGACATGGCGCTCTATGACCGATTCCAGCGCCTCGAAGACATCCGCGACCTGCCGCCTCGTCAACGCCGTGTTCTCCGCGATATCCGAAAACAGCTGCGTCTTCGTCATGGCCACGGTGAGCTTCTTGACTCTTGCCAACATTTCCCCCCTTGGAGATGCGTGAACCGGTCTCGCTTTGCCCACATGGTACCCCGATCGGCGCCCTCACGGCGGTCCGCCGAACATGACTCCCCATCCGCCAACCGGCACGCCGACCCACCGAGCCAGCCCTCGCCGGGGCCGGCCCGAAGCGCGACGACGGGCCGGCCCGCTAGAACCAGCGGGTGCTGACGCTGATCGAGCCTGCTGCGCCGTGGGCGCGAACGGATCCTCCACGGATGGACGCAACACGCGCCGGCAGTACCGCCAGGGGAACGATGTGCGGCGCAAGCGACCCTTCGCCATCGTCTGGTACGCCGCCCAGCGCCGCCTGGTACGCCGACGACGGCTTCTCCGACTGTGTCAACGACCTGTCCTACCGCCTGTAACCCCGGGGCCCTGGCCGAGCCTCGTCGGTCGCTGGCCGAACACCTTCCCCGACGAGGACCATGGCCGGCCAGCTGAGCTCTTGGAACGACGTGCATGACCGGACCCAGGAGGACCCAGGCCGCCAAGCCGACGCCGTGCGGCTGTATGATGTCACCATCGCGCGCGTGGCCGCGGCTGCCTGACCACCGACGAGCCCACGGGACAGCCAACATGCCGACCACCTACAGAGTCGTCCTCGAGACCGAGACCCGCCCGCGTGAAGCCCCGCTCGCCCTCGACCACCTGCCCGCCATCCAGGTCGACGCCCCGAACGTCGACGTCGCCGCCCGGCTCGCACTGTCCCATCACATCGACAGCCGGCCGACCCCGCCGCCCGCCGGGACCTCGTTCGGCCTCATCGTGATCACGCCGCCGCCCTACGGCCCGGAGGTGCCTCACCACGACCCCGACGACGAGGTCGAGATGTACCGCCTCAACATCGAGTACCGGCCCACCGCAACCGCCGTGCACTGACCGCCTGTGCGGCCGGAGCAAGCACCCGGACCGCCGGGCGAACCGTGTCAACGGGCCCGCCTCGACGATGACCCTGCAGACGGCGGATCGCCGGGGTGGCGACCCTCCTTCCGCGCCTGAGCCTGGAGCCGGCGGATGTCGGCGCGAAGCTCCGCCTTGGCGCGCTCCTTGGCGGCTTTCCGCTCGGGGCTCCAGTGCTTCGTCAACTCGGACCAGGGGCGGTGGGTCATGGCGCACGACTCGTAGGAACGAATCGGACCTTCCCGGACCAATTCGTTCAGATGGCGATCATGGATCAGGCTACGCGGGGGACCGATCCGAGCCAGCCCGGGGACGGCTGGCGATGAAGTCGAGTACTTCCTGCTCGACCCAGCGGACGGCCCGCGTGCCGACGCGGATCGGCTTCGGGAACCGGGACTCGGCCATCAGCGCGTAGACGGACGAGCGGGATAGGGCGGTCGCCGCCGTCACCTCGCGCAGGGTCAGGAGTCTGGGCATGGCGGCGCTGGCGCTCGGGTGCTCAGGGGAGGTGTGTCGGTTCGTCGTCATCTGATGCGCTCCTTGATGCGATGGACTGCCGTGGTCGAGCGGGATAGCGCCAATTGACCAGCGATGTCCTTGTCGGTCAGGAGCTTCGCCATCGGACCGTTCTCCCTGCGGCTCAACACACATATATCAGAGGCGACGAACCGAAGACGCATTTGTACCCCAATCGGTAGTCATTTCTTTTCCACGCAAGTACCAGAAGAAACGATCCGAGTGGGCAACGGCCGGCTGAGCAACCAAACGCGACCCAGGATGTCCGGGTCAACGACCAGCGAGGAAGCATGGGCGATCCGACAAGCCGCACGAGTCGCGGAGGCCGTGTCAGGTTCGTGCTCCCGGCGTCGTCGTACGGCGCCGCACGCAGGCTCCCAGGCGCGACTGCCCGTGCCCACATCACCCCGCGAGGCGCGACGCTGCCAGGGGTGCCCGGCCCGCGTGCTCTCGGGGGCGAGCAGCGCCAGACGCCGCCGACCACGCCACCCCCAGCACCGTCCGCACGATGTCGCGATCACCGACCGCGAGCTTCGAACGACCGCGAGCTCGAGCTCGGACGCGACGCCCCGCGGTTGTTGCCGGCCGTCGCCCGTGGTCGGCCACCGGTGTCGCGCAGGAGCGGGCCTGCCCGCCCGACGACGACCACGCCGGCCGAAGAGCGACATCGTGCGGCACCGTGCGCCGGCACGCCCTGGATGGCCCCGCCGCCGCGACCATCCTGACGACCGCGCACCGGCTCGAAAGCTGCCGGCTCACCGTGCGCGCCGACCTGCGGCACGGGACCGTCACCCTCGCTACCGCGATACCTCCCGGCCTGGTTCCCGCTCTCGAACCCACAACATCCACCCGCATCACCGCCGTCTTCCTGCAGCTCGGCGAGAGACGCACAACCGTCACGGCCTTGGGGGCGGACGGTGCGTCCACCAAACAGCGTCCGACCACACAGAGCGGTCATCGAGCCGGTAACGTGCGGAAACACCCGCCCCCAGCCCGAGGCGACGGCCCGAGGGGGGCGACAGGTCCGGCGGTCGACATCGAGGACCTCACGGTGGCTCTCGGGCCTTCGGGCCCGCACCCCAGCAGCGTCGGCACCGTCGAGCATGCCGCGGCCGCGCCCCCGCGACAGGCCTCGAAAACGGAGACCCGCGAGGTGGGCCACTCCATACCAACACGCCCACCGGTCCGCCGGAAGAGCATAGATAGAGATCGCCTATCCGCAGATGGACATCGACGTCCGCCCCGGCGCCCCCACGCAGCGCCGCAGCGACTCGGCGCCGCCGTTGCGTTTCCCGGGCGCCTCCAGCACTTGAAGCTGCCCGTCGACCTCGCGGTCCTCGCCGCTATTGGCTGGACGGCCCCGATCGGCGACGATTCTGGCAACGGAGGTCGGTCTTGTTGCACCGCATACTGAAGATCGAGTGGGACGCTGTCGCTGGCGTGCTGGCTGCCGTCATCGCCATCGTGCTGCACCTTCTCCACGTGATCGAGGCCGAAGTGCTGTCGGTGATCACGCTGGTGCTCCTCGCCGCGATGTTCCTGCGGTCGCTGAGGTCGGAGCACGGGCAGCGGCGCATCGCCGCCGGCGTGGACCGCGGTGAGCGCCTACTGGGTCAGCTCGCCCGGAGCGTGCAGCCGCCGGACGTAGTTGTCGTCGGCCCTCGGGAACTCCGGCGCGCGAGCACGGAGTTCTCCCGGAACGCGAAGGGCGACATGGTCTGGTTCAACGTCTGCCTGTCGATGTTCGAGCGGCAGCCGCTGTTTGACGCGCTACTGCGTCCGGCCGTCGACAATCCGGCGGTGACCGCGGTCACCTTCGTTCTCGACGGGGGCAGCGCCTCAGATGGGAGCGCGATGTCCGACCCAAGGTCGCGGCGTGCCGCGGCGCCGGCAAGGTCGCCGACCCGGTGTGGACGAGCCTGCCGGAGGACGTCTCGTTCGTCCTGGCCGACACCCTCGACAGCGGCGCCCCGGAGTGCCTGCTCAGCTTCTGGGGCGAGCCCTTCATGGCCCGCGGCGTCGGCCGCGACGTGCCGCGCTACATCTTCCACGTGACCGGGCACTCGGAGCTCATCGAGCGTCTAGTCGAGCTGGATCGGACACACCGGTTGTCACCGCAGTAAGTCGCCGAACCCTAGCTCGAACGGGTGGAATCCTACTCCAAGCGATTTAGTTTAGCGGACGCCCGGCTCACGCCGAACGAGATCCGGGCCGGCTTCGGGCAACGATTCAAGTGGGGGCGACTCGCAGAAGAGCTGAGAATGCCGAGGACACCGGAACGAGCGCGGGTCACGCAGCCCGATACGAGGCGAAAGTGGTGCGATCGTTCCCGGGCGCCCTGGCACCGACCCGCCCAGCGAACCGACGTCCCAGCATCAGAGACCGCGCGGCTGCGCTCGCGAGTTTCGTCCTCCGGCCGTTCCGCGCCGATCGCTGAGTCCGCAAAGGGTCCCATACAGCCCATGCGCGTCGTCGTCGCCGCCCGGTGCGGAGGACAGGTCCCGCACCCTCACGCCGCCGCCAACCTCCCTGAACAACCCCTGCAGAACTTCACCGCCCACAGGGTATCCCCTCTTGAACTGGTCGCCGGCGAGCCCGGGCCGAGGCTTGAAGCTCGGCGCCGTCTGGACGCGCCGGCGCCCGGTGAGCGAAGCCACCGACAGGACCTCGGGCAGGGCGTACGGCAACCCCCTCGGCGGCACGCGGGACGACGCCCCGGTCGTGCCCATCGGCGCGCCCTTGGTCGCGAGGACCGACGTTCCCGACGCCACGGCTGGCGCCTCTACCGAGTGGCGCCGGACGGGGCCGTCATCTACGACGGGTGGATCGAGCACGACCCGGCCAACGCGGAGCTGGCGCTCATGGAGCTGCGGACGGCCGCGGCGACGAGCCCCGCGGCGGCGCTACGCCGTCAAGAGGCAGCCCGGCCACGTGAGCGGGGCGTGGCTCGCCGGCCGGGAGACCGAGCGGCCGAGCGCCCCGGCGACGCCCCGGTCGCGGGCGGCCCGGCGGCGGTGCCCGCGCGCCCTCGCGCGGAAAGCCGGCCCCGCATGACGCGCCTCACCGGGAACCGCGACGCCCCGCAGTTGACGCCGACCTTGGTCGGCCACCGGCGCCGCGTTGCAGCGGCGCCCGGCAACGACATCCACCACATCGCCGTCGCCTTCAGCGCCGGCCGCATCTCCACAGACCACGCCACCGCGGCCGCCGCGCGCAAACCTCGCCGCCTCATCCGTCAGAACGCCCTCGTGACCGCCGCCCACGCGGACCGTCCCGCCCCGGGCCACTCCTGGGCGCGCCCCCGCCGCCAGCCCGCGGGCATCGCCGTCGGCCCGTAGACCCCGTCATCGGTCTCCTTCCTCGCCACTGCGGACGTAGCGGGAGGCGGTCCACGCCGCGATGCCGAGGGCCTTGCCGATCTTCTTGAAGCTGAGGCCCTCGCGGCGGAGCTCGAAGATGCGCGCGACGGTCTGGACCGGGAGCGGCGGGCGCTGCATGACACCAAGTCCCGGCTGGCGGCAGGATCGGCCGGCTGTCGACGTGATGCGACAGTGCAAGCCGGAGACATCAAGTTCTCGGTCAGCCTCGTGCTGCGAGCGACCTGGAGCGACATCCCGGGCACGCTCCTGCACGAGCTCTCACTGAGCGGCTGCATCTGGCAACCGGGACCAATGGGCGGTCCCGAGTTGCCTGCACCGTCGCGCCGTAGTTGGGATCCGGTGGAAGCCATCTCTTTTTGTTCAGGGCAGTGGCGTCATGGCGATTGATACAAAGAACACAACCAAAGCGACACCCAAACCAAGGACTCCCATGATAACAAACGCCACAAAGGAACGCCGCCTACTCAGACCATTCAGTTCCCGATACGCACCCCAGCAAGCAATTCCCCATACGGTACTTGCAAGAACGCCAGCAAGGAATATCAGAAATGCGACGACACGAACGAAGCTATCCTCCAATCCGGGAACCTGCCCGGGGGGCACAAATAGTTGCTCATTCTGTCGCTGCCACAATATGATGGCTACGTAGAGTCGGGGTTCCAGGACCCTAAAAATACCTTCACCAAGCATTTGAAAAAAAGTAAACACTACACTAAGGACACCGGTGAAATATGCGTACGTTACAAAAAAACTGCGCACCGTTGCCCTTCCGCCCACGATGGCCCACGCAATGCGCAAAGCCACTGCATACATGGCAACGCCAAGCAGCGTCGCAACAAGACGCTGACTTACGTGCATCCAAATACTGACTCCGGGATGAAGGAGTGGCGCTGTCATTAGCGTGGCGAGGATTACGGAGTTCACCAAGAACATCAGCGACTCACGTAAAGTATCTTCGGACTTTGTGTTCTTGCTAGCCATGAATCGCTTTGGGCGTGTCAAGAGGCCCCCAAAAGTCGGCAGGTATATGGGCAGGCTGCGCAAGAACTCTTCCCAGGTCGAACTCATCGGAACCTCCTAACTAAACTAACTAAACTAACTAAACTAACTAAACTAACTGAGCCAGGCAAAAATGGGAACTCGAGCCCATCGGAACGGACCTCACCGAGTGCATGTACCGAAACCAACGCCGAACGAAGACGACGATCCGCGAAGCGTACGGTCCGGAACGTGGGCGTCCATCCTCACCACCGCAGGCGCTCGACCCACGCCTCACCGGTCTCGGAGACCCCGACCTCGAAGCGGTTGATGCCAACCAGAGCGGGCGGTTGTCCACCATCATCCTGAGGATGAGGGCGTCGACCAGGTGCCGGCCTCGCGCCGTCGGCGTCTCCGCCGGTAGCCGGAAGATGGCCTTCTCGGTGATCTGGAACCAGGCTTGCTTGCCGCGGAAACGAGCTCGGCCCCGAACCAGAAGGCGCCATTCGGTTCCGGATGGGGTCGCGGGGCGTCAGCGCCCGCGCGTTGCCCGGCCAGTTCTCAGGCTTGCCTCTGATGACGATCGCCAACTCACCGCCGGTCATGGCCTACATTATCCGCGATTAGCGGATTGTCGTTTGGGTGATGGTGGTCCGACTGCGGGGGACGAGGTGTGTTGGGGGCGGGACGAGAGGAACCACGGGAGCGTCTCGACGCGCAACCCGCGGCACGGGCTCGCCAAAGGGACGACGTGCGGGGCAGGCGACCCCGCCGCCGGCGCCTGATGCGCCCCCGGCGCTGCCCGGTACGCGGTGACAGGGGTCGTTCACGCAGTCGCGGATGCCGTCGTCGGCCTGAACATCGAGGCCTTGGCCGAAGCTTCGATGGTCCACCACCGAAGTGTCTCGGGCGAGGACCATGGCGGCCCACCTGGGCTCCCGGAACGACGTCCATCACCGAACCCGGGCCGACGTCGTGCGGCTGTACGATGTCACGACCGTGCGCGCGGCCGCCGCTGGCTGACCACCAGCCGGCCCCCACGGGGAAGCCAACATGCCGACCACCTACCGAGTCGTTCTCGAGACCGCGACCCGGCCGCGCGAAGCCGCCGTCGCTCTCGACCACTTGCCCGCCATCCAGGTCGACGCCCCGAACGTGGATGTCGCCGCGCGGCTCGCACTGTCGCATCACATCGACAGCCGGCCGACACCGCCGCCCGCCGGGACCTCCTTCCAGCTCCTCGTGATCGCCACCGCCCTGCGACTCGAAGTGTCTCATCCCGACCTCGACAACGAGGTCGAGATGTACCGCCTCAACGTCGGGTACCGGCCCCCCGCAACCGCCGTGCACTGACCGCCCGTGCCCCCGGAGCAAGCACCCCGCCGCCGGGCGAGCCGCGTCCAAGGCTGCTTGGCGGCACGCTCTCGACCACAATGCCCGAACAACTGAGCCGCTCCCGCATAGCTGGAGAATCAACGTCCACCCGGAAGGCCCCTGACCGCGGCAACGCGCGAGCCGATTTGCAGGACTGCTCGTGCGGTGTGATCATCGACCCGACGGCCACCGGCGCCATCAACGACCGCCCGCGGATCCGCACCACCCCGCGGGCGGGAGGCTCTTTAACTCGCCCCCCCGCGGCCTCTAGCTCGCCGGCGCAACACGCGAAAGATCCGCGACCCTCGCCACCTACGTGGCGAAGCACTATGGCCAAGGGCTGGCCGCGAGCGGGCACGTTCCGGTACTACTGCCAAGAACGGACCGTAGACGTTGGGGTATTTGACAGGCAGGACGGTCGCCGTGCAGACTTGAGCCTTTGCGATGGGATCGTACCCGTAGTCGGGCGGTCCCCCACGGGCGAGGCTGGACGACATGAGTAACCGGCCACAACCCCAAGAAGGCGTCACCACCGAGGAGGGGATAAGAATGGCGGTAACCCTTGGTCGCCTTGAACCTGTCGAGTTACGAGACATCTGGATGAGTGAGGCTTCGGAATTCACTCCTTGGCTGGCACGTCCCGAGAATGTCTCGGTGCTTGGCGAGACGTTGGGTATCGACCTGGAATTAGAAGCCCAGGAGCGTTCGGTGGGTCCGTTTCGGGCGGACATCCTCTGCAAGGACATCGGGACTGGCAACTGGGTCTTGGTTGAGAATCAGTTGGAGCGCACGGATCACGGTCACCTCGGCCAATTGTTGACCTACGCCTCCGGCCTGGAAGCCGTCACCATCGTCTGGGTTGCAGCCCAGTTCACGGATGAGCACCGGTCGACGATGGACTGGCTCAATAGGATCACCGATTCCAAATTCCGGTTTTTTGGCCTTGAGGTTGAGCTGTGGCGGATTGGTGATTCGCCACCAGCCCCGCGATTCAATGTGGTCTCGAAGCCGAACGACTGGTCACAATCCGTTGCCCAGGCCGCCCGCGCGATTGACGACACGGAGTTGTCTGAGACAAAAATAGTTCAGCGATCGTATTGGACTGCGCTACACAGTGTACTCGGCGCAGCAGGCGGTCCCGTTTCCGGAAACCGAAAGCCGCTGCCCCAGTCCTGGATGGCGTATGCGATTGGTCGCGCCGGCTTCCATCTCAGTGCAGTGATGCTTCGTCCGAAGAACCAAGTCCGCGCCGAACTGTATATCGCGGGAAAAGATGCCAAACTATTTCTGGCATCTTTGCAAGAACAGCGTGAGGCCATCGAAGAGGCACTTGGATACCACCTCGAATGGGAGGAGTTGCCGGCAAGAACGGACTGTCGAGTCGCGTGCTACTTGAATGACGTGGACCCTGAAAGGGAGGAGGACTGGGTGCGTCAGCATCAATGGCTAGCGGGGCGTCTGAACGATCTACATCGGGTGCTGGCGCCACGAGTGAGAATGTTGGAGGCGACGCCTCCGGCCGAAAGGAGTGAGACCGTGCCGCAAGCGTGACCGTTGGCGCGTTGACTCCGACGAGGACGTGCCGGGAAGGCGATCTTCGCGGTGATCCAGCGGGCCCGGAAGGCGCGGGTGGTCTGGCCTCAAGACGAGCAGATCGCCGCCCGCGTTATGACAGCCGGGGCGCCCCCCAAGGGCGGCGTCCAATGACAGCCCGGCTTCGGGCCGGTAGCGACGGGCGGGGCGTCCGAGGATCCGAGCGGCCTCGAGCAGGCCAGCGCCTACCGGGGACAACGGCCTGGCCATGGTGGCGGTGGGGATGCGGGGTGGCCTGCCCGAGCCGGGCGGTTTCGCTCTCGCCGTGAAGTCGGACGCGCGTTCCTCGTACGGATGAGTCGGACGCGCTGACCGGGCCTGGGCACTTGGCAGCAGGCTAGAAGCGACGGGGAGCCGAGTGCGTGCGGCGCCCGAAGGCTCCCGGACGCGGCATTCCGACGGTCGGACCTCACGCCGTCGGTCGAGTTCGGCGTTCGCCAGACGGCGGCGACGCCGAGACGGGGCTCGGCCTCGAGCGCGTCCAGACCTGCGTGGAGGAGATCGGCCAGGACATGGGGCGAGTTGCGCGGCCGTACGGGCAAGCTCGAAGGCACCGTCTCCGCGTTCATTCAGACCAGAGGCACGGTTGAAGCCGCCTGAAGAACCCACGGGGGGACGGGGCAACCTCCCGCATACTGTACCAAGGCCGACGACATGACCGTCGATGAGCTGCGAATGTCGTGATGTAGTACCACGTTGACTGGAAGCAGGCCGAGCATTGACGCATCACTTCTCGACGACGACGAACTCCCCCCAGGTGTCCATGAGCACGCGACGCTTCGCAAGGAGGTCGCCGCGACGGTACGCCCGCTCGACCCCGGAGCCCACCGCATGGGCCAGGGCCGTTTCGACGACGGCGAAGTCGTGGGTTGTCTCCTCCGACGCCCAATCGCGGAACGAGGAGCGGAAGCCGTGGATCGTGCCCGCGATGCCCTGCACCGTCCGGGTCAGCCCCATCTGCGACAGGGCGCGGCCGGTGCGCTCGGAGGCGAACACGAGCGCCCCCCTGTGCAGCCCGCGTCGCTCGTCGAGGATCGACAAAGCCGGGTCGCTCAGAGGCACGACGTGCGCCCGCTTGCTCTTCATGCGTTCGGCGGGTAGCGTCCAGGTCCTGCCGCCCAAGTCGATCTCGTCCCACCGCGCCCCCCGGGCCTCAGCCGACCGGGTGGCCGTCAGGACCAGAAAGGCGGCGCAGGCTCGGGCGGAATCCGCGGCGTGACTGCTGAGAATGCTGCGATACGCGCTCGGAACATCGCGGTAAGGGACCGCTTCGTGGTGGCGCCTGACGCGCTCCTGGACCGGGAGAGCCGCCTTGATGCCGCCGTTCGCGGCGACGTTCTCGGGGACGTGACCGTGGGCCAAGCACCATTCGAAGACGGCGCGGACTCGCTGGAGCGCCTTGCGGCCCTCGGCCGGCTTCGAGGTCCAGACGGGCTTGAGCACGGCGATGATATCCTGGCGGCTGATGGCGTTCACGCGCAGCTGGCCGAGCACCCTGAGCACGTTGCAGCCCCGAAGCGGCTGCAGGAACGCTCGGGCGCTGCTCTCGGACCACCGCCCGCGATTCGCCGCCAACGTCGCCTCTGCGGCGTCCCGGAACAGCGGCTTGAGGTTGTGGGGAGCGGTGAAGGGGTCACGGCCGTCCAGCCGCGCCGCCCGGCGGTTGGCCGAAGCGATGGCCCGAGCCTCGGCGAGCGTCCGCAGGGGCCATCCGCCGAGGCCGCGGTCGACCCGCTTGCCGTTGACGGTGAGCCGCTGCACGAACGCCCGCGAGCCGGAGGGCTGCACGACGACGAACAGCGTCTTGCAGTCCGAGTCCCCGTGGCGCCCAGCCGGCAACGTCCCGATCCGCTTCTGGGTCAGCTTCATCGCACCCTCCCACGACCACTGTCCTCCACGAACCATACCACGTTTTGGTCGGGTTTTCAGCGCGATTCCTGTGGACGTACCCGGATTGATCGGGACACGTCAATCGCCGTAAGTAATAGAAAATGATTATTTTAGGTAGACCACATGGGATCATCTCAGACTTCCAGCGACACTGTGCGTCCAGTTCGTCTGGTACTACCAGCACCTGAACGACCACTGGGACCTCGACCATCCCTTCGAGCGGCTCCTCGTCGACACCGCGGTGGCGCCGGACCCCGACGCCGTCGACTGGATCAACCCGGGGCTCCGGCCCGGCGAGGTGCGCAAGGTGTTGACCGGCATCCCCGGCAAGACCGGCGTCGTCTACACCCTCGACCGCGAGACCGGCGAGTTCCTGTGGGCGCGGCCGACGATCACCCAGAACGTGATCAGCGGCATCGACGGCGCCACCGGCGCGGTCACCGAGAACGCCGAGCTCGTCTTCAGCGCCATGGGCCAGGAGGTGCTGGCCTGCCCCACCCTCATCGGCGGCAAGGACTGGGAGGCGGGCGCCTACAGCCCGCTGACCAACACGATGTACATGCCCCTGCGCAACAGTTGCGCACGCATGCTGGCGACGACCGAGGGCAGCCACCCGAGCTACGCGCTGGGGGTGCGCACCCAGTTCGCGCCGGGGGTCGAGTCCCTGGGCGCGGTGCACGCGATCTCGGCCGAGACCGGCCGGACCGCGTGGATCCACGAACAGCGGGCGGCTACCATGTCGCTCGTCGCCACCGGCGGCGGGCTCGTCTTCGGCGGCGACGTCAACGGCCGCTTCCGCGCCCTCGACCAGGAGACCGGCGCGGTGCTCTGGGAGATCAACCTCGGCTCGCCGGTCACCGGCTTCCCCATCAGCTACGCCGCCGGCGGGCGGCAGTACGTGGCGGTGAGCACCGGCTCGGCCGCCACCGCGTCGGGGTTCATCCGCCTGACCCCCGAGTTGCGTCCGAGCGCCGGGAATACCCTGTTCGTGTTCGCCCTGCCGGGCGGGGACTGAGCGCCGACCCGACCACCCGTCGCCGTCGGGAGGGCACTGCCGTCGCCAGGTTCCGCCGTCGCTCGGCGCGCTTGTCTCCCAGACCGACTATGCAGTAGATTGCAGGGCACCGAACCGGTTCACCCTGCGATGTCCGCTCTCGGCGGCGGGAAACGCAATGTTCAAGTGGAGAAGGCGCCGGCCGAAGGGAAACCAGCCGGGCCGCGACCTGGAGGAAGCGGCCCGGGTCCTGGAGGATGCCGACTTCGGGGACTACCTGGGTACTTGCGATCGCCGGTCCGGTTTCACCGGCCCGGAGGGTGACGGCGACCCCGCCCGCGGAATCTCCCTCGACCCGGCGGACACCAGCCCCGACCCGTCGCCCGACGATTCGGACCAGGAGCCTTCGCCATAGAGCGGCGCGGATTCTCGCGGGGTCGGTGGGGCGTCCGGCGCCGCCGAGGCGACGTGGAGCGGGCCAGGCCTCGGGCGAGGCCCTGGCCCGCACGGCACGGATCGGAACCCGTGAACGTCGGCGTCACCAGCCGTACTCCCCCTTCGACACGCGCTCGAACGACTCGCGAACGAGTTCCCGCAGCACACCGGTGTCCACGTCCTCGAGCTTCCTGATGTAGAGGCACGACTTCCCCGTCGTGTAGCGCCCGAGCCTCTTCATGAGCTCTTCGTGCCGCGGGAACCCCGTCATGATGTAGACGGTCAGGCTCTACTTGCGAGGGGATACTCCGGTGGCCATCCAGTCGCCCTCGCGGCCGGTGGGGTACTTGTAGTGGTAGCTGCCGAAGCCGATGATGCTGTCGCCCCACATCGCCGGGGGCTCGCCGGTGACCTCGGCCATCAGGGCGGCGACGGCGCGACAGTCCTCCCGGCGCTTCCCGTTCTCGATGCCGTCGAGGAAGGCCTCGACGTCGGCGTCGTTCTTCTTCGTCTTGAGCTCCGCCATGACCTGTGTGACACCTCCTGCGTGCCGCCGTTCCCGGGCCGGAGTGGACCTCATCCTGGGAAGGGCCGCCCGCCCGCGAGACCGGCGGCCAGCTCAACCGTAGCACGCCCGCGCGCCGTTGGGGTCGACAGCCGGGTCCTCGATCGCTGTGCACTGGCCGCCCCGACGAGCGGCGCGACCGCCGGCCCGGCGAGAGAATCGCGCGGGGCATCGGGCGCTCCGGCTCGGCGGCGCCCCGGGCGGCACGATTTGCCGGGGAACAGCTCCTCGCAGAGCGCGGTCACCGAGAAGACGTCCGCCGGCCTGGCGAGGAAATCGCGCCGGACGCGCCGCTCTGTGGCAGAATGACGGCATGAAGCGGTTGACCGTCGCGAGCACGGCGGTGGCCGTGATCCTGGCCATCGCCGCCGGGGCCGTGTCCGCGCAGTGGGGCTGGCGGTCGCGCTACCCGCCACGCATCCGCCCCCCGGAGCAGCGGGACGCCGGCTTCTCGTTCTGCCGGCTCATGTACGCGAGCGAGTACCGCGGCCGCGGCATGGGCCGCTGGTCGACCGACTACCCCTACGCCGACATCAACTTCATGATCCGGCTGTCGGAGATGTCGACGACCGCCGTCAACTTCGACCCCGACGACGAGCCCATCCACTGGGTGGTCCCGGTCACCAACGACGCCCTCTTCGGCTGCCCGTTCATCATCGCGTCGGCGGTGGGGTCCATGGTCCTCTCCGACGACGACGCCGACCGCCTGCGCGACTACCTGCTGAAGGGCGGCTTCCTCTGGGCCGACGACTTCTGGGGGAGCTGGGAGTGGGACCAGTGGGTGAGCCAGATCAGCAAGGTGCTGCCGCCCGCCGAGTATCCCATCGTCGACCTCCCGATCGAGCATCCCCTGTTCCGGACGATGTTCTACATCTGGGAGGTCCCCCAGATCGCCAACATCGGCTTCTGGCGGCGCTCGGGCGGGCGGACGTCGGAGCGGGGGTTCGACAGCGCCGAGCCCCACTTCCGCGCGATCTTCGACGAGCGCGGCCGCATCATGGTCGCGATGACCCACAACACCGACATCCAGGACGCCTGGGAGCGCGAGGCCGACGACCCGCGCTTCTTCGAGTCGTTCGCGCCCGACGGCTACTCGCTGGGCATCAACGTCCTCGTCTACGCGATGACGCACTGACGAGGCGACCGCCCCATCGGCTCCTTCACGCGAGACCGCGCTGCCGGTACGCGACCAGTCGCTGTTGTCGACGAAGGCGGCCGCCCCATCGGCTCCCTCAAGCGAGGGGGTTCCTCCACCGCAGGCCCGGAAAGCGCGCCATGTCGGCATCGGTCGAATGCAGTTCGGCCTGGTGCTCGATCGCGAGAGACGCCAGGTGCGCGTCCGTCGTCAGGTTGCCGGCCGTGCCGACCGCGTCGAGCAGATCGAACAGAATGTCCGCGTGACGGTCTCCCGGGTGGATCAGAATCGTCTGTGGCTGCCGCAGCCATGACCGGACGCGAGCGCAGGCGCTGCCCACGTCGAGAGGGTTCTCGATGACCCGCGGATGCGTCGCGATGCGAACGAAACCGAGCAGGGCGACCCAGGGGAGGCCGACGCTGCCGCTCCCGTTCATCAGCCCTTCCAGCCAGCGGCGCGCGGCGGCATGCCGCCGCGACGTCGAGTCGTGGGCGTGCACCAGGAGATTGACGTCGGGAATGATCACGGGCGGAGCTTCCGGGCCAGTTCCTCGACCTCCAGCTCGTCCACGAGCTGGTTGAGGCGGTCGGCGTCGACACCGGGCTTGAACCCGAAGGGGTGGGGATCCACCTTGAACCTCGGCGCTCGCGCCGGCTTGCCGTGAGCCCCGAGGCCGATGCGCAACGCGTCGTTCATCACCGCCTTCATGCTCTTGTCGGTGCGCCGCATCTCCCGCTGCAGCAGCTTCTCCACGTCCGGCTCCAGGGTCAGCGTGGTGCGCATGGGAGTCATCTTGGTGCAGCCACCGTTTGATGTCAAGATGCCATTCCTCGCCGGGTTCCCTCCTCGAGCGTCGTCGCTACCGTGCGCCGGCCTGCGTCCTCTTCGAGACGAGGTTGAAGAACGAGAACAGGTGCCCCACCACCTCGGGGTCCCGCGAGATGAACAGCGAGTGGTCGCCCCCGGGGATCTCGATATAGAGGTGCTGCATGCCCAGCTCGCGCATCTTCGCCACCGACTCCCGCACCCCCGCGGTGGGAACCACCCGGTCGTCCGAGCCCTGGAGCACCAGGAACGGGATGTGCCGGATGGCCTCGGCGTCGACGTACGCTGCCGTCATGCTGCCGCCGGCGACGGCGGCGAGGCCGGCCCAGATGTCCGGGTAGCGGCTGGCGAGGTAGTAGGTGCCGGCGCCGCCCATCGAGTGGCCCCAGAGGTAGATCCTGTTCTCGTCGATGGCGAGTTCGTCGGTGACGAGGCGGAAGACGTTCATCACGTCCCGCTCGGCCCGCCGGTCCTGCTCGGAGTCGCCGCGGTAGCCGTAGCCGCCGCGCCGCGTGTAGCCGAGCGGCGTCACCACCACGTACCCGTGGTGCTCGGCCTGGTCGAGGAAGCCGGCGTAGTTCATCAGCCAGTCGTACTGGCGGCCGGCCCCGTGCAGCGAGACCATCAACGGCGCGGGGGTCGCGCGGTCGTAACCCGACGGGACGAAGAGGGCGTAGGGGATGGTCTCGCCGGTCTCCTCCATCACGTACGTGCGGTGCTGGACGCGGGGGTCGTTGACCGCGTACTCGTCGTCGCGCGCCTCGCGCTGGGCGAGGGCGTCGGCGGCGGCGAAGGTCCCGAGCGCGAGTACGGCCGCGAGGGTCACGACGGGGCGGGCGGGGTGACGGATCGTCTGCATGGCTTCCTCCTGCGGTTCCGGCGGTGTGACGCGGAGCATCATACGTGGAGCCGGGGTTCCGGTAAACGCGCCGCCTTCCGCCGGAGTCGTCTGCAATGGGCCGTTTCGCATTAGTATTGAGAGCCCGTACCCCCTCGGGGGCCGAACGCGGCTCGGCAATCCAGCGTGAGGTGAGCGATGAGGAAGAGCATTCCGGCGTTGTCGGCGTTGGTCATCGCCTTGGGGTCGTTCGGCACCCTGGGCGCCCCCGCGGCGCCGGCCGAGGACCTGGAGATCACCGAGTGGGTCGTGCCCTGGGAGAACACCCGCCCGCGCGACCCCTACGTGGACGGGCAGGGCCGCGTCTGGTTCGTGGGCCAGCGGGGCAACTACCTCGCCTACCTCGACCCCGGGTCGGGCGACTTCCGGCGCTACGAGCTCGACCCCGGCACCGGCCCCCACAACCTGATCGTCGACGACGACGGGTTCGTGTGGTACGCGGGCAACCGGGCCATGCACATCGGCCGGCTCGATCCCGAGACGGGGGAGATCGAGAAGCACATGATGCCGACCCCCGCCGCGCGGGACCCCCACACCCTCATCTTCGACCGGAACGGCGACATCTGGTTCTCGGTGCAGGGCGGCAGCTTCGTCGGCAAGCTGGGCACGCGCACCGGCACCGTCGACCTGATCCCGGTCGAGGGCGAGCGCCGGCGGCCCTACGGCATCGTCGTCGACGCGAACAACCGCGCCTGGTTCTGCCAGTTCGGCACCAACCGGCTCGCCTCGGTCGACCCCGAGACGCTGGAGCTCGAGGAGTTCGAGCTGCCCCGCGCCGAGGCGCGGCCGCGCCGGCTCGCGGTGACGTCGACCGGCGAGCTCTGGTACGTCGACTACGCCGGCGGCAACCTCGGCCGCTTCGACCCGGAGACGGGCGAGGTCGACGAGTGGCCGGTGCCCGGCGGGGCCGAGTCGCGCCCCTACGGGATGGCCGTCGACGACCAGGACCGGGTCTACTTCGTCGAGTCGGGGGTGCGCCCGAACCGCTTCGTCGGGTTCGACCCGGCGACCGAGGAGTTCTTCACCGAGACCGCGATCGCGAGCGGCGGCGGGACGGTGCGGCACATGTACTTCCATGCGCCGACGCGCGCGATCTGGTTCGGAACGGACACGAACAACATCGGGCGCGCGCTCGTGCCGTAGGAGTCTGCGCCGTGGAACGGCGCGGACTCCTGTAGGATTGGTTGGGCGCTGAGGGGAGCCGAAGGCGACGTTGGGCGGGCGAGCGCGGAATCATCGCTGGCGGTGCCCGCCGCCCCGGGCCGCGGCTGCAATCCATCCGGCAGGCGTCTTCGCCGTGCCTGCGGCCGCGGACGCCGGACCCCGGAATCGTCGCGCGCGGCGCCGGCCCGACCAACCCTGCCGGGCGTCCGTCCCGTCCCACTGGGCGGACGTCCGGCCCCGCGGAGGCACGTGGCCCAGTACGACGCCATCGCCGAGGCCTACCAGGACTCGAAGCAACTCCCGTTCCGGAAGGCCATCGAGCGCTACACGCTGTTCGAGGCGCTGGGAGACATCCGGGGCCTGACGGTGCTCGACCTGGCCTGCGGCGGGGGCTTCTACACCCGGCTGCTCAAGCAGGCCGGCGCCGGGCGGGTCACCGGGGTCGACGTCTCCGCCGGGATGATCCACCTGGCCCGGCGCGAGGAGGCGCGAGCGCCGCTCGGCTGCGTCTACGTCTGCCAGGACGTCGCCGACTACGAGCCCGAGCCCGGGAGCGCGGATCTCGTCGTGGCCATGTACCTGCTGCACTACGCCGGGACCCGCGAGAAGCTCCTCCGCTTCCTGCGGGTCTGCCGTCGCGCGCTGCGCCCGGGGGGGCGGCTCGTCGGGTTCAACGACAACGTCATGAGCCCGCCCCACGGCACGGCGTCGTGGCCGCGGCACGGCATCGAGAAGACCGGCCCGCCGTCGGACCCGGTCGAGGGCGACCCCATCCACTACCGGTTCACCAACCCCGACGGGCGGCAGTTCGAGTTCCACAACTTCTACCTGAGGCCCGAGACCTACCGCGGCGCCTTCCGCCGGACGGGGTTCCGCGACTTCCGCTGGCTGGGTGTCTCCCTGGAGCCCGGCGAGCGGGAGAACCCCTTCTGGGACGACTTCCTCGACAACCCGCCCGTCGTCGCCTACTCGGCGACGAAATGAGCCGAACCCACGGAGGAACGACACGATGAGCCGTTTTCGCGCCGGACCGGGCTTCCTGGTCGCCGCCGCCTTCATCGGACCGGGAACCCTCGTCACCGCGAGCCGCGCCGGCGCCGGGTACGGGACCGCGCTGCTGTGGGCGGTGCTGTTCTCGGTGGTCACCACCGCGGTCCTGCAGGACATGGCGGCGCGGGTCGGCCTCGCGGGCCGGCGGGGGCTCGCCGAGGCCATCCGCGACAGCCTCGCGAACCCGCGGCTCCGGGCCGGCGCCCTCGGCCTCATCGCGACGACCATCCTCGTCGGGAACGCCGCGTTCCAGACCGGCAACCTGCTCGGCGCGTCGCTTGGGGTCACTCTGCTCACGGGGCTGCCGCAGGCGCTCCTGGTGGCGGTCATCGGCGGGCTGGCCGGCGCCCTGCTGATGACCGGCACCTACAAGACCATCCAGAACGCCCTGGTCGCCCTCGTGGGGCTGATGAGCGTGGTCTTCGTGCTCACCGCGGTCCTCACCGCGCCCAATCTCGTCGATCTCTTCTCCGGATTGCTGGTGCCGCGGGTGCCGGCGGGGGCGCTGCTCACGGTGCTGGCCCTCATCGGCACCACCGTCGTGCCCTACAACCTGTTCCTCCACGCCAGCGCCGTCCTCGAGCGGTGGCCCGACGCGGAGAACAACGACGAGAACCTCCGCGAGAGCCGACGCGACACCCTGTTCTCGGTGGCCCTCGGCGGCCTGATCACGGCGGCGGTGGTGATCGCCGCCTCGCCCCTGATGGGCGAGGGCGGCGACGCCGACGTGGCGGCGGTGGCGGCGCGCCTCGAGCCCGTGCTCGGGCCCGCGGCGCCGCTGTTCTTCGGCATCGGGCTCTTCGCGGCCGGCCTGACCTCGTCGGTCACCGCCCCGCTGGCCGCCGCCTACGCCGCGAGCGGCGCCCTGGGATGGGGCTCCGACCTCAAGAGCAACCGCTTTCGCCTGCTCTGGGGCGGCGTGCTGCTGACGGGCATGGTCTTCGGCATCTTCCTCGGCGCGTCGCCGTACCAGATCATCCTGCTCGCCCAGGCCGGCAACGCGGTCGTGCTGCCGCTGACCCTGATCCTGCTGCTCGTCGTCGTGAACCACACCGGGATCATGGGCAGGCACCGCAACTCGCGGATCGCCAACATCGCCGGGGCGCTGGTCGTCCTCGTGATCCTCGGGCTCTCGGTGGTGCAGCTCGCACGCGTCTTCGGGGGGGGATAGGGAGCCGGCACTGCGGGGACTGCCGGTTCACGCCGAGGCGCCCGTTCCCTCGGTTCCTGCTTTCCTCGACCCGTCGAGAAAGGACTGCAAGTCATGCACGTCGCCAGGCCATCGACCGCCAACCGACCCCGCAGCCGGCGCAGACTGCGGGCCGTGCTCACCGCGGCGCTGACCGTGGGCGTGCTGAGCGCCGCGGCCGCCGGCGCCCAGGACTGGGAGAGGCTGCCCGACATGCCGGTCGAGAAATGGGAGCCGGGCACCGTCGTCCTCGACGGCAGGCTGTACCTGTTCGGGGGCTACACCGACGGGGTCCGGTCGAGCAAGCAGTCGCACCTCTTCGACCCGGCGGACGGGAGCTGGACGCGCATCCAGGACCTGCCGAGCGCCATCACCCACATGAACATGGTGCTCGACGGCCGCACCGTGTGGTTCGCGGGCGGGTTCAAGGACGGGTACCGCGGGCACACCATCGCCGAGGTCTGGCGCTACGACGTCGACCTCGACCGCTACACGGCGGCGCCGCTGCTGCCGGAGACGCGGGGCGGCGGCGGCCTCGCCCTCGTCGGCCGCCGGCTGCACTACATGGGGGGCGTCGAGGAGGACCGCGACACCGACTCGCCCGACCACTGGGTGCTCGACCTCGACGCGTGGCAGGCGGATCGCCGCGCCGCGTGGACCCCGGCCGCGCCGATGCCGGTGCCCCGCAACCAGTTCTCGTGCCTGACCTTCGACGGGAAGATCTACGCCATCGGCGGGCAGTTCCACCACGACAGCGAGCAGCTCGACCAGGCCCGGGTCGACGTCTACGACCCCGCCACCGACACCTGGACGAGCGGCCCGCCCCTGCCCAAGGGCCACTCGCACGCCGAGGGGTCGACCTTCGTGCACGGCGGCCGCATCTACATGGCGGGCGGGCACACCACGGCGCCGGGGGAGTCGAAGCAGGTCGACCCCGACATCCTCGCCCTGTCCCCCGGCGGCGAGTGGGAGGTGGTGGGGACGTTGCCGATGCCGCTGTCGTCGCCCGCCGCGGCGATCATCGACGGCCGGTTCTACGTGGCCGGCGGCTCGCCCGGCCGCAGCGCCGTGCAGGCCGACATGTGGGTGGCCGACGCGCCGTGATCGAGACGGCTGCCTCCCTCGCCTCCCTCGCCGCGCGCATCGCGGCCGCCGACCGCGTCGGCGTCGATACCGAAGCCGACAGCATGCACTGCTACCGGGAGAAGGTGTGCCTGGTGCAGGTCGGGCTGCCCGGCGCCGACGAGCTCGTCGACCCGCTCGCCGGCGTGGTCCTGGCGCCCCTGCTCGAGGCATTGGCGGCGACCGAGATGGTCATGCACGGCGCGGACTTCGATCTGCGCATGCTGTACCGCCTCGGCCTCGGCGCCCCGCGCGCGGTCTTCGACACCATGATCGCGGCGCGGCTCACCGGCGCCGCGAAGTACGGCTACGCCGCCCTGGTCGCCGAGCACTTCGGCGTCGCCCTGCCCAAGGGCCTGCAGACGGCGAACTGGGCGCGGCGGCCACTGGCGCCCCGGCTCGCCGAGTACGCGCGCAACGACACGCACTATCTCCTTTCCCTGGCGGAGCGGCTCGAGCGGCGGCTCGACGATCTTGGCCGCCGAGCATGGCTGGAGCAGTCGTGCCGGCGCGCGGTGGCCGCCGCGCGCATCGTCCGCGAGCGGGACCCGGAGACCGAGTGGCGCGTAAAGGGCAGCTACGCGCTCGGGCCGCGAGCGAGCGCGGTCCTGCGCGCGCTGTGGCACTGGCGCGAGGGCGAGGCGCGCACCGCGGACCGCCCGCCGTTTCACGTCATGTCGAACTTGGATCTCGTCGACGCCGCGCAGCGCCTCGACCGCGGAGAGCGGGTATCGCCGCGCGCACTGCGGGGACCGCGGCGCGCGCGCTTCTCGCAGGCGGCGGACGGCGCCCTCGCTCTCGACCGCGCAAAGTGGCCGAAACGCCCCGCGGGCAAGCCGCGCGCACGGCTCACCCAGTCTCAGGAGAAGCACGTCGCGGCGCTGAGGCAGCGCCGGGACCGGGCGGCGAAGGCGCTGGCCATCGACGCAGACCTGATTGCGCCACGGGCGGCCCTGGAACGCATCGCCACCGCGGGCGACGACGGGCTCGGCGCGCTGCTGCCGTGGCAGCAGGCGCTGCTCGGCAATTCGGACTGAGACACTCCGGAATCATCGGCACACGTGGCGTCGGTTGCCGATCCTCACCACGAGCACGCGAAGGGCGCTGTCCTCGAGGCGGGCGATGATGCGACAGTCACCCACCCGGTACTTCCAGAACTCGCCCAATCGGGAGCCCTTCAGGGCTTGCCCGATGCTCCGCGGATCGTCCAGCGTGCCGACGCGGCCATGCAGGAACGCGAGGATGCGGCGCGCCGTTTGTCGGTCGAGCTTGCGCAGGTCCCGCACCGCGGCGCGGTCAAGCTCGATCGTCCATGCCATGCCGCTTCATCACTTCGTCGAGCGGCACGGTCCCGGACTTTCCCGCGCGAAGGTCGATGAGCCGCTGCTCGGCTAGGTAGAGGTCCTCGAGATCGTCGAGGTGCTCCCGGATGGCCTCTAGCATGTAGAAGGTCTTGCTGCGTCCCGTGCGGTCGGCCAACTGCTGCAAGCGACGGGAGACGTCGTCGGGCAGGCGAAGGGAAACGGCGCCCATCAGGTCCTCCTGTGGTCAGCGGGAGATACAAGTATCCCACACCGGCTCCAGGGACCGGTGCAGCAATGCCGGTGCGACGGGCGGCTGTCGGTCCACCGGGAGGTTGTGGTTTACTGCGGGAATCCCGTCTCGGACAGCGTTCGCGAGGAGGTCATGGTGGTCAATCGATCCTGGCTGTTGGTGGTGGCGGTGGCGACCGGGGTGGCGGTGACGGCGACGCCGGCGGCAGGCGGACAGGGCCCGGCCGGTCAGGACGCGGCAGCGGAACCCGCGTGGACGGCCCCGCGCACCGCCGACGGGCGGCCGGACATCGCGGGCGTGTGGACCAACGCGACCATCACTCCCTTCGAGCGCGGGACGTACTTCGCGTACTCGGGCGTGGCCGTCCCCGGGGAGACCGCCGACCGGGCGTTCTTCACCGAAGAGGAGGAGGCGCGATTCGCGGCCCTGACGGCGGCGGACCGTGAGGCCAGCTTCGGCTACGTCAACCGCTCGCTCGACGCGGGAACGCGGCTGCTGTCGAGCCGCCAGACGTCGCTCGTGGTCGATCCGCCGACCGGCCGGGTCCCCGTGCAGGCGTGGGCCGAGGCGCGTCGCGACGACAACCGCGCGCGCGAGGGCGACGACTACCGCCACATGACGGTGTGGGACCGGTGCCTCACGCGGGGCGTGCCGGGGTCGATGTTCCCCGCGGGCTACAACAACGCCTACCGCTTCATCCAGACCCCCGACGCCGTCATCATCCACTACGAGATGATCCACGACGTGCGCGTCATCCCCATCACCGACCGGCCGCACCTCGACGGCCGCGTGCGCCTGTGGATGGGCGACGCCCGCGCGCGCTGGGAGGGCGACACGCTGGTGGTGGAGACGAGGAACTTCAACGACGGCGGCATGATCGCGTCGAGCGGGGGCGGGGGGCGCATGAAGGGCATTCCCGTCAGCGAGTCCCTCCACGTCGTCGAGCGGTTCACGCGGGTGTCCGAGGAGGAGCTCCTGTGGGAGGTGACGGTCGACGACCCCGAGGTGTACGACGGGCCCTGGACGGTGTCGATGCCGCTGACGCGCGACCCCGACTACGTCATGTTCGAGTACGCCTGCCACGAGGGGAACCGCGACGTCCCCCTCCTGCTGCGCGGCGCGCGCCTGGAAGAGTCGGCGAGCCGCTGATCCGGGCCCGGCCGTCGAGCCGGCTGGGCAGCCCGCGGTGAAACTCCGCGTTGCACGGAGACGGGCGCGACGCATCGCCGTGCAACGTTGCCTGGCTTGCGCCAACGAAAGGCGACCGCAGGACACCAGCAGCATGTAGCAGCGTCAGGACTTTGGAACCCTCGGCGACGGACATTTCCGGATCGCGTTCATTCAATAGCATCCCACGTAACAGCATCCCACGCGACGGGGCCCAATACGAATCGGTAGTGGTTGGGAGCCCGATGCAACAGACTCAAGAGTGCGGCCGTGCAATGCGGCGGTAGTGGTCTGGTTGCAGCCAACAAACTCGTACTACCGCCCCGGTGTCACAGGATGGGACCTCGGCCGCCCGAGAGTGATGGTAAGATGCGCGGCCGGGAAGGGCGGGGAAATGGGATTGTGTTCCCTGTCTCCGTTCGTTCCCGAGTCGTTTCATCCAGACGTTCCCGGCCTCGTTTCCTGTCGCGCGAAGGCGGGCGGCAATCGCGTGAATCGGCACCGTACCGCCTGCCGTGTTCTCCCGCCGAAAGGAGCGGTTCATGAGCGACCCTCGACGAGGGCCCACGTCCGATTCCCGCCTGCGCTACGCCGTCGACGAAACGCCCTCGGACGGGTTGACCCTCGGGCTCAGCGTGCAGGTCGCCTCCGTCATCCTGACCGGCATCATCCTCATTCCCATCATCGTCCTCAACGCCGCCGACTACCCCCAGGGCCTGGAGTGGGCGGTGTTCTCGGCCCTCGTGATCAGCGGCCTCGCCACCATCGTGCAAGCCCGGCCGACGGGGCCCTTCGGGGCCGGCTATGCCCTCTATATGGGCACGTCCGGTGCGTTCATCGGCGTCTCGGCGGCGGCGGTGGCGACGGGCGGCCTGTCGCTGCTCGCGACCCTCGTGGCCGTCTCGTCGCTGGTGCAGTTCTTCTTTTCGGCGCGGCTGTCGTTCTTCCGCCGGCTCATCACGCCGACGGTCGGCGGCACCGTGATCATGCTGATTGCCGTCAACCTGTTTCCCATCACGACGAACATGCTGGCGGAGGTGCCTCCCGGCGTCGACCCCGCTGCGCTGAGCCGGCCGCTGGTCGCCTTCACGGCCTTCGCGACCATCGTCCTGGTGTCGCTGTACGCGCCCGGCGCGGCCCGGCTGTGGGCGCCCCTCTTCGGCATCGTGGCGGGGACCGTCGTCGCCGCCCCGACCGGGATGCTCGACTGGACGCCGGTCGCCGACGCCGCGTGGCTCGGCCTGCCCCGGAGCGGCTGGCCCGGGATGGACCTCTCGTTCGACGGGCGGTTCTTCGGCCTTCTCGTCCCGTTCGTCATCGTCACCATCATCGGCGCCATCGAGACCTACGGCCACGCCATCGCGATACAGCGGGTCTCGCACCGCACCGCCGTGCCGGTGGACTTCAAGGTCGTCCAGCGGGCGCTGAACGCGGACGGGGTGGGCAACCTGCTCTCCGGCCTCGCCGCCACCATGCCCAACACCACCTACTCGGCCAGCATCTCCATCGCCGACCTGACGGGCGTCGCGGCGCGGCGGGTGGCCCTGTGGGGCGGGGTCATCTTCGTCCTCGCCGCCTTCGTGCCCAAGCTGCCGGCGCTGCTGCAGGTCGTGCCCGGCCCCGTCGCCGGCGCCTACGTCTTCGTGTTCATGGTCCTGCTGTTCCGTCAGGGCGTGCGGCTGGTCACCGCCGGCGGGTTCGGCTACGAGCGCGGCCTCATCGTCTGCATCTCGTTCTGGGTGGGCCTCGGCTTCCAGTTCGGCGCCATCTTCGCGGACCACCTGCCGCAGTGGTCCCGGGGCACGCTCGACAACGGCATGGCGGCCGGGGGCATCGTCGCGATGGTCCTGACCCTGCTGGTGTCCCTCAAGCAGCGCGCCCAGCGCGACGTCCTGGAGCCGGGCATGCGGTCGCTACCGACGCTGCGCGCCGCCCTCGACCGCGCAGCGGAGCGCGCCGGCTGGGACGAGCTGGCCGTCAACCGCCTGCAGCTCGCCGGCGAAGAGGCGTTCCTGTACCTGCTCGAGCGCCAGGACGAGTCGAGGCCGCAGCCCGTCCGGGTCGCGGTGCGGCCGGTCGACGACGATCTCCAGATCGAGCTCGTCGCCGGTCCCGACGACGTCAACCTCGAGGACCGCCTCGGCAAGCTGGACGCGGACCACCAGATCGCCAGGGACGTCGGCCCACGCATCCTTCGCCACGTGGCGAAGGAGGTGAAGCACGAGCAGTTCTACGACCTCGACGTGCTCACGGTGACCGTGGATACCCGGGCGCTCGGGTGATCCAGGCGCCGGTCAGCCGGCGATTACGTCGAGCAGCGCCTGCCGCTGCTCGCGCCGCACCACGTCGAGGGCGCGCGCCAGCGCGGCCGGCAGTTGCGCGGGGTCGTCGACCCGCTCGCCGTACCCGCCGTTCGCCTCGCAGATCGCGTCGTAGGCCGGGGCAGGCGTCAGATCGCAGAGCGGCATCGGCGGGTTCCGGGCCGCCCAGCCCGCCGGGGCGTGCTCGAGGGTGGCCCGGCGCGTGCGTTCCCAACCGGCGTTGTTGCAGACGACGAACAGCACCGGCAGGTCGCAGGCCCGGGCGGTGAGGTGGGTCGACGTCGGCACCCCGAACACGTGGGCGCCGTCGCCCAGCGCGCAGACCACGGTGCGGTCGGGATGCGCCATCTTCGCCCCGAGCGCGGCCCCCGGGCTCCAGCCGAGCACCCCCGAGTGGGCGTGGTTGAAGAACGTGCCGGGGCGGGTGAAGCAGACCTGCGTGGGGTCGAGCACGATCTCCGAGACGACGATGTCCCGGGGGTCGAGCACGTCCCCCAGGCACTTCGAGATCCAGGCGTAGTCGAGCGGCGTCGCGCCTTGCGCCGCGGCGCCGGCCGTCCGCCAGGCCTCGCGCCGCCGGCCGTGCGCGGCCGCCCATCGGCGGCGCCGCGCCGCGACGGCGGGTTCGAGGGGGAGCCGCTCCAGCTCCGCGGCGAGGGCCCGCAGGGTGGTGCCGGCGTGCCCGGCCAGACCGATGTCGGTGGCAAAGCCCCTGATCGGGTAGGTCGCGTAGAGCGGGTCGTCGTCGACCTGAATGACGACCGCGTCGCGGGGCGGCTCGGCGTGGACCGGAAACCACGGCGTGTCCGATTCGATCGCGAGCACGACGTCGACCTCGTCGAAGAGGGCCCCGGCGTCGAAGCCCTGGTGCATCGGATGGTCGCGCGGGAAGTTGAGATGGGTCGGCCACGTCTCGGCCACCGGCAGCCCGAGGCGGTCGGCGAGCTCGACCAGCGCCTCGGGCGCGGCCGGGTCCCGTCCCAGCGACGAGGTGATCGCGAGCGGGTTGGACGCCCCCGCGAGGGTCTCGGCGGCCCGGCGCAGCGCCGCCGGCGCGGGCTGGGACGGACAGGACGGCCGGAGGCGTGGAGATGCGCCGACCGTCAGCGCGGGCATTGGCGCGCCGATGACGTCGGCCGGCAGGGTCAGGTAGACGGGGCCGGCCGGCGGGCTGCACGCGATGGCGAGGGCGCGGTCGACCACCGTCTCGAGCTGGTCGCCCCGGCGCAGCTCGTAGTCCCACTTCACGAACTCGCGCAGCATTCCCGCCTGGTCGAACGACTCCTGGGCCCAATGGATGCCCTGACTGCGCGAGGTCGGCAGTCCGCGTTCGGTGATGGCGGTCCGCCCCGCCAGCAGCAGCATCGGAACCCGGGCGCGCGCGGCGTTGATGACGCCGCCGAGCGCGTTGGCGGTGCCGGGCAAGGTGTGCACCATCACCGCCTGGGGCTCGCCGCTGACCATGGCGTAGCCGTGGGCCATCGCCACCGCCGTGATCTCGTGGGCGACGGTGACCGGCTGCAGGCCGCCGGACCGGCCCATGGCCTGCCGCTTGGCGAACGCTTCGATGATCGCGGGAAAGTCGGTGCCGGCTCCGCCCCCGAAGAAGCACCGGACGCCGCGGGACTCGAGGAGCTCGAGCAGCCCCTCGGCTACGCTCTCGACGTTCAGGCTTCGCGTCGACATGGTCGCGTCGATCCTCGTGTGGTCGTCATGGCGGGGCGGCGCCCTCGCCTCTCGTCGCGCGAAGCCACGAGCTCAGGGCGCCGCCGTCTTCGCCGCCGCCGGCACCCACGCCGGGGTGCCCTCCTCCCAGCGGTTGTCGGTCAGGGCGCGTTGCTCCGAGCCGTCGGCGCGCATGATGAAGAGCTCGCCGTAGGGCTGCGGGATGTCGTGCATCGGGGCCTCGTCCTTGAACCCGTGGCGCGAGCTGCTGAACAGGATGTGCGCGCCGTCGGGCGACCACGCGGGGTGGGAGTCTCCGCCGGGGGTGGTCGTCAGCTGCCGCAAGTCGCTGCCGTCGGGCCGGATGGAGAAGATGTCGAAGTCGCCGTCCGCGAGGCGGCTGAACACGATGAGGTCGCCCGCCGGCGACCACGCCGGGAAGTTGTCGTAGCCGGTGGTCAGGGTCCGGACGGCGCCGTCCGCGAGGCCGACGATGCGCAGCCCCTCGGCCGTGTCGCCCCAGACGCGGTAGACGACCTCGCCGCCGTCCGGCGAGAAGCTCGGGAACCCCGCGTTGAGAGGGCCCTCGGTGACCGCGCGCGGGTCCGACCCGTCGGGGCGCACCACCATCACGCGGCCGGGGCGGGTGCGGCGGGCCCCGAAGTAGCCGCCGGCCCCGAAGGCGATCCACTCCCCGTCGGGCGACCACTGCGGGCTCATGACCGACCCGTCGCCGCGGAAGATGCGCCGCGGGTCGGCGCCGTCGGTGCCCCAGACGGCGAGCCCCGTCCGGTCGTCGGGCCGGCCGCGGCCGGTGCGCTCGCTCACCACGAGCCGCCGCCCGTCGGGCGACACCGCGGGGAAGCCGCTCGCGTAGCGCAGCTCGAACCCCGGATCGCGGCCGGCCAGCACCTCGCCCGGCGCGCGCGGCCGTGCGATGGTCGCTATCGGCCCCTGTTGATAGACGACCCGCCGCCCGTCGTGCGACCACGAGGGGTTGCCGATGTCGCCGGCGGCGCCCTTCGCGCCGTCGCTGAAGGCGAGGGTGGCGGCCGGCCCCGACTTGGCGAGCCACCCGACGCGGTCGGCCGCGACGAACTGCGGCGACAGCTTCAGCCCCGGCCCCGACGCATGCTCGGTGCGGGCGCCGGTGGCCACGTCGACCGACACCACGCGCGACTCGACCCGGGCCTGACCGGCGCGCCCGCGCGCCCGGAACGTGTCCTCGACGGCGAGCTCGTAGAAGACCACGCGCCGGCCGTCCGCCGACCACCGGGGCGACCCCGCGAGCTGGCCGTCGGCGGTCAGCCTGCGCACGCCGCCGCCGTCGCTCCGCATGACGTAGACGCTCGGTTCGTGGATGTGCTCCCAGCGCCCCGCCGCCATGCGCCGCGGCTTCCCGCGCTCGGACGAGAAGGCCAGCATGCTGCCGTCCGGCGACCAGCTCGGGCGGTAGTCGCCGCCCGGCGTGTCTGTGACGTTCCGCACGTCGCCCGTCCGCAGGTCCAGGACGTGGACGTCGGTCGAGCCGTGGTCGCGGGTCGAGACGAAGGCCAGCGACCGGCCGTCGGGTGACAGCGCGGCCTGGTCGTCGAAGGCCGGGTGGTCGGTCAGCCGCTCGAGCCCCGTGCCGTCGGCGCGCGCGCGGAAGATGTCGGCCGAGCCGTGGCGCTCGGACGTGAACACCACCCACTCGTCGTCGAACGAGAACGACGCGTTGTAGTCGCGCTCCGAACCGGCCACCAGCTTGCGCGGGTTCGCCCCGCCGGCGTCGGCGATGTAGAGCACCGACTCGGTGGGGCTCCACTGGTCGACGAAGATCCGCTCCTGCGCCGTCGGCGCGGAGCCGGCGACCAGCAGGGCGAGCGCCGCCGCCGTGCCTGCCAGGATCGAGCGCATGGTGTCCCTCCCGCCGACACGATAACAGAGCCCCGCCACCGCAGGGCCATTGTCCAACCAGGGGCGGAGCACTATGATGGTCGGGTCAACCTTGCCCGCAAGGCCGCCGGCGGCCGCTTCGAGGAGGTCGGGGACATGAAGCGACGACTGCTCGATTCACTCCGTGTCGCGACGGCGCTGGCCGCCGTCGTGGTGGTCTTCCCGCTCGCCGCCGCCCCGGTGGCGGGGCAGGACATCGCCAGGACCGAATGGGGACATCCGGATCTCGGGGGCATCTGGCTCGACGTCTGGGACACCCCCTTCGAGCGGTCGCCCGACTTGGGCGATCGGGAGTTCGCGACCGATGAAGAGCGCGCCGCCCGCGATCTGTCGCGCCAGGTCGACCCGGGGCGCAACGTCCGCGGCCCGCGCGGGAGCGCGCAGGACGTGTCGGGGGCCTACAACGCCGTCTTCAGCTCGGCGAAGCCGGCGGGCCCGCGCACGTCGCTCGTCGTCGACCCACCGGACGGGCGCATCCCCGCCCTGACCCCGGAGGCGCAGCGGCGGGAGGACGTCAAGCGCGACTGGCGGACGATGCTGATGCGGAACACGCCGACCTGCGAGCAGCAGGCGCCGGGCTGCGAGGGCGGCGACTACGGGCCGGTGTCGCCGCGCCGGTTCGACATCCCGCCCTTCTACAACACGCTGCGGATGAACCGCCACGACGGGCCCGAGGACCAGAGCCTCGGCGACCGGTGCATGCTGGGCGGCACGCCCGACTTCAACGGGCACCGGCGCATCACCCAGGGCGAGGACGCCCTCGCCATCGCCTACGACGTCGGGCAGGGCCAGGGCTTCCAGCGCGTCGTCAACCTGGGCGGGACCCACCCGCCGAGCCGGGTCCGCCTGCGCCACGGCGACTCGCGTGGGCGCTGGGAGGGCGACACGCTGGTCATCGAGACCACCAACTTCTCGCCGAAGTTCCCGTATCGCGCCTCGGCCGAGAACCGGCGGCTCGTCGAGCGGTACACCGTGGTCGACGCCGACACCCTCGTCTACGAGGCGACCCTCTCGGACCCGACCACCTGGACGGCGCCGTGGACGGTCCGGCAGGAGTTGAGGCGCCAGAGCGACCTGCAGAACCGCATCTACTACGAACCGCGGTGCCACGAGGGCAACTACGGGCTGCCCGCGATGTTCATCGGCCACCGGATGATGGAGCAGGAGTTCGCGGAAGGGCGCGGCCCCGATCCGTTCTCGCTCGACACCACCACCGGCGGCGGCGGCGCCCGGTAGCCCGGGCCGCGGCTATCCGGATCCGGGCGTTCTGCGAACGCGTTTCGTCTATTCGCTCCTCAGCGACTGCGCGGGGTCGAGCCGCGAGGCCCGGACGGCCGGCCACAGCGACGCCAGAAGTCCGGCTGCGGCCAGACAGCCGGCCACCGACGCGTAGACGGCCCAGTCGAGCACCGCGACGTCGACCAGCAGGTGGGCGATGGTTCGGAGAGCGCCCGCCGAGAGCACCAACCCCACGGCGAGTCCGAGCAGGACCAGCGCCATTCCGCGTCGAACGACCATGGCCCGCACGCCCGCCGGCGTCGCCCCGAGCGCCAACCGGATGCCGATGTCGCGCGCGCGCACCGAAACGGAGTAGCTCAACAGTCCGTACAACCCGACGCCGGCCAGCGACAGCGCCAACGCCGCGAACACCGAGAACAGGACCCCCCACAGCCGGCGCTGCCACAGCGCGGCGTCGATTCGTTCCGTCATGCTCCGGATCGAAACGACGGCCGCGTTCCGGTCCTCCTCCGTGACCGCGGCCCGAATCGCCCCCGACACCGCGGTCTGGTCCAGACGCGTGCGCAAGACGTAGTAGCCGCCGCCCACCGGCCATTGCGTGAACGGGTAGTACAGCTCGATGGCGTCACGCTCCGCGCCCTCGTGTCTGACGTCGCCCACCACCCCGACGACGCGGCAGTACGGGTTCGACGGCCCCACCGTGTCTCCCCACTGCACCATCTGCCCGATCGGGTTCCGCTCGCCGAAGAGCGCCCTCGCGCCGACCTCGTTGACGATGACCACCGGCGCGTTGTCGCTCGCGTCGGTGCGGTCGAAGAACCGGCCCGCCGTCAAGGGAATCCGCATCGCTTCGAAGTAGTCCCACGAGACGTCGGCGCCGGCCGTCGGCAGCAGAAACTGGGTTTCCTCCTCCGCCCGGCCCTGAACCCGAAGCCGCCCGTGCCGCAACGTGCCGCCCGCGTAGGGGAGCGAGTTGGTGACCGCCGCGCTGTCGACCCCGGGAATGGCGCGCAGTCGCGCCAGCACGCGCTCGTGATGCGCCGCGAGCAGCGCGGCCCGTTCCGCGCGCGGCGCTTGCGAGAACAGACTGTTGCGCGCGCTCGCCACGATCAGGTTCTCGGCCTCGAAACCGTGATCGGCGTTCTGCATCTGCACGAACGTCTTCATCAGGAGCCCCGCGCCCAGCAACAGCAGCAGCGAGGCCGCCACTTCCGCCACGACGAGCGCGGAACGCCCCCACGAATCGCCCGAGCTCCCTCGCGTCCCGTCCTTCAGCGCCTCGGTGAGATTCACTCGCGAGCCCATCGCCGCGGGCGCGACCCCGAGCGCCAGCCCGCTGACCACCGTCGCCGCGACGCAGAATGCCAGCACGTAGGGGTCGACCGCGAAGTGCATCCACATCGGCAGCGAGTCGGGCAGCAGCGTCTGGAACGCGCGGACCGCCACCCACGCGATGGCGGCGCCGCCGGCACCCCCGACCGCGGCGAGCAGCAGGCTCTCGGCCAGGAATCCCTTCGTCAGCTCGAACCGTCCCGCCCCCAGCGCCGTCTGCAGCACGTACTGCTTGTGCTGCGTGAGGGCCCGTGCGACCAGCAGATTGGCCACGTTGAAGATGCAGATCAGCAGGACCAGCGACACACCGGCGGTGAGCAACATCAAGTAGGGACGCACCTCGCCCACCTCGGCATCGCGCAGAGGCACGAGACGAACGCCGACGTCCCGGTTGGTGGCGGGAAACTCCGCCGCGAGCTGCCGGGCCACCCCGCCCATCTCGGCCTGCGCCTGTTCGAGGGACACGCCGGGCGCGAGGCGCGCGACGGTCGCGTACCACCGTTGATCACGCTGCTTCTCGCGATAGCTGTCCAGCCCCAGCGCGTACCAAGCCTCCATCGTGAGCCAGAGCGTCGCCCGGTCCGGGTAACCGAAGCCCGCGGGCATCACCCCGACCACCTCGAATTCGCCCATGGGCAAGCGGATCATCTTCCCCAGCGCGTCGGGCGCACCGCCGAAACGACCCTGCCACAGCCCATGGCTGAGCAGCGCCTTGTTCACCGGCCCGCCCCTGCGGTCTTCCTCTTCGGTGAAGAGCCGGCCCAGGACCGGCTGCACGCCCACCGCGTGCATGGCCTCCTGGTTCAACTGCGCGATGACGACGGCCTCCGCCAGACCGTCGCCCTCGATCTGGGAATTGAAGACCGTGTACCCGCCGATGTTCTCCAGCAGGCTCGAACGCCGGTTGTAGTCTTCGATGTCGAGCAGCGAGGCGTTTCTCTCGGCCCCCTGCTCGCTCTGCGCCACGGTGAACACCCGCACCAGTCGGTCCGCGTCCGGGTAGGGAAATGGACGGAGAAGTATGGCGTAGACCAGGCTGAAGACCGCCGTCGCGGCCCCGATTCCCAGGGCGATGGTCACCACGGCGGGAACGGTGAAGGAAGGCGTGCGCCGCAATGCCCGCCACGCCAGCACGAAGTGCTGGAGCCAGCCTCGTGAGGCGCGCGGCGCGAACCGTGTCGTTTGCGTTGACATCACGTCTCCCTCGCTGTCGGTCGGCGTCCGCTCGAACGACGGCCAGGCGTCGGTCGCCGCGAACGGCGACTCCGGGTCGACGGTCGCCGGCACGCGGCCGATGCGCCGCCGGTCGCTGTCGTCGTCGAAACGCTGCGCCGCTTGGATGGCGGCGGATAACGGCTCCCGGCCGCCGTCGCGGGCCGACGAACGACATGCCTTCGAGGACGCCCAATCCGTCCGGCCGGCGGAAGCGGCCGGGGAGCTCCGGACCGGCTCGAGTCAGTGGAGCCGCGTCATCGGGCGACGCCACTCGTGCGCGCGCGTTCTGCACCACCGCCTGACACAGCGTGACGCGAGGTGCGTGTGAGTCGGGAACGAACCGGAAGGAGCTTACGCCGGTGGGCCGCGCGTGGGTCGGATGACAACGGCCGGGCCGTGTTCGCCCTGCGGGTGGGCGGACGGTGCGGCGTGCGCGACGAGGTCCGGCGCGGAAGGTGCGGGGGCCCTGTCGGTCTCGATCACCGACAGATGCCGGAAGTGACAGGCATCGCAGTCGGCGGCGCCCTCCACGTCGTGGCCGTGTGCGTGCGGGACCACGCTCGTCGCGGCGACCGCCGCCAAGAGCAGCAACGCTGCCGCGACCACCGCCGCCGGCTTCAACGGCGCCATGCCTCTCACTAAACCAGACGCGCACACCGCCGTCAAGGACCGGGCCTCGCCGGCCGCCGGCGCGTGCCGCCGGTCGCGGCGATCGGCGCACGGGAACGCGGCGAGGACCGCGATGGTCGCGGACCGCCTCCACGTTCCATCGGGCACCGGAGGGTCGGCCGACACGTCACGAACGAAACGCCGGTCGGGCATGTGCCGTCCTGATCCATGGGCACCGGTGGCGGTTCCCATGGACTCGCGGCGTCGGGCGCGCGGCGAACCGGCCTCGGAGTGCCGCGCGCATCGAGGCGGCCGCGCCGGCGGGTCGCGGGTTCGCCCACGGCGGTTAGAATGTGTGCTTCCGGAAACACGGGCCGACCCCCAGGTTGGCGGAGACAACCCATGACCCGACAGACTCTCTCGTTCCCGCTGCGCGCCGCGGTCCTCGCGGCGGGCATGGCGTTCCTGTCGCTCGGCGCGGCGTCGACCCAGGCGCAGCCCCCCATCGTGCAGCCGGGGGCGCCCGGCGAGCCGAGCCGGACCATCTCGGCCGCCGAGGCCTCCGACCTCGCGGGCATCCGGTTCACCGAGGCCGACGTGCGGTTCATGCAGGGCATGATCTCGCACCACGCCCAGGCCCTCGAGATGACCGCGCTGCTCGACACCAGCACCGCCAGCGACGCGATGCGGGCGACGGCGCTGCGCATCGAGCTCTCGCAGGAGGACGAGATCGAGATGATGCAGGACTGGCTGCGCGAGCGCGGCCAGGACGTCACCGCCGTCGACGCGCACCACGCCGAGGGCTTCCAGCCGATGCCCGGCATGCTGACGGCCGACGAGATGGCGAGCCTCGCCGGGGCGGAGGGTGCCGCGTTCGACCGGCTCTTCCTCGAGCTGATGATCAAGCACCACCGCGGCGCCGTCACCATGGTCGAGAACCTGCTGCGCCAGCCCGGCGCGGCGCAGGACTCGGTGCTCTTCGGGTTCACCTCGGACGTCGTCGCCGACCAGACGGCCGAGATCAACCGCATGGACGCGATGATGGCCGAGCTGACCCCCGACCCGCGGGTGCAGCTCGCGGCCGGCTTCGCCGACGCCGGGCAGGCGCTGTGGAACATGGCGCTGGTCGCCACGCGGCCCAAGCCCGAGGGCTTCTTCGATCCGAACAACCCGGCGGGGCGGCCCATGCCGGTCCCGACGGACCCGGAGCCTGAGGCCGAGGCGGCGGAGGCGGCCGAGGCCGGTGACGACGCCGAAGAGGGCGAGGACGCCGAGGAGGGCGAGGGCGAGGACGCCGAGGAGGGCGAGGGCGAGGACGCCGAGGAGGGCGAGGGCGCCGACGCCGAGGAAGGCGAGGCGGTGGAGGCGGCCGAGGAAGCGGAGGACGAGGACGAAGGGGACAGCCCCCAGCGCCGCGGCCTCCTCAGCTTCGGCAACACCGATCTCGCGTTCGCCGGCGACCAGGTCTTCGTGGGCAGCTACCACGGCTTCAACACCTACCGCGTCGAGGTCCCCGCCTCGCCCACCCTCGTCAGCTCGGTCGTCTGCCCCGGCGGCCAGGGCGACATCTCGGTGGTCGGCAACCTCCTCGTCATGTCGGTCGAGCAGACCCGCGGGCGGCTCGACTGCGGGCTGCAGGGGGTGGCCGAGCCGGTGAGCGAGCAGCGGTTCCGCGGCGTCCGCATCTTCGACATCTCGGACATGCGCATGCCGCGGCAGGTCGCGGCGGTGCAGACCTGCCGGGGGTCGCACACTCACACCGTCGTGACCGACCCCGACGACGAGGGCAACATCTACGTCTACGGCTCGGGGGCCGCGGGGGTCCGCTCGGCCGAGGAGATGGCGGGCTGCTCGGACGAGTCGCCGGCCGAGAACCCCGACAGCGCGCTCTTCCGCATCGACGTCATCCAGGTCCCGCTGGCCAACCCCGAGGACTCGGCCGTCGTCAGCCGTCCGTTCGTGTTCCGCGACCCCGAAACCGGGCGGGCCGGGGGCCTCTGGCCCGGCGGCGACCACGGGCCTGGCACCCAGAGCACGGCCGAGACCAGCCGCTGCCACGACATCACCGCGTTCCCCGACATCGGCCTCGCGGCCGGCGCGTGCTCGGGCAACGGCATCCTGTTCGACATCTCCGACCCCGTGAACCCGGTCCGGCTCGACGACGTCACCGACCCGTCGTTCGCGTACTGGCACTCGGCCACGTTCAACAACGACGGCACCAAGGTCGTCTTCACCGACGAGTGGGGCGGCGGCGGGCGCCCGCGCTGCCGCGCTTCGGACCCGCGCGAGTGGGGGGCCAACGCCATCTACGACATCGTCGACGGCCGCATGGAGTTCCGCAGCCACTACAAGCTGCCCGCCCCGCAGACCGAGACCGAGAACTGCGTCGCCCACAACGGCTCGCTCGTGCCGGTGCCGGGCCGCGACATCATGGTGCAGTCCTGGTACCAGGGGGGCATCTCGGTCTTCGACTTCACCGACTCGGCCAACCCCGTCGAGATCGCGTTCTTCGACCGCGGCCCCATCAACGCCGACCGCTTCGTCATGGGCGGCCACTGGTCGGCCTACTGGTACCGCGGCTACATCTACGGCAGCGAGATCGCGCGCGGCCTCGACGTCCTCGAGCTGCTGCCGAGCGAGCACCTGACCGAGAACGAGCTCGCGGCCGCCGCCTCGATCGTGCCGGCCGCGTTCAACGCCCAGCAGCAGCGGGCCATCGACTGGCCGGCGCGGCCGGTCATCGCGCGCGCCTACCTCGACCAGCTCGAGCGCAACGACACGCTGGGCGCCGACCGCCGCGCGGCGCTGTCGGCCCTGCTCGACCGCGCCCGCGGGGCGGACACCGACTCGGCATTGGCTGCGGAGCTGACGTCGGCGGCGGAGGCGCTCGGGGAGGACGCGGCGGCGGCCAGCGGGCGGACCGAGCAGCGGCTCGTCGGCCTGGCGGAGACGCTGACGGGAATCGCGGCGCTTCTGCAGTGAACGGAGGATGGCGGAAGCCGTGTCGACACGGGTGACCAACGTCTCGCGACACGGCTTCCGCATCCGCATCGGCGAACGGGAAGTCTACGCATCGTTCAGGGATTTCCCGTGGTTCGAGGACGCGTCCGTCCGGGAGATCACCGCCGTCCAGTTGCTCAGTCCGCGCCATCTCCATTGGCCTGAGCTCGACATCGACCTGGCCGTCGATTCGCTGGATCACCCGGAGCAATATCCGCTCGTCAGTCGCGGCTCGGGGAAGACACGGGCTTGATGCGAGTCAATGGTATTCGGCCGGTATCGGCGCTAACGTCGTCGATCTCGGGGAACAGGAGCGGACGATGAACAGCAGGTGTGTCCTTGCGCGAAGCATGGCGGTGATCGGTGTGGCGTTCCTGGCGGTTGCGTCGGGCGCGGCGCCCGCTCACGCACAGCCCGCCGGCGAGTTCGTGCCCGTCACCGACGCCATGCTGCAGGCGCCGGCCCCCGAGGACTGGTTGACGTGGCGCCGCACCACCGACGGGTGGGGCTACAGCCCCCTCGACCAGATCGACCGCGACAACGTCGGCGACCTGCGCATGGTGTGGTCGCGGGGGCTCACCCAGGGGTTCCAGTCGGGCACGCCGCTCGCCTACCGCGGGGTGCTGTACATGCCCAACCCCAACGACGTCATCCAGGCCATCGACGCGGCGACCGGCGACCTCATCTGGGAGCACCGGCGCGATGTGCCCGACGACGTCGGCGAGTACCTGCTGGGCGCCCTCTCGACCAACAACCGCAACATCGCCATCTACGACCGGCTCATCATCGACACCAGCGTCGACACCCACGTCTTCGCCCTCGACGCCGAGAGCGGCGAGATGGTGTGGGAGACGCAGGTCCTCGACTACCGCGAGAACGCGGCCATGCAGGGCGCGGGGCCGATAATCGCGGGCGGCAAGGCCGTCTCGGGCCGGAGCTGCCTGCCGCGGGGCGGACCCGAGGCGTGCGTGGTCGTCGCCCACGACGCGCTGACCGGCGACGAGGTGTGGCGGCGGCGGCTCATTCCCGGGCCCGGCGAGCCCGGCGACGAGA
The DNA here is from genome assembly GCA_965207615.1 of Vicinamibacterales bacterium. Taxonomy (GTDB): domain Bacteria; phylum Acidobacteriota; class Vicinamibacteria; order Vicinamibacterales; family UBA8438; genus JAJEEA01. The sequence continues at coordinate 5,396,106 of CBDBMZ010000003.1, forward strand.
GCTGGGGCGCCATTCCGTTCGAGGAGCGCTCGCACGTCGGCGCGTGGATGGTCCCCAGCTACGACCCCGCGCTGGACATGATCTACGTCGGCACGTCGGTCACCTCGCCGGCCCCCAAGTTCATGCTCGGCGGGGTCGACCTGCAGCACCTCTACCACAACTCGACGCTGGCCCTCGACGCTGGCACCGGCGACATCCGCTGGTACTACCAGCACCTGAACGACCACTGGGACCTCGACCATCCCTTCGAGCGCATCCTCGTCGACACCGCGGTGGCCCCCGACCCCTCGCAGGTGAGCTGGATCAACCCGCGGCTGCAGCCGGGCGAGACGCGCCAGGTCGTCACCGGCATCCCCGGCAAGACCGGCGTCGTCTACACCCTCGACCGGGCGACGGGCGAGTTCCTGTGGGCCACGCCGACGGTGCTCCAGAACGTCATCAGCGGCATCGACGGGGCGACCGGCGCGGTGACCGAGAACGCCGAGGTCACCTTCACCGCGGTGGGGCAGCAGGTCTTCGCGTGCCCCACCTGGAACGGCGGCAAGGACTGGGAGTCTGTATACAGATCCGCAGGAACCTCAGTGAATACCGAATTCATTGAGTATTTCGTCGACTGAATACGTCAGAAACCGTCAGAAACCGTCTCATTTCGTCAGAAACGGCTGGCAGTTCGGCTGGCAGTCCTCGCTGGGGAACCTGGCGAAGCTGTAGGTCCTGAACCTGTCCAGGACGCCGCCGCATGGACCAGCGGGTCGCCGTCCGGGTCGGCGAACGTCTGCGACACCACCAGATCGAGTTCGCTCCCGGCCGACTCCAGCCGCCGGTCCGTTAGCTTCCCCACCGTCACCGGGGGGCCGGTTGACGCCGTCGGGAGGGCGGTCGCGCCACCCGGCCACGACCGCTCCCGTCGCATCGAGAACCGCCGCCACATCGGCGGGACCGTCCAGCCCGTCCCGCGCCGAAACGCCTGCCCTGTGCTCGACGCCCAGCGGGTCGCCGAGGTGGCGTACGCGCCGCCCTCGTTCGTCTGGACCTGGAAACGATCGTGGAACATTCCCATGTTGTGCCCGAGCTCGTGCGCGAAGGTGTGGCCGTCGCAGACGTGGTAGGCGAAAGGGTCGCCGATGTAGGCGACGCCGCACAGGCCGCCGTAGTCGCTGACGATCAGGTGTACGAGGTCGGCCCCGGTCCGGTCGCGTATGGCGTGCACCTCGTCCAGGTGGCCGTCTGACGGTTCTTCGAGACGTCTCAGATCCTGATGCCATGTGTCTCGACATACGGCACCCCGCCGAGGTCTCCCGAGTACGCGTCCGTGATGTCGTCTTTCGAACCCTTCACCGCCCGGGCAGCCCGGCCCGCGCCCTTGCGAAGAGCATCAGGGCGGCGCCGATCAGCAGCGCAGGGACCGGCAACGCAGGGACCGCGGTCATGTAGGGCGACCAGTCGAGCCCTTGGCCGTCGAAGTAGCCGATCCGATTCGGGATGGCCGCCGTGATCGCGTCCCGGTCCGCCGCCGAGAGCCGATCCGACCGGAACCTCAGCACGAAGTACGCCGAGGCGCTCTCCGCCACGTCCTCGGTCGTCGGGTTGTCGCGAGCGTAGTCGGAGATGAAGCCGCCGTCCGCCTGCTGCGCCTCCATCCAGCCGGCCGTGTCCTGATGGTCCTGTAGCGAGACGTGCGCACCCTCGTGAAACAGTACCTCTTCGAGGAACCCGCCCGCGATGTATTCCTCACCCCGGCCCGTATGGATCGTGAAGCTCCGGTCATGGAAGTTGCCGCCGAACACCTGCGACACTCTCCGCCTCGCCGCGTTGGGGTGGTCGGGCGTGCCGGAGTTCACGTGGACGCTCCTGGCCCGTGAGAGCAGCACTGCCGGCAGCCGTCCGAGCGCGGGGGCGTACGTGTCCACCTGCTCCCGCGCGGCCTCCTCGCTCTCGAACTCGGGGTTGACCTGGAACTCGATCAGGCCGCCGTCGTACCTCGCCTCGAACAGGTAGGCGTCGACGGTGATCCAGTCGAAGACGCGGTAGTCCCAGATGAGCCGTTCGCCGCGGCCTGTGTACTCGACTCCGCGCAGCGACGACGCGTCTGCGTCCGTGATCACGGTGGGGCTCAAGAATGCCGTCCCCTGGAAGGGCTGGGCCAGAACGGGACCGGCCAGCGCGGTCAACGACAGCAGCAGCGCGGCCGTCAGCTTGCGTTCGTACATGCCGATCTCCTCATCTGCGATTCGCCCGAGGCGGCGCCTCGGGCAGCCCGACGCTCTCCAACCGCGGCTTGCACGCCGTTGTCTTGCAACTCGCGATCGGGATGGTCCGGTCGGTCCTCCTCGCCCCAGCCGTCAGCCGTGTGCCCGGTGGCGAACGGTATGCTACCATCTGCCTCGGCGGAGGCGCCGACGGCGCCGACGATCGGCGAGTTGACCCGAATCAACGCCGCGTGTCCCGGTCTTGGGCTACGCTAGCCGAGATGACTGGCGAGACGCCCGGCGTGCCGCGCTACGTTGTCGACCCGGGCGGCTTCGACGGCCAGGCTACGATCCACCGTACTGACTGTGCGTGGGCGATGCGTTGTGGTCCGGCGTGGCTCGGCCCGTTCGCAGCCTACGCCGAGGCTCAGGCCGCGGCCGACTCGACCGGGTGCGCGGTCAGTAGTTGCGGTCGCTGCCGGCCTTGGCTGCATCGGACGTGACGTACATCACGGTGCCCGAGGACGCCTGCGCGCTGCAGGCGCTGGTTTCTGGTGTCCTGTCCCAGTGGTTCGTGACATATGTCCGGAAGCCTGTTGGACGTTGAGCGTGCGCTGAGATGCCAAGCCAGCCATCTTGCCCACAACGGCACACGCCGACAGCGCCTGAAGGCTGAAGGTCGGTGCGCTGATTGCACTGCTCGTCTCCCCTCGAGATGGAAGAGGACTAGGTGTCGGGTGTGTCTCGACGCTGCGTGAAGGAGAGCGGCCGAGTTGCGACGTAGTCGCATCGCTGTGGGTTTGTGTCGCGCCTACGGCAAAAGACCCGCAGCCGTGCTCGACGGGGGGCAACGGGCCACGAGTTGCAGGTACTGTCTGGACCGAGCGAACGAGCGCAAGCGAGCGCGTGCCGCAAAGCAAGCGGGGCTTGGAGCAAGAGGCCCTTGAAACGATACGCGGCTGGAACATGCCGGGCGGGGCCTCACGCGATATCCGTGCGGTTCCGCGGCTCTGCGGGCGCTACCACGATATTGCCCAACCCAGGTCCCGACGACCAGTCCACGCGCGGTCTGGGCACGTCAGCGGTTCCGTGCATGTAGCGTGCTGGCGTGGTTCTTGCGCTGGCGGAACGGAGGGTCGTGATGACTATCGACACCTTGGCGGAGCTTCGTCAGGTCTATCGCTCGCCCGCCGCGCGGGCCGGCCTCAAGGTCCTGGACCACCTGGACGTTCACTGCCGGAAGTTCATCGCCCTGTCGCCGTTCTACGTCATCAGTTCCGCCCGTGCCGACGGGCGGGCGGACGCCTCGCCGCGGGGCGACCCGCCCGGGTCCCTGGCGCACGTGCTGGACGACAAGACGCTGTTGCTGCCGGACCGGCCGGGGAATCGTCAGGTGGACACGTTGATGAACCTGATCGAACGTCCCTACGTGGGTCTGGTGTTCTTCGTGCCAGGCTTGACGGAGACGTTGCGGGTCAACGGGCAGGCTGAGATGTCCACGGAGGCGGAACTGCTGCAGCCGCTGGCGATCAAGGGCAAGTTGCCCATCTGCATCCTCAAGGTGACGGTGGAGGAAGCGTTCCTGCACTGCGCCAAGGCGTTGATTCGAGCCCGACTCTGGGAGCCAGACGCGCAAGTTGAGCGCTCCTGCTTCCCGACATATGGTCGGGTCCTGGCGGACCAGATCGCCGGGGCTGACGCTGCCGAGATCGACGCGGGCGAGGAGGAGAGCGCCCGCACCGAGCTGTACTGACCCCGAGCTTCCGACGTGGATCTCGCCGACCGCCGGTGAATTCCCGGGGCGTCGCCTACAAACGGTCCACCTCAAGCTACGTCCGGCCACAACCACGCGGCGCCCCGTACCCCGCTCGAGTCGCCGTGGCGAGCGACCGCCAGTCGGGTCGTCACCGTGTCGGAGAAGACGAACCGGGCCCATCGGGCGGGAACGTTTGCACAGAGGCGCGCAAGATTCGAGATCCCGCCTCCCAGCACGATGACGTCGGGGTCCAGCGCGTTGATGACGCTGGCCAGCGCCCGGGCCATGCGCCCTTCGTAGCGCGTGAGCGTCGCCTCGGCGTCGGTGTCGCCGACGGCAGCACGTGCGGCAATCTCCGGGGGCGCAAGCCGGCAACCGGTATGCCGAGCGTGATCGGCCGCCAGGCCCGGGCCGGAGAGAAACGTCTCGATACAACCGCGGCGTCCGCAGTAGCACGGCGGACCCGGGTGCTCTCCCTCCACCGGCCACGGCAGCGGGTTGTGGCCCCACTCGCCCGCCACCGCGTTCGGTCCGGTCAGCACTCGACCCCGCACCACGATGCCGGCCCCGGTTCCGGTGCCGACGATGACGCCGAAGACAACCTCGGCGCCCGCGCCCGCGCCGTCCGCCGCCTCCGATACGGCAAAGCAGTTGGCGTCGTTGGCGATCCTGACCTCGCGGCCCAGGCGGCGCTCAGTGTCGCGCAGGAGCGGCTTGCCGTTCAGCCAGACGGCATTGGCGTTCTTCACCAAGCCCGTGGCGGGCGACGGCGCTCCCGGGATCCCGATGCCCACCGACCCGCCCCGACCGGCGACCGCTTCCAGCCGGGCCACGAGCGTGCCGATGGCGTCGACCGTCGCCGGGTAGTCGTCGCGCGGCGTGTCCAGGCGCATCCGGGCGACTTCGCGGCTGCCGTCAAGCGCAATCGCTTCGATCTTCGTCCCGCCGACATCGACGCCGATCCGCATGGCGGTACTGACCTCCCCCGTGCCGCCGCGATCAACCGCCGAGCGCATACCGGACCGTAAACAGCAGCATCCAGTAGCGCGTGCCGGTGAAGGCGGTGTGGTTGGAGAAGTTCGGGTCGACCGTGTGCAGCGGGTGTTCCTGGTACGTGCCGGTGTACTCGATGTCGCCCAGGACGGTGTACGTCAGCTTCACGCCCAACGCTGTCCGGTCGGCCACGCCGAAGTCCGCGCCGCCGTGGAGGTGACCGCCCAGCACTGTGCCCGCCATGTCGACGTCCTGCCGCGACGTGTAGTGTGACAGCGGCGGGTCGTAGGCCCCGTCATTGCCCTCCGGTTCCCGGTAGTGTTGCTCGTAGTGCAATCCGCGGATCTCGGCGAATGCCGGGCCGAGCCCGACGCCGACGTAGGGCGCGAACCGGCCGGCACTCCTTGGGAAGTCGTAGTACGCGCTGACCGCCAGCGTGCGGACGGCGAGGTCGTCGATCCAGAACTCGGAATCCGACGTGACGGTGCCGCCGCTCCGACGGTCGAGGGGATTCCCCGTGTAGTCGCTGACGCTGCGGAACACCTGTTCGATGCCGTTCACCCGCTGTGCGAGCGCCAGCTCCAGGCGTAGGCGCTCGAAGTCGAATCCGGTGGACAGCTCGAAAGGCGCGCCGGCGGGCGACCGGAGGTCGTAGGCCCAGCGGTAACCGGACTGTTCGGGCCGCGGCTTCTCGTCGAAGCAGGCGTAGCTCGGATAGCAGAGGTGGTCGCGGTTCGAGCCGCGCTGGTTGATGTCCGAGGCCCAGCTCACCCCCGCGCCGCCGCCGACGTACCACCCGGAGCGCCGCTCGCCCGCAGAGTGCTGAGCGGTGGCATCGGGGGCTAAAAACAGCACCAGCACGCCCGCGAGGGCGGGTGTGACGAAGCAAGAAACGCGCATGCATGTCCTCCGTAGCGCGGGACCGCGCCGGCAGCCACGTCCGGGGTCGTGAGTCCGGCCGCGTGCGATGCCCGTCAGCCGCCCATGTTTCTGAGACGCGCATCATGCTAGCACTCGTGGGGTGTAGCCGCGGACTCCATCCGTTGCGGTCCTATGGGGTAGCTCAGTTCTGGTGGGCGGGCGACGGATACGGCGCACGGAGTCGAGTGACCACCGACTTCACGAAGTGGCGATGGCTGCATGCATCGACTACGCTACGGACGTGGCGTCGACGGAGTGACGCCCTCATTCCTGATTGGGTTGCATCGAAATGGCCTGTTCGGTGGATTGGATGCGAGGTTGCGGAGGCACGCTACTGGTGGCTTGCGCTCTGCTGATCGCCGTCCCACGGCACGCGGGCGCGCAGGACAGCCTGTACGCCGGAGTGACGGCCGGGTGGGACCGGGCAAGCGCCGACTACACCAAGGGGATCGGCCTGGACGTGCCGCCCCCGAGCTACGAGACGGCCACGAACGACGCGCAGAGCGGGTTCGGCACGGTGCGGGCGTCGCTCGGCTACCGGACCTTCGTGGCCGACCGGGTGTACGTCTCGGGGGAGTTCGAGGCGGCGTTCCACGGGGGCGCCGGCTCGGCGGGGTACCTGAGGGCGGGCACGGGCGTTGGAGACCGTGACGTGTGGCCGGGTCCGTGGAGCGTGGAGAAGAACCGCGGCCTGGGTGCGAACGCCCGGCTGGGGTACGTGCCGGGCGGGCTGCTGGGCGAGGGAGGATCGGTCTACGTCGTCACCGGCATGCACTGGGAGCAGGCGATCGTGCGGCGCGGTTCCGACATCGGCGAAGAATCGACCCGGGTCGTGGCCGAGCACACGTTGCGGCCTTGGGTTGCCGGGGCGGGCGTGGAGTGGGGCAGCTTGGCGAACCGGATCGGGCTCGAAGTCCGGTACTCGGCGACCGAGCTGGAGTTCCGCACCGGAGGGGACGGGTCGGCGCTCGGGATGCCGCGCATCGACCACCGGTTCGGCGTACGCGCGGTCGGCGTTCAGGTGGGCTACACCCGCTCGTTCTGATGGAACGGAAGGGTCGGGCGACAGCGCGTGGCGGGACAGTCGGGACGCCGAACAGCTACGCCGAGTGCGTGAACCCGGTCCGGTGCGGTTCGGCTGTGCTCCGCTCTCGGTTGACCAGCGCCTTCAGCTCCTTGCCGGGCCTGAAGTAGGCGACCCGCTTCGACGGCACGTCCACCCGATCGCCGGTCCGAGGGTTGCGTCCCGGATGCGGCTCGCGGCGCCGGAGTCGGAAGCTGCCGAAGCCCCGGAGCTCGACCTTCTCCCCCCTGTTCAGCGCCGCGACGATGCTGCCCAAGACAGTCTCGATGATCAGCTCGGCGCGCGTCTTCGGGAGATCGCGGCATCGGCCACCGCCTCGACGAGCGCCGCCCTCGTCAGGCGGCCTTCCGTCACGCGGCCTTCCGTCACGCGGTCCACCTGTAGATTCTGACACGCGAAGCGAGCGAGCGGCGGGCCCCAAGGCCCGTGGTACGATGACGCTCGTGTTCAACACGCACGCAGTGCGACGGCGGTGGGCCGTAGGTTGGCCGACGGCGGGCGTTCCCGCATGAAGGATTCTGCAGCACGACAGGAGGGTGTCGGCACGAAGAGCCCGATGACGGATACCGGGCACTGGACGCGGTCGGCGTTCTCGCTGCTCGAGACGATGCCGGACGCTGTCGTGGTGGTCGACGCCGCGGGCAGAGTCGTTTACGCCAACCGCCTGATCGAGCAGGTGTTCGGGTACAGCCCTGACGCTCTCGTCGGCCGTTCGGTCGAGATCGTCGTGCCCGAGGAAGCGCGGCAGCGGCATCGCCGTCAGCGAACGGACTACGGCCGAGCGCCAGCGGCGCGACCGATGGGCGCGGTCTCCCACGTGCTCGGTCTGCACAAGAGCGGGCGCGAGTTCCCGGCGGATATCTCTCTGAGTCCAATCGAGTCCGACGAAGGCTGGCTGGTCATCGCGGCGGTGCGCGACATGACCGACCGCCATCGCATCGAGACCGCGTTGCGGGAGACCAACGAGAAGCTTGGGCGGGCCAACGAGAAGCTCGGCCGGGATCTCACCGCGGCGGCCAAGATCCAGAAGTCGCTCCTGCCGGGCCGGCCGGCCGGAATCCCCGGCGTCGAAGTCGACTGGATCTACGAACCGTGCGAGAAGCTCGGCGGCGACAGCTTCAACGCATTCGAGATCACGAGCGGCCTCGTCGGCTTCTACCTACTCGACGTGGCGGGTCACGGGACGGTCGCGGCGCTCCATTCCGTGGCGCTGACGCGCGTCCTCGCTTCGACGTGGACCGCAGAGGAGCGCTCATCGCCCGCACAGCTCATCAAGTGGCTCAACGCGGAGTTCCCCTACGACCCGGAGATTGGGCAGTATTTCACGTTTGTCTGCGGCATGCTCGACCAGGCGACGGGCACGTTGCTCTATGCGTGCGCCGGGCATCCTGGCCCGATCCACGTGCCACGCGGCGGCCCGCCGACCGCACTGGACGGCGCTGGACTACCGATCGGGTTCTTCCCCGACGCCGATTACGACGAGTACAAGGTGTCCCTCCGACCCGGCGACCGGCTCTACCTGTACTCCGACGGCGTGACGGAGGCGATGAACGGCGAGCATGAGGACTTTGGCATCGCCGGGCTGGTGGAGTCGCTGACGAGAACGCAGGGGGCGCCCCTCGACGACACCGTGCAGGAAGTTCGCCGCGCAGTGGGTCGGTGGCGCGACCGGGAGGAGCTTGACGACGACCTGACGTTGCTGGCGATGGAGGTCGTCGCACCATGACACCTCAACGACTGCGGACGGGAGTCCACCGTGCCACGAGGGTTGTGAGCCGTGCCAACGACGTGCGGAGTACCACGAGACGAATCCTGTGCGGTCTAGTCCCTCGGTGCGGCTGGTCGCGTCGACCGCACTGCCATCCTGCGTCGAACCGGATGAACGACTACAAAGCGGGAGGCCATGAACGAGGAGCTGGCGCACCGAGCCCGCAATGGGCGGTCGTCGCCGGCCGGATGGCGGAACATGTCCGACCGCGCGTAGGCCGCCTCGACCTTGGCGTCCATCCGCCCGGCGTTGTCGCGGCTCCCGTACAGCCCCAAGCGGCGAGACTGACCCGCCGCTCCACAGCGCCTCGGCCCCGCTCATCGCCTCGTCGCCCCACGACGGCGTCACCCCGCGCCGTCAGCCCAGCGGCGTCCGGGGCGTCGGGTCGTAGCCGAGCATCACCGCCATGCCCCGCTCCGGAGCCCGGCGGCCTCGTGCACCAGCAGCAGCCGGACCCGTACGTCGGCCGACAGACCGGTGCGGCCGTGCGCCACCACCACGCCGCCCACGTCCAGTCCCAGCCCGCGGTCGGCGTCGCCGCCGTCGCGGCGGACGCCACCTCGACCGTGGGCCGCAGCGACAGCCCGCCCGACACCGTGAACGCGTGCGACCCCTCCAGGCCCGCCCGCAGCCGCGTCACCCTGGTGCCGACCGCCGCCATACGCCCCGCCGGCCCCTCGGCCCCGTCGATCAACGTGCCGACCCGCAGCGCATCGGCCTTGAAGCCAGAGGGGAAACCGGCGCGCCCGAGAGCGCCATCTCCATCGTCTGGATCGTCTGGTTGCGCTCGTCGTGCGCGTCGTCCAGAACCCGCACCCGGTTCTGACCGTGTAGGTCGCCGACCCGCTCGTCGGGATCGTCACCGTCCTGGTATCCAGCTCGCCGTCGGCCACGAAGTCCCGGCCCTCGGTCACCGTCACCTCGACCGTCAGCGGCGCAGCCGGCGGCGGCGTGGCCGTCAGCAGGAACGTCGCCGCCTCGCCCTCGCCCTCGATCACCAGCGCCCCGCCCTCGATGCTCACACCCAGCTTCGGCTCGTCGTCGTCAGTCACCGCCACCGTCGCCGTGCGGTTCAGGCCCGGCGCCACCGTGTAGCCCGGCCCGGCCGTCACCGTCGCCGTCACCGAGCCGTCCGGCTCGTCCGCGTCGTCGTCCACCGTGGCGACCGTGTAAGGTCGCCGTGCCGCTCGACCCCACCGTGCCGCCGGCACGCTCGCTCGCCGCTTCGACGACGGCCATCCAGGGCTCGGAACGCACAGATGGCGCCGCCCTCGGTCACGACGCCGCCCACGCGTTCCGGGATCACCGATACACCCCGTCTCCAGATCGACCTCAACAACAGCCGCCTCACCATCCCCAAGAATGCGCGTCGTCGAACGACGCCGCCCGCAGCGCTGTTCGCACAACTCCGCCATCCACCGACCGCGAGCCCGGGGGAGCGCGGTCGCCGGCGCAGGGGCGGGCGCGACAGCAACCCGAGTTTCACCTATACTCGGATGCCGTCACCGGCGCGCCGGAAAACGCGGCGGTCGTGGTGCGGCACTTCCCAGGGGAGAACGCCCATGCCAGAGACTCGAAGAATGAGCAGGACCGAGCTGTTCGCGCACTTCGGCAACCGGTTCGGGATGAAGCGCACCGAGGTGCGCGACCTCTTCGAGGAGTTGCAGCAACTATCGGAGGCCGAGCTCAAGCGCTCGGGCGAGTTCACCCTGCCGGGCGTGGTCAAGCTGGTGCGACAGGAACGGCCGGCACGGGTCGGCCGGAACCCGACCACCGGCGAGCAGATTCAGATTCCCGCCAAGACCGTTGTCAAGGCGCGCATCGCCACCCGCCTCAAAGATGCGGTGCTGGACGCGTAGCCCGAAAAGCGTCGACCGGCGGCTCCGGTTGCCGCCCGACCACCCCGCTAGAGATCCGCGCCTGGGAACGGCGCGGGCTCCCGGCCGGTCCGGTCGTCGCCGGACCACTCTGGAACGCATCGAATGCCTACCGACGTGCTGATGCCCAAGATGGGCGCGTCGAGCGCCGAGGGGACGATCCGTTCAGTATGCCACGCCGTGCAGTCGTCTGTTTCAGGCAATCCCAACACCCCGGTTACTCCCGGCCACGCCGACCAACCTCACTGCGAACCCTGATGAACCGTGATGCTCGCACTGCGCCAGGAAGCGCTGCGTCAAGGCGGCCGACGGGAGCTCGCCGTTGGTCGCAAGAACATCGACGCCAGCCCGCCGTGCATGTTCACGGTCGGGGGCGACGGTGCTCCGATTTCTTCAAGTTCATGCCATCTCCACCGTTCGACGCGGGCGACGACCCCGCGGTTTGTTCGCCCGCGACAGTTGACGAAAAGCCGCTCGAAGGGGTGGTCGAGGTTCCTGTGGTCCTGTGGCCGTTCCGCGCTGACCGTTGAGGAATGGCGCTTGAGTTTAAGTTATTCAGATACAGCACGTTAGGCGATTCAGATCGCCTGCGGATGCCCGTCGGGGTGTGCCGACCGGTCAGCGTCGGCCGTAGTCCCCGGCCGCAGGGTTGCTGCGTCAGCATTTGCGCCTTGGGGGTCTTCGGTGCTTCTTGTAGCTCATTAACCGTGGTCGCTTCCAACGACCGTCGGCGGGCCTCGTCGACGCCATGTGGCGATCTTCACCAAGCGCCCAATAGAGGACCAAGGCGGCCGCCGGCGACTCCACTACGACGAGGACCCGACCCGAGGACGTCACCCTTCAGTCCCCCGCGTCGCCGGCGAAGGCCTCCGGCACCCGGTACCGGTACACCGGGGTCCGGCCCCAGCGCCGGTCGACCTCCACCACCGTCACCGACTCCGGCCGCCACCCCGGCACCGCGAACGTGTTCCAGACGACGATGGTGCCCGGGCGCAGCACCTCGGCGAGAACGGCCCGACCACCGACAGCCCGGCGATGGTCAGGAACACCGCGACGACGTCGGCGCGCTCGACGATCGACGGGACGTCGAGCGCGTCGGTGTGCACGAACCGCGCGTGGTCCGCCACCCCCGCTATCGCCGCGTTGTCGCGGGCGCGCTCGACTAGCAGCTCCTGCCGGTCGATGCCGATGGCTCCACCTCCCTCGCGCGAGCCGCGAGGACGACGAGGCGGCCGTCGCCGGAGCCGATGTCCAGGAACACCTGGTCCGGACCGACGCCGGCGACCTCGAGCATGCGCGGGGCGGTCTCGATCCACGACGGCATATAATCCGAGAGGTTCGCGTCGACGGCGCCCTGGCCCTGGACCCACGCGAGGAAGTCCGCCAAGCGGCTCGACCCGCCGGGCGTGACCGTCCACCGGAGGAAGACGATGACCACGACCAGCCCGAGAAGCCAGAAAGCGGTGTCGATCCTCGTGCGCCTGTCGATGCTGCCCTTCAGCGCCGCCATGATCCTCGTTGCCATGAGCACCCTCCCCGTCCAGGTCATCGGCACGTCCCGCATCGTCGCCCCCGACGAGACCGTCTCGCTCGTCCGTGTCCGCTGGTCGCGGTCGAGCGGCGTCGATCGACTACAGGAGGAAGGGAATACCGGTGGACGGTGAAGTTCTTCGGCGGTTGCTTCGGGAGGCTGACGATGGCGGTGTGAGGGTGCGCGATCTGTACGGCCGCACCGGGACGGCGACGGCGATACGTGGGGGCTTGGCCGTTGTCACCTACCCGGACGGCGTAGAGCGGGTCGATCCTGGATGGCTCGGGTGGGCCGGACAGCCGAAGCGGACGGACCCGGACCCGACCGCGTGAAGGGGTTCAACCCCGGGGTGGGCTTGGCGAGCAGGCGCCGCGCGGCGTCCACGGTGCCGCCAGGCAAAATGCCGAGCCGGGGCGGAGGAAGCGCAGTCGGGCGAGCTTCTTCAACGGCGAGTAGCGCCTCCATCAGCCTGGCCTGCCGAGTCGGTTTTCGCATGTTGGAGGATGTATCGGCCGCTCGGCGCATTTCCTGTATACGGGGGGAGGAGGGCGAAGCCCATGGCAAGCAGCCTTCAGCCCGCCCAGGGGGTCAAATGCACGTCCGCGAGGGTCTTCTCGCGCTTCGGCGGCTCGGCGCGGTCGATGACGGACCGGACGGTGCTGTGGGCGAACTCGTTGATGCCACGAGTCATTCCGCTCCCTTCGCTGAGATCGGTGCGGTGTCTCCCCCGGACAAGTCTCCGCCCTGCGGCGGGGTCGGGCGCTTCCGCATGAAGCCGAACCGCTCGAGCGCTGCGCGCTGGAGGCTGACTTCGGCCGTCAGCTCGTCCATGCGGTTGTGGATGTTGCCGAGGTGGCCGTCGATCCTGTCGAGCTTCTTGACGAGCGCGGCCAAAAGCGGAACAAGCCCGGAGCCCTCAGCCTCCCCCGCGCCAATCGCGCGGAGACGATGCATCATCCTGTCAACGTCGGTCAACTTATCGCTCATTGGCAGATGCTAACGCGCGACCATGCTTGACGGCAAGCGCGCACAACCGGCGAAACTTGACCACTACCGGCGCCGCCGCCAGCGGTTGGCAACCGTTCCGGTACGGCCGGGCCGGGCGTTGGCCGCATCGACGGCTGGATCTGAACCGGCGCGTCGCGGCCATGGCTTCGTCCGGGCTCAGGCGCGGCGACCCCAGCATCACGCGGGTGTCCTGTGGGCATGCTGCGGGTACGCGGGATGTTCTCGCGGCTCGCGGTGTCGAACACCGTTTGGTGGCGGCCGCTGGCTTCGGTCTCGGTGAGGATGATTTCGAGGACTTGGGGCGTAGTCAGGAGACCACCCGGGCGCCCGCCCGTCCCCGGATGCGGTGGGAACTCGTCGACGAAGCGCTCGTCGTCGTAGCGCTTGGTGCTCGTTCGTCGCCTCCCGCCGCGACGAGTGCGTTGATGGCTTGGCGCATGAGGTCGGTTCTGCCGAGGCGACGAGCTGGTTCCTCCCAGGCGCGGTTGCGGCCGGCGTAGTTGTTGTCGCGGCGGTACTGCCGTTGGGGCACACTTGACTGGCGGATGACACCCGATGGCTGGAAGCTGGCTGGAAGCGGCGTGTCCGATTCCAGGCACCCGTCGCCGTTGTTCGCCAGCACCGTACAGGTCGGCCCTCTCAAGGCTTGCTCCTTGAGAACGGCTTGCCCGGACTCGGGTCGGGGGCTCCGTTTCGGCCCGTCGTCCGGTGCGGCGGACACGTCGCGGGCGGGGATGGCGGGGGCAACGATGATCCTGGCCGTCCACCTAGTGGAGTTGCGCGCAACGGTGCTGGTGCTCGAGTGAGCCGCCACGATCCTTGGGCACGCTGCAAGCCCCGCCGTGCAGTCGCGACCCAACACCGACAGTCACGCGCCGAGACAACGCCCTACTCCACGCGTAGCGCGTCCATCGGGTCGATGTGGGCGGCGCGGCGGCCCGGGAGCCAGCAGGCGACGAGGGCGACGCCGACGAGGGCTACCGGCGCCGCCACGAACGTCAGCGGGTCGTCGTCGGCGACGCCGTACAGGAAGCTCTCGAGAAGCCGCGACGAGCCGGCCGCCCCGAAGAGGCCGAAAACGGCCCCCGCCGCGACGAGCCCGGCCCCCTGCCGGACGACGAGGGCGACGACGTCGCCGGGCCGGGCGCCGAGGGCCATGCGGACCCCGATCTCCCGGCGGCGCTGCGAGACCGTGTAGCTGAGCAGGGCGTAGATGCCGAACGCGGCGAGGAACAGGGCGAGGGCGGCGAAGAAGCCGAGGAAGACGGCGTAGAAGCGGGGTTGCTCGACCGCCGCCGAGAGCCGGGCGTCCATCGTCGTCACCTGGTCGATGCTCGCCGCGGGACCCGCCGCGGCCACCGCCTCGCGCAGGAAGGGAACGGCGGCCAGCGGGTCGCCCGCAGTCCGCACCGCGACCGATGAGGAGGAGAACATGCCGCCCAGCATCGTCGCCTGCTCGATCTGCTGGAGCGGCAGGTACGCCTCGGCCGCCGACTCGGTGATCGTCAGCGCGCCGTAGCGGACGTCGGCCACGACCCCGACCACCTCCCACGGTTCGTCGCCGGCGCCGGCCGGCACCACCCGCCGGCCGACCGCCGGCTCGCCGCCGAAGATCTCGCGGGCGAGCGTCTCGCTCAACACCAGCACCGGCGGGCCCTCGGCCCGGTCGAGGGGGGTGATCGCCCGTCCGCTCCGGAGGCGCAACCGCATCGCGTCGAAGTAGCCCGGACTGACGAAGTTGATGGGCGCCTGGGGAAGGTCCCGGGGGTCGGCGGGCACCGGGGCGCCCGCCGCCTGGAACGTGGTCCGGCTGATGTTACCGCCGGACGCGAGCGGAAAGCGCGACGACACCCCTGCCGCCTCGACCTCGGGGAGGGCCTCCAGCCGGGCCAGCTCGTCCACGAGGGCGCGCCCGAAGAGCCGCCCCGCCGTCCGGAGGCCGGCGATCGCGTCGGGGGCGATGTCGGGGCGGAGCGTCACGTCGGGGTTCCGGATGCGGGCGGCGATGACGTTCGCGGGATCGTAGCCGCGGTCGACGGTCACGAGCCCGACGAAGCTGCGCAGGAGCAGCCCCGCCCCGACGAGCAGCACGAGGGCGAGGGCGACCTGGGCCGCCGCCAGGAACGCGCGGGCCCGGTTGGAGCGCAGCAGCCGGAAGCCGCCGGTGGCCTGCGCGCTCCCCTCGTTCAGGGTGCTCACGAGATCGATCCGCGACCACTGGAAGGCCGGCGCGGCGCCGAACAGCAGCCCCGCCGCGATCGACAGCCCCACCGTGAACGCCACCGACAGGCCGTCGACGCCGACCTGGTCGAGCCGGGCGATGTCGCCGGGGACGAGGGCGGGCACCGCGCGCAGCACGATCGCCGCGGCGGCGAGGCCGAGGACGCCCCCGCCCGCGCCCAGCATGACGCTCTCGGTCAGGAGTTGCCGGACGAGCCGGCCGCGGCTCGCGCCGAGGGCCGCGCACACCGCCAGGCCCCGCCGGCGCGTCACCCCGCGCGCGAGCAGCAGCCCCGCCACGTTGATGCAGGCAATCAGCAGCACGAGCGCCGTCGCCGCGGTCAGGGCCGTCAGCGCCGGCCGGTACGCGCCCACCATCTCCTCGAGCAGCGGCACGACCCGCGCCTCGCTCCGGCCGAGCGCGGCGACGGCGGCCCGGGCCGCACCGGCGGGCAGCCCGGACGGCGGCATCGAACCAGCCTCCAGGCGGGTGCGGACCTCCGTCGCCGCCTGCTCCGGCGAGACCCCCGGCGCGAGGCGGCCGAGACCGTTGAAGGCGATCAGGACCACCATGCGCGGCTGCCCCGCAACGGCCGCCGCCGGCGGCGCGAACGGGGGGGCGACGAGCGGCGTCCAGAGCTCGCCGTCGGGGCTCGGGAAGTAGAAGCCCTCGGGAAGCACGCCGATGACGGTGTAGGGGTCCCCGTCCAGCTCGAGGGGCGCCCCCACGATGTCCGGATCGGACGCGAAGCGGTTCGTCCAGGCGCGGTGGCTCAGCAGCACGACCCGGTCGGCGCCCTCCCGCGCCTCGTCCTCGGTGAACAGCCGGCCCAGCCGGGGCGTCGCCCGCAGCAGGGGGAACATCCCGGGCGAGACCGCGGCGCCACTCAGGGTGACCACGCCGTCCGGGCCCACCCATTCCACCGAGGTCTCCCGGTACACGGCGAGGCCCTCGAACGACTCGGCGTCCTCGAGCAGGGGCATCGACCGGTTCGAGAGGTAGATCCCCGCACGGCCCCCGAGCGACTCTCCGACGCGCACGAGGCGGTCGGCGTCGGGATAGGGCAGCGGGCGCAGCATCAGCCCGTAGACGATGCCGAACATCGCCGTGTTGGCGCCGATGCCGAGGGCGAGGGTGACCAGCGCGGTCACCGTGAAGCCGCGCTGGCCGGCGAGCCGGCGCACGGCGGAGCGGACGTCCTGGAGCAGCGCATCCATGCGGTCGCGATACCTCCTTCCGGCGCCGGAGCGATGCCCCGAGGCTTGTGCATCCTACCGACGGCGTGACTCGGCGCCACGGCCAGCGACCGGCTCGGAGGCGGGCCGGGGCACGCTGATCCCGGAGAGCCTCCCGCGGGCGTGTTCGATGACCGAGTCGGGGGAGAACAGGAAGACCTCGAGGGCGTAGTTGCCGGCGTCGGTGTCGGTGAACGTGTAGGGTATGGAGAACCAGTCGTGCCGGATCGCTCCGCACTCGTAGATCGGTTCGGTGGCGGGGGATCCCCGTAGCCACCTCACGCAAGCGATGTTGTGGTCGGCGTCCGTATCGGTCACGGTTCCCGAGACGGTCACCGTCTGGCCGGTGGCGATGGCGGCCGGGACGGCCTCGTCGAGCAGCACGCCCCGGAACTCGCGGGGGTCTATCGGGAGACGGGCGACTTCGTGCTCCAGGGCGATCTTCCGGTGGCGGATCGGCGTCACGTCGGTCCGTAGCGGCACCCTGCCGCCGGTCGCCTCGAAGAACGAGGGCGTTCCACGCCAGGAGTTCACCCCTTCGGTTGCGGCGTGCCGTGCGGCGAAGAGGTTCCAGTAGCTCATTTCCTCGGCGGAGAGCAGTCCGTCCCGCGACAAGACGACCGTCACCCGCGACCACGTCTGATCGACCGGCCCTCGGCGTACGCCGTGCTCGGCTATGAGGTCGTTGATGTGCACCGCCCGGACGCCGCCTTCGACCGGGGTTCCGGCCGCTGGGGGGATTCCGTTTCTGTCATCGAACTGCCCCTGGCGCTCGAAGACGAGCAGGTTGGGCACGCTCTCGGGGCCGATCAGGCCCATGCGGTAGAGGGTCGTCGGGTGGTACAGGGCCGGGTTCGGCGTGTGCTCGATGGCGTAGGCGGCCCCGTCGGCGGCGGCGGCCACGCGGAGGTACGCCGGGAGCACGGCGCCCGCGTAGACTTCCCCGGGATACAGCAGGGGCGTATGAGTCTCTGGCTGGTAGCCGGCGCGTTCGACGCCCCCGGCTGCGGCCGACCAGTCCCAATAATCGACCCACTGGTGGGCGATCTGGCGGTTCGAGGTGCTCATCGCCGCGAACCGGGCCGACGGGTAGAACTCGACGGAACGGAGCACGCCGGCGCTCCCGTAGACGGCGGAGTTGTCGAACACCGGGAGATTGCCGAGGCCCACGATGGGATTGCGCACGTTCCGGTGGAAGGCGCTGTACGGCACGAGGTGGAGTTGTCGGGAGACGAAGGCGATCGAGGCGTAGTCGTCCCTGAAGTGGCGGTAGAACCGCCTCGCTGCGTCGGCGAGGTCGTACCCGAAATCGCCGGCCGACAGTCGGCGGTCACCGAACCCGGAGACGGCGAGGTTGACGACGTGGCTGGCGTACTGGGTATCGGCGTCGATGCGAGTCACCTGCGCTGGCGGCAGGTTCAGCGGCGTCCAGTTCAGCACGATCTGGAAGGCGCGGCGCTCGTCGCGGTCCGGCGACGGGACAGTCAGCCGTCCGAAGTGGACGTACGGGGCGTCGAACCCCCGCGTCCGCGCGCGGACGGCGTCCCACAGCTCGGCGGCGGTCCACCGCGGGTTGAAGACGCTGATCAGCCGCCCCTCGATGGCGGTCGTGCCGGTTCGGTGCCAACTCTCCGGGACGAAGCCGGAGCGGTCGGACGAGCGCTCGAAGTACAGGGTCTCGACATCGCCCAGGATCAGGAGGTTGTCGAGGGCGAGTCCGCCGGTGTGCGCCGCATGCAGCAGCCGGGGGTTTTGATCGTACCAGAGCGGCTGCCCGTCGGGCGCTTCCGTGTGCGCGAAGCGGCTCGACCCGGGTGGTGCGAACGCCGAGGCTCGCTGGCGGTCGACGAGGGCCGGGGTACCGGACGCGGGCTCGGGTTGGCCCCCGCCGGGCGGCGGCGCGAAGCTGGCGTAGGGGATCGCTGGCTGCGTTGGTGCCGGGCGCGGCAGCAGGCAGACAGCGACTGCAACGGCCGACGCGAGACGCCGCAGGGCATGGGCGACCGGCATCGGCGGGCGGCCTCGGCCAAGCCGACAGGCCAAGGCCAGCCAGCCAGCGGCCGCGTGAGTGCTGAACACGGGCATCATCGTACCATGGGGCTCTCGGGCTCGTTCGCTTCGGGCGTGTCAGAATCTACAGGTGGACCAGGTGACGGAAGGCAGCCTGACGAAGGCTGCGCTCGTCGAGAAGATGGCCGATGTCACTGACCTCCCGAAGACGCGCGCGGCGCTGGTCGTCGAGAGTGTCTTGGGCAGCATCGTAGCGGCGCTGCACAGGGGGTTAAGAAGGTGGAACTCCGGGGCTTCGGCAGTTTCCGACTCCGGTGCCGCGAGTCGCACCGGGGACGCAACCCGAGGACGCGGAGCACTACGCGTTCGAGGGTCAGGAGGCGCTGGTCGACCTTACTCGAGGGCGGCCTCGACCGTCGTCCGGCCGTCCGAGCAGCATCAGGTTACAGACCACGATGAGCAGGCGGCCACAGTCTGGTGCACAACCTGCGTGGGTGGGGCCTGGGACGGTGACCGGTTCCCTCGCTCGCGCCGGCCGCCCCGCCGAGCTCGACCGCCCGCCGCCAAGCGCCCGGTATTTCGCCGAAGTTTCCCGCAGCCGGAACACCCGCCAGACGTACTCCCCGTGCGCTCCGCCGCCGGCCCTCTGGCTCGCCTGCCGGTAGCTCGACGCTGTAATCACGGACTCCTCTACACGGGGGAGGAACTGCGACATCGCCGCCGCGCGACTCGACGAGTCGGGCCCCCGCGTGCAGGTCGTGATCTGGCCGCTGTCCGATGCCTGCCGCCACGTTCGCGGACCGGCGGCGGTCAGCCCGGAACCTGAGCTTGCGAGGAAACCGGGATAGTCAGACCGGGGGCGAGGAGAGTTGGTCCGCCAGAGACCCCCAAGGCCTTCCCCGCACATCGCCGACGGCCAACACATCAATGGTGTACACGGCCTCTTGGGGAAGCGTCGCCACCGGCTGGTCGTCGGCGTTTCGGAACACCCACCAGCTGTCTCTCGACACGACAACCGCGGCATCCACGACGAGCACCATCTCGTCGTTCTCGGCCAGCTGCACAGCGAACAGAGACATTCTGATCCAAGCTACCGGCCGTTGTGACTCCCGCCATCAATCAGGCCGGGTTGCGCGCCGTCCGCCGCCGAAACTTCTCCACCAGATAACGAGTCGAGCCGTAGTTCCGCCAAATCCGGCGCCTGACTGGCCTGACCGCTTGGCCGGTGAGCGCGGCGAGATGCAACCGGAGTTCACCGTCGTCGAGCAGCCCGCGAGCGAAGCAGTACCGGCACCCGAGCCGGACTTGGCCCAACTCTCCCTGCCTAGCCCAAGCGGCGGCATCCGAGCCCGCGAGGGTCACCGGGCATGGCCCGCGCCACTCCGCGCTCACCCGCCGCCAACCGAGCGGTTTCAGGCCGGACGCCAGCCGCGCCTCCAGCCCGGCCCAAGTCGGTGGTCGCATACCCGGAGATTGTATCGGCCGCTCGGGGTCGGATTTCCAGGCCGGCCCGGAAGGCGGCGGCAGGCCGGGCTGCGAACTGCCCTTGCCCTGTCGGTCCGGAGCGCCGGTGCCGCGGCGGCCGTGACCACCCCCGAGCCCCGGCCGCCCCGTGCACTGTCATCTCCCAGGCGACGCCGGGGCGTGAGCGAGGTTCACCATGATCGCCTGGTCGGGTGTCCCGACCTGTTCGGCCATGGCCCGGATAAAGGCGATCTGCTCGTCGGTCGCAGGCTTGGTATGCCAGCGCGGCCGGTCACGCCAGCCCCGAGCCCACCAGCCAAGCAGGAACGGCACGCCGACCACCGCCGGCAGGATTGCCATGGCCGCGCCGCTGCTCATGACGCGTCCTCCGAGAGCGTCGAGCTCTTGCCCGTCGGGTAGCCCACCGCGCGCGGCCGGGAGGAGCCGGCCCGCCGATGCTTGACCTCAGCCGTCAATGCGGGGGACGCAGTCACCGCCGCCCCACCGCTCTTTGCTTCGGTCATTCGCCGCTCGTTCACCCAAACCGTCATGATCGGAAGCAGCGCTCACCCGACATCATGACCTCATCGTACAACGAACGTTTTGCTGGAATCTGGAGACTCACCCGTTGCCCGACGGCTGAGGCCCAGCGAGAATGCTCCGGCCATTGACGCCGAACATGCCCGACCAGGACCGGACAGGCTACGCTCGACCGCCGACGCCCGCGGCGCGCATTCGTTTCCGTTCGGCCGCCCGGTCCAGACAGCGCCGGCATTGCGTGGCCAGTGCACCGCTGACGAGCAACGCGCGGGGCCTCTCGCCGCAGTCGCGACACAAGCCGGCGGCAAGTCGGGTGCGTCGCAACTCGGCCATCCTCCTTCGCGAGGAGTCCACACACGCCGTGCACCTCGGACCCTTCCACCCCGATGGGAGGCTCGCCGTGCAATCTATGCACCGGCCTTCGCCGCTGAGTCGCCGCCGACGTTCGACGTTCTGCTCCCGATGGCGGAGTTGACATCTCTCGCAGATCGTCAGCCCGGCCGCAGCCGAGCGTTTCTGACACGCTTGACAGAGTCCGCTGGCCTTTGCAGCTTCCCGCGATTCCCGAACACGCGCACCGTTCCGCAGCCGGACACAGCGCCGGCAGAGGTGCCGCTTGTCGAAGTCACGAAGTGGCCGCCAACGCCAGCAGCAGCGGCAGAGCTTCGCCGACACCTGCTTTGGTGGTGGGCGAAAGCTGCGGTGGACCAGTGGATCCCGGCCGTTCCAGATGGACTCATAGCGTGCAGGCTGGCCCACGACATTGCGTAGTCCCCGCTCGCGACTCATCGCCGGTTCGGCTGTCCTATTACGCGACGGCGCTGGCCAGTGATGCTCCGGCCAACCTGCTCGCAGCAATCACGTCCATCCGGAATCCGCCTACGTTGACTCGAAGTGGTACAACACATCCTTGAAGCAGTCGCGGGCGAAAGTGAAAAGGAAGACCAGCGGCTCGGCCCCGATGCAGCTCAGGGCGTGCTCGGCATCGGAGGGAATGAAGATGGCCGTTCCCGGGCCAATCTCAGCCTGAGTGTCATCTATCTCCACCATGCCGCGGCCACTGATCACGTAGTACGTTTCCTCGGGCTTGTGGTGGTGCCGCGGCAGTACGCCGCCGGCCGAAATCTCCGCGACACCGGTGACGAGCCCCCCGCTCGGACCCCGCTCGCCGTCTACCAGCAGCTTCCAGCGCACCGTGTTCTGGGCGGCGACAGACGGATCGTCCCAGCTTTCCCAGTCGATCGCGGCCTGATCGACGATGACGCTCCGTCGGCCTCTCGCGACCATCGTTGTCCGTGACGACATCGTTCAGCAACGTCCGATAGCGCTCCCGGTCCACCGCTGTTGAGCGCCAGCAACTCACCGAGGAACCTCGTCGATCTCGTCCCTCGTCGATCTCGTCGTCGACATGTCCGCAGAGCAAGCGTACGCAGCAGCCACTGCGGCGTCAAGCAAGCGCTTCCGTATTCGTTTACAGGGTGGTACGGGCCGACAGTGACCATAGAGGCACGTCGGATTCGGAGCCACACCGAGGTTGCCGTGACTGACGTCACGTTTCGCTACGGGTCGCCTTCGCCGCCGGCGCGATGCCGTGGCGGAAGCCGTACGCACCGGCGGCGGTCGGTCGGCTAACGTGCGCGGCCAAGCGTCCACCGGGTACTTCCAGAGCCCATCCGGCAGCCGACCCGAAGGTCAGCATGTCCGCACTTGACCATGGCGGCGGTGAGCCGGGCACGTTTCGGAGCGGCAATGCGGGCGTCAGCCGCCTACGCGGGCGGCGGCGGGAGCCCGAAGGCCTCGGGCACGGCAGGCTCGCGGGCGCGCGACATCTCGGCGATCAGGGGCGGCAGGTCAAGGCCGCGCTGGCGAGCGGTACGCACCACCGTCGAGAGCACCTGCTGGGTGTCGGCGCCCTTGCGGGTGCGGTTGCCGCCGCACACCTTGCGGATGACCACCGCGGGCCGGATGGCCTGTTCGGCCCGCCAGTTGGTGGCGTCTATCGACGGGTCCCGCAGGAAGAGAAACACGGCCGGGAATTCGTTGGCGAGGTGCTTGGCGAATCGCTTGCCGCCCTCCAACGGCGGCGGCGCGTCAATCAGC
Source organism: Vicinamibacterales bacterium (assembly GCA_965207615.1). Taxonomy (GTDB): domain Bacteria; phylum Acidobacteriota; class Vicinamibacteria; order Vicinamibacterales; family UBA8438; genus JAJEEA01. The sequence goes on from CBDBMZ010000003.1 coordinate 5,418,803, forward strand.
CGAGCGAGCCGGGCCTCGAGTCGGCCGCGGAGCGAGTCGAGACCGTGCCGGGTCAGCTCGCCGTTCCGGCAACGGTCCCGCACGTCCAGGCCAGCCTGGAGGACGGCCATGACCTTCGAGCCCCAGGGGCTGTAGGGGTGGCTCTGGTCCAGCTCCTTGCAGCGGCGAACCAGGTGATTGACGCAGCTTTGGTGCAAGGAGTCGGTGTAGCACCGGTACACCTGCCACCCGTCGCGCACGAGCACGCCCGCGTAGTCGGTCCCGAGCACGGTGGCGGCATCGTCGAACCCGCGGCCGGGGCGGATGGCGTAGACGGTGGTTTCCGGGGTAACGAACGCCCACAGCCAGTAGGGCTTGGCGTCCACGCGCCAGCCCGTCTCATCCGGCGTGACCACCGGCGCGTTGCGGACCTGCCGGCAGAGTTCCCCGTAGGCCGGCGTGGCGTCCCGGGCGGTTCGATGCAGCAGACGGGCGAGGCCGCCCTCGGTGACGTGCACACCGAACGTGTTCCGCAACACGCGGGCCACCTTCGCCAGCGGGACACCCATCTCGGTGTGCAGCTCGACGACGAGCGCGACGACGCTCGGGCCGAGCTGGACCGCGGCCGCGCCGAGTGCATCGGAGGTCTGGAGACGGTGGCGGCCCTGCACGCGGCGCCGACACTGCGAACAGTGGCCGACCTCGATGTCGAAGCGGCGCACGAGGGGGCGCACCTCGGGGAGGTCTTCCTGATGCTGCGAGGCCACGCGTGTCACTTCGACGGCGCCGCCGCAGTCGGGGCACGCCCGTGGCGCCGGCGCCGCATAGGTCTCATCGACCCGCGGCGGGCGCGGGCGGCGTCCCTGGGGTCCGTACTCTGTGCCGGGTCGGCGCCCAGGGCGCCCGCGGCGCCCTTGCGGCCGGTCCTTCCTGAAGGGGGCGGCTTGCCGTCGACCCGCCCGCCGGGCGTCGTCGAGCTGCTTCTTGAGGTGTTCGCTCCGGCGCTTCCACCGGTCTCGGTCGCGGGTCGTCCGCGCCAAGTCCTCGTTCAGCTTGGCGTTCTCCCGCTCGAGTTCCTCGATGCGCTCGTCCCGCGCATCCTGCTCTCGCCGCGGTGCCTTCGAATCGCCCCCTCCGCCGCTCTCGCCGGCCATGCCCCACGTATCGGCACATGCGCCCCGAAGCTGCACACCACTTCGCGGATTTTCTCGCCCTTACCCGGTAAACGAAGACGCGCTTCCTTGTGCGTCGGAGGGCCACTGCGGGTCGGCATCTCGCTCGCTTCGGGCCTGTCGGAATTCTAGAGGTGGACCGCTTGCGCCGCGAGCCGCACCGGAGACGCCACCCGAGGACCGGCATCCGGATGGACGTGAGCACTCGAACGCCGGCTTCACAACCGCGGCCGCGTTCGACACCCGCATCATCGGGGGTCGCCGCCGATTTCGGCGGTGCGCCAGCCCCCGCATGGCCGCACGACCTCGTTCTGCTTGCGGAGCACGGCCCGAGCCGGTTACACACACCATCCGGGCGCAGGTTCATCGCGATGGCCCACCCCATCACCGCGCTGATGCGCTGACGCCCGGCCGTCTGGACTTTCAGGGGCTAGAGCTAGATCAGCGTCAGAACCTCCAGCACGTCGGCGGTGGTCACCTCGGAGACGGGATCGGTTCACGATACGCGGCAAGGCGCGGTTTTCGAGTGGGAGGCTGGTCAGCCGCGTCCGGACGTGGATGAGGCGCGACGCCAAGCACCTCAACGACGCCGAGCTCGGAGTTCCGCGCGGACGCCGGATGATGTAGCGTGATGCCTACCGGTTCTCGTCCAGCCGCGGCGGGCTGGAAGCCGTGAGGGATGGCGAGGCTCGTTGGCGAGAGCGAGCCGATGCGCGATCTGAGGTGATGATCGCCCGCGTCGCGGCCGCACCGCTCCCGGTGGTCATCAAGGGCGCGACCGGTACCGGCAGGGCGCGCCGATGAGGACCACCGTCAGCGTCGAGACGGGGCGGCCTGCTCCCGGTTTCGCGGTTGGTGGTGGCGCGGGCACGGGCACGCGGGCACCGGGATTGGCATTGGGGGCGGCGCGCGGCAATGGCGCTCCTCCTCGTCCGACTCGTGCAGTAGGGGTCGACCGTGAGCCGGCCCCGGCCGCCCTTGCGCATTCTGCGATGGGAGGTACGACCATGCGAATCGCTCTCGTGATGACGGCGCTGGCCGTCGCGGCTCACCCGGCGGCGGCGCAGTCGCGGGGTGCCCAGACTGGCGACCGGGCTGAGTCTGGCGTCCTTGGGCGCTTACGCCGCGTTCGCCGACGGGGACTGCAGCCAGCACCGCTTCACCGTCCTGCAGAACGGGCGGTGCGAGTGGCGCACCCTCGGCGGCAAGTGGGTCGGGATGCCGCCCGATCGGCCCCAGCGGCAGATGGCCGTAGGGCTCGCAGTCGCCGGCGTCGGCGGGCTCATCGCGAGCGGTACGTGGGAACCTTCGCGGGCCGTCGACGCGCTCGCCACGGCCGGCGCGGGGTTCATGTTGCTGGCCGTAGCGCGCAACGAGAACTACGTGCCGGGCACCATCCACGTTGAGGGCGACGACGGTCGCTGGTTCACGGACTGCCCACACGGCGGAATCGGGCTCATCGGAGCCGCGTACGACCCGTCCGACCCCCATGGTGGGTACGACCTGCCCGAGTGCCGGCACACGTCGTTCAACCGGCTGAACGCGATGTGGACCGGCGTCGCCGCGCTCGGGCTGGCGGCCGGCCGCTGGCTGTGGCGGGACGAGCCGGCGGTGAACATCGAGGTTCGGCCGGGCGCGGTCGGTGTCAGCAAGACCATCGAGTTCTGAGAGGGGGGACGCATGATCGCCCGAACCGCACTCATCGGCGTGGCGCTCCTGGCGGCAGGGGCCGCGAGCGGCCAGACCCGGTTTGAGCTCGCCGTGGGCGCCCAGTACGGCCTGCAGCAGGAGCCGGCGTTCGTCCCCGGCTGGGTCGTTGCGGGCGGCTTCGAGATCGACGGGCAGGAGTTCGTGGTGGAAGCCGCCCGGGATCGGTTCGTGAGGACGCAGGAGGTATACGGCAGGTTCGACCCGTTCGACGAGTATCCGGGGATGGAGACCATCGACCGCCGCTACCTGACGATGGCCGCAGGCATCAGGGGCGGCCTGGACCAGGAGAAGCGCTTCTCGCCCTTCTACCAGGTGCTGGTGGGCGGGTTCACGTCGCGGTTCAGGACCGACTACGACTGGAGCGGCATCGACGTGGAGGCGGAGAACCGCAACTGCGGCGGGTTCGCCGGGGACCTGCTGCTGTCTCCGTGCTACAACCTGCCGTACGAGGAATACGAAGAGCGGCGCAGGCACGCGTTCCTCATGCAGCCCGGGGTGGGCCTGGACGTGCGCCTCGCCGGACGGGTCAAGGCCCGTCTGGTGACCGACCTGCTGGCCCTCGCGCACCGCGACTGGGGCATGGTCACCATACCTCGAATGTCGTTCCGAATCGTCGCCACGTTCTGAGGGACTGTCATGCTTCCCGCCCCTTCCTGAGGGTTCGTCTTCTCAGCCACCCCAGCCTGGCACACCCACGGCCCGCCGGGCCTGCCATTCACGGGCGGGGATGCAGCGCAGCCTTCGTAAACGCGTTCTGGCAGTTCCGACAGCACCGACGGCTGGGTGACGTGGATTCCGTAGCCCTCGATGGGCGCCACAGAACGCGATCATGGAAAATATCAACAAGACACACAATGCATCTCAATTGATACTCTCCCGTACCCTGCACGCCGTGACCCCACACCACCCCCGGGTCAACGTGCAAAACGCCTCGATGCTGACCCAGACCGTGGTAACCATCGACTTGACCCAAATACCACGTGCAGTGTGACCTTGATTTCACGTCCCCTACATCTCAAACTACTGACAGATAGCTACTTAACCCAAGATGACCCACAGGTTGGGTCACGACTCGTACGAAGGACCCACACCTGAGCGACCCCGCTACGTACTACTTTTTCTGACCCAGAACGTGAAACCAAGGTGTCACTTCTGGGTCAGCACCGCGGGGTCGCTCAGGCTGGACTTTTCCGCTCCGCGGAAGTGGGGGACAACGCGGCAATGCCCCGACGACGGCCCTGGGCGCAGTCCCGAGACGGCCACCGGCACCGCACCGCCTGGGCGGCGGACGACCGGCGCCAGGTCGAGGAGCTCATCGTGCGCTGGCGCCACAACGTCCCCGGGCGCGAGTGGGAGCAGCTCGCGAGGCGCATGGGCCGGACGGCGGCCGCCCTGCGCGCCTGGTCTGGCGCAACCGGGCACCACGCTGGCGACGGCACCCGTGGACGGAGTCGCAGCTGCGTCGGATCCGGGCGCAGTGGAACGCCGGCGTCGCGGCCGGATGGAGTGACCGGAAGATCGCGAGAGCCGCCGCGCCCACGTTGTCCCCCCACTCGGTGGGCTCGGTCTACATGCAGGCGTACCGCATGGGCCTGCACGGTCAGCCGCGGCCCGACGACCCCGAGGAGAGTCCTCGGGATCGGCCAGGGCACCGGGCCCCCACCAAGCACTCCGCATGAAGCCATCGAAACGAGTACTGCGCTTGCTTCTACTATAATAAACATAACACTCACAACATTTAACACTAGCACCACATCCAACACCTTCACTGCGAACAGTCAGAGCCCTGGCCTTGCGTCAAATGGCCTTCTTCCGCGGTTTGCCCTCGATGCCTCGGCGGCGCATGGCAGCCCTCAGGTTGGGCACCGCACCGGAGCGAACGTCGTCAACCAGCTGCTCGATCGTCTCGGGCTCCTCCCCGCGCATCTCGTACGCGTCGCCCACCGACACCACGCCCTCGCGGGCGGCGGCCCTCAATGGCTCGGGGCCCTTCTCGACCGCGGCCGCCCGGGCCACCGAGGCCCGCGACACGCCCATCATCTCGCCGGCTTGACTCAACGTCACCTCGTCGCTCAGGGCCGAGAGCCGGCTCGCAGCAGGGCCCGCTACGACGCGTCCAGGTGACGCCGGTGCACGTTCACTGACATCACCCACGATGCCACGCGGGGCGCTCCAGCTCGCGGACCTCCCGCACGACGCCGGCAGCCGTGCACGCTCAGACCGGGTCCCGCCCGTCGATCAGTCTGGTCGCCGCTGACCACGACCGGCTCGCGCAGGCCATTGACGCGCACGTCCTCGACCAGCTCGTCGAACTCGGGGTCGGACATGACCGGGAACACGGCCCCGGCCGGATGGACCCGGTACTGGCTGCCGCCGATCTCGACCAGCTCGTCCTGCGCCTCAACGTGGAACGGCCCGAGGGCCGAACGTACCACACGCGCTCCGCTAGACCAACAGCTTCCGGAACGACCCGGATCGGGGCGTCTCGGCGACCCGGCCGCGGCGGGTCGGCTCTGCCGTCCGGGTCGGGAAACTGAACACCACCGGCGACCCCGCCAAGGGTCGAACTTCACCGGACGACCCGGCTCGCCGGGTCGGGACCACGACCGGAGGGCTGTTTCTCCGTGCCTTGGACGACCCCACGATGTCCTGCGGGGTCGGAGCGACCGCCCGTCGCCAGCGACCCGTTGACGACGTTCAGCGTCGAACTTTGCGGGACGACCCGGCTCGCCGGGTCACGACCAAGACTGGAGGGCAGTTCTCGCGACGCGCCTTGGGGACGATCCCGCGATGTCCTGCGGGGTCGGAAGCGACCGCCCGACGCCGACGACCCGTCGACGACGTTCAGAGGTCGAGCTTTGCCGGACGACCCGGCTCGCCGGGTCACGATCACCGACAATCGCGCCGAGTTGGAGCACAGGAGGGGAGGGTGGAGGTAGAGTGGGAGCTTGGATGCAATCCGAACGGCGGCGCAACTCGAGATCTCGTTCGGGCTCGTCGTGATCGCGCCGCCGCCCTGCGACCCGCCTCACCACGACCTCGACGACAAGGCCGAGATGCGCCATTTCGATGTCGAGTACCGGCCCGCCGCAACCACCGTGCACTGACCGCCCGTGTGCGGCCGGAACAAGCAGTCACGCCGACGACCGCCCGGCGGTACGCCTTCGACGGCGAGGCCCGAACCACTGATCGACACCCGCTTCCCGGACAACAGCGGGAGCGTCGTCAGGTTTCCTCGACCGCCACCGGCGCGCCGTCTTCGGCACCGTCACCGAGCTGGCGGCGCCACCAAGCCGGCATCGCTGGCGGAAACCGGCTGCTAGCGCGTGCCCTACGCGCCCGGCTCCGGCTCATTCGAGGCCGGCCCCACGGGCGGCGCGACGATGCAGCAGATCGAACTCCCGGTCGGCCTCCTGCTCTTTTGGCCAACCCGCCCGCCCCGGTTGACGATGCAACCAAGGGGAGCCTTGATCGCCTTGACCAAGGGCCAGGGTCTCCCGTTTCCCCTGGAGGGGTGCTAACCTCGTCGAGAGCCTCGCCCGGGGGTAGCTCGGAGAGCCGCGGCCATGGCCGCCGCGAACCGCTCCCAGGTCGCAGTGGCTTCCTCGAGGTGACGCCGCCCGGCCGGCGTCAGGCGGTAGAACCTGGCGCGGCGACCGTTCTCCCGCTCGCCCCATTCCGACTCGATGAGCCCCCGGCGCCCGAGCCGGTGGAGAGCCGGATACAGCGAGCCCTCCTTCACTTTGAAGGCCCCCGAGATCTGCTGGATGCGGAGCCGTATCCCGTGGCCGTGCAGGCGGTCCAGCGAGATCGTCTTGAGGAGCAGCGGGTCGAGCATGCCGGGGAGCAGACCGTCGGACCTAGTGACGATGTCCATGCTGTCTCCTGGAGCGCCCGTCATTCGCTCCCGGCACGGCGGCGCGGACGAGCTGCAGTCCGCCGCGGTCGCCGCGCCCAACGTCCAACGAAGACGACCCCCGAGGCGTACGGGCCGGGAAGTGGGCGTCCAGCCTCACCACCGCAGGCGCTCGACCCACGCCTCACCGGTCTCGGAGACCCGGACCTCGAAGCGGTTGATGCCACACCTGAGCGGGCGGTTGTCCACCTTCATTCTGAGGAGGAGGGCGTCGACCAAGTGCCGGCCTCGCGCCGTTGGCGTCTCCGCCGGTAGTCGGGCGATGGCCTCCTCGGTGATCCGGAACCAGACTTGCCCGCTGTCGGGGACGAGCTCGGCCCCGAACCAGAAGGTGCCGTTCGGTTCCCGGGTGGGGTCGCGGGGCGTCAGGGCTTTCGCGCCGCCCGGCCAGTCTTCATGCTTGCCTCCGATGACGATCGCCAACTCACTGCCGGTCATGGCCTACATTATCCGCGATAGCGGGATTGTCACCGGCGGCGCCGGCTCGCCAGAGGGACGATGTGCGGTGCAAGCGACCCCGCCGACGGCGCTGTTGGTACGCCGACGACGGCATCCCCGACTGCGTGAACGACCCCTGCCACCGCCTGTACATCGAGGCCCCGGCCGAGCTTCGCCGGTCCATCGCCGAAGTGCCCCCGGACGAGGACCATGGCGGCCACCCGGGCTCCTGGAACGCTGTGCATCACCGGACCCGGCCGACCTCGGGGCGCGCTGTACGATGTCATGATCGCGCGCGTGGCCGCCGCCAGCCTGACCACCAGCCGGCCCCACGGAACAGCCAACATGCCGACCACCTACCGAGTCGTCCTCGAGACCGAGACCCGGCCGCGCGAAGCCGCAGTCGCTCTCGACCACCTGCCCGCCATCCAGGTCGACGCCCCCGACGTCGCCCTCGCCGCCCGGCTCGCACTGTCGCATCACATCGACAGCCGGCCGACCCCGCCTCCCGCCGGAACCTCCTTCGGGCTCATCGTGATCAAGCCGCCGCCCTGCGACCCGAACGTGCCTCGCCACGACCTCGACGACGAGGTGGAGGTGTACCGACTCAACGTCGAGTACCGGCCCACCGCAGTCAACCTGCACTGACACGGGCAACGGCTTCAGAGCCACCACCGTCGCCGAGGTCGACCAGGCGCTCCGCCAGCTCCCGCTCTTCGGCGCCGCCGACATCGGCGCACACGTGGCGACGCCGAAACGACGGCTCCCTGCGGAGCGCGTAGAATCGCACGGAGCACGCGAGCATGAAGCTGACACCGCGACACGAGCCGGGCAAGAACGGCCGCCGGGAGTACCGCACCCGCGACGGCCGCTGGCGGCTCGTGCGAACGAAGTCCGGACCGCGACCGAACTCCGCCCGCTGGGAGGTTCACGAGGCGACCGACCAGCCCGAAGAGTGGACCTCCTCGGCCGCCTTCGCCAAGCGACGCGACGCCAGGCTGTTCCTCGAGGAGCGCGTCATGCAGCGCAACGCATCCAGGCCGACGCCGGCGTCGGCGTAACCCCTCCCCTGGCCTCGCAACCCACCCGTCCTGCAACGACGAGGTCCTCTCACTCGAACTCCGCCAGCGTCCCGCAGATGCCGAACACGAGGCGGTCGGCCGCGGTCGTGGGGTCGACCTGCACCCCGTCGCCGGCGAGCACCCGCACGCCCTCGCCGCGGGCCGACAGGTCCTGCATGGTGTAGACCAAGCGGGCGAGGTTCCGGCCGGGGCGGTCGAGCTTCCAGACCGCGAGGACATCGCCCTTCCGCAGGGCGCGCAGGCAGCTGTCCAGACCCGGCCGGTCGTCCCGGACACCGGACGCGAGGTCGTCGTAGACGTTGACCGCGTCGACGCCGGCCGTCTCCAGGGCGTCCCGCTGCAGGTCCAGCAACTGCGAGCCGTCGGTCTTCGAAACGCGGACGCCGGTCGGGACGGCAGACCGCAAGCGGTCCCGGCCTATTCTCCCTGCTCTCCCGCTGCTCACGCCGTGCCAAGTCGAGAGGTTGGCTTGCACGCACAGTCCTCCCATCCGCCCCCGGAGCAGGATGAAGGGCGATCCTGCTCCGAACGCCGGCAGCCGCCGGCGGGGCGGACGCCGCCCACGGCCGGACCTGGAACCGCGGTCCGGCCTCCATCCCGGGGCCGTGAAGGGCGACGGCCCCGGGATGGGCGGCGAACACCTGCCCTTGCGACGGCGCACCCGGCCGGCCTGAAGAACGGGCCGGCCAGACGGGTGCGCCTCTCGCAGATTCCGGCGTCAAGGACGGCTAAGCGAAGAGCGATCGCCGCCGCTGAACGCCCGGGCCGACGAATCTCCGCTTTCCACCTTGACGGCGCCGGCAAAAAACGCGGCTTCGCCGCAGGCCGGCACTTCCTCGCAACCACCACCGCCCTGCCCGACGAGAGAACCGCTCTCTCCAGGCCGGCCGGCCTGAACGCCGGCGCCGAAAACCATCGGCTGGTCGATTAGCCGCCCCGGGCAGCGGTCCCCTGCGGGGCTCCCTGACTCCGGAATCGCGGGCAGGGGTCCTCCAGCGCGACGTGTGCGCCCGAGCGCGGGTCGGCATGAGGCCGGACGCGACTCGCCGCAGGAGGAGTGAACCATGGCCAGCACCCGCGTCCGCAGCTCGAGGAGGAACCGGTTCCGCGACGGCAACGGGTCCGCCGGACGGCCGAGCCAGGGGGCGAATCCGCTCCCGGATGAACGGCCGCTTCGAGTCGGCTCCGAGATCGTCGTGCGCTCGATCGACGACGGCGGCTCGACCATCCGCGCTCTGCGGGTCACGGCGAGCTTGCGCCTGCAGGGCTCGGCGCTGGCCGCGGCGCTCGCGAGCCCGGCCGTGAGCTCGGCCCTCGCCGACGTGTCGTATCGCACCGGCGCCGGCCACACGACGGGGGTGTCGGTCGTCTACCAGCAGGTCGAGCCGCTGACCACGGTCGTCCGCGAGTCGGCCGTGAGCGCCGGGCAGGAGTTCGAGGTCGCGTGGCGGGGCGCCGACGGCCTTCTCGACCAGATGCCGGACCCCGAGCCCATCGACGGCAGTCCGACGCGCGCGGCCGTCGACTGGCACGAGCTGGCGAAGCACGCTCACGACGTCGGCGACGAGCGCTCGATGCCGGCCCTCGCCGACCGGAAGGTTCTGCGCCGGCGCGGCCGCGTGACGGTCAGGCGCGGGTTCCTGCGCCCGCCGATGTCGGCCGAGGCCGTCGCGCGCATGGTCGAGCTTCGCGCCCAGGGCCTCGGCTTCAAGCGTATCGCGCGGGCGGTCGGCTGCGCGCCCATCACCGTGTCCCGCTACCTGCGCAGCTTCGAGGACGAGAGCCGATGACCGTGTAGAGTCCCGAACAGTGTCACGCCCTGGCATCGCGCCGGGGCGTGACTCGTCGGCTCGTCCGAACGCTTGCCCGGCGGAACGACGAGCTGACCTTGCGAGGTGGCGCGATGACTGGTCACCGTTCGGGCCGGCGCGGCCCGAGGCCACGCGTCTTCACGAAGCTGTAGAGGGCCGTGCGCGACAGGGCCTTGAGCTTCGCGATGGCGGTCTTGGAGACGCCCAGCTCGAGGAAGCGCCGGACGATACCGCTCAACCCGTGGCTGCCGTTTTCCGAATGCCGGTGGCGCCATGCGCCTGCGACAGCCAGCCGACCAGAGCTTTGAGTGCTTCGCGAGGGGTGTCACCGTAGAAAGGCATCACGGCGCTCGGGATGTCCGCGCTGTGGAGGAGACTCGCTCTCCAGCGATTCCCCTGCGCGGGCGTGACTTCAACGGTATACCTTCCCCCGCCGATGGTCTCGTCGAAGCGGTGAGTATCCACCATGATGGTCCTCCTGTTCTGTATCTGAGAGAGTCGGAGGCGGCATGTCGTTACAGTTGTCGCTGTCGCCGCCGCGACGGGCCAACCCGTCAGCGGGTGAGATGTCATTGGCGCTGCGGACTGGCGCGCACGACGAAGGCGACCACCGTTCGACGGGTCGCCGGGGTGCCGGTGGCGGGAGGTGCTCCTCTGTTTGCGCGTGACCTGTTGACGATCCGAATCCGCCGCTCGTAGGATCTCTACGGATGGCCAAAGGCGGCGAGGCTTCCCGGCATTGAGGAAGCAGCTCGGTGTCCGTTGCTCGACCGCGATCCCGAGGCGTGGCTTCGGTGCTGCACGGCGCGATTTATGCCCATGGCCCGACGGATCGCCGGTGACGATGCGACCGCACAGGATGCTCTGCAGGACAGCTGGATCATCGTCCTGGAGAACCTCTACCAGTACCGAGGCGCACCTCCGGCATGCGGCTGGGTCGGCACCATCGTGCGTCACGAAGCAGGCCACCGGGCGGCGGGGAAGAACCGCGCGGCGTTCCTCGCACCCGTCGAACGCGCTGCGGACGCCCCGAGTCCGGACGAGGCCCTGCAGCGGCGCCAGTTGCTGCGGATGCTGCTGGAGGCGATCGACCAACTGCCGCCGACGTACCGTGAGGTCGTGCTTCTGCGGGATGTCGACGAACGCTCCGTCGCCGAGGTCGCCCGTAAGCTGCACATTTCCCGCTCCAACGTGGCCGTGCGCCTGCACCGGGCTCACAACCGCCTGCGCCGCCGGCTCGTGCAGTCGCTCCAAGCTCCGAAGGCCCTGCCGCGTTCCGGCGCGTCATAGATCCTCCGTCCGTGGCCGCGGAAATGGCGATTGCCGTGGCGGCTCGGGGTCGCTCCTGGGAATCTCTACGGTCTCGGTTCAGGACTGTCGAAACCCCTTCCGCAACGACGCGGATCAAGTCGCGCAGACCCTCGGTCACCACATCGAAGTGCGTTCGCAGACGCTCCTCCGTGGCTCTCAGATCCTCTTTGGTCGCGAGAGTCGGCAGGGTCCGCTCCATGTGATCGACTCGCTCTTCGACCTCGATCCTCTGCTCGCGTTTCTCCAACTCCTGTGTCGGCATCGTGAACCTCCCTGCTGCTGGACGTGACCGCCGGTTGCCGGCCGTCGTCGCGCGGATCACCGTTAGCACGACGTCACGGGTGCGCGCTGGAGCACGTGGGCCAGTGGCAGCGAACGCGGATCCCCGATCTGACGCCGCCGCCGAGCGTCCGCCGTATCGAGTACGTCCGCCGACGGGAGCGGCGCGGTCTTCGGCATCTCGAAGGCGAAGCGGCGGCTGGTGCGGATGCCGAGCAGGTGTACGTCGGCGTAGACTTGGCGGCCGACCCGGGACCGCGTGCGACGGAAGCGGCCGCTACGGGCCGCAATGCAGCGCCCGCAGAAGCAGCGTCGCAGGTCGATTCCGGCGAACCGAAAAACCCGCGGATGAGATGGCCACACGACCGCCCAAGGTGCCGTTGGGAAGCGCGTGCGTGCATAATGCCCCTCCTTCTCTCTGTATGAGAGTCCGAGTGGGCACGCGATTACAGTTTTTCGCTGCGACCTCGAAACAAATGAGGGAGCCTCCGCGAATCGTCAGTGTGGCGGACCGCGTTCTGGCGATCCGCCTGCGCCCGCCGAATGACGCAGCCGGGGCCGGTACGATTTCGATCGGGCGTTGCGGGGGGGACACCGTGCCCCCCTCGACGCTCGAGATGCTCGACGACCTCGGGCTCGCGGAGCCGCTGCTCGCGCGCGACCACGCCCGCGTTGTCAGACGTGCCGCTCGCTGGTGGGTTACCCTGCTCTCGATGAGCCGGGACCAGACGGACGACAGGATCGACGAAGCCGTACTCGCTCTCCTCTATCTGGGGATCTGCGAGCGTGATCCGATGACGGGCGTGCGCACTTGGAATCGTTCGACTGGGGCGCGATGGACCGCCTTCACCGGAAGGGGCTCATCTCCGACCCGGTGAGCAAGGCGAAGTCGGTGGAGTTCACGGAGGCGGGTCTGCGCCGGGCGGAGGCTGCCTATCGGCGGTTGTTCGAGGCGGAAGACTGAGCCGGGATCCTCGACGAAGGCGCGGACCACCGGCTCGCAGGTGACGAGATGCTCCGCCCGTCGCCGCCGCCGTTTTGGTGCCGCTGCCACTTGGTGGCTGTGGCCACGAGCGCCAGGGTCCCGCCGTCTCCGTCCGGGACCGCTTCAAGGTCGCCGACGATCGGAGTCGGGGCCTGGGCGGCGGGTGCGCAGGCCATCGCGACTGCGGCTGCGACTGCGACTGCGACTGCGGCGATCATCGGTTTCACGATTCGTCCACCTCCCTTCGTGACGACGCCCGCCCCACCACCGGACCGCGACGGCGCGGTGGAGATCCCTTCCGAACGGTCCGCCTATGCGCAGACCTCGCCCACGGTGGCCACGTAGCGCCGCAGGCGGCGCAGGTCGAACACCCCCTGGACCAGCACCTCGCCCTCCCTCGACGCAATCTGCGCGAGGAAGACGTTCACGTCCAGCGCATCGAGCACCCGCGCGTAGAGCGACCGCTCCGCGAGCTCGTTCACGACGTGGTGCCCCTGGTCGGTCACGACGCGCCCCGACTCGAGGCGCCACTGGACGAGGAGCGCGTCCTCCGGGGTCACCCCCGACCAGCCCCAGGAGACCTCGACCGGCCTCGGCGGCATCCGCTCGAGCCCGTCCGCCCCGAACTCCACTGCCCACGCGCCCCGCAGGCACGACATGCCGAGCCACAGCCCCGAGTACCGGCCCTCGACCTCCGCCGCGTCGAAGACGCCGACATACGCCTGGCTCCCGCCCGGCAGGTCCTGACACTCGACGCCCTCGAGGGCGCACGGATCCGCGGGAACGCCGGCTGCCCGGGCAAACAGCTCGGGCGCCGAGGCGCCCTCCGACCTCATGTAGCGCACCCCCATGAACGTGATGACGCCCATCATCACGAACACGGCGATGCGCCCGACCACCTTCTCCCCGCCCGTCATGCTCCCACTCCCTCGGCCGCCACCCCCGGCGCGGCCGACAGCCGCTTCCGCAGCCCGCTGTCGAAGACGTCCAGCAGCCGCTTCCAGTCCGCGCCGCCCGCCGCGATCCGGTCGAGCTGCTCCTCGAGGCGCGCCGTGAACCCGTAGTCGAGCAGCTCCGGGAAGGCCCCTTGAAGCCAGTCCACGACCGAGCAGCCCTTCTCCGTCGCCAGCAGGTCGCGCCGGCGGGCGACCACGTACTCGCGAAAGGCCAGGGTTTTCAGCGTCGCCGCATAGGTCGACGGCCGCCCGATCCCCCGCTTCTCGAGCTCGCGCACCAGCGACGCCTCCGTGAAGCGCTTCGGCGCCTTCGTGCGCTTCCGCACCGGCCTCGCCGTCTCGACCACCAGTTCGTCGCCCTCGCCGACCGGCGGCAGCAGCCGCTCCTCCTCCTCGTCCGGCGGCCACGCCGCGTACCACCCCGAGCGGACCACCACGGTGCCCCGCGCGCGGAGGCCGACGCCGGCCGACTCCGCCCCGACGCGGGTGCGGCGCAGCACGACGTCGCTCATCTGGGAGGCGAGCGCCCGCCGGCGGACCAGGTCGTAGACCCGCTCCGCGACGTCGCCCTCGCCGGCGACGCACCGCGACACGTCCGCCGGCCGGATGGCCTCGTGGGCCTCCTGGGCCTGCGCGGACGACGCATGCGCGACGGGGCTCGGCGGCAAGGCATCCTCGCCCCACTTCGCGGCGATCTGGTCCCGGAGCGCCTCGACCGCCTCGGCCGACAGCGCCGTCGAGTCCGTGCGCATGTAGGTGATCCACCCCGCCTCGTACAGCTTCTGCGCCACCTCCATCGTCTCCGCGACGCCGAGCTTCAACCGGGCGGACGCGGCCTGCTGCAGCGTCGACGTCGTGAACGGCGCCGGCGGCCTCCGGACCTCCTCGGCCGACCGCACGGAGCGCACCACCACGCGGCCGGTCTCGTGGACGCGCTCCACGACCCTCGATGCCATCCCCTCCTCTTGGAACCGATACGGCCGGTCTCCGCCCCCGCGCGCGGCCGCGGCCGAGGCGCCGCCACCGACCACCTCGAACTCGACCAGGTCGCCGGCGGATGACCGCGCGGCCACCATCACCTCCCAGTACGGCTGCGGCCTGAACGCCTGGATCTCGCGCTCGCGGTCGACCACGAGCCGGAGCGCCGGAGACTGCACCCGCCCCGCCGACAGCCCCGCGCCCAGCCGGCGGCCCAGGAGCGGACTCACCCGGTAGCCCACCACCCGGTCGAGGAAGCGCCGCGCGTTCTGCGCGTCGACGAGCCGGGCGTCGATACGCCGCGGCCGCGCGAACGCCCGCTCGATCGCCCGCCGCGTGATCTCGTTGAAGGTCACCCGCCTGAACCGTTCGCGCTTCCCGCCCAGGAGCTCCGAGAGATGCCACGCGATGGCCTCGCCCTCGCGGTCCTGGTCCGTCGCCAGCACGACGACGCGCGTCCGTCCTGCGAGCTTCCTCAGCCGCGCGACCGTGTCGCGCTTGCCGTCGAGGACCTCCCACCGTGCCGCCCAGCCGCTCTCCGGATCGAGGCCGGGGAGCTCCTCCCGCGGGCCGCCGCGCTTCCCCTTCGCGGGCAGGTCCCGGACGTGCCCCAGACTCGCGTGGACGACGTACGACGGCCCGAGGTACTTCTGGATCGTCCGGCACTTCGCCGGCGACTCCACCACGACGAGGACCCGACCCCCGGCAGCCACCCTCAGTCCCCCGCGCCGCCGGCGAAGGCCTCCGGCACCCGGTAGCGGTACACCGGCGTCCGGCCCCAGCGCCGGTCGACCTCCACCATCGTCAACGACTCCGGACGCCACCCCGGGACCGCGAACGTGTTCGAGACGACGACGGTGCCCGGGCGCAGCACCTCGGCGAGGTACGGCCCCACCACCGACAGTCCCGCGATCGTCAGGAACACCGCGACAACGTCGGCGCGCTCGACGATCGACGGCACGTCGAGCGCGTCGGCGTGCACGAACCGCGCGCGGTCCGCCACCCCCGCCATCGCCGCGTTGTCCCGGGCGCGCTCGACCAGCAGCTCCTGCCGGTCGATGCCGATGGCCTCCGCCCCCGCGCGAGCCGCGAGGACGACGAGGCGGCCGTCGCCCGAACCGATGTCCAGGAACACCTGGTCCGGGCCGACGCCGGCGACCTCGAGCATACGCTCGGCGGTCTCGATCCGCGACGGCATATAATCCGAGAGGTTCGTGCCGACGGCGCCCTGGCCCTGGACCCACGCGAGGAAGTCCGCCAGACGGCTCGACCCGCCGGGCGTGACCGTCCACCGGAGGAAGACGATGACCACGACCAGCCCGAGAAGCCAGAAGGCGGTGTCTATCCTCGTGCGCCTGTCGATGCTGCCCTTCAGCGCCGCCATGATCCTCGTTGCCATGAGCACCCTCCCCGTGCAGGTCATCGGCACGTCCCGCATCGTCGCCCCCGACGAGGCCGTCTCGCTCGTCCGTGTCCGCTGGTCGCGGTCGAGCGGCGTCGATCGACTACAGTGAGGAAGGGGATACCGGTGGACGGTGAAGTTCTTCGGCGGTTGCTTCGGGAGGCTGACGATGGCGGTGTGAGAGTGCGCGATCTGTACGGCCGCACCGGGACGGCGACGGCGATACGTGGGGGCTTGGCCGTTGTCACCTACCCGGACGGCGTAGAGCGGGTCGATCCTGGCTGGCTCGGGTGGGCCGGGCAGCCGAGGCGGACGGACCCGGACCCGACCGCGTGAAGGGGTTCAACCCCGGGGTGGGCTTGGCGAGCAGGCGCCGCACGGCGTCCACGGTGCCGCCAGCCACAATGCCGAGCTTGGGCGGAGGAAGCGCAGTCGGGCGGGCTTCTTCAACCGCGAGTAGCGCCTCCATCAGCCTGGCCTGCCGGGTCGGTTTTCGCATGTTGGAGGATGTATCGGCCGCTCGGCGCATTTCCTGTATACGGGGGGAGGAGGGCGAAGCCCATGGCAAGCAGCGTCGGGGAATGGGACGGGGTTATCAAGGCCCGCAGGACGTTTTTCGCGGCGGAGCGGGCACTCGTCAAGGCGAGCCAGGAGTACGAGAAGGCGCGGGTGGATTACGAACGGGCATGCAGCCAAGTCGGCGTGTCCCCGCACTATGCGCCCGGCAACAACCCGTCAGGGTGAGGCGGGGAATCAGCGTCGCCGCGACAACCTCGGAAGCCCGATGCGCATTGACCGTCTCGAGCCCCGTACAGCCCGTCTGATGACAGCTCTTCGGGAGAGGAACCGATGCTCGACACGCACGCCGTCGCCCGCTCGTTGACCGACGTGGACTTCCCGCCGGCCCAGGCCGACGCCATCACGAATGCGGTGCGGCTGGCTGCCGAACGCGGCGACCAGGTCACGTCCGACCAGTTCAACGCCGGACTGGCCGAGGTCCGCACGGAAATCGCCGAGGTGCGGACGGAAATCGCCGACCTGCGTACCGAGCAGCGGACGGACATCGCCGGCGTCCGGACCGAGATCGCGAACCTCGAGACCCGCCTCATCAAGTGGATGGTCGGCACGGTCATCACGACGGCGGCCCTGACGTTTGCGATCCTGAGGTTCATCACGCCCACGCCGTAGCGCTCGCGGACTCGACGGGCACACACGTCAACGGCTCCGGCCGCGGCGTCCCCGGCGGCGGCGGGCCAGCGCCATGTCCAGCACCACGGCCAGGCGTGCGATCAGCAGGAAGCCGACCACCAGCACGACCGTCAGGGCCGGCCGCGGCGTTGAACTTCCAGGTCAGCAGCCGCCCCGGATGCGCCGTCATGCCGGCACCTCCTCCAGCACGAGCTCCTCCGTCTTCGCCACCCCGCGGCCCACTTCCGGCCGCGCCTCCTCGATGGCCGCCGCCAGCTCGCGGCGCCGTCGGACGACGCCCTCCGGCCCGCCGTGCGCCTCGAGCACCGCGGGGGCGTTGCCAGCGAGCACGTAGCCGAGCTGCGTGTCGAACCAGATGCCGCGGACCGCGCGGTGACTCTCCGTGGATGCCTTCCAGCCGCTCATCACATCCGCCACCGGCACCGAGAGGGTCTCGGCGCTGCGAGCCACGACGACCGTCGTCTGCACGCCCACGCGGCCCAGGGCCTGCCACAGTGGGGCGTAGCTTCGGCCCCACTTCCGCAGCCCCCTGCGCTCGTCCCGCTCCTCGACCACCAGCGGGCACACGAAGAGACAGAGGTTGCCTTCGGCGGCGTGCGGCGAGCGGTCCGGGAAGTAGCTCGGCTTCTTCTTGCCGTGCGTCCCGTAGCGAGTCTGCGGGAGCACCGCGCGGTCGATCCCGAGGGCGTCGCACCAGCTCACCGAGGCTTCCACCGAGCCCAGCCAGGGATACCACCAGCGGGCCAGCACGGCGCCGACCCTCACCAGCCGGCGCTTGATCTCCACGGGCGGCGCGTCCTTCTCCGCCGGGCGCCGCCAGCGGCTCCCCTCCATCTCAAGCTTCCGGTACAGCCTCCGGCCCACGAACTGGTGCACTCGCACGCTACGGTTGCCCTCGCGTTCCAAGGGGAAGGTCGCGAACCCCGCACCCAACTTGTCGTGCAGACCCCCGATCCATCTCGACACCGCCATGGGCGATGCCGCCAACTTACGAGCTCGGCGCCACGCAGCCACCTGTCCGACCAGACACAACCCCCCGTTCCGGCCGACGAGCTCGACGAAGTCCGCCTCCACCTGGTCGAGCCCGAACTCCTTCCGCAGCCCCCGGGCCAGTTCCTCCGACCGCGCTTTCGCCTCTCCGCCCCCCATCACCTCACCACCTCGCTGACCTCCAAGGAAGCCGAATCACAAAACCGATCGGGTTGTCGAAGATGAGCGCCCGGTCGACCGCCGTGAACGAGAACTGCAACCCCAGCGTCACGCCGACGCGCGCAGTCTCCCGTCCGCCTACGCAGGTCACGCGGTCGAACCGAACCTCCGCGCCGTACGCAGGTTCGAGGCCGAGGACCACCCGGATCACCACGTCCTCCACCCGCACCTCGTCCCGCAGCCGCCCGGACAGGCAGCCCGTCACCTCGTCGGCATGCTCCACGACGAGAGCGTCCGCCACCGACTGCGACACGAAGTGGAACGACCGGCCCAGCGGTCCTCCAGCACCGCCGCGCACCGCTCGTACTGGTCGACCACGAAGCGCCGGACGAAGAACAGCGTCTCCGGCGATGTCGGCGTCACCGCCTCCGGCAGGCAGTCCACCGCCTCGGCGCGCCCGACCTCGTCGACGCGCACGACCAGAGGCGGCGGCTCGGGCTGGAATGCGGCCGCGCGGCACCCCGCTCCCGATGCCGTCGTCGAGTCAATCGTCGAACGAACCAGGCATGCGACTCATCGGCCGAGGCCCTCCACCTGCGCGCCGGCCAGGGCCGGCCCCATGTCCGTGCGCCGATCCGCCATCGGCGCATCCCGCGCCAGAAGCCGCCAGTCCCGCCCCTCCAGCCCCAACACGTCGCAACGGCCCACGAGCCGGCTCGACAGCCGGTCGTCCCCCATGAACGCCGCGATCTCGCTCGGCCGCTTGTTCGACGTCCACACCGTCCGCCTGCCGGCGTCGTGACGCGCCTCGTAGAGCATCAGAAGCGTCCGCCGCGTGTAGTCGGTCGCCGCGTCCCGCTCCGACCCCAGGTCGTCGAGCACCGCCAGCGTCGCCGCGACCAGCCGGTCGAACGTCTCCGAGGTCTCCATCGCCGCCTGCGGCCGGAGCCGGTAGAGCAGCAGCGGCACCCGCGCGAACGCCATCGACCGCTCCCCCAGCCGCCACGACTCGTTCAGCACCGTGCACGCCAGCCGCGTCTTGCCCGTCCCGACCGGCCCGCACAACAGCAGATCGCGGCCGTCCTCGCCGCCGCGCAGGAACGCCTGCGCCGCCGCCAGGGCGTGCCGGTTCTCCGCCGTTCGCCGCCACGTCGCCCACCGCGCCTCCCGGAACTCGCGCGGCACCGACGGCGCCGAAGCGTGCGCCGCCGTCCAGCACCCGCACCGCCGCAGCCGGGTCACGCCGTCCACCTCCACCGGCTCCCAGCCCGGCGTCCCCGCGCACCGCCCGCACTCGGTCGTCATCGCTTCGCCCCCTCGATGACCGCGTCGTACGCCTCGCGCGGCTCCGTCGACCGCGCCGCGCCGTCACGCCGGCCCGCGGGCCGACCCCGAAGCTGCTCGGCCAGCGCCGGCGCCCGCGATAGCAGCATCGACAGCGTCCGCGTCCGGCCCGCCAGGAACGGGTCGCCCTCGGCGGTCAGGAACCGCTCGACGAGCCGGTCCAGAGCGGCGTCGTCCCACGCCCGGCACAGCCGCTCGGCCGCGTCCGCGTCCGACGCCTCGACCGCGCGCGTCGGCGCATACGCCACACCCCGGTGCTGCGGATACAACTCCGCCCGGTACCGCTCGACGAACGCCGCCGCCCGTGACGCCGCGCCCGTCGCCGCGGTGCCGGCCTCCCCCTCCCCCAGACCCCCTCCCCCTGTTTCACTGGGTGTACTTGGTTTAGTACTTGTACTTGGAGATCCGTGATCCGTACCGCGCGCGCGATCGCGCGCGCGGGCTTCCGAAGTGGTTCCGAAGTGCCTCTGCGGACGGCTCTGAACGCCCTCGGACCCGAAATCGGCCCGTATTTGCTGGTGCAAATTCACTTCCGAAGTAGTTCGGAAGTGGTGCGGAACTACTTCCGAAGTAGTTCGGAAGTCGTGGTTCCGAAGTAGTGCGGAACTACTTCCGAAGAACTTCCGAAGTGGTGCGGAAACGGCGAACGACCCCTTCGCCGCCGGCAGCCGCGAGCCGCCCGGATGCGCCGACCACAGGTGGAACGTCCGCGCGCTCACCATTGCCCCGACCGGGAGCGGATGCGCCGTCCGGCCGGGGAACCGCACCCGCTGGAAGTCCTGCCACCGGTCCTGGTACAGGAACCGCACGCCCCGGTGCTCGAACGCCGACACCAGGCCCACCTCGACCAGCCGGTCGATGCTCGCCGCGACCTCCTCGGCCGGACGCTCCCGCAGCGCGTCGTGCGCCGCCTGGAACGCCACCGCATCGGCCCGCATCACCCCGAAGTCGTCCGCCCCGAGCACGTAGGTCGTCCACACCCGGAACGCTAGGTCCGACAACCTCGACACCTTCGCCGAGTGGCCCAACCGCGCGTGCAGCACCCGGGACGCCGGCATGGCTACCTGTCCGTTCCCGCCGACGCGCCCGGCAACGTCCATCGAAGCTCGCCGCCCCGGCCGTGCTCGTTCGCCATCGCAGACCCGAATCCGCCGCCCGCGCCTCGTCAGCACGACCGCTCCGGGTCGCACACGCCGCACTGCGCCCACTCCGGCCGAGCGGCGAGGACCCGCACCCCCGCGTTCGGCCGAGCCCGCCAGTACGCGCCCGCCTCCGGCCAGCACCCCGGGCAGATGAACAGCGCACCGCCCGTCGCCGGATCGACCACCTCGCGCCACGCCGCGGCCACGCGCCTCGCCGCGCGCCGCACCACGACCGACATCGGCCCCGCCCCGCCGACACTCGCATCCCTCATGCCGTTCTCCTCGGCCGTCGCTGTCAAGCGACACTCAAAACTGACCCCCTGGCGACACTGAAAACTGACCCCCGAAGAAACGGCGTATGTAGATCCACAACGACGATTCCGTGGTCGATACCGACTGCACCCCCGGGACGGTAGCTCCGGTTCGGCGCGCTCGCGAATCCGGCGGTCCGCGGCGTCCCCGTGAGCGTCGTGGACGGCCGGGACGCCGCCCGTCCCGCAGCTACTCGTCCCCGACCTCCCGACAAGCTGCCGTGCGTCCCGGGGGCGGGTCCGAACCGGGGAGCACGATCCCGCAGGCACCAGCGGCCTCAGGATGCCCGACATCCGGCGCCGGTTCGGGGCCGCCAACCGGAAGCTCGTCAGCCGTCACGCCCGAAGCCCCTGGGCAGCTCGACGGTCTCCAGTACCGACAGGTCCAGATCGCAGACCTGCTCGAGCAACTCGGCGGTCGCGGACCCGGCGAGGGATTCGGGCAACGCGTCCCGCCACTCCCGGTACTGGTCCTGCAGCGTCAGGAGCGTCCGCACCGCGTCGTTCCACTGCTGTGGCCGCGACCTCCGGTCCGCCGGCCGGCGGTACCGGAGCCGGAACTCGCCAGCCTGCCGCCGCTCCCGGTAACGCGCCTGCCGCTCCGCGTTCGTCAACGCCACGACAACTCCACACCGTTACGTAACGGACCGGTTGGTGACGGTGACAGGCGGCTCGACCCCCGGACGTTCACGACGTCGAGCGTCGGCGGGCTCGAGCGGTGCCGCGTTGCAGCGGGCCGGCCAGCCTGACAACCGCCACGCCGGCCGAAGGGCGGCGTGGCGCGGCACCGGCGTGTGAGCGTGAGTCCCTACCGGTGCCCGCCATGATGTCGGTCGCGTGGTCATGACGACGCTCCCGAGCGGGTCTCCGGCGCGACAGGCTTCGGCGCCGGGATCCTCAGGGCGCCCGCCCGACGCTTCTCGCGCAGCCTGTAGCTCTCCCCGGTAATCGTCAACACGTGGCTGTGGTGCAGCAGCCGGTCGAGGATCGCGGTGGCGACCACGGCGTCCCCGAACACCTCGCCCCATTCGCCGACCGAGCGGTTCGACGTGATCAGGATGCTCCCGCGCTCGTAGCGCCTCGAGACGAGCTGGAAGAACAGGTGCGCGGCATGCGCCTCGAAAGGGAGGTATCCCAGTTCGTCGGCGATGAGCAATTTCGGCTTGGCGTAGAAGGCCAGGCGGTCCTCCAGCCGCCCCTCGCTGTGCGCCTTGACCAGCGCCGCCATCAGCGCCTGCGCCGTCGTGAACAGGGTCGAGTAGCTCTGCCGGATCGCCTCGCGCCCGAGCGCCACCGCGAGATGCGTCTTCCCGACCCCCGGGAGACCGACGACATACTGCTGCATATCAGGGTGATTCGAGGACGGTCCACTACCGTTTTCACCCGCGTGCGGGTGAACAGGTCGAAGTGGTACGCCGGCACGAGGGGAAGTACCTGGTGGTCCGGCAGCCGGACGGAACGCTCGCCTACCTGCCGGAGTGGATGACCAGTCCACGGGCCGCCTCCTTCGAGGTGTGCGAGGTGCCGGCGTTGCCGCGTGAGGCGCTATCGGAGCTGCGCGGCGTGGTCGATGCATTCTTCCTCTCGGCAACGGAACCGAAGGAGGGAGGCAGCGTCGATGCGACGGTACGGAAGGACGCTACAGGGAAGGCTGTTCGAGCCGGAGAGCCCGACGATCGCGACCACCGGGGAGCAGCGGGACCGCCTGGTCGAGCTCGTCGGCGCGCTCGTGCTGGAGGTGATGACGAATCGGGACGCGCAGCAGGCAGGGGGCGATCATGACGCGGGTGACGCCTGAGCACCTGACGCGTGCGGCCTGGGTTTACGTCCGACAGTCCACGCCCGGCCAGGTTCGACAGCATCAGGAGAGCCGGGGCCGACAGTACGCGCTCCGGGACCGCGCCCGACAGCTGGGGTGGCGCAACGTCGAGGTGGTCGACGAGGACCTCGGGCGCTCGGGTGGCGGGACGGAGCGTCCGGGCTATGATCGGCTGCTGGCGGCCGTGTGTCGAGGCGACGTCGGAGCGGTCCTGTCTCTGGAGGCCTCCCGACTGGCTCGCAACGGACGCGAGTGGCATACCCTGATCGACTATTGTGGACTGGTCGGCTGCCTGCTCGCCGACGAGACCAGTGTCTACGACCCGCGGTTGCCCGACGACCGGCTGCTGCTCGGCATGAAGGGGACGATGTCGGAGATGGAGTTGTCGACGCTGCGGTTCCGCTCGGTCGAGGCGCTGCGTCGCAAGGCGCGCCGCGGTGAGCTGTTCCTGACGGTGGCGGTCGGCTACGTGCGGGTCGACCGTGACGGGATCGGGATGGATCCGGATCAACGCGTGCAGGAAGCGGTCGCGCTCGTGTTTCGGAAGTTCACCGAGCTGGGCAGCATTCGCCAGGTTCATCTGTGGCTCCGGCACGAAGGGATCGAGCTGCCTGCGGTGGTTCGTGACCAATCGCGACATCGGGTCGTATGGAAGCTGCCGGTCTACAACACCGTGCATCACATGCTGACGAACCCGGTCTACGCCGGCGCCTATGCGTTCGGGCGGACGGGCAGCCGCACCTATCTCGAGGACGGACGCAAGCGGGTGGTTCGGGGCTTTCGACGTGAACGGGACAAGTGGGACGTGTTGATTCGCGACCACCACGACGGCTATATCACGTGGGCCGAGTATGAGAGGAATCAGAGAGCAATAACCGAGAACGCGAACCGCTACGGGGCCGCGGTCCGGGGTTCGGTTCGCAAGGGCGAGGCATTGTTGGCGGGCCTGCTACGTTGCGGCCACTGCGGCCGCAATCTGCATGTGGGCTACTCCGGGACCCAGAGCAACGTCGTGCGCTACCAGTGTCAGGGGAGCCATGTCAATCACGGGACCGAGCGCTGCATTTCGTTCGGCGGACTCCGCGTGGATCGGGCCGTCAGCGAAGCGGTGCTGCACGTGTTGAAGCCGCTGGGAATCGAAGCGGCGCTGCGGGCGATCGAGGAACGGCAACGAGCGTCGCGCGAGGTGCTGCGTCAGGCGGAGCTTGCGCTGGAGGCGGCCCGCTTCGAGGCGAAGCGGGCGCACCGCCAATACGATGTCGTGGATCCGGACAATCGGCTGGTCGCTGGCGAATTGGAACGGCGTTGGAATGAACGTCTGGCGGTCGTTCGGCAACGTGAGGAAGCCGTGGCGGCGTTGCGTGCGAGCCGGAAGCACGAGGCGCTCGGTCCGGAGGAACGCGAGGAGTACCTTGCGCTCGGCGCCGACCTCGAGCGGGCCTGGCACGATGAGCGGGCGACCCCGGAGACCCGCAAACGCATCTTGCGGGCGCTCCTCGTGGAGGTCGTTGCGAACATCGAGGGTGAGCGCATCCGGCTGCGCCTGCACTGGCAGGGCGGTGACCACACCGAGCTGATGGTGCGCAAGAACCGTAGCGGCCATCACCGATGGACCACAGACGCCGAGACGGGGGACGTCGTCCGGGAGCTGGCGCGACTGATGCCTGATCGCTTGATCGCCGGTCACCTGAATCGTGTCGGATTGCGGACTGGGCGAGGCAATCCCTGGACCGAGACGCGCGTGCGCGCCTTCAGGACGTCGCGCGGGATCGCGGTCTATCGAGAGGGTGAGCGCCAGGAGCGCAATGAACTTACGTTGCAGGAAGCTGCGGATCGTCTCGACGTCAGCAAGATGACGATTCTGCGGCAGATCCGGCGGGGGCTGATTCCTGCCCGTCAGGCCTGCAAGGGCGCTCCCTGGGCGATTTCGGCCGAGGCCCTGGAGCGGGTGCGGCTGGGACCAGCGGACGCGGAAGAGGGTCCCGTAACAGCGCGCCCGCGCCAGGAATCCCTGCAATTGTAGGCATGTAGCGAGGTGGGCATCATGACGCGGGGTCGGGCGGGCCGAGCACCAGGAGCGCGTCGCCGTGCGCCACCCACCGCGACGTCGCCAGCTCCCGCACCTGGCGCCGGTCGACGCTCGGCTGCGCCTTGAAGTCGAAGTCGGCGAGCTCGCGCACCATCGGGAAGCGCGCGATCTTCAGCGCCATCTCGATGCGCCGCTCGTCCTTGCGCGAGACCTCCCGCTCGACGAGCATCGCCAGTGCCTCCCGCAACGTCAGCTTCTTCTCCGCCGCCTCGTCGAGCAGGTTGTCGAGCTGGTCCCGGATCGCGGTCAGCTGCAGCCGCGTCAACCAGCCGAGAAGCGTCTCATGGTCTACGGCCATCAGAACCTCCCCCCGGCGACGGCCGCGTACTCGTCGAGCGGACGCAGCAGCTCCGGTTTCGGCCGGGCCGCCGCGGTCTCGGCCGGGCGTGGGCCGCCGACGACGCCGACCAGGTGGGCCCGGTCGGTGACCCGCGCGTGGCGTCCCTCGTGCTCGACGTGCTCGGCGACAACCCTCGGGCCGTGGTGAACGCGTACCCGGCCGCCGCTGACCACCACCCGCACCCGCTCGCCGATCAGCCGCCACGGCACCGAGTAGGCGTTGGTGTCGACCACCACCGCGCAGTCGGCGTGGACCGTCCGGGTCAGATCACGCAACTGGCCGAACGGCGGCCGGCCCCCGCAGGGGCGAAGGCGCTCCGCTTCCCGGGCGAAGCGCTCGAGAGGGACTTCACCGGTGGTGCCGTGGCGTCGCCGGTCGGCGATCTCCCGCTGCCACCACCCCAGATGCGCGTCCATCCCCGCCCAGCTCTCGAAGCGATGTCCGGCGATGGCGCTTGCCTTGACGTAGCCGACTCCGCGCTCGTCCTTCCCCTTCGTCCGAGCCCGATACGGCGCACACGCGCGCGGACGGAACCCCCAGTGGGCCGCGAACGCCAGGAACCGGTGGTTGAACTCGACCTCCCGAGTCGACACGTCGTGATTGACCACCAGCGGTCGCGGGTTGTCGAGCAGCACCTCCCTCGTCACGCCGCCAAAGTGATTGAACGTGCCCTCCAGGCCGCGGAACCAGGACGACTGCCGCTCGTGCGTGAACGTCGCCACGTAGCAGCGCCGCGAGTAGCCCAGCGTCGCCACGAACAGGAACACGCGCACCCGTTCCCCGGCAATCGGCACCCGCCGCTGGCCGAAGTCAACCTGGAGCTGACGCCCGGGCGGAGTCTCGAACCGCACCGTCGCCTTCGCCTCGGCCGTCAGCAGCCGCCGGAACGGCGCGACGGCCCGCTCGACCGTGCGCAGGCTCACGTCGATGTCCTGCTCCCGCACCAGGTCCTGGCGCACCACCTCGGCATTGCCGCCGTGCTGGAAGAAGCGCTCCTTCAACCACGCCTCCTGATCCTCGAGCTTGCCGCCGCCGGCCCGTCGGCTGTACGTCATCCAGCCGTCGGCCGCGACGTAGCGTCTCACCGTGTTCTTGCTGCACCCGAACTCCCTCGCGATGCGCCTCAGCCCCCAGCCGAGCGCCCGCAGATGCAGCATCGCCTCCACCTCGTCTGACTTCCTCATCTGTGCCCGTGGCCTCCCCGCCCACGGGCCGACATCCTCGCATCCCTTCATCTGCTGACTCCTCCCTCGGACTGGGGGGGTCAGTTTTCGCTGTCGCCAGGGGGTCAGTTTTCACTGTCGCCTGACAGTCGCCCCGCGGGCGCACCGCTCGGGCCGCCCACAGCGAGCCGCTGCAACACCGCCGCCTTGCTCCACGGCGGCCGGCTGTCGACGCCCCGGCTGGGCGACACGGGGAACACCCGCGTCTCGACCCGGCGTTCCAGCGTCGCCCGCGAGCAGCGCAGCAGCGCCGCCGGCTCCTCCGGGAACAGCACCGCCGGCAGCGTCTCGACGTCGATCGGGTCGTCGCCCGCCGCGTTGCGCGCGGCGCCGCCCATCTCGGCGACCGCCTCCGACCGACATCGGCCCCCGCAAAGCTCGACGCGCTCCAGAGAAGTCGAGCGCCCGATTCGCTCGCGCCTCGAACCCCGCCGGGGCGGGACGGCGGCCCGTCAGGATGTGGTTCAGCGTGCTCCGGCCGATCTCCAGCACCGCAGCAAGGTCGTGCCGGCTCAGCCCGAGCCCGGCCGGGGTGGCCCCCCGGATCGACCGGATCGCTGGCGGCGCCATGGATTCAGACGAATCTAATTGAGAGACTATCTCTTGTCAATAACCCGGCCTGGACGCGCCGCCGCCGGCGCCCGGACGCGTCCACGCCCCGCGATGAACCGGCGGCGTGGAAGCTGACCGGTCATGGACACCCGACGCGCCGCCGCAGCCCCTTGTATCCGGCTGCAGCGCGCTCGAAGCACCCAAACCGGTTACCGTCGTCAGGCGGCTCCCGAGCAGAAACCAGCAGAACCCCTCATGCAGACCGACGGGCCGTCGGCCCCGTTTCGCCCCGCGGGACGGGCCTGGAATGGCGCTCGGGGATGCCGATGGAAGAATCTATTTACGTAATAAATTATTATTGCTACACTTGTCCATGTGACACTGCTCGCCAAGCGCCTCCGCCTGGTGCGGACACAGCAGGGGCTGTCTCAGGAACAGCTCGGCAACCGCACCGCCACCACGAAGCACCTGATCTCGCAGGTCGAGCAGGGCCGGTGCGGTCTCACCAACCCCAGACTGTTCAGCACCGCCCAGGCGCTCGGCGTCTCGGTCGACTACCTCTTCGGACTCGCCGACGACCCCACGCCCCCGCACCGGCTCGCCCGCGAGCTGACCGCCGCCACCACCCGCATCCGCGACCTCGAAGACCAGCAGGCCCAGGCCGGCGTCACCGACGACGGCGACTTCATCGGCGTCGCTCCCATCGCACCCGCCGCCGGCAGCGGCGCATTCGTCGACGACGAGAGCATCACAGGAGGGCTCAAGTTCCGAAGAGACTGGCTCCGCAAGCTCGGACTCAACGCACGTGACTGCTGCGTCCTCCGGGTCATGGGCGAGTCGATGGAGCCCACGCTGGTCGACGGCGCCGCGATCCTCGTCAACCTCGCCCGCCAGCGCCGCCGCGTCGGCGGCATCTACGTCGTCCGGACCGAGGACGGCCTGATCGTCAAGCGCGCCGGCAAGGACCCCGCCGGCGCCTGGCAGCTCGTCAGCGACAACCCCGACAAGCAGACTTGGCCCACCCGGCCGTGGCCCGACGACGCCCCCATGATCGGAGAGGTCAAGTGGACGGGGCGCACCTTCGCGTAGGAGAGAGTCCATGGAACCGATCGTCAGCGAGATCGAAGGCGTCCGACCCCATGCTGCGGAGAGCGCGCCGGCCGTGCCGGACGCCAGGCCGCGGCAAGGCGGGGAGAGCGGCGCATCGAAGGCCCGAGCCGGCAAGGCGCCCGCCCGCCGCCGGCGCGTGCGGGTTGCCGAGGGCATCTACAAGGACCGGCACGGGCTGGCCGCCACCGTCAAGGTCAACGGCGTGCAGCGCGAGGTCCGCTTCCCGCACGGCACGCCGCTCAGGACCATCCGCGCCAAGCGTGACGAGCTGCGCGCCGGCCTGCGGACGCTCCCGGCCGGCGGCCGACACACCCTGAACCACGACGCCGGCCGCTACCTCGACCAGGTGGAGAGCACGCTGATCAGCTTCGGGGACCGCCGCCGCGACCTCATCGCGTGGCTGCCCCGGTTCGGACATCTGCGGACGACCACGCTCCCGGCGCATCTGCCGCCGCTCAACGCCCAGCTCCACGAGTGGCGCCGCACCCTCGCCGCCTCGACCTGCAACCACCGCCGCCATGCCCTGACGAACCTCGTCCGCGTGCTCTACGGCCGCCGCGCCTCGTTCGACCTGCTCGACCTCGTCCGCTTCGCCCCGCCGCCGCCGAAGCCCCGATGGGTCGACCGCGGCCACATCGCCGCCGTGCTGGCCGAGGTTCCGGCCGGCTCCGTGACCCGCGTCCGGCTCGACCTGATGCACTGGACCGGCATGCGGCCGTCGCAGATGGGCCGGCTGCGGGCCGAGGACTTCCGGCTCGACGAGCCGATCCCCTACGTCGCGGTCCCGCGCGGCAAGGGCGGCCGGATCGCGGCCGTCCCGCTCGTGCCCGAGGGCATCGCGGCCGCCCACGCCTTTCTCGACGCGGAAGCCTTCGGGCCCTGGCCCCGCAGCAGCGTCAACCGCGCGCTCGCGAGCGCCGCCCGCCGGGCGGGACGTCCCGTCTTCACCACCTACCAGATCCGGCACTCGTTCGCGGCGGGGCTGCGCCGCGCCGGGACCGACGTGGCGGACATCCAGGACCTCTATGGACACACCCGGCCCGAAACGACCATGATCTACGCGCCGCCGGAGCTGGCCAAGCATCTGGCGGCGCTCGAACGGCTGCGCCGGGACGACGCGGCGGGCGCGTAGAACCGCTGGCAGGCCCGTTTTGGCTGGCACGTTCGGCTGGCAGGGAAACGGGGAGCATAGGTAACTGACTGTGGATGAAGCGGTTACTCAGTTCCGATTTTGGTCGAAACCGGACTGGGAGGCCGGCGCCTACAGCCCCCTGACCAACACCATGTACATGCCCCTGCGCAACACCTGCGCCCGCATGATGGCGACGCGGGTCTTCCCCGAGGACGCGCCGCCGGCCGAGCGCAACGAGAGCCGCTCGGAGCTGTACGCCATCGCCTATCGCCACCAGCTCGCGCCGGGCAACGAGAACGCGGGCACGGTGCGGGCGATCTCGGCCGAGACCGGGGCCACCCTGTGGCTCCACGAGCAGCGCGCGGCGACGATGTCGCTCGTGACGACGGGCGGCGGCCTCGTCTTCGGCGGCGACGTCAACGGGCGGTTCCGGGCGTTCGACCAGGAGACGGGCGAGGTGCTGTGGGAGATCAACCTGGGGTCGGCGGTGACGGGGTTCCCAATCACCTACGCCGTGGACGGGCAGCAGTTCGTGGCGGTGAGCACGGGGTCGGGGGGGACGTCGTCGCACTTCACGGGGTTGACGCCGGAGTTGAGGCCCAGCGCCGGCAACAACCTGTTCGTGTTTGGGCTGCCAGCATGGGCGGACATCACGGCAGATTAGTCATCGTCATGGTGTCAGCGCCTACGAGACGGCGGGATCCGTAGGAAACAAGTACTGCCGCCCAGCGCTCACGCCCGACCGAGCAGGCCCAGAGTCGCCAACCCACCCGTGCGGCTTCTCAGATATCGCTGACCCATGAGCGAGCGACCGCGCCATTCACATCCAGCTAGTCCTCCCGCCATGGGGGAAAGGCACGCTCGGTGGGGATACGGGTACCAGGACAAGGTGGCCACCGACCGAATCCTTCATTTTCTGCGAAGAGACCTACGCGACGGCACGACTTTGTTCGAAGGTGTCCGTCTAGCGGACCTTGAAGCTGGTCGCGTCGATGACTTTGTTCTCCTCTGGAAAGACGCCGCCGAGGGCAATTCAATCAAATGGTCCGCACACGCGACCGCCATTACGTGGGGCTCGGTCATCGGCGCATCCGGGCTACTTCGAGAACTCTACGACGGATGGAACCGGCTCCGCACTCGCTGGCACGATCGTACAATCACTGTTCGACTCCACACCAACCGCCGGCCTTCTGTCGCGAGACACCACGCACAACTAGTGGACTGTCCTTGAAGAAAGTTCCCCATGAGTGATGCGCCGCGCGGGGTTGGCATACTTCCAGCGGAAGGGCCTCGCACGCTTCGAGTAGGCGTCGATGTACCGCCGCAGCTTCCGCGCCAGATCCGCCGTGGACGTGAAGATGCCACGCGACAGCACGTCCCGCTGAACCTTCGAGAACCACAGCTCGACCTGATTCAGCCACGACGAATACGTCGGCGTGAAGTGCAGGGTCACGTTCGGATGCTCGTCCAGGAACGCTTCCACCAGCTTCGTCTTGTGGGTGGACAGGTTGTCGAGGATCACGTGGATCGCCTCGTCGGGTGCGCGGGCCGCCACCACTTCCCCGAGGAAACCCACGAAGTCCAGGCTCGTGTGCCGGGCCGTGGTCTTGCCCTGAACCTCGCCCGTCCGCACGTTCAACGCCGCGTAGAGCGACAGCGTGCCGTGCCGCTTGTACTCGAATCCGTGGCGCTCGACCCGGCCCGGCGAGAGCGGCAACACCCGGTCCCGCCGGTCGAGCGCCTGAATGGCGGTCTTTTCGTCGATGCAGAACACGGCGGCATGGCGGGGCGGGTCCAGGTAGAGCCCGATGACGTCGGCGGCCTTCGTCTCGAAGTCAGGGTCGTTCGACGCCATGTAGCGGGCCAGCCGGTGCGGCCGCAGGTCCGCCTCCCGCCACACCCGCTGTACGATGTTCTTGTCCACGCCGAGGTGCGTCGCGAGGCGGCGGCACGACCAGTGCGTCGTCCCGTCCGGCGGCGGGCGACGAGTGGCGGCCAGCACCCGGGCG
This sequence comes from Vicinamibacterales bacterium, assembly GCA_965207615.1. Taxonomy (GTDB): domain Bacteria; phylum Acidobacteriota; class Vicinamibacteria; order Vicinamibacterales; family UBA8438; genus JAJEEA01. Next base: position 5,450,251 of record CBDBMZ010000003.1, read on the forward strand.
CGCAGGCGCACCGTCAACTTCCACCGCGGCCGGCCCCGATGACGGTTCGTCAGGCCCTCCACGCCGTGCTCCAGAAACCGCCGGCGCCACTTGGCGATGGTCGGTCGAGAGACGCCGAGCTTCGTCTCCACCGCCCGTGCGGAAACGCCCTCGGCGAGGAGTAGCACGATCTTGGCGCGCTGGACGAATCCGGCGGGCAAGGCGTTCGAGCGGGCGATCTCCTCGAGATCATCGTGCTGTGCGTCGGTCAGGTGAATCGGCTGTCCTTCAAAGGGCATATACGTAGAAGACGACAGCCGAACGGAAAACGTTTATACAGGACAGTCCACTAGTCCCCGCCCTCAGCCTTGCTGATTTTGTCGCGACACATTGGAGAGCCGGCCCGGATCCGGCTGATCCCCCTGATGTGCTTGAAGCATGGCAAAAGACCGCCGAACACCTGCAACTTTCGCAATCCGAGCTCTCGGCGTTCATAACTCAGTGCGACTTGGCCTTCGGTCGCGCAGAGCCTCCGGGCCCCGGACCCGACACTCTTGACTGGAAACACTATTGTAAGCAATTCGACAAGCTCCACAAGGCCATTGCCACGTGGCTCACCAACAATCCTCATGAGGATCTTATACCACGAGACTACCTCCTTGCGGCGATCGGGCTGCAATCGAGTCGCTCTATATTGATTCAGCATTTCCCAGAACCTGACATTCCTTACGAGAAAAACCACTTGGCAGCCGAGCGCCTGAGTTCGGTGCTTGACGGGACTCCGGGCGGGTACCTTGCGATCATGGGCCCAGCCGGGGTGGGGAAATCCACACTCGTTCAAGACGTTCTCAGCGACCCTCTATATCCGTTCTTCGTTCCCTACTACGCGTTCTTGCCGACTACGGATGGGAACCGCGACCGGGCGGAAGCGCTGACGTTCTACCAAGACGTCATCGGCCGTCTCGATCGATTTGATATAGAACGTCTCAGCCTCGGCGTTGTTGACATCCCGCATGGCCGAGACGCGCTGCGAAGGCACATGCAACGCGCGAATGAACGCTATGTACTGACCGGCCGGAAGACTGTCTTGCTGATCGACGGTCTCGATCACGTAATGCGGGAAATCAATCTCCAAGTGCCCGTGTTATCTGAGCTCCCGGTGCCAGATGAGATCCCCGAGGGGTTTCTGATAATCCTGAGCGGCCAACCGCAGGCATTCCTTCCGGGTGTGATACCCGCACCCGTAGCTGCAGAGACTGCAGACGACCGCAGGAAGGTCACGGTGCATGGTTTGAGCCGGGCAGAGGTGCACGCCCTTGGCTCAAAGCTCGATAGGTCGACAACGGGCGAACAGCGGGATGCGCTCTATGAGGCGTCCCGTGGCAATCCTCTAGTCCTGACGTACATTCTGTCTCTATTGGAGCGACGCGACGGCACAAGTATAGCGCAGGGGATTGCACTCGCGGGAAATTACCAAGGCCAGATTGACACATATTATCGCGAACGCCTGTCAATACCTCTTCAAGACAGCAAAATAAGGAGGCTTCTCGGCCTCGTGTCTAGGGCCGCACCGACTCTGCCGGTGGCTTGGCTCGCGGAGTGGCCAGAGAGAGAGGCAATTGAGGACATCTACGAGAGAATACTGGCGCCCTTTGTCCGAGAGGACGGTGGCGTGCTTAGTTTTATTCACGACAGCCTTATAGCCTTTCTTAAATCGGAAACCCGTTCTCGCCTTCCGGGAACCGACCCTTCGGCGGACGACCGAGAGTTTCACTCACTGCTCGCCGACCGTTCACAAGGACGTTCGTGTCTCGACCCCGTGGGGCGCGCGCGGATTCTGTACCTGCTTCGAGCAGAGAGGCACGCGGAGATACTCGATCAGTTGTCCTCAGCGTGGCTGCGACGGGCTGTACGGGGATTCCTTCCTTACGCCCATGTTCGACCTTTGCTGCTCGCAGGCTACGCGGCAGCTTGCAGTACGGACAATTATGGACAGACTCTCAGGTTGCTTCTCTTGGGCCACGAGCTAGAGCAGAGAACTTCTCGGATGGATGGGGGTGAACGCGCAAATGCTCTACTGGACCTTGACGACACCGAACGAGCGCTGGCGCAAATTCGCTTCGAGGGCCGATTGCTGGTGAGTGAGGATACGGCTCTGAAGTTTGCGGCCAGGTTGTCCTGGTATGCACGTCGTAAGCACCGACCGGACTTGAAAACAAGGGCCGCTGCGCTGTACTTCGAAGCGAAGCCTGTGTCGATCATCCATGGCGGTGAGGTCGTCGACAGTGTTCGACGAGATGACGGATTAGAGACGCTTGTGGCGTGGAGCGAGGCGGCGGCGTTGTTCGAGGAACAGGACGCCATAGTGCGCGAGATTCAGGGGCTGCGTCTGCGGCCACCCGATACAGAGAGAGAGGCGGATCCGGCGACGATCAGAGGCGCCCTTCTGTTTCGGGTCCTCGACGGCGGGCTGCGCGTGGGGTGTGATCCAGGTGGGTGTCGGGCGGTAGTGGATGCGATTCGCGCCCAGGGGTCCGATGAGTGGCGTTTCGCGGCGTTGCTGCGGCTAGCGGAGGCGACGCCGGCGGCTGTGGACGCGGAGGCGCTTGGAGCGGCCCATGAGAGAGCGGCGGGAAACGACGGGACAGATCTCCGGTACGCGTGGGTGCTGTATCGTAGGGGGGAACGGGCACTCGCGCAGGACATTGTCCGCGGGTTGCGTCACATTAGATTCGAAGTGAGTCGAAGGCACGGAGGGGGACTGTCGGATGTAGCATACACCGTCAGACTGCGGTGGCTACAGGCGCTGCTCAGCATTCCGGAAGGAGAGGTGCCGACGGCGAAGGACGCACATGAAGAGGCGTATGTTAGGGTCGAACGGACGGCTAGGCAAGTTGGTGAATGGCGTGCACGTATGGCCCGGGGCGAAGTACCAGCTGACCGGCGGAGTTTCTTGCGGGCTTTCTTGCTGTTCCATAACCAGTCGGTGCATTTTGCCTCGGTATCGCCGAGCCACCACTTTATCCTGCAGACGTCGCGGAGGGCAATCTACGAAGAGGTGGCTGGGCTGGCGAAGGCGATGGGGACACGCGGACTTGGGGCTTTGCGCGACGTAGTAGTAGAGCTGACTGCCGGCGCGGCAGCAGTGCAGTTTGCGCCGCACCACCGCAGGTACTTTGCGCGTCTGTTCTGGGAACAGGGTGCTATGGCTCAGGACGAGGCGGTTGCGATTGGGGTGTCATCGACGGTGGACGCGGACGACGACGATCCCGCGGGGCGGGAACGGGCCTGTTTGGAGGTGGCGGCGTTCCTGCGGGCGGTTGGGGAGGAGGCGGGGTCGGACAGTTGGAAGGCCAGGGCGAGCGAAGTCTCGGCTGGTGCCGGCAGCCACAAGGACCATCATATGGCCCATGTCGCCGAATGGTTGGGGCGGTCGATGACTGAGGCGGACCGGGCGACGTTGGAGGTTGTGGAGGCGTTCGCGCGGGCGGTTGAGATTGCCGGCGGGGACGGCGGGACGGAGGCCGCTGCATCGACCCTTCGCTTGGTGCTGCGGTTGGCACCGGGGCGTGCGTGGCGCTTGGCTGTGGAAATGGTGGACCGCGATGTATTGAACGTGTGGCATGTGCTGGAAGGGTTGGTAGTTGGGGGCGTTGAAGCTGGCGCGGATCCGGAGCTCGTGAGGGCGGTCTACGGTGAGCTTCTTGTGTTGTTCGCCCCTGGTGATACATCGGGGACGGCTGCAACTGTCGTGAATGCGTTTCGACGGGAAGAGAGGGGAGAAGCGGCGAGGGGTCTGATGCACGATGTGCGAACGAACGCATTGCCGGAATATCGGGCCGGCATCGCGCGGGCGGTTGGGGACACGGTGCGGAAGGCGGGAGGTGACGCGGAGGGCCTGACCAAGGGCATTGGGTCAGGGCGAGACGACTCATCGCGGGGGCACATGTTGTATCGGCTGGGCAATGGTGAGGTGGAGACACTGGGGCAGGTTGCGGAGCGGCTCAGTGGCGGACGTGGGGCTGATAGATGGAATCCGAATCCGGAGGACAACGCACAATTCGATTGGTGGAGGGCTATCGAGGAGGCGGAGATCGAGGACGAGGGACATTTCGAGGAGCTTCTGGCAGCATTTCCGCCGTCGGACTATCGGGAGGTTGACGCGCTGGTGCAAAGGGCGGAAGTTCTGGCGCGCGCGGGGAAGCGCGGGGCTGCGAGAGAGGTGATCGAGGGAGTCATCGGGCGGTCGACGGAGGGGTCATGGCACCGGTGGTTGGACGGGGCGCCTCTGAGGAAGGCGTTTGCGGGTCTGAAGCGGGTCGAACACGGTGAGGGCGTTCGGCGGGCCCGCGAGCGATTTGGGCGAGACATGAGTGCCGGGAACTTCATGTCATCGTACGGACTTTCGGACGTGGGCGAGATACTGGAATTGCTTGAGGTGGATTGGCCTAGGGCTGCTGTGGTCGGGGCGGTGCGTGACTACACAGAGCAAATCCTGGCGGCCAACACAAGGGTACGGCGGTATGCGTCGCTGGAGAGCTTGGCGCCCTCGTTGTCGGTCGACCAAGCGCTCTGCCGGTTTGTAGCGGAACTGTTGGGGTTTCCCGCAGTGGATGTCGGCGTGGCCGCAAGGCGCGCGTTGGGGAGGTACGTGGAGGCTGGCGGTAGGGGGTTGCTGGCCCTGTTGGCGGAGCGACCTCGGTGGAATGCTGTTCAGCTTGAACATTTGCTGGTGGCCCTTGAAGTGGGCGCGTCGAGAGGGCGCTGGAGCTTGGATGCCGTGAGGAGTGTTGTTGAGGACCTGAATGGAACGGAGTCGCTTGCGGTTCGTAGTGTGGCGCGCCGGATTTGCGAGACGCAAGGTTGGCCATGGAGGGATGGTGTAGCTGGGGAAGCTTATCCCGTGGTTGTAGTGGCGGGAGCATCGGCTGGTCCGCGAGAATCGCGGATGCTGCTTGGCGGAGATGCGACGGATGCGTGGGATTTGCATCAGGCGGTGATTGCGCCGCTGCGTAGGGTGGGACTTGACGAAGATGAACTGCGCTCGGAGTTTGAGGCGTCCTATAGATCGCTCAAGAGGCGGTACCCGTGGTGTGACGAGGAACGGCTGCGGCGCTGGATGAGTGCGCTGTTGGTGCGATTCTGGCTTAGGCCGCACCTAATCGTGGGCCGGGAGGCGGCGATGCGCGTGTACGGTAGGCGATCATTGACGGGCGACATTGAGCGCGGCGCGGAGATCCGATACGATAATTTCTATCCAGTTTACGATCCGGCGCTGGAGCTTCATCAGGCGGTTGAGCGGCCGGGAGAGCTTCGGGCGATGGAATGGAAGCTCACCGGAGGTGAGGGGAAAGCGTGGCGACGAGGGACGGCCGCGGAGGAATGGGGTCATTACGCGGAGTCAGTGGGGGGGCGATCGCTCATCGGCGAGCGAACTTGCTATGTGCGCCCGGAATGGGAATGGCCACGTGAACGGCGGTATCGAGGTCTGGTCGCGGGGCCTGTTGAAGGGAGGGACGAAAGGACGCTAATGTCGGCGATCGATCTGACCTACGAGCTGTATGTGAAATGGACACGGTCAAGAGGACGGGCAGCTTGTGATCATGAACGATGAAAGGCAACTCGGGGGCTTAGCGTACCGATGGGCCGCGATAAATGCGAACTTTGCGAGGGCGCTTGGGTGGCGTCCGGCTACGGATGTTCCGTTTCGATGGGTTGATGCAGACGGAGGGATAATGGTGGAATCGGTCTGTTGGAGGGATGGGTGGACGCAGATCGAACCGCCGCGATTTGAATCACTGGGGGAGGGCTGGGTGGTTTGCGCGTCGGGGAAGGCAATTGAGGCTATGCGGGAGGGAGCGCCTCTGGCGGAACGGCATCTTTGGGTTGAGCGTCGCTCTTATGGAGACCAGCCGTGCAGGGGAAAGTGGCATTTGTCGCGGCGATTGTGATGGCTTCAAGCGCGGCAAGTACGACGACGTCGTCTTTCGGGTGACGGGGCGAATACCTCGCCGGCGGCGGGCTCGAGACACTCTTCGCAGACGAGAGGAGGGGTGTGGGATTTGTTGCGGGTAGACGTGCGCGCCGGGGGGTGCCGCTGTGCTCCGGCGCGTTGACGTCCGGGCCGTCCCAGGGTTGCAGTTCCTGGGCTCTTCGGCGGCTGGCCGGCGGCTCGCTCCCGGTGCACGCGGGCTGTCCCGCGTTGGCCCGGTTCTTGCGGTGTAGCACCCGCGTCGACGGGGTGCCGAGCCACGAGGCACTGTCGCAAACCAGGGCGACAGCGCGGTGCGCCCCGCACACGACCGGTGTGCCTGACTCGGGATCGAGAGGCAGGGGAATGCACGACCCCGCCTACAAGCTGTTGTTCTCGCGCCCCCGGATGGTCCGCGACCTGCTCGACGGCTTCGCCGCCCGCGGCTGGAGCGGCGCCCTCGACTTCGATACCCTGGCCCCCCTGCCCGCCAGCTTCGTCAGCGAAGACCTCCGGCAGCGCCACGGCGACCTCGTGTGGCGCATTCGTTTCCGCGACGACCGCTGGCTCTACGTGGTCCCGCTGCTCGAGTTCCAGGCCACCGTCGACGCGGCGATGGCGCTGCGCATGCTGACCTACACGGCGCTGCTCTACCAGCGGCTGGACGCCGGCGGCGTGCTGCGCGACCACGGGGCCCTGCCGCCGGTGCTGCCCGTCGTCCTCTACAACGGGCGCCGGCCGTGGACGGCGTCGGTCGAGATGAGGGACGTCGTGGCGGTGGGGAGCGACGTGCTGGCGCCCTACCTGCCGTCGCAGCGATACTATCTTCTGGACGGGTCGCGGGTGTCCGACGCGGACCTGCCGGCCGACAACCTGGTGTCGGCGCTCATCGCTCTGGAGAAGACGCGCGACGCGGCGCGTCGCGGCGAGGCGCTGCAGGCGCTGGGCGACCTTCTGCGGGCGCATGGGGACGACCACCTGACACAGGCGTTCGTGACGTGGCTCCACCAGGGGCTGCGGTTCGCGGGTCGGCTGCCGGCGGGCGAGGGCGACCCGCTGACACGGTTGCGGGAGACGCAGACGATGCTGGAAGAGAACGTGCGGGAATGGACCCGTGAATGGCTCGAGCAGGGCATCGAGCAGGGCCGTCGCGAAGAGCGGGCGCTGCTGTGCCGTATGGCAGCACGGAAGTTCGATGCCGGCGTCGCCGAGAAGCTGGCCGTCGCCCTCGCCGGCGTTGCCGACCCCGACCGCCTCGCGCGGGTCGGCGACTGGATCATCGAGTGCGCTACGGCATCAGAGCTGCTCGCCCGCGTGCGCGGCGACAACGGGTCGGGCGGTTGAGGCGCCGTGCCACGGACCCGTCGGCGGCGCCGCATCGGCGTCGAACCCGATGACGCCGCCGGCCACCGGGGGAGCGCGCCGACTTGGCACCACCCAGTCTGCAATCGCACGCCTGGAGGGGGGCAGCGTGTCGCCCTCCCTTGCGACCTTGCGCCGGTACGCTGAAGCCACCGGCACGCGGCTCACGGTAGGCCTGATACCCGCAGACGGATGAACGGCTTGCCGCTGTTCACCGGCGACGCGGGCAGCGGCGATCGGGAGATTCGCCGCTGGATTCTCGAGAACGACCTGCTCGAGGCGCTCATCGCCCTGAGCGAGCAGCTCTTCTACAAGACGCATCGTGACCAGCCGCCCCGCGCCCAGGCGCGTCGATGTCCGCGCCGCCGCCGGGATTGCAGTTTCTGCGCCGTCGGCCGCTCGCCGCCCGCTCGTTCCCCCGTGCACGCGGACCGTCCCGCGTTGGCCCCGTTCTTGCTCCTGAAGCAGGGCGTCGACCGGCTGCCGGACCCCGAGGCGCTCTCGCAACCCCGGCGCGAGCGCCGCACGCCCCGCACGCCGCGGGTCCGCCTGACTCGGGATCGAGAAGGAGCGGAATGCACGACCCCGCCTACAAGCTGTTGTTCTCGCGCCCTCGGATGGTCCGCGACCTGCTCGACGGCTTCGCCGCCCGCGGCTGGAGCGGCGCCCTCGACTTCGATACCCTGGCCCCCCTGCCCGCCAGCTTCGTCAGCGAAGACCTCCGGCAGCGCCACGGCGACCTCGTGTGGCGCATTCGCTTCCGCGACGACCGCTGGCTCTACCTGGTCTTGCTCCTCGAGTTCCAGGCCACCGTCGACGCGGCGATGGCGCTGCGCATGCTGACCTACACCGCGCTGCTCTACCAGCGGCTGGACGCCGGCGGCGTGCTGCGCGACCACGGGCCCCTGCCGCCGGTGCTGCCCGTCGTCCTCTACAACGACCGCCGGCCGTGGACGGCGTCGGTCGAGATGACCGACCTCGTGGCGGCGGGGAGCGACGTGCTGGCGCCGTACCAGCCGTCGCAGCGATACTATCTTCTGGACGGGGCGCGTTTGGCCGACGCGGACCTGCCGGCGGACAACCTGGTGTCGGCGCTCATCGGTCTGGAGAAGACGCGCGACCCGGCGCGCTTGCGCGAGGCGCTGCAGGCGCTGGGCGACCTTCTGCGGGCGCAGGGGGACGACCACTTGACCCGGGCGTTCGTGACGTGGCTCCGCAGGGGCTGCGGTTCGCGGGTCGGCTGCCGGCTGGCGAGGGGGACCCGCTGGCCCAGTTGCAGGAGACGCAGACGATGCTGGAAGAGAACGTGCGGGAATGGACCCGTGAATGGCTCGAGCAGGGCCGCGCCCAGGGCATCGAGCAGGGCCGCGCCGAAGGCGTTGAGCAGGGTCGCGCCCAGGGCATCGAGCAGGGCCGCCACGAAGAGCGGGCGCTGCTCTGCCGTCAGGCGGGGCGGAAGTTCGATGCCGCCGCCGCCGAGGGGCTGGCCGCCGCCCTCGCCGGCGTCACCGACCCCGATCGCCTCGCGCGGGTCGGCGACTGGATCATCGAGTGCGCCACGGCGTCAGAGTTGCTCGCCCGCGTCCGCGGCGACAATGGGTCGGGCGGTTGAGGCGCCTTTGGCGCGGACCCGCCAGCGGCGCAGCATCGGCGTCGAACGGGAGACCGATCGGTCACACGAGATCGTCCAGCGGCACGTCGAGAGCGGTGGCGAGACTCTTGAGCGCCTTCACCGATCCGGGCTTCACGCCGCGCTCGATGGCGGAGAGGTAGGAGCTCGGAACGCCCGCGGCGACGGCCAGCGAGCGGGCGGTCATGCCGCGGTGCGTACGCCAGACGCGCACGGGGTGTTCCCCTTCGACAATGCGGCGCACGAGCTCGGCCGGCGCCCAGGTCTCGTCGGGGTCGTCGAGGACGCGCTGGATGGCGGCGACGTCGGCGGCGTCTTCATCGGCGGCGGCGCGCAGGCGCTCGTACTCGTCGCGGGGAATCACGACGTAGTCCTCGCCGGCGAGGGTCAGGGTCTGCGGCGTGGTGGTCATCGGTACGCCTCCCCGCGTGACAGTATCGCGGCCACGCGCAGCGACTTCTCGGGCGACTCGACGATGTACAGCACGCGCCAATCGCCGACGCGGAGGCGAAAGCCCGGCCCGCCCTTCAGGGCCGCCGCGTTCGGGTTCGTCGCGGTGGGGTCCGTCGCCAGGGCGTCGATCTTCGCGACTATCGTCTGCGCGGTGTTCGCCGGCATGCGGCGCAGCCGGCGGCGGGCCTGCGCGCTGTACACGACCTCGAACACCCGGCCAAGTTATCCAATGGGTGCACGTGTGTCAAGCGCGCGATATCCAACAGGTTCTTGGCTGCGCCCTTGACTGGTACGGGCTCGTCGGGTCCAGCCGAATCCGCAGCCGGCGGGCTCGTCGAACTCGACGGCGGCCACGTAGCCCTTGTACTGCATCGTGGTTTCACTCCCGCGGCGTCGAGGAAGGCGGCGATGGCGCGGACCGTGCCGCGGCTCCGGCGGCGTCTGATGCGAGCAACGGGCGCGCCTGGGCCGCGCGTTCTCGGAGATCGTCGACGGGTTCTCGGAGCGTATCGTTCCGTTCGACGCGCAGGCCGCCGCCGAGAGCGCGAGGCTTCGCGCCGAGCGGCGGCGCGCGGGCTCGCCGATGAGCCTGGCCGATTCCCAGATCGCCGGCACGGCCCGGAGCCGCGGCTATGCCGTGGCGACGCTGAACACCTCGGACTTCCGGGACCTCGGTCTCTCCGTCCTGGAACCACGCTGAACAGGTCGGCGGAAACGACCGCGCGTCACCGTCCCATGACTTGTCCGGTGGTGGGAGAGTTGATTCAGGCCGGCGTCGGCGGCGGCGACGCGGTCGTCTACGAGGACGGCAGACGATGCCGGCAGACGGACTGACGGCAGTGGAGGGCGGCGCCTCAGAACAACTGGGCCAGTGCCTCCCGTGGCGTCGTGGCCGGGATCGGCGAGCGCGCGAAATCCCTGACGTTCCTCGTCACGATATGTCGGGCCCCGCACGCTCGTGCGGCGGCAACCTGCATCGCGTCTTCGAAGTCCGCCATCGGAAGCGACAGCGCATAGCGGAGGGCGGTGGTATCGGCGGGCGCCACCGCCACGAACCGGGTCAGGTCGGCGATGAAGTCCCGCGTGTCGGCATCCCCGCGCGCGGGGGTCACGAGGTAGTGGAAGTTCGACAGCGTGTGCCACGCGACGAACGCGCGGCGGGCGCCACGCTCGACCCGATCGAGGAGCTCGGAGGACGGTCCGGAATGCGGGCGCCGATCGAGGGCGACGTCGATCAGCACGTCGGTGTCGAGCAGCATCAGAGGTACTTCCGGGCGAGCGCGTCGTAGCGGCTGTCGTCGCGGCTGCTCGCCTCGAACCGGCCCCGCCATCGCGACGCGAACGAGGGGGTGTCGTCTGCCGCGATCTCCCTGAGCGACGCCTCGACGAGCGACGACAGCGACACACCGCGGGAACGCGCGTACTGCTTGGCTCGGGGAAGCAGATCACCGTCCACGGTAATCGTCAGCTTTTTCTTCATCGTGGCTACCGGCTGGAACACGTATGATTTTCATCCTATACGTATTCCGTCCGGAGCACAACCGGACGGCGCTTCTCCGGCCCTGGGTCCGCCGCTGCTCCCCAGCGCGTTGACTTCGCGCCATCCCAGGGTTGCAGTTCCTGCGCCGTCGGCCGCTCGCCGCCCGCTCGCTCCTGCTGGCGCCGTACCAGCCGTCGCAGCGATACTATCTTCTGGAACGGGGCGCGTATGGCCGGCGCGGACCTGCCGGCGGGCAACCTGATGTCGGCGCTCATCGAGCCGGAGAGGGCGCGCGGCGCGGCATCGGCGTCGAATGCGAGACCGATCGCGGGTCGCAGGCGCCTCCGGCGACATCGGCTCGCTCTCGACGTGCACCCGGGGCGGCATCGTCTGCCTGCCCTCGGTCCTGAGCGTCACGAGCTCGGCACCCGGCTTCCGTGGCAGCAGCTCTTCTACAACACCGGCATCGCCGTTCCCCGCAGGTACAGCGACTCCGTGCCCACGCCAGATCACGCTGGCGGGCTATCGTCCGGCGGGGCAACCCCGCTCGCGCTTGAACCGCAGGGCCCTCACGAATCTCCCTGACCAGTAGCCTCCGCCGGATTCGCCTCGCCGTTCTCTCGGAAGGCCAGCGTGCGGCGATCAGGGCTGCCGACGAGCGTTCACCATGGCCGGCAGTGTTCAACCTCCGCCGGACTTGTGTTCAGCGTCTGCCGGATTCGGCGTTCCAGATCGTGCGGACTACGCTCCGGCTGAGCAAGGAGCCGCGAACTCAATCGGCTCCAGCGCTCGACGGGACGTCAGGGTACGCAGAATCTGCATCAGAAGTCGTAGAATCTGCCAGGTCCGCCGAATCTCCAAGGAGCGTGTTCTGGCGAACGACCGATCCGAGACAGCTCGTCGCGACACGAGGCGGCGGTTCGAGCAATGGGCGAGGAACCCCACCTGCCAGGCGAACACGCTGTCCGCCGTTCACGATGTGCCGATGGCGGAGGTGGCCCGCCGAGACGGCGCAACGCCGACGATGGGGCAGTCCCCCTTCGCGATTGCGCGGGGGCAGTCGTTCGAGCGTTCGCTGTTCCGGAGCGGCGCCCGTTCGATGCTCCAGGCTCTGAGGGAGGCGGGTGTCCTTCCAGAGACGGCTTCCGGGCTCGAGGATCTTCGGCTTCGGATGAACGGCGGCCGGCTGCACCGACTGGACGCAGCGCTCGCGGCCACGGTGGAGCTGCTTCGCCGTGTTCCGCAAACAACGGATCGGGCCAAGGGGCCCTGGCTGGTCGCCGGCGCGACTGTACGCGTGCCGGGCGGGGTGATGTTGCCGGAGGCCATCCTCGTGCTGGATGCCCTTGTCATCGACTGGACCGCCATTCCGACGCGGCTGGTCGTTGGCGAGATCAAGACGTATCCGGATCGCGCGGGCTATACGGATCAGAGGGAGCTTGCGACCACGCGTGCACAGGCCGGCGTCTACGTGCACGGGCTGCAGCTCGTGATCGAGGAGCTCGGCCTTGAGAAGAAGCTGCAGGTGGCCACGCAGGGTTTCCTGGTGCTCACACGACCGGGCTTCAATCGCCCTTCCATCCGCGCGGGCGAAGATCTGCGCTATCAGGCCGAGCGGGCCCGTCGAGGGTTCGCCCTCCTGCGGGACGCGGCGGCCGGATTGCCGAAGGGCTCCGGGCGGGCCGGCGTAGATGAGATCCGGACGGCGGGAATCCACTACAGCGAAGTGTGTGTGGACTTCTGCGACCGTGCTTCCGTGTGCCGCGAGCAGGCGCTGGCGGACGGCAACGGCGCCGTGCTGGGGGAGGACGTGGCACGGTTCCTCGGGGACGTGAGCCTCCAGCGTGCGATCGAGCTGATGGAGGGCGTCGCGCCGGCCACCGAGGCCGAACGTGACTTGGCACGACGCATCCAGGACGTCGAGCGCCTCCGGGAGCTGGCATGACTGTCGACGAGGTCGTCCGCCGCTTGCGGGCGTTCGACAAGGGGAAGCCGCTTCCCTTCGGCGAGAAGCTGCGTGTCCCGAGGCTGACGGATGAGCAGATCCTCGTGCTTGCGTTCGTGAGGATGGGCGGTGAGTCCGCGCCATGGGGCGTGGCGTATGGGCGTCCAGGGAAGGCGCCTAAGGTGTTGACGGTGCCCGAACCCCGTACGCGGGATGCCGTCGCGGACATGATGCTGGAGGTGGCACCGACGCTTCTGACCCACCTGAATCATCCACAGTTCTCGTCATTCGGGCCGGATCCGGAGGCCCGACTGCCGCCGTTTCAGGTGTGGCTCCCCAACAACGCGCACCTGGAGATGCTCCACCATCTGGCATACGCGTACACGTTCACCCGTTTCGGGAAACGGGAGAGATGGATGCGGCTCCGGTCGCTCGGACGTGCCACCAGCTGGGTGTTCAGGGAGGCGCATCGCCCAAGTCAGATGGTCGTCATGCCTGCCTCGCGGGTGCTCACAGACGCGTACTCGTTTCCTGCCGAGACGACGCGACAGGGGCACCTCGGCTTTCTCCTCGCCTGGCTTCGGACACGGGGCGGGCAGGCCGCCCGGGTGCAGGCCGCCTTGGAAGCAGAGCGACTCTCGGTGTCCACCAGCATGGATCCCGCGGTTGAGCGCAGAGAGCTGGCGCCGTACGTCGATGTATACAACGAGGCCAGACGCAACGGCGACGAGAAGACAATCAACCGCGCAGCACGACGCATTCATCGTGTCCTCAGTGAAGAACTCCGGCGCCGGTTCGCGCTGACCGAGGCGGCGATTGCTACGCTGCGGGCCGACCGGCGGAAGGAGAACGCTGAGTTGCCCAAATTCGTCGAGGAGTCGATGAGGGAGCACCGACTGCAGTACCGCAGGGTGGAGCAGAACCGGGATGATGCGGAGGACGGGCCGGCATTCACGCCATCGCCTGAAACCGATCGTTACCCGGCTGCCGCCGCGTCGCGTTTCTACGTGCACGAAGCCTCTGAAGATCACTTCGACCGCCTCCTGGTGCACGACGATCGGGAGCTCCAGGCCCGTCTCGTCGCCACGGGCGAGGCCATCGCGGGGACGATAGTGGACGTACGCAACGAGCGTCAGGGCAGGCGGACGGTCCCCGTCTGGGTGGTGGAGAGCCAGGGGGATCTGCCGCTGCGCCTCCGTGAGGACACGAATGTCTGTGTGGTCGGCCTGCCGAGCCGTCGGCTCCGGATCCGAACCATCGAGCAGCGATCTCGTGGCGGCTATCGGTTCGAACTCCAGGTTACCGCTCTTGTCACCGTTCCCCGCACGAGAGCGAGTGGCGTGTTGCCTGCGACGGACCCGCGACTGAAGCGCAGGGGGGTAGTGCTGGTGAAGCCCTCCATGGACCAGATTTCCAGACGGAAAAGCCAACTCATTTGGAACAAGGACGTCCCCGGAGGCTGGCTGACCCACGCGTTGCCGGAAGTGCGGGCGGCCAGACTACCGGCAGGGGTGGCCGAGGATCTTCGCGAGCTGGGGGCCGAGCAGACATGAGCCGGTCGCCGGGTCACCACCAGGAGATCGAGGCGCAGGTCGAGGCTGCCCGTACCCGGATCGCTCGTCATGTTCGGGACGAAGCGCGCCTCGCCGTCGTCCAGGCTCCACCCGGATCCGGGAAGACCCATCTGCTCTTGTCGGCCGTGGAGGAGGCCCACAAGCGCCGACAACGCGTGGCAGTGGCCACGCAGACCCGGTCGCAGGCCGACGACATCTGCCGGCGCCTCGCTCGTGACTTCCGATTGCCGTCCATTCGGTTTGTGGCCCGGGGTGGAGTACGGCCGGACCTGGCTCCCGAAGTGCAGGTTTTGGCCGACAAGGGGCAGCTGCCGGCGGATCGCTGCATCGTTGTCGCCACGACTGCGAAGTGGGGCCTGATCGAGCTGAATCAACCGTTCGATGTCGTCGTGGTCGAAGAGGCGTGGCAGATGGCCTGGGCCGACTTCATGCTGCTCGGCCAGGTTGCGGCGCGTTTTCTGTTGATAGGGGATCCCGGCCAGATTGCCCCCGTCGTGTCGACCGACACCGCGCGGTGGGAAACGGCCCCCCGGCCGCCGCATCGCGCCGCACCCGATCTCGTGCAGGAGGGGCACAGGACCGAATGCCTGAGTCTCACGCTCCCGGCTACGCGACGATTGCCGTCGTGCACGGCTGATCTGATTCGACCGTTCTACGGGTTCGAGTTTGGAGCGTGGGCCGAACCTGCCGGACGCCGGCTGGTGGCGACGCGACAGAAAAGCGGGGCCATCGGCGCAGCCATCGAGCGGCTGCAGCAGGGATCGGTCGTCGGTCTCACACTGCCCACACCGCCTGGCGGACCCCCACTTGAGGAGGACGCGCAGGTGGCCGCCTTGGCCATCGACACGGTCAGGAGCCTCCTCGAGAGCCAGCCGTACTATTGGATGGACGGCAAGCGAGCAGTACTGACGGCGGCCGACATCGGGCTCTGCGCGACGCACCACGTGATGAACGCCGCAATGGCCGTCCGGCTCGGAGGGAAGATGTCCAGTGTTACCATCGATACGCCGGAGCGATGGCAGGGGCTGGAACGGAAAGTGATGGTGATCGTGCACCCGCTGTCGGGAGTCACGCAGCCAAGCGAGTTCGACCTCGCCACGGGGAGGCTGTGTGTGATGGCGTCTCGCCACCAGATTGCCCTCGTCGTGGTCACGCGCGACCACTTGGCCGACACGCTCGAGAACCACCTGCCCGTGGCCGACCAACCCGTCGGGCGACCTGACCTGTCGGGCGCGGGGCACGGACAGAACCTGTCCTTCTGGCGATCGGTCCAGGCCCAGGACCGAGTTGTCACGTTGTAGCAATGTGGAATTCTGGCGGGGGAGCAACTAG
The DNA here is from genome assembly GCA_965207615.1 of Vicinamibacterales bacterium. GTDB lineage: Bacteria > Acidobacteriota > Vicinamibacteria > Vicinamibacterales > UBA8438 > JAJEEA01. The sequence goes on from CBDBMZ010000003.1 coordinate 5,465,977, forward strand.
ATGGAGCTATGGCAAGGAGACCTCCCGGACTTCATCAAGGCAGCACGGAGTCAACAACTGGCCCGCGGCATGGCCCAGCGCTACGGGGACATCTACAAGCGCCGTCCCGCGGAGTCCGAGTACGCAAGCTGGGAGCAGTCGCTGACCGCCGTGGCGAATGTGGCAGATGAAGCGACGACAGACGATATTGGTGTCGTCGTCGAGTATCACCTGCCACTGTCTGAACGGCGTATCGACGTGATGTTCTTCGGACGGCGGGACGATGGTAGCCGCGGGAGCCTGCTCGTCGAACTGAAGCGCTGGACGGAGGTGTCACTGGAAAACGAGTGGACACAGAATGTAATCAGCAGCGGTTCCGAGCACGTTCATCCTTCGGAGCAGGCACTTGACTACTCGGCTTACCTCCGGGATGTCCACGGCGTCTACGCCGATACGGATTTCAGTATTCAGCCCTGTGCTTACTGCCACGACATGCACGAAGTTGGGGGATACCCGCTTCTCGACCCTCGATTCGCCAAACTCCTTGCCCGTAGCCCACTCTTTCTCAGTGGCGACGAGAGGCGCTTCGCCGAGTTTCTGAACGGCGAGGTTGGACGGGGTGACGGCGTCTCGCTGATGCATGACGTCCGTTCGGGTAACTTCAGGCCGAGTAAGGGCATCGTGGAGTCCCTCAACGCCGTGCTCAGTTACGACGACGAGTGGCATCTGCTGGACGAGCAGCGGAAAGCGTTCAATGCCATCTGGGCCGAGGTGCAGCGGTTGCGGGGTAGCGCGACACGCAGTGCGATCCTCGTCCGCGGAGGGCCGGGGACTGGCAAGTCGGTGGTCGCTGTTCAGTTGCTGGCGGAGGCCCTGAAGGACGGCCTCGTCGCGGTTCACGCGACGGGTGGCAAGGCATTCACGACGGTGATGCGGGGAACGTTTTGCGGAGCAAAACCACTGTTCGTGTGGAATCGGAGCCTTCGCAATGCCCCGCCGATGGGCCTCGATCTGCTTCTGACCGACGAGGCGCATCGGATTCGGGAGACCAGCGACTATCGCTGGACACCGAGGAAGGAACGCGGGCAGCGTAGGCAGATTGACGAGTTGCTCGATGCTGCCAAGGTCTCCGTCTTCTTGCTCGACGAACACCAGTACATGCGGCCGGATGAGATCGGGAACAGTCGCCTTGTGATCGACGCGACTACGAAGCGTGGCATTCCGCTGCGCCAGTACGACCTGAGTACGCAGTTCCGATGTGGCGGGGCGCGCGAGTACGTCGAATGGGTGGACTACCTGCTCGGCTTTCGTGCCGTGCCACGGGAGAGCTTCGGTGATCGCTATCAGTTCGAGATCGCAGCCGACGCAGAAGATCTAGAGGCGGTTCTCGATCTTGACGTGAGCGGAACATCGCGCCTGGTCGCGGGTTTCTGTTGGGAATGGAGTGATCCGAACGGCGATGGGTCATTGGTCGACGATGTAGTCATCGGAGACTGGAGACGGCCGTGGAACCGCAAAGAAGAAGACAGGAAGAAGTACAGACCTGAGAACCATCCGTACACGAGGTGGGCGACTACAAACGAGGGGCTGGATCAAGTTGGCTGTATCTACTCCGCGCAAGGCTTTGAGTTCGAGCGCGTCGGAGTGATCTGGGGACCGGACCTCGTGTGGCGGAAAGGTCAGTGGGTGGGACAGAAGAGGGCGAGCAGAGATCGTGGGCTCCGCGGCGCGGTCGGGGAGGAGATCACACGATTGATCCGGCATGCCTACCGCGTGCTACTGACGCGCGGTATTCGAGGAACACGGGTTCTGTGCCTGGACCAAGAAACAAGAGAACACATCGTCGGGCGTTTGAGAGCCGGCGCGGAGTACTACGCGGAGAGGGAGGGTCAACGAAGAGGTCATGGTTTGGCCGCTGAAGACAAGTCTGTTTCTGGGTAGTACAGGGGAACTCGAGGAGTGAGGTTGGGGGGTGATGGCCAGAGGCAGTGCGTATGGCGCTCTGCCGTCGACCTGCGGAAGGAGAGCGGCGCTACGGCGTTGTGGACACGGCCTTCGAGGGAGTGGCCGTTCGCATAGGAGCGCGGCCCGCACGGCCCTCGAGTGGTTCCGCTTCGGGCGGCTGGTGGCAAGGACGTCGCGATCGAGTCGTTGCGGGACGCCCTGCGGGAGGGCAAGGCGAGCGTCGAGCAGGTGCCACGCCGACGTCAAGCCGCGCTTCCTCGCCCGGGGCGGGCGAGATCGCCCGTCGCGGTGCGCTTGGGCTGCTGCGCAATGGCGTCAGGGACTCGGGCGGTAGGGCCCGGCTCGCGTACTTGCGCCCCGCGAGCGGCCTCAACGAAGAGCTGCAGCGCCTGCACGCGGCAAACATCTCCTGCCTCGCCGGGCCGAAGACGCGCTTCCTGCCCTTCAACCGGGGGCGCTTCGGCGGCGCGGGCAACCCGCCGGTCCCGCCCACCCGGGCCGGCTTCCCCACCGACTACCTGTGGGAGGAGGTCTGGGCGCGCGACAGCGTCCTCGACCTCGTGCGCCAGTTCATCCACGAGGTCGAGCACGAGGACGACCGCGGGCGGAAGACCGGCGCGCGCTTCCTCATCTTCCCGCGCTACCAGCAGCTCGACTGCGTGCGCCGGCTCGTGCGCCACGCGCGCGACCACGGCGCCGGCGAGCGCTACCTCGTGCAGCACTCGGCCGGCAGCGGCAAGAGCTTCACCATCGCGTGGCTCGCGCACCAGCTCTCGGTGCTGCATGACCTCGTGGACCGGCGCGTCTTCGACTCGGTCGTGGTGGTGACCGACCGGCGCGTCCTCGACCGCCAGCTCCAGCGCAGCATCCGGCAGTTCGAGCAGACCCTCGGGGTGGTGGAGAACATCGACCACACCTCGCGCCAGCTCAAGAAGGCCCTCGAGGCGGGGCGGACCATCATCGTCACCACCCTGCAGAAGTTCCCGGTCATCGCCGAGCAGATCGGCGAGCTGCCCGGCCGGCGCTTCGCGGTGATCGTGGACGAGGCGCACTCGTCGCAGTCGGGCGAGAGCACGAAGAGCCTCAAGGCGGTGCTTGCGGCCGGCAGCCTCGACGAGGCCGAGCGCGAGGAGGCCGGCGCCCGGACCCCGGAGGAGGAGATCGACGAGCGGGTGCTCGACGAGATCCGCAGCCGCGGGCGCCTGCCCAACCTCTCGACGTTCGCGTTCACCGCGACCCCCAAGCCCAAGACGCTGGAGCTCTTCGGGCGGAAGCGGCCCGGCGACGGGAAGTTCGAGCCCTTCCACCGCTACAGCATGCGCCAGGCCATCGAGGAGGGCTTCATCCTCGACGTGCTCGGCCGCTACTCGACCTGGAAGGCCTACTGGCGCCTGCTGAAGGCCGTCGAGGACGACCCGCGCTACGACCGGGGCAAGGCCGAGTACCTGCTGAAGTCGTTCGTCGAGCTGCACCCGCACGCCATCGGTGAGAAGGTCGCCATCTGCGTCGAGCACTTCGCCGCGCAGGTCGCCGCCGCCATCGACGGGCGCGCCAAGGCGATGGTCGTCACCCGCTCGCGCCTGCACGCGGTGCGCACCAAGCTCGCCCTCGACGCCTGTCTGGCCGAGAAGGGCCAGCCGTGGAAGGCCCTCGTCGCCTTCTCGGGCACCGTGAAGGACGGCGGCGAGGCCTGGACCGAGTCGGGCATGAACTCGGCCGGGCAGGACCGCGTCATCGGCGAGCGGCAGACGGCGGCCGAGTTCGAGAAGCCCGAGTACCGCTTCCTGGTGGTCGCGAGCAAGTTCCAGACCGGCTTCGACCAGCCGCTGCTGCACACCATGTACGTGGACAAGAAGCTCGGCGGGGTGAACGCGGTCCAGACCCTGTCGCGCCTGAATCGAACCCACCCCGGCAAGACGGGCGTGATGGTGCTCGACTTCGCCAACGAGGCCGAGGATATCTGCAAGGCGTTCGAACCCTACTACGAGACCACCCTGCTCTCGGAGGCGACCGACCCCAACCTGCTCTACGAGGTGCAGGACCGGCTGCTCGGCTTCGCCGTGTTCGCGGAGGGCGACGTCGAGGCGTTCGCGCGGGTGTGTTTCGACCCCGGGGCCACGCAGGACAAGCTCTACGCCGCGCTCGAGCCTCCGCGCCGGCGCTTCGGCGCCCTCGCCGCCGACGAGGGCCAGGACTTCCGCGGCCAGCTCGGTGACTACGTGCGGCTGTACTCGTTCCTGTCGCAGGTGCTGACGTTCGCCGACGTCGACCTCGAGAAGCTCTACGTCTTCGCCCGGCACCTGCGGCGCCTGCTGCCCGCCGACCGCGACGAGCTGCCGCGCGAGGTCCAGCAGAACATCGACATGGAGTCGTTCCGCATCCAGCAGACCAACCGCGGCCGCATCGCGCTCGAACGGCAGGGCGGCGCGCTCGACCCGGCCGGCAGCAAGCCGCGCGGCGGCGCCGCCCCCGACGAGCTCGAGCCGCTCTCGCGCATCATCGAGGCGCTGAACGAGCGCTTCGGCCTGCAACTCGGCCCCGAGCACCGCCTCACCCTCGAGCACCTCCGCACCGCCCTCGACGGCGACGCCGCCCTCGACGCCAGCGCCCGCGTGAACACGCGCGAGAACGTCCGGCTGACCTTCGACCCCAAGGTCGAGGACCGCATCCAGGAGATCGTCGAGACCAACTTCGACCTCTACAAGCGCATCACCGACGACCCCGACTTCGGCCGGGCCCTCAAGAACTTCCTCTTCGACGACTACATCCGGCGCCACCGGCGGGCCGAGGAGCTGCTCAAGCTGCAGGAGTCGAAGACCCTCGAGTTCAAGTCGAGCCTGCGCTGGAGCCTCGTGGAGGACCGCAAGGACGACCGTCACGTCACCCACGCCGCCCTCAAGACCATCGCCGCGTTCCTCAACACCGAGGGCGGCGACCTCCTGATCGGCGTCGCCGACGACCGCACCGTGCTCGGCATCGACCACGACCGCCTGGAGAACGACGACAAGTTCATGCGCCACCTCGCCCAGGCCGTCCGCAACGGCCTCGGCGACCGCGCCGGAACGTGCATCGACCCGAAGACGCAGATCGTGGAGGGGAAGACGGTCTGCCTGGTGAGCTGCCAGCGGAGCCCCGAGCCGGTGTACCTGCGCTGGAAGGGCCTGGAGAAGACGCCGGAGGGCGATCTCTACGTGCGGAGCGGACCCGGCACGGTGCGGCTCGACGGGGCGGACGTCGCCAAGTACGTCGCCACACGGTTTGGTTCGCAATGAGGATGACCAGGGGCCAGCCGGCGCCGCGGAGCTGAACTCCGACACGAGAAGCTCACGCCGGCGCGTCGGCGCGCGGCGAAAGCTGGTGCTCTCTTGACGTGTTATCATCGCGGCTGTAGGTGATAACATGATCCGGACGCAAATCTCGGTCGACGAAGAGCTGTACGAACGGGCCAAGACGCTGGCGAAACGCGAGGGCATCTCGCTGGCGGAGCTGTGCCGGCGCAGCCTGCGGGAAGCGGTTGCGCGCTCGCCGAGCGACAAGCCGTGGATGGCTTACGCCGGCACCATCGAAGGGCACGAGGACGACAGCTCGACCGTCGACGAGGTCGTGTACGGGCGGGATGCGCCGTAGGTGACCAGCGTCTTCCTCGACACCGGCATCTTCATCGCCTTCCTGGTGCCCAAGGACCGCCATCACCGGTCGGCCTTGGCGCTCTTCGGGGGTCCAAGGCCTCATTGGTTCACGTCCGCGCTGGTCTGCGCGGAGGGATACTCGTGGTTTCTCCACAGGCACGGAGAAGAAGCGGCCCGGCGCTTCCGGTTCCTTCTGGACAGTCTCGACGGCCTGGCGGTGCTCGATACCGATCCCGACCTCCGAGACGAGACGTGGGCGCTGCTGGACCGTCTGCGCGGGGCCAGCTTGACCTGGGTCGATGCCTCGAGTCTGGCGCTGATGGCGCGCCACGAGATCCGGAGGGTCTGGGGGACCGACCACCACCTGGGCTTGACCGGCGCCGAGGTCATTCCGCGTTCGTGAAGGTCCGGAGATCTGCTGAAGGGGGTCTCATGAGCAGCCGTCTCATTCGCCGCCGTCTCGCGCTCGCGGCCTGCCTTGCGGCTCTGCTGACCGCGCCCTCGCTCCCGGGTCAGGAGCGCCCGCACCGGCTCGTCCTGCTCGGCACGGGCGGCGGGCCGGCGGTCAAGGCGTCGCGCGCCCAGCCGGCGAACGCGGTGGTGGTGAACGGCGCCGTCTACGTGGTGGACGCCGGCGACGGCGTCGCGAGGCAGATGGCCCTCGCCGGGCTGCCCGTCGTCGACATCCGGGCCGTCTTCATCACCCATCACCACTCCGACCACAACGCCGACTACGGCACGCTGCTGCTGCGGGCCTGGGCCAGCGGCCTGCGGCGGCCGGTGGCCACCTACGGTCCGCCCCCGCTGGAGCAGATCACCCGGTCGTATCTCGAGTACATGGACTGGGACGTCCGGCTTCGCGTCGAGGACGAGGGCCGGCCGGTGCTGGGAGACCTGATCCAGGCCCACGACATCGCCGGCGACGGGCCCGTCTACCGGGACGAGAACATCGTCGTCACCGCCGCCGAGGTCCCGCACGGGGCGGCCGCGCCCAGCTACGCCTACCGCGTCGACACCGCCGGCGGCTCCGTCGTGTTCTCGGGCGACACGACGATGAGCGATGCGGTCGTCGAGCTCGCGACGGGGGCCGACGTCCTCGTGCACGAGGTCGTCAGCATCGAGGGCGCCGCCGCCATCGTGGAGCGCATCGACCCCGGCAACGAGACGCTCCTGCGTCACATCGTCGAGGCCCACACGACGCCCGACGACGTGGGACGGGTCGCGGCGCGGGCCGGCGTCGGGCGGCTCGTGCTCACGCACTTCGTGCCGTCGGGCCTTCCCGAGTTCGATCGGCCGGAGGTCTGGCTCGAGGCCGTCCGCCCCCACTTCGCGGGCGAGATCATCGTCGGACGAGACCTCCTGGAGATCGCCTTCTGACTCCGTCGCCCGGCCGGGCGGACTGTGGGCTGGGCCGTCTCGCGTTGCCGGACAGTCGATCTGCCGAGACGAATGTCGGCACTTGCGGCTGTGCGCCGGCCTGGATGCCCAGGACAGGATCCGGGGCATCTGGCGCCGAGACGAAATGCCGGCACTTGCGGCCATGTGCCGACAGTCGACTCAGCGCCAGCCGACACTTGCCGCCCATTCGTCCCGCGCTCTCGCGTACGCCTGATGATCTGCCGGCGGTCGCTCGCCCTCGGCCGTCGCCCGGTTGCGCGCCTTCTCGATCTGTTCCTCCAGCGGCGGGAGGCTGACGGCAAGCCGTCGCTCGGCCAGCCGCTGCCGGGCCTCCACCTCGCCTGGAGACAGGTTCCCCTCGGCGTCCCAATCGAGCTGGGTGCCGTAGCGCTGGGGCCGGCCTTCGAAGAACCGGATCCGGTCCTCGAGCATGGCCGCGTGGGCAGGGTCCGCCCTTCCTTCCCTCGCGGCCGTCTCGAGGAGAGGCAACGCCCGGCGGAGCAGGTCGGGCTCGGCGATCCCGTGCTGCAGCACCAGCCAGGCCGCCTCGGCGCCGTCAGGACCGACGAGGTCCGTGCCCGGCCATCCGACGGACTCGATCACTCGCCGCAGGCGTTGCGCGTTCCGGGCGTGGACACGCGCCATCCGAGGCTCGTAGCCGGCGTCGAACAGCTTGCCCGAGGCGGCGAGCTCGGCCCGCGTGACGCGGTCCAGCCGGGCCATCCCCAGGAGGTCCCGCCTGAGCGGTTCGTTCGTCGGCATCGTCGAGTGGCCCTCCGCTGGTCGAATGCTGCCGGCGTGACAATTTCACGGCTCCACCTTAAACTTGCCCAGGCATGTGGATTCCGCGCGGCCTCGACCCCGAGTTGCGGCGCCTGGCCGACTCGTTCCCGGTCGTGGTGCTCACCGGCCCCCGGCAGGTCGGCAAGACCGCCCTGCTGGAGCGGTCCTTTCCGGCGCACCGGTTCGTCGCGCTGGACGCCGGCCAGAACGCGGAGGCGGCGGAGACCCGCCCCGGGGAATTCCTCGACACGCATCGCCCCCCGGTGATACTCGACGAGATCCAGTACGCGCCTGGACTGCTCCGCGACGTCAAGGCGCGCGTCGACCGGCGCCGCGAGCCCGGACAATACCTGCTCACCGGCTCGCAGACGTTCCCGCTGATGCAGTCGGTCTCCGAGAGCCTCGCGGGCCGGGCGGCCGTGGTGCCGCTGCTCGGCCTGTCGGCCGACGAATGGCTGTCGGTCCCGGAGCTGGCGGCGGCGCACGAGCCGTCGGAGTTCCTGTGGCGCGGCAGCTATCCCGGCCTCTGGGCGCCTCCCGACACGGCGCCGGCCCGCGACCGATGGTACCAGGGCTACGTGGCGACCTACCTCGAGCGCGACGTCCGCAACCTGCTCAACGTCGCGCGGCTGCGCGACTTCGAGCGCTTCCTTCGCGCTTGCGCCGCGCGCACCGGGCAGCTCCTGAACATGTCGGATCTCGGACGGGACGTCGGCGTCTCTCCCACGACCGCGCGGGAGTGGATCAGCGTGCTGGTGACCTCGGGCCAGATCGTGCTGCTCGAGCCGTATCACCGGTCCCTCGGGAAGCGCCTCGTCAAGAGCCCCAAGCTCTATTTCGCCGACACCGGACTGGCCGCCTACCTCGCCGGGTTCCAGTCCGCCGGCGCGCTCCTCGGCGCGACGGCCATCGGCGCGTTCTGGGAGAACCACGTGGTAGGCCAGTGGATCCGCTATCGCGACTGGTTCGCGCCGGCCCTGCAGCTCTGGTTCTGGCAGGATCGGACCGGCCGCGAGGTCGATCTGCTCATCGAGGCCGACCAGCGGCTCGTGCCGGTCGAGTGCAAGTGGAAGGAGCGTCCCGATGCCGGGGACGCGGCGGGCATCGGACGCCTGCGCGCCCTCTACGGTAGCGCCGTCGCGGCCGGCTTCGTCGCCTGCACGGCGGCGAGCCCCTTCGAGGTGACGCCGGGCGTGACCGCCGTGCCCGGGTGGCGGCTGCGGCCATCGCCGTCCGGTGACGTGCTGCGAGTGATGGCGCCTTCCTGAGGGGGCGCCCTACGGCGTCACGTCCCAGGGCCGCTCCCAGGGCCGTAGCGGACGGCGGCGGGCGATGAGCGGCAGGTCCTGCCGTTGCAGCTCCAGGAGGACGCGCACCTTCTCCTGCAACGGCGCCGCGGCCTGTGCGCGGTGCCAGGCCCGCTTTCGTTCCAGGAGGGCCCTCACCTTCTCCGGCATCTGATCAGGCATCGTCCGGGACCTCCGCCGCGATGGCGTGGGTGGTCAGGATCTGTCGCAGCCGCTCCCGATCCACGGCGCCCGCCTCCAGGAGCTGCCAGGCCCTCTCGCGCCGCCGGGCGCCGCCGGCCTGCAAGGCCAGGGCAACCAGGTGGTCGGCGTCCACGACGCTGACCGGGACGCCGGCGTAGTCGTGCAGCCGAGCGGTCGCGAGCGCGGCTTCCACAAGGGGATTGTAGGCCGGCAGAAGCTGTACGGGGACGCCTGCGACGAGCAGGTGCTCGGCCTGCAGGCCGAACCCTTGCTCTCGCGCCCACTCGTAGACGCGCGACAACGGCGCGAGCACGTCCTCGCCGACTGCTCGCAGGGTGACGAACACATCGAGATCGTAGGTGCGGGTCGGTTCGGCGTAGAAGAGGACCGCAGTCGCGTCGCCGACGGCGTACTGCGCCACGATTCCCTCGTCGCGCATCCGGTTCAATACGCGGAAGACGTCGGCCAGAGAGCTCATCAGGGCGCACCCTCCTCGCTCACATCAGCCCGACCAGCCAGAGCGACAGGAACGGGAACGCAATCAGCACGAGCAGCCGCAGGATGTCGGCGATCCAGAAGGGCACGACCCCGCGGAAGATGGTGTTCAGGGGCACGTCGGGCAGGACGTTGCGGAGGACGAACACGTTGAGTCCGACGGGCGGGGTGATGAGGCTGATCTCGGTGGCGACCACCACCACGATGCCGAACCAGATGAGGGCCGCGTCGGGGGTCGCCAGGGCCGTCGAGGCGAAGTCGAGCTCTAACATCAGGGGGGCGAAGACGGGGACGGTCAGCAGGATCATCGACAGGCTCTCGAGCACGCAGCCGAGGGCCAGGTAGATGAGGACGATGCCGGCCATCACGACCCAGGCGTTCACCCCGAGAGACCCGATCCACCCGGCCAGGGCCTCGGGCAGGCCGGCGAAGTTGATGAAGTTCGAGAAGATCTCCGCCCCGATGAGGATCGCGAAAATCATCGCCGTGGTCCGGGCGGTCTGGACGCACGCGTCGAACAGCCGGCGGGCCGTCACCCCGCCGGCCAGCACGGTGATGCCCAGAGCGGCGCCCGCGCCGACGCCCGCCGCCTCGGTGGGGGTGAAGAGGCCGCCGTAGATGCCGGCCAGGATGAGGACGAACAGCCCGGCCACCGCCGCGACCCCGAAGCGCTCGCGCTTCGAGAACGGCTCCCGGTGCTCGGTGCGCGGGGCGGCGGCGGGGTCGAGGCGGACGACCACCGCCACCGCGAGGACGTAGAAGACGACGCCCACCAGCCCCGGCACCACGCCGGCGATGAAGAGCCGGCCGATGTCGGCCTCGGTCAGCAGCCCGTAGACGATGAGGATGACGCTGGGCGGAATCAGGATGCCCAGCGTGCCCCCCGCCGCGATCGACCCGGTAGCGAGGCTGTCGGCGTAGCCGTAGCGCCGCATGGAGGGCATGGCGACCTTCGACATCGTGGCCGCGGTGGCGAGCGACGAGCCGCAGACCGCGCTGAACCCGCCGCAGGCGACCACCGAGGCCATGGCGAGTCCGCCGCGCACCCGCCCGAGCAGGGCGTTGGCGGCGGCGTAGAGGCCGTGGCTCACCCCCGAGATGGTCAGCAGGTTGCCCATCAGAATGAACAGCGGCACGACCGACAGCGAGTAGGAGAGGCCGGTCTCGAAGGCGACGTTCCCGACCATCGCCCAGGCCGCGGGCCAGCTTCGGAGCAGGGCGAAGCCGACGGCGCCGACCGCCGCCATCGCGAACGCGATGGGCACCCGCAGGAAGACGAGCGCGAGCAGCGCCGCGAACCCGATCAGAGACGCGGTCACGAGGTGCTCCGCGCGGCTCTGTCGACTTGAGGCCCTGGCCCGCCGGGCGTCGCCTGACGGCTCCGCTTGGCGCCCAACCAACCCTCCAGGACTCCGCGCCGTTCTACGGCCCGGACTGCCGGACCGCGCTGCCGATGGACGGGCAGGGACGCGGTCACGAGGCGCTCCCGGCGTGCGGCGTGTCCGTGCCGGGCGCCTCGTCGTGGGCGCGGGTCACCAGCCTGACGACGGCCAGCGCGCCGCTGAGCGCCGCCATGGCGGCCGCGAACCAGCCGAGGGGCGCGAGCGGCACGAGGAGCGCGTCGGTCACCGCCTCGTCGGCGCCGAGCCGCACGCTGTGGACCGCAAGCCGCCACGCGATCACCCAAAGCGCGGCCGCCGACGCGAGGCCGCCGAGCCACACCATCGCGGTCCGGAGGCGAGGCGGCGAAGCGTCGTGGAGCGCGTCGACGGCGACGTGCTCTCCCGTCTTCGTCGCGAGCGGCAGGGCCGCGAAGACGAGCGCCCCCAGCATGAGCTCGGTGAGCTCGAAGGCGCCGGGCAGGGGGGCGGTGAGGACGTAGCGGCCGACGACGTCGACCACCGTGAGGGCCGCGAGGCCCATCAGCAGGAACGCGCAGCAGCCGCCGAGCCCGAGATCGAGCGCGCGGAGCAGCGGGGTCCTGGCGGGAGTCACGGCGCTACCGGCCCATGCCCGTGCCGCGGCGCAGGGCGGCGAGGGCGGCCCGGCCGTCGTAGCCCCGGGTCGCGACCCTCGCCGTCCACCGGGCCTCATGCTCCCGCGCCCGCGACCGGATGGCGTCGAGCATGGGGGGCGGCGCGTCGTGGATGTCGATGCCCGCCGCGCGGAGCACCTCGACGGCCCGCGTGTCGGCGTCGTTCCACGCGCGGCCCACCCGTTCGGCCAGCGCCTCGCCCGAGACGGCCTCGATGGCGGCGCGGTCCCGCGCAGAGATCTTCCGCCACGCGCCCTCGTTGGCGACGACGTACCAGGTGGTGTTGTAGATGCCCCCCGGCACCCGCATGGCGTAGCGGAGGTGCGGGGTCAGGCGAAAGGCGGTCGTCGCCTCGTAGGTCATGGTGAGGCCGTCGATGACGCCGCGCGAGAGCTTCTGGTAGACGTCGCCGCTGTCCATGAACAGGGTCGTCGCGCCGAGCTCGTCCATGAGATCGGCGACGTAGCCGCCGGGGGTGCGGATCTTCAGCCCCGCGAGATCGGCGGGGCGCTCGATGCGCCGGACGTTGTTGTAGAGGATGCCGGGGCCGTGCACGAAGAGGCCCAGCAGCTTGACGCCCTCGTGCTCGGCCTGGGCGTCGAGCCTGCCCGAGTACACCCGCCAGAACGCCCGCGAGCCCGCCGCCGCGTCGTCGCCGATGAACGAGAACTGGGCGAAGCGCGACCGCGGGAACCGGTTGTCCCGGGTGAACGAGTGGAGGCCGTAGGTCAGGTCGGCGATGCCGTCGACGGCCAGGTAGTAGTGCGACGGCGGCGAGCCGAGCGGCCTCGCCAGCAGACGCACCGTCACCCGGCCCTCGGTCACCGCCTCGATCTGCTCGATCCAGGGCACGAACGCGTTGGCGACGATGGGGTGCCGCGGCGGGAGCCACGACGACATCACCAGCTCGGTCCGGGCGTGGGCCGCGGGCTGCTGGGCGTGGGCCGCGGCCGCGCCGGCCAGGGCGGCCGCGAGCGCGAGCAAGGCCACGCGCGCGCGGCCGGTGCGCCGGCTCACTCGTCGAGCTCCTTCCGGTGCATCCAGGCCGCGTGCTGCGGCGCGCGCTTCGTCTCCGACCACTCGCGGAGCATATCCCACTTCACCGCGTCGAGCCTGGCCAGCAGGGCGTCCTCCTCCGGGTCGGGGCACGCGAGCTCGATGCGGTGTCCGTTGGGGTCGAAGAAGTAGATGGAGTGGAAGATGGCGTGGTCGGTCACCCCGAGCACGTCGACGCCGTTGGCCTCGAGCCGCGCCCTGAACGCGAGCAGGGTCTCGCGGTCCTTCACCTTGAAGGCGATGTGCTGCACCCACTCGGGCGTGTTGGGATCCCGACCCATCTCGGGCTTCGTGGGCAGCTCGAAGAAGGCGAGCACGTTGCCCTGCCCGGCGTCGAGGAAGACGTGCATGTAGGGGTCGGGCTCGTGCGTGGACGGGACGCGGTCCTCGGCGATGGCCAGCACGAAGTCCATGTTGAGGTTCTTCACGTACCAGTCGACGGTCTCCTTGGCGTCCTTGCAGCGGTAGGCCACGTGATGGATGCGCTCGAGTTTCATCTCGGTCCTCTCGGTCAGGAATCTCCGCGCGTGCTGCCGCCCTCGCCGTCGCGGTCTGTCGGCGACCCGGCGGCCCGGAACGCCTCGCGCAGGACCTGCCGGTCGCCGATGTGGTTGGCGAGAATCAGCACCAGACGGGCGTTGAGGGCGTCGCTCTCGGCCTTCGAGCGGCCGTCGTGCAGCGACAGCAGCTCCTCGTAGAAGCCGTCCGGGTCGTCGAGGTTCGGGTCGGTGCGAAGCCTGGTCATGCCGGGCGCTCCACCGCGGTCCGCAGCGCCCGCGCGACCGCCGCCTCGTCGAACGACGCCCAGCGCCTGGTCATGCCGGGCGCCCCACCGCGGCCCGCAGCGCCCGCGCGACCGCCGCCTCGTCGAACGATGCCCAGCGCGCGGCGACGTGCTGGTCGGGACGAACCAGGTAGACGGCCGAGGACGCGTCGCCCAGGTACCGCTCGCGCAGCGCGTCCGAGGGGGCCGCCGCGGCTTCGAGGCTCAGCACGTCGACGGTCAGCCCGTCGACCTCGAGACGTGCGGGCGCCGGCGTGTCGATGGCCAGGAGCCGGAATCGGCCGCCGAGCGTGTCGACGAGCCAGCCGTCGGCGAGCGGGGCGTCCGACGCCGGGGCGCCGGGGCGCGTCCGCCGCGGCAGGGCGGGGTCGTCGGGGCCGTTCAGGGGCGAGCCGTCGTGCACGCACGGCACCGACAGGCGGCCCGAGTTGACGAGGGGCCGGGCGAACGGCAGGCCCTCGGACAGGTCGAGGACGGCGTCGCGGAAGAGGCGGCTCGTCTCCGACTTGGGGGTGATGAAGTCGGTCGACCGCGTCGAGGCGACGAGGTTCTCGTCGGCGGCCTGGACGCGCTCGTGGTCGTAGCTGTCGAGGAGGCGCTCGGGCGCGCGCCCCTCGATGACCAGCTTGAGCTTCCAGCACAGGTTGTCGGTGTCCTGGAAGCCGCTGTTGGCCCCGCGCGCCCCGAACGGCGACACCTGGTGGGCCGAGTCGCCGGCGAAGAGGACGCGGCCGTGCCGGAACCGCTCCATGCGGCGGCACTGGAAGGTGTAGACCGACACCCACTCGAGCTCGAAGCGCACGTCGGGGCCCAGCATCGCCCGCAGCCGCGGGACGACGTTCTCGGGCCTCTGCTGCTCGTCGCGGTCGACGCCGCGGCCGAGCTGGAGGTCGATGCGCCAGACGTGGTCGGGCTGCTTGTGGAGGAGCGCCGACTGCCCCCGGTTGAACGGGGGGTCGAACCAGAACCACCGCTCGGTCGGAAAGTCCGCCTCCATGACGACGTCGGCGATGAGGAAGTTGTCCTCGAAGACCCGGCCCACGAAGTCGGCCCCGAGCAGGCGCCGCACCGGCGACCCCGCCCCGTCGCAGGCGAGGAGCCAGCCCGCCTCGAGGCGGTACCCGCCCTCCGGGGTGGCGACCTCCACTCCCACCCGGTCGGGGCGCGGGTCGACGCCGACGACCTCGTGGCGCCCCCGCAGCTCGACGGGCTTGCCGAGGCGCTGGAGGGCGCGCAACCGCTCGACGAGGTACTGCTCGCAGTAGTACTGCTGCAGGTTGACGAAGGCAGGCCGCTTGTGGCCGGCCTCGGGCAGCAAGTCGAACCGGTAGACTTGCCGGCGGTCGAAAAAGACCTTTCCCTGGCTCCAGGTCACGCCCTTCTCGACGAGGCGGTCGCCGCACCCAAGCCGGTCGAGAATCTCCAGGGGCCGCTTGGCGAAGCAGATGGCGCGCGAGCCGCCGCTCACGCGGTCGTTGTCGTCGAGCACCACCACCGGCACGTCCTGCTGGGCGAGGTCGATCGCGGCGGCCAGCCCGATCGGGCCCGCGCCGACCACCACGACGGGGTGGAACGCGGCCGGGTCGGCGTCCTGGTCCGGCGAGCGCCGGTAGGGATAGAGCGGCGGGGAGCCGGACGCCGGGGCGGCGCTATCCATCGCCCTGCAGCTCCGCGCGCATGCGCCGGCCGCGCTCGGCCGTCCGGATGCGCGGGGTGCCGATACCGAGCGCCCGGTCGCGGGCGCCGGCCACGTTGCTATCCATCGCCCTGCAGCTCGGCCCACATGCGCCGGTCGCGCTCGGCCGTCCGGATGCGCGGCGTGTCGATGCCGAGCGCCCGGTCGCGGGCGCCGGCCACGTGCTATCCATCGCCCTGCAGCTCGGCCCACATGCGCCGGTCGCGCTCGGCCGTCCAGATGCGCGGGGTGTCGATGCCGAGCGCCTCGTCGTAGGCGCGGGCCACGTTGAACGGGAGGCAGTGCTCGTAGATGGCGTAGTCCGAGAACCGGGCGTCGCAGGCGGCGCGGCAGGCCTCGAACGCCTCCTTCAGGCTGCCCCCCCGCGCGGCGACCCGCGCGACCGGGCGATACGTCCCGGCGAGGAAGTCGGCGGTCAGGTCGAGCGCCTCCCCGACCTTGTCCGGCCCCACGAGGGCGTCCCCGCGGCCGGGCATCAGCGCGTCCGGCCTGAAGCCCCGGACGGCGGCCAGCGTCGCCGGCCATTCGCCGAAGTGGCCGTCGCCGCAGTAGCAGGCGGACCGGTACTCGACGATGTCGCCGCTGAACATGACGCCCGAGTCGGGCACCCAGGCGACGATGTCGCCCGCCGTGTGGGCCCGTCCGAGCCACGCCAGGTCGACGCGGCGGCGGCCGAGGTAGAGCGTCATGCGCCGGCGGAACGTGAGGGTCGGCCAAGTCAGCCCGGGGATCGACCCGGCCGCCCGGAACAGCCGCGGGAAGCGGGCGTACTCGCTGTCCCAGTCCTCCTGCCCGCGCTCACGGATCATCGCGCGGCAGGCCTCCGACGCGATGATCTCGCTCGCCCCGTAGGCCGAGGCGCCCAGCACCCGCACCGCGTGGTAGTGGCTGAGGGTGACGTACTTGATGGGCTTGTCGGTCACGCCGCGCACGCGGTCGATGACCTGCCGCGCCATCACCGGCGTGGCCTGGGTGTCTATGACCATCACCGAGTCGTCGCCGATGACGACGCCGGTGTTGGGGTCGCCCTCGGTCGTGTAGGTATAGAGGTCCCGGGCGATCTCCGAGAAGGTGACCGTCTTCTCGGTCAGGTCGCCCGTGGACGCGAAGGCTCTGGTCACCGCGACATCCTCTCCTGGCAGCCCGGGGCGGAGGTCCCCGCCGCCTTGGAGCGGCGATACATCCCGCCTGGCTGCGTTCCTCGGTCGAACGGCCCGCCGTGCTTTCCCCGTCGCGTCTCTCGGGCGGGCGCCTCGGCTGCCCGCTCGCGCCGGCCGGGCCGGTGCAACCCGGGGTTCGCCATGGGCTGCTACGGGGCCGGTGTTTCCGTCAACGACCCTCGGCGCAGGAAACGTCCGGGGCCGGAAGCACCTTGCCGGTGCAGGCGCCGAAGCCGATGCGATGGCCGTCGCCCAGGGCCCACCCGCGCAGGGTCATCGTGTCGCCGTCCTCGACGAAGCTCCGGGTCTCTCCCGTGTCCAGGGTGATGGGATCCTTCCCTCCCCAGCTCAGCTCCAGCAGCGACCCGTACTGGCCTCGTTCGGGGCCCGAAACCGTCCCCGAGCCCAGCAGGTCGCCCACGTTCATTCGGCAGCCGCCGATCGCGTGATGCGCCAATTGCTGGGCCGACGAATAGTACATGTGGCGGTAGTTGGTCCGCGCGATCGTCGTGGCCACGTCCGCCCCCTCGGGCCGCATGTCCACCTCGAGCTCGATGTCGTACAGCATCGGGCCCGGCTCGTGGAGGTACGGCAGCAGCGGGCGCTCGCGGTCGGGGGTCGCCACCCGAAACGGCTCGAGCGCCGCCTTCGTGACGACCCAGGGGCTGATGGACGTCGCGAACGCCTTGGCCTGGAAGGGGCCCAGCGGCTGGTACTCCCAGGCCTGGATGTCTCGCGCGGACCAGTCGTTGAGGAGCACGTAGCCGAAGATCATCTCGTCGGCCTCGGCCACGCTCACCGGCTGCCCCATGGGGTTGGAGGCGCCCACGACGGCGCCCAGCTCCAGCTCGATGTCGAGGCGGCGGCACGGCCCGAAGCGCGGGAGGTCGGTCCCGGGGGGCTTCGTCTGACCGAGCGGCCGCCGCACGCCCGTCCCGCTCACCACGACCGTGGAAGCGCGTCCGTTGTAGCCGATGGGGATGTGCAGCCAGTTGGGCGGCAGCGCGTTGTCGGGGCCGCGGAACATCGTGCCGACGTTGAACGCGTGCTGGCGGCACGCGTAGAAGTCGGTGTACTCGGCGACGGTGAACGGCAACTCGAGCCGGACGTCGCGCTGCGGGACCAGCGCGCGGCCGCGGAGGCCGGCGTCGCGCTCGAGCCTCGGGTCGCCGCCCGCCGCCAGGAGCTCGGTGAGCCGCGCCCGGACAACGGACCACGCCGACGGCCCGAGGGCCATGAAGTCGTTCAGCCCGGGCTCGCCGAAGACGGGCACGGGCCCTCCGGCTTCGAGCACGCCCTCCGCCTCCAGCACGGCCAGGTCGACGACCGCGTCGCCGATCGCCGCCCCGCACCGAAGCCTCTCCGTGCCCCGGCCGAACGCGCCGTACGGCAGATTCTGAATCGGGAAGTCGCAGTCGGGCTCGTTGGCCCGATTCAGCCAGCTCTTCAGCGGCAGACTCATCGACGTCGATCCGACGGCCCCGGGCGGACCGGACTCTGCACCGCGTCCTCGATGACGGTGGTACCGTAGCGATTCTAGCGCGGATCCGCGACGCGGAAGCAGCGGGGGGAAATCAGTGCGGCCGTGGCGTACTTCGGGATCTTCGTTGCGGAATCGGCGCCATGGGAACGAGAGGCGGCCGGAAACGTGCGCGGCGGCTCAGTGCCGCGCGAACTGAGCGTCCAACTCCGGCGCCGGGGGATCGACCCACTCGTTGCGGATGCGGCGCCGTATCGTCTTGATGCCGAAGAACACGCCCAGCTCGATCTCCACGAGGGTGCGATCGGGAATCCAGAGGTTCGATTCGATTTGGCGAAAATCGAGTTGCCCGGTCGCGCGGCGGAGGGTGCCGGCGATTCCCCAGAGCCAGCGGACGGGACGCTGCATCTCGAACGCCGCCCGCCTCACCCCGTAGTCGTGCTGTCCGATCCAGAGGCGGCCCGACGAGCGGTTCAGGGCCCCGTCGAGCCGCCGGTTGCTCGGCAGCGGCCCTTCGCGGGGCTCGAACCCGATGACCCAGCAGACGACGCCGTCGACGACATCGGTGCCGACGAGCGTGGCCACGTAGCGGTCCATCAGCTCGCGGTCGAAGTCGACGCGCATCTCGTCCGGCTGGTAACGCTCGCCGCGCTCGGCGTGGCGTCTCGCCTCGCGGACGAAGTCGGACCTCTTCCTCCGCTCGTCGCGGGCCTCGTCGTCGTCGAGGGGTTGGTCGTCGCGCCCGATCACTTCCGAGTAGAAATGACCTTCCAGGGGATAGTGGCGATTTCGGGTCTTCTCGGTGTCGGTCACGCGCCCGTCGCCGTCGAGCGATTCGACCCGGCCGTCGGTGAAGTACTCGAAGCCGAGATCGAACGCCACGACCCGCTGCCGCGCCGCCTGTTCGAGGGCGCGGTCGATGATCCGGGGCGCCGTGAGGGGGGCGTCGAGGGCGTCGCCGTCAGGGGTCGCGTCGAGGAGGGCGACATCAGGGGTCGTGTCGACGCCCGCGGCAACCGTGGTTCCGGCGAGACCGTCGGCGCCCGGGGACTGAGCCGCCGCGACGAAGGGAGCGCAGATCAGCCCGAAACCCCAGAAGATCGCCGAGAATCGATTCGTCACCGGCCCGCTCCTCCCCCGTTTGCCGCACGCTCCCCCTGTTTCTCGGCAGAACCGGCCCCGAGGGACACCCGCAACCCTCCCCGAGGTTCATGCTACCACCACAGGATCCTGACGGTGGGAGAATGACCCCATGACGGAGAGGCGAGTCGCGAGCATCGACGCCCTTCGGGGGCTCGTCATGCTGCTCATGCTGGTGGACCACGTGCGCGAGACGGTCTACCTGCACGCGCAGGTCGGCGATCCGGTGGACGTCATGACGACGCCGCCGGGGCTGTTCTTCACCCGTTCGGCGAGCCACATCTGCGCCCCGGTGTTCATCGCCCTGACCGGGCTCGGCGCCTGGTTCCACGGCTCGACCCACACGCGGCGGGAGACGTCGATGTTCCTGCTCGAGCGCGGCGCGTTCCTGGTGCTGCTCGAGCTCACCGTCGTGGGGTTCGCGTGGACGGCGGAGTTTCCTCCCTCGAGGTTCTTCCTCCAGGTGATCTGGTGCATCGGCATCTGCATGATCGCGCTCGCGGGACTGCTGCACCTCAGCCGGCCCTGGCAGCTCGCGGTGGGGACGCTGCTCGTCGCCGGGCACAACCTGCTCGACGGCGTCGTCCTCTCCGGCGAGTCCTCGTTCTTCGTCCCCTGGGCCATCCTGCACCAGCGCGACATCATCGAGCTCGGCGCCGGCGTCACGGCGCGGACGAGCTATCCCGTGCTCCCGTGGATCGGGGTCATCGTCCTCGGCTACGCGATGGGGCCGTGGTTCGCGCGCATCCGGGCGGAGGGCAGCACGGTGCGCCGTCTGCTGACGCTGGGCGCCGTCCTGCTCGCCGGCTTCGTGGCGATCCGCTGGCTGAACGTCTACGGCGACGCTCCCTGGTTCGTGGCCCCCGATGCCCTGACGACGCTGATGAGCTTGCTGTCCCTCACCAAGTACCCTCCCTCGCTGCTGTTCCTGCTGGCGACACTGGGGGGCGGGGCGGTTCTGCTGGCGCTGTTCGAAGCGACCGACGACCGGCGAATCACCGCGGCGGTCGCGACCTTCGGGGCGGCGCCGATGTTCTTCTACGTCCTCCATCTGTACGTGCTGAAGGCGGGGTACCTCGTCGCCTACGCCCTGTACGGACCGAACCGGGGCGAGTACCTGAGCGTGCCGAACCTCGGAGCCCTGTGGTTCCTGGCCGCCGCGCTCTCGGTGCCGCTCTACTTTCCGACCCGTGGATTCGCCCGCTGGAAGCGACGGCGAAGGGATCTCGCCTGGCTGCGCTACTTCTGAGGCGGCGCGGCGCCTCGCGCGCGGCTCTCCCGGCCCCGAGGGTATCGAGCCGGGGCGGCCGGTGTTCGCAGCGAAGCTGGCGGCCCGAACACGAAAAAGCCCCGGTTCCCTGGGGGGAACCGGGGCCACGGTCGGTCTGCGTCAGCGGCGTTGGGTTACCCCGCGCGGGGTCCCGGCGCCGCGTGTGCGCTGGAGGTCCCTACGAGGACGCCACCTCCGCAGAACCGCTGCCATAGTCGTCCACGGGATCACCTCCTTCGTGGGGCGAGCCATCGTCGTGTCGGGTCCCAACCCGGCCGGCCGCCGATCCGCCCCGCATCGACCGGAGACCGCCGCGCCATCGCGCGGGTCAACACCATCCCATCGTCGGGCAAGCCGCCTCCCCTGTCAAATCGTCACCCGGCCGCCTGGCGATGGCGCGTAGAATGACACCGTGGTCTATCGAGACGAGAGCGGCGTCGAGTACGTGCCGGTGCCGCTGCCGACCCACGAGGTGACGGATGCGGTCGCCGTGAGTGCGCGCCTCGTGGCGCGGTCGGGCGTCCGCAAGGACAAGCCGCTGTACACCGGAGCCGACGGGGCGAAGCTGGCCGCCCAGCCGCGCAGCCACCGGCGGCGCTGGACCGACCGGCAGTGGCTCGCGTTCGAGGAGCACGTGCGCCTCGAGACGGACCTCGCGCAGAGCGACCCCCCGGCCGCCGCGGTGTGGGTCGTCCGGCCCCACGACCGCGGCCCGGCCTGATCGGCCCCGGGTCGGCCGCGGCAGGATGGACGCGTGCATCCGGTCGACGCCCTCATCGTGCTGGCCTTCGTCGCCTACGCGGTCAGCGCCGGCGTCCGCCACCGCCGGCAGGCCTCGAAGAACCTCGACGAGTACTTCCTCGCGGGCCGGACCCTCCCGGGGTGGAAGGCCGGCCTCAGCATGGCGGCGACGCAGTTCGCGGCCGACACGCCGCTGCTCGTCACCGGCATCATCGCCACCGCGGGCATCTTCGGGCTGTGGCAGCTCTGGATCTTCGGCGTCACCTTCCTTCTCCTCGGCTTCGTGCTCGCGGGGGCGTGGCGCCGGGCCGGGGTGGTCACCGACGCCGAGCTGACCGAGGTGCGCTACGGCGGCGCCCCGGCGGCGGCGCTGCGCGGCGTCAAGGCGTTCTACTTCGGCACCGTCATCAACTGCGTCACGCTGGCGTGGGTGCTGTTCGCGGCCGCGAAGATCGCCGAGCCCTTCCTGCTGTGGCACGCGTGGCTGCCCGGCGGGCTGTTCGAGCCCGTCGTCTCGCTGGTCGAGGCGGTCGGCACGCCGCTCGCCATCGGGGGCGCCGACGACCCCGAGGTGTGGATCAAGACCGCGAACAACCTGCTGTCGCTGGTCCTGATCCTGACGGTCGTGGCGTTCTACTCGGCCACCGGCGGGCTCCGGGGGGTGGTCGCCACCGACATGGGGCAGATTGCGGTCATGGGCGCGGGAACGGCGGCGTTCGCGGCGTTCGTCGTGGCCGAGGCGGGCGGCCTCGGCGAATTGCCGGGGCGGGTGCGGGAGACGTTCGCGGCGGGCGGGCCGGGGGGCATCCGGCCGGACGAGATCCTCGCGTTCACGCCGGGGCACGGCAAGGACGTCACTCTGACGGTCCTCTCGCTGCTGGGGCTCCTGTGGCTCATCAACGCGGTGTCGGACGGCAGCGGCTACCTCGCGCAGCGGTCGATGGCCTGCCGCACGGACCGCGACGCGAAGACCGCGGCGGTGGTGTTCACCTTCTCCCAGGTGCTGGTGCGCAGCCTGCTGTGGCTGCCGCTGGGGGTCGGGCTGCTGGTGCTGTTCCCCCCCGACCCGGGGCTCGCCCCGGGGTTCGTGCAGGCCGACCGCGAGGCCACCTACGTCCGCGGCATGGCCGAGCTGCTGCCGGTCGGGGTGCGCGGCCTCATGCTGACGGGGATGCTCGCGGCCCTCGCCTCGACCGTCGACACGCACCTCAACTGGGGGGCGTCGTACTGGACCAACGACATCTACAAGCGGTTCATCTGCCGGGCGTGGCTGGGGACCGAGCCGAGCGGCCGGGCCCTGGTGTGGGTGGCCCGGGCCGCGGCGGTGCTGACCCTGGTGATCGCCCTCGGCATCATGACCCGGCTCACCTCCATCAACCAGGCGTGGCAGATCAACTTGCTCTTCGGGGCGGGCCTCGGGGTCGTGCTGGTGCTGCGCTGGATTTGGTGGCGGATGAACGCGTGGGCCGAGATCGCCGCGATGGTGGTATCTTGCGTCGTAGCCCCGCTGCTCATCCTTTTCCTGGACGACGGTCAGCAGCCGTTGCGGCTGCTGCTGGCGGCGGCGTCGTCGACGGCGGCGGCGCTGGCCGCGATTCGCTTCACGGCTCCGGAAGACCCGGCGCGGCTGGCGGCGTTCTACCGGCGCGTCCGGCCCGTCGGCTTCTGGGGCCCGGTGGCCCGGGCCGGCGGCGAGGACGAGGGGGTGGGGGCGCGCCGGCTGGGGCGCGCCGTCGCGGCCATGGGGTTGTGCTCGGCGACCCTGTTCTGCCTGCTCGTCGGGCTCGGGACGTGGCTGGTCGGCAGTCCCGCCCCGGACTGGGTCCCCGCGCGCCCGCTGTGGATCGGCGGGCTGCTCGCCGTGGGGCTGGCGCTTTGTCCGGCCTGGTATCGGTTGGGTTACGGGCCCGCGGCGGAGCCCCGCGTTGCGCCGCGCCCCGGCGGATCGGCTGGGCGTGTGCCTGACGAGGCGTGACGAGATGGCATACCGGGCATGTCGTGACCGCGGAGCCGTGTCGGCTCCTTGGACGAGTCAGGCAGGATGCCCCGCCGGCCGCACGTGGCGGGGCCTTTCGCCGCGTTCGTGAAGAACGCGGACGGAGACCGCGACGGCCGGGCCGCGGACCTGACGCGCCGGGACCGTAGCGTTGACGGTGGGCTTCCCGGCACAGGTCCCGGCGATGGCGCCCCGGCCCCGCCGGGGCGGTTGGCGCCAGGAGGCGACGATATGGCTCGACGGTGGCTGCTGGCCGGTCTGTGCGTGGCGTTCGCGTCGCCGGGGGTCGCGCAGTCGCTGACCGAGGCCCAGGCGGTGGCGCGGATGCGGGCGGAGTACCCGCACTTGACCGCCCTGCGGCTCGGTGTGCGCGAGCTCGAGGCCGGCGCCCGCGAGCGGACCCTGTCGGCCAACCCCGCCGTCGCGTACACGCGCGAGGAGGCCGGCCCCGCGGTCGACGATTTCCTGCTCGTGAGCCAGGAGCTGCCCCTGTGGGGGCGGCGGGGGCTGCTGAGCGAGGCGGCCCGGCACGAGGTCTCGGCCCGCTCGGCCGACGCGGACGGCCGCCTGCTCGCGATCGAGGCCGGGCTGCGCCTGGTGTTCACCGATCTTCTGCTCGCTCAGGAACGGGTGCGGTCGCTCGAAGCCGGCGTCGGGCGGCTCCACGCACTGATCGCGGTGCTCCGGACGCGCGAGGAGGAGGGCGAGGGCTCGCGGTTCGACCGGCTGCGGGCCGAGCGCGAGGTGGCCGAGGTCGACGCCGACCTCGCGCTGGCCGGCATCGACCGCCGGAGGGCGCAGGCGCGGCTCGCCGCGTTCTTCGCCGAGGGGACCGACCCGGACGGGCTGGCCGCGGCGGGGCGCCTCGACGACTATCGGGTCCGGCCGGTCCCGATCTCGGCGGCGGGTCAGGCGGCCGAGGGCCGCCCGGACTATCGCGCGCTCGGCCTGGAGGCGGAGCGGTGGGGCGTCGAGGGACGCGCCGCGGGGCGCCTGCGTCTGCCCACCGCCCAGGTGACGGGGGGCATGAAGCGCAGCGGCGTGCTCGGGTCGATGGAGACCGGATTCGTGTTCGGCGCCTCGCTGTCGGTGCCGGTGTTCAACCGCGGCCAGGCGCAGGCGGCGCGGGCGGCGGCGGCCGGCGCTCGCGTCGAGGCCGAGCGCCGCAGCCTCGCCGCCCGCATCGCGGCCGAGGTCCACGCCGCGTCGGCGGCCGCGTCGGGCGCCCGCGAGCTGGCCGATCGCTACCGCGACGACTCGGTGGCGCGCGCCGCCGAGCTCGTGACCATCGCGATCGCGGGGTACGAGGAGGGCGAGTTCGGCATCCTGGAGCTGCTCGACGCCCATCGGGTCAGCCTGAGCGCGGAGCTGCGGTCGCTCGATCTCTCGGCGGCGGCGCGCCGGGCCGCGGTCGAGCTCGACCGTGCGGCCGGGCGGGAGATGACGCCGTGAGCTCGAGGCCCGCGAGGGGCCGCGCACGACTCGACGGCGGGTCGGGGCGGGAGATGACGCCATGAGGAAAACCAGGCACGCACCAGGTTGGCTGGCGGCGGCGACGTTGCTCTCGGCGTGCGGGTCCGCGCCGCCGGCGGAGCTCGAGGCGGCCGAGGAGCCGGCGCCGGTCGTCGTGAGCCAATGGACCGACCGCAGCGAGCTCTTCGTCGAGTTCCCGCCGCTGGTCGCGGGGGCCACGAGCCGGTTCGCGATCCACTTCACCGACCTCGCCACCTTCGAGCCGCTGCGCGAGGGGCGGGCGACGGTGCGCCTGAGCGGCGCGCGGGTCGAGGAGTTCGAGGTCGACGCGCCGGGCCGCCCCGGCATCTTCGGGGTCGACGTCACCCCGGCCGCCGCCGGCCGCGCCCGGCTCGAGCTGCTGCTCGACGCGGCGGCAGTGCAGGACCGCCACGACCTCGGCGAGGTCAGGGTGCTGACGGCGGCCGAGGCGGCGGCGCTGCCGGCCGAGGCCGAGGAGGAGGACGGCACCGTCCCCTTCCTCAAGGAGCAGCAGTGGTCGCTCGACTTCGCGACGGCGGCGGCCCGGCGCCGGGCGATGGCCGACAGCATCGACGTTCCGGCCGAGATCCGGCCGCGCACCGGCGGGGAGGCCGAGGTGACGAGCCCGGTGGCGGGCCGGCTCGCCGCCGATCTTCCGCCCCGGCCGGTGGGGTCGGTCGTGGGCCGCGGCGACACCCTGGCCCAGGTCGTCCCCCGCAGCGAGCACGCCGACGACCGCCCCGCCCTCGAGCTGGCGGTGGCCGAGGCCCGCGACGCCCTCGAGCTGGCCCGGGCCGAGCACGCGCGGGTCGAGCGGCTGGTCGAGGTCGGGGCCCTGCCGGCCCGGCGCCGGCTCGAGGCGCGGCTGGCGTCCCACACCGCGGAGGCCCGGCTGGCGGCGGCCGAGGCCCACCTCGCTCAGCTCGACTCGACGCGGCGGGGCGAGGGCGAGGGCACGGCGGACACGCGGTTCGTGCTGCGGGCGCCGATGCGGGGGGTGGTGGCGGAGTCGGCGGCAACCCCCGGGGCCAGCGTCGACGAGGGCGCGAGGCTGTTCAAGCTGATCGCGGTCGACCGCGTCCACGTCGTCGGGGCGCTCCCCGAGGCGGCCCTGCCGCGCCTCGACGACCTTGCGGCGGCCGAGCTCGAGGTGCCGGGGGGCGGAGCGCCGGTGCCCCTCGACCGGCTGGTGACGGTGGGGCGCGTTGTCGACGAGGCCGCCCGCACCGTCCCCATCATCTACGAGCTGCCCAACCCCGACCGCCGGCTCGCCATCGGCCAGGCCGTCACCCTCCGGGTCTTCGGCGCCTCGAGGACCGACGCGGTCACCGTGCCCGCGAGCGCCATCGTCGACGACGGCGGCCAGCCGGTGGTCTTCGTCCAGGTCGGCGGCGAGAGCTTCGAGCGCCGCCCGGTCAGGCTGGGCCACCGCGAGGGCGCCGACGTCCAGGTCATCGGGGACGTGGCGGCGGGCGACCGGGTGGTGACGGTGGGGGCGCCGCTCATCCGCCTCGCGGCGCTGTCGCCGCAGGTGCCGGCCCACGGACACACGCACTGATGCCGGACGGGCCGATTCGCCGGTCGTTGCGGATGCTCCGGCTCGCGGCGCCGTCGCCGCGGGTGCCGGAGCACGGACATACGCACTGATGCCGGGCGGGCTGCTGGCGGCGCCGTCGCCGCGGGTGCCGGCCCACGGATACAGGCACTGATGCTGGACGGGCTCATTCGCTGGTCGTTGCGGAACCGCCTCGCGGTCATCGCGGGCGCCGGCATCTTCCTCGTCTGGGGCGGCGTCGTCCTGCGCCAGATGCCCATCGACGTGCTGCCGGACGTGACCGCGCCGACGGTGACGGTGCTCGTCGAGGGTCGGGGGATGGCCCCGACCGACATGGAGGCGCTGGTCACCCTGCCCATCGAGGCGGTGATGAACGGGGCGTCGGGGGTGCGCCGGGTGCGCTCGGCCACCGCCGTCGGGCTTGCGGTCGTCTGGGTCGACTTCGACTGGGGGGAGGACATCTACCGGGCCCGCCAGACCGTCAGCGAGAAGCTGTCGTCGGTGCTGCCCCAGCTGCCCGACGCGATCGCGCCGCCGATTCTCGCCCCGCTCTCCTCGATCATGGGCGAGATCATGTTCGTGGCGCTGGAGTCGGCGGCGCACTCGCCCATCGACCTGCGCACCACCGCCGACGTCGTCGTGCGCCGGCGGCTCCTCGCCACCCCCGGCGTCGCCCAGGTGACGGTGATCGGGGGCGAGCGCCGGCAGTTCGAGGTGCGGGTCGAGTCCGATCGCCTGTCCGACTACGGGCTGTCGCTGACCACGGTCGAGGACGCGTTGCGCCGCGCCAACCGGAACACGTCGGCCGGGTTCCGGCAGGCGGGCGGCCAGGAGTACCTGATTCAGGGCGTCGGCCGGCTCGCCGACGTCGAGGCCATTGCCGCGACCGTCATCGGGGCGCGGGGCACGCGTCCCATCCGGGTCGCCGACGTCGCCGCGGTCGGCATCGGGGCGGCGCTGCGGCGCGGGGACGGATCGCGCAACGGCCGGCCCGCCGTCATCCTCGGCATCCACCGGCAGCCCGACGAGAACACGGTGGCCCTGACGCGCGTGCTCGACGGCGTGCTCGACGCCATCCAGGCCGACCTGCCGGGCGGCATGCAGCTCGACACCCGGCTGTTCCGGCAGGCCGACTTCATCGAGCTTGCGATGAGCAACCTGACCCGCGCGCTGCGGGACGGCACCCTGCTCGTGGTCGCGGTCACCCTGCTCTTCCTCGCGAGCCTGCGGGCCGGCGCCATCACCCTGCTCGCCATCCCCCTGTCGCTCCTCGCCGCCGTCGTCGCCCTCCGCGCCCTCGGGCTGTCCATCAACAGCATGACCCTCGGGGGCATGGCCATCGCGGTCGGGGCGCTGGTCGACGACGCCATCATCGATGTCGAGAACGTCGGCCGGCGCCTGCGCGAGAACGCGCGCCGCCCCGCCGAACGGCAGCGGCCGGCGATCCGGGTGGTGTTCGAGGCGAGCCGCGAGATACGCACGTCCATCGTCTTCGCCACCCTCATCGTCGGGCTCGTCATGCTGCCGCTCTTCTTCCTCTCCGGGGTCGAGGGGCGCCTGCTCGAGCCCCTGGGGCTCGTCTACCTCGTCGCGCTGGCGGCGTCGCTGCTCGTGGCCCTGACCCTGACCCCGGTGCTCTGCTACTACCTGCTGCCGGGCAGCCGCGGCGTCGCGGACGCCCGCGAGCCGGCGTTCGCCGCCGCGGTGCGGCGCCGCTACTCGCGGCTGCTGCCGCACGCGCTGCGGCACCCGCGCACGGTGCTCGTCACCGCGGGCGCGCTGTCGGTGGCGGCGGCCGCGTCCACCCCGTTCCTGGGGCGGGCGTTCCTGCCCGCGTTCAACGAGGGCGCGCTGGTGGTCAGCGCGGTGACCCTGCCGGGGACGAGCCTCGCCGAGTCGAGCGCCCTCGGGAGCGCCATCGAGCGGCTGCTCCTCGACGTGCCCGAGGTCACCGGCACCGGCCGGCGGACGGGGCGGGCCGAGCTCGACGAGCACGTGCAGGGAGTCGAGTCGGCCGAGATCGACGTGCGGCTGGAAGAGGAGGGACGGCCCCGCGAGGTCGTGCTCGAGGAGATACGCGAGCGCTTGTCGCTGGTGCCGGGCACCAACATCACCATCGGCCAGCCCATCTCGCATCGCATCGACCACATGCTGTCGGGCTCGCGGGCCAACGTGGCCGTCAAGATCTTCGGCGACGACCTCGCGGTGCTGCGCTCCCTCGGCGAGCAGGCGGTCGCGGCCATGCAGGGCATTCCCGGCGTCGTCGACCTCGCCCTCGAGCCGCAGTCCGACATCCCCACCGTGCGGGTGGGGTTCGACCGGGCGGCCCTCGCCCGGCACGGGCTGCCGGCCGGCGAGGCGGCCCTGACCCTCGAGACGGCGCTGCACGGGCGCGAGGTCGGGCAGATCTTCGACGGCCAGGTCGCGGTACCGCTGGTGGTGCGCTACCCGCGGTCCGACATGGCCGACCTCGACGCGCTGTGGGACACGCGCATCGACACCCCCGCCGGACCCCGCGTTCCCCTCGGCAGCCTCGCCGGCATCGTCGAGGACCGCGGCCCCAACTTCATCGGGCGCGAGAACGTGCAGCGACGGCTGGTGGTGACCTGCAACGTCGCGGGGCGTGACCTCGGCAGCACCGTCGCCGACATCCGGGAGCGGGTGGAGGCCGGGGTGGCGTTGCCCGAGGGCTACCGCGTCGAGCTCGACGGGCAGTTCGACGCCCAGGCCACGGCGGCGCGCGCGCTCCTCCTGCTGGGGATGGCCGCGGTGGTCGGCATCTTCCTGCTCCTGGTCAGCGCCCTGCGCTCGCCCCGCGACGCCGCCATCGTGATGATCAACCTGCCGCTCGCCCTCATCGGGGGCGTGGTCGGCGTCCTCATCGGCGGCGGCACCCTGTCGATCGCGGCCATCATCGGCTTCATCTCGCTCTTTGGCATCGCCACCCGCAACGGCATCATGGTGGTCACCCGCATCCGCCGGCTGCAGGACCTCCGGGGCAGCGACGTCCGGGCCGCGGTCGTGCGGGGGGCGGTCGACCGCGTCGTCCCCGTCCTGATGACCGCCCTCTCGACCGGCCTCGCCCTCCTGCCGGTGGCCCTGGCGGCGGGCCAGCCCGGCAGCGAGATCCAGGCCCCGCTCGCGCTCGTCATCGTGTGCGGGCTCGTCTCGTCGACGGTCCTCAACATGATCGTCGTGCCGACCGCCTACCTGGCCGCGGCCACCGCGCGGCAGTCCTCCGGCGGGTGAGGAGGCGGAAGTCCTGAGACATGGAGTCGACGGCCGACGCCTCAAGAGCCTGCTGGTTCGATTGTCAGATTCTGGTAGACCCTGCCCATCTCACAGGCTGCATCTTCGACTTCCCGGACGAACTGCTCGAGCCGCGCGACGTCCCATTTCAGGTCCGAAATCTGCTTGGCTGGTGAGGCCTGATAGTTGAGGATTTGTGCTCCGCCGTCGTCTGTGATCGGGTGCGCGTGGATGAGTGCGTTACGCTCCTGCACGAGGTCATGGAATGTGAGGGAGCAGCGTTCCAGCTCTTTTTTCTCCACACGCATATTGCCGGCGTAACTCTCTATCGTTTTCTCGAAGCGCTTGGAAACCCTGCCCGAAGTCATTCCATGCGGGTGCTCGCGGCAGTACTCGGCCACAAAGCCGGGCTCGAGTCGGTCGATAGCGTAGATTATTCTCCACTCGTAGTACGAAAAAAGATAGACAGCGATTCCCAACAGCTTCACATAGCTGTCATCGAATGGAACTCGCGTCTTCATGCCGGCTTCCAGCGGACCAGGGGTCGGTAGGGTTGAATGGCAAGCGAGAGTCGAAGAGGGATGGTCCTTCGGCTCGGGAAGAGCTGAAGGGTCAGGCCCGCCGGAGATCCGACCCGACGGAGCGGGGAGCCCGTGGCGTCACGGGCTCCCCGGTAGTCCTACGCCGTAAGGTGCCGGCGGAAGAAGCCCACCGTCAGGTTCCACGCCCGGTTGGCCGCCGTCTCGTTGTAGCGCGGCGTCGAGTTGTTGTGGAAGCCGTGCAGGGTGCCCTCGAACATGTGCATCTCGTGCTCGACGTTGTTCGCCTGCAGGGCCGCCTCGTACTCGGGCCACATCGCGTTGATGCGCGGGTCGGTGCTCGCGTAGATGATCATCATCGCGGCCTCGATGCTCGGCACCCCCTCGGTCGGGGCCGAGGCGCCGTAGAACGGCACGCCGGCCTGCAGATCGCTCCCCAGCTCGACGGCGAGGCGGTTGGTCATGCCGCCGCCCCAGCAGAACCCGGTCGACCCGAGGCGGCCGTTCGACAGGGCGTGCCCCTTGAGGAAGCGCGCGCTGTTGATCATGTCCTGGTCGAGCTGGTCGGGGTCGAGGCCGCGCTGCAGGACGCGGCCGTCGTCGTCGTTGCCGGGGTAGCCGCCCACCGGCGACAGGCCGTCCGGCGCGAGGGCGAGGAAGCCGGCCACGCCGGCGCGGCGGGCGACGTCCTCGATGTGCGGGTTCAGGCCGCGGTTCTCGTGGATGATCAGCACCGCCGGAAACGGCCCGTCCCCGGCCGGCTGCACGAGGTAGCCGCGCATCTCGCCAGAGGTGCCGCCGGGCGACGGGTACTCGACGTAGGTCCCCCTCATCCGCGAGTCGGTGAACGAGATCGTCTGCGCGTCGGCGTAGCGCGGCAGCAGGGCCTGCGCCATCCAGAGGGCCGAGACGCCGCCGATGGTCATCGCCGCGGCGCGGTTGAGAAACTCGCGCCGGGTGATCCGGCCGTGGCAGTACTCGTCGTAGAGGTCGAAGACGCGCGGGTCGATCTTCTTCTGTTCCTCGGTCATCGGTGTGCTCCTCTTGCGGCGTTGCCGCTTGTTCACGGCGGGGTTTCGCGTGTTCGTGGCCGGACACGTGACGGCGTGTCCGACCCGGCGAACACGATTCTACGTAAACTCGCTGTGCTGCGTCACCCCGAGCCGCTTCCGCGGCGCTCGAGGTGGCCGAATACTGTCCCAATGGTCTTCCGGAACCACCGTCTCCGTGATGTCGCCCGTCACCGTGACGGTGCCCTTCAGCTCCATCTGCGGATACTCGGCCCGTGCTCGGGGCGCGGGCAGGTTGCGCCGGGTCGGTCGTTCGGAGGTCATCGCGAGGTCGCACCCGGTTCCGAGCCGGCCTGCTCTTCGACGCGGTGACCGGCGAGGATGCCCTCCATGCCGATGTTGCCCTCGTGGCAGGCGTACTCGTAGATGGCCTCGTCCTTCCGCGTCAACGGGATCATCGCCGTCCACGGGCCCGAGTAGGTGCCCGGATCGTCGACGGTGAACTCGTGCTCTATCGTATCGGGGCCGACCCGCGTGAAGCGCTCCACGAGACGGAGCCGCTCGGCCGACCCGCGGATGCGCTCGTACAGCGCGGCCGGAGAATCGCTCTTGGCCGAGAAGTTCCGGGTCTCGACGACCAGGGTGTCGCCGTCCCAGTACCCGCGCGCGTCGCCGTGCCACTGGCGAATGGCGTCGTCGACGTGGGGGCCCGCGTCGATGGGGACGATGC
This sequence comes from Vicinamibacterales bacterium, assembly GCA_965207615.1. Lineage (GTDB taxonomy): Bacteria > Acidobacteriota > Vicinamibacteria > Vicinamibacterales > UBA8438 > JAJEEA01. The sequence goes on from CBDBMZ010000003.1 coordinate 5,497,651, forward strand.
GGGCGTCGTGGATCATCTCGTGCAGGAACACGACGTGGTCCGGGGTCTGGACGATCTGGTAGTAGGTGTTGTAGCCGGCGAACAGGTTCGGCATGCCGAAGGTGATGCACCGCTCCTGCAGCCGCCGGTCGGTCCACGACGACGCCGGGTTGTCGGCGAGGTGGGCGGCCCGCGCGTCGACGTGCCGCTGCGCCTCCGGCGTCAGCGGCGGCAGGCGTCCGTCCGGCGGATCGACGACCAGCGAGGTGCGGTTGTCGAAGTCGCGGTCGACCAGCCAGAACTGGTTGTAGTTGCCGGTCGCCGTGTCCCGCGACGAGAACGAGTCGTCGTCGCCGAGGGCGGCGGTGAACACGCTGTCCGCGAACGCCGCGTCGCTCTCGCCGCTCGCGAAGATCTCCGCGTAGCGGGCCTCGAGCCGCGCCAGCTCCTCGTCGGTCAGCACCGCCTTGTCGCCCAGCGATTCGGGCCGCTCCAGCGGTGTGGCGGTGTTGTTGGCCCAGACGCCTTGCAGATCCGGCCGGCCGTCCGGCGTGCGCGGCACGCTCCACGATTCCTCTGCCGCCTGCGCAAGGCCCGCCGCCGGCGCCGCCGCCATCGCGCCCGCGACCACCGCGAGCGCCACCCACCATGCTGTCCGTGACTGGTTCATCTTCGTGTCTCCCGAAGTGTCGTGCCGTGCATTATGCCAGTCTTCCACGGGCATCGCCGGCTGCTTGCCCGTCGACTACCACTCGACGCGCTCCAGGACCCGGCGCGCCGCCACGGTCACGAACGTGTCCGGTTCCGTGCCGACCCGATCGCATGCCTGATTCATGACTTCGGTGGTTTCGTCCGGTGCGTGGCGGGCCACGTACTCCCGCAACGCGGCGCTGTACACGTCGCTCCGCGACCGCCGCTCGCGCTCGGCCAGCCGCTCGACCTTCTCGAAGATCTCGTCGGGGATCGAAACCGCCGTCTTCATGCCCTGAGCATAACGGGGCTCGGGGATGAGCGGAAGGGGCGCCGCGAGACACTTGCTTGACGAGAATCCCCGCCCGCCTTAACCTGAAGTCAAGCATGGTCGGTTCGAACGGCGAAGCGGATCGACCGCCGCCACTCAATCCGCTCGACGCGTCCAAGGCGATCCAGCGACTGCTCGATGGCGGAACCGACGCGATCAGCTTCGCGCGGCACGCTCGCGAACGTGGCGAGCCGCCGGTTCAACCGCCGAGACATCGAACATGTGCTGAGGAACGGCGCGGTCGACGACGCGTCGTGGGACGGTCGCTTCCGGAACTGGACCTATCGGGTGCGCGGCGCCGATCTGGACGGCGACGAGCTGACCCTCGTGATTGCCCTCGATCCGGCGTGGGCGCGCATCACGATCATCACGGGGTTCTGAGCATGGCGAACGAACGGCCGCGGCGACGATGCACCGAATGCGGGGAGGTCCAGCGGCTGACCCGTGCGACGACCGACTACCCGGAATCGGGTCTGGACAACGTCGAGCTGGTCGACGTACCGGTCTGGGTCTGCCGCAACGGGCACCAGGAAGTCGAGATCCCGGAGGCCGAACAGCTTTACGGGCTTCTCGTCAACGAGCTGATCAGGAAGCCGGCCGCGCTGACGGGCCCCGAGATCAGGTTCCTGCGGAAGGAGCTCGGGATGAGCGGGAGGGCGTTCGCGAAACAGCTCGGGATGACGCCGGAGCACCTGTCCCGGCTGGAGACCGGCCGGCGAGCCGTATCCCCGACGACCGGCCTCCTGGTTCGGCTGGCGGTGGCCTGGGAGCTCACGCGGCGGCGACGGATCGAGTTTCCGTCCGATGTGCAGCCGTTGGCTTCCGCCTCCGAGGCGACGAATGCCCCGGACCACCGCGTTCAGTACACCAACGACACGCCGCGGGACCGACCGTGGATGTCAGTCTGAATCTCCACTCCCTGTCGAGTGCTTCGTCGGGTCCCCGGACGGCAGAGACTGCGCCTCGGTCGGCAACTCGTCGCCCGGCGTCGGCTCGGCATCGGACACTCGGCTCAACAGTCGCCTGAAGAGGTCCGAGTCGGCGCGGCGGGCTCGCTGCTCCAGGTAGTCGACCGTCAGCAGTGCCGACGCTTTATCGGCAACCGCGGTGGCGATGAACTGATTGACCGAGACGCCGTCTCGGCGAGCCAGCTCCAGAACCTTGTCGTGCAGCGAGTCGGGCAGCCGGACGGAGAGACGGCTCATGATTCCTCCTCGATCATGCGCACAATCGAGGTGGGCTCGCTCACAGCCGATCCTGCCACAGCTCCGTCAGGAAGAACTCCAGCGGCCAGATCTCGATGCCCCGTTCGAGGCGCGGGCGGTCCTCACGACAGACGATGATGGAGCGTTCGACGAGGCCCTCGTCGGCGAGGGCCAGCAGCCCCCGCAGGTGCTTGGGCTGCACCCGGCGCGCCGCCTTCGCCTCGATCGCGACCCGGTCGTCGAGGATGAAGTCGACCTCGAGGCCGGACCGGGAACGCCAGAAGGCGAGCGCCGTGCGGGGGCGCCGGTAGTCGATCCAGGCGCGGAGCTCCATGAACACGTAGTGCTCGAAGAACTCGCCGAAGTCGGCGGACGTCTCGCCGATGCGGGGCAGCCGGCGCAGCGCCCGGACGACGCCGGTGTCGAAGAAGTAGAACCTCGCGGTCTCGACCGCCTTGCGCCGGACGGTGCGCGTCCAGGCCGGCAGGTCGAACGCGATCAGCGTGTCGCGCAGCACCGCGTACCACTGCACGACGGTCTGGCGGGGCACCTGGGCGTCCCTCGCCACGTTCGAGTAGTTGAGGACCTGCGCGTTGGTCAGCGCCGCCGTCTGGAGGAAGCGGGCGAAGCCGGGCAGGCTGCGCGCGAGGCCCTCGGCCGCGATCTCCTCGGTCAGGTACCGGTCGACGTACGACGCGAGGCCCTCGTCCGGGTCGTCGGACAGGTAGTGCGGCGGGAGCAGGCCGTGATTGAGGGCCCGGTCGAGCGAGAACCGGTCGCGGATTTCCGACCACGAGAACGGGTGCATGACGCGGTCGCTCCCGCGCCCCCCGAGCATGTTGACGCCGCCGCGCTTCAGTGCCCGCGCGCTCGACCCGGTCAGGAGGAAGCGGATGCCGCGTTCCTCGATCATCAGGTGCACCTCGTCCATCAGGGGCGGGCACTTCTGGATCTCGTCGATGCAGACCACTGCCTCGCGCAGGGCGCGCGCCTCGATCTCCCGCCGAATGCGCGTCGGATCGGCCAGGACCGCGGTCAACAGCCCCTGATCGAGGAGGGAGAACGTGAGCGCCACCGTGCGGTCGAGCTGGCGCCGGACGTACGTGGTCTTTCCGGTCTGCCGGGGCCCGAACAGGAACACCGAGCGCCGGGCCAGGAGACGTTCGATGTCCAGATGCCGCGGGAGCCACGGCATGGCGCTGTCAGACATGGCAATAAATCATGATAATCGCTATGTCTGATGGCAACAAGCGAGCGAGATCCAGACGCTGTCAGCCCGATTCGGGCGCCAAGCCAAGGGAGGGCGCAGTACCGGAGCCAGCCGGAATCGCGGGCCGGCATCATGCCGACGCCACGTCGAACGCCGCGAGGGTCCGCGTCTCGCGGCTGAACTCGATGCCGACGAGGTGGATGGGCGCGCCGCGGCCGCGGTACTTGTCCGCGTAGCCCCTGGCCTTCAACTGCGACAGCGCCGAGCCGGCGCCCGCCAGCTCGGTCACCTTGAACTCGAAGACGTACACCGCGCCGCCGAAGCGCAGCGTCAGGTCCGCGCGCCCGCGGGCGCTGCTGTCCTCGGCCACCACGTCGAACCCGAGGGCGGCGAGGCACGAGTAGAACACGCTGGCGTAGTAGCCCTCGTAGTCGGCGATGTCGTTACGCACGTGCCACTGATGCGGTATGCCGTCGAAATGGGCCTGGATGAGGTCTCTCAGGCCGGCGAAGTCGTTCGTCCCCAGCAGCTCCCGGAACCGCGCGCCGCTCGAGAGCTGGGCCGAGGCGTTGGGAACGAGGGCGTCCAGCAGGCTCTCGTTCAGGCTCTGGCGCACCTCCTGGTTCGGATAGCCCAGGCGGTAGCGGGCCAGGCCTCCCGCGTCCCGCTCGACCCCCTTGATGGTCAGATAGCCCGACTGGAAGAGCAGCGCCTCGGTGCCGACGTCGCCCACGTCGAACTTCGACAGCAGCCCGGCGCGCCAGACTGCGGGGCACTACGCGAGCGATGGGCCAACGAGGTCAAGGCGCTTCGTTCCTCATCCGCCAGTGGTTACCGGTGTCGGGGCACGTCCTGTGGGCACGGAGTATCTCCTGCCCGCAGAGGCGACACTCCCCAGAAATGTTTACATGGCCGGACGTTGACAGCACACGCGCCCAGGAGCGGGGTGTGAAAGCCGTACGCGCGCCGTGGGGTGACGGGCTGCATGTGTTGATGCCCTCGAGTCGCGCGTTCCTGCGCCTAGCGGTTGCGCACCGGCAGCCGCGGCCCATCAGCGTCCTGGCGCGTCCGCGAACCGCTCGACATACGCTGTGACCTGGGCCTCCAAGGGCCGTCATCAGCCATCGGCGGTGCCCCCTCGCGAGCCAACGCATCCGGCGTCCTGCCGACGCGCGTCGTGGTCGCCGCTACGGTTCCTGTTGTCGGGTACGGTCAGCATGGTGGTGTCTCCTTCCCCCGGCATGGCAACCAGGGTGTATTGGGTTGATTCACGCGGAAGGATACGCCACCTGTCTCACGCCCGCGATCCACGACATTCGGGTATACCTCGCCCCGAGTGATAGGAGCGTCGTGCACCGTGGGGCTTGCCCAGCGCGACGGCAAGTCGCGTTGGGGTGTCCTGCGTTACTGCGCGAGCGCGAAGACGAACAGCGTGTTGCCGTTGCTCGGGCGCAACTCGGGGGTCAGGCGGTTGAAGGCGCCCGAGGTCAGCGACCGGCCGGTGCTGACCGCGACGTACTGGCGCCCCTCGTGGGCGTAGGTGACGGGGAAGCCGGTGACCGGCGAGCCGATGTTGATCTCCCAGAGGACCTCGCCGGTCTCGTGGTCGAGGGCGCGGAAGCGGCCGTTGTAGTCGCCGCCGAAGACGAGGCCACCGCCGGTGGCCAGGAGCGAGCTGGTGGCGGCGCGCTGCTCGTGGATCCACAGCAGCTCGCCGGTCTCGGCCGAGATCGCCTGGACGGTGCCGACCTGGTCGGTCCCGGGGGCGATCTCGGTGCGGACGCCGAGCCCGTAGAGCGACCCGTCGTTGGTGGCCATGATGCGCGCGCAGGCGTTGCGCAGGGGGAAGTACATGGCGTTGGTGAGGGGGCTGTAGGCGCCCGGCTCCCAGTCCTTGCCGCCGGTGAGGGTGGGGCACGCGAAGACCTCCTGGCCCTCGCGGCGGAACACCACCTCCTGGTTCTCGGAGACCGCGCCGGTCGCGCCGTCGATGCCGCCCACCACGTTCTGGGCCACCGTGGGCCGCGCCCAGAGGAACTCGCCGGTGGCGCGGTCGAGGGTGTAGACGATGCCGGTCTTGCCGGGGATGCCGGTCATGACCCGGCGCACCTCGCCGGGCTGCAGCCGCGGGTTGATCCACTCGACCGCGTCCGGGTCGGGGCTGACCGCGGTGTCGACGAGGATGCGCTCGAACGGGTGGTCGAGGTCCCAGCTGTCGTTGAGGTGCTGGTAGTACCAGACGATCTCGCCGGTGTCGGCGTCCAGCGCGAGCGTCGAGTTGTGGTAGAGGTGCTGCAGGTCGGCGCCGCCGATGAGGAACTTGGGGGCCGGCGAGGTCACCGAGGTGCCGATGTAGACGAGGTTCAGCTCGGGGTCGTAGCTCGGCACCATCCAGGCCCCGACGTGCTTGCGCTCCTCGAACGGCACCCCGCCCCAGGTCTCGTCGCCGGGCTCGCCGGGGGCCGGGATCGTCCGCCGCCGCCACAGCTCCTCGCCGGTGACGGCGTCGTGGGCGACGATGACGCAGGCGTTGGGCCCGCCCCGCGGCGTGCAGCCGCGGCCCGACACGATCTTGCCGTCGGCGATGATCGGGCCCGAGCTCTGGTTGGCGGGGTTCACCCGGTAGTCGAGGATCCGAGTCTCCCAGGCGAGCTCGCCGGTCGCGGCGTCGAGGGCGAACACGTAGTCGTCGCCGCTCGTGTCGATGATGTGGGTGCCGTAGATGGCGAGGTTCCGGTTGAGGTCGGTCAGGGCCCCGAGCATGTAGTCCCGGAGGTCGTCGGGCAGGTCCCGCCGGTACTCCCAGAGGAGGTCTCCGGTGGCGGCGTCGATGGCCTGGATGACATCGCGCGGGTTCGGCATGTACATCACGCCGTCGTGCACGAGCGGAGTGCCCTGCTGCAGCCCGGGCCCGAGGCCGCGCGACCACACCATGCGCAGGTCGCCGACGTTGCCGCGGTCGATCTGGTCGAGGGGACTGTAGCCCCAGCCGTCGAGGGTCCGCCGCCACATCAGCCAGTCGTCGGCCGGCGGGTCCTGCAGGATGGCGTCGGTGACGGGGGAGATCTCCGTTTCCTGACCGTGCGCCAGGCCGCCGCCGGACGCCAGCAGGAGCGTGGCGAGTGACAGGGCGCGTGTGGCGTACCCCGAGCGTGAAGCGAGCATCTCGACCTCCCCGACATTCTCGCCGACCGGAGCGGCCGGCATCGTCGATCGCAAAGCCCCCGCGGACCGTTGCATCCCCTGGGTGCGTCGCCCGCCGGCCTGAAGAGCACAGCCTCAGGTGAGGCGCCGCTACGGCCGGAGGCTCTACTGCCGCTCGCAGAACGCCTTTACCGAGTCCATGTCCTGCTCGACCGCCTTCCGGACCACGCCGATGACGAGCGGCAGTGTCGTCCGGGCGCCCATGGTCCGGGGTGTGGCGTCCATCACCATCTTGAGCTCGGTCCCCTCTCCGTCGGGCGCGACCGTGAATACCGTGTCCCAGAGCGCACCGCCCGCTTCGGAGACGATGCGCACCCGCTCGTTCTCGACGTACTCGGTGACCTCGAGTTCGGTCGACGCCTCGCGCCCCATCATCATGCGGGTCTCGCGGAAACGCGTGCCGACGCCCGATTTCACCTCCGTCAGGAACTCGACGCGCAGGATGTGCGGCACCGCCTGAGAGAACTGCTCGACGTGCGCTACGGTGCGGAACACGGCGTCCGCGGGCGCATCGATCCGCCGGGTCACGGTCACGTTCGGCACGGCGTCTCCCGTCTCTCCGTCTCTATCTGCGATAGTGCGTACGACCCGAAGTAGTGCTTGGGACAGTGATCGATACTACAACCTTGCCAACTACATTCAGGACCGTCCCGCTTGCCTGCGGTTCCTGCGCGCGACACGTGGCAAGGTAGTTCCCGTCACCGTCCCTACGCCACGATGGCATCCGTCGCGGGGGGATCGCGGCCGGCCGTCCGGCACCGAGCCAAGATCACTGGTAGTCGGCCGCGCGCAGCGACACGCGGATGATCTCGTTGTCGTTCCGGTGCACGATGTGGCCGTTGGCGTAGGCCGGGTGCGACCAGTTCACCCGCCGGGCGAATCGCCGGGCGGGGCCGAACGCGGCGTCGCCGGTGGCCTCGATGAGCTTGATGCGGCCGTGCTCGACGTATCCCTCCGGCGTGAACCGGGCGAGGATGAGGAAGCCGTCGTCGTTCACCACGAAGTAGCGGTCGCCGTGCTTCACCATGAACGCGGTGCCCCAGCGGGCCTGCGCGGTCATCTCGTCGCTCATCCACAGCCGCTCGCCGGTGCGGGCGTCGAGCCCCCGCAGCTCGCCGTAGCTGCCCACGCCGTAGAGGTAGTCGCCCTCGATCAGCGGCGTCGTGATCATCGCGTGCAGCCCGTCGGTCTCTCCCGGCAGCTCGCTCCGGCTCCGGCCGCGCCACAGCATCGTTGCGTCGGGGCGGTCCTGGTTGAGCTGCATCATCAGCGAGCCGCGGTAGAACTGCGACACGAGCAGGTAGTTGCCGCTGCGGACGGGGGTGGCGACGGATACGCCGGCCGCCGCCTCCCACTCCTCGTTCCAGTAGACCTCGCCGGTCTCGGGGTTCAGCGACACCAGGGCCGCCGCGTGCCAGACGATGAGCTGCCGGGCCCCGCCGGCCTCGATGATGATGGGCTGGCCGTAGCCCATCTCGCCGACGACGTCGAGGGCCCGCCAGATCTCGTCGCCGGTGCGCTTGTCCCACGCCATGACGAGGCCGCCGGGCTCGCCGCCGACCACCGTGATCAGCCGGTCGCCGTCGACGATGGGCGAGCTGGCCACCCCCCAGGTGGGAATGAAGCTCTCGTAGTCGGCGATGTAGTGCTTCTCCCACAGGACGTCGCCGGTCTCGACGTCGAGGCAGTAGAGATCGCCGGCCGCGCCGACGACGTACACGCGGTCGCCGTCGACGGTCGGGGTGGCGCGCGGGCCGATGGCGTACGAGACCATCAGCATGCGGTAGGTGGTGGGCCACTCCCGGACCCACAGCACCTCGCCGGTTTCCTCGTCGAGGGCGAGGGCCCGCTCGGTGCCGTCCATCGTCCGCGACTCGGGGTCCTCGGCCCAGTCGGTGATGAAGACGCGCCCGTCGGCCACCGCGGGGCCGGAGTAGCCCGAGTTGATGGGCACCCGCCACGCGACCTTCAGCTCGTCGGGCAGCGCCTCGACGATGCCGGTCTCGGTCCACTCCCCGCGCCGGTCCTCGCCGCGCCACTGCGGCCAGTCGTTGGCGAACCCGGGGGCGGTCACGAGCAGGGCGAGCGCCGCCAAGGTCAGCGGGCGCAGGGTGCGGCGGGCCAGGTGGTCGACGTCGTGCAGTCTCATGCCATGCTCCTCACGAATCCCGTCCCGCCCGAGGCAGGGTCAAGCCTGTCGTGTAGCCGGTTTGCGGCCGGGATGACGTCGCGCGGGTTCGGCCGGCTGGTACCGGCCCCGCATCACGCCGGGGCCGGCGATTCGACCTTCGGTTGCCGGCCAGCCCGCCAGTCGTCGCCTTCGGCTCCGCTTGGCGCCCAACCAATCCTGCAGGAGTCCGCGCCGTTCCACGGCGCGGACTCCTAGTCCTGGTAGTCCGCCGCGCGCAGCGACACGCGGATGATCTCGTTGTCGTTCCGGTGCACGACGTGCCCGTTGGCGTAGGCCGGGTGCGTCCAGTTCACCTGCCGGGCGAATCGCCGGGAGGGGCCGAACGCGGCGTCGCCGGTGGCCTCGATGAGCTTGATGCGGCCATGCTCGACGTAGCCCTCGGGCGTGAACTGCGCCAGGATGAGGAACCCCTCGTCGTTGACGACGAAGTAGCGGTCGCCGTGCTTCACCATGAACGCGGTGCCCCAGCGGGCCTGCACGGTCATCTCGTCGCTCATCCACAGCCGCTCGCCGGTGCGGGCGTCGAGCCCCCGCAGCTCGCCGTAGCTGCCGACCCCGTAGAGGTAGTCGCCCTCGATGAGCGGCGTCGTGATCATCGCGTGCAGCCCGTCGGTCTCCCCCGGCATCTCGCTCCGGCTCTGGCCGCGCCACATCAGGGTCGCGTCGGGGCGGTCCTGGTTGAGCTGCATCATCATCGAGCCGCGGTAGAACTGCGACACCACCAGGTAGTTGCCGCTGCGGACGGGCGTGGCGACGGACATGCCGGCCCCCGCCTCCCATTCCTCGTCCCAGTAGACCTCGCCGGACTCCGGGTTCAGCGACACCAGGGCCGCCGCGTGCCAGATGATGAGCTGCCGGGTCCCGCCGGCCTCGATGATGATGGGCTGGCCGTAGCCCATCTCGCCGACGACGTCGAGGGCCCGCCAGATCTCCTCGCCGGTCCGCTTGTCCCACGCCATCACCAGGCCGCCGGGCTCGCCGCCGACCACCGTGATCAGCCGGTCGCCGTCGACGATCGGCGAGCTGACCACCCCCCAGGTGGGAATGAAGCTCTCGTAGTCGGCGATGTAGTGCTTCTCCCACAGGATGTCGCCGGTCTCGACGTCGAGGCAGTAGAGGTCGCCGGCCGCGCCGACCACGTACACCCGGTCGCCGTCGACGGTCGGGGTGGCGCGCGGGCCGATGGCGTACGAGAACATCAGCATGCGGTAGGTGGTGGGCCACTCCTGCACCCACAGCACCTCGCCGGTCTCCTCGTCGATCGCGAGGGCCCGCTCGGTGCCGTCCATCGTCCGCGACTCGGGGTCCTCGCTCCAGTCGGTGATGAAGACGCGCCCGTCGGCCACCGCGGGGCCGGAGTAGCCCGAGTTGATGGGCACCCGCCACGCGACCTTCAGCTCGTCGGGCAGCGCCTCGACGATGCCGGTCTCGGTCCACTCCCCGCGCCGGTCCTCGCCGCGCCACTGCGGCCAGTCGTTGGCGAAGGCGGGGGCGGCCACCAGCAGGACGAGCCCCGCGAGTGCCAGCGGGCGCAGGGTGCGGCGGGCCAAGTGGTCGACGTCGTGCAGTCTCATGCCATGCTCCTCACGAATCTCGTCCCGCCGGGGGCAGGTCGAGCCTGTTGTGCCGTCCGTTTCCAGTGAAAGTCTATACCGACTTGCGAGGTCGCCGGCAGGTGCCCGCCGGCGGATGGCGGCGGGCCATGAACAACCGCCGAGGCGCGGGGCAGGGCCACGGGGGACGTGGGCGGCCTCGCGAACTTCGCCCGATGGTACGATGGTTCGTGCGGGTCGGCGACGGGGGAGCGGAGGGGCGTGGCCCGGGCCGGTGCGGGCCGCGACTGCGCGTGCCGACCAGCCCGCGCGCCAGGAGCCGGGACCCTCGACGGAAGCGGCGCGCCGCCGCCCGGGGTGAGCGAATCTACAACGCCGGGAGACCGGAGAAACGGGATGGGACGTATCGTCGTGCAAACCAGGGTCACCAACCTGTTCGACGAGGACAAGTCGATCGAATGCGGGATGTTCGTCGATACGGGGGCAGGCGCGCTCATCCTGCCCGCGGCGTGGAAGGAGAGGCTCGGCCGGTTCAAGCGATCCGAAGCCGTCGAGCTTCTGATGGCCAACCGGGAGGTCGTGCGGGGCGAGGCGTGCTGGCCGGTGGAGGTGAAGATCGAGGGTTTCCGCTCGGTCTCGAACGAAGTGATCTTCGTGGACATGGAGCCGGAGGAGAACGCGGAGTACGAACCGCTCCTGGGCTACGTCATTCTCGAGCAGGCTCAGGCGGCCGTGGACACGCTCGGCCATCGTCTGGTTCCCGTGAAGTACATCGACATGAAATGACCGTCCGCTCCCCGTCGCCTGATTCCGCCCGCGAGATTCTCGACGCGCTGGCTCGTGACGCCCGGGATGCGGGGGTCACGCCGTCGGCCGGGTATCTGCGGGCCGTCGAGCGGGTCGAGGCGCTGCCCGCCAACCGTACCGGCGCCGACAAGTCCTGGGTGCTGCGCCAGTTCCGCGCCGCGATGCGGGTGCGCGCCGGTGCGAAGCGCCTGCGGTGAGCGCCGGCCGTGACCTCGTTTCCGGCGCTGGTCGGGGCCCTCAACCGGCGGAGCGTTCGGTTCGTGCTGATCGGGGTGTGGGGCGCCAACTTCCATGCCCAGGACGCTTCGGCCCTGTTCACCACGCTCGACTACGATCTGTTCCTGCCGCCTTCCGCCGACAATCTCCTGGAAGCCTGGCATGCATGCGACGACGTCGGATTGTCCCTCCAGGCCGGCGGAGAACCTCTCGATGCGCCGCGAGACCGCGCGCTCGCCGCGGCGGTAATCCGGCAGCGGGCATCGGTGAGGGCTGTCGGCCCGGACGAGCTCACCGTCGATCTCTCGCTGGTGATGACCGCCTTCGAGTTCGAGGCGGTCTGGGACGAGCGCCGCGTGTTCCTGGTCGAGGGCGAGGAGCTGCCGGTCGCCCGCCTCAGCCACATCATCCGGTCGAAAGCCGCCGCCAACCGGCCGAAGGACCGCCTGTTCCTCGCGACCCACGCCGACGCGCTGCGCCAGATGCTCGACGGGGACGAGGAGTGAGGATCGGATTTCGGGTGTCGTGACAGTCATTCACGCCGTGAACGACAGTCGTTCACGGCGTGAATGGATCGACATGGGACTAATGGCCCTGCTCGCCGGTTGGCAGGAACGGATCCGAGAACCGGGGGTCGGCCAGGAACGCGGGGTCGGTGAGCGTCTCGAGGAACGCGATCAGGTCGGCGATTTCGTCGTCGGTGAGGCCGAGGCGAATGGGCCGGACGGGCCCGCCGGTGACGACCAGCCGGCGGTCGAGCAGGTTCATGTCGAGGAACGGGTGCGGCGCCACCTCGGCGTCGTAGTGCCCGATGACCTCGCGCAGGGTCTCGAAGCGGCCGTCGTGCATGTAGGGCGGCCGGACCGCCACGTTGCGCAGGGAGGGGGCCTTGAAGCGGCCGTCACCGGCGCCGGGGTCGAAGCCGCCGGGTTCGCCCCCGCCCACGCGGTGCAGGGCTTCGAAGCTCTCTTCGACGTTCCCGTCGAGCTCGTCGAGGCCGATGTTGCGCGGCGCGAGGCTGATCTGCGCGTCGCCGGCGTGGCAGCGGGCGCAGCCGGCGCCCCGGCGGCCGGGGCCGGGCGGGGTGGCGAACAGGAGATGGCCTCGCCGTGCGGCGGGTGTCAGCCGGTCGAGGAAGGCCGGCGACCCCGGCGGGCCGGCCGCGCGCGCGTCGTCGTAGGGCGCACGGTGGGACGTCAGCGACCGCACGAACTGCGCGAGGGCCCGCGCCATCCGGCCGCGCGTGACGTCGGGGGTGCCGAAGGCGCGCTCGAAGAGCGGCGGGTAGAAGGCCGTCGCGGCGAGGCGGGCCTCGACCGCGTCGAGCGACTCGCCCATCTCCGTACGATCCTCGATCGGCGCCAGCACCTGGGCCTCGAGGGTCTCGGCCCGCTCGTTCCAGAAGAACCGGCCGCGGGCGTAGTAGCGCGCGTTGGCGAGGCTCATGGCGTGCCGTCGGGTCGGCCGCCCGTCGAAGCCGATGCTCAGCCGGCGCGGGTCCGAAAACCCGTGCGCCTGGCGGTGGCACGACGCGCACGAGACACGGCGGTTGGCCGACAGCCGGGTGTCGTGGAAGAGCACGCGGCCGAGGGCGGCGCCGGCGTCGGTGACGGGGTTGTCGGGCGGCGTGTTGTCGGCGGCGGCGATGCTGTCGGGGTCGTCCGTGACGCTGAAGTGCGGCGGCAGCTCGACCGCGTACCGGTACGGGGTGGACGGCAGCCGCGGCTCGTCGAGCCGGTCGGCCGCGGCCGGCTGGGACGGCGCGCGAGCCCCGCCGAGGGGCGCCGGGCCGAACGCCACGTGCAGACTCAGGATGATCGCCGCCGACAGGTTGGTGAAGGTGCGACCTCGCATGAGGTTGACTCTACCCCTTCCGGGTCGGCCGGTGCGCACAACCTGGAGTCCCCGCGGCGCCCACGACGGTCGACGCAGCAGATCCGGCGTTGCAGTAAGGCCGTATGGGCCAATATGCTGTTGTGGATGCGAACCAGGATTCCCGTCCTTCATGGGCGGGGAGTGCAGCCCGGCGTGGACCTGACCGACAACGCGGCGCTCCGGGATCTCATGGATTTCGAGGACCCTGACGTCAGTGTCCAGGTGAGCGTGTCTCGCGCCGTCGCAGCGAACGAACCGACTTCTACAATCGCCCCGGAACGACCGGGAGGAGAACGCAAATGAGAACCAGGATCTTCATGGCGGCGGCGCTCGCCGCGTTGGTAGCGGTTTCGGCGGGCGCGCAGTCGCGCGACGTCGACCTCGAGGCGGCGGACGGGGTGACCCTCAAGGCCACGTACACCTCGCCCGGGCAGCCCGGGCCGGGGATGCTGCTCGTGCACCAGTGCAACATGGACCGCACGTCGTGGAACGACATCGCGGCCGAGCTCGTCGGGGCTGGGGTGCACGTGCTGACCCTCGACCTGCGGGGCTTCGGCGAGAGCGGCGGCGAGGGCATCCGGGCCAGCGGGTTCCCCGCGTTCCTCGAGACGTCGACGGCCGACGTCGACATGGCCTACGACTACTTGGCGTCGCAGTCGGGGGTCGACACGTCGCGCATCGGCGCGGGCGGGGCGAGCTGCGGGGCCATGCTGACCGCGGACCTCGCGGCGCGCCGGGACGTCGAGGCCCTCATGCTGCTGTCGGGGCCGCCGAGCGAGGCGGCCGTCGCCAACATGGCGGGGGACGCGGACCTCGCGGTGTTCGCGGCGGCGGCGACCGACGACCCGGTGACCGTCGGGGTCGCCGACGCCCTGCAGGGCGCGGTCGACGGGTCGCCGCATGCCAGCTCCACCGCCAAGATCTACCCCGGCCCCGAGCACGGCCTGCCGATGTTCGAGAAGAACGCCGATCTCGAGCCGGCGCTGCTCGCGTGGCTGAAGGGCGAGCTGGTCGGCAACTGAGGTATATTCGAGCTTCCAGGGGGCTGCGCCATAGAACGGCGCAGCCCCCTGGAAGGGTTGGTTGGACGGTAGGGGAGCCGAAGGCGTCGATTTGCGGGCCAGGGAGGTGTCAGATGTGCAAGCGAACTGCTTCGACGCTCGCGGTGGCGGCGGCGCTGCTGCTGCCGGCGGCGGCCGCGGGCCAGGCGGCGGGCGAGGGCGAGTTCCGGACCCCTTGGGGCGATCCGGACCTGATGGGCACGTGGTCGTACGCGTCGCTGACGCCGCTCCAGCGCCCGGAGTCGATGGCCGACAGGGAGTTCTTCACGGCCGAGGAGGCGGCCGAGCGGAACCTCGCGGTCACCATCGACCGTGAGCCCCCGCCGGGGAGCGTGGGCTCGTACAACGCGCTGTGGTTCGACCGCGGCCGGGTGAGCTCGGACATGCGGACGTCGCTCATCGTCGACCCGCCGAGCGGCCGCCTGCCGCTCAGGCCGGAGACGGTCGACGCGCAGGCGGCCCGGCGCGCCTACCTGCGCGACCACCCCGCCGACTCGTGGCTCGACCGCAGCAACTGGGACCGCTGCATCACCTACCACGGGGTGCCGCCGATCTCGACCGGCTACAACAACACCTACCAGATACTGCAGACGCCGACCCACGTCGCGATCCGGGTCGAGAACATCCACGACGTGCGCATCATTCCCATCGACGGGCGCCCGCAACTCGATGACGGCATCCGCCAATGGAACGGCGACTCGCGCGCGCACTGGGACGGTGACACCCTGGTGGTGGAGACCGCCAACTTCAGCGACCAGAGCGTGCACCGGTTCCCGTCGTCGCGGAACACGAAGGCGGTCGAGCGGTTCCGCCGCGTGGGCCCCGACCAGATCGACTACCGGTTCACCATAGAGGACCCGACCGTCTACACGCAGCCGTGGTCGGCGGTGCGTCCGATGCCGCGGCTCGACGACTACATCATCTACGAGTACGCCTGCCACGAAGGCAACTACGCGATGACCAACATCCTGACGGTCGAGCGCGTGCAGGAGGCCGAGGCCGCGAAGTAGGCGTTCGTGCCGTAGAACGACGCCGCTTCCGGAGAGGCGCGCTTCCGCGAGAGGCGCTGCTTTCGCAGGGAGCTGCTGCTTCCGCAGGGAGGCGCTGCCTCCGGCGGGAGACGCCGACTCCCCCGATGGTCACCGGCCGGGCCGCGAGCGCGGTCGTTGCGGGCGCTCCCGGCCCGGCCGGCTCCCGGCCCCTCGCCCGAGGACGCCGGGTCCCGTGATCATGCGAGGGAGCCCGAAGTCGATGGAGCCCGGAATGAGGAAGGAATCCGCCATGGTGCAGTGGGTGCGGGCAGGGGCGGTGGCGGGCGCGGTCGTCCTGGTCGCGGGGCTTGGCTGGGTGCCGGAGGCCTGGGCCGGTCAGCAGAACGAGCGCAGCCAGCGGCTCTATCCGGCCCTGCAGCGGCCGCCCGGCGACCCCGAGGTGGTGGCCCGGGGCGAGGCCCTCTACGGCATCAACTGCCGGGCTTGCCACGGGATGGACCTGCGGGGCGGCGATCTCGGCGGGCCCAACCTGCTGCGGTCGCAGCTCGTGCTGCGGGACGAGGCGGGGGAGTTGATGGGGCCGGTGATCCGCGACGGGCAGTCGGGGCCGGGCGGGTCCTACATGCCGCCGGTGCCGCTGTCCGACGAGGACGTCCGGGCCGTCGTGACCTATGTGCACGACGTGCTGGGCACCGCGTCCCGGCAGGGGGGGCCGCCCCTCGGCGAGGAGCTCGAGCTCGACATCCTGGTAGGGGACGCCGCCGCCGGGCGGACCTACTTCGCGGAGCAGTGCGCCGCCTGCCACTCCCCGACCGGCGACCTCCAGGGCATCGCCACCCGGATTCCGACGCCGAAGGAGCTCCAGAACACCTGGGTGCGGGGCGGGAGCCGCAACACCGAGCGCCCGCCGGTGACGGTCGCCGTCACCCTCGCCTCGGGCGAGCGGGTCGAGGGCGAGCTCGAGCGGCTCAACGACTTCCTCGTCGTGCTCACCGACGGCGCCGGCCGGCATCGGTCGTTCGGCCGCGACGGCGACACGCCCCGCGTCGAGCTCGACGACCCGATGGCCGCCCACCGCGAGATGCTGCAGGTGTACCGCGACGCCGACATCCACGACGTGACCGCGTACCTGGTGACCCTGAAATGACTGCCATTCGTCTGCTCGTCGACGCCGCGCCGCCGCCTCCTCGGGCTCATCGGCTCGCGCGCCACGCCGGCGCGACCGCCATCCGCCTGCTGCTCGCCGCCGCCCTGCTTGCCACGCCAACCGTAGGGACGGCCCAGGAGGGCGGCCTCGATCCCGCGTCGCTCGTCGAGCCGCTGGAGAAGTCGTGGCCGACCTACTCCGGCGACTACAGCGGCCGTCGCTACAGCCGGCTGAAGCAGGTCACGACCGAGAACGTCCGGCAGCTCTCGCTCGCCTGGACCCGCACGTTCAACACCGGCATGCCGCCCCTGGCGGGGCCGAACGCCCCCGACTTCACCGGCGGCGTGGGGGCCGGCGACTACACCATCGGGTCGCAGCGCATCAAGGGCTCGATTCTCCAGGTCGGCGACCTGCTCTACGTCACCGCCCCCGACCACGTGTGGGCGATCGACGTGCGGGACGGCGGCACGCGCTGGCACTACTTCTGGAAGACCCGCGGCGGCCCCCACATCGGGAACCGGGGCGCCGCGATGTGGCGCGACTCGATCATCTTCGAGACCGTCGACAACTACCTCGTCTCGCTCGACGCCCGCACCGGCGAGGAGCGGTGGCACAGCGAGATCGCGAGCTTCGAGGAGCAGTACTTCTCGACGATGGCGCCCATCGTGGTCGGCGACCTCGTGCTCGTGGGCACCGGCAACGACCTCGACGCGCCGGGGTTCCTGCAGGCGTTCGACCCCGCCACCGGGGAGCTCGTGTGGCGCTTCTACACCGTCCCCATGAGCGAGGACGACCCCGGCATCGAGACGTGGCCGAACCTCGACGCGGCGATGCACGGCGGGGGGCAGGTATGGGTGCCGGGCTCCTACGACCCCGAGACCGACCTCTACATCTTCGGCACCGGCAACCCCACCCCCGGCTACACCGGCATCGCCCGCCGCGGCGACAACCTGTTCACGTGCACGCTCGTCGCGGTCGAGGTGTCGACCGGGAAAATGGCGTGGTGGTTCCAGACCTCGCCGCACGACACCCACGACTGGGACTCGGCGCAGACGCCGATCCTGATCGACGGGGTCATCGACGGGGTGCCCCGCAAGCTCGTCTCGACCGCGGCGCGCAACGGGTTCTTCTTCACCGTCGACCGCGTGACCGGCGAGCACGTGGTGACCACCCGCTACGGCGCGACGTCGAACTGGGCCAGCCACATCCGCGAGAGCGGGTCGCCCCAACCGAACCCCGCGAAGGAGGCGATCATCCCCGGGGCGCTGGTCTCGCCCGTCGAGGGGGGCGTGGCCAACTGGCAGCCGCCCGCCTTCAACCCCGACACCGGCCTCTTCTACACGCAGGAGAACAACGGCTTCAACCTGCTCTACCTGACCGATCCGGACCCCCGCGGGTCGATGGGGCTCGGCGGCAAGGACCGGGTCACCGTGGGCACCGGCGGCAACGCTTTCACCGCCATCGACTACCGGACCGGCGAGCCGCGGTGGCGCCACGCCTGGCCCATCGGCGGGGGCGGCGGGGCCGGGGTCCTGACCACGGCCGGGGGGCTCGTCTTCACCGGCGACGGCAGCGGCAACTTCGTGGCCTTCGACGCCGCCGACGGCGAGCTGCTCTGGCACACCCGCATCGGCAACATCTCGAACGCGCCGCAGACCTACCTGGTCGACGGGCGGCAGCACGTCCTGGTGGCGGCCGGCCAGCAGCTCTTCGCGTTCGTCATGTACTGAGTCGGATGTCCGGCCATCGGCCCGCCGATGAGCCGGGGCCGACCGCGGCCTGCGCGCCGCGCCCGAGGCCGCCGGTGCGGTACCATCTCGCCGAAAACAACCTCGCGTGGATGCGGTACCCGTTCGAGGATCCGCGCATGGCGGGCATGCGGGACGAGATCGAGCGGATCAACAAGCTGGGGGACCGCTCGCCGGGCTTCGTGTGGCGCTTCGAGACCGAGGCCGGAGACGCGACCGACGTGCGAGTGCTGGACGATCCGCGCGTACTCTTCAACCTCACCATCTGGGAGACGGTCGCGGACCTCAGGCGCTACGTCTACCGCACCGAGCACGTCGAGTTCTTCCGCCGCCGCCGCGAGTGGTTCCTGCCCCCGCCGCGCGAGCCGGTGGCGCTGTGGTGGGTGCCCGAGGGGGAGCGCCCCGACGTCGACGAGGCGATGGCCCGCATCGAGCGGCTGTGGCGTGACGGGCCGTCGCCCGCGGCGTTCAACCTCAGGGAGGTCTACGGCCCCGACGGCGCGCCGCTCGCGCCACCCGTAGCGAGGGGCGCGCCCTGATCGCCCTCGAGACCCTTGACCGCGGCACGCCGGCGGCCCGGCCCGTGCCGAGGAGCAGCGAATGATCACGACCGAGACCCGCGGCCGCGTCACCGTCGTCCGCATGGCGCACGGCAAGGTCAACGCGTTCGACCCCGAGCTGATGAGCGGCCTCATCGACCAGTTGGACTCGCTGGAAAGGGCCGACACCGCGGCCGTGGTACTGACCGGGACCGGCCGCGTCTTCTCGGCCGGCGTCGATCTTCTCGGCCTCACCGCGGGCGGCCCCGACTACGTGAAGGAGCTGCTGCCGCTGCTGGGCGGGGCCTTCTCGAAGGCGTTCACCTTCCCCAAGCCGATGGTCGCCGCGGTGAACGGACACGCCATCGCCGGGGGCTGCGTCCTCACCTGTGCCTGCGACTACCGGATCATGGCCGACGGGCCGGGTCGCATCGGCACTCCCGAGCTGTCGGTGGGGGTGCCGTTCCCGAGCATGGCCCTGGAGATCCTCCGGCTGACGGTGCCCGCGCACCGGCTCCAGGCCCTGATCTACCGCGGCCTGACGTGCACCCCGGCCGAGGCCGTCGAGAACGGCCTCGTCGACGAGACGGCCCCGCCCGAGGCGGTCGTCGACCGGGCGGTCGAGATGGCCGAGCGCCTCGGGGCGCTGCCGCCGGCGTCGTTCGCGCTCACCAAGCGCATCATCCGGGAGCCCAGCCAGGCCCGCGTCCGCGAGATGCAGTCGGCCGACGAGGCGGTGACCGAGGCGTGGATGTCGCCTCGCGTGCTGGAGGCCGTCCGCGCCTACGTCGACCGCACCCTGGGAAAGTAGGAAACGAAGAGGCCGTTTGCCGCCCCGCCGTCTGGTCGTGGGGTGGATCGGGCGGGAGCAGCGCCGTGAGCTGGTGCGGCCGGAGGTAGAGGGATGTCACGCTTCCCGCAGCTTCGTCTCCTGTGGCGCCGTGCCGCCGCCCACCCCGGCTTCACCCTCGTCGCCCTCGCCACCCTCGCGGTCGGGATCGGCGCGAACGTCGCCATCTTCACCGTCGTCAACACGGTGCTGCTGCGGCCCTTGCCGATCCCCGACTCGGAGCGGCTGGTGATGTTGAGGCACGCCGCGCCGGGGCTGGCGCAGCTCGACGAGCTGCCGATGTCGGACGCGCTCTACTTCTTGTACGCCGAGGAGAGCCGCACCCTCGACGGCGTGGCGGTGTTCCGCGAGCTGCAGGCGAGCTTCACCGGTCCGCAGAACCCGCAGCGGGTGCAGGCGGCGCGGGTCACCGCGTCGTTCTTCGACGTGGTACGGACATCGCCGCGCATCGGCCGGGGCTTCACCCCCGAGGACGACCGCCCCGGCGCCGCGCCCGTCGTGGTGCTCGCCGACGGGCTGTGGCGGACTCGCTTCGGGGCCGACCCGGACGTGGTGGGGACCGTGGTCGACATCGACGGGGCGAGCGTCGAGGTGGTCGGAGTGATGCCGCCCGGCTTCTCGTTCTCGCGGCCGAACGCCGAGCTCTGGATGCCGATCGCGCTCGACCGGGACGACACCCAGCTCGGCGCGTTCGGGATGAGCGGCGTCGCCCGCATCGCCGACGGCTCGACCCTGGAGCAGGTGCAGGCCGAGCTCGGCACGATGCTGTCGAACCTGGCGGAGTTCTTTCCCGACGAAGGGGCGGCCCCGATTCTCGCGAACGCGGGGTTCCGGCCGCTCGTCGACCGGGCGCGCGAGGTGGTGGTCGGCGACATCGGGGCGACGTTGTGGATGCTGCTCGGCGCGGTGGGGTTCCTGTTGCTGATCGCGTGCGCCAACGTCGCCAACCTCTTCCTCGTTCGGTCCGAGGCGCGGCACGGCGAGGTGGCGATTCGCTCGGCTCTCGGCGAGGGCCGGGGCCGGCTCGCGGGTTCGGTCCTGGTCGAGAGCGTCGCCCTCGGGGTGGCCGGCGGCCTCGTGGCGCTGCCGCTGGCGTGGCTCGCGGTGCGCCTGCTGGTGGGTTTCGGCCCGCGGGCGCTGCCGCGGCTGGACGAGGTCTCGATCGACGCGCCGGTGCTGGTGTTCGCCCTCGCCGCGTCGGTCGCGGCCGGGGTGCTGTTCGGGGTCCTGCCGGCGTGGCGGACGCGCGCGGTGGCCGCGGCGGGCCACACCACCGCGGGCGTGCGCGGCGCCACCGCGGGCCGGGAGCGGCAGCTTGCCCGGCGCGGCCTCGTCGTGGTCCAGATTGCGCTGGCCCTGACCCTGCTCGTGGGGTCGGGGCTCGCGGTGCGCTCGTTCCAGAAGCTGGCCGCGGTCGATCCGGGCTTCGATGCGACCGACGTGCTGACCTTCGGGCTGGCGCTGCCCCTGCGCGACTACGAGACGGGCGAGTCTCGGCTGGGCTTCCACCGCCAGGTGGTCGACCGCCTGCGCGCCCTGCCCGGGGTCGCCGACGCCGCGTCGGCGACGACGATTCCCCTCGGCGGGGAGCTGGCCGGCTCGGGGCACACCATCGAGGGCCGGCCGCTGGCCGACGGCGAGGTGCCGCCGGTGTTCATGTGGAAGCGCGTCTCGCCGGGCTACTTCGAGGCGATGGGCATGGAGCTCGTCGAGGGGCGGGTGTTCGACGCGCTCGACGGGGAGCGCGACGCGCCGGTCGTCGTCCTGTCGCGCGCGGTGGCGCAGGCGCAGTGGCCGGGGGAGAGCGCGCTCGGCAAGGGCATCCGCCTGGGCGGCGCGCCGACCGAGGAGGGCGAGCAGTGGTCCCGCGTCGTCGGCGTGGTCGGCGACGTCCACGAGGTGACGCTGCACGAGGACCCGCCGCCGATGGCGTACTACCCGATCCCGGGAATCGTCGGCGGTGTCGGCGTTCCGCCCGTGATGCAGTACGTGGTGCGCGTCCCGAACGCCGGGGCCCTCGCGGGAGCGGCGCGGGAGACGGTGCGCGGGCTCGACCCGACGCTGCCGATCGCCGACGTCGAGACCCTCGAGACGCTGGTCGGCCGCGCGCGGGGGGAGCGGGCGTTCGTGATGGTCCTGCTCGTCATCGCCGCCGCGCTCGCGCTGTTGCTGGGCTCGATCGGCCTCTACGGTGTCGTCTCCTACATGGTGGCGCAGCGGCGCCGCGAGATCGCCATCCGCATGGCGGTCGGCGCGCAGGTGATCGACGTGCGCCGTCTCGTGCTCTCCGAGGCGGGCGCGATGGCCCTGCTCGGCGTGGCGCTGGGAGTGGCGTCGGCGGTGGTGCTGACCCGCCGGCTGCAGGCCCTGCTGTTCGAGACGGCCCCCCTCGACCCCGTCGTCTTCGGCGTGGTCTCGGGGCTGCTGGCCGCAATCTGCCTGCTCGCGAGCTGGGTGCCCGCGCGGCGCGCCGCGCGCATCGATCCGATGACCATCCTGCGCGCCGAGTAGGTTCGCGGCATACCGCCGCGTTCGGCACGCCCGCGAGGCTCGCCCGGGGGAATCCTCTCCCATGACGCCGCCGCCGGGGCGGGCCTCTTTCGCTTCGCGACCCCGGCGATTCGACGAACCGGCCCGTCGCCGGGCAGTGGGCCGGCGCGGAACGATCTACATCCGGCCACTGGCCCCTGAGAGCCAGGTCGCGATTCTGCGCGCCGCTCGGCCCGAGCTCGTGCCGCGCGCTACCAGTCGACGGCAAGCGAGGTGATCAGGCTCGCCCCGGGGCTCGAGTACCGATCGATGACCGGGTCGTTGGCTTGGCGACCCCGGACGTTCCACCACTCGAAGTACCGGGCGTCGGTCAGATTGAGCAGGCCGAGGCGGAGCTTGAGGGCCTCGGTGAGGGCGACGAAACCCACCAGGTCCACGACCCGGTAGGCTTCCGGCGCGAACTGCGCCACGCGCTGCCGGCGGTAGGCCTCGACCAGCCGCACCGACAGCTCGCTGCCCCAGCGGCCGGCCCGCGGCGCGTAGCGGAGCCCGACCACCGCCTCGTCCGGCGCGACGGAGCCGAGCGGCGTCTCCTGCGCGACCGGCGCCGCGGCGGCGGCGCCCTTCAGGAACTCGCGGCCCTCGATGCGCGCGTAGCTGCCCCGGACCGTCAGGCTGTCGGTCAGGTACGCCTCGCCGAACACCTCGATCCCGTCGATTCGCGCTGCCTCGAGGTTCCGGCTCTGGAACTCGAGGAGCCCGGTCAGGGGGTTGACGCCGAGCTCCGTCAGCTCGATGAAGTCGCGGTAGCGGTTCGAGAACGCGCTGACACCGAGGCTCGCGCGGTCGAACCCGGTCCGCACGCCGACCTCCAGGTTGTCGCTGGTCTCGGCCCGCAGATCCGGGTTCGGCAGGGTCGTGTAGCCCTCGCGGGGGCTGGCGAAGCCGGTGTTGATGGCGCTGTAGGGCGGCGCCCTGAACCCGCCGGCGTATTGCGCGTGCAGGGTCACCACGTCGGTCAGCCGCGCCGCCAGGCCGATCTTCGGCGACACGGCGCCGTCCGTGAAGTCGGCCGCGTCGGGGTTGAGGCTCGCGACGAAGACGGGGTCGGCCTGGTTGGCGTCGAGCGAGAAGTGGTCGTAGCGCACGCCCGGCACGAGGGTGACCCGTCCGAACCGGATCTCCCCCTGGAGGTAGGCCCCCGCCTCGACGACGTCGCTCTCCGGGAAGTACTTGGTGGGGAAGATCAGGTCGGTCGGCACCGGTCGTCCGGTGGCGGTGTCGGTCTCGGTCCGGTGGCGCCGCATGTCGAAGTAGTCGGTCTTGTAGCTGCCGCCGAACGTGACGAGCATGCCGTCGTCGGGACCGCCCAGCCAGTGCTGGCCCTGGGTCGATCCCCCGTAGCCGACCTGCTCGTAGTCGAGGGTGCCGTGGCGGGCCGACGAGAACGGCGGTCCGAAGCCGGTGGTCATCCGCGCCTCGTCCAGGATCTGCGCGGTGTCGTTGCGCTGCCCGTACACCCGCCACGACAGCAGGTCGAGCCCGCGGCCGGCGAGGGTGTGGTCGAGCGAGAGCCGCTGGCGTCCCTGCGTGTCGATGGCGGCCGACTCTTCGATGAGATAGGAGAACCGGCCGAAGTCGAGCAGCCGGTTGTTCGAGAGCCAGTCGGTCGCGACGCGGCTGTCGTACCGCTCGGCGGCGGCGCGCCACCGGTTGTCCGGCGATGCGCTGTAGACCAGCTTGGCCAGGACCTGCCGGCCTTCCACGTCCTGTGGGTTCGGCGCGGTGCGGGTGTGGTCCCTCGTGTCGACGACGCCCTGGTTGCCGATGGCGCCGCCCCGGTCGAGGCTGGTGAACACCGATGCCTGGACCCGCTCGCCGCCGGCGGCCAGGGTGAAGTTCGCGCCCACGGCGTCCGCGCGGCTGTCCCAGGTCGTCTTGCCGCCCAGGTAGAACCGCCGGTCGCGCAGGTAGTCGGCGGGGTCCTTGGTGAAGAGGGACACGACGCCGCCGATCGCGTCGCTGCCGTAGAGGGCCGAGTTGGCGCTCCGCACGATCTCGACCGTCTTCAGGACGTCCACGTCGAGCCCCGCCTGGTGGACGTTGAACGGGCCGAAGTCGAACTGCTCCGAGGTCTGGACGCCGTCGACCAGGGTCATCACGCGGTTGCCGCCGATGCCGCGGATGTTGAAGCCGTTGAGCCCGAGGCGGGTCACGCTGTTCTCGACGTAGACCCCCGGCTCGTACTTCACGAGGTCGGCGAAGTCCTCGACCATCCGTTCCTGGATCGTCTCGCCGTCGATGACCGACACCACGCCCGGCGTGTCCCGCACCGGGGCCGGCCTGAGGGTGGCGGAGATGGTGACCGAATCGAGGAAGGTCGGCGGTTCGTCGGGCGGGGTCTGATCGGGCGGGGTCTGATCGGGCGGGGTCTGATCGGACGGGGCGTCGGTGCCGGTCTCCGTAGCGGCAGGATCCGCGCCGTCCGGAGCCGCGGCCGCGACCGGTTGGCGGGGGTCCGGCTGCGCGGTCGCGGCGAGGGGGCCCGCCAGTCCCAGGGCGAGGGCCGCCGTCACGATCGCGAACGGCGTGCCGAAGGCGCCGTCGAGGGGTCGGGTTCCGTGCACGGCGTGCATCCAGTGGGTTCCTGTGGAGTTCCGGCGACGCGCCGGGGCTCCTGCCTCGTCGGGGCGCAATCTCGTCGGGGCGCAATCCGCAAGTAGTCCGCAAGTAGATCGTGCCTCCATAGTACCGCTTGGACTTGTTCCTCGCGTGCGCGCGATGCCGTCGCGGCCCGCACTGCGAGCCGGGGCGGGCCGAGAACTCGTTCCTCGCGAGCGCGCGATGCCGTCGTTACGCCGGCGGGATCGTTCCGCGCCCTCGCGGGCGACCGGCGGTGCGGCCAGGCATCGACCAGGGGGAGGACCGGCCCGCGTGACGCGGCAACCGGTCTCGGCGGGAGTCCAGGGGAACGGCTTGGAAAGGGGCGGAAACGACACCGGGTCGGGCGACGGGTGTCAGCCGTCGCCCGACCCGGTGGATGGTGTCGGGAGTGCGGGACGGGACTGCGCGGCCTCAGGGGTCGCGCCGGCGGCTTCGCTCGCCGGCGCGCAACTCCTGCGGCGCAGGCAGCTACCCGCCGAACCGGCGAACCCCCTGCGCCGGGGCCGTCGTCGTGGTGTCGAGCCGT
Source organism: Vicinamibacterales bacterium (assembly GCA_965207615.1). Lineage (GTDB taxonomy): Bacteria > Acidobacteriota > Vicinamibacteria > Vicinamibacterales > UBA8438 > JAJEEA01. Next base: position 5,522,929 of record CBDBMZ010000003.1, read on the forward strand.
GTGCGGGCGTTCTCGAGCGAGTCGGCCAGGCGCGAGAGCCACTGCGGCGCGCGGCTCGGGAAGCGGTCGCCCGGCGCCCGCCCCGACAGCTCGGCCGCGGGCTGCTGCTCGCTCCCGGCGGGTGCCTGGGCCGTGTCGTCCGCCGCGGCGGACGGCCCGCCGTCGGGCGCGGGGCCCGGGCCCGGCTCCAGGGCCGCGGGCTCCGCGGCCGCGTCGCCCGGCGGCTCGGCCGGGGCCGGCTCCGCCACCGGCTCCGGCGGCGCTTCGGCTCTCGCTCCCGGCGGCATGGCCGCGATGGCCGGCGTCAGCGCGGCCGCCGCGGTCTCGGCGATGGCCGCGAGGGGCGCGGACGCGTTCAGGTTCTGCACGTCGGCGTCCACGCGCTGGGCGATCTCGGCCGAGATCTGCCGCGCGACGATGGTCATCTGGGCTTCCGCCAGCCGGCTGACGGCCTCCCTGATCGGGGCGAACACCTCGGTCAGGTCGATCTCGACGCTGTTCTCCTGCATCCGGCTGAGCTGCATCTCGCGGATCTGCTCCTCGAGGGCCGCGATCCGGTCCTGGGCCGTCGCCTGCTCCTGCATGAGGACGTCGCGGTTCAGCCGGGCCTCCTGGTCCATCACGTAGTAGCCGCCGACGAAGGAGGCGGCGCAGAAGATGGCCAGCATCAGCAGCCGGCTGAAGAAGCGGCCGACCCTCGACGGCCGGCGCATCTCGGTCTCGGCCCGCGGTGCCGGGGGTGGCTGAACGGTCTTTGTCCGGGCCGGCTCGGGCTGGTTGGGTGTGGTCGTCATGTTTCCTCTCCTACTGGGTCAACGAGAGGCGCGGGCCGACCTGGCGGATCGTCCGCCCGGCCGTTGGCGCCGTCACACGGGTGAAAGACATGGAATGTCCGAACGAGGTCGATCCTGAACCAACGGTCGGCGCGCACGACGATTCGAACCGTCATGCCGTTCCGTGGCACGCGATGCCTCGTTCCGGAGGAGAGAAGCACGACGCGATCCCGGCGGCTGGGAACCGTCCGGGGGGAGGGGGGAGCAGTGACCGGTACCCCACAGCGATGATTGAGGACAACGGCCGTCATGTCAAGGAAAAAGCCGCCGAACCACAAGATGTTGTGGTGTTCCAGAGACACAGGCGCGGCACTGGTGGGTCCCGCCCCGTTCTCCGATCGGGGCGAACTCGTCGAGGGCCTGCGGCGGCCGGACCCCTTCTGATACGATCCGGCAGACGGGCGCCGGCCGCGGTCGGCGCCCGTAGCGACTCCCGGTCCGCCGACCGGCCATGAGAGGGGAAGCCATGCGGTCGATCTTCGCGCTCGCCGTCCTCGTGCCCGCCGTCGCCGCCGCCGAGACGCCGACGTTCACGGCGGACGTGGCGCCCATCCTGTTCGAGAACTGCGTCGTCTGCCATCGCGAGGGCGAGGTGGCCCCGATGGCCCTCACGTCGTACCGCGCGGTGCGGCCGTGGGCGCGGGCCATCAAGGACAAGGTGGTCAGCCGGGAGATGCCGCCCTGGCACGCCGACCCCGCCGGCTCGCTCGTCTTCAAGAACGACCGGCGGCTGAGCCAGGCGCAGGTCGACACCATCGCGGCGTGGGCCGACGGCGGCGCGCCCCGGGGCAATCCCGCGGACCTGCCCGCCCTGCCGCCGATCCCCGCCGGCTGGCAGATTCGGGACCTCGGCGAGCCGGACGCGGTCATCCGGATGCCGGTTGCCGAGCAGATCCCCGCCTCGGGCGAGCTGCCGATGACCAACTACTACATTCCGGTGCCGTGGGACGAGCCGAAGTACGCGCAGGCCCTCGAGTCGAAGCCGGGCAACCGCGAGGTCACGCACCACACCGTGGCCTACATCCGCTCGGGGCTGCCGCCGGGGACCCGCCTGAACGAGAAGGGGCTCGCGGTGCGCGACGCCTCGATCGAGGTCGACGAGAACGCGTCGTTCGAGTTCGCGCAGCGGTCGGTGAAGCTGACCGGCTATGCCCCCGGCAAGGGCTACAAGCGGTATCCCGAGGGGGCGGGGCGGGTGCTGCCGCCGGGCTGGTACTTCGTGCTGAACCAGCACTACCAGCCGACGGGCCGGCCCGAGACCGACCGCTCCGAGCTGGGGCTGTGGTTCCACGACGAGCCGGTGGACACCGACGTGCACGAGATCGTGGCCAGCGACGGCATCGCCATCGTCGGCGGCGTCGAGGTGGTGACGGGGGCCGGCCAACGGCGGCCGGTCATCCCCAACATCCCGCCGTTCGTGGACGACTGGAAGATCGTCACCATGAAGCTCTTCGCCGAGGACACCACGGTCTTCTCGCTGTCGCCGCACGCCCACCTGCGCGGCAAGCGGTTCACCTATACCCTGGTGCACCCGGACGGCCGGGAGCAGATCCTGCTGACGGTGCCGAGCTACGACTTCAACTGGCAGACCTTCTACGAGCTGGCCGAGCCGATGGTGTTCCCGGCGGGGTCGAAGCTGGTGACCGTCGGCTACTACGACAACTCGGTGCGCAACCGCTACAACCCCTCGCCCGACCGGGAGGTCTACTGGGCCGAGCAGAGCTGGGACGAGATGTTCAATCCCTTCTTCGAGTTCGGGGTGGACGCGGAGGGCGCGAAGGGCAGCACCAACGACTGACGGCTCGCAAGCGGCGCGCCTGATCGCACCCATGATGTCGACGAACGGCGGCCAGGCCGATGTCTCCCGGCTTCTGGCGAGGGCCCTGGCCCTCGTCCTGTCGAGCGCGTGTCTCGTTCCGGCGCAAGCGCAGGAGCGGGAGACCGTGCCTCCGTCCGCGGGGTTGGCGCTCCCGCCCGCCGCCTCGGCGCCGTCGCCGACGGGGTCGGGTTCGCCGCCCGCCGCCGGCGAAACGGCCCCGGTCCAGCCGCCGCCGATGGCCGGCTTCGGCCTCGTGCCCGGCCGTCCCACCGTGCGGCCGCCGCGCACGGACACGCCGCCGGACATCGACGGCCGCCTCGACGACGTCGCGTGGCGGACGGCGGCCACCCTCACCGAGTTCACCCAGCAGTCGCCCCTCGAGGGGGTCCCCGCGACCGAGGACACCGAGGTCTACATCGCCTACGACAGCGACCACGTCTACTTCGGCTTCTACCTGCACTACACCGACCCGAGCATCATGCGGGCGAACCGGGTCGACCGCGACACCGCCTGGGCGGACGACCTCATCACCATCTACATCGACACCTTCCTCGACCAGCAGCGGGCCTACGACTTCGACCTCAACGCCTTCAACGTGCAGGGCGACGGCATCGTCAACGCCAGCGGGGGCTTCCGCGGCTCGCCCATCCCCTTCGCGGACCGGTCGTGGGACGCCCTCTTCCACAGCGCCGCGAGCATCGTGGCCGACGGCTACATCGCGGAGATGGCGATTCCCCTCAAGAGCCTGCGCTATCCGCAGCGCGGACCCGGCGAGCCCCACCGCTGGGGCTTCCAGATCGTGCGCGAGATCAAGGGCAAGAACGAGGAGAACGCGGTCTGGGCGCCGATGTCGCGCGACGTGGCCGGCTTCCACCGGCAGATGGGGCTCATGGAGGGGATGACCGACTTTTCCACCAGCCGCAACCTCGAGTTCCTGCCCACGTTCACGGGCATCGACTTCGGGTCGCTCGACCGGTCGACGGGCGGGTGGAACGATCTGGGGATGAATCCGGAAGCCGGCCTCAACGTCAAGTACGGGGTGACGTCGAACCTGACCGCCGACTTCACCCTCAACCCCGACTTCTCGCAGATCGAGTCGGACCAGCCGCAGATCGAGGTCAACCAGCGCTTTCCGCTGTTCTTCAGCGAGCTGCGGCCGTTCTTCGTCGAGGGGGCGGAGATCTTCGACCTGCCGGGGCCGGTGACCTTCGTGCACACGCGGACCATCGTCGACCCCACGTGGGGGGCGAAGCTGACCGGCAAGGCGGGCCGCTTCACCATCGGGCTCCTGAGCGCCGAGGACGAGGCGCCCGGCAACGTCGGCGACGCCGACGATCCGCTCTTCGGCGAGACCGCGCAGAACTTCATCGGGCGGGTGAAGTACGACGTCTACTCGGAGTCGCACGTCGGCGCCATCTTCACCGACCGCTCGTTCATGGACAGCAGCAGCCGGCTGGGGGGCGTCGACGGCAGCTTCCGGCTGTCGCGCACCATGTCGACCAACTTCCGCCTCATCGAGTCGCGGCACCGCGACCTCGAGGGCGTCGATCGCTCCGGCCACATCTACGACGCCAGCATCCGCAGCAACGGGCGCAACCTGCGCTGGTTCGCCGCCGCCTACGAGCTGACCCCCGACTTCCGGACCGACGTCGGGTTCGCCCGCCGGGTCGACCAGCGGCGGTTCATCACCAACGGGGGCTGGCGGTGGTGGCCGGAGAGCTGGCTCATCAACTGGGGGCCGCAGCTCAGCTACGGGCGCAACTGGAACTTCGGCCGGGTGCTCGAGGACGAGAACGCGCAGGTCGGGCTCAACTTCGACTTCGCGAGGAGCATCCGCTTCAGCGCCGACGTGCAACAGGACATGGAGCGCTTCGGCGGCATCGACTTCCGCAAGCGCCAGGTGTCGGTGAACGGCGGGGTCAGCAGCTCGCGCGCCTTCTCCATCAACGCCAGCTACCGCCGGGGGGACGAGGTCTTCTACGACTGGGACAACCCGTGGCTGGGGTACGGCGACACCGCCCGCCTCAACGTCACGGTGCGGCCCCTCGCCCGCCTGAGCTCGCAGATCGGGGTCAACACCAGCCGCCTGACGGACCTGCGCGGGGGTGCCGCCGAGCGGGTCTTCGACGTCCAGATATACCGGGCGCAGAGCGTCCTGACGTTCACCGACCGGCTGTTGATGCGGAACATCACCGAGTACAACACCTTCGACAAGGACCTCGACTTCAACGTGCTCTTCACCTACCGGGTCAACGCCGGCACCGTGTTCTACATCGGCTACGACGATCACTACCGCCAGGCCGACCGGCTCTACGGCGACCCGGACGGCGACGGCTTCGACGAGCGGCTCTTCTTCACCAGCGACCTGCGGCGCACGAACCGCGCGATCTTCACGAAGATCCGGTACCTGTTCAGGTTGTGACCGATGTTGCCGCCGCCCCAGCCCCGAGCCTCCGTTCCGCACCGGGCCGCATCGGCTCGGCCGCGGCCAAGGCGGCCCGCGCGGTTGCCCCGGGTGGTGGTCGCACTGGTCCTTGGTGTGCTGGCCCTTGCCTCGCCGGCGGCCGGCCAGGGACTCGAGCGGCGGTTGGTCGTCGTGGTGCCCGAGGCCGACGATCCGCGGGTGGAGCATACCCGGGCCGCGATTGCATTCTGGAACCGCACCCTGGCCGACCTCGGGCTCGACGTCCGACTGCGTGAGGCGGCGCTCGTCGTCGGCCCGCCCGGCATGCGGGCGATCGAGACGTTCGCCCGCTTCGTGTCGCAGCGTGGCGGCCGCATTCCCAAGGGGCGCGACGGCCCCCAGCCGCCCCCGGAGCTGACCGCGCTCGACGGCGACGTGGTGGTGCTGCTGTCGCGCCAGCCCCTGCTGCCGTTCGCGTGGCCGCTGATCGGAACGCCCGACCACCTCGTGGCGATCCGGACGGCCCGCACCGGCCGGCCGCGCGAGGACACCGTTCTCCGCAACGTCATTGCGCACGAGCTGGGCCACACGCTCGGGCTGAGGCACAACCGCGGCGGTGCCTCGCTGATGTGCGGCCCGTGCTCGTCGCTCGCCGCCCGGGAGAGCCCCGGCGGGTGGCTGCCGCTGACCGCGGGCGACCGGGCCCTCCTGCTGGCGCTGCACGGGGGTGCGGAGAGCCGCGAAGAGGCCGGCGACCGCGTCGGCAGCGACGCCTCGCCCAACTGAATCGTGCGCATGGATCGCGTCGAAAGCAGCCGCTCCGCGCCGGTCGAGCCATGCTAAGATGAGCGTTCCACGGCACCGCGATCCCGATGGGTTCGGCTTCGCAACCCAATGCCCTCCGGTTCGGCCCGCAGGCAACGTTCCGTCGACGGTCGGCAGGTTCGTCCGTTCCTGAAGTGGGCGGGCGGAAAGCGGCAGCTCTTGCCGAAGCTCAGGGAGTTCTACCCGGAGAGCTTCGGGGCCTACCACGAACCCTTCCTGGGCAGCGGGGCCGTCTTCTTCGACCTCGCCAACGCCGATCTCCTGGGCAACGGGGCGATTCGCCTGACCGACGTGAACTCGGATCTGGTCGGATGCTGGCTGCGGCTGCGTGACGATGCCGGCGCGATCGTGAAGCACTTGCGAACGCTCGAAGCGCGTCACGGGGCCGCCCCGAGCGAGCACTACTATCGTGTCAGGGACGAGTTCAATCCGGCGCGCCAGAAGATCATGAACGGAACCGGCCCGCGGGCCGAGCTGTACACCGCGGACCTGGCCGCCATGTTCATCTACCTGAACCGTACCGGCTACAACGGGCTCTTTCGCTTGAACTCCAGAGGCCTGTTCAACGTGCCTTGCGGGAGGTACAAGAACCCGCGCATCTGCGACGAGGAGAACCTCCGGCGCGTGTCCGCGACGTTGTCCGCCCTGTCCGTGAGGGTGGGACATGCCTCGTTCGGTGCCGTGCGTCGCTCGGCGCGCGCGGGCGACTTCATCTACTTCGATCCGCCCTACGCACCCCTGAGCACGACCGCGCAGTTCACGTCCTACACATCGGGCGGTTTCGGCGCCGACGACCAGCGCCGTCTCCAGCAGGTGGTGATCGCGCTCGCGGCGAAGGGTTGTCACGTGCTGCTCAGCAATTCGAAGGCTCCCGAGATCGCGGCGCTGTACGACGGCAACACGGAGGCGAAGAAGGTCGGTCTCCGGGCGCACACCGTGCCGGCCCGTCGCGCCATCAACTCGAACGCTGCCCGGAGGGGCGGCGTCGACGAGTACGTCATCACCAACCTGCCGAGGCGGAAGGCGTAGATGTCCGGTGGGCAGGTGGCCGTGACGAGCGGTGCGGAACTCGAGCAGGCCGTGGCGAACCTCGCGGATCGGCTGGGACTTCGGGTCGGCAAGCAGATCCGGGTGGGGCGAAGGCTCTGGGGAGCGGAACGTCGTATCGACCTGGTGCTGCGCCATCCCGACTCGGGCCGAAGCCTCGGCATCGAATGCAAGTACCAGGGCGTCAGCGGCTCGGCGGAGGAGAAGATCCCGGCCACCGTCCAGGACATCTCGGCGTGGCCGATTCCCGGCATCGTCGTTTTCGCGGGACCGGGGTTCTCCGAGAACATGCGCGCCTATCTTCACTCGACCGGCAAGGCCGTGGCCCGGGAAGACCTGCACGGCTGGCTCACGCTCTTCTTCGGTCTTGCCGACGAGGAATCCGAGTAGAGCGGTGAGGAGCTTGGCGACTCATTCCGCGCCCGGCGCGGCGACGCCGACGCCGTACTGGTAGACGAGCCGGCCGCCGAGCTCGGCGGTGACCGCCAGCAGCGCGAGGCCCGCGAGTCCGGCCGCGCCGAACGCGAGGTGGGCCCGGCGGCGGGTCGCAGCCGGCCCCGCGGGTGTGTCGCCGGTGTCGCCCGCACGCGCGGGGCGGCCGGGAACTCCCAGCACCCACAGCCGTCCCGCGGTCAGGGCCCCGAAATAGAGAAGGCACCACAGCGCCACGGTCCAGTGCCGGTCGACGACGGGCACCGCGGGGCCCGGCGTGTAGACCTCGGGGGCGGCGGCGCGTCCCGTGAGGTAGGCGGCGGCGAGGGTCAGCCAGCCCGCCGCATAGAGGGCCGTCGACACGCTGGCGACGGGCTCGGGGCGGCGCCGCAGCAGGGCCACGAGCTCGGCCGCGAACGCGGTGACGAGCAGGCCGATCGGCAGGTGCACGATCAGCGCATGGGCGTTGGGCGCCCAGTCGGTCAGCCCGGTCATGGGCGGTTTCCGTCTCCGTGTGCGAAGCGCATGGTGGTGACGATTATCAGCGAACGGTCCTGCGGCAACACCGAGGGTGTCGTCGAGCGTCGTGTCCGACCCGGGCCGTACCAGGCGTCCGACAGGATACCCGGCGCGCCCGGTTTCATCTCGGGACTGGACCCGGCCCGCGCCGGCCGTCCAGCGTTCCCTTGCAAATTGTCCAAAGCCTGGAAGGATTGCAAGGATAATGCGTCGTGTCGGAGACGCAGAGGATGGGGCGCCCGCGGGCCCTGCGAGAGCGTCGGTGCGGGTCGCGGGCCGTGATGGCGTGCGCGGAGCGGGCCGCGTAGCCCACGCGGCCCCCCTTGAGACAGGGAGTGTGAGATGACGGACAGAGGCTTGCGCCGGAGCGGCGCGCGTTGGGCGGCGGGTCTGGTGGCGGGTGCGGTCTGTGTCGTCGGCCTCGTCCTCGTCCTGCCTTCGACCGTCCCGCTCGCGGCGGCGGAAGACCTGCCGCTGGCCCCGCCCGAGTCGGTGGGCATGTCGGCCGAGCGGCTGCAGCGGGTCGACGACTATTTCCAGCGGTTCATCGACGACGGGCAGATCGCGGGCGCGGTGACCCTGGTGGCCCGGCGGGGCCAGGTGGTGCACCACTCCGCGGTGGGGTGGCGGCATCGGGAGGCGGAGGTGCCGATGACCACCGACGCCGTCTTCACCCTCATGTCGATGACGAAGCCCATCGTCTCGGCCGCCCTCATGATGCTGTTCGAGGAGGGCCGCTTCCGGCTCGACGACCCGATTGCCGACTGGATTCCCGAGTACGCGGACCACATGGTCCTCGAGCGCGAGGGTCCCCGCCTGCGGCGGGTCCCCGAGGCCCGGCCGGTGACCATCCGCCACGTGCTGACCCATACGTCGGGGCTGACGCTGAACCCGAACGACGCGGGGCTGTCGGACGAGGAACTCAGCCACGTCACCAACGACGGGGAGTCGTTCGCCACCATCGGCGAGCGGGTCGCGCGGGCCGCGCGCATTCCCGGGACGTTCCATCCCGGCGACGAGTGGCGGTACGGGTCGTCCACCGACTACGTCGCGGTCCTCGTGGAGAAGATCTCGGGCCAGCCCATCGACGTGTTCCTGAAGGAGCGCATCTTCGAGCCCCTCGGCATGCCCGACACGTTCTACAACGTCCCCCGCGAGAAGGTGGATCGGGTGGCGGCGGTGTACCGCCCGACGGAGGACGGCAAGTCGGAGCTGATGCGGGCGCCGGAGTTCCGTGAGCCGACGACGTACTTCCCGGGGGTGGCCGGCCTGAACGGCACGTCGGCCGACTACTTCCGCTTCGCCCAGATGATCGCGAACGGCGGCGAGCTCGACGGGGTGCGCCTGCTCGGCCGGATGACCGTCGACCTGATGATCAGCAACCACACCGGCGCCAAGGACGTCTACGTCCGCGGGCCGGGCTACGGCTTCGGGCTCGGCTTCGGGGTGCTCGTCGACCCCACGAAGTCCTTCGACGCACTGTCGCCCGGCAGCTACGGCTGGGGCGGGGCCTACGGCACCCTCTACTGGGCCGACCCGGTGGAGGACCTCGTCGGCCTCATGTTCATCCAGCTCTCGGGCCACGGGCCGCTGAACATCCGGCAGCGGTTCACCAACGTCGTCACCCAAGCAGTGGTCGACAGTTGGGCCGATCAGCGGCCCCGGATCCTGGGGTACGACATCCCGCGGTGACGGCCGTCGGCCGTTGCGAGATCCTGTCCCCACGGCCGGCGAGCCTCAACGGGCTCGCCGGTCCACTGCTGTATGGTCGGGGCCGCCCGGCGCCTCCGGGTGCCGGAGCAGGTCGTTCCCACCATGACCGCGGGCGCCGCGGCCGGCGGTATCGCCGAGCGTTCCGCGGACCCAACCCGCAGGGCATCCCGCCGAGGCCCGCTCGGCCTGCGGATCAGTCCGGCGTGACGCAGCGGAAGCTGGCGGCGTCGTCGGTGCTGCCGGCGCCGTCCCACCGCGCCACCTGCGGATAGGGGCAGAGCGGTCGCGTGCGCACCACTTCGCCGCCCTCGACCTTCGAGGCGACGATGCGCTCGGGGGCGCGGCCTTCCTCGACCCACGCCTCCAGCGCCGACAGGGCGTCGAACCGGTCCGGCCCCGGGCCGCCCCGGCAGTGGCCCATGCCCGGCGCCATGAACAGCCGGAAGAAGTCCTGCGTCTCGGCCAGCGCGGCGTCCGCGTCGGCGCCGCCGCCCACTGTCCTCACCGCCTCCTCGTAGTAGTCGATGGTGCCGAGGGGCGAGATGTCGGCGTCGCTCCACCCGTGGTAGAGCAGCAGCTTGGCGCCGGCGTCGCGCAGGGGGCGCAGGTCGGCGTCGTTGGCGTCCAGCGCGGGGCCGGTCCGTTCCAGGGCCACCGGCAGGTCGCGCTCGTAGTCCCACGAGCGGAAGTTCCAGTCGGGGTCGCCGAACACCATGTAGCGCATGAAGTCGTTCGCGGCCAGGTAGTGCGTGCTCCGGAACCGCTCCGCACCGGTGACCCAGCGCGACCAGCCGCCGGGGTCGTCCTCGCCGCCCGGCACGAGGCCGGGGTAGATGACCTCGCCGTCCGCGTTCGTCGGCCCGCGCCAGATGTCCTTCACCGCCTGCACCTGCTTCGGGGTGAAGCAGGCCGCCTCGTCCTCGCCGGCGCCGCACGTCAGCGCCGCCGGGTCGAAGTCGCAGGCGCGGGGGTCGTCGAGCACGCCGTCCTCGATGCCGTCGATGGCGTCGCACGCGGCGGTGACCGCCTCGCCGAGCATCACCGCCTTGGCCGGCGGGATCCAGCTCTCGGGGTCGTCGAGGGTCGCCAGCGCGTACCAGAGGTGGGCGCCGGCGTAGAAGCGGGTCCAGTCGTGGGCGGGGTTGCCGACGACGAGGCCGTCGAAGTCGTCGGGATACCGTTGCGCCTCCATCAGGCCCTGCTGCCCGCCCTTCGAGCAGCCGACGTAGTAGGCGTGCGCGGGCGCGGCGCCGTAGAACGACTCGGTGATCGCCTTCCCGTGCACGGCGGTGAGGTGCAGCGACCGGTGCCCGAAGTCCTCGACGAGGTCGGGGCGGCCGAGGGCCCAGCTCGCGTCGAAGCCGCCGGCGCGCTGAACGTGCCCGGTGTCGGTGCTCGACGTGGCGTAGCCGCGGCCGAGGGCGCCGGCCATGGCCCCGTAGCTGATCGTCCCCGCCATGCCGCCGTTGCCGGCGGTGTGGAACTTGCCGTTCCACGTGTCGGCGGGCAGCCACACCTCGAAGTTGACGGCGGGCTCGCTCGTGGCGGCCACGCGGCAGAACGCGGGCACCTCGAGCGGCCGCGCCGCGCCGGGCGGGGTGAACTCGCCGGCCGGCACCGCCGCGGCGAGCCGGATGGTCGTGTCGGGCAGCGCGAGGTCGGCCAGCGCCGCGCACGCCGCGGGCTCGGCGGGCCGGGCCGCGCTCCCCGCCTGGGCGGTCTCCCGGGTAGAAACGGCCGTCGTGGCCAGCAGCGCCGCCGCGGCGGCCCAACCGAGCAGGGTCATCGATCGTCGCATCGCTTCTCCTCCGAATGCCGGGCCAATCCACGGCGACAGTGGAGAGAGGATACCCTGAAGTGAGCCATGGCCAGCCCGTTGCGCAGTCTCCGGCCCACGATACGGAGCCTGGCGAGGACGCCCGGCGTCGCCGCGCTCGCCGTCGCCACCCTGGCGCTGGGCATCGGCGCGACCACCGCGACGTGGAGCGTGATCGACGGCGTGCTGCTGCGGCCGCTGCCGCTTCCGGCCGCCGAGCGGCTGGTCGAGGTTTGGCGCACGAGCAGCGGCGGCGGCGGACCCTTCATGACGCTGGACATGCTCGAGACGGTGCGCGACGCGGCCACCAGCCTCGAGTGGGTCGAGGGCTATGTGACCACGGACGAGGGCTACCTGACCGCGCACGTCGTCGCCGGCCGGGACACGCCCCGGACGGTGGAGATGGCCCGCGTCACGTCGGGGTTGCTGCCGGGCCTCGGGGTTCCGCCGGTCCATGGACGTCATCCGACCGCGAGTGACGGACCCGACGCCCTCGTGGTCCGGGAAGACCTCTGGCGACGGATCGGCACCGTCGATCCCGCGTCGAACGAACGGCGGGTCTATCTGGACGGGCGCGCTCACCGTGTGGTGGGCGTCATGCCGGCGACGTTCCGCTTTCCCAATGCCGGTACCCAGGCGTGGGCGCCGCTGGGCTGGGATCCCGAGGTCCCGGTATCGGGTACCGACCTGGTCTACTCCCTCGGCCGGCGCCGGCCGGACGCGTCAATCGAGCAGGCCCGCGACGAGCTCGCCGCCATCAGCCGCGGCCTGCGCGAGCAGGGAGCATTGGCCGACCGCTACACGCTCGTGCCGGACTCGCTCAATCGTTTCGATTCCGAGTTGAGGTCGGGCATCGGCGGCTACCGGCGCATCCGCTCGACGCTGTATCTCCTGTTCGGCGCGGTGGTCTTCGTGCTGCTGATCACGTGCGCCAACACCGCCAACCTGATGCTGGCGCGCGCCGCGCGCAAGGAGCGCGACACGGCGGTCCGGCAGGCGCTGGGCGCGTCGCCCGCGCACATCGCGCGCCAGTTCGTCGCCGAGACGGTGGCGATGGCCGCGGTGGCCGGCGCCGTCGGCGGGGGGCTCGCGGTGGTCGCGGTCCGGGTCATCGCGTCGAGCATGCCGCGCCTCGAGTTTCAGGACGTCGGCGGCGCGGCGGTCAGTCCACGGGCGCTGCTCGTGGTCGTCGGTCTCTCGGTGGCGACCGGCATCGCGATCGGGCTCGTCCCGGCCCTGCGCGCATCGCGCCGGCCCGCGGCCGCCCTGACGCTTGCCGAGCGCGCCGGGAGCGGGCCGCGGCGGCGCCTTTCCGCCCTGCTGGTGGTGACCCAGATTGCCCTGTGCCTGATGCTGCTGGCCGGGGCCGGACTGCTGGTCCGCAGCTTCGTCAACCGGCAGCGGATCGACCCCGGGTTCGACGTCGACCAGGTGGCGGTCGTCGGCCTGAGCCTGCCGGCGTCGCAATACGGGGACGGCGAGTCGCGCTTCCGGTTCATGGACGAGCTCTCGACGCGCCTGACGCGGTTGCCGGGCGTGGAGGCCGCGGCGATGGCCGGCAGCGTGCCGCCCGAGCCCGGCTACTTCCTGTCCTTCGGCCGGTTGCAGATCGAGTCTCCTTCCGGGCCGCAGGACACGTCCGACGTCTTCGTGTCGTCGACCCCCGTGGGTTCCGGCTACTTCGACGCGCTCGGCATTCCGCTCCTCGAAGGGCGGCCCTTCACGCGCGAGGACGACGCGGCGGCTCGGTCGGCCGTGGTCGATGCCGCCTTCGCGGCGAGTCTGTGGCCCGGCCGGTCCGCCATCGGGCAGCGCTTTCGGCCGCCGCAGGGCGAGGCGTGGCTCACGGTGATCGGCGTGGCCGGCGAGACGCGCCAGGTGGACCCCGATTGGCAGGGCGGCGACCTGCGCTACTACACGCCGTTTCCGCGCGGCCAGGTTCACACGGGGGGGCGTCTCGTCGTGCGAGCGGACACCCCTGAAGCGCTGCTGGCGGCGGTACGCCGGGAGACCTGGGCCATCGACCCGCGCGTGGGGCTGCGCGCGAACACCATGGCCGCGCACTTCCGTGACGCGCAGGCCAGGCCGCGCTTCGCGGCGGGGCTGATGACCGTGTTCGCTCTCGTTGGCTTGCTCCTGGCGGCGGGTGGAACGTTCTCGGTCGTTTCCTACGACGTCAGCCAGCGCACGCGCGAGGTCGGCATCCGAATGGCGCTGGGCGCCACGCGGTCCGAGGTCATGAGGCTGGTGCTGCGCCGCGGCGCGGCGCCGATCGCCCTGGGCTCGGCGATCGGTCTCGCCGGCGCCGCCGTGGTGACGAGACTGGCCCGGAACGTGCTCTTCGAGGTGGGGCCGCTCGATCCGCTGTCGCTCGTCGGCGCCACCGCCTTGCTCGTCGGGGTCGCGCTGGCCGCGAACTGGCTGCCTGCGCGCCGGGCGGCCGGCGTCGAGCCGGTCCAGGCGCTGCGGACGGAGTAGGAGGCCGGCCGACATCCCCCCCAATGGTCTGGTGCACCAAGGTGCTGCCGCTGGTCATCGACCTGCGTGGCGCTCGTCAGAGCGTGGAGACGGCGACCGGCGATTCCCGACGGCCTCCCGCCCGGAAGCAGGCGTAGTTCTGGGCGGGGGTCGGCGTCTCCATCTCCTCCTCGAACACCCGCAGGCACTCGGCCGTCTCGAACCCGACGCGCCGCAGCATGTCGATGTGCGTCGCGATGGGGAAGCGGCCGGGCTCGTACTCCTGCCGAGCGCCGTCCGGCTTGATGAAGTCGCCGTTCAGCAGCAGCCCCCGGCCGACGAGGGCCTTCGCGCACCCGGCGTAGACGTGCTCGACCTCGTCCTGGCCTCCCAGATCGTGCAACGCCCAGGTCGAGACGATGGCGTCGACCGGGCCGTCCAGCGCCTCCCACCACCCCTCCGCCAGCAGGTCGGCCTGCGTGAAGGCGGCGCGGTCCGCGTGGCGTCGCAGCCGGCGGGCGGCGATGTCGAGCATCGCGCGGGAGAAGTCGAGGCCCTGGTAGCGGGCCGCGGGCAGGGCGTCGAGCAGATGGGCCGCGAGGTAGCCGGGGCCGATGCCCAACTCGACGATGCGGCCATCGGGAGGCACGTAACTCCGAAGCTCGGAGAGCATCAGGTCGAACAGGGCGAGGCGGTCGGGGGTCGGCTGGAAGCGCCCCGCCCAGTCGGCGGCGTACTCGGGGTCGTGGAACTCGTGGTCGGCTCCGACGATCGGCGTCATGGCTGTGCGTCTCCGCCCCGGGTGGTGAACGCGAAGACGACGGATCGCGGGGTCGCTCCGACGATTGGCGTCATGGCCGTGCGTCTCCGCCAGTGTCCGCGGCGGCCAGCTCCGCCGTCGAGATCTCGCGCATGCGGTACTTCTGGACCTTGCCGGTCACGGTCATCGGGAACCCGTCGACGATCTTCCAGTGCCGGGGGATCTTGTAGGTGGCGATGGCGCCGCGGCAGAACGCGGTGAGGGCGTCGGCGTCGAGGGTCGCGCCGGGTTTGGGCATGACCCACGCCGCCACCTCTTCCCCGTACCGCGCCGAGGGCACGCCGATGACCTGGGCGTCGGCCACGTCCGGGTGGGTGTAGAGGAACTCCTCGATCTCGCGGGGGTAGATGTTCTCGCCGCCGCGGATGATCATGTCCTTGATGCGCCCGACGATGCTGACGTACCCCTCGTCGTCCATGCACGCGAGGTCGCCGGTGTGCATCCAGCGCGCGTCGTCGATGGCGGCGCGGGTGGCCGCGTCGTCGTTCCAGTACCCCAGCATGACGCTGTAGCCACGCGTGCACAGCTCGCCGCGCTCGCCGCGCGGCACCACCCGGCCGCTCTCGGGATCGACGACGCGGATCTCGACATGCGGATGCACCGGCCCGACGGTGTTGACGCGCTTCTCGACGGGATCGTCGACGCGGGTCTGGGTCGAGACCGGCGCCGTCTCCGTCATGCCGTAGCAGATGGTGATCTCGCGGATGTTCATCCGCTCGCGCACCTGTTTCATGATCTCGGCCGGGCACGGCGACCCCGCCATGACCCCGGTGCGCAGCGACGAGAAGTCGGTGCGGTCGAAGTCGGGGTGGTCGAGCTGGGCGATGAACATGGTCGGCACGCCGTAGAGCGACGTGCACCGCTCGGCCTCGAGGGTGGCCAGGGTCCGGTCGGGCCGGAACGCCGCGCCCGGCGTGACCATGCACGCGCCGTGGGTGGTGCACGCGAGGTTGCCGATGACCATGCCGAAGCAGTGGTAGAACGGCACCGGGATGCACACGCGGTCGTGCTCGGTATAGCCGAGGATCTCGCCGCAGAAGAAGCCGTTGTTCAGGATGTTGTGGTGCGAGAGGGTGGCGCCCTTCGGGGTGCCGGTGGTGCCGGAGGTGTACTGGATGTTGATGGGGTCGTCGAAAGTCAGGGCGGCCTCGCGCGCCGCGAGCTCGCCGTCCTCGACCGGTGTCCCTTCCTCGAGCAGCGCCTCCCACTCGTCGTCGAGCACCACCGTCCGCTCGAGGGCGGGGCACTCGGGGCGGACCCTTTCGACGATCGCCACGTAGTCGCGCTCGCGGAACCCCTGAGACAGCAGCAGGAGCCGCTGGCCCGACTGGTTCAGCGCGTGCTGCAGCTCGCGAGCCTGGTAGGCGGGGTTGACGTTGACGAGAATCGCGCCGACGCGGGCGGTGGCGTACTGGGTGACGACCCACTCGAAGCGGTTGGGGGCCCAGATGCCGACCCGGTCGCCGCGCTCGATGCCCCGCCGAAGGAGCGCCTTGGCGAGGGCCGTAGTCGCGTCCCAGAGCTGGCGGTAGGTGGCCCGGTAGTTCTGCGACGGGACCACCAGTGCGTCGCGGTCGCCGTGGCGCTCGACGGTGCGGCGCAGGTTCTCGCCGATGGTCTCGCCGAGCAGGGCCACGGAGCCGGCGCCGTGCACGTAGGATGGCAGGCTCATGGCGTTTCTCTTGCTCGCGGAACCGAGCATACTGCGGGGCTGCGGGCGATGCCAAGTGCCGGGGCGGGGCTGGCGGGGTTCGCCTCAGCCGCGGTTGCGCGGCTTCATGCGGAACTTGAACGACCGGGTGGGGTGGGCGATGGGGACGGGGTCGATCTTCAGCTCGTAGTCGGGCGGGTCGAGGGTCAGCTCCGCCTCGTGCACGAGGGTCGCCATGGTGACGGCGATGCCGACCTCGGCGAACCCCGCCCCCAGGCAGGTGTGCGACCCGAGGCCGAACGGCGCGAACGCGCCGACCTGGTGGTGCTCGTTGCGGGGCGGCGCGTAGCGGTCGATGTCGAAGCGCTCGGGGTCGGGGAAGTACCGCGGCAGGTAGTGTGGCACGGCGACCGCCATGAGCACGTGGTCGCCGGCGTGCAGGCGGTAGCCGCCGAGCTCGAACGAGTTGGACACCGTGCGGTGAAGGGCGGGCGCGGTCGGGTACATCCGCATGGTCTCGAGGGCCACGCGGTGGGTGACGTCGAGCTTGCGGATGTCCTGCACCGCCGGTCCGCCGTTCGCGAAGACGGCGTCGGCCTCGGCCGTCATGCGCTCGAGCACGTCGGGGTGCTTCAGGATCGAGTAGAGCATGAACGAGCAGACCCCCGCCATGGTGTCGAGGCCCGCGATGAACGGGCCGAGCACCCCCACCCGCAGGTCTGTCTCGGGCAGGAACTCGGGGTCGGCGCGGTGCAGCTCGATCAGATCGTCGACGAGATCGGGGACGGCGTCGCGGCGGCGCGCCGGATCGTGCGAGGCCGAGACCTCTTGATACAGCGCCTCCGCCCGAGCCCGCGCCCGGCGGAAGCGGCGTCCCTTGAGCAGGCTGCGCGGGCGCTGGTGGGTCACGGTCGCCAGCAGGAGCGCGCGCACGAATACGATGAGGTCGTCGAGGTAGGCCCGGGGCGACGTGCCCGCGGCGAGGATGCCCAGCTCGTCGGTGGCGATGCGCTGCAGCGCGTAGTGGCCGGGTATCGGCCGGTCGGTCGGCCAGGCCGCGATCTCGCGCCGCACGATCTCGATCATCTCGGGGATGCGATGCTCGGCCGCGGCCCTCGAGTACCCCCGCTTCAGCCCGTTGCGCATGCGGTCGTGCTCGGCGCCGTCCATGCTCGTCACCGCGCGCCCCGCGCCGAGCTCGGCCTCGAAGTCCCGCCACGCCTCGGCGCTGCGCAGGTGGGTCCGGCCCTCCTTCACCAGGAACATGTTGGCTTCCGGGCCGGCGAGGACGGTGATGTTGCGCTTGAACGCGCGCACGCGGAAGACCGGTCCCAGCCGCTGGTACTCGCGGGTCAGGTAGGCGCGGACGTCGCCGGCGAGGCTGAACGCGTTGCCGGCAATCGGAATCCCCGGCGCGGCGGGCGGAGCCAGGCGTGCCACGGACCGCTCGACGGCGTCGATGACGGCGTGGCCGGGGAGCGCCTCCGCGCGAAGCTCGGTGATGCGCTGGCGCGCGCGCTTCAGCTCGCGCGGCGGCACGAGCTGCTCGAACCGGCCGCAGGCGTCGACGAGGCGGACGAGCGCGACGTCGCGCGGGGCGGGGTCCCCGCCGTCCGACAGCGCGCGGGCGAGGTGCTGCCGGAGGTTCCGATCGGCGTCGTGGTCGATGACGTGGAGGCTTGTCGCGCTGAAGAAGGGGCGCCCGTTCCTTTCGACGCGGAGAATGCCGCGCGCCGCCAGTTGGCGCAACGCCAGCCCGAGGATTTCGTCCCTGCGCTCGGCCGCCTCCTCCAACCAGGCCCTGGTGTCGCGGCCGTTGGCGGCGGCGGCGATCCGCGCCAGCATCGGGTCCAGGAGGTCGTCGCCGAGCGGGGTCGGGTCGATCGAGTGGAGCCGCGCCTGGTCGGTGGCGATGCGGTCGGCCAGCGCCAGATCGACCAGCACCGAGCCGGCGAGCGCATAGCGCGCGGCCGGCCGTCCCGGTGGGCGCAGCCGGCCGGCCTCGCGGCGGAGCAGCAGTAGGCAGAGCGCTTCCGCGCTGGTCGGCTCGGGGCGCGCCGCGACGACGTCTCCACGCTGTTCGTGCTCAGGCATCGGGCGCCGCCGTACGGCCGCGCGTCGAGGGGCGAGGTCCCGCTCACGTCTCGGCGGACGCGGCTGCGCGGGCGCGTTGTGCGGCGGGACTAGGCGGCCGCGACGACCGATCAGGCGGTAATCCGATTATAGATCGCGTCCGGACGGAGGGCGGGGAGCCGGAGGCGCACGAAGGATTCGGGGGATGACCGCGGCCGACATCGTCGGTCTGGCGACTTCGGTATCGTTCCCGGCGGCGTCTCACTTGCTTGTCATGCACCCGGAAGCTGGACGCGACGCTGCAACCCACGACGCCGGACGCGACGGCAACGAGTGGCGGCGCGGCCGGCGCATCCCGGTCTCCAGCCGGCGGCCGCGGGTCACGAATCCGCGCCCCGCTCGCGAACCCGACGGGCCAGCGCGGCGCGGTCGACCTTGCCGACGGCGTTCTCGGGCAGCGCGTCCACGAGGTGGATGCGGGCCGGGACGTGGGCCTTCGACAGCCGGCCGGCGACCAGGGCTTCGAGTTCGGCGGCGAGGCCCGCTCCCGCCCGGGGCTGCACGAACGCGACGGGGACCTCGCCGAGATCCGCGTGCGGCTCCCCGACGACGCAGCAGGCTTCCACCGCCGGGTGCCGCTCCAGCACGCTCTCGATGGCCCGCGGCGACAGGTTCTCGCCGCCCCGGACGATGACGTCCTTGAGGCGGCCGGTGATGAAGAGGTAGCCGTCGGCATCGAACCGGCCCAGGTCGCCCGTCCGAAGCCATCCGTTCTGGAGGACGGCGGCAGAGGCCCCGTCGACGTAGCCCTTCATCACATTCGCGCCGGCGATGCAGACCTCGCCCTCGGCGCCGTCGGGGACGGCCTCGCCCGAGCCCGGCCGCAGCAGCCTGACCCGCTGGCCGGGCAGCACGGTGCCGACGCTGCCGATGCGCCGCGCGGCGGGCGGGTTCATGGTCGACGTGCAGGTGGCCTCGGCGAGGCCGTAGGAGACGACGAGCGGCACCCCGAACGCGGCCTCGACGCGTTCGTGCAGGGCGGCGGAGATCGGCGCCGAGCCGCAGCGCAGGAACCGCAACGACCGGCGCCGGGCGGGGTCGCGCAGGTGCGGCAGCATCCGCGAGTACATCGTCGGCACCCCGGTCAGGTAGGTCACCCCGTACTCGGCGATCTGGTCCTCCACCGCCTCGGCCAGAAAGCGGTCGGCGAGCACGACGGCCGCGCCGGCGAAAAACGGGGCCAGGAGCTGGTTGTTCACCCCGTTGGTGTGGTGGAGCGGCATCAGGTGCAGGAGCCGGTCGGCCGGGGTGATCCCGGTGCGCGCGACGATGCCCCCGGCGTTGCAGATCAGGTTGCCGTGCGTGAGCACGACGCCCTTGGCCTCGCCGGTGCTGCCCGAGGTGAGCTGGAGCATCGCGGGGTCGGCGCTCGTGAGCGGTTCGCGGAACGCGCCGGGAGGCGAGCAGACCGCGGGTCCCGGCGTCGCGGCCGGCTCGCCGGCGGGCGCGGCCGTGCCCCGGCCGCGCCGCGCGAGGGGTGGCTCCGCGACGAGGCGCGAGAGCCGGTGGGCGCGGAGGCCGGCGCGGACGAGGGCTGGCGCCAGCGACTCGTGCTCGCCCTCCAGGCAGGCGCGGCGCGCGTGGGCGGCGTCGAGGCGGGCGCGCACCGTATCGACGCGCGGGTGGGGCTCGAGGAAGCCGGGGCAGCCGCCCGCCTGCACGATGCCGAGGAACGCGGCCACTGTATCGGGCGAGCGCGACCCCAGCACGCCGACGACCTCGCCGCGGGCGAGATGCTGCAGGGCATTCGCGATGCGGTCGATCCGCTCGCCCAGACCGGCGTACGACACCGGGCCGAACCGGCCGAGCAGCGCGATGCGCCCTGCCTTCGCGTGGCGGGCGATGCGCTCGCGCAGCAGGTGGCTCAGCGACGGACCGTCGAACGATATCGGCATCGGCCCTGGTTCGCGCGGCCGGCGTCATCGAGCTCGCCCGGCGCCTGGTCCGATCAACTCGAGTAAGCCGAGCCTGATTCCCCGTCAGCGAGGCGTCATCGAGCGTGCCCGGCGCCGGTCCGGCAACCTCGCCAGCGGCTTGCGCCGTGGCCAGCGGACTCTCTCGGGGCGGCGATCGAGATGATCTCGCCAACTACGTTCAGGACCGTCCCGCTTGCCTGCCGTTCCTGCGCGCGGCACGTGGCAAGGTAGTTCCCGTCACGGTCCTTGCGCGACCCAGGGTTGCGCCGCTCCCCTTCAACCAACGCCGGGGCCGGCCGCCCCGCTACGCGGCGGATCTCCACGGGCTCCTGGTCCCTAGTGAACCGAGACGCTGGCGTCGCGCTCGAACTGCCCGTCGGGGTCGAGAGCGCGCAGCGCCGCGGCCTCGCGCGCGGTGGGCAACGGCGTGGGGGCAGCGCCGTCCGCGTCGAAGTCGAAGCCGGTCCGCCGGCGCACTTCGTCGAGCGTCACCTCGGGGTGCCAGGACTGCAGGCCCAGCCGCCCCTCGCGCTTCACGAAGACCGCGACCGGCGTCACCACCCCGTGCAGGCCGCCGGCCGCGGTCACGAAGTCGAGCCGGTCGACGAGGATGCGGGCCGAGTGCTCGGTGCGCCAAGTGACGGCCCGCCGCGCCGTCGGCAGCATGACCGCGCCGCCGCCCCCGCCCGGAAGCCGCACTCGGGGCCGGTGCCAGTCGCCGATCACCGAGACGTTCGTGCGTCCTCGCCCGTCGACCTGGGCGGCGCCGAGAAAGCACAGGTCCATGCCCCCGCGCGTGCACAGGTCGTAGAAGTCCTCGTTGGCGAAGATCGCGGTCGAGCCTTCCGCGAGCACCGGGTCCGAGCTCGAGAGCGGTATCTTCGACGGACGCGGCTGCACGCCGCCGGCGACGTTCAGGTACACGAAGTCGAAGTCGTAGGCGCGCTTGGCGAGCAGGCACGCGAGCATCGGCGGCGTGGAGTTGACGCCGCTGAAGGTCACCTCGTCGGGCCGCACGAAGCGGGCGAGGTTGATGACGATGTACGAGAAGCCGGACCAGTGCTCAGGCACGCACCGGCTCCGCCGATTCGGCGTGCACGGGCTCGGCCGCCGCTTCGGGGGCGCCCGCCAGGTGCGCCTCGAGGGGGTGGCCGGGGTCGAGGTAGCGCTCCACCGCCGGATAGTCGATCTCGTAGTGGGGCCAGCACGACCCCGGCCACGCCCCGTGGGGGGCCACGCAGACCGCCTGCACCATGAAGCCCGGCACGAGGGTCAGCTCGGGCTGCGCCTCGAACGAGGAGACGGGGGCGAGGGTCTCCGCCACCACGAACACCTGGCGGGCGGCGCGGGTGAGGATGCGGTCCCAGTGGGAGGTGCCCCGGACCCGGGCGTCGCCGCGCTCGTTGGCCTCGTTCACGTGGATCACCGCGACGTCGGGGCGAATCGCCGGGATCACCCAGACGTCCTGCCCCGAGCCGTAGGGGTCGGTGACCGCCGCCCAGCGGTTCAGCGCGGCGAGGTCCGAGCCGTGAACGCCGCCCACCGGCTGGAACGGCACCCCGTAGGCGGCGGCCCGCAGGCCCGCCGTCAGGGTCATGCAGGCGTGCTCCTCGAGCTCGAGCTGCTGCGTCTCT
Source organism: Vicinamibacterales bacterium (assembly GCA_965207615.1). Taxonomy (GTDB): domain Bacteria; phylum Acidobacteriota; class Vicinamibacteria; order Vicinamibacterales; family UBA8438; genus JAJEEA01. Next base: position 5,544,948 of record CBDBMZ010000003.1, read on the forward strand.
ACCGCGCGGCGGTACCAGGGGGCGAGGCCGAAGTTGCCCTCCATGGCCACGATGCCGGCGCGCGCCCGGGCCACGCAGCCGGCGCGGCACAGGATGTCGATGTCGTAGCCGGGCGACTGCTTGACGATCTCGAGGTCGCGCCGGCCCTGCCGGATCAGCTCGCGCACGAAGGCGAAGGGGCCGCGGTGGAGGAAGCTGCCGCCCAGGGCCACCGACGCCCCGTCGGGCACCCGCGACGCCATCTCGGCGAGGGATACGACGCGGCTTCCGGAACGTGGTGTCGGCGACACGATGTCGTTCTCCCCCGATGGGCCGGCGTCAGCGTCACCCCTCGGGCCAGGCCGCTAGTGGTGCGTCACGTCCCGACCTTCGGACCCGGACATGGGTTTACAGCGCGCAATCGTTGACGAATCGCGGCACCCATGTCCGAACATTCAGTCATGACGCAGCACCAGTCGTCGCCTGCGGCCAGCCGACCCGCTACGAGTTCGCGCCGTCCTACGGTGCGGGCTCCTGGTCGTAGCTCAGCTCGACGTAGCCGTCGCGCGGGGTCCACTGCACGCGGCGGGCCGGCAGGTCCGAGTCGTCCCCCATGCGGTTGACGTAGACGAGAATCTCGGCGTAGTCGTCCTTGATGGGCTCGATCAGGGCCCGGGAGATCGTCTCGGTCTGCTCGGGGTCCTCCGCCTCGACCTCGATCACGAACGCGCCGTGGGCCGTGGCCATGTTGCGCACGTACCAGCCCTCGTTGACCAGCGACGGCCCGTCGGGGTCGGCGCCGGGGTCCGGCGTCCCCTCGGGGAGGGCGTCGAGGGTGACGATCTCCAGTTCGCCTGCCGCCTCGCCGGCCGCCGCGTCTCCGCCGGTGTCCAGGGGCGCGCGGCGGATGTTCCAGTTCAGCACGAGGAGGGCGACGGCGCAGCCGAGCAGCCCCAGCCGGAGCCACGCGTGGAGGCCGAGCCCCAGCAGCGTCGGCATCGAGGTCCGTGGTATAAGTGCCATCGACGCCGTCCTGATGTCGTTTCGAGGGTGGAACCCCTCGCCCCCCAGGCCCGTATCTCCCCGTTGATGTCCGCCGGCGACAGGCTCGAGGCGGCCGCCGGTGGCCGGCGCGTCCCCGTCAGGGTAGCACGCCGGGAGAGGGAGAGCGCGGCGTCCCGGGGTCGTTTTTCGGCGGCGCGGACGGCTGGACTGGAGCATGACTGCAATGAGGACGGGAAGATTCCAACGCACGACCGGCTTGATTCTGGCGCTGTCCATCGTGTCGTACGCGGGTGCCGCGCAGGCTCAGACGCTCGAGGAGATCGCCAACGGGAGCCTGGAGGCGACGGGCGGGCGCGATGCCCTGGGGGCCGTCGAGAGCGTGCGGCAGACGGGCACGTTCACGATGAGCACCCCGTTCGGGGATCTGGAGGGCGACTTCGAGAACCTCGTCATCCCCAACCGGAAGCTCTACCAGAGCTTCGACAGCGACCTGTTCCAGCAGAGGACCGGCTGGAACGGGACCGCCGCCTGGCAGGCGGACAGCACGCAGGGCGTGGTCGACGTCACCGGGGCGCAACTGGCGGCGCTGGTGGCGCAGTCTTCGCTGCACCCGTTCTGGGACTACGGCGGTTCCGGGCCCTTCGCGCCCACCTACAGCCGGCTCGACGACGCCGAGCTGAACGGCCGCAACCACCACGTCGTGCAGGCGAGCTGGGCGGGCGTCGACTTCCAGGTCCTCGTCGACGCCGAGACCCTGCTGGTGTCACGCATCCAGTTCGCCCAGGAGGTGCCCGGCATGGGCACGGTCGCGGTGACCGCCGAGGCCTCCGACTACGAGGAGCATGGGGGCGTGCTGTGGTCGGCCAGCAACACCGTCGAGGTTCAGGGCGCGTTCAGGATCGACATGCGCATCGACGCCGTCGAGATCAACGGCGAGGTGGACCACTCGGTCTTCGAGAAGCCCTGACAGCCTGCGGCGAAAAGCCCCGCTGGATTCGGGCGGCAACGCTGGGCTTCACCACGGGCTGCCGAGGTCGAGCGGAGCCCGAGACGACAGGGAATCGTCGCCCGGGGCTCCGCTCGCCTACTCGCCAACCCGCGGGAGGCGGCGCCGTTCTCGCAGCGCTGCGCGGGAGACTGACGGCGGACCTCGACAGCCGGTGGGCGGGCGACGGGGGCTGCCGGCCGGGTTCGTAGGAATCCGGCCCGGTGGCCGTCACACGTGCAGGTTGCCGCGCCCGGGTCCCGCGAACGAGTAGAGGGTCATGCCGGCCGCCGCGGCCATGTCGACGGCGACGCTCGACGCCGCGCCCACCGAGACCATGGCGGGGATGGCCGCCATCAGCGCCTTCTGCACCAGTTCGAAGCCGGCCCGGCCGCTGACGACCAGGATGCGGTCGCGCAGGGGCAGCGCGTCGCGCAGCACGAAGTGGCCGATGGCCTTGTCGACGGCGTTGTGGCGGCCGATGTCCTCACGCACGCACAGCAGCTCGCCGTCCAGCGTGAAGATGCCCGCGGCGTGGATGCCGCCGGTGGCGTGGAACAGGATCTGCTCGGCGCGGAGGCGGTCGGGCAGCGTCTCCCAGAGCGCCGGCCGGCACTCGACCGGCGCGATGGGGGGCAGCTCCTGATCGAGATCTTCCATCGACGCCTTCCCGCAGACCCCGCAGGCGGCCGTCGCCCGGAACTCGCGTTCGGGTCCGGCGGCCGGAGCCTCCGCGGCGGCGCCGCCCCCCAGGGTGACTTCGACGCGGTCACCCGCGAAGCTCGTCACCCTGATTCGGGCCGAGCCGCCGCCGCCCGCCGCCCGGTCTCCGACGACGGTCCTGAGCGAAGCGATTCCCGCCCCGCCGGCAATCACGCCCTCGGCATGGAGAAAGCCCGCGGCGAGCTCCTCGTCGTTTCCCGGCGTGCGCATCGTGACGACGAGCGGTTTGCCGTCGACCCGGATCTCCAGCGGCTCTTCGACGACGATGGTGTCCCGGTCGACCCGCTCGCCGCGCCGGCGCACGGTGACCGTTCTCAGGGCGGGCGAGAGCGCGGCCTCGGGGGTCACGCAGTGATCATAGACCCTCTGGCGGGCGCGCAAGGCGGGCGCGCCCCTGTGGAGGCCGGCGCCGTCGAGTCCGGACGCCGAGCTTGCCTGATGCGCACTGGTGGTGTGTGTGCCTTGCGCACCCCGAGCCCGGACGTGGTGGAGGTCACCATGCCTCGGCGAGTCAACATCATGATGGACGACGACGCGTGGCGCGTCATCGAGAAGGTGCCTCGCGGCGCCCGCAGCCGCGCCGTCAATGCGGCGATCCTGGACTGGTCGCGTGCTTCGGCACGGCGGGAGGCGGCTACCCGCATGGATGCCTCGAGAGCACGTCTTCCTCCGGTCGGCACGGACGAGGTCGTCCGGTGGATTCGGGAGGGGCGGGAGCCGCCCCGTTCCGCCCGGCCGGGCGGAACGTTCAGGGCCACAGATCGCCGAGGCTGAAGGTGACTGCCTCGAAGGGGCGGATCTGCACCGGGTCGTCGTCCTTTGCGGTCCCGATCAGCATCCACTGTCCCTCGCGCAGCTCGAACGCCTCCAGCGTGCGGTCAGTGGGGTCCACGATCCACATGTGCCCCACGCCCTCCCTCGCATAGACGGGGCGCTTGCCGAGCAGGTCGAGTCTGCGGGTCGAGGGCGAGAGCATCTCGCACACCCAGTCCGGCGCGAGCGTGCAGTAGGCGGCATCGGGAAAGTCGGGCATTCGTTCCCGGCGCCAGCCCGCCAGATCGGGCACGAGGATGTCCTCGCCGAAGTGCAGCTCCGGCTCGTCGATGATCCACCAGCCGCCCGGACCGCCGCGGCCGAACTGGAAAGGGTTCGAAAGGTCGTTCCCGAGCGAAGAGGTCGCCAGCGCATGGGGCATCGCCGGCCTCGGGCTGGTGTGGAGCACCCCGTCGACGATCTCGGCGACGCGGTGGGGCGGGGCGTCGAGCACGTCCTGGTAGGTCGCCCGCCGCCGCGGGGCGGAATCGCGCTGCGCTGCCGTGCTCATCGGGCCTCGTTGTCCCCCGCCCGCCATTGTATGCGACCGCTCAGGGGCGTTCGAGGCGCGCGAGGCGTACTACCGTGGAGAAGCCTGCCCCGGAACGCGGCGCGTTGCTTCGCGGGGGTGCGAGTTGCCGACGGAACGTGGAGAGACGGTACGGCGGATGAGCCGGACCCCGTCGGGGTCGGACCGCGCCGGCCGGCGGCCGGCGCCCCGTCGGGTGCCGTGGATGTTTCGCGGGCCGGCAGGCTATGCTAGTCTGTGACCGATATGGCTGATACGGCGATATCCCGGCGCACCTTCCTCAAGGCTGCGGCGGGCGGCGCGGTAGGCATCAGCGCCCTCGGGTTCGATCTGCGTCCCGCCCACGCCGCCGTCCGCCAGCTCAAGATCCGGAACGCGACCGAGTACCGGACGGTGTGCCCGTACTGCGCGGTCGGCTGCGGCACCATCGCCTACGTCCACGGCAGCGGCGGCCTGAACACGAAGAACACCGTCATCCACGTCGAGGGCGACCCCGACAGCCCCATCAACGGCGGGACGCTCTGCCCCAAGGGCGCGTCGCAGATGGAGCTCGCGATCAGCCCGCGGCTGCGGCACCAGCCGTTGCTGCGCCGGGCCGGGGCCGCCGACTGGGAAGAGGTCGACTGGGACACCGCGATGGACTGGTTCGCGCGCAAGTTCAAGGACTCGCGGGACGCCTCGTTCCGCGAGCGGGACGACGCCGGCCGCGTGGTGAACCGCGCCGACGGCATCGCGTGGGTCGGCAGCGCCACCGTCTCGAACGAGGACGCCTACCTCATCACCAAGACGATGCGCGCGATGGGCCTGGTCTACATCGACCACCAGGCCCGCATATGACACAGCCCCACGGTGGCCAGTCTGGCCGCCACGTTCGGCCGCGGGGCGATGACCAACCACTGGAAGGACATCAAGAACACCGACGTCATCCTGGTGATGGGGGCCAACCCCGCCGAGAACCACCCCTGCGGCTTCAAGTGGGCGGTCGAGGCGCGTGACGGCCGGGGCGCGAAGCTCCTGACCATCGATCCGCGCTTCACCCGCACGTCGGCGGTGGCCGACCGGCACATGCAGATCCGGCCGGGGTCGGACATCGCGGTGCTCGGCGGGCTCATTCGCTACGCGCTCGAGAACGACCTCCACCACGCCGACTACGTGCGCGCCCACACCAACGCGACGTTCGTCGTCGGCGAGGAGTACGGCTTCGCCGACGGGCTGTTCGCGGGGTTCGACGAGGCCGCGAGCAACTACGACAAGACGGCGTGGGACTACGAGCGGGGCCCCGACGGCTACGTGCGCCGCGACCCGTCGCTCGAGCACCCGCGCTCGGTCTTCCAGCTCCTCAAGCAGCACTACGACCGCTACACGCCCGCCGTCGTCGCCGACGTCGCCGGCTGCTCGGAGGAAGAGTTCCTGCGGATGGCCGAGATCATCTGCTCGACGGGGCGGGCCGACCGGGTCGGGACGATCATGTACGCGGTGGGCTGGACCATGCACACCGTCGGCAGCCAGATCATCCGGACCGCGGCGATCCTGCAGCTGCTGCTCGGCAACATCGGCCGGCCCGGCGGCGGCATCAACGCTCTGCGCGGTCACGCCAACGTGCAGGGGGCGACCGACCACGCCATCGTCGCCGGCATCCTGCCCGGCTACCTGAAGGTGCCGACGCCGCCGCAGACGTCGCTCGCCGCGCACCTGCGCGACTCGACGCCGCGGCCGCTGGTCGCCGACACCGTCAACTACTGGGGCAACTACCCGAAGTTCTACGTGTCGCAGATGAAGGCGTGGTTCGGCGAGCACGCGACGCCCGAGAACGACTTCGCCTACCACCACCTCGCCAAGCAGGACGGCGACGCGACTTGGCTGACGATCTGGGACAAGGCCCGCGAGGGGACGCTGGAGGGGTTCGTCGCCCTCGGGTTCAACCCGCTCCTCGCCGGCCCCGACGTGCCGCGCCTGCTCGACTCGATGTCGAAGCTGAAGTGGAAGGTGGTCATCGACCCCTTCATGCTCGACTCGGCCGAGTTCTGGAAGGCGCCGGGCATGGACCCCGCCTCGATCGACACCGAGGTCCTCTACCTGCCGTCGTCCCACTGGATCGAGCGCGACGGCTCGTTCACCAACAGCGGGCGCTGGGCGCAGTGGAAGGAGAAGGCGGTCGATCCGCCGATCGGCGTGCAGCCCGACACCTGGATCCTGTCGGAGCTCTTCTGGCGGGTGAAGGAGCTGTACCAGGCCGAGGGCGGCGCCTGGAACGACGCCATCCAGCACCTGACGTGGGACTACCTGAACCCGCGCGAGCCGACGATGGTCGAGCTGGCGAAGGAGATCAACGGCTACGACCGGCAGACGGGCCGCCTGCTCTCGTCGTTCGGCGAGCTCGCCGACGACGGGACGACGACGTCGGGCAACTGGATCTACACCGGCAGCTACACCGAGGCCGGCAACCAGATGCAGCGCCGCGGCACCGCCGACCCCACCGGCCTCGGCATGCACCACGACTGGGCGTTCAGTTGGCCCGCCAACCGCCGCGTGCTCTACAACCGCGCGTCGGCCGACGCCGCCGGAAGGCCCTGGGACCAGAGCCGGGCCGGCATCGCCTGGAACGGCCGCGAGTGGATCGGCGACGTGCCCGACTACGGGCGGACGACGCCGCCCGACGCGGCCGGCGCGTTCATCATGACCGAGGAGGGGGTGGCGCGGCTGTTCAGCAGCCACCTCGCCGACGGTCCGTTCTCGGAGCACTACGAGCCGGTCGAGAGCCCGTCGCCGAACGTCATGCACGACAACGTGCCGGTCAACCCCGTCATCCGCTGGTACGACGGGGTGCGCGAGTCGCTGGCGAACGGCGACGACGACTATCCCTACGCCTGCACCATCTACCGCGTCGTCGAGCGCGAGCACTTCGTCACGAGCAACGTGCCCCTGCTGGTCGAGGCGATGCCCGACTTCTTCGTCGAGCTGCCCGAGGGGCTCGCGGCCGAGAAGGGCATTCCGAACGGCAGCCAGGTGCGGGTGTGGTCGAAGCGGGGCGAGGTGCAGGGCACCGCCATCGTCACCAAGCGCATCAAGCCGCTGCGCGTCAACGGCCAGGTCGTGTGGACCGTCGGCATCCCCGTGCACTGGGGCTTCGTCGGCATCACCCAGGGGTCGATGGCCAACCTGCTGACGCCGTTCATCGGGGACGCGAACACCCGCTGCCCCGAGTTCAAGGCGTTCCTCGTGAACGTGGAGCGCGCCTGATGCAGACCGGAGGCAGAACGCGCGTCCCGTGCCCGTGTTCGGAGGCCGACGAGTAACCGCCCATGGCCGACACGCTCACCATCCGCCGCGTCTCGGCGAGCCCCGACGCGTTCATCCCCATCAGCGCGTTGCGCTCGGGGGGGCCGACCTACGCGAAGCTCGTCGACATCGGGGCCTGCATCGGCTGCAAGGGGTGCGAGGTCGCCTGCAAGGAGTGGAACGACCTCGGGGTCGAGCCCACCGCCAACTTCGGCAGCTACCAGAGCCACCGGGACCTGAGCCCGAAGACGTGGCTGCTGATGCGCTTCAACGAGGTCGAGGTCGACGGCAACCTCAACTGGCTGATCAAGAAGGACGCCTGCCTGCACTGCGAGGACCCCGGCTGCCTGTTCTCGTGCCCCGCGCCGGGGGCCATCGTGCAGTACACGAACGGCATCGTCGACTTCAACCAGGAGAGCTGCATCGGCTGCCAGTACTGCGTCACCGGCTGCCCCTTCGACATCCCGCGCTTCGACGCCAACACCCGCAAGGTCTCGAAGTGCAACATGTGCGTCGACCGGGTCGAGGCGGGGCTCGAGCCGGCCTGCGTGAAGACCTGCCCGACCAACGCCATCTCGTGGGGCAGCAAGCACGACATGCTGGCCCTCGCCGACAAGAAGGTGGAGACCCTGCAGTCGCGCGGGTACCAGAACGCGGCCGTCTACAACCCGGCCGGCGTCGGCGGCACCCACATGATGTACGTCGTGCCCCACGGCGACCGGCTCGCCGACTACAGCCTGCCGTCGGACCCGACCGCGAGCCCCGCCCCGATGACCGGGCTCATGTTCATGAAGCGCCTCGGCGCGTGGATGATGGGCTTCGGCGTGCTCGGGGCGCTGGTCCACTTCCTCCGCTACGGGCCCGAGCGGCTCGACGAGCACGACGACCACGGGCATCACGGGGACGGCCCGGCCGCCGAGACGCCGTCCGCGCGGCTCGGCGGGCACGAGGGTCACGGGGACGGTCCGGCCCGCGAGGCGCCGTCCGCCTGACCACGACACCGGGCTGACGCCATGGCCGAACGGTTGCTAACCGCTTCACCTTCACGGGGGGCGAGCCGGCCCGCGAGGCGCCGTCCGCCTGACCGCGACACCGGGCGCTGACGCCATGGCCGAACGGCTGCTCACCCGCTTCACCTTCTTCGAGCGCATCCTGCACTGGGTGGTCGGGGTGACGTTCGTGCTCCTGCTCGCGACCGGCCTCGCGTTCGCCTACCCCGCCCTCTTCTGGCTGACCGCGCTCCTCGGCGGGGGGCCGTCGGCGCGGGTGCTGCACCCGTGGGTCGGGGTGCTGTTCACGGCGGGCATGGCCGCGATGATCGTCGTCTGGTTCCGCGACATGTTCCTCGGCGACAGCGACCGGCGCTGGCTGCGCGCGGTGCGGGCCTACGCGACGCGCGACAGCGCCAACGTGCCGCCCGCGGGCAAGTACAACGCCGGCCAGAAGATGTTCTTCTGGGTGCAGGGCGCGCTGGCCGTCGTCTTCGTCGCGAGCGGCGTCGCCCTCTGGTTCCCCGCCGCGTTCGGGGCGTCGTTCCTGCAGTGGATGCGCCTCGCCCACTACCTCGCCACCCTCGGCGGCGGCCTCTTCCTCATCGTCCACGTCTACCTCGGCACCGTCGCCTACCCCGGCACCGCCCGCGCCATGATCGACGGCACCGTGACCGAGCGCTGGGCCCGCCACCACCACCCCCGCTGGCACGAAGAGGAGACGCGCCCGTAGCGGCGCGGTCCGGTCTTCCGCCGGGCATTCCGCGCGCGAGGCCGCGTGCGAGCCCGGGTTGCCGTCGCCCGAACGCGTGCGCAGATTCCTGCTCCGTCTCGCCCAAACCCGAGACTGCATGTACTTTCTGTAGCGACGAATCGCCTGGATGGAAGGTCAGATGGCCGACTCCGTCTTGCGCAAACCCGAGACTGTATATACTTTCTGTAGCGACGAATCGCCTGGATGAGGAGGTGAGATGGCCGACCACGCCAAGCTCTTCATGAACGGTGGAAGTCAGGCCGTCAGGCTGCCCAAGCGTTACCGTTTCGAGGGACAGGACGAGGTGGTCATCTCGCGGGACGGCCGGCGGGTGATCCTCGAGCCGTGTTCCCCGGCCTGGAGTGCCGCGTTTCTGGAGCTCGAGGGTGCCTCGCGCGACTTCCCCTACCCCGACGACTTGCCGTCCGTCGAGCCGGGGCCGGACCTCGACGAGTGAGGTACCTGCTCGACACCAACGTGTGCGTCGACTACCTGACCGGCCGGTACCCGTCGGTAGGCGCCCGGTTGCGCGCGCTGGGCTCATCCGACGTGTGCCTGTCGTCGGTGGTCGTCGCGGAGCTGCGCTACGGGGCGGACAAGAGCGCACATGCGCGGCGCAACCACCGGTTACTCGACACCTTGACGGACAGGGTCCCCTGTCAGGCGTTCGACGCCGCCGCGGCCGCATCCTACGGCAAGGTGCGCTCGGACCTCGAACGGCGCGGCCGGCCGATCGGCCCCAACGACATGCTGATAGCCGGGCACGCGCTCTCGCTCGGCCTCGTGCTCGTGACCGACAACGTCCGCGAATTCGGCCGCGTGAAGGGGCTCGATCTGGAGAACTGGCGCGAAGGATGACTTGCAGGGCGTGCATTGCGGAGACGATACTCGGTCAGGATGAGCACCGCATCGGTTTCCGACTTGAGGGCCAACCTGTCCCGCTATCTCCGGGAGGTCCGTAGCGGTGGCGAAGTCGAGGTCCTCGACCGAGGCACGTCGGTCGCCAGACTCGTGCCTCCGGCGACGGGAGTTGAGCGAGGAGTCCGCAAGCGGTTGATCGATGCCGGCCTGTTGAGGCCCGGCAAGGGAAACGCCGCCGCCATCCTGGAATCGCCGCCGCTGGCGCTGCCGGTCAGTCTCTCGGAGGCGCTGGCCGATGAACGGGCGGGCCGGTCCATACCAGTGAAGCTGCCGACCGGCGGCCACGGTGGACTGCAGCCCGGCGTCACCCTCGACAGCAATTGTCAAGCGACACTCAAAACTGACCCCCCGGCGACATCGAAAACTGACCCCCGAAGAAACGGCGTATGTAGATCGACTTCCGGCGATTCACCGCGTTCCGTGAGCACCGTGGACGGCCGGGCCGCCCCGTCCAGGCCGGGCCGCAAGGCCCACAATTGCCATCCGAGCCGCGGGGCGGACGGTGTGTCACCCGACAGGGCCGTAGCATCGCGGAGGACGTGCGCAGCACGTTGACACGCCGTCCGTCCCGCAGCTACGCGCCCCGACCGCCCGACAAGCTGCAGTGCGTTCCGGGACCGGATCCGGGACTCGCCGGCCTGCCGCCGCTCCCGGTAACGCGCCTGCCGCTCCGCGTTCGTCAACGCCACGACCACTGCCCACCGTTACGTAACGGACCGGGGGCAGGCGGCTCGACCCCCGGACGTTCACGACGTCGAGCGTCGGCGGGCTCGACCGGGGCCGCGTGGCAGCGGGCCGGCCAGCCTGACAACGGCCACGCCGGCCGAAGGGCGGCGGCACCGGCGCGTGAGCGTGAGTCCCTGTCTGTGCTCGCCCTGATGTCGGTCGCATGGTCATGACGACGCCCCCGAGCGGGTCTCCGACGCGACAGGCTTCGGGGCCGGGATCCTCAGGGCGCCCGCCCGACGCTTCTCCCGCAGCCTGTAGCTCTCCCCGGTAATCGTCAACACGTGGCTGTGGTGCAGCAGCCGGTCGAGGATCGCGGTGGCGACCACGGCGTCGCCGAACACCTCGCCCCATTCGCCGACCGAGCGGTTCGACGTGATCAGCATGCTCCCGCGCTCGTAGCGCCTCGAGACGAGCTGGAAGAACAGGTGCGCGGCATGCGCCTCGAAAGGGAGGTACCCCAGTTCGTCGCAGACCAAAAGTCTGGGCTTGGCGTAGAAGGTCAGGCGGTCCTCCAGCCGCCCCTCGCTGTTCGCCTTCACCAGCGCCGCCATCAGCGCCTGAGCCGTCGTGAACAGGGTCGAGTAGCTCTGCCGGATCGCCTCGCGCCCGAGCGCGACCGCGAGATGCGTCTTCCCGACCCCCGGCGGGCCGAGAACCAGGAGCGCGTCGCCGTGCGCCACCCACCGCGACGTCGCCAGCTCCCGCACTTGGCGCCGGTCGACGCTCGGCTGCGCCTTGAAGTCGAAGTCGGCGAGCTCGCGCACCATCGGGAAGCGCGCGATCTTCAGCGCCATCTCGATGCGCCGCTCGTCCTTGCGCGAGACCTCCCGCTCGACGAGCATCGCCAGCGCCTCCCGCAACGTCAGCTTCTTCTCCGCCGCCTCGTCGAGCAGGTTGTCGAGCTGGTCGCGGATCGCCGTCAGCTTCAGCCGCGTCAACCAGCCGAGAAGCGTCTCATGGTCCACGGCCATCAGAAGCTCCCCCCGGCCACGGCCGCGTACTCGTCGAGCGGACGCAGCAGCTCCGGCTTCGGCCGGACCGCCGCGGTCTCGGCCGGACGCGGGCCGCCGACGACGCCGACCAGGTGGGCCCGGTCGGTGACCCGAGCGTGGCGTCCCTCGTGCTCGACGTGCTCGGCGACAACCTTCGGGCCGTGGTGAACGCGGACCCGGCCGCCGCTGACCACCACCCGCACCCGCTCGCCGATCAGCCGCCACGGCACCGAGTAGGCGTTGGTGTCGACCACCACCGCGCAGTCGGCGTGGACCGTCCGGGTCAGATCACGCAACTGGCCGAACGGCGGCCGGCCCGCGCAGGGCCGAAGGCGCTCCGCTTCCCGGGCAAAGCGCTCGAGAGGGACTTCACCGGTGGTGCCGTGGCGTCGCCGGTCGGCGATCTCCCGCTGCCACCACCCCAGATGCGCGTCCATCCCCGCCCAGCTCTCGAAGCGATGTCCGGCGATGGCGCTTGCCTTGACGTAGCCGACTCCCCGCTCGTCCTTCCCCTTCGTCCGGGCCCGATACGGCGCACACGCGCGCGGACGGAACCCCCAGTGGGCCGCGAACGCCAGGAACCGGTGGTTGAACTCGACCTCGCGAGTCGACATGTCGTGATTGACCACCAGCGGCCGCGGGTTGTCAAGCAGCACCTCCCTCGTCACGCCGCCAAAGTGATTGAACGTGCCCTCCAGGCCGCGGAACCAGGACGACTGCCGCTCGTGCCTGAACGTCGCCACGTAGCAGCGCCGCGAGTAGCCCAGCGTCGCCACGAACAGGAACACGCGCACCCGCTCCCCGGCAATCGGCACCCGCCGCTGGCCGAAGTCAACCTGGAGCTGGCGCCCGGGCGGAGTCTCGAACCGCACCGTCGCCTTCGCCTCGGCCGTCAGCAGCCGCCGGAACGGCGCGACGGCCCGCTCGACCGTGCGCAGGCTCACGTCGATGCCCTGCTCCCGCTCCAGGTCCTGTCGCACCACCTCGGCATTGCCGCCGTGCTGGAAGAAGCGCTCCTTCAACCACGCCTCCTGATCCTCGAGCTTGCCGCCACCGGCCCGCCGGCTGTACGTCATCCAGCCGTCGGCCGCGACGTAGCGCTTCACCGTGTTCTTGCTGCACCCGAACTCCCTCGCGATGCGCCTCAGCCCCCAGCCGAGTGCCCGCAGGTGCAGCATCGCCTCCACCTCGTCTGACTGCCTCATCTGTGCCCGTGGCCTCCCTGCCCACGGGCCGACATCCTCGCATCGCTTCATCTGCTGACTCCCTCCCTTGGCCCAGGGGGGTCAGTTTTCAGTGTCGCCAGGGGGTCAGTTTTCGCTGTCGCCTGACAGCAATGCCGCACTGCTCGAGGCCGTGGACCGGGAGCCTTGATCCTGCCAGACCGCTACATCTCGGTGTCCCGCCTATCGTGAAGGCGTGGCCGAGCGCCCTCGGTACCGCGACTGGCTCAACCGGAAGATCACCCCGGCTTGCGTTGGCGCCACCCCCCTGGCGCCGTGAACGGGGCATCGGGGCCCGTTCCACGATCGTCCAACACGCCCGCCGACCTTTCTTTTGACAATCTGGAGAAAAGGTGGCACGATTCCTTTGGATCAGCAAAAGGAGTTCCCCATGACCGCCGACCGATCCGACGTCCTGCAGGGCACGCTCGAGCTGCTCGTGCTGCGCACCCTCGCCCTCGAGCCGATGCACGGCTGGGGGCTCGCCCAGCGCATCGAGACCATGTCGGGCGACGTCTTCGCGATACAGCAGGGCACGCTGTACCCGGCGCTCCAGCGCATGAAGCGCAAGGGTTGGGTGCAATCGGAGTGGCGGGTCACCGAGAACAACCGCCGGGCCCGCTACTACTTCCTCACCGACGTCGGTCGGCGGCAGCTCGCGGCCGAGCGGGCGGAGTGGGAGAGGACGGTGAGCGCGGTGAACGGCGTGCTGAACTGGGCGGGAGGCACGAAGTGAGCCCGCTAGCGGCCCTCGTCCGGCGGTTGCGGGGCCTCTTCCGCCGCGGGCGCGAGGACGCCGAGACGCGGGACGAGCTGCGCTTCCACCTGGAGATGGAGACGGAGAAGAACCTGCGAGCCGGCATGGACCCCGGCGAGGCCCGGCGGCGGGCGCACGTTCGCCTGGGCGGCGCTGCGGCCATCCGCGAGGCGGTGCGGGACGCGCGCGGTTGGCGGCGGCTGGAGGACCTGGTCCGCGACGTCGGCTATGCGCTCCGCGGATTGCGCCGGAATCCGGGGTTCACCACCGCCGCCGTCGTGTCGCTGGCCATCCCGATCGGCTTCAACACCGCGGTCTTCACCATCGTCGACTCGATCCTGTTCGGCCCGCTGCCGGTCGTTCGTCCCGCGCAGCTCGTCGACGTCTACACGAGTCACCCCCAATTCGGTCAGCATGCGCCGAGCTCGTATCCGGACTACCTCGACCTCCGGGCGGCGAACGACGTGTTCACGGACACGGCCGCGCACGCCCCGATGCGCGCGGTGGTGCGGGTGGACGAAGATGTCGACCTCGTGATGGGCGAGGCGGTGACCGGCAACTACTTCCGGTTTCTGGGCCTGCAGCCCGTGCTCGGCCGGTTGCTCGCGCCGGACGACGATCGGCCGGCCGCCGCCCGCGTGGCCGTGATTTCCGCCGGGTTGTGGGAACGGGCGTTCGGGCGGGATCCGGCCGTGGTCGGCCGCGACCTTCACGTCGGGTCGCAGCCGTACGTGGTCGTCGGCGTCGCGTCGCCGGACTTCTACGGCATGCCGCCCATTCCCGGCGGGGACCTGTGGATTCCCGTCGCCCGGGTGGACGACGTGACGCCGGCGGGCCCTACGATGGTCACGCCCTCTCCGGGCGAGACGCGGCTCGAACGCCGCGGGCTGCGCTGGATGTTCATCAAGGGAAGGCTCCGGGACGGCGTCGGCCTGGCGCGGGCCGACGCGAACCTCGACACGATCATGGCCGGTCTGGCCGCCGCCTTTCCCGATTCCAACGAGAGCCTGCATGTGTCGTTGACCCTGACCGACGACGTGCGCCTGGAGCCGTCGGCGGCAGGCCCGGCCTACGGCGGAGCGGCGGCCGTCATGTTCATGGTCGGCGTCGTCCTGCTGGTCGCGTGCGCGAACGTGACGGGCATGCTGCTGGCCCGCGCCGCCGCGCGACGGCGCGAGATCGGCGTACGGCTGGCCATCGGCGCGAGCCGGCCGCGTCTCGTGCAGCAGTTGTTGACCGAGACGCTCGTGCTGTCGTCCCTCGGCGCCGCCGCGGGGCTGGCCCTGGCGTGGAGCATGCTGCGCGTGCTGGGCGCGGTCGAGTCGCCGATCCGTTCGCTCCCGTACACCTTCGAGTTCGCGATTTACGGACGCGTGTTCCTGTTCACGGCGGCGCTGGCGGCCGTCGCGGGGGTGCTGGCGGGTCTCGTGCCGGCGCTCGACGCCACGCGGCCGAACCTGGTGCGCGGCCTGAACGGCGCCGTCGCGGTCGCGCGGGCGGGCGGCCGTCGCTGGTTCATGCGCGATGGCCTGGTGGCGGCGCAGTTGGCGGTCACGGTCCCCCTGCTGGTGCTCGCCGGACTCCTGGGACGCAGCGCACTGGCCGCGACGGCCGGCGTTTCGCTCGGGTTCGACCCGGGCCGGGTGCTGGCGGTCAGCACCGACCTGCGCTTGAACGGCTACGACCCGGAGCGGGAGCAGCGCTTCATGCGCGACGCGCTCGAACGGGTGCGGTCGATGCCGGGCGTGACGGCGGCGGCGCTGACGTCTCGCGCTCCTCTCGACGTCATCTCGTACAGCACGGCACCCCTGCTGGTGTCGGGTGTTCACGGCCCGGCCGACCGTGGCGTCGTGATGCCCTGGGTCGCCGTGTCGCCGGACTACTTCGAGACGCTGGGTGTCCCGCTGCTGCAGGGACGGGTCGTCACCGCGGCCGACACGCGGGAGACACCGCTCGTCGCCGTCGTCAGCGAGGCGCTGGCCGACCGCTACTGGTCCGTCGAAACGGCAGTCGGACAACGTCTTCGTTTTGGAGACTGGGACGGACCCGAGTACGAGATCGTCGGTGTATCGGCCGACTACAAGGTGCGGTTCCCGACGGAAGAGGCTTCACCCTACGTACATACCGCCCGGTCGCAAACCGCGGTGAGGGGCGGCGTGCTGCTCGCCCGGATCGAGGGCGACGCGGCGGCCGCGGCCGCCGACATTCGTCGCGAGCTGCGCCGGATGGAGCCGGACCTCTTCTTCTTCTTCGAGGGGGACACGCTGCGGGAGATTGCCGGCGTCGCGATGCTGCCGTTCCGGATCGCGGCGTCGGTATCGGGTGCGGCCGGCATCGTGGCCATGCTGCTGGGCGCCGTGGGGCTCTACGGCGTGGTCGCCTACGTCGTCGCGCGGCGAACGCGCGAGCTCGCCATCCGTTCGGTGCTGGGCGCGCGCTCCGGTTCCCTGCTCCGCCTCGTCCTGGCCGGCGGCGCCTGGGTGATCGCGGTCGGCGCCGGCGTCGGCGCGGTCCTCGCCGCCCTCGTGACGCGCCTCGCGGCACAGGTGGTGCCCGGCATCGCGCCGGGCGACCCCGTGGTCTGGGCGGGTGTTCTCCTGCTGATCGTCGGCGTCACCGCGGCCGCCCATGTCGAGCCCGCACGCCGGATCCTGCGGCTCGACCTGACGCGGGCCCTTCACGTGGAGTGAGTATGAACCTGCTTGCCAGCCTGGCCGCGCGGCTGCGGGGCCTGTTCGGGGGCAGCCGCGAGGACGCCGAGACGGTGGACGAGCTGCGGTTCCATCTGGAGATGGAGATCGAGAAGAACCTGCGCGCGGGCATGGACCCGCGCGAGGCGCGGCGGCAGGCGCACGTGCGCCTGGGCGGCGTCGACGTCATCCGCGAGGCGGTCCGGGACGCGCGCGGTGGCCGACCGCTGGAGGACCTCGTGCGCGACCTCGGCTACGCGCTGCGCGGCGCGCGGCGGAACCCCGGGTTCACGCTCGTCGCGGTGCTGACCCTGACCCTCGGGATCGGCGCGACCACCGCCGTCTTCACGGTCGCCGACAACTTCCTGCTCCGCCCGCCGCCGTTCGCGCACGTCGACCGCCTCGTGGGCATCCGCGACGTGAACCCGGCGCAGGGCTGGACGGTGGACGACAACGTCCCGACGTCGCCCGGCAACTTCCTCGACTGGCGCGCGCAAGGCCGGTCGTTCGACCACATGATCGCGTGGCGCAACTGGTTCTACTCGGTGGCGGGGCCGGTGGGCGGCGACACCGTCCCCGAGCAGATCCGGGGCGTCCGCGTCTCGCCGTCGTTCTTCGCGATGCTCGGCGTGCGGGCGGCCATCGGCCGCACCTTCCTGCCCGAGGAGGAGACGCCCGGCCGGGACCGGGTGGTCGTCCTGACCGACGGGCTGTGGCAGCGCCGCTACGGCGGCGACCCGGGCATCGTCGGCGAGACGCTCCTCGTCGACGGCGAGCCGTTCACGGTCGTCGGGGTGCTGCCGCGCGGCTTCCACTTCCTGCAGACGGACTTCGAGATGTGGATGCCGCTCGCCGTCGACGAGCAGTTCCATGTGCGGGACGACCACTCGGTGTCGGTGTGGGCGCGCCTCGCCCCGGGCGTGTCGCGCGAGGCCGCGCAAGCCGAGCTCGACGCCATCACCGGCCGTCTCGAGGTCGCCTACCCCGACACCAACGCGGGCTGGGGCGCGGTCCTCGTGCCGATCCATCCGCAACGCCACTACGGTGGCGCGCTCGAGCGGGCCCTGCTCGTGCTGCTGGGCGCGGTCGGGTGCGTGCTGCTGATCGCCTGCGCCAACGTCGCCAACCTGCTGCTCGTGCGCGCCGGCGCGCGCCGGCGTGAGCTGGCGGTGCGGGCCGCCATCGGCGCCTCCCGCGGCCGGCTCGTCCGGCAGCTGCTGGCCGAGAGCGGGCTGCTCGCGGTGCTCGGCGGCGCGGGGGGCCTCGTTCTCGCCGGTGTCGGGGTCCGGCTGATGGCGCCGCTGCTGCCGGTCGTCGGCAGCTATACGCACCCGTCGCCGCAGATCGACTACCGGGTGCTGGTCTTCACGCTCGGCGCGGTGCTGCTGACCACCGTGCTCTTCGGGCTGCTGCCGGCGCTTCGCTCCAGCCGCACCGACACGCTCCGCGTCGCCGCGCACGCGGGGGGATGGTCCACCGGACGCGCCCTCCTCGTCGTCGAGCTCGCCCTCTCGGTCGTCCTGCTGGCCGGGGCCGCGCTCCTCGTCCGGTCCCTCTGGAACCTGCAACGGGTCGAGCCCGGCTTCCGGACGGACCGCCTGCTGACCATGCAGGTGTGGCTGCCGGAACGCAAGTACCCGAGCCCCGCCGGCGTGCGGACGTTCACCGACGACGTGCTGCAGCGGGTCGAGGGCCTGCCCGGCGTGCGCAGCGCGTCGACCGTCAACACGCGGCCGTTCCTCGGCTGGTCACTCGCGCTGCCGCAGGTCGAGGTGCCGGGCTACCTCCCGCCCGAGACGATGGAGGACGGCGACATGCTGACCTACCGCGTCGTCTCGGACCGCTACTTCGAGACCCTCGGGGCCGAGCTGGCGGAGGGCCGGGCGTTCTCGACCGCGGACCGCGCCGCCGGCGGCGCCGTCACCGTCGTCAACGAGGCGGCGGCGGCGCGGTACTGGCCCGGGGTCGAGCCGGTCGGCCGGCAGCTCCGGCCGCGGTTCCAGCCCGGCGCGGCCCCGTGGGTCCCCGAGGGCAGGACCGACTGGTTCACGGTGGTGGGGGTGGTGCGCGACTTCCGCGAGCATCAGGTGAACGAGCCGGTCGTGCCCGTCATCTATCTCTCACAGCGCCAGAACCCGTCCCGCCTGCTGAACCTGATCGTGAGCACGCAGGGGCCGGCCACCGGCATCGCGAATGCCGTCCAGGGCGAGATCCGGGCCGTGGACGGCGATCTCGGCGTCTACGACCTCAAGACGATGGACGCCATCCTGTCGGACGTCGTGGCCCTGCCGCGACTCAACGCGCTGCTCGTCTGGCTCTTCGCCGCCCTGGCCCTGTCGCTGTCGGCCATCGGCGTCCACGGCGTCACGTCGTACCTCGTCGCGCGGCGGACGCGCGAGTTCGCGATCCGGATCGCGGTCGGGGCGAAGCCGGCGGCCGTCTTCCGCTCGGTGGCGCTCGAGACGGCGCGGGTCGGCGCCGCGGGCATCCTCGTGGGCCTGGCCGGCTCCCTGCTGCTCGCGCGCGCGATGGCGAGCGTCCTTCACGAGGTCGCGGCAACCGACGCGATGGTCCTGGCCGGCGCGTCCGGCGCGGTGCTCGCGGTGGCCCTCGCGGCCTGCTGGCGCCCGGCGCGGGCGGCCATGCGAGTCGATCCGATGCGGGTGCTGCGGGCCGAGTGAGCCTCCGGGCGCGTGCGTAGGCGCACGCCGAGCGCACATGCGCGGAACCGTCCGAGGCTGCCCGCGCCCTCACGAGGAGGATCCGAAATGAGCCTGCTTGCCAACTTGGTCGCGCGGCTGCGCGGCATCCTCGGGCGCGGACGAGAGGATGCCGAGACGCGGGAGGAGCTGCGGTTCCATTTGGAGATGGAGACGCAGAAGAACCTGCGCGCGGGCATGGACCCGCGCGAAGCGCGCCGGCGGGCACACGCGCGGCTGGGCGGCGTGGAGGCGATCCGCGAGCATGCCCATGACGTTCGGGCGGCGGTTGCGGCTGGACGAGTGGGACGGACGGGAGGTCGAGGTCGTCGGCGTGTCGGCCGACTACGAGGTCAATGCCCCGGAAGAGGACCTTGTCGCGCAATCTCGCTGCCGCGTTCCCGCTCGATCGTCGCGATGTCGTACTGGCCCTGGAGTCCCAGCCAGAACCGCGCCCGGTTGCCGAAGTAGCGGCCCAGCCGCACGGCCGAGTCGGCGGAAATCGATCGACGGCCGTTCAGGATGCCCGTGATCCGTCCCGACGGCACACCGATGTCGAGCGCCAGACGGTTCGCACTGAGGTTCCGGGCTTCGAGTTCCCTCTTCAGCAGCCGGCCGGGGTGGGCAATCGGGGGCATGTCGTCATCCCTCGTGACAACCGACGATCTCGACGTCGTGGGCGTCGCCCTCACGGAACGCGAAGCCGATTGGCTCCGGATGGCCTCGGCGACCGCCGTTCACGGCGTATTCCGTCCCTCGGCGAGTTGCATCAGCCGGGCGACCAGCTCGTCGCCGGTGTCGGCCCGCACGATCCAATCGCCCGCAGCGGCCAGACCTTCCGGATCGGCAATCCGCTCCACCGCCCGAGATACGCGCGACGCCGTCTCGGCGCCGAACCGCAACGCCGCCTGCCGGCGCAAGAGCGCGCGTTGTTGAGCGAGCCCCTGCTTCACGCCCTGTTCGATGCCTTCCCGAAGCCACTGCTTCGGCCACTCGGCCACGCGTTCGACCAGCGTCATCTTCAGCTCCTCCAGCGTCTGCACCGGCGGCAGCTTCCCGCCGGACGGCGCCAGCCGCTCCGCCAACTGCCGCACCCAGTCGAGGAACGCTCGGTGCAGCCCCGTCTCTCGCGGATCGCTCAGCTTCGCCTGCAGCGCCTCCACGACGCGGACCAGATCCGACGCCGCGCCGATCCGCTCGAGCTGCACGACCGACGTCATCAGATTGCCGCTCGGGAGATCGTCCTCCGCCAAGTGCCGCTCGTCAACCACGTGGTAACGCTGCGCCGGCTGATACGGCGCCAGCTCCGGCCCCACCGCCGCGATCAACTCGCCCATCTCTCGAGCTGCCCGCCACGGCCGCGCGCCGTTGTACAGCACCACCGGCAGCACGGCCGGCAGCGGCTCGCCCGCCGCCACGGCCCGGTTGCGGACCAGTTCCTCGTACAGCAGGCCCGTGTACGTGAGGATGCGCAGGGCCATCCGGGGCTCGTCCCGCGACTGGAACTCCAGCAACACCATCAGGTACACCCAACGCCCCCGCTGGCGGACCCGCCACACCGCATCGCCGTGCCGCTTGAGCAACGCGTCGCTGACGTACTCGGCCGACAACTTCCGTAGCGTCGAGAAATCGATGTCGTCCACCCGCGGACCGGCCACGAAACCGCGCAGCAGGTCTTCGACCATGCGCGGGAACGCGAACAGCTTCTTGTAGATCTCGTCGTGCATGTCTCCAGCCTTCTCGACCGTCGCAAGCCGTCCGCTGTCGGGGAAGACTGTGAGCAAACACCATGCCCACTTGGCTCCGCCACGGAGTGCGCCATACTCGGCGCCGATGCTCGACGACCTGCGGCAGGCGGTCGCCGGCCGGCGCCCGCGGTGGTCGCCACCGGCGGCCGGTCCGTCGCGAGCCACCGCCCGGCGTTCGTCGCCGGCCACCGGGCACGCGTCACCGGGCTCCCTTGCGAAGCTAGGAAAGTGGTGCTAGTCTCCCTTGTGCATCTGGGAGACGGCAAGATCGCGATGGTTCTCCCGGCTCGCCGGGACGGCGGTCGGCGGCCGTGCCCGGCGCCGACCCGGAGGAGGACCTCGCTCGATGTTCTCGCGCCTGCGCTCCTACCTGACGGCCTGGATTCGGCGGGACGGCTTCGAGGAGTCGCTCGACGAAGAGGTGCGCTTCCACCTCGACGCCTATGCCCGGGATCTGATCCGGTCGGGCGTGCCCGCGGCGGAGGCGCGGCGGCGGGCCCGGGTCCAGTTCGGCAGCGTGGAGGGCGTCAAGGACGGCTGCCGGCAGGCGCGCGGCCTACGGCTCGTGGACGAGGCGGGACACGTCATGACCAACATCCGACTCGCGCTGCGCATGCTGCTCAAGACCCCGGTCGTCACCGGCGTCGCGGTCCTGTCGCTGGCCCTCGGCATCGGATCGAACACCGCGATCTTCTCTCTCTACAGCCAGCTCGTGCTGCGCCCGCTGCCGGTGGCGGACCCCGACGGGCTGGTCAACCTCGCGTCCCCCGGACCCAAGCCGGGACCCTGCGACCCCGACAACGCGGGCACGTGCGACGAGACGTTCAGCTACTTGATGTTCCGCGACCTGGAGCGCGGGCAGGAGGTCTTCACGAGCCTCGCCGCGCACAAGGGGCTCCGCGCCAACGTGGCCCATCGGGGCCGCGCCGCCACGGTGCAGGGCACGCAGGTCTCGGGCTCGTACTTCGCGACCCTGGGCCTGCAGCCGGCGGCCGGCCGGCTGTTCGGGCCCGAGATCGACGGGGCCGTCGGCGGCCACCCCGTCGTCGTCCTGAGCCACGACTTCTGGCAGTCCGAGTTCGGCGGATCGCCCGACGCGTTGGGCGACGTTCTCGTCGTGAACGGCACGTCCCTGACCATCGTCGGCGTGGGGCCGCCGGGGTTCCGCGGCACGACCATCAACATGCCGTGCGACTTCTTCGCGCCGATTACCATGCGCGGCCTGCTCTCGCCGCGTGGCGATGGACAATTCGAGGACCGGCGCGCCTACTGGACCTACCTTTTCGCCCGCCTCGCGCCCGGCGTGTCCGTCGACCAGGCGCGCGCGGCCCTCGAGCCCCTGTACCGGGGCATCCTCGCCGACGTCGAGGCGCCGCTGCAGACCGCCATGAGCGCGCAGACGCTGGCGCAGTTCCTCGAGCGGCCCCTTCATGTCGCGCCCGGCCGCCTCGGGCAGAGCCGGATGAGCCGCGACGTCCAACGCGTGGGCCTGCTGTTCGTCCTCGGCATCACCGGCGCCGTTCTCCTCATCGCATGCGCCAACATCGCGAACCTGCAGCTCGCCCGCTCGGCCGCCCGGGTGGGCGAGATGGCGGTGCGGCTCTCGCTGGGGGCCTCGCGGCGCCATCTCCTGACGCAGCTTCTGACCGAGTCCTGTCTGCTCGCCTTCCTGGCGGGGGCGGTGGCGCTGGTCCTGGCCCACTGGACCCTGCGGTTCGTGTGGACGCTGCTGCCGGGCGCGGCCGTGTCCGATGTCCTTCGAGGGGCGTTCGAGCTCGACCCCAACGCCATTCCGTTCACCGCCGCCGTATCGCTGGCCACCGCGGTCGCCTTCGGGCTCCTGCCCGCGCTCTACAGCACGCGGGTGGACCCGATCGCGGTGCTCAAGGACGAGGCCGGCCCCTCCGGCGGCACCCGGTCGGCGGCCCGTTTCCGTCAGGGGCTGGTGGTGGCGCAGCTCGCCCTGGCCCTGACGCTGCTGGTGGTGTCCGGGCTCTTCATCCAGAGCCTGCGCAACATGAACCGCATCGACCTGGGGCTCCGCATGGACGGCGTGGTGACGTTCTGGCTGCAGCCCGAGTTGAACGGCTATGGCGCAGCGCGCAACCGGGCCTTGTTCGAGAGCGTCGAAACCGCGCTGTCGTCGCGGCCCGGGGTGGCCGGCGTCACCGCGTCCACCGGCGGCGTCCTGGCGTTCACCGGCGGCGGAACGCCGGGCGACTTCAACGTCCAGGGTTTCGCGGCCGGGCCGGACACGAACCGCACCGCGCGGCTGAACCATGTCGGGACCGGCTACTTCCGCACCCTGGGAATCCCGCTGCTCGCCGGGCGGACCTTCTCGGCGTCGGACACTGCCGGCGCGCCCCGGGTCGCCATCGTGAACGAGGCGTTTGCGCGCAAGTTCAATCTCGGCCGCAACGCGGTGGGGGCGCTGATCGGGCGCGGGGGCCTCGACGCGGCGCTGGACACGGAGATAGTCGGGCTGGTCGCCGACACGAAGCCGGGCTTCAGGAGCACGGTTCCGCCACCGCTCGCCTTCGTTCCCTATCGACAGGAGGACACCGGCCGTCTGTGGTTCTTCGTCCGAGGCTCGGGATGGCCGGACGACGTGATGCGCTCGGTTCCCGCACTCGTCGCCGGCATCGACCCGAACCTGCCGGTGTCCTTCCTGATGCCGCTGGCGCAGATGGCCGAGCTGAACGACCCGTCCCGCGTCACCGCGGTGCTCCTGACCGCCTTCGCGGCGCTCGCGATGCTGCTCGCGGCGGTCGGGCTCTACGGCGTGCTCGCCTACGCGGTGGCGCTGCGCACGCGCGAGCTCGGCCTGCGCATGGCCCTCGGCGCCGACGCGCGGCGGCTGCGCGCGATGGTCCTCGGCCAGGTCGGCAGGATGGCGATCGCCGGTGGCGCGATCGGGCTCGTTCTCGCGCTCGGCCTCGGGCGCGTGCTGCGGTCGGTGCTCTACGAGATGGACCGCCTGCCCCCCGCCGTCATCGCCGCCGCCGTCGCGGGCCTGGCCGCGGTGGCGCTCGCGGCCGGGCTCGTCCCCGCCCACCGCGCCTCCCGCGTCGACCCGATGGAGGCGCTGCGGCACAAGTGACGGGGCACGGACCTTCCCCGCGAGCCGTGTCCGCGCCCGGCCGGACGCCTCACCGCCCTTGCCGTTCACTGCTCTCGCCCGCGCGCGGGCTCGGCCACCATGACACGTCCGGCGGGGACGGACGCCCCACGGAGGGCAGCCCTGGAGTCCGCCTCCGGGCCGTCTTGAGGCAGACGTCCCGAATCTTGCGACCTTGCCGCGTTTCGCCAGGAACCCCGCTTTTCTTTTGACAATCTGAAGGTCCGGTGGCAAACTACCTTTTGAGCAACAAAAGGAAATCCGCCTGGACCGGCGGAACCTCGTCCGACGTTCTGCGGTGAACGGCTTGCCGACCGGGCCGGAGGGACGAGATCGGAGCCTGCGGCTCTCCGCTCCCGCACGAGGAGGGTCCGAAATGAACCTGGTTGCCAACGCCGTCGCGCGGCTGCGCGGCGTCTTCCGGCGGGCACGAGCGGATGCCGAGACGCGGGAGGAGCTGGAGTTCCATCTGGAGATGGAGACGGAGAAGAACCTGCGAGCGGGCATGACCCCGAGCGAGGCGCGCCGGCAGGCGCGCGTGCGCCTGGGTGGCGTGGAGGTCATCCGCGAAGCGGTGCGGGACGCGCGCGGGACGCGGCTGGTGGAGGATCTGCTGCGCGATCTCGGCTACGCGTTCCGGGTGGCGCGCCGCGGCCCGGGCTTCACCGCCGCCGTCGTCGTCTCGCTGGCCGTTCCCATCGGCTTCAACGGCGCGATCTTCACGATCGTCGACTCGTTCCTGCTGCGCCCCCTGGGGGTCGTTCGCCCCGCCCAGCTCGTGGACGTCTACACGAGCGACCCCAACGTCGGCCGCTATTCCACGAGCTCGTACCCGGACTACCTCGACCTGCGCGCGGAGAACGGCGTGTTCACGGACATGGCCGCGCACGCCCCGATGGTCGCGCTGACGCGGGTGGACGAGGCCGCGCGCCTCGTGATGGGCGAGGCGGTGACCGGCAACTACTTCCCGTTCCTGGGGGTGCGGCCCGCGCGGGGCCGGCTGCTGGCGCCGGACGACGATCGTCCGGGCGCTCCCCGCGTCGCGGTGATCTCCAGCGGGCTGTGGGCGCGCGCCTTCGGCGGCGACCCGGGCGTCGTGGGGCGCAGCCTCGGCATCGGGACGCAGTCGTATCTCGTCGTCGGGGTGGCGCCGCCGGAGTTCCTCGGCATGCCGCCGATACCGGGGCCCGACCTGTGGATCCCCATGACTCGGGCCGAGGACGTGACCCCGACCGGGATCACGACGTCGGTGGACTCTCCCGGCGAGACCCTCCTCGAGCGCCGCGGCGAGCGCTGGATGTTCGTCAAGGGGCGCATTCGCGACGACGTGTCGGTGGCGCAGGCGACGGCGAACCTCGGCGCGATCATGGCCGACCTGGCGGCCGCGTATCCCGAGTCCAACGAGGACCGGCAGCTCTCGCTCACCCTGACCGACGACACGCGCCTGCCGCCGCAGGTGGCCGGCGCGGCACGGCTGGGGGCGGCCGGCCTGATGCTGGTGGTCGGCGTCGTCCTGCTGGTGGCGTGCGCGAACGTCACCGGCATGCTGCTGGCCCGGGGCGCGGCGCGCCGGCGCGAGATAGCGGTGCGGCTCGCGGTCGGCGCGAGCCGGAGACGCCTCGTGCGGCAGTTGCTGACGGAGAGCCTGGTGCTCTCGTCGCTCGGCGCCGTCGCGGGGCTCGGTCTCGCCTGGAGCGCCCTGCGCCTGCTCGCCGGCGTGGAGCCGCCCATCCCGCTCCCCGTTTCGTTCGAGTTCACGCTCGACACGCGCGCGTTCGTGTTCACGGCGGCGGTGGCCGCCGGCGCGGGGGTGCTGGCCGGCCTCGCGCCGGCCCTCGACGCCACGCGCAGGAACCTGGTGCGCGACGTGAACGGTGGCGTGTCGGTGGCGCGGGCCGGAGGGAGGCGGTGGGTCCTGCGTGACGCGCTGGTGGCCGCGCAGCTGGCCGTCACGGTGCCGTTGCTGGTGCTCGCGGGGCTGCTCGCCCGCGGCGCGCCGGGGGTGACGGCGGACGTCTCGCTCGGGTTCGACGCCGATCGCGTCGCCGCCGTCGACACCGACCTGAACGTGATCGGCTACGACGATCGGCCCGGCGACCGCTTGCTGCGCGACGCGCTCGAGCGGGTGCGGGCGATGCCGGGGGTCGAGGCGGCGGCGCTGGCCTCGCGCGCCCCCCTCGACCTGTCGTCGACCCGGCGGGTGGTCCTCGTCCCCGGCGTCCACGGCTCGGCCGACCAGGGCGACTCGATGGACGCGGCGGCGGTGTCGGCCGACTACTTCGACACGGTGGGGGTGCCGCTGCTGGAGGGACGGACGTTCACTACCGCCGACACGCCGGAGTCGCCGCGCGTCGCCGTAGTCAGCGAGACGATGGCCCGCCGCTACTGGCCGGACGGGCCGGCGGTCGGACGCCGCTTCCGCCTGGAGGCGTGGGACGGCGTCGAGGTCGAGGTCGTCGGCGTGTCGGCCGACTACCGGGTGCGGTTCCCGACGGAGGAGCCCGCGCCCTACCTGCACTTCGCCGCCTCGCAGCGCGCGCGGGCGGACGCGGTGCTGTTGGCCCGCACGGACGGCGACGCGGCGGCCCTCGCCGCGGACATCCGCCGCGAGCTGCGCCGGCGGGAGCCCGACGTTTTCTTCTATCTTCAGGGCGACACGTTGCGCGAGAAGGCCGACGTCACGATGCTCCCGTATCGGGTCGGGGCGTCGGTGGCGAGCGCGTCGGGCGTCGTGGCCATGGCGCTGGGCGCGGTCGGCCTCTACGGCGTCGTCGCCTTCCTGGTCGCGGGGCGGACGCGCGAGCTCGCGATCCGGTCGGCGCTGGGCGCCCGGCCCGCCGCCCTGCTCGGCCTCGTCCTGGCCGCCGGCGGACGGGTGGTCGTCCTCGGCGTGGGCGGCGGCGCCGTGCTGGCCCTCGCGGCGGCGCGTGTCGTCGCGGGGGCGACCGGCGGCGTCGCGGCCGCCGATCCGGTGGTGTGGGCGGGCGCCATCCTGCTGGTCGCCAGCGTCGCCGCGGCGGCCCACGTCGGACCCGCGCGTCGGGTCGTGAGACTCGACCTGAAGCGGGCCCTTCAGGTCGATTGAAACCAGCCGCCGGCCGGTGCCGCGAAGATGCCCAACACGAGGCCGGTCTCCATACGAAATGAAGTTATCCATGCTGCCATCGCTCACGACGCGCTCCAGTCTCGCTCGCCGGCTCGTTCTTCTTCCGATCCTGCTCCTTGCGATCCTGGTCCCGATTCAGTCTCTGGCTGAACCCGCATTCGAGCTCCCTGACGGCCTCGTGCTCTTCGACGAGACCGTCCCCATCGTTCTCTCCGGGCTCGACCCCGGACGTATCGTGACGATTCGACTCGAGCAACACGACTCCGCCGGACTGTGGCGTTCCCATGGGATCTTCGTCGCGGACGCCGAGGGCCGGGTCGACGTCTCCCAATCCGCGCCTCTTGCCGGGACTTACTCCGGCGTGGCCCCCATGGAGTTGATCTGGTCGGTCGAACGGGACCCGACCGTCGAGCCACGCCCCGCGGTCCCCGAACCGGACCTCGCGCCGGTCGTCTCGCAGCTCTCTGCCGAGATCCCGGTCGAGCGCATCAACGGGGCGGTGTCGCTCATTCAGGGCAGGACGACACCGTCTGGGCCTCGAGCTACATGGCCGACCAGGTGGTCGAGCGACTGCGCCGCCACGATTTCCAGCACCCCGTGATCCACTTGTCGTACGAAGACGCCGGCCACGCAATCGGCAGGCCCCACTATCGGATGTTCCCGGTGTTCGGAGGCACGTCGAGAGGAAACGCGCGGGCACGCGCGGACCACTGGAAGCGGATGCTCGACTTCCTGGACGAGAATCTCGCTATCGCATCTCGACCATAGCTCCTGCCCGGCCCTCCCATCGCGTACACTCGGCAGGGTGGAGGGCGCCAGGAACGACCGTCGGCGCGCGCACGTCCCGCGGCTCGCCGACGAGCTGCGGCAGGACGGCCGGTACGCGCTGCGCGGCCTGCGCCGGAGTCCGGTGTTCGCGTGGGTCGCGGTCGCCTCGCTCGCGCTCGGGATCGGCGCCAACACCGCGATCTTCTCCTTCGTCGATGCCGTCCTCCTGCAGCGGCTCGCCGTGACCGAGCCGGACCGCCTCGTCACGTTCGCCCGGACCCATCGCGGCGAACGGACCGGTGTCGTGTGGACCATGGGGACCGTCGACGCCCTCGCCGAGCGGACCCCGGCCTTCGCCGGCGTCTTCGGCTGGTTCTCGAGGCCGATGAACCTGTCGGCGGGCGGCGACGGCGGCGGGTGGGTCAACGGCGAGCTGGTCACCGGCCGCTACTACCGCACGCTGGGGGTGACTGCGGCTGTCGGGCGCCTGTTCGACGACGACGACGTGCGGAACGCGGGCACCGACCCCGTCTGCGTGCTCGGCCACGGGCTCTGGCAGCGCGCGTTCGGCGGCGACCCCGGCGTGGTCGGGCGGACGGTGTTCCTGAACGGCCGCGGCTACCGCGTCGTGGGGGTGACCGAGCGCGGCTTCCACGGGGCCGAGCTCCACCGCCGCTTCGACGTCGGGGTGCCGGCGACGCGGGCCGGCGACTTCCTGCCCGCGTTCAGCGGCGCAGCCGGGGCGTTGCGCCTGGACGGCCTGTCCTGGCTCGTGCCGATGGCGCGGCTCCAGGACGGCGTCACCCGGGCCGAGGCGGAACGGCAGGCCCGGCTCGCGCTTCGGGCGATCGACCCGGACAGACAGGGCGCGCTCGGGCTGGACGACGGGGCCCAGGGCTTCAACACGGTCAGATCGGCATTCGGTGCACCCGTACTGGTGGCGATGGGCCTGGCCGCCCTGGTCCTGCTGGTGGCGTGCGCCAATCTCGCGAATCTCCTGCTCGCCAGGGCGCGGGCGCGCGCGGGCGAGCTCGGGGTGCGTCTGTGCCTCGGCGCCTCGAGGGCGAGACTCGCACGCCAACTGCTGGTCGAGGCCTGCGTGCCGGCGGCCGCCGGCGGGCTCGCCGGGGTCGCGTTGTCGTTCTGGATTCGCGGCGTGCTCGTCGGCATCCTGAACGCGGGCCGGACCGCCGTTTCCGCGGTGCAGGTGCCGGTCGACGCGGGCGTGCTCGTCTTCTCGGTCCTCGCGACCGCCACGACCGCGATTCTCTGTGGGGTGGTCCCCGCGTGGCGGGCGTCGCGACCGGACCTGGTCGCGGGTGTCGAGCGGGGGCCCGCAGGGGGCGGGTCCGCGGGGCGCGGGCTCACGTCCGGTGCGCTGGTCGTCGTTCAAGTAGCGGTGTGCCTGGCCGTGGTGTTCGCGGCCGGGCTGCTGACGCGGACGCTGGCGACGCTGGCCACCCTCGACCTCGGGTTCGATCGCGAGAAGGTGATCGCGTTGCGGGTCGACCCCGCGGCGACCGGCCGATCCGGCGCGGAGGTCTCGGCGGTCTTCGACGAGATGCTGTCGCGCGCGCGCGAGCTGCCCGGCGTCGCCGCGGCCAGCCTGGCGGCGAGCCCGCCCTACGGCGCGATGTCCGTCACGATGGGCATCGAGGTCCCCGGCTACGTGCCCACGCCGGAACGCGGAGACACCGTCGTCGCCTTCAACTTCGTCAGCTCGCGGTACTTCGAGACCCTGGGGCAGGCCCTGGTCCGCGGCAGGGACCTCGATGAGCGCGACGACCGCGGCCGCCCGCTGGCCGCCGTCGTGAACGAGAGGTTCGTCGAGCATTACTTCGACGGCGGGAACCCGCTGGGGCGGCGGTTCCGCCAGGGTGCGGAAGAGCTGGAGATCGTCGGCGTGGCCGCGGACGCGAGAGACCGGGGTGTCAGGAGCGGTCCCGCGGATACCGTGTACCTGCACCGGAGGCAGGGACCCCCGACGGGAATGACCCTGCTGGTGCGGGTCGGCGACGAACCGGCGCGCGTCGTTCCCGCCCTGCTCGCCCTCACCGGGAGCATCGACCGGCGCATGCCCGTCACCTCCGTGCACACGCTCGACGTGGATGTCGAGGCGGGCCTCTCGTCGGAACGGATGCTCGGCTACCTGTCGGCGCTGTTCGCCGGGCTCACCCTGCTGCTCGCGGGCATCGGGCTGTACGGCGTGCTCGCATCGAACGTCGCCCGACGCACCCGCGAGATCGGCGTGCGGCTCGCCCTGGGCGCGCTAGGGCGCGACGTCGCCGTCCTGCTGGGACGCGAGAGCGCGGTCCTGCTGTTCCTCGGGGTGACCGCCGGCGGGTTCCTGGCGTTCGCCTGCGCGCGCGTTCTGAGAGGCGTTCTCTTCGGTGTCGCCGCGACCGATCCGGCTACCCTCGTCGCCAGTATCCTGTTGCTCGCCGCGGTCGGCCTTCTCGCCGCCGCCGCGCCCCTGCGTCGCGCGTCGCGGGTCGATCCGATGGTCGCCTTGCGCTCGGAATGAAGCTCACGGTCATCGTTCCCGCGTTCAACGAGGAGGCGTACCTCGCGCCGCCGCTGGGCTCGATCCGCGCCGCCGCCGAAGAAGCGCGCGCCGCGGCTGGCGTCGACGTGGACGTCGTCGTCGTCGACAACGCCAGCGTGGACGGGACCGCGGCCGTCGCCCGCGATCTCGGCGCGACGGTCGTCCACGAACCCGTGCAGGGCATCGCGCGCGCCCGCAACGCCGGCGCGCGCCGCGCCGCGGGCGACGTGCTCGTCTTCTTCGATGCCGACGTGCTCGTGCCGCGCGCGATCCTCGTCGTGATTTGCGCGGCGTTGCGCGACCCCGCGTGCGTCGGCGGCGGCGTGGATGTCGACTACCGGCCGCACCGCTGGTCGGTGCGGCTCTACCTGCGCCTCTGGCGGCTCCTCGCCCGAGTCACGGGGATGGTGCAGGGTGCCGCGCAGTTCTGTCGCAAGGAGGTGTTCGAAGAGATCGGGGGCTACGACGAGGGCGTGTGGATGGGCGAGGACGTCGACTTCCACTGGAGCCTCCGGAAGCTCGCCCGCCGGACCGGACGCAACGTCCGCTTCGTGCGGGAACCGCGCGTGAGACCCTCCTGCCGGCGCTTCGACAAGTGGCCCGTGTGGAAGATCCTGGTCTGGACCAACCCCGTCGTCATCGGGCTGTTCCGCCGCCGGAAGGCGGTCTGGAGGGGCTGGTACTCGGGCGCGGTGCGCTGAGACGGCGCCTTGTCTTGCACTTCGACAAGAGTCCGTGCTACGGTTGATTCCTGCCGAAGTGAAAGGGAGGGAAAGAGATGGGAGGGAAGTCGGGTGGCTGTCTGGCCGCGGCCGCGCTGGCCGTTTGTACGGGTTGCGCCACGCTGATGAACCCGTCCACGCAACCCGTCACCATCGTGTCCGACCCCCCGGCGGCCGAGGTCCTGATGGGGGCGGAGGACGCGGGCCGGACGCCCACCGACGTGCGGCTCGACCGCGGTGACGGCGAGGCCGCGCTCCGGCTGCAGAAGGACGGGTACGCGCCGCAGGTGGTGCGGCCGCGACGGTCGCTCAGTCCGTGGCTGATCGGCAACATCGCGGTGCCGGCCCTGCTGACCGCCGTCGGGGGCGGGGACAAGGAGACCTTCCTCGGGCTGGCGGGCTGGGGCTTCGTCATCGACCTGTTCGTGTCCGGCGACGGGTTCGAGTATCCCGACACCGTGCGCACGCGGCTCACGCCCTGGCCCGACCGGTCCGCACGCGGCCGGCCCAAGCTCGACGAGCGCTTCGTTTCCGACCTCCGCCCGAGCGGCCCCGGCCCAGCGCCTTCCGAGCCGCCGGCCTCCTCGGACAATCGAGAGGCGGCCCGATGACGGCCGACCGGCTCGACCTGCCGCAGGGCACACTGGAGCTGTTGATTCTCAAGACGCTGGCCCCGGGGCCGCGCCACGGCTGGGGGATCTCGGAGCGGATTCGACAGGTGTCGCGCGAGGCGCTGGAGATCCGTCAGGGGTCGCTCTATCCCGCCCTCCACCGCCTGGAGCGACGGGGCTGGATAGCCGCCTCGTGGGGAACCTCCGAGCACAACCGGCGCGCGAAGTACTACCGGTTGACGCCCAAGGGCCGCCGGCAGCTCGAGTCCGACCTCGAGGCATGGCGCGCACTCACCGTAGCGGTGGGCCACGTGCTCGACGCCGGCTAGCCGACGCTCCGGGAGTCGCCGTCGTTACGGCGTCGACTCTGCCCCCGAAAGCACCGATGCTCGACGACCTTCGCTTCCGCGCGCTGTTCCGGCGGAACAGGGCCGAGGACGATCTGGACGACGAGCTGCGCTTCCACCACGAACGCGCCGTCGAGCGGAACGTGGCGGCCGGCTGCTCCTCGGCAGGAAGCGCGCCGGCGCGCGCGGCTCGAGTTCGGGCCGCTGGACGCCGTCGGGTACACCTCGCCATCGAGTTGAGGTTGATGCGCTGAAACCCGCCGAGCACTGGAAGGGTTGGTGCTCGAACTGTTGCTCGGCGCGGTCGGAAGATAGCGTATAGAATGCGTGCGGCTCGGAGCCGGGACGACCGGTTCGGTCGTCCTGGCGGGCCTTGGGGGAGAAACTGATGACACGCTGGACACTGTTGGCGGCGCTTGCGCTGCTGTTGGCTCCCGCTGCCGCGGCGGCGCAGGACCCGGTTCCGGTTCGCTCGGCGCACGAGGACCTCGAGCCGGGCACGCGGACCGACGACCTCGGCATCACCATCGGCATGCCCGCGAGCTATCCCGCGCGGCGCTACCCGGCGTCGCACGATTTTCCGACGGGACCGGAGATCGGCGAGCGGCTTCCCGAGTTCTCGCTGCCGAACCAGCAGGGGCGCCTGGTCGACTACCACGCGGACCGGGGCGGCTCGAAGTCGGTGGTGGTCTTCTACCGCTCGGCGGTGTGGTGACCGTACTGCCGCACGCAGCTGGTCGAGCTGCAAACGAACCTGGGCCTCTTCGAGGAGGCGGGCATCCGCGTCTACGGCGTCAGCTACGACCGTCCGGAGCAGCTCCGGGCGTTCGCCGACGAGCACGGCGTCACCTACGACCTCCTGTCGGACGTCGACTCGGCCGTGATCCGCGAGTTCGGCATCCTCAACACCCTGATCTCCCCTGACGATCCGGAGCAGGGCGGCGGCCGCAGCTTCTACGGCCTGCCGTTCCCCGGCGTCTACGTGACGGACGGGGACGGCGTGGTCACCGAGAAGTTTTTCCACCGCCACTACGCCACCCGCGAGTCGGCGGGGACGATTCGCGACACCGCCCTCGGCGAGATTCTCGCGCGCCATGAGGTGCCGGTCGTCGAGCTCGGTTCCGATCAGGTGAGAATCTCCGCCTTCGTGTCCGACGCGGCGATGCAGTTCGAGACCCAGTCGATGGTCCACGTGCGCTTCGAGCTCGAGGACGGTCTCCACATGTACGGCCGGCCGCTCCCCGACGGCTACATCGCCTCCGAGGCGACGATTCCCGACACCCCGGGCCTGCGGGTGGGGGCGGCGCGGTACCCGCCGACGCACCCGAGAGAGTTCCCGCAGCTCGGCGTCACCCTCAACGTCTACGAGGGGAACGTCGACGTCGCGATTCCCGTCACGCCGAACGTCGAGGTGTTCCACCGGTCGAACCCCGACCGGCCGGACGTGGTCGAGGTGCCGGTGTCGGTGCTGTACCAGGTGTGCAGCGAGACGATCTGCTATACGCCGAGGACCGAGACACTCTCGCTCGCCGTGCCGTTCCAGTCTCTCCTGACGCCGGGCGCCCGGAGAGCGAGGTAGCCGGGAGCCCGTGGTGAAGCCCGCGTCGCTCGAATGCGGCGGGGACTTCGGCACGGGCTCCCAGCCCGCCCATCGTCGCCTACCGCTCCGTTGGGCGCCCAACCAACCCTGCCTGGAGCCTGCACCGTTCTGCGGCGCAGACTCCAGGCCCGCCCGTCGTCGCCTACGGCTCAGCTGGGCGCCGAGCCAACCCCGCCAGGAGTGCGCACCGTTCTACGGCGCAGACTCCTACCCCTCGCGCAACACCGCGGCCGGCGCGGTCCGGCCGGCCCCGCGCGCCGGGAACCAGGCCGCGACCAGGGCCAGCAGGATCAGGAGCGCGCCGCCGGAGGCCATCGTCGCCGGATCCGTCGCGGAGACGGCGTAGACGTGGCTCGCGAGGATCGGGCCGGCGGCCAGGCAGCCCGCCGCTCCCAGCGCAACGCCCGCCGCCACGATCGCGAGGCCGTCGCGCACCACGAGGCCGACGAGGGCGGGGGCCGGGGCGCCGAGGGCGGTCCGGATGGCGAGCTCGCGGCGGCGTTCCTGCACGGCGCTGCTCAGCATTCCGTACACGCCGATCATCATCAGCACCAGCGCCAGGGACGAGAACATGTCCATGACCACGGCGGCGACCCATCGCCCGCGGACGGTGGCCCGCGCGGATGCCTCGATACTTCGCAGACCGTCGATCGACGCACCCGGCAGCACCGGCGCCAATTCGGCCCGCAGGCGCTCGCGCACGCCCTCCGGGTGGGCTGCACGCACCATCAGATCGAGGTCGCTCGGGGGCTCCGACTCGATGTTCGCATAAATCTGGGGCCGCTGCCGACCGTCGAGCCGCCAGATCTTCTCGTCACCCACGACGCCCACGATTGTCGCCGCGGTCGCCTGCGAGCGGTCCATGCCCTGCTGCAGCTCCGAGAAGAGACTCAGGCCGGCGCCGACCGGATTCTCCTCCCCGAAGTGCCGGTCAACGAAGGCACGGCTGACGACGATCGGCAGCACGCCCTCGGTTCGCGCCGGCAGCCGCCCCCCCCTGAGCACGGGGATGCCGAGGACGTCGAAGTAGTCGCGGCTCACCAGCCGGTAGTCGGCCAGCGGAGGCCGCTCCGCATCCGCGGCCGGCCGCCCCGCGATCTCGAAGAAGTGGGCCCGGCCGCGGCTGCCGAAGGGACCGGAGGCGGCCAGCGCGGCGGCCCCGCCGGGCACGGCGAGGTCGGCGCGCTCCCCGACCTGGCGCAGGGCGGCGGCGATGCGGTCGGGCTCGTCCCGCAGCTCGGTCGGCACCGCGACCCGTAGCGCCAGCAGGTCTTCCATGTCGAAGCCCACCGGCTCGGAGACGGCGGCTCCGAGGCTTGCGGTCAACAGGGCGGCGGCGAAGACGACCACCATCGAGACGCCCACCTGAACCACCAGCATGCCCCTCTGGATCCGGGTGCGCCGGGGCGCGCCGGCCGCGCCCGTGGTGACGGACGCGGCGTCTCGCCCCGGTCTCGCGCCGGCGATGAGTCCGAGCGACGTCAGCGAGGCGGTTGCGACGGCGACGGCCGCCATGACCGCGAAGACCCGCATGTCGATCCGGGGCGTGTCGCTGAGGAACGCACCGCCGTACGCGAACGGCCGCACCAGCAGGGGAAGCGACACGTGGGCGAGGACGAGGCCCGCGCCCGTGCCGGCGACGAACAGCAGTCCGACCTCGGCGGCGAGCTGCCGGGCGAGCCGCAGCCTGCCGGCGCCGAGGGCCGAGCGCACCGCGAGCTCCGTCCGGCGGCGCAGGGCCCGGCTGACGAGCAGGCCGGCCACGTTGCTCGAGGCCAGGAGCAGGGCCAACGCCGCGCCGAACAGGATGACCGGAAGCCCCGTGCGGTGCCCATCGACCCAGAGGTGCTCCAGCGGGCCCATGCTGACGCCGGCGGCCTCGTTCGTCTCCGGGTGCTCGCGCTCCAGATCGCCGGCGATGGCGCTCAGCTCGATCAGGGCCTCCTCGAGGCCGGCTCCCGCCGCCAGCCGCCCCACCGCCCACAGGTCCCGCGCACCGCGGTCGTTGCGAGCTGCCGCACCCAGGCTGTGGTCGAGCGAGACCCACGCCTCGGGGCCGAAGCCGGCCGGGATGGGTGGAAACGTGAAGCGCTCCCCGAGGATCCCAACGATGGTGAAGCTGCGGTCGTCGAGTCGAAGGCTGGATCCGATGACGTCCGGATCTTCGCCGAATCGCGAGTTCCAGTACGCGTAGGTCAGGACGACATCGGTCTCCGACCGCGGAAGAGCGCCGAGATGGGGGTGTGCGCGGAGGAGCCGATACAGGTTGGGGCTGGCCGCGCCGACGCGCATGCGTTCGCGGAGCTCCCCATCCGAGCGTATCCGCATCTCGTGCCGCCACGCGGCCAGGTCGTCCAGGGTCCGGCTGCGCTCCCGCCAGTCGCGGAAGTCCGGATGTGACACCGGCATCCGCGGCACGCCGAGACGCGTATCGCTTCCCCTGACCCAGACCAGCCGGCCCGTGTCCTCGAACGGGAGGGGGCGCAGCAGCGACTTGTCGGCGAAGCTCCAGATGGCGGTCGCGATGCCGAGGGCGACGGCCAGGATGAGCACGATGCCGAGCGACAGGCCGGCATCGCGGCGGAGGAGGCGGAAGCCGTAACGCAGGTCCTGGCCCCACTGCTCGCACCAGGCACCCAGCCGCACGTCGCGCACGGCGTCCTTGACACTCTCGAGGCTGCCGAACTCGAGGCGGACCCGCCGCCGGGCCTCCGCCGGCGGCACGCCCCGACCCTCCAGTGAGTCGACGTGCGATTCGAGGTGGAAGGCCAGCTCGTCGGCCAGGTCTCTCTCGAAGCGGCGGTGGCCGACGAGGGCCTCGAGCCAGTAGCGCGCGCGTTTCCACATGCCGAGTCGCCTCCGCATCGCATTCCGGTGCCCGAGGACAAGCGTCGCGCTTGTCGCCTCGGGATGTCAAAGGCAGAAATCAAGGCCGGCCGGGGCCGGTGTACGATCGCTCATCGAATGTCACCTCACGCCGCCTGGGCCGCACGTCGCGACCGCGTCGAGCGGTTGAGGGCCGAACGGCCTCACGCGGACGAGCTGCTGGCGTTCTACGGCGACGTGCTGGACCTGCAGGAGCCGCTGTACGCGAAGGCGCTGGGGTCGCGGTGGCTGGGCGCGGTGGGGGCCGACGACGGCAAACCGCCTCGCCTGCGGCTGTCGCGGCTGCCGGAACGGCCGCGCGAGCGGGCCTTCGCGCGCTTCGTGCGGGCCGTCCCGGCGTCGGCGACGGACCTGTTACGGGCCGTCGCGGGGCGGCTCGCGGCGGAGCCCACCGCGATGTCGGCCCTGCTCGGTGCCGTGCTGGGCGGGCGGCCGGTCACCGAGGTCGCCGCGTCGCTCGATTGCGAGGAGCGGGTGCTGGAGTACTTTCCGCGTGCGTTCCTGCAGCCCATCGCGGAGGCGCTCGCGGCCAGGACTCCGGTCGGCGCCGGCGAGCCGGCCGGAGAAGCGGGCACTCCCGCCGCTGGAGACGCCCCCGCCCGCGCCGCGTGCCCGTGCTGCGGGGCGGCGCCGATCGCCGCGGTGTTGCGCGACCTGCCCGAGACCAGGGGCCGGCGGACCCTGGTCTGCTCGCTCTGCCTGACCGAATGGGGGTTTCCGCGGACCCGCTGTCCCGCCTGCGGGGAGGAGCGCCCGGAGCGGCGCCCGCATCACGTCTCCGAGTCGTGGCCGCACGTCCGCCTGGAGGAGTGCGGGTCGTGCCGCACCTACCTCAAGGCGATCGACCTGCGGGAGGCCGGCCTCGCCGTCCCCGTCGTCGACGAGCTGGCGTCGGTCGAGCTGGACCTGTGGGCGGCCGGGCAGGGGCTCTCGAAGCTGCGGAGGAACCTGCTGGGGCTGTAGCCGTGGTCCGGCTCCGCGCGTGGCGCCCGGCGCCGGCACTTGTTACAGTAGTGCCAGACGGTTCCACGCTATCGAGGGGCACGTCCATGACGTGTGCTCGATCGGGAACCACCATCACCACCACCAGGTGGTCCGAATCGGCGCGTTCGGTACGGGGCCAGGAAACCGGATGTCGAAGGACGAGCTGCATATTTCGTTGTCGCCTCCACGGTTGTCGGCACTTCGCGACGTCTCCCGGATGGTAGAGGCCTTCGGTGCCGTCCACAGGCTGGACGCGTCCA
Source organism: Vicinamibacterales bacterium (assembly GCA_965207615.1). Taxonomy (GTDB): domain Bacteria; phylum Acidobacteriota; class Vicinamibacteria; order Vicinamibacterales; family UBA8438; genus JAJEEA01. The sequence continues at coordinate 5,582,710 of CBDBMZ010000003.1, forward strand.
GGGTCTACATGCTCAACCTGGCCCTCGACGAGCTGGTCACGAACTCGGTCAACTACGGCTTCGACGGGGTCGCCGAGCCCAGGATCGAGATCACGTTGTGGATCAGCGGCAGGCTGCTGGTCCTGACGATCACCGACAACGGGCGGCGTTTCGACCCGACGGAGAGGGCCCGTCCGGACCTGTCGGCGCCGCTCGAGGACCGGCCTGCCGGCGGGCTGGGGCTGCACCTGGTCCGCACGTTCGCCGACCGCGTGACCTACCAGTTCACCGAGGGCGAGAACCGGTTGACGCTGGAGCACAACCATGCGCCGGTGGAGCGGCTCGAGGAAGTGGACCGGCCGATGGAAGCCGAGGTCGCGGAAGAGCGGCATGACGGCGTCCTCGTGCTGTCGCCCGTCGGCCGGCTGGACAGCGGGAATGTCAACGCCTTCGAGGCGGACGTCATGAAGCGCATCGGCGGGGAACGGCGCCTGATCGTCGATTGCAGCCGTCTCGATTTCATCAGCAGCTCGGGGCTGCGCGTGCTGCTCCTCGCCGCGAAGGCGCTGAAGGCGGGCTCGGGGACCCTGGTCGTCTGCAGCATGAAGCCGCACATCGAGGAGGTGTTCCGGGTCAGCGGCTTCGATCGGCTCATCCCCGTGAAGGCAACGCGCGCGGCGGCGCTCGAGTCGTGCGCCTGACGGGCCGCCCGATGCTCCTCCGGGGTCGGGCGGGATGAAGCGACACGGGATCTGACGGATGGCAGACGCGCGGCCGCCGGCCGACGATCACTTGGGTGTCGAACCGCCCGAGGGCATGAAGCACGTCTGCGTGTACCTGGGGGGGCACGTCGGCTACCGGAAACGGTACGTGGACGAGGCGGAGACCCTGGGCCGCCTGATGGCGGCCGACGGCGTCGGACTGGTCTACGGCGGGGCCCGCGTCGGCCTGATGGGGGTGCTGGCCAACGCCGTGCTGTCGAACGGCGGCTTCGCCACCGGGGTCGTTCCACGGCAGCTCGCGTACCAGGAGCTCGCGCACGAAGGGCTCAGCCGCCTCTACGTCGTCGACACCATGCACCAGCGAAAGTACAGGATGCAGTCGCTGTGTCACGGATGCCTGGCCCTCCCCGGCGGCTTCGGCACCATCGAGGAGATCTTCGAAGCGCTCACCTGGGCGCAGAAGCCGCTGCTGCTGCACGAGAAGCCGTGCGTCTTCGTCGACGTCGACGGCTACTACGATCACCTCTTCCGCTTCCTGGACCACGCGACGGCCGAGGGGCTGCTGCTCGAGAGCAACCGCGCCCTCGCCCGCCGGGCGCCGACCGCGACGGCGGCCCTGCGAGGAATCCAGGCGGCCTGGGACGCCGAGGAGGAGGCCCTTCAGCGGATGCTGCGAGAGTACCGACAGTGACGGCGACGGCGCCGTCAGGGTCCGGCCGCCGCGGGCCCGCCGCTTCTTCCCGCCTCTTCCTCCTCCAGCACGACCGCGGTGCCGTAGGCGAGGAGCTCGGCCGCCGCGCCCATGATCATCGACGTCGAGAACCGCAGCGAGATGACGGCGTTGGCGCCCAGCTCGTGGGCCTCCTCCACCATCCGGTCCAGGGCCTGCTCGCGCGACTCGGCGAGGAGCTTGGTGTACTCGGCGACCTCGCCGCCGACGATGTTGCGCAGCACCGCCATGATGTCCTTGCCGAGGTGGCGCGTCCTGATCGTGTTGCCGCGCACGAGCCCCAGGGTGCGGGCGATCCGCCTGCCCGCCACTCGATTCGCCGTGACCACGATCATTTGTGCACCTCGCGGTAGCGGTCGGTCTTCACCGCCTTCAACCGGTCGAGCAGCACGCCGAAGAACAGCAGCGCGAAGCCGGTGACCCCGCCCACCAGCAGGAGGCGCTCGACGAGGTTCTCCGTCTCGTGCCAGCTCTCCCACAAAGCGTAGCCGATCATGAGGACCGCCCAGGCGGTCACCAGCGGCCACCCCAGCCCCACCAGCATCCGGCTGGACTCGGTACGCGGGGTCTCGGGCCACTCGTCGTCCCGCGGCGTCAGGAACTCGGACGTCATCGTCGCCTCCCGCACCGCGCGCAGGTCCTCGACCGCGGCGCGGCAGACTGCGCACTGCTCCACGTGCACCCGGACCCGCTGCTCGTCGCGCTGCACCAGCGCCCGGTCGACGTAACCGGAGAGCAGGGCCTCGTCGAACGTCCGCCCACAGGGCTCAGGCATGACGTCCCCCTTCTTCTTCGAGCCGCGCCCGGAGCTGCCGCCGGGCGCCGTGCAGCCGCGACATCACCGTCCCGATGGGGATGCCGAGCACCTGCGCGATGTCGCTGTAGGACAGGTCGTGGAAGTCGCGCAGCACGATGATCTCGCGCTTCTCGGCCGGCAGCGCCGCGAGCGCGCGCCAGACGCGCTCCTTCAGCTCCCGGCGGTGGAGATCCGCCTCCGGCCCCGGCTGCGGGGCGGCCAGTTGCCCGACCAGGGCGTCCGACCCGCCGCCGGCGTCGGCCGGGCGCCGCTGCCGCTGGCGCCAGAGGTCGCGCACCTGGTTCCGCACGATGGTGAACAGCCAGGGCTGCACGCGGCGGGTGGCGTCGAAGCTCTTCAGAGTGCTGAAGAACCGCAGCATCGCGTCCTGGGTCACGTCCATCGCGTCGTCCCGGTTGCCCAGCATCTGGAGGGCCAGCAGGTACGCGGCCCGGCGATAGCGCCGGGCCAGGGCGTCGCGCGCGGCCGGCTCTCCGGCCCTGGCCTGGTCGATGAGCCGTCGGTCGGATTCGGCGTCGTCGGCGACCAGCGCCGGCGCCGCGGACTCAACCATCACGGTATGCACTGTCCCCTTCTACGTAGCGGCCGGCCGGCTATTCACGGCGCGGCCAGCCGCGGCGCGATCCGGTTGCCTCCGGCCCGCCCATCGTCGCCTGACGGCTCCGCTTGGCGCCCAACCAACCTTCCGGGATCCCGCGCCGTTCTACGGCGCAGGCTCCTGGCCGGACTCTACGGTGGGCTCGACACGGTGGTTCCGTCGAGCCGGCGGCTCGGCCACGGCCGACCGGACCGCGGCTTCCTGCCAACGCCCGGTATGACCCAGGATTGCACGCAAATCGCCCGTGGCGGCTGTAGGGCACCCGATCCGGCCCGATACAACACGGTGATGCTGTGGTTCTTCAAGGCGGCCGAGGGGCCGCCCCGGTTCATGGGCATCCACTGCGACTCGCGTCCCGAGACCTGCGAGCTCGTGGTGCTGTATCCTGACGGATCGGAGGAGAGCGAGCGTTACGACGACCTCGCGGCCCTGACCGAAGCGGCCAGGAAGCTGGGCCGGGACCTGATCCGCCTGGGTTGGGAGCCCTGCCCCACCGCCGCCACCCCGACCCGCCGCGAGAGCTGATCCCACGCTCCTGCGCGCATGAACGTGTTCCTGGTCGACGGGACCTACGAGCTGTTCCGCCATTTCTACGCGGTGCCGCCGGCCAGTGACGTCGACGGGCGCGAGGTGGGCGCGGTTCGCGGCGTCCTCGGCTCGGTGCTGTCGATGCTCGAGGACGACGTGACCCACCTCGGTGTCGCCACCGACCACGTCATCGAGTCGTTCCGCAACGATCTCTGGCCGGGCTACAAGACGGGCGACGGGGTCGACCCCGCCCTGCTCGGCCAGTTCGCTCCGCTCGAGGAAGCCCTCGACGCCCTCGGGGTCGCGGTGTGGCCGATGACGGATCTCGAGGCCGACGACGCGCTGGCGTCCGCGGCGGCGCGCGCGGCCGGCGACACCCGCGTCGAGCAGGTGTTCATCTGCACCCCCGACAAGGACCTCGCGCAGTGCGTGACCGGGAGCCGGGTGGTGCAGTTCGACCGCCGGGCCGGTGCCCTGCGGGACGAAGAGGGCGTGCGGGAGAAGTTCGGGGTGGCCCCGGCGTCGATTCCCGACTACCTCGCCCTCGTCGGCGACGCCGCCGACGGGTTCCCGGGGTTGCGGGGGTGGGGCGCCAAGTCGACGGCGGCGGTGATCGGGCGCTACGGGCGCATCGACGCGGTACCGGACGACCCCGCCGACTGGGACGTCGCGGTGCGGGGCGCGGGCCGCCTCGCGGGCGAGCTCGCCCGCCACCGCGACCTCGCCCGGCGCTTCCGCGACCTCGCCACGTTGCGGACGGACGCACGGCTGTTCGACTCCGTCGACGATCTGCGCTGGAGAGGCCCGCGGCCGCCTTTCTTCGACCTCTGCGCCCGGCTCAACGTCCCCGCCCACTTCGAGCGCGCCCGGACCCTGGCGAATCGTTCCGGCAGCCCTTGACGACCGTTTCTTCCCCGACCCGGCGGCCCTGGCCCGCCCATCGTCGCCTTCGGCTCCGCTGGGCGCCCAACCAACCCTGCAGGAGGCGACTCCTCGCCCGCCCATCGTCGCCTTCGGCTCCGCTGGGGCGCCCAACCAACCCTGCGGGAGTCCGCGCCGTTCCCCGGCGCAGCCTCCTGCGCGTGCGGGGGGCCACCCCGCGACCGCCCGGAGGTTTCCGCCCGACGCGGTTTCTAGTATCCTGCACCGTCCTTCGGGCGCAGGGGCCCGCGGACCACACGTGATGCGACGACCTGCGAAGCGACGACTGCCGCAATGGGCGCGCGACCTCATGGACGCGAACCCCGGGGCGCCGCCCCCCACTCCGGACGACCCGCTGCCGGCCTGGCTGGAGGAGGAGCTCACCCGCGTACCGCTCTGGGCCCGAATCCGGGGCACCAGCGACATTCGGCAGGGGCATCCGTATCTCCTCATCGAGGATGTCCGCCGACAGCCGGCGCTGATGCGCCAGGCGGCCGGCCTGCGACCCGAGCTGGCCGCCCTCGCCCGGCGCCTCGTCGAACGGGGCGTCCGCCGTCTCGTCTTCACCGGGTGCGGCTCGGCGTTCCACGCCGCCGAGCTCGGGGCGTTCCTGTTCCGGCAGTGGACCGGGTGGGCCACGGAGAGCCACGAGTCCCACGAGTTCTCGAACCACTGGCGCCGAGTGGCGGAGCCGACGGCCCTCGTCCTGCAGTCGGCGACGGGCGGCAGCCTCGAAACGCTCGAGGCCGGCCGGCTGGCCCGGGACCGGGGGCTTCTCACGGTCGGCCTCACCAATACGCCCGGGAGCGCGCTGGAGGAGCTGTGCGACGAGAGCGTCTGTTTCCCGGCCGGCCAGCGTTGCGGGCCGGACGTGTCGGTCCTGACGACGCGTCTGGTGGGTCTGTATCTCCTGGGCCTGGAAATCGGGACGGCGACCGGGGCACTCGACGCCCGCGAGGCGGAGGAGCTGGGCGCGGCGATCGCCGAGCTGCCGAACGCGGCGGCGCTGTTCCTCGAGGAAGAGGACGTGAACGTGTCGCAGATCGCCAACGCCCTCAAGGACCAGCGGGCGCTGCTGATGTCGGGGGGCGGCGCCAACTGGTTCTCCGCTCGCGAGGGTGCGTTGAAGATAGAAGAGGAGGGCAGCCTGCTCTGCAAGGCCTACCGGCCGGCCGAGTACGCGCACAACGCTATTTCGCTGCTGTCGGAAGACGTCGGCACGGTCGTCGTCTCGCCCCCCGGGGCCTCGTATGCGCGGCTGCACGACGCGGTGCGCACGGCCCGGGCCGCCGGCTCGCCGAGCCTGGCCCTGGTGGTCGACGGAGACGACACGGTGGCCCCGGACGCGACCTTCGTCATCGCCGTGCCGGGCCCGACCCGCGAGCTGCTGATGCCGCCGCTGGCCGCGGTCGCCTTCCAGTTGCTGGGGTACTACCTCGGCGCCGAGCGCGGCTTCAACCCGGACACGCTGCGCACCGACGACATCGACCATGCGCGGGCCTGGCTCACGGCGTTTCCCTTCGGATCGCACTAGTGTTCCGTCAGCGAAGTTCGCGAAGGACCTGAATCGCTGCAAATGCCCGTGAACGCTGGAATACTGCCGCGTAGAATTGTCTCGCGAACCACGGTTCAGGGACACGGAGTCTGCGCCGTAGAACGGTGCAGGAGACTCCCAGGCGGCCCTTGCCCGCCCTTGGGCTGCTAGAATCGGAAGCGCGCGACTTGCGCAGACCGCGACGGAGGCCGCGGATCGTCGCCCTGTCGTCCACCGTCGTCCCGGTCGAACCGGGCCGCCATCGAGAGGAGGATTCGCAGATGCTCCCCGAGCCGAGTGCTCTCGCCACGTTCGTGTTCGCCGCCGGCGCCGTGCTCCCGTTCGTCGTCGTTCTCGGCTGCGCTCTCGTGAACCTGGTCAAGCGCTGATCGCCCCGATGGCCAGACTGGCGGCGCGCCACGTGCTGGCGCTGGCTCTCGCGCTGGCCGCGCCGTCGACCGGGGCGGCCGGTCAGGACGACGAGGCCGGCGCCGACCGGACGCGGCACCTGCTGATCGTGCTCGACGGGCTGCGCCCCGACTACGTGCAGCCCCACTTCATGCCCGCGCTCCACGCCCTGGGGCGGCGCGGCGTCGTCATGACCAGCCATCACGCGGTGTTCCCGACCGTGACCCGGGTCAACGCCGCGTCCATCTCCACCGGGGCCTGGCCGGAGACCCACGGGTTGCTGGGCAACTCGGTGTTCTTTCCCGGGGCCGACGCCGCCCGGTTCCTCTCGACGAGCGACCGCGGCAACCTGCTGCGGATCGAGGCGGCCGGGGACGAGCGCCTGCTGACGGCGCCGACCCTGGGCGAGGCGCTTCAGTCGGCGGGCCGCCGGCTCCTCGTCATGAGCGCGGGCTCCAGCGGGTCGTCCTATCTGCTCAACCACACCGTCGCCGGCGGGGCCATCCTCCACTACGAGTACAGCCTGCCGGCTGATCTGCACGTGCAGGCCCTCGAACGCCTCGGGCCGGTCCCTGAGGCGGGCACCCCCAACCACCGGAGGAACCGCTGGATCGTCGACGCGTTCCTCGAGGTCGCCCTGCCGGCGGTCGACCCCGCGGTGACGGTGCTGTGGCTCAGCGACCCCGACACCACCGCCCACCAGCACGGCATGGGTCATCCGCTGACGGTCGAGGCCCTCTTCCGGCTCGACGCCGAGATCCAGCGCCTGCAGGACGGTCTCGCCGCGGCCGGCCTGTCCGAGACGACGAACGTCTGGGTCACCTCGGACCACGGGTTCTCCGAGCACACCGGCGGCATCGACCTCGACGCGGTGCTGGCGCCGTTCGCGGGGTCCCTCGACGACGGCGCCCCGCGCATCGTGGCCGGGGCCGGCGCCGTCTACGTGCGCGACGACGACCCGGCCGCGGTGGCGGGCGTCGCCGCCGCCCTGCAGGCGACGGACGGGGTGGGGGCGGTCTTCACGCGGGGGGGCCGCCCCGGCGTTCCCGAGGGCTCGGCGCCCGGCACCTTGTCGTTCGACCTCGCCCGCTGGGGCCACCCCCGCGCCGCCCAGGTCCTCTACTCGCCCGACTGGACGGCGGCGGTGGGCCGGTACGGCTTCCGCGGCACCTCCGCGCAACCGGGGGTCGCCGGCCACGGCAGCTCGAGCCCGTTCGACATCCACAACGCGCTGGTGGCGGTCGGCCCCGACCTGAAGGCGGGCGTGGAGATCGCGGTGCCGAGCGGCAACGTCGACTTCGCCCCGACGTTCCTCCATACCTTCGGCATCGAGGTTCCCGACTCCATGCAGGGGCGGGTGCTCCACGAGGCTCTGCGCGAGGGCCCGGACCCGTCCGAGGTCGCGGTCGAGGTGTCCGAGGTGCGGGTCGAGTCGGGAGACGGCCGGTACCGGCTGACGGCGATCGTGTCGGAGGTCGACGGCCGATCGTACCTGGACTACACCACCGTCGAGCGCCCCGAATAGCCCGGCCGGTCGCAACCTGTGTACTACACGGTCATCGAGGGCCCGTGCCGCCGAGCCCGGCCAGGCATCCCGGCGAGGCCGCGGGGAGCCGGTCAGGAAGTCCGCGCCGTGAAACGGCACCGCCTCCGGAGGGCGCAGAACCGCGGAGCCCGAAGGCGGCGATGGCTACGACGCGGACGCTTGCGTCGCGGGCGGCTCGCTCTCGTCCGGGGGACCGTCCACCACCCGCCCGTCGAACAGGTGCACTTCGCGGCCGGCGTGCTGGGCGTAGCGGGGGTCGTGGGTGACCATGCAGATGGTCGACCCCTCGGCGTGCAGGCCCGCGAGCAACTGCATCACCGCCTCGCCGTTCTTCGAGTCCAGGTTGCCGGTCGGCTCGTCGGCGAGGAGGATCGAGGGTTGGCCGGCGACGGCGCGGGCCACCGCCACCCGCTGCTGCTGGCCCCCGGAGAGCTGGCTGGGCAGGTGCTTGGCGCGGTGGGCCATCTCCACCTTCTCGAGGGCCTCGTCCACCCGCTGCCGCCGCTCGGCCGGCCGCATGCCGCGGTAGGTCAGGGGCAGCTCGACGTTCTCGTAGACGGTGAGGTCGCCGATCAGGTTGAAGCTCTGGAAGATGAAGCCGATCTCGCGGTTCCGCGTCCGGGCGCGGTCCGACATCTTGAGGCTCGCCACCGGCCGGCCGTTCAACTGGTACTGACCGTCGGACGGCGAGTCGAGCAGCCCGAGGATCGACAGCAGCGTCGACTTCCCGCAGCCGGAAGGCCCCGAGATCGCGATGTACTCCCCGGGGTAGATATCGAGGTCGATCTCCGCGAGCGCATGGGTCTCCACTTCGTCCGTGAAGAAGATCTTCGTCACCTTGTCGAGGTGAATCAGCGGCTGGGCTGCGTCGTTCATTTTGCTGGTTCTCCTGGATGCCCGCGGAATCCGGCGGCGGCCCTGGTCCCGTTGGAGGTCGGACTCGGCGGTCGTTCCCGGTGTCCTGGCCCCTAGTTCAACTGAATGCGGTCGACGGCGTCCCACGTGGACATGTCGGACAGCACGACCTGATCGCCGGGCCGGAGCCCGTCGCGCACTTCGATGGTGTTCACCGAGCTGCGGCCCAGGCTGACCCGGGTCCGCACCGCCTCGTCGCTGTCGGGCACGAGCCTGAACAGGGTTACCACGCTGTCTTCCTGCCCGTACACCGGTCGGCCCACGTAGACCACGTCCACGAGCCGCTCGAGCTCGATGGTGCCGTCGACGGTCAGGTCCGGCCGGGCGCCGCGCGGCAGATCGCCGTCGAGCCCCACGTCCACGGTGACCGTGCCCTGCTGCACCGCGGGATCTATGCGGATGACGTGTCCGGGGATGATCCCGTTGCGGGTGTCGATGCTGGCCGGCTGGCCGATCTGGACGTCTCTCGCCTGGGTCTCGGCGATCCGCAGCTCGGCCATGAGCTGCGTCGGGTCGCCGACGCGCGCGAGGTTCGTCCCGGGGGTGACGCTGGCCCCTTCCTCGAGGGGCACCTCCTGCAGGACGCCCGCGACTCCCGCCGTGACCCGCAGGTCCGCGACCTCGTCCCGGCGCAACTGGTAGATGGTCTCGAGGCGGTCGACCTCGGCCTGCTCGGCCGCGAGCTGGGTCTCCATCGAGTCGATGAGGATATCGAGCCGCTGCTGCTCGATCTCGTGCCCGATGCGGGCCTGGTTCGCGGCGGACTGCTTCTGCCGGAGCTGCAGCTCCGAGACGAGCTGGTCCCTGAACAGCTCCTCGTCGAGATTGGCCTCGTACTCCGCCTGGGTGAGCATCGATTGCGCGGTGGCCACGGTCGCGCGCTGCGTCAGCACGTCCCGGTCCAGCTCGACCTGGCGGCTCTTGTAGCGGGCCCGCGCCGCCTCGAGCTGGAGCTGCGCCTCGAGCGCGCTCTGCTCGAGCTGGGGGTTGCTCAGCTCGACGATGACGGTGTCCGGCTCGACGGTGATGCCGGGCCTGAGGACGATGCGCTCGACCGTGCTGTTGGTGATGGCCGAGATCCAGCGGATCTCCTCCGGCACGAGGGTGCCGGTTCCCCGCACCTGCCGCAGCATCTCGCCGCGCTGCACCGTGTCGGTGTAGACGGTGTCCCGGTCGACGCTGGGCGCCGCCGGCTCGAGGCGCGACACCCCGACCGTGATCAGGATGACCACGATTCCGGTCCCGATGCCGTACACGATTTGGCGCACCCGCTTGGCCCGGGCGATGTCAGGACGTGCAATGTCGACCATCAGGACGTTCCTCTGAAGCCGGTGCAAGAGCCATCGGCATCCGGGCGGCCGCGTCCGGTCCTGCGCGGTCCCCCCGAGTTAGACGCCGGCCGGGAGCGGAAAGTTGCGACCCCCCGCGGCCAAAGATCGCCGCGTGCCGCCCCTATTGGCGACCGACCGGTGTCGGGAGCCGGTGCGAACCCTAGGCTTCCACGATGCCGGCCACGGCGGCCGAGATCCGGATCCAGTTCTCCGTCTCCACGTTCAACTGGTTCCGGCCGCCGGCCGTCAGCTCGTAGTACTTCGCCTGGCGGTTGTTCTCCGACTTGCCCCACGCGGCGCGAATCCAGCCCTGCTGCTCCAGGCGGTGCAGCGCCGGGTAGAGCGACCCCTGGTTGACCTGCAGCACGTCCCGCGACATCTGCTGGATGCGTTGCGAGATGCCCCAACCGTGCATCCGCCCGGTGGACAGGGTCTTCAGAATCAGCAGCGCCAGGGTCCCCTGCAACAGGTCCGGTTTCTTCGTCGGCACTGGCGTCTTCCCCGGGAATCGTCGTCCCGGGCTCCGTTCCCGGCCTCGCGATTCGGCAGGAGCCGCGCGTCCCTCGACGCCGACCCCTAGATACCCGACAAGAAGATGTTGCACCCGCCCGACCCGGATGTCAAGGTCTCGGCGGCGCGGCCCGATCTCTCGACCGCCGGTTTGGGGTAGGCTTATCGGGTCGTGCCATCACTGCGCCTCTCGGGACCGGGAGTCCGGCGCGTGGCCGGGCGTGGCGCGCGAGGTCCGGTGGCCGCGTGACACGGGGGCCATGCAGGGCGCTTGAGTTCCGTTCCGTCCAGGAGTCATCACCATGCCAAGAGCTGCCATACGCCGTTTGCCGATTCTCCTCGCGCTGCCCGCGCTGGTCCTCGGAATCGGGCTTCTGCCCGTCGGGCCGGCCTCGGCCCAGGGGCACCACGGGCTCGCGCGCGATCTGGGCCACGCCGACCCCGCCGCCGTGGGCCTGTCCGCCGGGCGCCTCGAGCGCCTCGACGCCGGCATGCAGCGGATGGTCGACGAAGGGAAGCTGGCGGGCGTCGTGACCATGCTCGCGCGGAACGGCAAGATCGCCTTCGTGGACAGCGTGGGGGTGCAGGACGTCGAGTCGGGGACGCCGATGGCCGCCGACTCCATCTTCCTCATCTACTCGATGACCAAGCCGATCACCGCGGCGGCGCTGATGATCCTCTACGAAGAGGGCAAGTGGCAGATCGACGAGCCGGTGTCCAACTTCATCCCCGAGTTCGCCGACCTCCGCGTCCACGCCGGCGAGTACGCCGACGGCTCGCCGGTGCACGAGGTGGCGACCCGCTCGATGACGATGCGTGAGCTGCTGACCCACTCGGGGGGGCTGGACTACGGGTTCGACAACCACCCCGTCGCGCGCGCGTACCGCGACAAGGGCGTCCTCGACGCCGACGCGCCGCTGCAGGACATGATCGACAAGCTCGGCGCGTTGCCGCTGCGGTTCCAGCCCGGCACCGAGTGGTTCTACAGCATCTCGGTCGACGTGCAGGGCTACCTCGTCGAGAAGCTGTCGGGGCAGCCGTTCGACGAGTTCCTGCTCGAGCGGATCTTCGAGCCCCTCGGCATGGTCGACACCGCGTTCTTCGTGCCGGCGGGCGACGTCGACCGGGCCGCCCGGATTCACCAGGACGGGGACGAGGGCCTCGAGCTCGCCGACAACGAGGTGCGCACCCTGCCGCCGGCCGGTCCGTCCGGGGGCGGCGGCCTCTACTCGACGGCCGGCGACTACATGCGGTTCATGCAGATGCTGCTGAACGGCGGCGAGCTCGGCGGCGTCCGGGTGCTGTCGCCGCGCTCGGTCGAGATCATGGAGACGAACCACCTGCTGCCGGGGCCGCTCGGCACGCGTCCCGCGGGCCGGGGCTTCAGCTTCGGCTTCGAGGTGGTCACCGACGCCGCCGCCGCGGGCGAGGCGTACGCCGACGGCACGTACCGCTGGGGCGGCGCGGCCGGCACGTGGTTCTGGATCGATCCGAAGACGGACCTCGCCTTCGTGGGGATGATCCAGCACCGGGGGAGCGCGGTCGGCGAGGTGCAGTCGATTTCGCGCAACTTCGTCTACGGGGCGCTGACCCGCTAGGAGTCTGCGCCGTAGACGGTGCAGACTCCTGGCCGGGTTGCTTGGGCGGCGAGCGGAGCCGTAGGCGACGCTCTCCGGGCCAGGTGAGGAACCTGCGGACCGCCGGGAGCCTGCCACGACGCGAGGCAGGTTCCCCGGCGGGCCAACACACGGAGTCGGCGCAGCCGGGCCGCTGCCGATTCCGAGCGCGGGTCGGGCGGGGCCGGCGGGTCAGCGTCCGGGGCCGGCGGCGTTTCCGACCCGACCGATCAGTCCGCGAGCTCGAACTCGCTCCACTGCGTCGTCGTGCTCCGGCGGGTGGTCCGGAACAGCACGCGCACGTGGAAGTAGACGTCGAACTCGGTGTTCAGCCAGACGTCTCCGGCGACGGGCCGGCGCTCGAGCCGCCCGGTGGCGTTGGAGATGGAGCCGAGAATACCCCACCACAGGCGCACGCGGTCCATCAGCTCGAAGCTGACCTGGGCGATCTCGTAGGTTTCGCGGTCGATCCAGGCCTCGCCCCGGGAGTTGTTCAGGGCGTGGTCGATGCGCCTGCGCACCGGGAGGTTCCCGGGACGTGGCTCGAACGAGATGACGTAGCTGGGGCGACCCCGCAGGTCCCGCACCCCTTCCAGCCTGGCCGTGAACCGGCCGACCATCTCTTCGTCGAACTTGATCTCGTTCTCCGCCGCCTCCCGCTCCCGCTCCGCGCGCTTTCTCGGGTCTGCGATCTCGGCCTGGAACTCCACCCAGCGCTTCTCCTGCTCGCGCCGGCCGAGCGCGTCGAGCGGTTCCCCGTCCCTCGCCGTCAGCCGGCTGAACAGGGCGCCCTGGTACGGTTCCAGCGCGTAGAGCAGGGTCTCGTCGTCGGTGACCTCGCCGGCTCCGTCGAACCGCCGGACCCGCTGCGTCATGGCGCGGCGGTAGCGGGTCTCGAAGCCCTCCTCCTCGGCCCAGGCCGCGCGCTCGAGGGCCCGGTCGATGATCTCGCGCAACTCCGGATCGACGGGGTCCGGCGGGGCGGGCTGGCCCCCGGCGAGGACCGCGACCGCCGACCCCGCGAGCAGCAGGACCGCGAGGAACCGCAAGAACGGCAGAGAAGCGTGCTGCATGGTCGGCCGTGTATGCACCTCGCGGATCTTATCGCACGGCCGCCGGGCCCCCTGCCGCCCACGACGGAGATCCGTCTGCGCCGATCGCCGCACGGGTGTGCCGTCTCCGGCTCCGTCCCGCCGGCCGCGGGCGCACGACAAGAGGCGAGACGCGGCCGAGAACGACACCGAAATCGCCGGACCGACAACGTCGGGGGCGGTCATCTCACCATGACGTCGTGCACCCCCCGGGCGGACGCTACTTGATGGCCGTCGGCCCGATTGACTATGCTCTTGGGTTGCCGACCGGACCGGGTCTCGCCGATGATGCGACCGGCCGTCGGCCGATGGAGCGCCGCCCCGGCCGACCGGGTCCCGGATGCGTCCTATCGTCGACATGCGGCGGCATCGCCGTCCGTGAGCGTCTGGACGTCGTCGCGGCGCGAGCCGCTGGCGCGCGGGTGCGACGAGGCAAAACCATATGGATGAGGAAGTTGTGGCGAAGGCGAGCCCGGAGGCCGAGCCGGCCGCGGATGCGGCGGCTCCTGCCGCCATGATCGACGCGCACGGGCTGAGCAAGTACTACGGGCCGTTCGTTGCGGTCGACGACGCCTCGTTCTCGATTCCCCAGGGGCAGGTGGTGGCCTTCCTGGGGCCGAACGGGGCCGGCAAGACCACCCTGATGCGCATGCTCACCGGCTTTCTCGCCCCGAGCGCCGGCCGCGCCGCGATCTCCGGGTTCGACGTGCGGGAGCAGCGCATCGAGGCCTCGAAGCGGCTCGGCTACCTGCCCGAGAACGGGCCGCTCTACCCCGACATGACGCCGCTCGAGCTGCTCGGCTTCTTCGGCGAGGCGCGCGAGATGGCCCCGCGGGCGCTCGGGGACCGTATCGAGGCGGTCCGGGAGATCTGCGCCCTCGAGCTCGTGCTCGAGAAGCCGATCGGCAAGCTCTCGAAGGGCTACAAGCAGCGCGTGGGGTTGGCCCAGGCCCTGCTGCACGACCCGGAGGTGCTGATCATGGACGAGCCCACGGCCGGCCTCGACCCCAACCAGATCAAGCAGTTCCGCGAGAACATGCAGCGGCTGGGCCGCACCAAGACCCTGCTCATCTCGACCCACATCCTGCAGGAGGTCGAGGCGGTCGCCGACCGCGTGCTGCTGATCCACAACGGCCGGCTCGTGTTCGACGGGGCGCTTGCGGACCTCGAGGAGAACGGCTCCCTCGACGAGCCGTTCTACCGGCTCACCCGCGAGCCGCAGTGAAGCTACGCCGGCCTAACGGCCGGCGAACCGAACCCCGATGGGAGACGACTGACGACGATGGGCACCATGGTCAACTTCGCAATCGTCCGGGCGCTGGCCAAGCGGGACCTGCGGCTCTACTTCAGCAGTCCCTCGGGCTATGTCTTCATCACCCTGTTCATCTTCCTGAGCGCGGCCGCCGCCTTCTGGCAGGACCGGTTCTTCCTCGACAACCTCGCGAACCTCGATCAGCTCAACCAGGTCTTCCCGTTCCTCCTGCTGCTGTTCATCCCCGCCCTGACGATGTCGGTGTGGTCGGAGGAGCGCCGGCTCGGGACGGCCGAGCTGCTGTTCACGCTCCCCGCCACCGAGCTCGAGGTCGTGCTGGGCAAGTACCTCGCCACCCTCGGCATCTACACCGCCTCGCTGGTGCTGTCGCTGAGCCACGTGGTGGTCCTGTTCTTCCTGGGGAGCCCCGACCTGGGGCTGATGCTCGGCAACTACATCGGCTTCTGGCTGGTGGGGGCGGCGCTGGTGCCGGTGGGCATGCTCGCGTCGCTGCTGACCGCCAACGTCACCGTCGCGTTCATCCTGGGGGCGGCGTTCTGCGGCGCGGTCATCTTCGTCGACTCGGTCGTCGCCGCCGTCAGCGTCGACGCCGGCCGGCTCGTGGCCCCGTTCAGCGTGTTTGCCCCGTTCTGGGACTTCTCCAGGGGCGTCCTGACCCTGTCCGGCCTCGCCATGTTCGCGTCGGTGGCCGCGCTCTTCCTCTACCTGAACACCCTGATCGCCGGGCGGCGCCACTGGCCGCGGGACCCCGACGGGTTCCCCATGTGGGCGCACCAGGCGATACGGGTGGTGGCGGTGGCGGTCGTGCTGGCGGGGATCAACATGCTGGTGGCGCGCGCCGCGGTCCGGCTGGACGTCACCGCCGAGCAGCTCTCCTCGGTCAGCGGCGAGACGCGGCAGCTCCTCGACGAGCTGCCCCAGGACCGTCCGGTGTTCATCCAGGCGTTCCTGAGCCCGGTGGTGCCGGAGCTCTTCGTGCAGGCGCGATCGAACCTGATCCGGACCCTCGAGGAGATCGACGCCCTCGCCGGCCCCCGGGTCGAGGTGCTGATAGAGGACACCGAGCCGTTCTCCGACGCCGCCATCCGGGCCCGCGAGAAGTTCGGCATCGGGCCCCGCCAGATGCGCGACGTCGCCGGCGGCCGCTCGGAGATCGTCGACGTCTTCATGGGCGTCGCGTTCACCTCGGGGGCCGAGCAGCAGGTCATCCCGTTCTTCGACCGGGGGCTGCCCACGGAGTACGAGGTGGTGCGCACCATCCGCGTGGTGTCGGGCACCGAGCGCCAACGGGTCGGCGTGGTCGACACGATGGTGAAGATCTTCGGGGGCCAGAACCTCGCGAGCGAGCAGCAACTGCCGCAGTGGTCGGTGGTGGGCGAGCTGCGCAAGCAGTACGAGGTGGTCGAGGTCAACGCGGAGTTCCCGATCCCGGAGGACATCGACGCGCTCCTCGTCGCCCTGCCGTCGTCGATGCAGACCGACCAGATGGCCAACGTCGCCGAGTACGTCCGCCGGGGCCGGCCGGCGATGATCCTGGTCGACCCGCTGCCGGCCGTGAACCCGACCCTCGCCCCGACCGAGTGGGTGGGAGACGGCAACCCGTTCACCTATCCGCCCGGCTCGGCCCGGCCGGGCCCTCGGGGCAACGTCCGGCAGTGGATACGGGACCTCGGCATCGACTGGGAGCCGACCCGGATCCTCTGGGACAGCTACAACCCGCACCCGGACCTGTCGTACATGCCGTCCGAGGTGGTCTTCCTCGGCCCCGGTAACGAGAACCCGGAGACCTTCAATCCCGACGTGGACGTGGTCCGCGACCTGCAGGAGCTGGTGTTCCTGTACCCCGGGTTCCTGCGGCCGGCGAGCGGCCCCGACGTCGATCCCGACATCGAGTTCGAGCCGCTGCTGCGGACCGGCGTCGTGTCGGGGCATACCGGCTACTTCTCGATCGTGCGGCAGAGCTTCTTCGGCCCCTCGATCAACCCCAGCCCGGTTCGCGAGCAGGACGACGAGGACTTCGTGGTGGCGGCGCGGGTGAGGCGCACGCGACCGGCGCCGGCGGCGCCTCCCGTGGATGGTGAGGCCGCCGGCGCGGACGAGGGCCTCGCCGGGGACGAGTCCCCGGGTGATGAGGCGGGGGACGAAGCCGGCGCGGACGAGGAACCGGAGTCGGAAGCCGCCGTCGAGGACGGGTCCGCGGGCGAGGCGGGGGAAGAGGACGAAGCCGGCGCGGACGAGGCGCTGGAGTCGGCATCGGAATCCAGTTCGGGGACGGAACCGGCCGCGACCGCCGCGTCGAGCGAGTCCGCCGCGTCGAGCGAGTCCGCCGCGTCGAGCGAGTCCGAAGGATCAACGGACTCCGAAGTGCAGCCGGAATCCGAAGCATCGTCTGACGCGACTTCGGAGACGGAGCCGTCGGCGGAGTCGGGGGAGCCCGCCGCATCGGGCCAGGAGCCGCAGGCCGGGACGGACGCACCGGCGGCGGCCGAGGCTGGTGCTTCCGCGCAGGCTGCCGACCAGGCCGAAGCGGTAGAGCCCGTGGCAGCGGAGTCCGAGGCCCCGGCGGGCGCGGCCGAGGGGGACGGGTCCCCCGAGACGGGCGAGCCCGGCGCCGGCGAGGACGCCGCGGCCGAGGAGGACGACTCCGGCGCGGACTGGACCACGGAAGGCCCCCTGAACCTCGTGGTGGTCGCCGACCTCGACTTCATCAGCGAGCAGTTCTTCCAGATTCGCGAGGTGGCGCCCGGCAACCTCAACTTCGACAACGTCACGTTCTTCCTGAACGCGATGGACTCGCTGCTCGAGGACGACTCGTTCATCGAGCTGCGCAGCCGGCGCGCCCGCCACCGGACCCTGGAGCAGGTCGAGGCCCGGACCGCCGAGTTCATCGAGCAGCGCACGCTCGACGAGCAGCAGGCGGAAGAGGAGGCGGAGCAGGCGCTGACCGACGCCCAGAACCGCCTGAACGAGCGGGTGGCCGAGGTGCAGAACCGCACCGACATCGACGCGCAGGCCAGGCAAATCATGGTCCGCAACGCCGAGGAGGTCGAGAACCGGCGTCTGAGCGTGCAGTCGGCCAACATCGAGACCGAGAAGCAGACCAAGATCCGGGCCAGCCTCGAGCGGATGGAGACCCAGGTCCGGCGCATACAGAGCACGATCAAGACGTTCGCGATCCTGCTGCCGCCGGTGCCGGTGTTCGCGCTCGGGGTGATGATCTTCGTGCGCCGCCAGCGGCGCGAGCGCGAGGGCGCGGCCGCCGCCCGGCGCCTGCGGGACTGAACCGTTTCACGTTCCGGTAAGCCGGCCCCGCATCGGGGCCGCTTCGATTCGACGGGGTAGAACCATGACGGAACTGGAAAAGACGACGGCATTCGGCGGCGCGGCCATCCTGGTCGTCGCCCTCGCTCTCGCCACCTCGCCGAGCCGCTCGGCGCCGGACGCGTTCTTCGACGTCGGCGAGACGTTCTTCCCCGACTTCACGGACTCCGAAGCGGCCACGTCGCTCGAGGTCGTCGAGTTCGACGAGGACACCGCGGCCGCCGCCGTCTTCCGGGTGATGAACCGGAACGGCCTGTGGACCATCCCCTCGCACCACGACTATCCCGCCGATGGAGAAGAGCGGCTCGCGAGCACCGCGGCGGGCATGATCGCCATCACCAAGGACGACTTCCGCTCCGACAGCGTCACCGATCACGAGGCGTTCGGGGTCGTCGATCCCCTCGACGAGACCGTGAGCACCCTGCGGGGGCGCGGGCGCCGGGTCACCTTCCGGGGGGCGAGCGAGGAGGTGCTGGCCGACCTCGTCATCGGCGACCCGGTCGAGGGGCGGCCGGGGCTGAACTTCGTGCGGGTGCCCGACCAGAACCGCGTCTACGCGGCGAGGACCGACATCGGCATCTCGACCGACTTCAGCGACTGGATCGAGACCAACCTGCTCGGCGTCGAGCGCGACGACGTCAAGCGGATCGAGCTGAACGAGTACCAGGTCGACGAGCGCACCGGGAGCGTGGTGCGGCGGGGCGAGTTCACCGTCGACTGGGTCGAGCAGGACGTGTGGACGGGCAGCGACCTGCCCGAGGGGAAGGAGGTCGACTACGTGCAGATGAACCTGCTCGTCGGCGGCCTCATGGGGATCCGGATCGTCGGGGTGCGCCCCAAGCCGGAGGGCCTGTCCGGCAACCTGCGGCAGGCGTTCGAGGAGCGCACCATCACCAACGCCGACCTGCAGACGATGCAGGCGCGGGGCTTCTACCCGACCCAGGCCGGCGAGATGCTGTCCAACGAGGGCGAGCTGAGGGTGCGCACCGACCTCGGGGTGCTCTACACGCTGCGCTTCGGCGAGATCCTGTACGGCAGCGGCAACGCGGTGTCGATCGGCGACGAGACGAGCGACGACGAGGAGACCGGCGGCGGCGAGAACCGCTACGTCCTCATCAACGCCGAGTTCGATGCCGAGGCCCTGCCCGAGCCCGAGCGGCCCGCCAACCGCGATTTCGAGAACAAGGCCGAGTCGCAGTGGACCGACGCCGACCGCGAGAACCGGGAGCGGGCCGACCTGCACGCGCAGTGGGAGCGCCGCACCGCCGACGGGCGCGCCCGCGCCGAGGAGCTCGCTACCCGCTTCGCAAGCTGGTACTACGTGATCGCCGCCGGCAGCTACAACCGGGTGCACAAGACCCGCGAAGAGCTCCTGAAGGACATCGAGGACGCCGACGCCGCGCTCGAGGCGGACGACCTGCGCATCGAGCCGGTCGCACCGGCTGCGCCGGTCGAGCCCGAGGCCGCTGCCGCGCCCGTCGAACCGGCTGATCCCGCTGCGCCCGCGGAGCCGGTCGAGGCCGCGCCGGCCGAGCCCGCCGACCCGGCCGCGCCTGTCGAACCGGCCGAACCGGCCGCGCCTGTCGAACCGGCCGAACCGGCCGCGCCTGTCGAACCGGCCGACCCGGCCGCGCCTGTCGAACCGGCCGAACCGGTCGCGCCTGTCGAACCGGCCGAACCGGTCGCGCCTGTCGAACCGGCCGAGCCCGCCGAACCGGCCGGGGCTACCGAACCGGTGGAGCCCGCCGAACCCGTAGAGCCTGCCGACCCGGCCGCGCCGGCCGACCCCGCCGCGCCGCCGGCGTAGCCCGCGGCGCCGGACGACCGGAGCCGCGACCACGAAATTGCCGCCGCCGCGGCCGATGTCGCGGGACTGGAAACCGCATGGGCAGAACACTTCTCCAGAAGGTCTGGGACCTCCACACGGTGCGTCCCCTGTCGACGGGCCAGACGCAGCTCTTCATCGGGCTGCACCTGATCCACGAGGTGACGACGCCGCAGGCGTTCGACATGCTGCGGTCCCGCGGTATCGGCGTGGCGTTCCCCGAGCGCACGTTCGCCACCACCGACCACATCATCCCCACCCTCGACCAGGCCCGGCCCTTCGCCGACCCCCTGGCCGAGGCGATGCTCTCGGCCCTCGAGCGGAACTGCCGGGAGTTCGGCATTCGGCTCTGGAACCTCGACAGCGAGCGCCAGGGCATCGTGCACGTCATCGGCCCCGAACTGGGGCTCACCCAGCCCGGCATGACCATCGCCTGCGGCGACAGCCACACCTCGACCCACGGCGCCCTGGGCGCGGTCGCGCTCGGCATCGGGACTTCGCAGGTGCGCGACGTGCTGGCCTCGCAGTCGCTGGCCATGAGCCCCCTCAAGGTGCGGCGCATCTCCGTCGAGGGCGAGCTGGCGGCCGGGGTGTTCGCCAAGGACGTGGTGCTCGAGATCATCCACCGGCTCGGCGTGAAGGGCGGCGTCGGGCACGCCTACGAGTACGGCGGCGGCGTCGTCGATCGCATGAGCATCGACGAGCGGCTCACCGTTTGCAACATGTCGATCGAGGGCGGGGCGCGGGTCGGCTACGTGAACCCCGACGAGACGACGTTCGACTACCTGCGGGGGCGGCCGTTCGCGCCGGCGGGGGAGGCGTTCGACCGGGCCGTCTCGTGGTGGCGGTCGATGGCCTCGGACCCCGGGGCGGACTACGACGACGTGGTCGAGATAGACGGCGCCGGGATCGAGCCGCGGGTGACCTGGGGCATCAACCCGGGGCAGTCGGTGGGGGTGAGCGAGCGCATACCGGCCGCGGGGTCGAACGGCGGGGTGGCCGAGGCCCTGGAGTTCATGGGGCTCGCCGGCGGCGATCCCATCCGGGGCACGAAGATCGACGTCGCCTTCGTCGGTTCCTGCACCAACTCGCGCCTGTCGGACCTGCGCGAGGCGGCGCGCATCGCGAAGGGGCAGCGGGTGGCGCGCCACGTGAAGGCGCTGGTGGTGCCTGGCTCGGTGGCGGTGCGCGCGGCGGCCGAGGCGGAGGGCCTCGACCAGGTGTTCCGCGAGGCGGGGTTCGAGTGGCGCGGCGCGGGGTGCTCGATGTGCCTGGCCATGAACCCCGACCGGCTCGAGGGCCGGCAGGTCTGCGCGTCGTCGTCGAACCGGAACTTCAAGGGGCGCCAGGGCAGCCCCACCGGCCGCACCCTGCTGATGAGCCCTGCCATGGTCGCCGCCGCCGCGGTGGCCGGCGAGGTGACCGACGTGCGGGCGGTGCTCCAGCCGCCGGGAGCCGGCGCCCGCGGGGCGTGAACTGCTCGCGTCGGTCGGGCGGCGGGCGGCACCGCGAGGCGGCGACCGGCCGGCCCGTTGCGGCAGAACGATCAGGATTCCCTGGAGAGTCGCCCGGGCGGCGTTCGGAGGCGCCGCGCGACGCTCGGCGCGCAAGCGAAGATGACCGGGCCGGCCGGCGGCGAACTGGAGAGAGCCATTGTCCACGCGTGAGATCGACCGTATCGAAGGCACCGGGATACCCGTGCGCGGCGACAACATCGACACCGACCGCATCATTCCCGCGCGGTTCCTGAAGGCGATCACGTTCGACGGGCTCGGCGACCACGTCTTCGAGGACGACCGCGCGGCCAGGCCAGATCACCCGTTCTCGAACCCCGCCTACGCGGGGGCGCGGATCCTGCTGGTAAACGAGAACTTCGGCTCGGGCTCGTCCCGCGAGCACGCCCCGCAGGCGCTGAAGCGCTGGGGCATCGGCGCGTGCGTCGGCGAGTCGTTCGCCGAGATCTTCCGGGGGAACTCGCTCGCCATCGGCCTCGCGTGCGTGACCGCCCCGCGTGACGTGATCGGCGGGCTCATGACCCGGGTAGAGGTGGCTCCCGCCACCTCCTTGACCCTGTCGGTCGCCGAGCGCGTCCTCGACGCGGACGGGGAGCGCGTCTCCGTCATCGTCGAGGACCAGGTTCGCGACGCCCTTCTCTCGGGGACATGGGACGCCACCGGGATGCTCCTCGACGACTTCGACGTCGTCCGCGGGGTCGCGTCCCGCGTGCCCTACGTGCGCGGCTTCTGACCCGCGCCGGTGGCCCGTTTCGACGCGGGCCGTCTCGGGCCGGCCGCGTGTGCCCGGGCCGCCTCGAGAAAGGCGGCGGCGGCGTGCGACGACTCTCCGGTGCGTCGATAGACGAGCCGCAGGTCGCGGGGGGCGCGCAGCTCGGGTACCGGAACTGCCGCGAGCTGTCCCCGGGCGATCTCGGAGAGCGCGCACCGCCGCGGCAGCAGCGCCACCCCCAGGTCCATCTCCACCGCCCGCTTGATGCCGTCCAGGCTCGGCAGCGAAAGCTGGATGTTGATCGACGCGTGCTGCTCCTCGAAGAGCCGCAGGACGAGGTCGCGCCGCGGCGACGGATCGTTGTGCGCGATGACCGTCTGGTGCCCGAACTCGCTCATCGTGATGGTCCGGCGTTGCGCCAGCGGATGGTCCGGATGGGTCAGCATGACCAGCTCGTCGACGCCGAGCCGTACCGACCGCAGCCCGCGCTCGCCGGGAGGATAGGTCACCAGTCCGAAGTCGAGGCTGCGGTCGAGGACCTCGCCGGGAATCTGCCGCGAGTGCACCCGGCGCATCTCGACCTGGGCGTGGGGGTGCTCCTGCCGGAACAGCACCACGATGGGCAGCAGCACGTGCACGGCCGCCTCGTTGACGCCGACGACCACCCGCCCCCGCCGCAACTCCTGCAGCTCGCGCACCGCGCCCACCGCCTCGTTCCGGAGGCGCGACAGGCGCTCGGCGTAGTCGAGCAGAACGGCGCCGGTCTCGGTCAGCCGCCCGCCCTTCGACGACCGGTCGAACAGCCGCTCGCCGAGCTCGTCCTCCAGCCGCCGGATCGCCTGGCTCACCGCGGGCTGGGTGCGGTGCAGCCGCGCCGCCGCCCGCGAGAAGCTCCGCTCGGCCGCGACCACCTGAAACACCTGGAGCTCGTGCAGTTCCATCTCGCCGCACTCCATAAACAGGGGTTATTAAATCGTAACGATTATAAGCTTGACTTCTTGCCCGGCTGAACGTGAACTAGAGACACGGCCGGGCGGGACTCTCCCGCAGGTCGCTCGGGCCGCAAATCGGAGCCGCCAGCGACGGTTTCCACGCTAATGTCGACAAGAAGCAACCAGGGAGAGACACCGTGGCGGACGACAGACTGATCATCTTCGACACCACCCTGCGCGACGGCGAGCAGGCCCCCGGCTTCTCGATGAACACGGCCGAGAAGCTGCAGCTCGCGCGCCAGCTCCAGGTGCTCGGGGTCGACGTGATGGAGGCGGGGTTCCCGATCGCGTCGAAGGACGACGCCGAGGCGGTCCGCCTCATCGCGTCCGAGATCGACGGGCCGGTCATCGCCGGCCTCGCCCGGTGCAACCCCGCCGACATCGAGTGCGCGGCCGAGTCGGTGGAGCCGGCCCGGCGCTCCCGCATCCACACGTTCATCGCCACCTCCGACCTGCACCTCGAGCGGAAGCTCCGCATCTCGCGCGAGGAGTGCCTGCGGTCGGTGGTTGACAACGTGAAGCTGGCCCGCTCGTTCACCGACGACGTGGAGTTCTCGGCGGAGGACGCCACGCGCAGCGACACGGACTTCCTGTGCCGGGTCGTCGAGACCGCCATCGAGCAGGGGGCGACGACCATCAACCTGCCCGACACCGTGGGCTACTGCACGGCGGACGAGATAGAACAGTTCTTCAGCGGCATCATCGGCCGCGTCCCCAACGCCGACCGGGCCGTGTTCAGCGCCCACTGCCACGACGACCTCGGGCTGGCGGTGGCGAACTCGCTGGCCGCGGTGCGCGCCGGGTGCCGGCAGATCGAGTGCACCGTCAACGGCATCGGCGAGCGGGCCGGCAACGCGTCGCTCGAGGAGCTGGTGATGGTGACGCGGGTGCGGCACGACCGGATGCCGTATGCGACCGGCATCGAGACCGCCGAGATCTACCCCACGAGCCGCCTGCTGTCCGAGCTGACCCACGAGCCGGTGCAGGCCAACAAGGCCATCGTGGGGCGCAACGCGTTCGCCCACGAGGCGGGCATCCACCAGGACGGCGTGATCAAGGACCGCCGCACCTACGAGATCATGCGCCCGGCCGACGTCGGGGTGGCCCAGTCCACCCTCGTCCTCGGCAAGCACTCGGGCCGCCACGCGGTCAAGCAGCGGTGCGAGCAGCTCGGGTTCGAGCTGAGCCGGCTCGAGCTGGACCGTGTGTACCGGGCCATGATCGACCTCGCGGACCGCCAGAAGACGGTCGAGGACACCGACCTCGCCGCCATCGTCGCCCGCCTCCAGGCCGACCGGTCGGCCGGGGCGGCCTGAATCGGCGTCATGCAGGCGACGATTGCCCTGCTGCCGGGCGACGGCATCGGACCGGAGGTCACGGCGGCGGCCGAGCAGATTCTGCGCGCCGTGGGCGAGCGGTTCGGCCACGCCCTCACGATGACGTCGCACCCGGTGGGCGGGGCGGCCCTCCGTGGGGGGCGGCCCCCGCTGCCCGACGAGACCCGCGAGGCCTGTCTCGCCGCCGACGCGGTGCTCCTCGGGGCGGTCGGCGACCCCGCGTTCGACCGGGGGTCGAGCGAGGGCCGCCCGGAGACGGCGCTCCTTCAACTGCGCCGCGCCTTGGGGGTGTTCGCCAACCTGCGGCCGGCGCGGGTCTGGCCCGGGCTCGAGGACGGCGGCGCGTTCAAGCCCGACCGCGTGGCGGGGGCGGACCTGCTCATCGTCCGCGAGCTGACCGGCGGCATCTACTACGGCGAGCCGCGCGGGGTGGCCGAGGACCGGCAGTCGGCGTTCAACACCATGCGCTATTCCCGGCCCGAGATCGAGCGCATCGCCGAGGTCGCCTTCGAGAGTGCGGCCGTGCGCCGGTCGCGCGTGACGTCGGTGGACAAGGCGAACGTGCTCGAGACCTCCCGCCTCTGGCGCGAGGTGGTGACCGAGGTCGGCGCGCGGCACCCGGCGGTGACCCTCGAGCACCAGTACGTCGACGCCTGCGCCCTCCTCCTCGCGACGAGCCCGAAGCAGTTCGACGTGGTGCTGTCCGGCAACCTGTTCGGGGACATCCTCTCGGACGAGGCGGGCGCCGTCGTGGGGTCGCTCGGGCTCCTGCCGTCGGCGAGCATCGGCGGTGGCGGGGGGCTCTTCGAGCCCGTCCACGGGTCGGCCCCGGCGCTCGCCGGCCAGGACGTGGCCAACCCCATCGGGGCCATCGCCTCGGCCGCCATGCTGCTGCGGCACGCCCTCGGGGCGCACGCCGAGGCCGACGCGGTCGAGAGGGCGATAGGCTCGGCGCTGGCCGACGGGCTTCGGACCGCGGATCTCGTTACCGACGGGCAGACCACCGCGGTGAGCGGGTCCGCGATGACGCGGGAGATCGCGGCCCGCGTCGGGGACGGAGCGCCGCCCGCGGCATGACCGGCGGTTGCGGCCTTCGCATTCGCACCCGTGGCGGCGGTGGCGGCGCGGGCCGAACGGGGCCCGGCCGTGACGGATCGGTAAACGGCGCGTTCGCCCGATCCGTCTGAACGACAGGGGCTCTCCGCCGCTCCGTCGACGGAGCCGGAGGGTGTCGACTGGGTTCTCCGCGGTTTCTTCGACGGAACCGCGGGGGGGTGTCGGAACGACGCATCATGAGAATCCGCTGCCTCGCCGGCGTCCTCGGCCGCGTCACGTTGCTTGTCGCGGCCTCCACCGTCGCAACCGCCGCGGTTGCGGGTCAGGGCACCCGCCGCCCGGCGCCGCCCGCCGCCCAGGCCGTCTCCGCCGGGTCGACGGCCGTCGAGTCGGTGGCGGTCGTGCCGTTCACCAACATCTCCCGCGACGAGCGGGACGACTGGCTGGGACACGGCATCGCGGAGACGGTCGCGGCCGACCTCGAGACCCGGGACGCCTTCACGGTGGTCGCGCTGGAGCGCGTCTCGGCCGCGATGGGCGGCGGCGCGAACCGGGACGACACGGCGGTGACGGCGCTGGGGCGCGAGTTGGGCTCCCGCTGGGTCGTCGCCGGCGGCTACCAGCGCGTCGGCGACAGGCTGCGCATCACCGCGCGGCTCGTCGACACGCTGAGCGGCGCCCTCGCCGCCACCGCGCGCGTCGACGGCGCGTTCGCCGACATCTTCGAACTGCAGGACCGGATTGCCGGCGAGCTGACCCGCGGCGCCGGTGCGCGGGCGGCGCTCGGCTCCGCTCCGGCGCCACCGACCGGAGGCGGCGGCCGCGCGCCGTTCGGGGTCGGGCGGGCCGACCCCGGGCGCGCCGCCCGCGCGGTCGGCCGCCCCCCGCTCGGTCGCGCCAGCGAGGGAGACGTCGGTTTCGGACCCGCGGGCGGGGGACGTGCGGAGTCGTTCGGCGCGGGCGCGGGCGGCTTCGGACCCGCGGCCGGCGGCGGTCGCGGGGCGGAACGGTTCGGCGAAGGCGGCGCCGGCTCCGGGCCTGGAGCCGCCGGCCGGCGCGCCGGAACCTCCCGCGAGGGCTCCGGCGGCTTCGACTTCGAGCGCGCGATCAGGGACAGTCGATTCGGCGGGCCGGGTCGATTCGACCCCGGCGCCGGGGAGGCCTCCGCCCCGGAGGGCGCCGGCAACGGCGAGGTGACCGGGGGCATCATTCTGCCGCCGCGCGGTCCGGCGAACCGCGCCGCCCCCGGCGGCTCTCCCCGCCGCGGGCCGGCGGGCTCCTCCGGTGGCTCGCCCGCCGGTGCCGCCGAGCGGTTCGGCGTGGGCGGACCGCGGCCCTCCGGCGTGACCGCGGTCGGTGCGCCGACGCGTCCCACCGCCGCCGGCCTTGCCCCGGCCGCCTCGCTCGGCATCCTCGCGGGCCGGCCCAGCGTCACCGCGGTTCGGACGGCCCAGCCGCCGCAGATCGACGGCAACCTCGACGACGCTATCTGGCAGCGGGCCACCCGCATCACCGAGTTCGTGCAGCAGAGCCCGCTCGAGGGGGAGCCGGCGACCGAGGACACCGAGGTCTACCTCGCCTACGACGACACCCACCTCTACTTCGGGGTGTACGCGCACTACTCCGAGCCCTCGATGATGCGCGCGAACCGGGTCGACCGCGACCAGGCGTTCTTCGGCGACGACATCATCTCGGTCTACTTCGACCCGTTCCTCGACCAGCAGCGGGCGTACGTGTTCTCGGTGAACGGCTACGGCGTCCAGAACGACTCGATCCTCGAGGCGCGGTTCGGCAGCGGCAGCAGCGGTCGCAGCAGCCGGGGCGGCGGGTTCTCGATGGGCGGCCGCAGCAGCTTCACCGGGGTGCGCTGGGGCGACCGGTCGTGGGACGCCCTGTACGAGACGGGCGGCACCGTCGTCGACGACGGGTGGACGGCGGAGATGGCCATCCCGTTCAAGAGCCTGCGCTATCCCGCCCGCAGCACCCACCGCTGGGGGTTCCAGATTGCCCGGCGCATCCGCGGCAAGGACGAGACCGTCGTCTGGTCGCCGATGTCGCGCGACGTGTCCGGCCTGCTGCCCCAGATGGGGGTGCTCGACGGGCTCAGCGACCTGTCCACGAGCCGAAACCTGGAGATCCTGCCCACCGCCACCGCCATCCGGGTCGACAGCCTCGACCGCAGCTCGGGCGGCCTCACCGACGAGGCGCAGCCGGAGGGCGGCGTCAACCTCAAGTACGGCGTGACCTCGAACCTCACCCTCGACGTCACCTACAACCCCGACTTCTCGCAGATCGAGTCCGACCGGCCGCAGATCGAGGTGAACCAGCGGTTCCCGCTGTTCTATCCCGAGATGCGCCCCTTCTTCCTCGAGGGGCAGGAGATCTTCAACATGCCGGGGCCGGTGAACTTCGTGCACACCCGCACGATCGTCGACCCCCGCTACGGCGGGAAGCTCACCGGCAAGGTCGGCAACACCACCGTCGGCGTGCTCGTCGCCAACGACGAGGCGCCCGGCAACCTCGGCGACGCCTACCGGGACAGCGACTTCCGCTACGGCAAGACCGCCGACGTGGTCATCGGGCGCGTGCGCTACGACCTGTACGCGGAGTCCCACATCGGGGCCATCGTCACCGACCGGGAGTTCCTCGGCGGGTACAGCCGCCTCGGCGGGCTCGACGGCAACTTCCGGCTGAACGACGCGACGTCCGTCGGGTTCCGGGCCATCACGTCGCAGAACCGCGACTGCGGGTCGTGGGGCGCGGAGGGCTGCGTGGGCGCGTTCGACGACACGGCCGGGAACATGTTCGACGCCGGCCTCCGCAGCAACGGCCGCAACCTGACCTACTTCGTGGCCGGCTACACCATCGACCCGGAGTTCGACACCGCGGTCGGGTTCGTCCGGCGGCGCGACATCAAGGCCGGCACCGGCAACGTCGGCTACCGCTGGTGGCCCGAGAGCTGGCTCATCAACTGGGGGCCGTCGTTCAACTACACCCGGAACTGGAACTTCGAGAACGTCCTCGAGGACGAGATGGCGAACGCCGGCGTGAACTTCTCGTTCGCGAAGAACATCCGCGTGAACGCCGGCTACAGCCGCGACATGGAGCGGTTCGGCGGCATCAACTTCGACAAGGAGTACTACTCGCTCGGCGGCAACGTCAGCACGATCCGGGAGCTCTCGATCGGCGGGTTCTTCAGCTACGGCGACCAGGTGCGCTACGACCTCTCGAACCCCGCGAACTCGTTCCTGGGGACGGGCGGCCGCGGCGGCGTCTTCATGTCACTGCGCCCGTTCAGCCGGCTGCAGTCGCAGGTCAACATCAGCACGAGCAACCTGATCGATCCCTTCTCGGACACCGAGATCTTCGACGTCAAGATCTACCGGGCCCTGACCACCTTCCAGTTCACGGACCGGCTGCTGCTGCGGAACATCCTGGAGTACAACACGTTCCAGCGCACCATGGGCGCGAACGTGCTGTTCACGTACCGCATCAACTCTGGGACCGTGTTCTTCATCGGCTACGACGACCGGTACCAGCAGGGCGACCTGATATTCGACAGCGCGAACAGACAGTACGCGTACCTGGGCAATCCCGTGTTCTACACGACGGACCTCATGCGGACCAACCGCGCGTTCTTCACCAAGATCTCGTACCTGTTCCGATACTGATTGCGCGCACCGGCCGCCCGCGGCGACGACGTGGCCTGCGGGCGGCCGGGACACTTCCCGAGCACCGTTGCGACTCCTGACCTGCAGCCCGCTCGCGTGTCCTCCGCCGTCCGGCCGGCGCCCCGCGGCCGCCGCCCCCGGCCGCAGCCTGGCCTGACGGGGAACGGGTCCGGCCGGATGGGGTCGAATCGCGTCTCAAGCTCCGATGCCATGTACACTGTCTAGTGAACTCCGTCGACCATGACCCGATCACGAATCCTCGCCCGCGTCGCCCGACTCGCCCTCATCGGCTGGGCCGTCGCCGCTTCCGCGTCCGCCCAGGGCCTCGGGACGCTGACGGGAACCGTGACGACCCCCGCCGGCATACCGGTCGAGGGCCTGCGGCTGACCTTCACCCGGACCGACACCGTGGTGTCGGCGGTGACCGACGGCGACGGCGACTACCGGCTCGAAGGGTTGCAGCCCGGGCTCTACGACCCCACCATCGACGATCCGGAGCAGGTGGTGGAGCCCTCGTTCCAGGTCACGGTGGTCGCCGACATCACGATTCGCCGCGACTTCACGCTGCGCAGCGCCGCCGACGTCCAGGTCCGGCTGCGCGGCGGCGACCGCCTCCTCGGGGCGGGTCCCGGGCTCACCACGACGGTCGAGAACCTCGACGCGTTCGAGGCCCGCGACCACTCGCTCGCGACCTTCCTTCGGCGGGTGCCCGGCGTGAGCGTGGGCCGGGCGGGGGGCGTGGGCCACCCCACCGTGGTGCGGTTGCGCGGAGCGCCCGCCACCGACCGCTTTCTCCTCACCGACGGGTTGCCGCTCCCCGGGTTCGGGGCCGAGCTCGATGCGTCGTCGCACCTGGAGTGGGCGCGGTTCGAGGCGGTCCGCGGCACGACGTCGACCCTGCACGGGGGGCTCGGGGGCGGCGTCCAGCGCCGGACGAAGATCGCCGGCGACCCCCGGGCGAGGGGCGTGTCGGTGGGCGTCGAGACCGGGGACCTGGGCTGGCGGCAGTACGAGGCGGCCACCACCGGCAGCCGGGGAGACTACGACTGGAGCATCGCGGGCCAGCACCTCGAGACCGCCAACGAGCAGCCGAACAGCGAGTTGACGCGGACCGGGGTGGCCGGCACCCTCGGCCTCGCGCGCGAGAACCTGTCGGTGGACTTCACGTTCCGCGGCGAGATGGCCGCCGTCGGGCGGCCGGGCCCCACCTCGCTCCTGCGCGCGGACATGGATGCCTCGGAAGAGCGCACCCGGCTGATGTCGGGGGTGACGCTGGGGCTGCGCCGGGGCAGCAGCCTGCACGAGGGGCGTCTCGTCGTGTCGCGGACCGAGCGCCGGGCCCTGAACCCGCTGGATTCCCGCACCGTCAGCCTGTTCCCGGTCGACCGCGTGGGCCTGCAGCTCGAGCTGCCCGACTTCGCGCTGGCGGACGGGCTGCGGGACGACCTGCAGACGGCGCAGCTCGTCTACGAGTGGTCCCTCCGCCCCGACGAGTTCCATTCGCTGGTCTTCGGGGGCGGGGCCGAGGTGCAGGCCGGTCGGTTCGGCGACCCGTTGGGGGCCACGGACGCTCCCATGGGCGATGCCATGGACGACGCGATGGATGCCGTGGACGAGGCCGTGAGGGCCGCCACGGGGTTCGACCAGCAGCGGCTCAACTGGGTCGCATACGGCGAGGACCGCATGCAGGTGTTCGACAACCTGACGGTCACCGCCGGGGGTCGGGTCGAGCGCCACGGACCCTACCCCATCGCGGCGATGCCGCGCGCCTCGGCGCGCTACGACCTCGGTCCCGGCGTCTTCGTCCACGGCAGCGCCGGCACCACGGCGGTGGCGCCGACCCTGGGACAACGGTTCCGCGACACCCTGTGGTTCCGCGGCAACCCCGAGCTGCAGCTCGCGCGCAGCCGGGCGTTCGACGGGGGCCTGACCGCCGCGTTGTTGGGAGAGCGGATCCAGGTCGATCTCACGGGGTTCAGGCACACCTATCGGGACCTCATCGTGTGGGGGGACGTGGACATTCGCGCCCTCGACTCGCTGCCCGAGTACCGCCGGTTGAGGCTGTCGGCGCGGAGGCAGTTCGTGGAGGACGTGCGGGCCGGGCTCCGCGAGCCGCTGGTGGCGACGGCGACGTTCGACGAGGCGCGGACGAGCTACGCCAACCTGCCGTCGAGCCGGGCCCAGGGGGTGGAGGCGTCGGCCACCGCGACCCCGGTGCCCGGGCTGGAGCTCAACGCGGCCTACACGTTCACCGACAGCCTCGTCACCCGCGGCACCAGTCGCATCGCGGCCGGAGACTGGTTGCCGGGCGTGCCGCGGCACAAGGCCACGTTCACCGCCGGCCTCGACGTCGGTCGCGTTTCGGCCGGCGCCACGATGACCTGGGTCGGGGAACGGGAGACCGACGCCGACTTCTTCAGCGAGGTGTTCGGCATCGACGCGCTGGCCGCCTACCGCCGCTGGGACGCGTACGGCCAGGTGCGCCTCGGCGACCGGATCAGCGTGTCGGTCGTCGGCGAGAACCTGACCGACGAACGGTACGAGGACTGGGCCGGCTTTCCCGCGCTGGGCCGGTTCGTCCGCGCGGGCGTGCAGGTGGGGTTCTAGGAGTCTGCGGCGTGGAACGGCGGGGGCTCCTGTAGGGTTGGTTGGGCGCCCAGCGGAGCCGCAGGCGACGATGGGCGGGCCGGGAGTCTGCGGCGTGGAACGGCGGGGACTCCTGTAGGGTTGGTTGGGCGCCCAGCGGAGCCGCGGGCGACGATGGGCGGGCTGGGGGAAGACCCGGATGTTGGAGCGATTCTGTCTCGCGGGCCTGCTCGTGGCCGGCCTCTCGCTGGCGGGGTGCCAGGAGACCCCTCTGGCCCCGACCGACGTCCAGGAGAGAGACCCCCCGGTTCTCATCTCCACCGCGCCGCAGCCGCTCTACGCCGTCCCCTCGAGCGGGGTGACCTTCGTGGCGAACGGCGAAGTGCAGGAGTACGCGTACCGCGCCTCCTTCGACCTCGTCCTGCGGGCCAACCTCGACAACGAGATCGGCGTCATGCTGACGTCCGACAACATCGTGCTCCAGGAGCTGACAAGCGTGCCGGTGGACGGCCCCGGCGGCGGCGTCGACCGCGAGACCTACCGGTCCGACTCCCACTCGGGCGAGGACCGCATCGAGCGGGGCGAAGAGACGGCGCGGGCGTTCGATGTGTGGTATACGCTGCCGGGCGGCGGGCGGGAGGTGCTCATCGCCGTGAGCCTGGACTTCGTCGACGACAACGGCACCCCCTTCTCGCAGGTCCACCAGGTGGGGGTGGAGCCGCTGCCCGGGCCGTGAGGGCCGGCGGGCGCTTCGTCGTCGGAACCCGGTGCGCCGGGAGATCGTATGTCCGGAGGTACGGCGGCGCAGGCGCCGGCTTGTCTTCGATTTCGAACTCGTCGATCAAGAGCAGGAGAATCCCCGTGAGAAACCATCGATTCGGTCGTCTCTGTGGCGTCGTCCTGGCCTTGCTCCTGACCGCGGCCTGGTCCGGGGTGGTCCAGGCGCAGGAGGTCGAACGGTTCATCAAGGTGATCGATCGCGACCGCGAGCCGGTGACCGACCTCGGCGCGGGCGACTTTACGATCGAGCACGACGGCCGGCGTGTCGACGACCTGCGCGTGGAGTTCGTCGACCAGCCGCTGCGGGTGGCCCTGGTGGTCGACGACGCGGACGGCGCGGGGCTGTTCTTCCGGTATCTCCGCGACTACCTGCCCGAGTTCGTGCGGGCCCTGCCCGAGGACGCCGAGATCGGGGTCATCCTGCTGTCGGGCCGCCCGCGCCCGGTCGTCGACTACACGGACGGGCGGGACGAGGTGCTCGAGACGCTCGGCGAGTTCTTCGTCGAGGAAGATCGCGCGGCCGGGTTCTTCGCCGGCCTGGAGGAGACCGTGGACCGCTGGGACGACGATCTGCGGTGGCCGATCCTCGCGGTGGTCGCGACGGACGGACCGGCGCAGAACGGTCCCACCGACGGCCGGTACCAGTCCTTCATGCGGCGCGTGTTCGACCGCGGGGCGGTCGTCAACTCGCTGATCCTGATGCTCCCGACGCGGGCGGCAGGGGGCGGATACCAGACCGGCGTCGCGAACAACGTGGCGCGGGTCACCGGCGGCTGGCACGACACGGTCGCCGGCCCCAGCCAGATCATCGGCGACAAGCTCCAGGAGATGGCCGCCGAGATCAGGCGGCAGTACGACGAGATGCGGTACCAGTACGCGGTCTCCTACGAGGCGCCGCGCGGCACCGACCCCGAGGGCAACGCCTCGGCCGCCGTCCGACGGTCGGGAGTGGGGCTGAGCATCTCGGCCACCGGCCGGCCCCGCGCCGCCGCGCCGGCCGTCGCCGACGCCTCCGACGTGGGCAACAGCCGCGAGGAGCTGTTCAACCAGGGCGAGGCGGAGTTCGCGGCCGGCAACAGCGCGGCGGCGGCCGAGTGGTTCGAGAGGGCCCACGAGCGGGACCGGCGCTGGGTCCTGCCGCTGTACAGGCTGGGGCTGGTGGCGCTCAACCTCGGCGACATCGAAGGGGCCAAGGAGTGGCTGCAGCAGGCCGTCGACGCGGACGGGAACTCGGCGGAGGGCCAGCAGGCGGCCGCGATACTGGCTTCGCTGCCGTAGCCCGCCAATCGTCGCCTTCGGCTCCGCTTGGCGCCCAACCAACCCTCCAGGGGTCCGCGCCGTTCTACGGCCCGGACCCCTGCCCCGCCAATCGTCGCCTTCGGCTCCGCTTGGCGCCCAACCAACCCTCCAGGGGTCCGCGCCGTTCTACGGCCCGGACCCCTGCCCCGCCAATCGTCGCCTTCGGCTCCGCTTGGCGCCCAACCAACCCTCCAGGGGTCCGCGCCGTTCTACGGCCCGGACCTCTGCCCCGCCAATCGTCGCCCACGGCTCCGCTTGGCGCCCAACCACGCTCCAGGGGTCCGCGCCGGTCCACGGGCGCAGACTCCTGGTCCGGGCCGGCGCGGGATGGCTGCAGTGGCCATCTGGCGGCGCCGCTCCCAACCGGCCGGGAGTCTGCACCCATCCACGGCGCAGACTCCCGGTCGTTTCCTGTATGCTGATCGTCCGTTTTACCTGTTTTGGAGGTTCACGTGTACCGATCCATCTGCGGCCTCGCACTCGGCCTGACCGTTCTCGCCGGCGCCGCTTCCGCCCAGGACGTCCACCTCGACCGGCTCACCCTGCCCGAGGGTTTCTCCATCGAGGTCTACGCCACCGGCGTGCCCAACGCCCGGTCGATGGCCCGGTCGCCGGACGGCACCCTCTTCGTCAGCACGCGCTCGCGCGGCGACGTCTACGCCGTCGTCGACGCCGACCGGGACCACCGGGCCGACGAGGTGCACGTCCTCGACACCGGCCTGAACATGCCGAACGGCGTCGCCTTCCGCGACGGCTCGCTCTACGTCGCCGAGGTCAACCGCGTCCTCCGCTACGACGGCATCGAGTCGCGGCTCGACGACCCCCCCGAGCCGGTGGTCGTCGACGACGAGTTCCCGACCGACCGGGCGCACGGCTGGAAGTTCATCCGCTTCGGGCCCGACGGCAAGCTCTACATCCCGGTGGGCGCGCCGTGCAACATCTGCGACAACACCGACCAGGACATCCGCTACGCCACCATCACGCGGATGAACGCCGACGGCAGCGAGCAGGAGGTCTTCGCCCACGGCGTGCGGAACACCGTCGGCTTCGACTGGCACCCCGACACCGGCGAGCTGTGGTTCACCAACAACGGCCGCGACTGGCTGGGCGACGAGAGCCCCGGCGACACCCTGCACCACGCCCCCGAGATCGACATGCACTTCGGCTATCCCTTCTGCCACGAGGGCGACATCGCCGACCCCGAGTTCGGCGCCCAGCGGGGGTGCGACGAGTTCACGCCGCCGGCGCAGGTCCTCGGGCCCCACGTGGCGTCGCTCGGCATGCGCTTCTACACCGGGTCGATGTTCCCGGCCGAGTACCGGGAGAAGATCTTCATCGCCGAGCACGGCTCGTGGAACCGCACCGACGAGGCCGGGCACACCGGCTACCGCATCACCGTCGCGACCCTCGACGGCGACGAGGTCACCGACTACTCGGTCTTCGCCGAGGGATGGCTGAACCCCGACAACAGCTCGTGGGGCCGCCCCGTCGATGTCGAGGTCCTGCCCGACGGCTCGCTGCTGGTGACCGACGATCGGGCGGGGGCCATCTACCGCATCACCTACGGCGGGTGATAAGGTGCGAACGGCAGGGGCGCCCCGGCGAACGGCTGGCGTGTCCGCCGCGTCAGCAGCCGCCGGTGATCCGCGCGCACCTGGGGAGGCCGATGCCCGACGACCGGGCGGCAATCGACCGCCGGCGGCGGCGTGCACTCCAAGTGACAGCCGGCGGAACGGGAGGGTGGGTGACCTCCGTCGGGAACACTGACGGCGGGCGACCCGGCGCGCAACCCAGAGGCGCAGCATGGCGTTCCAGAGAGTCCGGCGGTTGACGCTCGCCGCCGCCCTCGTCGTCGCGACGGGGGCGCCGGCCTTCGCGCAGCCCACGCCCGAGCTGATACGCGCCCGCACCGAGCGCGAGTGGACGATCAAGGCCGACAAGATGCGGCGGCACCTGCTGCCGCTGATGCGCCGCCACGAGATCGACCTCTGGATCATCCTCAGCCGCGAGAACGCCCCCGACCCCGTCCTCGAGCTCTTTGGCGGCTACGGCGTCACCGGCTGGTACGGCCACCGCAACGCCTACCTGTTCTTCGACGCCGGCGCCGACGCGGGCCTCGAGACCACCGCCATCGGCACCCACCTGAGCGGCCATCTCCGCCCGTTCTACGACACCCGAACCCTCTACGGCGAGGAGGGGCTGATGCCCCACCTGCGCGAGTACCTCGACGCGCGCGACCCCGGGCGCATCGCCGTCAACCAGTCGCGCACCATCAGCATGGCCGACGGCCTGACGGCCGAGCTCAAGGACTACCTGCTCGAGACCCTGGGCCCCGACCGCGCCGGCCGGCTCGTGTCGTCCGAGCCCCTCGTCGTCGACTATGCCTCGACCCACACCGAGGCCGAGCACGAGGTCCAGCGCGAGGCCAGCACGGCGACGTTCGACATCCTGCGCCGCGCCTTCTCCGGCGACGTCATCACCCCCGCCCGCACCACCCTGATGGACGTGCGCTACTGGATCACGGCCGAGTGGAAGCGCCTCGGGTTCGAGTTCAACTTCCCCGGGTCGCTCGACCTGCAGCGCCCCGGCGGCGTCAGCCTCGACGACGCGGACGACCCCGTCATCGAGCGCGGCGACCTCCTGCACGTCGACTTCGGGGTCCGCACGTCGGGCATCGTCGCCGACCAGCAGAAGATGGCCTACGTGCTGCGCGAGGGCGAGACGGCCCCGCCCGAGGGCCTCGTGCGGGCGTTCGACGTCTCGTCTCGGGCGGCCGCGCTGATTCTCGAAGAGATGCGGGTCGGCCGCACCGGCATCGCCATCAAGGAGGCGGCCGAGCGCCGGGCCGCCGAGGCCGGCATCGACCTGCTCGTCTACTCGCACGTCCAGGGCTACTGGGTGCACGACGCCGGCATGTGGGCGATCTTCGACTGGCCCGAGCGCTACGGCGACCACCCGCGGATCACGCTGAAGGACGGCGACTGGGTGTCGCTGGAGTTCGCGGTGACGGTGCCGGTGCCCGAGTGGGGCGGGCAGGCGGTCTCGATCATGCGGGAGGAGGACACGCTGATCACGGCAGGGGCGGCGCCCGAATACCTGTCGGGGCCGCAAGCGGGGCTGTGGGTGATCGAGTGACGGCCCGGGGGCGTGCCCTAGGGCGTGCCCCGGTACCCATCTGCCCGTCCGTCGCGGCGCTCACAACGGCCGACATCGGGTATAATCAGTGATCCGGCCCGCGCCCGCGGGCCCGCGCGCTGCCGATGCGGTGAGGTGGCCGAGAGGCTGAAGGCGGCGGTTTGCTAAACCGTTGAAGGGGCATAAACCTCTTCCCAGGGTTCGAATCCCTGCCTCACCGCCATTTTCTCTGCAAGTTGTTGCAAACAAGTGAATTGCTTGTTGCGCATCCGACTAGACCCCACACGCTGACCGCCAGCGGGGCGTAGAGGCCGGGTGTTGTGCCGATCTTTGAGGTGGGATTGCGTTGGGTGTTGCCTCTGGGCGCGCCGACTACCGGACGGAACAATGAGTCGTCCCGCGGACCGCGGCGGCTTGGCACTCGCCGAGCAACTGCTCACCGTACTGGCTGACGGCGCCTTTACCGCCACCTACAAGTACGCCGTGCTTCTCGCGCTGGTGGACTTGTGCGTCGAGCAATCCACGCGCCGCGGTGGCGCCCCAACATCGGTCACCACCCGACAGCTCGCAGAAAAGGTCCTTGAGCTGTATTGGCCTCAGGCCCGGGACTTTGATGAACAGCCGATGCTTCGTCAGAGCTCCGGGCAGCAGGCGAGGATCCTGACCGAGATCCGCCGGTTTCAGGACCAACTCGGTGAACCCGGAAAGTCCGTCGCCCGGGCGAGGCATCTTGCTCCTGAAGGGTTCACTCGTTTGGTGCGCGCCATCGAGTGGACTCTGGTGGAAATGCCGTTACCCAAGCTCCAGCGATTGGGGTCTGAGCGGGTGTCCTTTCTGTATCAGATCAACTGGAGCGATGATATCCGATACTCCACCTTTCGTTCAAACGACTTTGACAACGCCATTCGGTTCGTCGGCCATGCCGGAGACGATCTGGTGCGGCTCGCGCCGTTCGTGCGCCCGCTTGTCCAGCGGGAGTGGGCGAAGCTGGTAGCGCGCGTGAATGAACTGGAGGAGGCCAAGCTAGAGAGATTCCTGTTTGGTAGTCGACGCGAGGGGACTGCTCGCCTGGCACGGCACTTGCTACAGCTCCAACACGGCGCTTGCTTCTACTGTTGTAAACGGATTGGTGGGAAACCCCAGGTGGATCACTTCGTGCCGTGGAGTCGACACCCCGATGACGGACTCGATAATCTCGTGGTGACTCACGGCTCCTGCAATAGGGACAAGCGCGACCACTTGGCCGCAACGGAGCACGTTGAACGCTGGGCTGAGCGAATCGGAGAATACAAAGTGGAACTTGCCCAGATTGCGGACCTAGAGAAGTGGTCGCACGAACCAACCCGTACGCTGGGCATTGCGCGATCGTTATATCTGCGGTTGCCGTCCGGTGCTCTCCTGTGGCGGCGTGCGGACTGCTTCGAGCACGCGGATCCGCAGGCACTGCGGTCGGCGCTCGAAACCGGGCTGTAGCGTTCGACTCGGCTACCCGCTCGTGTGTGGTGCCGGCATCAGTAGTACTGGCGGATGTAGCCGTAGGCCCGGTCGAATAGCCCTTGGTCCTGGTGCAGCTGGTGCGTGGGCAGGACCAGTCTGGCCGCCGCGGGCTGCTGTGGAAACGGCCGCCATGACGCTCGCGGTCAAGACTGGTCCGCCGCCTGCCGCTTGCAGGTCGCCTGCGCATGCAGGCGCGGACGCCACAACTGGTGGATCACCCAATCCAGGTCCAGACGCTCGCCGCGCCAGTCTGGCGTGAGGGTGTCGGGTCCAATCTCTATGCCCTCCCGTTCGAGCCGCGCCCTCACCGGCGCCAACGGCCGACCCGTCCAGTCCGGCGGTGCCGGCGCTTCCGGCAGCGGACGGCCGTCCGCTGCCGGAACGAACTCCACGTTTCCGGCCGCATCCAGCGTGACCCGGAACCCCTCCTCGTGAACCGCCCGGTGGTGCCGCCGGCAGAGGAGGACTAGATTGTCGAGCGCCGTCGCCCCGCCGTGGGCCCAATGCCTGATGTGATGACCATCGACCCGGACGTTCCGGCACCCCGGAAACCGGCACTGGCGGTCGCGCGCGTTCAGCGCCCGGTGCAGGGCCGGCGAGATGGTCCGCGTCCGGCGGCCGACGGCGACGATCTCGGCGGCGGGGCCGTGCCGTATCCCGACGGTCGATGCGTCGCAGGCCAACCGCCGCGCGGTCTCCGTCGAGATGTGGATGCCACCCGCCTCGTCCAGCACCGTCTGGCGGCGGCCGGCCGGGGTGGACGCGGCCCCGACGCGGTCCCGGACAAGGGTCGGACACGGGCGGGGCGGCGCGCCGCGGTCCGCTCGTCGAAGTGCCACCGCGCGCGCTTCCTGGCCGGCGCCACGCCGCACGGGCACGAGCGATGCCGTCTCCGACGTTCCCGCGGGAACGTCGGGGGCTTCGGGAAGGTCGGGCGCTTCGGTCAGGGCCCCCGCGTCCACGTGCACCACCACCTGATAGCCGTCGCCCGCCGTCCCCCGGTCGAGCCCGCCCGACAACGCGCACTCCGCAATCACCCCCAGCGCATCCGCCTGCCGCTGCGCCAGCGACGGCGCATCCGCCTCTGCCCCGGGGGCGGCCTTGTTGTCCGCGGCCGCCGCCGTCGCGTCGGCGTC
The DNA here is from genome assembly GCA_965207615.1 of Vicinamibacterales bacterium. Classification (GTDB taxonomy): domain Bacteria; phylum Acidobacteriota; class Vicinamibacteria; order Vicinamibacterales; family UBA8438; genus JAJEEA01. The sequence goes on from CBDBMZ010000003.1 coordinate 5,622,090, forward strand.
GCGGGCCTGGTCGCAGGCCGCCTCGAGCGCCCGCCGCGCGACCGCGCCCACTTCGGGGGTCAACCGGCCCCGAACCACCACCATCCCGTCCTCGTCCACCCAAGTGCGCAGCGACCGCGCTTCGTGCCGCCGCCGGTCCTGGGCCTGCTCCGCCAGGCGGTCTACCCGCCGCCAGGCCCGCACGATCTCGGTCTCGCGGCCGGCATCGTGCAACCTGCGGCGACTGAGGGGGGGCAGAGGGTATTCCTGGTTGCGTCCCGGAAATCACGCGGACCGGCTGCAAAAAGCCGTCAAGCAAAAAGCGCAAGCGGACAAGGCGCTCTTCGAGTGCGTCGGAGATCCGAAGAGCCTGATGTCGAGACCGGCAGGCCGAGTGCGTGCTGAAATGCTCGGGCGACAAGTCGCCGACGACGAGCGCGCCGGCGCCGAGCAGACCGCACCGGCGCCCCGCGCCTTGTCAGGCGGGGGCTGCGGCGATCCACTGGCGCCGGTCGGAACCGACCGGCGACGCCTTTGTCGGGGTGACACACGGCGGGCCGCGGCCAGCGTCGCCAGCGGGCACAGAGCCCGCTCATTCGCGCCCGGAGACGTTCACCGCTTCGTGCAGCCGGGCGAGGTCGGGTGCGCAGGGCGCAGCCTGCTCTCCGCTCGGCGCCGCGCCGATCAGGTCCCTCATGCAGGAGGTGTCCTCCGCGTACTCGGCGAGCCGGCGCCGGTGGCTCGCGCGGGTCTTGGTGCACGAGCGACGCCGTATCGGGTTCAGCGGCGAACGTCTCGATGTCTTCGCGGTGGCTGCGCCGATGCCGTTCGATCTCGCGAGTCGAGCAGTTGCCGACCGCCAGCCAGATGACCTTGGGCGGCGCACCGTACAGGACGGAACGACCGCTGAAGTCCCCGTCCTTCGACACGATGGTGAATCCGTGCTGCCTCGCGTACGCCCAGACCGTCGAGTCGTCGGCCGACGCGAGGCCAACCGCTCGAACGTGAACGATCTCGGTCCAGATGTCGCGCAGGCGGTCGCAGAGCCGCGGTGAGAGATTCTGGTCGACGAGCAGCCTCACCGTCCGCCGACCGTGGCCAGCCGCCGCTCGCGATCGGCGGCGAAGGCGAGGCAGGCCCGGATGTCTTCGCGCGTCAGGTCCGGGAAGTCTCGGAGCAGGTCGTCCTCGGACATGCCCGACGCCAGATAGTCGAGCACGTCGGAGACCGTCACGCGCAGGCCGCGGATGCAGGGCTTGCCGCTGCGTTTTCCGGGCTCGATCGTGATCCGGTCGAGGTACGTCATGGACTCACCGTATGCAACGGCCCGCCGTCGGTCAAGCGGCAGCCAGCGACCATTTGCCGGCAGCGGATCGATGTACAGTAGCCGCGCGTCTGTCGCGGGCCGGCGCCGGCCGCGCGGGCCCGAGCGCGCGAAGGGAGTGTGCCGTGAGAGCCGTCAAGATCGCTGGCATCGTGCTCGTCGGCTACGTGTTGATCGTCGTGGCCTTCGAGTCGCTGATCGGTTACTTCCAGCCCGAGGCGGGCGACACGCTGGTGTTGACCACGGTGAACGAGGCCGGCGCCGCCGTCGACCGGGTGCTCCAGCCGCTGGACAGCGACGGGCAGCTCTACGTGGCGGTCAACCACTGGCCCCGCGCCTGGTACCGCCGCGTCCTGGCGAACCCCAAGGTGGAGGCGACGCGCGCCGGCGCAACGCGAGACTACAGGGCGGTTCCGGTGACGGGCGCGGAGTATGAGCGGGTCGCGAGCGAGTACCCGCGCCCCCTCGCGTTCCTCCTCCTGACCGGTTTTCCACCTCGCCACTTCGTGCGACTGGACGAAGCGGTCGGCGACGCGCAACAGTGAACTGGGCGAGACGGGGCGCGGATCGTCGCCTCCCCGCTCCCGAACCGCCGTCGCGCCAGGTCGCGACCTCGGTCGCACGAATCCGAACAGCGAGCCGCCATCCGGCCCCGTCACCTGAGCGTGCAACCGGCCGGTGGCCTGGCTCGACGGGATGATCGAGCTGGCGGCCGCGCGGGTACACTGCCACGAGGAGGTCTGGCGTGGTCAGGATGGTGTGCTGGAACATCAACCGCAGCGCCGACGCGTTCACCGAGCTCAGCGAGATGGACGACGTGGACGTCGCCTTGCTGCAGGAGGTGGGCAAGGGGGCGGCCGGGCGCATCGCGGACACCACCGGTGAACGGGTGCCCTGGAACTGGAACCGGTCGAGCATCTGGCCCGCGGTGGTTCAGCTGTCCGACCGGGTCCGGGTCGACCCGTTCACGCCCGTACCTCTCGAACGTGAGGGCATGCCGCTAGACGCGGTAGCGGTCAGCGATTCGCGCATGCTCGCCGTCGCGCGCGTCACGCCGCTGCGCGGCGGGAGGCCGGCCCTCGAGTCGTTTCTCGTGTTCTCGATGCACGCACGCTGGTTGTACCCGCACCCGCAGGCAGAGCGCGCCCGTCCTCGGGGTGGCCGTGCCGTCTACGCCTACACCGATGGCTCCGCGCACCGAATCATCTCCGACCTCTCGGCGTTCATCACCCACACGAATCCCTCGTCGCACCGTCTGCTGGCGGCGGGCGACCTCGGTACGATCTACGCGGCGGCGGAGAACAGCAGGATGGAGTATCCGGGCCGCGCACGGACCGTCTTCGACAGGATGCAGGCGCTGGGCCTGGAGCTCATGGGACCCCAGTGGCCGGATGCCGACAGACAGGCAGATCCGCTCCCGCCGGGCTTGCCGAAAGACACGAGGAACGTGCCCACCTGTCTTGCCGGCCAGCAGCGGCGTCGCATGCTCGACGAGGGCATCGTCAGCGGATTCCAGTACGACTATGTGTTCGCCTCGCGGGGGTTCCACGACCGGGTGCGCGTGCACGCCATGAACGATGCCGCGGGGTTCGGACCGAGCACTCACTGCCGGATACGGATCGACGTGGACTAGGAGTCTGCGCCCAGAACGGTGCAGCGGCGGAGCCGAAGGCGACGATGGCCGGGCTAGCGTCGAGCGTCACGCATCCCTCACCCCGAACGGCTGCGGGCCTCTGAGCGTGGAGGCACGCGACGGCGCCTTGGACGCCGGTCAGGGACGTCCAGGCGCTTGGCCGCTTGCCATGGTGAGGCCAGCGCAATCGACGGCGCCGGAAGGCTGTTGCGACGGCGTCGCAGGTCGACTAACCTGCGCGTGATGAGGGTGCTGCTCTGGCGGCTTGCGTTCGCCATCGGAGCGGTGGCGGCAATCGGCGGGCTCGCCGCCGCGGTGCTGTCGGGCACCGCGCAGCCCGACGGGCCGGGGCAGCGCGTCGACGCGCTCTTCGCGTCGTGGACGGAACCGCGCGCGCCGGGCTGCGCGGTGTCGGTCATGCGGGGCGGCGAGCTGGTGTTCGCCAGGGGGTACGGCGCCGCCAACCTCGAGTACGACGTCCCGATCACGCCGTCGACGGTGTTTCACGTCGCCTCGGTGTCGAAGCAGTTCACGGCGCTGGCGGTCGCGCTGCTGGTGGCCGACGGCGAGGTCTCCTGGGACGACGACGTCCGGCGCCACGTCCCCGAGCTGCCCGACTTCGGCACGCCCATCACCCTGCGGCACCTCGCCCACCACACGAGCGGCGTCCGCGACCAGTGGGCGATGCTGCAGATGGCCGGCTGGCGCTGGGGCGGCGATGTCATCCGCCAGTCGGACGTGCTCGACCTGCTGTCGCGCCAGACCGCCCTCAACTTTGCGCCCGGCAGCGACTACCTCTACAGCAACTCGGGCTACACGCTGCTGGCGGTCGTCGTCGAGCGGGTGTCGGGGCAGACGCTGCGCGCGTTCACGAGCGCGCGGCTGTTCGGGCCGCTCGGGATGACGCGCACCGTGTTCCGCGACGATCACACCATGCTGGTTCGGGACCGCGCGTACGCCTATACGCGCGGCGGCTTCGGCCGCTACCGGCTCAGCATCCCCGACTTCGCCATCGTCGGCGCGAGCAGTCTGTTCACGACGGTCGAGGACCTCGCCCGCTGGAACGGCAACTTCACCAGCGGGGAGGTCGGCGGCCCCGACGTGCTCCGGCAGCTTCAGGCGCACGGCGCGCTCGACGACGGCGCGCGCCTCTCGTACGCGTTCGGGCTGGTGCACGGGACCCACCGCGGCCGGCCCACCATCGGCCACGGCGGCACCGACGCCGGCTACCGCAGCGAGTTTCTCCGCTTTCCCGACGAGGACCTCGCGGTCGCGGTGCTCTGCAACACCGACCGCGCCAGCCCGGGAAGCCTGGCGCTCGACGTCGCCGACGTGTTCCTGCCGCCGCCCGGCGCGGCGGCCCCGGTGCGGGAAGCGGGCGGGCGGTCTGCTGCGGCGCGTCCCCGCGCGCCGGCGGCCGGCCGCGGCGCGGCCGGCGGCGGGACGGTCGATCCGGCGAGCCTGGCCGGCTACTACCTGCGTCCGGGCAACGACGTGCCGCTGAGGGTCGTCGCCCGCGGCGGCGATCTCGTCCTGCTGGGGGCCGGCGCGCAGCAGTCGCTGCTGCCGACGGGCGGGGGCCGGTTCCTTCTCGGCGGGACGACCGAGGTGACGTTCACTCCCGGCGCGGGCGACCGGGCGCCGACGCTCCGCGTCGGTGGTCCGTCCCGCCCCGTCTACAGCCGTGAGCTGCCCGCGAGCCCTTCGGCGGAGACGCTCGCGGCCTACGCCGGGTCGTATTACAGCGACGATCTCGCCGTGGGATACACCTTACGGGTCGAAGCCGGCCGGCTCGTCCTGTGGAACCGCAAGCTGGGCCGTATTCCTCTCGCGCCGACGTTCGCCGACGGCTTCTACGCCCGGGGCTGGTACTTCACGTTCCGCCGCGACGACGCGGGCGCGGTCTCCGGGTTGACGGTGAGCACCTCGCGCGCCTGGAACATCGCCTTCCGGAAACGCGGCGAGTAGTCTGGGCCGTAGAACGGCGCGGTTTCCTGGAGGGTGCCCCCGCGCCTGCGTTCGATCGTCTCCGGCCCGAGCTTCCGGCGCCAGCCATCGCCCCGGTGTTCGGTACTCAGACGCGCCGTCGCCATGTCCTCGGGTCTCGGGATTGGTGCAGGACGGCGATGACTTCGATCCACTCGGGAAGGACCCTGTAGAAGACCGAGAACGGGAACTTCCGCACCAGAGCGCGGCGGACGGTCGGCTCGACGGTCGGGTACGACTCGGGTCGCTCCGAGATCCGGTCGAAGGCCTTGTCGACCGCCTCTTCGAACGATGCGAGTACGTGTGGGGCCTCGTCGAGATACCACCGCTCGGCGACTGCCAGATCCTGCACCGCGGCAGACGTCAGCCGGACGGGCAGGGTCACGTCCTGTCGGGGAAGACGCGCTTGCGGACCGCTTCCCAGGGCACCGAGCGCTTCTCCGGCAACATGTCCTCGAGCGCCGCCAGTCGGTCGCGAATCAGGTCCCGCTGCCAGTCGGGGACGGGAATCTCCCCCGGGGCCAGACTGTCCCAGAGCTCGACCACGAGCTCGATGCGCTCGTGTGCCGGGAGATTCAGTGCTTCTCTCTGGATCTCGGACTTGGCCAGCATCGTCTCAGCATATCCGTTTCGTTCGCCGGGTGGTGAACGGATCGGAACGCGATGAAGCCAACGGTCTCGACCGCGGCTCGGTTGTTGGGTCGTCGCTCACGCACTACACTGCAGTCTGGCACGGTCCGGGCACGCCAGCCTGCGCTCGCCCGAGCGACCGAGGCCCCACACCAGCCCAGGAGCATCCCGATGAAGTCACTCCACATCCCGCTTCGGCCGGCGTCTCGTATCGCCGCGGCCGCCGCCACGCTTGCGCTCGTCCTGGCTCCCGCGCCTGCGCTCCACGCGCAGCAGTCGCTCGCGGGCGACCCCGGCGTTGCCGATGCCCTGCATCTGCTCGACACCTGGATGGACGCGGCGCAGGCCTACGGGGGCATCCCGGGAGCCTCGCTCTCAGTGGTGCACGACCAGGAGCTCGTGTGGGCGAAGGGGTACGGGTACGCGCACGTCGAGCGGGAGCAGCCCGCGACGGCGTCGACGATGTACTCCATCTGCTCCATCTCGAAGCTCTTCACCGCGGTCGGCGTGCTGCAGCTGCGCGACCAGGGGAAGGTCGATCTCGACGACCCGGTGGCGAAGCACCTCGACTGGTTCCGGATCCAGGACGACGACCCCGAGGCGGGTCCGGTCACCGTCGAGGGGCTGCTCACCCACACCTCGGGCCTCCCGCGCGAGGCGAAGGCGCCGTACTGGACCGGCCCCGACTATCCCTTCCCGACCCACGACGAGATCGTCGCGAGGCTGCCCGACCAGTCGATGCTCTATCCGCCGCGCACCTACTACCAGTACTCGAACCTGGGGCTCACCCTGGCCGGCGAGATCGTGGCGGCGGCCTCGGGGCAGGCCTACGACGACTACGTCCGCGCGAACATACTCGACCCGCTGGGGATGACGAGCACCTTCACCGACCACGAGGACCGCTTCCGCGGCAACCGGCTCGCGAGCGGCTACACCGCGCGGGGGCGGGCCGGCGAGCGCAAGCCGGTTCCCGACTACCAGGTGCGCGGCATCAGCCCCGCGGCCGGGTTCGTCTCGACGGTGGAGGACCTGGCGCGCTTCGCCTCGTGGCAGTTCCGCGTGCTCGACGGCGACGACGCGCTGCTCGACCGCAACACGCTGCGCGAGATGCACCGGGTGCACTGGCTCGAGCCGGACGGCGAGACCACCTACGGGCTGGGCTTCTCGGTGTGGAAGTCGGACGGCGACACCTTCGTGGGCCACGGCGGCTCGTGCCCCGGTTACCGCAGCCATCTCCTGCTCCGCCCCCAGGACGAGGTCGCCACCGCGTTCATGACCAACGGGCAGGGCGTCAACTCGCGCCGATTCGCGCAGACCGCCTACGACATCGTCGCCCCCGCCCTGCGCAAGGCGGCCGGGAAGTCGGACGAAGAGGCTGCCGCCGGGGAGGCCGCCACCGCGGTCGAGAGCGGCGCGACGACGGCCCGGGAGACCCTCGAGCGCTTCACCGGCACCTACCAGCGGCCCCTCGGGGGAGAGAGCGCGGTGCTCGTGCGCGCAGGCGACCTGCACGTGCTGTCGCTCCCCACCGACAACCCGCTGAGCGCCCTGACCCGGCTCCGCCACGTCGAGGACGGCACCTTCCGGCGGGTGCGCGACAACGGCGACCTGGGCGAGGCGTTCGTCTTCGAGGAGATGCCCGACGGGCGGATGCTGATGTGGCGCAACGAGAACTACAGCATCCGCGCGGCAGAGTGAGCCGCCGCGTTCACGGCCGAGCGCCTATTGGACGTTGAACGTGCCCGCCACGGTGCGGCCGCCGTCCGCGCGCCGGCGCTGGACCGAGGGAACGTCACCGACGGTGAACTCGAACACGCCGGTCCGGATGGGCGTGAAGCTGAACTGGGCCGTCCCGCCGACGTCGAACTCGATGGCGCGGAACGCCATCGCCTGCAGGTGCACCTCGATGCCGTTGATGGTGACGAGGCGCAGGTGCGAGTTGCGCAGCAGCTCGTCGACCTCGAGCCGCCACGGCTCGGCGCCGTCGCTCGTGACGTTCAGCCGGTAGTACTCGCCCGTGACGAGGTCGAGCTCGGTGGTCGAGAGTTGCGGGCCGTCGGGGCCCGACGCGATCTCCAGGTGAATGTCGAGCGGCGGCCCGGCGGCCAGGTTGCCGCCCACCTGGGCATGGGCGGCGGATGCGGCGAGCGCCAGCGCCAGGCCGAAGGTCGTGACGACGATGGTCCTCGGAAGCATGCCGACGGTTATACCCTGAATCTTGTCCGGCGTGCCAGCGGGTTCGGCGCAAACGGAGATGGTGACGATTCGTCCGAGCGCCCCGCAACCCGGCGTGCCCGCTCCCGCCGGTGGTAGACTGGGCCCACCATGCAAGTAGCCATCCGAGCCCTCGTCGTCGTGGTGTGCCTGCTGCTCGTCCCGGTGACTGCGGTCCTCACCGCCGCCGCCAAGCAACGCTTCGCCGACGGCCCGAACCGGCTGTTCTCGGGCGGGCCCCTCGAGGCGGGCGAGCTGTACGCCGGCCCCGAGCCGGACTGGAGCTTCGTCTCGGACATCCCGACCATCGAGCTGCAGTTGCTCGACCCGCCGCGGTCGCGGCTCATCTGGGTCCAGGAGCACGACGGCAGGCTCTACGTCTGGTCCGGCTACATGGGCACGATGGTCGGCCGGATGTGGAAGAAGTGGCCGATCCAGGCCGAGCGGGACGGCCGCGCCGTGCTGCGCATCGACGGCACGCGCTACGAGCGTCAGCTCGTGCGCATCGAGTCGGGCGACGTCCTCGACGGCATCACCGGCGCGATCAGGGCCAAGTACCCGTCCCAGCTCACCCGGGCCGGGGTGGAGGCCGGGGACTCGTGGTTGTTCGAGGCGGCGCCGCGGCCCGCGTCGTAGTGGGTGCGGACTGCTGGGGGGTAGGCCATGGGAGCCGCGGGCGACGATTTTCGGGCCGCCGTCACGGGTGAGCCGATGCGGTACTTCTATCTGGGTGTTGCGGGGGCGCTCGTCGTGACCGTCCTCGCGGTTCTGTTCGTGCCGGGCGTGGACGACTTCGTGGAACGGACGTTCCAGGGCTACGTCGGCCGCGCCGCCCGCTGACCGCGGGTCGACCGGCCATCCCCATCCCGCGGCGCGGCTGGTCCCGCCGGCGCCGGGCTTCGTGCGGCCACGCTCCCGCGGGCCGAGGATCGAGCGGGCAATCGACACGGAAAGCCGCCGTCGCCACCGTTCGCCAGACCGGAAGGAGGAGACATGCGCTGCAGAATCATCGCCGGGTGGTCGGTCGTCGCGCTGCTCGTCATCCTCGGTGTGCTGTCGAGCGTCAGGCACGGCCCGGCCGTCCTCGCCTCGGAGGCGCAGGACGGCGTGCCCAGGTTCGAGGTCGACGCGTCGTGGCCCAACATGCCGAACGACTGGGTGACCGGCCAGGTGTCGTCGGTGACGGTCGACTCGAACGACGTCGTCTGGGTGCTGCACCGGCCCCGCACCGTGGGCGAGGACGAGGGGACGCCTGCCCCGCCGGTCATCGCGTTCGAGAAGGACGGCACGTTCGTCCGCGCCTGGGGCGGGGACGCCGACGGCTACGACTGGCCCGCCAACGAGCACGGCATCCACGTCGACCCCGACGGCAACGTCTGGGTCGGCGGCAACGGCGCCGCGCCCGAGTCGGACGACATGCTGCTGAAGTTCACGCCGGAGGGCGAGTTTCTGCTGCAGATCGGCGGGCGCGCCCGCAGCAGCGGCAACGACGACACCGCGAGCCCGATGCGGCCGGCCGAGTCGTTCGTGCACGGAGGCGAGGTGTTCGTGGCCGACGGCTACGGCAACCGCCGCGTCGTCGTGTTCGACGCCGCGACCGGCGCCTACAAGCGCATGTGGGGCGCGTTCGCCAACGAGCCGCTCGACACGTCCGAGGGGACCGGAGAGCCCGACGGTCGCGGGGGCCCGTCGCAGTTCGGCATCGTGCACGGCATCGAGGTTTCGGCGGACGGGCTGGTCTACGTGGCCGACCGGGGCAACAGCCGCGTCCAGGTGTTCGACCTCGACGGCACCTACCGCACGCAGGGCTTCGTCAACCGGGGGGCGGAGAGCGCCTCGACGGTGGCGGGCCTCGCGTTCTCGCCCGATGCGGGGCAGCGGTTCATGTACTCGGCCGACCAGGGCAACTCGCACATCCACGTCATCGACCGCGCCACCCTCGAGGTGCTCGACACCTTCGGCACCAACGGCGCGGCGCCGGGCGAGTTCCAGGCCCTGCACCATCTCGACACCGACAGCGACGGCAACCTCTACACGGCCGAGGCGCAGCGCGGCCGCCGAGCGCAGAAGCTCACGTACACGGGCATGGCGGCTCGATGAAGATCAAGTCCTGGGCGGCGCGGGGCGCGGCGGCGGGCAGCGCCGCCGTCGTCCTCGCGCCGCTCGCCTACCGCTTCGGCGCACCGCTGGGGCTGGCCTTCCTGCTGCTCGCGGGCGGCTTCCTCGCGGCCGCCGTCTGCGGACTCCTCCTCGTGCTGCGGATGGTGCGGCGGACGGGGCTGCGCGACCGCGAGGCCGGGGTCGTCCTCGCCGCCTTCGTCGTCGTGGGCGCCTTCCCGCTCGCGGCGCTGCTCTCGGGCGGGGGCGCCCCGCCCATCCACGACATCACCACCGACACCGACGACCCGCCCGCGTTCGTTGCCGCGGTCCCGCTGAACGCGCCGGGCCGCACCGACTACGACCCCGCCGTGGCCGAGCAGCAGCGAGCCGCCTATCCCGACCTCGGACCGGCGATGCTGGCGGCGGCACCGGCCGACGCCTTCGACCGGGCCCTAGCAGTGGTCCGAGACATGGGCTGGGAGCTTCTGGCCGACGACGCCGGCGCCCTCCGCATCGAGGCGACGGACCGCTCGTTCTGGTTCGGTTTCCCCGACGACGTCGTCGTCCGCGTCGCCGCCGACGGCGAGGCCGGCAGCCGCGTCGACGTCCGCTCGCTGTCCCGCGTCGGCGGCGGCGACCTCGGCGTCAACGCCCGCCGCGTGCGCGAGTTCGTGGCCGCGCTGAGCGAGCCGCAGTGACGCGACCGGGCGCCCGCCACGGGCGCCGGCCGAGCCTCGCGGTCCCGGCGTCGCCTTCTTCGCGTTCGCCGTCGACAGGCAGGTGCGCGTGAGGCATGCCAGGGCGGCTCGCGGTTCGGTCCACGGGGCGAACCGTGCTCTCGACGTTTCCGAACGGGGGTTCAGGCAGCGTCTCCCCACTGCAGCCGCACCTTCAGATCGTTCAAGCGGTTCCACGGAAGACGCCGGCTGTGCTGAAGGCTGCCGACGACGATCCCGGGCGCGATTCCCTGTTCCTCGGCGAACCGCAGGACGGATGCGCGGTCGTACGAGCCACCGTCGACGAAGCGGCGCCAGTCGCCGCGGGGTAGGAGTAAGTTGGCCGCCCAGTCGTTCGCTTCGGCTTCCTCGACGTTGCCGTCCCGGTCGGCCCCGTCGACGAACACGTTCTTCTTTCCGTGCAGCAGGATGTGTGCGGCCTCGTGGAACAGGGTGAACCAGAGGTGGTCGTCCGTCTTGTGGCGTGCGCTCAGCGCGATGGCCGGACGGCGGGCGGAGGGCCACCAGGCCGCGCCACTCAGGCGGGTCTTCGGCAACGGCTTCACGAGTGAGAGCGTGACGCCCGCCTGGTTGAGGAGCCGCCGCGATTCCTCGAGCGACTTCGGTATCGGCCCGCGGGTCAATCCACGCAGCTTCCTGAGGGCGCTCCTGAACGCCGAGAGGCGGTAATCGGCGCACGGCTGCCCGGCCGCATCGATCTCGGCGAGCCGAAGCCAGGCGGCCAGCGCGAACCTGTCGCTCTCGAACGCGGGCGAGTGCCGGTAGGCGATGCTTGTCGCCCCGTACTTGGCATGCCAGGCGTCGACCGACGCCACGCCGAAGAAGGACAGCAACGCCGACGCCATGTCCCCGCCGGCAGCGGGTTGGATGCCCCGTTTCACCAGCTCGCGAACCGGGAACGATCTCGACCACGCGCCGGCCCCGGCCGCTTCTTCCGCCGCGGCCGCGCGCGTCTGTTGCAGGCGGTAGTCGGTCTCGATGCCGAGCCAGATCCCGGCGTCCACGCCGAGCACCCTCTCGAGCTGAAGGGCGGTCCGGGGCTCGATCGGCGCCTTGCCGGCGACGATCTCGCTGATGAGCTTCGCCGAGCGGCCGCACCGTCGCGCGAGCTCGGCGGGCGTCATGCCCTGGGCGTCCAGACGCTCCTTGAGAACGTGACCCGGCGGAACCGCGTAGTCCGGATCGTATCGGTTGGGGGCCGCCGCCATGTCCTGCCTCCCCTCTTCCTAGTGGTAGTCGGTGATCTCGATCACGGTGGTCGCGGTCACGCCACCGGCGTCGCCGTCTTCTGCGTCGTTCGGGGCGCTCGAACTCCGGCGCGGCTCGAAGACGAGCCGGTGCGGATGAACGAGGTCCACGGCGTATTGCGCCTTCCGCTTGCCGGCCAGACGGTGCCGTCTCTCCGGCGGAGTCGTCGGCACCAGCGACAACGTCCGGGCGTGCTTCAGGACCGCGAGCCGCATCGCAATCGTCTTCGCCATGCGCTCGCCGTACTGCTTCCTGAGCTCACGTTCCGAGTTGCACGCCTTCGCGAGCTTGCGGGTCTTGAAGAAGATGTTCAAGGTGATTCATTATGTTACGCAAATGGTAACGATATTCATCGTATTCGTCAAGGGCCTTGCCTTGTTCCCCGCCCCGGATCGAGAATCTGCGGCAGGAGCAGGCCGACGGAGCGACGAGGCCCGCGAGTACCGCGGATCGGACTGGACCGGGGACGGCGCCACGGGCCGTCGAGATCAAGCGAATCCGGAAGCGCTCGGCCGGAACGAGAGGAGCATGAAGCCATGAAGCGGGTCGCCATCTTCGCCCCCGCCGTCCTGTTCGCGGCCTCGACTCTCACGGCCGCCCAGGAGCCGGCCGCCGCGGCCGGCGTGCCGCAGTTCGCGCCCGTCACCTGGGAGCGGCTGCTCGCCGCCGCCGACGAGCCGCACAACTGGCTGATGTACAGCGGCACCCTCGACAGCAAGCGCTTCAGCCGGCTCGACCAGGTCGACCGGGCGAACGTCGCCGACCTCGAGCTGAAGTGGGCCTACAGCATCCGCCAGCTCGACCGCGCCGAGACGACGCCGCTCGTCGTCGACGGGGTGATGTTCATCACCGAGTCGCCGAGCAACCTGACCGCGGTCGACGCGACCACCGGGCGCCCCTACTGGCGCTACGAGCACCCCCTGCCCGACGACCTGCGCATCTGCTGCGGGCGCAACAACCGGGGCGTCGCCATCCTCGGCGACACCCTCTACATGAGCACCCTCGACGCCCATCTCGTGGCCATCGACGCGCGCAGCGGCAACCTCGTCTGGGACGCCGAGGTCGCCGACTACCGCGGCGGCTACAGCAAGACGGCGGCGCCCCTCATCGTCAAGGACCGGGTGGTGACGGGCATCGCCGGCGGCGAGTTCGGCATCCGCGGCTTCCTCGACGCCTACGACGCCGAGAGCGGCGAGCGCGCGTGGCGCACCTACACCATTCCCGGGCCCGACCACCCCGACAACCGGACGTGGCTGGGCGACTCGTGGCGGACCGGCGGGTCGCCGACCTGGATCACCGGGTCGTACGACCCCGAGCTGAACCTGGTGTACTGGGGCACCGGCAACCCCGGCCCCGACTACGGCAGCGAGATGCGGCTGGGCGACAACCTCTACGCCGACTCGGTCCTCGCCCTCGACGGCGACACCGGCGAGATGGCGTGGTACTTCCAGTTCACGCCCCACGACGTGCACGACTGGGACGCCATCCAGATCCCGGTCCTCGCCGACATCGACTTCGACGGCGAGCCGCGCCAGGCCATGCTCTGGGCCAACCGCAACGGCTTCTACTACACCCTCGACCGGGCGACCGGCGAGTTCCTCCTCGGCAAGCCGTTCGCCCTGCAGACCTGGGCCGAGGGGCTCGACTCGACCGGCCGCCCCATCCGGGTGCCCGGCATGTTCCCCTCGGCCGACGGGACGGTGGTGGCCCCGACCGCCGGCGGCGCCACCAACTGGTGGTCGCCCGCGTTCAACCCCCGCACGGGGCTGCTCTACGTCAACTCGTTCGACGGCGAGGGCGAGTTCTTCCTGCGCGACGAGGACTACGTCGAGGGCGAGCGCTACACCGCGGGCGGCGTGCAGTCGCCCCAGCCGATGGACAACTACCGCAGCGCCATCCGCGCCATCGACCCCGCCACCGGCGACATCCGCTGGGAGTTCGAGATGCAGCCGCGCGCCCGCTCGGGCGTCCTCGCCACCGCCGGCGAGCTCGTGTTCAGCGCCACCGTCGACGGCTACTTCTTCGCCCTCGACGCCGACACCGGAGAGGAGCTCTGGCACATCCCCCTCGGCGGCCCCGTCAACGCCAACCCGATGACCTACGCCGTCGACGGCGCGCAGTACGTCACGATGTCGGTGGGGAACACGGTCTACACCTTCGGTCTCGACGAGTAGCTGGGCGCGGGCCTGTCGCGGACCACCGAGGCCGTCCAGTCGGATGGATCGGCGGCGGGGACGAAGGGAGCGTCGTACCCCAGCACGGTGCCCCGCAGCGCGCCGATGATCGTCCGATCGCGGGGCGTCGGTGGTGGCGGCGTCAACACGGCTACCGGCCGGCCGCGATTCGTGATGGTCACCGGCTCGCCGTCCTCGCCCATCTGCCTGATGACGCGCAGGCACGCCGCCTTGAACTCGGCTGCTCCCATGCTCTTGCCCATACGCGGCGGCCTCCTCCTTGGGGAATCTAACATGTACACTATACCTGTACATGTAGATTCGCCACGTCCGTGGTGCGGGGTACGTGCGCAAGCCGTTCGCTCCTGCGGACCCCGGGCCGAGGAGCTCGACTCAAAACGCCCGCTGCGGCGCGCTTCAGTGCGCAAGCGCGCGGGGGCGATACGCAACGTTCGGAAAGGCGGCGAGAATCCCGCGGTCGAATGTCGCCAGGGGCAGCGCTTCACGGACCGCCAGCTCGACGAACAGCGCATCGTAGACGGCGACCCCGGCGCGCACGCCGCGAACCAGGGCGCCGTGCCAGAGCGACTGGTTGGACACGGACCGGATACGGAGGCGCGCCGCCGCCGTCAGCCGCCTGCCGCCCTCGTCGAGCGGCATCACCCCCTGGCGAACCGCCATCCAGACGACATTCGCGAGCTCCGCTTCCCAGACCCCGGGGGCCATACCCTCGTCGAGCATGCCGATGAAGCGGCGTGACTCCTGGACGAAGCCCTCCGTGCCGAGCAGGAGATACGCGACCACGTTGGTGTCGACGACGGCCCTCACGACCGGCCGATCCCCATCCAGCGGTCGATCTCCTCGGCCGTCGGCCGCCGTGTCTGCTGCGCCCAACCTTCGGCGATCTGTTCGAGCACCGACTGGCGCTCGGCGGCGTACGCGTCCAGCAGGTCGCGCACTTCCTGCTCCATCGAGCGGCCGTGGCGCCTGGCGAGCGCCTTGAGGGTGTCGACGGTCCCGGCGGGAACGTTCCTTATCGTCAGCGTGGGCAATCCGTGCGCTCCAGCCTGCTGCTGTCACTATGCTAGCACGATGGGCGGCAGGGATGTCCGTGAAGAGCAGCCGGTGGGTCCTCGCGACACGTGCCGTCAGGAACGGCCGTTCCGGCCTGCGTGACGCGATTTCGGCGCTGCCGGCGTTCGCCGTGCGCGCGGCTTCGCACGTTCTCCAGCCAGTCGCCGCGTTTCCCGGCACCCTACCTGGACACTTCGACCGATGTTCCGGCGAGGTCCCGCCACTTTGCGCCATCCCGGCCGCGGGCAGGGGATATCATGTGTGGAGTCGCGGTGCCGGGAAACGGACCGAGGAGAGGGGACATCGCATGACACGTGGCCATCTCGCGGGCGGGACGGCGGTTCTGGTGTGCGTAGCGCTGGGGGCGGCGCCGGCGGGCGCCCAGGAGGCGCTGCGGACGGCGTGGGGGGCGCCGGACCTGCAGGGCGTGTGGGACTTCCGGACCATCACCCCGATGGAGCGGCCGCGGGACCTCGCGGACCAGGAGTTCCTGACGGAGGAGGAGGCGGCCGAGCGCGGCCAGGCGGCGGTGGCGCGCAACGAGGATCTCGCGAGCCGGGCGGCGCGGCGCACGGAGGTCGACGAGAGCGGCAACGTGGACCGCGGGGTGGATGGGGCGCCGGGGTCGTACAACAACTTCTGGTTCGACCGGGGGACGTCGGTCATCGCGACGCGGCGGACGTCGCTGGTCGTCGACCCGCCGAACGGGCGCATTCCCGCCCTGACGCCCGAGGCCGAGGCGGCGCGGGCGGCGGTGGCCGAGGCGCGGGCGAACACCGGCGCGCACGAGCCGACGCCGGGGGGATGGGTCGATGACCTGGGCCCGAACGGCCTGCAGGTGCGCTGCATCACCGGGTTCAACTCGGGGCCGCCGATGACCCCGGGCGGCTACAACAACAACTTCCAGCTCTTCCAGACGCCGGACACGGTGGTCATCTACAACGAGATGAACCACAACCCCCGCGTGGTGCCCCTCGACGGCCGCCCCCACACCGGGCTGCGGCAGTGGGCCGGGGACTCGCGCGGCTACTGGGACGGCGACACGCTGGTGGTCGAGACGGTGAACTTCCTGCGCGAGACGAGCTTCATGCGCGGGGGGGCGAGCGCCGACCTGCACCTGACGGAGCGTTTCACCCGCGAGGGGCCCGACGTGCTGCGCTACGTGGTGACGGTCGACGACCCGTCGACGTGGACCCGGCCGTGGACCTACGAGGTGCCGATGCAGCGCAACCCGGACCCCATCTTCGAGTACGCGTGCCATGAGGGGAACTACTCGATGGCGGTGATCCTGGAAGGCGCCGTCAGGCGCGACCTGGCGGCGGAAGAAGGGCAGTGACGGGCCGTCAGCGCCGAAGGAGGAGAGCGATGCGGAGAGGAAGGCCCGCTTTCACCATCGGGTTACTGGCCGCGGGGCTGCTCGCGGCCGGCGCGGCGCCCGCCGCCGCCCAGGGAGGCTCGGCCGCCGTCAGGCTGACGGCCGACACGCTGGTGGCGGTCACGGGCGGCCTGGTCCAGGGGACGGAGGCCGCGGTAGACGGCGTCGTCGCGTTCAAGGGCATCCCGTTCGCGGCTCCGCCGGTCGGCGGCCTGCGCTGGCGTCCCCCGGCCGCGGTGGTTCCCTGGGACGGGGTGCGCGAGGCCGGCGAGGCGGGAGCGATCTGCGTCCAGGGCGGCGGGCAGGGCGTCGAGCAGAGCGAGGACTGCCTGTTCCTGAACGTGTGGGCGCCGGCGGAGACGGCCGAGCCGCGGCCGGTGCTCTACTGGATCCACGGCGGCGGGTACACCGGCGGCTCGGGCTCGACCTCCATCTACGACGGCTCCACGCTCGCGGCCGAGGGCGCGGTGGTGGTGACCGTCAACTACCGCCTGAACGTCTTCGGGTTCCTCGCCCACCCCGCCCTGTCGGCCGAGTCGCCGCACGGCGCCTCGGGCAACTACGGGCTGCTCGACATGGTGGCGGGCCTCGAGTGGGTGCACGACAACATCGCGGCCTTCGGCGGCGACCCCGGCCGCGTGACCATCTTCGGCGAGTCGGCCGGGGGCGGGGCGGTGATGTCGGTCATGCTGATGCCGCAGTCCCGGGGGCTCTTCGATGGCGCCATCGCCCAGAGCAACTGGATACACGGCTGGGACCGGCCGCTCGAGGGCGACGCCGGGGACCTGACGCCGGCCGAGGCGCAGGGGACGGCCGTCGCCGCCGCCCTCGGGGCCGGCGACCTCGACCCCGAGGCGGCGCTCGCGGCGATGCGGGCGGCCTCGGCCGGGGACGTGCTCGCGGCGATCGGGGCGGGGGCGGGCAGCCCGTTCCTGCGCACCGGCCACGTGTGGGCGCCGAACGTCGACGGCTGGGCCATTCCCGACGACCCGCTCGCCATGTACGCCGAGGGCCGGCAGCACCCGGTACCCCTCGTGGTGGGGATGAACGGCAACGAGGGATCGCTGATGACGCGGGGGTTCTCGATGGAGGGCCCCGAGGCCTTTGCCGCGCACGTCGAGTCGGTGTACCCGGACGACTTCGCGGCCGACCTGGTGGCCCACTACGACGCCACGACCGAGACGGTGCGCGAGGGGTTCGACTACCTCGTTCACGATCTGTACTTCGCCGGGCCGGTGCGGGCGCACGCCAGACACCAGTCGGCGGTTGCGCCCGTATGGATGTATCATTTCACGCGGGTGCCTCCGACCCCCTGGGGCGAGGCGCTCGGCGCGCACCACGCGGCCGAGCTCGTCTACGTCTTTGGCACGTTGACGACGAGCGACGTGCCGGGCGAGCGGCCGCTGGGGCTGTCTCCGCTCGGCGACTACACCGAGGTCGACACCGGGTTGTCGGAGACCATGCGGGCCTACTGGATGAGGTTCGCGGCCACCGGCGACCCCAACGGCCCCGGTCTGCCGGCGTGGCCGGCCTGGGGTCCGGCGTCCGACCGGTACCTGGAGCTGGGGGTCGACGTCTCGGCCGGCGACGGGCTCCACGTCGAAGGCGCCAAGCTGTGGGACCGGTTCCAGGTGCAGCGCCGCGGGGAACGGTAGCCCGCGGGCTGGGGGCCCGATCGGGGCCGCGTGGAACGCGATACGGGACTGAGATACGGGACCGAAAGGACGAAGGCGATGAAGAACGGCACGTGGAAAGGCCTCGGAGTTCTGCTGCTCGCCGCCGGCGTCGCCGCCGTCGCCCCGTCCGCGGCGACCGCGGCCGAGGAGGCGGTTCCGACGTTCACGAAGGATGTCGCCCCCATCTTCCAGGCCAAGTGCGAGGCGTGCCATCGGCCGGGCTCCATCGCGCCGATGTCGCTCATGACCTACCAGGAGTCGCGGCCCTGGGCGCGGTCCATCCGGGAACGGGTGGAGACCCGCCAGATGCCGCCGTGGCACATCGACCGCACCGTCGGCATCCAGGCTTTCCAGAACGACCGGTCGCTGACCGACGCCGAGATCGACACCGTCGTCCGCTGGGTCGACGGCGGCGCCCCGCGCGGCAACCCCGCCGACATGCCGGCCGCCGTCGACTGGCCCGACGAGTCGAAGTGGTACTTCGCCGAGCTCTTCGACGGGCCGCCCGACCTGATCATCGAGTCGGCGCCCTTCACCATGCAGGCCGAGGCCAACGACGCGTGGTGGAAGCCGCGGTCGCCGACCGGCCTGACCGAGGAGCGCTGGGCGCGGGCCATCGAGATCCGCCCGAAGACGGTGGCGGGCCGCAAGATCACCCACCACGCCATCGCCCGGCTCGTGCAGGAGGAGACGGACCCGGCGATCCGGCAGGCCAACGCCGCCAACTCGGCCGCCGGGTTCGACCGGTCGCGCACCGCCGGCACGTTCATGGAGTGGGCGGTCGGCAAGCAGGGCGAGATCATGCGCCCCGGCGCCGGCAAGCTCATGCTGCCCGACTCCGAGATCCAGTGGGACATCCACTACTCGGCGGCCGGCGAGGAGATCACCGACAGCGCCCAGCTCGGCGTCTACCTCTATCCGGAGGACCAGACCCCCGAGCACCGGCAGGTGCTGCACGTCATGGGGGCCGGCGGCGTGGACATCCCGCCCAACAGCATCTCCGTGACCGAGGGCTTCTTCCCGCTGCAGCGCGGCGCCCGCATCGAGAGCTATCAGCCGCACATGCACCTGCGCGGGAAGGCGATGTCCATGGAGGCGATCCTGCCGACCGGGCGCCGCCAGCTCCTGAGCCACGTGGGCGACTTCAACTTCAACTGGCACAACACCTACGTCTACGACGACGACGCGGCGCCGCTGCTGCCCAGGGGCACCCTGATCAAGGTGACCGCGTGGCACGACAACACCAGCGCCAACCGGGCCAATCCCGACCCGGACGTCTGGGTGGGCTACGGCGACCGCACCGTCGACGAGATGGCGCACGCGTGGGTCAACGTGACCTACTTCGACGAGGACGACTACGCCGCGGAGGTGGAGAAGCGCGAGGCGGCGCTGGCCGCGCGCGGCGACGACTAGGCGCGTCGAGTTTCCGGAGAGGGGCGCCGCCCTGACACACGGGGCGGCGCCTTTCGCGTCTCTGGACCCCGGCCGCGCCGCCTCGGGCCGGCGCCGGCCGGGGTCGGAAGCGGCGGCGGCAGGAGCGCGTGGTGAACCCGGCGCTGCGCCTCGCCGGTCGAGTGCTGCGGGCTTCGCCACCAGCTCCTGGCCCGGCCGCGGCTCACCGGAACGAGGGCGTCGCGCGAAGACGCCGTTCGGTTGGTTGGAGCACGTCCCGTGCAGTGGCCCGGCCGCGGCTCACCGGAACGAGGGCGTCACGCGAAGACGCCGTTCAGTTGGTTGGAGCACGTCCCATGCATTCGTCCCGTACCGTGACCGTTCTCGCGGCCGTCGGCACCGTCGCGATCCTCGCGGCGTCAGTCGCCGCGCAGCCGCCCCGGACTCCGCTCGCCCTCGAGCCCCGGGGCAGCACCGGCGAGGCGATCTGGCCCGCCTACGAAGGGTGGTCGCGGCACGCGGACGGGAGCCTGACGCTGTTGCTGGGCTACTACAACCGGAACGACGAGGTGGTCGAGATCCCCGTCGGTGAGGACAACCGCCTCGGGCCGGGCGACGCCGACAAGGGCCAGCCGACCCACTTTCTACCGGGCCGCCACTGGGGCGTGTTCTCGATCACGGTGCCCGAGGACCGGGCCGAGGAGAGGCTGACCTGGACGGTCCGGGTCAACAACCAGCTTTCCGAGATCGCGTTCTGGGCGAACCCGGCCTACTACACCGACCCGTTCCTGAACCAGGCGAACGGCAACGTGCCCCCGACGCTGCGGATCGGGGCGGACGGGACCGGGGTGCAAGGGCCGCCCCATGGGGTGGGGGCGACGTACTCGACGACCGTCGGCGAGCCGCTCGGGTTGCTGGCGACGGTGACGGACCGACCGCTGACCATCGAGCCCGAGCAGCGTCGCGGGCGTCGCCGTCGGCCTCCCGTCAGCCTGACCTGGAAGAAGTACCGCGGGCCCGGAGAGGTGACGTTCGGGGCGGAAGGCAAGGACGCGGGCGTCGAGCTCACGCACACGTTCGAGGCCGTCGCCGGCGGCGAGACGCTGACCACCGCGACCTTCAGCGAGCCGGGCCGGTACCGGCTGATGGCCACCGGCAACGACGTCTCCGGCGACGGCGGCGGCGGCGACCAGTGCTGCTGGACAACGGCGCACGTCGACGTCGTCGTGACGGAAGCCCTTCCGTAGGGCGGTCTGGATTCCCACGGAACCGGCCTGGCCGGATGGCGGACCGCGCGGTTCCGCCCGGCCGAGTCGTCGATGCGGCAGCTTGGCGCGGTCGGCGCAGGGAAGAGCAACCGATCGTTGATCCGGGCCGCGCGCGTCGGGTCGTCCAACGACGGCGGCCGGACCGCGCGAGACCGGTCGGGAAACCGAGGAGGAGAACAATGAACTTGCAGAGATGGATGGCGGCGGGCCTGGTGCTAGCGTTCGGGGCGCTCGCCGTGGCGCCCGAGGCCCGGGCGCAGGGCGATCAGGTGTGGTACGAGGTCGACATCGTGCAGGTCAAGCCCGACCGGCTGGACGACTTCAGCGAGCTCTACCAGGACGAGATCAACCCCGCCCTGCAGCGCGCGGGCGTGCCGTGGCGCTCGGCGTGGGTGACCGGCGCGTTCGGATCGCTCTACGAGCGCACCTTCGTGCACCCGCTCTCCGGCTTCTTCAGTCTGGACGCGGGCGGGCCCTTGGCCCAGGGGTTCCGCAGCGCGCGACAGCTCGACCGCGTGCTCGAGAGGCTGCGGGAGTACACCGACGCGCGGCAGAGTTTTGCGGTGCTCTACCGCGGCGACCTCAGCGTGGAGTCGGACGACGTCAGCGGCCTGCCCATCGCGCGGGTCACCAACCTCGAGATTGCCCCCGGACAGACGCCGGCGTTCGAGGCGTTCCTGCGGGACAATCACGAGAACTTCCGGCGGGCCGGGGTCATCTTCGGCATCTATCACCGACAGTTCGGGCCGGGGCCGGTGGTCTGGCAGATCGTCGAGAACCTGCGCAACTACGACGAGCTGTCGCGGGGCGGCATTCTCCGGGCCTTCGGCGACGTCGACGCCGCCCGCGCCCTGAGCGAGCTGACCGGCGTCGTGACCAGCGTCGAACGGACCGTCCTCGAGTACGACGCCTCGCTGAGCTACCGCGGCGCCGGCCTCACCCAGTAGCCGCGTCCTCCCCGGCGCGGCCGGCCGCCGGGTCGCAACCCCGCCGGCCGGCCCCGCCGGAGCCCGTGCCGGACGCCGGAGCGCTTTCGGCTGGCGGCGCCGACGGTCCTTCATTCCGCCGCCCGCTCCGACAGGTGCCGGACGCCGCCGGAGCGCTTCCGGCCGGCGGCGCCGACGGTCCTCTCACCCCGCCGCCCGCTCCGACAGGTAGTGATGCCACAGGATGCGGGCGGCGACCGTCCGCCAGGGCGCCCAGTCCGCGGCCATCTCCCGCAGGCGACGGGCGTCCGGCCGCTCCCGCAGCTTCTTGACCTGCTGCGCCGCCGCGGCGAGCGCGAGGTCGCCCTCGGGCCAGACGTCGGGTCGGCCCAGCGCCGTCATCAGGTAGATGTTGGCCGTCCACGGTCCGATGCCGCGAATGCGCATCAGCCGCTCGCGGACCGCGTCGTCGTCGGCGCGGCCCAGGGCCTTCAGATCGAGGTGGCCGTCGAGGATGCGGCGGGCGATCTCCTGGCAGTAGCCCGCCTTCTGCCGGCTGACCCCGGCCGCCTTCAGCGCCGGCGCGTCCAGGCCGGCCGCGGCGTCGGGGGTGACCTCGCCGCCGCAGGCGTCTCGCAGCCGCGCGAAGGTGGTCCGGCCCGAGGCGAGCGACACCTGCTGCTCGAGCACGATCTGCACGAGGGCCGCGTACCCCGGCTTGCGCGTCCACAAGGCCGGCGGGCCGAAGCGCGCCACCACGCGCCCGAGCTGCGGATCGGCGGCGGCGAGCGCGGCCACGCCTTCGAGGAAGCGCGGCCGCGTGAGCCGCCGGCGCAGGTGCGAGGTCGACGGTCCGGTCATGGCGCCGCCCCGGGTCGCCCCGTTCCGGAGCGGCTGCCGGCAGGTAGAATCGGCGGGAAACCATGTTCGTGCTGCCGCTGGGGGACGAGCCCAATCCGCCCGGTACGCCGCTGCTGACGTACGCCCTCATCCTCGTCAACTGCGCCGTCTACCTCCTCATCACCCTGCCGCTCGGTTTCGATCGGCCCGAGTGGACCGATCCGAGGGGCCAGGAGTACCTGCGCGCGTGGGTCGAGGCGCTGGGGGAGCCGGTCTCGGGGTTCGAGGTCGTCGCGATGTACCAGCGGATCACCGAGTACGACCTGTTCGTCTACCGGTGGGGATTCCGGGCGGCCGAGCCCAGTATCGCGACGCTCTTCACGGCGATGTTCCTGCACGCCGGGCTCCTCCATCTCCTCGGGAACATGCTGTTCCTGTGGATCTGCGGCGACAACGTCGAGCACCGGCTCGGCCGGGCCCGGTTCCTCGCCGCCTACGTCGGGACCGGGATCGCCGCCACCGCGTTTCAGACCCTGCTGTCCGGCCGCACGGACCAACCCCTGCTCGGCGCGTCGGGGGCCATCTTCGGCATCGCCGGCCTCTACTTCGTCTGGTTCCCCCGCAACCGCGTCCGGCTCTGGGTGATGGTGTTCCCGTTCTTCATGAACGTCGTGCGCATTTCCGCGCGTGCCGTCCTCGCCTTCTTCGTGCTGGTCCAGAACCTGCTGCCGTTCCTGGTGTCGGCCGGCGTGGGGGCCGGCAGCGACGCCCACGGCGCCCACCTCGGCGGGTTCCTCGTCGGTCTCCTCGCCGCCTGGGTCGTCAACCGCAGGCTGCGAGCCGCGCGATCCGCGCCGGCGGAGGCGGCGGACGCCGATGCCGCGCCTCCGCCGCCCGGCACCATCGCCGCCCTCGTCGAGGACGGCGACTTCGAGAACGCGGCGAGGCGCTACGTCCGGTTGTCGTCGGCCGAAACGCGGCGTCTCCTCGGGGAGAGGCACTCGATGATGCTGGGGACGTGGATGGCGGCCGGGGGACATCCCCACGCCGCCCTCGCCCTCTTCGAGCGGCATGTCCGCGACCATCCCGTCTCGTCCACCACCGCCGCGGCCCACGTAGCGGCGGGGCTGCTCCAGATGCGCACCTTCGGCGAGCCCGCCGCGGCCAGACAGCACCTCCTCGAGGCCCTGGCCCTCGACCCCGATCCCGAGATCGAGGCGCAGGCCCGCGAGGGGCTGGCCGAGGCCGCGGCCCTGGAGAAGTTCCAGCTCAACCGGCTCTGACGGTATAATGGGAGTCTTGCCATTGCTGGGAGGTCGTTCAATGGTAGGACACGCGGCTCTGGACCGTGGAATCGGGGTTCGAATCCCTGCCTCCCAGCCAATCCTCGCCACCTCCACCGTTCCCGGCATGAAGTCGGACCGCCCGTGACGGTGGCGGCCGCGCGATCCGTGGCCGCAAACCCGCTGCCGTGCCCACTCGGGGGGCGGTGACGAGGCACTGTCCGGTCCTCGCCAACGCCTCCACGTCACCGGGTCCCTCCCGGGCGACTTGCCGCCGCGGTCACTTCCTGCCCGGTAGCGCGAACGCGATGAGCCTCGGCCCCCCGCCCACCGTCAGCGCGATGTACTGCCGGCCGTCGACCTCGTAGGTCATCGGGGTGCCGATGGCGCCGGACGGCAGATCCACCGACGCCAGCTCGTCGCCGTTCGTCTTGTCGTAGGCGACGATGCGCGGCCCGCCGTCGGTGCCCCCCGCGGTCAGGCAGTAGATGAGCAGCGTCTTCGTCAGCAGCGGCCCGTTGATGGCGTTGTCGCCGCCGAGCGGGGGCAGGTCGAGGTCGCGCAGCAGCGGGTGGTTGCGGAAGCGATCGCCGTTGCCGGTGGGCACCCACCACGCGTGGTCGCCGGTGTTCATGTCGATGGCGGTCATGCGCGAGTAGGGCGGCTTGACGAGGGGCAGCCCCTGCGGCATGCGGGGGGTGCGGCGCGGGGCGCGCCCGGCCAGGCGGTCGGCCTCCGGCGCGCCGTGGGTGTAGGTCACGGTGGCCCCGAGGGCGGGGTCGGGCGAGTACAGCGACACGACGGCGGGCTGGTTGCGCGACGGGATGTAGAGCATGCCGGTGTCGGGGTCGACGGCGGCGCCGGACCAGCCGGCGGTGCCCCCGGGGGGCGGACGCATGATGGTGCCCAGCGTCACGCCCTCGATGGGTCGGTCGAGCGGGGTGAAGAGCGGCCCGAGCCGGAAGCCCTCGACCGCCTCGAGGGCCATCGCGCGCAGCTCGGGCGTGAAGTCGATGAGGTCGTCGATTTCCACGCCCTGGTAGTCGAACGGCGCCGGCCTGGTCGGGAACGGCTGCGTCGGCGACGGCACCTCGCCCGGCATGTTCGTCTCCGTCGGCACCGGGCGCTCCTCGATGGGCCAGATCGGCTCGCCGGTGACCCGGTCGAACGCGTAGACGAAGCCCTGCTTGCTGACCTGCGCGATGGCCTTGATGTCGCGCCCGTCGACGGTGACGTCGACCAGGTTCGGATGGGTCGCGAAGTCGTAGTCCCACAGGCCGTGATGCACGGCCTGGAAGTGCCACACCCGCTGCCCGGTCTCGACGTCCACCGCGATCAGGGTCTCCGAGAAGAGGTTGTCGCCGAGGCGGTCGACGCCGTAGTAGTCGTTGGTCGTCGTTCCCGTCGGCAGGTACACGTGGCCCAGCTCGTTGTCGCCAGCGAGCATCGACCACACGTTGGCGTTGCCCGAGTAGCGCCACGAGTCGTTCAGCCACGTGTCGACCCCGAACTCGTCGGTGCCGTTGGGCACGGTGTGGAAGTCCCAGGCGTGCTCGCCGGTGCGGACGTCCCAGGCGCGGACCCAGCCCGGCACCGCCTCCTTGGTGATGCGGCGGTCGGCGACGTGCGAGCCGTGGATGACCCGGTCGCGCACCACGATGGGCGGCGAGTGGATGCCGAAGAGCATCGCGTTCAGGTAGTCGCGCTCGTCGCGGTTGGCCCGCGGCAGCCCCAGCATGGCGTCGACGCGGCCGCTGCCGCCGTCGCCGAAGTCGGGGCACGACCGGCCGGTCTTCGCGTCGACGCAGATGAGGTAGCCGTTGCCGGTGCCCCAGAAGATGCGTTCGTCGCCGGCGCCGTCGGTCCAGTAGGCGACGCCCCGTTGCGACCACGGGTTGCTCATGGTCGGGGTGCCCTCCTCGTAGCCCTTGGGGTTGTGGACCCAGAGGGTCTCGCCGGTCGTCGCGTCGACGGCGACGCCCTGCGAGAGCGGGGTGTTGAAGTAGAGCACCCCGCCCACCATCAGCGGCGTCGCCTGCAGCCGGCTCAGGATGGGCCGGTGGCCGGGCCGGTAGAGGTCGGGGGTGTCGGCGACCAGCGAGTCGACGATGGTGTCGAGGGGCGCCCACCACTCGCCCCCGCCGGGGGTCGACCGGCTCACCATGCGGTCGACGGTGGTCCACTCCCACGCGGTCTCGAGGTCCGCGAAGTTGTCCGCGTCGATCTGGTCGAGCGGCGAGTACTTGGTGCCGCGGACGTCTCCCGCGTAGCTGCGCCACTCGCCCTCCGACGTGTCGTAGGTCTGCCACGGGCCGGCGGCCTCGCCGGGCTGGGCGTGGGCGGCGGTCGCGGCGAGCAGGGCGAGCAACGTCATCGTGACGATCGAGGGCGACTGGCGCATGAGGAACCTCCGTGTCTGGAACCGGTCTCCGGCGCCCGGTCCTTGGGGCGTGGAGTGCCGGCGATCGTACAACGGTTCGGGCGCGATCCGATGCGCCGCCCGCCGCGTCCGGTCCATCACACGGGCTCGCGGGACGCCGCCTGGTGGTGGTGACGAGCGAGGAGGGCGCCAACCGGGTCTACGACGCCAGCGACGTCCGCTTCGCGCGGCATCTCGGCCCGAGCGCCGGCCGGCGGGACGTGGCGCTCACCGATGCGGGACTCGTGCGCGACGCCGACCCGTGTGCAGTGTCCCCGCGTCCTTCCCCGCCGCGCCTTCTGGTGCAGCCGGTACGCCCGGCCCCCGATATGCCGCTGATCGACTGGGGTCTCGTACCTGGAGGGCTGCTCGGCCGAGCTTGATCCAGGGTCCGCGGGCCGCGGGTGTCGAGTTTCACGATCGTCGTCCGATGACCGACGCTCGACACTCGTTCAGGCTCCTCTGTGGGTGGAAGCAACCCCGTCGCCCAGGCTTCCAGGGTCAGTTGGAAGAAGTTGAAAGAAACCGCTTGACAGAGGTAGTTCCTGTATCGTCGGGTTTCCTGACGATGGATAGCCGCCTCCGTGCCTCCGCTTAGAGCACGCCCGTATCACGTTCGGGCTACTTTCTCTAGCAGATTCCGAATTCCCGGAATCGCGCAGCAATCCGTTCTGTGTAACGGCGCCTGCGGGGTCTCTCTCCCACGGGCGCACGGAAGCACCCAACCGGGCGTGCGGCCGGTTACGGTCCGGCGGATTCCAGGCTGGCTATCCGTTCCTCACCGAGCCCCTCGAGCGGTCCGTCCGGGGGTCCGCGTCGGGTTTCCCATTCAAGCACGTCGGCTCATGCGGTCACGCCCGCCCCGGGCGTCGAGGCCGACACCCGGGCGGAACACACGATTCAAGACGTCGGCGGGTTGGGTCTGGCGCCTTGGACCGAAGACGCCGGCTTGCGTCCCGGTTTCCATGTGTCGGTACGTGCTCTGTTTCCGGGCCGCATGGGCGGTCCATGACCAACCAGAGAAAGGAGTTCGGCGATGCTGGTGTTCGCTCCGGCTCTGAGTCCGGCAGCGCTCGCGTACAACGCGAAGTCGGGCGGTCCGGACGCTTCGGCGCGGCTCATTTTGCCGGACTGGGACCGGCTCGACGGCGGAATCGACCGTTCGACGGGAACGTGATTCCCCGGCGGGCGATGGAGAATCCGCGGGACGGGATGAGTGATATCCTGTGGTGGGGCGCTGCGGGCGCTTGTATCTATTTCGGTTGCTCGCCAGCACTGACTTGGATGGTTTGGGGCGGGGCGGGAGTCAGCCTGTTCGGTTTCAGCCCGCAGCCGATGGAGAACCCCGGCTGTACTGCAACACACCCCGGAAACTGTATGCACATGCCATGACTGGCGGGAGGGGGATTCTCAAAATGGCGTTTCTTGAAGAGCTTCGTTCGCCAAGAGTGCTTTGGCCTTCTGTTGCATGGTTCGGTCTTGGCGTAGTTGCGTACATGCTCAATGGCTTTTGGGGGTACATGACGCTCCCGTTGATTGCCGTGGCTGGCGCATGGCGGCGTACACGGCGGCGACGGGGTTCAAACTCGTACTGTTCGCGCTGCTGAGACGCCAAGGGGGGTTTGCTATTGAATGCTCCGTGGCGGCTGATCGACAGCCCGATCCGTTCATGCAGACGCGGGCGGCTTCCGGGCCGCCCCGTCTGCGCTCGGCTCTCTTGCCGGTCGTGCTGAACGCTTTGCTCGTCAGCGGAATCGGCGTAATCACGCAGTCCCGGATGACCATGCTTGCACCGGGGCTGTCTGAACCTGTCTCTCCCCCCGGTGCGCCGATTGCGGTTGCCGTTCCCTTGGCTGTCGTCTTCGGACTGCTCGCCTTCGGGGTCCACGCCGGGGTCGTGGTCGCGTTGGACATGCTGACGGCGCAATCGACCGCGCCCAAACGCTGGCGGCTGATCGAGCTTTCCGCGCTCGCCTACTGGCCGCAGCTTCTCTGGTCGGTGCCAGCCTTGGCGGCGATGTGGTGGCTCTACGACCCGCCGCCGATGGTGTATCGCGGGGCGGGGGCCGACGTGATGATGGCGGCCATGCGGTACGGAGAGCAACTGGCCGCGGAACCGCTCCAGATCGTCATGACGCGGACGCAGCAGATGGCCGGCGTGTGGCTGATCGCGCTGCACGCCTGCGCATTGCGCGTCGTCTCCGGGCTGACGACGGGCGGGACGTGGGCGGCCGGGATCGTCCTGGCGGTCGTGTTCATCGGCGTTCCGGCGGCCGTGGGAGCGGCGGTGCAACGGATGTTCTTCTGATTTCGGGATCCTCCCTGGTCCTCCCCGCGGCGCAAATGGGGCGTCGCGGGGGCAGGCGTAGAGGAAACGACAAGACGGCTGGTGCAGGCGCGAAACCGGCGCCGCCCGCGGCCCGCCGGTTCGTCGCCACGCACCCGATCGGACGGAGCCGTCGATGACGAGCGCCCGACCTGCTGGGGTCTAGACCTCTGGGTCCACGACTTGACCTGCGAGTCGACGGCGTCTCTGGCAACGCGCGTGAATCGCTCGACCACGTTCAGCGAGCGGCTGACGGGGACGCCGTGCCATGTGCCCGCGTTCTGGTCGTGCCGCTTGCGGACGCGGAGCAGGTTGCGGCTATATACTGCCTTCAATGGACCGCGACCTGTTCCTCCGGCATGTTCGCCGGACTCGCTTCCTCTCGGATGGCCGGGACGCGGCGCTCGGAGACGCGCGGCGGATCGCACGGTTCCTCATGCAACACGGCGCGCGCCGCGTCGTGGGCATCGGCTCGGTGTTCGCGCCGGGCCGGCGCTTCACGCCGCGCTCGGACATCGATCTCGCGGTCGAGGGGCTCCGCCCGGAGTGCTTCTTCAGGGTGTCGGCGCAAGCCGCCGCCATGACCGACTTCCCACTCGATCTCATCCCGATCGAGGCGGCGTCCGCCACGTTCCGCCGGATCGTTCGTGAAGACGGTGTCGAGCTGTGACACCCGACGAAGCGTTCGCGCGCCGGCTGACGGCGGAGATCGAGCACGAGCTCGACAGCCTCGACCGGATTCGAGATCAGAATGCCGCCGCGCCCCGGGACGACGAGATCTTCGCGCTGCGTGCGCGCGGGTCGATTCTCCACGACTTCTACAACGGCATCGAACGAGTGTTCGTGCGCATCGCCGAGGAGCTGAACGGCGGCGTGCCGCAGGGCGACCGGTGGCACCGGCAGCTCGTCACCGACATGAGCCTGGAGATTCCGGGCGTTCGCCCCGCGGTGATCGACGCGGCGCTGGCGGAAGCGCTCGGGGAGTTTCTCCGATTTCGACACGTCTTCCGCAACGCGTACGGCTTCGTGCTGGAGGGGGAGCGCATGCGCCCGCTCGAAGAGCGCCTGCCGGTCGTGCTCGAGATGTTCCGTACGCGGATTCGCGTGTTCCTGACCTGGCTGGCCGGCAGTCCCACGCATCGCCAGGAGTCTGCGTCGTAGAACGGCGCGGATTCGTGGAGGGTTGGTTGGGCGCCCAGGGGAGGCCGCAGGGCGACCTTGCGGTCGCCTTGGGAGTTGCGCTGGTGCGAGATTCCTGTCGGCGACGATTGGCGGGCCAGGGTCGCCGGGGACGTCGGAATGGCGCGGCTGCCGCTCGGCTCAGTGTTAGACTTCCTGCATCCGCCGGTCGAGTTCACCCGGTGCATGGTGACGCCATGACGAAACCGCTGCTGGCGCCGGCCGCCGTGGGATGGCTCCTTCTTGCCGTGGCGGCCGCCGCCCCGGCGCAGCCGGCCGAGGACGAGCATCCCGACATCCGGCTCTTCCTTCAGGCGGGCGCGGGCGAGCCCGAGCAGGCCGAGTACGCCCTGGAGCAGCTCGGCGACCGGTGGCGCGACGGCTACGCGGGCATCGTGTGGGACATGGCGTGGCTGCAGCGGCCGCCCAACCTGCGGGGGTTCGCCCGCTTCTTCACCCTCATCGGCTTCCTCGAGCAGCAGACCGGCCAGAGCTTCGGCGCCGACCTGCAGGCGTGGCAGCGGTGGATGTGGGGGCGGCCGTACGAGCCGCACCCCGACCACGGGTTCTTCAAGGGCCTCTGGTACCGCCAGATCGACGCGCGCTTCGCCGAGTTCTTCCCGCGGGGAGTCGAGTCGCGCATCCGGCTCGACGAGATCGAGTGGGGCGGCGTCGGGGTGAACGGCATCCCGCCCCTCGAGTACCCGGCCCGGCTCGAGGCCGCCGACGCCGACTACCTCGAGGACGACCACGTCGTGTTCGGCATCGCCCTGAACGGCGAGGCGCGGGCCTATCCGAAGCGCATCCTCGCCTGGCACGAGATGGCCCTCGACCGCGTCGGCGGGGTCGAGCTGACCATCGTCTACTGCACCCTGTGCGGGACGGTGATTCCGTTCGAGAGCGAGCCCGGCGGCCGCTACCTGAGGTTCGGCACGAGCGGCCTCCTCTACCGCTCGAACAAGCTGATGTTCGACCACCAGACCCGCAGCCTCTGGAACACGTTCGAGGGGGTCCCGGTGGTCGGCGAGCTCGCCGGAAGCGGCCTGCGGCTGAGCCCGCGGGCGGTGGTGACGACGACGTGGGGCGAGTGGCGGCGGCGCCATCCCGCGACGACGGTGCTGTCGCTCGACACCGGCCACCGGCGGGACTACTCGGAGGGGGCGGCCTACCGCGGCTACTTCGGCACCGACGACCTGATGTTCCCGGTCTCGCGCCGCGACGACCGCCTCGCGAACAAGGAGGAGGTGCTGGTGCTGCGGCCCGAAGACCCGGCGCGGGACGGGGCGCCGGCGCCGCTCGCCATCACCGCCCGGTTCCTCGCCCGGAACCGCATCCATCACTTCGAGCTCGCGGGGCGCCGCCTCGTCGCGGTGACGAGCGAGGAGGGCGCCAACCGGGTCTACGCCGCCGGGGACGTCCGCTTCGCGCGGCATCTCCGCCCCGAGCGGCTGGCCGACGATGACGGCGGGACGTGGCGGGTCGCCGAGGAAGCGCTCGTCCGCGACGCCGACCCGGACGACCGGCGCCCCCGGGTCCCCGCCCACCGCGCGTTCTGGTTCGGCTGGTACGCGCAGTTCCCCGACACCGCGCTGATCGACTGAGGTGCTCCACGGGCGTCCCGGACCTACCGCCGCCGAGGGAAGCACGGGCACGGACACCACGCTGATCGACCGAGGTGCTGTACGGTCGGACGGGTTCACCGTGTCTTGCGACAGCGTGGGGTCGCTGCCGCGTTCGCGGAAGTGGCTGGCACGGGTCGGGCCGATAGATGTTCGCGGCGCCGTCCGTCGTGGTGCCCTATCGCGGGTTCCGCAGTCGAGGAAGGAGCGGTTTCCATGCGACGCATGCTCATCATTCTGCTGGCCGCGGCGCCTGCCGTGTGGCTTCACCACGGTGCGCAGGCGGTGCAAGGCGCGGAGCAGGCGCCGGCGGCGACCGACGCCGATCGCGCCGGCTGCGAGGCGTTGCTGCACGTGCGCAACCTCACCATCACCTACGCCGGTCTCGCCGAGGCGGGCGGCGTGTCCTATTGTTACGTCAAGGGGATTCTCCCCCCGGCGATCCACTTCCATCTACAGCTCCCGCTGCCGCGCGACTGGAACGGACGGTTCCTCAAGTGGGGCGACGGCGGGAAGGACGGTGACCTCGACTTCGCCGACCACCGCGTGGCGGCCGGCTACGCGGTGGCCAACAGCAACACCGGCCACGACAACGGGGCCGAGCCGGGGTCGTCGTTCGCCTACGACAACCGGCAGGCGGAGATCGATTTCGGCTACCGCGCCGTCCACCTGACGACCGCGGCGGGGAAGACGCTGGTCCGGGCCTACTACGGCGCCGCGCCCGAGTACGCCTACTTCGAGGGCTGCTCGACGGGCGGCCGCCAGGGGCTGATGGAGGCGCAGCGGTACCCGGACGACTTCGACGGCATCGTCGCGGGGGCGCCCGCCAACCACTACCAGGACATGAACGCGGTGCGGGTGTGGCTGCTGCAGCGGATGTTCCGCGACGACTTCGCCGGCGCCCTGGCCTTCGACACCGACGGCGACGGGCGCTTCGACAGCGTCCGCAAGCTCGGGATCCTGGCCGACGCGGTGCTCGCGGCGTGCGACGGGGACGACGGCGTCGCCGACGGCGTCATCGACGACCCGCTGGCGTGCGGCTTCGACGCCCGCCGCGACCTCGCCGCGCACCGGTGCCCGGACGACGTCGACGGCGACGCCTGCTTCACGACGGCACAGATCCGCACCGTGGCCGACTTCCACGCCGGCCCGCGCGACGGCGACGGCCGCGCCATCTACGCGGGCAAGCCGTTCGGCTCGGAGCGGCAGTGGGCCGGCCTGTTCGTGCCCTACACCGGCAACGGCTTCGCCCCCGGCGCGGTGCGCCTGGGCGGCGACCACCTCAACTACCTGTTCTACGACACCGATCCGGGCGTCGCGCCGGCGGATCTCCTCGACGTGACGGCGCCGCCCGACCGCACCGCGACCCCGCCGGAGTGGGCGTGGTGGGAGTTCGACATCGACGACGTGACGGCGGGCAAGGGCGACGTCATGAAGGGGATCACCGACGCCGTCGACCCCGACCTGTCGCGGTTCCTGCTCGAGCGGGACGGGAAGCTCATCGTCTACCACGGCTGGGCCGACGCCCTGGTCGTGCCGCAGCCTACGGTGACGTACTACCAGGACGTGGTGGACACGACGTTCGGCGGGGACGTGGCCGCCGCCCGCGACCGGGCTCGCCTCTTCATGGCCCCGGGCATGAACCACTGCCGCGGCGGGGCCGGGCCCGACACCTGGGACCGGCTCGCCCCCCTCGTCGACTGGGTCGAGCGCGGCATCGCCCCCGACGCCCTCGTCGCCACCCACGCGACCGGCGGTGTCGTCGACAACGAGCGCCCCCTCTGCGCCTTTCCGGAGCGCGCCCTCTACACCGGCCCGGCCGGCGGGGCCGACGACCCGGCGAACTGGGTGGCCGGGAACTTCACCTGTCGGTGAGCGGCCGTCCGCCCAAAGAGCCCTGTTGCACGCGGCGGGGTCCTGATTCATCATGCGGACTTCACTACTAGGCTTGGCGAGCCCCGGAGCAGGGAGGGCGGAAATGACCCATCGACATCTCGCGGCGGCGATTGCGGCGATGACGGTGATTGCGGTCGCGGCGTCGGCCCCGGTCGGTGCCGGCGGCCAGACGCAGGCGGACGAGACCGGCGGCTGGACGGCGCCCCGCACCGCGTGGGGCGACCCGGACCTGCAGGGACGCTGGACGAACACCACGACGACCCCGTTCGAGCGGCCCGACGATCTGGCGGGACGGGAGTTCCTGACCGAAGAGGAACGGGCGGCCCGCGACGAGGCGGGCGACGTCGCCCGGGAGCAGCGCGGCGTGAGCGCCGGAACGGGGGAGACCGGGTCGTACAACAACTTCTGGGTCGAGCGCGGGGTCCGGATGGCGCGCACGTCGCTCATCGTCGAGCCGCAGGACGGCAGGCTGCCGCTCACCGCCGCGGAAGCCGCGCGCCGGCCGGCGCGCGAGAGCTATCGGACCCGGGTGCCGGCCGGGCCGGAGGACCGCAACCTCTATGAGCGGTGCATCTCGCGGGGAATGCCGGGCACGATGATGCCCGGGTTCTACAACCACAACTACCAGATCTTCCAGGCGCCGGGGTACGTCGTGGTCCTGGTCGAGATGATCCACGACGCCCGCATCATCCCCCTCGATGGACGCGCCCATGTGGACGAGGGGGTTCGCCAGTGGCTGGGCGACTCGCGCGGCCGGTGGGAGGGCGACACGCTGGTGGTCGAGAGCACCAACTTCATCCCCGTGAACGGACGGGCGCTGACCGTCTTCGGGGCCAGCGAGACCACGCTGCTCGTGGAACGATTCACGCGGACCGGCGACGGCACCATCGACTACGAGTTCACCGTGAGCGATCCCCGGGAGTACACGGCACCGTGGACCGCGTCGATTCCCATGACGAGCCTCGACGGGCTGCTCTACGAGTACGCGTGCCACGAGGGGAACTACGGCCTCGAGAACATCCTCGTGGGCGCGCGCGCCACGGAGCAGTAGGGGTGCCGCGGGAGTAGACTTGGCTCGTTGCGCGGCGTCGTCGCGTCGGCGCGAACCGGGGGTTCAGCGGGTGCGGCCTCCGCTGACTTTCGCCTTCCGGCCGCGTCCCGGCCCGTGCTGCAAAATCCCCTGCGAAAACTGCAATAAACATCGGTTACACTGGCCCCGTCGTGTTGATTCGTCCGTCCACTTTCGCTACCATCAGAATATAAATTGGGAACGGGATAGACAACGCCATGATACCAGAACGGACCGCGAAAGCGCCATGAAGACCCTCCCGAAGAAGCCGCGGGCCGCCAAGCGCCGAGGGCGGCACCCCGACAAGGCGCTCAGCGCCGTGTTCTGCCGCACCGTCGCCCAGTCCGGCCGCTATGCCGACGGCAATGGACTGTACTTGCACGTCGACCCGTCCGGGGCGCGGCGCTGGGTGCAACGGCTCGTCATCCGGGGCCGGTCCCGCGGGCTCGGGCTCGGCAGCTACGCTCTCGTCTCGCTGGCCGAGGCCCGCGAGCTGGCGCTCGCCAACCGCAAGCTCGCCCGCGCCGGCGGCGACCCGCTGGCCGCCAAGCGCCGCGCCGAGGGCATGCCGTCGTTCGAGGAAGCCTCCGAGAAGGTGGTTGCGATCCACAGCGGCGGGTGGAAGGACGGGGGCAAGTCGGCGAAGCAGTGGCGGGCGAGCCTGAGCGAGTACGCCTGTCCGCGCATCGGCGACAAGGGCGTCGACCAGGTGACGACGGCCGATGTCATGGCGGTGGTGCTGCCCATCTGGACGAGCAAGCACGAGACCGCACAGCGGGTGCGCTGGCGCATCAGCGCGATCATGAAGTGGGCCATCGCGCAGGGCTACCGAAACGACAACCCGGCCGGCGACGCCATCGCGGCGGCGCTGCCGAGGCGCCCCGTGAAGGTCCGCCACATGCCAGCGCTGCCGTACCGCGAAGTCCCGGCCGCGATCGCCGCCGTCCACGCGTCGCGGGGCTGGATCGGGGCGAAGCTGGCGTTCGAGTTCCAGGTGCTCACGGCGGCGCGGTCGGCGGAAGTCCGGCTGGCGACTTGGGACGAGTTCGACCTCGGCGCGATGCGGTGGACGGTTCCGGACACGCGCATGAAGGCGCAGCGCGAGCACCGCGTGCCGTTGTGCGGCCGGGCGGTCGAGGTTCTGCGCGAAGCCAAGCGCCTGAGCCCGGCCGCCGATGGGGACGAGCCCGCGGGCCTGGTGTTCCCGAGCCGGCGCGGGAAGGCGCTCTCCGAAGGCGGGATCTCGAAGCTCGTCAAGCTGTTGGGCATCGCCGCCGTGCCGCATGGCTTCCGTTCGTCGTTCCGGGACTGGGCCGCGGAACAGACCAATCACCCGCGGGAGGTCATCGAGGCGGCGCTGGCGCACGTGGTTCAGAACCGCGTCGAGGCGGCCTACGCCCGCTCGGACCTGTTCGAGCGTCGGCGGGCGCTCATGAACGACTGGGCCGAGTACCTCGTCGAGGAGCGCGGACAGGTGGTGACGCTGCGTCGCTGAGCCCTTCCCGCTGTGCGTTGAATGCTGCCCCGGCTGCGTGATTCGGCCGGCGCAGACGGCTCGCCCGATCTCTCGTAGTCGACTGCCGCCGCGGCAATCGCCGTCGAGCACGCGGTTCGCAGCACCGACGATTCGCGGCAACTCCCTCATTGTTTTCGAGGTCGCAGCGGAAACTGTAATGGCGTGCCCCTTCGGACTCTCATACAGAGAGGTATTCGTTTACAGGGTGGTACGGGCCGACAGTGACCATAGAGGCACGTCGGATTCGGAGCCACACCGAGGTTGCCGTGACTGACGTCACGTTTCGCTACGGGTCGCCTTCGCCGCCGGCGCGATGCCGTGGCGGAAGCCGTACGCACCGGCGGCGGTCGGTCGGCTAACGTGCGCGGCCAAGCGTCCACCGGGTACTTCCAGAGCCCATCCGGCAGCCGACCCGAAGGTCAGCATGTCCGCACTTGACCATGGCGGCGGTGAGCCGGGCACGTTTCGGAGCGGCAATGCGGGCGTCAGCCGCCTACGCGGGCGGCGGCGGGAGCCCGAAGGCCTCGGGCACGGCAGGCTCGCGGGCGCGCGACATCTCGGCGATCAGGGGCGGCAGGTCAAGGCCGCGCTGGCGAGCGGTACGCACCACCGTCGAGAGCACCTGCTGGGTGTCGGCGCCCTTGCGGGTGCGGTTGCCGCCGCACACCTTGCGGATGACCACCGCGGGCCGGATGGCCTGTTCGGCCCGCCAGTTGGTGGCGTCTATCGACGGGTCCCGCAGGAAGAGAAACACGGCCGGGAATTCGTTGGCGAGGTGCTTGGCGAATCGCTTGCCGCCCTCCAACGGCGGCGGCGCGTCAATCAGCCGAGCGAGCCGGGCCTCGAGTCGGCCGCGGAGCGAGTCGAGACCGTGCCGGGTCAGCTCGCCGTTCCGGCAACGGTCCCGCACGTCCAGGCCAGCCTGGAGGACGGCCATGACCTTCGAGCCCCAGGGGCTGTAGGGGTGGCTCTGGTCCAGCTCCTTGCAGCGGCGAACCAGGTGATTGACGCAGCTTTGGTGCAAGGAGTCGGTGTAGCACCGGTACACCTGCCACCCGTCGCGCACGAGCACGCCCGCGTAGTCGGTCCCGAGCACGGTGGCGGCATCGTCGAACCCGCGGCCGGGGCGGATGGCGTAGACGGTGGTTTCCGGGGTAACGAACGCCCACAGCCAGTAGGGCTTGGCGTCCACGCGCCAGCCCGTCTCATCCGGCGTGACCACCGGCGCGTTGCGGACCTGCCGGCAGAGTTCCCCGTAGGCCGGCGTGGCGTCCCGGGCGGTTCGATGCAGCAGACGGGCGAGGCCGCCCTCGGTGACGTGCACACCGAACGTGTTCCGCAACACGCGGGCCACCTTCGCCAGCGGGACACCCATCTCGGTGTGCAGCTCGACGACGAGCGCGACGACGCTCGGGCCGAGCTGGACCGCGGCCGCGCCGAGTGCATCGGAGGTCTGGAGACGGTGGCGGCCCTGCACGCGGCGCCGACACTGCGAACAGTGGCCGACCTCGATGTCGAAGCGGCGCACGAGGGGGCGCACCTCGGGGAGGTCTTCCTGATGCTGCGAGGCCACGCGTGTCACTTCGACGGCGCCGCCGCAGTCGGGGCACGCCCGTGGCGCCGGCGCCGCATAGGTCTCATCGACCCGCGGCGGGCGCGGGCGGCGTCCCTGGGGTCCGTACTCTGTGCCGGGTCGGCGCCCAGGGCGCCCGCGGCGCCCTTGCGGCCGGTCCTTCCTGAAGGGGGCGGCTTGCCGTCGACCCGCCCGCCGGGCGTCGTCGAGCTGCTTCTTGAGGTGTTCGCTCCGGCGCTTCCACCGGTCTCGGTCGCGGGTCGTCCGCGCCAAGTCCTCGTTCAGCTTGGCGTTCTCCCGCTCGAGTTCCTCGATGCGCTCGTCCCGCGCATCCTGCTCTCGCCGCGGTGCCTTCGAATCGCCCCCTCCGCCGCTCTCGCCGGCCATGCCCCACGTATCGGCACATGCGCCCCGAAGCTGCACACCACTTCGCGGATTTTCTCGCCCTTACCCGGTAAACGAAGACACAGAGAGAAAGGGGGAACCATGCACGCATCCACTTCCCAACGTTTCCCCGGCGGTCCTTGCGGCCATCCCACCCGCAGGCTGTTCCTGCTCGTGGGAATCGACCTGCGACGCCGCTTCTGCGGGCGCGGCATTCTGATGCCACGAAAGCAGGTGGTAGCCGTACGCGCAAGAAGTGCGCTGGCGTTCTGCTTGGGGCTGATCTGCGCGCCGGACCCGGTCGCCGCGCAGTCAGCCGGCGAGCCTGTCGCCGGGAAGCCAGTGGACGCTTCCACCATCGTCGAGCGCGCCCTCGACGTGGCATCGAGCCAGTGGGACTCGGCGCTCGGCAGCTACTTCGCATACGTAACCGCCGGCACGGTCGAGTCGCTGGACGCAGACGGGAACGTCACCCGTACCGAGACGAACCTGCGCCGGTACTATCCGCTTGAGGGTCACCTCTACTCGGAGCTCATTGGCCGTGATGGAGTTTCTCTCGATGCCGACGACGTGCGGGACGAGCAAGACCGGAAGGCCGAGTTCATCCGCGAAGCGCGCCGGCACGCCGCTCGCGGCGAGCGATACGATCCCGACGAGATGCGCGTCGACTTCGACCGCGAGTTGATGGACCGCTACCACACGACGCTCGCCGGGACGGACATCGTTCGAGGCGACTCGTGCTGGGTGATCCGCTTCGTGCCCCGTGCAGGCCGGTTGCCGGACGAGCGCCGCATCGACAAGGCTCTCAACCGTTCCAACGGCCATATCTGGATCACGCAGGACGACTACCGGGTGCTACGCGTCGCCTTCGAGATGCAGCGGCCGTTCCGCTGGCTGTGGGGTATCGCCGGCACGCTCCGTCACGCCACCGGCCAGTTCGATCTGCAGTGGATCCGACCGGATCTCTGGACGCTTGCGCATTCCCGGATCGAGTTCGACGTGAAGGTGTTGTTCGGCATGAAGTCGATCCGCCGTCGCGTTCGGAGCGAGTTGGTCGAGTACCAGGCGCCGGAGGCCGAGGCTCCCTGACGGAACGAGCGCCCCGCCAGCTCGAACTTCAGGCGCCGGGCAAGCGTCTACCTCCCCGGCGAGTCCATCGCGGCGGCACTGCCGAAGCGTCCCGTGAGGGTCCGCCACAAATGCCGGCGCTGCCGGTACCGCGAGGTCTCCGCCGCGACCGGCGCCCTGCACGACTCGCGGGGGTGGGTCGGGGCGAAGCTGGCCTTCGAGTTCCAGATGCTCACGGTGGCGCGGAGGCGGAGGTCCGGCTGGCGACGTGGGACGAATTCGACCTCGGCGCGATGATGTGGACGATTCCGGACACGCGAATGAAGGCGCAACGCGAGCACCGCGCGCCGTCTGTCTCGACTGTCGCCATGTCCACCGCCGTCGAGCACGCGGTCAGCAACGCCGACGGTTCGCGCCGGCTGCCTCGTTGTTTTCGAGGTCGCAGCATAAACTGTAATCGCTTGCTCCCTCGGGCTCTCATACAGAGAGAGAAGGAGGGGCATCATGCACGCATACGCTTCCCAACGGCACCCCGGGCGGTCGTGCGGCCATCTCACCCGCAGGTTGTTCCGGCTCGCCGGAATCGACCTGCGGCGGTGCTTCTGCGGGCGCTGCATCGCGGCCCGTAGCGGCCTCTTCCGTCGCACGCGGTCCTGGGTCGGCCGCGAAGTTTACGCCGACGTACACCTGCTCGGCATCCGCATCAGCCACCGCTTCGCCTTCGAGATGCCGAAGACCGCGCCGCTCTCGTCGGCGGGAGCACTCGATACGGCGGGTGCTCGGCGGCGGCGTCAGACCGGGGATTCCCGTTCGCTGCCACTCGCCCACGTGCTCCGGCGCGCACCCGTGACGTCGTGATGACCGTGATCCGCACGACGACGGCCGGCGACCGGCGGTCACGTCGAGCAGCACGGGAGGTTCACGATGCCGACAGAGCAACTGGAGGAGCGCGAGGAGAGGGTCGAGGTCGAGGAACGAGTCGATCAGGTTGAAAGGATCCTGCCGACTCTCTCGACCAAACGGGATCTGAAGGCCACCGAGGAGCGTCTGCGAACCGAGATCGCCGACTCGGAGGAGCGCCTGCGGAGGGAGGCTACCGACACGGAGGAGCGTCTGCGAACGCACTTCGATGTAGTGGCCGAGGGCCTGCGCGACTTGGTCCGCGTCGTTGCCGAAGGGGTTTCGACGCTCTTGAAACGAGACCGTCAAGACTCCCCGGAGTGACCCCGAGCCACGGCAACGGCCCTTGTCCGCCGCCACGGACGGAAGACCTATGGCGACGCGCCCGACGGCGGCTGGACCGTCGGAGTCTGGAGCGATTCCATGAGCCGGCGGCGCAGACGGTTGTGAGCCCGGTGCAGGCGCACGGCCACGTTGGACCGGGAAATGTGCAGCTCACGGGCGACCTCGGCAACGGGGCGTTCGTCGACATCCCGCAGAAGCACGACCTCACGGTACGTCGGAGGCAGTTGGTCGATCGCCTCCAGCAGCATCCGCAGCAACTGGCGCTGTTGCAGGGCCTCGTCTGGACTCTGGAGGTCCGCAGCGCGTTCGACCGGTGCGAGCAACGCCGCGCGGTTCTTCCCCGCCGCCCGGTGGCCTGCCTCGTGACGCACGATGGCGCCGACCCAACCGCACGCCGGAGGCGCGCCTCGATACTGGTAGAGCTTCTCCAGCACGATGATCCAGCTGTCCTGCAGAGCATCCTGTGCCGTCGCATCGTCACCGGCGATCCGTCGGGCCATGGGCAGGAACCGCGCCGTGCAGCACCGAAGCCACGCCTCGGGGTCGCGGTCGAGCAGCGGACACCGGGCCGCGTCCTCGATCCCGGGAAGCCTCGCAACCTTGGCCATCCGAGAGATTCTGCGGGCAGCGGATGCCGGTCGTCAACAGGTCACGGGCAATCCGAGGAGCACTTCCCGTCATCGGCGCTGCGGCTACCCGTCGAACGGTGTGCGCGATGGTGATCGCCGTCGTCGTGCGCGCAGTCCGCCTCGCCGACGACATCTCACCACCTGACCGGTCGGCCTGCGGGGTTCCGCCGCGTCGGCAACAGCGACAACTGTAACGACGTGCCGCCTCCGACTCTCTCAGATATAGAGCAGGAGGGCCATGATGGACGCTCACCGCTTCGACGAGAGCATCG
Source organism: Vicinamibacterales bacterium (assembly GCA_965207615.1). GTDB lineage: Bacteria > Acidobacteriota > Vicinamibacteria > Vicinamibacterales > UBA8438 > JAJEEA01. The sequence continues at coordinate 5,663,144 of CBDBMZ010000003.1, forward strand.
GCGGGGGACGGTACACCGTCGAAGTCACGCCCGCGCACGGGAATCGCTGGAGAGCGAGTCTCCTCCGCGGCGCGGACGTCCCGAGCGCCGTGATGCCGTTCTACGGTGACACCCCTCGCGCAGCACTCGAAGCCCTGGTCGGCTGGCTCTCGCAAGCGCACGGCACCAGTGCCGATTCGGAAAAGGCGGCCACGGATTGAGCGGTATCGCGATGGGGCTTTGAGCGGGCGACAATTCCCGCAGCCACGTCCGGCCGGCTCGATCCGCAAGTCGTGCGCGCATCTGGTCGAGGAGCGACGCCGCGCGCTGTGGTTTCCCGTGGCAGCAGCATGATGGTATGTTTCATGCTTCCAGCGCGGGGGAGGTGGTGATGGCTGTCGACAGCTTGGCGAAACTTCGCGAGGTCTATCGTCCTCCCGCTGCGCGGGCCGGCCTGAAGGTTCTGGACCATCTGGACGTTCACTGCCGGAAGTTCATCGCCCTGTCGCCGTTCTACGTCCTCAGTTCCGCCCGCGCCGACGGGTGTCAGGCGACAGCGAAAACTGACCCCCTGGCGACACTGAAAACTGACCCCCCTGGGCCAAGGGAGGGAGTCAGCAGATGAAGCGATGCGAGGATGTCGGCCCGTGGGCAGGGAGGCCACGGGCACAGATGAGGCAGTCAGACGAGGTGGAGGCGATGCTGCACCTGCGGGCACTCGGCTGGGGGCTGAGGCGCATCGCGAGGGAGTTCGGGTGCAGCAAGAACACGGTGAAGCGCTACGTCGCGGCCGACGGCTGGATGACGTACAGCCGGCGGGCCGGTGGCGGCAAGCTCGAGGATCAGGAGGCGTGGTTGAAGGAGCGCTTCTTCCAGCACGGCGGCAATGCCGAGGTGGTGCGACAGGACCTGGAGCGGGAGCAGGGCATCGACGTGAGCCTGCGCACGGTCGAGCGGGCCGTCGCGCCGTTCCGGCGGCTGCTGACGGCCGAGGCGAAGGCGACGGTGCGGTTCGAGACTCCGCCCGGGCGCCAGCTCCAGGTTGACTTCGGCCAGCGGCGGGTGCCGATTGCCGGGGAGCGGGTGCGCGTGTTCCTGTTCGTGGCGACGCTGGGCTACTCGCGGCGCTGCTACGTGGCGACGTTCAGGCACGAGCGGCAGTCGTCCTGGTTCCGCGGCCTGGAGGGCACGTTCAATCACTTTGGCGGCGTGACGAGGGAGGTGCTGCTTGACAACCCGCGGCCGCTGGTGGTCAATCACGACATGTCGACTCGCGAGGTCGAGTTCAACCACCGGTTCCTGGCGTTCGCGGCCCACTGGGGGTTCCGTCCGCGCGCGTGTGCGCCGTATCGGGCCCGGACGAAGGGGAAGGACGAGCGGGGAGTCGGCTACGTCAAGGCAAGCGCCATCGCCGGACATCGCTTCGAGAGCTGGGCGGGGATGGACGCGCATCTGGGGTGGTGGCAGCGGGAGATCGCCGACCGGCGACGCCACGGCACCACCGGTGAAGTCCCTCTCGAGCGCTTTGCCCGGGAAGCGGAGCGCCTTCGGCCCTGCGCGGGCCGGCCGCCGTTCGGCCAGTTGCGTGATCTGACCCGGACGGTCCACGCCGACTGCGCGGTGGTGGTCGACACCAACGCCTACTCGGTGCCGTGGCGGCTGATCGGCGAGCGGGTGCGGGTGGTGGTCAGCGGCGGCCGGGTCCGCGTTCACCACGGCCCGAAGGTTGTCGCCGAGCACGTCGAGCACGAGGGACGCCACGCTCGGGTCACCGACCGGGCCCACCTGGTCGGCGTCGTCGGCGGCCCGCGTCCGGCCGAGACCGCGGCGGTCCGGCCGAAGCCGGAGCTGCTGCGTCCGCTCGACGAGTACGCGGCCGTGGCCGGGGGGAGCTTCTGATGGCCGTGGACCATGAGACGCTTCTCGGCTGGTTGACGCGGCTGAAGCTGACGGCGATCCGCGACCAGCTCGACAACCTGCTCGACGAGGCGGCGGAGAAGAAGCTGACGTTGCGGGAGGCGCTGGCGATGCTCGTCGAGCGGGAGGTCTCGCGCAAGGACGAGCGGCGCATCGAGATGGCGCTGAAGATCGCGCGCTTCCCGATGGTGCGCGAGCTCGCCGACTTCGACTTCAAGGCGCAGCCGAGCGTCGACCGGCGCCAAGTGCGGGAGCTGGCGACGTCGCGGTGGGTGGCGCACGGCGACGCGCTCCTGGTTCTCGGCCCGCCGGGGGTCGGGAAGACGCATCTCGCGGTCGCGCTCGGGCGCGAGGCGATCCGGCAGAGCTACTCGACCCTGTTCACGACGGCTCAGGCGCTGATGGCGGCGCTGGTGAAGGCGAACAGCGAGGGGCGGCTGGAGGACCGCCTGACCTTCTACGCCAAGCCCAGACTTTTGGTCTGCGACGAACTGGGGTACCTCCCTTTCGAGGCGCATGCCGCGCACCTGTTCTTCCAGCTCGTCTCGAGGCGCTACGAGCGCGGGAGCATGCTGATCACGTCGAACCGCTCGGTCGGCGAATGGGGCGAGGTGTTCGGCGACGCCGTGGTCGCCACCGCGATCCTCGACCGGCTGCTGCACCACAGCCACGTGTTGACGATTACCGGGGAGAGCTACAGGCTGCGGGAGAAGCGTCGGGCGGGCGCCCTGAGGATCCCGGCCCCGAAGCCTGTCGCGTCGGAGACCCGCTCGGGGGCGTCGTCATGACCATGCGACCGACATCAGGGCGAGCACAGACAGGGACTCACGCTCACGCGCCGGTGCCGCCGCCCTTCGGCCGGCGTGGCCGTTGTCAGGCTGGCCGGCCCGCTGCCACGCGGCCCCGGTCGAGCCCGCCGACGCTCGACGTCGTGAACGTCCGGGGGTCGAGCCGCCTGCCCCCGGTCCGTTACGTAACGGTGGGCAGTGGTCGTGGCGTTGACGAACGCGGAGCGGCAGGCGCGTTACCGGGAGCGGCGGCAGGCCGGCGAGTCCCGGATCCGGTCCCGGAACGCACTGCAGCTTGTCGGGCGGTCGGGGCGCGTAGCTGCGGGACGGACGGCGTGTCAACGTGCTGCGCACGTCCTCCGCGATGCTACGGCCCTGTCGGGTGACACACCGTCCGCCCCGCGGCTCGGATGGCAATTGTGGGCCTTGCGGCCCGGCCTGGACGGGGCGGCCCGGCCGTCCACGGTGCTCACGGAACGCGGTGAATCGCCGGAAGTCGATCTACATACGCCGTTTCTTCGGGGGTCAGTTTTCGATGTCGCCGGGGGGTCAGTTTTGAGTGTCGCTTGACAGACGGGCGGGCGGATGCTTCTCCGCGGGGCGACCCGCCCGGCTCGCTGGCGCACGTGGCCGACGGCAAGACACTGTTGCTGCCGGACCGGCCGGGGAACCGTCAGGTCGACACCTTGATGAACGTGGTGGAACGTCCCCATGTGGGTCTGGTGTTCTTCGTGCCCGGCCTGACCGAGACGTTGCGCGTGAACGGGCGGGCGGAGATCTCGACCGACCCGGAACATCTGGAGGTTCTCGCCATCAACGGCAAGCCGCCGATTTCAGTCCTCAAGGTGACGGTGGAGGAGGCGTTCCTGCACTGCGCCAAGGCGTTGATTCGTGCCCGGCTCTGGGAGGCGGACGCACAGGTCGACCGCTCCTGCTACCCGACCTACGGACAGGTGCTGGCGGACCAGATCGCCGGCGCTGACGCTGACGAAATCGACGCGGGCGAGGAGGAGAGCGCCCGCACGGAGCTGTACTGACCCGATTCCGGCCGGCCCTGCCCGTGTCCGCGACCGCCGTGTGACGGGCGACTGGTCGGCGTATCCGGCGGGCGCCGTGCGGTGATGCCCTCCGCCGCGGGGCTAGCGGCTGGGACCGTGGTCGCGCTCCGGCCCGCGCTGCCGGCCGTGGTGGCGCATCATCTCCACGGCTCGCGCAACGTCTCGGCGAGCGTCCTGTAGTCCGCGACCAAGCGCGTCACCTGCCCGGCGAAGTGCTCGACCTGCCGCTGCAAGGCCGCGATCTGCTCGGCGTGCTGCGTCCGCTCCCGCTCGTACTGCGCGGACAACTCCCGACAGGCTCTCGTCAACTGCCGTTCCAACGCGGTCATACATCTCCCTCACTCGCTCGACAGCTTCAAGGCAGGCCGCCCGCCCACGGTCCACGGCGGACGTTCCAGCGAGCCAGCCGGCAACACGACGAACCGTTCGCCGTCGATTTCGCGCAGCTCCACGCGCCAGGTCGTCTCCTCCAGCTTCGCCAGGGTCTGGCGGGCCTCCTCGATGTCCACGCGGAGCACCGTCAGCATCTCGATCTGCTGCTCGATGGTCGTCCACAGCCAGCGCGTCCCGGCCCAGCTCCCGCCGCAGATGCCGGCTGAGAGCATCAGGCCGAACATCAGGGGCCACAGCCACGCGCGCAGGAACATCCGTTGCGCCCGCTCGATCCACGCCGCCGTATCGGCTTCGATGGTATTCAGCGCGTTCTGTGCGACGCCTCTCAAGCTCTCGCCAAGCACCTTCAGCTCGCGCGCGGCCGTCGTCTCGATCTCCACCCGCTCGTTCTCCAGCCGGCGCTGGAACCGGGCGGTCAAGTCGCTCCGGGTCGAAGTCATGCTCGTACAACGCTCCCTTCAGCCGCCAGCGCTTCCCGCTCTGCGGGTCGCGGGCGGTCACGTAGTCCTTGCCCTGCCGGAGCACTTCGAGATCCGCTTCCTTCAGCGCGGCGACGACGTCGGCGCGGCTGCGTACGACGCCGTGCTCGACGCGCTGCATCAGGTAGTCCCGGATGACTTCGCGCGGGTCGGCCTCGACCTCCAGGCCGGCCCGCAGGTTCGCCGCGTCGATGTAGGCGCGGTGGCCCGGCTGGTCCGTTCTGGCCCGCGCCGGGTCGTCGGGCCGGCCCCAGCCGTGCTCGTGGTTGAAGGCGTCGCGCAGCGGGCCGAAGGTCTTCTGCCAGCCCGGCGGTGCGATGTTCAGGCTCCTGCCGGTCTCCAGGTCGCAACGGGCGGCGAAGATGTGCACGTGCACGCCGCCGCCCCGCTCGCGGTGCTCCACGGCCGTCCACGCGTAGCGGTCCGGTTCGAGTCCGGCCCAAGCCGTCTTCTCGAACTTGTCGAGCACAGACTCGATCTGCGCGTCGGTCGGCCGGTCCTCGGGCGCCCACGCGATCACGCCGGAGGTGTACTTGTGCTCGAAGTCGAGCGCGTCGGCGACGGCGGCGACCGTGTCGGGGTCGCCGCGGCGGACCTCGACGCCGTCTCGGAGTTGGCCGGCGGCGTCCCGGTCGCCGAGCAGGTAGTCGGCGGCGGCCTTCGCCGAGCCGGTGCCGCGGGCGATGAACTTAACGTGCATCGGGCCGCTCGTCTCGGAAGCGGGCCAGCCGCGCGATCTCCCGCTCGATGGCGACGAGGTGGGCGATGACCTCGACGGCGTCGGCCTTGTCGGCGTGCGTGTTCGCCCAGCGCGCGATCTGGTTCAGGTTGTTGCCGATGCGGGCGACCTGCCGGGTGCGCTCGCGCTCGACCTCGGCCGCCGACGCGGTCCAGGTGCGGGTCCGCGCCATGGCCTGCCGCAGCAGGTCGGACAGCGGCACGCCGGCCGCCTCGGCCTTGGCCTTCCAGGCGGCGAACTCGGCCGCCGACGCGCGGACGGAGGCTCTCACGATGCGGCGGTCAGCCATCAGCGCATCTCCGTGAAGGAGCGGGGGCAACGCGCCCGCCGCTCGACCGCGAGCCTGCCAGGGCCGCGGGAAGCCGGGGGTTCGAAGGGGGAGCGCAGCTTCCCCTCGCCAGCCCAATGTCGGACATTGGGTAAGCTGGCTCCTGACACCCAAGGGTCAGGAGCCAGCCTTTCCCGTGCGCCGTTTCCGTCGTTCGTGAGCTGGTCATTTTCGGATCTGGCGTGTGCTTCCGCATCCTCAAGTGCGGCCGGGTTTCTCGACGTGAGGTCGTCCCGTTCTCGCCGGCCGCGGTTGAACGTGTCGCCCGTCCAAGCCCGACCGTCTGACCGATTGCAGACGGTCGGGCAGGTCGTCCCGGCTACGCGGCCGGGCGCTCGGAGCCGGCGCGGGGGCGGCTGGCGATGAACTCGGTCACTTCCTGCTCGACCCAGCGGACCGCGCGGGCGCCGACCCGGATCGGCTTCGGGAACCGCGACTCGGCCATCAGCGCGTAGATGGCCGAGCGCGACAGCGCGGTCATGGCCGTCACGTCGCGCAGCGTGAGCAGTCTCGTCGTCATGTCTTCCTCCTGTGGTTGCGGCCCGCCGTCCCGGCAGGACCTACGTGGTTTCTTCGCCGCTTGTAAGGGCCGAACATAGCACAGGAGATCCCGTAAGTCATTGAGTAATCGAACTTTATTACGCCCGGACCGGGTCGAACGGATCGGATCGGATCGAGACACGCACGTCACCGTGCGCGGCCGACGCCGCCGCGCTCGGTCGGTTGGTGTGGCTCCGCGGGATCCTGATCAGCTACGCTGAACGGACCAGAACTGAGAGAAGGACGCCATGCCCGACAGCGAAGCACTGCGGCTGGTCGGCAGGCTCATCGCCGACTGCAATCGGCCCCTGTTGCATTACGCCGTCACCGAGGAATACTTCGACGCGCTCGCTCGGGCGGCTGCGGCAGCCGTCAAGCGCGCGGGCCGCGCAGATGACCGCGTGACGATGGGCAGGCAGCCCGGTGGTGTTCCGCTGGCGCCGGACCCGATGCAAGGCTGGAGTGGAGCCCGACGGCTTTCGGCATCGTCGGACAAGAGCCCGTAGTGGAGCGTGCGCGGAGCCGGGGTCAAGGCCGTAGCCCGCGGCAGCGGGGCGGAGCGTGAGCGGAGCGCCTTGACGCCGGTGAGCACACGCGGATGCTGAAGGGTCCGACGATGGCGCTTCCGAACCACGCCGCCGCGCAAGCGGCGGTGCCGGGGGTTGCCCCCGGGGTTTGGTGGTCGGTGGACTTCAGCGGACCATCCGCTCGGGCCGGCTGCTCGCCGGTCGCTGGTTCGCCGAGGCGGGTAGTCTGTGGACGGCCGCTGCGAATTGCATACGGAACAAGCAACGACCGCCCAACGGGTCCGTCTAAGTTATTGATAGGAAGCTGTTTACGCTATTTCGCGAGAGGGTGCGGCCGGAGTAGTCGATGGGCTCGAACGCCGCGAGCGTCGGATCATCGGAATGGCGTGCTGGCGGCCGGCGCCGCCCCCGGAATGGCGTGCTGGCGGCCGGCGCCGCCCCCGGACTGAGGGGGTCACCCGGGCGAAGTGATGCGCCGCGGCGTTCGTAGTCGACGCGGCATCTGGGCGGTCGCGCCGCGGCGTTCGCAGCGGCGCAGCCGGACGGCGGCGGATGGGGGTCCGCGGGCCGGACTCCCGCATCGGGACGGGAGGTTCGACATGAGACGACGCGTGCTGGAGGCGTTCGGCGTGGCGGCGGCGGTCGCCGTCGTCGCGGTGCTTCTCCGGATGGCCCCGGTGCCGGTGGAAGGGCAGGCGCAGCCGCCGCCCGACCGGTCGGACGCCACGCCGGCCGCGCCCACCCCGTGGGGCGAGCCGGACCTGCAGGGCATCTGGACCACCGACTACGAGATCCCGCTGGAGCGGCCCGCCCGCTTCGCCGACCAGGAGTTCCTGACCGACGAGCAGCGGGCCGAGCTGGACCGGGAGCGGGCGCGCATCATCTACCAGGACACCCGGTACGCCGAGCGCGGCAGCGAGCAGGACGTGGGCGGCGCCTACAGCGCCGCAATCTACCTGTCGCACAAGTACATGGGCCGGCGGACGTCGCTGATCATCGATCCGCCCGACGGCCGGATTCCGCCGCTGACGCCCGAGGCGCAGGCGCGGCGCGACGCCATTCGCGAGTACCAGCTCGCGCTGCTGCAGGCCACCGCGGTCTGCCGCGACAACCTGCCGTCGTGCGCGGGCGGCGAGTACGGCCCGCCGTCGCCGCGCCGGAACGAGCCGCCGCCGTTCTATCCGGCGACGGGGGCCGCGGCGGGCGGATCGTTCAACCGGTCGGACGGCCCGGAGGATCGCGGCCTCGGCGAGCGGTGCATGTCGGCCAGGCTGCCCGACTTCGGGGGCGCGGCCGGGTACTTCCTGCAGATCGTGCAGTCGCCCGAGACCGTGTCGATCTTCTACGACACCGGTCAGGGGCAGGGCTGGCAGCGGGTCATCCCCGTGACCGACCGCCCGCACCTGCCGCCGCACGTCCGGCAGTGGTGGGGCGATTCGCGCGGCCGCTGGGAGGGCGACACGCTGGTGGTCGACGTCACCAACTTCACGCCCAAGACCGACTACCAGGGCTCGCGCGAGAACCTGCACCTGGTGGAGCGCTGGCGCCGCGTCGACTCCGAGACGCTGGAGTACGTCGTCACGATGAACGACCCGACGACGTGGACGGCGCCGTGGACCGTCGCGCTGGAGCTGGGCCGGCAGAGCGACCAGTTGAACCGCATCTACAAGGAGCCCCGCTGCCACGAGGGCAACTACGGCATGCCCGCCCTGCTGAGGGGCGCGCGCACCGAGGAGCAGGCGTTCGCCGAGGGCACCGGCCCCGATCCGGCCACGCTGTGCAGCGCCGGGTGCGGCGGGTTCGCCGCGGGTTTCGCCGACTCGGGCGACGAGGTCAATCCGCTGCGCCGGTGACCGGCGGCCAGGCGGCTGCGCCGGGGATCGGTGCAGGCCGCTGTCGAGGGTTTGGTTGGGCGGCAAGCGGAGGCCGCAGCGCGACCGCGGCGGTCGCGTTCGGCGGCGATTGAGGGGCGAGGGGGTTCAACGTGCGAAATCGACTCGTATTCGGAGGCTCGATAGTCACCGCGGTGCTCGCGACGGCGGCCGTGACCGCCGTCATCACCGCGTCGATGACCGGCGCGGCCGGTCAGGATCAGGCGGCCGACGCGGTGCGCACCGTCGACGGCCGGCCCGACTTCAGCGGCATCTGGCAGGCGAACAACGAGGCGCACTGGGACCTGGAGGCCCACGCCGCGCGTCCCGGCATGGTGACGCAGCCGGGGGCCTATCCGTTCGACTTCGTCGAGGTCCCGGCGGCGCCGGTGCTGGCGCTCGGCGCGGCCGGCGGCGTCCCCGGCTCGCTCGGCGTCGTGGGGGGCGACGGCCGGATCCCGTACACGCCGGAGGCGCGGGCCGTCAAGGAGGAGAACGCGGCCAACTGGATCGACCGCGACCCCGAGCTGAAGTGCTACCTGCCGGGCATCCCGCGGGCGATGTACATGCCCTACCCGTTCCAGATCGTGCAGAGCACGAACAAGATCCAGATGGCGTTCGCGTTCACCAGCACCGCGCGCACCATCCACCTCGACGACGTCGAGTTGCCGCCCGACTGGACCTACATGGGGCACTCGGTGGGCCGCTGGGAGGGCGACACGCTGGTGGTCGAGGTCACCGAGTTCAACGGCAAGAACTGGTTCGACCGCGCCGGCAACTTCCACAGCGAGGCGCTGCGGCTGGAGGAGCGGTTCACGCCGATCTCGGCCGACGCCATCCACTACGAGGTGACCATCGAGGATCCGAACACCTTCACCGAGCCCTGGACGATCTCCATGCCGCTCTACCGCCGGCTGGAGGAGAACATGCAGCTCCTGGAGTACCGCTGCATCGAGTTCGTCGAGGAGTTCCTCTACGGGCACGTGCGGAAGGAGCAGCTCGTCACGACCTGGGAGGGGGAGACGCTCATCGTGGACATCCGGCGGAAGGTGCCGCCGGGGGACGCGTTCTACGACTGGTATCGCAAGTGAGCCGACTCCTGTCGGCGGCCCTGGCTCGGGACCGTCGCGCCGGCGGGCCGCCTCGACACGGCGGCGCCGCGCGACCGCGGCGCCAGGCCGCCGGGGCTGCTTCCATACGCCCTTGGCGGGTCCGTTCGAGCTTGACTATCGCTCTTGGTTTGGACAACATCGGGCGAATCCGGGCACGGCGCTGGCTGCGGGGGCGAACCCGCCCGAGGACAGCCGCCGCCGAATCGCGAGGACAGTCGGTTCGAGGGGGCGCCAGCACGGATTATCGTCGCCCGCGAGCAGACCGCGTCCGAGGGGAGCGGCGGCTCCACGTCGACCGGAGCGTCTTGCCCGGGGTGCCGATGTGCTCACTGGCCGGTGACCGAAAGCACCAGGTGCCATCGGGCCCTCGAGTCGCATGTCGCTGGCGGCCGCGGTTGCGGGGGGGGGTGAGCGCCCACCGAGCGCGCCGAGACCCTCGTGGCCGCCCGGGATGTCGACCGTCGGACGCCTGCGTTCGCGATAGCCGGGGATCGGTCTGCCGGTCCCGCTTCGACACCGTCTACTGAAAGCCCCGCAGGGAGGAATCGAATGAAGACGACACGCCGTGGATTCGTGGGAACCATCGCGCTGGGCGCCGCGGCCGGCGCCCTGACCGGCGCTTCACCGTTCGGCAAGCGGGCCAGCGCCCAGACCCGGGAGGCCGCGAAGTCCGGCATCTACGACGGCGGCGTCATCCAGCTCAACCAGAACGAGAGCGCCCGCGGCCCCGGCCCGAAGACCGTACAGGCCATTCACGACCACACCAACAAGCGCATGGGCCGCGGCTATTCGCCGGATCACGTCAACGAGCTGAGAGAGGTCATCGCCGGCTACTACAAGGTCGGTACCGGCAACGTGCAGCTCGCCACCGGCTCCACCCCCCTGCTGCAGGGGTCGGCGCGGGCGTTCAGCTCGGCAACCAAGGCCTTCGTGACCCCCATGCCCACCTACTCGACCAGTCTGGCCACCGCCCGGCGCATCGGGGCCAAGACGATCGAGGTGGATCTGGACAGCTCGCTCGCCATCGATCTCGATGCGCTGGCGGAGGCGTCCAAGGGCGCAGGCCTGGTCTACCTCTGCAATCCCAACAACCCCACCGGCACCGTGCACGGCCCCGGCGCCGTCGAGGGTTTCGTGCGCCGCGTGCTGCGTGAGTCGCCCGACACCATGATTCACGTCGACGAGGCCTACATCAACTACGGACGGCCCGGTAGCATCGAGACCGCCGTACCCCTGGCGCTCGAGGACGAGCGCGTGTTCGTCACCCGTTCCTTCTCGAAGGCGCATGGCATTGCCGGCCTGCGGGTCGGATACGGCCTCGGCCAGGAGCAGACCCTGGCCAAGATCCGCGACGCCTGGGGCATGGGCGACGTCAACATGCTGGGCGCGATAGCCGCGATCACCGCGTTCGAGGACACGGAGCACATCGACAAGGAAGTGAAGGAGAACGCCGAGATCCGCGACGGCGTCATCGCCGCCTTCCGCGACATGGGCTTCGACGTGCCCGACTCCAACACCAACCACATCTTCGTCAACATCGGACGCCCCGCCCGGGAGTTCCGCGAGGCGTGCCTGGAGCGCAAGGTGCTGGTGGGCCGGGATTTCCCGCCGCTGCACACCACGCATTGCCGAATCTCGATCGGCAGCCGGGAGGAGATGGCGGCGGCGATGGAGGTGTTCAAGGAGGTCCTGGCGTAGGGGGCAAGACGGAGCTGCGACGTCGTTCCACGCCGTTCAGCCGTAGCTCTGCCTTGGACGTGAGGGGGAGAGGGTAGCGGCCGGGTTCGGCCGGCGGGACGTACGTCCCGTCGGCTACAGGTCAGTACCCATCAGGACGCCTGCCGCTCGGCGTCGAGGGCGTGCCAGAGTTCCCACTTGGCCTGCAGGTTCATCCAGAATTCCGGCGTCGTATCGAGAAACCGTGACAACTTCAAGGCCGACGACGCCGTGATCCCGCGCTTTCCGCGGATGAGCTCATTGATGCGATTGGGCGGCATTCCCATCGCTGCCGCCGCGGCGACCTGCGTGATTCCCCGTGGCTGCAGAAACTCCATGAGGAGCATTTCGCCCGGATGCGTCGGTCGTCGTCTCCTTGGCAGCGTCATCGGTGGTAGTCCTCGCATCGGACCTCGTGGGCGTCGCCGTTGTTCCACCGGAAGGTCACTCGGTACCGATCGTTCACGCGGATGCTGTAACGGCCCTTCCGATCGCCCTTCAGCGGCTCCAGTCGGTCGCCAGGGTTCGCCAAGTCGCGAAGCGCAGTCGCAGAATCGAGCCGATCCAGCTTGCGGACAAGCGCTCCCAAGATGGTTCGGGGGAGCGACCGAGCTGCCTTGGAGTTGACGCCGTGGAAAACGTCCTCGGTAGCCTTGTCGCTCCAACTCCGGACCACGCGACCAGAATATACGAATACACGGAAGCTGTAAATGGACGCGCAGATGTCCTCGGCGGCGAGCCGCGTTCGGCGCTGCTCCTGTCCCACTACCACTTCATGTGCGGCAGGACGTCCTGCTGAAGGCGGAACATCTCGTCGATGGTGTGAACCGCAGTCCGGTACGAGTGCGTGGTCGGGTCTAGCAGCAGCGCCTGGAGCAGGGTGCGGCGGCTGCCGCGCGCGACCGCGTCGACGAGCAGCCGATTGATGCTGGTCTGGGTCCTCAGCAGCGCGAGGATTCCCTCGGGGAGCGGCGCCATGGTGGCGGGGTGCAGGCCGCTCGCGTCGGCGCGGGCGGGAACCTCGACGACGGTGTCCTCGGGCAGGCCGGGCACGTAGCCCGCATTGGGCACGTTGACCGCGGCGAGGGCGGTGTCGATGCCGCACAGCACACCTTCGAGGAGGGGGGCCGCCAGCTCTCCGGAGGGAGCGAGTTCCCCGTCCGGGTCAGGCCCGGCCGCTTCGTTCCCCGTGTCGTCCCGCAGCCGGGTGAGCGGCGCGTCGGGGAACGCGGGCGCATCGGTGGGGTGGTCGGCCAGGTTGTAGATCCAGGTCGGCGCCTTTCCCGTTTCCCAGGGAGCACCCTCCACGGGGTCGTAGAAGAACTGGAGCAGGCTGCTGCCCAGGAACTCCTGCGCCCATCCCAGGTACTCGCCGATGTGGTTCGCACCCGGGCTCGGGTAGCGATCGAACACCCGGAACAGGATTCGGCTCAGCGCGATCTCGTCCCAGTCGTGCAGCCAGTGGGCCTCACGCTCGCGGCGCTTGAGCCTCGGGTAGAGGTCTTCGCCCGTTTCCCGGTCGCGCACCGACTCGAACCAGGAGAAGTGGTTGAGCCCGCTCGCGCGGGCGTCGAGCCGGTCCACCGGAAGGTCCAGCAGGTGGGCCATCTGCCGCATGCCGTCGAAGACGCCGTGGCAGAGCCCGACGACGCGTATCGACGAGAGCCGGCTCTGGGCCTCGCACAGCTTGGTGAGCGGGTTGGTGTAGTTGAGGAGCCAAGCCTCGGGGCAGTGCGCTTCCATCGCCCGCGCCACGTCCAGCGCCGGCTTCATGTTGCGGAGCGCGTGAAAGAGGCCTCCCGGACCGCCGTTCTCTCCATATATCTGCCGTGAGCCGAAGCCGCGGGGGACGTGGAAGTCCTGCGCCCAGTAGAAGTAGCGGCGGAGCTCGATGGCCATCACCACCGCGTGGGCGCCGGGGAGCGCCCCATCGAGATCGGTCGTCGCCGAAACCACGACTCGCCGGCCGAGCCGGTTCGCGACCGCTTCCGCGTACGCCTGGGTGCGGGGTAGCTCCGAAGGATCGATGTCCACGAGGACGATGCTCAGACCGCGGTCGCAGAGCGCATCGCTGAGGAGCAGGTCGCGGATGGAGGCGGGTCCGAACTCGCGGCTTCCCGCCCCGACGAGGACGATCTTGAGGCGGTCGCTCATGACGCCGTCCTCCGGTTCACGATGCTCAGACTGCGGTCGCAGAGCGCATCTCTGAGGAGCAGGTCGCGGATGGAGGCGGGCCCGAGCTCGCGGCTCCCGGCCCCGACGAGGACGATCTCGAGGTGGTCGTTCATGGCGCCGTCCTCCGGTTCATGGAGCCGCCTGCCCCGGCGCCGAGGGCGTGTCGGCGTGCGCGATCCGACTGGTGATCGCCCCCGCGCCGAGGGACACCGCGAGCAGCAGCGCGCCCAGGCCGGCCCGGCCGGTGAGCACGTACCCCACCCCGAGGAGGCTCGCGTAGACGAATAGCGCGCCGAGCAGGAAACCCGGCCACATGCGGCTCGCTGGCGGGTCGGCCGAGGTCACCCCCGTCCGATCGGCCACCGGGCGCCACCAGCCGCCCGGGTGCACCCGCCGGTAGAAGCGGTCGAGCACGTCGTCGGCCTCGGGGCGCGTGGCGAGCACGACGGCCAGCCACAGCGCGGTGCAGGCGAGCAGGATGACCACCGCGCGGACGAGGTCCATCTCCGGCGCGTAGAAGCCGTCGGCGGCGCGCATGACCGAGGCGGGCACGACCGGCTCGATCGCGGCCAGCAGAACTCGCCCGTTGGCCAGGAGCACCGAGCCGGCCATGGCTGCGATCTCCGCCCACGCGTTGACCCGCCACCAGTACCAGCGGAGCAGCCAGACGAGGGCCACCCCCGCCGTGAGCTCGATGATGTAGATCCAGCCCCGCTGTATCGAGTCCATCTGCCAGGCGACGCCCGCCGCGACCGCGGCCAGCAGCACCACCGCGACCCGGGAAGCCGCGACGTAGTGCCGCTCCGAGCGGTCCCTTCTCAGGAAGCGGCGATAGATGTCGTTCACCATGTACGACGCCCCCCAGCACAGGTGCGTGTCCATGGTGCTCATGAACGCGGCGAGGAACGTGGCGACCATCAGCCCCCGGAGCCCGGCCGGCATGAGCTCGCGGATCATCATCGGATAGGCGAGCTCGGGGTCGGCGGCCAGCGCCGGGTCCATGGCCGAGGGGGGGAAGACGAGGAGCGAGCCCAGTCCCACCACGATCCACGGCCACGTGAGGAGCACCGTGCCGGCGAAGGCGAACCAGAGCGACGCCTTCACGGCCTGCCGCTCGTCGCGCGTCGCGAACAGGCGCTGCGCCACGTAGCCGTCTCCCTGCCCGCTTCTCAGCCACAGAACCAGAACCAGGCAGAGGAAGGAGACGATCTCGAGCGACGAGGCGTTGGCGGGGCCGGGGACGAGGTCGAGGGCGCCCGGCGGCGCCCCGGGGGCCTCCCGGACGGCATCGGCCATGGCCGAGGGGCCCCCGAAGCGGGCGAGCACGATGCCCGCGAGCGTCGTCGCGCCCAGCATGCCGGTCACGAACTGGAGGAGGTCGGTCACCACCACCCCCCAGAGCCCCGACGCGACGGTGTAGGCCAGCGCCAGCCCGACGCAGACTGTGAGGGTGACGGCGGGGTCCCAGCCCAGCAGGACCTGGCTGAACTTCACCATCGCCAGCATCACCCAGCCCATGACGACCGCGTTCTTGAGCAGCCCCTGGTACACCGCCGAGAAGCAGCGCAGCCAGCGCGCGGGCGCGCCGCCGTAACGGAGCTCGATGACCTCGGCGTCGGTGAGCACGCCCGCCCGCCGCCACAGGCGCGCGTAGAAGAAGGTGAGCATGAGGATGCCGGCCGCCTCGTACCACCACAGCCAGTTGCCGTACACGCCTTGTCGGCGCACGAGGGCGGCGGTGGCGAGGGGGGCGTCGGTCGCGAACCAGGTGGCGGCGATGGAGGTGCCGGCGAGCCACCAGGGCAGCGAGCGGCCGGCCACGAAGTAGTCCTCCACGCTCGCGCCGGCGCGCCGGGCCAGTCCGAAGCCGATCGCGAGGACGACGGCCCCGTAGAGGCCGACCACGATCCAGTCGAGCGGCGTCAGCGCCATGTGCGCGCTCCGCTCGTTTGCAGGCAGGACATCCCGGGCCGCATCACGGCCTCGTCGACGAGCTCGATCATCGGACCTTCCCCCGAACGAACAACGGTTCGGCTCGACGATGCAACCGCCCGGCCGGGAACGCATGCGGACGACGGGGGCACGAAAGCAGCCGAGAACGGCTGCCACCGGGAGAAAGTCCGGGATTGTCCCGGCCGGCCGGTACTCCCACGCTCTGTCGAGATGGTTGCGAGTGTCGCGCCTGCATTCGAGGCGGGATGGCGGCGGTTTCTTTCGCTGGAGAATCAGCGATCAACCGCGGATCGAGAAAGAACGTTCGACAGAATGCGGTACGCTCCGGGAACGCCATAGGGGAGCTGCCGGTGGAGGGCAAGCGCTAGATACGTAAAACGTCCCTCACCCACCGGAGCGGTGAGCCACACACCCTCCTGTGGGGCTTGGCCCCGGTCATGGGTCTCCACCAGCGGCGTGTAGGCCGGGTCCCAGTCGGTGAAGAACTTGGATCCGCGCTGCTCGATCCAGCCGTCGAAATCCGCTCCCGTGATGCGGTTCGGCACGGTCAGCACGGGGTGATGGGGAACGAGGAGGCGCACGGGCGCATCTTCCTCGGACACCTCCTCCGCGCTCCTCGGAAGGGAAGCGGGGTAGGGCGCCATCGCGGTTGGCACGTACTCCTGCGTCTGGTACAGCACGATCAGGTTGCCGCCCCGCCGTGCGTAGTCCAGGAGGCCCCGGTTGTGTTCGAGCAGGTCGGCCCGCACGGCGTAGGCCCGGGTGCCGACCACGATCGCGTCGAACCGGGGTTCCGCGCCGGCGTCGGCGCCCGCACCTGCCGCCGGGAGTTCGCGCCGTGGAACGGCGCGGACCCCTGCGGAATCGGTTGGGGGCCGAGCGGAGCCGTCGGGCGACGATTGGCGGGCCAGCGCGGCGAGGGCGGCTTCGTCGAGCAGCTCGACGGTGGCGCCGAGCGCCTCCATCCCGGCGGGCACCTCGTCGCCGACCCCCATGACGTAGCCGACGCGGATCCCGTCGAGGCGGGCGACGGGCACGGACCGCACGGCAGTGTGGGCCGGCCGCCAGAGCCGCGCGAGCGGCAGGTCGCGATGCTCGATCGTCCGGTACCCCGCGCGATAGGTCGTGCCCCCGGCGCGGGCCACGGCCCGGACCCGGCCGGTGCCCCGCCACCCCGCCGGCGGCGTCACGGTGAAGGACGCTTCCGCCGTCTCCCCCCGGTTCCGGAACTCGTGGAGCACGGTCTCGGGGGTCGCGGTCCAGCCGTCGGGCAGCTCGAGGCGGACCGTCGTCGCGAGAGGGCCGGCGTTCGCGCTGGTGCGCACCCGCACCTGAGCCGCCGCGGAAGCGATGGGCTCCCCGCCCGCGTTGTTGCGCACCCGCACCTGCGCCGGCGCGGAAGCGACGGGCACTCCGCCCGCACCCGCGGTCTCCGGGTCGCGGCCTTCCGCCGGCTCCCCAACGACCGGGACGATCCGGACCGCGGGCTCGACCGAGACGGACAGCGCCGGCAGCACCGCCACCTCGCGCGTCACCGAACCGTACGGCAGGCGCGGGACCCGGGCGGTGACCGGGACGGTGCGCTCGAAGACGTGCCCGGCCACCGACAGCTCGACCCCCGCCGAGAGGGCCGGCCGGCGCCACGAGAGGTGGAGGTCGGTCGAATCGGAGATCGTGTAGTGGTTCTGCGCCAGGCCGTCGCGTCGGAAGTACGGCGCGGCGGACGCGTCGTCTCGCCCGTTTCGCGGGATTCGTATCAGCAATGCCGCGACGGAGCCCCGGGGGTCCCGCGGCACGTCCGTGGTCCCGGCCAGGAGTCTGCGCCGTGGAACGGCGCGGACTCCTGTAGGATTGGTTGGGCGCCAAGCGGAGCCGTCAGGCGACGATTGGCGGGCTAGGACATCGCCGCTGCGGCTCGTCACCCGAACCGCCTCCACCGTGACATTCCCGTTTCCCGGGGTCTCGACCGCCACGACATTCCCGTTTCCCGGGGTCTCGACCGCCACGACATTCCCGTTTCCCGGGGTCTCGACCGCCACCCGCACGGTCGCGGAGCCTCCCGGGACGAGCACCGCGCCGCGCGCGGGTCCCTCCAGCGCCGCGACGACCCGCACCCCGCTCGCGGCCAGGATGGCGTCTTCGAGCTGGCGTTCCTTCAGCCGCAGGTGGAAGCGGGTCTCGGGAGCCGCGTCCGAGGCCGCGATCGCGGAGCGCAGAAGTCCGAGACCTCGGGCCAGGCCCGGAACCGAACGCCCGGGCGCGCGGAAATCGAACGCCTCGACGACAGCGGCGATCGACCGTTGCAGCTCGTCGAGGAGCGGGCCCGCCCGGGGCGCCGCCTCGCCCAGGAGAGCGGGCAGCCCGCCGAGGCTCGTATCCAGGTCGGCGAAGAACGAGGCCGCAACCTCTCCCGCGCCGGCGTCCTCTCCCGCGCTGGCATCCTCTTCCGCGCCAGCGTCCTCCCCCGCGCCGGCGTCCTCCCCCGCGCCGGCGTCTTCTCCCGCGCCGGCGTCCTCTTCCGCGCCGGCGTCCTCTTCCGCACCGGCGTCACCCCCATCCATCCGGTCGAGCCGCTCGTAGAGGTAGCGCCCGCCCCCCGTGCGCACCCGCCCCGCGGTCTGGGAGCGCTGGAGACCGAGCCCCCGGCTGGCCCAGCGCTGCCAGGTGTCGCCCAGCCACGGACTCGACCCGGTGGCGTCCACTTCCACGTGGAACGGCTCGCCCTCCCGCACCCCGCCCCTGAACGTGCGCAGGACCCGCCACGGCCGCAGCCCCTCCTCGGTGATCTGGCGCGGGAATCGGGCGGGGTCGGCCGCGGCCGTCACCGCTTCCGGCGTCAGCAGGCCCGTGGCGTGGTGGTGGCCGTGGCCGTCCCGCTCGGAACCGTGGAACCGGCCGACGACGACGAGCGGGCGGTTGAGGCGGATGACCCGCACCATGTCCTCGAGGAGGGCCTCGCGGTCCCAGCTTCGGAAGGCCTCGTCCACCGACTTGGAGTAGCCGTAGTCGACCGCCGTCCCGAAGTAGAGGTCGTCGAGGCCGTAGTAGCGTCCGGAGAGGACCAGCTCGCGGGTCCTGATCAGGCCGAGACTGTCGAAGAGCTCCGGGCCGATGGCGTTCGCGCCGCCCTCTCCGCGGTTCAGGCTGAGGAGGGCGGTGCGCACCCCCCGACCCCGGCTGGCCAGCGTGAGCATGCCGGCGTGCTCGTCGTCGGGGTGGGCGGTGACATGGAGGAGGCTGGCCGTGGTGGCCAGCTTGCGGATGCGGTGCCAGGCGCCCATCGCCCCGCCGTCCACGTCCAGCCGTTCCTCCCCGACGGGCGCGGGGAAGGCGAGGACGCGGTCGAGCGGCGCCGAGGCCGGGGGCGACTGCCCCGCGGCGGGAGGTGGACCCGCGAGCGCGCCCGCGGCAACCACGGCCAGGACGACGGGTCCAAGCGAACGCAGGATCTTGCCGACTGTCCTCACGCGGATTCGCCTCCCGCAGCCAGCGCAGTGCCCGGATTCGCCCGATGATGTCCACATGAGGAACGCTAGTCAAGCCCGGACGAACCCACCAGCCTGGCGGCGGTGCGGTCGGACAGACTGCGGGGACATCGACGCTCGACGGGGCCGTCGCCGAGGTGCGCCGCGCCCCGGCGTGCGGTTCGCATCGACCAGCGAGAAGCGGCGGCCCCTCGGCGAGTCAGGCATCCTTGGCGTGAGTCTCCTCGACTTCGGCGGGATTTCATGGGGATCTCACGAGTTGCTCACTCTTCGGTGAGGACTTCGCGGTCCGGATCGCGGAGACTGCCCCCATGAACAGACACACTGTTCGCTTGCCGTTTACCTTGGCCGCGGCCTCGATCCTCGCCGGCTGCGGTCTGTCCCCGAGCCCGGGCGAGGACCCGGGGGCGCTGCCCGCGGAGACCCTTGCGCCGCCCGCGGCCCGACACGCCGCCGCGGTAGAGGCGGTCCGGCAGCAGGCGAGGGACCTGATCGTCGACGAGAACCTGCCGGGCGTGTCGATCGCCGTCGCCGTCGACGGCGAGCTCGCGTGGGCCGAGGCGCTGGGGTGGTCGGATCTCGTCGAGCGCGTCCCGCTGACTCCGGGGATGCGCTTCCGCATCGGCGGCGTGTCCCAGTCCCTCACCGCGGCCGCCGTCGGCCTGCTCCTCGAGCGGGGACTCCTCGACCTGGACGCGCCCGTGGGCGACTACCTCCCGGCGCTGGCCGACGAGCAGGGGCGGGTCACGACGCGCCAGCTCATGGGCCACGTCGCCGGGTTCGGCCACTACGGCGGGGGAGAGCGCGGGCAGGTCAACCCCGACGACGGGCTGGCGTTCGCCGGCCGGACGTGCGCGGCCGCGGCCGACGCCGTCGAGTTCTTCGCCGGCGACCCCCTGCGGTTCGAGCCTGGTACGGCCTTCCGCTATTCGAGCCATGGATGGGTCCTGGTCAGCGCGCTCGTCGAAGCGGTGGCCGGCGAGCCGTTCGTGGACTTCATGGATCGCGAGGTCTTCGCGCCGGTGGGGATGCCCGACACGCGGCTCGACGCGCCGGGCGGGCCCATGTTCCGCCACGGGCACGCCGCGCCGGGCCGGGCCGGCCTCTACTTCCCGGCGTTCGCCATGCGCTCGCGGTACGGCCTGCACGACGCGCCGAACATCGACCACACCTGCCTCATGGGCGCGGACGGCTTCGTGTCCACCCCGAGCGACCTGGTGCGGTTCAGTGCGGCGCTGTCGCGAGGCGACGTGCTCGCGCCCGGCACCGTCGAGCTCCTGCAGACGGAGGCGCAGCTCGCATCGGGCGAGCCGACCGGCTACGGCCTCGGCTGGTTCGTGCGGCGCGTGCCGCTCGACGGCGCCGAGGCCCGCGTGATCGGCCACGGCGGGAGTGCCGTCGGCGGCTCGACGTCCTTCATGGCCCTCCCCGAGCACGACCTCGTGATCGCCGTGTCGTCGAACGTCTCGTTCGCGGAGGACGCGGTCCGCTCGTTGGCGCTCGCGACGGCGGCGGCGTTCGCCGGCCACGAATGAGCGTTCTGCGGGTGAACCCTCGTCCGGTCGCGGGCTGCAATCTCGGGCCGTTGTCGGTCAGGGGGCCTGCCCGAGCTCCGCGTGGCGTGCGTTGCCCAGGATGTTGCTCACCGCCCGGTTGCCCTCGTGGCAGGCGTACTCGTAGACGGTGTAGCTCATGTCCCGCTTGAGCGGCAGCTCGAGGGTCCACGCCCCGGTGTAGACCTCCGGATCCTCGACCCGGACCTGCCAGTCGAGGGCGTCCTCGGCGACGCGGGTGAAGCGCTCGACCAGCCGCAGCGAGCGACCGACGGGGACGCCGTGCATGCGGCCGGCGTTCTGGTTCGGGGTGATCCAGGCCTTCTCGGTGAAGTGCGTGGTCTCGACCACCAGCGTCTCGCCGTCCCACCGGCCGCGGGCGTCGCCCATCCACTGCCGGATGCGCGGGTCGACGTGGGGGCGGCCGTCGAGGGGGATGATGCGCGGCTCGCGGACCATCTCGTACACGATGATCACGTAGCCGGGCACCTGGAAGATGTGGTTGCCGGTGTTGTACGAGTTCGGGAGCATCGACCCCGGCACGCCGCGCGTGATGCAGCGGCTGTACGGGCTCATGTTCTCGTACGAATCGCTCCGGTTCTCGACCAGCCACGCCGCGCGCGCCTCCGCGGCGGGGCGGGTCGGCACGCGGCCGCTCGGCGGGTCGGCGACCATGGACGTGCGGCGCGTGGGCACGATGTGGTCGCGCGGGTCGAACCAGAAGAAGTTGTAGCCGCGGTCGAGCGAGCCGCCCTCGGTCGTCCGGTTCCGGCCCGGGGCGTTGTCGCGATCGCGTTGGCCGGTGCCTTGGCGCTCGACCGCCGCCGCCTCCTCGGCGGTGTAGAAGGCCTTGTCGCCCAGCTCGGGCGGTCGTTCGAGCGGGGTCAGGGTGTCGTTGGTCCAGATGCCGGAGATGTCGGGCTGGCCGTCGGGGGTGCGCGGGGCGCGGTAGCCGGGCTCGGCGGCGTTCTGCGGCACGGCCGACGCGGCGGCCGACCCGACGGCCTGCGCCGCGGCCGAGCCTGTCCCGCCCGGCCCGAGGACGATGAGGGTCGCGACGATCCGGCAGAGTTGATATCGTGACATCCGGCCGCCGATTGTACCAGGAGCTCGTGGTGGAACCCGGCCCCGCGCCTCGTCCGTCGAACACTTTGGGGGGCCGTCGCGGCGGACTCCTCGGCTCGGTCCGGGTTCGTCGCCGCCGGCCGAGTCGCGTGGCCGAGTCGGCGTCGACGATGGGGAGGACGGCAGAATGCGGATTGGGGTGACCGGGGCGACCGGGCTCGTGGGATCGGCGTTGCTTCCGCTCCTGGAGGGGGCGGGGCACGAGGCGGTGGGGCTGCGGCGAGGGGCGGGCGACGCCGCCGGTCCGCCGAGCTGGGACCCGTCGACGGGGCGCGTGGCCGCCGGCGGGCCGCTGGACGCGGTGGTCCACCTCGCGGGTGAGAACATCGCGGGCGGACGCTGGAACACGGCGAGGAAGGCGCGCATCCGGGACAGCCGGGTCGACGGCACGGGCGCGCTGTGCCGGGGGCTGGCCGCCCTCGATCCGCGCCCCGCGGTCCTCGTCGCCGCCTCGGCTGTCGGCTTCTACGGCGACCGCGGCGACGAGCGGCTCGACGAGTCGTCGCCGGCGGGGAGCGGGTTCCTCGCCGACGTGTGCCAGGAATGGGAAGCCGCCTCGGCGCCCGCGCGCGAGGCCGGCATCCGCGTGGTCCATCTGCGCATCGGCATCGTGCTCACCCCGGCCGGCGGGGCGCTCGGGCAGATGCTGCTGCCGTTCAAGATGGGGGTGGGCGGGGTCATCGGGTCGGGCCGCCAGTTCATGAGCTGGATCGCCCTCGACGACGTGGTGGCGGCCGCGCTCCACGCGGTCCGCACCGAGGGACTGGAGGGGCCGGTGAACGCGGTTGCGCCCAATCCGGCGACCAACGCCGAGTTCACGAAGGCGCTGGGCCGGGTGCTCGGGCGCCCGACGATCCTGCCGATGCCCGCCTTCGGCGCCCGGCTTGCGTTCGGCGAGATGGCGGACCACCTGCTTCTCGGCGGCGCCCGCGTCGAGCCGACCCGGCTGCGGGAGACGGGTTTCGAGTTCGGCCACCCCACGCTCGAAGGCGCCCTGCGGCACCTGGTGGGCCGCTGACCCGCTACCGCTCGGTCACCGGCCGCCAGGCGCGGGCGCGGCGCTCGGCGTCGGTACGCTGCGCGGCCGTCATGCGGGCCGAGACCACGTCGACGGTCTCGACCGCCCGGCCGCGTGCCTCGCCGGCCAGCCGCGCCGAGGCGAGGCTCAGCCACAGGTGCGCGGTGACCGGGTCTGCCGGCACGCCGGCTCCCCCGGCGAGCATCACGCCCAGGTCCAGCTGGGCGAGCGCGTCCCCCTGGTCGGCGGCGACGTGCAGCCACCGCACCGCTTCCCCCGCGTCGGGGGAGACGCCGCGGCCGTCGCGGTACATCAGGCCGAGGTAGCGTTGCGCGGGGGCGTGCCCCTGTCCGGCGGCGGGGCGAATCCACCGGACGGCCTCGCCGTCGTCGGCGGGGACGCCCCGGCCCTGCAGGTACATGAAGCCGAGGTCGGCCTGCGCCTCCGCGAGCCCCTCGGTCGCCGCCAAGTGCAGCCAGCGCACGGCCTCCGCGTCGTTGGCGGCGACCCCGCGGCCGTTGGCGTAGGCGAGGGCGAGTTGGTACTGGCCACGCGCCATGGCCGCGATGTTGGCCTCGGAGCTGGCGTGGGCGGGGTCGGCGGCCCGGCGCAGCCAGCGCAGGGCCTCGGCGTCGTCCTGCGGCACCCCCTGGCCGACGCCGTGGAGGAACGCCAGGTCGACCTGGGCCGCGACGTAGCCCTGGCCGGCCGCCTCGCGCAGCCAGCGGGCGCCCTCTGCCGCGTCCTGCTGCACGCCCCGGCCGTTCAGGTACAGCGCCGCGAGGCCCGCCTGCGAGCGAGCGTGCCCCTGCTCGGCCGCCCGGCGGTACCAGCGCGCCGCCTCCGCGTCGTCCCGCGGGACGTCCTGGCCGTTCTCGTAGAGCAGGGCCATCGCGTACTGGGCGCGGACCTCCCCCTGGTCGGCGGCGAGGCGCATCAGCCGCGCCGCCTCGGCGGCGTCGAGAGAGACCCCCTGGCCGACCCCGTACAAGTACCCCAGGCCGTACTGCCCGCTGGCATGGCCCTGTTCGGCCGCCCGGCGGTACCAGCGCGCCGCCTCCGCGTCGTCCTGGGAAACCGCCTCGCCGTTGAGGTACAGGTCACCGAGAGTGGCCTGGGCGGGCGCGTATCCCTGCTCGGCCGCCATCCGGTACCAGCCCAGGGCTTCCTCGGCGTCGCGGGGCACGCCGTCGCCCAGCAGATACCGCGCCCCGAGGTCGGCCTGGGCCTCCGCCTCCCCCTGCTCTGCCCGGGCCTCGAGGACACGCAGGTCGGGCGCGCCCTCCAGGTCCGCCGGCGGCCCCGTGCATGCGGCCGCCGCGAGCAGGGCGACGAGACCGCCGGCCGGCCGGCAGGGGGCCACGGGCACCAGCCTCACTCGGACGGTCCGCGCCCGCCGGCGGGATCGACGTCGGCGCTGTAGTCGACGCCGTCGACGCCGAACCCGAAGATCCTGAGGAAGTCGTCGCGGATGCCGTCGAGGTCGGCGAGCTCAGCGACGTTGTCGGTGGAGACGACGGGCCACCGGCGGTTGACCTCGGCCTGGACCGCCGTGGACAGCTCCCGGTCGTCCATCCGGATGCGGCCGGTTTCGTCGAACGGCGGCGGGGCGTCCGAGTAGAGGGCGGTACGGAAGAGCCGGTCGATGTGGGCGAGGCAGTCCTCGTGGTTGCCGGCGCTCTTCATGACCCGGAAGAGCAGGGCCAGGTACAGCGGCACCACGGGAATCGCCGAGCTGGCCTGGGTGACGACGGCCTTGAGCACCGCCACCCGGGCGTCGCCCCCCAGCCCCGACAGGCGCTCGCGGATGGCGCCGGCGGCGCGGTCCAGATCCTCCTTGGCCTTGCCGAGGGTGGCCTGCCAGTAGATGGGCCAGGTCAGCTCGCTGCCGATGTAGGTGAAGGCCACGGTCCTGAATCCCGGGGCCAGCACCCCCGCGTCCTCGAGGGCGTCGAGCCAGAACTCCCAGTCCTCGCCGCCCATCACCGCGACGGTGGCCGCGGTCTCCGCTTCCGACGCCGGCTCCAGGCTGACCTGCTCGACGACCCGGGTGTCCTGGTCGAGCGACTTCACGTGGAACGTCTCGCCGAGCGGCTTGATGGCCGAGCGGTGGAGGACACCGGTGCGGGGATGCTGGCGCACGGGCGCCGCGAGGCTGTAGACCAACAGGTCGATCTGGCCGAGCGAGGCCCGGATCTCGTCGACGGCCCGGGCTTTCATCTCGTCCGAGTACGCGTCGCCGTCGAGGGTGCGGGCGTAGAGCCCGCGGGCCGCCGCCGCGTCCTCGAAGGCGGCGTTGTTGTACCACCCCGCGGTCGCCGTCTTGTTGCGCCGGGGCGCCTTCTCGAACGACACCCCCAGGGTGCCCGCCCCCGCCCCGAACGCGGCCACGACGCGCGACGCGAGCCCGTAGCCGCCGGAGCCGCCGACGACGAGGGCCCGACGGGGGCCGCCCGGGAACGGCGTCACCCGCGAGATCTGCTCGCGCACGCTCGCGGCGCACCCCTCGGGATGCGCCGTCGTGCAGATGAACCCTCGAATCCTGGGCTTGACGATCATGCCGATTCCGCTACTGGCCGTCCTCGCGGAGCGCGTTGAAGCGCCGCGCCCGATCGACGGCGGTCTCGTTGCCGATGAGCTCGAGGCGCCGCGCGCCGCCGAGGCTGCCCGCGCCGGCGTCGCCGAGGCTGCCGTCGCGGGCCAGGACCGCCATCGCGTCGTCGACCGCGCCGAGGGCGATGGCCCCCATGGCGCCGATGAACTGGATGCCGACCCCGTTGTCGCGCGCCGCCTCGAGCGACGGGGCCCCGGTCAGGATGGGCTTCCCGGCCAGCTCGACCGCCCGCCGGCACTGGTCCAGGGGGATGCCGGGGACGAAGATCAGGTCGCCCCCTTCCTGCGCGTAGAGCGCGACCCGCTCGATCGCCTCGTCGAGGGGGCCGCCGTCGGCCACCACGTCGCTGCGGACGAGCAACGCGGTGTCGGCGTCGCGCCTCGCGTCGACCGCCGCGCGCACCTTGTCGACCATCGCCTCGCGGCCGATGATCTTGCCCTCATCATAGCCGGCGAGGTGCTTCGCCCCGTACAGGTCCTCGATCATGATGCAGGCGGCGCCCGCCTTCTCCATGCGCTGCACGGTGCGATAGACGTTGAGGGGGTTGCCGCCGCCGTCGTCCGCGTCGGCGATGATGGGCACGCCGACGGCGTCGAAGGTCCGGTTGCAGAACTCCACCAGGTCGTCCATGGTGATGACGCCGAAGTCGCCCGTCCCGTACTTGCTGAGGGACAGGGCGCTGCCGCCGGACATCACGATCTCGAAGCCGTGCATCTCGGCGAGCCGGGCCGTGGCCACGTCGCCGCAGTTGATGCAGCGGGCAGGGTCGGCGCCCCCGAGGAGGGCGCGGAACCGGGCCCCCGGGCTCGCGCCGGCCGGCGCCTGGGCCGCCGCGCCGGCGAGGCTCGCGGGTCCGCCCGCCAATGCGTGCCCCATCGCTCCGCCGGCGGCGATCCCGGCGCCCTGCAGAAACCGCCGGCGAGTGGGTTCGTGGCTGTTCGACATGTCGTTTCCTCCTCGGCTCTACCTTGACCGCGACGTGCGGGACTAGAATAATAGACGGTTCAAGCGCGGGGGGGCGCACGCGTTAGCCGTGCCTCCGGCGTTGGCGGCCCTTGTTGGAGCCCCGCGTTGCACGGCGAGCGGCGAGACGCATCGCCGCTCGAAGGCAGCGGGGGACTCCCGCCACGGGTTGCCGATGGGCGACCGTGGCGGGCATGGGCGCCACCGGATGGCCGCGGGCAGCGGCGAGGAGCAGCAGTGATGACACGGACGCGCACGATTCGAGGCGCCTTGGCGCTCGCGCTCGGCGGCCTGATGCTGGTGCCGGGCATGGCGGTGGCGCAGGACGAGGCCACCCCCACCTACACGAAGGACGTGGCCCCGATCTTCCGGGCCAAGTGCGAGAACTGCCACCGGCCGGGCTACATCGCGCCGATGTCGCTGCAGACCTACGCCGACTCGCGGCCGTGGGCGCGCTCCATCCGGAACCGCGTCGAGACGCGGCAGATGCCGCCCTGGCACATCGACGAGTCGGTGGGCATCCAGGCCTTCGACAACGACCGGTCGCTGACCCAGGCCGAGATCGGCACCATCGTGAGCTGGGTCGACGCCGGCGCGCCGCAGGGCAGCCCCGCCGACCTGCCGCCGCCCGCGGTGTTCGCCGACGACGACGTGTGGAACTTCGCCGAGCTGTTCGGCGGGCCGCCGGATCTCGTCATCTACTCGACGCCGTACACCATGCCGGCCGTCGCGCAGGACGCCTGGTGGAAGCCGGAGGTGCCGACGGGGTTGACCGAGGACCGCTGGATCCGCGCCATCGAGATCCGCCCGTCGACGGTGGCCGGGCGCCGCATCACCCACCACGCCCTCGCCCGCCTCCAGCAGGAGGAGGACCCCGAGGAGCTCGGGGCGGCCTCGGAAGTCGGCCCCGGCATCCTGATGGAGTGGGCGGTCGGCAAGCAGGGCGAGATCATGCGCGAGGGCAGCGGCAAGCTCATCAAGGCCGACTCGACCATCGTGTGGGACATCCACTACTCGGCCGTCGGCGAGGAGATCACCGACACCGCCGAGCTGGGGTTGTACCTCTATCCCAAGGGGCAGGAGCCGAGGCACCGGCAGGTGCTGTCGGCGTGGTCGACCATCGAGGGGGGCTATGAGCAGCTCTCGATTCCGCCCAACGCCATCACGACGACCGAGAACTTCCACGTTCTCAAGCAGAACGGCCGCATCGAGAACTACCAGCCGCACATGCACCTGCGGGGCAAGGGCATGCAGATGACCGCGATCCTGCCCGACGGGTCGCAGCAGGTCCTGAGCCGCGTCAGCGACTTCAACTTCAACTGGCACAACAACTACGTCTATGCCGACCACGCGGCGCCGCTGCTGCCCAAGGGCACCGTCATCGCCCTGAAGTCGTGGTACGACAACACCTCGGCCAACCGCGCCAACCCCGACCCGAACCAGTGGGTCGGCTACGGCGACCGCACCGTGGACGAGATGGGGCACGCCTGGGTCAACGTCACCTACATGGACGACGAGGACTTCGCGGCGGCGGTGGCCGAGCGCGAGGCGGTCCTGGCCGACGACGAGTAGGAGTCTGCGCCGGACTCCTGGAGGGTTGGTCAGGCGCCATCGGAGGCCGTGGCGCGACCGCATGGTCGCGCGGCGGCGGTGGCGGGCCAGGCGGGCCGGCGACGACGGGAATCGTGGGAGCCGCCCCATCACCATCGGGGCGGCTTCCGCTACGTACGAGGAGGTTCGTCATGCGGACGACTCGCTCGGTAGGGCTAGCGGCGGCGGCCGCCCTACTCGGGGCTACGCTCGGGGCGGCGGGGGCGTACGCGCAGATCCCCAGGACGCTCCAGGGCTTCGGCGCGCCGGTGTACCCTGCGTTCGAAGGCTGGTACGGGAACCCCGACGGCACCGCGACGCTGCTCATCGGCTTCTTCAACTCGAACACCGATCAGTCGGTGGATCTGCCCGTGGGCGAGCTGAACCACTTCAGCCCGGGCCCGCGGGACCGGGGGCAGCCGACCCACTTTCCCCCGGGCCGGTCGTGGGGCGTCTTCACCATCGAGGTGCCCGGCGACTTCGACGGCGACCTGAGCTGGACCTTGATCGCCAACGACGAGCCGGTGACGATCCCCTTCCATATCCAGGCCCCGTACTTCGTCGAGCCGTTCAAGGACGCGTCCAACAACAACGAGCCGCCGACGCTCCGCTTCGCCGAGGACGGCCCGCCGCTCACCGGCCCGCCCGTCGGCATCGCCGAGCGCCTGAGCGGAACGGTGGGGAGCCCCGTCGAGCTGAGCGTCTGGCTGTCCGACGTCACCCCCGACACCCACGTGCGCGAGAACCCGTTCCAGCGCAGCCCGCCCATGAGCCTGCGCTGGCACAAGCTGCGGGGCCCGGGCGAGGTCGAGTTCGCCGAGGCGGCGTTCGAGTACGAGGAGACGGCGACGCAGAACCCGCGGACCACCGCGATCTTCAGCGCCGCCGGCGAGTACTGGCTACGGGCCGAGGCGCTCGACTCGACCGGGGTGGGCGGCAGCGGCTTCCAGTGCTGCTGGACCTCGGCCATCGTGCAGGTCACCGTTTCCGAGTAGCCGCGGTCCGCACGGCGACGGTTCGTGCCGCGCGGGTGGAAGACGGTTCGTTTCGCGCGGGTGGAATAAACGCAGGGGGCGTGCGGTCCACGGTACCGGGAGCACCGTGCCGTGAGGTCCGCCATGCACCAGGCGTCGAGCGTCGCCCTGCCGGGATGGCAGCCGATGGGGGTTTTCGCCCCCGCCGCGAACGCCGCCCGGGAGTTCGCCATGGAGACCGGTGTCGGCGTCGGTGCCGTCGAGAACCGTGCCGGCGTGCCGGCGCGGCGGGCGGCGGTGGCCGGCGAGGCGCGGGCGGCGGACCCGGACCAGGCGCTGGTCGGCGCCGCCGTCGCCGGCGACCGCGCCGCCTTCGAGGCGCTCGTCCGGCGCCACCAGACCCGCATCGTCAACTACGCGATGGCGCTCGTGAAGGACCCCGCCGACGCGGAGGACGTCGCGCAGGAGACCTTCATCCGCGCCTACCGGTCGCTGGCCCGCTTTCGCGGCGACAGCTCGTTCAAGACGTGGCTCTACACCATCGCCACGAACGCCGCCCGCACCGGGCTCGAGCGCCGGGGCCGGCGGGGCCGGGTGGAGGACGGGAGCCTGGACGACGAAGCCGGCCCCCTCGCCGCCGCCGACGTCCCCGCCGGGGACGCCGACGCCGAGACGGCCCTGGTGCGGCGCGAGGCCATCGACCGCGCGCTGGCCGCCCTGCCGCCGGACCTCCGGGTAGCGGTGGTCCTGCGCGATGTCGAGGGGCTCGACTACAAGGAGATCGCGGCCGCGACGGGGGCGCCGATCGGGACCGTCGAGTCCCGCATCTTCCGCGCCCGCCGCCGGCTCCGGCCGCTGCTGCAGCCGCTGATGGGGAGGTCGTCATGAGATCCGACGACGTGGAACGTGCGGTCATCACGCGCGCGACGGGACGCCTCGACGCCGTCGACGCCGAGCCTCCGGAGGCGCATCTCGACGACGACGACGCCGCGTGCGGCGAGGCGGCGGGCGGCCAGGACGACGTGGCCGCGGTCCTCTCCGCGCGGCCCGACGCGGCGCCGCCGCTCGGGTTCGCGATCCGGGTCATGGCGCACCTCGACGGCCCGCCCACCTGGCTCGACGTCATCAACTGGCGCCGCTGGACGGTGCGGCTCGCGCCGGTGGCGGCCGCCCTGCTGGTGGCGGCGGGGGTGGGGCTCCGGCCCGCTGCGGCGGTCGAGCCGATCGAGTTCTCGGACCTCGTGACCGACTGGGTCGAGGTCGATGATGCCGCGGGGCCGCCCGCGCTCAGCCTGCTGTGGCAGGAAGAGGTGAGCGACGACGCTCTGCTGGAGGCCGTGCTGACGTCGGGTCAGGACGGGTCTTTCTGACGGTCGCGCGGCCGGGGCTGGGGCAGGGATGAAGCGATGAACCGTACCAGATTGCGCCTGTGGGCCGGTCTCTTCGTCCTCGTCGTGTTCAGCGGCGGGCTCGCCGCCGGGTTCGCGGTGCGGCCGTGGCTCGACCCCGAGCCGCCCCGCGGGTTCCGGGGCCGGGGCGGACCGCCGCCGAGCTCGGCGCGCAGAACCGAGAGGCTGCTCGACCGCCTGGACGCCGACCTCGCACTCTCCGACGATCAGCGGGGGCGGCTTCGAGAGGTCTTCGAGGCCGGCCGCATTCGGTTTCGCGAGCTCAACGCCGGCGTCCGCGAGCAGTTCGAGGCCGAGCGGACTCGGATGAACGCCGAGATCGCCACCATCCTCACCGCCGAGCAGATGGAGGTCTTCGAGAGCCGCATCGTCAGGATGCGCCGCGACCGCCGCGACCGCTTCGGTCCCCGCGGCCCTGACGGCGGTCGGGGGCCGCGAGGCGACCGCCCCGGCCGCCCCCCGCGCTGAGAATCGCGGTTCTTGCGACTCATCGACAACCTGGCGAGTGCCGGTCGATGGCCGTCGCTCAGGCAGGCGCGTACCACGTGCCGCGTCCGGCCCCGTGCCTCGTCAAGCGGCCGTCGCGGGTCAGTGCCTTCAGGTGATCCTTGATCGTGTGGCGACTCGCGCCGGTCGCCTCCGCCGTCGCCGCGACGGTCACGCGCCCATGGTCTCGGGCAATGCCCAGGATCTGCAGGGACAGTTCCGGCAGTTCGCCCGCCATCACGCGCTCGCGCTCGATCTTCTGCTGGAGATGCCGTTTCTGCTGCCGCAGCGCACTCAGGAAGTAGACGAGCCACGGATCCCAGTCCGGCGCGTCGGTCCGTAGCGTGGCCTGGGTCCGGCGCAGGGCCAGGTAGTATTCGTCCCGGCTTCTCTCGACGACGCTCTCGAGGGAGCTGTAGGGGACATAGGCGTACCCCGCCCGCAGCAGCAGCAGGGTCGTCAGGATTCGCGACAACCGTCCGTTCCCGTCCTGGAACGGATGGATGGCCAGAAAGACCACGACGAAGACCGCGATGATCAGCAACGGGTGGAAGTCGGCGCGGGTCAGGCCCGCCCGCGTCCACGACAGCAGGTCCGCCGCCAGCCGGGGGGTGTCGAAGGGAGACGCGGTCTCGAAGACGACGCCCAGCCGTTCCCCGTCCGGACCGAACGCCTCGACGTGGTTGGGGAGCGTCTTGTAGGTCCCGCGATGGCGTTGGTCCTTCTCCGAGTGCGCGAGCAGATCGCGGTGCAGCTGCCTGACATGGTTCTCGGTGAGGTCGATGACGTCCCACGCCGTGAAGACGGTACGCATCGCGTCGGCGTAGCCGGCGACCTCCTGCTCGTCGCGCGTCGCGAACGACCCTGTGTCGACCGCGGAGAGGAGGCGCTCGACTTCACGATCGCTGAGCCTCGCTCCTTCGATGCGCGTGGACGAACCGATGCTCTCTATCGTCGCGACGTGGCGGAGCCGCGACAATCGCTCGGGCGCGAGGCGCCCGGCGGCCGGCCAGGCGCCCTTGAACTCGTCGATCCCGCCGACGAGCGTCAGCAACTCGCCGGTGATCGGCAGCGACGACGCGTCGGGAAGCTCCCACGTTCTTCCATCCGTTTCCATCTGTTCATGCAAGATGACACGTAGGCCACCCGTTTGTCCATCCGTTTTCATCCGAAAAATAGTTCAGTGGACTAGCCATTGCCCCGCCCCCGGCCCGCGAAGAGCGGCTCGTCCAGCCGGAATACCTGCTGGTTGGCCAAGGCACCTTCCGCGGCGTTCGAGTGGACGGGCGGGGCCTCAACCCTCTGGTCAGCGCGCGCTTGGCGGATTGATGGCCGCCGTTCGGGCGAATCGGCAGTACCGGATCACGGTCCGGTATCTGCACAGCGCTTGAGAGACACGGGGTCGAATACCTGATCGTCGGCAAGATGGCGGCGGTCCAAGGGTTCTCCGACACGACCCGGGTCACGGAGATCTTCGTGGAGGGTCCGTCGAACGCCCCCGCTCCACGTCAAACCCTGCCGAGGCGCCCGTGACGAAGAGCCGCAACGGCCATTGCGCCAGATCCGGGCCGGCGGTAGGATCGCCGGTGGGGAACCTGTCCGGTGGGCGCCACATGAGGGAGATGACGATGCGGCTCGGCAGAACGCTCCTGGTTCCGGTGCTGGCCGCAGCGGCCGGGCTCGCGGCGGAGGCGCCCCTCGCCGCGCAGGAGGCGGCGGGCTCGCCGCGGGCGGTACTGGACCGCTACTGTGTCGCCTGCCACAACGACCGGCTGCTGACCGGGGGGCTCAGCCTCGACGCGGCCGCCGTCGACGCCGCTGACCCGAGCCGCGACGCGGGCGTCTGGGAGCGTGTGATCGCGAAGCTGCGCACGGGCGCGATGCCGCCGCCGGGGCGGCCGCGCCCCGACGCCGCGACCTACGACGCCGTGGCAGCTAGGCTCGAGGCCGACATCGACCGCGCGGCGGCCGCGAACCCCGACCCGGGGCGGACCAGCACCGTCCACCGGCTGAACCGCACCGAGTACCGCAACGCGATTCGCGATCTCCTCGCGCTCGATCTCGACGTGACGCCGCTGCTGCCGGGCGACGAGACGTCGGACACCGGCTTCGACAACAACGCCGACGTGCTGTCCATCTCGACCGCGCAACTCGAGCGCTACCTGTCGGCGGCGCGCACCATCAGCCGCCTCGCGGTGGGCCTGCCGCCGGCCGCGCCCGCGTTCGAGACGTTCGACGTGCCGCTCCTGCTGCTGCAGGACGACCGGCAGAGCGAGGACCTGCCCCTGGGCTCGCGGGGGGGTGTGGCCATCCCCTACCACTTCCCGGTCGACGGCGAGTACCTCTTCAAGATCGAGTTGCGGTCCAACTGGCAGGACTACATCCTCGGCATGGGGAGCGAGCACCTCCTCGACGTCCGCATCGACGGCGAGCTGGTGAAGCGCTTCACGGTCGGGGGCGAGGACCACGGCCGGCCCGCGCCGTTGACGTTCACCATCGCGGAGCCGGGCGACCCCGAGTGGGAGGCGTACCTGCAGACGGCGGACGAGAGCCTCGAGGTCCGCGTGCCGGTCGAGGCGGGGCCGCGCACCGTCGGGGTGTCGTTCGTCCGCAGCGTCTGGGAGCCCGAGGGCATCCTGCTGCCGAGGCAGGCGGGCGAGGTGCTGTCGAACGACGAGGTCTATCACGGCAACGCGGCGGTCGCGGCGGTCGGCATCGGCGGGCCCTACGAGCCGGCCGGGCCCGGGGACACGCCGAGCCGGCGTGCCGTCTTCACCTGCCGGCCCGCGGCCGGAGCGTCGGCGGTGGACGAGCGGGCGTGCGCGGCCGAGATCGTGTCGCGGCTGGCCCGGCGCGCCTATCGGCGGCCGGTGACGGCGGCCGACCTCGACACCCTGCTCGGCTTCTTCGACAGCGGCCGCGAGAGCGGCGGCAGCTTCGACGCCGGGGTCCAGCTCGCGCTCGAGCGCATGCTCGTCGACCCCGACTTCCTGCTTCGCATGGAGCGCGATCCGGCGGGGGTGGCCCCGGGCGCGCCGTACCGGCTGAGCGACGTCGAGATCGCCTCGCGGCTCTCCTTCTTCCTCTGGGGCAGCATTCCGGACGACGCGCTCCTCGACACGGCGGCGGCGGGCCGGCTGGGCGGGCCGGCCGCGCTCGAGGCGCAGGTCCGGCGCATGCTCGCCGACCCGCGCGCCCGGTCCCTCGTCGACGACTTCGCGATGCAGTGGCTGCACCTGCGCAACCTCGAGGACGTCAAGGGCGACCCGGTGCCGTTCCCCGACTTCGACGACAACCTCGTCGAGGCGTTCCGGCAGGAGACGACGCTGTTCCTCGCGAGCACCCTGCGCGAGGACCGCAGCGTGCTCGACCTCCTCGACGCCGACTTCACGTTCGTCAACGAGCGGCTGGCCCGGCACTACGGCATCCCCGGCGTCTACGGCAGCCGGTTCCGGCGCGTCGAGCTGCCCGACCTGACGCAGCGGGGCGGCCTCCTCGGGCACGGGGGGCTGCTGGCGTTAACGTCGTACCCGACCCGCACGTCGCCGGTGCTGCGCGGCAAGTGGCTGCTCGACACGATTCTCGGCGCCCCGCCCCCGTCGCCGCCGGCCGACGTGCCGGCGCTGCCCGAGGGGGAGGGCGGCGGGCGCACCACGTCGGTGCGCGAGCGGCTCGAGCGCCACCGGCAGGCCCCCGCGTGCGCGACCTGCCACGCGTCCATCGACCCCCCGGGCTTCGCGCTCGAGCAGTACGACGGGCTCGGCGGGTGGCGGACGGCGGACGAGTACGGCAACCCCATCGACGCGACGGCGACGCTGCCGAGCGGACGGCGGGTGGAGGGCATGGCCGGGCTGCGGGGGTGGCTGCTCGAGCGGCCCGATCAGTTCGCGGGTACGGTGACCGAGAAGCTGCTGTCGTACGCTCTCGGGCGCGGCCTGGCGCACGCGGACCGGCCGACGGTGCGCGCCGTAGTCCGCGAGGCGGCGGCCGACGACTACCGCTGGTCGGCCCTCGTCGCGGGCATCGTGAAGAGTCCCGCGTTCCTGATGCGGAACGCGGCGGCGGCGGATTGAGACGCCCGGGTTCCGACCGGCCGCCGCCGGCGCGCGTGTTCCTGACATGGAACGCGGCGGCGGATTCGAGACAGGCCGGGCGGCCGGGAGCGCGCGACGGCGGCGGGGTGGCTCCCGGCGGGTTGGCTGTTTGGCGATTCGGAATCGGAAACGACGATTCGGGGCCGGAACCGAGAGTTCGGGGTCCGGTATCGAAAGAGGGATCGGCGCTCGTTTCGCAGAGGTGAGGAGAACGACACCATGACCATCAGCAGGAAATCGCTGCCGCGCCGGACCGTGCTGCGGGGCCTCGGCGTGACGTTGGGGCTGCCGTTCCTCGACGCGATGTCGCCGGCGCTCACGGCGCTGTCGAGAACGGAGGCGAAGCCCGTCCACCGGTTCCAGGCCATCTACGTGCCCAACGGCATGGCCATGCAGTACTGGACGCCGGAACGCGTGGGCCGCGACTTCGAGCTGACCCCGATTCTCGAGCCGCTGGCGCCGTTCCGCGAGCAGATGCTGGTCGTCTCGGGGCTCCGGGCGTCGTGGGCCTACGTGCACGCCGGCGCGTCGGCGTCGTTCCTGACGGGGACGCCGCGCGGCGGGCAGAACGAGACCGATGTGCTCGCCAGCACCTCGATGGACCAGATCCTCGCCCGCGAGCTCGGCAAGACCACCCAGCTCGGCTCGCTCGAGGTGTCGATGGACAAGTTCGCCAACGCCGGGCAGTGCACCGCCGGCCTGAGCTGCGCCTACACGCAGACCATCTCGTGGCGCACGCCGACGATGCCGCTGCCGATGGAGAACAACCCCCGCGCGGTGTTCGAGCGGCTCTTCGGCGACAGCGGCTCGGCCGACCCCGCGGTGCGGCGGGCGCGCCGGCGGCAGAAGCAGAGCATCCTCGACTCGGTCACCGACAAGCTCGCCGACCTGAAGGTCGAGGTGGGGCCGCGCGATCGCGTCAAGCTCGACGAGTACACCGAGGCGGTCCGCGACGTCGAGCGCCGCATCGAGATCGCCGAGCGGCAGCGCGACGTCGAGCCGTCGTTCGCCGAGCAGCCGTCGGCCCCGCCGCGGGTCTTCGAGGACCACCTCGGGCTGATGTTCGACCTGCAGTTCCTCGCCCTCCAGGCCGACCTCACCCGCGTCGTCACGTTCATGATGGGCCGCGAGCAGAGCACCCGCGCCTATCCGCAGATCGGGGTGCCCGACGCCCACCATCCGCTCTCGCACCACGAGGACGATCCCGAGCGCATCGCGGTGATGTCGAAGATCAACGCGTACCACACCGAGCTGACGGCCGGCTACCTCGCGCGCCTCCGCGCCGCCGAGGACGCCGACGGCTCGCTCCTCGACAACATGACGATCCTCTACGGGGCCGGCATCTCGAACAGCACCCGGCACCTCGGCGTCGACCTGCCGCTGCTCCTCCTCGGCGGCGGCGCCGGCAGGCTCCGGGGCGGCCGCCACCTGCGCTACTCGCCGGACACGTCGAACGCCGACCTGCTGATGACCCTGATGGACAAGCTCGACATGCCGCTCGACCGCCTGGGCGACAGCACCACGAGGCTGCCCATCGACACGCTGTCGGAGGTGTGAAGCGGTGGAAGGCCGCGAGTCGCGGGACCGGAGCGCCGACGAGCGGTCCGGGATGTTCGGGATGTTCACGACGGATCCCGAGCCCGACCGGGAGGTCGGCCTCGCCGTCTCCGTGGTGATGCTGGTGCCGACGATGGCGGCGGCCGGGGCGGGGGTTGGATACGCCGCGGGGAGGTCCGGCATCGACACCGCGCTCGGCGGGGTTCTCGGTGTTCTCTTCGGCCTGGTGCTCGTTTTTTCGGAGTGGCTGAAGGCGGTGAAGGCCGAGGCGGCGAAGCGTTCGGCGAGATTCGACTTCGATGACGAGTTCGAGCGCGTGCTGCACCTCAGGACGCTGGGGCTGCCGCTCTACGCGTGGTGGGCTGCCGGTATCGGGGCGGGAATAGCCGTCATGGTGAGCCTCGCAGACACGGAGGGCCGCCTGCCTCTCGTCTTCGTGGCTGGCGGTTGCGCGCTCGGGGTTCTCGCGGGCTTGTCCGGTCCCTTCTGGAGATGGGTGAAGCGATGACCAGCGGACATCATGCCGGGCGGCGGCTCGCGCTGCGGGGCGCGACCGTCGGGTGGATGATCACGGGCCTCGCGGCGGGGGTTGCCGCCGCGGATCGGCCGCTCGCCGACGCGGCGCAGCGCGCAGAGTGGGGCGTGGTGCGCGCGCTGGTCGAGCAGGGGGCCGACGTCGCCGCCCGCCAGGGAGACGGGGCGACGGCGCTGCACTGGGCCGCGTACTGGGACGAGGTCGACATCGCCGGCCTGCTGCTCGACGCGGGCGCGGACGTGAACGCGGCCAACGACCTCGGGGTGACGCCGCTGTGGGCGGCGGCGGAGAACGGGCGGGCGCCGATGGTACGGCGGCTGCTCGCGGCGGGGGCCGACACGAACGTGCCGCTGCTGTCGGGCGAGACGCCGCTGATGACGGCCGCCCGGGTGGGCGCCGCCGACGTGGCCGGCCTGCTGCTCGCGGCCGGCGCGGACGCGGACGCGGCGGGGGCGCGGAGCCAGACAGCGCTGATGTGGGCGGTCGCGCAGCGGCATCCCGGCGTGGTGGCGGTGCTGCTCGACCACGGCGCGGCGGTCGACGCGCGCTCGGACGTCTGGAACGAGGTGGTCAAGACCACGCCCGAGCCGTGGAACCCGGAGTACGTAACGGAGGTTCCCCAGGGCGGCTACACGCCGCTGCTCTTCGCGGCGCGGGTCGGCGACCTCGCGTCGGCGAGGCTGCTCGTCGAGGCCGGGGCCGACGTGGACGAGGCCGCGCCCTACGGCACCAGCGCGACCGTCGTCGCCGCCCACAGCGGGCATGGCGGCGTCGCCGCCTACCTGCTCGAGCAGGGGGCGGACCCCAACGCGGCCGAGGCCGGCTACACCGCCCTCCACGCCGCGATCCTGCACCAGGACGCGGCGCTGGTGCGGGCGCTGCTCGACCACGGCGCGGACCCCGACGCCGCGGTCATGACCTCCACGCCCGTGCGGCGCGACGCCGTCGACTTCTACGTGCATCCGTCCTACGTGGGCGCGACGCCGTTCTGGCTCGCCGCGCGCTTCGGTGCGCCCGGCATCATGCACATGCTGGCCGAGCGCGGCGCCAATCCGCGGGCCGTCCACCACCCGACGTACTGGCCCGGCTCGCTCTCGGTGCGG
Organism: Vicinamibacterales bacterium; assembly: GCA_965207615.1. Lineage (GTDB taxonomy): Bacteria > Acidobacteriota > Vicinamibacteria > Vicinamibacterales > UBA8438 > JAJEEA01. Next base: position 5,701,225 of record CBDBMZ010000003.1, read on the forward strand.
GACGAGCGCGTGCAGGTGCGCGAGGGCGCCACCACCGCCCTGATGGCGGCGGTCGGCTTGGGCGGGCGCAATCCGCTGGTGGCCGTCGACCGGCTGGGCCGCATCGCCGAGAGCGCGCCGGTCAGGAGCACGCGGCGCGAGCCCGACCCCGTCGAGCGCGAGGCGGTGGTCCTCGAGGCGGCCCGGCTCGCCCTGACCCTGGGGGTCCCCGTCGACACCGCCAACGCCCGCGGCGACACCGCCCTGCACGCGGCCGCCGCCCGCGGCTACGACTCGGTCATCGAGTTGCTGGTGGCGAACGGAGCCGACGTCGGCCTGGTGAACGCCGACGGGCAGACCCCGCTCGACATCGCGAGGCGGGGCTCGCGGCGCCTCGGCCTCGCGTGGGCCACTCCGAAGCAGAGCACCGTCGAGCTGCTGCAGTCGCTTGCCGGCAACTAGTCGCTCGCATCGGCGCACGGGGCTTTCCAGACCGTTATTGGCAGATCCATGAGCACCTTCAACGTGGGAATGTTGCGCGAGCTTCGCTGGCCGGTGCCGGCATTGCGAGTGCGCCCTGCACCGATTTCGTGCAGCGCGGCCCTGCACCACGATTGCCAGGCCCCCGTGAGCGCTTCCAGGGAGAACGGATGGCCGGGCTGAGAACCGGCACGATCGTGCACAAGGAGATCGTCGCGGACACCCTGATCCGGTTCCGGCTGGCCCCCGAGAGCGGCCACCGGTTTCCCGACTACGAGGCGGGGCAGGCCATCGCGTTGAGCCGGGACGACTGCAAGCTGACCCGGAAGATGGGCGTCGGACCCGACGGCAAGCCGATCCGCGAGCCCGAGTACGACCCTTGGGGGCGGCAGACCGTCGGTCCCCTCACCCACTACTACTCCATCGCCTCCGCGCCCAGCGACACCGCGGCGAACGGCTGGCTCGAGTTCCTCGTGACGCTCGAGCACGGCGTCCACGGCCTGTCGGGCCGCCTCAGCGAGCTGCTTTTCGGGGCAGATGAGGACGCCGGCGTTTGCGAGGTCGGCTACCAGGACCGCATCGGCGGCGGCTTCACGCTGTCGGCTCGGGCGGGGGACGCCCCGAGTGTCCTCATGGTCGGCACCGGCACCGGCGTGGCGCCGTTCGTCTCGATGGTCCGGGAACTCCGGGGGCGGGACGACGGCGGCGACGGCCGCCGCTACACCCTCATCCACACCGCCCGGACCCAGGCCGAGCTGGCCTGCCATGCCGAGCTCTTCGAAACCGAGGCGGTGGGCCGCTTCGACTTCCTCTACCTGCCGACGGTCAGCCGGCGCGCCGGCACCGCGGGCATGGACGCCCGCGTCGGACTGGGACGGGCCAGCAACGTCGTCCGCTACGTCTACGGCCTGCCCGCCGCGGAGGAAGAGAAGCAGGCCCAGGCGAGGAGCGAGGTCACCCGCGTGGCGGCCGACGCGGCCCTGGAGCGGCTGGTCTTCCCCCAGCTTCCCGCCCACGTGAACGTGGCTGAGCTCGCCGCCCGCCTCGCCCCCGACGAGACGGTGCTGCTCGCCTGCGGCAATCCCGCCTCGCTCGCGGACATCGAGTCGACGGCAGGGCGCCGGCAGGTGCGGTTCGAGCGTGACACGTGGTGAGCGCTCTGCGAGGGCCACCCGGGCGCGGTCACTCCGCAGGGTCGACGAACGTCGCCTCGTCGTCGATGTGCACGCCGTTCGCCAGCGTCTTGTGCACGGGGCACCGTTGCGCCACCTGGGCGAGCCGTGCGCGCTGAGCGGCGGTGAGTTCGCCGTGGATGGTGACCGCGCTGCGCACGCGTTCGATCAGGCCGTCGCCCCGTTCCTCGCAGTCGACGCAGTCGTCCGCGTGCACGCGGTCGAACTCCAGGGTCACCTCGACCCCGGCGAGCGGGATCTGCCGGCGGTCGGCGTAGAGCCGCAGGGTCATCGCGGTGCAGGCGGCGAGGCTGCCCAGCAGGAACTCGTAGGGGGTGGGGCCGGAGTCGGCGCCTCCCGCCGGCTTCGGCTCGTCGCTGCGCCAGAGAAAGCGGCGGGCGCGGATGTCGACCGCGGTGCCGTGCTTCAGAGATGCCTTGACAGTAGCCACGCGCCGCTTCCCTCCTCGCCCGTGCGACCGACTCGCCGTCGCCGGTTCCCGTTACCCCCAGGCCAACGGTCACGGCACTGTTCCCCCGGCCGTCGAGGCCGCCGACAGTCGTCGACCACAGGCCGTGCAGTCTGGCCGGACCGGAACAAAGGGGCCGCCGAGAGAGCCCGCGGCGAAGACGCGAGGTCGTTCGCCACGGGCTCTCCGGGTCACGCTCCCGGCCTGGGCCCGGGTTCCTCCCGCGCCTCCGGCGGGTTCCTCGGCAGGCTGATGTTCACCGACCTCGACTCGCCGCCGCGCACCGTGACGTCGGTGACGTACGACTCGTAGCCCTCGCGGCGGACCTCGATGCGGTGCCGCCCGGCGCCGACGTCGAGCTCCAGGCGCGAGCCGTCGGGGCTGTACCACTCCTCGCCGTCGACGAAGATGGACGCGTCGGACGGCTGCACCCGCACCACGAGGCGTCCGAACCCGTCGGCGGGCGCGAGCGGCGGCCCCGCGGCTTCGGGGCCGGGCGGGAAGAACGCGTCCGGCTCCAGGTCGGGCTCGACCTCCAGTTCGGCTCGCGGCTCCGGCGGGGGCGGCGTCGTCTCGCCCGGCCCGAGCGGCTCCATCATGTGCTCGATGCGATAGGTCTGTCCGACCGCGAGGTAGACCTGCTCCTGGATGCTGCGGTACCCCTCGAGGCGCAACTCGATGTCGTGCCGCCCCGGCGGCAGGCTCAGCCGCTGGAAGAACCCGTCGTAGCTGTCGACGACGCCGGCGTAGTAGCCGTCGACGTAGACCTCGGTCTCCTCCGGCTTGACCTGCAGGCGGACGGAGCCGCGCTCGCGGTAGTAACCGCCCCAGTACTGATACGGCCCCCACGGGCCGAACGGGTGCAGGCCCCAGCCGGGGCCGTAGAAGTACCCCGGATGGTAGTAGGGACTGTAGTAGCCGTAGCCGGGACCGTACCAGGCGCGGGTCTGCAGCACCGGGCGTGACGTGCGGCGCACCGCCCGTCCTCGCGGCGCGTCTGGCCTCCGCTGCGCGCCGGCCGCCCGCTGCGCGCCGGCTGCGCGTTGCGCGCCTGGCGCCCGTCGTGCGCCGGCTGCTGGCTGTGCACCGGCCTGCCGCGGTGCGGCGGTTGCCCGTTGCGCGCCGGCCGCCCGCGGCGCCCCCGCCGCCGGTTGCGCCCCCGCCGCCTGCCGTGCGCCGGCTGCTGGTTGCGGGCCGGCCGCCTCCTGGGCGCCGGCCGCGGCCGGAGTGGCGAGCAGGGTCACGGCGCCGATCAGGCACGTCCAGGTCGCGAATCGTCTCGTCACAGTCACCGATTATCCTCCTTCGAGTACCGGACGGTAGCTGTGAATGCAAACCATATTCCAGCGCTCATCGATGCCCGCGAACCCAGATTATCGGATCTGCCGCCGCCGGCTGTCGCCTTTCCCGCGGTCGGGTGACCTGTGTCGAGGACACTGCGCTCCACGGCTTCGCTCACACTGGAAACGCTGGCCGGTTCGAGCATCTCCGCCGCCCCGAGGAACCCGGTGACCGTCCGGCCTCGCGGCGCGCCCGCGCGCCCCTGGTGGACATTCCTCGGCCCGAGGACGCTGGCCCGCCTGCCCCGAGCCGGGGACGCCGACGGAATCACCTTGCCGTGTGTCGGGCGCCCAAGGCCGCGGAAAGCGGGTCGTGGCCCGCGGGCAGTGGGCTGCTGCAGGGGGTCACCGTCCGGAGCGGCTCTGCGCGGCGTCGTCCCCGACGGCGCCGAACAGCGATCGAGCAGCGCGGTGAACGCCGGGCCGTGCAGGAACCGCCGGACGCGGTCATGGAGGCCGCTCACGACCGCAGGCCCTCGATGATCATCCGGGCGAACAGTGGGTCTACGCGCCATCGTCCTGGACGGCACCGAACATCGATCCCGGCGTGGCGGGGCGGAGGCCGGCCAGCATGCGGGCCGAGAAGCCGGTCAGGGTCAGCCGGGTCACGAAGTACGCGCCCAGGCCCGCGACCAGCGTCGCGACGACGACGGCGGCCACCGAGCGGAAGAGGACGTACTGGATGCCGACCCCGACGGCCAGTGCCAGCGCGTACAGCATCATCACCCCGAACAGCATGGAGCTGCGGGTCGCGGGTGTCGGCTTGCCGAACGGAACGCCGTCGATCAGTCTCAGGCTCGTCCCCAGGTACAGAAAGGCGACGGCCGTGCTGAAGCTCACGAACAGAACCGCATCGCGCACGCCCCATGACCACGCCAGCACGAGCAGCCACCCGGCGTGGGGCGCGGCGATCAGCAGGAGGGAGAGCGCGGCGTGGACGCCTCGCGCGAACGGACGACCGGCGAAAGCGGGGGTGACGGCGAAGCACCAGATGCCCTTGTGGTCGTTGCCGTAGGCGAGGAACACGCAGACGAAGACGGCGGTGATGCCGAACAGGTGGGGCAGGAAGTGCGCGAAGGCGAAGTCCGGACCGAAGGGCGACGCGTCCCGCCCGGCGACCAGCAGGGCGATGGAGCCGAAGATCGGCCCCGGCAGGACCTGGGCCATGTTGCGCCGGAACTGCCAGTCGCGGGCCATCAACGTGCGCAGGTACTCGAAGCCCGCGCGTCCGGCCTGGCCGCCGCTCCATCCCGCCATCCAGGGACCGGCGTTCGCCCACCCCCACCGCCTTCGCCGGCTTGCCCCGCCTGCGCTCATCAGGCTGGAGACCCGGATGAGGTGATCCCGCGAGAACGCCCGCAGCCCGAAGACGACGGCGACGGTCGTGACGACCACGCCCGCGGTTCCGAGCATCGTCGCGAGTCCACCCGGCACGGTCTCGACGGCGGCGACCCAGTCCGCCGGCACTTGGATCGCGGCGGTCCAGCCCGAGACCGTCTCCCGGATCAGGGCCCGGGAATTGAACCCGAGCATTGCCAGCATCGGCAAGACCTGCGCCATGGCCGCCGCCGCCTTGAGGCGCCGGACCGGCACGATGCGGACCAGCCATCCGAACACGCTGCAGCAGAGCAGGGCGAAGACCATCCCGACGACCAGGGCGGCGAGGAAGTGGAGGAAGGGGTAGGCGAGGCGCAGCCCCGGGTCGTCGTGCTGGAGGGCGAGGCCGACCAGGGCCGGCACCGCGTTCAACCCTGTCACCGCCTGGGCGACGATCTTCGTGAGGTGCGCCGCCTTGGCCCCGGACCAGGTGGCGCCGTCCACCGGCTGGTGGGCGAGAATCAGCCCGTCGACCGGATTCACCAGGCTCTCGGCGATCTCGGGAAGCAGGAGGACGCCGAGCTGGAACATGGTGAGGGCCAGGAACAAGGCGAGGTAGCCGCCCGGGGAGGCGCCGGTGGCGACGGCCAGCACGCTGAGCCCGGCCGACAGGATGAACCAGATGTTCATGAGGCCGCGCATCGAGTAGTCGTTCAGGCCGAACACTTCCTGCCGGGCGCCGAGCGTCTCGAACAGGTCGAGGAGGAGCCAGAAGCGGCGGACGTCGATGCCGCAGCGCTCGAGCAGGGCGGTGAACGCCGGGCCGTGCAGGCACCGCCGGAAGAACGCGCGGAGGCCGCTCACGACCGGAGGCCCTCGATGATGCCTGAGACGCCGCTCATCGTCCCCTCGGTGTGCGTGAGCTGCCGGAACACGTCCTCCAGGCTGCCCCGCTCGGTGGATGCCTTGAGCGCGTCGAGCGAGCCGTCGGCGATGAGACGGCCCTCGTGGATGATGAGGGCGCGGTCGCACACCCGCTCGACCACGTCGAGCACGTGCGAGCTGTAGAGGATGGCCTTCCCCTCGGCCGCGAGGGCCGCGACGAGGTCCCGGACCATGAGCCCGGCGTTGACGTCGAGGCCCGACAAGGGCTCGTCGAGCAGCACCACGTCGGGGTTGTGGAGGAGGGCGGCACTCAGGAGCACCTTCTGGCGCATGCCCTTGGAGTAACCGTCGAGGGGGCGGAGCCGGTCGTCCCTCAGGCCGAACTGCTCGAGGAACCGGGTGATGCGGAACTGCAAGCGTTCCTCCGGCACGTCCTGCAGGCGGCCCATCAGCTCGAGGAACTCCTGTCCCGTCAGGCTCTCGAAGAGGGCCGCGGCCTCGGGCACGTAGCCGATGCGCCGCTTGGCCTCGACCGCCTCCTCGGGCAGGGCGTGCCCGACGACCCGGACCGATCCCCCGCCCGGCGGGAGCACGCCGGTGAGGACCTTGATGGTGGTGCTCTTCCCGGCCCCGTTCGGTCCGAGCAGCCCGACCACCTCGCCCCGTCGCAGCGCGAACGAGATCCCGTGGAGGACCCGGCCCATCCCGTAGCTGAACGTCAGGCCGTCGACGGCCACGACCGCATCATCCACGGTCGGTTCCCTCGTCCGGCGGCAAGACCGGGGCCGGCGTCCGCCGGGCGCCCCGCTGCTGGCGGGCGAACGCGCGGAGGTCGGCGACATGGTCGAACTCGTCCACGATCTCGCGCCCGAGAATCTCCTCGAGGACGTCCTCGAGGGTCACGATGCCGCTGACGCTGCCGAACTCGTCGGTGACCACCATCAGGTGCTGCCGCTGCTCGAGGAAGACGCGCAGCAGTTGGTCGAGCTTGGCCGTCTCGACGACGAACAGGACCCGGCGCATCAGCCGGTCGAGGGTGGTGTCGAACTCGTCCCGGGCCGCCGCGCGCAGGATGTCGTGCCGGTGCGCGATGCCCACGATGTCGTCGGGGTCCTCGTCGTAGACGGGCACCCGGCTGTGGCGCAGGAGCTGCTTGTCGGCCGCGGCCTCGGCGACCCGGGACGCGGTGGGCAGGGTGAAGAGCACGGTGCGCGGGGTCATGATCTCGGCCGCCGTCTTCGCCTCGAGAGCGAGGACGTTGCTGATGACGTCGGCCTCGTGCGGCTTCAGGTCGCCCGAGCTGAGGCCCCGCCGCACCATCAGCAGCAGCTCCTCGTCGGAGACCCGCTCGACCGCCTTGCCCGCCGCGACGAGGCTCGTCAGGCGGCGGCTGAGCCAGATGACGGGGGCGAACGCGACGACCAGCGCCTGCAGGGGGGCGGCGATGGGACCGGCGAGCTGCCGCGCGTAGACGACCCCCGCGGTCTTGGGGACGATCTCGGAGAAGACGAGGATGGCGAGGGTGAACGCGGCCGAGAACCAGCCGATCCAGACCGATTCGAGGACGCTCGTGGCGATGGCCCCGGCGAGGGCCGCGCCCCCGGTGTTGGCGACGGTGTTCAGCGACAGGATGGCCGCGATGGGCCGGTCGACCTGCGACCGCAGCCGCCGGAGCAGCGGCCCCGCGGGCTGGCCGGCCCGCTCCAGGGTGTCGATGTGGGCCGGCGGCACCGAGTACAGCACCGCCTCGAACAGCGAGCAGGCGGCCGAGGTCAGCACCACGATGCCGACGACGAGGGCGAGTTCGAGCATGCCGTATGGTCGGGGTTCGAGTGGCCGGAATGCAACCGTCCTCGGCGCATCCGCTCGTCGCCCGGGTCGCCACGGGCTCTCGAACCTGCCCGCGCCGCGGAGGCGGTTGCGGCGGCAGGGGCGACCGGCGACGGTGCAGACGCGGCCGAAGGGGCGGCCGGGAGACGGGCACGGCCGGAAAGCGCCGCGCGGGCGCCCTCCGGCCGGCTCTCCTGGACCTGCGCCGCAGGAGTCTCGCGCCAGCGAAACTCCCAACGTGACCCGCGGGGTCGCGGCGCTTACCGCGGCGTCTCGAGGAAACGCAGCAGCTCGCTGTCGGTCCCCAGGATGAAGAACGTGCTGGGGTCCATGGTGCGCTCGTAGGTCTCGAGCGACTTCGTGAACGCGTAGAACTGGGCGTCGCGGCCGTAGGCGTCGGCGTAGATGTCGATGGCCTCGGCGTCGGCGTTCCCGCGAATCTCCTCCGCCGCGCGGAACGCCTCGGACTGGATCTGCGCGAGGTCGCGCTCGCGTTCGCCCTGGATGCGGGCCGACTCGCCCTGGCCCTCCGAGCGGAACTCCTCGGCGATGCGCTGCCGCTCGGCGATCATCCGGGCGAACACGTCCTGCTGCACGTCGGCGATGTAGTTGATCCGCTTGAACTTCAGGTCGAGCAGCTCGATGCCCAGCTCACCCACCGCGGCGGCCGCCGCGTCGAGAATCTCGCGGGTGATCTGCTCGCGGCCGCTCACGATGGGATCGAGCGTCTCCGCCTCCTCCAGCTCGCTGGCCGCGGTGTCGGCCGGCTCGCGGTTGCTGGTGCGGACGATCTCGATCAGGTCGTGCCGCGCCACCGCGTTGCGCGTCTCGCCGTCGAGGATGTCGTCGAGCCGCGACTGCGCCCCCCGCTCGTCGCGCAGGCGCTGGAAGAAGAGCAGCGGATCGGTGATGCGCCACCGCGCGTAGGTGTCCACCCAGATGAACCGACGGTCGCGGGTCGGGACCTGGTTGGGGAACCCGTCCCACTCCAGGAACCGCTTCTCGAACATGTTGGCGGTCTGGATGAACGGGATCTTGAAGTGGAGACCCGGCTCGGTGATCGGCTCCCCGACCGGCTCGCCGAACTGGGTGATGACCACCTGGTTGGTCTCGCTGACGATGTAGGCGGAGCTGGCCCCCAGGAACAGGCCGACCACCAACACGATCACCAACGTCGGTCGCATGCTTCTCATTGCTCACCTCCCGTCCGCGCCGCCGTGGTGCCGGTCAAGGGCGCGGTGGCCGCCCGCGCGCCGCCGTCGAGCGACAGCAGCGGCAGCACCCCGGTCGCGCCCTCGGCCACGAACACCTTGCGTCCGACCGCCGGCAGGATGCGCTGCATGGTCTCCAGGTACATCCGCCGCCGGGTCACGTTGGGGGCGGCCCGGTACGCCTCCTCGATGGACGCGAACCGCGTGGCCTCGCCCTGCGCGCGGTTGATCCGGTCCAGCGCATACCCCTCGGCCTGCAGGATGGTCTGCTGGGCTTCACCGCGGGCCCGCGGAATCACCGCGTTGTACTCGGCCAGCGCCTCGTTGATGAGCCGGTCGCGCTGCTGCTGGGCCTGGCTGACCTCGTCCCACGACGGCTTGACGGGGTCCGGCGGATTGACGTCCTGCAGCACTACCTGGTCGATCGTGATGCCCATCTGGTACTGCTCGGTCAGCGTCTGCAGGCGCTCCTCGACGGTGGCCTCGATCTCCTGCCGGCCCACCGTGACGACCTCGGTGACGGTGCGGTCGCCGACCGTCTCCCGCATGACCGCCTCGTTCATGGCGCGGAACGTGTCTTCCAGGTTACGCACCTTGAACAGGTACTCGTAGGGATCGTCCACGCGGTACTGGACGATCCACTCGACGACGGCGACGTTCAGGTCGCCGGTCAGCATGACCGACTCGTCGGCGAGCGCCTGCTGCTGGCCCGCGTACTCGGTGCGGATGCCCGCCGCGGTGGTGCGGAAGCCGAACTCCTGCTTGAGCTGCCGCTGCACCGGCACCCGCTCCATCTGCTCGACGAACGGGATCTTGAAGTTCAGGCCCGGCTCGCTGGTGCGGACGTACTTGCCGAACCGCAGCACCACCCCGACCTCCTCCGGCTCGATCTGATAGACGGCTCCCGCCGTGGTGACGAGGGCGGCGAGGACCAGGATGCCCGCGCCCAGTGCCCGCCACGGGATTCTGGGCACCCTGAACCCGTCGGCGTCGACGACGCTGAAGTTGTCGTTCATGTCGGTGTTCTCCTTCTGAAACACCCGGGTTGCCGCGGCGCCGCCGGCCGGCCGGCGGCGGTGGCGGCGATGTGAACGGAGACGGCGTCGAGTCCCCCCCCTGTCGTCTCTCCGGAACCGGCAAGCGCGCCGGTGTCGGGTTGTACTACGTATCGGGGGAAGTTTCGATTCATCCTCGGGCGGCCCGAGGCTCCCACGCGGCGGCCCGGCCCGCCAAATCGCCGCCGGGCGACCTTGCGGTCGCCTCGGAAGTTCCGCTGACGCGAACCTCCTGCGCCCCGAGTGTGGCCGCCCGACCAACCCGCCAGGGAGTCTGCGCCTCCTCCGGAGGCGGCGCCGTTCTCCGGCGCAGACTGCCGGGCGCCGGTCACTTCCGGGTGAACCGGCTCCAGTCGCGCGACGTGCCCGGCTCGCGGTCGGTCTGCATCATCTCCATCCACGCCGGATACTCCACCGGCAGCGCGCTCACCTCGTCGAGCCGCTCCAACTCGTCGGGGATGAGGGCGAGGTCGACCGAGGCCAGGTTGTCGTCGAGCTGGTCGAGCCGCTTCGCGCCGATGATGACGCTGGTGACGGTCGGCTGGTGGAGGAGCCAGGCGAGGGCGACCTGGGCCACCGAGACGCCGTGCGCGCGGGCGACGTCGCGCATGACGTCGATGATGTCGAAGCCCCGCGCCTTGTCGACGGGCGGGAAGTCGAACGACACGCGCCGGGCGTCGGGATCGCTCTCGCCGTCGCGCGTGAACTTGCCCGTCAGGAACCCGCCGGCGAGGGGGCTCCACGGGAGCACGGCCAGGCCCTGGTCCTTCACCAGCGGGACCATCTCGCGCTCGAGCTCCCGGCCCGCGATGGCGTAGTACGACTGGGTGCTGACGAACTCCGCGAGCCCGTGCCGCCGCGAGAGGCCGAGGGCTTTCATGAGCTGCCACGCCGGGAGGTTCGAGCAGCCGATGTAGCGCACCTTGCCCGCCCGGACGAGGTCGTTCAGCGCCTCGAGGGTCTCCCGGATGTCGGTGCGGGGGTCCGGCCCGTGGATCTGGTAGAGGTCGATGTAGTCGGTGCCGAGGCGCTTCAGGCTCGCCTCGCACTGCTGCATGATGTGGACGCGCGACAGCCCGATCTCGTTCGGGCCGTCCCCCATGCGCCCGCGCACCTTGGTGGCCACGATGACGTCCCGACGACGCGGGCCGAGGGCGGCGCCGAGCATCTCCTCCGACTGCCCGGCCGAGTACACGTTGGCGGTGTCGAAGAAGTTGACGCCGGCGTCGAGGGCGCGGTGCACGAGGGCGTCGGCCTCGGTCTGCCCCAGGGCGCCGATGGCCTTGAACGGGCCGTAGCCGCCGAACGTCATCGCCCCGAGGCACAGCTCGGAGACGTAGATGCCGGTGTTCGCGAGACGGCGGTACTTCATCGGCGTTCCGCCCAGCGTTGCCGCACCCAGTCGCCGCCGCGGCGCAGCGGCTCGGGCCTCATCTGGAAGTGACCGACGCCCTCGAGGGGCAGGAACGACACGTTCTGTCCCCGGTCCTCCATCTCCTGCGCGGTCTGTTCCGCCGGCGCGAACGGCACCACCTCGTCCTCGCGGGGGTGGATGATGAACACAGGCATGTCTCCGACGCGGGGGGCCTCGTCGGGGTCGGAACGCGCCGCCATCGGGATCGCCGCCGTGAACAGGTCGGGATGGCGCGCCGCCATGTACCACGTGCCGCGTCCCCCCATGCTGTAGCCGGTGACGAGGATGCGGGCGGGGTCGATGGCGTAGTTCGCCCGCACGTCCTCGACCAGGGCCAGCACCCCGCGCTCGCTCGTCTCGTTGTTCCAGCGCCGCCCCGGGGCGTCCGGGGAGACGACGACGGCGCCCCAGTCGGCGAGCGCCGGCGCGACGAACCCGCGGAGGAACTGCGCGCCGTACCCGGGGCCCGGCGACCCGCCCGGGTGCAGGGCGAGGACCAGCGGGCCGGGCTCCGACGCGTCGTAGTCCCGCGGGATCCAGAGGCCGTAGGTCACCGTGCCCACTCCGTCGACCTCGAGCACGGCGCTGTGCATGCCGGGCTCGCGCGGCGACTGGGCGAGCGTCGCGAGAAGGGCGGTGGTCAGCAGCCAGGGCATAGTCGTCTCCTCTCGGGGCGTGCCGCGGAAGCTTCGCGCCAGCGGAACTTCCGACGCGACCGCCAAGTCGCGGTCTCTGCACCGCTGGAGTTTCGCATCGAGACTCCCAACGCGACCGCCTAGTCGCGCAATCGCTGCACCGCACGAATTCCGCGAAACCAGACCGCCAAGTCGCGCGGTCACTGCAGCGCAGAAGTCTCGCGCCAACGAAATTCGCAACGCGACCGCAAGTTCGCGCCGTGACCGCAGGGGCGGCTTGCACCGCAGGAGTTCCGCGCCGGCCGAACTCCCAACGCGACCGCAGGTCGCGCGGTCGCGCAGTCTCTCACCCGGCGTCGTGTCGGGGGGGAGGGGGCACTGATTATAATCCTCGACCGATGGCCGTGCGCACCCGCTTCGCTCCCAGCCCCACCGGCTACCTCCACATCGGAGGGGTGCGGACCGCCTTGTTCAACTGGTTGTTCGCGCGGCGGCACGGCGGGCAGTTCCTGCTGCGGGTCGACGACACGGATGCCGAGCGCAACGTCGCCGCCGCCTTGCGGCCGATCCTCGACGGGTTCCGTTGGCTGGGGCTCGACTGGGACGAGGGCCCGGGGGTCGGCGGGCCGTACGCCCCGTACCATCAGTCGCAGCGGGGCGCTCGGTACGCGGAGGCGGTCGAGCGGCTGCTGGCGGCGGGCGCCGCCTACCGCGACTACGCCACCGGCGACGAGATCCAGGCCGAGCGCGAGGCGGCGCAACGTGAGAAGCGGCGCTTTCTCTACAGCCGCCGGTGGATGGCGGAGACCGACGCCGACGCGGCCCGGTTCGAAGCCGAGGGGCGGCGGGCCGCGGTGCGGCTGAAGATGCCTCGCGAGGGCGCCTGCCGGTTCCGCGACCTCGTGCGGGGCGAGGTCGAGTTCGAGTGGGGCCTCGAGCAGGACCACGTCGTCCGGCGGGCGGACGGGACGTGCCTGTACCACTTGGCGAGCGCCGTCGACGACCACGACTTCGCCATCACCCACGTCATCCGCGCCGTCGAGCACCTGTCGAACACGCCGCGGCAACTCTTCATCACCACCGCCCTCGGCTACGAGCCGCCGGCCTTCGCGCACGTGCCGTACGTGGCGGCGCCGGGCAGCGCCGAGAAGCTGAGCAAGCGCAAGCTCGACCGCTACCTGCGGCATCACGAGTTCAAGGCCGTCTACGACCGCGGCCTCGCCGTCGCCGAGCGGTCGCGGCTCGCGGTGTCGCCCGAGACGTTCAACCCCGTCGTCGTCGACTTCTACCGCGCCGTCGGCTACGAGCCCGACGCGCTGCTCAACTACCTGCTGTTGCTCGGCTGGTCGCTCGACGACCGCACCGAGCGGTTCACCCGCGACGAGATGGTGGCGCACTTCTCGCTCGAGCGGATCAACCGGGCCGCGGCCAGCTTCGACCCCGGCAAGCTGGCCGCGTTCCAGGAGCGGCGGATGCAGGAGCTCGGCGTCGACCAACGGGTGGCGCGCGCGACGCCGTTCCTCGAGCGGGCGGGGCTCGTCGCGTCGCCGCCGTCGGCGGCCGAGCAGGCGCGCGTGCGCGACGTGGTGCAGGCGGCGGGCGACCGAATCAAGGTCGCGGGAGACGTGCTCGACTATCCCGAGTTCTTCCAGGCCGACGCCGATGTCGCGTACGATGGGAAGGCGGTCGACAAGCGGCTGCGCAAGGACGGGGTCGCGCCGCTGCTGCGCCGGTTCCGGGACCGGCTCGAGGCGACCCGGCCGTTCGATGCGGCCACCCTGGAGCGGACGCTGCACGAGTTCGTCGAGGCCGAGGGCATCCGCATCGGCCAGGCCATCCACGCCGTCCGGGTCGCGGTGACCGGCAAGGCGGTCGGCTTCGGCCTGTTCGAGGGGCTGGCCATCCTCGGCCCCGACGCCTGCCTCGCCCGTATCGACCGCGCCCTGGCGCAGATCGCGTCCTGAAGAAGACGGCTTCGCGGTCCGAAAACCGGATAGCGGAAGATCTCGCGGCAAGCCGCGGAACGCCATGGAACGGTGATGACGACTGAAGTACGACGAGAAACGGCGGACGCCGCGGCGGACGCGCCCGGCGGGCTCGACTTCATCCGGCAGATCGTGGTCGACGACCAGCGGACCGGGAAGCACGCGGGCCGCGTGCACACCCGGTTCCCCCCGGAGCCCAACGGCTATCTGCACATCGGGCACGCCAAGTCGATCTGCCTGAACTTCGGGCTCGCGGCCGAGCACGGCGGGTTGTGCAACCTCCGCATGGACGACACGAACCCGACGACCGAGAGCGTCGAGTACGTGCGGGCCATCGAGGACGACGTGCGCTGGCTCGGCTTCGACTGGGACGACCGCTTCTACCACGCCGCCGACTACTTCGAGCGGCTGCACGACTGCGCGGTCCAGCTCATCGAGGCGGGGAAGGCGTACGTCTGCGACCTGCAGGGGCCCGAGGTCTCCGAGTACCGCGGCCTGTGGAACCGGCCCGGCCGCAACAGCCCCTTCCGCGACCGCGCGGTGGCCGAGAACCTCGACCTGTTCGCCCGCATGCGGGCCGGCGAGTTCGAGGACGGGTCGCGCACGCTGCGGGCCCGCATCGACATGGCGTCGCCCAACATGAACATGCGCGACCCCACGATCTATCGCATCCGGCGGGTGCCGCACTACCGGAGCGGCGACGCGTGGTGCATCTACCCGATGTACGACTTCACGCACCCCCTGTCCGACGCCTTCGAGGGCATCACCCACTCGCTGTGCACCCTCGAGTTCGAGGACCACCGGCCCCTCTACGACTGGTTCCTCGAGAACATCGACGTGCCCTGCCGGCCGCGCCAGATCGAGTTCGCGCGCCTCAACCTCAGCTACACCGTGCTCAGCAAGCGCAAGCTGCTCGAGCTCGTGTCGGAGAAGCACGTGGCGGGGTGGGACGACCCGCGCATGCCCACCATCGTCGGCTTCCGCCGGCGCGGCTACACGCCCGAGGCGATCCGCGAGTTCTGCAACCGCATCGGCATCGCCAAGGCCAACAGCATCGTGTCCATCGCCCAGCTCGAGGACGCCGTCCGCCAGGACCTCAACCAGCGGGCGCTGCGGGTCATGGGGGTGCTGCGGCCCCTCAAGGTGGTCATCGAGAACTACCCCGAGGGGCAGGTCGAGGAGGTCGAGGCGGTCAACAACCCCGAGGACGCCGGCATGGGGTCGCGGGTGGTCCCGTTCTCGCGCGAGCTCTACGTCGAGCGGACCGACTTCCGCGAGGACCCCCCGCGCAAGTACTTCCGCCTCGCCCCCGGCCGCGAGGTGCGGCTGCGCTACGCCTACTTCATCACCTGCCGCGAGGCCGTCAAGGACCCCGCCACCGGCGAGGTGGTCGAGCTGCGCTGCACCTACGACCCCGAGACCCGCGGCGGCTACGCCCCGGACGGCCGCAAGGTGCGCGGCACCATCCACTGGGTGTCGGCGCCCCACGCCGTCGAGGCCGAGGTGCGGCTCTACGACCACCTGTTCACGCGGATCAACCCCGAGGACGCCGGGGAGGGCGGCGACTACAAGGACGCCCTGAACCCCGCCTCGCTCGAGACCCTCGCCGGCTGCCGGGTCGAGCCGAGCCTGCGCGGCGCCCCCGCCGGCAGCCGCTATCAGTTCGAGCGGCAGGGCTACTTCTGCGTCGACCCGGACTCGACGGGCGGGCGGCTCGTGGTGAACCGGACGGTCACCCTGCGGGACACATGGGCGAAGATCGAGAAGGCCCAGCAGGCGCAGGCGGCCGGCTGAGCGGTGCGACCTCCGGCGACTGCCTTGATGTCCGTAGGGCCAACGAGGTCCTGCCGGGGCGCGCCGCCACGACACCACGGCGGGCGCTCAGGCGCCGACTTCGCGGAGCTGGCCGGGCGGCAACGATGCCAGCGTGTTCAGAATGCTGCTCACGAGCGGCCTCAAGTGAACCATGCGGTTCGACGGCGCTCGAATGACCACGATACGGATTGGGAGGGTATTCGGATTCTGCTGGTGCTGAAGACCCCGGTCCATCCTCAGCAGGGCGTCGAAAACTCCCTTGGGCACGACGGAGCAGTTCACCGTTCGTCGTTCCCGACCAGCCTGCGGCTGGGACGGTGGTGACCTCGTGCCCCGTCAGCTCGTCGGCGAGATCGCGTGGCAGATTCTCGTCAAGCAGAATGCGCGCGGGCCAAGACGGAATCGCGAGCCAGATCGAGCGCGGCAAGCGCCTGCTGCTTCGAGACCGACGGGAACTGAGCGAGGAACTCGTCGAGGGTCTCCCCACCCTCGAGATAGTCGAACAGCGACTGAACCGGCACCCGCGTGCCGCGAAAAACCGGCACGCCTCCCGAGATTTCCGGGTCGCTGTGGATGACCGAGAGCGCATCAGTCATACGACCATCCTATGCCATCGATCCGGTGGTAACAGCCTCATCGAGCGCGAGCGGCGCCCTGCCGTTCACCCACCGAAGCGCCAGGTCAGCGCCGTCTCTCTCCCAGCGCGAACGCGACGTAAGCATCGCCCGACCTGGTGCCGATCTTGCCGCCGCCGGCCGCGATGACCACGTACTGGCGCCCGTCGACGGCGTAGGTGATGGGGGTGGCGTGGCCGGCGGCGGGCAGGCCCGTCTCCCAGAGCAGCGCGCCGTCGCGGGTGTCGAAGACCCGGAACCGCTCGTCGCGGGTGGCGCCGATGAAGATCAGGCCGCTCGCGGTCACCAGCGGGCCGCCGTAGGCCTCGGCCCCGGTGGGCGGCCGTCCGGCGGCGGACAACTCCGGCCAGTCGCCGAGGGTCACCTTCCACAAGATCTGGCCCGCGGCGAGATCGATGGCGTTCAGGGTCGCCCACGGCGGCTTGATGGCGGGGCGTCCCGCCTGGTCGAGGAAGCGGCGGTAGCCGGCGAAAACCCACTCCGACTCGCCGGGAGCCGCGTCGCGGTCCGCCGCCCCGGGATCGGGCTCGTCCGAGTCGTAGAGGTACGCGAGCAGCGCCGCGCGTTCGCGTTCCGAGAGATGGGCGTGCGAGGGCATGTAGCCCCGCCCCTCGTCGATGACGGCGCGCGCCTCCTCCCGGGTGAGGCGACCCGGCAGGTCGTTCACCGCGGGGTAGATGCCCAGCTCGTCGCCGGTGCCGTCCACGCCGTGGCACTGCACGCAGTGCAGGCCGTAGACGCGCCTGCCGACCGCCGCCGGCGTTCCCTGTTCATCCGCCGGCAACTCGACCATCGCGCCGATCCACGGCATGTCGTTCCCGTTCACGTACATGATGCCGGTGCCGGGGTCGACGGCGGCCCCGCCCCACTCGCCCCCGCCGTCGAGGCCGGGGAGGATGATGGTGCCCTCGCGGCTCGTGGGGACGAACTGGCCGTCGCTGCGCATCCGCCGCAGGCGGTCGAGCACGTAGCGGTGCGCCTCCGGCGAGATGTCGGTCACCTCGTCCTCGGTCATCCGCTGCCGGGTGAACGGGGGCGGTCGCACCGGCAGGGGCTGGGTGGGCCAGGCGACCTCGCCGGGGATGTCGGAGGGCGGGAACGGCCGCTCCTCGATGGGGTGGATAGGCTCGCCGGTCTCGCGGTCGAACACGAAGACGTGGGCCGACTTGGTGATCTGGGCCACGACGTCGCGCCGCCGGCCGTCCTCGACGATGGACAGCAGGTTGGGGGGCGCCGGGAAGTCGCGGTCCCAGATGTCGTGGTGCACGGCCTGGAAGTGCCAGACCCGCTCGCCGGTGGCGGCGTCGAGGGCGAGCAGGGTGTTGGCGAACAGGTTGGCGCCCACCCGGTCGCCGCCGTAGAAGTCGGGGGTGGCCGAGCCGGTGGGGACGAACACGAGGCCCCGCTCGTGGTCCACCGACATGCCCGCCCAGTTGTTGGCGGCGCCGACGCGGAGCCAGGCGCCGGGCGGCCAGGTGTCGTGGCCGTACTCGCCGGGATGCGGGATGGTGCGGAAGATCCACCTCACCTCGCCGGTGCGGACGTCGAAGGCGCGGATGTTCCCGGGGGCGGCGGGGTTGGTCTCGGCGTTCCGCGTCGGCAGGATGAGCAGGTCCCGGTAGATCACTCCCGGCGTGTTCGAGATGACGAACAGGTCCGACACGTCGCGGCCGGCGTCGAGCCCGTCGTGGAGGTCGATGCTGCCCCCGTCGCCGAACGTCTCGACGGGCACGCCGGTGTCGGCGTCGAGGGCGAAGAGCTTCGCGCCGCCGCTGGCGAAGATACGGCGGTCGTCGCCGTCGGCCCACCACGTCACCCCGCGGCTGACGCCGCCCCGCCGCACCGTCGCGCCGTGCGCAAACGGGTCGAACTCCCAGCGCCGCACGCCGGTGTCGGCGTCGAGGGCGAAGACCTTGGTGACCGGGGAGACGCCGTACAGCACGCCCTCGACGACGATGGGGCTGGTCTGCATCTGCGTCCGGTTGGTCTCGGTGTCGGCGTCGCCGGCGTTGTAGGTCCAGGCCACTTCGAGCCGATCGACGTTGTCCCGGGTGATCCGGCTCAGCGCCGAGTACTGGCTGCTGCCCGTTCCCAGGTAGACCGGCCAGTCGACGTCGCCGGGCGGCTGGGCGCCGGCCGGCGCCGCGAGTCCGACGATGAGGGCCAGGGCCGGGAGCGTGCGCCGAAGTACGGCGCGCACGCCGAACCGGCCGGTCGGCGACCGGACGGCGCCGCCGGGCGGCGGGCTGCTCCCGCGGCGGCGCGGGTCGGCCGACGGCTGCGCGGAACCGCCGGGCGTCTGCCTGTTCCCGCGGAAGTGCGGGCCCGTCGGGCGCCGTCCGGCGGCGCCGTCGGACGATTGACGGGTCCGGGCGGCGCGATGGCGCTGGGACCACGGTGTCTGGATCATGCTACGACTCCGGCGAAGAAGGGGTATCGGCGGGCCGGTTGGCTGCAGCCGCCTCGACGCTCCGTGTCGACTGCGCCCGGGCGATCATGCGCTTCACTTCGGCGTTCTCGTTGATGGGAACGATGTTCAGGTCCGGGTGTGCCCGCCGGAACACCCGGAACACCTCGTCGGCGAACGCCTGCCCGATGGTCGGCACGTCCCGGAAGTCCAGGAGCACCGTGCTGAACCGGTCGACGCGAGCCAACACGCGCTTCGCCTGCGACCGGGAGATCAGCCGGTCGTCGCCGTACTGCGCCAATCGCACGGGCACCACCGTCTTGCTGAATACCGGGATGTCGTCGTCGTCAGCGGTGAACCGGTCGAAGACCTCGCGCGCCGTCCGGGACGCGTCGTTGTCGAGGCGCATGAACACCGTCGTACCGTCCACGAACTTCGGCCGCTCCAGCAGCCAGTCTTCCTCCCGCGCGGTTTCGAGGGAGAAGACGACGCCGCCCGAGAGGATCTCGAACGCGTCGAACATCCTCGACGTGAAGAAGATCCCCTCGCCGGTGTGGCGCTGCGGGTCGGTCGTCAGCTTGCCCTTCCACAGCTCGAAGAGGGCGTGGCGCTCGTCGAGCAGCCCCAGCTCGCGTTGGATTTTCCGAAAGATGCCCACGCCGTCGTCGCGGACCTGCATCTCCGCCGTGACCGCCGTCGCCGTGACGGTCACGATGATGGTCGAGCCGGCCGAGTGCTCCACGGCGTTGTTGAACATCTCGGTGAAGCCGTGATGCCAGATGTTGCGGACGTTGTCCGGCAGGTCGCCCAGTACGGCGGCGGTGTCGTGCCGCCAGACCAGGTCCTCGTCCGAGCTCCCGCCGATCGCGTAGGTCCCCGTCCACTCGCGGACGACGGCCAACCGGTAAACGCGGCTGTTGGTGCGGCCGCTCTGGCGGAGGGCGCCTTCCTCGACCAGCCGCCGCAGGTGGCGGCCGACGGCCTGCCGGCCCACGCCGAACTCCTCCCCCGCCAGCTTGCTGATGGTGCGGGGGTTGGCCTGCACGTTCCGCAGGATGAAGCGGCGAATTGCCTCGCCTCTGGATTCCGATGGACGCATGTTGTCACTGATGGCTTGGTAGATTGTAAACGAATCACCTCGTTGATCGGCAACATCGGGCGGCTCTGGCTGGCGCCGGAGTGCGGCCGGGACCGCCTGCCGCGTTTGCCACCGTGAGGGCATTGATGGAACGATGTAGCGCCATGTCGAATCGCACCAACCGCCGGATTCTGCTGAACGCCCGCCCCGACGGGTTCCCCGCCGAGGCCGACTTCCGCATGGTCGAGGCGCCGGCGCCGGAGCCCGCCGCGGGCGAGATGCTCGTCCGCACCATCTACCTCTCGCTAGACCCCTACATGCGGGGGCGCATGAACGCGGGGCCGTCCTACGCGGCGCCGGTGGAGCTGGGCGACGTCATGACCGGGGGGACGGTGGGGCAGGTGGTGGCGTCGCGTCACGACGGGTTCGCCGAGGGGGACCTCGTGCTCGCCGGGGCCGGGTGGCAGGAGTACGGCCTGTCGGACGGCCGCGGCGTCCGCAAGCTGGACCCCGGCGTCGCGCCCATCTCTACCGCGCTCGGTGTGCTCGGCATGCCGGGCCTGACCGCCTATGTCGGCCTCCTCGAGGTCGGCGGGCTGAAGGACGGCGACGCGGTCGTCGTGTCGGCCGCGTCCGGGGCGGTGGGCGCGGTGGTGGGGCAGATTGCCAGGATCAAGGGGCACCGGGTGGTGGGCGTCGCGGGGGCGCAGAAGAAGTGCGACTACGTCGTGAACGAGCTGGGCTTCGACGCGTGCGTCAGCCACCGCAGAGACACCCTGGCCGGCGACCTGAAGGCGGCCTGCCCGGACGGCATCGACCTGTACTTCGAGAACGTGGGCGGCAAGGTGTTCGACGCGGTGCTGCCCCTGCTCAATCAGTTCGCGCGGGTGCCGGTGTGCGGGCGCATCGCCAGCTACAACGCGACGTCGCTGCCGGAGGGTCCCGACCGGGTCCCCCAACTGATGGGGCTGGCGCTGGTCCGGCGACTGATGATCCGCGGATTCATCGTGTTCGACCACGCGCATCTCGAACCCGATTTCATCCGGGACGTGGGGGGCTGGATACGCTCGGGCGAGCTGAAGTACCGCGAGGACGTGGTCGAGGGGCTCGACCGCACGGTGGGGGCGTTCCTGGGGCTGCTGCGGGGCGAGAACTTCGGCAAGCTCCTGGTCCGGGTCTCGGACGACCCGACACTGTGAAGGACGAGATGACCGAGCGTCCTCCCCGGCGGTTTCCCGACGCCCTGGTCCTCATCGGCGGGCTGATCCTGCTCGCCCAGGCCGCGACCTACGTGCTCCCGGCCGGCGAGTTCGAGCGCGAGGGCCGGCAGGTCATCCGCGGCACCTACCACGCCGTGGAGGCCGAGCCGCTGCCGCTGTTGACGTTCCTCACCGCCGTGCCCGCGGGCCTGGCCGACGCCGCCGACATCATCTTCTTCATCCTCATCGTCGGCGGCGTGTTCGGGGTGCTGCGCGCCACGGGGGCGATCGACGCCCTCATCGGACTGGCGATCGCGCGCCTCGGCGGCAGCCCGGTGCTGCTCGTCGGCGGCATGGTCACCCTGTTCGCGTTCGGGTCGTCGACGGTCGGCATGGCGGAAGAGTACATGCCGTTCGTCCCTCTGCTCGTCACGATGTGCCTCGCCCTCCGCATGGACGCGGTGGTGGCCCTGGGCATCGTCTACGTCGGGGCGGGGGTCGGCTACGCCTGCGCCGCCCTGAACCCGTTCACGGTGCTGATCGCGCAGGACATCGCCGGGCTCGAGCTGACCTCCGGCCAGGCGTTCCGCTGGCTGCTGCTGGCCGTCTGCCTCGCCGTCGGCGTCGACCACATCCTGCGCTACGCGCGCCGGCTGCGGTCGGATCCGTCGCGGAGCCTGGTGAGCGACGTCTCCTACGCCGGCGGGTTCGAGATGCCGGCCGACGTCAGGCTGACCCCGGCGCGGGCCGGGGTGGTCGCGGTCTTCGTGGCCGGGGTGGTGCTCTTCGTCTACGGCGTCAGCGCCCGGGGGTGGTACCTGACCGAGCTGACCGCGGTGTTCCTGGGCATCGCCCTTGCCGCCGCGGCGGTCGCGCGCGTCGCCCCGAGCCGGGCGGCCGGGGCGTTCCAGGCCGGCGCGGGCGAGCTCGTCGCCACCGCCGTCATCGTCGGGTTCGCCCGCACGATACAGGTCGTCCTGACCGAGGGCCAGGTCATCGACACCATCATCAACGGCCTCGCGTCGCCGCTGCAGGCGCTGCCGGGCCAGGCCGCGGCCGTCGGCATGCTCGCGGTCCAGACCGTGTGCAACCTGTTCATCCCGTCGGGCTCCGGGCAGGCCTACGTCACCATGCCGATCATGGCCCCCCTGGCCGATCTCACCGGGCTGAGCCGGCAGACGGCGGTGCTCGCCTACCAGTTCGGCGACGGGTTCACCAACATGGTCGTGCCCACCAACCCCTTGCTGATGGGAATGCTCGCCCTGGCCCGCATCCCCTACCAGCGCTGGCTGAAATTCGTCGGCCCGCTGCTCTTGAAGCTGTACCTCGTGGCGGTTGCCGCGCTCATGCTCGCGGTGTGGATGGGGTACTGACGGACGCCCGTCGTCGCCGCGTCGCAGCTCGCCTGTCCTGAGAGGAGCGGAACGGGGCCCGAGCGCAGTGGCGTCCGTCGGGTCGCCGTGCCCGGGTTGCCGGCGGCCGGGTTGACTGGCTCGGTGACGGTGGACGATGATGAGACTTCGGTACTGGTCAGCACACCGCATGAGCAGCGACACCAAGTGGATAATCGGGACGACTGTGAGCACGGCCCTCGCGCTGGCCGGCCTGTTGACCGGGCTGCTGCTGACGCAGTTTTCCGGGGTCAACAGCCGCATGGACCGCGTCGATGACCGCGTGGGGCGCGTCGATGACCGCGTGGGGCGCGTCGATGACCGCGTGGGGCGCGTCGATGACCGCTTGCGAGCCGTCGAGATCGGCTTGGCCGAAGTCAAGTCGCTGGTCTCCGGCGGTGGTCGCAGTCGATTGGGCAGCGGCGGGCCGACGGTGACGCCGCTGCCGAGAGGGAACTGAGTCATGCCTTGCCGGCTCTTCGGCATCGTTGCGGTGGCGGCGGTCGCGGTGACGGCCGGGTGCGGGGCGCCCGGCGAGCCGGGGGGGGCGGAGACGGGCGCGGGCCCGGCCGCCGTCTTCGACGCGCGGCCCGACACCATTCAGCTCGTGGCCGACCCCGCGGTGCTGCCCGAGCTGGCCATGCAGGCCCTCGACGGCCGGACCATCACCACCGAGGACCTGCGCGGCAAGGTGACCCTCGTGAACTTCTGGGCGACCTGGTGCGGCCCGTGCCGGGCGGAGATCCCCGACCTCATCCGGCTGCAGGAACGCTATCCCGACGAGCTGCAGATCATCGGCGTGTCGGAGGACGAGGGGCCGACCGGGATCGTCGAGCGCTTCGCGGCGCAGTACGGCATCAACTATCCGATCGTGATGGTCACGCCCGAGCTGGACCGGGCGTTTCCCGGCGTGATGGCCCTGCCCACCACGTTCATCGTCGATCCCGACCTCCGGGTCGTGCGGACCCACGTCGGGCTCGTCAACCCCGGGATCTTCGAGCAGGAGACCCGCTTCCTCGCCGCCATCGACCCCGACATCACCGTCGATCTCGTCGAGGAGGACCGCCACGGCCGCCTCGTCAACGCCGCCCACGCGACGGAGATCCCGGGGCTCGACCTCACGGTGCTGACCCCCGAGCAGCGGGTCACCGCGCTGCAGCGGCTGAACGAGGAGAACTGCACGTGCGGGTGCCAGCTCACCCTCGCCCAGTGCCGCATCAACGACTCCGCCTGCGGATTCAGCCTGCCCCTCGCCGAGGAGGTCGTCGCGGAGATCGCCGCGTCCTGAGCGCTCCCGCGGCCTCGGGAGCGGCGTTCACACCACCGGCCGGGGAAGCGACACCGCCCGCCGGCTGGCAGTCGGGCCGGGTCCCTCGGGATCGCGACGTCGGCACTACACCAGATCCGCCAGTCGGCGCAGCTTGTCCTTGACCTCGTCGAACAGCGGCGGGGGGATGGGCCGGAGACGCTGCCGAAAGCGCCGGTTGTCGATGGCCCGGCTCTGGTCGATCATGATCTCGCAGTCGCGAGCGTTTCCGGCGGTTCCGGCCGGCAGCGGCACGCGCAGCAGGTTCTCACCGACCGTTCGTGTCGTGCACGGCAGGACCCAGGTCGACGGGTGCCCGACCGCATTCAGCAGATCGGACTGAACCACGAGGACGGGGCGGGGCTTCCCGGGTTCGGTGCCGGCCCGCGGACTGAGATCCGCCACATAGAGCCAGCCGTGACGCGGCGTCACTCGTCGAGGCCCTCGGCCGCCAGATGATCGAGGTCCGCCAGGTCGGCGGCCAACGCCTCCCGAGTGGCGTTGGAGGCGTCTCGGTAGGCCCGCCGGAGCTCGTCACGGTCCGTCGTGGACTCGAGGAGACGCAGGGCACGCCGTACGACGGCGACGTTGGTCTTCTCCCCGACGCGTGGTTTCAGACGTTCGATGAGGGCGATCTCCGCGGCCGGCAGCGTGATGCTCGACCGAGCATTCACTTTCATGCTTTTTGAATACCATCCTGCGGTGGCTCCGTCAACGTACGGCGAAGGGCGGGAGCGGGCCGAGCCGATCCGGCGTGACGCACGGACGTCAGCGGTGCTGTTGCACGAGCGGTTCCCGGCGGTCAGGAACCGGCCGCGTTGGCGGCGACGGCGGCCCCCAGGGTCGAGATGGCCTCGGCGAGCATGCCGGACAGCCCGTCGAGGGTGCCGTCCACCTTGACCGACTCCACGAACGCGCCGTCGGAGACCTGCAGCAGCCGGGCGGTGAGGCGGAGCTGTCCTGCGACGTGCTGGTAGCCGCCGGTGACGAGCCAGTCGGCGCCGCGGGCGGACGCGACGGACAGGGAGGCCGGTCCGTCGGCGGCGCCGGTGTCGAGGGGGACGAGCGCGACGCCCGGGAAGCCTGCCATCCGCCCGGTGATCTCCGACGCAATGGTGTCGCTGATGGCGTCGTCGGCGGGGTTGCGCGAGATGTTGGCGAAGGGGGAGACGGCGATCTGGATCGCCCGGCCCGCGGGCGGGGCGGGAACGGGATCAGGGGCGGCCGCGGTCCGCGCGGCCGGCGCGGCTGCCGTCCGCGGACCGGAGGCGGTCGCCGCCCGCGGACCAGGGGCGGCCGCCGCCATCCGCGGCGCGGTTGCCGCCGGCATGTGACCGGCCAACTCGGACCGCAACGCCGCGATCAGTCGGCTCGTCAGGGCGTCGCGTCCGGAGACGGTGCCGTCCACGCGGACCGATCCCAGCAGATCGCCGGTGGCCACGTCCACGACCCGTCCCGTCACCCGGAGCTGTTCCCCGACGCGCTGGTAGCCGCCCCCCGCGAGCCAGGTGGCCTGGCTGGCCACCGCGCGCTGGATGGCGTTCGACTCGTCGCCGGGGCCGAGCAGCACCACCTCCATGCCCGCGGCCCGCCGGAGGGCGACGCGGAGCACGGCCTGCATCTCCTCCCCGATGACGTCGTCGGCGGGGTCGCGCGACACGTTGCGGAAGGGGAGCAGGGCGACCACGGGCCGGGGCGTGCCCGGGGCGAGCGGCGCGTCGGCGCGGGCCGGCCTCGCGGCCGGCGTGGGCGCGTCGGCGCGGGCCGCTCCCGCGGGGGTGGGCATGGGCGCACCGCCGACGCGGCCGCGGCCTCCGGGTCCGCCGGGACGCCGCATCGGCGGTGCGACGCCCGCCCCGGCCGGGGCGGGTGCGTCCGTCGGCGCCATGCGGGCGTCCCGCCGCCCGGGATCCGCGGCGCGGGCCGCGCCGGCCGGGGTGCCGGGCGCGGTTCCGCCGCCCGGGGCGGCGTTCCCGGGTGCGCGTCCGCCGCCGAAGCGCGGTCGTTCCGGCTCGGCGCCGGCCATCCGTTCCTCGGCGCCGCCCGGCGGTGACGCCGGTCGGGCGCCCGCGCGGCGGACCGGTGCCGGCGTCGGCGCCCCGCCGTTGCGCAACGCGGCGATGCGCTCGCGGATGGCGGCAATCTGCTCTTCGCGCGTCAGGGTCGGATCGAGCTCGAAGTCATCGCGCCGGGGCGCCGGGGCGCGCGCGCCGCCGGTCGCCGGCCGACCGGCGCGGGCCATCTCGCGCCTCGCCTCCCTGATGGGGTCCGGCATGCTCGCCGCCGTCCCGGCCGCCGGAACCGCGGCCGGTTCCCGCGCCGGGGCAGGGGGTCGCTCCGCCGGGGCTTCCGCCGCCGGGCCGGCGCCCGGCGCCGTCGGCGGCGTCGGCCGCTCCGCCCCGCCGGCGTCGGCCGGGGGCGCGGTCGTCCGACCCGCGTCCGCCGAGATCGCGGTCGTCCGACCGGTGTCCGCCGAGGTTGCGGTCCCCGGGGTGCCGGCCGCCGTCATCGCCGCCGGGGGATCGGCCGCGGTCCCCGGGGTGCCGGCCGCTGTCGCCGCCGCCGGGGTGCCGGCCGTGGCCTCCGCGCCGCCCCCGGGCGCGGGGCTGGCGCCTCCGGCGCGCGCCATGGCCGCGGGCTCCGCCCCCGCCACCTGCACCGCCATGCCCTCGATGACGGCGTCGAGGGCCGAGATGGACACGCGCTCGCCCGCCGCGAGCCCGCCCTGCACCAGCACGTGCTCGCTCGTCGAACGCAGGATGTCGACCTGCCGGTACCGCAGCCGGCCGTCGTCGTCGACGATCAGCACGCGGTCGCGCCCGTTCAGCGCCGCCCACGGCAGCACCACGACGTCGTCCACGCGCCGCCCGGTTATCTCCGCCTCCACGAACATCCCCACCGCCAGCGGAGGCCGGTCGGGGTCGGGGCCGGGCGCGTAGGGGTCGTCGACCTCGGCCACCACGTGGACCATCCGGCTCACGGGGTCGATCTCGCCCTCGGTGCGCACGATCCGCCCCTGCCAGGAGTAGCGCCGTCCCGCGAAGTCGGCCGACAGGGTGACGGCGGGGCCCGCCTGCTGCCGCGCGCCGCGGTAGGACATGGGGACGTCGACGTAGGCCAGCTCCTCGTCGGGCAGAGGCAGCCGGACCTCGGCCGAGTCGACCGCGTAGATGCGCCCCACCGCGGTGCCTCGGTTCACGAACTGCCCGACGTCGACGTCCTTCGTCTGGACCCGTCCGGCGTAGGGGGCGCGCACGTCGGCGCGCTCGAGGTCCCGTCTCGCGCGGTCGATCGCCGCCTCGGCGGACGCCACCGCGGCCCGGGCGTCCTCGACCTGGGGCAGGCGCAGGGTGAGGGGGTTGGCGTCCCCCTGGCCGATCTCCTCCCACTCGCGCCGGGCCACCTCGGCCTCCGCCTCTTCCTGGGCGAGCCGGAGCTGCGCCTGGGCGAGCTGCGACCGGGCCGCGATGAGCGCCTGCTGGTAGTCGTAGGGATCGATCTCCAGCAGGACGTCTCCCTCCTCGAAGAATCCCCCCACCGCGAATGCCGGCGACACGTCGAGCACGGTCCCCGCGATCTCCGGCACGAGCTGGCTGGCGGTGCGCGGCTGCACCGTGCCCTGGCTGGACACGGTGAGGTCAACGCTCTCGAACGCGACCGTCTGCACCCGCACCGCCGGCGGCGTCACCACCGGGGTCAGGGTCTCCACCGGCGGGCGGTTCGCCCACATGACGAAGGCCGCGGCGAGGGCGACGCCGAGGACGAGGAGCGGGAGCAGGGCCTTGAGCAGCCGAGTGAGCATGGGTGACATCGATGTGTTCCTCCGGACGACGCCCGCGTCGCCCGTCAGTCGCCGGCGCCGGGCATGGCCGGCGCCTCGTCGAACCCGCCGCCGAGCGCGAGATACAGGTCCACCCGGTTCTCGAGACGCTGCCGCCGGGCCGCGATGAGGTCCCCTTCCGCCTGCAGCGCGAGCCGCTGCGATTCGAGCACGGTGATGTAGTCGTCGAGCCCCGTCCGGTACCGGTCGTCGGCGATGATCTCCGCCGCCCGCGACTGCTCGGCGGAGATGGCGAGGTAGCGTTCGCGCTCGAGGAGGTACTCTTCGGCCGCGAGCGCGGTCTCCACCTCCGAGAACGCCTGGAGGGCGGTGTTGGCGTAGACGGCCAGCTCCTCCGCCGCGCGGGCCTCGGCGCGGTCGACGGCGGCGCGCAGGCGTCCCCCCTGGAGCAGCGGCTGAATCACGTTGCCGAGCAGGGTCCAGACCCCGAAGTCGCGCTTGACGAGGTCCTGCAGCGCGCCGGTGGCGGTGCCGGTGTTGGCGGTCAGGCTGATGCGGGGGTAGAGGTCGCGTTGCGCCACCCGCAGGCGCTGCCGGGCCGCCGCGATGCGGCGCTCGGCCGCCACCAGGTCGGGGCGGCGCCGCACCAGCTCCGCCGGGAGCCCGCCGGGAATCGTCGCCGGGGTGTCGGGCAGGTCGGACGGCATCGCGATGGACCCCGCCGCGTAGAGGCCCATGAGGACCTCGAGTTGCCGGACGGCGGCGTCGAACTGCTGCCCCCGCTGCTCGCGGAGCGCTTCCGCGTTGGCGAGGTTGGAGAGGGCCAGGCGCACGTCCAGGGCCGGCCTCAGGCCCTCCTCGAACCGCTCGCGGACCTGATCCGCCGAGGCCCGGAAGCTGGCCACCGTGGCCTCGGCGAGCCCGAGCTGCTGCTGGGCCTCGGCAATCGCGAACCACGCCTTCGTCGTCTGGCCGGCCAGGGAGAGCTGGGCGGCGCGCAGGTCCGCGGCCCGGGACTGCAGGTCGGCGAGCGCGGCCCTCGCGCCGGCGCGCAGCCGGCCCCACAGGTCTGCCTCCCAGGTGAGGTCGAGCGAGACCCCGTAGTTCGTGAAGACCGTGCTGAGCACGCGGTCCTCGGCCCCGGGAATGGGGAACCCGATGAAGTTCTGCTTGCGCTGCGATCCGTTCAGACCCACCTGGAGCTGGGGCTGGAGGTCGGCCCCCGCGACGCGGGAGTCGGCCAGCGCCTGCTCGAGCCGGGACGCCGCCGCCTGCAGGTCGTAGTTCTGCCGGAGCGCCGATTCCACGACGTCGTCGAGGGAGGGGTCGCCGAAGTCGGTCCACCACGTCAGGGCGGGGCCGCCGCCGGTGTCGGCACGCGCGGTCCACGCCGCCGGGAAGTCGGCGCCGACGGCCGGATGGTCCTCGATCGGGGCGGTGGTTGCGCACCCCGCCGCGAACAGGAGCAGGCCCATCAGGCTGCCCGCCCTGCCTGAGAACGGTGTTCTGGTCTCTGCCGCCATGGTGGTGGTACCGAGCGTGACGCCGCCGGAAGGTCGCCGCATGCCCCTCCAAGAATCATACCGCGTCGGCGGGCAGGAAGTTCCGCGACGGCGCGGCGCCCCCGTGCGGCGGTGCGGCGGGGGCCCGGATCGCCGGTCTTCCGGGCGAAGAATCAGTTGAATCCTGACTGCGACCCCGGTATTCTTCAAGCCCGTAGCTGTTCGGAGAGCGGCTGGGCGGTGCGTGCCGTCCCGCCGCCCGCGGTCGTTTCGCCTCCGGTGCACCGGCATCGGGGCGGTGCGCCGTGGGCGGGCGGGCCGGTGGTTCACGCACCGGCACATGGACCCGCTGTGCATCGGTGGCGGCACGCCGCCGTCCATGAACGGGTCGCATCACGAGGGCGCAATCATGGATCTGTTTCAGTACGGGACCGACCCCTGGGGACAAGAGATCATCATCCGGCTCGCGTGGGGCTTGCTGACCCTGTCGTTCTGGGCCGGTATCGGCTTCGTCGTGTTTCATGCCGTCTACGCGGTGGTGTGGAAGCCGCGGGTCGAGCCGGAGGAAGCGGCGGCCGGGGCCGACTCCGCCATTCCCGAGAAGATCGTGCGGCACACCGGCGCCGCCCGCATGTTCCACTGGGTGATGGCGGCGGCCATGATCGCGCTCCTCATCACCGGCTTCTTCCCCATCGTGGGGCTCGAGTTCAGTTGGCTGACCATCCACTGGGTGTCCGGCCTGATCCTGATCCTGTGCATCATCTACCACATCGTGCACGCCTCCTTCTTCCTCGACTTCTGGTCGATCTGGATTCTTCCGCGCGACCTGAAGGAGGCGGTCCAGAGGACCCAGCGCCAGCTCGGGGCCACCGTCGCCATCGACAAGCACGGCAAGTACCCGCTCGATCACAAGCTCTACCACCTCGCCGTCACCATCTTCGGCCTCGTGGTCTCGATCACCGGGCTGGTGATGATGTTCAGGATCGACAACCCGATCGTGCCGATGAACGAGATGCTCTTCGAGGGTGCGGCGATGGGGAACGACCAGGCCTGGGGCATCCTCTACGCCACGCACGGCTTCTCGGCGGTGCTCTTCGTGATGCTGACCATCACCCACATCTACTTCGCCATCCGGCCCGAGAAGCTGTGGATCACCAAGTCGATGATCTTCGGGACGGTGAGCCGCGAGGACTACCTCGCGCATCACAGCCCGCAGCGGTGGGACGTCACTCCGCCCAAGCCCAAGGCCAAGCCCCCGGCGCCGGCTCCCGCGGCGGCCGCGCCTCCGCCGGCCGCGCCTCCGCCGGCCGCGCCTCCGCCGGCCCAGAGTCAACCCGCGTCGTAGGAGTCCGTGCGGTGGAACGGCGTGAACTTCCGTAGGACTGAATGCGGGCAGCGGCGTCGCAAGGCGGCGTTGCCCGGGCGAGGAGCCGCAGGTGGCCGACACGACCACGGAGGGTCTGAGAAAACGCATCGACGCGCTCGAGGGGGGATACGAGTACTTTCTGAGCTACGCTTCGAAGGGCTACAAGGGCGATCCGGGCGTCGGAGACGGCGAGTTGCGCCGCTTGCTCGACGGCATGGACCAGGCCCTCGACGGGCTCGGCCCGTTTCTTGCCGCGACGGTGCGCGAGCGGGGCCTCGAGCCGGCGTCCGCGTACGACGGGTTCATCGAGGTGCTCACCGGAGACGCCGATCGGGCGCGGAGGGTGCTGGGGCTCGTCCGGGCCCAGCCCGGCATCAGCAGTCAGGTCATCGACAACCTGAACGGGTCGCTCCACCTGCGGGCATTGCTCACGGACCTGTTCCTCATCGACGAGATCCTGCGTCCGCGCGCGTCCGAGGGGATACCGGCGGCGGCGCTGGCCGACGAGAAGCCGCCGCCGGAGCCCGCTTCGACCTGATTCGTTCGTTCCGGTTCGTGCCAAGGGAGAGCGACGATGAGCCAGCAGAGTCTTGCGGCGTGGGTGGCGGTGATTGCGATCGGGTCGACGGCGCCGCCGGCGGCTCTCGGACAAGGGCAGGCCGCGGGCGAGGCCGACAGCGCGTCCACGTGGACCCTGCCGCGGCTGCCCGACGGCCAGCCCGACTTCCAGGGCTATTGGACCACCCAGACCTTCACTCCCCTCGAGCGGCCCGAGTACCTGGGCGACAAGGCGTTCTTCACCGAGGAGGAGGCGGCGGCCCTGCACGCGCAGCTCACGGCCGAGGGCGTCGACCCGTCGGCCCGGAGCGCGATCAACATCGAGGACGCGGAGGAGCGGGAGCGCGCGCTGTACCAGGTCAACCGCGACCCGTCCTACGTCCACTACGACAACGAGATCTGGCTGCGGACCCCGGTGCCCAAGGGCCTGTCGACGCGCCGCACGTCGCTCATCGTCGATCCGCCGAACGGGAGGTTCCCGCCCCTGACGCCGGAGGCGGCGGAGAAGCTGGCCGCCGAGGCGGAGGCGAGGCGGCTCCCGAGCGCGTTCGACAGCCACCTGACCCGGCCGTTCCCCGAGCGCTGCATCGTGTGGGCGCACGAGGGCCCGCCGAACCTGCCGCCGGCCTACAACGACATCCACCAGATATTCCAGACGCCGGACCACATCGTGATCTTCACCGAGCTGAACACCAATCCTCCGCGCATCATCCCCCTCGACGGGCGGCCGCACGTCTCCGAGAAGATCCGCCACTTCGCGGGCGACTCGCGGGCCCGGTGGGAGGGTGACACGCTGGTCGTCGAGACCACGAACTACAACGCGCGCCGGCGCTTCCGCGGGTCCACCGACGCCCTCCACGTGGTGGAGCGGTTCACGCGCATCGGCCCCGACGAGATCACCTACGAGTTCACGGTCAGCGATCCCAACACGTGGACGGCGCCGTGGAGCGTGGAGCTGCCGATGGTGACGACCGAGGGGCCCATGTACGAGTACGCCTGCCACGAGGGCAACCACGACATCCGGCACATCCTCGAGATCTACCGGAACCTGGAGAGGCAGGCGGCGGAGGCCGAGGCGGCGGAGCAGGCGTCGAGGTAGGGGGCGAGCGGATGGCGATTCGGACGGCACTGACGGCAGGGCTGCTCGTGGCGGCAACGGCGCTCCCGCCCGCGGCCGCGGGCGGGCAGCAGGCGAGGACGCGGAGACCCGAGCCGCAGGTCCAGTTCGTCCAGACCGTCGGCTGCGTCGAGCGGCGGACCCGGGCGGAGTCGACCTGGTGGCTGACCCGCGCGGCCGAGCCCACGGTGACGCGGGCGGGCGTCTTCAACGAGGTCCAGGTCGGCGAGGCGCGGGAGACGGCGCTCGGCGACGGCGAGTTCCGCCTCATCGGCTTCGCCGACTTCCTGACCCCCGAGGGCCTGCTCAACTTCGGCGACCGCGCCCTCTTCACCGACCCCGACCAGATCAACGCCAGCGGCGAGCTGCGGCCGGGGCGCACCGTGCTCGTGAAGGGCCTCCTCATCGAGGCCGACGGCGAATCGCGCATCAACCTCACGTCCGTGGTCGGCCTCGCCGACGCCTGCGACTGAGCGGGTTGCCGGGCGGCCTCGGGGCCTACGCCGACGGTGCCGCCCGCTCGCCGACCCCGCCATGCCCGTCGAGAGCCGTCGAGGGGCGGTGCACGTGCTCTTCAACGGTCGCTTCGCGACAGACGACGGCGAAGCGACAGGTGCATTGGCCGGCCCCGTCCGCGGGCGACGCGGCCAGGCGAGATCGCCCCTGACCTGCAACCTCACGCTCCGCGGGAGATGGACATGAAGTGTCGTGCATTGCTCCGAGTGTGCCTCTGCGCCGGCATCGCCGCGGCGGCGGGGCATCCCGGGCCGGCGCAGGCCCAGGACTTCGCTCGGGTCACCGATGCGATGCTGCAGGATCCCGACCCCGCCGACTGGTTGAGCTGGCGGCGCACCCTCGATGGATGGGGATACAGCCCGCTCGACGAGATCGACCGGAGCAACGTGGACGAGCTTCGGCTCGCGTGGTCCTGGGGTCTCGAGCCCGGGGTGTCGCAGACGACGCCGATCGTGCACGACGGCGTCATGTACGTCGCGAACCCGGGCAACGTGGTCCACGCCCTCGACGCGCGCACGGGCGACTTCATCTGGGAGTACCGCCGCGAGATGGACGAGCGGCGCCGGAGCGCGGCGCAGATGCGCAGCCTTGCCGTCTACCAGGATCTCGTCATCCTGAACACGGTCGACGCGCACGTCGTCGGGCTGGACGCCCGGACCGGCGAGGCGCGGTGGGACACGCCGGTCGCGGGCGACCAGGAGGGCTACACCTTCTCGAACGGACCGATCGTCGTCGACGGGACGGTCGTCGCCGGCATGACCGGCTGCGGGCGCTACCGTGAAGATACCTGCTACATCGTCGGCCTCGACGCCGGCACCGGCCGGCTGCTCTGGCGGACCTCGACCATCGCCCGGCCCGGCGAGAGCGGCGGCGACACCTGGGGCGATCTGCCGCTCCTGTTCCGGGCGGGCAGCGACGCCTGGATGACCGGGAGCTACGACCCCGCCACCGGGCTCGTCTACTGGGGCACGTCGCAGCCGAAGCCGCACAACCGCGACGCCCGCGGCACGGCCGGCGACGCCCTCTACAGCAACTCGACCCTCGCCCTCGACCCCGCGACGGGCGAGATGCAGTGGTACTACCAGCACATCCCGGGCGATTCGCACGACATGGACGAGTCGTTCGAGCGCATCCTGATCGACTACGACGGCAGGCGCTCGCTGTTCACGATGGGCAAGCTCGGCATTCTCTGGGAGCTCGACCGCGTCACCGGCGAGTTCCGGCGCGCGATCGATCTCGGCTACCAGAACATCGTGGACGTCGACCCGCGGACCGGCGAGGTGACGCATCGCGACGGGATGCTGTCGGACGTCGGCGAGGAGCTCTTCTTCTGCCCCAGCACCGGCGGTTTCAAGAGCCTGCGGGCGATGGCGTACCACCCCGGGACGGGGGCGCTGTACGTGCCACTCAATCTCAACTGCGAGACCGCCGCCTTCGCTCCCGTCGAGCGTCGCGCCGGGGGCGGCGGGGGCGGGGCCGTGCGCGGGCGGCTGAACCACTTCCATCCGCAGGCGCCGGACCGGCTCGGCGAGTTCCAGGCGCTGGACCTGCGGACCGGCGAGACCCTCTGGCGCCAGCGTCTCCGGGTGCCCTACAACACGTCGGCGCTGACGACCGGCGGCGGCCTGGTGTTCATCGGCGACTGGGGGCGGCGCGTCCACGCCTACGACGCGCGGAACGGCGAACCGCTCTGGCAGAGCCGGCTCCCGACCATGGCGAACGGGTTCCCCATCACCTACGCCGTCGACGGCAGGCAGTTCGTCGCGTTCGTGGCCGGCCCGTCGATCGGCGGCTCGAGCTGGGCGACGATTCTGCCGGCCGACCTCATTCCCGAAGAGCGCAACCCGCGGGGCGGCAGCGGCGTCTTCGTGTTCGCGCTGCCCCGGGAGTCTGCCCCGTAGAACGGCGCCGACTGCTGGCGGGTTGGTCAGGCGCCCGGCGGAGCCGCGGGTGACGATTGGCGATCTCCGAATCCACGAAGATCGACGCGCAGAATCCGCCGCCTCTCCCCCCGCGTCGTCGAACCACGGACAGGTGAGTGCCGGTGCCGGTCGGCACGAGCGCGTGCGACGGCCGCGGCGCTTGCGGCCTTCCTCATCCGGCCGGCGCGGGGTCGGGGGCGAGACGGGTCACGGCGACGCAGACGGCGACGTTGACGAGCAGGGCGGCGACGCCGGCGTGGATGTTCCACGGCTCGGGATGTCCGGCCGCGAGGAGGCCGCCGTAGACGAGGGTGCCGGTGATCATGCCGGCCAGCGCCGCCCGGGTGGTGAGCCGGTCCCAGCTCACGCCGAGGATGAAGAGGGGGGCGACCTGGGCGAGGATCTCCATCTTGAGCTCGGTGAGGCCCCACAGGGTGATGCGCGGGTCGAGGGCGATGGCGACGAGGCCGGCGACGAGCACCCACGACACGAGCTTGCCGGCCCGGGTGAGGCGCGCCTCGTCGGCCCCGCGCAGCACGGTCGTGCCCAGCACGTCCTTGGCGAGCATGGACGAGAGGCTCAGGAGCACGGAGTCGGCCGTCGACATGATGGCGCTGACCACCGCCACGATGACGATCAGGCTCAGGACGTAGAGCAGCGGCGAGCTCGATCCCCACTCGGTGAGGAGGAGCGGCAGCACCTGGTCGCCCGCGACGGGGCCGGCCGCGGCCAGGCGCTCGATGGCGAGCACGCCCACGAGGAAGACGGGCCCGGTGGTGACCATCGGCAGGAACACCATGATGCCGAACGAGCGGCGCAGGGCGGCGCTGTCGCGCGCCGCGTAGATGCGCTGGATCGCCTGCGGATAGACGGCGCCCGAGAAGCCGATCAGGGCCAGGGTGCTGAACCAGTTGCGGCAGGTGTTCCAGTCGGGGACGGCGACCTTCTCGGGGGCCTCGGCCGCGAGCCACGCCGTCACCTCGGCCACGTGCGCGGGGCCCGGCACCGCCGCGAGCAGCAGCCCCGTCAGGCCCGTCACCAGCATCAGCCCCTGCACGAGGTCGGTCCAGGCGACCGCCCGCATGCCGCCGACGGTCTCGTAGACGAGCACCACCAGGGTCAGCAGCACCACCCCCGCCCAGTACGGGACGGCGCCGCCGGACAGGCCCGCGGTGATGTGGCCCATCGCCATGAGCTGGGCGAGCAGGTAGTTGGAGATGGCCGCCACGAGGAGCAGGTTGGCGAGAAGGGTGAGGGCGGGCGAGCGGAAGCGGTGGGCGAGCCAGTCGCCGGGGGTGACGAAGCGGTGCCGCCGGGCCAGGCGGTGGAGCCGCGGCGCGTAGAGCAGGTAGGCGACGATGATCGCCATCATGAAGCCGACGCTCATCACCCACGAGAAGCCGAGGCGGTACGCCTCGCCGGGATAGCCGATCAGGGTGTTGCCGCTGTACTGGGTCGCGTAGAGGGTGAGCAGCAGCACCGGGCCGGTGAGCTGCCGGCCCGCGAGGTAGAAGTCGGCCAGCGACTCGCCGGTGCGCCGGCGGCGCGCGGCGTATCCCACCCCGAGAATGGCGATCAGGTAGAGCCCGACGGCCAGGGCCGCGCCGCCGCCCAGAGACTCGGTCATTCCTCGGGCCAGAGGCGGTGCACCACGAAGGCGGTGAAGACGGCGACCCCCGCCGTCGCGGAGAGCGAGAGGACGACCCAGTGGGGCAGGCCGAGCCAGATGCGCAGCGGCCCGTCGCCCGGCAGGTACCACGGAACCGACGCGCCGAAGAGCACGACGTAGACGGGCCAGATCCAGACCGGGAACCCGCGGCGCGGGCCTTCGGCGGGACCGGTCCGCGGATCGGGGGGCGGATCTGCCATCACGCCGATCATCCGCGTCCACCGCGAAGATATCAACCGCCTGCGCCACCGCGGGCGTTGCGCCTCGATCGTCGTGAGGGTATGTGCCGCCCGCGGCGGCGCCCTCGCGTTGCTGCTTCGACCCTCCGCCGTTCGGCGCGAAAGGCGGCAGCCCGCGGCGTCGCGCGCCGCTGGCGGATGCCGGCAGGGACCGGCACCGGAGTGATATGGTGTCGACCTCGGCCGATCTCTCAGAGAGGAGCAGCTTTCATGCCCGTGACGCGACTCGGTACGGTGCGCGCCGTCGTCTTCTGGCTGGTGGCAGGCCTGGCGTTTCCCGGGATGGCGGCGGCCCAGGATCAGCCGCCGGAGCCGGCGCCGGAGGAAGAAGAGCAGGAGCAGACGGCCGAGGACACCGACGAGGCCGGCGACGACGAGCGGCCGCGGCGGGGCCGCAATCGTGACGACGGCATCAAGCCCTACGACGAGGTGATCACCGACGAGGCGGAGACCGACGAGGGCGTCTTCCTCGTGCACCGGCTCGACGACAAGGTGTTCTACGAGATTCCGGTCGGCGAGCTGGGCCGCGAGTTCCTCTGGGTGAGCCAGATCGA
This sequence comes from Vicinamibacterales bacterium, assembly GCA_965207615.1. Taxonomy (GTDB): domain Bacteria; phylum Acidobacteriota; class Vicinamibacteria; order Vicinamibacterales; family UBA8438; genus JAJEEA01. Next base: position 5,738,052 of record CBDBMZ010000003.1, read on the forward strand.
GCGCACCAGCGAGGGCGTCGGCTACGGCGGTCAGGCGCTCGGGAGCCGGGTGGTCAAGTGGGAGCGCCGCGGCGACCGGGTGCTGCTGAAGAGCGTGTCCTACGCCATCGTCGCCGACGAGTCGCGGCCCATCGCGCGGGCGGTCGAGGCCGCGAACAACGACACCATCCTGAGGGCGTTCGACATCGAGGCGCTGTCCGAGGCGGAAGCGCCGGTCATCGACGTCACCGCGCTCTTCAACACCGAGGTGCCGGAGTTCAGCGCCCGGTCGCGGCTGCGGGCGCGCGGGTTCGCGCGGGACCGCTCGTTCGTCGAGTCGGTGAAGTCGTACCCGCGCAACATCGAGGTCAGGACCACCCACACCTACACCGCGCCGCCGCCACCCACCTCGGGCAACCGGCCGAGGGTGGTGTTCCAACGGGGCATGCGGCCGGGGAGCGCGACGGTGGTGCTGCACTACAGCATGGTCAGGCTGCCCGACGAGCCGATGATGCCGCGCCTCTTCGACGAGCGGGTCGGCTATTTCTCGGTGCGGCAGATCGACTACGGCCGCGACGAGCACCGCTCGCCGCGCCGGCGCTACATCACCCGCTGGCGGCTCGAGAAGCAGCACCCGGACCAGGCGCTGTCCGATCCGGTGACCCCCATCACCTTCTGGATCGACCCGGCGACGCCGGCCAGGTGGGTGCCGTACATGAAGGAGGGCGTCGAGCAGTGGCAGCCGGCGTTCGAGGAGGCCGGGTTCAGCAACGCGATCGTCGCGCGCGAGGCGCCCTCGGCCGAGGAGGACCCCGACTGGAGCCCCGAGGACGCCCGCTACTCGGTCATCCGCTGGTTGCCGTCGACGGTCGAGAACGCCTCCGGCCCCCACGTGAACGACCCGCGCACGGGGGAGATCCTGGAGGCGGACATCCAGTTCCACCACAACGTCATGAACCTGCTGCGCGACTGGTACTTCGTGCAGGTGGGGCCGCTCGACCCCCGCGCGCGGACGCTGCCCCTGCCCGACGACCTGATGGGCGACCTGCTCGCCTACGTGGTCGCGCACGAGGTGGGCCACACCCTCGGCTTCCAGCACAACATGAAGGCGAGCTCGCTCTACCCGCACGAGCGGGTGCGCGATCCCGAGTGGGTGCGGACGATGAGCCACACGCCGACCCTGATGGACTACGCGCGCTTCAACTACGTCGCGCAGCCCGAGGACGGCATCGCCCCCGAGGACCTGATTCCCAAGATCGGCCCCTACGACAAGTGGGCCACGCGGTGGGGCTACGCCCCGATCGCGGGGGCGGAGACCCCCGACGACGAGCGGGCGACCCTCGACGCGTGGGCGCGCGAGCAGGACGAGACGGTGTGGCTCCGCTTCTCCACGCCCGGCGCGCGCGGCGCCGACCCCGGCCAGTTGACCGAGGCGGTGGGCGACGCGGACGCGGTGGCGTCGACGGCGCTGGGGCTGAAGAACCTCGAGCGTGTCGCCGCGATGCTGCTCGACGCGACCGCCGCGCCGGGCGAGCCGTACGACGATCTCGACGGGCTGTACGCGCGGCTCGTCGGCCAGTGGACCCTCGAGATGAACCACGTCGCCGCGGTGGTGGGCGGGGTCTCGTCGCAGCAGAAGCACCACGGCCAGGACGGCGTGCGGTTCGCGACCCTCCCGCGGGACGTTCAGGCGAAGGCGGTGGCGTTCCTGAACGACCACGCGTTCATGCCGCCGACATTCCTGACCGACCCGGAGATCCTGCGCCGCATCGAGCCGGTGGGGGTGCTGAACCGGATCCGGATCAGCCAGACCCGGGTGCTCGGGACGCTGCTGTCCGCCGCGCGGCTGGCCCGGCTCGTCGAGCAGGAGGTGATAGACGGCGCCGCCGCCTATCCCGCCACCGAGTTCCTGGCTGACGTCCGCGGCGGCGTGTGGAGCGAGCTGGACGAGCCGGACATCCGCATCGACGCCTATCGCCGGAACATCCAGCGGGCGTATCTCGACCTGATCGAGGGTCGGCTCGGCGGCCCCTCCCAGGCCAACGGCGACGCGGGGCCGTTCCTGCGCGGCGAGTTGCGCGCGCTCGACGCGTCCGCCCTGCTCGCGCTGGACCGGACGTCGGACCGCGCGACCCGGCTGCACCTCGAGGACGTGCGGCACCGGATCGCGCGCGCGCTGGATCCCTCGGCCGGCTCGGCAGGGGCCGCGCGCGCGAGACCGGCGTTCGCGGATGACCTGTTCGAGCCGCTTCACGACGGATTCGATCCCTGGAATCCGCTCGTCGGCGAAGTCGAGTGGTGCTGGCCCGACTACGCGGTGCACGTGCACTGAGGTCCGCGCAAGACTGAATGGTGCGGCGCCGCTGCCTGCGGCGGCGCCGCAAACCCCTGACCGACTACCCCGCCGGAAGCCTTGCGGCTCCTTGCGCGGGGGCCGCGCTTCCCAGCGCGCCCATTCGGAGGCGGCACCGTTTCGACGGCCCGGCCTCCCGGCCTCGGAGAACCCGTCATGGAATGGCTGTTCAACCCCGAGATCTGGATCGCCCTCGTGACCCTCACCGTCCTCGAGGTCGTCCTCGGCGTCGACAACGTCATCTTCATCTCCATCCTGTCGGACAAGCTGCCCCACCACCAGCAGAGGCTGGCCCGCCGGGTCGGCCTGGGGCTGGCCATGCTGTCCCGCATCGTCCTGCTGATGTCGCTGAGCTGGATCATCCAGCTCACCGAGCCGCTGTTCGCGGTGTTCGGCCGCGAGGTGTCCGGCCGCGACCTGACCCTGCTCGGGGGCGGCCTGTTCCTGCTCGCGAAGTCGACCTACGAGATCCACGAGAGCCTGGAGGGGGAGGAGGGGCACCGGTCGCGGAAGACGGCGACGTTCGCCGGCGTCATCATGCAGATCCTGGTGCTCGACGTCGTCTTCTCGCTCGACTCGGTGATCACCGCGGTGGGCATGGTGGACCAGCTCGGGGTGATGGTCGCGGCCATCATGATCGCGGTGGTCATCATGCTCGTCTCGGCCGAGGCGATCAGCGCGTTCGTCAACGAGCGTCCGACCGTCAAGATCCTCGCGCTGAGCTTCCTGCTGCTGGTGGGCTTCTCGCTGGTGGCGGAAGGGTTCCACCAGGAGATTCCGAAGGGCTATCTCTACTTCGCGATGGCGTTCTCGGTCTTCGTCGAGCTGATCAACCAGCGCATCCGTCACGTGACGCCGGTGCGCCTGAAGAAGCCGATCACGTCGTGAGCCACCACGCGGCGGCGCCGACCGCGATGCCGACCACGGTGTCGGCGGCGTAGTGGTAGCGCCCCACCACGGTGGCGAGGGATATGGCTCCCGCCGTCGCGAGAAGAGGCAGGAACAGGGCGGGCATGAGCTCGCCGGCGGCGAGGGCGGCGGCGATCGCGGTGGCGGCGTGGCCGCTGGGAAAGGTGTTGACCTGCACCGAGGCGCGCTCGAGGACGGCGCGGTTCAGTCGCCGCAGGGCAAGACCGCGCTGGTCCATCGAATCCGGCGGCTCGATGGCGCGGGGCGGGCGGGTCTGAATCCACGGCAGGAGGCCATAGCACGCGAACGCGGCCAGGAGCACCGCCGTCCAGTACTGGTCGGCTTCTCCGCGCAGGCCGCCGGCGTAGAGCAGGCCGAGGGTGATCGGAACGAACGGGTAGGCGCACAGGTACGCCAGCTCCAGCAGCTCGAGGATCGGGGCCGGGGTCCGCGCCACCACCGCGTCCAGTCGCAGAGCTCCGAGCAGCCTCCCGTCGAGACGCAGCAGCCGGCCCTCGATCGCCGGCATCGGCTGCCGGAAGAAGAGCCCGCTCATCCAGTAGCCCTGCAGCAGGTAGATGCACGGCACCCAGTCGCGCGCGATCCGCATGGGGAGCTGCAGGCGCAACTGGGAGAGCACGAAAACCAGCCCGATGCAGACCAGCCCGACCACCAGCACCCGGTTGCGCCGCGTCGCCGAGAGCGGCTGGACGCGGGCGAGCACGAGCAGGTAGGCGAAGTAGACGCAGACGATCCACTCGTAGGTGCGCACCGAGTCATCGTGGCAGCCCGATGCGGGAGATGCAAGCTGCGTGACCTTCGGTCGCGTTGGGATGCGCGAGCTCCAGCGCCTGGCTGCCTGCGGTTGCGGTTGGGAGCCGGCGCGAGACTCCAGCGCTCGGCAGCAGGGAGCTTCGCGCAGGAGTGTCGTTGGCGCGAGACTTCCGTGCGCGCACACGCCCCGCGCCTCGAGCCGTGGACCGACCGAGGGGAGTCCCAAGGACCGCAGGCGTTCAGGCCCCGTCGGCGGCGACGGCGACCGCCTTCTCGACGGGCGCCGGCTCGGCGGCGAGACGCTCGCGCGCGGCGGCGGGCTCCGGAATCCGGCGGAACAGCCGCACGAGCAGGACCAGGGACACTGCGAACAGGGCCGCGCCGAGGAGGAACGGCGCCCCCGGAAGCTGGACGGGCGCGCGGTCGGACGTGAAGTAGCTGAAGAGCCCCGCCGTGAACACGAGGGGCGCCGCGATCGCGGTCAGGCTGATCAGCGACGTCAGGGCGCCCTGTATCTTCCCCTGCTCGGAGGGCGGCACGGCGCCGGCCACGAGCCCCTGGATGGTCGGGTGCGCGACGCCCGCGACCGACCCCAGCACGATGATGACGAGGACCACCCAGCCCGCCGACGCGAGGCCGTAGCCGAGGAACGCCAGCATCGAGATGCCGACGCCGAAGAGGATCGCGCGCCGTTCGCCGAGGCGGGCGACGAGGGGCCGCACCAGCAGCCCCTGGACGAGGGCCGCCATCACCCCGACGAGGGCCAGCGTGAGGCCGTTGGCCTGCGCGTCCCACCCGTAGCGGTAGCCGGCGTGCAGCACCCACACGTTCTCGAGGCCCCGCTGGGCGAGCGACGCGAAGATGAAGACCACCGCGATGCCGGCCACCAGGGGATAGGCACGCAGCCGCCGCAGGCTGCCGAACGGGTTCATCCGGCCCCACGAGACGGGGCTGCGCTGGTCGGGAGGCAGCGACTCGGGCAGCACGAAGTAACCGTACAGCCAGTTGACGAGGGCCAGCCCCGCCGCCACGAAGAACGGCAGGCGCAGCTCGATGCCGCCGAGCAGCCCCCCGAGGGCGGGGCCGAAGATGAAGCCGAGGCCGAAGGCGACGCCCACGAAGCCGTAGTTGCGGGCCCGGGTCTCCGGGGTCGACACGTCGGCGATGTAGGCGTTGGCGGTGGTGACGCTGGCCCCCATGACCCCGGCGACGGCGCGGCCCAGGAAGAGCCAGCCGATGGTGGGCGCGAAGCCCTGCACGAGGTAGTCGACGCCGAACCCGAACAGCGAGCCGAGGATGATGGGCCGGCGGCCGAACCGGTCGGAGAGGGCGCCGAGAACCGGCGCGAACAGGAACTGCATCAGGGCGTAGAGGGCGATGATGACGCCGTAGTACACGCCCGCCTGCGAGTCGTCGCCGGCCGCGAACGCCTTGATGAGCTCGGGCAGCACGGGAATGATGATGCCCAGCCCGAGGATGTCGATGAACACGGTGACGAGGATGAAGATCATCCCCGCCTCGCGGGTGCGTCGTCCGAAGGCCATGTCGTGCGTCCGAGTGCCGTGAGGGTTGCTCTCCCGCCCTCTCGGCGGGAAGGTCAAACCCTCAGTATGTCACGAACGCCGGCCCTGGCCCGCCCATCGTTGCTGCAGGAGTCTCGCGCCGGCTAGACCCCAACGCGACCGCAAGGTCGCGCCGCGGCATCCGCCGGGCGCCCAACCAACGCTCCAGGAGCCTGCGCCGTTCACTGCTGCAGACTCCCGGCCCGCCCATCGTCTCCGCAGGAGTCTCGCGCCGGCGAGACCCCAACGCGACCGCAAGGTCGCGCCGCGGCATCCGCCGGGCCCGCAACCAACGCTCCAGGGAGTGCCAGCGCCTCCTCCGGAGGCGGTGCTGTTCTTACGGCGCAAGCTCCCGGCCCGCGGTCGGGACGGTCGGAAGGGCGGCGGACGATTCCAGCTTGACGATCGAGATGTTCGCCCACCCGTAGACGGCGGCGACCAGGGGGTTGATGAGGTTGAAGAAGCAGAACGGGGCGTAGGTCAGGGTGGCGACCCCGAGGGTGCCGGCCATGTACGCGCCGCACGTGTTCCAGGGGATGAGCACCGAGGTGATGGTGCCCGCGTCTTCCAGGGTCCGCGACAGGTTGCAGGGGTCGAGCCCGCGGCGCTCGTACTCGGCGCGGAACATCCGCCCCGGGAGCACGATGGAGATGTACTGGTCGGAGGTGACCACGTTGGTGCCGAACGCGGTGAGGAGGGTCGCCCAGATGAGGCTTCCCGCGCTGCGCACGAGGCGCAGGATGCGCCGCGCCAGCGCCTCGAGCTGGCCCGTCGACTCCATGACGCCCCCGAACATCATCGCCGACATGACGAGCCAGACCACGCCGAGCATGCTGCTCATGCCCCCGCGGCTGAGGAGGTCGTCGAGGGCGGCGTTCCCCGAGTCGAGGGTGAACCCGTCGAAGAGGGCGATCCAGCAGCCCTTGACGACCGCGAGGGGCCGCGGCAGGTCGGGCTCGGCCACGAACGCCACCACCGCGTCGGCCTGGAAGAGCCCCGCGAAGACCGCGCCGGCCAGCGCGCCCGCGAGCATCGACGGCAACGCGGGGACCCGCCGCACCACCAGGGCGAGCACCAGGGCCACCGGAAGCAGCAGGTGGGGCCCGAGCGCGTACTGGCCCTCGAGCGCCTCGAGCACGACCTCGAGCTCGGCGGTGGTGGCGGGGGCCGGCGCCACCACGCCCGCCGCCGCGAACAGGACCAGCGCCGCCGCGATGCTCGGCCCCGTGGTCCACACCATGTGCCGGATGTGGGTGAACAGGTCCGTGCCGGCCACGGCGGGGGCGAGGTTGGTGGTGTCGGACAGGGCCGACATCTTGTCGCCGAAGTAGGCGCCCGAGATGACCGCGCCGGCCGCGAGGCCGAGGTTCAGCCCCTGCGCGGTGGCGATGCCGACCAGCGCGATGCCGATGGTGCCGGCGGTGGTCCACGAGCTGCCGGTGGCGACCGAGACGAGGGCGCAGATGACGCACGCGGTGGCGTAGAACACCGACGGCGACAGCACCAGCAGCCCGTAGTAGATCATGGTCGGGACGACCCCGGCGAGGATCCACGTCCCGATGAGGGCGCCCACCACGAGCAGGATGAGGATGGCCCCCATCGACACCGAGATGCTGCGGCGGATGCCCTGCTCGATAGCCGGCCAAGGGTGCCCGTTGCGCAGCCCCACCAGGGCCGCGGCGGCGGCGGCGAGCATGAGGGCGATCTGGTTGGGGCCGCTCGAGGAGCCGTCCCCGAAGAGGTAGACCGAGCCGGCGAGCAGGGCGACGAGCAGGCCCAGCGGCCCCAGCGCCTGCAGGGCGGTGGCGGGTCTCGTGGAGTCGGCGGCGGGATCGGACATGCGCGCTCAGTCGGGCGCTCATGCTAGCACGCGGGGCGCTTCGGGCCGGACTGCGGGCGCACGCGAGCCAATGCGGCCTCGGGCCTGTCGTTGTCGTGTCCGGACTCCGCGAGGACTGCGTTGGTGCTCAACGCTCCGCGAAGATGTCGAGCGGCAGCAGGGCGGTCACCCCGACGTTGGGGGCGTCGACGAGCTGGGCGATGCGCAGGTCGACGGCGACGCTGGCCACCACGTAGGCCTGCTCGGGGGTGAGGCCGTACGTCTCCGTCATGTAGTCGATCATCGCGAGCAGGGCGTTGCGCGCGGCCAGGGAGACGTCCTTCGACAGGTTGCGCAGGCCCGCGATGCGCTCGGAGGCGCCGAGGTAGCGCATGTCGGGAGGAACCTCGCCGATCGCCTTGAGGGGGAAGCCGGTGGTGGCGTAGAAGCGGCGCGAGGGGATGTCGAGGACGCGGACCGGCCCTTCGAAGTGGGGGCCGCGGGTCAGCGCGGGCCCGTCGGTGATGAGCCGGGTGGTCACCGTGAAGTCGGCGTCCATCTCGATGGCGGTGCCCGACACCTCTCCGTCGCCCTGGGCGAAGTGGGGGTCGCCGATGGCGAGGCCGCAGCCCTCGAGGTAGCACGGCAGGTACACCGTGACGCCGACCTGCAGGTAGCGGATGTCGAGGTTGCCGCCGTGCTCGCGCGGGGGGAGGGTGCGCAGGCACTCGTCGGCGTGCGACCCGCCCGGGCCGCAGATGGCGGCGGGCGACGCGTGCAGGGCGTGGGGCGGGAAGCCGGCCCCGCCCAGGGCGCGCAGCTCGGCCTCGCGCGACAGCATCGCCGCGTGCTGCTCGGGTCCCGGCAGCACGGTGAGGATGCCGGGGAAGCTGGCGTTGGGTATGCGGACGCCGGGCACGTCGTCGCTGACGGCCTCGGTGCGGTCGAGCCGCCACTCCGCACGGAACGCGCCGGTGACGTGGTCGGAGACGAACCCGATGGGGCTGACCGACGTGTAGCCGAAGCGCCCCGGGGCGATGTCGAGCAGGGTCACGGCGAGCACGTCGCCGGGCTCGGCCCCCTCGATGTGCACGGGCCCCGTCAACGGGTGCACGGTGCCGATCTGCGGATCGCCCCCGCGCGGGTCGTCGTAGGTGCTCGCGGGGTCGAGGTCGAAGTCGCTGGCGTTGCGGACCCGGAAGACGATGGTCTGGCCCGGCTGCGCGCGCGCGGCCATGGGAATGGCGGGATGCAGCCGGTTGATGCACTCCGGATCCTCGCCGCAGTGGCGCCCGTCGCCGCCCACCACGACGATGCCGTCCTGCGCCGCCGCGGGGGCCGCGGCGATCGGCAGGCACACCGCGATGCATGCGGTCAGCCAGAAGGAGAGCCGGGAGCTCGCATGCGCTGGTCGGTGTCGCGTTGCGGTTGTCGTCATGGTCTCGTTCCCTTCGCGGCGCGCTCCGCCGGCCTGGTTCCTGCGGCTCGGCCGGCGCGCTCGACCGGTGATGACCGATGGGCCCGAACCGGGTCCTTGCTGCGCCACCCGGGTCGCGAGTCTCGCGGACGCTCCCGGGTTCACGCCGGGGCTTCGCCGGTTTCGGTGCCACGCGCGGTCTCGTCGCGGCCCGGCAGCACGTCGCCGGCTCGCGGCGGCGCGGTGCCGGCGCGCGCCGCCGCGCTTGCTCGCGGTGTCGCCCCTTCCGCCTGCGGAGTCGGGGCCGGCGAGTCGGCGGTTTCCCCGATGGCCCGCGACGTCTCCGGTGCCGCCGCGTCCGGCAGCGGCATCAGGCCCAGCGCGGCCACGGTGTCGGCGACGGCCGCGTCGACGGCGGCGGCGGCGCGCGCGGACTGTCGCAGGGTGCGCGCGGCCCAGGCCGCGAGCAGCGCGGCGGCGCCGGCGGACCAGGGCCAGTACAGGGCCGGGCCGGGGGTGGCGGCGGCCAACGCGCCCCCCGCGAGGCACGCGGCCAGGAGCCACAGCCTGGGGGTCGGCAGCAGCCGCCGCGCGAGGCGGACGAGGCAGCGTCCCTCGCTGTGCTCCTCGACGAGCACCCGCAGGTGCAGGTGCGCCCACCGGTTCAGGCCGACGTTGATGTCGCGGTCGGCCTGCCACCCGTCGTCTATCTCCACCGTCCGCACCTCGCGCGTCCGCTCGAGCCGCGCCGTCAGGTGCGCGAGCAGCGCTTCCCCCGCGATCCAGGTCTCGCTCCAGAAGCGCCTGGGCGGGGTGCGGCGCGACAGGCCGGCCCACAGGTCCCGAACGGTGCCGGCCGCCCCGGCTGCGGCGGGTCGCCCGTTCGCGGGGGCTCGGAGGACCTCGGGCGGGGACATCGCGCCCCGCAGGCGGCCCCACGCGCGTGCGAGGGGTTGGACGAAGTACAGCCCGGCGATGCGCGAGCGATACAGGATGCGGTTCAGACGGCGCGGGCGGCGGACCAGCGGCGGCAGCCCCTCGATGTCGGTGACGAGGGCGTACCGCACGCAACGGGCGACGGTGGTGCCGAGGGCGCCCGTCCCCACCGTCAGCAGCGCGAGGGCCAGCCCGATCTGGTTCGTCAGCAGGGTCGCGGCGCCGAGCCCGATGAGGGCGGCGGCGGCGACCTGCCAGCGGGCGGAGTGCGGCATGAAGGCGAACGGGTAGGTGTCGATGGTGTAGACGGACGGGAAGGGCGCCGTGCCCCACGTCCCGCTGTTCACGCGGGCGCGCGTGAGCGAGCGGTGAAAGGGCAGCGGCCCGTAGATGCGGCCACGCCAACCGATGTGCAGCCCCTGGAACTGGTCGGGATGGTGAGGCTTGAGCCACGACTCGCCTTCCCCGTAGCCGACCTGTTGTCGCCAGTACGCGCGCAGCGACGCGCGGTGACGGTGCCAGACGAGCGCGGACGGGGCGAACCCGATCTTCCACCCGCGCGCCTGGAGGCGCCAGCAGATGTCGACGTCGTCGCCGGCGCGCAGGTAGATGGGGTTGAACCCGCCTACCGCGAGGAGGGTGTCGCGGCGGAACGCCATGTTGCAGCCGGGCACGTGCTCGGCGATGCGGTCGTCGAGCATGACCTGGGTGGGGCTGCCCGGCGCGCGCGCGATGCACTGGGCCATGGGCGGATCGTCGGCGGGGACGAGGTTGGGGCCGCCGGCGCCGGCGACGTCCGAGGTCAGGAACGGCCGCACGAGGTGCGTCAGCCAGTCGGGGTCGACGCGCACGTCGCCGTCGGTGTAGGCCACGATCTCGCCGGCCGCGTGCTCGAGCCCGACGTTGCGGGCCGCGCTCAGGCCGCCGTTGGCGATGTCGAGCACCTCGACCGATGCGTGCCGGCGCGCGATGTCGCCGGTCGCATCGCGCGAGCCGTCGTTGACGAGGATGATCTCGTAGTCGGGATAGCTCAGGTTCTCGATCGAGGTCAGGCACTCGTCGATGGTGGCGGCCTCGTTGTAGGCGCACACCACGACCGATATCTTCGGCCAACTCCGGCGCTCGGCTTCAGGGAACGGCGCCTCCGCGAACGCGCCGGCGACGGCGCCGAGGGCCGGCTTGGGCCTGCGCGCGGCGTCGACGAGGCCGAACGCCCAGTCGTCGACCGGCCGCCCTCCCCGCCACCACTCGTCGGTCCACGCGAACACCACGGCGCCGCACGCCCCCTCGGAGAACGCGGTGCGGACGTGCATGGCGGCGATGGCGGCCTGGCCGTCCCCGCCCTCCCGCCGGCTGTCCGCCCCCGCCTCGGCGAGGAGCAGCGGGCGGTGCCCGGCGACGTGCTGCAGGCGGGCGAGGTAGCGCCGCAGGTCCGCTTCCGCGTGCAGGTAGACGTTGAAGGCGCAGACGTCGAGGAACGGCAGCGACAGGTACTCGGTCGGCGGGTAGTTCACGTAGGTGAGGAGCGCGCCCGGCGCCGCCGCCTTCACGTCGTGGTAGAGCTCGCGCAGGAAGCGCTCGACGCGGGCCTGCCCGTGCCAGCGGACGATGGGGGCGGGAATCTCGTTGCCGAGGGCGAAGACGATGGCGGCGGGGTGGTCGGACAGCTCGCGCACCCGCCCGATGATGTCTTCGCGGATGCCGCGGCAGAGGTCGGGGTCGTCGAGGAACGCGATGTGCTGCGGCCAGGGCAGGCCGATCATCACGCGCAGCCCGTGTCGCGACGCCGCGTCGAGGAGGCTCGCGTCGGGCGCGGTGTAGGTGCGGACGGTGTTCAGCCCCGCCTCGCGCATGCGCGCGAAGTCGTCCGAGACGACCTCGGCCGCGGGGAAGTGGCGTCCCGCCGCGTCGGGCGCGAAGGTGCCGTAGCTGACCCCCTTCACGAGGAAGCGGTCGCCCCCGATCGACAGGAACTTGCCGTCGACGGCCGCGCGCGCTTCGGGGGCCGGGTCGGTCATTCTCGCGAGAAGGCGGTCGCCCCCGATCGACAGGAGTTCGCCGTCGACGGCCGCGGGCGCCTCGGGGGCCGGGTCAGTCATCAGGGAAAGGAGGGGGTGTCGCGCCGGCCCGCCCGCGCGTGCGGGGAGCCGGCGGCATCGGTCAATGCCGGCGCCGGCATCGCGCCGGGCCCCTGCACCGGCAAGAGGCCGCGGTGCCGAGTCCGGCGCCGGAACGCCGTCTATTCTTCCTCGCGGATCGTCGGATACTCGATCCCGAGCTGCTCCAGGTAGGTGTCGTACCGCGACGGGTCGTAGTAGTACTGCTCGAGCTGCGGCTTGAACGTCCGCATGATCTCGGCGTTCAGCCAGATCGCGGGCTCGTCCTCGGGCCGCAGGAACGAGGTGTACTCGGTGTCCGCCTTCTGCACCGTCTCGAAGTAGTCGCGCGCGTCGTCCACCAGCGACGGGGTCAGCAGGATGTCGAGCAGGGTCCGGGCGAAGACCTTGGCGGCGGCCGTGGCCCCCTTGTGCGCGATGGGGGTGGCCATGGCGATGGTCTTGTTCCAGTTGTGGTTCTGCCCGCCGGGGATGTTCGACGGGAAGCGGAGCACCACGGTGGGTACTACCCACGAAATGTCCCCGATGTCGTCCGACCCGCCGCCTCGCCGCTGTGAGTCGGGGATGTCCTCGCGGCCCCGCAGCTCCCGGCCGATCGCGGTCGGGAGCCCGCGCTCCTCGACCCCGAGCTCCTTCTGCAGCGCCCGGGCCAGCCGCTGGTCCTTCTCGCTCCACTCGGGCATGCCGACGTCGAGCATGTTGGCGTGCATCGCCTCGGCCAGGGGCCGGTTCATGTGCTGGGGCCACGCCGCCCCGAGGACCCGCGACTCGACGGTGGTGCTGGTCATGAGGGCGGCGCCCTCGGCCATGCGGTCGCCGAGCTCCCACATGCGCATGATGCTGGGATAGTCGGTCTCGCGGAAGAAGTACCAGACGGCGGCGGTCGGCGGCACCACGTTGGGCTGGTCGCCGCCGTTGGTGATGACGTAGTGCGAGCGCTGCTGGATGCGCAGGTGCTCGCGGCGGAAGTTCCAGCCGATGTTCATCAGCTCGACTGCATCGAGGGCGCTTCGCCCGTCCCAGGGCGACCCGGCGCCGTGGGCGCTCTCGCCCTCGAACAGGTACTCGACCGACACCATGCCGTTGCCCGCGCTCTCGCCCCAGCTCGTGGTCATGTCGCTGCTGACGTGCGAGTAGAGGACGATGTCGACGTCGTCGAACAGCCCCGCCTTCACGTAGTAGGCCTTGGCCCCGAGCTGCTCCTCGGCGATGCCCGGCCAGATGACGAGGGTGCCGGGCAGGTTCTCGCGCTGCATGATCTTCTGGACCGCGAGGGCCGCGGTGATGTTGAGGGCCTGGCCCGAGTTGTGCCCCTCGCCGTGGCCGGGGGCGCCGGGGACGAGGGGGTCGCGGTACGCGACGCCGGGCTTCTGCGACGACTGCGGGATGCCGTCGACGTCGGTGCCCAGGGCGATGACCGGGGAGCCCGAGCCCCAGGTGGCCCACCACGCGCTCGGGATGCCCGCCACCCCTTGCTCCACCGTGAACCCGTGGTCCTCGAGGATGCCGGTGACGTAGCGCTGCGTCTCGAACTCCTGGAAGCCCAGCTCGCCGAAGCTGAAGAGCATGTCGACCATCTGCTGCGTGAAGTCGCGGCGGCTGTCGACGTCGACGACGGCCTCGGCCTTCAGCTCGGCGAGCCGCGAAGACTCCTGCCGCGCCGCGGCCGCGGTTGTGGGCGGTCCTGGCTGCGGCAGGGAGAGCAGGACGAAGACGCCGGTGGCGGCGGCGGTGGCCCAGGTGAAGGGTGCAAGGCGCATGATGTTCTCCCGAAGTGGCGATCCCGGTCGGCAGGGCGGGTCGACAGCCTGCCGGTGAAGCGCCGAATACGCAATCCTATGGCATTTCGCCCGGTTCCGCACCAGGGATCCGCACCGGCTGCCGCGAATCCGGCGGCCCGCGATGGACCCCGCGGGGTGCTCCCTCGTCACGCCCGCTCGCACCGGACGTCCTGCGCTCTTCCCCTCTGGCCGCGCGGCCCCCCGCGGTCCCGGAGCAGCGGGCGAATCCCCACGGGCGGCCGGGGTCCGCGCCCTGGAGCCGCGCGGCTCCAGGGGTCGGTCGCGCGCCCGGCGGAGCCGTCGGGCGACGAGGGACGGGCCAGGCGGTCAGGGTTCCGTGTGAGAATGGATCGGCAGAGAGGAGCCGCCTTGCGACACGCCGGAGCCGCCCCGAGCTACGCCGTCACCACGTTCGGTTGCCGGGTCAACCAGGCCGATTCGCTGCAGATCGAGCTGCAGCTCCGCGCCCGCGGCGCCACCCCGGCGCCGGTCGCCGAGGCCGACGTGGTGGTCGTCAACAGTTGCTCGGTGACGGCGGCGGCCGACCAGGGCGTGCGGCAGGCGCTGCGGAGGGTGGCGCGCGAGAACCCCGGCGCGCGGGTGGTCGCGACCGGCTGCTACGCGACCCGCGCCGGTGAGGAGGTCGCGGCGCTGCCGGGGGCGCCCGAGGTGGTGCCGAACGACGACAAGGAGAGCCTCGTCGACCGGCTGCTGCCCGGCGCGGCGACCACCGCGGAGCGTTTCGGGGACGGCGCGGGGCCGTGCGGCGCCCTCGTCTCGCCGTCGAGCATCGGCCGCGTGGCGTTCATGCTGCGGGTGCAGACGGGCTGCGACGAGGCCTGTTCCTACTGCATCATCCCCACGACGCGCGGGCGCGGGCGCAGCCTCGACCACCGGCGCGTGCTGGCCGCCATCGGCCACGCGGCGGAGAGCGGCTTCCACGAGGTGGTGCTGAACGGGGTCCACCTCGGCTCCTACGGGCGCGACCTCGACCCGCCGTCCAGCCTGACCGCCCTGCTGCGGGCCATCGACGGTCATCCCTCCGACGTGACCTGCCGCATCAGCTCGCTCGAGCCGATGGACTGTCCGCCCGAGCTGGTGGACCTGGTCGCCACGAGCGGCCGGTTCGCGCCGCACTTCCACCTGCCGCTGCAGCACGCGAGCGACCGCATGCTCGCGCTCATGCGGCGCCCCTACACGCTCGACCGCTACCGGCGCGTCGTCGACCGGGTGCGCCGGCGGATGCCCGACGCGGGCATCGGCGCCGACCTGATCGCGGGGTTCCCCGGCGAGGAGGACGAGGACGCGCGCCGGACCCTGGACTACGTGGCGTCGAGCCCCCTGACCTATCTGCACGTCTTTCCATACTCGCCCCGCGAGGGCACCGAGGCCTGCGGGTTGCCCGATCGGGTGCCGGGACCCCTGGTGCGGGAACGGGCGCGCGTCCTCCGGGCCGCCGGGGCCGAGCTCTCACGCCGCTTCCGAGAGCGGCAGGTCGGTGCGGTGCGGCCCGGCCTGACCCTCGACGGCGGGGCCGTCGTCGCCACCGACAACTACCTGAAGGTCCAGGTTCCGCCCGTCGGCGCCGCGAACCGGCGGGTGCGGGTGCGCGTCACCGGGGCCGATCCCCTCGTCGGCGCCCTGGTGTGACACGGCCGCGTGGGCGTCCCTGCCCGCTGATCGCCGCCCTTCGGCTCCGCGTGGCGCGCAACCCCCCCAGGAGTCCGCGACCTTCTACGGCGCAGATTCCTGGCATGCTTCTTTCATGAACTCTGGCGTCCTGCCACCGGGCAGGATGACGGCTTGGATCGGGTGCGTGGCCTCCTCGGGCTGTGCAATACTGGCGGGTACCCGTCGTGAAGGGATGGTGAAACCGTGAGCGCCGAGCTCATCACGATCGTCGTCGGCATGCTGACGCTGGCCGGCGGACAGGTTGCAACGGCCCTGGTCCTCGTCGGCCGAATGGACCGGCACTCGGACCAGACGAACCGTCGTTTCGACGAGGTCTACAGGCGCTTCGACGGCGTCAACCAGCGCTTCGACGATTCCAACGACAAGATCAACCGGCGTTTCGACGGCATCAACCAGCGTCTCGACGACGCCAACGATCGGCTCAACCAGCGTTTCGACGACTTCAACGGGCGCTTCGACGACTTCAACGGGCGTTTCGACGGCGTCAACCAGCGTTTCGACGACGCCAACGACCGGCTCAACCAGCGTTTCGACGACTTCAACGGGCGCTTCGACGGCATCAACCAGCGTCTCGACGACGCCAACGATCGGCTCAACCAGCGTTTCGACGACTTCAACGGGCGTTTCGACGGCGTCAACCAGCGTTTCGACGGCGTCAATCAGCGTTTCGACCAGATGGGCCGCGAGTTCGCGGATCTGCGTGAACGGATGGCGCGGATGGAAGGTGCCCTCGAGGGCTTCGTCGGCGGCCGGGGTGATCGGGGGGCGGCCTGATTCCGGGTCCCGGCGTCGCCCTCGGACCCCCGGAATCCGCAGGGAGCACACGATGAGAATGCCGACGTT
Organism: Vicinamibacterales bacterium; assembly: GCA_965207615.1. Lineage (GTDB taxonomy): Bacteria > Acidobacteriota > Vicinamibacteria > Vicinamibacterales > UBA8438 > JAJEEA01. The sequence goes on from CBDBMZ010000003.1 coordinate 5,754,234, forward strand.
GCCCGTTGTCTGCCTGACCGCGGGGCTCCTGGCCGCGGCTCCCGTCCTGGTGTCGGCCCAGTACGGCGCCACCGGCGGCGAATGGCGCACCTACGCCGGCGACCAGGGCAGCACCAAGTACTCGCCGCTCGACCAGATAGACGCGACCAACTTCGAGGACCTGCGCATCGCGTGGCGCTGGCAGTCGGCCGACGGCGCCCTCGATCTCGAGACGTTGCGCGAGCGGCTGGGGCAGTTCTCGATCCGGGGGTTCCAGGTGACGCCGCTCATGATCGACGGCACCCTGTACCTGTCGACGGCGCTGTACCAGGTGGCGGCCGTCGACGCGGGCACCGGCGAGACCCGCTGGGTCTACGACCCCCAGGTGTACCAGGAGGGCCTGCCGACCCACGGCTACGGCTCACGCGGCATCGCGTACTGGGCCGACGAGGAGAGCGGCGACGAGCGCATCTTCTGGGGCACCAGCGAGGGCTGGCTGCACGCCGTCGACGCGAAGACCGGGCGGCCCGTGCCCGGGTTCGGCGCCGGCGGGCGCGTCGACCTCACCGAGGGCATCCCCCGCGCGGATCGGAGCGAGGTGAACTACCAGGGGCGCAACCTGCTCGGGGTCAAGTCGCCGCCGGTGGTCATGCGCGACATCGTCGTCACCCCGACCATCATCTCCGACTTCGTCATCCGCAGGGAGGCGCCGCCGGGCTGGGTGAAGGGCGTCGACGCCCGCACCGGCGACACCCGGTGGGTCTTCCGCACCGTGCCCCAGGGAGACGACTTCGGGGCCGACACGTGGCTCAACGAGTCGTGGCGCTACTCGGGGAACGCCAACATCTGGCCGCCCATGAGCGGCGACGAGGAGACCGGCTACGTCTTCCTGCCGACGGGCACGCCGACCAGCGACTACTACGGCGGGCACCGGCCCGGCGACAACCTGTTCGCGGAGAGCATCGTCGCCGTCGACGTCGAGACGGGCCAGCGCATGTGGCATTTCCAGGCCGTGCACCACGGCGTCTGGGACTACGACTTCCCGGCCGCGCCGACCCTCGTCGACATCACCGTCGACGGACGCCCCGTCAAGGCCCTCGCCCAGGTGAGCAAGCAGGGCTTCACCTACGTGTTCGACCGGGTGACCGGCGACCCGGTGTGGCCCATCGAGGAGCGTCCGGTCGAGACCGACACCGACCTGGAGGGCGAGGTGCTCTCGCCGACCCAGCCGTTTCCGACGAAGCCGCCTCCGTTCGAGTACCAGGGCATCGGCATCGACGACCTCGTCGACTTCACCCCCGAGATCCGTGCCCTGGCCGTCGAGGCGGTGCGCAACTTCCGGCTCGGACCGCTCTTCACGCCGCCGATGCTCAGCGTCGAGGGCGGCCTGCAGGGTACGATTCAGCGGCCGCACATCGCGGGCGGGGCGAGCTGGAGCGGCGCCGCCGTCGACCCCGAGACGGGTCTGCTGTACGTCCCCTCGGAGAACCGCTTCTCGGTCATCAAGTACTACACGCCCGACCCCGCCGAGGGTGGCAACCTGCGCTATACGCAGGCCGACTTCGACAGCGGCACCCAGCCCGCCATGCCCCAAGGCCTGCCGCTGCTCAAGCCGCCGTACTCGCGCATGACCGCCATCGACCTCAACGCCGGCGAGCATGCCTGGATGCAGCCCAACGGCGACGGCGACCGGCTGCGCAACCATCCCCGGCTGCGTCACCTCGACCTGCCGCCGCTCGGCGGAGAGGGCCACGGCGGTCCGCTGCTCACCAGGACCCTCCTGATCAGCGCGCTCTCCGCCGGCGGCTCCGACGGCGGGCCGCGGCTCGTGGCGCGCGACAAGGCGACGGGCGAGATACTGGGCTCGCTCGATCTGCCGGCCGGCGCCATCGGCACCCCGATGACCTACCTGCACGAGGGGGCGCAGCACATCGCCCTGACGGTGGGCGGCGAGGTGCCGGAGCTGATCGCGTTCCGCCTGCCGTGAGTCGCCGCGACCGCGCGACCTGGGGTCGCGTTGGGAGCTTCGCCGGCGCGAAGCCCCTTCCGGCCAAGGCACCTGGCTCGACAATCGCCGCCTGGCTCCGCTCGTTGTCCGCCAGACGTGCAGGCAACCAAGATCCGGACCAGATTGAACACGACCTGCGTCCGCGCGGGTACACGGCGCGGATTCGAGGCTAGCCGCTCAGCAGGGCGGCCGCCTGCTGAGCGGCCGACCGACGCGGTCCGTCGTCCAGGATGAGCTGGCCGCAGGCGGCGCGGATGTCCCGCCCGCGGCTCTTGCGGACCGAGACGGTCGTCCCGCGGGCGGCGAGGCTGCGCGCGAAGCGGTCCACCTGCCGGTCGGGCGGCCGCGTGAAGGGGATGCCCGGCGCGGCGTTGAGCGGGATCAGGTTCACCTTGGCGCGCAGCCCGCGCAGCAGGGCGCCGAGCCGCGCGGCGTCGGCCGCGGTGTCGTTGACGCCGTCGAGAAGCACGTACTCGAAGGTGATCCGGTCGCGGTGCTTGAGGGGAAAGCGTCGGCAGGCGGCGACGAGGTCGGCCAGGCGCTGGTTCCGGCTCGTCGGGATGAGGGCGTGGCGCGTCTCGTCGGTGGTAGCGTGCAGGGACACCGCGAGGTTCGGGATCCAGGGCTCTCCGGCCAGCCGCTCCAGTCCCGCCGGCAGGCCGACCGTCGACAGGGTCACCCGACGCGGGGTGAGCGCGAGCCCGCTCGAGGCGGCGAGCATCCGCAGCGCCTTCATCGTTGCGTCGTAGTTGTGCAGCGGCTCGCCCATGCCCATCAGCACGATGTTGAAGCGGCGGTCCTGCAGATCCAGCTCGCGGGCCAGCACCCGCACCTGCCCCGCGATCTCGCCCGCCGTGAGATGCCGGGCGAGCCCCATCTTCCCCGTCAGGCAGAACCGGCAGCCCATCGCGCACCCGACCTGCGTGGACACGCAGAAGGTCATCGCCGGGGTGTCGGGGATGAAAACCGACTCGATGCCGCGCCCGTCGGCGAGGGTGAACAGGAACTTCCGGGTGCCGTCGTCGGAGAGCTCGCGGCCGGTGATGCGAGGGGTCGAGAACGACAGGGTGCGTGCGAGGACCTCGCGTAGCGGCCGCGAGAGGTCGGTCATGCCGTCGAACCCCTCCAGCCCGCGGCGGTAGACCCAGCGGTAGATCTGCCGGCCGTGGTATGGCTCGGCGCCGAGCCGCGAGAGCTCATCCTCGAGCTCGTCCGGAGCGAGCTCCGCGAGGTCCGACCGGGTGTCGCGCATGAATCAACGGTACCATGTCGGCGATGCCACCCCGGGACCGCGGGTCCGCGCCGAGCCCCGCGGGCCCCCCGCCGCAGGGCCGCCGCCATCGCCGCCGGTTGATGCGCCAGGCCGTTCGTGATACAATTCCACCGTCGTAGCCAGCGTCTAACTATCTCTATCCAATACCACTTACGGTAACGTCAGCCTTCGGGCTCCGGCGGTGGACGGACTGTATCACCCATGGTTGTCTGCGAGCAGTTCGACAACGGCTTGCGTCTTCTGACCGAGCCCATGCCCAGCGCGCGCTCGGTCAGCTTCGGGGTCTGGCTGACCCGCGGGTCGCGGCACGAGCAGGCGGCGCACTCGGGCATCGCGCACCTCGTCGAGCACATGCTCTTCAAGGGCACAGCGACCCGGTCGGCGCAGGACATCGCGCAGGAGATCGACTCGATCGGCGGCCAGCTCGACGCGTTCACGGCCAAGGAGTGCGCGAGCTACTACGTCAAGGTGCTCGACGAGCACCTCCCCCGCGCCGTCGACGTGCTGTCGGACCTGCTGCTGCGCCCCGCGTTCGACCCCGAGGAGGTTGCGCGCGAGAAGAAAGTCGTGCTCGAAGAGATCAAGATGGTGGAGGACACCCCCGACGAGCTCGTCCACGAGCTCTTCACCCAGCGGTTCTGGTCGGGGCATCCCCTGGGGCGACCGATTCTCGGGGTGCCCGCCACCGTCGCTCCCATCGACAGCGCCACCCTGCGCGACTATTTCTCGCGGGCGTACACGGCCGGGAACCTGGTGATCGCGGCGGCCGGCAACGTGGAGCACGAGGCGGTCCGGGACTTGGTCGAGGAGGCGTTCGCGGACGTGCCGGCGAACGGCGAGACGGTCCCCGTCACCCCGCCGACGACGGTGCCGGCACTGACCGTGCGCGAAAAGGCGATCGAGCAGTGCCACGTCTGCCTGGGGGTGGACGGCTACCCCCAGCAGCACGACGATCGGTACGTCTGCTACCTGCTGAACATCGTGCTCGGCGGGTCGATGAGCTCGCGGCTCTTTCAGAACATCCGCGAGCGCCGCGGGCTCGCCTACGCCGTCAACAGCGGCCTGGTGTCCTACCACGACGGTGGAATGCTGAGCGTCTACGCCGGCTGCGACGCGCACGCCGTGCGCGAGGTCGTCGAGCTCGTCGTCGCCGAGCTGCGGGATCTCCGCGACAAACTCATCTCGGAAGAGGAGCTGCGGCGGGCTCAGGACCACCTGAAGGGCAGCCTCGTGCTGAGCCTCGAGAGCTCGGCGAGCCGGATGGCGCACATGGCGCGGCAGCAGATGTACTTCGGCCGGCAGTTCACCCTGGAGGACACGCTGCGCGGGGTCGAGGCGGTGACGCGGGAGGACGTGCGGCGCGTGGCGCGCCACCTGCTGCCGCCCGGAGCCCTCTCGGCGACGGTGCTCGGACCCGTGAACGGAATCGAGCTCGGTGACGATCAGCTTGCCCTGGCATAGGAGTCTGCGCCGTGGAACGGCGCGGACTCCTGTAGGATTGGTTGGGCGCCAAGCGGAGCCGTCAGGCGACGATTGGCGGGCTAGAGCCCGGCGCGCCGGATCGGCGCCCGGCGGATCGGTCGGCGGGGCGGCCGCGCCGCAGGAGGTTGCCCTCCGGGCCGGTATTCTCGCGTGATGCCTGTCCTGCTGACGGTCCTCGGCAGCGGGAGCGCGGGCAACGCGGCGCTGCTGCAGCACGGCGAGACGCGCATGCTCATCGACGTAGGGCTTAGCTGCCGGGAGACGGCCCGCCGGCTGGACGTGATCGGGGTGGCGCCCGAGAGCGTCGCCGCCGTCGTGATCACCCATGCACACGGCGATCACACCCGCGGCGCCGCGCTGTTCTCCCGGCGCTACGAGGTGCCGGTCCATGCGACCGCGGCCACGCGCGCGGTCTGGTCCGACCCCGACGTCTGGTCGTGGGGCAGGCTCGCGTGCGACGTGCCGATCGACATCGGCGGCTTTCGCGTCACCCCGTTCGAGGTGTCCCACGACGCCGATGCCGAGACGGTGGCGTTCCACATCGGGACGGCGGCGGGGGCCATCGGCTTCGCGACCGACGTCGGCGTGACGACGGCGGCCCTGGGGGCCCGGTTCCGGCGATGCCGCCTGCTGGTGATGGAGTCGAACCACGCGAAGGGCCTGCTGCAGGTCGGTCCGTACTCGGCGTCCACCAAGGCTCGCATCGCGGGCGAGCGCGGCCACCTGTCGAACGAGGCCCTCGCCCGGTTCGTGCGCGAGGATCTCGGGGCTTCCGTCGAGTGCCTCGTGCTCGCCCACCTCAGCCGGGTCAACAACCTGCCGGAGATCGCGGCGATGACGTGCCGGGAGGCCCTCGAGGCGTCGGGCCGGTCTGACGTCCGGGTCGTCGTGACCCACCAGGACCGGGTGACGGAAACCGTGCGCCTCGACGATCCGCCGGCGCGCCCCGGCGCCCGTTCCCTCCCGGGGCGTCAGATCGCCCTGCCCTTCCAGGCGACGGCAGCGTCATGATTCCACGCTACACGAACCCCGAGATGGGGCGCATCTGGTGCGACCAGCGCAAGTACGAGACCTGGCTGCGGGTCGAGGTGGCGGCGGCCGAGGCGATGGCCGCCACCGGGCTCGTTCCCGAGGAGGCGGCCCGAGACATCGCCGCGTGCCCAGGGGTGCGGGCCGAGCGCGTCGACGAGATCGAGCGGACCACGCAGCACGACGTCATCGCCTTCACCACCGCGGTGGCCGAGCAGGTCGGTCCCTCGGCCCGCTGGCTGCACTTCGGGTTGACGTCGTCCGACGTGCTCGACACGGCCCTGGCGCTGCAGATGCGCGAGGCGTGCGGACTCATTCTGGCCGGCCTCGACGGGGCGACCGCGGCGGTCGGCGAGCGTGCCCGGGAGCATCGCGACACCCCCATGATCGGCCGCACGCACGGCGTCCACGCCGAGCCGATGACGTTCGGGCTGAAGCTCGCCCTGTGGCACGCGGAGCTCGGGCGGGCCCGGACGCGGGTGGAGCGGGCGCGGGAGGTCGTGAGCGTCGGCAAGATCTCGGGGGCCGTCGGCACCTACGCCCACCTCGAGCCGGAGATCGAGCGGCGCGTCTGCGCCGCCCTCGGGCTGACCCCGGCCCCGGTGGCGTCGCAGGTCGTGCAGCGCGACCGGCACGCGGAGCTGCTGGGTGCGCTCGCGATCACCGGCGCCTCGATCGAGAAGTTCGCGGTCGAGGTGCGCGGCCTGCAGAAGACCGAGATCGGCGAGGTCGAGGAGGGCTTCGCGAAGGGGCAGAAGGGCTCGTCGGCCATGCCCCACAAGCGCAACCCCATCGGGTGCGAGCAGTTGACGGGGCTCGCCCGCGTGGTGCGGGCCAACGCCATGGCCGCGCTCGAGAACGTGGCCCTGTGGCACGAGCGCGACATCTCGCACTCGTCGGTGGAGCGCGTCGTGATTCCCGACAGCTTCGTCGTGCTCGACCACATGCTGCGGCGGTTCGCCCGCATCGTGCGGGGGCTGGTGGTGCATCCCGAGCGGATGCGCGAGAATCTGGAGCGGTCGCGCGGCGTCGTCTTCTCGGGCACGGTCCTGCTCGAGTTCGCGCAGCGCGGGGTGTCGCGCGAGCAGGCCTACGTCTGGGTGCAGCGGGCGGCGATGCGATCTCACGACGAGCACCTCGACTTCAAGACCCTCCTCGCCGAGGACCGGGAGGTGACGGCGGTGCTGTCGCGCACCGACCTCGATCGGGCGTTCGACCTCGATCGGCAGTTGCGCCACGCCGGCCCCATCGTGGACCGCGTGCTGGCCGGGGTGGAGTCGGGGGCGTCGGCGGCGACGCCGGGCCCGGGGGGGACCGCGGCGTGAGAGCGAGAGTGTTCGTGACCCTGAAGCCCTCGGTGTTCGATCCGCAGGGCCGGACCATCGTCGAGGCGCTCGGGTCGATGGGGTACGGCGCGGTTCGGGACGTGCGGCAGGGGAAGTACTTCGAGCTGGATGTCGACGCGGCGACGCCGGCGGCGGCGCGCACTCTGGTGACCGAGGTCGCGGACCGGCTGCTCGCCAATCCGGTGATCGAGAGCTACCGGGTGGAGGTGGACGGTTGAAGTTCGCCATCATCGAGTTTCCCGGCTCGAACTGCGACCACGACGCCTACCACGCCGCGAAGCACGTGCTGGGGCAGCAGGCGGAGCTCGTCTGGCACAAGGACACCGACCTGCGGGGCGCCGACGCGGTCGTGCTGCCGGGAGGGTTCTCGTACGGGGACTACCTGCGTACCGGGGCCATCGCCCGGTTCTCGCCGGTGATGGGACGGGTCCGCGAGTTCGCGGACGCCGGCGGGCCGGTCATCGGCATCTGCAACGGGTTCCAGGTGCTGCTCGAGGCCGGGTTCCTCGAAGGCGCCCTGCTGCGAAACCGCCGGCTGAAGTTCCTGTGCCGGCACGTGCACGTCCGGGTGGAGCAGACCGACACCCCGTTCACCCGCGCGGCGGCGGCGGGGCAGGTGCTGAAGCTGCCCATCGCGCACGGCGAGGGCAGCTACCACGCCGAGCCGGAGACGGTGGCGGCCCTCGAGGCGGACCGGCAGATCGTCTTCCGCTACTGTGACGCCGGGGGTACGGTGACCGACGCGGGCAACCCCAACGGGTCGCTGCACGCGGTCGCCGGCGTGTGCAACCGCCGCCGCAACGTCGTCGGGCTCATGCCGCATCCCGAGCGGGCGTGCGAGTCGGCCCTCGGCAGCGAGGACGGCCGGGTGGTGCTCGAGTCCGTGGTGGCGGCGATGGCCGCGACGGGTGCCGCGTGATCGAGCAGGCCACCATCGACGCGCACGGGTTGAGCGCGGACGAGTATCGCCGGCTGCTGGAGATTCTCGGCCGCGAGCCGACGCTCACCGAGTTGGGCATCTTCTCGGTGATGTGGTCCGAGCACTGCAGCTACAAGAGCTCGCGCCGGCACCTGCGGCGTTTCCCGACCGAGGGTCCGCGGGTCCTGCAGGGGCCGGGCGAGAACGCGGGTGCGGTCGACGTCGGCGGCGGCCTCGCCGCGGTCTTCAAGATCGAGTCCCACAACCATCCCTCGTTCATCGAGCCCTACCAGGGGGCCGCGACCGGTGTCGGCGGCATCATCCGCGACATCTTCACGATGGGGGCGCGGCCCCTCGCCCTGCTCGACTCGCTGCGGTTCGGGCCGCTCGAGGACGAGCGCGGCCGGCCCGCGCCGGACACCGTGCGCCTCGTCGACGGGGTGGTCGCGGGCATCGCCGGCTACGGCAACAGCATCGGCATTCCCACGGTGGGCGGCGAGGTCGCGTTCGAGCCGGGATACGCCGGCAATCCGCTTGTGAACGTGTTCTGCCTGGGGGTGGCGAAGGCCGAGAGGCTCGCCAAGGGGGTCGCCTCGGGCGCGGGCAACCCCGTCTACTACGTGGGGGCGAGGACCGGGCGCGACGGCATCCACGGGGCCACCATGGCGTCGGCCGAGTTCGACGACTCCTCCGCCGACAACCGGCCGGCGGTGCAGGTCGGCGACCCGTTCATGGAGAAGCTGCTGCTCGAGGCCTGCCTCGAGGTCATGGAGACCGACGCGCTGGTCGGCATCCAGGACATGGGGGCGGCGGGGCTGACCTGCTCGACCTGCGAGATGGCGGCCCGGGGGGAGACCGGCATCGACATCGATGTCTCGCGGGTGCCGCAGCGCGAGACGGGCATGATGCCCTACGAGATCATGCTGTCGGAGTCGCAGGAGCGGATGCTGCTCGTGGTGCGGCGGGGGCGCGAGGCGGAGGTCGAGCGGGTCTTCGACAAGTGGGACCTGCACGCGGTGCCGATCGGCGAGGTCACCGGCGACGGCCTGCTGCGGGTGCGCGATCGCGGCCGGGTGGTGGCGGAGATTCCGAACCGGGAGCTGGCCGACGGGGCGCCGATGTACGACCGCCCGACCCGTTATCCCGCCTGGCTCGACGAGGCGCAGCGACTCGACCTGTCGGCCCTGTCCGTTCCTCCCGACCTGACCCGGACGTGGCTGGACCTGCTGGCGGCGCCGGTCATCGCGAGCAAGCGCTGGATCTACCGCCAGTACGACCACATGGTGCGCACCAACACGGTGGCCCTGCCCGGCCTCGGGGCCGCGGTCGTGCGCATCAAGGGGACCGGCCGCGCCCTCGCCATGTCGGTGGACGGCAACGGGCGCCACGCCTGGCTGGACCCGCGCGAGGGCGGCCGGCTCGCGGTGGCCGAGGCGGCGCGCAACGTGGCCTGCGCCGGGGCCGAGCCGATCGGGGCGACCAATTGCCTGAACTTCGGCAACCCGGAGCGCCCCGACATCATGTGGCAGTTCGTCGAGGCGGTGGACGGCATCGCCGAGGGGTGCCGGGCCCTGGGGATTCCCATCACCGGCGGCAACGTCAGCCTGTACAACGAGACCGACGGGCAGGCCATCGATCCCACGCCGGTGCTCGGGGTGGTGGGGCTTCTCGAGGACGCCGGGCAGGTGCTGACCCGGCTCTTCCCGGCCGCGGGGCTCGACGTCGTCCTGCTCGGAGACGCGGTTCCCGATCCGGCCGGCGCGGGGGGGCTCGGGGGCAGCGAGTACCTGAAGCGGGTGCACGGGCTGGTGCGGGGGCGTCCCGCCGCCGTCGACTTCGACCGCGAGCGGGCGCTTCAGCGCCTGGTGGTGGATGCGTCGCGCCGCGGGATGATATGTTCGGCCCACGACTGCGCGGAAGGCGGGCTCGCGGTGGCGCTGGCCGAGTGCTGCATCGAGAGCGGCGGCATCGGCGCGCGCGTCGATCTGCCGGGGCCGAGCGCCCCGGACGGTGGGTTCGGCGTCGTGCGCGCCCTGTTCGGCGAGGCGCCCTCCCGGATCATCGTCTCGGCGCAACGCGCGGAACGGGCCGGGCTGCTGGCGCTGGCGCGCGACCTCGGCGTGCCGGCGTCGGTGATCGGCCGCACCGGGGGCGGCCGGGTGACGGTGTCCGTGGCCGGCGAGGTGGCCGCCGACACGGCGCTGGCCGATGCCGAGCACGCCTGGGCCTCGGGGCTGGCCCGCCACTTCGAGCCGGGGGCGGTGCAGGCGTCCGCGTCCCGGGAGGCTGGGCCGTAGGAGTCTGCGCCGTGGAACGGCGCGGACTCGCGGGGGGTCGGTGGGGCGCCAGACGGAGCCGCGAGGCGACGAATGGCGGGTTGGTCATGGACGACGACAAGTTCCACGACGAATGCGGCGTCTTCGGCATCCACGGGCATCCGGAGGCTCCCGCCCTGACCCGCCTCGGGCTGTACGCGCTGCAGCACCGGGGCCAGGAGAGCGCCGGCATCGCCACCAGCGACGGCGAGCGCGTGCACCTGACGCGGGCCATGGGGCAGGTGTCGGAGGCCATCGACGAGGAGGCGGTGGCCTCGCTGGCGGGCGACACGGCGATCGGTCACGTGCGGTACTCCACGGCCGGCGACAGCCAGATCGTCAATGCGCAACCGCTCCTCATCGACTGCGTGCACGGCGAGATCGCCCTTTGCCACAACGGGAACCTCATCAACGCGGCCGAGTTGCGCGACGATCTGGTGCGGCAGGGACACATCTTCCAGACCGGTAGCGACACCGAGGTCGTGCTGCATCTCTACGCTCGCTCGGCGGCCGATGCGCCTGCCGACGCCATCGTCGAGTCGGTCCGGCAGGTGCGGGGAGCGTTCTCGCTGGTGGTCCTGACCCGGGACCACCTGATGGCGGTGCGCGACCCCCACGGGTTCCGCCCCCTCGTGCTCGGCGTCCTCGGAGACGCGACCGTCGTCTGCTCGGAGACCTGCGCGCTCGATCTGATCGGGGCACGGTACCTGCGGGACATCGAGCCGGGCGAGTTGCTCGTCGTCGATCGGGACGGCCGGCGCTCGTACCGCCCGTTCCCGCCCGCCCGGCTGGCGCACTGCGTCTTCGAGCACGTGTACTTCGCCCGGCCCGACAGCGTGGTGTTCGGCCAGAGCGTCCACGAGGTGCGGACCAACTTCGGACGGCTGCTCGCAAGCGAGATGCCGGTGGACGCCGACGTCGTGGTGCCGATACCCGACTCCGGCATCTGCGCGGCCATGGGCTACGCCGAGGAGTCGGGGCTGCCGATGCGGATGGGGCTCATCCGGAACCATTACGTGGGCCGGACGTTCATCGCGCCGCAACAGGAAATCCGCGGGTTCCGCGTGCGCGTGAAGCTGAATCCGGTGCGGAGCGTCCTCCAGGGGAAGCGGGTCGTCCTCGTCGACGACTCCATCGTCCGGGGCACGACCAGCCGCAAGATCGTCGGGATGATCCGCGCCGCCGGCGCCCGCGAGATCCATATGCGGATCAGTTGCCCGCCGACCGTCTCTCCCTGCTACTACGGCATCGACACCCCGAGGCAGTCGGAGCTCATCGCCGCCAACCACGCGGTCGAGGAGATCTGCCGCTACGTGAAATCGGACACGCTCGCCTACCTCAGCCTGGACGGCCTGCGCGAGGCGGTCGGGGCCGGCAGCGGAGACTACTGCACCTCGTGCTACACCGGCATCTACCCCGTCGCCGGCCCGAAGGACGCGGAAGCCTACATGCAGATGGCGCTGAAGCTGCCGGACGTGCCATGACGACCCGGGCCGCTCTCGATTACCGGTCCGCGGGCGTCGACATCGATGCCGGCGCGGAGGCGGTGCGGCGAATCCGGGCCCTCGCCCGCGGTACGTTCACCCCCGGCGTCCTCTCGGAGATCGGCAGCTTCGGCGGCCTGTTCCGTCCGGACCTGACGGGGCTGGCCGACCCCGTGCTCGTGTCGAGCGCCGACGGGGTCGGGACCAAGCTGAAGGTGGCGTTCCTCGCCGACCGGCACGACACGGTCGGCCGCGACCTCGTCAACCACTGCGTCAACGACATCCTGGTGCAGGGGGCGAGGCCGCTCTTTTTCCTGGATTACCTCGCGACCGGGCGGCTCGCGCCCGATGTCACCGAGGCGGTGGTCCGCGGCATCGCGGCCGCCTGCGCCGAGAACGGGTGCGCCCTCCTCGGAGGCGAGACGGCGGAGATGCCGGGGTTCTACGCCGACGGCGAGTACGACCTCGCCGGCTTCATCGTCGGCATCGCCGACCGCGCTTGCCTGATCGACGGCCGCCGCATCCGCCTCGGCGACGAGGTGGTCGGCCTGCCGTCCAACGGCCTCCACACCAACGGCTACTCGCTTGCCCGCCGCATCGTGTTCGACACCCTGGGCCTGAACGTCGATTCGGTTGCGGAGGGGCTCGACGGACCGGTCGGCGACGTGCTGTTGCGGCCGCATCGCTCGTACCTCTCCCTGGTGTCCCCGTTGCTCGGCGCCGAAGGGGCCGTCAAGGCCATGGCCCACATCACCGGGGGCGGCCTGACCGACAATCTTCCCCGCGTGCTGCCCCCGGGCACCGCTGTCGACATCGACCGGGGCGCCTGGGCGCCGCCGCCGGTGTTCACGTTCCTGCAGCGCCACGGCGGCCTCAGCGACGCGGAGGCGTTCCGCACGTTCAACATGGGCATCGGCCTCGTCGTCTTCTGCTCCCCCGAGGAGCGCGACGGCCTGCTCGCGCGGTTCCGCCAACGCGGCGAGCCGGGCGCCGCCGTCATCGGACGGGTCACCGCCGGCGACGGCGTGGTGCGGTATCCATGAGCGGTGCGACCGCCCCGGGTCCGGGCCCCGGCGCGGGACGCGGGGGGGCGGCGAACCGCCGCCTCGGCGTCCTGATCTCGGGGCGCGGCAGCAATCTGCAGGCGATCATCGAGGCCATCGCGGCGGGACGGCTGGTCGCCGAGATCGCGGTGGTCATCTCGAACCGGCCCGATGCCCCGGGGCTCGAGCGCGCCCGTCGCGCCGGCATCGAGACGGTGGTGCTGAACCACACCGCGCACGGGTCGCGAGAAGCCTACGACCGCGAGCTCGCGGCCGCCCTGCGCCGATACGACATCGCCCTCGTCTGCCTCGCCGGGTTCATGCGCCTCCTCGGCCCGGCGTTCGTCTCCGCGTTCCGCGACCGCATCCTGAACGTCCATCCCTCGCTG